>NZ_CM148566.1:2227500-6444380 GCF_056110345.1 Pseudomonas sp. TZ252 | reverse complement strand
CCGACATGACTGTGCTTCGCCGCCTTGACCACGAAGTTGCCGGGCATGCCCAGCTCGATGTTGCCGCCCTTGAGGGTCAGGTAGGCGCCGCCGCACATCAGGGTGATGTGCTCCTTCGCGGTGACCAGCACGTGCTGCTGGCTGGCGCTGACCTCCACGCTCTGCTCGGCCTCCAGGCGGATGTCGTTCTTCTGCGCCTGCAGCAGCATCGGCCCCTGGTGGGTGATCTGGCGCAGCTCGCCGCCCTGGGCGAACAGGCCGATGTCGCTGCCGGCGTTGATCACCACCTTCTGCCCGGCGGTCACCTGCTGGTTCTGCCGGGCCACGCTGTCGACGTGCTCGCCGGCGGCCAGGGTCAGGCTCGCCGGCGTCGCCGCGGCGATCCCTGCCGGACCGCTCAAGGCGATCGCCGGCTTGCCTCCGTTGCTCTTGCCGGACTCGTCGTTGGCACCGTGGCCGAGGTCGCGCACGGCTTCCTGGAGGGTTTGCTGCGGCGCCGCGTCGTGCCCCACGCCCTGGTGTTCCCCGGCGTAGTCGCCCAGCTCGCGGGCCAGCTCCAGCGCCGCCTCCAGCACCTGCACCACGACGCCTCGGTCGAGATGGCCGGCGCCGGCCCTGAGCTGCTCCTCGGTGCTCAGCAGCAGCCCCTTGGCCGCACGCACCGCGCCATGTTCGTCGGTGCGCAGTTCGAAGCCCTCGCCGCGCGGCTTGCCGCCTTCGGGCCGGGGATGGGTCAGGTAGCCCAGGTGCAGCGCGCTGGCACCGTGGTCGCTCATCAGCGCCGCACTGATCTGCGCCGTGGTGTCGTCGATGCGCAGCTCGTTGGCCCGACTGCCCTTGTACTCCTTGCTCTTGATGGTGCTGAGGATCTTGTGGTCGGGCAGCGCGTAGGGCGGTCGGTTGGTCGCCCGGTAGGTGCGCCCGGTGACGATCGGCTGGTCGCAGTCGCCGTCCAGGTAATCGACGATCACCTCCTGGCCAATCCGCGGGATCGCCATGTGCCCCCAGTCGGCACCTGCCCAGTTCTGCGCGACCCGTATCCAGCAGGTACTGAATTCATCGTGACGTCCCTCGCGATCCCAGGGGAACTGGACTTTCACCCGTCCCCACTCGTCGCAATGGATCTCTTCCCCTGCCGGGCCGACTACCGTCGCGATCTGCGGACCATCGATACGCGGCCGAGGCAGCGGTGCGGGACGCCATTCTACGTCCTCGGGTACCAGTTCGGCGCGCAGGTCGTAGCTCACCCCCAGAGGGGCGTCGGCGGATTCTTCCTCCTGGCCGGCATACTGGGTGCCGCGATGGACCACCCGCACCGGCCGCCACCAGGCGTTGAAGTCGGCACGCGGATGACCTTCCAGGGCAAAGGCGTGGCCCGGGATCAGCCGCGGGTCGTCGCCGCTGACCGATGCCACCCGTGCATCGCGCCGATGTCCTCTGAGGCGGCTTTCGCTGAAAGGCCGGCCCGCGCCGCTCCGCTTGTAGCGACCGGGGTAGTCGTAGCGCTCGTAGGACGAGTCCTGATGCTCGAGCGCCTCGCCAGCGAGATGATGCTCCTGGTCGTAGGTCGGGCGCTTGAAGCTGTAGTCCCGCTGGGTCTGTCGAGCCGTACGAACATTTTCGCTGTAGCGGAAAGAATGAAGCACCGGCTGCGGGTTGTCGCCCTCCGGCTGGGCGCTGAACAGCACCGGGCCGCCGGCGATACGCTCCTGGACGTAGAGCCGGTCGCTGCAGACCAGGGTGTGGCGGTGTTCGTCGAAGCGGAAGTAGTAGACCAGGCCTTCCTCGAAGGCCAGCCGGTCGTGCAGGTAGTGATCGCTGTCGCCGGCCTGCACGCAGTATTCGCGTGGCAGGTGCTCGTGGTAGATACGCTGTTCGTAGTCGAGCACCCGGTGCTCCTTGAGCAGCGCCTGGAGAATCTCCGGAACACTCTTCTCCTGGAATATCCGCCAGTTGCAGCACAGCTCCAGGCGCGCCAACTGCGGTTCCAGCAGCAGTTCGTAGCGGGTCCGGCGAAAACCCGAGCTGCCCTGGGTGAAGTGGCTGACGATGCCATGGACATAGCGGGCCGGACGGCCGTCCTGCCAGAGGGTGAAGGTGCCCGGCTGGTCGAGTACCTGCTTGAAATCGATGGCGTTCTTGTCGCTGGCCAGCTTCAGGCTCAGGCGGAAAGGCTCGCAGAGCGCTTCTTCCAGTTCGAACTCGACGACATCGAACGCGAGTTTCCCTTCGCCGACGACGAAGGTGAATTTCAGGTCCCTTTGACGCATGGATCGTTCCTTGTTCCTGGCGGGCGGTTCCTCCCCCATCCGTTGGAGAAGCGAGCCCCACGTTACTCTTGCTCAGCCGCTGCCGAAAGTCTTGGCTCTGTGTCGATTTCGCGAAGTCGCGGACATTTTCGGCTCGACGGAGAACCGGCCGTACAGGTGTACGACCGGTGTGCCTGTCAACTCACCCTGCGACCGGCGAGCGCCAGTCGTCGGAGCCGGAGGTGCCGGAGACTTCGTGGGTCCAGGTGATCTTGCGGTAGGTGAAGTGCACGTCTTCCAGGTGGGTGAAGTGGGCGTTGCCCGGGTCCTGGCAGTTATGCATGTAGTCCTTGATGTCGACGATGATCGCGTCTTCCAGGACGGTGGTGTAGTAGTGCTCCTGGGTGCCGGCGGCGGAGGTGCGGTACCACTGGATCTCGACCTTGGTCAGGCGCTCGCCGGAGGTCAGGGCGGCCAGCAGCAGGGGCGAGGCCTTGTCGAAGACCTTGGTGATGACCACCGGCTTGTGCACGCGCTGGCCGGTCGGCTGGCCGGACTGCGGGTCGCGCGGGATGATCACTTCGTGGTTGAAGCCCTGGACCATCACCTGGTCCTCGTGGCCTTCCTGGTAGGTGTTGCCGACCGAGTCCTCGGTGAAGGCGCCGGCGGTGATCAGGCCCTGCTTGGTGCCGGTGATGGACATATAGGCGGGGGTTGCCATGGATACGTTCCTTGTCGTTGAAAGTGCCCAGGCGACATGCCGGGGGCACCAGTGCTAGACAAGAACTGTGCCACTGGTCTTGAAACTCTTTTCCATCAAGGCGTTATTGGAGGAAACCAAAAATTCTCTGGCGATTCTCATGGGAAGAACACTGAAAATTGTGCAACTTTTTGCGCACCGCTTGCAAAAAGTTGCGCATTCTCTCCGAACCCTTTGGGTATTTGTTCCCTAGCGTTCTATCCACAACGTTATCAACCAAAAAGTTGCACAGTTCTTCATTGGCAAGGCAGCCGAAGATGGGGCGCGCACTATCACACGACGCAGCACAGGTCCCCCGGCCACACAGATCACCCGAGCGAAGTTTGCTGGGCAAATACGAGACGACACGTACCTGCGGATAGCGATGGTTGGTTGGTCGCTTTCAATGGTGGAGCGCCGCACGGTTTCGTTCCATCGGCCCAGGGTGAAGGAAAGTGAGTTATCGGAGAGATTGGGGGCTGAAAGATATGGCCAGTTATGGCCAAAAGCCCTCTATGGAGAGGGCTTTTGGGGTAGGGCCAGCAGGGTTGTTCTGCTGCGGGGAACCGGAGGTGCGGTTCTTAGCCTTTCGGCCAAGGCTCAGTTGATCTGTGCGCCCTTGGCGATCCAGCTGCCGATCAGGTTGCGTTCTTCCTGGGTCATCTGCGTGATGTTGCCCAGCGGCATGATCTGCGAGGCCACGGCCTGGGCCTGGATTTTCGGTGCCAGTTGCTGGATCTGCTGCGGGGTGTCGAGCATGATCCCGCCTGGCGCGGTGCTGAACAGCTGGCTGGTCGGTTTCGCCGAGTGGCAGACGGTGCAGCGCTCCTGGATCACGTGATGGACCTTGTCGAAGTCGGCTCCGCTCGCGGCCCCGGCATTGGAGGCCTGGGTCGCGGCGGGCGCGGCTGGTGCGTCGCCGCCGGTCGCCGGTTGTGCCGGTGCCGCCGCCGGGGTGCTGGCCAGCGGTGCGGAAGCCTGCTGGTAGTTCGGCGTGGTGACGAAGGCCAGGGCGATCATGCCCAGCGCGCCGGCGGGCAGTGCCCAGGCGAAGCGGTTGCTTTCGTGGCGGGTGTTGAAGTAGTGGCGTACCAGTACCGCGAGCACCGCGATGGCGGCCAGGATCAGCCAGTTGTACTGGCTGCCGTAGGTGCTCGGGAAGTGGTTGCTGATCATGATGAACAGCACCGGCAGGGTGAAGTAGTTGTTGTGCCGGGAGCGCAGCAGGCCCTTGGCCGGCAGCACCGGATCGGGCTCGCGGTTTTCTTCGATGGCTTTCACCAGCGCGCGCTGGGCCGGCATGATCACCCTGAACACGTTGCCGACCATGATGGTGCCGATGATCGCGCCGACGTGCAGGTAGGCGCCGCGGCCGCTGAACACCTGGGTCAGGCCGTAGGCGGCGGCGACCAGCAGGACGAACAGGACCAGGCCGAGCAGGGCAGGGGTCTTGCCCAGTGCCGAATCGCAGAGGACGGTGTAGACGAACCAGCCGCAAACCAGCGAACCGATGCCGATGGCGATTGCCGCCGCCGGCGCCAGGTCGCTGCCGGGGGCGATCAGGTAGAGGGTCGGGTTCAGGTAGAACACGATGGTCAGCAACACCACCCCGGACATCCAGGTGGAGTAGGCCTCCCATTTGAACCAGTGCAGGTTCTCCGGCATTTTCGGCGGAGCCAGCTTGTACTTCTCCAGGTGGTAGATGCCGCCACCGTGGATTGCCCAGAGGTCTCCGGACAGGCCTTCACGCGGGTTGCTGCGGTTGAGGTTGTTCTCCAGCCAGACGAAATAGAACGAAGCGCCGATCCACGCGATCCCGACGATCATGTGAATCCAGCGCACCAGCAGGTTCAGCCATTCGATGAGATGTGCTTCCACAGTCTTGTACCTCTTGCCCTGGCCGGCGGACCGGCGGCAGGACCTCTCTTATTGGTTTGATTGGGGGTCGAGGAGGAGCTGTTCGTCCTCGGTGAAGAAATGCTCGTCGCAGTTGTTCCCGGAACCGCTGCGATCGACCACCAGGAAGTCATCCCGCTTTTCGATCGTCAGCACCGGATGGTGCCAGACGCCGCGGTGGTAATTGACGCCCTGCCTTCCGTTGGTCAGGAAGGCGCGGACGAGGCCCGGTACAGGTACATCGCCAAGTGGCGCGACCACGACCAGAAAGGGGTTGCCGAGCAGCGGGATGAAGGCCTGGCTGCCCAGCGGATGGCGTTCCAGCATGCGGATGCGCAACGGCATTTCCAGCTTCTCGGCGCTGAAGATGCTGATGATCGCGTTATCTTCCGGCTGCGCGGTCTCGACCGTGGCCAGCTTGTGATAACGGCGGGTGGAGCCGTTGTTGATCATGAAATAGTCGCTGCCGGCGGTTTCGATCACGTCACCGAACGGGGCGAAGGCTTCCTTGGTCAACGGCTCGATCTTGAGAGTGCGCATACTGATCCTGTCGATTCTGTTTGTTGTATTCCGGACGCACGCGGGGCCCGGGTCTCACGGTAATTGTGGCCTGCCGAACAGGCGCAGGCGGCTGACGCCGCCGTCGGGAAAGATGTTCAGGCGTACATGGGTGATCGGGCCGAGGGCGTTGAGGTGCCGCTCGAACCGGTGTTCCTGGTGCATTTCCAGCTTCTGCGCTGGCAGCAGCTCGCGCCAGAAGAGGCTCTGCGCCTCGATCCGGGCCTCGTTTCCGCCTTCCACGAAGGCGGCCTGGATGCTGCAGCTTTCCGGATAGTTGCCCTTGAAGTGCAAGGTATCGACGACCGCCGCCTCGATGCTGCCGGGATGGCCGAGGGCGACGATCACCCAGTCGTGGCCCGGCGTGCGGCGGCGGCCGGTTTCCCAGCCGTCGCCCATGTTGATGGCACGTCCGGGGTTGAGCAGGTTGCCCATGCGTCCGAAATGCTGGTCGGAGCAGGCCAGCGCCCGGCCGCCGTTGACCGCTGCGGCCAGGTCGAGCGCCGTTCCCGGCGGCTGGTTGCTCCAGTCGCGGTAGGGCACGCCATAGAGGCGCAGGCGGGCGATACCGCCGTCCGGGTAGATGTTCAGGCGCAGGTGGGTCCAGGGACGTTCGTCGTCTATCGGGTGGTAGTGATGGCTATCGCCCTGCAGCCCCACCGCCGCCAGCACTTCGCTCCAGGACGTGCTGTCGTCCGGGTCGCCTTCGGCGCAGAAGCAGCCATCCAGGGAAGCCGCCGGCGGATGGTTGCCGGTGAAGAAGCGGGTGTCGATGTCGACGCCCTTCAGCACGCCCGGCACACCCAGGCGGATCACCGCCTGGTCATGGCCCTCGAAGCGCTTGCGGCGGGTTTCCCAGCCGTCCATCCACTTGCCGCTGTCGTCGAATACGCCTTCCTTCCACACCGGTTCGCCGGCCTGCAGCATGCGGCTGGCCGGGGCGAACCATTCGTCGCTGACGGCGACCACCTGGCTGCCCAGGCGTGCGTCGGCGAGGTCGAGGTAGTGGCGGAAGGGCGAGTGTTCGGCGTTCATGCTCGTATCCGCAGGCCTCAGAGCTGCTGCAGGCGGAACAGGGCGATCTTGTTGATCTCGGCCAGCGCGGTAGCGAACTCCTCGTCGGCGGAGTGCTGGATGCGTTCCTCGAAGGCCGCCAGGATCTGATGGCGGTTGCTGCCCTTCACCGCCTTGATGAAGGGGAAGCCGAACCTGGCCTTGTAGGCGTCGTTGAGTTCGGTGAAGCGGGCGAACTCCTCGGCGCTGCATTCGTGAATCCCGGCGCCGGCCTGCTCGGAGGTGCTGGAGGCGGTCAGTTCGCCACGGATCGCCGCCTTGCCGGCGAGGTCCGGGTGGGCGTTGATCAGCGCCAGCTGGGCCTCGCGGCTTGCCGACAGGAGAATGTCGGCCATGCGCTGGTGCAGGCCCTCGATATCGTTGAGGCTGTCGTCGATACCCAGGTCATAGGCCTTCTCGGCGACCCAGGGGGAGTGTTCGTAGATGTCGGCGAAGGCTTCGACGAAGGCCTCGCGGGACAGCGAGGCGGGGGTCAGGGTCTGGAAACGGCTCATGCCTCGGTCTCCTGGAAAGGATGCTCACGGTGCCAATGGCGGGCGATGTCTTCGCGGCGGGCGAACCAGACCTTGTCGTGGCTCTGCGCGTACTGGATGAAGCGCTCCAGGGCGGCCATCCGCGCCGGGCGACCGATCAACCGACAATGCAGGCCGATGGAGAGCATCTTCGGCGCCGTCGCGCCTTCTTCGTAGAGCACGTCGAAGGCGTCCTTCAGGTACTGGAAGAACTGCTCGCCATTGTTGAAGCCCTGCACCTGGGTGAAGCGCATGTCGTTGGTGTCCAGGGTATAGGGAATCACCAGGTGCGGTTTCTCCGCGGTGCTGGCCGGGTCCCAGTAGGGCAGGTCGTCGTCGTAGGTGTCGGAGTCATAGAGGAAGCCGCCTTCCTCCATCACCAGGCGCCGGGTGTTCGGGCCGGTGCGTCCGGTGTACCAGCCCACCGGGCGCTGGCCGGTGAGTTCGGTGAGGATGCGGATGGCTTCGAGCATGTGCTCGCGCTCCTGGGCCTCGTCCATGTACTGGTAGTCGATCCAGCGGTAGCCGTGGCTGCAGATTTCGTGGCCGTCGGCGACCATCGCCCTGATCACCTCAGGGTTGCGCTGCGCCGCCATGGCCACGGCGAACACGGTGAGCGGCACGTTGCGTCGCTTGAACAGCTTGAGCAGGCGCCAGACCCCGGCGCGGCTGCCGTATTCGTAGAGCGATTCCATGCTCATGTGGCGCACGCCCTGCAAGGGCTGGGCAGCCACCATTTCGGAAAGGAACGCCTCGGACTCCTTGTCGCCATGCAGGACGCAGCGCTCGCCACCTTCTTCGTAATTGAGCACGAAGGACAGGGCGATGCGCGCATCGCCGGGCCAGTGAGGGTGGGGAGGGTTGTTGCCGTATCCGATCAGGTCGCGTGGGTAGTCAGCGCTCACAGCAGTGTTCCTTATTGTGGATGGGGCGGCGGGCCGGACGGGCCGGGGATGCCGTGATGGATTTATTGTATACAAGTTTGCCTGCGGTCTGTAAATACAATCCTGTTTGCCGATCCCTGCCATTCATCCAGCAAAAAACCTGCCCGACTGGTCAGTTAGCGAAGAATGAGGCCCTGCGGGGTGGGGCTTGTGGAAGGAATGCCCGATTTCGGGGCGGCTGCCGCATTTTCGGTTGTGGCGGTGTTTTTTGTATACAATTCATCGAAAGATAACTTATATTGCTTCGCAAGCGGCTCCCTGGCGGGCTGCAAGCGAGCGGCGCCGGGCAGGTCCCGGAGCGATCCCCATCGAACGAAGGCAAGAGGAGGAGTGGTGTCCGCCAGCGGGCGCCCGCAACCCATGGGACGTTTGACCACGCATGTACTGGATTCCGCACACGGCTGCCCCGGCCATGGCATCAAGATCGAGCTGTACCGGGTAGAAGGCCAGCAACTGGAACTGATCGCCACCACCCTGACCAACTACGACGGCCGCTGCGACCAGCCGGTGCTGCAAGGCGAGGACTTCCGTCCCGGGGTCTATCAACTGGTGTTCAACGCCGGCGACTACTATCGCGCCCGCGGCGTGCAATTGCCGGAGCCGGCATTCCTCGACCAGGTGGTGCTGCGTTTCGGCATCGCCTCCGCCGACGATCACTACCACGTGCCGCTGCTGATCTCGCCCTACAGCTATTCGACCTATCGCGGCAGCTAGGTGCGTGCCACGAAACACTGACTCTCCGAGTCCTTTTCCCTGGCCCGCCATCGAGCGGGCTTTTTTTCGTTCGCGGGGAGTGCGCCGAGGGTTGCCGGTTATCCGCCACTCGTGGGCAGGAAGGGAAATGCGGCGCAGGGTACGAATGGGCGGGGGATGAAGCTGCGCGTCGCGAGCCCTGCGGGGCAACGACAGGTTCGAGGCGGATAGCCGCGTGCGGCCATCCGCCATCCGGGCGGGTCAGAGGAAGATGAACTTGGCGACGAAGATCACGAACAAGGCATAGAGGCTGGCCGAGACTTCGCGGTGCTTGCCGGTGAGGACCTTCATCGCGACGTAGGTGATGAAGCCCAGGGCGATACCGTCGGCCACCGAGAAGGTCAGCGGCATCATGATCACCGTGACGATCGCCGGGATGGTCTCGGTGTGCTCGTCCCAGTCGATGTGCGCCATTCCGCCCATCATCAGCATGGCCACGTAGATCAGCGCGCCGGCGGTGGCGAAGGCGGGGATCATCCCGGCCAGCGGGGCGAAGAACATCGCGGCGACGAACAGCACGCCGACCACCACCGCGGTGAGCCCGGTACGTCCGCCGGCGGCCACGCCCGCGGCGCTCTCCACGTAACTGGTCACCGGCGGGACACCGAGCATGCCGCCGAACACGCTGGAGGCGCTGTCGGCCTTCATCGCCTTCGACAGGTTCTCGATGCGCCCGTCCTCCTTCACCAGGTGCGCGCGCTGGGCGACGCCCATGAGAGTGCCGGCGGTATCGAACATGTGCACGAAGAGGAAGGCCAGGATCACGCTGATCATGGTGACGTTGAACGCGCCGGCGATGTCCATCGCCAGGAAGGTCGGCGCCAGGCTCGGCGGCGCCGAGAACACCCCGCCGTACTGCACCAGGCCGAGGGCCCAGCCGACCAGGGTGACGCTGAGGATGCTGATGAGGATGCCGCCGAACACCCGGCGGTACTCGAGCACGGCGATCATCAGGAAGCACAGTGCCGCCAGCAGCGGGCCGGGCGAGGTGAGGTGGCCGAGCTTGATCAGGGTCGCCGGGCTGGCCACCACGATGCCGGCGGTCTTCAGGCCGATCAGGCCGAGGAACAGGCCGACTCCCGCACCCATGGCGAACCTGAGGCTGCGGGGGATGCTGTTGAGCAGCCATTCGCGGACCCGGGAGAAGGTCAGCAGCATGAACATCACCCCGGAGATGAACACCGCGCCCAGGGCGATCTGCCAGCTGTAGCCCATGGTGCCGACCACGGTGTAGGTGAAGAAGGCGTTCAGTCCCATTCCCGGCGCCAGGCCCACCGGCCAGTTGGCGTACAGGCCCATCAGGAAGCAGCCGAGGGCGGCCGCCAGGCACGTGGCGACGAACGCCGCGCCGTGGTCGATGCCGGCGTCGGCCATGATGTTGGGATTGACGAAGATGATGTAGGCCATGGTGATGAAGGTGGTCAGCCCGGCCGCCAGCTCGGTCCTGACCGTCGTACCATGCTGGCGGAGCTTGAACAGGCGTTCGAGCAGGCCGGAGGCGGGCGGTGTCGCAGCGTAGATCCCTTGTTCTTCTTGTTTGGTGCTTTCCACAGCAGGTACTCCTCATCGCTCTTGTTGTTAGGTCCTGCGGGCCGGTTGGTTACCAGGTCCCTGACGCGGCTCGAAGGTGATGTGAGGGCACGATTTTCTGACCTCTGGGTCAAGAACTCGTGCGAGCGATTATGCCTTTGTATACAAAAAGGTCAAAGAATGTTTGAGGGTGTTTCGCCACATTTTTATCAGCTTTCCGTCACGCCCCCTTCCGGGCGGTGCCGCGCGCTCGGAACGAGGGGCGGAAAGGGGTGGTGCGTCGGATGCCGCTGCTTGTGTACACTATTTCGCTATCAGCCGCCGGCGTGCCTCACCCACGCCCGTGAGCGAGGATCAGCCCAGGCCACAAGCCGGACGCACAAGGTTCGAGACCGATGACCGATCAGTTGCAACACATCAGGAAGCCGCCGCGCACCGGCAAGGCTGCCCGCAGCGGTACCCAGGACGAGATCGTCTACGCCCACATCTTCGACGCCATCCTCGAACAACGCCTGGCCCCCGGCACCAAGCTGAGCGAGGAGGCGCTCGGCGAGATATTCGGTGTCAGCCGCACCATCATTCGCCGCGCCCTCTCGCGCCTGGCCCACGAGCAGGTGGTGCTGTTACGGCCGAACCGCGGCGCGGTGGTCGCCAGCCCGAGCATCGACGAGGCCCGGCAGATCCTTTTCGCCCGCCGCACAGTCGAGCGCGCCATCACCGAACTGGCCACCGACAACGCCACCGCCGAGCGCCTGGCCGAGTTGCGCGAGATGGTGGTGCAGGAACAATCCAGCTTCGCCCGTGGCGACCGGGGCGCCGGCATCCGCCTGTCCGGCGAGTTCCACCTGAAGCTTGCCGAGATGGCGCGCAACGCTCCTCTGGTGAGTTTCCAGCGCAGCCTGGTGTCGCAGACCTCGCTGATCATCGCCCAGTACGAAAGCGGCGGTCGCTCGCACTGCTCGTTCGACGAGCACAACGAGATCCTCGACGCCATCGAGAAGGGCGACAAGGAGCGCGCGGTGACCCTGATGATGCACCACATGGAGCACATCGACAGCAAGCTCAACCTGGAGAGCGACAACGCTTCCGGCGACTTGCACGCGGTGTTCTCGCACCTCCTCGGCGGCAAGAAGAAGCCACGCCGGGCCAAGGCCGACAGCGATTCGGCGGCCTGATCCGAAGCATTGAAAAGCCCCGCGATGCGGGGCTTTTTCGTTTCCGCTGTCCCGTCCTGAATAAGGTTTACACCTCCCATGCCGATTTTCCGGAGAACTAGATGGAGCAAGGTGTAAACCTACTTCAGGACTAGACGCTCGGCTTTTTCAGGGGATCGCCAGGCGGCCGATCCGGTCGTTTTCCAGGCTGCCGAAGTAGAGCTGGTCGCCCACCGGCTTCGCCGAGGTGATCATGCGCAGGTGGTGGCCGCTGGTGTCGTGCAGGCTGCGGACGATCCTGCCCTGTTCGTCGATGGCGATGACCAGCCCGTAGGCGGTCGGCTTGGGCAGGAACATGCGCGGCAGCTTGGCCAGCTGCGCCTTCAGCCAGGGATGCCGGTGGAGGAAGTCGGCGTCGGCCTTGCGCGGGGTCGGCAGGGCCACCCAGAAGGTACCCTTGCGGTCGCCCTGGAGGTTGTCCGGCAAGCCCGGCAGGTTGTCGATGAACACCTCGTGCTGGCCAGCCTTCTCGCCTTTCAGCCAGTAGCGGGTGATGCGATAGCGGTAGGTCTCGTTGACCAGTACGAAGTCCTCGTTTGCCGAGAGTGCCACGCCATTGGCGAAGTACAGGTCCTTGAGCAGCACCTCGGTCTTGCCGGTGGACGGGTCGTAGCGCAGCAGGCGGCCGTGCGGTCGGGCCTCGAGCAGGTCGAGGATGTAGTCCGGCTGGTGGAACTTGCTGGAAGCGTCGCTGAAGTAGATGCGGCCGTCGCTGGCGATGTCGAGGTCGTCGGTGAAGGCGAAGGGGACACCGTCGGCCTCGGTGGCGAGGGTTTCCACCTTGCCCTGCGGATCGATGCGCAGCAGGCCTTTCCAGGCGTCGGCGAGGATCAGGTTGCCGGCGGCATCGAAGTCCATGCCCAGCGGGCGGCCGCCGGTGTCGACGAAGGTCTCGACCTTGCCGCTGGCGTCCAGGCGTACCACGCGGCCGTCGGCGAGACCGGCATAGACGCGGCCCTGGCTGTCCACGGCGGTGTCCTCGGGGCCGTGCAACTGGCCCTGGCCAAGCAGCTCGGCCTTCATCAGGGTGTCGTTGGGTTCGAGGACCCCGGTCATCTGCGGAGCGGCCGGAGCATCCCAGGCGAGCGGGTCGATCGGGCTGGTCTTCAGGGCCAGGTAAAGAGCCGCGCCAGCCAGCAGGAGGACGATTATTCCGCTGAGCTTCTTCATGCAGTTCCCTTGTTCGGATTGTCGGACAAAGGGCGGAGTATGGACATTCGCTACGCTCATCGGCAAGCGCGGTGCCGAGCGGAATGCTCGCAGGGCGCCAGGCTCTATATAATGCGCCGCACTTGACCAAGGAGATGTTCGTGACCGCGCCCGAAATCCAGTGGATCCGCGATGATGCCAGCCTGGCGCAGCAATGCCGGGAATGGCGCACACAGCCGTACCTCGCGCTCGATACCGAGTTCATGCGCGTCGATACCTTCTATCCCGCGGCCGGTCTGGTGCAGGTGGGCGATGGCCGGCAGGAGTGGTTGATCGATCCGCTGCTGATCCAGGACTGGAGCCCCTTCGCCGAGCTGCTCGAAGACGAGCGGGTGGTGAAGGTGCTGCATGCCTGCAGCGAAGACCTCGAGGTGTTCCTGCGCCTCACCGGCAGCCTGCCGGTGCCGCTGTTCGATACGCAGTTGGCCGCCGCCTATCTCGGCATGGCCCATTCGATGGGCTACTCGAAGCTGGTGAAGGAGGTGCTGGATATCGACCTGCCCAAGGACGAGACCCGTTCCGACTGGTTGCAACGGCCGCTCACTGAGATGCAGATGCGCTACGCCGCCGACGACGTCCAGCACCTCGCCCAGGTCTACCTGGCCCTGGATGCGCGGCTGAGCGAGGAGAAACGCGCCTGGCTGCTGGAGGACGGCGCCGAACTGGTCGCCAACCTCTGCCGCGAGAGTGATCCGCGCGAGGCCTACCGCGAGGTCAAGCTGGGTTGGCGGCTGCGTCCGCAGCAACTGGCGGTGCTCCGCGAACTCTGCGCCTGGCGCGAGGAGCAGGCACGCCTGCGCAACCGGCCGCGCAACCACGTGCTGCGCGAACGTACCCTGTGGCCGCTGGCGCGCCTGCTGCCGAAGAACAAGACCGACCTGGCGGCGATCGAAGACATGCATCCGCGCACCGTGCGCCAGGACGGCGACTTCCTCATCGAACTGATCGCCCAGGCTTCGCGCCTGCCGCAGAGCGAATGGCCCGAGGCGCTGCCCGAGCCGCTGCCGCCGGAGGTCACCCCGCTGCTCAAGAGCCTGCGCGCCATCGGCCAGCGCGAAGCGGAGACCCTGGGCATGGCGCCTGAGCTGATGCTGCGCAAGAAGATCCTCGAGGCACTGCTCAAGAGCGGCTATCCCGACGGTCCCTACGAACTGCCCGATTCCCTCCGCGGCTGGCGCCGCGAACGCATGGGCCAGGCCCTGCTGGACGCCCTGGAGAGCGCATGAAACGAATCTGTTCCGTCTACAAGAGCCCGCGCAAGAACGAGATGTACCTCTACGTCGACAAGCGCGAGGCGTTGAGCCGCGTACCCGAGGCCCTGCTGGTGCCGTTCGGCGCGCCGCAACATGTCTTCGACCTGCTGCTCACCCCCGAGCGCCAACTGGCCCGCGAGGATGTCGCCAAGGTCCTGGAGAACATCGAGAAGCAGGGCTTCCACTTGCAGATGCCGCCGGGCGAAGAAGAGTACATCGAGCATCTCCCGGAAGAGTTGCTGCGCATGAACGACCCGCTCTGACGCGAGCCGTACCCCGCTGGCGCCGGCTTCCCGGCGCCACTTTCACGACGTGAAACCCGCTCTGTGCAAGGCTGCGCCTTCGGTGCATGATGTCCGCAAGATGTCGCACGATAGCGGAACCCCTGGCAGCGACCGTGGTCTACCAGCGCCAAACCTGCTGCTCTCGAGGGCTTCCCTCCAGGAGCCGTGATGCATGAAAGAACAATATTCTCCGGCCTGATCGCCAGCCCTTGTCCGGCTTGGCAGTGTGACCCATGCGCTTGCTGATTCTCGAACGTGACCACGCTCTCTATGCCGCGCTGCTGATGGCGGCCGACCCCAGCCTGAAGGTGGTGGCGGGGGACGATCCCCTGCAGCTCATCGACGCCGCCAGCGAGTGCTCGATCTGGCTCGGCCAGCCCGACCTGGTGGCGCAGATGCTGCGCCAGGGCGTGCATCCGGTCTGGGTGCAGTCGACCTGGGCGGGCATCACGCCGCTGCTGGCCGCCGACCTGCCGAAGGACTACAGCCTGACACGCGCGGTAGGCATCTTCGGCCAGGTGATGAGCGAATACCTGCTGACCTACATGCTCGCCCACGAGCGCCAGTTCCTCGGTCGCCTGGCCAGCCAGGTCGGTTCGCAATGGGATAGCCGCACGCCTGGCGGGTTGCGTGGCCGGCAGGTGGTGATCGTGGGCACCGGGGAGATCGGCCAGGCGGTGGCGCATACCCTGTCCGGCTTCGGCATGGACCTGACCGGGGTGGCGAAGAATCCGCGTTCGCTGGTGCCGTTCAACCGCATGGGGTCGCTCGACGACCTCGGTCGCCTGGTGGAGACGGCCGACTACCTGATCAACCTGCTGCCCGACACCCCCGATACCCACGACATCTACGACCGTGCGCTGTTCGCCCGGCTCAAGCCCTCGGCGCTGTTTATCAATGCCGGGCGTGGTGTCGCGGTGGTGGACGCCGACCTGGTGGCGGCACTGGAGAACAACCAACTGGCCGGCGCGGTGATCGACGTCTGCCGCGAAGAGCCGCTGCCGGCCAACCACCTGTTCTGGCATACCCCGCGCCTCTTGCTGACCGGGCACACCGCCGCGCCGACCCTGCCGGGGGCGATGGTCGAACTGTTCCGCGACAACCTCGCGCGCTTCTGGGCGGGTACCGCCATGCGCGGCGAGGTGGACTTCGCTCGCGGCTACTGAGCCGCGTTCCCTCAGGCGGCGAGCGGGAGCAGCGGGTTCACCTCGACGGTGATGTGCACCAGTTCCTCATGCTCGGCCAGGCGGCGCTTGAAATAGTCGGCGCTGCCTTCCTCGGTGGTCAGCAGACTCAGCAGGCAGGCGTACTTGCCCTGGCCGACCTGCCACAGGTGCAGGTCGAGCAGTTCCGCCGGCAGCGGGCTGCTGGCGATCGCCGCGCGGATTTCCGCAGCCACCGGCGCGTCCATCTGCGCATCCAGCAATACCCGGCTGCTCTGCCGGATCAGGCCGCATGCCCAGACACTGACCAGTACCGCGCCGACGATACCCATCAGCGGGTCCAGCCAGGCCGCGTTCCACAGCAGGCCGCCGGCCAGCGCGACGATCGCCAGCAGCGAGGTGGCGGCATCCGCCAGCACGTGCAGGTAGGCGGCGCGCAGATTCAGATCGTGCCGGTGGGCATGATGGTCGTGGTGGTGGTGGTGGTGGTGGTGGTGGTGGTGGTGGTGGTGGTGGTGCGAGTGGCCGTGCCCGTGGTGGGCATGGCCGTCGCGCAGCAGCCAGGCGCAGGCGAGATTGACCAGCAGGCCGAGCGCGGCGACCAGCATCGCCTGCTGGTAGTGGATCGGGCTGGGGTCGAGCAGGCGTTCGACCGATTGGTAGAGCATCAGCCCGGCCACCAGCAGAAGCAGCAGGGCGCTGGTGTAGCTGCCGAGCACCTCGATCTTCCACGTACCGAAGCTGAAGCGCGGGTCGTTGGCATAGCGCCGCGCGGCGCCGTAGGCGAGTACCGCAAGACCCAGGGCCAGGGCATGGGAGCTCATGTGCCAGCCGTCGGCGAGCAGGGCCATGGAGTTGAACAGCCAGCCGCCGGCGATTTCCGCGACCATCATGCAGGCGGTGAGCAATACCGCCCAGCGCGTGTTGCGCTCGGCCAGCGGGTTGCCCTGGTCGAACCGATGGGAATGGCGCAGGGGCTGGGTAGTCGGGGTGCCGGGCATTTGCTACTGTCCTGTCGAGACGTCGAAAATATACTATACCCCAGTATATTACCTTGAGGAGAGAGCGGTGGCCCATACCATCCATGGGAAGAAGAAGCTCCTGGCGCGGGTGCGCCGCATCGCCGGGCAGACCCGGGCGCTGGAGCAGGCGCTGGAAGAGGGCAGCGAATGCGCGGCGGTGCTGCAACAGATCGCGGCGATCCGCGGTGCGGTGAACGGCCTGATGAACGAAGTGCTGGAGGGGCACATCCGCGAACACCTCGGCGCCGAGCAGGCGAGCGCGGAGCAGCGTCGCGAAGACCTGGAACTGGTGGTGACCGCGCTGCGTTCCTACCTGAAGTAGCCATGTGCCGGCCGGTGCTTGGCCTGGAGGGGGCGGGGGACTAGACTATCGCGCCTTTTCACCAGCCCCCGATGCCATGGCCGCCAAAGTCGAACCCTTCTGGAAACGCAAGACCCTCGCCCAACTCGACCAGGACGAGTGGGAGTCGCTGTGCGACGGTTGCGGCCTGTGCTGCCTGCAGAAGCTCGAGGACGAGGACGACGGCAGCGTCTACTACACGCGTATCGCCTGCAAGCTGCTCGACCTGCAAAGCTGCCGCTGCACCAACTACGCCGAGCGCATCCGTTTCGTCCCCGACTGTATCCAGCTCACCCCGGCGCAGGCCGATGAGTTCCAGTGGTTGCCGCCGACCTGCGGCTATCGCCTGGTTGCCGAAGGCAAGGACCTGCCGCTCTGGCACCACCTGGTCTGCGGCGACCCGGAGCGGGTCCACAAGGAACGCATTTCCCAGTCCGGGCGCATGCTCAGCGAGACCCAGGTGGCCGAGGACGACTGGGAGGACTACCTGATCTTCCGCGCCGGCTGAGCTCGCGTCCGTCGCACTTCCTTACCTTGTGAAATGATATGTATTATCATTCGCATATTTGCAAGGGACTTCCGTATCCGACGGAAGCGGGGAGGCGAGGTGTTGCAGCGGGTCAACGGCGCGGGGGGCGCCGCCGGAGGATGCACGGATGGATGAGCGCTTCCGTGGTTCCGTCTCGCATGCCTATCAGGCGTTCCATGGCGAGTTGCTGCGCTTCCTGCGCAAGCACCTGGGCAGTTCGGCGGACGCCGCCGACCTCGCCCAGGATACTTTCGCCCAGTGGCTGAAATGGCCGGGCCGGCAATCGGTCGAGCAGCCGCGCGCATTTCTTTTCCAGATCGCCCGCAACCTGTTGCGCGACCATTGGCGCCGGCAGCAGAGCCGCGGCCAGGATCTCGACCGGCCGGCGGCGAACGACGAACCCGCCGCGCTGGAAGGCGAGGCGGCCGGGCCGGGCGAGCGTTTCGAACAGCAGCAGCGTCTCAGCCACCTGGCGGCCGCGCTGGCCGAGCTGCCGCCGCGGCGGCGCGAAGCGTTCGTCCTGCACAAGTTCGACGGCCTGTCCCAGGTCGAAGTGGCCGAGCGCATGGGAATCTCCCTGAGCATGGTGGAAAAGCACATCGCCAGCGCCTTGCTGCACTGCAAGCGGCGGCTTGGCCAGGGAGGCGAAGGATGAAGCCGCTGGAACGACTGGAACCGCTGTTCGCAGACGAAACCGAAGAGGACATCGATCACCGCGCCGCCTACTGGTTCAGCCGGCGTCGTTCCGGGCATTTCAGCGCTGCCTGCCGGGCCGAGCTGGAGGATTGGCTACGCGCCGATCCGCGCCATCGCGAAGCGCTCGAGGGCATGGAGCGGCTCTGGCGCGAATTCGACGGCCTGCCGCGCCCGGCGCTGGACGATATTCCCGAGCCGGTGCCGGCCTGGCGCCTGCCCCGGGCGCTGGCGGCGGCGTTCTTCG
Organism: Pseudomonas sp. TZ252; assembly: GCF_056110345.1. NCBI lineage: Bacteria > Pseudomonadati > Pseudomonadota > Gammaproteobacteria > Pseudomonadales > Pseudomonadaceae > Pseudomonas > Pseudomonas sp. TZ252. Next base: position 6,426,171 of record NZ_CM148566.1, on the reverse strand, counting down.
TGTTCTGCGCGCTGCTCGTCGCCACCCTGTTCTGGCGCGACCAGTCGCTCGGACCGAACCTCGCCTACGGCACGGCACCTGGCGAGCAGCGCGAGGTGGTCCTGGCGGACGGATCGAAGCTGTTCCTCGACGTCGATACCCAGGTGCAGGTGCGTTACGCCGAGCGCACCCGCGACGTGCTGTTGAAGAAAGGCGAGGTGTTCTTCGTGGTCAGCCACGATCCGGCCCGGCCTTTCCGGGTCGGCAGCGGCGACAGCCGGGTCACCGTACTCGGTACCCAGTTCAGCGTCCGGCGCAACGCGCAGGCCCTCGCCGTGGCGGTGAAACAGGGGCGCGTGGCGTTGCAGCCGTCCCTGGAGAAGGATGCCGAACATGTGCTGCTGGCTGGCGACAGCGCGCGCCTGGACCTCGCCGAGCAGCGCCTGGAACTCGGCCATGTGGCGCCGGAGCAGGTCGCCAGTTGGCGCGATGGGCAACTGGTGTTCCGCGACAAGCCGCTGGGCGAACTGGTGGAGGAACTGTCGCGCTATCGCGCCGCGCCGATCCGCCTGGGAGATCCCCGGCTTGCCGGCAAGCGGGTCTCCGGTACGGTGCGGATCGCCCGCCCCGACGATTTTCTCCTCGCCCTGCCGGCGTTATTGCCGGTGCGGGTGCAGCCGCAGGCTGGTGGCGAGGTGCTGATCCTGGCGCGCTGAGGCGCGTCGTCAGCATTAATGAAAATATTTTTCATTCGCATATGTGGGTTTTTCTCCCTGCTGCGTCTTCTCTGCTGTCCGTCGCCGCTGCCGGCGACATCCAGCAGTCACTTGGGGAGAGTTCCAGCATGACCTTGCCTTTCACCCGCGCCGCCTGGCGCCCGCTGTGTTCCGCCGCCGTGCTCGGCGCCGCGTTGTGGGCCGCCGGCGCCAGCGCTGCCGAACGACGCTTCGACCTGCCGGCGCAGCCGCTGGCCGCCTCGCTGTCGCGCCTGGCGCAGCAGGCGCAGGTCCAGGTGCTGTTCGACGAGTCGCTCCTGCGGGGCCTGCGCGCTCCGGCGCTGAGCGGCAGCTACGGGGTGCGCGAGGCGCTGGAGCGGTTGCTGGTCGGTTCCGAGCTGGAGCTGGTGGAGGCGGGCGGCGGCTACGTGGTGCGCCGGCGCCAGGTCGACGCCTACAGCGACAACGCGCTGCAACTGGACGCGCAGACCATCGTCGGCAACGGTCGCGAAGTGGACGCCAGCAACGTCGGCCGTTCGACCCTGACCCGGCGGGATATCGAACGCCAGCAGGCGGACAACATCCCCAGCCTGCTGCAGACCCTGCCCGGAGTGACCATGGGCGGCTCGCCCAAGCCGGGCGGACAGACCACCAACATCTGGGGCCTGGGCGACGCCGAGGACGTGCCCTATACCCTGGACGGCGCGCAGAAGAGCGGCTTCGAGCGCTACCAGCAGGGCACCGTGTTCATCGAACCGGAAATGATCAAGCGCATCGAGGTGGAGAAGGGACCGCACTCGGTGTTCACCGGCAATGGCGGCTTCGGCGGCACCGTGCACATGGAGACCAAGGACGCGCCGGACCTGCTGCGCGAAGGCCGCGACGTCGGCGCCATGCTCAAGTACGGCTATCACTCCAACGACCAGCAGAAGATCTACTCCGGCGCTGTGTTCGGGCGCAGCGAAGACCGCCGCGTCGATGCCCTGCTCTATCTCAACGGTCGCGACGGCCGCGACATGAAGCTGGCCGACAACCTGCCGCTGTCGCCCACCGACTACCCGATCAACCCCAAGCGCCTGCCCAACAGCGCCCAGGACGAGAAGACCGGCCTGTTCAAGCTCAACCTGCACCCCACCGAGGAGCACGACCTGGGTTTCACCTACCTGCGCTCGAAAAGCTCGCGCTGGACGCCGTTCTCCGCCAGCAGCTACCCGACCCCGCCGGGCCAGTGGACCATCGACCGCTACGGCTACGAGCTGGGCCTGACCCGCCTGCTGGCCCACCGCGATACCACCGACACCACCTGGACCGGCAAGTACAACTACCATCCGCTGGACAACCCCTGGATCGACCTGCAACTGAGCTATTCCGACGCCCGCACCGAGCAACTCGACCGTCGCGAGGACACGGCCTTCTACCAGCTCGCCACCGGTGGCAAACGGATGCGTACCGAGTACCAGGACAAGGTCCTGGAGCTGCGCAACACCAGCCGTTTCGATACCGGAGCGCTACAGCACGAGCTGACCCTGGGCGCGGCGCTGCACAAGCACAAGCGCGACATCCTCATGCACATGCCGGGCAAGACCTACGAGACCCCGCGCTACAACTACGGCTGGCTGCAACCGGCATTCATGCCGGCCGGCAAGCAGGACACGCAGAGCTTCTACATCCAGGACGCGATCACCTACGGCAGCCTGACCGTCACCCCATCGATGCGCTTCGACAGCGTGCGCAACGACGGCCAGGCCAACCTGGCGCCGATCTACGACAATCCCAAGCTCGGCCATGACTATCGCGCCCAGACCTACTCCGGCTGGTCGCCGCGGCTGTCGGTGTTCTGGACCGCGACGCCGAACCTGGCGTTCTTCGCCGACTACACCGAGACCTGGCGAGCGCCGGTGATCGACGAGCAGTACGAAGTGCAGAACAGTTCGACCATCGGTGGCAGCAGCCGCGACCTGGACGCCGAGCGCATCCATGCGATCCGTGGCGGCAGCGTGATCAACCTGCCGGACCTGCTGGTCGCCGGCGACAGCCTGCAGATCCGCACCACGTTGTTCCAGAACCGCATCAAGGACGAGATATTCCGCACCCGCAGCGTCGGCTGCCGCCAGCAGTCGATCGACAACGGCAGTATCGGCGGTAGCTGCGGCGACATGCTGCCGCTGAGCAACTACCGCAACCTGCCGGGCCTGACCATCAAGGGCTTCGAGATCGAGAGCTTCTACGACAGCCAGCGGCTGTTCGGCAGCCTGTCCTACTCGTGGATGACCGGCAAGCACGATGGGGCCTACAGCAATCCCTGGGGACCGAACGTGTGGGCGCGCGACATCCCGCCGCCGAAGTGGGTGGCCATGCTCGGCCTGAAGGTTCCGGAATGGGATGCCAAGCTCGGCTGGCAGGGCGAGTTCGTGCGCAAGACCGACCGCCTGCCCAGCGATCGCTACAGCGGCGGGATGGGTACCGGTTCCGGCGATATCTACTGGGATCACGCGGCCAACGACAGCTACGACACTCATCGGCTGTTCGCCGAGTGGGTCCCGGCCAAGCTGGGCCTGAAGGACACCCGCATCGACTTCACCGTGGACAACCTGTTCAACCGCTCCTATCGCCAGCCGCTGGGCGGCGACCTGGTCTACAGCCAGGGACGCAACGCCAAGATCAGCGTCACCCAGTTCTTCTGAGGGGCGTCAGCGCACCGAACCGATGCGCCGGGTGTCCTCGGCATACCAGACGGCGAACACCCGGCCGACCAGGTCGGCGCGCGGTACGTAGCCCCAGTAGCGGCTGTCGTTGGAGTTATCGCGGTTGTCGCCGAGCATGAAGTATTGGCCGGCGGGGACGGTCCGCTCGGCCATGCGCAGGGAGTCCGGCTGGCGCAGCGCCTGTTGCGCCAGGTAGGGCTCCGTCACCGGGCGCTCATTGACGTAGAGCCGGCCGCCATCGATCCGCACGCGATCGCCGGGTATTCCGGCGATGCGCTTCACATAGGCGATGCTGCGCTGCGGCGGGAAGCGGAACACCACCAGGTCGCCGACCTGCGGGTCGGCGAAGGCGTAGCGCGCGGCGTTGGCGAGGATGAAGTCGCCCTGTTGCAAGGTCGGTTCCATCGAGCGCGAAGGGATCTTGTACAGCGCCACGCCGAGGAGCCGCGCGCGCGGGTCGAGACTGGCGGTGCCGAACGGATTCGCCAGGTAGACGGCCAGCATGATCGCGGCGAGCAGGCCCATGGCGGGCCAGAAGCGTCGTTTCACGAAGTTTCCTTTTTCGTGGCGGAAGGCCGGCGTCGCCGGCCCCCGCGGTGGTCATACCAGGCCGAGGACCTTGAGCAGGAAGGCGTATTCCAGCGCCACGTCCTTCAGCCCCTGGTAGCGGCCGCTCATGCCGCCGTGGCCGGCGCCGAGGTCGGTCTTGAGCAGCAGCAGGTTGGCGTCGGTCCTGGTCGCCCGCAGTTTCGCCACCCACTTGGCGGCTTCCCAGTACTGCACGCGGCTGTCGTTGTAGCCGGCGACCACCAGCAGGTGCGGGTAGTCCTGGGCCCTGACGTTCTCGTAGGGCGCGTAGGCGGCGATCCGCGCATGCACCTCGGGCTCCTGCGGGTTGCCCCACTCATCGTATTCGGTGACGGTCAGCGGCAGGTCCGGATTGAGCATGCTGTTCAGCACGTCGACGAACGGCACCTCGGCGATGGCCGCGCCGAACAGTTGCGGGCGCTGGTTGAGCACCGCTCCGATCAACAGCCCGCCGGCGCTGCCGCCGCTGATGGCGAGACCCTCGGGACGGCAGTAGCCCTCGGCGAGCAGGTGCTCGGCGCAGGCGATGAAGTCGTCGAAGCTGTTCTGCTTGTGTTCCAGCTTGCCGGCCCGGTACCAGGCTTCGCCCAGTTCGCCGCCGCCACGGACATGGGCGATGGCGAAGACGAAGCCGCGTTCGAGCAGGCTCAGGCGGGCGTGGGAGAACCAGGGATCGAGGCTATGCCCGTAGGCGCCGTAGCCATAGAGATAGAGCGGCGCGGGGCGCCCGGCGGCGATGCCGTCGAGGACTTCCTTGCGCGCCACCAGGCTGACCGGCACCTGCGTGCCGTCGCCGCTGCTGGCCCAGATGCGCCGGCTGGCGTAGGCGTCGGCGTCGAATGGGCCTTCCACCGGGGTCTGCTTGAGGACGGTCTGCGTGCCATCGGCGAGGTTCAGCTGGCGTACCTGCGCCGGACGGTTCAGGGCCTCGTAGCGCAGTCGCACGCAGGGGCTGTCGAATTCCAGGCTGTCCTGCACGTAGAGGCTGTAGGCGGCGTCCGGCAACTGCACGCGGTAGGCCGGCAGGCCCTGCGGTTGCACCTCGATAACCGGCAGGCCGCCATCGCGCAGGCCGAGGATCACCGCCTCGGCGTTCAGGCTGACATCTTCCAGGGTCCGCTGCGGGTCGTGGGCCACGCGCAGTTGCCAGTGCTCGCGAGTCGACCGCGGCTCCTCGGCCTGGTAGAGGGCGAAGTTGATCCCCGCCTGGTTGCTGCGGATCAGCCACAGGCCCCGGCCGTCGAGGCGACCGTGGTCGGGGTAGTACTCGTGGCCTTCCTCGCGCGGCGCCAGGCAACGGAACGTTCCCTGCGGCTGGTCGGCGTCGAGCACCCAGGCCTCGCTGGTGGTCTTGCTGTTGAGCAGGAGGATCAGCTGGCGTTCCGAGCTGGAGCGGTAGCAGTGCAGGAAGAAGCGCCCGTCGCCTTCCTCGAACACCAGCTCGGCGCCGGCCTCGCCCAGGCGGTGGCGATAGAGCTTGTGCGGGCGGTGGGTGTCATCCAGTTCACCGAAGAACAGCGTGCGGTTGTCGTTGGCCCAGGTCAGGCTGCCGTCGCAGTCCTCGAAGGGCAGGGCCTGCACCGCGCCGCTGGCGAGATCCTTGACGAACAGGCGGTAGATCTCGTCGCCGCTGGTGTCCAGGCTGTAGGCCAGCAGGCTCTGGTCGGGGCTGATGCTGAAGGCGCCGAGGGAGAGGAAGCCGCCGTCGGCCAACTGGTTGGGATCGAGCAACAGTTGCTCGGCGCCTTCGTCGACCGCCAGGCTGCCGTCCTCCGGACGTGGGCAGCGGTAGTGGCGCGGGTATTCGTCGCCGGCGGTGGTGCGCTGGTAGTACAGCCACGGACCCCACGGACTGGGCAACGACAGGTCGGTCTCGCGGATGCGTCCCCTGATCTCCTCGAACAGGGTCTCGCGCAACCCGGCCTGGTCGGCCAGTTCGCTATCCAGGTAGGCGTTCTCGGCCTTCAGGTAGTCGAGCACCTCCGGGGCGTCGCGCTCCTCCAGCCAGGCGTAGGGGTCGCTTCCGGCGTCGCGGCGGGCGATGGGGGGCTGCGGATGGGGCATCGGGAATCCTCGTCGATCCGGCCATGCGCGAGGCCGGGAAATCTGAATAAAACTGGCGGCGCGGCGCCCGCCATCGGTGGGTAGGCGCGTCGGCATGCAAAAGCGGCTATCATAAGCCCCCCATCACCGCTATCGCCACGCACGCCGCATGAATGAACAAGACTATCTGATCGCCTGGGGCGCCTACGCCATCGCCGGACTTGGTCTGATGCTGGTGTTCTGGCTGATGACCGGCTGGATGTGGCGCTGGCTGCGCGAACCCCTGCGGCTGATCGTCTTCATCCTGCTGTTCACGCCGACTCCGGTGGACCCGCAGAACGACCTCTACGCCCCGGCCATCGCCATCACCGCGCTGGATGTCGTGTTCAAGGTCGGCAACAACGCCTGGCGCGCGGTCTCTGACCTGGCCCTGGTGGCGCTGCTCGGTTTCGGCCTGTACCTGCTGATCGCCGCCATCCGCTGGCCGCTGGAGCGGGCCTGGAAGAATCGTCGGCATCCGTCGCAGGACGCCGAGGACGAGCCGACCCTGCGGCAGATGTTGCAGCCCGAGTTGATGCCGGACGTCGACACCCGCACCGACGAGCACGGCGACCGGCGCATGCGCATCGAGCCGCGCCTGTAGCCTTTCGCGACGAAATCCATTCTTGCGCTACGCCCGGCAGGCGTTCAGCATGAGGCGAGGCCTATGTCGGGATTTCCCATGGATTGCGTGTTCTGCGCCATAGCGGGTGGCCGCGAGCCGGCGCACAGACTCTTCGAGGACGAGCATTTCATCGTCCTGCTGGACATCTTTCCGCTGCGACCGGCGCACGTGCTGATCGTAGCCCGCGAGCACGCCCCGCACCTGAGCGATCTTTCCGCCGCCGCCCGCGACGCCCTCCTGGCGCTCGCCGAGCGTATCGGTCGCGCATTGCGCCGGGCCGGTTTCGGCGTGGAAGGCATCAACCTGTTGCTCAACGATGGCGTGGCGGCCAACCAGCACGTGGCGCACCTGCATCTGCACCTGATTCCCCGGCGTCGCGGCGACCTGCCGCGACTGCTCTGGCGCGCCCTGACCCGTTTCCTGCCGGTCGGTCGCGCGAGCCTGCAGGCGCGTCTGCAGCGGGAACGAGAACTACTACGTACAGCCTTGCTCAGGGAGGTTTGAGCCATGTGTGAACTATTGGGCATGAGCGCCAACGTCCCGACGGACATCGTCTTCAGCTTCACCGGACTGATGCAGCGCGGCGGCGGTACCGGCCCGCACCGCGACGGTTGGGGCATCGCCTTCTACGAAGGACGCGGCGTGCGGCTGTTCCAGGACCCGCTGGCGAGCGTCGATTCGGAGGTGGCGCGGCTGGTGCAGCGCTTCCCGATCAAGAGCGAGACGGTCATCGGGCACATCCGCCAGGCCAACGTCGGCAAGGTCGGGCTGAGCAACACCCACCCCTTCATCCGCGAACTCGGTGGGCGCTACTGGACCTTCGCGCACAATGGCCAACTGGCCGACTTCCAGCCCAAGCCCGGTTTCTACCGCCCGGTCGGCGAGACCGACAGCGAGGCGGCCTTCTGCGACCTGCTGAACCGCGTGCGCCGGGCTTTCCCCGAGCCGGTGCCGGTGGAGGTGCTGTTGCCGGTGCTGATCTCGGCCTGTGACGAATATCGCAAGAAAGGTGTGTTCAATGCCCTGATCAGCGACGGCGACTGGCTGTTCACCTTCTGCTCCAGCAAACTCGCCTACATTACCCGCCGTGCGCCATTCGGCCCGGCGCGGTTGAAGGATGCCGACCTGACCGTGGACTTCCATGCGGAAACCACGCCGGACGATGTGGTCACGGTGATCGCCACCGAGCCGCTCACCGACAACGAGAACTGGACCTTGCAGCAGAGCGGCGAGTGGGTCCTCTGGTGGGGCGGCGAGGTGTTGGCCAAGGGGCGGGTCTGAATCGCCGCCGTGAACGAGGAGAGCGCATGTTCCGCAGTTACCTGAGACTGCTGCTGTTCACCCTGGGCCTGCTGCTCGGGGTGCAGGTGCCCGGTTTCATCGACGACTACGCCAAGCGCGTCGACGCCCATCGCCTGGAGGCCGCGCAGAACATCCAGGGCTTCCAGCAGACCGCCGGGCAGTTCTTCAACGGTAGCCTGGAGGAACTGGTCAGGCATTACCGCAGCAACAGCGATCCGGTGTTCCAGCGCGACGGCGAGAACCTCGACCGCCTGATGCGTCGCGCGCGCATGCTCGACGCTGAGTGGCAGGCCATGCAGGGTCCCTGGTACGCCCGCGCCTGGCACATGCTGCGCGCACCGAACCATGAGTTGCTGATGGAAACCTATGCCAGCTACAGCTACCAGGTCCTGCTCAAGCCCGAGGTGATCGCCTGGGGCCTGGGCTGCGCCTTGCTGGTCGCCTGGATCGCCGAGCTGATCGTGTATTCGCTGGCCTCGCTGTTCGGCTTCGGCGAAGACCGCCGCACCCGCGAGCGTCACTGGAGCTGAGGCGCGACTCAGGCCGCCGCCAGTTCCAGGAATGCCCTGATCACCCGCAGGCCGCGGCGCTTCTCCAGGCAGCCGATCAGGTGGCGGTTGGTCAGCTCGGGACCGACCAGCGGCACCGCGCGAACCCGCGGATCGTTGCCGACCTCCAGGGAAGACACCACGCCGACGCCCAGTTCGGCGGCCACCGCTTCGGTCACCGCTTCCCGGCTGTCCAGCTCCAGCAGCACCCGTGGCTGCACGCCCTGCTCGGCACAGGCGCGGTCGAAGGTGCGGCGGGTGATCGAACCGGGTTCGCGCAGCACCATGATCTGCTGGTCGAGCTCTTCCAGCGGTACGCCTTCGTTGCGTTCGCACCAGGGATGCTGGCGAGGCAACAGGGCGCAGATGCGCGAATTCACCAACTCCTCCAGGAACAGCCCGGGACGCGCCTCGACCTCGGTCAGCACGGCGACGTCGACGTGTTCGCTGAGCAGCGCCGCGAGGGTCTCCTGGGCGTTGCCCAGACGCAGGTTGACGGTGATTCCCGGATAGCTCGCGCGCAGCCGGGCGAGCATCGGCATCACCAGGTGCGGGCCGTCGGCGGCGACTTCGAGGCGGCCGGAGACCAATTGTCGATTGGCGTCGAGCAGGGCCTCGGCTTCTTCCTCCAGGGCGAACAGGGTGCGCGTGATCGCCACTAGGCGCGAGCCCTCCTCGGTCAGTTCGATGCGCCGGGCGGTGCGCCGGAACAGGGTGACCTGGTAGTGCTCCTCGAGTGCCTTGACGTGTCCGGTCACCGCCGGCTGGCTGATGCACAGGCGCTCGGCGGCGCGGGTGAAACTGCCTTCGCGGGCGACGGCGTCGAAGGCGCGGAGCTGGAAGAGATTCATGGTATCGGCCTGGCTTATGGCTGGCATCGGAACAAACAATTTGAACGATAGTAGCGCGGCGCTCACCTTATGTCTCCAGGCTTCCCTGGAACGCCGGCGCGGAACGACCGCCCGGACCGCGAAGCCCGATCCGGTTTCTTTGGCCGATTCCCGCAGAGGAAATGAGCATGAGCACTGCCGAACGCGCACCCATCCTGCTGACCCCCGGTCCGCTGACCACCTCCTACCGTACCCGTCGGGCGATGATGGTCGACTGGGGCTCCTGGGACAGCGATTTCAACGAACTCACCGCCAGCGTCTGCCAGCGCCTGCTGAAGATCGTAGGCGGCGAAGGCAGCCACACCTGCGTACCGTTGCAGGGCAGCGGCACCTTCGCCGTGGAAGCGGCGATCGGCACCCTGGTGCCGCGCGACGGCAAGGTCCTGGTGTTGATCAACGGTGCCTACGGCAAGCGCCTGGCGAAGATCTGCGAGGTTCTGCAACGGCCCTTCAGCACCTTCGAGACCGAAGAGAACGTGCCGACCACCGCCGCTGACGTCGAGCGTCTGCTGGCCGCCGATCCGGCGATCAGCCATGTGGCGCTGATCCACTGCGAGACCAGCACCGGCATCCTCAATCCGCTCGAGGCCATCGCCAAGGTCGTCGAGCGTCACGGCAAGCGCCTGATCGTCGATGCCATGAGCTCCTTCGGGGCGATCGGGATCGATGCCCGGAAAGTTCCGTTCGATGCCTTGATCGCCGCCTCCGGCAAGTGCCTGGAGGGCGTCCCCGGGATGGGCTTCGTCTTCGCCCGCAGCGCCGCCCTGGAAGCCAGCGCCGGCAACTGCCACTCCCTGGCCATGGACCTGCAGGACCAGCACGCCTATATGCGCAAGACCGGGCAGTGGCGCTTCACCCCGCCGACCCATGTGGTCGCCGCCCTGCACGAAGCGCTCAGCCAGTACGAAGAGGAGGGCGGCCTGCCGGCGCGCCAGCGGCGCTACGCGAGCAATTGCGAAACGCTGCTCGGCGAGATGGCCCGGCTCGGTTTCCGCAGCTTCCTGCCGGCGGAAATCCAGGCGCCGATCATCGTTACCTTCCACGCGCCGCGCGATCCGCGCTACCGCTTCGCCGACTTCTACCAACGCGTGCGGGAGAAGGGCTTCATCCTCTATCCGGGCAAGTTGACCCAGGTGGAAACCTTCCGCGTCGGCTGCATCGGCCACGTCGACGCCGCGGAGATGCGGCAGGCGGTCGCCGCCATCGGCGAGGCGCTGCGCGAACTGGAAGTCCTCGAGATCTGAACTGAACGACAACGAGCAGAAAAGGGTTCACGACAATGAATTACAACCAGCCAGCCACCCTCCAGGCCGCCATCCTCGACTGGGCGGGAACCGTGGTCGATTTCGGCTCCTTCGCGCCGACCCAGATCTTCGTCGAGGCTTTCGCCGAATTCGGCGTCCAGGTCAGCCTGGAGGAAGCGCGCGGTCCGATGGGAATGGGCAAGTGGGACCACATCCGCACCCTCTGCGACATCCCGGCGATCGCCGAGCGCTACCGCGCCGTCTTCGGCCGCCTGCCCAGCGACGACGATGTCACCGCCATCTACGAGCGCTTCATGCCGCTGCAGATCGAAAAGATCGCCGAACATTCGGCGCTGATCCCCGGCGCCCTGCAGGCGATCGCCGAACTCCGCGGGATGGGCCTGAAGATCGGTTCCTGTTCCGGTTATCCGGCGGTGGTGATGGAGAAGGTGGTAGCCCTGGCCGAGACCAACGGTTACGTCGCCGACCACGTGGTGGCCACCGACGAAGTGCCCAACGGCCGGCCATGGCCGGCCCAGGCGCTGGCCAACGTGATCGCCCTGGGGATCGACGATGTGGCGGCCTGCGTGAAGGTCGACGACACCTGGCCGGGTATCCTCGAAGGGCGCCGCGCCGGGATGTGGACGGTGGCGCTGACCTGCTCGGGCAATGCCCTGGGCCTCACCTACGAGCAGTACAAGGCGCTGCCGGCGGCCGAACTGGAGCGCGAGCGGACGCGTATCGAACAGATGTTCGAAGGTTCGCGTCCGCACTACCTGATCGAGACCATCGCCGAGCTGCCGGCGGTGGTCCGCGACATCAATGCGCGCCTGGCGCGCGGCGAGATGCCGCAGGGTAACTGAGCCACGTCTGTGCCGAGGCCGCCGCGGGCAACCGCGGCGGCCTCGGTTTTCTAACCGGCGTCCGGGTGCCCCAGGCGAGTCTTGAGGAAGTCGATGAACGCGCGGACCTTCGACGGCAGGTGGCGGGTCGGCGGATAAACGGCATGCACGCCCTGGAGCGGAAACCCGTGGTCCGCCAGCAGGCGTTGCAGTGCGCCGCAGCGCAAGTCGGCCTGCACCAGCCAGTCCGGCAGCACGGCGATACCCAGGCCGTCGAGGGCAAAGGCGCGCAGGGCCGCGGCGTTGTCGGCCAGCAGCATGGGATGGCGCGGTCCGCGGTAGCTGCGCAGGGCGCCGTCGGGGGCGCGTACTTGCCAGGGCAGGGAGTCCGCCAGCCGGCTGTGACCGAGATTCTGCAGGCGCTCCAGACTCTCCAGGTCGGTCGGCGGCGGTTCGCCGAGCGCCGCCAGGCAGGCCGGGCTGACCACCGCCAGGACCTCGAAGCTGGCCAGTTGCACCGCATGGTGGGTGGAGTCCTCCAGGCGCCCCAGGCGGATGGCGACGTCGAAGCGTTCGCCAATCAGGTCGGCATGCAGCGATGAGGTCGACAATTGTACCTGCAACGCCGGGTGCAGCCGGGCGAATGCCTGCAGGGCCGGCACCAGTTGGCGCAGGCCGTATTCCTGGGTGGTGGTGACGCGCAGGCTGCCACGCAGTTCGCCATGCTCGGCGCGGGCGTCGTCGATGGCCAGGCGCGCCTCGTCGAGCACCTTCACGCAGCGCTGGTAGAAGCGTTCGCCAGCATCGGTCAGGGCCATCCGCCGGGTGCTGCGGCTGAGCAGAGAAACGCCCAGCTCGGCCTCCAGCCGCTTGAGGTTGAAGCTGACTACCGCACGCGTCTGGCCGAGGGTGTCGGCGGCGGCGCTGAGGGAACCGCAGTCGACCACGGCGCGAAAGGTTTCGAAGCGGTCGAGGCTGACCATGGAAGGCGTCCCTATTGTCAAATTCGATTTGACAGTCTATGCGCGATTAGCCTCTCCAGATAGCGCGAGCGCCTCGCTATGCTCCCCGGCAAACCTCCGGAGCGCCCATGAATCAACCGTCCCGCCTGGCCACTTTGTACCTGCTGGGGTTCGCCCTGGACCTGGTGAACATCTTCATCGCCAGCGTCGCCTACCCGGACATCGGGCGTTCCCTTGGCGCTTCGGTGGCGACCCTGGCGTGGATCGGCAACACCTACCTGCTCGGCTTGACCCTGGTGATTCCGTTGAGCGTCTGGCTCGCTTCGCGCCTGGGAGAACGGCGACTGATGCTGCTGGCACTGGCCGGTTTCGCCAGCGCTTCGCTGGGTTGCGGCCTGGCTGGATCGGCGGCGACGTTGATCGTCTGGCGCCTGTGCCAGGGGTTGGCCGGCGGGTTGCTGATCCCCCTCGGCCAGGCCATGGCCTATCGGAATGTCCCGGCGTCGGCACGGGCCGGCCTGACCGCACGGGTGATGCTGGTGGCGCTGATCGTTCCCGCCGTGGCGCCTGCCCTCGGCGGCTGGCTGGTGGACAGCCTGTCCTGGCGTGGGATCTTCTTCGCCAGCGTGGCGCCGGCGCTGCTGGTGCTGGCCCTGGCGATGCGCTGGCTGCCCAGGCACAAGCATGCGGCGCAGCGCCTGGACCTGCGCGGCCTGCTGCTCGGCTCGGCGGCGCTGGCCACGCTGCTGGTGGCGCTCGCCTGGCTGGGATCGCCCGGCGGCGGCGGGCGTGGCCTGCTCCTGGCGCTGCTGGCCTGCGTGCTGGGCTGCTGCTACTGGCGTGACGGGCGCGCTCGTACCGACGCGCTGCTCGACCTTGGCTTGCTGGAGGCGCCATTGCTGCGTACGGCGATGCTGGTCTATCTCTGCGTGCCGGGAGCCTTCATGGGCGCCAACCTGGTCGCCATGCTCTATCTGCAACGCCCCCTCGGCCTCAGCGCGAGCCGTGCCGGTGCGCTGATGCTGCCCTGGGCGCTGGCGGCCGGCCTGGCCATCGGCCTGACCCGGCGACGCTTCAATCGCTGGGGGCCGAAATCCTTGCTGCTGGCGGGCATGGCGATACAGGCCGGCGGCCTGCTGTGGCTGGCTCGAAGCGGGGAGGGGAGCGGCTTCTGGCAACTGGCGGGGGCCTACGCGACCATGGGATTCGGCGGCAGCCTGTGTAGCAGCGCGGCACAGGGCATGGCCTTGCTCGACGTCCCGGCGGCGCGCATGGGCCATGCCAGCGCCTTGTGGAACATCAATCGGCAACTGGCGTTCTGCCTGGGCATGGCCGTGCTCGGTGGGTTGCTCAACCTGTTGCAGGCGCGGGCCGACCCCGCGGCCTTCGTCCACTGCTTCCTGTTCGCCGCCGCTTTCACGCTATTGCCTCTGCCGTGGGTGAGGCGTATCGATTCCGCCGGGGTTCGCGCCCTGGTCCAGACCTGAAAGGAGCTACACCATGACTTGTGCCTACCGCCGGGAAATCCACCATGCCCACGTGGCGATCCGCGACTGGCTGGCCGGCGACTCACGGGCTGACGCGCTGGATGCGTTGATGGCGCGTTTCGCCGAGGACTTCTCGATGGTCACGCCGCATGGCGTGGTCCTGGACAAGACTGCTCTGGGCGAGCTGTTCCGCAGCAAGGGCGGCACCCGTCCTGGGCTGCGCATCGAGATCGACGGCGAGAGTCTGCTGGCTTCAGGCGTGGATGGCGCGACCCTGGCCTATCGGGAAATCCAGTCCGACGCGGCGGGTCGCAGCGAGCGCCTGTCCACCGTAGTCCTGCACCGTGACGACGAAGGGCGGCTGTACTGGCGCCACCTGCAGGAAACCTTCTGCGGCTGAGCCTGCTTCAGTCGCTGGCACCGAGCAGGCGCAGGAAGGCATCGGCGAGTTCGCCGGCCAGCGGCTGGGTATCCAGGCGGCCGCCGGCGATGGCGTCGTCGGCGGCGCCATGCAGCCCGGAGTAGAGCAGCAGGGCGTTCAGCCGTGGGTTGCGCAGCGGCCAGGCGCCGGCCGCCGCGCCGTTCTCCAGTAGCTCCGCCAATTGCTCCAGCACGCGGTCGCGCTCCTGGTTGCCGCGCTGGTGGTGATGGTGCTCGCTGTAGACCACATCGTGCAGCCGGTAGCCCTCCAGGTAGCCCGCCAGGCCGCTCTCGGTCCAGGCGCGCAGGCGGCCGGGATGGTCGTTCGCCGGACAGGCCTCGACGGCATTCGCGATGCGCTGCTGGAAAGCCTGGGTGAAGCGCTCGCGCAGGGCCAGGAGGATGTCGGTCTTGGCTTGGAAGTAGTGATAGAAGGTACCCTTGGCGACCCCCGCGGCAGCGACGATGTCGCTGATGGTGGTGGCGTCCACACCCTTGTCTAGGAACAGTTGCTGCGCCGCCGCCATCAGTTCCTCGAGACGAACCTCCGCAGGCTTGGTGCGCGGTTGGCGGGCAGGCTGTTCGGCGTGGCGATCGGGCATGGAGCGCGGGTCCGGTGGTTGGGTTGGCCGCAGTGTAAAAGAGCGTGGAGGGGAAGACGAGGCATGACAGGAAGATGAGAATGTTTCGCGATATTTATTGACTGACCGTCGGTCAATGGATTATTCCTGGGCCAGCGCCCTCTCATCGGAGTACTCCATGAACCCTTCGCGTCGTGTCGCCCTGGTCGCCGCCATTTACCTGGGAACCTTCATCGCCTCGCTCGACATCAGCATCGTCAACCTCGCCCTGCCGACGCTGCAGTACGCCCTGGATACCGACCTGGCCGGCCTGCAGTGGGTGGTCGACGCCTATGCGCTGTGCCTGAGCGCCTTCATGCTGTCTTCCGGACCGCTGAGCGACCGCTACGGTCGCAAGCTGACCTGGCTGCTCGGGGTCGGCCTGTTCAGCTTCGGTTCGCTGCTCTGCGCGCTGGCCACCTCGCTGCCGCTGCTGCTGTTCGGACGCGCGGTCCAGGGCATCGCCGGGGCGCTGTTGATACCCGGCGCGCTGTCGATCCTTACCCAGGCTTTCCACGATCCCGGCCAGCGCGCCCAGGTGATCGGCGGCTGGACCTCCTTCAGCGCGCTGTCGCTGATCCTTGGCCCGCTGCTCGGCGGCCTGCTGGTGGAGCATGCCGGCTGGCAGAGCATCTTCCTGATCAACCTGCCGCTCGGCCTGCTGGCGCTCGCCCTGGGCCTGTGGGGCATCGAGGAAACCGCGCACCCCGAGCACGCCGCCTTCGATCCCCTGGGGCAGTTGCTCAGCGTGGTCTGGCTGGGAGCGTTGACCTACGCCCTGATCGCCGCGGGAGAGGGCGGCTGGTTGTCTCCCACGGCCTGGCCGGCGCTGCTCCTGGCCGGGGTCGGCCTGCTTGGCTTCCTCTTCGTCGAGCGGCGGACCGCCCGACCGCTGCTGCCCCTGGGGTTGTTCCGCCAGGCCGGGTTCGCCGTCTGCAACCTGGCCTCGTTCGTCCTCGGTTTTTCCGGCTACGCCAGCCTGTTCTTCCTCTCCCTGTTCTTCCAGCAGGTGCAGGGTGCCTCGGCGCAGCAGGCCGGCTTCTACCTGGCGCCGCAGTTCCTCGCCATGGGCGCACTGTCCATGCTGTTCGGCCGGTTGCAGCGGCACGTACCGCTGCGACGCCTGCTGGTGCTGGGCTACCTGGTGATCGGCCTGGCCATGCTGGCGCTGGCCGCTTGCGGTACGGGAACCGCGTATCCCTGGGTCGGCCTGTTGCTGGTGGCGCTCGGCCTGGGCATGGGCCTGGCCGTTCCCGGCACCGGTCTGGCGGTCATGGCGAGCGTGGCCCGCGAGCGTTCCGGGATGGCCTCGGCGACCATGAATACCCTGCGCCAGGCCGGCATGGCCGTCGGCATCGCGTTGCTGGGAGCGCTGCTGAGCGGGCGGGCGATCGTCGTCCTGGGCGATCGGCTGGAGGAGCTGGGGATTGCCGATGCGCAACGGCTCGCCACCCAGGCGATCACGGCCCATCGCTTGCCTGGTTCCCTGGCGGGGCTCGACGCCGAGCTGCCGGCCGCGCTGGCCGAGGGCTTCCGTCTGGCTATGCTGGTGGCCGGAGCCAGCGCCCTGCTGGCCGCCGCGCTGCTCTGGCGCCTGCGCGTTAGCGCCGGCCCGGCGGCGGATACAGTTGGCGCATCTGGACGAACGGCAGGGGTACAGTTGCAGGCCGATAGACACTGACTCTCGGGTCACGATGCTGGCGTGGGGGCGATTTCCTTGCGTTATGCTGCTCGAAGCGAAGAATATTCGCGTATTCCAACTGTTGTGCTAGGGTATGGCCTGCGACAACCTGTCGCAGGCAGGTAAAAGCCCTACTTTATCTATGTTTGAGAAAGTCTATTGCAAGATGTGTCATAGGCTCCTCAGCTGAAATGAATTGTAATAACTGACGCTCAGTTTCGGTCCAACGAGCGTCGCGCGAGTCTCTGCTCCGCATCGCGATAAATGGGTTCCTGCCTTGCCTGTTGCACAACAAATAGCCGACCGATAACTGCGACCTGATCACCCGGCGGGAAGGGCAATCCTTCTCGCCCAGGCATGCACGTGCCTTGGCCGCCCTTGGCCTCTTCCGGCACAGCTTCGAAAACGCTGTTCATCAAGGAACGACTCAGCGCGTGGAACGAGTCCGCCACCGGAATCGGGAAAGGTATCCGCTTGCCTTCTCCCGTGGCCGGGCAATGGCCGTTCCGTACCCCGGCGGCGACTGCATGTCTGGAACTGGCTGAAGCCAGCGGTCTCCGCCACAAGCCTTGCAAGGAGACATCCATGAGCGACCACTCGCTCCTTCCATCGATTAAGGCCGGAAGATGACCAAAGCAAACCCGTTTGCCGCATTGAAATGGCTTTCCCTGGCGCCCGCGCTGCTGCTCGGCGGCTGCGACATGACCCTGTTCAACCCGAAAGGGCAGGTGGGCATGGACGAGCGCACCCTGATCATTACCGCGACCCTGCTGATGCTGATCGTGGTCATCCCGGTGATCGTGATGACCCTGGCGTTCGCCTGGAAGTACCGCGCCTCGAACACCCAGGCCGAGTACAAGCCGGACTGGCACCACTCCAACCGCATCGAGGCGGTGGTCTGGCTGGTGCCCTGCGTGATCATCGCGATCCTCGGCTGGATCACCTGGGAAAGCACCCACAAGCTCGACCCGTACCGTCCGCTGGACTCCGAGGTCAAGCCGGTCACCATCCAGGCCGTTTCGCTGGACTGGAAGTGGTTGTTCATCTACCCGGAGCAGGGTATCGCCACGGTCAACGAGATCGCCTTCCCGAAAGACACCCCGGTGAATTTCCAGATCACCTCGGATTCGGTGATGAACTCGTTCTTCATCCCGCAGCTGGGCAGCCAGATCTACTCGATGGCCGGGATGATGACCAAGCTGCACCTGATCGCCAACGAAGAAGGCGTATTCGACGGTATCTCCGCGAACTACAGCGGCGGCGGTTTCTCCGGCATGCGCTTCAAGGCCATCGCCACCTCCGAGCAGGGCTTCCAGGACTGGGTCGCCAAGGTCAAGGCGGCACCGGCCAGCCTGTCGATCGGCACCTATCCGGAACTGGTCAAGCCGAGCGAGAACGTTCCGCCGACCTACTTCTCTTCGGTCAGCCCGGAACTGTTCGGCCACATCCTCACCAAGTACGAGCACCACGGCGACGCCAAGGGTGCCGCGCACGGCGAGCACGCCGGGGCTGAGCACGAAGCCGCCATGACCGGTCACGACATGCAGGACATGGACATGCAAGCCATGCAGGGCATGAAAGACATGAAGGACATGCACATGCAACCGAGTACCCAGGAGTAAGCGCAGATGTTCGGGAAACTGACACTCTCGGCCGTGCCTTACCACGAGCCCATCGTCATGGTCACACTGGCCGTCGTCGCCCTGCTGGGCCTCGGCGTGGTCGGTGCGATCACCTACTACCGCAAGTGGACCTACCTGTGGACCGAGTGGCTGACCTCGGTCGACCACAAGAAGATCGGCGTGATGTACATCGTCGTCGCCCTGGTCATGCTGGTCCGCGGCTTCGCCGACGCGATCATGATGCGCGGCCAGTTGGCCCTGGCCGAAGGCGCCAACCACGGCTACCTGCCGCCGGAGCACTACGACCAGATCTTCACCGCGCATGGCGTGATCATGATCATCTTCATGGCCATGCCGTTCATGACCGGCCTGATGAACCTGGCCGTGCCGCTGCAGATCGGCGCGCGCGACGTGGCGTTCCCCTTCCTCAACTCGCTGAGCTTCTGGCTGCTCGTGGTCAGCGCCATGCTGGTCAACGTGTCGCTGGGCCTGGGCGAATTCGCCCGTACCGGCTGGGTGGCCTATCCGCCGCTGTCGGAGCTGGCCTATAGCCCCGGGGTAGGGGTGGACTACTACATCTGGGCGCTACAGATATCCGGGATGGGCACGTTGCTCACGGGGATCAACTTCCTGGTCACCGTGTTCAAGATGCGTGCCCCGGGCATGAAGCTGATGCAGATGCCGATCTTCACCTGGACCTGCACCTTCGCCAACATCCTGATCGTCGCCTCGTTCCCGATCCTCACCGCTGCGCTGGGCCTGCTGTCGCTCGACCGCTACCTGGACATGCACTTCTTCACCAACGAGCTCGGCGGCAACGCCATGATGTACATCAACCTCTTCTGGGCCTGGGGCCATCCCGAGGTGTACATCCTGATCCTGCCGGCCTTCGGTATCTTCTCCGAGGTCACCGCGACCTTCGCCGGCAAGCGCATGTTCGGCTACAAGTCGATGGTCTGGGCCAGCGCCGCGATCACCTTCCTCGGCTTCACCGTGTGGCTGCACCACTTCTTCACCATGGGTTCGGGCGGTGACGTCAACGGCTTCTTCGGCGTGGCCACCATGCTGATCTCGATCCCCACCGGGGTGAAGCTGTTCAACTGGCTGTTCACCATCTACAAGGGCCGCCTGCGCTTCAGCACGCCGATCCTGTGGACCCTGGGCTTCATGGTGACCTTCACCATCGGCGGCATGACCGGCGTCCTGCTGGCCATCCCGGGCGCGGACTTCCTGCTGCACAACAGCCTGTTCCTGATCGCCCACTTCCACAACACCATCATCGGCGGCGCGGTATTCGGCTACCTGGCCGGCTTCGCCTTCTGGTTCCCGAAAGCGTTCGGCTTCACCCTCGACGAGAAGTGGGGCAAGCGTTCCTTCTGGTGCTGGCTGGTGGGCTTCTACATGGCCTTCATGCCGCTCTACATCCTCGGCTTCATGGGCATGACCCGTCGCCTGAACCACTACGACAACCCGCTGTGGAAGCCCTACCTGGTGGTCGCGTTCTTCGGCGCCGTGCTGATCTTCTGCGGCATCGCCTGCCAACTGATCCAGCTGTTCGTCTCGGTCCGCAACCGCAAGCAACTGGCCGACGTCAATGGCGACCCGTGGGAAGGCCGCACCCTGGAATGGGCCACTTCCTCGCCGCCGCCGTTCTACAACTTCGCCGAGCTGCCGAAGGTACAGGACGTGGATGCCTTCCACGACATGAAGAAGGCCGGCACCGCCTACCGCAAGCTGCCGGCCTACCAGCCGATCCACATGCCGAAGAACACCGCCGCGGGCTTCTCCATCGCCGTGTTCGCCTTCGTCTTCGGCTTCGCCGCCATCTGGCATATCTGGTGGCTCATGGCGGTCGGCTTCGTCGGCATGATCGGCTCCTTCATCGTGCGCAGCTACAACCAGGACGTCGACTACTACGTCCAGCCCGAAGAGATCGAGAAGATCGAAAGCGCCCGTTTCCAGCAACTCGCCAAGCAGGTCTGAACCATGTCGACGGCAGTATTGAACAAGCATCTGGCCGACGCCCACGAAGTGGGCCACGACCACGATCATGCACACGATAGCGGCGGCAACACCGTATTCGGTTTCTGGCTCTACCTGATGACCGACTGCGTGCTGTTCGCCAGCGTCTTCGCCACCTACGCGGTGCTGGTTCACCACACCGCCGGCGGCCCCAGCGGCAAGGACATCTTCGAGCTGCCCTACGTGCTGGTGGAAACCGCCATCCTGCTGGTTTCCAGCTGCACCTACGGCCTGGCCATGCTCTCTGCGCACAAGGGCGCCAAGGGCCAGGCGATCGCCTGGCTCGGGGTCACCTTCCTGCTCGGCGCCGCGTTCATCGGGATGGAGATCAACGAGTTCCACCACCTGATCGCCGAAGGTTTCGGCCCGAGCCGCAGCGCCTTCCTGTCGTCCTTCTTCACCCTGGTCGGCATGCACGGCCTGCACGTCAGCGCCGGTCTGCTGTGGATGCTGGTGCTGATGGCGCAGATCTGGACCCGCGGCCTCACCGCGCAGAACAACACCCGGATGATGTGCCTGAGCCTGTTCTGGCACTTCCTCGACATCGTCTGGATCTGCGTCTTCACCGTCGTCTACCTGATGGGGGCCCTGTAATGAGCAGCGCTGCACACGACAACCACGGCGCCGGCCACGGCAGCCTGGGTTCCTACGCGATCGGCTTCGTGCTCTCGGTGATCCTCACCGCGATCCCGTTCTACATGGTCATGGACGGCGGCTTCTCGCGCCACGCGACCATCCTCACCATGGTCGTCCTCGGCCTGGTGCAGGTGGTGGTGCACCTGATCTGCTTCCTGCACATGAACATGTCGTCGGAAGGGCGCTGGAACGTGATGGCGTTCATCTTCACGGTGATCGTCATCCTGCTGGTGGTCGGTCTCTCGCTGTGGATCATCTTCAGCGCCGACATGCTGATGATGCCGATGCCCTGAGGGCCATGACGTGAAGCTGAAACGCTATCTCCTGGTGGCCAAGCCGGGAATCATCTTCGGCAACCTGATCGCGGTGGCGGGGGGATACTTCCTCGCCGCCCGCGGCAGCGTCGAGCCGATGCTGTTGCTGGCCACGGTCATCGGCCTGTCGCTGGTGGTCGCCAGTGGGTGCGTGCTGAACAACTGCATCGACCGCGACATCGACCGGCACATGGAGCGGACCCGCGGGCGGGTCACCGTGACCGGGCAGATCTCGCTGAAGGCTGCCCTGGCCCACGGCCTGGTCCTCGGGGTCGCCGGCTTCGGCCTGCTGTGGTGGCGGACCAACCCGCTGACCACCGCGCTGGCCGGCTTCGGCTACTTCGTCTACGTCGGCCTGTACAGCCTGTGGTTCAAGCGTCGTTCGCAGTACGGCACGCTGGTCGGCAGCCTCTCCGGGGCGATGCCGCCGGTGGTCGGCTACTGCGCGGTGAGCGGCCAGTTCGACGCCGGCGCCGCCTCGCTGCTGGCGATCTTCTGCCTGTGGCAGATGCCGCACTCCTATGCCATCGCCATCTTCCGCCTGAAGGACTACGAGGCGGCTGGCATCCCGGTGCTGCCGGTGGCGCGCGGCATCGCGGTGACCAAGATCCACATCGTGCTCTACATCCTCGCCTTCATGGCGGCGACCCTCGCCTTGTGCCTGGGCGGCTACGCCGGCTACGGCTACCTGCTGGTGGCGGTGGCGGTGAGCCTGTGGTGGCTGGCCATCGCCCTGACCGGCTACTGGACCGCCGACGACCGGGTCTGGGCGCGCAAGCTGTTCGCCTTCTCCATCGTCGCCATCACCGCGCTGAGCGTGATGATGTCCATCGACTTCCAGGTGGCGCCCGCCACCCATCTGGTCGCCTCGCTGTTCTGAGGCGACACGCTTTAGGGAAAGCCCCGCCGGTCGATTGGCGGGGCTTTTTTTTGTCTGCGCGATGGCAGGGATGCGGTCGCCGCCTGGCAGAAGGGCCGCGCGGCGAGCCCTCTGTTCCGGGACTCTGCCGTTGGTTATCAGATTTTTCCGGGAGCTTTTTCGGAGCTGTCCGGCTTGTGAAAAAAACCCTCCATCAATCAAATGCCAATGATTCTCAATAACCAAGATGGAGTACTTCATGGATCGTCGCAACGAGCCGTCCCCCTTGCCCACCAAACGCCCGCTGGCGCCGCTGATGCTGTTGATGGCCGCCTGCTCCTCGCCGGCCCTGGCCGAGGACGCGGCGCGCAAGGACGATCCCCTGGAACTGGGAGCCGACACGGTCACCGGCGAGCAGGCGTCGTCCAGGGTCGAACGCTCGGCCTCGGCCAAGTACGCCGTGCCGCTGCTGGATACCCCGCAGACCGTCACGGTGGTGCCGCAAAAGGTGATCCAGGAGCAGAACGCCCTGAGCCTGCGCCAGGTGCTGTCCAACGTCTCCGGCATCACCTTCAACGCCGGCGAGGGCGGCGGCGGTTCCGGCGACAGCATCAACATCCGCGGCTTCAGCGCCAACGCCAACATGCAGGTGGACGGGCTGCGCGACAGCGCCCAGACCAGCCGCAGCGACCTGTTCAACCTGGAGGCGGTGGAAGTGATCAAGGGACCGAACTCGGTGTTCGGCGGCGCCGGCACCAGCGGCGGCAGCATCAACATGGTCAGCAAGCAGCCCAAGGCCGAAGCCTTCACCCACCTGGGCGCCGGACTGGGCACGGACCGCTACCGGCGCCTGACCCTGGACACCAACCAGCCGCTGGAAGGGCTTGGCGAATCGACCGCCTTCCGCCTCAACCTCATGGCCCACCACAACGACGTCGCCGGGCGCGAACAGATCGACAAGCAGCGCTGGGGCATCGCGCCATCCCTGACCTTCGGCCTGGACACCCCGACCCGCCTGACCCTGAGCTACTTCCACCAGCGCGACGACAACCTTCCCGACTATGGCGTGCCGGCGCTGAACGGGCGCAAGCTGGACGGCGTCAGCCGCCACGATTATTTTGGCTGGCGCAACCTGGACGAGGAACGGATCGACAACGACGTCGCCACCCTCAAGCTCGAACACGATTTCAGCGACGACTTCCAGTTGCAGAACCTCATCCGCTATTCCCACCTGCATCGGGACACGGTGATCTCCGCCTCCCACGTCAACCAGAAGGGCCTGCCGCCGGGTCGCTACCTGCCGGCGGGACCGCAAGCCTATGGGCGCGATTCGAAGACGCGGATGTGGATCAACCAGACCAACCTCACCGGCCGCTTCGACACCTTCGGCCTGGCGCATACGCTGATCGGCGGCTTCGAGCTGTCCCGCGAGACCTACGACCGCACCACCTACTCCTACAACCTGGGCAAGTTCTACCCGGCCAACGGCTTCGACCTGCACAACCCGCCGGGCTACTGGAACGGCCCCACCGACAAGCGCGACAGCGCGCGCAACCGGACCGAACTGGAGGTCAAGGCGCTGTACGCCTTCGACACCATCGCCCTGGACGAGCGCTGGGACCTCAGCCTGGGCCTGCGCTACGACTGGATCGACGGCACCTCGCGGAGCACGCCCTCAGGCAAGCCGACGGTGCGCGCCGACAGTTCCGACGGCAAGCTGAGCACACGGGCGGGGCTGGTATTCAAGCCGCTGGAGAACGGGCGGGTGTACTTCTCCTACGGCACCTCCTTCAACCCCTCGGCGGAACACCTGGTCACCACCGGCTCGGGCGTGACCGAGGCGACCGGAGGCCTGGCGCCGGAGAAGAACAGCACCTACGAGCTGGGCACCAAGTGGGAGTTCCTCGGACGGCGCCTGGAGCTGGACGCGGCGCTGTTCCAGGTGAAGAAGGAGGACGCTCGCGAACGCCTGGCCGACGGCAGCTACGTGCTTGCCGGCGAACAGCGCGTGCGTGGCCTGGAGCTGAGCGCCAGCGGCAAGCTGAACGAGCACTGGGACCTCTTCGCCACCTACACCTACCTCGACAGCGAAACCCTGAAATCCAGCAACCCGCAGCGTGAGGGACAGGCCCTGGGCAATACCCCGCCGCGCTCGTTGAGCCTCTGGAGCACCTACGAACTGCCCGAGGGCGTGACCCTGGGCTATGGCGCACGCTACGTCAGCCAGCGCAACGTCACCTCGGTGGACAACGGCAAGCTGGATGCCTACTGGGTGCACAACATGATGCTCGGCTACCAGGCGACGCGCGACCTGAAACTGCAACTCAACCTCGACAACCTGTTCGACAAGGCCTACGTCGAGCGGGTGCGCCAGGTGTACGGCAACCAGTCGCGCTCCTCGGCCATCGAGTACGGCGACGGTC
Source organism: Pseudomonas sp. TZ252 (assembly GCF_056110345.1). Classification (NCBI taxonomy): domain Bacteria; kingdom Pseudomonadati; phylum Pseudomonadota; class Gammaproteobacteria; order Pseudomonadales; family Pseudomonadaceae; genus Pseudomonas; species Pseudomonas sp. TZ252. Next base: position 6,401,604 of record NZ_CM148566.1, on the reverse strand, counting down.
GCACGGCGATTCTTTCGGCGATCTACGCGTTCTGACGGCAGGCAGGCCACGGAAGCCGGCGCCCACTGCCTGGGCGTCGGTTCTTCCCGGCGATTTCCTCTGAACTTTTTCACTGCGGCGCCTATCAACTCCTTTGCAAGTCATTTTTCAGGGAGCCTCTTCGATGGCACGCAAGAACGCAGTGAAAGACAACCTCGAGCAGATCCAGCACCAGAGCTACAGCGAGCTGCAGGAACTGCTCTCCGAAGCCAACAGCATGCTCGCCGACAGCGCCGCCTTCGCCGGCGACAAGGCCGATAGCGCCCGTGCGCGGATCGGCGCGCTGCTGGAGAAGGCCAACGATGCCCTCGGCAAGGGCGGTAGCGCCGTGGCCGAACGCAGCCGCCACGCGGTGGATGCGACGGAAAGCTATATCGGCGCCAATCCCTGGCAGACCGTGGCCATCACCACCGCGGTGGGCCTGCTCGCCGGCTTCCTGCTCGGGCGTCGCTCCTGAGCACGCGGTCGGTGCCGCACAACGGACTCGTTACCTTCGCTTGAAAAAAGGAATTGCCCATGCTTTCGATCAAGAAGAACCTCGGCCTCCTGGCCATGACCGCGGCCCTGGCGGCCTGCGCCTCCAACCCCAACGACCTGCCGGATTTCCCGGAGCATGAATACGCGGCGACCCAGCAGGTGGGCGAGGGCGTGATCAACGGCGACCTGTACCTGACCAGTGCGTCGGGTGCGATCCAGAAGGGGACCAACACCAAGGTCACCCTGGAGCCTGCGACCAGCTACATGAAGGCCTACTACGCGAAGTTCGGCAACCTCGATGCCGCCAAGCGCGATCCCGACGTGCAACCGCCGGTGCTCGACCCGCGACGCGCCACCTACGTGCGCGAGGCGACCACCGACCAGAACGGTCGCTTCGACTTCGACCACATCCCCAACGGCACCTACTACATTTCCAGCGAGCTGACTTGGAGCGCCCAGAGCGATGGCAAGACCATCACCGAGGGCGGCACCGTCACCAAGCTGGTCACCGTGAGCGGCTCGCAGCCGCAGAAGGTGCTGCTGACCCGCTGACCTCCGGCGGTGTTCGGCCAAAACGGCAAGCCCCTGCCATCGCGGCAGGGGCTTTTTCCTGCCGGCGCGGCCGGACCGCTTGACAGCCAACGGGCCTGCGCCGTAGTTTCGATACCCATGACCTTCGCGACCCTGCTTACCCGCCGCAGCATTATTACCGCCATTCCAGCTATGGCGGGTTAGCCAGCGTCCACTCCGAACCCGCCCTCGAGGCGGGTTCTTCGTTCTGTCTCCTGGGCCAAAACCACCGAACCGGGAGAACAGCATGCAGCACCAGACCCTCCAGAACCTCGTTGGCCGGGCCGACGCCCTGATCAATGCCGGGCAGTTCGATGCCCTGATGGATTTCTACTGCGACGACGCCACCCTGGTGGTCAAGCCGGGCCTCAACGCCTGCGGCAAGGCGCAGATCCGCCAGGCGTTCGACGCCATCGCCCGGCACTTCGAGCACAGCCTGCGAGTGCGCCAGCACGACCTACGGGTGATCGAGGCGGGAGATACGGCGCTGGTCATGGCCGAGGCGGTGATCGAGTCGAAGGCCGGACGCCTGCAACGTCGGGCCACCTACGTGTTCCGCCAGGAGGCCGATGGCCAGTGGCGCTGCGCGGTGGACAACTCCTACGGCACCGACCTGCTGGCCTCGGTGGCGGCGAGCGCGGAGGCCAGCCGATGAGCGCCTCGACCCTCAGCGCAAGCAAACCCCTGCTGGCCGGCTACGTGGAAAGCATCCTGGCCGCGCCGGTGTACGACGTCGCCGTGGAAACCCCCTTGCAGGTCGCGCCGCAGTTGTCCCAGCGCCTGGGCAACCGGGTGCTGCTCAAGCGCGAGGACCTGCAGCCGGTGTTCTCCTTCAAGATCCGCGGCGCCTACACCCGTGTCGCGCGCCTGAGCGACGAGCAGAAGGCTCGCGGGGTGATCACCGCCTCCGCCGGCAACCATGCCCAGGGCCTGGCCCTGGCGGCGCAGCGCCTGGGCGTGCGGGCGGTGATCGTGATGCCGCGCACCACTCCCGAGCTCAAGGTCAAGGGCGTGCTGGCGCGCGGCGGCGAGGCGTTGCTGCACGGCGACGCCTTCCCCGATGCGCTGGCCCATGCCCTGCAACTGGCCGAGCGCGAAGGCATGACCTTCGTCCCACCCTACGACGATCCGGACGTGATCGCCGGACAGGGCACGGTGGCGATGGAGATCCTCCGCCAGCACAGCGGCCGCCTCGACGCGATCTTCGTGCCGGTCGGCGGCGGCAGCCTGATCGCCGGGATCGCCGCCTACGTCAAGCACCTGCGTCCGGATATTCGCGTGATCGGCGTCGAGCCGGAGGATTCCAACTGCCTGCAGGCGGCGCTGGCCGCCGGCGAACGGGTGGTGCTGGGCCAGGTCGGGCTGTTCGCCGACGGGGTGGCGGTGGCGCAGATCGGCGCTTGCAACTTCGAGGTCTGCAAGGACCATGTCGACGAGGTGATCACCGTCGGCAGCGACGAAATCTGCGCGGCGATCAAGGACATCTACGACGACACCCGTTCGATCACCGAGCCGGCCGGCGCCCTGGCCGTAGCGGGGATCAAGAAGTACGTGGCCCGCGAACGCACCGAGGGGCAGACCCTGGTGGCCATCGACTCCGGTGCCAACATCAACTTCGACCGCCTGCGCCACGTTGCCGAGCGCGCCGAACTGGGCGAACAGCGCGAAGCGATCATCGCCGTCACCGTGGCCGAGCGGCCGGGCAGCTTCAAGGCCTTCTGCGCGGCGCTGGGCCGGCGCCAGATCACCGAGTTCAACTACCGCTACCACAGCGACCGCCAGGCCCACCTGTTCGTCGGCGTGCAGACCCATCCGCTCATCGACAGCCGCGCCGACCTGCTCGCCGGCCTGCGCGAGCAGGGCTTCCCGGTACTCGACCTGACCGACAACGAGATGGCCAAGCTGCACATCCGCCACATGGTCGGCGGCCACGGTACCGAGGTGCGCCGCGAGCGGCTGTTCCGCTTCGAGTTTCCCGAACGCCCCGGGGCCTTGCTGAACTTCCTCGACAAGCTCGGCTCGCGCTGGAACATCAGCCTGTTCCACTACCGCAACCACGGCGCCGCCGACGGTCGGGTGCTGGCCGGATTGCAGGTGCCGGACGAGGAGCGCGGCGAGCTGGAGGCGGCGTTGCAAGCCATCGGCTATCCGTACTGGGAGGAAACCCACAACCCGGCCTACCGGCTGTTCGCCGGTTGAGCTGCGCGGCGGTGCGCCAGCGGGACATGGCCCTGTCATGTCCCTCGGCTAGACTCCTGCCTGGGATATCCGCCCAGCGAGGGACATGGCCATGCGCAAGCGCAACCCCCGGCGGGCCACGCCGGAAGAACTGCGGGTCTGCTCGGTACTGAAGGAAAAGGGCACCCGCGAGGAACTCGCCCACCTCGCCGCCCGCGGTGAGTGGAGCAACGTGCCGGCGTACAACGCCAGCCGCGAGCAGATCGCCGACCACCTGGGCAAGAGCGTGTCGCCGGAATCCGACGCCTCGTTCTTCGACTCGCGGCGCTTCAGCGAGGCGATCGTCCTGCTCAAGAGCCGGCCGGTGCTGCTGGTGAAGAACGGTATCTTCGACGAAGCGCCGCTGGCCGGCCTGGAGCAGCGCCTGAAGAAGCATCGCGCCGCGCTGGCCACGCCGATCCGCTCGGTCGGTCGGCTGGAACTGATCGACCACGACAGCATGGACTGGTGCGGTACCGGCTGGCGCATCGAGGACGACCTGATCGTCACCAACCGGCATGTCGCCAGCCTGTTCGCCGAGCGCCAGGGCAGCCTGTTCCGCTTCCGTCTCAACCAGGCCGGCAAGCAGGTGCGCACCCGCGTGGACTTCCGCGAGGAATACCGCCAGCCGGAAAGCGACGAGCATGTGATCGCGCGGGTCCTGTGGATCGCCCCGGACGTCTCCGAGGCGCCGGACATGGCGATCCTCCAGGTAGTGAAGGGCGACCTGCTGCCGCCGCCGCTGGTCCTCGCGCGCCAGGATGCCGAGCCGCGCCAGGCGGTGGCGGTGGTCGGCTATCCGGCGCGCGACAGCCGCAACGACGCCGGGGCGATGGAAGATATCTTCGGCAACATCTACGACGTCAAGCGCTTCGCTCCCGGCGAAGTCGTGGGATTGCCCCATGACGCCTGGTACCTGACCCACGACTGCTCGACCCTGGGCGGCAATTCCGGCTCGGCGGTGCTTTCGATCGACGGCGGCGAGGTGGTCGGCCTGCACTTCGGCGGCCAGTTCCGCAAGACCAACTATGCGGTGAAGGCCAGCGTGATCCGCAGCCTGCTGGCGCGTCGCGCCTGGGTGCCGGTGGCCGGGGCGGAGCTGAAGCGCGGCGTGCCGCGCTTCCAGGAAAAGCAGCGCAGCGTCACCGACCTGGCCGAGCGCAAGGGTTTCGACGAGGCCTTCCTCGGGCCGAAGGCGGCCTTGCCCAAGCCGGGCAAGAGCCACCAGGTGCTGCCGGTGGGCAAGGGCACGCGCCTGGACTATCTGCATTTCTCGGTGGTGATGAGCGCCAGCCGGCGCTTGCCGATCCTCACCGCGGTGAATATCGACGGCGCGCTCAAGCGTTCGCTCAAGCGCAAGGATTCCTGGGGCTTCGACCCGCGCATCGAGGCGGCCGCGCAGGTCGGACACAAGGACTTCTACGGCCCGGCTTCGTTCGACAAGGGCCACATGGTGCGTCGCGAGGATCCCGGCTGGGGCGACAGCGATGCCGTCGCCCGGCAGGCTGAGGACGACACCTTCGTCTACACCAACGCGGTGCCCCAGGTGGCGCAGCTCAACCAGCGCAGCTGGCTGTCGCTGGAGGACTACGTGCTGCAGAACGCCAGGAGCGAGGGCTTCCGCATCTCGGTGTTCACCGGCCCGGTGTTCCGCGACGACGATCCGCTCTACCAGGGCGTGCAGGTGCCGCTGGAGTTCTGGAAGGTGGTGGCGATGATCGACGCCGACAGCGGCGAACTGGGAGTGTCCGCCTACCTGCTGGGGCAGGAAGGGATGATGCCCAGCGAAGGCTTCCGCTACGGTGCGTTCAAGACCTACCAAGTGCCGTTGGCGAAGGTCGAGGCCAGCGCCGACCTGCGTTTCTCCAGCGCCCTGCGCAAGGCCGACGTGCTCGCCGGCACGCCGCTGGAGGAGGCGCTGGAAAGCGGTCGCTTCATCGAGATCGACGGACCGGACGACCTCCTGCTGAGCCGGCCGGGGCCGGCCGGCAAGGGCCGCTGAGGTTCAGGCCGGCTGCCGCCACTCGCGTAGCAGTTCGATGAAGGCGCGCAGCTTGGCCGGTACGTGGCGGCGGTTCAGGTAATACAGCCACATCGGCGGCAGCGGCAGGCAACTGCCAGGCAGCACTTCCACCAGGCGCCCGGCGGCGAGGTCCGCGGCGACCCGCTCGCGGATGAATGCCTGGGCGATCCCTGCGCCGGCGCGGGCCGCCTCGATGATCGCCTCGGTGTCGGTGCTGACGAAGCGTGCCGGCAGGTCCACTTCCAGTTCCCGCCCGTCTTCCTGCAAGCGCCACTTGTGCAGGCGGCCGCTGCGCGGGAAACGGAAGCGCACGGCGGCATGCCCATCGAGGTCGGCGACGCTGGCCGGCGTACCGTACTCGGCGAGGTAGGCCGGAGTGGCCACCAGCAGGCACGCCAGCGGCGCTGTCAGTTGCACCCCGACCATGCCCGGCTGCAGGGCGTCGGCCAGGCGGATGCCGGCATCCAGTCGTTCCCTGACGATATCCACCAACTGGTCCTCGTAGCGGATCTCCAGTTGTACCTTCGGGTAGCGTCGCACGAACTCGTTGAGCATCGGTGCGATCACCAGGTTCTTCGCCAGGTGCAGGGCGCTGATGCGCAGCTGCCCGGAGGGTTCCGCGAGGCTTTCGCCGAGCGCTTCGCGGGCGCGCACCAGGTCGCGGTAGGGCTGTTCGGTCTGTTCGTGGTAGCGCTGCCCGGCCTCGCTCAGGCTGACCCCGCGGGTGGTGCGGTGGAACAGCTTGAGACGCAGCTCGGCTTCCAGTTGGTTGATCGCCTGGCTCACCGCTGCCGGCGTCACCCCGAGCAGGGCGGCGGCGCGGGTGAAGCTGCCGGTGTCGGCGACCTGCCTGAAGACATGCAGGCCGGCGAGGGGATCGCGTCGATTCATTGTTAGAAAAACTTGAAAGTCTACGTAGGAGAAGGCCGGTTCTGTTAAAGCTTCGACCTTTCTAGACTGGCCCGCAAGCACTCGATGAGGACGCCGGCCATGTCTACCCACCTGTCTCTGCAACATGCCCAACGCTGCATCGCGGCGGCCATTGCCGAAGCGCAGCGGCAGCGCCTGGCGGTCTGCGTCGCGGTGGTCGACGCCCATGCCAACCTGCTGGCGTTCGTACGGATGGACGACAGCGTTCCCGGTGCCATCGACCTGGCCCAGCGCAAGGCGCGCAGCGCCGCGCTGTTCCGCCTGCCCAGCGGCGAGCTGGGCCGACTCGCCGGGCCGGGCCAGCCGTTGTGGAGCATCGAGCAGAGCAACGGCGGGCTGGCCTGCTTCGCCGGCGGCATGCCGCTGGGCGATGCCGGCGGTTCCTGCCTGGGTGGCGTCGGCGTCTCCGGCGCCAGCGCGGCCCAGGACCAATCCATCGCCGAGGCCGCCGTGGCCATGGCAACAATCCAGAGGTAATCGAGATGAAACAGAAGCGAATCCTGGTGACCGGGGCCGGCAGCGGCTTCGGTCGGGAAGTGGCGTTGCGCCTGGCCGCCCGCGGCCATCGGACGATCGCCGGCGTGCGCGGCGCCGGGCAGGCCGCCGACCTGCGCGAAGAGGCCGGGCGGCGTGGCGTTCCGCTGCGGGTGGAAACCCTCGACATCACCGTCGCCGCCGATCGCGAACGCGCCTGGGAATGGGATATCGACGTGCTGCTGAACAACGCCGGCAGCGCCGAGGCCGGGGCCAGCGCGGAGATCCCGCTGGAACTGGTGCGCGCGCTGTTCGAGACCAACGTGTTCGCCAACCTGGAACTGACCCAGGGTTTCGTCCGGCGCATGGTCGAGCAGAAGCGTGGCGGCAAGGTGCTCTTCGTGTCGTCCATCGCCGGCCTGATCACCGGACCCTATACCGGCCCCTACTGCGCCTCCAAGCATGCCCTGGAGTCCTTCGCCGAGGCCCTGCATGCCGAACTGAAGCCGTTCGGCATCCAGGTTGGCACCATCAATCCCGGCCCGTACCAGACCGGCTTCAACGATCGCATGATGGAAACCTGGAAACGCTGGTACGACCCGCAGCGCCACTTCACCGACCACAGCGGCGTGCGCTTTCCCTTCGAGCAGTACGATCCGGAGGAAATGATCGCGCGGATGGTCGAGCTGGCCGAGGCTGACGAAGGCCCGTTCCGCACCCTGTTGCCGCAAGCTTTCGTCGAGGTGGTGAAGGACGAGCAGGCGCAGGCCTGGCAGCGCCGCCTGTAGCGGTCTGCCGCTGCGCCGGGGAGGACGGCGGCCGGATCGGCGGCCGCCGCTTCGCTCAGCCCCTGCGCAGCAGGACCCGGGTCACCCGGCGTTCTTCCACTTCCACCACCCGCAGTTCCCAGTCCTGCCACTGCAGGCGGTCGCCGATCACCGGCAGGCGGTCGAGCAGGCTCATCACCAGCCCGGCGAGGGTCTGGTAGTCCTCCGTGGCGCGCGCGTCGAACCCCACGCGTCGACGCACCTGGCTGAGGTTCATGGCACCGCTGACCAGGTAGCCGTCGTTCTCCTCGACCACGTCCGGACCGTCGATCTCGCTGGCGTCGGGCAGCTCGCCGGCGATGGATTCGAGAATGTCGGTCAGGGTCAGCAGGCCGATGAACTCGCCGAACTCGTTGACCACGAAGGCCACGTGGGTCGAGGCCTCGCGCATCTGCTCCAGGGCGTTGAGGATCGAGCAGTCCTGCAACAGGTTGAGCGGCTGGCGGGCCAGGCTTTCCAGGTCCGGCTGGGCGCCGGCGAGCAGCTCCTTGAGCAGTTCCTTCTTGTGCACGTAGCCCAGCGGCTCCTCGACGCGCCCGTCGCGCACCAGCGGCAGGCGCGAGTAGGACGATTCGAGCAGCGCCGCGCGGATCGCCTCGCGGCCGCTGTCGAGGTCGATGCAGTCGACCTCGGCGCGTACCGTCATCAGGCTGCGGATGGGCTTCTCGGCCAATTGCAGCACGCCGCTGATCATCACCCGCTCGCGGCGGTCGAAGACCACCTGGTCGTCGCCCTCCTCGAACAGGTCGGCGACTTCCTCGCCGACCTCGTCGGCCTCCAGGCGCTGGCCGCCGAGCAGGCGCAGCACCGCATGGGCGGTACGCGCGCGCAGCGGGCGGTGGCCCTGCAGGCTCTTCTTGCGGCGCTTGCGGGCGACCTGGTTGAACACCTCGATGAGGATCGAGAAGCCGATGGCCGCGTACAGGTAGCCTTTCGGGATATGGAAGCCCAGGCCCTCGGCGGTCAGGCTGAAGCCGATCATCATCAGGAAGCCCAGGCACAGCATGATCACCGTCGGGTGACGATTGACGAAGCGGGTCAGCGGCTTGCTGGCGACGATCATCAGGCCGATGGAGACGATCACCGCGATCATCATCACTTCCAGGTGCTCGACCATGCCCACCGCGGTGATCACCGCGTCGAGCGAGAACACCGCGTCGAGCACCACGATCTGCGCGACGATCGGCCAGAACAGCGCGTAGGTCTTGTTGCCGGCGTGCTGGGCGACATGGCCTTCGAGGCGTTCGTGCAGCTCCATGGTGGCCTTGAACAGCAGGAACACGCCACCGAACAGCATGATCAGGTCGCGGCCGGAGAAGCTCTTGCCGAATACCTCGAACAGCGGCTCGGTGAGGGTCACCATCCACGAGATGCTCGCCAGCAGGCCCAGGCGCATCAGCAGCGCCAGCGACAGGCCGAGGACCCGGGCGCGGTCGCGCAGGTGCGGCGGCAGCTTGTCGGCGAGGATCGCGATGAACACTAGGTTGTCGATGCCGAGGACGATCTCCAGCACGATCAGGGTCGCCAGGCCGAGCCAGGCAGTCGGGTCAGCTATCCATTCCATGTGCGCTTACCTCCCGGTCCGGCTGGCCGTCGCGCTGGCGCGACGCTGCACGGCGCGGCTGCGGCAGCCGGCGGTGACGGAGGGGGACGAGGCGAGGGATTCGGCGTCGAGGGGCGGACGCAGGTGGCGAAGGCGAAGCGGGGAGGGTTGTCCGGAAGGACGACTGGGGGGCTCCGAAAGGGTGGTCATGATGGCCATTGAGAGTCAAAGGGAAGTCGATCCTACTGTGTCGCGGGCTCTCGCCACAGCGGGAAACTATTACAAAACCTTAGGCGAAACCCGTGCCGGCGCTAGACTGGGCAGAACCCCGCCACTGCGAGCAGACATGAGCACCGAGGATTTCGACGCGATCACCGCCACCACCCTGGCCGACTACCAGCGCAACGCCGAAGGCTTCCGCGAGGGCACCCGAGGCCATGACGTGAGCCAGAACGTCGAGGCGCTGCTGCGCCAAATCGACGGGCCGCCGCCGTACCGGATCCTCGATTTCGGCTGCGGTCCCGGGCGCGACCTGGCCACCTTCCGCCGCCTCGGCCACCAGCCGGTGGGACTCGAAGGCACGCCGCGCTTCGTCGAGATGGCCAGGGCCGACAGCGGTTGCGAGGTATGGCAACAGAATTTCCTGGCGCTGCGACTGCCGGCTGGGCACTTCGACGGCATCTTCGCCAACGCCAGCCTGTTCCATGTGCCCGGCAGCGCCTTGCCGCGGGTGCTCGGCGAACTCTTCGAAGCGCTGCGACCGGGCGGCGTGCTGTTCAGCTCTAACCCGCGCGGCGACAACCGCGAGGGCTGGAATGGCCAACGCTACGGTGCCCACCACGATTACCCGGCCTGGAAACGCCTACTGGAGGAAGCCGGTTTCGTCGAGCTGGAGCACTACTACCGGCCGCCGGGCCTGCCGCGCGAGCAGCAGCCCTGGTTGGCGAGCGTCTGGCGGCGCCCCGTCTGAAGGCGCTAGAGGGTCTGCCGGTGCGGCGTGCCGAGCACGCTGCGGTACTGGTCGAGGCGCTTCGGCGAGAGGTCGCTGCGTTCCAGGCTGTCGAGGGCGTAGGACTTGATCTCGGCGTCGCTGTAGGGGCGCTCGACGCTGCGCGGCGGGTTGGCGCAACCGGCCAGGACGACCAGGCTGGCGGCCAGGGAGACGATCAGGGACTTGCTCATGGCGGATTCCTCGAAATGTTCCTCGATGCTATCGGTGGTCCCCCCTGTCCAGGAAATCAGGCCTATTAATAATGAATATCTGGCGAATTGAGTCTAGGTCCCGCCAGCCGTGGGTTCTAGTCGACCAAAGGCGAGGTTGTGGCGGCATGTTTCGCCAACCGGCCGCGCGCTCGCGGTCCGGTCGGCTAGGGGGTTCAACCGGCCGCCTGCGGCAGGCTCGGGTAGTCGGTGTAGCCGGCGGCGCCGCCACCGAAGTAGGTCGAGCGGTCGCCGTCGGCCAGCGCCAGGTCGTGCTCCAGGCGGTAGGGCAGGTCGGGGTTGGCGATGAACGGCCGGCCGAAGCCGATCAGGTCGGCCCAGCCCCTGGCCAGGGCTTCCTCGGCGCGCGCCTTGGTGTACATGCCGGAGTAGATCAGGCTGCCACGGTAGACGATGCGCAACGCTTCCTTGAACGCCGCCGGCATGGCCGGGGCGTCTTCCCAGTCGGCCTCGGCGATGTGGATGTAGGCCACGCCGATCTCGTCCAGTAGCCGCGCCGCGGCCAGGTAGGTGGCTTGCGGGGTGTCGTCGACCGCGCCCTGCAGGGTGGTCAGCGGCGCCAGGCGCACGCCGATGCGCTCCCTGCCGACCACCGCGGTGACCGCCTCGGCGACTTCGCGGAGGAAGCGCAGGCGGTTCTCCAGCGAGCCGCCGTATTGGTCGTTGCGCGCATTGGCCTGGGAGTCGATGAACTGGTTGATCAGGTAGCCGTTGGCGCCGTGCAGTTCGACCCCGTCGAAGCCGGCGTCGAGGGCGTTGCGTGCGGCCTGGGCATAGTCGGCGACGATCTCCCGGATTTCCTCCACTGCCAGTGCGCGCGGCGCCGAGTGCTGGACCATCTCGCCGCCGCCGGCCTGCGCTCCGCGGCCCTGGGGATCGACGAAGACCTTCACGCCTTCGGCCACCAGCGCCGAGGAGGACACCGGGGCGGCGTTGCCCGGTTGCAGCGAGGTGTGCGAGACCCTGCCGACGTGCCAGAGCTGGGCGAAGATGCGCCCGCCGGCGGCGTGCACCGCGTCGGTGACCTGGCGCCAGCCGGCGACCTGCTCGGCGCTGTGGATGCCCGGCGTCCAGGCGTAGCCCTGGCCCTGCCGGCTGATCTGGGTGCCTTCGGAAACAATCAGGCCGGCGCCGGCGCGCTGGCTGTAGTACTCGGCCATCAGCGCGGTGGCGACTTCGCCACTGGCGGCGCGGGAACGGGTCATCGGCGGCATGACGATGCGATTGGGGAGGGTCAGGTGGCCAAGGGTATAGGGGCTGAACAGCATGATGGCGATCTCGCTCGTGAGGCCGGCCGCGGCGCGGCGTACTGGAAGAAGGTGGGCGCATTATTGGCGGAACGATTCGTGCGAAAAACAGCTGCCGGGGAAAATGACACTTGAGTTCAATTCATGAATGCCCGGATAGCGCGGGCGCACCGAGGGAGGAGGAATGGCCTATGACGCGCTGCGTCAGGCGGGTAGGGCGGATAACGCCCCCGGCGTTATCCGCCGAGCGGAATCGCAGGCGGGTGAGAAATGTCGGATGAAGCATCGCGCCCTGCGCCAGGTGGGCAGGGCGAAGAGGGCCCCCGGCCTATTGCAGGCCGTACTTCTTCACCTTGTCGAACAGTGTGGTCTTGGCCATGCCCAGGTCCTGGCTGGCCTGGGTCAGGTTGCCGTGGTGGCGAGCCAGGGCGTCGCCGAGCAGGGCCTTCTCGAATGCCTCCACCGCTTCGGCGAAGCGCGGGCCGCCGGTCTGTACGGCCTGGCCGCCCTTGTTGAACACCGGCAGGCCGAGGGCGAAGCGTTCGGCGACGTTGCGCAGTTCGCGTACGTTGCCCGGCCAGTCGTGGGCCATCAGGCTGGCCACGGTGGCACGGTCGAGTTCCGGCGCGGGGCGGTCGAAGCGCAGCGAGGACTGCTGGAGGAAGTGTTCGAAGAGCAGCAGGATGTCCTCGCGGCGGTCGCGCAGCGCCGGCAGTTCCAGGCTCACCACGTTGAGCCGGTAGTAGAGGTCGCTGCGGAACTGGCCGCTCTTGCCCATGGCGGCGAGGTCTGCCTTGGTCGCCGCGATCACCCGGCAGTCCACCGGGATCGACTGGTTCGAGCCGAGGCGTTCCAGGGTGTGTTCCTGCAACACCCGCAGCAGCTTGATCTGCAGGTTGACCGGCATGCTCTCGATCTCGTCGAGGAACAGCGTGCCGCCGTTGGCATGCTCGATCTTGCCGATCCGCCGCTTGTTGGCACCGGTGAAGGCGTGCGCCTCGTGGCCGAATATCTCGCTGTCGAACAGGTTCTCCGGCAGGCCGCCGCAGTTCAGCGCGACGAAGGCATGCTGGTGGCGCCGGCTATAGTCGTGGAGGCAACGCGCCACCAGCTCCTTGCCGGTGCCGGTCTCGCCGAGGATCAGCACGTTGGCCGAGGTGTCGCCGACGTTGGCGATCAGCTCGCGCAACGCCTGGATCGCCGGCGAGCGGCCGATGATCCGTTGCGCCAGGTCCTGGCGGCCGGCCAACTGGCGACGCAGCGCGCTGACCTCGCGGGCCAGCCCGCGCTGCTCCAGGGCGCGGCGGGCGACCTCGACCAGGCGTTCCGGAGAGAAGGGCTTCTCCATGAAGTCGTAGGCGCCGGCGTGCATCGCCTGTACCGCCATGGAGATGTCGCCGTGACCGGTGATCAGCACCACCGGCAGGCTCGGGTCGAGGGACTTGAGACGCTCCAGCAGGGTCAGGCCGTCGATGCCGGGCAGGCGGATGTCGCTGACGACGATGCCGGCGAAGTCGCGGTCGACCCGTTGCAGCGCCTCCTCGGCGCTGCCGACGCCGATGCAGGGGATGTCCTCCAGCTCCAGCGCCTGCTGGCAGCCGAGCAAGACATGCGGATCGTCTTCGACGATCAGGACGGAAAGCGGCTCGTTCATCGGGCGGGACTCGCAGTCGGGGAAGCGGGAACCAGGGACAGGCTCAGCTCGAAGGCGGTTCCGCCGCTTTCGGGGTGCTGCACGCTGAGGCTGCCGCCGGCGGCGGTGGCCAGGCTGGCCGAGAGGGTCAGGCCGAGGCCCAGGCCATGTTCGCCGGGCTTGGTGGTGAAGAAGGGTTCGAACAGGTGGACGCGCGCCGCCGGCGGGATACCGGGGCCGTTGTCGCGCACGCGCAGGACGTAGCGCTCCTCCTCGCGCCGGCCTTCCAGCCAGAGCTGGCGGTCGGCCTGCCCGCTCATGGCGTCGAGGGCGTTGGCCAGCAGGTTGACCAGGATCTGTTCCAGGCGGGTCTGGTCGATGCCCAGGCGCACGTCGTCGAAATGCCGGTGCAGGGTCGGCGGGTCCTGCTCCAGGCGCCCGTGCAGGATCAGCAGCGCCGCGTCCACCGCCTTGGCCAGGCTGGCCTGGCCGGCGTCGTCGCTGCGCCGGGCGAAGGCACGCAGGCTGGCGGTGATGCGGCCCATGCGGTCGACCAGTTCGTTGATGGTGGCGAGGTTGGTGCTGGCGGTCTCCAGCTTGCCGCGCTGGAGGAAGCGCACGGTGTTGCCGGACAGCGTACGCAGCGCCGCCAGCGGTTGGTTGAGTTCGTGGGCGATGCTGGTGGACATCTGCCCGATCACCGCCAGCTTGCCGGCCTGGACCAGTTCGTCCTGGGCCTTGCGCAGGGTGTCCTCGGCCTGCTGGCGCTCGTGGATCTCGGCGGTCAGGCGTGCGTTGCTGGCCTGCAGGTCGGCGGTACGTTCGGCGATCTTCACTTCCAGCTCGCCGTTGGCCCGTTGCAGCGCCTCGCGCGCGGCGAGGCGGGTGGCGAGTACCTTGCGCCGCTCGTTCCAGGCGATCAGCAGGAATGCCAGGAGGGCGAAACCGATGGCGGCCAGCATGCCGTTGCGTACCGCGTCGCGGCGCAGGTCTTCCAGCGGGCTGAGCAGGGTCAGGTTCCACGGTGTGTCGTTCAGCGCGCGGGTCTGCGCCAGGTAGGTGACCGCTTCGCCGCGCGGATGCTGCTCATCGGCGGGGAAGCTGAGCTTCTCCACACCGGCGGCCAGCGGCTCGCGCTGCAGCGGTTGCCACTCGTTCAGCGCCCACCAGTAGTACTGCATGCTGCGCGCCAGGCGCTCCTTGTCGTCGGCGCTCAGGGAGCGCACCGCCTTCAGGCGCAGGGCGGGGTTGCTGGAGAGGATGATGATGCCGTTCTCGTCGCTGACGAAGGCTTCCAGGCGCGCCTTCTCCCAGCGTTCCTCGAGGGCGTCCATCTTCACCTTGACCACCGCCACGCCGATGATCCGGCCGCCGTGGACCAGGCCGTGGGCCAGGTAGTAGCCCGGCTCGCCGCGGGTGCTGCCGATGCCGTAGAAGCGGCCCGGCTTGCCCTTCATCGCGTCCTGCCAGTAGGCGCGGAACGACAGGTCCTCGCCGAGGTAGCTGTCCGGGTCGCTCCAGTTGCTGGTGGCCAGGACCCGGCCGTTGGTGTCCAGCAGGTACACCGCGCGGCTGCCGGCGCGGCGGTTGAGGCCTTCGAGGTAGGCGTTGACCTGGTTGCGCCGGTATGGCGTCGGGTCGGTGAGCAGGTGACTGACGCTGCGCTCCAGCTCCAGCAGGCTGGGCAGGTAGGTGTACTTGCTGATCTCGCTCTCGACCGTCCGTGCATGCAGCTCCAGCTGGCGTTCGCCATTCTCGGCGAGGGCACGGATGCCGGCGCTCTCGCTGATCCGGTAGCCGCCGTAGCCGAAGCCGAGCATCAGCAGGAGCAGGGGAATGGGGAGCAGCAACTGGCGGACGAGGCGGGGCTTCACGGTCAGTGACGGAGGTACGCTGCAGGGCGGGTCGGGGGATTCCATCACAGTCGTCGCGGCTAGGCCAGCCCGCCGCCACGATGGGCGGCGGAGCGGGCGGTTTTCCGGCACGGCCGGCAGGCGGCGCCGGAAGGGTTCACTCAGTATTCCCAGAAGATCCGTTGCAGCTCCTTGCTGTCCTGGGTCTTGGTCATCGCGACCGCGGCCAGGATGCGCGCCTTCTGCGGGTTCAGGTCGTGGGCGACGATCCAGTCGTTCTTGTCGTCCGGCTGCTCGGCGTTGCGCAGGACGAAGCCGCCGGCATTGACGTGCGAGGAGCGGATGATCTGCACGCCCTGCTTGCGCAGTTCCTGCAGGGTCGGCACCACGCGCGCGGGCACCGAGCCGTTGCCGGTGCCGGCATGGATGATCGCCTTGGCGCCGGCCTGGGCCAGGGCCTTGTAGGCGGTGTCGCTGACGTTGCCGTAGCTGTAGGCGATTTCCACCGGAGCCAGCGCGGAGATCTGCTTGATGTCGAACTCGGAGTTCACCGTGTGCCGCTTCACCGGTGCGCGGAACCAGTAGCTCTTGCCCTCGACCACCATGCCCAGCGGGCCCCACGGGCTCTTGAACGCTTCGGTCTTGATGTTGACCATCTTGCTCGCGTCGCGGCCGGAGAGGATCTCGTCGTTCATGGTGATCAGCACGCCCTTGCCGCGTGCCGACTTGTCGCCGGCCACCGCCACGGCGTTGTACAGGTTGAGCATGCCGTCGGCGGACATCGCGGTGCCCGGGCGCATCGAGCCGACCACCACGATAGGCTTCTCGGTGTGCTCGACCAGGGTCAGGAAGTAGGCGGTCTCTTCCAGGGTGTCGGTACCGTGGGTGATCACGATGCCGTCGACGTCGTCGCTATCGGCCAGCTTGGCGACGGTCTTGCCCAGTTCCAGCAGGTTCTCGTTGGTGAAGCTTTCCGAGGCGATCTGGAACACCTGTTCGCCGCGGACGTTGGCGATGTCCTTGAGCTGCGGCACGCTGGCCAGCAACTGGTCGACCGGCACCTTGGCGGCGGTGTAGGTGGCGCTGTTGGCGGCGCTGGCGCCGGCGCCGGCGATGGTGCCGCCGGTGGCCAGGATGACCACGTTGGACAGTTTCTGTTGCGGTGCGACTTCCTTGGCCTGGGCGGCCTGCGGCAGCAGGAGCATCAGGGCCATAACACCGGGGGCGAACGCGTGGAGCAATGGCTTCATGGCGATATCTCGTGTCGGTAGGTTGGTAGGGTTATCGTCGTTGCACGCAATCAGGCGCGGGCGGCGTCGGCCGCCCGCCGTCCTGTCAGGGTTTCACCACCAGGCCGACGCCGCGGCCACGGGGATCGGAGGCGGTCTCCAGGGCCTTGCCGTCGACGCGGATGGCCTGGATATCGCCCATGTTCCAGCCCTGGTCCTCCAGGGTGTAGCCCATCGCCTTCAGCTCCTCGGCGACCTTGCCGGCGAGCGGCGCGTAGGCGTCGTAGTAGATCGTGTCCTTGGGCAGCAACTGGTGGTGCACGCGCTGCGCGGCCACGGCCTTCTCCAGCGGCAGGTGGAAGTCGTAGATGTTGTTCAGCACCTGGAAGATCGAGGTGAAGATCCGCGAGCCGCCGGGAGTGCCGACCACCAGGCTGACCTTGCCGTCGCGGGTGACGATGCTCGGGCTCATCGAGGAGAGCATGCGCTTGCCCGGCTCGATGGCGTTGGCGTCGCTGCCGACCACGCCGAAGGCGTTGGCCACGCCCGGTTTGGCGCTGAAGTCGTCCATCTCGTCGTTGAGCAGGAAGCCAGCGCCCTTGACCACCACGCCGCTGCCGAAGTCCCAGTTGAGGGTGTAGGTGTTGCTCACCGCGTTGCCGTCGGCGTCGACGATGGAGAAGTGCGTGGTCTGGTGCGGCTCCAGGCCGGGACGGACCTTCTCGGTCGGCGAGATCGCCGTCGGATTGACCTCGGCGGCACGCTGCTTCAGGTATGCCGGATCGGTCAGGCGCGCCTCCGGGACCTTGGAGAAGTCCGGGTCGCCGAGGTAGTCGGCGCGGTCGGCGAACACGCGTTTCTCGATCTCCGCCAGCAGGTGGATGTAGCGCGCGGAGTTCAGCTCGACGCCCTTGAAGTCGGCGGCACGGTTTTCCTTGATGCCCAGCAACTGGGCCAGGGCGATCCCGCCGGAGCTTGGCAGCGGCGCGGTATAGAGCGTGTTGCCCTGCCAGTCGACGCGCATCGGTTCGCGCCACCTGACCTTGTAGTCGGCGAGGTCCTGGTGGGTGATCAGTCCCTTGTCCTGCTGCATCTGTGCCACCAGCAGGTCGGCGGTATGGCCTTTGTAGAACTCGTCCGGGCCCTTGTCGGCGATACGCTCCAGGGTCTTCGCCAGGTCCGGCTGGAGGAACGCCTCGCCGGCCTTCATGTGGCCGAAGTAGTCGCCGAAGTTGGTCTTGCCGTTGAACAGGGCGACGGCGTCCTGGCGGTACTGGAACTGCTTGTCGGCGACCTTGAAGCCCTTTTGCGCGTAGCCGATGGCCGGGGTCAGCAGCTCGCTCCAGGGCAGCTTGCCGAACCGCTTGTGGGCTTCCCAGAGGCCCATCACGGTGCCCGGCACGCCGGCGGCCTTGGCGCCGACCAGGCTGAGGTTCTCGATCACCTCGCCCTTGTCGTCCAGGTACATGGTCTTGCTCGCGGCCTTCGGCGCCACCTCGCGGTAGTCGAGGAAGTACGGCTTGCCGTCCATGTACAGGGTCATGAAGCCGCCGCCGCCGATGTTGCCGGCCTCGGGGTAGGTGACCGCCAGGGTGAAGGCGGTGGCCACCGCGGCGTCCACCGCGTTGCCGCCGGCCTTGAGGATCTGCGCGGCGACCTTGGCGCCGTACTCGTCGGGCGCGGCGACGGCGCCGCCGTCGAGCGTGGCGGCGAAGGCCGAGGAGGATGCGGCGGCAATGGCGACGCCGAGGGACAGGGTTCTGAAGAGCACAGGTTGCATGGGCTTTCCCTATTTATTGTTATCGCAGGCGAGGGTGGAGCAGGCCCCCGCCGGGCGGGCCGGCGAGGGCGGGTACATCAGTGCGGGAGGATCTTGGCGAGGAACTGCTGGGCACGTTCGGAGCGGGCGCTGACGTCGCCGAAGAACTCCTCCTTCTCGCAGTCTTCCACGATCTGCCCGCGGTCCATGAAGATCACCCGGTTGGCGACCTTGCGCGCGAAGCCCATCTCGTGGGTCACGCACATCATGGTCATGCCTTCGTGGGCCAGCTGGACCATCACGTCGAGCACTTCGTTGACCATTTCCGGGTCGAGCGCCGAGGTCGGCTCGTCGAACAGCATCACCACCGGGTCCATCGCCAGCGCGCGGGCGATCGCCACGCGCTGCTGCTGGCCGCCGGAGAGCTGGCCGGGGTGCTTGTGCGCGTGCTCCTTGAGACCGACGCGCTCGAGCAGGGCCAGGCCCTTCTTGGTGGCTTCTTCCTTGCTGCGGCCGAGTACCTTGATCTGCGCGATGGTCAGGTTCTCGGTGATGCTCAGGTGGGGAAACAGCTCGAAATGCTGGAACACCATGCCGACCCGCGAGCGCAGCTTGGGCAGGTTGGTCTTCGGATCGGCGATGGAGGTGCCGTCGACGACGATGTCGCCCTTCTGGAAGGGTTCCAGTGCGTTGACGCACTTGATCAGGGTCGACTTGCCCGAGCCCGACGGCCCGCAGACCACCACCACTTCGCCTTTCGCAACCTCGGTGGAGCAGTCGGTCAGGACCTGGAAGTCGCCATACCACTTGCTGACATTCTTGATGGAAATCATACGGTTAACCTTTTCTGCAGACGTTTGACGGCGAACGAGGCGGTGAAGCTTACGACGAAGTAGACCAGGCCGGCGAAAATCAGGAACTCGTTGGCCTGGCCGATGATGTCGCCGCGCGAACGGGCCGAATTGAGGAAGTCCATCAGGCCGACGGTATAGACCAGCGAGGTGTCCTGGAACAGGATGATGCTCTGTTGCAGCAGCAGCGGGGTCATCTTGCGGAACGCCTGCGGCAGGATCACCAGGCGCATGGTCTGCCCGTAGGTCATGCCCAGTGCCTGGGCGGCGCCCATCTGGCCTTTCGGGATGGCCTGGATGCCGGCGCGGACGATCTCGCAGTAGTAGGCCGCCTCGAACATCATGAAGGCCACCAGGCAGGAGGTGAACGCCCCCACCGGGGTGTCCTCGCCGGTGATCCAGCGCAGGATGAAGGGCACCGCGAAGTAGAACCAGGTGATCACCAGCAGCAGCGGGATCGAGCGGAAGTAGTTGACGTAGAAGCCGGCGATGTTCGACAGCAACTTGCTGTGCGACAGCCGCATCAGCGCCAGCACGGTACCCAGCGCGACGCCGCCGAGGACGCCGAGGACCATCAGCTTGAGGGTCATCAGCATGCCTTCCCAGAGGCTCGGCAGGGCGGGAACGATTCCACTGAAGTCCATCATTTACCTCCTACGGAGATCAGGCCCGGTACGGCGACCTTTCTCTCCACCAGGCGCATGATCAGCATCAGGCTCATGTTCAGCGTGAAGTAGATCAGCGTGGCCAGGGTGAAGGCCTCGAACAGGTTGGCGGAGAACTCGGCGGTCTGCTTGGTCTGCGCCAGCAGCTCCATCAGGCCGATCAGCGACGCCACCGAGGAGTTCTTGAAGATGTTGAGGAACTCCGAGGTCAGCGGCGGGATGATGATCCGGAAGGCCTGCGGCAGCAGCACGTGGCGGTAGATCTGCGGCAGGCGGAAGCCCATCGCGCGGGCCGCCGAGGTCT
Organism: Pseudomonas sp. TZ252; assembly: GCF_056110345.1. Lineage (NCBI taxonomy): Bacteria > Pseudomonadati > Pseudomonadota > Gammaproteobacteria > Pseudomonadales > Pseudomonadaceae > Pseudomonas > Pseudomonas sp. TZ252. The sequence continues at coordinate 6,381,742 of NZ_CM148566.1, read as the reverse complement.
GCCCGTAGGGCAGCGCCTGGATGCCGGTGCGCACCTGCTCGCAGACCCGCGCGGCGGTGAACAGGCCGAGGCAGACGACCACGCTGAGGTAGGCCGAGGTAGTCGGGTTGAGGTCCTGCTTGAACCAGGTCTGCAGGCCCTCGGGCAGCAGGTCGGGTACCAGGAAGTACCAGATGAACAGCTGCACCAGCAGCGGCACGTTGCGGAAGATTTCCACGTAGGCGGTGGCGATCCCCGATACCAGGCGGTTCGGCACGGTGCGCATGACGCCGAGCAGCGAGCCCAGCGCCAGGGCGATGATCCAGCCGACCAGGGCGATGGCGATGGTCCAGCCCAGACCGGCGATGTACCAGTCGAGGTAGGTTTCGCTGCCGATCCCGGTGGACTTGAAGAACACGCCCCAGTCCCAGTTGTAATTCATGTTGGGGTTTCCCCTCGGTTCAATCGGTTGCAGACACTGGCGGGGAAGGCAGGCGCCGGCGCGGCCGTGCGGGCCGGCGGCGCTGCTCTTCCGGGGGAGACGGCTGGGGAGGGGCAGGCCCCTCCCGCGTCCCCGAGGCCCCGCCGCGAGGCGGGGGCGACGCGCGAAGCGCTGGCGCTCCGGGAGGAACGCCAGGCGCTCGTTACATCTGCTCGGCGGCCTTGTCGGTCGGGCTGGCGATCAGCTTCTTCAGCTCTTCGCTCATGGGGAAGTTGAGGTTCAGGCCCTTCGGCGGGATCGGCTGGGTGAACCACTTGTCGTAGATCTTGTTGACCTCGCCGGAGGCGTAGGTATCGGTGATGGCCTTGTCGACCACTTTCTTGAACGCCGCGTCGCCCTTGCGCACCATGCAGCCGTAGATCTCGAAGGACTGCGGGGTGCCGCCGACGACCCAGTCGTCCGGCTTCTTGGCCTTGGCCATTTCGCCGTAGAGCAGCGCGTCGTCCATCATGAAGGCCACCGCGCGGCCGGATTCGAGCATCATGAAGGACTCGCCGTGGTCCTTGGCGGAGATGATGTTCATGCCCATCTTCTTGTCCGCGTTCATGGCCTTGAGCAGGCGCTCGGAGGTGGTGCCGGCGGTGGTCACCACGTTCTTGCCCTTGAGGTCGTCGAAGTCCTTGATGTTGGCGGTCTTCTTCGACAGCAGGCGGGTGCCGACCTCGAAGATGCCGACGGAGAAGTCGACCTGCTTCTGGCGCTCTTCGTTGTTGGTGGTGGAGCCGCACTCGATGTCCACGGTGCCGTTCTGCACCAGCGGGATGCGGGTCTGCGAGGTGACCAGGTTATAGCGGACCTTCAGCTCGGGGAGGTTGAGTTCCTTCTTCACCGCCTCGACCACTTTCAGTTGCAGGTCGTGGGAGTAGCCGATCGGCTTGCCCGGCTCGGTGCCGAGGTAGGAGAAGGGAATCGAAGCGTCACGGTGACCGAGGGTGATGGTGCCGGTTTCCTTGATCTTCTTCAGCGTGCCGGTGAGCTCGTCAGCGACGACCGGAGCGGACAACAGAGCGGCCACGATGGCGGTGCTCAGCAGACTGGGAGCGATACGCATGAATTTCTTCCTCGACTTGTTTTGATTTTTATTGAGCCGCGAGCGCCTGGCCTCTCCGGGACAGGGTGTTTCGCGGTTTTCCCCGGCGGGGGAAGCCACGAGAGTATCGTGCTTGCCGAACAGTGTAGTGGCAGGATGCATGCCAGCTTATGAAATCCGGTTTTTTTTAGCCTAACCGTTTGAAAGTAAAAGAAATTAAATTTGGATGAAAATGCCCCGAAATGGCCTTTCGTCCGCTCTTCCGAATATTTTCGGGGCATGGCGTTCGGTTTTCCGAACGTTTCGCCGAGGTCCGTTCTTGAGCCATTCCGGGGTTTTCTGACGGTTCGTTCAGAAATTGTTCAGGCTTCGTTCAGGCCCGATTCAGGCCGGGTTCAGCAGAATTCACGCTGCGAGGCGCAAGCCGTCACGTCTTGCCTTCCTTCCCTGGCGACGGCCGCCTGGAGTCCCCATGCGCTATCTCATCCTCAGCCTGCTGGCCGTGCTCGCCGCACCTGCCTGGGCTGCCGACGACGGCGACTTCTGGTACCTGCAGACCAGCGTCTACACCCGGCATTTCAACCCGGACCCTGAACACAACAATCACCAGGACCTGCTCGGCCTCGAATACAACCGCGCCGATGGCGTGCTGGCCGGCGGTGCGACCTTCCGCAACTCGTTCAGCCAGCGCTCCAACTACGCCTACCTGGGCAAGCGTTTCGACAGTGACAGCTACCCGGTCTACCTGAAGCTCACCGGCGGCCTGTTGCAGGGCTATCGCGGCGAATACCGCGACAAGATCCCGCTGAACCGCTTCGGCGTCGCGCCGGCGATCATCCCCTCGGTGGGCGTTCGCTTCGGCCCGCTGGGCAGCGAGCTGGTGCTGCTCGGCAATTCGGCGGCGATGATCAACCTCGGCCTGCGTCTCTGAGGCCAGGAACGGGCACGGAACGCTGGCTGGTCTAGGCTGTCGTCTGTTCCCCGAGCCGCGTTCCTGAGCGGTTCGTCACTCGACAGGAGACTCCCATGCAGATCGATCTGAGCGACAAACTGGCAATCGTCAGCGGTTCCACCGCCGGCATCGGCTTCGCCATCGCCAGCGGCCTCGCCGCCGCCGGCGCCACCGTGGTGGTCAACGGACGTAGCCAGGCGGCGGTGGACCGTGCGATCGCGGCGATCCGGAACGGCCAGCCGGATGCCAGGGTGCGCGGCGTCGCCGGCGACCTGGGCACGGCGGAAGGCTGCGCGGCTTTCGTTGCGGCCGAGCCGAAGGCGGACATCCTGGTCAACAACCTGGGCATCTTCGAGCTGAAGGACTTCTTCGACATCGAGGACGCCGAGTGGAGCCGCTTCTTTGAGGTCAACGTGATGTCCGGGGTGCGCCTGGCCCGCGCCTACGTCCCGGGAATGGTCGAGCGCGGTTGGGGGCGAGTGGTGTTCCTGTCTTCGGAATCGGCGTTGAACATCCCGGCGGACATGATCCACTACGGCTTCAGCAAGACCGCCAACCTCTCGGTGTCGCGCGGCCTGGCCAAGCGCCTGGCCGGCACCGGGGTGACGGTGAATGCGGTGCTGCCCGGACCAACCCTCACCGAAGGCGTCGCCGAGATGCTCCGCGAGGATGCGCAGAAGGCCGGGCAGAGCATAGAAGAGGCCGGCACCGCCTTTGTCCGGCAGCACCGTTCCAGTTCGATCATCCAGCGCCTGGCGACGCCCGAGGAAGTCGCCAACCTGGTGGTCTACACCTGCTCGACCCAGGCCTCGGCGACCACCGGCGCGGCCCTGCGGGTCGACGGCGGGGTGCTCGACAGCCTGGCCTGACGAGCGCGCAACGCCAGCGTAAAAATGCTCCTCGGCACTCGCGGCGCGGTGCCCGGGGGCCCTGGCCGGTTGCCGCGCCGGCGTCTGGCGGCGGCGCTCGTAAAGCTTGCGTAACGAGGCGCGACAGGAGGCGCCGGCAGGTCTAGAACGGCAGGTACCGTCATTCAGAGGATACCGCCACTCATGTCAGCAGCCTCGTTAGCCACCCTCGACGGGTCGCTCCGCATGACCCTCGTCGAGCAACCCCGACCGCCGGCTCTCGCCGACCTCGGCAGCCGCCTGATGATCGTCGTCGAGCGACGCGAGGACTGGGCCTCCTACCTGCCCAGCGAGGAAGTACTCACCGCCCAGGAATACCTCGAGCAATCGGCGCGCGACCACGGCGGCCGCCGCGTGCAGGTGATCAACCTGTGCCGCGGCTACAAGTACCTCGGCCTCGGCTACTACTGTTCGCTGCTGGCCGAGGCCCGTGGCCACCGGGTGATCCCGTCGCTGCGCTGCATCAGCGAACTGGCTCGCAAGTCGGTGTACGGGCTGGCCCTGGGTGGCCTCGACAAGGCCCTGGACAAGGCGCTGTGCCGTACGCCCTATGGCGCCACCGACGGCTTCACCCTGACCCTGTATTTCGGCCATACCGAGTTCGAGCCGCTGGCCGACCTCGCCCGCCAGTTGTTCGAAGCCTTTCCCTGTCCGATCCTGCTGGTGGAGTTCCGTCGCCAGCAGGGCTGGCATATCGAGGGCGTGCGCCCTGGCGTGCTGAACCGCCTGCGCAGCGACCAGGAGGACGTTTTCGCCGACGCCCTCGACGGTTTCAGCCGGCGCGCCTGGCGCATGCCGCGTTCGCGGCGGGTGGCACGCTACGACATGGCGATCCTCCACGATCCCGACGAAGCGCTGCCGCCGTCCAACCCGCAGGCGCTGGCCAACTTCGTACGGGTCGGCGCCAGCCTCGGCATCGACGTCGAACTGATCGGACGCAAGGACTACGCGCGCCTGGCCGAGTTCGACGCCCTGCTGATCCGCGAGACCACCCGGGTCGACCACCATACCTATCGCTTCGCCGAGAAGGCCGAGCGCGAAGGCCTGGTGGTGATGGACGACCCGGCATCGATCCTGCGCTGCACCAACAAGGTTTACCTGGCCGACCTGCTTGGTTGCCGGCAACTGGGCATGCCGCTCACCGAGATCCTCTACAAGGAACGCCCGCAGGACTGGCAGCGGGTGGCCCGGCGCCTGGGCTTCCCGCTGGTGCTGAAGATTCCCGATGGCTGCTTCTCCCGTGGCGTGGTCAAGGTCAACGACGACAGCGAACTGCTGGCGGCGGCGAGCGAGCTGTTCGAGCGCTCGGTCCTGTTGCTGGCCCAGGAGTTCTTCTACACCGAGTACGACTGGCGCATCGGCGTGCTCGACCGCCAACCGCTGTACGCCTGCCAGTACTTCATGTCGCGCGGCCACTGGCAGATCTACAACCACAAGGCCGACGGCCAGGACGTCAACGGCGAGTGCCGCGCCGTGCCGCTGGAGCAGGTGCCGCCGGCGGTGCTGGAGCTGGCCCTGGAGGCCGCCGGGCGGATCGGCGACGGCCTCTACGGGGTGGACCTGAAGCAGGCCGGCGACAAGGTGCTGGTCATCGAGGTCAACGACAACCCGAATATCGATGCCGGCGTCGAGGACGGCCAGCTTGGCGACGAACTCTACCGGCGCATCCTCCAGGCCTTCGTCCAGCGCCTGGAACTCAAGCACCGTGGCCAGTTGAGCAAGGCGCTGCGCTGAACGGCGCGCCTCAGTCCGGCCGGCGCGTGGCCAGGCGCAGGCCGGAGCCGCGGGCGAGGGCGGCCGGCCTGACGCAACGGACCCGGTAGCGGCCGCGCTCATCGATCTCGATGCCCTGCAACTCGGGAGCGAAACCGGGAAAGTGCTCGCCGAAGGCCTGCAAGGCCAGCAGGTAGTCGATCAGCGCCGGCGATTCCTCGGCCACCCGTTCGCCGGGCAATAGCAGCGGCGTGGCCGCCGGATGGACGCCGACCAGGCTGGCGACCACACGGCCGCCGAGCCTGTCGATCGCCACCGCTTCGGTTTCGTCCCTGACCAGGTGCCCATAGACCGTGGCCGGCGCCAGCGCGGCGTGGCCGGCAGTCCTGGCGGCGGCGTCGGCGAGGGCGGTCAGGTGCAGCCGCAGGCTGGCTTCGTGGATCATCGCGCAGAGTTCGCGCAGGCCGATGTAGCGGTACAGCGGCGAGCTGTCGAGCAACTCCGGCAACACCTGCTTCAGCGGCGCATCGTCGTCGTGCCGGCGTTTGAATTCGCACAGCCTGTCCACCAGCGGCTGCGCGTGTTCCGCCCTGGCGCCCTGGGGAAACAGCAGCAGGAAGCGATAGTCGCCGGTGCGCAACGGGGCGATGCCGTGCCGGCGCAGGTAGCGGCAGACCACCGCGGCGGGTACTCCGAAGCTGGCCGGGCGACCGCGCGAATCGAGGCCGGGGGCGCTCAGGGCGACGCGCAGCGGGTCCAGCCGAGGACTGCTGTCGAGTGTCTCGGCGAGCCCGTGCCAGCGCTTCGCCGGCGTCTCCCGGCCGGCCTCGATGCCAGGCCCCGGGTTGCCCCGCAGTATCTCGAAGAACCACGTATCGCCATCCTCCCTGGCGAGCCGCGCGGCGGCTTCCCAGAGCGCCCGGCGAAAGGCCTCGGCGATGTCGCCGGCGTGCGCCGCCGGGGCTCCCGCGGACGTCTTGCGGTAGGCCGTGGAGAGGTCGTTCAGCGGTGTCGCCAGGCGCTCCGCGGTGCTCCCCGAGCCGATCCGCCACTGCTTGGCCGGCGCCAGGTCGAGGCGTGCGCGGCCGTTGTAGCGGGCGCTCACCGGCGTGCGCGGGACCGGCGGGGCATAGTCGCGCAGCCGCCTGGGGCCCGCCGGGGCGCGCCATTCGCGCAGGTCGCTGTCGATGCGCTCGGCGATGAAGCGTGCGGGGCCGGCGGCCAGGTTGAAGCATCCCTGGACCTCGTCCAGTAGCTGGCTGGACAACTGCTCGATGCGCAGTTGACGAAACAACAGGAACAGCGGGATGGACGGCGCGACCTGGCGGAGTTCATCGAGCGCCGCCAATTGTGCGGCTTCGTTCTCGCCTGTCGGCTCCGCGACGAGCAGGAGGATGCCGGCGGGGTGCGCGGCGTTGCCGAGAAAATCCAGGGCGACCTTGCGGCTTGGCGCCTGGAAGAGCCGATAGCCGCGTATTTCCAGTTGTCGACAAAGCTCGGAAAGACGATTCGCATCATTGGCCGCGTTTATGTTGGAAGTGACGAGTATTGAATGACGCGAAGGATTGTTTCGAGACATGCTGTTGTCCTTGTCCATTCGAACCGCTCGGTTTCGCCGGCAAAAGCGTCGCCCGGCACGCCGAAGGCTCTCGCGAGGCGCGACTAGTGATTGATGATGTACTTGGCGCTGGCGAAGGTCGGCGGGATATAGAAGTTCCACTTCTTTTGCCGGGCGAGTGCCTTGAAGGCGCCGATGCAACTGCAACCGACCTTCTGGAAGATGTTGCTCTTGTGAAACTTGACGGTACTCAGGGAGCGGCTGATCTGTTCGGCTATTTCTTTTTCCGAGAGACCGGAAAGCAGCAGGTAGATCACGTCCCATTCGCGCGAGGTGAACAACTCCGAGGGGGGCGTGAAGGTGAAGGTACCGATGCCGTCGGTGGCGATGAAGCCGCGCGGGGCGACCGAGGTCAGGGTCTTGGCATGGGCGATCACCCCGGTGCGGTTGCCGCGCCGGTCATACAGCGGCATGCGCTCGAAGTACAGGCAGCAGGGCGCCGGATGGTCGTCCGGCCTGAGCAGCGCCAGGGCCTCGATGCGCTTGCCGGTCTGGATGACCAGCTTGTCGTGCTCTTCGATGCTGGCACTGAAGGGGGACAGCAGGGAGTTCTTCTGGCCGAACCGCGGGGTGATCAGTTCGGTATAGCGACGATTGACATAGACGAAGTTGAGACAGTTGTCTTTCACACTCCAGGCCTCTTCGCTCTGCTCCCAGGAAATGATCAGTTCGATGGGAATGTGCACCGACATGTGGTGAGTCATGTCCAGCAGCTTTTCGATATCCAATAGCGTCATTGGCTACTCCACTCATTTACATGTGGGCGGGTCTTTGAATGGAAGAAAGATGGCGAGGCGAGTGCGTGCCGGGATGTTCGTTGGGACCTGCGGAAGTTTCTCTGGCAAGTGCTATCTTCTTTTCGGTGGCGTTCGACTCCTGCGTCTGCGAAGTGTTACCGGAGCAACTACGCCGGGGCGCAATTCGATTTCAGGTTATATCCGCGACCTCATGCCCAGGCTGTACTTTTGATCGAGTTTTTTTGCGCTGTTCTAATAGGGGCGGGCGCGTTGTTCGAAAAGTCGATTGACAGCTGACGGAGGTGGCCAGGGTCCTATCGAACAATTCCAGGAATTCCCTTTTTCCAATGCGCGATGCCACCGGTCCGTACTTCGCTCGCCGGGGCCGTTGCGCGGCTATGGTGGAAGTCCCGAGGCCTATCGAGGCTTTGTCATGTCGCGTGTGCTTTTCCTGCTCCTGGCCATGGTGCTCGCCGGCCTGGGCCAACCGACCCTCGCCGCGCCCCTGCCGGACGAGCTGCCGGCAGCGTTGCCCGCCGCGCCGCCGGTCGCGCCGTTGCCCATGGGCAGCGCGCCACAGCCGCAACCGGAGGCCGCCGAGCCGGACCTGCCGGGTAGCGACGCGGCCAGCGCCGACGGGGAGGCGACGACCAAGGACGGCTTGAAGATCGGCAACGGCAGTCTCCGCCTGCGCCAGGACGATCCCGGGCCGACCCGGGAAAGCCCGCTGCGCGATCCCCGCCTGAATCCCTACGCACCGCGTCAGCCCTGACCGACGGCCCGCGCCCGGTGGTCGGGCGGGTCTAGGCTTGTGCTGCGGTCGGCGGCGTTCCACGGCGAGCGCCGACCGTTCGTCCGCGCCGCGGGCTTTTTTCCCCGCCACTGTCGAAAGGCGCCCTCGCCGGGCGACTACCGAACGAACGGATCGTCGATCCGCACCAGGAGCCCACCGCCATGAAATACCTCTGCCTGATCTATTTCGACGAAGCGAAGCTGGCCGCCGTGCCGGCCGAGGAGCTTGCCGCCATCGTCGACGAGTGCATGACCTACTCCGACCAGTTGGGCAAGGCCGGCCACTACATCGCCTCGCACGCCCTGCAGTCGGTGCAGACCGCCACCACCCTGCGCCACCAGGGCGGGCGGCTGGCGATGACCGACGGGCCGTTCGCCGAGACCAAGGAGCAACTCGGCGGCTTCTACCTGATCGAGGCGCGTGACCTCAACCAGGCCCTGCAGATCGCCGCGAAGATTCCGCCGGGACGGCTCGGCTGCGTCGAGGTGCGACCGGTCAAGGAATGGGAGTGAGGGCGCCCGGCGCCGGAGGTGAAGCATGTGCCCCCTGTGCATCGCATCCCTGTCCCTGGTGTGCGCCGGCGGCGCTTCGCTGGCCGGCTTCGCCCTGGCGACCGGGCGCCGGCGCCGCTGGCGGAACGACCCCGGGCAGGCTGGAAAACCGAGAATTTCCGTGGAGAATCGGCAATGAATCCTTCTTTGCAGGACCACCCGGTGAGCAACCGGGAACAATGGCTGGACGCCCGTCGCCGCCGAACGACGCGAACTGCCCTGGGTCAGGGTGGACAAGGACTACCGCTTCCAGGGCGAGCGCGGTGAGCGTTCGCTGGCCGAGTTGTTCGGCGGCAATAGCCAGCTAATCGTCTACCACTTCATGTTCGCGCCGGGCTGGAGCGAAGGCTGCGTCGGCTGTTCGTTCCTCGCCGACCACATCGACGGCGCCAACCGGCACCTGGCGCACCACGACGTCAGCCTGGTGGCGGTATCGCGCGCGCCCCTGGAAGAGTTCCAGGCGTTCCGCCGGCGCATGGGCTGGCGTTTCGACTGGTACTCCTCGTACGGCAGCGATTTCAACCGTGACTTCGGGGTGTCCTTCGACAAGGCGCAACTGGCCGCCGGCAGCGTCGACTACAACTACCAGCCGACCCCCGACGCCGGCGAGGAAATGCCGGGTGCCAGCGTGTTCCTGCGCAATCCGGCGGGCGAGGTGTTCCACACCTATTCGGCCTATGCGCGCGGCCTCGACATCCTGCTCACCACCTACAACTTCCTCGACCTGACGCCCAGGGGGCGCAACGAGGACGCGATCATGGACTGGCTGCGTCACCACGACCGCTACGACGAGGCGCCGAAAAGCGCCTGCTGCCATGCGCAGGCCAGCCATTGAGGGAGCACGGCGAGCCGTTGCGCAGCCGCATCGAGGCGCTGTACCGCGAGGAGTCGCGGCGCGTGCTGGCGACCCTTATCCGCCTGCTCGGCGATTTCGAGCTGGCCGAGGAGGCCTTGCACGACGCCTTCATCGCCGCCGTCGAGCAGTGGCCGCGCGACGGTATCCCGCGCAACCCGCGCGCCTGGCTGGTTTCCGCTGGGCGCTTCAAGGCCATCGACAACCTGCGCCGGCGAGCGCGTTTCGACGCCTCGCAGCGACTGCTCGCCGAGCAACTGGAAGAGCAGGCCGAGGCGCCGGCGGAGGAGGGCGATGCGGTGGAAGACGACCGGCTACGCCTGATCTTCACCTGCTGCCACCCGGCGCTGACCCCCGAGGCACAGGTGGCGCTGACCCTGCGCGAGGTCTGCGACCTGCGCACCGAGGAGATCGCCCGCGCCTTCCTCGCCGCGCCCAGCGCCATCGCCCAACGCATCGTGCGGGCCAAGAACAAGATCCGCGAGGCCCGGATTCCCTACCAGGTACCGACCCTGGAGGAACTCCCCGAGCGGCTGGGCAACGTCCTGCAAGTGATCTACCTGGTGTTCAACGAGGGCTACTCGGCCTCCACCGGCGCCAGCCTGACCCGCGCCGATCTCAGCGGCGAGGCGATCCGCGTCGGCCGCCTGCTGGTCGAGCTGCTGCCCGACCCCGAGGCCCTCGGCCTGCTCGCCCTGATGTTGCTGCACGACTCGCGGCGCCAGGCGCGGATCTCGGCCAGCGGCGAACTGGTGCGGCTCGACGAGCAGGACCGCGCTCTGTGGGATCGTGGACTGATCGTCGAGGGGCTCGGCCTGGTCGAGCGGGCCCTGGCCAGCCGCCGCGTCGGGCCCTACACCCTGCAGGCGGCGATCGTTGCGGTGCATGCCCAGGCGCCGCGCGCCGAGGACACCGACTGGGCACGGATCGTCGCCCTCTACGACGCGCTGCTGTACCTGGCGCCGTCGCCGGTGGTCGAACTCAACCGCGCCGTGGCCTTGGCCATGCGCGATGGCGTCGAGGTCGGGCTGGCCGTGGTCGATGCGTTGCTGGCGCGAGGTGAACTGGCCGATTACCACCTGGCGCACTCGGCGCGTGCCGACTTCTGCCGCCGTCTCGGTCGCCGCCGCGAGGCCCGCGAGGCCTACCGCGCGGCGCTGGCCCTGGCGCGCCAGGAGCCGGAGCGGCGCTTCATCGAGCAGCGCCTGCGCGAACTCGATTGAAGCCGGCTCAGGCGCCGTTGGCGCAGGCCGTACGCGCTTCGCCGCCAACGCCACGGGTGAACCACCAGAACGCCAGGGCCGCCAGGCTGATTGCCGCGCCGAGCAGGCTCACCGCGTCCCAGCCGGCCCAGGCGTACATGGCGGTGCCGGCGCTGGCGCCGAGGCCGCTGCCGGCGGCGTAGAACAGCATGTAGCAACCCACCAGGCGGCTGTGGGCGCGCGGGTCGATGGCGAAGACCAGGCTCTGGTTGAGCACATGGATCGCCTGGCCGGCGAGATCGAGCAGCAGCACGCCGAGAATCAGCGCCGCCAGCGAATGCGCGCCGAGGGCGAGCGGCAGCCAGGACAGCAGCAACAGCAGCAGGGCGCCGCCGCTGAGCGCCTGGGCGTGGCCGCGATCGGCCAGGCTGCCGGCCCGCGCCGCGCCCAGCGCGCCGAGCGCGCCGACCAGGCCGAAGGCGCCGATGGCGCTGTGCGACAGCGAATGCGGCGGCGCGCCGAGCAGCAATACCAGGCTGCTCCAGAACACCCCGAAGGCGGCGAACATCAACAGCCCGAGCAGGCCGCGCACCTGCAGCACGCGCTGGCTCGCCAGCAGGCCGAACATCGAGCCGAGCAGTTGCCGGTAGGTCAGCCCCAGTTCGTTGCTCGGCGCCGCCGGCAGTACCCGCCAGAGCAGCAGGCCGAGCCCGCCCATGCTCGCTGCCGAGACCAGGTAGACGCTGCGCCAGCCGCCGAGGTCGGCGAGCAGCCCGGCCAGGCTGCGTGCCAGCAGCAGGCCGATCACCACGCCGCCCTGCGCCGCGCCGACCACCCGCCCGCGCTCGCCAGGCGCCGCCAGCGCCGCGGCGTAGGCCAGCAGTCCCTGGGTCATGGCGGTGCCGAGCAGGCCCAGTCCGAGCAGCCCCAGCGCCAGGCCGAGGGTATCGCCGGCGAAGCCCACCAGCAGCAGCGACAGCACCAGCAGCAGGAGCTGGACGAACATCAGCCGGCGCCGCTCCAGCAGGTCGCCCAGCGGCACCACCAGCAGCAGCGCCAGGGCGCAACCGGCCTGGGTCGCGCCGAACAGCAGGCCGACCCCGGCCTGGCCGATGGCGAACTCGGCACCGAGGACGTCCAGCAGCGGCTGGGCGTAATAGACGTTGGCCACGCTGAGACCGCAGGCGACGGCGAACAGCAGCACCAGCGCGGAGGGGAGGGAGGATGGCGAGGATGGCATGCGAAGCGCTCCGTAAGGTTTCAATATGAAACTAAAGCGGAGGCTAGGAATTTTGGTTTTAAAATGCAACCTATATTATCGCAGCAGTGCGTCTATCGATCGCGACTCGCGCACAGTGGAACGCGGGCCCGCCGCTGATTCACCTGGCGGCGGGCCCGCGTAGCGGACGCTACCGGTCCTGCTCGCAGTTGACCATCCAGGCCACGCCGAAGCGGTCGGTGAACATGCCGAAGCTCGCCGCCCAGAAGGTCGGGCCCAGCGGCATCTGGACCGAGCCGCCCTCGGCGAGGGCGTTGAACAGGCGCTCGGCCTCGGCCTTGCTGTCGACGTTAAGGCTGATGGAACAGCCCTTGATGCCTTCGTAGGGATAGGCCGGGTGATTGTCCGAGGCCATCAGGGCGAAGCTGCCGACCACCAGCCGTGCGTGCATGATCTTGTCCTTCCAGTCGGCCGGGATGTCGCCGCACTCGGGGCTGTCGCCGAACGGCAGCATGGCCTCCAGGGTGCCGCCCAGGTGCTGGTGGTAGCAGCTGAAGGCCTCCCGGCAATTACCGTTGAAGATCAGGTAGGGGACGATTTGCATGGCGCTTTCCTCGTTCTTGGCGGAGTGCGGGGCGGTTCAGTTGCGTTTTTCCAGCTCGGCGCGCAGGCGCTCCTCGCGCTCGCGCAGTTCCGGGGTGAACTCCTCGCCGAAGTCCTCGGCCTCGAAGACCTGGCGGATCTCGATCTCGGATTCGCCGTCGAATGGGTTCGGGCATCGCTTGACCCACTCGATGGCCTCTTCCAGGGAGGCCACCTGGAACATCCAGAAACCGGCGATCAGCTCGCGGGTCTCGGCGAAGGGGCCGTCGATCACCGTCCGCGCGTTGCCGGAGAAACGCACCCGGGCGCCCTTGGCGCTGGGCTGTAGCCCTTCGCCGGCGAGCATCACCCCGGCCTTGACCAGTTCCTCGTTATAGCGGCCCATCGCCGCGAGCAGTTCCTCGCTGGGCATCTCGCCGGCTTCGGAAGCCTGGGTGGCCTTGACGATCACCATGAATCTCATCTGCGTTCTCCTTGTTGTTCTGCGCAATGACGGCCCGTTCTGGCCCGCCTCCCGAACTGGTCGAACGGCAGGCCGGCGGATCGACAGGCGACGGCGGTTTTTTCGCTGGCCGGGGCAGTATAGGAGGCCCGCGCCGAGCGGCCGGGATGGCCGACGAGCGTCGCTGCGGAGTGTGCCGACCGCTGGGCGGGCCGCGCCAGCCGTGGCCTGCAGGGCTTCTACACTGTTCCGGCAGAGCCATTTCCGCGAGCCTCGGCATGCCCCGTATCGTCTTCGCCCCGGCCATCCAGCGGCACGTCGCCATGCCCGCGCTGGACGTCGGCGCCGCCACCGTCGCCTCCGCCTTGCAGGCGGCCTTCGTCCGCGAGCCGCGCTTGCGCGGCTACCTGCTCGACGACCAGGGCAGTCTGCGCCGGCATGTGGCGCTGTTCGTCGATGGCGTGCAGGTCCGCGATCGCCGGGGATTGGGCGATCCGCTCCAAGACGATAGCGAGATCTACGTGGTGCAGGCGCTGAGCGGCGGTTGACCAACAGAGGAGGACATCCGGTGAGCGAGCGACTCTATGTCGGCACCCGCAAGGGCCTGTTCGAGCTGCGGCGCAACGCGGCGGGCCAGTGGCTGCCGATGGCCAGCCACTTCCTCGGCGAGCCGCTGAGCATGCTCCTCGCCGACCCGCGCGACGGCGCGCTCTACGCGGCGCTGAATCTCGGCCATTTCGGCGTCAAGCTGTGGCGTCGCGACGCCGGCGCGACGGACTGGAAGGAATGCGCGGTGCCGGTCTATCCGCCGCAGCCGCCAGCGGCCGAACCGCTGGAAGGCCAGGCGGCGGAGCCACCCTGGTCGCTACAGCAGTTGTGGATCCTCGAGCCAGGCGGCGCCGACCGGCCCGGCACGCTGTGGGCCGGGACCATCCCCGGCGGCCTGTTCCGCTCTGACGACCGTGGCGCCAGCTGGCGCCTCAACCGCGAACTCTGGGAACGACCCGAACGCGCCCAGTGGTTCGGCGGCGGCTACGACCATCCCGGCATCCATTCCATCTGCGTCGACCCACGCGACAGTCGCCACCTCACCGTCGCGGTGTCTTGCGGCGGCGTCTGGCAGAGCCACGACGACGGCCGCAGCTGGACCTGCACCACCAGAGGCATGCGCGCCGACTACATGCCGCCGGAGCAGAGCGAGGAGGCGGCGATCCAGGACCCGCACCGCCTGGTGCAGTGCCAGGCGCGCCCGGAGTTCCTCTGGGTGCAGCACCACAACGGCATCTTCCGTTCCCGCGACGGCGGCCTGCATTGGCAGGGCGTGGTCGCCGAGCCGTCCAGCTTCGGCTTCGCCGTCGCCGTGCATCCGCGGCAGCCGGACACGGCCTGGTTCGTCCCGGCGACCAAGGACGAATGCCGCATTCCCAGGGACGCCCGTTTCGTGGTCACCCGCACCCGCGACGGTGGCCACAGCTTCGAGACCCTCGAGCGCGGCCTGCCCGATGGCCCGGCCTACGACCTGGTCTACCGCCACGGCCTGGACATCGACCCCAGCGGCGAGCGCCTGGCCATGGGCTCGACCACCGGCGGCCTGTGGCTCAGCGAGAACGGCGGGGAGGACTGGCAGCAGCTCTCCGCCAACCTGCCGCCGATCTACTGCGTGCGCTTCGCCTGAGCGCGCGGTGCTGGACAGCCTCGGCGCGCTTGCATAAGTTCGTGGGTTTTCGCCAAGGAGCCCACCCCATGAGCCTCGAATCCGTCCGGCGGTTCTTCGCCGAGAAAGCCCCGGACCTGCGCATCATCGAGCTGGAAACCAGCACCGCCACCGTCGCCCTGGCCGCCGAGGCCCATGGCGTGGAGCCGGGGCGGATCGCCAAGACCCTGTCGCTGCGGGTCGGCGAGCGCACCGTACTGGTAGTGGCGCGCGGCGACGCGCGGCTGGACAACCGCAAGATCAAGGCCGCCTTCGGCGGCAAGGCGAAGATGCTCGGCGCCGAGGACGTGGTCGAGCTGACCGGGCACCCGGTCGGCGGAGTCTGCCCGTTCGGCCTGGCGACGCCGCTGGCGGTGTACTGCGACGTCTCGCTGCAAGCCTTCGACGAAGTGCTTCCGGCCGCCGGGGCGGTGCACAGCGCGGTCCGCATCGCCCCGCAACGGATGGCCGAGCTGGTGGATGCGCAGTGGGTCGATGTGTGCCAGGAAGTCCTCCAGGAAGCCTGACGGCAACTGCCGGGCTCAGGCCAGATTGAGCTGCCAGGACACCCCGAAGCGGTCGGCCAGCCAGGCGAAACGCTGGCTGAAGCCGTAGTCGCCGAGCGGCATCAGGGCCTTGCCGCCGTCGCTCAGGGCCTCGGCCAGGCGCTCGATCTGCGCGTTGCTCTCGCAGTCGACGAAGAAGGAGAACGCCGGGGTGAAATCGAAGGCGTGCCGCACATGGCTGTCGATGCAATGCACGCTCTGGTCGCCGAGGCGGAACAGCGCCTTCAGCACCGAGCCCTCCGGGCCCGGCCCCTCGGCGCCGTAGCGCTGGATCTGGAGGATCTCGGCGTCGTCGAACAGCGACAGGTAGAAGTTCATGGCCGCCTCGGCCTGGCCCCCCTGGAACATCAGGAAGGGTCGTACGCGTGCGCTCATCGCGGTCTCCTCTGGAAGGCTGGCTCGAGGCTAGAGCCTAGCTCACCACGTTGCGGGTGAAACGCACCACCTCGTCGCCGTCGCCGTCGTTGACGTAGGCGTACGGCTGGTCGCTGGCGAAGGCATGGAAGTCGCCGGTCTCGATGCGCCGTTCGCCGTCGGCCAGTTCCAGGCGCAGGCGACCTTCGATGACCAGAACCATCTCCCGCCAGCCGGCGGCGTCGGGTTCCGATACGTAGCGCTCGCCCGGTCCCAGCGACCAGGCCCAGAGTTCCACCTCGCGCCGCGCCGGTGCGCTGGCGAGGAGGGTGGCGCGGCTCTCGGGGTGGTGGCCGACCCAGGCCACCGCATTGATCCGCGAGCGGTCGGTGGCCGGTGCCTGGACCAGGTCGGGGAACAGCACGCCGAGGGCGGCGGCGATACGGTCGAGGGTCGACAGACTGACATTGACGTCGCCGCTCTCGATGCCCACCAGCATCCGCCGGCTGACACTGGCCGCGCGGGCCAGCGCTTCCTGGCTGAGGCCGGCTTGCAGGCGCAGGCGGCGGACGTTGCCGGAGACATGTTCGAGGACGCTGGGGCGTTCGGTAGGGTTGGGCAATATATTGCTCACTGTCGCGGTTTTGCGCATTATAGTGCACATCCCGTTTCCCGCAGTCCATCGGGCTGCTTCCCACTGCCGGACCTCTTCCATGACCTCCACCTCCCGCGGCCTCGCCGGAACGCTGTTGCCGGTCGGCCTGCTATTGATCGCCATGGCCTCGATCCAGAGCGGCGCCTCCCTGGCGAAAAGCATGTTCCCCCTGGTCGGCGCCCAGGGCACCACGGCCCTAAGGCTGTTCTTCGCCGCGCTGATCCTGCTGCTGCTCCTGCGTCCCTGGCGCAAGCGCCTGAGCCTGCAATCGCTGCGCTCGGTGGTGGTCTACGGCATCGCCCTGGGCGGCATGAACCTGCTGTTCTATCTCTCGGTGCGCACCGTGCCGCTGGGCATCGCGGTGGCCCTGGAGTTCACCGGGCCGCTGCTGGTGGCGATCCTCTCCTCGCGGCGCCTGCTGGACTTCCTCTGGATCGGCCTGGCGGTGTTCGGCATCTGGCTGTTGCTGCCGCTGGGCAACAGCGCCGAGCCGCTCGACCTGGTCGGCGCCGCCTATGCCCTCGGTGCCGGCGTGTGCTGGGCGCTGTACATCCTCTTCGGCCAGCGCGCCGGCGCCGACCATGGCGCCCAGGGCGCCGCGCTGGGGGTGCTGGTGGCGGCGATCCTGGTTGTGCCGATCGGCGTCGCCCACGCCGGCGCCGACCTCCTCGACCCGGCGCTGATCCCGTTGGCGCTGGGCGTCGCGGTGCTCTCCACGGCCTTGCCCTACACCCTGGAAATGGTCGCGCTGACCCGCCTGCCGGCGCGCACCTTCGGCACCCTGATGAGCATCGAGCCGGCCTTCGGCGCGCTCTCCGGGCTGCTGTTCCTCGGCGAGCGGCTGAGCCCGACCCAATGGCTGGCCATCGGCGCGATCATCCTCGCCTCGGTCGGCACTACCCTCAGCGTCAAGTCGCGTGGCGCCGCCCCGGCGCTACCGGCCAAGGACTGAGGCGGCCGCCGCGTCCTCCCGCTGCAGGCGCTCGTGCTGGCGGATGAAGCGCCGCGCGCTGCGCGCCAGGCGGATGCAGAGCATGATCGCCGCGCCGGTCAGGCCCACCACCAGGCCTTGCCACAGGCCGCGCGGTCCGGTGGGTTCCTGGAACCAGTCGGTGAGGCCGAGGCTGTAGCCCACCGGCAGGCCGATGCCCCAGTAGGCGAACAGGGTCATGATCATCGTCACCCGGGTGTCCTGGTAGCCGCGCAGGGCCCCGGCGGCGGTGACCTGCAGGGCGTCGGAGAACTGGAACAGCGCGGAGAACACGATCAGCGAGGCGGCGATGGCGATCACCGCCGGGTCCGGCGAATACATCGCGGCGATCTGCTCGCGCAGCAACAGCATCAGGCTCGCCGAGACGCAGGCGTAGCCCAGCGCCGCGGCCATCCCCACGCCGGCGGCGAAGCGCGCGTCGCGCGGCAGGCCGGCGCCGAGGTTGTGGCCGACCCGCACGGTCACCGCCATCCCCAGCGAATAGGGAATCATGAACACCAGCGCGCTGAAGTTCAGGGCGATCTGGTGGCCGGCCACCACGTTCTCGTCGAGCCCGCCGATCAGCAGGGCGATCACCGAGAAGATGCTCGACTCGGCGAACACCGCGATGCCGATCGGCAGGCCGACCGCCACCAGCGGGCCGATGGTCGCGCGATCCGGCCACTCCCAGCGCGAGAACAACTGGCTGGCGCGGTAGATCGAGGCCTTGTTCACCCAGAACAGCATGCCGAGGAACATGAACCACATCACCGAGCCGGTGGCCCAGCCGCAGCCGGGGCCACCCATCTTCGGCATGCCGAAGTGGCCGTAGATCAGCGCGTAGTTGATCGGGATGTTCAGCAGCAGCCCGCCGATCCCCAGCACCATGCTCGGCCGGGTCCGTCCCAGGCCGTTGGTGTAGCAGCGCAGTACGTGGTACAGCGCCGCCGCCGGGAAGCCCAGGGCGATGCCCTTGAGGTACAGCAGGCTCGGCCCGATCAGTTCCGGGCGCACTTTCATCAAGCCGAGGATCGGCTCCGACAACCACCACAGCACCGCCCCCGACAGCGGTCCGATCAGCAGCGCCAGCCACAGCGCCTGGCGCACCAGCGGCCCGGTGCCGGGCTGGTCGCCGGCGCCATGGCGCTGGGCGACCTTGGCCGTGGTGGCGAGCAGGGTGCCGGTCATCAGCAGGAACATCGGGATCCAGATCGAGTTGCCCAGCGCCACCGCTGCCAGGTCGTGCGGACTGGCGCGCCCGGCCATCACCGCATCGACGAAGCCCATGGCGGTGGTCGCCAGTTGCGCGATCATGATCGGCGCGGCGAGGGTCAGCAGTTCCTTGAGTTCGGCGCGGATGCGCAAGCCACGGGAAAGGGGCAGGGCGGGGCTGTTCACGGCAGTCCTTGTCTGGGCAGGGGAACCGCGTAGTTTACGGGTTGACGGGGTGGTCAGGAAGGGTCAGCAGGGTCGTGCCGGTTGCCCAGCCCCCCACCGCGCTACGCGCAGACAAACGACCCCGCGCTGCCCGCTTGAGGCTCGACCCCGTAGGGCGAATAACCGCCTGGCGGTTATCCGCCGGATACCCGTGACAGCGGCGGATGACATGCCCTGGAAACGCCGGACATCTCCCCCAGACTTTTCCGCAGCCTCTCTCAGACGCCCAGGAATTGGATAAAAAACCAGTAGGAGGAAGATGGAGGGGTCGCCAAGTCCATCTGTTTTCTTGGGGGCAGAAAAGACGCGAGCCGCAGGTGCAGGAACACCTACGACCCGCTAACCAGAGACCAGCTTAACGATAGGAGCTGACCCATGGCTAAGGTCGATGATACGTCGAATCCCGCAATAACCGCACAGTCCCCTTCCACCTTCATCCCCCTGCGACGCACCTCGCAATGCAACCAGCACCCCGGTTGCGCCACCCTCTACCTGGACAGCAGCGCAGCCAGCGAAGACCTGTTCGACACCGCCCGCCGCCGGCTGGAGTCGGCGATCGGAACGCTGAGCGTCCTCGACCTGCTCGACGAAACCGAAGAGCCCGGTGAAAGCATCTGCCGCATCACCGGTTCCCTGCTGTCGTTGCTCAGCGACGCCCTGTCACTGTTCGAGGCGGAATACGCACGCAGACACCGATAACCGACGGAGGCGGTGCCCCCCGGCAAGGCCGGGGGGTTGAGTAGCGGGGCGAAAAGGGGATCCCTCTCCGCCCTGGCTCGGCAGTTGCGCGGTCGGGCGAAAGCCACCCGCCCGCTACGCACGCCAGCCCAGGCAATCCCTGACGATGACCGGTCTTTCATCTGCGACTGTTTCTCATTTACACTCGCCCCCCATTCTTCGGAGCCAGGCTCCTTTCCTGGGTGCATCGTGCCGTTCGATCCCGCCAAGCCGACGCTGTTGTCCACACTGGTTCGTCACTACGAGGAACTGGTCGACCATGTTCGCCGGCGCTTCGGCGACCGGGGCATGGCGCGCGAAGTGGTGCACGACGTGTGCGTGCAGTTGCTCGAACGCGACGAGAAGGAGGACGTGCACACGCCCCTGGCCCTGCTGCGGAAAATCTCCCACGACACCGCCGTGAGCCGCTATCGTAGCGACCGTCGTCGAACCGCCTGGGTGGAAGCCGTCGCCGAGCTTCCGGAAGTCGCCTGCATGGCGGCGACGCCCATGGGTCGCCATGAGGCCGAGCGCGAGTTCCAGGCACTGGTCGACGCCATCGCCACGCTTCCTCCTCGCTGCCAGGCCGTTTTCGTCATGCACAAGATCCACGAAGTTCCCCAGGCGCAAGTCGCCGACCGCCTCGGCATCTCCGTCAAGACCGTGGAAAAGCACCTGCGCCTCGGACTGGCGGCCTGCCGGGAACGGCTCGGCCGCGGCGAGGCACGGCCATGACCCAGCCCTCGAAACGGAATGGGCAGGTTCCGCTGGACGACGCCCTGGAGCGCCATCGCGACGCGCTGAAGGACCTGTTCCCGCTGCCGCCCTCCCGGCCGAAATCGCG
Source organism: Pseudomonas sp. TZ252 (assembly GCF_056110345.1). Taxonomy (NCBI): domain Bacteria; kingdom Pseudomonadati; phylum Pseudomonadota; class Gammaproteobacteria; order Pseudomonadales; family Pseudomonadaceae; genus Pseudomonas; species Pseudomonas sp. TZ252. Next base: position 6,361,404 of record NZ_CM148566.1, on the reverse strand, counting down.
CAAGGCAAGCAAGGCGGCCGGCGTCGCGCTATTGCTGGCGCTGGCCATCGGCGCCCTGGCCTGGCTGGACCCGGCCTACAAGCGCGAGCGCTTCGCCACCGCCATCGGTGAGCGGCGCGACGTGACCCTGGCCGACGGCAGCCAGCTCCTGCTCGACAGCGGCAGCCAGATCGAGGTCAGTTGGCACCCGCTCAGCCGCCGGGTCGCGTTGCGCGCGGGGCAGGTGCTTTTCGAGGTATCCCCGGCGCGCTATCGGCCCTTCGTGGTGTCCGCGGGTTCGACCGACATCCGCGTGCTCGGCACCCGGTTCAACGTGCGCCGCCTGGACGACGATGTCCGCGTGACCCTGGAGCGTGGCCGGGTGGAGGTCGGCACCTCGGCTACGGCGCAAGCGCCAGTCGTGCTCCTGCCGGGCCAGCAGGTCGATGCCATTGGCGGGCAACTGATGCCGCTGGCCAAGGTCGATGCCGCCACGGCGATGGCCTGGAAAGACGACCGCCTGGTCTTCGAGCGCACGCCCCTGGGCGAAGCCGTCGCGCTGCTGCGCCATTATCGCAAGGCGCCCATTCTCCTGGACGACCCCAGCCTGGCCTCCCTCCGACTGACCGGCGTCTTCGCCGCGCACAACGCCGACCGGCTGCTCGACCTGCTGCCGAGCATCCTTCCCGTGGCCGTGTCGCGGCAGGAGGACGGCAGCGTCGAGATCCAACGCAAATCGACGCGAAAATAATTCTCGGACGCAGGTAGGGTTTCCCGCGCGCCGTGGCGGCTATCCAGGAAAAGCCAACCTGCATAGGAAATCGAGACGTGCATTTTTCCCTCCGCAGTCGCCACCTGCGTCCTTCATTGCTCGCCAGCAGCCTGCTCCTGGCGGTGTCGGCCCAGGGCCAGGAAAAGCTCGACGTGGATCTGCCCGCCGCGCCGCTCGGCCAGGCGATCAACGCCCTCGCGCAACAATCCTCGGTACAGATCCTTTTCGCCGGCGATCTCGGCGCCGGCCGCCAGGCGCCCGCGCTGAAGGGGCGTTTCACCCCCGAAGAGGCATTGCGCCAGTTGCTCAGGGATAGCGGCCTGAAGGCGCAGGCCAGGGACGAACATACCTTCATCGTCGTTCCGGCCAGCGAAGCCGCCGTGCCCGCTACGCAAGCCCGCAGCGAACCGCTGGACATGGAGCAGATGGAAATCACCGCCTCGCGCACCAGCAGCGACCTGGTCTCCGCCACGCGCCAGTCCACCGTCATCGAGCATGCCCAACTGGAGGAGCTGCGCCAGGGCTCCGACAGCCTGGCCACCGTGCTGGCCAAGGCGGTGCCGGGGATGTCCGATTCCAGCCGCACCATCACCGAATACGGCCAGACCCTGCGCGGGCGCAGCATGCTGGTGATGGTCGACGGCGTGCCGCTGAACACCAACCGCGACTCCTCGCGCAACCTGGCCAACATCGACCCGGCGCTGATCGAGCGGATCGAGGTCATCCGTGGCAGCAGCGCCATCTACGGCAGCGGCGCCACCGGCGGGATCATCTCCATCACCACCCGTCCGGCCGGCGGCGAGAACCGCGCGGAAACCCGCCTCAGCGCCACCTCGCCGCTGACCCGGCTGGGCAGCGATGGCCTCGGCGGCCAGTTCCAGCAATACTTCGCCGGCTCCCTGGGGGCGCTCGACTATTCGTTCGACTTCGGCACCCGTCACGTCGGCGCTTCCTACGACGCCCATGGCGACCGCATCGCCCCGGAACCCAGCCAGGGCGACCTGTTCGACTCGAACGTCTACAACATCGGCGGCAAGCTCGGCCTGCGCATCGACGAGAACCAGCGCGTGCAGCTCGCCCTCAGCCACTACGACGCCCGCCAGGACACCGACTACGCCACCGACCCGAGGGTCGCCAGGCTGCCGCCGGGCTCGGTCCCGGCCAACGCGATCAAAGGCCTGGAGCTGGACGAGCAGAACCGCATCCGCAACACCCTGGCGAACCTCGAGTACGAGAACCTCGACATCCTCGGCAGCCGGCTCTCCGCGCAGCTCTACTACCGCGACTATTTCACCCGCTTCACTCCGTTCGACGCCCGCGCCGTCTCCACCCGCGGCGGCAATGTCGACCAGATCATGCAGAACAGCGAAGTGTTCGGCAGCCGCCTGACCCTGCGCACGCCGCTGGGCGAAAGCGGCAATACCGAACTGGTCTGGGGCGGCGACTACAACCAGGAACGCAGCGACATGCCGCTCGACGTGTTCGACCCGGCGGCCTACGACGCCAGCGGCGGGCTGGTCTTCGACAAGATCGGCAAGCTCACCTACATGCCGCCGCTACGCACCCGCAGCGCCGGCGCGTTCACCCAGTTGCAGCATCGCTTCGACGAACACTGGTCGATCGACGGCGGCCTGCGCTACGAATACTCCACCGCCGAATTCGACGACTTCGTCCCGCTCTCCGAGTCCAAGGCCGCCTCGCCGGTGACCGTCAAGGGCGGCGACCTCGACTACGACGCGGTGCTGTCGAACCTCGGCATCGTCTATTCGCCGGTGGCTGGCCAGGAAATCTATGCCTCCTTCAGCCAGGGCTTCCAGCTGCCCGATGTCGGCATCCAGCTGCGCAACGCCCGCCGTGGCTTCGATATCGGCTCCTCGAACCTCGAACCGGTGAAGACCAACAACTACGAACTCGGCTGGCGCGGCGCCATCGGCGGCAACACCCTGGGCAGCCTGGCGCTGTTCTACACCACCTCCAAGCTGGGCGACGTGCAGAGCTTCAACAACGGCCTGATCCTCACCCGCACCAAGGAGCGCATCTACGGCGTCGAGGCCAGCGCCGACTGGCTCAGCGACGACGAAGTCTGGGGCGCGGGCGGCAGCGCCACCTGGATGCGCGGACGCGAGAAGCCGGACGGCAAGGACTGGCAGGACATGACCGGCTACCGCGTGCCGCCGCTTAAGCTGACCGCCTACCTGCAATACAAGCCGGATGCCGACTGGAACAACCGCCTGCAGGCCACCTTCTTCGACTCCAAGGACTACCGCCTCGACGGCGTGGAAAGCTTCGGCCGGCGCCAGGTCAGCACCTACACCACGGTCGACCTGGTCAGCCAGTACCGCATCACCCCCGACGACCAGTTGAGCCTGGGCATCCAGAACCTGTTCAACCGCGACTACTACCCGCTCTACAGCCAGCTGCTGCGCAACAACAACAACACCAGCCACCTGCCGGCGCCGGGCACGGTGCTGACGGCGAGCTATACGCACAACTGGTGAGGGGAGGGCGGAGCCACCGGGCCTGGGCGGCCCGGTGGGGGGCTGGGCCGCAGCGTCGAGGGCTGCACGCCTTCGGAGAGAGGACGGTTGGGGGCGGGTTCTTGCGGGGCGGCAGCTACCGGCCAATTGCGCTCAGTGTGCTGGGCACTCCGGGCCTGGATTACGCGAAATCCCATACCTCCTCCGGCCTGCAGCTTAGGGCTCGGAGTCGGGTGTGCCATCTTTGGCTGGGTAGGGATGCTCGGCGTGATACACCGCATAGACTTTCTGAACCTCGGGATCATCGAGGTTCTCGTAGGTAATGTTCTCACCATCCATACCATCGAGTCCGTTGATTTGCCCGATGATCTCAGGCCACTGATCACGGCTGTGGATAGGCACAACGAATGGGACAAGGTAGCGGTCCAGGTGACCCTTGCCAGGATTGTGAATCTCATCGTCCAGGGCCTGGAGATAGTCGTCCTTGCGTGTGCTGGCCCAGTCGATGGCAAAGCCGGCTCGATAACTGAGCTCCATGTAGAACAGCAGAATCGAGCGTCCGTTGCCGTCTAGAAAGGGATGCGCAAAGCAAAGAAGTCCCATGACCTCACCGGGCTTCTGCATGAATCCCTGCTTCTTGCTCGCCAGGCTCAGGGCATAGTCCACCGCGCGTTCGATCATCGCGGGACTTTCGAAGAAGGTACGTCTGGGAGCGCCCTTGGGACCTTTCCAGACAGAAAGATGAGGGACCAGCTCGAGACGGTCACGCCCGGCCCAGGGGTAGAATTTCTCGAACAACAACCTGTGTACCTGCAAAAGGGCCTGGTAGTTCAGGTCCTTTGTGCGTTCGAGATAGGAAAGGGCTTCATCGAGCCCCATTTCGAAGGAGAAGTGTTCGTTTTCCTTCACTTCCGCCGGATCTTTCAGACCCAAGCTGTTGCGCAGGTAGCCAGTCGTTTCGAAGTCACCAAAGGGATCGAAACTCATCCACCAGGTATCTCTTTCGCCTTGCGCTTCTCGATGACGTAGCGGCGCTGGAGATCGAACGCCTGGGACTTGCTTAGTGCGCCTTTGCGCTTGAGGTTGATCAGCATCTGCTCAACGCTGTCGAGAGATACCGAGTCGCCGGCCAGGCACGTGATGGTGAGCGCCATCCGGCTCAGACCATCGCGCTCCGCGCTAACGCCATTGGCCTGGGCAAGTCTCTGAATTTCGGTTGCGACTAAGCCTTTGCTCTTTTTCATCGGTAAACCTCTTTCCATTCCGCAACTTTAGCATCAAAGCCATATATACGCGGGACCGCTCGACAGTACGAACTCGGGCTGCCCCAGCACGTCAGTGTCGCGGCACGCATCCTCCAGCCCTGCATCGAGTGTCCGCTCACGACCGGTTTTGCCTGCGACGAATGGGCTCAGAACACGACCCGCCCCGACATGCCCGGCTGTACCTCACCGCCGATCCAGATATCGCCGCCGACCTGCTCGACGCTTATCCGCCCCCGGCGACCCAAGGCCGTGCCCTGGCTTGCCGTGTAGCGCCCGGGCATGACTCCCGTGCCGATCAGCCATTGCGCCAGGCTCGCGTTGAGGCTGCCGGTGACGGGGTCTTCATTGAGCTCCTCGCCCATGAAGGCGCGCACTTCCACATCCGCCTCCGCCTGGGGACCTTGCCAGGGCGCGACCACGCCCACGTTGAGCCCGTCGAGCTTCGCGTAGTCCGGGCGAATGGCCAGGACCTCGTCACGCGTGGCCAGCCGAACGGCGACCCAGCCGGGTCCGTTGTCCACCCATTGGCTGCCGAGTACCTGCCCCGGGGACAGGCCAAGCCCGCTCTCGATCCGTCGCAACACCTCGTCTTCGACCGCTCCGCCACGAAGCAGGGGAGGCGCCGCGAACGACAGCAAGGCGCCCTTGCGGCGGATGCGGATCAGGCCCGCCAGACACTCCTGGACGATCTCGTCAGCAGCATTGCCGCCCCCCTGGTTCAGCCAGACCTGGCAGCTCCCCAGCGTCGGATGCCCGGCAAAGGGCAGCTCCCGCAGCGGGGTGAAGATTCTTACGCGGTAGTCTGCTTCGGCAGTGGTCGGCCGCAACAGGAAGGTCGTCTCGCTCAACTGGGTCCAGGCGGCGAACTCGAGCATCTGCCGGCTGCTCAGGCGGTCGGCGCCAATCACCACGGCAACGGCGTTGCCTTTGAAGGGCTGTTCGGAGAAGACATCGACTTGCTCGAAGGGTAACGAAACCGGCATGGGGCCTCCTGGGGTTGTGGCGGGGGAGGATAGGGCAGGGGGCGGATGTCTGAAACCGGGGTGCAGATCTTCGGGGGCTTGGGGCTTCTTGTCAGGGGCAGCAATCGGCCAATAGCGGCCTGCTACCCGCGCCAGCCGAGCCCGAACTCCGCGCTGATATCGAAGACCTAAAGCAGTGACGGGATGGGCTCGCAAATCAACGCAAAAAGGCGTAGAGATTGGATGCAGAAAAACTCATCTCTAACCTCAGAAGGGAACATAGAGCCACATGGGATACCCATTTTCCGACAATCCACTTGACGAGTATCTTCCCAAGATATTTCAGCTGAAAATAGATGAATTTAACGCTAATTGTACTAGGGAAGATGCAACAGCAACGAAGGAGGAAAGAGATGCCGCTGGGGTTGAAATCGCTAACTTAAGCACAAAAATTCGCGAACTAAAAAATAAATTCAGATTGCCAGAGCGGGATTTCGATCAATTCAAAAGCTCACCTGAGCTTGCAGTTGAGAGATTTCTACTTGAGAACCCTGAGCCTCCAAGGCCGGAGGCATATGGCTGCAGGCATAGCCAAACGCGTGTAGTTCGGCGAAAGTTTCGCAACGAAACATTGCACGTCGTCACTCAATGCGTAACGTGTGGCGCTCAGTCAAAGGCGCTACAGAAGAAAGAATACGACATTGAAAAACTACCAGAATTTGATGAGGGCTTATATAAGCGGCTCACGTTTGAATGGGATATTTGGAATTCAGCTCGCCATGATGTTTACGTTACTGAATTAAATAAGGGAAATAGTCTCCCCGAGTTCGACGAGGTGGGATTTAATACTGTATTTCAGTTAGAAGACCCGCCTCCCAACTTCGAAGGTTGCGATCACAGCCACACTGATGCTCGCTTACGCACTTATAAATCGGGAGGGACTGCTGTCGTTATGCAATGTACTCTCTGTGGGCATCACACAGGCAGCGTTAGTAAAAGCAAGTATCCAGACCTAGCATCGCTCCCCTCTTTCGATGAGTTCCTGAAAGAACGATCCAAGGAAGATCTTACAGCTTGGTACAGAAGAAGAGGAGATGCTTGGAGAAGGGCATATCTAGAACATCGGGAACGAATTCAAAGATTGATTCAAGCTGGCGAGTTAGCGACGAAAGATAACTCAAGATTTGGAACCTATTATAAATCCCCGGAATGGGAAAGAACGCGAGCCCGAATTCTTCATAGAGATGACTACGAATGTCAAGCTTGTAAGCGACCCGCTGAATGCGTGCACCACATCGTCTATGACAGGCTCGGTGCCGAGAATGATTTAGATCTTATATCTCTTTGCAACAGCTGCCACAATCTTATCCACCAAGAACAAAGGCATCTCCAGAATATCTTCCGGATGCCCCCTAGCCAAATTCGCGAGTTGCATGAAGATTCAGATGAGTATTCTGAGGATGATCATGCCGAGGACGATTGAATCGCACCTACTAGCTAGACACTTAATGACCGCTTCTGGCCGGCTTCTGCCCGTAATGAGAGGCAGAAATCGGCTCAGAACCGTCAACCAGTGTTATTTGACCATATCTAAAATGTCTTGAGCCTTTTGAAAAAGCTCATCGTAAGTGACAATCTCTACATTCGTCATGCTATTTCTGAATAGCTCAAAAGATTTGTATTGATTCCCATCTTTAAGCTCTGATTCAAGCGTGCCAATAACAATTAAGCATTTTGGGTTGAATGCAGAAAAGGAACTACCTTCGTCGCCCTCGCTTAGCTTGTAATACTCTTTCATCAGTTGGTCTTTGTAATTTAACACCTGAATAAATGATCCGGACATCTCCTCGCTAATTGAATAGGCATTAGATCTATACTTTTTTCCAAGCAATTTAGTCTTCGGGGTTTTTATTTCGACCAATGCTATATTGCCAGTCAGCCTGCTTGCGTAGATAAAGTCGACGAGATTTCCACCCGAGTTTGTTATAGATTTTCCACCAACGTAGCATTTATTACCTAGCTGAAACATACTTTGCGGAAATATCTGTGACAATACAGCTGGACATTTTTGCAGAAGAGTTTGCCAGAACTCCTCGGATGAGTTTTCACGATTTACTTTCCAAACACCTATTGCTTCCTCTAAGGAAACTTCAACCTGCTCATCTAGTTTTATCTCGTCTACAAAGTTCGAGGCAGACAGTGCTTCTGACACTTTACTTAGATGATCTTCCCTAGCCTTTTTTAGCCACTCAGTCGAATATATTTCAGGCTGCCTATCAATAACCGCATGATGATTAGGGCATAAGAGAAGATAGTTGTCTATTTCAAGTAGCTCGTCTCCATCCTTAGACGGGTTGTGTCTTGGGCCGTGAGAATGAACGGCTTCGATCGAAGATATTTCCCCGATAAATGACGAGCCATCGAGCATGAGGTCTTGGTCACAGCCTGGGAACGAGCATCGATAGCCACTCAATATAGCTACCTGCCGTTTCACGCTGGCGGTGAGAATACGCCTTTTTTTAATCTCAACAGTTCTTGATCCTACCTCAAATTCCATTTGCGCGCTCTCAACTTTCGCGGTGTATTTTGTATTTGCCTAAGCATGAATTTTGCAGAAGCATATAGCATCTTCGAGTGTTTCTACGGGCAGGCTACGGTTTTGCCAGTATGGTGTCCACTGACAGCTTATGAGTGTGGATTCAACCGCAGGATGCGAGAGACAGCTTCTGGCCGAAATCGGCCATTGAACGCCCACTCCACAAGCAATTGCCCCACGAATCCAGATCGCGCCTACAGACTGTCACGACGCAGCTACCAGGAAAACCCACACGCCCTGAGGCATGCGACATGAGTGGCTTCCCCTCCGCCAGTGTGCTCAGGAGTGCCTGGCGGAGGGCCGGCCGCGCTACACCCAGCGCCGGAACAACAGGCTGGCATTCACCCCGCCGAAGCCGAAGCCATTGGACAGCGCGTGTTCCATCGGCCAGCGCCGGGCTTCGCCGCGAACCAGGTCGAGGCCCTCGGCGTCGGTGTCGGGCGTTTCCAGGTTGAGTGTGGCGGGGGCGAGCTGGTCGCGCAGCGCCAGGACCGTGAAGATCGCCTCGATGCCGCCGGCGGCGCCCAGGAGGTGGCCGGTGGCGGATTTGGTCGCGCTGATGGCGAGCCCGCTGCCGGTGCCGAACACGGCCTTGATGGCGGCCAGTTCGCCCTTGTCGCCTACCTGGGTGGAGGTGGCGTGGGCATTCAGGTGCTGCACCGCAGCCGCTTCCACGCCGGCCTGGCGCAGCGCCTGCTGCATGGCCCGGCGGGCACCGCTGCCATCTTCCGGCCCGGCGGTCATGTGGTAGGCGTCGGCGCTGGTGCCGTAGCCCACCAGCTCGGCGATGGGCCTGGCGCCGCGCGCCAGGGCGTGCTCCAGTTCCTCGATGACCAGTAGGCCGGCGCCTTCGCCCATGACGAAGCCGTCGCGGGCCTGGTCGAAGGGGCGCGAGGCGCGTTCGGGGCTGTCGTTGAAATCGCTGGACAGGGCGCGCGCGGCGGCGAAGCCGGCCAGGCTGACCCGGTGGACGGTCGCTTCCGCGCCGCCGCAGAGCGCCACGTCGACCTCTCCCGCGCGGATCATCCGCGCCGCGTCGCCGATGGCTTGCACGCCCGCCGCGCAGGCGGTCACCGGGGCGCCCAGCGGTCCCTTGAAGCCATGGCGGATCGACACATGGGCGGCCGCCATGTTGCAGAGAAAGGACGGGATGGTGAAGGGCGACAGGCGTCGCGGTCCCTTGCCGTCGGTGGTCCGCACCGCTTCGGCGATGGCATGGAAGCCGCCCACCCCGGAGGCGATGACGGTCGCCGTGCGCTCCTGCGCCTCGGCGCTCTGCGGCGCCCAGCCGGCCTGGGCCAGGGCCTCTTGCGCGGCGGCCAGGGCGAAGAGGATGAAGCGGTCCATCTTGCGTTGTTCCTTGGCGGCCAGCAGCAGGTCGGGATCGAAGCCGGCCTGCGGGTCCTGGACACGGTCGGGGACCTGGCCGCCGATGCTGATGGGCAGGTCGCCGATCAGCTCCGCCGGGAGCGTGGCGATGCCCGATTGCCCGGCCAGCAGGCGTTGCCATATGGGTTCGACTCCGCAGCCCAGCGGGCTGACCGCGCCCATGCCGGTGACGACGATACGTTTGCTCATGAGGGTCCGAGTCCTTCTGTTCCGTTGGAATAGCAGTCAGTGGACGTAACTATCATCATGAAAGTAACATGCGGACCAGCACTTTGTGAGCCTCGCCAAGGAAGAACCATGCAACGCAAGACCTTCGCCGATGCCGAATGCCCCATCGCCCGCAGCCTGGAACGGGTCGGCGAATGGTGGAGCATCCTGATCATGCGCGATGCGCTACAGGGCCTGCGCCGCTTCGACGAATTTTCCCGCAGCCTGGATATCGCGCCGAACATGCTCACCCGGCGCCTGAACGCGCTGGTGGAGGCGGGCCTGCTCGAACGCCAGCCCTACAGCCAGCGCCCGCTGCGCTATCAGTACGTGCCCACGGCCAAGGGCGAGGATTTTCGTGTCGTGCTCATGGCTTTCGTCGCCTGGGGCAATCGCCACTACGCAGAGGAAGGGCAGAGCGTGCAGCTCGTCGAGCGAACAAGCGGGCGGCCGGTGCGCTCGTTCATGGCGGCTCTCGCCGATGGCCGAACGGTACCGCTGGAGCAATGCACCGTACAGGCCGGGCCTGCCGCCAGCGAGGAAATGCGCCAGCGCCTGGCGGCCATGCCGGAGCGGAGCGAGCTACCGGCTCGATGAACGGGCTCCCTGGCGTCCGCCGCCTGGTCGAGGAGACGGACGAGGCGTTCGCGGTTCTGTTCCTTGTAGCTGGCCATCGTTCGCGGTCGTGGTTGGGAAAAACGCGATCGTCGAGGCTTGCGCATGGCGCTGGCAGGTCCGCCTCGCGAGCCGTTCGGCAACACCGCGAGCCCTCGGCCTGCTAGAGTGTGCAGCCTCGTTCGCGGAGGTCTGCATGCGTATTCTCGCCGATGAAAACATTCCCGTGGTCGACGCCTTCTTCGCCGACCAGGGCTCCATTCGCCGCTTGCCCGGGCGCGCCATCGACCGCGCGGCGCTGGCCGAGGTCGACGTGCTGCTGGTGCGCTCGGTCACCGAGGTCAGCCGCGCCGCGCTGGCCGGCTCGCCGGTGCGCTTCGTCGGCACCTGCACCATCGGCACCGACCACCTCGACCTCGACTACTTCGCCGAGGCCGGCATCGCCTGGTCCAGCGCGCCCGGCTGCAACGCCCGCGGGGTGGTGGACTATGTGCTCGGCTGCCTGCTGGCGATGGCCGAGGTGCGCGGCGCCGACCTGGCCGAACGCACCTATGGGGTGGTCGGCGCTGGGCAGGTCGGTGGGCGGCTGGTGGAGGTGCTGCGCGGGCTGGGCTGGAAAGTGCTGGTCTGCGATCCGCCGCGCCAGGCGCGCGAGCCGGACGGCGAATTCGTCTCGCTGGAACGGCTGCTGGCCGAGGCCGACGTGATCAGCCTGCACACTCCGCTGAACCGCGACGGCGAACACCCGACCCGCCACCTGCTGGATGAACCCCGCCTGGCCGCCCTGCGTCCCGGCACCTGGCTGGTCAACGCCAGCCGTGGCGCGGTGGTCGACAACCAGGCCCTGCGCCGCCTGCTCGAAGGCGGCGCCGACCTGGAAGTGGCGCTGGACGTCTGGGAAGGCGAACCGCAGGCCGACCCCGAGCTGGCCGCGCGCTGCCTGATCGCCACGCCGCACATCGCCGGCTACAGCCTGGAAGGCAAGCTGCGCGGCACTGCACAGATCTACCAGGCCTACTGCGCCTGGCGCGGCATCGCCGAACGCGTGAGCCTGCAAGACGTGCTGCCGGAAACCTGGCTCGCCGGCCTGCAACTCAACCCCGGCTGCGACCCGGCCTGGGCCATGGCCACGCTGTGCCGCGCGGTGTACGACCCGCGCAGCGACGACGCCGCCTTCCGCCGCAGCCTGACCGGCGACAGCGCCAACCGCCGCGCCGCCTTCGACGCCCTGCGCAAACACTACCCGCCGCGCCGCGAGATCACCGGCCTGCGCGTCGCCACCGGTGGACAGGCGGGGTTGCAGCGGGTGGTGCGGGCGCTGGGGGCGCAGTTGGTGTAGGAACGTGCGACTGGTTCGATTCCTGTCTCCGCACCTACCCGAGCAACTGCTCAGGCGTCTCCTGCCGCCGATAGGGAAACACGTCGATCACCTTGCCCTCGCGGATCTGCTCCTGGAGGCCCTGCCAGTATTTGGCGTCGTAGAGGTTGCCGTGCAGCTTGGCGAATAGCCGGCGCTGGTTGAGGTCGACGAACAGGAAGCGCGGGAATTCTTCCGGGAACACGTCGTTGGGCCCCACCGAATACCAGGGCTCGGACGACATCTCGTCCTCGGGGAAGCGCGGCTCGGGGATGTAGCGGAAGTTCACCTCGGTGAGGTAGCAGATCTCGTCGTAGTCGTAGAACACCACCCGGCCATGGCGGGTCACGCCGAAGTTCTTCAGCAGCATGTCGCCGGGGAAGATGTTCGCCGCCGCCAGTTGCTTGATCGCCAGCCCGTAGTCGTTCAGCGCCTCGCGGGTCTGCGCCTCGCTGGCGTTCTCCAGGTAGATGTTCAGTGGGGTCATGCGCCGCTCCGTCCAGCAGTGGCGGATCAGCACCACGTCGCCTTCCATCACCACCGTCGACGGCGCCACTTCCAGCAGTTCGGCCAGGCACTCCGGCTCGAACTTGCTCACCGGGAAGCGGAAGTCGGCGAACTGCTGGGTGTCGGCCAGGCGTCCGACCCGGTCGTGGTTCTTCACCAACTGGTACTTCTGGATCACCGTGGCGTGGTCGACGCTCTTCGACGGGTTGAAGCGGTCCTTGATGATCTTGAACACCGTGTTGAAGCCGGGCAGGGTGAACACGCTCATCACCATGCCGCGCACGCCGGGGGCCATGACGAAGCGGTCGTCGGTGGTCGCCAGGTGGTTGATCAGGGCGCGGTAGAACTCGCTCTTGCCCTGCTTGTAGAAGCCGATCGAGGTGTACAGCTCGGCCAGGTGCTTGCCCGGCAGCAGACGTTTGAGGAAGGCCACCAGCTCGGCCGGCACCGGCACGTCGACCATGAAGTAGGAGCGGGTGAAGGAGAAGATGATCGAGACTTCCGCCTCGTCGGTGATCACCGTGTCGAACTGGATACCGTGGCCCTCGCGGTGCAGCAGCGGGAACACCAGCGGCCACTGCTCGTCCGGGGTGAACAGGCGGCCCACCAGGTAGGCGCCCTTGTTGCGATAGAACACCGAGCCGATCAGCTCGATGGCCAGGTCCGGGTCCTTGCACACCCAGTCCGGCAGGTTGCTGTGCAGCAGTGCGTCGATCCGTTCGAGGTCGCGCTCGCGGTCGTCGTAGGGCACGTCGAAGCGGTAGTCGTCGAAGATCTTCTCCAGCGCCTGGCGCAGGTCGCCGCCCGGCCGGTAGGTGCGGGTGTAGGGCGCGCGGGCGTGGGCGCGCAGCGAGGGCCGGGTGGTGTGCACGAACATCGTGCCGTCGCTGATGTTGTCGTGGCTGAACAGCCCGCAGAAGATCGAGTTGAACCAGGTCTCGGCCAGCTCGTCGTCCAGCCGCAGGTCGATCTGCGCGATGTAGGCGCTCTTGATGATCGGCCAGCGCTCCACGTCCAGCAGCTCGCTGTCGGCCAGCCCCGCGCGCAGCCCGGCCACCGTCTCGGCGACCTTTTCCTCGTAGAGGTTGATCCGCTGCGCCGAGGCGCGCTGCGCTTCCTGCCACTGCGCCTGCTCGAAGCGGGCACGGGCGCCGTCGGTGATCTCGCGGAACTGCTCTCGGTAATCGTCGAAACCGCGCAGGATGAGGGCGGCGATTTCGCTGGCTGGGGCGCTCTGGACCATGCTGGCGTCCTTTCGTTGTTCGAAGGTCGAGCTTAGCCAGAGCCGCGCGGCAGGGAAAGCGCGATCTCCGACCGGCTGGTCGAGCCCGGCGCAGACGCTTATGCTGGGTGGCCAGACAGCCCAGGGATGACCGCAATGACCGCCGAATCGCCGACGATCCGCCTCGAACGCTACAGCGAACGCCACGTGGAAGGCCTCACCGCCCTGTACAACGACCCCGCCGTGGCCCGCCAGGTCCTGCAGATGCCCTACCAGTCGGTGGAGCAGCGCCGCAAGCGCCTGCACGACAGCGCGGACGACGACCGCCTGCTGATCCTCGTCGCCCTGCACCAGGGCGACGTCATCGGCAGCGCCAGCCTCGAACAGCACCCGCGCATCCGCCGCAGCCACAGCGGCAGCATCGGCATGGGCGTCGCCGTCGCCTGGCAGGGCAAGGGCGTCGGCAGCCGCCTGCTCGGCGAACTGCTGGACATCGCCGACAACTGGATGAACCTGCGCCGCGTCGAACTCACCGTCTACACCGACAACGCCCCGGCGCTGGCGCTGTATCGCAAGTTCGGCTTCGAGACCGAAGGAGAGATGCGCGACTACGCGGTGCGGGATGGGCGCTTCGTGGATGTGTACAGCATGGCGCGCTTGCGGAGGGTCGAGGGGCGGGTGGGGGAGTGAGGGTGGCCGGGAGACTGCCTCCGGCCAGCAGTGGCCTATTTAAGGACCGCTCCAGCCCACCGATACAGGTGACTCAGCCACGCGAAACTCAGCAGTGCAGAAGTGTGGCTCCCCCCAGCTAGAGTTCGGACACCTTCGGGGCTTTTTTCATGAGCGTGTCAGTCGCGGCGATGCACCGAGCGACCGGCGGCGAAGGTTTCCTTCACCGTGCGGTCGTCGCCGAGGATGGTCAGCGCGAACAGCCGTTCGGCCAGGCTGCCGGCCTGGCTCAGGCGGTAGGAGAGCAGCGGGGTGGCGTGGTAGTCGAGGACCACGAAGTCCGCCTCGTTGCCGGTGGCGAAGCTGCCGATCCGGTCGTCCAGCTCCAGCGCGCGGGCGCCGCCGAGGGTGGCGAGGTAGAGCGACTTGAACGGATCGAGGCGGGCGCCCTGCAACTGCATGACCTTGTACGCCTCGTTCAGGGACTGCAGCTGGGAGAAGCTGGTGCCGGCGCCGACATCGGTGCCGAGGCCGACCTTGACCTTGTAGCGCTCCAGCTTCGGCAGGTCGAACAGACCGCTGCCGAGGAACAGGTTGGAGGTCGGGCAGAACGCCACTGCCGAGCCAGTCTCCGCCAGGCGCTGGCATTCGCCGTCGCACAGGTGCACGCCATGGGCGAACACCGAGCGCGGCCCGAGCAGGCCGTGGTGGTCGTAGACGTCCAGGTAGCCGCTGCGCTCGGGGAACAGCTCCTTCACCCACTCGATTTCCTTGAGGTTCTCCGACAGGTGGGTGTGCAGGTATACGCCGGGATGCTCGCGCAGCAGCCGCGCCGCCATGTCCAGCTGTTCCGCGGTGCTGGTCGGGGCGAAGCGCGGGGTCACCGCGTAGAGCAGACGGCCCTGGCCGTGCCAGCGCTCGATCAGCGCCTTGCTGTCGCGGTAGCTGCTCTCGGCGGTGTCGGTCAGGTAGTCCGGCGCGTTGCGGTCCATCATCACCTTGCCGGCGATCAGGCGCAGGTCCAGGCGCCGGGCGGCCTCGAACAGCGATTCCACCGATTGCCGGTGCACGCTGCCGAAGACCAGCGCGGTGGTGGTGCCGTTGCGCAGCAGTTCCTGCAGGAAGATTTCGGCGACCTGGTCGGCATGGGCCTGGTCACCGAATTGGCGCTCGGTGGGGAAGGTATAGGTGTTCAGCCAGTCCAGCAGTTGTTCGCCGTAGGAGGCGATCATCCCGGTCTGCGGGAAATGGATGTGGGTATCGATGAAGCCGGGGGTGATCAGCGCGTCGCGGTACTCGAAGACCTCGACCTCGCCGATCTCGCCGAGCAGGGTTTCGGCGTCACCGAGGCGAGCGACCTTGCCGTCCTCCACCAGCAACAGGCCGTCCTCGAAGTATTCGTAGGAGCGTTCGACGCCGACCTCCGCGGGGTCGGCGATGCTGTGCAGGATGGCGGCGCGGTAGGCTTTGGCGTTGCGGGTCATGGCAGTCTCGAAAAAAGGGTTCGTGGGAGGTCCGCCGCCTGGCGGCGGACGCGGGGGAGCGGGGGGCCGCTCAGGATTCGTGGGCGCGGCGCGACTCCGGGGTCAGCCGGGTGACGCTCGACGGCCCCTGCTTGCGTTCCAGGCCGAAGGCGGCGTTGTAGGTGGCGATCACCTCGCCGGCGATGGAGATGGCGATCTCCGCCGGCAGCTTGCCTTTCACCTGCTCCAGGCCCATCGGGCAGCGCATCCGTTGCAGGCGTTCGGCGTCGACGCCACGTTCGCGCAGGCGGTGCTCGAACTTGACGCGCTTGGTCTTCGAGCCGATCAGGCCGAAGTAGGCGAAGTCGTTGCGCGCCAGGATCGCCGCGGTAAGCTCCAGGTCCAGCGGGTGATTGTGGGTCATGACGATGAAGTGGCTGCCGGGCGGCATCCGCTCGACCTCGTCGAGCACTTCGTCGTTCACCACTTTCTCCACGCCGTCGGGCAGGAGCGCGGGAAATTCGTGTTCCCGCGAATCGATCCAGCGCACCCGGCAGGGCAGGCTGGCGAGCAAGGGTACCAGGGCGCGACCGACGTGGCCCGCGCCGAACACGGCGATGTGTGCCTGCGGCTGGCCCATCGGCTCGAACAGCAGCACCGTGGCGCCGCCGCAGCACTGGCCGAGACTGGCGCCCAGGCTGAAGCGCTCCAGGCGGGTGTCCTGGGTCCGCGCGGCGAGCATTTCCCGGGCAATGGCCTGGGCCCTGTATTCCAGGTGGCCGCCGCCGATGGTGTCGTAGAGCCGCTCGGCGCTGACCACCATCTTCGAGCCGGCGTTGCGCGGGGTCGAGCCGCGCTCCTCGATGATGGTCACCAGGACGCAAGGTTCGCCGCTACGCTGCAACTCGGCCAGGGCGCTGATCCAGTTCATCTCGTCATCCTCCCGATCGCGGCGGTTCAGGCCGGTTCGACCGCGGCGTCCGCCGCTTGCGCCTGGGCGGCCTTCAGCCGGCGCATCTGTTCCACGCCCCAGAGCACCCGCTCGGGCGTCGCCGGCGCGTCGATGGCGGGTTGCGCGCGGTAGTCGGCGAGGCTGGCCACGGCGTCCTTGATCGCGCACCAGACCGAGATGCCGAGCATGAACGGCGGCTCGCCCACGGCCTTGGAATGGAACACGGTCTGCTCCGGATTCTTGCGGTTCTCCAGCAGTTTCACCCGCAGGTCCAGCGGCATGTCGGCGACGGCGGGAATCTTGTAGCTGGCCGGGCCGCTGGTCATCAGCTTGCCCTTGGCGTTCCAGACCAGTTCCTCCATGGTCAGCCAGCCCATGCCCTGGACGAAGCCGCCTTCGACCTGGCCGATGTCGATGGCCGGGTTCAGCGAGTCGCCGACGTCATGCAGGATGTCGGTGCGCAGCATGCGGTATTCGCCGGTGAGGGTATCGACTATCACCTCCGAGCAGGCGGCGCCGTAGGCGAAATAATAGAAGGGCCGGCCACGGGCCTGCTCGCGGTCGTAGAAGATCTTCGGCGTGCGGTAGAAGCCGGTGCTGGACAACGAGACCTGGCCGAAGTAGGCCTGCTGGATCAGTTCCTCGAACGGCAGGATCAGCTCGCGGATACGCACCTGGTTGTTGCGGAACTCGACGTCTTCCTCGCTGACCTTCCAGTGCCGCGCGGCGAACTCCACCAGGCGCCGCTTGATGGTTTCGGCGGCATTCTGCGCGGCCTTGCCGTTCAGGTCGGTGCCCGAGGAGGCGGCGGTGGGCGAGGTATTGGGCACCTTGTCGGTATTGGTGGCGGTGATCTGGATGCGCTCCACGTCGACCTGGAAGACCTCGGCGACCACCTGGGCGACCTTGGTATTGAGGCCCTGGCCCATCTCGGTGCCGCCATGGTTCAGGTGGATGCTGCCGTCGGTATAGATGTGGATCAGCGCACCTGCCTGGTTGAGGAAGGTCGCGGTGAACGAAATGCCGAACTTCACCGGGGTCAGCGCCAGGCCTTTCTTCAGGACCGGGCTGGCGGCATTGAAGGCACGGATTTCCTCGCGGCGGCGGGCGTACTCGCTGCTCGCTTCCAGCTCGGCGGTCATCTCCGCCAACAGGTTGTGCTCGACGGTCTGGTGGTAATGGGTGACGTTGCGCTCGTTCTTGCCGTAGTAGTTGAGCTTGCGCACCTCCAGCGGATCCTTGCCCAGGCTGCGGGCCACGGCGTCCATGATCTCCTCGATGGCGACCATTCCCTGGGGCCCGCCGAAACCGCGGTAGGCGGTGTTCGAGGCGGTGTTGGTCTTGCAACGGTGGCCGTTGATGGTGGCGTTGCCGAGGAAGTAGGCGTTGTCCGAGTGGAACATGGCGCGGTCGACGATCGAGCCGGAGAGGTCCGGCGAATAGCCGCAATTGCCGGCCAGGTCGATCTGGATGCCGTGCAGGCGGCCATCGTCGTCGAAGCCGACGTCGTATTCGACGTAGAACGGGTGACGCTTGCCGGTGATCTGCATGTCCTCCATGCGCGGCAGGCGCATCTTCGCCGGACGCCCGGTGTGGTAGGCGACCACCGCGCACAGGCAGGCCGGCGCCGCGGCCTGGGTTTCCTTGCCGCCGAAGCCGCCGCCCATGCGGCGCATGTCGATGACAATGC
The DNA here is from genome assembly GCF_056110345.1 of Pseudomonas sp. TZ252. Taxonomy (NCBI): domain Bacteria; kingdom Pseudomonadati; phylum Pseudomonadota; class Gammaproteobacteria; order Pseudomonadales; family Pseudomonadaceae; genus Pseudomonas; species Pseudomonas sp. TZ252. Next base: position 6,343,282 of record NZ_CM148566.1, on the reverse strand, counting down.
GGTTGAAGGAAACCCCGAGGACCTCGGCCACCAGCTTCTGCACTTCGGTGGGGTTCTGCGTCGAGCAATAGACGATCATGCCGCCGTCTTCGCTGGGCATTACCGAGGAAATCTGCGTCTCCAGGTAGAAATGCTCCTGGCCGCCGATGTGCAGCGTGCCTTGCAGGCGATGCGGCGCGCCGGCCAGCGCGGCGGCGGAATCGCCGATGCGGTGCTGGTGGCTGTCGAGGACGAAATGGCGCTTGCGCAGGGCCTCGACCACGTCGAGCACCGGTTCCAGGTCTTCGTACTCGATGATCGCCGCCATGGCCGCCTTGCGCGCGGTTTCCAGGCTGTCGGCGGCGACCGCCAGGACCATCTGTCCGACATACTCCACCTTGCCATCGGCCAGCAGCGGGTCGCCGGCCACCACCGGGCCGATGTCGAGCTGGCCGGGAACGTCGGCGGCGGTGAGGGCGATGGCGACGCCGGGGAACTGGTAGCAGGGCGTCACGTCGAGGCGGGTGATGCGGGCGTGGGCGCGCTCGCTCAGGCGCGCATAGACGTGCAACTGGTTGGGAAACTCCAGGCGATCGTCGATGTAGATCGCCTCGCCGCTGACGTGCTTGGGGGCGCTTTCGTGCTTGACGCTGCGGCCGACCCCGGTGGTCAACTCGGCGTGGAACAGGTCGGCCAGCTCTTCCTGGCTCTTGTGCGGCTTGCGATGGTTAGACATAGGCGGTCACCCGGGTTTCGACGGCGGGAGCGTGCAGCTCCAGGAAGCATTTGCGCAGCAGGTTCTGTGCGGTCAGCAGGCGATATTCCTTGCTCGCGCGGAAGTCGCTGAGCGGGGTGAAGTCGTTCGCCAGGGCGGCGGCGGCGCGTTCGAAGCTGGCGGCTTCCAGGCGCGCGCCTTGCAGCGCCGCTTCGCAGGCGGCGGCGCGCTTGGGAGTCGCCGCCATGCCGCCGAAGGCGACCCTGGCGCGGGCGATCCGGCCATCTTCCAGGTCGAGGCTGATGGCGGCGCAGACCGCGGAAATATCGTCGTCGATGCGCTTGGAGACCTTGTAGGCCTTGAACGCCTGGCTGGGCCGGGCACGCGGGACGAGGATCTTCTCGATGAACTCGCCTTCTTCGCGGGCGGTGACCTTGTAGTCGAGGAAGTACTCCTCCAGCGGCAGCTCGCGGCGCCGTTCGCCGCGGCGCAGGACGATCTTCGCGCCGAGGGCGATCAGCAGCGGCGGGGCGTCGCCGATCGGCGAGGCGTTGCCGATATTGCCGCCGAGGGTGCCCTGGTTGCGGATCTGCAGGGACGCGAAACGCTGCAGCAATTCGCCGAAGTCCGGGTAGTCCGCGGCCAGCGCCTGGTAGCAGTCGGTCAGCGGGGTGGCGGCGCCGATTTCCAGGCAGTTGACGCCCACTTCGATGCGTTTCATTTCGCGGATGTGGCCGACATAGATCATCACCGGCAGTTCGCGATGGAACTGGGTGATCTCCAGCGCCAGGTCGGTGCCGCCGGCCAGCAGGCGTGCCTGCGGATTGGCGCCGTAGAGGTCGGCCAGGTCGGCGACGGTGAGCGGCAGCAGGCAGCGCCGGTCACCGCTGTTCAGCTCGGCGGTTTCGCGCGGAGCGATGGCGCGCAATTGCTCGATGGTGGCGGCTTCCCGGGCGTCGAACTGGTCTGCGCGCTTGTGGCAGCAGGCCTGCTCGGCGGCGTCGAGGATCGGCCGGTAGCCGGTGCAGCGGCAGAGGTTGCCGGCGAGCGCCTCGTGGGCCTTGGCCGGATCGGCGCCGGCGCTGTTCTTCTGCAGGGCGAACAGCGACATGACGAAGCCCGGCGTGCAGAACCCGCACTGCGAGCCATGGCAGTCGACCATCGCCTGCTGCACGTCGTGCAGGCGGTCCTGGTGCTTGAGGTCCTCGACGGTGATCAATTGCTTGCCGTGAAGGGCGGAAACGAAGGTCAGGCAGGAGTTCAGGCTGCGATAGCGGATGCGTTCGGCACCATCCTCGCCGGTGACCAGTTCGCCGACCACCACGGTGCAGGCGCCGCAATCGCCGGAGGCGCAGCCTTCCTTGGTGCCGGTCTTGCCGAGGTGCCGGCGCAGGTAGTCGAGGACGGTGAGGTTGGGGTCCAGGCGTTCTTCGACGCGGATCTCCCGGTTGAGCAGGAACCTGATCAAGGCGTGCCTCCAGGCGGGTTCTTGTTATTGAATTCTAGGCCTTGCAGGAGAACCGGCCGGAGTGGGGCGGTTTCCGCACAGGGCTCCACGGTAGGAGCTATGGAGGCGAATCTAGAAAAAACTGACTTTTGAGTCAAATAATTTTTTGACCTGTAGGTCAGTCAGTTTCCCCATAAACGAAAACGGCACCCGAAGGTGCCGTTTCCCAGGGGCGGGACGCTCAGATGCGCTGGGTGTCGGTAAGCTGGTATTCCTCGCCGGCATAGTAGGCGCGCACCTTCGGGTCCATCACCGCGCGCCAGAGCGGTGGGAACAGGGCGAGGACGATCATCCCGGCGTAGCCGTTGGGCAGTTGCGGGCTGCTGTCGTAGTGGCGCAGCACCTGGTAGCGGCGCTTGGCGTAGGCATGGTGGTCGGAATGGCGCTGCAGGTGGAAAAGGAACAGGTTGGTCAGGAGGAAATTACTGTTCCACGAGTGTTCCGGCGTGGTGCGTTCGTAGCGGCCGTTGTCCAGACGCCGCCGATGCAGGCCGTAGTGCTCGACGTAGTTGACGATCTCCAGCAGGGTGAAGGCCATCACCGACTGGCCGAGGAAGAAGATCGCTCCCAGCCAGCCGAAGGCCAGGCTGAAGCCGAGCAGGAAGAGGGCGCTGATGGCGTACCACCAGATCAGCTCGTTGCGCCAGTGCAGGGCCGGCAGGCCCTTGCGCTTCAGGCGCTCGGCCTCCAGGCGCCAGGCGTTGAGGAAGTTGTGCTTGTAGGCGTGCGGGAGGAACGAGTAGAGGCTCTGGCCGTAGCGCGAGGACGAGGCATCTTCCGGGGTCGAGACGTGTACATGGTGGCCGCGCACGTGTTCGACCTTGAAGCCGGCATAGCACACCGCTGCCAGCAGCAGGCCGCCGGCGTTCTGTTCCAGTTGCGGGTCCTTGTGGATCAGTTCGTGGGAGACGGTGATGCCGATGGCGCCCATCACGGTGCCCACCGACAGGATCCAGCCCAGTTGGCCGAACCAGTCCCAGCGGGTCTCGTGGGCGAGGATCCAGCCGGACCAGACGAGCATGCCCAGCAACAGCGGGACGGTGGCCAGGGACAGCACGCGGTAGTAGCCCTGCGCTTCCATCTCCGGCACTTCGCTGGCTTCCTCGGGGTTGGCCGGATCGCGGCCGACGATGGCATCGAGGATCGGGATCAGCCCGAACACCACGCTGATCACCAGCCAGGGCCAGGCGTTGGGATAGTCGCTACCGAGCGACCACCAGTAGCTGAGCGGAATGCCGAGCACCGCGATCAGCCAGATCCAGTAGCCGTACTTTTTCAGACGCAGCATCCAGGCAGAGGAAAGCGAGGCAAACATGGGAAGTCCTCGTATTTATCTTGTTAGATTGTCTGACAATTGTCCTCCCTTGGCCGGCCTGCCCCATCCCAACCTTCGTTCTGTCCGCCGCTTCGCCGGGAAGCCGGCGGGGTAACGCCCTGTGTTACACTTCCCATCCATATACCCCCGGAAAACGCGCCCCTGGATAAAAGGATCACCATGACGTTCAAGGCCCCGGACAGCCTGGCAGAGCAGATCGCCCACCACCTCGCGGAACGCATCATCCGGGGAGAACTCAAGGAACGGGAACGTATCCAGGAGCAGAAGGTCACCCAGACCCTCAACGTCAGTCGCGGCTCGGTCCGCGAGGCGCTGCTGATTCTCGAACGCCGCCACCTGGTGAACATCCTGCCGCGCCGCGGCGCCCAGGTGTCCGAACTGTCCCCGCAACATGTGGAAAGCCTCTACGCGCTGATCGTGCAGCTCTACATCCTGCTGGCGGAAAGCGTCGCCCGGCGCTGGCGCAGCGAAGCCGAGCTGGCACCGTTCCTGGCCATCCAGCAGCGCCTGCTGAACAACCTGGCGCAAAGCGATATCGACGGCTTCGTCGAGGCCAGCTTCGACATCATGCGCGCGGCCTTTCCTTTCGCGAACAATCCCTACCTGCAGGAGACCGTCGAAAACCTGCTGCCGGCGGTGAGTCGCGCCTACCACCTGGCGCTGGAGCGGCGCAAGGCGGAAATGAACCAGTTCCTCGGCAGTTTCGCCCAGCTCCTGCAAGCGGTGATCGCCCGTGACGAGGCGAGGATCCGCGAGGTCCTGCTGGAATACGGCCGCCACAACTGCCAGCTGGTGCTGGCCGCGCTCGCCGAACGCTGATGGCGACCCTGGCGGGAGCGCACGCATGCGCCTGAAGAGCATCAAGCTGGCGGGGTTCAAGTCCTTCGTCGATCCGACCACGGTGAACTTCCCCAGCAACATGGCGGCGGTGGTAGGGCCGAACGGCTGCGGCAAGTCGAACATCATCGACGCGGTGCGCTGGGTGATGGGCGAAAGCTCGGCGAAGAACCTGCGCGGCGAGTCGATGACCGACGTCATCTTCAACGGCTCGAATACCCGCAAGCCGGTGAGCCAGGCGAGCATCGAGCTGATCTTCGACAACGCCGAGACCACCCTGGTGGGCGAATACGCCCAGTACGCCGAGATATCCATTCGCCGGCGGGTCTCGCGGGACGGGCAGAACACCTATTTCCTCAACGGCACCAAGTGCCGGCGGCGCGACATCACCGACATCTTCCTCGGCACCGGCCTGGGGCCGCGCAGCTACTCGATCATCGAACAGGGCATGATCTCCAAGCTGATCGAGGCGCGTCCGGAAGACCTGCGCAACTTCATCGAGGAAGCCGCGGGCATTTCCAAGTACAAGGAGCGCCGCCGCGAAACCGAAAGCCGCATCCGTCGGACCCAGGAAAACCTGGCACGCCTCACCGACCTGCGCGAAGAGCTGGGGCGGCAACTGGAACGCCTGCACCGGCAGGCCCAGTCGGCGGAAAAATACCAGGAACACAAGGCCGAGGAGCGCCAGCTCAAGGCCCAGCTGGGTGCCGTGCGCTGGCGCGACCTGAACGAGCAGGTCGGTCAGCGCGAGCGGGTCATCGGCGACCAGGAGATCGCCTTCGAGGCCCTGGTGGCCGAGCAGCGCGGTGCCGATGCCGGCATCGAACGGCTGCGCGACGGCCATCACGAGTTGTCCGAACGCTTCAACCAGGTGCAGGCGCGCTTCTATTCGGTCGGCGGCGACATCGCCCGGGTCGAGCAGAGCATCCAGCATGGCCAGCAGCGCCAGCGCCAGTTGCAGGACGACTTGCGCGAAGCCGAACGGACCCGCCAGGAAACCGAATCGCACCTCGGGCATGACCGTACCTTGCTCGCGACCCTGGCCGAGGAAATGGCCATGCTCGCACCGGAACAGGAACTCAGCGCGGCCGCCGCGGAAGAAGCGGGCATCGCCCTGGAACAGGCCGAGCAGGGCATGCAGGCCTGGCAGCAGCAGTGGGATGCCTTCAACCAGCAGAGCGCCGAACCCCGCCGCCAGGCCGAGGTGCAGCAGTCGCGCATCCAGCACCTGGAGCAGAGCCTGGAGCGCCTGCAGGATCGCGAGCGGCGCCTGCAGGAGGAGCGTGGCCAGTTGGCGGCCGACCCCGAGGACGCGGCGATCCTCGAACTCAACGAACAGGTGGCGATCGCCGAACTGGCCCTGGAAGAACTGCAATTGCAGGAGCAGGGCCAAGCCGAGCGACTCGAACAATTGCGCCAGGAATTGCAGCAACTGGCCGCCGAACAGCACCAGGCGCAGGGCGAGTTGCAGCGCCTGAACGGGCGCATCGCTTCGCTGGAGGCCCTGCAGCAGGCCGCTCTCGATCCCGGACAGGGCGCCTTGGAGTGGTTGCGCGAGCAGGGCCTGGAACAACGTCCGCGCCTCGCCGAAGGCTTGCGTGTCGAGCCGGGTTGGGAGCTGGCGGTGGAGACCGTGCTCGGCGCGGATCTGCAGGCGGTCTTGCTGGACGGCTTCGACGGGCTCGCCCTGGCCGGCTTCGGCAAGGGCGAGCTGCGCCTGCTCAGCCCCGCTCGCGGAGCCGCGACGGCGGCCGGTTCGCTGCTGGACAAGGTCCGCGCCGACGCCGACCTGAGTCCCTGGTTGGCCCGGGTGAAACCGGTGGAGACCCTGGAACAGGCGCTCGCCCAGCGCGGCGCCCTGGACGACGGCGAGAGCCTGATCAGTCGCGATGGCTACTGGGTCGGCCGGCACTTCCTGCGGGTCCGGCGCAGCGACGAGGCCCAGGGCGGCATGCTCGCCCGCGCCCAGGAACTGGAGGCGTTGCAGGAGCGGCGGGAGGCCCTGGAAACCCGTGTCGCCGAAGGCGAGGAGCGTCTGGCTGCGGCCCGCGACGAGCAGCGCGAGCTGGAAGGCGCGCGCGAGCAGGTGCGGCGCCAGGTCCAGGAGGAGGGGCGCCGGCACGGCGAGCTGAAGGCGCAGTTGTCCGCGCAGCAGGCCAAGGTCGAGCAACTGGTACTGCGTCGCCGCCGTCTCGACGAAGAAGTGGCGGAACTGGCCGAGCAGCGCGCGCTGGAACAGGAGCAACTGAGCGAGGCGCGCCTGACCCTGCAGGAAGCGCTGGATAGCATGGCGCTGGACACCGAGCGCCGGGAAACCCTGCTGGCGGAGCGTGACGCCCTGCGCGAACGGCTCGACCGGATTCGCCAGGATGCCCGCACCCACAAGGACCATGCGCACCAGTTGGCGGTGCGGGTCGGCTCGCTGAAGGCGCAGCACAATTCCACCCAGCAGGCCCTGGAGCGCCTCGACCAGCAGTCGGCGCGCCTCAACGAGCGTTGCGAACAGCTCAACCTCAATCTGGAGGAGGGGGCGGCACCGCTGGAAGAGCTACGCATGAAGCTCGAGGAGTTGCTGGAGCGGCGGATGGCCGTCGAGGACGAACTCAAGCAGGCGCGGCTGGCCCTGGAAGACGCCGATCGCGAACTGCGCGAGGTGGAGAAGCGCCGCGGCCAGGCCGAGCAGCAATCGCAACTGCTGCGTGGCCAGCTGGAGCAGCAGCGCCTGGAGTGGCAGGGGCTGGTGGTGCGGCGCAAAGCCTTGCAGGAGCAGCTCGCCGAAGACGGCTACGACCTGCATACGGTACTGGCCAACCTGCCCCTGGATGCCAGCGAACGCGATTGGGAGGAGCGTCTCGAGAGTCTCGCGGCGCGCATCCAGCGTCTGGGGCCGATCAACCTGGCGGCGATCGAGGAGTACCAGCAGCAGTCCGAGCGCAAGCGCTACCTGGACTCGCAGAACGACGACCTGGCCGAAGCGCTGGAGACGCTGGAAAACGTCATCCGCAAGATCGACCGGGAAACCCGCAATCGTTTCAAGGAAACCTTCGACCAGATCAATGCTGGCCTTCAGGCATTGTTCCCGAAGGTATTCGGCGGCGGTACGGCATATCTGGAACTTACCGGCGAAGATCTACTCGATACCGGTGTGGCGATCATGGCGCGCCCGCCGGGCAAGAAGAACAGCACCATCCACTTGTTGTCCGGCGGGGAAAAGGCGCTGACCGCGCTGGCGCTGGTATTCGCCATCTTCCAGTTGAACCCGGCGCCGTTCTGCATGCTCGACGAAGTCGATGCGCCATTGGACGATGCCAACGTCGGACGTTATGCGCGATTGGTGAAGGAGATGTCGGAAAAGGTGCAGTTCATCTATATCACCCACAACAAGATCGCCATGGAAATGGCCGATCAGTTGATGGGCGTGACCATGCATGAGCCGGGCTGTTCACGGCTTGTTGCAGTTGACGTGGAAGAGGCGGTCGCATTGGCTGAAGCCTGAGTGTCAGGCAGTGTAAACTTGTGCATGGGCATGTTAGTTTAATGGCCACTTTTTGTATCGCGTGGGAAAGTTCTGTCAGAACAAGGTTGGCTCCACGTTTCAAGGGACAGGACGTCCTTTTTTCATTTTTTATTCACCATTTTCACTAGGGGCTACGGAATTACATGGATATCGGTCTGCGCGAATGGCTTATCGTTATCGGGCTTATCGTGATCGCCGGCATTCTCTTCGACGGTTGGCGGCGGATGCGGGGCGGCAAGGGCAAGTTGAAGTTCAAGCTCGACCGCAGTTTCGCCAATCTGCCGGACGACGACGGCGACTCGGCTGAACTGCTGGGGCCGGCGCGCGTGGTCGAGCATCGCGAGCCATCCTTCGACGAACAGGACCTGCCCAGCGTCAGCGCCCGCGAAGCCAAGGAACGCAAGGGCGGCAAGCGCCAGGAAGAGCCGCGCCAGGGCGATCTGGACCTCGACGAGGGGCTGGCCCTGGAGGCGGACCCGAGCGATGCCGCCGAGACGGTGGAGCCGCGCAAGGGCAAGTCGAAGGGCCGCAAGGAGAAAGAGCGGGAGAAAGCCCCTGCGGTTGCTGCCGAACCCGCCCCGGTCGACGAGGTGCTGATCATCAACGTCATCGCCCGCGACGAGAGCGGCTTCAAGGGGCCGGCATTGTTGCAGAACATCCTCGAGAGCGGCCTGCGCTTCGGCGACATGGACATCTTCCATCGCCACGAAAGCATGGCCGGCAATGGTGAGATCCTGTTCTCCATGGCCAATGCGGTGAAACCGGGCACTTTCGACCTGGACGACATCGACAACTTCAGCACCCGCGCCGTGAGCTTCTTCCTCGGCCTGCCGGGGCCGCGCCATCCGAAGCAGGCCTTCGACGTGATGGTTGCCGCCGCGCGCAAGCTGGCCCACGAGCTGAACGGCGAGCTGAAGGACGAGCAGCGCAGCGTGTTGACCGCCCAGACCATCGAGCACTACCGCCAGCGCATCATCGACCATGAGCGTCGCAGCCTGATGCAGAAGCGCTGATCCGGCCACAGCCCCTTTCTTCGTACGGGAGGGGGCGAACTACTCTATAGAGCAGCCGAGGCTGCTCTTTTCGTTTCACGGACTCCCACCATGACCGACACCCAGGCTGCCGCCGAACGCATCGCGCAACTGCGAACCGAACTGGACACCCACAATTACCGTTACTACGTGCTCGACGAACCGAGCATTCCCGACGCCGAATACGATCGCCTGTTCCGCGAGTTGCAGGCGCTGGAGGCCGAGTACCCGCAACTGCTGACGCCCGACTCGCCGACCCAGCGGGTCAGCGGCACGCCGGCCTCGGCGTTCGGCGAAGTGCGCCATGAGATCCCCATGCTCAGCCTCGGCAACGCCTTCGAGGAGCAGGACCTGCTGGACTTCGACCGCCGCGTACGCGAAGGACTGGCCGACCTGTTGCCTGGCGGCGACCTGCTCGGCGGTGGCGCGGAGGTCGAGTACAGTTGCGAGCCGAAGCTGGACGGCCTGGCCGTCAGCCTGCTCTACGAACGCGGCCAACTGGTGCGCGGCGCCACCCGCGGCGATGGCAGCACCGGCGAGGACATCACCAGCAACGTACGCACCATTCGCAACGTACCGCTGAAGCTGCACGGCGAAGGCTGGCCGGAGATCCTCGAAGTGCGCGGCGAGGTGTTCATGTCCAAGGCCGGTTTCGAGGCGCTCAACGCCAAGGCCGTGGAAACCGGCGGCAAGACCTTCGCCAACCCGCGCAACGCGGCGGCCGGCAGCCTGCGCCAGCTGGATTCGAAGATCACCGCCAGTCGCCCGCTGGAATTCTGTGCCTACGGCTTCGGCCAGGTCAGCGGGACGCTGCCGGACACCCAGGTGGGCATCCTCGAGGCGTTCCGCGGCTGGGGTATCCCCATCAGTCGCGAGCTGCGCCTGGTCAAGGGCGCCCAGGCCTGCCGCGACTACTACGACGACATCGGTCGCCGACGCGATGCGCTGGCCTACGAGATCGACGGCGTGGTGTTCAAGGTCAACCGCATCGCCTTCCAGCGCGAACTGGGCTTCCGCGCGCGCGAGCCGCGTTGGGCGATCGCCCACAAGTTCCCCGCGCGCGAGGAGTTGACCGAGCTGCTGGGCGTCGAGTTCCAGGTCGGCCGCACCGGCGCCGTGACCCCGGTGGCACGCCTCAAGCCGGTGCAGGTGGCCGGCGTCACGGTGTCCAATGCGACCCTGCACAACATGGATGAAGTCGCCCGCCTGGGCCTGCGCATCGGCGATACGGTGGTGATCCGCCGTGCTGGCGATGTGATTCCGCAGGTCATGCAGGTGGTGCTCGAGCGCCGCCCGGCGGATGCGCAGGCGATCGAGGTGCCCGAGCATTGCCCGGTCTGCGGCTCGGCCGTGGAGCGGACCCAGTTGGTCAAGCGCAGCAAGGGCAAGGAGTCGATCAGCGAGGGCGCCATCTATCGCTGCGTCGGCCGTCTCTCCTGTCAGGCGCAGTTGAAGCAGGCGATCATCCATTTCGTATCGCGTCGGGCAATGGACATCGACGGTCTTGGCGACAAGATCGTCGAGCAACTGGTGGATCGCGGGCTGGTCGCCTCGCCGGCGGATCTCTATACCCTGACCTATGAACAGGTGTTCGAGCTGGAAGGGTTCGCCGAGCTGTCCACCAACAACCTGCTGGCGGCCATCGCCGACAGCCGCAAGCCTTCGCTGGCGCGCTTCATCTTCGCCCTGGGGATTCCCGACGTCGGCGAGGAAACCGCCAAGCTGCTGGCGCGTTCGCTGGGTTCGCTCGAGCGGATCGGCAAGGCGCTGCCGGAAGTGTTGACCTACCTGCCGGACGTCGGCGCCGAGGTGGCCTACGAGATCCACAACTTCTTCGCCGACGAGCACAACCGCCAGGTGATCGCCCAGTTGCGCGATGCCGAACATGGCGTGCAGTTGCAGGAAGAGGGCGAGGTCGCCGCGGAGTTCGCCGCCTGTGCCTCGCTGGCCGGTTTCATCGACAAGCTGAACATTCCCTTCATCGCCGCCACCGGCGCGGAAAAGCTGGCCAGCCGCTTCGGTTCGCTCGACGGCATCATCCGTGCCGACTGGCTCGATCTGCGCCAGGTGGAGCGTCTGCCCGAGCGAGCGGCGAAAAGCCTGCGCGATTTCTTCGACGAGCCGGCCAACGTGCAGCGTGCCCTGGCCATCGAGGCGCAGTTGCGTGAGTTCGGCATGCATTGGCAGAGCGAGCGCAAGGCGGTCGAAGGCCTGCCTCTGGCCGGGCAGACCTGGGTGCTGACCGGCACCTTGGAGGCGATGAGCCGGGACGTAGCCAAGGACAAGCTGGAAGGGCTCGGCGCCAAGGTGGCCGGCTCGGTGTCGGCCAAGACCCACTGCGTGGTCGCCGGGCCCGGCGCCGGCTCGAAGCTGGCCAAGGCCAACGAGCTGGGCGTGAAGGTGCTCGACGAAGACGGTCTGCTGAAACTGTTCGACGAGCACGGCGTCGCCCGCTGAAGCGGCGGCGCTGCTGCGAAAGATTTCCGAAGACTGGAGTTAACGATGGACAAGGCAAGAAAGCAGCGGTTGCTGGGCGTGCTCGCATTGGTGGTGCTGTTCGGCGCCTACGTGGGTTGGAGCGAGCGGCCGCGCATCCTGCTGCATTACAGTGGCCAGGCTTCGGCGCCGATCGCCTACAGCTACAAGGAGCAGGGCGTGGAAACCTTCTCCGGGGAGATCCGGCCCGGCCAGGTCCGCGAGTTTCCGGTGAAGCTGTTCGGCGGCAGCGATTACCGGATCGCCTTCTCCTTCCATCGCGGTGAGGAGAAGTATGCGTCGTTCAGCACCAAGCCGGGCTGGGGCACCCTGGACCTGTATGTCGATACCGAGCTGAGCGTATCGACCCAGCCGCCGCCGGAGGGTCTGATCCAGCAGCAATGAACCGCTTTCGCGAAATGGATTGCAAACGTAAGTGCTTGAAGTGGTTGTAACTTACGCGCAAGCCGGTAGAATGGCGCGGCCTACCCGAGGGTAGGCTGCAATGGTGGCCCTGTCGGTCCCCCCGCAACGATTACCCGTCAACCTGGTCAGGTCCGGAAGGAAGCAGCCACAGCGGGAACATCGTGTGCCGGGGTGTGGCTGGCGGGGCCGCCTCCATTTCGTAGGTCCTTAATTCTAAAGGACTTCCTCTCCTGAAAAACTCTGAGTGTGACAGCGCCCTGGTACACCTGTGTGGTGCGCCGTAAGGGCGATTCTAGCCGTCCGCTTTTCTCTGATGTAGGCCGTCATACCGCTGAATCGCTGTAGAGCTGGTGCTCTGCTGTCCGTACCGAAGCCTTCGCTGCTGCCTTTGAGCTGGGTCAACTGGCGGGCTGTGCTTGCCAATTGCCAGTATCGACGCCTGTTACTACGATGAATGTGTTCTCAACAAGGAGCGTGACATGGAATTCGTAGAGCGACTGAATGCACTCTCAGCCAAGGTTCGACAGCAAGGCGGGGCGATCCAGACGGAGGAAGGCACCAAGACTGCCTTGGTGATGCCCTTCATAAACTCTGTGCTCGGCTACGATGTGTTCGACCCGTCCGAGGTGACGCCTGAATACATCTGCGACATCGGTACCAAGAAAGGCGAGAAGATCGACTACGCCATTCTGAAGGATGGCCAGATTCAGATTCTGATTGAGTGCAAGAAGATCGGTGAGCCTTTGCACATCAATCATGCCAGCCAGCTTTTCCGCTACTTCCACGTCACGAGTGCCCGAATCTCCATCCTCACTAACGGGCAGGTCTACAAGTTCTTCACGGACCTAGACGCTCCCAACAAGATGGACGAAAAGCCGTTCCTGGAGCTTGATCTGCTGGATGTTGATGAGCACGTATTGCCCGAGCTCCAGAAGCTAACCAAGGCTGCATTCGATGTTGATTCGATCATCAATGCGGCTGGGGAGCTGAAGTACGTGAGTCAGATCAAGCGGGAAATGGCCAATCAGTTCAATCAGCCTGACGACGATTTCGTGAGGTTTTTCGCTGCGCGCGTATACGACGGAATCATCACGCAGAAGGTGCGAGAGCAGTTTGGTGTTCTAACCCGAAAGGCTGCGTCTCAATTTCTAGGAGATCAGGTCAACGACCGCTTGAAGTCGGCCATGAGCGGTGCAATTCAGCCGGCGATCACGATGGCGCCCGCAGAGCCTTCCATGGCATCTCAGGCTGAAAGCAATACTGACGATGACCGAGTCCACACCACGCTGGAGGAGCTGGAGGGGTTTCATATCGTTAAGGCTATTGTTCGGGCTGTCGTTGATGCGAAGCGGATTGTGCATCGCGATACGCAGAGCTACTTCGGCGTGTTGCTGGACGATAACAACCGGAAGCCGATTTGCAGGCTTCACTTTAATCGTAGTCAGAAGTACATTGGCCTGTTCGACCAAGAGAAGAACGAAACTCGTCATCCTATCTCCTCCCTGGATGACATCTACACATTCGCAGATCAGCTCAAGGGCTCCATTGCTTACTACGAATGAGCTGCGTGCTGCTAATAGGAGCCCGCTGACTAGCGGGCTTTTTCATTTCCTGTATTACTTCGCCCCGTTCCTGAGGCGATACCAGTTGGCGTCGGGTGATGCCTTGCCGGCGTTAGGATGCTACTGGCGGGGCCGCCTCCATTTCAGGCCCGCCATTTTTCGCAGGCCGTCGACGCTCTCATCGGTAGCGCTGCAGTATCTCCTCGATCTCTCCGCTGCGCTTCATTTCCTCGAACGTCTTCAGTATCGCTTCCACCGGAACCTCCGCGGAATCCCGCACCAGGCAGCCCACCGCCGTTTCCTCGAGCTGCGCGGCTTCCTGGAGTGGCGGCTGCCCCGGCGCCTGGCGGTTGCTCCAGTGCAGCGACAGTTGATGGCTGACCGCGTAGCGGTAGCGGCCGGCGCGCAGCTTTTCCAGCACCAGATCCTGGGTGCGCGCATCGTCGCGGCGCAGTCGGCCGATGTCGAACAGCGCTTGCAAGCGGGGATAGCTGTAGCCAAGGACGGTACCGATACGCTGGGCCGGCAGCGCCTCGGGAATCGGCGCGAAGCCTTCGCGGGCGACCAGGATGTCGCGTTGCACCAGCAGCGCGACGCTCCAGCGATAGCCGGGGAAGTCGTGGCTGAGCCAGGCGGGGCTGATGTAGCAGCGGACATCGATTTCGCCAGCCTTCATCGCCTGCTCGATGCGCCCGCGCGGGTAGGGGTGGTAGAGCGCCTTGCGGCCGACCTGCCGGGCAAGGGAGCGGGTGATGTCGTAGACGATGCCGTCGATCGGCTGGCCCCGTTGCAGGCGGACCAACGGCATGCTCCAGCTTTCCATCACCGAGAAGCGCAATGGCGTCGCGTCGGTCTCCGCGGCCGTCGCTGGCAGGGCCGCGAGCAACTGCAGCAGGAGCAGCGCAGGTGCGCCGAAATGAGGCATGAACGATGTCAGGGAAGGTAGAGTCATTGCCACCGACGAGGGCTGCTGAAGGGCCAGGGGAATTCTTAGCACGCAGTTTGCCAAGTCGGCGAGCGCAGAAGGGGTAAATTGCGCTAGCATTGGCCGACTTGTGCTTCCCTTCTGCGACGGTTTTCGATGAGTTATCAAGTTCTTGCGCGTAAATGGCGTCCCCGTTCCTTCCGTGAAATGGTCGGCCAGACCCATGTGCTCAAGGCTCTGATCAACGCCCTGGACAACCAGCGGCTGCACCATGCCTACCTGTTCACCGGTACCCGCGGGGTCGGCAAGACCACCATCGCGCGGATCCTGGCCAAGTGCCTGAACTGCGAGACCGGGGTCAGCTCCACGCCGTGCGGCGAATGCTCGGTCTGTCGCGAAATCGACGAAGGCCGCTTCGTCGACCTGATCGAAGTGGACGCCGCGAGCCGGACCAAGGTCGAGGATACCCGCGAGCTGCTCGACAACGTGCAGTACTCGCCGACCCGCGGACGCTACAAGGTCTACCTGATCGACGAAGTGCACATGCTCTCGTCGCACAGTTTCAATGCGCTGCTCAAGACCCTCGAGGAGCCGCCGCCGCACGTCAAGTTCCTGCTGGCCACCACCGACCCGCAGAAGTTGCCGGTGACCATCCTCTCGCGCTGTCTGCAGTTCTCCCTGAAGAACATGCCGCCGGAGCGGGTGGTCGAGCACCTGACCCACGTGCTCGGAGCCGAGAACGTGCCCTTCGAGGATGACGCCCTGTGGTTGCTCGGGCGCGCCGCCGACGGCTCGATGCGTGACGCCATGAGCCTGACCGACCAGGCCATCGCCTTCGGCGAGGGCAAGGTGCTGGCCGCAGACGTGCGGGCGATGCTCGGTACCCTCGATCACGGCCAGGTCTATGGCGTGCTCCAGGCCTTGCTGGAGGGCGATGCGCGCGCCCTGCTCGAAGCGGTGCGCCACCTGGCCGAGCAGGGCCCGGACTGGGGCGGCGTGCTTGCCGAAATACTCAACGTGCTGCACCGCGTCGCGATCGCCCAGGCCCTGCCGGAAGCGATCGACAATGGCCAGGGCGACCGCGAGCGGGTGCTGGCCCTGGCCCAGGCGTTGCCGGCGGAAGACGTACAGTTCTATTACCAGATGGGCCTGATCGGCCGCCGCGACCTGCCGCTGGCGCCCGATCCGCGTAGCGGCTTCGAGATGGTGTTGCTGCGGATGCTCGCGTTCCGCCCGGCGGACGCCGACGGCGTGCCGAGGACGCCGCTAAAGGACCTGGGGATCAGCAAGGCCACGACTGATCCCGCCAACTCCCCCGTGGCCGGCGCGGCCTCGCCTGCGCCGGTCGCTACCGTTGCTCCCGCGCCTGTCGTGGCTGCGCCCGTCGAAGCCCCGGCTGCCCCGCCGGCAGCGCCATCCGCGCCGCCGGCGGCGGTCGAGGCGCGCGTCACGGAAGCGGTTGTCGAAGAGCCCGCCGCCGCGGCAGAGGTCGTCGACTTGCCCTGGGAAGAGCCGGCGCCGAGCCTCGCTGCCGAGCCCGAGCCCGAGCCCGAGCCCGAGCCCGAGCCCGAGCCCGAGCCCGAGCCCGAGCCGCTAGCCGTGGAGGCTCCCTCGGTCCCTCCGGCAGTGGCGGTCGAGGCGGTGGTGGAAACCGTTCTGGAAGCCCTGCCGGCTGCGTTGCCGGTAGCACCTGACGAGCAGGACGAGCAGGACGACGAGCCACCGCCCGCAGACGACTACTACGAAGTCGACATGGATACCCTGGCCTACCTGGATGCCGCGCCCGAGCCTGACGTGGTCGTGGTGGAGGAGCCGCTGCCGGCGGCGAAGCCGGCCACCGGCCTGGCCGCGGAGTGGCTGGAGCTGTTCCCGCGGCTCGGCCTCGGCGGCCTGACCGCCAGCATCGGTGCCAACTGTACGCTGGTAGCTGCCGACGGCGACCACTGGCATCTGCATCTCGATCCGGGCCAGAGCGCGCTGTTCAACGCCACCCAGCAGCGGCGGCTGAACGATGCGCTGAACCAGCACCTGGGGCGCACCCTCAAACTGGAGGTGACCCTGCAGAAGCCTGAGCAGGAGACCCCGGCTCAGGCAGCGGCACGCCGGCGTGCCGAGCGCCAGCGGGCGGCCGAGGCATCGATCGATGCCGACCCGTTGGTCCGGCAGTTGCGCGAGCAGTTCGCCGCGGTGGTCCGTGACGGTACCATCGAACCTTTGGAAGCCAAGGCCTGACCGGCGCTTGGCGCACGCAACAAGACGACATTCGAGGTGAAGAACATGATGAAAGGTGGCATGGCCGGCCTGATGAAGCAGGCGCAGCAGATGCAGGAAAAGATGCAGAAGATGCAGGAAGAACTGGCCAACGCCGAAGTGACCGGGCAATCCGGCGCCGGTCTGGTCAGCGTGGTGATGACCGGGCGCCACGACGTCAAGCGCGTCAGCCTGGACGACAGCCTGATGCAGGAAGACAAGGAAATCCTCGAAGACCTGATCGCGGCCGCGGTCAACGATGCGGTGCGCAAGATCGAGCAGAACAACCAGGAAAAGATGTCCGGCTTCACCTCGGGCATGCAACTGCCGCCCGGCTTCAAGATGCCCTTCTGATCCCGCGTTCGTGCCGGGTCCGCCTTCTTCGGACGGCGCCCGGCAGCCATTCCCCTCCCTCTATCCGACGAGTCCTGCATGAGTTTCAGCCCGCTGATCCGCCAACTGATCGAGTCCCTGCGCATTCTTCCCGGTGTCGGGCAGAAGTCGGCCCAGCGCATGGCGCTGATGCTGCTGGAGCGCGATCGCAGCGGCGGCCTGAAGCTGGCCCAGGCGTTGACCGCCGCGATGGAAGGGGTCGGTCATTGCCGGCAGTGCCGTACCCTCAGCGAGGAGGAGTTGTGCCCGCAGTGCGCCGACCCGCGACGCGACGACTCGCTGCTCTGCGTGGTGGAAGGCCCGCTGGACGTATTCGCGGTGGAGCAGACCGGCTACCGCGGCCGCTATTTCGTGCTCAAGGGACACCTGTCGCCGCTCGACGGCCTGGGGCCGGAGGCGATCGGCATTCCCGAACTGGAAGCGCGGATCAGGGACGGAGCCTTCAGCGAGGTGATCCTCGCCACCAACCCCACCGTCGAAGGCGAGGCCACCGCCCACTATATCGCCCAGCTACTGGCCGGCCGCGGCCTGACCTTGTCGCGTATCGCCCATGGCGTGCCGCTGGGCGGCGAGCTGGAGCTGGTCGATGGCGGCACCTTGGCCCACGCCCTGGCCGGACGGCGGCCGATCTCCTGAGCTCTGTGCCTCCCGTATCCGTAGGACGGGCGGCCTATACGCCCTCGCCGATGGCCAGTTTCCCGTATTGAAAACCAAGCAAGCGCTAGGTAAGTTCTGAGGCTCCCATCAGGAGCCCGGCCATGACTGACTTCCAGCAGTACTTCGACGAGTCCCATCAACTGATCCGGGATTCGGTGCGCCGTTTCGTCGAGCGCGAGGTGTTGCCGTACATCGATGAATGGGAGGAGGCCGAGGAATTTCCCCGCGAACTCTATCTCAAGGCCGGCGCGGCCGGGATCCTCGGCATCGGCTACCCGGAAGCCTACGGCGGCAGTTGCGAAGGCGATCTGTTCGCCAAGGTGGCGGCCAGCGAAGAGCTCATGCGCTGCGGTTCCGGCGGCTTGGTTGCCGGGTTGGGATCGCTGGATATCGGCTTGCCTCCGGTGGTCAAGTGGGCCCGTCCCGAGGTGCGCGAGCGGGTAGTGCCGGCGGTGCTGCGCGGCGAGAAGATCATGGCCCTGGCGGTCACCGAGCCCTCTGGCGGCTCCGACGTGGCCAACCTGAAGACCCGTGCGGTGCGCGATGGCGATCACTATCGCGTCAGCGGCAGCAAGACCTTCATCACCAGCGGCGTGCGCGCGGACTACTACACGGTGGCGGTGCGTACCGGCGGCGAGGGTTTCGCCGGCATCAGCCTGCTGCTGGTGGAGAAGGGCACTGCCGGGTTCAGTGTCGGCCGCAAGCTGAAGAAGATGGGCTGGTGGGCGTCGGATACCGCCGAACTGTTCTTCGACGACTGCCGGGTGCCTGCGGAAAACCTCATCGGCGTGGAGAATGCCGGCTTCGCCTGCATCATGGCCAATTTCCAGAGCGAGCGCCTGGCCCTGGCGGTGATGGCCAACATGACCGCGCAACTGGCTCTGGAGGAGTCGCTGCGCTGGGCGCGCGAGCGAGAAGCGTTCGGCAAGCCGATCGGCAAGTTCCAGGTGCTGCGCCATCGTCTCGCGGAAATGGCCACGCAACTGGAGGTTTCCCGGGAGTTCACCTATCGCCAGGCAGCGAAGATGGCCGCCGGCAAGAGCGTGATCAAGGAGATATCGATGGCCAAGAACTTCGCCACCGATGTCGCCGATCGCCTGACCTATGATGCCGTGCAGGTGCTCGGCGGCATGGGCTACATGCGCGAAAGCCTGGTGGAGCGGCTGTATCGCGACAACCGGATTCTCTCCATCGGCGGCGGTTCGCGGGAAATCATGAACGAGATCATCGGCAAGCAGATGGGGTTGTAGGGCCGCGTTCTATCAGGTGAAGTCCAGGTCGTAATGCGCCTGGCCACAGTGCAGGCAGTCGAAGCGGTAGATGGCCGGATTGCCGCCGGGCGTATAGGCGTCGACGAGGCGTTGCCAGGTGATAGCCGGCCAGGCGAAATCGGCGAAGCGCTGCGCCAGGCCCTCGGCTCCCAGTTGCCCGATTTCCTCACGCCCCGCGTCGCCGCGAAAGGCGCAGGCATCCTCGCAGCAAACCAGCCAGCGCTCCTGCTGCCAGGAGGTGTAGCCGGGCGTGCGCTCGCAGACTTCGGTGACGATATCCGCGGCGACGCCGGCGTCGAGCAGCGGATAGTCGTCGGAAAAGCTCGCTTCGTAGCGCGCGGCCGCGCTGCCGTCGGCTATGCACCAGGGGCAAAGGCTGCCGGGCGGCAACTCGTGGCGGGAATAGGGCGAACCGGTGTAGACGTAGCCACGAGCCTTGCCACAGCACTGGCAGGTGGTGGCGGAAGCCTCGATGCTGCCGCTGGCGAGCGGTTCGGGATGGTAGCGGAAGTGAGGAAGGGGAGGGTTCATGACGGCCGTACCCTGGAGACTGGCCGTCGAGTATGACGTGCCGGGCAGCCTAGCGGCTACCCGGCGGGCCTGTTCACTCGCTGGCTTCGCGGGCGCCCTGGGGGCTCTTCGGGCGCGGCGCGAAGCGCGCTGCCAGGCGCATGCTGGCGGTGACCAGGCGCTGGTAGAGCACTGGTGCCAGGCGCAGCATCACGTCGATCGCGTGGGCGTCGGTGCCGATCAGGATGCGCCGGCTGTCGCGCTGCACGCCGCGCAGGATGACCTGGGCGGCCTTCTCCGGGGTGGTCCGCAGCAACTGGTCGTTGAATTGCTCGCGAGCCTTGTCCGGAGCCTGGCCGGTGACCTTGGCCATGCTCTCGTTCATTCGCGCGGTCTTGGCGATGTTGGTCTTGATCCCGCCGGGATGCACGCAACTGGCGGAGACGCCGGAGTCCTCCATGTCCAGTTCCTGGCGCAACGACTCGGTGAAGCCGCGCACCGCGTACTTGGTGGCGTTGTAGGCGCTCATGCCGGGCTGGGCGAACAGCCCGAAGACGCTGGAGACATTGACCACATGGCCGTTGCCGGAGGCCTTTAGGTGCGGAAGGAACGCCTTGGTACCGTTCACCACGCCCCAGAAGTTGATGTTCATGATCCACTCGTATTCCGAGTAGTCGCTGCCTTCCACGGTACCTGCGTGGGCGACGCCCGCGTTGTTGAAGATCAGGTTCACCCGGCCATGTTCGCTGGCCGCCTTGTCGGCCCAGGCCTGCACCTGCTCGCGGTCGGCCACGTCGACGACCGCGGTGGAGACGCGTACCCCGCTGCTGGCGAGCAATTGGCGGGTTTCCTCGAGAGCTGCGGCATTGACGTCGGCCAGGGCCAGGTGACAACCCTGCCTGCCCAGCTCCACGGCCAGGGCGCGACCGATGCCCGAGCCTGCGCCGGTGATGGCGGCGACTTTGTTTTCGAACGACTTCATGCGGGTACCCCTTCGGCCTGTTGGCGGGCTTCGTTGCTCAGGGCGGCGAGCGGTGTCGTGGTGAGGTGGTAGGCGGAGGCGTCGAACTGCCGGGTCAGGGCACGGAAGCGCCAGGTGAATCCCGGCCACAGGGTGCAGTTGCGGCCGCTGACCGGATGCAGGTACCAGCTCTTGCAACCGCCCACGCTCCAGACGCTGCGGTCCAGCTTGCGCTGGAGGTATTCGTTGTAGCGTTCCTGCACCGGGGCCTTGACCTCGAGACTGAGCAGTTCGCGGCGCTTCATCAGCTTCAGCGCATCGAGGACGTAGGCGATCTGCGACTCGATCATGTAGACCATCGAGTTGTGGCCGAGGCCGGTGTTCGGTCCCATCAGGAAGAACAGGTTGGGGAAGCCGGCGGTGGTAGTGCCCTTGTAGGCTTCCGGGCCCTTGGTCCAGCTGTCCAGCAGGTCGCGGCCGTCGCGACCGAAGACCACTCCGCGGGGGATAGGGTCGTTGGCGGTGAAGCCGGTACCGAAGATGATCGCGTCGACCTCGCGTTCCCGGCCGTTGCCGTCGACGATTCCATTGGCGGTGACGGCGCGGATGCCTTCGGTGATCACCGTGGAGTTGGCGGCAGCCAGGGCAGGGTAGTAGTTGTGCGACATGAGGATGCGCTTGCAGCCGATGGTGTAGTCCGGCGTGACCTTGCGGCGCAGTTCCGGATCCTTGATCTGCTTGTGGATGTGGCGGATCGCCAGGCGCTGCACCAGCTTCATTACCTGCGGGGCGAAGGTGAAGCCCAGCACCCGCCCTTCGAGCAGGCTGTAGAGGCCGCCGCGCCAGAGCTTCTGCACCAGCGGGAAGCGCCGGAAGCGCCGGCGCTCGGTTTCGCTGATTGCCCGGTCGGGTTTGGGCAGGATCCATGGCGGAGTGCGCTGGTAGAGATCGAGCGCGGCCACCAGCGGCTGGATCTCCGGGACGAACTGGATCGCCGAGGCGCCGGTGCCGATCACCGCCACGCGCTTGCCCTTGAGGTCGTAGTCATGGTCCCACTGCTGGGAATGGAAGACCTTGCCCTGGAAGTTCTCCAGGCCATCGAGGCGTGGATAGGCCGGGGTGGACAGGCCGCCCATGCCGGAAACCACGGCGTTCGCGGTGTAATGGTTGCCCTGGGCGTCATGCAGGTGCCAGAGGCTTTGCCGCTCGTCCCAGGCCAGTTTGCCGATCTCGGTGTTCAGCAGGGTCTTTTCCTGCAAGCGGTATTTTTCCCAGCACTTCTCCAGATAGGCGCGGATTTCCGGCTGGCGGGCGAACATCCGCGTCCACTCCGGGTTCGCTTCGAAGGAGAAGGAATAGACGTGGGATTGCACGTCGCAGGCGCAACCAGGGTAGTTGTTGACTCTCCAGGTGCCGCCGACGCCGGCGTCCTTTTCGAAGATCAGGAAGTCGTCCTCGCCTTCCTGGCGGAGACGGATCGCCATCCCCAGCCCGGAGAAACCGGTGCCGATGATGGCGACCTTGCAGTGCCGGGCGGCGGCAGGGGTGGGTTGGGTACTCATGGCCAAGCTCCTGTTATGATTGTTTGCTGGCGTATACACTCGTCTACCTGCGAATGTAGACATCTGTATACTTCAGGGTCAAGCCAACCTTAGGTAGGGTCGGCGCGGCGCAACGGCCGAACTTGTGGCGCATGGAAACAACCAGGTGGAACATGAGCGATATGAACGAAACGAAGGACAGGGTTGCCGACGCTCCCGGCAAACGCGCCTTGCTGGAGGCGGCCTTGCGCCTGGGCAGCAGCAGCCGCAGCCTGGGGGCCATCGGCTTGCGCGAGCTGGCGCGCGAGGCGGGCCTGAATCCGAACACCTTCTATCGGCATTTCCGCGATATCGACGATCTTGGCCTGACCATGATCCGCGACATCTCTACCCAGCTGCGCCAGCCGCTGCGCCAGCTTCGCCGCGAGGCCGCGACTCGTGCGGCGCCCGGCGCCCGAGCGCAGACGACGCCGTTCGGGCTGGACCTGGAAAGGGGGCGGCGGGTCTGCCGGGAGACGGTGCGGCTGTTCTTCGACTTCGTGGAGAGCAATCCCGCCGCGTTCATCGTCGGCGTGCGTGAACTGCATGGGGCTTCGCCGGTGCTGCGTGGTGCCCTGCGTCAGATCATGGATGAGTTCGCCGAGGACATGTCGGAGGACATCATCGAATTCAGGTTGTTGCCGGCGGTGAGCGAGGCGACCATCCGTCGCCTCTCCAGCCTGATCGGCCGCCAGCTGTTTCAGTTGTCGCTGGACTATATCGGCCAGCCGGAGCGGCGTCGGGAAATCTGCGCCCTGGGTGAGGAACAGATACTGCTGTTGTTCACCGGCGCCGCGGTCCTGCAGATGATGGGCGTTTCGTTGGACGCCGAGGCGTCAGGCCAGCTTGAGCAGGCTCATGCCGGCCAGCAGCAGCAACAGGCCGAGCCAGCCGCGCCAGGCCAGGCGCTGGCCGAACAGCGCCCAGCCCATGGCGACGGTGGCGAGGATGCCGAAGCCGCCCCAGATCGCATAGGCGAGTGACAGCTCGATGTCCTTCACCGCCTGCGCCAGCGCGGTGAAGGCGGCCATCACGCAGAGGATCGAGGCGATCCCGAGGCTGCGCCTGCGGAAACCGTCGGAGTATTTCAACAGCAGGTTGGCGACGACCTCGAGGGCGATCGCCAGGCCGAGCCAGGCGAAGGGAATCCAGTTCAGGGTCAGCATGTGACGGCCTCCCCACGGGGCTGCGCCGGCGTGCCGCTGGCGTTGCGGGTGCCGGACTTGATCAGCAGGATGCCGGCGATCATCACGCCGAGGCCGACGGCCTTGTACAGGCCGATGCTTTCGCCCAGCCAGGCGACGCTGACCGCCGTGATCAGGACGATGCCAATGCCTTCCCAAAGGGCGTAGGCGACTCCGACGGGGACACGCTTGACCGCCAGGGCGAGGAAGAAATAGGACAGGCCGATCATCCCGTACATCAGCAGCATGCCTGCGACAGGGGCGTGGGTGGCGGCCAGTTTCATCGAGGTGGTGCCGATCACTTCGGCGCCGATAGCCAGTAACAGATAGATCCAGGAACGCATGTTGCCCTCCCATGGGCACCGCGGAATGGAGGCCGCGGCCAAAGATGACGAAGAGCGCTGGCGAGGGGCGGGAAAGACCCCGAAGCGCAGGGGCGGTCGCCACCGACAGCAGGGGTCGAGGGAGGGAGCTAGAGGTCGCCGGTCCAGTGACGCTCGCGGGAGACCAGACGGGAAGTGGGGAGAGGTAATGCCCTAGTGTTCAACATAATGAACATGATATTACCTCAGGGCATCGTAAAAAGCCAGTCGATAGGAATTGACTAATTATTTCCTCCGTAAAATGGCGGATTCAGGAACGCTAGTCGAAACGGAGGCTTTTCCGTGTGCAATATCCTGTTCTTCTCTCGAATAAGAAACGCCAGGCGGGGCCTGGCGTCGGGGGCGGAGCGGCACTGGCGGAGGCGGGCTTCAATCGGCGAAGGCCAGTTTGTCCTTCCAGTATTTCTCCAGTTTCGCGGTGTCGTGGTCGCTGGGGTGGAAGCCCGGCCGGTAGTAGTCCAGGTAGGGCAGCAGCAGGCGGGTGAAGAAGCCCTTGCGCAGGCCGAACAGGGTGCCCAGGCCATGCTTCCAGGAGCGCCAGTTGAACAATTGGCCGTCCTTGCGTAGCAGGTCGAGCTGGAACCAGCCGATGACGCCGAAGAACATCAGGGTGGTCAGCATCATCACCAGAACCCGGGTGAAGTAGCCGCCGTAGACTTTCTGGTACACATCGTAGGCGACATTCTTGTGTTCGTTCTCCTCGATGGCATGCCACATCCACAGCTTGTACATCTTCGGCGACTGCATCTGGATGGTCAGGTCTTCGCGCTTGAGCAGCTGCGCGGCCATGGTCGCGGTGAAATGCTCGAGGGCGCAGGTGATCGCCAACTGGTGTTTCCTGGTGGTGACCTTGCTGACGTTTTCCAGCAGGACCTTGATCCGCAGTTCGAGGCACTCCAGGTCGACCCCGTGCTCCTCGGCATATTCGTTGTAGGCGGCATGCTCCTTGGAGTGCATCGCCTCCTGGCCGATGAAGGCGCTGACGTCCTTCTTCAGTTGCGGATCCTCCAGGCGGTCGCGCACCGCGCGCACGCTATCGACGAAGAATTTTTCGCCGTAGGGGAAAAGCGAGGACAGGTTGTTCATGAACTGGGTCATGAAGGGTTGGCCGTCCCACCAGTACTTCGGGGTTTCGCTGAAGCTGAAATCCATCCGCCGCACGGGGAAATTGGCGCGAACCGGGGAGGCGGTGCCAGTGGCAGTCATGGCTAACTCCTTTTGTTGTTCTGGGGAGGGGAAACGCACAGGTTTCCTCGGGTTCCCTATGGCGAGTTCGCTATAACACCTCTGAATGTGTCATTAGCTGATGTAATTATTGCAGGATTGTCCAACAGCGGGAGGTCATTCCTGGCCATTTCGAAGTCATTAATGGCCAGGTCGGCTCGACCAGACGGAAGATGGGGCGCAAGGAGCGAGCGCGGGGCGCCAGGGCGCCCCCCGGCGTATCAACGCTCGTCGAGAGCGAACGCGGTGAGACTGAAGGTGGAGATGCCGGCGTCCTGCAGGCGAGTGGAGCCGCCGAGTTCCGGCAGGTCGATGATCGCCGCGGCCTCGAAGACCCTGGCCCCGAGGCGTCGTACCAGGCTCGCGGCCGCCAGCAGGGTCCCGCCGGTGGCGATGAGGTCGTCGAAGATCAGTACGCTGTCGCCTTCGCAGAGGCTGTCGGCATGTACTTCGAGGAAGGCCTCGCCGTATTCGGTCTGGTAGCCCTCGGCGAGTACGTCGGCGGGTAGCTTGCCCTGCTTGCGGAACAGGACCAGCGGCTTGTTCAGCGCATAGGCCACCGCCGAGCCGATGAGGAAGCCGCGGGCATCCATGGCGCCGATGTGGCTGAAATCGGCCTCGATGTAGCGCTGGACGAAGCTGTCCACGGTCATGCGCAGCGCGCGTGGCGACTGGAACAGCGGGGTGATGTCGCGGAACACCACGCCGGGCTTGGGAAAGTCCGGCACGGCGCGGATCTGCGACTTGAGGGTGAACTCGTCGAAAATCATGGAAGATCCTGGGCTGGGCGTTTTTCGGGGCCCATCATACAACGGGCCCGCGCTGAGGCGGGCCCGTTGGCGGTTCGCAGGCGCTTCAGCCTTCCAGCTGGCCGCCGGCGAGGGCGCACAGCTCGATGGCGTCGAGGATGTGCACTTCCTTGCCTTCCGCGCTGATCAGGCCGTTCTGCTGGAAGCGGGTGAAGACCCGCGACACGGTTTCCACGGCCAGGCCGAGATAGTTGCCGATCTCGTTGCGCGACATGGCCAGGCGGAACTGCTGGGCGGAGAAGCCACGGGCACGGAAGCGCGCCGACAGGTTGACCAGGAAGGTGGCGATGCGCTCGTCGGCAGTCTTCTTCGACAGCAGCAGCATCATCTGCTGGTCATCGCGGATTTCCCGGCTCATCAGGCGCATCAGTTGGCGGCGCAGTTGCGGCAGCTGCTCGGACAGTTCGTCCAGGCGCTCGAAGGGAATCTCGCAGACCGAGGTGGTTTCCAGGGCCTGGGCGGATACCGGATAGGTCTCGGTATCCATCCCGGACAGGCCGACCAGCTCGCTGGGCAGGTGGAAGCCGGTGATCTGCTCTTCGCCGGCATCGGTGATGCTGAAGGTTTTCAGGGCGCCGGAGCGCACGGCAAAGACCGAGCCGAAAGGATCGCCCTGGCGGAACAGGAATTCGCCTTTCTTCAGGGGACGACCGCGCTTGACGATCTCGTCCAGCGAATCCATGTCTTCCACGGTCAGCGACAGGGGGAGGCACAGCGGGGCCAGACTGCAATCCTTGCAGTGTGCTTGGGGCAGTGCGCGCACCTTGATGGTTTCGGCCATTGAGGGGTCCTTGCTAGGTTAAAGGCACAACAGGAGTAAGGGTAACGCAGCCACGATGCGGGTGCCAGCCATAGGTCTGGCAACGACCATTTCTGACAGGCCGATGGCGTTTCCAATCAGTGACTTGCGTCAAACAACTGCGACTACCTGTCGCACCCTGTCAAGGGGCGACGAAAAGGGGGCTCAAGTTCGCGACGCGTGGGCCGATCCAATGGAAGAATTCCATTTTTCCCGGAGTGACTGGAATGTTGACCCTCAGTGGCTGGATCACCACCCAGGTGCCGCCCTCGTCGCGCGCCGCCGCGGACGCCAAGGCCGCGCGGACCGGCACCGCCGAGCAGGCGGAAGACCCGGCCGCCGGCACCGACGCCGCCGATCAGCATGTACGGCTTTCCCAGGCAGGGCGCGAGCTGGCCGCCACCATGGGGGTGCCGGTGGAGGAGGAGGACGAGGATATCCCGCAGGAGTTGCGGCCGATGGTGAAGATGATCCGCCAGTTGAAGAAGAAGATCGAAGAGAAGCTCAGGGAGCTGCAGGAGGCCATGAGGTCGTCCGATCCGGGGGCGAAGGAGGCTCGCGTGCCTGAGTTGCAGAAGGAGTTGCAACAACTCAACTCCGCCCTGCAGACGGCGACGGCAGCGATGGCATCGGCCATCAAGGAGATGGGTATCAGCGACCCGGCGCTGATCATGAAGGTCATGGGCAGCCGGTAGAAGGGGCGGGGATTCACCGCCCTGTCGTGCGGGCAGGGCGGTGCGCTTTCAGATCACCCGGGAGAAGCGCTGCCGGTTGAGGCTGGGCAGGTAGCGGTCGAACAGCATGCAGATCGAACGCACCAGCAGACGTCCGGAAGACGTGATGTCGATGCCCTTGGCGTCCAGGCGGATCAGGCCATCGGCGGCGAAGCGTTCGAGATCGGGCCACAGCTCGGCGAAGTAACTGCGGAAGTCGATGCCGAACTCTGTCTCGATATCCTCGAAGGCCAGTTCGAAGTGGCAGATCAGTTGCTGGATCACCGCGCGCCGCACCCGGTCGTCGCTGTTGCAGTGCAGGCCGCGACGGATCGCCAACTGGCCGTTGTCGAGGCTGGTCTGGTAGTCGTTGATGTCGCTGCTGTTCTGGCTGTAGAGGTCGCCGATCTGGCTGATCGCCGAGACCCCGAGACCTACCAGGTCACAGTGCCCGTGCGTGGTGTAGCCCTGGAAATTGCGTTGCAGGGTGCCGTCTTCCTGGGCGCTGGCCAGCTCGTCGTCGGGCAGGGCGAAGTGATCCATGCCGATATAGCGGTAGCCCGCCGCGGCGAGTTGCTCGGTGGTGCGCTGGAGCATTTCCAGCTTCTGGCCCGGGCTCGGCAGGTCGTCGGCGTTGATCCGCCGCTGCGGCATGAAACGCTCGGGCAGGTGGGCGTAGTTGAACACCGAGAGGCGATCCGGCTGTAGCGCGATCACTTCGTCGACCGTGCGGGCGAAGCTGTCCGGCGTCTGTTTCGGCAGTCCGTAGATCAGGTCGAGGTTGATCGAGCGGTATTGCAGGGTGCGCGCGGCCTCGACGATGGTACGGGTCTCCTCCGGGGTCTGCATGCGGTTGACCGCCTTCTGCACCTCCATGTCGAAGTCCTGTACGCCGAGGCTGACGCGGTTGAAACCGAGTTCGCGGAGCAGGCCCATGGTCGACCAGTCGGCCTCGCGCGGGTCGATCTCGATGCCGTAGTCGCCCGAATCGTCGTCCAGCAGGTTGAGGTGGGTGCGCAATTGCGACATGAGTTCGCGCAACTGGCCGGGACTGAGGAAGGTCGGGGTTCCGCCACCGAAGTGCAGTTGCTCGACCACCTGCTCGCGGGAGAGGTGGCGGCTGACGATCTCGATCTCGCGGACCAGGCGCGCAAGGTACGGCGCGCTGCGCCCGCGATCCTTGGTGATCACCTTGTTGCAGGCGCAGTAGTAGCAGATGTTGGCGCAGAACGGGATGTGCACGTAGAGCGACAGGGGGTGTCCGGCCTTCCGGCTGTCGCGCAGGGCGTGCAACTGGTCGAACGGGCCGATGCCTTCGTGGAACTGCACGGCGGTCGGATAGGAGGTGTAACGCGGGCCGGAAAGGTCGTAGCGCCGAATCAGGTCAGCGTCCCAGCGAATGGTGTCGAGCATGCCAGAGATCCCCAGTTGGCGAGCTTTAGTCGGGAAGTCTAGGGATTGCGCCGGGAAGGCCTGTTGATTTGTATCAAGCGGGTGAATGTATACAGGATGTGTCGCCCGATGTTGGGACGGGCGTCCGTCAATGCCCCATCAGCCAGGCCTGGTGCGGTCCTGGGAGGGTCCAGAGGCCGAAGAGGATGACCATCAGGCCGCCCACGATGCGTACGCCGCGACGGCGCAGCAGGGCGGTCACCCGTTCGGCGGCCATGCCGGTGGCCAGCAGAACCGGCCAGGTGCCGAGGCCGAACGCCAGCATCAGCAGCGCGCTGTCCAGTGCCGATCCCTGGCTGGTGGCCCAGAGCAGGGTGCTGTAGACCAGCCCGCAGGGCAGCCAGCCCCAGATCGCTCCGAGCAGCAGGGCCCGTGGCAGGCTGGAGACCGGCAGCAGGCGCCGGGCGAAGGGTTCCAGGTGGCGCCAGAGGCCGCGACCGAGCGCCTCGACGCGGGTCAGGCCGCTCCACCAGCCGGCCAGGTAGAGTCCCATGGCGATCAGCAGCAGCCCGGCGACCACCCGCAGCGCGCCGGCCAACGGGGTACGCGCCACCGCCCAGCCGGCCAGGCCGAGCAGCAGGCCGGCGCAGGCGTAGCTGAGGATGCGGCCGAGGTTGTAGGCCAGCAGCAGGCGCAGACGACGGCCGCGCTGTTCGGCGGGAATGGCCAGGGTCAGGGCGCCCATCAGGCCGCCGCACATGCCCAGGCAGTGGCCTCCCCCGAGCAGGCCGAGGATCAGCGCGGAAACCAGCAGCGGCGCCAGTTCAGCCACGCGGTCGGTCCTCGGGTTTCGACGGCTTCTCCGCTTCGTCGACGCCGGCCTGGTGCTTCGGGTCTTCGTCGTCGAAGAGAATGCTGTGGGCGGGGCCGTCGAGATCGTCGTACTGGCCGCTGTCCACCGCCCAGAAGAACACGTAGATGGCGATGGCGACGATGACGATCGCGACGGGGATCAGGATGTAGAGCGCGGCCATACGGACCTCGGCGAAGGGATTCGGGTCAGCCGCAGGGCGTTGACCACCACCAGCAGCGAACTGACCGACATGCCGATCGCCGCCCAGCCCGGGGTGATCCAGCCGAGCGCGGCGAAGGGCAGGACCAGGCCATTGTACAGGCTGGCCCAGGCCAGGTTCTCGATGATGATATGGCGGGTGCGGCGCGCCAGCCGGAAAGCCTGCACCAGGCTGTCCAGGCGGTTGGACAGGAGCACCGCGTCGGCGCTGGTCTTGGCCAGGTCGGTGGCGCTGCCCATGGCGACGCTGATGTCGGCACCGGCGAGCACCGGTACGTCGTTGACTCCGTCACCGAGCATCAGCACCCGGCGGCCCTCGCCGTGCAGGCGTTCGAGCATGGCCAGCTTGTCGTCCGGGGTCAGGCCGCCGCGGGCTTCGTCGATGCCCAGTTCGGCAGCGACGCTGGCGACCATCGGCGAGGCGTCACCGGATAGCAGGAGGGTGCGCCAGCCGCGCGCCTTGCAGGCGGCGAGCAGGGCGGGGGCGTCGCTGCGCAGGCGGTCGTCGAGACCGAACCAGGCCAGCGGTCCCTGCTCGTCGCCGAGCAGCAGCCACTGTCCGGAGTCGCCGGGCATCGCGGGCGTGGCGCTGCCGCCCAGGTTGCTGACGAAGGCGGCCTGGCCGATGCGCAGGCGGCGGCCTTCCACCAGGCCTTCGAGGCCCAGTCCCGGATGGCTTGCGACGCTGTCGGCGGCCTCCGGCGCACGGCCGAAGGCGCGGGCGATGGGGTGTTCGGAACGGTTCTCGAGGGCGGCGGCGAGGGCCAGGCAGCGATCCGCGTCGAGATCGCGCAGGGGTAGCACCTGCTTGAGCGTCAGGCGGCCTTCGGTGAGGGTGCCGGTCTTGTCGAAGATTACCGTGTCGATGTGGTTCAGCCCTTCCAGCACGTGCCCGCGCGTGATCAGCAGGCCGAGCTTGTGCAGGCTGCCGGTGGCCGCGGTGAGCGCGGTGGGCGTGGCCAGCGACAGGGCGCAGGGGCAGGTGGCGACCAGCAGCGACAGCACCACCCAGAAGGCGCGCTGGTGGTCGACCTGCCACCACAGCGCGCCGACCGCTGCGGCGACCAGCAGGACGATGAGCAGGAACCACTGCGCCACCTTGTCGGCCAGTTCCGCCAGGCGCGGCTTGTCCGCCTGGGCGCGTTCCAGCAGGCGGACGATGGCCGACAGGCGGCTGTCGTCGCCAAGGGCGCCGACCTCGACGGTCAGCGGCCCCTCGACGTTCAGGGTACCGCCGGTGACGGTGTCGCCGGCCTGGCGTGGATGGGGTAGGTACTCGCCGGTGAGCAGCGACTCGTCGACGCTGGACTGGCCGTCGAGGATCACTCCGTCGGCCGGCAGCACGGCGCCTGGCGGTACCAGCACGCGGTCGCCGACGCGCAGTTCGCTGAGCAGGATGCGCTCGCCCTGGTTGGCGGCGTCCAGGCGCAGGCAGGACGCCGGCAGCAGGTTGACCAGTTGCGCGGTGGAGGCGGCGGTGCGCTCCCGCGCGCGGCGTTCGAGGTAGCGGCCGGCGAGGAGGAACAGGGCGAACATGCCGACCGCGTCGAAATACAGCTCGCCCTGGCCGGTGATCGTCGACCAGATGCCGGCGACGTAGGCGCCGCCGATCGCCAGCGACACCGAGACGTCCATGGTCAGGTGGCGGGTGCGCAGGTCGCGCAGGGCGCCACGGAAGAACTGGCCGCAGCAGTAGAAGACGATCGGCGTGGTGAGGATCAGGCTGACCCAGCGCAGGATGCGGTCCATGCCGGCGGAAAGGTCGAGGTTGAATTCCGGCCAGGTCGCCATCACCGCCATCATCACCTGGATCCACAGCAGCCCGGCGACACCGAGCTGGCGCAGGGCGCGGCGGTTCTCCATGGCCAGGCGCTCGGTGGCGTGGTCGGGTTGGTAGGGATGGCCGGCATAGCCGATCTGGCGCAGTTCGCCGAGCAACTGGCTGAGCGGCAACTGGCTGTCCTGCCAGCGCACGTGCAGGCGATGGTTGGACAGGTTGAGCCGCGCCTCGGCCACGCCAGGCAACTGGCGCAGGTGCTTCTCGATCAGCCAGCCGCAGGCGGCGCAACTGATGCCTTCGATCATCAGGCTGGTTTCCGCCAGCTCGCCCTCATGGCGGACGAAGCCGCCCTGTACGTCCGGGCGGTCGTAGAGCTGCAACTCTTCGCTGAGCGCCTTGGGCAAGGCTTCGGGGTTGGCGGCGTTTTCGCTGCGGTGCCGGTAGTAGCTTTCCAGGCCGCCGGCGACGATGGCCTCGGCCACCGCCTGGCAGCCCGGACAGCACATGGCCCGCGTCTCGCCGAGCACGCGGGCCTCGAAGCGGCTGCCGGCGGGGACCGGCAAGCCGCAGTGGTAGCAGGGCAGGGGGGCGCTCATGGGCGCTTCGCTTCTGCTCCCTGGAGCGGTTCGTCACCCAGCTCCATGACCACGGTCGGCGATACCACCTCTTCCTCGAAAAGACGCCACTGGCCGCTGCCTTCCTGGCCGAGCAGTTCGACGAAGCGACGGCCCTCGACGGCGTCGGTCAGTTGCCCGACGTAGCGCTCGCGGTCGGAGTTGCTGCGCAGCAGCTCCACGCGGCGGTCCTTCTCCGGCTGGGTCGGCGAGATCAGGTTGAGGGTGAGCTGATCCGGACGGCTGTTGCCGGTCAGGCGCACTTCGACTTCGCCGGTCAGGTCGTCGACCTTGACCTTGGCGTGGACTTGCAGGCGTACGGCCAGGTTCTCGCGTTCCAGGGAGCGGTTGATGCCCTTGCCGGCCTCGTAGTAGTTGTCGGTGACCAGGGTGTCCTGGTTGCGCACCGCGATGGTGACCAGGCTCAGCCCGAGCACCACCGAGGTCGCCAGGAGGGCCACAATGAACCAGGCCCAGAAGTGTTTGTACCAGGGTTGAGGGTGGGTCTCGGACTGCATGCTCAAGTTACTCAACGGGTGCGTGGGCCAATGAAGCGACTCTTCGCTTCTTTATGGATGCTCGGGTCGTCGGCCGACTCGATGGTGAAGACGATCTCGTTGGTGGTCGAAGGCAGCTTCTCCGGCTCGATGGACAGTTCCATCGGCAGGTTGAGGATGTCGCCCGCCGCCACCTTCAGCTCGCGCCGGCCTTCCAGGGTCAGGCCTTCGAGGCCCTTGGCGCCGAGGATGTAGGTGTGGTCCTGCTGATCCTTGTTCATGATCTTCAGGCTGTACACGTTCTCGATGCGGCCGAGTTCGTTCTCGCGGTAGAGCACGCGGTCCTTGCTAACGTCGAAGCCGACCAGCGGACGCAGGACCACCGCGGTGATCAGGGCGGAGATCATCAGCACCAGGGCGATGGCGTAGCCGATCAGGCGCGGCCGGGCCAGGTGGGTCTTCTGGCCGTTGAGGTTGTGCTCGGTGGTGTAGCTGATCAGCCCTTTCGGGTAGTTCATCTTCTCCATGATGCTGTCGCAGGCGTCGATGCACGCCGCGCAGCCGATGCACTCGATCTGCAGGCCGTCGCGGATGTCGATGCCGGTCGGGCAGACCTGCACGCACATCGTGCAGTCGATGCAGTCGCCCAGGCCCTGGGCCTTGTAGTCGAGGGACTTCTTGCGCGGGCCGCGCTTCTCGCCACGACGCGGATCGTAGGAGACGATCAGGGTGTCCTTGTCGAACATCACGCTCTGGAAGCGCGCGTAGGGGCACATGTAGATGCACACCTGCTCGCGCAGCCAGCCGGCGTTGCCGTAGGTGGCCAGGGTGAAGAAGCCGACCCAGAAGTAGGCCCAGCCGTCGGCCTGGCCGGTGAGCAGCTCGGGAATCAGCTCGCGGATCGGCGAGAAGTAGCCGACGAAGGTCAGGCCGGTGACCAGGCCGATCAGCAGCCACAGGCTGTGCTTGGCGGTCTTGCGCAGCAGCTTGTTGCCGCTCATCGGGGCCTTGTCCAGCTTGATGCGCTGGTTGCGGTCGCCTTCGGTGACCTTCTCGCACCACATGTAGATCCAGGTCCATACGCTCTGCGGGCAGGTATAGCCGCACCAGACGCGACCGGCGAACACGGTGATGAAGAACAGGCCGAAGGCGCAGACGATCAGCAGCCAGGACAGCAGCATGAAGTCCTGCGGCCAGAAGGTGGCGCCGAAGATGTAGAACTTGCGCTCGGGCAGGTCCCACCAGACGGCCTGGCGGCCGCTCCAGTTGAGCCAGACGGTACCGAAGTAGAGGAGGAAGAGCGCCGCACCGCCCACCATGCGCAGTCGGCGGAAGATACCGGTGAAGGCCCGGGTGTAGATCTTCTCGCGCTTGGCGTAGAGATCGTTGTTATTGGTGTCGCCCTTGGCAGGCGGGGTGACGTCTTGAACGGGAATCTGTTTGCTCATCAGTGCGTACCACGGCAGTGGGGGGCGCCCGGCCGGTACATGCCGACAGGGTCAGAAAATAGTTGCACGCCTACTGATTATACGCCTGATCTATCAGGCTTTTTGCGGTAACTGTGCGACTTTTGGTCGCGTATTGTCCCATTCGCGCTTTTCTTTTGCACAAAATAAAACGGCGCCGGGGTTGCCGGCGCCGTCTGGGTCGTGGGGGAGGGAGCGCTTATTCGGCGCTCTTCTCGCCGTGCGACAGGCTGTATACGTAGGCGGCCAGCAGGTGCACCTTGTCGTTGCCCAGGTGTTCCTGTTGCGCCGGCATCACACCCTGGCGACCGTAGCGGATGGTCTGCTGCAGTTGCGCGAAGCTGGAGCCGTAGATGAACGCGCCGGGGTGGGTCAGATCGGGAGCGCCCATCGCCGGGGTGCCCTTGCCTTCCGGACCGTGGCAGGCGACGCAGGTGGTAGCGAAGACCTGCTTGCCGGCCTCGATGTCCGCCTTGGCGCCTTCCGGCAGCTTGCGGCCATCCATCTGGGTGAGGACGAAAGCGGCGACGTTCTTCACGCCTTCCTCGCCGATCACTTCACCCCAGGCCGGCATGGCGGCGTGGCGGCCAGCCATGATGGTGGTCTTGATGGTTTCCGGCTCGCCGCCCCAGCGCCAGTCGGCGTCGGTCAGGTTGGGGAAGCCGTAGGCGCCCTTGGCGTCGGAGCCGTGGCAGATCGAGCAGTTGGAGGCGAACAGGCGACCGCCCATTTTCACCGCCTGCGGATCCTTGGCGACTTCCTCGATGGGCATCGCGGCGAACTTGGCGAAGATCGGGCCGTATTTCTCGTCGGCCTTGGCCATTTCCTTTTCCCACTGGTGGACGCCGGTCCAGCCTTTTTCCTTGTCGGCGAATTCGTCGGCGGACTGGTAGCCCGGCATCAGGCCTTTCCAGGTGCCCAGGCCCGGGTACAGGGCCAGGTACCCCACGGCGAACACCAGGGTGCCGACGAACAGCATGAACCACCACTTCGGCAGCGGGTTGTCGTACTCCTCGATGCCGTCGTAGGAGTGGCCCACGGTCTCGTCGGTGGTGCTGCTGCGCTGGCCCTTGCGGGTGGCGAAGATCAGCCAGGTCAGCGCCAGCAGGGTGCCGAGGGTGAGAGCTGTAATGTACAGACTCCAGAAGGTCGTCATTCTTTGTTACTCCTAGAAGCTTGCTCGACGTGCTTTTTGGCTTCGGGATCGTCTGCGAAGGGCAGCATCGTCGCTTCGTCGAAGCTCTTCTTGCGCTTGCCGCTGTAGGCCCAGATCACCAGGCCGATGAAGGCGACCATGATCACCACGGTGCCCAGTCCACGCAGAGTCCCGATATCCATCACACTCACCGTTTGCTCTTGATAGAGGTTCCCAGGCCTTGAAGGAACGCCACCAGGGCGTCCATCTCGGTCTTGCCCTTCACGGCTTCACGTGCACCGGCGATGTCCTCGTCGGTGTAAGGCACGCCCAGCTTGCGCAGGACTTCCATCTTGGTGGCGGTGTCCTTGCCATCAAGCTTGTTCTCTACCAGCCACGGGTAGGCAGGCATCTTCGACTCGGGCACCACGTTGCGCGGGTTGTACAGGTGCGCGCGGTGCCAGTCGTCGGAGTAACGGCCGCCGACGCGGGCCAGGTCCGGGCCGGTACGCTTGGAACCCCACAGGAACGGGTGGTCCCAGACGCTTTCACCGGCGACCGAGTAATGGCCGTAGCGTTCGGTCTCGGCACGGAACGGACGGACCATCTGCGAGTGGCAGCCGACGCAGCCTTCGCGGATGTAGATGTCGCGACCTTCCAGTTCCAGGGCGGTACGCGGCTTCATGCCTTCGACCGGGGTATTGGTCACGTCCTGGAAGAACAGCGGAACGATCTGGGTCAGGCCGCCGATGCTGACGGCGATCACCATGAAGATGGCCAGCAGGCCGACGTTCTTCTCGAGTATTTCGTGGTTCTTCATTTACGTCGGGCTCCTCAGGCGATCTGCGCGGCGGCTTCGTATTCGGCCGGCTTGGCAGCACGCACGGTGCGCCAGGTGTTGTAGGCCATCAGCAGCATGCCGGTGAGGAAGAAACCACCGCCGATCATGCGCACGATGAAGCCCGGGTGGCTTGCGACCAGTGCTTCAACGAAGGAGTAGGTCAGGGTGCCGTCCTCGTTGACCGCGCGCCACATCAGGCCTTGGGTGATGCCGTTGACCCACATCGAGGCGATGTACAGCACGGTGCCGATGGTGGCCAGCCAGAAGTGCGCGTTGATCAGGCCGATGCTGTGCATCTGCGGGCGACCGAAGACTTTCGGGATCAGGTGGTAGAGCGAGCCGATGGAGATCATCGCCACCCAGCCGAGGGCGCCGGCGTGCACGTGGCCGATGGTCCAGTCGGTGTAGTGGGAGAGGGCGTTGACGGTCTTGATCGCCATCATCGGGCCTTCGAAGGTGGACATGCCGTAGAAGGCCAGGGATACCACCAGGAAGCGCAGGATCGGGTCGGTGCGCAGCTTATGCCAGGCGCCGGAGAGGGTCATCATGCCGTTGATCATGCCGCCCCAGCTCGGTGCCAGGAGGATCAGCGACATCACCATGCCCAGCGACTGCGCCCAGTCCGGCAGCGCGGTGTAGTGCAGGTGGTGCGGGCCGGCCCAGATGTACAGGGAGATCAGCGCCCAGAAGTGGACGATGGACAGGCGATAGGAATAGACCGGACGCTCGGCCTGCTTGGGCACGAAGTAGTACATCATGCCGAGGAAGCCGGTGGTCAGGAAGAAGCCCACGGCGTTGTGCCCGTACCACCACTGGACCATCGCATCGGTGGCGCCGGAGTAGGCGGAGTAGGACTTGAACCAGCTCACCGGCAGCGACATGTGGTTGACGATGTGCAGCATCGCCGTCACCAGGATGAAGGCACCGTAGAACCAGTTGCCCACATAGATGTGCTTGACCTTGCGCTTGACGATGGTGCCGAAGAACACGATCGCGTAGGTGATCCAGACGATCGCCAGGAGGATGGCCAGCGGCCATTCCAGTTCGGCGTATTCCTTGGAGGTGGTGAAACCCTGCGGCAGGGTCAGCACGGCGCCCACGATCACGGCCTGCCAACCCCAGAAGGTGAAGGCCGCCAGCGTGTCTGAAATCAGTCGGGCTTGCGAGGTACGTTGCACCACGTAGTACGAGGTGGCGAAGAGGGCGCACCCACCGAAGGCGAAGATCACCGCGTTGGTGTGCAGGGGGCGAAGGCGGCCGAAGCTCGTCCACGGCAGGTCGAAGTTCAATTCGGGCCATACCAGTTGGGCGGCGATCAGGACACCGAGACCCATTCCAATGACCCCCCAGACCACCGTCATAACGGCGAACTGGCGGACCACCTTATAGTTATAAGCAGTCTGACTGATTGCTGTGCTCATGCTAGGGGTTCCACGGTTAATGGACTTTTTTAGGGACAAAAAATCGGCGGCAAGTATGGAGAAAGCGGGTGGGCATTGCAACGCGCCAGGCCAGGGGCGACGCCAGTTTGATGCCTGCTTCAGAGCGCTTTCCAAGGCGGCCGTATGGCTTTTTGGCGCTATCCGGGCGAGTGGGTTCGGCCGGTGAAGTTAGGTGTCCCGTCGCTCTGCCGGAGAGGGACGAATGCAGAGCAGCTTAGACGCGATTGAAAAGGAAGGGTAGGAAAGGCGTCCGCTGGTGCGACACTTCGTCGCGCCGCCTGGGACTAAGGTCTGAGACCGGGGGAAGGACCCGCGCCCGGGAGGGCGCGGGTGGGGGGAGGGGTCAGTTGCTGCCCTGGTTGTGCGACAGGTTGTAGATGTAGGCGGCCAGGATGTGCACCTTTTCCTTGCCCAGGTAGGGCTCCTGGGCCGGCATCTGGCCCTGGCGGCCATGGCGGATGGTTTGTTGGAGCTGGGCGTAGCTGGAGCCGTAGATGAACGCGCCGGGGTTGGTCAGGTTCGGCGCGCCGACCAGGGCGGTACCCTTGCCTTCCGGGCCGTGGCAGGCGACGCAGTTGACCGAGAAGATCTGCTTGCCGGCCTCGACGTCGGCCTTGGTGCCTTCCGGCAGCTTCAGCCCGGCGAGTTCGGTGCGGACGTAGGCGGCGACGTTCTTCACCCCGTCTTCGCCGAGGATGTCGCCCCAGGCCGCCATGATCGCGTGGCGACCGCCGAGGATGGTGGTCTCGATGCTCTGCGGGTCACCGCCCCAGCGCCACTCGTTGTCGGCCAGGTTGGGGAAGCCGAGGGCGCCCTTGGCGTCGGAACCGTGGCAGATCGAGCAGTAGGTGGCGAACATGCGGCTGCCCATCTTCATGGCGTGCTCGTCCTTGGCCACTTCCTCGATGGGCATGGCGGCGTACTTGGCGAAGATCGGCCCGTACTTCTCCTGGGCGATGTTCATCTCGCGTTCCCACTGCTTGTCCTGGGTCCAGCCGCCCTCGTAGCCCGGCAGCACGCCTTTCCAGTTACCCAGGCCCGGGTACAGGACCAGGTAGCCGACGGAGAAGACGATGGTGCCGATGTACAGCATGAACCACCACTTCGGCAGCGGATTGTCGTACTCCTCGATGCCGTCGTAGGAGTGGCCCATGGTCTTTTCGGTAGTACCCTTGGCCTCGCCCTTGCGGGTGGCGAAGACCAGCCAGAGCAGGGCGATCAAGGTACCGACGGTAAGAGCTGTGATGTACAGACTCCAGAAGGTGGTCATTCTTTGTTACTCCTAGAAGCTTGCTCGACGTGCTTTTTGGCTTCGGGATCGTCTGCGAAGGGCAGCATCGTCGCTTCGTCGAAGCTCTTCTTGCGTTTGCCGCTGTAGGCCCAGATCACCAGACCGATGAAGGCGACCATGATCAGCAGCGTGCCGAGTCCTCGCAGCGTCCCGATATCCATTGCCGTCACCGTTTGTTCTTGATCGAGGTGCCGAGCACCTGCAGGTAGGCGACCACGGCGTCCATCTCGGTCTTGCCTTTCAGCGAGTCCTTGGCGCCCTTGATGTCTTCGTCGGTATAGGGCACGCCGAGGGTGCGCATCACTTCGAGCTTCTTCTCGATGTCCTTGCCGTCGAGCTTGTTCTCCACCAGCCACGGGTAGGCCGGCATCTTCGACTCGGGCACCACGTTGCGCGGGTTGAACAGGTGTGCGCGGTGCCAGTCGTCGGAGTAGCGGCTACCGACGCGGGCCAGGTCCGGACCGGTACGCTTGGAACCCCACAGGAAGGGGTGGTCCCAGACGCTCTCGCCGGCCACCGAGTAGTGGCCGTAGCGTTCGGTTTCGGCGCGGAACGGACGGATCATCTGCGAGTGGCAGCCGACGCAGCCTTCGCGGATATAGATGTCGCGGCCTTCCAGTTGCAGCGCGGTATAGGGCTTCATGCCTTCGACCGGGGTGTTGGTCACGTCCTGGAAGAACAGCGGCACGATCTGGGTCAGGCCGCCGATGCTCACGGCCACGGCCATGCATAGCGCCAGCAGGCCGACGTTCTTCTCGAGTATTTCGTGTTTCATGCTCGGCTCCTCAGGCGATCTGTGCGGCGGCTTCGTATTCGGCCGGCTTGGCGGCACTGACGGTGCGCCAGGTGTTGTAGGCCATCAGGAACATGCCGAGCAGGAAGATGAAACCGCCGAGCATGCGCACGATGAAGCCGGGGTGGCCGGCGGCCAGCGCTTCGACGAAGGAGTAGGTCAGGGTGCCGTCCTCGTTGACCGCGCGCCACATCAGGCCCTGGGTGATGCCGTTGACCCACATCGAGGCGATGTAAAGCACGGTACCGATGGTGGCCAGCCAGAAGTGCGCGTTGATCAGGCCCAGGCTGTACATCTTCTCGCGGCCGAAGACCTTCGGGATCAGGTGGTAGAGCGAGCCGATGGAAACCATCGCGACCCAGCCGAGGGCGCCGGCGTGTACGTGGCCGATGGTCCAGTCGGTGTAGTGGGAGAGGGCGTTGACGGTCTTGATCGCCATCATCGGGCCTTCGAAGGTGGACATGCCGTAGAACGCCAGGGACACCACCAGGAAGCGCAGGATCGGGTCGCTGCGCAGCTTATGCCAGGCGCCGGAGAGGGTCATCATGCCGTTGATCATGCCGCCCCAGCTCGGCGCCAGGAGGATCAGCGACATCACCATGCCCAGCGACTGCGCCCAGTCCGGCAGCGCGGTGTAGTGCAGGTGGTGCGGGCCGGCCCAGATGTACACCGCGATCAGCGCCCAGAAGTGGACGATGGACAGGCGGTAGGAGTAGACCGGACGCTCGGCCTGCTTGGGCACGAAGTAGTACATCATGCCGAGGAAGCCGGCGGTGAGGAAGAAGCCCACGGCGTTATGCCCGTACCACCACTGGACCATGGCGTCGGTGGCGCCGGCGTACAGCGAGTAGGACTTGGTGAAGGTCACCGGCAGCTCGAGGTTGTTCACCACGTGGAGCATGGCGACGGTGAGGATGAACCCGCCGAAGAACCAGTTGCCCACATAGATGTGCTTGACCTTGCGCTTGACCAGGGTGCCGAAGAACACCACCGCGTAGGCGACCCAGACCACCGTGATCAGGATGTCGATCGGCCATTCCAGCTCGGCGTACTCCTTGGACGAGGTGTAGCCCAGCGGCAGGCTGATGGCGGCCAGCAGGATCACCAGTTGCCAGCCCCAGAAGGTGAAGGAGGCGAGGGTGTCGGAGAACAGTCGCACCTGGCAGGTGCGCTGCACCGCGTAGTAGCTGGTGGCGAACAGTGCGCAACCGCCGAAGGCGAAGATCACCGCGTTGGTGTGCAGCGGGCGCAGGCGGCCGAAGCTCGTCCACGGCAAGCCGAAGTTCAGGTCGGGCCATACCAGCTGGGCGGCGATCAGGACACCGACGGTCATGCCGACGATGCCCCAGACCACGGTCATGATGGCGAATTGGCGGACCACCTTGTAGTTATAGGCGGACTCTGGGTTAGTGGTGCTCATGCTATGGGCTTCCATCCACGGTTATACGCTATGGCTTTTTCCGGCAGTTGGGATGCCGGGCGTCCCCCCATTGGGGCTGGTCTAATTGGCGTAATTAGCGAAAGGAAGCATGGATAATGGGGCGTTATGAAATATTGATCGGGATCAATTGGCTTCCCGACCCCCACTGCATACGAGGTGTGGCAAGTTGTCGCTGAAATGGAACCGCCCGGCCGGCTCGCTGTCGGCCACCCTGATTCTCGCCCATGGCGCCGGGGCGCCGATGGACAGCCCGTTCATGGAGCGCATCGCCGAACTGCTCGCCGCCCAGGGCATCGCCGTCGCGCGCTTCGAGTTTCCCTACATGGCCCAGCGCCGCGAGGACGGCCGCAAGCGTCCGCCGAATCCGCAGGCGCAGTTGCTCGACTGCTGGCGGCGAGTCCATGCGCAGGTCCGCGAGACCCTGGACGGGCCCTTGGCCCTGGGCGGCAAGTCGATGGGCGGGCGCATGGCCAGCCTGCTGGCCGACGAGCTGGGCGCGGATGCCCTGGTCTGCCTCGGCTACCCGTTCTACGCCGCCGGCAAGCCGGAGAAGCCGCGGGTCGCGCACCTCGCCGGGCTGCGCACGCCGACCCTGATCGTCCAGGGCGAGCGCGACGCCCTGGGCAACCGCGAGGCGGTGGCGGGCTATGCGCTGGCGCCGACGATCCGCCTGCACTGGCTGGCCGCGGCGGACCACGACCTCAAGCCGCTGAAGGCCTCCGGCCTGACCCACGAGCAGCACCTGGCGGCAACGGCGCGGGAGGTGGCCGGCTTCCTTCGCGGGCTCCAGGGCCATTAACGGTTCCTTAAGGCATCCCCTCATAAGCTGCGGCGCAACCACCCTCGCATCGAGGCGTGGGCGACTGACTTCTCTGAGGGGGGAAGACATGAACATGCATGCCGACGGTGAGCAGATCACCGCTATCGATACCCGCGAACGCATCCTGCTGACGGGGGCCACCGGCTTTCTCGGCGGTTCGGTCGCCGCCCAGCTGATCGCCGCCGGGCACGGCGCCAACCTGTCCTTCCTGGTCCGCGCCGAATCCCGCCAGCAGGGGCTCGAACGCCTGCGCGGCAACCTGCTGATGCATGGCGTCGACGAAGCCGACTGCCTGGCACTGCGGGCGGAGCAGATCCTCTGCGGCGATTTCCTCGACACCTCCTGGCTGGCCCGCGAGACGCCGCGCCTGATGCAGGTGGAGCGGGTGATCAATTGCGCCGCCGTGGCGTCGTTCTCGAAGAACCCGACCATCTGGCCGGTCAACGTCGACGGCACTTTCGCCTTCGCCGACGTGCTGAGCCGTTCGAAGCGACTGAAGCGTTTCCTCCACGTCGGTACCGCGATGTGCTGCGGACCGCAGCGAGAGTCGCCGATCAGCGAGTCCTGGGAATTCCCGGCGGCGGAGCAGCAACTGGTGGACTACACCGCGTCCAAGGCGGAAATCGAGCGGCGCATGCGCGAGGAACTGCCGGGCCTGCCCCTGGTGGTGGCGCGGCCATCCATCGTGGTGGGCCACCGTACCCTTGGCTGCCAGGCCTCCGGCAGCATCTTCTGGGTCTTCCGCATGGGCTTCGCCCTGGAAAGCTTCACCTGCGGCCTGGACGAGCAGATCGACGTGATTCCGGTCGACTACTGCGCCGAGGCGCTGATCGGCCTGGCGCTGAAGCCGTGCCTGGGGCACAGCCTCTATCATATCTCCGCCGGCCATCGCGCGGCCTGCACCTTCGGCGAGATCGACGAGGCCTTCGCCCGCGCCAACGGGGCGGCGCCGGTAGGCGAGCGCTACCGCAAGGTGGAGGTGGACGACCTCAAGGAACTGGCGAAGAGCTTCGAGTCGCGCATCGGCCCGGCCAATCCGCGTCTGGTCCTGCGCGCGTTGCGCTTGTACAGCGGCTTTGCCGACCTCAACTACCTGTTCGACAACAGCCGTCTGCTGGAGGAGGGGATCTCCGCGCCGCCGCGCTTCACCGACTACCTCGACGTCTGCGTGCAGTCGTCAAGCGCGGTAAGCATCCCGGCGCAGATGCAATGGGACTTCAAGTGACGGCAGGTGCGGGGAGCTTCCTCCCCGCGGCCTGATCTCAGCGGTTGAAGCGCTCGACCAGGGAATACTGGCTCTGCGCGGTGGTGGTCAGTTCCTCGCTCAGTTTCGCCGTGCGCAGC
This sequence comes from Pseudomonas sp. TZ252, assembly GCF_056110345.1. Classification (NCBI taxonomy): domain Bacteria; kingdom Pseudomonadati; phylum Pseudomonadota; class Gammaproteobacteria; order Pseudomonadales; family Pseudomonadaceae; genus Pseudomonas; species Pseudomonas sp. TZ252. Next base: position 6,300,310 of record NZ_CM148566.1, on the reverse strand, counting down.
GCCTCGTCGGAGGTCTGCTCGGCCAGGGCGGCGATGGTGCTGATGTTGCGGTTGATTTCCTCGGCCACCGCGCTCTGTTCCTCCGCGGCGGCGGCGATCTGGGTGGTCATCTCGGTGATGTTGCTGACCGCCTCGCTGATGCCGACCAGCGCGCTGTCGGCTTCCAGCACCCGCTGGACCCCGGCTTCGGCCTGCTGCAGGCCGCTCTCCATGGTATGTACCGCATCGTTGGCGGTGTTCTGCAACTTGGCGATCAGGTGGTGGATCTGCTCGGTGGAGGCCGCGGTGCGTTGCGCCAGCGAGCGCACTTCGTCGGCCACCACGGCGAAGCCGCGTCCCTGGTCGCCGGCCCGCGCCGCCTCGATGGCGGCGTTGAGGGCGAGCAGGTTGGTCTGGTCGGCGATGCCCTTGATCACATCGACCACGCCGCCGATCTCGTTGCTGTCCTGGGCCAGGCGACTCACCGCGGCCCCGGTCTCGCCCACCGACTCCGACAGGCGCTGGATGGCGTTGCGCGTCTCCGCGGCGATGTCGCGGCCGCGCGAGGTCAGTTCGTTGGCCTTCTGTGTGGCGTCGGCGGTCAACTGGACATTGTTCGCCACTTCCTGGGTGGTGGCGGCCATCTCGTTGACCGCGGTGGCCACCTGTTCGGTCTCTGCGCGCTGCTGTTCCAGACCGGCGGAGCTGTGGTGGGCCAGGGTGTCGGCCTGGCGCGCCTGTTCGGTGAGGTATTCGGCGGTGTCCTGCAGGCGCGTCAGGCAGGTCTTCAGGCGCGCGTCCTGGCTGAGGATGGCCATTTCCAGGCGCGCCTGGTCGCCGCGGCTGTCGGTGTACATCTGCGCGATCAGCGGGTCGGAGGTGGTCTGTTCGGCGAGCCGCATCAGGCGCTTCAGCCCGCGCTTCTGCCAGCGCAGTCCGGCCAGGCCGAGCGGAACGGCGAGCAGGCCGGCGAGGATGAAGCCCCACCAGGAGTTCAGCCAGATACCGATGAGGAAGCCGATCTGGCTGATCAGGATGAACGGCAGCCAGTCGAGCAGTACCGGCAGCCAGCGGTCGCGCCGGGGGATCGCCGGCTTGCCGGCGCCGAGGCGACGGTAGAGGGCCTCGGCGCGCTGGATCTGTTCGGCGGTCGGCTTGACCCGCACCGACTCGTAGCCGACCACCGCGCCCTGGTCGTAGATCGGCGTGACATAGGCGCTGACCCAGTAGTGGTCGCCGTTCTTGCAGCGGTTCTTGACGATCCCCATCCACGGGCGGCCGGCTTTGAGGGTGGTCCACATGTGGGCGAACACCGCCGGCGGGACGTCGGGGTGACGGATCAGGTTGTGCGGCGCGGACATCAGCTCCTCGCGGCTGAAGCCGCTGATGTCGATGAAGGCTTCGTTGCAGTAGGTGATGATGCCTTTGAGATTGGTGGTGGTGATCAGGCGTTGTTCCGCCGGATAGACGCGCTCGTGCTGGGTGATGGGCTGATTGTTGCGCATGGGCCTTCCAAAACAAGTGAAGCATTTACCTCTACATCGGCGAAAACGCCTTTCACATGAGGGATTTGTGAATGCTTTCACGAGGAAAAACAGATAGCTATTGACCCAAAGCATGAGAACCGACCACGTGGTCGGATAGATGGCGGATTCGCTGATGGAGGTCAATGCGTTACGGTTTCGTGTCGTTCCCGGCGGCGCGCATGGGCTGGGGAGGGGCCTGGCGGATAAGCGCGAGGCGGCCATCCGCCGGTCCTGCGGGGTATCGGCGGATGACGCCGGGGCGTCGTTCGCCCTGCGAAGCGCTCGCGGCCCCGGGCGCCGGAATGAAAAAGGGGTGGCCGAAGCCACCCCTCCGCGCGTACCGCCGCTGCCTCAGAGCATGCTGCGCAGCACGTAGTGGAGGATGCCGCCGGCCTTGAAGTACTCGACCTCGTTGAGGGTGTCGATGCGGCAGAGGACCTTGAAGCTGTCCTGGCTGCCGTCCTCGCGGGTCACTTCCACGCTGAGCGGCATGTGCGGCTTGAGTTCGCCGCCGAGGCCGCGGATGTTCAGCACCTCCTTGCCGGTCAGCTTCAGGCTCTTGCGGTCCTGGCCGTTCTCGAACTGCAACGGCAGCACGCCCATGCCGACCAGGTTGGAGCGGTGGATGCGCTCGAAGCTCTCCGCGATCACCGCCTTCACGCCCAGCAGGTTGGTACCCTTGGCCGCCCAGTCGCGCGACGAGCCGGTGCCGTATTCCTTGCCGGCGACGATCACCAGCGGGGTGCCGTCCTCCTGGTAACGCATGGCCGCGTCGTAGATCGCCAGTTTCTCGCCGCTGGGCACGTACAGGGTATTGCCGCCTTCCTCGCCGCCGAGCATCTCGTTCTTGATGCGGATGTTGGCGAAGGTGCCGCGCATCATCACCTCATGGTTGCCGCGACGGGAGCCGTAGGAGTTGAAGTCCTTCGGTTCCACGCCGTGCTCGCGCAGGTAGCGGCCGGCCGGGCTGTCGGCCTTGATGTTGCCGGCAGGGGAGATGTGGTCGGTGGTCACCGAGTCGCCCAGCACCGCCAGCACCCGCGCCTGCTCGACGTCGGCGATGGCCGGCGGCGCCTCGGCGATGTGTTCGAAGAAGGGTGGATGCTGGATGTAGGTGGAGTCGGCCTGCCACTCGTAGGTGTCCGACTGCGGCACCTGGATCGCCTGCCATTTCTCGTCGCCGGCGAAGACCTCGGCGTACTCCTTGTGGAACATCTCGGTGTCGACCTTCTGGATCGCCTCGGCGATTTCCTTCTGGCTCGGCCAGATGTCCTTCAGGTAGACCGGCTGGCCGTCCTTGCCGGTGCCCAGCGGTTCCTCGCTGAGGTTGATCCGCACGCTGCCGGCCAGGGCGTAGGCCACCACCAGCGGCGGCGAGGCCAGCCAGTTGGTCTTCACCAACGGGTGCACGCGGCCTTCGAAGTTGCGGTTGCCGGAGAGTACCGAGGCGACGGTCAGGTCGGCCTGCTGGATGGCTTTCTCGATCGGCTCCAGCAGCGGGCCGGAGTTGCCGATGCAGGTGGTGCAGCCGTAGCCGACCAGGTCGAAGCCGAGTTCGTCGAGGTAGCGGGTCAGGCCGGCGGCCTTGAAGTAGTCGGTGACCACCTTGGAGCCCGGCGCCAGCGAACTCTTCACCCAGGGCTTGCGTTGCAGGCCTTTTTCCACCGCCTTCTTCGCCAGCAGGCCGGCGGCCATCATCACGCTGGGGTTGGAGGTGTTGGTGCAGGAGGTGATGGCGGCGATCACCACCGCGCCGTTCTTCAGGCGGTGGGTCTGGCCGTCGTGCTGGTAGTCGATCTCGCCGAAGGCGGCGTTGGCGCCGACCGCGGTGCCGCCGCCGCCCTCGCTGAGCAGGCGGCCTTCTTCGGTGCTGGAGGGATGCAACTGCAGGCCGAGGAACTCGTTGAAGGCGCTGGCGACGTTCTGCAGGGCCACGCGGTCCTGCGGGCGCTTCGGTCCGGCCAGGCTGGCCTCGACTTCGCCCATGTCCAGGTGCAGGGTGTCGGTGAACACCGGCTCGTGGCCCTTCTCGCGCCACAGGCCCTGTTCCTTGCTGTAGGCCTCGACCAGCTTGACCGTGCTTTCCGGACGTCCGGACAGGCGCAGGTAGCCGAGGGTGATCTCGTCCACCGGGAAGAAGCCGCAGGTGGCGCCGTATTCCGGGGCCATGTTGGCGATGGTGGCGCGGTCCGCCAGGGGCAGGTCGGCCAGGCCGTCGCCGTAGAACTCGACGAATTTCCCCACCACGCCCTTCTTGCGCAGCATCTGCGTGACGGTCAGCACCAGGTCGGTGGCGGTGATGCCCTCGCGCAGCTTGCCGGTGAGCTTGAAGCCGATGACCTCGGGGATCAGCATCGATACCGGCTGGCCGAGCATGGCGGCTTCCGCCTCGATGCCGCCGACGCCCCAGCCGAGCACGCCGAGGCCGTTGATCATGGTGGTGTGGGAGTCGGTGCCGACCAGGGTGTCGGGGAAGGCGTAGGTCCTGCCATCCTCGTCCTTGGTCCAGACCGTGCGGCCCAGGTACTCCAGGTTGACCTGGTGGCAGATGCCGGTGCCCGGCGGTACCACGCTGAAGTTGTCGAAGGCGTTCTGGCCCCAGCGCAGGAAGGCGTAGCGTTCGCCGTTGCGCTGCATCTCGATCTCGACGTTCTGTTCGAAGGCCGATTCGCTGGCGAACTTGTCGACCATCACCGAGTGGTCGATGACCAGGTCCACCGGCGACAGCGGGTTGATCTTCTGCGGGTCGCCGCCGGCCTTGGCCATGGCCGCGCGCATGGCGGCCAGGTCGACCACCGCGGGCACCCCGGTGAAGTCCTGCATCAGGACCCGCGCCGGGCGGTACTGGATCTCGCGGTCGGAACGGCGCTCCCTGAGCCAGCCGGCGAGGGCCTTGAGGTCGTCGCCGGTGACGGTGCTGCCGTCCTCCCAGCGCAGGAGGTTTTCCAGCAGGACCTTCAGCGACATCGGCAGCTTGCCGAGATCGCCCAGGGTCCGGGCGGCTTCCGGGAGGCTGTAGTAGTGGTAGGTCTTGCCGTCCACAGCGAGACTGCGAAGGGTTTTCAGGCTGTCCAAAGCAGGCATTTCTGATTTCCTCACGGCGGGCCCGGGGGCGGCGGGCCTGGCCTCGTCCTGACGCCAGGCCCGTCGTCGAGCCGATAGTGCCTGGCTTCGCCCGGGACCCGCGGCGTCCGCGGACGCCAGGGTGCCGTTACCTCGGTAATGCGCGGTGGCCCGATCCCATCGGTACCGGCCGCTGGCGAGAGTCAGACTTTGGGATAGCGTTGTTCGAAACCTTCAAGCTAGACCGGCTCGAGGGCTCCTGCCATATACACTGGACCGACGAACGGTCGCTGCAGTTCCCTTGAGGCATGCCCGGCACTATAGTGCGCGGCCAAGGAGACAACCCCATGAATACCCTGTTGATGCACTGCCGGCCAGGCTTCGAAGGTGAAGTCTGCGCCGAAATCGCCGAGCATGCAGCCACTCTCGAGATTCCCGGCTATGCCAAGAGCAAGCCGGCCAGCGCCCACGTCGAGTTCGTCTGCCAGGACGCCGACGGCGCCGAGCGCCTGATGCGCCGCCTGCGTTTCGCCGACTTGATCTTCCCGCGCCAGTGGGCGCGCGGGCCCGGCTTCATCGAATTGCCGGAAAGCCAGCGCATCGAGGTACTGCTGGCGGAACTGGCGAGTTATCCGGTTTGCGGCAGCCTCTGGCTGGAGGTGCTGGACACCAATGCCGGCAAGGAGGTGTCGACCTTCTGCCGCAAGTTCGAGAAACCGCTGCGCGCGGCGCTGGTGAAGGCCGGGCGGTTGCAGGAGGACCCGGCGCTGCCGCGCCTGCTGCTGACCTTCCGCTCCGGCCGGGAAGTCTTCGTCGGCCTCGCCGAGCCGCGCAACAGCGCGCTCTGGCCGATGGGCATCCCGCGCCTGAAGTTTCCCCGCGAGGCGCCGAGCCGTTCGACGCTGAAGCTGGAGGAAGCCTGGCACCAGTTCATCCCGCGCAGCGAATGGGACAAGCGCCTGGCGCCGGACATGCTCGCCGTAGACCTCGGTGCGGCGCCGGGCGGCTGGACCTGGCAACTGGTTAACCGGGAGATGCGGGTGACCGCCGTGGACAACGGGCCGATGGCGGAGAACCTGATGTATTCCGGGCTGGTCGACCACCAGAAGGTCGACGGCTACCAGTACCGCCCGCGCCAGCGGGTCGACTGGATGGTCTGCGACATCGTCGAGAAGCCGGCACGCACCGGTGCGTTGATCGAGACCTGGATCGGCGAAGGGCTTTGCCGCGAGGCGGTGGTCAACCTCAAGCTGCCGATGAAGCAGCGCTATGCCGAGGTGCGCAAGATCCTCCAGCGCCTGCGCGAGAGCTTTGACGCGCGCGGCCTGAAGGTAGCGATCGGCTGCAAGCAGCTGTATCACGACCGCGAGGAAGTGACCTGCCATCTACGCCGCCTCGAACGCTGAGGGGCGGCGGCATTCCGGCCGGGGACAGGTGACCGGCCGCGCCGCATGCGCGACAATGCGCGGATTCTGTTGCGGAGTTTCCCGATGACCCATTCTGTCGACGCCATTCTCGACGCCACCGGCCTGAACTGTCCCGAGCCGGTGATGATGCTGCACAACAAGGTCCGCGACCTGGCGCCCGGCGGCCTGCTCAAGGTGATTGCCACCGATCCCTCGACCCGCCGCGACATCCCCAAGTTCTGCGTGTTCCTCGGCCACGAGCTGGTCGAGCAGCAGGAAGAGGCGGGCACCTATCTCTACTGGATCCGCAAGAAGGCCGACTAGGCCTTCCGCGGACCCCGCCATCCCTCGCGCTTCAGCGCAGCTTCTCCATGAGCTGGTAGTACCACATCCCGGCGGCCAGCATCGGATTGCCGAAGAGGTCGCCCAGCGGCACCCTGAGGTGCTTGCAACGGGCGAAGGTGTCGAACTGCTCCAGGCTCCCGCTCATCGCCTTGGCCATGATCTCGCCCATGATGTGGCTGGTGGCCACGCCATGCCCCGAGTAGCCCTGGCAGTACCAGACGTTGTCGGAGAGCTTGCCGAGCTGGGGGATCCGGTTCATCACGATGCCCATGGCGCAACTCCACTGGAACTCGATCTCCACGCCCTTCAGGCGCGGGAAGGTGCGCTCGATGCATGGCCGCAGCTCGGCGGCGATGTCCCGCGAGTCGCGGCCCGAGTAGTTGGCGCCGCCACCGAACAGCAGGCGGCCGTCGGCGGTGGGGCGGTAGTAATCGAGGACGAAGCGGCAATCGTAGACCGCCAGCCCCTGCGGGTTGATCTCCCGTGCCAGCTCGCCCAGCGGCCGGGTGGTAACGATTCCGCCCATGGCCGGGAAGATCATCCCCTTGAGCTGCCTGCGTTCGAGCTTGTGGTAGACATCGCCGGCAAGCAGGATCTGCTGCGCCTCGATCCTTCCCTCGCGGGTAATCACCGCCGGCCGCGGGCCGTGGACGATATCCAGCACCTCGGAATGTTCGAAGATCAGAGCGCCGAGGCCGGCCGCCGCCCTGGCCTCGCCGATGCACAGGTTGAGCGGGTGCAGGTGCATGTTGCGGGTGTTCTTCAGCGCGCCGCAGTACAGCTCGGTCTCCAGGTGGGCCTGGACGCCGGCCTTGTCCAGCAGGACCACCTGGTCGCCCATGCCGCGGCGCACCGCCTCCTCGTAGGAGGCCTGCAGCTCGCCCATGTGGCTGGCCTTCATCGCCGCGTGCAGGTGGCCATGGCGAAGGTCGCAGGCGATGCCGTACTTCTCCACCCGCTGGCGGATGATCTCGTGGCCGCGCCAGCGCAGGTGCCAGATGAAGTCCTCGACCTCGGCGCCCAGCCATTGGCGCATCTGCTTGTGCATCGCCGCGTCGCCGGACAGGCTGCCGGTGACCTGGCCGCCGTTGCGCCCGCTGGCGCCCCAGCCGATGCGATGGGTCTCGACCAGGGCTACCTTGTAGCCACGCTCGGCCAGTTCGACCGCCGTGGCGACGCCGGTGAAGCCGCCGCCGATGATGGCGATGTCGACCGTCACCGCGCCCAGCAGGGTCGGATAGTCGGTTTCCTCGTTGAGCGTGGCGGCGTAGTAGGACGGCGCGCGTTCCGCGGCCGGACGGGGATGGATTGCTGCGTTCATCGGGTATTCCTTGTTCCAGTGCGGAGCGTCCTGCCGGCGCGCCGCCGTATGCGGGCGGGTCCGGGATCTCAGGCCTGGGTCAGGTACCAGCGCCAGTCCTGCTCGCCGACCTCGCCCATGAATTGCCGGTATTCCGCGCGCTTCACCGCCAGGTAGACGCCGAGGAACGGCTCGCCGAAGGCTTCCCGCGCCCACTCGGAGCCTTGCAGGGTATCGAGGGCGGTCAGCCAGTCGGTGGGCAGGCGCTTGCCGGCCTGGGCGTAGCCGTTGCCCTCCACCGGCGCACCCGGATCGATGCCTTCGCGGATGCCGCGGTGGACCCCGGCGAGGAGCGCCGCGGCGGCCAGGTAGGGGTTGGCGTCGGCGCCGCAGATGCGGTGCTCGATATGCCGACTGGAGGCCGGGCCGCCCGGCACGCGCAGGCTCACGGTGCGGTTGTCGACGCCCCAGGTCTGCGCCAGCGGCGCGTAGCTGTTGGCCTGGAAGCGCCGGTAGGAGTTGGCGTTGGGACAGAACAGCAGGAGCGAGTCGAGCAGGCTGGCGAGCATGCCGCCGACCGCCTGGCGCAGCAACGGCGTGCCGGCGGGGTCGTCGCTGGCGAACAGGTTGTGGCCTTGTTCGTCGGCCAGGCTGACGTGCAGGTGCATGCCAGTGCCGGCCAGGTCGTCGAACGGCTTGGCCATGAAGCAGGCGAGCATCCCGTGCTTGTGCGCGATGCCCTTGACCAGGCGCTTGTAGCGGATCGCCTGGTCCATGGCGGCGAGGGCGTCGCCGTGGTCGAGGGTGATTTCCACCTGGCCCGGGGCATATTCCGAGATCGCCGTGCGTGCCGGCAGGCCCTGCGCCTTGCAGGCGGCATAGAGGTCGGCGAGGAACGGCTCGATCTGCTCCAGTTCGCGCAGGCCGTAGACCTGGGTCGCCCGCGGGCGGCCGCCATCGGCGTCGCGAGCCGGTTGCGGGCGGCCGTTGGCGTCGCGCTCACGGTCGAGCAGGTAGAACTCCAGCTCAGCGGCCATCACCGGGTGATAGCCCTCGCTCTTCAGCGCGTCGATGGTGCGCACCAGGAGGTGGCGCGGATCGGCGACGCTGGCGGGCAGGCCCTCGCTCGGGTGCATGCTGACCTGCACCGCCGCCGTCGGGATCTGCCGCCAGGGCAGGCGCACCAGGCTGCCGGACAGGGGGTAGGCGCGGCAGTCGATGTCGCCGACGTCCCAGACCAGGCCGGAGTCCTCGACATCCTCGCCGTTCATTGTCAGCCCGAGGATGGTGCTCGGCAGCGGCCGGCCGCTGCGGTAGACGGCCAGCAGTTCGTCGCGGTGCAGCAGTTTGCCCCGTGGCACGCCATTGGCGTCGAGGATGAACAGTTCGAAGAGTTCGATATCGGGATTGGCGGCCAGGAAATCCTGGGCTTCTTGTTCGCAGGCGAAGTTCATGGGGCTCTCTTGTCGGTCTTGTCCGGTAGCGTCGCGACGCTCGCAGCGGCGCTCCGGCGACGGCAGCGTCGCGGAACGGCATGCAAGCGGCAGGCCGGCCCCGCCGTTGCGCGGGGCCGGAGGGATATCAGGCGTGACGAGCGTCCGGCGGACGCGCGTGGCGGCAATGCCAGAGCGCCCAGAAGGCCAGTTCGAGAGGGAGGGAGAGCGGCTCCAGTTCCAGCCAGCGGCTGTGCTTGCGGGGTAGACGCGCGGGCGTTCCGGCCGGGTTGGCGGAAGGCTGGTAGGGCAGGGTGCGCGTCGTCGGTAGGTGCATGAAGGAAAACTGGGCCAGGGGTTGGAACAGCCTCGCACAGGCTGACGGGTGAATTAAATGCGCTTTTTACGACCTTTGCTTGAGCGAAATCGAAACCGAAGGAAAAAGAAGGGCGCCCCCGAATGGGCTGAAGAGACGCCCGGAAAGCGGCTCAACCCTTGTCGGCCTTGCCCGCGGCGGCGGCGAACCTGGCCAGGCGTACGTCGAGATGACGCGGGCGCCGGCCGGCGTCTTCGGCGTGCTCCTTGCGACGGATCGCGTTGCGCACCATCAGCGAACCGACATAGCGGATCGGCTCCGGCGGGAAGCGGCCGAGCGGCCCCTGGGTCAGCGGCGAACGGGTCCAGGGATTGTCCAGGCCGAGCGCCAGCGAAGAAAGGATCTGCCCGCCCATGTGGCATGGACCGACGCCGCTGCCGGAGTAGCCGAAGCCGTAGAACACATTGTCGCGGCCGTCGAGCCGGCCGAAGAACGGCAGGCCGGTCACCGAGCGATCCGACGGACCGTTCCAGCTGGCCTCGATGGCGACCTCGGCTAACTCGGGGAAGAACTCCCGCAAACTGCCGCGCAGTTGTCCGAGATACGGCGAGGGGCGGTCGAACACCGGCAGCATGCGTCCGCCGTAGGCGAAGGTGTTGCCGCCCTTGCCGAGCATCAGCCGGCCGTCCGGGGTGTTGTGGTAGTAATGCACGAAGATCCGTGAGTCGAGCACGCTGACCCCGCTGGTCAGGCCGATCTCCTGCAACAGGTCTGGTCGTGGCTCGGTGATGAGCATGTCGCTGGAGACGATCGCCACGCTGCGTTCGAACTGCGGGAAGGCCCTCGCCATCCAGGCGTTCAGCGCCAGCACCACGCGGCCGGCGACGACCCGCCCGTGGGGGGTGACCACTTCCGCCGGGCGGCCGTGCTCCAGTCCTCGCATCGGCGTGCCTTCGTACAGGCGTACCCCCAGTTGCAGGGCGACCCGGCGCAGGCCGCGAACCAGCTTGCCTGGTTGCACCGTCGCGGCAGCCGGCGAGAACCAACCCTCCAGGTGCCTGCGCGAGCCGGCCAGGCGCTGCACGTCGGCCAGCGGGCGCTTGGCGAAGGAGTTGATGCCGTGGCGCTCCAGAGCGGCGATCACGCTGTCGGTGCTGCCGACCTGGGCCGGGTTGGTGGCGGTATAGAGGGTGCCGTCCAGCCGGTAGTCGGCCTCGACGTCGTAGCGCTGGCAGAAGGCGCCGATGGCCCGGATGCTGTCCTCGGAGGCCTTGACCAGGCGGATCGCCTCGGTTAGTCCGAACAGCCGTTCCAGGGTGAAGAACTTGGCCGACCAGGACAGCGCGCAGCCGCCGTTGCGGCCGCTGGCGCCGGCGCCGCAGAGATCGGCCTCGACCAGCACCACGTCGAGCCCGGGATCGTGCTCCTTGAGCATGATGGCGGTCCACAGGCCGGTGTAGCCGCCGCCGACGATGCACACGTCGGCGCGGGTATCCCCGGCCAGCGGCGGGCAGGGTGCCGCATGTTCGGAGCGTAGGGCCTGGTCCAGCCAGAAGGGTCGGAAGGTCATGGCTGTGCTCTCACTGCGGGCGGGCGGCGACGACGATCATTTCCACCCGCCAGCGCGGGTCGATCAACTAGGCCAGGCTACAGGCGCGGGTCGGCGCCCGGCCTTCGGGAAACCACTGGTCCCAGACCTGGTTGAGACCGGCGTAGTCCTCCCGGTGGGCTAGCAGTATGCGTACCGAGAGCACCTGGCCGCGGTCGCTGCCGACGCTCTGGAGCAGCCGGTCGATGTTCTCCAGGATCTGGCGGGTCTGGTCCTGGATGTCACCGCTGGGGTCGTCTGCGACCTGGCCGCCGATGTAGACCGTGTTGCCGTGCAGGGCCATCTCGGCCCGACGCTTGACGACTTCGAAACGTTCGATATGCATGAGGGGGTTCCCGGTTCGTGGAGAAGGACGCGGCGGAGGTTCCCGCCGCGGACGGTCAGGAGCGGATGGGACGGAAGTCCGCCAGGCTGGGGATATTCCGCAGGCTTTCCCGTGCGCCGCCGGGCCGGCTGTTCCAGTGCGGAAGGAGCACCGCGGTGGCGATCAGGGCTGCGATGGTGAAGCCGATGAACACCGTGTAGGTGTCGAAATAGCCGGGCAACAGACCGCCGAGGATCGCGCCCACCGAACCGCAGCCATTGACGAAGCCGGAGGCGGTGCCGGCGGCCTCGCTGGTGCCGAAGTCGATGGCGGCGGAGCCGCAGATCATCGAGTCCGGGCCGTACAGGGTCAGTCCCATCATGAACAGCAGGCCGACCACTATCGGAATGCTGCCGGTGGTCATCGCCGGGACGAACAGCGCCAGGCAGACGGTCAGCGCCAGCAGGCTGATCACGCAGGCCGGCATGCGCCGTGCGCCGAACAGCTTGTCCGAGGCGAAGCCGATCAGGATCGGGCCGAGCAGGCCGGCTACCTCGAAGGCGGTGGGAACGATCGCCGCGCCGACCTTGCCGAGCGCCGGCATGCGTTCGTAGACGATCACCGGTCCCCACAGGAGGATCGCGTAGCGCGCCGGCTTGAGCAGGAAGTAGGCCAGGCCGAGGCAGAGCACCGTGCGGTTGCGCACCACCTTGGCGAGCACCTGCAGGCTGCCGCCGTTGCCGCCTTCCGGCCTGAAGCCGGCATAGCGCACGGCTTCGCTCGCGGCCTGCGGTTCGACGGGAGGATGGCCGACGTCTTCCGGGCGGTTGCGCTGCAACAGCAGGAACAGCAGGGCCACGCCGCCGACCACCGCGGCGCTGGAGTAGAACGCCGCGTGCCAGGTACCGAACACGCTGTACGCCCACCAGCCGGCGAACGGCGAGGCGACCAGGCCGCCGAAGGCGTAGCAGGTGCTCCACAGGCCGAGCACCCGACCGCGTTCGTGGGTGGCGAAGAAACTGCCGATGTTCTTGCACAGCCCCGACCAGCCGGTGGACTGCGCCAGTCCCTGGACCACCATGCAGGTGGCGAAGATCGGCAGGGTGGCGAAGGTGCCCATGACCAGCGCGGCCAGTGCGGAGATCAGCAGGCCGCCGAACACCACGATGCGCGGGCCGAAGCGGTCGGCCAGCACGCCCCAGGTGAACTGGCCGACGGCATAGGCGGCGAGATAGATGGCGTCGAGATCGGCCATCGCCATCTTGTCCAACTGGAAGTCCGGATCTTCGGCGATGCCGAGCTTGGCGACGGAAAAGGCCTTGCGGGTGAAATAGAAGGCGGCGTAGGCCAGCCAGGTGATCGCGAATATCTGCAGGCGCCAGCGCTGGAAGCTGGACACGGGAGAGGACGGCAGCGCCGTCCCGGGACGTTGATTCATGGATCTGACCTCGATCTTGTTATCGGTGCCGGCAGGTGTGAGGGGAACACGCCTTGTTGTTGTTCTGATGAGCACTTCCGCACCGCCATGTCGCGGCGCCTGGTCAGAGGTATCTGGAGTCGGCTTCACCTCCTGGGTAAGGGTTGCGGCTGCCCTGGCAGGGGCTGGCTGCCGAGGCGCTGGCGCGCTGTGGTGAAGCGATGGAAACAATTCCGAATAAATAAATGAAATCGATTTATCAAATTTTAAATATAAGTTTTACTTGTTTGTCCGTAAGCCTGGCGCGGCGTGGGTCGAGGAAGTTGACCGAACGGTCATTCCCGTGTGCGCCGCCCATGGCGCGGAACCCCTTGTCCTGCCTGGAATGGTGAAGGTCCATGTCGGTATCCCATGCACAGTTGAAGGCTTTCCATGCGGTCGCCGTGTACGGCAGCTTCACGCGCGCCGCCGAGCGCCTGTTTCTCACCCAGCCGGCGGTTTCCGACCAGGTGCGCAAGCTGGAGGAGCGTTACGGCGTGCTGCTGTTCCACCGTAACAAGCGCTCGGTGCGCCTGAGCGAACTGGGCGAGCGCCTGCTCGCGGTGACCCAGCGGCTGTTCGCGATCGAGGCCGAGGCGGAGGAGCTGTTGTCCGCCTCCAGCGCCCTGCAGACCGGCACCCTGACCCTGGCGGTGGATGCGCCGGTGCACGTATTGCCGCAGATCGCGCGTTTCTGCGAGCGCTATCCGGGCATCGCGGTGCGGGTGGAGACCGGCAATACCGACGAGTCTCTGCAGCGACTGTTCAGCTACCAGGCCGACCTGGCCCTGTTGGGCCGGGACGTCAGCGACGAGCGGTTGCTTTCGCTGACCCTGCGCAACGACCCGATCGTCGCCTTCGTTTCGCTCAGCCATCCGTGGGCCGGGCGCGAGTCGATCCGGCTCGCCGATCTCGACGACATGCCGCTGGTGCTGCGCGAGCAGGGCTCGGTGACCCGCCAGACCCTGGAGGAGGAGATGAGCCGCGCCGGCCTGCGGATCCGTCCGGCGATCCAGGTCGAGGGCCGCGAGGCCTCGCGCGAGGCGGTGGTGGCGGGGATCGGCGTGGGGGTGGTGTCGGCCGCGGAGTTCGGCGCCGACACGCGGGTCCATGCGCTACCCATCGTCGATTGCCAGCGACGCCTGACCGAGACCCTGGTGTGCCTGCGCGAACAGCGTTCGCGGCGGATCGTCGAGACCTTCCTCGACCTGGTCGGCGAGGACCTGCCGGCGCCGAGCTAGGGCGCGGCTTCGCGCAAGCGAAAAAAAGCCCGGCGGATGCCGGGCTTCGAAGTCGTGCTGGCGGGCGCTCAGGCCTGCTTCTGTTCCTGCTCCAGGGACCTGTCCAGTTCGCGGCAGGCGCGCTGGATCATCACCTCGGTGATCGGGATCTCCCGGCCCTGGGCGTCGATGATGGCGCCACCGGTGTGCTGCTGCGTATTGAAGGGGATCACGCGGCGCTTGGCGGTATCGGTGTGTTGCGAATTCATTGCCCGTCTCCTCATCAGGTTTATCGGCAGTCTAGGGAGCGCAGATGAAACCGCCGTGACAAACGGCGGATGTCGTGCCGCTCCAACGCGAAAGCCATGGACCATAGCAATCTTGCAGTCGGCGTGCCAGCTTGCCGGCTACCGCTGGGTTTTTCTGGTTATAGTGGTCCGACCGGTGTGGGCGTCCTGGAGTTCGCCCGAGGATGAGTATGGACATGTTTCGCCTGGGGTTGGTGGTCAATCCCCTGGCCGGGCTTGGTGGCCCGGTCGCCTTGAAGGGTAGCGACGGGGTGGCCGCCGAGGCCCTGGCCAGAGGCGCCGAACCACGTGCGCTGGAGCGCACCCGGGTAGCCCTGGAGTGCCTGTTGCCGCTGGTCGAGAAGATCGAGTTCCTGACCTTTCCCGGGGCCATGGGTGGCGAGTTGCTCGAGCGCATGGGCTTCCGCCATCGCCTGCTCGGCGAGTGGCAGGGAGCGGTCAGCAGCGCGGCGGATACCCGGTTGGCGATCGAGCGCCTGCAGGAGGCCGGTGTCGCCCTGATCCTGTTCGCCGGTGGTGATGGCACAGCACGGGATGTTGCCGGGGTGGTGCGCGAGCAACAGCCGGTGCTCGGCATTCCGGCCGGGGTGAAGATCCACTCCGGGGTCTATGCCATCAGTCCGCGCGCGGCCGGCGAATTGGCCAGGCGCCTGGTCGAGGGCGGCCTGGTGCGCCTGGCCAGCGGCGAAGTGCGCGACCTCGACGAAGAGGCACTGCGCGCCGGCCGCGTCGCCGCGCGTTGGTACGGCGAGATGACAGTGCCGGAGGAGGGCCACTTCATGCAGCACGTGAAGCAGGCAGGGATGGAGTCCGAGGAGCTGGTGCTGGTGGACCTCGCCGACTGGCTGGCGGAAAACTGGGAAGACGGCGTGCGCTATGTGCTCGGACCGGGCTCGACCTTGCATGGCCTGGCGCGCAACCTCGGCCTGGAAACCACCCTGCTGGGCGTCGACGTGCTGGAGAATGGCGCGGTGATTGCCCGCGACGTCGACGAGGCGCGGCTGTTCGAACTGGTGGACGGTCATCCGGCGTACCTGCTGGTCACCGCCATCGGCGGCCAGGGCCACGTGATCGGTCGCGGCAACCAGCAGATCAGTCCCCGGGTGTTGCGCGCCATCGGCCTGGAGCGCATGCGGGTGGTCGCCACCAAGCGCAAGCTGGGGACCCTCGGGGGCCGGCCGTTGCTGGTCGACAGCGGCGACCCGGTGCTGGACGACAGCTTCCCGGACGCCATCCGGGTCTGGGCCGGCTACAAGGAAGAACTGCTGTATCCGCTGGGATACGCGAAGGACCAGGACGCGCCCGCGGGCGCTTAGGAGGAAAAGGATGGACAAGGACGTATCCGGCGCGCTGCACCGCCTGTTGCTGCTCGCCATGCTCGGACTGCCGCTGGTGGCGGCCGCTGCGGTCGAACCGCAGCGACTGGTGGATGCGGCGCGTGCCCAGGTGGGCGTTACCCTGGGCTACGACCCGGCCTACCGGCAACTGGACTATCCGGGCGGCGACGTGCCGCTGCAGACCGGGGTCTGCACCGACGTGGTGGTCCGTGCGCTGCGCGGACAGGGGCTGGATCTACAGAAGGCGGTGCACGAGGACATGCGTCGCCACTTCGCGGCCTACCCGCAGCAATGGGGAATGAAAGGTACCGACCGCAACATCGATCACCGCCGCGTACCGAACCTGATGACCTGGTTCAGCCGCCAGGGCCTGGCCCTGGCGCCTAGCCGCGACGCTTCCGCCTACCGGGCCGGAGACATAGTCGCCTGGCGCCTGGACAACGGCCTGCTGCATATCGGCGTGCTTTCCGATCGCAGGCTGGAGGGCAGGCCGCTGGTGTTGCACAACATCGGTGCCGGCGTGCGGGAAGAGGACCTGCTGTTCCGCTACCAGGTCATCGGCCACTACCGCTTCCCGCAGGGCTGAATGGGCTGGGCAAGCCGTTCCAGCGGCGGATGAGCGCAGCTCGATTCCTCCGCCGCAGCCGCTGGACGGCGGGCAAGAAAAAACCGGCCTGCGGCCGGTTTTCCTGTCTGCCCGGGCTCAGCGATATTCGCAGAGGTAGGCGGTGTCCTGGGCGACCTTGAGCTGGAACTTGCTGTTCGCCGGGACGGTGAACTGGCTGCCGCTGGCGTATTCCTGCCACTCGTCACTGCCCGGCAGCTTGACCGTCAGCGCGCCGGCGACCACATGCATGATCTCCAGCTGGCTGGTGCCGAACTCGTATTCGCCTGCCGCCATCACGCCGATGGTGGCCGGGCCGGCGGTCATGTCGAAGGCGATGGATTTGACGGTGCCGTCGAAGTATTCGTTGACCTTGAACATGGGCTTCTCCTGAAGGGGTGAACAGGCGGGTTTGAAAAGGCCCGCCAGTATGCCCAAGCCTCGGAAAGGCGTCACTAGGCGGCGCGGGCCTCGTTCAATGCTCCACCGGCAATACCAGCGGCAGCAGCCGTGCGGTATTGCGGGCATCCTCCAGGGCGCGGTGCTGCTGGCCCTGGAAACTCATCCCGGCCAGTTGCAGGGCCGCGTTCAGGCCGACTGGGCGGGGCAACTGGCGGACTTCGCCGAAGCGTTGCTTGAGATTGACGTGCGGCACTTCGCTGAGCTGGCTGGTCAGCCCGTGCTGGCGCCATTCCTGCTCCAACTGGCGGCGGTCGTAGTCGCCCCAACTGGCCCAGCCGGCCAGTCGCGGACGATGCTGGGCGAGCCAGCGCTCGAAGGCTTCCCAGACCGTATTGAGATGGGCTGCGCCATCGACGTTGGCCTGGCTGATATGCGTGAGGTCGCGGCAGAAGTGGGTCAGCAGCGGCCGCCTGACCGGCCGTACGAAACGCTGGAAGTGGTCCAGTTCGCGGGCGTCCGCGGCGGCGACCAGGGTGGCGCCGATCTCGATGATTTCCATTTCCTCCAGGGGCCAGCCGCCTTCCGCGGTGGTGGCCTCCAGATCGATTACCAGCCAGTGAGGCATCGGAGCTATCCATACCAGGGTCCGCGCTGAGTATGGCGGGGCTTCCGGACCTCGGCAAACCGCTGTGCTAGGCTGCGGGATCGGATTTCGAGGAGATGACGGAATGACTGCGGTCGCATTTCTCGGCCTGGGCACGATGGGCTACCCGATGGCCGGGCACCTGCAACGAGAGGGCTACGACGTCTGTGTCTACAATCGCTCGTCGGCCAAGGCGCTGCGCTGGGTCGAGGAGTACGCCGGACGGCGCGCCGATACGCCGCGCGAGGCCTGTGCTGGCGCCGAGCTGGTGTTCTGTTGCGTCGGTAACGACGACGACCTGCGTGCCGTGGCGCTGGGCGAGCAGGGCGCCTTCGCCGGAATGGCGCCGGGCAGCCTGTTCGTCGACCACACCACCGCTTCGGCGGAAGTCGCCCGCGAGCTGTCGCTGCTGGCTGCCGAGCGTGAGCTGGGCTTTCTCGACGCGCCGGTCTCCGGCGGCCAGGCAGGCGCGGTCAACGGCGCCCTGACGGTGATGGTCGGTGGCGAGGAGGCCTTCTATCGACGCGCCGAACCGCTGTTGCGCAGCTATGCGCGGATGGTCCGGCGAATGGGCGACGTGGGTAGCGGGCAATTGACCAAGATGGTCAACCAGATCTGCGTCGCGGGGCTGCTCCAGGGCCTGGCCGAGGCGCTGCACTTCGCCCGGTGCGCCGGTCTCGATGGCGAGGCGGCGATGCAGGTGATCGGCAAGGGCGCGGCCCAGTCCTGGCAACTGGAAAACCGCCACCAGAGCATGCTGGCCGGAGAGTTCGACTTCGGCTTCGCCGTGGACTGGATGCGCAAGGACCTGTCGATCCTGCTCGCCGAGGCGCGACGCAACGGCGCGCAGTTGCCGGTCACGGCGCTGGTCGACCAGTTCTACGCCGAAGTGCAGGCGATGGGCGGCGGTCGTTGGGATACCTCCAGCCTGATCGCCCGGCTGCGTTCGTGACGCGGCTCAGGCGCGGAAGATGAAGTACACCGCGCCGAGCAGGCACAGGCCGGCCCAGAGGTAGTCCAGTTTCAGCGGCTGCTGCATGAAGTAGACGCTGAACGGGACGAAGATCGCCAAGGTGATGACTTCCTGCATGATCTTCAGTTGGCCGACCGAGAGTTCGGTGTAGCCGATGCGATTGGCCGGTACCTGCAGCAGGTATTCGAACAGCGCGATACCCCAACTGATCAGGGCGGCGATGATCCAGGGCTTGCTGTTGAGAGTCTTCAGATGACCATACCAGGCGAAGGTCATGAACAGGTTGGAACAGGCTAGCAACAAGGCGGTTTGCAGCCAGACGGGCATGATGGGTGGGCTCCGGGGGATTGGGACGGCGCCGCAGCCTAATTGGCTGCGGCGATAAATCCAAGTGGGCAGGCATCGACCGGTAGGGGCTGGTGCTCGGAAAAGGATGAAAGGTATGCGGTTGCACAAACGCTCGCTGGTCTGGGGGCTCGCCTTGAGCGGGCTGGCCGTCGTGCTGGCGGCCGCCTGGTGGGCGAGCCAGGCGTCGCGGGAGCCGGCTCTGTGGAGCGAGCTGCGGGTGCCGCCGGCGTTTGCCATCCCGCGCGATTTCGACCTGGGCGAATACCGCTTGAGCTGGGGCGGCAAGAGCCTCGCCCTGTCAGTGGCGGGTAGCGCTCGGCCGCCGTTGTGGGAGAGCGAGGGCGGTTTTCTCGGGGCCGGGCGGGAAAGCGCCGGTCGCCTGCAGTTGCGCTGCCAGGAGCAGAGCCTGGAGAGCTTCGAACTGGTCGGTCGACGCTTGTCCCTGAAGGGGCACCTGCGCTGCGCCGATGGCCGGCTCAGCGCCTACGAGCTGTCGTTCGAGCCGCGCCAGGGCGGCGTGGAGGTGCGCGTCGCGCTGGCGGACAGCGAGCTGAACCGGGTCGCCCTGTCCTGGCGGCGTGGAGCGGGGGAGCGCTTGTCCGGTATCGTCGATGACGAGGCGGAAGGTCGCTCCTGGGTCTTGCCGGCCGGGATCGCTGGCTACTGGAGTTCCGCTGGCAACGCCTTCCTCGGCCACTCGACGGCGGCGCAATCCCTCGACCTGCGCGAGCCGGGCCGCGTGCAATGGCGGGCAGCGACGGAGTCGGCCAGGGCCTGGCTGTTCGCTGCCGGCAACCGCGAGCAGTGGCAGCTTCGCAGCGCGCGTCTCGAGGCGGAAACGCGCCGCTGATCCGCCGGGCTTGGCGGCGGCCTGGCCGGTCCGTATTCTTTGCGCCCGTTTCGGACGGCTGTCCTGGCCGCTCCTCTGCCAACTTTCGGGCGAGATCCTTCCCATGCAATGTAGAGCCGGCTGCGGCGCCTGCTGCATAGCACCGTCGATTTCCTCTCCGCTGCCGGGCATGCCGGCCGGCAAGCCCGCGGGCGTACGCTGCCTGCACCTGGACGAAAACCATCTCTGCGGGCTGTTCGGCCGACCGGAGCGACCGGCCGTATGCGGCCAGTTCGGCGCCGATCCGGAAATCTGCGGCGACAGCCGTGAGCAGGCGCTGGCCCTGATCGCGGAGTGGGAAGTCATCACTGCCGCGTGAACGGGTTGGAAGTCTGGCTGTCTCACGCCATACTGCTGCGCATCCTGCGCCGAAGGCTCAGGATCGCGGCTTGCAGGGCGTCGACCGCCCGGCCGGCGAACCGAAAATAACCATAAAGAGAGGAACAGGAACGATGCGTGGCATTTTGCGTATGACCGTGCTGGCTGCCGCAGTGTTCGGGGTGGCCGGCAATGCGCTGGCCGAAGACTGGAAGCTGGCCAAGGACGAGGATGGCGTGAAGGTCTACCTCAGCAGTGTCCAGGGCTCCAAGTACAAGGCTTATCGCGGCGTTACCGACATCAAGGCCGACGTGGCGACCATCGAGGCGCTGCAGGAGGACGTCAAGGGTTCCTGCAAGTGGATCCATGCCTGCGCCGAGATGAAACTCCTGAAGCAGGAAGGCGCCGACGCCTGGACCTACTCGAAGATCGACATGCCCTGGCCAGTTACCGGTCGCGACGTGGTCATCCATGTCACCACCGAGAAGACTGCGGATGGCACCGTGATCCGTCACCTTAAGGCCGATCCGACCTATATCCCCGAGGAAAAGGGCCAGATCCGCGTGCCCAAGCTGGTCGGCGAGTGGAAGTTGCAGCCGAAGGGGCAGGGCGTGACGGAAGTGACCTACCAGGTGGAAACCGAGCCGGGTGGCAGCATTCCTTCCTGGTTGGCCAACAGCTTCGTGGTCGACGCGCCGCTGAACACCCTCAAGGGCCTGCGTAGCGCTGCCGAGAAGCGCTGAGCGCGCCTTCCTTGCAAAAAGACCGCCTCCGGGGCGGTTTTTTTGTGTCCGGCGGAAAGGGGCGGGCACAAAAAAGGCTGCCGAAGCAGCCTTTCTCGCCGGGCGTGACGGGTTTCAGCCGCGATCCTTGAGGGCGGTGAAGTCGCGCTGGGTGTGGCCGGTATAGAGCTGGCGCGGGCGGCCGATCTTGTAGGGGCCGGAGAGCATTTCCTGCCAGTGCGAGATCCAGCCGACGGTACGCGCCAGGGCGAAGATCACGGTGAACATGCTGGTCGGAATGCCGATCGCCTTGAGGATGATCCCCGAGTAGAAGTCGACGTTCGGGTACAGGTTGCGTTCCACGAAGTAGGGGTCGTGGCGGGCGATTTCTTCCAGCTTCATCGCCAGTTCCAGTTGCGGGTCGTTGATGCCCAGCTCCTGGAGGACCTCGTCGCAGGTCTGCTTCATGACCTTGGCGCGCGGGTCGAAGTTCTTGTAGACACGATGGCCGAAGCCCATCAGCTTGAACGGATCGTTCTTGTCCTTGGCCTTCTCGACGAACTTGTCGATGTTGGACACGTCGCCGATCTCGTCGAGCATGCGCAGCACCGCTTCGTTCGCGCCGCCATGGGCCGGTCCCCACAGGGCGGCGATGCCGGAGGCGATGCAGGCGAACGGATTGGCGCCGGAGGAGCCGGCCAGACGCACCGTGGAGGTGGAGGCGTTCTGCTCGTGGTCGGCGTGGAGAATGAAGATGCGGTCCATGGCCTTGGCCAGCACGGGGCTGATCGGCTTGGTCTCGCAGGGGGTGTTGAACATCATGTGGAGGAAGTTTTCCGCGTAGTTCAGGTCGTTACGCGGATACATCATCGGCTCGCCCTTGGAGTACTTGTACACCATGGCGGCGATGGTCGGCATCTTGGCGATCAGGCGATGCGCGGAGACTTCGCGATGCTTCGGGTTATTGATGTCCAGGGAGTCGTGGTAGAAGGCCGAGAGGGCGCCGATCACGCCGCACATCACGGCCATCGGGTGGGCGTCGCGGCGGAAGCCGTTGAAGAAGGTCTTCAACTGCTCGTGAACCATGGTGTGGTTCTTGATGGTGCCGACGAACTGTTCCTTCTGCGCGGCGGTGGGCAGCTCGCCGTTCAGCAGCAGGTAGCAGGTTTCCAGGTAGTCGGATTTCTCTGCCAGTTGCTCGATGGGGTAGCCGCGATGGAGGAGGACGCCTTTGTCGCCGTCGATATAGGTGATCTTCGACTCGCAGGAGGCGGTCGACATGAAGCCAGGATCGAAGGTGAAGTGGCCCGTGGCGGTGAGGCCCCGTACATCCACTACATCGGGACCCATGGTACCGGATAGGACGGGCAGTTCGACGGGGGCTGAGCCCTCGATGATCAACTGCGCTTTTTTGTCAGCCATGATGGCCTCCTATTTATGCTTGAAATCATCAGTACCCCCCACGCAGGGCCCGCACCACTATAGAGGGATAAATTCGAAAGTCAATTTGCGCGAATCCATGCCGTAGAGCCTTCCGTGGCGGGGTTTTCGCAGAAAAAGGGGGCTATTTACGCCTTTTATAAAAGGCCCGCAATCAACCATTTGGCGATGGGTGTTTTCGTTGTCATTAGTAGCCTAACTGTCTATACTCGGCGTCCGACCGCAAGGGGTATTCCTGGCCCGCTTTCATAGACGGTCGCCACTCCCTGGTGATGGGTACCTGACAAGTGCACTTCCCGACAACTAGCCCTGTTCGTTAGGGCTCTCAGTGTGAAAAAAGCCGTGAATAGCAAACGACCTGTAAACCTAGACCTAAGGACCATCAAACTCCCTGTCACCGCTTACACGTCCATTCTCCACCGTATCTCTGGCGTCATCCTGTTCCTCGGTATTGCCGTGCTGCTGTTCGCGCTCGACAAGTCGCTGAGTTCGGAAGAAGGCTTCGAGCAGGTGAAGGCGTGCCTGACCAGTCCCCTGGCCAAGCTGGTGATCTGGGGCCTGCTGTCTGCGCTGCTGTACCACCTGGTGGCCGGTGTTCGCCACCTGGTCATGGACGCTGGCGTCGGCGAGACGCTGGAAGGCGGTAAGCGTGGCTCCAAAATCGTCATCGCCATCGCGGTGGTGCTGATCGTTCTGGCGGGGGTATGGGTATGGTAACTAACGTCACAAACTTCTCGCGCTCCGGCCTCTACGACTGGATGGCCCAGCGCGTTTCCGCGGTCGTGCTCGCGGCTTATGTCATTTTCCTGCTGGGCTACCTCATTGCTCACCCCAACATTTCCTACGCGGACTGGCACGGCCTGTTCTCGCAGGGTTGGATGCGCATCTTCAGCCTGTTGACCCTGGTTGCCCTGAGCGTCCATGCGTGGGTCGGTATGTGGACCATCTCCACCGACTACCTGACTTCGATGGCTCTCGGCAAGGCGGCGACAGTCGTGCGTTTCCTCTTCCAGGCGGTTTGCGGCATGGCGATGTTCGCATTCTTCGTCTGGGGTGTGCAGATTCTTTGGGGTATGTGATCCATGGCTAGCATTCGTACACTTTCCTTTGACGCCATCATCGTCGGTGGCGGTGGCGCCGGCATGCGTGCCGCGCTGCAACTGGCCCAGGGCGGCCACAAGACCGCCGTGGTGACCAAGGTCTTCCCGACCCGTTCCCACACCGTATCCGCACAGGGTGGCATCACCTGCGCGATCGCTTCGGCCGACCCGAACGACGATTGGCGTTGGCACATGTACGACACCGTCAAGGGCTCCGACTACATCGGTGACCAGGACGCGATCGAATACATGTGTTCCGTCGGCCCCGAGGCCGTGTTCGAGCTCGAGCACATGGGCCTGCCGTTCTCCCGTACCGAAACCGGCCGCATCTACCAGCGTCCGTTCGGCGGCCAGTCCAAGGACTTCGGCAAGGGTGGCCAGGCCGCCCGTACCTGCGCCGCCGCCGACCGTACCGGCCACGCGCTGTTGCACACCCTGTACCAGGCCAACCTGAAGAATGGCACCTCGTTCCTCAACGAGTGGTACGCGGTCGACCTGGTGAAGAACCAGGACGGCGCGGTGGTCGGCATCATCGCCATCTGCATCGAGACCGGCGAGACCGTCTACATCCGTTCCAAGGCCGTGGTCCTGGCCACTGGCGGTGCCGGCCGTATCTACGCCTCCACCACCAACGCGCTGATCAACACCGGTGACGGCGTGGGCATGGCCCTGCGTGCCGGCGTGCCGGTGCAGGACATCGAGATGTGGCAGTTCCACCCGACCGGCATCGCCGGCGCCGGTGTACTGGTCACCGAAGGTTGCCGCGGCGAAGGCGGTTACCTGATCAACGCCCACGGCGAGCGCTTCATGGAGCGTTATGCGCCGAACGCGAAGGACCTGGCCGGCCGCGACGTGGTCGCCCGTTCCATGGTCAAGGAAGTCCTGGCCGGCAACGGCGTGGGCCCGAACAAGGACCACGTGCTGCTGAAGCTCGACCACCTCGGCGAGGAAGTCCTGCACAGCCGCCTGCCCGGCATCTGCGAACTGTCCAAGACCTTCGCTCACGTCGACCCGGTCGTTGCGCCGATCCCCGTGATCCCGACCTGCCACTACATGATGGGTGGCGTTGCCACCAACATCCATGGCCAGGCCATCACCCAGGACGCCAACGGCAACGACCAGATCGTCGAAGGCCTGTTCGCCGTGGGCGAAGTGGCCTGCGTATCGGTACACGGCGCCAACCGCCTGGGCGGCAACTCGCTGCTCGACCTGGTGGTATTCGGCCGTGCCGCCGGTCTGCACCTGGAAAAAGCGCTGAAAGAGGGCATCGACGCCCGCGGCGCTTCCGAGAGCGACCTGGAAGCCTCCTTCAAGCGCCTGAACGGCGTGAACGAGCGCACCAGCGGCGAAGAAGTCGCTCCGCTCAAGCGCGAGCTGCAAAGCTGCATGCAGAACTACTTCGGTGTGTTCCGCACCGGCGAGTACATGCAGAAGGGCATCGCCCAGCTGGCCGACCTGCGCGAGCGTATCGCCAACGTCAAGATCAACGACAAGAGCCAGGCATTCAACACCGCGCGCATCGAAGCGCTGGAACTGCAAAACCTCCTCGAGGTGGCCGAGGCCACCGCGATCGCGGCCGAGCACCGCAAGGAGTCCCGTGGCGCCCACGCCCGTGAAGACTTCGAGGAGCGCGACGACGAGAACTGGCTGTGCCACACCCTGTACTTCCCGGGTGAGAAGCGCGTATCCAAGCGTTCCGTCAACTTCGCGCCGAAGACCGTTCCGGCATTCGAACCCAAGGTTCGGACTTACTAAGGGTGCCCGCCATGTTGCAAGTGAGTGTTTATCGTTACAACCCCGACAAAGATGCTGCGCCGTACATGCAGGATTTCCAGGTCGACACCAACGGCAAGGACGTGATGGTCCTCGACGTGCTGGCGCTGATCAAGGAACAGGACGAGGGCTTCTCCTACCGTCGTTCCTGCCGTGAAGGCGTCTGCGGCTCCGATGGCATGAACATCAACGGCAAGAACGGCCTGGCCTGCATCACCCCGCTGTCGGCCGCCGGCCTGAAGGGCGGCAAGCTGGTGATCCGTCCGCTGCCCGGCCTGCCGGTCATTCGTGACCTGGTCGTGGACATGAGCATCTTCTACAAGCAATACGAGAAGGTGAAGCCGTTCCTGCAGAACGATACGCCGGCCCCGGCCATCGAGCGTCTGCAGACCCCGGAAGAGCGCGAGAAGCTGGACGGTCTGTACGAGTGCATCCTGTGCGCCTGCTGCTCGACCTCCTGCCCGTCCTTCTGGTGGAACCCCGACAAGTTCCTCGGTCCGGCCGCACTGCTGCAAGCCTATCGTTTCCTGGCCGACAGCCGTGACACCAAGACCGAAGAGCGCCTGGCTTCGCTGGACGACCCGTTCAGTGTGTTCCGCTGCCGCGGAATCATGAACTGCGTGAACGTTTGCCCGAAGGGTCTGAACCCGACCAAGGCGATCGGCCACGTGCGTAATATGCTGCTGCAGAGCGGAACCTGATCCTCTCGCAGTTGTTATATGAGTTGTACCTAGCAACACCTGTGGCGCCGGAGTTCTTCCGGCGTCGCAGCAACTAAGCGGGCCAAGCTCACAAAGCCATGGCCCAGATTTGAAAAATATGACCAGCAGGGGCATCCGGGCTGGTACCCGGACTATCTGCGGGATCTGTAGTGGCCATACCGATGTCGCTGCCTGAGGACTTCGGAGCCTTCAAGGTTTCGCCAGGTGGTTGTCCCCTTACCGAGGGTGACCTAGCATGCACGAAAGCGTAATGCAGCGGATGTGGAACAGTGCCCATCTATCCGGTGGTAACGCTGCCTACGTCGAAGAGCTCTACGAGCTCTACCTGCACGACCCTAACGCTGTGCCAGAAGAGTGGCGCACGTATTTCCAGAAGCTTCCCGCCGATGGCAATCCCGCCCCCGACGTCTCGCACTCCACAGTGCGCGATCATTTCGTCCTGCTGGCCAAGAACCAGCGCCGTGCCCAGCCGGTTTCCGCCGGTAGCGTGAGCAGCGAGCACGAGAAGAAGCAGGTCGAAGTCCTTCGTCTCATTCACGCTTACCGTCTCCGCGGCCACCAGGCTTCCACCCTCGACCCGCTCGGCCTGTGGCAGCGTCCCGCGCCTGCCGACCTGTCGATTGACCACTACGGTCTGACGGGTGCCGACCTGGACACCACTTTCCGCACCGGTGAGCTTTACATCGGCAAGGAAGAGGCGACCCTGCGTGAAATCGTCGACAGCCTGAAGAGCACCTACTGCGGTACCTTCGGCGCCGAGTTCATGCACATCGTCGATTCCGAGCAGCGCAAGTGGTTCCTCCAGCGTCTGGAAAGCGTGCGTGGCCGTCCCGGCTTCTCCGCCGAGGCGCGTGCGCACCTGCTCGAGCGCCTGACCGCGGCCGAAGGCCTGGAGAAGTACCTGGGCACCAAGTACCCGGGCACCAAGCGTTTCGGCCTGGAAGGCGGCGAAAGCCTGATCCCGATGGTCGACGAGATCATCCAGCGCTGCGGTTCCTACGGCGCCAAGGAAATCGTCATCGGCATGGCTCACCGCGGTCGCCTGAACGTCCTGGTCAACACCCTGGGCAAGAACCCGCGCGACCTGTTCGACGAGTTCGAAGGCAAGAAGATCGTCGAGCTGGGCTCCGGTGACGTGAAGTACCACCAGGGCTTCTCCTCGAACGTGATGACCAGCGGTGGCGAAGTCCACCTGGCGCTGGCGTTCAACCCGTCCCACCTGGAAATCGTTTCCCCGGTGGTCGAGGGTTCCGTTCGTGCCCGCCAGGACCGCCGCAAGGACAGCTCCGGCGACAAGGTGGTACCGATTTCCATCCACGGCGATGCCGCCTTCGCGGGGCAGGGCGTGGTCATGGAAACTTTCCAGATGTCGCAGACCCGCGCCTACAAGACCGGTGGCACCATCCACCTGGTGATCAACAACCAGGTCGGTTTCACCACCAGCCGCCAGGACGATGCGCGTTCCACCGAGTACGCCACCGACGTGGCGAAGATGATTCAGGCGCCGATCTTCCACGTCAACGGCGACGATCCCGAAGCCGTGCTGTTCGTCACCCAGCTGGCCGTCGACTACCGCATGCAGTTCAAGCGTGACGTGGTCATCGACCTGGTCTGCTACCGTCGCCGCGGCCACAACGAGGCGGACGAGCCGAGCGGCACCCAGCCGCTGATGTACCAGCAGATCGCCAAGCAGCGTACTACCCGCGAGCTGTACGCCGATGCCCTGGTGAGTGCCGGCGTGCTCAGCGCCGAGCAGGTTCAGTCGAAGATCGACGACTACCGCGACGCCCTGGACAACGGCCTGCACGTGGTGAAGAGCCTGGTCAAGGAACCCAACAAGGAACTGTTCGTCGACTGGCGTCCGTACCTGGGTCATGCCTGGACCGCGCGTCACGACACCCGCTTCGACCTGAAGACCCTGCAGGAACTGTCCAGCAAGATGCTGGAAGTGCCGGAAGGCTTCGTGGTTCAGCGCCAGGTTTCGAAGATCTACGAAGATCGCCAGAAGATGGCGGCCGGTGGCCTGCCGATCAACTGGGGCTTCGCCGAGACCCTGGCCTACGCGACCCTGCTGTTCGAAGGCCATCCGGTACGGATGACCGGCCAGGACGTCGGCCGTGGCACCTTCTCGCACCGTCACGCGGTGCTGCACAACCAGAAGGATGACTCGGTCTACGTACCGCTGGCCAATCTGTTCGACGGCCAGCCGCGCCTGGATATCTACGATTCCTTCCTTTCGGAAGAGGCCGTGCTGGCGTTCGAATACGGTTTCGCCACCACCACGCCGAACTCGCTGGTGATCTGGGAAGCCCAGTTCGGCGACTTCGCCAACGGCGCCCAGGTGGTTATCGACCAGTTCATCACCAGTGGCGAAAGCAAATGGGGCCGACTCTGCGGCCTGACCATGCTGCTGCCGCACGGCTATGAGGGGCAGGGCCCGGAGCACTCCTCCGCGCGCCTGGAGCGCTACCTGCAGCTCTGTGCCGAGCAGAACATCCAGGTCTGCGTGCCGACCACCCCGGCTCAGGTCTACCACATGCTCCGCCGTCAGGTGATCCGCCCGCTGCGCAAGCCGCTGGTGGTGATGACGCCGAAGTCCCTGCTGCGTCACAAGCTCGCCATCTCGACCCTGGAAGATCTGGCCAACGGTTCCTTCCAGACTGTGATCCCGGAAATCGACAGCCTGGATCCGAAGAAGGTCGACCGCGTCGTGCTGTGCAGCGGCAAGGTGTACTACGACCTGCTGGAGAAGCGTCGCGCGGAAGGCCGCGAAGATACCGCGATCGTCCGTATCGAGCAGCTGTATCCGTTCCCGGAAGACGACCTGGCGGAAGTTCTGGCTCCGTACAAGAACCTCAAGCACATCGTCTGGTGCCAGGAAGAGCCGATGAACCAGGGCGCCTGGTTCTGCAGCCAGCATCACATGCGTCGTGTCATCGCCGCGCACAAGAAGGGCCTCAATCTCGAGTACGCCGGCCGCGAAGGCTCCGCTGCTCCGGCTTGCGGCTACGCCTCGATGCACGCCGAGCAGCAGGAAAAACTGCTGCAAGACGCCTTTACTGTTTAACGCCTACGCGCTGAAGAAACCGAATTTAAGGAAACGCACACAATGGCTATCGAAATCAAAGCCCCAACCTTCCCGGAATCGGTCGCCGACGGCACCGTCGCCACCTGGCACAAGAAGCCGGGCGAAGCAGTCAAGCGCGACGAACTGATCGTCGACATCGAGACCGACAAGGTGGTCATCGAGGTTCTCGCCGAGGCTGACGGCGTGCTGGCCGAGATCATCAAGAACGAAGGCGACACCGTTCTGAGCAACGAGCTGCTCGGCAAGCTGAACGAAGGCGGCGCCGCCGCTCCGGCCGCTCCGGCTGCCGCTGCGCCCGCCGCCGCTCCGGCTGCACAGGCCGCCGCTCCGGCCGCCGCTGGCGGCGACGACGCCATCCTGTCCCCGGCTGCGCGCAAGCTGGCCGAGGAAGCCGGCATCGATCCGAACAGCATCGCCGGCACCGGCAAGGGCGGTCGCGTGACCAAGGAAGACGTGGTCGCTGCGGTCGAAGCGAAGAAGAACGCCCCGGCCGCCTCGGCCAAGCCTGCCGCCCCGGCTGCCGAGGCGCCGATCTTCGCCGCCGGCGACCGTGTCGAGAAGCGCGTGCCGATGACCCGCCTGCGGGCCAAGGTCGCCGAGCGCCTGGTCGAGGCGCAGTCCGCCATGGCCATGCTGACCACCTTCAACGAGGTCAACATGAAGCCGATCATGGACCTGCGTTCGAAGTACAAGGACCTGTTCGAGAAGAAGCACAACGGCGTGCGCCTGGGCTTCATGTCCTTCTTCGTCAAGGCCGCCACCGAGGCGCTGAAGCGCTTCCCGGGGGTCAACGCTTCCATCGACGGCAACGACATCGTCTACCACGGCTACCAGGACATCGGCGTTGCCGTTTCCAGCGACCGCGGCCTGGTGGTTCCGGTGCTGCGTAACGCCGAGTTCATGAGCCTGGCCGAGATCGAGGGCGGCATCGCCAACTTCGGCAAGAAGGCGAAGGAAGGCAAGCTGACCATCGAAGACATGACCGGCGGCACCTTCACCATCTCCAACGGTGGCGTGTTCGGTTCCCTGCTGTCGACTCCGATCGTCAACCCGCCGCAGACCGCCATCCTCGGCATGCACAAGATCCAGGAGCGCCCGATGGCCGTGAACGGCCAGGTGGTGATCCTGCCGATGATGTACCTGGCGCTGTCCTACGACCACCGTCTGATCGACGGCAAGGAAGCGGTGAGCTTCCTGGTGGCGATCAAGGACCTGCTGGAAGATCCGGCTCGCCTGCTGCTGGACGTCTGATTTAGCGTTTCTCTTCACGGCGGCCCCCTCGTGGGGCCGTCCGGTTTCACCCGAATAAGGATTGAGATATGAGCCAGAAATTCGACGTGGTAGTGATTGGTGCCGGCCCCGGCGGTTACGTTGCCGCCATCCGCGCTGCCCAGCTGGGCCTGAAGACCGCCTGCATCGAGAAGTACATCGGCAAGGAAGGCAAGGTGGCGCTCGGCGGTACCTGCCTGAACGTTGGCTGCATCCCGTCCAAGGCGCTGCTGGACAGCTCCTACAAGTACCATGAGGCCAAAGAGGCCTTCAAAGTCCATGGTATCGAAGCCAAGGGCGTCACCATCGACGTTCCGGCGATGGTTGCGCGCAAGGCCAACATCGTCAAGAACCTGACCGGCGGCATCGCTACCCTGTTCAAGGCCAACGGCGTGACCTCCTTCGAAGGCCACGGCAAGCTGCTGGCCAACAAGCAGGTGGAAGTGACCGGTCTGGACGGCAAGACCCAGGTCCTGGAAGCCGAGAACGTGATCATCGCTTCCGGCTCCCGCCCGGTGGAGATCCCGCCGGCCCCGCTGACCGACGACATCATCGTCGACTCCACCGGCGCCCTGGAATTCCAGGCCGTGCCGAAGAAGCTGGGTGTGATCGGCGCCGGCGTCATCGGCCTGGAGCTGGGTTCGGTATGGGCCCGCCTGGGTGCCGAGGTGACCGTGCTGGAAGCCCTGGACAAGTTCCTCCCGGCTGCCGACGAGCAGATCGCCAAGGAAGCCCTGAAGGTCCTGACCAAGCAAGGCCTGAACATTCGCCTGGGTGCCCGCGTGACCGCTTCGGAAGTGAAGAAGAAGCAGGTCACCGTGACCTTCACCGACGCCAACGGCGAGCAGAAGGAAACCTTCGACAAGCTGATCGTCGCGGTCGGCCGTCGCCCGGTGACCACCGACCTGCTGGCCGCCGACAGCGGCGTGACCCTGGACGAGCGTGGCTTCATCTACGTCGACGACCACTGCAAGACCAGCGTTCCGGGCGTCTTCGCCATCGGTGACGTGGTTCGCGGCGCGATGCTCGCGCACAAAGCCTCGGAAGAGGGCGTGATGGTCGCCGAGCGCATCGCCGGCCACAAGGCGCAGATGAACTACGACCTGATTCCGTCGGTCATCTACACCCACCCGGAAATCGCCTGGGTCGGCAAGACCGAGCAGACCCTCAAGGCCGAGGGCGTCGAAGTCAACGTCGGCACCTTCCCGTTCGCCGCCAGCGGTCGCGCGATGGCTGCCAACGACACCACCGGCCTGGTCAAGGTCATCGCCGATGCGAAGACCGACCGCGTCCTGGGCGTCCACGTGATCGGCCCGAGCGCCGCCGAGCTGGTACAGCAAGGCGCGATCGGCATGGAATTCGGCACCAGCGCCGAAGACCTGGGCATGATGGTCTTCTCTCACCCGACGCTGTCCGAAGCCCTGCACGAAGCTGCCCTGGCAGTGAATGGCCATGCCATCCACATCGCCAACCGCAAGAAGCGCTGAGTGATCCGACGCCCCGGTTCACGCCAGGGGCGTCACAGCGACGCGGGACGCGTCGTCCGTCAGGCCAGGACAGGTTCCTGGCCTTGTCGGGTCCGGGTTCTGTAGAATCCACGGTTTGCCGCCTGCGTCGGGATGCCGCAGGCGGCAGACTTTCAGAAGAACCACGGCGGGTGAGCGCCGGCGACCGTTGCGAGGTGGCCGCGGGCGTATGCCGCCGGACTGTTTTTTCGCGAGCCGGGTGGTTCGCGAAACGACGGTCACAGGTGGTGGGGCGCCACGAGCGCTCCGCCGAAATGCGCAATACCTAGACGAATAACGGTAGACAAGCATGAATCTCCACGAATATCAGGGTAAGCAGCTGTTCGCTGAATACGGCCTGCCTGTATCCAAGGGCTTTGCCGTAGACACCCCCGAAGAGGCCGCAGAAGCCTGCGACAAGATCGGCGGCAGCGAGTGGGTCGTCAAAGCTCAGGTGCACGCCGGCGGCCGCGGTAAAGCGGGCGGTGTGAAGCTGGTGAAGAGCAAAGAGGACGCCAAGGCGTTCGCCCAGCAGTGGCTGGGCAAGAACCTGGTGACCTACCAGACCGACGCCAACGGCCAGCCGGTCAGCAAGATCCTGGTGGAGTCCTGCACCGACATCGACAAGGAGCTGTACCTCGGCGCCGTCGTCGATCGTTCCAGCCGCCGCATCGTGTTCATGGCTTCCACCGAAGGTGGCGTGGACATCGAGAAGGTCGCCCACGACACTCCCGAGAAGATCCTCAAGGCTACCATCGACCCGCTGGTCGGCGCGCAGCCGTACCAGGGCCGCGAGCTGGCCTTCCAGCTGGGCCTGAAGGGCGACCAGATCAAGCAATTCACCCATATCTTCGTCGGCCTGGCGAAGCTGTTCCAGGACTACGACCTGGCCCTGCTGGAAGTGAACCCGCTGGTGATCAAGAAAGACGGCAACCTGCACTGCCTGGATGCCAAGATCAACATCGACAGCAACGCCCTGTACCGTCAGCCGAAGCTGCGCGCCATGCACGACCCGTCCCAGGACGACGCCCGTGAAGCCCATGCGCAGAAGTGGGAGCTGAACTACGTCGCGCTGGAAGGCAACATCGGCTGCATGGTCAACGGCGCCGGCCTGGCCATGGGTACCATGGACATCGTCAACCTGCACGGCGGCAAGCCGGCCAACTTCCTCGACGTTGGCGGCGGTGCGACCAAGGAGCGCGTGACCGAAGCGTTCAAGATCATCCTGTCCGACAGCAACGTGAAGGCTGTCCTGGTGAACATCTTCGGCGGCATCGTGCGTTGCGACATGATCGCCGAAGGCATCATCGGCGCCGTCAAAGAAGTCGGCGTGAAGGTTCCGGTTGTCGTCCGCCTGGAAGGCAACAACGCTGAACTGGGTGCCAAGGTCCTGGCCGAAAGCGGCCTGAACATCATCGCGGCAACCAGCCTGACCGACGCTGCCCAGCAAGTCGTCAAGGCCGCGGAGGGTAAGTAATGAGCGTCCTGATCAACAAAGACACCAAAGTCATCTGCCAAGGCTTCACCGGTAGCCAGGGTACCTTCCACTCCGAACAGGCCATCGCCTATGGCACCAAGATGGTCGGCGGCGTGACCCCCGGCAAGGGCGGCACCACCCACCTCGGCCTGCCGGTGTTCAACACCGTCAAGGAAGCCGTGGAAGCCACCGGCGCCGAAGCCTCGGTCATCTACGTTCCGGCTCCGTTCTGCAAGGACTCGATCCTGGAAGCGGCATTCGGCGGCATCAAGCTGATCGTCTGCATCACCGAAGGCATCCCGACCCTCGACATGCTGGACGCCAAGGTCAAGTGCGACGAGCTGGGCGTACGCCTGATCGGCCCGAACTGCCCGGGCGTGATCACTCCCGGCGAGTGCAAGATCGGCATCATGCCGGGTCACATCCACCTGCCGGGCAAGGTAGGTATCGTGTCGCGTTCCGGCACCCTGACCTACGAAGCCGTGAAGCAGACCACCGACGCCGGCTTCGGCCAGTCCACCTGCGTGGGCATCGGCGGCGACCCGATCCCGGGCTCCAACTTCATCGACATCCTGAAGCTGTTCCAGGAAGATCCGCAGACCGAAGCCATCGTCATGATCGGCGAGATCGGTGGTTCCGCCGAAGAAGAAGCCGCGGCCTTCATCAAGGCTAACGTGACCAAGCCGGTGGTGTCCTACATCGCTGGTGTGACTGCCCCTCCGGGCAAGCGCATGGGCCACGCCGGCGCCATCATCTCCGGCGGCAAGGGCACCGCGGACGAGAAGTTCGCCGCCCTGCAGGACGCCGGTGTGAAGACCGTGCGTTCCCTGGCCGACATCGGCAAGGCCCTGGCCGAGCTGACCGGTTGGGAAGTGAAGAAGGCCTGATTTCCCGGGTTTTCTGAGTTCCAGGACGAAGGCCACCGCCTCACAGCGGTGGCCTTCGTCGTTCTATCGCATCCGTCAAACGAATGTTGCCGCGATGCGCTATCATTGCCAACGGTTCGTGTCCGACAAAACCCCGGGCGCGCCACGCATCATCCCGCAGGCCAGTGCGCCTGCAGCTATAACGCCACATGGCCCTCAAAAGGGGTCGGGCGGCTTGACCGGTCCTCCTCATCCGGAAGGACGTTGTTTCCTAACACCCCCAAAGGGAAACCCCGAACAACCGAGACTTCTGCCAGTGGTACATCCTCCTATGACTCATTTGAAAGGGTTCGACCTGCTCGCCCTTGGCTTCATGACGTTCGCGCTTTTTCTCGGCGCGGGTAACATCATCTTTCCTCCCAGTGCCGGCATGGCGGCGGGCGAACACGTATGGAGCGCGGCTTTCGGCTTCCTCCTTACCGGTGTCGGCCTGCCGTTGCTGACGGTGGTCGCCCTGGCCCGGGTCGGAGGCGGTATTGGCCGCCTGACCCAGCCGATCGGGCGGCGCGCGGGAGTGGCGTTCGCCATCGCCGTCTATCTTGCCATCGGCCCGCTGTTCGCCACCCCGCGTACAGCCGTGGTGTCCTTCGAGATGGGCGTCGCACCCTTCACCGGGGACGGCGGCGTGCCGTTGCTCGTCTATACCGTCGCTTACTTCTCCGTGGTTCTGTTCCTGGTGCTGAACCCGGGTCGCCTTGTCGACCGGGTCGGAAAGGTCATCACGCCGGTGCTGCTGTCGGCCCTGCTGGTCCTTGGCGGCGCGGCGATCTTCGCGCCGGCGGGAGAGATCGGCAGCAGTTCCGGCGAGTACCAGAGCGCGCCCCTGGTGCAGGGTTTCCTGCAGGGCTACCTGACCATGGATACCCTCGGTGCCCTGGTCTTCGGTATCGTCATCGCCACCGCCATTCGCGACCGCGGCATCAGCGACAGCCGGCTGGTCACGCGCTATTCCATGATCGCCGGGATCATCGCCGCCACCGGCCTGTCCCTGGTCTACCTGGCGCTGTTCTATCTTGGCGCCACCAGCCAGGGCATCGCCGGCGACGCCCAGAATGGCGTACAGATCCTCACCGCCTATGTGCAGCAGACCTTTGGCGTTTCCGGCAGCCTGTTGCTGGCGGTGGTCATCACCCTGGCCTGCCTGACCACGGCGGTAGGGCTGATCACGGCGTGCGGCGAGTTCTTCAGCGACCTGCTGCCGGTTTCGTACAAGACGGTGGTGATCGTGTTCTCGCTGTTCAGCCTGCTGGTCGCCAACCAGGGACTGACCCAGTTGATCAGCCTTTCGGTACCGGTTCTGGTGGGACTCTATCCGCTCGCCATCGTGCTGATCGCCCTGAGCCTGTTCGACCGGCTCTGGGTGTCGGCCCCGCGGGTGTTCGTGCCGGTGATGATCGTCGCGCTGCTCTTCGGCATCGTCGACGGGCTGGGGGCGGCCAAGCTGAACGGGTGGGTGCCGGACGTCTTCGCCAAGCTTCCGCTCGCCGATCAGAGCCTTGGCTGGCTGCTGCCGGTATCCATTGCGCTGGTCCTGGCAGTCGTTTGCGATCGGCTGCTGGGCAAGCCGCGCGAAGCGGTCGCCTGAGACGTCAGGCGAACCCCAGGAAGGCCGCCTCCGGGCGGCCTTTTTCATGAGCCGACGAAAGTCGTGTCCTGGCCGCGGCGAGCGGCGTCCCAACGGCGCGAAACAACGGCGGGGCGATTCCCGGCCGGCTCAAGAGGGAGTTTTCATGACCGCCGAACTCGGCATTTTCAACGGGCACCTGCTGCAACACCTGCTGGCGGCGCTCTGGTTCCTGTTCTGCTGGGTGGGCTACACCCGCTACGCCACCTGGAAGGGTCGCGACACCGCCTGCCTGGCCAGCGTCCTGCACCTCTACCGGGAGGACTGGATGCGCCGGTTGCTGCTGCGCGACAACCGTATCGCCGACGCCAGCGTGATCGGTAACCTGGAGCGTAACGCGTCGTTCTTCGCCTCCAGCACGCTGATCATCCTCGCCGGCATCCTCACCCTGCTGGGCTCCACCGATCGCGCCGTCTCGGTACTGGCCGACCTGCCGTTCGTGGAGGAGGCCAGCCGGGGACTATCGGAACTGAAGCTGCTGTGCCTGGCAGTGGTCTTCGTCTATGCCTTCTTCACCTTCAGCTGGTGCATGCGCCAATACAACTTCGCGGCGATCCTGGTCGGCTCGGCACCGATGATCGGCGAGCGCAACGTCGGCGAGCTGGAGCGCAAATCCTTTGCCGAGCGTGCCGCCCGGGTCATCTCGCTGGCGGCCAACCAGTTCAACTTCGGCTTGCGCTCGTACTATTTCGGCCTGGCCATGCTCGCCTGGTTCATCAATTCCTGGTTCTTCATGCTGGTGACGGCCGGCGTGGTGCTGGTCCTGTATCGCCGCGAATTCCATTCGGACGTGCTGGAGGTGATGGTCTACACCGAGACCGCAATCGCCGAAAGCCCGCGGGAAGGCGAGGGCGAGGTGCCCAGGGGCTGAATCCCGGGCATGAAAAAGCCCGCTTGCGCGGGCTCTTTCAGGGTACGTCAACGAGAACTTATTGCTGGTTCTGTTGCGGTTGCTCCGGAGTCGGTGCCGGAGTCTGCGGGGTTGCCGGAGTGTCGCTCGACGGCGCCGGGGCGCTGGGCTCGGCAGGGGGAGTAGCCGGAGCGCTCGGCTGGGTCTCGGTAGCCGGAGCTGCCGGGGCCGCTGCCTTGTCTTCCTCTTTCTTGTCGCAAGCGGCCAGGCCAAGGCTGGCAGCGAGCAGCAGGGCAAGAGTTACGGTCTTTTTCATCGTTTAGCCTCCATGTGCGGCTTTCCTCGTTGTAGCCCTTTGAACATTTGCGCTGGCGTGAAGTTCCACACACTTCGACTATTTCGATCGTTATGTCCAAAACCCCGGCTGCCGGGGCTTTGGCGGCAGGGTATGATTCGCCCTCCAGAAAACTCCCAGCAAGGTCGCCGTCATGTCGGAAAATCCTCTCCTCGAGCGCGCCCGGCGCTTTCTCTCGGCCTTGCGTCATTGCCAGGTGCTGGGGTTGACGGTCGAGGCCGCCGACGAGAAAGGACTGACCCTGCGCCTGCCCTACAGCCAGGCGATCATCGGCAACCCGGAAAGCGGGGTCGTCCACGGCGGCGCGATCACCACCCTGATGGACACCACCTGTGGTATTTCCACGGTCTGCGTGCTGCCGGACTTCGAGATCTGCCCGACGCTCGACCTGCGCATCGACTACATGCATCCCGCCGAACCGCACAAGGATGTCTATGGCTTCGCCGAGTGCTACCGGGTCACGCCGAACGTGATCTTCACCCGCGGCTTCGCCTACCAGGACGATCCGGGCCAGCCCATCGCCCATGTCGTCGGCGCTTTCATGCGCATGGGCGGTTCGGCCCGCGCCGGGGCGGCCAGGCCGGCCGCGCAGGGAGGTGCGGCATGAGCCCGACCAGCCTCGAGCAACTGGTCCGCGACGCGCGTCGGAACAACGACTACAGCCCGCTGGTGGAGCTGATCCCGTACGCCAAGCTGCTCGGCATCGAATGCCTGCGCCTGGGCGACGACATGGTCTTCCGCCTGCCGGCGAACAAGGACAACATTGGCAACCCGACCCTGCCGGCCATCCATGGCGGCGTGATCGCCGGCTTCATGGAGCATGCGGCGATGTTGCACCTGCTGACCTTCATGAGCATTCCGCACCTGCCGAAGATCATCGATTTCTCCATCGACTACCTGCGTGCCGGGCACTTCCGCGATACCTACGCGCAATGCCAGGTCTGGCGCCAGGGGCGACGGGTGGCGAACGTCGCGATCAACGCCTGGCAGACCACCCAGGGCGAGCCCATCGCCACTGCGCGGGCGCATTTCAAGGTGGACGAGCCGTGAGCCGTACGCTGCGGAAAGTGGGCTGAGGATATCGCGATGGATGCCTTGCTGATTCTGGGCGGCCTGCTGCTGATGGTCGCCGGCTATATCTGGGTCATCGTCCTGGCCTTCGGTACCGGTCTGCTGTGGGGTTACGGCAGCCTTTTCCCGCCGGTGGCGCTGGCCTATATCGGCGTGCACTGGCGTACGGCGCGCAAGGGCGTCGGGCTGGCCGCGCTGGGTTGCATCCCGCTGGTGGTCGGCCTGGCGCTGCTGGCCAGTCACGACGCTGCGCGGCTGGAGGCGATCCTCAGCCTGCGCTGGCTGAAACCGGAGGCCAGGCCGCCGGCGGAACTGTCCATCGCGCTCAGCGGGGAGTTCAACGGCAAGCCTTTCGCGCCGCAGAGCGGCGAGTTGATTGGCGGCGTGCTGAGCCTGCGCCAGGGGCACGATTTCTACGCCCAGCGCGAGCTGCAGATCCGCCTTCCGGCACAGCCGCTCGGGGCGCTGCGCCTGGATGTGCTGCCCGAGGACGGCGGCGCGTTGCCAGAAGTCGAGCTGAGCTGGCTGCAACCGGATCAGGACCTGCCCGAGGCGCGTCGTCTCCTGCGTGGCTATACCTTGCACCTGGACCTGCGGCCCAAGGCGCCGAACCGCCTGGAGGGCGAGTTCCACCTGAGCCTGCCGAGCGACTACCGGACCACCCTCAGCGGCCACGTCGAGCTGTATACCGACCGGCTACGCTATCGGCACGGCAAGGTCGACCTGGGATACGACTCCGACGATACCCTGGCCCTGGTCTTGCGCGATTATCTGCAGCGACGTTTCGCCAGCCGCGACGTCAGCCTCGTGCGGGCGCCGTCCTGGCGCGCGGCCAGCCATGCGCGGCCGCTGCGTATCGAGGCCCTGGTGGCCGGCCAGGCTCAGGTGCTGGAGCTGACGCTGGAGAAGAACGCCCGGCGGGAGTGGACGGTGCGCGGCGACGCGTTCCCCGCCTTGCCGGCGGAGCCTGCGACCGTGGCCGCGGCGGCGGCGCCGCCCGAGCCGCAGGCGCTGCCGGCGCCGGGTAACGCCACCCTCGACCTGGAGCTGGTCCAGGTCGAACCGCAGCGCTACAGCCAGCGCCTGGTCAAGGCCACTACGGTACGCGGGCGTATCGCCGAGGGCCGTTTCACCGGCCTCGACAGCGAGGGGCGCCTGGTGATCCGCCGGGAAATGCCCGGTGCGGGGGAGGCGAGCTACCTGTTGCGCCCGGCGGAGATCGCCCGTCTCGAACTGCTCGAACGCTAGTCGTCGCACGATGGTGCGCGGTTTTTTCGCATAAGCGCTTGAAAAGCCGGAAGAAGGCCCCACCTAGGGGACATCCGCCGTGGTACGCGGCTTATGTCATTGATGGAGCTTGGAGCGATGAGCGTGGAAACCCAAAAAGAGACACTGGGCTTTCAGACTGAAGTGAAGCAACTGCTTCACCTGATGATTCATTCTCTCTATTCGAACAAGGAAATCTTCCTCCGCGAACTGATTTCCAACGCCTCGGACGCCGCCGACAAGCTGCGTTTCGAAGCCCTGGCCAATCCCGAGCTGCTCGAGGGCGGCGCCGAGCTGAAGATCCGCGTCAGCTTCGACAAGGAAGCCAACACCGTCACCCTGGAAGACAACGGCATCGGCATGAGCCGCGAGGATGTGGTGACTCACCTGGGCACCATCGCCAAGTCCGGGACCGCCGACTTCCTGAAGAACTTGTCTGGCGACCAGAAGAAGGATTCGCACCTGATCGGCCAGTTCGGCGTCGGTTTCTACAGCGCCTTCATCGTCGCCGACAAGGTCGATGTCTACTCCCGTCGCGCCGGCCAGCCGGCCAGCGAAGGGGTGCACTGGTCGTCGAAGGGCGAGGGCGAGTTCGACGTCGCTACCATCGACAAGCCCGAGCGCGGTACCCGCATCGTCCTCCACCTGAAAAAGGGCGAGGAGGAGTTCGCCGATGGCTGGCGCCTGCGCAACGTGATCAAGAAATACTCCGATCACATCGCTTTGCCGATCGAGCTGCCCAAGGAATTCCACGGCGAAGAGGCCGACAAGCCGGCCGAGCCGGAATGGGAAACGGTCAACCGCGCCAGCGCGCTGTGGACCCGTCCGCGCGCCGAGGTGAAGGACGAGGAATACCAGGAGTTCTACAAGCACGTCGCCCATGACTTCGAGAACCCGCTGAGCTGGAGCCACAACAAGGTCGAAGGCAAGCTGGAATACACCTCGCTGCTCTACGTGCCGGGCCGCGCGCCGTTCGACCTGTACCATCGCGAAGCGCCGCGGGGCCTGAAGCTGTACGTACAGCGCGTGTTCATCATGGACCAGGCCGACGAGTTCCTGCCGCTGTACCTGCGCTTCATCAAGGGTGTGGTCGACTCCAACGACCTGTCGCTGAACGTCTCCCGGGAAATCCTGCAGAAGGATCCGGTGATCGACTCGATGAAGTCGGCGTTGACCAAGCGCGTGCTGGACATGCTGGAGAAGCTGGCGAAGAACGAGCCGGAGCAGTACAAGACCTTCTGGAAGAACTTCGGCCAGGTCCTCAAGGAAGGCCCGGCGGAAGACTTCGGCAACAAGGAGAAGATCGCCGGCCTGCTGCGCTTCGCCTCCACCGGCGACGATTCGGGCGAGCAGAGCGTAGCGCTGGCCGACTACATCGGTCGGATGAAGGAAGGCCAGGACAAGATCTACTACCTCACCGGCGAGAGCTACTCGCAGGTGAAGAACAGCCCGCACCTGGAAGTCTTCCGCAAGAAGGGCATCGAGGTGCTGCTGCTCACCGATCGCATCGACGAGTGGCTGATGAGCTACCTGCCGGAGTTCGACGGCAAGCAGTTCGTCGATGTCGCCCGCGGCGACCTGGACCTGGGCAGCCTGGACTCGGAAGAGGACAAGAAGGCCCAGGAAGAAGTCGCCAAGAGCAAGGAAGGCCTGATCGAGCGCCTGAAGAAGGTGCTCGACGAGCAGGTCAGCGAAGTCCGCGTTTCCCACCGCCTGACCGATTCGCCGGCGATCCTCGCCATCGGCGAACAGGACCTTGGCCTGCAGATGCGCCAGATCCTCGAGGCCAGCGGGCAGAAAGTGCCGGACTCGAAGCCGATCTTCGAGATCAACCCGCAGCATCCGCTGATCGAGAAGCTGGATGCGGAGCCGGACGAGGACCGCTTCGGCGAGCTGTCGCATATTCTCTTCGACCAGGCCGCCCTGGCCGCGGGGGACAGCCTCAAGGATCCGGGCGCCTACGTACGCCGACTGAACAAGCTGCTGGTGGAGCTGTCCGCTTAAGCAGTAGCCCCGACAAAGCCCGCTTCGGCGGGCTTTGTCTTTTCCAACTCTCGCAGGAGCAGTACCCATGAGTGAGATTCGTGTAGAGCCGGTCGCCTACGACATCGATGGGCAGCCGTACGAAGGTCAACTGGTGTACGACGCCAGCCACGCGGGGCCGCGCCCGGGCCTGCTGATGGCGCCGAACTGGATGGGCGTGAGCGCCGCCGCGCTGGACATCGCCCGGCAGGTCGCCGGCCGTGGGCACGTGGTGCTGGTGGCGGACCTCTACGGCAGGGACGTGCGTCCGCAGAACGGCGACGAGGCGGGCGCGGCGATGATGCCGCTGAAGAACGACCGGGCCCTGCTGCGCAAGCGCATGCAGGCAGCGCTGGCGGCCTTGCGCGGACAGGCGCTCGCGGCTGTCGATACGACCCGCCAGGCCGCCTTCGGTTTCTGCTTCGGCGGTTGCTGCGTGCTGGAGCTGGCTCGCGACGGCGCCGAGCTGAAGGCCTTCGTGTCCTTCCATGGCACCCTGGATACGCC
The DNA here is from genome assembly GCF_056110345.1 of Pseudomonas sp. TZ252. Taxonomy (NCBI): domain Bacteria; kingdom Pseudomonadati; phylum Pseudomonadota; class Gammaproteobacteria; order Pseudomonadales; family Pseudomonadaceae; genus Pseudomonas; species Pseudomonas sp. TZ252. Next base: position 6,258,814 of record NZ_CM148566.1, on the reverse strand, counting down.
GGACCCGGCGCATGCCAGGAATATCAAGGGCGCGGTACTGGTCCTCGACGGCGCCTCCGATCCGCTGGTGCCGCGCGAGCAGTTGCCGGCCTTCGCCAGGGAGATGACCGATGCCGGCGTCGACTGGCAGCTCACCAGCTACGGCGGCGCGGTGCATTCCTTCACCGATCCGAACGCCAAGCTGCCGGGCAAGATGCACTATGACGCCAGGACCTCCCGGCGTGCCTTCCAGGCGATGGACGACCTGCTGGCGGAAGTCTTCGCCTGAGACCGCCGGCTCACTCGCGCATGGCGAAGCAGTGCCTGGCCTCGGGGAAGCGCCGTTCGCGCACGTCCTCGGCGAAGCGCCGGGCCGCCTCGTCGATTTCCCGGTCGAGGCGCGCGTAGCGTTCGACGAAGCGCGGTACCTGTTCGCCGCTTAGCCCGAGCAGGTCCTCGCTGACCAGTACCTGGCCGTCGCAGGCCGGCGAGGCGCCGATACCGATGCAGGGGATCGCCAGTTCTTCGCTAAGGCGACGGGCCAGCGGCTCGCCTACGCCTTCGATGACCACCGCGAAGGCGCCGCCGCGCTGCATGGCGAGGCCGTCGCGGCGTACCCGTTCGGCGCTTTCCGGGTCACGCCCCTGGGCCTTGAAGCCGCCCATGGCGTTGACCTGCTGCGGCATCAGGCCGATATGGGCGAGCACCGGTATGCCACGGCGTACCAGGAAGTCCACGGTTTCTTCCATTTCCTCACCGCCTTCCAGCTTCACCGCCTGGGCGCCGCTGTCGGCCAGCAGGCGTGCGGCGTTGCGGAACGCCTGTCGGGGCGATTCCTGGTAGCTGGCGAACGGCAAGTCGGCCACCACGCAGGCGCGCCGACTGCCGCGCATCACCGCCAGGGTGTGGGCGACCATCATCTCCAGGCTCACTCCCAGGGTGCTGGGCATGCCATAGAGCACCATGCCCAGCGAATCGCCGACCAGCAGCAGGTCGGCATGCGGATCGAGGAGGCGGGCCATGGGCGTGCTGTAGGCGGTCAGCGCCACCAGGCTGCCGGCACCCTTGCGGCGCTGGATATCGGGAACGGACAGGCGATGTTGCGGGCGATGACTGCTCATGGCGTGGCTCCGGTTTGTCTATGGGGAGCCACACGCTACCATCGGCCGCGTACCGCTCACTCGACGGATGGGGACAACCGATGCCGCAAACGGGACAAGAACGCGACCTGCCGCGATTCCGCAGCCTGCCCTGCGCGGTGTACCTGCGCGCCTTCGAGATGCCCGCCGGGCACCGGGTGGAGATGCACGAGCACCCCTGGGGCCAACTGATGTACGCCGCCAGCGGCACCTTGCGCGCCAGCACCGAGCGGCACAGCTATCTGGTGCCGGCGCAGCGGGCGCTGTGGATTCCGCCGGGCGTCCGGCACGCCGCGGAGGCTTGCAACCCTGTGCTGTTCCGCAGTCTCTACCTGGATCGTTCGCTGCCCGGCGGTTGCCGGGTACTGGAGGTGTCCGGCCTGCTGCGCGAACTGTTGCTGCGGGCGGCGGAGTTTCCCCGTGAATATCCGCCGGGTGGCGAGGCCGAGCGTCTCATGCAGGTGGTCGCCGATGAGGTCGGGCGCCTTCGCGAGGCGCCGCTGAACCTGCCGTTGCCTGGCGACCCGCGCTTGCGCCGGATCACCGACGCGCTACAGGCGGATCCCGCCGATCCGCGCGGCATCTCGGATTGGGCGGGACTGGTGGGGGCGTCCCGACGGACCCTGGCGCGGTTGTTCCGCGAGCAGACCCAGTTGTCGTTTCGCGAGTGGCGCCAGCGCCTGCGTCTGCTCAACGCGGTCGCCGCGCTGGAGGAGGGCGCCAGCGTGACGCGGGTGGCCAGCGACCTTGGCTACGACTCCACCTCGGCGTTCATCAGCCTGTTCCAGCGTCATTTCGGCCAGACCCCCGGTTGCTTCGCCCGCTCCCTGCGCTTGCCCAACTGAGCCGCATGCTTCAGGGCGCCGCCTGTCGGCGCAGGCTTGCCGCCTTGGCCGCGAGGTCCGGCCAGGCGGGCTTGCCGGCGAAACGCTCGCGCAGGTAGTTGGCCAGGGCGGCGACTTGCCGGTCGTCGAGGCTGTGGCGGAAGCCGGGCATATAGCCGAGGTCGCCGGTGGCCGGGCTGTGGATGCCGTCGAGGATGATCCGCAGCAGGTTGTCCGGGCTGTCCGCATGCACATTGCTGTTCAGCGCCAGGGATGGACGCACGCCGAAGAAGCGCGGTCCGTCGCCGTCATGGTGGCAGGCCAGGCAGGCCCCGGCGAACAGGCGCGCGCCGCTGCCGCTGGGCGGTTGCACGCGGCCGTAGCCCTGCCGGTCGAGGCGTTGCGCCTGTTGCTGATCGGTTTCCCCGGCCGGGGCAGCGGCGTAGGACGCAAGGTAATGGGCCAGGGCCCGCAGGTCCTCGTCCGACTGCTTGGCCAGGCCTTCGCCGACCACTGGCGCCATCGGCCCGCTGGCGACCCCGTGGTAGGCCGAATAGCCGTGGCGGAGGTAGGCGTAGAGGGCCTCCTCGCTCCAGGCGATGGGCGCCGGCGAACTGGCGTTCAAGGCTGGCGCGGTCCAGCCCTCCGCCTCGCCGCCGGCGAAGTGCGCGCTGCCGGACTTTTCCGCGCCGAGCGCATTGCGCGGCGAGTGGCAGGCGCTGCAATGGCCGAGGCCTTCGGCGAGATAGGCGCCGCGGTTCCATTGCTGGTTGCGCGTCGGCTCGTCGCGGTAGGCGCCGGGCTCCAGGAACAGCAGGTTCCAGCCGGCCATCAGCTGGCGTTGGTCGAAGGGGAACGGCAGCTGGTTGGCAGGCGTTTCGCTGTGCACCGCCGGCTGGCTCATCAGGTAGGCGTACAGGGCCTTCAGGTCTTCGTCGCGAGTCCTGGTGAAGGCGGTGTAAGGGAACGCCGGATACAGGTAGCTGCCGTCGCGGGCCACGCCATGCCGCATGGCCCGCTCGAAGGCGGGGTAGGACCAGCCACCGATGCCGCTCGCGCGATCCGGCGTGAGGTTGCTGCTGTAGATCGTCCCGAACGGCGTCGGCAAGGCCCGTCCGCCGGCGTTGCGCGGGCCGCCTTCGCGAGTGTGGCAGACCGCGCAGTCGCCGAGGGCGGCGAGGCGTTCGCCGCGGGCGATCTGCTCGGCGCTGAAGGGACCGGGTGTGCCTTCCAGTGGCCCGATGGCCGGTTGCCAGGCGTAGCCGAGGGCGATGGCGGCGAGCGCGACGAGGCTGCCGGAGGCCCAGAGGCCGATGCGTGTTGCCTTCTTCATCTGTCAGTCATCCACTGCGCGGGGCGCCGCGGCGCCCCGGGGAAAAGGATCAGGCCTGCGCGCTGCGCAGCGCCGCGAGTACGCGTTCCGGAGTGAACGGCACCTGTCGCAGGCGCGCCCCGGTAGCGTCGAAGATCGCATTGGCGATGGCCGCGGCGCTGGGCACCGAGGCTGACTCGCCAGCGCCCATCGGTGGCTGCTCGGGGCGGTCGAGCAGCAGTACGTCGATCTCCGGCAGTTCGGGGAAGCCGAGGATCGGGTAGCCGCCCCATTCCAGGCTAGTGACGCCACGGCGGTCGAAGGTGGCGAACTCCTTGAGTACCCGGCTGGTGGACTGGATGACGTTGCCGTGGACCTGGTGCCTGACCCCATCGGGATTGACCATCTGCCCGCAGTCATGGGCGACCCAGACCTTGGCGACGCGCACCGCGCCGTTCTCCGGGTTCACCTCGACGTCGACGATCCAGGCGGCCCAGGCGGCGCCGAAACCGGGAAACTTGCTGTGGAAGTAGCGCGCATAGGCGAAGCCGCGTCCCTTCAGCAAGCCGTCCCGGCGCGCCTCTGGGTTGGGGGAGGTGCGTGGCTGCCAGCCGGCGCGGGCGACCAGGGCGTCGATCAGCGCCAGGGCGCGCTGGTCGTCCAGGTAGCGGCGGCGGAAGGCGATGGGGTCGATGCCGGCCAGGTGCGCCAGTTCGTCGATGTAGGACTCATGGGCGAACACGTTCGGCAGCGCCGAGACGCCGCGCATCCAGGACGCGCGGACGATAGGGGCGGCGTCGTTGGCCACCACCCGCATCCGCGGGTAGCGGTATTGCGGGATCGCGGTGCGGTCGCCCATGTCGGCCACCTGCGGGGTGGCCGGGATCCGCCCGGTGAGGAGCAGGGCCAGGGTCGGCGCGCCGTTGGAGGGGTAGCAGGTGGCGAAGTCGTAGGCCGCCACCCGGCCTTGCTCGTCGAGACCGCCGCGGACCTCGATCAGTTGCGCGGTGCCTTTCGGTTCCCAGCCATGTTCCTGTTCGCGCATCAGTTGTACCCGCACCGGCCGGCCCACTGCCTGCGCCAGGAGCACGGCGTCGGCGCTGACGTCGTCGGCGCCGTTGCGTCCGTAGCAGCCGGCGGCTTCCATGCGGATCACCTCGATGTCCCCGGTCTCGCGCTGCAGCAGCCTGGCCAGGTCGTTGCGCAGGTCGTGCGGGTTCTGCGTGCCGGACCAGACGCGAGCGCGCTGCGCATCGACCTCGGCGAGGGCGCAGGAAGGGCCGATGGAGGCGTGCAACTGGTAGGGCCAGACATAGGTGGCCGACAGCGGCCGGGCGATGCCCGCGAGGTGCTGCTCGAGACCGGGTGAGTCGTGCAGCGTGCGTGGCTTCTTCGGATGCCGGCGAAGCGTGTCCTCGAGCCGGTCGGGTTCCAGCGGCGGCAGGCCCTGCCAGTCCTTCCAGCGCACCTTGAGCTGGCGCGCGGCGCGGATCGCCTGCTCCTCGCGTTCGCAGACCACGCCGACGAAGTCGCCGATCACGACCACCTTGACCAGCCCCGGCAGCCCGGCGACCGAGCTTTCGTCCACCGCCAGCAGGCCGCTGCCGAGCGGGGCGCTGACATCCGCGCCGGTATAGGGCGGGCGTACCACTCGCCCATGCAGCATGCCGGGCAAGCGCATGTCGTGGACATAGGTCAGTTGACCGGTCAGCTTCGCCGGGATGTCCACCCGACGCACCGGCTTGCCGACCAGACGGTACTCGCTGCGCGGCTTGAGCGGCGCCTTGCCGTCGATGTTCAGGTTGAAGCGCTGGCCTCGCAGCAACTCGCCGTAGCCGATCCGTCGCTGCGGATTGGCGGCGGCGAAGACCTGGCCGTTTTCGCTGCGCAGGCTGTCCGGATGCACCGGGAAATGGCTTCCGGCCTGGCGCAGGAGGAAGCGCCGGGCTTCGGCGGCGGCCTGGCGCAGCGGCACGGCGCTGACCTGGATGCTGGCGCTGGCGATGGTCGGCCCCTGGTCCGGTGTGCGACGGGTGTCGCCGAGGATCATCTCGACCTGCTCGAACGCGACGTCCAACTCTTCGGCGACGATCTGCGCCAGTGCCGTGCGGATGCCGGTACCAAGGTCGACGTGGCCGCAGAAGGCGGTGACCTTGCCGTCCGCGGCAATGGCGATGAACGAGTCGACCTGGTCCAGCGGCAGGTCGGTGGCGCCCTGCTCGGCAAGGGCGAGCAGCGGGGCGGGCAGGTTGACGGTGACCAGCAGCAGGCCGCCGGCCTTGAGGAAGCCGCGTCGCGAGGGATTGGCCAGGCTCATGCCGGGTGCTCCTCCTGATGCTCCTTCAGGCTCTCGGCGGCACGCCGCACGGCCTTGAGAATCTCCACATGGGTGCCGCAGCGACACAGGTTGTAGGCCAGTTCCTGGCGGATCTCGCCGTCGCTGGGGTTCGGGTTGCGATCCAGCAACGCCTTGGCGGTCATCACCATGCCGTTGATGCAGTAGCCGCATTGGGCGGCCTGTTCGTCGATGAAGGCCTGTTGCAGCGGATGGGGATGGGCGGCATCGCCGAGTCCTTCGAGGGTAACCACCCGGCGGCCTACGGCGGCCTCCACCGGGGTGATGCAGGAGCGGGTGGCGACGCCATCCATCAGCACGGTGCAGGCGCCGCACTCGCCGAGGCCGCAGCCGAACTTGGGACCGTTCAGTTGCAGGTCGTTGCGCAGGACATAGAGCAGGGGGGTATCGGGGGCGACATCGAGGCGCAGGGACTGACCGTTGACGGTCAGGGCAAGGGCATCGCTCATGGCGGTTTCTCCCCATGCCGGCGGCATGGCTGTTCATCAGGCGAATATCCCGTCAGCCGTGCCTGGTAGCATGCGGCTATGCGGGAATTTGTTTGTATACAAACATGTTATGAACGCCTGCGGCGAACTGTCAATGGCAGGCCGCTACGACGAAAGGCGCAGCTCCGGGCGACGCAACGCGGACAAAAGGATAGACCGCAATGGCCTCAGGTCAGGCGAGCGAGCAACCCGCGCAGGGTTTCCTGTTCTTGCGGGGAGAGGGGGGCCAAGGCCTGCCGGTTGATCTCGCGGGCGGCCGCCAGGCCGGCCTCGAGTTCGGCGCGTCCGGCAGGACTGAGGCTGACCAGCAGGCGCCGGCCGTCGTCCGGATCGGCGCTGCGCTGGATCAGTCCCCGTTTGTCCAGGCGCTCGACGACGCCCTTGATGGTCGCGGCGTCCATGGCGGTGAGTCGGCCGAGCTGGTTCTGCGGGCAGGGTCCGGTCTCGCCGAGGCGGACCAGGGCGGCCCACTGGGTGGGGGTCAGGCCGTTGCCGATGCCATTGGCGAACAACGCCGCATAGCGCTGGTTGGCTTGGCGCAGGATGAAGCCGATCTGGTCGTCGAGGCGGTACGGGGCGTTACGGGACATGCTGGACATCGGTGGTGGCGTGAGGGCTTCATTCTAGCTCACGGCCGGTACCAGAGCGCCTCGCGCTGAAAAGGAGTTTTTCCTGGAAGATAGGGGTTTTTCAGCTCGATTATTCTCCGCTGCCGAAGGGCAAGCTTGCCCAGCCGCGTCTTGAAATGTCGCTCGAACAGCCGTTCGAAGCTACCGTCGGCAATCGCCTTCTCCAGGCCCTGGCGAATGGCCTCGGCCAGTTCCGGGCGTTGACGCGAAACGAAGAAATAGAAGGCCGCGGGGTAGTGCAGGGCCACGTGCTGGTCGATCGCCAGGTGCAGCCCGGCGCGGGAGGCGTCCTCCAGTTCTCCGTCGATCACTACGACCTCGCGGGGGAAGACCTCGAAGCGGCCGGCATCGAGCATGCGGAACAGGCTCTCGTAGTTCTGGCTGGTCTTCACCTCCAGGCCGTTGGCGCGCAGGATCGGTGTGTCGGCCCAGTCCTGGCGCTGGCCGAAGCGCAGGCGGCGGAGATCGTCGAGGGTCCGCGCCGAGGCCAGGAGATCCTTGTTGGCGGCGCTGACCAGGGGGATGCGCCAGCCGATCAGGCCGCGATAGATCGGAATGCGGATCGGCAGCAGGGTCTCTTCCAGGTCGTCGCGGGACTGCGCCCACATCACCTGCAGGCCCGGATCGTCCTGCTCCAGGCGCAGTTGCGCACGGGACTGCGGCATGGGCTGCGCGCTGGGCTCCAGGCGGTAGTCGCCGCCGCTCCTGGCCAGCGCCAGTTGCAGCAGCTCGACGACGTAGGGTTCGGGGTTGCGCCCTTCGGAGTGGCGCGGATAGATCACCCGTTCGCCAGCCCCGGCATGCCAGGCCAGCAGGCCGAACAGCAGGGCCAGCCAGCGGAGCGGCGAACCCTGGCCGAGCGGCAGCGGTCTATGTTCACTCAGGCCTATCAGGAGGAATGCCATGGCTGGCCCCCGTACGCGTGCCCTGTTTTCGACATTGTTCGCCCTGTCCCTGGTGACATCCTTGACCCATGCCAGGGATTATCGCTACAGCGACGCTCACGTGCACTATGTGGATTTTTTCCAGGAAAGCGAAGGCATGCCGCGGCTGCTGGAGGCGATGGACAAAGGCCGGGTCGACCATGTGATGCTCAGCGGCGTCGCGGTCGCCAAGAAATGGCACGAGGACGAGCCGAAGCGGCCGCGCTACTACGCTGGCGACGATGCCGGAGCCTATTGGTACAGCGCCACCGACGTGATCGTGGCGGCGGCGGTGAAATCCCTGCCAGCCGAGCAGCGGCGGCGCGTGCATCCGTTCCTGACCGGTTTCAACCCGACCGACAAGAACGCCGACGCGCACATCCGTCGCATGCTGGAGCTGGACCCGGGACTCTGGCAGGGCATCGGCGAGATCTTTACCCGTCACGACGACCTCACCGCGCTGACCTACGGCGACGTGCCGAGGGCCAACAACGAGGCGCTGGCGCGGGTCTATCACCTGGCCGCCGAATTCGACCTGCCGGTGTTGCTGCACGCCAACGTCACTTCCAAGCGCGAACGTAACCCGCTGTACCTGGCGGAAATCGAGGAGCCCCTGCGCAATCACCCGCATGTGCGGTTCATCTGGGCCCATGCCGGGACCAGCATGGAGATCCATCGCCACCAGAAGAAACTGGACTTCCTCCTGCCGACCCTTCGGCGTCTGCTACAGCGCTACCCGAACCTCTACATCGACCTGTCCTGGTCGGTGTTGCGCCCGTACCTGCTGGACGAGCAGGGCAAGCCCGATCCGCAGTGGCTGGCACTGGTCGAGCGGTTTCCGCAACGCTTCATGCTCGGTTCCGATGTGGTCGGCCAGTTCGACAGCCTGCCCGAGTTGATGGCGAGCTTCGATCCGTTCCTCGACGCCTTGCCCGAGCAGGTCGCTCGCCAGGTGGCGCGGGACAACTTTCTGGCGGTGCTGCCGCGCCAGCCCGCCGATCCGCGAGGCGAATAACCCGGATTCGTCATCAGTCTGTCATGCCGGCGTCATAGGCTCGCGCCAGTCCCATCCAGGAGTGAGTCATGTCCTTCATCCGTTCTTGCATCAGTCGTTCCGTCTTCCTGCTCGGCGCCGGCGTCGCCGTGGCGGCGCAGGCCGAGGTGCGTATCGACGGCCCCATCGAATATGGCGTGTTCGAAAGCCGCTACCAGGATTTCCAGCCCGGCGAACGGGTATTGACCCGTAGCGAGCAGAACATCCAGCAGACCACCGAAGTCCCGGCCAAGCTCGGCACCAAGTTCGGCATGCGTTATCAACTCAGCGGCAAGCAGGAAGGCGATACGCCTTTGACGCTGCTCTACCTCACCCCGGGCGTGGTCACTCCGGATGGTCAGCGGCATGACAAGTTCGAAGTGGTGCAGAAGCTGGTGCCGGGCGCGCCGACCGATGTCATGGCCTACGAATTCACCGAGCCGCACGAAGTGGTGAAGGGCGAATGGCGGTTGATGGTGTTCCAGGGCGATCGCCTGCTGGCGGAGAAATCCTTCGACGTGCGCTGAGCGCGAGCCATGCAAAGCGCTGGTTTTCTTGTGTGGCGTGGATAACGCGGGGGCGCCATTCGCTCTACCGGGCAAGGGTTGCCTGCGTGCGGTAGGGCGGCGTACGAACGGATGCCGACGGTAGCCTGTTCGTCCTTCGATCAGTCCCTGCTGACCCGGGTATCTTCCGCGGCGAGCGGACTGCCGTCGCCGGCGCGTACCTGCAGGCGCGGCACCGGCTGGCCGCTGTCGCGCTCGACCAGGCGGACATGGGATTCGTCCGGGGCGAAGAAATAGTCCTCGCCCCACTGCCGAATCGCCACCAGCAGGGGGAAGAGCGCGCGTCCCTTGTCAGTCAGGCGGTATTCCTGGTGACTGCCGCTTTCGGCCGGGACCGCCACCATCACGCCGTGCTCCACCAGGTTGCGCAGGCGCGCCGCCAGGATGTTCTTGGCCAGGCCGAGGCTCTTCTGGAATTCGCCGAAGCGCGTCAGTCCTTCGAAGGCATCGCGCACGATGAGCATCGACCAGCCGTCGCCGATCACGTCCAGCGGGCGGGCGACTGGACAACTGGCTTGCTTGTGGCTGGTGCGCTTGACCATCTGGGCGGCTCCGGAGGGGGAGAGGATCGGGTTTCATGGTAAAACCCGGGCTTCACGCTGGGCAACCGGAGGAAGTGCGCCGCCGTGAGACGGCGCACGGCATGGTCAGACGACGAAGCGGGTGACCATGTTGTTCAGGTCGATGGCCAGTTGCGACAGTTCCTGGCTGGCGGCGGCGGTCTGGTTGGAGCCGGCGGACGTCTGCAGCGAGATGTCGCGGATGTTCACCAGGTTGCGGTCGACCTCGCGGGCCACCTGGGCCTGCTGCTCGGAGGCGCTGGCGATCACCAGTGTACGCTCGTTGATCTGGCCGACCCGCTCCGCGATCTCGTTCAGCGCCAGGCCGGCGGCTTCGGCGATCTCCAGCATGTTGCGGGCGCGTACGCTGCTGCTGTCCATGGCGCCGACCGCGGCGCCGGTGCCTTCCTGGATGTTGGCGATCATCTGCTCGATCTCGCGGGTGGATTCCTGGGTGCGATGGGCGAGGGCGCGAACCTCGTCGGCGACCACGGCGAAACCGCGGCCCTGCTCGCCGGCGCGAGCCGCCTCGATGGCCGCGTTGAGCGCCAGGAGATTGGTCTGTTCGGCGATACCGCGGATCACGTCGAGGACCTTGGAAATGTCCTGGGCCTTTTCCGCCAGGCCGCCGACCAGCGCCGAGGTATTGTCCACTTCTTCGCTCATCAGGCGGATCGCCTGGACCGTCTCCAGTACCCGCTGGCGTCCGTTCTGCGCCGATTGCTCGGAGGCGGACGAGGCGTCCGAGGTGGAGCTGGCGTTGCGCGCCACTTCCTCGACGGCGGCGGTCATCTCGTTGACCGCGGTGGCGGCCATCTGGATTTCGTCGTTCTGCTGGGTCAGCGAGCGGTTGCCCTGCTCGGTGACGGCGCTGAGTTCCTCCGCGGCGGAGGCCAGTTGGGTCGCCGAGCTGCCGATCTGCTGGATGGTCTGGCGCAGTTGTGCCTGCATGCCCTGGAGGGCGACCAGCAGCTTGGCCGGTTCGTCGCGGCCAGAGGTGTCGATGCGGCTGGTGAGGTCACCGGAAGCGATCACCTCGGCCACTCGCAGCGCCTCGCCGATCGGTTGGGTGATGCTGCGGGTGAACAGCCAGGCCAGTACCACGGTAGCGAGGCCGGCGACCAGCAGTACGCCGATCACTGCGGCGAAGGCGCTGTCATAGACCTCATCGGCCGTGTGGCTGGCCTGGCTGGCGCCCTTGACGTTGAAGTCGATCAGCGCCTGCAGTTGCTGCTGGGTGGCGCGGTACTGGTCGAGCAAGGTGCTTTCGGTGTACTGGCGGGTCTCTTCCAGCGGCTTGCTGCGCGACATCTGCACCAGGGTCTGCTGGCTTTGCAGGAGCGTCTGCCGGGTAGCCAGGTAGCGCTCGTAGATCGAGCGCTCGTCGGCACCACTGATCAGCCGTTGGTAGGCGCCCTCGCGATCGGTCAGTTCCTTGCCGATTTCCGTCATGCGGCTTTCCAGGAAGCGCTTGCTGCTATCGTCCGCCGCCAGCACATGGGCCAGTTGCACCTGCCGCAGTTCGGCGAGCAGAACGTTCAACTCGGCGCTTTCGCGGACGCTAGGCAGCCAGTTGTCGCTGATGTCCGAAGAGGCTTCGTTGAGCGAACCCATCCGGTTCAGGGAAAAGATGCCGGTGATGACCAGCAGAGCGGTGATCAGGGCGAAACTCAGGGCGGCACGGGTCGCGATGGGCATACTGCGCAAAGACATGATGGCGGATTCCAGGGGGCAGGAAGAGGGACGGGGCTGACCAGTACTATCGGCAGGCAGGGCGGGAGGTTTAGCCCGTTCATGCAGTCCGGGTAAAGAAACGCTGGGTACAAAAAAGCGCCCCGGAGGGCGCTTCATGCGGCGATGGAGGGAATCAACCCTGCCAGCGCTTGAGGACCAGGGTGGCGTTGGTGCCGCCGAAGCCGAAGCTGTTGCTCATGACGGTATCGAGCTTGGCGTTCTCGCGGGTCTCGCGGAGAATCGGCAGGTCGGCCACTTCCGGGTCGAGTTCGTCGATGTTGGCGGAGCCGGCGATGAAGCCGCCCTCCATCATCAGCAGGCAATAGATCGCCTCGTGCACGCCGGCGGCGCCCAGCGAGTGGCCGGACAGGCTCTTCGTCGAGCTGATGGCCGGCGCCTTGTCACCGAACACTTCGCGCACGCCTCGGATCTCGGCGACGTCGCCGACCGGGGTGGAGGTGCCGTGGGTGTTCAGGTAGTCGATCGGCGCGTCGACGGTGGCCAGCGCCTGCTGCATGCAGCGGATCGCGCCTTCGCCGCTCGGGGCGACCATGTCGTAGCCGTCGGAGGTGGCGCCGTAGCCGACGATCTCGGCGTAGATCTTGGCGCCGCGCTTGAGCGCATGCTCCAGCTCCTCGACCACCACCATGCCGCCGCCGCCGGCGATGACGAAGCCGTCACGCTTGGCGTCGTAGGCGCGGGAGGCCTTTTCCGGAGTGTCGTTGTACTGGGTGGAGAGGGCGCCCATGGCGTCGAACAGGCAGCTCTGGCTCCAGTGTTCCTCTTCGCCGCCGCCGGCGAAGACCACGTCCTGCTTGCCCAACTGGATCTGTTCCATGGCTTGGCCGATGCAATGGGCGCTGGTGGCGCAGGCGGAGGAGATCGAGTAGTTGACGCCCTTGATCTGGAACGGTGTGGCCAGGCAGGCCGATACGGTGCTGCCCATGGTGCGGGTCACGCGGTATGGGCCGATGCGCTTGACGCCTTTCTCGCGCAGGGTGTCGATGGCTTCCATCTGGTTCAGGGTGGAAGCGCCGCCGGAGCCGGCGATCAGGCCGGTGCGGGGGTTGGAAATCTGTTCCGGAGTCAGGCCGGAGTCCTTGATCGCCTGCTCCATCGCCAGGTAGGCGTAGGCGGCGGCATCGCCCATGAAGCGGAAGACCTTGCGATCGATCAGCTCTTCGAGGTTCAGGTCGACCGAACCGGAAACGTGGCTGCGCAGGCCCATCTCGGCGTAGGACGGATTGAAGCGAATGCCGGGCCGACCCGCACGGAGGTTGGCGGAAACGGTGTCTTTGTCATTGCCGAGGCAGGAAACGATGCCCAGACCGGTGATAACGACGCGACGCATGCGGATAACCCTTAGAAGCTGTCAGTGGAGGTGAACAGGCCGACGCGGAGGCCTTCGGCACTGTAGATTTCGCGGCCATCGACGCTGACGGTGCCGTCGGCGATGGCCAGGACCAGCGAACGATTGATCGTGCGCTTGATATGAATGTTATACGTGACCTTCTTCGCTGTCGGCAGAACCTGACCGAAGAACTTCACTTCGCCCGAACCCAGGGCGCGGCCGCGGCCGGGGTTGCCCTGCCAGCCGAGGTAGAAACCGACCAGCTGCCACATGGCATCCAGGCCCAGGCAACCGGGCATGACCGGATCGCCTTCGAAGTGACAGGCGAAGAACCACAGGTCCGGGTTGATATCCAGCTCGGCGACCAGCTCGCCCTTGCCATACTTGCCGCCGACATCGCTGATGTGAACGATGCGATCGATCATCAGCATGTTGGGGGCGGGAAGTTGCGCGTTACCCGGGCCGAACAGCTCGCCGCGACTGCAGCGCAGCAGGTCTTCTCGGGTGAAGGCGTGTTGTTTGGTCATGCGAGCTCCTCAAAAATCCCTGAACTGCAGGGTTGTGGCGGTTCGTCCAGCGGCCGTCGCGCCGGGTTATTGTATCGGCGTCGCAGCGGCAGCCTAGTCATAGACTGTTGCGTTGCGGTGAAAGTCACAGTGTCCGGCGAACAGATGTTCACTTTATTCCCGCGTCCGCTTGCCGCCCTTGTCGTAGATCATTCCGGCTCCCCTCGTCCGGTTTCGTTCGATGTCACGGGGAGTTCCGGCTGCGAGCCGATCCAGCGTTGCAGTATGCGTTGCAATTCCGCCCGTTTGAATGGCTTGGCCAGGTAATCGTTCATTCCCGCCTGCAGGCAGTTCTCCCGATCGCCCTGCAGGGCGTTGGCGGTCAGGGCGATGATCGGTACCTGCCGGCCGTTCTCCTGGGCCCTGATTTCCCGTGTCGCCGAGTAGCCGTCGAGCACCGGCAGGCGGCAGTCCATCAGGATCGCGTCGTAGCGCTGGCGCTCGGCGCTGCGTACCGCCTGGATACCGTCGGCGACCAGGGTGACGCGATAGCCGAGGCTGCGCAACATGGCTTCTATGACTGTCTGGTTCACCGGATTGTCCTCGACCAGGAGGATTTCCTGACCGGCGGCGACCGGGGCGGCGTCGCCGGCGGCCTGCTGCCGGTGCGCCGGCGACTGCTGGAAGGGCAGCGGAATCTCCAGGGTGAAGGTCGATCCCGAGCCTTCCTTGCTCTCTGCCTGCAGGGTGCCGCCCATCCGTTCCGCCAGGGTCCTGGCGATCGCCAGGCCGAGCCCGGTGCCGCCGTAGCGTCGGGAAATCGACGAATCCGCCTGCTGGAAGGCGTCGAACATATGTTCCAGGCGTTCCGGCGAGATGCCGATGCCGCTGTCGTGCACCGCGCAGGTCAGCCACAGTACGTCGTGATCGAGAGCCTGCCACTCCAGGCTGAGATGGATGGCGCCTTCCTCGGTGAACTTCAGCGCATTACCCAGCAGATTCACCAGGATCTGTCGGATCCGCGTCGGATCGCCGCAGACCTCGATATTCTCCAGGCCGGCCTGGATCTGCAATTCCAGCGCCAGTCCGCGTTGCTGGGCGCTGTGCTGGAACACCAGGGCGGAGCCTTGCACCAGTTCCAGCAGGTTGAAGGGAATGCACTCCAGTTCCAGCGCGCCGCGTTCGATCCTTGAGAAATCGAGAATGTCGTTGATGACCTTCAGCAGGTGTTCGGTGGACTCGGTGGCCAGCGCCGTGTACTCGGCCTGTTCGCGGGTCTGCTCGGTGGTTTCCAGCAGTTGCAGCATGCCCAGCACGCCATTCATCGGGGTGCGAAGCTCGTGGCTCATCATCGCCAGGAAGTCGGACTTCGCCCGGTTCGCCTGCTCCGCTTCCTCGCGGGCGCTGATCAATTGGCTGATCGCCTGTTCCTGTTCCCGGCTCGCGCGGTCCAGCCCGCTGGCGAGATTGTTGATGTGACGGGCCAGGTCGCCGATCTCGCCGTCGTCGAGGATCGGCAGGCTGGTCTTGTAGTCGCCGCTCTGGATCGCCTCGACCGCCTGGCCCATGGTGCTGATCGGCGCCGACAGGCGCTGCGCCAGGCGGCGCGCGACGAGGAAGGTGAGGATCAGGGCGAAGGCGGCCAGCAGGGCGGCCTTCAGGAGGATTTCCTGTTGCCGCTGGCTGAAGGCGTCGTTGGACATGCCGACCACCACCCGGCCGAGGTAGTCCTCGCCGGACTGGCCGTCGCCTTCGCTGGCGCCATCCAGCAGCGGGTCGCTGGCCAGGGCGATACGCTGGCGCTGGATGGTGGAGTGGAAGATGTCGATCGGCGCGGCGTTCTGCAACGCGCCGGGCAACTGTTCGACGTACACCAGGATATTGTCGTTGCGGTCGCGTACCTCGATGAAGCGCACATGCGGGGTGTCGAGGGTGGCCTGCAGCAGCTTCTGCAGCACGGGCGTGTTGCCGGCGATCACGCCGTATTCGGCGGCCGGCGCCAGCTGGTCGGCGATCAACTGGCCGGTATGGGTCAGTTCCTGGCGCAGGTCCTGCAGGCGCGAGTAGGTGAAGTAGGCGGTGAGCAACAGGGTCAGCAGCAGCGCCGGGCCCAGGCTGATCGCCAGCATGCGGGTACGGATGTCCCAGCCGTGGCGCTGGCTCATGGTTCTTCTCCTTCGGCGAGGCGCCGGCCGAGGTCGGCGTCGCTGGCCAGGTCGATACCCAGGGAACGGGCTACCTGCCGATTGCCGAGCACCTTGAAATGCCCTGGATAGAGGCTGAGGGGCCAGTGCCTGGGCGCCTGGCCGAGCAATTCGTCGAGGGTGTCCAGCCAATCCTCCTGGTCGCTGTAGCTGCTCGCCAGGCTGCCGGCCTTGACGAAGGCTGCGGTGGGGCCGAGCAGCGCGCGGTTCTTGGCGTAGCTGCCGAGCAGCAGGCTCTTGATGCTCTGCGAGTTGTACAGCTGTTTGTCGTCGATGCCGAGCAGCAGGTCACTATTGCCGAGCAGGAACTGCAGCGGGCGCGGGTCGTCGTTGCCGCTGCTGCTGGCGACGAACAGCTGGAGCCCCTGGCTGCGGGCCTCGCGGCGAAGCTCGTCGAGGAGGAATTCGCTGTCCTTGCCGTAGAGCACGCCGATGCGCTGGATGCCCGGCAGGATCAGGCGCGCCAGGCGGAGCTGGCGGGACGCCGGCGGGTCGCTCCAGAGTACGCAGAGACCTCCGACGCCGTGTCCGCCATGTCCGTTGGCGCCTGGCAGCAGGCGCTGGCCATCGACCCGGTTGAGCAGCAGCGCCAGGGTCGGCGGCGCCCGGTGCTGGCGCAGGCGCCAGGCCAGGGCCTCGGGGCCGAGCAGGAGCAGGCGGGTGTCGTCGGCGAAGACCATCCCCTCCGCCAGGGCCGCGGGCGTGCGCAGTTCCACCTGGTCCTGCGGCCGTCGCTGCGCCAGGGCATCGCGAAAGGCGTTCACCGCGGCCCCCTGGTTGGCGCTGACCAGGACCAGTTGCGCGGCCTCGCCGACATGCGGGAGACAGCAGAAGACGAGCGCGAGCAGCGCCTGGAAAGCCCGGCGGGCGGGGCGCAAGCGACGCATCTAGAACGTCACCTCGGCGCTGAAGTAGAGCAGGTGGCGGCTGTCGTAGCGGTTGTCGGGAAACGTCAGCGGTTCGTCGTCGAGACGCTGCTGGAGCACGCCGGCCAGTTCCAGGGCGGCCTTGCCCAGGGGAATGCGCTTGGCCAGGCGCAGGTCGACGCGTTCGAAACGATGTCCATTGAGCGAGTCGTCGCCATAATAGAAGAGGGCGCTGGACCAGCCTTGGCCCCAGTCGTGCATCCAGCCGGCCGAGCCGCCGTGGCGGGCGGTCAGGCGCCGGTCGTAGCGACTGGTGGCGTCGTAGTCGAGATAGGCGTAGGTGGCGCGCAGGCGGTCGCGTAGGCCCAGGCGCCAGTCGAGCTGGCCTTCCGCGCCGGAGAAGCGGATGCGATCGCCGTTGTCCGGACTGAAGTCGACGACGCTGAGCGGATCGCTGATCAGTCCGGTGATTTCCTCGTGGAACAGGCGTACATCCACGGCCAGTCCGGTCTCGCGGAAAAAACCGTTGTAGCCGATCTCGCGCGAACGGGTGTGTTCCTTGCCCAGGTCGCCGGGGCCGTGGGCGCTGGCGAAGTAGTAGGCTTCGCTCTGCCCATAGGGCGTCGGTGTCAGGTGGCGGACCCGGTAGCGCCAGTCGACGTCGTTTTCGTACATGCCCGGTGACCGCACTGCCTCCGAATAGACCGCGCGCAGGCTGTGCTGGGGGTTGAACAGGTAGTTCACCGCCAGCCGCGGGCTGAACGAACTGCCGGAGCCCTCGACGTCTTCGAGCATCCCCCCGCCCTGCAGCAGCCAGTGTTCGCCGGCATGCCACTCCAATTGGCTGAACAGCCGCCAGATCTGGCTGCTGACCCTGCCGCCGTAGAAGGTCTCGGAGTTTGCCTGGTCGTAGCGGTAGCTCAGGCCGTTCAGCAGGCGCAGGTTGTCGCCCAGGCTGAGGGTGTCCTGCATCTCCAGGTCGTAGCGGCTTTCCCGGATGTTGCGGTCGACCCGTCCGCAGACCGGACGCAGTCCGCCATTGCGTAGCTGGTCGAGGACCTGGGTCGCCAGTTGCAACTCCTGGGCGCTGCCGGGCGGCAGCCGGGTCGGATCGTCGGCGAACCTGCGCAGGTAGTCCGGGTTCAGTTCCCAGAGCTGCGCCAGTTGCGGGCTGAAGGCAATGGCCGCCTCGCAGGCGTTCCATTCCTGCCGGCGCTCCCAGTGCTGTGCGTAGCCTTGTATATAGAAGCTGTGGCGTGGGTCGAGGTCGACGTTCCAGCGCAGCGAACCGGCATAGTCGTGGGCGAGCGTATCGGAGTTGTCGATGTCGTCGGGAACCTGGGGAAACGGCGAGCGGTAGGCGTAGGGGTGCTGGTTCGAGCCTTCCTTGGCCGCCAGTTGCCACTCCAGGCTCTGGTTCGGCGCCAGGCTGTGGCTGGCGTTGAGGTTGAAGCGGCTGAGCCGGCGGCCGTCGCGCAGGGCGTGACCGTCGTGGTCGCGGTCGAAGCCGTCGTCTTCCTGGCCGGACAGCGACAGGCGGAAGTCGCTGTCTTCCAGGGCGATGCTCTGGCTGGCGTACCAGTCGCGGATGCCGCGCTGGCCCGCCGTGTACTTCAGGCGCGTGCCGGGCGACTCGCCGGGGGCGCGGGTGATGATGTTGATCACCCCCATCAATGCGTTGGCGCCGTAGCTGACGGTATTCGGCCCACGGAACACTTCGATCCGCTCGACATCCTCGAGGGCCAGCGGCAGGTCGCTCCAGTCGACGCTGGCAAGGCCCGGGCGGTACACCGAGCGGCCGTCGATCAGCACCTGCAGGCGCCGCGCCCCCGACATGCTGGTGCCGTGGTAGTTGACCGTGGGCTGGTTGCCGGACAGGTAGCCGACCATCATGCCCGGGACCAGGCGCATCAGTTCGGGAATGTCGCGGGCGCCGCTGGCGACGATCAGCTCGCGGTCGAGCACGCTGATGCTGCCGGGAACTTCCGCCGGGGATTGTTTCAGGCGTGTCGCGGTCAATACTTCGGGAACGCCGCTGGGATCGTTGAACAGGTCGGCGGCCGCGAGCTTGCCGCCGAACAGCAGGGCCAGCAGGGTCAGGGAGGCGGGAGCACGTGAAGCGATGGGCACGGAACGACCTTGTTCTCGATAGGTATTGTCTGGCCCGGGCATGGTAAACGAGGCGCGGGCTTTTGCCAGCGCCGGCGTCAAGACTGGTCGGCCGGCTGGCCGACCGTATAATGGCGTGATTGCCGCGTGGCGGCCAGAAATGGATGAATCATGACAGAGCAGCAACCGATTGCCGTGCTCGGCGGCGGCAGTTTCGGCACCGCTATCGCCAACCTGCTGGCCGAGAACGGCCAGGCGGTCCGCCAGTGGATGCGCGACCCGGAGCAGGCCGAGGCGATCCGCAGCCGACGCGAGAACCCGCGCTACCTGAAAGGGGTCAAGGTGCATCCCGGGGTCGAGCCGGTCACCGACCTGGAGCGCACCCTGGCCGATTGCCAACTGATCTTCGTCGCATTGCCCTCCAGCGCCCTGCGCAAGGTGCTGCAACCACACCAGGCGGCATTGACGGACAAGCTGCTGGTGAGCCTGACCAAGGGCATCGAGGCGCACACCTTCAAGCTGATGAGTGAGATCCTCGAGGAAATCGCCCCGCAAGCCCGCATCGGGGTGATTTCCGGCCCGAACCTGGCGCGCGAGATCGCAGAGCACGAGCTGACCGCCACGGTGGTCGCCAGCGAGGACGACGAGCTGTGCGCCCGCGTCCAGGCGGCCCTGCACGGCCGCACCTTCCGCGTCTACGCCAGCCGCGACCGCTTCGGAGTGGAACTCGGCGGTGCGCTGAAGAACGTCTACGCGATCATGGCCGGCCTGGCCGCGGCGATGGATATGGGCGAGAACACCCGCAGCATGCTGATTACCCGCGCGCTGGCGGAAATGACCCGGTTCGCCGTCAAGCTCGGTGCCAACCCGATGACCTTTCTCGGCCTCGCCGGCGTCGGCGACCTGATCGTCACCTGTTCCTCGCCGAAGAGCCGCAACTACCAGGTCGGCCACGCCCTCGGCGAGGGGCTCAGCCTGGAGGAGGCGGTATCGCGCATGGGCGAGACCGCGGAGGGTGTGAACACTCTCAAGGTACTCAAGGAAAAGTCCGACGAGATGCAGGTGTACATGCCGCTGGTCGCCGGTCTCCATGCGATCCTCTTCGAAGGCCGCACCCTGGCGCAGGTCATCCAGCTGCTGATGCGCGGCGAGCCGAAGACCGACGTCGATTTCATTCCCACCACCGGCTTCTGACGAGGAGACCGCCATGTCCGCAGACCCGCAAGCACGCGAATCGATCGCCATCCGCATCCTCTGGATGCTGCTGTTCGTCCTGGTCTGGCAGGTCGCCGAACTGCTCCTCGGGGCGGTGGTGGTGATCCAACTGGTCTACCGACTGATCTACGGCGCACCGAACGGCAGCCTGATGGCTTTCGGCGACAGCCTCAGCCAGTACCTGGCGCAGATCGGCCGTTTCGGTACCTTCCACAGCGACGAGAAACCCTGGCCGTTCGCCGACTGGCCGAGCGCCCGTGCCGCCGAGGGCGAGGCCGCCCACAGCGTGCCGCCCGCCGCGCACCCGGCGCGCGACGAAGAGCCGAAGTTGTGAAACTCTGGCTGTTGCGCCACGGCGAGGCCGAACCGCACGCCAGCCGGGATTCCGAGCGGCGCCTGACCGCCCATGGCCGCAAGGAGGTGCTGCAGAGCGCCGCGCGGCTGGCCGGGTTGCCGCTGGACGGGATTCTCGCCAGCCCCTACGTGCGCGCCCAGCAGACCGCCGAGCTGGTGCGCGAGGCACTGGGCCTGGTCGAGCCGGTCGGCACCGCGCCCTGGTTGACCCCCGACGACGATCCGCGCGAGGTGCTCGGTTTCCTCGACGAGCGCAGCGAGCGCAATCTCCTGCTGGTCAGCCACCAGCCCCTGGTCGGGGCGCTGGGCGGTCTGCTGGTGCATGGCAACCGGCGCGATCCGTTGCCGATGAGCACTGCCTCGCTGGCCGAGCTGGAAGGCGACTTCGCCGCCGCCGGGCTGATGACCCTGGTCTCGCTGCATCACCCGCGGCACGGCTAGGAAGCGCCTGGCACAACGACTACAAACCGAAACATTTCCCGGCTTGCCTGCGGTTGGCTGTGATGGAATATTCGACCAAGCAAGTGCTTGGTCGATCTCCCAGAACAACAACAACGGAGGCGGTACGTGGTCACTGCAAATCGTCTGCCGCTCGAAGTCTTCTTCGAGCGCGAAAAGCGTCATCCGCAACGGCGTTACCTGGTGCAGCCCATCGGTGGCGGCCGGGTCGAGGAGCTGAGCTGGGGCGAGGTGGGCGACCAGGCGCGGCGTGCAGCCGCCTGGTTGCGCAGCCTGGATCTCCCCGCCGGCAGCCGTATCGCGATCATCTCGAAGAACTGTGCGCACTGGATCGTCATTGACCTGGCGATCTGGATGGCCGGGCACGTTTCCGTCCCCCTCTATCCCAATCTCACCGCCGAGTCGGCGCGCCAGGTGCTGGAGCATTCCGAGTCGGCGGTGGTCTTCGTCGGCAAGCTCGACGACTGGCCGGCGATGGCGCCCGGAGTCCCCGAGGGCATACCGACCGTGGCCATGCCGTTGCACCCGGAAGGGCGTTTCGACCGCCAGTGGAGCGACCTACAGGCCTGCGCGCCGCTCGAAGGCGACACGCCGACCGCTGCCGAGCAACTCGCCACCCTGATCTACACCTCCGGAACCACCGGGGTGCCCAAGGGGGTGATGCACAACTTCAGCAGTTTCGCCTTCGCCGCCAGCCGCGGCGTGGAACTGTTCGGCACCCGCGAAGACGACCGGATGCTCTCCTACCTGCCGCTGTGCCACGTGGCGGAGCGGATGTTCGTCGAGATGGGGTCGCTCTACGGGGGAACCACGGTGTTCTTCGCCGAAAGCCTGGACACCTTCGTCGAGGACATGAAGCGTGCGCGGCCGACCCTGCTGTTCGGCGTGCCGCGCATCTGGACCAAGTTCCAGATGGGGGTGTATTCGAAGATGCCGGCGCAGAAGCTCGACCGCCTGCTGAAGCTGCCGATCCTCGGCCGCATCGTCGGTCGCAAGGTGCTCGCCGGGCTAGGCCTGGACGCGGTGCGCTACGCGCTCTGCGGCGCGGCGCCGGTACCCGAGGCGCTGCTGCTCTGGTATCGCCGCCTGGGCCTGGATGTGCTCGAGGTCTACGGGATGACCGAGAACAGCGGTTACTCCCACGTCTGCCGGCCCGGCAGGCAGAAGACCGGCTGGATCGGCCAGAACAGCCCCGGCGTCGAGGTACGCATCAGCGACGAGGGCGAGGTGCAGGTGCGTAGCGGCGCGACCATGGTCGGCTACTACAAGGAGCCGGAGAAGACCGCAGAGGTGCTCACCGCCGATGGTTTCCTGCGCACCGGCGACAAGGGCGAGCAGGACGCCGAAGGCAACCTGCGCCTGACCGGGCGGATGAAGGAAATCTTCAAGACCAGCAAGGGCAAGTACGTGGCGCCGGCGCCGATCGAGAACCGCCTGGCGGTGCACGATCGCATCGAGCAGGTCTGCGTGGTCGGCGAGGGCCTCAGCGCGCCGCTGGGGCTCTGCGTGCTCTCCGAGGTCGGTCGCCGGGAGGCCCTCAACGGTACCCGCGGGGCGCTGGAAAGCAGCCTGCGGGCGCACCTGGAACAGGTCAACGGTGCGCTCGACAAGCACGAGCGCCTGGTCGGCCTGGTCCTGGTGCAGGAAACCTGGGCGGTGGACAACGGTTTCCTCACGCCGACCTTGAAGATCAAGCGCAATATGGTGGAAGGTGCCTATGGCTCGCGCTTCCACGAATGGGTGGAACGCCGCGAGGCCGTGCTCTGGCACGAATGACTCCCACCGACGGGAAGCCCTTGGCTTCCCCCTTGCGCAAGGAATTCCCATGAGCCTCTGGCGACAAACGCCCGACCTGGAGCAACTGAACGCCTCGCAGAAGAACAGCATCGGCGACCTGCTTGGCATCCGCTTCGAAGCCTTCGACGACGAGTCGCTGACCGCCAGCATGCCGGTCGACTCGCGTACCCACCAGCCGTTCGGCCTGCTGCATGGCGGCGCCTCGGTGGTCCTCGCGGAAAGCCTGGGCTCGATGGCCAGCTACCTGTGCGTCGATACCAGCCAGTACTACTGCGTCGGCCTGGAAGTGAACGCCAACCACCTGCGTGGCCTGCGCAGCGGCCGGGTCACCGCGGTGGCCAGGGCGATCCACCTGGGGCGCACCACCCATGTCTGGGACATCCGCCTCAGTGGCGACGACGGCAAGCCGAGCTGCATCGCCCGCCTGACCATGGCGGTGGTGCCATTGGCGGGCAGGGCGGGCTGAGCGCGGTCCGCAATTTTGTCCAAGATCGTTCCGTCCCGCGGGCGGTAGAGTAGCGGGATGGAACAGATCACCCATCTCAGCAGCGGGATTCCCGGCGTACGCCTGATAGACGCCGAGCACAACCGCTTTTCCTTTCCCCGGCACTTCCACCTGGAGTACCACATCGGCTTGCTGTTGCAGGGCCGGCATCGCTATGCCGCCGGCGGCGAACGGCGCCTGGCCGGGGCCGGCGACGCGTTGCTGATGGCGCCGGAAAGCATCCACGACGGCAGCAGCGCCGGCGAGGAGGGCTACCGTATCCGCGTCCTGGCGCTCGATGCCGACTGGCTGGAGCGCGCCAGCCGTGACTTCAGCGACGGCCGTCGGGGGGCGCCGCGTCTGACCAGTAGCCTGGTCCGCGACGAGCGTCTGCAGCAGCGCCTGCGTCAGTTGCACCTGGGCATGCTCGGCGGAGCGGCGGCGCTGGAGAACCGTCTGGCCCTGGAAGAGCACCTCTGGCAGGCGCTGGCCTGCCTGCTCAGCCTGGGCAGCAGCCTGCGCCTGGAGGAGGGCGACCGGGAAGGCTTCGGCCAGCGCGACTGGACGCGGCTGCGCGACTGGCTGGAGTCGCGCCTGGAGTACCCGCCGAACCTGGAGGAACTGGCCGCCTTCTGCGGCCTGAGCCCCTGGCAGGTGCTGCGGCGCTTCCGCCGTCACTGCGGCCTGCCGCCCCACCAGTGGCTGACCCAACTGCGCCTGGAGCGCGCCTTGCCGCTGGTTCTGCGCGGCGAGCAGCCATTGAGCCAGGTGGCCCAGCAGTTCGGTTTCTACGACCAGGCGCACTTCAGCCGTCTGTTCCGGCGCACCTATGGGTTACCGCCGGCGCGCCTGCGCCAGCGCTGATTCGCGTTTTCCTTTCCGATCCCTTTTTCGTGGAGTAGCCATGCAGGAATTGTCTGTCTTGCTGACCCTGGCGGCGGTGTTCGCCATAGCCCTGGTCAGCCCCGGTCCCGATGTCGCCCTGGTGGTGCGCACGACCCTGCACCAGGGGCGGCGGGCCGGCCTGGCCAGCGCGCTGGGGCTGGCCTGCGGGATTCTCCTGCATACCACCCTGGTGCTGACCGGCGTGTCGCTGCTGCTCAGCCGTACGCCTGTGCTGTTCGCCATCCTGCAGGCGCTCGGCGCGCTGTACCTGGCCTGGCTCGGCGTCGGCGCGCTGCGCGCCTGGCTGCGGCGCGGCGACGGCCAGCCGGGCCGGCTCGACGGGGCACTGCCGCCGTCGCCCCTGGGGCCCTGGCTGCGCGGAGTGGCGACCAATCTGTTCAATCCCAAGGCGCTGGTGTTCTTCATCGCCTTGCTCGGCAGCCTGATTCCCGCGCAGATGTCGCTCGGCGGCAAACTGGCGGTGGCGGCGCTGCTGTTCGGCATGGGCGCCTGCTGGTTCGGCCTGC
Organism: Pseudomonas sp. TZ252; assembly: GCF_056110345.1. NCBI lineage: Bacteria > Pseudomonadati > Pseudomonadota > Gammaproteobacteria > Pseudomonadales > Pseudomonadaceae > Pseudomonas > Pseudomonas sp. TZ252. Next base: position 6,234,514 of record NZ_CM148566.1, on the reverse strand, counting down.
TCAGCCTGACCCTTACCCGCCCGGCCCTGCAGGCACGCCTGTTGCGCGCGGTGCCCTGGCTGGACGCGGCCTGCGGGGTGGTGTTCCTGCTGGTGGCGGCGGCGATCCTCGAGCATCTCGTCCGCTCTGCCTGAGGTTTTGGCCGCTTCGCCGTGCAAGGCAGCCGGCAAAGCCATTGCCGCCTCGGCGAGGCTGCCGGAGAATCCCTGGCATCAGCCCTGTCGAGACGTCGCGCATGTCGCAATCGGTTTTCTTCGCCCACGCCAACGGCTTCCCGTCGGCTACCTACGCCAAGCTGTTCGAGGCGTTGGCGCCGGAGTACCGGGTGGATCACCTGGAAATGCACGGGCACGACCCGCGTTTCCCGGTGAACGACAACTGGGACAACCTGGTGGACGAACTGCTGCACCACCTCGCCAGCCTGGAACAGCCGGTCTGGGGCGTCGGCCATTCCCTCGGCGGCGTGCTGCACTACCACGCGGCGCTGCGCCGGCCGGAACTCTACCGCGGCGTGGTGATGCTCGATTCGCCGGTGCTGACCCTCGCCGACCGCCTGGTGATCCGTGCCGCCAAGCGCTTCGGCTTCATCGACCGGATCACTCCGGCCGGGCGCACCCTGGGGCGTCGCGAGGCGTTCCCCGACCTGGAAGAGGCGCGGGCGTACTTCTCCGGCAAGGCGCTGTTCCGCCGCTTCGACCCCGATTGCCTGGAGGCCTACGTACGCCACGGGCTGGCCGACAGCGGCGGCGGTTCCGGCCTGCGCCTGCGCTTCGATCCGGCCACCGAGATCAGCATCTACCGTAGCGTGCCGCACAGCAGTCCGGGGCGTCCACGACAGTTGCAGGTGCCGCTGGCGATGGTGCGCGGGCGGCACAGCAAGGTGGTGTTGCCGCACCACACCCGGCTGATCCGGGCGATGCCGCGCGGCGAGTTCATGTCGCTGCCCGGCGGCCACATGTTCCCGCTGGAGCGCCCGCGGGAAACCGCCGAACTGCTGAAAGGCGTGTTCGATCGCTGGTCGCGGGCGACCGAGGAGCGTTCGGCATGAGCCTGCAGGTCGAGGAAGTACGCATCAGCCTGCCGCACATCGAACTGGCCGCGCATCTGTTCGGTCCGCCGGACGGCAAGCCGGTGATCGCCCTGCATGGCTGGCTGGACAACGCCATGAGCTTCTCGCGCCTGGCGCCGAAGCTCGCCGGGCTGCGTATCGTCGCCCTCGACTTCGCCGGCCACGGGCATTCCGCGCATCGTGCCGAGGGCGCCAGCTACCTGCTCTGGGACTACGCGCTGGACGTGCTGATGGTGGCCGAGCAACTGGGCTGGGAGCGTTTTTCCCTGTTGGGGCACTCGATGGGCGCCATCGTCTCGGTGCTGCTCGCCGGGGCCTTGCCCGAGCGCATCGAGCGGCTGGCGTTGATCGATGGCCTGATTCCTTACACTGGCGAAGCCGACAAGGCGCCGCAGAAGCTCGGCGAAGCGCTGAAGGCGCAACTGGCGCTACGCCACAAGCGCAAGCCGGTCTATGCCGAGCTGGAAAAAGCCGTGGAAGCGCGGATGCGCGGGGTCGGCGAGATCTCCCGGGAGGCCGCCGAACTGCTCGCCCAGCGCGGCCTGGAACCGGTGCCCGGTGGCTATACCTGGCGCACCGACGCGCGCCTGACCCTACCGTCGCCGCTGCGCCTGACCCAGGCCCACGCGCTGAACTTCGTGCGCAGCGTGGAATGCCCGGTCAGCCTGGTGCTGGCCGAACAGGGCATGCTGGCGGTGGAGCCGCGCATGCGGGCGCTGCTGGAGACCCTGCCGTTCGAGCGGCACCACCTGCCGGGCGGGCATCACCTGCATCTGGACGATGAGGCCGGGGCGCAGGCGGTGGCCAGGGTCTTCGCGGCCTTCTTCGCGCGCTGAAACACCGGCTTGCCGTTGTTTCCTTGACTATTCCGGGTCCAGCCGTAAGGCTGGACGGATCGTTACGGAGAGTCACCGCATGATCGATCTCTACACCGCCGCCACGCCGAACGGCCACAAGGTTTCCATCGCCCTCGAGGAAATGGGCCTGCCCTACAGGGTGCACGCGCTGTCGTTCGACAAGAAGGAGCAGAAGGCTCCGGAATTCCTCAGGATCAATCCCAACGGCCGCATCCCGGCCATCGTCGACCGCGACAACGACGACTTCGCCGTCTTCGAGTCGGGCGCGATCCTCATCTACCTCGCCGAGAAGACCGGGCAACTGATGCCCGCCGACGTCAAGGGCCGCTCGCGGGTGATCCAGTGGCTGATGTTCCAGATGGGCGGGGTCGGCCCGATGCAGGGGCAGGCCAACGTGTTCTTCCGTTATTTCCCGGAGAAGTTGCAGGGCGCCATCGACCGCTACCAGCATGAGACCCGGCGCCTCTACGAAGTTCTCGACGGTCGCCTGGGCGAGGCCGAGTACCTCGCCGGCGACTACAGCATTGCCGATATCGCCACCTATCCCTGGGTGCGCATCCACGACTGGTCCGGTGTCGCCGTCGACGGGCTGGACAACCTGCAGCGCTGGATCGCCGCCATCGAGGCGCGTCCCGCGGTGCAGCGCGGACTGCTGGTGCCGCGGCGGGAGAAGGAGGGCGACGACGCCATCCGTACCGCCCAGTCGATGCTGACCCGTTGAGGGCCGGTATGCGAGGGTTCCTGTTGCTATCCCTGGGCGTTTTCAGCTTTTCGGCGCTGGCCGCCGACCTTCCCGGCAGCCATGACCTGGACATCCTGCCGCGCTTCCCGCGCGCCGAGATCGTCGACTTCCGTCAGGCGCCGAGTGAGGAACGGATCTACCCGCTAGGGGCGATCAGCCGCATCAGCGGTCGCCTGCGCATGGAGGGCGAGGTGCGCGCCGAAGGCGAGCTGACCGCACTGACCTACCGCTTGCCGCCCGAGCACAGCAGCCAGGAGGCGTTCGCCGCGGCGCGCACCGCGCTGCTCAAGGCCGACGCCACGCCGTTGTTCTGGTGCGAGCGACGCGACTGCGGCTCCAGCAGCCTGCTGGCCAACGCCGTGTTCGGCAATGCCAAGCTGTACGGCCCGGACGAGCAGCAGGCCTACCTGCTGGTGCGCCTGGCGGCGCCGCAGGAGAACAGCCTGGTGGCGGTCTACTCGATCACCCGTGGCAATCGCCGCGCCTACCTGCAGGCCGAGGAACTCAAGGCCGATGCGCCGCTGGCGGAACTGCTGCCGAGCCCGGCGACCCTGCTGCGCCTGCTCAAGGCCAACGGCGAACTGACCCTCAGCCATGTGCCGGCGGAGCCGGCCGGCTCCTGGCTGGAGCTGCTGGTGCGGACCCTGCGCCTGGATACCGGGGTGCGGGTCGAGCTGTCCGGCAAGCACGCCCAGGAGTGGCGCGACGCCCTGCGCGGGCAGGGCGTGCTGAACAGCCGCATGGAGCTGGGCCAGTCGGAGGTCGAGGGCCTGCACCTCAACTGGCTGCGTTGAACGCGTTCGCCCGGGCCTGCGGGCCCGGGCGATGGCGAAAATGCCTTCGGCAAGGCCGCCCGCCAGAGTAGACTGCCTTTCCCCCGCGCCCCACGCTCCGGCTGGAAACGGCGCACGCCGAGCGCTGTCTATCGGTGTATCCCCCTTTGAGGAAGGCCTGCCTTGATGTTCGATAACGATCGGCTGTTGCTTCGCGTGCTGCTGTTCGGTCTGCTCGGTGCCAGTCTCTGGGTGCTGGCGCCATTCTGGTCGGCGCTGTTCTGGGCCGCGGTGCTGGCTTTCGCCAGTTGGCCGCTGATGCGCATGCTCACGCGCCTGCTCGGTGGCCGCGAGTCGCTGGCGGCGGGCCTGCTGACCCTGGGCTGGATCGTCCTGGTGGCATTGCCGCTGATCTGGCTCGGCTTCGGCCTGGCGGACAACGTTCGCTCGCTGATGGAGCTGCTGAAGAATCTCCAGGTCGAGGGCCTGCCGCCGCCGCCTTCGTGGATGGCCGGCGTACCGCTGATCGGCGACCGCCTGATCGGCTGGTGGGACTCCATCGACCAACAGGGCGTGGCGTTCTTCTACGTGCTCAAGCCCTATGTCGGCGAGGTCGGCAACTGGCTGCTGGCGCGCAGCGCGAAGATCGGCGGAGGGATCCTGGAACTGGTCCTCAGCCTGATCCTGATCTTCTTCTTCTACCGCGACGGGCCGCGCCTGGAGTCCATCGTCCACCGTGCCCTGGAGCGCCTGATCGGCAACCGCGCGGAGCACTATCGCGACCTTGTCGCCGGCACCGTACAGCGGGTGGTCAACGGGGTGATCGGTACCGCCGCGGCGCAAGCCCTGCTGGCCTGGATCGGCTTCATGATCGCCGGCGTACCGGGAGCCATGCTGCTCGGCCTGCTGACCTTCGCCTGCAGCCTACTGATGGTCCCGCCGCTGGTCTGGGGTCCGGCCACCGCCTGGCTGTTCTTCAAGGGCGACTATGGCCACGGGGTGTTCCTCGGCCTGTGGGGCTTCTTCATCATCAGCGGGGTGGACAACATCCTCAAACCCTACCTGATCAGCCGTGGCGGCAACCTGCCGCTGGTGGTGGTGCTGCTCGGGGTATTCGGCGGCCTGCTGGCGTTCGGCTTCATGGGCCTGTTCCTCGGCCCGATCCTGCTGGCAGTGGCCTACAACCTGCTCAGCGACTGGATCGCCAGCACGCCGCGGACGCCGCCCGCGGAAGGGCGCGGCCCGGATGCCTGAGTGACGAAGGAGAAAAAGCCCCGCGATGCGGGGCTTTTTGCGTCTGCGGGCTACAGGTGTTCGCTGCGGGCCCCCACGTACTGGCTGCGCCCGGCGCCGAGGCCGAACAGGGTGGCGGCGATGGCGACGCCGATGAAGATATAGCCGACCGCGTTCCAGCCGCCGGTCAGGTCGTGGACCACGCCGACCATGAACGGCCCCATGGCCGCCAGGGTGTAGCCGACGCCCTGGGCCATGCCCGACAGATGCGAGGCGACGTGGGCGTCGCGCGAGCGCAGGACGATCAGCGCCAGGGCGATGCTGAAGGTACCGCCCTGGCCGAGGCCGAGCAGGACCGCCCAGCCCCAGATGGTCTGCAGCGGCGCATAGAGGAAGCCGAGCAGGCCGGCGAGGGTGGTAGCCATCACCAGCACCACCGCCAGGCGCTGGTCCCTGGCGCGAGCGGCGAGCCAGGGCGCGAGCAGGGCGGTGATCAGTTGCAGCATCACCGAGCCGGACAGCACCAGGCCGGCTTCCACCGCAGTCATGCCGCGGTCGATCAGGATCGACGGCAGCCAACCGAAGACGATGTAGGCCAGGGACGATTGCAGGCCCATGTACAGCGTGACCTGCCAGGCCAGCGGGTCGCGCCACAGGCCGACGACACGGAAGGCCTGGCGATGGGCGTGCTGGCCCTGGCGGGTCTGCGGCAGCCAGAAGGCGGCGGCGAGGATCGCCGGCAGCGACCAGAACGCCAGCGCCAGTTCCCAGTTGCCGAAGAGCTTCTCCAGCGGCGCGGTGGCGCCGGCGGCGAGCGCTGCGCCCAGGCACAGGGCCATGGTGTAGACCCCGGTCATCACCCCGGCCTGGCGCGGGAAGTCGCGTTTGACGATGCCCGGCAGGAGCACGCCGATGATGCCGATGCTGGCGCCGGCCAGGACGCTGCCGGCGAACAGGCCGAACACCGGGAACAGGCTGCGCAGGACGATGCCGCCGGCCAGGCAGAAGAGGATCAGCAGCACGCTGCGTTCGGCGCCGATACGCCGGGCCAGGCGCGGCGCGAGCGGCGCGAACAACCCCAGGCAGAGTACCGGCGCGGTGGTCAGCAGGCCGGCGGCGGCGGCCGAGAGGCCGGTATCGTCGCGTACCTGGTTGAGCAGGGGGGCGAGGCTGGACAGCGCCGGGCGCAGGTTCAGCGCCACCAGCACCAGGCCCAGCAGGAGCAGCCAGGGGCGTAGCGGCGGCGCCGGCGGGGCTGGTTCGTCGTCGACTTCGGCATCGATCAGCAGTTCTTCCGGAGGATGGCCGGGGTGCGCTCCCGGCCGGGCATTCAAGGCGTGAGTCATGGGTCTGTCCCGGGTTCAGATCAGCAGTGCGCGGTTGGCCGCGGCGGCAGCGTCCGGGTCTCCGCGTTCTATGGCGTCGAGCAGTTGCTGGTGCAGCTCGAAGCAGGGCTGGGCCCTTTGTGGGTCGGCCATGGTGCGTTCCAGCGAGGTCCGGATGACCTGCGAGAAGTAGCGGTAGAGTTCGCTGAGCACCGGATTGTGGGCGGCATCGACCATCCGTTGGTGGAAGCGGACGTCGTGCTCGATGTAGTCCTGCAGGTCGTCGCTGCCGTAGCGCTGGCGCGAAGCGTCGAGATGCTCGCGCAATGCGCTCAGGTCGCTGTCGTCGCGGCGAACGGCTGCCAGGCGCGCCGCCTCGATCTCGATCATCCCGCGTGCCTCCAGGGAGTGCTGCACCGCGCTGCGCGCCAGCACCAGCATGGTTTCCAGCGGATCGGCGCAGGCGCGCACGTAGGTGCCGTCGCCCTGGCGGACTTCCAGCACGCCGGAGAAGGTCAGCACCCGCACCGCTTCGCGCACGGTGTTGCGGCTCATGCCGAGCAGCTCGGCGAGTTCCGGCTCCGGCGGCAGGCGCTGGCCGAGCGGCCAATGGCCGGCGTCGATGCGCTGGCGGATCTGCTCCAGGGCGATGTCCACCAGGGAGCGCTTGAGGGGAATGGTCACGGAAGAAACATCCAATCATCGGATGAATTTGCGCGCAGGATACCTCGGCAGCTGCAAGCCCGGAAAGCGTCGCTCGGGGAAAAAGCGTTGGCCTGGCGGCGAGACGCATGGCGCTGCGCCGCCAGGTCGCCAGTGCGTCAGCCTACGGCGGCGGTTTCGCCGGCGCGCAGGGACATGCCCAGTTGCGCTCGTCGGCGCAGCCAGGGACTGGGCCGGTAGCGCGGGTCACCGGTAAGCGTCTGCAAGCGCTGGAGAATGCTCAGCAGGCGCCGCGGGCCGAGGCGGTCGCCCCATTCCAGCGGGCCGTGAGGATAGCCGAGGCCGAGGTGCACCGCCTGGTCGATATCCTCGACGCTGGCAATGCCCTGCTGGGCGATGTCGCAGGCGAGGTTGACGATCATCGCCAGTACCCGCTGGACGACGAAGCCGGGACTGTCGCGCAGCATCGTGACCCCGGCGCCGTCGCCAGCCAGTAGCGCGTGGGCGGCGTCGCGCATGGCCGGGGTAGTCAGCGGCGAGAGCATCAGGCAGCGCCGGCGCTCGAGGTCGCAGAGCAGGTCGATGCCGACGCTGCGCTCGGCGGGACAGGCGAAGCGCTGCACGGCGCTGCTCAGGTCCTCGCCCCAGGCGGCCAGCAGGCAGAGTGCTGCGGCGGAAGGGCGTTCGCCGGTTTCCGGCTCGACGCCGAGGCGATGCAGCAGTTCGGCGAGCGTGCGGCGGTCGTCCTCGTTTTCGCAGCCCAGCCACACCGGGGGCCGGATGGCGGCCTGCGGCACCGGTTGCGGACCGGGCTTGTCCTGCGGCTGGCCGTCGACGTAGCGATAGAAGCCCTGGCCGCTCTTGCGCCCGAGACGGCCGGCGGCGAGCAACTGGCGGGTCAGCGGGTGCGGGCGGTAGCGCGGTTCCTGGTAGTACTGCTGGTAGATCGATTCCATCACCGGGTGCGACACGTCGAGGCCGGTAAGATCGAGCAGTTCGAACGGCCCCATGCGGAAGCCGGCGCACTCGCGCAGCACACGGTCGATCTCGGCGCATTCGGCGACGCCTTCGCCGAGGATGCGCAGGGCCTCGGTGCCATAGGCGCGGCCGGCATGGTTGACGATGAAGCCGGGGCTGTCCTTGGTCCGTACACCGCGGTGGCCCAGGCGCGCGGCGAGGGCGAGCAGGGCGTCGCCGACTTCCGGAGCGCTGGCCAGGCCGTCGACCACCTCGACCACGCGCATCAGCGGCACCGGGTTGAAGAAGTGAAAGCCGGCGACCCGCTGCGGCCGCTCGCAGGCGGCGGCGATGGCGGTGATCGACAACGACGAGGTATTGCTGGCGAGGATGGTCTCCGGCGCGACTATGGCTTCCAGCCGGCGCAGCAATTCCTGCTTGGCTTCCAGGCGCTCGACGATGGCCTCCACCACCAGTTCGCAGTCGCCGAGTTGTTCCAGGCGTTCCGCCACCCGCAGCCGGTTTTGCGCGGCCTCGGCGTCGGCGGCGCTCAGCTTGCCTTTGCCGCATAGACTCTCGAAGGTCTGCCGCAGGCGCTGGCGTGCCTCGGCGGCGGCCTCGGCGCGGCTGTCGAACAGCCACACAGTCAGGCCGGCCTGGGCGGCGATCTGGGCGATCCCGGTGCCCATCGCACCGGTACCGACCACGGCGATACAACGAATATCGGGCATCGTCTATTTCCCCTGGTAGTTCGGCGGGCGTTTCTCCAGGAAGGCCTGCATGCCTTCCTTCTGGTCCTGCGAGTCGAACAGCAACTGGAACGCCTTGCGTTCCAGGGCCAGGGCACTGTCCAGCGGCAGGTCGGCACCGGCCAGGACCACCTCCTTGATCTGCGCCAGCGCCAGAGGGGGCAGGCGGGCGATCTCCATGGCCAGTTCCAGGGCGCGCGCCAGCGTCGACTCGTCCGCCACCACTTCGCTGACCAGGCCCATGGCCAGCGCTTGCGGAGCCTTCACCAGGCAGCCGGTGAACAGCATGCGCAGCGCCTGGAACTTGCCCACCGCCCGCACCAGGCGCTGGGTGCCGCCGGCACCCGGCATCACCCCGACCTTGATCTCCGGCTGGGCGAACTGTGCCGACTCGCCGGCGACGATCAGGTCGCAGTGCATCGCCAGTTCGCAGCCGCCGCCCAGGGCGAAGCCGTTGACCGCGGCGATCACCGGCTTCGGGCAGCGCGCGATGGCTTCCCAGTAGCGCTCGCCGTGGCGGCCGTACAGGCCGATCGCCGTGCTCGTCGAGAGATCGCGGAGATCGGCGCCAGCTGCAAAGCAGCGCGAGTCGCCGGTGAGCACGATGACGCGGATCGCCGGATCCGCGCCGAGCGTCTGGAAGTGGCTGGCGAGGCGCTGGCGCACTTGGTCGTTCAGCGCGTTCCTGGCTTGCGGACGATTGAGGCGAAGCAGGGCTATATCGGCTGCGGGAAATTCGAGCAGGACCACGGGCGAAGGATCGGCGGACATGGAAGCTCCGATGAATTGATATTTCGCTATGCGAAATATGGTTTCATGATTTATCGAAAATAATCAGCGCCAGCCGTGGCGTTGTAAATACACGCGTCGGATCTCGGATGATCTACTTATACAATTTACTGTTTTAAAAGGATTTTATTTTCGTTGTTGCAAGTGCATGGGTTCTTCTATTAGTTTCGCTATGCGAAATATGATTTTGTTTTATTGATTTTTTGAAAAAGAGGTCCCTACTATGCGCGGCAACGACGAGCGCCGGAGTCCGGCGGAAGGTGCCAGTACGGAAGCGGAAGTGTCCGCCTTCGAAGCTGTGCTGATCGACCCGATGCAGGAGAAAGACGAGGATCTCAAGGACCGCCAGTTCGTCACCGCGCTGGCCCGCGGGTTGGAATTGCTGCGCTGTTTCACGCCACGGGAAAGCCTGCTGGGCAACCAGGAACTGGCGAAGAAGACCGGCCTGCCGAAGCCGACGGTGTCGCGTCTGACCCACACCCTGACCCGGCTGGGCTATCTGCGTCACCTGCCGCATAGCGGCAAGTATCAATTGGAAGTGGGGGTGATGTCGTTCGGCTACGCGATGCTCTCGAACCTGTCGATTCGCGCGCTCGCCCGCCCGTTGATGGAAGAGATGGCCGGCTACGCCAAGGCCGCGGTGGCCATGGCGGCCCGCGACCGGCTGAGCATGGTCTACCTCGACGTGGTGCATGGCGAGGCCAACCTGACCATGCGTCGCCAGGTCGGCAGCCACCTCTCGCTGCACCGCAGCGCGATCGGCCGGGCCTGCCTGGCGGCGATGCCGGAGGACGAGCGGGAATTCATCCTCGGGCACATTCGCAAGCGCCACCCGGAAGACTGGCCGGAAGTGCGCAAGGGGCTGGAGCGGGCCTTCCGCGACTATGCCGACTACGGCTTCTGCCTGTCGCTCGGCGAGTGGCAACGCGACGTCAACGCGGTGGGCGTGGCCTTGCACCATGAGAGCCATGGGCTGCTGGCGTTCAATTGCGGCGGGCCGAGTTTCCATCTCAAGCGCGAGAAACTGGAGGACGACATCGGCCCGCGCCTGCTGCACATGGTCCACAACATCGAGGCCGCCACCCGCTGACCGAGGCCGGTGACGGAATCATGGCAACCGGCCTAGGGGCCTATTGGAGTGAGCATGATTCGTGATCCGGAAACCCTGAACCTGCTGCTGGACAGCATCCGCCAGTTCGTCCGCGAAAGCCTGGTGCCTCATGAGCAGGAAGTGGCGGAAACCGACCGCATTCCCGAGGCGATCATCGCCCGCATGCGCGAGATGGGCCTGTTCGGCCTGTCGATCCCGGAGGCCTACGGCGGCCTCGGGGTGACCATGGAGGAAGAGGTGAGCATCGCCTTCGAGCTGGGGCGGACCTCGCCGGCGTTCCGTTCGCTGCTGGGCACCAACAACGGCATCGGCTCCCAGGGCATCGTCATCGACGGCACCGAAGAGCAGAAGCGGCGCTACCTGCCGCGCCTGGCGTCGGGCGAACTGCTCAGTTCGTTCTGCCTCACCGAACCGGACTCCGGTTCCGACGCCGCCTCGCTGAAGACCACGGCGGTGCGTGACGGCGAGCACTACGTGCTCAACGGTACCAAGCGCTTCATCACCAACGCCCCGCAGGCCGGCATCTACACCGTGATGGCGCGCACCGACCCGGCGATCCGTGGCGCCGGCGGAATCTCCGCTTTCGTCGTCGAGCGCGGTACGCCCGGGCTGTCCCTGGGCAAGCCGGATCGCAAGATGGGACAGAAGGGCGCGCATACCTGTGACGTGATCTTCGACGACTGCCGGGTGCCTGCCAGTCAGTTGATCGGCGGGGTCGAGGGCGTCGGCTTCAAGACCGCGATGAAGGTGCTCGACAAGGGCCGCCTGCACATCGCCGCAGTCTGTGTGGGGGTCGCCGAGCGGATGCTCGAGGATGCGTTGCGCTATGCCCTGGAACGCAAGCAGTTCGGCCAGCCGATCGCCGAGTTCCAGTTGATCCAGGCGATGCTTGCCGACAGCAAGGCCGAAGCCTACGCGGCGCGCTGCATGGTCATCGACGCCGCGCGGCAGCGCGACGAAGGCCGCGATGTCGGTACCGAGGCGTCCTGCGCCAAGCTGTTCGCCTCGGAAATGTGCGGCCGCGTCGCCGACCGCGCGGTGCAGATATTCGGCGGCGCCGGCTATATCGGCGACTACGGGATCGAGCGCTTCTATCGCGACGTGCGGCTGTTCCGCATCTACGAGGGCACCACGCAGATCCAGCAACTGCTGATCGCCCGCAACATGATCCGCGCCGCCCAGGGCTAGCGTCGATCCTTCGCCTTGTCACCGGCCGTGGCGCAGTCCCCGGCCGGTTGCTCTCCCAGGCGCTGTCCGCGCCACTCTTTACGCTTTCTTTATGCCGTCCGACGCGGCCCTGAATCGCTTCTTTACGCCCCCTTTGCGGAGACTTTCCCTCAAGCGGCAGAGGCCGCTCGAAGGAGAGATCGCACACATGACCGTTCTGGATTGGTTGTCCCTGGCCCTGGCCACGGGACTGTTCGTCTATTTGCTGGTGGCGCTGCTACGCGCCGACCGTGCCTAGGGGAGGGCACATGAACAGCCACGAGATTCTCTTGATCCTGGCCTTTTTCGCCCTGGTCCTGGTGCCTGCACCGTTCCTCGGGCGCTACTGCTTCAAGGTGATGGAAGGCCAACGCAATCTCCTCAGCGCGCCGCTGGCGCCACTGGAGCGCGTCTGCTATCGCCTGTTCGGCGTCGATCCGGCGAGCGAGCAGGACTGGAAGACCTACACCCTGGCGCTGCTGGCATTCAACCTGGCCGGCCTGGTCCTGCTGTTCTCGATCCTCATGCTGCAGGGCAGCCTGCCGCTGAACCCGCAGCACCTGCCGGGCCTGGAATGGACCCTGGCGTTCAACACCGCGGTCAGTTTCGTCACCAACACCAACTGGCAGGCCTACAGCGGCGAGGCCTCGCTGAGCTACTTCAGCCAGATGGTCGGCCTTACGGTGCAGAACTTCGTCAGCGCGGCGGTCGGCCTCTGCGTGCTGGTGGCCCTGGCACGCGGCATCAGCCGCCGCTCCACACGACAGCTGGGCAACTTCTGGGTCGACCTGACCCGCGGCACCCTCTACGTGCTGCTGCCGCTGTGCCTGCTGCTGGCGTTGCTGCTGGTCTGGCAGGGTGTGCCGCAGACCTTCTTCGACTATGTCCATGCCACCACCTTGCAAGGCGCCGAGCAGACCATCCCGCTCGGCCCGGCGGCCAGCCAGATCGCCATCAAGCAGCTGGGCACCAATGGCGGCGGCTTCTTCGGCGTCAACTCGACCCATCCGTTCGAGAACCCGAGCGCCTGGAGCAACCTGTTCGAAGTGGCCTCGATCATCCTGATCCCGGCGGCGCTGGTATTCACCTTCGGCCATTACGTGAAGGACCTGCGCCAGAGCCGCGCGATCCTCGGCTGCATGCTGCTGCTGTTCTGCCTCGGCCTGGGCCTGTCGCTGTGGGCCGAATACCAGCCGAACCCGGCGCTGGCGCAGTTGCCGATCGAGCAGGGCGCGCCGATGGAGGGCAAGGAGAGTCGCTTCGGCACCGCCGCCAGCATGCTCTGGGCGATCACCACCACCGCCGCCTCGAACGGCTCGGTGAACGCCATGCACGACAGCCTGAGCCCCCTGGGTGGCATGCTGCCGCTGCTGAACATGATGCTCGGCGAGGTGATCTTCGGCGGCGTCGGCGCCGGCCTCTACGGCATGCTGCTGTTCGTCCTGATCGCGGTGTTCCTCGCCGGCCTGATGGTCGGGCGGACGCCGGAGTACCTGGGCAAGAAACTCGAGGCGAAGGAGGTCCGCCTGCTGGTATTCACCCTGCTGGTGATGCCTGTCGGCGTGCTGGTGCTCGGCGCCATCGCCGCCAGCCTGCCGGGGCCGGCCTCGGCGGTGACCAATCCCGGCCCGCACGGCTTCAGCCAACTGCTCTACGCCTACACCTCGGGGAGCGCCAACAACGGCTCGGCGTTTGCCGGTTTCGGTGCCAACACGCCGTTCCACAACCTGATGATCGGCCTGGCCATGCTCATCGGCCGCTTCGGCTACATCCTGCCGATCCTCGCCATCGCCGGCAGCCTGGCGGCGAAGAAGGCCAGCCCGGTGGGGCCGAACAGTTTCCCGACCCATGGTCCGCTGTTCGCCAGCCTGCTCACCGTGACCATCCTGCTGGTCGGCGGCCTGACTTTCCTGCCGACCCTGGCCCTCGGCCCGATCGCTGAACAACTGAGCCTCGGCTTCTGAAGGAATCGCACATGAACGCTCAGACCCAGGCGTCCAAGAACGCCTTGCACAAATCGCTCGAACGTCGCCACAACGCGTCCACCAGCCTCGCCGCCTTGTGGCGGCCGGCGCTGCTGCAAGCCTTCGTCAAGCTCGACCCGCGCCAGTTGCTGCGCTCGCCGGTGATGCTGGTGGTCGAACTGACCGCCGTGCTCACCACCTTGCTGTGCTTCGTCCCCGACCAGGCGGTGCCGACCTCGGTGGCGCTGCAGATCGCCCTCTGGCTGTGGTTCACCGTGCTCTTCGCCAATTTCGCGGAAGCGCTCGCCGAGGGACGTGGCAAGGCCCGCGCGGACAGTCTCAAGGCCGGCAGCCAGGGCCTCTCCGCCAATAAGCGGCGCGCCGACGGCAGTTTCGAGAGCGTCGCTGCCAGCAGCCTGCGCAAGGGCGACGTGGTACGGGTCCAGGCCGGCGAGATGATTCCCGGCGACGGCGAAGTCATCGAAGGCGTGGCGGCGGTCAACGAGGCCGCCATCACCGGCGAATCGGCGCCGGTGATCCGCGAGTCCGGCGGCGATCGCTCGGCGGTGACCGGCAACACCCAGGTGGTGTCCGACTGGCTGCTGGTACGTATCGGCGCCAACCCGGGCGAGTCGACCCTGGACCGGATGATCGCCCTGGTGGAAGGCGCCAAGCGGCAGAAGACCCCCAACGAAGTGGCGCTGGACATCCTGCTGATCGGCCTGACCCTGATCTTCCTGCTGGTAGTGGTGACCCTCAAGCCGTTCGCCCTGTTCGCCGGCGGCAACCTGCCGCTGGTGTTCCTGGTGGCGCTGCTGGTGACGCTGATCCCGACCACCATCGGCGGCCTGCTCTCGGCCATCGGCATCGCCGGCATGGACCGCCTGGTGCGCCTGAACGTGATCGCCAAGTCCGGTCGCGCGGTGGAGGCGGCCGGCGACGTCCACGTGCTGCTGCTCGACAAGACCGGCACCATCACCTTCGGCAACCGCCGCTGCAGCGCGCTGTACGCCGCGCCGGGGGTGAGCGGCAAGGAACTGGCCGAGGGCGCGTTGCTGGCCTCGCTGGCCGACGACACCCCGGAAGGCAAGTCGATCGTCGAATACCTGCGCATCCTGCATCCGATCGAGGAGCCGCGCCGCGAGGAGCTGACGCCGATCGCCTTCAGCGCGGAAACCCGCCTGTCCGGGGTCGACTGGAACGGCCAGGTGTACCGCAAGGGGGCGGTGGATGCGGCGCTGCGCTTCATCGACCTGCCGCGGGAGAAGATGCCCGAGGTGCTTTCGCGGGAGGTGGACAAGATCGCCCAGAGCGGCGGCACCCCGCTGCTGGTGGTAGCCAACGGCCGGCTGCTCGGCGCCATTCACCTGAAGGACGTGGTCAAGCCGGGCATTCGCGAGCGCTTCGCCGAACTGCGCCGGCTGGGCATCCGCACCGTAATGGTGACCGGCGACAACCCGCTGACCGCCGCTGCCATCGCCGCCGAGGCTGGGGTCGACGACGTGATCGCCGAGGCTACCCCGGAGAAGAAACTGGCGCGGATTCGCCAGGAGCAGGGCGAAGGTCGCCTGGTGGCGATGTGCGGTGACGGTGCCAACGACGCCCCGGCGCTGGCCCAGGCCGACGTCGGCATGGCCATGAACGACGGCACCCAGGCCGCCCGCGAGGCGGCCAACCTGGTCGACCTGGACAGCGACCCGACCAAGCTGCTCGACGTGGTCCAGGTGGGCAAGGAGTTGCTGGTCACCCGCGGCGCGCTGACCACCTTTTCCATCGCCAACGACGTGGCCAAGTACTTCGCCATCCTGCCGGCGCTGTTCGTCGGCATCTACCCGCAGCTCGACGTGCTCAACGTGATGCGCCTGCAAAGCCCGCAGAGCGCGATCCTGTCGGCCATCGTGTTCAACGCGCTGATCATCGTCGCGTTGATCCCATTGGCCTTGCGCGGCGTGCGGGTGCAGGCGGCGGACGCTTCGCAACTGCTGCAGCGCAACCTGCTGATCTATGGCGTCGGCGGCCTGGTGGCGCCGTTCCTCGGGATCAAGGCGATCGACCTGCTGCTGACCGCCGTCGGCCTGGCATGAACAACGGCCCTCGCCGTCGGGCGAGGGCCTGGGACTGAAGAGAGGATCTGCACATGTTCAAGCAACTCCGTCCGGCACTGGCGTCACTGCTGGTGCTGAGCATGGTCACCGGCGTGGCCTATCCGCTGCTGGTCACCGGTATCGCCCAACTGGCGTTCCCCGAGCAGGCCAATGGCAGCCTGCTGCGCGACGCCGAGGGCAAGGTGCTCGGCTCGCGGCTGATCGCGCAGAAGTTCGACGGCGAGGAGTGGTTCCATTCGCGGCCTTCGGCGGGCGACTACGCCACCGTTTCCAGTGCCGCGAGCAACCTGGCGCCGAGCAACCCGGCACTGGCCGAGCGCATCGCCAGGGACGCCGCCCAGGAGCGTATCGCCGACCAGGGGCCGGTGCCGCTGGCGCTGGTCACTACCTCCGGTAGCGGACTCGATCCGCAGCTGCCGCCGCAGGCCGCGCGTTACCAGGCGCTGCGGGTGGCCACGGCGCGCGGGCTGCCGCTGCGGCTGGTGGAAGACCTGGTGGAAAGCCACACCGAGCGGCCGCTGGTGGGGCCGGCGGTGGTCAACGTGCTGGCGCTGAACATGGCGCTGGCGGGGTTGAAGCGCTAGGTTTCCCCAGAGACCCACGCAAGGGCTTGCAATATCGCCGCATCGGCGGATGATCGCCGGCGATCGTCCGCCCTGCGCGGCGCAGAGCAACGGAGTACGACCGATCCATGACCGACACCGCACGCGCCGACGCGCTGCTGGCCGACCTGCCCGCTGACGGGCGCGGCCGCCTGAAAGTCTTTCTCGGCGCGGCGCCGGGGGTGGGCAAGACCTTCGCCATGCTGCAGGCCGCCCAGGCCCAGTTGCGCCAGGGCGTGAAACTGCGCGCCGGGGTGGTCGAGACCCACTCGCGGGCGGAAACCGAGTCCCTCCTCGCAGGCGTGCCGCAGCAGCCGCTGCGCAGCCTCGAGTATCGAGGGATGAAACTGCAGGAAATGGACCTCGACGGTCTCCTCGCCGACCCGCCGGCGCTGGCCCTGGTCGACGAACTGGCCCACAGCAACGTTCCCGGCAGCCGCCACGCCAAGCGCTGGCAGGACATCCAGGAGTTGCTGGCGGCGGGAATCGACGTCTACACAACGGTCAACGTCCAGCACCTGGAGAGCCTCAACGACCACGTCCGCGACATCACCGGCGTGCAGGTCCGCGAGACGGTGCCGGACTGGGTGTTGCAGGAGGCCTACGAGATCGTCCTCATCGACCTGCCGCCGCGCGAGCTGCTGGAGCGCCTGCGCGAGGGCAAGGTCTACGTGCCGGAACAGGCGCGGGCGGCGATCGATGCGTTCTTCTCGCAGACCAACCTCACCGCGCTGCGTGAACTGGCGATGCAGACCGCCGCCGCGCGGGTCGACGCCGACCTCAACCACCGCTACCGCCAGCGCGGCGAGGAAGCGCCGGCGTTGCGCGGGCGGCTGCTGGTGGGCATCGACGGTGACGAACAGGCCGAACGCCTGGTGCGCCACGCCTGCCGGGTCGCCGAACGTCGGCACCTGCCCTGGAGCGTGGTACACGTCGATACCGGCGGCTTGCGCGGCGAGCAGGCGCGGATGCGCCTGCAGGGTGCGCAGCAACTGGCCGAGCGGCTCGGCGGCGAGATCGTCGTGCTGCGCGCCGGCGAGGTGGCGCGGACCCTCCTGCAACATGCCCGCGAGCGCCGCGCCAGCCTGGTCCTGGTTGGCCAGTCGCGGCGCCGCTGGTACCGCCGGGCCTTCGGCGGTGGTCTCGCCGGGCGTCTGCTGCGCGACGGCCAGGGCCTGGAGATCAGTGCCCTGGACAGCGAGGCCGACCTGCGCCCGGCGGAACCGCGGCCACGCTATCCGGTGGTGTGGAACGACTATCTGCTGGCGCTGCTGGCGACCGCCCTGGCCAGCGGCCTGGCCTGGATCGTGGCGCACCTGCTGGAGCTGCCGAACATCTCCCTGGTGTTCCTGATGGCGGTGCTGCTGGTGGCAGTGCGCAGCAGCCTGATGCCGGCACTGCTGTGCGCGGTGGCGTCGTTCCTGGCCTATGACTTCCTGTTCATCCCGCCGCATTTTTCCTTCGCCATCCATCGCCACGAAGACCTGCTGAGCCTGGCGTTCTTCCTGTTCATGGCCGGCCTCACCGGCAACCTGGCGGCACGCCAGCGGCGCCAGCTGGAGGCGCTGCGCGATACCCAGGAGGAAACCAGCCTGCTGCTGGAGCTGTCGCGCAAGCTCACCGCCGCCACCGACCGCCAGGCGGTGCTGGCCGCCGCCGCCCAGCAGTTCGACGACTGGAAGGACGTCGAGGTCTGTCTGCTCGGTCAGGTCAATGGCGAGTGGAAGACCGAGGCCGGCGTGCAGCGGCAACTCGCCGACCAGGAACGGGTCGCCGCGGACTGGGCCTGGGCCCACGACCAGCCGGCCGGCCTCGGTACTGGCACGCTGCCCGGAGGACGCTGGTGGTGGTGGCCGCTGTCGGCGGAAGAGGGACCGCTGGCACTGCTCGGTGTCGCGCCGCTGGACGGCCAGCCGCTGAGCCCGCAGCGCCGGCGCCTGCTCGCCGCCCTCGGCCAGCCCCTGGCCCAGGCCCTGGCGCGGGCTCGCCTGGCCGAGGACCTGGAGGCCGCGCGCCTGCACGGCGAAACCGAGCAACTGCGCAGCGCCTTGCTCGCCTCGGTGTCCCACGACCTGCGCACGCCGCTGACGGCCATGCGCGGCTCCATCGACAGCCTGTTGGCGCTGGGTGAGGCGATCCCGCCGGCGGATCGTCGCGAACTGCTGGAAAGCACCCGCGACGAGGCCGAGCGACTGGACCGCTATATCCAGAACCTGCTCGACATGACCCGTCTCGGCCACGGTGGCCTGAAGCTGGCGCGCGACTGGGTGGCACCGGGCGACATCGTCGGCAGCGCGCTGAACCGCCTGCGCGCGGTGCTGGCGCCGTACCGGGTGCAGGCGATCGTGGCCAACGACCTGCCGTTGCTCTACGTGCATGCGGCGCTGATCGAGCAGGCGCTGATCAACGTGCTGGAAAATGCCGCGCGCTTCTCGCCGAACCACGGCCGGTTGCGCATCGAGGTCAGCCAGGATGCCGCCGAGCTGCGTTTCGCGGTGAGCGACGAGGGGCCGGGGATTCCCGAGGCCGAGCGGGAGAAGATCTTCGACATGTTCTACACCGCTGCCCGTGGCGACCGCGGTGGCCAGGGCACCGGCCTGGGCCTGGCGATCTGCCAGGGCATGATCGGCGCCCACGGCGGGCGCATCAGCGTCGGCGAAGGCCTCGACGGTCGCGGCACCACGCTGGTCCTGCACCTGCCGCTGCATCCGCAGCCGGACCTCGGGCAACTGGAGGGCGACGAATGAGCCCGGCGCACTTGCCTGGCGCCCGCGCTCGCGCTATTCCTGCCGGTTCCGCGACGCCGCCGCTGGCCTGTCGCCGTGTTCACCTGCCGTGCCGAGTGCCATGACCCAATTGCAGAACAGCATCCTGCTGATCGACGACGAACCGCAGATCCGCAAGTTCCTCCGTATCAGCCTCAATGCCCAGGGCTACCGGGTGCTCGAGGCCGGCACCGGCGAAGAGGGGCTGGCCCAGGCCGCGCTGAACCGACCGGACCTGGTGGTGCTCGACCTCGGCCTGCCGGACCGCGACGGCCAGGACATCCTTCGCGACCTGCGCGAATGGTCGCAGGTGCCGGTGCTGGTGCTGTCGGTGCGCGCCAGCGAGGGCGAGAAGGTACTGGCCCTGGACGGCGGCGCCAACGACTACGTGACCAAGCCGTTCGGCATCCAGGAGTTCCTCGCCCGCGTGCGCGTCCTGCTGCGCCAGGCGGCGCAGGGCGAAAGCCCGGAGGCGTCGGTGGCGGTCGGCCCGTTGCAGGTGGACTTCGCCTATCGCCGAGTCACCCTGGAGGGTGCGGAAGTGGCGCTGACGCGCAAGGAGTATGCAGTGCTCGCCGCGCTGGCACGCCATCTCGGACGGGTAGTGACCCAGCAGCAACTGCTCAAGGATATCTGGGGTCCGACCCATGTCGAAGACACCCATTACCTGCGGGTCGTGGTCGGCCACCTGCGCCAGAAGCTCGGCGACGATCCGGCCAGCCCGCGCTTCCTGGTGACCGAGGCGGGTGTCGGTTATCGCCTGCGCGACAGCTGACGCGCAGCGCAATTCTGCGCGAGGGGCATGCCTCCCGTGCGTTCATCGCCTATGATGCCGCGCATTCGCGCTGGCCCGGATGCGCCCGGGTCGGTGCCCCGGTGTCACCACGAAGGTCATCATGCAGCAACTGTTGAACGAGATTCTCGATGAAGTCCGCCCGCTGATCGGGCGCGGCAAGGTCGCCGACTACATCCCCGCGCTCGCCGGCGTCGAGCCGAACCAGCTGGGGATCGCCGTGTACAGCCGCGACGGCGAGCTGTTCCATGCCGGCGACGCCCTGCGGCCGTTTTCCATCCAGAGCATTTCCAAGGTGTTCAGCCTGGTCCAGGCGATCCAGCATTCCGGCGAGGACATCTGGCAACGCCTTGGCCACGAGCCCTCCGGCCAGCCTTTCAACTCCTTGGTGCAGCTGGAGTTCGAGCGCGGCAAGCCGCGCAACCCGTTCATCAATGCCGGCGCCCTGGTGATCTGCGACATCAACCAGTCGCGTTTCGCCGCGCCGGCGCAATCGATGCGCGATTTCGTCCGGCGCCTGTGCGGCAACCCGGAAGTGGTGTCGGACTCGGTGGTGGCGCGCTCGGAGTACCAGCACCGCTCGCGCAACGCGGCGGCGGCCTACCTGATGAAATCGTTCGGTAACTTCCACAACGACGTCGAGGCGGTGCTGCTCAGCTATTTCCATCATTGCGCGCTGCGCATGAGCTGCGTCGACCTGGCGCGGGCGTTCTGCTTCCTCGCCGACAAGGGCTTCTGCAAGCACAGCGGCGAGCAGGTACTCAACGAGCGGCAGACCAAGCAGGTCAACGCGATCATGGCCACCAGCGGGCTCTACGACGAGGCCGGCAACTTTGCCTATCGGGTCGGCCTGCCGGGCAAGAGCGGTGTCGGCGGCGGCATCATCGCGGTAGTGCCGGGGCGCTTCACGGTCTGTGTCTGGTCGCCGGAACTGAACGCCGCGGGCAATTCGCTGGCGGGTATCGCCGCGCTGGAGAAACTCAGCGAGCGGATCGGCTGGTCGATCTTCTGAAACCGCCGCCCGTCGTGGCGGCGCTCGAATTCCCGGCGCCGCTGCGCTATGTTCTGCGGCTACCGCTTGCCGGCGCCGGATGCGCCGGTCCACTCGCCAGGAAGGTCGCCATGTCCCGTCCGATCCCCGTTTCCCGTGTCTTCGCCTGCCTCACCGTTCTCGCCGCCTGCGCGCATGCCGGCGCCGCCGAACCGGACTGGCGTGGCTACACCAGCGAACAGCAGCAGCGCAGCGTGCTGGCCGTCGAGCAGGACGCCGAGGCCATCAACAAGCGCTACTACGACAGTGCCTTCGAGGAATTCCTGCCGGAACTGGAGCAACTGGAACTCAGCCTGGCGCAGCCCGTCGTCGCCGTCGACGAGAAAGGCCTGCTGGGCGACTGGAAGTGCCGCTCGACCCAGGCCGACCAGTACGGCATCTATCGCTATCCGAACTTCCAGTGCCGCATCCGGCGTACCGACCGCGGCCTGTTCCTGGAGAAGACCAGCGGTTCGCAGCGGGTCAGCGGCTACCTGTTCCGCGAAGGCACGCAGCGCTACGTGTTCCTCGGCGGCGCCACGGTCAACGACGAGCCCCAGGTGGCCTTCAGTGGCCTGGCCCACGGCGCGCCGGCTGAGTCCGACGTGGTCGCGCTGCTGCGCCCGCACGCCGGTGGCTTCCTCCTGCTGTTCCCGGAACGGCGCGGCGGCTACGAGGTCCTCGAGTTCAGCCGCTGAGGCTCAGGCGTTGTCTTCCTCGTAGCGGTCCAGGGTGTCGCTGGCGATCTGCCGGCCGAGGGCGATCAATTCCGGCGCCTTGTAGAACTCGAAGAAGCGGCAGACCCGCTTCGGCACGTTGATCAGGATGTCCGGCGGGTAGCCGGCGATCTTGTACTGCGCCAGCGAGGTCTGCATCACCTCGAAGCTCTGGTTGACCAGTTCCAGCAGCGATGCCGGACCGCTGCTTTCCACCACCGTGGTGCCGCTGGCCGACTTCGGCGAGTCCTTGCCTTGCGGCGCCGCGGCCGGCTGTTGCAGTTGCGGCTCGGCGGGCTCCTCGGATTCCGCCGGAACCGGATGGAGCAGGGCGTCGGCGCTCAGCTCCGGCGGGGTATTGTCGTCGCCGTGGCGGCGGAAGAACGAGAGTTTGTGGCCGAGGCTCTCGATCATGCTGTCGAAGCGCCCCTTGAGCGCGGCCGGACGCTCGATCACCGGCAGGTGGTACTGCTTCTGGTTGGTGGCGTTGAGATTGACCGCGATGATCAGGTCGCTGTGGGCCGACACCACCGGCACGATCGGCAACGGGTTGAGCAGGCCGCCGTCGACCAGCATGCGGCTGCCCTGCATGACCGGTGTGAACAGGCTGGGGATTGCCGCCGAGGCGCGCATGGCCTGGTGCAGGCAGCCTTCCTGGAACCAGATTTCCTGCTGATTGGTGAGGTCGGTGGCAACCGCCGTGTAGGGAATCGACAGGTCCTCGATGTTTACCTCGCCGAGGATCTCGTGGATCTTGCCGAACACCCGCTCGCCGCGGATCGCGCCGAGGCGGAAGCTGACGTCGAGCAGGCGCAGCACGTCGAGGTAATCCAGGCTTTCCACCCACTCGCGGTACTCGCGCAGCTTGCCGGCGGCGTAGATGCCGCCGATCACCGAGCCCATGGAACAACCGGCGATGCAGGTGATCTCATAGCCGCGTGCCTCGAGTTCCTCGATCACGCCGATGTGCGCGTAGCCGCGCGCACCGCCGGAGCCCAATACCAGGGCGACCTGTTTGCTCATCTGCAACCCCTTGCCAATACTGCGTGACGAAGCGAAAACGATACGCGTGTCGCCCGGCCGCCGCCAAGTGCGTCGCGGCGATGCGCGGCCCTTTCCCTGTCCGGAGATCGTTCGATGAAAACCTGGATCGTTCTGCCCGTCCTTGCCCTGACCCTGGCCGGCTGCGCCGGCAAGACCGCCTACCGGGAGAACTGCGCCGACCAGCTGGACGCGGCCTGGAAGGAACTCGACCTGGCCAAGGCCGAAGGCTTCGCCGGCACCGTCAGCTACTCGAAGGCCCTGACCCTGCTCACCGGGGCCAAGACCCAGCAGCAGTTCGAGGCCTACGAGGGCTGCACCAGCAAGGCCGAGAAGGCGCGCTTCTATATCCGCGAGTCGCGCGCCGGGCGCTGAGCCGGGCGCGGCGATCGGTCCTCTGGCGGCGGCGCCGGCTTTGCTAGAATGGGCACTTTTCCGACATCCACGGGAGTACACCGATGAGCGAGGCGATCCGCCTGACCCAGTACAGCCACGGCGCCGGCTGCGGCTGCAAGATTTCGCCCAAGGTACTGGAGGTGATCCTCGCCGGCAGCGGCGCGCAGAACCTCGATCCGAAGCTCTGGGTCGGCAACGCCTCGCGCGACGACGCGGCTGTCTACGCCCTCGACGAGGAGCGCGGGGTGGTCTCCACCACCGATTTCTTCATGCCGATCGTCGACGACCCCTTCGATTTCGGCCGTATCGCCGCGACCAACGCCATCAGCGATATCTACGCCATGGGCGGCGACCCGCTGATGGCCATCGCCATCCTCGGCTGGCCGGTCAACGTGCTGGCCGCGGAAGTCGCCCGCGAGGTGATCGCCGGCGGCCGCAAGGTCTGCGAGGAAGCCGGCATCCCGCTGGCCGGCGGACACTCCATCGACGCCCCCGAGCCGATCTTCGGCCTGGCCGTGACCGGCGTGGTGGAGAAGCGCTTCATGAAACGCAACGACACCGCCGAGGCCGGCTGCAGGCTGTACCTGACCAAGCCGCTGGGCATCGGCATCCTCACCACCGCCGAGAAGAAGGCCAGGCTGCGCGCCGAGGACGTCGGCGTGGCGCGTGACTGGATGTGCACCCTGAACAGGCCCGGCGCGCGCTTCGGCCGGTTGGCGGGGGTCAAGGCGATGACCGACGTCACCGGTTTCGGCCTGCTCGGCCACCTGGTGGAAATGGCCGACGGCAGCAAGCTCACCGCACGCGTGGAGTACGCCGCGGTACCGCGCCTGGCCAGTGCCGAATATTACCTGGAGCAGGGCTGCGTGCCTGGCGGCACCCTGCGCAACTTCGACAGCTATGGCGAGCGCATCGCGCCACTGCCGGAAGTGCAGAAGCTGTTGCTTTGCGATCCGCAGACCAGCGGCGGCCTGCTGGTGGCGGTGGCTCCGGAAGGCGAGGCGGAGTTCCTCGCCGTGGCGGCGGAACTCGGCCTGCAACTGGCGCCGATCGGCGAGCTGGTCGAGCGACAGAGTCTCGCGGTACAGGTGCTGTAATGCGCGACAACACCCAGCACTACCGCGAACTGTTTCTCGACGATATCCCCCTGATGGATGTGCGCGCCCCGGTGGAGTACCACAAGGGCGCCTTTCCCAACACTGTCAACCGGCCGCTGATGAACGACATCGAGCGGCAGAAGGTCGGCACCAGCTACAAGCAGCACGGCCAGCAGGCCGCCATCGCCCTTGGCCACGAACTGGTCTGCGGGGCGCTCAAGGCCGAACGGCTGGCGGCCTGGAAAGCCTTCGCCGAAGCCAACCCGAACGGCTACCTGTATTGCTTCCGCGGCGGCCTGCGCTCGCAGATCGTCCAGCAGTGGCTGAAGCAGGACGCCGGCATCGACTACCCACGGGTGATCGGCGGCTACAAGGCGTTGCGCAACTTCCTTTTCGAAACCACCCGCGCGGCGGTCGACGAGTGCGATTTCGTGCTGGTCGGCGGCCTCACTGGTTGCGGCAAGACCGAGGTGATCGCGGCGCTGGACAACAGCCTCGATCTCGAAGGCCACGCCAACCATCGCGGCTCCAGCTTTGGCCGGCGAGCCACGCCGCAGCCGGCGCAGATAGACTTCGAGAACCGCCTGGCCATCGACATCCTGAAGAAGCGTCATCGTGGCGTCGGCCAGTTCGTCCTTGAGGACGAGGGACGGATCGTCGGCAGCTGCTCCTTGCCGCTGGAGCTGTACCAGGGTATGCAGGGCTACCCGCTGGTCTGGCTGGAGGATGCCTTCGAGCAGCGTGTCGAGCGTATCCTCAGGGACTACGTGATCGATCTGCGCAGCGAGTTCGAGCGTGTGGTGGGCGTGGAGGAGGGCTTCGCCGCCTTCTCCGCCTACCTGCAGAAGAGCCTCGCCGGCATCGTCAAGCGCCTCGGCGGCGAGCGCTACCAGCGGCTGGCGGCGATCCTCGTGCAGGCGCTGGAAGAGCAGGGCCGCGACGGCTCGGTGGATACCCATCGCGGCTGGATCGAGGGGCTGCTCAAGGAGTACTACGACCCGATGTACGCCTTCCAGCGGCAGAGCAAGGAAGACCGCGTGGAGTTCCGCGGCAACCAGGCCGAGGTGATCGGCTACCTGCGCCAGCGTCAGGCGTTGCGGCCATCGTAGTGCTGTACCGGGAGCGCGCTGGCGTCGATGTCCTCCAGGCAGCGCGCGTTGACCGCGGCCATCGCCTGACCGTCCGGGCCTATGCCTTCGCTGAACGGCGCGCAGCCGCAGGTGGGGCAGAAGTGATGCTGCAGGCGGTGGGTGTTGAAGGTGTAGGTGTGCATCGCGCTGGCCGGCGTCTTCAGCGCCAGACGGTCGCGCGGGACGAACCACAGCAGCCAGCCGCGCCGGCTGCACAGTGAACAGTTGCACTGGATCACCTGGTCGAGGTCGCCTTCGACTTCGTAGGCGATGGTTCCGCAGTGGCAGCTTCCTCGATAGTTCATGGCAGGGCTCCTGGGTGAGGGTAGGGCAAGTCTAGCCGCTGCCTCCAGGTGGCGCAGGGCTGCGGCGCAGACGGTCGCGAGAGCTGCGGGGCTGCGGCATAATCGGCGTCCCCTCCGTCGATTTCCGCGAGACCGCCATGCAACTGGACTTCACCACCATCGCTCCCGCCGAGGCCTATCGCTGGTTGGCTTCCACCGTCACCCCGCGACCGATTGCCTGGGTCTCGACCCTGTCCGCCGAGGGCGCCAGCAACCTGGCCCCGTTCAGCTTCTTCCAGGTGATCAGCGACGAGCCGCCGACCCTGATGGTCAACGTCAGCCTGCGCGACGACGGCAGCCTCAAGGACACCCTGCGCAACGTCCAGGCCACCGGGCAGTTGGTGATCCACCTGGTCGGCGCCGCCCAGGCCGAGACCATGAACGCCACCTCCGCCTGGCTGCCCCATGGTGTGAGCGAGATCGAGACGGTCGGCATCCCTACCGTGTCCAGCGTACGCGTGGCGCCGCCGCGGATCGCCGCGGCGGCGGTGGCCTTCGAGTGCGAGGTGGCGGAGATCAAGCCGTATCCGGCGGAGAACCCCAATTGCCACCTGATCTTCGCCCGCGTGCTGCTGGCCCATGTCGACGATGCCGTGCTGGCCGACGAGCGCCATGTGGATAGCGCCCGGCTCGACCTGGTCGGTCGCCTGGGCGGCAGCCACTACAGCCATACCCGCGACACGTTCAGCATGATCCGGCCCAGGTAGCCGGGCTCAGTCCGGCGCCCGCAGGCACTCGTCGACCGTGCGCCGGCACACCGGCGCCTGGCCCGCGGCCTGGCGTTCCTGCCACTGGCGATAGGCGAACTGGTAGCTTTCCGGATACACCCCGCCGCGCTTCAGCGGCGCCACGATACTCGCGCGCAGCGCCTGTTCGGTCAGCGCCAGGTGCGCGGCCAGGCGCTGGAACTGCCAGGGCTGCTGGCCCTGGCGGCGCTCCAGGACCTCGACGTGGTACAGGCCGTCGGCCGCCGCGCTCGACAGGTTGTGCACGATCAGCCAGCGCGACAGGCCCGGCGCCGCCGGCAACGACCAGAGCGGCTGCTCGATCGGGCCGCTCCAGTCGGCCAGGGTGGGGGCGCACAGACTCAGCGACAGCAACAGCGGCAATACGGGACGCATGGCAAGCTCCTTTTTCCATGGGGCGCCCAGTATGGCTCCGCGCTCGACCGACGTCAGCCCGGATATCCTGGAAACGACCTGCGCATATCTCTCCTGGCCATTATCGTGCCACTACCTTGCCCGGCCGCTCAGGTTCGGCGAAAAACGCGCGACACAGCGGGAAATGCGCACGCAGACGGCGCGTCACGGGGGAGGGGAGTCATGCTGGGGTTGCTGCGCAGGCGTCTGGCCGATCTCGGCACGGCGAAGAAACTGGCCATCGGTTTTACCCTGGTCCTGCTATTGACCGCGCTGGTGGCCGCGCTCGCGGTGCTCTCGCTGCATGCGCTGGGGCAGCGCTTCGCGCGCCTGCAGGAGATGAGCGCGATCAATCGCGACGTGCTGGAGGTTCGCCAGGCCGAGAAGGAATTTGCCCTGCACGGGGAAAAGAGCGACGCCGAGCGCTTGCGCCAGCGCCTGGCCGCGACCCTTGAACGGGTGGGCCGGCTCAAGGCCGACGGCGACGCCGATCAGGCGCTTGGCATGGCCGAGGTGGAGCAGGTGCTGGCGGCATACCTAGAAGCGTTCGGCCGCTTCGAGCAGTCCATCCAGGGACGCCAATTGGCTTGGGAAAGCGCCAGTTGGTCGCTGAACGGCGCCGCCAACAGCCTCGATATCCTCCAGTCCAGCCTGGCCGAGGATGGCGCCTATGCGCTGAAGGAGAGCCAGGGGCACGACGGCGAGCCGCTGTTGCAGCAGGCGGCCCAGGTCGCCCAGGTCAATCGCCTGGTCCTTCAGGGGCTGGACGAGGCCCGCTCGCGTCTCGAAGCGCGCGCCGCGGATGCGCAGGAGGGGCCGCCAAAATCGCTGCGCGAGGCGCTGGAGCTGGCAGCCCGGCTGGAGCAGGCGATCACCGACGATGCCTACGTGTCGGTGGTCAAGGACGTGCTGACCAATATCCGCGGTTTCGCTGACAAGCTCGCCGAGTACCGCGCCAGTCAGCTCCAGGAGCGGCAGATGTACGCCGCCATGGGCGAGCGCGCCGGGCAGGTGATGGCGCGTGTTGACCGTAGCTGGGAGGCGCAGCAGCAGGCCATGCTCCACAGCCTGCGGACAAACTCCCTGCTGATCGTCGGCGCCGCCGTGCTGGCGCTGCTGGTGGGCCTGGGCGCGGCCTTCG
This sequence comes from Pseudomonas sp. TZ252, assembly GCF_056110345.1. Lineage (NCBI taxonomy): Bacteria > Pseudomonadati > Pseudomonadota > Gammaproteobacteria > Pseudomonadales > Pseudomonadaceae > Pseudomonas > Pseudomonas sp. TZ252. The sequence goes on along the minus strand of NZ_CM148566.1, from coordinate 6,206,777 downwards.
GCATCAGCCTGCTGATCGTCCGTCCGCTGCGCCAGGCGATGGGTGTGGCGCAGCGGATCGCCGAAGGCGACCTTGCGGTACGGGTCGACAGCGAGCGGCGCGACGAGGTTGGCCAACTGATGGCCGCGATGCGCGCCATGACCGGCAGCCTGCACGGTATCGTCAGCCAGTTGCAGGACGGCGTCGGGCGGATTGCCGGCGCTTCCGAGGCGCTGTCCGGCGTTACCACGCGCACCCGCCTGGGAATCGACAGCCAGCGGGCGGAAACCGAACAGGTGGCCACGGCGATGAACCAGATGGCCGCCACCGTCCATGAAGTGGCGCACAACGCCGAGGAAGCCGCGGGGGCGGCGGAAAGCGCCGACGGCAAGGTCAGCGTCGGCCAGGAGGTGGTACGCCAGACCCTGGAGCGGATCGAGCGACTGGCCGAGGCGGTGCGCGCGGCCACCGCCAGCGTCGAGGCGCTGAGCGCCGACAGCCAGCGCATCGGCAGCGTGCTGGACGTGATCAAGAGCGTGGCCGAGCAGACCAACCTGCTGGCGCTGAACGCCGCCATCGAGGCGGCGCGGGCCGGCGACCAGGGTCGAGGCTTCGCCGTGGTCGCCGACGAGGTGCGGGCGCTGGCGCGGCGCACCCAACAGTCCACGGCCGAGATCGAGACCCTGATCGGTGCCTTGCAGAATGGCACGCAGCAGGCGGTGCAGCGTATGCAGCGCAGCCACCAGTTGGTGGACCAGAGCGTCGACGACGCGTTGCAGACCGAGGCGGCGCTGGGCAACATCGCCACGGCGGTGGCGCTGATCCAGCAGATGAACCAGCAGATCGCCGCGGCCTCCGAGCAGCAGAGCGCGGTCGCCGAGGAGATCAACCGCAGTGTCACGGCGATCCGCGAGGTGGCCGATCAGTCGGCCCAGGCCATGCAGTCGACGGCTTCGTCCAGCGAACAACTGGCGGAGCTGGGCCGCGAACTACAGGGCATGGTCAGGCATTTCCGCTTGTAGCCGCGGCCTGGGCGGCGAGTCTTTCCTGCTGGCGCAGCCAGTAGCGATAGGCACTGACCCCGGAGCGCACCGAGCTGAACACCAGCGGCGGCTTGATCTCGCCGAGCATGCTCGAGCGTTGCAGCAGGTCCAGCGTCTGCCCGGTCACCCGCGCCAGCGACAGGTGCACGCCCTGGGCCTTGAGGATCTGTTGCACCTCGTGGAGGGTGGCCAGGCCGCTGATGTCGAGGTTGGTCATGGCTTCGGCGTTGAGCAGCACCGCATTCGGCCGCTCGCTGCCGTCCACCACGGCAAGCACCCGCTGCTTGAAGTAGTCGGCGTTGAAGAACAGCAGGGGGGCGTCGAAGCGGTAGATCACCAGGCCGGGAAGAGTGGTGGCCTGCGGGTACTTGGCCAGCTCGACCTGGCCGTCGATGCCGTGCATCCAGCCGAGCACCGCGTCGCTCGGGCGATAGGTGTAGTAGAGCAGGCGCAGTACGGCGATGCTGACGGCGACGAAGATTCCCGGCAGCACGCCGACGCTGAGCACGCCGACGGTGGTCAGCAGGCAGAGGCTGAACTCGAAGCGGCTGAGCTTCCAGAAGCCCTTCAGCGCCTGCACGTCGATCAGGCCCCAGCCGGCCAGCAACAGGACCGCACCGAGCGCCGGCATCGGCACCCAGCCCAGGGGCTTGTTCAGCAGCAACAGGGTGGCGGCGATCACCAGCGCGGCGACCACGCCGACCAGTTGGGTCTTGCCGCCGACCATGTCGTTCACCGCGGTGCGTGAGTCGGCGCCGCTGATGGCGAAGCCCTGGGAGACCCCGGCGCCGATGTTGGCCAGGCCGAGGGCGACGAATTCGTGGTTGGGGTTGATGCTGTAGCCGTGACGGGCGGCGAAGCTGCGCGCGGTGAGCATGGCGCTGCAGAAGCTGACCACCGTGATGCCGGTGGCGTCGCGCAGCAGGCTTTTCAGTTCCTCCAGGCTGGTCTGCGGCCAGCTCAGTTGCGGCAGCCCGGCCGGTACCTCGCCAAGCAGTTCCACGCCGTAGCGATCCAGGCCCAGCAGCGCCGCGGCGAGGCTGGCCAGGAGGACGCCGCAGAGCGCCCCGGGCAACTGCGGGAAGCGCCGCGGCAGCAGCACCATCAGCAAGAGCGAGAGGCTGCCGAGGATCAGCGTCGGCCAATGGATGTGCAGCAGGTTCTCCAGCAGCGCGAGGATGCCGGCGACGAAGCCGCTGGTCGCCGCCTCGTAGCCGAACAGCTTGCCCAGTTGCCCGACCAGCAGGCTCAGGCCGATGCCGTTGAGGTAGCCGACCAGGATCGGTCGCGAGAGGAAGCTGGCGATGAACCCGGCGCGGGCCAGGCCGGCGACGATGGAGAACAGCCCGACCATGATCGCGACGATCATCGACAGGTCCACCAGGCGCTGCGGATCGCCCGCCGCCAGCGGGGTGATGGCGGCGGCGACCATCGCCGCGGTCGCCGCGTCGGGGCCTACCATCAACTGCCGCGAGCTGCCGATCAGGGCGTAGATCAGCATCGGCAGGATGCACGCATAGAGGCCTACCTGGGGCGGGAAGCCGGCGATCTGGGCGTAGGCGATGGCGGTGGGGATCTGGATCGCCGCTACCGACAGCCCGGCCTGGACATCCGGACGGAACCAGGCGCGGCGGTAGTGGAGCAGGCTATCGAGTCCGGGTACCCAGCGGGCGAGTGGCATGCGGCTGATTCCTTGCAGGCGCGGATGCCGCAGCTTAGCCCGAAGGACAGGCGGCAGGATTGCCGGGAATCATTATTTCTTCAGTGCACACGCTCTTCGAGGCGAGGCGCTATCCGCCGCTTCTTCGCGCCGGCGGCGGACCTCAGACCTTCAACACCAACTTGCCGAAGTTTTCCCCGCTGAACAGCTTGAGCAGCGTTTCGGGGAAGGTCTCCAGGCCTTCGACGATGTCCTCGCGCGATTGCAGCTTGCCTTCCGCCAGCCAGGTGGCCATCTCCTTCAGGCCTTCTGGGAAGCGCTGGGCATAGTCCATCACCACCATGCCTTCCATGCGCGCCCGATTGACCAGCAGCGACAGGTAGTTGGCCGGGCCGCGCACCGCTTCCTTGTTGTTGTACTGGCTGATCGCCCCGCAGAGGACGATGCGTGCCTTGAAGGCGATGCGGGTGAGCACTGTGTCGAGGATTTCGCCGCCGACGTTGTCGAAGAACACATCGATACCCTTCGGGCATTCGCGCTTGAGTCCGGCGGCGAGGTCTTCGTTCTTGTAGTCGATGGCGCCGTCGAAGCCCAGTTCTTCGACCAGGAAGCGACATTTCTCGGCGCCGCCGGCGATGCCCACCACCCGGCAGCCCTTGAGCCTGGCGATCTGCCCGGCAACGCTGCCCACCGCACCGGCGGCGCCGGAGATCACCACGGTCTCGCCGTTCTTCGGCTGGCCGACGTCGAGCAACGCGAAGTAGGCGGTCATGCCGGTCATGCCCAGCGCCGAGAGATAGCGTGGCAGCGGCGCGCGGGACGGGTCGACCTTGTAGAAACCCTTGGGCTCGCCGATGAAATAGTCCTGCACGCCGAGGGCGCCGTTGACGTAATCGCCGGCCTGGAAGCCGGGGTGCTTCGAAACCAGCACCTTGCCGACGCCGAGCGCACGCATCACCTCGCCGATCCCCACCGGCGGGATGTAGGAGCGGGCGTCGTTCATCCAGCCGCGCATCGCCGGGTCCAGCGACAGGTACTCGTTCTTCACCAGGATCTGGCCCTCGGCCGGTTCGCCGAGCGGGGTTTCGACGAAACTGAAGGTGTCGCGGCCGGGCAGCCCGCTGGGACGCTGGGCCAACTGGTATTGCCGATTGATCTGGGAGGTCATGGCAGGGCACTCGAATGTCGGGAAACAGGCCCCTAGGGATAGCTGGCGCCGGCGCCGGCGGCAAGCGAAGGCGAGTGCGGAAATGACCGGTCATCTATGCCGATGATTCGCCGCCATCAGTCTTATCAGCGGGCTGGATGGCCCATCCTCCAGTCCCCTGATAGTGCTATGCCTTGCGCCGGCCCTGGCTAGACTTGCGCGGCCCGGTTCCGTCGCGGTTGGCGGAAGGCGATTTTCCGAGGAGCAGCAGATGAGCAAACTTCTTTCCGGCCAGGTCGCACTGGTCACTGGCGGTGCGGCGGGCATCGGCCGCGCTACCGCGCTGGCCTTCGCCGCCGCCGGGGTCAAGGTGGTGGTCGCCGACCTGGACAGCGCCGGCGGCGAGGGCACGGTCGAGGCGATCCGCCAGGCGGGAGGCGAAGCCCTCTTCATTCGCTGCGACGTCACCCGCGACGCCGAGGTCAAGGCGCTGGTAGAGGGTTGCGCAGCGGCCTACGGCCGTCTCGACTATGCCTTCAACAACGCCGGTATCGAGATCGAGCAGGGCAAGCTGGCCGACGGCAACGAAGCCGAGTTCGACGCCATCATGGCTGTCAACGTGAAGGGCGTCTGGTTGTGCATGAAGCACCAGATCCCGCTGATGCTGGCCCAGGGCGGTGGCGCGATCGTCAACACCGCCTCGGTCGCCGGGCTCGGCGCGGCGCCGAAGATGAGCATCTACGCTGCTTCCAAGCACGCGGTGATCGGCCTGACCAAATCGGCGGCGATCGAGTACGCGAAGAAGGGCATCCGCGTCAACGCCGTGTGTCCGGCGGTGATCGACACCGACATGTTCCGCCGCGCCTACGAGGCCGATCCGCGCAAGGCCGAGTTCGCCGCCGCGATGCATCCGCTGGGTCGGGTCGGGCGGGTCGAGGAAATCGCCGCCGCGGTGCTCTATCTGTGCAGCGACAACGCAGGCTTCACCACCGGTATCGCCTTGCCGGTGGACGGCGGGGCGACGGCGATCTGAGCGGGCGGCGATACAACCGGGATGCCCCGGCGCGGGGCATTCGCATTCTGTTACAGGTCGGCGCGCGGTTTGGCGCGCCAGGCCACTGCCGGGGGACTAACCTGGGTCGAGAATCCGGGGCCTGAGCCCGTCTCCATCGCATCGGAGCAATAACAATAATGACCGCCGATCCCATCCTGACCCTGTTCCTCCCCATCGCCCTGGGCATCATCATGCTCGGTCTCGGACTGTCCCTGACCCCGGCCGACTTCCTCCGCGTGGTGCGCTACCCGAAGCCGGTGCTGGTCGGCCTGGTGTGCCAGATCGTCCTGCTGCCCCTGGCCTGTTTCCTGATCGTCCAGGGCTTCGCCCTGGAGGCGGCCCTGGCGGTCGGCATGATGTTGCTGGCGGCCTCGCCCGGCGGCACCACCGCCAACCTCTACAGCCACCTGGCGCATGGCGACGTGGCACTGAACATCACCCTGACCGCGGTGAACTCGGTGATCGCCATCCTCACCATGCCGCTGATCGTCAATCTGTCGCTGCAATACTTCATGGGCGACGGGCAGGCGATTCCCTTGCAGTTCGGCAAGGTCGTGCAGGTCTTCGTCATCGTCCTCGGCCCGGTGGCCATCGGCATGCTGGTGCGCAACCGCCTGCCGGCCGTGGCGGATCGCCTGCAGAAGCCGGTGAAGATCCTTTCCGCGCTGCTGTTGCTGGTGATCATCCTGCTGGCGCTAGCCAAGGACTGGCAGACCTTCGTCACCTACGCGCCGGTGGTCGGGCTGGCCGCGCTGGCCTTCAACCTGCTGAGCCTGGCGGTGGGCTACTGGGTGCCGCGCCTGCTGCGCCTGCCGAAGGCCCAGGCGGTGGCCATCGGCATGGAGATCGGCATCCACAACGGCACCCTGGCGATCGCCCTGGCGCTGAGTCCGAGCCTGCTGAACAACAGCACCATGGCGATTCCGCCGGCGATCTACGGAGTGCTGATGTTCTTCACCGCGGCGGCCTTCGGCTGGTGGGTCAGTCGTGGCCACCAGGCCGCGCCGGCGCCCGTGACGGCGCCGGACTGAGGTCGGTCAGCCGCGCCGCCAGTTGAGCACGAACTGAGTCAGCAGGCCGGCCACCAGGCCCCAGAACGCCGAGCCGATGGACAGCAGGGTAAAGCCGGAGGCGGTGACCATGAAGGTCACCAGCGCGGCCTCGCGCTGGCGCTCGTCGGCCATCGAGTTGGCCAGGCCGTTCATGATCGAGCCGAGCAGGGCGATGGCGGCGATGGACAGTACCAGTGCCTTGGGGAACGCCGCGAACAACGCTGCCAGGGTGGCGCCGAAGGTTCCTGCGACGCAGTTGAAGAAGCCGCACCAGAGCGCCGCGGTATAGCGCTTGTGCGGGTCCTCGTGGGCCGAGGGACCGGTGCAGATCGCCGCGCTGATCGCCGCCAGGTTGATCCCGTGGGAGCCGAACGGTGCCAGCAGGATCGAGGCGATGCCGGTACTCGAGATCAGCGGCGAGGCCGGCACCTGGTAGCCGTCGGCGCGCAGCACGGCGATGCCGGGCATGTTCTGCGAAGCCATGGCGACGATGAACAGCGGGATGCCGATGCTGATGGTGGCGGCCAGGGAGAAGCTCGGCGTGGTCCACTCCGGTACCGCCAGTTCCAGGCGGAACCTGCTGAAGTCCAGTTGGCCCAGTATCCCGGCCAGCAGCACCCCCACCAGTAGCGCAGCGAACACCGCATAGCGCGGCGAGAAGCGTTTGCACAGCAGATAGCTGAAGAACATCGCCAGCACCAGCAGGGTCTGTTGCTCGGCGGCGTTGCAGATCTCGATGCCGATGCGGAACAGCACCCCGGCCAGCAGCGCCGAGGCCAGCGAGGAGGGAACCTGGCGCATCAGGCGTTCGAAGCTGCCGGTGACGCCGCACAGGGTGATCAGGAGGGCGCAGACGATGAAGGCGCCGATCGCCTCGCTGTACGGCACTCCGGGCAGGCTGCTGATCAGCAGCGCCGCGCCGGGGGTGGACCAGGCGATCACGATCGGCACCCGGTAGCGCAGGGTCAGGCCGATGGTCGCCAGGCCCATGCCGATCGACAGGGCCCAGATCCACGAGGAAATCTGCGCGCTGCTGAGGCCGGCGTTCTGCCCGGCCTGGAACATCAGTACCAGCGAGCTGGTGTAGCCGGTGAGCATGGCGACGAAGCCGGCCACCACGGCGGCGGGAGAGGAGTCGGCGAACGGACGCAGACGAGGCTGGGGCTGGGTGGTTTCGGTCATGCCGGGTACTTCCATGGAGTGTGCGGGACGACCGGGCACGGCGGTGGGCGGAGCCACGGGGCAGGTTGCGCGAGGCGCGGAGTGCCGATCATCTTTTTCTGTTTTGCGCAGCCTAAACAGCCGGCCAGGGGCTGTCCCGGTACAGCCGCGGACATAGTTGGCCATACAGTCGCAGCTGCCGGAAGCTGGCGGAGCTGGTAACTTCCCGGCATTTGCCGAGGAGCTTCGCCATGGATGCAAACCCCTACGCCACGCCGCGTGTCGAATTGGTCGAGCAGGGCATACCGGATGCTTTCCGCCGGCGCTGGACGCCCGCGCAACTGCGCATCCTCGCCTGGCTCTGCCTGGCCTCGATAGCCGGCGGCGTGGTGCTGATGGTGCTCAGCCTGCTGGAGGCATTCGGCGACGGCGCCGCGTTCAGGGTCTACGCCGACTGGCTGGGCCTGCTCCTCAGCCTGCTCGGCGCCTACCTGCTGCTGCGGCTCAAGCACCTGGTCGAGTCGCGCTTTCGCGGCCCCTCGCTGGCCTGGCCGGTATGGTTGTCGATTCTCCTGACCCTGCTGGGCGAGGGCTGGAGCCTGCTGGCGGTTACCGACGATGCGCTGCAGGGCTGGAACTGGCAGGCGCTGGTGTACTTCGCGCTGCTTGCGCTGATCGGCGCTACCACCCTCTGGCTGGGCCTGCGTCTGCTCAAGCAGGAAAACCTCTATCCGTCGCTGCGGATCATGGCCTGGCTGGACATCGCCGGCGGCGCGATGCTGGCTTCGGTGCTGTTGCTGGTGCTGGCGGTACTGCCGCTGCTGGCCGCCACCGTGGCCATGGCGCTGGCCTGCTGGCGCGCGGCGCGGGAGTTGGAGCGGAGCTAGCGGGCAGCCGGTCGGCTTGTCGAGCGTCCATGCGCCAGGCCCATGGGGCGTCAGTCGGCGGCCTCCGTCGCCGCTTCGCCGCGGCTGCCTGCATGCGCCCGAGCCAGGGTGCGATTGACCGCCAGCCAGCCGGAGACCGCTTCGCCGCCGGCTTCCTCGAAGCAGCGTTGGAGCAGCCGCGACTGCTCGCGACGCAGCGCCTTTTCCAACCGCACGCCCTCGGCGGTGAGGCCGAGGAGGCGTTTGCGCTTGTCGTCGTCGGCGGTGGCGCTGCCGATCAGGTTCATCTCCAGCAACTGGCGCAGCGGGATGTTCAGCGCCTGCTTGGTCACGCCGAGCAGGGCCAGCAGTTCCTTCACGCTGAGGCCCGGATAGCGGGCGATGAAGAACAGCACGCGGTGGTGCACACGTCCCAGGCCGCGGCGGGCGAGCATCTCGTCAGGCTTGGTGGTGAAGGCCTGGTACGCGAAGAAGAAGGCTTCCATCATGGCCTGCTGCTGGACGGCGTGGTTTTTCAGGTCAGGCATATTGACGCTTCCGGGTGCGGCATCGTAGTTTCGGTCAAGCAGTTTGACTCATTTTTCCCCGCCTACGCTACCGGTGATCCCATGGCCTTCTCTGAACGCATCTCCCGCCTGAAAAGCTCCTTGATCCGCGAAATCCTTGCCGCGGCGCAGCGTCCGGAGGTGATGTCGTTCGCCGGCGGGCTGCCGGCCGAGCCGATGCTGCCGAAGGTGCAGTGGGAGCAGATGCCGGCCTCCATGGGCCAGTACGGCATGAGCGAAGGCGAGCCTGCCCTGCGCGAAGCCATCGCCGCCGAAGCGCGTGCCCTCGGCGTCCCCTGCGAGGCGAGCCAGGTGCTGATCGTCAGCGGTTCGCAGCAGACCCTCGACCTGGCCAGCAAGCTGTTCATCGATCCGGGCACCGAGGTGCTGCTCGAGGCGCCGACCTACCTCGCCGCGCTACAGGCCTTCCAATTGTTCGGCGCCGATTGCGTGACCGTGCCGCTGGGTGCCGAGGGCCCCGACCTGGTTGCCCTGCGGCAGCGCCTGGAGCGACACAAGCCGGCCTTCGCCTACCTGATCCCGACTTTCCAGAATCCGTCCGGCGTGCGCTACAGCGAGGAACGCCGCGACGCGGTGGCGGCGCTGCTAGACGAATTCGGCGTGACCCTGATCGAAGACGAACCCTATCGCGAACTGGTGTTCGACGAGGGCCGCGCAACCCCGCTGGTCAGCCGCCTGCGCAAGTCCAGCTGGATCTATACCGGCACGGTGTCGAAGACCCTGCTGCCGGGCCTGCGCGTCGGTTTCCTGATCGCCACCCCGGACCTGTTCCCCCACCTGCTGCGGCTGAAACAGTCGGCCGACCTGCATACCAACCGGGTAGGGCAGTGGCAGGCGCTGCAATGGTTCGGCAGCGTGGCCTACCGCCAGCACCTGGCCGAACTGCGCGAGTTCTACCGGGTCCGCCGCGACGCCATGCAGGAGGCGCTGCTGGAGCACTTCGGTGAGCTGGCCGAATGGAATATCCCGGAGGGCGGGCTGTTCTTCTGGCTGACCCTCAGGCAGCCGCTGGATACCCGCACCCTGCTCCAGCCGGCGCTGGCCGCCGATGTCGCATTCATGCCCGGCGAACCTTTCTTCGCCGAGCCGGAGCAGAACCTCGGGCGTCTGCGGCTGAACTTCAGCCACGTCGCCCCGGAGCGCCTGCACGAAGGCCTGCGGCGCCTGGCCAAGGTCGTCCGCGACGCCCAGGCCGCCGAAGCGGCCTGAACCCTCATCGGCGCTCCTTCCGGGGCGCCGGCCATCCGATCCGAGGAGCGACACGATGTACAAGGTCTACGGTGATTACCGTTCGGGCAACTGCTACAAGATCAAGCTGGCCATGTCGCTGCTCGGCATCGACTACCAGTGGGTACCGGTGGACATTCTCAAGGGCGAGACCCAGACCCCGGAGTTCCTGGCGAAGAACCCCAACGGCAAGATACCGGTGCTGGAGCTGGAGGACGGCAGTTGCCTGTGGGAGTCCAACGCCATCCTCAACTTCCTCGCCGACGGCAGCGCCCTGTTGCCCAGCGAACCGCGCCTGCGCACCCAGGTGCTGCAATGGCAATTCTTCGAGCAATACAGCCATGAGCCCTATGTGGCCGTGGCGCGCTTCATCAAGCTCTACCTCGGCCTCCCGGAAGCCCGCCGCGCCGAGTTCGAAGAGAAGAAGATCGGCGGCTACAAGGCCCTCGACGTCATGGAGAAACAGCTGTCGCGCACGCCATTCCTGGTCGGCGAACAGTTCTCCATCGCCGATATCACCCTCTACGCCTACACCCATGTCGCCCATGAAGGCGGCTTCGACCTGACGGCCTACCCGGCGATCCGCGCGTGGATCAAGCGAGTGGGGGAGGTGCCGGGGTATGTGGGGATGCTGGATTGAGGGGAGCTTCGATCAGCGGTTGGCGAGGCAGTGATTTCTGTCATGAGCGGGAGTTTCGGGTAGAGCGAAATTTTTATGCATCGGGCTGGATGCGCGTTTTTCCTGATTATTCGTAGCTCGCTTTCCTGGCGCTGCTGTTGGTACCCGGCGCTGCGCTGGTGGCGGGTCAGTTACTGGCCGTTGAGGTCGATGCCCAGGAGGGCATCGACCGACTGGCCGCGCTAGCCGACCCGACTACTGTCGGGCAGCTTTCTCGCCAGTAGGCGCACAGCACTGTCGAGCGGGTAAGCGGTGCGCAATTCTCTGTCGTCGCCGTACGCGGCCTACCGCATAAGTTGGTCATCGAGGGCTTGGCGATAGGCGCTGCGGCTGTCATCGAATCCTGCTTTCCTGACTGCTCGGGTCGCTATCGATTTCCGCCCAGCCGGTGCGGTACGGGCGTGCCCAGGGTAAACGCAGCGGTGCGTCCCGCCTGCAGTCGGTCACGGCGCAACTTCCTCGCCGGTGGCCATGGGACCGCCCATCTCGATTAATTTCCCTAACAATTCCCGTGCCAGTCTTTCATGGCTCTTTTAATCAATCTCATCCAATGGCTGATTGTTATCCATGTCTCATTCTGAAAAGAAAAATAACAAGTGAATTGAGCAAGAATTTGCGGAGTGTTGTGCAACTTTTTGCGCAGTAGTGTTCAGGCCAGTATTTTCAAGGGCTGTGGACTGTTATTGGGGATGTTTCTTGGTTTTCATTGTGCAACTTCTTGCACAATCGCTATTACGCTCTAAATCAGCTGTTGGTCCGCTTGGAAGGCCTATGTTTCGAGGCTCTCCGGAGAAATCCATACTGCCTGCCTTATTTTTTATAAATTGTTAACTACCTGTTTTGGTAGGGTTTTCCAAATGGCCATCAATGTCGTTATGATGGCTATAGCCAAGCCGTAAAGGGCATGGACGCAGACGCCTGACGTTTGGCTGAAAATCTTTCATTGATTCGTATCAATGAATAGGAAAATTCCCAAAGAGGGAATGTCCTGTTGCTTGCCAGTTTTTATGTTGTTTTCATGGAAAAGGCAAAGAGCTCTTCAGACTATTGGGATTTTCGTTCGGTTTTTATGCCAACTAGTTGAATTGTTAAGATATTCATTGGCGCACATGGTGTGCATTGAAGGGTTAGGATGACCTATTCGAGCAAGCTCTCCTCGCATTATCTGGAACTCGCGGAACAGCCGATTTCAAAGGATGTCTTTGCGGGTGAGGATGTGCGTTTTTCCAGCGAATACGAGGCGCTGGAAAATGAGCTGGGCAAGGCGCTCTCGCTCCATGAGAACGGCCAGACCGACTGGTTGAAAATCCTGGAAAACAGCGAAGCGCTGCTTCGTGCCCAATCCAAGGACCTGCGTGTTGCAGCCTGGTTGACCTGGGCCCTCTACCAACGGGAATCCTTTCCCGGTTTGCTGGCCGGACTGGGATTGCTGGAACGTCTGTGCAGCCGGCACTGGGTCGAGATCCATCCGCTCAAGGCGCGCACTCGCGCCGCGGCCATTGGCTGGCTGGTGCCCCGGCTGGAGCAGGCGCTGAACGAAAACGTACCGATCAAGGAGCAACTCCCCCTGTTCCGGCGTCTCGCCGAGCACCTGGAAAAACTCGATACCGCGCTGACCGCGCAACTGGGCGACGACGCGCCCTTGTTGCTGCCGATCAGCCGACGCCTTTCGGGCATGCTCCAGCGCGCCGCCGACAACCAGCCCGAACCTGGCGTGGTCGGCGCCGTGGTGGCCCAGGTCAAGCAGGCGGCCAGCCAGTTGCTGGCGCCGGGTGCGCCCATCGACAACGAGCGCGACGCCCACAAGGCCATGCGCGCCCAGCAGGAGGCCGCACGCCCCCTGTGCGCCTGGTGGCTGAAGCAGAAAGCCACCGATCTGCGCGCGCTGCGCCTCAACCGAACGATGCTCTGGCTGCCCATCGAGTCCATGCCCGAGCGCAATGCCGAACAGGTCACCGCGCTAAGGGGAGTGCCGGCGGACAAGCTGAAAAGCTACCAGGAGCGTTTCGCCCAGGGCCTGTACGCCGATCTCCTGGTGGAGCTGGAGGCGAGCCTGGCACGGGCGCCGTTCTGGTTCGACGGCCAGCGCCTGGTCTGGGAGTGCCTGCAAGGGCTCAACGCCGAGCAGGCGATGCGGGAAGTCGAAATGCATTTCGCCTTGCTCCTGCAGCGTCTGCCGGGGCTGGTGGAGCTGCGTTTCCACGACGGCAGCGCATTCGCCGATGCGGCCACCCGCGGCTGGATCAGCGCCCATGTCATGCCCCATCTCCAGAACGACAGTGCGCCGCGCAAGGTCGAGACCGTGGCCCTGCAGGCCGAATGGGACGTCGCCCTGGACGAGGTCCAGCCGGTGTTGCGCAAGGACGGCCTGAAGGCGGCGGTACAGGTGTTGAAGCAGGGCATGAAGCGCGCCCACGGCGGACGCGCCCGGTTCTTCTGGCAACTGAGCCTCGCGCGACTGTGCTTCCTGGCGAAGAAGTACGAGCTGGCCAAGACCCAGCTGGAGAGCCTCGACCATCAGTTGCACGAATCGGGATTGCACGCCTGGGAGCCCGATCTGGCGCTGGATGTATTGCACCTGCTGCATAGCTGCTGCGAGCTGTTGCCGCAGAACCACGCCGTGCGAGAACGCAAGGAAGACATTTATCGCAGGCTGTGCCACCTCGATCTCGAGGTGGTGCTCGAATAGGGCTTCGCGCCCTCAATTCTCAAGGAGAAAAAGCCATGGCCAAAGAAGGCTCGGTAGCCCCAAAGGAACGCATCAACGTCACCTTCAAGCCCGCCACTGGCGGTGCCCAGGAAGAAATCGAACTGCCGTTGAAGCTACTGGCGATCGGCGATTACACCCAGCGCACGGATGAGCGCAAGGTGGAGGACCGCAAGCCGATCGGCATCGACAAGATGACCTTCGACGAGGTCCTGGCCAAGCAGGAGCTGGGGCTGACGCTGAGCGTACCCAATCGTCTCCAGGAGGAGGGCGGCAGCGACGAGCTGGCGGTGGGGCTGCAGATCAACTCGATGAAGGACTTCAACCCGGCCAGCATCGTCGAGCAGGTGCCCGAGCTGAAGAAGCTGATGGAGTTGCGCGATGCGCTGGTGGCCCTCAAGGGCCCGCTGGGCAACGCCCCGGCGTTCCGCAAGGCCATCGAAAGCGTACTCGCCGACGACGAGTCCCGTAGCCGTGTGCTGGGCGAGCTGGGGCTGAGCGCCGCCCCCTCCCAGGACGCCTGAGCCACCCCTAGCCAAGGAAGCAGATACATGAGCACCAGTGCCGCACAGCAAGGCCGGAACCAGAACGGCGAATACAACATTCTCGACAGCATCATCGCCGAGACCCGCCTGAGCCCGGACGACGAGGCCTACGACATCGCCAAGCGCGGCGTCTCCGCCTTCATCGAGGAATTGCTCAAGCCGCAGAACGACGGCGAGCCGGTGAAGAAGGCGATGGTCGACCGGATGATCGCCGAGATCGATGCCAAGCTCAGCACGCAGATGGACGAGATCCTCCATCATCCCGATTTCCAGGCGCTGGAGTCGGCCTGGCGCGGCCTGCAACTGCTGGTCGACCGCACCAACTTCCGCGAGAACATCAAGATCGAGATTCTCAGCGTTTCCAAGCAGGACCTGCTGGACGATTTCGAGGACTCGCCCGAGGTGATGCAGTCCGGCCTGTACAAGCACATCTACACCGCCGAATACGGCCAGTTCGGTGGCCAGCCGGTCGGCGCCATCATCGCCAACTACTACATGTCGCCCAGTTCGCCCGACGTCAAGCTGATGCAATACGTCTCCAGCGTGGCCTGCATGGCCCATGCGCCGTTCGTGGCGGCCGCCGGTCCGAAGTTCTTCGGCCTGGAAAGCTTCACCGGCCTGCCGGACCTGAAGGACCTGAAGGATCATTTCGAAGGCCCGCAGTTCGCCAAGTGGCAGAGCTTCCGCCAGTCCGAGGATTCCCGCTACGTGGCGCTGACCGTACCGCGCTTCCTGCTGCGCACGCCCTACGATCCGGAAGAGAATCCGGTCAAGTCGTTCGCCTACAAGGAGACCGTGGCCAACAGCCACGAGCATTACCTGTGGGGCAACACCGCCTATGCCTTCGGCACCAAGCTGACCGACAGCTTCGCCAAGTATCGCTGGTGCCCGAACATCATCGGGCCGCAGAGCGGCGGTGCGGTGGAGGACCTGCCTTTGCACCACTTCGAGAGCATGGGCGAGATCGAGACCAAGATCCCCACCGAGGTGCTGGTGTCCGATCGCCGCGAGTACGAACTGGCCGAGGAAGGCTTCATTTCCCTGACCATGCGCAAGGGCAGCGACAACGCCGCGTTCTTCTCCGCCAGCTCGGTGCAGAAGCCGAAGTTCTTCGGCATCAGCGCCGAAGGCAAGGCCGCGGAGCTGAACTACAAGCTCGGCACCCAGTTGCCGTACATGATGATCGTCAATCGCCTGGCCCATTACCTGAAGGTCCTGCAACGCGAACAGCTGGGGTCGTGGAAGGAGCGTACCGACCTCGAGCTGGAGCTGAACAAGTGGATCCGCCAGTACGTCGCCGACCAGGAAAACCCCAGCGCCGAAGTGCGCGGCCGTCGCCCGCTGCGCGCTGCACAGATCATCGTCAGTGACGTCGAGGGCGAGCCGGGCTGGTACCGCGTCAGCCTGAACGTGCGCCCGCACTTCAAGTACATGGGGGCGGACTTCACCCTGTCGCTGGTCGGCAAGCTGGACAAAGAGTAAGCGGAGCTTTCCATGACCGGATACGGCAGCCTGTTCGAGCGCCTGAACGGCGACGCGGATAAGCGCGTCGGCTGGAGCCGCGAGGTTTCCGCCATGGCGTCGGTGGCTGCCCATCTGGGCAAGATGCTCAGCACCCGGGCGGGCAGCGTGCAGACGCTGTCCGACTACGGGTTGCCCGATCTCAACGACATGCGCCTGAGCCTGCACGACTCCCTGAGCCAGGCCCGCTCGGCCATCGAAGGTTTCATCGAGGCTTACGAACCGCGCTTGAGCAACGTGCGTGTCGTTTCCCTGCCGCGCGACAACGACCAGCTCCGCCTGGCCTTCAGCATCGAAGGGTTGCTGGAGGTGGAAGGTTTCAAGCGCCAGGTGAGTTTTTCCGCACGCCTGGATGGCAGCGGCCAGGTGAAGGTCAGCTAAGGAGGTTTCGATGTCCGGCAAACCCGCAGCCCGCGTTTCCGATCCCACCGCTTGTCCGCTCCCCGGGCACGGCAGCAACCCCATCGGCGTCGGTTCCGCCGACGTGTTCTTCGACGGCCTCGCGGCGGCCCGCCAGGGTGACGCCTCGGCCTGGCGCTGTACCGCTTCGATGCCTGGTTCGTCCATGAGGTCTTCTGAGATGGGCGCGAATCGGGTCGATTACGGAAAGACAACGGACACCGTGGGTTTCCGATCTTCAGGCCAGAAATGTCATTGCGGTTTTGGCGGCAGCGGTCAGACGACTGCCATCAGTGAAACGATATCCAGCAGGTAAGCCGTGTCCTTCAATCATTACTACCAGAGCGAACTCACCGCACTGCGCCAGCTGGGGCGCCGTTTCGCCGAGCGTAGCCCGGCCCTGGCCCCGTTTCTCGGGCAGGTCGGACGCGATCCGGATGTCGAGCGCCTGCTCGAGGGCTTTGCCTTCCTGACCGGGCGGTTGCGGCAGAAGCTGGACGACGAGTTGCCGGAACTCAGCCACTCGATGATGCACCTGCTGTGGCCGAACTATATGCGCCCGCTGCCGGCTTTCAGCATTCTCCAGTTCGACCCCCTGACCCGCCCGGGCGGGGCGCTGCGCGTGGAGCGCGATACGCCGGTCGAGAGCCGGCCGGTGGGCGAGGTCGCCTGTCGCTTCCGTACCTGCTACGCCACCGAGGTCCTGCCGCTGGTGCTGGAGGCGCTCAACTATTCGGTGACCGGCGAGGGAGCGCTGCTCGGCCTGCGCCTGGCGATGAACTGCGACGGGCACCTCGGCGAGCTGGGCCTGAGTCGGCTGCGCCTGCACCTGGCCGGCGAGCGCTACATCAGCCAGATGCTCTACCTGTGCCTGCTGCGCAACCTGGAGAGCATCCAGCTGATTCCGCTGGACGCCCATGGGCGGCCGCTGGATGGCGTGGCCGGCAAGCCGATGTCGTTCCGCCTGACGGGCGAGCGGGTGCAGCCGGTGGGTTTCGCCGAAGACGAGGCGTTGATTCCCTATCCGCTGAATACCTTCCGTGGCTATCGCTACCTGCAGGAGTACTTCGCGTTCCAGGACAAGTTCCTGTTCGTCGACGTGGATGGCCTGGACCTGCTCGGCGCGCTGCCCGAGGAAACCCTCAAGCAGGTCCGCGGCCTCGAGTTGCGCTTCGATATCCGCAAGAGCGGCATCCAGCGCCTGCACCCGACGCTGGAGAACGTCAAGCTGTACTGTACGCCGGTGGCCAACCTGTTCCGCCACGATGCGCTGCCGATCCGCCTAGACGGCAAGCAGGACGAATACCTGCTGATGCCGGCCGAATACAGCCTGGAGGACTGCGGGGTGTTCTCGGTAGAGGGCGTCACCGGCTGGCGGCCGGGCGGGCTCGGCTACCAGGCCTATGTGCCGTTCGAGTCCTTCGAGCACGATCCCAGCTTCGACGTCCCGGAAGCACGGCCCCACTACAGCGTCCGGCAACGGACCTCGTTGCTGCACGATGGCCTGGACACCTACCTGAGCTTCGGCATCCGCCATCCCGAGCAGACCGAGACGCTGTCGGTGGAACTGACCTGCACCAACCAGAACCTGCCCCAACGGCTGCGCCTGGGCGATATCTGCGTCGCCTGCGAAGGTACGCCGGAGTTCCTCGGTTTCCGCAATATCACCCCGGCGACGCCGAGCTACGCGCCGCCGCTGAACCGCGATTTCCTCTGGAAACTGATCAGCAACATGTCGCTCAACTACCTGTCGCTGGCCAACGTCGACGCACTCAAGGTGATCCTCGAAACCTACGACCTGCCGCGCTACTACGACCAGCATGCGGCGAAGGTCAGCAAGCGCCTGCTGGGCGGGCTCAAGGCGGTCCGCCACGAGCATGTCGACCGCCTGCATCGGGGCCTGCCGCTGCGCGGCTTGCGTACCGAGCTGACGATCGATCCGGAAGGCTACATCGGCGAGGGCGACCTGTTCGTGTTCGCTTCGGTTCTGAACGAATTTTTCGCGCTTTACGCCAGCATCAACTCCTACCACGAGTTGCGGGTGAGGAGCACACAGGGAGACGTGTACCAATGGAAACCGCGCATGGGTTTGCAGCCCCTGCTGTAAGCGCGCTGGCCCGGGGCATTCGCGAGTACTCGCTGTTCCAGGCGGTCCTGCTGGTCATGGATCGCCTCCGCGAGGAATATCCCGGCCTGGGAGACGAGGCGCTCTACGATCAGTTGGAATTCCAGGCCAATCCTAGCCTCGGTTTCCCGGGCAGCGATGTCGATCGGGTGGAGTTCTTCGAAGAGCGCGGCATGCTGCGGGCGCGGCTGCGTTTCAACCTGATCGGCTTGTTCGGTGCCAGTTCGCCGTTGCCGGCGTTCTACAGCGAGCAGGCTCTGGGCGACAGCGAGGAGGGCAATCCTACGCGGAACTTCCTCGATCTCTTCCATCACCGCCTGCATCGGCTGCTGTTGCCGATCTGGCGCAAGTACCGCTACCGGGTGAGCTTCCAGAGCGGCGCGAGCGATGCGTTCTCCGCTCAGTTGTTCGCCCTCGTCGGATTGGGCGGGGAAGAGATCCGCAAGGCCAGGGAACTGAACTGGAAACGCCTGCTGCCCTACCTGGGCCTGCTCAGCCTGCGGGCGCACTCGGCGGCCTTGATCGAGTCGGTGCTGCGCTACTACTTCAAGCATGCCGAACTGGTCGCCGAGCAGTGTATCGAACGGCGCGTCGCGATCCTCGAAGAGCAGCGCAACCGGCTCGGCCTGTTCAACAGCCAGCTTGGCGAAGACGCGGTGCTGGGCGAACGGGTCCGCGACCGCAGCGGCAAGTTCCGCATTCATATCCGCCAGCTCGACTGGCAGCGCTTCCACGAGTTCCTGCCGATCGGTCCCGGCTACCAGCCGCTTTGCGCGCTGGTTCGCTTCACCCTGCGCGACCCGCTCGACTACGACATCCGGCTGGTCTTGCGCCACGAGGAAATCCGTGAGTTCCGCATCGGCGCGCAGAACGCCTGCCGCCTTGGCTGGACCAGCTGGCTGGGC
This sequence comes from Pseudomonas sp. TZ252, assembly GCF_056110345.1. Taxonomy (NCBI): domain Bacteria; kingdom Pseudomonadati; phylum Pseudomonadota; class Gammaproteobacteria; order Pseudomonadales; family Pseudomonadaceae; genus Pseudomonas; species Pseudomonas sp. TZ252. The sequence continues at coordinate 6,188,120 of NZ_CM148566.1, read as the reverse complement.
CGGGAGCGCGCGGATGGCGTGGTGACGCTGGGCAGCAAGATTCATTAAGGATGGATGAGCATGATCAACGTAGACCTGCAACAACTGATTCAGGCGCTGGATGCCGACACCCGGCGCGACCTCGAAGGCTCGGCCGAGCGCTGCGTAGCCCGTGGCGGCAGCAAGGTACTGGTGGAGGACCTGTTGCTGGGCCTGCTGGAGCGTCCCCAGGGACTGCTGGCGCGCGCCCTGCAGGATGCCGCGGTGGACGCCGGCGAACTCAACGCCGCGTTGCAAGCGCGGGGCGAGCATAGTGCCTCGCGCAATCCGGTGTTCGCGCCCGAGCTGGTGCAGTGGCTGCAGGATGCGCTGTTGCTGGCCAACCTCGAACTGGGCCGTAGCCAGATCGACCAGGCGGCATTGATCCTGGCCCTGCTACGCAACCCGTTGCGCTATGCCGGCAGCCGCTACCAGCCGCTGCTGGCGCGGCTCGACATCGAGCGGTTGAAGGATTTCGCGCTCTCGCAGCCGCTGGAGGGCGCGCCCAGCGGCAAGCCGGGCGGCGGCGAGTCCCTGTTGCAGCGTTTCACCCACAACCTTACCCAGCAGGCGCGCGACGGCAAGCTCGATCCGGTGCTCTGTCGCGACGGGGCTATTCGCCAGATGGTCGACATCCTGGCCCGTCGGCGGAAAAACAACCCCATCGTGGTCGGCGAGGCCGGCGTCGGCAAGACCGCCATCGTCGAAGGCCTGGCCTCGCGGATCGCCGCAGGGGAAGTGCCGCCGGCGCTGAGGGACGTCGAGCTGTTGTCCCTCGACATGGGCCTGTTGCAGGCCGGTGCCAGCGTGAAGGGCGAGTTCGAGCGGCGCCTGAAAGGCGTCATCGACGAAGTGAAGGCAGCGCTCAGGCCGACCATCCTGTTCATCGACGAGGCCCATACGCTGATCGGCGCGGGCGGTCAGGCCGGCGGCTCGGATGCCGCCAACCTGCTCAAGCCGGCCCTGGCACGTGGCGAGTTGCGCACCATCGCGGCGACGACCTGGGCCGAATACAAGAAGTATTTCGAGAAGGACCCGGCGCTGGCCCGGCGCTTCCAGCCCGTGCAGTTGCATGAGCCGAGCGTTGCCGAGGCGGTGACGATCCTGCGTGGCCTGGCCCGGGTTTACGAGGAAAGCCACGGTATCTACCTGCGCGACGACGCGGTGGTGGCCGCCGCCGAACTGTCCGCCCGCTACCTGGCGGGTCGCCAGTTGCCGGACAAGGCCGTCGACGTCCTCGACACCGCCTGTGCGCGGGTGCGCATCAGCCTGGCGGCGGCGCCGGAGAGCCTCGAGCGCCTGCGCGGCGAGCTGGCCGAAGGCGAGCGCCAGCGCCAGGCCCTGCGCCGCGATGCCGAGGCAGGCCTGCCGATCGACCACGATGCCCTGCAGGCGCTGGAGGAGCGCCTGGCCCAGGCGGAAAGCGAGCGGCACGTACAGGAGGACCAGTGGAGCCGCCAGCGCGAACTCGCCGAGCGCCTGCTCGCCCTGCGCCAGCAATTGGCCAGGGCCCGCGAGGCGAACCGGGAAGAGCAGGGCGGCGAGGCGGACGCGGAGACTTTCCCGGCCGACGAGCATGGCGGTGTCGAAGCCCTGGAAAAGGCCCTTCACGAAACCCGCCAGGCGCTCGCCGATGCCCAGGCCCAGGGGCGGCTGGTCAGCTTCGAGGTCTGCCCGCGCCTGGTTGCCGAGGTGATCGGCGCCTGGACCGGCGTACCGGTGGAACAACTGGCGCGGGAACACAACGCCAAGGTGATGGGTTTCGCCGACGACCTGCGGGCGCGGATCCGTGGCCAGGAACAGGCGGTCAGTGCCCTGGACCGCGCGATGCGCGCCACCGCGGCCGGGCTGAACAAGCCCGATGCGCCGGTCGGCGTGTTCCTGCTGGTGGGCCCGAGCGGGGTGGGCAAGACCGAGACCGCGCTGGCGCTGGCCGACCTGCTGTATGGCGGCGAGCGTTTCATCACCACCATCAACATGTCCGAGTTCCAGGAGAAGCACACCGTCTCGCGCCTGATCGGCGCGCCGCCCGGCTATGTCGGCTATGGCGAGGGTGGCATGCTCACCGAGGCGGTACGCCAGAAGCCCTATTCGGTGATATTGCTGGACGAGGTGGAGAAGGCCGATCCGGACGTGCTCAACCTGTTCTACCAGATCTTCGACAAGGGCGTGGCCAACGATGGCGAAGGGCGCGAGATCGATTTCCGCAATACCTTGATCCTGATGACCTCCAACCTCGCCAGCGAGCACATCGCCGCGCTTTGCCAGGACGGCGCGCGGCCTTCCGCCGAACTCCTGGAGGAAACCATCCGGCCGGCGCTCAGCCGGCATTTCAAGCCGGCGCTGCTGGCGCGCATGCGCGTGGTGCCTTACTACCCGGTGGGCGGCCCGGTACTGCGCGAGCTGATCGAGATCAAGCTGCAACGCCTCGGCGAGCGCCTGGCGCGCCGTCAACTGGCTTTCGACTACAGCCAGGCGCTGGTGGGCCACCTGGCCGAGCGTTGCACCCAGAGCGACAGCGGCGCACGGTTGATCGACCACCTGCTGGACACGCACCTGCTGCCGCTGGTGGCCGACCGTTTGCTGGAAGCGATGGCGCGCGACGAGCGTCTCGAGCGGGTCCATGCGACGCTGGGCGAGCACGGCCGCGTGCTCTGCGAGTTCGCCTGAGGTGGGTGCGATGTTCAGCCGCGTACCGCAACCCCTGGCCTTCGCCGAAGCCCTGCTCGCTCAGTTCGGCGCGCTGTCGCGGGAAACCGACATCACGGCCCTGCTGGGCGGTTTCGCACGCGCAGTCGGCGAACTCAGCGGCTGCGAGCTGAGCCAGTTGTATCTGCTCGACCAGACCCATACCGCGCTCACCCTCAACGCCGAATGCCGGGACGGCCTGTTGCAGGCGCTGGAGCCGTCGAGCCTGCCGGCGGACTACACCGGCGAGCAGTTGCTGCAGTTCGCCCTGTGCCAGAACCGCGTGGTCAGTCTCGTCGACCTGCCGTCGCGGCTGCACGAGACCGGCTTCCTGCCGGCAGGGGAGCAGCCCTGGCTGTCCCTGCTCTGCGTTCCGCTGGTGAGCCCGGAGAAAACGGTCGAGGGCATGGTGGTCTGCGCTACCCGGCGCCCACTGGACCTGCAGGGATTCGCCCATCCACTGGGCCAGCTGGGCTCGTTCGTGCTGGCCCAGCTGCATCTGCTGCAACGCCTCTCGCAACCCTCCGGCGAGCCGCAGGGACCGTCCAGCGCACCGGTGGTCAGCGGCTACGGGCTGATCGGCAGGAGCGCGGCGATGCGTGAGACCTGCCGCCTGATCAGCAAGGTCCTGCACAACCCCTATACCGTGTTGCTGCAGGGCGAGACCGGCACCGGCAAGGAGGTGGTCGCACGGGCGATCCACGAGTACGGCCCGCGGCGTGCACAGGCGTTCGTGGTGCAGAACTGCGCGGCGTTTCCGGAAAACCTGCTGGAAAGCGAGCTGTTCGGCTACCGCAAGGGCGCCTTTACCGGTGCCGAGCGCGATCGTCCCGGGTTGTTCGATGCCGCGGATGGCGGAACCCTGCTGCTCGACGAAATCGGCGACATGCCCCTGTCGCTCCAGGCCAAGCTGTTGCGCGTGTTGCAGGAAGGCGAGATTCGCCCGCTCGGCGGCAACGACACGCACAAGGTCGATGTACGCATCATCGCCGCTACCCACCGTGACCTCGCCCTGCTGGTACGCGATGGCAAGTTCCGCGAAGACCTCTACTACCGGCTGGCGCAGTTTCCCATCGAGTTGCCGCCGTTGCGCCAGCGCGAGGGCGACGCCCTCGAACTGGCCCGGCATTTCGCCGAGCGCGCCTGCGTGTTCCTGCGCCGCGCGCCGCTGGGCTGGTCCGCGGAAGCGCTGGAACTGCTCGACGGCTATGGCTTTCCCGGCAACGTTCGGGAGCTGAAGGGACTGGTGGAATGCGCGGTACTGCTATGCGAAGGCGAGGTGCTGCTGGCCGAACACTTTTCCCTGCGCGCGCCCCCGGAAGCGGAGGCGCCGCTCAAGCTGCGCGAGCATCTGGAGCAGATCGAACGGGACCTGCTGCTCGCCTGCCTGCGCAGGAACGCTGGCAACCAGACCCTCGCCGCGCGCGAACTGGGTCTGCCGCGACGAACCCTGATCTATCGCATGGGACGCCTGAACATTCATTTCGGCGATCCCCGGACCTGAAGCCCATGATCGAGATTTCCTTCCAACCAGCCCAGCCGGGCGCGCGCCTGGAGCGCGGCGTCCGCGGCCCTTCCATGGAGACTCCCTGATGCCTGTTCGTCACTGGCCCGCCGTGCTTCTGGCCCTGGCCGTCCTCTGCGGCCTCGCCGGTTGCAGCGGCAACTACAAATTCAACGACGGCGACTATCGCCCGCTTGGCGATCCGCAGGCGGTCAATCGCGGCAAGTGACCGCAAGGAGCGATCTCATGGAACTGGTATTGGAAATGCTCAGCGCCAAGCAATTCGTACCGACAGAGCTATGCAGCAAGACCTTCGGCAGGAACGGCGGCCTCATCGGCCGCGGCGGTGAGTGCGATTGGGCGATTCCCGATCGCAAGCGGCACCTGTCCAAGCAGCATGCGCGGGTCAGCTATCGCAACGGCGCGTTCTACCTGACCGACACCAGCAGCAACGGCATCCGCGCCGGCAACGGCAGCCGCCTGCCGCATGGCGAGCCGCAGCGCATCGAGCAGGACAGCGTCTTCCTGCTCGGCGACTTCGAGATCCGCGCGCGGTTGCTGCGCGAGCCCGACGAGCTCGCCATGGACGTCGGGCGGCCGCAGCCGGCGGGCAGCATCATTCCGGACGATGCCTTCCTGGCCCTCGATCCGTTGCAGGCGCTCGACCAGGACGGTGCAGATGCCTACGAACTCGACGACCTGAGCGCGATCGCCCAGCCCAGTCATGAGGCCGGGGCGCGTGCGGACTACGCGCGGATCGACATGGAAAGCCTGGTCGTACCGGAGCTGGTGCCCGCCCCGGCGGCTCCGCAGGAACCCGTGGAAAGTCCGCCTCCGGAACGCGACGAAGCCTTCTGGCAGCGTTTCGGCCAGGCGCTCGGAGTGGACCTCGAAGGCCTCGACGGCGCTGCGCGCGAAGCGCTGGCGATCGACGCCGCCGGTTTGCTGCGGCAGTGCATCGGCGGCTTGCAGCAGAGCCTGCGGACCCGCAGCGAACTGAAGAACGAACTGCGCCTGTCGCTGAGCACATTGCGCGATACCGGCAAGAATCCCTTGCGCTTCAGCGCCGATGCCGGCGAGGCGCTGGGTCATCTGCTACGGGATGGCAAGCCTGGCCAGTTGAGTGGCGAACAGGCCGTCGCACGCAGTTTCCGCGACCTCCAGGCACACCAGGTGGCGCTGCTCGGCGCCAGCCGGGCGGCGGTGCGCGCGACCCTCGAGCATTTCTCGCCGCAGCAGCTGGCCCTGCGTTTCGAGCGCGACGGTCGCCGGCCGTTGCTGGCCACCTCGGGCAGCCGCTGGCGTGCCTATGGTCGCTACCACCAGTCGCTATGCCAGGACGACGATTGGAGCGAGCGTCTGTTGGCGCGTGATTTCGCCCAGGCCTACGAAGAGCAGGTTCGCCTGATTTCCACCCTCTACACCGAGCACCAAGGATGATCGCCATGTCTCGTCGCCCGATCCCGCCAGCCAGGGCGCTGGCCATGCTCGCCGTCCTGGCGCTGCTGGCCGGCTGTTCCACGCTGTCGCCGTATTCCAGACTGACCAAGCTCGACCTCGCCCTGAGCGCCGGCGAGCGGGTCAATCCCGACCTCAATGGCCGGCCGTCGCCGGTGGTAGTGCGGCTGTTCGAGCTGAAACACCCGGTGGCGTTCGAGAACGCCGACTTCTTCAGCCTCTACGAACGTCCCAAGGAGACCCTGGACCCCGACCTGGTGACCAGCGAGGAGCTGGAGCTGCGTCCCGGCGAGCGGGTCGAACTCAAGCTCAGCGTGGGGGAGGGGAGCCGCTACGTGGGCGTGCTCGCCGCCTACCGTGATCTCGGCGAGGCAAGCTGGCGCTACGTGGTGCCGGTCACGGCGAAAGAGCTGACCCGGGTAGAGCTGAAGCTGGGCCAGAAGGGCATCCTGAATGCCGGCGAACTGCTCGGCAAGGCGGGTGACGCGCGATGAACGTGCACAAGATCGTCTGGCAGGAAGGCATGCTGCTGCGCCCGCAGCACCTGCAACACAACGACCGCTACTACGACAACCAGATGAAGGCCCGGACCCAGTTGCTGGGCAGCTACAACTGGGGCTTCCTCGCCCTGGAGCTGGACCGCCAGTTCCTCAACATGGGCAAGCTGGTGATCAGCCAGGCCTCCGGCGTACTGCCCGACGGCAGTCTGTTCGAACTCGGCGGCAACACCGAGCCGCTCGCCCTCGACGTGCCGCCCAATACCTCGAACGTGCCGATCTACCTGGCCCTGCCGCTGGTCACCGGCAACCACATCGAGGCGCGCCGGCCGGAGCAGGCCGAGGTCCTGGCGCGCTATACCGCCTACGACCTGGAGGTGGCGGACTCCAACGCCGGCGAGGATTCCATGGTGCAGGTCAGCTGCGCGCGGCCGGATTTTCGCCTGCTGCTCGGCGAGCAGCAGAGCGACCAGGCCTACGTCAAACTGAAGGTGGCGGTGGTGCTGGATACCACGCCGGACGGGGTGATCAGCCTCGATCCCGACTTCGTGCCGAGCTACCTCCACGCCCACGCATCCGCCTACCTGCTGTCCTGCCTGAAGGAAGTGATCAGCATGCTCGGCCATCGCGGCGACACCATCGCCGAGCGTATCCGGTCCAATGGCAAGGTCGGCGGCGCGGAGGTCGGCGATTTCATGATGCTGCAACTGATCAATCGCACCGAGTTGCTGCTGCGCCACTACCTGGGATTGGAGCAGGTGCATCCGGAGCAGTTGTACCGGGTGCTGCTGACCATGCTCGGCGACCTCGCCACCTTCGGCAGCGAGAGCAAGCGTCCGCGCCTGGACAGCCGTTACCAGCACAGCGACCAGGGCGCCAGCTTCCGCAGGCTGATGGAGGCGATCCGCCAGGTCCTGTCGATGGTGCTCGAGCAGCATGCCATCGAACTGCCTCTCCAGGCCCGCCAGTACGGCATCCTGGTCTCGCCCCTGCACGACCACAAGCTGCTCGGCAGCGCCTCGTTCGTGCTCGCCGCCAGTGCCAATTGCGAGTCGGAGGAACTGCGCCAGCGGCTGCCCGCGCATCTCAAGGTGGGTGCGGTCGAGCACATTCGCCAACTGGTCAACCTGCACCTGCCGGGGATCCGGGTCAAGCCGCTGCCGGTGGCGCCGCGGCAGATCCCGTTCCACTCCAACAAGACCTATTTCATTCTCGAACCCAACGCCGAGGACATGGCCCAGCTGGAGCGCTCCGGCGGTTTCGCGTTCCACGTATCCGGCGAGTTCTCCGAGCTTGAACTGAAATTCTGGGCCATCAGGAACTGAACATGATCAAGGAAAGGGAATACCACGAGGACGAGAAGACCGTCCTCCTCGATCACCAGGGACAGGTACCGGCCCAGGGGCCGCTGACCGATTTCGCCGAACCGCCGCGCTTCGAGCAGCTCGAGGAGCGGATGATCTACGCGGCGCGCCTGCGTCCGGGCGAGGCCTTCAACGTCAGCCTGAACCCGCTGGTGGCGGCGGCTTCCGAACTGCTTTCGGAAGTGGTCCGGCTCAAGCACAGCACCGTGCTGGAGAACCTTGCGGCGCTCAAGGAGCGGTTGACCTCCGCCATGAAGCTCTTCGAATTCCGCGCCGTGCAGGATGGCGTGGAAAACAGCCAGGTCATGGCGGCGCGCTACGTGCTGTGCACGGTGGTCGACGAGGCGGTGGTGACCACCCCGTGGGGCAACGAAAGCGAATGGTCGAAGATCAGCCTGCTGAGCAGCTTCCATAACGAGACCTTCGGCGGCGAGAAGTTCTTCCAGTTGCTCGACCGGCTGTCGAAGAACCCGGTCAAGCACCTGCCGATGCTGGAGCTGATGTACCTCTGCCTGGCCCTCGGCTTCGAGGGCAAGTACCGGGTGATGGCTCGCGGCGTGCTCGACCTGGACGGTATTTCCGATGCGCTCTACCGGCAGATCCGCCAGTTGCGCGGCGACGTGCCGCGCGAACTGTCGCCGCACTGGCAGGGGCTCAGCGACCAGCGTCGCGGCCTGGTGCGGATCGTGCCCTGGTGGATGGTGGCGCTGTTCACCCTGGTCTGCCTAGTGGTGATGTATTCGGGATTCGCCTGGGTTCTCGGCGAACAACGCGACACGGTGCTGCAGCCTTACCAGTCGCTCGATGCGGCGGCAGGACAGCCCGGTTCGTAAACACAGGGACGCGAAATGAAAAACTTCTTCAAGAAAGTCGGCGCCTTCCTGCGCAAGACGTGGGTCTGGACGCTGTTGCTGGTACTCCTGGCGGCATTGCTGGTGTGGTTCGTCGGGCCGCTGCTGGCGGTCGCCGACTACAAGTTCTGGGAAAGCCCGACCTCGCGGTTGCTGAGCATCAGCCTGATGTTCCTGGTCTGGGGGCTGGCGATGGTCTTCGTCAGCTGGCGCGCCGGAGTGCGGCGCAAGGCCGTCGAGGACAGCGACGAGGGCCAGGAGCGCCTGCGCCGCGACGGTCTGATCGAAGACGAACAGAAGGAATTGCGCAGCCGCTTCAAGGACGCCTTGCGCACCCTGAAGACCTCCAGCCTGTACCGCGGTCGCAGCGAGCGCTGGCGCAACGAGCTGCCCTGGTACCTGCTGATCGGCCCGCAGGGAAGCGGCAAGACCAGCCTGCTGGACTTTTCCGGACTGGAATTCCCGATCAACCGGATCGACCGCAAGCTGACCCGCGACACCGCCGGCACGCGCTACTGCGACTGGTACTTCGCCGACCACGGCGTCCTGATCGACACCGCCGGGCGCTACCTGACCCAAGCCGACGGCGAGGTCGACGGGGGCGCCTGGGCGACCCTGCTCGGCCTGTTGCGCAAGCGCCGCCGCGCACGGCCGCTGAATGGCGTGATGGTGTCGATTCCGGTGGAAACGTTGCTCAGCGACGACGAGATGGCGCTGGATACGCTGGCTCGCCAGGTGCGCGCGCGCCTGCAGGAAATCCAGCAGACCCTGCACCTCGATCTGCCGGTCTACCTGGTGCTGAGCAAGGCCGACCAGTTGCTCGGCTTCGACGAGTTCTTCGACCAGTTGAGCCGCGAGGAGAGCGACCAGGTTCTGGGCACCAGCTTCGGCAAGGAGCAGAACGGCACCGATGTGACGGTCCTGCGCCAGGCGTTCGAGGACCTTCTGCGACGCCTGAACAGCCAGGTGATCATGCGCATCCACCAGGAGCGCGATACCCTGCGTCGCGGTCGCATCCTCGACTTCCCGCACCAGCTTGGCCAGATCGGCGAGCGGTTGTGCCTGTTCGTCGAACTCGCCTTCACCGGCAACCGCTACCAGCGCGCCAGCCGCCTGCGCGGCTTCTACCTGACCAGCGCGCCGCACCTGGCCCAGCAGCTGGACGAGGACACCGCCGGCATCGGCGCCAACCTGGGGATCGCCAGCGGCCTGTTGCCGACCCTGCGCAACGGGCGCTCGCGCTTCATCCATCACCTGCTGAGCCAGGTGATCTTCCCCGAGGCCAACCTGGCAGGTCTCGATCGCCGCGAACGCACGCGCATCCACTGGGGCCAGCGCGCCCTGTACGTCGGTTCGCTGGCGCTCCTTCTGCTATTCGGCCTGCTCTGGGCTGGCGGTTTCTCGGCCAACCACGAGCGCCTGGAGCGGCTACGCGAGCTGGCGCAGCAATGGACCCAGCAGCGCCAGGCGCTTGGCGAGCGCGATGACGCCATGGCGGCGCTGAAGACGCTGGATAGCAGCTATGCGGCGACCACCGTGTTTCCGCCCAAAGGGGAAGTCTCGCTGCACGAGCGCGCCGGGCTGTACCAGGGCAACGAGGTCAACCCGCCGCTGGCCGCGGCCTATCGCCGCGAGCTGGAGACGCAACTGCTGCCGCGCGTGGCGCGGATGCTCGAAGCGCAGATCCGCGGCAACATGCAGAATCGCGAACGCCTGCTCAACAGCCTGCGGGCCTACCTGATGCTGAATCTGCGCGAGCGCCGCGAGAACGGATGGCTCAAGGACTGGGTGGCTACCGACTGGTCGCAGCGCTATGCCGGCAACGGCACCGTGCAGAATGGCCTGAACACGCATTTCGCCCGTCTGCTCGAGCAACCGTTCAGCTATCCGCTGAACGAGACCCTGGTGGCCCAGGCACGCCAGGTGCTGCGCAGCGAGTCCTTGGCCAACGTGGTCTACCGGGTGCTGCGCGAACAGGCGCGAAGCCTGCCCGAGTATCGCTTCGGCCAGCACCTGGGGCCGCAGGCCGGTCTGTTCGTCGGCACCGACTACGTGATCCCGGGGTTCTACACCCAGCAGGGCTACCAGCAGTACTTCGTGGTCCAGGGCGCCAGCCTGGTCAACGACATCCTTCGCGACAACTGGGTCCTGGGCGAGGGCAGCGGGATCAGCGACATGGACCTGCGGCGCCTGATGGTCGAACTCGAGCAGCTGTATTTCCGCGACTACGCGAACTTCTGGAGCGAGGCGGTCGGACGCCTGGGCCTGCTGCCGTTCAACGATGCCGGCGAGGGCGCCGACCAGGTTTCCGGGCTGCTCGCCGCCAACTCGCCGATCCTCCAGTTGTTGCTGGAGGTCCGTGAGAACACCCGTTTCCCGGTCCTGGCGGAGAGCGCCGAGGCGCTGGCAGAGGCCAGCGACAAGGCCGCGGAAAAGGGCGGCAAGCTGGGCAAGGCGGCCGCCGCGGCGGCCGGCAAGGCCAGGGACGCGTTGGCGAAGAACCTGCCGGATACCGCGAAGAAGTCCCTGCAACGCCGCTTCGAGCCCCTGCATCGCCTGCTCGACGATAACAACGGCCCGGCGGCCGACCTCACCCCGCTGTTGCAGGCGCTCAACGAGTTGCAGTTGCAACTCGCCGGACTGGCGCGCGCCAGCCAGCCGGAGCAGGCGGCTTTCGACATGGCGAAGAGCCGCATGGGCGGCCAGCGCGATGCCCTGAGCAACCTGCGCAACGCCTCCGCGCGACTGCCGCGACCGCTCGGCGGATGGTTCAGCGTGCTGGCCGAAGACGCCTGGCGGCTGGTCCTCGGCGATGCCTACCTGTATCTCAACCAGCGCTACCAGAGCGAGCTGTACGGTTTCTACAGCAAGGCGATCAACAAGCGCTACCCGTTCAACGCGCACAGCGCCAGCGATGTCGCGGTCAGCGATTTCCGCGAGTTCTTCAAGGCGCAGGGCGTCGCCGAACGCTTCTTCGAAACCTACATGCGGCCCTTCGTCAGCGGCGACCCGGGCAGTTACCGCCTGCGCAGCGTGGACGGTTACAGCCTGCCGATGTCCAAGGTCTATCTCGACCAGATGGGCACGGCCCAGCTGATCCGCCAGAGCTTCTTCGCCGAGAACCCGGCCGAGCCACAGGTGCGCTTCCGCCTGGAGCCCTATACCCTCGATCCTGGCGTCAGCCGCGCCGAGTTCCGTTTCGACGGTCAGTCCATGGAGTACCGCCACGGCCCGATCGTGCCGATGTCGTTCAAGTGGCCCAGCGACGCCGACGGCGGCCGCACCAGCCTGGTGCTGGAGAAGATGGCCGGACGACCGGTGGGAATCGAACGCAATACCGGGCCCTGGTCGCTGTTCAGGCTGTTCGACCTGATGCAGACCGAGTACCTCAGCGGGCGTGACGTGATGGTGCTCAAGGCCGACCTGGGCGGCCTGCGCGCCAACTACCTGCTGCTCGCCCAGCGCACGCCGAATCCGTTCGATCTCGCGGTCCTGCGCAGCTTCCGCATGCCGGTGCAGCTCTGATGCAACGCACCGAGCCCTGGCGCAGCGCGGCACGCACGGATCGCGGCAAGGTCCGCGCGCGCAACGAGGATGCCTTCCTGGACTGCCCGGATCGCGGGCTCTGGGCGGTCGCCGATGGCATGGGCGGGCACCAGGCCGGCGACCTGGCCAGCCGGATGATCGTCACCAGCCTGGCGGAACTGCCGGCCCGGGCGGGATTCGACGAGCGCCTGAACGCGATGCGCCAGTGCCTGCACTGGCTCAACCGGCGCCTGGGCGAGGAACTCACCCTCAGCGCCGAACGCGGCGACAGGATCATCGGCAGTACGGTGGTGGCGCTGGTCGTGGAGGGTTCGCGGGCGGCCTGCGTGTGGGTCGGCGACAGCCGCTGCTACCTGTGGCGCGGCCAGCGGCTGTACCAGCTGTCCCGCGACCACTCGCTGTTGCAGCGACTGGTCGACGAACGGCGGATGGATATCGAGCAGGCCCGCGCCTATCCCTCGGCGCGCGCGCTGACACGTGCCGTCGGCGCCAGCGAACAACTGGTGCTGGACGTGTTGGAACTGGAGGTGCATCCCGGGGATGTCTTCCTGCTCTGCAGCGACGGGCTCTACGAAGAGCTGAGCGCCGATGCGCTGGGTCGCGCGTTGAGCCTGGCATCGCCGCAGGTGGCGGTGGAGCGGCTGTTCGACGGTGCCCTGAGCGGCGCCGCACGGGACAACCTGACGGCCGTGGTGATCCGCCAATGAACGAACCGCTGTCGTCGCTGGAGCTGCTGCCGGAGGAGGAGGGCGGCGCGAACCTGACCTATTTCGCCTTCGCCGCCCCGACCGCCTCGGCGCCGGACCTGCCGGCGGTGTTGCCCGGTCCGCTGCCGGACGTTCTTTCCGGGCGCTACCGTCTGGAGCGGATGCTCGGCGCCGGCGGCATGGGGACGGTCTACCGTGCCCGGGACCTGCTCCATGAGCAGTTCGGCGACCCGGCGCCGCTGGTAGCGCTGAAGCTGCTCAACGAGTCGGTCGCCGAGTCACCCGACGCCAGCGCCTTGCTCTATAGCGAGTTCGCCCTGACCCGGCGCTTGCGCCATCCGAACGTCGTGCGTCTGTTCACCTTCGACGTCGACACCGCATGCCAGCGCGCCTACATCGTCATGGAACTCATGCCTGGCCTGCCGCTCGACCGCCTGCTCTGCGAGCGTCCCGAAGGCCTGCCCTGGTCCGAGCTGAGCGCGATCGCCCGGCCGTTGCTGGATGTTCTGGCCTACGTCCACGAACAAGGAGTACTGCATGGCGACCTGAAGCCGAGCAACGTGATGCTCGGCGAAGAGGGCGTGCGGCTCTTCGACTTCGGCCTCGGCCAGGCGCAGGCAGGCATCCTGGATGGCCTGCCGCAGCTCAGCCGGGGCCGCATCGACGCCTGGACTCCGGGCTACGCCGCTCCCGAACTGCTCGAGGGCGCGCCATTGTCGCCGGCGGCCGACCTGTATGCGCTGGCCTGCGTCCTCTACGAACTGGCCGACGGTCGCCATCCGTTCCGCCGCCTGCCCTCGAACCAGGCCCGGGAGCAGGGGCTGGAGCGCCAGCTGCGCGCGCCCGGACACCTGCCTCGGCGCTGCTGGCCGGCGCTGCGTACCGCCCTGAGCCTCGACCCCGAACGGCGCTGCATCGGCGTCCGCGAATTGCAGGAAGCGCTGGGCGCGCGGCGTTCCTGGCTGGCCGGCGTTCTTGCCCGTTGAGCCGGCGGCGCTCGGTTTGCAGGACCTCTACGGCCGCTCTCCGCAAGCGCTCTGCAGGGCGATACGATTGCCTTCGCTGTCCCTGATCTCGGCGATGAACACGCCGTCGCCAAGCGGCGTCTTCGGGAAGAGGATTTCGCTGCCTTCGCCGAGGGCCCGGGCAATGACGGCATCCAGGTCCGCGACATTCAGGTAGATGATCGCCCCATGTAGCGTAGGCACGTAGACGTCGCCCTCGGCGAGTGCGCCGCTGGCACCGTCACGGCCTTCCTCGAAGGGGAAATGCGCCATTCTGCTTCCGTGCAGGGTGGCTACCTCGCCGAACGCCACTCCGAACACCGAGGCGTAGAAACGCATCGCCCTCCCCAGGTCGGACACCGGTATTTCCACGTGCGCGATCAGGTTCATTTCCTTCCTGTCCTGTCGGGACCACTGGTGACGCCGCTTTCCGGCGACGATGGCGGATGTTCAGCCGCGCGAAACCGAGCGGATCGAGCGGGCATGCCGCCGCGAGGGGGGCGAATGAATTCATGCGAAATTCATTAACATCTTGTCCCGCTTGACCGGCGTCAATACCCGTACTGCGTCACAAAAATACCCTGGCCCCAGGCCGTTCGGAAAGGCCGTTCGCTGTTCGCTTGGGGGAAGTCATCATGGCGCATCTGGTCTGGCAGGATGACCTGAATACCGGTATTCAGGTCATCGACAATCAACACAAACGCATCGTCGAGATGATCAATCACCTGCACGACGCCCAGCAAGGCAAGGAACACGCGGCGATCGCCGAGGTGATCGAGGAGCTGGTGGACTACACGCTGTCGCACTTCGCCTTCGAGGAAACCCTGATGGAGGATGCCGGCTACCAGTTTTCCCGGGCGCACAAGAAGATCCACGAGCTGTTCATCCGCCGGGTCTCCGAATACCGGGTGCGCTTCCAGGCCGGCGAGGATGTCGGCGATGAACTCAAGGGCTTGCTCTCGCGCTGGCTGTTCAACCACATCCGCAACGACGACGCCGGATATGTGGATGCGGTACGCCACAGCATGTCCGAACTGGTCAAGGACAAGAGCGAGGGCGGTTGGTTGTCGCGCTCGATGAAGCGCTTCTTCGGCTGATCGCCGGGGAAGGAAACGCAAAACCGGCCCAGTGGGGCCGGTTCTTTCGCCAGCGGACCTGGCCTCAGCGGATCAGGCTGAGGAATTCGCTGCGGGTGGCGGCGTTGTCGCGGAATTCGCCGAGCATCACCGAAGTGACCATGGACGAGTTCTGCTTTTCCACGCCGCGCATCATCATGCACATGTGCTGGGCCTGGATCACCACCGCGACGCCGAGGGCGCCGGTGACCTGCTGGACCGCCTCGGCGATCTGCCGGCTCATGTTCTCCTGGATCTGCAGGCGGCGGGCGTACATGTCGACGATCCGCGCGACCTTCGACAGGCCGAGCACCTTGCCGTTCGGGATATAGGCCACGTGGGCCTTGCCGATGAAGGGCAGCAGGTGGTGCTCGCAGAGCGAGTACAGCTCGATGTCCTTGACCAATACCATTTCGCTGTTGTCGGAGCTGAACAGGGCACCGTTGACGACTTCTTCCAGGCTCTGTTGGTAGCCGCGGCACAGGTACTTCATGGCCTTGGCGGCACGCTTGGGCGTGTCCAGCAGACCTTCGCGGTTAACGTCCTCGCCGAGCTGGGTGAGGATCGAGGAGTAGTGTTGTTCCAGGGACATGGGCGTTCCAGTCAGACGATTACCAGCGCGGAGGGTAGGACGTCGCCGGGCCGCTGGCAAGACTCGGCGCTTGCCGGCTACTCGTCGCGGCCTTCGAGCATGGTCCTGCGCAGCATCACGTAGACCGAGCCGGTGCCGCCGTGGCGTGGCAGGCAGGAGGTGAAACCGAGCACCTGCGGGTGCTGGCGCAACCAGGTATTGACGTGGCTTTTCACCAGCGGGCTGCGTCCGTCCTTGCGCGCGGCCTTGCCATGGGTCACGCGCACGCAGCGGATTTCCAGGCGGGTGGCCTCGGCAAGGAAGTCCCATAGCGTCTGCCGGGCCTTCTCCACGCTCATGCCGTGCAGGTCGAGGCTACCGTCGAAGGGCACCAGGCCCTGCTTGAGCTTGCGCAACTGGCTTTCCTGGACGCCGTCGCAGGCCCAGGACAGCTCGTCCTCGGGGCCGACGTCGATGACGAACTGGTCGGACAGGCCATCGACGCGGATTTCGTCGTTGCGCACGCTGGCATTGAGCTGGCGCTGCTTGAGTTGCTGGCGGTCGTTGCGAGGTTTGCCGGTATCGGCTCGATCGACCGAGATGCGCTTGACGCCGCGCATCTCGCTCTTGAACAGGGAAAAGTCGTCGTCTTGCATGGGAGCCTCCGCGAAGCGGCGCAGTTTACCGGATCGGCCGGACGCCGGCAGCCCGCTCAGTCGCGCTTTTTCATCAGGTTCGGCGACAGGCTCAGGTCGCTGTTGCGGCGGCTGCGGCGGCGGCTGAAACGCCAGAAGAACACGCCGAGGCAGAGCGACAGCAGGCCAAGGGCCAGCAAGACGCCGCCAGCGGCGGGTTCGATATGCAGCATGCCGACAGCCGGCTGGCGGCCGATCAAGGCCGAGGTGCCGGCCAGCGACAGCAGCACGCCCAGGCTCGCCACCAGGGCCGCGAACGCCGCCGCCAGGCGCCAGCGCCAGACTCTCGGCCGGCGCGGGCGCAGCCGGCGCGCATCGAAACTATCGGACAACTTCATCCCGACTTCCTCGTGTGTCATCGGGGCTAGGACCGGAACCTTCCGGCCGGGTTCCCGGATTCCCGGGAGCCGTGGGCAAACCGTGCGCCACTCGTCTTCTCGCCGCAAGCCATGGCCCTGCAGGCAGACTAGTCCTCCGCAGGGCGGGACGGGAGGGCGGCTGGATGGGCGGTCAGAGCAGTTCCCGGGCCTGGGCGACGATCGCCGCGAAGTTGTCGCCGAGGGCGGCGATCTCGGCGCGTTGCAGATCCGCGGCGCTCAGGACCCCGCCGTTCAGGGTGGGTATGTCGCGGGTGGCGCAGGCGCTATCGGCGAGGGTGCAGCGGTAGCCGTAGTCCTTGGCCGCGCGCACGGTGGTGCTGACGCTGGAATGGGTCATGAAGCCGCAGACGATCAGGTCGAGACGGCCGTGGTTCTGCAGCAGGTCGTGCAGCTCGGTGCCGGAGAAGGCATTGGGCAGGCGTTTCTCCACGACCTTTTCCCCGGCTTCCGGTTGCAGTTCCGGGAGGAACTGGCCGCGCGGCCCTTGCGGATCGAACAGGCCGCCCTGGATACCCAGGTGGCGTACATGCACGATGGGCGTACCGCTGGCGCGGGCCGCCTGCACCAGCACGCCGATCTCCGCGGCGGCGGCGTCGAGGCCTGGCAGGCGCAGGGCGCCGCTGCGGTACTCTTCCTGGGCATCGATGATCAGCAAGGTGCTCTGCCGAAGGGGGGCTGGCGGGTAGCCGCGTCCGCTGATCTGCAAAAGGGTGAGCGGATGAGGCATGTCACTACTCCTGAGAAGGCACATGCCTTTCATTCTGGCCCCTATCGGCGAGCCTGTGAACCTTTGCCGCATGCGCACTAAAGTGGTATGGACTTCCCGCGCTGGAGGCCAGCTCCGGCGCGATCGGCTAGAATGTCGCCCTTTTGTGCGTTGCGAGGAGCAATTCCGTCATGTCCGAGTCCCGTCTGCTCACCCTGCGTGACTATATCCGCTGGGCTGTCAGCCGTTTCCACGCCGCCGGCCTGTTCTTCGGTCACGGCACCGACAATGCCTGGGACGAGGCGCGCCACCTGGTTCTGGGCTCCCTGCACCTTCCCTGGGAAATTTCTGACAGCTACCTGGATTGTCGCCTGGAAGACGATGAACGCGCCGAGTTGGCGGAGATCCTCCGGCGGCGCATCGAGGAACGGATTCCGGCGGCCTACCTGCTGGGCGAAGCCTGGTTCTGCGGGATTCCCTTCAGCGTCGACGAACGCGTGCTGGTGCCGCGCTCGCCTATCGCCGAACTTATCGAACAGCGCTTCGCGCCCTGGCTGCCGGCCGAGCCGGCGCGAATCCTCGACCTCTGCACCGGTTCCGGCTGCATCGGCATCGCCTGCGCCTATGCGTTCGAGCAGGCGGAGGTGGTGCTCGCCGACCTGTCCTTCGATGCGCTGGAGGTGGCCAACGTCAATATCGAGCGCCACGACCTCGGCGAGCGGGTCTACACCGTCCAGGGCGACGGTTTCGCCGGGCTTCCCGGCCAGCGCTTCGACCTGATCGTGTCCAATCCGCCCTACGTGGATGCCGAGGATTTCGCCGACATGCCGGCGGAGTTCCATCATGAGCCTGAACTCGGCCTGGCCTGCGGCGACGACGGCCTGGACCTGGTGCGACGGATGCTCGCCGAGGCGGCCGACCACCTCAGCGAGAAAGGCCTGCTGATCGTCGAGGTGGGCAACAGCGAGGTCCATGTGCAGGCGCTGTATCCGGAAGTGGACTTCACCTGGCTGGAGTTCGAGCACGGCGGCCACGGGGTGTTCATGCTGTCCGCCGCGCAGTGCCGCGAGCACCGGGAACTGTTCCGTTCGCGCTTGGAAAAGTGATCGGAGGCGGCTGGTGCCGCCGGTTCAGTGAGTGGCGATCCAGATCAGCAGGCCGGCCTGGAACACCGCGAAGGCGGTCAGGCAGGCGATGGTGAAGCGCAGGCTGGTGTCGTCGCGGCGGTAGTGGTTGATGCGCTGTTCCAGTTGGCGGATCTCCGCATCCTGGGCCTGCAGGGTCTGCTCGGCCTGTTCCAGCATCGCCGCGGCGTCCAGCAGCGGCACGATCTGCACCTTGTCCTTGTGCCAATCGCTGTGCAGCTCACTGACCCGGCCGGCGCTGTAGCGGGCCTTGAGCAACCGCTGGTCCTCATAGCTGACGTCGAAGCCCTGGGCGCGGATGAAATGGTCGCGGCGCAGGCGTGCGTCTTCGGTCAGGCCATCCTTCAGCGCCAGTGCGCCGCCTTCCACCTTGTAGTGGGCCCAGCGTCGTTGCGCCCAGGCGATCGCCTGGGCCAGCAGGAAACGGCCCAGCCCGCGGTTCAAGGGTTCCAGGCTGAGCCCGGCGTCCGAACCGAAACGCACTTCCTTGTTGCGATGATCGGCCCAGACCTCCAGCAGGTTCTGCTCCTTGCGCAGCATCAGGCCTGGCACCTGGATGCTCAGGCGCAGCAGGCTCTGGTCCGCGCTGTGCCGTTCGACCCTGCCGAGCTGGACGAAGCGCAGGGGGCGGGCGCCGGTCGCGCGGTCGGTGGGCAGTGGCGCCAGGCGGAGCAGGCGGAAATGCTCCGGGGCCAGTTCGGCCCAGGGGTGCGGCGGTTTCTTCTCGGCTTCTTCTGCGGCCGGTTGGGTATCGCTATCGATCATCGGACATCCTCTGGCCGGCCGCCTTCACGGGCCGGCTTTCAGAACTTGTCGGCGCGGGAAGCGATTTCTGTAGCGGCTCAGCGGCCTTTTTCCGCCTCTGCGCCGCGCAGGATGAAGCGGCTGACCGCCTCGACCAGTTGCCGGGCCAGCGGCAGGTTCGGGTCGTTGTAGGCGGAAAGCTGCTGGAGACCGGTGCTCGGGGCGATCCGCAGGATGTGGTTCATGCCGTCGATGAGCACCAGTTGCGAGTCGGGCTTGGCTCGCTGGAGCGCCTCGGCGTCGGCGACGCCGACCTGGATGTCATTGCGGCCCTGGACGATCAGGGTCGGGATGCGCAGGCTGCCGAACGCGCGTGCCGGGTCTTCGCGGAACAGCGAGATCAGGTACGGCTGCACGCTGGGGCGGAGCAGGCTGGCGAGCGCCGGCGGGATATCGCCGCGGGTCTCGCCGGCCTTCAGCGAAGCCAGCACCGAGTCGGCCTGGCGCAGTTGCGCCGGCGGCAGGCGACCGCGCAGTTGCTCGCGCAGCACCCGGTCGATGGGTTGGCCGCTGCCGGCGATGGCGATCAATTCCTCGGCCGGCGTGCGAGGCGCCGCCAGGCTGGCGATCAGCGCGCCTTCGCTATGGCCGACCAGGATCAGCCGGGAGAAGCGCGGGTCGCGGGCCAGCCGTTCGCTCCAGGCGACCACGTCGTCGACATAGACGCCGACGCTGAGGTCTTCCTCGCGCGGCGCCGCCGCCAGGCTGCGGGCGACTCCACGCTTGTCGTAGCGCACGCTGGCGATTCCGCGTTCGGCCAGGGCCTCGGCGAGACGCAACAGGTAGCGGTTGTTGCCGCCGAAGGGGTTGTTGCCGTCGCGGTCGGTGGGACCGGAGCCGGCGACCAGCAGGACCACCGGCGGCGGCACGGCGCTGCGCGGCAGCAGCAAGGAGCCGCGCAGCACGCCGTGCCCGGTGTCCAGGTCGTAGGGGCGGTGCAGGATGCTGTTGGGAGCGGTGTGGGCCAGGCTGGCGAGCAGGCAGAACAGGGCGAGGAGGGCGCGCGGCATGGAGGTCTTCATGGGCCGATGATAGCGCTTTGATCGCGTCCTCCGGGGAAGGTTCGCAGGCCCGTCCTTGACGGGTATACTCCGATGTCTTTCCCTCTCGTCCTCACGCGGAGCCTCGCATGTCCGGCAACACCTACGGCAAGCTCTTCACCGTCACCACCGCAGGCGAAAGCCACGGCCCGGCGCTGGTCGCCATCGTCGATGGGTGCCCCCCGGGGCTGGAACTGTCCGCCCGGGACCTGCAACGCGACCTCGACCGGCGCAAGCCCGGCACCAGCCGGCACACCACCCAGCGCCAGGAAGCCGACGAGGTGGAGATTCTTTCCGGGGTGTTCGAGGGCAAGACCACCGGCACGCCGATCGGCCTGCTGATCCGCAACACCGACCAGAAGTCCAAGGACTACTCGGCGATCAAGGACCTGTTCCGCCCGGCCCATGCCGACTACACCTACCACCACAAGTACGGCGTGCGCGACTACCGCGGCGGCGGCCGTTCCTCGGCGCGCGAGACCGCCATGCGTGTGGCCGCCGGGGCTATCGCCAAGAAATACCTGGCGGGCCTGGGCATCCAGGTGCGCGGCTACATGAGCCAGCTCGGGCCGATCGAGATTCCGTTCAGGAGCTGGGACAGCGTCGAGCAGAATGCCTTCTTCAGCCCCGACCCGGACAAGGTGCCGGAGCTGGAGGCCTACATGGACCAATTGCGCCGCGACCAGGATTCGGTCGGGGCGAAGATCACCGTGGTTGCCGAAGGCGTGCCGCCGGGCCTGGGCGAGCCGATCTTCGACCGCCTGGACGCCGAACTGGCGCATGCGCTGATGAGCATCAACGCGGTGAAGGGCGTGGAGATCGGCGCCGGCTTCGCCAGCATCGCCCAGCGCGGCACCGAGCACCGCGACGAACTGACCCCGCAAGGCTTCCTGTCGAACAATGCCGGCGGCATCCTCGGCGGGATCTCCTCCGGCCAGCCGATCGTCGCCCACCTGGCGCTGAAGCCGACCTCCAGCATCACCACTCCCGGGCGCTCGATCGATACCGCCGGCGAGCCGGTGGACATGATCACCAAGGGCCGTCACGACCCGTGCGTCGGCATCCGCGCCACGCCGATCGCCGAGGCGATGATGGCCATCGTCCTGCTCGACCAGTTGCTGCGCCAGCGTGGGCAGAACGCTGACGTGCGCGTCGACACACCGGTCCTGCCGCAGCTGTGAGGGCTGTGGCAGGCAGCGATGCGGGACGGGTGAACGGCGGATCGTGACCAGCGCGGTTCCCTACTGGCGCCTGTCCAGCTTCTATTTCTTCTATTTCAGCCTGCTCGGCGCCACGGCGCCGTTCCTCGCCCTGTATTTCCATCACCTGGGCTTCCCCAGCCCGCGCATCGGCGAGCTGGTGGCGATTCCCATGCTGATGCGTTGCGTCGCGCCCAACCTGTGGGGCTGGCTGGGCGACCGCAGCGGCCAGCGCCTGGCCATCGTGCGCTTCGGCGCGGTATGCACGGCGCTGGGCTTCTCGCTGATCTTCGTCAGCCACAGCTACGCCTGGCTGGCCTTGGTGATGGCGTTGCACGCGTTCTTCTGGCACGCCGTGCTGCCGCAGTTCGAGGTCATCACCCTGGCCCACCTGCGCGAGCGCAGCGCCAGCTACAGCCGGATTCGCCTGTGGGGCTCGATCGGTTTCATCTGCACCGTGGTCGGTCTCGGCGCGCTGTTCGAGCGCCTGAGCCTGGATGTCTACCCGGCGACGCTGCTGGGTATCATGCTCGGCATCGTGCTGTGCAGCTGGTGGGTGCCCAATGCCCAGCCGGCCCATCGCGAACCGCGCGAAGGCGAGGGCGGCTTCCTCGCCCAGTTGCGCCAGCCGGGCGTGCTGGCGTTCTACCTGTGCGTGTGCCTGATGCAGCTGTCCCATGGGCCGTACTACACCTTCCTGACCCTGCACCTGGAATCGCTGGGCTACAGCCGGGCGCTGATCGGTCTGCTCTGGGCGCTGGGGGTGGTCGCCGAGGTCATGTTGTTCCTCGCCATGCCACGCCTGCTGCAACGCTTCAGCCTGCGCCAGGTGCTGGCCGCGAGCTTCCTGCTGGCGTCGTTGCGCTGGCTGCTTCTCGGCAACCTGGCCGACAGCCTGGCGCTGCTGGTCTTTGCCCAGACGCTGCATGCCGCCACCTTCGGCAGTTTTCATGCGGCTGCCATCCATTTCGTGCAGCGTAGCTTCGGCCCGCGCCAGCAGGGCCAGGGCCAGGCCCTGTATGCTGCGCTGGCCGGTACCGGCGGAGCCCTGGGCGCGCTGTATTCCGGCTATAGCTGGAACAGCCTGGGCCCTGCCTGGACCTTCGCCATCGCCAGCCTGGCAGCCTTGCTGGCAGCCGCTATCATCAGTACCCGTTTGCAAGAGGTGCGGGCATGAACGACAACCGTGAACAGCTGACCCAGCAGATCATCGACGCCGGCCGGTTCCTCTACGGCCGCGGCTGGTCGCCGGCAACCAGCAGCAACTACTCCGCGCGCCTGGACGAACAGCGCGCGCTGCTCACCGTCTCGGGCAAGCACAAGGGCCAGTTGGGCTTCGACGACGTGCTGGTCACCGACCTGGCCGGCAACAGCCTGGAACCGGGCAAGAAACCCTCGGCGGAGACCCTCCTGCACACCCAGCTGTATGCCTGGAACCCGGCGATCGGCGCGGTGCTGCATACCCACTCGGTGAATGCCACCGTGCTTTCCCGCCTGGTCCGCGGCGACCGCCTGGTGCTGCAGGACTACGAACTGCAGAAGGCCTTCGCCGGGGTCACCACCCACGAAGGCCAGGTCGAGGTGCCGATCTTCGACAACGACCAGGACATCGCCCGCCTGGCCAGCCGCGTGCAGCCCTGGCTGGAGGCGCATCCGCACTGCCCGGGGTATTTGATCCGCGGCCACGGGCTGTACACTTGGGGCGCGCGCATGAGCGATGCCCTGCGTCAGGTGGAAGCTTTCGAGTTTCTGTTCGAGTGTGAACTGAAAGTACTGAGTCTGAGCCGATGAGCAGCCTTACCGTCTATCACGAGAACCAGCCGGAGCAGCCGCTGAAGCTGCTGACCCATGCCGAGGACATCGCTTCGACCCTGGCCGAGGTCGGCGTCCGTTTCGAACGCTGGGAAGCCGCCGCGCCCATCGCCGCCGGCGCCAGCCAGGACGAGGTGATCGCCGCCTACGCCCACGAGATCGAGCGGCTCAAGCGCGAGCGCGGCTACATCACCGTGGACGTGGTCAGCCTGAACAGCGACCACCCGCAGAAGGCCGAATTGCGCGCCAAGTTCCTCGACGAGCACCGCCATGGCGAAGACGAGGTGCGCTTCTTCGTCGCCGGGCGCGGCCTGTTCGTCCTGCATATCGAGGAGCATGTCTACGCCGTGCTCTGCGAGCGCAACGACCTGATCTCGGTGCCGGCCGGCACCCGCCACTGGTTCGACATGGGCGAGCACCCGCATTTCGTCGCCGTGCGCCTGTTCAACAACCCGGAGGGCTGGGTCGCCCAGTTCACCGGCGACGACATCGCCAGCCGCTTCCCCCTGCTGGAAGACTGAGCGAGGCACCGTCCCATCCGTCACCATCCGCGCCCCCGGTCCTGCCGGGGGCGGTTTCATCCGGAGTCCGCATGACCATCAAAGCCATCCTCACCGACATCGAAGGCACCACCAGCGCGGTCAGCTTCGTTTTCGACGTGCTGTTTCCCTATGCCGCCCGGCACCTGCCGGACTTCGTCCGCGAACACGCCGGAGAGACCGAGGTAGCCGCACAGTTGGCGGCGGTGCGTGCCGAGAGCGGTGAGGCGGACGCCGATGTCGAGCGGGTGATCGCGATCCTCCTGCAATGGATCGCCGAGGACCGCAAGGTGACGCCGCTGAAGGCCCTGCAAGGCATGGTCTGGGCCCAGGGCTACCGCGACGGTCAGTTGAAGGGCCACGTCTACCCGGACGCGGTGCAGGCGCTGCGCGAGTGGAAGGCCCGTGGGCTGGACCTGTACGTCTATTCCTCCGGCTCGATCCAGGCGCAGAAGCTGATCTTCGGCTGTTCCGAGGCCGGCGACCTGGGCTCGCTGTTTTCCGGCTACTTCGACACTACCAGCGGGCCGAAGCGGGAAAGCGCCTCCTATGCGCGGATCGCCGGGGCCATCGGCCTGCCGGCCGCGGAAATCCTTTTCCTTTCCGACGTGGTGCAGGAACTGGATGCCGCGCGCGACGCGGGCATGCGCACGCTCGGCCTGGCCCGCGAAGGCGGCAGCCTGGACGACCATCCGACGGTGGCCAGCTTCGCCGACATCCTCGTGGAGTGAACGCGCCGGCTATCCTGAGGGAACACTCTTGCTCGGGAGCATCGCGCCATGGGTTCCACCCTCAGCGGGCTGATCAGCCTGGTCATCCTGGCC
Organism: Pseudomonas sp. TZ252; assembly: GCF_056110345.1. Classification (NCBI taxonomy): domain Bacteria; kingdom Pseudomonadati; phylum Pseudomonadota; class Gammaproteobacteria; order Pseudomonadales; family Pseudomonadaceae; genus Pseudomonas; species Pseudomonas sp. TZ252. The sequence goes on along the minus strand of NZ_CM148566.1, from coordinate 6,163,653 downwards.
CTGGATATCTGGGCCATCGTCAACATCCTGAAAAGCGCTGCGGAAACCGGGATGAAGATCATCTGGGTCCTGGTGATCATCGTCCTGCCGGTGCTCGGCCTGATCATCTGGGCCATCGCCGGCCCGCGCGGCAACGTCAGGCTGTAGCCTCCCGCCGCGGCGTTAGCCGCCTGCGGCGTAGTGGTTCCACAGGTGGATCGCGGCGTAGGCGCGCCAAGGCCGCCAGGCCTCGGCGCGGGCCTTCAGGCTGCGCGCATCGATGCCTTGCGGCCCCCAGACCGTGGATTTCAGCAGGCCGAGGTCGGCGGCGGGGAAGGCGTCGGCTTCGCCCATGGCACGCAGGGCTATGTATTCGGCGGTCCAGGGGCCGATGCCGGGCAACGCGCAGAGGCGCTCCACCAGGGCCTCGGGGCCGTCCGCCAGGTCCAGGCTCAGCTCTCCCGAGGCGATCGCCGCGGCGAAGCGTTGCAGCGTCTGTACCCGCTTGCCGGGCATGCCGATGCCGTCGAGGTTGGCTTGCGCCAGCGCGGCGGGCGTCGGGAACAGGTGGCTGATGCCGTCGTAGCCGAGATCTTCCAGCGGCTCGCCGAGGCGCTGGATCAGGCGCCCGGTGATGGTCACCGCGGCCTTCACCGTGACCTGCTGGCCGACGATGGCGCGCACCGCCTGTTCGAAGGGATCGAAGGCCACCGGCAGGCGCAGTCCCGGATTGGCGGCCACCAGCGGGCCGAGCAGGGGATCCCCGGCGAAATGCCGGGCGATGGCGGCCGGGTCGCTGTCCAGGTCGAACATCCGGCGGACCCGTGCCTCGAGTTCGGCGGCCAGGGCATGGGCGGACGGGCTGAGGCTCAGCGCCAGGACCTGGCGTTCCGCCAGCGGTCGCACCTCGAACCAGGCCGGGCGACCGTTGGCCCGGAAGCTGCGGGCATAGTGGTCGTCACCCAGGCTTTCGACACCGGCGAGCAGGCGCAGGGCGAAATGCTGGTGGAACTGGCGCCATTCCCAGGGTGACTGGTAGGGCAGGTGCAGGACGAGGGGAGAGGTAGGCTGGCTCATGGGCAGACGATACCTGGCCGGCGCAGCCGGCGCCATCCGCCGGCGGGGTTCGACCTGTCATTGCCGCCAGCGTAGAATGCGCGCCTTTCTTCGCGGCGCGGGCAAGTCCCGCTGCCAGATTGCAGCCTTACCAGGGAGATCCCGGCCCATGAGCGATTATCAGGAAACTCTGTACCAGGGCTACGGCCAGCGCTTCAGCATCGACAACATGCTGCATGAGGTGCGCACCGAGCACCAGCACCTGGTGATTTTCGAAAACGCCCGGATGGGCCGGGTGATGGCGCTCGATGGAGTGATCCAGACCACCGAGGCCGACGAGTTCATCTACCACGAGATGCTCACCCACGTGCCGATCCTCGCCCACGGCGCGGCCCGGCGCGTGCTGATCATCGGCGGCGGCGACGGTGGCATGCTGCGCGAGGTGGCCAAGCACAAGAGCGTCGAGCGGATCACCATGGTCGAGATCGACGGCACCGTGGTCGACATGTGCAAGGAGTTCCTGCCCAACCACTCCCAGGGCGCCTTCGACGACCCGCGGCTGAACCTGGTGATCGACGACGGCATGCGCTTCGTGGCTACCACGGAAGAACGCTTCGACGTGATCATCTCCGACTCCACCGACCCGATCGGCCCTGGCGAGGTGCTGTTCTCCGAGAACTTCTACCAGGCCTGCCGGCGCTGCCTGAACGAGGGTGGCATCCTGGTCACCCAGAACGGCACGCCGTTCATGCAACTGGAGGAAGTGCGCACCACCGCCGCACGTACCGACGGGCTGTTCGCCGACTGGCATTTCTACCAGGCGGCGGTGCCGACCTATATCGGCGGCGCCATGACCTTCGCCTGGGGTTCGACCCGCGAAGGCCTGCGTCGCCTTCCGCTGGAAACGCTGCGCCAGCGCTTCCGCGACAGCGGCATCGCCACCCGCTACTACAACGCCGATATCCACCTGGGCGCGTTTGCTCTGCCGCAGTACGTGCTGCAGGCCATCGGCAAGCAGGACAACGATTGACGCTTCACCGGGAAGGGCCGCAAGGCCCTTTTTCATGCGTCGCTCCGACATCCCCTGTTACTGCCAGCTAACATTTTTTTCACAATCGATCCGGGAAAATCTGCGCGCTTTTTTCCGTTGCCATGGCTATAAATGGCAGTTTTGTCCTTGAGTGCATCGAATGCTGACCAAACGATTGCGCCAGAGCGGCGTAGTAGTCTCCTGCCTGCTCGGTAGCGTCCTCTTCATCGCCCTGGCCTTCCTCGGCTGGCAACGTTTCGCCCCGGCGGCCACCGTATCCGGCTGGACCTACCGGGTAGTGCTCGAGGACATTCCCCACGTCAGCGCCCTGGCCCGCGACCCGGACGGCCTGCTTTACGTGAGCCAGGAGTTGCAGGACGGCAAGGGCCTGGTGTTCCGCATCGCCGCCGATGGCAGCCGCGATACGGTGCTCGACGGGCTGTCCAAGCCCGACGGCATGGCCAGCTTCCGCGACGGCATCGCGATCAGCCAGGAGCAGGGCGCCTCGCCGGTGTTCTGGTGGCATGCCCAGCAGGCCCGGCCGCTGTTCGACGGCATCCAGGTGGAGGGCGTCGCCAGCGACGGCCGCTACCTGTACGCCGCCGAGGATCGCGACCTGGACGGGCGGATTCTCCGCTACGACCCGGAGACCGGCGGACTGACGGTACTGCGCGAGGGATTGCAGCGCTCCGAAGGGGTGGCCGCCTGCCCGGACGGAAGCGTCTTCTACACGGAAAAGAAACGTGGCCACGTCATGCGTCTGCATGAGGGGGCCGAGGACGAGGTGGTGCTGAACGGACTGAATGCACCGAGCTTTTTGCTGTGCGACAGCGAAGGCCTGTGGATCACCGAGGACTCGACGCATAACGCGCGAGCCTTGCTGCTGCCGCCCGACGGGCCGCTGCAGGTGATCGTACGGCGCCTGCGTTCCGCACAGTCCCTACTGCCCATCGGGCCCGGCCGCTACCTGCTGGCCGAGCAGGGGCGGGACCGCATTCTCGAAATCGAACGACAGAAGAGCGAATTGTAAAAATGGACCAAACGGAAGTCCGAACCACCCAATCGCCCCCACGGCTGTTCCAGCCCACCATCCGCAGCCACCTGGCGTTCACCGCGCTCAGCGCGCTGGTGCTGCTGGTCATGTTCAGCCTGCTGCGCCTGGCCTTGCTGATCTACAACCGCGAACTGATCGGCGCGACCCCGGCGAGCACCTTCCTCGAGGCGTTCGGCAACGGCGTGCGTTTCGACCTGCGGGTCGTCGTCTATGCCGTGGCGCCGCTGGTGCTGTCGTTGTTCGCGGTACGCGCGATGGCCGCTCGCGGCCTGTTCCGTACATGGTTGACGCTGTTCGCCAGCATCACCCTGTTCCTCGGCGTACTCGAACTGGACTTCTACCGCGAGTTCCACCAGCGCCTGAACAGCCTGGTCTTCCAGTACATGTCGGAAGACCCGAAGACCGTCATGAGCATGCTCTGGTACGGCTTCCCGGTGGTCCGCTACCTGCTGGCCTGGGCCTTCGCCACCTGGGTGCTGTACCGGGTGTTCAAGGCCATCGACCTGGCGACCCGCCCGAGCCAGCGCAAGCCGCGCGAAGACAGCGTGATCGCCCGGCCGAGCGCTGCCGCGCCCTGGTACGTGCGCGGCGTGGTGCTGTTCCTCTGCGTGCTGGTCTGCGTCCTCGCCGCCCGCGGCACCCTGCGCCAGGGCCCGCCGCTGCGCTGGGGCGATGCCTTCACCACCGAATCCATGTTCGCCAACCAACTGGGCCTGAACGGCACCCTGACCCTGGTCAAGGCGGCCAAGGAGCGCTTCTCCGAAGACCGCGCGAACATCTGGAAGGCCACCCTGGACGACAAGGTCGCCCTGGAGACCACCCGGCAGATGTTGCTGACCCCCAACGACAAGCTGGTGGACGCCGATGAGGCCGCGGTGCGCCGCGAGTTCACCCCGCCGGCGGCGAATACCCTGCCGATCCGCAACGTGGTGGTGGTCCTGCTGGAAAGCTTCGCCGGCCACTATGTCGGCGCCCTGGGCGCGCCGGGCAACATCACGCCGTATTTCGACAAGTTGTCGAAGGAAGGCCTGCTGTTCACCCAGTTCTTCTCCAACGGCACCCATACCCACCAGGGCATGTTCGCCACCATGGCCTGCTTCCCCAACCTGCCGGGCTTCGAATACCTGATGCAAACCCCGGAGGGCGGCCACAAGTTCTCCGGCCTGCCGCAGTTGCTCAGCGCCCGCCAGTACGAGGACGTCTACGTCTACAACGGCGATTTCGCCTGGGACAACCAGTCCGGCTTCTTCAGCAACCAGGGCATGACCACCTTCATCGGCCGCAACGACTATGTCGACCCGGTGTTCTCCGATCCGACCTGGGGCGTCTCCGACCAGGACATGTTCGCCCGTGGCAACGAGGAACTGGACAAGCTGGCGAGCACCGGCAAGCCGTTCTATGCGCTGTTGCAGAGCCTCTCCAACCACGTTCCCTATGCGTTGCCGAAGGACCTGCCGGTGGAGCGCGTGACCGGCTACGGTTCGCTCGACGAGCACCTGACCGCCATGCGCTATTCCGACTGGGCGCTGGGCCAGTTCTTCGAGAAGGCGAAGAAGTCGCCGTACTACAAGGACACCCTTTTCGTGGTGGTCGGCGACCATGGCTTCGGCAGCCCCGAGCAGCTCACCGAGATGGACCTGCACCGCTTCAACGTGCCGCTGCTGCTGATCGCCCCCGGCATCCAGGAGAAGTTCGGTACCCACCTGCCGACCGTCGGTACCCAGGTCGACATCGTGCCGACCATCATGGGCCTGCTCGGCGGCGAGACCGTCCACCAGTGCTGGGGCCGCGACCTGCTGAACCTGCCGGAAGGCGACAAGGGCTTCGGCGTGATCAAGCCGTCGGGCAGCGAGCAGAACGTCGCCATCGTCTCCGGCAACCGCATCCTGGTGCGGCCGAAGGACGGTGACGTGCGCGTCTACGATTACCAACTGGGCGGCGATGCCAAGGCGGTGATCACCAAGGAAGTGCCGGACCAGGCCGAGCTGCAGAAGAATCTGGAGTCGTTCATCCAGACCGCGACCAAGAGCCTGCTGGAGAATACCGCGGGCGTGGTACACGGGATCCCGGACAAGGACTGACCCGTAGCAAGCATGTGAAAGGGGCCTTCGGGCCCCTTTTTTTCGGCGCCAGGTCGCAGCGTCTTTCGTCGCCGGTGCCGCGGCGGCCGCCCTGCCCGATAGCGATCAGGGCGTATCCGTCTGCTGGCTTTCCAGCCAGCGCAGGACTTCGGCGGTGGCCTGGATCAGGTCCGCCGGTATGTACTGGTCGACATTGCCGTCGCGCAGCAGCGCCCGTGCCAGCGGAATTCGTTGCAGCACCGGGATTCCTTCTTCCTCGGCGATGCGCCGGACCCGCAGGGCCAGGGCGTCGGTGTGCTTCAGGGTGACCAGCGGCAGGGGCGTTTCGCCGCGTCGATAGCGTATGCCGATGGCGACGTGGGTCGGGTTGGCGACGATCACCGAGGAGCGCCGGACATCCGCGCGCAGGTTGCTCGATTGCAGTTCCTGATGGAATTGCCGGCGCTTGCTCTTGATCTCCGGACTGCCCTCCATCTCCTTGTACTCGCGCTTCACCTCGTCCTTGCTCATGCGCAACTGCTTGTAGTGCTGGTGGCGTTCGAAGGCGTAGTCGGCGACGGCAATCGCCAGGAAGCCGACCGCGCAGACCAGCATCAGCTGCCTGAGCATCAGCCCGCTCACCGGTGCCACGCAGTCCAGCCCGCAGGCGGGAATCCGCAGGAGGCTGGCCAGGTTGCCCTGCAAGGTCAGCCAGACCAGCAGGGAGAGCAGGGCGACCTTCAGGGTCGACTTGAGGAACTCCACCAGGCTCCGGATCGAGAAGATCTTCTTCGCGCCCTCCACCGGGTTGATCTTCTTCAGGTCCGGCTTGACGCTGTCGAGGCTGAGCAGGAAACCGTACTGGCCGACATGGCTGAGCACCACCACCAGCGCCGCGACCAGCAGGACCGGCGCCAGCAGGTAGAGGAGCTCCTGGAGAAGGTTCTCCAGGATGGTCTCCAGCGCCTGGCGAAACGGCAGGTCGATGTACTCGGCGGGCAGCAGGAGCAGCTTGCCGAGATGCTCCAGGTAGTAGTCGGAAAAGCCCATCAGCAGCGCCACCAGCGACAGGATCAACGCGCTGGAGACAATTTCCTTGCTCTTCACCACCTGGCCCTGCCGGCGGGCGTCGCGCAGCTTCTTCGCCGTGGGCTGCTCGGTCTTCTCGGCGCTCATGGCGTCTCTAGCACGGGACGCAGCAGGCGCAGCGGGTCGACGGCGAGCAGCAGGGCATCGTAGGCGTGCTCCATGAGGATGCCCAGGTAGAGCACCAGCAGCAGGCTGGCGACCAGGCTCTTGATCGGCATGGCGAGGATGAACACGTTCAGCGACGGGGAGAAGCGGCTGACCAGCGCCAGGCCGAACTCGGCGAGGAACATGGCGATCAGCAGCGGCGCGGCGAACAGCGCGCAGAGCATCAGCATCTGCGAGAACTGCGCGTAGAAGAATGCCACCCATTGGCTGCCGAACTGCGGGAAGAAACTGCTCACCGGCCAACTGGCATAGCTCCTGAACAGCGAGCCGACCAGCGCGAGGAAGGCGCCGCCGGAGAAGAACAGGGTGATCAGCGTCTGCGTCAGCAGCAGCCCGGTGGGGCTGGTCTGGCTGCCCAGGCTGGGGTTGAGGGTCGAGGCGAGTGCCGCGCCACGCTGGTTGTCGATGATGAAGCCGGTCGCTTCCATGGCCCAGAAGGGAATGGTGGCGACGAAGCCGATGAGCAGGCCGAGCAGCACTTCCTTGCCGATCAGCAGGGCGATGTCCAGCGCGCCGAGGGCCGGCGGCAGGCTGCCGGCGACGATCGGGTAGGCGAACAGCGCCAGCGAGCAGGCCACGCCGTTGCGCACCAGGCCGCCGCCCAGGGTCTGCTTGGCCAGCACCGGCAGGACCACGAAGCAACTGATGATCCGCGGCAGCAGCAGGCTGTAGGTCAGCAGCAGTTGCTGCAGGTCCTGGACGCTCATCGCACCAGCGGCACCTTCAGCAGGGTCATTTCGGCGAAACGGTACAGCTCGCCGCCCAGCCAGCCGCTGGTGGCGAACAGTACCACCACCACGGCCACCAGCTTGGCGACGAAGCCGAGGGTCTGCTCCTGGATCTGGGTGAGTGCCTGGACCAGCGATACCAGGGTGCCGATCAGGGCCGCGACCAGTACCGGCGGCAGCGACAGGACCAGCACCAGCCACAGGGTCTGGTTGGTGAAGTGGAGGATGTCGGCGCTGCTCATGGTCAGCCTCCGTAGCTGATGACCAGGCCGTGGGTCAGCCGCGCCCAGCCGTCGAGGAGGACGAACAGGAGCAGCTTGAACGGCAGGGAAATGGTCATCGGCGACACCATCATCATGCCCATCGCCAGGAGGATGTTGGAGATGATCAGGTCGATGGCGATGAAGGGCAGGTAGATCAGGAAGCCGATCTCGAAGGCTCGGGTCAGTTCGCTGACGGTGAAGGCCGGCAGCAGGATCAGCAGGCTGTCCGGGTCGAGCCGCTCGGCGTATTCGCTGGGCCAGACCTGGCGGGTGCTTTCCATGAAGAAGGTGTGTTCGCGCTCCTGGATCTGCCGCTTGAGGAAGTTCCGGTAGGGCGCCATGCCCTCGTCGAGAAAGCGTTCCACCGATGCCGAGTCGCTCAGGCTGACGTCGTGGTTGCGCAGGTAGTCGCGGGTGGCGAAGCCGACCGGTGCCATCACGTACAGGCTGAGGATGATCGCCAGCCCGTACATCGCCATGTTCGGCGGAATCTGCTGGACGCCCAGGGCGTTGCGCAGCAGCGAGAAGACCACGGTCATCTTGATGAAGGAGGTCGCCATCACCGCGATGAACGGGACCAGCGCGAGCAGGGCCAGGCCGAGGATCAGGCCGAGCTCGTCGGGCAACTGGATCATGCTTCGTCGTGTCCGAACAGGCGGGTTACGCGCACCCCGAGCCGGTCCTGGAGCCTGACCAGTTCGCCGATACCGAGGCAGCGCTGGTTGGCGAGGATGCGCACTTCGCCGTCCAGGGCACTGTCGAGATCGAGCAGCGAGCCTGGCTGCAGGGTGGAGAGGGTATGCAGGTCCAGGGTGCGGCGGCCGACCTCGAAGCTGACCGGGATCGGCAGTTGGTCGAGTTCGTGCAGGTCCTCGCTGTCGGCGAGGGAGGGGATGTCGTGCATGTCGAGCAGTTCCAGTTGCGTGGAGTGGAGTTGGCAGCGCGCCCAGGGGCGTCCTTCGAGAACCCCCAGCAGCGCTGCGTCGGGGCGATGGCCGGCAGGCAGCAGCAACAGGTCGCCGGGCTCCAGGGTGCGCAGCTCGCCGGCCTCCAGCGGCAGGCCGGGCCATTGCAGCGACAGGCGCAGCGGTATGGCCAGGCGTTGCGCCGAGGGGCGCGGCGGCAGGCGTGCCAGCAGCGTCGCGGGATCGCCGTCGAGCCAGAGCGCCAGGCGCTGGTCGTCGCGTTCCAGGCTCAGGCGCAGGCCCATCGCAGCGCGTGGTTGCGCCGGGCTCAGGCCGTACCAGACCAGGCCGGGAAAGACGTTGCCTTCGCGCTCCAGCAAGGCCAGTTGCAGGGCCGCCGGCAGGCTGGCGAAGGCTGCCTCCTGCAGGTTCGGCGCGAGCCAGCGGGCCAGCGCCGGGGCCTGGCAGAGAAAGCGCAGGGGCAGGCCGTCCCACGCCAGGCTCAGTTCGAGATCGACGTCGGGGGCGGCCTGGGCGATGTCCAGGCGCGCTTGCAAAGCGTTGCCGACATAGTGGCGACGGCAACGTGCGAGACGTCGCTGGAGATCCAGTTCGGCGCGGCTGGCGAGCGGCAGGTCGAGGTCCGCACCGTTCATTCGGCTTGCCACTCTTCATGCAGGTAGCGACGTTGCCGCGAGCGCTGACCGCTGTCCTGCTGCTGATTGAAGGTGAGTTGCACCGGTTGTTCCGGATGCAGCCGTTGCAGGCGTTCGAGCAACTCGCCACGGGCTTGCTGGAGCAACGCCAGGCTGCCGGGGCTGGCACTGATCTCGATCTGCAACTGGCCATGGCCATGCAGGACCTGCACCTCCACGGCGCCGAGCTGGGGCAGTTGCACCTGCAGGCGCGCCGCATGGCTTTCGGCTGCGCTGGCGACCTGGATGCGCCCCTGCACGGCATCGAGCAGGCGCGCGAGATCGGCCAGCGGCAGTGGCCGGCTCCCGCTCGATGCCAGCAGGCGTGCCAGCAGGCGGTCGCCGGGGGTTTGCATGGCAGGCAGTGGCACAGGCGCTTGGTCGTCGGGGGGCAGTGCGGATGGATCGGTTTCTCCGGGTTGCCGACGCTCCTCTCCGCGGCCTTCGCCGCCCGCTGTCGGCGCGGGCGGCGAAGCCTGGGCACTGGCCTGCGCCGTGGGCGCGACCTCGGCTGCGGCTTTCGCCGGGAAGCCGGGGCCGGGCTGCGGCCGCTCATGCGTCCGACCTGCGATTTGCGGGTGGGAGGACACCGGCACCAGCGGCGGTTCGTCGACCGGAGGCGCCGAAACGCTGGCCGGCTCCCGGGCTTGCGTGGACGCCGCGACGCGCGCGGAGACCGCCGGCGCTTGCCGTGCTACCGATCCGGACGGCGACACTGTTGGCGTTGGCGTTGGCGTTGGCGTTGGCGTTGGCGTTGGCGTTGCGTCCGCGGCAACTGGCACGGGGGCTTGCCGAGTGGTCGGCGGCCGGTCGGCGGCAGGCGCCGCGGGCTGGTCGGCGAGAGGCGTCGAGGTCGGCGCGTCGGCTGTCGCGGCGGGCTCTTCGGCCTCTGTCGTTTCGTCGCCCTTGTCGAACGGTGGCCTGGGCGCCGGCGGTCGGTGCGCGGGCAGGGCCTGTTCGAAGGCGATCTGCTGCGCGCGCAGCGGCGGAAGGGGGGCAGGGGTGTCGGACGACACGAGCGGAGCCGTATCCACGGCGTTCAGCTTGAGCATGGCCAGGTCTCGTGGCGGGTGAATTCTTCCAGTTCGCCTTCCTCGCTGCGTTCGCGCAGCCCCTGGCGCTCGGCGTCGACGTGGCGCTCCAGTTCGGCGAACTTCTCCAGTTGCCGCTGGCGTTCCAGCAGTTCTCGCCGGCACTGCCGCAGGCGCTCGCGCTCCCCTTCGAGGCGCTGCGCGGCCTCGGCGCAGTCCTGTTCCAGGCCGGCTTCCTTTTCCCGCAGCAGTCCTACCTGCTGCTGCCAGGCTTCCAGGCGCCGGCGGTCGAGCATGGCCGCCTGGCAGGCGAGAAACAGCCGTTGCTCTTCGGCCAGTCGCCAGTCGCGGTAGTCCCGTTGTGCCGCCTGGCGCTCGGTGTGTTCCTGCGCCGCGGCGCGAACCCGTAGCAATTGGCGGCCCTGGGCGCGCTCGGCCCGGTCCAGGCGCAGGCGTCGGACGCGCAACAGCAGCGCCAGGCTCATGCGCAGAGGCTCCGCAACTGCGCGCAGGCCTGTGCGTAATCGCTGGTTTCGTGGGTACCCTGGCGCAGCCACTGGCGGATCGCCCCGATCTTCTCGATGGCCTGGTCGGCTTCGCTGTCCTGGCCTTTCTGGTATTCGCCGATCTTCAGCAGCAACTCGACTTCCTCGTACTTCGCCAGCCATTCGCGCAAGCGTCCGGCCGCATGGCGCTGATCGTCGTCGACGATCTGGTTCATGACCCGGCTCACCGAGTGCAGCACGTCGATGGCCGGATAGTGGTTGGCGGCGGCCAGCTTGCGCGACAGCACGATGTGCCCGTCGAGAATCGAGCGGGTCTCGTCGGCCACTGGCTCGCTCATGTCGTCGCCTTCCACCAGCACGGTGTAGAGCGCGGTGATCGAGCCCCGCTCGGATTGCCCGGCACGCTCCATCAGGCGTGGCAGCGTGGCGAACACCGATGGCGGATAGCCGCGGCGTGTGGGCGGTTCACCGGCCGCCAGGCCGATTTCGCGCTGGGCCCTGGCGAAGCGGGTCAGCGAGTCCATCAGCAGCAGGACGCGGCGTCCCTGGTCGCGGAAATACTCGGCGATGCTGGTGGCGACGAAGCCGGCCTTGGCGCGCTCCATCGCCGGTCGGTCGGAAGTGGCGACCACCAGCACCGAGCGGCGCAGCCCCTGTTCGCCGAGGTCGCTTTCGATGAACTCGCGGACTTCGCGACCGCGCTCGCCGACCAGGGCGAGTACCGTCACATCCACCTCGGCATTGCGCACCAGGCTGGCCAGCAGGGTGCTCTTGCCGCCGCCGGCGGCAGCGAAAATGCCCATGCGCTGGCCTTCGCCGCAGGTCAGCAGGCCGTCGATGGCGCGCACACCCAGCGATAGCGGCCGCTCTATCAGGCGCCGGCTCATCGGCGGCGGGGCATCCCGGTAGACCGGATACCAGGCCGCCGGCTCGGCCGGCGGGCTGCCGTCGAAGGGGCGGCCGAGGCCGTCGAGCACCTGCCCGAGCAGGTGCTCGCCAACCGCCACGCGATGCATGCCGCCGGTAGGGCTGACCTCGGTGTTGGAGGAAACCCCGAGCATCTCGCCGAGCGGGGTGAGCAGCGCCAGGCTCTGGTCGGGATTGCGCAACTGGCAGAGTTCGCCGATGCGCACGCCGGGCACCACGGCCTTGAGCAGGGTTCCGGTGACCTGGGTGACCCGCCCGCGGATCTGGATCGGCCGGCAGCCTTCGATGGCGTGGCGCATCCGGACGATGAGAGGAGAGAGAGGCGCGGGCATGGCGGGTCGGTTCGGCTGGAGTCGGCGCGCACTATAGAGAAAGCCTCGCGCGACGAATTTCAGTGCCAGCCGGGAGTTTTTAGAAATCGGTTGCCGCCGCGGCTAAAAAAAACCGGCCGATATTGGCATCGGCGGCACCGGGCCGGTTCCTATACTGCGCCGCCTTTGCAGACCAGGAGCCACAGCCACGATGGACATCCTCCAGAGTTCCTCCGCCGCGCCCCTCGCGCCGCGGGAAGCGGCCAACGCCCCCGCGCAGCAGGCTGGCGGCAGCTTCCAGGGCGAGCGCGTCCACTACGTTTCCGTTTCGCAGTCGCTGGCCGATGCCGCGGAAGAGCTGACCTTCGCCTTTTCCGAGCGCGCCGAGAAATCCCTGGCCAAGCGCCGCCTGAGCGACGCCCATGCGCGCCTGAGCGAAGTCCAGGCCATGCTGCAGGAGTACTGGAAGCGCATTCCGGACCTGGAAAGCCAGCAGAAGCTCGAGGCGCTGATCGCCCACCTGGGCAGCGGTCAACTGAGCAGCCTGGCGCAGCTCAGCGCTTACCTGGAGGGCTTCTCCAGCGAGATCAGCCAGCGCTTCCTGGCGCTGTCGCGGGCGCGCGACGTCCTGGCCGGGCGGCCGGAGGCGCGGGCGATGCTGGCGCTGGTCGACCAGGCGTTGCTGCGGATGGCCGACGAGCAGGGCCTGGAGATCGAACTCGGCCTGCGCATCGAGCCGCTGGCCGCCGAGGCTTCCGCCGCCGGTGTCGGCGATATCCAGGCGCTGCGCGATACCTACCGTGACGCGGTACTCGACTACCGGGGCCTGTCGGCGGCCTGGCAGGACATCCAGGCGCGCTTCGCCGCGACGCCGCTGGAGCGGGTCGTGGCCTTCCTGCAGAAAGCCCTGAGCGCCGACCTGGACAGTCAGTCGAGCCGGCTCGATCCGGTGAAGCTGGAGCGGGTCATGAGCGACATGCACAAGCTGCGCGTGCTCGGCGGCCTGGCGGAGCAGGTGGGGGCGCTCTGGCAGGTGCTGGTGACGGGGGAGCGGGGCCATGGCATACGGGCCTTCTGAATTGACCGGCGCAGTCATCGCCTTGCTCGAGAAGCGCTGGGTCGGCGTCGCCGAGGTGCAGGCGTTGCTCGAGCCGTTGCCGCTGGCCGACGTCGCCCGGCAGATCCATTTCTTCCGCGAACTGAAGCGTCTCTACCGCCTGTTGCCGGTCGAAGTGTTCGGCGACGACGAGCAGCGCCAGAATCTTTTGAATGCCTGCCAGATGGCACTCGACCTGGCGATCGAGCGCGAAGAGGAGCAGCAGCATGGACTGGGTTGAGCTGGCCGTCGCGCAGTTCTGCCAGGACCTGCGGGTGAGCGTACCGGCGCCGCTGGCGCGCGTGGTGCAACTGGATTTCGAGGACAGCGGCACCTTGCAGCTGGAACGCCATGGCGAACAGTTGTCGCTCTGGCTGGCCTGTGACCTGGCCTGGCACCAGGCCTATCGCGGCACCCTGCGGGCGTTGCGCCTGTGCCATGCGCGCGCGGCCGGGAGCCTGCCGCTGCGTTGCGCCTGGAGCGGCGAATCGCGCCTGCTGCTGTGCATCACCCTGGAAGCCCGGCAGGTCGGCATCCCGACGTTGCACCAGGCCTTGCAGGCGCTGCGCTCGGCGCGCAGCGAAGTGCTCGCCGCATGAGCCGGGTCGGTGCCTGGCACATCGGCATCGAACGACTCGACCTGGCGCATGCCGAGCCGTTCGCGCCGCCCCTGCCGGAGCGCCATCTGCTGGCGCCCGACGGCCGGCCGGTGGAGACCCACGTCGCCAGCCTGTATCCCGCGCAGCAGGCGCAACAGCGCCTGTTCGACTACGCCCGGCCCCAGCTGGAGTTCCACGGCCTGCTGCGCCCCGGCGACTTCCGCCAGGCGCTGCGCGATCTCCGCCTGGCCCTCACGCTGCCCCGCCAGCCGGCCCTGCAGGCCGCGGCCTGCCTGCTCGGCGAGCGCGATGAAGACGAGCGACTGCTGCAAATGGCCCTGAACCTGTTGCACAAGGTATGAATCGATGACGTTGAAACCGACGCAACAGCGCCTGTTGCTGATGCTGGGCTGGTTGCACCTGCAATGCGGCCAGCCGCGACGCGCCCAGGTGTTGCTGGAGGCCTTGCTGAGCGTTGCGCCGGAGCGCCGCGACGGGCGCCGCGCCTTGCTCCTGGCGTTGCTCCAGCAAGGCCTCGGCGAGCCCGCCGTGCGCCTGTGCCGGCAGTTGCAGGAGGATGGCGAGGAGGAGCCCGGTCTGTGGCTTTGCCTGAGCCGTGCCGAACAGCTCGCCGGGCGTCTCGACGCGGCGCGTGCCGCGCACGCCCGGGCGCTGGAGCTGGAGGCGCGGGAATGAACGACCTGAGCGGGCTTCTCGGCCGGGTCGGCGAGCGCAAGGACATCCTGCTGGTGGTGTTGCTGCTGGCGGTGGTGTTCATGATGGTGCTGCCGCTGCCACCGCTGCTGCTGGACATCCTCATCGCCGTCAACATCACCATCTCCGTGGTCCTGCTGATGATGTCGGTGTACATCGGCTCGCCGTTGCAGTTCTCGGTGTTCCCGGCGGTGTTGCTGATCACCACGCTGTTCCGCCTGGCGCTGTCGGTGAGCACCACTCGGATGATCCTGCTGCAGGCCGACGCGGGGCAGATCGTCAACACCTTCGGCAGCTTCGTGGTCGGCGGCAACCTGGTGGTGGGCATCATCATCTTCCTGATCATCACCATCGTGCAGTTCCTGGTGATCACCAAGGGTGCCGAGCGGGTCGCCGAGGTCAGCGCGCGCTTTTCCCTGGATGCCATGCCAGGCAAGCAGATGAGCATCGACGGCGACATGCGTGCCGGCGTGATCGATGTCAACGAGGCGCGGGCGCGGCGCGCGGTGATCGAAAAGGAAAGCCAGATGTTCGGCTCCATGGACGGCGCGATGAAGTTCGTCAAGGGCGACGCCATCGCCGGGCTGATCATTATCGTCGTCAACATCCTCGGCGGCATCGCCATCGGCGTCACGCAGAAGGGCCTGAGCACCGCCGACGCGCTGCAACTGTACGCGGTGCTGACCGTCGGCGATGGCATGGTCTCGCAGGTGCCGGCGTTGCTGATCGCCATCACCGCCGGGATCATCGTCACCCGGGTGTCTTCCGACGAATCGGCGGACCTCGGCAGCGACATCGGCGAACAGGTGGTGGCGCAGCCCAAGGCGCTGCTGATCGGCGGCCTGTTGCTGGTGCTGTTCGGCCTGATTCCCGGTTTCCCGACCCTGACCTTCCTGGCTCTCGCGCTGCTGGTTGGCGGCGGCGGCTACTTCATGCTCTGGCGCCAGCGGGCCCAGGCCAGCGCCGGTTCCCGCGACCTGCCGGCGCTGCTCGCGCAGGGCGCCGGAGCGCCATCGGCCAAGGCGCGTGGCAAGGCTGGCGGCGGCAAGCCGAAGGCCGGGCGTCTCGCCGAGCAGGAAGAATTCGCCCTCACCGTGCCGTTGCTGATCGACGTCGATGCCAGCCTCCAGGAACGTCTCGAGGCGATGTCGCTGAACGAGGAGCTGGTGCGGGTACGACGCGCGCTGTACCTGGATTTCGGCGTGCCGTTCCCGGGTATCCACTTGCGCTTCAATGAAGCGATGGGCGATGGCGAATACCTGGTGCAGCTACAGGAGGTCCCGGTCGCGCGCGGATGCCTGCGGCCGGGCTGGTTGCTGGTGCGCGAACGCGCCGCGCAGCTGGAACTGCTCGCGGTCCCCCACGAGCCGGCGGAGCTGCAGGTGCCGGGAGAAGAGGCGAGCTGGGTGGAGCAGGCGCATCAGGATCGCCTGGAGCGTTCCGGCTGTGCCTGCCTGGGCCTGGAGCAGGTGCTCACCTGGCACCTGTCCCATGTGCTGCGGGAGTACGCCGAGGATTTCATCGGCATCCAGGAGACGCGCTACCTGCTGGAGCAGATGGAGCAGGGTTACGGCGAGCTGGTGAAGGAGGCGCAGCGGATCGTTCCCCTGCAGCGGATGACCGAGATTCTCCAGCGCCTGGTCGGCGAGGACATCTCGATCCGCAACATGCGGGCGATCCTCGAGGCGATGGTGGAGTGGGGGCAGAAGGAGAAGGACGTGGTGCAGCTCACCGAGTACATCCGCAGCAGCCTCAAGCGCTACATCTGCTACAAGTACTCCAGCGGCAACAATATCCTTCCCGCCTATCTGCTGGACCAGGCGGTGGAGGAGCAGATCCGCGGTGGCATCCGCCAGACCAGCGCCGGCAGCTACCTGGCCCTCGACCCGGCGATAACCCAGGCCTTCCTCGAGCGCGTGCGGCAGACCGTCGGCGATCTCGCGCAGATGCAGAACCGGCCGGTGCTGATCGTTTCCATGGATATCCGCCGCTACGTGCGCAAGTTGGTGGAGAGCGACTATGCCGGGCTGCCGGTGCTGTCCTACCAGGAGCTGACCCAGCAGATCAACATCCAGCCGCTTGGCAGGATCGTGTTGTGAGCGCCGATCCGCTGATTCCCTGGTTTCTCGCCCGCGGCCTGGCGGTGCGTCCGCATTGCCTGCGCGACACCTCGATCGCGCTCGGCTGGCAGGTCCTGGCCCATGGCTGCGAACTGGCCTGGCGCTGCGACGGCGAGCGGGTCTGGATCGTGATGTTGCGTCGGCGGCAGGCGCGCAGCGGATTGGCCAATCCATTCGCCGCGCTGTACCTGCTGGCGGAGGCCACGCTCGATACGCTGGGGCCGCGCCAGCGTCTCTACGGCAAGGTCCTGGCGCTGGCCGGCAGCCCACTGCCTGGCGAGCGCATGGCGCGCTTCTATCGCCGCTGGACCGGCGCCGCCGAGCCCGCCGACGGCTGGTTCGAGCTGGAGGCCGGGCGGGTGGTGACGCAGCGAAGCCTGCGAAAACGACAAAAACCCGACCGTGCCTGACAGGCTCCGGCAACGTCGATCCCTACCATGGGCGACATGAACGAATACACCGAAGACACCCTGCGGGCGACCGTCCAGGCCGCCGAACTGGCGATTCGCGACAGCGAGGAACGCGGCCGCCTGCTGGCGGAAATGTGGCAAGGCCTGGGGTTTGCCGCGGACGCCGGCGAGCTGCTGTTCCAGGCGCCGGAGCGAGAGCTGGCGCGAGCCGCCGAAGAGGAGCTGCTGGCCGAACTGCGGCGCATGCGCAGTTCCCAGCCGACGCAGGGCGAGCAGGGTACCCGGCCGCGGCGTCCGACGCCGATGCGTGGCTTGTTGATCTGAGGAATCACGATGGAAGTCAGAAACCTTAATGCCGCTCGCGAGCTGTTCCTGGACGAGCTCCTGGCCGCGTCGGCGGCGCCTGCCAGTGCCGAGCAGGAGGAACTGCTGGCCCTGTTGCGCAGCGAGCGGATCGTGCTGGCCCACGCCGGCCAGCCGCTGAGCGAGGCGCAAGTGCTCAAGGCGCTCGCCTGGTTGCTCGCGGCCAATCCGTCCGCGCCTCCGGGGCAGGGCCTCGAGGTACTCCGCGAAGTCCTGCAGGCACGTCGGCAGCCCGGTGCGCAGTGGGATCTGCGCGAGTTCCTGGTGTCGGCCTATTTCAGCCTGCACGGGCGTCTCGACGAGGATGTCATCGGTGTCTACAAGGATGTCCTGCAGACCCAGGACGGCAAGCGCAAGGCGCTGCTCGACGAGCTCAAGGCGCTGACCGCGGAGTTGAAGGTCTACAGCGTGATCCAGTCGCAGATCAACGCCGCGCTGTCGGCCAAGCAGGGCATCAGGATCGACGCTGGCGGTATCGATCTGGTCGACCCCACGCTATATGGCTATGCCGTCGGCGATCCCAGGTGGAAGGACAGCCCCGAGTATGCGCTGCTGAGCAATCTGGATACCTTCAGCGGCAAGCTGTCGATCAAGGATTTTCTCAGCGGCTCGCCGAAGCAGAGCGGGGAACTCAAGGGCCTCAGCGATGAGTACCCCTTCGAGAAGGACAACAACCCGGTCGGCAATTTCGCCACCACGGTGAGCGACCGCTCGCGTCCGCTGAACGACAAGGTCAACGAGAAGACCACCCTGCTCAACGACACCAGCTCCCGCTACAACTCGGCGGTCGAGGCGCTCAACCGCTTCATTCAGAAATACGACAGCGTCCTGCGCGACATTCTCAGCGCGATCTAGAGGTATCCATGAACCAGCAAGCGACCCCTTCCGACACCGACCAGCAACAGGCGCTGGAGGCCTTCCTGCGCGACGGCGGCACCCTGGCGATGCTTCGCGGACTCAGCGAGGACACCCTGGAGCAGCTCTATGCGCTGGGCTTCAACCAGTACCAGGCGGGCAAGTGGGACGACGCGCAGAAGATCTTCCAGGCACTGTGCATGCTCGACCACTACGACGCCCGCTACTTTCTCGGCCTGGGCGCCTGCCGCCAGTCCCTCGGTCTCTATGAACAGGCCCTGCAGAGCTACAGCTACGGCGCGCTGATGGACATCAACGAGCCGCGCTTTCCCTTCCATGCCGCCGAGTGCCATCTGCAACTGGGTGATCTCGACGGAGCCGAGAGTGGCTTCTACTCGGCCCGGGCCCTGGCCGCGGCACAGCCGGCGCACGAGGCCCTGGCCGCGCGTGCCGGCGCCATGTTGGAAGCCGTAACCGCGAGAAAGGATCGAATATATGAATCCGATAACGCTTGAACGCGCCGGACTGCCCTACGGGGTGGCCGACGCCGGGGATATCCCGGCGCTCGGCAGGCCGGTCGCGAGGGATGTCGAGAGTCTGCGGGTGGAGCGCCTGGCGGCGCCGGCCGCGGCTTCCGCGAGCGGCACGGGGGTGGCGCTGACGCCGCCGTCCGCAGCCAGCCAGCAGCGCCTGGAGGTCGCCAATCGTGCGGAGATCGCCAGCCTGGTGCAAGCAGTGGGCGAGGATGTCGGACTGGCGCGGCAGGTTGTGCTGGCCGGCGCTTCGACGCTGTTGTCCGCCGGCCTGATGTCGCCGCAGGCGTTCGAGATCGAGCTGGCGAAAATCACCGGCGAAGTCGAGAACCAGCAGAAGAAACTCAAGCTGACCGAAATCGAGCAGGCGCGAAAGCAGAACCTGCAGAAGATGGAGGACAACCAGCAGAAGATCAGGGAGTCGGAAGAAGCCGCGAAAGAAGCCCAGAAGTCCGGTCTGGCAGCCAAAATCTTTGGTTGGATCAGTGCAATAGCTTCGATCATCGTCGGCGCAATCATGGTGGCAACCGGCGTCGGCGCGGCCGCGGGTGCACTGATGATCGCGGGCGGTGTCATGGGAGTGGTCTCCCAGTCGGTACAGCAGGCAGCCGCGGACGGATTGATCAGCAAGGAAGTGATGGAAAAGCTCGGCCCGGCACTGATGGGTATCGAGATCGCCGTCGCGCTGCTGGCGGCGGTGGTCAGCTTCGGCGGCTCAGCGGTCGGCGGGCTGGCCAGGCTGGGCGCGAAGATCGGCGGCAAGGCGGCCGAGATGACCGCCAGCCTGGCGAGCAAGGTCGCCGACCTGGGCGGCAAGTTCGGCAGTTTGGCCGGCCAATCGCTGTCGCACTCGCTGAAACTCGGCGTGCAGGTTTCCGACCTGACCCTGGACGTCGCCAACGGCGCGGCCCAGGCCACTCATTCGGGATTCCAGGCGAAGGCCGCGAACCGCCAGGCCGACGTGCAGGAATCGCGTGCCGACCTGACCACCCTGCAGGGCGTGATCGAGCGCCTGAAGGAAGAGCTGAGCCGCATGCTGGAAGCATTCCAGGAAATCATGGAGCGGATCTTCGCCATGCTCCAGGCCAAGGGTGAAACCCTGCACAACCTGTCCAGCCGACCGGCAGCGATCTGAGGAGACGTCACATGATCGACACGCAATATTCCCTGGCGGCTACCCAGGCCGCGATCCCCTCCGAGCCGATCGCTCCCGGCGCCGCCGGGCGTTCCGTCGGCACGCCGCAAGCGGCTGCGGACCTGCCGCAGGTGCCGGCCGCGCGGGCCGACCGGGTCGAACTGAACGCTCCGCGCCAGGTGCTCGACCCGGTGCGCATGGAAGCGGCCGGCAGCGAGCTGGACAGCAGCGTCGAGCTTCTGCTGATTCTCTTCCGCATCGCGCAGAAAGCGCGCGAGCTGGGCGTGCTCCAGCGCGACAACGAGAACCAGTCGATCATCCACGCGCAGAAGGCGCAGGTGGACGAGATGCGCAGCGGCGCCACGCTGATGATCGCCATGGCGGTGATCGCTGGCGTCGGCGCATTGGCCTCGGCGGTGGTCGGCAGCCTCGGCGCGTTGAAGAACGGCAAGGCCATCAGTCAGGAGAAGACCCTGCAGAAGAACATCGATGGGCGCAACGAACTGATCGACGCGAAGATGCAGGCGCTTGGCAAGACCTCCGACGAGGATCGCAAGATCGTCGGCAAGGTCTGGGCGGCGGACCAGGTGCAGGACAGTGTGGCGTTGCGTGCGGCGGGCCGTGCCTTCGAGAGCCGCAACGGCGCCCTGCAGGTGGCCAACACGGTGATCCAGTCCTTCGTCCAGATGGCCAACGCCTCGGTCCAGGTGCGCCAGGGCGAATCGCAGGCGAGCGCCCGGGAAGGAGAGGTCAACGCCACCATCGGGCAGAGCCAGAAGCAGAAGGTCGAGGACCAGATGAGCTTCGATGCCGGCTTCATGAAGGACGTCCTGCAGCTCATCCAGCAGTACACCCAGAGCCATAACCAGGCCTGGCGTGCGGCGGCCGGAGTGGTCTGAGCCGTCTCCGCGCGGGAGGAAAAGGCCACAGCGATGTGGCTTTTTTCTTAAAAGAAAAGTCTCTCAGTGACAAAAGCGATGCATAGCCCGGTGCTAGCATGCGCTGAGCTTTAGGAGGCGCCCCCATGGATTTAACGAGCAAGGTCAACCGACTGCTTGCCGAGTTCGCAGGCCGTATCGGTTTGCCTTCCCTGTCCCTTGACGAGGAGGGCATGGCGAGCCTCCTGTTCGACGAACAGGTGGGCGTCACCCTGTTGCTGCTCGCCGAGCGCGAGCGTCTGTTGCTGGAGGCCGATGTGGCGGGCATCGATGTGCTGGGCGAGGGGATCTTTCGCCAGCTCGCCAGCTTCAACCGCCATTGGCACCGTTTCGATCTGCATTTCGGCTTCGACGAGCTGACCGGCAAGGTCCAGTTGTATGCGCAGATTCTCGCAGCGCAACTGACCCTCGAATGCTTCGAGGCGACCTTGGCCAACCTGCTCGATCACGCCGAGTTCTGGCAGCGCCTGCTGCCGTGCGACAGTGATCGCGAGGCGGTCGCTGCGGTCGGCATGAGGGTTTGAGCGGCCCCATGAAAATCGAATCGATTTCGCCGGTGCAGCCGTCCCAAGACGCTGGAGCCGAGGCGGTGGGGCATTTCGAGGGGCGTTCGGTGACCCGCGCGGCCGTTCGCGGCGAGGACCGTTCCAGCGTGGCCGGGCTGGCGCGCTGGCTGGCGCGCAACCTGGCTGGCGATCCGCGCAGCGAGCAGGCCTTGCAGCGCCTCGCCGACGGCGACGGCACGCCGCTGGAGGCGCGCACGGTCCGGCGCAGGTGAGGTGCTGGATGCTGTTGCCGCTGGCGTTGCTGCTCGGCGGTTGCGTCAGCCAGCCCGCGCCGATGTCGCCGAAGGTGACGGTGGGTGGTTCGGTGGGCGGCGTTTCCCTGCAGGCGCGCCAGGCGCAACTCAGGCTGCGCCTGTATGCCGTCGTTCAGGGAAGGATGCAAACGATTGCCGAGCGGCGCTACCGGGTGTCCGGGTTGCCGTTGCGCTATGCCTTCGATCTGGAGGTCGACAGGTTGGAGGGCGAGGCATTGTACCTGCGTACCGAGCTTTCCTGGGTGGGCGTCGCGGCGGTCCAGGCGAGTGCCTGGCAACAGGTGGCGGCGGGCGTCGATGAGCGGGTCCGGCTGGTTCGGCGCGACTGTTTTCCGAATTGTACGGCCGCTCGCCCGGAAGAAAGATCTGGCAACGATTGATACATTGCCTGCTGTTTCGGAAAGTGCGTATGGAGATTAAAGAAGTGCAAGTCTCGTTCGTTTTCAGGGAAGGCCTCGAATAATAAAACTGGTACTTTTGTTCCGCTTCTAAAGAAGTCTGGATTAATTGGCGGAAGCCGACTCGCTCTGCGAATCAGCGCACGTCGGATAATCCTGATTATTATAAAATCGACTCCGTGCTCATGGCTTTGAAAATCAATAAAACGGAGCGTATTCATGCCTCTCCGCTAGGCGGGGCATTCAAGGTACGACGGGAAGTGTTGGGGTTCTTATAATATGCAAGGAGCCAAATCTCTTGGCCGAAAGCAGATAACGTCTTGTCATTGGAACATTCCAACTTTCGAATACAGGGTAAACAAGGAAGAGGGCGTATATGTTCTGCTCGAGGGCGAACTGACCGTCCAGGACATCGATTCCACTTTTTGCCTGGCGCCTGGCGAGTTGCTTTTCGTCCGCCGCGGAAGCTATGTCGTAAGTACCAAGGGAAAGGACAGCCGAATACTCTGGATTCCATTATCTGCCCAGTTTCTACAAGGCTTCGTCCAGCGCTTCGGCGCGCTGTTGAGTGAAGTCGAGCGTTGCGACGAGCCCGTGCCGGGCATCATCGCGTTCGCTGCCACGCCTCTGCTGGCCGGTTGCGTCAAGGGGTTGAAGGAATTGCTTGTGCATGAGCATCCGCCGATGCTCGCCTGCCTGAAGATCGAGGAGTTGCTGATGCTCTTCGCGTTCAGTCCGCAGGGGCCGCTGCTGATGTCGGTCCTGCGGCAACTGAGCAACCGGCATGTCGAGCGTCTGCAGCTATTCATGGAGAAGCACTACCTCAACGAGTGGAAGCTGTCCGACTTCTCCCGCGAGTTCGGCATGGGGCTGACCACCTTCAAGGAGCTGTTCGGCAGTGTCTACGGGGTTTCGCCGCGCGCCTGGATCAGCGAGCGGAGAATCCTCTATGCCCATCAGTTGCTGCTCAACAGCGACATGAGCATCGTCGACATCGCCATGGAGGCGGGCTTTTCCAGCCAGTCCTATTTCACCCAGAGCTATCGCCGCCGTTTCGGCTGCACACCGAGCCGCTCGCGGCAGGGGAAGGACGAATGCCGGGCTAAAAATAACTGACGTTTTTTGAAAGCCCGGTAGCGGCTGCATGAGTAGAATCGGCCCAAATTGCAGGCTCTGACGAGCGCGCAATGTAGTGAGGAAGCCAAGGCAGAGAATGGAGCAGGAAGACGATAAGCAGTACTCCCGAGAAGCGGTGTTCGCTGGCAGGCGGGTATCCGTGGTGGGCTCGGACGCCCGCTCGCGGGGTCGGGTGCCGGGTTACGCATCGAGCAGTTTGTATCGTGAGTCCGGAATCATCAGTGCGCGGCAACTGGCGTTGCTGCAGCGGATGCTGCCGCGCCTGCGGCTGGAGCAACTGTTCCGCTGCGAGTGGTTGCAGCAGCGCCTGGCGCGCGGCCTGGCGCTGGGGCGCGAAGAGGTGCGGCAGATTCTCCTCTGCGCGGCGCAGGACGACGACGGCTGGTGCGCCGAACTGGGCGACCGGGTCAACCTCGCCGTGCCGCAGTCGATGATCGATTGGGTCCTGCTGCCGGTCTATGGCTGGTGGGAAAGCCTGCTCGACCAGGCGATCCCCGGCTGGCGCCTGTCGCTGGTGGAGCTGGAGACCCAGTCCCGGCAACTGCGAGTCAAGTCCGAATTCTGGTCCCGCGTGGCCGAGCTGGAGCCGGAGCAGGCCCGCGAGGAACTGGCCAGGGTCGCCAAGTGCCAGGCGCGCACCCAGGAACAGGTGGCCGAACTGGCCGGCAAGCTGGAGACGGCTTCGGCACTGGCGAAGAGCGCCTGGCCGAACTGGCAGCGGGGCATGGCGACGCTGCTCGCCAGCGGCGGGCTGGCCGGCTTCGAGCCGATCCCCGAGGTCCTCGAATGCCTCTGGCAACCTCTCTGCCGGCTGGACGACGACGTCGGCGCGGCGGACGCCGTCCAGGCCTGGCTGCACGAACGCAACCTGTGCCAGGCACAGGATCACTTCTACTGGCAGAGCTGAGCGGCCGGCGAAAGCCGGCCCTACCGAGGAATCATGGATCATCTGTTGAGCGGATTGGCCACTCGCCTGGGCCAAGGGCCCTTTGTTGCCGATCGGACGGGTTCGTACCACCTGCGCATCGACGGACAGAGCGTCCTGTTGCTGCGCCAGGGCGACGACCTGCTGCTGGAAAGCCCGCTGGAGCACGCCCCCCTGGATCCGCAGCGCGACCAGCTGGGGTTGCTGCGGGCGCTGTTGTCGCGGGTCGCCAGTTGGAGCCGGCGCTATCCCCAGGCCATCGTCCTGGACGCGGACGGGCGCCTGCTGTTGCAGGCGCGGCTGGGCCTCGACGGCCTCGATCCCGAGCGACTCGAACGGGCCCTGGCCGCCCAGGTGGGGCTGCTCGAGGCGCTGGCGCCGGAGCTGGAACCGCTGCCCCGCGGGTTGCCGCCGCAGGCTCCGGTGTGGCGTCCCTGATGCGCCGCCTGCTGATCGGCGGACTGCTGGCGCTGCTGCCTGGCGCGGTCTTGCGCGCGCAGCCGCTGGACTGGCCCAGCCTGCCTTACGACTATGTGGCGCAGGGCGAAAGCCTGCGCGACGTGCTGGCCAACTTCGGCGCCAACTACGATGCCTCGGTGATCGTCAGCGACAAGGTCAACGACCAGGTCAGCGGTCGCTTCGACCTGGAAAGCCCGCAGGCCTTCCTGCAGTTGATGGCCTCCCTCTACAACCTCGGCTGGTACTACGACGGCACCGTGCTGTACGTATTCAAGACCACCGAGATGCAATCGCGGCTGGTGAGGCTGGAGCAGGTCGGCGAGGCCGAGCTGAAGCGCGCGCTGACCGCCGCCGGCATCTGGGAGCCGCGCTTCGGCTGGCGTGCCGACCCTTCCGGGCGGCTGGTGCACGTGTCCGGTCCGGGGCGCTATCTCGAACTGGTCGAGCAGACCGCCCAGGTGCTGGAGCAGCAATACACCCTGCGCAGCGAAAAGACCGGCGACCTCAGCGTGGAGATCTTCCCGCTGCGCTATGCGGTCGCCGAGGACCGCAAGATCGAGTACCGCGACGACGAGATCGAGGCGCCGGGCATCGCCAGCATCCTCTCGCGGGTGCTCAGCGATGCCAACGTGGTTGCGGTGGGCGACGAGCCGGGCAAGCTGCGCCCGGGACCGCAATCGAGCCATGCGGTGGTCCAGGCGGAACCGTCGCTGAACGCGGTGGTGGTGCGCGACCACAAGGACCGGTTGCCCATGTATCGCCGCCTGATCGAAGCCCTCGACCGGCCCTCGGCGCGGATCGAGGTCGGCTTGTCGATCATCGACATCAATGCCGAGAACCTCGCCCAGCTGGGCGTCGACTGGAGCGCCGGGATTCGCCTGGGCAACAACAAGTCGATCCAGATCCGCACCACCGGCCAGGATAGCGAGGAGGGCGGCGGCGCCGGTAACGGGGCGGTCGGCAGCCTGGTGGACAGTCGCGGGCTGGATTTCCTGCTGGCCAAGGTCACCCTGTTGCAGAGCCAGGGACAGGCGCAGATCGGATCCCGGCCGACCCTGCTGACCCAGGAGAATACCCAGGCGGTGCTCGACCAGAGCGAAACCTACTATGTGCGGGTCACGGGCGAGCGGGTGGCCGAGCTGAAGGCGATCACCTACGGCACCATGCTGAAAATGACGCCGCGAGTGGTGACTCTCGGCGATACGCCGGAGATCAGCCTCAGCCTGCACATCGAGGACGGCAGCCAGAAACCCAATAGCGCCGGCCTGGACAAGATCCCCACGATCAACCGCACGGTGATCGATACCATCGCCCGCGTGGGCCATGGCCAGAGCCTGCTGATCGGCGGCATCTACCGCGACGAACTGAGCCAGAGCCAGCGCAAGGTACCCTGGCTCGGCGACATTCCCTATCTCGGCGCGCTGTTCCGCACTACCGCGGACACCGTGCGCCGCTCGGTGCGGCTGTTCCTCATCGAGCCGCGGCTGATCGACGATGGCGTCGGCCATTACCTGGCGCTGAACAACCGTCGCGACCTGCGCGGCGGCCTGCTTGAAATCGACGAGTTGTCGAACCAGAGCCTGTCGTTGCGCAAGCTGCTCGGTAGCGCCCGCTGCCAGGCGCTGGCGCCGGCCAGGGCCGAACAGGAGCGCTTGCGCCAGGCCGGCCAGGGTTCGTTCCTCACGCCCTGCCGGATGGGTGCGCAGGAGGGCTGGCGGGTGACCGACGGCGCCTGTCCCAAAGACGGCGCCTGGTGCGTCGGCGCGGAGCGCGGGAATTAGCATGGCCTGGAAGATCCGCTTCTACAGCGGGCTGAACCAGGGCGCCGAAGTCTCGCTCGGAGAGGGCCGGGTGGCGCTTGGCAGCGATCCGTTGCAGGCCGACCTGGTGTTGCTCGACGAGGGCATCGCGGCAGTCCACCTGGTGCTCGAGGTCGATGCCCAGGGCGTGCGCCTGCTGGAGTGGGCGGAGGGCTGCGAGCCTCGCCAGGACGGCCAGGCGCAAGTCGCCGGAGCGATCCTGCAGGCGCTTGCCGGGCAGACCTGCGGCCCGCTGCGCTGGGCATTCTGCGACCCGCAGCGGAGTTTTCCCGAGCGTTTCCCCGAAGCCGAGGTGCAGACCGCGCCAGTGCGCCGCAAGTCGTCCGCCCGTGCCGGCGGGGCCTGGCTGCTCGGCGTCAGCCTGGCGCTGGCGCTGTGTCTGCTGGGCATGCTCGTCGAACCCTGGTCGGCCCGCCAGCACGGCATGGCCGGCGAGGAGCCCCTGGCGAAGGTGCGCGCCTACCTGCGCGAGCAGGGCATGAGCGAGGTGGATGTGCAGCGCCAGGGCGACAGTCTCCTGCTCGGCGGCTACCTGGAGGACAACGCCCGGCGCCTGGCGCTACAGCGCTACCTCGATGGCAGCGGCGTGGACTACCGACTGGAAGCACGGAGCATGGAAGACATTCGCCAGGGCGTGGATTTCATCCTGCAGAAATTCGGCTATCGGCAGATCCTCAGCAGCAACGCGGACAAGCCTGGCTGGGTCCGGCTCAACGGCGAACTGGCGGAACAGGACGAACGCTGGGCGCGGATCGACGCATTGCTGGAGTCCGAGGTGCCGGGCCTGCTCGGGGTGGAAAACCAGGTCCGGGTGGCCGGCTCGCACCTGCGCCGCCTCGAGCGCCTGCTGGCGGACGCCGGCCTCGACCGGCAACTGAGTTTCCGCGAGCGCGGCGAGCGCATCGAGTTGAGCGGCACGCTCGACGAGGTCCAGCTCAGCGCCTTCTACCGCCTGCAGCGCGAGTTCCAGCAGGAATTCGGCAACCGCCCGAGCCTGGTGCTGCTCAGTCGCGGCAAGCGCGCCAGCGGCGACGAACTGGAGTTCACGATTCGCTCGGTGTCGCTGGGGCGGGTGCCCTATGTAGTGCTCGGCGACGGCCAGAAATACCCGGTGGGCGCCTCGACATCCCGCGGTGTGCGAATCCTCGCCATCGAGCCGGAGTCGATCCTGGTGGCCCGCGGCAAGCAGCGTTTCATCATCAATCTCAAAGGGGAGGTGCTCCATGATGACAGCCTTGGAAACGCGACTGTCGGTCGCTGACGGCACGCATGCCGCAGCGCTCCGGCAGCGTCTGCAGGCGGCGCTGGCGGAGTGTCGCCGGGAACTGGCCAGAGGCGCCTGCCCGGAGCACTTCCAGTTCCTGCAACAGCAGGCCCGGGCCCTCGAAGGCGGTCTCGGCATTCTTTCGCAGCTCACAGAGGACTAAGCATGGCGCAGATATTCAACCCCAACCCGGGGAATACCCTCGATACCGTGGCCAATGCCCTGAAGGAGCAGGCCAACGCAGCGAACAAGGACGTCAACGACGCGATCAAGGCCTTGCAGGGGACCGACAATGCCGACAACCCGGCGCTGCTGGCCGAGCTGCAACACAAGATCAACAAGTGGTCGGTCATCTACAACATCAACTCGACGGTGACCCGTGCGCTGCGCGACCTGATGCAAGGCATCCTGCAGAAGATCTGAACATGGACACTTCACTGATACGCGAATTGGCGGAACTGGCGCTGGCCGGCAGCGGGCAGCACTGCCACGAAGAGGCGCTGTGCATCGCCGAGTGGCTGGAGCGCCTCGGACAGGACGAAGCGGCGCGGCTGATCCGGATTTCCAGCCTGGCCAACCAGGGGCGCTATCAGGAAGCCCTGGCCTTCGCCCATGGCAATCCCTGGCCGGCGCTGGAGCCCTGGTTCGCCTTGTGCGAGTGGCACCTGGGGCTGGGCGCCGCGCTGGACCGCAGGCTGGCCGGGCTGGGCGGCAGCAGCGATCCTGCCCTGGCCGACTTCGCCGCCGGCATGCGCGCCCAGGTGCGGACATGAGCCGCATCGACACGCCGCCGGGATTCGCCGTCTATCCGTCGGCCAGTCCAAAGGCGGCGAACCTGCCGGCTGTCGATCAGGTGCTGGCTTTCGAGCAGGCCCTCGGCGGCGAGCCGCCGGCGGCCGGACGCCGCCTGGCCGGGTTGGAGAACGGCGCTCTCAGCGAGCGCCTGCTGCAGCGCTTTGCCCAGCCGCTGCAAGGGTTGGAGGCGGACCGCCTGGAGCTGAAGGCGATGCTCCGTGCGGAACTGCCGCTGGGGCGCCAGCAGCAAACCTTTCTCCTCCAGTTGCTCGGTGCAGTCGAGCATGCGCCGGGCGGCGAATACCTGGCGCAACTGGCGCGTCGCGAATTGCAGGTGCTGATCCCGCTCAACGGCATGCTCGACAACCTCGTGCGCAACAGCCACAAACTCGACCTGGAGTCATGATGGATATCTCTCGGATGGGCGCCCAGGCGCAGATCACCAGTCTCGAAGAACTCTCCGGCGGCCCGGCCGGCGCGGCCCACGTCGCCGAGTTCGAACGGGCGATGGGCGGTGCCGGCAGCCTGGGCGGCGACCTGCTCAGCGAACTGGGGCAGATCAGGGAGCGTTTCAGCCAGGCCAAGCAGGAGTTGCAGGTGGAGCTGTCGACGCCCGGCGACGATCCCAACAGCCTGATGCAGATGCAGTGGTCGCTGATGCGCATCACCATGCAGGAAGAGCTGATCGCCAAGACCGTCGGGCGCATGAGCCAGAACGTCGAAACCCTGATGAAGACCCAATGAGGCGAACGGTGAAAGATCTGTCGCGCATGGCGCTCCTGGCGCTGGTCCTGGCGTTGGGCGGGTGCAAGGTCGAACTCTATACCGGGATCAGCCAGAAGGAAGGCAACGAGATGCTGGCGCTGTTGCGTTCGGAGGGCGTTTCCGCGGACAAGCAGGCGGACAAGGATGGCACCGTGCGCCTGCTGGTGGAGGAATCGGATATCGCCGAGGCGGTGGAGGTGCTCAAGCGCAAGGGCTATCCGCGGGAGAACTTCTCCACGCTGAAGGATGTGTTTCCCAAGGACGGGCTGATTTCCTCGCCCATCGAAGAGCGCGCGCGGCTCAACTACGCCAAGGCCCAGGAGATTTCCCATACCCTTTCCGAGATCGATGGCGTGCTGGTGGCGCGGGTCCATGTGGTGCTGCCCGAGGAGCGCGACGGACTGGGCAGGAAGTCCTCGCCGGCATCGGCCTCGGTGTTCATCAAGCACGCCGCCGACGTGCAACTGGATGCCTACGTGCCGCAGATCAAGCAACTGGTGAACAACGGCATCGAAGGCCTCAGCTACGACCGCATCAGCGTGGTGCTGGTGCCGTCGGCCGGGGTCCGCCAGGTCCCGCTGGCGCCACGCTTCGAGAGTGTCTTCTCGATCCAGGTGGCGGAGCACTCGCGCGGACGCCTGCTCGGTCTGTTCGGCCTGCTGCTGGCGTTGCTGCTGGCGAGCAACCTGGCGCAGTTCTTCTGGCACCGGCAACGGGGCTGAGCGGCGCGATGCCATTGACGGCCTACCAGTTGCGCTTCTGCCCGGCCCGCTACATCCACGAGTCGCACCTGCCCGCGGTATTGCTGCGGTTGCTGCCGGCGCTGCCGGACTGGCGGCGACAGAGCGTTCTCAACGCCTGGCTGCTGGAGCAACTGGAACTGGACTGCGCGTTCCGCATGCCCGCGCAACTGGGCGGGCTGGCCCTTTACCCGCAGGCGGCGCTGGAACGGACCCTGGGCTGGCTCGGTGCGCTGCTGCACGGCCAGGCCTTGCGGCAGGTGCTGGACGGTGCGCGGGTACGGCGCATCCGCGCGCAGATCGGCGAACAGGGCCAGCGTTTCTGCCTGGAACAGCTCGACCTGCTCATCGGTCGCTGGCCGCCCGGCTGGCAGCGGGCCTTGCCGGAAAACCCGGAAGACGGCTATTTCCGGCGCTGCGGCCTGGCTTTCTGGCTGGCCGCCTGTAGCGATGCCGACTGCGGTTTCTCGCGGCGCCTGCGCCTGCGTCTGGAGGCCATGCCGGCCCCGGCGGACTGGACCTTCGACGAACAACGGCGATCCCTGGCGCGGACCCTGTGCCTGAAGGTCGCCCGACAAGCGAGCGATGAATGCTTCCATTTGTTGAACTAGACGCCAGTCGCGTACGGCTGGCCCCCGGGCAGGCCCTGTTGCGCGCCCGCGACTACCAGGACTACCTCAGCGCCAACCGCCTGGTGGAAGCGGCACGCGAGCGTGCCGCCGAAATCGAGCGCGAGGCCCACGAGGTTTACCAGGAGCAGAAGCGCCTGGGCTGGGAGGCCGGATTGGAGGAGGCGCGTCTGCGCCAGGCCGGGCTGATCCAGGAAACGCTACTGCGCTGCAATCGCTACTACCGGCAGGTTGATCGCCAGCTTGGCGAGGTGGTGCTGCAGGCGGTGCGCAAGGTGTTGCGCCACTACGACGCTGTCGAGCTGACCCTGGCGGCCACGCGCGAGGCACTGGCATTGGTGAGCAACCAGAAGCAGGTGATCCTGCACGTCCAGCCGGAACAACTGGTCGCGGTGCGCGAGCAGGTCGCCCGGGTGCTCAAGGATTTCCCCGAGGTGGGCTACCTGGAAGTGGTCGGCGATGCCCGGCTGGACCAGGGTGGTTGCATCCTGGAAACCGAGATCGGGATCATCGACGCTTCGCTCGACAGCCAGTTGGCGGCGTTGCAGGCCGCATTGACGGAGAGCGTGGCGCGGAGCGGCGAGGAGGAAGGGGACGCCGGTTGAGGGAACCAGGCGCCGCCCCCGGCCCGGGCGTTGGCTCCGGGCCGAGGGCTGAGACGCTGCCGTTCGCCCGCGGCGGCGACGCTGGCGGTGCGGTCGGCGCCTTCAGAGCAGGGTGAAGCTGCGGCTTTCGGTTTGCGCCGAATCCAGGCCGACGAAGACCTTGAACTCGCCCGGCTCGGCCGTGTGCCTGAGCTGGCTGTCGTAGAACTTCAGGTCTGCCTCGCCGAGGCGGAAGACGATCTCCCGCGATTCGCCGGGCTCCAGCATCACCTTGCGGAACCCGCGCAGTTCCTTCACCGGACGGCTGAGGCTGGCGACCGGGTCCTGCAGATAAAGCTGGACCACCGTGGCGCCGGCGCGCTTGCCGCTGTTGCTGAGCGTGACCCGCGCTTCCAGGGTAGCGCCGCGGGCCAGCCGTTCGCTGGACAGGCGCAGGGGCGAGAGACTGAACTCGGTGTAGCTGAGGCCGTAGCCGAACGGGTAGAGCGGGCCGTTGGCTTCGTCGAAATAGCGCGAGGTGTATTTGCCGGGGTTGTCGTGGTCCATCGGCCGGCCGGTGTTCAGGTGGTTGTAGTAGACCGGTACCTGGCCCACCGAGCGGGGGAAGGACATGGTCAGCTTGCCGCTGGGGTTGTGCTCGCCGAACAGCACGTCGGCGATGGCGTTGCCGCCTTCGGTGCCACTGAACCAGGTTTCCAGGATCGCGTCGGCGTTTTCCTGCTCCCAGCCCAGCGACAGCGGTCGGCCGTTCATCAGCACCAGCACCAGCGGCTTGCCGGTGGCCTTCAGTGCCTTCAGCAGCCGCCGCTGGCTGGCCGGGATGCGCAGGTCGGTGCGACTGGAGGCCTCGTGGGCCATGCCCTGCGATTCGCCGACCACGGCGACCACCAGGTCGGCGTCGCGCGCGGTGCGCAAGGCCTCCTCGAGCATCGCCTCGGCGGAGCGCGGATCGACCTCGACTTCCGGGTTGTAGCTGTTCAGGTAGTCGAGGATCGCCTGGTCGCCACTGACGTTGGCACCCTTGGCGTAGAGCAGGGTGGCACGCTCGCCGACGGCATTGGCCAGGCCCTGGTAGACGGTTACCGCCTGGCGTGGCACGCCGGCTGCCGACCAACTGCCGATGACGTCGCGCTGGCTCTTGGCCAGGGGGCCGATCACGGCGATCCGCCCCTGTTTCTTCAGCGGCAGCAGACCGTCGCGGTTCTTCAGCAGGACCAGTCCTTCGCGAGCCACCTCGCGGGCGGCCTGGCGGTGCAGGCGGCTCTCGGCGTTGGTGTCGAACGGCGGGTCGTCCGGCTTGCCCAGGCGCCGGTAGGGATCGGCGAACAGGCCGAGGTCGTACTTCGCCGCCAGCACGTCGCGGCAGGCGCGATCGATGTCGGCCTGGTCGATCTCGCCGGCCGCCAGCAGCTTCGGTAGCCAGGTCGAGTAGAGATCGTCGTTCATGTTCATGTCGACACCGGCCTGGATCGCCAGGCGCGTGGCGTCCCGCTCGTTGCCGGCGAGGCCGTGCTTGATCAGTTCCTTCACCGCGCCGTGGTCACTGATGGTCAGCCCCTTGAAGCCCCACTGCTGGCGCAACAGGTCGGTCAGCAGCCAGCGGTTGGCGGTGGCGGGCACGCCGTTGATGGTGTTCAGCGAGACCATCACCGCGCCGGCGCCGGCGTCCACCGCGGCCTTGTAGGGCGGCAGGTAGTCCTGGAACATGCGCGGCAGGCTCATGTCCACGGTGTTGTAGTCGCGGCCGCCTTCGGCCGCGCCGTACAGGGCGAAGTGCTTGACCGCCGCCATGATGCTGTCCGGGGCGGCCAGGTTGGAGCCCTGGTAGGCACGGACCATCACGCCGGACAGCAGCGAGGTCAGGTAGGTGTCTTCGCCGAAGCCTTCCGAGACCCGCCCCCAGCGCGCGTCGCGGGTGATGTCGACCATCGGCGAGAAGCTCATGTCGAGCCCGTCGGCGCTGGCTTCCAGGGCGGAGATCCGCGCGCTGCGGGCGACCACCTCGGGGTCCCAGCTGGCGGCCAGGCCGAGGCTGATGGGAAAGATGGTGCGGTGCCCGTGGGCCACGTCGTAGGCATGGAACAGCGGGATCTTCAGGCGGCTATGGCGGACCTGGTCCTGCATGGCGCGAATGTCCGGGCGGGTCACGGTATTGAAGATGGCGCCGACCTTGCCGGCGCGGATGTCCGCCATCAGCGCTTCCTTGGGATGGTCGGCGCCGACGCTGACCAGGCGTAGCTGGCCGATCTTTTCCGCGTTGCTCATGCGAGCCATCAGGCTGGCGATGAAACGCTCCTTGTCGGTAGCCGGTGGATTGCCGGATTCGCCCTGGCCAGCCGCCAGTGCCGGGCTCCCGCTCAGCCCGATGAGAAGCCCCAGTACACACAGCCTGTTCATGCATGTTTTCTCGTTATTGGATAGACGCTCGTCGTGGCGGCGTGACATGTCGCGGCATGCCGCCCGGCGGGCGCGACATAAGGTGTTCGCAGCGCGGGCGGAAGTCAACGAGACGGCGATGGGCGAATCTGCCGGTTCTGACAGGTCCCGTGGCGCGCCGCTGGCGGCGCTCAGGCGACGCTGGGGAGCAACTGCTCGGCCGGCATCGGCCTGCCGAGCAGGAAGCCTTGCAGCGAATTGCAGCCGAGGCGGGTCAGGAACTCCTGCTGGGCCTCGGTTTCCACGCCCTCGGCGACGAT
The DNA here is from genome assembly GCF_056110345.1 of Pseudomonas sp. TZ252. NCBI lineage: Bacteria > Pseudomonadati > Pseudomonadota > Gammaproteobacteria > Pseudomonadales > Pseudomonadaceae > Pseudomonas > Pseudomonas sp. TZ252. The sequence continues at coordinate 6,130,038 of NZ_CM148566.1, read as the reverse complement.
CTTCAGGTTCAGCGTGCGGCCGAGGGCGACGATCGCCGAGACGATCGCGGCGTCGTCGCTGTCGTGGGCCAGCTCGTTGATGAAGCCACGGTCGATCTTCAGTTCGCTCGCCGGCAGGCGTTTGAGATACAGCAGGCTGGAGTAGCCGGTGCCGAAGTCGTCGATGGAGATGCCGACGCCCATCGCCGACAACTGCTCGAGGATCACCAGGCTGGCATCGGCATCGCGCATGGCGGTCGATTCGGTCACCTCGAGGATCAGGTGGCTGGGCTCCAGGCTGTGGCGCAGGAGTGCGTTGCGTACCGAGTCGACCAGGCCGGCATGGGCGAACTGCAGGGCCGAAAGGTTCACCGCGATGTTCCAGTCCGCATGTCCGCCGTCCAGCCAGAGGCGCATCTGCCGACAGGCTTCGTCGAGCACCCACTCGCCGATCTGCACGATCAGGCCGGTCTTTTCCGCCAGCGGCAGGAACTGGCCGGGGGTGATCAGCCCGTGTTGCGGATGCTCCCAGCGCAGCAGCGCTTCCACGCCGATCATCGGTCCGTTCGGCGCCAGTACCTTGGGCTGGTAGTGCAAGACCAGTTGCCGGCGCTCCAGGGCCTGGCGCAGGTCATGCAGTAGTTGCAACTGTTCCTGGGCGTTGGCGTTCATCGAACTCTCGAAGAAGCAGTAGCCGTTCCGTCCCTGGTCCTTGGCGTGATACATCGCCGCGTCGGCATTGATCATCAGTTCGTGGCGGGTCTGCCCGTCGCCGGGGTAGAGCGCGATGCCGATGCTCGCCGAGATCCGCACCTCGTGGCGGGATATCTGGTACGGCTGGCTGATCCGCTTCACCAGCTTCTCGGCCAGGGTCGCGGCGTCGGCGGGCTCTCGGGCCTCGATCAGCAGGACGAACTCGTCGCCGCCGAGGCGGGCGATGGTGTCCTGGGCGCGGACGTTGGCGCGGATACGCTCGGCGACTTCGATCAGCAACAGGTCGCCGAGGTGATGGCCGTAGGCATCGTTGACCGCCTTGAAGCCGTCCAGGTCCATGAACAGCACGGCGAACCGGCGATCGTCGCGGATCGCCTGCTGGATCGCCTGCTCCAGGCGGTCGTCGAGGAGCATGCGGTTGGGCAGCTTGGTCAGGTTGTCGTGCAGGGCCAACTGGATCAGCTCGCGGTTGGCTCGTGCGAGGGAGGTGGCGAGCACCGAGGTACGTGCCTCGAGGCGCGAGTCCAGCACCGAGACGATCAGGGCGATGGCGATCACCGCCAGGGTGATCACGATGACCAGCACCGCCAGCCAGCCGTTGTCGATGCCTCGGCCGGCGGCGCCGCAGAAGCTGCCCAGGGGGAACTGCGCGGCGGCCATCCCGGTGTAGTGCATGCCGACGATGGCGCAGCCCATCACCAGGGCGGCGCCGGCGCGGACCAGGACGATGCGCCGGCTGCCATGGCGCAGGCGGAAGGCGATCCACAGCGCGGCGCCGGAGGCGATCACCGCGATCAGGATGGAGAGGCCGAGCCACAGCGGGTCGTAGACGATCCCCGGCATCATCAGCAGGGCGGCCATCCCGGTGTAGTGCATGGCGGCGATGCCGCTGCCCATCAGCAGGGCGCCCAGTGCCAGGCGTTGCCAGGGGAGTTCCGCCTGGCACACCAGCCAGAGGGCGAAGGCCGAACTGCCGACGGCCAGCAGCAGCGACAGCAGGGTCAGGCCCAGGTCGTAGCCGAGCGGGATCGGCAGGCTGAAGGCGAGCATTCCGACGAAATGCATCGACCAGATGCCGAAGCCCATGGCGAAAGCGCCGCCGATCAGCCAGGAGAGCGCCTCGCGGCCTTTCGCCAGGGTCACCCGGCCGGCCATGTCGAGAGCGGTGTAGGACGCCAGGATGGCCACAATCAGGGAAAAGGCGACAAGAACCTGGTTGTAGCTGCTGATAAGCATGAAAGCGTCCGAACGGGATAGCGGGAGAGAAGTGGTTGATATCAACCTGATATTATTGCACGAGTCGCTTTCGCCAATGCCATCGGGCAGGACCAACGGTCGCCGGCGCAGGCGGAATCTTGCTCAACGGCCGGGCCTTTTGTACAGCGCTTTGTCTGCCGCCGGTCGCCGCCCGCCGGGGCAGGCGGCGGAAAGCTCGGCAGCGCTGGCAGGTTGACGCTACCCTGAAAGAAGCCATGGTCGTCCGATCTTCCTCTGGCTTGATCAAAAAACTCTCATGATCGCCGACGATGGCTTCAGCTGAATGGGGAATCGGTGAACTTTCTGAATGTCTCGACAGGAGGTGCGTCTCATGGAAAAGCCCTTCTCGGATGATGTCAGCGTGAATGTCCTGCGTCGCATGAAAGAAGGCGGCTTCGACTTCGCGCGCATCCATCCCATCGACTTCTTCGCCATCTTTCCCAGTGAGCGGGAGGCCCGCCAGGCCGCGGGCCAGTTTCGCGGCGAGTCGCTCAGGGCCCAGGTCGTCGCTCGCGACGATGGCTCCTGGAACCTGCAGGTCAGCAAGGTGATGTACGCCACCCATGCCGCCATCGGTGCCTTCGAACACGACCTGGAGGAAGTCGTGGTGCCGCTGGGCGGCGTGCTGGACGGGTGGGGCGTGACCCAGGAGGTCACTTCGCTGCGTCCGTGACGGCGGCGGGACCCCGGCCGCGATCCCGGGCCGGGGCTCCTGCGTCGGGCTTTCCTTCCTCGAAGGCTTTCCTTCAGACTGGGGAAGGAGGTAAGCCATGAGCGATATTCTGATCCTGACCCATGCCGAGTTCTGTCCGCCAGGCCATCTGGGTGCCGTGCTGGCGGAGCGCGGCCTGGACTTCCGCGTGATCCGCGCCGATCTCGGCGAACTCGCCGGTCTCGACGCCGAACGCCCGCGAGCGGTGGCGATCATGGGTGGGCCGATGAGCGTCAACGACGACCTGCCCTGGTTGCGCGACGAACTGGCGCTGCTGCGTCGCTTCATCGAGCGGCGCATCCCGCTGATCGGCCATTGCCTCGGCGGCCAGTTGCTGGCCCGCGCCCTGGGCGCGACGGTGCGGCAACAGCCCTACACCGAAATGGGCTGGCAGCCCATGCAGCGGGAAAGCCGCGACAGTCCATGGCTGGCCGGGCTGCCGGAGCGCTTCTCGATCTTCCAGTGGCACGGCGATGCCTTCGACCTGCCGCAGGGCGCCGAGCGCCTGCTGTCCAGCCCCTGGTGCGAGAACCAGGGGTTTTCCTGGGGTGGTCACGTACTCGGCCTGCAAGGCCATCCGGAAATGACCGAGGAACTGGTGCGGCGCTGGATCGCCGGCTGGCCGCACCTGCTCGATCCCTCCCAGCCCAGCCAGCAATCCGCCGAGGACATGCTGGCCGGGTTGCCTGCCAGGATTGCCGGGCTGAATCGGGTGGCCGAGGGTTTCTACCGTCATTGGCTGTCGCTGATCGATTGACCTTCCCGGCCGCGGGCGCCCCCCTGGCACTACCGCCGGTCCGCTTTATCGCTCGTTCGAGCGAGACGGCTGTCTGCATGGAAGGGAGGGGATAAGCCGTCTCCCTTCCGGGTCTGTTCTAGACTTATCGGTCCCACAGGTCGCTTCGCGATCGGCAGGTCGATGCCGGTCCGTGGCCGCGGGGCGCGCATGCCGTCGAACGGGGCGCCCTTCCTCTCCCTGTGGGCAGGATGCACCAGACTGGGGCGAACCCGCCGCGCCGACCCTGCGAATCGCCGACGAGCCGTGATCCGCGCGCTGGCACGGGCTTTGCGAGTTCCCCATCGTTCGTGACGACAAGGAGTCCGGCATGGCACGCATGTTTTACGACGAGATGCACGATGCTGGCGGCGAATGCCGCTCGCATTATCGGGAATTCGCTCGCTGGCTGGCCGACACCCCTGAAGAGCAACTGCTGCAACGCCGGCGTGAAGCCGACCTGCTGTTCCACCGCGCCGGCATCACCTTCACCCTGTACGGCGACGAGCAGGGCACCGAGCGCCTGATCCCCTTCGACACCATCCCGCGCAGCATTCCCGCGGCGGAGTGGGCGCACATCGAGGCCGGCTGCATCCAGCGCGTCCAGGCGCTGAACCTGTTCCTCGCCGACCTCTACCACGAACAGCGCATCCTCAAGGCCGGGGTGATTCCTGCCGAGCAGGTCCTGGCCAACGACCAGTACCAACTGGCGATGCAGGGACTGGACCTGCCGGGCAACGTCTACGCGCACATTGCCGGGGTCGACCTGGTCCGCGACGGCAGCGGCAACTATTACGTGCTGGAGGACAACCTGCGCACGCCCAGCGGTGTTTCCTACATGCTGGAAAACCGCAAGATGATGATGCGCCTGTTCCCCGAGCTGTTCGTCCGCCAGCGCGTGGCGCCGATCGACCACTACCCGGACCTGCTGCTCGACACCCTAAAGCGGGCCAGTGACGTCGAATCGCCGAGCGTGGTGGTATTGACGCCGGGACGTTTCAACAGCGCCTACTTCGAACACGCCTTCCTCGCCCGCGAGATGGGCGTGGAACTGGTCGAAGGCGCCGATCTGTTCGTCCGCGACGAGCGGGTCTACATGCGCACGACGGCCGGACCGCAACCGGTGGACGTGATCTACCGAAGGATCGACGACGCCTTCCTCGACCCGCTGGCGTTCAACCCGGATTCGCTGCTCGGCGTGCCCGGCCTGCTGGCCGCCTACCGGGCCGGCAACCTGGTGCTGGCCAACGCGATCGGTACCGGGGTGGCCGACGACAAGTCGATCTACCCCTACGTGCCGGACATGATCCGCTTCTACCTCGGCGAAGACCCGCTACTGCACAACGTGCCGACCTGGCAATGTCGCAAGCCGAAGGAACTGGCGCACGTCCTGGCGCACCTGCCGGAGCTGGTGGTGAAGGAGACCCAGGGTTCCGGCGGCTACGGCATGCTGGTCGGACCGGCGGCCAGCCGGGAGGAAATCGAGCTGTTCCGCGAGCGCCTGAAGGCTCGCCCGGAGGCCTATATCGCGCAACCGACGCTGTCCCTGTCGACCTGTCCGACCTTCGTCGAGAGCGGCGTCGCGCCACGCCATATCGACCTGCGGCCGTTCGTCCTGTCGGCGCCGGATCGGGTTCGCCTGGTGCCTGGCGGGCTGACCCGGGTGGCGTTGCGCGAAGGCTCGCTGGTGGTCAACTCGTCCCAGGGCGGCGGCACCAAGGACACCTGGGTGGTGGAGGAATAAGCATGCTCAGCCGGACCGCTTCCGACCTGTACTGGATGTCGCGCTACCTGGAACGCGCGGAGAACCTCGCCCGCATGCTCGACGTCAGCTACTCGCTGTCGCTGTTGCCGCAGGACCGCAACGGCGGCGGCCTGGACGAACTGGCCATGCCGCTGCTGATCACCGGCACCCTCGACGCCTACCTGGAGCGCCACGGCGAACTGGCCGCCGAGCGCCTGCTGAGTTTCTTCGCCCTCGACCCGGACAACCCGGCGAGCATCTACAGCTGCCTGGCTGCAGCGCGCGCCAGTGCCCATGCGGTACGCGGGCGGATCACCCTGGACATGTGGGAGAACATCAACGCCACCTGGCTGGAAATGCGCGGCATCGCCGCCGAGGGCATCCTGCGCTATGGCATCAGTCGTTTCTGCGAATGGGTGAAGGACCGCTCGCACCTGTTCCGCGGCGCGACCTTCGCCACCAGCATGCGCAACGATGCGTTCCGCTTCATCCGTCTCGGAACCTTCATCGAACGCGCCGACAATACCTTGCGCCTGCTCGATGCGCGCTACCAGACCCAGGGCGAAGCGGCGCTCGCCGGGGCGGACGAGGGCACCGCGCGCGGCTACTACCAGTGGAGCGCGCTGCTGCGGGCGCTATCCGCCTTCGAGGGCTACACCGAGCTGTACCGCGCCTCGCCCAACGCGCGCAACATCGCCGAATTGCTGCTGTTGCGCGAGGACGTGCCGCGTTCGCTGCTGTCCTGCATCGAGGAACTGAGCGAGATCCTTTCCGGCCTGCCCGGTGTCAACGGCCGGCCGGCGCAGCGCCTGGCCGCCGAGCTGGAGGCGCGGGTGCGCTACACCGGCATCGACGAGGTGCTGGAGCAGGGCCTGCATACCTGGATCACCGACTACATCCTGCTGGTTCGCCAGTTGGCCAACGCCATTCACAGCTCCTACCTGGAGGCCGCATGAGACTCTCGATCACCCACGACACCACCTATCGCTACGAAGACCGGGTGCGCGCCAGCATCCAGTACCTGCGCCTGACCCCGCAGGACAGCGAGCGCCAGCACGTGGTCGATTGGCGCCTGGACCTGCCGCGCCCGGCGCGGCCGCTGCGCGATCCGTACGGCAACATCCTGCACGTCCTGACCCTGGACGAACCGCATGAGTCGGTCCTGATCGCCGCCCACGGCCTGGTCGAGATCGACGAGGAGCGCGAGGTGGAGCACGATCGCCAGTCGCCGTTGCCGTTCCTGCGCAGCACCCGCCTGACCGGCGCCGATGCCGAGATGCGCGCCTTCGCCGAACGCGCCATGGGCGGCCGCAAGGATCGCGGCGGCCTGCTCGACCTGATGCATGCGCTGCACGAGCATATCCTCTACCAGCCGGGGGCGACCCGCGTCGACAGCACCGCCATCGAGGCCTTCGGCGCACGCGCCGGGGTCTGCCAGGACCATGCCCATGCCTTCCTCGCCTGCATCCGCAGCCAGGGTGTGCCGGGGCGCTATGTCTCCGGCTACCTCTACACCGAGGACGACACGCACCTGGCCAGCCATGCCTGGGCCGAGGCCTGGCTCGGCGACGGCTGGTACAGCTTCGACGTGACCAACCGGCTCGGCCGTCCGGAGCGCCATCTCAAGCTGGCCGTCGGCCTCGACTACCTGGATGCCTGCCCGGTGCGCGGCTTGCGCCGTGGCGGCGGTTGCGAGCAGATGCATGCGCGGGTGCTGGTCAGCGCGCCGCTGCTGCAGGTGCAGCAACAGTGACGATCCATTGCGCGCCTGGCGTTATCGGCGATTGCCTTTACGCTTGAGGGGCGGGGACGGACGGAATAAGGAAGATTCGAGATGACCTACTGTGTCGCGATGCACCTGGCCGACGGCTTGGTGTTCGCCTCCGATTCGCGGACCAACGCCGGGATCGACCATATCGCCACCTTCCGCAAGCTGTTCACCTTCGGCACGCCCGGCGAGCGCCTGCTGGTGGTGCAGACGGCCGGCAACCTGGCGACCTCGCAATCGGTGATCAACCTGCTGCAGCAGCGCATCCGCCGGGACGGCGCCAGCCTGCTCAACGTGCCCTCGGTCTACGACGCCACGGCGCTGATCGCCGAGACCACCCGCGAGGTGATGGCCCGCGACGGCGGCAATCTGGCCGGCAATACCGACCTGAGCTGTTCCTTCCTGGTCGGCGGGCAGATCGCCGGCGGACCGCCGGCGCTGTACAGCATCTACCCCCAGGGCAACTTCATCCAGGCCACGCCGGACACGCCTTTCCTGCAACTGGGCGAAAGCAAGTACGGCAAGCCGATCCTCGACCGCAATCTGACTTTCGACACGCCGCTGGAGCAGGCCCTGCGCTGCGCGCTGGTGTCGTTCGACTCGACCATCCGCAGCAACCTCTCGGTGGGCATGCCGCTGGACCTGCTGGTCTACCACCGCGACAGCCTGATCCTGCCGGAGGGCTACCGGGTCACCGAGGACGACGCCTATTTCAGCGCCATCCGCCGCCAGTGGAGCGCCGGCCTGCACGACTTGCTGGAGCGCCTGCCGTCGCCGCCCTCGGCGTACAACATCTGACGCCGCTTCAGCCGGCCGCGCCCGCCTTGCGGCCGGCCATGTGGCGCAGGTAGCCGATCAACTGGCGCAACTCCTGGTCGTCGATCACCCGTTCCGGGAACGCCGGCATCTTCGCCTGCGGCCATTGCCGCAGCGCCTGCGGGTCGCGGATGTAGCGGGCGAGGAATTGCGGCTGGAAGTACTCGGTGGGGTTGTACGGCAGGTTCAGGTCCGGGCCGAACTGGGCGTCGCCGGCACCGTTGAGACGGTGGCAGGCCAGGCAGTTCTTCTGGAACACGGCGAAGCCGGCGCGCACCTCCGCGCTGGCGTCAGCGGCCGGCAGCAGGGCCGGGAAGCGTTCGGCCAGAGGGGACTGGTAGCGGATGCGGACGACCTGGAAGGGCCATTGCTCCGGACCGATGCGTTTTTCCTCGGGTTTGCTCCAGACCAGATAGAACGGCCCGGCGGACGGCTTGCCCGCGCCCAGCGGCGGCCAGGGGCGCTGCGGATCCTCTATCGCCAGCCAGGCTTGCGAGCCCTGTTCGGCGAGCAGCGGGGCGGCCGGCAACTCGGCGGCGAAGCCGTCGCTGGCCACGGCCTGCAAATGGTCTTCGGGATGCACGCCTTTCAACAAGGCCGCCAGTGGCACGGCGCGGTAGCGCATGTTCCGGCGGTAGGCGACGTCGGCCGGGATGTCCAGGTCGCGGGCCTGCGGATGCCTGAGCAGTTCTTCGCTGCTCCAGGTCTGCGTGCCCCCCGGCAGTTCCAGGCGGAGCTCGGCGGCCCAGGCGGCAGCCACAGGGAAGAGCAGGGCACCTAGCAACGCCAGGCGCGGGAGAGTGACAGGCATGCGGGTTCCTCGTGCATCCGCCGGTTATGGCATGGAGCGAGAGATTGGCACGGAACGGGGGCCTCGCGGTAGCATGCGGGCCATTGCATAGCTGGCTAACCAAGGGGTTCCCGTGCTCGCCGAGTTGTTCGCCGTGATGGCGCCCGTGCTGTTCGGCGCCGGTGTCGGTTACGTCTGGGTCCGTCTCGGACACGCCTATCCGACCGAGTTCGTTTCGCGCATCGTGTTCAACATCGGTTCGCCATGCCTGATCCTCGCCACCCTGGCGCATACCCGGGTGGACCTGCACAGTTTCGGCCGGATGGCCCTGGCCAGCGCGCTGATCTGCGTCTGCATGGCTGCGCTGGGCTGGGCGGCGGCGCGCCTCGGGCGCCAGGAGTGGCAGGTGCTGGTGCCGGCCTACAGCTTCCCGAATGTCGGCAACATGGGCCTGCCGGTGTGCCTGTATGCGTTCGGCGAGGCGGGGATGACCCTGGCGGTGGCGTTCTACCTGATCATGTCGATCGGCAACTTCAGCCTCGGCGTGTTCTGGATGAGCGGCGAGCGCTCCTGGCGCTCGCTGCTGGGCAATCCGATCCTGCTCAGCGTGCTGCTGGCCTTGTTGTTGATGGGGCTCGACCTGCAACTGCCACGCTGGATGGCGAATACCGTCGACCTGATGGCCGGGCTGACCATTCCGCTGATGCTGATCACCCTCGGCGTGTCCCTGGCCAGCATCCGCCCGCGGCAACTGGGCAATGGCTTCTTCTATGGCGGCCTGCGTCTTCTGCTGGGGGCGCTGGTGGGCTGGTCGGTGGCGCTGGCGTTGCAATTGCCGCCGCTGGCGCAGGGGGTGCTGGTGGTGCAGTCGTCGATGCCGGTGGCGGTGTTCAACTATCTCTACGCCTTGCGCGGCAATCGTTCGCCGGATCAGGTCGCCAGCCTGGTGCTGTGTTCGACCCTGCTGTCGTTCGCCTTCATTCCGCTGCTGCTGACCTGGTGGCTGCCTGCGCTGCGCTGACCGCGAGGCGGTGCGCAGCGTGCAGGCAGCAGCTGCCCTAGCGGATCAGACTGTTAAGGTTGGGAAGGATCAGGATGACTGTGGTGGCGAAGACGATGAGGCTCGCTTGCCGCCATCTTTTTGGCTGCTCGTTCAACATGGCCTGTCTGCCTTTCTTGTTGTCGGGTGGCTGCCTGCTCCGCGCTACGGCCCGGCGGAACGGCTTGCCACGCAGTGGCGTACTCTTCGGTCGGCCCGGCATCCCCGGCGTCGACCTCCCTTTCGAACGCTTGCATGAATCAGTCTAAGCCCCGGCCTGCGCGGGCTTAGACCACTTGGATACAAGCTGCTGCGGTCTAGACATATTCCCTCTATATGACAGCGTGGTGACGGCTCTGGCGTGCGTCTCGACCGTTCGTCCGGTGTCCGGGTTTCCGGTCGAAAGATGGCACGGTGCTATCTTCCCGGCGTTGCAGGCTGAGCTGGGCGGTCAATCAGCCTGAGCGGTTCGGTCATTGTCCCGCCGGCGAGCCTGTTTAAGGTAGGCGGAGGCCCGCTCGGCCGGACGAGAACAGGATAAGAGAGACCGCCATGACCGACGCATTCATTTACGACGCCGTGCGTACTCCCCGCGGCAAGGGCAAGAAGGATGGCGCGCTGCACAGCGTCAAGCCGGTGAACCTGATGGCCGGGCTGTTGCGCGCGGTCCAGCGGCGCAACGACCTGGATACCGCCCAGGTCGACGATATCGTGCTCGGCTGCGTGACGCCGGTGGGCGACCAGGGCGCCGATATCGCCAAGACCGCGGCGCTGGTGGCCGACTGGGACGAACAGGTTGCCGGCGTGCAGATCAACCGTTTCTGCGCCTCCGGCCTGGAGGCGGTGAACCTGGGGGCGATGAAGGTACGCTCCGGCTTCGAGGACCTGGTCCTGGTCGGTGGCGTCGAGTCCATGTCACGCGTGCCGATGGGCTCCGACGGCGGCGCCTGGGCACTGGATCCGGAAACCAACCTGCACACCAGCTTCGTCCCGCAAGGGATCGGCGCCGACCTGATCGCCACCCTGGAAGGCTTCAGTCGCGCCGATGTCGATGCCTTCGCCCTGCGCTCCCAGCAGAAGGCCGCCAAGGCCCGCGCCGAAGGGCTGTTCGGCAAGTCGCTGGTGCCGGTCGCCGACCAGAATGGCATCGTCCTGCTCGACCACGATGAGTTCATTCGCGCCGACTCCACCCTGGAAGGGCTCGCCGCGCTCAAACCGAGTTTCGAGATGATGGGGCAGATGGGCTTCGACGCCACCGCGCTGCGCAAGTACAGCCAGGTCGAGCGCATCGAGCACGTGCATACGCCGGGCAACAGCTCGGGGATCGTCGACGGCGCCAGCGCCATGCTCATCGGCTCCGAGGCCAAGGGCCGCGAACTGGGCCTGAAGGCGCGGGCGCGGATCGTCGCTACCGCGGTGACCTCCACCGACCCCACCATCATGCTTACCGGCCCCGCGCCGGCGACCCGCAAGGCCCTGGCCAAGGCCGGCCTGAAGGTGGAAGACATCGACCTGTTCGAAGTCAACGAGGCGTTCGCTTCGGTGGTGATGAAGTTCATGAAGGACATGGGCGTGGCGGAAAGCAAGGTCAACGTCAACGGCGGCGCCATCGCCATGGGCCACCCGCTCGGCGCCACCGGCTGCATCATCCTCGGCACGCTGCTCGACGAACTGGAGCGGCGCAACCTGCGCTACGGCCTGGCCACCCTCTGCGTAGGCGGCGGCATGGGCATCGCCACCATCATCGAGCGCGTGTGAAGGGAGAACCGGAATGACTGACGCTATCCGTTACGAAAAAGGCCAGGACAACGTCGTCGTCCTGACCATGGACATGCCCGGGCAGAGCGCCAACACCATGAATGGTGTCTACCGCGAGGCGATGGCGAAGACCATCGCGCGGCTGGAGGCGGAGAAAGAGGGGATCGCCGGCGTGGTGCTGACCTCGGCGAAGAAGACCTTCTTCGCCGGCGGCGATCTCAACGAGCTGATCAAGGTCACCAAGGCCGACGCCCCGGCCTTCTACCAGGGCATCCTCGAACTCAAGGGGCAACTGCGGCGCCTGGAGACCCTCGGCAAGCCGGTGGTCGCCGCGATCAACGGCGCTGCGCTGGGCGGCGGCTGGGAGATCTGCCTGGCCTGCCACCACCGCATCGCCCTGGACAATCCCGGCGTGCAGCTCGGCCTGCCGGAGGTGACTCTCGGCCTGTTGCCGGGCGGCGGCGGGGTGGTACGTATGGTGCGCCTGCTTGGCCTGGAGAAAGCCCTGCCGTACCTCGCCGAAGGCAAGAAGGTGCGTCCGGCGGAAGCGCTCAAGGCCGGGCTGATCCACGAACTGGCCGACAGCCCCGAGGAAATGCTGGAGAAGGCCCGCGCCTGGATCCTCGCCAACCCGGCGGCGAAGCAGCCCTGGGACAGCGCCGGCTACAAGATTCCCGGCGGTACGCCTGCCAGTCCCAACGTGGCGCAGATGCTGGCCATCGCACCGTCGGTGCTGCGCGACAAGACCAAGGGTTGCTTCCCGGCGCCCGAGAAGATCATGTGCGCGGCGGTGGAGGGCGCCCAGGTCGATTTCGACACCGCGCAACTGATCGAGGCGCGCTATTTCACCGAGCTGACCACCGGCCAGGTGGCGAAGAACATGATCGGCACCTTCTGGTTCCAGCTCAACGAGATCAACGCCGGCAAGTCGCGGCCGCAGGGGTATCCGGTGCGGGCGACGAAAAAGGTCGGCGTGCTCGGCGCCGGGATGATGGGCGCGGGCATCGCCTACGTATCGGCGGCGGCCGGCATCGAGGTGGTGCTCAAGGACGTCTCGCTGGAAGCGGCGGAGAAGGGCAAGGCTTATTCGGCCAGGCTGCTGGACAAGAAGGTTGCGCGCGGGCACCTGTCCGCCGAGAAGCGCGACGCCTTCCTCGCGCGGATCGTGCCGAGCGTCAGCGAAGCCGACTTCGAAGGCTGCGACCTGATCATCGAGGCGGTCTTCGAGGACCGCGCGCTGAAAGGCAAGGTCACCGCCGAGGCCGAGAAACATGCCCTGGCCGATGCGGTGGTGGCGTCCAATACCTCGACCCTGCCGATCACCGGTCTGGCCCAGGCGGTGGCGCGGCCGGAGAAGTTCATCGGCCTGCACTTCTTCAGCCCGGTGGACAAGATGCCGCTGGTGGAGATCATCCGTGGCGAAAAGACCAGCGACGAAACCCTGGCACGCGGTTTCGACTACGTGCTGCAGATCAAGAAAACGCCGATCGTGGTCAACGACAGCCGCGGCTTCTTCACCTCGCGGGTATTCGGCACCTTCACCAACGAAGGCATCGCCATGCTCGGCGAAGGCGTGAGCGCCGCGATGATCGACAACCAGGCGCGCCAGGCCGGTATGCCGGTGGGGCCGCTGGCGATTTCCGACGAAGTCTCGCTGAGCCTGATGACCCACATCCGCAACCAGACCGCCCGCGACCTCGAGGCCGAGGGCAAGGCTCTGCCGACGCACCCCGCGTTCGCCGTGATCGACCTGATGGTCAATGAGTACAAGCGCCCGGGCAAGGCGGCAGGCGCCGGCTTCTACGACTACCCGGCGAACGGCAGGAAACATCTCTGGGCGGAACTCAAGAGCCGCTTCGAGAAGCCCGATGCGCAAATATCCGCCGAGGACGTACGCGACCGCCTGCTGTTCATCCAGGCTATCGAGACCGTGCGTTGCGTGGAGGAGGGGGTATTGCACTCCACCGCCGACGCGAACATCGGCTCGATCTTCGGTATCGGTTTCGCCGCCTGGAGCGGGGGCGCCTTGCAGTTCATCAACCAGTACGGCCTGAAGGACTTCATCGCCCGCGCCCAATACCTGGTCGAACAGTACGGCGAGCGCTTCGAGCCGCCGGCGCTGTTGCTGGAGAAGGCGGCGAAGGGCGAGCTGTTCTGAGTCCTGGCGTCGCATGGAGAGCCGGCCTTCGGGCCGGCTTTCTCGTGGTTGCGTACCGCGGCGGATGACGCCACCCCGGTATCCCCTGGTTCTTGCCAGCCAGGCCGCCACGGGTAGGGCGAATAGCGCCATGGGCGCTATCCGCCGATATGCCGAGGTTCGGCGGATAACCGCGATGCGGTTATGCGCCCTACGCCGCGCGGCGGTACAGGCCCTTGCCTCCAGCCGCCATTGGTAGGGCGAATAGCGCCACAGGCGCTATCCGCCGATATACCGAGATAACCGCGATGCGGTTATCCGCCCTACGCCGTGCGTCGATACAGGCCAGCCTCCATGCTTGCCTCCAGGCCGCCACGGGCGCTTCCGCCGATGTGCCTACGCGGGACCTGGGTGTTCCTCGCCGGGGTAGCGCAGCAGGTCGATCACGGCGCTCAACGCCGCCGGGTGGTTGCGGCGGTTCGGATAATAGAGATGGAAACCGGGAAAGGGGGCGCACCAATCCGCCAGGACCCGTTCCAGGCGGCCGGCGGCGAGGTGCTCGGCGACTTCCTCCTCGATGGCGAAGGCAATCCCGACATCGGCCAGCGCCGCCTGTAGCATCAGGCGCGGGTCGTCGAGGACCAGCGGTCCGCTCACGGCCACCGAAAGCGTTTTCGCACCCTTGCTGAATTGCCATTTGTACAGCTCTCCGGAAGACACCTTGCGCCAGCCGATGCAACGGTGGCCGAGCAATTCCTCCGGGCTACCCGGCCTGCCTTGCCGTCGGAAGTAGGCCGGGGTCGCGACGATGGCCAAGCGCAGGTCCGGGCCGACCCGCACGGCGCGCATGCCGTGCTGGAGGTCTTCGCCGAGGCGGATGCCGGCGTCGAAACCGGCTTCGACGATATTGGCGAAACCCTCGTCCGCCAACACTTCCAGGGTGATGCCGGGATAGTCGCGGGCCAGTTCGCCGAAACGTGGCGCGAGGACGAGACCGATGGCGTTTCGCGGTGCGTTGATTCGTACCAGGCCGTGAGGCGTTTCGCGAAAGCGGTTAAGGCTGTCCAGCGCGGCGGCGATGTCTTCGAACGCCGGGTCCAGGTGTGCCAGCAGGTGCTCGCCGGCCTCGGTCGGCGAGACGTTGCGAGTGGTGCGGTTGAGCAGGCGGATACCGAGCTGGGTTTCCAGTTCGCGCAGGGTGTGGCTGAGCGTCGGCGGGGTTACGCCGAGGGTGGCGGCGGCGCGGCGGAAACTGCGTTCGCGAGCGATGGCGACGAAGGCGGCGAGACCGGCGAGATCGGGCTTTTTCATTGGATTATTAAAATAATTCGATCAGTGAAAGAGATTTTTCCAGGATAGTTAGCTATTCGGCAGCAATATAGCATCGTCGGGAAACCTGGCTCATGAACAGGGTGGGGCCGGGGAAACCGCTCTTTTCAGAGCCTTCCGACGAGGTCGTACGATGCAGCATGTCCGTCTTGGCAACAGCGGCCTGAAAGTCTCCCGACTCTGCCTGGGGTGCATGACCTATGGCGATCCGGCGTGGCGTCCATGGGTGCTGGACGAGGAACGGGCGCGTCCGTTCATTCGCGAGGCGCTGGAAGCCGGGATCGACTTCTTCGACAGTGCCGATATCTATTCCACCGGCGAGAGTGAGCGAATCCTCGGACGCGCGCTCAGGGACTTCGCGCAGCGCGAGGACCTGGTAATCGCCACCAAGGCGTTCTTTCCCATGAGCGACAGGCCCAACGCCTGCGGCTTGTCGCGCAAGCATCTGCTTGCCAGCGTGGATGCCTCGCTGCGGCGGTTGGGTACGGACTACCTGGATCTCTTCGTGATCCATCGCTTCGATCCGGAAACCCCGATCGAGGAAACCTGCGAAACCCTCGACAGCCTGGTGCGTGCCGGCAAGGTCCGTTACCTCGGCGCCTCGTCGATGCCGGCCTGGCGCTTCATGAAGATGCTCGCCTTCCAGCGCCACCACGGCCTGGCGCAATTCATCTCGATGCAGAGCCAGTACAACCTGATCGTTCGCGAGGACGAGGAGGACCTCGTGCCGCTGTGCCGGGAAGAGGGGATCGCGTTGACGCCCTGGTCGCCGCTGGCGCGTGGGCTGCTGGCCGGAGCGCGAAGCGCCGGCACGCTGCGGACCCGGACGGACGAACAGGCCCCGCGCTGGTACGGCGGCAGGGAGGAAGTCGAGTCGACCCTCGGCGCGTTGGAGAAACTCGCCGCTGCCCGCGGGCTTCCACCGGCGCAACTCGCCCTGGCCTGGCTGCTTGGCCGGAACGGTGTCGCCGCGCCGATCGTCGGCCTGTCCAGGCCGCATCACCTCGAGGATGCCCTCGCGGCGCTGACGCTGGACCTCGCCGAAGAGGAGTGCGCCACGCTGGAGGCGCCGCTCACGGTGCGCGCCCGGACCCCGCGCTGGTAGGGCGCACATCGACGGAGAAAGCATGATGAGACGACAGGCTTCCGTGTTGCTGCTGGTATCCATGGTATCGGCGACCGTCTTGCCGGTTTTCGCCCGTGCGCCGGGCGAGCGCGAGCCGTCCTGCGCCGCGACGAGCATCCTCCTGCCAGCGGGGGCCCGGTATCCCAACGGCATCGCCCATGCCGCCGATGGAACGCTGTACGTCGGCCTGGTCACCAGCGGGCGCATCCTGCGCAAGCCTCCCGGGGGCGAGTGGGAAACCTTCTTCGCCGGCAGCCTGGCGATCTTCGCTGCCACCGCGCTGCGGCTGGACGAGCCGCGTGGCCTGCTCTGGGGCAATTCGCCGGACTTCCTACCCGCTGGCCGGCGCCGGCCGCATGGGGTGTTCGCCCTGGATCTCGCGACCGGTGCCGTGCGCCGATATCTGACCCTGCCCGGCGACGGGATGGGCAACGATCTCGCGGTGGCGCCGGACGGAACGGTCTACCTGAGCGAAACCCGGGATGGCAGCCTGATGCGGTTGCGGCCCGGGGAACCGGCGTTCCAGGTGTTGCTGCGCGACAGCCGCCTGGCCGGCCCCGGCGGCCTGGGCGCGGCGGGCATCGTCCGGGTGGACGACGACACCCTGCTGGTCGGCAACTTCGGTAGCGGGGCGATCCATGTCGTCGAAGGGGTCGCCTCGCGTCCGCGGCTGCGCGAGATGGAGCTGCCCCGAACGCTGGAGAATCCGGACGGCATGGCGCTGGCTCCGGACGGCTCGCTGATCGTGCTGGAGAACGCCATCCGCAGCGGCGCCGGCAAGGTGCTGCGGATCGCCGAGCCGCTCGCTCCAGGGCGGCGCGGCATCGAAGTGATACGCGACGGCCTGGAGTCGCCGGTCAACCTGATCGTCACCGGACAGGGTTGCGCCTATGTCAGCGAGTCCCGCATTCGCCACCGCCTGTTGCCGGGGCGCGAGGGCGAGGTGCCGGCGCGTTTCCTGATCCACCGGCTGCCCCTGGACGCGGCCGGGGGCCGTTGATCGGCCGCTCAGGCGTTGGCGAAACGACCTTCCAGATAGGCGATGATCTCGCTGGATTCGTACATCCAGCGCACCTGGCCGTTTTCCTCGATGCGCAGACACGGCACCTTGACCTTCCCGCCGCCTTCCAGCAAAGCCTGGCGGGCCTGCGGATCGTTCATGGCGTCCTTGAGTTGCATCGGCAGGTTCAGCCGGTGCATGGCGCGGCGTGTCTTCACGCAGAACGGACAGGCGCGGAACTGGTAGAGCGACAGGTTCCGCAGCGCCCGCTCGACCTCGGCCTGGGCCTCGGCGCTGCGCTGCAGCTTGCGGGGGCGGCTGACGAAGTCGGCGAGGATAATCGCCTGACCCAGTCCGTTACGTACTGCCTTGAGCAACATGGCGTGTGCCTCGCGGGAAAACCGCCAGTTTACGTGGCGGTTCCGGGCATGGGGAGTCCTTCCGTCTCCTGTGCAGATTTCTTTACGGCTGGGCGTCTCGGGAATCTTTCTGCCGGCTGCTTGTTTTTTGGCGAATCGTCCGGATATTCCTTTCGAGGGCAGGGCGGCGGTTCCCTTGCCCGCGCTCCTGTGTTAATTAAATCAAACGAAAACGACAATAACCCCACTTCTTCAGAGAGTCTTTATGTCGCTCCGCATCTGTATCCTGGAAACCGATATCCTTCGTCCCGAGCTGATCGAGCGCTACGAAGGCTACGGCCGGATGTTCCAGCAACTGTTCGCCAAGCAACCGATCGCCGCCGAATTCGTCATCTACAACGTGGTGGAGGGGCGCTATCCGGCGGACGACGAGCGCTTCGACGCCTACCTGGTGACCGGCAGCAAGGCCGACTCCTTCGGTCCCGACCCGTGGATCCAGACCCTGAAGACCTTCCTCCTGGACCGCTACGAGCGCGGCGACAAGCTCCTCGGCGTGTGTTTCGGCCACCAGTTGCTGGCCCTGCTGCTCGGTGGCAAGGCCGAGCGCGCCAGCCAGGGCTGGGGCATGGGCATCCACCAGTACCAGTTGAACGAACGGGCCGACTGGATGAGCCCGGCGCTGCCGGACCTGACCCTGTTGATCAGCCACCAGGACCAGGTCACCCGGCTGCCGGAAAACGCGCGGGTGATCGCTTCCAGCGACTTCTGTCCCTATGCCGCCTACGCCATCGGCGACCAGGTGCTGTGCTTCCAGGGGCATCCCGAGTTCGTCCACGACTACTCCCGCGAACTGCTCGAACTGCGCCAGCAGCACCTGGGCGAGGAACTCTATCGCAAGGGGGTCGATAGCCTGGCGGGGGACCACCAGGGCACCGTCGTCGCCGAATGGATGATGCGTTTCGTCGCGCGCCAGCCGACCGGCGCCTGAGCCGGCCCCGCGCCATGCGAGCGCCGCCAGCCTCCCGGGGTTGGCGGCGTTTTCGTTTCAGGCCGGGCAGTCGAGGATGAAGCGCTCCGGGATCCAGCGCTGCGGGCGTGCCGGCGGGGTGCCGCTCTGCAGCTTCAGCGCCAGGTTGGCCGCCAGCGCGCGGACCATCGCCTGGTTGCATTCGATGGTGCGCGCCAGTGCGCCTGCCGAGCCTTGGGCGAGGCCGAGTAGCGAGTAGCCATTGGTCAATATCGCCAGGGCGGCGACGATCCAGAATTTCCGTGTTTGCCTTCTCATGCTGTTTCCCGGGAAAGAAGCCGGCGTTCAACCGGCGCGTCGACTGTTCAACCCCGAGAGCAGGCCTGGCAGGGCCTGGCCGATCTGGTTGGAGAAGGTCGTGGCGGTGTCGTTGTCCGGTGTGGCGTTCCTGGCGCTTTCGGCGCCGGCGACGAGGCTCAACACGACCAGCATGAGGATGGCGTACAGACCCAGGGTGGCCAGGGCGGTGTTGCGGGCGTAATGGCGTGGGCTGCGACGTTTCATGGCGGCTTCCGTGATCGATACCTCGGATGGGCATAGGATCGCGGAGAAGAATTCGATTGGATAACGAATTGTCGCGCTATTAACTATCGACAGAAATGATGCTTTGGCCGAACGACCGGTACGGGTTGCGGGGCCCGGGTTCGGGCCCGATGGATCAGGACGAAGTCGGCGCGAGCAGGCGATCGACCACCTGCCGGGCTCGCTCGAAGGAGGGGTAGCCGCTGCGCGCGACCGGCAGCTCGGCGTAGGCCTGGCGATAGGTCTCGGCCTTGGGAATGTCGGCGCGCGGCAACAGGAAGGGCTCGGCGTAGATCTTGTAGAGCATCGCGTTGGCCAGCGGGTAGCGTCGCTCGGCGGAACGTTCGAGGAGGCGGGTGATGCGCTCGCAATCGCTGGCCTGGCCGTCGCGGCGAGCGATCAGCACGGCCTGGTAGAAGTCCGCCTCGCCGCTGCGGTCGTCGCGCGCCGCGCGCTCCAGCAGGGCCTGGGCCAGCGGCAGGCGATCGCGGTCGTTGGCGACGATGATCAGTTTCGCCTGAAGCATGTCGTTCTCGTACAGCAGTTTTTCCCTGTCGCTGTCCTGGCGGCAGGTGGCGCAGCTTGCCAACAGCGGGATCAGGCAAAGTGCAATCCATTTCGGCATGGCGGTTGTTTCCTTGTCATGGATGAGACGGCACGAGGCTGGAATCCAATGGAGAGGCGAGGCGCCTCCAAGGTTCCCTCGCATGCAGTCTAGTCGGCCCGTAGCGGATGGGACCGGCCGTCTTTGATACGCATCAACTGGCGCCGGCGGGCAAGGCGTACGGTGAAAGATGCAGGGCGGCGCACGAAGCGCCTGTCCCGAAGCCAAGAAGGAAACGCTCATGATTCGTGAAGTTGAAGGTGACATTCTGCTTTCCGGGGCCCAGGTGATCGCCCACGGCATCGCGCCCCAGGACCATTTCGACAGCGGCCTGGCCCTCGCCTTGCGCGAACGCTGGCCGTCGATGGTTCGCGACTACCGGCATGCCGCCCATGCCAGGGCGCCCGAGCCGGGCGGCATCTGGGTCTGGGCCGGGGTCGACGAGCAGGGCAAGACCCAGTGCATCGTCAACCTGATCACCCAGGGCATGCTGCACAGCGGTCGCAGCGCCAAGCCGGGCAAGGCGAGCCTGGAGGATGTCGGCCATGCCCTGCGCGAGCTGGCCCGCTATGTGCGCAGCGAAGGGGTGAGCAGCCTGGCTCTGCCCTGCGTGGCGACGGGAGTGGGCGGGCTGGACTGGTCCGAGGTCAAGCCGCTGGTGGTTCGCCACCTGGGCGACCTGGAGATCCCGGTGATTCTCTACGAGGTCTATCGCAAGGGCGTGGCGGCCGAGGAAAAGCTGGCCTGAACGAGAAGCCCGGCGTGAGCCGGGCTTTTCAGGGTTGCGGGGAAAAGAAAAACGTTCCTGGCAGGCGGCGTTCAACCCTGCGCATCGGTGTCGCTCGCGGTTGGCGCCGTGGCCTGTTGCTGCTGGGCCTGCTCGATGGCGTGCTGGTTCAGTTGGACCATGCGGTTTTCCATCAGGCTGGATTCGTCGGCGAAGCTGGCTTGCACTGCGAGGGTGGTAGCCATGCCGAGGAGAATGGCGGCGAAGACGTTGCGTTTCATGATGACCTCCGGTTTTCCTTGGGAATGTCACCAGGATAATCCGTAATAATTTTTTAAAAATAGCAGTTAGGGAGAGTTACCTTTGCGTAATAAGTAATTATTGGGCGCAAAAAAGCCCGGTACCAACCGGGCTTTCGCTGGCGCGGGCCTTAGCCCAGGTGCTTCTTGTCCAGCTCGATCGCCTGGTCGAGGGTTTCCAGCAGTGCCTTGCGCACCTTGAGCTTGGTATTGCGATGCGCGGTCATGTTGAGTTTCTTCAACTGCTGGGCCGCTGCACGCGCGCTTTCCTGCAACTGGTCGGCGCTGACCAGGGTGTCGAGGAAGCCGGCATCCACCGCAGCGGCCGGACTGAACATCTCGGCATTGATGACCGAGCGGGTGAACGCCGACTTGCGCAGGCGATCACGGGCCAGTTCGATGCCGACATGGTGCATGGTCATGCCGATGGCGACTTCGTTCAGGCCGATCTGGAACGGCCCGTCGACGCCGATCCGGTAGTCGGCCGAGAGCAGCAGGAAGGCGCCCTTGGCTACCGCGTGCCCGGGGCAGGCGACGATCACCGGATAGGGATGGGAGAGCAGGCGGCGAGCCAGGGTCGAGCCGGCGGCGACCAGGTTGACGGCATTCTCCGGGCCGGAGGTCATGACCTTCAGGTCGTAGCCACCGGAGAGGATGCCCGGCTGGCCGGTGACGATGACCACGGCCTTGTCCTGCAGGGCCTGGTCGAGAGCCTGGTTGAAGGCGTCGATCACCGCCGGGGAGATGGCGTTCACCTTGCCGTTGTTGAGGGTCAGGGTGGCGATGCCGTCTTCGAACTGGTAGCTGATCAACTCGCTCATGGCAGGATTCCTTTTGGTGGAGTGGCGCAGACCTTACTGATGGGCGTCGTCGGCGTAAAGCGCTTTGGCTGACCCGCGGGTCATGCGCGATTGTGCTTGCGCGGGCCTCCCGAGCAGGGCTCCAGTGACGCCTGCGCGTTCCTGGCAGAAGAAACGGTTGAGTCTGGCCGGGGAAGACAGCAATATGGGCCCTATCGTTAGTCCGGCCTTGCATGCGGTGCAGGTAACCCGTTTCGAGGATGTCCGCCAGGCGCGCTCAGCCGCCGGGACGAGAACGGACGAAGTTATCCGGCGGCCTGCTGAAGGCCGGTACGCGGGGGCATCCTCGCGAGGAACCCTATCAATCAGGCGCGGGTCGGGTTACGAACCCGTTGAGGAGATCCAAAGTGAGCGAGTCCCTGTCCATCCATCATGACGTGGGCGGCCATCAGTTCGAGACGACGGTGGATGGCCATCGTGCCTATCTGGCGTATATGGACCTGGGCAAGCAGACGCTGGACATCTACCGGACCTTCGTACCGGATTCGCTGCGGGGTCGCGGTATCGCCGCCGCGCTGACCGAACACGCCCTGCAGTACGCCGACCGCATGGGCTACAGCGTGATCCCGTCCTGCTCCTACGTGGAGCGTTACATCGAGCGTCGCCAGCGTCAGGCCGATCCGGCCGCCTGAGCAGGTGCGCAATGAAAAACGCCGGGCATCAGCCCGGCGTTTTCGTTTCCGCCTCGCTCAGCCGCGCTGGCGTTTCGGCAGCACGTCCTTGAGCTTGGCGTGCATGCTGCGGATGCTCTTCTCGGTGGTCGCCCAGTCGATGCATGCATCGGTGATGGAGACGCCGTACTGAAGTTGGTCGAGATCCTTCGGAATCGGCTGGCTGCCCCAGCCCAGGTGGCTTTCCACCATCAGGCCGACGATCGAGTTGTTGCCTTCGACGATCTGGTTGCTGACGTTGTCCATCACCAGCGGTTGCAGGGCCGGGTCCTTGTTGGAGTTGGCGTGGCTGCAGTCGACCATGATGTTCAGCGGGATTTTCGCCTTGTTCAGGTCCTGCTCGCAGAGCGCGACGCTGACCGAATCGTAGTTCGGCTTGCCGTTGCCGCCGCGCAACACCACGTGACCATAGCGGTTGCCCTTGGTGGTGACGATGGATACGCCGCCCTGCTGGTTGATGCCGAGGAAGCGATGCGGGCTGGAGACCGACTGCAGGGCATTGATCGCCACGGTCAGGCTGCCATCGGTGCCGTTCTTGAAGCCGACCGCGGAAGACAGGCCGGAGGCCATCTCGCGGTGGGTCTGCGATTCGGTGGTACGGGCGCCGATCGCCGACCAGCTGATCAGGTCCTGCAGGTACTGCGGGGAAATCGGGTCGAGCGCTTCGGTGGCGGTGGGCAAGCCTTTCTCGGCGAGGTCGCGGAGCAGTTGGCGACCGATGTGCAGGCCATCCTGGATCTTGAACGAGTCGTCCAGGTACGGATCGTTGATCAGGCCTTTCCAGCCCACCGTGGTACGCGGCTTCTCGAAGTACACGCGCATCACCAGGAACAGCGTATCCGCCACTTCGGCCGCGAGCGCCTTGAGGCGGTCGGCGTATTCGTGGGCGGCCTTGATGTCGTGGATGGAGCAGGGGCCGATCACCACGAACAGACGGTGGTCCTTGCCATCCAGGATGTCGCGCACCACCTGGCGACCATGGGCCACGGTCTGCAGGGCCTTGTCGGTCAGGGGAATTTCACGCTTGAGCTGCTCCGGCGTGATCAGGGTCTCGTTGGAGGCAACGTTAAGGTCGTCGATCTGTAAATCAGCCATCGTGGTACTCAATCAGGTCACGGGCGCCGGCCGCCGGGAGGCCCCCTGCGAAAGGGCGCAGGCATGAAGTTCGCAAACGGGGAGACGAACCTTAACGTGTCGGGCCGGGCCTAGACAATGGGCGGGACGCGGTTCGCCGGTGTTTTCCCCGCTCTGCGCACGTTTTCTTCGTTGCTCCGGGCCAAGGCTGCCAGCGGAGTTGCAGGTGAGGCCGCCGCGGACGATATTGTGCAGGTGCTGCGGAGGGGCGCGCCTTGCGCGTATCCGCTGGCCGAGGAGGGCGCCAGCGCTATCGCAGGAGCCGAAGCCTACGGATGATGGTCGGGCCCCATTTCTTCCTTTCTATCGAGGTCAGCAGCGTGCCGTCCCTGGAACTCACCGATCTGGACGCCGACCGGCAGTTGCTTGCCCTGGAAGGGGTTTCGCTGTTGGTATTCACCAGCGAAGGCTGCGCGTCGTGCCGCTGGGCCCGGCGCCATCTCCCCGCGATGGACCTGCCCATCGAGCGCCTGTGCTGGGTGGACGCCGGCCGCAATGGCGGCCTGGTGGAACGCTACGGCGTCTTTCACCTGCCGGCCCTGTTCATGGTCCGCGACGGCCGCTTCCATGGCGCACTGAACGTTCCGCTGCACCAGGAAGCCTTGCGGGGTGCGGTGCTGGCGGGGTCGACCGCTTTACCTGAGGAGTTGCCCTGATGGATTCAAAGCAGCAACGGATCGGCGTCATCGGTACGGGAGCCATCGGCGGCTTCTATGGATTGATGCTGGCGCATGCCGGTCACGACGTGCATTTTCTCCTGCGCAGCGAGTTCGAGGCGGTCAATCGCGCCGGACTCAGCCTGAATAGTGCGGTGCATGGCTTCCGGCGCCTGGCGCCGGTCCAGGCCTACCATTCGGCGCAGGACATGCCGCCCTGCGACTGGTTGCTGGTGGGCGCCAAGACCACCGGCAATCACGAACTGGCACCCCTGATCCGCGCAGCGGCGGCGCCGGGAGCCAAGGTTCTGCTGCTGCAGAACGGTCTGGGCGTGGAGGAGCGGCTGCGGCCGCTGCTGCCGGAAAGCCTGCATCTGCTGGGCGGCCTCTGCTTCATCTGTGTGCATCGCGGCGAACCGGGCGTGATCGAGCACCAGGCCTACGGCGGAGTGAATCTCGGCTATCATTCCGGACCGGCCGACGAGCGACGCCGGCGCGAGATCGTCGAGGAGGGTGCCGCGCTGTTCCGCGAGTCCGGGCTGGAGTCCACGGCGATGCCCGACCTGGAGCAGGCGCGCTGGCAGAAGCTGGTCTGGAACATCCCCTACAACGGGCTGTCGGTATTGCTGAAGAGCAGCACCGCGCCGCTGATGGCCAACGCGGACAGTCGGTCGCTGATCGAGGCGATCATGGAGGAAGTCATCGGTGCTGCCGGCGCCTGCGGCTTCATCCTGCCTGAGGGCTATGCGGACCAACTGCTGGCGGCGACCGAGCGGATGCCCGACTATCGGCCGAGCATGTACCACGACTTCGCCCATGGGCGGCCATTGGAGCTGGCGGCGATCTATGCCGCGCCCCTGGCCCGCGCTGCTGCTGCGGGCTACCGGATGCCCAGGGTCGAGGCGCTGTACCAGGCGTTGCGCTTCCTCGAAGCACAACCGCGCTGAAGGGCCGAGCGCGGCGACCAGCCGGCGCCGCGCTCGCAGGGAGAAAAGGGATTTACCCCAACGGGCCGGAAAAAGCCCGAAACAGCAGGGAACGCTAGGAGAATGGATGCTTGCTGCTAATCTGCTAATGAGGCCCGCCGCGCAGGCTGTCGAGGAGGCCGCATGATTCGTTCGATTCTCTACGCCACCGATCTGGGGCTCTATGCTCCCTATGTCCTGCAACACGCCCTGTCGCTGACCCGCGCCTACAACGCCGAGCTCTATGTCGTCCATGTGGTGGAGCCCCTCGGGCTGTTCGCCGAGTCGGTCCTGCAGACCTACCTTGACACCGAGCGTCTCCAGGACCTGCGGGCGCAAGGGCTGGACAACGTCATGGAAAGCATCGAGAAGCGGGTCCTGGAAGGGTTTCGCGATGAACTCGGCGAGTTGCCCCAGGATGCGGCGCTGGTCAAGAGCGTGCGGGTGGTGCAGGGCGACCCGCCGCAGATGATCCTCGATGAGGCGGAAAAGCTGGCCGTGGACCTGATCGTCGCCGGCAGCCATAGCCACGGCACCCAGCTCGACACGCCGCTGGGCCGGACTGCCGCGCGTCTGGTGCAACTGGCGGAGGTACCGGTGTACCTGGTGCCGATGTTGCAGCACCGTAGTCGCGACCTGTAGGCCAGCGGTCGGCTGGTGAAAAAGCGTGCAAAATCAAAAAAAACGTCTAATTTTATTCCTCAAACCATTAATATGGTTATATACCTTCGGTTCTTGATCGCCGGTCGCGACAACCTTTTCGAGGAATCTCCATGAAGCTTCAGCAATTGCGCTATATCTGGGAGGTTGCGCACCACGACCTCAACGTCTCCGCCACGGCGCAGAGCCTCTATACTTCGCAGCCGGGCATCAGCAAGCAGATCCGCCTGCTGGAGGACGAACTGGGCGTCGAGGTGTTCGCTCGCAGCGGCAAGCACCTGACCCGTGTGACGCCGGCGGGGGAGCGGATCATCCATACCGCCGGCGAGATCCTGCGCAAGGTCGAGAGCATCAAGCAGATCGCCCAGGAATTCTCCAACGAGAAGAAGGGCACGCTGTCCATCGCCACTACCCACACCCAGGCGCGCTATGCGCTGCCCAACGTGATCAGCGGCTTCATCAAGCAGTACCCGGACGTCTCCCTGCACATGCACCAGGGCACGCCGATGCAGATCGCCGAAATGGCCGCCGACGGCACCGTCGACTTCGCCATCGCCACCGAGGCGCTGGAGTTGTTCGGCGACCTGATCATGATGCCCTGCTACCGCTGGAATCGCTGCGTCATCGTGCCCCACGGGCATCCGCTGACCAAGCTGCCGAAACTGACCCTGGAAGCCCTGGCCGAGCAGCCGATCGTCACCTACGTGTTCGGCTTCACCGGCCGCTCCAAGCTCGACGAAGCCTTCAGCCAGCGCGGCCTGGTGCCCAAGGTGGTATTCACCGCGGCCGATGCCGACGTGATCAAGACCTACGTGCGGTTGGGCCTGGGGGTCGGCATCGTGGCGCACATGGCGGTCGATCCGAAGCTCGACAACGACCTGGTGATCCTCGACGCCAGCCACCTGTTCGAGTCCAGCGTGACCAAGATCGGCTTCCGCCGCGGCACCTTCCTGCGCGGCTTCATGTGCGACTTCATCGAGAAATTCGCTCCGCACCTGACCCGCGAGCTGCTGGCCAAGGCCGTGCAATGCCACAACAAGGCCGAGCTGGACGAGTTGTTCGACGGCATCGAACTGCCGGTCTACTGATCGCCTCGGCCCATGAAAAAGCCCGGCCTGGTGCCGGGCTTTTTCATGGCTGGCCCTCAGAGCATGTCGAGATTGTCGCGACCGGCCAGCCTGGCCAGCGCTTCGCGATCAGCGTCCGCGGACTGCTCGGCTCGCGGTTCGAGGACTTCATGGAGGAAGCTCATGAACACGGTGTAGACCTGTTCGCGCCCGTCGTCGTGGCGAACCACGAAGAACGGCGCGGTCTCTACGCCATATTGGGCGGCGACCATCCAGCCTGCGCTGTTCGGGTCGCGTTCGTCGGCCACCAGGGTGCGATGGATGCGCGGCAGGTAGCCGCCTTGTTCCAGGCGTTGCCGGACTTCCTTGCACTTGCGGCAGTCCTCGCCGTTGGCGAGGACTTTCTTGACCATGGTGATGCGCATGCTGGGTCTCCGCTCGGGGTTCGACCCGCACTTTACCCCGATTGCATACGCTCTATCGACGGTTTCAGGCCTTGCTGATCAGGTTGCCGGCGTGCAGCCCGCACTCCTTGTGGGTGGCTTCCTCCCACCACCAGCGGCCCTCGCGCTCGTGCTGGTTGGGCAGCACCGGACGGGTGCAGGGTTCGCAGCCGATGCTGATATAGCCGCGTTCGTGCAGGCTGTTGTAGGGCAGTTCGAGCATGCGGATATAGCCCCAGACCTCCTCGCTGGTCATGGACGACAGCGGGTTGAATTTGTACAGCGGCTTTTCCGGCGTGGAAAAGGCACCGTCGATTTCCAGCACCGCCACCTGGCTGCGCGTGCCGGGGCTCTGGTCGCGGCGTTGGCCGGTGGCCCAGGCGCGCACGCCGGCGAGCTTGCGCTTGAGCGGTTCGATCTTGCGGATGCCGCAGCACTCGCCGTGGCCGTCCCGGTAGAAGCTGAACAGGCCCTTTTCCTTCACCAGGGGTTCGAGCAGGCGCGGGTCGGGGGAAAGCACGTCGATGGCGATGCCGTAGTGTTCGCGGACCTGGTCGATGAAACGATAGGTTTCCGGGTGCAGGCGACCGGTGTCGAGGCTGAACACCTTCACGTTGCGGTTGAGCTTCCAGGCCATGTCTACCAGGACGACGTCCTCGGCGCCGCTGAAGGAGATCCACAGCTCGTCGCCGAAGTGCTCGAAGGCGGCTTTCAGGATGTCCTGGGGGGATTTGTCGGCAAGGCTGGAGGCGAGGGCGGGAAGGTCGAAAGGCTGGCTCATCGGGCTGGGGTCCTGGTGCTGGGCGGCGCTGTTGCGCTCTGTGGCGGGAATGGTAGCAAAGGGCGGCATATGGCCCTAAATAACCATTTACCCCTGTCGACCTTGATTCCAGGAATAAGCCGGCGTTGCCTTGCCCTCGGCGAGGGGCTAGAGTGCCGCGTCCGTCGTCACCCCATCGTTCAGAGAATTTCGAGGAGAGTCCTGTGGAAATTGCCTGTCTTGACCTGGAAGGCGTGCTGGTTCCGGAAATCTGGATCGCGTTCGCGGAAAAAACCGGTATCGACGCCTTGAAGGCGACCACCCGGGACATTCCGGACTACGACGTGCTGATGAAGCAGCGCCTGCGCATCCTCGACGAACATGGTCTGAAGCTGGGCGACATCCAGGAGGTGATCGCTACCCTGAAGCCGCTGGAGGGGGCGGTGGAATTCGTCGACTGGCTGCGCGAGCGCTTCCAGGTGGTGATTCTCTCCGACACCTTCTACGAGTTCTCCCAGCCGCTGATGCGCCAGCTGGGCTTCCCGACCCTGTTGTGCCACAAGCTGGAGATCGACGACAGCGACCGCGTGGTCGGCTATCAATTGCGCCAGAAGGATCCCAAGCGGCAGTCGGTGATCGCCTTCAAGAGCCTCTACTATCGGGTGATCGCCGCCGGCGATTCCTACAACGACACCACCATGCTTTCCGAGGCCCACGCCGGCATCCTGTTCCATGCCCCGGAAAACGTGATCCGCGAGTTTCCCCAGTTCCCCGCGGTGCATACCTACGAAGACCTCAAGCGCGAGTTCCTCAAGGCTTCCAGCCGTTCGCTGAGCCTGTAGCCGCGCCGCCGATGAAAGAGCCCGCGGAACGCGGGCTCTTTTCTATTCCGGGGACGCTGTCCCGGCCATTCCTTCCAGGGTTTCCAGCAGCACCCGGACCTTGTCCAGGGTTTCCTGGTACTCGTCCTCCCAGTGCGAGTCGGCGACGATGCCGCCGCCGCCCCAGCAACTGACCTGGCCGTCCCTGACCAGCAGGGTGCGGATGGCGATCGAGCTGTCCATCTCGCCGCGCACGTCGAGGTAGAACAGGCTGCCGCAGTAGATGCCGCGTCGGCTCGGTTCCAGCTCGTCGATGATCTGCATGGCGCGAATCTTCGGCGCGCCGGTGATCGAGCCGCCGGGGAAGCTGCCTTCCAGCAGGTCGAGGGCGTCCTTGCCCGGCGCCAGTTCGCCGGTGACGCTGCTCACCAGGTGATGCACGTTGGGATAGCTTTCCAGGGCAAACAGCTCCGGTACCCGTACGCTGCCAGGTTGGCAACTGCGTCCGATGTCGTTGCGCAGCAGGTCGACGATCATCAGGTTTTCCGCGCGGTCCTTGGGGCTGGCCAGCAGCGACGCCGCCAGCGCCATGTCCTCCTCGGGGGTCTTGCCGCGCGGGCGGGTGCCCTTGATCGGCCGGGTTTCCACCTTGCCCTTGCCGAGCTTGAGGAAGCGCTCCGGCGACAGGCTGAGGATCGCGCCGTCGGCCAGTCGCAGGTAGCCGGAGAACGGCGTCGGGCAGGCCTCGCGCAGGGCGCGATAGGCCGGCCACGGCGAGCCGCTGCAAGCGGCCTGGAAGCGCTGGCTATAGTTCACCTGGTAGCAGTCGCCTGCCTGGATGTAGTCCTGGATGCGGCGGATCGCCTGCCGATAGTCGGATGCGCTGATGCTCCGTCGGAATTTTCCCAGAAGCTTGAAGTTGCCGGCCGTGCCTTGCGCTTCCTCGCTGAACAGGGCGATCAGGCGCTGGCGTTCGCGCTCGTCCAATCGCGGGTGGAATACCAGTTGGCTGGTGCCGGCCTGGTGGTCGCTGATCAGCGCCCAGGCATACAGGCCGACGGAGGCCAGCGGCAGGCCCAGGTCATCGCGGGCGTGTTCGCCGATGCGCTCGATGCGCCGACCCAGGTCGTAGGATAAATAGCCCAGCAGACCGCCGGCGAAGGGCAGTTCGTACGGCGCTGGCAGCTGCGCGGGGCCCAGGCTTCCGGCCGCTTCGCGTAGGCGGGCGAAGAAGCGGTTGGCCGATTCGTCGGGCAGCGGCGCCAGTTCTGCCAATGGCCAGGCGCTCATAAGGTCATAGCGTCCACGGGTAGCGATGGGGCGACCCGAATCGAGCATCACCGCACCGGGCGCCTCATGGATGATGGCAAAGAGACAGCTTGGGTCGCTATGGTAGGGCAGGGGGTGAACATGACAACTGGGCATGGAAAGTGGGGGTAGTGGGACAGTCAGGAATTCTAGTTCGCCGGAATCGTCGATCCTAGAGCCATTTCTTCAGTTTACGTAAGAAGGGTGATCTGCTAATTATGGAAATATCCCACGGAGATTTGGCTCCGTACCACAATGATAATGACACAGGGATACAGGCCGTGGATGCAGTACAGGATCCAGCAGCCGGCAGCCTTTCGCGCTCCAGAATAGTGCCGCCTCAGGTGCCAGCCGAATATTCTCTTCGCCCCGCGATCCGCAACCTGCTGGATCGCAATCCCCATTCACGCGTTCTGATGTTTTCCGCACCTGCCGGCTTCGGCAAGACCTGCGCGCTCGCCGCCCTGGCCAGGGAGCGCACTGTAGCAGACCAGGCGGTGGCCTGGCTGTCGCTGGCCGAAGAAGACGACGACCCCGCCCGTTTCTGCCGGCAGCTGATCGAGGCGCTGGGCGAAGCCGTGCCGCAGCTTGGCGACGACGCCCAGACCTACCTGCAGAACACCATGCGGGTCCCGGTGGTGGCGGTGATCGAAAGCCTGCTCGGCGATCTCGATCGCTATGCGCGGCCGTTGCTGCTGGTGCTCGACGACCTGCACCTGGTTAGCAACCCGGACATCTTCACCGGCCTCAACCGCCTGGTGCAGTACGCGCCGCCCGGGCTGGTCCTGGCCCTGGGCACGCGTTCGCAGCCGGCGCTGAGCCTGGCTACCTGGCGGGCCAAGGGGCTGTTGCTGGAAATCGGCCTCGAGGAGCTGCGCCTCGGCTTCGAGGAAACCCGCGAATACCTCGAGCGCAGCGGTCTCTATCTGGACGAGCCCTGCCTGAAGGCGCTCTATGGCCAGACCGAAGGCTGGGTGGTGGGCGTGCATCTCGTCAGCCTGTGGCTGCGCCAGCAACCGCAGGTGCAGGAAATGGCCCTGCTCGACGGCGACAAGCAGGCGGTCAGCGCCTATCTGCTGGCGGCGGTCTTCGAACGCTTGCCTGGCGACCTGCAGGAAGCGCTGCTGGCCCTTGGCGTTGCCAGCCAATTGAGCGGCGACCTGGCCAACGCCCTGACCGGGCGCCAGGACGGCCAGGCGCTGCTGGAGCGCCTGGAGTCCATGCAATTGTTCCTCCTGCCGCTGGATCGCGAACGCCAGTGGTATCGCTTCCACCTGCTGTTCGCCGATTTCCTCCGCAACCGCCTGCGCGACTCCGATCCGGACCGTTTCAAGCAACTGCATTTCAACGCCAGCCTGTGGTTCACCAACCACCACATGCCGACGTTCGCCATCGAGCATGCCTGTGCGGCGGAAGACCCGGAGATGATCGCCGCGCTGGTCGACGGATGCGGACTGGAATTGATCAACCGCGGCCAGCTCAGCCTGATCTACCGTTGGCGCAAGCATGTGCCGGACGAAATCGCCGAGCGCTATCCGATCCTGGTCCTTACCGATGTCTGGTCGCGGGCCAGCGACCTCAGCCTGGGCGAGGCCAACCGGATCATCGACGAACTGCTGGCGCGCTGGGGGGAGAGCCGCGGCGACGGGCCGATGGGCGACCAGTACCTCTCCGCGCTGGCGGTGAAGGCGGTGGTGGCATTGCAGAAGGACGATCTGGAACTGTGCATCGCCCTGGCTCGCCGGGTCGAAGTCCAGCTCGGGCAGAACGCTGCCTTCCTCGAAGTGGCGGTGTTGATCACTGCCGCGCTGGCCCAGGTGGTCCGTGGCCAGGGCGACCAGGCGCGGCGCCTGCTGGGGCTGGCGCAGCAGCGCAATCATTTCCTCGAAGGGCGCTACCTGGACATGCAA
Source organism: Pseudomonas sp. TZ252 (assembly GCF_056110345.1). Lineage (NCBI taxonomy): Bacteria > Pseudomonadati > Pseudomonadota > Gammaproteobacteria > Pseudomonadales > Pseudomonadaceae > Pseudomonas > Pseudomonas sp. TZ252. The sequence continues at coordinate 6,098,301 of NZ_CM148566.1, read as the reverse complement.
CTGGCCAACGTCGAGGTGATCCTCGCACTCGAGCAGGGCCAGGTGAAACAGGCGCAACTGCTCATCGAGCGGCTCCGCCAGCGCGCCCGGCCGCTGTTCGAGAAGTCCAGGAGCGCGCTGGCGCTGCCGACCATCACCGAGGCCCTGACCGCCTACTACAGGATCGAGCTGGACGGGCTGGAAGAGCGCCTGGGCTGGGCGCTCGGGCATGTGGATGTGATCAATCCGATCGATTTCTATGCCCAGGGGCAGATCTGCCTGGCGCGCACCCAGCGCCTGCTGGGACGGCCGAAGGAGGCGCTGGCCAGCCTGGCGGCGATGCAGGCCCTGGCCTCGCGCAATCAGTCGTGGCGCTTCTTCGCCCAGGCCATGGCCGAAGAGATCAACCTGATCCTCCAGGACAGCGGCCCCGACCGCCTGAAGCGCGCCGAGCAGCGGTTGAAGAGCGTGGACTGGAACAAGATGGCGGCACACTACCGCAACATGGCCTTCAACCCGGTCAACTGGTCGCTGGGCGTGAGCCGCGTGCGCCTGTTGCAGGGGCGAGGACATTTCAGCGAGGCGCTGCACGAGATCACTCAGTTGCGCGGCACCTTGCAGCCCGGCTGGCACGGCCTGCAGCGCCTGCGCCTGGATATCCTGGCGGCGCTCAGCTATCAGCGCCTGGGCTACCAGGAACGGGCCAACAGCCTGCTCGGCGAATGCCTGATCAATGCCGAACGGGAAGGGGTGCGCAGCCTCTTCATCGAGGAAGGCGACGGCATTCGCCAGTTGCTCCAGCAACTCGAATCCACCGAGCGCCAGCCGGCGCTACAGACCTTCATTCGCGGCCTGCTCGGCATCTGGCCCGGGCAGGGCGTGCGCAAGCCCCAGGATGCGCTCGAGGAAGGCCTGACGGAGCGCGAGCGCGAAGTGGTCTGCCTGGCCGCACAGGGCCTATCCAACGAAGAAATCGGCCAGCGCCTGTCGCTGGCCCTGGGGACCGTCAAATGGCATCTGCACAACATCTACGAAAAGCTCAAGGTGCGCAATCGCACCCAGGCGATCCGGCGAGCCCGCGAGCTGAGCCTGCTCTGACCATGGGCCATCGCGACGGTGTTCCCGCCAGCACCATTCCGCTGTTGCAGACCAAGCTGTTCCCGCCAGGCGCCGGAGGGCTGCCGCTGCTGCCCCGCCAGGCGCTGATCGACCGCCTGTACGAGGCCCGCGGGCGACGCGCGATGGTGCTCAGCGCGCCGGCCGGCTTCGGCAAGAGCACCATCCTCTGCCAGTTGCGCCTGCGCCTGCTGGAGCAGGGCGCGGCGGTGGCATGGTTGTCCTGCGACGAGACCGACAGCGAACCGCAGCGTCTGATCCAGTACCTGCTGGCGAGCATCCAGCGAGTGGTCCCGGCATTCGGCGGCAATACCGCCAATCTGCTCGGCACCGACGTCGCGGTGCCGCTGGAGGGCATCCTGGATGCCTTCCTCGCCGACCTGCGTCGCCTGGAAGGCCCCTTGTACCTGTTCCTCGACGATTTCCACCGCATCCGCCACGCCGCCTTGCCGCATGGGGTTCGCTACCTGATCGAGAACCTGCCCGATCACGTGCGGGTGGTGGCCTCGACCCGCTTCCGCCCGCGCTTCCTGGTCGACGAGCCGACCCTCAAGCCCTGGACCTTCTGCCTGAGCGCGGAAGACCTGCGGCTATCGCGCGAGGAGAGCGATGCGTTTCTCCTCGACCTCAAGGGGCTGGAGCTGGGCGAACGCGAGCTGAAGCTGCTGTTCAAGCGCACCGAAGGCTGGATCACGGCGTTGCACCTGGCGGCCCTGGCCCTCAGTCGCAATACCGACCGGGAAGGTTTCCTCCGCGGGCTCTCCGGGACCGAACGGAACATCGCCGACTACCTGGCGGAAGACGTGCTGGCCAGCCTGCCCGCCGACCTGCAGCTGTTCCTCGACCAGACCTCGGTGCTCGATGAGTTCAATGCGGAACTGTGCAATGCGCTGACCGGGCGTCGCGACGGCCTGGACATGCTCATGCGCCTGCAGAACGAGCAGTTGTTCGTCATCGCCCTGGACGACCAGCGCGAATGGTTCCGCTACCACCATCTGTTCGCCGAGTTCCTCCAGGGGCGGCTGTCCCGGCATGCCGATCCGACCCCGTTGCTGCATGCGGCGGCGCGCTGGTGCGAGGGGCGCGACCTGGCCGACCGGGCGATCAAGTACGCCCTTCGCGCCCGCGACTACCTGTTCGCCGCCGAGTTGCTGGAGCGCCAGGGCGCGCGCCTGATCGCCGGTAACCGGGTGTACGGCATCCTCGGCATGCTCAACGGCATTCCCGCCGAGGTGATCCGCGAGCATCCGGTGTTCCAGATCTTCTACGCCTGGCAACTGGCGTTCGAGCAACGCTTCGCCGAGGCCGAGGCGTTGATCGAGGAGGTCAGCCACCGCCTCTTGCAGGGGCGCGGCAAGGTCATGCACTTCGGGCTCGGCGAGTTGCTCGCCGCCGCCCAGGTGCTCAAGGCCCTGGTGTTGCTCTACCAGGACAAGCTCGAAGCCTGCCTGAAGGTCGCCCGTCACTGGCTGTCCATGGTCCCGAGCAACCAGCCGGTGTTCCGCGCCAGCCTGCTCTGCGTGCAGGCTTCGGCGCATGCGCTGCTCGGCGACTACGCCGAGGCCGCCGGCGCCATCGGTTCCGCGCGGGAGGACCTGAAAGTCGCCGACAGCGAGTACCTGCAGGTGGTGACCAGCCTGATCGAATCCCTGATCTGCAAGGAGAGTGGCGACCTGGAGCGGGGCAGGGCGATCGCCGAGTCGGCGCGCAACCGGGTCGAGCAGGTATTCGGCCGGCGCAGCCGGGTCGGCGGACCCTTGTCGCTGGCCTATGCCGACCTGCTCTACGAGCAGGACCGGCATGCCGGCGTGCTCGCCGAACTACCGCTGGCGACGGTCTGGCGGGATGTCGCGACGCCGGTGGAACTGCTCAGTCGCGGCCAGTTGGTCATGGCCAAGGCGCGCTTCTTCTCCGGCGCCGCCGAGCAGGGGCTGGCGCAACTCGACGAATGGCTGAGCGGTCTGCTCTCGCCCGGCTACGAGCGTGTCTATGCTCACGCCATGAGCTGCAAGGTGCAGTTCCTGCTGTGGCTGCGCCGTCCGAACGAAGCCGAACGGGTCTGCCTGCAACTGGAGCGGCATCTTGCCGGGCTCTCCGGCGAGCGGCATGCCGACGCACAGACCGCCCTGGTCCTGGCGGAGGCTCGGCTGGCATTGTCCGAGCGTCACGCGGAACGCGCGCAGAGCAAGCTGGAAAGCTGTCTGGCCGGCTACTCTTCCGCTTACCAGAGGGATCGGCGGCTGCGTTTGTCCTTGTTACTTTCTGTGGCGTATTGGCAGAAAGGTAACAGCGAAAAAGCCATCGGCCTGTTCCTCGCCACGCTCGAGGAAGCCTGGAATCTCGGCTACCGCCGGCTGTTCCAGGACGACGCGTTGTGGCTGTTGCCGATGTGGGAAAGCTGGAGGGAAGCGGAGCCCAAGCGTGCCGCGGCCTGGCAGGGGCTGGCCGACCTGCTCCGCGAGCAGTGCCGGAAGCTCTCCGTGGACCCGGAAAGTTTCGATGAAAATCAGGATGTTAGCCATCGCGAACGGGAAATCCTGCGGCTGGTGGCGGCGGGCTTGTCGAACCGCGATATCGCGCAGGCGGTGCACCTGTCGGAAGCCACCATCAAGTGGCACCTGCACAACCTGTTCGCCAAGCTGGGTGTGAAGAGCAGAACGCAAGCCGTACTAAAGGGTAAAAGCCTGGGACTGCTGAGCGAGGCGTGAGCGGCAGCCGCCATCGCTCCATCCCTTGGATGGGCTGGCGGCGGAAGGGGTGGCCCAGTAGCTTGGAATCCAGGACGAGAGAGCATGAGGCTCTACCGAATCCATGTCCGGGACACCTAGGGAAGCAGTACCGGACCTGGAGACCGGCGAGATGCCGGTCGATCTGCCGGGGACAGGATGCAAACGGCAGTGCCCTGGGGCAAACCACACCTGAACACTGGAGAAATAACAATGAAAAAGCACCTGTTCCTTGCAACTGCTGTTCTGGCTGCTCCCTTGCTGGCGCATGCCGACCTGAAAGCCATGGACGATGGCGCGCTGTCCGACGTGACCGGCCAGGCAGGCATCAGCATTTCCGGTACTTTCCAGGGCTCCGTCGGGGCCGTGACCTACACCGATACCGACACCAACGGCGGCTCCCTGCGGCTGGAGAACATCAGCCTGCCGGCGCTGACCATCGACGATACCAAGCCGCTGACCATCGACGTCGTCACCACCGATATCGGCGGCAAGTCGACCCAGCAACTGGCCATTGGCCTGCCGGCCATCACCGGCGACGTGACCGTTGGCGCCATCAAGGTGGGCGACACCAGCGCCGCCAGCATCGGCTCGCTGACCGTCTCCGGGCTGAACATGGCCGGTTCCACCATCAAGGTCTGGGGTCACTGATCCAGGAACCGAGTCGAGACGCGAAGACCTCGCCGAGGCATCGGCGGGGTCTTTCTCCGAAAGAGGTACGACGGGGCGATGTTCGAGATTTTGCTGGGAAGTCTGATCGGGCTGTTCGGGTTCACCCAGACGGTCGATACCAAGCCGCAACCGCAGGGCACGGTCAACCTCAGCCAGCCTCTGACCCCCAATGGACCCTACCGCGAATCGGTGCAGCTGGAGCCGATGAGCCAGTTGCAGTTCCGCAACGTCATCCGCCAGGCCTATGACTACAGCTGCGGCTCGGCGGCGCTTACCACGCTGCTGGACTACTACCTCGGGCGCAACCTCGAGGAACGCCAGGTCATGGAAGGGCTGCTGCGCTATGGCGAGGCCGATAAGATCGTGCAGCGCCGCGGTTTCTCGCTGCTCGACATGAAGCGCTACGCCGCTGCGCTGGGCTACAAGAGCGGTGGTTTTCGCGCCGAGTTCAGCGACCTGGACGCTCTCGAGCATCCGGCGCTGGTCCCCATCCACTATGCCGGCTTCAAGCATTTCGTGGTGGTGCGCGATGTCTACAACGATCACGTCTTCGTCGCCGATCCGGCCTTGGGCAACATCAGCTTCACCCGGACGCGCTTCGAGGAAATCTGGGACCAGAACGTCCTGTTCGTGATCTTCCCGAGTGGGCAGGAGCCCCGCAACGCGCTGGCGCTGAACGATCGCGACATGCGCCTGGTGGACGACCGCACCGTCAGCCTGCTGGCGTTCCGCGAGTTTCCGCAGATCAACAAGATCACTGAAAACCAGGTCCGTGAGCTGGGCACTGGTGGCGACGTCATACACCTGCGCACCAAGTAGCAGATACCCAAAAACAAGAACAATCTCTGGGGATAGCGCCATGAGAATCAGGGGGTACACATGCGCGGCGGCGCTGATGCTGTCTATCAGCGGTTTGTCCGTTGCCGAGGAAGCCTCGGTCGACCAGGCCCGTGACGCGCTGGCCAAGAAGAATGACGATGCCGACAGCGCCAAGGCGCTGGAGGAGGTCTTCCAGGCCGCCGAGAAGAGCTACACCTTGCTCAAGAAGGGCGAGCGGACCCTGACCTACGGTTTCGACTACGCGCTGGTGCGCGACCAGCGGCTGACCCTGGTGCCGCTGACCAAGACCAGCGGCGGCACGCAGATCTACGGCCTCGCCGGCCGGCAGAGCCAGTCCCAGCACACCTTCACCAACTCCTTCACCTTCGACTACGGGATCTGGGACAACCTCACCTTCAGTTTCCGCCTGCCGCTGGTAGCCAAGTACGACACCGAGATGGATACCCACGCCTACAGCCTCGGCGACGTTTCCGCGACCTTGCGCTGGCAGCCCTGGGCGGCGGTGCGCGGGCGGCCGGTCACCACGCTGTATACCACCATCGGCCTGCCGACCGGCGACAGTCCCTACAAGACCAACCTGGACAAGGACATCTCCACCGGCAACGGCTACTACAGCCTGGGCTTCGGCGCGAACATGTCCTATGTGATCGACCCGGTGGTCCTCTACGGCTCGCTCGGCTACACCTGGAACCTGCCGGTGGACGACGTGCACCAGACCCTGGCCGACAACTCCCAGCTGGAGAAGGTCTCGCCCGGCAACACGATCAACTTCAACATGGGCATGGCCTACGCGCTGTCCTACGACGTCTCGCTGGCGACCTCGTACCAGATGGCCTACACGCTGAAGAACCGCTACCACACCACTGCCGGTACGTTCGAGTCGTCCGAACAGACCAGTAGCATCATGAACTTCTCGCTCGGCTTGCGGACGTCACCGGACTACATCGTCAACGTCAACGCCGGTTTCGGCCTCACGGAAGACTCGCCGGATGTACTGCTGGGGTTATCCGTACCCCTCGATATCAAAGGGCTGAAGGCCCAGTAACCCGCGAGCGAGGCCTGTTATGAAGATGCGCATTGCGCCGCTCTGGCTGGCGCTGGCAGGGGTGTGCCTGGCCTGGATTCCGCCGGCCGGCGCGCAGATGGCCAACGACCTGACCATCGGCAACCCGAAAGCCATGGCCCTCGGCAACGCCGTGACCGCCGACGAGACCGGCATCGATTCGGTGCACTACAACCCGGCGGCGCTGACCAAGATGAAGGGCCGCCAGGCGACCGTGAAGCTGCTCACCGGGGTAATGGACATCCGCGCCGGCTTCAAGGCGCCGCCGAACTACGGCGAAGGCACCTTCGGCCTGCGCGACGACCCGGTCGCCAACAGCCACAGCCGGACCCTGACCCCGACCATGTACCTGCCCGGCCTCGGCGGCATGACCGACGTGCCGTTGCTGGTGGCGCCGCTGGCCGGGATCTCGATCAACCCGCCGGGTTCCAAGTTCACCTTCGCCACCAACGTCTACACCCCGCAAGCGCTGGGCTACAGCCGCGATTCCGATAGCGATCCGGCGCGCTACCAGGGACGCGAGGTGTCGTTGCAGCGGCTCACCTACTTCTCGCCGACCCTGGCCTACCAGGTCAACGACGAGCTGTCGGTCGGCCTGTCGGTGGGTTTTTCCCACCAGGCAGTAGCGTTGAACGAGGATTTCCGGGCGCCGAACCAGTTGCTCGGGCTGTTGCAGCAGACCAAGGAGATCGGTTGCCTGCCGGGAATGCAGGAGATCCTCGAGGTGTTCTTCAACGTCTGCGGCGGCAACATCGGTCCGTTCCAGAACCTGGCCAATATCGACCTGGACATGCAGCAGTCGCTGTCGCCCAGCTTCAACCTCGGCGTGCTCTGGGAGCCCACCGACTGGTTCGCCTGGGGCGCGACCTACCAGAGCGAGTCGCGGATGAGGCTCAAGGGCAAGTACCGGGTCGACTACGGCCAAGGCTGGCAGGGTTTCTGGACCGGGGTGCACAAGTCGCTCGGTGGTGCGATCCTCGGCCAGATGTTCCCCTACGGGAACGTCGATGAAGAGCATGGCAACGCCACGATGAACATGGTCTACCCGGATGCCTTCTCCACCGGCGTGAAGCTGCGCCCGTTCAAGAAGTGGCAATTCAACTTCGACCTGAAATGGAACGGCTACAGCGACTGGAACGAGTTCAAGATCGAGTTCGACCGCGAGCTTGACCTGCTGCGCATCGCCAAGTACCTCGATTCGAAGGACGCCACCAGCCACAGCATCACCCTCGACCGCGGCTACCGCGATACCTGGAGCTGGGCCATGGGCGTGCAGTACGACGTCAACGACCGTTTGCAGCTACGCGCCGGCTACGAATACCGGCCTTCGGCGATCCCCAAGGGCCAGGCGGACATCCTGGTGCCGATCGGCGATGCCAATCTCTACGGCCTGGGGCTGGGCTACCAGTGGGACAAGGACACGGTGATCGATGTCGGTTTCAACTACTTCGTCACCAAGCAGAGCGTCAAGGCCGATACCAGCTGCAACCTGAACTGCACCGGGCTCGACAACCTGGTGTACAACCCCTACGCGGGACTGGACGTGGACACCACGGTGAAGGCCTATATTTTCGCCATGACCTACCGTACGACCTTCTGAGGGCTGGAGCATGATGCGCGCATCCATCGTACTTTGCGTCTTCTCCCTGGCGCTGCCGGCATCTTCGCCGGGCTGGGCCTCCGGCGGGCGCTACCTGACCTGGGTGGACGACAATGGCGGGGTGCACAACACCTTCGTCGACGGCCAGTTCGACCGCCAGCAGCGCCAGGCACGGCAGCGCATCGGCCAGAGCGACCAGGCGCGGGTGCTGAACAAGGCGGACAACGCCACGCAGTGGCCGGGGAACAGCAGCGGAGGGGAGAGCAAGCGTCGCTACTACACCTGGATCGATGCCAACGGCAACGTGCAGAACAGCTTCTATGCCGGCGCCCAGGTCGCCGGCCAGCGCGCCGACTACGTCCTGCCCAACGGCGAGCACTCCGCCGAATACATCGACGCCGAGGCCTTCGAGGGCAAGGGTTTCGTTCGCAGCGAGAACGGCAGTCCCTACTACACCTGGGTGGACGAGAAGGGCCGCATGCACAACTCGCAGATCCCGCCCGAGGAGCGCGCGGCGCGCTTCAAGCGGGAGGCCGCGCCTTCGTCGCAGATCGCCTTCACCGAGGGCCGGCAGATCGAGTTCAAGCAGCGTCCGGCGGCGTTGCCTGGGCTGGATGGCGCCGGCCAGCAGAGCGATGCGCTGAAGGCTTTGCTCAAGGGCACCGAGATGACCATCGACGATCTCTACCAGGACCTGCAACGGCGCTGCTGCGAGCAGATCGCCGAGAGCGACTTCACCGAACTGGATGCCGACGAACCGCGCTACGAGGAGTTGAACCGCTTCTCGCCGAGCTTCGACTTTCCCATGGGCAGGAGCTTCTACGCGGCGATCCGGCTGCCGCGCTCCCAGGGGGTCTACGGCCTGCGCATCCGCAGTTTCGCCAATCGCCAGGTGGTCTACCCGTCGCTGCTGTTCCTCGACGAGCACAAGCGGCCGACCCGGCTGGTCAGCGACGCGGTGTACAAGCTGAACCCGGAAACCTGGTATCGCTACGCTTTCATCGAGGGTACGGTGCCGGTGCGGGCCAATCGCGGCGAGCGCTACGTGCTGCTGCTGACCACCGACGAGGACCGCTCGCTGCAAACCCTCGACAACAAGCCGTTCAAGCGTCCGCTACAGGGCCTGGCGGTGAACGAGGCGGGTATGCAGGTGCATGAGCACGCCCGGCAGGGCGGCTTCGAGCTGGCCGTGGTGCGTTGAAATCCGAGACATGAAAAAGCCCGGCCGGAGCCGGGCTTCTTCATACCGGAAGCACGTCAGCCCTGTTGCTGCTGGACGTGGCCGAACAGCTGCTGGGAGAAGCGTACGCGCTCTTCCGCGGACTCTTCGATGCCTTTCGCCTTGAGTTCTTCCAGTCGCGCCTCGACGGCGTGGCAGCGGTGCACCAGGCCGCTGTCGTTGGCGATCTGGATGTTCAGGCCCGGGCGGGCGTTGAGTTCTAGGATCAGCGGGCCTTTCTCCTGGTCGAGAACCATGTCCACGCCGATGTAGCCGAGGCCCGACAACTCGTAGCAACCGGCCGCCAGCTTCATGAAGCCGTCCCAGTTCGGCAGTTGCACACCGTCCACCGCGTTGGTGGTGTCCGGGTGCTTGGCGATCTTGTTGTTCAGCCAGGTGCCGCGCAGGGTGACGCCGGTGGCCAGGTCGACGCCCACGCCGATGGCGCCCTGGTGCAGGTTGGCCTTGCCGCCCGACTGCCGGGTCGGCAGGCGCAGCATGGCCATCACCGGGTAGCCCATCAGCACGATGATGCGGATGTCCGGCACACCTTCGTAGCTGATGCTCTTGAAGATCTGGTCGGGGGTCACCCGGTACTCGATCAGTACGCGGTCGCGATGACCGCCGAGGGAGTAGAGGCCGGAGAGGATGCTCGAGATGTGGTGCTCGATCTCCTCGTGGCTGACGATCTTCCCCGACACGGTCTTGTAGCGGCCCTCGAAGCGGTCGGCGATCACCATGATGCCGTCGCCGCCGGCGCCCTGCGCCGGCTTGATGACGAAATCGTTGTGCTCGCCGATGATCTCGTTGAGCTTGTCGATGCCTTTCTCGGTCTCGATGATGCCGTACATCTCCGGCACGTGGATGCCGGCCTCGAGCGCGCGTTCCTTGGTGATGATCTTGTCGTCCACCACCGGATACAGGTGCCGCTTGTTGTACTTCAGGACGTAATCGGCATTGCGTCGGTTGATGCCCATCACGCCTTTCGCGGTCAGGTCTTTCCAGGTCTTCCAGATCGACATGGTTCAGTCCTTGAGCAGGGCCTTGAAGCGGAACAGCTCGGTCAGGCGGTAGCCGCGGTAGCGGCCCATGGCGAGCATGAAGGCGACCAGGATCAGCAGCACGGCCGGGAAGGTGAAGATGAAGTACACCAGTTCCGGGATGCGCATGAGGATGTGCGCCAGCGATGCCGCGAACAGGGTGCCGATGGCCACCTTCATCGCATGGCCGCCGCCGCGCTCTTCCCAGGTGATCGACAGGCGTTCGATGGTCATGGTCAGGATCACCATCGGGAACAGGGCGATCGACAGGCCGCTCTCGAAGCCGAGCTTGTGGCTGAACAGGCTGATCACCGCGATCATCACCACCACGAAGGTCAGCACCACCGAGAGGCGCGGCAGCATCTGCAGCTTCAGGTGCTCGAGATAGGAGCGCAGCGACAGGCCCAGGGCGGTGATCACGGTGAACAGGGCGATACCCCATTGCAGGCCGGTCTCGCGGAAGGCCAGGGCGATCAGCACGGGGGTGAAGGTGCCGAGGGTCTGCAGGCCGATCAGGTTGCGCAGGATCAGGATCACCAGCACGCCGATCGGGATCATGATCATGATCTGGAAGGTCTGCTGGGTGGACAGCGGCAGGCCGTACAGGGAGTACTCGAGGAAGGCCGCCTCGGTGTTCTCGTCGGACAGCTTGGCCAGGCGGATGGCGTTCATCTCGCTGCTGTTCAGGCTGAAGCTGACCTGGGCCTTCTTGCCGCCGTCGATGGTCATCAGCGGCTCATCGCCAAGCCACCAGATCAGGCGATCGGAGGGCAGGCCCTGTTCGCCGGTGACCACGTTGAAATACAGCCAGTTCTCGCCGTTGAAGCTGCGCAGCCACAGTTCCGGGCTCTGTTGCAGGTCGGCGACCAGGCGGATGGTATGGACCCGCTCCATCGGCACGTGGGCGATGGACAGCAGGGTTTCGACGATATGCGCTTTCTTTTCCAGGCTGGTGTCGCCGGCCATCAGCAGCTTGACGTTGTCGTCGTTGCCGTTGTTGGCGCGCTTGATGGCTTCGCTGACGAAGGTCTCGACGTCGGCCGAGTGCTGGCGAATGGGGGCCAGCAGGGCTTCTGCGGCGATCTTCTCCGGGCCTTCCAGGGGCAGGCTGTCGCGGAAGATCGGGCCTTTCTCCTTGGTCTTCTCGCCGGTGTAGCGCTTGGTCAGCACCAGGCGGTAGTACAGGGTTTGCTTGCCGTTGGCGCGGCGGGCGGACCAGGTCACCTTGCGATTGCCGTCGGCGCGATTGATGCTGACGCCGTAATTGTTGGAGACGAAGCTTTCGTTGAGGCTGACGTAGTCCTGGCTCAACGGCGGAACGAACATCTGCACCTTGACCGGGGTTTTCGGCGTGGCGACGAAGTCGACCTTGGCATCGATGTTCCAGAGGTCATCGGTTTCGGCTTCGGTAACGGGAATACCCTGGACGAAAATCTGATAGGCGGTGATCGCCACACCCAGGGTCAGCAGGATGGCGATCAGGACTTTCAGATGCAGGTTGAGAGAGCGCATGTCGTTTACTCAGCAGGTTTTGCATCAGGTTTGCAGCCGGGTTTCCCGGCCGAGTATTTCAAGCTCGGATCGACCAGTGCGTCGAATTTCTTCAAGGCCTCCGAGCCGATCAAAAGCGGGTATTGGAATGCACTTCGGTCGGTCAGGTTCACTTCGATGGTGCGAATCGCCTTGCCCATGCAGACCTGCAGCTCGATCACCGGACGGGCGGTATAGGCCTTGCCCTCGTCGGGGTTGAAGTCGCCGTGGCGGCGCTTGATCTTGCTGATCCGCGCCAGGGGCTTCTCGATCGGGGTGTCGTCGGCGTTGTCGGTGGCCAGGTAGAAGCGCACCCAGGTTTCGCCGTCGCGCTTGAAACGCTTGATGTCGCGGGCGCTGAGGGAGGCGGTCTTGGCGCCGGTGTCGAGCTTGGCGGCCAGCTGGATGTCCGGGTCGTTGATGCGCGCGTATTCGTTCAGGCCGTAGACCGTCTTTTCGGCGGCTACGCTCAGGCCTGGTACGGCGATGAATAGGCAGAGCAGGGGAGCTAAGGGCTTGAGTTTCATAAGTCCTGGTTGGTGTCGCGTTCGGCGGGTCGATCTTGCGATCGCTGTCCAGTCCGTGACGGAAAACCCTGCGTCATCGACCTGCGCTCGGCAGGCCGGGCATGCCGGGCGCCCCGCCAGGCGCATGCGGGCCGCATTCTATCACGCGGTTTTTCGGCAGCGACAGCCGCTTATACCACTTGGTCGGGGTTTTGCCCCTGGGATGAAACGAAATTCCATCCAGGGGCTCGAAGCGTTACCGGAAGCGGGCAAGGGACCTTGGCGGTGCCGAGCCGCTGGCCCCGGAGCGGTTATTTGAAGCGCCGTTCCACGCCTTTTTCGACGAGGATCTTTGCGGAAATCTCCTCCACCGAGAAATGCGTGGAGTTGATGTAGGCGATGTTTTCGCGGCGGAACAGGCTTTCGACCTCGCGTACCTCGAATTCGCACTGGGCGAAGCTGGCGTAGCGACTGTTGGGCTTGCGCTCGTTGCGAATCGCGGTGAGGCGATCGGGGTCGATGGTCAGGCCGAACAGCTTGTGCTTGTACTGCTTGAGGGCGTTCGGCAGTTGCAGGCGCTCCATGTCCTCTTCCGTCAACGGGTAGTTGGCGGCGCGGATGCCATACTGCAGGGCCATGTACAGGCAGGTGGGCGTCTTGCCGCAGCGCGAGACGCCGACCAGGATCAGGTCGGCCTTGTCGTAGTAGTGGGTGCGGGCGCCGTCGTCGTTGTCGAGGGCGAAGTTCACCGCCTCGATGCGATCCATGTAGTTGGAGTTGTGGCCGATGGAGTGGGACTTGCCGACCGAATAGGACGAGTCGGCCGAAAGCTCCTGTTCCAGAGGCGAAAGAAAGGTGGCGAAGATATCGATCATGAAACCGTTGGATTGCGCCAGGACCGCCCGGATGTCGCGGTTCACGATGGTATCGAAGATGATCGGGCGGGCCCCGTCCGACTCGGCAGCATTATTGATTTGCTGTACCATGGCGCGCGCTTTTTCTTCGGTATCGATGTACGGTCTCGTCAGTTTGACGAAGCTGATGTTCTCGAACTGTGCCAGAAGGCTTTGGCCCAGGGTTTCGGCGGTGATACCGGTGCCGTCCGAGATGAAGAATGCGGTTCGTTTCATTTGCACCGAAAGCCTTAAGGTAGGAACGATTCTTGGCTATGATAGGCCGCGCGTTGTCAGAGGCCTTTCTGTCGCAGCATTGTCACTTATTTCTAAGGGCCAGGCCAGAATCCAGCGGAGCTGCTCCTGGCCCCGCTTGAGCTTTTCCAATTCAATAGTGGAGAGATCACCTTGGTAGAGTACGTAGTTTCCCTCGATAAGCTCGGCGTCCATGATGTAGAGCATGTGGGGGGCAAGAACGCATCCCTCGGCGAGATGATCAGCAACCTGGCCGGTGCCGGCGTTTCCGTACCCGGCGGATTTGCCACCACCGCCCAGGCCTACCGTGACTTCCTCGAGCAGAGTGGCCTCAACGACCGTATCCACGCGGCCCTGGACGCCCTGGACGTCGACGACGTCAACGCCCTGGCCAAGACCGGCGCGCAGATCCGCCAGTGGGTGATGGAAGCCGAGTTCCCGGCCCGTCTCGACAGCGAGATCCGCCAGGCCTTCGCCGCCCTGGCCAACGGCAACGACAACCTCGCCGTGGCAGTGCGTTCCTCCGCTACCGCCGAAGACCTTCCGGACGCCTCGTTCGCCGGCCAGCAGGAAACCTTCCTCAATATCCGCGGCGTGGACAATGTGATCCGCGCAGCAAAAGAGGTCTTCGCCTCCCTGTTCAACGACCGCGCCATCGCCTACCGCGTGCACCAGGGCTTCGATCACAAGCTGGTCGCCTTGTCCGCCGGCGTGCAGCGCATGGTCCGCTCGGAAACCGGCACCGCTGGGGTGATGTTCACCCTGGACACCGAATCCGGCTTCCGCGACGTGGTCTTCATCACCGGTGCCTACGGCCTGGGCGAGACCGTGGTTCAGGGCGCGGTGAACCCCGACGAGTTCTACGTCCACAAGCCGACCCTGGAAGCCGGGCGTCCGGCCATCCTGCGCCGCAACCTGGGTAGCAAGGCGATCAAGATGATCTACGGCGACGAAGCCAAGGCCGGTCGCTCGGTCAAGGTGGTGGACGTCGATCGTGCCGATCGCGCCCGCTTCGCCCTGAGCGACGCCGAGGTCACCGAGCTGGCCAAGCAGGCCATGATCATCGAGAAGCACTATGGCCGCCCGATGGACATCGAATGGGCCAAGGACGGTGACGACGGCAAGCTGTACATCGTCCAGGCACGCCCGGAAACCGTGAAGAGCCGCGCCAGCGCCACGGTCATGGAGCGCTACCTGCTGAAAGAGAAGGGGACCGTCCTGGTGGAAGGGCGTGCCATCGGCCAGCGCATCGGTGCCGGTCCGGTCAAGGTGATCAACGACGTGTCGGAAATGGACAAGGTCCAACCGGGTGACGTCCTGGTCTCCGACATGACCGACCCGGACTGGGAGCCGGTGATGAAGCGCGCCAGCGCCATCGTCACCAACCGCGGCGGGCGCACCTGCCACGCGGCGATCATCGCTCGCGAACTGGGCATCCCGGCGGTGGTCGGTTGCGGCAACGCCACCCAGATCCTGCAGGATGGCCAGGGGGTGACCGTTTCCTGTGCCGAAGGCGATACCGGCTTCATCTTCGAAGGCGAACTCGGTTTCGATGTGCGCAAGAACTCGGTCGACGCCATGCCCGACCTTCCGTTCAAGATCATGATGAACGTCGGCAATCCCGATCGCGCTTTCGATTTCGCCCAGTTGCCGAACGAAGGCGTGGGCCTGGCCCGCCTCGAATTCATCATCAACCGCATGATCGGCGTGCATCCCAAGGCGTTGCTGAACTTCGCCGGCCTGCCGGCGGACATCAAGGAAAGCGTGGAGAAGCGCATCGCCGGCTATCCCGATCCGGTCGGCTTCTACGTCGAGAAGCTGGTGGAGGGCATCAGCACCCTGGCCGCGGCGTTCTGGCCGAAGAAGGTCATCGTGCGCCTGTCCGACTTCAAGTCCAATGAGTACGCCAACCTGATCGGCGGCAAGCTCTACGAGCCGGAAGAAGAGAACCCGATGCTCGGCTTCCGTGGCGCCTCGCGCTACATCAGCGAGTCGTTCCGCGACTGCTTCGAGCTGGAGTGCCGTGCGCTGAAGAAGGTCCGCAACGAAATGGGCCTGACCAACGTCGAGATCATGGTGCCCTTCGTGCGCACCCTGGGCGAGGCGAGCCAGGTGGTCGAGCTGCTGGCCGGGAACGGCCTGAAGCGCGGCGAGAACGGCCTTAAGGTCATCATGATGTGCGAACTGCCGTCGAACGCCCTGCTGGCCGACGAGTTCCTCGAGTTCTTCGATGGCTTCTCCATCGGTTCCAACGACCTGACCCAGCTGACCCTGGGCCTGGATCGCGATTCCGGCATCGTTGCCCACCTGTTTGACGAGCGCAATCCGGCGGTGAAGAAGCTGCTGGCCAACGCCATCGCTGCCTGCAACAAGGCCGGCAAGTACATCGGCATCTGCGGCCAGGGTCCGTCGGACCACCCGGACCTGGCCCGCTGGCTGATGGAGCAGGGCATCGAGAGCGTCTCGCTGAACCCCGACTCGGTGCTGGATACCTGGTTCTTCCTTGCCGAGGGGCAAGACCAGGCCTGATCGGTCCTCGCTGTATCCGGAAAGGGCGGGTAACACCGCCCTTTTTCGTGCCTCCTGTACAAGACAAGCATGCAAAGCAGTAGTCGCCTCTTTCCTGTCGCCCTGGTCAGCGCCGAGTTGCGCGCCGACCTTACCGAAGACATCTACCGCCTGAAGCCCGGCAACAGCCCCGATGCCAGCGTCGAGCTGGTCGTAACCCGGCTTGGACAGCAGGCCGCCGGCGAGCGGCGCGGACCGCCTGTGATCCTCCTGCACGGGAGTTTTTCCAACCGCCGCTTCTGGTACTCGCCGCGTGCGCTCGGACTAGGTCCTTACCTGGCGCGGGCGGGGTTCGATGTCTGGCTGCCGGAAATGCGCGGCCATGGCCTGTCGATTCGCAACGATGGTTACCGGGACAACCGGGTCGCCGACTACGCGCGCTACGACCTGCCGGCGCTGGCCTCCTTCATCCACGAGCAGTGCGGGCAGCCGGCGCACTGGATTGGCCACTCCCTCGGTGGGGTGGTGCTGGCGGCGGGACTGGGCGGGGGCTACCTGGACCAGGCGCGGATCGCTTCCGTGGCGTTGTTCGGTAGCCAGGTCAGCACCGCGCACTGGCTGTTCAGGTTGCCCATGGCAGGCATCCTCGCGCGCCTGCTGCTGCGCCGCGTCGATGCGCTGTCCGGAAGCCGTTGGCGGCAGGGGCCGGAAGACGAGCCGGTCGGCCTGGCGCTGGAGGTCCTGCGTTGGCATGGGCTGTTCGGCCGCTTCGGCGAGCCGGGCAACGACTGGTGGAAGGGGCTCGCCGCAGTCGACGTACCGCTATTGGCGGTCGCCGGGGCTGGGGACCGGCAGGACCCGTCCTGGGCCTGTCGCAAGTTGTTCGAGCAGTTCGCCTCGTCCGAGCGCGAATACCTGTTGCTCGGACACGAGGCTGGCTACGCCGAGGACTACGGGCATATCGAGATGCTGATCGGCAAGGCGGCCCAGCTAGAGGTCTGGCCCTTGGTGGAGCGCTGGCTGCGCCAGCGATCGCCGGCGGGCGACGAATCCGCGTGGAGCGAGGCGCTAGACGTATCGGAAGCCGGAATCAGCGGCTAACATGTGACGCAAATGGCGGCTCCGGTCACGCCGGCGCCGCCGGGGCGGGCGGCCGATGTTCCTCCGGAGCTGCCCGAGCCGATCCCTTCACCCACAGGAGCTTCCCATGCATTACGTCACTCCCGATCTGTGCGATGCCTATCCTGAGCTGGTCCAGGTCGTCGAACCCATGTTCAGCAACTTCGGCGGCCGCGACTCCTTCGGCGGCGAGATCGTCACCATCAAGTGCTTCGAAGACAACTCGTTGGTCAAGGAGCAGGTCGACAAGGACGGCAAGGGCAAGGTCCTGGTCGTCGATGGCGGTGGTTCGCTGCGCCGCGCCCTGCTGGGCGACATGCTGGCCGAGAAAGCGGCGAAGAACGGCTGGGAAGGGATCGTCGTGTATGGCTGCATCCGTGACGTCGACGTGATCGCCCAGACCGACCTCGGCGTCCAGGCCCTGGCCAGTCATCCGCTGAAGACCGACAAGCGCGGCATCGGCGATCTGAACGTCGCCGTGACCTTCGGCGGCGTCACCTTCCGCCCCGGCGAGTTCGTGTATGCCGACAACAACGGCATCATCGTTTCTCCGCAGGCCTTGAAGATGCCCGAATAGGGCTTTTTAACAGCCGTTCCGGCCCCGGTGACGCAGGCAGCGTCCCGGGGCTTTTTGCTGGAATGAACCCGGGGTGCGCATACGGGTCTCAGGACTGGCTTTAAGGTTGTGCCGCAAGTCCATGAATTGACTGGTACCGGACTTGTGTTTTTACTGTCGAAATGGTCGTTTTACCAAGGGAAGCGCAATGCAAGCGTACGAGTCGGGTGACGAGCGCGGCCTGATCTATGGCTACGTCCTCAACGGGCGCGGCGGCGGACGCCGTGTCGGACGCAACCAGATAGCGGTGCTCGACCTGCTGCCGGAGGAAAGCCTTTGGCTGCACTGGGACCGCGGCGTACCGGAGGCACAGGCCTGGCTGCGGGATTCCGCGGGGCTCAGCGAGTTCGCCTGCGATCTGCTGCTGGAGGAGGCGACCCGCCCCCGTTTGCTCGATCTCGGGGCCGAAAGCCTGCTGGTGTTCCTCCGTGGAGTGAACCTGAATCCGGGCGCGGAGCCGGAAGACATGGTTTCGCTGCGGGTATTCGCCGACGCGCGCCGGGTGATCTCGCTGCGCCTGCGGCCGCTGAAGGCGGTGGCCGATCTGCTCGAGGACCTGGAGGCGGGGAAAGGGCCGAAGACAGCATCCGAGGTCGTGTACTACCTCGCGCACTACCTGACCGATCGCGTCGACACGCTGATCAGCGGGATAGCCGACCAGCTCGATGCTGTCGAGGAGCTGGTCGAGGCGGACGAGCGCGCCAGTCCCGACCAGCACCAGTTGCGTACCCTGCGCCGCCGGTCGGCGGGGTTGCGGCGCTACCTGGCGCCGCAGCGGGACATCTACTCGCAACTGGCGCGCTACAAGCTGTCCTGGTTCGTCGAGGACGACGCCGATTACTGGAACGAGCTGAACAACCGGCTGACGCGGAATCTCGAAGAACTCGAGTTGATACGGGAGCGCATCAGCGTCCTGCAGGAAGCCGAGTCGCGGCGAATCACCGAACGGATGAACCGCACCATGTATCTCCTTGGTATAATCACCGGCTTTTTCCTGCCGATGAGCTTCGTCACCGGCCTGCTGGGAATCAATGTCGGCGGCATTCCAGGGGCGGATGCACCGCATGGGTTCTGGCTGGCCTGCCTGCTGATCGGCGGCGTCGCCACCTTCCAGTGGTGGGTATTTCGTCGGCTGCGCTGGCTCTGACGTGACCTGGAGTAAAGAGAGGGCGTCACTCCCTCGTACAGACATGAGGTGCGCATGCACGATCCGTTCGAAGAGTCCCTGCGGGACCTGCTCAAGGCTTCGGCTCCCCAGCCGGACGACGACGCGCGTCTGGGACGGGTGCTGAAGACGGCCAATCGCCAGGTCGGCGCCGGTGACCTGTTCAGCCTCATGGGGCACTGGCTGCAGGCGCTGATGATCGGCATCAACAACGGTTCGCCGCATCTGGCGCCGGTTTCCCGTATTTCCGCGAAAAACGCATCTTCTGCTGACAAGGCTGAGTGAACATGCAATTCGATATCTGGACCCAGAGCTTGCTGACCGCGATGAACACCCTGTGGGGCAAGCTGGCAGGCTTCATCCCCAACCTGCTCGGCGCCCTGGTGGTCGTTCTGCTCGGCTTCGTCATCGCCAAGCTGCTCGATGCGCTGCTTTCCAAGCTGCTGGCCAAGCTGGGCCTGGACCGGCTGATGGGTGGCACCGGCCTGACCAAGCTGCTGGCCCGGGTCGGCATCCAGGTTCCGGTCTCGACGCTGGTCGGCAAGATCGTCTACTGGTTCGTACTGCTCGTCTTCCTCGTATCCGCCGCCGAGTCGCTCGGCCTGCAGCGGGTATCCGCCACGCTGGACGTCCTCGCCCTGTACCTGCCCAAGGTGTTCGGCGCGGCCCTGGTGCTGATCGTCGGCGTGCTCCTGGCGCAACTGGTGAACAGCGTCGTGCGCGGCGCGGCGGACGGCGTCGGCCTCGAATACGCGAACGGCCTGGGGCGGATCGCCCAGTGGCTGGTCATCATCATCAGCATCTCGGTGGCGGTGGGGCAGCTCGAGGTCAAGACCGACCTGCTCAACTACATCATCGCCATCGTCCTGATCACCGTCGGCCTGGCCGCTGCGCTGGCCCTGGGCCTGGGCAGCCGCGAGGTCGCCGGGCAGATCATTGCAGGAATCTACGTCCGCGAGCTGTATCAGGTCGGACAACAGGTGAAAGTGGGTGACGTTGAAGGCACTATTGAAGAGATAGGTACGGTCAAGACCATCCTGCTGACGGAAGAGGGAGAGCTTGTGTCGCTGGCCAACCGTCTACTGCTCGATCAGCGAGTTACCAGCCGCTGATCCGGGAGAGATAATGGACGTGGCTGCTCTGCAGGGCGGCCCGGCTTACGATATGACTGGCCTGATCTCACTTGAATAAGCCTCACCCCCTGTCACAGCGGTATGACCCACGCCAGCTTTCCGATGAAGAGCTGGTCGAGCGTGCGCACTCGGAGCTGTTCCACGTGACGCGCGCCTATGAAGAATTGATGCGGCGTTACCAGCGCACGCTGTTCAACGTCTGTGCCCGCTACCTGGGCAACGACCGCGACGCGGACGACGTGTGCCAGGAGGTGATGCTGAAAGTCTTGTACGGGTTGAAGAACTTTGAGGGCAAGTCGAAGTTCAAAACGTGGCTATATAGCATCACGTACAACGAGTGCATCACGCAGTACCGCAAGGAGCGCCGCAAGCGCCGATTGATGGATGCGCTCAGCCTCGACCCGCTGGAGGAGGCTTCCGAGGAGAAGTCGCCGAAGGTTGAGGAGCGGGGCGGATTGGATCGTTGGCTCGTCCATGTCAATCCGATAGATCGGGAGATTCTGGTTCTTCGCTTCGTCGCGGAACTGGAGTTTCAGGAGATAGCGGATATCATGCACATGGGTCTGAGTGCGACGAAAATGCGCTACAAGCGGGCACTGGACCGCCTGCGCGAAAAGTTTTCAGATGCGACCGAAACATAGTTGGGTAAATATTGTCTCTCTATGCGGGAAGTTCTGATAAACTTGCCACCCAAGTTGTGCGGCTGATTGTTGGACAACTAACTGACCATCAAGATGGGGATTTAACGGATGAAACTGAAGAACACCTTAGGCGTTGTCATCGGCTCGCTGGTTGCCGCTTCGGCAATGAACGCCTTTGCCCAGGGCCAGAACTCGGTAGAGATCGAAGCCTTCGGCAAGCGCTACTTCACCGACAGCGTTCGCAACATGAAGAACGCGGACCTGTACGGCGGCTCGATCGGTTACTTCCTGACCGACGACGTCGAGCTGGCGCTGTCCTACGGTGAGTACCATGACGTTCGTGGCACCTACGAAACCGGCAACAAGAAGGTCCACGGCAACCTGACCTCCCTGGACGCCATCTACCACTTCGGTACCCCGGGCGTAGGTCTGCGTCCGTACGTGTCGGCTGGTCTGGCTCACCAGAACATCACCAACATCAACAGCGACAGCCAAGGCCGTCAGCAGATGACCATGGCCAACATCGGCGCTGGTCTGAAGTACTACTTCACCGAGAACTTCTTCGCCAAGGCCAGCCTCGACGGCCAGTACGGTCTGGAGAAGCGTGACAACGGTCACCAGGGCGAGTGGATGGCTGGCCTGGGCGTCGGCTTCAACTTCGGTGGTTCGAAAGCCGCTCCGGCTCCGGAACCGGTTGCCGACGTTTGCTCCGACTCCGACAACGACGGCGTTTGCGACAACGTCGACAAGTGCCCGGATACCCCGGCCAACGTCACCGTTGACGCCAACGGCTGCCCGGCTGTCGCCGAAGTCGTACGCGTACAGCTGGACGTGAAGTTCGACTTCGACAAGTCCAAGGTCAAAGAGAACAGCTACGCTGACATCAAGAACCTGGCTGACTTCATGAAGCAGTACCCGTCCACTTCCACCACCGTTGAAGGTCACACCGACTCCGTCGGCACCGACGCTTACAACCAGAAGCTGTCCGAGCGTCGTGCCAACGCCGTTCGTGACGTACTGGTCAACGAGTACGGTGTAGAAGGCGGTCGCGTGAACGCTGTTGGTTACGGCGAGTCCCGCCCGGTTGCCGACAACGCCACCGCTGAAGGCCGCGCTATCAACCGTCGCGTTGAAGCCGAAGTAGAAGCTGAAGCCAAGTAATCGGCTGAGCCTCTAAGGAAAAACCCGGCTCAGGCCGGGTTTTTCTTTGCCTGGAAAAAGACCGCTCGTCAGGCGCTCAGGGAAATCGGTTGCGACACGATGTCGCGGGTTACTTCGCCGATCACCAGGATCGCCGGGCTTTTCAAGGCGAAACGTCCGGCGTCCCGCAGTAGCTCGCCGAGGTTGCTGCGGCATTCGCGCTGGTTGCCCAGGGTGGCGTTCTCGATCATCGCCAGCGGCGTATCCTCGGCCATGCCTCCAGCCAGCAGCCCGGCCTGGATCTCCGCGAGTCGGG
This sequence comes from Pseudomonas sp. TZ252, assembly GCF_056110345.1. Classification (NCBI taxonomy): domain Bacteria; kingdom Pseudomonadati; phylum Pseudomonadota; class Gammaproteobacteria; order Pseudomonadales; family Pseudomonadaceae; genus Pseudomonas; species Pseudomonas sp. TZ252. The sequence goes on along the minus strand of NZ_CM148566.1, from coordinate 6,076,224 downwards.
CGACGCCCATGTAAACCACCAGCGTGGTACCGCTGCGTGCCAGGGCTTCCCAGGCCAGCGGGCTGTCGTCCTGGGTATGCGCGGTCACCAGGGTCACGCCGCGGCTGATGCCGCGGTAGGTCAGCGGTATGCCGCAGGCAGTGGCGCCAGCCAGCCCGGCGGTGATGCCGTTCACTATCTCGCTGTCTATCCCGTGCCGGGCCAGCCATTCGGCTTCTTCGCCGGCGCGGCCGAAGATGCATGGATCGCCGCCTTTCAGGCGCACCACGCTGCGTCCCTGGCGGGCATGCCGCAGCATCAGGCGCTGGATGAAGTCCTGCGGTGTGGAGCGGCAGCCGCCGCGTTTGCCGACCCGGACCAGCCGGGCGGACGGACAGTGCTCCAGTATGCTCGGGTTGACCAGATCGTCGACCATCACCACATCCGCGTCCTGCAGGGCGCGAACTGCCTTCAGGGTCAACAGTTCCGGATCGCCGGGACCCGCACCCACCAGCCAGACCTTACCGCTCATCGTCGTTCTCCTCAGGCATTCGCCGCCATGGGCCGGGGGGCCGCCAGCAGTCTCTTGATTTCCGGTACGCAGGAGCCGCAGCCGGTGCCGCAGCCGAACTCGCGCTTCAATCCGTCCAGGTCCAATCCGCGGGCGATGCCGCCGAGCACCGTTTGCTGGCTGACGTTCTGGCAACTGCACAGGGTCTTGCCGCCCGCACCCTGGCTGGGTCGTCCCGGTGCCGCGCCGAGTGGGGCGAGCAGCCAGCGGCGTAGCTCGCTATCGGCCCGGCCGGTAAGCCAGAGCTCTTTCAACCAGTCGCGGGCGAGGGTTTCGCCGGCGAGCCGGACGGCGACGATGCGCCCGTCTTCGAGGCGCACGCGCTTGCCGATGGCGCGCCGGGGGTCGTCGTAGGCGAGGATCGGCCCGTCGAGCAATTCGAGTTGGCGATCTATCCGCTCCAGCAGGTCTGCGCCAGGTGCCTCATGGTGTGCGGCGCTGACCAGCAGGGCGGGGCGCTCGCGTCCGGCGAGACTGAAGCTGGCGTGGTCGAAGACTTCGCACAGCGCACGGAGGGCCTCGAAACGCGCCTGGATATCGGTTTCCACCAGCGCGAACAGGCGCCAGGGCAGTTCGACGGATTCGACCTGAACCCCGGCGTGCTTGAGTTCGGGTTGTTTCGACAGGGGGTCGAACGCCGGCAGGGTCAGGACATTGCAGCCCAGGCCCTTGAGGAAGCGATCGCCCCAGTGCATCGGCAGGAAGGCCTGGCCGGGGCGCACCGAGTCGTCTGCGCTCACCGGCAGGACCAGGGCGCCACGCCGGCTCTTCAGGCGCACGAGCTGCCCGTCCAGCAGTTGGCGGCGGCGCAGTTCCTCGGGATGCAGGTGCACCAGGGCCTCCTCTTCATGGCCGAACAGGCGTGCGCAGGTGCCGGTCCGGCTCATGCCGTGCCACTGGTCGCGCAAGCGTCCGGTATTGAGGGTCAGCGGGTAGCGCGCGTCACGTTTTTCCTGGGCGGCGCGGTAGGGTTCGGCGACCAGTTGCGCGCGTCCCGAGGCGGTAGGGAAGCGGCCGTCTGCATAGAGCCGTGCGGTGCCTTGCTCCGCGCCAGTGGGAAATGGCCATTGCTGCGGCCCCAGGCGGTCGAGCAGTGCGTAGCTGAGGCCGGAAAGATCGAGGTCGCGGCCGGCGGTAAGCAGCTTGTATTCGTCGAACAGGCTGCGGCTGTCGGCAAAGGCGAACAGGCCGGGTTTAGCGGGACGCAGGTGCCCTTCCAGGCGGCGCGCGAAGTCGCAGACGATGTTCCAGTCCTGGCGCGCTTCACCGGGGGGCGGAACGGCCCGACGGACATGACTGATCCGCCGTTCCGAATTGGTCACGGAGCCTTCCTTTTCTCCCCAGGATGCGGCTGGAAGCAAAAGGTCGGCGTATTGGCAGGTTTCCGTGCCGGCGAAGGCTTCCTGGACCACCACGAAGGGACAGCGGGCAAGGGCCTCGTGGATCTTGCGCTGGTCCGGCAGCGATTGCGCGGGGTTGGTACAGGCGATCCAGAGCGCCTTGATCCGGCCGTCGTGGACCGCATCGAACAGCTCGATGGCGCTGAGACCGGGGGACGTGGGCAACTGTTCCACACCCCAGTAGTGCGCCACCTCGGCGCGATGGCCGGGATCGGCGGCTTCGCGGTGGCCGGGCAGCAGGTTGGCCAGGCTGCCGGTCTCGCGACCGCCCATGGCGTTCGGCTGGCCGGTGAGGGAAAACGGCCCGCATCCGGCGCGGCCGATCTTGCCGGTAGCCAGGTGCAGGTTGATCAGCGCGCTGTTCTTGGCGCTGCCGGCGCTGGACTGGTTGAGCCCCATGCACCAGAGCGAAAGGAAGCGCGGCGAATGGCCGATCCATTCGGCGCAGCGCTGCAGGTCGGCGCGGTCGATGCCGCAGATGTCGGCGACGGCGGCCGGGGTGTAGTCGCGCACCAGTTCCTTCAGGTCGGCGAAACCCTCGGTATGCTCGGCGATGAACGAACGGTCGATCCAGTCCTCCCAGAGCAGGATATGCAGGATGCCGTGGAACAGTGCGACGTCGGTGCCGGGCAGCAGCGCCAGGTGCAGGTCGGCCAGCTCGCAGGTGTCGGTGCGCCGCGGGTCGATCACCACGATGCGCATCTCCGGCCGAGCGGCCTTGGCGGCTTCCAGGCGACGGAACAGGACCGGGTGGGCGAAGGCCATGTTGCTGCCGGCGATCAGCACGCAATCGGCGCAGTCGAGGTCTTCGTAGCTGCAGGGCGGTGCGTCGGCGCCCAGGCTGCGCTTGTAGCCAACCACCGCCGAGGACATGCACAGGCGCGAATTGCTGTCGATGTTGTTGGTGCCGACCAGGGCCCGCGCCAGCTTGTTGAAGGCGTAGTAGTCCTCGGTCAGCAACTGGCCGGATATATAGAAGGCCACGCTGTCCGGCCCGTGTTCGCGAATGGTCTCGGCGAAACGCCCGGCGGCATGTTCCAGGGCACTCTCCCAGTCGCTGCGGGCCCGCGCCAGTTGCTTGCCGAGGCGCAGTTGGGGGTACAGCGCGCGGGCCTGGAGGTCGCCGGTCAGGTGCAGGCTGGCGCCTTTGCTGCACAGTCTGCCGAAGTTGGCTGGGTGCCGCGGGTCGCCTTGCACGCCGAGGATGCGTTCGCCGTCGTGTTCGATCAGGACGCCACAACCCACGCCGCAGTAGCAGCAGGTCGAAGCGGTGGTGCGCAGCGGGGAATCTGTCGACATGCTCGGCTCCTGTTATCGGCGAGAGATCAGGCGCACAGCGCCACGCTGTCCAGGCCGAGCAGCACCCGTCCGTTCTCCACCCGCACCGGGTGGCGATGGGCGCAGCCCTGGTCCGGGGCCACGGCTTCGCCGCTCTCCAGTTCGATCTGCCAGTTGTGCAACGGACAGGCCACTCGCTTGCCGTAGATCAGGCCCTGGGACAGCGGGCCGCCCTTGTGCGGGCAGCGGTCATCGAGGGCGAAGACCTGGTCGTCGGCGGCGCGGAAGATGGCGATGTCGCCTTTCGGGCCGGCGACCACGCGCGAGCCCAGCGGGTTGATTTCATCGAGGGAGCAGATATCCAGCCAGTTCATCGGTTCACTCCGGTAGGGGGAGGGCCGCCGTGGGAGGGCCCGGGCAAGGGATTCAGACGTTTTCCAGTTGCTTGAGCGAAATCCGTTCGAACTCCTTCTTCAATTGCGGCTGTTCGATGCGCTGCTTCCATGGGTCCTGCTCGAAGGACAGGGCGAATTGCAGGCGGTCGTTGAGCGCCTTGCGGTTTTCCGCGTCCTCGACCACCGCCTTGCGGATGTGCTCCATGCCGACCCGCTGCAGATAATGCACCGTGCGCTCCAGGTAGAAGGCTTCCTCGCGGTAGAGCTGGAGGAAGGCGCCGTTGTATTCGCGCACCTCTTCGGCGGTCTTGAGCTTGACGAAGAACTCCGCGACCTCGGTCTTGATCCCGCCGTTGCCGCCGATGTACATCTCCCAGCCGGAGTCCACGCCGATGATGCCGACGTCCTTGATCCCGGCCTCGGCGCAATTGCGCGGGCAGCCGGAGACCGCCAGCTTGACCTTGTGCGGCGACCACATGTTGAACAGGTCGTGTTCCAGATCGATGCCCAGCTGCGTCGAGTTCTGCGTGCCGAAGCGGCAGAATTCGCTGCCGACACAGGTCTTCACGGTGCGGATGGATTTGCCGTAGGCATGTCCGGAGGGCATGTCGAGGTCTTTCCAGATGGCCGGCAGGTCGTCCTTCTTCACCCCCAGCAGGTCGATGCGCTGGCCGCCGGTGACCTTGACCATCGGCACCTGGTACTTGTCGGCGACGTCGGCGATGCGCCGCAACTCGGCGGCGTGGGTCACGCCGCCCCACATCCGCGGTACCACCGAGTAGGTGCCGTCCTTCTGGATGTTGGCGTGGGCGCGTTCGTTGATCAGGCGCGACTGCGGATCGTCCTTGGCTTCTCCCGGCCAGGTCGAGATCAGGTAGTAGTTCAGGGCCGGGCGGCAGGTGGCACAGCCGTTCGGGGTCTTCCAGTCCATGAAGCGCATGGCGGCGTCGAGACTGGTCAGCCGGTGTTCGCGAATGGCCTTGCGGATCTGCCCGTGGTTGAGGTCGCTGCAGCCGCAGATGGCCTTCTCGCTCTTCGGCTTGACGTCGGCGGCGCCGCCGACGGTGCTGATCAGGATCTGTTCCACCAATCCCGCGCAGGAGCCACAGGAGCTGGCGGCCTTGGTGTGTTTCTTGACTTCGTCGACGCTGAACAGGCCGTGTTCTTGTATGGCCTTGACGATGGTGCCCTTGCAGACGCCGTTGCAGCCGCATACTTCGGCCGTGTCGGGCATGCTCGCGGCGCTGTTCTGGCCCTGGTGGCCGACATCGCCGAGGGCGTTCTCGCCGAACATCAGGTGGTCGCGGATCTGCGCGACGTTGTGGTTCTCGCGGATCTGCCGGAAGTACCAGCCGCCGTCGGCGGTGTCGCCGTAGAGACAGGCGCCGACCAGTACATCGTCCTTGATCACCAGCTTCTTGTAGACGCCGCCGATGGGGTCGGAAAGGGTGATGGTCTCGCTGCCTTCGCCGCCGATGAAGTCGCCGGCGGAGAACAGGTCGATACCGGTCACCTTGAGCTTGGTCGAGGTCACCGAGCCCTGGTAGCGGGCGTAGCCGAGATGAGCCAGGTGGTTGGCGCAGACCTTGGCCTGCTCGAACAGCGGCGCAACCAGGCCGTAGGCGATGCCACGGTGGTTGGCGCATTCGCCGACCGCATAGATGCGTGGGTCGTAGGTCTGCAGGGTGTCGTTGACCAGGATGCCGCGGTTGCAGGGGATGCCCGCGCTTTCGGCCAGCTCGGTATTGGGGCGGATGCCGGCGGCCATTACCACCAGGTCGGCGGGAATCACGTCGCCGTCGTTGAACTGCACGGCACAGACCCGGCCGCTGCCGTTGTCCATCAGTTCCTGGGTCTGGGTGTTCAGGCGGAAGCGGATGCCGCGGGCTTCCAGCGCGCCTTGCAGGAGTTTGCCGGCGGTGCGGTCCAGTTGGCGTTCCAGCAGCCAGTCGGAGAGGTGCACGACGGTCACGTCCATGCCGCGTTGCTTGAGGCCGTTGGCCGCCTCCAGGCCGAGCAGGCCGCCGCCGATCACCACCGCGTGGCTGTGGGTCCGGGCGCAGTCGATCATGGCCTGGGTGTCGGCGATGTCGCGGTAGCCGATCACGCCCTGCAGGCGATTGCCGGGTATCGGCAGGATGAAGGGGACCGAGCCGGTGGCCAGCAGCAGGCGGTCGTACTCGGCCTCGCTGCCGTCCGCGGCGACCACCCTGCGGCGGACCCGGTCGATCTGCACCACCTTGCGGTCGAGGAGGAGCTTGATGCCGTTTTCCGCATACCAGTTGAGGTCGTTGAGGACGATTTCCTCGAAGGTCTGCTCGCCGGCCAGCACCGGGGACAGCAGGATGCGGTTGTAGTTGGGATGGGGCTCGGCGCCGAACACCGTGATGTCGTAGAAGTCCGAGTTGAGCTTGAGCAGTTCTTCCAGGGTACGGACCCCGGCCATGCCGTTGCCGACCATCACCAGCTTGATCTTCTTCATGCGGAGTAGCTCCTGCATAAGGTTGGCGCAAACAAAAAAGGCGTCCCGCTGTTGCCAGCAGGACGCCTTTGTCCAGGTCCCGTTCGGTCGGGAAACGCCGCCTCGTCGTTGAGGCAGGCGCTTTGTTGTCGATTGTCGGGAGAACCCAAGCAGGCGCCGTGCCAACTTGCGCTATTGCCTATCTCCATGGCCTTGCAGGGATAACGCGGGGCCTCCCCGCGGTCTTTCTGCCCCGTGCCGGGGCGTATCGCACCGGGCTGGTGCCTCTCAGCCCTTCAGCCAGATCAGGAGTAGCGCCAGGTTGGCGGCCAGGGACAGCAGGGCGATGGCGCGCCAGGTCTGCAGCGGTTCGCGCTCCAGCAATGGGCGGGTTGCCGCGGCCGGCAACGCTTCTCCCTGTTGCAGCGAGAGCAGCCATTCCTCGGCGGTCTCGAAGCGCTGTGCGGGGTCGCAGGCGACGGCGCGCAGCAGCAGGTCGTCGATCCAGGCCGGCAGGTCGGGGCGATAGCGGCTGGGCGGGACGGGGCGACCGAAGCGCGGGTGCTGGAAGGCTTCGATCTCGCCATAGGGATAGCGCCCGGTCAGCGCCTGGTAGAGGCAGACGCCGGTGGCGTAGAGATCCTGGCGCACCGAGGGCGAGGTGCCGGAGAAGCATTCCGGCGCCAGGTAGCTGGGCGTACCCGGTAGCAGATGGGGGTCTTCGCGCGACAATCCCGGACACCAGGCCAGGCCGAAATCCAGCAGGCGCAGCTCGCCGTCACGGCCGAGGTGGAGATTTTCCGGCTTGAGGTCGCGGTGCAGCAGGTTGCGTCGATGCAACTGGCCAAGCCCGCGCAGCAGCTGGTTGGCCAGCCCCAGCCACTCCGGCAGCGACAGCGGGCCATGGTTGCGCAAGCGCTCGGCGAGAGTCTCTCCGGGGTGCTCGCGCATCAGGTAATACAGATGCTGGCGTTGCGCCAATCCGTGCAGCTCGGGGAAATGCCGGCCCTGGACGCGGCGCAGGAACCATTCCTCGAGCAGCAGGGCCTGGGTTGCCAGCGGATCGTCGGCACGTGCGGCGGGAAGGGTCTTCAGCAGCCAGGGTTGGCCCTGGCCATCTTCGACCCGGTAGAGCAGGGACTGGCGGGATTCGCCTAGCAACTGCCGGACCCGCCAGCCTTCGAAGAGCTGGTCGGGCTTCAGCGGTGGCGGCAGTGGCCAGTGGCCCAGTTGCGCGAGGGCGTCGCCGAGGCTGCCTGCGGGCACGGCTTCCACGCGCACCAGCAGGGCGCTGGCGTTGTCCTGGCTGCCTGCCAGGTGGGCGGCGCGAACCAGAGCCTCGGCGCTGCGCTGCGGCTCTTCGGCGTTGCGCAGGATGCTGCGGATGCCGCTGTCGCCCAGCGTCGCCCAGACGCCGTCGCTGACCAGTAGCCACTGGCTGCCGGGCTCCAGATCGCCTTCCAGATAGTCGACCACCAGATGCTGGTCCAGTCCCAGGGCGCGGGTCAGCACGTGTTGCATGTGCGGCTGTTCCCAGACGTGGTCGCTGGTCTGCCGGAGCAACTCGCCGTCGCGCCACAGGTAGGCCCGGCAATCGCCGACGTGGGCCAGGGTGTAGCGGGTGCCGCGCAGCACCAGGGCGGTGAGGGTGGTGAGCAGCGGCTGGCCGCCGCCGTTGGCCTGTAGCCAGCGGTTCTGCGCCAGCAGCAGGCGGTCCAGGGACTGCACGATGGCCCAGGTTTCCGGAGTCGCATAGTAATCCAGGGCCAGCGCTTGCAGGCTGCTGCGCGCCGCCAGGCCGCCATCGGCGCACTGGCTGACACCGTCGGCGATGGCCAGCAGGTGTCCCTTGCTGGCGGCCAGGGCCGGCGCCGGGGTGACCACCCGCAGCGCGTCCTGGTTTTCCGTGCGAGGCCCGCAGGCGCTGGCCTCGCCGATGCTCAGTCGCAGCCCCACGCTCAGACCCGCGCGGCGGTGACCGCGGCCGAGCCCCAGGTGGTGCGCCAGCGCCGCTTCACCCCGTGGAGGCCGAACCAGGCCAGCACGCCGAGACTGGCGAACAGCCACAGGCCGAGCTGGTAGTCGCCGGTGCTTTGCTTGATCGCGCCAAGGCCGGCAGTCAGGCAGAAGCCGCCGATGCCGCCGGCCATGCCGATCAGCCCGGTCATCACGCCGATTTCCTTGTGGAAGCGCTGCGGTACCAACTGGAACACCGCGCCATTGCCGGCACCGAGACTGAGCATGGCGACCACGAACAGGCCGAGGGCGGCCATCGCGCTGGACAAGTGGAAACCGACCGCGGCGATGCAGATGGCGGCCAGGGTGTACACCATCAGCAGGCTGCGGATGCCGCCGATGCGATCGGCGAGGGCGCCACCGAGCGGGCGCATCAGGCTGCCGGCGAAGACGCAGGCGGCGGTGTAGTAGCCGGCGGTCACCGGGTTCAGGCCGTACTGGTCGTGGAAATAGCCGGGCAGGGTGCTGGCCAGGCCGAGGAAGCCGCCGAAGGTGACGCTGTAGAAGAACATGAACCACCAGCTGTCGCGGTCGCCGAGGGCTTTCAGGTAATCGCCCATGGCCTTGGGCGCCGGCCGCTGCGGGGCGTTGCGCGCGACCATGGCGAACACCAGGAGGGTCAGGACGAGCGGCAGCAGGGCGAAGCCGAACACGTTGTTCCAGCCGAACGCGGCGGCCAGGCCGGGGGCGAAGAGGGCGGCGAGCACGGTGCCGGAGTTGCCCGCGCCGGCGATGCCCATGGCCTTGCCCTGGTGTTGCGGCGGGTACCATTGCGATGCGAGCGGCAGGGCCACGGCGAAGGATGCCCCGGCGAAGCCGAGGAACAACCCCAGCAGCAGTGCCTGCGCATAGCTGTTCACGCCCAGCAGCCAGGCGGCCGCGAGGGCGGCGATGACGATGACCTGGGCGAGGATGCCGGCGCTCTTCGGCGACCAGCGATCGGCCAGCAGGCCGAGCAGGAAGCGCAGTACGGCGCCGGCGAGGATCGGCGTGGCGACCATCATCGCGCGCTGCTGGGTGCTCAGTTGCAGGTCGCCGGCAATCTGCACCCCCAGCGGGCCGAGCACGTACCAGACCATGAAGCTCAGGTCGAAATAGAGAAACGCCGCGAACAGGGTCGGCGCATGGCCGGCCTTCCAGAAGCTGTTGTTCATCGAACACCTCGTATCCAGCGGAATCGGGGCGGAACGGCCGCCCGGCGGAAGTTGCATCGCTACAAGGTGAGCGTCCGACAGCGGACCACCCACCCGCCCCGACGCTGGGGCGAAACGACGAAGACGCCACGGGCCTCTGCCGGGAAGGAGAGGCCGCGCGACGTCTTTGTCGGGGATGGGTAACCGCCGTTGGCTACCGTCAGGCAGGACGTAGCAAGCTCTTTGCCAAGTTGTCGAAAGCGCGGCGTAGAGCGGTTGCAGGGACAACCATGGCGTCGGGCGTGCACGCCGCGGTGGCAGGCGTCGGGGGCTTGCACAGGGCTGGGGCGGCGCGTCCGTGCGCCGTCGGCGGTTCAGCGATGGGCGGTGTTCAGGTGGTAGATGGTCACGCGGCTGCCTTCGCCGCTGTCGCCGGCGTTGTCGTTCACGTAGGCGCCGGCCTTGAAATAGAGCAACTGGTCGTTCCAGGCGCTGCCGAGGGTCTGGTAGTAAGCGTCCTCTTCGCCGTCCTGGCTGCGTGCGCGCACCGCCAACTCGCCGCTGGAGGTGACGCGCAGGCTGTAGTTGAAACGCTCGCCCAGGCGTACCTGCTCGAGGATCGACACGTTGCGGCTATAGGAATCGTCCGGGTGGTTGCGTACCAGCGCCTCGACCCGGCCGAGGCCTTCCTCGGGCTTGTAGTAGTACTGCAGCTTCACCAGAGGTTCGCCGTCGTCGGTCTGTGGCGACTTGCTGTGGATCTGGCCGATGATCACCTTGTTCTTCGAGGGGACCTTTTCGACGCTCATGGTCACCCGCAATTCGTTGTCGGCCTGCCAGTAGTACCAGTTGTCGAGGCTGCCGTCGGCCTGGGTTTCGCGCAGTTCGGTGCGGGGATAGGTGCTGTCCTCGGTGTGCGAGCCGTCGATGGGCACCCAGAAGACCAGGCCGCCATCGTTGCCTTGCTGGAAGTACTGGCTCTGGTAGCCGTTGTTGAGTTGCTGGGTGGTGATCACCTGCGGGGTGGGTTCGGTGGGAATGGTAAGGTTCCAGGTGCTGAGATCGATCATGCTGAGCATCTCCTGACCGCTGAGTCGGCGGTGCGGTTCGGGCGGACGCCTGCGGCTCCTAGCCCTGGGCGTCCACTGCGGGCCTCCCTGGTCATGCTAGTCGAGGGTGGCGAGGGGGTAGCTCCCAGAACGGATAGGGCCGTTCCGGGCGCACGAGCATAGCCGCGCCGCTCTGCGCCGGGGGCCAGCAGGGTGGCTGGCGATATGATCGCCAGCTGCCCAGCCGGATTCAGCCGCCGAGCATGTCGTGCATGGCGATGATCTGCTCGGCGACCTGGATCAGCTTCTGCTGGCGGCTCATGGCCTGGCGCCGTATCAGCGTGTAGGCCTCCTCCTCGCCGCAATGCTTCATCTTCATCAGCAGGCCCTTGGCCAACTCGATGCGCTTGCGCTCGGCCAGCTGCGCCTCGCGCGCCTGCAGTTGAGCGCGCAGCGCCTGGTCGCTCTCGAAGCGCGCCATGGCCACGTCGAGGATCGGTTGCAGGCGGCTGGCCTGGATGCCTTCGACGATGTAGGCGCTGACCCCGGACTGGATGGCGCGGCGCATCACTCCCGGATCGTGCTCGTCGGTGAACATCACGATCGGGCGCGGCTGGTCGCGGCTGACCAGGCAGACCTGCTCCATCACGTCGCGGCCGGGAGACTCCGTGTCGATCAGGATCACGTCGGGACGCAGCGCTTCGACGCGCGCCGGCAGGTCGATGGTCAGCCCCGACTCGTCCACCACTTCGAAACCGCTCTCGAGCAGGGCGGCCCTGAGGCGTCCGACTTTCTTCGGCGTGTCGTCGATCAGCAGGATACGCAGCATGGCGAGCGCACCAGGGTCAGGGGGCGATGCCCTGGCCGGTTTCGGCCAGGGCGTGGATCGGGAAGCTGCGGGCGTAGCCGGCGGGGTCGCTGCCGTCCCAGGTGCGCCCGTCGATCAGTGTCGAGCGGCGCATGTCGGCGCCGTCCAGGCACAGGCCAAGGGCCGTCGCGGCATCGCGGTACAGCGCGGTCTGCTGGACCCTGCGGGCGATGCCCAGGTAGTCCGGGTCTTCGCGCAGCAGGCCCCAGCGGCGGAATTGGGTCATGAACCACATGCCATCCGAGAGCCAGGGCCGGTTGACTTCGCCGTCGGCATAGAAACGCAGCGGATGCGGGTCCTGCCAGGCGTTGCCGAGGCCGTCCTGGTAGCGGCCGAAGAAGCGCGGCTGGATCGCGCCGAGCGGAGCGTCGACATAGTCGCGGCCGCTGATCAGTTGCGCGGTGCCCAGGCGGTTCTCGGCGTTCTGTTCGATGAAGCGGCTGGCGTCGAGGACCGCCATGACCAGCGCGCGGGCGGTGTTCGGGTAGGCGTCGACGAAGGCGCGGGTAGTGCCGAGGACCTTTTCCGGGTGGTCCGGCCAGATCGCCTGGCTGGTGGCGATGGTGAAGCCCTGGCCCTGGTCCACGGCCAGGGCGCCCCAGGGTCCGCCGGCGCAGAACCCGTCGATGCGCCCGGCCTGGAGATGGCCGACCATCTGCGCCGGTGGAACCACCACGCTGTGCACGTCGTGCAGCGGATGCAGACCGATGCTCGCCAGCCAGTAGTTCAGCCAGAGCGCGTGGGTACCGGTGGGAAAGGTCTGCGCCAGGGTCAGGCGTGCACCATTCTGGCGCCGATGCCGGAGCAGTGCCTCCGCACTGGTCACGCCAGCCTGCTTCAGCGGTTCGGAAAGATTGATCGCCTGGCCGTTCTGGCACAGTCCCATGAGCACCGCCATCTCGCTTGCCGCGCTGCCGCCGAGGCCGAGCTGGACGCCGTAGACCAGCCCGTACAGGCACTGCGCGGCATCCAGCTCGCCGCTGAGCAGCTTGTCGCGCAAGGTGGCCCAGGACGGTTGGCGCCTGAGATTGAGCGTGAGGCCGTAGGGCTGGGCGAAGCCCTGGGTGGCGGCCACGATCAGCGAGGCCGAATCGGTCAGCGCCATGAAACCGATGTCCAGGGCGCTCTTTTCCGGTGCGTCGGAACCGCCGGCCCAGGCCTGGCTGCGTATCGCTCTGTCTGTCATCACCACCTCGAGTGCGGGAGGGCGGCGCGGGCCGTCCCGTTTTCCAGTGCGCAGGCGCCGTCGTCGGCGCGCTTTTCCATAGCTGCCACAGCAAGCGCTATGCCAGGCGGCGCGGGGGTTTTCGCCGGGCAAGAAAAAGCCCCGCACGGGGCGGGGCTTGTTCGACGCGTCGCTGGATCAGGCCTGGACGACCGGGATCTTGGCGTTCGCAGCCGCTTCGCGGAACTCGGCGATCTGGTCGAAGCTCAGGTAGCGGTAGACGTCGGCAGCCATGCTGTCGATGTCCTTCGCGTAGGCCATGTACTCCTCCACGGTCGGCAGTTTGCCGAGGATCGAGGAGACCGCCGCCAGCTCGGCCGATGCCAGGAACACATCGGTGGCATCGCCCAGACGGTTCGGGAAGTTACGGGTCGAAGTGGAGACCACGGTGGAACCGGTCTGGACGCGAGCCTGGTTGCCCATGCACAGCGAGCAGCCCGGCATTTCCATGCGCGCGCCAGCCTTGCCGTAGATGCCGTAGTAGCCTTCCTCGGTCAGCTGGTGGGCGTCCATCTTGGTCGGCGGAGCCAGCCACAGACGGGTCGGGATGCCGCCCTTGACCTTGTCCAGCAGCTTGCCGGCGGCGCGGAAGTGACCGATGTTGGTCATGCAGGAGCCGATGAACACTTCATCGATCTTGCGGCCCTGTACGCTCGACAGCAGACGCGCGTCGTCCGGATCGTTCGGCGCGCAGAGCACCGGCTCCTTGACGTCGGCCAGGTCGATCTCGATCACCGCGGCGTACTCAGCGTCCTTGTCGGCTTCCAGCAGCTCCGGCTTGGCCAGCCAGGCTTCCATCGCCTGGGCGCGACGCTCCAGGGTGCGCGGGTCGCCGTAGCCTTCGCCGATCATCCAGCGCAGCAGGGTGATGTTGGACTTCAGGTACTCGGCGATCGCCTGTTCCGGCAGCTTGATGGTGCAGCCGGCGGCGGAACGCTCGGCCGAGGCGTCGGACAGCTCGAAGGCCTGCTCCACGGTCAGGTCGTTGAGGCCTTCGATCTCGAGGATGCGGCCGGAGAAGATGTTCTTCTTGCCTTTCTTCTCGACGGTCAGCAGGCCCTGCTGGATCGCGTAGTAAGGGATCGCATGGACCAGGTCACGCAGGGTGATGCCCGGTTGCAGCTTGCCCTTGAAGCGCACCAGCACCGACTCCGGCATGTCCAGCGGCATCACGCCGGTGGCGGCGGCGAAGGCCACCAGGCCGGAGCCGGCCGGGAACGAGATGCCGATCGGGAAGCGGGTGTGCGAGTCGCCGCCGGTACCAACGGTATCGGGCAGCAGCATGCGGTTCAGCCAGCTGTGGATGATGCCGTCGCCCGGGCGCAGCGACACGCCGCCACGGGTCATGATGAAGTCGGGCAGGGTGTGGTGGGTCTTGACGTCGATCGGCTTCGGATAGGCCGCGGTGTGGCAGAAGGACTGCATCACCAGGTCGGCGGAGAAGCCGAGGCAGGCGAGGTCCTTCAGTTCGTCGCGGGTCATCGGGCCGGTGGTGTCCTGGGAACCGACGGTGGTCATCTTCGGTTCGCAGTAGGTGCCCGGGCGCACGCCCTGGCCTTCCGGCAGACCGCAGGCGCGGCCGACCATTTTCTGCGCCAGGGTGAAGCCCTTGCCGCTATCGGCCGGTGCTTCCGGCTTGCGGAACAGGTCGGAGGCGCCCAGGCCCAGCTCGGCGCGGGCCTTCTCGGTCAGGCCACGGCCGACGATCAGCGGGATACGGCCGCCGGCGCGGACTTCGTCGAGCAGGACCGGGGTCTTCAGCTCGAAGGTGGTGACCACTTCGCCGCTGTCGTGGCGAACGACCTTGCCTTCATAGGGGTATACGTCGATGACGTCGCCCATGGCCAGGTTGGTGCAGTCGAACTCGATCGGCAGGGCGCCGGCATCTTCCATGGTGTTGTAGAAGATCGGTGCGATCTTGGTGCCGAAGCAGAAGCCGCCGGCACGCTTGTTCGGCACGAACGGAATGTCGTCGCCGAAGAACCACAGCACCGAGTTGGTGGCGGATTTGCGCGAGGAACCGGTGCCGACCACGTCGCCGACGTAGGCGACCGGGAAGCCCTTGGCCTTGACCGCTTCGATCTGCTTCAGCGGACCGACCGAACCCGGCTGGACCGGCTCGATGCCGTCGCGGGCCATCTTCAGCATGGCCAGGGCGTGCAGCGGGATGTCCGGGCGCGACCAGGCGTCGGGGGCCGGGGAGAGGTCGTCGGTGTTGGTTTCGCCGGGGACCTTGAATACGGTGAGAGTCAGCTTTTCCGGGACTTCCGGCTTGGCCTTGAACCACTCGCCATCGGCCCAGGATTGCAGCACGGACTTGGCCGCGGCATTGCCCTTCTTGGCGCGCTCGGCGACGTCGTGGAAGGCGTCGAACATCAGCAGGGTGTGCTTCAGCTGTTCGGCGGCGGTGTTGGCCAGTTCGGCGTCGTCCAGCAGCTCGACCAGGGTGGCGATGTTGTAGCCGCCCTGCATGGTGCCCAGCAGCTCGGCGGCACGTTGCTTGTCGATAAGGGGGGAGGTGGCTTCGCCCTTGACGATGGCGGAAAGGAAACCGGCCTTGACGTAGGCGGCTTCGTCGACGCCCGGCGGTACGCGGTTGGTGATCAGGTCAAGGAGGAATTCTTCTTCGCCGGCCGGCGGGTTCTTCAGCAGCTCGACCAGGCCTGCGGTCTGTTCGGCGTTCAGCGGTTGGGGCACGACACCCTGGGCGGCACGCTCTTCTACGTGTTTGCGGTAGGCTTCAAGCACAGTATTTCCCTCATCAGTGGTCCCGGGGGACACGTATCCAGGAACCGACGCAGATCCGCTCGTCAGGCCCAGGTGGACGGTAATCCACCAACCTACGAGGGCATCGGCAGGTTCCAGACAGAAGCTGTTTTCAAAGTTTTACGCCGGCGGGCTGGGGTGGGGCTGGCGAGACGCTTGAGGGAGGCGCCGTCGCCAGCGTACCTGCCGGAAACTGTGCTCGTGACGCTTTGAAAACAGCTTCTAACGGACATTGGCGCCTAAAAAGGCGGGCCAATGTTACTGGAAACTCGACGCAAAGTTAAGTCGGAAACCCTAGGAACCACGGGGTGAACTTGATTAGACAAAGGGCTAAGATGCCGCTTTGTTTTCGTTGTCCCGGCCATGTCTTCGCAAAGAATCAAAACCCCCTGCGTAGGGCTTTGCTCCACGGTATACGGCGACCTGGTATGCCGTGGCTGCAAGCGTTTCCACCATGAGGTGGTCAACTGGAACCTCTACGACGCCGAGGAAAAGCGGGCTGTCTGGAGTCGCCTTGAGCAGTTGCTGGCCCAGGTGATGGCCGCCAAGCTGGAAGTCTTCGACGCCGCGCGCCTGCGCCTGCAACTGGAGCAGCGGCAGATCCGTTTCGTCCCCGAGCAGTCCCCCTATTGCTGGGCCTACCAGTTGATCGCCCGCGGTTCCCGGCTGATCAACCAGATCGAAGCCTACGGCGTGGCACTGCTGCCGGAATTCCGCGACTGGAGCCTGCCGGACCTGCGCGATGCCATCGACCGGGAATTCTTCCTGCTGTCGGAAGCGCATTACCAGCGCTACATCGCGCCCTCGTTCCTGCAGGCGATCGACAGATAGGCGGTGTCTCCAGCGAAAAAGCCGCCCTTGGGCGGCTTTTTCGTCCGACCAGCGGTCACTCCTTGCTGGCCAGCTCCTCCAGGTGGGCGATGATGTCGTCCGGCTTCAACACCAGCACGTCGCTTTCCAGGGTATCCAGCACCACTTCCGCGGTATTGCCGATCAGCGCGCCGGACAACCCTGTGCGCGCCACGGTGCCGATCACGGTGACCACCGCGTCGAGCTTCTGCGCGGTGCGCGGGATCAGCACGTCGGCCGGACCTTCCTCGATGTGCAATTGTTCGTCGCTGAAACCGTACTCGGCCTGGAAGGTGCGGCAGGCCTCGCGATAGCGGGCCTCGATGGTTTCGCTGAGCTGGAAGGTCGGGTCGGCGGAGGAGAGCATCGGCGAGGGGTGGGCGCTGATCACGTGCAGCGTGGCCTTGGCCAGGCCGGCGATGTCGTAGGCATGGCTGATGATCCCGGCGTGCAGGGAGCGGTGCTCGCCGTCGTTGTTGCCGACGTCGACCGCGGCGAGGATCTTTCCGCCCGTCCAGGGCCGGGCGGTCTTGGTCATCAGTACCGGGCAGGGCGCGAAGCGCAGCAGTTTCCAGTCGTCCGGGGTGAGGATGGCCTTTTTCAGCGGGTTGTCGGGAAAGTGCTGCTTGATGATCAGCCCGCAGCCTTCGGCCTGTTGCTCGGCGATGATGGTCTGGTGCAGGGAGTCCTTCCAGGCCTGGTTGGTCGAGACGCTGTAGCCTTCCTCGCGCAGTTCCTGGGCCAGGTCGTTGAGGGCGGCGCTGTGGTCGCGGCGCTTCTCGCAGACCAGCAGGTGCAGGTGCGACTGGGTCACGCCGGCGATCAGTTGTGCCCGTTTCAGGGCGAGACCTTCCAACTGGTCCGGTTCAATCACCACGAGGATGCTGCGAATGGCTTGCATGATCGTCTCCCTGAGTGCTTGTGGTTATCGCTGAAACAACTCTAGACGCAATCCAGCCGCTGCTCTTGATGCATATCAAACGGGTCGGCCTGCCCGACCGCCGCAGCTTCCGTATAATGCTCCGCCTTTCCTGCCCCGACCAGCGTCGTGGCAGGCCCTTTCCAGAATGAGTGACCTGCACCATGTTGCCCGAGATCGACCAATTCCTCGCCTGTTCCACTCCCGCCGCCTGGGTCGAGGCGGCCCTGGAGCGCCAGGACGTCATGCTGCTGGACCACAAGGCCTGCGAGATGAAGGCCGCGGCGACGGCGATGCAACTGATCGGCAAGTACTCCGGCCGCCTGGACCTGGTGAACAAGATGAGCCGCCTGGCGCGCGAGGAGCTGCGCCACTTCGAGCAGGTGCTGGCGATCCTGAAGAAACGCGGCATCCCGGTGGTCAATGTCAGCGCCTCCCGCTACGCCTCGGCGCTGCGCGACCTGGTGCGCAAGCAGGAGCCGCAGCGGCTGACCGATACGCTGGTGGTCGGCGCCTTCATCGAGGCGCGTTCCTGCGAGCGCTTCGCCGCCCTGGTGCCGCATCTGGACGCGGAGCTGGCGAAATTCTACGGCGGTTTGCTGAAGTCCGAGTCGCGGCATTTCCAGGACTACCTGAAGCTGGCCTACCAGTACGGCGACGAGGCCGACGTGGAGCGGACGATCGAGGTGGTGCGGGCCAAGGAGGCCGAGCTGATCAGCAGTCCGGACAACGAATTCCGTTTCCACAGCGGCCACCCGGTGGACCTGGTGGCCTGAGCCGGAAACAAGAAAGCGCCCCGCGGGGCGCTTTTTTTTGCTGCCTGGATCAGTCCTTGACCTTGAGGTCGAGGGCCAGGTCGCGGGCGGCCTTGGTCGCCAGAACGCCCATCAGCTGGCCGATCTCGTCCTGGCGGCTCGCCGCGCCGTTGGCGCCGGCGCCCATCATTACGCTGGGGACGGGGGCCTGGGCGGCGGCTTCGGCCCAGACCTTGTTGATCGCGATCAGCGCGTCGAGCTTCGGCTGCAACGCGCCGTCCGCCTTGATCACCGCTTCGCGGGCGTAAGCCTCGGCGTCGGCGGTGATCTTGGTGGCCTGGGCGGTCACCGTGGCCTTGTCGCGCAGCAGTTCGGCGGTCTGCTTCTCGATCTCGGCGCGCTGCTTCTCGCGCTCGGCGTTGATCACCGCCAATTGCTTGTCGGTTTCCGCCTGGGTGGTGCGTTCGATCTGGTCGCGCAGGGTTTCCTGGCGCTTGGCCTCGACTTCCTTCTCGCCGCGGGCGGTGACCAGCAGCTTTTCCTCTTCTTCCTTCAGGCGGTTCTGCCGCGCCACCGCCAGCTCGGCGAGCGCCTGCTGGACCTTGACCATGCGCTGCTTGTACTGCGGGTTGGGATCGACGTTGGTGATCCGCGCTTCCACCACCTCGACGCCGAACTTGCGGAACTGCTGTTGCTTGCGTACCGGGATGCCCTTGGCATCGGTGACCTTCTCGGTGACGAACTGGCTGGCGTTGTTGTCGCCGAACGCTCCCTGCTCGGTGCCGGCCTGGAGGATCGCGGTCTGGTGCGGAATGGCGCCGCGCGGCCCGCGGACTTCCTTGCGCTTGATCAGGTACAGGCCGTCGTTGAGCTGGTTCTCGAACTCGGCGGCGAATTCGCTGCGGGCTCCGGCGTAGTAGTCGTCGGCGCTCATCAGCGAAGCGGTGGCCTGGAGGGTTTCCTTGATCGCCGGCACCAGTGCGGTGCGGATGAAATTGTCCGGGTTGCGGTATTCCTGGGCCATCTTCAGGAACGGCTCGCCGCCGGGCAGGCGAAAGCGCGCGGAAGATTCGACCTTGGCGTCGACGTTGCCGAGGAACACGATCGGGAAAGCCTCGATGGTGGCGCCGAGGCCGTCGTTGTCCGGATTGGTGTCGTTATCGTCCATGACCAGCACGGACTGCACGCTGATGGCCTTCTTCCAGGTGGTGGCGCGACCGAACCACTTGGTCGCGTAGCCGACGTCATCGACGATCTTCTCGTCGCCGAAGATGGTCCTTACGTGGGTCATGAAGCCGGCTTCGTTATAGAAGAACACGCCGTTGAACAGGCCGAAGCCGAGGGCGAGCACGCCGAGGGGGGCGGCGACGAACTTGATCAGGTTTCCCTTCGAGATGATCACGATCATTCCTTGATGCGGGGTGGGGGAGCGCGATCCTGCTGAAAGGTGGCCCGCGACGTCAAGATGGACGGCGGAAAAAATGCGAATCGCATAATGCTTCGCTGAAAGGCCCGCATGGCGGGCCTGGGGTGGGTCAGAGCGGGAAGGGCGCCTGGCGATGGCCGTTGGCGTCGATCTCCAGGGCCCAGCCCTGGCGGTCCCAGTCGCCGAGCACGATGCGCCGGGCGGGCTGGCCGTCGATGTCCAGCGGGTGTTCGGCCGGCCGATGAGTGTGGCCGTGGATCAGGGTACGCACGCCATGCCCGCGCATGACCCGGGGCACTTCTTCGGGCGTGACATCGATGATGTCGACGGCTTTCATGCGGGTCTGCGCGCGGCTTTCCTTGCGCAGCTTGCGTGCCAGCTTGTGCCGGGTGGCCAGCGGCAGGTGGCGCAGTACCCAGAGCGTGAGCGGGTTGCGCAGCCAGCGGCGCAGGCGCATGTAGGCCTCGTCTCGGGTGCACAGGCTGTCCCCGTGCATCAGCAATACCGGCTCGCCGTACAGGTCGATAACGCTCGGGTCGGGCAGCAGCGTGCATCCGGCCTCGCGGCAGAACGCCTTGCCAATGAGGAAGTCGCGATTGCCGTGCATCAGGTAGATGCGCGTACCGCCGTCGGCCACCTGGCGCAGGGACTGGGCGATGGAGCGCTGGAAGGCGTCCATGCCGTCGTCGCCGATCCAGGCTTCGAAGAAGTCGCCGAGGATGTACAGGGCCTCGGCCCGACGGGCGCGCTCATCGAGGAAAGACAGAAACGCCCGGGTGATGTCCGGGCGTTCCGCTTCGAGATGCAGGTCCGAGATGAACAGGACGCTCATCGCTTCATTCTTCGACGATTTCGGCCTTCTCGATGATCACGTCCTCGGCCGGCACGTCCTGGTGGCCGCTGCGCATGGTGGTGGCCACGCCCTTGATCTTGTTGACCACGTCCATGCCCTCGACCACTTCGCCGAAGACGGCATAGCCCCAGCCCTGGGTGGTGGGGGCGGTATGGTTGAGGAAATCGTTGTCGGCGACGTTGATGAAGAACTGCGCGCTGGCCGAATGCGGGTCCATGGTACGGGCCATGGCGATGCTGCCGACCTTGTTGGTCAGGCCGTTGTTAGCTTCGTTCTTGATCGGCGCGCGGGTGGGCTTCTGCTTCATGCCCGGCTCGAAACCGCCGCCCTGGATCATGAAGTTGTTGATCACGCGGTGGAAGACGGTGTTGTCGTAGTGGCCGCTTTTCACGTACTCCTTGAAGTTCGCCGCGGTTTCCGGGGCTTTCTCTTCATCGAGCTTCAGGGTGATGACGCCATGGTTGGTATGCAGCTTGATCATGTGGGTAATCCGCTTTGTCGTGAAAATCGAAGGCCTGTCAGGGGGTTGACAGCTTCGGCTATGATAAGCGCTTTGATTTGCCCGGCCTACCCTGGTCGGGCGAGAGCATGACCAAGGATCCCATGAGCAAGCCAGAGACCACCGCCGCCCCGAACTTCCTGCGCCAGATCGTTCAAGCCGACCTGGATGCCGGCAAGCACGCGAAGATCGTCACCCGTTTCCCCCCGGAGCCCAACGGTTACCTGCACATCGGCCACGCCAAGTCGATCTGCCTGAACTTCGGCCTGGCCCAGGAATTCGCTGGCGATTGCCATCTGCGCTTCGATGACACCAACCCGGCCAAGGAAGACCAGGAGTACATCGATGCCATCGAGGCCGACATCAAGTGGCTGGGCTTCCAGTGGTCCGGCGAGGTCTGCTATGCCTCCAACTATTTCGACCAGTTGCATGCCTGGGCCATCGAGCTGATCAAGGCCGGCAAGGCGTTCGTCTGCGACCTCGGTCCCGAGGAAATGCGCGAATACCGCGGCACCCTCACCGAGCCGGGCCGCAACAGCCCTTACCGTGACCGTTCGGTGGAGGAGAACCTCGACCTGTTCGCCCGCATGAAGGCCGGTGAGTTCCCCGACGGCGCCCGTTCGCTGCGGGCGAAGATCGACATGGGTTCGCCGAACATGAACCTGCGCGATCCGATCCTGTACCGCATCCGCCATGCGCATCACCACCAGACCGGCGACAAGTGGTGCATCTACCCGAGCTACGACTTCACCCACGGTCAGTCGGACGCCATCGAGGGCATCACCCATTCGATCTGCACCCTGGAATTCGAAGACCATCGTCCGCTCTACGAGTGGTTCCTGGCCAACCTGCCGGTACCTGCGCAACCGCGCCAGTACGAATTCTCCCGGCTCAACCTGAACTACACCGTGACCAGCAAGCGCAAGCTCAAGCAATTGGTCGACGAAGGCCATGTCAGCGGCTGGGACGATCCGCGCATGTCGACCCTGTCCGGCTATCGCCGCCGCGGCTACACCCCGGAGTCGATCCGCAACTTCTGCGAGATGATCGGGGTGAACCGTGCCAGCGGCGTGGTCGACATCGGCATGCTCGAGTTCAGCATCCGCGACCACCTGGACGCCACCGCGCCGCGTGCCATGTGCGTGCTGAAACCGCTCAAGGTGGTGATCACCAACTACCCCGAAGGGCAGGTGGAGAACCTCGAGTTGCCGCGTCATCCGAAGGAAGACATGGGAGTGCGCGTACTGCCGTTCGGTCGCGAGCTGTTCATCGATGCCGGTGACTTCGAGGAAGTCCCGCCGGCCGGCTACAAGCGCCTGATCCCCGGTGGCGAGGTGCGTCTGCGCGGCAGCTACGTGATCCGTGCCGACGAAGCGATCAAGGATGCCGACGGCAATATCGTCGAACTGCGCTGCAGCTACGATCCGGACACCCTGGGCAAGAACCCGGAAGGCCGCAAGGTCAAGGGCGTGATCCACTGGGTGCCGGCCGAGGGCAGCGTCGAGTGCGAAGTGCGCCTGTACGATCGGCTGTTCCGCTCGGCCAATCCGGAGAAGGCGGAAGAGGGCGGCAGCTTCCTCGACAACATCAACGCCGACTCCCTGCAGGTACTGGCCGGCTGTCGCGCCGAGCCGTCGCTGGGCCAGGCGAACCCGGAGGATCGCTTCCAGTTCGAGCGCGAAGGCTATTTCGTCGCCGACCTGAAGGACTCCAGGCCGGGCAAGCCGGTGTTCAACCGTACCGTCACCCTGCGTGACTCCTGGGGACAGGGCTGAGGAAAGACCGTGCTGCAGATCTACAACACGCTGAGCAAGACCAAAGAAGTCTTCACGCCGCTGGTCGGCAACCAGGTACGCATGTACGTGTGCGGCATGACCGTGTACGACTACTGCCATCTGGGCCACGGCCGCAGCATGGTGGCGTTCGACGTGATCACCCGCTGGTTGCGCCACCGTGGCTACGACCTGACGTACGTGCGCAACATCACCGATATCGATGACAAGATCATCAATCGCGCCAACGAGAACGGCGAGCCGTTCGATGTGCTGACCGAGCGCATGATCGCGGCGATGCACGAGGACGAGGCCCGGCTGAACATCCTCAAGCCGGACCAGGAGCCACGCGCCACCGATCACATCGCCGGCATGCACGCGATGATCCAGATCCTGATCGACAAGGGCTATGCCTACGCGCCGGGCAACGGTGACGTGTACTACCGGGTCGGCAAGTTCGCTGGCTACGGCAAGTTGTCGCGGCGGCGGGTCGAGGACCTGCGCATCGGTGCGCGGATCGAGCCGGGCGAAGCGAAGGAGGATCCGCTCGATTTCGTGCTCTGGAAGGGCGCCAAGCCTGGCGAACCGAGCTGGTCGTCGCCCTGGGGCGAGGGGCGCCCGGGCTGGCACATCGAATGCTCGGTGATGTCCACCTGCTGCCTGGGCGATTCCTTCGACATCCATGGCGGTGGCAACGACCTGGAGTTCCCTCATCACGAGAACGAGATCGCCCAGAGCGAGGCCGCGACCGGCAAGCCCTACGCCAAGTCCTGGCTGCACTGCGGGATGATCACCATCAACGGCGAGAAGATGTCCAAGTCGCTGGGCAATTTCTTCACCATCCGCGAAGTGCTGGAGAAATATCACCCCGAAGTGGTGCGTTACCTGCTGATCGCCAGCCATTACCGCAGTCCGATCAACTACTCGGAGGAGAACCTGCGCGAGGCCAAGGCGGCCCTGGACCGTTTCTACAACGCGCTCAAGGGGCTGCCCGAGGCGGCGCCGGCGGAAGCGGCGGAGTATGTCGAGCGCTTCGCCGCGGCGATGGACGACGACTTCAATACCGCGGGTGCCTGCTCGGTGCTGTTCGAGCTGGCGCGGGAGGTCAATCGTCTGCGCGAAAGCGACCTGTCGGCGGCGGCCGCGCTGGCCGCGCGCCTGAAGCAGTTGGCTGGCCTGCTGGGGGTGCTGCAACTGGAGCCGGAAGCCTTCCTGCAGGCGGGCGCCGAGGGCAAGGTCGATGCGGCCGAGGTCGAGGCGCTGATCCAGGCGCGCCTGGAGGCGCGGGCGGCGAAGAACTGGGCGGAGTCCGACCGGATTCGCGATCGGCTCACCGCCATGGGCGTCGTGCTGGAGGATGGCAAGGGCGGCACTACCTGGCGCCTGGCCGACTGAACCCGCAGCGATAAATGAAAAGCCCCGCGAACGCGGGGCTTTTCATTACCGGCGACCTCAGTCGTGCAGGTGTTCGGCGGCGTGCAGGGTATTTTCCAGCAGGCAGGCGCGGGTCATCGGCCCGACGCCGCCCGGCACCGGGGTGATCCAGCTGGCGCGTTGCGCTGCCACTTCGTATTCCACGTCGCCGACCAGTCGGCCGTCGGCCTGGCGGTTGATGCCGACGTCGATGACGATGGCGCCTTCCTTGATCCACTCGCCCTTGACCAGTCCCGGCTTGCCGGCAGCGACCACCACCAGGTCGGCACGCGACACATGGTCGGCCAGGTCGCGGGTGAAGCGGTGGGTCACGGTGACGGTGCAGCCACCCAGCAGCAACTCCAGAGCCATGGGGCGGCCGACGATGTTCGAGGCGCCGACCACGACCGCATCCATGCCGTACAGGTCGGCGCCGGTGCTGGCGAGCAGGGTCATGATGCCTTTCGGGGTGCAGGGGCGCAGGAGGGGCATGCGCTGGGCCAGGCGGCCGATGTTGTAGGGATGGAAACCGTCCACGTCCTTGTCCGGGTGGATGCGCTCCAGCAGCAGGGAGGCGTCCAGGTGGGCGGGCAGGGGTAGCTGGACCAGGATGCCGTCGATGGCGGGATCGTCGTTCAGGCGGTCGATCAGGGCCAGCAGGTCGTCCTGGCTGGTTTCGGCGGGAAGATCGTAGGCCTGGGAGAGAAAGCCGACTTCCTCGCAGTCCTTGCGCTTGTGCGCCACATAGACCTGAGAGGCCGGATCGGTGCCGACCAGGATCACCGCCAGGCCGGGAACGCGCAGGCCTTGCTGGCGGCGCTCGGTCACGCGTTGGGCTATCTGCTGGCGAAGGTTGGCGGCGATCGCTTTGCCGTCGATCAGTTGTGCGGTCATGTCGGAAGGGTAACCATCGAATCGGGTGGAAAAAGGACGCGCATTTTCGCATGGACGCCGCCCGGGGCAAAGGAGGCGACCCGCGGATTTGCCGTAACTCCTTTATATAGCTGAATTTTTTTAAAAAACCCGTTGACGGCCTTTCGCCCCCTGTATAACATGCGCCCCGCTTGCCGAGCACAGCCGGACGCAGGGTAAGAGGTAAAGCAAGTCGGTTGCTGACTTTGTGATTGCCAGAGCTTAAAGTTTGCGCTCAGCATTGAATGCAGATGAATAAAGCGCCCGTAGCTCAGCTGGATAGAGCATCCGCCTTCTAAGCGGATGGTCGCAGGTTCGAGTCCTGCCGGGTGCGCCATTCGGCGAATCGGCAAGAAGCAGGCGATGTTTTACCGCAAGTCGTAATATGGTGGGCGTAGCTCAGTTGGTAGAGCACAGGATTGTGGCTCCTGGTGTCGTGGGTTCGATTCCCATCGTCCACCCCATATTCCGAAGCGCCAGGCCCGAGGCCTGGCGTTTTCATTTCCAAGCAGTGTCCCGCGGACGTGGTGGAATTGGTAGACACACTGGATTTAGGTTCCAGCGCCGCAAGGCGTGAGAGTTCGAGTCTCTCCGTCCGCACCATCTTCAGGCTCGGCTTGTCCGGCCGCTGCGGTTGAAGCCGGATCGTTCGGCACGATTCACGATATGGTGGGCGTAGCTCAGTTGGTAGAGCACAGGATTGTGGCTCCTGGTGTCGTGGGTTCGATTCCCATCGTCCACCCCATATTTCGAAGCGCCAGGCCTTGTGCCTGGCGTTTTCGTTTGCGCTTCACGATCTCTTCTCCGCTTGCCTTTCCGGTACCCAATCCGCCCTCATGGGCGCGACGGCAGGTTGAACTTGTTCCGGGTCCGGCGCTCTTAAGCGAGCCTGTCGTTCCTGGCGGGTCCGTATATGCAGTCTGGGTGAAGCGACATGTCGATGAAATGGACCGAGCAGCGCTTGCGCAAGGCTCTCAAGCAGATGGCGAACAATCATGAATCGGCTGCGGTCGAGGTCATGCGCGCCGTCGAGCGGGCGAACGATCCGAAGCTGGCGCAGCGCCTGCTCGAGGTGATCGAGCAGATGCACCAGGATGCCGATGCGCTGCGCTCCATCGACGACGAAATCGCCAGCGGCGTGATCCGTTGCCAATGAGGCCGTAGACGCTCCGCAGTTCAGGACTTCCCGGCTGAAACCGGCGCATCCGGCCGGTTCGCCAGTTTCGGGCGCAAGGTCGCGCCCTGGGCTGTGTTCCGGCGAACGGTATAAGGTTGGCGGCCGCGGAAGGCGAAGGCGGTGAACATGTTCGTATTCTCTCTCGGTGTGTTTCAGAAACGGTATTCCACCAGGGCGCTCGGGCCGATGCTGTCATGCCACTCTTCGGCGACAGCGGCGGAGCAGAGGCTGGCGAGCGTGCCGGCGAGGCACAGGTAGGGGCTTCTCATGGGGACTCCTTCCGTTGCAGCCAGGGACGTGCCTTGGTGTCTTGCTGGGCGAAGCGGTAGCCGAGCGCGTTCAGACCGTCGAAGTCGTGACTGAAGGTGTCTCCCAGGCCCTGGCCGCTGCCGGCCAGGACGGCGTGTGCGCTGTCGATGGGTTGCAGGATGAACTCGCCGGAGCGGGTTCCTCCGGCTTGCCCGCGCACCAGCAGGAAGCCGTCTTCGATCCTGATGCTCAGGCCGTTCAGGTAGCTGTGCCGGCCCGTGCTGGCGACGCGGTAGGTGCCGACGGCTTCGGTCCAGGCCTGGGGCAGGGATGTCGGCTCGATGCGCTCGCCGAGGTAGGCGGTCTGGTCGTGGCGGCGGGACACCAGGATTCGGCGTTGGCCGTAGCTGACCACGTCCAGTTGCAACTGTCCGGCGCTGTCCACGCCGACAGGCCAGAACCCCAGCAGTCTTTTTCTCATCTGCAGCCAGCCCGAGGTGTCGCGCAACAGTTCCACGCGTTGTTCGCCGAAATCCGCGTACAGGCGACCCCTGCGCTCGTACAGGCGAATCTGGCCTTGGCGGGTTGCGTAGCGACCGTATAGCTGTCGCCGGTCCTCCGGGCTCGGCACCTTCAGTGCGGGGGCGCGCGCGGGGGTGGGCTGTACGGCGGGGCGACGAGCGCCCTGTTTGACCTGCAGCATGAGCGACGCCGCTTGCCGGGCCAGGGAGGCAGTGAGCGACCCGCTGTCATCGGCGTTGCTCATGACAATGGCGGCGAGGCGCTGTTCCGGCAGCAGAATCAGATGGGCGCTGAATCCTGGGGTGGCGCTGGCGTACTCATAGTGACGGATGCCCCCTTCCAGCGGCGCGGAGCCGCACGGGCTCAGGAACCAGGCCAGGCCCACCTGGCAGTCGAAGTCCAGGGCATTGCCGGCGTTCTGCTGGCGGAACATCTCCTCGACGGAGTGTTTCCGGAGAAGCTGGCGCTCCTTGTGGCGCCCGTTGGCGAACAGCATGCGGACGAAGCGGCTGAGGTCGACCGGGCTGCTCCACAGGTCGTTGACCGGGAGGTCGCTGGCGGCGGCGGAGCCGGGGCGACCGCCGCCGCCGTCGCTGTAGCCGTGGGCGCGTTGCGCCTGGGGCAGGGCGTTCCTGGCGAAGCTGGAGCGAGTCATCTGCAAAGGGTCCAGCAGGTGCTCCCGCATGTGCTGCTCGAAGTGCTTTCCGGTGTTGCGCTCGATAGCCGCGCCGACCAGCTCGTAGCCAAGGTTGGAATAGGCGACCTGGGTTCCCGGCGGATTGCTCAGCCAGACGCCGGATACTTTCGCCGGCAGTTGGCCGAGTGAGCTCGGGCGTTCGCCGAACAGGGGCGGCAGGTGTTCGCCAGGAAGGCCGGACTGGTGGCTGAGCAGCCGGCGGAAAGTGATCGCGCGATCCGCCTCGCTCTGGTCGGCATGGAAGCGTGAGCGTACGTAGAACTCGCGCAAGGTGTCCTGGAGCGGGGCGTCGAGAGAGAGTTGGCCGCGTTCGGCCAGTTGCAGGGTCGCGCTGGCGATCAGTAGCTTGGACAGGTCGCCGGCGTGGAATGCGGTGTGCTCGCTGGCGTTGATCCTGTGCTGTCGGTCGGCATAGCCGAAACCGCGGGCCCAGACCAGTTGCTGGTCGTCGACCAATGCCAGGGCCAGGCCGGGCACGTCCTGCCTTTCCATTTCCCGGCGGATGTGGCGTTGCAGATAGTCGATGACCTCGCCGTAGTTGCCCACGGCGGCGCTCGGCGCTGGCGGGGCGGCCGGCAGTCCGTGGCAGCCGCTGGTGCCGAGCAGGCAGCCGAGAAGGGAAAGATGCATTGCACGAAACATGGAACACCTGGCGGAAAGGCGAGGTGTCCCATGCTAGGGCGGGCCTGGCTGGCAGTCCTTACGGCTTTGTCAGCAATCTGTGAAAGATTGTTAAGCCTCCGCTGTCAACGGGGTCGCTCCCAGGTCAGGCGGAAGGAGGCGCCTCCCTGCGGCGTTTCCAGCGCTTCCGCATAGCCGCCGTGCCATTGCGCGACCCGGCGGACGATCGCCAGGCCCAGGCCGAAGCCGCCGGTGCTGCGATCGCGGCTGTCGTCCAGGCGCGAAAAGGGTTCGAAGATCTTCTGCCGGGCGTCCGCCGGTATCCCGGGGCCGTCGTCGTTGACCCGTATCTGACAGCTGTCGCCTTGATCGAGGAGGGCGATTTCGACGCGCGAGTGTGCGTGGCGAATGGCGTTGCGCAGCAGGTTGATCACTGCGCGCGCCATGAAGCGAGGCTCGATGCGGATCTGTTCGACCTGGCAGGCGCTGATCTCGCAGGTGACTCCGGCGGCTTCGGCTTCCAGGGCGACGTCGGCGACGACGCTATCCAGCCAGCTCGCGGCGTCGACGATTTCCCGGTGGCTCCCGACGTTGCCGTGCTCCAGGCGGGCGTAGGTCAGCAGTTCGGAGACCATTTCCTCCAGTTCGCCGAGATCGGCGCGCATGTCCTCTATCAGGTCGTGGCGTACTTCGGCGTCGACCTGCTTGTTCAATTGCTCGAGTTCGAAGGACAGGCGGGAGATCGGCGTGCGCAATTCGTGGGATACCGCGTTGGTCAGTTCACGCTGGTTGCTGATCAGGCTTTCGATGCGGTCGGCCATCTGGTTGAAGTGCTGGGCCAGGGTGCGGATGTCGGAGCGTCGGAAAATGCGCGTGCGCGATGACAGGTCGCCGTCGCCGAAGCGTTGCGCGGCCAGGCGCAGGGTCTCGAGGTCGCGCCAGTGCGGGCGGACCCATACCAGCAGGGCGATGCCGACCAGCACGCCGAGCAGGATGTAGGCCAGCACGGTGAATAGTGGGGTCAGCGAGGGTTCCGGCGGCAGCTTGATGTCGAGCAGTTGCGGGCCCGCGTCGATGCGGCTGATGAATTCCGTGAAGTCCTCGCGTACCACCAGCAGGTTCTTGTCGAGGAGGGCCTGCTCTTCCTGCGTCAGCTTCGCCTGCCTGGCATCCGTCAGGCTCAGCTCGAGCCCGTAGTGGGGACGCCAGTCTTCGAGCTGTCGCTGGCGTCCGGCCTGGTCCAGCGGGGCCAGCTTTTCCACCAGCGAATAGGCCTGGCCGCGAACGGCGTCGCGGTGATAGTTCTCGACGATGCTGTCGTAGAACGCGTCGATGACATGGTCGACCACGAAGATCGCGGCGGCGAACCCCAGGGCCAGCAGCAGGTAGAGGCGCAGGAACAGGCGCAGCATTCAGAGCTCCCAGCCCAGCGGGTTGAACAGGTAGCCCTTGCCCCAGACGGTCTTGATCCGGACCGGTTCGCGCGGATTGTCCTTCAGTTTATTGCGCAGCTTGCTGATGCAGACGTCGACGCTGCGGTTCAGGCCGTCGAAACCGATGCCGCGGATCTGGTTGAGGATCTCGTCGCGGGAAAGTATTTCCCCTGCCTGGCTGGCCAGCAGCCAGAGCAGCTCGAACTCCATCGTGGTCAGTTCGATGCCGAGGCCTTCGAGTTCCGCTTCGCGCCGCCGTCGGTCGATGTTCAGCTTGCCGAATGTCAGGCTTTCCGGGGAGGCGGGAAGGGGCGCGTGCCGGCGCATCAGGGCGCGCAGGCGGGCGAGCAGCACCGGTGGCTCGATCGGCTTGATCACGTAGTCGTCGGCGCCGGACTCCAGGCCGAGGATGTGATCGAGATCGTCCTCCTGGGCGGTGAGTATGAGGATCGGCAGGTTCGCGACCCGGCGGATCTCCCGGCACACCTGCAGACCATTCTGTCCGGGGAGCATGAGGTCGAGAACCACCACTTGCGGCTTGAAGTCGAGGAAGGCGGCGAACGCGGCATCACCGCGATGCACCTGGCGCACTTCGAAACCATGCTGGGAAAGGAAACTGGCGATCAGGCGGGCGAGCTTCTGGTCGTCTTCGACGAGCAATACCTTGCTGAGGGTAGGGCAGTCCATAGGGTTTCATCGGTCGGAGCGGAATCGGCTGGCATTATATGCGCCCGCTTCCGGCGAAGCTCCAGCGACTCGTTCGAGATCGGGCTGCGATCGGCGGAAGCGGCCGGAAACACCCCGGGGATCCGCCTGCACCCTGGCGGGGTGACTTCTGCTTTTCCCTCTACTAGAATGCATGCCCTTGATTCTGGGAGCCGGAAGGACCGGCTTACGTCTGTGCAACGAGGAATATCCATGCAAGTTTCTGTTGAAAGCACTTCCGCTCTTGAGCGCCGCATGACCGTTGGTGTGCCTGCCGAGCGTATCGAGACCGAAGTCAACAAGCGTCTGCAGCAGACCGCCCGTCGTGCCAAGATTCCAGGTTTCCGCCCCGGCAAGGTGCCGATGAGTGTCATTCGTCAGCGCTACGAAGCTTCCGCGCGCCAGGAAGCCATGGGCGATCTGATCCAGGAAACCTTCTACGAAGCCGTGGTCGAGCAGAAGCTGAATCCGGCCGGTTCGCCGTCGGTAGAGCCCAAGTCCTTCGAGAAAGGCAAGGACCTGGAATACATCGCAACCTTCGAAGTCTTCCCGGAATTTACCGTTTCCGGCCTGGAAGACATCAAGGTCGAGCGCCTGCAGGCCGAAGTTTCCGATGCTGATGTCGACAACATGCTCGATGTCCTGCGCAAGCAGAACACCCGTTTCGAAGTGGTCGAGCGTGCCGCCCAGAACGATGACCAGTTGAACATCGACTTCGTCGGCAAGATCGACGGCGAAGCCTTCGCCGGCGGTTCCGCCAAGGGCACCCTGCTGGTACTGGGCTCCGGTCGCATGATCGCCGGCTTCGAAGAAGGGCTGGTGGGGGCGAAGGCCGGTGAAGAGCGTGTGCTCAACCTGACCTTCCCCGAGGACTACCAGAACCTGGACCTGGCCAACAAGGCTGCCGAGTTCACCGTTACCGTCAATAGCGTAGCCGAGCCCAAGCTGCCGGAACTGAACGAAGAGTTCTTCGCTCTGTTCGGCGTGAAGGAAACCGGTCTCGATGGCTTCCGCGCCGAAGTGCAGAAGAACATGGAGCGCGAGCTGCGCCAGGCGATCAAGTCCAAGGTCAAGAACCAGGTCATGGAAGGTCTGCTGCAGGCCAACCCGATCGAAGTGCCCAAGGCCCTGATCGGCAACGAAGTGAACCGTCTGCGCGTGCAGGCCGTCCAGCAGTTCGGTGGCAACATCAAGCCTGACCAACTGCCGGCCGAGCTGTTCGAAGAGCAGGCCAAGCGCCGTGTGGTGCTGGGCCTGATCGTCGCCGAAGTGGTCAAGCAGCACGAGCTGAAGGCCGACGAAGGTCGCGTTCGCGAAATGATCGAGGAAATGGCCTCGGCCTACCAGGAGCCCGAGCAGGTCGTCGCCTGGTACTTCAAGAACGAGCCCCAGCTGAACGAAGTCCGTTCTGTTGTACTGGAAGAACAAGTCGTAGATACTGTCCTGCAAAAGGCCACTGTGACCGATAAGCAGGTATCCTACGAAGAAGCGGTCAAGCCGGCCGAAGCTCCGCAAGCGGCCTGATTCGTTCCTCTCGTTCGAATCCCACAAGCCAGCCTTAGTGCTGGCTTGTGCGTCTTTGAGGCTTCACTATCTGTTAGGGAGTGATCGCAAGACATGTCTCGCAACTCTTTTATTCCGCACGTTCCCGATATCCAGGCCGCCGGTGGCCTGGTGCCCATGGTGGTGGAGCAGTCCGCCCGCGGCGAGCGCGCCTACGACATCTATTCGCGCCTGCTGAAGGAGCGGATCATCTTCCTGGTCGGCCAGGTCGAGGACTACATGGCCAACCTGGTGGTTGCCCAGTTGCTGTTCCTGGAGGCTGAAAATCCCGAGAAGGACATTCATCTCTACATCAACTCGCCGGGTGGCTCGGTGACTGCCGGGATGTCCATCTACGACACCATGCAGTTCATCAAGCCCAACGTCTCGACCACCTGTATCGGTCAGGCGTGCAGCATGGGTGCCCTGCTGCTTGCGGGCGGTGCCGCCGGCAAGCGCTACTGCCTGCCGCATTCGCGGATGATGATCCACCAGCCGCTGGGCGGTTTCCAGGGCCAGGCCTCGGATATCGAGATCCATGCCAAGGAAATCCTCTTCATCAAGGAGCGTCTGAACCAGATCCTGGCGCACCACACCGGCCAGCCCCTGGACGTCATTGCCCGCGATACCGATCGTGACCGCTTCATGAGCGGTGACGAAGCCGTCAAGTATGGCCTGATCGACAAGGTCATGACCCAGCGCGACCTGGCCGTCTAAGGCTCCGCAATACTGGCGGTCGAGACATTCGGCCGCCTCGTGGGCTTGAAAATGCCCACAATTGCCTTCATCTTGTGTTTGAAGCTACCCATTGGATCGATCGAATGACTGATACCCGCAACGGCGAGGACAACGGCAAGCTGCTGTATTGCTCCTTCTGCGGCAAGAGCCAGCACGAAGTGCGCAAGTTGATTGCCGGCCCCTCGGTCTTTATCTGCGACGAGTGTGTCGACCTGTGCAATGACATCATCCGCGAGGAGGTGCAGGAAGCGCAGGCGGAAAGTAGTGGGCACAAACTTCCGGCGCCGAAAGAGATCCGCACCATCCTCGATCAGTACGTGATCGGGCAGGAGCGGGCCAAGAAGGTTCTGGCGGTAGCGGTATACAACCACTACAAGCGCCTCAACCAGCGTGACAAGAAGGACGATATCGAGCTCGGCAAGAGCAACATTCTGATGATCGGCCCAACCGGCTCGGGCAAGACCCTGCTGGCCGAGACCCTCGCACGTCTGCTGAACGTGCCGTTCACCATCGCCGATGCGACCACGCTGACGGAAGCGGGCTACGTGGGCGAGGATGTCGAGAACATCATCCAGAAACTCTTGCAGAAGTGCGATTACGATGTGGAGAAGGCCCAGATGGGCATCGTCTACATCGACGAGATCGACAAGATTTCCCGGAAATCGGACAACCCCTCCATCACTCGCGACGTTTCCGGCGAGGGTGTGCAGCAGGCCCTGCTGAAGCTCATCGAGGGCACCGTTGCCTCGGTACCGCCGCAGGGCGGTCGCAAGCATCCGCAGCAGGAGTTCCTGCAGGTCGATACGCGCAACATCCTGTTCATCTGCGGCGGCGCTTTCGCCGGTCTGGAGCGGGTCATCCAGAACCGTTCCGCGCGCGGCGGCATCGGTTTCAATGCCGAAGTGCGCAGTCAGGAGATGGGCAAGAAGGTCGGCGAGGCGTTCAAGGAAGTCGAACCGGAAGATCTCGTCAAGTTCGGTCTTATTCCCGAGTTTGTAGGGCGTTTGCCGGTGATCGCGACTCTTGATGAGCTCGACGAGGCTGCGCTCATGCAGATCCTGACCGAGCCGAAGAACGCTCTCACCAAGCAGTACGCCAAGCTGTTCGAAATGGAAGGCGTCGATCTCGAATTCCGTCCGGACGCACTCAAGGCGGTTGCCCGCAAGGCGCTCGAACGCAAGACCGGTGCACGTGGCTTGCGTTCAATTCTCGAAGGTATCCTTCTCGATACCATGTACGAGATTCCCTCCCAGCAGGATGTCAGCAAGGTGGTCATCGATGAGAGTGTCATCGATGGCTCGTCGCAACCCCTGATGATCTACGAGAACAGCGAAAAGCCAGCCAAGGCTGCGCCTGAGGCATGAAAGAGCAGGGGCCTTCGGGCCCCTTTTCTTTTCCGACTGGCACGCTTGTTTTTTCCCGGGCCTAACCCCATCTTAGGCTGAAAGGTCTTCCTATCTGTTTCGTGGCCAAGTGCCGCTGTAGAGCCGACATTATGAAAACACTCGTCGAATTGCCCTTGCTGCCGCTACGTGACGTGGTGGTGTACCCGCACATGGTCATCCCGTTGTTCGTCGGTCGGGAAAAGTCCATCGAGGCCCTGGAGGCAGCGATGACCGGCGACAAGCAAATCCTCCTGCTGGCGCAGAAAAACCCCGCGGACGATGATCCGGGCGAAGATGGCCTGTACCGCATGGGTACGGTCGCTACCGTGCTGCAGTTGCTCAAGCTGCCGGATGGCACCGTCAAGGTGCTGGTCGAAGGCGAGCAGCGCGGCCAGGTCGAGCGCTTCATCGAGGAGGAAGGGCACATTCGTGCCGCGGTCCAGGCCATCGACGACGCCAATGTCGGCGAGCGCGAGGCCGAGGTCTTCACTCGCAGCCTGCTGAGCCAGTTCGAGCAATACGTCCAGTTGGGCAAGAAAGTCCCCGCCGAGGTGCTTTCTTCGCTGAACAGCATCGACGAGCCGAGCAGGCTGGTCGATACCATGGCCGCGCACATGGCGCTGAAGATCGAGCAGAAGCAGGACATCCTGGAGATCACCGACCTGTCGTCGCGGGTTGAGCATGTCCTGGCGCTGCTGGATGCCGAGATCGACCTGCTGCAGGTGGAAAAGCGCATCCGCGGCCGGGTCAAGAAGCAGATGGAGCGCAGCCAGCGCGAGTACTACCTGAATGAGCAGATGAAGGCCATTCAGAAGGAACTCGGCGATATCGACGAAGGGCACAACGAAGTCGAGGAGCTGAAGAAGCGCATCGACGCCGCCGGCCTGACCAAGGAGGCGCACACCAAGGCCACTGCCGAGCTGAACAAGCTCAAGCAGATGTCGCCGATGTCGGCGGAAGCCACCGTGGTGCGTTCCTACATAGACTGGCTGCTGAACGTGCCGTGGAAGGCCGAGAGCAAGGTGCGCCATGATCTCGCCAAGGCGGAAGACATCCTCGATGCCGACCATTATGGCCTGGAAGAGGTCAAGGAGCGCATTCTCGAGTATCTCGCCGTGCAAAAGCGGGTGAAGAAGCTCAAGGGCCCGGTCCTTTGCCTGGTGGGACCGCCCGGCGTGGGCAAGACCTCCCTGGCCGAATCCATCGCTCGCGCCACCAATCGCAAGTTCGTGCGCATGGCGCTCGGCGGCGTGCGTGACGAGGCCGAGATCCGCGGTCACCGTCGTACCTATATCGGCTCCATGCCGGGCCGCCTGATCCAGAAGATGACCAAGGTCGGCGTGCGCAACCCGCTGTTCCTCCTCGACGAAATCGACAAGATGGGCAGCGACATGCGCGGGGATCCCGCCTCGGCGCTGCTCGAGGTGCTCGACCCGGAGCAGAACCACAACTTCAACGATCACTACTTGGAAGTCGACTACGACCTGTCCGACGTGATGTTCCTCTGCACCGCGAACTCGATGAACATCCCGGCGCCCCTGCTGGATCGGATGGAAGTCATCCGCCTGCCGGGCTACACCGAGGACGAGAAGGTCAATATCGCCGCCAAGTACCTGATTCCGAAGCAGGTCCAGGCCAACGGCCTGAAGAAGGGCGAGCTGACCTTCGAGGAAGGCGCCCTGCGCGACATCATTCGCTACTACACCCGCGAAGCCGGGGTGCGCAGCCTCGAGCGGCAGATCGCCAAGGTCTGCCGCAAGGCGGTGAAGGAGCATGCCAAGCTCAAGCGTATCCAGGCGGTGGTGTCCAGCGAGACGCTGGAGAACTACCTCGGCGTGCGCAAGTTCCGTTATGGCCTCGCCGAACAGCAGGACCAGATCGGCCAGGTGACCGGGCTGGCCTGGACCCAGGTCGGCGGCGAGCTGCTTACCATCGAGGCGGCCGTGGTACCCGGCAAGGGCCAGTTGACCAAGACCGGATCGCTGGGCGACGTGATGGCGGAATCGATCACCGCGGCGTTGACCGTGGTGCGCAGCCGCGCCCAGAGCCTAGGAATCGCGGCGGACTTCCACGAGAAGCGTGACATCCATATCCACGTTCCGGAAGGCGCTACGCCGAAGGATGGCCCGAGCGCAGGCATCGGCATGTGCACGGCGCTGGTTTCGGCGATCACGCAGATCCCGGTGCGCGCCGACGTGGCAATGACCGGGGAGATCACCCTGCGTGGGCAGGTGCTGGCGATCGGCGGGCTGAAAGAAAAACTTTTGGCGGCGCACCGCGGCGGGATCAAGACGGTGATCATTCCCGAGGAAAATGTTCGCGACCTGAAGGAAATTCCGGACAATATTAAGAGTGATCTGGTTATTAAACCGGTTAAATGGATTGACGAAGTCCTGCAAATTGCGCTGCAATACGCCCCGGAGCCCTTGCCCGATGCGGCTCCGGAGATGGTTGCAAAGGATGAAAAACGCGAGCCTGATTCCAAGGAGCGAATTAGCACGCATTAGTCGGTAGGTATTCTTGACACTGTTTTTGGGCCCTTGTTATAAAGCGGCACTTGCTGAGTCAGTTGGCCTACCAGCGCAGAATTTCCTTACACCTAACACATAGAAACATACTCAACAGAAATAAGGGGACTTAGAGTGAACAAGTCGGAACTGATCGATGCAATTGCCGCATCTGCTGATATCCCGAAAGCTGTTGCCGGTCGCGCACTGGACGCAGTGATCGAGTCCGTCACTGGCGCCCTGAAGGCTGGTGACTCCGTCGTGCTGGTTGGTTTCGGCACCTTCGCTGTCAAAGAGCGCGCTGCTCGCACCGGTCGCAACCCGCAAACTGGCAAGCCGATCAAGATCGCCGCTGCCAAGATCCCGGGCTTCAAAGCCGGTAAAGCCCTGAAGGATGCTGTCAACTAAGCGTCTTTTTGGACTCGATCTACCCAGGTCGGCCAAGGCTGGCCTGGCTGCGGAGCGGTAGTTCAGTCGGTTAGAATACCGGCCTGTCACGCCGGGGGTCGCGGGTTCGAGTCCCGTCCGCTCCGCCAGTTACGAGAAGGCGCATCCTCGGATGCGCCTTTCTTATATCCGCATCTCTTACCCACGCCGCGCCGCCCAAGACGGCTGGTCGTGGCAGTTTTTGGGGGCTGCATGCTGCAGAACATCAGGGATAATTCCCAGGGCTGGATCGCCAAGACCATCATTGGCGTGATCATCGTTCTCCTGTCGCTGACCGGCTTCGACGCGATCATCCGGGCCACCGACCACTCCAACGTGGCCGCCAAGGTCAACGGCGATGATATCAGTCTCAATGAAGTCCAACAGGCCGTGGACATGCAGCGTCGCCAGCTGCTGCAACGCCTGGGCAAGGATTTCGATCCATCCATGCTGGATGACAAGCTGCTCAAGGAAGCGGCCCTGAAGGGGCTGATCGAGCGTACCCTGCTGCTCCAGGCCGCCAAGGACGACAAGTTCGCCTTCTCCGACCAGGCGCTGGACCAGTTGATCCTGCAAACTCCCGAGTTCCAGGTCGACGGCAAGTTCAACGCGGATCGCTTCGACCAGGTCATCCGCCAGATGAACTACAGCCGCATGCAGTTCCGCCAGATGCTCGGCCAGGAAATGCTCATCGGCCAGCTTCGCGCCGGCCTGGCGGGCACCGGTTTCGTCACCGACAACGAATTGCAGTCCTTCGCTCGCCTCGAGAAGCAGACCCGCGACTTCGCCACCCTGGCGATCAAGGCCGACGCCTCCAAGAGCAGCGTGAGCGACGACGAGGTGAAGGCCTTCTACGAAGGCCACAAGAGCGAGTTCATGACTCCCGAGCAGGTGGTCGTCGAATACGTGGAGCTGAAGAAGTCCTCCTTCTTCGACCAGGTCAAGGTGAAGCAGGAAGACCTCGAGGCGCTGTACCAGAAGGAAATCGCCAACCTTTCCGAGCAGCGCGATGCCGCACACATCCTGATCGAGGTGAACGACAAGGTCGGCGACGAGCAGGCCAAGGCGAAGATCGACGAGATCAAGGCTCGCCTGGCCAAGGGCGAGGATTTCGCCGCGCTGGCCAAGGAGTTCTCCCAGGATATCGGCTCGGCCGCCACCGGCGGCGACCTGGGCTACGCCGGTCGCGGCGTGTACGACCCCGCGTTCGAGGAGGCGCTGTATGCGCTGAAGCAAGGTGAGGTATCCGCCCCGGTGAAGACTCCGTACGGCTACCACCTGATCAAGCTGCTGGGCGTGCAGGCGCCGGAAGTACCGAGCCTGGAAAGCCTCAAGCCGAAGCTCGAGGACGAACTGAAGAAACAGATGGTCGAGCAGCGCTTCGTCGAGGCTACCAAGGACCTGGAAAGCTCCGCCTACGAAGCCGCCGACCTGAGCCAGCCGGCGCAGGAAATGGGCCTGAAGGTCCAGACCAGCCAGCCGTTCGGACGTTCGGGGGGCGACGGCATCGCTGCCAACCGCCAGATCGTGCAGACCGCGTTCAGCGCCGAGGTGCTGGAAGAAGCGGCCAACAGTGGCGCCATCGAGCTGGATCCGGACACCGTGGTGGTGCTGCGGGTCAAGGAACACAACAAGCCGAAGGAGCAACCGCTGGAGCAGGTCGCGGCGAACATCCGCGAGCGCCTGGCCGCCGAAAAGGCCGCCGAGGAGGCGCAGAAGCGTGGCGAGGCCCTGATCGCAGAGCTGCGTGAAGGCCGTACCTCTTCCGCAGCGGGTGAGTCGTGGAAAGTGGTCGAGGCGGCCTCCCGCGGCCAGGAAGGCGTCGATCCGAAACTGCTCCAGGCGGTGTTCCGCATGCAGCGTCCGGAGGCCAAGGACAAACCTTCGTTCTCTGGCGTGACCCTGGCCAATGGCGATTACGTGGTGATCCGCCTGAATGGCGTCAGCGAGCCGGAGGAGGCTATCTCCGACGACGAGAAGGCCATGTACCGCCGCTTCCTGGCTTCGCGCAGCGGACAGGCAGACTTCGCCGCCTTCCGCCGTCAGTTGCAGGACAAGGCGGAAGTCGAGAAATACTGAGACCGAGATGCAGAGAAAAGGCCGCTTACGCGGCCTTTTCTTTATTCCTCCCATGAAAAATGGCCGCTCGAAGCGGCCATTTTTCATGGGCGGGGTGATCAGTCGTCGTCCAGCGGGCCCATGGCGGTAGTGTTGAAGCCGCCATCGACGTAGAGGATCTCGCCACTGATACCGCTGGCCAGGTCTGAACAGAGGAAGGCGCCGGCATTGCCGACTTCCTCGATGGTGACGTTGCGCCGCAGCGGCGTCTGCCGCTCGTTGGCGGCCAGCATCTTGCGGAAACTCTTGATCCCGGAGGCGGCGAGCGTTCGGATCGGCCCGGCGGAAACCGCATTGACCCGGGTGCCTTCCGCGCCCAGGCTGCCGGCCAGGTAGCGGACCCCGGCCTCCAGGCTGGCCTTGGCCATGCCCATTACGTTGTAGTTCGGCATGGTCCGTTCGGCGCCCAGGTAGGAGAGGGTCAGCAGGCTGCCGTTGCGGCCCTTCATCATTTCCCGTCCGGCCTTGGCCAGGGCGATGAAGCTGTAGGCGCTGATGTCGTGGGCGATGCGGAAGCCCTCGCGGGTGGTCACCGCGGTGAAGTCGCCGTCGAGCTGATCGCCTGGAGCGAATCCGACGGAGTGGACGATGATGTCCAGGCCGTCCCAGTGCTTGCCCAGGGCGGCGAACACCGCTTCGATCTGGCTGTCGTCGGCCACGTCACAGGGGAAGCACAGCTCCGGCCGCGAGCCCCAGCCACTGGCGAACTCCTCCACCCGGCCCCTGAGCTTGTCGTTCTGGTAGGTGAAGGCCAGTTCGGCGCCTTCCCGGTGCATGGCGGCGGCGATGCCGGAAGCGATGGAGAGCTTGCTGGCGACTCCGACGATCAGGGCGCGTTTTCCTGTGAGAAATCCCATGGTCCGTTCCTTGTCTGCTACTCAGTTTTCCGCGCTTGCCGGGGCCATGAAGGCAGCCTCCAGCAATTGCTGCGTATAGGGATGTTGCGGCGAGGCGAAAACCGCTTCGGCGCTGCCCTGTTCCACCACCTTGCCATGTCGAACCACCATCAGCTGGTGGCTGAGCGCCTTGACCACCGCTAGGTCGTGGCTGATGAACAGGTAGGTGAGGTTGTACTTGCCCTGCAGTTGCCGCAGCAATTCCACGACCTGGCGCTGCACGGTGCGGTCGAGCGCCGAGGTCGGTTCGTCGAGCAGGATCAGTGCCGGTTTCAGCACCAGTGCCCGGGCGATGGCGATGCGCTGGCGCTGGCCGCCGGAGAATTCGTGGGGGTAACGGTAGCGGGTCTGCGGATCGAGCCCGACCTCCACCAGCGCGTCGATGATCGCCTGCTCCTGTTCGGCCTCGCTGCCGATCCTATGGATGCGCAGGCCTTCGCCGACGATCTCGCCGACACACATGCGTGGGCTGAGGCTGCCATACGGGTCCTGGAACACCACCTGCATCTCGCGGCGCAGCGGGCGCACGTCATGTTGCGCGAGACCGTCCAGCCGGGTGCCTTCGAAGCGGATGCCGCCCTGGCTTTCCAGCAGCCGCAGGATCGCCAGGCCAAGGGTCGACTTGCCCGAGCCGCTTTCGCCAACGATGCCCAGCGTCTGCCCGCGGGGTAGTTCGAAATTGACCCCGTCGACCGCCTTGACGTGGTCCACGGTGCGGCGGAACACGCCTTTGCGGATCGGGAACCAGACCCGCAGGTCGTCCACCGCCAACAGGGTTTCACCGGGCGGGTTGCTTGCCGGC
This sequence comes from Pseudomonas sp. TZ252, assembly GCF_056110345.1. Lineage (NCBI taxonomy): Bacteria > Pseudomonadati > Pseudomonadota > Gammaproteobacteria > Pseudomonadales > Pseudomonadaceae > Pseudomonas > Pseudomonas sp. TZ252. Next base: position 6,035,867 of record NZ_CM148566.1, on the reverse strand, counting down.
GCACCGCTGGGCTCGGCGTTGAGCAGCTCGCGGGTATAGGGGTGTCGCGGGGCTGCGAAGAGTTCCTGGCAGGAAGCCTGCTCGACGATCCGCCCTTGTTGCATGACGCAGACGCGGTGGGCGATGCGCCGGACCAGGTTGAGGTCGTGGGTGATCAGCAGCAGGGACATGCCCAGGCGTGCCTGCAGGTCCTTGAGCAGATCGAGGATCTTCAACTGGACGGTGACGTCGAGCGCGGTGGTCGGTTCGTCGGCGATCAGCAGTTGCGGCTCGCAGGCCAGGGCCATGGCGATCATCACCCGCTGCCGCTGGCCGCCGGAGAGTTCGTGTGGATAGGCTTTCAGGCGCTTGGCTGGCTCGGGGATGCCGACCAGCTCGAGCAGTTCGAGAATTCTCGCGCTGGCCTTGGCGCCACCCAGGCCTTTGTGCAGGGCGAGGACCTCGGCGAGCTGCTTCTCGATGGTATGCAGCGGATTGAGCGAGGTCATGGGTTCCTGGAAGACCATGGCGATGCGGTTGCCGCGGATCCCGCGCAGGCGCCGTTCCGGGAGCTTGAGCAGATCCTCGCCCTGGTAGTGGATGCTGCCTGCTGGGTGGCTGGCGACGGAGTAGGGCAGCAGGCGCAGGATCGAGTGGGCGGTCACCGACTTGCCCGAGCCGCTTTCGCCGACCAGGGCCAGGGTCTCGCCCTGGCGGATGTCGAAGCTGACGCCTTCGACCACCCGCTGGCGTTGCTCGCCGGAGAGGAATTCGACGGCGAGGTCGCGGATTTCCAGAATGTTCTCGCTCATCTCATTTCCTCGGGTCGAAAGCGTCGCGGGCGGCTTCGCCGATGAACACCAGCAGGCTCAGCATGACCGCCAGCACCACGAAGGCGGAAATGCCCAGCCAGGGCGCCTGGAGGTTGGACTTGCCCTGGGCGACCAGCTCGCCCAGCGACGGCGCGCCGGGCGGCAGGCCGAAGCCGAGGAAGTCCAGGGAGGTGAGGGTGCCGATGGCGCCGGTGAGGATGAACGGCATGAAGGTCAGGGTCGAGATCATCGCGTTCGGCAGGATGTGACGGAACATGATGGCGCTGTTGCGCATGCCGAGGGCCCGGGCGGCGCGGACGTATTCCAGGTTACGCCCGCGGAGGAACTCGGCGCGGACCACGTCCACCAGGCTCATCCAGGAAAACAGCAGCATGATGCCCAGCAGCCACCAGAAGTTCGGCTGGACGAAGCTGGCCAGGATGATCAGCAGGTAGAGCACCGGCAGCCCCGACCAGACTTCCAGGAAACGCTGGCCGAGCAGGTCGACCCAGCCGCCGTAGTAGCCTTGCAGGGCGCCGACGGTGACGCCGATCAGAGAACTGAGCACGGTCAGGGTCAGGGCGAAGAGGATCGACACGCGGAAGCCGTAGATCACCCGGGCGAGCACGTCGCGGGCCTGGTCGTCGGTGCCCAGCCAGTTTTCCGCCGACGGCGGGGCGGGGGCGGGAACCTTCAGCTCGTAGTTGATGGTGTCGTAGCTGTAGGGGATCGGCGGCCAAAGCACCCAGCCGTCCTTCTCGGCGATCAGTTGGCTGATGTAGGGGCTCTTGTAGTTGGCTTCCAGGGGGAATTCGCCGCCGAAGGTGGTTTCCGGGTAGCGTTTGAAGACCGGGAAATACCAGCCGCCGTCGTAATGCACGACCAGCGGTTTGTCGTTGGCGATCAGTTCGGCGCCGAGGCTGCCGACGAACAGGATGAGGAACAGCCAGAGCGACCACCAGCCACGCTTGTTGCTCTTGAAGCGGGCCCAGCGGCGCTGGTTGATGGGAGACAGGCGCATCGGATTACTCCCGGTTCTCGAAGTCGATGCGCGGATCGACCAGGGTGTAGACGATATCGCTGATCAGCTTCATGACCAGCCCGAACAGGGTGAAGATGAACAGCGTGCCGAAGACCACCGGGTAGTCGCGGTTCATCGCCGCTTCGAAGCTGAGCAGGCCGAGGCCGTCGAGGGAGAAGATCACCTCGATCAACAGCGAACCGGTGAAGAAGATCCCCAGCAGCGCAGCCGGCAGGCCGGCAATCACCAGCAGCATGGCGTTGCGGAATACGTGCCCGTAGAGCACGCTGCGTTCGGTCAGGCCCTTGGCGCGGGCGGTGACCACGTATTGCTTGCCGATCTCGTCGAGGAAGCTGTTCTTGGTCAGCAGCGTGATGGTGGCGAAGTTGCCGATCACCAGGGCGGTTACCGGCAAGGCCAGGTGCCAGAAATAGTCGAGTACCTTGCCGCCGAGGCTGAGCTGGTCGAAGTTGTTCGAGGTCAGGCCGCGCAGGGGGAACCAGTCCCAGTAGCTGCCGCCGGCGAACAGCACCACCAGCAGGATGGCGAAGAGGAAGGCGGGAATGGCGTAGCCGACGATGATCGCCGAGCTGGTCCAGATGTCGAAGACGCTGCCATGGCGGACCGCCTTGGCGATCCCCAGCGGGATCGACACCAGGTACATGATCAGCGTGCTCCAGAGTCCGAGCGAGATCGACACCGGCAATTTCTCGATGATCAGGTCGGTGACCTTGGCGTCGCGGAAGAAACTCTGCCCGAAGTCCAGGTGCAGGTAGTTCTTCAGCATGATCATGAAGCGCTCGGGGGCCGACTTGTCGAAGCCGTACATGCGCTCGATCTCTTTCACTAGCTCCGGGTCCAGGCCTTGCGCGCCGCGGTATTGCGAGCCGGCCACGGCGACTTCGCCGCCGCCGCCGGAGATGCGTCCGGTGGCGCCGCCGGAAGCGGCGTCGAAGCCTTCCAGCTTGGCGATCATCTGCTCCACCGGACCGCCGGGAGCGGCCTGGATGATGATGAAGTTGATCAGCAGGATGCCGAACAGGGTAGGGACGATCAGCAGCAGGCGCCGCAGGATATAGGAGAGCATGCGGCGTTACTCCCGTTCCGGCTCGGCGTCTTGCGCGGCTTCGGCTTGCGCCTTGCTCGGCAGCGCCTTGTCGCTGGTTTGCCACCAGGTCATCAGGCCCCAGTCGTAGAGTGGCGTCACCTTCGGCCGGCCGAAACGGTTCCAGTAGGCGACCCGCCAGGTATCGACGTAGTAGTTGGGAACCACGTAGTAGCCCCACGACAGTACGCGGTCGAGGGCGCGGGTATGGTCGATCAGGCTTTGCCGCGAGTCGGACTGGATCAGGCTCTCCACCAGGCTGTCGATGGCCGGGTCCTTGAGGCCGATGAAGTTGCGGCTGCCGGCCTTGTCGGCGCTGCTGGAATGCCAGAACTCTCGCTGTTCGTTGCCTGGCGAGTTGGATTGCGGCCAGGTCGCCGAGGTCATGTCGAAATCCCGCGAGCGCAGGCGGTTGACGAACTGCGAGACGTCGACGCGACGGATCTGCATGTCGATGCCAAGTTCGGCCAGGTTGCGCTTGAACGGCAGGATGACCCGTTCCATGTTGGCCTGGAACAGCATGAATTCGAAGCTCAGTGGTTGGCCGTCGGGACCTACCATGCGGTTGTTCTCGATCCTGTAGCCGGCCTCGGTGAGCAACTGGTAGGCCTTGCGCCGCTGCTCGCGGATCACCCCGCTGCCGTCATTGACCGGATTCTGGAAGACCTGGTCGAAGGCCTCGTCGGGAATCTTGCCGCGCAGCGGTTCGAGGATCTTCAGCTCGGCTTCGCTGGGCAACTGGTGGGCGGCCATCTCCGAGTTCTCGAAATAGCTGTTGGTGCGCTTGTAGGAGCTGAAGAACAGCTGCTTGTTCGACCATTCGAAGTCGAACAGCAGGCTGATCGCCTGGCGTACCCGGCGGTCCTGGAACACCGGGCGGCGGATATTGAAGGCGAAGCCCTGCATCCCCACCGGGTTGTGGTTGTGGATGCTGGCCTTGATGAAGCGCCCGTCGCGCAATGCCGGCGACTCGTAGCCGGTGGCCCAGTCCTTCGCCGAATATTCGAGGTTGACGTCGTACTGGCCGGCCTTGAAGGCTTCCAGGGCGACCGACATGTCGCGATAGGAGTCGATGGTGATGGTGTCGAAGTTATAGAGTCCGCGGGAGACCGGAAGGTCCTTGGCCCACCAGTCCTTGACTCGCTCGTAGCTGATGGAGCGTCCCGGATCGACCTTGGCGATGCGGTAGGGACCGCTGCCTACCGGGATTTCCATGCCGGTCTTGGAAAAGTCGCGGTCGGCCCACCAGTGTTTCGGCAGGATCGCGATCTGCCCGAGGATCAGCGGCAGTTCGCGGTTGCCGGCGTGCTTGAAGTCGAAGCGCACGCGAAGCTTGTCCTCGGCGACCACCTTGTCGACGTCCGCATAGTAGTTGCGGTACATCGGGTCGCCCTTGCTCACCAGCGTCTCGAAGGTGAACACCACGTCTTCGGCGGTGACCGGCGTGCCATCGCTGAAACGGGCCTGGGGGCGCAGGTAGAAGCGCACGTAGCTGTTGTCCGGTGCCTTCTCGATCTTCTCCGCGAGCAGGCCGTATTCGGTGAACGGCTCGTCCTGCGACTGGAAGGCCAGGGTGTCGTAGATCAGGCCCAGCGAAGGGGCCGAGACGCCCTTGCCGATGAACGGGTTGAGGCTGTCGAAGCCGCCGAAGTCGGCCTGGCGGAGGATGCCGCCTTTTGGCGCATCCGGATTCACGTAGTCGAAATGCTTGAAATCGGCGGGATACTTCGGAGGCTCATCGTAGAGCGTCAGTGCATGTTTCGGGGCGGCGAGGAGCGGGCCGCAGCAGCCGAGCAGCAGGGCTGCCAGCAGAGGGGTGAAGCGGGGACGGATCATCGGGACGTCTCCAGGTTTTTCTGCCACCACGCGCGCAGGCCCAGGGTGTAGGGCGGGGTGGCGACGAAGGCGAAGCGGTTGCGGTACGCCAGACGGTGCGAATTGAGGTACCAGTTGGGAATGCTGTAGTACTGCCAGAGCAAGGTCCGGTCCAGGGCGCGCGCGGCGGCGACCTGTTCGTCGCGGCTGTGGGCGCCTAGCAGGCGGTTGAGCATGGCGTCGACCACCGGGTTGGCGATGCCCGCGTAATTCTTGCTGCCCTTGACCTTCACCTGGCTGGAGTGGAAGTACTGCCACTGTTCCAGGCCGGGACTGAGGGTCTGCGGCAGGGTCATGAGGATCATGTCGTAGTCGAACTGGTCCAGGCGCTGCTTGTATTGGGCGCGGTCGACGGTGCGCAGGCGCGCGTCGATGCCGATGCTGGCGAGGTTTTCGCGATAGGGCTGGAGAATACGCTCCAGGCTCGGATTGACCAGCAGGATTTCGAAGCGCAGCGGTTCGCCCTTTTTATTCAGCAGTCGGTCGCCGGACAGCTTCCAGCCGGCATCGGCCAGTAGACCGAGCGCATGCCTGAGGGTTTCACGGGGAATGCCGCGCCCCTCGGTGGTCGGCAGGCTGAACGGCTGTTTGAACAACTGCGCCGGCAATTGCTTGCGGTACGGCGACAGGTACAGCCATTCCTGGCCCTCCGGGACGCCGCTGGCGGCGAATTCGCTGTTCGGGTAGTAGCTGCGCGAGCGCAGGTAGGAATTGCTGAAGAGGGCGCGATTGGTCCATTCGAAGTCGAACATCTCGCCCAGCGCCTGGCGTAGCGCGCGCTCCTTGAACACGGCGCGACGGGTGTTCATGAACAACGCCTGGGTCTGGCTGGGGATCTGGTGCGGGATTTCCGTGCGGATCACATCGCCGCGCAGAACCGCGGGGAAGCGATAGTTGTTCAGCCAGTTCTTCGCCTGGTGCTCGATGTAGAAGTCGAACTCGCCGGCCTTGAAGGCTTCGAAGGCGACGCCGTTGTCCCGGTAGAAGTCCACCACGACCCGGTCGAAATTGTATTTGCCGCGGTTCACCGGCAGTTTTTCGCCCCACCAGCCCTTCACGCGTTCGAACACCAGGCGGCGCCCGGGATCGACCTCGACGATGCGATAGGGACCGCTGCCCAGCGGCGCGGTGAAGGTGGTGGCGCGGAAGTCGCGATCCTTCCAGTAATGCTGCGGCAGCACCGGAAGCTCGCCCAGGCGCAGGATCAGCAGCGGGTTGCCGGAGCGCCGCAGGACGAAACGCACCCGGTGGGGGGTGAGGATATCGACCCGCTTCACCTCCTGCAGGTAGGTGCGGTACATCGGGTGCCCCTGCTTGACCAGGGTGCGATAGGAAAAGGCCACGTCGCTGGCGGTGATCGGCCTGCCGTCGTGGAAGCGCGCTTCCGGCCGCAGGTTGAATACCACCCAGCTGCGGTTTTCCGCGTATTCCACGCTCTTCGCGATCAGGCCATAGCTGGAGGCTGGTTCGTCGCCGGACGGGTCGTACAGGCCGGTGCCCACCATCAATGGTTCGTTCAGCTCGTTGACTCCGTACTGGAGGAAATCGCCGGTGCCGATCGGGCTGGTGCCTTTCAGGGTGTAGGGGTTGAGCGTGTCGAAGCTGCCCGAGGCCATCAGGCGCAAGGTGCCGCCTTTGGGGGCGTCGGGATTGGTCCAGTCGAAGTGCTGGAAATTGGCCGGATACTTGAGCGTGCCGAATTGGGCATAACCATGGCTCTGGGTAATCGCGGCGAAGCTGGGCAGGCTCACGGCCAGGCCGAGGATCAGGAAGGAGAGGCGACGCATCAGGCGTGTGTCCGGGTCCTTGGCTATTTTTGACAACGAATCGTCAGACAACAGTAACACCTTGCCCGCACAGGAAAAAAGAGGGAGCGCGGGCCTGTCCGGCCTAGGGTCCGGGGTTCTGGCCGCGCTTGCGAAAACGCCACGCCGGCAGGAGCGGGCGTGGCGTTTCGGGACGGCCTGCAATGGGCTGTCAGCGGCTCGCGGTGTCCAGGTACAGGGTCAGGGTCTGGCCGGGCTTGAGCGCCTGCTTGCTGCGCGGGTTCCAGCGCTGCAGGTGCTTCATTTCGACATTGAAGCGCTTGGCGATCAGGTACATCGAGTCGCCTTGCTTGACCTTGTAGTAGGTGGCGCTGTCGCGCTTGCCGGCGGCGTTTCCCTTGCGGGCCGCCAGGGCCTGGGTGCCGCCTTGCAGCTTGAGGGTCTGGCCGACCTTCAGGGCGTGCTTGTCCAGGCCGTTCCAGCGCTTCAGGTCGTTGACGTCGACGCCGTTGTTGCGGGCGATCTGCCACAGGCTGTCGCCGTTCTTGACCTTATAGGAGCGGGTCCTGGCCGGGGTGGAAGCCTGTCGGGCGAGTTGCTGGTAGACCGGCTTGACGGCGCCGCCGGCGATCTGCCCGGGGATGCTCAGTTGCTGGCCCTTGCGCAGGTGGTTGCTGGACAGGCGGTTGGCGCTCTTGAGCTCCGCTACGGTGATCCGATAGCGGTTGGCGATGCTGTGCAGGCTGTCGCCGCTACGCACCCGGTATTGCTGCCAGGCGGTGACTTCCTTCGGCTTGAGGGTGTCCAGCGAGGCGGTCAGGAACGCCGCTTTCTCCATCGGCACCAACAGTTGCTGGGGGCCGTCCATGGTCACGCGGCGCTTGTAGGCCGGGTTCAGCTGGTACAGCTCGTCCTCGTCCAGGTTCGCCAGCGCGGCGACGCTGGACAGGTCGATCCCGCGCTTGACCCGGACGGCCTGGAAGTAGGGCTCGTTGTTGATCGGGTTCAGGCTGATGCCGTAGGAATCCGGCGCCATGACGATCTGTGAGAGGGCGAGCAGCTTGGGTACGTAGTCCTGGGTTTCCTGCGGCAGCGGCAGGTTCCAGTAGTCGGTCGGCAGGCCCAGTTTCTCGTTGCGTTCGATGGCGCGGCTGACAGTGCCTTCGCCGGCGTTGTAGGCCGCCAGGGCGAGCATCCAGTCGCCGTTGAACATGTCGTGCAGGCGCTCGAGATAGGTCAGGGCGGCATTGGTCGAGGCGGTGATGTCGCGGCGACCGTCGTAGAAATTGGTCTGGCGCAGGTTGAAATGCTGGCCGGTGGCGGGAATGAACTGCCAGAGGCCGGCGGCGTTGCTGCGCGACAGGGCGAAGGGGTTATAGGCGCTTTCGATGACCGGCAGCAGCGCCAGTTCGAGCGGCATGTTGCGTTCTTCCAGGCGCTCGACCACGTAGTGCATGTAGAGGCTGCCGCGCGCGCTCGATTGTTCGAGGAACGACTGGTTGCTGAGGAACCAGAGGCGCTGGCGTTCGATGCGCGGGTTGGTGCTGATCGCATCCTGGAGCTGGAAACCGTCGCGCATGCGGTCCCAGATGTCGTTGTAGGCGGCGTTCTGGCCGGGCTGGGTATGCAGCCAGGAGGGGTTGAACTGGACGTCGACGGCTCGGGCGCCGGGACGTGCTGCTTTGGCCTGGGCCTCCCCCTTGATCTGGCCGCTGCCCTGGCAGCCGACGAGCGCACCGGCGATGAGCAGGATGGACACCCGAACGGCGCGAGCCAGGGCGTCTAGATCGGGGGTTTTACGTGTCTGTGGCGGCATCGGCTGAGTGCTGTTCCGGGCAAAAATTCAGCCGATTCTAGAAATGACCTCAAGAGTGGTCAAGATTTCGCCAACCTTCAGAACTGGTCCTTCCAGGCCCTCAGGACGGCGAAAACCTCCTCCGGGGTGCGGTTTTGCTGGCCGCTCCGCTGGTCGGCTTTTTTCTTAACAGATTTTTCCGAAACGCGAAGAAATGGATTGGTCGACAATTCCAGCGAGATTTCCGACGGCAGGGTGATGCGGTCCCGTTCGCGCAGCCGGGTCGCTTCCTCGAAGCGTTCCCGCAGCGCTGCGTTGTCGGGCTCCACCGCCAGCGCGAAGCGCAGGTTGCTCAGCGTGTACTCGTGGGTGCAGTAGACCCGGGTGTTGGCCGGCAGCGCGGCCAGTCGCGCCAGGGAATGATGCATCTGCGCCGGGGTGCCTTCGAAGAGACGGCCGCAGCCGGCGGCGAACAGGGTGTCGCCGCAGAACAGCAGCGGCGTCTCCGCCGGGTGGTAGTAGGCGATATGGCCGAGGGTATGGCCGGGCACGTGGAAGATCTCGAAGACCAGGCCGAGCACCTCGACCCGTTCGCCGTCTTCCAGCGCCAGGTCGCGGGCCGGGATCTTCTCGTTGGCCGGGCCGAGAACCCGCGCGCCGGTCAGTTCCTTCAGGGCCGCGACGCCGCCGACGTGGTCGTGATGGTGGTGGGTCACCAGGATATCGCTCAACCGCCAGTCGGGATGGGCGGCCAGCCAGGCTTCCACCGGCTTGGCATCGCCGGGGTCGACCACCGCGCAGCGACGGCTTGTCGCATCTTGCAACAGCCAGATGTAGTTGTCGTTGAAGGCGGACAGGGCGTCGATCTGTATCATGGGTCGATGTCGCTAAGCAGAAGTCATTGGCGCATAGTATTGCTTATTTTCCCGTCGTGCCGGCGTCCGTCGCCGCGAAGGGGAAGACGCTGGAGGTACGCATGAACGAACCGCAAGCCTTCGCCCAGACCGATGCCGAGTGGCTGGCATCGATCAACCGGGCGCGCGACTGGTTCCAGGGCCCGCTGGGCAGCCTGATGCTGGCCGAGGAGCGACGCCTGTTGTGCGACGAGCTGACCCGTTACTTCGGTGGCTACCTGGTGCACTACGGACCGCATGCCGAACTGCCGCCGAGCACCGGGCAGATTCAGCGCGGCGTGCGCCTGGGGCCGCCGCTGCCGGGCGTGGACATCGCCTGCGAAGAGGGCGCCTGGCCGCTCAGCGAACATGCCGCGGACGTGGTCCTGCTGCAACACGGCCTGGATTTCTGCCTGTCGCCTCACCGTCTCCTGCGCGAAGCCGCGCGTACCGTTCGTCCGGGCGGCCACCTGCTGCTGATCGGCATCAACCCATGGAGCCTGTGGGGCATCCGTCATTATTTCGCCGGGGATGCCTTGCGCCAGGCCCGCTGCATTCCTCCGTCGCGGGCCTGCGACTGGCTCAACCTGCTGGGCTTCGCGCTGGAGAAACGGCGCTTCGGGTGCTATCGTCCGCCGCTTGCGTCGGCAGCCTGGCAATCGCGCCTGGCTCGCCTGGAGCGCTGGGGCGACGCCTGGCAGTCTTCGGGCGCCGGCTTCTATCTATTGGTGGCACGCAAGCTGGTCGTGGGGTTGCGCCCGTTGCGCCAGAGCAAGCGCGAACCGCGCGGTCAGCTGGTGCCCATGCCGGTGGCGAAAGTCAGCCGGCGAGATTCCGAAATTTAGGCATGACAGATAAAGAACAGGTAGTGATCTATACCGACGGCGCCTGCAAGGGCAACCCTGGGCGCGGCGGCTGGGGGGCGTTGCTCCTCTACAAGGGCGCCGAGCGAGAGCTTTGGGGCGGCGAGCCGGACACCACCAACAACCGCATGGAACTGATGGCGGCGATCCAGGCGCTGGCGGCACTCAAGCGTTCCTGTCCGATCCGTCTGATCACCGACTCGGAATACGTGATGCGCGGCATCACCGAATGGTTGCCGAACTGGAAGAAGCGCGGCTGGAAGACCGCCAGCAAGCAGCCGGTCAAGAATGCCGACCTCTGGCAGGCCCTGGATGAGCAGGTCGCCCGGCACCAGGTGGAGTGGCAGTGGGTCCGCGGGCATACCGGCGATCCCGGCAACGAGCGGGCCGACCAGTTGGCCAACCGTGGCGTCGCCGAATTGCCGCGCTGAGCGGCCACACCGAAACAAGCGTTCAGCAGCCGCGGCTGCAGCGAAACAGAGAAAGGCTCTATAGATGCGTAGCGTCGTACTGGATACCGAAACCACCGGCATGCCGGTGACCGATGGTCACCGGATCATCGAGATCGGCTGTGTCGAGCTGGAGGGGCGCCGCCTGACCGGTCGCCACTTCCACGTCTACCTGCAACCCGATCGCGAGGTCGACGAAGGGGCGATCGCCGTCCACGGCATCACCAACGAATACCTGAAGGACAAGCCGCGCTTCCGCGAGGTCGCCAACGATTTCTTCGAATTCATCCGCGGCGCCCAGCTGATCATCCACAACGCGGCGTTCGATATCGGCTTCATCAACAACGAGTTCGCCCTGCTGGGCCAGCAGGACCGCTCGGACGTGACCGAGTACTGCTCGGTGCTGGATACCCTGCTGATGGCCCGCGAGCGCCATCCGGGCCAGCGCAACAACCTCGATGCGTTGTGCAAGCGCTACGGCGTGGACAACTCCGGCCGCGACCTGCACGGCGCGTTGCTCGACGCCGAGATCCTCGCCGACGTCTACCTGGCGATGACCGGCGGCCAGACCAGCCTGTCGCTGGCCGGCAGCGGCGCGGAAGGCGACGGCAGCGGCCGGCCGATGGTCAGCCCGATCCGTCGGCTCGATCCGGCGCGGGTCGCCACCCCGGTGCTGCGCGCCAACGCCGAAGAGCTGGCTGCGCATGCGGCGCGGCTGGCGGTGATCGAGAAGTCGGCAGGTGGTCCGTCGCTCTGGGCGCAACTGGAAGCGCCGGTCGGCGAATAGCCTGCCCATGCACCACGGGCGCCGCGTTCAGCGCGTCGCCCGCTCCACCAGCAAGGTGTCGCAGAACTGCTCGAAACGGCGGATCCTGCCGTCCTCCACCGTCCATACGTGTGCCACGCGCGCTTCGAACGACTTGCCGCTGCGACGGTGGGTCGCTGCATATCGACCGACGGCGACCACGCTGTCGCCGCCGTCGATCAGGCGCTCGATCTCGACCCTGAAGCCCTCCCAGTCCCGCTGCAAGGCCTGGAACACACCGGCGCCGATGGCGGCCGCGCCGACATAGGTGCCGGCCAGCGGGAAACCGGCCATTTCCGTCCATTCGGTGCGTTCGTCCATGTCCGCCAGCATTCCGGCGAGGTCCCCACGGCTAGAGGCCGCATAGTGATCGCTGACGATCCGATAAGCGCTGCGCATCGTTGTCGCTCCGTAGCAGGGCAGAGAGGTCCATGCTCCTCGCTGGCGGGAGAGGAGGCAAGCGCGGCGCGCCGACTTGTGTTGCCGCGACCTTTTCTTACAAGGGCAAGCCGCCGGGGGTTACGCGCGTGCCGGCAAGTCTCTACCCTGAGCCGACCGGCGGGGTTCGCCCGCCTGCTGCTCGGGATCAACAATGTATAAAGACCTCAAATTTCCCGTCCTCATCGTCCATCGCGACATCAAGGCCGACACCGTTGCCGGCGAACGCGTGCGGGGCATCGCCCACGAACTGGAGCAGGACGGCTTCAGCATTCTCTCCACCGCCAGCTCCGCCGAGGGGCGCATCGTCGCTTCCACCCACCACGGCCTGGCCTGCATTCTGGTCGCCGCCGAAGGTGCCGGGGAAAACCAGCGCCTGCTGCAGGATGTGGTCGAACTGATCCGCGTGGCCCGCGTGCGGGCGCCGCAATTGCCGATCTTCGCCCTCGGCGAGCAGGTGACCATCGAGAACGCGCCGGCCGAGTCCATGGCCGACCTGCACCAGTTGCGCGGCATCCTCTACCTGTTCGAAGACACCGTGCCGTTCCTCGCCCGCCAGGTCGCCCGGGCGGCGCGCAACTACCTGGCCGGGCTGCTGCCGCCATTCTTCCGTGCGCTGGTCGAGCACACCGCGCAGTCCAACTATTCCTGGCATACGCCGGGCCACGGCGGCGGTGTCGCCTATCGCAAGAGTCCGGTGGGACAGGCGTTCCACCAGTTCTTCGGGGAGAACACGCTGCGTTCCGACCTGTCGGTCTCGGTCCCCGAGCTGGGATCGCTGCTCGACCATACCGGCCCCCTGGCCGAGGCCGAGGACCGTGCCGCGCGCAATTTCGGCGCCGACCATACCTTCTTCGTGATCAATGGCACTTCCACCGCGAACAAGATCGTCTGGCACTCCATGGTCGGTCGCGAAGACCTGGTGCTGGTGGACCGCAACTGCCACAAGTCGATCCTCCACTCGATCATCATGACCGGGGCGATACCGCTCTACCTGACTCCGGAACGCAACGAACTGGGGATCATCGGGCCGATCCCTCTGAGCGAATTCAGCAAGGAGTCGATCGCCGCGAAGATCGCCGCCAGCCCACTGGCGCGCGGCCGCGAGCCGAAGGTGAAGCTGGCGGTGGTGACCAACTCCACCTACGACGGCCTGTGCTACAACGCCGAGCTGATCAAGCAGACCCTCGGCGACAGCGTCGAGGTGTTGCACTTCGACGAGGCTTGGTACGCCTATGCCGCGTTCCACGAGTTCTACGACGGACGCTATGGCATGGGCACCTCGCGCAGCGAGGAGGGACCCCTGGTGTTCGCCACCCACTCCACGCACAAGATGCTCGCCGCCTTCAGCCAGGCCTCGATGATCCACGTGCAGGATGGCGGGACCCGGAAGCTGGACGTGGCGCGCTTCAACGAAGCCTTCATGATGCACATCTCGACCTCGCCGCAGTACGGCATCATCGCTTCGCTGGACGTGGCTTCGGCGATGATGGAAGGGCCCGCCGGGCGTTCGCTGATCCAGGAGACCTTCGACGAGGCCCTCAGCTTCCGCCGGGCCCTGGCCAACGTACGGCAGAACCTGGACCGGAACGACTGGTGGTTCGGCGTCTGGCAGCCGGAGCAGGTGGAGGGCACCGATCAGGTCGGCACCCATGATTGGGTGCTGGAGCCGAGCGCCGACTGGCACGGCTTCGGCGATATCGCCGAAGACTACGTGCTGCTCGATCCGATCAAGGTCACCCTGACCACCCCGGGCTTGAGCGCCGGCGGCAAGCTCAGCGAGCAGGGGATTCCGGCTGCCATCGTCAGCCGCTTCCTCTGGGAGCGCGGGCTGGTGGTGGAGAAAACCGGTCTCTACTCCTTCCTGGTGCTGTTCTCGATGGGCATCACCAAGGGCAAGTGGAGCACCCTGGTCACCGAACTGCTCGAATTCAAGCGCTGTTACGACGCCAACCTGCCGCTGCTCGACGTCTTGCCCTCCGTGGCCCAGGCCGGCGGCAAGCGCTACAACGGAGTGGGCCTGCGCGACCTCAGCGACGCCATGCACGCCAGCTACCGCGACAACGCCACGGCGAAGGCCATGAAGCGCATGTACACGGTGCTGCCGGAGGTCGCGATGCGGCCGTCCGAGGCCTACGACAAGCTGGTGCGCGGCGAGGTCGAGGCGGTACCGATCGCTCGGTTGGAAGGGCGCATCGCGGCCGTCATGCTGGTACCCTATCCGCCGGGTATCCCGCTGATCATGCCGGGTGAGCGCTTCACCGAGGCGACCCGCTCGATCCTCGACTATCTCGAGTTCGCGCGGACCTTCGAGCGCGCCTTCCCTGGTTTCGACTCCGATGTGCATGGCCTGCAGCATCAGGACGGACCGTCCGGGCGCTGCTATACCGTTGAATGCATAAAGGAATGAAGCCGACAGGCTAAGGGGTGTCGATGGCGGGGGGAGAGAAGACCGGCAAGCGCGGCATGGGGTTCTGGACCTGCAGCGCGCTGGTGATCGGCAACATGGTCGGTTCGGGAGTCTTCCTGCTTCCCTCCAGCCTGGCGGCGTTCGGCGGGCTCAGCCTGTTCGGCTGGCTGGTGTCGAGCACCGGCGCGGTGCTGCTGGCGCTGACCTTCGCCCGCCTGGCGCGGGTCAACCCCGGCGCCGGCGGCCCCTACGCCTATACCCGCGACGGTTTCGGCAGCTTCGCCGGCTACCTGTGCGCCTGGACCTACTGGAAAGCCGCCTGGATCGGCAACGCGGCGATCGCCGTGACCCTGGTCGGCTACCTGCGGGTATTCATCCCGGCGCTGGCGGATCCGCTGCTGATGGTCAGCGTGGCCATCGCCGCGATCTGGCTGTGCACCCTGATCAACCTGCGAGGCATCGGCACCTTCAGCGTGGTGCAGAACCTGCTGACCATCCTCAAGCTGCTGCCGTTGTTGCTGGTCGGTATCCTCGGCTGGTTCCACTTCAATCCCGAGCACCTGGCGATCCCGGCGCGCAGCGAGCTGCCGAACATGGGCTATGCCCAGGCGATCGCCACCACCGCGGCGCTGACCCTGTGGTCGTTCATCGGCCTGGAGTCGGCCACCGTGCCGGCCGACGACGTCGAGGATCCGCGCCGCACCATTCCCCGTGCGACCCTGTTCGGCACGCTGGCCGCGGCGGCCCTCTACATCCTCTCGATCACTGCGGTGCAGGGCCTGATGCCGCCGGAGGTGCTGGCCCGCTCCACCTCGCCGTTCGCCGACGCGGCGCGGATCCTGATGGGCGACTGGGGCTACTACCTGGTGGCTGCCGGGGCGGTCATCGCCTGCCTGGGCGCGCTCAATGGCTGGGTCCTGTTGCAGGGCCAGATCCCGGTGGCTCCGGCGCGCGACGGGCTGTTCCCGGAGTCGCTCGGCCAGCTCAACAAGAACGGCGCGCCGGCCCACGGCCTGCTGGCCTCGGGGCTGCTGGTGACGGCGCTGGTGATGGTCGACGGGCATGGCGACCTGGTCGATGTGTTCAACGTGATCATCCTGCTCGGCACCATGACCGGGGTGGTCCCCTACGCGTTCTGCACCGCCGCGCTGTTGCAACTGCTGGCGGTGCGACCGGACGAGTTCTCGCCGCGTTCACGCCGGCAATTGCTGGTGATCGGCTCGCTGGGCTTCGCCTACTCGCTATGGGCGCTGTATGGCACCGGCCAGCAGGCGATCTTCTGGGGCTTCCTGGTGCTGATGGCCGGTATCCCAATGTACACCTGGCGGCAATGGCGCAACCAGGTCAACGGAGTGCCGACGCTCAAAGCCAATGACTGACCGCCCACCAGCCCAGGCCGCCCATCACCAGGGTGTAGGGTAGCGCCATCCAGACCATGCGGCCGTACGACAGGCGCACCAGCGGGGCGATGGAGGAGGTCAGCAGGAAGAGGAACGCCGCCTGGCCGTTGGGCGTCGCTACGCTGGGCAGGTTGGTGCCGGTATTGATCGCCACCGCCAGGGTATCGAAATGCTCGCGGCTCATGTGGCCGGCATCCAGCGCCTGTTTCACCTCGGTGATGTAGATGGTGGCGACGAATACGTTGTCGCTGATCGCCGAGAGCAGGCCGTTGGCGATGAACAGCATGCCCGGCTGGCGTTCCGCCGGCAGCGCCAGCACCGCCTGGATGATCGGGGTGAACAGGTGCTGCTGGTGGATCACCGCGACCACCGCGAAGAACACCACCAGCAGCGCAGTGAACGGCAGGGCCTCCTGGAAGGCGCGGCCGATCTGGTGTTCGTCGGTGACGCCGGTGAAGGCAGTGATCAGCACGATCACCAACAGGCCGATCAGGCCGACCTCGGCGACATGCAGGGCCAGCCCGACGATCAGTACCAGCGCCGCCAGGGCCTGCACCAGCAGCGCGGCCTTCTGCTGCGCTCCGCGTTTGCGGCTTTCGCTGGCGGCGTACTCGGCGAGCACCTGGCGCACCGCCGCCGGCAACTGGGCGCCATAGCCGAAGCGGCGGCTCTTCTCCAGCAGCACGCAGGTCAGCAGGCCGGCCGCCAGTACCGGCATGGATACCGGCGCGACCTGGCGGAAGAACTCGACGAAATGCCAGCCGGCCTCGTGGCCGATCAGCAGGTTCTGCGGCTCTCCCACCAGGGTGCAGACGCCGCCCAGCGCGGTGCCGACCGCCGCGTGCATGAGCAGGCTGCGGAGGAAGGCGCGGAATTCCTCGAGATGGGCCCGGTGCAGCTCGGGGACCTGGCGGTCGGTGGCGGGATCGTAGTCCTCGCTGGCGCGCTGCCCCGAAGCGACCCGGTGATACACGGCGAAGAATGCCACCGCCACGCTGATCACCACGGCGGTCACGGTGAGGGCGTCGAGGAAGGCCGAGAGGAGGGCGGCCAGCAGGCAGAACAGGAGCGATAGCAGGGTCTTCGAGCGCACGCCGAGCAGCAGGCGGGAAAACAGCAGGAGCAGCAGGTCCTTCATGAAGTAGATGCCGGCGACCATGAACATCAGCAGCAGGAGCACCGGGAAGTTGTGCTGCAATTCCGCATAGAGCGCCTCGGGGGTAGCCAGGCCAAGCAGCAGCGCCTCCAGCACCAACAGGCCACCCGGCTGTAGCGGATAGCATTTCAGCGCCATGGCCAGGGTGAAGATGAACTCGCCGACCAGCACCCAGGCGCTTGTCACCGGCCCGGCCAGCCATAGCAGCAGGGGGTTGAGCAAGAGGAAGGCGAGCACCGTCAGCTTGTACCAGCGCGGCGAATGCCCGAGGAAGTTCTGTGCGAAAGCCTGGCTCAGGGGACTGCTCACGATGGACTCCACGGCAAGGAAAAGACTGAAAATGCCAGCAGGACTTTCGTTGGATCAAGCGTTTAGCGCAATCATCGAAGAGATTGCGGTATCAATGGGCGTGCCGTGCATCACATAGTGCAGCATCGACATTTGGCTCGCCCTTGTTATAGTTGCGGGATTTTCCGCACAACAAAAATCTCTGCGTTCTGACAGCGCAGTTGCTCTGCCGAGGACTATCGCCGTGACCGAGTACAACGCATTCCGTGTGGAGCTGGCAGACAAGATCGCCCACGTCCAGATCAACCGTCCGGACAAGATCAATGCCATGAACCAGGACTTCTGGCGCGAGATCATCGAGATCTTCCGCTGGGTCGACGATACCGACGAAGTGCGGGTGGTCGTGCTGTCCGGGGCGGGCAAGCATTTTTCCTCGGGGATCGACCTGATGCTGCTGGCCCAGGTCGGCAGCCAACTGGGCAAGGACGTCGGCCGCAACGCCGACGCCCTGCGTCGCAAGATTCTCGAGCTGCAGGCCTCGTTCAACGCGGTCGACAACTGCCGCAAGCCGGTGCTCGCGGCGATCCAGGGCTACTGCCTGGGCGGCGCCATCGACCTGGTCTCGGCCTGCGACATGCGCTACTCGACCGCCGACGCGCAGTTCTCGATCAAGGAGATCGACATCGGCATGGCCGCCGACGTCGGCACCCTGCAGCGCCTGCCGCGGATCATCGGCGATGGCATGATGCGCGAGCTGGCCTACACCGGGCGCATGGTCGACGGCGAAGAGGCACGGAGCATCGGCCTGGTCAATCGTACCTACGCGGACCAGGCCGCATTGATGGATGGGGTCTTCGAACTGGCGCGGCAGATCGCCGCGAAGTCGCCGATCGCCATCCGTGGTACCAAGGAAATGATCCGCTATATGCGCGACCACCGGGTCGACGACGGCCTCGAGTACGTCGCTACCTGGAACGCCGCCATGCTCCAGTCCGCCGACCTGCGGGTGGCGATGGCCGCGCATATGGCCAAGCAGAAGCCGGAATTCGCTGATTGATGCCGTTGTATATTCTTGCGCGGGAGGCGCACTAGACCGATGGTCACAGGAGCCACGTCCCTCAGTCTGGTGCGCGACGAGTTGTTCGCCACCATGGAACAGGCCGAACAGGGTCTTGAGCAGTTCATTGCCGAGCGGCAGAACGGCAGCCTGCTGCAGCACGCCGTCGAATGCCTGCAACAGATCCGCGGCACCCTCAACCTGATCGAGCTGGCCGGCGCCGAGCTGCTGGCCCAGGAAGCCCTGCAGCTGGCGACCGACATTCCCACCGGCGTCAGCGAGGAGCGCGACGGCCAGCTGGCAGCCCTGGGCAACGCCCTGTACGTGCTGCGCCGCTACCTGGAGAACGTCGAGGCCAATCGCCAGGAGATCCCCGAGCTGCTCTTGCCGGCGATCAACGAAGTGCGCTGTGCCGCAGGGCAGCCGGCGCTGCCGGAAAGCTTCTTCTTCAGCGCCCGCCTGGATATCCCGCGGCCGCCGAGCACTGCCATCGACCACCTGCCTTCCGAAGCCGAACTGGGCGAGGAAAGCCGGCGGATGCGCCACATGTACCAGATCGGCCTGCTCGGCCTGATCCGCGAACAGAACCTCTATCCCAGCCTCAAGCTGATGGGCCGCGCGCTGGCGCGCCTCGACAGCCTGCACGGCGGGGTGGCCCGTTCGCGGCTGTGCTGGATCGGCGCCGCGGCGATCGAGTCGATCGTCGATGGCCAACTGTTGCCGCGCAAGTCGCGCAAGCAACTGTTCTCGCGCATCGACCGCGAGCTCAAGCAATTGCTGATCGGCCCGGCCTACGAGGCGCCGCGCCATCTGCTCAAGGAACTGCTTTACCTGGTGGCGCTGTCCGACGGCCAGGGCCCGCGTTCGCGCGAGGTCCGCGAACTGCATGGGCTGGCGCCGCTGCCGTTCACCGACCACCTGCTGGAAGAGGAATCGCAGCGCCTGTCCGGCCCCGGCCAGTCGGTGATGCGTTCGCTGTCCACGGCGATCCGCGAGGAACTCGCCGGGGTCAAGGACATGCTCGACCTGATCGAGCGCGGCGTGGCCCAGCCGGATAGCCTGACCAACCTGCATGCGCAACTGGGCAAGCTGAGCAAGACCCTCGGCATGGTCGGCCTGAACTCGGCCGGCACCGCCCTGCAGACCCAGCTACCCACCGTGGCCGCCTGGGCTGCCAGCGGCGTCGCCGATTCGCCGCCGGCGTTGCTGCGCCTGGCCGATGCGGTGCTCTACGTGGAAAGCATGGTCGGCAACCTCGAGCGCGGCGAGCGCCGCATCATCCGGCCGACTCCGGCGGAGCCCGGGCAGGAAGCCGATGCGTTCGCCGTGCACCAGTTGGCCGAGGCGCGCATCGTGGTGATCGAGGAGGCCAAGGCCGGCCTGGCCCTGGCCAAGCGTGCGATCACCGCGTACCTGGAATCCAATGGCGACAAGCTCAACCTGGCCAACGTCCCGGCCAGCCTGCAGGCGGTCCGGGGCGGTCTCTGGTTCCTCGGTCAGGAGCGCGCCGCGCTGCTGGTCGGCGGCTGCGCCGACTACATCCAGCAGCGCATGATCGAGACCGCGCAGATGCCTTCGGAACAGATGCTGGAAACCCTCGCCGACGCCCTGACCAGTCTCGAATACTATCTCGAGGGCGGTGCCGTGCTGCGTCCGCAGGGCCAGCCGGACGTCCTCGACCTGGCCAGCGCCAGCGTCAAGGCGCTCGGACTGCCGGTGGCCGCCTGATGGCCGGCGAGTTCCGCTGGCAGGCAGGTCGGCCGGCTACCGCCCAGGTCGGCGGCTGGGTGCTCGCGCACTGTCAGCAGCGCTTCCTCCAGGACGACAACGGCCTGCTGTTCCCCCGCGAATGGCTGAAGCGCCAGGAACTCCCGCTGCTCGCCGAACATGGGGTCGGCCATTGGCAGGGCGAGCCGGTCTACGTGCTGGAACTGGACGAGCCGATCGAGCTGCCGGGCATGGCCTGGGCGCCGTTGCGGCAGTTCATGCTGCACGGCGATTTCGATCAGTTCTGCATGCTCGGCTATGCCAGCCAGATCGGCATCTGGGCACGTCACAACCGGTTCTGCGGCAATTGCGGCACACGCATGCAGGCGCAGGACCACGAGCGGGTGATGCAGTGTCCGCAGTGCGGGTTGCACCAGTACCCGCGCCTGTCGCCGAGCATGATCGTCCTGGTGACCCGGGGCGACGAGGTGTTGCTGGCGCGTTCGCCGCGCTTCGTGCCGGGGGTCTACAGTACCCTGGCCGGCTTCGTCGAGGCCGGCGAGTCGGTGGAGCAGTGCGTGGTCCGCGAGGTGCGCGAAGAGGTCGGGGTGGAGGTCGCCAATCTCGAATACATCGGCAGCCAGAACTGGCCGTTCCCGCATTCGCTGATGCTCGGTTTCCACGCCGAGTACGTGTCCGGCGAGATCGTCCCGCAGGAAGACGAGATCGAGGACGCCCAGTGGTTCTCCCTCGATGCCTTGCCGCCGCTACCGGCGCAGCGCTCGATCGCCCGGCACCTGATCGACCTGTACCTGGCGCGCCGCTCAGGCGCCGCTGAACCAGTGCTGCCAGGCTAGCCGCGCGGTCAGCGCCAGGACCACCAGGATGAACACCGGGCGAATGAACTTCGCCCCGCCGCCGATGGCGGTGCGCGCGCCGAAATAGGCGCCGACCATCAGCGACGCACCCATGCACAGGCCGAGCAACCAGATCACCTGGCCGGAGGCGATGAACACCGCCAGCGCCACTATGTTGCTGACGAAGTTCATGCTCCGCGCCACACCGCTGGCGCGGACCAGGTCCAGCGGGTACATGAGCAGCGAGCTGACGGTCCAGAACGCTCCGGTGCCCGGTCCCGCCACGCCGTCGTAGAAGCCCAGGGCGAGGCCCTGCGGCCACTGGCGCTTGCGTCCGAGCGGCGCATCGGCGTCCAGCGGCGCCTTCGGCGTGCCGCCGAAGAGCATGTAGAGGCCGCAGGTGAATACCACCACCGGGAGCATCCGGTTCAGCCACTCGGCGGGCAGCAGGTGAGCCGCCCAGGCGCCTATGGCGGCGCCGATCGCGGTGGCGAGCAAACCGTTGCGCCACTTCCCGGGATGGAACAGCTTGCGCTGGTAGAAGGTGTAGCTGGCGGTCGCCGCACCGAAGGTCGAGCTCAGCTTGTTGGTACCCAGCGCCAGGTGCGGCGGGACCCCGGCGGTGAGCAGCGCAGGGATGGTCAACAGGCCGCCGCCGCCGGCGATGGCGTCGATGAAGCCGGCGAGAAAGGCCACCACGGCCAGGATGATCAGGGTGCTGGGGTCTATCGCGAGTTCGAAGGGCATGAAAAACCGGACCTGCTTCCAATCGGGAAACGGCCTCGCTGGCCGTCGGGAGGAGGGGTGCGCATAATGCCCGCAATTTCACGCAGAAGGAATCGCTTGCATGCAGTACGACGGTCTGGCCTGGGCATTCGCGTTACTGGCCTTGCTGGCCGCCCTGGTCGCGGGGCGCATCCTCTTCGAACGCACCTGGTTCCTCGGCTGGCTGCGCGGCACCTGCGGCTTGGCCTTCGTCGCCGTGGCGGCGCTGCTGCTGGTGCTCGCCTGGGACCTGCGCAGCTATTCGCTGCTCAAGCCCGAGCAGCCGATGGCCACCCTGAGCTTCCAGGCCGAAGGGCCGCAGCGCTACCGGGTGCTGATCCAGGAGGGCGCCAACGAGCGCAGCGTGGTGCTGGACGGCGAACTCTGGCAACTGGACGCGCGGATTTTCCGCTGGAAGGGGCTGGCCGCGTTGATCGGTCTGGCGCCGGGCTATCGCCTCGACGCGCTCAGCGGCCGCTTCCTGGCCCTCGAGCAGCAGTCCCGGGGCCGCCGCCTGGGCTTGTCGCAGAGTCCGCTGGGGGTCGATCTCTGGCGCTGGCTGCGGGCCGGCGAGCACGACCTGTTCCTGTTCGAGCCGCTGGCGGGGCGGGTGACTTTCCTGCCGATGGCGGACAAGGCGGTGTTCGCGGTGAACTACGGCGTCGCCGGGCTGCTTGCCGAGCCGATGAACCTGGCGGCCGAGGAGGCGCTCAGGGACTGGCGCTAGGCCATGCGAAAAGCCGGGGCGGCGGCGATCGCCTGGGCGGTTTCGCGAAAGCGTTCGATGAGTTCCGACGGCGTGCGGTAGGCCAGCGCCAGCCGATAGGGAATTCGCGCCCGCCGCCCTTGCAGGGGACGAAAGGTGACCCCCGGCGGGCGCAACGGTTGTAGCAGCGAAGGCACTAGCGCGACGCCGATGCCGCCGGCCACCAGCCCGGCGATGGTCTGCATCTGCCGCGCCTCCTGCACCACCTCCGGGACGAAGCCGGCTGCCGCGCAGGCGGCGACGATCAGGTCGTGCATGCCCGGCCCATAGTGCCGTGGAAACAGCAGCCAGGGTTCTCCGGCCAATTGTTCCAGGCGCAGGCGCGCATGGCGTGCCAGCCGATGCCCTTCGGGCAATGCCACGCGCATGTCGCCGTCCACCAGTAGATGTGTGTACAGGCCGGGCTGGCGGTCGACCGGCAGAACGATCAGGCCGGCATCGATGCGGTCTTCGCGCAACGCCTCCAGTTGCCCTGCGGTGGTGTCTTCCTGGAGCTGGAAGTCCAGCGCGCCATGCTGGTGGCGGAACGCCTGGAGTATGCGCGGTAGCAGAATATTGATGGTGCTGTCGACGAACGCCAGGCGCAACGTTCTGCGTCCGCTGGCGGCGCTGCGCGCGGCCGCCAGGGTGCGTTCGGCCTGGGCCAGGGTGCGCCGGGCTTCGTCGAGGAACGCGCGGCCCGCCGGCGTCAGGCGATGGATACGGTTGTCACGCTCCAGCAGGCTGGCGCCGACTTCTTCTTCCAGCCGCCGGATCGCGGTGGTCAGCGGTGGCTGGGCCATGTGCAGGCGCTCAGCGGCGCGGCGGAAGCTCAGCTCCTCGGCAACCGCGACGAACTGGCGGAACTGGCGCAAGTCGGCCATTGCGATATCTCCCGGATATGGTGAGTTAAGAAAGACAGTATTGGATATATCGCGGCGAATCCGTCGAGAATCCATCCGTACGCTCGCTCTGGCCAGACGAGGCGTTCCATCCATTACAGAGGAAGCCCGTCATGCACACTCATTCTCCAATCCCCCGTACCGCCCTGGTCACCGGCGGCTCGTCGGGCATCGGCCTGGCCATCGCCCGGCGCCTTCGGCAACAGGGTTATCGGATCGCCCTGGTGGCCCGTGATTCCCAGCGCCTGCAACGCGCTGCCGCCGAGTTGGGCGGTGTGCCCTGGATGGCCGCCGATCTTTCCCGCCGCGAAGCTGTCGAGGCGGTGGCCGCCTGGGTTGGCGACACCTTCCAGGGGCTCGACGTGCTGGTGAACAACGCCGGGTTCACCCGAAAGATCGCCGCCACCACTCCGCTGGCTGAGGCCGAGCGGGAATGGGATGCGCTGCTGGACGGCAACCTGAAAAGCGCGTTCCTCATGTCGCTGGCGGTGTTGCCGCATTTCGCGGAAGAGGGCGGGCGGATCATCCATATCGGATCGATCGCTGCGCAGACCGGTAGCGGCAGTCCCGGTGCGCTGGGCTATGCGGCAGCCAAGGCCGGCCTACATGGCTTCGGCGTGGCCCTGGCGCGGGAACTCGGTTCGCGCGGGATCACGGTGAACAGCGTGGCGCCGGGTTACATCGCCGACACCCGGTTCTTTCCCGGCGGCCTCGATCCGCAACGGGTCGCCGCCATCGTCGGCGAGACCCCGCTGGGCAGGACCGGCCGGGTCGAGGACATCGCCGCGGCGGTGGCCTGGCTGGCCTCGCCCGAGGCGGGGTTCGTCACCGGAACGGTGGTGTCGGTGAACGGTGGCTGGCGGGTCGGCAACTGAAGTGGAGGCGGCGGGTAACACCTATGGGGGTACTCGTCCGGCTACCCGAGAACGCAGGTGAATAGCCGTGGGGCGCCTGTCCCGCGCTGGTGCGAGGCATTGGCAATCCTGAAATGAAAAGAGGGAGCCCTGGCTCCCTCTTCGCGCGTTCGCCGTTCCGTCAGGAAAGGAAGCCGCCGTCGACGTTCAGCGCCACGCCGGTGGTGTAGCTGGACGCTTCGCTAGCCAGGTAGAGCACGGCGCCTGCCATTTCGCTCGGCTCGGCCACGCGCTTGAGCGGGATGCGCTGCAGGGCGAGGTTGCGGATCGCGTCGTTCTTCACCAGCGCCGAAGCGAACTTGGTGTCGGTCAACCCTGGCAGGAGGGCGTTGCAGCGGATGCCGAACTGCGCGCATTCCTTGGCGAAGACCTTGGTCATGCTGATCACGGCGGCCTTGGTCACCGAGTAGATGCCCTGGAACTCGCCGGGCGATACGCCGTTGATCGAGGCCACGTTGATGATGCTGCCGCCGCCGTGTTCCTTCATCAGCTTGCCGCCCTCGATGGACATGAAGTAGTAGCCGCGGATGTTGACGTCGACGGTCTTCTGGAAGGCGCCGAGGTCGGTTTCCAGTACGTTGCAGAACTGCGGGTTGGTGGCGGCGTTGTTGACCAGGATGTCGAGGCGGCCGAACTGCTCGCGGATCTGTGCGAAGACGTTCTGGATCTGCTCCATCTCGCCGATGTGGCAGGCGATCGCGGTGGCCTTGCCGCCCTCCGCGGTGATCGCGTCGGCGACCGCCTGGCAGCCATCGATCTTGCGGCTCGAGACGATCACGTGGGCGCCTTGCTGGGCCAGCAGCTTGGCTATCGCCTCGCCGATGCCGCGGCTGGCGCCGGAAACGAAGGCGATCTTGCCGTCGAGGTCGAACAGGTGGGTCTTGGACATGGGCTATCCCCTTGTAGTGGTCGGTTACAGGCGGGAGCGCTCGATGGCCTGCAGGCTCATCTGCTCCAGCAGCTTGTTCATCTGCACGAACTGGGCGAAACGCTTGTCCTGGGTCTGCCCGTGGTAGTAGCGGTAGTAGATCTGCTGGACGATGCCGGCAAGACGGAACAGGCCATAGGTGTAGTAGAAGTCCAGGTTGTCGATCGGTGGGATCCCGGCTCGCTCGGCGTAGTAGTCGGCGAACTCCCGGCGGGTCAGCATGCCCGGCAGGTGGCTGGGCTGGCGGCGGGTCAGCTGCACCGGAGCCGGGTCGCCGGCTTCCACCCAGTAGGCGAGGGTATTGCCGAGGTCCATCAGCGGATCGCCGAGGGTGGCCAGTTCCCAGTCCAGCACGCCGATGATCTGCATCGGGTTGTCCGGGTCGAGGATCACGTTGTCGAAGCGGTAGTCGTTGTGCACGATGCCCGGCTTGTGGTGATCGGCCGGCTGCTTGTCCTTGAGCCAGGCCTTGACCGGTTCCCAGAGCGGCGCGTCGGGGGTCAGGGCCTTCTCGTAGCGGTCGGTCCAGCCGGCGATCTGGCGCTGCACGTAGCCGTCCGGGCGGCCCAGGTCGGCCAGTCCGCAGGCGGCGTAGTCGACGTTGTGCAGTTCGACGAACTTGTCGATGAAGCTCTTGCACAGGCTGCGGGTCTGTTGTTCGTCGAGATTCAGCTCTGGCGGCAGTTCGGCGCGCAGGATGATGCCCTTGACCCGTTCCATGACGTAGAACTCGGCGCCGATCACCGACTCGTCGGTGCAGTAGAGGTAGGCTTTCGGGCAGTAGGGGAAGCCTGCGTTCAACTGGTTCAGGATGCGGTATTCGCGGCCCATGTCGTGGGCCGACTTGGCCTTGTGGCCGAATGGCGGGCGACGCAGGACGAAC
This sequence comes from Pseudomonas sp. TZ252, assembly GCF_056110345.1. Lineage (NCBI taxonomy): Bacteria > Pseudomonadati > Pseudomonadota > Gammaproteobacteria > Pseudomonadales > Pseudomonadaceae > Pseudomonas > Pseudomonas sp. TZ252. The sequence goes on along the minus strand of NZ_CM148566.1, from coordinate 6,010,054 downwards.
TCCTGGCGCGGATACTCGATCAGGTAGGTCAGGTTGGACGCGCCACCGGGGAACTGGCTGATCTTCGGGGTGCCTTCGAGGCCGGGGATATGGGCTTTCAGGTACGGGTCGATGACGGCGGCGTCGAGTTCTTCGCCGGCGCGGATGCGAGTGGATTGGTCGGTCAGCGACATGGGGTTCCCTTCTCGTGGTGCCACGGCGGAGCCGCGGGAGCCGGTGCGCGCATCAGGCTGCGCAATGATGGTGACCGGCGATAATTGGCTAATCTAATGCCCTGTCCCGGCCCTCACAAGCCGCCGCCGGGCGTTATGGGCAAGCGTGTTGCCGCTCCATCACGGTCCCTGATCGTCGGCCTGGAGGAATGCCGGACGAAAAAAAACCGGAGCCGCGAGGGACTCCGGTTTTCCTTCTGGCATGGCGCCGGAAACGGTCAGACCGGGAACAGTTCGCCCAGCTTCATCGCCAGCATCATGTCGCCTTCGGCGCGCAGCTTGCCGGCCATGAAGGCCTGCATGCCGTCGGTCTCGCCGCTGGTGATGCCCTTCAGGGTTTCGCTGTCCATGATCAGGGTGACGTTGGGGTTCTCGGCGTCGCCCTGTACCACTTCGCAGGTACCGTCCTTGACGACCAGGTAGTGGTTGTCGCCGTCTTCGATGTTGAACTGGAACACCAGATCCAGGCCGGCGGCCGCGCTGGCGTTGAACTTGCTTTTCATGGTGGAGACGATGTCAGCAACGGTGGTCATGGGTTCTATTCCTTTCTTCTAGGGTTTTTTCGGCGACCGGAACGGTCGCGGTAGGCCGGCTCATCGATAGGTGATGAGTTCCGGCGCCTTCAACAGTTCCAGGTGCACGTGACTGTTGAAGGAAGCCAGGGACACTTCCTCGCCGCGGAATTTCAGGCGAGTCAGCGAGGTATTGACGATCTGCCAGTTCAGCTCGAAGGCCTTGAGCGGCGGAACGCCGACGATCAGTTGGAGCAGGGCGGTAATGGTACCGCCGGAGGTGAACACGGCGACCCTGTCCTTGCCGCTGGCCTGCGCCAGCAGACGACGAAGACCGTCATGGACCTTATCGAGGAATTCCTGCCAGCTTTCCAGCCCATCTTTCTCATGGTTGCCGGAAACCCAGCGCGCGATGATGGTGGAGAACAGGCGCTGGAACTCGGCCCGATGCTCGGCCGCATGGCGAAGGATGTGCAAGGCTTCCGGCTGCTCATCGAGCAGGTCCGGCAGGTGCGCGCGGATCACCGCGTCGGCTTCGAATTCGTTGAACGCCGGATCGACTTCCAGCTCCGGCGTGGCCAGCCCGGAGGACTCCAGGCGTTCGAGGGCGGCGCGGGCGGTGTGCTGCTGGCGGCGCAAGCCGCCGCTGAGGACGCGGTCGAAACGGACGCCGAGGTTCCGCAGGTGGTCGCCGAGGATTTCCGCCTGGCGGATGCCGGTCGGCGACAGCACGTCGTAGTCGTCGGCACCGAACGACGCCTGGCCATGTCGAATCAGGTAGATGCTGCCCACGGGCGGACCTCGGCGGGTGAAAGTTCCGCGAGGGTATGAGGATCACCCAGGGCTGTCAACGAAAAAACATACGCTTGTTTGAATGTCATTCGCTGCCTTTATCGGCTGCTCCGGGCGCGCCCTGCAAAGGCTCTCCAGGCAGTGGCATCGCTGGCCGCCCGTCGGTGGCCTGGGTATGCTTGCGCAATCGTGTCGCCCGTAGACGGGTGCGTCAACAGTAGAGAGGGGGTTGTGTGGAGTTCATTGCCGAATATGCGGGCTTTCTGGCCAGGACCGTGACCGTGCTGGCGGCGATCATCGTGGTGCTGGTGGTGATCGTCGCCCTGCGCGGCCGCGGCCGGCGCGGCGCAGGCGGGCACCTCGACGTGCAGAAGCTCAACGATTTCTACAAGGACCTGCGCGAGCGGGTCCGCCACAGCGTCCTCGACAAGACCAGCCTCAAGGCCTTGCGCAAGGAGGAGAGCAAGGCGGCGAAGCAGGCGAAGAAACATCCTGAACAGAAGTCGCGGGTCTACGTGCTCGATTTCGACGGCGACATCAAGGCCTCGGCTACCGAGCAACTGCGCCACGAAGTGACTGCGGTGCTGAGCATGGCGGGCAAGGACGACGAGGTGGTGCTGCGCCTGGAAAGCGGCGGTGGCATGGTCCATGGCTACGGTCTGGCGGCCTCGCAACTGGCGCGCATCCGCCAGGCCGGCGTGCCGCTGACCGTGTGCGTCGACAAGGTGGCGGCCAGCGGCGGCTACATGATGGCCTGCATCGGCGATCGGATCCTTTCCGCGCCCTTCGCCATCCTCGGCTCGATCGGCGTGGTGGCGCAGTTGCCCAACGTCCACCGGCTGTTGAAGAAGCACGATATTGACTTCGAGGTGCTTACCGCCGGCGAATACAAGCGTACGCTGACGGTATTCGGCGAGAACACCGAGAAGGGCCGGGAAAAGTTCCAGGAGGACCTGGAGGTGACCCACGAACTGTTCAAGAACTTCGTGGCCCACTACCGGCCGCAACTGAACATGGACGAGATCGCCACCGGCGAGGTCTGGCTGGGCCAGGCCGCACTGGGCAAGCTGCTGGTGGACGAACTCAAGACCAGCGACGAGTACCTGGCCGAGCAGGCCAGGGAGCGCGATGTCTACCAGGTGCAATTCGTCGAGCGCAAGAGCCTGCAGGAACGCGTCGGCCTGGCCGCCAGCGTGGTTATCGACCGCGTGCTGGTGACCTGGTGGGGGCGGCTCAACCAGCAGAAGTTCTGGCAATAGGCCGGCGCCGACAGGGACGAACACGCTGTCTTCAGGGTTTTCACGAGAGGAGGTCGAAATGGCTGTATTCAAGGCGTTGTGGGTGACGGAAGCGCCCCACGGCGTTTACGAAACGCAGGTGGTCGAGCGCGATACCGGCGACCTGCCGGCGGGCGACGTACTGATCCGCGTGCAGTATTCCTCGCTGAACTACAAGGATGCGCTGTCCGCCAGCGGCAACCGTGGGGTGACCCGCAAGTACCCGCATACCCCCGGCATCGATGCCGCCGGTGTGGTCGCCGAGTCCTCGGTGGCCGAGTTCGCGGCCGGCGACGAGGTGATCGTCACCGGCTACGACCTGGGCATGAACACCGCCGGCGGTTTCGGCCAGTACATCCGCGTGCCCGCGGCCTGGGTGATCAAGCGCCCGCAAGGCCTGAGCCTGCGCGAGGCGATGATCCTCGGCACCGCCGGCCTGACCGCGGCGCTCTGCGTCGAAAAGCTGGAGCGCAGCGGCCTGCGCCCCGACCATGGCTCGGTGCTGGTCACCGGCGCCAGCGGCGGGGTCGGCAGTATCGCCGTGGAACTGCTGGCCAAGCTCGGCTACACCGTGGCGGCCGCCACCGGCAAGCTGGAGCAGGCCGAGTTCCTCAACCGCCTGGGGGCCAAGCAGATCCTCGATCGCGCCACCGTGGCCGATGGCGTCGACAAGCCGTTGCTCAAGGAACAGTGGGCCGGCGCGGTGGACACCGTCGGCGGCGACATCCTCTTCAACGTGGTCAAGTCGTTGCAGTACGGCGGCAGCGTCGCCTGCTGCGGCCTGACCGCCGGCGCCGGCTTCAAGGCCTCGGTGCTGCCGTTCATCCTGCGCGGGGTCAACCTGCTCGGGGTGGACTCGGTGGAGCTGCCGCTGGTGGTCAAGGCATCCATGTGGGACAAGCTGTCGCTGCAATGGAAGCTCGACAACCTCGAAGAGGTGGCGCGCGAGATCGCCCTCGAAGAGCTGCCGGGGGCGATCAACCAGATCCTCGCCGGCAAGCTGGTCGGCCGGGTGCTGGTCAACCTCGGCTGAGGGCGTTGCCGGAGCCCAGCTCCGGCAACAGGTAGCCCGCCCATAGCGATTCGGCGAACTGCGGCCGGAAGAAGCCGAAATGGCCGATGTGGCGGGCGCCGATTTCCTCGGGAGCGATGCGCCAGGCGGTTTTCGGCGCTTCGCGGTAGAAGCCCAGCAGCGACTCGATGCTGCGTCGGGACATCATTTCATCGTCGGTGAACGACAGCGACACGATGGGCGTGCGTACGGCGGAGAAGGCGCGGCGGATGGCCTCGCCATCCGCGAGGGCGTACTGCGGATGCAGGCACCAGCGTCGCCATTGTTCGATCACCCCGCGCGGCAGGTCGCCGACCATGCCCAGGCGGCGCCCGGGAAAATAGCCGAGCAGCGGCGTCAGCAGGGGCGCGACGAGGTACCAGAACAACCAGACCTTGTTGCGCAACCGCGGGCTGTTTTCCTTCCAGTAGCCACTGCCGCTGGCGATGCTGAAGACCCTATCGATACGCTCGCGCCCTTCGACGAAGGGCAGGATCTGGCCGCCCAGGCTATGGCCGATCCAGTACAGGGGCTTGCTCCCGCTCTCGGCGAGCGCGGCGGCGAGCATGGCGCTGCAGTCATGACGGGCCCAGCCCAGCACATCGACCTCGAGACCGCGCAGCGAGCCGTTGCGCGATTGCCCCATGCCCAGGTAGTCGAAGGTGATGGCCAGGTAGCCGCGCTCTGCCAGCCAGGCGGCGAAGGGTGCGTAGAAGCGCTGTTCCACTCCCATCGCCGGGACGATCAGGAGATAGCCGCGCGGCTCCCCGGCAGGCCGGTACCAATGGCTGGCCAGCGGATGGCCGTTGCCGTTATCGATGAGGCGTGGTTGCGGAGGGTTCATGCCGGTCTCCGTGGTCTGCTCATGGCTTCGAGAATAGAGCTGGCCGCCAGGGCGCCTCCAGCCGGCCGAAAGCACGGCCGGGGCGCCTTGGCGGTCAGGCCTGGCTGACGTACATGGTGATCTCGGCGCGGAATACCGGCTTGTCGTCGACATAGGCGACCACCGGCACCACCAGGTTGCCGGTGGCTTGCCAGTCGATCTGGCTGCCGTCGGCCACCGCGCGCACGTCGCCAGTGGCCTTGGCCAGGTACTCGACGGTCATGCCGCGCGGAATCCAGCGATGGCCGGCGGGAATCGAGGCGTCGGTCATGGTCCCGGCGGCCAGTTCGGCGGCATTGCACAGGGCGATGGCATGCACCGTGCCGATATGGTTCAGCACCTCGCGGCGCTTGGGGAAGGTGACTTCGGCATAGCCGGGACGCAGTTCGACGAACTGCGGGGCGATGCTGGCGAAATAGGGTGCGAACTGGCCGATCATGGCGCTGAACTGGGCCGGGCCGACCTGCTGGTACATCTGCATCATCTGACTCATGGAAAACTCCGGGCGTTTCAGGATTGAAGATGTGTGCGCACCGGGGCAGTATACGAAGGTTAGAAATTTATTCTAGAAAAATATTCTAGTCAGCGTTTCGACGATTAACGACAAGGACCGAGATGGGCCGTTCTTCCCGCAAAGACGAGATTCTCCAGGCCGCCCTGGCCTGCTTCAGCGAGCATGGCGTAGACGCCACCACCATCGAGATGATCCGCGACCGTTCCGGAGCGAGCATCGGTAGCCTCTACCACCATTTCGGCAACAAGGAACGCATCCATGGCGAACTCTACCTGGCCGGGATCGGCCAGTACGCGGCGTTGCTCGAAGCCGGCTTCGCCAGGGCGCGCAGCGCCGAGGAAACGGTCAGGTTGCTGGTCACCAGCTACATCGACTGGGTCGTGGCGAATCCCGACTGGGCACGCTTCATCCTGCACAGCCGCGGGCGGGTGGAGGCGGGGGAGCTGGGCGAGCGCCTGCGGGCCGACAACCAGGCGCACTTCGCACGGATCCATGCGGCGCTGGCGGGATATCGGGCCGAGGGCCTGTTCCGCGAGATGCCGGACGACTGCTTTGCTTCGGTGGTGATCGGCCCGGCCCACGACCTTGCCCGCCAGTGGCTGGCCGGGCGAACCCGGGTGGCGTTGGCCGACTGTCGCGAACTGCTGGCGCAGGTGGCCTGGGACAGCGTGCGGGCGGCCTGAGGCGTCCGTGACCTCGGGAACGAAAAAGCCCCGCGGCTGCGGGGCTTTTTCGTCAGGGCGGGGGTCAGCCGCGGCGGCGGAACAGCGGTAGCGGCTGCTCCACCGAGGTCTGGTAGACCTCGCTGAAGTCGTCCAGGCTGGCCAGGGCGTCTTCCGGGCTGCGGTCGGCACGGATGGCATAGGCGTCGAAGCCGCAGCGGCGCATGAAGAACAACTGGTCGCGCAGCACGTCGCCGATCGCGCGGATCTCGCCCTTGTAGCCGTAGCGCTCGCGCAGCAGGCGCGCGCTGCTGAAGCCGCGGCCATCGGTAAAGGCGGGGAAGTTCACTGCGATCACCTGGAACCTGTCGAGGTCGCCGGCGATGCTTTCCGGCTCCTCGTCCGCGTCCAGCCAGACCCCCAGGCCGCCGTCGCGGCCGCGCAGGGCCGGGCCGTGCTCGAGCCACAGGGCCAGCGGGATGATCACGTCGTCGCTGTTGGGTACGCTTTCCAGGGTCGCGTCCTTGGGCAGCAAGTGCCAGCGGTCGTCGACCACCTGGCGGTCCTTAATGATTCGCTGCATATACGCGCTCCTTGAACGGGTCGATACCGATACGGCGGAAGGTGTCGATGAAGGGTTCTTCCTCGGTCCGGCGTTCCACGTAGACCTGGATGATCTTGTCGATCACGTCGGCCATCTGCTCCTGGGCGAAGGACGGGCCGAGGATCTGCCCGAGGCTGGCGTCGCGCGCCGAGCTGCCGCCGAGGGAGACCTGGTAGAACTCCGCGCCTTTCTTGTCGACCCCGAGGATGCCGATGTGGCCGACATGGTGATGGCCGCAGGCGTTCATGCAACCGGAGATGTTCAGGTCGATGTCGCCGATGTCGAATAGATAGTCGAGATTGTCGAAGCGGCGCTGGATGGCTTCGGCGATCGGGATCGACTTGGCGTTGGCCAGGGAGCAGAAGTCGCCGCCGGGGCAGCAGATGATGTCGGTCAGCAGGCCGACGTTGGGGGTGGCGAAGCCCAGTTCGCGCAGTTCGCCCCAGAGGGCGAAGAGTTCGCCCTGCTCGACGTCGGCGAGAATGATGTTCTGGTTATGGCTGTTGCGCACCTCGCCGAAGCTGTAGCGGTCGGCGAGATCGGCGATGGCCTCCAGCTGTTTGTCGGTGACGTCTCCCGGCGCGGTGCCGGTGGGCTTCAGCGAGAGCGTCACGGCGACGTAGCCGGGCTTCTTGTGGGCGAAGGTGTTGCGTGCGCGCCAGCGGGCGAAGCCGGGGTGCTCCGCGTCGAGCCGGGCGAGGGACTCGTCGAGGTCGTCGAGGGCCTTGTAGGCCGGATCGACGAAATGCGCGGCGACGCGCTGGACTTCCGCCTCGGTGAGGGTGCTCGGTCCGTCCTTGAGGTTGGCCCATTCGGCCTCGACGCGCTCGGCGAAGACTTCCGGGGTCAGCGCCTTGACTAGGATCTTGATCCGCGCCTTGTACTTGTTGTCGCGCCGGCCATAGCGGTTGTAGACGCGCAGGATGGCATCCAGGTAGCCGAGCAGGTGCTGCCAGGGCAGGAATTCATTGATGAAGCTGCCGACGATGGGGGTTCGGCCCAGGCCGCCGCCGACCGAGACGCGGAAGCCGAGCTCGCCGGCCTCGTTCTTCACCGCCTCCAGGCCGATGTCGTGCACTTCGATGGCGGCACGGTCGCTCACCGCGCCGTTCACCGCGATCTTGAACTTGCGCGGCAGGTGGGCGAACTCGGGGTGGAAGGTCGACCATTGGCGGATGATCTCGCACCAGGGGCGCGGGTCCACCAGCTCGTCGCGGGCGACGCCGGCGAACTGGTCGGTGGTGGTGTTGCGGATGCAGTTGCCGCTGGTCTGAATCGCGTGCATCTGCACGGTGGCCAGCTCGGCGAGGATTTCCGGCACGTCTTCCAGCTCCGGCCAGTTGAACTGCACGTTCTGCCGGGTGCTGATGTGGGCGTAGCCCTTGTCGTAGTCGCGGGCGATCTGCGCCAGCTTGCGCAGTTGGCGCGAGGAGAGCAGGCCATAGGGAACGGCGATGCGCAGCATCGGGGCATAGCGCTGGATATAGAGACCGTTCTGCAGGCGCAGCGGGCGGAACTCCTCACCGGTCAATTCACCCGCCAGGTAACGGCGGGTCTGGTCGCGGAACTGCTTGACGCGGTCCTCGACGATCCGTTGGTCGTACTCGTCGTATACGTACATGAATATTCCTGCTGTCAGGCTATGCGGCTTACTGCGTTAACCAGCGCGCACGGCTACGCGCTCCACGCGGAGTGGGCGCACGATACCAGTTCATATTTATGCGTAAAAGTGATGTTTGAGTATATGGTAAGAACCAAAAAGACTAAGTCGCCAGGCAAGCATAACCGCTTCGCAACGGCGCCTTTCTTGAGCGATGGGCGGCGCTGGTCTTAACTGGAGAGTGCCTTTCGATGTCTTCGTCCCGATACCCACAAGAAACAGGGGGAGTCATGAGCGAGCCGAGCAAAACCCAGGAAAACCGCGACAGCGTGGTCGACGCCCGCGCGGCCTTCGTCCTGATCCTGCTGGTGGTGGCTACCGCGGTGTTCTGGGTCAGCCACCAGTGAAAGCCCGCCTCGGCGGCGCAGAGGTCACAGGCCGCTGAGGCTTAGCACCAGTTTCACGATCCCGGCCAGCAACAGCACGAACACCAGGGTGAAGAGCAGGCCCAGCATGATGAAGTGCACGGGCTTGCCGTGGGTGAAGTCGCGGGCGCGGTTTCGCCCGCTCTGTACGCCGAAGGCGGCAGCCATCACGCTATGCAGCATCTGCCAGAAGGTCGGCGGCTTCTGGTTCGGTTCTTCCGTCTCGATACCCATCGGTGGTCCTCCCTTTTCCATACCTGCCCTGAGAGTCTAGACCCTTGGCGGGAGGAGGGTGGCTTCAGGCCTGGCGGGCGGGGATGCGCCGTTCCACCGTGCCCTGCGTGGCCCTGGCGCGCAGTTGCCCGCAGCCGCCGTCGATGTCCTGGCCGGCCGAGTTGCGCACCTTGGTCAGCACGCCGCGGCTGTGCAGGTAGCGCACCAGCTCGACGATCCGCTCCCCGCTCGGGCGCCGGTAGGCGTCGCCGTCCATGCTGTTGTAGGGGATCAGGTTCATCACCGCGAAGCGGCCCTTGAGCAGGCGCAGGATGCCGTCCATTTCCTCCAGGCTGTCGTTGATCCCTTCGAGCAGGGTCCATTGGTACTGGATCGGATAGTCGACCCGGCGGGCGTAGGCCTCGCCGGCTTCCACCAGTTCTTCCGGGCTCAGCGGCGGCGCCTTGGGCAACAGTTGCCGGCGCAGTTCGGCGCGGGTGCTGTGCAGGGACAGGGCGAGGGCGGGCTTCACCCGTTGCCGGGGCAGGCGCTCGAACACGCGGGGATCGCCGACGGTGGAGAACACCAGGTTCTTGTGGCCGATGCCGCCATCGGTGCCGAGCAGGTCGATGGCTTCGAGGACGTTGTCGAGGTTGTGCGCCGGCTCGCCCATGCCCATGAACACCACTTTCTTCACCGCTCGCCGACGGCGCGCCAGGACCACCTGGGCGACCATCTCCAGGCTGCCGACCTGGCGCAGCAGGCCGCTGCGGCCGGTCATGCAGAACACGCAGCCGACCGCGCAGCCGACCTGGGTCGAGACGCACAGCCCACCGCGCGGCAGCAGCACGCTTTCCACCATCTGCCGGTCGGCCAGTTCCACCAGCAGGCGCGACGAGCCGTCGCTCGCCGGATGCTCGCTGTGCAGGCGGGCGATGCCTTCCAGTTCCGCTGCTACCTGGGGCAGACCATGGCGTACGCCCAGCGGCAGGAAGTCCTCGGCCCGCTGGCGGGCGGTGCAGGCATCGAGGGCGCGGCCCTGCAGCCAGGCGCGGACGATCCTCCCGCAATGCAGGGGCTTGGCGCCGAGATCGGCGAGGCGCTGGTGGAGGTCTTGGCTACGCATGGGGCGCGCATCCTACCATTGCCCGTCATGAGGCGGTATGGCCGGCGCCGACGTGCTATCGTTGCGCTCCGCTCCACCGCAGCAACGGAACCGTTCCATGAAATTCGTCCACCAGCGCGAACACCTCAACGAAGACGACATCGTGGTCATCGAGTGCTCGCAGCAATGCAATATCCGCCTGATGAACGACGCCAATTTCCGCAGTTTCAAGAATGGCGGGCGGCATAGCTACCATGGCGGCGCCTTCGACCGCTTCCCGGCGAAGATCAAGGTGCCCAGCACCGGGTTCTGGAACATCACCATCGATACCGTGACCCGGCGCCCGATCAGCGTGACGCGCAAGCCGAACTTCAAGTGGTCGATCAAGTTCGTGCGCCGTTCCGGTTCGCAGTTCACCTGAGGGCGCGCGTCCCATGAGTGCGAAAATGGACGAGCAGGCGCTTCTGGCGTTGCTCCGCGAGCTGGCCATCGACAGCCAGCGGGTCGAGCATCCCGCGATCGCCTCCATCGAGGAATATTACGCGCAGGGCATCGAATTGCCCGACCAGGGCATCAAGAACCTGTTCCTGCGCAACCGCAAGGGTACTCGCCACTACCTGGTGCTGCTCGACGAGCGCAAGGAGGCCGACCTGCCGGGCATCGCTGAACAGATCGGCGAAAGCCGCCTGTCGTTCGCCTCGGTCGAGCGCCTGCGCGAATACCTCGGCGTCGAACTGGGCTGCGTGACGCCTTTCGCGCTGGTCAACGATCCGCAGCACAGGGTCGAGGTGTTGCTCGACGATGCCATCCGCCAGGACCAGTTGCTCGGTTTCCACCCGTTGGTGAATACCGCCACCGAGTGCATCCGCTACGCAGACCTGCTGGCTTTCCTCGCCCACACGGGGCATGAACCGCGCCTGATCCGGGCGTAGGTCGCAGCTTCGCGCCTGCCGGCACCAGGCCAGGTCATGCCGGCGCCGGTTTCACTCGAAGAAGTTGTGCCAGCAGTCGCTCAACGGGCCGACCTCGAAGGTCTTGCACCAGGGTTGGGCTTCCAGCCACAGGCGGGCGCTTTCCCGGTCCGCCTCGTCCAGGCTGCCGACCCGCGCCAGGCACAGGTAGCCGCTGATCTCCGCCTGTTCCGGCGAGCCGCCACCGCCGAACACCCAGCCCTGGGCCTCGACGAAGTCGATCAGATGGTCCAGCGCATCGTCGTGGGAGAGGGCGTTGCGGTCGTAGGTCAGTTCGAAGCTGAAGCCGAACTCCTGGAACTCGCCCAGGCGCAGTTTCTTGCGCAGGCGGCGCTTGCGCGGCTTTTCCATCTGCTCGGGAGTGAGGAATTTCATCGTCGCCTTCCTGGTCAGTCATCGTAGCCAAGGTTCGGCGCCAGCCAGCGCTCGCTGACGCTGGCTTCCTGGCCCTTGCGCTGGCTGTAGCGTTCCACCTGGTCCTTGTCGATCTTGCCGACCGCGAAGTACTGCGCCTGCGGGTGGGCGAAATACCAACCGCTGACCGCCGCGGCCGGGAACATCGCGTAGTGCTCGGTCAGGCTGACGCCGGACAGGCCCTGCGGATCGAGCAGTTCGAACAGAGTGCCTTTCTCGGTATGGTCGGGGCAGGCCGGGTAGCCCGGTGCCGGGCGGATGCCGACGTATTGCTCCTTGATCAAGGCCTCGTTGTCGAGGTGTTCGTCGCGGGCGTAGCCCCAGTACTCCTTGCGCACCCGCTCGTGCAGCCACTCGGCGCAGGCTTCGGCGAGGCGGTCGGCGAGCGCCTTGACCATGATGCTGTTGTAATCGTCGCCCTTGGCTTCGTACGCCTTGGCCACTTCCTCGGCGCCGATCCCGGCGGTGGTGATGAAGCCGCCGATGTAATCGCGCACGCCGCTTTCCTTCGGCGCGACGAAATCGGCCAGCGACAGGTTCGGCTTGCCGTCCGGCTTGATCGTCTGCTGCCGCAGGTGGTGCAGGGTGGCGAGGGTCTCGCCATCGGCGCCGTAGACCTCCAGGTCGTCGTGCTCGACCTGGTTGGCCGGCCAGAAGCCGAACACCGCGCGGGCCTTGATCAGCTTCTCGTCGATCAGCTTCTTCAGCATCGCCTGGGCGTCGTTGAACAACGAGGTGGCGGCCTCGCCGACCACCTCGTCGGTGAGGATGCGCGGGTACTTGCCGGCCAGGTCCCAGGAAATGAAGAACGGCGTCCAGTCGATGTACTCGGCGAGCACCGCGAGGTCGATCTCGTCGAGCACCCTGACGCCGGTGAAGGAAGGCGTCGGCGCCTGGTAGCCGGCCCAGTCGAACGCCGGCTTGTTGGCGATCGCCTGTTCGTAGCTCAGCCGCTCGGTGCGGGCGCTGCGGTTGGCCGTGCGTTCGCGGACCACCGCGTAGTCGGCGCGGGTGCGGGCCACGTAGTCGGCCTTCAGCTCCTTGGACAGCAGGCTGGTGGCCACGCCTACCGCGCGCGAGGCGTCGGTGACGTAGACCACCGCGTCGTTGCTGTACTGCGGATCGATCTTCACCGCGGTATGCGCCTTCGAGGTAGTGGCGCCGCCGATCATCAGCGGCAACTGGAAATTCTGCCGCTGCATTTCCTTGGCGACGTGGACCATCTCGTCCAGCGACGGCGTGATCAGGCCAGACAGGCCGATGATGTCGCATTTCTCGGCGATGGCGGTCTGCAGGATCTTCTCCGCCGGCACCATCACGCCGAGGTCGACCACGTCATAGCCGTTGCAGCCGAGCACCACGCCGACGATGTTCTTGCCGATGTCGTGCACGTCGCCCTTCACCGTGGCCATCAGGATCTTGCCCTTGGCTTCCGGCTTGTCGCCTTTCTCCGCCTCGATGAAGGGAATCAGGTGGGCCACCGCCTGCTTCATCACTCGCGCGGACTTGACCACCTGCGGGAGGAACATCTTGCCGGCGCCGAACAGGTCGCCGACCACGTTCATCCCGGACATCAGCGGACCTTCGATGACCTCGATGGGACGCGCACACTGCTGGCGGCATTCCTCGGTGTCCTCGACGATCCAGGTGGTGATGCCCTTGACCAGCGCATGCTCGAGGCGCTTCTCGACACTGTAGCTGCGCCATTCCTCGTCCTCGGCCTCCTTGACCGCGCCGCCGCCCTTGTAGTCGTCGGCGATCGCCAGCAGGGCCTCGGTGGCCTCGGGCGTGCGGTTGAGCACCACGTCCTCGACCCGGTCGCGCAGCGCTTTCGGAATCTCGTCGTAGATTTCCAGCTGGCCGGCGTTGACGATGCCCATGGTCAGGCCGTTGCGGATCGCGTAGTAGAGGAACACCGAGTGGATCGCCTCGCGTACCGGGTTGTTGCCGCGGAACGAGAAGGACACGTTGGACACCCCGCCCGAGCTCAGGGCGTAGGGCAGGTGGTCGCGGATGTAGGCGCAGGCGTTGATGAAATCGACCGCGTAGTTGTTGTGTTCCTCGATGCCGGTGGCGATGGCGAAGATGTTCGCATCGAAGATGATGTCTTCCGGTGGGAAGCCGACTTCGTCGACCAGGATGTCGTAGGAGCGCTTGCAGATTTCTTCCTTGCGCGCCTGGGTGTCGGCCTGGCCGTCCTCGTCGAAGGCCATCACCACCACCGCGGCGCCGTAGCGCTTGCACAGGCGGGCATGGTGCTTGAAGGCCTCGACGCCTTCCTTCATCGAGATCGAGTTGACGATGCCCTTGCCCTGGATGCACTTCAGGCCGGCCTCGATCACTTCCCACTTGGAGGAGTCGATCATGATCGGCACGCGCGAGATGTCGGGCTCGGAGGCGATCAGGTTGAGGAAGGTGACCATGGCCGCCTTCGAGTCCAGCATGCCTTCGTCCATGTTGATGTCGATCACCTGGGCGCCGGCTTCCACCTGCTGCTGGGCGACCTCGAGAGCTTCCGCGTAGTTTTCCTCGCGGATCAGCCGGGCGAACTTGGCCGAACCGGTGATGTTGGTGCGCTCGCCGACGTTGACGAACAGCGAGCTGCGGTCGATGGTGAACGGCTCCAGGCCGGACAGGCGACAGGCCCGGGGAATCTCCGGGATGGCCCGCGGCGGGTACTTGGCCACTGCCTTGGCGATCGCCTCGATGTGCGCCGGGGTGGTGCCGCAGCAGCCGCCGACGATATTGAGGAAGCCGGCGGCGGCGAATTCCTCGACCACCACGGCCATTTCCGCCGGCGATTCGTCGTATTCGCCGAAGGCGTTCGGCAGGCCGGCGTTGGGGTGGGCCGAGACATGAGTGTCGGCCTTGGTCGACAGTTCCTCGATGTACGGCCGCAATTCCTTGGCGCCGAGGGCGCAGTTCAGGCCTACCGAGATCGGCCGGGCATGCCGCACCGAGTTCCAGAAGGCCTCGGTGGTCTGGCCCGACAGGGTGCGGCCGGAGGCGTCGGTGATGGTTCCGGAGATCATGATCGGCAGCTCCACGCCGAGTTCCTCGAACACGCCCTGGACGGCGAAGATCGCCGCCTTGGCGTTGAGGGTGTCGAAGATGGTCTCGATCAGGATCAGGTCGGCGCCGCCTTCGATCAGGCCGCGGGTCGCCTCGACGTAGTTCTCCACCAGCTCGTCGAAGGTGACGTTGCGGTAGCCGGGGTTGTTCACGTCCGGGGAAATCGAGCAGGTGCGGCTGGTCGGGCCGAGCACGCCGGCGACGAAGCGCGGCTTGTCCGGGGTCTCGGCGGTCTTCGCGTCCGCCACCTGGCGGGCCAGGCGCGCCCCTTCGACGTTGAGTTCGTAGGCCAGCGACTGCATGCCGTAGTCGGCCTGGGACACCTGGGTGGCGTTGAAGGTGTTGGTCTCGAGGATGTCGGCGCCGGCGTCGAGGTAGGCCTTCTCGATGGCCTGGATCACGTCCGGGCGGCTCAGCAGCAAGAGGTCGTTGTTGCCTTTCACGTCGCTCGGCCAGTCGGCGAAGCGCTCGCCGCGGTAGTCGGCCTCTTCCAGCTTGTAGCTCTGGATCATGGTGCCCATGCCGCCATCGAGGATCAGGATACGTTCCCTGAGGGCGTGCTGGAGGGCTTGCAGGCGGGCGCTGCGATCGGTGAGCGGGCTGGACATGGATGGACCTGGCGTCAGTGGGCGGAAAGGTGAAAAGCATAACAAAGGCAGGGGCTTTCCGGCCGGGGGTGGTCGGACCATGAATTTCATTCAAGTTGAAGGATGTTCATTCGCGGGCCGGAAAAATCCCTGGCGCCGTTTTGTCGCAGTATACGGGCGGAATGCGGAGGTCGGAGTGCGCAGGCGGGCGGCGAAGGGACGGGCGAGTGGAGTCGGGATGCTCGTGGGGAATCGTGCTGCGAATGAGTCTGGCTCATTCGCAGCACGGCCTGAATCAACTGGCCCTGGGCAGGCTGCAACTGGCCAGGGAGTAGACGTAGTAGTTGAGGCGGTCGCGGTCGGTGCGATTCCACACCTGGCCGACCGACTTCAGGCCCTGGCTCTGGCCGACCGCGCCGGCGATGCTGCCGCACCAGCACATCGGGTACTTCTGCCGATACAGCGGACCGCTGATGACCACCGCGACGTGCCCGTAGGTGCGGCCCTTCAGGCCGGCGATCACCAGGAAGCCCTGGGCCGCCTTCTGCGCGGCCTCGGCGCCGGAGGCGAGCTTGGTCCAGCTCTGCTCCAGGCCGTCGACCATGGCGTTGGCGTTGCCGCGGGGCATCGGTACGCCCAGCTCGGCGGCCACCGACTGGACGAAGCCGGAACAGTTGTCCTTGTTCGGGGTGCCGGCCAGGTAGCTCTTGTCCCAGCTGTTCTTGCAGGCGTTGACGATGCATTGATCGAGACTGTCCATGTATCACCTATGCGTGTCGATAAGGGGCGCTCCGGCCCGGATCATTTCTTTGCGGTCTGGCAGAACGGCGCGAGCGAACGCTTCACGACCTTCGCGCAGCTGTCGACGGATTCGCCCGAGCATTTCTGACCCAGGCGCAGCCCGTCCTTGTCCACCGCCCAGCGCTGGCCGGAGATGTCCTCGCGGTGCACCACCTTGCAGGTGGCGCTGTCGTAGGACACCAGCTCGGCGCTGGAGCCGCTGAATTCATGCATCAGCACGCGCCGACCGTCCTGGCTCAGGAACACGCCGCCGCGCGACCAGATGCCGCCGTCCTCTATGCGGCAATCGTTGCCGCTGTCGCGGTCGGCCAGGTAGACCGGCGGTTCGGGAAAGGCATCGGGGTTGTCGTCGTTGGGATCCTCGTTGCTGAACATCACGCGGACGTGCTCGTCCTCGCCGCCAAACATGTTCGGCGAGCCGAACTGGGGCACGATTTCCAGCTGGGTGAAAGTACAGTCCGCCGCCTGGGCCGAAAGGCTCAGGAAGAGAGCGGCGAAGCTGCCGGCGAGCAGTTTCATGGGGCGGGTTCTCCGTTGGGCCGCCAGGGCGGCGAAAGGATGGACCAGGCCGCGCCGGGCGCGAACGGAAGCGCCGCCTGACGACAGCAGGCGGAAAGCGGCGAAGAGGGGACGTGGGGCGCACGCGAACGGGCGCGAATGGGGCGCGGCGAGTCGAAACATATCCCTGTTTCCTCGAAGTCATCGTCCTTGATCGCCAGGGCGGGCCTGGGAGCCCGGCTAGCATACGTGGCGGCCGAAGCCGGTGGAATGCTGGCGAAATGGCGGCTCATGCCCGGGGCGCGTTCGCCCGTCGTTGTGAAAGTGCGGCGCAGAGAGGCGGGTTTGCTAGAATCGCCCGTCGCCGAGTGAGGAGTGGTTCATGTTGCCAAGACCGTTGGTTGGGTTGGCCTTCGTTTTGTCGTCTTTTATCCAGTCTGTTTCCGCTGCTGAAATTTCCTATAGCCGTGACGTCCAGCCGATCTTTACCGCCAAGTGCGTCGCCTGCCACGCCTGCTACGATTCGCCCTGCCAGCTCAACCTGAGCAGCGCCGAGGGCGCGCAGCGCGGCGCCAACCAACTGCCGGTCTACGACGGCACGCGGACCAAGGCGCAGGAAACCACCCGCCTGTACCTCGATGCGCACGGTGCCGACGCCTGGCGGCGCAAGGACTTCTGGTCGGTGCTCGAACCGCAGGACGGCCAGGCCGCACTGATGGCGCGGATGCTCGAGCTTGGCCACAGCCAGCCGTTGCAGCCGAATGCGAAGATCCCCGAAGGCCTGGACATTTCGATCAACCGCGCCAACCAGTGCCCGACGCCGGCCAGCATCGATGCGTTCATCCGCAAGAACCCAGGTTCCGGCATGCCTTTCGCGGTGGCCGGGCTGAGCGACGACGAATACGCCACCTTGCAGAAGTGGCTGGCCGCGGGCGCCCCGGTCGACCAGCAGCCGTTGCGGCCGACCGCCGCCGAGGCGCGCCAGGTGGCCAGCTGGGAGCGTTTCCTCAACCAGCCTGGGGCCAAGCAGAGCCTGGTCTCGCGCTGGCTCTACGAGCACCTGTTCCTGGCGCACCTGTATTTCCCGGAGCAGGGCGCGCCCGGCCACTTCTTCCAGCTGGTGCGTTCGCGCACGCCCAGCGGCCAGCCGATCGACCCGATCCCGACCCGGCGTCCCAACGACGATCCGGGCAACAGCTTCTATTACCGCCTCTGGCCGATCCAGGGCGTGATCGTACACAAGACGCACATCACCTATCCGCTGACGGCGAAGAAGCTGGAACGCGTCCAGGAGCTGTTCTTCGGCACCCAGTGGAACACCGACAAGGTTCCCGGCTACGGCGTGCAGAGCCGTGCCAACCCGTTCGCCACCTTCGCCGCGATCCCGCCACGGGCGCGCTACCAGTTCATGCTGGACAACGCCGAATACTTCACCCGTACCTTCATCCGCGGGCCGGTGTGCCGTGGACAGATCGCCACCGACGTGATCCGCGACAACTTCTGGGTGGTATTCCAGGACCCCGAGCAGGACCTGTTCGTCACCGACGCCAACTTCCGCGCGCAGAGCGAGCCGCTGCTGGCCTTGCCGGGGCAGATCGACGAGCTGAAGAACCTGCTCGGCCTGTGGAGCGCCTACCGGGACAAGCGCAACGAGTACGAAGACCTGCGCCAGGACGTCTACGCCGACGCGCCGCCGCCGACCTGGAACACGCTCTGGCACGGCAACGACAACGCCCTGCTGAGCATCTTCCGCCAGTTCGACAGCGCCTCGGTGCGCAAGGGCCTGCTTGGCGAGGTACCGCAGACCCTGTGGCTGATGGACTATCCGCTGTTCGAGCGAACCTACTACGGGCTGGTGGTGAACTTCGATGTCTTCGGCAACGTCTCGCACCAGGCGCAGACGCGGCTGTACTTCGACCTGATCCGCAACGGCGCCGAGCAGAACTTCCTCCGCCTGATGCCGGTCGACGCGCGCCAGCCGTTGCTCGACGACTGGTACCAGAACAGCGGCAAGCTGAAGATGTGGATGGACTACCAGGCCTTCGACGACGACACGCCGAGCGCGCTGGGATTGCCGGAGAAGCAGCCGAAGAAGGCCTTCGCCGAAGAACTGCTGCGTCGCTACGGCGACCTCAATGCGCGTCCCGACCCGATCAACCGCTGCCTGGACGGCAACTGCTATCGACCGGGCATCGACCGCGAACTGCAGGACGCCGAGCAGGCCTTCAGTCGCCTGGTGAGCCGGCCGGCGGCCGGCCTCAAGGTCATCGAGCGCTTCCCCGAGGCGACCATGCTGCGGATACGTACGTCCAGCGGCAAGCGCGAGGTCTATACCGTGCTGCGCAACCGCGCGCACAGCAATGTCGCCTTCATGCTCGGCGAGTCGCTGCGCTACCAGCCGGGCCTGGACACCCTGACGATCTACCCGGGCGTGCTGTCCAGCTACCCGAACTTCATGTTCGATCTGCCGGCGACGGATGCCGAGGCCTTCGTCGGCGCCCTGGAGGCGGCGAAGAGCGGCGAGGACTTCGACAAGGTGGTCGAACGCTGGGGCGTGCGCCGCAGCAATCCGCAGTTCTGGAGCTACTTCCACGATCTCGAGGCGTACATCCGCGAAACCGAGCCGGTCGAGGCGGGCGCACTGGACATGAACCGCTACGAGAACCTCTGAGTCTCGCGACCCGCTCCACAAGGGGCGGGTCGGTTATCGCGAATTATTCCTACTAATTTACTAGGGCTTTATCCGCAAGTACCGATTGGCGTAAACTGTCGGCATATTTGCGAGGAGTTGCCATGAGCGCCATCACCATTACCGAAGCTGCCCAAGCGTATCTGGCCGAGTTGCTGGAGAAGCAGAGCACCCCGGGTATCGGCATTCGTATCTTCATCACCCAGCCGGGTACCCAGTACGCGGAAACCTGCATCGCCTACTGCAAGCCGGGCGAGGAAAAGGTCGAGGACACCGCCATCGCCCTGAAGGACTTCACTGCCTGGATCGATGCGGTCAGCGAGCCCTTCCTCGAAGATGCGGTGGTGGACTACGCCACCGACCGCATGGGCGGCCAGTTGACCATCAAGGCGCCGAACGCCAAGGTGCCGATGGTCAACGAGGACAGCCCGATCACCGAACGCATCAACTACTACCTGCAGACCGAGATCAATCCCGGGCTGGCCAGCCACGGCGGACAGGTGAGCCTGGTCGACGTGGTCGAGGACAACATCGCCGTGTTGCGTTTCGGCGGCGGTTGCCAGGGCTGCGGGATGGTCGACATGACCCTCAAGGATGGCGTCGAGAAGACCCTGATCGAGCGTATTCCCGAACTGAAGGGCGTGCGTGACGTGACCGACCACAGCAACAAGGAGAACGCCTACTACTGAGGCGTTTCCGTAAAGCAGAAGAGGCGACCGCAAGGTCGCCTTTTTCGTTGCCGGCGTTTCAGCGCGACAGCGTCCGCGTTCGTCGTACCGGCCAGAGCAGTGCCAGCGCCACCAGCAGCGCCGGCCAGACCAGCAGGTTCACCGCGTTCCAGCCAAGGCTGGTGATCAGGGCGCCGGAGCCGAACGACATCAGCGCCGCCACCAGGCTGTTGCCTTGCTCCATCAATCCTTGCGCGGCGCCGCGCTCGCTTTCGGCGTGGCCCTCGCCGAGCAGGGTGGTGCCGGCGATGAGCATCAGGTTCCAGCCGCTGCCCAGGGCCAGCGAACTGAGCAGGAAATGCGTGACCGACTGCCCGTCCAGGGCGATGCCGGCACTTGCGGCGAGCAGGAACGCGCCGAGCAGGGCGACGCGACGGTTGCCGATGCGGTCGACCAGCGGTCCGGCGAAGAACGCCGGAAGGAACATTCCCAGCACGTGCCATTGGATGACCCGACTCGACTGTTCCAGCGGCAGGCCGCAGAAGCTCATGGCCAGCGGCGTGGCGTTCATGATCAGGATCATCAACCCGTGTCCGGCCGCGGTGCAGGCGATGGCCGCGCGGACCACCGGCCGCCGCAACAGGCCGCCTATGTCGCGCCAGGCGAGTCGTGCCGGGCGTGGCGCCTGGCCTTCGCGGAGCAGGGCCATCAGCAGCAGGCCGGCGAGGGCCAGCACGGCGATCAGCAGATAGGCGCCGACGAAGGGCTGGGCCAGCGCGTTGCGTGACCACAGCGCCAGGCTCGGCGCCAGCAGCGCGGCGAGTACTCCGCCGGCGAGCACGTAGGCGCTGGCGCGGCCTTTCCGCCCGGCATCCACCGCCTCCAGCGCGGCGAACCGGTAGTACATGGCCGAGGCCTGGTAGACCCCGATGCCCAGCGCGCCGAGACAGAACCAGAGGAAATCGCCAGTCCAGACACCGGCGGCGCAGACCAGGCCGCCGAGCACGCCGCCGCCGGCGCCGAGCATCAGCCCGGGACGTCGGCCGTGGCGCTGCATGAAGTGCGACAACGGCTGCACCGCCAGCAGGTTGCCCAGCACCAGCAGGGCCAGGGGCAGGGTGGCCAGGCTGTTCAACGGCGCCAGCTGGACGCCGACCAGGGCGGTCAGGGTTATGCCGATCAGCGAGCAGGACCAGTACAGGGCCTGGCCGCAGAACAGCAGGAGCAGGGTCGGGTTGCGTAGCAGCATGGCGTCACTCCGGACAACCGCCGGGCCTGACGACGCGTCGGCTGGAGGCGGGGTGACGGGCTAGCGCATCCCGCGGACGCCTTGGCCGGGCCAGCAGTTCGCCGCCGCAGTTCGGGCACTGGCCGCCCAGGCGGACCGTCGCGCAGTCGCGGCAGAAGGTGCACTCGAAGGTGCAGATCAGCGCGTCGCCGCTGTCGCCGGGCAGGTCGCGGTCGCAGCACTCGCAGTTGGGGCGCAGTTCCAGCATGGGAAGGTCCTCGGTGGGAGCGTCAGGCCAGCATGCCGAAGCGTTCGGCGTATTCCTGGGGGCTGACCGAAAGATGCTTGTGGAACGTCCGCCGGAGGTTTTCCGGATGGCCGAAGCCGCACAGCCGGGACACCGTGGCGATCGACGCCTGGGCGTCCTGCAGCAGGGCGCGCGCGGCCTCCAGGCGAACCCGCTCGACGTAGCGACCGGGCGCCACGCCCAGTTCCTGGAGAAATACCCGGGACAGCGTACGCGGGCTCATGCAGGCCTGGTCGGCGAGGGCTTCCAGGGACAGGTCGCCGGCGAGGTTGGCGGGAATCCACTCCAGCAGCGCGGCCAGACGCGGGGTGCGGCTCGGTTCCGGGGTCAGCCAGGCGCTGAACTGGGCCTGGCCGCCAGGACGCTTGAGGAACATCACCAGGCGTCGCGCGACGCTGAGCGCCAGGCTGCGGCCGAGGTCGGCCTCGACCAGCGCCAGGGCCAGGTCGATTCCCGCCGTGACGCCGGCCGAGGTGAAGATGTGGGCGTCGCCGTCGCGGCACCGCGGGTCGTAGGTGTGCAGGCGGTCGCCTTGCACATGGACGCCGGGAAACCCCTGGCGCAGCGTCGCCACGTCGGCCCAGTGGGTGGTCGCCGGGCGCCCGTCGAGAACCCCGGCGGCGGCCAGGATCAGCGCTCCCGAACACACCGAGCCGAGCCGCCGTATGCACGGTTCGGCGGCTTTCAGCCAGGCGAGCAGGTCGGCGTTGCGGGTCTGCGCCTCGACACCGAGGCCGCCGGGCACCAACAGGGTGTCCAGGCTTTCCGGCGGACAGTCGCGCCAGGCGAGGTCGGCGCAGATGCGGATGCCCGCGGAACTGGGCACCGCTTCGCTACGCTCGCCGAGCACCTGTATCCGGTAGAAAGGCGGCAGGCCCTGGCGCTGGCGTTCGACGTTGGCCGAGGCGAATACCTGCAGCGGTCCGGTCACGTCCAGGCTCATCACGTCGGGATAGATCAGGCAGGCAATCAGGCGCGGTTCGGGCATGGCACAACCTCATGGCGATGGCGGCAGTCTGGCGTCCTTCGGGCCTGGCCGCAATGCCAGTCGGCCCACGGATCTTGCCATTCGCTCGCCCGGGGCGTCCCGCTGCGCCGATGGTTGGTATCGCCTCGGCACGCCGCATGCCCTATTGTCTGGTAACGGGTGATGGCTTTTTGACTCATCGCTGCAGAGGCGCCAGGGTATTGTCGTCCAGGCCTGTTTCAGCGTTCGGTCCGAGGTAGGGGAGTCAGCATGCTTGCACGCGACAGCCTGGTACAGGCTGGTCTGCCGGATAATCCGTATGCGCGCCAGTTGCGCAACGGCTTTCGTTGGTTGCGGTTCGAAAAGGAGCTGGAAAACGAGTTTCGCGAGTTTCTCAGCTGGAACTCGCTGATGCAGCGGCGCGCTGCCATCGGGGTGGCGTTCCTGATCTGGGCACTGTTCATCGTGGCCGACTGGATGATGGTGGACATCCGCCTGCACCCCAGCCTGTTCGAGCAACTGCTGGGCGTGCGCCTGGGAATGATCGGCCTACTGCTGGTGGTCTGGCCGGCGGCCTTCCTGCCCAGCCTGCGCAAGGTCGGCGATGCCATCGCGCCCTACTGCCTGCTGCTGATCAACCTGGCGGTGCTGGCCTGCGACGTGCTGTTCGAGTGGCATGGGGTGCCGCGCTTCACCCAACTGGGCGCGACCCTGGGCATCCTCGCGGTGTTCTTCCCGCTCGGCCTGGCGTTCTGGGCCTGCGTGCGCCTGGCGTTGCTGTGCCTGGCCCTGAACCTGGCGGTATTCCTGCTTTTCGGCGGCGAAGAGAACCTGCGTACCAACCTGCTGAATACGCTCTACAACGGCCTGGTGGTCCTGATCTGTTCGTTCGCCCTGTACCTGCAGGACTACGCCCAGCGCGAGCAGTTCCTCGGCCGGCGGCTGCTGGGCATGATGGCCGAACAGGACAGCCTCACCGGCCTGGTCAACCGGCGCTACTACGAGCTGCTCGCCCAGCGGGCCCTGGAGCAGGGCGCCCGCGAAGAAAAGGGAGTGGCGCTGATCCTGGTGGATGTCGACGACTTCAAGGCCTACAACGACCACTACGGGCATCCGGCCGGCGATGCCGCCCTGCGCCAGCTTGGCGTCGTGCTCCGGCAGGGCGCGCGGCGGCCGCTGGATATCGCCGCGCGCCTGGGCGGGGAGGAGTTCGCCGTGTTGCTCTACGACAGCGAGGAGGGCAACACCCTGGCCATCGCCGAGCGCCTGCGGCAGGCGGTGGAGGCGCTGGGCATCGAGCACCTGGGCTCCAGCGCCGGCCCCTGCCTGACCATCAGCCTGGGGGTGGCCTATTCGACCTCCGGCATGGGCCTGGACGCGCTCTATCGCGAGGCCGACCGCGCGCTCTACGAGGCCAAGGATGCAGGGCGCAACGCGGTGCGCGTGGCGTTCCGGCAGCACGACCGCCTCGAATAGAGGAAACGAAAAAGGCGCCCATGGGCGCCTTTCGTCGTATGGAGCGGCTCAGCCTTGGCTGGGCATACTCCAGTCCTGCAGGTTGTAGCCGTTGTGGCTGAGTTCTTCGCGTGCCTGTTGCAGCAGGCCGGCAAGCTGCTCCGGATCGGAGTAGGCGGAGCTCGGAATGCGCGCACGGCCCAGCAGGCGGGTGCCGGTGCGATCGACTACGGACAGGCTCAGGCCGCCGTCACTGCCTAGCTCGGACCAGGCAACGCACTGGTATGGCTGGAAGGCGCGCCCGGTGATCAGCAAAGCCTCGTTGAAACGGAGCGTAGCGTTCATGGGAGTCGGTCTCTCTCGTTCATGTCTGTGTGGAACATGGGTGGCGCTTCCCGGCTCCACCGTGTTCGGTCACGCTAACTGATGCTTTCGAAAGCGAAAAAGTCACGGCGTGGCGCGTTTGTGCAACAGGTTGTCGCTTTTTCGAAGGGTTTTAGCGTGCCGAAGCGGCTAGGCGCGGTGTTTTGTCGCAGAACTCCAGGAGGGCGGCCAGGCCGCCTTGCGCTCGCCGCCCGCGCCTGCACAGCCTAGAATGGCGGCCCACCTGTGGCAGCGGACCGCTTCGCATGGATATCGACCTCGCCCGTACCTTCCTGGAGATCGCCCGCAGCGGTAGCTTCGTCGCTGCCGCGGAACGCCTGCACCTGACCCAGACCGCCGTCACCGCGCGCATCCAGAACCTCGAAGGGCAACTCGGCTGCCGGCTGTTCGTGCGCAACCGCGCGGGCGCGCGCCTGACCGCCGACGGCGAGCACTTCCTCGGCTACGCCAGCCAACTGGTGCAGACCTGGGATGCGGCGCGACGCGACCTGCCGCTGCCGGACGGCTTCCGCAACCTGCTCAACCTCGGCGGCGAGGTCAGCCTGTGCAATCCGCTGCTGCTGAACTGGATGCGGCGCCTGCGCGAGGCGATTCCCGGCCACGCCGTGCGGGTCGAGATCGGCCAGGGTGCCGACCTGCTCAAGCAACTGGAGCAGGGCGCGCTGGACGCCGCGCTGGTCTACCAGCCGGAATACTGGCCGGGGCTGCAGGTCGAGCAGTTGCTGGAGGAAAAGCTGGTGATGGTGCGTTCCGTGCTATCCGCGGAGCCTTATCTGTATGTCGACTGGGGCCCGGATTTCCGCAGCCAGCACGATGCCGCGCTGCCGGACCGGGCCAAGGCCGCGCTGGCCTGCAACCTCGGTCCGCTGGCCCTGCAGTACATCATGCAGAACGGCGGCAGCGGTTATTTCCGTACCCGGGTGGTGAGCAGTTACCTGGATGGCGGCACCCTGCAACGGGTCGAGCAGGCGCCGGAGTTCGCCTACCCGACCTACCTGGTGTACTCCCGCGAGCGCCTGTCGCCGACCCTGCGCCATGCGTTCCAGTTGCTGCGCGAAGTGGTCCGCGAGGACAGCGACTGGTCGCAGCGCTGGGACTACGTGATCTGATCGGCCTGGCCCAGGTGCTGCAGCCAGTTGCGGTAGAGCGCGGCGATCAGGTCGGTCTGGCTGACGATGCCGACCAGGTAGCCGGCCTCGTTGAGCACCGGCAGGCAGTGCAGGCCTTCGTCGGATAGCAGCGAGACCAGTTCGACGGCGTGGGTGTCGGCCTGTACGCAGACCACCGGGGTGGTCATGATCGTCTTCAGCTTGGTCCCGCGCAGGAAGCGCAGGCGCTTGAACGGGCTGCCGTCGGGGCGGAAGTGCTTGAGCAGGTCGCTCTGGGTGACGATGCCGGCCAGCCGCCGATGCTCGTCGAGCACCGGCAGGGCCTTCAGACGGTGTTCCTGCAACTGCTTCCAGGCGTCGTCGATGAAGGTCTCGGTGCTGGCGGTCTGCACGTCGCGGGACATGATCCGTGCCGCGGTCAGCTCGCCCATGCGCCGGCGCAAGGCGTAGCGCTCGGTATGGTGGATCAGTCGCTCGAGGTCGTCGCGGGTGATGTCGACGTATTCGCCGAAGTCTTGCAGCGCCTGGTCCAGGTCCCGGGCGGAGAAGTCCGTTCGCGCGCTCGGCGCCAGGTCGCGGGTGCCATGGAGATTGGCCCGCGGCGGCTGGTAGGGGCGCGGGTAGGGAGAGCGCATCAGGTTGTTGTAGAGCAGCGCGCAGCCGATCAGCACCAGGGTGGAGAGCAGGATCGGCCAGACCACGTCGATGCCGAGTTCGCTTAGGGACGGGTTGAGGGCCACGCTCAGGGCCAGCGCGCAACTCGGCGGATGCAGGCAGCGCAGGGCGAACATCAGCAGCATGCCGAGGGCCATGCCGACCAGGGCCGGGGCCAGATCGTGTCCGAACCAGTAGGCGCTGAGGCCGCCGGCCAGGGCGGCGACCAGGTTGCCGCCGAGCATCGACCAGGGTTGCGCCAGGGGGCTGGAGGCGAGGGCGAACAGTAGTACGGCGGATGCGCCGAGCGGCGCTGCCAGGCGCAGCGCCAGTTCGCTGCCGAACAACGCCTGGCAGGCTAATACCGCGGCGAGCGCGCCGATGCAGGCACCGAGTCCGGCGCGCAGGCAGTCGCGCGGTCGAGCGTTCAGGGTCAGGGGGCGGAAGCCTTTCAGCCAGGTGCGTACGGCGGTGCTGGGGGAGTCGTTCATGGAACTCTTCGAAGCGAAAGAAAGGGGCCGTTGCCGGCCCCGTAAGGCACTTTCGTGCTGGAGGCATCCATCCCTGGATGATGGAGTCGGTTCAGGCGAGGAACGGCGGGCCGGCGGCCTCGCGGGATTCCTTGAGGGGGCGGACCACCTGCCGGCAGATCTTGCCGGTATCCCGGGCGACCCGGCGGGCGGCCTCGGGATCGTCGGCGAACGGCAGCAGGGCGGCCTGTTCGCGTTCCTCGCGGGTACTGCCGGCGAGGCTGAGGGCGAGGCCGAGCGCCAGGGTGGAGAGGCACAGCAGGGACAACAGCATGTTCAGGCCCCCTGGCCGGCCGCCAGGACCGGCTGCCGCTGGTCCTGCGCGCTGCGCAGGGTCCGCCAGGTGTTGTAGGCCATCAGCAGCATGCCGCTGGCGAAGGTGGCGCCGCCGAGCAGGCGCACCACGTAGCCCGGATGGCTGGCCACCAGCGCCTCGACGAACGAGTAGGTGAGCGTGCCGTCCTCGTTGACCGCCCGCCACATCAGGCCCTGGGTGATGCCGTTGACCCACATCGAGGCGATGTACAGCACGGTGCCGATGGTGGCCAGCCAGAAGTGCGCGTTGATCAGGCCGACGCTGTGCATCCGCTCGCGGCCCCAGAGTTTCGGGATCATGTGGTAGAGCGTGCCGATGGAGATCATCGCCACCCAGCCGAGGGCGCCGGCGTGGACATGGCCGATGGTCCAGTCGGTGTAGTGGGACAGCGAGTTGACCGTCTTGATCGCCATCATCGGGCCTTCGAAGGTGGACATGCCGTAGAACGCCAGGGACACCACCAGGAAGCGCAGGATCGGGTCGTCGCGCAACTTATGCCAGGCCCCGGAGAGGGTCATCATGCCGTTGATCATGCCGCCCCAGCTCGGTGCCAGGAGGATCAGCGACATCACCATGCCGAGCGACTGCGCCCAGTCCGGTAGCGCGGTGTAGTGCAGGTGGTGCGGGCCGGCCCAGATGTAGATCGAGATGATCGCCCAGAAATGCACGATGGACAGGCGATAGGAGTAGATCGGTCGCCCGGCCTGCTTGGGCACGAAGTAGTACATCATGCCGAGGAAGCCGACCGAGAGGATGAAGCCGACCACGCTGTGCCCGTACCACCACTGGATCATCGCGTCGGTGGCGCCGGAATAGGCCGAGTAGGACTTGCCCAGGCTCACCGGCAGCAATGCGTGGTTCACCATATGGACCATCGCGGTGACGATGATGAAGGCGCCGTAGAACCAGTTGCCGACGTAGATGTGCTTCACCTTGCGACGGGCGATGGTGCCGAAGAACAGGTAGGCATAGACCACCCAGACGATCGCCATCCACAGCGCCAGCGGCCATTCCATCTCGGCGTATTCCTTGGAGGTGGTATAGCCCAGCGGGTAGCTGACGATCATCCCCACGATCGCCGCCTGCCAGCCCCAGAACACGAAGCGCGCCAGGGCATCGGAGATCAGCCGCACGCCGCTGGTGCGCTGCACCACGTAGAAGGAGGTGGCGAACAACGCGCTGCCGCCGAAGGCGAAGATCACCAGGCTGGTGTGGATCGGGCGGATGCGGCCGAAGCTGGTCCAGGGCAGGTCGAGGTTGAGCGCCGGCCAGACCAGTTGGGCGGCGATGAACACCCCGAGGCCCATGCCGAGGATGCCCCAGACCAGGGTCATCAGGGTGAACTGGCGGACGACGTCGTAGTTGTAGCCGTCCGGATCTTTTCTGCTATCCGTATCGTTCATGGTCGCTGGCACGCCGGGCCCCGGGGTCCGGCCGGCTGGCGAGCAGGCGCGACCCTCGGGTCCTCGTTGGGTTATCGGTATTTTTCTGGGTATCCCGTTGCCGGGTCGATGGAGTGCGGAGGTCGGATCTTCGTCTGGAAGGCTCGGAACAGACGGCTCATGGCACTGGTGGCCATTCTAGGAGGGGAGCTTTATTCGTCTCCAACGAATAATGTTGCTATTACAGTGCAAAATTATTGAATTGAAACGGAGGAGGACTTCCGGGGCAGGGCGCACAACCGCTTCGTGGGATGTGCGCCAGGGCGGCTATCCGCCCTCCGCGATGGCGCTGCCGGCGATGGCAGGCTCAGCCAGTCTTTTTCTTCTTCGGCAGCAGGCGCTTGACCAGCAGCACCCCCGCCAGGACCACCGCGCCGGCGACGATGCCGAACAGGAAGTTCAGCAGGGTCGGGGTGATCGCCGCCAGCAGCGGGCCCAGCGTGGCGATGCCGGCGACGCTCTGCGCGGCCTGTTCGATGGCGTGGTGGACCACCGGGATACCGTGGGTGAGGATGCCGCCGCCGACCATGAACATCGCCGCCATGCCGACCACCGACAGGCCTTTCATCAGGTATGGCGCGGTGCGCAGGATGGCGCCGCCGAGCCCTTGGGCAAAGCCGCTGTCGCGCCTGGACAGGTAGAGGCCGGCGTCGTCCAGCTTGACGATGCCGGCGACCAGGCCGTAGACGCCGATGGTCATCACCAGGGCGATGCCGACCAGCACCAGTACCTGGGTGGTGAAGCTGGACTCGGCGACGGTACCCAGGGTGATGGCGATGATTTCCGCGGAGAGGATGAAGTCGGTACGGATCGCGCCGCCGATCTTCTGCTTTTCCAGGGCGGCCATGTCGACATTGGCCGCCAGCGCTGCCTCGTCGGCGTGCTCGTCGTCATGGGGCAGGTATTTGTGGGCGATCTTCTCGAAGCCTTCGAAGCACAGGTAGGCGCCACCGAGCATCAGCAGCGGGATCACCGCCCAGGGCGCGAAGGCGCTGATCAACAGCGCGGCGGGGACGAGGATCGCCTTGTTCCGCAGCGAGCCCTTGGCTACCGCCCAGACCACCGGCAGTTCGCGGTCGGCGTTGACCCCGGTGACCTGCTGGGCGTTGAGGGCCAGGTCGTCGCCGAGGACACCGGCGGTCTTCTTCGCGGCGACCTTGGTCATCAGCGAGACGTCGTCGAGCACCGCGGCAATATCGTCGAGGAGGGTGAGGAGGCTGGCTCCGGCCATCTTGGGTTTCCTTACTGGGTGGTGGGCACCGCCATCTTGGCGGGGTGTGTATTTGACACCGGATCGCGGCGGCGGAACAGTGCCTCGCGTTGGAGCGCGGGAGCCGCCGCACAGTTCATTGCGCAGGCGTTCGAGCGAGGTTTGCCAGGGCCAGGCGGGCGATGGCCAGCTCGGCTTCGGTCTCCTCGCGGCTGCCGTCCTCGTCGAACCAGGCCGCCGAGAGTCCGGTCCAGGCCAGGATCCATTGCAGCAGGCGGCGGCGCTGCAGGCCGCTGGCGGCGATTACGATCTCCAGCTGGCGCTCGAAACGGCCGGGCGCCTGGGCGGTCTTCGCGTCGGGATTGGTGAACAGGTTGGCGTAGTCGTAGCCGCGCTCGCCGTAGAGCCGCTTGGGGTCGATGACTTGCCAGCCGCGCTCGCCGAAGTCGAGCACATTGCCGTGGTGGATGTCGCCATGCAGCGGGCGCTGTTCGCGAGCGGTCTCCAGCAGGTAGCGGGCGGCATTCGCGCAGTCGACGTAGAGCCCGCCGTAGCGGCGCTCGGCGGCATACAGCGAGTCGAACCAGCGCTCCAGCGGGGTCAGCTCTGGCAACGGATCCGGGCGCGGGGCATGGATGCGTTCGATGGCCTGGCAGAGGATACGCGTAGCCTCGTCGTCGTCGCCGCGCCTGACCATCTCCAGCAGCGAGCGCCCGCCGGTGGCACGCTCCATCAGCAGCGCCTGGTGGTCGTAGGCCAGCACCCTGGCCGCGCCCTGGCCGTCCCACCAGTTGAGCAGTACGTGGCCGAAACGCTCTTCTTCGGCACTGGATATCTTCAGCATCGCCGCTGCGCCGCGATGGCGCACCGGCAGCAGGCGGCTGCTGTGGGTGGCGAAGGGCTCGCCGTCGGGTTGCAACGCCCAGCGCTCGAGGTAGGGCGAGAAATCGAGGGATTCGTTCACGGTCGGTCTCAGGCGCCCAGGCGCTGCTGGATGAAGTCGAGGAAGCACTGGATGCGCAGCGCCAGTTGCGAGTTGCGATAGTAGACGGCGTGGATCGGTTGCCGGTATTCGCTCATCTGTTCGGCGAACAGCGGCACCAGGCGCCCATCCTGGATATCGCGGTCGGTCATGAAGCTGGCCAGGCAGGCGATGCCCTGGTGGCTCAGGGCCAGTTGGCGGAGCGTCTCGCCGCTGGAGGCAGAGATATCCGGCTGGATCTCCAGGCGATCGCCGTCGGCGTGCACCACCGGCCAGCGGTTGAGGTGCTCGGGCTGGGTGAAGCCGAGCAGGGTGTGCCCTCGCAGCCCCTCGATGCTCGCCGGCGTGCCGTGGCGGGCCAGGTACTCCGGGCTGGCGAGGATGTGCAGGCGGCTGGCGCCCAGCGGCCGCGCGTGCAGGGTGGAGTCGCTGAGCGCGCCGATGCGGATCGCCACGTCGGTGCGTTGCTCCAACAGGTCGATGATCAGGTCGTTGGTGTTGAGTTCGAGCTGGATGTCCGGGTACAGCCGGCGGAACTCGCCGATGTGCGGCACCACCGCGTGCAGCATGAAGGGCGAGGCGGCGTTGATCCGCAGGCGCCCGGCGGGGCTCTGCCGGCGCAGGGCCAGGCGTTCCTCGAGCGCCTCCATCTGCTGCAGGATCTGCCGTGCCTGGTCGAGGAAGTAGCGGCCTTCCTCGGTCAGCTCCATGCGCCGGGTGGTGCGGTTGAGCAGGGTGGTGCCGAGCTTGTGCTCGAGGCGCGAGAGGGTCCGGCTGACGGCCGAGGCGGTCAGTCCCATCTGTTCCGCGGCGGCGCTGATGGAACCGCTGTCGACTACACTGACGAAGCTTTGCAGTTCATCGGAGTTGGCTTTCATTCGTGACTCCAGGGCAATCATTGCCGAAGCATAGCGATGTTTTCGGCAAGGACTGAAGAGGCACGCGTGCCCGCAGGAGGTTTTCATGCCCGGCCACCGCATTACCCTCACCGGAGAAAAGCAGACGCTCCTGATCACTCTCTACGCCAAGGCGCTGGATAGCCGCCTGGACGATTCCATCCTCCATGACCGTTTCGCCGAGGAGGCGGTGCGGCAGATCGACTTCGACTTCTCCAGGGTCGCCCTCGGCAAGGGCAACGAACGGGCCCTGGCCATGCGCTCGCATTACTTCGACCAGGCCTGCCGCGAGTTCCTCGGCCGCCATCCCGAGGGGCAGGTGCTCAACCTCGGTTGCGGCCTGGACAGCCGTATCTACCGGGTCGACCCGCCGGCCGAGCTGCCTTGGTTCGACCTCGACTACCCGGAGGTCATGGACCTGCGCGAGCGACTCTACCCGCCGCGCGCCGGCGCCTATCGGGCGCTGCGCCACTCGGTGGACGACGACGGCTGGCTGCAAGAGGTGCCGCGCGAGCGGCCCGCCCTGGTCCTGGCCGAGGGGCTGATGCCTTACCTGCGGGAGTCCCAGGTGCGACGCCTGGTGGAACGCCTGGTCGACCACCTGGGTAGCGGCGAGCTGCTGTTCGACGGCTACGGCCGCCTCGGCATCATGCTGCTGCGCCTGTATCCGCCGCTGCGCGAGACCGGGGCGCAGGTGCATTGGAGCATCGACGACCCGCGCGAACTCGAGCGGTGGCATCCGGCCCTGCGCTTCATCGAGGAGGTCACCGACTATGACCCGCAGGACGTCGCCAAGCTGCCGCAGTCGTCGCGGCTGATGCTGCCGATCTACAACGGCTTCGCCTTCCTGCGGCGGATGGGCCGGCTGATCCGCTACCGTTGGCCCAGGGTCTAGGCGCCGCAGGCGAGGCCGGGGTCAGGCGAGCACCGCCACCGACTTGATCTGCGCCCACAACAGCTGGCCGGGTCGTAGTTGCAACTGGTCCCGCGAGTAGCGGGTGATCCGCGCCAGCAGCGGATTGCCGCCGGCATCCAGGCGCACCAGTACGTGGGCCGCGGTGTCGGTATCGACCAATTCCAGGACCCGTACCGGCAGGCGGTTGAGGATGCTGCTCTGGGCGTCGTCGCGCAGGTTCAGGCTGACGTCGCGCGCCTGTACCTTGAAGCGCAGGCGCTTGCCGGGGGCCAGCGGGGCGTGGGCGACGCGCATTTGCAGCGCGCTGCCGGGCAGGACCAGGGTCAGCAGGCCGTAGGCCGGGTCGTGGTCGCTGACCGTGCCCTCGATCACCACCCCGGCATCGTCGTCCAGCGCCAGCGGCAGGTCGACTCGCGCCAGGGTTTCGCCGATCGGCCCGCTGGCGCGGACCTTGCCGTTCTCCAGCAGCACCAGGTGATCGGCCAGGCGCGCCACTTCGTCTGGCGAGTGGCTGACATAGAGCACCGGGATGTCCAGTTCCTCGTGCAGGCGCTCGAGATAGGGCAGGATCTCGCCCTTGCGCTTCAGGTCGAGGGATGCCAGAGGCTCGTCCATCAGCAGCAGGCGCGGGCTGGTGAGGAGGGCCCGGGCGATGCCGACGCGTTGCTGCTCGCCGCCGGAGAGGCGTTCCGGCATGCGTTCCAGCAGGTGCTCGATGCCCAGCAGGGCGCAGGCCTGTTCCAGCTCGACGCGGCGTTCGGCGGCGGCGATGCGCTTGAGACCGAAGGCCAGGTTGCGCCGCACCGTCAGGTGGCGGAACAGGTTGGCATCCTGGAACACGTAGCCGAGGGCACGCCGGTGGGGCGCGACGAAGAGGTTGCGGCGGCTGTCCTGCCAGGTCTCGCCGTTGATCGTCACCTCGCCCTCGGCGGCCTTTTCCAGGCCGGCGATACAGCGCAGGCAAGTGCTCTTGCCGGAGCCTGAATGGCCGAACAGAGCGGTCACGCCACGACCGGGAAGAGCCAGGTCGATGTCCAGTTCGAAGCCGGGGTAGGCGCGGCGGAAGCGCAGGCGCAGGCCGTCCATCTCAGGCCCAGCCCGGCCGGCGGCGCCGGCCCGAATAGAGGGCGAGGAGGACGACGAAGGAGAACGCCACCATGCCGCCGGCCAGCCAGTGGGCCTGGGCGTATTCCATGGCTTCGACGTGATCGAATATCTGCACCGAGACCACGCGGGTTTTCTCCGGGATGTTGCCGCCGATCATCAGCACCACGCCGAACTCGCCGACGGTATGGGCGAAGCCGAGGATCGCGGCGGTGACGAAACCCGGCCGGGCCAGCGGCAGGACCACGCTGAAGAAACGGTCGACGGGGCTCGCGCGCAGGGTCGCGGCAGCCTCCAGCGGTTTCTCGCCGATCGCCTCGAAGGCGTTCTGCAACGGTTGCACGACGAAGGGCAGCGAGTAGAACACCGAGCCGACCACCAGACCGGCGAAGGTGAAGGGCAGGGTGCCGAGACCGAGGCTCTGGGTGAGCTGGCCGATGAAACCGTTGGGACCCATGCTGACCAGCAGGTAGAAGCCGATCACCGTCGGCGGCAGCACCAGCGGCAGGGCCACCACCGCGCCGATCGGCCCCTTCAGCCAGGAGCGGGTGCGCGCCAGCCACCAGGCGATGGGCGTGCCGATCAGCAGCAGGAGGAGGGTGGTGAGCGAAGCCAGCTCGATGGTCAGCCAGATGGCCGCCAGGTCCGTACTGTCGAGTGGCAACGCCATGCAGGTCCCGCCTTAGAGTTCGTAGCCGTAGGACTTGATCAGCGCGGCGGCCTTGGCGCCCTTCAGGTAGTCGACCAGGGCCTTGGCGGCGGCGTTGTCCTTGCCCTTGTTGAGGATGACCGCGTCCTGGCGGATCGGGTCGTGCAGCTCGGCGGGAACGATCCAGGCCGAGCCGGTTGCGACTTTACCATCCTTGTAGATCTGCGACAGGGCGACGAAGCCCAGTTCGGCGTTGCCGCTGGAAACGAACTGGTAGGCCTGGCTGATGTTCTGGCCTTCCACCAGCTTCGGCCCGAGCGTGGCGGCGAGGCCGAGCTTGTCCATCGCCTGGGTGGCGGCGAGGCCGTAGGGCGCGGTCTTCGGGTTGGCGATGGACAGGTGCCTGAAGCTGCCACTCTTCAGCACCTCACCCTTGGCGTCGACGTAGCCGGCCTTGGGCGACCAGAGTGCCAGGGTGCCGATGGCATAGGTGAAGCGCGAGCCGGGCACGATCTCGCCTTCCTGCTCCAGTTTCGCCGGAGTGCTGTCGTCGGCGGAGAGGAAAACCTGGAACGGCGCGCCGTTCTTGATCTGCGTATAGAACTGGCCGGTGGCGCCGTAGGCGGCGACCAGCCTGTGCCCGGTGTCTTTCTCGAATTCCTTGGCGATGGCCTGGATCGGCGCGGTGAAGTTGGCCGCGACGGCGACCTGCACCTCGTCGGCGCTGGCGGCCAGGGATACGGCGCTGGCGAGGAGGGCGAGCAATAGCTGGGGCAGGCGGGTGGTCATGGAGTGCTCCTGTGGGGGGCGAACGAAGTTGGCGGACGGGGCTGGCGCAAGCTTAGGGGTTCGCTATGGCTTTTGGAATATAGCGCTACGCGGAAATTGATCCGGCGCAAGTCGTTCAGCCGGCCAGCGCGCGGAAACGCCGACGCGGCGCGGCCTCGCCGGGGAGTGCCAGGCAGCCGGCGCAGACCAGGCGGACGATGTTTTCCGCCGCCTGCCGGTAGTCGCTTGCGTCCAGCCCGGCCTGGCCGGTGAGGCGCGCCAGTTGCCAGCCGCCAAGGGCATAGGACTCGGTCATCGCCCACAGGTTGAGCAGCAGGTGGTACGGATCCAGCGGCGCCAGCAGGCCTTCGTCGATCCACTGGCGGATGCGCTCGGCGTTGCGTTCCGCCTGGGCGTCGAGGCGTTCCAGCAGCGGCGCCGGCATGCGCGGCGCGCCGCGCATGATCTCGCAGGAGAAGACTCTGGCCGCGTGCGGCCGCTCGGCGCCGATGCGCATCTTGTTGTCGACGTAGGCGCGTAGCGCCTCGGCGGGCGGCTGGTCGCCGGCGAATGGCCGGGAGGCTTCCAGCAGGGGCTCGACGATGCTGTCCAGCACCGCCTCGTAGAGTTGCGCCTTGGAGCGGTAGTAATAGAGCACGTTGGCCTTCGCCACGCCGGCGCGCTCGGCGACGTCGCTGAGCCGGGCGGCGCTGAAGCCGCAGTCGGCGAAGACTTCGCAGGCGGCGTCGAGGATCAGTTGCAGGTTGCGTTGGCGGATCTTCTTCATCGGGACCGATACGGGGCAGGTTTCGTTGTTAATATTTTTATATAACGAACATCTTGTGCCTGGATAGTCGTCGTCAGGCCGGCGACGCTTGATCGGATGCGCATTGCCAAGCCGTGGGGGCGCTGGTATCTGTATGCATGAACAGTACCAGGCTCCGCTTCCCGTGAATTCCCCAGCGCTTCCCGAACCCTTCTACTACCTGCACAACTTCCGCGCGGTGCTCGCCTGGATCGGCGAACGCTATGCCGATCTGCTCGACGATCAGGAACGTGCCTTCATCGCCGCGTTCGCCGAGCTGCCCGAGGCCAGCCAGGCCCTGCTGGTGCGCATGGTGATGCGCAAGGGCACGCTGTTCCGCGAAGGCAAGCTGGCCTATGCCGAGATCGGCGACACGCGCGCCGCCGTGCAACCGCTGTTGGCATTGGGCTGGGTGGACGCGCAGCCGACCCTGGAACTGGCGCAACTGTTCGGCTTGCTGAAGAAGGACGAATTGTCGCAGCTGTTCAGGGACCATCTCGGGCGCGCGAACCTGCGCAAGGATGCGTTGCTGGAACGGCTCCAGCCGTTGTTCCCCGAGGCGCGGCGGCTCGCCGAGTGGCAGGCCGACTTCGCCGAACCGGTCTACGAGTTGCGCTGCATGGCGCTCTGCGACCGCTTGCGGTTGATGTATTTCGGCAACCTGTGGCAGGACTGGTCGGAGTTCGTCCTTGCCGACCTGGGTATCTATCGTTACGAAAGCGTCGAGTTTTCCGCCGACTCCCGCGGCTTTCGCCTGCGCGCCGACGTCGACGCCTATCTCCACCTGTTCGACTGCCGCCAGCGCTTCGACCTCGGCGAGCCGCTGGAGGAACTGCTCGCCGGCCTGCCGGGCGAACCCTACGCCAATCCCTGGCTGGAAGGGCGGCGGGTCAAGCTGCTGTTCCAGTTCGCCCAGCACTGCGAAAAGCAGCGGGATTTCGACCTGGCCCAGCGGCTCTATCGCCAATCCAGCCACCCCGGCGCGCGCCTGCGGGCGATTCGCAGCCTGGAACGCGGCGAGCGCTTCGCCGAAGCCCATGCATTGGCGCGGGAGGCCAGCTGTGCGCCGGAAAGCGACGCCGAACGCCAGGGCCTGGCCCGATTGCTGCCGCGCCTGCAAGGCAAGCTCGGCCTGCCGCGACAGGCGCGGGCGGCGGCTCCGGAAATCGACCGCCTGGACCTGTGCCTGGCGTACCCGAGCGAACCCTGTAGCGTCGAGTGGGCGGTCCGCGAGCACCTGGAAGAGCCCGATTGCGCGGTGCACTACGTCGAGAACGGCCTGATCAATTCGCTGTTCGGGCTGCTCTGCTGGGAGGCGATCTTCGCCGCCATTCCCGGGGCGTTCTTCCATCCCTTCCACAGCGCGCCGGCGGACCTGCACAGCGCCGACTTCCGCCAGCGCCGCGCCGCCCTGTTCGAGGCCTGCCTGGGACGGCTGGAGGACGGCAGCTACCGCGACGCGATCCGCTGTCGCTACCGCGACAAGTTCGGCCTGCAGTCGCCCTTCGTCTACTGGGAACTGCTTGGCGAGGAACTGCTCGAACAGGCGCTCGATTGCCTGCCGGCGGCCCACCTGCGCGCCTGGTTCGAACGCCTGCTGGAGGATATCCCGGGCAACCGCGCCGGCCTGCCGGACCTGATCCAGTTCTGGCCGGCGCAGCGGCGCTACCGGATGGTCGAGGTCAAGGGACCGGGCGACCGCCTGCAGGACAACCAGTTGCGCTGGCTGCAATTCTGCCGCGAGCGGGAGATGCCGGTGGCGGTCTGCTACGTGCGCTGGCATGTCGATGACTGAGCAGGGCGGCGAGGCGCTGTACCAGGTGGCGGTGCGCGCGCTTTGCGAGTTCAGCGCCAAGCGCGGCGACCTCGACCTGCGCTTCACCCCGTCGCCCAGCGCCCTGGAAGGCATCGCCGGACATACCCTGGTGACCTCCCGGCGCCCCGCTCACTACCAGCGCGAAGTGGCGCTGGACGGACGCTACCGTCACTTGCAGGTGCGCGGCCGGGCGGATGGCTACGATCCGCAGGCGAACTGCCTGGAGGAAATCAAGACCCACCGCGGCGACCTCGCCCTGCAACCGGCCAACCACCGGCACCTGCACTGGGCCCAGGCCAGGGTCTACGGCTGGCTGCTCTGCGCCGAACGGAAGCTGGAGGAAGTCGAACTGGCGCTGGTCTACCTGGAGGTCGGCAGCCAGAAGGAGACCCGCTTCGTCGAGCGGGTGCGGGCTGACGAGCTGCGGCTGTTCTTCGAGAGCCAGTGCCAGGCGTTTCTCGCCTGGGCCGAGCAGGAACTGGCGCACCGCCAACGGCGCGACCGCGAACTGGCCGCGTTACGCTTTCCCCACGCCGAATTCCGCCACGGCCAGCGGCAACTGGCGGAGGCGGTGTACAAGGCCGCCTCCGCCGGTTGTTGCCTGATGGCCCAGGCGCCGACCGGGATCGGCAAGACCATCGGCACGCTGTTCCCGCAACTCAAGGCGATGCCCGGGCAGCGCCTGGACCGGCTGTTCTTCCTGGCCGCCAAGACCCCGGGCCGGGCCCTAGCGCTGCATGCCCTGCGCAGCCTGGAAGGGGAGACCGGCGGACTGCCGGTGCGGGTGCTGGAACTGGTGGCGCGGGACAAGGCCTGCGAGCACCCGGACAAGGCCTGCCACGGCGAGTCCTGTCCCCTGGCCCAGGGCTTCTACGAACGCCTGCCGGCGGCCCGCGCCGCCGCCGTGGAGGCGCGCTGGCTGGACCAGGCGCGGTTGCGCGAGGTGGCGCTGGCGCACCGGGTCTGTCCCTACTACCTGGGCCAGGAACTGGCGCGCTGGTGCGACCTGGCGGTGGGCGACTACAACTACTACTTCGATCTCGGCGCCATGCTCCATGGCCTGGCCCAGGTCAACCAGTGGCGAGTGGCGGTACTGGTGGACGAGGCGCACAACCTGGTGGAGCGCGGCCGGCGGATGTATTCCGCCGAACTCGACCAGGGCGATTTCCTCGGTGTGCGCAAAACCGCCCCGGAGGCCCTGAGGAAACCGCTGGAGCGCATCCAGCGTGCCTGGAACGAACTGGCCAAGACCCAGGCGGACGACTACCAGGCCTACGACGAGCCTCCGCAGAAGCTGCTCCTGGCCTTGCAGAACGCGGTGGCGGCGATCAACGACCTGCTCGCCGAGCAACCGCAGGCGCTGGAGCCGGCGTTGCAGGAGTTCTACTTCGCGATCCTGCAGTTCGGCCGTCTCGCCGAGCTGTTCGGCGAGCATTCGCTGTTCGACATCGAGAAGCGCCCAGGCCGCAACGGCCGCAGCCTGGCCCGGCTGTGCCTGCGCAACGTGGTGCCGGCGGCGTTTCTCGGCGAGCGCTTCGCCGCCAGCCGCTCCACCGTGCTGTTCTCCGCTACCCTCGGGCCGCGCGACTATTACGCCGACCTGCTCGGCCTGCCGGCGGGCACGCCCTGGCTGGAAGTGGACTCGCCATTCAGCGCCAAGCAACTGGAGGTGCACATACAGCGTCGGGTTTCCACGCGCTATGCGCAGCGCCAGGCATCCCTGGCGCCCATCGCAGCGATTCTCGGCGAGCAGTTTCGCCAGCGGCCGGGCAACTACCTGGCCTTCTTCAGCAGCTTCGATTACTTGCAGCAGGCGCTGGACGTCTTCCGCCAGGCATACCCGTGGGTGCCATGCTGGAGCCAGACGCCACGGATGGACGAGGCGGAGCGCCGGGTCTTCCTCGAGCGCTTCGTCGCGGGCGGCGAGGGCATCGGCTTCGCCGTGCTCGGCGGTGCCTTCGGCGAAGGCATCGACCTGCCTGGCGAGCGCCTGATCGGCGCCTTCATCGCCACCCTCGGGTTGCCCCAGGTGAATCCGGTGAACGAGCAGATCCGCCTGCGCATGCAGCGCCTGTTCGGTGACGGCTACGACTACACCTACCTGTATCCGGGACTGCAGAAGGTGGTCCAGGCCGCCGGGAGGGTGATCCGCAGCCGCAGCGATCGCGGCGTGGTGCACCTGATCGACGACCGTTTCGCCCAGGCCAAGGTGCGCCGGTTGCTGCCGGGCTGGTGGCAACTGCGTTGACCCGTGGCATACGCCGGCAGGTGCTGCCGGACAGCCGGACAGCCATGTATAATCGCGTCCCCACGATTTCCCCCGATCCGGATACGCCATGGCTTCCGCTCCCGACGCTCTTCCCCAGGCCCTTTCCTCCGACGACGCTCCGGCCCAGGCCGCGCCGAGCGACGCCAGCGCGTTGCTGAAGGCCGCCCTGGCGAAGAAGAACCAGGCCCAGCTCTATCCGCAGCGGAAGATCCACGACAAGGGCCAGCGTCCCGGCATGGCGCCGCGCGGTACCCGTCGTTCGATGGGCAAGCGCTGAGGCCTTTCCCGCGCCTGGCGTTTTGTGGGCCAGTTCCCGCCACGAAGGATCAAAGCGGGCAGCCTTAACAGTTTTGCCCTTTCGCGGCCGTAGGCCGCAGCCCCATCCCTTATGCTCGCCGCCCCTGGGCGAGCCGCGTCGATGCAGCGCGCCCGTTTGCCGGAATCCGCCTGCTGCATGTCGCGTTACCTTCCATCGTCTTTCGTTTCCCTGCGCAGCCTGGCCGGGCATGCGCCCGCTGTGCTTTGCGTGCTGCTGCTGGCGTTGCTCAGCGCCAGCCTGGCCAGCCAGACGCGCTCGCTGCGCCGCGAGCTGGCGGAATTGCCCGCCGCAGCGGCCCCGGCGCCGCCAGCCAACCCTTCAGCGGCCCCGCGCGCGGCGCTAGCCGGCTTGTTCGGTGGCGCTCCGTCGCCGCGCGGCGCGACGGCGGGCGAGCGTCTGCAATTGCGCCTGCTGGCCTGCTTCCTGGCGCGTCGCGAGGACCGCTCGGCGGCGCTGATCGCGGTGGCCGGGCGCTCGCAGCGCTTCCTGCCGGGCGCCGAAGTGCGCCCCGGCACCGTGCTGCTGGCGGTTCATCGCGACCATGTGGTGCTGCGCGACCGGGGTTATGAAGAACGTCTGTATTTCCCCAAAGCCGAAGGGGCAGAAACCACCCATGCCACGTTGTAGTACCCGTTCCGCCCAGCGCCTGTCTCCGCTGTTCCTGGTCCTGTCGCTGGCCGTCCTCGGCCTGGCGCCGCCGGTCCATCCGGCACCTGCCGAGACTGCCGCCGCGCAAGAGGAAGAGCAGTGGACGATCAACATGAAGGATGCCGAGATCGGCGACTTCATCGAGCAGGTATCGAGCATCAGCGGCCAGACCTTCGTCGTCGATCCGCGGGTGAAGGGGCGGGTCACGGTGGTATCCCAGGCGCGGCTCAGCCTGGCGGAGGTCTACCAACTATTCCTTTCGGTGCTCGCCACCCACGGCTACGCGGTGCTGCCGCAGGGCGACCAGGCGCGTATCGTGCCGAACATGGAGGCACGCCAGGACGCCGCGCAGAAGACCGTCCGCGATGGGCCGGGCAGCCTGGAGACGCGGGTGGTCCAGGCGCAGCAGACCTCGGTGGCGGAACTGATCCCGATGATCCGGCCGCTGGTCCCGGCCCATGGCCATCTGGCCGCCGTACCGTCGGCCAACGCGCTGATCGTCAGCGACCGCCGCGCCAACATCGAGCGCATCGAGGCGATCGTGCGCAGCCTCGACCGGGCCGGCGAACATGACTACAGCATCTACGACATGCGCCATGCCTGGGTCGCGGAAATCGCCGAGGTGCTCGATCGCAGCGTCACCCCGGCCGCCGGGAAGAGCGCCGCCACCGTCCAGGTCCTTGCCGACAGCCGCAGCAACCGCCTGGTCCTGCTCGGTCCGCAGCAGGCGCGAGCGCGCTTGCTGCGGCTGGCGCAGTCGCTCGACGTCCCCTCGTCGCGGTCGGCGAACAGCCGGGTGATCCGCCTGCGCCATGGCGACGCCAAGACCCTTGCCGCCACCCTCGGGGAGATCGGCGAATCGCTGCGCGGCGAGCGGGGCCAGGATGGACGGGGAAGCGGCAAGCGCGGCCTGCTGGTGCGCGCCGACGAATCGCTGAATGCCCTGGTGATCCTCGCCGACCCGGAGGATGTCGGTCTGCTCGAGGACATCGTCCGCCAGCTCGACGTGCCGCGTGCGCAACTGTTGGTGGAGGCGGCGATCGTCGAGCTGTCCGGCGAGATCGGCGACGCCCTCGGGGTGCAATGGGCGCTGCGTAGCGGGCATGTCGCCGGCGGCGCTGGCTTCGCCGACAGCGGGTTGTCCATCGGCACCCTGCTGGGCGCGTTGCAGGCCGGCAAGCCGCCGGCAGAGCTGCCCGACGGTGCGATAGTCGGCCTCGGCAGTCGCGATTTCGGCGCACTGGTCACCGCGCTGAGCCGCAATAGCCGCAGCAACCTGCTGTCGACGCCGAGCCTGCTGACCCTGGACAACCAGAAGGCGGAAATCCTGGTCGGCCAGAACGTGCCGTTCCAGACCGGCAGCTACACCACCAGCGCCAGCGGTTCGAGCAATCCGTTCACCACTGTCGAGCGCAAGGATATCGGGGTGACCCTCAAGGTCACGCCGCACATCGGCGAGGACCGCATGCTGCGCCTGGAGATCGAGCAGGAAATATCCTCCATCGCGCCAACCGCCACCCTGGCGGCGAAGGCGGTGGACCTGGTGACCAACAAGCGCTCGATCAAGAGCACCGTACTGGCCGACGACGGCCAGGTCATCGTCCTCGGCGGACTGATCCAGGACGACCTGCTGCGCAGCGATTCGCGGGTACCGCTGCTGGGCGACATCCCCGGCGTCGGCCGGCTGTTCCGCTCGTCC
Organism: Pseudomonas sp. TZ252; assembly: GCF_056110345.1. Taxonomy (NCBI): domain Bacteria; kingdom Pseudomonadati; phylum Pseudomonadota; class Gammaproteobacteria; order Pseudomonadales; family Pseudomonadaceae; genus Pseudomonas; species Pseudomonas sp. TZ252. The sequence goes on along the minus strand of NZ_CM148566.1, from coordinate 5,968,031 downwards.
CGCGAGACCCGGGTGAAGCGCAACCTGATGGTCTTCCTGCGCCCGAGCATCGTCCGCGATGCCGCCGGTCTGGAGCGCATCAGCCATGGCCGTTACCGTTCCATCCAGTTGCTGCGCGGTGCCGCCGGCGAACCGGCGCGCCCGCTGTTCGAGGATGCCGGCGCCATCGACCTGCGTCCCGCCGCCCAGGTCGCACCGGCACCTATTGGCTCGCCGCGCAGCTATCCGGCTCCAGCCCCGGTGCTGATGGAGAAGCCGCGCCTGGCGGACCCGGCGTCCCTGGGCGACGGTCGCGGCGGCGAGGTACCGGAGGTTCGCCAGGGCACGCACGCGCCGCAGCCGCCGTCACCCCAGCGCTATGCCGTGCGATTGGTCGAGGGCAGCAGCGAAGCCTTCATGCGCGCGCTGATCGAGCGGCATCCGGGCCTGTCGTTGCGTTTGCGCCGCGAACTGCGCGATGGCCAGGAGCTGTTCGCGGTGGAACGGGGCGACTACCTCGACCCGGAGCAGGCACGCCGGGCCCTGGCGGAACTGCCCGAAAGCCTGCCGCGAGGGAAGGCGCGGGTGATTGCGCATACGCCGGGAAGCGCCCTGTGACGGACTTCGAATCCTCGCGTCGCGCTCCGTCCACCGGATTGTCCGGCGCGCTGCGGCGGCCGCGCTCCAGCGCAGCGCCACTGCCAGATCTGGCAGTTGTCGCTGGCGGGGACGGAGGCTTTAGTAGCCGCACTTTTTTCCAGGGCCGGGCAGTGGGACCGCAATGCATGGACGACATCGAGACCAGAGTGAGGAAACTGGTAGCCGCCCGGTTCGGCGTGGAGGAATGCGACATCCGGCTGGACAGCGACTTCCGTAACGACTTCGGTGCCGAGTCGCTCGAGGTGGTCGAACTGGTCATGGCCCTGGAAACGGAGTTCGGCGTCGAGATCGCCGATGACGATGCGGAACGGATCGAGATCGTGCGCCAGGCCATCGACTATCTCGAGGAAGCCGTGCCGACCTGACTCCCCCTGGACCACCGGCCGATGCCGTGGTCATTCCCTGCGAAACGCTGTGCGCCACCTCCCGCCCGTGCCGGCGGCAAGGTGCGCGACGTCCCGCGCTTCGATTACGCCGGATCGTCCAGCCCGCCCCGGGCCGATCCGGCTTTTTTTTGCCCGCCGCCGCGATTGCGAGGCGGCCGCCGTCGGTTGGATTTCCTGAATCTTCCCGCGCCTCGCCGGTCGACCGAACAAGGGCAGCGTGCCATTCCCGGCGCGTGCCCGCCATTCGTAACGGAGGTCGTCATGGCTACACGACGGAAAACAACACCCCAGGAAATCGATGATATCCAGGACCGCATGGGTTCGATGCGCGAGCTCGATTTCGACGAGCGCCGCCAGGCGCGCAAGGCGCGGATCGGCGACGAGCGGCCCGAGGCCGAGGTGGAGGCCGAGTTTTCCTCGCGGCGGGTACGTGAGGCGGGCCACGCTGGCGGGCAGCCGGACGAGGACGATGGTTACCAGGATAACGTCGGCATGGACGATCTGGCGCCGGAAACCCTGATCGACGAAAGCGGCGCCCGCTCGCCGGCCGAGCGCGGCGGCGAATCGCCCGCGGACAAGCGCCTGAGGGTCGTGCATGGCAACGAGATCGGAGCCGGCCACGGCCTCGACGAGGCCGAGCTGGCGCGTCGTGATCCGCTCGACGGTTCCTCCGACGAGGAACGCTGAGCGCGCAGACTGTATCGAAGTATTTCCGACGCCTGGCGTTCTGTGATCGATTCGGCTCGGTTGGAGTGCGCTGCCGCACGCTTTACAGCCGGACGGAGCGGGGCACCGGATCTACTGCAAAAGCTGATAGTTGTCTTCCCGGGTGACGGCGTTGCACGGTCCTGCGGCGTGCAACCCGGCCTGGGCGAAATACCGGCGGAGCGGACCAGGCTATCCCGTCGGAGGCGATGTCGCCGGGCTGCTGGCTTTCAAGGTTTCCCTTCGATGACCAGGAGCTACCCATGCAGCACAAAAGATCCCGCGCGATGGCGAGTCCGCGCTCGCCGTTCCTCTTCGTCTTGCTGGCGCTCGCCGTGGGCGGTACGGCCAATGCCCATGACGATGGCCTGCCGGCCTTCCGCTATTCGGCGGAGTTACTCGGCCAGTTGCAACTGCCCAGCGTGGCCCTGCCGCTGAATGACGACCTGTTCCTCTACGGTCGCGACGCCGAGGCGTTCGACCTCGAGGCCTACCTGGCGGTGAATGCGCCGGCGCTGCGCGACAAGAGCGAATACCTGGAGCACTGGAGCGGCTACTACAGCATCAACCCGAAAGTGTTGCTGACCCTGATGGTCATGCAATCCGGGCCGTTGGGGGCGCCGGACGAGCGCGCCTTGGCGGCGCCGCTGGGACGGCTGTCGGCGAAACGCGGCTTCGATGCCCAGGTCCGCGACGTGTTGCAGCAGTTGTCGCGGCGCTACTACGGTTTCGAGGAATACCAGTTGCGCCAGGCGGCTGCGCGCAAGGCCGTCGGCGAGGACGGCCTGAACGCGGCATCGGCCGCGCTGCTCGGTCTGTTGCGAGAGGGGGCGAAGGCCTCCGCCGTGCAAGGCGGCAATCCGCTCGGCGCCTACGCGCAGACCTTCCAGCGCCTGTTCGGCACCCCGGCCGCGGAACTCCTGCAGCCGCGCAACCGCGTGGCCCGGCAACTCCAGGCGAAGGCCGCGCTGGCGCCGCCATCCAACCTGATGCAATTGCCCTGGCGCCAGGGCTATTCCTGGCAGCCCAACGGAGCGCATTCGAACACCGGCTCGGGCTATCCGTACTCGTCCTTCGATGCGTCCTACGACTGGCCGCGCTGGGGCAGTGCGACCTACAGCGTGGTCGCCGCCCACGCCGGTACGGTACGGGTGCTGTCGCGCTGCCAGGTACGGGTGACCCACCCCAGCGGCTGGGCGACCAACTACTACCATATGGACCAGATCCAGGTGAGCAACGGCCAGCAGGTCAGCGCCGACACCAAGCTCGGCGTCTATGCCGGCAACATCAACACCGCGCTCTGCGAGGGTGGCAGCTCCACCGGACCGCACCTGCATTTCTCGCTGCTCTACAACGGCGCCTTCGTTTCCCTGCAGGGAGCCAGCTTCGGTCCGTACCGGATCAACGTCGGCACCAGCAACTACGACAACGACTGTCGCCGCTACTATTTCTACAACCAGAGCGCCGGCACCACCCATTGCGCTTTCCGTCCGTTGTACAACCCCGGCCTGGCGCTCTGAGTCGGCGCGGGGCCCGGCTCCAGCCGGGCTCCGCCGCGAGCGAAACGGCGCTGAACAGCTGGCGCGTCGCTGCCGCCGCGCCCGGCGCCAGGCTGACCGCGTGGGCCGGCATGCTCAGCCGCGCCGGGGCAGCAGGGCGTAGGCGTCGCGAACCACATCCTTGCCGTAGTGGCGTTCCAGGCGGCGGACGACGAAGTGACCGCGCGCCATGGCCTGGAAATGGTTCATGAACACCGTGTTGATCGCCGCGCCGCCGAGGGCGCCGACGATGGGCACGATCTGCGCCGCGAGCTTTTCCGAATACTGCACGCCCAGGCGCTCGGCGACCTTGCGCACCAGGGCCAGGAGCATGGGCGCGGCCTTCTTGCTGCCGGCGTCCTTGCCGAGGAAGTCGGCGGCCGCCTTGACCTGCTGGGCCAGCGCCGTACGCACCGCGTAGTAGCCGGACTCCGACGCGTCGTCCGAGGCGGATTTGCCGCCGAGGGCGAAGACTTCGATACAGGCCATCAGGGTGTCCATGTCCCTGATCGACTCGCCCTCGCTGCGCGCGATGTCGGCGATGGAACGGAAGATGATGCCGGTGGTGACCGGCACCTCGACCAGCATCGCCAGCGGCCCGAAGAAGCCGCCGACGCCACCGGAAACGGCGGCGCCGAGGGTATGCAGGCGGTTCGCCGGTTGACCGCTGGCGTTTTCCTGGAGAGTGGCGGTGGCCGAGCGGGCGACTTTCAGCAGCGCTCCCTCGATCACCGAACCGAGCTTCTCGTTGACCTTCCGTGGCAGCTTCTTCAGGCCGTATTCGATCGGCGTGCCCAGCAGGCTGGTGAGTTGCGCGGTGAGTCCAGGGTTCTCCAGCAGGTTCTTGGCGGCCTGGAGTTGCTTGAGATCGGCGGGGGAAAGGCTCATGGAAGGTCCGGCTGACGGTGGTCGGTCAACCTAACCACTGTCCGCCGGCGTTGTCCACGCTCAATAGTCGCCGCGCTTGCGGAAGGCCCAGCGGCCGGCGAGGAAGGTGAAGCTGGCGACCAGCACGAGCATGATCCAGAAGCCTTCAGGATCGTCGGCGAAGGGAATCCCGCCGACGTTCATGCCGAAGAAGCCGGCGACGATGTTGATCGGCAGGGCCAGCACCGTGACCATGGTCAGGGTGAAGAGGATGCGGTTGTTCTGTTCGTTGAGCTTGGCCGCGATCTCTTCCTGCAGCAGCTTGATCCGTTCGCCCAGGGCGGTCAGGTCGCTGATCACCAGGGAGAACTCCTCGGTGGCTTCGCGCAACTCACGCAGGTCGGCATCCTGTAGCCATTCCGGCGGTCGGTTGAGCAGGCGCAGCAGCGAACCGGGCTCCAGCGCCAGCAGGCGTTGCAGGCGTACCAGCACGCGCCGCATGGCGCCGAGGTCGGCGCGGTTGGCGGAGAGGCGCAGGGCCAGTAGCTGGTCCTCGATGCGGTCCACTGCGACGCTGGTTTCGCGGACGATCTGGGTCAGCACGTCGCCCTGGTCGCGCAACAGGTGGATCAGCAACTGCAGGGGCGAACGGAAAGGTTCGCCGTGCTTCACCGAAGAGCGCAGCTTGTCCACCGAGCGCAGCGGTTGCGCTCGTGCACTGACCAGCAGCCGGCCACGGGCGCAGACCCACAGGGTGGCGACGTCCGAAGAGACCAGGCCGAAGTTGAAGACCACGTCGTTGACCACTGCCAGCAGCGCCGAGTCGACGTGTTCGATGCGCGTCGAGCGCGACCCCTCGCGCAGGCTTTCGAAGAAATAATCCGGCAGTTCCAGATGCTTCTTCATCCAGCGCTCGCAGGCGGCATGGGCGAGGTTCAGGTGCAGCCAGAGGAACTCGTCCGGCGCCTCCTCGCGAGCCTGCCGCAGGCAGGCGAGGGCGGTAGCCGAGTCGATTTCCCGCCCCGCTTCGCCGGGGCGGAAACGGAAACCGTAGATCAGGCCGAACAGGTCGGCGTCCTGGGGTGGGGAGATACCGTGATGCATGGTCGCTCGCGGGAGAGGATCGGTTGGATAACTTGGCATCGTGACGATGACGCTTTGATTGCAGGACGATGAAGGCCGCTTCGCGGGATGCCCGGCGATGCTTTCTGTTGGAACTGTCGGGGGCGTCTTGCCGTCGCCTCGCGCCGACGAACTACGAGGTGCCGGGAAGTGCTATTTCATTTCTCCCGGTTTTTTATGAAATACGCATCGTAGAGTTCTGATATTTGCCCGCTGGGTTATTTAGTCGATTTGCCGTGCCAGGTGATGGGGGTTGTTTATAAAGTATTATAACTTTTTGATTATATATTGTTTATCAATTAGATAGGCGTGTGATGGCTAAATGGCTGCATGTTTTCCAGGGGTTATCTAAATTGAATTTTTCATGGGGGTTTTCTTAGTCGTTATATATAAAGTCAGACTCGCCTTTTATTTAAAAGCTGCTATTTCTGGATTACATGGTGCGGCCGTTCGGTCGCTGCTTGACAAGAGGAATGTCGGAAATGTCGATCCAGGCGAAAGTTACCCCTATCGATCAGAGTATTTCTTCTGCGGCTGCCGTCGAGGTTCCGGAAAACGGGATACTCAAACTCTCCCAGAGCAGTAATGTCGCGCTCGATGTCGCACCGGAGTCGGTGGCGGGATACTCGAAGAGCGGTTCGGACCTGATCGTCCAGCTGAAGACCGGGGAAAGCGTCCGCATCGCCAACTTCTATGCGGAAGGCCAGCCTTCCAGCCAACTGTTCCTGGCCGACAAGGACAAGCTGGTGGCGGTAGATCTGCCGCCGGTCGCTGCCGACGGGCCGCTGATGGCCGGCTACATCCCGCAGGAAAGCCTGGCCGGTTTCGAGTCGCTGACCGGCGCCGGTGTGCTCGGTGGCATGAGCGCAGGGACTGCGCTGCTGGTCGGTGCGGCGGCCATCGGCGCCGGGGTGGCGATTTCCAACAGCAGCGGCGGCGGTGGCGGCGGCGGTTCTTCGGTGCCCCCGGACACCACTCCGCCGAAGGCGGCCAGCGGCCTGAAGATAGCGCCTGACGGCAGCAGCATCAGCGGCCAGGCCGAGGCCGGCGCGAGCGTCGGCATCGATACCAATGGCGACGGCAAGCCGGACCTCACCGTGATCGCCGATGCCAACGGCAATTTCACCGCTCCGCTGAACCCGCCGCTGACCAATGGCCAGACGGTCACCGTGGTGGTCACCGACCCGGCTGGCAACGCCAGCCCGCCGGCCCAGGTCACCGCTCCGGACACTACCGCCCCGGCGCCGGCTACCGACGTGCAGGTGGCGCCGGACGGCAGCAGCGTCACCGGCAAGGCCGAACCCGGCTCGACGGTGGGCGTCGATACCGATGGCGACGGCCAGCCGGACACCACCGTGGTGGTCGGCCCCGGCGGCAGCTTCGAGGTTCCGCTGAACCCGCCGCTGACCAATGGCGAGACGGTGACGGTGATCGTTACCGACCCGGCCGGCAACAACAGCACCCCGGTGACCGTCGAGGCACCGGACACCACCGCCCCGGCGCCGGCCACCGACGTGCAGGTGGCGCCGGACGGCAGCAGCGTCACCGGCAACGCAGAGCCGGGCGCCACCGTCGGTGTCGACACCGATGGCGACGGCCAGCCGGACACCACCGTGGTGGTCGGTCCCGACGGCAACTTCGAGGTCCCGCTGAACCCGCCGCTGACCAATGGCGAGACGGTGACGGTGATCGTTACCGACCCGGCCGGCAACAGCAGCACCCCGGTCACCGCCGAAGCCCCCGACTTCCCCGACGCGCCCCAGGTCAATGCCAGCAACGGCAGCGTCCTCAGTGGTACGGCGGAAGCGGGTGTGACCATCGTGATCACCGACGGCAACAGCAATCCGATCGGCCAGACCAGCGCCGATGCCAACGGCAACTGGAGCTTCACCCCCGGTAGCCAACTGCCGGATGGCACCGTGGTCAATGTGGTGGCCAGGGACGCCGCCGGCAACAGCAGCCCGGCGACCTCCATCACCGTCGACGGCGTGGCGCCGAGCGCGCCGGTGGTCGAGCCGAGCAACGGCAGCGAACTCAGCGGGACTGCCGAACCGGGCAGCAGCGTGACCCTGACCGACGGCAATGGCAATCCGATCGGCCAGACCACCGCCGATGCCAACGGCAACTGGTCTTTCACGCCGTCCACCCCGTTGCCGGACGGTACCGTGGTCAACGTGGTGGCCAGGGATGCCGCCGGCAACAGCAGTCCGCCGGCCAGCGTTACCGTGGATGCCGTCGCGCCGGCCACGCCCACCGTCGATCCGAGCAACGGTACGACCCTCAGCGGCACCGCCGAGCCGGGCAGTAGCGTGACCCTGACCGACGGCAACGGTAACCCGATAGGGCAGGTCACCGCCGACGGCAGCGGCAACTGGACCTACACCCCGTCCACGCCGATCGCCAACGGCACCGTGGTCAACGTGGTGGCCCAGGACGCCGCCGGCAATAGCAGCCCGGGCGCCAGCGTCACCGTGGACTCGCAGGCCCCGGCGGCTCCGGTGGTCAACCCGAGCAACGGCACTACGCTCAGCGGCACCGCCGAGCCGGGCGCTACCGTGACCCTGACCGACGGCAACGGCAACCCGATTGGCCAGGTCACCGCCGACGGCAGCGGCAACTGGAGCTTCACACCGGGCACGCCGCTGGCCAACGGCACCGTGGTCAACGCCACGGCCAGCGACCCGACCGGCAATACCAGCGCTCCGGCCAGCACCACCGTGGACTCGGTGGCGCCGGCCGCGCCGGTGGTCAATCCGAGCAACGGCGCGGAGATCAGCGGCACCGCCGAACCGGGCGCCACGGTGACCCTGACCGATGGCAGCGGCAATCCCATCGGGCAGGTCACTGCCGACGGCAGCGGCAACTGGAGCTTCACCCCGTCCACGCCGCTGGCGGATGGAACCGTGGTCAACGCCACCGCTACCGACCCGGCCGGCAATACCGGCGGCCAGGGCAGCACCACCGTGGACGCCATCGCGCCGGCCACGCCGACCGTCAACCTGAGCAATGGCAGCAGCCTCAGCGGCACCGCCGAGCCGGGCAGCACGGTGATTCTCACCGACGGCAACGGCAATCCGATCGCCGAGGTCACCGCCGACGGCAGCGGCAACTGGACCTACACCCCGTCCACGCCGATCGCCAACGGTACTGTGGTCAACGTGGTGGCCCAGGACGCCGCCGGTAACAGCAGCCCGCCGGCGACGGTGACCGTCGATTCCAGCGCGCCGCCGGCGCCGGTGATCAACCCGAGCAACGGCGTCGTCATCAGCGGCACCGCCGAGGCCGGTGCCACCGTGACCCTCACCGATGCCGGCGGCAACCCGATAGGGCAGGTCACCGCCGACGGCAGCGGCAACTGGAGCTTCACGCCGGGCACGCCGCTGGCCAACGGCACGGTGATCGTCGCCACGGCCACCGACCCGACCGGCAATACCGGCCCGCAGGCCGCCACCACGGTGGACGCGGTGGCGCCGCCGGCGCCGGTGATCGATCCGAGCAACGGCACGACCATCAGCGGCACCGCGGAGGCCGGGGCCAAGGTGATCCTCACCGACGGCAACGGCAACCCGATCGGCGAAACCACCGCCGACGGCAGCGGCAACTGGACCTTCACGCCCGCCACGCCGCTGGCCAACGGCACGGTGGTCAACGCCGTGGCCCAGGACCCTGCGGGCAATACCGGCCCGCAGGGCAGCACTACCGTGGACGCGGTGGCGCCGAACACGCCTGTGGTCAATCCGAGCAACGGCAACCTGCTCAACGGTACCGCCGAGCCGGGCAGCACCGTGACCTTGACCGACGGCAACGGCAACCCGATCGGCCAGACCACCGCCGATGGCAGCGGCAACTGGAGCTTCACGCCCGGCTCGCAACTACCCAACGGCACCGTGGTCAACGTGACCGCGAGCGACGCCGCCGGCAATACCAGCGCTCCCGCTACCACGACGGTGGATTCCTCGCTGCCGTCGATCCCGCAGGTGGATCCGAGCAACGGTTCGGTGATCAGCGGCACCGCGGACGCCGGCAACACCATCATCATCACCGATGGCAACGGCAACCCGATTGGCCAGGTCACCGCCGACGGCAGCGGCAACTGGTCCTTCACTCCAGGCATCCCGCTGCCGGATGGCACGGTGGTCAACGTGGTGGCGCGCAGCCCAAGCAATGTCGACAGTGCGCCGGCGGTGATCACTGTGGATGGCGTGGCCCCGGCGGCGCCGGTGATCGATCCGAGCAACGGCACCGAGATAAGCGGTACCGCGGAAGCTGGCGCGACGGTGATCCTCACCGATGGCGGCGGCAACCCGATCGGCCAGGCCACCGCCGACGGCAGCGGCAACTGGACGTTCACCCCGAGCACCCCGCTGGCCAACGGCACCGTGATCAACGCCGTGGCCCAGGACCCGGCCGGCAATACCAGCGGTCCGGCCAGCGTCACCGTCGATGCCATCGCCCCGCCGGCGCCGGTGATCGATCCGAGCAACGGAGTCGTCATCAGCGGTACGGCGGAAGCCGGGGCCACGGTGATCCTCACCGACGGCAACGGCAACCCGATCGGGCAGGTCACCGCCGACGGCAGCGGCAACTGGAGCTTCACGCCCGGCACGCCGCTGGCCAACGGCTCGGTGATCAATGCGCTGGCCCAGGACGCCGCCGGCAACACCAGCGGCCCGGCCAGCACCACGGTGGACTCGGTAGCCCCGGCCACCCCGGTGCTCGATCCGAGCAACGGTACGGTGATCAGCGGTACCGCCGAAGCCGGGGCCACGGTGATCCTCACCGACGGCGGCGGCAACCCGATAGGGCAGGCCACCGCCGATGGCAGCGGCAACTGGAGCTTCACTCCGGGCACACCGCTGACCAACGGCACGGTGATCAATGCGGTGGCCCAGGACGCCGCCGGCAACACCAGCGGTCCGGTCAGCACCACGGTGGACGCGGTGGCCCCGGCCACCCCGGTGATCGACCCGAGCAATGGTGTCGAACTCAGCGGCACCGCCGAACCCGGCGTCCGGGTGATCCTCACCGATGGCAATGGCAACCCGATCGGCCAGACCCTCGCCGACGGTAGCGGCAACTGGACCTTCACACCGGGCACGCCGCTGGCCAACGGCACGGTGGTCAACGCCGTGGCCCAGGACCCGGCCGGCAATACCAGCGGTCCGGCCAGCACCACGGTGGATACGGTGGCGCCGGCCACGCCGGTGATCAATGCCAGCAACGGCAGCGTGATCACCGGCACCGCCGAGGTCGGCGCCAAAGTGATCCTCACCGACGGCAACGGCAACCCGATCGGCGAGACCACCGCCGACGGCAGTGGCAACTGGACCTTCACCCCCGGCACGCCGCTGGCCAACGGTACGGTGATCAACGCCGTCGCCGAAGACGCCGCGGGCAACGCCAGCGGTCCGGCCAGCACCACGGTGGACTCGGTGGCGCCGTCCGCTCCGCTGCTGAGCATCAGCGCCGACGGCGCGCTGCTGACCGGCACCGCCGAGCCGAACAGTCAGGTGCGTATCGTGGTCAACGGCGACACCGCCAACCCGATCACGGTCACCGTCGACGGCGCCGGCAACTTCAGCCTGCCGTTCGCGCCGCCGCTGATCACCGGCGAACTGATCGCCGGGGTTGCCGTGGACGCCGCCGGCAACGTCAGCGGGCCGGCCACCATCAACGCGCCGGACCTGGCGCCGCCGACCATCAGCGTGCCGGAAGCCGCCGATACCTGGATCAACGCCGCGGAGATCGGCGACGGCATCCAGGTCGATGTGACGGTCCGTCCGACCATGCAGGTCGGCCAGGTGGTCACGGTCAAGTTCGCCGGGCAGAACGGCTACGAGGCCGAGGTCAGCCATACCCTCACCGCCGGCGACATCGCCGCCGGCAACCTGACCTTGACCCTGACGCCTCCCGGCGGCATGGGCCCGTTCCCGGAGGGCGCCTCGACCGTCACCGCCGACATCAACGGCGGCACCGCGTCGACCCCGGTGCCGTTCACCATCGACACCATTCCGCCGGCGACCCCGGTGCTGTCCCTGGTCGGCAACATCCTGACCATCTCGGCGGAGCCAGGGACCGAGTTGACGGTGACCGTCGACGTCGGCGGGGTGACCGCCACCGCCACGGTGACCGCCGACAACAGCGGGCTGGCGTCGCTGAACCTGCTCACCGACCTGGACATCGACTTCAGTTGGGACCAGTTGCTCAATGCCCAGGTGTCGGTGGTCGGACGCGACCCGGCCGGCAACCCGAGCAACACGGCGAGCATCGGCGTCGGCACCAGCATCGAGCAACCGGTGACCATCGGCAACTTCGGCCTCGACGTCAGCCTCAACCCGCTGAACCCGCGTTTCGGTTTCAGCGGAACCACCGAGCCTGACTCCAGCGTGGTGATCCGGGTCATCACCCCGGCGTTGAACGTCGAATTGCTGCCGATCCAGGCGGATTCGTCCGGAAACTTCTCGCTGAACCTGCTGAGCCCGACCATCCTCACCCAGTTGGGGCTGAACATCACCGACATCCTCAACCTCGGCTCGCAGATCTCGTTCAACCTGGTGTCCACCGACTCCAATGGCAACGACAGCGCCGCCTACGGGATCACCCTGACCCCCAACGGACTGTCGCTCAATATCGGCCAGATCGATGTCAACGGTACTTCCGGCGACGACGTGCTGTCCGGCGCCAACGGCAGTTCGGAGCACATCAACGGCGGCGACGGCAGCGACCTGATCTTCAACGTGGGCACCGGCGATCACGTGGTGGCCGGCAACGGCAACGACACCATCCAGATCACCGCGACCGATTTCGTCAGCATCGATGGCGGCGCCGGGTTCGACACCCTGGTCCTGGCCAACGGCATCGACCTCGACTACAACGCCGTCGGCGTCGGCACGCTCAGCAACCTCGAGCGCATCGACCTCGGCAAGGGCGATTCGGGTAGCGTGCTGACCCTGACCGCGGCGGAGGTGGATGCCATCACCGATGCCAACAACACGTTGCAGATCACCGGCGAGAACAACGACACCCTGAACGTGGTGGGCGCGGTGAATACCGGTACCACGCAACTGATCAACGGCATTACCTACGACGTCTACACCTTCGGCAGTACCACCCTGCTGATCGAGGACAACACGGTACAGGTCGTGGTCTGATGCGCGGGCGCAGGCAGTACGCGCGCAAGGGACGGCGGCATGGGAAGGGAGCCATCTGGCTCCTTTCCCTGGGTCTGCCGATGTTCGCGTCGGCCATGCCCCTCGACCAGGCGGTCAGGGCAGGGCTGGCGATCCACCCGGAAGTACGATCCGCGATGGCCGAAGCGGACCGTGCAGGCACCGAGGTGGAGATGGCCAAAGGGGGGTACTACCCCTCCGTGACGATGTCCGGGGGGCCGCAGGAGTTCGACTTCGGCGAGATCGTCTACGATCTCACCGCGTCGCAGATGCTGTACGACTGGGGTCGGGTGACGAGCAAGGTCGACAGCGCCAGCGCGACCCAGCGCAAGCTGTCCGAGGCGGTGCTGGTGGCGCGCGACGATGCGGCGCTGGATATCGTCGAGACCTACCTCGACGTGCTTGCCTCGGAGCGCCGGGTGGAGGCGGTGCGCGAACACATCCAGCGCCTCGACGGCATCCGCGAGATGACCCAGGCGCGCGGCGGCGACGGCTACGCCGACCGCAGCGAGCTGGATCGCGCCAATCTGGAACTGTCGCGGGCCCAGGAGCAGTTGTCGCTGGAGAAGGGCAACCTGCAGGACGCGCGCAACCAGTACGCGATCCTGGTCGGCCAGGAGCCCGCCGACCTGGTGGAGCCCGAGCCGATGTCGCTGCAACGCTACCTGGCGGCCAGCGATATGGCGCGGGTGATCCGCGAATCGCCTTTGCAGCGCAAGGCCCTGGAGGACGCCAATGTCGCCGAGGCCGAGGTCCGCGAGGCCAAGGCGTCGCTGCTGCCGCAACTGAACCTGGAGGCCAGCGCGCTGCGCCGGGAGATCGGCGGGCATCCGGAAAGCGACTCGGTGGTATCCCTGCGCTTCCGCATGGACACCTTCCAGGGGCTTTCCAACTTCCGCCGGCCGACCGCCGCGCAGCAGCGCCTGGAGTCGGCGAAATGGAGCGCCGACGCGATGCAGCGCGACATCCGCCGGCAATTGCAGAACCTCTTCGACAACGGCGACACGCTGCGCTGGCGGGAACAGTCGCTGACCCAGCAGGTGACCGAGTCGGAGCAGGTCGGCGAGTTGTATCGCGAACAGTTCGAGGTTGGCCGGCGCGACGTGATCGACCTGCTCAACGTGCAGCGCGAGCGGTTCGAGGCAGAGCGGCAACTGATCAACCTGCGGATCGAACGCAAGCGCATCGAGTATCGGGCGGCCGCGCAAGTCGGCCTGTTGGGTCCGCTATTGGAGAACCGGCTGAATCATGGAAGCTGAGAAAACCCCGGATAACGTCGTGATCCTCAACCACGACCCCATCGTCGACCCGTTGCGCCAGGGCTTGTTGCTGCTCTGCCGGCAGCTTGGCCGACCGCTCGGCGACGCCGAACTGGTGGACGGCATGCCGCTGGAGCACGGTCGCCTGCCGTTGCACCTGGTGGCCCGCGCGTTGCGCCGCGCCGACATCACCGCCCAGGTCACCCGCCAGCCGTTGCGCCGGATCGATCGCTACCTGCTGCCGGCCCTGCTGCTGCTCGACGACGGCCGCGCCCTGGTGCTGGTGGGCAACGACGGCGAGCATGCCGAGGTGCTGGTACCGCAGAGCGACGGCGGAAGCCAGAGGATGCCGCTGGCCGAGCTGGAAGCGCTGTACAGCGGCACGGCGATCTTCGCCAAGTGCCGCTACCGCCCGGACGGGCGGGTCGGCGACTACGCCAGCGCCTTGCCCGAACACTGGTTCTTCGGCCCGCTCAAGCGGCTCTGGCGTTCCTACGCCGAGGTCGCCGCCGCAGCGTTGGTGGCCAACGTCCTGGCGGTCGCCTCGGCACTGTTCGCCATGCAGGTCTACGACCGCGTGGTGCCCAACGCGGCCTTCGACACCCTGTGGATCCTCGCCAGCGGCGTGGCCCTGGCGATCGTCCTCGACGGTGTCCTGCGGATCATGCGCGGCCACCTGCTCAACGTGCTCGGCAAGCGCCTCGACCTGCAACTCTCGACCCTGCTGTTCTCCCGCGTGCTGAGCACCCGGGTCGCCGCCAAGCCGGCGTCGATGGGCGCCTTCAGTACCCAGGTGCGGGAGTTCGAGTCGGTGCGCGAGTTCTTTACCTCGTCCAGCGCGGCGCTGATCAGCGACCTGCCGTTCGTGGCGATCTTCCTGCTGATCATCGCCGTGATCGGCGGCCATGTGGTCTGGGTGCCGCTGGTGGCCTGCGTGCTGATGATCCTGCCGGGGCTGCTGACCCAGCGCCTGCTCGGCCACCTGTCGCGGCAGAACCTGCGCGAAGGGGCGATGAAGAACGGCGTGCTGCTGGAAGCCTTCGAGCACCTGGAGACGGTCAAGGCGACCCGCGCCGAAGGCCGCTGCCTGCACCAGTGGGAAACCCTGACCGGCGAACTGGCCGGTACGGCGATGAAGACCCATACCCTGGCCTCGACCCTGAGCTACTCGGCGAGCATCGTCCAGCAGCTCTGCTACGTCGGCGTGGTGGTCTTCGGCGTCTATCGGATCAGCGAGGGCGCGATGACCGTCGGCGGCCTGGTGGCCTGCTCGATCCTCGCCTCGCGGGCCATCGCACCGCTGTCGCAGGCGGCCGGCATCCTCGGTCGCTGGCAGCACACCAAGGTGGCGATGGAAGGCCTCGACCAACTGATGAGCGCCGAGCAGGAGCGACCCCAGGGCAAGCGCTTCGTGCACAAGGAGCGCCTGCAGGGACATTACCGCCTGGAGGGCGTGCGCCTGGCCCACGGCGACAGCCCGCCGGTGGTCGACGTGCAGGCCCTGAACATCCGCGCCGGCGAGCGGGTGGCGCTGCTCGGCGGCAACGGCGCCGGCAAGTCGACCCTGCTGCGCCTGCTCAGCGGCCTGCTCGACGCGCAGGCGGGACGCCTGCTGCTGGACGACGTCAGCCTGACCCAGATCGACCCGGCCGACCGCCAGCGCGGTATCGGCTACCTGCCGCAGGACGTGGCGCTGTTCCATGGCAGCCTGCGCGACAACCTCAACCTGGAGAACGCCGCGCTGGGCGACGAGGAACTGCTGGAGACCCTCGACGGGGTCGGCCTGGGCGCCTTCGTCCGCGGCCACCCGCTGGGGCTGGACATGCCGATCCAGGGCAACGCCAGCCTGTCCGGCGGCCAGCGCCAGGCCGTCGGGCTGGCCCGGGTGCTGCTACAGGACCCTCCGATCCTGCTGCTCGACGAGCCGACCGCGGCCTTCGACCAGGGCAGCGAGAAACAGGTCATCGACTACCTGCAGCAATGGTTGGGCAAGCGCACCCTGGTCATCACCACCCACAAGAAAAGCATGCTCGCCCTGGTCGAGCGTGCGGTGGTCCTGCGCCAGGGCAGGGTGATCATGGACGGCCCGCTGGAGCAGGTGGTGCAGGGCAACCAGGTACAGGCACCGCAGGCCGCCGAAGGAGGCAACCATGGACTCTGACCGCGACGCCGCCGCCCTGCGCCGGCAACTGGCCGACCCGTTGCTGGCGGCTACCCACCCGGTCTACCGGCCGCTGCTCTGGACCCTGCTCGGTTGCGTGCTGCTGTTCATCGGCTGGGCGGCCTGGGCGCAACTGGACGAGGTGACCCGCGGCGACGGTCGGGTCGTGCCGTTCAGCCGCATCCAGAAGATCCAGAGCCTGGAGGGCGGCATCCTCGACCGCCTGCTGGTGAAGGAGGGCGACCTGGTGGAAGTCGGCCAGCCGCTGGTGCGCCTCGACGAGACGCGCTTCCTCACCAACTTCCAGGAGTCGGCGAACCAGGCCAGCGTGCTGCGCGCGGCCATTGCCCGGCTCGACGCCGAGGTGCTAGGCAAGAAGAGCATCGAGTTCCCGCCGGACGTCGATCCCGAGGGGCCGCTGGCGCGTTCCGAACGCGAGCTGTTCAAGTCGCGCCGCGACAAACTGGTGGAGGGCACCCAGGCGATCCAGCGGCAGATTCACCTGGCGCAGAGCCAGCTCGACCTGGTTCGCCCGCTGGTGGCCAAGCGTGCGGTGAGCCAGATGGAGGCGCTCAAGCTGAGCCAGGACATCGCCACCCTCAGCGGCAAGCTGACCGAGCTGAAAAGCACCTATTTCCAGGATGCCTATACCGAGCGCGCCCAGCGCAAGGCCGATCTCAGCGCCCTGGAACCGATCGTCCAGCAGCGCCAGGACCAGTTGCGCCGCACCGAGATCCTGTCGCCAGTGCGCGGGCGGGTGAACACCGTGCTGATCAACACCCGCGGCGGGGTGATCCAGCCCGGCGAGCCGATCATGGAAGTGATCCCGGTAGAGGAGCGTCTGCTGGTGGAGGCGAAGATCAAGCCGCGCGACGTGGCCTTCCTGGTTCCCGGCATGCCGGCCAAGGTGAAGATCACCGCCTACGACTACACCATCTACGGCGACCTCAAGGGCACCCTGGAGCAGATCAGTGCCGACACCATCGAGGAGGACACCCCGCATGGCAAGGAGTCCTACTACCAGGTGCTGATCAAGACCGATGGCAGCCAGTTGAAGCGCGGCGAGGAGGTATTGCCGATCATTCCGGGGATGGTCGCCGAGGTGGACATCCTCAGCGGCAAGCGCAGCGTGCTCAACTACCTGCTGCGGCCGCTGATCAAGGCGCGCCTTTACTGAGGCGTGCAGGACAGGCCCCGGTCGGTGGAAACGTGCCAGCCGCTTCCCTGTAGCCATGGCGAGCTACGTAGGCGGTGGCGCTGGTAACGCTGCCCGGGCGGGCGCACGCTAGGCGTCGCGCCGAGCTGCGAGGCACTGTCGGGTCCTGGCGTCGAGTAGCTCGCGCAGGGTCTTGAACAGCGGTGCGCGGTCGGTATAGCGACGGCCGTAGTCGAGGTTGAAGGCATAGTCGAAGTCCGCCGGATTGTCGCCCTGGGTGTGCTGGAGCAGGGTTTCCAGCTTGTCCAGGGCCTTCACTGCCAGGGCTTCGGCGGACTCGCCGCGCTCGTATTCGTCCCACAGGGCGAGCAGGCGGTCGCGCAGCGGCGCGTCGAGGTGACGGGTCAGCTGCAACAGGTCGGCGCGTTCCTGTTCGCCTTTGTCCGGGTGCGCGGCCTGCTCGACGGCGGGGATGTCGCCGTGGATCGCTTCGCCGAGGTCGTGGACCACGCACATGCGCAGGACCTTGCCGAGGTCCAGGCCGGCCAGTTGGTCCTCGAAGGCCAGTGCCATCAGGCACAGCCGCCAGCTATGTTCGGCGGTGCTTTCCGGGCGGCCGGAGGAGGTGTGCGCGGAGCGCAGGACGTCTTTCAGGCGTTCGGCTTCGCGGAGGAATTCGAGGCGGTTGCTCAGCAGTTCGAGGGACATGGCGCGGGCTCCGCTACCGGTGAAACGAGCCTGCAAGCCTAGGCGCGGCGGTGCTGAAGGTCCATGGATAAAATATCCGTGGCGACGTCAGAGGGTTTCCACCAGGCGCACCGCGCGTCCGTCCGAGAGGGTCATGCGGGTCCAGCGGCAACGGCTGCGCCGGATCGGCACGATGGCCGAGGCGTTCGCTCCGCTGGCGAACTCCAGCGCCGGCGGTGCCAGCAGTTCGCGCCAGCCGAGTTCCTCGAGGGTGGCTTCCTGGCGGAGGATTTCCTCGCTGCAATAGGGCCACAGCGAACGGTCGAGCAGTTCGCCGAGAGGCACGCCGAATTGCGCGGCGCGTGCCGGCGAACAGGCCAACAGGCGATGGGTGAGGTCGCAGATCAGGTGCACGGGTTGCGGGTTGGCCTCGACCAGGCGGGCCAGTGCCTGGTCGGCGGCGGCTTCCAGGCGGGCGCCGAGCAGACGCTCCAGGCGTGCCCGTTCCTCCACCAGCAGCGCCTGGGTACCGGACTCCCAGCGCGAGATGGTCGATTGCGCCACGCCGAGCAATTCGGCGGCATGCGTTTGCTTGACCCGGTGCAGCAGGCGCCAGCGACGCAGGGCGGGGCCCAGGGACGAAGAAGGGAGAGGCTCGGTCATGCTTGGCTACGCGGGCGAATGGACGCTGAAGTCTGCGCCCGACGCCGGGCGGAGGCAAATCGGCGCGACACCGGGGGGACCCGTATGGTCGGCGGCGATCCTCGGAGGGCCGCCCGCGCCGCGCCGGCAGCCGTGGAGCTGCCGGCGGGCGTCTCGCTCAGGCCTTGGCGAAGGAGGTGGGGAAGGGCAGGTTGTACAGGCGTTGCCCGGTGGCGGCGAAGATCGCATTGGCCAGCGCCGGGCCGATGGGCGCCACACCGGGTTCGCCGACCCCGGTGGGCGCTTCGCCGGAGGGCACGATGTGCACTTCGACCTTGGGCATCTCGGCGATCCGCAGCACCTGGTAGCCGTCGAAGTTGTTCTGCTCGACCTTGCCGTCCTTCAGGGTGATCGCGCTGTGCAGGATCGCGCCGAGGCCGAAGCCGATGCCGCCCTCCATCTGCGCGGCGATCACGTCCGGGTTGATCGGGATGCCACAGTCCACCGCACAGACCACCCGCTCGACCTTCAGCTTGCCGTCCTTGTCCACCGAGACCTCGACCACCTGGGCGACGAAGGTCTTGAATGCCTCGGTCACCGCGATCCCGCGCCCGCGCCCGGCGGGCAGCGGCCTGGACGGGTCCCAGCCGGCCTTTTCCGCAGCCAGTTCGAGCACGCCGCGCAGGCGCGGCTGCTCTGCCAGCAGGTCGCGGCGGAACAGGTAGGGGTCCTTGCCGGCGGCCTGCGCCGCCTCGTCGATGAACGCCTCCACCGCGTAGACCGTGTGCGAGCTGCCGACCACCCGCCACCACAGGACCGGCACGCCGACCTGGGTGGTGCTCAGCTCGACCGAGACATTGGGCACCGCATAGGGCAGGTTGGCGGCGCCTTCCACCGAGGTGGCGTCGATGCCGTCCTTGACCATCACCGCGGCGAACGGCGTGCCTTCCAGGATCGACTGGCCGACGATGCGATGTTGCCAGCCGACCAGCTTGCCGTCGGCGTCGAGCCCGGCTTCGAGCCGGTGGTAGTACATCGGCCGGTAGAAACCGCCGTGGATGTCGTCCTCGCGGGTCCATTGCAGCTTCACCGGCACGCCGTTGGCGCCCAGCGCCTTGGCGATCGATACCGCCTCGACGATATAGTCCGACCAGGCGTTGGCGCGCCGGCCGAAGCTGCCGCCGGCGTAGAGCGTATTGATCTTCACCTGCTCCGGCTTCAGCCCGGCGGTGCGCGCCGCGTTGCCCTGGTCGACGGTCTGGAACTGGTCGCCGGCCCAGATCTCGCAGCTGTCGGCGGTCAGCCTGACCACCGCGTCCAGCGGCTCCATCGGCGCATGGGCGAGGAACGGGAACTCGTAGCTGGCGGCGATCCTGCGGGTCGCCCCGGCCACCGCCTTGGCGGCGTCGCCGTCCCTGCGCGCGGGCTTGCCGGGTTGCTCGGCGAGCTTGCGGTACTCCGCCATCAGCGCCTCGGAACCACGCTTCTCGGCCTTGCTCTCGTCCCACTCGACCTTGAGCGCGTCGCGGCCTTGCTTCGCCGCCCAGAAGCCCTTGGCGACCACCGCCACGCCGTGCGGCACCTGGACCACCTCGACCACCCCCGGAATCGCCCTGGTCGCCGTGGCGTCGAACGATTTCACCGTGGCGCCGAACAGCGGCGGGCGCTGGAGCAGGGCGACCAGCATGCCGGGCAGGCTGACGTCGAGGGTGAATTGCGCACTGCCGTCGGTCTTGCCGGGAACGTCGACGCGCGGCGCCTGGTGACCGATCAGGCGGAAGTCCTTGGGATCCTTCAATTGCACTTTTTCCGGCACCGGCAGTTCCGCCGCCGCAGCGGCCAGCGAACCGTAGCTGGCCTTGCGCTGGCTGGCCGGATGTTCGACGAAGCCGTCGCGGGTGCGCAGTTCGGTGGCCGGCACTCGCCACTGGCGGGCGGCGGCCTCGACCAGCATCGCGCGCGCCTTGGCCCCGGCCTCGCGCAATTGCATCCAGGAGTTGGCCATCGCCGAACTGCCGCCGGTGCCCTGCATGGTGCCGAAGGCCAGGTTGGCGTAGCGCTTGGCGTCGGCGGGCGCGCTTTCCACGCGGACCTTGCTCCAGTCCGCGTCGAGTTCCTCGGCGACGATGGTGGCGATACCGGTATAGGCACCCTGGCCCATCTCCACGTGCTTGGCGATCACCGTGACACTGTCGTCCGGAGCGATCCGCAGGAAGGCGTTGGGCGCGAAGCCGGCGTCCGGCAGGGCCGCGGCGAGGGCACGCCGGGCTCCGCTCCACTGGAAGCCGATGGTCAGGCCGACCACCGCGGCGCCTTTGAGGAAGCCGCGGCGCGAGCCGGGAAGGGCGTTGCTCAGATCGATCTTGCTGTTCATGGCGTCAGGCCTTCAGGGTGTCGGCGGCTTCGTGGATGGCGGCGCGGATCCGCACATAGGCGGCGCAGCGGCAGATGTTGCCGTTCATCGCGGCATCGATGTCGGCGTCGCTGGGGCTGGCGTTCTGCTCCAGCAGCGCGGTGGCGGACATGATCTGGCCGGACTGGCAGTAGCCGCACTGCGGTACCTGGAGCTTGACCCAGGCGTCCTGCACGGCCTTGCCGGGCTTGCTCTGGATACCCTCGATGGTGGTGACGCGCTTGCCGGCGACCGCGGAGACCGGCAGCACGCAGGAACGTACCGCGGTGCCGTCCAGTTGCACGGTGCAGGCGCCGCACTGGGCCATGCCGCAGCCGAACTTGGTGCCGTGCAGGCCGGCGCTTTCCCGGATGGCCCAGAGCAGGGGCATGTTGGGATCGACGTCGAGGGTGACGTTCTTGCCGTTCAGGACGAGCGAGGTGGGCATGCTGATTCTCCACGGAAAGGCCCGGGCAGGGCGTTATCTCTTATCAGGCAGGGATGCATCGGGCGAAGTGTGCGCGAAGGACGAAACGGACGCCTTGCACGATCCTGCGAAAGTCTAGATCAATCCTGCCGAGCGTCCCGGCGGGCACGGCGCGGAAACGCGGCGAAACAACTCCGTCGGCGCAGGCGTTCACCCGGCATCGGCAACGCGCTAGGATCGCTGCCGTCGGTGACTGACGCCCGCCCGGGCGGCACGCACTTTCAGCCGGAAGCGGGACGACCCGTTTTCCCTCTTTCATTGCGCGGGGACGACCCTGCAGAGAGGCTGAAAATGGCGTGGATCTATCTCTTGCTCGCCGGTGTCTTCGAAATCGTCTGGGCCACGGCCATGAAGGAGTCGGCCGGCTTCACCCGCCTGTGGCCAAGCCTGGTCACCCTGCTGTTCATGATCCTCAGCTTCGGCCTGCTGGCCGTTTCCATGAAAACCCTGCCCCTCGGCACGGCCTACACCATCTGGGTCGGCATCGGTGCGGTCGGCGCCTTCGCCCTGGGCATCCTGCTCTTCGGCGAAAGCCCGAGCCCGTTGCGGCTGCTGGCGGTGGGGCTGATCGTGGCCGGCATCGTCATTCTCAAGCTGGCGACCCGTCAGGGCTGAGGGGCGACCATCATGTACGCATCCTTCGCTCCCGCGACCTGGGCCTTGCTCGCCTACCTCTTCGGCGCGCTCGCCCTTTGCCTGCTCATGCTGGGGTTGGGCCGGGTGCTGGGCGGCCGATCGCATGGCCGGGCGAAGAACCTGCCGTTCGAGTCGGGGGTGGATTCCACCGGCTCGTCGCGCTTGCGCTTCTCGGTCAAGTACGCGTTGGTCGCCATGCTGTTCGTGATCTTCGGCATCGAGATGCCGTTCCTCTACCTCTGGGCGGTGTCGCTGCGGGAGAATGGCTGGGCGGGTTTCGTCGAGGCGACACTGTTCGTCTCCCTGCTGCTGGTCGGACTGTTCTACCTGCACCGGGTCGGCGCCCTCGACTGGTCGCCGGAGCGCCGGCGGAAAAAGCCGCACGACTAGTCGTGGAGGATCACCAGCAGGTAGCGGCAGGCTTGCCCGGCGGTGGCGAAGGTCACCGCGCGGTCGACGCCGAAGTCCAGGCGGTCGCCGCGTTGCAGGTGGAACGACTGCTCGCCGTAATCCACCCGCAGCGCACCCTCGACCAGCCACAGGCGCTGCCGGTAGGGCCGGCCGCCCCAGCGGGGATAGTCGAGGCGGGCGTTCGCCGGGATCTCCACTTCCACCATTTCGCAGCCGCTGCGCGGATCGCGAGCGCCGACCTGGCGGCGGCGGTAGCCGCTGGCCGGGTCTTCCCACACTTCCTGCTGCGCGCGCCGGCAGAGCGGTTCTGCCGGCGCCTGCGTGTCGCCGAGCAGCTCGGAGAGGGCGACCCCCAGGCCGCTGGCGAGACGGCCGAGGACGCTGGCGGTGGGGCTGCTTTGGTTGCGCTCGATGCGCGAGATCATCGCCTTGCTCACCGCGCAGCGTTCGGCCAGTTGGGCGAGGGTCAGCTCGCGCTCCTTGCGCAGGGCGGCTAGGCGTCGGGCAATCAGTTCGTCGATATCCATGAGTGGCCCTGGCGGATTTTTCTCGTCCATGATAGTCACTGTCCAATATATTGGAAATTCGACCTTGCATTGGAGCTTGCCCGCGATGACCGAACCGACGATTCGCCGCCTGGCTGGCGAGGAGATCCTGGCGCGCCTGGACGAACTGGCCGAGGTACTGCTGGACTGCGTGGAAGGCGGGGCTTCGGTCAGCTTCATGTGGCCGTTGCCGCGGGAGCGGGCGCTGGCCTTCTGGCGCGGCGTCGGCGAGAGCGTGGCGGGCGACGAACGCCTGCTGCTGGTGGCGGAAGCGGAGGGGCGGATCGTCGGTACCGTGCAACTGCTCCTCGACCAACCGCCGAACCAGCCGCACCGCGCCGACGTGGCGAAGATGCTGGTGCACCGGCGTGCGCGTCGGCGCGGCATCGGCGAGGCGCTGATGGGCGAGCTGGACCGGCTCGCCCGGGCCTGCGGCAAGTCCCTGCTGGTGCTGGACACGGTCAGCGGCAGCGCCGCCGAACGGCTGTACCTGAAGACCGGCTGGACACGGGTCGGGGAAATTCCGGACTACGCCCTGATGCCGGACGGCACGCCCTGTCCCACCACCTATTTCTACAAGCGCCTGGCTGCTGCCGGCTGACCGAAGATGCCAGCGTTCCCAAGGCAGGCCGGGTAGAATCGGCGGATGCGAGAGATTCGGGGTCGATGGTGGAGTTACTGCAAGGGTTCGTCCTGACCCGGCACTGGCGCGATACGCCGGCCGGCACGGAAGTCGCGTTCTGGCTGGCGACCGAGCAGGGCCCGCGGCAGGTGCGGCTGCCGCCGCAGCCGTCGGTGGCGTTCGTCCTCGCCGAGCAGCGCGGGCGCGTCGAGTCCCTGCTCGCCGGGGAGACTGGCGCCGAGCTGCGGCCGCTGGCGCTGCGCGACTTCCAGCAGCGGCCGGTGCTCGGCCTGTACTGCCAGCAGCATCGCCAACTGATGAATCTGGAGAAACGCTTGCGCCAGGCCGGCGTCGAGGTGTTCGAGGCCGATATCCGGCCGCCGGAGCGCTACCTGATGGAGCGCTTCATCACCGCGCCGGTCAGCCTGGAGGCGAGTGTCGAGGCTGACGGCAGCCTGCTCGCCCGGCGCCTGAAGCCGGCTCCGGACTATCGCCCGCGCCTGCGCCTGGTGTCGCTGGACATCGAGACCAACGCCCGCGGCGATCTCTACTCCATCGCCCTGGAAGGCTGCGGCCAGCGCCAGGTATACATGCTCGGCCCGGCCAACGGCGATGCCGCGGCCGTGGATTTC
Organism: Pseudomonas sp. TZ252; assembly: GCF_056110345.1. Classification (NCBI taxonomy): domain Bacteria; kingdom Pseudomonadati; phylum Pseudomonadota; class Gammaproteobacteria; order Pseudomonadales; family Pseudomonadaceae; genus Pseudomonas; species Pseudomonas sp. TZ252. Next base: position 5,943,975 of record NZ_CM148566.1, on the reverse strand, counting down.
CGCCTCGACTATTGCGACAGCCGTGCCGGGCTGCTTGAACGCCTCAACCAGTGGCTGGCCGAGCACGATCCCGACGCCATCATCGGCTGGAACCTGGTGCAGTTCGACCTGCGCGTCCTGCATGAGCATGCCCAGCGCCTGAAGGTGCCGCTGCGCCTGGGGCGTGGCGGCGACGAAATGGGCTGGCGCGAGCACGGCAGCCGCAACAACCACTTTTTCGCCGCGGCGGCCGGCCGCCTGATCATCGATGGCATCGAGGCGCTGCGCTCGGCGACCTGGAGCTTCCCCTCGTTCAGCCTGGAGAACGTCGCCCGGACCCTGCTCGGCGAAGGCAAGGCGATCGACAATCCGTACCAGCGGATGGACGAGATCGATCGCATGTTCGCCGAGGACAAGCCGGCCCTCGCGCACTACAACCTGAAGGACTGCGAATTGGTGACGCGGATCTTCGCCCGTACCGAACTGCTCGACTTCCTCCTCGAACGGGCCACCGTCACCGGCCTGCCGGCGGACCGCAGCGGCGGCTCGGTGGCGGCCTTCACCCACCTGTACATGCCGTTGATGCACCGCGCCGGCTTCGTCGCCCCGAACCTCGGCGAGAAGCGTCCGGAAGCCAGTCCCGGCGGCTTCGTCATGGACTCGCGGCCGGGCCTCTACGAATCGGTGCTGGTGCTCGACTACAAGAGCCTGTATCCGTCGATCATCCGTACCTTCCTGATCGATCCGGTCGGCCTGGTGGAAGGCCTGCGCCAGCCGGACGACGAGCACTCGGTGGAAGGCTTTCGCGGCGCCCGCTTCTCGCGTACCCGGCATTGCCTGCCGGCCATCGTCGCACGGGTCTGGGAGGGCCGCGAGGCGGCCAAGCGCGAACGCAACCAGCCGCTCTCGCAGGCGTTGAAGATCATCATGAACGCCTTCTACGGGGTGCTGGGTTCCAGCGGCTGCCGCTTCTTCGACCCGCGCCTGGCCTCGTCCATCACCCTGCGCGGGCATCGGATCATGCGCCGTACCCGCGAGCTGATCGAGGCCGAGGGCTATACGGTGATCTATGGCGATACCGACTCCACCTTCGTCTGGCTCGGCAGCCCCCGCGCCGAGGAGGAGGCCGCGGCCATCGGCCGGGCGCTGGTGGCGCGGGTCAACGACTGGTGGCGCGAGCACCTGAAAGAAGAATTCGGCCTCGACAGCGCCCTCGAGCTGCAATTCGAGACCCATTACCGGCGTTTTCTCATGCCCACCGTGCGCGGCGCCGAGGAGGGCAGCAAGAAACGCTACGCCGGCCTGGTGCGCCGCGCCGACGGTGGCGAGGAGATGGTCTTCAAGGGCCTGGAGACCGTGCGCACCGACTGGTCGCCGCTGGCCCAGCGCTTCCAGCAGGAACTCTACCTGCGCATCTTCAATCGCCAGCCCTACCAGGACTACGTGCGCGATTACGTACGACGGACCCTGGCCGGCGAGCTGGACGACCTGCTGGTCTACCGCAAGCGCCTGCGCCGGCGCCTCGACGATTACCAGCGCAACGTGCCGCCGCATGTGCGCGCGGCGCGCATCGCCGACGACTACAACCTCGAGCGCGGGCGCCCGCGGCAGTACCAGAGCGGCGGCTGGATCAGCTACGTGATCAGCGTCGCCGGTCCCGAGCCGCTCGAGGCGCGGCGTTCGGCCATCGACTACGAGCACTACGTGGGCAAGCAGTTGCAGCCGGTGGCCGACGCCATCCTGCCGTTCGTCGGCGATGATTTCGCCACTTTGGTCGACCGGCAGATGGCACTATTCTGAGGCTCATTGGCGGATGAGCCGCTGGTCCAGCTGGCGCAGCCGTTCCCGGTCGAGGTTGCGCGGCAGGACGAGAGTGTCCGAGCCGTTGGTCAACGGCGATTCCACGGGCCTGTTGAGTGGGATGACGATACGCTCGGCGTCGTAACGGATTTCCTTGGCGTCGGTCAGGCCCTGCTTCTGTAGCTGATGGATGGCTTCGAGGCGGGCGTCGGCGTCGGCTGCGCTGGGCGCCGATTGCATGACCTTCAGGTAGATGTCCAGTGCCTCCCGGCCATTGAACGGACCTTGCCCCAGGTGCTTCACGAATACCCGGTAGACGCCTCCCACCGCGCGGCACAGGCGGCTGTTGCCGTTCTGTGCGGCGATGTCGGCCTGCAGCCTGGCGTCGCACTGCTGCTTGCTCATGTTGCGGGCTTCGGACTTTTCGCTTTGCGCGCAGTAGGCGCTGCCGTAGAGGTCGCCGTCCTTGTCGCAGCGGCCGTAGCAGATATCGTGCAGGCGGCAGGCCTCGCTGAGCGAGCAGCCCGCGACGTCGTCCGGAACCAGATACTGGGTGAAGCCGGAGCCGCAATAGGTGGCCTTGTCTTCGGCGGCGCTGGCGGCGGGCGCCATCCGCGGGGCGAGCAGAACGACGGCGAAGCCGATCAGGAGCAGGCTAGAGAGGGTTTTCATAGAGGACGTCCTGTTCGCTGCGGGTGCCGGGTTCCGAGAGTTGCCGTTGCAGCCGCCGGTGCATGGCCGTGGCTTTGAGGTAGTGGAAGTCGAAGCACTTGCCGAACGAGAAGTTCTTCCGCACCGGGTCGTGGCACTCCCGGTAGTAGGAGGCGCCAGCCGTACGTTCGTAGATGGCCTTGCTGACGGCGGTGGCCATGAAGGCGATCACCTGGTCGTTGAAGATATCGTTGTGGTCGGCGATGAAGGACTGCGAGGTGTAGATGAAGTTGACCGGCTCGTTGCTGTAGCAGGGCATGCGCGGCAGCGCCGGATCGGCGTTGCCGCCGTCCGCGCTGCAGAAGCTCCTGAAGCGCCATTTGCCGATATCGGTGTCGTCGATCACCCGTGGTTCGGGCGGTCTTGGCGCGCAGTTGTCGCTGCCATCCGGCAGCGGGCACTCGCGGTCGATCAGCAGGGCGGTCCGATACAGGCTGTAGTTGCCGAGGGCGGTGGTATCCAGGTCTTCTTCCCGGAGGCGATAGCGGGTTCCGTTGTAGGTCCTGTCCAGGTCCACCTGGCTCCAGGTGAGGTTGACGCCGACCCATTGGCCGAGCGGGAAGGCGAAGTGGGTGGCGCTGTCGCCGTGCGAACTGATGACGTACAGCAGCGGCGGCGGCTGGGTTCCCAGGGCGCCGACCTTGAGGCTGTTCTCCTTAAGCAGCAGGCCCTGATTGGCCTCTATCGCCGGATTCAGCATGATTACCGCGTCGCCGAAGGCGCGTATCCGCTGACCGTCCTGGAGAGCCAGCAGGCGTTCGAGCAACGGGTCGTGAAGTGCGCCGAGGGTGATTGCGCCGCCGAAGCTGTGGCCGACGATCACCAGATAGTTCCTGTCCTTGCGATCGATCCGTTCCAACTGGGCGAGCAACTCGGCGACGCCACCCCGGCCGACTTCCTCGGCGACGGCCTTCCTGTCCCAGTAGGTCAAGTTCTCGCTATACAGGCCATGCATCGACTTGCCCCGCCAGCCAACATAGAGGCCGACCAGCCTGCGTTTGCCCAGCACCCCGGAGGAGGCGAGATTGGCGAGTGCCTTGTTGAAGCTGGCGACGTTGCCGTCGTCCCGTCCCGCGTTGTGCTTCCAACCGTGAATGAACACCACCATGGCGATGTCCCCCCGGGCGGAGTAGCGCTTTAGCTGGTCGATCAGGCGTTGCGTTCTGGCAGGCGCGAAGTCGTTGCCGCGCTCGCTGTATTCGACGAAGCCGATCTCGTAGTTCGGATGGCGTTCGTAGTAGCTGTCGCTGCAAGGCCGCATGTCGGCGCAGGTCGATTCGCTGTCATCGCGCAGCGGGGCGTTGGCGGCGCAGCCTGCCAGCAGGCAGGCTGCGAGAAGGGCGAGTATTTTCATGACGATTCCCGCGTGGAGATTCTTTTCCGGCGCGCCAGAACTCGACCGGTCGCTACCCGTTACGCAGGCCGGTCGGTACGCTCTGGCGCTGTCGGTGCCCGTGTCGCCGGCCGGGTGCTGTCATGGGGGATGGGAGAGCGCAGGCGGAGAAGTCGTCCCGCGAAAGGCTGGGGAGGCGTGTGTCAGGGGCCCCTGGAAGCGGGCCTGGGATATCCCGGAAAGGCTCGTCGTGGGGCGAACTGTCGAAGACGTTGACATGCTGAACCACCACTTCCGTGTCTGTTCTGCAACTGTCTATAGACCGCCGGGGGATGGGTGTCAAAGTGCCACTTCGCAGCCTTCCGCATGGTGGATGGCTGCGAAGGAGAGTCGATCAGGCCAGTTGCGCCGGGTCGAGCATGTCGCTCTCGAAGGTCATCCAGCCGCCGTTCTCGCTGGCCGCGCCGTCGAGGATCGGGCCGTAGTAGGTGAGGCCGATGGTCAGGCTGAAGCAGATGTGGGTAGCGTTCTCCGGGGCGTCCAGCTGGCCTTCGAAGTGCAGCTTGAGCACGCCCGGCTCGACGCTTTCCAGGCCGATGGCGACGTTCGGGTTGTCCACGGCCTCGCTTTCGCGGCCGCGTTGCTCGGCGCTGACGGTGAGGGTCACGGTGTCTCGGTACATGTCTTGCTCCAGTTGGCGTGGGGCCGGCGTCGCCAGCGCGGCGGACAGACTACTGGCAGACGCGCCGGCTGGCCAGTGCTGGCTGCGGCAGGCGCCGCGCGGGGCCTGGGAATCATTCGCCGGCGGCGCAGTCCAACTGCGCATCACCAACCGACCCCCGAGGGGATGATGAAGCTACCCGTGCTCGCTGTATTGGGCGCCGCGCTGCTGTTGAGCGCCTGCGCGAAGAAGGAGGCCGAGGCCTGTGCCTCGCCGGACGTGAAGGACCAACTGATGCGGATCTTCCTCCAGGGCGCGATCACCGAGCGCTCGCCGGAGTTCAAGGACAGCGCGCTGCGCGACGTGGCGATCCTCGAGAAGGATCCCGACAGCGGCGTGCTGTCCTGTGTCGGCACCCTCAGCGTGCCGGCCGGCCAGCAGGTGGTCGAGGGCGTCCTGCAATATCGCATCGCCCCGGTGGCCAAGTCCGACTACGACTACCTGCTGCTGGATACCGCCGGCGCCAACACCACCGCCCTGGCGCAGCGCCTGAACAAGGCACTCGGCCAGTGATCGCGCGCCTCGCTCAGGGTACGCCGTTGCGGCCGTGGGCGAGGAAGCCGGGACGGGCGCCGAGGCGCTCGTAATAGGCGCGCACCGCTGGCAGCGACGGATGCTCGAACGGCGTCTCGTACCAGCGGTTGACCGACAGGCCGATGGCGATGTCGGCCAGGCTGAAGGTCTCGCCGGCGACATAGGCGCCGGTGCGTAGCAGTTGTCCCTCGAGGGTTTCCATGAAGCCCGTCCAGCCGCGCAGCGAAGCCTCCACCTGGGCCGCGTCGCGGTGCGCCGGCGACTGCCGGACCAGGCTCATGAAGGCATAGCTCCACGAGCGGTTGAGGTCGGAGGCCTGCCAGTCCAGCCACTGGTCGACCCGCGCGCGCGGCGCCGCCTGCTGCGGATAGAGGCGTTCGCCGGCATAGCGGTTGGCCAGGTAGCGGATGATGCTGTTGGATTCCCAGAGCACCAGTTCGCCGTCGCGCAGCACCGGCACCATGGCGTTCGGGTTGAGGGCGAGGAATTCCGCCGCGTGGGTGTCGCGGAAGCCGCTGCCCCAGTCTTCGCGGCGGTAGGGCAGGTCCAGTTCGGCGCAGGTCCAGAGCACCTTGCGCACGTTGATCGAAGAGGCCTTTCCGAGAATCTCCAGCATGGCGATGGCGCGTCCTTGGGCGGATAGGAAGGCTCCGAGTATACGGGCCGATCCCGCCGACGGGGAGCGGCTCGAGCGGGGGCGCCGGCTAGGCTCCGCTGGCTTGCCGACGGCCCGGGCGGCGGCGCGCCCAGAGGGCGAAGTAGAGCCAGCCGATGACGAACGATGGCGCCACGCTCGCCAATGGATGCGGCGTGGCCGAGAGCCAGTGCAGCGCGGCCATCGGCGCGGTCAGCAGGAGCACCACCAGCAGGGGCGCCTGGCGTTGCGCAAGGCCGTGGCGGCGGCCGAGACATTGCAACAGGTACAGGCCGAAGCGCGTCGCCAGGAGACTCGCGGCGCCCTGGAGCAGGGCGGCGACGCCCATCCCGGCCAGGCCGCCGTCCTGGTTGGCATAGGCCGCCCAGGCGCCGTATAGCACCGCGGCCGGCAGCGCCGCCAGCCACGGGTCGTCGGAGCGCTGCGCGAGTCCGCTCACCGGATGATCCTCTGCTGCACGTAGGGTTCGGCACCGGGCGCGAGGCGGACCATGCAGAGGATCTGGTCGCTGCTGCCGACGTGGGCGACGAAGTGGTCGTTGGTCCTGGCGTGGCTGGACATCGCCATGCGCGGGAAGAAATCCGGGGCGACGCTGCGTTGCCCGCCGGGTATCAGGCCGGTTTCCGCATCCAGGCGCAGGTTGGCGGACAGCGTGCCGACCACGTCGAGGGCCAGGTCGACCATGTCCGGGCTCTGGCGCGGCGCTTCCAGGTCCGGGTACAGCGTCGCTCCCGGGATCCGCGCGCTGAGGGCGCGGAACATGTTGTAGACCACCGGGTTGTAGGTCTTCGCCACGATCAGTGGCGGCAGCCCGCCGTTGCGCTCGCTGACTTGGCGCAGGAAGAACTGGTTGATCCGCTTGAACAGGCTGGTGCGGTGGTAGCGGTCGACCACCATCGCTGTCCACAGGTAGAGGAAACGCGTCGCGCCGCGGACGAAGTCCTTCGCGCCCAGGATGCCGATGATCCGTTCGCCCTCCGGATCGGTCGCCAGTACCAGGTGGTCGTAGGTCTCGAAGATATCCGGCTGGTTGCCGAAGTATTGCAGCACGTCGAACTGCGGCATTCCCTCTTGCAGGTCGGCGACTATCTTGCGCTTGAAGCCCTCGGGGAACTGCCGTTCGCGGCTGGAGTAGTCGAGGTCGAAGGCGTTTTTCTGCGGATCGCTGGTCATGGTCGTGGCTCGCCGGAGGAAGAGGCTGAAGGGCGCAGGACCAACTGGCGGTCCGTCGCGTCGGGGGCGTCGTCGGCGATACGGATGTACGCGCCGCGGGCCCAGAGTTCGTTGAGGTCGGTGGCGCCGTCGAACGGCAGGCCGGAATTGCGGGTGGACAGCGCGTAGCGCGAGTTGTCGAAGTCCGCCAGGTCGATGACCATCCGCAGGGTCGCGGCGATCCGTGTGTTGAGCGGGTTGGCCGGGTCGCTGTAGTCGAAGCGCCCGACGTTGACGCTGAAGTTGTCGCCGCCCTTGTTGTTCTTCAGGTCGAACAGCGCGCGCAACGGGGTCTTGTGGAAGGGCACGTGCTCGGCGAGGGCGGCGTGCGCCTCGCCCCACTTCCAGCCGCTCGGCGCGCTTCCGTGGGCGGCTCGCAGTTCGTCGAGGGCGCGGCGCAGCGACTGGTTCAGCTTGAGGTCGCAGCCTTGTTCCTGGCCGCACCAGAAGCGCAGGTCGGCCTGGCCGTCGAGGATCAGCCGGAGGAATCCGTCGTAGTTGCGCTGGTTCCAGCCGCTGGCCAGCAACTGCGTGCCGATCCTCGGTTGCAGCAGCTCGCGGGTGAAGGCGCGTACCCAGTAGCCGGCGATCAGTGGCGCGGCCAGGTCGGCGGCGGCCTGGTGGTTCCAGCCCTGGAGCAGGGCGAAGGCCTCGCTGGCGCGCAGTTCGGGGTCGCTGACCTGCTCCAGCATCTTCGGCAACAGGCTCGCCATCACGCTGGAGAACTCGTCGTTCTGCAACTCCAGGCTGTCTTCCAGGGTGCGCTGGCCGGGGCCGCCGAGCCACTCGCGGATGCGTTCGTAGCGGTAGGGCAGGACCCAGTCGTGGCCGAAGTCGAAGGCATTGTCGGGCGGCACGATGCGCTGGTTCGCCGTGGCGATGAACCCTTCGCGGGGGTTGAGGCTGCGTGGCTTGGCGCTTTCCGGAACGTAGCCGACCCAGTCGTAGCGGCTCTCCCAGCCGGGCGAGGGGGCCAGGCCATGGAGGTCGTCGTCGGCGCCGCGGAGCGGTACGCGACCGGCGGAGACGTAGCCGATGTTGCCCTCGACGTCGGCATAGACCATGTTCTGCGGCGGTACGCCGAAGTCGGCGGCGGCGTCGAGGAACTGTTCCCAGCCTTCGGCCCGGTTGATCGCCAGCAGGCTCGGGAAGGTCTTGTCGTGACGGTCGAGGCCGGTCCAGGCGAGGGCGATCACCAGCCGGTCGCGCTGCGCCTGCGGCAGCCGCGCCGGTTCGTAGATGTCGCTGATCACCGGGCCGTGGCGGGTGCTGCGGACCTCCAGCGAGACCGTCTCGCCGTCGCGCACGGCGATGCGTTCCAGGCGCGTCTCGAAGGGCCGGTAGCCGTCCGGGGTCAGGTAGCGCCGTGGGTCCTGGGGATCGACGCGCTCCAGGTAGGCGTCCTGGATGTGCGAGCCGGTATTGGTGTAGCCCCAGGCGATGCGCTGGTTATGGCCGATGACGAACAGCGGGGCGCCGGCGAAGTTGGCGCCGGTGAGGCTCAGGCCGGGGATCTTCAGGCTGGCCAGGTAGAAGGCCGCCGGGTTGGTCAGGCGCAGGTGCGGATCGTTGGCCAGCAGCGGCTTGCCGGTGGCGCTGCGGCTGGCGGAGACCACCCAGTTGTTCGAACCGATGCCTTCGACGTTGGAACCGGGCAGTTGCCCCAGCAGCTTGCCGGCGTCCGGCGTGCCGTGCAGGGAGCGGTACAGGCTGGCGTAGTCGCGGGTGGCCGGCGGCCGCTCGCCCGGATAGGGGGCGAACACCTCGTTGATCCGTGCCAGGTCCAGGTGCTCGGCCAGCGCCAGGCGCTGCAACTGCATGCCCAGGTTGGCGCTCAGGGTCCAGGAATAGAGCAGGTGCAGGGACAGGCTGTCCACCGGCCCCCAGGGCCCCGGCCGTTCGTGGCGCACCAGGCTGAATTCCAGCGGCAGCGCTGCCGGGGCCAGCTCCAGATAGGCGTTGATCCCGTCGCTGTAGCGTTGCAGCAGGACGCGCGTGGGCGCGTCCAGGTTGGCGTAGATGCCCTCGGCGGTGCGTCGGAAGCCCAGGGTGCGGGCGAACCTGTCCATCGGCAGGGTCTTGACGCCGAACACTTCGGAGAGCGTCCCGCCGGCATAGCGGCGGGCGAACTCCATCTGCCACAGGCGATCCCTGGCGTGGCTGTAGCCGAGCAGGAAATAGCCGTCCTCCAGGCTCTGCGCGCGGATATGCGGGACGCCGGCGGCGTCCCAGGCGATCCGCCCCTCGTGTTCCAGGCCATGGCCGACCTGGATCTCGCCGTACTTGAAGCCCAGCGGGACGGCCAGCAGGTAGACCGCGCAGGCCAGTAGCCCCAGCAGCAGGCCGCCGAGGGACAGGCGCCAGGCGTAACGTGCGTTCTTCGACATCGCTTCGAGTCTCCACGCCGACGGGTCAATAGACCCGCCGGTTCCGGTCCGCATGGCGACTGACGAAGAACACCAGCGAGACGCGCTCGCCGGCGGTCACCTGCTGGACCTCGTGGGGATAGCTGCAGTCGCTGATGATCACCGAGCGCGGCTCCGGCTTGATGTCGTTGCGCAGGTTGCCGTCGCGGTCGTAGACCACGAACTGGCCGCCGGCGAAGTAGGTGCCGAGCTGCAGGACGATGGAGTACTGGTAGTCCGGGTTGCTGTCGGTATCCAGGTGCCGGCCGATGAACGAGCCGGCCTTCATCCGGTTCACCTGCATGCGCCGGACGTAGAAGGCGTCGTCGCCCATCAGCTTGCGGAACAGGCTCATCACGTTGTCGTTGCAGACGCGCGGGATGATCAGCTCCGACAGCGCATGGTTGACCACCGTGGGACGGTCGCGGTCGGTCATGAAACGGGCCACGTAGAGGTCGTTCTCCTCGTCGGCGTCGCCGATCAGGATCTTCTCCCACGGCAGGGTCGAGTTGGCCAGGACCTGGTTCATCAGTTCCCAGTCCTGCTCGTCGTAGAGCGCGTCGCTGGGGGTGATATAGGCGCAGCCGTTGGCTGCCAGACTCTGGGTGATCTGGGCAATCTGAGTATTCATGGGGTTTCCTGTGTGATCAGGCGGTAGCCTGGGATGCGGGTTGGTTGGTGTGGGGCTGGTTGGCGGCATCGGTCTCCGGAGCGAGCCGGGCATGGTTCTCGCGGTACCAGTCGACGATTCCGAACGGGTCCGACTGGCCGCGGCAGAGGTGGTCGCGCAGGATCAGGAAGTTCTCCCACATGCCCCAGGTCTCGGTCATCGGGCCGAACTTCGAGGGGCGCGCCTCGTTGGCCGCGCGCTCCGGCGCGATGCGCCAGAAGTTCACTCCCGGCTTGCGATGGTGGAAGTCGTGGCTGGGCAGGTCCTGCATGAAGGAGAACACCCGCAGCGGGATGTCGATCAGCAGCACGCCCAGGCTCCAGCGAACGAACGCCAGGGCGAAGGCCAGGCCCTGCTTGTCGGCCGGGTAGGGGCGGCCGAGGAAGCGTCCCCAGCTCAGCGAGCCGTAGTGCAGGAAGCGCGGCAGGCCGTGCTCGTTGCGGGCGAACCAGAGGTGCTCGGAGACGTGCTGGATCCACGACGAGTACTGGGTGAGGATGAAGATCGGGAACAGGTAGAACAGCGCGAACGCCTCCAGGTAGCCGCTGGCGTACACCAGGCCGAGCAGCGCAGCCCAGTAGAGCGCCCGGCTGACGCGCTCGTGGCGCGGGGCGGAGACGAAGCTGACGTCGAAACGGAACTTCAGGTGCTCGAGGATCCGCGCCGGATGGAAGGGCGCGAGCACCAGGCGGGTCCAGAAGGCGCTCTCGGACATGCCCTTGTAGAAGCCGTGCTGTTTCATGAAGACCAGGTCGACGTCGTGCTCGGTATTGAAGGTGCGCACGCTGTGGTGTTCGTTCACGTGCAGCTTCACGTACTCGTCGCGCGGGGTGTGCAGGATCGGGATCGACAGGATCCACTTGCAGGTGAAGCGGGCCAGCGCCTTGTTCTCCAGGCTAGCGCCATGGGTGGTGTAGTGGAAGGTATGGAGGAAGCCACGCTGGCGGTTGACCACCAGGCACATGATCAGCGCGCCCAACAGGCACTTCAGCCACAGTGGCTGCTGCGAGGCGAGCAGTTGCTGGCCGTAGATCACCGCGAGGAAGAACACCGCGTAGCCCCAACTGATGTGCAGGTAGAGCTGCCAGGGCTTGAGCAGGGTGTCTTTCGGCCGTCGCGGCGGGCGGTCGTTCAGCGACTTGCCGGTGACCCAGGTCCAGAACGGCTGGCAGGGCAGGTCCTTGTAGGTACGGCGCACGTCGATGCCGTATCCGTACTTGGAGTATCGGGTCTTGAACAGTTCATCTTGCATGGCGCAGGCGCTCCCTCGTTACAGGTAGTCGGTTCGGATGTAGAGCGTCGGGACGGTCGCGAAGAACGAGTAGAACGGCTCCATCCGGTAGTGATCGACGGCCAGCACGACGAAGTTGTCGAAGCGCTCGCCGAAGAGTTTTCCCATCAATGCGTACTCGGCGGCCTGGGAGACGAAGCTGGCCCAGATCTGCTCGCGCGACTGGCTGGCGAACCATTTCTCGTAGAGCGGCAGGCGCGACAGGAAGATCGATTCCAGGGCCGGGTAGTCCAGCCCGGTCTGGCCGTAGTCGCCCTGTTCCAGGCGCTGGACGATCTCGCCGTGGGCCCGGTGCCAGCCGTCCTCGCCGCCGCACATCTCGAAGAACGAGCAGGTCGCGGCCGGGCAGGGCAGGGCCCCGGCGATCCGCTCGAGCTGGCGCTCGACCTTGCCGAGGAAACCCTCGCGGGTCTCGCCGGTGGCGGGGTTGCGGTTGAACGACAGGTACTCGAACTCGCCGCCGAGGATCGCGTGGCGGATTTCCACCTGGCGCGCCCTGGCCAGCTCCGCCACCGCCTGGCCGGCGCTGACCAGCTTGGCGCCGGCCAGGCCGGGCTGGTCGCCGACTCGCTCGAAGGTGTAGCGCGGCTTGCCCTCGGCATCGCTGGAGTGCGAGTAGTCCGGGCATACCGCGCTCACCAGGTGCAACGGACGGCCTTCGCCAGCGGCGCGCTCCAGCGCCTCAACCAGGCCGCGCAGGGCCCGCTCGCTGGGCGGCATGACGTTGCCGGCGGCCAGCCAGCGCTCGATGTCGCGAGCGTGGCGGTCGAGCTGCGGGATGTCCGGATGCTTGAGCTCCAGCTCGCTCTTGGCGTTGACCGCATCGGCCAGGAGCAGGGTGGTCAGGGACGGGATGCGTCCCTTGCTCTTGAATCGGTGGATGTTGGTGACCACCGAGTTGCCCTGGCGCAGCTTGAAGTCGAACTCCTGGTGGCGCGACTGGAGGATCAGGTAGAACAGGTAGTTGCTGAACGGCAGCTCGCGCGCGCCGTGGGAGATGCGCAGCTCCAGATACCTGCGTTTCAGTTCGCCGAGGCGCGTTTCCAGTTGCGCATAGGTATGGTCGGGGACCACTTCGGCGAGGGGGAGGCCATACGAGATGGATTTCAATATGTTCCGGCTGAGACGGGAATCGATGTCTGGAATCATGGCGTTCACCTGACGTCGGGCTTGACCAGGACGGGAGCGGGCTGGGTTTTTCCGGGGAGGCTGTGCACGTCGCGGAACAGCAGCATGTCGACGAACTGCTGCTCCTTGTCGCCGGCGAAGCCCTGCGGCTCGTCGATGCGGCGGGGGTTCTCGTAGGTGCCGAACAACATGTCCCAGATCGGGAAGTCGCTGTAGTTGCACTCGTGGCGGTCGCGCTGGTGGTGGATGCGGTGCATCTCCGGGCGCTGGAACAGGTAGCCGAGGACGTGCGGGGTGCGCAGGTTCGAGTGGTAGAACATCTCGCCGAGCGCGGCGAACATGATGTAGTAGGCGCCGGCCTCGATGCTGATGCCCATCACCACGTAGGCGACGAAGCTGCCCAGCAGCGAGTTGAAGACCATCTCGGTCGGATGCTTGTAGAAGGAGGTGAATACCTCGATGCGTTGCGGCGCGTGGTGCAACTGGTGGAACAGCCGCCAGAGCGTGTCGTTGGCGTGGCGCGCGCGATGCCACCAGTAGGTGACGAAGGTGTTGACGAAGTAGGCGGCGAAGCCGGCCAGCAGTGGTGGCAGGGCATCCGAGGTGTGCAGCAGGCTGTGCCCCATCATCCATTTGTTCCAGGTGATGCCGGCGAGCAGGGCGATCGACACCTGGACGATGTTGAGGAAGATCACCCGGGCCACCCAGGTGCTCACCTTGGGCAATTTCCAGCCGGGAACCAACTGTTCCAGCATGAAGATGAATAGCGCCACTCCGATCAAGTAATAAATCATATTTATCTCCTCTTCCTTAGGGGCGGACGCCATGCGGAACTTTCATCGATACGAAAGGCCAGCGTCCTGTTTATTGTCTGAAGCACTTCTCGGCAGGCTGCGGTTATCGCTTCGCTATATTCGGAAGGCGATCTCGGTCAGGCGTGGATAGCTTGTCCATGGTCGAATGGAGCGCTCTTTTTAATTGCCTCAGAATGCGCTTCGTGAAAATCGGCACGGACAATGAAATGCCTGGTCGAATTAAATTGTCACAGCCCGGCAGGGACAACCTGCCCTTCCGGGCAGGTATCTGCGGAGAGATAGGGGGGGAAGTATGTAGTTGCCATTTCTGGTCCCCGGGGAGCCTCGTCGACGAGGCCCGCCATGGGCCAAGGTTTGTTGTCGGGAGGCTCTCCCGACGACGATGGAGCGTGCGAGAAGAACAATGAGAAAGACCGCCGTGAGGCCCATCGGAGAGCCGTTCTACGGTTTCCGCAAAGATCCGGGGCGCCGTCCCCTCCAGCCCAGCGCAGTTCCTGCGCGGCGCCTCGTGTCCGTGCTCATCGAGAAGTTCTCTTCAGCCTCGTTTCGTCGTCGCCCGGCGGGCGGCGAATGGGCTCGACCTCGTCCGGAACACCCGCACAGGGCCGGTGGCGATATGTACTTCCAGGTCCGGCTTGATAAAGGGAATTGTCATGAGTGGATAAGACGGAAACAAAAAAGAATAAAAACGCTGAAGAACCGAATCCTGCCGGGATCGATTGTTGACTGGTGAAGCTGGCATGCATGATGAGAGAGAGGGATATCTCGAGATTTTGTCAAGAATAACAACCGAGGAAGAGTTCTTCTCCCTGGTTCTCGAGATATGCGGTAATTATGGATTCGAATTCTTTTCATTCGGTGCGCGGGCGCCTTTCCCGCTGACCGCACCTAAATATCATTTCCTGTCCAATTACCCAGGGGAATGGAAAAGCAGATATATCTCCGAAGACTACACATCCATCGACCCGATCGTGCGCCATGGTCTCCTGGAATACACCCCGCTGATCTGGAATGGCGAAGACTTCCAGGAGAACCGTTTCTTCTGGGAGGAAGCGCTGCATCACGGCATCCGTCACGGCTGGTCGATCCCGGTCCGCGGCAAGTACGGGCTGATCAGCATGCTGTCCCTGGTGCGTTCCAGCGAGAGCATCGCCGCCACGGAAATCCTGGAGAAGGAATCCTTCCTGCTCTGGATCACCAGCATGCTGCAGGCTACCTTCGGCGACCTGCTGGCGCCGCGCATCGTCCCGGAAAGCAATGTGCGCCTGACCGCCAGGGAAACCGAGATGCTCAAGTGGACCGCGGTGGGCAAGACCTACGGCGAGATCGGCCTGATCCTGTCGATCGACCAGCGCACGGTGAAGTTCCATATCGTCAATGCGATGCGCAAGCTCAACTCCAGCAACAAGGCGGAGGCCACCATGAAGGCTTACGCCATCGGCCTGCTCAACTGAATCGACGCCTCGTCGCCTAGCGAGGCCGCCGCGCAAGCGTCCGGCCATTCACCGAATGGCCGGATAGCGTTTGCGCCGGTCGCCTGAGCGCAGCCTTCCCACCGGCAGCGTTTCCCCGCTGCCCCCTTCGCCATTGCGCCCGTCCTCCTGTTGTCCGGCACGCTAGTGCAACTTTCCGGGCGCTTGGCAAACCGGCCAAAGAATAGAACGGAATCGATGCCCCACACCTGTAATTTTTAAGGGGTTATGGCTATTGCAAAAAAGCGTTTATAAGTTTGTCCCCTGTCAAATCTGGTTACAACTGGGTTTCAGGCGAAACATTCGGTCATGGCAATTCGGCATTAGTTGAAACTTTGGAGACGCTCCGAAGCGGGCAACTTTTGCCCGGAAAAAGCTTCACGGCAATTTCTCCGGCCTGTCATCCCGATGTCTTCTTTCCGGTATGGATGCCAGTCGATTCGAACTGGCGGAGATTCGCACCATGCGAGAGTACCAACGGTTGAAAGGGTTTACCGACAACCTGGAATTGCGTCGGCGCAACCGTGCCACGGTCGAGCACTACATGCGCATGAAGGGGGCCGAACGGTTACAGCGGCACAGCCTGTTCGTCGAGGACGGCTGCGCCGGCAACTGGACCACGGAAAGCGGCGAACCCCTGGTTTTCCGGGGCCATGAGAGCCTCAGGCGGCTCGCCGAGTGGCTCGAGCGCTGCTTCCCCGACTGGGAGTGGCACAACGTGCGGATCTTCGAGACCGAGGATCCGAACCACTTCTGGGTCGAGTGCGACGGGCGCGGCAAGGCGCTGGTCCCGGGGTATCCGGAGGGCTATTGCGAGAACCACTACATCCATTCCTTCGAACTCGAGAACGGCCGGATAAAACGCAATCGCGAGTTCATGAACCCGATGCAGAAATTGCGTGCATTGGGAATAGCCGTTCCACAAATAAAACGTGACGGTATTCCCACCTGATTAATGTTTATTCCAATTCAAGAGGAGATATGACGATGCTCGATAATGCCATTCCCCAAGGTTTCGAAGACGCCGTGGAGTTGCGCAGGAAGAATCGCGAGACGGTGGTCAAGTATATGAACACCAAAGGCCAGGATCGCCTGCGCCGCCATGAACTTTTCGTCGAGGACGGCTGTGGCGGTTTATGGACCACCGATACCGGCTCGCCCATCGTCATTCGTGGCAAGGACAAGCTGGCCGAGCACGCGGTGTGGTCGCTGAAATGCTTCCCGGATTGGGAGTGGTACAACATCAAGGTCTTCGAGACCGACGATCCCAACCACTTCTGGGTCGAGTGCGACGGCCACGGCAAGATCCTCTTCCCCGGCTATCCCGAGGGCTACTACGAGAACCACTTCCTGCATTCCTTCGAGCTGGACGACGGCAAGATCAAGCGCAACCGCGAATTCATGAACGTCTTCCAGCAATTGCGCGCCCTGAGCATTCCGGTCCCGCAGATCAAACGCGAAGGCATTCCCACCTGAGGCCATCCTGGAAGGGGTGAACTATGGACGATCTATTGCAACGCGTACGGCGCTGCGAAGCGCTGCAGCAACCCGAATGGGGCGATCCGTCGCGCCTGCGCGACGTGCAGGCGTACCTGCGCGGCAGTCCGGCGCTGATCCGCGCCGGCGACATCCTGGCCCTGCGCGCGACCCTGGCGCGGGTCGCCCGCGGCGAGGCGCTGGTGGTGCAGTGCGGCGACTGCGCCGAGGACATGGACGACCACCATGCCGAGAACGTGGCGCGCAAGGCCGCCGTGCTGGAACTGCTGGCCGGCGCCCTGCGCCTGGCCGGCCGGCGGCCGGTGATCCGCGTCGGGCGCATCGCCGGGCAGTACGCCAAGCCGCGTTCCAAGCCGCACGAGCAGGTCGGCGAGCAGACCCTGCCGGTCTATCGCGGCGACATGGTCAACGGCCGCGAGGCCCATGCCGAACAGCGCCGGGCCGATCCGCAGCGGATCCTCAAGGGCTATGCGGCGGCGCGCAACATCATGCGCCACCTGGGCTGGGACGCCGCGTCCGGGCAGGAGGCGAATGCCTCGCCGGTCTGGACCAGCCACGAGATGCTGCTGCTCGACTACGAGCTGTCGATGCTGCGCGAGGACGAGCAGCGCCGGGTCTACCTCGGTTCGACCCACTGGCCGTGGATCGGCGAGCGCACCCGCCAGGTCGACGGCGCCCATGTGGCGCTGCTGGCCGAGGTGCTCAACCCGGTGGCCTGCAAGGTCGGTCCGGAGATCGGCCGCGACCAGTTGCTGGCGCTCTGCGAGCGCCTCGATCCGCGCCGCGAGCCGGGACGCCTGACGCTGATCGCGCGGATGGGCGCGCAGAAGGTCGGCGAGCGCCTGCCGCCGCTGGTGGAGGCGGTGCGCGCGGCCGGGCACCCGGTGATCTGGCTGAGCGACCCGATGCACGGCAACACCATCGTCGCGCCCTGCGGCAACAAGACCCGCCTGGTGCGCAGCATCGCCGAGGAGGTGGCGGCGTTCCGCCTGGCGGTGTCCGGCTCCGGCGGCGTGGCCGCCGGGCTGCACCTGGAGACCACCCCGGACGACGTCACCGAGTGCGTCGCCGATTCCAGCGGCCTGCACCAGGTCAGCCGGCACTACACCAGCCTCTGCGATCCGCGGCTGAACCCCTGGCAGGCACTCAGCGCGGTGATGGCCTGGTCCGGCGCAGAAGCGATCCCGAGCGCAACCTTCCCCCTGGAGACCGTGGCATGAGCGGCATTCCCGAAATCACCGCCTATCCCTTGCCGACTGCCCAGCAGTTGCCGGCCAACCTGGCGCGCTGGAGCCTGGAGCCGCGGCGCGCGGTGCTGCTGGTGCACGACATGCAGCGCTACTTCCTGCGCCCGCTGCCCGAGAGCCTGCGCGCCGGGCTGGTGGCCAACGCCGCGCGGCTGCGCCGCTGGTGCGTCGAGCAGGGCGTGCAGATCGCCTACACCGCCCAGCCGGGCAGCATGACCGAGGAGCAGCGCGGTCTGCTCAAGGACTTCTGGGGGCCGGGCATGCGCGCCAGTCCGGCCGACCGCGAGGTGGTCGAGGAGCTGGCGCCGGGGCCGGACGACTGGCTGCTGACCAAGTGGCGCTACAGCGCCTTCTTCCACTCCGACCTGCTCCAGCGGATGCGCGCCGCCGGCCGCGACCAGTTGGTGCTGTGCGGCGTATACGCCCACGTCGGGGTGCTGATCTCCACGGTCGACGCCTACTCCAACGACATCCAGCCGTTCCTGGTGGCCGACGCCATCGCCGACTTCAGCGAGGCGCACCACCGCATGGCCCTGGAATACGCCGCCAGCCGCTGCGCGATGGTGGTCACCACCGACGAGGTGCTGGAATGAACGCCCTGCCCACATCGCTGTTGCAGCGCCTGCTCGAACGGCCGGCGCCGTTCGCCTTGCTCTACCGCCCGGAAAGCAATGGCCCGGGCCTGCTCGACGTGATCCGCGGCGAGGCGCTCGAACTGCACGGCCTGGCCGACCTGCCGCTGGACGAGCCCGGCCCGGGCCTGCCGCGCCATGACCTGCTGGCGCTGATTCCCTACCGGCAGATCGCCGAGCGCGGCTTCGAGGCGCTCGACGACGGCACGCCGCTGCTGGCGCTGAAGGTCCTGGAGCAGGAGCTGCTGCCGCTGGAACAGGCCCTGGCGCTGCTGCCGAACCAGGCGCTGGAACTGAGCGAGGAAGGTTTCGACCTCGACGACGAGGCCTACGCCGAAGTGGTCGGGCGGGTCATCGCCGACGAGATCGGTCGCGGCGAAGGCGCCAACTTCGTGATCAAGCGGCGCTTCCAGGCGCGCATCGACGGCTACGCCACGGCCAGCGCGCTGAGCTTCTTCCGCCAGTTGCTGCTGCGCGAGAAGGGCGCCTACTGGACCTTCATCGTCCACACCGGCGAACGCACCCTGGTCGGCGCCTCGCCCGAGCGACACATCAGCGTGCGCGACGGCCTGGCGGTGATGAACCCGATCAGCGGCACCTACCGCTACCCGCCGGCCGGGCCGAACCTGGCCGAGGTCATGGAATTCCTCGACAACCGCAAGGAAGCCGACGAGCTGTACATGGTGGTGGACGAGGAGCTGAAGATGATGGCGCGGATCTGCGAGGACGGCGGCCGGGTGCTCGGTCCCTACCTCAAGGAGATGGCGCACCTGGCGCACACCGAGTACTTCATCGAGGGCCAGACCAGCCGCGACGTGCGCGAGGTGCTGCGCGAGACGCTGTTCGCCCCGACCGTCACCGGCAGCCCGCTGGAAAGCGCCTGCCGGGTGATCCGCCGCTACGAGCCGCAGGGTCGCGGCTACTACAGCGGGGTGGCGGCGCTGATCGGCGGTGACGGCCAGGGCGGGCGCACGCTGGACTCGGCGATCCTGATCCGCACCGCCGAGATCGAGGGCGACGGCCGCCTGCGCATCGGCGTCGGCTCGACCATCGTGCGTCACTCCGATCCCCTGGGCGAGGCGGCGGAAAGCCGGGCCAAGGCTTCCGGGCTGATCGCCGCGCTGAAGAGCCAGGCGCCGCAGCGCCTGGGCTCGCACCCGCACGTGGTGGCGGCGCTGGCCAGCCGCAACGCGCCGATCGCCGACTTCTGGCTGCGCGGCGCCAGCGAGCGCCAGCAGTTGCAGGCCGACCTGTCCGGACGCGAGGTGCTGATCGTCGATGCCGAGGACACCTTCACCTCGATGATCGCCAAGCAGCTCAAGTCGCTGGGCCTGACGGTGACCGTGCGCGGCTTCCAGGAGCCGTACTCGTTCGACGGCTACGACCTGGTGATCATGGGCCCCGGCCCGGGCAACCCCACCGAGATCGGCCAGCCGAAGATCGGCCACCTGCACCTGGCCATCCGTTCGCTGCTCAGCGAGCGCCGGCCGTTCCTCGCCGTGTGCCTGAGCCACCAGGTGCTGAGCCTGTGCCTGGGCCTGGACCTGCAACGCCGGCAGGAGCCCAACCAGGGCGTGCAGAAACAGATCGACCTGTTCGGCGCCGCCGAGCGCGTCGGCTTCTACAACACCTTCGCCGCGCGCGCCTTGCAGGACCGCATCGAGATTCCCGAGGTCGGCCCGATCGAGATCAGCCGCGACCGCGAGACCGGCGAGGTCCATGCCCTGCGCGGGCCGCGCTTCGCCTCCATGCAATTCCACCCCGAATCGGTGCTGACCCGCGAGGGTCCGCGCATCATCGCCGACCTGCTGCGCCACGCGCTGGTCGAGCGGCGGCCCTGAGCCAGGAGAGCCCATGCACAGATATGTCGTGATAGACGCCTTCGCCAGCGAACCGCTGCAAGGCAACCCGGTGGCGGTGTTCTTCGACTGCGACGACCTCAGCGGCGAGCGCATGCAGCGCATGGCGCGGGAGATGAACCTGTCGGAGAGCACCTTCGTGCTCCGCCCGCAACAGGACGGCGACGCGCGCATCCGCATCTTCACCCCGGTCAACGAACTGCCGTTCGCCGGCCACCCGCTGCTGGGCACCGCCATCGCCCTGGGCGCCGAGACCGACAAGGACAGGCTGTTCCTGGAGACCAGGATGGGCACCGTGCCCTTCGCCCTGGAACGCCAGGACGGCAAGGTGGTGGCCTGCAGCATGCAGCAGCCGATCCCCACCTGGGAGCACTTCAGCCGCCCGGCCGAGCTGCTCGCCGCCCTCGGCCTGAAGGGCTCGACCTTTCCCATCGAGGTCTACCGCAACGGCCCGCGCCACGTCTTCGTCGGCCTGGAGAGCGTCGCCGCGCTGTCCGCGCTGCACCCCGACCACCGCGCGCTGTGCGACTTCCCGGACCTGGCGGTGAACTGCTTCGCCGGCGCCGGGCGGCACTGGCGCAGCCGCATGTTCTCGCCGGCCTACGGCGTGGTCGAGGACGCCGCCACCGGTTCCGCCGCCGGGCCGCTGGCGATCCACCTGGCGCGCCACCGGCAGATTCCCTACGGGCAGCAGATCGAGATCCTCCAGGGCGTCGAGATCGGCCGGCCGTCGCGCATGTACGCCCGCGCCGAGGGCGCCGGCGAGCGGGTCTCGGCGGTGGAAGTGTCGGGCAACGGCGCGGCCTTCGCCGAAGGCCGGGCCTACCTGTGAACGGGCAGAACGGAGGAACGCCGTGATGGGCGTCAACGCGAACATTTCCGAGTCCCTCACCGGGACCATCGAAGCCCCTTTCCCGGAGTTCGAGGCGCCGCCGGCGAACCCCATGGAGGTGCTGCGCAACTGGCTGGAACGCGCCCGCCGCTATGGCGTGCGCGAGCCGCGGGCACTGGCCCTGGCCACGGTCGACGGGCAGGGCCGGCCGTCGACGCGGATCGTGGTGATCGCCGAGCTGGGCGAGCGCGGGGTGGTGTTCGCCACCCACGCCGATAGCCAGAAGGGCCGCGAACTGGCGCAGAACCCCTGGGCCTCGGGGGTGCTGTACTGGCGCGAGAGCAGCCAGCAGATCATCCTCAACGGCCGCGCCGAACGCCTGCCCGACGAGCGCGCCGACGCCCAGTGGCTGAGCCGCCCGTACCAGACCCACCCGATGTCGATCGCCTCGCGGCAGAGCGAAACCCTCGCCGACATCCACGCCCTGCGCGCCGAAGCCCGGCGCCTGGCGGAAACCGACGGCCCGCTGCCGCGCCCGCCGGGCTACTGCCTGTTCGAACTGTGCCTGGAGTCGGTGGAGTTCTGGGGCAACGGCACCGAGCGGCTGCACGAGCGCCTGCGCTACGACCGCGACGAAGGAGGCTGGAAGCACCGCTACCTGCAACCGTGACGACACCGCTGCGCCGGCGTTTCATGGCGGATAACCGCAAGCGGTTATTCGCCCTACGCGGCCTCGAAGCCCACCCAACCGCACGCGGTCATGCGTCCCGCGGCCCCGGAGTCGGGCCGTAGGGCGAATAACGCCACCGGCGTTATCCGCCGCTGCGCCGACGTCTCATGGCGGATAACCGCAAGCGGTTATTCGCCCTACGCGGCCTCGGAGCCCATCCAACCGCACGCGGTCATGCGTCCCGCGGCCCCGGAGTCGGGCCGTAGGGCGAATAACGCCACCGGCGTTATCCGCCGCTGCGCCGACGTCTCATGGCGGATAACCGCAAGCGGTTATTCGCCCTACGCGGCCTCGGAGCCCATCCAACCGCACGCGGTCATGCGTACCGCGGCCTCGGAGCCGGGTCGTAGGGCGAATGACGCCACCGGCGTTATCCGCCGCTGCGCCGACGTTTCATGGCGGATAACCGCAAGCGGTTATCCGCCCTACGCGGCCTCGAAGCCCACCCAACCGCACGCGGTCATGCGTCCTGCGCGGACTCGGAGTCCGGCCCAGACGATGTTCGGGGTTGGACGCCGTAGCCGAATGCCCGGCGCAATCCGGCGATCGCCTGTTGCCGATCCATGCCGCGCCCGGCCGGTGGATCGGCGCGTTCGCAGAATTCGCGCCAGACGAACAGGGTCAGCTCGGCGCCATCGGTAAGGGGTTCGGCGGTCGGCACGCCGAACTGCTGGAGCGTCCGGTAACGCGTGTCCTCCCAGAACAGTTCCTCGACCCAGTCGTACAGTGGAATCAGGTGGAAATGCACCGGCAGGCCGGGCATGTGGCCGTAGCGGCCGACATAGATGCGTCGCGGCCGCAGCAGCGCGTCCATTTCGCGTTCGACCCTGGCCAGCAGCGGCCCGAATTCGGCGAGGGCCTGTTCCGGCAACTGGTGGAAGGCCGTCGCCGGTTGCCGCGAGCCGAGCATGCAGTAGCCGGGCAGGGCCGAGTCGATCCGCTGGTTCAGCGTCCAGTGGCGGGTCTGGTGGATGATCAGCTCGGGCGGGATATGCATGGACGGCGCTCCGCAGATGGGGCGCCCACTGTAACCCGTCGTCAGGGAAGATCCAGCCCGGTCTTGCGCCGTTTCATTTCGTCGATGCGTTGTCGCAGCGCCAGGCGCTGGGCTTCCGGCTTGGCCAGCCACCAGTCGCGCACCGCCGAGTTGTCGTAGCGCGTCAGCCAGGCGGGGAAGCGCGCCATCTGCGCTTGCGGAAAGTCGTTGGCGCGGCCGCGCAGGTAGTGATCGAAGAAACCCAGCACCAGGGCGTTGGGAGCCTGGATGAGGACTTCCGTCGGTGCCGAGCCGAGCAGCCCGTCGCGCAGCGGCCGGCGGATGAACAGCGGATTGTCGGTAAGCCCGGCATGGGCCGAATCGCGCAGTACCAGGCGATGAATGTCCTGGCGTTGGCCGGCGTGCTCGAAGCGTTCGTAGGAAAAGTCGTTGAAGCTTCTCGGGCGGGCCGGCGGTTCGATGCCGAACAGCCGGTAGAAGTTGCCAAGGTCGGCGTGCAGCATCAGCAGCGGTGCCGGGAGATCGCTATCGAAGGGCGCGAAGTCGAAGTCGCCGCCATCGAGGTTGACGGCCGCCGCGCAGCGTCGGTCGACCATGCAGACCGCGCCGGTGGTCGAGCCGCCGAAGGACATGCCCATCTCGCCGGTGTGCGCGAAGTCGCTGGCGGCCACCAGGTCGGCGACCCTGTCCGGGACCTCGCCGGCCTGCAGGCGGTCATGGACGAACAGGCGGTCGGCCAGCCATACCGGCGCGCTGAGGTTGATGGCGCGGTTGGCCGGGGCGGGCAGGTCGAGGGCGGTGTGCAACTGGCCGTCGAGGCGCTGGTCGAGATCGTCGCTGACATAGCCCTGGCGCATGGCCTGCGGCAAGCCGTCGTGGGCGGCCCGGCGCAGGTGTTCGACCAGCCCGGGGTCCATGGGCAGCAGCGTGCCATCGGGCAGGCGGGTCGGCGACGCGTCGCCGCTGTGCTGGATGGCGTAGACCGCGTAGCCGTGGCTGGCCAGTTCTTCCATCAGGGTCCAGTTGCCGCCGGCGAAGGCGCTGTAGCCATGGCTGTAGAACACCACCGGCAGGCGAGCGGAGTCGTCGCGCAGCGGGGCGTCCGGATAGGAATTGGTGCGCAGGTGCTTGAGGTAGGTGAGCAACGGCGGAAAGCCGAGTATTTCACCGAAGCCCCGCGCGGTGCTGCGCGCCTCGCCTGGGTCGAAATAGTGACGCGGCGCGGCGCCGGCGATCGGGCGTGCCGGGTACCAGGCGCGTACCAGCAGGCGCCGCGGCTGCCCGGCCGGGGCGCCGAGCAGGCCGGGCCGGCTGGGGTCATCCAGTTCGAAATCGCGCACGCCGACCGCATAGGGGCCGCTCGGCGCCGGCAGCGGCGCGACCGGGAACAGGTACAGCGCGGCGATTGCCAGCAGCACCAGCAGGCCGTACAGCGAACCGGTCCGGAACGGCAGGCCGCGCTCGGGCTTCCGGCGCAGGCAGGCGCCGAGCAGCAGGGAGAAACCGGCGAAGGCGCCGACGCCGGCTTGCCAGCGGTCGTCCCATGCAGCGTACAGGCTGGCGCCGAGCGCCAGCGTCGAGGCGAGCGCCAGCAGGCCACGGTGGCCGGGCAGGGCGGGTATCCACCAGGCGAGCAGGGCCGCCAGCAGGGTCGCGACCAGCAGCAGGTCGACAGCGGTCATGGTGCTTCGCTCCTCGTTTCCACGGGGCGCGTCGGTTGGCTCGGCCAGAACGCCGCCAGCGCCAGCAGCAGACCGACCAGCGCGTAGGGGGCGCGGCTGTCCAATTGGTGGAGCAGCGTGCCGAGCAGCGGCCCGCTGATCAGGCCGAAGCCATGTACGGCCACCAGGGTGCCGGCGGCGGCACCCTGTTCCTCGGCGCGCACGGCATTGGCGTTGAGCGCCGAGACTGCCGGGAATACCCAACCCATGCCCGCCGCGGCGACGAAGAAGGCCAGCCAGAGCAGCGGCGGCGAGTCGGCGAAGCACACGGCGGCGAAGCCGATGGCGGCGACCAGCCCGCCGACCCGGATCAGTCGCGGCGGTGGCCAGTCCAGGCGGCGCACCAGGAGCTGGGCCAGGATCAGCGCGACGCCCACTGCGGTCAGGGCGATGCCGGCCACCCGCGCGGCGTCGGCGGAATCCAGGCGCAGCCGGTCGAGGGCGAAGAAGCCCACGGTGATCTGCGCCACGGTGACGCTGAACATCGCCACGAAGCCCACCGCCAGCGGCCGCCGCAGGCGGCGGTCGCCGATCGCCAGGGCGGCGCCGCGGTTCGGCTGGCGACGCTCCTCGCGCGGCAGCCAGCGCCAGAGCGCCAGCAGGGCGACCAGGGGCAGCGCGCCGGTGACTAGCAACGGCAGGACCAGCCCGTGAGTCGCCAGGAGTCCGGCCAGCCCCGGCCCGATCACCATGCCTATCGCGCTGGCCGCGCCGAGTCCGGCCAGCGCCGCGGCGCGTCGTTGCGCCTCGACGTGATCGGCCACCAGTGCCGCCGTGCAGGCCGGCACCGCGGCGTAGAAACCGCCGGCGAGGCCGCGCAGGAGAACGATACCGGCGAAGGCGAACAGGGTCGGCAACGTCCAGTGCAGGGCGAGCACGATGAACAGGCAGAGCGAGCCGTAGGAGAGGGCGAAGCCGGCCAGCCCGCCGAGCAGTATCCGCCGTCGCCCATGCCGGTCGCTGGCGATGCCCCAGGGCCGCGCCGCGAGCATCCAGGCGATGCCGCCGACGGTCACCGCGGCGCCGGCCTGCCAGGGCGCCAGGCCGAGCTTGCGGGCGAGCGGGCCGACCAGGGCGACGAAGGACATCACCGCGAGGGTGCAGACGAAGGTCTCGAACATCAGCGGACGCAGGTCCAGGGTGTTGGCGGAGGGCGGCGGGGTGGTCACCTCAGGGGTTCCTTCGGGTTCGCGGCAGGCGCAGCCAGACCCAGCCGACCAGCACCAGCGGAGTGCCCAGGGCGAGCCAGGAGAGCAGGTCGTAGAGGCCGTCGCCGAGCAGCGCCGAGAGCAGCCCGAAGAGGCCGAGCAGGGCCAGTAGCAGGGGCCAGCGGA
Organism: Pseudomonas sp. TZ252; assembly: GCF_056110345.1. Taxonomy (NCBI): domain Bacteria; kingdom Pseudomonadati; phylum Pseudomonadota; class Gammaproteobacteria; order Pseudomonadales; family Pseudomonadaceae; genus Pseudomonas; species Pseudomonas sp. TZ252. The sequence continues at coordinate 5,918,400 of NZ_CM148566.1, read as the reverse complement.
AGATCATCCAGAGACCGCGCCTCATGCCTTGCCCTCCGTCGCCAGGCTGCCGTCCGGCAGTTCCGCCAGGCGCTTCTCCAATGGCGTCTTGCGTCGGCCGAGCCAGAGGTAGAGACCGCTGGCGAGGATGACGATGCTGACGAGGTCGAGCAGCGCCCAGACGATCTTCAGCGGCATGCCGCCGTAGTCGCCGAAGTGCAGCGGCTGCGACAGCAGGAGCGTCTTCACGTACAGCGGCATCTCGCGCATGTCGGTGAGTTCGCCGCTCTGCGCGTCGATCAGTGCCGGCTTCAGCAGGCGCTCGGTGAGCGGCGTGTTGCCGCGCATGAACACCGCATAGTGATGCTGGCTGCTGAACTGGGTGCCGGGGAAGCCGACGAAGCTGACCTCCATGTCCGGCGCCGCCCGGCGTGCCGTGGCCAGGGCCGCGTCGAGCGAGCCGAGGCTCTGTAGCGGCGGCGCGTCCTTGTAGGGCGCGGTCATTTCCGCCAACTGCCCGCCTTGCCAGAGCATCAGGATTGGCAGGGCCAGGGTGTTGATCACTCCGGTCACGCCGACCACCAGTACCCAGGACAGGGTGACGATGCCCAGCAGGTTGTGCAGGTCCAGCCACTTCAGGCGACGGCTGCGTTCGGCGCGTACCGTGGCGAAGTCCAGCTTGCGCATGAACGGCGTGTATACCACCACCCCGGACACCAGCGAGGCCACCAGCAGCAGGCCCATCAGGCCGAGGAACAGGTAGCCGGGCAGGCCGAGGAACAGGTCGGTGTGCAGCTTCAGCATCAGGTACATGAAGCCGCCCGGCGGCGGCAGCGCGTCGAAGAATTCCCCGGTGCGCGCGTCGAACGGCTGCATGTGGCCGTTCTCCGGCGGCGGTACCAGGCTCGGCGCGCTGATCACCAGGCCCAGCGGGTCGTCCTTTTCGAATACCAGGAAGCGCACCACTTCGCCCGGCCGGGCGGCCAGGGCGCGGGCGATCACGTCGTCGTAGTCGATGCGCGGCGACTCGGCGGTGAGCGGCTCGAGCTGCGGATGCGGCTCGAAGTAGTGCTCGATCTCCTCGTGGAAGATCAGCGGCAACCCGGTGAGGCAAAGCATCAGCAGGAAGATCGTGGAGATCAGGCTGGTCCATTTGTGCACCAGGTACCAGGTGCGCAGGGTTTTCGCGGTCATTGGCTGGTCATCGGCGGTTTCTGGTTATGGTGGGGCGGACTCAGAAGTCCGCCGTGAGGGAAAGGGAAAGGGTGCGCGGCGAGCTGATCGACAGGTAGCCGTTGGCTGCGGTCCAGTAGTCCTTGCCCAGTGCGTTCTCCAGGTTGGCGCGCGCCACCAGCGGCTTGCCGGCGACCTGGAAGGCGTAGGCGGCGCCGAGGTCGACGCGGTTCCAGTGCGGCACGGCGAGGGCGTTGGCGCTGTCCACATAGGCCGAGCCGGTGTAGATCCAGCGGCTGTCGAGGGTCAGTCCGTCGACGAACGGGGTGTCCCAGCTGACCCCCAGGTTGGCCTGGCGGCGGGCCACGCCGGGCGCGTCCTTGCCTTCGCTGGCAGGGTCGCCGGTCTTGTTCTGCTCGGGCTTGATGTAGGTGGCGCCGGCCATCACCCGTACGCCGTCCAGCGGTTCGCCATAGAGGCTCAGCTCCACGCCGCGGTTGCGTTGCTCGCCGTCGGCGCGGAAGACGTTGCTGGCGTCGGTATAGGCGTTCGGTTTCCTGATCTCGAACAGCGCCAGGGTGGTGGTGAAGCCGCCCAGGTCGTACTTGGCGCCGATCTCGTATTGCTCGGCCTTGTACGGTGCCAGCACCTGGCCGGCGTTGGCCGCGGTCATCGGCGCCGCCTCGCCCTGGCTGAGGCCCTGGATGTAGTTGGCGTACAGCGACAGGTCCAGCAGCGGCTTGACCAGCACGCTGGCCATCGGCGTCCACACGTGCCGCTTGTCGTGGCTGGTGCGCGCGCCGCTGGTCTGGTCGTAGTTGCGCGACTCGATCTGCTGGCGGCGCACGCCCAGGGTGACCTGCACGCGATCCTCGAGGAACGACAGCCTGTCGGCCAGCGCCACGCCGCCGAGGTCGGTTTCATTGGTCTTCGGAATGCTCCCGTCGAGGCTGGAGAAGTCCGGCAGCGGCGTATGCGGCGAGGTCTGGTAGAGGTTGCCCGGCTGCATCCCGGTGAAGGCATAGACCATGCCCAGCCGTTCGTGCAGGCGGTTGACGCTGAGCGTCCAGTCGTGGCGGAGCGGGCCGGTGTCGAAGTTGCCGCGCAGGCCGACCTCGGCGGAATAGGTGCGGCGGTCGCCGCGCTGGCGTGCCAGGCTGTTGACGATATCGCCCTGGTTGCCGACGAGGATGCTGTTGGCGGCGATGGTTTCGTAGTTGCTCTGGCGGCCGCCGATGCTGGCGAACGCCGTCAGGTTGTCGGCGAGGTCGTACTCGCCGCGGTTGACCATGGAGTAATCCTCCTGGTCCAGGTAGGAATCGCGCAGGCCGAAGCGTGTCTTCGAGTCCGGGGCGTGGGGGATGTGGGTGGTTCCCGGGCCGGTCAGCAGCGGGCGCACCACGCCTTCCAGGCTTTCCTTCTGGTACAGCAGGTCGCTGGACAGGCGCAGGCGCTCGCCACGGAAGTCCAGGCCCAGGGAGAGCATGGGAAACTCGCGGCTCTGATGGTCGACGGCGGTATCGCCGTTGCGGTAGACGCCGTTGAAGCGCACGCCGAAGGCGTTGTTCTCGCCGAAGCGCCGGCCGATGTCGAGGTGAGTGCCGAGCTGGCCGCGCTGGGTCCAGTCGACGCTGACGCGGGTCAGCGGCTGGTCGTCGGCGCGCTTGGGCACCAGGTTGATGGTGCCGCCGACGCTGCCGCCGGGGGAAATCCCGCCGAGCAGGGCGTTCGGTCCCTTGAGCACTTCCACGCGCTCGGCGAATTCGATCGGTACCCGCCAGAACGGCAGCAGGCCATAGAGGCCGTTGAAGGCGACGTCGGCGTTCTGCACGCTGAAGCCGCGAATCGTGTAGCTGTCCACCAGGTCGCCGCGCCCGCCGACCACCCGCACCGACGGATCGTTGGCCTGTAGCAGGTCGGCGACGCTGCGCGCCTGCTGCTGCTCGATGGTCCTGGCGGTGTAGCTGGTGATGCTGAATGGCGCATCCATCACGTCGGCGTTGCCCAGCATGCCCAGGCGCGCGCCACGGGCCACCTGGCCGCCGGCGTACTCGGCGGGCAGGGTCTCGGCACCGGCGGCCTGGGCGGTGATCAGCGAGGATTGCAGTTCCAGCGCGCCATCGGTGGCTGCCGGCACCAGGGTGTAGCTGCCATCGCTGCGCTGCTGCAACTCCAGGCCGCTGCCCAGCAGCAGGCGGTGCAGCGCCTCGACCGGCGCGTAGCGGCCGCGCAGGGCGGCGCTGCGGCGACCCTCGGTGAGCGCCGGGTCGAACGCCAGGGATACCCCGTTGTCGCTGGCGAAGGCCGACAGGGTGCGACCGAGCGGGCCGGGGGCGATGTCATAGCTGCGCGCCGAGCTGGCGGCGGGCGCCTCGGCGGCAAGCAGGGCGGGGGCCGCGCCGGCGAGGGCGAGGGTCATGGCGGCGGCGTGGATGGCCAGGGACAGCGAACGGGGACGAAGCGTGCGTACGGGCATGTACAGGGTTCCTCGTGGTCTCTGCGGACCTTGGGTCGGGGCGGATTCCTCTACTTGCCAGCCGAGAAGGAAAAAGGTCTCAGGTCGAGGCGGTTATTTTTCTGCGGAGCACGGTATGTCGATGGCAACGCCTGTTCCGGCGCAACGGCGGACGGCCTGCCGGGGTGGACGCGAGGGGGCGGTTGCCACGGGGATGGCGGCCGCGCCGTCACGCCGGCACCAGGCTGATCCAGTAGTCGGTCACCCCGCGCACCTTCAGCGGATAGGTGGCCTGCAGCATGCCCAGCGTGCGCCGCAGGTCCAGCAGCGGATAGGCGCCCGACACCGCCAGCCTGGCCAGTTGCGGGTCGCAGCGCAGTACGCCGCGACGGTAGCGGGCGAGTTCGGCGAGCACCTCGGCCAGCGGCATCCGGTCGGCCATCAGCATGCCGCGGGTCCAGGCGTCCGGCAGGCCGTCGAAGGCCAGCCGGCGCGCTTCGCCGTCGGCGCCCAGGCGCACCGATTCGCCGCTTTCCAGCCAGCGCCCGCGTCCGTGGAGCGGGCTCAGTTCGACCCGCCCGGCGAGTACCGCGACCCGGGTCGCGGCCATCTCCTGGCGTACGTTGAAGCGGGCGGCACCGGCATGCAGCCGCGCTTCGGCGGTGGCGACGCGGAACGGACGCGGGTCGGCGCGGCTATCGACGAAGATCTCGCCGCGCAGCAGGCGTACCAGCCGCTGGCTGGCGTCGTAGGCCAGGTCCACGGCGCTGTCGGTGTTCAGGGTCAGCAGGCTGCCGTCGGGCAGGGTCAGGCGGCGCTGTTCGCCGACGCCGGTGCGCTGGTCGGCCAGCCAGTCGCGCAACGGTTCGGCCTGCCAGGTGGCGAGCCCCAGCGAGGCGCCGCCGAGGACCAGGGCGAGGTGCTTGATCGCGCGCCGCCGGTCCAGCCCGTGCTCGCGGCCGAGGGTCGGCAGGGCCAGCGCCGGCGGCAGTCGGCCGAGGCATTGCAGCAGGCGCTCGGCGCGCTCCCAGGCATGGGCGTGCTGCGGGCTGCGCTGCCGCCACTGGGCGCAGGCCTGGCGCGTGTCGTCGGTGCAGCCGCTGTCCTGCAGGCGCACCAGCCACTCGGCGGCCTCGTCGAGGATCGGCGAGGGAATCCGGCCTTCGTCCGCGGCGTTCATTCCATCAGCTCCAGGCACTGGCGGAAGGCCTGCTGCATGTAGCGCTTGACCGAACCCAGGGACACGCCCAGGCGCTCGGCGATGGCTTCGTACTTCAGGCCTTCGATCTGCGCCAGGAGAAACGCCTGGCGGACCCTGTCCGGCAGGCTGCCGAGCAGGGCGTCTACTTCATGCAGGGTTTCCAGCACCATCAACCGCTGTTCCGGCGGCGGCGCGAGGTCTTCCGGGAGGTTGGCCAGGGCATCGAGGTAGGCGCGCTCCAGCGACTGGCGCTGGAACCAGTTGATCATCAGCCCCTTGGCGACGGTGGTCAGGTAGGCGCGCGGTTCGCGCGCATCCAGTACCCGGCGCGAGGCGAGCAGGCGGGCGAAGGTGTCCTGGGCCAGGTCGGCGGCGTTTTCCGCGCAGCCCAGGCGTCGCCGCAACCAGCCTTGCAGCCAGCCATGGTGGTCCTGGTAGAGATGGCTCACAGCGTCGTGCAGGGAGGCGTCGGCCGGCGGCATGGAGGGGATCGCTGTTGTAATTGAGAATGAGTCTCATACTACTTACAGCGAGGGCATGCCTACAAGTCCCCCGGATCGGCGGCGCAGCGCCTCAAGCGTTTTCCAGGCCGTACTGGAAGAAAGCCATGTCGGCCAGGCGCCCGGTGGGGTAGAGGAGCCCCTTGCGGGCGGTCTCCAGGCGCGGGAACGACAGCCTTTCTTCGCCGATCAGGCGGTGCAGCGCGGTGAGGGTCCCGCCGTTGACGCTCGTCAGGCCCCGGCGTGGATACAGCGCGCGACAGGCGGCCACGTAGTGGCGGTCGAGGGCGGGAAACTCGCCCCAGACGCCGAGCAGGATCTTGCTCTTCAGGGTGTCGGTCCAGCTCACCCGGCTGCTGAGGGCGTCCATCGACCCGAGTACCGTTTCCAGCAGCTTGCGGTTGTGCGCCAGGCGCGCGCCGTTGCCGGCGAAATCCACCAGGGACAGCTCGAAGAGTTCCGGTCCGGCACCGCTGAAGAGCTGCCGGGCCAGCGCTTTCATCAGGTCCAGGTTGCTGTTCTGCAGCAGTCCCGAGGAGCCACGGAACATGCCCCAGTTGGCCAGGTAGAAACCCAGGTGCAGGGCGGTGGTGTCGAGCTGTTCGGGGGCGGTCAGGTCGTCCCAGCTGCGACTGGGGTCCCAGACATACTCCCAGAGGTACTCCCAGGCCCTCAGGCGCGGGTATTCGTTGCCCGGGGCGGGCGCCAGGCTGGCGTAGTAGCGGTGGACATAGCGGGCGGCATCGAAAGCCATGCGTTCGTTCCCTGGCGGCTTGGAAAGACGGCATGGTAGAACGCGTGATGTCAAAAGGCCATATCGCTGTTCGCAGGGGACGCCGTAGCGCCCCCGCGGAGCGGCCTCAGGTGTTATTGCAGCCCTTGGCGATGGAGTCCTCGTTGGAGGTGTACGGCCGCGAGGGTTCCAGGTTCCACTCGGGCTTGTTGCGGGCGACGTTGAAGTGGCAGACCAGTTGTCGGCGCATGCTGCCGATATTGCTGTCGCGGTTGTCCGGGTTGTCCTTCCATTCGCTGTCCAGGTAGTGGTCGACCACCAGCTCGTTGAAGAAATTGTTGGTCTGGTTGTCCTGGATCTTGCGCCCGCAATCGGTCGGTACCACTTCCAGGGTCATGATCTTCTTCCTGAAGCCCGGATCGTCGCGCTCCACCCAGGTGGCGCTTTCCACATAGCGCTCGCAGGCATTCTTCTCGCTGGTCGGGTAGATCGCCTGCTTACGCCCGTCGTAGGCGAACTGCGCGTCCTGCTGGCGGGTCTGCGGCAGTCGCATGTTGATGATCGGGAGGAATGCCTGGACCGACTGGTACCACTGGATCTGGTTGAGCCGAGCGCCCTCCAGGCCGGCGTCCTCGGTGTAGAACGCGGCGAGGATCGACGGCGACTTCGGCGGGTTTTCCTCCCACTTGGCCAGGCGCAGTTCGTTCTGGGTGGTGAAGGATTCGTCGGCGATCTGCGCCATCGCCCGGATGCTCTGGTAGAAGGCCGGGCCGGCGGCGGTATTGCGCTCGTCGCGGACGTCGAAGGAGCACTGCCGCGAATGGTCGCCGCGGTTCTGCCGGTAGTTCGCCGCCCACTGCTCGGCGGTGCTGACGTTGATGTCCTGGCAGGACTTCTCGACGCTGTTCGGCGTGCGCCGCGAATCGGTGCAACCCTGCTGGGCGCGGTCGTCGGTGGCGGCGTCGATGGGGAAGGAACAGAGCACCGCATAGTCCTGGTGGTCCTTCGGATTACCGAAGATGGTGTCGAAGATGAAGCCACTCTTCAGGCCATAGGCGAGCTTGCGGTACTTGGCGTCCTTGCGCAGGTAGGAGGCGGAGACGCCGCCGCTTTTCTGGCTCTTCGGACTGATGCTGTAGAACATGTAGTCGGTCGAAGGCCAGGTGGCGCGGAACAGCACGCCGGAACAGAGGAATGCCGGCTTCGACGGTCCGCCGCAATCCTGGCGGGTGTCGTTGTACAACTGGTTGAGCCGGGCGACCACGTCGTTGCCCCGGTCGGCCTGGGCCGCGGGTGTCAGCGCCAGGCCGGCGGCGGCGAGAAGGTAGAGAAAGATGGATCTGCTTCCGTTCATGGGATGGACTCCACGCAGGTTCGAAGGAGCGGGCCGGGGGCGGCCCGGTTGGTCCCGATGGGGACGAGCGCGACGGGCGGATCGCGGGGGATGAAGCGCTTGCGACGGCATGGCCGTCGGCGTTGGGACGTCAGCGGGACGTGGTGGCGCCAGTCTGCAACCGGGCGCTGCCGGGAATGCCGGGCGACCCCGGCGGGCGCTGGGCGGCGGGGGCCTGTCGAGCGTGTGGGGGAAGTCGCTCGAGGGAGGCAGTGAAGACCGCCGGCGGAGATACGAACAGGGTGGGTAGCGGGGCGGATACAGCGTGGATTCCGTTACGCATCGCAGGCCTCCTTTGCGCCGCGCCGATGGGCTTCCGTCTTACCGTTCGAGCCTAGAAGCGCGGGCCGCGCCGCTCCAGCGGCGGGGTGGCTAGCTAGCAAGGGGGATTAATGCATTCGCAACGGCGCTCGCTGCGATGCACCGTGGTCCGGCATCCACAGGCCACGCCGCTGCCAGGCAACCGTTCCTGGCCGCGCCTGTTGGCGGCGGCGTCGCCCTGCAAGCGCCAGGTATCGGGGCTCCGCCGTCAGTCCATGTCGCCGCCATGGTGCGCGGACTGCTCCAGGAGGCTGCCCTTCGCCGTCCTGCCCCTCGCTTCCGGCGACAGCCGGGTTGCCTGCAAGGCGAACCAGAGGGTCGCCACATCGGCGGTGCTGTCCAGCGAGCGACCGCTGATTTCCTCGATGCGGCGTATCCGGTAGACCAGGCTCTGCTTGTGTATGTGTAGCCGCTGCGCGGCGTTCAACCAGGACCTGTTTTCCTCGAGAAAGACCTGCAGCGTGTGTAGCAGTGCGGAGCCATTGGCCGCGTCATAGTCGTGGAGGGCGCCGAGGACCAGACGGAACGCCCGCTCGGCCTCGGCGAGGCTTCTGGGTAGCCAGGGCGCCTCGTCGTCCAGTTCCGCGTAGCGACACAACGGTCGCCGGGAATGGCTGTGGGCCAGGGCCAGACGCGCTTCGCGCAAGGCCTCGGCGCAACGTTCGGCACGACGGAGCGGGGCGCTCACGCCCAGCGAGCTGTCCAGGGCTTCCTGCAGTGTCGAGGCGAGGCCGGCCTGGTGCAGCAGAATGATTTCCTGGCCCTGCGCGCGAACCAGCAGGCGTGAGTCGTGGCCCCGGAAAAGACCGATAGGGTCGGTCGCGAGCCCCTCGGAACTTGCCACGGAAACGACTGCATCGTCGAGATCGAGCCCGGGCAGCAGTTCCTCCAGCCGCTCCTCGGCTTGTTCCCGGTATAGCCGTCGTTGCAGCAGGTCGTCGAGCAATTCCGAACCCAGGCGCAGGTGGCGTTCGCTTTCGACGCGCAGCCGTTCGATCTCTATGCCGAGCACTGCCGTCAGGTGGTGCAGGAGACTGTAGTCCGGCAGCCGCTCGCCCAGGGCTATCAGCAGGCAGTTCCGGTCGGAAGGAATGCCGATGCTGAGCGCTTCGCCTTCCGCGAGCGGATGGCGAAGGACCATCGGCTGCGGCTCCGCCTGCTCGCGACGGCGGTTGCGCAGCGCGTCGGCCAACTCCGCGGGCAGCCCTGGCAGGCCTGGCTGCCAGGCCGCCAGGGTGTCGGGAACGATGAGGTAGAGGCTGCTTCGCACGTCCTTGCCGAGGCGTTGCAGCAGCGCCGGCAGGCCCAGTCCCTGCATGCTCAGCCGGGCGCTTTCGTATATCCGGGCCAGGGCGTTGCGGCGCTCGTATTCGTCTTTCTGCCCCGCATCGACGATGGCCCGGGTCACGGCGGCGAAAGGGACGCCGTAGTGGGTGAGAATCAACGGGAAGCCCAAGGCCTCGGCCGTCTCGCGCAGGGCATCGAGGTCGCTCGGGGCTTCCATGTTCTCGCCGATCATCATGCCTGCCAGGCCGGCCTCGGCCAGTCTTCGGACGTAACGCCGTTGCCGCTCGGCGTCGCTCGGTATGCCCAGCCCGGTGGTCATCAGCAGGTCACCCTCGCCGAGCCATTCGGTGGGGTCGTCGAGTTCGCAGACATGCGCCCAGCGAACCGGGCGGTCGAGGCCGCCGGCTCCGCTCAGCAGGCGTGAACGGAGTTCGGGGAGGGCGATCAGGTGGCGGATGCTCTGCGGCATGTCCAGGAAACTCCAGGCATGGGCCTTCAGTGTAATCGCCCCGGGCGCAGGCAGCGCGCCCTGTCACCAACTGGCGGGCAGCATCCCCAGTGCCGAGGCGATCGCGTAGACCCCGCTGGAGGCGAACACCAGGACGATCAGCCCCTGTATCAGCGGATGGGCATACCAGCCGCAGCTGAATGCCGGCAGTTGGTCGCCGTGGCGCCGCGCCGCGTTGAGCAGGAGGATGGGGATGATGCCCATCAGTACGCCGCCGAAGGTACCGGCGAAGTACAGCGCGTTCACGAAGCCGCCGAGCCCCGCATAGGCCAGCAGGAACGGCGGGACCGAGACCGCGGCGAGCACCGCCAGGCGTTTGCGCCGGTTGGTTTCGCTGCCCAGGCGGAAGTGGTCGAAGATATTGGTGAACAGGCACCCGCCGAGTCCCCAGTAGGAGGTCAGCATCGCCAGCAAGGCGAAGGTGTTCGCCACGTAGTAGGCCCATTGGCCGAGGGAGCGTCCCCAGCTCAAGGTCGCCACCTCGCTGAGGTTGTCGGGGCCGACCAGGGCGATGACCGAGGCAGGAATGGCCGCCACCAGCAGGAAGGTCAGCAGCATGCCGACCACGATCAGGCGCGGCACGCGCCCGGGGGTTGCCAGGTTGCCGCGCACCAGCTCCGGAACCAGGAACTGCGCGCCGAACACGAAGACCGCCAGGTTGAACACTGGAACCACGTATTGCCACTGGCTCTGCCAAAGGTGGGCGAGACGGGCGTCGTCGTGCATCAGGGTAGCGCCGATGAGGATGCAGACGATGGCCACCATGCCGGCGCTGATCAGCTTCTCGCCCACGCCGAGCGCCTTCAGGCCCAGGTAGAGCACCAGCGCCGAGGGGACGAAGAAGATCAGGCTGCCGACCTCGCGCGTGAGGCCGTACTGGCCGAAGAACTCGAGCATGATGTTGCCGCTGCCGGTCATGTAGGCGACCAGGGCCCCGTAGCTGTTGGCCGCCACCGCGATGAAGATCAGCCAGCCGCCGAGCGGGCCCAGGTAACGCCGGGAGAGGCCGCTGAGCTGGTTGTTGCCGCGGGTTCTCAGGCAGGCTTCGGTCACGTAGAGCATGGTGACGATGCAGAAGAGGCAGGTCAGGGCCAGGCATACCAGCAACGGCACGTAGCCGACCTTGCGGGCGGCGTAGGCCATGCTCAGCACGCCGGCGCCGATGTTGGTGCCGATGATGATAGCGATCGTCTCGAGCGAGCCCAGGGGATGGGCCTTGAGGCCCGATGCGTTGTCGTTCGCTTCTCGCATACCCATTTCTTGTTTCCTCTGTCAGGGCGGTGGAGTTCGGTTCTTCGGGGTCAGTCGAAGATCAGGTAGGTCTTGCGCACGGTCTGGCGGATGTCCCAGGTGCCCTGGGTGGCAGCGGCGAAATAGAGCGCGTCGCCGGCGCGAAACTCCACGGCCTGGCCTTCGTCGGGGGTGAAGCGACCTTCACCGCTGACGATGTAGCTGTACTCGGCCTGCTCGACCTGTCGGCGGAAGCGCCCCGGGGTGCATTCCCAGATGCCGGTCACGCCGTTGCCGTCGGCGAGCGGGCGGTGGGCCGCGGTACGGGTCAGGGCTACCGGTTCGCCCAGCGGCTGGCCGACGGGCGTGGGCGAGGTGAAAGGACTTTCGTCGTCGAGACGGATGAGCGAAGGGTTCATGCCATGGGCTCCTCAGGATTTGTCTTCAAGGCCGGCGGGGGCGAAGCGCGCGAGAAAGCGGTCGGTGGCCGAGGGCGCGGTACCGGCGAGTTCCGCGCGTTCCTTGCGCAGGACGGCGTTGCGCACCAGGGAGCCACCCAGGTAGCGCAGCGGCTCGGGGGGGAAGCTCCGGCAGCGGCGTTCTACCAGCGGACAACGGCTCCACGGGTCGTCGCGGCCGAGGGCGAGGCTGGCGAGGATCCGCCCGCCCAGGCGGCTCGGTCCCACGCCGTTGCCGCTCCAGCCGATGCCGTAGTGGATGTTCTCGTGCAGGCGGCCGAAGACCGGCAGGCTGTCGTAGGTACGGTCGATGGGGCCGGACCAGCCGTCGACCAGCGGGATGTCGCCTAGCGAGGGATAGGTGCGGCGGAAGTCGGCCTCGGTCAGGGCCAGGCTCTCCCGGTCGACGTCGAATACCCGGCCGATGCGCGAGCCGTAGCTGATGGCGCCGGTGCCCTTGCCGAAGGCGATGCGCCCGTCGCGGGTGGTGCGGTAGTAGTCCACCATCAGTTGGGAATCGGTGATGGCTTCCCCGCCGGTCCAGCCGATTCGCTCCAGCCGTTGCGGTATCGCCTCGGTAACCGCGATGGAACTGTTCACCGGCACGATCAGCCTGGAGAGCCTGGGCAGGGCGGCCGACCAGGCGTTGGTCGCGAGAACCACCGCCTTGGCCTGGACCCGGGCCCCGGCGCTCAGCAGCTGTGCCGGCTGGCCGGGAACGATCTGGCTGACGCCACAACGCTCGTGGATTTCCACGCCGAGGGCCAGCGCCACGCGGCGCATGCCTTGCACCAGCAAGGCTGGTTGCACGGTGGCATTGCTGCGCTCGAAGACCCCGGCGAGATGCACCGGCGAACCGGTCCGGCGTGCCACTTCGCTGGCGTCGAGGCGTTCGAAGGGACTGACGCCGAGCCGTTCGCAGGCGGCGAGGGTATCGTTCCAGGCGTCGAGGTGGTGCGCCGTGGTGGCGGTCCACAGCCAGCCCTTCTGCTGGAAGTGCGCATCGATGTCATGCCGCGCGCAGAACTCCCCGAGTTCCTGGATTGCCCGCTCCGCGCTTTCGCCAAGGAAGCGCGCCTGCGCCTCGCTGCAGAAGCCCAGCAAGGTACCGATCTTCGGCCACCAGGACATCACGAAACCACCGTTCCTGCCGGAAGCGCCGCCGCCGCAGACGTCCTGCTCCAGCAGCAGGACCCGTGCGTCCGGCTCCAGTTGTTTGAGGGTGATGGCGGTCCAGAGCCCGACGAAACCGCCGCCGACTATCGCCACGTCCGCCGAGTGGGTGCCGACGAGGGGGGCGCTGGTGGCGTCGGCCAGGTCGGTCGAGCGCATCCAGTGGCTGGGGGTCAGGGGAGGGGTGAGCGTGAGTTTCATGGCGCGGGTCCGGGGTCGCTGAATCTGGAGCAAGGGTGGCGAGCGGCGCCGTCCGCGACAATTGGACGCAACTAGGAATCGAGGAGGTGCTCTCGTACGATCGTATGAGTCTTGTGAAGGACAGGCCTGGTCGGGACTGCCCGCCCTGTCCGAGCGAGCTGGCAGGCCCGAGCGGCGCCGCTGAACCGGAGGCTCAGGCGTCGCGCAGTTCGAAGGCGGGAAACAGCTCTTCCAGTTCTCGCCATAGCTGCGCAGCGCCCTGCGGCGCGGGCTTCGCGAGAAGCTGCGGATCGAGCTGGCGGGCCGGGCGCGCCAGTTGTACGGCGAAGCGCTCCACGCCCATCTCGCGCAGGCGCGTCGCCAGGCGCCAGAGGCGTTCGCTATCGAACAAGCGCCAGTGCACCGTGGTCCGGCATTCGTAGGCCACGCCGCTGTCCAGCAGGCATTCCAGGCTGCGCCAGTTGGCCGCGCCGCTGCCGTCCACGCCGGTAATGGCGGCGACGTCCTCGGCCGGCGCCTTGACGTCGAAGCCCACCCAGTCGCTCTGCGCCAGCACCCGGGCGAAGGCGCGGGGGTTGATGCCGGCGCTGTGCAGGCCGACGCGGAAACCCAGTTCGCGGACCGTGCGCATGGCGTCGCCGAGGGCCGCCTGCAGGGTCGCCTCGCCGCCGCTGAAGACCACCGCCTGCAACAGGCCCTGGCGTCGGCGGAGGAAGTCGAGCAGGCGTGGCCAGGGGATTTCCTCCGCGCCGCGCGGCGCGATCAGTTCCGGGTTGTGGCAGTAGCGGCAGCGCCAGGCGCAGCCCTGGCAGAACAGCACGCAGGCGAGCAGGCCGGGGTAGTCGAGGGTGGTCAGGGGCACCAGGCCCCCGACCCTGAGCGTGGCGCTCATCGCGTCTCGCGGAAATGGCGGCGTTCGCGATGCTCGGACTGCTTGCCGGCATTGAACGCTGCCACGGGACGGTGGTAGCCCATCACGCGGGTCCAGACTTCGCAGCGCTGGCGCTGGCCTTCGGGCAACTGGTTGGGGTTCATCGGTGGTACTCCTTGCTGGTGGATGAAAGGAACGACAGGCGACTCAACCGCCGCAGCCGCCGCAACAGCTCTTGGGCGTGGAGCGTTGCAGCAGCTCCTCGTCGCACTTCGGGCAGAACTCGTGCTCGCCGGCCAGGTAGCCGTGCCGCGGGCAGATCGAGAAGGTGGGGGTGACGGTCAGGTACGGCAGGCGGAAGCGACCGAGGGCGGTGCGCACCAGGGTCTTGCAGGCTTCGGCGGAGGAAATCCGCTCGGCCATGTAGAGATGCAGCACGGTGCCGCCGGTGTACTTGCATTGCAGGGCGTCCTGCAGCTCCAGCGCCTCGAACGGGTCGTCGGTGAAGCCCACCGGCAGTTGCGAGGAGTTGGTGTAGTAGGGCGCCTCCGGCGTGCCGGCCTGGAGGATGCGCGGATAGCGCTTGCGGTCCTCGCGGGCGAAGCGATAGGTGGTGCCCTCGGCGGGCGTGGCTTCCAGGTTGTAGAGGTGCCCGCTGTCCTCCTGGAAACCCACCAGCCGCGCGCGCACGTGATCGAGCAGGGCCAGGGCCATCTCGCGCCCGGCTTCGCTGTGCAGTCCCTCGCGGTCGTCGCTGAAGTTGCGCACCATCTCGTGCAGGCCGTTCACGCCGATGGTGGAGAAATGGTTGCGCAGGGTACCCAGGTAGCGTCGGGTGTAGGGATAGAGGCCGGCATCCATGTGCTGCTGGATCACCTTGCGCTTCAGCTCCAGGCTGGCGAAGGCGAGTTCGAGCAGGTGGTCGAGCTGGCGGTAGAGGCCGGCGGCGTCGCCACGGTGGCGATAGCCCAGGCGCGCGCAGTTGATCGTCACCACGCCCAGCGAGCCGGTCTGCTCCGCCGAGCCGAACAGGCCGTTGCCGCGCTTGAGCAGTTCGCGCACGTCCAGTTGCAGGCGGCAGCACATCGAGCGCACCTGGTTGGGCTGCATGTCCGAGTTGAGGAAGTTCTGGAAGTAGGGCAGGCCGTAGCGCGCGGTCATCTCGAACAGGCGCGTGGCGTTGTCGCTGTCCCAGGGGAAGTCGTGGGTGATGTTGTAGGTCGGGATCGGGAAGGTGAATACCCGGCCGTGGGCATCGCCGGCCTGCATCACCTCGATGTAGGCGCGGTTGATCAGGTCCATCTCGGCCTGCAGCTCGCCGTAGGCGAAGGGCATCTCCTCGCCGCCGATGCGCGGCACCTGGTCGCGCAGGTCGTCCGGGCAGACCCAGTCGAAGGTCAGGTTGGTGAAGGGCGTCTGGGTGCCCCAGCGCGACGGCACGTTGAGGTTGTAGATGAACTCCTGGAGGGCCTGGCGCACGCTGGCGTAGTCGAGGCGGTCCTTGCGCACGTAGGGCGCCAGGTAGGTATCGAAGGAGCTGAAGGCCTGGGCCCCGGCCCACTCGTTCTGCAGGGTACCGAGGAAGTTGACCATCTGCCCCAGGGCGCTGCCCAGGTGCTTCGGCGGACCGGCCTCGACCCGCCCCGGCACGCCGTTCAGGCCTTCGTTCAGCAAGGTGCGCAGCGACCAGCCGGCGCAATAGCCGGCGAGCATGTCGAGGTCGTGGATATGCAGGTCGGCGTCGCGGTGGGCGGCGGCAATGTCGGCATCGTAGACCTCATCCAGCCAGTAGTTCGCGGTGACCTTGCCGGATACGTTGAGGATCAGCCCGCCGAGGGAATAGCCCTGGTTGGCGTTGGCGCGCACCCGCCAATCCTCGCGGGACAGGTATTCGTTCATCGACGCGGCGACGTCCACCAGGGTCTTGCGCTCGCGGCGCAGCCGGCCGTGGCGTTCGCGGTAGACCACGTAGGCGCGCGCCGTGGGGTAGTGGCCGGCCTCCATCAGCACCCGTTCGACCAGGTCCTGGACCCGTTCGATATCCAGGCAGGCGCGCTCCGGCAGGCGTTCCACCACGCGTTCGGCGAGCGCCTGCGCCTGCTGCGGGTCGAACTCGCCGGTGGCCTGGCCGGCGGCGGCGATGGCGCGTTCGATCTTGCCGGGATCGAAGGGGACTTCACGTCCGTTGCGCTTGAGCAGGGTGGCCGGCCAGGTAGCCTTCCGGGGCTGGGTCATTTCAATTTCTCCACAACATGATGTGTTTTGATTTTGCAAAACAACAAGATGTTGTGGATTCTGGCGAGCGACGCCGAGCCGGCGTTGATCTGCGTCAACGTCCGGCGGATTGCCCGGGTTCCATTGGAGGTATTCCCCGCGCCCGGGTGACGGCGTATCAGGCCTGGGCGAGGCGGGCGAAGACCACGTAGTTGTCCAACTGCTGCCAGACCGTGGCGGCCTCGGCGAAACCCGCCTGGCGCAGGGCGGCGAGATGGAAATCGAGCGAGCAGTCTTCGTCTTCGCTGGCGCGCCTGAGCGGGCGCCGCGCGAAATGGGCGTCGCGCTGCGCCTTCAGCGGGGCCAGCCGGGGGATCTGCGCGGCGCGTTGCCACCAGTCTTCCCAACTGTCCGCGCCGCTGGCCACGGAAGCCTGGAGGACCCGCTCGCGGTGCTTCCGGGACAATTCCGCGAGTCCCGGCCAGCGTCGGTCGTAGCGCATGTGGTCGGCGTTCAGCAGCACGCCGCCGGGGGCGAGCAGTTCGCCGGCCTGGGCGTAGAACCCGGCGAGTTCGGCGGGCGACAGCCAGTGCAACGCGGTGGAAGAGAGCAGCGCCGCGGGCCGTTCGCCGGCGAGGGACTCGCGCGCTTCGGCGACCCGTTCGGTCCAGCCTGGATCGGTGAGGTCGCACTCCACCACGCGGACCCGTTCGGCGAAGCCGGCCAGCGCCGTACGCGCGATCTCCAGCAGCATGACGTCGGCGTCCAGCGCCACCACCCGCGCCGCCGGGAAGCGTTCGAGCAGGCGCCGGCCGAGGGAGCCCGGGCCGCAGGCGGCGTCGATGGCGGTGAAGCGCCCGTCGCGGCCGAAGAGGTCTTCGAGCAACTGGAACATCGCCTCGTAGCGCTCCTCGCGCTGGCGGATGTAGCCCTCCTGCTGGCGGTCCCAGCGTTCGAGGAGCGCCATGATCTGCTCGGTTGCGGTCATCTTTCCTCCTGGGGGGCATGCCCGGTTGAGAGTGGGGTCCTGTGCTTCGAGGGATACGGCGAGCGAGACGTTCCCTGGCCTCGATGAAGAAGAAACGGCGGGCATTCTTCATTCGATTAAATGTTATGTTATAACTTATAAATATTCATAATTCATACCTGCCGACCATGACCCCCCATTCCTCCCCGCACCGTCTTCCTCCGCTGCGGCTGGCCCGCGCCGTGCCGTTCCTCTACCTGCTTCCCTGCCTGGCGCTGGCCGCGCCGGTCGACCTGGAGCCGACCGTGGTCAGCGCCACCACTACCGAGCGCAAGCTGCGCGACGCCCCGGCCAGCGTTTCGCTGATCGCCGCCGAGGACCTGCGGCGGCGCCCGGTGCGCGACCTGCAGGAAGCCCTGCGCGGTTCGGAAAGCCTGCAGTTCAACGGCGTCGGCATGTCCCGGCGGGGCATCAGCGTTCGCGGCATGTCCAGCGAGCACACCCTGGTGCTGGTGGACGGCCAGCGGATCTCCACCTCGTCCGGGGCCATCGCCCATTCCGACTTCGACCTCGGCTGGGTGCCGGTGGAGAGCATCGAGCGTATCGAGGTGGTACGCGGACCGATGTCCTCGCTCTACGGTTCGGAAGCCCTCGGCGGGGTGGTGAACGTGATCACCCGGCGCGCCACCGATACCTGGACGGGCAGCGGCCTGCTCGATGGCGGCGTGCGCGAGGACGGCCTCGGCGGGCAGAGCCACCAGCTCGGCGCCTATCTCGCCGGGCCGCTGGTGCCCGGCAAGCTGGGCCTCGCCCTGAACGGCGAGAGCCGCCGCCAGCAGGAAACCCCGGACGCCGATGAGCGCCGACTCTCCGAGCTGGAAGGCGGCAACGCCGACAGCGGTGGGCTGAACCTCAGCTGGACCCCGGACGACGCCCAGCGCATCGACCTCGGCCACCAGCGCGGGCGCGAACGACGCTGGCGCAACAGCGAGACCGGAGGGTCGCGCTCGCGCTACTACGAGTCGCGCGACGTGATCGAACGCGAGCGCTGGTCGCTCGCCCACAATGGCCAGTGGGACTGGGGCAGCAGCCAGCTGCGCACCTACCGCAACCGCCTGGAGCGGCACAACGCGCGTTCCGACGGACAACCGCCGAGCAACCCGCAGCGCCTTACCGACAGCGTGGTCGACGGCCACCTCAGCGTGCCGGCCTTCGAGCGACATCTCTTCACCCTCGGCGGCGAATGGCGCAAGGAAGAACTGGAGGATCGCTCGGTGAATACCGCCGGCGACGCCAGCGCGCGACACAAGGCGCTGTTCCTGCAGGACGAGATCGCCTTCGGCCCGGACTGGTCGCTGACCCTCGGCAGCCGCTTCGACAAGCACGAGGCGTTCGGCTGGGAAAGCAGTCCGCGCCTGTACCTGCTGCACCACCTTTCCGATGCGCTGACCCTGCGCGCCGGCGTCGGCCGCGGCTACAAGGCGCCGAGCCTGAAGCAGCTATCGCCGGAGTATGCGGCGGTCGGTGGCGGCGGGCGCTTCACCATCTACGGCAATCCCGACCTGAAGCCGGAGACCAATACGTCCTACGAACTGGGCGCCGACTACCAGGGCGATGGCTGGTCGCTGAAGGGCACGGTGTTCGAGAACGATGTCCGCGACCTGATCCAGACCGTCTGCGTAGCGCGCTGCGGGGTGCGCGGCGGCGAGATACGCAACTACGAGAACGTCGATAGGGCACGGATCCGCGGCCTCGAGCTGGGCGGCGGCGTGGACCTGCCGGCGGACCTGCGCTGGGAACTCAACTACACCTACCTCGACGCGCGCAACCGCACCGCCGGCCAGCGCCTCGGCGATCGCTCCCGGCACCTCGCCAACAGCCAATTGCGCTGGAGCCCCAATGCCCGCTTCAGCGCCCAGTTGCGCACCGAATACGTCGGCAGCCAGGTGGCCTACAGCAGCAACGTCGGCTACGCCTTGCCGGCCTACAGCCTGTGGCACCTGGAGCTGAGCCAGAAACTCAGCGAGAACCTGACGCTGCGCGGCGGCATCGAGAACCTTGGCGACCAGCGCCTGGCCGACGACGACACGCACTTCACCTATGCCGAACCTGGGCGGACCTTCCATCTCGGCCTGGTGGCGAGCTTCTGATGCGCCGTTCGCTACTCTTCTGCGGCGCGCTGCTGGCCAGTCTCTGTGCCTGGGCGGAGCCGGCCCAGGTGCGTCTGCTCAGCAGCGATTTCGTCCTCCCGGGCAAGCACCAGCGCCTAGCCGGTTGGGCGCGCGAGGCCGGTGTCGAGTTGCGCGGCCTGCGCCTCGGCATCGGCGAGGCGCCGCCCGGCGAGTGGCTGGACGGCGGCAACCTGCTGATCCTCGACACGCCGCGGCCGACCGATCGCGCCCAGGTCGAGGAGGCGCTGGGCGAGCGCTTGCAAGGCGGGACGCAACCCTGGATCCGCGTCGGCGGCGGTCCTCCGGGCTTCGGCAACCTGCCGGCGGCGCTGGGCGGGCGCCTGGTCGGCTACTACGCGAACGGCGGCGAAGCCAACCTGCGCCGGCTGTTCGAGGCGGTCCAACGCTGGCATGCCGGCCTGCCCGTCGACGCGTTGCCGGCGCCGCAGCCCCTGGCGCAGGCCGGCTTCTATCATCCCGACGCACCGGCGCCGTTCGCCGGCCTCGCCGACTACCTGGCCTGGGGCGCCTCGCGCTGGGCCAGCGATGCTCCGCGCATCGCCTTCCTGATCCCGCGCGGCGCCATCGCCGACGCCCAGACCGGCGCCATCGACGAACTGTTGCGGCGTAGCGAGCGGCACGGCCAGGCGCCGCTGGCGGTGTGGTTCGACGACAGCGATCCGGAGGCGTTGAGGAAGTCCTTCGCTGGCGCCGATGTCCAGGCGCTGGTCAACCTGCAGCACCTGCAGAACGGCCCGGCGCGCCGTGCCGAGTTCCTCGCGCTGGACGTGCCGGTATTGCAGACCCTCGGCTACCGCGACGGCAACGAGGCCGACTGGCTGGCCGCCGCCAGCGGGGTGGCGCCGCGTACCGTGGCGGCCTTCCTCGGCATGCCGGAAACCTGGGGAATGAGCGATCCGCTGGTCATCAGCGCCCTGGAGAACGGCGAGCCGAAGCTGATGGCCGGGCAGGCCGAGGCCCTGCTGGACAAGCTCGACCGGCTGCTGCGCCTGCGTCGCCTGCCGGTGGCGGACAAGCACCTGGCGCTGATGTTCTGGAACCACCCGGAGGGCGAGAAGAACGTCGCCGCCTCGCATCTCAATGTACCGGCCAGCCTGGCCCGTCTCGGCGAAGCGCTGCGGGCGGCCGGCTACCGGGTTGCGACGAGCGACGAAAGCGCGCTGATCGATACCGCCCAGCGCCTGCTCGGCGGCTACTACCGGCCGCAGACCCTGGACGCGCTGTATCGCGACGGCCTCGCCGCGAGCCTGCCGCTGGACGCCTACCTGCACTGGCTCGAGGCGCTGCCGGCGGACCTGCGCGAGGAGATGCGCGCGCGCTGGGGCGACCCGCGTCGACATTGGGCCTTGCGCGATATCGACGGCCAGCGACGCTTCGTGTTCCCGGCGGCGCGCCTGGGTAATCTGCTGCTGTTGCCGCAGCCGCCGCGTGCCGGCCGTCCGGGCGAGGCCTACCACGACAGCGCGGTGCCGCCGGACCATCTCTACCTGGCGGTCTACCAGTTCGTCCGCGAGGGTTTCGGCGCCGACGCGCTGATCCATTTCGGCACCCATGGCACCCAGGAATGGCTACCCGGCAAGGACCGCGGGCTGGCGGTGGGCGACTACCCGCTGCGGACGCTCGGCGACCTGCCGGTGTTCTACCCGTACATCCAGGACAACGTTGGCGAGGCGATCCAGGCGCGCCGGCGCGGGCGCGCGGTCACCGTCAGCCACCAGACGCCGTCGTTCGCCCCGGCCGGGCTGTACGACGAACTGCGCGACCTGCACCAGTTGATCCACGAATACCAGCAACTGGACGAGGGCGCGGTGCGCGAACGCAGCGCCGAGCAGATCCGCGCGGCGGTGCGGGCGGCGCACATGAACGACGACCTGGGCTGGAGCGAGGCAGCGATGCGCGAGGATTTCCCGGCGTTCCTCGGCGTGCTCCACGACCACCTGCACCGACTGGCCGGCTCGGCGATGCCGCTGGGGCTGCACACCTTCGGTGTCGCCGCCTCGCCGGAGCTGCGCCTGGGCACCGTCATGCAGCAGCTCGGCGAGCCCTACTACCGCGCGCTCGGTCTCGACCCCGACGAACTGTTCGCCGCCGATTTCAGGGCGCTGCGGGAAGGTCGTGCCTACCGCACACTGCAACGCTACCTGCGCGACGGTGGCGAGATCGCCAAGGTGGCCGATCCGCGCCTGCGCGAGCAGTTGCTGCGCGCCCGCGAACTGGACCGCCAGCTCGCCGACACCGGCGAACTGGAGGCGCTGCTCGCCGGCCTCGCCGGGCGCTTCGTCGCGCCCGGGCCGGGCGGCGATCCGATCCGCAATCCGCAGGTACCCAGCGGGCGCAACCTGTTCGCCTTCGAGGCCGACAAGGTACCGACCCGCGCCGCCTACGAAGCCGGCGCCGAGGCCTTCGGCCAACTGCTGGAAAGCTACCGCGCCGAGCACCAGGGCAGGGCGCCGGAAAAGCTCGCCTTCAGCCTCTGGTCGTCGGAAACCATGCGCCACCTGGGCATCGTCGAAAGCCAGGCGCTGCACGCCCTCGGCCTGCGCCCGCGCTGGGACGCCGGTGGCCGCCTGCTGGCGCTGGACATCGTGCCGGCGGCGGAACTGGGGCGTCCACGGGTGGACGTGGTGCTACAGGTGACCAGTGTCTACCGCGACCAGTTCGACGGCTTCATGCGCCTGCTCGCCGAGGCCATCGAGCGCCTCGCCGCGCTGGACGAGCCGGGCAACCCGCTGGCGCGCAACAGCCAGGCGCTGGAGCGGCGCCTGCGCGAACGCGGCGTCGAAGCGCCACTGGCGCAGCGCCTGTCGCGCCTGCGGCTGTTCGGCAATGCGCCGGGCGACTACGGCACCGGGGTCACGCAACTGACCCTCGATTCCACCCGCTGGGACGACGACTCGGCGCTCGCCGAGCAGTTCCTCGGGCGCTTGCAGTACGCCTATGGCAGTCGCGACTGGGGCGTGAAGCTGGATGGCGGCAACCTGTTCGCCGAACAGTTGAAGGGTGTACAGGCGGCGATCCTCTCGCGCTCCTCGACGCTCAACGGCGTGCTCTCCACCGACCACCCGTTCGAGTACCTCGGCGGCCTGTCGCTGGCGGTACGCCACCTCGACGGCGCCAGCCCGGCGCTGTACATCGCCGACCTGCGCCAGCGCCAGCCGCGCACCACGGCCGCCGCGCAGTTCCTCGCCAGCGAGCTGCGCGGGCGCTACCTCAGCCCGCAGTGGATCGCCGCGATGCAGCGCGAGGGCTACGCCGGCAGCCTGGAAATGCTCGACCTGGCCAACAACCTGTGGGGCTGGCAGGCGGCGGATCGCACCATGGTCCGCGCCGACCAGTGGCAGGCGTTGCACGACACCTTCGTCATGGACCGCCGCGAGCTGGGTCTCGCCGAGTGGTTCGAAACGCACAATCCGACCGCCCAGGCGCAGATCATCGCGCGCATGGCCGAGGCCATCCGCAAGGGCTACTGGGACGCCAGCGAGCAGACCCGCCGCGAACTGGCCGAGCGCTGGCGGCAACTGGCGGCCGCCGGCGCCGGCGAGGTCGGCGCGGCGACCACCCGTGAATTCATCGAACGGATGGCCGGCGGTTTCGGCGAGGCCGCGGCGCAGGCAGAGGGCGCGGCCGCGTCCGGTGCCGGCGAAACGGTCAGCGGCCGCGTCCTCGAAGAAGTCGCGCCGCCGCCGTCCGGCGAGCCGCAGCCGTGGCTCCGGCTGGCCGCCGCCGTGCTGCTCGCGCTGTTCGCCGCCGGCGCCGTCCGGCAATCCGTAGTCAATCGTCGTCCGATGGAAAATCGCTCATGAATGGTCTGGAAACCAGCCTCTACGAACTCACCCGCCTGTTCCTGCTGCCGGTGCTGCTGTTGATCCTCGCCGCGCTGGCCTACGCCTTCGTCGCCCTCGGCGGCTTCGCCATGGAAGCCTGGCAGCGCCGTCGCGGGCGCTACCGCTCGCGCCTGGCGGCCTGGCAGGCGCTGCATGGCGGCAACAGCGACGATCTCGAACTGTGGATCATGCAGCGCCTGGAATGGCTGCGGATCACCTCGCGCAGCGCGCCGATGCTCGGCCTGGTGGCGACCATGATCCCCATGGGACCGGCACTGCTGGCGCTGACCCGCAACGACGCCCAGGGGATCGGCGAGAACCTGGTGGTGGCGTTTTCCGCGGTGATCCTGGCCCTGGTCGCCGCCAGCATCACCTTCTTCATCCTTACCGTGCGTCGCCGCTGGCTGCTCCAGGAACTGCGCGCCGTCGAACGCGCGCGGGAGGCCGGCTGATGCGCTTCCTCGAACACGACGAGGCGGACGACCCGATCCTCTCGATGGTCAACCTGATCGACCTGTTCCTGGTGGTGATCGGCATCCTCCTGATCGTCATCGTGCAGAACCCGCTCAACCCGTTCAGCCAGGACAAGGTGGTTGTGGTCGAGAATCCCGGCGAGGCGGACATGCGCATGCTGGTCAAGGACGGCAAGGAGCTGAAGCGCTACCAGGCCAGCGGCGAGATCGGCGAAGGGCAGGGCAGCCGCGCCGGAGTGACCTACCGCTTGGCCGACGGACGGATGATCTACGTGCCGGAGAGCGGCGGGGAGGCCGGCAAGTAGCGACGCGTACGGCGGAGAGCTGGGACTTTTGCCCGGAGTTCCCGGATAATGGCCGGTTTCCGTTTCTCTTGGTGCTCGCCGTGGAAGTAAAGGTCAATTTTCTCGATAACCTTCGACTGGAAGCCAGGTTCGATGATTTCACGGTGATCGCCGACCAGCCGATCCGCTACAAGGGCGACGGCTCCGCGCCGGGGCCGTTCGACTACTTCCTGGCGTCGTCGGCGCTGTGTGCCGCCTACTTCGTCAAGCTGTACTGCCAGACGCGCAACATCCCCACCGACAACATACGCCTGTCGCAGAACAACATCGTCGACCCGGAGAACCGCTACCGGCAGATCTTCAAGATCCAGGTGGAACTGCCGGCCGACATCTCGGAGAAGGACCGCCAGGGCATCCTCCGCTCCATCGACCGTTGCACGGTGAAGAAGGTGGTGCAGACCGGACCCGAGTTCGTCATCGAGGAGGTCGACAACCTCGATGCCGACGCCCAGGCGCTGCTGATGCCCGGCACCGATGCCGCCGGCTGCACGCGCATCCCGGGCAAGGACCTGCCGCTGGAGCAGACCATCGCCAACCTGTCGGCCATCCTCGCCGGCCTCGGCATGAAGATCGAGATCGCCTCCTGGCGCAACATCGTGCCCAACGTCTGGTCGCTGCACATCCGCGATGCGCAGTCGCCGATGTGCTTCACCAACGGCAAGGGCGCGAGCAAGGAAAGCGCGCTGGCCTCGGCGCTGGGCGAATTCATCGAGCGGCTGAACTGCAACTTCTTCTACAACGACCAGTACTGGGGAGAAGAGATCGCCAATGCGGCGTTCGTCCATTACCCGGACGAACGCTGGTTCAAGCCCGGCCGCGACGATGCGCTGCCGCTGGGACTGCTCGACGGCCATTGCCTGGCGATCTACGACCCCGACGGCGAGCTGCGCGGCTCGCACCTGTACGACACCAACTCGGGCAACGTGCAGCGCGGTATCTGCGCCTTGCCCTTCGTGCGCCAGTCCGACGGCCAGGTGGTGTATTTCCCCTCCAACCTGATCGAGAACCTCTACCTCAGCAACGGCATGAGCGCCGGCAATACCCTGGCCGAGGCGCAGGTGCAGTGCCTGTCGGAGATCTTCGAGCGCGCGGTCAAGCGGCAAATCCTCGAAGGCGAACTGGCGCTGCCGGACGTGCCGCCGGAGGTGCTGGCCAAGTACCCGGGCATCCTCGCCGGGCTCCGCGGCCTGGAAGAGCAGGGCTTCCCGGTACTGGTCAAGGACGCCTCGCTGGGCGGCGAATTCCCGGTGATGTGCGTGACCCTGATGAATCCGCGCACCGGTGGCGTGTTCGCTTCCTTCGGCGCCCACCCGAGCTTCGAGGTGGCCCTGGAGCGCAGCCTGACCGAACTGCTCCAGGGGCGCAGCTTCGAAGGCCTGAACGACCTGCCCCAGCCGACCTTCGAAAGCCATGCGCTGACCGAGCCGAACAACTTCGTCGAGCATTTCATCGACTCCAGCGGCGTGGTGTCCTGGCGCTTCTTCAGCGCCAAGGCCGATTTCCCGTTCGTCGAGTGGGACTTCACCCGGCAGGGCGAGGCTGCCAACGCCGAGGAAGCCGCGACCCTGTTCGGCATCCTCGAAGCCATGGGCAAGCAGGTCTACATGGCGGTGTACGAGCACCTCGGCGCTACGGCCTGCCGGATCCTGGTGCCGGGCTACTCGGAAATCTATCCGGTGGAAGACCTGATCTGGGACAACACCAACAAGGCCCTGGCGTTCCGCGAGGACATCCTCAACCTGCACCGCCTCGACGATGCTGCGCTCGGGGCGTTGCTGGAGCGCCTGGAAGACTGCGAGGTGGACGACTACACCGACATCACCACGCTGATCGGCGTCGAGTTCGACGACAACACGGTCTGGGGCCAACTGACCATCCTCGAGCTGAAAGTGCTCATCGGCCTCGCCCTGAAGCGCTTCGAAGACGCCAAGGAAGGCGTGGAGGCGTTCCTCCAGTACAACGACAACAGCGTCGAGCGCGGCCTGTTCTACCAGGCGCTGAACGTGGTGCTGGAGGTCGTCCTCGACGACGAGCTGGAGATCGCCGACTACGAGGCCAATTTCCGCCGCATGTTCGGCGACGCGCGGATGGACGCCGCGCTGGGCTCGGTGGACGGCAGCGTGCGCTTCTTCGGCCTGACGCCGACCAGCATGAAGCTGGAAGGGCTCGACCGGCACCTGCGGCTGATCGACAGCTACAAGAAGCTGCACGCGGCGCGAGCCAGGATGCAGCCCGTGGTCGACGGCGAGGCCGGCGCTGCCGCGGCTGGCGGTCTCAAGCCTCGGCGCATGGCGATCCGCAAGCGCAAGTGAGGAGGGCGCCGAGGTCAGGGCGCGAGGATGATCATGAGGGAAACTTGATTTCATCACGAAGAAATTGAGTTTGTCTCATGGCATGAGCCTCACGAGAATCCCTCCATCGACCTTTCGACTGGAGGAACACCCATGGCCCTGGCCCACACTCTCGGCTTCCCACGCATCGGACGCGATCGCGAACTGAAAAAAGCCCAGGAAGCGTTCTGGAAGGGTGAGCTGGACGAGGCCGGCCTGCGGGCCGTCGGTCGGCAGCTGCGCGCTGCCCACTGGCAGGTACAGAAGGATGCCGGCATCCAGTTGCTGCCGGTCGGCGATTTCGCCTGGTATGACCAGGTGCTGACCCATTCGCTGACCTTCGGCGTGATCCCCGAGCGCTTCCGGGCGCACGGCGAGGCCGGGCCGACCCTGCATACCCTGTTCGGCATGGCCCGTGGCGTCAGCGACGACAGTTGTTGCGGCGGTGCCCATGCTCAGGAAATGACCAAGTGGTTCGACACCAACTATCACTACCTGGTCCCCGAGTTCAGCGCCGATCAGCAGTTCCAGCTGAGCTGGGAACAACTGTTCGAGGAGGTCGACGAGGCCAGGGCCCTCGGCCACCAGGTGAAGCCGGTGCTGATCGGTCCGCTGACCTACCTGTGGCTGGGCAAGGCCAAGGGCGCCGAGTTCGACAGGTTCGACCTGCTGGACCGCCTGCTGCCGCTCTACGGCCAGATCTTGCGTCGTCTCGCCGGCCAGGGCGTGGAGTGGGTGCAGATCGACGAGCCGATCCTGGTCCTCGACCTGCCGCAGGCATGGAAGAACGCCTTCGAGCGCGCCTACAACCTGCTACAGGGCGAACCGCTGAAGAAGCTGGTCGCCACCTACTTCGGCGGCCTGGAAGACAACCTGGGCCTGGCCGCCAACCTCCCGGTGGACGGCCTGCACATCGACCTGGTGCGAGCGCCGGAACAGTATCCGAGCATCCTCGACCGCCTGCCGGCCTACAAGGTCGTCTCGCTGGGCCTGGTCAACGGGCGCAACGTCTGGCGCTGCGACCTGGAGAAAGCCCTGGAGGTGGTGCGCCATGCCCGGGAGCGCCTGGGCGAGCGGCTGTGGGTCGCGCCGTCCTGCTCGCTGCTGCACAGCCCGGTGGACCTGGAACGCGAAGACGGGCTGGACGCCGAGCTGAAGAGCTGGCTGGCTTTCGCCGTGCAGAAGTGCCGCGAAGTCGCGGTGCTGGCCCGTGCCGCCACTGAGCCGGAAGCCGCCGAGGTGCTTGCCGCCCTGGAAGAGAGCCGTGCGGTCCAGGCCAGCCGCGCTTCTTCGCCGCGAATCCACAAGCCGGCCGTGCAGGCGCGCCTGGCCGCGATCAAGGCCAGCGACGCCCAGCGCCGCTCGCCGTTCGCCGAACGCATCGCCAGGCAGCGCGCCGGACTCGACCTGCCGGCGTTCCCGACCACCACCATCGGCTCCTTCCCGCAGACCTCGTCGATCCGCCTGGCCCGCCAGTCGTTCAAGCAGGGCAAGCTGAGCGAGGCTGAGTACATCGAGGCGATGCACAGCGAGATCCGCCATGCGGTGCAGATCCAGGAGCAACTGGGGCTGGACGTGCTGGTGCACGGCGAGGCCGAGCGCAACGACATGGTCGAGTACTTCGCCGAGCAACTGGACGGCTACGTCTTCACCCGCTTCGGCTGGGTGCAGAGCTACGGCTCGCGCTGCGTGAAGCCGGCGGTGATCTATGGCGACCTGAGCCGTCCGCGGGCCATGACCGTGGAGTGGATCAGGTACGCCCAGAGCCTTACCGACAAGGTGATGAAGGGCATGCTGACCGGCCCGGTGACCATGCTGATGTGGTCCTTCCCGCGCGAGGACGTGTCTCGCGAGGTGCAGGCGCGCCAGTTGGCCCTGGCGATCCGCGACGAAGTGGTCGACCTGGAGGCCGCCGGCATCAGGATCGTGCAGATCGACGAGGCGGCTTTCCGCGAAGGCCTGCCGCTGCGCCGCAACGCCTGGCCGCACTATCTGGAGTGGGCCACCGAGGCCTTCCGCCTGTGCGCCTCCGGAGTCCGCGACGAAACCCAGATCCATACGCACATGTGCTACAGCGAGTTCAACGATGTGATCGAGTCCATCGCCGCCATGGACGCCGACGTGATCACCATCGAGACCTCGCGTTCGGACATGGAGCTGCTGGAGGCTTTCGAGCAGTTCGACTACCCGAACGAGATCGGTCCGGGCGTCTACGACATCCATTCGCCGCGCGTGCCGAGCCGGGAAGAGATCGTCGCGCTGCTGCGCAAGGCGGCCCGGCGGATACCCGCCGAGCGGCTCTGGGTCAACCCGGACTGCGGCCTGAAGACCCGCGCCTGGCCGGAAACCGAGGCAGCGCTGGTGAACATGGTCGCCGCCGCCCGCGAACTGCGTGGCGACCTCGCCCGCGGTTGACCGGCGGGCCTGGTGAGCGGAACGGGACGCCTGGCGTCCCGTTCCGCATTTGCACGTCGGTTCAGCGCGGAGCGTCCACCAGCGCCCGTAGCACATGGTCTTCCCAGACCCCGGCGATCTTCAGGTAGGCGCGGGCGTAGCCTTCCTTCTCGAAGCCGAGGCTTTCCAGCAGGCGCTCGCTGCGTGCGTTGCGCGGCAGGTGGCTGGCCATGATCCGGTGCAGGCCGAGCTGCTCGAAGCAATACCGGTTGGCTACCCGCAGGGCTCGTGCCATCAGGCCGCGGCCCTGCGCCGCAGCGGCCAGGGAAAAGCCCAGGTGGCAGGCCTGGAATACCCCGCGGACGATATTGGTGTAGCTGCAGCGCCCCAGCACCTCGCCGTCGTCGGGATCGAGCAACAGCAGGAGAAGCGCCTCGCCTTCGTCCATGCTCGCCACCTGTAGCAGGGTGCGGGCGCGGGCGTTGTCCACGGAAAAATACCCCGGGTCGCGCAGCGGCTCCCATGGCGCCAGGTGCTCGCGGTTGGCGTTCTCGTAGCGGCTGGTCCGGACGAAATCGTCGGGTTGCAGCGCGCGCAGGAGGAAGTCCGCGTCGCGATGCAATATCGGCACCTGCCGCCGGTTGCCCGGCAAGACCCTCGGGTAGCCGGGCGGGAAGGGCGCCAGGGCAGACTTGAAGTCATTCATAGAACTTGCCCGCCAGCATCAGCTGCGCCGCGCGCCGCCAGGCATTCTCCGGCCTGGAATAGCCCGGCAGGCCGTCGCGGGAGTCCTCGCCCCAGGTCGCGGCGGCATCGAGGAAGCCACCGATGCTGCCGTTCTCCCAACCCAGCGGGCTGGGGCCGAACGGCTTCGGCGGGTTGGCGGCGGCAAGGCGGCGGTCTTCCTCCCAGTCCGCCGCTAGCGCGGCGAGGAAGCGCAGGTAGCCCGCTTCGTCCTCGACCTGTTCGGCCAGCGCGTAGAGATCGGTTGCCATGTGCTTCCTCCTGGAAGTGGGTTTCGGGATACGACAGCGCGAGGTCGGAGCGCGGTCAGTCTGGGCGCAGCGATCATAGCGCGGACCGGCGCTGGCATGGCTCGCAGCCTGGCTGATGCGCGGGCGCGGGGCGATTGTCTGGGCGTACCAATGCCTGCCTCAACCAGAGCGTCTCGGTAGTCGGGCTGGCCGGCCTGGCGATCCTGGCATCGCGCGCCCCGCTGGGCCCCGCCCGCTAGGGGACGGACGGCGATGCGGGCACCGAGGAAAGTTACCGGAGCCCGATCTACACTGGCGTTTAGCGGTAGGACGGCTATCTCCGGTTCTCCACTCCCTCGCGATGGACAGGTGCCATCAAGGAGTCGTGCGCGATGCTCTTCGGCAGAAAAAGCAGGGCGGTGGAAAGCGCCGCCAAGGATGAAGACCTGGCGTGGCGACTCGAGGCCATCGGGCAGAACGTCGCCACCATCCGTTTCACTCCCGATGGCCAGATACTGTCCGCCAACCCGCTGTTCCTCGCGGTGGTCGGCTACTCGGCGGACGAGCTGGTCGGGAAGCACCATCGGATCTTCTGCGAAGAGGACTTCCAGGCCTCCGCCGCCTACGTGCGCTTCTGGAAGGAACTGGCCAGCGGCACGCCCCAGCGCGGCGTGTTCAAGCGCCTGCGGCGCGATGGTACGCCGGTCTGGCTGGAGGCCACCTATTTCCCGGTGAAGAATGCCGAAGGGGCGGTCGTCGAGGTGCTGAAGATCGCCGCCGACGTGACCCGCAACCATTCCGAACTGCTCCTGCTCAACGCGATCAACGACGCCATACGCCAGTCCATGGCGGTCATCGAGTTCACCCCGGACGGCGAGATACTCGATGCCAACGAGAACTTCCTGCGTCTCTTCGGCTACAGCCTCAAGTCGCTCAAGGGCCAGCACCACCGCATGCTCTGCTTCGACGAGTTCTATCGGGAGAACCCGGATTTCTGGGCTCGGCTGCGGCACGGCGAATTCTCCCGCGGGCATTTCGAGCGCCGCAGCGCCGCCGGCGAGCGGGTACATATCGAAGCCACCTACAACCCGGTCAAGGACAGTTCGGGGCGGATAATCAAGGTCATCAAGTTCGCCATCGACGTTACCGAGCAGGTCAATCGCAACGAGGAGGTACGGCGCGCCGCCGAGCTGTCGTTCTCCACCGCGGAAGAGACCGCGCAGATTTCCACCCGCGGCATCGACTCCCTCGACCAGTCCGTCGCCCTGTCGGCCAAGACCCTGTCGATGGTCAACATCGCCGTCGGCCTGATTTCCCAGCTCACCCACCAGACCAAGGACATCGAGAACATCGTCACCACCATCCAGAGCGTCGCCGAACAGACCAACCTGCTGGCCCTCAACGCCGCCATCGAGGCGGCTCGCGCCGGCGACATGGGGCGCGGCTTCGCGGTGGTCGCCGACGAGGTGCGGCAACTGGCGGCGCGCACCAGCGGCGCCACGGTGGAGATCAAGAACGTGGTCACCGAGAACGTCAAGCTGACCCAGCAGATCAACCACAACATGCAGACCATCGAGTCCAGCGCCCAGGAGAACAACAACCAGATCACCACCGTGGCCGGCATCATGCAGGAGATCAGCAAGGGCGCCGAGCACGTGGCGCGGGTGGTGTCGAGCCTGTTCAAGTGACTTCGGCGCAGGGCTCCGGCGGCCGATAGCGGCGCAGGCGTCGAGCATCCGCCCGCCTTTGTGGCATGGCCATGGCCGTCATTTACTTTGAACATATCTTCGAGCCGTTCGGTCGGACCTGAAAAAGCGGCATCCGCCGCGCCGATGCACCGACCGTGAGGCTTGTACCATGACCAATCCGGAGCCGGCGGACCTGCCGATCAGCCTGCTGATCAATGGCCAGCGCCGAGAGCTGAGAGTACCCCCGTGGCTGACGCTGCTCGACCTGCTGCGCGAGCGGCTCGACCTGGTGGGCAGCAAGAAGGGCTGCGACCACGGCCAATGCGGCGCTTGCACTGTGTTGCGCAACGGTCGCCGGATCAACGCCTGCCTGACGCTGGCGGTGATGTGCGACGGCGATGCACTGACTACCATCGAAGGTCTGGCCGAGGGTGATCGCCTGCATCCCCTGCAACAGGCGTTCATCCGCCATGATGCCTTCCAGTGCGGCTACTGCACGCCCGGACAGATCTGTTCGGCCCTTGGCCTGGCGAGCGAGGGGCGGGCGCGCTCGCGGGCGGAGATCCGCGAGGGCATGAGCGGCAACCTGTGCCGCTGCGGCGCCTACGGCAATATCCTCGACGCCGTGGAAGACGCCTTGCCGCTGCTCGATCGCGACGGGCAGGGAGGGCAGCGCGCATGACGCCCTTCGCCT
This sequence comes from Pseudomonas sp. TZ252, assembly GCF_056110345.1. Classification (NCBI taxonomy): domain Bacteria; kingdom Pseudomonadati; phylum Pseudomonadota; class Gammaproteobacteria; order Pseudomonadales; family Pseudomonadaceae; genus Pseudomonas; species Pseudomonas sp. TZ252. Next base: position 5,886,823 of record NZ_CM148566.1, on the reverse strand, counting down.
ATGCCAAGCCGGCCGACATCGAGCAGGCGCTGGGCCTCGCCGGCCCGGAGTCGCGCTACATCGCCGGTGGCACCAACCTGCTCGACCTGATGAAGGAAAACGTTGCCAGGCCCCGGCGACTCATCGACATCACCGGCCTCCCGCTGCGCGACATCCGCCGGACGCCCACCGGCGGCCTGCTGGTCGGAGCCCTGGTCAGCAACGCCGAACTGGCCTGGAATCCCGCCGTGGAGGCGGACTATCCCTTGCTAGCCCAGGCGATCCTCGCCGGCGCCTCGCCGCAGTTGCGCAACATGGCCAGCACCGGCGGCAACCTGTTGCAGCGTACCCGCTGCCAGTATTTCTACGACACCGGCACGCCATGCAACAAGCGCGAGCCGGGCAGTGGATGCCCCGCGCGCAGCGGGCTGAACCGCAACCATGCGATCCTCGGCGCCAGCGAACACTGCGTGGCGGTACATCCATCCGACCTGTGCGTGGCGCTGGCGGCGCTGGAGGCTCAGGTACTGGTGCGCGGCCGCGCTGGCGAGCGGCGGGTCGCTTTCGCCGACTTCCATCGCCTGCCGGCGGACACGCCCGAGCGCGACAACTGCCTGGCCGTCGACGAACTGGTCACCGCCATCGAGCTGCCAGCGCCGCGCTTCGCCCGGCATTGCCACTACCTGAAGGTGCGCGACCGGGCCTCCTACGCCTTCGCCCTGGTCTCGGTGGCGGCGGCCCTGGAACCGGACGGCGAGCGCATTGGCGAACTGCGCCTGGCGCTCGGCGGCGTGGCCCACAAGCCATGGCGCGTGGCAGAGCTGGAGGAACGTTTCAGGGGCCACCCGGCGAACCGGGACAGCTATGTCCGCTTCGCCGAAGCGCTGCTGCGTGACGCCAGGCCGCTGGCCCACAACGCCTTCAAGATCGGATTGGCGCGCAACGCCATCGTTCGCGCACTGGAAGAAGCCCACTCGGGAGGGATCGGCCAATGAGCAGCCTGCCACACAGCACCGGGCAAGCCCTGGATCGCGTCGACGGGCCAGCCAAGGTCACCGGCCAGGCTCGCTACGCCGCCGAATATCCTGCCGCCGACCTGCTCCACGGCAGCGTGGTCAGCAGCGACGTCGCCCGCGGCCGGGTGCGCGGCATCGACTGTGCGGCGGCCCTGGCGGTACCCGGGGTGGTCGCGGTACTGCATCACCTGAACCGGCCGCCGATGGCGGGCGACGACGAGCCCTACAAGGACGCTGATGCCGCCGAAGGCGAACCCTTCCGCCCGCTGTTCGACGACCGCGTCCTGTACAGCGGCCAGCCCCTTGCCCTGGTCCTGGCACGGAGCCTGGAACTGGCCCGCTACGCGGGCTCGCTGCTGCGCATCGATATCGAGCCCGAGCCGCACCAGACCGACCTGCTGGCCGCCCTCGACCAGGCCCATGAGGCTCCCGCCCAACTGCCCGCCGAGCGCGGCGATTTCTACACCGCCTACCGCGCCGCGCCGATTCGGGTCGAGGCCAGCTACAGCACGCCGATCGAGCACCACAATCCCATGGAACCGCACGCGTCCACGGTCATCGTCCAGCCCGACGGCAGCCTGCTGGTGCACGACAAGACCCAGGGGACGCAGAACAGCCAGGCCTACCTGCAAAAGGTCTTCCGCCTGCCCGCCGACAAGGTAAGGGTCTGTGCCGCCTACGTCGGCGGCGCCTTCGGCTCCGGCCTGCGTCCGCAATACCAGTTGGCCCTGGCGGTGATGGCGGCGCTGCAACTGCGGCGGTCGGTGCGCGTAGTGCTGACCCGCCAGCAGATGTTCACCTTCGGCTACCGGCCGCGCACCCTGCAGCGCCTGCAACTGGGCGCCGATGCCGAGGGGCGCCTGCTTGCGCTGGGCCACCAGGCGACAGCGCAGACCTCGCGCTTCGAAGACTTCACCGAGCACGTGGTGGAGTGGAGCGGCATGCTCTATCGCTGCGAGAACCTTTCCCTGGCCTACCGTCTGGTGCCGCTGGACGTCTATACCCCGCTGGACATGCGCGCCCCCGGCGCGGCGCTGGGGCTGATCGGGCTGGAATGCGCGATGGACGAACTGGCGGTGCGGCTCGGCATGGACCCCATCGCGCTGCGCCGGTTCAACTTCGCCGAGCGCAACGGCAACGAGGACAAGCCGTACTCCAGCAAGGCGCTGCTGGCCTGCTACGAGGAGGGCGCCCGGCGCTTCGGTTGGCAGGCCCGCGACCCACGGCCACGGAGCATGAGCGAAGGGCGCCAGTTGCTCGGCTGGGGCATGGCCGGCGGCGTCTGGGAGGCCATGCAGAGCAAGGCCAGCGCGAGGGCGCGGCTGGAGGCGGACGGCCTGCTGCGGGTGGCCAGCGCGACCACGGATATCGGCACCGGCACCTACACGGTGATGACCCAGATCGCCGCCGACGCCGCTGGCATGGCGCCGGAAGAGGTGCGCTTCCAGCTTGGCGACAGTGCGTTGCCCAAGGCTCCATTGCAGGGCGGCTCGTTCACCGTCTCGTCGGTCGGTTCCGCCGTCCGCCTGGCCTGCCTGCGCCTGCGCCAGGCCCTGGTCGCCCATGCCAGGGCCCGCCATCCGGAGCTGGCCGGCACCGCCGAAGAACGCTTCCGCATATGCCGTGGCCATCTGGAAGCGGGCGATACGCGATACGCCCTGGCCGACCTGCTGCAAGGGCTGCCGGAAGACGCGTTGCAGGTGGAGGTGGAAGCTGAACCCTCGGCGCGGCGCAAAGGCTACGCCACCGCGACCCATTCGGCGGTATTCGTCGAGGTGCGGATCGACGAAGCCCTCGGTACCCTGCGTGTGAGCCGGGTGGTCAGCGCGGTCGCGGCGGGGCGGGTGATCAACCCGAAGACCGCTCGCAGCCAGATACTCGGCGGGGTGGTCTGGGGCCTGGGCATGGCCTTGCAGGAGGAAACCCAGGTCGACCATGCGCTGGGCCGCTGCATGAACCACAACCTCGCCGAGTACCACATCCCGGTTAACGCCGATATTGGCGATATCGAGGTGATCTTCGTCGACGAACCCGACGATATCGTTAACGAACTGGGCTCCAAGGGCGTCGGCGAAATAGGCATCGTCGGCGTCGCCGCCGCAGTGGCGAATGCCGTGTACCACGCCACCGGCCGCCGCCTGCGCGACTTCCCGCTGACCGTCGACAAGTTGCTCGGCTGAGCCCGGCAGCCTGCGCAAGCGGCTTGGCGGCCACCTGCCGGGTCGCCGGGCTGGACTCTCCCCCAAGGGAAGATCGCAGGCCCCGCTCGCCACCCGCAACGGAGTCGAACACGACATGCCGCCGACAGCCTCGGTGGCGCCCTCGCCGAGCGCTACCGCGATGCCGGTCCAGGCGCACTTGTTGCATCGCGGCCACGCCGAAGCGGACCTGTCCGGCGCCCATTGGGCCATCGCCTGGACCGAGCGTCCGGCCTGTGGTTGCAAGCGTTCGAGGGCAGCCTGGCGGGCGCGAGGATCGTGTGGGGCCGAAGACCGGCGCTCCGCGTAGCGAGCGGTTTTCGCCTGGAAGCACGGTTGCGGGAAAAGTTCCGCTGGAAACCCTCCGACTTGCAGAACACGAGGCGCCCCGCATTCCTTGGCACTGCGCTTGATCGCGGCGAAAAGACCCACGGAAAATCACTGGGTCGTTCAGTCTTTGCCAAAGGAAATCAGTATGAAGAACGCAATGGCCCTGACCCTGGCCGGCCTGCTGGCCGCTCCTTCCCTCGGCTTCGCCGCCGCGCCGGACGCAGTGATGGTCTTCGCCCGCCAGGGCGACAAGGGCAGCGTATCCGTCGGCGACAAGCACTTCCGCACCCAGGCCTTCAAGGTCCGCCTGGTGAATGCGGCGAAGAGCGAGATCAGCCTGAAGAACAGCTGCCTGGTGGCGCAGTCCGCCGCCGGCCAGTCCTTCAGGCTGGATACCGTGGACGAGGAACTCACCGCCGAGACCCTCAAGCCGGGGGCCACCGTCGAAGGCGAGGCGATCTTCGCCTCCGAGGACGACGCGGTGTACGGCGCATCGCTGGTCAGGCTGAGCGACCGGTGCAAGTAGGCGGATAGCCGTTGCGCAGCGAAAGCCGCAGGGCAGCCTCGGCGGCTTTCGGGTGCGAGGAAACGGCTTTCGAAGGTTTCGGCGCGAATCTGAAATCATTCAGGGCGCGTTTCCGGTGCTTCTGGTTGCCTGGGCTGGGGGCCGAATTCTAGATGCCAGATGCCAGATGCCAGATGCCAGATGCCAGATGCCCGGGGCTAGGGGAGGTAGACATCGCTCCAGGCTGCGCCCGAGCGAGGCGCTCGACCCATAAGGCACGCCCGGCCCCCTCTCCCGCGTGCGGGAGAGGGTTGGGGTGAGGGCCGCCAACACCACATTTCAAAAACCAAATCCGCAGCACTCAAGCCGCGACTATTGCGGTTAGCAGCGGGGGAGGTTGTGGTTTTGCGGGTGGCAATAGGTGTGCCGTTCAGGTATGGGGAAGGGCTATGGCTTAGGGAGGGAAGGGCTGTATACGGCCAGAAGCTGTCACTCACCAAAGGATACTTCTGTCACTAACTATCGGGGGCCTGCACTCAGGAGCACGCTGGCGAACCGTCACACCAGATACGCCCAACTATGACATCCTTAAGGATGTGTTGGACGATGATGTGGATGTGGCCGTGTCCTACCGTATGCAAGTCGGCCACGGCTTAAGGTGTGACTGAGATCTGTCCTGGTTAGACGAACCATGATCACTGACTAGGCGGCTATGATGCTTCCGGGACTCTCTAAACACGGAACGGCCAAATAGCCTTTGGCGCCGTTACAGTTTCGCACCAAGCGACCTCGTACAACACAGGGCCGACCCTCGACGATCCTTCGCTCCCGGCCACGGTCTACGCCCGCCTGATCGAAGGCGAGGGCGGCACGCACGACCTGATCTGGTCGCGCAGCAAGCCCCATGCGGCGTAACCGCCGCTGCACTCCGCCCACACGCGGCGGGGCTCAGTGTTCATCTAGCCGTCTGCCGTTTGGGTTAGCGCCATGCGTAAGTCTTGTTCTTACGCCATCTGACCACTCCAATGCCTCGGGCAATCGCGTGTGCGCAGCCCAGTGTCATTGCATATTCATGGAACAGCCTTTGATTGAAAAATATCTCTTCAAAATCCTGGGTTCCGTCCGGGTTTTCTATAACAATGGCGGCGTGGGAAATGTCGTTGCATTTGTCTTGCCCAATTTCTTCGGTAACGATAAGCATGTACCTGTTGGGCAATATTCCTACCCCATCTATATCTTTTGCTTCGTTTAGAAGTTCGGATATTTTCTCTTGAAAGACATGGGTTGCATAATGGTGCGTTGTCAATCGCCGATTCCCTCCTGACTCCTCATTCCACTTGAGCCAAGCATCCCAAGTTACAGGAATTGAGATAAATACCTGTCTGTTTGTTGCTTGCTTGGCAGCATCTGCTCTTTTCAGCTTCCAGTCCTCATAGTTTTTCCGAAGCCATTGTGCATTTGGCAGGTTTTCACGAAATGTTGTCCATTGCCCAAGCGACAGATCGCCAAAAACCAGTCCCACCGGAGGAGATGTCGTTATTCCCGTGCTATTCAATCTTGGGCGGCCATGCCGGAAGAAATCTGATTTCCCTCCAATCGGCGGTGCCGGTTTCACGTAGGTGATGTTATCAATGTCGAATTGTGTATCTACCACCGGCCCCTTTATCTCCTGCTTTCCGGGAAATTTTTGCATGAGAGCAGTCATGCTCCTTGTGGCAAGATCGTTCCAGGCACGGTGCAAGTCATCGAACTCTGGAAAATCCTTATCCAGGTTTATGGGGACGTATTCAAAGGGCCACAGGAAAAAGCTGTCGAAGGAATCGCTGTGGAAGTAGCAGCCCGAAACAATGATCCCATCAATCTCATTGGTGTCATTCCGCACTCGGTGAGCTATTAGCGTGAGCAATGCATCGTGATCGAGCGCGGTGTAGCCGTTGTTGACAAACCAAATAATTGAAGTCGTCGTTCCTTCATGTTCAAGCCTGGACTGCTTGAGTTGTTTTTTGGCTTTGCTGATTGCCGTTTTGATTGGACCTTCTAGAATCCGATCATAATTTCTCTGCTCAGGCGGCGGCAAAGAGCCACGATCCAGAACGACAACCGGTCTGTCGGCGTTAAAAGGGCGGAACAACGCAGCAAGTTTGGCTTGTCTCTCTGGCTTTGCTAAGCCCTCACCATCCAGTGCCTTTAACTCTATAACGCAGTTGCCCAGCACATAGTCAGCCCCAATTTGCTCTCGGCGATCAGCATCCGGATGTGCCCGTTTTCCCCTGGCATCTTCAACAACCTGGTCAATGTCAGACTCTGAAATCGGCCGCAGCCTGAAATGATCCATAACTGGATTTGGCATTGTGTCTTTTCCCCGGTGCTGCCCACGATCCTTCTTTTAGCAAATTATTGCTGCGTACGCCCTTGGATGGCGCGCAGCGCATCCCCGGTGTGCAGCCTGGCGCGCGCCTGCTGCTGCACGCTGAGGGAGAGAACCCGGTGCGCGCCGTGCTGGCACGCATTGACGCCATCGAGGCGCTGGGCATCGCGCCTGTCGGCGTCTCGCCCGCGTACTGGCGCACGCTCGCTAACCGGCTCGCGGCACGCTTACCGCTCGCGTTGTGAAAACAGGTGATCAGCGATCGCATCCGCCAATCTGATCTGAGCGGCAACGACCTGGGGCTGGCGCAGGCTGAGGACGTGTCGGTCATGGGCGATGCCAGTGCCCTGGGCATCCTGCTCAACAACCTGACGGCCAAAAGGGGCCAAAAGGACGGCCAAAAGGGGACGGATTTATTTTTCCTATTCTAAACTTGACCGGTCAGGCAGAATTAGAGTGCAATAAATAAATCTTTCCCCTTTTACACAGAGGTCTGATCAGGGCGTTGTGGTAAGTCTTGGTGCTTTCGCTACCTACCACAATGCTGCGCCCCTGGTTGGAAGAAGTGATCTCAACGCGTCGGCGCGAATTTCGATCGGCGGCAAGCTTTAGTGGCTGCCTAGCTTTACCTGCCTCACGGGTGCTCCTGCGCAGACAGGTGCAGAGGAGGGGCGGCGCTAACTCCGACCACTTCGCAGCTGGCGTTACTGGAACAGCCCTGGATTTCGATCAATTGTTTCTTTCAATGCGTCCTCGGTTGTAAGTCCCACTCTGACCATTTCCGCGAAGTCCTCCAAAGCAAACAGCGCGCTTTCGTTTTCCAGAGCTGTTTTCATGAAGGCTGCGGCTAACGCGTGAAGATTTATTTCGCCCCCACTCTTTTCGCCTAGGCGATCAAACAACGCCTGCGCATCTGTCCCTTTAGTGTATTCGTCCAGCCCAAAGAGTGAGTAGAACATCATTCCCAATGAGCCCGTTATGTGGGGTTCTGGCCGGGTCCATTCGTTTCGAAGCTCGGTACCTTGATCGGCGTTTTCCAGTTGCTTACGAATCTTATTAGGAATAGTGGCGGCGGCTGTCTCGCGGTTGTAGTAGCTACGGCTAGCAAGGGCTGCTGCATCTCGAGTGACCTTCCACATGATGAACCACATCTGCGCGACGCTGTATTTGCGCATCCCATGGCGCACGGTGGCTTTGATCTTGTCTACATCTGCAGCGCAGAGGATGTGGTTGTGCACGTCGCATTGATATTCGAAGTAGCACATCACGTCTGTGACGGCATGGTCCAGCCAGAGTTCGGTCAGCGCTACGGAATCTGAGAACTCTCGCTCAAACAGCATGTTGAGCGCTGCCTGACTTCCTCCTAGGTCAGCATCCGGAGGAAGAAAGTAACGAGCTGAAGCTTTGGAGAACCAGAGCTTCTCGTCTTGGATCCAGTAGGTCCCCGGTTTAGCTGCTGCAGGGTCGTCTTGCAGGATGTTTTGCTTGTAGAGGCGATCAATGAGGCCGCCTGTTCCCTGAGGAGTCATCGCTTCACAGTCGTCCAGCGAAAAGGTCCCTTGCGTAAGCAGAGGGCCGACCAGTGCATGGATTGCTTGCAGGATGAGTACAGTGTCGTCAGGTAGCGCAGAGTAGGAAATGGTCGCTTCCCGTGCACGGGAGATGTAAGGGGCGAGCTTAGCTTCCAACTCAGCGCGTTGCTGAGCTTCCTCCTTTTGCCTCTCCTCGTCCTGAATTTTTTGACATTCCTCGCACGGTTGATTGGAGCGTTGAATTACCTTCTTGGCCTCGGTCCGGCCACCTATCTGGATTTGCCCATCGCACTTGGGACAGGTCTGATTTTCGTCATAAGCCGTGCAGATCTGCCGGACAAATTTAGCGACCATGCTGGCCTGGGTAATTTCTCGGAAAGGGAGGAGATCGGCTACGCGTTCCAGGTACGCGCCTTCCTCGTCCATGGCCCAATACCGCTTCGCCAACTCAATCTCTTGACTGTCTGTAGTTTCAAATTCCAACCTAACTGCCATGTAGCGACCTGCATCATCAAAGAGTTCAACGACTTGGAGAAATCCGTTTTGCCTCGCTCAAGCTCCAAGAAAGGCAGCTGAACCACTGAGACAATCGAGATCAGCTTCTGCGAGTTCAGCCGCAGTTTGAGCCATTCTAGTGACTGCGGCACGGCAGGTGTTTACGCTGCCAATAATATAGGGGGAAATCCCGTGATATTAAGCGCGTGCGGTGCTCATTTACCTTGCGGCTCTGGGCGACACCACCCGCGACCCTGGCCAAAGGTACAGTCAATCGTGATGGGGCCTGGAACCCCTGCCGCAAAGTCGACGCCAACCTCAGGCCGCTTTTGGCCGTTTTCTGACAGTCCAAATTGGCGAAATCAATACCAAGGGAGACGCCATACACAGCTACCTTCCACCTTCCCAACCCCTCACCCATTCCTCCCCAACCTATACCCACTGACCGCCTCGTAAACCGCCTTCCGCAACCGGTTGATCCCGCCGATCGGCCGATGCTCCGGCAGTGCGTGCCAGGGGTTGAACGAGAGGTTGTCACAGAACAGGTTCTGTTCCCGGCTATCAAAATCCTGAGCTGGCACAATGATGTCGGCTATGGTAGCGAAGGGCGCGTCCGACTCCTTCCATTCGACGCTGGTGTCTTCGATGGGCATGTACTTGCCCGGGTCCTGGCGCTGCACCTGGAAGGCGTAGCAGGCGGGGGCGCGGTCGATGGAGAGTTGCTGGTACAGGGCGGCGCGGAGGAAGTTGGGCAGGTCCTGGTTCTGCTTCGGCAGCTCGTAGGCCGGGCACTTCTCCGGGGCGGGGACGACGCGGAACTTGATGTTGTGTTCGCCCAGCTTGTACGGCGAGATGCCGTTGTAGCCGGCGTGCAGCGGGCTGTCCGGGGCGGGGGCGAGGGTGCGCAGGGCGATCAGCAGGTGGCGCAGTTCCCAACTGGCGGGGTTCCAGTTGGGGAAGAAGGCCAGGGCTTTCTTGCCGTCGGCCTGGGCGGCGAAGTTCTGCCGGTATTCGGCGATGTCGCGGATGAAGAACACCGGCTGGTTGAACATGACGAAGTCCTGCTCGCCGTCATGGCCGCGGCCGGGCAGGAGTTTTTCGCCGGGTACGTCGAGCAGCTTGATGGCCATGCCGCGCGCGTCGTTCTTGCTGTCGAACTGCGGGTAGGCGTTGCCGTTGGAGAATCGCACCCAGGCATTCCAGCTCTTGCCCGCTTCGGCGAACACGCCGCGACGCAGGGTTGGGTCGAGGTCGGCGCGTACCTTGAATTCGGCCTTCACGCAGCCGTGGGCCTTGGCGTGGGCATCGCGCAGGACGCGGGTGTTGTCGCGGTGCTGTTCGACTACGCGGATGGCGTCCTGGATGATCGCCTGGGTGATGCGGGCTTCGTCCGGGGCGATCTGCTCTTCCGCGGACACCGGGCCGGAGAATTTCCAGGCGTAGTAGAGGCTGCCGATGGCCCAGCCGCCGAGGCCGACGGCCAGCAGCAGGAGGAGCAGGCGGCCGAGCCATTTGCCGAGGAACAGCCAGGCGTGGGTGAGGAGTGCGCGCATGGAGTGGGTGTCCTTGGTGGTGTGCGTTGGCTGTGGGCTTTTATTCTTCTTGGGCGGGGAGTGCGCCACGATTGCTTCTCCCCGTCCTCTGGCCAGGCGTCCCCCCTGAAGGGAGAGGGGCTGCTAGGGGTGGAGAGGGGCGGCGGCGCCATGCCTCGCGCTTCTCCATTTCCCAGGTTCAGCGTTGCGCGGTCCGTTGCTCCGGCGCCGGGCATTTCGGGCCGGGCGTCCAGGGTGGGGTCTGGGCCGGGACCAGGCGGCGCTCGAATTCGGGGTTGCCGAGCACCTTCAGGTATTCCACCAGCGCCCAGCGTTCTTCCGGGCTGAGGGCGCGGCCGATCACGCCGTTCTGCCGGCAGCCGTCGCGGAATTCGTGGCCGCTGTTGCGGTTGCCGGTGAGACGGGTGTCGAGGAGGAAGCCGCCGGGGAATTTCTCGGTGCGGAATCCAACGAATTTCGGATCGAATTCGAAGGTGCCGACGTAGAACTGCGGCGAGCGTTCGGCGGCCGGGGAGAGCAGTTGGAACAGGTTGGGCACCGAGCCGTTGTGCAGGAACGGCGGGGTCGCCCAGACGCCGTCCAGCGGGCGGGCCTTGTAGGCGCGCAGTTCCTGTACGCCGATCGGCAGGTCGAAGCCGTTCATGGTCTTCTGCTGTTCCGGCGGGATGCCGGCGTCCCGGTAGGCGCGCTGCTCGACGAAGGCGGTGATGTAGGCCAGGCCCTTGGCCGAGGACAGTTGCGAGAGGTCGAGTTGCTGCGGATCGGCGCCGATCAGCTGGACGTTCATCCGCGCCAGTTCGTCGACGCTCCAGCCGAGCTTGCGCAGGTCGTAGCGGTGGTCGGCGATGTTGTCGGCGGTGGTCGGGTCGGTGCCGATCACCTCGGTCGGCACCATGTGCATGCGCCACTCGGGATTGCGTCCGGGGGCGGCGTATTCCGCCGGTTGCACCTTGGGCGCATGGCAGAAGGCGCAGTTGGCTTCGAACAGGGCGCGGCCCTGGGAGGCGCGTTGCAGGTCGATGCGGCCGAAGAGGTCTTCCGGCCAGGTCGGCGGTTTCAGTTGTTGCAGGGTTTCTTCCAGGACGTGCAGGTCATGCAGGCGTACGCTGGAGGCGTAGCGCTGCTCGCCCCGCAGCGGCTGGCCGTGCTCGTCGAAGATCTGCAGGCGCGCGCCGACGCCGAGGGCCTCGCCGATGTTGCGCGCCATCGGCTGCATGGCCGAGCCGTTCCATTGCACCCAGTCGAATTTCCAGATGTCCCAGACCTGCGGATAGCTCACCGGGGCGTTGGCGACGCGGTAGTTGCCCGGGTCGATGGCATCGCCGAAGACGCTGTTGGCGATGCGCCCGAAGGCGTCGGTGCGGCCGGGGCCTTCCTCGGTGGGGTAGAGGTGGCGGCGGGTGTCGTTCCAGGCGGTGCGCAGGAGGGTGTCGAGGACGGCCTTGAAGTCGGCGCGCAGTTGCGACTTGTCCTGTTCGTAGCGTTCGCCGAGGACTTTCCTGGCGAAGCGGTTGAACTTGAACGGGTTGTAGTAGGTGGCGGCCATGCTCGCGCCGAGCGCCTGGCCGAAGGCGCCGCCGCGCAGGGTCGGCACGGTGGCGGCGATGGAGTGCATGGCGGCGCCGCCGTCGATGCGCAGCGACTTGCCCTGGTAGCGCAGTTCGCCGGTGTGGCAGGCGGCGCAGGTGATGTCCAGGTAGCGGGTGCCGGTCTTCTCGTCGCGGTGCTGGCTGAAGCCCACCGGCAGGTTGCCGGGGTTGAGGTCGCTGGCCTTCTGCTGCGGATCGACGAGGAAGCCGAAGCGGGCGAGGTATTCGGGGGCGGCGAAGGGTTCTTCGGAGAAGGGCAGTTCGAGGGCGGTGAACCAGTCGTAGTGCAGGCCTTTCACCAGGGTGCCCTGGGGCGTGTAGTAGAAGCGCTGGCGGGCCTCGTCCTGCCATTGCGGCAGGTAGCGTACCTCGCTCGGCGCCTGGTAGTGGGGGAGGTTGGGATTGGCGACGTAGTAGACCACCACCCCGACGACCGCCAGCACGATCACGCCGACAACCAGCAGAGCCTTTTTCACGGTGCGCATCAGGAACGTCCTTGTAGGCCTTTTTTTGGCACCGTTATGCCAAGGCGTTGGCATATTGGCAAGCTGCTATCAGCTTTTTTGACAAGGTTTTCTTGACAGCGAACGGGTGAAACGTTTGCGCAGGCCTCGCCTGGCGATGTTGGCGACGAAAGCTCGGTATTTCACCGGAGAAAGGTGGACGCCGGAGCGGCGTGGAACGGCAGGGCGAGGCGCCGGTGGCCTGCCGGTCAGAGACCGGAGAAGGCCAGCCAGGCGATGATTGCGGCGTAGAGCATCCAGGTGGGATCGGTACGGCGGTCGAGCAGGGCTTTCATTTCTTCGCCTCCGCGCTCCAGAAGCCCTGGGCGTTGCGGAAGGGCTGGCGGGCCAGTTGTTCCAGGCGGGTGATGCCGTCGGCGCGCATGGCATTGATCAGGGCCGAGAAGGATTTGGCGGAGTAGCTCATGGTGTCGTCTCCAGTTCCGTTCTGGTTATTCGGGGATCTGGCGACTATGTAAACATCGGCGTTGGCGAATGAAAAATGGATAGTCTCACTAGCCACTATCGATGGAATTGATTGATAGGCGAGAACATCTCCCCGCCGCAGGGCGGGGCGATGCGGATCATTCCGGGTTGAACAGGATCACCGCCGCGCGCAGCTTGCTGCGGCCGAAGCGGCTCATCTTGTCGAACTCGGCGTGGCTTACCGGGATGTGCTGGCAATCCAGCGGCTGGCGGTGCTGGCTGTGGTCGACGTCGGGATCGTGGAGGTAGACGAAGTCCTCGTCGTAGTGGGTGACCAGCACCCAGTGCGGGGCCTTGGAGCGGGTCAGGCGGTAGCTGCTGATCAGCACCAGCGGCTGGCCGCCCCTGGCCAGCTGGCGCGGGATGTCGAGCCTGGCCGAGCGTTTCTGCTCGACGCCCGAGGCGTCCAGTTCCTCGCAGAAGTCCTCGTGGACCAGGCGCATCACCGCCTTCTTGTCTTCGTTGCGTACGCCGTCGAGGAACAGCGGGCCGCTGGCGGACAGCACCAGCTTGACCCGGAAGCCGCGCCGCCAGGCGGCCAGCGCCAGGCCCTGGGGGCTACAGCCGCCGTGCCCGGCGGTCATGTAGATGGTGGTCGCCTCGCGCCACAGGCGCAGTTCCTCGCGGCGGGTCAACTGGCGCTCCGGTTGCAGCGCGCCCATGGCCATCAGCAGGCAGGCCGGGCCGCAGGTGAAATCGGTGGTCTGCCGGTAGAAGGGCACGTGGCGGCGCTGTTCGTGGCCGGGGTTGCGGATGCGTTTCTCGAAGCGCAGCGCTTCGCTGTGGTCCTCGTAGTAGTCGCGCACGGTGGCGAAGGGACGGTAGCCGTTGCGCTCGTAGAGGGCGATGGCGCCACGGTTGTCCGGGCGCACTTCCAGGCGCATGTAGGCGCGGTCGTTGTCCCGCGCGGCCTGCTCGGCGGCTTCCAGCAGCTTCTGGCCGAGGCCGATGCCGCGGGCGCGCGGGTCGATGGCGATGGAGTAGAGGCGGGCCAGCGAGGTGCCTTCGTGGAACAGCACCAGGGCGTAGCCGAGCACGCCGCCGTCGCCCTCGGCTACCGTCAGGCTGGCGTGGGCGCGGGTGAGCATCCACTGGAAGTTGCGGCGGGACAGGCGATCGTAGTCGAAGCAGCGGTTTTCCAGCTCGACCAGGGCGGACAGGTCGTCCACACCGGCCGGGCGGAGGGTCAGGTTCATAGCGGTCTCCACGGCCGCGGGCGGGAACTTCCGCGCGGGCGTGCTGTAATGGGTGCTGTACGCTTCGGTTTGCTGGCAGGCGCCATAGAGCGGTTTCGCAAGGGATTCCCGCCGAGTATTGGCCGGGATGCGTGCGCCGGCAAGCCGGTTCCGAATGCGCCGTGGTTTCGCTGTCACCCCGGGAGGTGTCGTGAGCAAGCTGTTCATCATCGTGGAACGCAAGGAAGACTGGACGTCCTATTACCCCAGCGAGGATGTGGTCACCGCCCAGGAATACCTGGAACTGCCCATCGACGACGACACTGGCAAGCGGGTCCAGGTGATCAACCTGTGCCGGCACTACAAGTACCTGCGCCATGGCTACTACTGCTCGCTGCTCGCCGAGGCGCGCGGGCACAAGGTGATCCCCTCGGTGCGGACCATCAGCGAGCTGGCCAGGAAGTCGCTGTACAGCCTGGTCCTGGAAGATCTGGATCGCACCCTGGACAAGGCCCTGGCCGCGCACCCCTACGGCAGCACCGATGGTTTCACCCTGACCCTGTATTTCGGCCGTACCGATATCGAGCCGCTGCAGGACCTGGCGCGACAACTGTTCGAGGCGTTTCCCTGCCCGTTGCTGCTGGTGGAGTTCAAGCGCAACCGCACCTGGCACATCGAGGGCATCAAGCCCGGCGCCATCCACAAGCTGCGCGAGGACCAGGAAGACCTCTTCGCCAACGCCCTGGACAGCTTCAGCCGGCAGATCTGGCGCAAGCCGCGTTCGCGCAAGCCGTTCCGCTACGACCTGGCGATCCTCCACGACCCCGGCGAGGCGTTCCCGCCTTCCGATGCCAAAGCGCTGAAGAACTTCGTGCGGGTCGGCCGCAGCCTCGGCATCGACGTCGACCTGATCGAGCGCAAGGACTATTCGCGGATCGCCGAGTACGACGCGCTGTTCATCCGCGAGACCACCAATGTCGCCGACCACACCTACCGTTTCGCCAAGAAGGCCGAGAGCGAAGGGTTGGTGGTGATGGACGACCCGGTGTCGATCCTGCGCTGCACCAACAAGGTGTACCTGGCCGACCTGCTGCGCAGCCACAAGCTGGGCATGCCGGCCACGGAGATTCTCTACAAGGAGAACCCGCAGGAACTGGAGAAGGTCGGCGAGCGCCTGGGCTTCCCGCTGGTGCTGAAGATTCCCGACGGCAGCTTCTCGCGCGGGGTGATCAAGGTGGAGGACCAGGAGCAGTTGCTGGCAGCCAGCGCCGAGCTTTTCGAGCGCTCGGTGCTGATCCTTGCCCAGGAGTTCTTCTATACCGAGTACGACTGGCGTATCGGCGTGCTCAACCGCAAGCCGATCTTCGCCTGCCAGTACTTCATGTCCAAGGGCCACTGGCAGATCTACGACCACAGCCCGGACGCCGAGGAGGTCAGCGGCGATTTCCGCACCATGCCCGTGCACGAGGCGCCGCGCAAGGTGGTGGAGCTGGCGGTGAAGACCGCCAACCTGATCGGCGACGGCCTCTACGGGGTGGACCTGAAGCAGGCCGGCGACAAGGTGGTGGTGATCGAGGTGAACGACAACCCGAACATCGACTGCGGGGTGGAGGATGTCTACCTCGGCGACGACCTCTACAAGCTGGTCCTGGAGGAGTTCGTCCGGCGCCTGGAAGTCAAGCGTCGCGGCTACGACTGATAAGACGATTTCGGCATTGGCGATATAAACAAAGATTCACTTTCGCGCGTCAAAAAATTGCTAGATTTTCCTTTCAGAGCGCCAACATGCCGTTTTTATGACGGTTCAAAGAATTGGCGCCGCAAAGGAGCACACATGTTAGATGCATCGAACCTCCGCCGTCTGCTGGTGGTGGACCCGTGCGACGATTGCCGGCGCCTGTTGCCGGGCCTTCGCGAGGCGGGTTGGGCAGTGGACAGCTGCGCGCTGGAAACGGCGCGCGAACGCGCTTGCGACGTCGGCCTGCTGCGCCTGCGGCCGTTCCACCTGGAGCGGCCGGAAACGGTGAAGGACCTGATCAGCCGCAGCGGCACCGAGTGGATCGCCGTGCTCAGCCCGGACACCTTGCCGCTGAATGGTGTCGGCGATTTCGTCTGCGAATGGTTCTTCGACTTCCATACCTTGCCGTTCGACATGGCGCGGGTGCAGGTGACCCTCGGCCGCGCCTTTGGCATGGCCCGCCTGCGCGGGCGCGGCACGGTGCCCGGCGATGCCGAGGGCGAGCACGAACTGCTCGGCGAGAGCCTGGCCGTACGCGACCTGCGCCGGCTGCTGGCGAAGCTGGCGCCGACCGACTCGCCGGTACTGATCCGTGGCGAGAGCGGCACCGGCAAGGAACTGGTCGCGCGTACCCTGCACCGGCAGTCGCGGCGCGCGGACAAGCCGTTCGTCGCGATCAACTGCGGGGCGATTCCCGAGCACCTGATCCAGTCCGAGCTGTTCGGCCACGAGAAGGGCGCCTTCACCGGCGCGCACCAGCGCAAGGTCGGACGGATCGAGGCGGCCGACGGCGGCACTCTGTTCCTTGACGAGATCGGCGACCTGCCGCTGGAGTTGCAGGCCAACCTGTTGCGCTTTCTCCAGGAACAGCAGATCGAGCGGGTCGGCGGTAGCCGGCCGGTCGAGGTGGACGTGCGGGTGCTGGCGGCGACCCATGTCGACCTGGAGGCGGCGATCGACGCCGGGACGTTCCGCGAGGACCTCTACTACCGGCTCAACGTCCTGCAGGTCGGCACCGCGCCTTTGCGCGAACGGAGCGAGGACCTGCCGCTGCTGGCCAATCATTTCTCCCGGCTCTACAGCCTGGAGACCGGCCGCCGCCCGCGTCGCTTCAGCGAGGACGCGCTGGCGGCGATGGCGATGCACGCCTGGCCGGGCAATGTCCGCGAACTGGCCAACCGGGTACGTCGCGGGTTGGTCCTGGCAGAGGGAAAGCAGATCGAGGCCCAGGACCTCGGCCTGGAATGCGCGCGCGGCGACGGCCCGCCGTTGTCCAGCCTGGAGGTCTACAAGCTCTGCGCCGAGCGCCAGGCGATGTGTGATGCGCTGGCCCGTTACGGCGACAACCTCAGCGTGGCCGCGCGGATGCTCGGGGTGTCGCGGCCGACCTTCTACCGCCTGTTGCACAAGCACCGGTTGCGCTGAGTGGGCGGCGGGAGATCTGCCGGCCAGGCAAAATATCCTGCGTTTCCCAGCCGTAGCGAACTAGAATCCAACCGATCCCGACCGGTTCGCGACAGTTGCTCGTGGCGATTGACAGAATCTGTCAGATCGACGCATATTCACTTAACGCAAACGTTTGCGTCTGGATAATCTCCTGGAAAAGCCTCAATACAACGATAAGAAAAGCTGGAGGATACACCATGAAGCGGGTCGCTTCCCGGCGCCTGTTGGCTGCCGTTGTGCTGACTGCCTGTTCCTCGTTCCTGCCCCTGTCCGCCGTCCACGCGGAAACTCCCGAGAAGCCCAGGATCGCGCTGGTGATGAAGTCGCTGGCGAACGAGTTCTTCCTGACCATGGAGGACGGCGCCAAGGCCTACCAGAAGGAGCATGCCGACCGGTTCGAACTGGTTTCCAACGGCATCAAGGACGAGACCGATACCTCCAGCCAGATCCGCATCGTCGAGCAGATGATCGTGTCCGGGGTCGACGCACTGGTGATCGCGCCGGCCGATTCCAAGGCGCTGGTGCCGGTGGTGAAGAAAGCGCTGGACGCCGGCATCGTGGTGGTCAACATCGACAACCGCTTCGACCCGCAGGTGCTGCAGGCGAAGAAGATCGGCGTGCCCTTCGTCGGGCCCGACAACCGCAAGGGTGCGCGGCTGGTCGGCGAGTACCTGGCGAAGCGACTGAAGGCCGGCGACGAGGTCGGCATCATCGAAGGGGTCTCCACGACCACCAATGCCCAGCAGCGCACCGCCGGCTTCAGGGATGCGATGGACGCGGCGGGGATGAAGATCGTCTCCTTGCAGTCGGGCAACTGGGAAATCGAGAAGGGCAACGCGGTGGCTTCGGCGATGCTCAACGAGCATCCGGACCTCAAGGCGCTGCTCGCCGGCAACGACAGCATGGCCCTCGGCGCGGTATCGGCGGTGCGCGCGGCGGGCCGCGCCGGGCAGGTGAAGGTGGTCGGCTACGACAATATCCAGGCGATCAAGCCGATGCTCAAGGATGGCCGGGTGCTGGCCACTGCCGACCAGTTCGCCGCGAAGCAGGCGGTGTTCGGTATCCAGACCGCGCTCAAGCTGCTCGCCGGGCAAACCCCGGAACATGAGAAGGACGGCGTGGTCGAGACGCCTGTCGAGTTGGTGACTGCGCCCTGAGCCGTCCGATGGAGCCTTCCCATGTCTAGCGACGCATTGCCGCTGCTGAGCATCCGCGGGGTCGGCAAGACCTACGCGCAGCCGGTGCTGGCGGAGATCGACCTGCAACTGTTCGGCGGCGAGGTGCTGGCCCTGACCGGCGAGAACGGTGCCGGCAAGAGCACCTTGTCGAAGATCGTCGGCGGCCTGGAACGTCCCGGCGCCGGCAGCCTGGAGCTCCTCGGCCGGCCTTACGCCCCCGCTAGCCGCCGCGAGGCCGAGGCGCTGGGCGTGCGCATGGTGATGCAGGAACTGAACCTGCTGCCGACCCTGTCGGTGGCGGAGAACCTGTTCCTCCACGACCTGCCCCGGCGCGCCGGCTGGATCGACCGTCGGCGCCTGCGCGCGGCGGCCCGCGAGGCGATGGCCCAGGTCGGCCTGGAGGCGATCGATCCCGACACGCTGGTCGGCGACCTCGGTATCGGCCACCAGCAGATGGTCGAGATCGCCCGCAATCTGATCGGCGACTGCCGCTTGCTGATCCTCGACGAACCCACGGCGATGCTTACCGCGCGCGAAGTGGACATGCTCTTCGAGCAGGTCGAGCGGCTGCGCGAACGTGGCGTGGCGATCGTCTACATCTCCCATCGACTGGAGGAACTGGCGCGGATTTCGCAGCGCATCGCGGTGTTGCGCGATGGCCGCCTGGTCTGCGTCGAGCCGATCGAGCGCTACGACGCCGACCAACTGGTGACCCTGATGGTCGGCCGCGACCTGGGTGAGCGCTTCGACCTAGGCCCACGGCAGACCGGTGCGCCGCTGCTGCGGGTGGAGCGGCTGAGCCGGCGCGGCAAGGTGCATGAGGTGTCGTTCGAGGTGCGCGCGGGGGAGATCTTCGGCATTTCCGGACTGATCGGCTCCGGGCGCACCGAATTGTTGCGCCTGATCTACGGCGCCGACCGTGCCGACGGTGGGCAGGTCCTGCTTGGCGATCCGCCGCAGCGCCTGAGCCTGCGTTCGCCGGCCGACTCGGTGCGCCAGGGGGTGGCGCTGATCACCGAGGACCGCAAGGGCGAGGGCCTGCTGCTGGACCAGTCGATCAGCGCCAACCTGGCCCTGGGCAACCTGCCGGCGCTGGCGCGCCACGGGGTGATCGACCGGCGCCGCGAGGAAGCCCTGGCGCGGCGCCAGGTGGAGGCGCTGCGGGTGCGCTGCGCGGACACCGCGCAGGCGGTGGGCGAACTGTCCGGCGGCAACCAGCAGAAGGTGGTGATCGGCCGCTGGCTGGAGCGCGACTGCCAGGTGCTGCTGTTCGACGAGCCGACCCGGGGCATCGACGTCGGCGCCAAGTTCGACATCTATGCCTTGCTCGCCGAACTGACCCGCCGGGGCAAGGCGCTGGTGGTGGTGTCCAGCGACCTGCGCGAGCTGATGCTGATCTGCGATCGCATCGGCGTGCTCTCGGCGGGACGTATGGTGGACACCTTCGAGCGCGACGCCTGGACCCAGGACGCGCTGCTGGCGGCGGCCTTCGCCGGTTACAAGAAACGCGACGCGCTGCTGGCGACGTCGTGAACACGCAACGCAAGGAACCAGAAATGAGCGACCCGACGTCTTCCGCTACCGCCGCCGCAGCGCCAACCCTGCGACGCGGCAACTATTTCGGCCTGGGCACCTACCTCGGCCTGGCCGGCGCGCTGCTGGCGATGATCGCGCTGTTCTCGGCGCTGAGTAGCCACTTCCTCAGCTATGGCACCTTCCTCGCCATCGCCAACCAGATCCCCGACCTGGTGGTGCTGGCGGTGGGCATGACCTTCATCCTGATCGTCGGCGGCATCGATCTCTCGGTAGGTTCGGTGCTGGCCCTGGCGGCCTCGGCGGTAAGCCTGGCGACGCTCGGCTGGGGCTGGGGCGTGCTGCCGGCGGCGATGCTCGGGATGGCCTGCGCGACCCTGGCCGGCTGCGTCACCGGTTCGATCACGGTGGCCTGGCGGATTCCCTCGTTCATCGTGTCCCTCGGGGTGCTGGAGATGGCCCGTGGGCTGGCCTACCAGATGACCGACTCGCGCACGGCCTATATCGGCGACGCCTATGCCTGGCTGTCCAATCCGCTGGCGTTCGGCATCTCGCCGGCCTTCGTGATCGCCCTGCTGGTGATGTTCGCTGCCCAGGCGGTGCTCACCCGCACGGTGTTCGGCCGCTACCTGATCGGCATCGGCACCAACGAAGAAGCGGTGCGATTGGCCGGTGTGAACCCGAAACCCTATAAGATTGCAGTATTCGCCCTGATGGGGCTGCTCGCCGGGTTGGCCGCGCTGTTCCAGATCTCGCGTCTGGAAGCGGCCGATCCCAACGCCGGGGTCGGCCTGGAACTCCAGGTCATCGCCGCGGTGGTGATCGGCGGCACCAGCCTGATGGGCGGGCGAGGTTCGGTGGTCAGCACCTTCTTCGGCGTGCTGATCATTTCCGTATTGGCGGCGGGGCTGGCGCAGATCGGTGCGTCGGAGCCGACCAAACGAATCATTACCGGGGCGGTGATCGTGGTAGCGGTGGTGCTGGATACCTATCGCAGCCATCGCGCCCGCAGACAGGGCTGAACGATGGCGACAATGAAGGACGTGGCGGCGATGGCGGGGGTTTCCTTCACCACCGTATCGCATGTGGTGAACAGGACGCGGCCGGTCAGCGACGCGGTGCGCAAGAAGGTCGAGGACGCCATCGCGCAGCTGCACTACGTGCCCAGCGCGGTGGCGCGCTCGCTGAAGGTGCGCACCACCTCGATCATCGGCCTGCTGGTGCCGAACAGTACCAACCCGTATTTCGCCGAGCTGTCGCGCGGCATCGAGGATTGCTGCGAGCGCAACGGCTACTGCGTGATCCTCTGCAACTCCGACGACAACCCGCAGAAGCAGGCCAACTACCTGCGCGTGCTCCAGGAGAAACGCATCGACGGCCTGGTCCTGGCGTCCGCCGGCGGCGACGGCGCGCTGGCCAAGGGACTGGCGAACATGCGCACGCCGACCGTGATCGTCGACCGCGAGGTGGAAGGCGTGGAAGCCGACCGGGTGCAGATCGACCATGAGATGGGCGCCTACCTGGCGACCCGCCACCTGCTCGAACTGGGCCATCGCGACATCGCCTGCATCGGCGGGCCGCTGTCGACCAAGGTCTCGACGCTGCGGGTCGAGGGCTACCGGCGGGCGATGGCCAAGGCCGGCCTGGAGGTGCGCCCGCAGTGGCTGCTGGAAAGCGAGTTCAGCAGCCCCGGCGGCTACCACGCGGCGCTCGGCCTGCTGGGCGGCGAGGGCGAGCGACCGACGGCGATCGTCGCCGGCAACGACATGATCGGCATCGGCGTGCTGCGCGCCGCGGCCGAGCTGAATATCAGGGTGCCGCACGAACTGTCGGTGATCGGCTTCGACGATATCGAGCTGAGCCGCTTCGTGTTTCCCGCCTTGACCACCGTGGGCCAGTCGATCCGCCTGCTTGGCGAGATCGCTGCGCAATTGCTGCTGCAACGCATCGCCGAGCGCGAGGAGCCGATGCAGCGGCGGGTGGTGGCGCCGGCGCTGGTCCTGCGCGAATCCACCGCGCCGCCGCTGGTGCGGGTCTGAACCGGGCGCCGGGGGCGCCCTCGCTAGAGAGAGGCTGGAACAAGGACGCAACGATGCAAGCGAAAGTACTGGTGGTGGGCAGCCTGAACATGGACCTGGTGGTGCGTGCGCCGCGCCTGCCACGGGGCGGCGAGACCCTCGCCGGGCAGTCCTTCATCACCGTTCCCGGCGGCAAGGGAGCCAACCAGGCGGTCGCCGCGGCGCGCCTCGGCGCGGAGGTGGCGATGATCGGCTGCCTTGGCGACGATGCCTACGGCGACCAGTTGTACCGTGCGCTACAGGCCGAGGGCATCGACTGCCAGGGCGTCGAGCGGGTGGCCGGGGAGTCCAGCGGAGTGGCGCTGATCGTGGTCGACGACAGCAGCCAGAACGCCATCGTCATCGTCGCCGGCGGCAACGGCCACCTGTCGCCGGCCGTGCTGGCGCGTCACGAACACATGCTGGAGCAGGCGCAGGTGGTGGTCTGCCAGCTGGAAAGCCCGCTGGAGACGGTTGGCCATGTGCTGCGCCGGGCCCATGCGCTGGGCAAGACGGTGATCCTCAACCCGGCGCCGGCCACCCGCGACGTGCCGGCGGAGTGGCTGCCGCTGGTGGACTACCTGGTCCCCAACGAGACCGAAAGCGAACTGCTCTGCCGCCTGCCGGTGGACTCCTTGGAGAGCGCCGGGCGTGCCGCCGAGCGCCTGCGCGAAATGGGCGCCGGCAGGGTGATCGTCACCCTCGGCGCACAGGGCGCCCTGCTGGTGGGCGAGGGGCGGGTCGAGCATTTCCCGGTGGCGCGGGTCAAGGCGCTGGATACCACGGCGGCCGGCGACACCTTCGTCGGCGGCTTCGCCGCGGCCCTTGCGCGCGGCCTCGACGAGGCGGCGGCGATCCGCTTCGGTCAAGCCGCCGCGGCGATCTCGGTGACCCGCCTTGGCGCGCAGACCTCGATCCCCTCGCGCGAGGAAGTCGAGCGGGCGCTCGCTGGCGAGGCTTGAGAGGGACGGTGCCGTTGCTACCGGCGGATAACGCCTGCGCAGCTAGGCGAGGATCGCTCCCAGGCTCACGCATTCCTTCGAGGGGTAGGGCATGCCCAGGCTCGAACGGCACGATGCCCCTCAGAAGTAGTAGGGGAATTTCACGCCGAAGGTGAAGTCCGGCGCGTCCGGAGTGATGCCGATGGACAGGCTGGGCACGATGCTGAACCTGTTGCTCACCGCATAGGTCATGCCCAGGCCGAAGTAGCCGGCGTTGGCGTCGCTGCCGCTGACGGTCTGCCAGCTCTGGCCGTCCTGCTTGACCTTGCTCTTCTGGCTGATCAGTTCGGAGAAGGAGAACGACAGGCTCATCTTCTCGTTCAGCGCGAAGGCCACGCCGACGCCGAGTTGGAACCAGTTGCCGAGCTTGACCTTGCCGCCGGTCTTCACGCCTTGCTGCGGGTTGATGTCGTCGAACGACTCTTCGAAGTTGTAGGTATACGACAGGCTGCCGAACAGCACCGCCGGGTCCACCGTCTTCACCAGCGAGATGCCCGGGGTGATCGACCAGACGCCGTTGCCGGTGGGCAGGTCGTCGGGCACGTTGAGGTTGTTGTTGCCCGGTACCTGCTTCAGCTTGATGCCGTAGGGATCCTTGCCGGTGGGCGCCTTGACCCGCAGGCTGACCACCGCGTCCGGGGTGCTCTCGCTTTCGTCGAGGAACTTGTAGGCGACGCCGAAGCTGACGTCGCCCAGGCGTGGGTCGCCGGTCACCGATTTCTCGGTGATCTGCGAGGTCGAGCCGCCGGCGCCGGCGGACTGGTAGGTCGATTCGCGATAGACCACCGGGGCGTTGATATCCACCTGCCAGCGCTGGTTCCAGTTGTAGCGGCCGGTCAGGTCGAGGGTCCAGATGTCGGCATCGATCTGGTCCACGCCGATGTTGCCGAGGAAGATCGAGTCCAGCGCCAGGAAGCCGTTGAGGAACAACTGGCGGGTGTCGTAGTGGCTGTAGGTGAGGCCGGTCTCCAGGCTGAAGGTGCCGCCGCCGAAGAAGCCGCTGGCGTCCTGGTAGATGTTTTCCACGCTGGGCGCGGGCGCGCCATCGTCCTTGAGGCTGGCGCCGTAGGTGCCGGCGACCGCGTTGGCGTCGTTGCGCGCCTGCGCCGGCGGCTGGATCGACTTGACCAGGCGTTGCGGCTGCGGCGCCTGGGGTTGCGCCTCGACCTGGCGCACGCGCTGTTCGAGGACCATCAGGGCGTTCTGCTGGGCCTCGTAGCGTTGGCGCAGCTCCAGGAGTTCCTTCTTCAGCGCCTCGACCTCGGATTCCGTCGCGGCCTGCGCCAGGAACGGGGAAACCAGGGTGGTGGCGCAGAGGACAGCTCGCAGCGAGAGTGTCTGGGTCATGTTTGCCGTTCCGTTTTTATGGCCTTCCGATAGCACAGTGATTTCAGACTAGATCAACTTTCAGTAGCCGCTGGGGCGCAGCGCGCGCAATTGCTCCCAGGCGCAATTCAGTGCCGGATCGGCGCCCGGCCGGTCCTTGAGCATCACCTCGAGCGCCGCCAGGTTCTGCACCAGGTTGCGGTTTCCGCTGAGCGCCACGCTCTGCACCAGGCCGCCGGCGCCGAGGCTTTGCAGGCTGGCGCCCTGGCCGCTGGCCTGGATCGCCAGTTGCAGGGCGCCGCCGTTCGGCGTGACCTTGACCGTGCCGGTCTCGCCGCTGAGGGCGAGCGCACCTTCCAGCGGCGTGCCGCCCGGCAGTGGCGGCGGCGCCTCGCCGTGGCGGACCTCGATGCTGACGCCATTGCTGGCGCTGTTGTGGTCGCCGGCGGTGCGGATGCTCTGGCTGACCCCCTGGGTCTGCGCCAGTCCGGCGCCGCCGAGGACCTGGCCGTTGCCGGCGGCGGGTGGTGGGGCGTCGCCTGGCCGATCGACCAGGGTGACGTTGAGGACCGGGCGCGCCAGGTTCTGCCGCACCTGCAGGTCGACGCGCGCGCCGAGGACCTGGCCGCTGGCGTTCTGCCAGGTGCTGCTCATGGTCACTCCGAAGCTGACGATCCGCCCCGGCAGCACATAGCGCCCGCGCAGATGGGAAAGCTCCTGGTCGCTCAGTTCGGCGGGGGCGAACAGGTCGCTGGCGGGGGCGGGCAGCGCAGCGCCGAGGCAGCAGGCGAGGACGAAGCAGTGGTGCGTGTACATGGCGTGCTCCCGGAGCATCCGGCTCCTGCGATCAGAAGAAATCGCTCTGGATGAAGCCGAATTCCATCAGTTCGGCGTCCCTGACCGGTTTGAAGCGGTCCAGGCGATTGCGCGCGGTCAGCGGCTCGGGCGGCGTCAGCAGCGGATTGCCGCGGTCGTATCCCTGGCCGATCACGGCGAAGACGATGCCGTTCCAGCCCTTGGCGAACTCTGTCAGCGCGTAGCGTTTGTGCCCCAGCGCCGGGTCACCCACGTACACGTACTCGCCCTGGGTGCGTTGCAGGACGACGAAGTGCTTGTAGCCGCGGATTTCCATCAGCACGATGGCGGGGATCTTCAGTTGTTCCAGTTGCGCCGCCTCGATCCGGTAGCCGCGCGCGCGCATGCCCATGGATTCGACGTAGCGCTTCATGTCGAGCATGGAGAAGCCCTGGGTGCGGACGATCTCCGGGTCGGCGTGGGCGAGCATGCCCTGGATCACCGCCTGCTCGTCGAGCGGGGCGCCGTAGGCCTTCTCCAGGATGGTCGCGAGGGCCGCGGCGCCGCAGCTGAAATCGGTCTTCTGCTCGACCAGGTCGGCGAAGCGCCGCTCGCGGATGCTCTGCACCTGCTTGTAGACCAGGCCGCCGCCGGGCAGGGCGGGAAAGCCGAGGGTCGCCGCCTGGGCGGTGAGGTCGACGAGCAGCAGCAGGGAAAGGATGAGCGTGCGCATGGCCGGTTCCTGTGTCGGATGGAAAAGGGTTCCGGCTGGCGCCGGAACCCCTGGGCCAGGATCAGAAGCCAAGGCTCTCGCCACCGGCCGGGCAGCTGCTGCAACCGGCGGCGATGGACAGGGAGTTGCTCTGCTGGTTGCCGCCACCGGCGGCGATGTTCACCCCGACGTTGCCCGAGACGTTCTGCAACGAGTTGCTCAGGCTGGCGTTGTTGGTGACCGGGGTCTTGAAGCCGACGATCGCCGGGATGAAGCCGGACACCGTGCCTTTCAGGTCGACGTCGCCCTTTTCCTTGAAGGCGAACGCGCCGCCGTCGTGGTTCAGGTCCTTGGCGCCCTGGGCCTGGCTGTCCACGTCGATGTGGCCGGTATTGCTGCCGCCCGGATGGGTCTGGCCTTCCCAAGTGTCGAGGTAGACGTCGCCGATCTGGTCGGAGGTGCCCTTGTAGCTGCCGTCGGCGTTCAGCTTCAGCGACACGTAGGTGCCGCCATAGGCGTAGTTGGCGCTGTTGACGGTGGTGTTGCCGGTGGAGGTCTGCGACGCGGCGCTACCGGCAGTGCTGTACTGGCCGTTGGAGACGGCGGCGGCCAGGTCGTTCTTCTGCTGGTTGAAGTTGCCGGCGGCGACGTTCACGCCCAGGTTGCCCGAGACGTTGTTGGCCGAGTTGCTCAGCGATGCGGTGTTGGGGTTGGAGTAGTTGTTCAGCGTATTGCCGTAGCCGCTCTGCAGCACGCTGGTGCTGGCGGTCGCGGTGCCGAACACGAAGCTGGCGTCGGCGCTGGCCAGCGCGGCGGCGTTGGCCTGCTGGTTGTTGTCGCCGGCGGCGACGTTGACCCCGACGTTGCCCGAGGCATCCTTGATCGAGCCGCTCACCGAGGCATT
Organism: Pseudomonas sp. TZ252; assembly: GCF_056110345.1. NCBI lineage: Bacteria > Pseudomonadati > Pseudomonadota > Gammaproteobacteria > Pseudomonadales > Pseudomonadaceae > Pseudomonas > Pseudomonas sp. TZ252. Next base: position 5,860,404 of record NZ_CM148566.1, on the reverse strand, counting down.
GTTCAGCGTGCCGAAGTTGCTGACCTTGTTGTTGTAGTTCTGCTGCGTATCCACCACCAGGGCCGTGGCTCCGCCCTTGTTGTTCGACTGCGGGTTGGGTTTCGGCGGGTGCCAGCCACCTTCGTCTCCGGCGTAGGCCGATACCGACAGCACTGCAGCCATTGCCAGGGCCAGCGGGGTCAGGACCATAGTCGCTTTCATGGCGTTTCTCCTTGCATTTCTGTGCTTAGTGTTGGGCTTGTGTTGGCTTGGCAGAGTCATTCCATGACCCTGACGCTGAGGGTGTTCATCGACTGATTGCCCACCCCAGCGCTCTGGTTCACCTGCACCACGCCGCTGCTTCCGGCGAAGGCGCGATCGTCCGTCGAGACGCTGCGTCCCCCCGGGACCGGAGTGGCCGAACCGGAGACTTTGGTCAGCGCCACGCTTTGCGCGAGAACGCTGTCATCCAGGCTTTCCGGGCCGTTGCTGAGACTCAGCCGGAAGGCGTTGATCTGTTGGTTGCCGAGGCCGGCGCCCTGGTTGACGCCGAGGATGCCGCTGCCGCGCAGCGCCGCCCCCGAGATGCTGGCGCTGGCTGCGATCGGCTGGCTGGCGTCGAGTTGCAGATGCTGGCGCTGGTCGCTGCCGACGAGGGCCGCGGAGCCTACCGCGACGACACGAACGTTGCTCTGTTGCTGGGCGTCGCCGGCGGCCTGGTTGAGGGCGAAGTTGCCGCGGTAGGTGCCGCTGTCATCGATGCTGGCGCGATTGCGTGAGGCCAGCGGGTCGGCCTGGAGCGACGCGATACAGGCGAAGGCGAGGAGGAGGGCGGACAGGCGCTTCATTGACCACCCCCGAGCATCTGCAGCGGTGCCAGGCCCTGCTTGAGGCTGCCGTTGATCTGCCCGGCGAGGCCTGCGCCGGCGCCGCCTCCCGCGCCGTGGGTGGTGCCGAGGTTGCCGACGGCCTGGACCGTCGCCGGGTTCGCCGGCTGGCTGGCGAAACCCGGCAGGGCGCCACCGGGGAGAATCATGCTGCGAATCCCGGAACCGCTGGTCACGATGGCGAAGTCGGAATCGCCCAGTTCGCGGCTCACGGTATTGCCGCTGGCCGCCCCGTTGGCGAGGGCGTTGACCTCGGCGGAGACGTTGGTGTCGACGACGGTGGGATGTGGGTCGGGCACCATGCTCGGACGGTAGGCGACCCGTGGCTGGACCTGGCGCTGGACGACGATCGTACCGTCCGCCGCATGCGCGGGGAGGCTCACCGGCACGGAGCCGACGATGACCAGCAGCGCTGGAACGACGATGCGTAGCGAACTCCCCGACATGATGGCGCTTCCTTCGTTGGCGCTGAGCCCTAATCAGCGTTGGCAGGGAGCGAGCATGGGGCGTGCCGGTTTTGCGTTTTCCTTGTCCATCAAGGGCTTGGAGGTGAGCGCCGGGGGAACCTGGCGGACAGTGTTGCATCCGTGCAACAGCAGGCCCGCCAACCAGGGGGCGAAGCCTGCCGGGGACGCGCCTGGAGCTGTTTCAGCGCCGAGACAGCTTTCCGCGGCGCCGTCGCGAAACGCTCTGCGCCAAGGCCCGGACCGCGCTGGCGGTGTATCGGCGGCGTGACAGGGCCGGCCCGTCAGCCGTCCCGGAGCAGCCCTTACACTGCGGCGAAAGCCTGGCGCCGGCGCTCGGCCCAGTCGCCGGCGATGGCGCGGTAGGGCTGCCGATGGCGCTCCAGCCAGGCTTGGCATTCGCGGTGGAAGGCCTGGCGCTGCGCCAGTTCCGGCTGGCAGCGCTGGCCGTCGGCGCTCCAGGCCACGCCTTCCGGCGAGAGCAGCAGGTGCAGGTCGTAGCGCCGCCGCAGCAGGGCGGGTTCGAGCCAGTCCGGACAGTCGCCGAAGAGAATCCGGCTCCAGAGGATGTTGCTCAGCAGGTGGGTATCGAGGATCAGCAGCGCCGGCCGTTCCGCGCGAGCGGCGTCCTCCCAGGCCAGTTGCCCGCGGGCGATGGCGGGGATGTCGGCGTAGCAGGTGTCGCGGCGCTGTTCGTCGATGAAGTGGCGGACGTACTCGCCGACCACCCGGCCGCCGAAGCGGGCCTGGAGCTGCTCCGCAAGCCAGCTCTTGCCGCTGGATTCGGGCCCGGTGAGTACCAGCACCTTCATGCGGCGACGCCCTCGCGCAATGCCGGGTCGCGGCGCCAGGTCCGCCAGCCGTGGATCGCCAGCAGGGTGAAGAGGGCGTAGAGGGCGGCGGTCAGGTACAGCGCCTTGCTGGCGAAGAGCGCCACGAACAGCACGTCCACGGCGATCCACAGGGCCCAGCATTCCAGGCGCTTCTGCGCCATCCAGCATTGCGCCACCAGGCTGAAGGCGGTCAATCCGGCGTCCCACCAGGGACTGGCGGCATCGGTGTGGTTGGCCATCAGGTAACCGAGCGCGACGCTGCCGACCAGGCCCGCACCGAGCCCGTAGAGGCGCTGCGCGGCGTTCAGGCGGCTCACCGAGCGGCCGTCGTGGTCCTGCCCGCCGCGGGTCCACTGCCACCAGCCATAGAGCTGTAGCGCCGCGTAGACCATTTGCAGGAGCATGTCCGAATAAAGCTTCACCTCGAAGAATATCCAGGCGTAGAGCGCCACCATCACCAGGCCGATAGGCCAGCACCAGGGATTCTGGCGGACGGTCAGGTAGACGGCGATGGCGCCGAGCGAAGCGGCGAAGAGTTCAAGGGGTGACACGGAAGGCCCTCATGCGACGAGGACGCATTGTAGCGAATGTATCCGGCGCTTCGCGAAGACCAGGGCGGAGGGGACGGGCGCGGACAGATTTGTTCAGACGCCGGCTGGCAAGAATTCCAAGATTCCTGGCCGGCCGCTCTGGTAGCATGCCCGCCGGTTTCGACTTCGGCAGTGGGGGAACTGGTCGGGTTCTTCGGAGTCGTAAGGCCTTCATAAAAGACGGCGAGTGTATCGCCGAGAACAACGAAAGCTCGTTCGGGACAGTAGTAGAAGGGGGAGAAACATGGAGTGGTGGACTGCTTTCCAGGCGTTCATCCTGGGCGTCGTGGAGGGGCTGACCGAGTTCCTGCCGATTTCCAGCACCGGGCACCAGATCATCGTCGCCGACCTCATCGGCTTCGGCGGCGAACGCGCCAAGGCGTTCAACATCATCATCCAGCTGGCGGCGATCCTCGCTGTCGTCTGGGAATTTCGGGGAAAGATCTTTCAAGTCGTCCGTGACCTGCCGAGCCAGCGCCAGGCCCAGCGTTTCACCGCCAACCTGCTGATCGCGTTCTTCCCGGCGGTAGTCCTCGGCGTCCTGTTCGCCGACCTGATCCACGAGTGGCTGTTCAATCCGATCACCGTCGCCCTGGCGCTGGTGGTGGGCGGGGTGGTCATGCTCTGGGCCGAGCGCCGGAAGCATGTGATCCGCGCCGAACACGTCGACGACATGACCTGGAAGGACGCCCTGAAGATCGGCTGTGCCCAGTGCCTGGCGATGATCCCCGGCACCTCGCGGTCCGGCGCGACCATCATCGGCGGCCTGCTGTTCGGCCTTTCGCGCAAGGCGGCCACCGAGTTCTCGTTCTTCCTGGCGATGCCGACCATGGTCGGCGCGGCGGTCTATTCCGGATACGTGTACCGCGACCTGTTCCGCCCCGAGGACCTGCCGGTGTTCGCCGTCGGCTTCGTCACCTCGTTCGTCTTCGCCATGCTGGCGGTGCGTGCCTTGCTGAAGTTCATCGGCAACCACAGCTACGCGGCTTTCGCCTGGTATCGGATCGCCTTCGGCCTGCTGATCCTGGCGACCTGGCAATTCCACCTGATCGACTGGAGCACCGCCGGCGAGGTGTGAGGCCCGGGAACAGGCAAGAGGCGCGGCGCGAGCCGCGCCTTTTTTCGTCTGGCCGCCGCGGGTGGCTAGAATGCAGCGCGAAACGGGTAGCGAGCGAGTGGATGTGGATATGGAAAAGCCGGGCATGATCAGCCGCTGGTATGACGACAAGGGCTTCGGCTTCATCCTGCCGAAGACCGGCGGGGAAGAAGTCTTCCTGCATATCTCCGCGTTCCGCGGCGACCGCCGTCCCCGCCAGGGCGACCAGGTGTGGTTTCTCGCCAGCCAGGATGCCCAGGGCCGCCTGCGCGCCGAGAGGGCGCGGCTGGACGCGCTGACCATCGATCCGCCGACTGTCCGCCGTGGCGCCCAGGCGCCGGTGACGCGGGCCCAGGCACGGCCGGCGCCGACTCCGCCGAGCGCGTTGCAGCGCCCGTTGGCGAAGCTGCTGGTCCTGCTGATCCTCTGCGTGCTGCCGGCCGCTGGCGCCTGGCGGATGTACCTGGACGGACAGGCCCTCTGGCCGCTGCTGGCCTATCCGCTGGCCAGCCTGCTCGCATTCGCCCTCTACTGGCGGGACAAGCGCAGCGCCGCACGCGGCGACTGGCGTACCCCGGAGGTCCGCCTGCACCTGTTCGAGCTGCTCGGCGGCTGGCCTGGCGCGCTGGTCGCGCAGCAGGTATTCCGCCACAAGACCCGCAAGCTCTCGTTCCAACTGGTGTTCTGGGGCATCGTCCTGCTGCACCAGCTGTTCTGGCTCGACAGCCTGCTCGGCGGGCGCCTGTCCGCCGCGCTGTTGCAGCGGATCGGCTGAACGGCGCGGCTCACTCGCGGGCGCGGCGGTAGGCCGGGCCGGTCTCGCCCGAGGGGCGTTGCAGGGCTTCCACGAGAAAGTCGATCAAAGCACGGATCGCCGGAATCTGGCTGCTGCGCGGCAGGTAGGCGGCCTGCATGGTGCTTTTCGGCAAGGTCCACTGCGGCAGGATGCGCACCAGGCTGCCATCGGCCAGTTCCCTGTCGCAGTAGCCTTCGGGCAGCAGGGTGACGCCGAGGCCGGCCACGGCGGCTTTCTTGCGCAGGACGAAGTCGTCGACGCCCAGGCGCGGTTCGCGTTCCAACTGGTAGCGGCTGCCATCCGGCCCGATCAGGGTCGCGTGGACCTTGCGGTCGTTATGAATAGCGCCGAGGAAGGGCAGGTCTTCGAGGTCTTCCGGATGTTCCAGGCGACGCCCGGCGATCAGCGACGGGGCGGCGAGGATCTGCGTGGTCGCCGGAGCCAGGCGCCGGCAGACCAGCGCAGGGTCCTCGTCGCCGAGTTCGCGCACGCGCAGTGCCACGTCCACCCCCTCGTTGAGCAGGTCGACCCGGCGGTTGGTCAGGAGGATTTCCAGCTGGACCTGCGGGTGTCGTTCGAGAAACCGCGGCAACAGGTCGGCCAGGTTGCTCGAAGCCATGGCCACCGGTGCGGAAAGGCGCAGCCGGCCACGCGGCTCGACGCTCAGCTCGGCGATCACCTGTTCGGCCATCTCCGCTTCCAGCAGCAGGTTGCGGCAGTGCTGCAGGTAGCGTTCGCCGACCTCCGTGAGCGCCAGCTTGCGTGTCGTGCGGTGCAGCAGGCGCACCTGAAGGCGCTCCTCCAGCTCGGCGATGCGCCGCGACAGGCGCGACTTGGGAATCCCCGTCTCGCGTCCGGCCGCGGCGAAGCCGCCGCATTCCACCACCTTGGCGAAGTAGTAGAGGTCGTTGAGGTCGTGGGGCATGCAGGCGCTCCGCTGGGGGGAAAAACAGATTGTCCTATGTGTGGGACGAATAGTCATGTTTCTACCGACTAATCGTCGATTGGCCTTGCCGGTAGGATGCAAACCACTCGATCGCCACACTGCGATCCCCCACTTTCAGGAGCGAGACATGAAACTTTTGCATATCGATTCCAGCATCCTCGGCGACGCCTCCGCTTCCCGCCAACTGAGCGCCGAGCTGGTCCAGGCCTGGCGGCAGAACGAAGACGGGCTTGACGTCACCTACCGCGACCTGGCCGCCGACGCGGTGGCGCATTTCTCCGCCCTGACCCTGGCCGCCGGCAGCACCCCGGCGGAGCTGCGCGATGCCGCGCTGAAGCATGAAGTCGCGGTGGGTGAAGAAGTGCTGGAAGAGTTCCTCGCCGCCGACGTCGTGGTAATCGGCGCGCCGATGTACAACTTCACCATCTCCAGCCAGCTCAAGGCCTGGATCGATCGCATCGCGGTCGCCGGCAAGACCTTCCGCTACACCGAGAACGGCCCGGTTGGCCTGGCCGGCGACAAGAAAGTGGTGATCGTCTCCACCGCCGGTGGCGTGCATGCCGGCCAGCCGACCGGCGCGGCCCACGAAGGCTACCTGCGCACCGTGCTGGGTTTCTTCGGCATCACCGATATCGAAGTGGTTCGCGCCGAAGGCCTGGCCTATGGCGAGGAGCCCCGCGCCCAGGCCATCGCCGCCGCCCGCCGGCAGATCGCCGGGCAGTTCGCCGCGGCCTGATCCCCGCGTCATCGGAAAACCCCGCTTCGGCGGGGTTTTCGCGTTGTGCGCAGCGGCGCGCTGCGTGTAGATTGGCCGGACAATTACAAGCACAAGGAACCGGCCTGTGAGCGCGTGTTACTGCCGCAACTGCGGCGCCCGAGCGACCCGTCTCGTCGAGAACGGCATCTGCGAAGCCTGCAAGCGGCGCTCGGACATCAATCCGAAGAACGTCCTGATCGCCGCCGCCCTGATCGTCTACATCGGGGTGAACGTGGCTGCCTACATCAAGGACCACCCGCCCCGCGAGCTGACCGCCGAACAGCGCGAGAAGATCGCCGAGGGCCAGCGCCTGGCGACCCGCGCGGCGATGATGGCCGGCTACGTCGACTGAGTCGCGCTCCCCATAGGCCCTGCGCGTCCATGCCGGAATGAAAAAGCCCCGCGGATGCGGGGCTTTTGCGTTGCGCGACGGGGACTCAGACGATCACGCCCTGGCTGCGCAGGTAGTCGTCATAGCTGCCGCTGAAGTCGGTCACGCCGTTCTCGCCCAGCTCGATGATGCGGGTAGCCAGTGAGGAAACGAATTCGCGGTCGTGGCTGACGAAGATCAGCGTGCCCGGATAGTTGTCCAGCGCCAGGTTCAGCGCCTCGATGGACTCCATGTCCAGGTGGTTGGTCGGCTCGTCCATCACCAGCACGTTGGGGCGCTTGAGGATCAGCCGGCCGAACAGCATGCGGCCCTGCTCGCCGCCGGAGATCACTTTCACCGACTTCTTGATCTCGTCGTTGGAGAACAGCATGCGGCCGAGGGTGCCGCGCACCAGTTGTTCGCCGCCCTGGGTCCACTGGGCCATCCAGTCGAACAGGCTCATGTCGTCGGCGAAGTCGTCGGCATGGTCCTGGGCGAAATAGCCGACGTCGGCGCTGTCGGTCCATTTCACCTCGCCGCCGTCCACCGGCAGGTCGCCGACCAGGCAGCGCAACAGGGTGGTCTTGCCGATGCCGTTGGGGCCGATGATGGCGACGCGCTCGCCGGCCTCGACCTGCAGGCTCAGGCCCTTGAACAGCGGCTTGCCGTCATAGCCCTTGCTGATGTTTTCCACGGTCACCGCCTGGCGGTGCAGCTTCTTGTATTGCTCGAAGCGGATGAACGGGCTGACCCGGCTGGACGGCTTGACCTCTTCCAACTGGATCTTGTCGATCTGCCGGGCGCGGCTGGTGGCCTGCTTGGCCTTGGAGGCGTTGGCCGAGAAGCGGCTGACGAAGGATTGCAGCTCGGCGATCTGCGCCTTCTTCTTGGCGTTGTCCGACAGCAGGCGCTCGCGGGCCTGTTCGGCGGCGGTCATGTACTCGTCGTAGTTGCCCGGGAACAGGCGCAGCTCGCCGTAGTCCAGGTCGGCCATGTGGGTGCAGACGCTGTTCAGGAAGTGGCGATCGTGGGAAATGATGATCATGGTGCTGTTGCGCGCGGTGAGCACGCCTTCCAGCCAGCGGATGGTGTTGATGTCCAGGTGGTTGGTCGGTTCGTCGAGCAGCAGCACGTCCGGGTCCGAGAACAGCGCCTGGGCCAGCAGTACGCGCAGCTTCCAGCCGGGAGCGACGGCGCTCATCGGGCCGAAGTGCTGCTCCAGCGGGATGCCCAGGCCGAGCAGCAGCTCGCCGGCGCGGGACTCGGCGGTGTAGCCGTCGAACTCGGCGAACTGGACTTCCAGCTCGGCCACCGCCATGCCATCTGCCTCGCTCATTTCCGGCAGGGAGTAGATGCGGTCGCGTTCGGCCTTCACCGCCCAGAGTTCCTCGTGGCCCATGATCACCGTATCGATGACGCTGAAGTCCTCGTAGGCGAACTGGTCCTGGCGCAGCTTGCCCAGGCGCACGTTGGGTTCCAGCATGACCTGGCCGGCGCTCGGCTCCAGGTCGTTGCCGAGGATCTTCATGAAGGTCGACTTGCCGCAACCGTTGGCGCCGATCAGGCCGTAGCGGTTGCCGTTGCCGAACTTGACGGAAACGTTCTCGAACAGCGGCTTGGCGCCGAACTGCATGGTGATATTCGCGGTGGAGATCAACTTCTTTACCTATAGAGGACTTACGCACGCCTGGACCATGGCGATACCGGTCTGCTACCGGTCTCGGCTTTCCGCTGCGCTCCATCTGGAGCATGGGGCGATCCTGCGGGCATTCGTGGAGTGCCGCAGCCAGCGTCATGACGTGGCTGTAGCGCGATGAAGGCGGGGTGTGATGCCTGGCATTCGGCGAATTGTCTCACAGGTGCGCCTGCCGTTGCATGACAGCGTACGCCGAAGCGGTTTTTCCCGCCGCCCGGCAGGTGGTAGAGTCCCGTCTTCCGCTCATCCGCAAAGGACTCCCCGATGAAGCCCGCTGTTCTCCCCGCGTTGTTGGTTCTGTCGCTGCTGGGCGGTTGCGGGGATTCATCGTCGGACGGAAAGGCCGCTTCCGGGCCGCTGGCGTTGCACTGTGGAGACTTCGGCAAACTCGAGGTGATCGACGGTTTCGCCAGTCTAAAGCTGCCCGACGGCAGCAGCGTCCAGTCGCTGGGCGGCGATGTCCGCAGCCTCGCCGATGGCCAGGCGCTGAGCGCGATTTCCTATAGCGACGGTTCGGTCCTGTACCGCCAGGCGGGCGACACGCCCGGCTACCTGTACACGCCGGCCAAAGGCCAGCGGCAGGCCTGCGAGACGCGCTGAACGATCCCGCCGGAGGGAATGCCCATGCCCGGTGCCGCCGATATTGTCCGTCATCACGACAGCGACCCGCTGGAAAATCCCTGGGTCGACGGCCAGCCGCCAAGCGCGGCGAGCAACGGGTGGCGGACTACAACCGGTGCAAGGAGCCGCTGATCCGCGCCATCTACGCGCGGGTTTTCGCGGCCGCCGGGTTGATCTGAGCCACGCAGGCGCAGGCCGGCTGTCGCATCGCTCGTCGAGCCGCTAGAATCCCGCTCCCCATTCCCCGCAAGGCCCGCCAGCATGCCGCATCTCGTCATCGAAGCCACTGCCAACCTCCGCCTCGAAACGTCCCCCGGCGAACTGCTGGAGCAGGCCAATGCCGCGCTGTTCGCTTCCGGGCAATTCGGCGAGGCGGACATCAAGTCGCGCTTCGTTACCCTGGAGGCCTACCGGCAGGGAACCGCGGCGGCCGAGCGCGCCTACCTGCATGCCTGCCTGTCGATCCTCGACGGGCGCGACGCGGCGACCCGCCAGGCGCTGGGCGAGTCGCTCTGCGAGGTGCTCGCCGGAGCGGTGGCGGGCGGCGGCGAGGAGGGCGTGCAGGTCAGCGTCGAAGTGCGCGAGATGGAGCGCGCCAGCTACGCCAAGCGCGTCGTCGCCCGGCAGCGCTGAGAGACTGGCGCGCGCCTGGCTCAGATCCAGGCGTTCAGCGTCGCGCGGGCCTGCGTCGGGTCCTCTTGCCGTCCCGGCGCCTGGCCGTTCTGCATGGCGATCATCTCGCGCATGCGTTCGCCGATGCCTTTCTCCACCTGTTCGCGTTTCTCCGGCGGCATCGCGTCCAGTTCCTCCTCGGTCAGGCCGAGGCTCTTCAGGACCTGCTCGCGCATCCGCTCGGCAGGCGATTTCTGCATGTACTCCTTGAACTCGTCATAGGCCGACTTGCCTTCGCTGGCGCCGGCAGGGGCATTCGCCTGGTTCTGCTTCAGTGTCAGGTTCAGCTTCGCAAAACCCTCGTCCATGGCCTGGCGGGCGGACTCCGTGGCGGGATCGACGGCCTCGTTGCGCAATGGCGTGCCGAGGGCGGGGCGCGCTTTCAGCAGATCGCCGTTGCCGATCTCGGTGTTGGCTTGCCGCTGGTTGTTCAGGTAACGCGCAGACCAGCCGGAAAGGCTGGCGGGACCTATGCTGTTCATGACCTGCTTCCATGGAAATGAATGACCGCCGCTCCGTCGCAAGGGCCGTGCCAGGTCGCCGAACCCCGCGCCAGAGGGCTCGGCGCATGGCGCAGGGCGGGGCGGAGGCAAGCGCTTGCCGCGAACGGCAACGGCGTTCCGCGGTTAGAATGTCCGACTTGTGCAGCAGGTTGCGAAGAGAGCCATGACCGACACTCCCGACGATCGAACCGGAGATGCCTCCGGTCTGTCGAAGCGCCAGGCATTCCATCGGCAGCACCGGCAACGGGCGGAGGAAGAGGCGCGGCGCCTGCTCGACGCCCGCGCCGAACAGGGCGGCCGCTGGCTGGACTGGGTCGCGGGCCAGCTCTACCTCCTGCGTCCGCCGGAATACGCGGCCATGGTGCGTCGCGAACTGCAGCGCCTGAGCGGCGACTGAAGCTGGCGAATTTGTCAGCGCGGATTGCAGTTTCGCCAGGAAACCCATGCCACTGGTAAGGTGGCGATCCCAGAAGATCAGAGGAGGCGGTATGCCTTTGAAGCAGTTTTCCAGTGCACTCGTTCTCGCGGTCCTGCTCGCCGGTTGCAGCAGCAACGGCGACGGCCCGTCCACCGAAGGCGCCAGCGTAGCCACCGGCAGCGCCAGCGCGCCCGCGGCCACCCCGGCAGCGGATGGCCGTTGCGACGCCAACGCGGTGCAGGCCTATGTCGGCAAGCAGGCTTCCGCGGCCATCGTCGAGGAGGCCCGCCGCGCCGCCGGAGCGGAAGTCGCCCGGGCGCTGCGCCCGCACGATGCGGTGACCATGGACTACAACCCGCGCCGGCTGAACATCGATGTCGACGACACGCTGGTGATCAAGCGCCTGTCCTGCGGCTGACCGCCCAGCCCCGAATACGAAGAAGCCCCGCATCGCGGGGCTTTCTCTTGGCCGTTCGACGAGGCCTCAGATGGCGGTACTGCGTAGGGCGGCGTTGGACTGGCTGACGGCGGTTTGCGGTTTTTCCTCGAGAATTGCCTGACGCTTGGCCTGGTATTCCTCGAACGACAGGCTGCGCCGGGCCAGGTCCTCCAGCGCCAGTTGCCTGACCTCGTCGCTGCTGTACGGGCGAGAGGGGTTGTAGTCGCTGGCGCAGCCGGCGAGGGCGAGGGAGAACAACAGTACGCTGATGAGTGCCTTGGCCATGACCGGCTCCTGGATTCGCTTTCCTGGGGGAATGGTCGAAAGGCTAACAACCGCGCCGCTGCGCTAGAAATCATCCTGCTCGATAGTGCTTATTCGTTCGGCTGAACGCGGGAAGAAGCGCTGCCGGCGGCGCCAGCCGGGCCGTGGGGTGGACGACGCGATTGGCGCCGCCCGCCGGCATGTCCCGCGCTCGGCCGGGAGAACAAGCGGCAGGCCGCTGGGGCCTGCTCAGGCGGCGACTTGCGCAGGCTTGCCCAGCAGGCGGTCGACCAGGCTGCAGGCGGCGAGAGTGGCGACCGAGGGGATCAACCAGGCCAGGCCCTGTTCGGCCAGCGGCAGGTGCAGCAGCCATTGCGGGAAGTCCTGGCCCAGGCCCGCCGCCTTCAGGGCATCGAGCACGCCGAACGCCAGGGAAACCAGCATCACCGGGGCGAGGATGCGCGTCGCCGAATGCCAGAGGCCGATGCAGAAGCTCAGCGCCACCAGCACGATGCACGGCGGATAGATCGCGGTGAGCACCGGGATCGAGACCTGGATCAGCTTGGTCAGGCCGAGGTTGGAAACGATGAAGGAGAACCCTGCCAGGATGATCACCAGGCTGCGGTAGGACAGCGGCAGGCGCTGGCAGAAGTACTCGGCGCAGGCGCAGGTCAGGCCGACCGCGGTGACCAGGCAGGCCAGCGCGATAAGTCCCGCCAGGAACGAGCTGCCGAGGCTGCCGAAGGTATGTTGCACGTAGGCATGCAGGACCGCCGCGCCGTTGCTGGCGTCGGCGGCGATGGCATGGCTGCCGGCGCCGAGCCGGAACAGGCTGACGTAGACCAGCACTAGGCCGACACCGGCGATCAGCCCGGCGACGATGGCATAGCGGGTGATCAGCCGCGGCGACTGCACGCCGCGGGAACGGATGGCGTTGACGATGACGATGCCGAAGACCAGCGCGGCGAGGGTGTCCATGGTCAGGTAGCCGTTGACGAAACCCTGGGAGAACGCGGCCTGGGTGTACTCCGGCTGGGCCGTGCCGATCGGGCCGGCAGGCCAGAGGAAGGCGGCGACGCCGAGAATCGCCAGGGCGAGGATCTTCAGCGGGGCGAGGAAGCGTCCGACGGTGTCCAGCAGGCGACCGGGGTAGAGGGAGATGGCCAGGGCCAGAAGGAAGTACGCCAGGCTGTAGACGAACAGCGCCGTGCCGCTTTCGCCGAGCAGCGGCACCACGCCGACCTCGAAGGACACCGTGGCGGTGCGCGGAATGGCGAACAGCGGGCCGACCGCCAGGTAGCAGACCGCCGCCAGCAGGCCGCCGGCATACCTGCCGATCGGATGGCTGAGGGCGTCGACCGAACCGCCGACCTTGGCCAGGGCGATCACGGTGATCACCGGCAGCCCCACCGCGGTGATCAGGAAGCCCAGCGCCGCCAGCCACACATGGGGGCCGGACTGCAAGCCGACGATGGGCGGGAAGATGATGTTGCCGGCCCCGACGAACAGGGCAAAGGTCATAAAACCAAGCGCCAGGATGTCCCGGCCTTTCAAAGCGTTCATGCTGGAGAGGTACCGCGCTGCTCGAGGAAATTCACAGAAGGGTTTCCCGGGGGGTAGGGGAAACGGCACTCATCTGGATGGGACGAGCAGGGGAGGCGGCCGCCGTCCTTGTGGGAACCGGGCCGTAAGCTTGGCATGCTAACGAAAATGCCGGGGTCGCGGGATAGACATTGGTCTGGCTGTCCTTTTGTTGAAAAACGACGTCGCAATCAGAACAGTCCGTAGGCACTGGCGCCGGAGCGCTCCGCGTTCCTTGCCGCTTGCTGTCTTCCGCCCGCATCGGCGGCGCCATGCGGGGGGATGCCGGCGAACCCGGAGAGCTCCCGGAAAGCTTCCCGCGAACTTTTTGCAATCCGGCTGAAAGCCCCGGAATACAAGGGTTGCGGCGCTTTCGGAGGGTTACGTTTTCTGTAGGTATTCTTCACGAAAGATTGACGGATCGCCGAGCAGACTGCCGCCGTCGTCGAGTGCTGCCAGGGGCAACGCTGCGCACGGCAACCCGGAAGTCAGTGAAGATCCGTGCCCATGTCGAAAGCCCGCGCCGTCCGTCCCGAACTGCTGACCCTGCTGGTCAGCCTCGCCTTCCTGCTGTTCTACAACCTGCCGCTGTGGCAACGCCTGCTGGCGATCACCCCGGGGGGCTGGCAGGGCCTCGGCATGATGCTGGCGGTCGGCCTGATGATCGCCGCGATCTTCAACCTGGCGCTGACCCTGCTGGCGTTCCGCTGGCTGCTCAAGCCGGCGCTGACCCTGCTGATCCTGGCGGCCGCCGGTACCACCTACTTCATGACCCAGTACGGCGTGCTGATGGACGTCGGCATGCTGCGCAACGTCATGCAGACCAACCCGGCCGAGGTCGCCGACCTGCTTTCGCCGAAGCTCGCCGTCTACCTGGTGTTGCTTGGTGCGCTGCCGGTCTGGCTGCTGTGGCGCACCCCGGTGCGCTACCGGCCGTGGCCACGCGAGCTGCTGAGCAAGCTGCTGGTGGCGCTCGCCTGCCTGGCCCTGCTCGCCGGGGTGGCGCTGGCCAATTACCAGGGGCTGTCCTCGCTGTTCCGCAACAACAAGGAACTGCGCCTGCAGGTCACCCCGAGCAACCTGGTCGGCGCCGCCATCGGCTACGCCAAGGGCCAGGCCCAGGCCGCCAGCCAGCCGCTGCGGCCGATCGCCGTCGATGCCCGGCGCGCCGCCCTGTGGCAGGGCCATGCGCGCAAGTCGCTGACCGTGCTGGTGGTGGGCGAGAGCGCGCGGGCACAGAACTTCGGCCTCAACGGCTACGCTCGCGAGACCAACCCGCGGCTGAAGGCCGAGGAGGGCCTGATCAACTTCTCCAACGTGCACTCCTGCGGTACCGAGACCGCGGTGTCGGTGCCCTGCATGTTCTCCAACCTGGGCCGCGCGGACTACAGCGACGCTCGCGCGCGCACCCAGGAAGGCCTTCTCGATGTGTTGCAGCGCGCAGGCCTGCGGGTCCTGTGGCGGGACAACCAGTCCGGCTGCAAGGGCACCTGCGACCGCGTCGCCTTCCAGGACCTGAGCGAGAGCAAGGATCCGGCCCTGTGCGACGGCGGCGAGTGCCATGACGAGATCCTCCTGCGTGACTTGCAGGCCTTCATCGACGGGCTGCAACAGGACACCGTGCTGGTCCTGCACCAGATGGGCAGCCACGGCCCGGCCTACTTCAAGCGCTATCCCAGAGAGTACGAGAAGTTCACCCCGGTCTGCGCCAGCAACGACTTCAGCGCCTGCTCGCGGGACAGCATCATCAACGGCTACGACAACACCCTGCTGTACACCGACCACGTGCTGGCCAGCCTGATCGACCTGCTGCGCAAGAACGAAGAGCGCATCGATACCGGCATGCTCTACCTCTCCGACCATGGCGAGTCGCTCGGCGAGTACAACCTCTACCTGCATGGCACGCCTTACCTGCTGGCGCCGGACCAGCAGAAGCACGTCGGCATGCTGGCCTGGTTCTCGCCCGGCTACCAGAGCGCCTTCGGCCTCGACAGTGGCTGCCTGCGCCAGCGCAGCAACGAGGAGCTGTCCCAGGACAACCTGTTCCACTCGATGCTCGGCCTGCTGGAAGTGCGCACCGGCGCCTACGATCCCGGCCTCGACCTGTTCGCCCCGTGCCGTGCGCCCGAGGTCCTGCAGGCGCTCAAGGCCGACGGCGGACGGGCGCTGTACTCCGAGGAAGCGTCTGGCCAGGAGCCGCCGGCTTCCTGATACGACCCGGCGAAAGGACTATTTCCTTCGCCTCGCGGAAGGGTAAGGTTCAGCCTCGGAACCCGCGAGGACGCCCATGGATCGCCACGCCCAACACCACCCCAGGAGCCGCGCCTGCGTGCTGCCCAACGGCCTGCGCCTGCACCTGGCGCATGATCCGGCGGCATCGCGCGCCGCTGCCTGGCTGCGGGTGGCGGCGGGCAGCCACGACGAGCCGAGCGCGCATCCCGGCCTGGCCCACTTCCTCGAGCACCTGTCGTTTCTCGGCGGCGCGGCGTTTCCCGGCGACGAGCGCCTGATGGCGTGGTTGCAGGTGCGCGGCGGCCAGGTCAACGCCAGCACCCGGGGCAGGACCACCGACTATTTCTTCGAGGTGACGGCGGAGCACCTTGGCGCCGGTCTGGCACGGCTGATCGACATGCTCGCCCGCCCCTTGCTGGACATCGATGCGCAACGGCGCGAGCGCGAAGTACTCGAGGCCGAATACCTGGCGCGCTCGGCCGACGAGCAGACCCTGATCGACGCAGCGCTGGCCCTCGGCCTGCCCGCCGGACACCCCCTGCGGCGTTTCGCTGCCGGGCGCCGCGACAGCCTGGCCCTGGAGAACGATGCGTTCCAGCGGGCCCTGCGCGAATTCCATGCCGCCCACTATCACGCCGGCAATTGCCAGCTATGGCTGCAAGGGCCGCAGGCACTGGACGAGCTGGAGAGGCTGGCGCAGCGTGCCTGCGCCGACCTGCCGGGGCGCGCGCCAGGCGCGAGTCCGCCGCCGCCGCCGTTGCTGCCCTTCGCCGGCGAAGCGCTGGCGCTGCGCCTGCCGGGACCGCCGCGGCTGGTGCTGGGCTTTGCCCTCGACGCTTTGCGGGAGGCCGACGAACAGACCCTGCAGGCGTTCGCCGAATTGCTCGGCGATCGCTCGCCGGGCGGGTTGCTGGCAGCACTCGGCGAACAGGGCCTGGGCGAATCGGCGGCGCTGCGGGTGGTTCACCGGGATGCGCGGCAGGCGCTCCTGGCGTTGACCTTCGAACTGTTCGACGGCAGCGCGGCGGCGGCGCTGGAGGCGGCCTTTTTCGACTGGCTGGGCGCCCTGCGCGACGATGCCGCCAGCCTGCTGGCGGCGCGCCGGCCGTTGCTGGCGGAGCCCACTGCACCGCTGGAGCGACTACGCCAGCGCGTTCTTGGCCTGCCAGCGGAGATTCGCCCGGCCTGCCTGGACGCGCTGCGCGCCGACCGTTGCCTGCGGCTGCACCTGGACAGCGAACTCGACGGCGCCGAAGCGCGCTGGTCGGCGGGCTTCCGCCTGAGTGTGGCGCCGGTTGCCGCAGCGCCGCCGCTGACCGCGCAGCGGCATGCCTGGCGCTTCGAACTGCCGTTGCCGCCCAGTGCCGCCGCCGAGGGCGCGCTGTTCCTGCGCTGGCGCTTTCCCGGCGTGCCCGTACGGTCACGCTTTCTGGCGCTGCGCCAGGCGTTGCGTCCGCTGTGCGGCCAGGCACGCCTGGGGGGGGTGGAGATGGGCCTGGAGGCGCTCGGCGAGGACTGGTCGCTGAGCCTGCTCGGTCCGCGCGATCGCCTCGAGGCCGCCGTGCGCCCGGCCCTGGCCCGGCTCCTCGCGGCGCCGCCCGACTGGCGCGCGAGCGGCGAGCGTCTGTCCTCCGCCGAGCGGCGCCGCAGCGCCACTGGCCTGCCGATCCGGCAATTGCTGGACGCCTTGCCCGGCGTATTCGGCGAGCCGCTGGCGGAGGTCGACGACTGGCGGCGGACGCGCTGGGACGCCTTGGTCATGCAGGCCGCGATGCCAGATCCCCGATGGATGCCCGGCCAGGCTGCCGGCGAGCGCCTGGAGCCTCTGCCGCCGAGGCCCGGACGGCATCGCCGCGAACTGGCCGTGGACGGCGAGTCGGCGTTGCTGCTGTTCTGTCCGCTGCCCACGCAGGAGGTGCCGATGGAGGCGGCCTGGCGCTTGCTGGCGCGCCTGCACGAACCGGCCTTCCAGCGGCGCCTGCGCGACGAGCTGCAACTGGGCTACGCGTTGTTCTGCGGCTTCCGCGAGGTCGGCGCCCGGCGCGGCCTGCTGTTCGCCGCGCAATCTCCGCGTGCCTGCCCGGAACGCCTGCTGGAGCATATGGAGACCTTCCTCCAGCGCTCCGCCGAGGCGCTCGCGCAACTGCCGGCGCGACGCCTGGCCGGCCTGCGCGAAGCCCTCGCCGACGACCTGCGCCGAGCACCGGGTAGCTTCGCCGAGCGAGCACGGCGCGCCTGGGCGGAGCACCTTGGCGGTGGCGCCGGTCGCTCCCGGCTGCTCGCCGAGGCCGCCCTCGGCCTGAGCGGCGACGACCTGCTCGCGGCCCAGGCCCGGTTGCTGGAGGCGCGCGGCGGCTGGTGGGTGCTTTCCAGCCGGCGCTGAAGCGAGCCACGCGGTAACTCGACGACAGCCTTGCCGGCGTTACTGCGGCGTTAGGTCGAAAGCCGCGCTGCTTCGGTGGCGCTCCCGCCGCGACCAAGGTTGCGCTACCGCCGGAGGAGCGCTGCCCGCGCCTTGCGCAGCGGCACCCACGCCCACCATGAAGAAGCGTCGAAGCAGGCCCAAGGAAGCGTATGGCAGGGCTTTCCCGGTTTCGATAATCGGCTCCGCCACGACCGGCCCGGTCGTTTCACCTCGCGGAGTGCGCCATGAACAAGAACAACACCGCCGTTCGCCGAATCCTGCCGCTGACCCTGGCCTCGCTGGGTGCCCTGGGCGGCCTGCAACCGGCCGCCGCCGATATCCTGCTGTACGACAAGGACGAGACCACCTTTTCCACCGACGGCTACTTCAACGCCTTCTACGTCAACAGCGACGTCGACCGCCAGGGCGAGACCTACGATCGCCGCCAGTCGCGGGTGAAGATGGGATTCTTGCCGAACTACATCGGCTTCAACTTCGGCAGGAAGGTCGACGAGCTGAGCCTCGGTGGTCGCGCTTCCTTCTGGGTGACCATCAACGACAGCGAGACCGACGGCACCGATACCGCCATCGACGTCCGTCAGTTCTACGGCACGGTCGCCGGCGACTGGGGCGAGGTGCTGATCGGCAAGGACTTCGGCCTGTTCTCGCGCTCGAACATCTTCCTCGACGAACTGCTGGCCGGTTTCGGCAACCCCAGCGACACCCTCGGCCTGGTGGACGGCAAGGGCGTCTCCTTCGGCAACATCGGCACCGGCTATCCGTATCCGTTCCCCACCTCGCAGATCACCTACCGCAACAACAACCTGCTGCCCGGCCTGCGCATCGCCGTGGGCATCCTCGACCCGATCGACTCCAACCAGATCGACAAAGATGCCAGCGACGGCCTCGACGACAAGGCCTACCAGGACAACCCGCGCTACGAGAGCGAGGTCAGCTACCAGTTCGACCTGGCCGGGGCGCAGGTCTACAGCTGGATCAACGGCGGCTACCAGACTTCGAAGAACACCAGCGACAGCGTCGACAGCGTGACTTCCAAGGGGGTCGGCTATGGCTTGCAGGTGAAGATGGGCGGCTTCTCCGTGACCGGTTCGGGGTTCACCGCCAAGGGCATCAATCCCTTCTTCACCAACAACGCCGGCGAAGCCGCGCTGCGCGAGGTGGACAGCCGCGGCGCATTGCTGCAGGGCTCGTATTCATGGGGCAAGAACCGCCTGGCGCTGTCCTACGGCAAGACCGTCGACGACGGCAACGGCCTGGGTTCCGCGGCCGACTACGAGAGTCGCGGCATCGCCTATTTCCGCACGATCAACGACAACCTCAAGCTGGTCGCCGAGCTGAACCGCTACCGGATCGAGGGGCGCGACGGTGCCGCGCTCGACGAGGACACCGACACCGTGGCCCTCGGCGCCGTACTGAACTGGTGATACCGCTACTTTCGAAGGACCCCGCCGCGACCCAAGTAGGATAGGGGCCGCGGCGGCGCCCTTCGTAGAATGCTGGCGAGGCGGAACGACGGGGGAGCGGGCATGTACGAAGGGCAGGGGGAAGGGGTCTGCAGGGGCATGTCCAGCGCGCGCGACGTCGAAGTGGTGGCCCAGGACCTGGCGCGCCAGCTTATCCATCCGCACCTGGGCTTCGTGCTGTTCTTCTGTTCCGCGGAATACGACCTGCCGGCCCTTGCCGAGATGCTCGAACGCTACTTCGGCGGTATCGACCTGGTCGGCTGCACCACAGCCGGCGAGATCACTCCGGCGGGCTACGGGCGCGGCTGCGTCAGCGCGGTGGGCTTCGACGTGCGCAGCTTCGCCATCAGCAGCGCGCTGATCGACGAAATGGAGCGCTTCAGCCTGCTGGACGCGCAGCAGATGGTCGAGACCCTGGTGGCCGGCTGTCGCCGTGGCGGCCTGGCGCCGATCAAGGACCACAGCTTCGCCCTGACCTTGCTCGACGGCCTGTCCAGCCGCGAAGAGGTGGTGCTCGCCGCGCTTGGCGCGGCGCTCGGCGCGATCCCGCACTTCGGTGGCTCGGCCGGCGACGACCGCCACCTGACCCACACCCATGTCTACCACCAGGGCCAGTTCCATACCGGGGCGGCAGTGGTGGTGCTGGTCAACACCTGGCTGGACTTCGAGGTCTTCACCACCCATCACGTGGTGCCGCGCGCCGAAAAGTTGGTGGTGACCCGCGCCGACAGCGGCAGCCGGCGGGTCCACGAACTCAACGCCGAGCCGGCGGCGCTGGAATACGCCCGGCTGGTCGGGGTGGCACCGCAGGCGCTGGATTTCGCCCTGTTCTCCGCGCATCCGCTGGCGGTGCGGGTCGACGAACGCTATTACGTGCGCTCGATCCAGCAGGCCAACGAGGACCTGAGCCTGACGTTCTACTGTGCGGTGGAGAACGGCATCGTTCTCACCGCGATGAGCACCGGCCCGCTGTTGCCCAACCTGGAGGCGCAGTTCCGCCGCCTCCACGAGCGCCTCGGACCGCCGTTGCTGACCATCGGTTGCGACTGCTTCCTGCGGCGCCTGGAGCTGGAGGTCGGCGGTGACACGCAAGCTACCGCCGCGTTTCTCCGCAGCCAGCAGGTGATCGGCTTCAACACCTACGGAGAGCAATTCAATGGCATGCATATCAACCAGACCTTCACCGGGGTCGCCATTGGCCGACCCCGCGGAGGTGTCCGTCGCTGAGCTGCAGGCGCGGGTCGTCGCCCTCGAAGAAGAGCGGCACAAGTTGCAGCGGATCAACCAGGCGCTGATCGGACGCATCGAGTCGAGCGCTGCGCAGAGCGACGAGGCCTACGGCGCCTTCCAGTATTCCGTGGTGCTGGCCGAGCAGGTCCGCGAGCGCACCGACGCGCTGAGCCAGACGATGCTCGAACTGAAGGCCAGCAACCAGTTGCTCAGCGACGCTCGCCTGCGTGCCGAGACCGCCCACCAGCATCTGCTCGACGCCATCGAAAGCATCTCCGACGCCTTCGTCCTGTTCGATCCGCAGCAACGCATCGTGTTGTTCAACGAGCGCTTCCGCGCGCTGTGGATCGACAGCCGGGCGCGGATCGGTCCTGGCATGCGTCGCGCCGAACTGCACCGGCTGGCGCGTAGCGGCGGGCTGATCGTCGAGGAGCAGCGCGGCGGCGACCAGCAGACCCTGTACCGCCTGCGCGACGAGCGCTGGCTGCGGATGAGCGAGCGACCGACCCGCGACGGCGGGCTGGCGGTGCTCTACAGCGACGTCACCGAGATCAAGCTCAGCGAGACCGCGCGCCGCGAGCAGGCCCTGGCGCAGAAGTCGCACCTGTTGCAGCGGGCGGTGGACAATCTCTCCCAGGGCGTGGCGATGGTCGGTGCCGACGGCGTGCTGGAGTTGTGGAACCGGCGCTTCCTGGAGCTCTGCGGGTTGGCCCCGATCGCCGGGCACCGGGCCTTCGCCGAAGTCATGGCGGAGAGCGAATTGCCGTTGCTCACGCCGCGCAGCCAGGACTCCCAGGGGAGTCCGCTGAGCGCCCGCGAGCAGCGCCTGTTCGATGGCCGGGTGCTGGAGATCCGTACCCATGCGCTGCCCACCGGCGGCTTCGTCAACACCTTCACCGACATCACCGAACGCTATCGCCACGCCGAGGCGTTGCGCGCCAGCGAGCGCTGGATCCGCCTGATCACCGACCAGGTGCCGGCGCTGATCGCCTATCTCAGCGACGAACTGGTCTACGAATTCACCAACAAGGTCTACGAGGAGTGGTACCGCTGGCCCAGCGGCTCGATGCTTGGCCGCTGCCTGCGCGACGTGCATGGCGCCGAGCACTGCCGGCGCCTGGAGCCGTACTTCGAGCGGGCCCTGGCCGGCGAAAGCGTGACCTTCGAGATCGCCGAGACCGCGTTGTCCGGCGAGGAGCGCTACATGCAGCGCTCCTACGTGCCGAACCGCCAGGCCGACGGCCGGGTCGCCGGGCTGTTCGTGCTGATTCGGGATATCACCGAGCGCCGGCGGACCGCCGAGGCGCTGCACCAGGCCTACCAGAACCTCGAACAGCGGGTGCGCGAGCGGACCGCCGAGCTGACCACCCTCAACGACCAGTTCAAGCGCGAGATCCACGAGCGCAGCCAGGTCGAGGCGCGCCTGCGCGAAGCCAAGCGCGAGGCGGAACAGGCCAACCTGTCGAAGACCAAGTTCCTCGCGGCGGTCAGCCACGACCTGCTGCAACCGCTGAACGCCGCGCGGCTGTTCACCAGCGCCTTGCAGGAGCGCGGCAGCGCGGCGCGGGACAACGAGGCGCTGGTGAACAACATCAGCCATTCGCTGGAGGACGTGGAGAACCTGCTCGGCACCCTGGTGGACATTTCCAAGCTGGACGCCGGCGTGATCACCCCGGACATCGCCCCGTTCGAGCTTGGCGAACTGCTCGGCAACCTGGCCGCGGAGTACCGCCAGGTAGCCGC
Organism: Pseudomonas sp. TZ252; assembly: GCF_056110345.1. Lineage (NCBI taxonomy): Bacteria > Pseudomonadati > Pseudomonadota > Gammaproteobacteria > Pseudomonadales > Pseudomonadaceae > Pseudomonas > Pseudomonas sp. TZ252. The sequence continues at coordinate 5,838,399 of NZ_CM148566.1, read as the reverse complement.
CAGCGAAGGGCTACGCCTGGACTTCGTGGCCTGCGGGGCGCTGGTCCGCAGCGACCAGCAACTGCTCGCGCGAATCCTCCGCAACCTGCTTTCCAACGCCATCCGCTATACCCCGCGAGGGCGCGTGCTGCTGGGTTGCCGCCGGCATCGGCAGCGCCTGTCGATCGAGGTCTGGGACACCGGGGTGGGCATCGCCGCCGACAAGCTCGGCGAGATTTTCCAGGAATTCAAGCGCGGCGAGTCACAGCGTTGTCACCAGGACCGCGGGCTCGGCCTGGGATTGGCGATCGTCGACAAGATCGCCCGCATGCTCGGCCACCGGGTCCGGGTCGGCTCGCTGCCGGGCAAGGGCTCATGCTTCGCCATCGAGGTACCGCTGGCCCGCCATGCCCCGCGCAGTCGCGCCGAGCCGCTGGCCAGCGCGGACGACCTGCGCGAGCGCCTGCGTGGTTCGCGGGTGTGGGTGCTGGACAACGATGCGGCGATCTGCGCAGGCATGCGCACGTTGCTCGAAGCCTGGGGCTGCCGGGTAGTGACGGCGCTGTCGGAGGAAGACCTGGCGCGACAGGTCGACAACTACCATGCCGAGGCCGACCTGCTGATCGTCGACTATCACCTCGACGACCAGCGCAACGGCGTCGACGCGGTCGCCGCGATCAACGCCCGGCGCGGCTCGCCGCTGCCGGCGCTGATGATCACCGCCAACTACAGCAACGAGCTCAAGCAGCAGGTCCGCGAGCTTGGCCATACCCTGATGCACAAGCCGGTGCGGCCGATGAAGCTGAAGACCGCGCTCTGCCACTTGCTGGAGCGCGAAGCCTCGGTCTGATTCAGGCGCCTTCGCGCGCCGCGCGGCCCAGGCGCGGGGCGAGGATCAGGGCGATCCCGCCGAGCACCGCCAGGGTCGCCGGCGGCAATCGCGGGGCGAGCGGCTCGCCGAGCAGCAGGGCGCCGCAGAGGGCGGCGAGCACCGGCACGCTGAGCTGCACCGAGGCGCCCTGGATCGCCGTCAGCCCCGGCAGTGCGCTGTACCAGACGGCGTAGCCGAGGCCGGAGGCGAGGGCGCCGGAAAGCAGGGCATAGGCCAGCCCGGCGCCGTCCAGCCGCAACTGTCCGTGGAATGCCAGGAGCAGCAGGGCGGCGAAGGCAAGGGCACGCAGGAAGTTGCCCGCGCTGACCGCCAGCGGATCGCCGCCGCCGCGGCCGAGCAGGGTATAGAGGCCCCAGGCGAGGCCGGACAGGAGCATCAGCAGGGCACCGCCCAGCGGCGGCGCGCTGGCTCCGGGGAGCAACAGGAACAGCAGGCCGCCCAGGGCCAGCAGGAAACCGAGCAGCGCCTGTCCGCCCAGCCGTTCGCCGCGCAGCAGGCCGGCCAGCAGCAGGGTGACCTGTACCGCGCCGAATAGCAGCAGCGCGCCGGTGCCGGCGTCCAGCTGCACGTAGGCGTAGGAGAACGCGGCCGCGTAGACGAACAGCGCCGCCGCCCCGCGCCAGCCGCCGCGCGCGGGCGTGGCCGGGCGCCGGCGCAGATGCAGCAGGATGGCGAGCATGAGGGCGCCGGAGAAGAGACGCAGGGCGGTGAAACTGACCGCGTCGATGGCGGTGTCCTTCAGCGCCGCGCGGCAGAGCAGCGAATTGCCGGCGAAGGCCAGCATCGCCAGGACAGTGAGCAGCAGGGTACGGCGGTCGGGCATCGGCGGGTCTCAGCGGCGCAGGTAGGCGGCGAAGTCGATGTCGCCGGCGCTGAGGATCGCCTGGACCCGGTTGTGTACCTTGAGCTTGCGCAGGATCGCCGAGACGTGCGCCTTCACCGTGGTCTCGGCGATGTCCAGGTTGTAGGCGATCTGCTTGTTCGACTCGCCCTTGGTCATCCGCTCCAGCACCAGCAGCTGCTTGCGGGTCAGGGCCTGGAGCAGTTCCGGGGAGATGCCGTGTTCTTCGTGGCCGCTGCGTCGCGGCGAACTCTTCTGGGTGCGGATCACGTCCGAGGGCAGGTAGACGTTGCCGTTGAGGATCTGCTCGATGGCTTCGGTCATCTGCGCGCGTGGCGAGGACTTGGTGATGAAGCCCACCGCGCCGTAGGTGATGGCCTGTAGCACCACCTGCTTGTCCTGCTCGGCGGAGACGATAACCACGGGAATGGTCGGGGCCTCGTTGCGCAGGTTCATCAGGCCGTTGAGGCCGTGCATGCCGGGCATGTTCAGGTCGAGCAGGATCAGGTCGAGGTCGTCGTGTTCCTGGGTCAGGCCCAGGGCGCTGTCGAGGTCGGCGGTTTCCATCACTTCGCTGCCGGGGAATCCGTCGGCGATGACATTGTGGATGGCCTCGCGGAACAGCGGGTGGTCGTCGGCGATCAGGATCTTGTACATGGCCTGCACCTCGTTATTGTCGTTATGGGCGGCTGGTGGCGGCTCGGGGCACGCGGGCGGATGCGAATGCGCTCACGGTAGCAGTCGTGGGCGCGATAGCCCAGCGGGTGGGCGTTCCGCCGCGCGCTGCCGGGGACGCGTCGCGGACGGTCGGCAGCCGGGTAGGCGGAGAAGGCGAACTCGGTACTGCGGCGGGACCGCCGCAGGGTAGTCGGGCGCTACGCGGGGCAAGGCAAGGCGGGGCATGGCGGCTTCTCGTCGGTTCTTCTTGTATGCGTCATTACAGGGCAGGCGCGCTGCTTTGGAAATTCGACGTCCGGAGGGGTGAACCAGTACCAAAGTAGCAGGACCAGGCGCTTGCGCAGCGCTCCTGCTGCATTGGCGGCGCCCGCAAGGGCGGCTGGAGGCGGGTGGCCGCGCAAAAGTAGCGGCCCGGCAGTACCAAGGTAGTAGCACGCCGTGGCTCCGCGCGTCCTAGCATGTCTCGACAACGACAATGGACAGGAGTCGCCGCCATGCGCATCGCCGTCACCCTGGTGTTGCCCATCCTGCTGATCCTCAGCCTGCTCGGGTTCGATTTCCTCTATTCCCGCCACCTCGGCCAGGAAAGACCTGCCGCCTGCGCCGTCGGACAGGCCTGTCGGATCGCCCCCTGAGCCACGCCATGGATGACCTGCGACCCGCCGGCCCGGCGGAGTACCGCTGGCTGCTCGCCGTGCAGGAGCGCGAGCGGCGCTTGCTGGCCCAGGCGGTGCATGACGATATCGGCCAGTACCTGACGGGCATCCGCACCCAACTGTTGTTGCTGCGCTGCACGGCAGGCGACGGGCAGCCGGCGCTGGCACGCCTGGAGCGCTACTGCCAGGGGCTGGACGACAGCTTCCGCGCGCTGCTGCGCGGTCTACCGCCGCCGGCCCTGCAACGCCAGTCGCTGGACGAGGCGCTGCGCGCCTGCGTGGCGGACTGGCAGGAAGGTCAGGGCATCGCCTGCGAGCTGCGCCTGGGCGGTCCGCTGCCGCCCCTGGATGCGGCGGCCGGGACCCATCTCTACCGCCTGTTGCAGGAGGCGCTGAACAACGTCGCCCGGCATGCCGGCGCCAGCCGCGTGCGGATCCGCCTGCAATGCCGTGGCGGCTTTCTCTACCTGAGCGTACGCGACGACGGTCGCGGCTGCGCGGCGGACCCGGCACCCGGCTTCGGCCTGGACTCGATGCGCCAGCGCGCGCGCTGCCTGGGCGCTGAACTGAGCCTGCGCAGCCGTCCCGGACAGGGCCTGGCGTTGCGCCTGCGGATGCCGCTGGAACGCGACGACTGAGAGGAGAGGACGATGAAGATCCTGCTGGTGGACGATCATTTCGTGGTCCGCGAAGGGCTGGCCGCGCTGTTGCGCGGGCTGCTCCCCGACGTGGAGGTGAACGAGGCCGGCGACGGCGAAGAAGCCTTGCAGGCGGTGCAGCGGGAAATTCCTTCGCTGGTCATCGTCGATCTCGGCCTGCCGGGCATCAGCGGCCTGGAACTGACTCGCCGGCTGCGCCAGCGCCTGCCGCAGTTGCGTGTGCTGTTCTTCAGCCTCCACGACGAACTGGCCCTGGTGCGCCAGGCGCTGGATGCCGGTGCCCGCGGCTACGTGACCAAGCGCGCGGCGCCGACGGTGCTGCTGGAGGCGATACGGCGAGTGCTCGCCGGCCAGCTCTATCTGGAGCAGCCCCTGGCCACGCGCCTGGCCTGCCAGTCGTGGGAAGAGCAGGGCGGGGCAGCGTTGCGCGGGCTGACCCGTCGCGAGTTCGAGATCTTCCGCCTGCTCGCGCGTGGCCTGGCCCTGCGCGAGGTGGCCGAGCACCTGGGGGTAAGCGCCAAGACCGTGTCCAACCATGTCAGCCTGCTCAAGCAGAAGTTGCAGGTGAGTACCCAGGCGGAACTGGTGCACCGGGCCATCGACAGCGGCGTGCTGCGGCTGGGCCTGCCGCTGCCGCTCGCCGAGGAGGCTCGCGGCAGCCTCGGCTAGGGGGGGCCGTCGCTGCTGTCCGGCGCTTCACTGCCAGCCCGCGGGGCAATCCTTGCAACCCTGCATGTTGCTGCCCTGGAAGTTGCCGAAGCGCACCTTGCTGCCGCGCAGGTCGGCATCTTCCAGGTTGGCCTCGGCCAGCTTGACTTCCTGCAGGTTGGCGTCGCGCAGGTCGGCGCCCTTGAGATCGGCGCGGGACAGCCAGGTCATCTCCAGGTCGGCGGCGCGCAGCGTGGCCTGGTGCAGGCGGCCGCCGCTGAGACGGGCGAACTCCAGGTAGGCGGCGGTGAGGTCGGCGCCTTGCCACTGGGCGCCCTGGGCGAACAGGCCCCAGGCCTGGATCGCCACCGCCCTGGCGCCGGAGAGGTCGGCGCCGCGCAGGTTGGCTTGCTGCAGGCTGGCGCGGGTGAGGTCGGCACCACGCAGGTTGGCTTTTTCCAGGTTGGCCAGGTCGAGCCTGGCGTGACGCAGGTCGGCGCCGGAGAGATCGGCGCCGGCCAGGTCGATGCGGCCGAGGTCGAGGTTGCGCAGGTCGGCGCCGCGCAGGTCGGCCTTGGCGCAGCGCGCGCCGGGCTCCAGGCGGCAGCCGGCGATGACGCGGACGTCGTCGATGTCGTCGGCGGCCTGGGCCAGGCCGGCGCCGAGCAGGGCGGCGCAGAGGAGGAAGGTCTTCATCGGGATACTCCGCAGGCGGGGAAAGCCGCGCCTCGCAGGGCGCGGCGCGGGGATCAGCGGCTGGCGGTGCGGTTGTCCCAGCTGGGCAGCTTGAATACCCAGAAGGAACCGCCCTGGGCCACCGGCCGGGTCAGGTCGGCCATGTCGCCGCCCCACAGCGGCACGGCGCCGCCGTAGCCGACGGTCACGCCGAGGTACTGCTCGCCGTCCTGTTCCCAGGTGATCGGTGGCGAGACGATGCCGCTGCCGGTCTGGAATTTCCACAGCTCCTTGCCGCTCTTCGCGTCGAAGGCCTTGAAGTAGCCGTCGCCGGTGCCGGTGAACACCAGGTTGCCGGCGGTGGCCAGCACCCCGGCCCAGAGCGGCAGGTGTTCCTTGTGTTCCCAGACCACCTTGCCGCTGACCGGGTCCATGGCGCGCAGGCTGCCGACGTGGTCGTCGTACATGCGCTTGATCCGGAAGCCCATGCCAAGGTAGGCGCTGCCCTTCGTATAGCTGACCTCCTCGGTCCAGTAGTCTTCCTTCCAGTGGTTGGCCGGCACGTAGAACAGGCCGGTGTCCTGGCTGTAGGCCATCGGGTTCCAGTTCTTGCCGCCGAGGAACGGCGGCGATACTTCCACCGCCTTGCCATGCTTCTGCCCCGGTTCCGGCAGCGGCGGGCGCTGGCCCTCGCGCTCCACCGGGCGGCCGGTCTTCAGGTCGATGTGGCTGGCCCAGGTGATGTTGTCGACGAAGGGGAAGGCGTTCTGCAACTTGCCGTTGCTGCGGTCGACCACATAGAAGAAGCCGTTGCGGTCGGCGTGGGCGGTGGCCTTGACGATCTTGCCGTCCTTGGCCTTGTAGTCGAACAGCACCAGTTCGTTGTTGCCGGAGAAGTCCCAGGCGTCGTTGGGGGTGTGCTGGTAGAACCACTTCACCTCGCCGCTGCTCGGGTCCACCCCGACCTGGCCGGAGGTGTAGAGGCTGTCGTAGTCGTGCGGGTTGCCGCCCTTGGCGGTGCGCGCCCAGGTGTTCCACGGGCCGGGGTTGCCGGCGCCGACGATGATGGTGTTGGTCTCGGCGTCGAAGCTGGCGCTCTGCCAGGGAGCGCCGCCGCCGTGGCTCCACGACTCGACCTTGCCGGTCGGAGAGTTGCGATCGTCCGGCCAGGAGGGCGCCTTGACGTCGCCGGTCACCGTGCTGTCCTTGCCGTTCAGGCGGCCCATGTGGCCTTCGACGAAGGGACGCATCCAGATTTCCTCGCCGGTATCCGGATCGCGGGCGAACAGGCGGCCGACCACGCCGAACTCGTCGCCCGAACTGCCGTGGATCAGCAGGACCTTGCCGGTCTTGCCGTCCTTCACGATGGTCGGCGCGCCAGTCATGGTGTAGCCGGCGCCGTGATCGGCGAACTTCTTCTTCCACACCACCTTGCCGGTGTTCTTGTTCAGCGCCACCACCGAGGCGTCGAGGGTGCCGAAGAACACCTTGTCGCCATAGATCGCGGCGCCGCGGTTGACCACGTCGCAGCACGGGCGGATGTCGTCGGGCAGGCGGTGGTTGTAGGTCCACAGGCGCTTGCCGGTCTTCGCATCGAGGGCGAACAGCCGCGAGTAGGAGGCGGTCACGTAGATCACGCCGTCGCTGACGATGGCCTGGGACTCCTGGCCGCGCTGTTTCTCGTCGCCGAAGGAGTACGACCAGGCCGGGGTCAGCTTGAACACGTTGTCGGCGTTGACCTGCTTGAGCGGGCTCCAGCGCTGGGCGTGGGTGCCCATGCCGTACTGCAGCACGTCGCCGGTGGTCTTGTCGTCGTTGGCGATGTCCTCCCAGGTCACATCCTTGGCCAGCGCGGCGCCAGCGCTGCCCAGGGCGACGGCGAAGGCGAGGCAGTGCAGGCTCGGGCGCAGGAGGCCGGCAGGGGCGGGTGAGGTTCTTGTTGTCATGATCGGGTTCCCGTTTGGAGTGAGGGTCGAGAAACGGCAGGCCGCTGCTCGGGCCGCGGCGGCTTCATGGTGGAAGCGGGGCGCGCCGACGGGAACGGAAGATCGCCCGATTCGTCCGGGAAGACTTCCCGGACGGGGCATGACTTGGACTTGCTGCCAAAGCCCCGCGTAAGGCCTTCCGAGGCTCTACTCCGAAGGGAGTAGGCGAGGACGCCCAAAGCAGGATTCGGGCGCGCGGCGGAGCTTCCTAGGATGGCGATGAGCGCCGTTTGGCGCCCGTGCCTTGTCCTGTCTCCCCGGAGGAATGAAGTGATGAACAAGAACAACGCCTTGCGCGGCCTGCTGGTGCTGGCCGGTCTCAGCCTCTCGAGCCTGGCGCTGGCCCACGGCGATGTGACCCCCCAGGCAGTGGACACCAAGGGACTCGAGCCGCTGGGCAAGGAATGGCGCGACACCAACCCCTACCGCAAGCCCTACGCCAAGCACGACCTCGCCGTCGAGATCGGCGCCTCCGCCTACAACCAGAACTGCGCGCGCTGCCACGGCCTGGAAGCCAAGTCCGGCGGCATCGCCCCGGACCTGCGCCTGCTGGAGACCGGCGCCGAGGGCGACGAATGGTTCAAGGAGCGGGTCATCAACGGCGCGGTGCGCGATGGCGCGGTGTACATGCCGAAGATGGCCGACTTCATCAGCCAGGAAGGCCTCTGGGCGATCCGCAGCTATCTGGAAAGCGTGCACGTCGACGAGTGACGCGCCCGACCCTTCGCCGCCGACCGCGGCGCCCTTGCACGAGTCCGCCGCGCCACGGCGGAACGACCACACAGGAGAGCTTCGCCATGATCTACGCAGCGCCCGGAACCCCCGGTGCCGTCGTCACCTTCAAGCCTCGCTACGGCAACTACATCGGCGGCGAGTTCGTGCCTCCGGTCAAGGGCCAGTACTTCACCAACACCTCGCCGGTGAACGGCCAGCCGATCGCCGAGTTCCCCCGTTCCACCGCCGAGGACATCGACAAGGCCCTCGACGCCGCCCACGCCGCCGCCGACGCCTGGGGCCGCACCTCGGTGCAGGAGCGCTCGAACATCCTGCTGAAGATCGCCGACCGCATCGAGCAGAACCTGGAACTGCTCGCCGTCACCGAGACCTGGGACAACGGCAAGGCCGTGCGCGAGACCCTCAACGCCGACATCCCCCTGGCCGCCGACCACTTCCGCTACTTCGCCGGCTGCATCCGCGCCCAGGAAGGCTCCGCCGCCGAGATCAACGACAGCACCGTGGCCTACCACATCCACGAGCCCTTGGGCGTGGTCGGGCAGATCATCCCGTGGAACTTCCCGCTGCTGATGGCCGCCTGGAAGCTGGCCCCGGCGCTGGCCGCCGGCAACTGCGTGGTGCTCAAGCCGGCCGAGCAGACCCCGCTGGGCATCTGCGTGCTGCTGGAAGTCATCGGCGACCTGCTGCCGCCGGGCGTGCTCAACGTCGTCCAGGGCTTCGGCAGGGAGGCCGGCGAGGCCCTGGCCACCAGCAAGCGCATCGCCAAGATCGCCTTCACCGGTTCCACCCCGGTCGGCTCGCACATCCTCAAGTGCGCGGCGGAGAACATCATTCCCTCCACCGTCGAGCTGGGCGGCAAGAGCCCGAACATCTATTTCGAAGACATCATGCAGGCCGAGCCGGCGTTCATCGAGAAGGCCGCCGAGGGCCTGGTGCTGGCCTTCTTCAACCAGGGCGAGGTGTGCACCTGCCCGTCCCGCGCGCTGGTCCAGGAGTCGATCTACCCGGCATTCATGGAAGAGGTGCTGAAAAAGGTCAGGGCGATCAAGCGCGGCGACCCGCTGGACACCGAGACCATGGTCGGCGCCCAGGCTTCCCAGCAGCAGTACGAGAAGATCCTCTCCTACCTCGGCATCGCCCAGCAGGAAGGCGCCGAGCTGCTCGCCGGCGGCAGCGTCGAGAAGCTCGAAGGCAACCTGGCCAGCGGCTACTACATCCAGCCGACCCTGCTCAAGGGGCACAACGGCATGCGCGTGTTCCAGGAGGAAATCTTCGGCCCGGTGGTCGGCGTCACCACCTTCAAGGACGAAGCCGAGGCCCTGGCCATCGCCAACGACACCGAGTACGGCCTCGGCGCCGGCCTCTGGACCCGCGACATCAACCGCGCCTACCGCATGGGCCGCGGGATCAAGGCCGGTCGCGTGTGGACCAACTGCTACCACCTGTACCCGGCCCACGCCGCGTTCGGCGGCTACAAGAAGTCCGGCGTCGGTCGCGAGACGCACAAGATGATGCTCGACCACTACCAGCAGACCAAGAACCTGCTGGTGAGCTACGACATCAACCCGCTGGGCTTCTTCTGAGCGGTCCTCAGCCGCCGCGGATCGCTCCGACCCGCGGCCTTTCCGCCAAGGCACCTGCGGGTGCGCTCGTCCCGCGTCCCGACGCGGCTTTCCCCATGGCGGGTTCTGGCGCGACGCGGCCCTGGCCGCGTCTTTTTTTTCGCCTCGCCGCCGCCCCTGCATGGACTAGGCTTCTGCCCTGCACCAGGGCGAACCAGGGGGCGCAACGGCGTTCTCCCGGCGAACCTTGGGCGGGACAGGCAGTCCCTACCAAATCAGGGGGAAAACTCCTTCGAAAGTCTCATTCGGAGCGAGCCCCGCTGATGTTTAACTCGACCTGCCGGAATCGCCCGGCCCCACCAGAGAGGATCGACCCCATGTGGACCAAGCCCAGCTTCACCGACCTGCGTCTCGGTTTCGAAGTGACCCTCTACTTCGCCAACCGCTGATCCGTTCGGCCCCGGTCTTCCGGGGCCTCCCTCCAGCCCGCGGGGCAGACCCATGCACATCCGTATTCTCGGTTCGGCCGCCGGCGGCGGCTTCCCCCAGTGGAACTGCAACTGCCGCAACTGTCGCGGGGTCCGCGACGGCAGCGTAGCGGCCCAGCCACGCACGCAATCCTCCATCGCCCTGTCCGACGACGGCGAGCGCTGGATCCTCTGCAACGCCTCGCCCGACATCCGTGCCCAGATCGCCGCCTTCCCGGCCCTCCAGCCGGCGCGTCGGCCGCGCGATACGGCGATCGGCGCGATCGTCCTGCTCGACAGCCAGATCGACCACACCACCGGCCTGCTCAGCCTGCGCGAAGGCTGCCCGCACGAAGTCTGGTGCACGCAGATGGTCCACCAGGACCTCAGCGAAGGCTTCCCGCTGTTCCCCATGCTTTCCCACTGGAACGGCGGCCTGCGCCATCGGCCGATCGCCCTCGATGGCGAGCCTTTCGCCATTCCGGCCTGTCCGCGCCTGCGCTTCACCGCGATCCCCCTGCGCAGCAGCGCGCCGCCGTATTCCCCGCATCGCGGCGACCCCCATCCGGGCGACAACATCGGCCTGTTCGTCGAGGACCTCGATAGCGCCGGTACCCTGTTCTATGCGCCGGGCCTCGGTGAGGTGGACGAGGCGCTGCTCGAATGGATGCGCCGCGCCGACTGCCTGCTGGTGGACGGTACGCTCTGGCGCGATGACGAGATGCTGGTCTGCGAGGTCGGCGACAAGCTCGGCCGGCAGATGGGGCACCTGGCGCAGAGCGGGCCGGGCGGCATGCTCGAGGTGCTGGCGAAGGTGCCGGCCGCGCGCAAGGTGCTCATCCACATCAACAACACCAATCCCATCCTCGACACCGCTTCGGCAGAACGCGCCGAACTGGATGCCAGTGGCATCGAAGTGGCCTGGGATGGCATGCACATCCAGCTGTAGGGGGCCAACATGAGCCGTGCCGCCATGGATCGCGCCGAATTCGAACGGGCGCTGCGCGACAAGGGACGCTACTACCATATCCACCATCCGTTCCATGTCGCGATGTACGAGGGCCGTGCCAGTCGCGAACAGATCCAGGGCTGGGTGGCGAACCGTTTCTACTACCAGGTCAACATCCCGCTGAAGGACGCGGCGATCCTGGCCAACTGTCCCGACCGCGAGGTCCGCCGCGAGTGGATCCAGCGTATCCTCGACCACGACGGCGCCCCCGGCGAGGCGGGCGGCATCGAGGCCTGGCTGCGTCTGGCGGAAGCGGTGGGCCTGGAGCGCGAGCAGGTGCTGTCCGAGGAGCGGGTGCTGCCCGGCGTGCGCTTCGCCGTCGACGCCTACGTCAACTTCGCCCGTCGCGCCAGTTGGCAGGAGGCGGCGAGCAGTTCGCTGACCGAACTCTTCGCCCCGCAGATCCACCAGTCGCGGCTGGACAGCTGGCCGCGCCACTATCCGTGGATCGAGGCGGCCGGCTACGAGTATTTCCGCAGTCGCCTGGCCCAGGCCCGGCGCGACGTCGAGCACGGCCTGCGGATCACCCTGGAGCACTATCGGACCCGCGAGGCACAGGAACGCATGCTGGATATCCTGCAATTCAAGCTGGACGTGTTGTGGAGCATGCTCGACGCGATGAGCATGGCCTACGAACTCGAACGCCCGCCGTACCACACGGTGACCCGCGAGCGGGTCTGGCATCGGGGGCTGGCATCATGAGCCTGCCGTCGCTCGACAGCGTGCCGATGCTGCGCCGGGGCTTCCGCTTCCAGTTCGAACCGGCCCAGGACTGCCATGTGCTGCTCTACCCCGAAGGCATGGTCAAGCTCAACGACAGCGCCGGGGAAATCCTCAAGCTGGTCGATGGCCGCCGCGACGTGGCGGCCATCGTCGCGGCGCTGCGCGAGCGTTTCCCCGAAGTCCCCGGCATAGACGAAGACATCCTGGCGTTCCTCGAGGTGGCCCATGCGCAATTCTGGATCGAGCTGCAGTGAAAGCGTGGGGCCGCCGCTCTGGCTGCTGGCCGAGCTGACCTATCGCTGTCCGTTGCAGTGCCCGTACTGCTCGAACCCGCTGGAATTCGCCCGCGAGGGCGCCGAGCTGAGTACCGCGGAATGGATCGAGGTGTTCCGCCAGGCCCGCGAGCTGGGCGCCGCACAGCTCGGTTTCTCCGGCGGCGAGCCGCTGCTGCGCCAGGACCTCGCCGAACTGATCGAGGCAGGGCGCGGCCTGGGCTTCTACACCAACCTGATCACCTCCGGCATCGGCCTCGACGAGGCACGCCTGGCGCGCTTCGCCGAGGCCGGGCTGGACCACGTGCAGATCAGCTTCCAGGCCGCCGACGAAGAAGTGAACAACCTGCTCGCCGGCTCACGCAAGGCCTTCGCCCAGAAACTGGCGATGGCCCGCGCGGTGAAGGCGCACGGCTATCCGATGGTGCTCAACTTCGTCACCCACCGGCACAACATCGACAACATCGAGCGGATCATCCAGCTGTGCATCGAGCTGGAAGCCGATTACGTCGAACTCGCCACTTGCCAGTTCTACGGCTGGGCCGCGCTGAACCGTGCCGGGCTGCTGCCGACCCGCGCCCAACTGGAGCGCGCCGAGCGGATCACCGCCGAATACCGCCAGCGGCTGGCCGCCGAAGGCAATCCGTGCAAGCTGATCTTCGTCACCCCCGACTACTACGAGGAACGGCCGAAGGCCTGCATGGGCGGCTGGGCCAGCGTATTCCTCGACATCACCCCCGACGGCACCGCGCTGCCGTGTCACAGCGCGCGGCAATTGCCGGTGCAGTTTCCCAACGTGCGCGAGCACAGCCTGCGCCACATCTGGTACGAATCGTTCGGCTTCAACCGTTACCGCGGCGACGCCTGGATGCCCGAACCCTGCCGTTCCTGCGAGGAGAAGGAGAGGGACCACGGCGGCTGCCGCTGCCAGGCGTTCTTCCTCACCGGCGATGCCGACGCCACCGACCCGGTCTGCGCCAAGTCGGCACGGCACGACCTGATCCTCGCGGCCCGTCGCCAGGCCGAGGAGGCGCCGCTTGGCCTGGACGCGCTGACCTGGCGCAACCAGCGCGCGTCACGCCTGATCTGCAAGGCCTGAGGCAATGGTCGACTACGGCGGCTGGCCGAGCGACTGGAGCGCCGAGCGCGCGGTGGCCGCCGGGCGCGATTTCAGCGAGCTGAAGGCGGCCCATGGTGGGCTGGCCTGGGTGGAATTCGATCCGGCCAGCGCGCGCTCGCGCCTGTACCTGTGGCGCGACGGCGTGCTGGAGGAGCCCACCGCGCCGGACGGCTCGGTGCGCAGCCGGGTCTACGAGTACGGCGGCGGCGCCTGCTGCGTGACGCTCGACGGGCTGGCCTGGGTCGACGAAACCGACCAGCAGGTACGCCGCTGGCGAGCGGGCCGCGCAGCCCAAGTGCTGGGCGGCGGGGCGCAGTGTCGCTACGGCGACCTGGCCTACGTCGATGCCTGGGATGCCCTGCTGGCGGTGGAAGAGAGCCATGGGCCGACCGGGGTCGTGCATCGCATCGTGCGCCTGGACGCCGATGGCGCGCGCCGGGTGCTGGTCGAGGGCGCCGATTTCTACGCCGCGCCGCGTGCCGCCGGCCAGGGGCGGCGGCTGGCCTGGATCGAATGGGACCGTCCGCACCAGCCCTGGACCGAGACCCGCCTGGGCCTGGCGGAGAATGGGCGTACGCGCTGCCTGGCCGGAGCCGGAGGCGGCGAGTCGATCCAGCAACCACGCTTCGATCCCGCCGGCCGCCTTCACTGGCTGAGCGACCGCGACGGCTGGTGGCGTCCCAGCGCCGAGGTAGCGTTGGCCGGCCGCTTCGCCGATGCCGACCACGCTGGCGCGCCCTGGCAATTGGGCGCTTGCAGCTACCTGCCGCTGGGAGAGGGAAGGCTGCTGCTCAGTCGCGTCGAGGCCGGCGGCGGGCAACTGTTCCTGCGCGAAGCGGACGGCAGCGAGCGGCGCCTGGCCGCGGACTGGAACCGGTTCGCCGGACTGGCCGCGGATGCCCGGGCGTTCTACTGCATCGCGGCGGCGGCCGGGCGCCTGCCGGCGCTGCTGGCGATCCATCGCGACGAGCTGCGTGTCGAGGTGCTGCGTGGCGGCGAGCGACCGCTGGCGGAGGACGACCTGTCGCATCCGCAGGCCTTCGTCTATGGGCTGGGCAACGGCGAAAACGGCCACGGTTTCTTCTATCCGCCGCGCAATGCCCGCCGCCGCGTCGATCCCCGACGACCAGCGCCGCTGCTGGTGTGGCTGCATGGCGGACCGACCTCGATGCATTCGCCGGCGTTCGATGCCGGCCTGCAGTTCTGGACCCAGCGCGGTTTCGCTGTGGCGGCGCTGAACTACCGGGGCAGCAGCGGCTACGGCCGCGCCTATCGGCAGCGCTTGCGCGGCCAGTGGGGGCGCCTGGAGTTGCGCGATATCGAGGCCGCGCTGGCGCAGCTGGACGCGGAGGGACGGATCGACCGCGCCCGGGTCTTCGTCCGTGGCGCCAGCGCCGGAGGCTACAGCGCGTTGCGCGCCCTGGCTTGCCTCGATGGCCTGCGCGGCGGCGCCAGTCTCTATGGGGTCAGCGATCCGTTGGCACTGGCGCGTTGCACCCACAAGTTCGAGGGTGACTACCTCGACTGGCTGATTGGCGACCCGCTGCGCCAGCGCCGTCGCTACCTGGTGCGCAGCCCGGTGCTTCAGGTCGGGCGTATCCGCGCGCCGGTAGTGTTCTTCCAGGGCGGGCTCGACGCGGTGGTGGTGCCGGAGCAGACCGAGGCGATGGTCGCCGGCCTGCGGCGCAGCGGCGTGCGCGTGGAGTGCCACCGCTATCCGCAGGAGCGCCACGGTTTCCGCCAGCCGGCCAATCGCGCCCATGCGCTGCTGGCGGAATGGCGCTTCTACCTGGGCCTGCTGGAGGATTGAAAGGGCCGCCAAGGTCGCATTGCAATAACCGACGAATGCAGTAGGCTGCCGGCAATGTCCGATAACAATAAGAATGGTCTGTCAGATGAGCCACGACCTCAGCCAACTGCGTAAATTCGTCTCGCCCGAGATCATCTTCGGCGCCGGCTGCCGGCACAGCGTCGCCAACTACGTGAAGACCTTCGGTGCGCGCAAGGTCCTGCTGGTCTCCGACCCCGGCGTGCTCGCCGCCGGCTGGGTCGCCGACATCCAGGCAAGCCTGGAGGGGCAGGGCATCGACTACTGCCTGTATACCGACGTTTCGCCCAACCCCCGGGTCGACGAGGTGATGCTCGGCGCCGAGTTCTATCGCAGCGAGGGCTGCAACGTGATCGTCGCGGTGGGCGGCGGCAGCCCGATGGATTGCGCCAAGGGCATCGGCATCGTCGCCGCCCATGGCCGCAGCATCCTCGAGTTCGAAGGCGTCGACCGGCTGCGGGTGCCGAGTCCGCCGCTGATCCTGATCCCGACCACCGCCGGGACTTCGGCGGACGTCTCGCAGTTCGTGATCATTTCCAACCAGGACGAGCGCATGAAGTTCTCCGTGGTGAGCAAGGCGGTTGTGCCTGACGTCTCGCTGATCGACCCGGAAACCACGTTGACCATGGATCCCTTCCTTTCGGCCTGTACCGGCATCGATGCACTGGTACACGCCATCGAGGCGTTCGTCTCCACCGGCCACGGGCCGCTGACCGATCCCCACGCGCTGGAAGCGATGCGCCTGATCGATGGCAATCTGGTACAGATGATCGCCAATCCCGGCGACATCGCCCTGCGCGAGAAGATCATGCTCGGGAGCATGCAGGCCGGGCTGGCCTTCTCCAACGCCATCCTCGGCGCGGTGCATGCCATGTCGCACAGCCTCGGCGGCTATCTCGACCTGCCCCACGGCCTGTGCAACGCGGCGCTGGTCGAACACGTGGTGGCGTTCAACTACAGCGCCGCGCCGGAACGCTTCAAGGTGATCGCCGAGACCTTCGGCATCGATTGCCGCGGTCTGACCCAGGGGCAGGTCCGCCAGCGCCTGGTGGACCACCTGATCGCCTTCAAGCACGCCGTGGGTTTCCACGAGAGCCTCGCCCTGCACGGGGTCGGCAGCTCCGACATTCCTTTCCTCTCGCGCCACGCGATGCAGGACCCGTGCATCCTTACCAACCCGCGCGAGTCGAGCCAGCGCGATGTCGAGGTGGTCTATGGCGAGGCCCTCTGAGCAGCAGCAGGAGGCCCTGGCCGGGTTACTCGGCCTGGGCAGCCACTCCGCGCGCAAGAGCCACTACCCGGAGCTGCTGGCGCGCCTGGAGGAGCTGGAGGCCGAGCGCAACCGCTACAAATGGCTGTTCGAGCACGCGGTGCACGGCATCTTCCAGGCCAGCCTCGGCCAGGGGCTGCGCGCCGCCAATCCGGCGCTGGCGCAGATGCTCGGCTACGACGATCCGCAACAGGTGCTCTGGTCGCTGGAGGACATGGCCGGGCAACTGTTCGTCGGCGGCGAGGCCGAGATGCGACGGATCCGCGCGCTGCTGCGCGAGCGCGGCGGCCTGTTCGGCTACGAGACGCGCCTCTGGCGCAGGGACGGCAGTCACATCGAGGTATTGATGAACCTGCTGCTCAGGCACGACGAGGAAGAATTGGTCGAAGGTTTCGTCGCCGACATCACCGAGCGGGTCCAGGCCCAGCAGCGCCTGCAGACCATGAACGAGGAGCTGGAGCGGCGGGTAGCCGAGCGCACCCACGAGCTGGAAGAGCTCAACCGCCAGTTGCGCCAGGCGCGCGACGCCGCCGAAGCCGCCAACCACAGCAAGGACAAGTACCTCGCCGCCGCCAGCCACGACCTGCTGCAACCGCTCAACGCGGCGCGGCTGCTAGTCGACACCCTGCGCGAACGGGGCCTGCCGGCCGCCGAACTGCAACTGGTGGAGCGCACCCACCTGGCCCTGGAAGGTGCCGAGACCTTGCTCACCGACCTGCTGGAAATCGCCCGGCTCGACCAGAGCGCGATCCGTCCGGACCTGGACGACTATTCCCTCGACGAACTGCTCGCTCCGCTGGCCTCGGAGTTCGAGGAAGTCGCGCGTGCCGCCGGCCTGGCCCTGCGTGCGCGGATCCCGCGACTGGCAGTGCGCACCGACGCGCGCCTGCTGTCGCGGATCCTGCGCAACTTGCTCAGCAACGCCTGCCGCTACACCGAGCGCGGCAGCGTGCTGCTGGGGGCGCGCCGGCGTGGCGGCAAGGTACGCCTGGAGGTGTGGGACACTGGCCGGGGCATCCCCGCCGACCAGTTGCAGGCGATCTTCCTCGAGTTCAACCAACTGGACGCCGGGCGCGCTTCCGAGCGCCGTGGCGTCGGACTCGGGCTGGCCATCGTCGACCGTATCGCCGGCATCCTCGGCTACCGCATCGAGGTGCATTCGACTCCAGGCCGAGGCTCGCTGTTCGCCATCGAGGTGCCGCTGGTCCGCAAGCCGGCGCGGCCAACACCCGGCGAGGCGATTGCGCGGGTTTCGGCTGGTGATCCGCTGCCGGGACGGCGGCTGCTGGTGGTGGACAACGAGACCGAGATTCTCTTCAGCATGTCCGCGCTGCTCGGCCAGTGGGGCTGCGAGGTGCTTACCGCCACCGACCTGGAAGGCGCGCGCAAGGCGCTCGATGGCCGCGCGCCGGATGCGATCCTGGTCGACTACCATCTGGACCACGGCGCTACCGGTTGCCAGTTGCTGGGCGCCTTGCGCGAGGACTACGGCGCGGAGATCGCCGCGGTGATGATCACCGCCGACCACAGCGACGATTGCCGCCGCGCGCTGGCCCGCCTGGGCGTGCCGCTGCTCAACAAGCCGCTGAAGCCCGGCAAGCTGCGCGCGGCCCTGAGCGCCTTGCTCGGCGAGCTCTAGAACGCGTACCGCCGCCTGGGACGGTGCACGCCCTAGCCAGGCCGGCGGCTGCGCCGGTGCAGTGCGACGGCCAGGGCCAGCCCGCCGAGCGAGGCCAGGCAGGCGAAGAGGAACATCGAGCGGAAGCCGAACAGGTTGGCGACGAAGCCCACCAGGGGCCCGGTGATGCCCAGCGACAGGTCGACGAACAGCGAGTAGGCGCCCAGCGCCGCGCCACGGTTGGAAGCCGGTACCAGGTTCACCGCTTCCACGCCGAACGCCGGGAACACCAGGGAGAAGCCGAAGCCGGTGAGGGCCGCGCCGGCCAGGCCGACCCAGGGATTCGGCGCGCTCCACAGCAACAGCAGGCCGAGGCTTTCGACGCCGAGGCAGATGATCGCCACGCGGAAGCCGCCGAGCCGGTTGATGCTATTGGCGAACAACAGCCGGGCGCCGATGAAGCAACCGCCGAAGGCACTCAGGCAGAGCACTGCGTTGGCCCAGCCACGGCTGGCGTAGTAAAGGGTGATGAAGGTGGCGATGGTGCCGAAGCCGATCGCCCCCAGCGCCAGGCCCATACCGTGCGGGGTGACCCGGCCGAGCACATGGTGGAACGGCAGTCGCTCGCCGTGCACCAGCGGCGCCGGCAACTTCGGCCAGGCCAGGGCGAAGCCGAGCGCCCCGAGCAGGACGATGGACGCGCCCATGCTCCACAGCCCCAGCCACTGCACCAGCAGCACCCCTAGCGGCGCCCCGAGGGCGATGGCGCCGTAGCTGGCGATGCCGTTCCAGGAAATCACCTTGGCGGTGTGCGGCGCGCCGACCCGGCCGATGCCCCAGCCGATCGCCGCCGAGCCGACCAGGCTTTCCGCCGCGCCGAGTACCAGGCGGCCGACCAGCAGGCTGGCCAGGCTCAGCGCCGGCCAGCCCTGGATCGCCACCGAGAGCAGCATGAACAGCCCGCTCGCGGCGCTGCCGGCCATGCCGTAGAGCACCGCGCGCTTCGGCCCGAGGCCGTCGATGACGCGCCCGGCGTAGGGCCGGGCGAGCAGGGTGGCGAGGTACTGCAGGCTGATCACCAGGCCGGCCAGCACCGAGCCGTAGCCGAGGTCGTCGTGCACGTAGCCGGGCAGCACCGCCAGCGGGATGCCGATGGTCAGGTAGCCGATGAAGGTGAACATCACCACCGAGACGATCTGCAGGGTGACGTTCTGCCGGGCGCTGTCCTGCGCCGGCGGGGTGGGGCGGATATCGACGGACATGTGGGAAACGCGGTCGCAGTGGGTTGTCGCGGTCCGCCATGATGACCGTTGCAGATGACGAATGAAAGCAGGCTAACGGATTCGCCGGGCTATCGGCGACGCGCGGTGCCCGGCGCTAGCGCGTTCAGAGACGCTGGAAGAGACCCGGGTAATCGATCACCAGGCCCTGTTCGTCCACCAGCAGTACCGCTTTGAACGCGCTGCCTTCGAGGTTCTCGTAGAGGTAGTGGCTGGCGTCCAGGCGGGTGTATGCCTGGCGCATGCTACGCGGCTCCAGGGCCGGGGCCTCGATGTAGAGCGCGCGGATTTCCGCGCGCTGGCCATCGGCCAGGCCCAGGCGGCGGATCGGGAAGGTGTTGGTGAAGGGGCTTGGCCAAATATCGATGTCCAGGCAACCGTCGAATGCCGGTAGCGCTTCGCCGTCGCCGTCCTGCCAGTGGCCGCGGCCATCGGCGAGCAGGTGCAGCTTGCGCACCCCGGTTTCGCTTTCGACGTGGAACACCGCCTCACGCAGATGCCAGTCGGCGTCCCAGCGCAGCCGGTAGTCCAATTGGTAGGGCAGGCCGCTGCGTTCGTCCGGCGCGCGCAACTGGCTTTCCGCCTGGTCGTCCTCCAGGCGCAGGGCCTCCCAGCTGGACGACGGCGAGCGCCACAGGCCGGCCCAGGTGTACAGACGGTCGCGACTCATGCGTCGAGTACCAGGCCGAGGCGCTGGCGCTTGGGCAGGCGCGCCACCACCAACTGATGGGAACGGACCAGGGCCTCGCGCAACTCCGCCGCCTTCATCGGGTAGGGGCGGGCCATGACGATCCAGTGCGCGCGCGCCAGGTAGGGCGCCGGACGGATGCCGGGGCGGTCGACATAGCCGAGGAACAGCTCGCTGCCGACCTTGAAGGCCAGGCCGCCGTCCTTGTCGACGAAGTCGAGGATGGCGAACATCTTGTTGCCGGCCACCGAGAACACCCGGTTCGAACCCCACTTGAGGTCTTCCCGGGCGCCGGGCAGTTGCAGGCAGAAGGCGGCGATCTGGTCGGCGGTCATGGACGCTCCGGTGGCGGTTCAGTCGCGGAAATACACTTCCAGGAGATGGTAGCCGAACTGGCTCTTCAGCGGACCCTGGAGCACGCCAACGGGTTTCCTGAAGATGGCATTGTCGATGGACCTGACCATCTGCCCCGGGCGCACCTCGCCGAGGTCGCCGCCGCGCTTGCCGGACGGGCAGGTCGAATGCTTCTTCGCCAGCGTGGCGAAGTCCTCGCCCTTGGCCAGGCGCTGCTTCAGTTGCGCGGCCTCGGCTTCGGTCTTGACCAGGATGTGGCGGGCCATGGCGACGGGCATGGAATTACCTTTTGCGGTAGGACGGAACGCGCATTCTAGCCCAGGCTCGCCGCGGCTTCAGTCGCGCAGTTCGGCGAGGTCGCGATAAAGCTCCAGCGCCTGCGGGTTGGCCAGGGCGTCGGTGTTCTTCACCGGGCGGCCGTGGATCACGTTGCGCACCGCAAGCTCGACGATCTTGCCGCTCAGGGTGCGCGGGATATCGGCGACCTGGATGATCTTCGCCGGTACGTGGCGCGGCGTGGCGTTGGCGCGGATGGTCTGGCGGATGCGTTCGCGCAGCGGCTCGTCGAGTCGCACGCCGTCGCGCAGGCGGACGAACAGCAGCACACGCACATCGCCCTGCCAGTCCTGGCCGATGGCGATGGACTCGAGGACTTCCTCGACCTTTTCCACCTGGCGGTAGATTTCCGCGGTGCCGATGCGCACGCCGCCGGGATTGAGCACCGCGTCGGAGCGGCCGTGGATGACCAGCCCGCCGTGGACGGTTTCCTCGGCGTAGTCGCCATGGGCCCAGACGCCGGGAAAGCTGGCGAAGTAGGCGTCGTGGAACCTGGTGCCATCCGGGTCGTTCCAGAAGCCCAGCGGGATCGACGGGAAATGCCGGGTGCAGACCAGCTCGCCCTTGCCGCTGGCGAGGCGGCGGCCGTCGTCGTCCCAGATTTCCACGGCCATGCCCAGCGCCTTGCATTGCAGTTCGCCGCGCCACACCGGCAGCACCGGGTTGCCGATGGCGAAGCAGGAAACGATGTCGGTGCCGCCGGAGATCGACGACAGGCAGAGGTCGCTCTTCAGCTCGCGGTAGACGTAGTCGAAGCTTTCGTGGGCCAGCGGCGAACCGGTGGAGAGCAGTGTCCTCAGGCTGTCCAGGCGGTGGCTGTGGCGCGGGCGCACGCCGGCCTTCTCGAGCGCCGCCAGGTACTTGGCGCTGGCACCGAACACGGCGATGTCCTCGGCGTCGATGAGGTCCAGCAGGCGCTCGGGGCCGGGGTGGAACGGCGAGCCGTCGTAGAGCACCAGGCTGGCGCCCACCGCCAGACCGGAGGCCAGCCAGTTCCACATCATCCAGCCGCAGGTGGTGTAGTAGAACAGCCGGTCGCCGTCGCTCAGGTCGGTGTGCAGGCCGTGCTCCTTGAGATGTTGCAGGAGCACGCCGCCGGTGGCATGGACGATGCACTTGGGGACTCCGGTGGTGCCCGACGAATAGAGGATGTACAGCGGCTGCTCGAAAGGCACCGGGGTGAAGACCGGCTCGCCCTCGGCCTGGTAGAACCCGTCCCACAGCGCGACCTGCGCCTGGCAGCGGTAGTCCTGCGGCTGCGCCTGCGGACGGTCGTAGGGCACCACCAGCAGTTGCTCCAGGCCGGGCAGGCCGGCGAGCACCTCGTTGAGCTTGGCGGTCAGGTCCAGCGACTTGCCGGCGTAGCGGTAGCCGGCACAGGCGATCAGCACGCGCGGTTCGATCTGGCCGAAGCGGTCGATCACGCCCTGGGTACCGAAGTCCGGCGAGCAGCTCGACCAGGTCGCGCCGAGGCTGGCGGTGGCGAGCATGCCGACCACGGTCTGCCAGGTGTTCGGCATCAGCGCGGCGACCCGGTCGCCGGGGCCTATGCCCAGGGCGGCGAGGCGCTTCTGCAGGCCCGCCACGTGACGGGCCAGTTCGGCGTGGCTGAGCACCTCGCGGCGACCGTCTTCGCTCACCGCGATCAGCGCCGGGGCATCATCGCGGCGGCGCAGCAGGTGTTCGGCGAAATTCAGCGTGGCGCCGGGGAACCAGCGCGCCGAGGGCATCTGCGCGCCTTCCTCGAGGACCGCACGCGGCGGTTGCTGGAAGCGCACCTCGAAGAAGTCGACGATGGCCTGCCAGAACGCCTCGCGCCGCTGCACGCTCCAGGCATGCAGCGCCGGGTAGTCGACCAGGCCGAGGGCGTGCCGCTGGTTGACGAAGCGTCGGAAGGCCTCCATGCGACTGGCGGCGATGCGTTCGGCGGAAGGGCTCCAGAGCGGTGCGGGCATGGCGTGTCCGTCCTTGTTGTTGTTCCGGGACATGCAGGAAGCATAACCGGACCCGCCGCTGCCTGCCTCACTCCGTGGACTGGTCCTGCGGCAGCGCCAGCGAGCGCCAGTCGGTGCCATGCAGCAGCACGTCGCTGAGGGCCTGGGCGGCGGTGGACAGCTTGTGCTCGCTCAGCCGCAGCAGGCCGACCCGTCGCTGCACCTGCGGCGCGTAGAGCGGCAGGCAGCGCGCGCCGAGTTCCTGCATCTGCTGGATGCACAGGGTCGGCACGGCGCTGACACCGAGTCCCTGGGCGACCATCCGCCCGACCGTGACCAGTTGGTGGCTCTCGAACGCCACCGGCAAGCGACCGTGCTCGGCGGCCACGCTTTCTTCCAGGAGCAGGCGCACCGCCGAGGGGCGTTGCAGGGTGATGAAGGGCTCGCCGAGCAGTTCGCGCCAACTGACCCGCTCCTGCCCGGACAGCGGCGAGCCGGCCGGCACCACGGCGACGAAGCGGTCGCTGTAGAACGGGGTGAACTCGAGGTTTTCCAGGGACTCCGGCTCGAAGGCGATGCCCAGCTCGACGCGTCGGTTGCGGACCATCTCCAGCACCTGCTCGTTGATCACGTCGTGCACCGCCACGTTGACCCGCGGGTGGCGTTCGCGAAAGGTCTTCAAGACCAGCGGCAGCAGGTTGCCGGCGAAGGAGGGCATGGCGGCGATGGAGACCTTGCCCAGTTGCAGGGTGAAGTGCTGGCGCAGCAATTCCTCGGTATTGTCCCAGTCGGCCAGCAGGCGCAGCGCCAGCGGCAGCAGGGTCTCGCCCTCGGGGGTGAGGCTGACGCTGCGGGTGGTACGTTCCAGCAGCGGACCGCCGAGGCTTTCCTCCAGGCTCTTGATCGCCAGGCTCAGGGCCGGCTGGGAGAGGTGCAGGCGTTCGCCGGCCTGGGCGAAGCTGAGGCTCTGCGCCACGGCGAGGAAGGCGCGCAACTGCTTGACGGTCATTTATTTGTTTTTCTCATCAATGGATTGGAAAAACAAACTTAACAAATCAGTCCGCAGCGGAGAAGCTCTGTGCGACCCGGCAGTCAGACTGCCGCACGCACAATCACAAGAGCCGGAAGAGGCACAGCAGCATGAGCGGACTCGACAAGCGAGTAGGCAGTTACGAAGAGGCCCTCGAAGGCCTGACCGACGGCATGACCGTCCTCGCCGGGGGCTTCGGCCTCTGCGGGATTCCCGAGAACCTGATCGCGGAAATCCGCCGGCGCGGGGTCAGGGACCTCACGGTGGTCTCGAACAACTGCGGCGTCGACGGTTTCGGCCTCGGCGTGCTGCTGGAAGACCGGCAGATCCGCAAGATGATCGCCTCCTATGTCGGCGAGAACGCCCTGTTCGAGCAACAACTGCTCAGTGGCGAGCTGGAAGTCGAACTGACCCCGCAAGGCTCGCTGGCCGAGAAGATCCGCGCCGGCGGCGCCGGCATCCCGGCCTTCTTCACCGCCACCGGCTACGGCACCCCGGTCGCCGAGGGCAAGGAGGCGCGCGAGTTCAATGGCCGCCACTACATCCTCGAACCGGCCATCACCGGCGACTTCGCCATCGTCAAGGGCTGGAAGGCCGACCATTTCGGCAACGTCGTCTATCGCCACACCGCGCAGAACTTCAACCCGCTGGTCGCCACCGCCGGGCGCATCACGGTGGTCGAGGTGGAGGAGATCGTCGAGCCCGGCGAACTGGACCCGACGCAGATCCACACCCCCGGCATCTACGTCGACCGGATCATCCAGGGTCGCTTCGAGAAACGCATCGAGAAACGCACGCTGCGCGCCTGACGGCGGCCGCTACAACGACAAGAGGTTTCCCCAGATGGCACTTACCCGCGAACAGATGGCGCAGCGCGTGGCGCGCGAATTGAAGGACGGCTACTACGTCAACCTCGGCATTGGCATCCCGACCCTGGTGGCCAACTACGTACCGGAGGGCATCGACGTCATGCTCCAGTCGGAGAACGGCCTGCTCGGCATGGGCGCGTTCCCCAGCGAGGCGGAAGTCGACGCCGACATGATCAACGCCGGCAAGCAGACCGTGACCGCCCGCGTCGGCGCGTCGATCTTCGACTCGGCGCAGTCCTTCGCCATGATCCGTGGCGGCCACGTCGACCTCACCGTGCTCGGTGCCTTCGAGGTGGACGTGCGCGGCAACATCGCCTCCTGGATGATCCCCGGCAAGCTGGTCAAGGGCATGGGCGGCGCCATGGACCTGGTGGCCGGCGCCGAGAACATCATCGTCACCATGACCCACGCCTCCAAGGACGGCGAGTCCAAGCTGCTGCCGTACTGCACCCTGCCGCTGACCGGTTGCGGCTGCATTCGCAAGGTGCTCACCGACCTGGCCTACCTGGAGATCGAGGACTGCGCCTTCATCCTCCGCGAGCGCGCCCCCGGGGTCAGCGTCGAGGAGATCGTGGCGAAGACCGCCGGCAAGCTGATCGTCCCCGAGCACGTGCCGGAAATGAGTTTCTGAATCGCGGCCCGGGCGGCCGGCGCCTCCACGCAAGGCGCCGGCCGCGCGGACCGTCCTTTCCAGAGGGCGTAGGATAGGAGGCTGTCGCACCGTCTACGTCCACCCGCAGCGATTCGGCCCGGCCACGGGCGAATCCAGGAGAACCATCCATGCAAGACGTCGTCATCGTCGCCGCTACCCGTACCGCCGTCGGCAGCTTCCAGGGCTCGCTGGCCGGCATTCCCGCCCCCGAGCTGGGCGCCGCGGTAATCCGCCGCCTGCTCGAACAGACCGGTCTCGATGCCGGCCAGGTCGACGAAGTGATCCTCGGCCAGGTGCTCACCGCCGGGTCCGGGCAGAACCCGGCGCGCCAGGCGGCGATCAAGGCCGGCCTGCCGGTCGGCGTGCCGGCCATGACCCTGAACAAGGTCTGCGGCTCCGGCCTCAAGGCCCTGCACCTGGGCGCCCAGGCGATCCGCTGCGGCGACGCCGAGGTGATCGTCGCCGGCGGCCAGGAGAACATGAGCCTGGCGCCCTACGTCATGCCCGGCGCCCGCACCGGCCTGCGCATGGGCCATGCGAAGCTGGTCGACAGCATGATCGAGGACGGCCTGTGGGACGCCTTCAACGACTACCACATGGGCATCACCGCCGAGAACCTGGCGGAGAAGTACGGCCTGACCCGCGAGGAGCAGGACGCCTTCGCCGCCGCTTCGCAGCAGAAGGCCATCGCCGCCATCGAGGGCGGGCGCTTCCGCGACGAGATCACGCCGATCCAGGTCCCGCAGCGCAAGGGCGAGCCGCTGAGCTTCGATACCGACGAGCAGCCGCGCGCCGGCACCACCGTCGAGGCCCTGGCCAAGCTCAAGCCGGCCTTCAGGAAGGACGGCAGCGTCACCGCCGGCAACGCCTCCAGCCTCAACGACGGCGCCGCCGCGGTATTGCTGATGAGCGCAGCCAAGGCCAAGGCCCTGGGCCTGCCGGTGCTGGCGCGGATCGCCAGCTACGCCAGCGCCGGGGTCGACCCGGCGATCATGGGCATCGGCCCGGTCTCCGCCACCCGTCGCGCGCTCGACAAGGCCGGCTGGAGCCTGGAGCAACTGGACCTGATCGAGGCCAACGAGGCCTTCGCCGCGCAGTCCCTGGCGGTGGGTCGGGAACTGGGCTGGGATGCCGCCAGGGTCAACGTCAACGGCGGCGCCATCGCCCTTGGCCACCCGATCGGCGCGTCCGGCTGCCGGGTGCTGGTGACCCTGCTGCACGAGATGATCCGTCGCGACGCGAAGAAGGGCCTCGCCACCCTGTGCATCGGCGGCGGGCAGGGCGTCGCCCTGACCCTGGCCCGCGACTGATCCATCGACCTGCCGCTCGCGGCGTGATCGCGCCATGTCCTTTCGCGGGGGCATGGCGCGCTCGTGTCCAGGGAACGAGCGGCGGACGGCCTTGACCGTCCGACCGGCCCCGTACCGTTCCGCCCCTCGGGACGGCCGGGTGCCCAGGGAGCCGTAGCACACACAGGCGGCCCCGTAGTCGCCGAATAACAATAAAACCGAGAGAATCCGCGATGACCGCTATCCTTCCCATCCAAGAAAGCCGCTCCGCGCGCTTCGCCATGCGTTGCTCGAACTGGGCCGAGCGCTGGTTTCCCGACTCCTGGGTGTTCGCCGCCCTGGCCATCCTCATCGTCAGCCTGGCCGCGCTGGCCATGGGCGCCGGACCGACCGCCACGGCGAAAGCCTTCGGCGACGGTTTCTGGAGCCTGATCCCGTTCACCATGCAGATGGCCTTCGTGGTCATCGGCGGCTATGTGGTGGCCAGTTCAGGCCCCGCCTCGCGTCTCATCGACCTGCTCGCGCGGGTGCCGAAGAATGGCCGCTCGGCGGTCTGCTGGGTGGCGCTGGTGTCGATGCTCGCCTCGCTGCTCAACTGGGGCCTCAGCCTGGTCTTCGGCGGCCTGCTGGTACGCGCCCTGGCGCGCCGCAGCGACCTGCGCATGGACTACCGCGCCGCCGGCGCCGCGGCCTACCTCGGGCTGGGCGCGGTGTGGGCGCTGGGCCTGTCGTCGTCGGCCGCGCAGTTGCAGGCCAACCCGGCCAGCCTGCCACCGTCGATCCTGGCGATCACCGGGGTGATCCCCTTCACCGAGACCATCTTCCTCTGGCAGTCCGGGGTCATGCTGCTGGCGCTGATCCTGGTCTCACTGGTGATCGCCTACATGACCGCGCCGAGCGCCGCCAGCGCCCGCGACGCCAAGGATTGCGGGGTCGACGTGAGCTTCACCGCTCCGGCCAGGCTGGCGCCGACCCGGCCCGGCGAGTGGCTGGAGCACAGCCCGTTGCTGATCATCCTGCTGGTACTGCTGGCCGGCGGCTGGCTGGTCCACGAGTTCTCGACCAAGCCGGCGATCCTGGCGATCTCCGGGTTGAACACCTATAACCTGCTGTTCCTGATGCTCGGCGCGTTGCTGCACTGGCGCCCGCGCAGCTTCCTCGACGCGGTGGCGCGCGCGGTGCCGACCACCACCGGGGTGCTGATCCAGTTCCCGCTGTACGGCTCGATCGCGGCGATCATGACCACGGTCAACGGCAGCGACGGCGAGACCCTGGCCCACCATATCTCGACCTTCTTCGTACAGATCGCCTCCCACGACACCTACGCGCTGCTGATGGGCGTGTACTCGGCGGTGCTGGGCTTCTTCATTCCCTCCGGCGGCGGCAAGTGGATCATCGAGGCGCCGTACGTGATGCAGGTGGCCAACGAGCTGCAATACCACCTCGGCTGGGCGGTGCAGATCTACAACGCCGCCGAGGCGCTGCCGAACCTGATCAACCCGTTCTACATGCTGCCGTTGCTCGGCGTGCTGGGGCTGAAGGCGCGCGACCTGATCGGCTTCTCGTTCGTCCAGTTGCTGGTGCACATCCCGCTGGTGCTGGTGCTGCTCTGGGCCCTGGGCAGTACCCTGGCGTACATCCCACCGGTGATGCCGTAGCGCATCGGCGGACCGACCTGGCCCCGATAACTTCCTCTCCCTGAAGGGAGAAGGTTGGGGAGAGGGCAGCCGCGCCGGGAAACGAGGTATCGGCGGATAACGCCTATGGCGTTATCCGCCCTACGCAATGGGGCGGGCGAACTCCGGATGGTTCCCTCTCCCTTCAGGGAGAGGGTCTGGGGAGAGGCTGGCCGCCCCGGCTACTGCGCCACCCAGCCGCCATCCATGTTCCAGGCCGCGCCGCGCACCTGGTCGGCGGCTTCGCTGCAAAGGAACAGCGTCAGTCCGCCGAGTTGCTCGGGGGTGACGAAGGCCAGCGAGGGTTGCTTTTCCGCCAGCAGGTCATGTTCCGCCTGTTCGGGCGAGACGCCCTCGGCGGTGCGCGCGTCGATCTGCTTCTGCACCAGCGGGGTCAGCACCCAGCCGGGGCAGATGGCGTTGCAGGTCACCGGCGTGCGCGCCGTTTCCAGCGCCACACTCTTGGTCAGGCCGAGCACGCCATGCTTGGCGGCGACGTAGGCGCTCTTCCCGGCCGAGGCGACCAGGCCGTGGGTCGAGGCGATGTTGACGATCCGCCCCCAGCCGCGCGCGAGCATGCCCGGCAGGGCCAGGCGGGTGGTATGGAACACTGAGGACAGGTTGATCGCGATGATCGCGTCCCAGCGTTCCGTGGGGAATTCCTGCACCGGCGCCACGTACTGGATGCCGGCGTTGTTGACGAGGATGTCGGCGCCGCCGAAGGTCCGCTCGGCGAAGGCCATCAGTTCGCCGATCTGCTCCGGGCTGGAGAGGTCGGCCGGGTGGTGCTCTGCGCGCACGCCGCGGGCGCGGACCTGCGCCAGTGCCGCGTCGACCTCGCCGAAGCCGTTGAGGAGCAGGTCGGCGCCGGCCTCGGCCAGGCTCAGGGCGATGCCCAGGCCGATGCCGCTGGTGGAACCGGTGACCAGGGCGGTCTTGCCTTTCAGGGTCATGCTGTTTCTCCCGCTGGATGAAAAAAGGGCGGATCAGACCAGGCCGGTGGCGTAGAACAGCCCGATGACGAAGAACACCGCCAGGGTCTTGATCAGGGTAATACCGAAAATGTCCTTGTACGCCTCCCGATGGGTCAGGCCGGTGACCGCCAGAAGGGTGATCACCGCGCCGTTGTGCGGCAGGGTATCCATCCCGCCGCTGGCCATGGCGGCGACCCGGTGGAGGACTTCCAGGGGGATCTGCGCGGCGTTGGCGGCGGCGATGAAGGTATCGGACATCGCCGCCAGGGCGATGCTCATGCCGCCCGACGCGGAACCGGTGATGCCAGCCAGCAGGGTGACGGTGATCGCTTCGTTGACCAGCGGATTGGGAATGCTCTTGAGCGCGTCGGCCAGCACCAGGAAGCCCGGCAGCGAGGCGATCACCGCACCGAAGCCGTATTCCGAGGCGGTGTTCATCGCCGCCAGCAGCGAGCCGGCCACCGCGCTGCGGGTGCCTTCGGCGAGGCGGCTGCGGATCGCCGCGAAGCCGCTCGCCAGCACCAGCAGGATGCCCAGCAGCAGGGCCGCCTGCACTGCCCAGATCGCGGTGAGCTTGCCGACCTCGGTTTGCAACGGCGTGGCCATGCCGGCCAGTTGCAGGGTATGGACCTGGCCGTACCATTGCGGGATCCAGTGGGTGAACAGCAGGTTGGCGACCCCGACCAGCACCAGCGGCGAGAGCGCCAGCCAGGGATTCGGCAGGCGCAGGTCATCGGCGGTCTCCGGCTCGTTGCGCAGGTCGCTGCCGTAGCCTTCGCCGTTGCGCCGCGCCTTGTTCGCCTGGCGTCGCAGGTAGAGCATGCCCACGGCGAAGACGAACAGCGCGCCGAGGGTGCCGAGCCAGGGCGCGGCCCAGGCGTGGGTGCCGAAGAAGGTCGAGGGGATGATGTTCTGGATCTGCGGGGTGCCGGGCAGCGCGTCCATGGTGAAGGAAAACGCGCCGAGGGCGATGGTTGCCGGAATCAACCGCTTGGGGATGTCGCTCTGGCGGAACATCTCCGCGGCGAACGGGTAGACCGCGAACACCACCACGAACAGCGAGACGCCGCCGTAGGTGAGCAGCGCGCAGACCAGTACGATCACCAGCATCGCCTGGCGGGTGCCGAGCAGGCGGATCGCCGCCGCGACGATGGAACGGGAGAAGCCGGCCAGCTCGATCAGCTTGCCGAACACCGCGCCAAGCAGGAATACCGGGAAGTAAAGCTTGATGAAACCGACCATCTTCTCCATGAACACCCCGGTGAAGGTCGGCGCGACCGCGCTGGGATCGGTGAGCAGGACGGCGCCGAGGGCGGCGAGGGGGGCGAACAGGATGACGCTGTAGCCCCGGTAGGCGGCCAGCATCAGCAGGCCCAGGGCGGCAAGGGCGATGATCACGCTCATCGGGCATATCTCCACGGCGCTGCGGGGCGCGCTTCGCATGGGGAAGGCGCTCCGGGCCTGTTTCTTGTTGTCGAACGGTGCGGGCACCGGCGTGACGGCCTGGAACGGGGCAGGGCCGTCGGAAAGGCACGTTGCGATAACCGTGCCAGGCCCCAGAATCGCGGTTTTCGCGGGCTGCGGCGAGACGAAGGGGAGCGTGGGGAATAGCGTTGTCTCAAAATGGAGACGTAATCGAGCGAAAGTTCCGTGGCTATGCAGGTCTCAGTTCGTCTCTATTTCGAGACGAGTCCCGCTATCGAGACGAATGCCCAGCGCCACGATCTTCTTGTACAGGGTCGAGCGACCCAGGCCCAGGCGTTTCGCCGCTTCCACCACATTGCCGGCACTCTGCGCCAGGGCCCGTCCGATCAGGTCGCGCTCGAAGGCTTCGCGGGCCTGTTGGAAATCCCCGACCGGCCTGTCGTCCGCCGCTCGAGGCAGCTCCGGCAGCGGTTGCAGGGGCCCCAGCGCCGCGCCGAGGGCGGCGGCGTCCAGCAACGGTTGGTCGGCCAGCAGCAGCGCGCGTTCCAGCACGTTGCGCAATTCGCGGACATTGCCCGGCCAGGCATGCCGGGCGAGCAGCGCCAGGGCGTCGTCGCCGAGTTCGTGGAGACGGCCGTGGTCGAGGCTGTCGAGGATCGACTCGCAGAGCGCCGGGAGGTCGTCCAGGCGCTGGCGCAACGGCGGGATCTCGATCGGCAGGACGTTCAGCCGGTAGTAGAGGTCAGCGCGGAAACGGCCTTCGCGCATCGCCTGCTGCAGGTCGATGGAAGTGGCGGCGACCAGGCGGATGTCGCTGCGGATCACTTCGTTGGAACCCACAGCTTCGAACTCTTTCTCCTGTAGCACGCGCAACAGCTTGCCTTGCAAGGCCAGCGGCATGTCGCCGATCTCGTCGAGGAACAACGTGCCGCCCTGGGCCACCTGCAACTTGCCTGGCCGGCCCTTGCGCTCGGCACCGGTGAAGGCCCCCGGGGCGGTACCGAAGAATTCGGCCTCCAGCAGGCTTTCCGGGATCGCCGCGGCGTTCACGCTGACGAAGGCCTTGTGCGCCCGCGGCGAAGCGCTGTGGATGGCGTGGGCGAGCAGTTCCTTGCCGGTGCCGGTCTCGCCGAGCAACAGCACCGGCGCTTCGCTGGCCGCGCCACGACGGGCGCGGCGCTTGACTTCCAGGCTGGCCGGACTGGTGCCGACGAAGTGGCTGAAGCTGTACTTGGCCTGGCGCGCCTGCAATTGCGAGCGGGTCGAGGCCAGTTCGCGCTGCATGCTCAGGTAGCGGGTCACCAGCGGCGACAGCGAACGCAGTTCGTCGAGCAGGGCGAAGCCGATGGCGCCGATCACTTCGCCGGCGTCGTCGTGGATCGGCAGGCGCATCACCACCAGCGGGTCCTTCGCGCTGTCCATCATGTCCAGCAGGATCGGCTTGCCGCTGCCTACCACTTCGCGCAGCAGGCTACCGGGGATCACGCTTTCGCAGGGCCGGCCGATGGCCTGCGCCGGGTCGGCGAGGCCGAAACGCTGGGCGTAGCGCTGGTTGATCCAGACGATGCGGGCCTCGCGGTCGACGATCACCGTGCCTTCGCTGGAGCCTTCGACGATCTCGAACAGCGAACGGATCGCCTGCTGGCGCACGCGTTGGTAATCCTGGAGGCTGTCGGCGTCGTTCATCGGCGGCTCCTGCGGCGGACGGCGAAACGGCCCGCCACTGTAGCCGGGAAGCCGCTCGCGGTGAAGGCTCAGGATTCCTCGACGGCCAGCGCGGCGGCGCTTTCCCGCTGCGCCTGGGCGGCGGGCGAGCGGACCTGGAGGATCAGTAGCGCGGCGAGCCCGGCGGGAATCGCCGCAAGCATGAAGATGTTCTCCACGGATATGTGCATGCCCAGCAGCAGGCTGCCGAACAGTGGGCCGAGGATCGAACCGAAGCGGCCCACGCCCAGCGCCCAGCCGGTGCCGGTGGCGCGTACCTGGGCCGGGTAGAAGTTGCTGGCGAAGGCGTTCAGGGTCAACTGCCCGCCGATGATGCAGAAGCCGGCGGCGAAGACGAACGCCAGCAGCCAGCGCGGCTGGTCGTGGTTGAGGCCGAGGAGCAGGGTGAACAGCGCGGCGCCGGCGAGAATCGCCGCCAGCAGGCGGACCTTGCTGCGCAGGCGGTCGGCGAGCCAGGCCAGGAGCATCGCGCCGAGGGTGCCGGCGAAGAGGAACATCGAGGTCGCCAGGTTCGCCGCATTGCGTGTCAGGCCGCTTTCCTGGAGCAGCGAGGGCAGCCAGCTGACCATGAAGTAGAGCAGGATCAGGCTGACGAAGAAGGTCGCCCAGAGCAGTAGGGTCGGCCGCGCGTAACCGTGGCGGAACAGCTCCAGCACGGTCAGGCTTGCCGCCGGCTCGGCGTCGGCCTCTGCCGGCGGCGGCTGCCAGCCCGGCGCCATACGCTCGCTGAGCTGGCGCAGGCGGGCATAGGGCGGTGCGTCGCGGAGCAGGCGCGGCAGCGACTCCGGGAGGAACAGGAGGAGGAAGGGGAACAGCAGCAACGGGGTGACGCCGCCGGCGAGGAACACCGCCTGCCAGCCGAAGCCGTCCATGAAGGCGGCGGCGACGAAACCGCCGGCGGCGCCGCCGAAGGAGAAACCGCAGGCCGCCAGGGTGACCATCAGGGTACGCAGGCGCGGTGGCGAATACTCGGCCATCAGCGCCATGGCACTGGGCATCGCCCCGCCCATTCCGATGCCGCAGACGAAGCGCGCCAGCATCAGGCTTTCCAGGGAACCGGCGAAGACCATCAGGACGGTCAGGCTGGCGTAGATCAGCACGCAGCAGAGCAACACCCGGCGGATGCCGAAGCGGTCCGCCAGCGGCGTCACCAGCAGCGAACCGACGGTCAGGCCGAACAGGTTGGCGCTGAACACCGGGCCGAACGCGGCCTTGTCCAGGCCCCATTCCTGGGCCAGGGTCGGCACCACGTAGCCGAGCACCTGGGCATCGTAGCCATCGGTGACCAGCAACAGGGCGAGGAGCAGCAGCAACAGCCACTGGTAGCGGGACACGGGGCGCGCGTCGAGCGCCGCGCGAAAGCTGGCGATCTGGTTGTGCATCGCAAGGTACCTGAGGTTCTTATTGGTGATGGGGCGTCCGGCGGACGCCCCCCTTTATCTTCAGGAGCGGGACTCTGCGGTCCCTCAGGCGGCCGGGGTGTCCGGCTGGTTGGCCGGATGGGCCTGGCGGAACGCCGGATGGGCGGCGGCCAGGTCGGCGACCCGGCGGATCCGTGGCCAGGCGTCCAGCGCCACGCCGAAGCGCTCGGCGGCGTAGAGCTGCGGGACCAGGTAGACGTCGGCCAGGCCCGGCCGGTCGCCGAAGCACCAGCCCTGGTCGCCGATCAGTTGCTCGACGGCGGCGAGACCCTGGCCGACCCAGTGGCCGATCCACTGCCGGACCTGCTCTTCGTCGTGGCCCCACTGACGCAGCAGGTTGAGCACGCTGGCGTTGTGCAACGGGTGGATGTCGCAGCCGACCAGCGCCGCGACTCCGCGCTCGCGGGCGCGGCGCAGCGGATCGCTGGAGAGCAGGGCGGGTTGCGGGTAGCGCTCCTCGAGGTACTCGATGATCGCCGGCGACTGGATCA
This sequence comes from Pseudomonas sp. TZ252, assembly GCF_056110345.1. Classification (NCBI taxonomy): domain Bacteria; kingdom Pseudomonadati; phylum Pseudomonadota; class Gammaproteobacteria; order Pseudomonadales; family Pseudomonadaceae; genus Pseudomonas; species Pseudomonas sp. TZ252. Next base: position 5,804,638 of record NZ_CM148566.1, on the reverse strand, counting down.
GCAGCTCGCCCTCGTCGACCTGCAGGGCCGGTACGCGGCCCTGCGGGTTGAGCGCCAGGTAGGCGGGTTGGCGGTGTTCGCCGCCGTCGCGGACCAGGTTGACCGGCAGCGACTGGTAGTCCAGCCCCTTCAGCGCCAGGGCGATGCGCACCCGGTAGGAGGAGGTGGAACGGTAGTAGGTATAGAGCTTCATCCGCGCGCCCCCGGAAGGGCCGCGAGCACCTTGCCGCGACATTCGCCGAAACCGATCGAGACATGTCCCTCGCGCTTGCAGCGAGCGCGGAGGATGACCTCGTCGCCGTCCTCGAGGAAGCGCCGGGTCTCGCCGGAGGCCAGTTGCACCGGCTGCTTGCCGCCAGCGGTGATCTCCAGCAGCGAGCCGAACTGGCCGGGCTCGGCGCCGGACAGGGTGCCGGAGCCGAACAGGTCGCCGGGCTGCAACTGGCAGCCATTGACGCTGTGGTGGGCGACCATCTGCGCCACCGTCCAGTACATGCTCAGGCTGTTGCTCAGGGTCAGGCGCTGCGGCGGCAGGCCTTTCTCGCGCAGGCCCTCGGTGAGCAGCAGGACCTCCAGCTCGATGTCGAAGGCGCCGTGGGCCTGGTCGTTGTCGTCGTAGAGATACGGCAGCGGCCGCGGGTCGCCTTCGGGGCGCGCTGGCTGGGCACGGCGGAACGGCTCCAGGGCTTCGGCGGTGACCACCCAGGGCGAGACGCTGGTGATGAAGCTCTTCGACAGGAACGGGCCGAGCGGTTGGTATTCCCAGGCCTGGATGTCGCGCGCCGACCAGTCGTTGAGCAGGCAGAAGCCGGCGATGTGCTCGGCGGCGCGGGAAACCGGGATGGCTTCGCCGAGGGCGTTGCCCTGGCCGATCCAGATGCCCAGCTCCAGTTCGTAGTCCAGGCGCGCGCAGGGGCCGAACACCGGCTCGCTGGCGCCGGCCGGCAGGGTCTGGCCGTTGGGCCGGCGCACTTCGCTGCCGGAGACGCGCACGGTCGAGGCGCGGCCGTGGTAGCCGATGGGCACGTGCTTGTAGTTGGGCAGCAGTGGGTTGTCCGGGCGGAACAGCTTGCCGACGTTCTCGGCATGGCGGATGCCGACGTAGAAGTCGGTGTAGTCGCCGATCCTGGCCGGTAGGTGCATTTGGCACTCGGCGGCCGGATGGAGCAGTTCCGGGCGCTCCGCGGCGCCTTCGCCGAGCAGCTCCAGCAGGCGCTGGCGCAGCGCCACGCGGGCCGGCTTGCCGAGGGCGAAGAAGGCGTTCAGCGCGCCGCCGCGGGTGGCTTCGGCGGCTTCGCCGGCGGCACCCTCGAACAGCCCGGCGGCCAGCGCCGCGTCCAGGTCGAGGATCGAGTCGCCGATGGCCACACCGCAACGCGGGCTCTGGCCGGCACGGCTGAAGATGCCCAGCGGCAGGTTTTGCAGGGGAAAGTCGGCATGCCCATTGGCGGAGGCGACCCAGCTACGAGTGGGGGTTGGCTGGTTCATGGGGTTATCTCCGTTGCGGGTTGAAGGTGGATACGAGCGACGCCCAGCAGGCATCGTAGTCATTCTGCAGGGCCGGCGTCTCGAGGGCGGCACGGCTCGGCCGGAGGACCTGGCTGGTCTCGAACATGAAGGCCATGGTCTGGTCGATCCTGTGCGGCTTGAGGTCGGCGGCGATGGCCTTGTCGCAGCTTTCCGCGTCCGGGCCGTGGGCGCTCATGCAACTGTGCAGCGAGGCGCCGCCGGGCACGAAGCCGCCGGCCTTGGCGTCATAGGCGCCCTGGATCAGGCCCATGAATTCGTTCATCAGGTTGCGGTGGAACCATGGCGGACGGAAGGTGTTCTCGGCCACCATCCAGCGCGGCGGGAAGATCACGAAGTCGATGTTGGCCAGGCCGGGGACGCTGGTGGGGGAGGTCAGCACGGTGAAGATCGACGGGTCCGGGTGGTCGAAGCTGACCGTGCCGATGGTGTTGAAGCGGCGCAGGTCGTACTTGTAGGGCACGTTGTTGCCGTGCCAGGCGACCACGTCCAGCGGCGAGTGGTCAAGCTCGCAGGCCCACAGTTCGCCGAGGTATTTCTGCACCAGTTGCAGCGGCTGGCGGCTGTCCTCGTAGCGCGCCACCGGGGTCAGGAAGTCGCGCGGATTGGCCAGGCCATTGCTGCCGATCGGGCCGAGGTCGGGCAGGCGCAGCGGCGCGCCGTGGTTCTCGGCGATATAGCCGCGTGCCTCGCCGTCGAGCAGCTCGACGCGGAACTTCATCCCGCGCGGGATCACCGCGATCTCCAGCGGTTCGACTTGCAGCGCGCCGAGTTCGGTGCACAGGCGCAGACGGCCCAATTGCGGGACCAGCAGCAGTTCGCCGTCGGCGTCGTAGAAGCAACGCTCCATCGAGCGGTTGGCCAGGTACTGGTAGATGCTCACGCCGGCGGGCTTGTCGCCGGGCGCGTTGGCGGCCATGCGCAGCAGGCCGTCGAGGAAGTCGGTGGGCTGCTCGGGCAGTGCCAGCGGGTCCCAGCGCAGGCGGTTGGGAGTCGGCGCATCCAGTTCGGCACCGGCGATCTGTCGTTCCAGGCGGCGGAACGGCGGATGCTTGGCCGACGGCGTGATGCGGTACAGCCAGGTGCGCCGGGCCTCGCTGCGAGCCATGGTGAAGGCGGTGCCGGAGAGCAGTTCGGCGTACAGGCCGTAGGGCGCTTTCTGCGGGGAGTTCTGGCCGACCGGCAGGGCGCCGGGGAGCGCTTCGCTGCTGAATTCGTTGCCGAAGCCCGATTGATAGGCGAGGGCAGTGGAGTCGAGGTTCATCTGAGGCCTCCGGGGAGTGGGGGCAGCTTGCCGCCGATCCGCCGGGGACCTGGCACGCTGGCTGCGTTATTTTTATCGTAATTCAATTACGCATAACGTAATTTGAGTGGAAGGCAGCGTCAAGCTATAACGTCGGCCCCGCCCGCAGGAACCCGCGTCCATGGAAAAGAACAGCAGTCCCGCCGAAACCTCCGGCAAGCAGAAGGTCCGCTCCGCCGAAGTCGGTACCGATATCCTCAAGGCCCTCGCCGAACTCTCCCCGGCGACCTCGCTGTCGCGCCTGGCGGAGCATGTGGGGATGCCGGCGAGCAAGGTCCATCGCTACCTGCAGGCATTGATCGCCAGCGGCTTCGCGGTCCAGGACGCCTCCACCAATCATTACTCGCTGGGGCGCGAGGCCCTGCGCGTGGGCCTGGCGGCGCTGGACAGCATGGACGTGCTGAAGAGCGCCGCCGCGCCGCTGGCCGAGCTGCGCGACGTGCTCAACGAGACCTGCTTCCTCGCCGTCTGGGGCAACCGTGGCGCCACCGTGGTACAGGTGGAACAGGCGGTGCGCGCGGTGACGGTGGTCACCCAGGTCGGCTCGGTGCTGCCGCTGCTCGGTTCGTCCACCGGCCTGGTGTTCGCCGCGTTCCTGCCGGAACGCGAGGTGGCCGAGCTGCGCGAGGAAGAGTTGGCCGGGCGCGCCGACCATCCGCTGGCCGACCCGGCGGCCTACGCGGTGCTGCTGGAGGGCATCCGCGCGCGCGGCCTGCATGCGATCCATGGGCTGCTGATGCCTGGGGTGGAGGCGCTCTCGGCACCGGTGTTCGACGCCCGCGGGCGGGTGGCGGCGGTGCTCACGGTGGTCGGCCCGGCGAGCATCTTCCAGGCCGAGGAGCAGGGGCCGGCGGCGGAACGGCTGCTTGCGACGACTCGGGCTATCAGTTGGCGGATGGGGTATGACGGCACCCAGGGTGGATGACGCAGTCTCCGAGCCTGGGCGTGATGCCGGGTAGGGCGGATAACCGCTCGCGGTTATCCGCCGCTTCTCAGGCCTTGGCCAGCAACGCTTTCGCCGCTCGCGACCCGTTGCTCTTGCCGAGCACCGCGCAGATACGCTGGCCGGCGTCGACCAGGGCGTGCATGTCGACCCCGGTATGGATCTCCAGGCCGTTCAGCAGGTAGAGGACGTCTTCGCTGGCGACGTTGCCGGTGGCGCCCTTGGCGTAGGGACAACCGCCGAGGCCGGCCACCGAGCTGTCGAATACCGCGATGCCTTCCAGCAGGCTGGCGTAGATGTTCGCCAGGGCTTGCCCGTAGGTGTCGTGGAAGTGCCCGGCGAGGCGCTCGCGGGGAACCTCGCTGGCCACCGCCTCGATCAGCCGGCGGGTGGCGCCGGCGGTGCCGACGCCGATGGTGTCGCCCAGGGACACCTCGTAGCAGCCCATCTGCTGCAGTTCGCGGGCGACCCAGGCGACCTGGCGCGGATCGACATCGCCGTCGTAGGGACAGCCGAGCACGCAGGAAATGTAGCCGCGCACCCGCACCTGGTGCTGGCGCGCCGCCTCCAGCACCGGTACGAAGCGCTCCAGGCTGTCCCTGATCGAGCAGTTGATGTTGCGCTGGGAGAAGGCTTCCGATGCGGCGGCGAACACCGCCACTTCCTTCACCCCCGACTCCAGCGCCGCCTCGAAGCCTTTCAGGTTCGGCGCCAGCGCCGCGTAGGTCACGCCGGGACGCTGGCGGATGCCGGCGAACACCTCGGCCGAGCCGGCCATCTGCGGCACCCACTTGGGCGAGACGAAGCTGCCCACTTCGATGTAGTCCAGGCCGGCGGCGCTCAGGTCATCGACCAGGCGGATCTTGTCGGCCACCTCGATCGGCTGTTTCTCGTTCTGCAGTCCGTCGCGCGGACCGACTTCCACCAGGCGGACCTTCTTCGGCAGGTTCATGCTGTTCCTCGTCTTGGCTGTCAGGCCTGGTTCTCGTCCAGCTCCACCAGCGGCGTGCCTTCCTCGACCAGTTCGCCCTCGCTGCAATACAGCGCCTTCACTACCCCGGCGTGGGGCGCGCGGATGCTGTGCTCCATCTTCATCGCCTCCAGCACCACCAGGGTGGCGCCGGCTTCGACCGTCTGGCCGGGCTCGACCAGGACCCGCACGATACTGCCGTTCATCGGCGCGCTCAAACCACCCTGGAGGGCATGGGCGGCCTCGGCCTCGGCGATCGGGTCGACGGCTTCGATGGCCAGCAGTTCGCCCTCCCATTCGAGGAACAACTGGCGTCCGCGGCGCAACGCCGCCGAGCGACGGGTGACACCGTCCACCCGGCTGACCAGGTCGTCGCCGTCCAGGCGATACTGGCTGGGGCTGGCGTGGCGCAGGCGGACGCAGCGGCGTTCGTCGCGGCAGCGCAGCATCAGGTCGGACTCCCGCGCCAGGGCGCTGCGCCAGCCGTCGTTGCGGCTCCACGGCGAATGCGGGTCGTCGTCGCGACGGTGGCCCGGTTCGCTCTGCAGCCAGGCTTCGGCGGCGGCTTGCCAGAAATGCTCCGGCAGCGCTTGCGGCGCCGGCAGCAGGTCGTCTTGGTGGCGCGCGATGAAACCGGTGTCCAGTTCGGCGGCGGCGAACGCCGGATGGCCGAGGATGCGGCGGAGGAACGCCAGGTTGGTGCGCAGGCCGCCGACCGAGGTTTCCGCCAGCATCGCCAGCAGGCGTTGGCGGGCTTCCTCGCGGGTTTCGCCCCAGGCGATCAGCTTGGCCAGCATCGGGTCGTAGAACGGCGAGACCTCGTCGCCTTCGCGTACCCCGCTGTCGACCCGCCGGCCGGGGCCGGCGGGCGCTTCGCGGTACAGCGCCAGGCGGCCGCTGGCGGGGAGGAAGCCGCCCTCGGGGTCTTCCGCGTAGAGCCGCACTTCGATGGCGTGGCCGTTCAGCGGCACCTGTTCCTGTGTCAGCGGTAACGCCTCGCCGCGAGCGACGCGGATCTGCCAGGCGACCAGGTCGAGGCCGGTGATGGCCTCGGTGACCGGGTGTTCCACCTGCAGGCGGGTGTTCATTTCCATGAAGAAGAACTGGCCGCGTTCGTCGAGGAGGAATTCGACGGTACCGGCGCCGACGTAGCCGATCGCCTGCGCCGCGCGTACCGCGGCCTCGCCCATGGCCCGGCGCAGTTCCGCGCCGAGACCGGGGGCGGGGGCTTCCTCGACGACCTTCTGGTGGCGGCGCTGGATCGAACAGTCGCGTTCGTTGAGGTACAGGCAGTGGCCATGGCGATCGGCGAATACCTGGATCTCCACGTGGCGCGGCTTCAGCAGGTATTTCTCCACCAGCATCCGCGCGTCGCCGAAGGCGGCCTTGGCCTCGCGCTGGGCGGAGGAAAGGGCCTCGGCCAGCTCGGCCTCGCGCTCCACCACCTTCATGCCCTTGCCGCCGCCGCCAGCGGCGGCCTTGAGCAGCACCGGGTAGCCGATGCGCCCGGCTTCCCGGCGGAAAGTCTCGAGGTCCTGGGCTTCGCCGTGATAGCCGGGCACCAGCGGCACGCCGGCTTCTTCCATCAGCGCCTTGGCGGCCGACTTGCTGCCCATGGCGTCGATGGCCGCCGCCGGCGGTCCGAGGAAGAGCAGGCCGGCTTCCTCGCAGGCGCGGGCGAAGTCGGCGTTCTCCGAGAGGAAGCCGTAGCCGGGGTGGATCGCCTGGGCGCCGCTGGCGAGGGCGGCGGCGATGATCCTGTCGCCGCGCAGGTAGCTGTCGACGGGCTTGGCGCCGCCCAGGTCGACGGCGATGTCGGCTTCGGCGACGTGGCGGGCGTGGCGGTCGATGTCGCTGTGCACGGCGACGCTGCCGATGCCGAGGGCGCGCGCGCTGCGCATCACCCGGCAGGCGATCTCGCCGCGGTTGGCGACCAGGAGGCGCTGGATGCTGCGGTAGTCCGGGTTCATGCGTCGTTTCTCCAGGCGGGCGTGCGTTTCTCCAGGAAGGCGCGCAGGCCTTCCTGGCCTTCCGGGCTGATGCGGATGCGGGCGATGGCCGCCTCGGTGTAGCGGCGCAGCGCCGGGCTCAGCTCGGCGGCCTCGACCTCATGGTAGAGCGCCTTGCAGGCGACCAGGGCGCGCGGGCTGTTTTGCAGCAGGTTGGCGATCCAGGCCTCGGCCTGGCTTTCCAGTTCGGCGGCGGGACAGCTTTCGCTGAGCAGGCCCAGTTCGCTGGCGCGGCGTCCGTCGAAGCGCTCGGCGGTCAGCGAATAGCGCCGCGCGGCGCGCTGGCCGATGGCCTTGACCACGAACGGGGCGATGGTCGCCGGGATCAGGCCGATGCGTACCTCGGACAGGCAGAAGGTCGCGTCGTCGCTGCCGATGGCCATATCGCAGCAACTGACCAGGCCGACCCCGCCGCCGAACACCGCGCCCTGGACCACCGCCAGGGTCGGCTTGGGCAGGTTGTAGAGATGGGTCATGAGTTCGGCGATGCGCTGGGCGTCGGCCAGGTTGCCCTGGTAGTCGAGGTCCACCGACTGCTGCATCCAGGCCAGGTCGGCACCGCCGCAGAAGTGCCGGCCACGGCCGCGCAGCACCAGCAGGCGGACCTGCGGGTCGCTGCCGACGCGATCGATGGCCTGCAACAGTTCGTCGATCACGACGGCATTGAAGGCGTTGTTCTTTTCCGCCCGGTCCAGCCACAGGGTGGCTACGCCGCGCGGGTCGATCTCAAGCTGGATGGTCTGGAATTCGCTCATGCTGGTCTACTCGTCACATGCGGAACACGCCGAAGGCGGTCGGCTCGATGGGGGCGTTGAGGGCGGCGGAAAGCGCCAGGGCGAGGACCTCGCGGGTCTGCGCCGGATCGATCACGCCGTCGTCCCACAGTCGCGCGCTGGAGTAGTAGGGATGGCCCTGGTGCTCGTACTGCTCGAGGATCGGCGCCTTGATCTTCGCCTCCTCTTCGACGCCGAGCTGCTGGCCGGCGCGCTCGGCCTGCTCGCGCTTGACCTGGGCGAGCACCCCGGCGGCCTGTTCGCCGCCCATCACGCCGATCCTCGCGTTCGGCCACATCCACAGGAAGCGCGGGTCGTAGGCGCGTCCGCACATGCCGTAGTTGCCGGCGCCGAAGCTGCCGCCGATCAGCACGGTGAACTTCGGCACCCGCGCGCAGGCCACCGCGGTCACCAGCTTGGCGCCGTGCTTGGCGATGCCGCCAGCCTCGTACTTCTGGCCGACCATGAAACCGGTGATGTTCTGCAGGAACAGCAGCGGGATGCCACGCTGGCAGGCCAACTCGATGAAGTGCGCGCCTTTCTGCGCGGCCTCGGCGAAGAGGATCCCGTTGTTGGCCAGGATGGCGATCGGATAGCCGTGCAGGTGGGCGAAGCCGCAGACCAGGGTGGTGCCGAACAGCGCCTTGAATTCGTCGAACTCGGAGCCGTCCACCAGCCGTGCGATCACTTCGCGCACGTCGTAGGGCTGCTTGCTGTCGGCGGGAATCACCCCGTACAGCTCCTCGGCGGGGTACAGCGGCGCGCGCGGTGCACGGCATTGCAGCTGGCCCTGCTTGCGCCAGTTGAGGTTGGCGACGCAGCGGCGGGCGATGGCCAGGGCATGGTCATCGTCCTCGGCATAGTGGTCGGCGACCCCTGAGACCTTGCAGTGCACGTCGGCGCCGCCAAGTTCCTCGGCGCTGACCACCTCGCCGGTAGCGGCCTTCACCAGCGGCGGCCCGGCGAGGAAGATGGTGGCCTGTTCGCGCACCATCACGGTTTCGTCGGACATCGCCGGCACGTAGGCCCCGCCGGCGGTGCAGGAGCCCATGACCACGGCGATCTGCGGGATGCCGCGGGCACTCATGTTGGCCTGGTTGAAGAAGATCCGGCCGAAGTGCTCGCGGTCGGGGAACACCTCGTCCTGGCGCGGCAGGTTGGCGCCGCCAGAGTCCACCAGGTAGATGCATGGCAGGCGGTTCTCCAGGGCGATGGCCTGGGCCCGCAGGTGCTTCTTCACGGTCAGCGGATAGTAGGTGCCGCCCTTCACCGTGGCATCGTTGCCGACGATCATGCATTCCACCCCTTCGACCCGGCCGATCCCGGCGACGATGCCGGCGGCGGCGACCTCTTCGCCGTAGACTTCGTGGGCGGCGAGGGCGGAAAGCTCGAGGAACGGCGAGCCGGGGTCGAGCAGGCGGTTGATGCGTTCGCGCACCAGCAGCTTGCCGCGCGCGCTGTGCCGGGCCTGGGCGGCGCTACCGCCGCCTTCGTGGATGCGGCCGAGGAGGGTGCGCAGGGCGTTGACCTGTTCCAGCATGGTCGCGGCGTTGGCCGCGAACTCGGCGGAGCGTGGATTGATCTGGGTGTGCAGGATGGCCATGGCGGTGGCTCCGTGTCGAGGTGGGCGGAAGCGGTTGGCGCCCGCTCCCGACCTGGCGATGCGCCTGTCGATGCAATGGAATGCCCTCTCCCTGGCGGCAAAGGGCCGGGAAGAGCGAGGCTTCAGCGGGTTTCGTTGAACAGCTCGCGGCCGATCAGCATGCGGCGGATCTCGCTGGTGCCGGCGCCGATCTCGTAGAGCTTGGCGTCGCGCAACAGGCGGCCGGTGGGAAACTCGTTGATGTAGCCGTTGCCGCCGAGGATCTGGATCGCGTCCAGGGCCATCTGGGTGGCGCGCTCGGCGCTGTAGAGGATCACCCCGGCGGCGTCCTTGCGGGTCGTCTCGCCGCGGTCGCAGGCGGCGGCCACGGCGTACAGGTAGGCGCGGCTGGCGTTGAGGGCGGTGTACATGTCGGCCACCTTGCCCTGGACCAGCTGGAATTCGCCGATGCTCTGGCCGAACTGGCGGCGGTCATGGATGTACGGCACCACCACGTCCATGCACGCCTGCATGATTCCCACCGGGCCGCCGGAAAGCACCACGCGCTCGTAGTCGAGGCCGCTCATCAGTACCTTGACCCCGCCGTTGACCGCGCCGAGGACGTTCTCCTCGGGTACCTCGACGTCCTGGAAGATCAGTTCGCAGGTGTTCGAGCCGCGCATGCCCAGCTTGTCCAGCTTCGGCCCGCGACTGAAGCCTTTCCAGTCGCGCTCGACGATGAACGCGGTGATCCCGTGCGCGCCCTTGTCCGCGTCGGTCTTGGCGTAGATCACATAGGTATGGGCATCGGGACCGTTGGTGATCCACATCTTGCTGCCGTTGAGAACGAAGCGGTCGCCGACCCGGTCCGCGCGCAGCTTCATCGAGACCACGTCGGAGCCGGCGTTGGGTTCGCTCATCGCCAGCGCACCGATGTGTTCGCCGGATACCAGGGCCGGCAGGTAGCGGGCCTTCTGTTCGGCGTTGCCGTTGCGCTTGATCTGGTTGACGCAGAGGTTGGAATGCGCGCCATAGGAGAGCGCCACCGAGGCCGAGGCCCGGCTGATCTCTTCCATGACCACGGCGTGGGCCAGGTAGCCCAGCGCCGAACCGCCGTACTCCTCGTCGACGGTGATGCCGAGCAGGCCCATCTCGCCGAACTTGCGCCACATGTCCATGGGGAACTGGTTGTCCTGGTCGATCTGCGCGGCGCGCGGCTGCAGTTCGGCGGCGACGAAGCCGCGCACCTGGTCGCGGAGCATGTCGATGGTTTCGCCGAGGGCGAAGTTGAGGCTGGGATAGGTCATGCTTTCACCTGTAATTGTGCTTGTCCGGTTTAAAGCTTTGAATGAGGTTTATGTTTCAACTGTCTGTTTGTTATAGCTTTTGATAAGCGCCGCTCGACAGCGCTCCTCGGCAGTATCCAGTTCCAGCTGCATCTGTTCGATGTCCAGCAACTGTTGTTCCAGCTGGGCGCGGCGCTCGGCGATCTTCTCCAGCATGGTGTTCAACTGCTTCTGGTTGCCGCTGCTCGGGTCCGGGTCGTAGAGCTCGATCAGTTCGCGGCATTCGGCGAGGGAAAAACCGATGCGCTTGCCGCGCAGGATCAGCTTCAGGCTGACCTTGTCGCGCGGCGAATAGATGCGTTCCTGGCCGCGTCGCTCGGGGGAGAGCAGGCCTTGCTCCTCGTAGAAGCGGATGGCGCGGGTGGTGATGTCCAGTTCGCGGGCGAGATCGGAGATGGTGTAGGTGGTGGACATACGCTGGCACCTGCTTGTTTACCTTTACGTTAACGTAAAGCTGCGCCGAAATCCTGTCAACGCCTGGAACGGAGGAAAAATGACAGCCGTGAAAGATGCTTGTCAGAAAGATTTAATCGGCGCCTCATGAAAGGGCGCGGATGGCTCTGTTCTGCTTCGCCGAACACTGTGTTTCTCGGAGGAGTCGTAACGATGAGTCGGCTGATGACCTACAGGACGCTGCTGGCTTGCCTGCTCGCCGCGTTGCTTGCGCTGCTGGTGGCGGGCCAGCAGCAGCGCGCGTTCGAGCGAATCTGGTTCAAGCTGGAGCAGCGCTACGGCGGCGATGTTGCGCGCGAGAACGCCCTGCGCCTGGCCGACTATCGGGTCGATATCGAAGCCCGCGTGCTGGGCGCGGAGTCCAACGTGTCGGCGCTGTCCTTCGACCCCAGCCGGCGCAGCCTGGTCAGCGTGACCAACCAGGACCCGCATTTCCTCGAGCTGTCGCTGGACGGCGAATTGCTGCGACGCATCCCCCTGCGCGGTTTCCAGGATCCGGAGGCTATCGAGTACATCCGGCCCGGCGTCTACGTGGTCGCCGAGGAGCGTCGCCAACGCCTGGTGGAGATCCATGTCGACGCCGACACCCGGGTGATCGACATCGACGATCCGCGCAACGCCCGGAAGTTCTCCCTGGGCAGTGCAAACAAGCGCAACAAGGGCTTCGAGGGGTTGGCCTACGACCCGCTGCGCGAGCGCCTGTTCGTGGCCCGGGAAAAGGCGCCGGTGGGCATCATCGAGGTAAACGGCTTCTTCAACGACCGCGGCGAGGCGCTCGACCTGAGCGTCGGCGGCGACCCGCAGCGCGATCGCGGGTTGTTCCTCACCGATCTGTCGAGCCTCTACTACGACAAGGCCAGCGATCACCTGCTGGTGCTTTCCGACGAGTCGCGGGTGGTCATCGAACTGGATCGCGCCGGGGATCCGCTCGGCAGCCTGACCCTGCGTGGCGGCAACCATGGCCTGACGGACGACGTGCCGCAGGCCGAAGGGTTGGCGATGGACGACCGGGGCAGCCTGTACGTGGTCAGCGAGCCGAACCTGTTCTACCGCTTCAGCCGAGCGCTGCCAGCGGCCGACTAGGGTGGGAAAAGGACGGCGGAATTCAGGCTTGCGCGCCGGATAGCGCCGGCGCGTAGCCGATCATCTGTCGCAGCAGCGGGTCGGTGAACTGCTGTTGCCAGTCGTCCAGCTTGCCCCGAAGGTCGGGGCCGTTGGCCGGAACGATGGGGGCCGCGCGCGGCTGGCGAGGCGTCGGCGAGCAGGCGCCGAGCAGCCCGACGCACAGTGCCAGGGTGGGGAGCGAGAGTTTCGCTAGGGGCATCAGGCTTGCTCCGTGGGGATCTGGGGCGAGTTGCCGGTGCGCGGCGCCTTGCGCAACCGGAACAGGCGCCCGACCACCAGGAAGAACAGCGGTACCAGGAACACCGCGAGTACCGTGGCGGTGACGATCCCGCCGAGCACCCCGGTGCCGATGGCGACCTGGGCGCCGGAACCGGCGCCGCTGGAGAGCGCCAGCGGGACCACGCCGAAACCGAACGCCAGCGAGGTCATGACGATCGGTCGCAGGCGCAGGCGCGCGGCCTCCAGGGTCGCCTGCAGCAGGCTCATGCCTTCCTGGTAATGGTCCTTGGCCACCTCGATGATGAGGATGGCGTTCTTCGCCGAGAGGCCGATGATGGTGATCAGGCCGACCTTGAAGTAGATGTCGTTGGGCAGACCGCGCAGGCTCACCCCGAGCAGTGCGCCGAGTACGCCCAGCGGCACCACCAGGATCACCGCCAGCGGGATCGACCAGCTTTCGTAGAGGGCGGCCAGGGCGAGGAACACGATCAACACCGAGAGGGCGAACAGCGCCGGCGCCTGGGCGCCGGACAGGCGTTCTTCGAAGGACTGGCCGGACCACTCGTGGGCGATGCCCTCGGGCAGGCCCTGCATCAATTCCTCCATCGCCTGCATGGCTTCGCCGCTGCTGTAGCCCGGCGCGGCCTGGCCCTCGAGGTTGAACGAGGGATAGCCGTTGTAGCGGGTCAGTTGCGGCGGGCCGAGGGTCCAGGCGGCCTTGGCGAACGTCGCCAGCGGCACCATCTCGCCCTGCTCGTTGCGCACGTGAAGCCGGCCGATGTCGTCGATGCCCAGGCGCTTGGCGCCGTCGGCCTGGACCACCACCTTGCGCACCTGGCTGCCGTGCATGAAGTCGCCGATGTAGTCCGAGCCGAACATCACCGCCAGGGTGGTGTTGATCTCGTCCATGCTCACGCCGAGGGTCTCCGCCTTGCGCCGGTCGATGTCCAGGCGGATCTGCGGCGCCTCGCCCTGGCCGGCGAACATCACGTTGGCCAGACGCGGGTCCTCGGCGGCGCGCGCCAGCAACTGGTCGCGGGCCTTGACCAGGGCCTCGTAGCCAACCCCGCCACGGTCCTGCAGGCGGAAGTCGAAGCCGCTGGTGGAACCCAGGTCCGGCAGCGGCGGCGAGTTCATCGCATACACCGTACGGTTGGGCAGGCCGGCGAAGCGCTGGTTGATGCGCTCGACGATGGCGCCGACGTGCTGGCTGGCCTCCCGGCGTTCCGACCAGTCCTTCAGGGTGGCGAAGATCATCGCCGAGCTGGTGCCGTCGCCGTACAGGCTGAAGCCGCCGACCGCATAGGCGTAGGCCACCGGTTCGTGCTCCGCCAGGTAGCGCTCGACGTCGCCGACGTTGGCCATGGTCTCCGCCATCGGCGTGCCTTCGGGCTGCATCACCATGATCATGAAGTCGCCCTGGTCCTCTTCCGGCAGGAACGCCTGCGGCAGGCGCACGAAGAGCAGGGCGACCACGCCGATGACCAGGGCGTAGACCAACATCCAGCGGATCGGCCGGGCGAGGATGCCGGCCACCGCGTTGCGGTAGCGTCCGGTCAGGCGCAGGAAGGCGCGGTTGAACCAGCCGAAGAAGCCGCGCTTCTCATGGTGGTCGGCGTCGATCGGGCGCAGCAGGGTGGCGCACAGGGCCGGGGTCAGCGACAGCGCGAGGAACGCCGAGAAGCCGATGGAGACCGCCAGGGTCACCGCGAACTGGCGGTAGATGTTGCCCACCGCGCCGCTGAAGAACGCCATCGGCACGAACACCGAGACCAGCACCACGGTGATGCCGACGATGGCCCCGCTGATCTGGCGCATCGCCTTGACCGTGGCGTCGTGCGGCGACAGGCCTTCCTCGGCCATCAGCCGCTCGACGTTCTCCACCACGATGATCGCGTCGTCCACCAGGATGCCGATCGCCAGGACCATGCCGAACATGGTCAGCACGTTGATCGAGAAGCCCAGGCCGAGCATCACCGTGAAGGTGCCGAGCAGGGCCACCGGCACCACCAGCGTCGGGATCAGGGTGGCGCGGAAGTTCTGCATGAACAGGTACATCACGGCGAACACCAGCAGCATCGCCTCGAGCAGGGTGCTGACCACCTTCCTGATCGAGATCTCGACGAACGCCGAGGTGTCATAGGGGATGTTGTAGCTCACGCCCTCCGGGAAGTAGCGCGACAGCTCGTCGAGGGTGGCGCGGATGCGCTTGGCGGTGGCCACCGCGTTGGAGCCGGGCGCCATCTTCACCGCCAGGCCGGTGGCGGTCATCTGGTTGACCCGCGAGACGAAGCCGTACTCGCTCTGGCCGAACTCGACGCGGGCCACGTCGCGCAGGCGGATCGCGCCGCCGTCGGCGCGGATGCGCAGCGGAATCTCGCCGAACTGCTCGGGCGTCACCAGGGTGTCGTCGACCTTCACCGTGGCGCTGATCGGCGCCGAGTCGGGGACCCCGAGGTTGCCGATGTCGCCCACGGTGAGGCGGGCGTTGTGCCGGCGCACGGCGTTGACCAGGTCGCTGGCGCTGAGGTTCATCGAGGTCAGCTTGGCCGGGTCGGGCCAGATGCGCATGGCGTACTCGGCGCCCCAGGTCTCGACCTTGCCCACGCCCTCCACCCGGCGCAGCGCCTGCAACACGTTGGACGAGGCGATCTCGCCCAGCTCCATGGCGTCGTAGCGGCCGCTGGAGGAGGTAAGGGTAACGATCAGCTGGATGCTGTCCGCCGCCTTCTCCACGTAGATGCCGTCGCGCCGCACCGATTCGGGCAGGCGCGACTCGACGATCTTCAGGCGGTTCTGCACTTCCACCGCGGCGAGGTCGGCGTTCACGCCCTGGCGGAAGGTCAGGGTCAGCGAGGCCTGGCCGGTGCTGCTGGTGGCCTTGGTGTAGAGCAGGCCGGGCGCGCCGTTCATCTCGCGCTCGATGATCGCGGTCACCGCTTCCTCGACCACCTTGGCCGAGGCGCCGGGATAGCTGGCGCTGACGTTGACCACCGGCGGCGCGATGTCCGGGTACTGGGCGACCGGCAGGAAGCGGATCGCCAGGACCCCGGCGAGCACGATCAGCAGGGAGATCACCCAGGCGAAGACCGGCCGGTCAATGAAGAAACGAGCCATTCGTAGCGTTCTCCGTCACTGGCCCGCCGGCGAGGCGGCCAGCGGTGAGGGGGCGTCGGCGCTGGCCGGCTGGCGGACCACCGCCTGGACGCTGGAGCCGGCGGCATGCTGGGCGGCGTTCTCGACGATCACCCGCTCGCCGCCCTTGAGCCCGCGGCTGATGATCCAGTCGCGGCCCTGCAGGGTGTCGGCGCGGACCTCCACGTCTTCCACCACGCCCTGTGGGTTGACCACCTTGACCACGGCGGACTGGGCGGTACGGATCAGCGCGTCGCGCGGGACGGTGATCGCCTGCGGGTTCACCGCGCGCTGCAGGCGCACCTGCACGTAGCCGCCGGGCAGCAATTCGCGATGCGGATTGCGGAACAGGGCACGCATGGCGATGGTGTCGGTGCCGGGGTCGACCGCCAGGTCGGAGAACAGCAGCTCGCCGGCCAGCGGGTACTCGCTGCCGTCGGCCAGGACCAGGCGCACGGCGATGTCCTTGTCGGCGACACCCTTCACCTGGCCTTCGCGGATCGCCCGCTGCATGGCGGCGACTTCGCCGGCCGGCTGGGAGAAGTTCACGTAGATCGGATCGATCTGCTCGACGCGGGTCAGCGGTGTCGGCGAGTCCTCGCCGACCAGCGCGCCTTCGGTGACCAGCGCGCGCCGCGCGCGGCCGTCGATCGGCGCGGTGACCGTGGCGTAGCCCAGGCGCAGGCGGGCCTGCTCCAGTTCGGCCTTGGCCGAGGCGATCTGCGCCAGGGCCTGGCGCGCGTCGGTCTGCGCTTCGGTGTACTCGCGTTCGCTGATGGCGCGGTCCTTGATCAGGTCGGCGTAGCGCTTGAGCTTGTCGGCCGCCGCCGCGTGGCTGGCCTCGGCCCGGGCCAGGGCGCCGCGGCTGATGTCCAGGGCCGCCTTCAAGGGCGCAGGGTCGATCTGGAACAGCACGGTGCCGGCGCGGACGTCCTGGCCTTCCTCGTACAGGCGACGGGTGACGATGCCGGCGACGCGCGCCCGCACTTCAGCCTGGCGGTACGCTTCCAGGCGTCCGGGCAGCTCGCTGGTGATGCCGATAGGCGCCGGCCTGGCGACGATCACGCCGACCTCGGCGGGGGCCTCCGCAGTCTTCCCGGCGTCCGCTGCTTCTTCGCAGCCCAGCAGGAATAGGGCGACCAGGGCCGCCAGCAGCCCGCGCAGCGAGCCGGTCCATTGGATGTGCATGGGTGTCCCTCGATTCGTTAACTCGCGAGCTTGCCCGGGAAAGGGCACCGCAACTCACGAGCGGCGCGACAGTAGCATATAATCAATCATGAGTGATTAATTAATTGGCGTTTCTGTAACATATCCTTATGATCTGCGGCGCCTTTCCCTTGTGAGGACGTTCAGTGGCCAGGAAAACCAAAGAGGAATCCCAGAAAACCCGCGACGGCATACTCGATGCCGCCGAGCGGGTTTTCCTGGAAAAGGGCGTGGGCACTACTGCCATGGCCGACCTGGCGGACGCCGCCGGGGTTTCTCGCGGTGCGGTCTACGGCCACTACAAGAACAAGATCGAGGTCTGCCTGGCGATGTGCGACCGCGCCTTCGGCCAGATCGAGGTACCCGACGAAAACGCCAGGGTGCCGGCGCTGGATATCCTCCTGCGCGCCGGCATGGGCTTTCTCCGCCAGTGCTGCGAGCCCGGTTCGGTGCAGCGGGTGCTGGAGATCCTCTACCTCAAGTGCGAACGCAGCGACGAGAACGAGCCGCTGTTGCGCCGCCGCGAGCTGCTCGAGAAGCAGGGGCAACGCTTCGGCCTCCGGCAGATCCGCCGGGCGGTGGAGCGCGGCGAACTGCCGGCGCGGCTGGACGTCGAGCTGGCCAGCATCTATCTGCAATCGCTCTGGGACGGCATCTGCGGCACCCTGGCCTGGACCGAGCGCCTGCGCGACGATCCCTGGAACCGCGCCGAACGCATGTTCCGCGCCGGCCTCGACAGCCTGCGCAGTTCTCCCTACCTGTTGCTGGCGGACGCCTGAGGGCGTCAATCGTCCGCCATCAGGTGCCTGCGCTGGTCCTCGGCGCCGGCGACCACCAGCCGCTGGGCGTCTTCCTCGCTGATGTGCAGGCGCTTGCCGTCGATGTAGAGCACCGACAGGCGCGCCTCGGCGTCGGTACCGATGCGCAGGCTGTCGACCGGCGCGCGATGCCGGCTGCCCTCGATCTCCACGCTGCAGACGCCTTGTTCCGAATCGATTTCGATGGACATGGGAGCCTCCTGTTTTTTCCGCCTACCTTGGGTGGACCCCGGGCATCCGCGCGGGTTCTGTCACGGTAGCTTCACGCCAGCGTCACGCGCCTGCCACCGCGCTTGGCTGCAATCGTCCGCAGAGAGAGGGCGAGGCCAGCGGAGGACGACGCCATGCGGCTATGCGTGATTGGTGCGGGCTATGTGGGACTGGTGACGGCGGCCTGTTTCGCCGAGATGGGCAACCAGGTGCGTTGCGTGGAGCGTGACCGCGAGCGGGTCGCGCGGCTGAGACGCGGCGAGATGCCGATCTACGAACCGGGCCTGGAAAGCATCCTGCGCGATCAGCTGGACGCCGCCCGCCTGACCTTCACCGCCAGCCTGGCGGAAGGCCTGGCCGACGCCGAAGTGGTGTTCATCGCCGTCGGCACGCCGTGCGGCGAGGACGGCTCGGCCGACCTCAGCCACGTGCTGGCGGTCGCCGAGCAACTTGGCGCGCAACTGCGCCAGGCCTGCATCGTGGTCAACAAGTCGACCGTGCCGGTGGGCACCGCCGAACGGGTCGAAGAGATCATCCGCCTGGGCCTGGCGCGCCGGCGCAAGCGCTTCCGGGTGGCGGTGGCGAGCAATCCGGAGTTCCTCAAGGAAGGCTCGGCGGTGGACGACTTCAGGCGCCCGGACCGGGTCATCATCGGCAGCGCCGAGACGCAGGCCGGGGAAACCCTGCGCCAGCTCTACGCGCCGTTCCTGCGCAATCACGAACGGGTCCTGCTGATGGGGCGCCGCGAGGCCGAGTTCAGCAAGTACGCGGCCAATGCCTTCCTCGCCACCAAGATTTCCTTCATGAACGAGATGGCCGGGCTGTGCGCCCTCACCGGCGTCGACATCGAGGACGTGCGCCGCGGCATGGGTAGCGACAAGCGCATCGGTACCCATTTCATCTACGCCGGCTGCGGCTACGGCGGCTCGTGCTTTCCCAAGGACGTCCGCGCGCTGATCCGCAGCGCCGAGCAGCAGGGCTACGACAGCCAGATACTGCGCGCGGTGGAAGCGCGCAACGCGCGGCAGAAGGAGCTGCTCTTCGAGACCCTCGGCGAGCTGTTCCAGGGACGCTGGCAAGGGCGCACGGTGGCGCTCTGGGGGCTGGCCTTCAAGCCGGGTACCGACGACCTGCGCGAGGCGCCGAGCCTGGTCCTGCTGGAGGCGCTGCTGCGCCACGGGGTGCGGGTCAGGGCCCATGATCCGGTGGCCAACGCCGGGGTCGCGGCACGCTATCCGGAAGCTGTGGCCTGCGCCCGATTGACGCTCCACGACTCGCCCTACGCCGCCGTCGAGGGCGCCGATGCCCTGGTGCTGGTGACCGAGTGGAAACAGTTCCGCCAGCCGGACTTCCAGAAAATCCGTGGATCCATGCGAACTCCCCTGTTGGTCGACGGTCGGAATCTCTACGCACCGGCGCGGATGGCGGAACTGGGCTTCATCTACCAGGGCATAGGACGTCCAAGGGCCGGGCATTGTAAGGCGAGCGCAGCCTGATTAGACTGCGCGCCATCCGCATACTTCGTCCATGTCGAAGGATTCTCATGATCAAGAAATGTCTTTTCCCGGCCGCCGGTTACGGCACTCGTTTCCTCCCGGCCACCAAGGCCATGCCCAAGGAAATGCTGCCGGTGGTGAACAAGCCGCTGATCCAGTACGCGGTGGAGGAGGCGCTGGAAGCCGGCCTTTCCGAGATCGGCATCGTCACCGGCCGCGGCAAGCGTTCGCTGGAAGACCACTTCGACATCAGCTACGAGCTGGAACACCAGATCCGCAACACCGACAAGGAAAAGTACCTGGTCGGCATCCGTCGGCTGATCGATGAGTGCACCTTCGCCTACACCCGCCAGGTGGAGATGAAGGGCCTCGGCCACGCCATCCTCACCGGTCGTCCGCTGATCGGCGACGAGCCGTTCGCCGTGGTCCTGGCCGACGACCTGTGCCTGAACCTCGAAGGCGACAGCGTGCTGAAGCAGATGGTCAAGCTGTACAACCAGTTCCGCTGCTCCATCGTGGCGATCCAGGAAGTGCCGCCGGAAGAGACCAACAAGTACGGCGTGATCGCCGGCGAGATGATCCGCGACGATATCTTCCGGGTGAACACCATGGTCGAGAAGCCGAAGCCGGAAGAGGCGCCGTCGAACCTGGCGATCATCGGCCGCTACATCCTGACCCCGGACATCTTCGACCTGATCGAGCAGACTGAACCGGGCAAGGGCGGCGAGATCCAGATCACCGATGCCCTGATGAAGCAGGCTCAGGACGGCTGCGTGCTGGCCTACAAGTTCAAGGGCAAGCGTTTCGACTGCGGCAGCGCCGAGGGCTACATCGAGGCGACCAACTTCTGCTACGAAAACCTCTACAAGACCGGCAAGGCTCACTGAGCCTCGCCGTTCCCGATGAAGAACGCCGCGTCCCCGATGGGGGCGCGGCGTTTTTCGTATGGGGCGAACGGCCATGGGGGTATCCGCCCTACCTGAGCTGTCGGCGGGCGTGGCGTTGTTGGCGTCGGGCGAATAACCCCGCCAGCCTGGCCCGGGCCACGCGGCGTCTCCGCGCCCGGTCAGGGAATCGGCAGTGCCTCGGAACCCGGCCCCAGCGGCTGGCCGTAGCTGAACTCCACATAGTTGCCCGCGGGATCGCGCAGGCCGCAGTAGTAGCCGACCGGATAGGGCTCGTCGCGCGGCGCCCAGACCAGGCAGCCGGCGGCCTCGGCGCGGCGCGCCAGATCGTCTACCGCGGCGCGGCTGGAGAGGGCGAAGCCGAAATGACTGTAATCGTCGCTGGCCAGGTTGCGCGGCTGGCCGCCGGGCATGATGACGAAGATGAAGCGTTGTTCCTGGCCGGGTTCGGCCATCCAGACGATCTGCGAGCCTTTGCCGGGGCGCCGGTGGATCACCCGCATGCCGCAGAAGGTTTCGTAGAAGGCGATGCAGGCGTCGAGGTCGGGGACGTGCAGCGCCAGGTGGGTGAGGGTGGGGGACATCGCGCTTACCTCCACGGACAAGCATAGCCCATCGCCTGCCAGGCCCTGTGCTGAGCCGTTTCGACAGGTTTCTGCGTCGATCCGGCGGGAGCCGACGCTGGTGAATGGGTTATGCTGGAACGCATCTGATCCAGGAGTAGGAACATGTCTTTCGATTTCGATCTGTTCGTCATCGGCGCCGGCTCAGGGGGCGTACGCGCCGCCCGCTTCGCCGCCGGCTTCGGTGCCCGTGTCGCGGTGGCGGAGAGTCGCTACCTGGGTGGCACCTGCGTCAACGTCGGCTGCGTGCCGAAGAAGCTGCTGGTCTATGGCGCGCATTTCAGCGAGGACTTCGAGCAGGCCCGGGCCTATGGCTGGAGCGCCGGCGAGGCGCAGTTCGACTGGGCGACCCTGATCGGCAACAAGAACCGCGAGATCCAGCGGCTCAACGGGATCTACCGCAACCTGCTGGTGAACAGCGGGGTGACCTTGCTCGAAGGTCACGCCCGTCTGCTCGATGCGCACAGCGTCGAGGTGGACGGCCAGCGCTTCAGCGCCAAGCACATTCTCGTTGCCACCGGTGGCTGGCCGCAGGTGCCGGACATTCCCGGCAAGGAACACGCGATCACCTCCAACGAAGCGTTCTTCCTCGAGCGCCTGCCGCGCCGCGTGCTGGTGGTCGGCGGCGGCTACATCGCCGTCGAGTTCGCCTCGATCTTCAACGGGCTCGGCGCCGAGACCACCTTGCTCTACCGTCGCGACCTGTTCCTGCGCGGCTTCGACCGCAGCGTCCGCGAGCATCTGCGCGACGAATTGGGCAAGAAGGGCCTGGACCTGCAGTTCAACAGCGACATCGCCCGTATCGACAAACAGGCCGATGGCAGCCTGGCCGCGACCCTCAAGGACGGCCGGGTGCTGGAGGCGGACTGCGTGTTCTACGCCACCGGGCGGCGGCCGATGCTGGACGACCTGGGCCTGGAAAACACAGCTGTGAAGCTGACCGACAAGGGCTTCATCGCGGTCGACGAGCACTACCAGACCAGCGAGCCGTCGATCCTCGCCCTCGGTGACGTGATCGGTCGCGTCCAGTTGACCCCCGTGGCGCTGGCCGAGGGCATGGCGGTGGCACGGCGATTGTTCAAGCCGGAGGAGTATCGCCCGGTGGACTACAAGTTGATTCCCACCGCGGTGTTCAGCCTGCCCAACATCGGCACCGTCGGCCTGACCGAGGAGGAGGCGCTGAGCGCCGGGCACAAGGTGAAGATCTTCGAGAGCCGCTTCCGGCCGATGAAGCTGACCCTTACCGACGACCAGGAAAAGACCCTGATGAAGCTGGTCGTGGATGCCCACGACGACAGGGTGCTGGGCTGCCACATGGTCGGCGCCGAGGCCGGCGAGATCCTCCAGGGTATCGCGGTGGCGATGAAGGCCGGGGCGACCAAGCAGGCGTTCGACGAGACCATCGGCATCCACCCGACCGCGGCGGAAGAGTTCGTCACCCTGCGCACGCCGACGCGCTGAGCCGCGTCTGAACGAAGAAGCCGGCCCCTGGGCCGGCTTCTTTCATTTTCGCGCTCAGCGCGAGGGGGCCTCGGCCAGCGCCGCCGCTGCGTCGTCGCGGCGCCTGGCGTAGCGTTGCGCGAGCACCGCGCAGACCATCAGCTGGATCTGGTGGAACAGCATCAGCGGCAACACCATCGGTCCCACCGCACTGGTGGCGAACAGCACCTTGGCCATGGGCACGCCGGTGGCCAGGCTCTTCTTCGAACCGCAGAAGACGATGGTGATCTCGTCTTCCTTGCTGAAGCCCAGGCGTCGCGCCAGCACCGTGGTCAGCACCAGGGCCAGGGCGAGGATCACGCAGCAGGCGACGGTCAGGCCGAGCAGCGCCAGCCAGGGTACTTCGTGCCACAGGCCCTGGATCACCGCGGCGCTGAAGGCGGTGTAGACCACCAGCAGGATCGAGCCCT
This sequence comes from Pseudomonas sp. TZ252, assembly GCF_056110345.1. Lineage (NCBI taxonomy): Bacteria > Pseudomonadati > Pseudomonadota > Gammaproteobacteria > Pseudomonadales > Pseudomonadaceae > Pseudomonas > Pseudomonas sp. TZ252. The sequence continues at coordinate 5,782,085 of NZ_CM148566.1, read as the reverse complement.
GGTCGACATAGCGCAGCACCGGCTTGTTGCGCTCCACCCAGGTGCCGATCCAGCGCCGCAGGACCTGGCCAGCGATGAAGGGTACCAGCAGTTGCAGGGTGATCTTGCCGATGGCGTCCAGCGCGTTGCCGGTCTCGCCTTCGGCGCCGAGCAGCAGCTTGACCAGCAGCGGGGTAAGGAATACGCCGAGCAGGCTCGACACGGAAGCGCTGCATACCGCTGCCGGCACGTTGCCGCGCGCCAGCGAGGTGAAGGCGATGGAGGATTGCACCGTGGCCGGCAGGGCGCAGAGGAACAGGATGCCGAGGTACAGCTCCGGGGTGACCATCGGCGACAGTGCCGGTTTCAGCGCCAGGCCGAGCAGCGGGAACATCACGAAGGTGCAGGCGAACACCAGCAGGTGCAGGCGCCAGTGGGTCATGCCGGCGATGATCGCCTGGCGCGACAGCTTGGCGCCGTGGAGGAAGAACAGCAGGCCGATGCCGATGTTGGTCACCCATTCGAAGACCACGGCGGTCTGGCCGCTGCAGGGCAGGAAAGTGGCGAGAAGGACGGTGGCGATCAGCGCCAGGGTGAAGTTATCCGGAAGGAAACGCGGTCGGGACATGGGCACGCTCTGCAGGATCGGGGGAACACATGGCAGTCTTCTGGCTGCCTGGCGAACCTGCACTGTAGCCATGGGCTGGGCGACCGGCTAACGCCAGAAGGCCAGCCGATGACGCCGAATGGACAGGGCGGCCGCCGCGCCGCCCCGAGGGGCTCAGACGACGCTGGCCAGCAGCGGCTCGCTGACGCTGGGACGGACCTTGCCGGCATGGGGAGAGAACTCCAGGCGGACGGCGAGCACGGTGACCAGCGAGCGCAGCTTCTCCGCGATCACGCTGGCGCGGTGCTGGCTGAGGCCGGGGAAGGTCAGCAGCAGGCGGATCTTGTGGTCCTCGCGGTCGGCGCGAACCCGCTCCGGGGTGAAGGATTGCACGGCGAACAGGTTGAGCACCCGGCACAGCAGGTCCGGATCGGCCATGCCCTCGATATGGAAGATCGACAGGGTCTCGGTATCTGCGCAGGAGGTTTCCCAGACGTTCGGGCGGATCACCTGGCGTTCTTCGCCGTCAGGGTGTTTGGCCAGGAAAAGGGGGGCGAGGGTTGACATGTGACGCTCCAGGCAGTGTTTCGACGAGAGAAATTCTCCCAGAGGCGTGCCGGATTTTTTCTCCTGTTTTTGCGTGATTTTGCGCTATATGTGCATACTTGATTCCTATATTTTTCTTTGTAGGGAATATTTATGTCCATTCCATTGGATATCTACGATCAGCGTATTCTTGCGTTGCTGCAGGAGGAATCCTCGCTTTCCACCGCCGAGATTGCCGAGCGCATCGGACTTTCCCAGTCGCCCTGCTGGCGGCGCATCCAGCGCCTGAAGGAGGAGGGGGTGATCCGCAAGCAGGTGACCCTGCTCGACCGCAAGAAGATCGGCCTGAATACCCAGGTATTCGCCCAGATCAAGCTCAACGCCCATGGGCGCAAGAACCTCACCGATTTCGCCGAGGCGATGCACCAGTTTCCCGAGGTGCTGGAGTGCCACGTACTGATGGGCGCGGTGGACTTCATGCTGCGTATCGTCACCCGCGATATCGAATCCTACGAACGCTTTTTCTTCGAGAAACTGTCGGCGGTGCCGGGCATCCAGGAAGTGAACTCCATCGTCGCCTTGTCGGAAATCAAATCCACCACTACCTTGCCCCTGCTCGCTCCCTGAGCCTTCCCGGAGAACGCCTGCCCATGACCATCAGCAAGACCAAGTCCAGCTTCTACCGCCGCCTCTACGTCGCCTACCTGATCGACAGCGGCACCGCCAGCGTGCCGGAGATCATGGCCGCCACCGGCATGCCCCGGCGTACCGCACAGGACACCATCGCCGCGCTGGAGGAACTGGACATCGTCTGCGAGTTCGAGCAGCGGGAGGGTGCGCGCAACCACCAGGGCGGCTATGTCATCCGCGACTGGGGGGCGGTACGGCGGGAGTGGGTGGTCGAGCAGCATCGGCGAATCGCGGCGGCGCTGGAGTATCCGGCGGAATGAGCCACGCGCTGGCGGCCACAGGCATATAAAAGAAGGAGGGGCTCAAACTGCCTCCCCTCCCGAGCATGCGTTCTTCAGATGCCGCGCTGTTCCAGGGTGGCCTGGCGGGCGCGCTGGGCCAGCTCCTCGGCGGGCTGGACGCTGCTGCCGGCGGTAGGCGGCGGTGCCGGCATATGCGGCTTGAGGTAGGCCGCCAGGCTGACGCCGCAGTAGACCAGCAGGGCCATGGCGATCAGCGCCTTGTATGGGTCGATGTCGGATCGGCGCTTGCAGACCATACAGATATGCCCTTCGCTGGCTGGGCGTTCGCCACAGTTGCGACAGCGGATCATGCCTTCCTCCCGCCGGATTTTCCTGCCTGCCAGAACGCCAGCGAGGCTTCCTCGCGGGCCTGCTCGGCGCTCAGGCCGATATCCTTCAGTTCCGCCGCTTCCAGGTCCAGCAGCGCGCGCCGGGTCAGCTGGCGTTGCCGGGCCAGGCGATAGCCGCGACGCAGGGCCTGCGCCAGGTTGTCCATCGCGGCGAGTGGGAAGGGGCCATCGAGGCGTTGGCGGCGCTCGGATTTCGCACTGAGTCGCGTCATGCTGCGTACTCCATATTGATCGGCTGGACGACGGAGATAGAATGGCCATCGCGCGCTGTTCCGTACAGGTCCAGAAAAGGTGGGTTGACTGCATACAGATCAAGCGCTCCCCGGCCTGAATGGTGGATTTCGCCACCATCTGTACCGGTCCCGCTTTCGCTCACCCTGGAGTCCCGCTCATGACCCTTTATCTGCAACTCGCCGAGACCCTCGGTTCGCGCATCGAACAGGGCCTCTACCGTCCGGGCGACCGGCTGCCCTCGGTGCGGGCCATGAGCATCGAGCACGGCGTCAGCCTGAGCACCGTGCAACAGGCATACAGGCTGCTGGAAGATCGCGGGCTGGCCGAGCCGCGGCCGAAGTCCGGCTATTTCGTACCGGTCGCGCGACAGATGCCGCCGCTGCCGGCGATCGCCCGCCTGGCCCAGCGGCCGGTGGAAATCTCGCAATGGGAGCAGGTGCTGGCCCTGGTCAGCACGGTACCGCGGCCGGACGTGGTCCAGCTCGGCCGCGGCATGCCGGACATCTCCAGCCCTTCGCTGAAACCGCTGACCCGCAGCCTGGCCCGGCTCAACCGCCACGCCGACGCCCGTGCGCTGGCCTACGACGGGATCCACGGCTCGCCGTTGCTGCGCGAGGAAGTCGCCCGCCTGTTGGTGGACTCCGGCTGTCGAGCCACCGCCAGCGACGTGGTGATCACCACCGGCTGCCACGAGGCCCTGTCGGTGAGCATCCGCGCGGTGTGCGAACCGGGCGACATCGTCGCGGTGGAATCGCCGAGCTTCCATGGCGCCATGCAATCGCTGAAAGGCCTCGGCATGAAGGCCCTGGAGATCCCCACCGATCCGGTCAACGGCATCAGCCTGGAAGCCCTCGAACTGGCGCTGGAACAGTGGCCGATCAAGGCCATCCAGGTGACCCCGAACTGCAACAACCCGCTCGGCTACATCATGCCCGAGTCGCGCAAGCGGGCGCTGCTGGCCCTGGCCCAGCGCTACGACGTGGCGATCATCGAGGACGATGTCTATGGCGACCTGGCCTACACCTATCCGCGCCCGCGCACCATCAAGTCGTACGACGACGATGGCCGGGTGCTGCTCTGCGGGTCGTTCTCCAAGGTCCTGGCGCCGGGCCTGCGGATCGGCTGGATGGTACCCGGGCGCTACGCCGACCGCGTGCTGCACATGAAGTACATCAGTACCGGCGCCAGCGCCCTGCAACCGCAACTGGCGATCGCCGAATTCATCGGCAACGGCCACTACGAGCCGCACTTGCGGCGCATGCGCGCCCAGTACCAGCGCGGACGCGACCTGATGATCGACTGGGTGGCGCGCTATTTCCCGGAGGGCACCCGCGCCAGCCGGCCCCAGGGCGGTTTCCTGCTCTGGGTCGAACTGGACGAGGCGTTCGACACCCTGCGCCTGGACAAGGCCTTGCGCAACCGCGGCGTACAAGTCGCGGTGGGCTGCATCTTCTCCGCTTCCGGCAAGTACCGGAACTGCCTGCGGATGAACTACGCGGCGTTGCCGACCCCGGCCATCGAGCAGGCGGTCAGGCGAGTAGGGGAGAGCGCTTGCGAGCTGCTGGAGCCTTGCGAGGCCTGAGCGGCAGTCGTGCTTTCGACGCAGTCGACGATTGCACAAATAGCAAATGCTAATCATTCGCATTGTTTGCTAGAGTTGCCTGATGCATGCATCCGCCGGCGCCGCTGGGCGCCGGTCACCAGGAGACCATCGTCATGTCGCAACCCGCCTATCGTCTGTTCAATGTCGAACTCAAGCGCCGCGAGCAACTCAGCCCGGCGCTGACCCGCTTCGTCTTCGGCGGCCCGGAGGTCGCCGAGATGAAGACCCTGGCCGCCGACCAGCGGATCAAGATCTTCTTCCCCGATGCCAGCGGCCAGCCGCCCAGCCTGCCCGGTGGCAGCGAGTGGTACCAGGCCTATCGCAGCGTCGAGCCGGCTCGCCGGCCGCCGATGCGTACCTACACCATCCGTGCGCTGCGCGCCGAGCAGGAGGAGGTCGACGTGGAGTTCGTCCTCCACGGCGAGAACGGCCCGGCCTCGGCCTGGGCGACCCACGCGCGGATCGGCGACCGCCTGCAACTGGCCGCGCCCAACCGGCAATACGGCGATGACCCCGGCGGCTACGAATGGAAGCCGCCGGCTGGCGTCCGCCATATCCTGCTGATCGCCGACGAAACCGCCTTGCCCGCGGTGGCGGGAATTCTCGAGGAGCTGGCCGGCGAAGCCGAGCCGCCGGTGGTCGAGGCCTTTCTCGAAGTGCCGGGAGAAGCCGACATCCTCGACCTGCCGGCGATTCCCGCTGCGCGCCTGCACTGGCTGCCGCGCCACCAGGCCGGCATCCATTCGCGCAACGGCGAGCGGATGATCGAGGCGGCGCGCCAGGCGCGGCTGCCGGAGCGCGAGGTGGCGGGGGGGGCGGCCCAGGAGCTGGAGGACATCGATATCGACGAGGAGATCCTCTGGGAACTGGCGAGCCCCGAGAGCGGCAGTTTCTACGCCTGGGTCGCCGGCGAGTCGGCGGCGGTGATGGCGATCCGGCGCTACCTGGTGCAGGAGCGCGGTATCGACAAGCGTCATCTGACCCTGATGGGCTATTGGCGCCTGGGCAAGATGTTCGACTGATGGGCCGCTTCGTCGGGAAACAGGCGGACGGCTACGAGACGCGGATCGGCCGCCTGTTGCCGGGCTACGAGTTGCTGCACCTGCTCAGTCGCGCGCAGTTGCTGGCCCGTCTGCCGGAACGGGCGCGCCTGCTCAGCGTCGGCTGCGGCGCCGGCGGCGAACTGGCGGAGCTGGCCGGGTTGCGTCCAGGCTGGCGTTTCGTCGCGGCGGACCTGTCGGCCGACATGCTCGCCCTGGCCCGCCAGCGCTGCGCCAGGCTCGGCCTGCTGGAGCGGATCGAGCTGCACTGCGGCGACGTCGCCGGGCTACCGCCTGCGCCGCCTTGCGATGCGGCGCTGGCCCTGCTGGTGCTGCATTTCCTGCGCGGCGACCAGGCCAAGCGGCGCTTTCTCGAGGCGGTCGCCGAGCGTCTGGCGCCAGCGGCGCCGTTGCTGCTGGCCAACCTGATGGAAGCCCGGGACGCCTTCGAACGTCCGGTGCAGGCCGAAGCCTGCCGCTTGGCCGGGCTTTCCCCGGAGGACAGCGACGGCATGCTGCAACGCTTGCGCGAGGATTTCGATCCGTTGTCCGAGCAGCGCCTCGGCGAACTGCTGGAAGACACCGGCTTCGTCCTGCCCAGCCGCTATTTCCAGGCCGTGGGCTACCAGGCCTGGATCGCCTTCCGCGCCGGCTGAGGATGCCTCAGGCGAGGCGCGCCTGCGGCGTGATCTGGCGTGGGTCGGTCAGCAGCTCCAGCAGCGCCGGGCGTCCGCTTTCGCGGGCGCGGCGGAACGCGGCGGGGAAGTCGGCGCTGCATTCCACTCGTTCGGCGTGGGCGCCGAAGGCTCGCGCCAGGGCGACGAAGTCGGGGTTGTCCAGGCGGGTGGCGGATACCCGCCCGGGATATTCGCGCTCCTGATGCATGCGGATGGTGCCGAGCATGCCGTTGTTGACCACGATCACCACCGGCGTCGCGCCGAACTGCGCGGCGGTCGCCAGCTCCTGCGGATACATCATGAAACAGCCGTCGCCGGCGAAGCACACCACGCTGCGCTGCGGATCGCGCAGGCTGGCGGCGATCGCGGCGGGCAGGCCGTAGCCCATGGCGCCGTTGGTCGGCGCCAACTGCGTGCGGGCCTGGCGATAGCGGTAGAAGCGATGCACCCAGACGGCATAGTTGCCGGCACCGTTGGCGATCACCGCGTCGTCCGGCAGGTTTTCGCTGAGGTACGCGACCACGGACGCCAGGTCGACGCCCTGGACGGCGGGGTCGCTCGCGGCCGGGGTCGAGTAGGCCAGGTAATCGGCATGGGCGGCTTCGCGCCAGTCCTGCCAGGTGCTCGAGGGCAACGGCGCGAGGTCGGCCAGGGCCTCGGCGAAGGCACACGGGGTGGCCTGGATCGGCAATCGCGCCAGGTAGACGCGGTTCAGTTCCGCGCTGTCCGGATGCACGTGGATCAGCGTCTGCGCGGGGGCCGGACTACGCACCAGGCTGTAGCCAGCGCTCGGCGTTTCGCCCAGGCGCGCCCCGACCACCAGCAGCAGGTCGGCCTGGCGCAGCCGCTCCAATAGCGCCGGCGCCGCGCCGAAGCCCAGTTGTCCGGCGTAGTGCGGGTCACGGTTGTCGAACAGGTCCTGGCGACGGAACGAGGTGGCCACCGGCAGGCCATTGGCCTCGACGAAGGCGCCTAGCCGTTTCCTGGCGGCACTGTCCCAGCCGCTGCCGCCAAGTACCAGCAGGGGGCGCCTGGCGTTCGCCAGCAGTTCGCGCAGTTCCGCCATCGCCGTGGCGCCCGGCCGCCCCGGAAGCACCCTTGGCTCCGGCGCATCGGCGACCTGCGCGGAACCGAAGAGGATTTCCTCGGGCAGGGCGACCACGACCGGGCCCGGTCGGCCCGAGGTGGCGACGCTGAAGGCGCGGCCGACGATCTCTGGGATGCGTTCGATACGGTCGATTTCCACGGCCCACTTGGCCAGGCCCGAGAACATCTGCACGTAGTCGACTTCCTGGAACGCCTCGCGGCCCTTGAAGGCGCTTTCCACCTGGCCGACGAACAGGATCATCGGCGTCGAGTCCTGCTGCGCCGTGTGCACGCCATTCGCCGCATGGGTGGCACCGGGGCCGCGGGTGACGAAGCAGATGCCTGGTCGGCCGGTCAGCTTGCCGTAGGCATCGGCCATGTTCGAGGCGGCACCCTCGTGGCGGGTGACGATGGTGCGGATGCCGTTGGCGTCGTGCAGCGCATCGAGCACCGGCAGGTAGCTTTCCCCGGGGATGCAGTAGACGGTATCGACGGCATTGCGCCGCAATGCCTCTACCAGGATCTGCCCGCCGTTGCGCTGGGGAAGGGAGTCGGACATGAGGGCCTCGCTGCGCACGTTGTGGTTGCCCCGATCTTCGGCCCAAAGCGCGCCAGCGCCAAGCGACCTTTCTTCGCGAGTTCATTCCCGTGGCGCATGAACCCTCGTTCTTCGTTGCGGAGGAGGCCCCTTTCAGCGCTTCATCTGGACGAGAAGGGGACTGGAGCGTCATCGCAACGGGTCTCCTCTAGGCGGATCGGAGAGCGCGGTTTTCCGCTCGTTTCTCCATCTTCTCCTCAATTATGTCTATGTAACTATTTCCTCTAGCAAAAAGGATTGTTCTTACATTATTTATAAATTTTCTTTGTTAGTTTTTCCTCGAGCAGTGCTGTTTGGCGGCTTCCTGAGGGGAAGATTTTTGCTGGGGCGCTGAGATAAAGGACGAGTTTTTGTTTGGTCGTCGGTAAGTTTCGGCTTTTTGTCTTTTAGTCCGATGGGCAAGGGTACCAATGAGCAGGGAGGTTTTTAGGGTGAAATTTTTATCCGGTTTCTGGGAGCGCCGTCGTGCGAATGGCACTCCTCTAGTGTGTATCGAAGAGCGTGGCAGTGGTGCAGGCGAATTCTCGTCGGTGTCCCGTAGGGTTGAAACTGCTCCTGACGTACGTAGCGTTGCGTCTGCAGATTCGGAGCAGTGGATACATTCCCAGGAGTACGAGCTTTCTTTCTGGAAGGATAAATGGCCCTATCGCCATCTGTCTGTCGAGGAACTACAAGAGGCCCGGCATAAGGATGCAATGTGGTTTCTTGGGAAGATGGGGTTCACGTACGGCTCCTCGCATTATCGCTACGAAGGTTTTGAAGGTAAGGTTTTGGAAGTAGGTAGTGGGCCGATCGGCTTTTTCGAGAAGGTCGAAGGCGTGACAGTGACTGCCCAGGACTCATTGATGGGGCTGTATGCAGAGAATCTTCCATTCTCGATTCTCGGGGAAAGAGGTTCTTCTTGTTATATAAGGGATGGTGTTGCCGATATAGAGAGTGCGTTCGATTTCGTCGTTTGCTCAAATGTGCTTGACCATACGGCCGACTGGATCCAGTTCCTGGTTGACTGTGTGGGCAGGTTGAGGACGGGCGGTGAGCTACTGTTGGTGACTGACTCTCGCGGAGTTCCAGCAATCGGGCATACACAGATATTCAGTCATGATCAACTGGTTCGTGTCTTGGAGTTGCTGGGAGCAAAGCAGTTCAAGGTGAAAGCCGTCGAGCGGGAGGATGGCGTTCACTGTGACTATCGTCATTATTTTCGGGTGGCTTTCTGAATTTCTCCGTGTCAATTGCTCTGCCTGGACGGGCGCTAGATTGGTATCGGCATTTCGGGGCTGGAGCCGGAAATATTGTGTTGGTGGCCAGTGGTTGGATGGTTTTGATTGAAAAATAAAATATTATGAAAGGGATTTTCATGAAGAAGTCTATGATTTCTTGTTTGTGTTTTGTGCTTCTTCTGCACTTTTTATTGGTTTCGAAAGTTGCGGCGGAAGTCTTTTGTGAGTCTTGTCTACAGGTGCGGGTGGAGCGCCCGCTAGTAGTTAGGGGTGGGTCTCACGAGCCTGGCCTGGATACTAAGTTTTATGTAATAAAGCTCTCTGAAAATTTATTCAGAGGCTACAGTTCCGGAGGTGGTGATGCTTACGCAATAACCGGGCCGGAGGCCTGGTCTATGGGCTGGCCTGCCAATAAGGTGTTAAGTAAAGGTGCCGCAGGGTCCTACAGCGAGTGTGGAGTATGGATAAATTCTCCGGTTAAGATCGGAGATGTCTATGTTGCAGCCGTGCATCAGGAGCAAAAGTGCGACTACATCAATGGTGGGCAGGCGCACAAGTCAATGGGAGTATCGTTTTCTTATGACGGTCTATCTTGGGTTAATCCAATTACTGTGTTGACCAGCCCTGAGGCACCGAAGATGGGGACCCAATCTGGGGAGGGTGACTGTTCACTGGTTCGGGCCCCCGATGAAGGCTACCTCTATATGTATTGTTTCAGGCCGGGGCGATGGGATAATATCGTGGCGCGTGCTCCGGAGGCATCTTATATGTTCCCGTCAAGCTGGAGGAAATTATATAAAGGAAATTGGAGTGAGCCTGCGATTGGTGGTATGGCAGATAGTTTGGGTGCTATAGGGAGTAGTGTTGGGTATTGGCGGGCTGGACGTAAAGTTATTGCGCTTGATCTCGATCCATGGTTTGGCGGGATAAAGCTGTCATTGTCCTCGGATTATAAGAATTTTTTTACTCTTAAGGATCCTCTTGTTCCGTTTGTTAAAAATGATTGGGATCGAAATTTAATTGGGAAGTCAACTGACTTAATCGCATATGTGGGGGTCGTGAATCTATTTGGTGGCGGGAATCGAGTTGATAATTCCGGCTGGGGTATCACCTATACTTATATACCGCATGGAGGAACGCTAAAGGAAAAGTATCTCGTCTTTCAAGGGGTTAACATGAAGGTGGTTAGTGAACCTAAACAGGCTTCCGTAGGTTTGGCTCTTACCCGCTGGGAGCACAGGAGTGGGAAATACAGAGTTACTACTCTGCCTGTGGTGAGACAATCCGAGTACACCGAGCGTAATCGTATCGCATATCTCCTGACTCGTCCTGTCGTTGGTATTGAAACGCTTGAGGTGGAGGAGTGTGTGAATAGACAGGATCCCGATGATTATCTCGTGACTGATGCAGGAGGATGTGACGGGAGCGGACATGATCGAATCGCCACTATCGGTTGGGTGTATAAATATCCACAAAAAAATACGGTCCCTATTTATCGCTGTTACTCTCCGCTTGGCGAAAATCATTTTCTATCATCGAATGCAAGGTGTGATGATTTGGGAAGCTTGGAATGGAAGCTTGGATATGGTTTGAAGTAAGGCAAAAATTTTCGATTGCCGCTTCAGTTGTTTCCACGTGTTCTTACGGGCTATTGGTTTGTAGCCCCCTGCAAGAGGCTGTCTGCCGAAATCATGCCGTCCGACGTGCAGCGACTGACATCGATCAAATCAGCCACCACTTGAACAGGAAGAAGAACGCCATGCCCAGCAGCATGCTCGCCAGGGTATTGCGGGTATAGAGCACCAGCGCCACGGTGACTGCGCCGCTGACCAGGTAGGGATTGTCGTAGCCGAGGTCGATGCGGCCCTCGGGCATGAACACGATGGGGCCGCAGATCGCCGTGAGCATTCCCGGCACGGCGAAACCGAGGAACTGCCGCAGGTTGCTGCCGAGACGGATCGGCAGGCGCGGTTCGAGGAACAGGTAGCGGTTGAGGAAGACGATCGCGCCCATCCCGAAGATCACTGCCCAGACCATGGCGCCTCCCGATACAGCTTGTTGCAGATGAAACCGGCGGCCATCCCGGCGAGACCGGCGAGGACCAGCGCCGAACTCCATTGCCAGTGGCTGAACAGCACCGAGCAGAACAGCGAGGTGGCCACGCAGACCAGTGTCGGTACGTTGCGCACCAGCGGCGCGACCAGCGCGATGAAGGTGGCGGCGATGGAGAAATCCAGGCCCAGGTGTTCGAGACCGGGAATGCTGCGGCCAAGCAGGATGCCGGCGAGGGTGAACAGGTTCCAGGCGATATAGAAGGTCAGGCCGACGCCGAGGGCGTACCAGCGGTTGAAGTTGCGCCGGTCGTGCTGGCTGGCGAGGGCGAAGAACTCGTCGGTGAGCAGGAAGCCCAGGCCGATCCGCCAGCGTCCCGGCAGAGGTGACAGGACCGGCCGCAAGCTCATGCCGTAGAGCAGGTGCTGCGAGGTCAGGAGGAGGGTGGTGAAGATGACCGAAAAGAACCCGGCACCGCCCTTGAGCATGCCGATCGCCACCAACTGGGCGGCGCCGGCGAAGACGATGGCGGACAGGCCCTGGCCCTCGGCCGGGGTGAGGTTGGCTTCGATGGCCATCGATCCCGCCAGCAGCCCCCAGGGCGCGACGGCCAGGGACAATGGGAGGATGGCGACGGCGCCGCGGAGAAAGGCTTGGCGGGGCAGGTCGTGGGCAGTCATGGGGGCATGGCGGTGGTGAACGTCGGTCCAGCATGCCAGCAGGCGCATCGGGCTGGCTTGAACGATCTTGCTCTTCGTATCCGTTATCCACGCAGGCGAAAGCGGCCGGTGTCCTTCCTTATATAAGGAGGACGGGCAGGGCAGGCGGCGGACGAGCGAGGGCCGCTCGAGGGCGCTGCGAAGAATCGAGGGAGAGAAGAACCGGAGCGGAGCTAACGCGGATGCTGACCGATCTTGTGGCCGCGGAACTTGGCGCCGAGGGACGGCTGGTAGGACATGGAACACCCGGTTTATTGCTGTTGTAGGGTTGGCACAGCTTAGCCTTGTTCAATTTTTCGTACAACGGAGCCTGTAAAATATCTGCTGCACCAGGTTGAACACCTTGCCTGGCCTGGCTTTGGCCGCTTTCGCGATGCGCTGGAAGGCCCTGTCTACGGCCATTTCGCCGTCCGCGAGGGCGACGAGAGGGCTATTGACAACAAATTGGCTTTCCGATTGACTCTGGCTCCAGCCCCCGCATGATTGAAATTTTTAACAAAAAAGGTGTTGCATCATGTCGGTACCCCTGCGTGCCGTTCAGCTCACTGAGCCGAGCCTGTTCCTTCAGGAACATCCCGAGGTCCAGTTCGTCGACCTTCTGATTTCAGACATGAATGGCGTGGTTCGCGGCAAGCGAATCGAACGCAACAGTCTGCCCAAAGTCTTCGAAAAAGGTATCAACCTTCCCGCTTCCCTGTTCGCCCTCGATATCACCGGCTCCACCGTAGAGAGTACCGGCCTGGGTCTCGACATCGGCGACGCCGACCGGATCTGCTACCCGATCCCCGGCACCCTCTCCATGGAACCCTGGCAGAAGCGCCCGACCGCGCAACTGCTGATGACCATGCATGAGCTGGAAGGTGATCCCTTCTTCGCCGACCCCCGCGAAGTCCTGCGCCAGGTGGTGGCCAGGTTCACCGAGATGGAACTGACCATCGTCGCCGCCTTCGAGCTGGAGTTCTACCTGATCGACCAGGAGAACGTGAACGGCCGGCCGCAGCCGCCGCGCTCGCCGATCTCCGGCAAGCGTCCGCAGTCGGTGCAGGTGTACTCCATCGACGACCTCGACGAATACGTCGAGTGCCTCCAGGACATCATCGACGGCGCCCGCGCCCAGGGCATCCCGGCCGACGCCATCGTCGCCGAATCCGCACCGGCGCAGTTCGAGGTCAACCTGCATCACGTCGCCGACCCGATGAAGGCCTGCGACTATGCGGTGCTGCTCAAGCGCCTGATCAAGAACATCGCCTACGACCACGAGATGGACACCACCTTCATGGCCAAGCCCTATCCGGGCCAGGCCGGGAACGGACTGCACGTACACATCTCGCTGCTCGACAAGCACGGCAACAACATCTTCACCAGCGAGGATCCCGAGCAGAACGCCGCATTGCGCCATGCGATCGGCGGCGTGCTCGAGACCCTGCCGGCCTCCATGGCCTTCCTCTGCCCGAACGTCAACTCCTACCGCCGCTTCGGTTCGCAGTTCTACGTGCCGAACGCGCCGAGCTGGGGCCTGGACAACCGCACCGTGGCCCTGCGCGTGCCCACCGGCAGCCCGGACGCGGTACGCCTGGAACATCGCGTCGCCGGCGCCGACGCCAACCCCTACCTGCTGCTGGCCTCGGTGCTTGCCGGGGTGCACCACGGGCTGACCAACAAGGTCGAGCCGGGTGCCCCGATCGAAGGCAACTCCTACGAGCAGTTGGAGCCGAGCCTGCCGAACAACCTGCGCGACGCCCTGCGCGAACTGGACGACAGCGAGATCCTGGCGAAGTACATCGATCCGAAGTACATCGACATCTTCGTCGCCTGCAAGGAAAGCGAGCTGGAGGAGTTCGAGTACTCGATCTCCGACCTCGAGTACAACTGGTACCTGCACACCGTGTGAGCATGGGCGGGCGGCTCCGGTCCGGCGCCGCCCGCCCGTTCTTCCGTCGAGGTTCCCACCCTTGCTGAAGGTAGACGGCGGCAAGCCTGCGGTTTCCGCCCGTCCGCCTTCCTTTGCTGTGCATTAGAAAAAGAAGAAATCGAGGCAAGCATACCCATGTCGAATCCTCCCCCCACCGCAGAACGAACCCAGCTTCGCAAGTCCCTCAAGCTGTGGCAGATCGTCATGATCGGGTTGGCCTACCTGACCCCGATGACCGTCTTCGACACCTTCGGCATCGTATCCGGGATTTCCCAGGGACACGTGCCCACCGCCTACCTGCTGGCCCTCGCCGGCGTGCTGTTCACCGCGATCAGCTACGGCAAGCTGGTCCGCCAGTTCCCCACCGCAGGCTCGGCCTATACCTACGCGCAACGAGCGATCAATCCCCATGTCGGCTTCATGGTCGGCTGGTCGTCGCTGCTGGACTACCTGTTCCTGCCGATGATCAACGCACTGCTGGCGAAGATATACCTGACCGCATTGTTCCCCGAGGTCGCCCCGTGGATCTGGGTGGTGATGTTCGTGCTGATCATGACCCTCATCAACATCAAGAGCGTGAACCTGGTCGCCAATTTCAACACCGTCTTCGTGCTGGTCCAACTGGCGATCATCGTGGTCTTCATCGGCCTGGTGATTCACGGCCTGAACAACGGGGAGGGGACCGCCACGGTGCTCAGTACCCAGCCGTTCTTCTCCGAGCACGCGCATCTCTCGGCGATGGTGGCGGGGGCGACGATCCTCTGCTTTTCCTTCCTCGGTTTCGACGCGGTGACTACGCTGTCCGAGGAAACCCGCGACGCCGGCAGGGTGATCCCGCGGGCGATCTTCCTCACCGCGCTGTACGGCGGGGTGATCTTCATCACCGTGTCGTATTTCCTGCAGTCCTATTTCCCGACCAACGTACGCTTCAAGGAACCCGACGCGGCGCTGCCGGAAATCGCCCTGTACGTCGGCGGCAAGCTGTTCCAGTCGATCTTCCTCTGCGCCACCTTCATCAATACCCTGGCGTCGGGCCTGGCCTCCCAGGCCAGCGTGTCGCGCCTGCTGTACGTGATGGGGCGGGACAACGTGCTGCCGGAGCGGATCTTCGGCTTCGTCCATCCGAAATGGCGTACGCCGTCGATCAACGTGCTCATCGTGGGCATGGTGGCGCTCTCGGCGATCTCCTTCGACCTGGTGACGGCGACCGCGCTGATCAATTTCGGCGCCCTGGTGGCCTTCACCTTCGTCAATCTCTCGGTGATCGTGCATTTCTATGTGCGCGGCGGGCGCAACCGCAGCCTCAAGGAGCATTTCCACTACCTGGTCCTGCCATTGCTCGGCGCGGCCATCGTCGCGGTGCTCTGGCTCAACCTGGAAAGCACCTCGCTGGTGATGGGGCTGATCTGGGCCGGACTGGGCTTCGGCTACCTGTTCTACCTGACTCGCAGCTTCAGCCGTCCGCCGCCGCGCTTCCAGGAGAGCGAGCTGAGCCCGACCCAGTGAGGCGAGCGGTGAATGGATTCAGCGGAAATGTGAAGGAAAAAGATTGGTAATCTTCACGAAATTTTCACGGTGACGGGTCAATCATGGACCCATGGCTAACGGACTAGCCCCCCATCTGAAGCCCGCCTCATGGCGGGCTTTGGCTATCTGCAGACAGCGAATTTCGCGTTTTCCCTCCTTTTCACAGGGATTTCCGGCCTCCCGGCTGGCAATGCGCCTGCGACGACATGTCCGAATCCAGACAGAATTGGACGCCCCCAAAAAGCGCAGACACGGCTAGAATCCACGCCGTCCCGATCCGGTTCGATGGCCGTGGCGGGGGAGCCCGGTATCCGCTGGTCGGTGTTTCCTGTGGTGCTGCGCGTCCTTCCCTAGACTACCCGGCTCGCTCGAACCATCCCTTCGCGGGGGCGGAACGGCACAGGGTCGTTCGGCATGGAAGCTGCCTGGGCCGGCCTTCGACACACCTATAAGAGTAGAAATCTGCATGACATACCCTGAACGTCCCCTGCTTCATCTGCTGACGCGTACCAGCCTGGTGGGCCAGATCATCGTCGGCCTGATCGCCGGCCTGCTGCTCGCCAGCTTCTTCCCGGCCGCCGCGCTCAAGGTCGGCTTCATCGGCAAGGTCTTCGTTTCCGCGCTGAAGGCCGTCGCGCCGGTACTGGTGTTCGTCCTGGTGATGGCATCCATCGCCAACCACAAGCAAGGCCAGCAGACCCATATCCGGCCGATCCTGCTGCTGTACCTGGTCGGCACCTTCAGCGCCGCGGTGGTGGCGGTGATCGCCAGCTTCGCCTTCCCCTCGAGCCTGGTGCTGGCCAGCCATCCGGGCGAGATGTCGCCTCCGGGCGGCATCGCCGAGGTGCTCCAGTCCCTGCTGCTGAGCGTGGTGGACAACCCGGTCAACGCCCTGATCTCGGCCAACTTCATCGGCATCCTGGCCTGGGCCATCGGCCTCGGCATCGCCTTCCGCCACGCCAGCGATACCACCCGCAACCTGCTCTCCGAGCTGTCCAACGGCGTCTCGCTGATCGTCAAGGTGGTGATTCGCTTCGCCCCGCTGGGCATCTTCGGCCTGGTCGCCTCGACCTTCGCCGAGTCCGGCGTCGAGGCCCTGAAAGGCTATGCCCACCTGCTGGTGGTGTTGCTCGGCTGCATGCTGTTCGTGGCCTTCGTGGTCAACCCGTTGATCGTGTTCCTGAAGATCCGCCGCAATCCCTATCCGCTGGTGCTGACCTGCCTGCGCGAAAGCGGCATGACCGCGTTCTTCACCCGCAGCTCGGCAGCCAATATCCCGGTCAACCTGCAGCTCTGCGAGCGCCTGGGCCTGCACGAAGACACCTATTCGGTATCGATCCCGCTGGGCGCGACCATCAACATGGCTGGCGCGGCGATCACCATCACCGTGCTGACCCTGGCAGCGGTGCATACCCTGGGCATCGCCGTGGACGTACCGACCGCGATCCTGCTCAGCGTGGTGGCGTCGATCTGCGCCTGCGGCGCGTCCGGCGTGGCCGGCGGTTCGCTGCTGCTGATCCCGCTGGCCTGCAGCCTGTTCGGGATTCCCAGCGAGGTGGCGATGCAGGTGGTGGCGGTAGGCTTCATCATCGCGATCCTCCAGGACTCCGCGGAGACCGCGCTGAACTCCTCGACCGACGTGCTGTTCACCGCAGCCGCCTGCGAGGCGGAAGAGCGCAAGGCGAGCGCCGCCTGATTCGATCCCTGGGTCACGGAAGAAACCGCCTTCGGGCGGTTTCTTCGTATCGCCCCGGCGTGCTTTGACCTGTGCGCCGCGCTGCGGCCTAATGGTCGCCCGTCCTTCCCGAGTTGCCGCATGTCGTCTCCTTCCTTGCCCGACGCCAGTCTCCGCGCCAGCACCCTGCATCTGCCGGCCGGTCCCTGGAGCACCGTGCTCGACTGTCTCTGCGCGCGTTTCCCGGCCATCGACCGCGACACCTGGCTGGCGCGCATGCAGCGGGGCCGGGTGCTGGACGCCGAGGGGCGTGCGCTGGGCCCGCAGGCGGCATATCGCGAAGGCCTGCGTGTGCACTACTTCCGCGAGTTGCCGGTGGAGGCACCGATTCCTTTCGAGGCGCGCATCCTGTACCGCGACGAGCATCTGCTGGTGGCGGACAAGCCGCACTTCCTGCCGGTGATGCCGGCCGGCGGCTACGTCGAGCAGACGCTCCTGGCGCGGCTGGCCCGCAGCACCGGCAATCGAGACCTGGTGCCGCTGCACCGGATCGACCGGCATACCGCCGGGCTGGTGCTGTTCTCGACCAATCCCGGCAGCCGCGGGCGCTACCAGGCGCTGTTCCGCGAGCGGCGCATCGACAAGTGCTACGAAGCGATCGCTCCGGCCTTGCCGCAACTGGACTTCCCGTTGCTGCGCAGGACCCGCCTGGTGCCCGGCGAGCCGTTCTTCCGCATGCGCGAAGGCGAGGGCGAGCCGAACAGCGAGACGCGCATCGAGGTCGTCGAGCGCAACGGCCGCTGGTGGCGCTACCGGCTGTATCCGGTGACCGGCAAGAAGCACCAGCTGCGCGTGCACCTCGCGGCACTCGGCGCGGGTATCCAGAACGATGGGTTCTATCCCGAGCTGCTGGACGCCGAGGGCAGCCCCGACGACTACCTGCGGCCGCTCAAGCTGCTGGCCAGGGGGCTGCGCTTCGACGACCCGCTGAGCGGGGAGAGGCGTACGTTCGAATCCGGGCTGCGGCTCGATTGGCAGGTGTAGGCGACAGGCTCGCCAGCGGAATGCTGGCGTACGTCGCCGACCCGGAGCGCATGGCGCGTTTCTATGAGCAGGCGCTCGGCCTGGAGGGCTGCGCGGGCGAGTAGAAGGATCGCCCGCTGTGCGGCTGGACGCGCCCGCCGGAGCGGGCGCACGTCGCTCAGGGACGCTTGTCCAGCTTGACCACCAGGCGCAGTTGCTCGACGCAACCGCGGCTCTGCTCGATCAGCTTGCCGAACTCGGCGCTGTTGATCTCGTCGTGGTTGAGCCAACTGGTCTTCTGCACTTCCCGGTAGCGATAGTGGTAGCCGCCGTCCTTGGCCGGTTCGGCCTGCAGGTCGATGTCGAACCAGGGGCTGCGGATCTCGCAACTGTGCGCCGGCTCGTCGGTCTTGCCGCCGGACAGGCTGATGTCGTAGGAGGTGATCTGCGGTTCGCCCAGGTACAGCTCGGCCAACTGGCCTTCGCTGCGGTACTTGGCGAAGGCATCCCACTGGCTGGCCAGGTCCTGGCGGTTGTAGAAATACTCTCCGCCGAGCCGGTCGAGGGCGCGGCGGTCGGTAAGCCTGGCACTGATCGTATAGCTGGGCGGCAGCACGAACTGGCTGTCGTCGCGCTCCAGCACGCAGTCGCTGCCTTCCTTGGCGAAGTTGCGGCACAGGTCCTGGTCGGTGCTGGTGCGGCCGCGCTGGCGATCGGCGACGCTGAGCTGCATCAGCGGCGCATTGGACAGCTCCACGCGCGACTCGACCCGGGCTTCGCCGTCATGGGTGTAATGCTCGCTGCGGGTCACGCGCAGGGTGTCGCCGGGCGCTTCCAGGGGAATCTCGTCGCGCCGCACCTTGCCGTCGGCGCCCAGCACCAGCGCCCAGCGCTGCTGGATGTCGGGCATGGTGCGGCCGGGAGCGAACACCGGGTTGGTCGGGTCCAGCCACCAGGTCTTGCCGTCCACCTCGGCGCGGACGATGGCATGGTTCGGCGCGTACATGCCGGGCACCAGCAGGTCCCAGACCACGTCGCCGCGGCTGACCAGGGTCGGTTCGGCCTTGATCCCGGCGGCCTTGAGCATGGCGGCGAGGAGGATCGCCAGGTCCTTGCAGTCGCCGTAGCCATTGCGCTCGATCTCCGCCAGGGAGAAGGGCACGTAGCCGCGCTCGCTGGCGCGCCAGTCGCCCAGGTAGCGGTAGGTGTCGTTGATGTACTGCATCAGGCCGGCGACCTGCTCGCGGGCCGGCTTGCCCTTCACCGCGGCGACGGCCGCCGCGGCGCCCTTGGGCAGCTCCGCGGCGAGGATCTCGTTGTAGCGCGCGGCGAACGGGCCGAAGTTGTCCTGCAGGTCCAGCGAACTGCCCAGCTCCAGGCGCGGGGTATGGCGCAGGTAGGCGTTGCCGGCTTCGTTGATGTAGTTGGTGTATTGCGGCTTTTTCAGGCTGACCTTGAGGGTCTTCTTGTCGGCGCTCTGTTCGATGCGATAGGCGTCCATCAGCTCGCTGCGCACGAAGATCGGCCGCTCGGCCTTGAACTCGGCGACGAAGCGGTCGTCGCGCACCGGCATCGGTGGGCGGCTGAGAATGTAGTGGAACTGGGTGCTCAGCGGCTTGGCGGTGAAGTGCTCGCGCAGGGTGTAGCTGATGCGGGTGCCGACGCGCAGGTTGGGGAACGCCAGGGAGGTCTGGCGTTCGCGCAGGAAGCCCTGGTCCGGGTTCGGCGCGGTGCGCGTATCGATCTGCGACTGGTCCAGCGGCACCGGCTTGCCGCCGGGCTGGGTCAGCTCGGCCTTCTCCACGATCAGGCTGTCGGTCTCCGCGTAGCTGCGATCGATGCGCGAGAGCATCTCGCGGCCGCTCGGCTTGAGGATGGTGAAGCTGTAGGTGCTCACGCAATCGGTGCTGTTGTCGGCGTTGAACTGGCAGCGGAACTCGGTTTCGCCGGCCAGCGGCGCCTCGGCGATCGGTTGCAGCGCGGCGAGGGCCGGGGTGGCGGCGCAGAAGACGCTGGCGGCGAGGAAGGAAGGGGAGAAGGGATGACGGGGCATCGGTGCCTCAGGATGAAACGTTTGAGCGGAGCTCCCAGGCGTCGCCTGGCGCATGGGGGCGCCGGGCGATAGCCGGGGAGATGGACCCTGAATGATAGGTTTTATCAATTCCGCATGTCGACCGGCGGGTCCGGTTATGTGCGGAATGTCGCCGTTGCGATCTTTTCGCCGGCTTCATTTGCCGGGCTTTGCCGTTCTGTGGCAGGCGCACGCCTGTTCCTGGCGCTCCGGAACCGGGTCGTAGCCGCCGGGGTGCCAGGGGTGGCAGCGCAGCAGCCGGCGCGCGCCGAGGTAGCCGCCTCGCAGCGCGCCATGCACGCGGATGGCTTCCAGGGTGTAGTGCGAGCAACTGGGGTAGAAGCGGCAGCGGGGACCGATCAGCGGGCTGATTGCGTACTGGTAGAAGCGGATCAGCCCGATCAGCAGGAACTTCATGGCGAGCCCTCGGCGGGGTTGCGGCGGCGAGCGGGCATTGTAGCGCCGTTGTCGGTCCTCAAGGAGCATTCTCCGCCGCGCAATAAAGGGTCCGCCCGTCGACGAGGCTGCGAGCAGTCGCCAGGCGGCCGCGCAGGCCGGGTTCTTCCGGCGCCAGCGTGCCTTCGCGCCAATCGCCTCCGCGCAACGGAATCAGCGCCGAACGGCCGTAGCCCGGGCAGTACGCCTCGGCGTCGCCCTCCAGATAGTCGACGCCGTCCAGGGTCAGCTCGCCGACATTCCAGCGCGCGCCGAGGTAGGCCTGGCGGAACGGCCCGTCGGCAAGGACGTAGAAGCCCCCGCGCACCTCGCTGGCCGCCGTGGCGAAGCCGATGGTGCGTCGCGGTTGCGGGATCACCAGCAGCGGTCGCCGTGGGTCGGCGAAGGCCTCCTGCAACTCGACCAGGCGCTGGCGGGTGGCGCCCATCTCGCGCCGGTAGCGCTCGCCGCGCGCCCGCGCGTCGTCGGGGAGTTCGCTCCAGGCCGGAGGCTGGTCGCGCAGCAGGTAGTCCAGCGGCCAGGTGCCGGCCATCGCGGCTTCCTTCCAGTCCCCGTCGTCGCGCAGGTCCAGCAGCACTCCGGCCAGCGCGCCGATCTCGTAGGCTTCGCTGTCGACGCCGACGCCGATCTCGTTGGCATCGTAGAAGGCCAGGGCGTACTCCCGCAGCGCCTGCCGATAGCGTTGCGGATCCTTGGCGAAATCGGTGCGGTAGCGCGCGGCGGCGGCCATCTCGATGTAGCGCGCGGTGCCTTCGCTGAGATCGACCTGCGCCGCCAGCCGGCTTTCCTCGGGAGCCGCTTCGCGCCAGCGGCGCAGCCAGCCCTGGGCGTCGCTCAGGTAGCTGTCGCGCTGCCCGGGCGTGCGCAGGGCCTGGAGCAGCGACTGGAACAGGGCATAGCGGTATTCCCGCGGGCGCGGGTCGAGCGTGGCCAGGTCGCCGCGATAGCCACCGGGCTTGCGCAGGCCCGGCCAGTCTTCCTGGGCGTAGCGATGGAAGGCTTCGTGCGGGCCGATGGCGGCCAGCGTCTCGCTATTGCCGGTATTGCTCCGCAGGTGCGCGGCGCTGATCTGCAGCAGCACCGCCGGACGGCCCCGGTAACGCGGAAAGGCATAGCTCAGGTCGAGATCCGGGTCGCTGTCGCCCGCCGCCGTGGTGCGCTGCGCGCGGCCTTCGGCATCGGCGACCCAGGTACTGCGGCCATCGCTGTAGAGGAAGGCCTTGTCGGCCATCCGCCAGCCGGGCCAGAGTCGTTCGCTGTGCTGGCCGACGGCATGGACATAGGCCAGGTAGCGGCGGGCGAACGACTCGCTGTCCGTCGCCGCGGCGGGAAGGGACAGGGCAAGCAGGAGCAGGGGCAGGGCTCGGGTCATGGCGGGTACGGTTGCGCAAGGTCGGTCGGGGCGACGAAGGTATGCCGCCGCTTCCCGATTGACCCTCGCGGCCGCTGCCGCGTTCCCCTAGGCGGTGTTGCGCGCCCGCGCCAGGTCGCGCAGCGGCGGGGCGCCGAACAGCCGGCTGTACTCGCGACTGAACTGCGACGGGCTTTCGTAGCCGACCCGGTAGCCGGCGGCGGCCACTTCCAGGCCCTCGCTGAAGATCAGCCGGCGCGCTTCCTGCAAGCGCAGCTGCTTCTGGTACTGCAACGGGCTCATCGCGGTCACGGCCTTGAAGCGGTGGTGCAGGGTCGAGGGGCTGAGGTTGACCACCTGGGCCAGTTGCTCGATGCGCAGCGGCTTGCCGTAGTTCTGGTTGATCCAGTCGATGGCGCGGGTGATGCGGTGGGCCTGGCTGTCGGCGATGGCGATCTCGTGCAGGCGCTGGCCCTGGCCGCTGCGCAGCAGCCGGTAGAAAATCTCGCGGAGGATCAGCGGCGCCAGCATCGGGATGTCGCGCGGGCTGTCCAGCAGATGGATCAGGCGCAGCACCGCATCCAGCAGGCTGGCGTCGATACGGTCGACGTAGAGGCCGCGGTCGCCGCGCCGGCTGGCCACTTCCATGGGCCCGGCGTCGGAGATCAGCTGGGTGATTTCCGCAGGGTCGATATCCAGCCGGACGCAGAGGTAGGGCGCGTCCGGCGAGGCGTCGATCACCTGGCCGGCCAGCGGCAGGGTGACCGAGACCACCAGGTAGTGCAACGGATCGTAGATATAGCGTTCCTCGGCCAACTGCACCTCCTTGCGGCCCTGGGCGATGATGCACAGGGCAGGTTTGTGCATGCCGCGCGCCGGCAGGGTGGGGCCGTCGGCGCGAATCAGGGCGAGGGGGTCGACGGCGGTGCCGTAGACACCGTCGCTGGGACAGTGCTTGAGCAGCAACTGCGCCAGTTCGCTCTGGCGCTGGCGCAGTTCGGCGGGGAGATCGACGGAAAGAAGCGGGGTGTTTTCGCTCATGCGGGGACTCGCGGGGGAAACCTTCCCAAGACTAGCGCGCGCCGCGGCGGCAGGCACTCATCGCGATGCGCGTTGGCAGGATCAGGCAAGCATTCGCCAGGAACAGGCAAGCCGGCTCGTCGCACGGGGCGCAAGCGGATGAGAAAAAACCGGAGCGCGGCAGTTTCAGGCAAGAACCCGACAGTATCCGTCTACCGATTCCCCGCGCCATCCCCCTAATCTGGCTGGCATGGCGGAATCTCCGTCATGCCGATGGGAAACACATGCAGGGGGACACACCTATGTCAAATCAACAGGCCAGACTGTCATCGGGCGGCATGTCGCCGGAGCGCGCGCCGGGTGCCTTCCGTTCGCGGCCGGTGCGCGACGGCGCGCTGGTCCCCGAGGCGCCTTCCCGTTCGCCTTCCGGCCCCGCCGCGGGCGGCACGCTGGCGCGGCGGACCCATCCCGGCAACTGGTAATCGGAGGCAGGGCACATGCGTCACCCTTACACCCCACAGCGGCCGGCCGGCGTCTTGGCGCCGCCGGCCCTTCCACTCCTGGTGCCGCTTGCGCAGCGGCGAATCCATGTCGAGGAGGCAGAGAGCATGCCAGCGTTCAATCGGGCCAGTCACCTGGTCAGCATTCGCGCCCGCAGCGGCCAGTCGCACCGCCTCGGCCTGCGCCTGCAAGAGCTGGCGCAGGCGGGCCAGGCCGCGCCCGGTTGCCTGCGCTACGAACTGCGCCAGGCGGACGGGGACTCCGACCTGTGGTTGTTGCACAGCGAGTGGAGCGATGACGCGGCCATGCAGGCGTACCTGGCCGGCGACGCCCAGCGGGTCTTCGCCGAGGTGCTCTGGCAAGCGCTGGCGGCGACCCTGGACGTGCAGGAGCGGCTTTTCTGAAACCGGGCGGGCGGATGATGCGGCGCGGCGTCCGCCCGTCCCCCTTGTTCTGGCCTTTCAGCGACCCGGCGTGACCGGCGACTGGTCCGCTCGTTCGTCTTCGATGTCGCGATGTCGCTCGAAGGCGGTCGCCGGCGAGCCATCGGCATTGACCTGCAACACCGCGCGCGGACGGCCGTCCTCGCCAATGAATACCTGGCCGATCCCGGCGCTGTTCCACAGGCGCTCGCCGGCCTGGCTGTGCTGCGGAACGCGCGGGCGGATTTCCAGACTGCGCCGCTGGGTCAGCCAGTTCAGCGGCGACCAGGGCGCATAGAGCCAGCGATTGAGGCGGTCGAACCAGTCCAGCAGGCGTCGCGGGAATTCGTTCTTGATCCCGCTGCTGGTGATCTGCCAGAGCCGGGGCCCGCGCTCGCGATGGCGAATCCGGATGTCGTAGACGAAGGAGTAATGCACGTCGCCGGAAAGGATCAGGTAGTTACCCGGCGTACGCGAGTGGCGGAAGATGTTCATCATCACCGAGGCCGCGCCGCGATGGGCCATCCAGTTTTCCGCATCGACCAGCAGCGGCTGGCCGATCCAACTGAAGAGCTTCTGTACGCCCTCGATCAGCTTGACCCCGAACATCGGCGCCGGCGACACGATGATCGCCGCCTTTTCGCCGAGCAGGTCCTGCTGGAATTCACTCAGTGCCTCCCAGTCCATCAGCCCGGAGGGCCGGCCCAGGTTGCGCTCGCTACGCCAGCGGCGGGTGCGCGTGTCGAGGACGATCAGGGTCGGGCTGCCAGGCAACCGGTAGTGCCAGTGCTGGAAGTCGAGCAGGGCATCGAGCAGGCGGTCCTGCTCGGCGCAGGGCAGCCGGCCGTCTGCCGCGGCACCCTCCATCAGGGCCGCGACCGGCGCCAGCCATTCGCCGCAATGCTGCGGGTCGTTGCCCCAGCCCTGGCAGAGCAGGTAGGCGAGCAGGGCGTTGCCGATGATCCGCCGGGAGAAAGGATGGCCGTAGGCGGTCAGCTCCCAGCGTGCTGAAAGGTTCCAGTCGTCGGTGATGTCGTGGTCGTCGAAGATCATCAGCGACGAGATATGCGCCAGCGCCCGCGCCACGCGGGGCAGGCCATCGCGGAAGGCTTCGATGTGCCGGCGCTCGCCGGCGAAGCGCTGCGCGTGCCGCGCATCCAGCCCCGGCGGCGGTTCCAGCCTGACCAGGCGCCAGGGCGCCGGCGACCAGACCAGCAGGTACATCGCCAGCACCTCGGCCAGGCCGACCAGATGGTTGTGGGCGTTGGCCGAGGTGAAGATCGGCTTCTTCACCCCGCCGAAGAAGCGCTCGCGCAGGGCTTCGTTGGACTCGAAGGCGGGCAGCAGGTCCTCGCGCCGGTAGTAGGTGGCCGGGTGCGCGTAGAGTGCCTCGCTGTCGTTCACCAGTGCGCCTTCCAGGTGTTCGCCGTACAGGCCGAGGCGGTGGATCAACCCATGGATGGCCACCAGCATCGGCCCGGCGACGTCGTCGGCGTAGACCTGGTCGCCGCTCATCATCAGCAACGCCGGGCGGCTTTCGGCCTGCAGCAGGTTTTCCTCCAGCAGCCGGTCGACCTGCAGCAGGCCATCGGCCGCTGGGTGATGCGGCTTGCGGCAGGAGCCGTGGAGCAACTGGTCGAGACGTGGCTTGAGCACCAGGCTGGCGCGCTGGCGACCGGGGTAGAGCAGATGCGGCGCCCATTCGGCGATTCCCGCAGGCTCCCGGCCGTCGGCGGCGAGGCGCAGGTCGTAGTCGACCAGGCGGGCGCAGGGCAACGGCGGGTCGAGCGCGACATCCAGCAGGTGCAGCCAGGCATGGGTGCCGATGCGGATGGCCGAGTGGGTTCCTTCCGCGAGGCGGACCCGACGCTCCGCCTCGCCTTCGCTGGCGAGGATCAGTTCGATGGTCGTCGGGCATGACGTGGCCAGCCAGAACACCAGGCGTCCGGGCTCTGCGCGGCGCAGCAGGGGACCGGCCAGGACCAGGGGCAGGGCTTCGTCAGGCGGGGTGTCGTTGGGGAGCGAGGCGGACATTGGTACGGGCGTTGTCGACGCGGCGAAACAAGCTGACGAGTATGCCGCTTTCGGCGGATCGCGGCGTTGCCATTTCGTAAGGAATGACGACAGTCGTCGCGGGATGGCGATCTTCTAATGCCAAAAAGTTAAGTACACCTTAATTAATATTCTTTTTTGCGTTCGGGCTTCTGCGGCATATTGCCTTCCGCGCAGGCCCGGCGGCCTGCCATCGCTGTTTGCGGGAGGGACACGTGCAATCCGACGTCGGCGCCGCCTCCCGCCGATCAAGGTTTCGCCTGCCACCCCGACGCCCGGTGGCGCAGGCCCGTAGCACGAGAGTGCGGAATGGGCATGGATCAGACACGCAATCGCCTCGTCGGCCTGATGTTCCAGAACGACTATTCCTGGCTGAGCGGGCGCCTGCGGCGCTACCTCGGCTGCCCCCACAGCGCCGAGGACATCGCCTCGGAAACCTTCCTCAAGGTCCTTGCCCTGCCGGACCCGGCAAGCATCCGCGAGCCGCGCGCGCTGCTCACCACCATCGCCCGCCGGCTGATGTACGACGGCTGGCGGCGCCAGGACCTGGAACGCGCCTACCTGGAAAGCCTGGCCGGGCTTCCGGAGGCCCTCGCGCCGTCCGCCGAGGAGCAGGCCCAGGTGGTGGAAACCCTGCTGCGCCTGGAGCGCATGCTCGCCGGGCTGTCGCCGAAGGCCCGCGCCGCCTTCATCCATAGCCAGATCGGCGGACTGACCTACGTGGAGATCGCCGGCTTGCTGGAGGTTTCCGTCAGCCGCATCCACCAGTACATGGTCGAGGGCTTCAAGCAGTGCTACCAGGTGCTTGCCGAATGAGCCAGGGAAGGCGAGAACGCATCCTCGACGAAGCGGCGCAGTGGATGGCGCTGCTGCAATCCGGCCATGCCGGCGCCGAGGAGCGCCTGGCGTTCCAGCAGTGGCGCCAGGCCGATGCCGAGCACGGTGCGGTGTTCGACCGGCTCAGCCTGGGCTTGCAGTCGTTTCGCGACGAGCCCCTGCACGGCTTGCGCGCCGAGCAATTGATCGGAGCCCTCGAGGCGCCGTCCGCCCGTCGCCGGTTTCTCCAGCGCAGCCTCGCCCTGGCGGCGTTCGGCGTGGCGACGCTGGCGCTGGGGCGGATCGGCATCGTCGGCTTCCCCTGGCCCGGCGACCTGTACACCGGCACCGGACAACGCCAGAGCTTCCGCCTGGAGGATGGCAGCCAACTGGTGCTGGACGCGCGCAGCCGGGTACGCCCCGAATTCGATGGCTACCGGCGTCGCCTGCGCTTACGCGAGGGCCGCCTGCTGGTTGACGTGGCACGGGATCCGGCGCGGCCTTTCGTCGTCGACACCGGGCGTGGCCAGGTCGAGGCGCAGGGAACCCGCTTCCAGGTCAGCGATGACGGCGCCAGCTCGCGAGTGGTGGTGCTCGAGTCGCGGGTGCGGATCACCACTGCCGACGGACGGCAATGCCTGTTGGAGCGCGGCCAGAGCGCCCGTTTCGACGCCTCGGCGATTCTCGCCCGAGGTCCTGCCGAAGGCGGCGAGAGCGCCTGGCTGGATGGCCGGCTGGAGGTCCGCGACCGCCCGCTGGGGGAGGTGCTGGAAGCGTTGCGCGCCTATCGCCGCGGCATCATCAGCGTCGCCGACGACGCGGCGGCGCTGCGCGTCAGTGGCATCTACCCGCTGGACGACAGCGGCGCGGCGCTGGCATTGCTGGAGCAGAGCCTACCGATCCGGCTCGACTACCACGGGCCCTACTGGGTCAGCATCGCCAGCCGCTGAGGCGCGCGCCCGGCGGCGAGCCGGGCGGCGCGACGCTTCAGAACGGCTTGGTCGGCAGGTACTTGCCGTCGAGGGTGATCACCGCCCGCGAGCCGCCTTCCGGGTCCTCGACCTTCTTGATGTCCAGCTTGAAGTTGATCGCGCTGATGATGCCGTCGCCGAACTGTTCGTGGACCAGCGCCTTCAGGGTGCTGCCGTAGACTTGCAGCATCTCGTAGAAGCGATAGATGGTCGGGTCGCTGGGAATGCCGCCGGGAATGCTGCCGCGCAGCGGGATGCTTTGCAGCAGGAGCACCGCGTCGTCGTCCAGGCCGAGTTGGGCGGCGACCTTGCGCGCCGCCGCCTCTGGCAGGGCATGCTGGCCGAGCAGGGCGGCGGTGACGAAGGTCAGGGCGAGACCGGTGCCGTCGGCCAGGTCCTGCCAGGACAGGCCCAGGCGGGCCTTGTTCAGGACCACGGTCTCGGCCAGTTGCTGGCGCGCGTTGGGGGACACTTGGCTGTGTTGCATGAGATGACTCTCCTTGCGGGTGGTTGTGAGGGAAGGGATTCAGGCGACCGCCTGCCCGGGTTCGCCGCCTACCGCGCGCACTTCGGGATGCTCGGCGAGGGAGACGAAGCGCCGGCTGGCGCCGTCGAGGGCGTCGATGCGGCCGCTTTCGATGTCGTAGACCCAGCCGTGCAGGTTCAGCCGACCCTGCTCCAGGGCGCGGGCGACGCAGGGGTGGGTGCGCAGGTTGGCCAGTTGGGCGATCACGTTGTGCCGCACCAGGGCGTCCAGCCGCGCCGCCTCGGAGGCGTGTTCGTGGGCGCTGTTCATCGCCCGTGCGGCCTCGGCGTGGTGCAACCAGCCGGCCACTGCCGGCAGGTGGTCGAGACAGGCGCAGGAAGCGATGGCGCCCATCGCGCCGCAGTCCGAGTGGCCGCAGACCACGATGTCGCCGACCCCGAGCACCGCCACCGCGTATTCCACCGAGGCGCTGACCCCGCCGGGCTGCGGCCCGTAGCCGGGGACGATGTTGCCGGCATTACGGATCACGAAGAGTTCGCCGGGCTCGCGCTGGGTCAGCAGTTCGGGGACCACCCGGCTGTCCGAGCAGGCGATGAACAGTGCCTTGGGGGCTTGCCGGGTGGCCAGGGACTTGAACAGTTGCGAGCGCGCCGGGTAGGCGTCGCGCTGGAAGCGGAGAAAGCCGTCGATGATGTCACGCATGGCGCTGGGCTCCTGGCCGTCGAATGGTGGGGCCAGGATGCGCGGATTGAGCCATAGGGTCCAAGACCGGTTTATTATTCCAGTCATTGGTCTGGTCTATAGTTGGATGTTTCCATGCTGCTTCGCCACCTGCGCTACCTGCTCGCTGTCGCCGAGCATCGCAATTTCACCCGCGCCGCCGAGGCGCTGCACGTTTCGCAGCCGACCCTGTCGCAGCAGGTGCGGCAACTGGAAGAGCAACTGCGCGTGCAATTGCTCGACCGCTCCGGCAGGAGCGTGCGTCCCACCGATGCCGGCGAGCTGTACCTGCTTCATGC
The DNA here is from genome assembly GCF_056110345.1 of Pseudomonas sp. TZ252. Taxonomy (NCBI): domain Bacteria; kingdom Pseudomonadati; phylum Pseudomonadota; class Gammaproteobacteria; order Pseudomonadales; family Pseudomonadaceae; genus Pseudomonas; species Pseudomonas sp. TZ252. Next base: position 5,753,100 of record NZ_CM148566.1, on the reverse strand, counting down.
GCGGCGTGCCTTGCGCGAGCTGGAAGCGGCGCAACGAGCGATCCACGAGGTGCGCGACCTCAGTCGCGGCCGCCTGCGCCTGGGCATGACGCCGACCTTCACCTGCTATCTGGTGGGCGCCCTGGTGGATCCGTTCAATCAGCGCTATCCGGGCATCGAGTTGAGCCTCGAGGAGTTGCCCCAGGACGCCCTGGAGGCGGCGCTGATCGACGATCGCCTGGACCTTGGCGTGGCCTTCAGCGAGCCGGGTTCGGTGGAGATCGACAGCCAGCCGCTCTACCTGGAGCGCCTGGGCCTGGTGCTGGGGGCGGAACACCCGGCGGCGGACGCGCCGCTGGCCGCCGCAGCGCTGGCGGAGTTGCCGTTGGCGTTGTTGCGCGACGACTTCGCCACGCGCCGGCACATCGACGCTTACCTGCGCCAGCAAGGGGTGACGGCGCGGGTGGCGCTGGAGGCGAACTCGATCAGCGCCATCGTCGACGTGGTTCGCCGCGGAAGACTGGCCAGCATCCTGCCGGAGGCGGTGGCGCGCCAGCAGGCCGGGTTGCGCTGCGTGGCGCTGCGGCCGGCGTTGCCGACCCGCCAGGTAGCGCTGTTCTGGCGCCAGGGCAGCCACCCCGGTGCCGCGCGCCTGGCCTTCCAGGCCCTGGCGCTGGAACTCGGCGCCGAGCTGGGCGACGCCTGAGCGGGATCAGCCGCGACTCGGCTGCAACGCCGCGGGTTCCTCACGGCGCAGCCGCAAGGCCAGGGCGGCGCCGAACAGGGCGAGCAGGGCGCTGAGCGCGGTCACCCATTCGATGCCGCGCGCCTGGCTGGCCAGCAGGCTGGCGGCATCGGCGCCGCGCACCTGGGCGTTGGCCAGCGCCACCAGCAGGGCCAGGCCGAGCGCGCCGCCGATCTGCTGGGTCATCGAGGCCATCCCCGAGGCGACGCCCTGTTCGGCGGGATCGACGCCGCTGGCGGCGCTCACCCACATGGCGGTCCAGGTCATGCCCTGGCCGATGCTGAGGATCACGATGGCTGGCAGCAGCGCCAGGAAGCCGCGCCCCAGCGGCAGGCACGCTGCCAGCAGGCCGAGCCCGAGTGCGCCCAGCAGCAGGCCGGCGACCAGCGTCGCGCGTGCCCCGTGGCGGGCCAGCAGGCGCTCGGCGACGCGGATACCGAGGGTGCAGAGCAGAGTCGCCGGGAGGAACGCCAGGCCGGTCTGCAACACGCTGTAGCCGTACACCGACTGGAAGTAGATGGCCAGGAAGTAGTACTGCACGCCGTAGCTGCTCATGAAGATCGCGGTCAGCAGCATCGCCACCTGCAGGTTGCGGTTGCCCAGCAGGCGCAGCGGCATCAGCGGGTCGCGGCTGTAGTGTTCGATGGCGAGGAACGCCAGTAGCAGCGGGACGGAAAGGTAAAGTCCGAAACGTACCGAGGGCGCATCCCAGCCCGACTCGGGGCCCTGGACCAGGGCGAAGACCAGCAGGGTGGCGCCGGCGGTGACCGTCAGCGCGCCGGCCAGGTCGAAGCGCCGACCGCGCTGGCGCCGGGCGTCGGCCGGGATCAGGCGCAGGGCGAGCAGCGCCGCGGCGCCGGCCAGCGGCACGTTGACCAGGAAGATCGAGGCCCAGCCGAACAGCTCGGTGAGCGCGCCGCCGAGCGCCGAGCCGAGGGCCAGGCCGAACGCCGAGGCGATGCTCCAGATCGCCAGGGCACGATTGCGCGCCGGGCCCTCGGCGAAGTGATTGCCGATCAGCGCCAGGGTCGCCGGGAACAGCAGCGCGCCACCCAGGCCCTGCACGGCGCGGGCGAGGATCAACGGCAACTCGCTCTGGGCCAGCCCGCCCGCGAGGGAGGCGAGGGCGTACAGGCTTTGCCCGAGGACGTACATGCGGCGCCGGCCGAGCAGGTCGGTGGCGCGCCCGCCGAGCAGGAGGAAGCCGCCGAAGGCCACCGTATAGGCGCTCACCACCCATTGCAGGCGTTGCGCCGAAAAATCCAGCGCCCGGCTGATTTCCGGCAGAGCGACGAACACGATGGTGGCGTCGAGGGCGATGATCAGTTGCGCGCAGGCGAGCAGGGCGAGCATCCAGTTGGAAGGGGCGGCACGGTCCGTCACGGTGGGACTCCTGGTCTGGGTTGGGCGCGGCCAGTGTTTCTCATGCTGGAATCGTGATAAATAGCCTCTCCGTCCTTTCACTGATGAAAATAATCATCGATGAGATCGCCATGGACCTGAATGCCGTCAAGTTGCTCGCCCGCGTGGCCGAGACCCGTAGCTTCACCCAGGCCGCCGTTTCTCTCGGTCTGACCCAGTCCGGCCTGTCGCGCGCCATCGGCCGGCTGGAAGCCGAACTCGGCGTGCGTCTGCTGCACCGCACCACCCGCAGCGTCAGCCTGACCCCGGACGGCCAGCTGTTCTACGAGCGCTGCGCACCCTTGCTGGCGGAACTGGAGGAAGTCGAGAAGTTGCTGGTGGACCGCCAGTGCGCGCCGAGCGGTCCGCTGAAGATCACCACCCCGCAGGCGCTCGGGCGGATCGTGATCATGCCGGTGCTGCGCGAACTGACGCGGCGCTACCCGCAATTGCAGATCGAGGCGGCGATGACCGATCGCCTGGTCGACCTCACCGAGGAAGGCTTCGACGCCGCCGTGCGTCTCGGTCGGGTCGGCGACGTGCGCCTGATCGCCCGGCCATTGGCGGCGTTGCGCTGGGTCACGGTGGCGTCGCCGGAATACCTGCGTAGCCACGGCACGCCGGAGCGCCTGGAGCAACTCGCCGGGCACAACTGCCCGACGGTGCGCGACCTGCATACCGGCAAGCTGCTGGAATGGCAGTTCCAGCGCGACGGCCAGCCGCTGAGCCTGGCGGTGCGCGGCGACCTGGTGCTGGACGTGGCCGACGCGCTGGTCGACGCGGCGCTGGTCGGCCAGGGCATCGTCCAGGTGATGGGCTTCATGGCCGAGGAGGCGATCCGCCGGCGTCGACTGGTACGCATCCTCCAGCCGTTCGAACCGCCGCTGTGCCCGGTGTCGCTGATCTACCCGCCGTCGCGGCAGTGCTCGCTGAAGATCGGCGCGCTCTACGAGGAACTGAAGAGCGCGCACTGGTGCGGGGCGCTGACGTACTGACCCGAGGGCGGCAGGGCGGATAACGCCGTGTTCGGACCGGCGGATAGCCGCAAGCGGCTATTCGCCCTACACGGGGCAAGGCCGGTAGCCGAGCTTGGGGGTGATTTTGGGGTAGGGCGAATAACGCCGGAGGCGTTATCCGCCGATACGCCGTGCCTGAACCGGCGGATAGCCGCAGGCGGCTATTCGCCCTACGCGGGGCAAGGCCGGTAGCGGAGCTTGGGGAAGATTGTCGGGTAGGGCGAATAACGCCGGAGGCGTTATCCGCCGCTACGCCCTGCCTGAACCGGCGGATAGCCGCAAGCGGCTATTCGCCCTACGCGGGGCAAGGCCGGTAGGGGAGCTGGGGAAGATTGTCGGGTAGGGCGAATAACGCCGGAGGCGTTATCCGCCGCTATGCCTATTCGCCCGCGCTTATAAGCTCAGAACAAAGCGTTCCAAGCCTGCCCTGCAAATCTCCCGCGCTCATCGCTCATCCCCTGGAAACCATGTTTTCGGGGGGAACCGAACGATGCCGCACCATGCTCCATCCACACGCCTGCCTTCCTGCCTGGCCCTGGCCGCGCTGCTCGCGGCGGCCTACGCCGCGCCGCCGGAGGCACGTGCGGAGACGCCCGCGCCCGCCGCCAAGGCGCTCACCTTCGACGTCGCCGCCGGCCCGCTGGACCAGGTGCTGCTAGGCATCTCGCGGCAGAGCGGCTTGCTGATCTCCTTCGAGCAGTCGCTGGTGCGCGGCCGGCAGGCGCCGGCGGTGCGCGGTCCGCTGAGTGTCGACCAGGCCCTGGAACAGGCCCTGCGCGGTAGCGGCCTGCAGTTCCGCCGTTCCGAGCGCGGCGCGGTGATTTCCGCCGCGCCGCTGCGCGCGGCCGTACCGGCGGCGAAGGTGCAGCCGCTGGCGGCGAAAGCGGAGCAGACCCTGGAGCGGGTGGTGGTGACCGGCTCGCGGATTCCCCGCGCCCAGCAGGAAGGGCCGTCGCCGGTCACGGTGATCAGCAGCGAGGAAATCCAGAACCGTGGCTACCGCAACGTCTTCGAGGCCTTGCAGACGCAGACCCAGAACACCGGTATGACCCAGGGCGAGGACTACGGCAACACCTGGCAACCGGCGGCCAACGCCCTCAACCTGCGCGATCTCGGCCCCAATCACACGCTGGTGCTGATCAACGGCCGGCGCGTCGCCGACTACCCGACCGCCTATGGCGGCTCGGTGAACTTCACCAACCTGGCGAACATCCCGGCGGTCATGATCGACCGCATCGAGATCCTCAGCGGCGGCGCCTCGGCGATCTACGGCTCGGATGCCATCGCCGGGGTGGTCAATATCGTCCTGAAGAAGAAATTCGATGGCGTCGACGTCAACCTGCGCGCCGGCACCACCGAGCGCGGCGGCGGCGACAACCAGCGCCTGCAACTGGTCGGCGGCGGTGCGACGGGCGACTTCGAAGGCCTGTTCGGCCTGCAGGTCGAGCAGCGCCAGCCGGTCTGGGCCAACCAGCGCGGTTTCATGGACAGCTACCCGGACGGCAACAACGTCGGTTACCGGCTGAACCCGCAGAGCGGACGCTACCTCGGCGACGCCTCCTGCGCCGGCCTCGGCGGCCTGTTCGGCGGCAACGTGGCGCCGGTGCCGGGCGCCAGGGGTGGCTATCGCTGCATGACCGACCAGTACTACAACAACTACTGGACCCTGCAGACCAAGAAGGAAAACTACGACGGCTACGCCGGCGGCACCTGGCACCTGAGCGACAGCGGCAAGCTGTTCGCCGACCTGCTGTTCGGCTTCGACCACCTGCAGAACAATACCCGCGGACCGTCCTTCACCTCGCCGGACTTCATCAATGCCTCCAGCGGCGACCTGGAGCGCTGGTACCGGCTGTTCTCGCCCGAGGAGATCGGCGGCAAGAGCAGCAACAACAGCAAGTGGCGCGAGGTGTCCTGGACCGGCACCCTCGGCTACAGCGACCGCGTCGCCAATACTTCCTGGGAATACGAACTGGCCGCGACCCGCTCCGAGTACCGCAGCGACCGCACTACCCGCTACACCCCGGCGGCCGGGATCCTCGACCTGTACCTGGGCCGCAAGCTCGGCGAACGCGACGGCTACCCGGTCTACGATCCCGATCCGGCGCGCCTCGGACGTCCGCTGAGCGAGGAAGAGTGGCGCAGCCTGCGGCGCAACGTGACCCAGCACAGCGAGTCCTACTCGCAGACCTACAGCTTCACCGGCAACGGCGAGCTGTTCGACCTGCCGGCCGGCCCGGTGGCCTTCGCCGGCGTGCTGGAGGTGGGCAAGCAGGGCTACAGGATCCGTCCCGACTCGCAATACAACGACGGCTCTCTCTACAACGTCTCCAAGGCCAGCAGCTCCGGCGGCTCGCGCGACCGTTACGCCGCCGGCGGCGAATTCAGCATCCCGCTGCACGACACGCTGCTGGCGTCCGCCGCCGGCCGCTGGGACCAGTACAGGTTCAGCGGTCGCACCGAGGAGCAGACCACCTACAACCTGGGGCTAGAGTGGCGCCCGCTGACCAGCCTGCTGCTACGCGGCAGCTACGGCACCAGCTTCCGCGCGCCGGACCTGAACTACATCTACCAGGCCGACGCCAACGGCTACTACCCGGCGCAGAAGGACTACTACGGTTGCGAGAAAGGCGTCGACGGCGCCTGCAAGAACGGCCGGGTCGACTACGTGCAGAGCGGCACGCCCGACCTGAAGTCCGAGCGCGGGCGCTACTGGAGCTACGGCTTCGTCTGGTCGCCGTCGAGCAGGTTCGACTTTTCCGCCGACTACTACCACATCCAGATCGATGACCTGCTGACCACCCTCGATCCGGACAAACTGCTGCGCGACGAGGCGGCCTGCCGCAGCGGCGGGCTCGATCCGGACTCGGCGCAGTGCCGCGACACCCTGGCGCGGGTCGAGCGCAACGCCGGCGACGCCAGCGTCGACCCGAATCGCCTGAACAAGGTCTACGTCAATGCCATCAACGCGGCCAAGGAGCGCACCAGCGGCATCGACCTGCGCAGCAACATCCGCTGGGGCGCCGGCGACTACGGCGCCTTCTCCTCGACCGTCGGCTACACCCTGGTGTTGTCCCACGACTACAAGCAGTCCGACGACTACCCCAGCGAGAACCAGCGCGACAGCCTCGACTCCCACGACTGGCGCAGCAAACTCAACGCCAGCCTGACCTGGGACTACGCACAGTTCACCTCGACGCTCTTCGCGGTGCGCTACGGCAGCGTTACCAACGCCGCTGGCAGCGGGCGCCTGAGCCCGTGGACGGTGTTCAACGCCAGCGCCCGCTACCGGCTCAACGAACGCGCCAGCGTCGGCCTGACGGTGAACAACCTGCTCGACCAGATCAAGGAGGACGACTCCGATGGCTGGCCGTACTATCCCACCGGCAACTACGACGCCATGGGCCGCCAATGGTGGCTGGACTTCAGCTATCACTTCGGTGGTTGAGCCATGCCCGGACGCATCCTGGTCTTCGCCTGCTGCCTGCTCGCCAGCCTGGCCCGCAGCGAGCCGCGCCATGCCATCACGCTCTACGACGAGCCGGCGAAATATCCGCCGGGTTTCCAGCACTTCGACTTCGTCGACCCGCAGGCGCCCAAGGGCGGCAGCCTGCGGCGGATGGAAAGCGGCAGCTTCGACACGCTGAACCCCTTCGCCAACCGCGGCACGCCGATCAGCATGACCCAGGCCGCGCTGATCTACGAAACCCTCGGCTTCCAGTCACTGGACGAGCCGTTCACCGAATACGGCTACCTGGCGCGCTACATCGAGAAAGCCCCGGACAACAGCTGGGTGCGTTTCCATATCGATCCGCGGGCGCGCTTCAGCGACGGCGTGGCGGTCACCGCCGAGGACGTGAAGTTTTCCTTCGATAGCCTGGTCGAGCAGGGCAGCCCGTTCTGGCGCGCCTACTACAAGGAGGTCCGCGAGCCGGTGGTGGAGGATCGCCTGCGCATCCGCTTCGATTTCCGTCATGCCGGCAACCGCGAGCTGCCGCTGGTGCTGGCCCAGCTCTACGTGCTGCCCAGGCATTGGTGGCAGGGACGCGACTTCAACCGCAGCAGCATGCAGCCGCCGCTGGGCAGCGGACCTTACCGGCTGGAGAAGGCCGAGGCGGGGCGTTCGGTGAGCTACCGGCGCAACCCCGACTGGTGGGCTCGCGACCTGCCGGTCGGGCGTGGCCTGTACAACTTCGAGCGGATCCGTTTCGACTACTACCGCGACAGCGGCGTGGCCTTGCAGGCGTTCAAGGCCGGGCAGGCCGACATCAATGTCGAGACCAGCGTCAAGGCCTGGAGCAGCGGCTACGACTCGCCGGCCCTGCGCGATGGCCGGTTGCGCCAGGAGAGCTTTCCCTACCCGTACCCGGCCAGCCTCCAGGGCCTGGTGTTCAACCTGCGCCGGCCGCTGTTCGAGGACCGCCGGGTACGCCAGGCGCTGAGCCTGTTGTTCGACTTCGAATGGACCAACCGGCAGCTCTTCGGCGGTCGCTACAAGCGCCTGCGCAGCTATTTCGACAACTCGGAGATGGCCGCTCGCGGCCTGCCCGGCGCCGACGAACTGGCCTTGCTGGAGCCGCTGCGCGGGCAGATCCCCGAGGAGGTCTTCGGCCAGGCCTACGCTCCGCCGGTGAACGACGGCAGCGGCGATATCCACGAGCGCCTGGTGCAGGCCTACCGCCTGCTCGGCGAGGCCGGCTGGCATGCCGTCGACGGGCGCCTGCTGGATACCGCCGGACGGCCGCTGCGCTTCGACCTCCTGCTCCAGGGCAAGAGCCTGGAGCGCGCGCTGCTGCCGTTCCAGCGCAACCTGGCGCGGATCGGCATCGATATGCGCCTGCGCCAGGTGGACGCTTCGCAATACATCGAGCGCATACGTGCGCGGGACTACGACATGATCGTTTCGAGCTTCTCCCAGTCCAATTCGCCGGGCAACGAGCAGTACAGCTTCTGGCATTCCTCCAGCTACGCCGATCCCGGCGGCTACAACCGCATCGGCCTGAAAGACCCGGCCATCGACCGGCTGGTCCAGGCGGTGGTCGAGGCCGACTCGCGGGCCGCCCTGGAAACCGCCGTGCGCGCCCTCGACCGGGTGCTGCAATGGGGCTACTACCTGATCCCGACCTGGTATTCCGACGAGGTCTGGATCGCCAGCTGGAATCGCTTCGGCCGACCGCCGCAGGCGCCGCGCTACAGCCTGGGGCTGAACACCTGGTGGGAAGTCCGCGAGCGGGCCGCGCCGAGCCGGGAGGCGCAGTGACATGGGCGGCTACCTGTTGCGCCGCCTGGCGCTGATCCTGCCGACCCTGCTGGGCATCCTGCTGATCAACTTCGCCATCGTCCAGGCCGCACCCGGCGGGCCGGTGGATCAGGCCATCGCGCGCCTGCAGGGCGTCGACGGCGGCGGCCCGCTGGGGCGTGGCGGGGAGGGTGGGCATGGCGCTCTGGAACCGCAGCGCCACGGCGAGACCGGCATCGATCCGCAGCTGGTGGCCGCCCTGGAGCGCCAGTACGGCTTCGACAAGCCGCCGCTGCAACGGCTCTGGCTGATGCTGTCGAGCTACGCCCGGCTGGATTTCGGCGAGAGCTTCTACCGCGACGCGCGGGTCATCGACCTGATCGCCGAGAAGCTGCCGGTCTCGCTGTCCCTGGGCTTGTGGGCGACACTGATCACCTACCTGGTGTCGATTCCCCTGGGGGTGGCCAAGGCGGTGCGCCACGGCAGCGCCTTCGACCTGTGGAGCAGCGCGCTGGTGGTGATCGGCTATGCGGTGCCCGGCTTCCTCTTCGCCATCGTCCTGATCGTGCTGTTCGCCGGCGGCAGCTACCTGGACTGGTTCCCCCTGCGCGGCCTGGCTTCCGAGGGCGCCGAGCGCCTCGGCCCGCTGGCGCGCTTCGCCGATTACCTCTGGCACCTGGCGCTGCCGGTGGGTTCGCTGGTGGTCGGCGGTTTCGCCAGCCTGACCCTGCTGACCAAGAACAGCTTCCTCGACGAGATATCCAGGCAGTACGTCGCCACCGCTCGCGCCAAAGGGCTCAGCGAGCGCCGGGTGCTCTACGGCCATGTGTTCCGCAACGCCATGTTGCTGGTGGTGGCCGGGCTGCCGGCGGCGCTGGTCTCGGTGTTCTTCACCGGGTCGCTGCTGATCGAGGTGCTGTTCTCCCTCGACGGCCTCGGCCTGATGGGCTACGAAGCGGCGCTCGGCCGCGACTACCCGGTGGTGTTCGGCAGCCTGTTCATCTTCACCCTGCTCGGGTTGCTGGTGAAGCTGGCCGGCGACCTGGCCTACAGCCTGGTCGACCCGCGCATCGACTTCGCCGCGAGGAGACAGTGAGATGGCCATCGTCCTTTCCCCGCTGCACCGCCGCCGCCTCGCCGCGTTCCGCGCCAACCGCCGCGGGCGCCTGGCCCTGCTGCTGTTCCTCGCGCTGTTCGTCACCTGCCTGTTCGCCGAGCTGATCGCCAACGACCGCCCGCTGCTGCTGGAATACCGTGGCCAGTGGTTCCTGCCGGTGCTGCGGGACTATCCGGAAACCGCCTTCGGCGGCGAGCTGCCGTTCCCGCCGGACTACCGCGGCCGCTTCATGAGCGAACGCATCGCCCGCGACGGCTGGGCGCTGTGGCCGCCGATCCGCTTCGACGCGCGCAGCATCAACTACGCGCGCCCGGCGCCGGCGCCGCCCTCGGCGGAGAACTGGCTGGGTACCGACGACCAGGGCCGCGACGTGCTCGCGCGGGTGATCTACGGCTTGCGCCTGTCGATTCTCTTCGCCCTCGGCCTGACCCTGGCCTCGTCGTTGCTGGGAATCTGCGCAGGCGCGGTGCAGGGCTACTACGGCGGCTGGATCGACCTGTTCGGCCAGCGCTTCATCGAGGTCTGGTCGGGTCTGCCGATGCTTTACCTGCTGATCATCCTCGCCAGCCTGGTGCAGCCCGGGGTCGGCTGGCTGCTGGCGATCATGCTGCTGTTCTCCTGGACCAGCCTGGTCGACGTGGTTCGCGCCGAGTTCCTGCGCGGTCGTCACCTGGAGTACGTCAAGGCGGCGCGAACCCTCGGCCTCGGCGACGCCGGGGTGATGTTCCGGCACATCCTGCCCAACGCCATGGTCGCGACCCTGACCTTCCTGCCGTTCCTGCTCTGTGGCGCGGTGACCACCCTGACCGCCCTGGACTTCCTCGGTTTCGGCCTGCCGCCCGGCTCGCCGAGCCTTGGCGAACTGGTCGGGCAGGGCCGCGACAACCTCCAGGCGCCCTGGCTCGGGCTGACCGTGTTCGTGGTCCTGGCGACCTTGCTCAGCCTGCTGGTGTTCATCGGCGAAGCGGTGCGCGACGCCTTCGATCCGAGGAAATGAGATGAACCGGGAACTGTTGCGAGTGGAAAACCTGAGCGTCGCCTATGGCGACACGCAGGTCGTGAAGGGGATCGACTTCAGCCTGCGCGCCGGCGAGACCCTGGCCCTGGTCGGCGAGTCCGGCTCCGGCAAGTCGCAGACCGCCCACGCCCTGCTGCGCCTGCTGCCGGGCGCGGCGCGCCTGGGCGGCAGCGTGCGCCTGGACGGCGAGGAACTGCTCGCCCTGTCGCCGCAGGCATTGCTGGCGATTCGTGGGCAGCGCATCGGCATGGTGTTCCAGGAGCCGATGACCTCGCTCAATCCATTGCAGCGCATCGGCCGCCAGGTCGGCGAGGGCCTGCGCCTGCATCGCCGCCTGCGTGGCGCCGCGCTGCGCGGGCGGGTACTGGAACTGCTCGAACTGGCCGGCCTCGAGCAGCCGCGACGCCTGGTCGAGGCCTATCCGCACCAGCTCTCCGGCGGCCAGCGACAGCGAGTGATGCTGGCCATGGCGCTGGCTTGCGAGCCGCAACTGCTGATCGCCGACGAACCGACCACGGCTCTCGACGTCACCGTGCAGAAACGCCTCCTGGAGCTGCTGCAAAGCTTGCAGCGACGGCTGGGCATGGCGATCCTGCTGATCAGCCACGACCTCAACCTGGTGCGCCGGGTCGCCGATCGGGTCTGCGTGATGCGCGATGGCCAGATCGTCGAGGAGAGCGCCTGCGAGACGCTGTTCCGCTCGCCCCGGCATCCCTACACGCGCCTGCTGATCGAGGCCGAGCCGGGTGGGCTGGCGGAGCCGGTGGCGTGCCGCGAGACCTGCCTGGAGGTGCGCGCGCTGAGCCTCGACTACCCCGCGCCCGGCGGCTGGCTGCGCCGGCGCGCGGGACTGCGCGCGGTGCACGAGGTCAGCCTGCGGCTGCGCCGTGGCAGCACCCTGGGGATCGTCGGCGAAAGCGGTTCGGGCAAGTCCTCCCTCGGCCAGGCGCTGCTGCGCCTGTTGCCGGCCGAAGGGCAGATCCTGTTCCAGGGCGAGCGCCTCGACCGGCTGCACGGCAAGCGCCTGTTGCCATTGCGCCGGCAGTTCCAGGCGGTGTTCCAGGACCCCTACGGCAGCCTCAACCCGCGCCTTAGCGTGGAACAGATCGTCGGCGAAGGCCTGCGTATCCATGGCATCGGCGATGCCGGCGAACGCCGCGCGCGGGTGCTGGAGGCACTGCGCGAGGTCGGTCTCGACGAGCCTTGCCTGGAACGCTATCCCCACGAGTTTTCCGGCGGCCAGCGCCAGCGCATCGCCATCGCCCGCGCGCTGGTGCTGAAGCCGGCGCTGATCCTGCTCGACGAACCGACCTCGGCGCTCGACCGCAGCGTGCAGTGCCAGGTGGTCGAGCTGCTGCGTCGGTTGCAGCGTCGCCACGGGCTGAGCTACCTGTTCATCAGCCACGACCTGGCCGTGGTACGCGCCCTGGCCCACGACATCCTGGTGCTCAAGGACGGCCGGGTGGTGGAGCAGGGCAGCGCCGCTGCGCTGTTCAGCCAGCCGCGCCACCCCTATACCCGCGAGTTGCTCGGGACGATGCCGGCGCTGCGCCTGGAAGAGCACCTGCGGGTGGCCGGGTTGGGAATCTGAGGCGGGAAGCCATGCAGACTCTAAGGATGTTCCGAAAGGTTCTTTCCAGACGCCCCGGCGCTTTTCTTAAGATCGTCCTGCGGGCCCGTCAGGGACAAGGAGCCATGTCGGCTTCCGGGTCCGTCCGATCGATTGGGGGAATGCGATGAGTTCGTTACCGTTGTACTTCGATTACGCCGCCACCACGCCCGTGGACGAGCGCGTGATCCGGGCCATGGTGGAGTGTCTCGGCTACCAGGCGTGTTTTGGCAATCCCGCGTCGAACTCCCATGCCTACGGCCGCCAGGCGCGGCGGGTGGTGGAGCGGGCCAGGGAGCAGGTGGCCGCGCTGGTCGGCGCCAGCGCCGGGCAGATCGTCTGGACTTCCGGCGCCACCGAATCCAACAACCTGGCCCTCAAGGGCGTGGCCCAGGCGCTGGACGCACCCGGCCACCTGATCACCAGTCGCCTGGAGCACAAGGCGGTGCTGGACACCGTGCAGCAACTCGCCGATGACGGCTGGAGCGTGACCTGGCTGGCGCCCGGCACCGATGGCCTGATCCGGCCGGAACAGGTGGAGGCGGCCTGGCGCGCCGATACCCGCCTGGTGTCGCTGATGCGGGTCAACAACGAACTCGGCACCCTGACCGACATCGCCGCCATCGGCGAACGGGTGCGCGAGCGCGGCGCGCTGTTCCACGTCGACGCGGCGCAGGCCAGCGGCAAGGTGGCGATCGACCTGGGCAGCCTGGCGGTGGACCTGATGTCGTTCTCCGCACACAAGACCTACGGGCCCAAGGGCATCGGCGCGTTGTACGTCGGGCCGCGCGCCGAGCGCCGGCTGAAGGCGCAGATCCACGGCGGCGGACACGAGCAGGGCCTGCGTTCCGGGACCCTGGCGACCCACCAGATCGTCGGTATGGGCGAGGCCTTCGCCCTCGCCGGCGAGCTTTTCGAGGAGGAGGGCAGGCGCATCGCCGGACTCCAGCGGCGTCTGCTGGAGGGGCTGGCGCAGATCGACGGCTGGCGCCTGAACGGCAGCGCCGACGCACGCATCGCGCATACCCTGAACCTGACCTTCGACAACCCGGCCTTTGTCCCCCAGGCACTGGAGTCCAGCCTGGCGGTGTCCAGCACCTCGGCCTGCAACTCGGCGCGGCCGGCTCCGTCCCACGTGCTTCTCGCCCTCGGCCACGATGCCGCCAGCGCTGGCCGCAGCGTGCGCCTGAGCCTCGGTCGCTACACCCGCGAGGCCGACGTCGACGCGGCGGTGGCCGCCCTCAAGGCCGCGGCGGATAGTGGCGCGCCGGCGTGGCAGCCGTTCCTCGGGGTATCCAGGGCAGGCTGAGCGGCCGGCTCGACCCGCCCTCGCCGAAGCCAGGGGCTGCGGATAACCGCGAAGCGGTTATTCGCCCTGCGGCTCCAGGGGCTTTTCGTCTTTGCCGCCATTTCCCGGCAATGTGCGCTTGGCGGATCATCCAGGTTGGGTATCATGCGTCGCCATTCCCATCCACCGCCGACGGAAGTCAGGCTTTGCCTGCGTGAGCCCAATGGACGATCTCTCCCCCGATTCCGCCTTGCCGCCTGCCGGCAGCGCCCAGGACAACGACGCGCCGCGCCAGTTGGTGGTCTGCATCGACGGAACCTCGAACCGCTTCGGCGACCAGCCGACCAACGTGGTGCGCCTGTACCGCTCGCTGTCGCGCGATCCGCGCAGGGTGCTGGCCTACTACGACCAGGGCGTCGGCACCTTCGGCCTGAAGGAAACCCTGTTCGAGTGGCAGAAGTTTCCCTCGCGGATCGCCGGCCTGGCCTTCGGCTGGGGGCTCAAGCGCAACGTCGAGGGCGCCTATCGCTTCCTCGCCGAGCACTACCGGCCCGGCGACCAGATATTCCTCTTCGGCTTTTCCCGCGGGGCCTACGCGGTGCGCGTGCTGGCCGCGATGCTGCGCGCGGTGGGCCTGATCGATGCGCACCAGCCGCACCTCTTCGACTACGCCTGGACCCTGCTCACCACCCGCATGCCGCCCCGCGACGAAGACAAGCGGGCCGGCACGCGTCGCCGCGGACCGGACTTCGGCCTGCTGGGACGCTTCCGCAAGGTCTTCGGCCGGCAGGTGAAGGTGCACTTCCTCGGCCTGTTCGACACCGTGACCTCGGTGGGCTGGGTCTACGACCCGCTGACCGTGCCGTATTCCTCGAACAACGAAATGGTCGACGTGGTCCGCCAGGCCCTGGCCATCGACGAATGCCGCTGCTTCTTCCGGCAGAACCTCTGGTTCGGCGAGAAGGACCGCAAGTCCGACGTGTTGCAGGTGTGGTTCCCCGGCATGCACTCCGATGTCGGCGGTGGCTATGCGCCGAAGGACTCGCGGCTGGCTCTGGTGGCCTTTACCTGGATGCTCGGCGAGGCGCTGGAGGCCGGCCTGCATGTCGACCCGGCGCGCAGCCGCGACCAGTTGCGCGCACGTTCGAAGCAGGGCCCGGACCCGACCGCGCCGATCCTGCCGGTGATGACCCGGCCCTGGCGCCTGGCCGAGTGGCTGCCGCTGCTGGTCTGGGACCGCCGCAGCGGCAACCGCGCCTGGCGCTGGTCGCGTGGCCGGCCGCGCTCGCGGCCGCTGGAACCGGTCGGGCAGGAAACCCGGGTCAAGCTGCACCGTTCGGTGCAGCGGCGGCTGGACGAATGCCCCGACTACCGGCCGTGCAACCTGCCAGCGCTGGAACGCTGCGACCTCATCGACGATTCGCCGTTGCTCGACGGCTACCGCTAGCGGCTGGCCGCGATCGCGTTCAGAACCACATGCGGATACCGGCGACGAAGCGCGCCTCGTCGTCGTCCTCGCCCTCGGCGCGGGCCAGGTCGGCGCTGTTGCCGTAGGAGCGGTTCCAGGTCACCCCGATGTAGGGCGCGAACTCGCGACGGATCTCGTAGCGCAGGCGCAGGCCCAGCTCGCTATCGGCAAGGCCCGAACCGATGCCGCGGGCGGGATCGTTCCTGCCGTACAGGTTGACCTCGGCGCTGGGCTGGAGGATCAGCCGGTTGGTCAACAGGATGTCGTACTCGCCCTCCAGGCGCAGCGCGCTCTGGCCGTTCTCGCCGAGGAAGGCGGTGACTTCCGCCTCGAAGTCGTAGAGCGCCAGGCCCTGCACGCCGAACGCCGCCCAGGTCTGCGGCGAGCCGGGCTTGAAATCCTGGCGCACGCCGGCGACCAGGTCCCACCAGGGACCGATGGCGTGCCCGAACAGCGCCTGGACCTCGGCGTCCTCGGTCTTGCCGTCGAGCCGTTCGCCTTCGCTGCGCAGCCACAGGCGGTTGATGTCGCCGCCGATCCAGCCGCTGGCGTCCCAGGCCAGCGCGCTGCCGTCGTCGGCGTCCTGGTATTCCAACTGGTCGAGCAGGAAGAAGCTGTTCAGCGCGCTGTCGTGCACCTTGTGCCCCTCCAGCGGCGGAAAGGCGGCACGGCGGTCGGCCTCGGTCGGCACCGGGATCGGCGTACGGCTCTGGCTGGGCGCGGCCTGCGCCGGAGGTTGCCGCGCAGCGCGGCTCATCCCCGGCATCCGGCCATGGTCCATTCCCTGGTGCTCCATGGGCTGTGCCGGGGCGGGCGATGCGGTGCCGTGGTCCATCCCCGGCATCCGGCCATGCCCCATCCCCTGGTGGTCCATGGGTTTCGCCGGGGCGGAGGTCCTCTGGCCGTGGTCCATGCCAGGCATCGCGCCGTGGTCCATGGCCGAGTGGTCCATGCCATTGTCCTGCGCGGCCTCGACGGGATTCGGCAGGCCCAGCAGCAGACCCAGGGCGAGGGCACCGCCGGCCAGGCGGGCGGGTTTCGGCTGGCGGCTCATGCGTTGTCTCCTTCGTCTACCCGCACTTCGCGGAACATGCCCATCTCCATGTGGAACAGCAGGTGGCAGTGATAGGCCCAGCGTCCCAGGGCGTCGGCGGTGACCCGGTAGCTGCGGCGGGTGCCCGGCGGCATGTCGATGGTGTGCTTGCGCACCAGGAAATTGCCTTGCTCGTCCTCCAGGTCGCTCCACATGCCGTGCAGGTGGATCGGGTGGGTCATCATGGTGTCGTTGACCAGGACGATCCGCAGGCGCTCGCCGTAGGTCAGGCGCAGCGGCTCGGCGTCGGAGAACTTGATGCCGTCGAAGGACCAGGCGAACTTCTCCATGTGCCCGGTCAGGTGCAGCTCGATGGTGCGCCCCGGTTCGCGGCCGTCCGGGTCGGCGAAGCGGCTGCGCAGGTCGGCGTAGGTCAGCACCCGCCGCCCGTTGTCGCGCAGCCCGAGGCCGGGGTCGGCGAGCTTCGGTGTCGGCGTCATGGTCTGCATGTCGACCAGCGGGTTGCCGTCCTCCGAAGCCGGATGGGACTGCATCGGCATGGCGCCCATGCCCATCCTGGAATGGTCCATGCCGTTCATGTCCATGCCGGCCATCTTCGAATGGTCCATGCCATTCATGTCCATGCCGGCCATCTTCGAATGGTCCATGCCATTCATGTCCATGCCGGCCATCTTGGAGTGGTCCATGCCGTTCATGTCCATGCCCGACATCTTCGAATGGTCCATCTCGCTGGCGGGCCTCGTCGCCGCGCCATGCCCCATGGCGCCGTGGTCCATGCCGCCCATGCCCATGTCGTCCATGCCGATCAGCGGGCGCGGATCGGGCGTCGGCACCGGCGCGCTAAGCCCTTCGGCCAGCGCCAGGGTGCCGCGGGCGTAGCCGCTGCGGTCCATGGACTGGGCGAAGAGGGTATAGGCGCGCTCGCCGCCCGGTTCGACGATCACGTCGTAGGTCTCGGCCACGGCGATGCGCAACTCGTCGACGCTGACCGGCTCGACGTGCTGTCCGTCGGCGGCCACCACGGTCATCTTCAGGCCGGGAATGCGGACGTCGAAATAGCTCATCGCCGAGGCGTTGACGAAGCGCAGGCGGAGCTTTTCGCCGGGGCGGAACAGGCCGGTCCAGTTGCCGTCCGGCGGCTGTCCGTTGAGCAGGTAGGTATAGGTGTAGCCGCTGACGTCGGCGAGATCGGTGGGACTCATCTTCATCTCGGCCCACATCTTGCGGTCGGCCAGGGTCGCGGCCCAGCCGTTGGCGCTGACGTCGTCGATGAAGTCGCCGACGGTGCGCTTGTGGAAGTTGTAGTAGTCGGACTGCTTCTTCAGCTTGGCGAGGATGCGCTGCGGCTTCTCGTCCGACCAGTCGCTGAGCAGCACCACGTAGTCGCGGTCGTAGCTGAACGGTTCCGGCTCGCGGGCGTCGATCACCAGGGCGCCGTAGACCCCGGCCTGCTCCTGTAGCCCCGAGTGGCTGTGGTACCAGTAGGTGCCGTTCTGCCGGACCTTGAAGCGGTATTCGTAGAGACCGCCGGGAGCGATGCCCTCGAAGCTGAGGCCCGGCACGCCATCCATGTTGGCCGGCAGGATGATGCCGTGCCAGTGGATCGAGGTGTCCTCGGCGAGGCGGTTGCGCACCCGCAGGGTCACGTTGTCGCCTTCGCGCCAGCGCAGGGTCGGGCCGGGCAGCGAACCGTTGATGGTCATGGCGGTGGCCGGCGAGCCGCTGAGGTTCACCGGGGTCTCGCCGATGAACAGGTCGAAACTGTCGCCGGCGAGCAGGTTCTGCTGGCCCGGCCCGGCCAGGGCCCAGGCCGGGGCGCGCCAGAGACCCAGTCCGCCGAGCAGACCGGTGGCGGCGAGGCCTTTGACGAAGGTGCGTCGCGAAGTTCTGTGCATCCGCTGGTTTCCACGCAGGTGGCAGGACGGACTGCGCGAGCCTGCGCAGCCGGGAGGTCGCGGCCCCGCCAGGGCGGTGCGGCGATGCGGACACCCTAGCGGCGCGAGCCTGTCGGCAAGCTGTGGGGAAGATTACAGTGCTGTCAGCTCAGCGCGGCGGGTTCACCAGGTGGCGGTCGAAACCGCGCGCCACCAGGCGTTCCCAGGCGTCCATGACCTGCGCCGGGATCGGGCAGGCGACCTGGAAGCCCAGCGCCGGGTAACGCATGATGCGGTCAAGGTCGCCGACCATCTCGTCGATCACCCCGAGTACGCCGACCAGGTTCGAGATGCCGTCGGGAAATGCGTAGTCGGGCGCATCCACGTGTCCCTCCAGACCCGGCCAGCGGACCGGCAGGGTCAGCGCCACGCGGCGGATCGAGTTGGGCTTGGTGACGAAGGTCGCGCGGCGCAGGTCGGGGAACAGCTCGCGGGCGAAGGCGATGTTCTCGGCGAAGTTGGTCGCCCGCGGCTCGATCACGATGAGGCTGTCGCTTACCCCGCGCGCCCTGGCGTGGCGGGCGAACAGCTCGGCTTCCGGCTCGACCCAGAGATGGCGCGTCCAGTGCCCGGTGTTGCCGGTGAACAGCAGGCGTTCGGCGAGGCCGCGTTCGAGCAGTTCGCAGGCGTGGTCGCAGACCCGCAGGTCGTAGGAGCCGCATACCACCAGCAGTTCGCAGGGCACATGGCAGCGGCCCTGGCCGAGGAAGTCCCAGAGCAGCCGGGCATCTTGCAGGGTCGGGCTCATGGGACGCCAACGCTCCTCTCGCTGCCGGTCGTGGCGGGGTGCCGATGCTGGCAGTACAGCCGGTCGTCTTCGCGGAAGATCCGTAGCTCGCGGAAATCCCGGACCGACCAGCGCGCGCCGGCGGCGAGCAGGCCGCTCTCCTCGCCGATCGCCACGCAGGTCGCGCCGGCGGCACAGGCGGCCTGCACGCCGCTGAGGGAGTCTTCGAACACCAGGCAGCGCGACGGTGCCACGCCGAGCCTGGCCGCGGCCAGGCGATAGCCATCCGGAGCCGGCTTGCCGTGGACCACGTCGTCGCGGCTGACCAGGGTGCGGAACGCCGCCTGCAGGTCGTGCTGGCGCAGCACGTGGTCGATGCGTGCCGGCCAACTGCTGGTGACCAGCGCCAAGGGCACGTCCAGCCAACGCAGCTGGCGGATCACCGCGGCGACGCCGGGCAGCAGGGGACAGTCGGCGCCTTCCTCCAGCGCATCGACCCGTTGCTTGAGGATCCGCCGGCGCTCCATCGGCAGGTGGCCGAACAGATAGTCCAGGGTGTAGCCGCCCGGGCGACCGTGCACGTGGTCGCGCAGGCAGTCCGGGCCGAGCGCCACGCCCTGTTCGCCGGCGACCCGGCTCCAGGCCGCGGCGATGGCTTCGCGGGAGCTGATCAGGACGCCGTCCATGTCAAACAGAACGGCTGAAAACGCTAGTCGATGCATCTCGGGCACTCTGTAGGGCAAGCCAGACCAGGACCGCGCCGCCGAGGGCGAACAGCGCCATGATCAGATAGGACCACTGCGGCAGGCCTTCGTACAGCCAGCCGGCGGCCGGACTGGCGAGGCCCATGGGCAGCGCTACCGCCAGAGAGTAGTAGATCCCCTGGGTCAGTACCCGCGCGCTTTCCGGCGCGTGGTCGCGGATGTAACGCATCACCGCGGCGTGGTAGGCGGCGAAGCTGAGGGCGTGCAGGCACTGGCCGAGGAGGATCGCGGCGAGGTGTTCGCTGCCGGCCAGCAGGCCCCAGCGCAGCGCCGCGCAAAGGCTGGAGAAGAGCATCACCTGGAGCGCCGGGTGGCGGTCCAGGATGCGGTTGGAGACGGCGAAGAAGCTGATCTCGGCGATCACCGCCAGGCCCCAGAAGGCGCCGACCGAGAACGACGAGTAGCCCAGCGTCTGCCAGCCCAGCGAGGCGGTGGTGAAGTACAGCGAGTGGCTCAGCTGGATCATTCCCGCCGCGGCGATGGCCAGCAGCAGGGGGCGTTGCCGGAGGATCCCGCGCAGGTCGGGACGGCGCCTGGCGCCCGGCAGCGGCGAGTCCGGACGGCGCAGGCTGCGGCGACGGAGGAACAGGCAGGCCAGCGCGGTGAGCAGCATCGTCAGGCCGACCAGGGCGGGCACCAGTTGCTGGCCGAACCGACCGAGCAGCAGGCCGCCCAGGGTCGCGGTGAGGATGAAGGCCAGCGAACCGACTGCGCGTACCCGCCCGTAGTTCTGCAGGGCGGCCTTGTCGCGCTTGAGCAGGTAGGATTCGGTGAGCGGCAGCACGCTGGTCCAGAATGCGCCGTAGAGCACGCTCAGGGCGATGAACAGGGGCAGGCCCTCGGCCAGCTGGAACAGCAGGGCGCAGGCGCCGGCCAGGGCCGCCAGCAGGGTCGCCAGGCGCAACTGGTCGATGCGCCAGTCGGCCACGTAGGTCAGCGCCACCCCGGCGATCACCTGCGGCCAGTAGGCCGCAGCGATCAACAGGCCGATCTGGCTGGCGCCGAAGCCCAGGCTGGCCAGCCAGGTCGGCCAGAACGGATAGATCAGCCCCTCGGCGGCGAAGTAGCCGGAAAAGATCAGGTACATGCCGGTTCCCGCGTCGCCGTGCCGGTTCGCTGCGGTTTGCGCCTCACTCGAAGCGCGCCCTGGCGAAGGCGTTCTCGCCCTTGCGCCAGACCAGCAGGGACTCGCCCAGCACCACCAGGTCGACCATGCCGTCCTCCAGCGCGCCGAGGGCGTCCTGCGGGGCGCAGACGATCGGTTCCTCGTGGCGGTTGAAGGAGGTGTTGATCAGCGCCGGCTGGCCGCTGCGGGCATGCCAGGCATGCAGCAGGGCGTGCATGAACGGATCGGCCTGCGGCCGGATGATCTGCGGCCGGGCGGTGCCGTCGACATGCACCACTGCCGGGCAGCGCTCGCGGAAATCCGCATGGCAGTCGTAGGTCATGGTCATGTAGTCGGCCGCCACCTGGTCTTCACGCCAGCCAACGTAGCAAGCCTCGGCGTGTTCTACCGCGGTGACCGGGGCGAATGGCATGAACTCGGTGCGTTCCATGCGCTGATTGAGCCAGTCGTTGGCGCTGGCATCGCCGGGATGGTAGACGATGCTGCGGTTGCACAAGGCGCGCGGGCCGAACTCCATGCGGCCCTTGAACATGCCCAGCACCTGGTTTTCCCGCAGCGCTTCGACCAGCGTCTCGATCAGGTTGGCCGGCCGGCTGTAGGCCAGCTGCGGGTACTGGCTGGCGATCAGCTCGGCATTCTGCGCGGCGCTGCGCGCGTCCGGCCCGAGGGCCATGCTCGGCGCCGGGAAGCGCGTACCGTTCTCGCGATAGGCCACCGCCACCGCCGCGGCCAGGGCCAGGCCGCCGTCGCCCATGCAGGGCAGCACGTAGACATCGCGGACCCCGGGGATCTCGCGCAGGCGCTGGTTCAGCTTGACGTTGCCGAACACCCCGCCGGCCAGGCACAGGTTGGCGCAGCCGGTGCGCGCCACGTGCTCCCGGGCGATGGCCACCAGCAGGTCTTCGGAGTGCCGTTGCGCGGCGGCGGCGACATCCGCCGGGCGTTCCGCCGCGCAGCGTTGCAGCAGCGGATCGCTGTAGCCGTCGTAGGAGGGCAGGTACAGTTCGCCGCAGCGGGCGCGCAGGCGGCCGTTCTCCAGGCGGATCATGTCGTTCATCAGCGGCAGCAGCTTTTCCGCGTCGCCGAACGCCGCCAGGCCGGTGATCTTGCCTTCGTGGCGGTTCGGCTTGAAGCCGAGCAGGCGGGTGATGCGCCCGTAGAAGTAGCCCAGGCTGTCGACGCTGGTCTCGCGTTGCAGGACCGCCTCGCCGCCGTCGGCGCGGTAGTGGGTGACGGTGAGCGACTGGAAGTCGCCGCGGCCGTCGCAGGTGAGGGTCAGCGCCTCGTCGAACGGCGAGCAGACGAACGCGCCGAGGGCGTGGCATTCGTGATGGTCGATGTACTCGACCTTGCCGCGCAGGCCGTTGGCGCGGACGAAGGCATCGAATTCGCCGCGCTTGGCCTTGTCGTTGGCCATTTCGTCGGCGATCCGCTTGCGCAGGTGCGGCAGGCCCTCGGGACGCTCGCGGGCTTCCTCGAGGACCCGGTCCAGATAGAGGTCGAGGTGCCGCCCGGCGTCGAACCCGGCGTTCCAGCCGTAGGCGATGCGGTCGATGTCGGCCAGGTCGATGCCGGCCTCGCCGAGCACATAGTCGATGGAGCGGCTCGGCCAGGCCTTGTGGTCCTTCTGGCGGGTGAAGCGCTCCTCGCTGGCGGCGGCGACGATCCCGCCGTCGCGCACCAGGCAGGCGCCGGCCAGGTCGTTGTTGGTGATCCCGAGAATGATCATGCGGTGTCCTCTTGCGCGAACGGGTGGGGGGCGAGAGGCGTAATAGGTTGCATGGCACCGGGAGCCCAACAACCTGCCAGATCTGGTCGCCTGCGAAATCTGGCAGGGCTACCGGATCTGGTAGCTGGACAGCCGTCGACGGGCTTGCCGGCCATACCGGCCGGGCGCCCGCGCCGGCATCAGAAGCTGTAGCTGAGGCGGCCGAACAGGATGCGCCCGTAGGGATCGGTGTAGCGCGGGTCGTAGCCGCTCTGGAAGGTGTAGGTCTGGTTGCTGAACGGCGGTTCGCGGTCGAACAGGTTCTTCACCCCGAGGGTCAGCCCCAGCGCGTGGCTGAGGCGGTAGCTGCCGGCCAGGTCCCAGAGGTTCCACGAGCCGACCTTGCCGTGGCTGGCGCGGTCGTAGTCGTTGTAGCCGCTGGTGTAGCGGTTGCTCAGGGTGGCCTGCCAGGCGTCGCGGCTCCAGGTGGCGTTGGCGACGTGCTTCCAGCGGGCGATCACGCCGACGCCCTGGAAGTCGCCGACGTTGTCCAGGTACTGGCCGCCGATCTGCTGCTGGAAGTCGTAGCGGGACACGTAGGTGCCTTGCAGGTCGAGCCCGAACTGCCCGTAGCGGCTGGCCGGGAAACGATAATCGAGGCTCAGGTCGACGCCGCTGGTCTTTACCTTGCCGAGGTTGGCCAGTCCGGTGACGACGTGATCGATCGAGCCGTCGGCCTTGCGCACGATGCGTCCGGCGTAGGCCTGCGGGTCGGCGAAGATCGCCGCTTCGGGAAACTCGGCGATCTGGTTGGCGATCCTGATCCACCAGAAGTCCAGGCCGACGGAAAGGTCGCGCAGCGGCTGGTAGACCAGGCCCAGGGTAACGTTGCGCGCGGTTTCCGGTCGCAGGTCGGTATTGCCGCCGGTGGCGTTGTAGAACTGCTGGGCGCAGTCGCGGTTGGCGATGCCGCCCTGGCTCGGCTGGCCGCCGGCGCACAGGCGCGGGTCGTCGTAGTTGGCGCTGGTATAGGTGGTGAAGGTCGGGTTGTACAGTTCGTACAGCGACGGCGCACGGAAACCTTCGCTGTAGGCGCCGCGCAGGACCAACTGGCGGAACGGCTGGAAGCGGAACGAATATTTCGGGTTGCTGGTGCTGCCGAAGTCGCTGTACTTGTCGTGGCGGATCGCCGCGCTGAGTTCCAGGCTGTCCAGCACCGGCACGTTGAGTTCGGCGTACTGCGCCTTCAGGTTGCGCTCGCCGCTGACCGTGGCGGCGGGATCGACGCCGAGGCTCTGCACGTTGCCGGCGAAGTCCTGGATGTCCTGGTGGAACGCTTCCTTGCGGAACTCGCCGCCCAGCGCCAGGGCCGCCGGCCCGGCGCCGAACCAGTCGCCGATCTCCCGGCTGGCGCGGGCGTCCAGGCCCTTGACGCGGCCGACCGAGGTACGGAAGTCGCCGCTCAGGGCATGGCTGCCGAGGTAGGCGAGGCCGGCGTCGGTCTGCGGCCCGAACGGGTTCAGCGTCCCGTTGGCGATGCCGAGGGCGGCGGCGCGATCATCGACGTAGCCGCTGTGGATATGGTCGACCACCTTGTTCTGGTTGTACGAGGCGCCGATATCGTAGTCCCAGCCGGCGAACTGGCCGTCGAAGCCGAGCAGCAGGCGCTGGCCGGTGTTCTGCGAGGATTGCAGGCGCGGCCCGAGCACGCTCTGCCGCCAGTTGACCTCCACCGGCCGGCTCGGGTCGAGGACGAAGCCGCCGGGACCGGGAGTGATGCCGTTGCCGGGATAGAAGGCGGTGCCGGGATCGATCTGCAGGCCGGTGAGGGTCCCTGGGCCGACCTGGGTAGCGTTGTCGTTGCGCGACCAGAAGTACTCCAGGCTGACGTTGTGCTCGTCGGCCAGCTTGCCGGTGGCGCGGCTGAACACCGAGGTCTTCTCGGTTTCCGGCACCAGGTCGAGGTAGCGCCACAGGCTCTGCCGGCAGATGCCGTTGCGCGGAATCAGGTCGGCGCCCTTGCAACCGCGCGCGGCCAGCGGATTGCTGGCGTTGGCGCCCTGGCTCCAGTTGCCGGGGAAGGCGGTTCCGGAACTGTAGTCGAGGCCGCGTCCCGGCTGGTAGTTGTAGGTGTAGCCACGGTCCTTGGCGCCGAGGCGCTCCTGCTTGTCGTAGTTGGCCACCGCGAAGACATTGAAGCGATCCTCCTCCAGCTCGCCGAAGCCCCAGCTAGCGCTGACGTTGCGCTGGTTGCCGCCGCCGTCGTGGGTGGGGGAGGCGTAGCCGCTGTCGAAGCGGCCTTCGTTCAGGCTCTTGCGGGTGATGAAGTTGATCACCCCGCCGATGGCATCGGTGCCGTACAGCGCGGAGGCGCCGTCGCGCAGCACCTCGACCCGGTCGATGGCGGCGAAGGGAATGGTGTTGAGATCCACCGCGGAGCCGTCGATGGCATTGTTCGCCAGGCGCCGGCCGTTGAGCAGCACCAGGGTCTTGTTCGCGCCGATTCCGCGCAGGTCGGCGAACGAGGCGCCGCCGGTGGCGCTGCCGACCGAGCGACTGGAGTTGTATACGCCCTGGTTGCCGGAAAGCCGGCCGATCAGTTCCTCGGTGCTGGTCACGCCCTGTTGGCGCAGCTCCTCGGCGCGCAGGACGCTGATCGGCACCGCGGTTTCCGCATCGACCCGGCGGATCGCGCTGCCGGTCACCTCGATTCGTTGCAACTGGACCGTGGGCGGGTCGACAGGCGCCTGTTCCTCCGCCGCGGCGGCGCTGCCGGGAGCGAGCTGCAGGGCCAGCAGCAGGGCGGCGCCCAGCGGCGCGTCGGTGTGGAGCGATCGGTGCATGGTCGGGGCATCCCTTGTTCCGGTGTGTCCAGGGATGTCCGTCGAGCCGGGGGATTTTCCAGGGACGGCTTAGACCTTTGCGCCATGAGTTTATGTCCGCTGGGAACAAGCCCTGCCGTCGCGCCTTTCGTCGGCGGGCCGGAGCGGCAGAACCAGTCCCCTCTGCCGAGGTCGAAAAGCAGGCGTCGCGGCGGTGCTGCGGCGTCCTTTCTTCAGCTACATTTTTCTTTCAGCAGTCGTTCCCATCATCCAGGGCAGCACCCAAGGGGCAGATCATGGCTCGCACCACTCCCATCGAGCTTTATCGCAACATCGGCATCGTCGCCCACGTCGACGCCGGCAAGACCACGACGACCGAGCGGATCCTCTTCTACACCGGCGTCAACCACAAGATGGGCGAGGTCCATGACGGCGCGGCGACCATGGACTGGATGGTCCAGGAGCAGGAGCGCGGCATCACCATCACCTCGGCGGCGACCACGGCCTTCTGGCAGGGCTCGACCAAGCAGTTCCCGCACCGCTATCGCTTCAACATCATCGACACCCCCGGCCACGTCGACTTCACCATCGAGGTGGAGCGCTCGCTGCGCGTGCTCGATGGCGCGGTGGTGGTGTTCAGCGGCGCCGACGGAGTCGAGCCGCAGTCCGAGACGGTCTGGCGCCAGGCCAACAAGTACCATGTGCCGCGCCTGGCCTACGTCAACAAAATGGATCGCCAGGGCGCCGATTTCCTCCGCGTGGTCGCGCAGATCAAGCAACGCCTGGGCCATGTCCCGGTGCCGATCCAGTTGGCGATCGGCGCGGAGGAAAACTTCAGCGGGCAGATCGACCTGGTGAAGATGAAGGCCATCTACTGGAACGATGCCGACCAGGGCACCAGCTACCGCGAGGAGGAGATCCCGGCGGAGCTGCGGGCGCTGGCCGAGGAGTGGCGGGCGCACATGGTCGAGGCCGCCGCCGAGGCCAACGACGAACTGATGAACAAGTATCTGGAAGGCGAGGAACTGAGCATCGAGGAGATCAAGGCCGGGCTGCGCCAGCGGACCCTGGCCAACCAGATCGTACCGGCGGTGCTCGGCTCCTCGTTCAAGAACAAGGGCGTGCCGCTGGTGCTCGACGCGGTGATCGACTATCTCCCGGCTCCGTCGGAAATCCCGGCGATCAGGGGCACCGACCCGGACGACGAAGAGAAGCACGACGAGCGCCATGCGGACGACGACGAGCCTTTCTCGGCGCTGGCGTTCAAGATCGCCACCGACCCCTTCGTCGGCACCCTGACCTTCGCCCGCGTGTATTCCGGGGTGCTGACTTCCGGCGACGCGGTGCTCAACTCGGTGAAAGGCAAGAAGGAGCGGGTCGGGCGGATGGTGCAGATGCACGCCAACCAGCGCGACGAGATCAAGGAAGTGCGCGCCGGCGACATCGCCGCGCTGATCGGCATGAAGGACGTGACCACCGGCGACACCCTGTGCGCCATCGACAAGCCGATCATCCTCGAACGCATGGACTTCCCCGATCCGGTGATCTCGGTGGCGGTGGAACCGAAGACCAAGGCCGACCAGGAGAAGATGGGCATCGCCCTGAGCAAGCTGGCCCAGGAAGACCCGTCGTTCCGCGTGAAGACCGACGAGGAGACCGCGCAAACCATCATTTCCGGGATGGGCGAGTTGCACCTGGACATCATCGTCGACCGCATGCGCCGCGAGTTCGGCGTCGAAGCCAATATCGGCAAGCCGCAGGTGGCCTATCGCGAGACCATCCGCAACACCTGCGAGATCGAGGGCAAGTTCGTCCGCCAGTCCGGCGGCCGCGGCCAGTTCGGCCATTGCTGGATCCGCTTCGCTCCGGCCGATGAGGGGCAGGAAGGCCTGGAGTTCCACAACGAGGTGGTCGGCGGGGTGATTCCCCGCGAATTCATCCCGGCGATCCAGAAGGGCATCGAGGACCAGATGCAGAACGGCGTGCTCGCCGGCTACCCGCTGATCGGCCTGAAGGCGACGGTGTACGACGGCTCCTACCATGACGTCGACTCCAGCGAGATGGCGTTCAAGATCGCCGCCTCGATGGCCACCAAGCAACTCTCGCAGAAGGGCGGAGCGGTGCTCCTGGAGCCGGTGATGAAGGTCGAGGTGGTGACCCCGGAGGACTACATGGGCGATGTGATGGGCGACCTCAACCGCCGGCGTGGCCTGATCCAGGGCATGGAGGATACCCCGGCGGGCAAGGTGATCCGTGCCGAGGTCCCGCTGGGCGAAATGTTCGGCTATGCCACCGACGTGCGCTCGATGTCCCAGGGGCGCGCGAGCTACTCGATGGAGTTCGTTCGCTATGCCGAGGTACCGGCCAGCGTGGCCGAGGCGATCGTCGCCAGGCAGGGCCGCTGAGAGCCGCCGCGCGCCGCCGAGGCCAGCGGCGGCGCGCGCCTTTGCGGGAGCGGCAGCCGCATCTTCGGCGCCGATGCGCTTGCCAAGCGGGGTTTTTGACGCCCCCTGGATGCTTAACTATAAGACAGTGACCAAGGCCCGCACCTATACGGTCACAAGGATGGCGAATCGATGCTTGCTTCAGCGATTGCCAGCGGTACCGCAGTCTCCCAGGTCTCCAAGCATCTCCTAATGTTCCTGGCCGCCCTTTTCCTCGCCCTCGGTGCATGCGGCTGGGCGATCCTGCACATCGCCAGGCACCAGGACGACATCGCCATCGAGCAGAGCCATTTCTACGTGGAAAAGGCGCTGCAGAATCGCCGGGAAAATTCCGAGCAGTTCTCCACCACCTATTCCTTCTGGACCGACGCCTACGTCTATCTGGGAAACCGGGTCGACGTGGACTGGGCCTTCACCAAGAACAACCTCGGCTCGGTGCTCTACACCACCAATGGCTACGACGGCGTCTTCGTCATCGACGACCGTGGCACTCGCTACGCCATGCTCGAGGGCGAGCTTTCCGAACGCTCGCTGGCCGACTCGCTGGGCGCCGATGCCGGAGACATCCTCAGCGCCGCCCGCCGCGCCGCGGTGGACGAGGCGGCGATCAGCCGCTACGTCGACTTCGACGGCGCACCGGCGATCCTGGTCGCCTCGGCGATCAAGCCCACCAGCGATCATGCGCCCATCGACCTGGCCAAGGCCTCGGTGATGGTCTTCGTCGACCGGCTGACCCCGGTGAAGCTGGCCAAGCTCGGCGGCGACTACGGCATCGCCAACCTGCACCTGCTGGCCGGCGGCGCGGCGGGCGACAAGGAAAGCCTTGCCCTGGAGGGCACTCCCCATCGCCTGGCCTGGGTGTCGTCGCGTCCGGGTAGCGCCATGCTGCGGGAGACCGCGTTGCCGCTGCTGGGAATCTTCGTGCTCGCCGCCGGGCTGCTGTTCTGGCTGAGCCGCAGCGCCGTGCTCAACGCCCGCGCGGTGGATCGCCAGCAGAAGGTCCTGAAACGCAGCAACCAGGCCCTGCTGGCCAGCGAGGAACGTTTCAAGTCGATAGCCGAGGCGGCCTCGGACTGGATCTGGGAAGTCGACGGGCATTTCGTCTTCACCTATCTCTCCGTGCGCTTCCGCGACGTCACCGGCTACCAGCCGGAGGCCTGGATCGGGCGGCGGCTGGACGAGTTGCTGGATAGCGATACGGTGAACATCGTCAAGTGGCTGGAAGGGCTGCCCGATGCCGGTGCGCCGTCCAGCCTGGTCTGCGCTTTCCGCGACAGCCAGGGCCAGGCGCGGGTCGGCAAGCTGAGCGCCAGCGCGATCCGCAACGGCGTCGCCAGCGGCTATCGCGGCACGGCGGCCGACATCACCGACGAGGTCGAAGCCCATGCGAAGATCCAGCATCTGTCCCTGCACGATGCCCTGACCGGCCTGCCGAACCGCAACAAGCTGTTCCAGTTCCTCGAACGCCTGCTGGCGGAAAAGGCTGGCAAGTCGCCGGTAGCGGTACTGATGCTCGACCTCGACCGCTTCAAGCCGATCAACGACCAGCACGGCCATCCCGCCGGCGATGCGGTGCTCTACGCCATCGCCGAACGGCTGCGCGCCTCGACCCGCGACCAGGACATGGTTGCCCGGCTCGGCGGCGACGAGTTCGTGGTGGTCAGTACCCACGTGTCGTCGAAGCTGGAAATCGAGAAGTTCTGTAGCCGGCTGATCGACGTGATCAACCGCGAGGTCGCCTACGAAGGGCACAGCTTCCATGTCGGCGCCAGCATCGGCGTGGCCCTGGCGCCGGAGCACGGCGGCGATCCGCGCGGCCTGCTGCGTTGCGCCGACGTGGCGATGTACGAGGCCAAGGCCGCGGGGCGCAATACCTGGCGTTTCTACTTGGAAGCCATGGACTCCCATCTCGCCGAGAAGAAGCTGCGCGAGACCGAGTTGCGCGCCGCCTTGCAGAACGGCGAGTTCGAGTTGTACTACCAGCCGCGTTTCCTGGCGCAGGAACAGACGATCGCCTCGGCGGAGGCGTTGATCCGCTGGAACCATCCGCGCCGCGGGCTGATCGGCCCGGACGAGTTCATCGGCCTGGCGGAAGAAAGCGACCTGATCGTACAGATCGGCAACTGGGTGCTGCGCGAGGCCTGCGCCACCGCCGCCAGCTGGCCAGGCGAGGTGATGGTCTCGGTGAACGTGTCGCCGGCGCAGTTCATGACCGGCGATATCGTCTGGCAGGTGCGCGAGGCCCTGCGCCTGGCCCGCCTGGATGCTCGCCGGCTGGAGCTGGAAGTCACCGAGAACGTCATGCTCAACGATGTCGATGGCGCGCTGCGGACCATGACGGCCCTCAAGGAGCTGGGCGTCCGCCTCAACATGGACGACTTCGGTACCGGCTATTCCTCGCTCGGCTACCTGCGCACCTATCCCTTCGACAGCATCAAGATCGACAAGCGCTTCGTCGCCAGCATGGAGAAGACCGGGCGCGACCGTTCGATCGTGCAGGCCATCATCAATCTCGGCAACGCCCTGAACCTGCGGGTCACCGCCGAGGGCGTGGAGACCGAAGGGCAGATGCACATCCTGCGCGACGAGCAATGCCACGAACTGCAAGGGTTCCTGCTCAGCCGGCCGCTGGATGCGCAGCGCCTGCGCGATCTGCTGGAGCGCGAGGCGGGGCAGACCCAGGCGCCCCAGGTTTCCGCCGAAGGCCATGCTGCGCGCCGGCCTTGAGCGGGCGTCAGAAGGGCGCACGCGGTGCCTCGGCGGCCCTCGGTTCAGCGATCGCCCTGCGTATGGTTCAGAAAATGCTGAACTGATTATTTGACCTGACTGATTCCCTTCCCGTCTTCGCTTGCCGACACTCCGTCCTTCCCATGGCCTTGTGCCAGGGCCAGCGCCGGTGGTCGCTACCCGCTTCGGGCGAATCGCGGTGATGGTCTGCTACGACCTGGAGTTTCCCGAATGGGTGCGCCTGCCGGCGCTGTCCGGCGCACAACTGCTCTGCGCACCGGTGAACTGGCCGGCGGCACCGCGTCCCGAGGGCGAGCGGCCAGGCGCAGCTGGGCGAATGAAAAAGGGCGCGGGCCAGTATCGGCGCCGCGCCCTTTTGCCGGAGGAGAACCTTATTCCAGTTCGGCTGCGCTCTCTTCCTGGCGCTTCAACCCGGTATGACTGATGGCGTGCAGAGCGGTATTGAACTGTACGGTCTCGTTGAAACCCTTGACGATCTGCGCCAGCTTCTCGCGGGCGCTTTCCAGCTTCTTGAAGCGCTCGCCGAGTTCCAGGCTGCGCTGCTGGACGCTGGCTTCGCGCTTTTCCAGTTCGGCCTGGCGCAGGTTCTGCTGGCTGCGCAACTCTTCGAGGCGTTCCTGCTCGATCTGCAGTACTTCGGCTCGCCGCGCGCTGCTGCGCTCGCGGGCTTCGACGCTTTCCGCGAGTTGTTGCAGGGCCGCGCTGCGCTCGGCGAGGAGACGGTTGCTCTGCTCGGTTTCCCGCTCCAGCGCCTGGCGGTCGTCCTGCAGGCGCTTGTGCCACTGCCGGAGCTGCTTTTCCTTTTCCTGCAATTGCCGCTCCTTCTCGTGCAGTTGCGTCTGGAGCGACTCCAGCGACTCCTGCTGCTTGAGCGCTTCCTGCTTCTGCTGGCTCAGTTGCTGGGCCATGCCGGCGAGGTCGGCCAGGGTGCCCTGCACGTCCTGTAGCAGATGCTCGGTATCGTTGCCGATATCGAGCGCGGTATCCGTATCCACGTGGGCTTCATCCTCGGGTTGGCGAATGACGGCGGCGGCCTGGGTGGGCGCCTCTCTGGCGTTGGCCCCGCCCTCGGCGCCGGCCAGGCGTGCGGGCGGCACCCGGAGGCGCAGCGACAGGCTGGGGACCCTGGCCGATACCGGTTCCGGCGCGGGTGCGGCGAGGGGGGAGGGGCTCGGGGGCATGGAGGATTCCTCGGCGGCGTCTGGAGACGGAAGGTTGGCGCTGCCCGTGGCGTCGGCGGCGTGCAGCGCGGGGTGGAGCATCTGCGCCAGGTCGGCAAGCTCCTCGCGAAGATGACTGGCGTTGTCGACGAAGGCGCCGATGGCCTCGGCATCCGCTACCTTGGCGGACTGCTCCGCTTTCGCCGGGAACTCGGCTGGCGCCCCACCCTCGGGCGCTGCCGTTTCCGCCTCCGGCCGCGGCTCGGGCTCGACGCATCCGGCCTCGGTGACGGTTTCGTCTTCCGCCGCCTCGGGCTCGTCGATGGGCTCCGCCGGCCCGTCCGTGGTCTCGTCCGCATCGTCTTCGGCGAGGACATCGGGAGCGGCGTCTTCGAAAAGGGCCTCCTGGACGAGCGGTGGGACTTCCGCGCAGGGTTCCTCGCCATCCAGGGCGGGGCCGTAGCCATGGGGGGACTCGAAGGTGACGAGCTTCATCACCCATTCGCGTTCGAGCACCAGGGAGCGGTGTTCTTCCCGCCGCGAGGGGGCGATGGCCGCGTCCTGCAGGTCGATGAGGTGGTAGGCCAGATCGCTGGTCCGGCGGTTGCCGGTGGTGGCTTCGCGGACCAGTTGGCGGAACACCTGGATGGCCGCCTCGCAGGCCTCGTCGGTGTCGAGACGGCCCAGGCGGAAGCCGTCGTCGGTCTTGAACAGGGAGGCGATGTAGACGCGCGAGTCGTTTTCGTCGACCTGTTCGTTGAGGCTGTAGGCGATGAAGTTGCGGTCGCTGGCGGGAATGGCGAAACCACACAACAAGGCCGCATTCAGTTCCGTCTGCTCGGCAGTTTCCACACTGATGGTTCGAAGAAGCATAAGCCCTGGAGATCCCGTTGGTGCTTGGAAGGTGTAACGGGCGAGGGTACCGGGAGCTATGGGCGAGGTAACTTGGACGAGTCCTATTGCCTTGTAAGAAAAATCTTGAAGATTTTACTGCGTGCCGTGCCCAGCGCACCGCGCAGGCTCGTCCGCTCGTACGGGTCCGGCGCGCTTCAGCGATCCGCCATCAGGACGACGATGGCCTCGGCGACGAAGTCGGCGTTGCGCTCCAGGGTCTGCAGGTGGTTCATGACGACATCGTAGGTTTCGCCGCCTTCATGGCGCTTCGCCCAGATCGCCAGCTCCTCCAGGGCCATGCCGAGGGCACTCTGGTTCTGGTTGAGACGGCAGAGCAGGGCGACAGTCAGGTCGTGATCCAGCATGGCGGTACTCCTGATCCTGAAAAACTCAGCGTAGACCCCCTGGCGCTCCGCCGACACGGAAGCGGTTCACGAAAAGACGAAGCGGTTCAGCCGCTGCCGACGAGGTGGCCTGCGTTCGTGGCCGGTGCCCACGGCGCAGCGCTTTCGATAGCCCCCGGCAGCTTCGGACCGACCTGGCAAGGGGACCTATCCGAACGGCGAGGGTGGCCCGCGGTGGTGGCGCGCCGCATGGCCAGTTTCCCATGCCGCCTGGCTATACTGGCGGCGCGGGAACAAGACGCCGTCCATGAAGAGCGTCCCGGACCCGAACGTCGCGCTTCCTGTCATCTCCGCTACCTATCTTTCGTTCTTCTGCCGCGAAACGGCTTTCGGATGAAGGCGGCCGGCGGTCGCTCGTCGCGCCGTCCCGGGGTTTCCCTGTCCGTGCCGATCCGACCCGTGTTGCCAGCGAGGGGTATGTACGCAATGTCCGTGACCGATGCCAGTTTCCCGATCATCAACTGGTCGAAGGCGATGCCTTCGTTGCGCCAGCTGATGTATTTCGCCTGTGTCGCCGAGTACGGCAGCATCGGCCAGGCCGCCGAGGTGCTGCACGTTTCGCAGCCGTCGCTGTCGCGGCAGATCCAGGCGCTCGAAGTGCACATCGGCGAGGCGCTGTTCGTCCGCGGTCCGGCCGGGGTGAGCCTGACCGAGGTGGGCAGGGTGGTGCATTGCCGCGCGGTGAAGATCATCGCCGAGGCCAAGGCGCTGACCCGCGACATCGGCGACGGCGACGACCGCCAGTTGCACATCGGTTTCAGTCGCTACCTCGATCCCGGCTGGTCCGGCGAGCTGGCCCGGCAACTGAAGGAAGCGCGGGTGTGCAGCGCCGTTTCGCCATCCTGGGCGCCATCGCTGGACCTGCTCAGCCTGGTCCGCGAGTCGTCCCTGGACGCGGCGATCATCGGCGCGCCGCCGAAGGTGGTGCGTGAATACGAGTTGATGGAGATCGGCAGCTACGAGCACGTCATCGCCCTGTCGGAAACCCTGCACCGGCGACTGGCGCCCGACTGGTCGCTGAACGACCTGATCGGCGAGCCGCTGCTGGTACCGAAGGACTCGCTGTTTCCCGCCTACAGCCAGTTCATGAACGATGCGATGGATGCCGCTGCCTTCGCGCCCCGGCGCAGCGTGCGGCCGAACGACCTGAGCATTCTCCTGGCCCAGGTCGCCAGCGGCGACGGCTTCGCCTTCCTGCCGTTGTCGCTGACCAAGTTCGCCTATCCGGGGGTGGCCTTCACCGCTCTGCCGGCGGCGGTCAACGAAGGCTTCCGCCTGCCGGTGGGGCTGGCGGTGTCGCCGACTTCGCGGCTTCGCGCCAGCGACACCCAGTTCGAATGCTTCGTCGAGACCGCGCGGCGGGTCGCCGCCGGTTGAGGGACGCGGCCGGGAGCGCCGGCCGCGCGAGGGGCTTCAGAGGGTCTTCATGTACTCGACCAGGGCGCGGCGCTGCTGCTCGTTGAACTGCGCGTTGCCGTAGTCGTGGCCGCCATTGGCGTTGCCCGGCTTGCCGCTGTCGAAGAGGAAGCGGTTGGCGCCGCCGGCATCGGTGATGTAGCCGACGTTGACCGGGTCGAACTCGACGCTGCCGGTATAGAAGGTCCGCGGCCGCAGGTCCGGCGGCAGCAGCAGGTCGTAGAGGGTCGCCACCGAGCCGTTGTGCAGGTAGGGCGGGCTGGCCCAGATACCGTTCAGCGGGCGCGCCTTGTAGGCCATCAGGTCGCTGGTCATCGCCAGGCACTGCTCCAGGCGCCGGGCCTTGTCGCTGCCGGCCGCGACGTTTTCGGCCAGGAGCAGGGCGCCTGGCGCGTCCGCGGCGGTCGCTTCGGCGCTGTCGGCGTCGGGGCTGTCCGGCACCGGACTGATCAGCGGCGGCAACTGCCCGTCGAAGATGCCCAGGGCGGCGGTCTGGAAGGCACCCAGGGCGACGCTCAGGCCGCGCGCGGCCAGGGCCTGGACCACCACTTCCTGGAGCACGTCCACCGCATAGGCCTGCTTGCCGTAGAAACCGCGTTGGCCGGTGCCGACGAAGGACAGGTAGGGCTTGCCGCGCACGTAGCCGGTCTTCAGTTGGGCGATGCTGTTGCAGGCGGTCCACGGGTCGGTGCCGATCGGCGCGACCTCGCCGCGCGCCTGCAGGTGGGTGAGCACGGTCTTCACCGGGGTCCGCAGGTCGTTGCGGTCCAGCGGCGTGTGGCAGCTGGAGCAATGTTGCCGGTACAGCTCGCGGCCCTCGGCGACCCTGGTCGGCTCCGGGGCGCCGAACAGCTGGTTCGGCCAGGCCGGCGGCTTCAGTTGGCCGAGCTGGTCTTCGATGCGGATCAGGTTGTCGACGTTGATGCTCGACGGGTAGCCGATGTGCAGCGCCGACTGGATCGGGCTGAGCACCTTGACGTCGGCGAATACCCCGACCGCCTCGCCGGCGTTGCGCGCCAGGGCGCCGACGTCGAACTTGCGGTTGTCGATCTCGACCACGTTGATGTGGTTCGGGTTGAAGCCGGTCCACTGTACGCGGTCCAGCTGCGGTACGTTCCACAGGAACGGATAGCTCACGGGGGCGTCCTCGGCGCCGTAGATCTGCTCGTCGGCATGCAGTTCGTAGCCCACCGAGTTGAAGATCGAACCGATGGCGTCCAGGCGGCCCGGGCCGAACTCGGGATCGTGCGGCAGGTTGAAGTGCGAGCCGTCGCGCAGGCGCACGATGGTGGCGTCCAGGGCTGCCTGCAGGCGTGCCTTGTTGGCGTCGTTGTAGCCGCTGACCAGGCCATCGGCGCCGAGCACCTTGCGGGCGAAGCGCTCGAACTTGGCGGTGTCGGCGCGGGTGCTCTGCAGGGCGCCGAGGATCTCCAGCTGGAAGCCGGCGAGGTCGCCCATGGTCTGCCCGCCGTAGACGGTCAGCTGGGTGCCCTGGTAGCTGATGTGCGAAGTGTGGCACATGCTGCAGGTCGGTCCGACCCAGGGTTCCCTGGAGCCCTGCAGGGCTTTCCAGCGCAGCTTGGTGAAGGTCAGGTCGCTGTCGTCGCTGCGGTCGACCGCGTAGCCCTGCACCACCTTCACGCTGGAACCGCCGAGGGTGTGCGGGACATAGCCGTACTGGCGGATCAGCGCATCGGACATCAGCGGTTCTTCGCTGGCGCGCTGCTCCAGCGCCACCAGCCAGGCCAGCGGCAGCATCCGCGAGCCCTGGCCGGCTTCCAGCCAGGCGGTCTTCTGGGTCTGGTTCCAGCCCTGGTCGAGGTCGACGCCGCTGTCGTCGGCGAATGCCGGGGCACCGGCGAGGACGGAAAGGATGGCAAGGCTGAGTCGCGATAGGGTCATCGGGCGGTTCTCTCTATTGGGCATGTGGGCGGGGCCGGCTCACAGGGTCTTGAGGTATTCGAGCAGCGCCAGGCGCTGGCTTTCGTCGTACTCGCGGGCGAAGTCGTGGCCGGCGTTGGAGTTGCCTTCCAGGTGGGTGTCGAAAAGGAAGGCGTTGTCCGGGCCGGGCGCGGTGAGGTAGCCGACCCGGCTCGGATCGAACTCGTGGCTGCCGGTGTAGAAGGTGGCCGGCCGTTGCTCCTGGGGCAGCAGCAGGTCGTACAGCGACGGCACCGAACCGTTGTGCAGGTAGGGTGCGGTGGCCCAGATGCCGTTCAGCGGGCGAGCGATGTAGCCGAGGAATGGATGCTCGGTATTCAGGCAGTAGTCCTTGCGCGCACTCTTGTCGGTGGGGACTTCGCCGGCGGCGAGGCTCTGCGCCTGGCTGTCGGCAGGGGCGGCGCCGGCCAGCAGCAATTGTCCGGCGGGCACCGCTTGCAGGCTGTCGGAGCCGGGCAGGGTCTGCTGCCCGGTGACGATGGCGTGGATGATCTCGGCGATGCCGTCGGCCAGCTGGCCTTTCTTGCCGAGCATGATCTGGAACACCTCGGGGACCTGCATGTCGGCGATCTTCGAAGTCCGCCCGACGATGCCGACGCCGCTGGGGGTGCCGAGGGACGGTCGGAACAGGCCGAAGTAGTTGCCGCTGGGGCTGCTGAAGGTGAAGGTGTTGCAGGCCATCCACGGGTCGGTGCCGATCGGCGCGTCGTCGCCATGGGCCTTCAGGCGCACCTGGCGGACCTTGATCGGGGTTTGCAGGTCGTCGCGGCCGATGCTCGCATGGCAGGCCGCGCAGTTCTCCTCGTAGAGGCGCTTGCCCTGGGCCAGCCTGGCGCTGTCCGGGGCGCCGAACAGCTGGCTCGGCCAGGCCGGCGCCTTGAGCTTGTGGATCAGGCCCTCGACACGGGTCAGGTTGTCCACGCGGATGCTCGATATATAGCCCTCCAGGCCGGACAGCGGATGGCTGACCACGTCGCCGTAGTCGCCCTGGACCACGCCGATGTCGCCGGCCAGGTAGCCGAGGTCGAAGACCTGGCCGTTGAGGTCGAGGACCTTGACGTTGGGCACGAATCCGCTGGATTGCAGCTTGTCCATCTGCAACGTGTGCCACAGTGCCGGGAAGCTGGTCGGCGCGTCGGTCGGGTTCGCTTGCAGATGGCGGGCGCCGGAGTTGATTGCCGCGCGGTTGAGTGACTGGCCGGTGGCGTCGAGGCGCCCCGGGCCGGGTTGCAGGTCGGTCGCGGACATGCTCAGCAGGGTGTCGATCAGCGCCGCGCGTTTGACCAGGGCGGCCTTCAGCAGCTCGCGGTTGGCCGGGCTGTCCTCGCTGCCGAGGACGTTGCCGGCGAAGCGCGCGAACTTGTCGCCGTCGTCGCTGGTGCGGCGCAGCGCGGCGAGCACTTCGTCGAAGATCGCCTGGACGTTGGCCAGGGTGGCGCCGGCGTCGACGGTCAGTTCGCTGCCGCGGTAACTGATGTCGGTGGAGTGGCAGCCGGCGCAATTCAGCCCGACCCAGGGTTCGCTGGACGACTGGCGGGCTTTCCAGCGCAGGCGGGTGTCGGAGAACTGGCTGTCGTCCTGCTGGTCGAGGGCGAAGCCGCGCGGCAGGCGCAGTTCGCCGCCTTGCCAGTTGCGCAGGGGAAAGCCGAGGCGCCGGGCGTTGTCTTCGGAGAACAGGCGTTCCTCGCTGTCCGGACGTTCCAGCGCCTGGGCCCAGGCCAGCGGCAGCAGCCGCGAACCGAGCGAGGCGTCGTACCAGGAGGCGCGTTGCTCGGCGTTCCAGCCTTGCTCGAGCTGGATTTCGGTGGCGACGGCAGGGCTGCCGGCGGCGGCCAGTGCGGCGGCCAGCAGGACCCGCGAAAAGGTCGGATGCATCGTGTTCCCCTCATGGCTGACGACGTCTGCGTCCCCACAGGGCAGAGCGATGCAGTGCGCTCGATGGCTGGGCGTGCCGCCACTTCGTCCCTGACGGGAGCGCGCCGGCCGCGGCGCGCCGCGGGCCGGAACGTCCGGTTGGGCACTACGCTACGGAGTCGCGGCGGCCGGCGGGTAATGCTTTTTGTGCGACGGAAAAGGTATGGGAAACGGAACCGCCCGGTCCGGAAAGGGCGCGCCGGTCGGGCTTCGCCGTGCGCGCCAGGTTCGCAGGGCGGAGAGCGCCTAGGGCGTTGCCCGTTCTATCGGACAATCCCTGCCGGGCTTGCGGACGAAGACCAGGTAGAGTGCGCTGAGCAGCGCGAGGAACGGCACGCCGAAGACCAGGGTCATGCGGAACGCCTCGGTGAAGAAGGTGGTGACCAGGATCGCCGCCATCAGCGCCAGGCCGAGCAATGTCGACCAGGGCGCCAGGCGCATGCGGAAGGCCAGCGGCGCGCCGCCGTGGCGGGCGCGGTGGCGGCGGAAGCAGAGGTGGGTGAAGAAGATCATCAGCCAGGTGAAGAGGGCGCCGAACATCGACACCGCCATCATCAGGGTGAAGGACTGCTCGGGGTAGACCAGGTTGAGCAGGGTCGCCAGGGCGATACCGACGCTCGACAGCAGCAGCGCGTTCAGCGGCACGCCCTGGCGGCTCAGTTCGCCGAGGCCCTTCGGCGCGTGCCCCGCGCGCGACAGGCTGAACATCATCCGGGTGGTGATGTAGAGCTGGCTGTTCATCGCCGACAGCGCGGCCACCAGCACCACGAAGTTCATCACTCCGGTGGCGCCGGGCAGGCCGATCGCCTGCATCACCGTGACGAACGGGCTCTGGCTCTGCCCGGCCTGGTCCCAGGGGACGATGGCGAGCATCAGCGCCAGGGTCAGCAGGTAGAACACCACCAGGCGCACGATGGTCGAGCGGAACGCCGACTTCACCGCCTGTTCCGGATGCTCGGCCTCGGCGGCGGCGACCGCGATCATCTCCACGCTGAGATAACTGAAGATCGACACCACCACGGCGATCCACATGCCTTTCAGGCCGTGCGGGAAGAAGCCGCCGTGGGCGCTGTAGTTGTGCACGCCGTAGGCCGGGTTGGCGGAGCCGAACACCAGGTAGGCGCCGAGCAGGATGAAGGCGACGATGGCGGCGATCTTCAGTGTCGAGAAGCAGTATTCGAAGTTGCCGAAAGCTTTCACGCTGCTGGCGTTCAGGCCGATCAGCAGGGTCGAGAAGGAGATGATCCAGACCCATTCCGGGATATCGGCGAACCAGTACTTCATGTACATGGCCACCGCCGTGACCTCGGTGCCCACCGCCAGGACGATGGCCGCCCAATAGGCGTAGCGCACCAGGAACCCGGCCAGCGGGCCGACGTAGTGCTCGGCGAAGGCGCCGAACGAGCCGGGGGTGGCATGGGCCACGGTCATTTCCGCCAGGCAGCCCATCAGCAGCAGGGTGATCAGCGCGCCGATGGCGTAGCTGAGCAGGACGCTGGGGCCGGCGAAACCGATGGCGAAGGCGCTGCCCATGAACAGGCCGGTGCCGATGGCGCCGCCGATGGCGATCATGCTCATCTGCGCGGCCGAGAGCCGCCGTTGCAGGCCCTGTTCGCGGCGCGAGATGGCCTCGAAGCCCTGGGGGTCGTTCATCTGGATGTCCTCTGGAATCTTATTGGGGTTCTTATGAATTGCCGAGGGAACGTCGGTGGCGATGTGCGGGTGCCGGTCGCGGGCTCCTGTGCGCGAGAGCGGTGGGTGCTCGCGGGCCGCCCCGGGAATACCGGCGCGGTCCGCGCGGGCGGGACTCAGGTCACCTTGTGCCGGACCTGGTAGCGCGGCTCTTTCCAGGCTTCGCTCTGGAGGATTTCCAGCAACGCCTGCACCGCATCCCAGACCTCGACGAAGCGGGTGTACAGCGGGGTGAAGCCGAAGCGCAGGATGCCCGGCTCGCGGTAGTCGCCGATTACCCCCCGGTCGATCAGAGCCTGGACGATGGCGTAGCCCTGGGCATGCTCGAAGCTGACATGGCTGCCGCGCCGGGCATGCTCGCGCGGGGTCACGAGGGTCAGGCCGAAGCGTTCGCAACGGCTTTCCACCAATTCGATGAACAGATCGGCGAGGGCCAGCGACTTGTCGCGCAGGCGCTGCATGTCGGTCCGGGCGAAGATATCCAGGCCGCATTCGACCAGGGCCAGCGAGGTGATCGGCTGGGTGCCGCAGAGGAACCGGGTGATGCCTTCGCCGGGCTGGTAGCGCGGCTCCATGGCGAACTGGCGGGAATGACCGAACCAGCCGGACAGCGGTTGCCAGACACGCTCGCGCAGGCGCGGCGCGACCCACACGTAGGCCGGCGAGCCGGGGCCGCCGTTGAGGTACTTGTAGGTGCAGCCGATGGCGTAGTCGGCGTCGGCCGCGTGCAGGTCCAGCGGCAGCGCGCCGGCCGAGTGGGCCAGGTCCCAGATCGCCAGGGCGCCGTTTTCGTGGACCAGGCGGGTGACCTCGCGCATGTCGTGCAGGTAGCCGGTCTTGTAGTTGACATGGCTGAGCATCACCACCGCGGTATCCGCGTCGATCGCCGCCGGCAGTTGCTCCGGGTCATCTATCAGGCGTAGCCGGTAGCCGCGCTGGAGCATGTCGGTAAGGCCCTCGGCGATGTACAGATCAGTGGGGAAGTTGCTCGATTCGGAAACGATCACCTTGCGCCCTGGCGCGTCTTCTTCCTGGATCCGCAGGGCGGCGCTGAGCACCTTGAACAGGTTGATCGATGTGGTGTCGGTGATCACCACTTCGCCGGCGCGCGCGCCGATCAGGGGCGCCAGCTTGTCGCCGAGGCGCTCCGGCAGGCCGCGCCAGTCGGCGCTGTTCCAGCTGCGGATGAGCCCCTCGCCCCATTCCGCGGCGACCACTTCGGCGGCGCGCTCCACGGCGGCCCGGGGGCGGGCGCCGAGGGAGTTGCCGTCGAGGTAGATCACGCCGTCGGGCAGGGCGAACAGTTGGCGCAGGTCGGCCAGGGGATCGCCGGCGTCGAGCGCCAGGCAGTCGTCACGAGTGGTCATCGGTTACTCCGCGGTAGGCAGGGCGCGCAGCACGGCACGCACCGGGCTGGCATCGAGGTGGGTGAATTTCAGCGGCAGGGCGAGTAGTTCGTAGTCGCCGGCGGGCACGTCGTCGAGGACCACGCCTTCGAGGATCGCCATGCCGTGGCGGCCCACCGCGTGGTGGGCGTCGAGGGTCTTGGAGTGCTGGGGGTCGAGCGACGGGGTGTCGATGCCGACCAGCCTGACGCCGCGCTCGGCGAGGCACTCGATGGTGGCCGGAGCGATAGCGCAGAAGCCTTCCGGCCAGTTCGCCGGGACCCGTTCGAAGGTCCGTAGCAGCACCCGCGAGGGCAGGTCGTCGAGCTGGCCGGCGAGGTGTTCGGGGGTCACCAGCGGGTTAGCGCCGATACAGTGGATCACCCGGCACGGTCCCATGTAGATGTCCAGCGGCACCTGGCCGATGGGCAGGCCGTCGGCGCGGTAGTGCAGGGGGCCGTCGACGTGGGCGCCGGTATGCGGCGAAAGGGTGATCCGGCCGACGTTGACCGGGCACTGCTCGTCCAGCCGCGCCGCCCATTCCTGCTGGAACGGCGTGTCGCCGGGCCAGGTCGGCGTGTTCGGGTCGAGGGCGGGACTGATGTCCCAGTAGCGGAGCGAAGTCATTGTTTTTCTCCGGAAGTCCAGCGAATGATAATGAACGAGATTTCGGAGAATTTTCGTGCGAAATGCAAGGTCGCATGGCAATCTATTCGCACAAAATTCGAAGATAGCTATTCATTCTGATAGGAATTGCACATGTCCCTGGACGCCATCGATCTGCGCATTCTCCGTCACCTGCAGCAGGACGGGCGGATGAGCAACCAGGACCTGGCGGAGAAGGTCTCCCTCTCGCCATCCGCCTGCCTGCGCCGGCTGCGCCTGCTGGAAAGCGAGGGGATCATCCGCGGCTACTCGGTGGAACTGGATGCCGAGCGACTGGGCGTGGAGCTGGAAGCCATCGTCCATGTGTCGCTGCGCCAGGACGTCGAGGGTTGGCACGAGGCGTTCATCGCCAGGGTCCGGGACTGGCCGGAGGTGGTCAC
Organism: Pseudomonas sp. TZ252; assembly: GCF_056110345.1. NCBI lineage: Bacteria > Pseudomonadati > Pseudomonadota > Gammaproteobacteria > Pseudomonadales > Pseudomonadaceae > Pseudomonas > Pseudomonas sp. TZ252. Next base: position 5,711,041 of record NZ_CM148566.1, on the reverse strand, counting down.
CGCCTATGTGGTGACCGGCGCCACCAACTATGTGCTACGGGTCCGGGCGCGCAACCTCAAGCACTATTCGGACTTCATCGTGAACAAACTGAACCGCGCCGCCGGCGTCACCGATATCCGCTCGGAAATCGTCCTGCAGGAGATCAAGGCCGGTGCCGACCTGCTCGACCTGGTGAACCTGAAGAGTTGAACGGGGCGACCCCTCATAAAAGCATGAGTGCAATGAGCGGGAGGAATTTTCAGTCGTCGAGGGAAATAATTATTTTGTCTTTTTTCATGGGGTTACGAGTTATTAGCTAATGAATAAATAGTCTGCCGGAATTGATTTTCCCCGTGCTAGGTTTCCTCCGTCCCCGTTGCCGGGTTGTCAACGTTACACGGAGGTTAGGCGGTGAGTGAATATATCGAGACCGACGACGCAAGTTACTTCCGGGTCAGGCGCCAGGCCTATGTTTCCGCGGAACTGCACCGGCGCGAACTGCACGAGATATTCGACGACAGCTGGCTGTATGCCGCCCACCTCAGCGAACTGCGCGAGCCCGGCGACTTCATCACCCGCGACGTCGGCGGGCGCAACCTGATCATCCAGCGTCGCGCCGATGGCGAGCCGGCGGTCTACCTGAACGCCTGCGCGCACCGTGGGGCCAAGGTCTGCGCCGAGCGCCAGGGCAACAGCCAGCGTTTCACCTGTCCCTACCATGGCTGGACCTACGACAGCCACGGCAGCCTGATCGGCCTGCCGGACAAGGCCGCCTACCAGCATGCCGGGCAATGCCATCCGGAGCTGTCCCTGACACGGGTGAAACACGCGGTCTACCGCAACTTCCTGTTCATCCACTACGCCGCCCGGCAACCGTCCCTGGAAACCTACCTGGGCCAGGCGAAGGACTATATCGACCTGATCTGCGACCAGTCCGAGGCGGAACTGGAGATCATCCCCGGCGGCTTCGAGCATTCGATCAAGGCCAACTGGAAGCTGCTCGCGGAAAACGGCGTGGACGCCTACCACCTGCCGTTCGCCCACAAGCGCTACCTGGAATACCTGAATACCCTCGGCACCGATCCGGAGTCGCACAAGCGCCACGGTCGCGGCGAGGCGCTGGGCAACGGCCACGCGCTGATCATCAGCGGCCCGCCGTCCACCGGACGGCCGATCGCCTACTGGAGCCCGCTGTTCCCGGAAGCGCTCAAGCCGTCCATCGCCGCCAAGTTCGAACGCCTGGTGGAACGCTTCGGGCAGGCGCGGGCGGAGGACATCGCCCACACCAACAAAAGCCTGTTCATCTTTCCCAACCTGGTGATCAACGACATCCTCGGCCTGAACATCCGCTCGTTCTTCCCGACTGCCGCCGATGAGGTCAGCGTCACCGTATGGGGCGCCGGCTTCGCCGATGAGACCCGCGAGGAGCGGGCGGCGCGGATCAATGGGTTGATCTCGTTCATTGGCCCGGGCGGTTTCGGCACCCCCGACGACGTCGAGATCCTCGAATCCTGTCAGCGCGCCTACGCCCACGCCGCCCTCGGCTACAGCGATTTCTCCCGCGGCATGGGACCGGCAACCCGCCGCCACGTCGACGAGGAACAGAACCGCGGCTTCTGGCGCGAATGGAGCCGCCGGCTCGGGCAGCAGCCCGCCGCCCTGCGGCGTCTCGCCGTGGCCGTCTGAGCCGTCTTCAACCATCGCTCCCTGCAGATCCCTGCGCGCCGCCCTGGCTACGCGGGGAATAAAGGGTCACTGCAAGGAACGTCATCCATGTGTGGAATCACCGGCTGGACCGACTGGAGCCGCGACCTCGGCGAGCAGCGCAGCATCCTCGAACGCATGACCCGTACCCTGGCCCCGCGCGGGCCGGACGCCGAAGGCCTGTGGCTGTCGCGGCACGCGCTGCTCGGCCATCGGCGCCTGGCGATCATCGACCTGGAGAACGGCGCCCAGCCGATGCTTGCCGAGGCGGGCGGGCGGGTGGCGCTGACCTACAGCGGCGAGGTCTACAACTTCCGCGAGCTGCGCGCCGAGCTGGAGACGCTGGGCCAGGTCTTCCGCACCCGCTCGGACACCGAAGTGGTGCTGCGCGCCTATCTGCAATGGGGCGAGGCTTCCTTCGCCCGGCTCCGCGGCATCTACGGCTTCGCCCTGTGGGACGAGCGCGAGCAGAGCCTGTGGCTGGTGCGCGATCGCTTCGGGGTCAAGCCGCTGTACTACTACCCGACCGCCGGAGGCGTGCTGTTCGCCTCGGAACCCAAGGCGATCTTCGCCAACCCCGAGGCCAACCCGGTGCTCGACGCCAGCGGCATCGCCGAGCTGTTCGCCCTGACCACCGCGCCGACTCCCGGCCACGGCCTGTACAAGGGCCTGCGCCAGGTCCGGCCGGGCCAGGCGCTGCGCTTCGACCGCAATGGTGTGCGCGAGTTGGTCTACTGGGCGCTGCGCGCGGAACGTCACGAAGAGGGTGCCGAGGACAGCGCCGAACGCGCCGGCCAGTTGCTCCGCGAGGCAGTGGCCGAGCAACTGGTGGCCGACGTCCCGCTGGGCAGCCTGCTTTCCGGCGGGCTCGACTCCAGCGCCATCAGTGCCTTCGCGGTGGCCGCGCTGGATGGCGACGCGCGGCGCCTGCCGACCTTCTCCGTGGACTTCCCCGGCGAAGGCCGCGGCTTCGTCCCGACGCCCTGGCAAAGCAGCTGGGACGAACCCTATGCGCAGCTGGCGGCGAACTTCCTCGGTACGCCGCACCGTACCGTGCTGGTCGCCCCGGAAGAGGTGCTGGAACAGGACGAGGCGGTGCTCCAGGCCCGCGACCTGCCCGGCTGGGGCGAGCTGGACGCCTCGCTCTACCTGCTGTTCCGCCAGGTCCGCGAGCACACCACGGTGGCACTGTCGGGCGAGTCGGCCGACGAGGTGTTCGGCGGCTACCCGTTCTTCCACGACCCGAGCGCCCTCGCACACGACGGCTTCCCCTGGCTGGCCGGCAAGAGCGGGCCCTGGCAACTGCTGCGGCGGGAGGTCGCCGAACGGGTGGCGGCGCCGGAATACATCCGGGCGCGCTACCGCGAGGCCCTCGCCGAAGTGCCGCGGCTGGATGGCGAGGATGCCGCCCAGCGACGCCAGCGCGAGGTCGCCTACCTGGCGCTGAGCCGCTGGCTGCCGGCGATGCTCGAACGCAAGGACCGGATGAGCATGGCGGTCGGCCTGGAAGTGCGCGTGCCGTTCTGCGACCACCGCCTGGTGGAGTACGTATGGAACCTGCCCTGGGCGCTGAAGAGCGTCGCCGGGGAAAGCAAGAGCCTGCTGCGCCGGGCCCTGCGCGGGCACCTGCCGCAGGCGATCCTGGAGCGGCGCAAGAGCGGTTTCCCGGCCAACCCCGACCCACGTTACCTGGCGCTGCTGCGCGAGCGGGTCGGCCGCCTGCTCGACGACGGCCGCTCGCCGCTGTTCGAACTGGTGGACGCCGGGCGGGTCCGCCAGGCTCTCGAACAGGGCACGCCGCTGCCCAGCCCGCGTGCCTCGGCGAGCCCGACCGCCGGCCTGGCCTACCTGCTGAACCTGGACCGCTGGCTGACCCGCCATGGGGTCGACATCAGCCTCTGAGCGGCACTTTCTTCCCGGAGGATACTCATGAGCCTTGCCTTGTCCCGTCCCGACAGCGACCTGCTGGCGCGGGTCAGCGATTTCCTCGTCGCCGAAGCCGAGCTGCTCGACGACCGCCTGCTGGATACCTGGTTCGCGCTGTTCGAGCGCGCCGCACGCTACCGGGTGCTGCCCTTGCAGGAGCAACTGGCCGGCCAGGCGCCGGAGGACAGCCTGTACATCATCGACGACGACCACGTGCGCCTGCGCGAGCGGGTCGACAGCATCCTCGGCGGGCATACCTGGATGGAGCAGCCGCGCTCGCGCACCCGCCGCCTGGTGGGCAACGTGCGGCTGAAGCGGGTCGAGGGCGAACTGGTCAGCAGCCGCAGCAACTTCGTCGTCCATCAGTTCCGCAACCGCGAGGCCTGGAGCTTCGTCGGCGAAGCCAGTCATGTCCTGCGCGACGGCCCCGGGGGCTTGCGCATCGTCTCGCGGGAGATCCGCCTGGACCACGAGACCATCAGCGCCCAGCGGCGTATCAGCATCATCCTGTGAGGCGCCGCCCATGAATACCGATCCGTTGCTGCCCGGCTTCGACTACCTGACCCTGCACACCTCCGCCGCGCGCCTCCGCGTCGCCGTGAAGGGCAGCGGCCCGCCGCTGCTGCTGTTGCATGGCTATCCGCAGACCCACCTGGCCTGGCATCGCATCGCTCCGCGCCTGGCCGAGGACTACAGCGTGGTCCTCGCCGACCTGCGCGGCTATGGCGAATCGCGGGCGCTGGACGAGGAGGGCGCCGACTATTCCAAGGCCGCGCTGGCCCGCGACCAACTGGAAACGATGGGCCAGCTAGGCTTCGAACGCTTCGCGGTGATCGGCCACGACCGCGGCGCGCGGGTCGGCTATCGCCTGGCGCTGGACCATCCGCAAGCGGTCGCGGCCTTCGTCTCGCTGACCGTGGTGCCGATCCTCGACAACTGGGCCGCGGTGAACAAGGCCTTCGCCCTCAACGCCTATCACTGGTTCCTCCTCGCCCAGCCGTACGACCTGCCGGAGCGCCTGATCGGCGCCGATCCGGAGCACTTCCTCGACTACACCCTGCGACGCATGGCCCAGGGCCGCGACATCTACCACCCGCAGGCGCTGGAAAGTTACCGCCGGGCGTTCCGCGACCCCGCCGTGCGCCATGCGATGTGCGAGGACTACCGGGCCGCGGTGGGCGTCGATGCCGACGCCGACCAGGCCGATCGCGACGCCGGCCGGCGCCTGCAATGCCCGGTCCAGGTGCTCTGGCAGGAGCGCCCCTACGCCGCCGGGCAGCATCCGCTGGAAATCTGGAAGACCTGGGCCGGGCAGGTCGAGGGCGCCGCCATCGGCGCCAGCCACATGCTTCCCGAGGACGCGCCGGACGCCGTGCTGGAGCACCTGCTGGGGTTTCTCGCCAGCCACCGGGAGGCGCTCCGATGAGCGCCGTCGAACGCGATCCGGCAGCGCAGGCGACGCTCTGGCGACAGCGGGTGTTCGAGGTGCACGCGGCGATGTCCGCCTACGTCGCCGAGCGCCATCGGCGTGAAGACCTGGGGGACTGGGTGGCGACCAGCGCGCGGATATTCGCCGATCTGCCGGCGACCGACGACCTGCGCGCCGAAGCCTGGCAGGCGGTGTTCTTCCGCGCCCAGGCGCTGATCGAACAGTTCATCGTCGCGCGCCCGGCGGATTACCGGCTCGACGACTGGGCGCGCGCCACCGCGCGGATCTATCGCGCGCTGGAACCGGCGGGACGGGGCGATCCGGCCAGCGCCGCCGACCGCCTGGCACGCCAGGCCGCGCTCTACGGTTCGCGTTTCGAGGTGCAGGCCGAGGCTGACGGGCGCGCGGTATTCCACAACCGTCACTGCGCGATCTGGGACTACCGCGAGCGCGCCCGCGCCCGAGGCGTGCCGATCACCCTGGAGTCGGCCTGCACCTATTGCACCAAGCTGCTGTCGGCGTTCGTCGCCGCCAGCGATTGCCGCGCCGACTGGCGGCTCTACGAAGAGCCGCAAGGCCACGGCTGCGTATGGACCATCACGGCGGACAGCCTCAACCAAGGAGCAGGCGTACATGAACGCGATCATTGAACAGGCGCGCAGCCTGGACGGCTACCAGGATTCCAGCGAACTGCTGCAACGTCGCGACCAGGACTGGGTGCTCGACCGCGCCGGCATCGAGCCGCGCAGCCTGCTCGATCTCGGCTGCGGCATCGGCTCGCTGCTGCTCGGCGGCGCCCGGCGCTGGCCCGGCCTGCAACGGTTGTGGGGCATCGAGCGTTCGCCGCTGCGCCTGGAGCAGGCGCGCGCGCAGTTGCGCGGGGCTGGCGTCGAGGCGCGTCTGCTGGAGGGCGACCTGCTCGACCTGCCGCCGCTGGCGGAACGCTTCGAGCTGATCAGCATGACCGCCGTGCTGCACTGGCTGTATCCCGACGAAGAGCGGCTGTTCCGGTGGGTCGCGCGGCACCTCGAGGCGCAGGGGGTATTCCTGTTCACCTCGCACCATCCGTTCGCCGAGGATGGCCTCGGCGGCGAGGACGACCTGGTCGCCCAGGCCCTGGTCGAGATGGGCCTGGCTGCGTCGGAACGGGTGGCGGCGCTCTACGCGGAAGCCGGGCTGCTGCCGATGGGCACCCGCACCCGTGGCCGGGAGGCGTTGCGCGAACGCGTCGAACGACACTTCCGGGTCGACTCCATCGTCTCCCGCCCGGCGGTCCTGCGTGTCGCCGACTCCGCCGAATACCAGCGTTTCCACGCCGCCACCTTCGGCACCTATTTCGCACCGCTGGTGCCGGCGACGCGCCTGGAGGAATTCTTCGTCCGCCTCGGGCGGATCGCCGAGCGGCGCATGCAGGCCGACGGACAGGTCAGCGAAATCCCGGTCAGTGTCTGGCGCTGCCGGGCTCGGGAGGGCGAGGCATAACCTTATGCGCAATCGGTCTGCCGCGCGGCTGAAAATCGGTACGGGCAATTGCACTCGGTGGCATCCGCAACCGATCAAGGATGAACCGACCATGTCCAACCCGCGTTCGCCACGTCTTCGACTCGTCCCCGTGCTCTGCGCGGTCGGCCTGGCCTGCCTTGGCCAGCCCGGCGAGTCGGCGGCAGAGGAGGTCCGCGCCACCAGCAGCGCCGAGATCCAGCGCTTCGACATCCCGGCCGGCGAACTGGCCCAGGTACTGCTGAGCATAGTCCGCCAGAGTCGCACCCCGATCGCCTTCGACCAGCACCTGGTGGAGGGCCTGCCGGCACCGGCGATCCAGGGCTCCTACAGCGTCGAGCAGGCGCTGCAGCGGGCCTTGCAGGGCAGCGGCCTGGAATACAGCCGCAGCGCCGCCGGCGTGCTCAGCCTGCAACGCGCCACGGCGCCGGATGCCGCGCTGCCGGCGGCGAAGCCCGCCGGGACCCTAGCCACGGTGGTGGTCACCGGCACCCGCAAGGCCGATGTCAAGGCCGGCGAGAGCCTGGCACCGATCGATGTGGTCAGCGCCGAGCAATTGCGCGACAGTGGCAGCGGCGACCTGCGCGACGCCCTGGTGCGCCTGCTGCCCTCGCTGTCGCGCCAGGCCCAGGCCTACAACGCTTCGGCGCTGACCAACGCGCAGTCGCTGCGCGGCCTGAGTCCCAACCACGTGCTGGTGCTGGTGAACGGCAAGCGCCGTCACGAGACCGCCAACATCAATGTCAGCGGCGGGCTGCAGAGCGGCTCCACCGGGGTCGACCTGGATACCATCCCGCTCGCCGCCATCGAGCGCATCGAGGTGCTGCGCGACGGCGCCTCGGCGCAGTACGGCTCGGACGCCATCGCCGGGGTGATCAACGTCATCCTCAAGTCGGCCGACCACGGCGGCCGGCTCGCCTACGACAACGGTCGCTACGGCGATGGCGACGGCCTGACCCAGAACGGCGGGGTGAATGGCGGCCTGCGTTTCGGCGAGAGCGGTTTCCTCAACCTCAGCGCGCAGTTCCGCGAACAGGCGCGGACCATCCGCGCCGGCATCGACCAGCGTACCGGGCACTACGGCAACCCGTCCATCGGCGACCCTTCGCTGCACCGCCAGGCGCTGGCCTACAACGCCGGCGTGGCGCTGGACGACAACGTCGAGCTGTACAGCTTCGCCACCTATACCCATCGCTCGGTGTCCTCGGCGCAGATCTACCAGTTGCCGTCCCTGGCGCCGCGACTCTATCCGAACGGCTTCACCCCGCGCATCACCAGCGACGAGGACGACTATTCGCTGACCCTCGGCGCCCGTGGCGGCGAGCTGTTCGGCGCCTGGGACTGGGACCTCAGTTCGACCTACGGTGCCGACCGCCCGGAGATCGGCATGGACCATTCGATCAACCTCGCCCTCTACGGCGAGACCGGCGATTCGCCGCGCTCCTTCGACCTGGCGCGCTACAAGGCCACCCAGTGGACCAACAATCTCGACCTGCGCCGCGACTTCGACCTCGCCTGGCTGCCGGCGCCGCTGAATTTCTCCTGGGGCCTGGAGCAGCGCCGCGAGCTCTACGAGGTCGAGGCCGGCGATCCCTGGTCCTACTACAACGGCGGTTCCAAGGCACTCCCCGGGCAGGCGCCGGCCACCGCCGGACAGTGGAGCCGCGACGTGCTCGGCGCCTATCTCGACCTGTCCATCGCCCTCGACGAGCGCTGGCAACTGGAGACGGCGGCGCGCTACGAGCACTACAGCGACTTCGGCAGCACCACCAACGGCAAGCTCGCCAGCCGCTACCGCTTCAGCCCCGAGGTATCGGCGCGGGCCAGTCTCAGCAGCGGCTTCCGCGCGCCGTCGCTGGCCCAGGAGAACTACACCAGCCTGGGCGTCTCGCCGACCATCGCCAGCGGCCTGCTGGCGGTCAACTCGCCGGCGGCCAGGCTGCTCGGCGCCGAAGACCTGGAGCCGGAAAAATCGATCAGCTACAACCTCGGCCTGGTGCTCGATCCCTTGCCGGACCTGAACCTGGCCATCGACGCCTATCGCATCGAGATCCGCGACCGCATCGTCGACGGTGCCACCTATTCCGGACAGCCGGCGATCGATGCGCTGCGCGCCGGAGGGATCAGCATCCCGGCCGGACTGACCCAGGTCAGCACCCACTACATGACCAACGGCGCCGACACCCGTACCCACGGCCTCGACCTCACCGCCAGCTACCTGACCCGGCTCGGCGAGTGGGGCCGGATCGACTGGCGCCTGGGCGCCAACGTCAATCGCACGAAGCTGGTCAGGAATCATCGCGGGCGCAACGGCCAGCCGCTGCTCAACGACCAGCAGCAGGCCTGGATCACCAGCTCCACGCCGCGCAGCCAGGTCAGCCTGCAGGCCGACTGGAGCTACCGGCGCTGGGGCCTGACCCTGCGCGAAACGCGCTACAGCAAGACGGTTTCCGAACTGGACTACTACACCGGCGAGCATGCCTATTCGACCACGGTCTTCAACCGCTTCGAGAACTCGCCCAAGTACATCACCGACGTTGCCCTGCGCTATGCGGCGAGCCGCAACCTGACCCTGAGCGCCGGGGCCAACAATCTGTTCGACGTGAAGCCCGACAAGCTGCCGGCCGAGAGCGCCTACCTCGGCTTCAACCAGTACGACACCTATGCCTCGCAGATCAGCTTCAACGGCGCCTTCTACTACCTCGGCGCGGCCTACACCTTCTAAGGAGGACGAACCATGAGCATCGAACTGCGCGGCGGCGTGCGCGCCTCCGCGGTCATCGGCGACAGTGCCTTCGCCCGCCAGGCCGCGCGTTTCCTGCCGGACACCCGCAGTCGCGCGGTGAGCGCCTTCGACATCCAGCAGAAGGCCCGCCTGGAAGAGGCGGACGGCCTCGACGGCGCGCTGTTCACCGTTTCCGCTGCCTGGCCCGACCCCTGGCTGGTCGCCGGCTGGGCTTTGGCCGCGGCGCCGCGCCTGCGCGCCACCGTCGCGCACCGACCGGGGAGCGCCCAGCCGACCGTTGCCGCGCGCGCCCTGGCCACTCTCGACGGCCTGTCCAACGGGCGCGCCGGCGTACACCTGGTGATCGGCTCCAGCGACGCCGACGTGCGCCGCGACGGCGACTTCGCCGACAAGGACGAACGCTACCGGCGCGCCGTGGAGTACCTGGAGGTCTTCACCCGCGCCCTGGAAAGCCGCGAACCCTTCGACTACCACGGCGAGTTCTACCGGCTGGAGGACGCCGGCAGCGGCTTCCTGCCGATCCAGCGGCCGCGCCCGCCGCTATCCGTTGGCGGCTCCTCGGCGCAGGCACAACGCCTGGCGGTGCGCTTCGCCGACGTCTACGCCGGCCACTTCGCCAGCCCCACGCAGACCGCGGAGCTCAAGCGCAGGCTGAACGAGGAGGCGGCGGAGCAGGGACGGCGGCTGAAGTTCTGGAAGCACTTCCAGGTGATCCTCGGCGACAGTCCGGCGGCGGCCCTGGACATCGCCGAGCACTACCGCCAGGCCGCTTTCGAACTGCTTCTGGCACGGCCCCTCGACGAACTGGCGGCATCGCCGCAGGTCGCCCGCGACGGCGAGCGCGACCGGCTCGCCCGGCTGGAGCCGGAGGCCTTGCGCGAATGGGTGGCGAATACCGTGCAGCGCAGCTTCGCCGGGGTGCTGGTGGGCAGCGTCGGCGAGGTGGCGGAACAGATCCTGGCCTTTCATCGCGCCGGCATCGAGATCGTCCAGCTCGAGGCCACCACCGAGAACGCCGAGGACATCCGCTTGCGCCGCCAACTGATCGAGCGCCTGAGGCGCGACGCATGAGCGGCGTCGCCCGCGAGGCCATGGAGGACGTCGCGCCGGCGCCTGGCGTCGGCGAGTTCGGCGTGGCCAGTTGTGGGGTGCTGCTGGCCTCGGTAGTGGGGGTGATCTTCGGCCCCACCGGGCTGGTGATCAGCAGCTTCTCGCTGTTCATCGAGCCGATCGCCGCCGACCTGGACTGGGACCGCGGCCAGTCGGCGCTGCCGGTGACCCTGCTGGGCCTGGCGGTAGCCCTGAGCAGCCCGCTGAAGGGCTGGCTGGTGGATCGCTGGGGCGCGCGCGCCCTGGTCCTGCCGCTGACCGCCGCGCTGGCCCTGTGCCTGGCCAGCCTGGCGCTGGCGCGCAGCGGCTGGCAGCTATACCTGCTGTTCGCGCTGCTCGGCCTGCTGACGCCGGGCAACATTCCCTATGCGCGGATTCTCGGCGGCTGGTTCGAGCGTCGTCGCGGCGCGGCCTACGGCATCCTCGGACTCGGCTTCGGCGTCGGCGGGCCGCTGGCGCTGTACCTGGGCAGCGCCTGCATCGACGCCTTCGGCTGGCGCGCCACCTTCCTCGTCTATGGCCTGCTCGAAGGCCTCCTGGCGCTGCCGCTGCTCTATGCGTTGTTCCGCGAGCGACCCGGCGACCTGCCGCAGGCGCGGCGCACGCCAGCCGACGCGCTGCCCGGAGCGACGCCAGGCCAGGCCTGGCGCTCGGCGGACTTCTGGCTGATCGTCGGCAACCTGATCCTCGGCGTGTTCGCCGTCACTGGCGTGATGGTGCATGGCGTGCCGCTGTTGCAGGAGCGCGGCCTGTCGCGGGAAGTCGCCACCGACGTGCTGGCGGCGCTGTGGGTCGGCATGATCGTTTCGCAACCGGCGCTGGGCTACCTGCTGGACCGCTACGACACCCCGCGCATCGCCTTGCCGTTCGCCCTGCTGGCGGCGCTCGGGCTGCTGCTCCTGCTCCTTGGCGGACCGCCGGCGCTGCTCTGGGGCGCGGTGTTCCTGATCGGCCTGGGCGCCGGCGGCGAGACCGGCACCACCCAGTACTTCGTCAGCCGCTACTTCGGCCTGCGCCATTTCAGCGTGATCTATGGCTCGATCCAGCCCTTCACCTTCGCCATCGCCATCAGCCTGGGGTCCTGGCTGCTGGGTTACTTCTACGACCGCGCGGGCTCCTACGCGGGCTCGACGCTGGTCCTGCTCGGCGCGTTCGGCGTGGCGGCAGGGCTGCTGGTCATGCTCGGGCGCTATCGCTACGCCATCGACGGGGAGGCACGCAGCCGTGGGCGAGACTGAACGGAGCAGGGCGGAGGTCGGCGTCTGGCTGCTGGCCGGACTGGCCTTCGTGGTCGGCACGGTGGAACTGGTGGTGGCCGGGGTGCTCGACGAACTGGCCGCCAGTTTCGCCGTCAGCCAGGGCCGGGCCGGGTTGCTGATGAGCCTGTACGCGCTGGTCTATGCGCTGCTCGGCCCGCTGCTGGTCTACCTCAGCGCCGGTATCGAGCGCCGCCGCCTGCTGGCCGGCGCGCTGCTGGCGTTCATCGGCGCCAACCTGGCCAGCGCCGCCGCGCCGAGCTTCGCCCTGTTGCTGGCGAGCCGGCTGCTGGTGGCGGCCAGCGCCTCGGTCATCGTGGTGGTGGCGATCACCCTGGCGGTGGCCATTGTCGCGCCGGAACGGCGCGGCCGGGCGATCGGTCTGGTGTTCGCCGGCATCGTCGCCTCGCTGGTGCTGGGCGTACCGCTGGGCACCCTGATCGGCGAGTTCTGGGGCTGGCGTAGCCTGTTCCTGCTGCTCGCCGGGGTCGCGTTGCTCGGCCTGCCGCTGCTCCTGCGCCTGCTGCCGGCCATCCCCGGCGCGCCCGGCATCGCCCCGGCGGAGCAACTGCGGGCGCTGGCCCGGGGCCGGGTGCCGTTCGCCCACCTGGCATCGCTGTTGCAGATGACCGGCCAGTTCACCGTCTACACCTACATCGTGCCGTTCCTGGTCGGCAGCATGGCCCTCGACAAACCGACCATCAGCCTGGTCCTGCTGGTCTACGGGGGCGGCGGCATCCTCGGCGCGCTGCTCGGCGGACGCGCCGCCGACCGCTGGCCGGGGCCGGTCACCTTCGTCGCCTTCCTGCTCCTGCACGCACTGGCCCTGGTCCTGCTGCCGTTCGCCACCGACGGCCTGCCGCTGCTGCTGGGCGCGGTGGTGTTCTGGTGCGTGTTCAACATGGCGCCGGGGCCGGCGATCCAGAAATACCTGGTGGAACTTAGCCCGGACACCGCGGCGATCCAGATCAGCCTCAACACCAGCGCGATCCAGCTCGGCGTGGCCCTGGGCGCCTTCATCGGCGCGATCCTGGTGGACCAGGTGGCGGTGCGCGCGCTCCCCTGGTGGGGCGCCGCGCTGATCCTCGGTGCCGCCGCCTGCGGCTGGCTGTCCGCGCAGCGGCCGGCGGGCACGGCGGACTGCCGGGAGCGCCTCGATTGATTCCCTACCGCGCGCCACGGGAACAGCCCCGGGCGCCGTTCCTCAACCTCCAGGCTCACTACCGCTATCCGTGGCGTGGCCTGCCAGCAGCGAACGCTTACCATGGATAGCCAAGGCTCCATCAAGAACACCCTGATCGCCCAGTTGTTCCAGCAGAACTACGACTGGCTGTGCAAGAAGCTGTCCTACCAGACCGGCTGTAGCCACAGCGCCGAAGACCTCGCCGCCGAGGCCTTCCTGCAGGTCTGGATGCTCCCCGACCCGGCGTCGATCCGCTCGCCGCGGGCGTTCCTCGCGACCATCGCGCAACGCCTGATGTACGAGAGCTGGCGGCGCAAGGACCTGGAGCGCGCCTACCTGCAGATCCTCGCCGAGGCGCCGGAGGCGGTGCAGCCGTCGCCTCACGAGCAGTGGATGCTGATCGAGAGCCTGCAAGCCATCGACCGCCTGCTCGACGGCCTGTCCGGGCAGGCCAGGGCAGTGTTCCTGATGAGCCAGCTGGAAGGCCTGACCTACGTGCAGATCGGCGAACGCCTCGGATTGTCCCTGGGGCGCATCCACCAGTTGATGAAGGATGCCTTGCACTGCTGCTACCGGGGATTCCAGGAATGAGCGAGAAGCCGGAACGGCAACGCATCGTCGAGGAGGCCATCGAATGGATGGTGCGCCTGCAATCCGGCGACTTCAGCGCCGCCGAGGGCGATGCCCTGGAACGCTGGAAGGCGCTGTCGAGCGAGCATGCCGAGGTGTTCCGGCAACTGCTTGGCAGCCTCGCGCCGCTACAGGACTCGCCCTGGCGCGGCCAGCCGAGCGCTACCGTGCTGCGCGCCCTGGAGCAGCCGTCGAGCCGCCGGCGCTTCGTCGGCGGCGCCCTCGGGCTGTTCGTCCTGCTCGCCGGCGGCGCCGGCCTGGAGCGCTGGGTCCAGGCCGGCATGGGGCTGCCCGGCGAACTGGCGACCGGCACCGGCGAGCGCCGCGACTGGTTGCTGGCCGACGGCAGCCGCCTGCGCCTGAACGCGCGGAGCAAGGCGCGACCGCTGCTCGACGGCGCCCAGCGGCGCCTGGAGCTGCGGCGCGGCGCGATGCGCCTGGAAGTGAAGGAGGACCCGCGCGGCGCCTTCGCCCTCGACTGCGCCGCCGGACGGGTGGACTGCGCCAGCGGCAGCCTGCTGCTGGCCGAGGAGCGCGGGGCGATCCGCCTGGTGACCCTGCGCGGCAGCGCGCGGCTGACCACCGGTGAGGGACGCCAGCTGGCGGTGGCGGCACGACGTAGTCTGCTGTTCGATGCCGGCGGCCTGCTCGAACAGGGCCCGATGCAGGCCGGAGAGGATGCCTGGGCCAGCGGCTGGCTGGAGGTCCACGACCGCTCCCTGGCCTGGGTCGCGGAGGCCTTCCGGCCCTATCTGCCAGGCATCCTCCAGCTCGACGCGGAGATCGCCGGCAACCGCGTCAGCGGTCTGTTCCCGCTGGACGACATGCACACGTCCCTGGACATGCTCGGACGCAGCCTGCCGATCCGCGTGCTGCGCTACAGCGACTACTGGATCAGCCTGCGCCCCGCCTGACTCATTCGTCGAAGAACAGCAGGCAACGCAGTTCGATACTCTGCCGCGGCGGCGCATCGGCCGGGGTGCAGGGATCGTCGAAGGCGGTGTGCGCGCCGAGGCGGGTCTGCGCGTCCTCCCGCGAATCGTAGATCTTCAGCAGCAGCGCTTCCTCCGGCAGCAGGTGCGGGTAGTAGTACCAGCGGTGCTCCGGGTTGGGCTTGACCGAGTAGGTTTCGCCCACCTTGTCGCGGTACACCAGGTCACTGGCCACCAGGTCGTCGAACGCCAGGCTGCGGGCGTCCAGCAACGCCAGCGGCGCGCGCTGCGCCGGGTGGCCGAACGGACGCCACAGGTTGACGATCTGGAAGCGTCCGGCCAAGCGCCGTTCGGCGCGTTCCGCCGGCAGGTGGTCGCGGACCCGGCGCGGCGCCGAGCGCAGGGTCTGGTCGTTGTGCACGTAGCGCACCGGTTCGCGCAGGCCGCGTTCTTCGCGCCCGGCCTGGTCGACGCGCAGCGTGTGGTCGAAGATCACCGCCTCGGCGGCGCCGGTCAGGCGGCGGAGCAGGGCGATGCTTTCCGGGTAGTAGCGTTCACGAACCTGGGCTTCATCCTCGAAATCGCCCACCGCGCTCGCCTCGCGCACCAGTTGGAAACCCTCGCGCTCCAGGCTGGCCGGTTGCGCCAGCAGACGCGCATTGCGGATCGCCACCCGGGTCGGCTGCAACAGCGCGCTGCGCTGCGGCGTCCCGGCGGGGGCCGGATAGGTGTAGGCGACCGGCCGTTGGCCGTTGTCGCGGATATAGTTGACCTCGGCCTCGACCTGCTCCGGCGCGTGCGCCGGCCATGCGTGTTGCTGGCAACCCATGTGTCGTTCTCCCGTTGCCAGCGGAGATGCCTCCGCTGCCGCGCCGCCGGATGCCGCGCGTGAACGGCCAATCTAGCCGCTGGCAGGCGGCGGCGAAACGAACATCGAGCGCTGGCGTCCTGCCTTCGTGGAATAAGCCCGGAGCGGCTCAGGACATCGCGTCGAGTCGTCGCCGCTGGCGATACTGGCGCGGCGTCATGCCTTTCCAGCGCCTGAAGGCATGGCTGAAGTTGGACACCTCGCCGTAGCCGAGGCGCTCGGCGATCTCCTCCAGGCGAATCGCGCCGGTGGCCAGCAGCTCTTCGGCGAGGGCCTGGCGCACCTCGTCGAGCAACAGGCGGTAGCTGCTGCCCTCGTCGTCCAGGCGGCGACGCAGGGTACGCACGGTGAGGTGCAGTTCCATGGCCAGGGTCTGCATGTCCGGCAAGTGGCCGGGCGTCCTCAGCAAGCGGTCGCGGATGCGTCCGGCCAGACCGCCGCGCACCTGGCGGCGGGCGAGCAGGGCGCGGCACTGCTCCTCGCAGGCGCGCGCCACCTCTGGATTGGCGCCGGGCAGCGGGAGGTCGAGGAAGCGCCGTTCGAAGACCACCCGGTTGTCCGCCTGGCCGAACGCCGGGCACAGGCCCAGCTCGCGCACGTAGGGCGCGGGATCGGCGGGCGGTGGGCGGCGGAAGCCGGCGCGGAGGATCGGCAGGCGCTGCCCGGTGAGGTCGCGCTGGATGCGCAGCACGCCACCGGCGTCGCGTTCGAGGAGGAAAATCCGCAGGTCCTCGGGAATGCCGGCGTCGTCGAGCACCAGGTGCGCTTCATCGTCGTGTACCTCCAGGCGGATGCCATGGAAGGCGAAGGTCAGGTCGAGGTAGCGCAGGCCCAGTTGCGCGGCGCTGAGGAAGGTCGGGCTGCTGAGCAGGGCGAAGCCCCAGATGCCGTAGGCGTTGAGGTGATAGCGCAGGCCTGCCGCCAGGCCCGGCGCGCAGGCGTCGCCCAGGTGCCGGACCAGGTTGCGCACTACGCTCAGTTCCTGGGCCGCGTCGATTTCCCCGGAGGGATCGCCGAGCAGGCGGATATCCAGGCCGCTACCTGCCAGGCACTGCTCCAGGCCGAGGCCGCGGTCGATGCCGAACTGGATCAGCAGGTGCGCGCTGATGGCGCTGCGGCGGGGAGACCAGGGCGGAGTGGGCATGGTGGCGTCCGAGGTTGACCGAAAATCACAACTTTATGTCCGGCCCGGCCATAACGCCAGTCGCCCCGGCGAACTAGGATGCTGCCATCCGCCGCTGGGCGGAATCGCGCCGGACGGCGTGGCAAGCAACAAACGGGAGCACAACAATGCACAACGAGTCCCGCCCTGAAGCCCCCTTGCGGGTGCTGGTGGTCGGCGCCGGCTTCGCCGGTCTCGGCCTGGCGATCCGCCTGCGACAGGCAGGCATCGACGATTATCTGGTCCTGGAAAAGGCCGCCGATGTCGGCGGTTGCTGGCGGGAAAACCGCTACCCGGGCGCCGCCTGCGACGTCCCCTCGCATCTCTATTCGTTTTCCTTCGAGCCGAAGGCCGACTGGTCGCGCAAGTTCGCCCCGCAGGCGGAAATCCTCGACTACCTGCGGCATTGCGCGGACAAGTACCGTCTGCGCGAGAAGATCCGTTTCCACTGCGAGGTGGAGGAGGCCCGTTTCGACGCCGGCAGCGGCGAATGGCAGGTGCGCTGCGCCGATGGCCAGACGCTGCGCGCACGGGCCCTGGTCTGCGCCACCGGCCAGTTGAGCCGGCCGCTGCTGCCGCGCCTGCCCGGCCTGGAGCGCTTCCAGGGTCCGGCGTTCCACTCGGCGAACTGGGACGCCGAGGTCGAGCTGGCCGGCAAGCGGGTCGCGGTGATCGGCACCGGAGCCAGCGCCATCCAGTTCGTCCCGCGGATCGCCCCGCAGGTGCAACGCCTGTCGCTGTTCCAGCGCAGCGCGCCTTACGTGATCGCCAAGCCGGACCGCACCTACGCCGACTGGGAACGCCGCCTGAAGGCGCGCTGGCCGTGGCTGCAACGCCTGGATCGGGGGCTCAAGTACCTGCACCACGAATCGCGGATGCTCGCCTTCGCGACCTTCCCGGCGCTGATGAAGGTGATGCGGCTGAGCTTCCATCGTCACCTGCACCGGCAGATCGCCGATCCGCAACTGCGCGCGCGGCTGGTTCCCGACTACCCGCTGGGTTGCAAGCGCATTCTGATCAGCAACGACTATTACCCGGCGCTGGCCAGGAGCAATGTCGAACTGGTCGACACGGGCATTCGCGAAGTCACCGAAGACGCCGTGGTCGGCCGTGACGGCCGCCGGCACGAGGTCGACGCGATCATCTTCGGTACCGGCTTCGCCGCCACCGAGTTCCTCGCCCCGATGCGCATCCTCGGCCTCGACGGACGCGACCTGCGGCAGGCCTGGGCGGATGGCGCGGAAGCCTACAAGGGCATCAGCGTCAGCGGCTTCCCCAACCTGTTCATCCTTTACGGGCCGAACACCAACCTCGGCCACAACTCCATCGTCTACATGCTGGAAAGCCAGTTCCCCTACGTGCTCGGCTGCCTGCGCCAGCTCCAGGAGCAGGGCTTGCGCTACCTCGACGTGAAGCCCGAGGTCCAGCGGCGCTTCAACCTGGAGGTGCAACAGGGGTTGCGCCATACCGTCTGGGAGCGTGGCTGCGACAGCTGGTACAAGACTGCCGCCGGCAAGAACACCAACAACTGGCCGGGCTACACCTTCGTCTATCGCTGGCGTACGCGCCGGCCGGAGCTTGCCGACTATGACCTGGCCCGCTGAAGCGCCCCTGATGTCGCCGCCGCAACGCCTGCGCGCCGGTCTCCTGCGCGGCTGCCTGCGCCTGTTGTTCCGCGGGCTGGTCCGTCCGCCCATGCCAGTGGCGCTGCAACGCGGCGTGTTGCGCGGGCTGAGCCTGGCGACGCTGGGCGCCGGCGGCGTCGTCCGCGAGCGCCGCAGCCTCGCCGGCGTGCCCTGCGAGTGGTTGCGGCCGCGCGGGGTGGAGGCGCGGCGCCGGGTGCTCTACCTGCACGGCGGCGCCTACCTGATCGGCTCGCCGGCGACCCACCGGGCGATCACCACGCACCTGGCCCGGCGCTGCGCCGCCGAGGTCTGCGCGGTGGACTACCGGCGCGCCCCGGAACATCCGTTCCCCGCTGCCCGCGACGACGCCCTGGCGGTCTACCTGGCATTGCTGGAGGCCGGCCATTCGCCGCGCCGGCTGCTGCTCGCCGGCGACTCCGCGGGCGGCCACCTGGCGCTGTCCCTGGCCCTGGAGCTGAAGGCGCGCGGCTTGCCGTTGCCGGCCGGGTTGCTGCTGTTCTCGCCCTGGACCGACCTCGGCTGCCAGCGCCTGCACACGCCGGCGGCCGGCGACCCGCTGCTGTCGCGGGCCTGGCTGGAAAGCGCGGTGCGCCTGCTGCTGCCGGCCGACGCGGAGCCAGGCTCGGCCGCCTTGTCGCCGCTGCATGCCGACCTGGCGGGGCTGCCGCCGCTGCTGGTACAGGTCGGCGAGGACGAACTGCTGCGCGACGACAGCCTGCGCCTGGCGCAACGGGCCGGTGAGCAGGGCGTCGCGGTGCGATTGCAGCGCTACGCCGGTTGCTGGCACGTGTTCCAGGCTCATGCCGGCGTGTTGGCCAGCGCCGACCGGGCGTTGGACGAGGCGGCCGCGTTCGTCGTCGAATGCAGCGCGGAGGGCGACAGGTGCAGAACATCCTGATCACTGGTGCCGCTTCCGGAATCGGCGCCGCCAGCGCGCGTCTGTTCCACCGCCGGGGCTGGCGGGTCGGTTTGCTGGACATCGATGCCGAGGCGTTGCGCGGCTTGGCCGCGCAACTGCCGGGCGCCTGGCACCGCGCCGTGGACGTCAGCGAGCCCGACGCGGTCGGCGAGGCGCTTGCGCAGTTCTGTGCCGATGGCCGCCTGCGCCTGCTGTTCAACTGCGCCGGCGTCCTGCGTTTCGGCCGCTTCGAAGAGGTCGCCCTGGAGGACCACGCGCGGTTGCTGGCGATCAACCTGCATGGCGTCCTCAACTGCTGTCACGCGGCCTTTCCGTTCCTGCGCGCGACGCCGCAGGCGCAGGTGCTCAACATGGGCTCGGCATCGGGGCTGTATGGCGTACCGGAGATGGCCGTCTACTCGGCCTCGAAGTTCGCCGTGCGCGGGCTTACCGAGGCGCTGGAGCTGGAATGGCGCCGCCACGGTATTCGTGTGGCCGACCTGATGCCGCCGTTCGTTCGCACGCCGATGGTCGCCGGGCAGGCCTACCAGCCGCCGGTGTTGCGTCGCCTGGGGCTGAGACTGGACGCCGAGGATATCGCCGAGGCGGCCTGGCGGCAGGCGCACAGCCGGCGGGTACACCGGCCGGTGGGCGGGTTGTTCACGGCGCTGTACTGGGCTGGGCAGTTGTCTCCGCCGTGGGTGAACCGAGCGGTGATGGCGTGGTTGTCGCGGGGTTAGGCTCTGCGCAGGATGGATAGAACGGATTAAAGCTTGGGTGGGTTTCACGCTGGATGGTCTAGCTGCTTTTCGTGGCTGCCTCGACTTCTTGTTTCGCCGTCCCAGGCGAGTGAAATCCATGGTAGATCTCGGACCATAGGTATGCCTTAGCCAGGCGCCGGTGCTTATCGCTACCGTTGAGCCCAAGAGTCCTCCTCGGGTGGGACCGTTGCCTCCCGTATCAAGCACGCATCGTCAGCATCTCTTGGGGGCCTTCGCGTAGGAGCGCTGCCAGGACTGCGAAGCCGTCAGATAACGTATTCCCCCCTCCTGGGGAATTGCTGACGCTGATTCGAATGGCCTGGGGAAGCGTACCGCGGCCCGTACTAAAGGCCTCTGCGGTGGTGACAAGATGCTGCTGTCCGCGCATGCCTTGCTCTATTTCGATGGCGCGCCAGGGGGCTGGCACTTCTACCCAGAAATGCGGACAGCATAGATGGCTGCGATAGGTCAGGCCCTGCAGCAGGTCCACAACCAGCGCTTGGCGACGCGCGATTTCCCCTCTCTGGTATTCGAGCAGTGCGCTTGCAGTACCGTCCTCGACCCATCGGCTCGCAATCTCGAGAACCAGTGGTGTCGCCATCCAGCACGAATTGCGAAGCGCTGCTGCCATGCGACTTACCATGGATGCAGGAGCATGAACGTATCCAACCCGCAATCCTGCAGCGACCGCCTTGCTCATGCCACCGATGAGGATGCCCCGCTCAGGCAGCAGATGGCAGAGAGGGGTGGGGCGTTCGGCCATCAATACAGCATGGGTTTCGTCCTCGATGACGATCAAGCCGTGCTCGCGGCAGATCTTCGCGATTTCCTTCCGCCTGGCGCCTGACATCACTGCAGTGGTCGGGTTCTGGATGGTGGGTGTGCAGTACAGGGCGGTGATCCTGTTCGTGCGGCAGGCCTCTTCGAGGGCGTCGGGCAGTAGCCCCTCTTCATCCATTTCCAAGCCGAGCAGCTTGATGCCCAACAGTTGCGCGGCACTGATCAGCCCAGGATAGGAGAGCTGCTCCGTTACCAGGGTGTCGCCGGCGCGCAGCATGGCCATAAGCACGACGAGCAGACCGTGTTGGCTGCCATTGACGCACAGAATCTGCTGGTGCTCCGCTTGAAACTCACCGTGAGACAGCCATGTTGCTCCCGCTTGCCGGTGTCGGAGCAGTCCTGTGTCGGGTGTGTAGAGCATTAACTCCTGCAGGAGCTCAGGGGCCGCACTCAATTGCTGAAGGCTGCGGGAAAGCAGTTCGGTCTCATTGCCCGGAATATGCATATTCCGGCTCATGTCGTTGCACATCTCGGTGCTGTCTACGAAATTGCGAAAGCCCGCCTCCCGAGCACGTTCTCGACCGCGGTTGCGGACGAACGTACCGTCGCCGACCCGAGCCTCAACCAGCCCCATGCGCTCCAGCTCACCATAGGCCCGGCTCACCGTGCCCGCGGTCACACCGAGCTTGTCCGCGAGGATGCGATGTGGCGGCAGCTTGACTCCCTGCCGGAGAACCCCATTGCGAATAGATTCTTCGATGCCCTGGGCCAGCCGTTTGTACTTCAGGCCGGGCCCTTCTGGTAGGAAGAATCTGAAAATTGAATCGGTGTCAATATTTGCTTTGACCGGCATATTTTCTCCGAATTAACCTCAAATAAAGAGGTTTGATAAGCAATAAAGGGCGTCAATCAAAGAATAACATGGGGGAAAGACGTGCAACTTATGTCAATTCAAGCTCTGACTATCAACAGGCGGCAGGTACGTGTGGCCAGCCTGGTGACCGCTGTTCTATTTCTAGTGGTGTGTATCAGCTGGGGGACTACCTGGCTCGGCATCAAGATCGCCGTGGAGAGCGTGCCGCCGCTAACTGCCGCCGGATTGCGCTTTCTGATCGCATTTCCGCTTTTCCTGCTCTTTGCGCGGCTGCGCCACGAGACGATCTTTTTCCCGCGGCGACTCCTGGCCTTCTTCGTCTTCGTGACGCTCGGCTACTTCAGCGTGCCCTACTACCTGCTGAACTATGGCGAGCAATACGTCGCTTCAGGTCTTACCGCGCTGCTGTTCAGCAGCATGCCCGTGTTCATCCTGATCTTCTCCGCGATCTTCCTGCGCGAGCGCATCTACCTGTCGCAGATCCTTGGTATTGCGATTGGCTTCGGCAGCCTGTTCATGATCATCAGGTCTCAAGGGCTGCATCTGGACTACACGGAGTTGTTAGGCGTACTTGCCATCCTGCTCGCGGCGATCATGCACGCACTCAGCTACGTCATCACCAAAAGGCAAGGTGCTGACATCGGCGTGATCACCTTCAATACGCTGCCCATTGGCATCGCCGGCTTGGGGCTGTTCATGGCCGGACTCGTGATGGAACACCCGAACCTGTCTGCCGTCACAAGCCGATCTTGGGCTGCCCTGATCTATCTCGGTCTGGTGGCATCAGTCGGGGGATTCATCGTGTACTTCTTCCTGCTCAAGCGTTTGAGTCCCGTTGTGCTGTCGTTCGTCTTCATCATTTTCCCGGTGTTCGCCGTGATCATCGGCGCCTGGTACGAAGGGGTTGCCATCTCTCGCGAGTTGATTGGCTTCACCGTGCTCCTATTGGCTGGATTTGCCATCACCAAGCTTCCCATCGAGAAGCTGCTCGGCAGGAGGTGACATGAATACGAACGTGTTGACCGAGCATGCATTGAGCGTGATCTACAGACACGCCTGCAGGACCTATCCAAGGGAATGCTGCGGATTCGTTCTCGCCGATGCAAAAGTGAAAGAGGGTACGAACATCCAGGATGAACTGCACATGGCTGACCCCCGGAGGTACCCACGCACGGCCGCCAACGGGTACACGTTTTCCGTGACGGATACCGTATTCCTCAACAGCAGCTTCAAGACGTGCAGCCCGGTATCCGTCATCTACCACTCCCACCCGGACGTCGGTGCCTACTTCAGCCGGGAGGATATCGACAAGGCATTGTATGCCGGGGAGCCAATGCTGCCGGTCGACTACCTGGTTGTTGATGTGGCCGCCGGCAACGTTCGCGGCGCAAAACTGTTTGCCTGGCGCAACGGACGCTTTGAATGCACACGAGAGTTCGGGCCATCGAGCCAGGACGAGTAGACATCTGGCAAGGAGCTGAAAAGTGAAGACGGTAATTTTTCCGGAAGTACTGGTACGGGCCGCCCAACTGGAAGGCGGGCGCCTGGAGGGAGCGGGCTTGACGGTTGGCGAGCTGCTGGCAGGCCTTGCCAGGAAGCATCCTTCATTACTCGGGCACCTGTATTACGAAAACGGTCAATTGAAAGAACACTTCCTGCTGACCCACAAAGGTTCGCTAGTCAATCTGGATGGCGAGCTTTCCGATGGAGATGAAGTCGAAGTCATGCTCGCGACATCTGGCGGTTCTGGCGTTGAAGCGTTGAGCGACGAAGAAGTTCAACGCTACGTTCGCCACATCACGTTGCCAGGCGTTGGCAGGGAAGGCCAGCAGCGCCTGAAGCAGGCCAGGGTGCTGATAATCGGAACGGGCGGCCTGGGTTCGCCCGCTTGCCTTTATCTGGCCGCAGCAGGAGTGGGCACCATCGGGCTGGTTGACTTTGACGTGGTGGAGTCGAGCAATCTCCAGCGCCAGGTCGTCCATGGCTATAGCACGCTCGGTATGCCGAAGGTTGAGTCCGCCCAGCGCCGGATGCAGGACCTGAACCCCTACATTGAAGTCGTAACCCACCGTTACGCCATCGACGCGGACAATGCGCAGTCACTGATTCAGAGCTATGACCTGGTATTGGATGGCACCGACAACTTCGCCACACGTTACTTGGTCAACGCGGTTTGCGCCAAGCTCGGAAAACCACTCGTCTTTGGCGCGATCTATCGGTTCGAAGGTCAGGTCAGCGTCTTCAATCTGGAGGGAGGCCCCTGCTACCAATGTCTCTTCCCGAACAATCCCCCGCCTGAGGTGGCTCCAAGCTGTAACGCAGGGGGAGTTATTGGTGTGCTGCCTGGAGTGATTGGCCTGCTGCAGGCAACCGAGGCGGTGAAGGCCCTCGTCGGCCTGGGCAAGTCCCTATCAGGCAGACTTCTTCGATTCGACGCGCTGCTCATGCACTTCAATGAAGTGAAGTTCAATCGGCGCGACGATTGTCCGGCCTGCGGCAAAACCGCTGCAGAGAATCCCCGCCACTGGAGGGAGGGATTGCTCTGCCAGGCAAGCGCGGCACCGTCGCAACGACTCGACGACGATCGCTATATCGATCCCAGCTGCCTGTTGCAGTTGATGAAATCCAACAGCGAAAACTATGCCCTTCTGGATGTACGCGACGCGGGCGAGCTCGAAGTGTGCCAGTTGCCGGGGATCGTCCACGTTCCCTTGAACGAACTCGCCAGCCATTTCGCCAATCTCGACTTCAGTAAGCGCTACATCCTCGTGTGCTACGCCGGCACTCGTGCCGAACGCGCGGCCATACAGCTCATGGGGGCAGGGTTCTCCAACGTCCAAGTGCTCGATGGCGGCATGAAGCGATGGGCGAAAGAGATAGAGCAGCACATGCCGATGTACTGAACCATAGGCAGGGAAAGCATGATCTACGATTCGCTACTCGATTTAATTGGCGGGACGCCGGTGATACGGCTGAGCAAATTGTCTGCTCGCCTGGGGGTGAGCGTATTCACCAAGCTGGAATCCTTCAATCCAGGAGGAAGTCATAAGGCGCGTATCGCGCTCTGGATGATTCTGGATGCCGAACGCAAAGGAATCCTGGTGCGCGGGAAAGGGCAGACCATTCTCGAGCCGAGCGGGGGAAATACGGGGATTGGACTGGCAATGGCGGGGAACATCCTGGGGTACCGCGTGACCCTGGTGGTTCCCGACAACTACAGCCCTGACAAGAGACAATTGCTCGAGCTGTATGGCGCTCACGTCGTGCTGTCGGATAGCAGAAAAGGGAACAACTCGCATGGCGAGCTGGCAATCCAGATACTGCTGGAACATCCGGAGTTCGTCATGCTCAACCAGCAGCGCAATCCAGCCAACCCGCAAGCCCATCGCGAAGCTACAGCCCTGGAAATCCTGAGGGACTTTGCAGGCCAGCCACCCCCGGACTTCTTCTTCGCTGGCATTGGAACTGGTGGACATATCACGGGTGTTGGAGAGGTGCTGAGGAACCACTGGCCGGATATGGCCATCTATGGCGTGCAGCCAGAGCAGTGCGACTTGCTCGACGATAGGCACGCACCGCATGAGATTCAGGGACTTTCCATTGGTATCGTGCCGGAAGTCTGCAACCTCGGCATTGTTACTGGCATGGTCGGGGTGTCGAAATCTGCCTGCTTGTCGATGATCCGGGAAGTCCTGCAAAACGACTCTGTGAGCATGGGGTTGTCCTCCGCAGCCAACCTGGTCGCGGTGCTGAACATGGCATCTGCCATGCCGTCAGGCGCTCGTGTACTGACGATGATCTACGATGGCGTCGAGTCATACATGGACGCTTTTCGATGAAGTTGTAGAGCAGAGCACGGCGATAACGCTTGCATGGTCGAAATGAGGTCGCATGCGATGGACAAACTGGTAGGTAATCTGATGCGCGCGGCATTGATGGAGTGCTGCTCACCCCAACTGGTGGAGCGGATAGTCGCTCATTCGATGTTCGAAGAAGCCAGACGTTGGTGCGAGGAAGACCTGCAGGCATTCGCCAGCAAGGATCCAGCCGCACAGGGACGGACATCCGACATTGCGTTTGGCTACAGCTCGTTCAAGGCAGTGCTGCACTACCGGCTTTCCCACATGCTGTGTCTGCGAAGCACATCTGAAGGCGATCCTGAGAGAGCGTTGGAGGCTACCGCGCTCCTGGTCTCCTCTCGGGGAAAGCTCCTGTCGGGCGCGGAAATCCACCCAAGATGCAAGATTGGCAGTCGATTCATCCTGGACCATGGGCATGGCACGGTCATTGGCGAGACAGCGGTAATCGGTGATGACTGTTACATCCTCGGAGGTGTGGTATTGGGGGCAACTGGCATATCGGCTAATCCCGCCGGTAAGCGTCACCCCACCATAGGGAGCCGCGTCCAAATCGGGGCCTTCACGCGTGTACTGGGTGACATCGCTATCGGCGACGATGTGTTTGTCGGTCCGCATTGTGTCATCAAGGACGACATCCCTGTCGGTTCAGTCGTAACCCTGCGTTCTGAACTACAGGTCATCCGAGGCCCCCACATTGTTCAGCAACTACAGCCGGCAGCCACGCAGACCCAAATTCAACCAATGGAGGCATCATGACGCAGACCGCCTCCCTTTTTCTCCAGGACTCCTACCGGGAAGAGTGTTTGGCGAGAATCACCGATCTCGTTGAAGATGGCCTGCTGCTCGACCAGACCGTTTTCTATCCCCAGGGGGGTGGCCAGGCTGGAGACAGTGGTTGGCTGACGCTGGCTGATGGCACGCGGCTCCGGATCGCCGATACACGCAAGGGGACAGAAGCAGGTGCTGGCAGGGATGCCATCCTGCATATCCCAGCTGAAGGCCAGGCAACCGTTCTCCGAGCAATGAAGCCTGGCGAGGTGGTTCTTGCGCAGATCGATTGGGTGCGTCGTTACCGGCACATGCGACTGCATACCGCAGCGCACATGCTCTGTGCTGTCCTGCCCTATCCGGTCAATGGGTGCAGCATCACTGATGAGCATGCGCGCCTGGACTTCGTGACGAGTGAACCGCTGTCCCGCGAGGCCATTGATAGCGCCTTGGCGGCAATGGTCGAGGCAGCACATCCGGTTTCGATCGACACCATGAGCGACGATGCACTGCGGGCTAGGCCAGATCTGGTGCGCACCATGAGTGTCCAACCTCCGATGGGCGCCGGGCAGGTTCGGTTGGTGAGTATTAAAGACACCGACCTGCAGCCTTGCGGTGGAACCCATGTGGCGAATACCGAAGAAGTTGGGGTGGTGCGCGTTTCCAAGATGGAGAAGAAATCAGCGCGCACCCGTAGGGTGGTACTGGTACTGAGTTGAGCGACTACCGTCGACATGGCCGTCGGTTTCCCATTCTACGCCACAGGTCACCCTCGCCACGCCCGGCAGCTCCATGCAATGCCAGAGGGCCTCAGGCCGGCAACAACGGCCGACAGGCCTCGACGAAGCGCCGGCAGGCACCCGCACATTCGCGCTCCAGCGGCTCGTCGCCATCGCAACGCTCCGCGCATGCCAGGGCATAGCGCGCCGCCAGCTCGCAGGCGGCCGGCGCCCATGGGCTGCGGCGCTCCAGCAGCAGGGCGGCGAGGCGGCAGAGGTCGGCGCAGTCGCCGGCGTGCTGGCGTTGTTCCCTGCTGGACTCGGTGCAGAGCGCCAGGTAGCGCTCGCACGCGCGGATGCAGTCCTGGGACGCGAGCCGGCAGCGCTCTTCCGGCGCCTGGACGGCGGCACCGCCGAGCAGGGCGTCGGCGTCGGTTTCCAGCAGGGAGCCGGGGTCTTCGTTTCCGGGATCGTTGATGGCGCGGGTCATGGCGGCACCTCCTGGCGATTGCGCCCATGCGGGCCCTGTTCCTTGGGCCGGTCGACGATGCCGACAGTTCAGTCGATTTCGCCGTCGGCACCGCCGCTCGATTGCCTTGAACCCTCGCCCGCGGCGCCAGTCCTCACTGGTACGACCCCAGACACGACCAGGAGGCGAGAATGTCCAGCACGGTTGCCGATCAATTGCTCGAACGCTTGAGCCAGTGGGGGGTGAAGCGCGTCTTCGGCTACCCCGGCGATGGCATCAACGGGATCATGGGCGCCATGGGCCGGCGCGCCGAGGCATTCGACTATATCCGCGTGCGCCACGAGGAGATGGCGGCCTTCATGGCCGGCGCCCACGCCAAGTTCACCGGAGAGGTCGGGGTGTGCCTGGCCACCTCGGGGCCGGGCGCGATCCACCTGCTGAACGGGCTCTACGACGCGCGCATGGATCATCAGCCGGTGCTGGCCATCGTCGGCCAGCAGGCGGCTACCGCGTTGGGCAGCGACTACCAGCAGGAAGTCGATCTGCAGAGCTTGTTCAAGGACGTTTCCGCCTATGTCGAGACCGTGGTCAGCCCGGCACAACTGCTCCATGTGCTGGACCGAGCCCTGCGCGTGGCGGTCGGCGAGCGGCAGGTGGCGACGGTGATCGTGCCCAACGACGTGCAACAGATGGCGGCCCCGAAGCGCCAGCCCCACGAGCACGGCCACGTGATGTCGGCGGTGGGCTTCGTCCAGCCGCGACCCTACGCGCGCGACGCCGACCTGGAAGCCGCCGCGGCGATCCTCAATCGCGGCCGGCGCGTGGCGATCCTCGCCGGTGCCGGGGCCCTGGGCGCGCACCGGCAACTGGAAGCGGTCGCCGAGCGCCTGGCCGCCGGAGTGGCCAAGGCGCTCCTGGGCAAGGCGGCGGTTTCCGACGACCTGCCGTACGTGACCGGCTCCATCGGCCTGCTCGGCACCCGCGCCAGCAGCATGCTGATGTCGCATTGCGACACCCTGCTGATCGTCGGCAGCACTTTCCCCTACAGCGAGTTCCTACCCAAGGCCGGCCAGGCGCGGGCGGTGCAGATCGACCTGTATCCGCGCAACATCGGTATCCGCTATCCGATCGACCAGGCCTTGCTCGGCGATGCAGGGGAAACCCTGGAGCGCCTGCTGCCGCTGCTCGAGCAGAAAAAGCACGGCGCCTGGCGGCGCCGGGTCGAGCGGGCGGTGACGGCCAGTCGCGAGGAAGCCCGGCGCCAGGCCGAAGAGCCCGCCGACCCGATCAACCCGCAGCGGGTATTCCGTTCCTTGTCGGAGCAACTGCCGGACGATGCGATTCTCTGCGGCGACAGCGGCTCGCATACCAACTGGTACGCCCGCGACATCCGCATGCGCCCGGGCATGCTCGGCTCGCTGTCGGGCAAGCTGGCGACCATGGGCAGCGGCGTGCCCTACGCCATCGCCGCCAAGCTCGCCTATCCGCAGCGGCCGGTGGTAGCGATGGTCGGCGACGGCGCCATGCAGATGAACGGCAACGCCGAACTGGTCACCGTGCAGCAGTACTGGCAGCGCTGGGACTCGCCGACCTTCATCGTGCTGGTGCTGAACAACGGCGATCTCAACCAGGTGACCTGGGAGCAGCGTGCCCTGGCCGGCGACCCGGAGTTCAGCCCGGCGCAGGAAGTGATCGATTTCCCCTACGCGCGTTATGCGGACATGCTCGGCTTCAAGGGCATCCGCGTGGATCGCCCGGAGGACATCGACGCCGCCTGGGCCGAGGCCTTCGCCGCCGACCGCCCGGTGCTGCTGGAGGTGGTCACCGACCCGAACGTGCCGCCGCTGCCGCCGCACATCAGTTTCGAGCAGGCCAAGCACCTGCTTGGCGCCATGCTGCAGGACGATCCCAAGCGCTGGGGGGTGATTCGCCAGAGCGCCCGGCAGGTCCTCGCGCGGCACTGAGCAAGGCGGTCGCGGCGCTCAGTCGGCGCGGCCGCTACGCAACTGGTCGGCCAGTTCGCGGTGGTGGTAGAAGCGCGCCAGCCATTCGTCGGCGAAGCGGCGCAGGTCGGGATCGGCGGAGTCCCGGGCGATACCCTCGAAGCGTGCGACCAGACGGTCCTGCTGGCGAATCTGCGCGTCGAGGAAACCGCGCTCGTCGAAGCCGCCGGGAGCCGCGGCCTGCCGTTCGGTCTGGCGCGGCGAGGGCAGCGCCAAGGCCTTTTCCCCGGCCAGGGCGCGCAACTGATGGTCGAACTCCTGCTGTTCGGTGAGTACGCGCTTGGCATAGAGCTGCACCGCCTTGTTTTCGGAACGGCGCATGGCTTGCTCGGCTGCCTCCACCTGGGCCTGGCTGTCGGCCAGGCTGTCGGCGAGCAGGGCGCGGGTATCAGCGGGTTCGGCCTGGACGGCCAGGGGCAACAGCAGGGCGGCGATCAGTGACAGGCGACTGGGCATGGCGAACCTCCGGACGGGACGAGTGTGCGGTGGACGCTCGCCATACGGCGCCGTTCAAAAAAACCGCCTATGCGTCCCAGGCCGCCAGCAGGCGTCGATGCTCGCGGTGCGCCGCCTCCTGCACCGTCGGCAGCAGCCGCACCCGCTGGCCTGGCAGGCATTGCGCCAGGCGCGCCAGCGCCAGCGGGGCGAGGGCGCCGAGACGGGGGTAGCCGCCGATGGTCTGGCGGTCGTTGAGCAGGACGATCGGCTGACCGTCCGGCGGCACCTGCACCGCGCCGAGGGCGATGCCTTCGGAAATCATCGACTGCTGCCGGCATTCCAGGCGCGGGCCGAGCAGACGTACGCCCATGCGGTCGGCGCGGGTATCCACCTGCCAGTCGCCGTTGAACGCATCGAACAGGCTCATGGCCGGGAAGTCGCCGATCTGCGCGCCGAGGATCAGCTCCAGGCGCGCTTCGCCGGTGCAGTCCATGATCCGTTCGCTGGGCAGGGGCAGCGCGCGCGGTCGCGCGCCATCGGCCAGCCAGCCGAGGCTGTCGCCTGCGGCCAGGGCCTTGCCGTCGGCGCGGGGGCCGCCCAGGCCTTCGCGGGCCACCGTGGCCAGGCTGCCCAACTGGCGCTCGCCGGCGAAGCCGCCGGGCGCCGCCAGGTAGGCGCGGGCGCCCTGGCGCGGGTGGGCGAAGGCCAGGCGCTGGCCGTCGCGCACGGCGAACGCGCCCCAGGCCGGCAGCGGCTGGCCATCGAGGGTCGCGCCGAGATCGCCGCCGGCCAGGGCCAACCAGCCGTCGGCACGGCATTCGGCGACGAAACCGCCGAGGGCGATCTCGATCACCGCGGCGTCCAGGGGATTGCCCAGCAGCCAGTTGGCCCAGCCCATGGACAGCCAGTCGAGGGCGCCGCCCTGGGTCACGCCGAGATGGCGGCAGCCGAAGCGGCCGCGATCCTGCAACTGGACCAGCGGGGTGCTCTGGCACACCCGCAGTCCGCCGTGGATGGAGTCGTTCATGCCTGGACCTCCAGGGGCGTGTCGTCGCCGCCGAGGCGGACGAATTCGGCGTGTCCGATGGGTTCGAAACGCACCCGGTCGCCGGCGCGCAGCAGGCTGTAGCCGTCCAGGGTGAGGTCGAACAGGCGCACCGGGCAGCGCCCGAGCAGGTTCCAGCCGCCTGGCGAGGCCTGCGGATAGACCGCCGTCTGGCGCTCGGCGATGCCGACGCTGCCGGCGGCGATGCGTTGCCGGGGAGTCGCCAGACGGGGTGCCGCCAGGGCTTCCTCGACCAGCCCCATGAAGGCGAAGCCGGGGCTGAAACCGAGGGCGAAGACCCGGTACTCGCGCTGGCTGTGGCGGCGGATCAGCTCGGCGACGCCGAGCTGCTTGCGCCGCGCCAGGGGGGCCAGGTCGGGGCCGACCCGCGGGTCGTACCAGGTCGGCAGGATGTGCAGACGGCCGCCGTCCTGGCGTTTCGGGCGCAAGTCGGACAGCGCCGCGGCGATCCGCGCGCGGGCCTCGCCAGGGTCGAGCTGGAGCAGGTCGTATTGCAGGAGCAGGGTGGTGTAGGACGGCACCAGGTCGAGCAGGGCGGCGCCGAACGCCGCCCGCAGGTTTTCCTCCGCCGCCAGCAGCCAGGGCATGTTGGCTTCGTCGATGCGCTCGAACAGGCGCAGGACGAAGCTGTCGATGGCGGCCACCTCGATGCGCGGTTGCGGTTGGCTCATGCCGCCTCCAGGGCGTCGCGGATGCGCCGCACCGCAGCCAGCGAGGCGGGGTTGTCGCCGTGTACGCAGAGGGTCTGCGCCTCCAGCGCCAGGGCGCTGCCGTCGCTGGCTCGCAGCGCCGCGCCACGGGCCAGCAGGAGGGCCTGGGCGAGCACCGTCTCGGCGTCGTGGTGTACCGCGCCGGGCTGGCTGCGCGAGACCAGGTAGCCGGCGCCGTCGTAGGCGCGGTCGGCGAACGCCTCGAACCACAGCTCGATGCCGTGGGCCTCGCCCAGCGCGCGCGCCGCGGTGTTGTCGCGGGTGCTCATCAGCATCAGCGGCAGGGTGCGGTCGTAGGCCGCCAGTGCGCGGAGCACGGCGGCGAGGATCGCCGGGTCGCGCATCATGTCCTGGTACAGCGCGCCATGCGGCTTGACGTAGCGTACCCGCGTGCCCTGGGCGCGGCAGAGTCCGTCGAGGGCGCCGATCTGGTAGAGCAGCAGGTCTTCCACTTCCTGCGCCGAGCAGGCCAGCGAGCGCCGGCCGAAGCCGACCAGGTCGGGGTAGCCGGGGTGCGCGCCGATGCGCACGCCATGCTCCACCGCCAGGGCCACGGTGCGGCGCATGGTGCCGGGATCGCCGGCGTGGAAGCCGCAGGCGATGTTGGCGCAATCGATCAGCGGCATCACCTCGGCGTCCAGGCCCATGCGCCAGGCACCGAAGCTCTCGCCGATATCGCAGTTCAACAACAGGTTGTTCATGCAGGTTCCTTCAGGTCATTGCTCGCCGGACCTCACCACAGCGTCAGGCTGTAGCTGAGGATCAGGCGATTTTCGTCGAGGTCGTTGGCGAAATTCGAACGCACCGTGGCGTTGCGCCATTTCACCCCGAGGTTCTTCAGCGGCCCGCTCTGCACCACGTAGCCGAGGTCGGTGTTGCGTTCCCATTCCTTGCCGTCGTTGGCCGCGCCGCGGGCGACGTTGTCGCCGGAGACGTAGCGGCTCATGAAGCTCAGGCCGGGCAGGCCGAGCGCGCCGAAATCGTAGTCGTAGCGCAGTTGCCAGGAACGCTCGTCGACGTTGCCGAAGTCGCCGAGGTCTGCCGGTAGATGTCCCTGAGCCGACCCTGGTGCAGGCTGGCGGTCAGCGCCGGGGTCAGGCGATAGTCGCCGCCGGCGAAGTCGAAGGCATCGCTGCGCCCGCCGATGCGGTTGGCGCTGAACACCTGGTAGTCGCTGGAGCTGTTCAGCTTGTTGCGGTCCAGGTGCGCGCCGCGCAGGGTCAGGCCGTCGATCTCCTGCACGTCGAGCAGCGCGCCACGGAACAGTTCCGGCAGCAGGCGGGTGTCGTTGGCCGAGACCAGCGGGCTCTTGAAGTGCAGCGCGCCGACCTTGAGCAGGCTGTTGGAGACCCGCGCCTTGGCGGTCAGGCCGAGCTTGGCGTAGTCATCCTGGGAGCCGCCGGCGGAGCCGTCGGCCGGCAGCAGCCCGGTTCCTCCGCTGCCGCTGCCGGAGTCGAGCTTGAAGCCGAGCAGGCCGATGGCGTCGACGCCGAAGCCGACGGTGCCTTCGCTGAAGCCGGACTCCAGGCGCAGGAGGAAGCCCTGCGCCCATTCGTCGGCGTTGTCGCGCGCGCCGCTCTGGCGGAAGTCGCGATTGAAGTAGAAGTTGCGCAGTTCGAGGCTGGCGTGGCTGTCCTCGACCAGGTCGGCCTGGGCGAGCAGCGGCCAGCCCAGCCCGCTGCCGGCGAGCAGCGCGGCAGCCAGGCGGGGAGTGGGATGCATGCTGGGATTTCCTCGGTCGACGGCTCAGAGTTCCAGCTGCTTGCCGCGGGTTTCCGGCAGGCTGAGGGCGGCGAGGATCACCACGCCGTAGGAGACCGCGGCGAAGGCGCCGATCCCCAGGCCCAGCGAGAGCTTCTGGCCGAGCATGCCGATCAGCATCGGGAACAGCGCGGCGATGGCGCGCCCGGCGTTGTAGCAGAAGCCCTGGCCGGAGCCGCGGATGCGGGTTGGGAACAGTTCGGTGAGGAACGAGCCCATGCCGCTGAAGATGCCCGAGGCGAAGAAGCCGAGCGGGAAGCCGAGCCAGAGCATGGCGCCGTTGCTCACCGGCAACTGGGTGTAGAGCAGGACCACGGTGAAGGAGCCGACGGCGAACAGGACGAAGTTCTTCTTGCGCCCGATCAGGTCGGTGAGGAAGGCACTGACCACGTAGCCGACGTAGGAGCCGAGGATCACCATCGCCAGGTAGCCGCTGGTGCCGAGCACGGTCAGCCCGCGTTCGGTCTTGAGGAAGGTCGGCAGCCAGGCGGTGATGGCGTAGTAGCCGCCGAGCGCGCCGGTGGTCAGCAGCGAGGCGCGCAGGGTGATGCTGAGCATCCCGGGGGCGAAGATCTCGTAGAAGCTGACCTTGTCGGCGCCCTGGTTGCGTTGCCTGGCCTCGCGGTAGATCGCCGGTTCCTTGACCAGCCGGCGTACCACCAGGACGAACAGCGCCGGCAACAGGCCGAGCATGAACAGCGCGCGCCAGGCCTCTTCCGGCGGCAGCAGGCTGAACATCAGCGAGTAGAGGATGGCGGTGAGGCCCCAGCCGATGGCCCAGCCGGACTGCACCAGGCCGACCGCCTTGCCGCGGTCGCGGGCCTTGATCACTTCGCCGATGAGTACCGCGCCGGCGGTCCATTCGCCACCGAAGCCGAAGCCCATCAGGGTCCGTGCGACCAGCAACTGCTCGTAGTTCTGCGCGAGGCCGCAGAGGAAGGTGAAGAAGGCGAACCAGAGCACCGTCAGTTGCAGGGTCAGCACCCGGCCGATGCGGTCGGAGAGGATCCCGGCGATCCAGCCGCCGGCGGCGGAGGCGAGCAGGGTCATGGTGTGGATGAAGCCGGCTTCGCCGGTGCCGATCCCCCACAGGGCGATCAGGGTAGGGATCACGAAGCTGAGCATCTGGGTGTCCATGCCGTCCAGGCCGTAGCCGATCTTGCAGCTCCAGAAGGCCCGGCGTTCCTGCTTGTCGAGGGCGCGATACCAGCCGAAATGACCGTCCCGGGAAGCGTCCGGGCCGGCGTCGAGGGTCATGTGTTTTTCCATGGGGGCACCGATCGTCGTTATTGGTGTTATGAAGATTCGGTGGGCGCCGTCGCACCCGGTGGTCGCATTCTTCGAGGCTGGCCAGCGAGCGTCCAACTAATTTATGCGGCCGCCGGGGATAAGAAATTTCGATGGCGGAGCAGGCCGTCATGCGTCGATCATGTGCCGCCGGAAGGTGGGCGCTGGCATGGAAGCTGCTCGCTCCCGCCACCTTGTGTCCCTTGCCCGTCGGTACCCGCCACATGAACCTGAAATTCCTCGAGACCTTCGTCTGGGTCGCGCGCCTGAAGAGCTTCCGCCTCACCGCGGAGAAGCTGTTCAGCACCCAGGCTTCCATTTCCAGCCGGATCGCCGTGCTGGAGGACGAACTCGGCGTGAAACTGTTCGTCCGCGACTCGCGCGGCGTGACCCTGACCCCGGAAGGCGACAAGGTACTGGCCTACGCCGAGCGGATGATGGACACCATGCACGCGCTGAAGCAGTCGCTCGACACCGGCGCCAGCACCCAGGGACGGATTCGTATCGGCGCCATGGACACGGTCATCCACACCTGGCTGAGCCCGTTGGTGGCCAGGGTCACGGAAACCTTCCCGGCGGTGGAGATCGAGCTGATGGCGGACACCGCGCGCAACCTCTCCGAGCAGTTGCAGAAGGGCTACCTGGACCTGATCTTCCAGACCGACTCGCTGCGCCACGAGTCGGTGCTGAACCTCGAACTGGGCAGCTATCCGCTGCGCTGGATCGTTTCCACCGGCTCGATCTACCACCGCGACTACGCCTCGCTGGCGGACCTGGCGCGGGAGCGGGTGGTGACCTTCTCCAAGCACTCGCGGCCGCACCAGGACGTACTCGGCCTGCTGCACGCCAACGGCGTCGCGGCGCCGCGCCTGAACTGCGTGAACTCGGTGGCGGCGATGACCCGCCTGCTGCGCGACGGCTTCGGCGTCGGCGCTTTGCCGCCGGCGCTGGTCAGCCAGGAACTGGAACGCGGCGAACTGACCCTGCTGCGCCTCGGCCCGCCGCCGCCGAACCTGCCGGTGGTGGTGTC
Source organism: Pseudomonas sp. TZ252 (assembly GCF_056110345.1). Classification (NCBI taxonomy): domain Bacteria; kingdom Pseudomonadati; phylum Pseudomonadota; class Gammaproteobacteria; order Pseudomonadales; family Pseudomonadaceae; genus Pseudomonas; species Pseudomonas sp. TZ252. Next base: position 5,675,545 of record NZ_CM148566.1, on the reverse strand, counting down.
CTGGCGCGGCGGCACCGGCCTGGAACTGGCGGACGAAGTGGTGGAGCTGAGCAAGGCGGTGCTGGCCGACTACGCGGCCAACGTTGGCCCGGAGTGCATGCTCCTGGCGCCGCTGAAGAAAGGAGTGGGGCGGCTGCGTTCGCGCTGATTCGGATTTTCCGATCGCCCCTGGCGGAAAAATCTCGTTGGACGCTGACCGCCGTCCGCTTCTACAAACCTGCCAACAACGACGTCCGCCAGCGCACGGAGCCGCCATGCCCGAACCGACCTTCCACGAACTCGCGCAACTGCCGCCGCCGGTCCTGCGCCAACTGATCCGCCGCGGCGACTACACCGGCCATACCAGCGGCCTCGGCCAGCGCCACTTGCAGGCCAACCTGGTGATCCTGCAGAAATCCTGGGCCGACGAGTTCCTTCGCTTCTGTGCCCTGAACCCCCGGGCCTGCCCGCTGCTCGACGTCAGCGAACCCGGCTCGCCGCACTTCGCCAGGCTCGGCGCGGATATCGACGTGCGCAGCGACCTGCCGCGCTACAGGGTGCATCGACGCGGTCAGGAGCCCGTCGAGGTGAGCGACATCGGCACCTTCTGGGAGGCGGATTTCGTCGCCTTCGCCATCGGCTGCTCGTTCTCCTTCGAACAGGCGTTGCTCGACGCCGGCATCGGCCTGCGCCACCTCGAGCTGGGGCGCAACGTGACGATGTACCGCAGCTCCATCGCTACCCGGCCGAGCGGTCGCCTGGCCGGGCCCACGGTGGTATCGATGCGGCCGTTGAAGGCCGCCGAGGCGATCCGGGCGATCCAGGTCACCAGCCGCTTCCCTATGACCCATGGCGCACCGCTGCACCTGGGCGATCCGGCGCTGATCGGCATCCGCGATCTGGCGCGGCCCGACTACGGCGACCCGGTGCCGCTCGCGGCGGACGAGATCCCGCTTTTCTGGGCCTGCGGGGTCACGCCCCAGGCGGTGCTCGCCGAGGTTCAGCCGGAGCTGTACATCAGTCACGCGCCGGGGCACATGCTGGTCAGCGACCGACTCTACGACGAGCTCTGAGAGGCGTCGTCCTTCGCCGGACCGGGGATGATCGCCAGGTGGCGCAGGGCATCCGGCTCCAGGCTGTAGCTCTTGCCGCTCGGCGCTTCGATGAGCCGCCCGAGGGCGTAGAGGGTGAAGTAGCGCACCGTTTCGGCGCAACCGAGGATGTCTTCGAGGTAGCGCCGATGCGGATAGCCCTGCAAGGTTTCCGGAGCGACGTAGAGGAATACCGGCTTGCCGTCGATGCGGTCGCGGAACTTGAAGCGGAAGCCCTGCGGCCGGCTCGGCGCACCGTAGCGCCGGACCAGGTCGGCGCCGCCGTAGAATACCTTGCCGGCGCTGCCCGGGGTGGCATAGCCGATGTGCTGGAAATAGGCGCGCAGCGGTATCCGGCCGAGGCCGCTGATGCGGATGTCCAGTTGCTTGAACTCTTCCGCCGGCAGCTCGGCGCGGGCCTGGCGGAAGGTGTCGACGAGCAGTTCGAAATCGCGGGTGCGCCGTGGCCGTTGCGTTCTCTGCCGAGGCGCGGCGGGAGCGTCGGTGCGCACTGCGGCGGAGGCCGGCGGGTGTTCCTCGGTGTCCGGGTCCGCTTGCGGCGGCGCGGCCTCCTCGGCAATGGCCGGGTCGAACTCCTCGACGTAGGCATCCAGCTTGTCGCGGATGCGCCGCTGGCCGGCCTCCTCGGCGGACTCGCCCGGGCGCAGAGCGTCCTCGTCGTCCTCGACGAACCACTCGCAGTTCGGCAGGTGGGTGGAGTGCGGGAACTTGCTGAAGTGCGCGGCCTTGCGGGTGTCCTGCGGCAGCTTGTCGTAGTTGCTCGCCGATACCTTGATCCCCTGTGCCCGGCACCCTTCGCTGGAGCAGAGGAAATCGAAGCGTTTGCGCGGCTCGGCCTGGGAGAAGTATTCGCGGCGGGCGCTGGCGATGGAGATCACCCGATCCAGTTGCACGCAGTAGGCCAGTGCTATCCGTTTGAACGCCATGTTCCCAATCCTTCCGCCGGTTCGAGCGGGCCATTATGGCGCGTGGCGATGGGTAGGCAAGCCGACGGCCTTCCGCACCTGCCGAAGCCGGGCACATGGCCTTGCTCGAATTCAAGCGCAAGAACCGGAGTTCTTGCGCTTGAATGGCGAATTAGTCTGCGGGCATCATCCGCTCCCACAGGGGAAACGCCATGAGCCAGCAGCTCGATCCTTGCAACGCCTACCACACCGACGAACAGCGCTGGGCCGCCGTGCTGGCGCGCGACGCGGCGGCGGACGGGGCGTTCGTCTATGCGGTGAAGACCACCGGGGTCTATTGCCGCCCGAGTTCCTCGGCGCGTCGGCCCAGGCGCGAGAACGTCGAGTTCTTCGCCACTGCCGAGGCCGCCGAGGCCGCCGGCTATCGGCCCAGCCGGCGCGCCGCCGGCGACCGCAGCCTGGCGGCGGAGCAGCGCGCCGAGCGGGTGGCGCAGGCCTGCCGGATGATCGAGACGGCGGAGACGCCGCCGGCACTGGAGGCGCTGGCCGCCCGACTGGGCATGAGTCCGTTCCACTTCCATCGTCTGTTCAAGGCCGAAACCGGCCTGACGCCCAAGGCCTATGCCTCGGCCTATCGTGCCCGGCGCCTGCGCGAGCGCCTGGGCCAGGCGTCCGCATCGGTGACCGAGGCGATCTACGACTCCGGTTTCAACTCCAACAGCCGCTTCTACGAGTCCTCGTCGCAACGCCTCGGCATGCGCCCGCGCGATTACCGCGATGGCGGCGCCGGCGCGGCGATCCGTTTCGCCATCGGCCAATGCTCGCTGGGCGCGATCCTGGTGGCGCAGAGCCAGCGCGGCATCTGCGCGATCCTCCTCGGCGAGGAGCCGGAGCCATTGCTGCGCGAGTTGCAGGACCAGTTCCCGCGCGCCCAGCTACTCGGCGGCGACGCCGACTTCGAACGGCTGGTGGCGCAGGTGGTGGGCTTCGTCGAGTCGCCTCAACTGGGACTGGACCTGCCGCTGGACGTACGCGGTACGGCGTTCCAGGAACGGGTCTGGCAGGCACTGCGGGAAATACCGCCGGGCAGCACGGCGAGCTATGCGCAGATCGCCGAACGGATCGGCGCGCCGCGAGCGGTGCGTGCGGTGGCCCAGGCCTGCGCGGCGAACCGGATCGCGGTGGCGATTCCCTGCCACCGGGTGGTACGTCGCGACGGCGACATTTCCGGCTACCGCTGGGGCGTGGAGCGCAAGCGCGAACTGCTGCGCAGGGAAGAGCGGGATTGAACCCAAGGCCAGGCGATACGCGGCCCGGAATGCAAAAAGCCCACTCGATGGTGGGCTCTATGCAATGGGGCGCTGGTCCTTCAGCTGGTTCCAGTATCCATGTCAGGGGTGAAAATTTCGTGAAATGAAACGACAACCCTGACCGTTCGTCCTTTCCTATCGTGGTTTCATTCGTCGCTGCACGCACGCGCCTGCTTCAGGTAGTGCAACACCTGGCGCTCGCCGTGGGAGTCCAGGTATACCAGGGTGGCGCGCACCACCTGGCAGGTATCGCTGGGCGCCTCGTCGACGCTCAGCACCCTGGCCACGTCCAGCGGCATGCCGTAGACGTAGTCGGCAGTCGCCGCGCCGGCGATGACCGGCGCCAGCAGCGTGACGCAGCAGAGGTAGAGCCTGGCTCGGTTCATGGACGGTTTCTCTCCATTCCCCCGCGAAGCGACGGCGCAAGGGCGCCGCCGACGCCATGGGTGGAACCCGCTTCGTCGTTCGCGACGGGTTCGCCACCTCCGTCCAGCAGTATAGGATGACGGTCTCAGTGCGGCTTGATCGCCACCTTCAGTACGTTGTCACGCTGGTTGGCGAACAGGTCGTAAGCGGCGACGATGTCGTCGAGGCGGTATTCGTGGCTGACCAAAGGCCCGAGGTTGACCCGGCCCGAAGCCACGATATTGAGCAGTCGGCGCATGCGCTCCTTGCCGCCGGGGCACAGCGCGGTATTGATCCGGTGGTCGCCGAGGCCGGCGGCGAAGGCCGACAACGGAATCGTCAGGTCTTCCGAATAGACCCCGAGGCTGGAAAGGGTGCCGCCGGGCTTGAGCACCCTCAGGGCGGTCTCGAAGGTCGATTGCGTACCGAGTGCCTCGATCGAAGCATCCACGCCGCGCCCGCCGGTGAGTTTGAGAATTTCCTCGATCACGTCGCACTCCCTGAAGTTCAGCGTGACGTCGGCGCCCATTCCACGGGCGATATCGAGGCGATGGGCGTTGCCGTCGATGGCGATGATCGTGCTGGCGCCCAGCAGCCGGGCGCCGGCGGTGGCGCACAGGCCTATGGGACCCTGGGCGAAGATCGCCACGCTATCGCCGATGCGGATGTTGGCGTTCTCCGCGCCCTTGAAGCCCGTGGACATGATGTCCGGACACATCAGCACCTGTTCGTCGCTGAGACCATCGGGTATGGGGGCAAGGTTGGCCTGAGCGTCGGGAACCAGCACATACTCGGCCTGGGTGCCGTCGATCAGGTTGCCGAAGCGCCAACCGGCGGTCGCCTTGTAGCCATGGCAGGCGCAACGGCCGGATTCCACCAGGTAGCTGCCGTCCTGCGACGGTACGCCGTCCTGGGCGGCATAGGAGTTGAAGTTGGGGCAGATGGCACCGGCGATCACGCGTTGGCCTTCGCGGTAGCCGACCACCGCGCTGCCGAGCTTTTCGATGATCCCGACCGGCTCGTGGCCCACCGTCAGGCCGGGCGCGACCGGATACTCGCCCTTGAGGATGTGCACGTCGGTGCCGCAGAGCGTGGTGGTGGTGATGCGCACCAATGCATCGTTCGGCCCCACGTCGGGAATCGGCTTGTCGACCAGCTCGATACGGCCGGGCTGGATGAATACGGCGGCTTTCATCATCTTGCTCATGGAGCATCCTCACGGGTGGAGGCCCTGGGGCGGCACGGGGCAGGAAAGAACGGACGGATGCCAGGACAGTGGCGGAATTGCCGTCCGATGTCCTTGATATGGGTCATGGCCGCGATGGACGCGGGTTCGCGAAGTACCGACCTGGCGTTTTTGCTGGGAAATGTCCTCGCCCGGTTCGCTGCGGAACTAGCCAAGCCCCTTCGCTGTGGCTTGGGTCGACGCTGAACGCGGGAGGGCGGGGGCGTTGCACCCATGTCGGGAGTTCGCCGCGGCGGGCCGACGCTGCGCTCTTGGCAAAGGCAGCGTCGGGCCTTGGCCCAAAGGCTATCGCCTCAGGCCTTGCTCGTGGCCAGATAGGAGGCCAGGCGCCGGCCCATCTCCTCGCCGAGGGCCTGGAGGCCGCTCATGGGACGGACCATCACTTCGAAGTCGACGATCCGGCCGTCGTCGTCGAAGCGGATCATGTCGATGCCTTTCAGTTCGCGTTCGCCGACCCGTGCGCTGAATTCCAGCACCACGCTGCGGCCGTCGGCGCTGGCCAACTGGCGGTGATAGGCGAAATCCTCGAAGACCGTGAGCACGGTATTCAGGATCATCGAGACCACCGGTGCGCCGGCATACGGCTTGTGCGCCATCGGCGAGCGGAACACGGCGTCGGGGTGCAGCAGGCGCGGCAACCCGGAGAGGTCGCGGCGGGCGATCAGCCCGTGCCATTCGGCGAGGGTGGCGGCGGCGTTGGCTTCGAGCGGCAGGCTGGTCATACGGTGGCTCCTCTGGCGGGTGCTGGACTGTATCCCCGGGGCGGCCTGGGGCCGGTTGCGGGGCGGAGCCTCACCATAGGTTGCGGGAAAGGCCTCGCTCAATGATCGAAAGTGACGGAAGACTGATCCTCGCGCGCAACCTATGACTCAGCCCTGTTCGATCTGCACGATCTGCTCGCGCAGCCATTGCAGGCCGGGCGTCGCTTCCTGCTGGCGATGCCAGATCAGGTTGACCTGCACCGGGGCCATCTCGAAGGGGACGTCCGCCAGTTGCAAACCATGGCTGCTGGCGAAGCGCTCGGCCAGGCGGCGTGGCACGGTGCCGAGCAGCTCGGTGCTGGCGACGATGGCCGGGATGGTCAGGTAGTGAGGCACCAGCAATTGCACCTGGCGCTGTACCCTGGCCGAGCCGAGGACGATCTCCAGCGGACTGCCGCGCCCGACCCGCGGCAGGATCGAGACGTGCTGCGCGGCCTCGTAGGCCGCGCGGTCGAGGCCGCCGCGGAAGGCCGGATGGCCCTGCCGGGCGATCACCACCAGGCGTTCCTCGCCGACCGGCCGGTAGGCCAGCTCGGGCTCGTCGAAGTACAGGTAGTCGATCGCCAGGTCGAGTTCGCCGCTGGCCAGTTGCGCCGGGATCGAGGCGCCTTCGTCGGGACGTACCTCCAGCGTCACCCGCGGGGCCAGGGTCTTCAGGCGGGTCACCAGGCCCGGCAGCAGGCGCAACTGGGCATAGTCGTTCATCGTCAGGCGAAAGGTCCGCGCAGTGTGCGGATCGAAGGTTTCCTGGGAGCCAAGGCCGGCCTGCAGCAGATGCAGGGCCTGGCGCACCGGCACGTACAGGGCGAGGGCGGCGGCGGTGGGTTCCAGGCCCTTGGCGGTGCGCCGGAACAGCGGCTGGTCGAGCTGTTCGCGCAGGCGGGCGAGGGCGTTGCTCACCGCCGGCTGGCTGCGATGCAGGCGGATCGCCGCGCGCGACAGGTTGCGTTCGCGCATCAGGGCATCGAAGACCAGAAGCAGGTTGAGGTCGAGCTGCTGCAAGTTCAGCTTCATGAATAATCCTCATTCTATTTATCCATTACCCTGATAAGACTGGCATCGCTACACTCGAATGCAAGCCCTTCCGCCCCGGCGGATCGGCCCGGTTCGCGGCCCAGCCAATAACAATCACACGCGAGATGCCGACCATGTCCTTCGATCCCCAACCCTTTCGCCAGCAGTACCGCGCGGCCATCCGGCCCGGCTACAACCCCTGGCTGCACGCCGGCTTCGTCCTCGCCTACGGCGGCGCCTGGATCGTCTTCTTCCTCTCCCGGCTCGAGCAGCCGAGCCTGCTGGAATGGCTGACGGTGCCGGCCGCGCTGGTGTTCTTCAACTGGGGCGAGTACCGCATCCACAAGTCCCTCGGCCACCACAAGCACCCGCTGGGGCGGATGTTCTACAAGCGCCATACCGGCGACCACCACAGCTTCTTCGTCGCCGGCCAGATGCGCTACGAACAGGCACGAGACTGGCGGGTGATCCTGTTCCCGGCCTGGCTGGTGGTGGTCTTCAGCCTCGGCGCGCTGCTCGCCTGGAGCCTGCTCGGCCTGCTGAACGACAACCTCGCCGCGCTGTTCGCCGCGACCCTGCTGCTGGGCTACCTCAGCTACGAGATCTTCCACGCCTGCGAACACCTGCCGCCGGAGCATCCGCTCAGCCGTCTGCCGTGGATCCGCCACATGCGCCGCCTGCACGAACTGCATCACCGTCGCGAGCTGATGCAGACGCACAACTTCAACCTGGTCTTCCCGTTGATGGACTGGTGCTACGGTACCCTCCACTGGGAAGCGGAAACCGCCGAGGAGCACGCCATGACCCGCATGCAGCACCGAATCGAGATCGCCCGCGAGCCCGAGGCGACCCTCGCCTATGCCGCCAGCCCGGGGCTCTGGCCGGAATGGCATCCCTCGTCGTTGCGGGTCGACGGCGCCGCTGGCCCGCTGCCGGCCGGCGCGCGCTTCGAGGAGGACATCCACGCCGGCGGCCGCGCCGGGCACTTGTCCTGGACGGTGGTCGAGTACCAGCCGGGACACCTGTGGCGCGCCAACGCCCGTGGCGACCGGGGGCTGCACCTGCGCCTGAGCTACGAATGCCAGCCGAGCGTGGCCGGCACCCGCTTCGTGCGCACCCTGGAATACCGCTTCGACGGCTGGTCGATGCGCCTGGCCAACCTGTTCCTGCTGCGCCGTCGCATCGAACGCGAGTCGGAGGAGTCCATGCACCGCCTGCGTCGGGTCGCCGAGGCGCGGATAGCGGCGGCGGAAAGCGTATGATCGGGGTCCGCGGGGGCGGATCGCAGAAGGACACCGATGAACAAGTTTGCCGAAATGACCACCTTCGTCAGCGTGGTCGACGCCCATAGCTTCTCCGAGGCCGCCCGCCGCCTGGGCACCACCAAGTCGCAAGTCAGCCAGCGTATCCAGCAACTGGAGAGGCGCCTGGGCCGGGTGCTGCTGAACCGCACCCGGCCGCTGAGCCTCACCGACCCCGGTCGCACCTACTACGAACATGCCTGCCGCCTGCTACAGGAGCTGGAGCAGGCGGAAGCCTCGGTGCTCGACGCCGATGACGACCTGCGCGGCCAGTTGCGCCTCTCCGCGCCGCTGGCCTTCACTCCGCGCTACCTGGCGCCGCTGCTGGCGCGCTTCGCCGAGCGCCATCCGCAATTGCGGGTGGACGTGCAGGCCGACGATCGTTTCGTCAACCTCCAGGAACCGCGCTTCGACATGGCCCTGCGCATGGGCCGGCTGGACGACTCCTGCCTGGTGGCGCGGCCGATCACCGCCAACCGCCACCTGCTCTGCGCCAGTCCCGACTACCTGGCGCGGCATGGCGTGCCGCAGCATCCCGAGGAATTACAGGCGCACGACGGGCTGGTCTACTACAACCGCGAGCCCGGCGGCATGCTCTGTCTGCCGGTGGACGGCGAACCGGCCTCGTTCCGCATCCGGGTGAGGATGCGCACCGACTCCGGGCACCAGTTGCTCGAAGGTGCGCGCGCCGGGCTCGGCCTGGCGATCCTGCCGAGCTTCCTGGCCGCCGATGCCTTGCTGGCCGGCGAGCTGCTGCCGGTCCTGCCTGGCTACCCGCCGGACGGCGGGCAGGTTTCCGTGGTCTACCGCAAGACCCAACGGACGCCCCGGAAGATCCTCGTCCTCGGCCAGTTCCTCGAAGAGGAAATCGGCGATCCGGCACCCTGGGACCGCGCGCTCGTCGAGCGTGGCCTGTTGCCGCCGGGCTGAGTTCGGAAAAACCGAACCAGCGGTTCGCCTTCCGCTGTCTGTCGCCGAGGGCGCGCCGGGCATAGCGTTGCTCCCGTCAATCGATCTGGATACGGGAGAACCCCATGCACCAACCCGAAAACCCGGCGCGCCGCACCTTGCTGGCGCAGACCGTCGCCGGCTCCGCCGCGCTCGCCCTGGGCTCGCTGCTCGGCGGCGCGCCCGGCGTGGCCAGCGCCACGGCGGAAACGCCCCGCAAGGCCTTCGATGGCGGCAGGATCGATGTTCTGATCGTCGGCGGCGGCTCCGCCGGCGCGGTCCTCGCCCGGCGCCTGAGCGAGCGCGGCGACCGCCGGGTACTGTTGCTGGAAGCCGGCCAGGCCTATCCGGCCTGGGACTACCCCAGGATCATCGCCAGCAGCGACAGCGTCGGCGGCGACCCCTCCAGCGACTGGGGCTACCAGTCCCAACCGGGGGCGATCGGGCACCCGATCCATGCGGTCCGCGGCAAGGTCCTCGGCGGCAGCTCGGCGATCAACGGCGCGGTGGCGATCCGCGCGCGGCGCGAAGACTTCGCCCGCTGGAATCTGCCGGGCTGGTCCTACGACGACCTGCTGCCGGCGTTCCGCCGCCTGGAGACCCGCCAGGGCGGCGACCCGGCCCTGCACGGCGGGGACGGACCGCTGCCGGTGCGGCAACTGAGCCGCGCCGATCTCTCGCCGATGCAGAGGGCCTTCGTCGACGCCACCCTGGCCAACGGTTTCAAGGCCATCGCCGATTTCGACGGCGCCGACGCCAACGGCGTCGGGCCGTACCCGATGAATGTCGTCAACGGTGTGCGCGTCAACACCGGCATGGCCTACCTCGACAACGCCGTGCGCGCTCGCGCCAACCTGTCGATCCGCGGCGACGCGCTGGTCGACCGGGTGCTCTTCGAAGGCAAGCGCGCGGTGGGCGTGCGCCTGGCCTCCGGCGAGGAAATCCACGCCGGCGAAGTGATCCTCAGCGCCGGCGCCTACGGCAGCCCTGCGATCCTGCTGCGCTCCGGTGTCGGCCCGGCCGACGAGCTGAAGGCGCTGTCGATCCCGTTGCTTGCCGACTTGCCGGTGGGCCGCCGGCTCAAGGACCATCCGTTCTACTACAACGCCTATGCCGCCCGGCCGGAGCGCATCGGCGCGCAGTCGCCGGTGATCGGCGCCAAGCTCTGGACCCATAGCTCGCGGGCGCAGAACGGCGAGCTGGACCTGCACATCACCGCCACCCACCTGTTCCCCGCCGAGATGAGCCCGACCGGGGTCGGCTTCGTCCTCGCCGTGGCCCTGACCCGGCCGCAATCGCTGGGCAGTGTGCGCCTGGCCAGCCGCGACCCGGCCGTCGCGCCGCTGATCGACCTGAACTTCCTCGCCGAGGCCGAAGACCGCGCGCGGTTGCTGGAAGGGGTCAAGCTGGCGCGCCGGATAGGCCGCAGCGAACCGCTCGCCGGGCTGATCCACGCCGAACTCGGGCCGGGGCCCGAGGCACGCAGCGATGCGCAGATCGAAGCGGCGATCCGCGCCACCCTCGATACCTACCACCACCCGACCTCCAGCGCGCCGATGGGCCGCGCCGGCGAGCGCTGGGCGGTGGTCGACCTGGAGGGCAGGGTGCATGGCCTGCAAGGATTGCGGGTGATCGACGCCTCGATCTTCCCCGATGCCATTTCGGTGGCCACCAACATCACCACCATCGCCGTTGCCGAGCACCTCGCGCAGCGCATCGCCTGACCGACCCAGGAGAACTTGCAGATGAACGGACACGCCAGACACTGGATCGACGGCGCATGGCTCGATTCCGCGCAGCGGGGACAATCCTTCGACCCGGCCAGCGGCCAGCCGATCGGCACCTACGCCGACGGCGGGCGGGCCGAGGCCGACGCGGCGATCGCCGCCGCTGTGCGCGCCTTCGAAGATGGTCCCTGGAAGGACGACCACGCGCTGCGCGCGACAGCCCTGGAGGAAATCGCCGCGGCCTTCGAGCGGCATGCCGATGCGCTGATCGACCTGCTTGCCCTGGAGAACGGCAAGATCAAGCCCGAGGCTGCCTTCGAGGTCGGCATGGTGCCGGGCAAGCTGCGCTACTACGCCGGCCTGGCGCGCAGCGAACGGGGCGCCAGCGGCACGCCGCGCCCCGACGTGGTGTCGCTGGTGCTGCGCGAGCCGATGGGCGTCGCCGGCATCATCGTGCCGTGGAATTCACCGGTGGTGCTGATGATCCGCTCCCTGGCGCCGGCGCTGGCCGCCGGTACCACCACGGTGGTGAAGATGCCGGGGCAGACCGCGCAGACCAACGCCATGGTCGCGCGGATCATCGCCGAAGCGCCGTCGCTGCCTGCCGGGGCGGTGAACATCTTCAGCGAATCGGGTTCCGAAGGCGCCCGGCGATTGATCGACGCGGCCGAGGTGCCGGTGATCAGCTTCACCGGCTCGAGCGCCACCGGCCGAGCGATTTCCGCCGCCGGCGCGCGGCACCTGAAGCGCTTCGGCCTGGAACTGGGCGGCAAGACACCGCACCTGGTGTTCGACGACGCCGACCTGGACGCCGCCTTGCCCGTGCTGGAGAAGTCGCTGACGGTGTTCGCCGGGCAGTTCTGCATGACCGGTTCGCGCCTGCTGGTGCAGCGCGGCGTTGCCGAACGGCTACGCGAACGCCTGGCGCAGCGCCTGGAAAACCTGCGCGTGGGGCCGGCGGCGGACCCGCGCAGCGACATGGGGCCGTTGATCGACAAGGCCAACGTCGAGCGCGTCGAGCGAGCCGTACGCCAGGCCATCGCCGCCGGCGCGCGGGTGGTGGTCCGCGGCGGCCCGGTAACCGAGGGCGAGCTGGCGGCCGGCGCCTTCTACCGTCCGACCCTGCTGGAGGTCGATGATCCGGACCTGGACATCGTGCAACAGGAAACCTTCGGACCGGTGCTGACCCTGCAGGTATTCGAGCACGAGGAGGAGGGCGTCGCCCTGGCCAACCGCAGCGAGTACGGGCTGGCGGCCGGGGTCTGGACCCGCGATGTCGCGCGTGCCTTCCGGGTGGCGCGGAAGATTCGCGCCGGCACCGTGTGGATCAACGACTGGGCCAAGGTCTACGACGAATTCGAGGAGGGCGGCTACCGCCAGTCCGGCCTCGGCCGGCTGAACGGGGTCGCCGCCCTGGACGACTTCGTCGAATACAAGCACATCAGCCTGACCACCGGCGCGGCCTGAGCCTGGGCGAGCGGTGCGGCCGACGGCGCCGCCCGCTACTCCCAGGAGCGGGAATACACGTGTTCGCGGAACAGCTCGGGCAATCCGGAAACCTGCTTGAAACGCAGCACCTCGTCATTGTCCATGCCCAGTTCGCGGGCCACGTCGGCCTCGCTCCAGCCGGCCTTGAGCAGGGTCACCACGATCGCCGTCATCGGCAATACGCCGTGCACGCCGCGTGCTCGGTTGTGGCGGATGGTGGCGGCGATGCGCTCGCTGTCGCCTTCACGCCCGGCGCGTATCGCGGCGATCGGCAGGTAGCCGTGCAGACGCTGGCGCAGCGCGCCCTTGGCGCTGCCCACGCGCAGGCGGTGAAAGCCGTCGACCACCTCGTAGCGCCCGTCGGCCTGCGGATAGGCGACGATGGGCTGGGTGAATCCGTCGGACTCGATGGACAGCCTCAGCAGTCGCATCTCCGGTGGCGCGACGGTATTGGGGTTGTAGTCGTTGCCGGCGACGCGCTCGGCACGCACCCACTGCACGCAATCGACCGGCTCTTCGGCGAACGGACTGTGCGCGTGGAGCAGCCGGCGGATCCGGTTGATGGCTTCAATCCGCTCGGCAAGCGGCAACCCGTGCAGTTCGCCGAACAGCGCCTCGGCTCGCTCCGTCAGTGTCTTTGTCTGTGCCATGGGCTTTCCTCATGAGCGTCACCCAGCTACCCCGGGTGGAATGCACGGCGAAGCCGTGCGGTTCGAGAAGGCGCGCGCAGGCCTGGGGCGCGCGGGTGGTACAGGCCAGCCCGAGTTGGTCGACATGCCCGAGGACCCGCTCGCGCAGGGTGCGGAACAGCCCGCGACCGCGCGCTTCCGCACGCAGGTAGGCATCGCGCAGGCGAACCACGTCGGGATGTTGCTCCAGGCTGACGAACCCCAGTATCCGCGTGTCCCCCTGGCGGCGGAGCACGAACCAGCGGTGGTAGGGACCGTCGCTCAGCGGGTAGCCGCCGCATTCGCGGCGCACCCGGGCGCTGGCGAAGAAGCGGCCCATGCTGGCGAAGAAGGCGGCCTCGTCGTCGAACGAGCGCCACTGCAGGATCTCGCAGTCTTGCGGGCGGATCACGAGCGCTTCTCCCGACCGGGGACCAGTCTGTCGATATCGGCCTGGGAGAAGCCGAAGGACAGCGAGCGGGCCATGTCCTGCTTCAGCAGGGATAGCGCGATACGCCGCCAGGACGGCTGCTTGCGACGATTCTCCAGGGCCGGGATCCCCGCGTCCGGCCAGATGGCAAGGGGATAGCCGTGCTGCTTCCACCAGAGGATGAAACGCTCGATGCGCCGCTGGTAGATGCCGCGCAGAGGCGGCGGCATGCTGCGCAGGAGGAACTGGCTGTACTCGCGCCAGGTGCCGAAGGAGGGCGGCAGGCCAAGGCCGCCACGGTAGCCGAGGAAGCGCTGGCGACAATAGCGCGCCCCATAGTTGGCGCCGGCGACGCGCCGGACTACCTTGAACCAGGTGCGTGGCTCGATCCGGTGGAACAGGTCGAGGCCCTTGCGCTGGTCGTCGCCATAGGGCTGGCAGATGCGCATCTGCGAGAACGGCACGCCGGCGCGGTACATCTGGTCGTAGAGGCGGTTATAGGCGTAGCCGTGGTCGGCGACGCAACGCCAGAGATCCTCGAAACGCCAGTCGTAGATCGGGAAGAAGCTCACCGCCTGCGGGTTGGCCCGGTCGCGCGCGCTCCAGGCCAGCGGCGCGGAGCCGCCCGGCGGCGTCCAGGCGCATTGTTTCGCCCGGCTCCTGCGCTTGACCGCCAGGTAGCGATTGAGCGATTCGTCCGAACGGATGCCGACCAGGAACGCGGTAGGCTCTTCCCTGGCCAGCCAGGCGTTGAAGCCGGCGACGAACTCCTCGAACTCCATGCGGTAGCGGTAGAAGGGGAAGAACGCCGGGTCGCTGATCACCCCTCGCTGCTTCGGTAGCGGGCGCACCCAGTCGGCCTCGGCGCCGGGCTCCCAGCAGCACCAGTAGGGTTCCTCCAGGCTGGAGGCGTTGCGCAGGTTGAGTGGCAGGCAGACCCACCAGGGGCGTACGTCGGGACGCCCGAGCATCTCGCTGACGTGATCGATGGTGGCCTGGTACTGCCCCTCCAGGTCGATGAACAGTACGTCCACCGGGCTGCGTCCCAACTCGCGTGCCACGTCCAGCGCCAATTGCAGGGTGACCGAGCTGTCCTTGCCACCGGAGAAGGCGACGCAGACGCGCTCGAAGTTCCGGAATACCAGTCGGAGGCGGGATAGGGTTGCGGCATGCACATCGGCATCCTGGTAATGCTTGCCTGCCATGGGTGCGAACCTCTTCTTTTAATAACTATTGAGGGAGACCGTTGCGACGACGGTCCATGTGCAATGTTTGTTTCGGAGTTTCTCCAGGCTATTTTTTCGAGAGTCGCGGCAGCCGGCACGTTCGGCGACGTTGGACTCCGAATCAGTGGATAACGGAAATATGTCCAGGCACTTGGCAGAGCGACGACCAACAGGCCCGACAACTGTCGTGCAGGAACTTTTTCAATGCTAGGCGAAGCCGTGGTTCGAGTTGTTGACTTGTCGCAAGACGGATTCTCCGAACAGCATCGGCGTAGCGCCCACTTGCAAAGAGAGTGCGCACGCCGCCGTTGGCACTCGTCTGCGCACCGGACTTCTGAGCGGCGGCGGAAAAAGCTTGCTGCGCAAGGAGAAGCGCCTGCGGGTGAACATGGAAATTGCCCGGGAAAAGTCGACGGTAATTATTCGTTGAATAAAAGGGAAGTGCATACTTCCAACTTGGAAGTTAACTGCATGGCACCATCCATGCATTACACGGATGACGGTTTTTATTATAAGTCCAAACTGGCGAAGACAAGCAAGAGAGGCCGGGATGCCAGAGTTCCATAGTCGGAAATACAAGCGTTGCAATGTCGACGGATAGCACGAAGAGGCGGCGGTACCCTGCGAAACGAGGCAATTCCCCGAATGGCGGGCACTCGAACGGATTTATAAGTCCGCCGTTCGGCGTTCACCTCGACGCCTGTGCACGGGATACTTATATCGGTGGTTCGCACCACTGATTATCGATTTGAACTCGTTCGAGTCTTTACCGCGTTCCCGGCCGAAATAAAAGGCGGGTGGACGATTATTGCCTCACACAAGGAACATAGGCATGACCAGAACTTCGAACCCATGCGCAGTGGTATTGGCCTTTGCGGCAATTGCCGCTTCGGGAACCGCGATGGCGGCAAACACTATCACATTCAGCGGCGAAGTGACCGACCAGACCTGCCAGGTCGCGGTCAACGGCTTCACCGACCCCACGGTGATCCTCGACAGCGTACCGGTGAGCGCCCTCGATGGCGCAGTGGGCCGCAGCGCCGGCGAAACCGCCTTCACCCTGCAACTCACCGATTGCGTCGCGCCGACGGCCGACGAGCATTTCACCACCCTGTTCCAGGCCACCAACCCCAGCGCCGCCGGGAACCTGGTGAACACCGCCGCCAGCGGCGCGACGGGCGTGGCGCTGCAATTGCTCGATAGCGTCGGCGGCAACCCGGTCGACCTGGCCGGCGGCGCGGCGGTGCCCGCCGGCGATATCGTGCTCGCCAACGGAGCCACCAGCACCAGCTACGACTACGCGGTGCAGTACGTCTCCGAAGCGGCGACCGTGACGCCCGGTCCGGTACTCGGCGCCGTGACCTACACGCTGCGTTACGAGTGAATGCCGGCGGCGCATGCGCCGCCCCTTCCTTTTCCCAGCACTAAAGCCGGGCCCGGTCGCTGGACCGTGCCCGGCCAGGTAAGCCGCATGCCCAG
The DNA here is from genome assembly GCF_056110345.1 of Pseudomonas sp. TZ252. Taxonomy (NCBI): domain Bacteria; kingdom Pseudomonadati; phylum Pseudomonadota; class Gammaproteobacteria; order Pseudomonadales; family Pseudomonadaceae; genus Pseudomonas; species Pseudomonas sp. TZ252. The sequence goes on along the minus strand of NZ_CM148566.1, from coordinate 5,659,546 downwards.
ACATTCGTACCGATCCGGCAGGACATCGGCGCTTCTGCTCGTCCTGCTGGCGAGCATCGCCCAGGCGCGGGCAAGCGTGGTGGTGACCGGGACCCGGGTGATCTATCCCGGCGAGGCACGGGAGAAGACCGTGCAACTGAGCAATCGCGATGCGTTTCCCAACGTCGTCCAGGCCTGGGTCGACATCGACGCCCCGGACGCGCCGCCGGACCAGGCGGACGCGCCGTTCCTGGTCAACCCGGCGGTATTCCGCATGGCCCCGGACAGCGGCCAGACGCTGCGCATCGTCTACACCGGGCAGGGCCTGCCGGGCGATCGCGAATCGCTGTTCCATCTCAACGTCCTGCAGATCCCGCCACGCAACAGCAGCCATGCGGATCGGAACCAGATGCTGCTGATGCTGCGCAATCGCCTGAAGCTGTTCTACCGCCCGGCGGGCATCCAGGGCCGTCCCGAGGACCTGCCCGGGCAACTGCGTTTCGCACTGGTCCGGCGCAGCGCCGGCTGGGCGGTGCGGGTGGACAACCCGAGCGGCTACTACGCCTCGTTCGCCAGCGCCACGCTCAGCGTCGGCCAGCGCCGCTGGCGCTTGCGCAGCGGCATGCTGGAGCCGCGCAGCCATGCCGAATGGCAGGCCGAAACCCGAGAAGCCCTGCCGCCGGGACGCGTGCGCCTGCACGCGCTGCTGATCAACGACTACGGCGCCCATATGGATATCCGTCATGACCTATCGCCATGAACGCCGCTGCCGCACCGGCACGGCCCTGATGGCGGGCGGCATGGCGCTGGCGGCGAGCGCCTTCGGTCATGCCCAGCCCGGCTACGAATTCGATGATCGCCTGTTGCTCGGCTCTTCCCTGGGCGGCGGCGACCTGTCGCGCTTCAACCAGGACGGTCGGATCGATCCGGGTCGCTATCACGTCGATGTCTACCTCAACGAGCGCTTCGCCAGCCGCAGCGAAGTGAGTTTCCGCGCCAACCCCGCCAGCGGCGCGGTGGAGCCCTGCCTCGACGAAGACTTCCTGCGCCAGCGCCTCGGCGCCAAGCCTGGTGACGATCCGCGCAAGAGCGGCGACGGGCGCCACTGCGCCTTTCTCGGTGCACGCCTGCCCGGCTCGCGGTTCAGTCTGGACGTCGCCCGCCTGCGCCTGGATCTCTCGGTGCCGCAAGCCTTGCTCGACCTCAAGCCGCGCGGCTACGTCAGCCCCGAGGAGTGGGACGCCGGCGACAGCATGGGCTTCGTCAACTACGACACCAACCTCTATCGCTCCGAATACCGCGGCGGCGAATCGGGACGATCGGACTACGCCTATGTCGGCCTGAACAGCGGCATCAACCTCGGCCTGTGGCGTTTGCGCCACCAGTCCAACTACACCTATTCCCGCTACAACGGGCAGGCCAGGCGCAAGTGGAACAGCATCCGCACCTATGCCCAGCGCGCCTTGCCGGCCTGGCGCAGCGAACTGACGGCGGGGGAGAGCTACACCGCCGGCAACCTGCTCGGCAGCATCGGCTACCGCGGCCTGAGCCTGGCCACCGACGACCGCATGCTGCCCGAGTCCCTGCGCCGCTATGCGCCGCAGGTGCGCGGCACCGCGGCCACCGCGGCGCGGGTGGTGATCAGCCAGAACGGCAGGAAGATCCGCGAGGTGAATGTCGCCCCCGGTCCGTTCGTCATCGACGATCTCTACGACAGCGCCTATGCCGGCGATCTGGATGTCCAGGTGTTCGAAGCCGATGGCAGCGTATCGAGCTTCAGCGTGCCGTTCGCCTCGGTCCCGGAGTCCATGCGTCCCGGCCTGTCGCGCTACAGCTTCACCCTGGGCCAGGCGCGCCAGTACGGCGACGGCGACGACCTGTTCGCCGACTTCACCTACCAGCGCGGCATGAGCAACGCCCTGACCGCCAACCTGGGACTGCGTGTCGCCGACGACTACCTGGCCATGCTGGGCGGCGGCGTCCTCGCCACCCGCTTCGGCGCCTTCGGCCTGAACAGCACCTATTCCAGCGCACGCGTCGAGGATGGCGCGCGCAAGCAGGGCTGGCGCATCGGGCTCGACTACAGCCGGACCTTCCAGCCCACCGGCACTACCCTGACCCTGGCCGGCTACCGCTATTCCACCGAAGGCTACCGCGAACTCGGCGACGTGCTCGGCTCGCGCGACGCACTGCGCCACGGGGACACCTGGGATTCCGGCAGCTACAAGCAGCGCAACCAGTTCAACCTGCTGGTGAGCCAGGCCCTCGGCGGTTACGGCAACCTCTATCTTTCCGGCTCCTCCAGCGATTTCTACGACGGCAAGAGCCGCGACACCCAATTGCAGTTCGGCTACTCCAATACCTGGGGGCAGTTGAGCTACAACCTCGCCTGGTCGCGGCAGACCACCACCTACTACCAGGAGCAGGGCGACCAGGACCCTAGCGTCGAGCTGCTCCGGCGCGACCGGCGCAGCGGCCAGCGCAACGACACCCTGACCCTCAGCGTCTCCATGCCGCTGGGTTCTTCCAGTCGGGCGCCGACGCTCAGCGCCATGGCTACCCGGCGCTCCGGCGACAGCCGTGGCGGCAGCCTGCAAACCGGGCTGAACGGTACGCTGGGCGACGAGCGTACCTGGAGCTACGCGCTGTCCGCCAACCGCGACAGCGAGGTCGCCGACACCACCTGGAACGGCACGTTGCAGAAGCAGGCGGCGCTGGCCACCGTGAATGCCGGCTATGCCCAGGGCGATCGCTACCGGCAATACAGTGGCGGCATCCGTGGCGCGCTGGTCGCCCACCGCGACGGGCTGACCCTTGGCCCCAGCGTCGGCGATACCTTCGCCCTGGTCGAGGCCAAGGGCGCCAGCGGTGCCGCGATACGCGGCGGGCAGGGCGCGCGCATCGACGGCAACGGCTATGCGCTGGCCCCCTCGCTGTCGCCCTATCGCTACAACCCGATCTCCCTCGATCCCGTTGGCATCGATCCCGACGCCGAACTGCTGGAAACCGAGCGCAAGGTCGCGCCCTACGCCGGTGCCAGCGTGCGCGTGACGTTCAGGACGCTGACCGGCCATCCGCTGCTGATCCAGGCACGGCGCGAGGACGGCAGTGTGCTGCCGCTCGGCGCCGTGGTGGTCGACGACGGCGGGGCGGCCATCGGCATGGTCGGGCAGGGCGGCCAGGTCTATGCGCGCGCGGAAAACCAGCGGGGCAGGTTGCTGGTGCAATGGGGAACGGCGCGCAAGGAGCGTTGCGAGTTGCCCTACGACCTGGCCGGTGTGTCTCGCGACCAGGCGCTGATCCGCCTGCGCGGCACCTGCCGGGCAGCCACCACCGACTCCAACCTGGAGAACGCCAGATGAACCGCACGCTTCCCCTGCTGCCCGCGCTGGCCCTCGGCGTGTTGCTGGGGCTTCCCGCCAGTGGCCAGGCGACTTGCTACCGGGTCACCTCGGTAGGCAGCGAGACGACCACCTCGAACACCCAGATCCGCCCAGGCGAAGGTACCGCCGGCAGCTGGACCGGCGCCTGCGACACCTGCAATGGCTCGCTCGGCCTGCCCAGCGTGGTCAACGTCAGCGACGAGAGTTTCCAGCCCTATCCGACGCTCATCGCCAGCGCGGTGGCGCCGCTGACCCAGTACGGCGCCACCGGCGGCTACGACCCCGAACGGGTGTTCTTCCGCTGTAGCGCCGGGGACGCCGTCTACGAGATGTTTTCTACCAACGGCGACGATCTCTATAGCGGCTACTACACCGGCGCCAACACGGTGGGCAACGACATCGGCCTGCAGGATGCCTACCGGACCGCCTGGCCCAACGTGCTGCTGCGCCTGACCAACGTCGAGACGGGGGAAACCATCACGCCGATCTGGAAGGAGCGCCAGCTCTCCGGGCTGGACATCGACTCGCGCGGCTTCCAGCTGGTCAAGGCGAAGAACCTCGCAGCGGTACGCGCCGAGCTGTACAGCGCGCCGCTGGAGGCGATCCGTTACTACTCGCCGACGATCCTCTCGCAGCCCTATTCCTACACCCAGCCGGCGGCCTACATCGCCATCAAGGGGCCGGGCCTGACCGCGCCGACCGTCGGCCAGGCGCACGTGGGCGGCAACTGGGGCGGCTGGTACAGCAACTGGCCGGGTGCCATCGGGCTGTACCGCTACGTGACCCTGAAACGCTATCCCACCTGCGCGGTGATGACGGTCACCCCGCACGTGCAGTTCCCGCCCATCACCCTGGCCGAGATCGATAGCGGCGGCGTGCGCGAGGCGCCCTTCGAACTCACCTTCAAGTGCCAGAGCGGCATGACCAACGGCACCGGGGCCGGCGCCACGGCGCTGGGCATCCGCGTGTCCAGCGGGGCCCTGGCGGCCAGCCCGGCGCTGGGCCTGGTCAACGCCAGTGGCGGACTGTCCTACCTGCTCTCCGACCGTTACGGGGAGCCGGGCATTGCCCGTGGGGTCGGCATCCGCATCTACCGCGACGGCACGCCGATGACGCTCCTGGCCAACGAGAACTCCGCCGGCGGCAGCAACGCCGAGGCCACCGGCTGGTACCCCGCCATCGGTGGCGCGACCCAGGCCAACGGCGGTAGCGGCGGCATCGACCTGTACCGCGAAACCTTCCGCGCGCGCCTGGAGAAACTCGCGCTCGGCAGCCAGCCCGGCGTCACGGCGGGGCGAGTCGAGGCCACGGCGCAGGTGGTTATCCGTGTCCAGTAGGCGCGCGCTCGCGCTGCTGGCCATGCTTTGCCTCGCGCCGACGAGCGAGGCCGGAGTGACCGCGGAGCGCACCCGCCTGGTGTTCGTGGAGGGCCAGCGCGAGGCCTCGTTGCTGCTGGTCAACCAGAATCCCTACCCGGTGCTGGTGCAGGCGTGGGTCGATGACGGCGCCCTCGACGGCGAACCGGATACCGCGCTGGCTCCGTTCCTGCCGCTGCCGCCCGTATTCCGCCTGGAGCCGGGACGCCAGCGCAGCCTGCGCCTGCTGGCTACCGGCCAGGCCCAGGCACGGGATCGCGAATCGCTGTACTGGCTGAACATCTACGAGATCCCCCCGCAAGCCACCGCCGAGGCCGCTGGCCGGCCCCGGCTCACGGTCACCCTGCGAACCCAGATGAAGGTGCTGTACCGCCCGCACGGCCTGCATCCGCACGCCGAGGACGCGGCCGCCGAACTGGGCTTCGCGCTGCGCGACGAGACCCTGCGGGTGGACAACCCGACGCCGTACTTCGTGTCCCTGGCGGGGCTGGCGCTGGAGATAGGGGAGACGCGCCTGGATCTGCCCGGAACGCTGCTGGCTCCGCGCTCGCAACGACGCCTCGGCCTGCCGCGGCGGGTGGACGGCGGGACGCGCGGCGAGGTGGCGTTCGACTGGATCGACGACAACGGCGTCAGCCGCCAGGAAAGGAAAGCTCTACAGTGAACGGTTCCCCACAGGCTCGCCAGCACGAGCACCCACCGGCCGTTGCCGCCTCCCTGGCCGGCGACCTGCGCCTCGCCCGGCGTTTCCAGGCCGCCCTGGCGCGCGGTCGGGTGCGCCTGGACTGGCAGGCCGTACGGCATGCCGGGCATCCGGAATGGGAGCCGCTCTACCGGGAAACCCTGCTCAGGGTTACGGCCGCCAGCGGCGAGCCGCCGTTGCCGACCCAGGAACTGATCCTGGCGCTGGAGCGGCTCGGCCTGGTACGCCTGCTCGATCGCTGCGTGCTGGGCACGGTCCTCGACCGGCTGAACGCCGAGCCTACCTTGCGCCTGGCCTGCAACCTGTCGCGCCAGAGCGCGGCGATGGATGCCTGGTGGGAAGCGGTCTGCCGATGGCTGGCCGCCCGTCCGCAGGTGGCACGGAGGCTGACGCTGGAGCTGACCGAGACCGCCGTGGGCGAGAGAGTCGCGACCCGGGAGTTCATCCGACGCCTGCGCGAACATGGCGTGCGCATCGCGATAGACGACTTCGGCGCGGCGCACAACAACCTGGACTTCGTTCTCGATGCCCGTCCCGATGTGATCAAGATCGATTGCCGGTATACCCGCGAAGCACGTCGCTCGGCGAAGGGCGCCGAAGTGCTGCGCCATCTGCTGGCCCTGTGCCGCGAACTGGCGCCCTGCGTGGTCCTGGAAGGTCTCGAGGAGGACGATGCGTTCGCCCGGCTGCCGACCGGGGACGTCTATCTCCAGGGCAACGCGATCGCGCCGCCGATGCGGGTCGAACCGCCGCTGTCCGTACGCCGGCCGAAGAGCCGGGCGCGGATCGAGGCGCTGGCGAGCCGCCCGGGGTGACCGGGGAGGGCGCCCGGCCTGGCACGGTCGGCGAAAAATCTGAACGGTCGGCCGGCGGCGCCGTCACAGCAGCGACGATGCCGAGGTGCGTTGTGCCGAAGTCCCGGCATTTTTTCCCTGTCACGCCAACGGAGTCGACCATGAACAGAGCAATCAGCCTTCCCCTCAAGGGAGCCGCCTGGCTCCTGCTGGTCCTGGCCCTGCCTTTCGCCAACGCCCAGGACATGAACAAGACCGCGCCACAGACCTTCGTCAGCGAGGCCTCGGCGGCCGGCGTAGCGGAAATCGAAGCCGGCAAGATGGCGCTGGAAAAGAGCACCGCCGCCGATGTGAAGGTATTCGCCAAGCAGATGATCGACGACCACGGCAAGGTCAACGCCGAACTGCGCAGCCTGGCCGAGCGCAAGAAACTGGAGGTCGAAGACGACGCCAGCCTGACCGACAAGGCCAAGGCGACCCTGCTCGACCTGCGCGACGCCTCCTTCGACCCGGCCTACGCCAATAACCAGGTGGCGGCTCACGAAAAAGCCGTGGAACTGTTCACCCAGGCCGCGGACAACCTGACCGACCCGGAACTGCAGGCATTCGCCAAGACCCATCTGCCGGCCCTGAAGCATCACCTGGAGATGGCCCGCGCGCTGGCCAAGGCGCACCCATCCAAGTAACGCCCCCGCGGGCGGAGCCTGGCCAGGCATGAGTTTCAGCCTGTGGTTGCTGGTACTGGGCTGCATCCTGCTGACGCTCGGCCTGGCCTCGGCCTACCTGCGCCTGCTGCCGGTCAGCACGTCGTTCATCTACCTGCTGTTCGGCCTGGCCATCGGCCCAGCCGGGCTGCACGCCTGGCGCAGCGGCCTGGCGGACATCAGCGGCTGGTTCGAACACCTTAGCGAGGCGGCGTTGCTGATCTCGCTGTTCATCGGCGGCCTCAAGCTGCGCCTGCCGTTGCGCTCGCCGGCCTGGACCGCTGCCTGGCTGCTGGCCGGACCAGTCCTGCTCGGCTGTATCCTCGGCCTTACCCTGGGCGCGCATTTCCTGTTCGGCCTGGACTGGGGGCTGGCCTTGCTGGTCGCGGCGATCCTCGCGCCCACCGATCCGGTGCTGGCCAGCGACATCCAGGTCAACCACGCCGGCGACGACGACCGCCTGCGCTACGCCGTATCCGGCGAGGCGGGACTCAACGACGGCATCGCCTTCCCCTTCGTCATCGCCGCCCTGCTGCTGATCGGTCAGGGCGGCGGCCTGCCCGGGGAGTTCGACCGCAGCGGCCTGGACTGGCTGCTGCGCGACGTGCTCTGGGCGATTCCGCTCGGCCTGCTGGTGGGCTATTGCCTGGGCCATGGTCTCGGCCGCCTGGCCATCCACCTGCGGGCGCGGCACACCGACACCTCGGTGTCGGCCAACGACTTCCTCGCCCTGGCGCTGATCGCGCTGTCCTATGTCGGCGCCGACGCACTGGGCGGCTGGGGCTTCCTCGCCAGCTTCGCCGCCGGGATCGGCCTGCGCCACGCCGAGGTGGCGACGCTGGGGCGCGCCTCGGCACCGGCCGAGGCGCAGGCGGCCGCCGCCGACGTGCGCGAGGCAGGGCAGGCCAGCGGCGCCATCGAGTACGGCGCCGACCGCAGCGAACACCCGAAGGTGGCGGCCGGCGCGGTGATGCTCGACGTGCTCTCCTTCGGCAACCTGCTGGAGCGCTCGCTGGAAGTGCTGCTGGTGACCCTGCTCGGCGCCATGCTCTACCAGCACTGGGACTGGCGCGCGCTGCCGCTGGCGCTGCTGCTGTTCTGCGTGTGCCGGCCGGCGATGGTCTGGCTGCTGGTCGGCCGGCGGCTGATGCACCCGGCGCAGCGGCGCCTGCTCGGCTGGTTCGGCATCCGCGGCATCGGCAGCCTGTACTACCTCAGCTACGCGCTGAACCAGGGGCTGCCTACGGCGCTCGCGCATACCGCCAGCGACCTGGTGCTGAGCCTCGTCGCCCTGAGCATCTGCGTGCACGGCCTGAGCATCCAGCCGCTGCTGATGCGCCACGCGCGCAGCGTCAGTCGCCGCGATCGGGAATGATCGAGATCTTGCCGTTCTTCTCGAGGATGGCGAAGCGGATCTGCTCCATGCGTTCCAGGCCCTGGGTCTCGCGGGCGGCCAGGAGAATGTCTTCCTCGCGCAGGCGGGCCTCGGCCAGGCGTGCGTGCAATGGCCTGCCGTACTCGACGATGAGCGTCGGCGAGCCCTCGATCAGGGTGTCGAGCTTCGGATGGCGCAGCTTGAGCAGGGACAGACCGACGTCGATGACGATCAGGGTGATGATCACCAGTACCGCGTTGACCAGCGAGAAGTCGTCGCCCAGCAGCGCCTGCTGGGTGGCTTCGCCGATGATCATCAGCAGCAGCAGGTCGAAGGTGGTGATGTCGGTCAGTGAACGCCGCCCGGCGATGCGGAAGAGTACCAGCAGGACCAGGTAGAGCGCGGCGGCTCGCAGTACGGAATCCATCGTGCGCCTCCTCGGAACGGATGACTCAGGGGTAGATGAACTGGTCGAAGGCCAGGCTCTCGCCGGCGAACTCCAGTCGACTGGCGACTTCGCCGAGCTGGTTCGGCAACAACGTCAGGAACAGGCTCAGGCGACCGTCTTCGTCGAGCCTTCCCTCCAGTTCCAGGCCACCCCGCCAGCTGTGACTGCGCAGCGGTTGCGGTTGCAGGCTCTGGATGCTGTGCGCCTGTAGCAGTCCGCCGCCCAGGCGCACGCCAACTTCGGTGCCCGGCGCGCCGCGCAGATCGATGCGCAGGCGGCTGGCGGCGCCGCTGCGTTCGAAACGCTCGTAGGCCAGGGTCAGCCTGCCGCTGTCGCTGACCAGCGTCCGCGAACTCAGAGGCCCGCCGGCGAACACCCCGGTCAGCGCCAGGAGGATCACCCCGAGCAGGACCCACAGGCCCGCCCGTTCGAAACGCCAGGCGCGGCGCTGGCTTTCCAGGCGCTCCGGGATCGGATACTCGCGCTGGTCGAACGCATCGTCTGCGGCGTCTTCTGGGGCAGGGCGCATGGCTGGCTCCTTCGCTCGCGGTCTCTCAGGCTGGACCCCGGTCGACGCGGTTGGTGCCGGCGGGCTTACCAGCGGTCGGCGCGGGTCGGGCAATCTGCACGATGAACAGGCGCCTTCCGGGCACTCTGCTGATCGCACTTTGCGATCAGCCCGCGCCCAATCGCCGTGGTCACGCTGCTCCGGCGCAAGCGGGGCGGACGGCGCGAACCTTGCAGCGAAGCCTTCCTGACAATCCGACAGGGAGAACCATGGTGAACGGAGAAAACAAGATCGTCCTGGTCCTCGAAGAACACGCCGACCAGCTCTGGCGGATCGAGGAATTCCTCCTCGATCGAGGCTACGCGGTGCTCAGCGCGGCGAGTCGCGACGAAGCCCTCGACCACCTGGCCTCGGACGCGGTGATCGACCTGTTCCTGCTCAGCGAGCAGCTCGAAGGTCCTCTGAGCGGCAGCATGCTCATCGAAACCAGCCTGCCGGTGCGCCCGCGGATGCGGGTGATCCTGCTCAGCGACAGCGCTCGCGTCGGCATCGACCCGGCGGCACCCTATCCGGTGCTGCTCAAACCGGTGACCCTGGAAGAACTGGGGAAAGCCATCGAACTGGTCCTGCACAGCGCGCCGGTCTGCCCCGGCGTCTGACCACCGAGGAGCCCGCCATGCCCAGCAGCAAGCCGCTCGCCGAGTACGCCCGCAAGCGCGATTTCCGCCAGACCCCGGAGCCCAGCGGCCGCAAGCCTCGCAAGGACAGCACCGGGCTGCTCCGCTATTGCGTCCAGAAGCACGACGCCAGCCGCCTGCACTACGACTTCCGCCTGGAGCTGGATGGCACCCTGAAGAGCTGGGCGGTGCCCAAGGGGCCGTGCCTCGACCCGGCGGTGAAGCGGCTCGCGGTGCAGGTTGAGGACCATCCGCTGGACTATGCCGATTTCGAAGGCAGCATCCCCCAGGGGCACTACGGCGCCGGCGATGTCATCGTCTGGGACCGAGGCGCCTGGACGCCTCTGGACGATCCGCGCGAGGGCCTGGAAAAGGGCCATCTCAGCTTCGCCCTGGATGGCGAGAAACTCTCCGGGCGTTGGCACCTGATCCGCACCAACCTGCGCGGCAAGCAGCCCCAGTGGTTCCTGGTCAAGGCCAAGGACGGCGAGGCGCGCAGCCTGGATCGCTTCGACGTGCTGAAGGAGCGTCCCGACAGCGTGCTCAGCGAGCGTACGCTGCTGCCCCGCCATGGCGAAGCCGCCACGCCCGCGGCCAGGCCGGCGCGACGCGGCAAGAGCGGGGGGAAGACGCCGATGCCCGAATGGATCGCCCCCGAGCTGGCCAGCCTGGTCGAGCAGCCTCCGCGAGGGGAGTGGGCCTACGAACTCAAGCTGGACGGCTATCGGCTGATGAGCCGCATCGAAGACGGCCGCGTGCGCCTGCTGACCCGCAACGGCCATGACTGGACCGAACGCCTGCCGCACCTGGAGAAGGCCTTGGCCGGGCTCGGTCTGCAGCGCAGTTGGCTGGACGGCGAACTGGTGGTCCTCGACGAGGAGGGTCGACCGGACTTCCAGGCCCTGCAGAACGCCTTCGAGGAAGGTCGCGGCGAGAACATCCTGTACGTCCTCTTCGACCTGCCGTACCACGAAGGCGAGGATCTGCGCGATGTCGCCCTGGAGGAGCGCCGCGCGCGCCTGGAGGCGCTGCTGGAAGGGCGCGACGAAGACCCGCTGCGGTTCTCCGCGACGCTCGCGGAAGACCCCCGCGACCTGCTGGCCAGCGCCTGCAAGCTCGGTCTCGAAGGCGTGATCGGCAAGCGTCTGGGCAGCGCCTACCGTTCGCGCCGCAGCAACGACTGGATCAAGCTGAAGTGCCAGTTGCGCCAGGAGTTCGTGATCGTCGGCTATACCGAGCCGAAGGGCTCTCGCCGGCATATCGGCGCCTTGCTGCTCGGCCTCTACAGCCCTGACGAGGAGCGCCGGCTGCGCTATGCCGGCAAGGTCGGCAGCGGCTTCACCGCGGCCAGCCTGAAGAAGGTCCGTGAGCGCCTGGAACCCCTCGCGGTCCGCTCCAGCCCATTGGCGAAGGTGCCGCCGGCGCGCGAGACCGGGTCGGTGCAGTGGGTGCGCCCGCAACAGCTGTGCGAGGTTTCCTATGCGCAGATGACCCGTGGCGGGATCATCCGCCAGGCAGTGTTCCACGGCTTGCGCGAAGACAAGCCGGCGCGCGAGGTGACCGGCGAGCGTCCCGCCGGCCCGCCGCCGCTGCGCGGCGCGCGCAAGGCCGGCGCCGGTGCGTCGCGGGCGGCCACCGCCGGCGTGCGCATCAGCCATCCGCAGCGGCTGATCGACCCGTCGATCCAGGCCAGCAAGCTGGAACTCGCCGAGTTCCATGCGCGCTACGCCGACCTGCTCCTGCGCGACCTGCGCGAGCGCCCGGTGTCGCTGGTGCGCGGCCCCGACGGAATCGGCGGCGAACTGTTCTTCCAGAAGCACGCGGCGCGCCTGAAGATCCCCGGCATCGTCCAGCTCGACCCGGCGCTCGATCCCGGTCATCCGCCGCTGTTGCAGATCCGCAGCGCCGAGGCGCTGGTCGGCGCGGTGCAGATGGGCAGCATCGAATTCCATACCTGGAACGCCAGCCTGGCCAACCTGGAGCGGCCCGACCGTTTCGTCCTCGACCTCGACCCGGACCCGGCGCTGCCGTGGAAGCGCATGCTCGAAGCGACCCAGCTGAGCCTGACGTTGCTCGACGAGCTGGGCCTGCGCGCCTTCCTCAAGACCAGCGGCGGCAAGGGCATGCACCTGCTGGTGCCGCTGGAGCGCCGGCATGGCTGGGACGAGGTCAAGGATTTCGCCCAGGCCATCTCCCAGCACTTGGCGCGCCTGATGCCGGAGCGTTTCTCGGCGGTTTCCGGGCCGCGCAACCGGGTCGGCAAGATCTTCGTCGACTACCTGCGCAACAGCCGCGGCGCCAGCACCGTGGCGGCCTACTCGGTGCGCGCCCGCGAAGGGTTGCCGGTGTCGGTACCGGTGTTCCGCGAGGAACTCGACTCGCTGCAGGGCGCCAACCAATGGAACCTGCGCAGTCTGCCGCAGCGCCTCGACGAACTCGCCGGCGACGATCCCTGGGCCGACTACACCGGCACCCGCCAGCGCATCAGCGCGGCCATGCGGCGCCAGCTCGGGCGCGGCTGACCGTCCGCGAAAAAGGCGGAACTCCCCCGGCGCACAGGGCCTCCACCGTGCAACGAGATGCCGAGGAGGCCCCCGATGGATACCGCCTACCTGATCCTCGCGCTGCTGGTCCTGTTGCTCCTGGTGGATGCCTGGGCCATCAACAGCGTGCTCCGCAGCGACAGCTCCGCCAGTCGCAAGCTCGGCTGGTCGCTGCTGATCCTGCTCCTGCCCGTGCTCGGCCTGGTCCTCTGGGGCTGGACCGGCCCCCGTGGCTTGCGCCCGGTGACCTCGCCGGAACACAGCAAGTGAACCCCACTGGAGATTGCCCATGAACAGCGAAACCTGTGCCTGTCCCAAATGCACCTGCCAGCCCGGCGCCGATGCCGTCGAACGCGACGGCCAGCACTATTGCTGCGCGGCCTGCGCCAGCGGCCACCCCCAGGGCGAGCCGTGTCGCGACGCCGATTGCCCCTGTGGCGGCACCACCCGGCCCCAGGTGGCGGAGGATCGCCAGCTGGACGACGCGTTGAAGGAGACCTTTCCCGCCAGCGACCCGATCTCGCCCTGAGGAGCGTGCCATGCCCGACCTGCAACTCGCGGACGAGGCCTCTCGCCTGGTGGCCTACCTGCGTAGCGCCGACCTCAGCCTGATCACCGCGGAATCCTGTACTGCCGGGCAGATCAGCGCCGAACTGTCGGCGGTGGCCGGCAGCGGCAAGGTGATGGAAGGCGGCTTCGTCGTCTATTCGCCGGCGGCCAAGCTTGCCCTGCTGGGGCTCGACCCGAACTGGCTGGAGCGTTTCAACCTGACCAGCGTGGAGGTCGCCGAGGCCATGGCCAGGGCGGCCCTGCAACGCAGTCCGGCGAGCGCCGCGCTGGCGGTCACGGGGTTGCTCGGCAGTGAACCGAAGGACGGCATCCCGCCCGGTACCGTGTGCTTCGCCTGGGCCTTCCGGTTGCCCGCCGGCCTCGCCCTGTTCTCGCGCCGCGAGCGCTTCCACGGCGACCCCGCGCGGATGCGCCGGGAAGCCACCCGCTGGGCGCTGCGGCGCCTGCCCGAATTCCATCAACGCGCCTTGCGCGGCGAACGCGCCTGAGGCGTCCGACAGAGAGGAAACCACCATGAGCGAACAGCGACAGACCCTGCCGGCGCAGCACCAGGACCAACGTCCCGGCCACGAAAGCGAGATGCAGCCGAAGCCGGAGTTCGTTTCCGCCGATTACCGTCCGGCGGCCAAGCTGGAGGGTAAGGTGGCCCTGGTCACCGGCGGCGACAGTGGTATCGGCCGCGCGGTGGCGGTGGCTTTCGCCCGCGAGAAGGCGGATGTGGTGCTGGTCTACCTGGATGAGAACGAAGACGCGGCGAAGACCCGCGAGATCATCGAGTCGCTCGGCCGCCAGTGCCTGGCGTTCGCCGGCGACGTCGCCGACGCCGGCTTCTGCCGCCAGGTTGTGGACACGCTAAGGCAGAAATGGGGGCGCCTCGACGTGCTGGTCAACAACGCCGGCGAGCAGCATCCGCAGGCGCGCCTGGAGGACATCAGCGAAGAGCAGTGGGAGAAGACCTTCCGCACCAACATCTTCGGCATGTTCCAGTTGACCAAGGCGGCCCTGCCGCTGATGGGCAAGGGCGGGGCGATCATCAACACCACCTCGATCACCGCCTACAAGGGCAACCCCCAGCTGATCGACTATTCCTCGACCAAGGGCGCGATCACCTCGTTCACCCGGTCGCTGTCGATGAACCTGGTCAACCGCGGCATCCGCGTCAACGCCGTGGCCCCGGGCCCGATCTGGACGCCGCTGATCCCGTCCACCTTCAGCGCCGAGAAGGTCGCCCACTTCGGCGCGGATACGCCGATGGGCCGGCCCGGCCAGCCGGAAGAGCTGGCCGCCAGCTACGTCTACCTGGCCTGTAACGACTCGTCCTACGTCAGCGGCCAGGTGCTGCACGTCAACGGCGGTACGGTAGTCAACGGCTGAGGCGCCCCGGCGGCCGCGTTCACTCGCGTGCCGCCGCCGGCAGCAGGGGGTAGACCCGTACCGCGCTCAGACGCTGCGGGAACAGCAGGGGATAGCAGAGTTGCAGGCGAACGTGCGCCTCGCTGGTGCTGAGGGTTGGCGCGAAAGTGGTGAGCACGGTCCGGCCGGGTTGTCCGGCGTCTGAGAAATGAACCATGAAAGCCTGCATCGGAGCGCTCCTGCCGGGATACGGGAAAGGTCACTGCTCAGTGAAGCTGCGCTCCAGCTCTCGCGCCAGTCCGCACACCGACCGTTGGCAACGGCATTCCTCCCGACTGACGCCGGCGCCCGGCGGTTCCGTCGTGCGGACAGGCGGGCCGCCGGCGAAAAAGAATGAACCATCGCGGCCGCCGCGACTCCGCTTCTAGGTAGCCGGAACGGCCGGCCGCGACGCAGACAAGGAGCATGCCGATGAAACGCGACTGGGGGTTGATCAGGGATCTGCTGGAGCATCTGGAAAGCCTTGGCTTCGGCCAGCACTGGGAAGCACGCGAGCTACCCGGTCATTGCCGCGAGGCGGTGGCCTACCACTTGCAGTTGCTCAACCAGGCGCAACTGCTCTGCGGCAGCGTCCAGCATTCCTGGACCGGCCAGGAGCAATGGGTGGTCCACCACCTGACCCTGGCCGGCCACGACCTGCTCGACCGCCTGCGCCAGGAAAGCGCGGCGGCCGCCGTGCCGGTACGCAAGAGCGCCTGAGAAAACCTCGCAAGCACCGGCCTGCAGCGGCGGGCCGGAAGGAAGCCCGGCGATGCCCGACAGCCAAGACCAGACCCCAAGTGCGGTCCAGACCCTGAAAGCCAGCATCCTCGCCAAACTGCGCTACAGCGTCGGCCGCGACCCATCCACCGCGTGCCCGCACGACTGGTTCGAAGCGGTGGCCCTGGCGGTGCGCGACCACATCATCGACCACTGGGAGGAGGCCACCCCGCAAGGTGAAGCGCCCGCGCGCAAGCGGGTCTACTACCTGTCCCTGGAGTTCCTCATCGGTCGCCTGTTGCTGGACAACCTCGGCAACCTCGGGCTGCTCGAGGAAACCCGCCAGGCCCTTGCCGAGCTGGGCGTCGACCTGCAGCGGATCGTTGCCCTGGAGCCGGACGCGGCGCTCGGCAACGGCGGCCTCGGACGCCTGGCGGCATGCTTCATGGAAAGCATGGCCAGCCTCGACATTCCCGCGCATGGCTATGGCATCCGCTACGAGCATGGCCTGTTCCGCCAGGTGCTGACCGACGGCTGGCAGCAGGAGCAGACCGAGACCTGGCTGGATTTCGGCAATCCCTGGGAGTTCGAACGACCCGAGGTCAGCTACTACATCGACTTCGGCGGCAGCGTGCAGGTCGACAGCGAGCACAGTGGCCGAGCCATCTGGCGGCCGGACGAGCGGATCCGGGCGATCGCCTACGACACGCCGATCGTCGGCTGGCGGCGTGCCAGCGTCAATACCCTGCGCCTGTGGCGCGCTCGCGCCGAGGAAGACCTGCAACTGGACCGTTTCAACGCCGGCGACCATATCGGCGCGGTGGTCGACGTGGTCAAGGCGGAGAGCATCTCGCGGGTGCTGTATCCGGCAGACAGCACCGAGGCCGGTCAGGAACTGCGCCTGCGCCAGGAGTACTTCTTCGTCTCAGCCTCGCTGCAGGACCTGCTCGACCGCCACCTGCGCCATCATCACGACCTGCGTAGCCTGCCGGAACAGGTGGCGATCCAGCTCAACGACACCCACCCGGCGATCGCCGTCGCCGAGCTGATGCGGCAACTGGTGGACGTGCACCAACTGGCCTGGCCGGACGCCTGGGCGCTGAGCGTGGCGACCTTGTCCTACACCAACCACACGCTGCTCCCGGAAGCCCTGGAATCCTGGCCGGTGGCGCTGATGGAGCGCCTGTTGCCGCGCCACATGCAGATCATCTACCTGATCAATGCCTTCCATATAGACGCGCTGCGTGCCCAGGACATCCACGACTTCGACCTGTTGCGTTCGGTCAGCCTGATCGAGGAGGGCCACGGCCGACGGGTGCGCATGGGCAACCTGGCGTTCCTCGGTTCGCACCAGATCAACGGGGTATCGGCATTGCACACCGAGCTGATGCGCGAAACCGTGTTCCATGACCTGCATCGCCTCTATCCGCAGCGCATCAGCAACAAGACCAACGGCGTGTCGTTCCGCCGCTGGCTGTTCCAGGCCAACCCGGGGTTGACCGAGCTGCTGGTGGAGACCCTCGGCGCCGACCTGCTGGACACCCCGGAACGGCGCCTGCCGGACCTCGAGGAACACGTCGAGGACGCCAGGCTGCGGGCACGCTTCGCCGAGCAGCGTCGGCAGAACAAGACCGCCCTGGCGCGCCTGGTGCTGGACAGCCTCGGCGTGGCGATCGAACCGGAAGCGCTGTTCGATGTGCATATCAAGCGTATCCACGAATACAAGCGGCAGTTGCTCAACCTGCTGCACACCGTGGCGCTGTACCAGGAGATCCGCAACGACCCGACCGCCGACCGCGTGCCGCGGGTGAAGATCTTCGCCGGCAAGGCTGCCGCCAGCTACCACCAGGCCAAGCTGATCATCAAGCTGGCCAACGACATCGCCCGCACCATCAACGACGACCCCACCGTGCGCGGCCTGCTCAAGCTGGTGTTCCTGCCCAACTACAACGTCAGCCTGGCCGAGGCGATCATTCCCGCGGCGGACCTCTCCGAGCAGATTTCCACCGCCGGGCTCGAGGCCTCCGGGACCAGCAACATGAAGTTCGCCCTCAACGGCGCGCTGACCATCGGCACCCTGGACGGCGCCAACGTCGAGATGAGCCAGCGGATCGGCCTGGAACACATGTTCATCTTCGGCCTCAGCGCCCAGCAGGTGGAGCAGCGCCGGCAGGCCGGGGAGCTGGAGATGGGCGGGGTGATCGCGGCCTCGCCGCGGCTGGAGGAAGCCCTGGAGGCGATCCGCAGCGGGCTGTTCTCGGCCGACGACCGCAGCCGCTACGAAGGGCTGGTGGACGGCCTGGTGCACGACGACCGCTTCATGCTCTGCGCCGACTTCGAGGCCTACTGGCATGCGCAGTGCCGGGTCGAGGAAGTCTGGCGCGAGCCCGATCGCTGGTGGCGCTCGGCGTTGCTCAACGTGGCGCGGATCGGCTGGTTCAGCGCCGACCGGACGATCAGCGAATACGCCCGGGATATCTGGAAGCTATGAAGGGCCTTACCAGAAGCCGGCCGGGTGACGGCGTTCGGGGCCCTCCAGGCGAAGGTCGAAGGCGCGGCGGAAGAATACCGCCAGCTCGCTGTCCAGCACCATCGGGTTGATCGACGCCAGCTCGGCCGGCAGGCTGTGCCATTCCTGGGCCCCGGCCAGGTACTGGCGATGGATGACCCGCTCGCCGGGAATCGCCAGCAGGCTGTAGTGGCTTTTCTCGCCTCCCGGCTCGCCGACTTCCAGGCGCAGGCGAGGATGGCCGTCCTCGTCGAGGTCGAGGTCCACGTTGCAGTCCAGGCCGTAGCTGCGCGCCTCTTCGCAGGAGTCGACGAAAAGCGGTTTCGCCACCTGTTCCACGAGAGAAATGAAATAGTGCTGGAATCGCACTTCGTCACTGTTTTCCATGGCGAGTTCCATTTGTTTTAAAGTTCGACGATTAATTATTGAATGGGTCTATCGGAATGTCAGGGGTTGCAATAGAAAAGAATAATTAAGTGCCTCCGCCTGGGCATTCTTCGGTATTCGCTCCATGATATTCGGGGTAGGGTTCCTGATCACTGTCTCCCGGTTCGAAATTCCATTCATGGCAATCGCGATCGGGTTCTTCGTTGCTTACCACGGGATCGCTGTAGGCCGGATGCTCGTAGGGTTTCATGGTGCTCCTCCGAGATGTGCGGGCTTTCATCTGACGCAATTCGGGGATTCCTGTCAATGCTGGCAATGGAATAAGGCAAGGATCTTTGAACCCTATGGATTGCGCTCGAAACATGCTGGCAAAGCGCTTCGCTTTCATTCGCTGAAAATAATCTGAACCACTGGCGAAACACCCTCTCAGAGTTAGGGCATGCGCAACGCATGCGTCCATGAAATCTGTTCTGAAGAGATTATTCGGAGGAAATAGAAATGGCACAGCATCAAGGTGGTAAAGGCAACTTCGCGGAAGACCCGAAACGTGCTTCGGAGGCCGGCAAGAAGGGCGGCCAGGCCAGCGGCGGCAACTTCAAGAACGATCCGCAGCGGGCCTCCGAGGCTGGCAAGAAAGGTGGCCAGCGCAGCCACGGCGGGAACTGATAACCGCGCAGTGAAGTGAATGGGGCGGAGCAGGGAGGCATCCGCCCCATTTTCATGCCCAGGATGAGGAGAGGAAACCGATGAGCGAGCAGAACAACGAGCAGCGCAGCCAGGCGGCCGGCACCGACACCGTCGACCGTGGCAACAGCAACGCCAAGCTGGAACAGCTGGAGGCCTATCGCGAGGACGCCACCGGAGAGGCCCTGAGCACCAATACCGGCACCCGCATCGCCGATAACCAGAACACCCTGAAGGCCGGCGAGCGCGGACCGTCGTTGCTCGAAGACTTCATCATGCGCGAGAAGATCACCCACTTCGACCACGAGCGCATTCCCGAGCGCGTGGTCCACGCTCGTGGCTCGGCGGCGCATGGCTACTTCGAGGCCTACGAGGACCTCAGCGACCTGACCAAGGCCGGCTTCCTCGCCGAGGCGGGCAAGCGTACCCCGGTCTTCGTGCGTTTCTCCACCGTGCAGGGGCCGCGCGGGTCCGCGGATACGGTGCGTGACGTACGCGGCTTCGCCGTGAAGTTCTATACCGACGAAGGCAACTTCGACCTGGTCGGCAACAACATGCCGGTGTTCTTCATCCAGGATGCGATCAAGTTCCCCGACTTCGTCCATGCGGTGAAACCCGAACCGCACAACGAGATTCCCACCGGAGCGTCTGCCCACGACACCTTCTGGGACTTCGTTTCGCTGACCCCGGAGTCGGCGCACATGGTCATGTGGCTGATGTCCGATCGCGCCATTCCGATCGCCTACCGCAACATGCAGGGCTTCGGCGTGCACACCTTCCGCCTGGTCAACGCGGCCGGCGAGAGCGTGCTGGTCAAGTTCCACTGGCGACCGAAGTCCGGGACCTGCTCGCTGGTCTGGGACGAGGCGCAGAAGCTCGCCGGCAAGGACCCCGACTTCAACCGGCGGACCCTCTGGGAGGACATCGAGAAGGGCGACTATCCCGAATGGGAGCTGGGCCTGCAGGTGATCCCGGAGAACCAGCAGGACAGCTTCGACTTCGACCTGCTCGACCCCACCAAGCTGGTGCCCGAGGAGTTGGTGCCGGTAAGGGTGGTGGGGCGGATGGTACTCAACCGCAACCCCGACAATTTCTTCGCCGAGACCGAACAGGTGGCGTTCCACGTCGGCCACGTGGTCCCCGGAATCGACTTCACCAACGACCCGCTGTTGCAGGGTCGGCTGTTCTCCTATACCGACACCCAACTGCTGCGCCTGAGCGGGCCGAACTTCAACGAAATCCCGATCAACCGCCCGCTGTGTCCGTTCCACAACAACCAGCGCGACGCGCCGCACCGGCAGACCATCAACCGCGGCCGGGCTTCCTATGAACCGAACTCGATCGACGGCGGCTGGCCGAAGGAAACCCCGCCGGCGGCGCGCAACGGCGGCTTCTCCACCTACCACGAGCCGGTCAGCGGCAGCAAGCTGCGCAAGCGTGCCGACTCCTTCGCCGATCATTTCAGCCAGGCCGCATTGTTCTGGCACAGCATGAGCGAGGCCGAGCAGGCGCATATCGTCGCCGCCTACAGCTTCGAACTGTCCAAGGTCGAGCGGCAATCGATCCGTGAGCGCGAAGTCAACCAGATACTCCTCAACATCGATCCGCAACTGGCCGCCAGGGTCGCGGCGAACGTCGGTGTGCAGCTCGCCGCGCCGGCCAACCCGACACCGCAGCCGAAGCCGTCGCCGGCGCTGAGCCAGATGAATCTGCTGTCCGGCGACATCCGTTCGCGCAAGGTGGCGATCCTGATCGCCGACGGCGTCGCCGAGAGCGACGTCAGCGACCTGCGCGACGCGCTCCGCCAGGAGGGCGCGGACGCCAAGCTGATCGCGCCCAGCGCTTCGCCGGTGCAGGCTGAAAACGGCGCCGAACTGAGCCCTGAGGGAACCTGGGACGGCCTGCCGTCGGTAGCCTTCGACGCGGTCTTCGTGCCTGGCGGCGCGGCCAGCAGCCAGGCCATCGGCGCTGACGGGCGCGGCCTGCACTACCTGCTGGAAGCCTACAAGCACCTGAAGCCAGTGGCCTTCGCCGGCGATGCCCAGGCGCTGGCCAGCCAGCTTTCGTTGCCTGGCGACCCCGGCGTGGTGCTCGGCGCCACGGCCACCGATGTCTTCCCCGGCCTGCGCCAGGCATTGATGCAGCACCGGATCTGGCAGCGCGAGGCGGCGACCAAGGCGATCCCCGCCTGAGGAGCGCCGCTGGCGAATCCGATCGCACCTTCCCGTCGTCTCGTCGGTCACAGCTGGAAAGGGCGGCTGGCCGAGCGATTCGGCGGGAGGACCCGGATGACCTTGCGTTGCCTGATAGGCGGTTGCGACTGGTGCCGGCAACCGGCGTTGCGACTGGGTGAGGAAACCTTCGACTGCGAGCGCTGCCTGCGTTGCGGTGCCCTGCGCTACAGCGAGATACAACGCCGATGAGCGCCTGGGAGACGTTGTGGAAGATCCTCGGCGAGGAGTTCGCCGATCTCGCCGACTTCGAGCAGACCGCCCGCGCCGCGTTGCGCCTGCTGCTGGCGGCGGCGCTCGGCGCGGTACTCGGCTACGAGCGCGAGCAGAGCGGCAAGGCCGCCGGCCTGCGCACGCACATGCTGGTAACCCTCGGCGCGGCGCTGTTCGTCATGCCGCTGCAATTGCAGAGTGGCGGGGCGGACGCGCTGAGCCGGGTGATCCAGGGCACCGTCGCCGGCATCGGCTTCCTCTGCGCCGGCACCATTCTCAAGGCAGGTCGGGAAAGCCGGGTCAGGGGCCTGACCACCGCGGCGGGACTCTGGGCCAGCACCGCCATAGGCGTCGCGGTCGGACTCGGTCACCAGGGTACCGCGGTGCTCGGGACGGTCCTGGCGCTACTGGTGCTGCATGTCCTGGCCTGCCTGAACCGTTCGCCGCCATCTTCCGATAGCCATTGAGGAGAGTTCCGTCATGTTCAAGGACTTCGACGCCTGTACCGCCTGGACCGACGCGATGCAGGAGCGCTGCCAGCCGGTCGGCCTGATCCTCTATCAGCCCAAGCGGCGTGGCGCGGCGGTACGCATGCTGTGGGTAGTGACCCCGGGTTGCAGTTGCCTGAGCGACGCCGAGACCGCCGCCGACAACCTGCTCCAGCGCATCACCGACATCGCCGCCGACGGCCGCGTGCGTTACGCGGACGGCGGCACGCTGTAACCATCAAGAGGAGGAAACCGGCATGGCGCGTGCGATCTGGAAAGGCGCGATCAGCTTCGGCCTGGTGCATATACCGGTGAGCCTGTCGGCGGCGACCTCGTCGCAGGGCATCGATTTCGACTGGCTCGACCAGCGCAGCATGGAGCCGGTCGGCTACAAGCGGGTGAACAAGGTCACCGGCAAGGAGATCGAGCGCGAGAACATCGTCAAGGGCGTGGAGTACGAAAAGGGCCGCTACGTGGTGCTGAGCGAGGAAGAAATCCGCGCGGCGCATCCCAAGTCGACCCAGACCATCGAGATCTTCGCTTTCGTCGATAGCCAGGAAATTCCCCTGCAGCACTTCGATACCCCGTACTACCTGGTCCCCGACCGGCGCGGAGGCAAGGTCTACGCGCTGCTCCGGGAGACCCTGGAGCGCACCGGCAAGGTCGCCCTGGCCAACGTCGTCCTGCACACCCGCCAGCACCTGGCGCTCCTGCGGCCTCTGCAGGACGCCCTGGTGCTGATCACCCTGCGCTGGCCGTCGCAGGTGCGCAGCCTGGATGGCCTGGAGCTGGACGAAAGCGTCACCGAGGCGAAACTCGACAAGCGCGAGCTGGAGATGGCCAAGCGCCTGGTGGAGGACATGGCTTCCCACTGGGAGCCGGACGAATACAAGGACAGCTTCAGCGACAAGATCATGAAGCTGGTCGAGGAAAAGGCCGCCAAGGGCCAGCTGCACGCGGTGGAGGAAGAGGAGGAGGTGGCCGGCAAGGGCGCCGACATCATCGATCTCACCGACCTTCTCAAGCGCAGCCTGCGTTCCCGCGCCGGCGGCGGCAAGGACAAGGGCAGCGAAAAGGCCGGGGCCGACGCGAAGGGTCGCGCCAAGTCCGGTGCCTCGCGTTCGCGGCGCAAGGCCTGAGGCGAGCCGCTGGGTAAATCAACCTGAACCAATCGGTCGCCGGCGGGCTCGGAATCAATGATCGTCCGCGCCGCCGGCCATTCGAGGCCGGCGGAAGCCTCGCGACCCATCGCCGAACCCACGTCCCGGAGGAGCGCGCCTCGATGAGTTCGATTGTCCGCAACAGCGACGATGATCCGCTGGTCATCGCCATCCAGCAGCCCCGTATCGCCATCGAGTCGGTCAGCCCGGTGGTGGAAGAGGGCGCCTATCCCGCGAAGACCGAGAGCGACCGCGACCTGCGCCTGGCCGCGCGAATCTTCACCGATGGCCATGAGGTACTCGGTGCCGAGGTGGTCTGGCGGCGTGTCGGGGAAACCGCGGAGCGGCGCCTGCCGCTACTGCCCGAAGGCAACGATTTCTGGAGCGCGCAGTTGCGCACGCCGCCCTGCGGCCGCCTGTACTTCCGTATCGAGGCCTGGATCGACCGTTTTGCCGGCTACCGCCGCGAATTGCGTGCCAAGCATGGCGCACGCCTGCCGCTGGACCTGGAGCTGCGCGAGGGCGACGAACTGCTGCAGCGCTGCGCCGAGCGCGGCGGTCCGGAGATCGCCGCCGCCTGTGCGCCGCTGGCCGAACGCCTGCAGGCCTGCCAGAGCGTCGAGGAGCGGGTGGCGCTGTGGCTGGCGGCGCAGACCGGCGAACTGTTGCGTCTGGTCGGCCCGCGCGAGCACCTGGTGCGCAGCCGCGAATACCCGGTGGAGGTGGAGCGACCGCTGGCGCGCTTCGCCAGTTGGTACGAGCTGTTCCCTCGCTCGGAAAGCGGCGACCCGACACGCCACGGTACCTTCGACGACGTGATCCGGCGCCTGCCGCAGATCGCCGCGATGGGCTTCGACGTTCTCTATTTCCCGCCGATCCACCCCATCGGCCGCACCCATCGCAAGGGCCGCAACAATTCCTTGCGTGCCGAGGCCGGCGACCCCGGCAGCCCGTATGCGATCGGCAGCGAGGAGGGCGGCCACGAGGCGATCCATCCCGAACTGGGCGACCGCGAGGATTTCCGCCGGCTGCTCGTTGCGGTGCGCGAGCACGGCATGGAACTGGCGCTGGACTTCGCCATCCAGTGCTCCCCCGACCACCCCTGGCTGCGCGAGCATCCCGGCTGGTTCGCCTGGCGTCCGGACGGTAGCTTGCGCTACGCGGAGAACCCGCCGAAGAAGTACGAGGACATCGTCAACGTCGACTTCTACGCCGAACAGGCCCTGCCGAGCCTGTGGGAAGCCTTGCGCGACGTGGTGCTGGGCTGGGTCGAGCAGGGCGTGACGCTGTTTCGCGTCGACAACCCGCACACCAAGCCACTGCCATTCTGGGAGTGGCTGATCGCCGAGGTGCGCGGCCGCCATCCGCAGGTGATCTTCCTTTCCGAGGCGTTCACCCGCCCGGCGATGATGGCGCGCCTGGGCAAGGTCGGCTTCAGCCAGAGCTACACCTATTTCACCTGGCGCAACGACAAGCAGGAACTGGCGGAGTACTTCGCCGAACTCAACCAGCCACCCTGGCGCGACTGCTACCGGCCGAACTTCTTCGTCAACACCCCGGACATCAATCCCTGGTTCCTGCAACGCTCCGGCCGCCCCGGCTTCCTCATCCGTGCCGCCCTGGCGACCATGGGGTCGGGGCTGTGGGGCATGTACTCCGGCTTCGAGCTGTGCGAGGCGGCGGCCTTGCCGGGCAAGGAGGAGTACCTCGACTCGGAGAAATACCAGTTGCGTCCGCGCGACTACCAGGCGCCGGGCAACATCGTCGCCGAGATCGCCCGGCTCAACCGCATCCGCCGGGAAAACCCGGCATTGCAGACGCACCTCGGGTTCCAGGCCTACAACGCCTGGAACGACCGCATCCTGTATTTCGGCAAGCGCACCGCGGACCTCGCCAACTTCGTCCTGGTGGCGGTCTGCCTGGACCCGCACGAAGCCCAGGAGGCGCATTTCGAACTGCCGCTGTGGGAGTTCGGCCTGCCCGACGACGCCAGCCTCCAGGGCGAGGACCTGATGAACGGGCATCGCTGGGTCTGGCACGGCAAGGTCCAGTGGATGCGCATCGAACCCTGGCACCTGCCGTTCGGCATCTGGCGCGTGCGGCGCGTCGACGCATAAGGAGAAACCCATGGCCAGACGCGAGAAACCGGTCTTTCTCAACGACCCGCAATGGTACAAGGACGCGGTGATCTACCAGGTCCACGTGAAATCCTTCTACGACGCCAACAACGATGGCATCGGCGACTTCGCCGGGCTGATCGAGAAGCTCGACTACATCGCCGACCTCGGCGTGAACACTCTCTGGCTGCTGCCGTTCTACCCGTCGCCACGCCGCGACGACGGCTACGACATCGCCCAGTACCGTGGCGTGCACAGCGACTACGGCAGCCTCGCCGACGCCCGCCGGTTCATCGCCGAGGCCCATCGACGCGGTCTGCGGGTGATTACCGAGCTGGTGATCAACCACACCTCCGACCAGCATCCCTGGTTCATCCGCGCCCGCCACGCGAAGAAGGGGTCGCGCGCCCGCGACTACTACGTCTGGTCGGACAGCGACGAGAAATACCAGGGTACGCGGATCATCTTCATCGACACCGAGCAGTCCAACTGGACCTGGGACCCGGTAGCCCAACAGTACTACTGGCACCGCTTCTATTCCCACCAGCCGGACCTGAACTTCGACAACCCGCAGGTCCTGCGCGAGGTGCTCGGGGTGATGCGCTACTGGCTGGACATGGGCGTCGACGGCCTGCGCCTGGACGCGATTCCCTACCTGATCGAACGCGACGGCACCAGCAGCGAGAACCTGCCGGAGACCCACCAGGTGCTCAAGCGCATCCGCGCCGAGCTGGACGCGCACTATCCCGACCGCATGCTGCTGGCCGAGGCCAACCAGTGGCCGGAAGACACCCGGCCGTACTTCGGCGGCGAGGATGGCGGCGAGGGCGACGAATGCCACATGGCCTTCCACTTCCCGCTGATGCCGCGCATGTACATGGCCATCGCCCAGGAGGATCGCTATCCGATCACCGACATCCTGCGCCAGACCCCGGACATCCCGGCCAATTGCCAATGGGCGATCTTCCTGCGCAACCACGACGAGCTGACCCTGGAGATGGTCACCGACGACGAGCGCGACTATCTCTGGAACCACTATGCCGCCGACCGCCGCGCGCGCCTCAACCTGGGCATCCGCCGGCGCCTGGCGCCGCTGGTGGAGCGTGACCGGCGGCGCATCGAGTTGCTGCACAGCCTGCTGTTGTCGATGCCGGGCACGCCGACCCTGTACTACGGCGACGAGATCGGCATGGGCGACAACATCTACCTCGGCGACCGCGACGGCGTGCGGACCCCGATGCAGTGGTCGGTGGACCGCAACGGCGGCTTCTCCCGCGCCGACCCGGCGAAGCTGGTGCTGCCGCCGATTCTCGACCCGCTGTACGGCTACCAGACGATCAACGTCGAGGCGCAGGCGCGCGACCCGCATTCGCTGCTCAACTGGATGCGCCGCCTGCTCGCCGTGCGCAGCCAGCAGAAGGCCTTCGGCCGCGGCAGCCTGAAGATGCTCGCGCCGAGCAACCGACGGATCCTCGCCTACCTGCGCGAATACGCCGAGGGCGAACGGCAGGACAGCATCCTCTGCGTGGCCAACCTGTCGCGCGCGGCCCAGGCGGTGGAACTGGACCTCGCCAGCCATGCCGGCAAGGTGCCGGTGGAGATGATCGGCGGCATGTCGTTCCCGCCGATCGGCGAGCTGACCTACCTGCTGACCCTGCCGCCCTACGGCTTCTACTGGTTCTACCTGGCCGACGCGACGCAGATGCCGAGCTGGCACGTGGCCGCCGACGAGCGCCTGCCGGAACTGCCGACCCTGGTGGTCAAGCAGCGCCTCGGCGAGCTGCTGCAGGGCGCATCGCGGAACATCCTGGAAGGCGAGACGCTGCCGGCCTACCTGCCGAAGCGCCGCTGGTTCGCCGGCGAGAAAGGCCAGCCACGGCTCTGCTACATCGTTCCGCTGGACGAGGCGGAGCCGCGCTGTGCATTGTGCGAAGTGGAGATCGACGGGCTGCGCTACCAGTTGCCGCTGGGCTTCCTCGACGCCGACCAGCGCGGCGACAGCCTGCCTCAGTTGCTGGCCCTGGCGCGCCTGCGGCGCGGTCGCAAGGTCGGCCTGCTGACCGACGCCGCCAGCCTGCCGCTGTTCGCCCGCAAGGTCCTCGCGCAACTCCGCGCCGAGGCGGTGATCGCCCACGGCGACGGCGAGATCCAGTTCATCCCGGCGGCGGGACTGGCGGAAATGGACGACATCGCCGACGAAGACGTCCTGCCGTTCTCGGTGGAGCAGTCCAACAGCTCGATCCGCTTCGGCGAGCGCATGGTCCTCAAGGTGCTGCGCAAGATCCTTCCGGGGCTGCACCCGGAAATCGAGGTCGGCGGCTACCTGACCCGCCACGGCTACCCCGGCATCGCCCCGTTGCTCGGCGAGGTACGGCGGGTCGGCGCGGATGGCGAGCCGCACACGCTGATGATCCTGCAGGGCTACCTGAACAACCAGGGCGACGCCTGGAACTGGACCCTGGACAACCTGGAGCGAGCCGTGCGCGACGAGATATCCGCGGCCAGCGAGGCGCTCGAAGGGCAATACGACAGCCTCGCCGAACTGCGCGGCTTCGCCGCCAACCTCGGCGCCCGGCTCGGCGAGATGCACAGCGTACTGGCCGGCGAGTCGGACGATCCGGCCTTCGGCAGCCGCGAGAGCGACGAAGCCAGCGTCCAGGCCTGGGCGCTGCGTATCGCCGAACAGTTGCGCGAAGCCGGCAAACGCCTGAGCGAGCCGCCACGGCCGTTGCAGGGCGAGGCGGCGGAACAGGCGCGGCGCCTGCTGGAACGCCTGCCGGCGCTGCTCGAACGCCTGCCGCTGCTGGCCCGGCAGGCAGCCGGCGGGCTGCTGATCAGGGTTCACGGCGACCTGCACCTGGGCCAGGTGCTGATGGTCCAGGGCGACGCACGCTTCATCGACTTCGAGGGCGAGCCGGCGCGCAGCCTGGAAGAGCGCCGCCAGCGCCACAGTCCGATGAAGGACGTCGGCGGCATGCTGCGCTCGTTCGACTACGCGGCGGCGATGGTCCTGCGCAACGCGCAGAGCACCGATAGCTCGGAACAGGCCGACAGCGCCCGGCGCAAGGTCGCCATGCGCTATCGCAGCGAAGCCCGCGATGCCTTCCTGGCCGGCTATCGGGCCGCCGCGGCGGGTCTCATGCACGCCTGGCACGGTCGCGAAGGCGAGGGGGCGGCGCTGGCCCTGGCCTGCCTGGAAAAGGCCGCCTACGAACTGCTCTACGAAGCCGACTACCGCCCCGACTGGCTGGAAGTGCCTCTCGCCGGTCTGGCCGAACTCACCGAACACCTCCTGAAGGGCAAGAACCGATGAGCGAACCGATGTCCGAACGCGAACGCTGGCAACTGGAGCTGGACAAGCTGCAGCGCGGCCTGCAGGGCGATCCATTCGCCTTCCTCGGCCCGCAGCGCGACCCCGGCGGCGAAGGCGGCGTGCTGCGCGCCTACCTGCCCGGCGCGCAGCGCGTCGAGCTGCTCGACGAAGACGGCGCGACGCTCGCCGAACTGGAGCAGAGCGACCCCGGCAGCGGCTTGTTCCAGCGCCACCTGGAGCGCCTGCCACCGCGCTACCGCCTGCGCGTGCACTGGCCGGACGGCGTGCAGGAAAGCGAAGACCCCTATGCCTTCGGGCCGTTGCTCGGCGAACTCGACCTCTACCTGTTCGCCGAAGGCAACCACCGCCAACTGGCCTCCTGCCTGGGCGCGCAACTGACCCGTCACGAAGGCGTGGAGGGCGTGCGCTTCGCGGTCTGGGCGCCGAACGCCGTGCGCGTCTCGGTGGTCGGCGATTTCAACGGCTGGGACGGGCGTCGTCACCCGATGCGACGACGCTATCCATCCGGCGTCTGGGAACTGTTCGTCCCGCGCCTCGGCGAGGGCGAACTGTACAAGTACGAGTTGCAGGGCCACGACGGCCTCCTGCCGCTGAAGGCCGACCCCCTGGCGCTGGCCTGCGAGACGCCACCCGGAACCGCTTCGAAGACCTGCGCGGCGTTGCGCCACGAGTGGCGCGACCAGGACTGGCTGGCCCGGCGCGCGGAGTGCCAGGGCTATGCGGCACCGCTGTCGATCTACGAAGTCCACGCCGGCTCCTGGCGCCACCGCGACGGCCGGCCGCCGCACTGGTCGGAACTGGCGGAGGAGCTGATTCCCTACGTGCGCCAGCTCGGCTTCACCCATATCGAGCTGATGCCGGTGATGGAACATCCCTTCGGCGGCTCCTGGGGCTACCAGCCGCTCGGGTTGTTCGCCCCCACCGCGCGCTACGGCACGCCGGAGGACTTCGCCGCGTTCGTCGACGCCTGCCACCAGGCCGGCATCGGCGTGATCCTCGACTGGGTGCCGGCGCATTTTCCCACCGACGCCCACGGCCTGGGCCGTTTCGACGGCACGGCGCTGTACGAGTACGAACATCCCTTCGAAGGCTTCCACCAGGACTGGGATACCTACATCTACAACCTTGGCCGCAGCGAGGTGCACGGCTTCATGCTGGCCTCGGCGCTGCACTGGCTGCGCACCTACCACGTCGACGGCCTGCGGGTGGATGCGGTGGCCTCGATGCTCTATCGCGACTATTCGCGCAAGGAAGGCGAATGGCTGCCGAACCGCCATGGCGGCCGGGAGAACCTGGAGGCCATCGACTTCCTCCATCACCTCAACCAGGTGGTCGCCAGCGAAACCCCCGGCGCGCTGGTGATCGCCGAGGAATCCACCGCCTGGCCCGGCGTCAGCCGTCCGGTGGCGGAGGGCGGCCTGGGCTTCAGCCATAAGTGGAACATGGGCTGGATGCACGACAGCCTGGCGTACATCGGCGAAGACCCGCTGCACCGGCGCTATCACCACCACCAGTTGACCTTCGGCCTGCTCTACGCCTTCTCCGAGCATTTCATCCTGCCGATCTCCCACGACGAGGTGGTACATGGCAAGCACTCGCTACTGGACAAGATGCCCGGCGACCGCTGGCAGAAGTTCGCCAACCTGCGCCTGTACCTGAGCTTCATGTGGTCGCACCCGGGCAAGAAGCTGCTGTTCATGGGATGCGAGTTCGGCCAGTGGCGCGAGTGGAACCACGACGGCGAACTGGACTGGTACCTGCTGCGCTATCCGGAGCATCAGGGCGTACAGGACCTGGTGGCGGCCCTCAACCGGCTGTACCGCGAACTCCCCGCACTGCATGCGCGCGACGGCGAGGCGCTCGGCTTCGAATGGCTGATCGGCGACGACCAGGCGAACAGTGTCTACGCCTGGCTGCGCCACGCGGCCGGCGAGCCATCGCTGCTGGCGGTACACAATTTCACCCCGGTGCCGCGCCAGGGCTATCGGATCGGCGTACCGCAAGGCGGCGACTGGGACGTGCTGCTCAATAGCGACGCCCAGGCGTTCGCCGGTTCCGGCGCAGGCAGCCAGGGCCGCGTCTCCAGCGAGTCGTGCGGCGCCCATGGCCAGGCGCAGTCGCTGGTGCTCGACCTGCCGCCGCTGGGCACGCTGCTCCTGCGTCCGGCCGGCTGATTCACGCCTGGCCCTGGCGCAGGCGGCGCTGTTTGCGGCGCAGGCGGATCGCCCGGCGCTCCAACAGCAGGTAGACCACGCAGGCCAGCGCCAGGGGTAGGAGGAAATACAGCACCCGGTAGCCGATCAACGCGGCCAGCAGCACGCCCTGGGACAGGCGCCCCTGGAGCAGGGCGATGAACACCGCTTCGAGCACCCCGAGCCCGGCCGGGATATGGGTGATGACCCCGGCGATGCTGCTGATCAGGAGGATCGCCAGGACGCTCGGGTAATCCACGCTGTGCGGCAGCAGGCTGTACAGCAGGAGCGCCATCAGCGACCAGTTGCTCGCTCCGAGCAGGCCTTGCAGGGCCGCCAGCCGCCAGGACGGCAGGGTCAGCCGATGCTCGCGCCAGCCCCAGGCGCGGCGTCGGGCGAAACGGCAGGCCAGCAGGTAGCCGGCGGCCAGCGCCAGGAGCAGTGCGCCGATCAGGCGCAGGCCGTCGCTGCCGAGCTTCCAGCCCGGCGGCAAGGCCGGCAGGCCGCAGCTGAACAGGATGCCGGCGAGCAGCAGGTAGCCGAACCAGTTGGTCACCAGGCTGAAGGTGAGGATCCGGGTGATATCGGCGATGTCCAGGCCGAGCCGACTGTACAGGCGATAGCGCAGCGCCACGGCGCCGACCCAGGAACTCAGGTTGAGGTTGAACGCATTGCACACGAACGCCACGGTGAAGACCCGCCGCTTGGGCAGCGAGTGGCCGATGTAGTAGCGGCTGAGCAGGTCGAAGCTGCTGAACACCGTATAGCCGGCGGCCGCCAGCAGCAGCCCGAGGAACAGGGTCGCGGGGCGATACTCGCCGAGGGCGTGGCGGACTTCCTGCCAGTCGAGATTCTTCACCAGCAGGAACAGCAGCACCGGGACCAGCACGAAGAACGCCAGGGTCAGCAGCCTGCGCAGCCAGCGCCAGTGAGAGCGGCGCGGCGGCGTCGAGGTGGCTTCGTGACCGCTGCCGTTCATGGGTTGCCCCGCTGGCCCTGGCGTTCCTGCCAGCGCCGCGACGGACGCGGCTCCAGCGATTTCAGGCGTGGCAGATGGGCGGGTACCCAACCGGCGATAGCCGGAAAGTGCCTGGAAAAGTGGAAGCCGAGGAAAATCAGCGGCGCTCGCCACCAGTAGCCGCGCCTCGCGTGGCGGCGGCTGATGCGCCGGCAGTGGCGGCGCGCCAGCTCGCGCAGGTGCTGGTAGAGCTGGCCGTTGAAGGCGACGTCGTGGATCACCAGGTTGGCCTCCAGGTTCAGCGACAGGCTGAGGGGATCGAGATTGCTCGAACCGATGGTCGACCAGTCGTCGTCGATCACCGCGACCTTGCCGTGCAGCGGACGCTGGCAGTATTCGTGGATACGCACGCCCTCGCGCAGCAGGTAGTCGTAGAGCAGCCGGCTGCACAGGCGCACCAGCGGCATGTCCGGCATGCCCTGTAGTACCAGGTCGACGCGCACGCCGCGGCGCGCCGCATCGCGCAGCTCGCGAAGCAGGCGGTAGCCGGGGAAGAAATAGGCGTTGGCGATCAGCAGGCGTCGCCGCGCCTGGCGGATCGCCTGCAGGTACTCGCGCTCGATGTCGTCGCTGGACTGGTCGTTGTCGCGGATCACCAGGCGCACCCGCGCCGGCTGCCCGGCGCCCGACGGCCGCAACGGCGGGTAGTCGGCGTCCGGTTCGAGCAGCGCCAGGCAGGCCTGGCGGATATCGCGCACCACCGGGCCCTCGACGCGCACCGCGTAGTCCTGCTTGGCCATGTTGCCGCGACGTACCAGGTGGTCCTCGCCGTAATTGATGCCGCCGACGAAGGCCTGCCGGCGATCGATCACCACCAGCTTGCGGTGCAACCGGCGAAACAGGTTGGTGCGCATGCCGAGCAGGCGCGGGCGCGGGTCGAACAGGTGCACGCGAACCCCGGAGGCGGTCAGCCTGGCCAGGTAGTCCGGGCTGAGCGAGGCGGTGCCGTAGCCGTCCACCGTGACCTGCACCTCGACACCGCGCTCGGCGGCGGCGCTGAGGGCTTCCTGCAACTGCCGGCCGACCTCGTCCTCGAAGATGATGAAGGTTTCCAGGAGGATCTCCCGGCGCGCCTCGGCGATGCACTGGAACAGGCGCGGAAAGTACTCTTCGCCGTTGATCAGCAGTTCTACGCGGTTGCCGTCGCGCCAGGGGAAGTTCATGGCTCCACCTCCACCGCCAGCGGCAGGTGGTCGGACAGGTGCGACCAGGGCCGCCGCGAGAGGATGCGCGGCTGGCGCCCGCGGGCATTGCGCAGGTAGATGCGGTCCAGCGGCAGCACCGGCCAGCGCGCCGGGAAGCTGCGCGCCGGCCGGCCCTGGGCGCCGACGAAGACTTCGCGCAGGCCGCAACCGGCGAGCAGGCGGTCGGCGCGCTGGCGCCAGTCGTTGAAGTCGCCGGCGACCACCACCGGCTCGCGCTCCGGCAGGCCCGCCACCAGCTCGCAGAGCAGTTGCAACTGGCGCTGGCGCTGCGCCTCGCGCAATCCCAGGTGCACGCAGACCGCGTGCAGCGGACGGCCGATGTCGATCACCGCATGCAACAGGCCGCGTTCCTCGTTGCCCGCCACCGAGACGTCGAGGTTGCGGTGGGCGAGGATCGGATGCTTGGAGAGCACGGCATTGCCATGGTGGCCTTCGGGATACACCGCGTTGCGCCCGTAGGCGAACTGCGGCCACATGCTGTCGGCCAGATACTCGTATTGCGGCGCCGGCGGCCAGGATGGCAGGCGCGCGGCGTGCAGGCTATGGGAGCCGAGGACCTCCTGGAGGAACACCAGGTCGGCACCGACGCTGCGCACCGCTTCGCGCAACTCCGGCAGGATGAAGCGCCGATTGAACGGGTTGAAACCCTTGTGGGTGTTCACCGTCAGCACCTGCAGGCGTGGCAGGATCATGCGGCACTCTCCCGCAGGTCATCGGGCAACTGTCCGGGCACCGTGCGCAGGCCGCCGTCGAGTTCCAGCAGCTGCAGGAGGCGCCGGGCGTCGTAGGGTGCGCGCACCTTGACGTCGTTGTCGAAGTAGCAGTACAGGTCGCGCGCCGTCGCCGTCGCCGGGGCGTCCTGGCTGGCCCGGCGCAGGTCGTCGGTCTGGCCGCCGCCGGCCCAGGCGCGGATCCGTGCCTGCCACTGGCCCAGGGCCGCTTCCGAGTAGCCGCTGCGGTACAGTTCCTTGTCGCCATGCAGGCGCAGGTAGAGGAAGTCGGCGCAGACGTCGCCGAGCAGCGGCCACTTGCCGGCGGTATCGGCCACCACCAGGGCAACCCGGTATTCGCGCAGCAGCTCGATGAACGTCGGGTCGACGAAGCTCTCATGGCGGATTTCCACGGCATGCCGCAGGCGCTGCGCCGGATCGCCGTCGAGGTAGCCCTCGCGGTGCAGGCGCGCGGCGCTGTGCCGGGCGAGCTTCTGCGCGGCGGCGCCGTCGCGCGGCAGGCGGGCGAGGAAATCGGCGAACAGCTCGCGGTCGAAGCGCATGCTCGGCGGGAACTGCCAGAGGAACGGGCCGAGGTGCTGGCGCAGGGCGAGGGGGCCGGAGGCGAAGAAGTTCGCCAGCGGCTCGTCGATCTCGCGCAGGCGCCGCACGTGGGTGATGTAACGCGGGGCCTTGACGCTGAAAACGAAGTCCTCGGGGGTGTCCTCGGCCCAGCCGCGGAAGCGCTCGGGCGTCTGCAGGGCGTAGAAGGTGCCGTTGATCTCGATGCTGTTCACCGCCCGCGAGGCGAAGCGCAGTTCGTCCTTCTGGCGCAGCCCCTCGGGATAGAAGTCACCTCTCCAGGGGGCATAGCGCCAGCCGGAAATGCCGATGCGCAGGCGTGCCGGTGCGCTCATGCATCACCCCCGGGCGCCGCTTTCCGGCGTCGGCCGGCGCGCCAGTTCGTCCACCGCGCGTTCGTCGAGGCGTTCCTCGCTGCCCTCGACCTGGCGCTTCTGCGGCACCAGTTCGACCTTGATCCAGCCGGTCTCGCGGCGGTCGAAGGCTTCGAAGGCCTCGATGGCGTCGCCGATCGGCTTCACCTGGGTGAGGATCTTCGCCGGGTCGATGCGTCCGCTGAGCACATGTTCGAGCAGCAGCGGAATGTACTTGCGGTGGTGGCAGTTGCCCATGCGGATGGTCAGGTTGCGGTTCATCGCCAGGCCGATGGGAAACTGCCGCGAGTCTTCGGCGTAGACGCCGATGATCGACAGGGTGCCGGCCTTGGCCAGGCCCTGCACCGCCCACTCCAGGGCCTGTGCGGGGGCGTTGCCGGGACTCCAGCTGGTGCCCTCCTGGCGCGGCGCCGGGGTGGCGGTGCCATGGCTGTGCTCGGCGTCCACGCCGACGGCGTCGATGGCGCGGTCCACGCCGATCCCGGCGGTCAGCCAGCGCAGGGCCTGGACCGGATCCTCGCGCTCGAAGTCGATCACTTCGGCGCCTTGCTGGCGGGCCATGTGCAGGCGGTCCGGGTGGCGGTCGATGGCGAACACCCTGGCGGCGCCGAGGAGCAACGCGCTGGCGATGGCGAACTGGCCCACCGGACCGCAGCCGAACACGGCGACGGTGTTGCCGGGGGCGATACCGGCCAGTTCGGCGCCGAAGTAACCGGTGGGGAAGATGTCCGACAGGAGTATCGCCTGGTCGTCGCTGATGCTGCTGGGCAGGCGGATCAGGCCGATGTTGGCATAGGGAATCCGTGCTTTCTCGGCTTGCAGCCCATGGAAGCCGCCGTTGGCCCGGGGGCCGCCGAAGAACGCGGTGCCGGCCTGGCTGCCGCCGGGGTTGGCGACGTCGCACTGGGCGTAGTAGCCGGCTCGGCAATACACGCAATTGCCGCAGGCGATGGTCGAGGGAATCACCACCCGGTCGCCGACCTGCAGATTGCGCACTTCGTCGCCGAGCGCCTCGACGATGCCCACGCCCTCATGGCCGAGGATGGTTCCCGGACGCATGCCGCCGACGCTGCCACGGACGAAGTGCAGGTCGGTGCCGCAGATCGCCGAGGCGGTCAGCCGCACGATGGCGTCGGTGGGCTCCTGCAGGCGCGGCTCCGCCACGTCTTCCAGGCGGATGTCGCCGATGTCATGGAATACCACGGCTTTCATGGCGTTCTCCCGGTTGGGGCCCGGCCTCGGCCGGTACGGCAAAGGCGGGCCGGGTGGAAGAAAGGCTCAGTAGTGGGCCTGGGCGACGCCCTGCAGGACGGTGGCGCTGGAGGCCTGGTCGCGGCAGCTGGCGATGTTGCCCAGGGAAACCACGCCGACCAGCCGCTTCTCGCGGTTGAGCACCGGCAGGCGGCGCATCTGGATGTCGGCCATGTTGCGGGCCACGTGCTGGACGTCTTCGTCTTCGAAGCAATAGTGGATGTCGCCGCTCATGATGCGGCCCAGCGGGGTATCCCCGGACAGGCCGCCGGCCACCGCGCGGATGGCGATGTCGCGATCGGTGATCATCCCGACCAGGCGGTCGCCTTCGCCGACCAGCAGGGCGCCGCTGTCGATCCTCGCCATGGTGGCGGCCGCCTCGCGGATGCTCTGCTGCGGGTCGGCGACCTGGACGTTGCGGGTCATGATGTCGCTGATCTTCATGCTGTCCTCCTGTGTAGGGTGGATGTGCGGGCGCCGCGTGCGGCACCTACAGGTTCCGACTGGAGGTGCCGGGGGCGGTTCAGCTTTTTTCCCCGCCGTTCATCCTTCCGCTCCGGCGCCCGGCGGTTGTAGCTCGAACAGCAGGAAACTGCGGCCGCCGACCAGGAACTCGCTGGCGAACGGGTAGCGTTCGCCGAGCGGGTCCTCCGGCCGTTGGGTATCCAGCAGGCAGGTCCAGCCGCTGCCCTCGGCCACCTCGGGAAGACGGAAGGACACCGCGTCGTGGTAGGCATTGAGGATCAGCAGCAGGGTGGCATCCTCACCGCTGCGCAGGATCCCGGTGGGTTGCGCGCGGCCATCGAGGAGCACGCCGAGACAGCGGGCGTGCTCGTCGTGCCAGTGTTCCTCGGTCATCTCCTCGCCGCCGGGCGCCAGCCAGGTGACGTCCTTGACACCCAGCGCCTCGTTGTACTCGCCGACCAGGAAGCGCCCCCTGCGCAGGATCGGATAGCGTTGGCGCAGGGCCAGCAGGCGCTGGGTGAAGGCCAGCAGCGAACGGCCCTCGTCGTCCAGCCGCCAGTCGATCCAGCCCAGTTCGTTGTCCTGGCAATAGACATTGTTGTTGCCCTGCTGGGTGCGGCTGAACTCGTCGCCGGCGACCAGCATCGGGGTGCCCTGGGACAGCAGCAGGGTGGACAGCAGGTTGCGCATCTGGCGCAGGCGCAGGGCGCGGATCTCCGGGTCGTCGGTGGGGCCCTCGCAGCCGTGGTTCCAGGACAGGTTGTGGTCGCTGCCGTCGGCGTTGTTCTCGCCGTTGGCCTCGTTGTGCTTGTGATCGTAGGAAACCACGTCGCGCAGGGTGAAACCGTCGTGGGCGGTGACGAAGTTCACCGACGCGTAGGGCCGCCGTCCACGCTGGTCGTAGAGATCGCCGGAGGCGGTTAGGCGCCGCGCCAGTTCCGGCAGCATGCCGTCGTCGCCGCGCCAGTAGGCGCGCACGCAATCGCGGAAACGGTCGTTCCATTCCGCCCAGCCGGGCGGGAAGCCGCCTACCTGGTAGCCGCCGGGGCCGCAATCCCAGGGTTCGGCGATCAGCTTGCACTTGCTCAGCACCGGGTCCTGGCGGCAGGCGACGAGGAAGCCGTGGCGCTCGTCGAAACCGTCCGGATGGCGGCCGAGGATGGTCGCCAGGTCGAAGCGGAAGCCGTCCACGCGCATCTCCGTGGCCCAGTAGCGCAGCGAGTCGGTGACCATCTGCAACACGCAGGGGTGGCTGAGGTCGAGGGTGTTGCCGGTGCCGGAATCGTTGATGTAGTAGCGGCGCTGGTCGGGCATCAGGCGGTAGTACGAGGCGTTGTCGATGCCGCGCATGCACAGGGTCGGACCCAGCTCGTTGCCTTCCGCGGTGTGGTTGTAGACCACGTCGAGGATCAGCTCCAGTCCGGCGTCGTGGAGGTGCGCGACCATCTCCTTGAACTCGTTGACCTGGCCGCTGGCGAGGTAGGCCGGGTGCGGGGCGAAGAAGGCGATGCTGTTGTAGCCCCAGTAATTGCTCATACCGTTTTCCAGCAGGTGCTTGTCGTCGACGAAACCGTGGATCGGCAGCAGCTCGACGCTGGTCACCCCGAGCCGGCGGATGTGCGCCAGCAGGTCGGCGTTCATCAGTCCGGCGAAGGTCCCGCGAACCGCCTCCGGGACCTGCGGATGGCGCATGCTGAGGCCGCGCAGGTGGGCTTCGTAGATCACCGTGCGGTCCCAGGGGACGCGTACCGGCGGACGCTCGGCCCAGGTGAAGGCCGGATCGATGACCTTCGACTTGGGCACGAAGGGCGCGCTGTCGCGCTCGTCGAAGCTGAGGTCGGCGTCGGCCGAGCCGATGGTGTAGCCGAACAGCGCCTCGGACCAGCGCAGGCGGCCGACCAACTGCTTGGCGTAGGGATCGAGGAGCAATTTGTTGGGATTGAAGCGGTGGCCGGCATCCGGCTCGTAGGGACCGTGCACCCGGTAGCCGTAGATCTGCCCCGGGTGGGCGTCGGGCAGGTAGCCGTGCCAGATCTCGTCGGTGTACTCGGGCAATTCGATGCGCTCGATCTCCTTTTCCCCGCGCGCGTCGAACAGGCACAGCTCGACCTTGGTCGCGTGGGCCGAGAACAGCGCGAAATTGACGCCGAGGCCGTCCCAGGTGGCGCCAAGGGGGAAGGGGTGCCCTTCGCTGATCCGCGAAGGAGCGGGGCTACGCTTTCTGCTCATGCACTGGACTCCTCATTCGCCCGCTTCGGGCTTGCGGCGGCTGCGCGGCTTGGCCGCCGCCGGTTTTTCGCTGGCGGGCCGCGCCGGGGACGCGGCCCTCAGCTTGCGCGGCTTGGCGGCCGGCGCTTGCAGCAGGGCCGGGGTTTCCTTGGCGGCCTTGGCCCGACCGCGGGTCTTCTTCGGTGCCGCCGCGGCGGCTTCCGCTTCGGCCAGTTGCCGGGCCATGGCCCAGTGGCGTTCGGCCTGGCCGTCGGGGCAGCCCTCGGATTCCCAGATCTGGTAGGCGAACTCTCGTATGCGTTTTTCGTCGGCGCTCATGGGGTGTCCTCCTGGGCGAGGCGGTAAAGCAGGTTGACGGGAAAGTCGGCGAGCACTTCGGACAGGCTCAGGTGCCCGTCGCTGGGCAGCGGCATGGTGGAAAACAGGCCGCTGTAGGTGCATTCGGAGAGACTCGGCGGCAGCAGCAGGCAGGTGTCGCCCCAGGCCTCGGCCGGCACCTGCGGCTGCGTGGCGTGGCCGAGCAGGGCGCAGGCCAGGCGCGGGACCACCACCAGCAGGCAACCGTGACGACTGCGCCGGGCGAAGGCCAGGACCCGCTCGGCATGCTCGCCGCTGACCTCCAGGGGCAGGTAGTCGCCGTCGCGGAACAGGCCCGGCTGCATCCGCCGCAGCCCCAGCACGCGGGCGATCAGGGTCTGCTTGATGCGACCGTCGCGCCAGTGCTCCAGCAGTTCCGGGAAGGGCGTCGGCGCGGCCAGGGCGGCGGCGTGCCGGGCGAAGTCCACCGGCCTCCGGTTGTCCGGGTCGACCAGGCTGAAGTCCCAGTCCTCGCGCCCCTGGTAGAGATCGGGGATACCCGGGCAGGTCAGGCGCAGCAGGCATTGGGCGAGGCCATTCAGGGCCCCGGCCGGCATCAGTCGCGCCGCCGCGTTGCCCAGCGACTGGCGCAGGGCCTGGGCCAGCGGCGCGCGCAGGAGCTGTTCCAGATAGTCGGCGCAGGCGCGCTCGTAGTCTTCGTCGGGCGCGGTCCAGCGCGTGCGCAGCTTGGCTTCGCGCAAGGCCTTGCATTGCCATTCGCGCATCCGCGCGAGGAACGCTTGGTCCAGGGCGGCGCCGTCGCAAGGCGCGTCGAGCGGCCAACTGCCGAGCAGGGCCTGGAACAGGATCAGCTCGTCGCCGGGACTCGGCGCCGGCCCCTCGGCGAGGTCGCGGCGCAACGGCGT
Source organism: Pseudomonas sp. TZ252 (assembly GCF_056110345.1). Taxonomy (NCBI): domain Bacteria; kingdom Pseudomonadati; phylum Pseudomonadota; class Gammaproteobacteria; order Pseudomonadales; family Pseudomonadaceae; genus Pseudomonas; species Pseudomonas sp. TZ252. The sequence goes on along the minus strand of NZ_CM148566.1, from coordinate 5,620,002 downwards.
GGCCAGGCTTTGCCAGTGCTCGACGTTACGCGCGAACCAGGGCGCCAGTTCACTGAGCGCCGCAAGACGGGCGCGGGCGTCCTCGCCGCGCTTGTGGTCATGGCTGGCGGTGGCCAGCAGGGCGCGCGGGCTGGCCAGGCGCCTGGCTTCGCAGGCGGCATGGAATTCCTCGGCGGAAGCGGCGAAGCGCTGCGGGTCGAAGCCGACGTCGTTGCGCGAGAGCAGGGCCGCCGAGCGATAGCAGGCGGTATCCTCCACGGCCTTGGCTGCGGTCGGCGAACTCAACTGCTGGAAGCGCGCCAGCAACTCGCCGCGCAGGCGCCGCAGCGGACCGGGCGGCAGCTCGCGCAGCGGCTGCCCGCCGAGCCAGCGTTCGAGATGGTCGAGGACCGCCCGGTCGGCTTCGTCGAGATCCTCGCGGGCCGCCTCTGCGGCATAGCGGAACACCTCGCGATCCTGCACCGAGCGACCGCAGGCCCCGGCGTAGGTACGGTAGACCGGAAAGCGCGCGAGCAACTGGAACAGCGCGCGGCGGATACCGCCCAGGGTCAGGTCGCGGCTGGCCAGGTCGGCCCGCGCCACCCGCAAAAGACCCTGGGCGAGGTTCTCCAGGTCACCGGCGAGGCTTCCCGCCAGGACCAGTTGGCGAGCCTGGTAGACCTCGTCGAGAAACGCCTCCGGGCGTCCGCTGACCCGCTGCCAGAGTTCGCGCAACGGTCGTTCGCCGCGCGGATCGTGCTGCAACAGGCTGACCTGGTTCATGAAGTCGTAGCCGGTGGTGCCGTCGCACAGCCAATCCTCGGGCAGGCGCTCCTCGCCACCGAGGATCTTCTCAACGTACAGCAGCATCGGCGCGCCGCCGCGACGGGCGCGGATCCGCTCGCTGCGGCGGCGCAGGCGTCGGCAATAGCCGCGCGGATCGGCCAGGCCGTCGACGTGATCGATGCGCAGGCCATCGAGCAGACCGTCCTCGAGCAACTGGAAGACCTTGCCGTGCACGGCCTCGAACACCTCGCCGCGCTCGACCCGCAGGCCGACCAGTTCGCTGATGTCGAAGAAACGGCGCCAGTTGATGTCGTCCGCCGCGGTGCGCCAACTGGCCAGGCGGTAGTGCTGCGCCTCGAGCAGGCGGTGCAGGCGTTGGCGAGCCTCCTCGTGGCGTTCCTGGAGTTCGCCCAGCGTGCGCTGGAGGGCTGCGCGCGGAGCGCTCTCGGCGAGCGCAGCCGCCAGTTGACGCTGCATCTCGCGCAAGGCCTCGCGGTCCTGCCGGCACTCGCGGAAACCGCCGGCCAGGGCTGACAGGCGCGGCTCGCCGCTGTCTTCCAGCAGCTCCGGGTAACTGCCCGGCCAGAGGGGGAAGCGCTGCTCGCCGTGGCTCGCCAGCAGGCGGCCGGCCTCGCGGTCCAGGCTCAGGCCGATCTCCCCGGCAGCCAGGACCTCGCCGTAGTCGCTGCGCAGGAACGGCAGCAGCACCTGGCCGCGCAAAGCGGCGTCGTGGGATTCCCACTGAATGTCGAAGAAACTCGCGTAGGGACTCTCGCGCCCCCATTCGAGCACGTCCTGCCACCAGGGATTGGCGCCGCCGCCGATGCCCATGTGGTTCGGCACTATGTCCATGAGCAGGCCCATGCCGCGTTGCCGCAGCCCCTGGATCAGGCGCAGCAGCGCCGGCTCGCCGCCCAGTTCCGGATTGATCCGGGTCGGGTCGACCACGTCGTAGCCGTGGCTGGAGCCGGGCCGCGCGCGGAACAGCGGCGAGGCGTAGAGATGGCTGATGCCCAGGTCGGCGAAATAGTCCAGCCAGGGCAGGGCATCGTCGAGGGTGAAGCCGGCGTGGAATTGCAGGCGCAGGGTAGCGCGGGGCTCAATCATGGGCGGCCTCCTCGGCATCCCGGCGGCTGCGTTCGAGCAGGCGCAGGCGCCGGTCGACCTGCGGCGTTCCGAGCATCTGCGCGGCGTTTTCCGGCCAGCGCCGCCGCCAGTTCGGGTGGGCGTCGCCGGGGCCGGGCAGGTTCGGCTGCTCCAGGCTGCCCAGGGCGTCCTCCAGGGGCAGTAGCACCAACGGCGCAGGGGTTGCCCCGACATAGCCGATGCAGGCGTCCAGCGGTACTTCGGCGGCGGGGTCGGGATCGACCGGCGGTTCGAGGCTGGCGGCCAGGGCCCGGCGCTCCTCGGCGCGCAGTTCCAGGTCGGCCGCGCATTCCTCGGCGCTGCGGTGTCCGGCGCGGCCGCGCCAGTGGATGTCCTGGCCCCGCCACCAGCCGGACAGGCTCGGCAGGTCGTGGGTGCTGGTGGTGGCCATGGCGTCCGCCGGCCATTGCGCCGGGGGCACGAAGCGTTCGCCGCGCCGCTCGAAGAGCAGCACGCGGGTACCCAGCACTTGGCGGCGTGCCAGTTCCTCGCGCAGGCCTTCGGGCACGGTGCCGAGGTCCTCGCCGATGACCAGCGCCGAGGCGCGACTGGCCTCCAGCGCCAGCAGGCGCAGCAGCTCGCGTTGCGGGTAGCGCAGGTAGGCGCCGGCGTGGGGCGGCTGGCCGCGCGGGATCAGCCAGAGACGTTGCAGGCCCATCACATGGTCGATGCGTAGCCCTCCGGGCCAGGCCAGGTTGGCCAGCAGCATCTCGCGGAATGCCCGGTAGCCGTGGCGGCGCAGGCCTTCGGGATTGAACGCGGAAACGCCCCAGTCCTGTCCGGACTGGTTGAGGATGTCCGGCGGCGCGCCGACATTCACTTCGGCGAGCAGCTCTTCCTGCCGCGACCAGGCCTGGCTGCCGCCGCCATCGGCGCCCACCGCCAGGTCGGCGACCAGACCGATGGCCATCCCGGCCTCGCGCGCCTGGCGCTGGGCATGTTGCAGGCAACGTTGGGTCAGCCACTGGCCGAAGGCACGGAAGTCCACTTCCTCGGCGTGATCGGCGCAGAACGCGGCCACCGCCGGCTCGCCGGGGCGGCGCAGCGGCTCCGGCCAGCGTCTCCAGTCGGGGCCGGCGCCCAGGTGCGCCTGCAGGGTCTCGAAGCGGCAGTGGTGCAGCAGGGCCTCGCCGGCTTCGCGGCGGAATTCGGCGAGGTCGTGGCGCAAGGGACTGGCGCGCTCGGTGAAGTCGCGGTGGAGTTGGCGCAGCAGGCGCATGCGCAGGTCCGCCGCCGCTGTCCAGTCGATCAGCTCCAGGCTCTCCAGGCGGGCCATCTCCGCGGCCAGGCCGGCGCGACGGATCGCCTGTTCCACCGCCGCCGCGCCGAGAATGGTCGCCGGCGCGGCGTGCAGGACATTGAAGAACAGCCGGCTGGACGGCGAGTAGGGGCTGTAGGCATGTCCGTTGGCCTCGGCCAGGGCGTGCAGCGGGCTGATCGCCAGCGCGTCGGCGCCATGCCGCGCGGCGCTGCGCAGCAGGTCCTCGAGGGCGGCGCTGTCGCCCAGGCCGCCGTCGCCGGGGCGGCGCAGGGCATAGACCTGGGCGGCCAGACCCCAGCGACGCGAGCGACCCGGGGCGAGGCTGGCCAGGGACGGACAGCTCGGCGGCGCCATCGCCACCGCCCATTCCCGCTGCTCCAGCGACAGCTGCGCATAGCCACTGCGGGCCTGCGCCGGCAGGCGGCCTTCGGCATCCAGGCGCAGGGCGATCCGCGTGCCGTCCTCGTAGACCAGCTCGCCCGGGGTGCCGGCGGGGCCGAGCGCTTGCTCCAGCGGCTGGCCGCATTCGCCGACCAGCAGTCCGAGGTTGGCGCTGTCCTCGCGCAGCCGGGCCAGCGCGGCCAGGCTCTGTTCGATCTGTTGCGGACTCTGCGCCGGATAGCCGAGTGCTTCCAGCAGGCCGCGCTGGACCTCCGGGTCGACCCGCTGCGGCCGTCCGTTGGCGTCCTGCCAGTCGAGTTGCAGGCCCACGGCGGCGGCCAGTTCGGCCAGGCGTGCGTCACTCATGGGCGGGCTCCAGGCTGACCGCGATGCTGCGGGGACTTAGGCGGCCGCGGCGATACTCGGCACAGGCGAGGTTGTCGAGGAACAGCACCCGGGTGGAGGCCGCCGGCGGCTCGACTTCCGCTTCGAGCGGAGAAGGGTTGAAGTCGATTCGCCAGTCACTGCCGTCACCGAGTCGCCAGCGCGCCGACAGCGCGGCGCCGGCGATGGTGGTAACCCCCAGCGAACGGGCGCCGCGCAGGCGCGGGATCAGGTGTTCATGACGGATTTCCAGCAGTTGCCGGTAGAAGCCGCGCCAGGCCGGGTCGCAATCGGCCAGGCCGGGACGCGAGCGCTCGAAGGTCTCCACCGCGTTTGGGTCGGGGAGCGAAGCCAGGGTGGCGCCCTCGCCGAAGCGGCCGAACTCGCCGAACTCCTTGCGTCGTCCCTCGCGGACCGCGTCCGCCAGTTCGCCCTGGTGATCGGTGAAATACAGGAACGGTTCGCGCGCGGCGCATTCCTCGCCCATGAACAGCAGCGGAATCATCGGCGCGAGCAGTTGCAGCGCTATCGCCAGGCGCAACGCCTGGGGTTCGGCGAGGACGCTGAGACGCTCGCCGAAGGCGCGGTTGCCGACCTGGTCGTGGTTTTGCAGAAACAGCACGAAGGCGTCCGGCGCCAGGTCGGCACTCGGTTCGCCGCGCGGCCGGCCGTGGCGGTTGGCTTCGCCCTGGTAGACGAAGCCTTCGGCCAGGCAGCGCGCCAGGCAGCGCAGCGGCTCGGGGTAGTCCTGGTAGTAGCCGTCGTTCTCGCCGGTGAGCAGGACGTGCAGCGCATGGTGGCCATCGTCGTTCCACTGTGCGTCGTAGCCCTGGCGCAGCAGGCTGGCGCGGTTGTCGTCGTTCTCCAGGACCAGGTGCACATGGCGCTCGGGGCCGGCGGCGCCGCGCAGGCGGCGGGCCATCTCGACGAGGAACGCGCTATCGGGAATCGCGTGCACGGCATCCAAGCGCAGGCCGTCGACGCGATAGTCGAGCAGCCACATCAGGGCGTTCTCATAGAAGAACTCGCGGACTTCGCCGCGACGGAAATCGATGGCCTGGCCCCAGGGCGTCTGCCGGTCGTCGCGGAAGAACGCGGCGGCGTACTGCGCGAGGTAGTTGCCGTCCGGGCCGAAGTGGTTGTAGATCACGTCGACGAAGACCATCAGGCCCATGCCGTGAGCGCTGTCGATCAGATGCTTGAGTTGCTCGGGCGTGCCGTAGGCCGACGCCGGGGCGAACGGCAGCACGCCGTCGTAGCCCCAGTTGCGGCGACCGGGAAACTCGCCCAGCGGCATCAGCTCCACGGCGGTCACGCCCAGTTCCACCAGGCGCGGAAGGAAGCGCTCGACCTCGGCGTAGGAGCCGAACAGGCCGACGTGCAGCTCGTAGATCACCGCTTCGTGCCAGGGCCGCCCGCGCCACTCGTCGACGCGCCAGGCGTAGGCGCCATGGTCCAGCACCTGGCTGTGGCCATGCACGCCGTCGGGCTGGAACTGCGAGGCCGGGTCCGGCACCCCGGGGCGACCATCGATGCGGTAACGGTAGCGGGTGCCGGGCGGACAGGGCAGGGTCGCCTCGAACCAGCCGCTGTCGCTGCCTTCCAGCGGCCAGTCGCGGCCGTCGGCGGTCTCGACCCGGACCTCACGGGCGTCCGGAGCCCAGAGGCCGAAGCAGGTCCGGCCGTTGCCTTGGAACTGGGCGCCGAAGCGGCGCCGGATCGCCATCACTGGCGTACCCCGCGCAGGGCCGGAGCGGTATTCCTCAACAGGCGCCGGTACAGGCGGTTGTAAGGCTCCACCGAGTCGCTCCAGAACATCGGCGCGGCCATCGCCTTGCAGCGCATGGCGTTGAGCAGCGAGGGACAGTGGTAGACGTTGATCGCGCGCATCACCGCATCGAGGTAGCTCTGCGCGGTTTCCTCACGGAACAGGAAGCCGGTGACCCCGTCGACGATGGTATCGGCGAGGCCGCCGGTGCAGCGCGCGATCGGCAGCGAGCCGAAGCATTGCGCATAGAGCTGACTGAGCCCGCAGGGCTCATAACGCGAGGGCATGAGCAGGAAGTCGCTGCCGGCGTAGATACGGCGGGCCTCGGTCTCGTCGAAACCGATGTGCACGCCGACCTGGCCGGGATGACGCCGGGCGAGTTCGAGCATGGCCTTCTCCAGGTTCGGCTCGCCACGGCCGATGCTGACCAGACGGCCGCCGGCCTGGAGCAGGGCATCGCTGATCTCCAGGGTCAGGTCGATGCCTTTCTGCTGCACCAGGCGCGAGACCACCGCGAACAGCGGCCCCTTGCCCGGCTCCAGGCCGAAACGCTCCTCCACGTAGCGCGTGTTGGCGCGCTTGCCGGCCCATTGGCGGGCGCTGAAGCAGGCCACCAGGTGCGGATCGCAGTGCGGTTGCCAGCTATCGTCGATACCGTTGACGATGCCGCTGAGCTGACGCTTCTCGACCTTGTACTTGAGGATGCCGTGCAGGCCGCAGCCGTATTCCGGGGTAGTGATTTCCTGGGCGTAGGTCTCGCTCACCGTGGTGATGTGGTGGGCATGGGCGATGCCGGCCTTGAGGAACGACAGGCGCCCGTGGAACTCCATGCTTTCGTGGCTCAGCGCTTCGTCGGGGAGGCCCAGTTCGGCGCTGCATTGCAGGTCGCAGAGGCCCTGGTAGGCGAGGTTGTGGATGGTAAACAGGCTCGGCGTGCGCACGCCGTTCCAGGCCATGTAGGCCGGCGTCAGCGCCGACGGCCAGTCGTTGGCGTGCACCAGGCCCGGTTGCCAGCCCTGGGCGCCGCGTCCACCGGCGATCTCGGCGGCGGCCAGGCACAGGCGGGCGAAGCGCAGGTGGTTGTCCGGCCAGTCGTTGCCCTGGTCGTCCATGTACGGCGTACCCTCGCGCTCGTAGAGCAGCGGGCAGAGCACCAGCATGACTTCCAGGCCGTCGTCGAGGGTCACCAGGCCGATCTCGCAGGGCGGGATCGCCGCCCGGCCGGGCAGGCTGCCGATGATCCGCAAGTCGCGGCAGCGCTCCAGCACCTGGCGATAGCCGGGCAGCAGGACTCGCACCGAATGCTCGCGCTTGAGGACCCTCGGCAGCGCGGCGGAAAAGTCGCCGAGTCCGCCGACCTTGACGAAATCGCTGAGCTCGGCGGTAACGAAGAGTATCCGATCCCTCTGTTGCGGCGGGTCCTGCGGGTGCAGCAGCGACGGAAAAGCGGTCAGTACCGCGGGTTCTTCCAGGCAAACGCCTGCAACAGAATGTCCCATGTCATCCTCCGGTCGTACGTTGTCCTTGGCGTTGGTCGGTCGGACTCCGTCGCGCCGTGGCATGGGCGAAGTCCTTGCTAGGGGTGACCGGAGGGGAGCGCCGGAAGTTTAGTTTTTTTTACCGGCGGCTCGGCTTGCGAGAAGCCGCGCCAGGGGGTTGCAGGCGAGACGACGGGCGCAACGGGTTGCCGAATGCAAGGCTCGGCAGGGGCTTTCTTGCAAATTGCAAATATCAATTCGCCGCTTTGTTTTTCAACCTATTGATTTATAAGAAATTAATTTTCAAGAAGAATTGGTACGCCTTCTGCTCGAAAGGGATGCGCCTGATTACCGGCGTCAAAGAATCTGATGAGACAGGAGGCCAGCAATGCTAGATACCGATGAAAACGTGGTTGAGTACCTGGAAGAGCATTTCAAGGATGTGCGCGTCAGTTGCGAACCTCGCCCTGACGGCGCGTTGCTGGTGACCTTGCGTAATAACCAGGGCAAGCGCCTGATGAGCCGGGCGATCTCCGGCCAGGAGCAGAGCAGCCCGCTGTTGCTGAACCAGGTGCTGGAACGCATCCGCCGGGACCTGATCATCGACCAGGGGCCGTTGCAGACGCGCGACAGCGACTATTTCCGCAAGCGCATCGACCTGCTCACGTTCCGCGACAGCGACAACCAGCATCTCACTCATCGCAAGGTCCTGGTCGCCGGCGGCAAGCTGCGTACCATGAGCCTGGCTCGCTGAGCAGGCTGTTTCAGCTCCGGGTCGGTCAGTCGCCGACCCGGCCTTCCGACGCATGGTCCGAACCAAATCCGTCTTCGCCCCCTCCATCTAGAAGTCATCCCTACGATGGAGGCGGACATGCGTTTTCCCACTTCTGCATCATCGGGCGCGACAGCGACCACTCCACGCAACCCCTCGAGGGATCCGGACGAATATCCGGTTCCTGACCACGAAAGCCACGTCCCCCAGGAATTCCCGGAAGAGATTCCGATGGAACAGCCCAACGAAGAGCCCCTCTCGCCCATACCGGAGCCCTGAATGCCCGGTTTCCATCCAGGAGGAGCGGAACATGAGCGCAGACCCTCGGCAGAGACTGGTGGTGGCCCATAGTGTCGATCCCGCGGCCGCCGAACACGAAGTGCAGGGCAACCTGGCCCTGGCGCGCTGGCTGGCGGAAGTCCAGAAGCTGGAGTTCGGCGGCCGCTACGAACCCGAATTGCACCAGCGAGGCCCCCTCTACCTGGTCCCGACCCGCACCCTGGTCGGCAGGGAGACCGCCGTGCGCCTGGGCGTGAACAGTGACGAAGATCTGCTCGGCGGTTTCGTCGAGCACGCGTTCATCGCCGGTAAGGCCATCGTCCATCCGCTGCCGCGCGGCGGCGTGGCGCCGGAAGGCTGGAACCCGCTGTTCGCGGAGAAGGTCCGCGACGTCGTGCTCAACGGCGTCAGCGTCTTCAGCCTGGCCGACGCACACCGCGCCGGCGCTCGCATGCTCGCCGAAGGACCGGTGCGGGCCAAGCTGGCGGAGGCCTGTGGCGGCCTCGGCCAGTACGTGGCGCACGACCTCGACGAACTGGACGGCTGGCTCGGCGGGCTGGAGGAGCGCCAGTTGGCGCAGGGCCTGGTACTGGAAGTCAACCTGGAGAGCATCGTCACCCACAGCGTCGGCCAGCTCCGGGTCAACGGTTTCCTGCTGAGCTACCACGGTCACCAGCACCAGACCCGCAACGCGCGCGGCGAACTGGTCTATGCCGGCTCCGACCTGCTGGTGGCGCGCGGTGGCTACGCCGAGCTGCTGGCCCTGGACCTGGCCCGCGAGGTGAGCCTGGCCATCGAGTACGCGCGGATCTTCGACACCGCCGCGGCGATCTTCTTCCCCGGCTGCTTCGCCTCGCGGCGCAACTACGACATTGCCCAGGGCCGGGATGGCAACGGTCGGGAGCGCTTCGGCGTGCTCGAGCAGTCCTGGCGGGTCGGCGGCGCGAGCAGCGCCGAGATCGCCGCGCTGGAAGCCTTCCGCGCCGATCCGGGGCTGCCCGCGGTGCGCGCCGCGTCGTTCGAGATCCACGAAGACAAGCGCCTGCCGGACAACAGCCGGGTGATCTACCGCGGTCCCGACGAACACGGCGACTTCCTGCTCAAGTATGCGATGACGGGGGAGGCATGACGGCGAACAGCGAACGCATCCGCATCGGGGTCGGCGACGACCGGATCGAAGGCACCTTCCTCAGCCCCCGGGCGAAGGTTCCCGGCGTGCTCTTCGTGCACGGCTGGGGCGGCAGCCAGCAGCGCGACCTGAAGCGCGCCCAGGGCATCGCCGGGCTCGGCTGCGTGTGCCTGACCTTCGACCTGCGCGGCCACGGCGCGGAAAGCGGGCGCCAGGCGCTGGTGACGCGCGAGGACAACCTGCAGGACCTGCTCGCCGCCTACGACCGGCTGGTGGCCCACCCGGCCATCGACAGCGAGGCGATCGCGGTGGTCGGCACCAGCTATGGCGGCTACCTGGCGGCGATCCTCAGCCAGTTGCGCGCGGTGCGCTGGCTGGCCTTGCGGGTGCCGGCGATCTACCGCGACGAGGATTGGCTGACGCCCAAGCTGCTGCTCGACCGCGAGGATCTCAGCGAATACCGCAGCAGCCTGATCCCGGCCGCCAGCAACCGAGCCCTGCAGGCCTGCGCGGGATTCCGCGGCGATGTGCTGCTGGTGGAGTCGGAGTTCGACAGCTATGTGCCGCACTCGACCATCATGAGTTTCCGCGCCGCCTTCCAGCAGACCCATTCGCTGACCCACCGGATCATCGACCACGCCGACCATGCGCTCAGCAGCGAGGCGGCGCAGGACGCCTATACCTCGATCCTGGTGGACTGGATCACCGAGATGGTGGTCGGCGAACGTCTCAGCATCACCCCGGCCTACGCCACCATCCATCCGGCTTTCTGAACGCTCCGCGACGGCGAGCCTCCCACCTTCCGTGGGCGCTGGTTGCTGCCCACGTTCCGTGCCGGCAGGCGCCGGCGCCGACAGACGCGAGAAATCCCGGACAGCTCCGGGCCAAGGAGAGCGAAATGAACCAGACCAACCTCGACGACACCCTCGACGTACTCAACGACCTGCTGCAAACCAGCAAGGATGGCGAGGCCGGTTTCCACGCCTGCGCCGAGGACCTGCGCGACCCGCAGTTGAAGGCGGCGATGCTGGAGCAGAGCCGCGACTGCGCCGCGGCCGCCGACGAGCTGGAGCGGATCGTCCTGGAACTGGGTGGCAAACCCAAGGACAGCACCAGTTTCGCCGGTGACCTGCATCGGCGCTGGGTCGACCTGAAGTCACTGGTCACCGGCAAGGACGAAGAGGCGGTGCTCAACGAATGCGAGCGCGGCGAGGATGTCGCCAAGCACCGCTACCAGGCGGCGCTGGAAAAATCGCTGCCGGCGGAGATCCACCAGGTGATCGAGCGCCAATACCAGGGCGTACTCCGTCACCACGACCGGGTCCGAGCCCTGCGCGACGCCCGCGCCTGAGCCGACCCCGCGAGGAGGAGCGCGCCATGAGCCAGTCCCTGGCTTTCCTGCTCATCGGCCTGGCCACGCTGGTGGGTTTCTACGACCTGTGGGCCTTCGTCAGCGTGTTCCGCAGCGATCGCAGCGTGAATTCGAAAGCCCTGTGGTCGTTGCTGATCGCGGTGCTGCCGGTGCTCGGCGTGCTGATCTGGGCGGTCGCCGGCCCGCGTGCGGCGACCGCCCGTCCTCGCGACTGAACTCGGCGGAGGAACGCGCGCTCAGCCAGAGAGAGTGCCGGAGCACTCGGATAACAAACCGATGAGGAGCGACCATGAACGCCATCGAATTGCTGGTCCATGACCACGAGACCGTGAAGAAACTGCTCAACGAACTCAGCGAGACCACCGAACGGGCGCTGAAGAAGCGCAGCGAGCTGCTGGGCAGGCTGGAGCTGGAACTGGTGCTGCACACCGCCATCGAGGAAGACATCTTCTATCCGGCGATCAGGGAAAGCGGCGGCAAGGAAGAGCTGAAAATGTACTACGAGGCCAAGGAGGAACACCGCACGGTGGATTCCCTGGTCCTTCCCGACCTCAAGCGCACCCGCCCGGATACCGTGCAGTTCGCCGGCCGGGTCAAGGTGCTCAAGGAACTCCTCGAACACCACATCGAGGAGGAAGAGGGCGAACTATTCCCACGCGCCCGGCAATTGCTCGACGCCGCCGCCCTCAAGCAACTCGGCCAGGCCATGCAGCAGCACAAGAAAGAGCTGAAAGCGCGCCTGGAAAAACGGGCGGCCTGAGGCATGCGCGAAGAAGACCGCGCCTTGCTCGAGGAACTCCTGCTGGCACGTGGCCCCGGTGGCCAGGAAGACGAGGTCAGGGCCATCTGCCAGCGGGAACTCGAGGGCTGTTGCGACGAGGTCGGCAGCGATGCCGCCGGCAACCTGGTCGCGCGCATCAGCCCGCCGCACCTGCCGCGCGAGCAGGCGCGGCGGGCCGCGGTGCGGCTGCTCGCGCACCTCGACGAGATCGCCATGATCGTCAAGCGCGTCGAGGCCGACGGTACCCTGCGCGTAGTGGCGCTCGGCGGCGCCCAGCCGGTGAGCTTCGGCGTCTGTCCGGTACAGATCCTGGCCGGCGAGGCGGTACTCGACGGCGTGCTGTCCTACGGCAGCATGCATGCTACCGGCGAGTCGCCGCAGGGCTCCGACGTGCTCTCGGGCGCGGTGCACTGGCGCGACGTACACGTGGTCACCCGGCGCAGCGCCGAGGAGCTGGCGAACCTGGGCGTGCGACCGGGTACCCGCGTGGTGCTCAACCGTCTGTGGCGGCGCCCGTTGTACTTCCAGGATTGCGTCGCCGCGCACTTCCTCGACGACCGCGCACCGCTGCTCGCAGTGCTCGGCGTGGCTCGCGAGATCGCCCGGCGCCGCGATGAGTTGCACGGCGACCTCTACCTGGTGCTCACCACCATGGAGGAGGAGAGTAACGCCGGCGCGCTGTTCGCCGCGCGCCGACTGCCGGGCGACATCAGCATCGCGGTGGAAGTCGGCCCAACGGTAGCCGAATACGGCACCCGGCTGTGCCGCGACCCGATCGTCAACAGCGGCGACTCCAAGGGTTATTACAGCCGCCATGTCACCGACCGCCTGTTGCGCGCCGCCGAACGCTGCCAGTACCAGCCGCAGGCGGCGCTGCTGGTGGACTTCGCCTCGGACGCCAGCGCGCTGCTGAGCCACGGCGAGGCCGCGCAGGTCGGCTGCATCGGCATTCCGACCGAGAACACCCACGGTTTCGAGATCGTCCTGGAAGAGGGCATCGAGGCTTGCCGGCGGACGCTGGTCGAGTTCCTCGTGCAACCGCCGGACGACGAAGCCTGACCGATAACCGACGCAAGGAGAATTCCATGAACGAATACCTGCCCACTTCGACGGCCAATGGCCTGCCGCACAACCTGCAGCGCGGCGAGCGACTCGCTTCCATCGGCGCCGGACTGGTCCTGGCCGGCTTCGGCCTGGCCCGCGGTGGCTTGCCAGGCGCCTGCAAGGCGGTCGCCGGCGGCCTGCTGGTCAGCCGCGGGTTGAGTGGGCATTGCCATGTCAAGGGCCTGCTCAATGAACCGCGGGAAGAGTTGCAGTTGCTGCGCGAGGAGGTGCAGCACCTGACCCGCCGCCTGCAGCGCCTGCAGGAGCGCCAGCGCGACGACTCGCGGCAGGACGCTGCGCTGGACGCCGAACTGCCGCCGAACCTGCCGTGATAGCCATGGGCCCTGCGCCTGGCGCAGGGCCCATCGAAGAGAGGAGGGCGAGACGATGGCCAGCCATCTGTTCCTGATCAGCTACATCCTCGACGACCAGCCGATGACCTGCGAATTGCACAGCGAGGCGGATACCCTCAGCCGCGAGGAGGCCCGCCGCCACTTGGAGGCACTGCATCGACCGCACGACGCCGAGGCGATCAGCGATATCCAGGTCAGCAAGGTGGAGCGTACCCATGAACCGGGCACCACGCCGGGACACTACCAGCAGCCCTGACGGCGGGAGGGGAAAAAGAAGGGGGGAGGGGCTCAGCCGGTGCCGGTCTGGAGTTCCGCCTCGAACTCGCCGAAGCGCCTGATTTCCTCGCGCAGGTTGAGGATGAAGGCGCTGAGATCGCTGAAGCTGCTGCTCTTCAGGAAGTCGCTGTTGGGCACGATGTAGAGCGCGCCGTGGGGGCCGTCGACGCGGCAACTGATGGTCACCGTGAAGTCGGGGTTCAGTTGGCACTGGCAGTCGTGGTCGCGCAGTTCCTCCTCGAGGATCTTCTTCAGGTACAGGTAGGAAAGGTTCATCTGGTCAGGTCTCCCCAGTTCGCGAAGCGCAAGAAAAAAATCCACTCCGTCCCTGGAGCGGGATTAGCCTGAATCAGAGAGAAACCGTCGATACGTACAACGGTAGGGATAACTATAGGCGCCGCGCCGATGAAATACCGGCCACATCCAGAATCTGCGGGATAAGCTGTATCCCGCATGAGGTGCGGGATGCAGAATGCAAGAAGTCGTGCAGAACGCTCATGTCGGAGTGCGATCATGACGGGCGAAAAGCCCGTTCGGCGCTCCTTATGGGCATTCGAAAGAGCTTTTCGCCCATATGGTTATATGGATTTTCTCGATATTTCCTCTAGGAACCTCGCCGGCTCGTTGGCGAAGAAGCCGATCTTTTTTGCCGGGTTTCCCGCATCGCCCGCCGCAATCCCCTTGCCACCCCGTAGCCAAGCAGGCAGCCGAGCAGGGTAGCGCCGACCTGCAAGACCAACCCCAGGGCATTGGCCAGGCTCGGCGAGCGTGCGAGTACGCCGGCTTCGGGCCAGAACGCCAGCCATACCGCGACGAAGGCGAGCACCAGGTCGTACCAGGCGCCGCTGACCCCGCCCGGGCGGTAGCCGCGAACGAAAACGATGAAGGCGCTGAAGGCCAGGGCCAGCAGCAGGGTGCCGAAGGCCTGGCTGAGGGTATCGGGTCCGGACATGGTGGGTACTCCTCAGGGCGCCAGGCGCAGGCACTGGCGCTTGTGCAGGCCGAGACGGACTTCGTCGAGCAGCGCTTCGGCGCAGGCGAACACCCTGGCGGCCTCCACTTCCGCGACGTCGCCGGCGCGGCTGAAATCGTCGATGCGCAGGCCGGCGGGAAGGCTCGGGACCTCCACCAGCGTCCAGTCCAGGCCGCTGACCGTGAGGCTGCGCTCGAGCCCGGCACCCAGTTGCTCCTCGCCGGCGTCGCGCGGCGCCACCAGCCATTGCCAATGGCCAAGCAGGAACAGGCGCGGTACCTCGGCGCGCAGGGCGCCATCGATCAGCGCGGCGCAGATCGGCGGCAAGGCTTCGGCGGCGTAGTCGGACAACGGCGCGAACAGCAGGTCGAGACCGGCCGCCGCCTGGCTGACCTCGATCGACGACGCCAGGCTGGCTGGCTTGCAGCGCAGCCCGGGGCGCGCCTGCAGGCTGTTGAGGTCGGCTTGCAAGGCGCTGACTTCGATCTGCCGCTGCAGGGCGGCGGCGATCAGCGCCTGGCTCAGGCTGTCGTGGGGATGGAATATCCCCAGCTTCAGGGTTGCGGTTTCCAGATTGCGCATGGGAACTCCGGGGTCGGTGCGGTGGAAAGGAGATGTCCCTACCTGCATATCGAAAGCCATACTCCGGACAAGGTTCCGGCGAATGGAATTCGCCGGCCGCGCCGGGGTCTTCCGAAAGGTCGGCCAAGTTCCTGGGGCGAGCCAGCGAGCGGCCGGAAGACGTTCTTCGTACTACCTTGCTGGGTGTGCCTTGCAGCCCGGGTCGAGCAGCCGACGAGTGAACACGTCCATGAAAACCACAAGAAAACCGAAAGTCCCCTTGAACCAGGCCACGCGCAACCGCCTGCTCGACGAAGCGGTCGACGACTACGCGATCCACACCCTGGACAGCGCTGGCCGTATCGCCAGCTGGAGCGCCGGCGCGGCGCGCCTGTTCGGCCACGACGCGAGCGAGATCCTCGGCCGCGACTACGCCTGCTTTCATACCCGCAAGGACCGCGACGCCGGCGTTCCGCAACAGGCGCTGCGCCAGGCGGATGCCGAGGGCCGCTTCGAGACCGAGGGCTGGCGGGTGCGCAGCAACGGCAAGCGCTTCTGGGCGCAGGTGGTGATCGACGCCATCCGCGACAGCCAGGGCCAGTTGCTCGGCTTCGCCCAGCTGATCCACGACCTCAGCGAAGGGCGCGCAGCCAAGGAGGCGCTGCGGCGCAGCCAGGAGCAGTTCCGCCTGCTGGTGCAGAGCGTTACCGACTACGCCATCTACATGCTCGACCACCGCGGGCGGATCACCAACTGGAACCTCGGCGCCCAGCGGATCAAGGGCTACCTGCCGGAAGAGGTGATCGGCCGGCACTTCTCCTGCTTCTACACCCCCGAAGACCGCGAGGCCGGCGAGCCGGCCCGCGGCCTGGCCGCCGCCGAACGCGAAGGGCGTTTCGAGAAGGAAGGCTGGCGGGTGCGCAAGGACGGCAGTCGCTTCTGGGCCAACGTGGTGATCGATCCGATCCGCGACAGCGATGGCCGGCTGATCGGCTTCGCCAAGGTAACCCGTGACATCACCCACCGGATCGAAGCCGAACGCGAACTGGAACGGGCCCGCCAGGAGCTGTTCCAGGCCCAGAAGATGGAGTCCCTGGGGCACCTGACCGGCGGCGTGGCCCACGACTTCAACAACCTGCTGACGGTAATCATCGGCAGCCTCGGGCTGCTGAAGAAACGCCTGCCCGGCGACCAGCGCACCGCCGACCTCTTGCAGAACGCCCTGGAGGCCGCCCAGCGCGGCGCCAACCTGACCCAGCGGATGCTTTCCTTCGCCCGCAAGCAACGTCTCGATCCACAGCCCTGCGCGATCCCCGACCTGTTGCGCGGGATGACCGACCTGCTGATCCATTCCCTGGGACCGAGCGTATCGATCGAGACGCGCTTTCCCCTGGATCTCGACCTCGGCCTGACCGACGCCAACCAGCTCGAACTGTCCATCATCAACCTTGCCACCAACGCCCGCGACGCCATGCCCAACGGCGGGCGCATCGTCTTTTCCGCGAGCAACCAGCGGGTGCCGGCGGACAATCCCCATCGCCTCGCACCGGGCAACTATATCTGCCTGAGCATCAGCGACACCGGCAGCGGCATGGACGAGGAAACCCTGCGCCGTGCGGTGGAACCCTTCTACACCACCAAGGGAATTGGGCGTGGCACCGGGCTGGGCCTGTCGATCGTCGACGGCCTCGCCGAGCAGCTCGGCGGCCGGCTCACCCTGGAGAGCCAGCCGGGCGTCGGCACCACCGCGAACATCTGGATACCCGCCGTCCCGCGAACCCCGGAAAGCGCCCGTACGGGCAATGGCGCGACGCCGCAGGCGCCCAGCGAAAGCGAGCGGGTGCGCTTGTCCTGTCGAGTACTGGTGGTGGACGACGACCCGCTGGTGTTGAACAACACCGCGGCGATGCTGGAGGACCTCGGTTGCTCGGTACTCAAGGCCGACTCCGGCAGCCTGGCCCTGGAGATTCTCACGGCGACGCCGGAGCTGGACATCCTCCTGACCGACCAGGCGATGCCACGGATGAACGGCAGCCAGTTGGTGGAGCGGGTCATGGCCCAGGGCCGGCCGCTGAAGATGGCCCTGGCCACCGGCTTCGCGGAAAAGATCGAAGGCGCGGCGGCACAGTTGCCCAAGCTGGCCAAGCCGTTCGGCCAGGAAGAGTTGTACCTGTTCCTGACCGGCACGCTGAAGGCCGGCTGAGCCTCAGCGCAGGTACTCGCCGCTGCCGGCCAGGCTTTGCCCCCAGAACTCGATGAAGATGAAGGCGGTGGTCAGCAGGGTCAGGAAGCCGACGCCCAGGATGCAGAAGGCGTAGAACAATGTCTGCCGCTCCTGCATGCGCATGAACAGCGGCAGGCCGGTGAACAGCAGGCGTACCGAGTAGGCGCAGGCAGCCGCCGCGGCCAGCAGCAGGAGGATCCGCCAGGGCACCAGGGCGACGATCCCGGCGAGCATCAAGGGCACGGCGATCGCCGTGGTGAAGGTCAGGCTGCCCGGTACGCTGGGGCGCGACGGCGTGCGGAACAGCACCCAGCGTACGAAGAAGCCCATGATCACCACGCCGGCGACGAAGCCCAGGTAACACATCGTCGCCAGCAGCAGGGCGCTGCCGCTGGAGAGGTGTTGCACGCTGTCGTTGCCCGGCAGCGACCAGCCGACCTGGGTAGTGCCGATGAATAGGCAGGCCGCCGGCAGCAGCGGCAATAGCAACAGCGGAACGAGGAAGGCGAAAGGGTGATGGTCGTAGTCCTGGCGCAGACGAGGCCAGGCATTGGAGGGACTGATCAGTAGCCGAGCCATTTCGCGGGTCATGACGGGCACCTCTTTTCTGTGGCGTTCAGGAGTCTGGACCGGCCCGGCGCGAGGGGGTTCAGGTGGCGTGCCGGGCGGTCCGCGACCGCCCATCCAGGGCCTTGAACCGGAAGACGCGGGGAGCGCCGAAAGACAAACGTCCCTGTCTTCCGGAGGAGCCATGACCACCTACGAAATCCAGCACATGCGCGGCTGGCGGCGTTTCGCCCGCACCGTGCGCGCCGCCAGCCGGGCCGAAGCGGAACGCCTGTGCCTGCCCTGGGAGTGGGTGGATGACGAGGTCCTCGCGGTGATTCCGGCCGAGGCCGAGGTGGCCGAGCGCTGGCAGCGCCTGAACGAGGATCTGGTGGGGAGCCTGGAAGGCCTGGAGCGCCTCAGGCGGAACGAGTGACCCGCAGGCCGACCACGGCGATCCGCTCGGCTTCGCGGTAGGCGGGGCTGTCCAACTCTTCGGCGAACACGTCCGGGTCCAGTTCCTGGTAGTCCCAGACCCACTCCCGAGACGCCAGGCGTTCGCGGATGCGGGCGAGGAACGGATCACCGCCTTCGACCATCGCCACGCCGGTATACAGCAGCAGGCTGCCGCCGGCTTCCAGGCGCTCGAGGGCGGCATCGACGATTGCCAGCGAGAGCCCGGCGCCGAGCATCCCGCCACCATGCCGGTAGGCGCGCTCCGAGGCATCCAGGAGATAGGGCGGGTTGGCCACGATCAGGTCGAAGCGACCGGGCGCCTGGCTCAGCAGGTCGCTACGCGCCAGGGTCAGGTTACCGACCCCCGCCAGCGCCGCGTTGACCCGCGCCAGGTCGAGCGCCGCCGGATTGATATCCAGCCCGTGTACTTCGGCGTCCGGGCAGGCCATGGCGATGCGGATCGCGCCGGGGCCGGCGCCGCAGCCGATATCCGCCGCACGGCGGATGCGTGCCGGATCGGACGATGCCAGGTGGCTGCGGATCAGCCGGTCGAAGCGGTAGGTGTCGGGGCCGAAGAACACCGCGTCGGCGGCCAGGGTAGGGAAGGCCGAATGGACGAACAGTTGCTCGCCGAGGCTGGAGACGCGCACCTGGCTGCGCCAGCCGTCCGCCTCGCGGCGGATCAGGTCGGCGCCGGCAAGAAGGGTCAGCCAGTCGGCCGGCAGGCTTTCCCCGGCGAATGGCCGGCTCCAGCCGAAGATGCCGGCCAGGTCCCGGGCCATGCGGTTTTCCGGGCGGGCGTTGACGCGCTCATGGGTAGCCGGGGTGACGGTGACGAAACGGTAGTCCTGGCCTCGCAACCAGTTGCCGAGGCTGACCAGGACGTCCAGGCGCGGATCATTCAGGCTGGGCATGGGCGGCCCTCCAGCGCTGGCTGAACATCCGCGTGGCAAGGAGACCGGCGGGCCCGTGGTGGCGGTGCGGGGCCATCAGTTCGAGAAGGCGTGCCACGCCCTGCTCGGGGGATAGCCGCAGCAGCTCGCGCCGCAGCGCGACCTGCTCGGCATCCACGTCTCCGCCCGCTGTCGCCGGCTCCGCCAGCGGCGCAAGCGGGTCCCTGTCCGCCGGAGCGGGTGCTTGCCAGTCGCCAGCGATCCAGTCGTACAGCAACTGCTGCTCGTAGGGAGTGAAGACTCCGAACATTGCCGCCCGGTCGCCCTCGATCAGGTTCCAGAAGCGGCTGCCGCGCGGATCGGCATGGCGCCGGATCCAGCCCTCTTCCTCCAGGCAGGCGAGAAACGCCGGGAACCGCCCGGGCACCGCCAGCCACTGGTTCACCGTGCGCCCGCCGATCCGGCAACGATCCGAATGCATACCGGCGGCGTAGGGGCGCTTGCGCTCGAACATGGCCAGCAATTCTTCCTCGAGATCGAAGCCGTCGATTACCTGCGTAGTGCTCAGGCCGACCTCGTTCAGGCGGTAGCCGTTCCTCACCCGTTCGAGGAAGGCCGCGCGCCCGCCAAGCTGCGGCAGGTTGTCGTAGACCGCGCGCAGGGCCTTGCGCGCATGCCCGCTGGCGGCGTTGTCGATGGTCACGTGCAACTGGAAATAGTAGGAGTCGAAGCCCAGCTCGCGCAGCTCCTGAGTGGTGATCAACAGGTGCAGCGGCGGTTGCTCGTAGCCGAGGTTGTAGCCGATCACTTCGGGCAGGTAGTCCGCGGCGAGGTGGCCGAGGGCGAGTTGCTGGGTGCCCTGCAGGTAGTGGAGATCGCTGAGGCCTTCGACTTCCTCGCTGCCGATGCTGGCCAGCAGGCGCCGGTAGAGCAGGACGTGGTTGCGTGCCGGGACGCCGTCGCCGAGTTCTTCGAGGAAGGTCTCCAGCAGCGGCCGCAGGCGTTCCTCGCCATGATGCGGCAACAGCCCATAGAGCCAGGCGCCGTCGACCAGCTTGGTCGGGGCCACGCTGCGAATGAAGTGCATCGCCTGGGAGGGAACCTGGAAGTAGCGTCGCCCTTCGCCGCGCCGCCGTGCCCGGAGGTATTCGGCATGCGCCTCGGCGGTGCGCCGGGCCCCGGCGTCGAGCCAGGCCGGCCAATCGGCGGGGTCCTCCGGCAGGTCGTCGTCATGGGTGGCGGCCAGGCTCAATTGCTGGTCGAGGAACTCGCCGGCGGCTTCGAGGTGCTCGCGGGGCTCGTCGAGCAGGGCGTGGTACAGGTCGCGGACCCTGGGCGAAGGGCTTGCACTGGAGGCAGGGAGGGGCGAAGACAGGCTCATGTCGCGTTCCTTGTCGTGGGTTTGCGGGGGCGGCCGGGGCGACCACACATATGGGTGCGAGTGACACCAGGGGAAAAAGGTTTCACTGGCAGGATCGGCGGCGCGCCGGGGAACCTCACGGCGGAAAAAACGAACCTCGACGGCACTCCGGCGTCTTCCCGAGACAATCCCCGGGAGCTGCGCCGATGACCCACGACCTGGCCGCCAGCGGCCTTCGCTTCGGCATCGAGGAAGAATTCTTCCTGCTCGATGCCTCCGACCTGGACATCGTCCGCTCCGCCCCCGCCGGATTCGTCGCGGCCTGCCGTGACACGCTCGGCGAGCATTTCGCCGAGGAGATGTTCGAATGCCAGGTCGAGGTGGCCAGCCCGGTGTTCTCCACCCTGGCCGAGGCCGCGCGCTTCCACGGTCAGGCCCGGCAACGCCTGGCGCATCTGGCCATGGAATTCGGCCTGCGCTCGCTCTGCGTCGGCACCCACCCCTTCGCCGACTGGCGGCGGGCGCGAAGCAACCCGGCGGCGCACTTCGCCCGCCTGTTCGAGGACCAGGGGCGGGTGGCCCGGCGCAGCCTGGTCTGCGGCCTGCACGTGCATGTGGAGATACCGCCGAGCCACGACCGCATGGCTGTGCTCCAGCGCGTGTTGCCGTGGCTGCCGCTGCTGCTGGCGTTGAGCGCATCCTCGCCGTTCCGCGGCGGCCGGCGCAGCGGCCTGGCGAGCTATCGACGGGCACTCTGCGGAGAGTGGCCGAGGATGAACATTCCTCCTGCCTTGCCCGACGAGGACGCCTATCGCCGCCACCTGGCGCTGCTGCGCGAGACCGGCTGCATCCGCGAGGATGGCCAGGTCTGGTGGATGATCCGGCCGTCATCCCATGTGCCGACCCTGGAGCTGCGTATCTGCGACGCCTGCCCGCGCCTGGCCGACGCGCTGAGCCTGGCCGGGCTGTTCAGGGCGCTGGTGGGCGAAGCGCTGGGCGCGGACCCGCGTGCGTTGCCGGTCGCGCGCGACGCCTGCCTGGAGGAAAACTACTGGCAGGCGCTGCGTTACGGTTGCGCCGGCCGCTATCTCGTCGAAGGCCGCTGCGTAGGTGCCGGGGACTGGCTGGAAATGGCCTGGCGACAGTGCCGGCCGCAGGCCCGCCAGGGCAACGAATGGGCCTACCAGCATGCCTGCGGGTTACTCGAAGAGACCTCCGCCGCCCGCCAGTTGCGGCGTTACCGGAGGTTGCGCGAAGCGGGCCAGGAGCGCCATCCGGCACTGCGCCGGCTGGTGGAGGAGCTGCTGGAGGAAAATCTCCAGCCGGCCTTGGCCGGCTAGCGCGCCGTTCATCATTCCCTTCATCCTCGGCTACACCGCCTGCAGCTACTACGTATTTCGCGGCAAGAGCGCCGATGCCGGCTATCACTGAGCCGGGCCGCTCAGGAACAGGCGCGCCCGATCCGCGGCGTACGGCGGGCACCGGCGAGGAGCAGGGCGAACTCGTCGTGAAGGACTTCGCTCATCCGGCGTACCGCCTCGTCACTGGCCAGGAGATCGAGGGCGACTCCTGGAATGGTGATGTTTTCTTGCGGATTGACATGGCTGCTGAATTGCAAGGTGACTTCATGGGTATCGCTGATGGAAACCAGGCAGTCGTAGCCAGCCAGGTAATTTCGGAAACTGTTGGCAATCATGCGGGGCGTAGTCATGGCTGATACTCCAGGGTGGATCGTTACTCTGACCTTAGCCGCGACGATACCGGCGAGCGAAACATGCAACGATGGACGGGCGCCTCTTCCAGGCAGACGAAACGAAACGGCAAAGGCCTCGCTTTCTCCATCGCGAACCGACGATTTCGACGGAATTGCCGAAACGCGGGTGAGGCCAGGAAATCTTCTTTCCAAGGAGACGCGCCTACGGACACGCGAGACCCTCGTCGCTCCTCGAACCACCGGCTTGCTGCGCCCGGTGGCGGCTTTCGTCGCCCTCGAAGCGCGCCGGCTCAGTCGCGGCGTTCCGACGGCACCAGATTGCCGTGGCCGTGTCCGCTCTCCCGGCGCGGCCGGGCGCCGAAGCGCTGCCAGACACGCTCGTGGAAATAGAACGCCACGGTGTTGCAACTGGGTTCGATCAGCGCGATCAGGCCGCCGGTCAGCACCGAGCCGGTCAGCGTGTAGGCCACGCCGAAGGCGATGCTGAAGTGCAGTATGGCGAAAGTCAGGGTCTTGAGCAGGGGCGCCTGCGGGTCCGATCGCCCGCAGCACGCCCCGATCACCCTTGGGTTCATCGCTTGGCCTCGGTGTCCGGCTGAGAGTCGCGGGCAAGGAAGGCCTGGGTGAGTTCCGGCAGATGGTCGCGCAACCAGTCCGCCATGGCTTGTTCCTGGGGCAGGATGCGTTCCAGCGCGGCAAGGGTTTCGGCGTCGCCGACCTCGCGGGCGGCGGCGATCAGCACGGTGTAGGCGGCGATCTCCATGTTTTCGAACACATAGCCGCTCATGGCGCCCTTGACCACTTCGTCGCTGACTGTCATGCCAGCCACCGCCTGGCCGAAGGCCATCAGCTTGGCGCCGATGTCCTTCAGCGTCGACGGACTGCTGTCCAGGCGCTTCAGACACTCCTCGAGCAGACGCTGCTGGCCATGGGTTTCCTCGATGTGCTGTTCGATCCGCGTCTTCAGTTGCGGATAGTGTTCCAGCCGCGCGGCTTGCGCTTTCAGCATCTGCTCGGCCTGTTGCTCCATGGCGTGGGCATCGCGCAGCCAGTCCAGCAGGTTTTCCTGTTTGCTCGTCATCGCGGTTCTCCTCGGTGTGTATGTGTCTGCTCAGAGGTGGCCGCCGGGCGCAGCGTTCAGTTTCTTTTCCGACCGGTAGCAGTCAGCGCAGCGGCGCCGTTGCGCCAGGCGAGACGCGTTGGGGAAAAGTTCTGAACCATCGCCCGCTACGGGATTCCGAGCTTCCGTGCGCAGGATGAAAGCGCCGCTTCGAATAGCCGTTGTTCGAATGTCCGTCGGAGGGAAGGTCCACGAACCCACAGAGGAACGAACCATGTTCGTACATGACAAGCGACTGCAGTACACCGTCAGGGTCGCCGCGCCCGATCCTGGCCTGGCCAACCTGCTGCTGGAGCAGTTCGGCGGGCCGCAGGGCGAGCTGGCCGCCGCCATGCGCTATTTCACCCAGGGCCTCGGCGAGTGCGATCCCGGTCGCAAGGACCTGCTGATGGACATCGCCACCGAGGAACTCAGCCACCTGGAAATCATCGGTTCGATCGTCGGCATGCTCAACAAGGGCGCCAAGGGGCGTCTGGCCGAAGCGGTGGAGGAGGAGGCCGAGCTGTACCGTTCGTTGACCGGAGGCGGCAACGACTCGCATATCACCTCGCTGCTTTACGGCGGCGGGCCCGCCCTGGTGAACTCCGGTGGCGTACCCTGGAGCGCGGCCTACATCGATACCATCGGCGAGCCGACCGCGGACCTGCGTTCCAACATCGCCGCCGAGGCGCGTGCGAAGATCGTTTACGAACGACTGATCAACCTCACCGACGATCCCGGCATCAAGGATGCGCTGACCTTCCTCATGACCCGCGAGCTGGCGCACCAGCTTTCCTTCGAAAAGGCCCTGCACTCGATCCAGCCGAACTTCCCGCAAGGCAAGCTGCAAGGGATGCCGGAGTTCGTCCGGCGTTACCTGAACATGTCGCGCGGCGAGGGCGACACGCGCGGTTCCTGGAACGAGGGTGATGGCTGGGAATACGTGGCGGCGCCACAGCCGGCCCTGGATGGAGGCGACGGCACGGCCAGCGTGAACCTGTCCGAGACTGAGCAGGAGGTGTTGCAGCGAATGGCAGACCGCACCCGCTCCGACCCCATGGCCGATCCGCTGACAGGTGCGGACCTGGGCGCTGGCGCGGCTGCCGACAAAGCGCCTTGAGCGCGGATGCCCGACGTCGGCGGGCGAGCCCCGGCCTCCACGCCCGGCACCTTAGCGTGGAGGCACGGCAGAGGAGCCTCGAGATGACCGCCAAGCGCGAAACACCCGAGACAGAAAACACCCCGTTGAGCCCCGACTCGCCGGCGCTACGTCCCGAGCGGGGCAAGCGCGACCAGGCGAGCGAGGCGCAACCGGAATTCGCCCCGGACGATCCCGACGTAGCGGGCCCCGGCGAAGCCCGTCGTCCCGCATGAAGTCGCCGGCGCCCGCAGGGCGCCGGTCATTTCGTCCGGTCGTTGGAAAGCCCGGCGGGGCGGGCGGTCATCAGTAGGGAGAATGCAGCAGGGAGTCCGCCGCCATGAGTTTTTCCCGTTTCGCCCAACGCCTGTCCAACTGGGCCGGCCGCCCGCCAACCTTCGTCGTTGCCCTCGGATTGATCCTGTTGTGGGCGATCAGCGGGCCGTTCTTCGACTTCAACGATACCTGGCAACTGGTGATCAATACCTCGACCACCATTGTCACCTTCCTCATGGTCTTCCTCATCCAGAACACCCAGAACCGCGATACCGACGCGCTGCATATCAAGATCGACGAACTGTTGCGCAGCACCCGACGTGCCCACAATGCGCTGCTCGGTCTGGACGACCTGGACGCCGATACCCTTCGCGAACTGCGTCAGCGCTACCAGCACATGGGCGAGCAGGACGGCGAGACGCCGGAAAGCGTCGCCGCCGAGGAAGAGCGCCAGTGCGGATGCGGCGAGGAGCGACGGCGCGCCGACTGAACCGCCGCGCCGCGATGGCTCATGGGCGCAGGACGACCTTGCGGCAATCCTCGCGTTTTTCGTCGAACAGGGCGTAGCCCTCCGGTGCGTCGTCCAGACGCAGGCGGTGGCTGATGATCGCCTCGGGATGCAGGTCGCCGTTGCCGATGTGTTCGAGCAAGGCCGGCAGCAGTGCCTGTACATGGGTCTGGCCCATCTTGAAGGTCAAGCCCTTGTCGAAGGCATCGCCGAACAGGAAGCCATGGATGAAGCCGGCATACACGCCCGGCACGCTCACCGTGCCACCCCGCCGGACAGCCGCGATGCACTGGCGTAGTGCCTTGCCGCTGCTGGCTTCGAGCTTGAGCGCGGTGAGCACGGTTTCGGTGACGCTGCCCTTGGCCTCGAAGCCCACCGCGTCGATCACCGCGTCGACGCCGCGGTGCCCGTCGGTGCGCTCGATGATCGCCGCGGCGGGATCGTCCTCCTGGTCGAAGTCGATGGGAATCGCACCGTAGGTGCGCGCGGCGAAGTCCAGCCGGTAGGGATGGTGGTCGACGATGAAGATCCGCTCGGCGCCCAACATCCGCGCGCAGGCGGCGGCCATCAGGCCGACCGGGCCGGCGCCGTAGATCGCCACGCTACTGCCCTGGCGGACGCCGGCATTGCGCACCGCCTGGTAGCCGGTGGGGAGGATGTCGCTGAGGAACAGCACGCGTTCGTCTTCCATTACGTCGGGAATCACGAAAGGCCCGCTGTTGGCCTTGGGCACCCGAACGTATTCGGCCTGGCCACCCGGCACGCCGCCGTACAGGTGGCTGTAGCCATAGAGCGCCGCGCCCGGCGGAATCTGCTTCTTGTTGAGGATCGCGCCGCGCCCCGGGTTGGTGGTCTCGCAGGCGGCGTGCAGGTTCAGGCGGCAGAAGAAGCACTCGCCGCAGGCGATGACGAAGGGCACCACCACCCGGTCGCCCGGACGCACCGCGGTCACGGCCGAGCCGACTTCCTCGACGACGCCCATGAACTCGTGGCCGAGGATGTCGCCCTGCTCGACCATCGGGATCTTGCCCCGGTAGAGATGTAGGTCGGAGCCGCAGATGGCGGTGGCGGTCACGCGAAGCAGCAGGTCGTCGGGTTCCTGCAGGCGCGGTTCGGCAACCCGATCGATACGGACATCGTGGCTGCCGTGGAAGGTGAGGGCGCGCATGGCATTGCTCCTGGCTGTGGGTCGTGCAGGTGGGGCGTGCGCAGCAGCACCGGAGTTCATTCGGCGGGATGGGTGGCGCTCGATACCGGCCCCCGGAGGCCACTGCACGCACGTTGAGTCGTGGAGGCCGGCGAGGAACGCAGGCCCTCGCTCCCTGGGTGCCATTCGTCGCGACGATGGCTCACGGCGGACGTACGGCAATCCTCTGTAGGGAAAGCATTGCAGACCGTCGAGGAACCGATACGGAAAGAGAGGCGAGCATGTCCAAGCAGCACATCATCCATTTCACCGGGCCGATCAATTCGTCCACCTGCGGCAATCTGATCAACACTTGCGCCAAGGTCCTGCAACAGGAGGCCGAGGAGTTGCGGATCAACATCGCCACCATGGGCGGGGAATGCAGCTACGGCTTTACCCTGTACAACTTCCTGCGCGCGCTGCCGGTGCCGATACATACCCACAACCTGGGTACCGTCGAGTCGATGGGCAACATCCTGTTCCTCGCCGGCGAGCGACGCAGCGCCAGTGCCCACAGCAAGTTCCTGTTCCATCCTTTCCACTGGACCCTGCATGGCGCGGTGGACCATGCGCGGATGGCGGAATATGCGATGAGCCTCGACTACGACCTGGAGCTTTACGCCCGGATCGTCGCCGAGAACACCCGTGATGCGCCGGAACGCCTGGACATCCCGCGCTACCTGATGGCCTATCCGCGCATCCTTGGTCCGGAAGACGCCCTGGCTTGCGGACTGATCCATACGGTGGACGATTCGCCTATACCCGCTGCCGCCTGCCAGTGGAGTATCCATTCTTAGTTTCCCGCGCCGCCCAGCATATTCCGGCAAGCGGAAGGCCTTGGATCGGCTAATGATTTTTTCGTCCCAGGGCGCCCGCAAAGAGTTTGAACGATCCATCGAGCAAGCCTTCGGAGTAAGTGCACGCGGCGAAAAACGCCGCATCCCTTTCAACCCTCGAGAGGAGGACACGAGCATGACCGACAAACGACAAGGCATGAGCACCAGCGAAGCCGGGCAGAAAGGCGGCGCAGCTACCTCCAGGAGCCACGGCAAGGAGTTCTACCAGGAGATCGGCCACAAGGGTGGCCAGGCCAGCGGCGGCAACTTCGCCAATGACCCGCAGCGCGCCGCCGAAGCCGGGCGCAAGGGTGGCCAGCAGAGCGGAGGCAATTTCGCCAATGACCCGGAAAGAGCCGCCGAGGCGGGCCGCAAGGGCGGCCAGCAGAGCGGCGGGAACTTCGCCAACGATCGGGAAAAGGCCTCCGAGGCAGGACGCAAGGGTGGCCAGCACAGCCACGGCGGCGGACGCTCGTCCTGACCGTGCCGAACCGCTGAAGCGTACGGCGCATCCCCAACGGGATGCGCCGTTTTCACATCGGCCGAAGAGAGCCGGTCCGGGGCTTCGGAAAGTCCCGTTCGAACAGGCGGCAGGATGCCCATGCCGCCGGGGAAAGCGGGCCTTGCCAACGACCTTCGCGCATCAGACCTTACGTTGGAAAAAGTCGAGCGCCTCCTGGAAGCTGGGCCGCAGCGGCACGTTCCAGTCGGGATGGGCGGTGAAGTGATAGCCGTTGCCCTTGATGCACTCGACCAGCAAGGAAAAGCTCTTCCGATCCGCCACCACGCAGACCTCGTCGAAGCGAACGGACTCTTCTCCGACCCGATGCTCCATGGCCCGGGGAAGGTAGAAGGTGGCCGGGAAGTTGTCACCCATATGGGAGCCTGGGTTGCCCGCATCGTCGCTGTGGTGAAACATCTCCCTGTGCTCCCCCCGGCCCAGGCAGTCATTGAGGGCGTCCACCAGTTGCCGCGTGCGCGGAGTGATGTTTCCCCTGGCCATATCCTCCCTGCCATAGAATCCGTCCTCGCTCAGGGGATCCTTTGCACCGAGGGGGGTGTATCTGACCGCGGTATTCCTTCTTGCATCGAGACCACCACTGCCATGCGCCTCGATCGAGGGCGCTACCAGGAAGAGGTCATAATCGGCGGTCATCGCCAGCCCGCAAGCCAGGCTGGCCAGTACCTGCACCGCTTCCGACCGCCCCAGGCGGCTGATCCTGTAGAGACCGTCCGGCTCCTGGCGGGCTTCGAACTCATAGCGTTTGCCGCTGGGGCCCTGCGCGGTCAGGAGGCGAACCGGCCCGACACCGTCTGCCACCAGGCCGAAATTCCGCACCAGCTCCGCAAGGCGTTGCCGAGAGATCCGCAGGTCGGTCTGGGTATAGGCTCCGCCATCCATTCCCTTCGCCACAGCCAGGTTCAGCTTGCGTATTTCCGCCGTGTCGCGGTCTTCCCGCTTGCTGAGATGCTGGTCGACACAGATGAACCCCGCCTGCGGACCCCAGTTCGAGCTTTTCCCCTTCACCGAGAAGCCCTTGGTCGGGAAACCCTCTTCGATCAGCGTGGTGACGATTCTTTCAACCGGGCGAATGCCAAAGACGGTATTCGTCTGCCTGGCCACCGCCTGCATGCGCAAGGCATGTTCGACGGGAACCCCCACCCCCTGCGCATCGAACAGGTCCTGTAGAGCCCGTGCCTGCATATCCGCAGGGCGCAGTAGCGGTCCGGGCTGTGCCGTTGCGTTAGAAACCACCTGACGATGACCGTCGATACGCATGGTTCGTTTTCCCGCATATGCCAAAGAAGGAGTCGAGAATAAGAATCCGGGCAGCGGCGAGATATCAGAAAACGCGGGCAAATTTTTTGTTTTCCGCACGCTGCCCGCGCGAGCGCTAGGTAGATGGCTGCGACGCCGGGAAGAAACTTCGAACTCCCCGTATGCGGGCGATTCACAAGCAGGGAGAGCCGCGCCGAAAACGGCGCGCCGGAAGAAGGAGACAGAACGATGAAAGTCCGGGAAATCATGAGTCGCGAAGTACGTACCGTCACCCCCCAGACCACCCTCGGCGAGGCGGCGCTGCTGATGCGCCAAGCCGATATCGGCGCCTTGCTGGTCAACGAGGGCGAGCGCCTGACCGGCGTGGTCACCGACCGCGACCTGGCGGTGCGCGGCCTCGCCGATGGACTCGGAGCCGACCGCCCGGTGCGCGAGGTGATGAGCGGTGAACTGCGCTACTGCTTCGAGGACGAGGAAGTGGACCATGTGGCGAAGAACATGGCGCAACTGGAGAAGCGCCGCTTGCCGGTAATGGATCGCAACAAGCGCCTGGTAGGCATCGTCTCGCTGGCCAACATCGCGACCTGCAACGCCGACAAGCTCAGCGCCAACCTCTTGCGCGGCGTGGCCCGCGCGCACTGAGTCGGACATGACGGAACGACGGGTGGTGGCGATCTGCGGCGGCAGCGCCGGGGTCGGGCGAGCGATACACCGGTGACGGCCAGAGGGCGTCGCCGCCAAGGCGGCGCAGGTGGTCCGGGCGCGCGACCAGGCCGGGCAGGTCGCCGTCGCTGTCGGTGAACGAACGCGGGTAGACCTGGTAGATCACCGCGCGTTTCCACCAGGGCGGCTGGAAGGATTGCAGCATGGGGCCTCCACGGGTGAGCCGGCTTTGCTGCTTGGCACCCTGGGTTAGGCGCGGGTTCGACTTTTCCGCGCGAACGCCTGCACCCCACCTACCAGAATTGGCAGGGGAAGATACCCACCTGTCATGGATCAATGTCCGCGCCCGGCCCGACTCCTAGTGTCGCCGGCTCCCGACTCTCTCTCACGGATGAAAGGGCAATGCACCTTCTTGAACGTCAACACGATATCCAGCCCCTCTCGCGGGCAGACATGACCATCCACCTCAATGGCCAGCCCGTCGCGGCGGCTGCCGGTGAGACCGTGCTCAACGTGCTCAATGCCGTGGGCCTGCGCCGGCTCGCGCGCAACGACCATGGCCAGGCCAGCGGCGCCTTCTGCGGCATGGGCGTATGCCACTGCTGCCTGGTCGCCATCGACGGCCGGCCCAAGCGCCGCGCCTGCCAGACCGTCGTCCGGCCGGGCATGCGGGTGGAAACCGAAAGCAACCGCTTCGACCAGGAGGAACGGCCATGAACCTGCGCCCGGTGATCGTCGGCGGCGGCTCGGCCGGCATGGCCGCAGCCATCGAGCTGGCCAGGCGCGGGGTCCCCTGCGTCCTCTTCGACGAGGCCTCGCGTCCCGGCGGGGTGGTCTATCGCGGCCCCTTGCGGGCCGGCGTCGATCCGGCCTACCTCGGCGCGCGCTACACCCGGATGCTGGAAAAACTGCGGCGCGATTTCTCCGCCTGCGCCGGGCACATCGACCTGCGCCTGAACAGCCGCGTGGTCGGTGGCGACGGCCAGCGCCTGATGGTCCTCGACGAGGCGGAACAGCTGCACGAGGTGGAGTATTCGCACCTGCTCCTGGCCACCGGCTGCCATGAGCGCAGCGTGCCGTTTCCCGGCTGGACCCTGCCCGGGGTGATGCTCCTCGGCGGCCTGCAATTGCAGATCAAGAGCGGCGTGGTGAAGCCCCTGGGCGATACCCTGATCGCCGGCAGCGGCCCGCTGCTGCCACTGGTGGCCTGCCAACTGCATGCGGCCGGGGTACGTGTCGCCGGGGTCTACGAGGCCTGCGCGTTCGGCCGCATGGCCAGGGAAAGCCTGGCGCTGCTGAACAAGCCGCAACTGTTCCTCGACGGCCTGAGCATGCTCGGCTATCTCAAGCTCAACGGCATTCCGCTGCACTATGGCTGGGGCGTGGTGGAGGCCAGCGGCGAGGGGGAACTGACGGAAGTGACGGTAGCGCCCTACGACGAAGAGTGGCGGCCCGACCTGGAAAACGCGCGACCGGTGAAGGCCAGCACCCTGGCGGTCGGCTATGGCTTCATCCCGCGCACCCAGCTCAGCCAGCAGTTGGGTCTGGAGCACGGCTTCAGCGACGACGGATACCTGCGCGCGGAATGCAACGTCTGGCAGCAGAGCAGCCAACCGCACATCCACCTGGCCGGCGACATGGCGGGTATCCGCGGCGGCGAGGCGGCGATGATCGGCGGGCGCATCGCGGCCTTGTCGATCCTCCTGCAACGCGAGGCCATCGCGCCCGCCGAGGCCATCGAACGCCGAGAATCCCATCTCGCCCGCCTGGAGGCGATCAAGCGCTTCCGCGCCGGGGTCGAGCGCTACACCCAGCGCGGCGCCCGCCAGGTCGAACTGGCGCGGGCCGATACGGTGATCTGCCGCTGCGAACAGGTCACTCGTGGCGACATCGAGCGCGCGCTCGAACAGGGCGTGCAGGACATCGCCGGGCTGAAGATGCGCACCCGCGCCGGCATGGGCGACTGCCAGGGGCGGATGTGCATCGGCTACTGCAGCGATCGCCTGCGCCGCGCCACCGGACGCCACGACGTCGGCTGGCTGCGGCCGCGTTTCCCGATCGATCCGATCCCGTTTTCCGCATTCCAGAACCTCGGTACGGAAGCCTGAACATGAACAGAACCTATGACATCGTGATTGCCGGCGGCGGCGTGATCGGCGCGTCCTGCGCCTACCAACTGTCCAGGCGCGGCAACCTGCGCATCGCCGTGGTCGACGACAAGCGACCGGGCAACGCCACCCGCGCCTCGGCCGGCGGCCTCTGGGCCATCGGCGAATCGGTGGGACTGGGCTGCGGGGTGATCTTCTTCCGCATGATGTCCTCCCGCAACCGGCGCGAGGCCCAGGGCGCGGCGGTGGCGGTGGACGCGAGCACGCCGCACATCCTGCCGCCGGCGTTCTTCGACCTCGCCCTGCAATCCAACGCGCTGTACCCGGAACTGCACCGAGAACTGATCGAACGCCACGGAATGGACTTCAAGTTCGAGCGCACCGGGCTGAAATACGTGATCCAGGACGACGAGGATCGCCAGTACGCCGAGCACATCGTGGCGCAGATCCCGCATCTGGCCGAGCAGGTGCGCTGGCTGGACCGCGAGGAACTGCGTCGTGCCGAGCCGGCGGTCAGCCACGCGGCCCACGGCGCGCTGGAATTCCTCTGCGACCACCAGGTCAGCCCGTTCCGCCTGGCCGACGCCTACCTGGAGGCGGCGC
This sequence comes from Pseudomonas sp. TZ252, assembly GCF_056110345.1. Lineage (NCBI taxonomy): Bacteria > Pseudomonadati > Pseudomonadota > Gammaproteobacteria > Pseudomonadales > Pseudomonadaceae > Pseudomonas > Pseudomonas sp. TZ252. The sequence goes on along the minus strand of NZ_CM148566.1, from coordinate 5,587,829 downwards.
GCCAGAACGGCGTCGAGCTGTTGCTGGGAACCAACGTCACCGGCGTGCTGCGCCAGGGCCGGCGGATCAGCGGGGTGCGCACGGACAATGCCGGGGTGCTGCATTGCCGGACCCTGATCAACGCCGCCGGCGCCTGGGCCGCGGAACTCAGCGAAATGGCCACCGGCCGGCGCATCCCGGTGAAGCCGGTGAAGGGCCAGATCGTCCTCACCGAGCGCATGCCACGACTGCTGAACGGTTGCCTGACCACCAGCGACTGCTACATGGCGCAGAAGGACAATGGCGAGATCCTGATCGGCAGCACCACCGAGGACAAGGGCTTCGACGTCAGCAACACCTTCCCGGAAATCGCCGGCCTGGTGCAGGGCGCGGTGCGTTGCGTGCCGGAGCTGCAACAGGTCAACCTCAAGCGCACCTGGGCCGGCCTGCGCCCGGGCTCGCCGGACGAACTGCCGATTCTCGGTCCGGTGGCGGAAGTGGAGGGCTACCTGAATGCCTGCGGGCATTTCCGCACCGGCATCCTCACGTCGGCGATCACCGGGGTGCTGATCGACCGGCTGGTCCACGAAGAGACGCTGCCGCTGGACATCGCGCCGTTCCTCGCCGCGCGCTTCCAGCCGGAGCCTGCCGCCGTGGCGGTCGCGGCCTGCTAGGTCCGCGAGGGGTAAATCCGCGGAGCGGGGCGGGCGCCGGACCGGCGTCCGTTCCGCACGGTTCCCGACAGCGGCGCAGTTGCCGTCGGCGCTATACTCATGGCTTCGAATTATTTCTAGACGACTGGTCTAATTCAAGCTACCGTGCGCCCCATGAAAACCAGCTACGACGACACCCGCCAGCATCTGCTCGATATCGGATACCGGATCATGGCGGTCAAAGGCTTCTCCGGAGTCGGCCTCAACGAAATCCTGCAGACCGCGGGCGTTCCCAAGGGCTCGTTCTACCATTACTTCAAATCCAAGGAACAGTTCGGCCAGGCCCTGCTGGAGGACTACTTCCGCGTCTACCTGGCGGACATGGACCAACGCTTCTCCGCGCCAGGGCTGAATGCCCGCGAACGACTGATGAGCTACTGGCAGAAGTGGCTGGACAACGCCTGCCCGCCCTGCGACGAGCAGCGCTGCCTGGTGGTCAAGCTCAGCGCCGAGGTCGCGGACCTTTCGGAAAGCATGCGCATCACCCTGCGCGACGGATCCGACGGGATCATCGAACGCCTGGTCGGCTGCCTCGGGCAGGGCCGCGACGACGGCTCCCTCGCGCCCTGCGATGCCCGGCACATGGCCAGCGCGCTGTACCAGTTGTGGCTCGGCGCGAGCCTGCTGAGCAAGCTGCACCGCAGCCCGGGACCGCTGGAGACAGCCATGCAGACCACCCGCAGCCTGCTGGAAATCTGAGGTACCGCCAGGAAATACCCGCCCCGCAAGAGGCGGGTATTTTTTCGACCCGTCAGTAGTTGACTGGTCTAATTTGCCCGGCGCACGGTATGAGCCGTTCGCCACATTCGTCAGACAGAGGAGTCTGGAAATGTCCCAATCCACGCAGGTCAACCGCCGCATCGTCCTCGCCTCGCGCCCCCACGGCGCCCCGACCCGGGATAACTTCCGCATCGAGCAGGTTCCGCTTCCTGAGCCCGGCGCGGGCCAGGTGCTGCTGCGCACCGTCTACCTGTCGCTCGATCCCTACATGCGCGGACGGATGAGCGACGCGCCGTCCTACGCGCCGCCGGTGGAGCTCGGCGCGGTCATGGTCGGCGGCACGGTCAGCCGGGTGGAAGCCTCGAACCATCCCGGGTTCAAGGTCGGCGACTGGGTACTCTCGGCCAACGGCTGGCAGGACTACGCGCTTTCCGACGGCAGCGGCCTGGCGCGCCTGGGCGAGTCGCCGGAGCATCCGTCCTACGCCCTGGGCCTGCTCGGCATGCCCGGCTTCACCGCCTACATGGGTCTGCTCGACATCGGCAAGCCCCAGGCCGGCGAGACCCTGGTGGTGGCCGCCGCCACCGGGCCGGTCGGCGCCACCGTCGGACAGATCGGCAAGCTCAAGGGCTGCCGAGTGGTCGGCGTCGCCGGCGGTGCGGAAAAATGCCGCCACGCCGTGCAGGTGCTCGGCTTCGATGCCTGCCTCGACCACCATGCCGCGGACTTCGCCGAACGACTGGCCGAGGCCTGCCCGGACGGCATCGACATCTATTACGAGAACGTCGGCGGCAAGGTCTTCGACGCCGTCTTCCCGCTGCTCAACGCCAAGGCCCGGATCCCGGTCTGCGGCATCGTCGCCCACTACAACGACACCGAGCTGCCACCCGGGCCGGACCGCTTGCCGGCGCTGATGGGCACGATCCTGCGCAAGCGCATCAAGGTGCAGGGCTTCATCATCTTCGACGACTACGGCCATCGCTACGATGAATTCCAGCGCGACATGTCGAAGTGGTTCGCCGACGGCCTCATCCAGTACCGCGAAGAGCGGGTCGACGGCCTGGAGAATGCCCCCGAGGCCTTCTTCGGCCTGCTCCAGGGACGCAATTTCGGCAAGCTGGTGGTGCGCGTCGGAGCCGACGCATGAACCAGGCGGTCCGTGTGGTAGCGCTGTTGCAGGCGCGCGAGGGCAGGGCGGCGGAGGTCGAGCGGCTGCTGCTGGCCTGCGTGCAGCCGTCGCGGGCCGAGGACGGCTGCCTGTCCTATGTCCTGCACCGGAGCCTCGACGAGGCCGGGCGCTTCGTCTTCGTCGAGCGCTGGGCCGACCGCGACGCCATCGAGCGGCACCGACGGATGCCGCACTACAGGGCGATGGCCGATGCCGTCGCCGATCTCCTGGCGGACCGCCAGGTGTTCCTCCTCGAGGAACTGCCAGCGGCCAGCCTGTCTCCGGTAGATCCGGAACCTACAAGACCCCACGAGGAGTGAAACGGATGAAAGTCGGATTTCTGGGCCTGGGCGGCATGGGCGCCGCCATGGCCACCCGCCTGGTGCAGGCGGGACTCGAAGTGACGGTGTGGAACCGTTCCGCGGCGGCCTGCGAGCCCCTGGTGGCGCTGGGCGCTGCCAGGGCGGAGGAGGTCGGCGAGCTGTTCGGCCTCGACGTGGTCATCAGCATGCTGGCGGACGACCAGGCGATTCGCGGCGTGCTGCTCGACAGCGGCGCGCTCGAACGGGCGAGGCCGGGTCTCATCCACCTGAGCATGTCGACCCTGTCGCTCGATTGCGTCGAGGCGCTCGACCAGGCGCACCAGCGCCAGTGCCTCGCGTTCGTCGCCGCGCCGGTGTTCGGCCGCACCGACGTGGCGGAGGCCGGCAAGCTGAACATCGTCGTCGGCGGTCCGGAGGAAGCCATCGAGCAAGTCAAGGCGCTGCTGGAAATTATGGGACAGAAGACATGGTTTTTCGGAAAAGACCCGCGCGGGGCAATGGCGGTGAAGATCTCTGGTAACTTCATGATCGCCAGCGCCATCGAAAGCATGGGCGAAAGCGTCGCCCTGGTGAAGCGCCTGGGCGTCGAGCCCGGCCGGTTCATGGAGCTCATGTCCTCGACGCTTTTCGATGCGCCTGTCTATCGCAACTACGGCCCGCAGATCGTCGAGCAGCGTTTCACCCCGGCCAGGTTCCGCCTGGTCCTCGGGTTGAAGGATGTCGATCTGGCGCTGTCCGCCGGCAAGCGCCACAACGTGCCGCTGCCGCTGGCCAGCCTGTTGCACGACGTGTTGCTCGAAGCCATCGCCCATGGCGACGGGGAATCGGACTGGACGGCGCTGGCGAAGGTAGCGTTGTCACGATCGGGACAAATCTGAAAAGGTTCTGCGCACGGCCCGGCAGGGCCCGTGAAGCTGTTCGGCAATCTGGCGTGCTTTCCATGGATTCATTAGGCGGAAGAAGGTATGTCCGAGCGTGGAACGGCTGCAGAAGGCCGGATCAACTGGCGACGCATCCTGCCGATACTGCTCACCACCACCCTGGTGGGCGGTGTCTGTGGGGTCTTCGTCATCAACGAACTGGATCGCCAGCACGACGGCGCGCACCTGCGCTCGTACACCGAGAGGGCGCTGGAGCGGGCACTGGAGATTTCCTCCGCGGCGGACCAGATGCTCCGCGAGATGAACGCCGGCAGCGCGCCGGCCTGCAGCGACCAGGACCTGGAAATGCTGCGTTCCATCGTGCTCGAGTCGCGCTTCATGAGCGACGTTGGCAGGATCAGCGGCGACCGGGTCATGTGCACGGGCGTCCGAGGCCGGCTGCGCGCGCCCTGGGGATTGTCCGCGCCCGACCGGGTAGATGCCGCCGGCACCCGCTTCTGGTCGGAGGGCATGCCCCTGCCGTTGCAGGCGCTGCCCACCGGGCTGGTCAGTCGCGGCAACGCCGTCGTATTCATTGCCCCGCACGCCTATTTCGATGTCGACCACCCGGCCCCGGGCATCTCGGCGGCGGCCGTCAGCAGTGGCGGCGACTACATCTACCACCGTTTCGCCTGGGACGACGATCAGCCCCTCGAGGCGCTCGACCGGCCCGGCTGGCCGCGCTTCATCGGCGCCCGGCAGATAAGCCTGTGCGACCCGACGCAGGACATCTGCGTGGTCTCCCTTCTCCGCGAACGCGGCCTGCTTGGCACCGAGCCCGGACGCGCGGCCATGGCCGCGGCGATCGGCGGCGGGCTGTTGTTCGGCGTCATGCTGCTGCTCAGCTACCTGTTCGGCTTCCTCAACGACGAAAAACTGCCGGCCAGGCTGCTGCGCGCGTTGAAGCGCGAGGCCCTGGAGGTGCACTACCAGCCCATCGTGCGCCTGGCCAGCGGCCGCTGCGCCGGGGTCGAGGCCCTGGCGCGCTGGACCGATAGCAGCCTGGGGCGGGTTTCCCCGGATGTCTTCATCGGCGCCCTGGAGGAGAGCGGCGACATCGAACTGCTGACCCGTTTCGTCTTCCGCCGCGCCCTGAAGCAGCTCGGGCCGTTGCTGAGGGAACAGCGGAGCTTCTACGTCAGCGTCAACGTCACCGGCAAGGACATCGCCGACCCCGGTTTCATTGATTTCGCCATGCGCCAGATGGCCAGGGAAAGCGTGCGCCCGGAACAGGTCGCGCTGGAACTGACCGAGCGCACCACCGAGGCCCAGGGCTGCCTGCTGGCCGGGATGAACCGCCTGCGCGAACTCGGCCTGAAGATCTACGTGGACGATTTCGGCACCGGTCATTCGAACCTGGTCTACCTGGCCAACCTGCCGGTAGACGCGATCAAGATCGACAAGGTCTTCACTCAGTCCATCGGCGACAGCAGCGCCGTCGAACTGATCTTCGACAAGCTCTGCTCGATGGCCGAGCACCTGGAGATCGGCGTGGTCGTCGAAGGGATCGAGACACAGGCCCAGGCCGACCACGTGCTGCGCCGCTCGCCCGAGGCCCTCGGCCAGGGCTGGCATTTCGGCAAGGCACTGCCGCTGGAGGCCTTCCTCGACTACTACCGGAACCAGCCGGCGGGCCGCTAGAACGGACCTTCCGCGGGGCACCACGCTGCGCTAGCATCGGCCGTCCATACCGGATGCGGCCTGGACGGCCGCACTCCGGATCGCACGGAACGGCCGGAAACGGCCGCGATCACCACAGGCCGCCATGTACGCATTCCCCCTCACCCTGGACAACCGACTCGCCGAAGCCCTGCCGCTATGGCGCAACCTGGCCCGCACCGACCGGGCGCCGCGAAGGAACATCGACCTCGCCGACTGGAAAGCCGACTGGCGCGAACTGATCGCCGCGCTCGACAGGTTTTCCCGGAGCCACGGCTATCGCCAGCCGTTCGCCGCGCAAGGGCACGCAGCCCTGGAAAACGCCTGGGCCTGGGGCCAGGCCGCGGAAAACGCCAGTACGCTGCTGCTCAAGGCCATCGACCGGGGCCTGGCCGGCGCCGAACTGCGCTCCATCTACCTGGAGACCGCCGCGCTGTGGCTGGACTACAGCCGGCTGCTCGGCGCCGCCCGCGACAGCCTGCACGAGCAGGGCGAGGTCGACTTCGAGACGGCGCCGGCCCTGGCGCCGCGCACAGGCCAGTATCCGTTCGCGCTGCAACTGCTCGCCATGGGCGTGCTGCTCGATGCCCAGGAGCTCATCCCGGCGCTGGTCGAGGAGGTCCTGCAGTTCGATACCGACCGCCTGCTCGACTATCTCGGCGCGGCCGCCCTCGGCCTGACTTCCGCCAGCGAGGAAACCTTCCATCCAAGGCCGTTCGGGCAGTTGCGGGCGTTCTTCGAAGAGGCGGACGGCAGCGACGCCCAGGCGCTGGCGCCTTACCTGCAAAGCCAGTACCGGGAGTTCTTCCAGCTTTCCCCCAAGGCGCAGAAGAAGACCCGCCGCCTGACCGGCCCCTACGCCTGGGGCTGGTGGGCCATGGAGGTGTCGGCGCTGGGCGTGCTCTACGGCTGGGACGATGGCGTCCTGCGCGCCTCGCCGCATTACCTCGGCGACCTGGTCGACTACGCGCGGGCGCGCGGCGACGCCTGAGCCACCGGCCGCCGCTCAGGCCCGCCGGCGGCGGGCGAGGAACGCGGCGGCCAGGTCGAGGCTGGTGCAGAGCAGGAAGTAGAGCAGGGCGACGAACAGGAAGATCTCCGTCGGGTGGACCATCACCCGGTTGCTCACCTGGGTGGCGACGAAGGACAGCTCGCCGACGCCGATCACGTAGGCCAGGGAAGTGTCCTTGATCAGCGACACCCACTGGTTGAGGAAGGATGGCAGCATCACCGGCAGCGCCTGCGGCAGGATCACCAGGCGCAATACCTGCCACGGCCGCAGTCCGAGCGCGCGGGCGGCCGCCCACTGCCCGGCGGGGAGGCTGTGGATGCCGGCGTACACCGAGTGGGCGAGGTAGGCGCCGCCGATCAGCGACAGCGCGCAGACCACGGTGGCCAGCGCCGGTACGTCGACATGGAAGACGATCGGCAGCAGGAAGTAGGTCCAGAAGATCAGCATCAGCACCGGGATCGCGCGGAAGAAGCCGAGCAGCGCCACCAGCAGCAGGCGCGGCTTGCCGGGCAGCACCGCGAGGGCCACGCCGAGGACCAGGCCGAGCACCGCCGAAGCCAGTCCGGAGAGCGACGCCAGCAGCAGGGTCAGCGCCGCTCCGCCGAGCGGGCCGTCCGGGTAGGCGCCGAGCAGCAGGTAGGACAGGTTGTCCGAGATGACCGAGAAATCCATCTCAGGCACCTCCCTGGCGGTAGCGGCGGGTCTGCTGCAACGCCTGGCCGAAAGCTTCGATCAGGGCGATGGCGCCGATGTAGAGAAGGGTGGCGATACCGAAGGCCTGGAAGGTCTTGAAGGTCTCGGTTTCCACCTGGCGCGAAGCGTAGGACAGCTCGGCCAGGCCGATGGCCATCGCCAGCGAGGAGTTCTTCAGCGCATTCATGTACTGCCCGAGCAGCGGCGGCAGAGCCGTGCGCAGGGCCTGCGGCAGCACCACCTCGCGCCATACCTGGCGCTGGGTCAGCCCCAGGGCGAGGCCGGCGGCGCGCTGCTCGGGGCGTACCGAGGCGATGCCGGCGCGGAACTCCTCGGCGACGAAAGCCGAGGTATAGAGGGTCAGCCCCCAGGCACCGGCGAGGAACTCGAAGGACGGCCAGTCGAGCAAGGGCGTCTCGTGCGGCGTGTTCAGCCAGCTCACCAGCGCCTCCGGCAGCAGCGCGGGAACGCCGAAGTACCAGAAGAACAGCTGCACCAGCAGCGGGGTATTGCGGAACAGCGCCAGGTAGGCGCGCGCCGGCCAGGACAGCAGGCGCCGGCGCGACAGCCGGGCGATGGCCAGGGGGGCGCCGATCAGGGTGGCGAGCAGGCAACTGAGCAGGGCAAGACCGAGGGTCAGCAGGAAGCCGTCGAGCAACCAGCGCAGGTACTGCGGGGCGAGAAGTTCGCCGAACATGTGCGGGATTCCGTCGGGTAGAACGAAAAACGCGCCTCAGCGAAGTGAGGCGCGCGGGTCGTGCGGGCGAAGCGGGCCGCTCAGCTCTTGTCGCCGATCTTGTACAGGCGCGCCAGCGGGGTCTTGGTCTGCGGACCGAACCAGGTGTCGTAGATCTTCTGCGCCTGGCCGTCCTGCTCCAGCTCGCGCAGGCTCTTGTCGACGAACTCGGTCAGGGCCTTCTCGCCCTTGGGAATACCGACGCCGATCAGGTCGTTGGAAATGGTGAAGGGCGGCACTTCGTACTTGTCGCGGTCGGGCACGTTGGCCAGCAGGCCGATCAGCTTCGGACCGTCCTGGGTGATGGCCTGGACCTGGCCGTTGCGCAGGGCGGTGAAAGCGAAGGGCGTGTCGTCGTAGGCGATGACCTTGGCTCCGGGGAACTTCTCGCGCAGCACGCCTTCGTTGACCGTGCCCTTGTCCACGCCGACCCGCCACTTGTTGAGGACTTCCGGCGAGGTCAGGGTGCCTTTCTTGACGATGAACTGCTGGCCGGAGGAGAAGTAGGGGATGCTGAAGTCCACCTGCTGCGCACGCTCCGGGGTGATGGTGAAGTTGGCCAGGACCAGGTCGACCTTGTTCGCCGTCAGCAGCGGGATGCGGTTGGCCGGGTTGGTCGGCAGCACTTGCAGCCGGACGCCCAGCTTGTCGGCCAGGGCCTTGGCATAGTCGACGTCGAGGCCTTCGATCTGCTTGCTCTTGGCGTCGACGAAACCGAACGGCGGGTTGCTGTCGAAGGACGCGACGCGCAATACGCCGGCCTTGCGGATGTCCTCCAGGCGGTCGGCCTGGGCCAGGCCGGAGATCAGGGCGAGAGCGAGGGCGGTGATGGCGGGGAGTTTCTTCATGAAAGTTCCAGCTCCTTGTCGGCCGCGATCGACGATCAGGGCCTTGCAATGTGGGGCGGACATTCCGGATGGGAATGCCGCCATGTCGGCGCGGGGGTATCCCGTGGCGAAGGGAGTTTGGCAGGGGCCAAGGGTCGGGAGAAAAGAATGAATCGATCTATCTTATTTCCAGACGAAATAAGAGGTATGAAAACAAGGATTCAAGGAAATAAAAAACGATAGCGTAACGCCATTGTCCGCAGGGCTTCCGCGTCGGGGGTTCGTCGTCGAGAAGGAAGGCCGGGGCCCGGCGGCCCCGTCAGCGGCTGTCCCGGCAGTCGATCACACTGGCGTTGGTGATGATGTCCCGGCTGTCGGTGTACAGGGTGATGCTGCAGAAATAGTCGAGGATGGTCTCGTTCTCGTAGTAGCCGGTCTTGCGATAGACCGCCTCGCTACTCACCGGCGCCATGCCGGCGACCCCCTGGCCACCGACGCCGACCCAGGTCTCGCGCTGGCCGACGTACTCGGTGCCGGTCTGTATGAAGACCTTGTCCGGCCCCATGTGGGTCCGCACGCGGTTCCAGGCGTAGAAGCCGCCGCTACCGTAGGACGAAGGGCCGAGGCCCTGGTCGGGCTTGCCGAACAGTTCGAAGGCCTTGCCGGCGGGCTGGCCGATGAGCTTCTGCGCGGCGACCTTGACCTCGTTGTCGCGATTCCCCGACTGACCGAGGGAGGCGCAGGCGCTGAGACCGAGGACGAGCAGGGCGAGACCGAAGGGCTTGATCGAGGGCATGGCATTCACTCCGTTGAAATGCCGCAGGATGTTAGAGGTCCAGCCGGCTCGCGGCTATTAGCTCATTTGTGCTAGTGCCGCTCACTTCGCCAGGTGCCGCGCCTGTTCGGCATGTACGCTGGCCATGAAGGTCTGCATGGCCGAGGAGTGGACCCGGTTGCGTCGGGTGATCAGGCCGTAGGGCGGCAGGCGCGGCTCCAGCTGGATCGGCAGGATCGCCAGCAGGTGCTTGCCCGGGTAGTCCTCGATCACCGAGCGTGGAGTGATGCCGATCATGTCGGTCTGTTGCAGCAGGGAGAGCAGGGTCATGATCGAGGTGGTCTCGACGATACTGCTCGGCAGGTCGATGCGCGCATTGTGGAAGGCCTGGTTGACGATCCCGCGCATCGGGCTGGGGTGCTGCTGCAACACCCAGGTCAGCTCCTGCAACTCGCCCCAGTCCAGCTTGCGTGCCTGCGACAACGGGTTCTGCGCGCCGACCACCACGCAGAGTTCTTCCTCGCCGAGGCTGTCGAACACCAGGTCGTCGGTGCGCGCGCCGCTGGGGATGCGTCCGAGCACCACGTCCAGCTGGTCCTGTTGCAGGGCCTGGACCAGCACGTCGCTGGTGTCCACCTGGATGCTCATCGACAGCCGTGGATGACTCTGCTTCAGGGTGGCGATGGTGCGCGTCAGCAGGCTCGAGGCCAGCGCCGGGATCGCTCCGACGGTGACCCGGCCGAGGTTGCCGGATTCCAGCGCAACCAGTTCCTCGCGCATCCCGGACAGCTCGGCGAAGATCATCCGCGAGTAATAGATCAGCGTCTCGCCGAAAGGCGTCGCGCGCATGCCGCGCGGCAAACGCTCGAACAACTCGACGCCGAGCAGGTCTTCGGCCTCGTGGAGCATCTTGGTCGCCGCCGGCTGGGTCATGCCAATCTCGTCGGCGGCGCGGCGCAGCGAGCCGAGTTCCTCCAGGGCCAGCATCAGGCGCAACTGGCGCAGGCGCAGGCGGCTGTGGATGATGCTGGCGTCGGGAATCCGGGACATGGCGTATCTCGCTGGCGGCGGGGAGACCCAGGGTGACAAGAAATCCACCCCGCCGCCAGACGCAGGCTCAGGCGGCATGCCGGAGACTCCGCCGGCCACGCCGGAACAGCGCCCCGGCGCACCGCGCCAGCAACGGCCAGAGCAGCATCGCCAGCGCCGCGCCGGTCAGGCTGGCCACCAGCGGGTTGGACCAGAACACCGAGAGTTGCCCGTCGGAGAACAGCATCGACTGGCGGAACGCGTCCTCGGCCTTGTCGCCGAGCACCGCGGCGAGCACCAGCGGGGCGATGGGGTAGCCGAGTTTCTTGAACAGGTAGCCGAGCGCGCCGAACAGCAGCATCAGGACCACGTCGAGCATGGCGTTGTGCACCGAGTAGGCGCCGATGGCGCAGACCATGACGATGATCGGCGCGACGATGGCGAACGGAATCCGCAGGATCGAGGCGAACAGCGGTACGGTCGCCAGTACCACGATCAGGCTGACCACGTTGCCCAGGTACATGCTGGCGATCAGGCCCCAGACGAAGTCGTGTTGTTCGACGAACAGCGTCGGCCCGGGATGCAGCCCCCAGATCATCAGGCCACCGAGCATCACCGCGGCGGTCGCCGAGCCGGGGATGCCGAGCGTCAGCATCGGCAGCAGGGCGCTGGTGCCGGCGCTATGGTCGGCTGTCTCCGGAGCGATCACGCCTTCCACCTCGCCCTTGCCGAAGTTCTCGCGGTTCTTCGAGAAGCGCCGCGCCAGGCTGTAGCTCATGAACGAGGCGGCGGTGGGGCCGCCCGGAGTGACGCCCATCCAGCAGCCGACCAGCGCGCTGCGCAGCCAGGTCAGCCAGTAGCGCGGCAGCCTGGCCCAGGTACGCAGGATCACCATCGGCGTGATGCGTGCGCGCTCGCCGCGAAACACCAGGCCTTCCTCCACCATGCAGAGGATCTCGCCGATGCCGAACAGGCCGATCACCGCCACCTCGAAACTCAGCCCGGAAAGCAGCCAGGGCTGGTCGAAGGTCAGGCGCAGGTCGCCGGACACGGTATCCATGCCCACGGCGGCCATGGCGAAGCCGATGGTCATCGCCACCAGGGTCTTCAATGGCGGGTTGCGGCTCATGCCGATGAAGGTGCAGAACGCCAGCAGGTAGACGGCGAAGAACTCGGGCGAGCTGAACGCCAGGGCGAAGCGAGCGATATGGGTGGACAGGAAGGTCAGCAGCAGCACGCCGACCAGCGCCCCGAGGAGCGCCGAGGTGAAGGCGGCGGTCAGCGCTTCGCCGGCCTGGCCGTTGCGCGCCATCGGGTAGCCGTCGAAGGTGGTGGCCACCGACGACGGCTCGCCGGGGATGTTGAACAGGATCGAGGTGATCGAGCCGCCGAACAACGCGCCCCAGTACATGCAGGAAAGCAGGATGATCGCCGACACCGGCGACATGCTGAAGGTCAGCGGCAGCAGCAGCGCCACCCCGTTCGGCGCACCGAGGCCCGGCAGCACGCCGACCAGGATGCCGAGCAGCACGCCGATCACCATCAGGCCGAGGTGATGGGCGCTGAGGACCAGGCTCATGCCCTGCATCAGGGAATCGAATTCGCTCATGGCCTGGCGCTCCCGACGAAGGCCGCGAGGTCGGCCAGTATTCCGGCATCCAGCGGCACCTTGAACCAGACGGCGAAGACCAGGTAGCTGGCCAGCGCCGCGCCGCAGGACAGCGTGACGATCAGCGGCACGCCGTAGGGTTTGTCGCGGCTACGGTCGCGCCACATGAACCAGGCGATGAACAACGCGGAGGCGAGGTAGATCCCGGCGAACGGCATGGCCGCCACGTAGGCGGCGATCGGCAGGAACACCGCAAGCACCCGGCGAAAGGCCGTGCGGGCGACGAACGAGGTATCCAGCGCCCGCCAGCGGCACAGGGCCAAGAGCAGGTTGCCGAGGCTGGCGGCGCTCAGCAGCAGGCCGATGTAGAAGGGGAAATAGCCGGCCTCGGGGCCGCTGTCGCCCCAGCCGATGCCGATATCCTGGCTGCCGTACATGACGATCGCGCCGAGCGCGGCGGTGAACAGCGCCAGGCCGATCTCCACCCAGCGGGTGGCGACCAGCGGCGCATCGGATGAGCTGGACATGTTCGTCTCCTGATCGCGCTACGCGGGTTACTGGCGAAGCCAGCCGGCTTCCTGGAACAGCGGGATGACGCGCTGGCGGTCCTTCTCGATGTAGCTCACCAGGTCCTCGCCAGCGAGGAAGGTCGGCGCCAGCGCCGAGCGTTCGACATAGTCCCTGAACTCGGCGGTCTGGCTGACCTTGCGCATCAACTCGACGTAGAAGGCGCGCTGCTCGTCGCTGACTCCGCCGGGCAGGAACACGGTGCGCGGGAAGCGGTACTGGTCGATGCCCAGGCCCTGCTCGTGGCAGGTGGGGATGTCCGCCCAGGACTGCTCGGCAGCGACCTTGGCGGTGTAGATCATGCGCTCGTGGCTGAACACGCAGAGCGGCCGGACCTGGCCGCCGCGCCACTGGCTGAGGCTTTCCGCCGGGTTGTTGAGGTTGGCGGCGATGTGCCTGCCGGCCAACTGGATGGACGCCTCGCTGCCGCTCTTGAAGGGGATGTAGGTCAGTTTGCCGCCGACCTGCTTGCCGAGCAGCAGGCTTAGAGTCTGGTCGACGTCCTTCGACTGGCTGCCGCCGAAGCGCATGCCTGTCGCGTCCTTCTTCAGATCGGCGAGGAACGCCGCGGCGTCCGCCCACGGCGCCGCCTGGTAGGTCCAGAGGATGAAGTCGTCCTCGGCCACCGCCGCCACCGGCGTCAGGTCGGTCCATTGGTAGCCCAGCCGGGCCACCAGCGGCAGCAGGTAGACATTGTTGGTGCCGATCACCAGCTTGTGCGCGTTGCCCTTGGCCAGCTTCAGGTCGAGGAAGGCTTCGGCGCCGTTGCCGCCGCCCTTGTTCAGCACCACGGTGTTGACGTCGAGCAGCTTGTTCTGGCTGATCGCCGACTGGACCAGGCGGGCGAGTTGGTCGGTGCCGCCACCGGGACCGCCGGCGACGACGATCTCCAGGTTCTCTTCGGGTTTCCAGGCAGCCGCCAGGGCGGGCAGGGCGGTGCAGCAGAGCAGGGCGCAAGCGGCCAGGAAGGAGGGGACGGAGCGCGCATATGCGGTACGCATGGAGGACCTCTGGTTGTCATTGTTGTTATGGGTAGAGCGGAGTGTGCGAAGCGCACCGATAAGCGTCCACTCAAAATAAGGCATACACCGATAGCCTGGGGTTATGAGTGGAAGCGGATGTCGGATACCTGGAGCGATAACCGTAGGAAATGGCCGTATGAGCAGCTTTGATTAGACGGTTATCGATGGAAAGCCGGATAGTGGGCGTGCCGGACCTGCCAACCCAGTTCCGCAGCACAAGAACAACAATAAAAGAGGTACGACCCATGGCTCAGGCACAGACCGCCGTGCTCCAGGCTGATCCTGCCCAGGACAAGGCCACTGCCGCAAAACCCAGCAACGTCCGCTGGCGCATCTTCGCCATCGTCTTCGCCCTGACGGTGATCAACCTGGTCGACCGGGTCTCGCTGTCCATCGCCATGCCCACCATCGCCGGTGAATTCCAGCTCACGCCGAGCATGCAGGGGCTGATCCTCAGCAGCTTCTTCTGGGCCTACGCGCTGTTGCAGATTCCCGGCGGCTGGCTGATCGACCGCTACGGCCCGCGCCGGGTGATCGGCTGGTCCACCGGCCTCTGGGGAGCCTTCCAGACCCTCGCGGCCTTCGCCAGCGGCGGCCTGTCGCTGATGTTCGCCCGGGTCGCCCTGGGCGCGGCGGAAGCGCCGCTGTTCCCCTCCGGCGGCAAGCTCAACTCGCTGTGGCTGGGCTCCAGCGAACGCAGCCGCGGCGCCGTGCTGATGGACTGCGGAGGGCCGCTGGGCGTCGCTCTCGGCGGACTGGTCATCGCCTACCTGATCGCCGTGCTCGGCTCCTGGCGCAGCGCCTTCTTCATCGCCGGCATCGCCACCCTGGCCATGGCCTGGCACTACCTGCGCGACGACCCGGCCGAGCATCCCGGGGTCAACGCCGCCGAGCTGGACCGGATCAACGCCGACCGCACCACCCCGCTCGCCGAAGCGGACTGCCAGGCCGGCGGAAGACTGGGCATCGCCGGCCGCTCCCTGGTCGGTATCGTCCTCGGCCGCGCCAGTTGGGCCATGGTGTTCTTCGGCCTGCTGACCTGGGGTCCTAGCTACCTGGCGCAGGCGCGCGGCTTCGATATCAAGGGTATCGGCGCCGCGACCTTCGTCATCTTCCTCTGTGGCGCCGTCGGTTCCCTGGTCGGCGGCTTCCTCTGCGACCTGCTGATCCGCAAGGGCGTGCGCCGCGGCCTGGCGGCCAAGGGCCTGCTGACGGTCTCGGGCCTCGCGGCGCTGGTCGCCTTCCTGCTGTTGCCGAGCCTGGAAGATGCCTATGCCGCCGTGACCCTGCTGGCGCTGACCGCCTTCTTCCTGATGTGGGGCAGCCTGTACTGGAGCTTTCCGGCCTTGCTCGCCGCTCCGGCCCGGGTCGGCCTGGTCGGCGGGGTGATGAACATGGCCGGCAGCCTCGGCGGCATCGCCGTGCCGATCCTGGTCGGGCTGCTGCTGCAACACCTGGGCGGATATGCCGCGGTGCTGGGCTTCTTCGCCCTCTGCTCGGCAGCCTTCATCGCCGGCACCCTGCTGATTTCCCTGGACAAGACCGAGGCAAAGCATGGCTGAGCTGTACGACGGGCCGATCGTCGACGCCCATCATCATTTCTGGGACCCGCAGGCGAACTACCACCCCTGGCTCGCGGAGGACGCCAAGATTCCGTTCCGCTACGGCGACTACAGCGCGATCAAGCGCCGCTACCTGCCGGCGGACTACTTCGGCGACGTCGGCGCACACCGGGTGGTCGAGACGGTCTACGTGGAAACCGAGTGGGACCCGCGCGATCCGCTCGGCGAAACACGCTTCGTGCATCACCTCGCCGAACGCCATGGCGCGCCCCACGCAGTGGTGGCGCAGGCCTGGCTGGACGCGCCGGACGCCGCCGAGGTGCTGGCGGCGCAGGCGGGCTTCGCACGGGTCCGCAGCGTCCGCCACAAGCCCGGCGGTCCGCAACGCCCGCAACAGGTCGGCGAGTTGCGCAGCCTGATGAGCGACGAGCGCTGGCGTCGCGGCTATGCCGAGCTGGCCCGGCACGGCCTGCACTTCGACCTGCAGACACCCTGGTGGAACCTCGCCGAGGCCGCATGCCTGGCGCGCGACTTCCCCGATACGCTGATCGTGCTCAACCACGCCGGCCTGCCGTCCGATCGCAGCGAGGAGGGGCTGGCCGCCTGGCAACGGGCCATGGCGCGCTTCGCCGAATGCCCCAACGTGGCGTTGAAGATCTCCGGCATCGGCCAGGCCGGCCGGCGCTGGAGCGTCGAGGACAACGCCTGGATCGTCCGCGAAAGCATCGCCCTGTTCGGCGTCGAGCGGGCGATGTTCGCCAGCAACTTCCCGGTGGACAGCCTGTGCGGCTCGTTCGACGACATCTATGGCGGTTTCAAACGCATCGTCGCCGACCTGCCGTACGCCGACCAGGAACGGCTTTTCCATAGCAACGCGCGGCGCATCTACCGCACCGTACCCGACACCGTGCGCCTGCAGCAGGCGTCGCCCGACCCGAGGACTTCCCCATGAACGCTCCATCCCTACCGCGACTGGCCATGGTCCTGGGCGATCCGGCCGGCATCGGCCCGGAACTGATCGCCCGCCTGCTGGCCGACACCGAGGTGCGCGAGAAGGCGCACATCGTGCTGATCGCCGACGAAGCGGAAATGCGTCGCGGCATGCGCATCGCCGGCTGCGAATTCCCCTACCGGCGCATCGACGCGCTGGAGACCCTGGATTTCGCCGACGCCACGCCACTGCTGCATCCCTGGCTCAGCCAGGGCGGGGACGAGTTCCCACGCAGCGAAGCGAGCGCCGTCGGTGGCCGCTACAGCCTGGAGACCCTCGCGCTGGCCCTCGAACTGACCCGCAGCGGCAGGACCGATGCGATCCTCTTCGGCCCGCTGAACAAGACCTCGCTGCACATGGCCGGCATGGACCACAGCGACGAGTTGCACTGGTTCGCCGAGCGCCTGGGGTTCGGCGGCCCGTTCTGCGAGTTCAACGTCCTCGACAACCTCTGGACCTCGCGGGTGACCTCCCACGTAGCCCTGGCCGAGGTGCCGGGCCTGCTCAGCCAGGAGCGGGTAGGGGAGGCGATCCGCCTGATCGACGACGCGCTGCGCCGCAGCGGCCTGGCGCGGCCGCGCATCGGCGTCTGCGGACTGAACCCGCACAACGGCGACAACGGCAGCTTCGGCCGCGAGGAGCTGGACATCATCGCTCCGGCGGTGCAGAAGGCGCGCGAACAGGGGATCGCCGCCGACGGCCCGTATCCCGCCGACACCATTTTCCTCAAAGTGCAGGGTGACGCCCGTGCCTTCGACGCGGTGGTGACCATGTACCACGACCAAGGGCAGATCGCGATCAAGCTGATGGGCTTCTCCCGCGGCGTGACCGTCCAGGGCGGCCTGCCGATCCCCATCGCTACGCCGGCCCACGGTACCGCCTTCGATATCGCCGGGCAGGGAAGGGCCGACGTCGGCGCCACCCGCCAGGCGTTCGAGATCGCCTGCCGGATGGGCAGGCGCAAAGCCTGATCGCCTGCATGCGACGCGACAACCAGAGCGCCGCCCCTTCGTAACGCGCTCCCTGGCGCCTCTCTGTACCGTCGCGGCGGGGCAGGAGGCGTCGCACCTTCGACGAGAGACACATCGCCTGGAGCCGCAGCGCTCCACGGCTCGCTTCGGCCTGGGAAAAGGAAAAACAACAATGACCCGTTCCGCTCCGAACCTGCTGAAATCCGCCTCGCTCGCCCCGGTCCTGCTGGCCGGCCTGCCGTCGCTCGCCGGCGCCGAGGGCTTTATCGAAGACGCCAGCGTCAGCCTCGGCCTGCGCAATCTCTATTTCAATCGCGACTTCCGCCAGCCCGGCGCGGCGCAGTCGAAACAGGAGGAGTGGGCCCAAGGCTTTCTCCTACAGGCGAAGTCCGGCTATACCCAGGGCACCCTGGGCCTCGGCGTCGAGCTGATCGGCCAGCTCGGCCTG
This sequence comes from Pseudomonas sp. TZ252, assembly GCF_056110345.1. Classification (NCBI taxonomy): domain Bacteria; kingdom Pseudomonadati; phylum Pseudomonadota; class Gammaproteobacteria; order Pseudomonadales; family Pseudomonadaceae; genus Pseudomonas; species Pseudomonas sp. TZ252. The sequence goes on along the minus strand of NZ_CM148566.1, from coordinate 5,570,105 downwards.
AAGCTCGACAGCAGCCCTGATCGTGCTGGCTCCGGGCTGCTGCCACGCCACGCCGACGGACGCGCAGCGGACGACTACGCGCGACTGGGCGTGGCGCCGAAGCTGAAGCTGTCGAATACCGAGCTGAAGCTCGGCGAACTGCTGCCGGAACTGCCAATCCTCCTGCGCAACGACGGCCGCCTGCTGCCACAGACCTTCCAGGGCGGCATGCTGACCTCCAGGGAAATCGCCGGCCTGACCCTGCACGGCGGGCAGATGCGTTCGCTCAGCCAGCGCAACTCCAGCGACCACCAGGACCTCTCGGTGGATGGGCGCGGCGGGGCGTTCTCCGACCGTTTCGACTACCTGGGCGCGGAGTACCGCTTCAATGCCGAGCGCAGCCAGGTCGGGCTGTGGCAGGCGCGACTGCAAGACATCTACCGGCAGGACTACTACAGCTTGAGCCACAAGCAGAGCTTCGGCGGCTGGCGCCTGGGCGCCAGCGTCGGGCTCTTCGACACGCGCGACGAAGGTGCCGCGAAGCTCGGGGAACTGGAGAATCGCGCGCTGACCGGTTTCTTCAGCGCGACCCGCGGCGGCCACAGCCTCGGCGCCGGCTACCAGCGCATGTACGGCGACGACGGGATGCTCTACATCGCCGGCACCAGCACGCCGTTGGTCAACGACATCCAGGTGCGCAACTTCACCAGCGCCGGCGAGCGCTCCTGGCAACTGCGCTACGACTACGACTTCGTCGCCCTGGGCATTCCCGGGCTGACCGCCATGGCCCGCTACGCCAGCGGCGCCCATGCCCGGACGAAGGCGATGGACGACGGCCGCGCCTGGGAACGCGACGTGGACGTCGCCTACGTGATCCAGAGCGGCCCGCTGAAGAACCTCGGCCTGCGTTGGCGCAACGCCATGCTGCGGTCCAACCATGCCGCCGATGTCGACGAGAACCGCCTGATCCTCTCGTATTCCCTGCCGCTGCTCTGAGCGCAGGGCCGTTCTCGCTGCTGCCCGATAACCGGCGATTGGCTGATTGGTTAAAAGGTATTGCCTGGGGTTATCGATGAATGCGCAGAAGTGATTATCCGCGCGGGAGCGGCCTGGCTACAGTCGGCCCAACGCAAGCGGCCATGCCGCCTCCGCGTCGAACAACAACAAGAAGGAAGCCCTCCATGAGCGCCATGAACGACCACGCCAGGCTGCTGTCCTCGGCGATCGCCACCAGCCGCCTGCGGCTCCTGCCTTTCCTGGTCCTGATGTATGTACTGGCTTTCATCGACCGGGCCAACGTCGGTTACGCGCGGGCCTTCCTGCAAGCCGACACCGGCCTCGGCGATGCCGCCTTCGCGTTCGGCGCGAGCATCTTCTTCATCGGCTATGCCTGCTTCGAGGTACCCAGCAACCTGATGCTGCACCGCCTCGGCGCCAGGGTCTGGCTGTGCAGGATCATGGTCACCTGGGGCCTGGTCTCGGCGGCGATGATGTTCGCCGACGACGCCATGACTTTCTATGTCCTGCGCTTCCTGCTGGGCGTCGCCGAGGCGGGCTTCTTCCCCGGCATCATCCTCTACCTCACCTACTGGTTCCCGCAGCGCAGCCGTGCCCAGGCGCTCGGCCTGTTCTATTTCGGCCTGCCGCTGGCGCTGGTGCTGGGCGGTCCGCTGTCCGGCTGGCTGCTGGAGTTCCACGGCATCTTCGGCCTGGCCAACTGGCAGTGGCTGTTCGTCACCGAGGGCCTGCTGGCCTCGCTGGTCGGCATTGCCGCCTACTTCTACCTGGTCGACCGCCCGCGCGATGCCGGCTGGCTGAGCGACGAGCAGAAGCGGGCGCTGGAAGGCGAGCTGGCCGAAGAAGACACCCGCAAACAGGCACGCGGCCCGCACGGCTTCCTCAGCGCCCTGCGCAGCGGCCAGGTGCTGAAGTTCTGCCTGGTCTACTTCACCATCCAGATGAGCGTGTACGGCGTGGTGTTCTACCTGCCGACCCGCATCGCTAGCTTCCTCGACGGCCAGGTCGGCCTGAACGTCGGCCTGATCACCGCGATTCCCTGGGTCTGCGCCCTGGTGGTAACGCGCCTGGTGACCCGCCAGGCCGACCGCAGCGGCCAGCATCGCCAGCTCGCGGTGGCCATGCTGGGCATGGCCGCAGCCGGTATCGCCGCCTCGGCGCTGGCCGGCAACCTGGGCCTGGCGGTGATCGCCTTCTGCTTCGCCGCGTCCGGCTTCGTCTCGGTGCAGCCGCTGTTCTGGACCCTTCCCACCGGCTACCTGAGCGGTGCGGCCGCGGCCAGCGGCATCGCCCTGATCAACTCCCTGGGCAACCTCGGCGGCTTCGTCGCGCCGAACCTCAAGACCCTCATGGAAAGCCAGTTCGCCGACCCGCGCGCCGGCATGTTCGCCCTGGCCGCCGTCGGCCTGCTCGGCGCCTGTCTGCTGGCCCGGCTGAAGACTTCCGGATCCTCGTCCGTCCCGCTGCGAGCGCGGCAGGCCGGCTGACCCACACTACGCACCGATAGGAGCTGCGACATGAAAATCAAATCCGTCCGTACCCGCGTCTTCGAATGGAAGGGCAAGGTCGTCCCGCCGCAGGCGCACTTCTGCACCAATGCCAGCGACATCCTGTTCGAGAAGGGAGACGCCATGGGTTCGTTCCGCTTCCACGGCTGGCTGGTGGTGGAGATCGAGACCGACGACGGCCTCGTCGGCATCGGCAACTGCGCCCTGGCGCCGCGCGTGGCGAAGGAAATCGTCGACCTCTACCTGGCGCCGATCTGCATCGGCGAAGACCCGTTCGACAACGAGTACATCTGGCAGAAGATGTATCGCCGCACCCACGCCTGGGGCCGCAAGGGCATCGGCATGGCAGCCATCTCGGCGGTGGACCTGGCGATCTGGGACATCATGGGCAAGGCGGTGAACAAGCCGGTGTTCAAGCTGCTCGGCGGCCGCACCAAGGAGAAGATCTGGACCTACGCCTCGAAGCTCTACGCCAACGACAACCTCGACGCCTTCCTCGAAGAGGCCCAGGGCTACCTGAACCAGGGCTTCACCGCGCTGAAGATGCGCTTCGGCTATGGCCCCAAGGACGGCCCGACGGGCATGCGCAGGAACATCGAGCAGGTCCGCGCGCTACGCGAACTGGCCGGGCCGGACATCGACATCATGCTCGAATGCTACATGGGCTGGACCCTGGAATACGCCCGGCGGATGCTGCCGAAGCTCGCCGAGTTCGAACCGCGCTGGCTGGAGGAGCCGGTGATCGCCGATGACATCGAGGGCTACGTCGAGCTGAAGAAGATGGGGATCATGCCGATCTCCGGCGGCGAGCACGAATTCACCGGCCACGGCTTCAAGGACCTGCTGGAGCGCCGCGCGGTGGACGTCATCCAGTACGACACCAACCGCGTAGGCGGGATCACCGCCGCGCGCAAGATCAACGCCATGGCCGAGGCCTGGTCAGTGCCGGTGATCCCGCACGCCGGACAGTTGCACAACTATCACCTGACCATGGCCAGCACCGCCTCGCCGATGGCCGAGTTCTTCCCGGTGTTCGACGTCGAGGTCGGCAACGAGCTGTTCTACTACGTGTTCAAGGGCGAGCCGCAGCCGGTCGACGGCTATATCCAGCTGGACGACCACAAGCCCGGCCTGGGCCTGGAGATATCCGAAGAGCACCTCAAGGATTTCATCATCATCGAGTGATAGTCGGAGCCCACAGGAGGAGCCGAGATGCGGCTGATTCAATTCGAGGACCGGGCAGGGCAGCGCCGGGTCGGCGTCGTCGAAGGCGCCCGGATACAGGTGCTGCGCGGCGTGCGCAGCACGCGCGAACTGGGGCTGGCGGCGATTCGCGCGGGCAGCGGCCTGCACGACGAGGTGCTGCGCCGAGGCAGCGAGCCAGGCCCGGACTATGCCGGGTTGCTGGAGGAGGGAAGGGTGCTGCCGCCGCTGGATCATGACGACCCGGCCCATTGCCTGGTCAGCGGCACCGGCCTGACCCACCTGGGCAGCGCCGCGACGCGCGACCGCATGCACCAGCAGAACCAGGGCGACGAGACCGCGCTGACCGACACCATGCGCATCTTCAGGTGGGGCCTGGAGGGCGGCAAGCCACCGGCGGGCCAGGTCGGCGCGCAGCCCGAATGGTTCTACAAGGGCGACGGCGGCATCGTCGTGCGCCCCGGCGCGGACTTCCCGCTACCGGCCTTCGCCGAGGACGCCGGCGAGGAACCGGAGCTGGTCGGGCTCTACCTGATCGGCGATGACCGCCGGCCTTACCGGCTCGGCTACGCCCTGGGCAACGAGTTCTCCGACCACCTGATGGAGCGCCGCAACTACCTGTACCTGGCGCATTCCAAGCTACGCGCCTGCTGCTACGGGCCGGAGCTGCGAGTCGGCGAACTGCCGCGCCACCTGCAGGGCGAGAGCCGGATCCTGCGCGACGGCGAAGTGCTCTGGCAGCAGGCGTTCCTTTCCGGCGAGGACAACATGTGCCACAGCCTGGAGAACCTCGAGTACCACCATTTCAAGTACGCGCAGTTCCTCCGTCCGGGCGACGTCCACGTGCATTACTTCGGTACCGCCACGCTGTCCTTCGCCGACGGGATCAAGGCTGCTCCGGGGGATGTCTTCGAGATCGCCATGGCCGAGTTCGGCGCGCCGCTGCGCAATGGCATCGCCGCCGTCGAGACCGCACTGACGCCGGGGCGGGTGGTAGCGCTCTGAAGCCCCACCGCCGTGCATAGGCCGGAGCTCCACGAGAGACCCGCGGCACGGTTTCCTTCATTCCTGCGGAGCCTTGGCTCCAACCCCGCCGGCCATCCCCGGCGGGGCTTCCCCTGTATGAGGTCGACATGACAGCCATCCTCGGACACAACTTCATCGGCGGCGCCCGCAGCGCGGCCGGCACGCTCTTCCTGCAAAGCCTCGACGCCGCCAGCGGTGAGGCGCTGCCGTACCGCTTCGTGCAAGCCACCCCGGAAGAAGTGGACGCCGCCGCCGAAGCCGCCGCCAGCGCCTACCCGCACTACCGGCAACTGCCGGCCAGCCGCCGCGCGGAATTCCTCGATACCATCGCCGCCGAACTCGACGCGCTGGACGACGATTTCGTCGCCATCGTCTGCCGTGAAACCGCGCTACCGGCCACGCGCATCCAGGGCGAACGCAACCGCACCAGCGGCCAGCTGCGCCTGTTCGCCGAAGTCCTGCGGCGCGGCGACTTCCATGGCGCGCGCATCGACCGCGCCCGGCCCGAACGCAAGCCGCTGCCACGCGTCGACCTGCGCCAGTGCCGGATCGGCCTCGGCCCGGTGGCGGTGTTCGGCGCGAGCAACTTCCCCCTGGCGTTCTCCACCGCCGGCGGCGATACCGCCGCGGCCCTGGCCGCCGGCTGCCCGGTGGTGTTCAAGGCGCACAGCGGACACATGGCCACCGCCGAACGGGTCGCCGCGGCGATCCTCCGCGCGGCCGAGCGCACCGGCATGCCGGCGGGCGTGTTCAACATGATCTACGGCGGCGGAGTAGGGGAGCGGCTGGTACGCCACCCCGCGATCCAGGCGGTCGGCTTCACCGGTTCGCTGAAGGGCGGCCGCGCCCTCTGCGACATGGCGGCCGCCCGGGCGCAGCCGATCCCGGTGTTCGCCGAGATGAGCAGCATCAACCCGGTGGTGCTGCTGCCGGCGGCGCTGAAGAAGCGCGGCGAGGCCGTGGCCGACGAACTGAGTGCCTCGGTGGTGCTCGGCTGCGGCCAGTTCTGTACCAATCCCGGGCTGGTCATCGGCATCCGCTCTGCGCAATTCTCGGCGTTCCTCGAACGCTTCGCCGCCCGCATGGACGACCAGCCGGCGCAGACCATGCTCAACGCCGGCACGCTGGCCAGCTATGAAAAAGGCCTGGCGGCGCTGCACGCCCACCCGCGCGTCCGCCATCTCGCCGGGCAACCGCAGGAGGGCCGCCAGGCCCGGCCGCAACTGTTCCAGGCGGACGTCAGCCTGCTGCTGGAGGGCGACGAGTTGCTGCAGGAAGAAGTCTTCGGCCCGGCCAGCGTGGTCGTCGAGGTCGCCGACCACGCCGAACTGAAGCGCGCGCTGCATGGGCTGCACGGGCAGCTCACCGCGACCCTGATCGCCGAAGCGGAAGACCTGGCGTCCTTCGCCGACCTGGTACCGCTCCTGGAACAGAAGGCAGGACGCCTGCTGCTCAACGGCTACCCGACCGGCGTGGAAGTCTGCGACGCGATGGTCCACGGCGGCCCGTACCCGGCCACTTCGGACGCCCGCGGCACCTCGGTGGGCACCCTGGCCATCGACCGTTTCCTGCGCCCGGTGTGCTACCAGAACTACCCGGACGCGTGGCTGCCGGAAGCGCTGAAGGATGGCAACCCATTGGGGATTGCGCGGTTGGTGGACGGGGTTGGGACGCGGGCGGCGATTGACTGAAAGAGGAACCGGGCAAAGACGAGGTTCGGAGGATATCGGAGCCTCAGAGGTGTGCAGCAGGACACTGGAGGAGCCCCGGAAGAGGCCCGCCGGTGTTCCTGCCTGTAAAGCGAGTATCGATCCAGGGCTACCCGAGTGCTCCTATCGTCCCATGCCTGGACGCGGAAAAGCCGCTTCTCGGTGTCGAGGGATTCTCGGCCGATACCGCCACTTGCATCGGCATGAGACAGGAGGCGCGCCACAATCTCTCCGGGGGTCCTTCCTTCCGTGGCGAATGCCATGATGCCTCCCTGGCAGGATCGCCGCTTGGCTCCGTATAGCGCGATGGAGAAAAACACATGAGACAATATTGACTCATGTGAACTATATAAGCATCATGCGATCCCAGCGCTCGATCGTCGTCCAAGCGGCATGAATAGCGAGTCCGGCCCAGCCTGGCCAGATCGAGCCGAGCGGACAACTGATGCGCGTGAGTGGCCGAACCCATGCCATCGCTGTAACGCCCCGAACAGAATCGTCTTCCGACGGCAGCCTCCCCCGACAGGTGGTTTCCCCGTGCCCATTCCCTGCCGGGCAAGGCACAGGTTGGCCGCCGCGCTGGACGACGACAAACCATCACCGTCCCGGCAGAGATCCTGGAGAACGACAATGCGTGCGATCGATGCCGGCATTCTGGTCTGCGGCGAGTGCCACCAGTTGAATCGCGCCGACGGGAACGAGCATCCGCGTTGCAGTCGCTGCGGCGCGAAGCTGCATCCTCGGCGGCCGAACAGCATTGCCCGCACCTGGGCGTTGCTGATCTCGGCGATGATTCTCTACGTTCCCGCCAACCTGTTGCCGATCATGACCGTCAACATGCTCGGCAAGGGCTCCCCGGCGACCATCATGGGCGGGGTCGTGACCCTGATCCAGGCCGACATGTTTCCCATCGCCCTGGTGGTGTTCGTCGCCAGTATCGTCGTCCCCACCTTCAAGCTGGTCGGCATCGCCCTGCTGCTCTATTCGGTGCAGCGGCACCAGCCGATGTCGGCCCGCCAGCGAATCATGATGTACCGCTTCATCGAATGGGTCGGGCGCTGGTCGATGCTCGATATCTTCGTCATCGCCATCCTCGTGGCGCTGGTCAATTTCGGCAACCTGGCGAGCATCGAGGCCAATCTCGGCGCCGCCGCCTTCGCCAGCGTGGTGGTGCTCACCATGTTCGCCGCCGTGACGTTCGACCCCCGGCTTATCTGGGACAACACCAATCTGGACGACGAGAATGAGTGATTTGCCAAGCCCGAAGAAACACAAGACCTCGAACTGGTCGGCGATCTGGGTGCTGCCGCTGGTGGCCCTGGCTATCGGGGCCTGGCTGGGCTGGCGCGCCTACGACCAGGCAGGGGTGCTGATCCAGGTGCGCTTCGAGAGCAGCGATGGCATCCAGGCGAAGAAGACCGAGGTGCTGTACAAGGGCATCGCGGTCGGCAAGGTTGTCGCGCTGGATGTCAGCGAAGATATCAAGGGCGTGGTGGCCACCATCGAAATGGACAAGGAGGCGCGCCAGTACCTGAGCAAGGGTACCCGCTTCTGGCTGGTCAAGCCGCGGGTTTCCCTGGCTGGCGTCACCGGCCTGGAAACCCTGGTATCCGGCGTCTACATCGCGGTCGATCCGGTGAAGGGCGAGAAGGAAGAACGCAACTTCACCGCGCTGAAGCAGCCGCCCCCCCTTTCCGACAGGCTGCCCGGCCTGCACCTGACCCTCAAGGCCGATCGCCTGGGCTCCCTGGAGCAGGGCAGCCCGGTGTTCTACCGGCAGATCCAGGTCGGCCAGGTGAAGAGCTTCCAGTTGGGCGATGACCAGAGGACCATCGAGATCAAGGTGCACATCGAGCCGGCCTACGCCGACCTGGTGCGCAAGCACACGCGATTCTGGAACGCCAGCGGCATCTCCATTTCCGGCGGCCTGTCCGGCTTCAAGGTGCGTAGCGAATCGTTGCTGACCCTGGCGGCCGGCGGCATCGCTTTCGCTACTTCCGATAGTCGAGGCGACAGCCCGCCGACCGATCCGAGCAAGCCGTTCCGTCTGTACGACGACTACGACGCGGCCCAGGCCGGTCTGCGCGTGAAGCTGAAGATGAACGACGTCAGCGGCATCGATCCGGGCCGCACCCCGGTGATGTTCAACGGCGTGCAGGTCGGCCTGGTCAAGTCGATCGACATGGACAAGGACTACAGCAGCGCCACTGCCGACCTGGCGATGGATCCGCGGGTCGAGGACATGCTGCTGGAAGGCACCGAGTTCTGGACCGTCAAGCCAAGCATCTCCCTGGCCGGCATCACCGGCCTCGAGGCCCTGGTGAAAGGTAACTATATCGACGTGCGCTTCGCCAAGAGCGGCGCGCCGAGTCGCGAGTTCACCATCCGCCCGAAAGCGCCGCCGCTGAACACCGACGCGCCCGGCCTGCACCTGGTGCTGACCAGCGACAAGCTCGGCTCGATCGATATCGGCGCGCCGATCCTCTACCGCCAGGTCCGCGTCGGCAGCGTGCAGAGCTACCAGCTGTCGCGCGACCGCCAGCGAGTGGTGGTGGGTGTGCACATCGAGCCGGAGTACGCGCACCTGGTGAATACCTCGACGCGCTTCTGGAACTCCAGCGGGATCACCTTGTCCGGCAACCTCAGCGGCGTGCAGGTGAAGAGCGAGTCGCTACAGACCCTGATCACCGGCGGGATCTCCTTCGACACCCTCGATCCGAAGGCGCCGACCGTGACCAAGGTGCGGCGCTTCACCCTCTTCGACAGCGAGGAGGCGGCGATGGCCCGTGGCGTGGAGATCCAGCTGAGCATCGACAATGCCGATGGACTGCGCGAAGGCACGCCGATCCGCTTCAAGGGCCTGGACATCGGCAAGATCGAAAGCGTCGAGCTGAACCCGGACCTCTCCGGGGTACTGATGAAGGCCCGCCTGACTTCCGCCGGCGAGCGCGTCGCCCGCAGCGGAACCCGCTTCTGGGTGGTACGTCCGGCGCTCGGCCTGCTGCGTACCGAGAACCTCGGAACCCTGGTCAGCGGCCCCTACATCGAGGCGCTGCCGTCGAGCACGCCGGGCGAGCGCCAGGCACGCTTCCAGACTCTCGCCGAAGCGCCCAACCTGCTGGGCCGGGAAAGCGGCCTGCGGCTGACCCTCAGTGCGCCGCGCAAGGGCTCGATCAAGCCGGGCAACCTGGTGACCTACCGGCAGATCCCGGTGGGCAAGGTCGTCGACCTGGCCTTGGGCGAACAGGCCGACCGGGTGCTGATCAGCATCCTCATCGAACCGCGCTACGTACCGCTGGTGCGTACCGGCAGCCGTTTCTGGAATGCCAGCGGCTTCGGCGTCGACGCCAGCCTGTTCAAAGGCCTGTCGCTACGCACCGAGTCGATGGAGGCGCTGATGGAGGGCGGCATTGCCTTCGCCACCCCGAACAATGCGCAGATGGGCGAGCCCGCCAAGCCGGGGCAGACCTTCGCCCTGTTCGATTCGGCCAATGACGAATGGCTGGAGTGGGCGCCCAGGATCGCCCTGAGGAGCGGGGCCCGTTGATGTCGCATCGCACCGCGGCAGCATGAATCCATTCGATCAACCCAGAAGGAGAACGCCGATGTCCAGGCGCTTGCTTTTCGTGGCCACCCTGGTCGCGACCCTTTCCCTTGCCGCTCATGCCGACGAACCCCTGCCATCGGTCGAGCAGGTGATGAACGAGCACAAGGAAAAGATCAGGAACCAGCTGGAAACCATCAACTACAAGCGCAAACGGATGGTCGAGGCAAACATGGCGCTGGACGGCACCGAAGCCGAGACGTTCTGGCCGATCTATTCACGCTACCGAGGCGAGACGGACAGCCTGCACAAGGAGACATTCCAGCTCCTGCTCGAATATGCCCGCGCCTATGGTTCCGGCAGCATTACCGACGCGGAAGCTTCGAGGATGGTCGACCTCTATCGGGGATTGCAGGAGAAACAGCTGGCCGTGCTGCACCGGTACGTGCAGGAAGTGGCCGAGAAGATGTCACCTCGGCGGGCCATGCGCTTCCTGCAGATCGAAGCGCAACTGGACGCGCTGGAGGCGTTGCAGATCGGCAAGCAGGTTCCGCTGATCAATTGAGTTTCACGGCACCGGCCGCGTCCATGCCTGGGCGAGTTCCGCATCGCCCAGGCGCATCGTTTTGCTCAGCGTGCCGAACGAAGCCGCCGCCACAGCGTGGTCCGGCTGATCCCGAGCCGACGCGCAGCCTCGTCAAGGCTGCCCTGGCAGCTGTCCAGCGTCTCCTGTATGTAGCGCAACTGCGCGGTTTTGCCGATGGCGTGCAAATCCTTTGTGCGCGATGGCTCTTTCCGGGACCTGGGCTGAGGCTGGCCTTCGAATAGCTCGGGCAGCACGCGAGCCAGGTAATGCTCATCCACGCCGTGCTCATGGAAGATTTCGCTGGCGGAGAGCATCGCCCGTTCGATGACATTCTCCAGTTCCCTGACGTTTCCGGGCCAGGAATGGCGGACGAGGTAGGGTAGCAGGAGCGTCGTTATGCCTGCGGCACCCGGTGGCTGGCCCTGGACCAGCAGGCGCTGGCTGATTCCCTGGCAAATCAGAGGGATGTCCTCGGGCCGCTCGCGCAGGGGCGTGGTCTGCAAGCGCAGGATATTCAGCCGGTAATACAGGTCGGTGCGAAACTCGCGATCCTTCATGGCGGCCCCCAGGTCCTTGTGGGTGGCGGCGACGATGCGCACGTCGATGGAGATCGGCTCGGTGCCGCCCAGGCGCAAGACCTCTCGCTCCTGCAATACACGAAGGAGGCGAGTCTGCAGCGACACAGGCATGTCGCCGATCTCGTCGAGGAACAGCGTGCCACGGTGCGCCGCCTCGAACAGGCCGGGCTTGCCGCCTTTGCGCGAACCGCTGAAGGCGCCTTCCTCGTAGCCGAACAGTTCGCTTTCCAGTAGCGACTCGGGAAACGCCGCGCAGTTGATGGCGACGAAAGGCCCGTGCCGGCGAGGGCTCTCGTTATGGATCCCTTGGGCGAGCAGTTCCTTGCCGGTGCCGCTTTCGCCAGTGATCAGGATGGTCGAATGGCTGGCGGCAAAGCGCTTGGCCAGCTGCAACATCTCACGGTTGGCCTTGCTCGCGCCGTTGAGTTGTTCGAGCCGGTAACGCGCGGTGAAGGCACCTGGACGGCGAGTGGAGCGGATGCGTTGATCCGCGCGCTGCACGGCGGTGATGTCCTGGCAGGTGAGCACCAGGCCGGTACGCTCGCCATTCTCCAGGATCGGCAGGAGATTGCTGACCACGGCGTGCGAGCCCAGCCGGATCACCCGGTTTTCCTCGCCACCGCCATCCTCTAGCGCCTGTTGCAGGTCAAGCTCCGGGCATAGCTGCTGTAACGGTCGACCCAGAGCCGAGCTGACCGGCAACTCCAGCAACTGGGCAAGGGCAGGGTTGAGCGATTGCACCACACCCTGGTTGTCGACCGCTGCCACACCGCTTGGAATGTGTTGCAGCACCGCGTCCAGATGCCGCCGCTTGGCGATCTCCAGGCGCTGGCTGTCGAGGACTCCCATGGCTTCCTCGAGCGCCTTGCGCGCAGTGTCTTCGCTCAGCGACAGCACGCCGTGCAGGCCTGCCTGTTCCGCCAGCTCCACCACCGTCGACGAACCGATGATGCTGCGGCAACCCAGCCGGGCTACCTCCAGGACAGCCTGGCGAGCCTCTTCCAGGGTGGTGTAGGCGACCTGGTGAACCTGCACCGTGAACAGCGTTCGCATGGCTTGCAGGTCCCGGTCGATGCGGTTGTAGCTGAGCAGGGCGACATGGGAGGAGTGTTCGCGAGCTTGCTCCAGCGCACGCAACAGGTCTCCGCCGCCAACACGCATCGTCAGAACCGGACGTGCCAGGTGTCTACGCAGGTAGGCGGCAGTGGCGCCAGCACAGACGAACACGTCGGCCTTGCCGCGCTGTTCGAGATCGCGGGCGGTTTGCAGGGCTTCGGATACCGAGGTGTCGAGCACCTCGATATGGACGTCCGGGTAGCCCGCCGCCAGGCCGGCCACCAGGCTGGCGAGGCGACTGCGCTGCCGAGGTCGTTGAAGGTGACTGACCAGCACGACAACCTGGGAAAGGGGAGGACGCATGTCGAGACCTGTTCAGGATTGAATTGTTTCGATACTGAATCAGTTCGTTGCAAAAGTGAAACCCGGATTGCTTCGTCGAGCGCCATGGAAAAACCTGGCGCCAGAGAGCGCGCGGGTTACAGGCATATCCCGAAAATTGGCCCAGGCGTTGCTAAAGCTGTCTGACAACATGACTACAGGCAGGCCCTACAACCCCATGAGCACTCCTCCTACGACCGTACGGGACGGCGAGACATTCGTGGCCCCGGACGACCAGCCACTGGTCGAGTTCATCCGCGAGCACGCCGCAGCGAAGCGGGTGGTCATCCAGGCACGCCAGCGCCTGAGCGGCGGCGCCATCCAGGAAAACTGGCTGCTGGACCTGCTGATCGAAGGCGGCCCCTGGGCTGGCGCCCGGCGTTGGGTGCTGCGCAGCGATGCGCTTTCCGCGCTACCCGCCAGCCTTGACCGCGAACAGGAGTTCGCGGTGCTGCAAGTGGTTCATCAGGCCGGTGTGAAAGTACCGCGCCCGCTGTGGCTGTGCCGCGATATGCGCGTGCATGGGCGGGTGTTCTTCCTGATGGAGTACGTGCCGGGTGTCGCCGCCGGTCGCTTGCTCAGCGCTGGCGCCGGCACCCAGGGCCGGGCGCAGCTGGCGGCGCAGCTTGGCGCCAACCTGGCGCGCCTGCATCAGGTTCGCCCGCCGTGCGCCGCGCTGGATTTCCTGCCGATGCCAACCCGCTCACCGGCCTTGGCGACCATCGACGCCTATCGCCACTACCTCGACACCCTCGCCGATGCCTATCCGGTGCTGGAGTGGGGCCTGCGCTGGTGCGAGCTGCACGCACCGCGCAACAGCATCCTGTGTCTGTTGCACCGTGACTACCGCACCGGCAACTACCTGGCCAGCGAACAGGGACTCGAAGCCGTACTCGACTGGGAGTTCACCGGCTGGGGCGACCCGTGCGAGGACCTCGGCTGGTTCACCGCCCGCTGCTGGCGCTTCACCCGCCCAGACCTCGAGGCCGGCGGTATCGGCCAACTGGAGGACTTCCTGGGGGGCTACCACGAGGTGTCTCCGCTGCGTATCGAGCGCAGCCAACTGCACTACTGGCAGGTCATGGCCACCCTGCGCTGGGCGGTGATCGCCCTGCAGCAAGGCCAGCGCCATCTGTCCGGCGAAGAGCCGTCCATTGAGCTGGCACTGACCGCACGACTGCTGCCGGAGCTTGAGCTCGACATCCTGCACATGACCGGAGCCGAAGCGCCATGACCCAGCCCGATGCCCATGAACTGCTCGACATCGCTCGCTCGACGCTTCTGGAGCAACTGCTGCCAGCGCTGCCCGGCGAGCTGCGTTACCCGGCCCTGATGATCGCCAATGCCATGGCCATCGCAGCCCGCGAAAGCCGCCTGGGGGCTCTGGCCGAGGACCAGGAGCGGACACGTCTGGCCGCCTTGGTCGACGAGGCGCCCGCAGCCTTGCCCGACCTGCGCCGCCAACAGGCACGGGCCATTCGCCTGGGCAGCCATGACGCCCCGCAAAACCATAGAACCCTGGTCGAGACATTGCGCCAGGTCACCCTCGCCCGATTGGCCATCAGCAATCCCAAGGCCTTGCCCTGAACGGCGTCAGCCATCTCATTCCCGACAGACAAGCACCCAGAAGGACAACCATGAACTTCACCCTCCCGGACGAACTGCTCGCCTTGCAGGCCAAGACCCGAGACTTCATCGCCGAACAGGTCATCCCGCTCGAGAACGACCCCCGCCAGGACAGCCACGGCCCCAGCGACGCCCTGCGCCAGGACCTGGTGGCCCGCGCCCGCGCGGCCGGCTTGCTGACGCCCCACGCCAGCCGCGAAATGGGTGGCCTGGCGCTGAGCCACGTGGCCAAGGCGATCGTCTTCGAAGAGGCCGGCTACTCGCCGCTGGGCCCGGTGGCGCTGAACATCCATGCCCCGGACGAAGGCAACATCCACCTGATGGACGTGGTCGCCACCGAGGCGCAGAAAGACCGCTGGTTGCGCCCGCTGGTCCAGGGCCATGCCCGTTCCTGCTTCGCCATGACCGAGCCTGCGCCAGGCTCCGGCTCGGACCCCTCGATGCTGCGCACCACCGCCACCCGCGATGGCGACGACTACCTGATCAATGGCCGCAAGTGGCTGATCACCGGCGCAGAAGGCGCCGACTTCGGCATCATCATGGCGCGCATGGAGGATGGTACGGCGACCATGTTCCTGACCGACATGAAACGCGACGGCATCATCCATGAGCGTCAGCTGGACTCGCTGGACAGCTGCTTCACCGGTGGCCACGGGCAGCTGCGTTTCGACAACCTGCGTATTCCGGCGAGCGATGTGCTCGGCGAGATCGGCAAGGGGTTCCGGTATGCCCAGGTGCGCCTGGCGCCGGCGCGGCTCACCCACTGCATGCGCTGGCTGGGCGCCGCGCGTCGCGCCCACGACATCGCCTGCGACTATGCGCGCACCCGCGACGCCTTCGGCAAGCCGCTGGGCGAGCACCAGGGTGTGGGCTTCATGCTGGCCGACAACATGATGGACCTGCACGTGGTGCGCCTGGCGGTGTGGCACTGTGCCTGGGTGCTCGACCAGGGCCGGCGGGCCAATGTCGACTCCAGCATGGCCAAGGTGATCAGCGCCGAGGCGTTGTGGCGGGTGGTCGATCGTTGCGTCCAGGTACTGGGCGGGCGCGGGGTGACCGGAGACACCGTGGTGGAGCGGATCTTCCGCGACATTCGCCCGTTCCGCATCTATGACGGCCCGAGCGAGGTGCACCGCATGAGCCTGGCGAAGAAACTGCTCGACCAGCGCCTGGAGGCCCGCTGATGCAGCCGAACCTGACCCGACTGTTCGCCCTCGACGGGCGCCGCGCCCTGGTGACCGGAGCCTCCAGCGGCCTGGGCCGCCACTTCGCCATGACCCTGGCCGCCGCAGGCGCCGAGGTGGTGGTGACTGCCAGGCGCCAGGCGCCGCTGCAGGCACTGGTGGAGGCCATCGAGGTGGCGGGAGGGCGGGCGCAGGCCTTTGCCCTCGATGTGACCTGCCGTGAGGATATCTGCCGGGTGCTCGATGCCGCCGGCCCGCTGGATGTGCTGGTCAACAATGCGGGGGTGAGCGACAGCCAGCCCTTGCTGGCCTGCGACGATCAAAGCTGGGACCGCGTGCTCGACACCAACCTCAAGGGCGCCTGGGCGGTGGCCCAGGAAAGCGCCAGGCGCATGGTCGCGGCGGGGAAGGGCGGCAGCCTGATCAATGTCACTTCGATCCTCGCCAGCCGTGTGGCCGGCGCCGTCGGCCCCTACCTGGCGGCCAAGGCCGGCCTGGCCCACCTGACCCGCGCCATGGCGCTGGAGTTGGCGCGCCATGGCATCCGGGTGAACGCCCTGGCGCCCGGCTACGTGATGACCGACCTGAACGAGGCCTTCCTGGCCAGCGAGGCCGGCGACAAGTTGCGCTCGCGTATCCCCAGCCGCCGCTTCAGCGTGCCGGCGGACCTGGACGGCGCCTTGCTGCTGCTCGCCAGCGATGCCGGGCGGGCCATGAGCGGCGCTGAGATCGTGGTCGATGGCGGCCATCTGTGCAGCAGCCTGTAGCGCGCCCTGGCGCAATAACAACAAGAACAGGAGGTATGTATGTGCGTGCAAGACCCGAGCAATGTGTCGATGAGGTGGCTGCCATGATGGTTCCGACCCTTGAGCACGAGCTTGCTCCCAACGAAGCCAACCATGTCCCGCTGTCGCCGCTGTCGTTCCTCAAGCGTGCCGCGCAGGTGTACCCGCAGCGCGATGCGGTGGTCTATGGCGCAAGGCGCTACAGCTACCGCCAGTTGCACGAGCGCAGTTGCGCCCTGGCCAGTGCCCTGGAGCGGGTCGGCGTACAAGCGGGCGAGCGGGTGGCGATACTGGCGCCGAATATCCCGGAAATGCTCGAGGCCCACTATGGCGTACCCGGTGCCGGGGCGGTGCTGGTATGCATCAACATTCGCCTGGAGGCACGCAGCATCGCCTTCATCCTGCGCCACTGCGCGGCCAGGGTGCTGATCTGCGACCGTGAGTTCGGTGCCGTGGCCCAGCAGGCGCTGGCCATGCTCGATGCGCCGCCCTTGCTGGTGGGCATCGACGATGATCAGGCCGAGCGAGCCGACCTCGCTCACGACCTGGACTATGAGGCGTTTCTGGCCCAGGGCGACCCGGGGCGGCCGCTGAGTGCGCCGCAGAACGAATGGCAGTCGATCGCCATCAACTACACCTCCGGCACCACGGGGGATCCCAAGGGCGTGGTCCTGCATCACCGCGGCGCCTACCTCAACGCCTGCGCCGGCGCGCTGATCTTCCAGTTGGGGCCGCGCAGCGTCTACCTGTGGACCTTGCCGATGTTCCACTGCAACGGCTGGAGCCATACCTGGGCGGTGACGCTGTCCGGTGGCACGCACGTATGCCTGCGCAAGGTCCAGCCAGATGCGATCCACGCCGCCATTGCCGAGCATGCGGTGACCCACCTGAGCGCCGCGCCGGTGGTGATGTCGATGCTGATCCATGCCGAGCATGCCAGCGTCCCTGCCGTGCCGGTATCGGTGATCACCGGCGGCGCCGCGCCGCCCAGCGCGGTCATCGCCGCCATGGAAGCACGCGGCTTCAGCATCACCCACGCCTACGGCATGACCGAAAGCTACGGCCCCAGCACCCTGTGCCTGTGGCAGCCGGGGGTCGACGAATTGCCGCTGGAGGCCCGGGCCCAGTTCATGAGCCGCCAGGGCGTCGCCCACCCGATGCTCGAGGAGGCCACGGTGCTGGATACCGACACCGGCCGTCCGGTCCCGGCCGACGGCCGCACCCTTGGCGAACTGGTAGTGCGGGGCAACACCGTGATGAAAGGCTACCTGCACAACCCCGAGGCCACCCGTGCCGCGTTGGCCGACGGCTGGTTGCACACCGGCGACCTGGCCGTGCTGCACCCGGACGGCTACGTGGAAATCAAGGACCGGGCCAAGGACATCATCATTTCCGGCGGCGAGAACATCAGCTCGCTGGAGATCGAGGAAGTGCTCTACCAGCACCCCGAGGTGGTCGAGGCCGCGGTGGTGGCGCGCCCGGATTCGCGCTGGGGCGAGACACCCCACGCGTTCGTCGCCTTGCGGGCGGATGCCTTACCCAGAACCACGGGTGACGATCTGGTCCGCTGGTGCCGCGAGCGCCTGGCGCACTTCAAGGCACCGCGGCATGTGACGCTTACCGAACTGCCCAAGACCGCCACCGGCAAGATCCAGAAGTTCGTCCTGCGCGAGTGGGCCCGGCAGGAGGAGGAGGCCGGCGACGCCGGCCGCTGATGGCGCTGCCGCACCCGCATATTCCATAACAATAACTAGGTTGCCCGAGGTGTCCCATGTCCAGCCTGCTATACGCGCGTATCCGCGCCAGTGCCCGGTTCCAGCAACTGGTGGCGCGCCGAAACCGTTTCACCCTGAGCCTGCTCCTGCTGATCCTGGCCACGTTCCACGGCTACATCGCGCTGGTATCGTTCTGCCCCGAGCTGATTGCCAGGCGTCTGGCGCAGGGCTCGAACATGACCTTCGGCGTCGCGGCCGGCGTGTTCCTGTTCGTGTTCTTCTGTGCCTTGTCGGCGCTCTATGTGTACCGCGCCAACGGCGAATTCGATCGCCTGACCCAGGCTCTGGTCGCTGGGCTGGAAGAGGAGCAGGGCGCATGAAGAAGCTCCTTCCCCTGGCGTTGTCGCTGCACTCCGGCCTGCTGTTGGCCTCGCCCGCGTTGGACGCTGGCCAGCGCCAGCCGCTCAACCTGCATGCCATCGGCATGTTCATGGTGTTCGTGCTGTTCACCCTGTGCATCACCTGGTGGGCGGCGCGACGGACCCATTCGACGGCGGATTTCTATAGCGCCGGTGGCGGTATCCGGGGCTGGCAGAACGGCCTGGCGCTGGCGGGCGACTACATGTCCGCCTCCACGCTGCTGGGAATCACCGCGCTCATCTACAGCTCCGGGATGGATGGCTACATCTATCTCATCGCCTTCTTCGCGGGCTGGCCGGTACTGCTGCTATTGATGACCGAGCGGCTGCGCAACCTGGGCCGCTTCACCTTCGCCGACATCACCTCGTACCGTCTCGACCAGGGCAAGGTGCGCACCATGGCCGCCATCGGATCGCTGACCGTGGTGTGTTTCTACCTGGTGGCGCAGATGGTCGGGGCCGGGCAGTTGATCAGGCTGCTGTTCGGCCTGGACTACCAGATCGCCCTGGTGATCGTCGGTGCGCTGATGATGCTGTATGTGACTTTCGGCGGTATGGTGGCAACCACCTGGGTGCAGATCGTCAAGGCATTCCTGCTGCTGGTCGGCGGCTCGCTGGTGCTGTTCCTGGCGATGCGCGAATTCGACTTCAGCTATGACAGGCTGGTCAGCCAGGCGATGGATAGCCATGCCCTGGGCGAACGCCTGCTGGCCCCTGGTGGCTTGCTGGCCGACCCGTTGACCGCGCTATCGCTGAGCCTGGGGCTGGTGTTCGGCACCGCCGGGCTGCCGCACATCCTGATGCGTTTCTTCACCGTCGGCGATGCCCGGGAGGCGCGCAAGTCGGTGCTCTACGCCACCGGGTTCATCGGCTACTTCTTCAATGTCATTTTCCTGCTGGGCCTGGCGTCGATCGTGATCGTCAGCCAGCAGCCCCGGTTCTTCGAGGGCGGGGAAGCGGGAGGCAAGCTGCTGGGCGGGGGCAACATGGTGGTCATGCACCTGGCCCAGGCAGTGGGAGGCAACCTGCTGCTGGGCTTCCTCTCCGCCGTGACCTTCGCCACCATCCTGGCCGTGGTGTCAGGCCTGGCCCTGGCCGGGGCGTCCGCCATCGCCCATGACCTGTATGCGCGGGTGATCATGAAGGGCGCGGCCAGCGAGGCGCAGGAGCTGCGGGTAACCAAGCTGGCGACCCTGGGCCTTGGCTTGGTGGCGATAGCCCTGGGCATCGTGTTCGAGAACATCAACGTGGCCTTCATGGTCGCCCTGGCCTTTGGCATCGCCGCTTCGGCCAACTTCCCGGTGCTGTTCCTGTCGATGTTCTGGTCGGGGCTGACCACCCGTGGCGCGTTGGCCGGTGGCTACGTCGGGTTGTTCAGCGCCATGGGCTTCGTGGTTTTCTCCAGGCTGGTGTGGGTGGATGTGTTGCACTTCGCCGAGCCGCTGTTCCCCTATACCCAGCCTGCGCTGTTCTCCATGCCGTTGGCGTTCCTGGTGGCGTATGGCGTTTCCCGCCTGGACCGGACCAAGCGGGCCATGGCGGAAAGGGCAGCCTTCGCCGACCAGTACGTACGAGGCCAGACCGGCCTTGGCGCCAGCGGAGCCATAGACCACTGAGGCGCACACGGTCGCTGTCGAACGGGTGGCAGCGACCGCATGGCAGGCTTTGAGGCTGTCTGTCGCCCGAGGCCTGGCTAGTGCCCCCGGAAGATGTCTCCGATACCGACGGTGGGGTAGTGCTCCATGCGCTGAGCCGTCCCGCGGTTGACGACGGAAGGCTTCGAAAACAGTGCACTCAGGAAGATGACCAGTACAAGGACAGCCAGTAGAAAACCGAATCGGCGCATATGATTCTCCAGCGATTTTTTATAGTTGTTGTCTTCGGGCGCTATCCACGAGGACCTTAGAAGCGCAGCGCAGTCACTGTCCCGCCGCGCTTGCGGTGTCGCATTCGCGGGCGAACAGGCGGGTGACGGCTACGATGTCCTGGTCGCCATAGCCCATGGCTGCCGCGCGTTGCACGGCCTGGCACAGCGCGTCGAAGACCGGCGTCCAGGCCCCTTGTGCGTGCAGGGCTCCGGCGATATGGGCGAAGGCCTGGGCATGCACATCGAGCCTCGCCTGATCGCCTGCGAAATCCTGCGCTTCCAGCCGACGGACCGCTTCCTCGAGTGCATCGGCGACGAAAAAGCGCGACGTGTCGAGCATGAGCCGAGCGGTCTTCGAAGGCGGCAGGCCGAAGTGGACACCAGCCCCCACGGCCTCGAAGAAAGCCACCATCGCGGCAAACGCATGCGCGTGGAGCACGGTGGCGAAGGCCAATGCTTCGTCCCAGGGGAGGAACGTCGTATGACCGGCAAGCCCCTCAAGCAGCGCCCGATGCCGTTCGAAGGCCTCAGGATCACCGGTATGAATGCTGTGGCTTTCGCGACGACCAACGTTGCGCGGGTAGGCCACGATCATCCCTTTGACGTAATGGCCGCCCGCGCGGTTGACGAGACTCTGAAGCGCCAGGCCCTCGTCCCGGGCGTTGGTCGTGTAATCGACGATCGTACGGTTGGCCAGCGCCTGCATCACACCTGGCATCCCGAGCACCTCGTGGGTCGCCTGGTTGTCCAGGAGCACGAAGATCGTGGCCGGGCTTGCAGCCAGCGCGGCTTCGGCGCTCTCGCACAGGTGAGCGCCAGCGGCGACGAGCGCCGCGGCCTTGCCGGGCGAGCGGTTCCAGATCGCCACGCGCCTGCCTTGCCTGAGCAACGCTTGGGCCATGATGGTTCCCATGGCTCCGAGCCCGATCACGGACACTTCGAACTCGAAGCTTTCATCATTGTGTTCACGCACGCTCGAGGTCTCCTGATTATTGTTCTGGCTGATGTCCAACAGGTCTCCGGCCTGCGCTTCAACACAGGCCGAAGGGTGACCCTGGCAGCTATTCTCCCAGCGCTGCCGCGACCGATTCGCCGAAGGCCCTGAGGCCGCCTTCGAGTTGGTCGGTCGGAGTGTTCAGCGGTGGCATCAACTTGATGATTTCGCCATTCGGGCCGCAGCGGTCGACCAGCACGCCCGCTTGCAGCACGCGCTGCTGGGCGTCCTTGGCGACCTCGACGTTGCCGCGGCCGAAATCGATGCCGGCGATCATGCCGCGACAACGCGCGGACGCGACGCCTGGAATTTCCGCAAAGCCGGCAACTGCGCGCTCCATGGCCGCGCAGTTGTCGGCCAGCAATTTCAGGAACTGCTCATCGTGCCAATAGCTGAGCGCGATGCGGGCGGTCAGGAACGCCAACTGGTTGCCGCGGAAGGTGCCGATGTGATCGCCCGGTTGCCATACATCCAGCCCGGCACGAAGCAACACGATCGCCATCGGCAGGCCGAAGCCGCCGATCGATTTGGCGCAGGTGATCAGGTCCGGCACCACCCCGGAGCGCTCGAAGCCGAAGAAGTCGCCGGTGCGGCCGCAACCGGCCTGGATCTCGTCGCAGATAAGCAGCACGCCGTGGTCGGTGGTCCACTTGCGCAAGCGTTGCAGCCATTGGTTGGAAGCCGGGTAGACGCCGGCCTGGATCTGCACCGACTCGACGATCACCGCCGCCGGCAGCTCCGAGCCGCTGCCCTGGTCGTTGGCCAGGCGCTCGAGGAAGCCAATGCTGTCGAATTCGCCATAGGGGCTGTCTTCGTAGGGCACGAACACCACGTCGGTGGAAAGCCCGGGGCCACGGCGAGTGCGGTTGCCGGTGACGGCCAGGGCGCCGGCGGTCATGCCGTGGTAAGCCCCGTAGAACGATACGACCTTGGTACGCCCGGTCGCCTTGCGCGCCAGCTTCAACGCCGCCTCGACGGCGTCGGCACCGGTCGGGCCGGTGAACTGGACCTTGTAGTCCCAGCCGCGTGGCTTGAACAGGTCGCGCTCGATCGCTTCCAGGAACTGGCGCTTGGTGGTGGTGTGCAGGTCGAGGGCGTGGGTCACGCCGTTGGCCGACAGATACGCGATCAGCGCATCGCGCATGCGCGGGTCGTTGTGGCCATAGTTCAGGGCGCCGGCGCCGGCGAAGAAGTCCAGGTATTCGCGGCCATCTTCGCCGCGGATCCTGCTGCCTTGGGCGGTATCGAACACCAGGGGCAAGTCGCGGCAGTACATCCGCACGTTGGACTCGAGCCTTTCGAACGTCTCGATGTTGTTCATGCAAACCTCTTGAAAAATGATCTGGGTAGTCCGGGGTGTGGGCGGTCAGTGCTTGAACATCACGTGGCGCACCACGGTGTAGTCTTCCAGGCCGTACATCGACAGGTCCTTGCCGTAGCCGGACAGCTTGACCCCGCCGTGGGGCATTTCGCTGACCAGCATGAAGTGGGTGTTGACCCAGGTGCAGCCGTATTGCAGGCGGGCGGCCAGGCGATGAGCGCGCCCCACATCGGCGGTCCATACCGAAGACGCCAGGCCGTAGTCGGAGTCGTTCGCCCAAGCCAGCGCCTGGGCTTCATCCTCGAACGACGAGACGGTCACCACCGGGCCGAAGATCTCGCGGCGCACCACCTCATCCTCCTGCGTAGCGCCGGCCAGGACCGTTGGCTCGAAGAAGAAGCCGGCACCCTCGGCGCGCTTGCCGCCGGTGACCACTTCGATGTGCGGCAACTCCCTGGCCCGGTTCACGAACCCCTCGACACGCTCCAGATGCTCCTTGGTGATCAGCGGTCCCATCTCGGTCGCCGGATCGTCCGGCAGCCCGCACCGGATGTTGGATACGGCCTCGCCGAGCTTGCGAACGAACTCCTGGTAGACCCCTTTCTGCACATAGAGGCGGCACGCGGCGGTACAGTCCTGGCCGGCGTTGTAGAAGCCGAAGGCGCGGATGCCTTCGACGGCGGCATCGATGTCGGCATCGTCGAAGATCAGTACAGGAGCCTTGCCCCCCAACTCCATGTGCATGCGTTTCACGCTCTCGGCCGTACCTTCGATGATCCGGCTGCCGGTGCGCACGGAGCCGGTCAGCGACACCATGCGCACCTGGGCATGGCTGGTCAGCGGCTCACCCACCGAGGCACCTCGACCGTGGACGATGTTGACCACGCCGGCGGGGAAGATCTCGGCAAGCAGCTCGCCCAGTTTCAAGGTACTCAGCGGCGTGTGCTCCGACGGTTTCAGCACCACGGTGTTTCCGCCGGCCAATGCCGGGCCGAGTTTCCACGCTGCCATCAACAACGGATAGTTCCACGGCGCGATGGAGGCGACCACGCCCACCGCGTCGCGGCGGATCATCGAGGTATGCCCCGCGACGTACTCTCCCGCCGCCGAGCCCTGCAGGCAGCGCACGGCGCCGGCGAAGAAACGGAACACGTCCGATACGGCGGGCAGTTCGTCCAGCAGCACGGCGTTGAAAGGCTTGCCGCAGTTGTCCGCCTCCAGGCGAGCGAACACGTGCGCCTGGGCATCGATGCGCTCGGCAAGCTTGAGCAGCAGGGCCGCGCGATCCTTGGGCGGCGTTTGCGACCAGGCGTCGAAGGCCGCATCCGCGCTCTGCACCGCGGCATGGACCTGGGCGCCGCTGGCCTCGGTAATTCGCACCAGGACGTTGCCTTGGGACGGGTTGTACACCGCGTGGCTCTCGCCTTCGCCGGCCACCAGGGCACCATTGATCAGAAGTTTGGTTTGCATATCGATTCTCGCCATTGAAGGGCAGGCTCGAAGCCGGCCTTGTGGTTGTTGTCAGAGCGTTCGATAGAAGGGTGGTCACTACGCCAGCGCGTCGGGCACCGGGTTGCGGAAGAAGCTGGTCCGGCAAGCGAGATAGACCGCCCCCAGGCCCAGCCAGCTACAGCCCATGATCAGCGCGTCTTTATCCAGGCTGACCAGCATCCACCCGGCCGTGACCAGGCCAACGAGCGGGCAGAACACCCCGCGCAACAAGCCCGCCCCGTCTCCGAGGCGGGTATCGAAGGAGAGCCGCAACGCGCAAAGGTTGACTGCGCTGAAGGCGAGAAACGCGCCGAAATTGACCAGGGACGTCGCGGTGGCGATCGTCAGGGCAAAACCCGCGCAGCCGAAAATGCCGCAGAGCAGAATGTTGAAGGCCGGGGTCTTGTAGCGAGGATGCAGGACACCGAACAGCTTGCGCGGCAGTTGGTTGTCCCGCCCCAGGGCGTACAGCAGCCGGCCCACGCTGGCCTGGAACGACATGCCTGCGGCGAAGTGGGCGATGATGATCCCCGCCAGGACCACGGCGAAGAACAGGTCGCCGCCGATCATGCGGGCGATCTCGAAGGCGGCGCCGTCCACATGCTCGAAGGCGGGGGAGGGGTGCGCCAGGTACATGAAGTACGACGAGCCGACGTAGACCGAACCGCCGATCAATGCGACCAGCAGGATCGCGCGCGGCAGTGTCCGGCCCGGGTCGCGGGTCTCCTCGCTGAGCGTGGACAGCGCGTCGAAGCCCAGGAACGAGTACGCGGCAATGGCGGCGCCGGCCATGCTGGTGGCGAAAGACACGTCCGGGTTGAAGAACGGCTTGGCCGACAGCAGCCCGCCAGGGCCGTTGGCCGCGACGATGTAGTGCACGCACAGGCTGATGAACACGACGATGATGGCCAGTTGCGCGACCATCAACAGCACGTTGAAGCGGTTGGCGACCTGGATGCCCAGGATATTAAGCAGCGAGGTGGAGACGATGAAGCCGATGATCCACACCCATTGCGGCACCTCTGGAAAGGCCATGTTGAGGTAGCTGGCGCCGAGCAGCCAGATCAGCATCGGGATGAAGAAGTAATCGAGCAGGGCGGCCCAGCCCACCATGAAGCCGAGGTTCGCGCTCAGCATCTTGCGGGTATAGGTGTAGGCCGAACCGGCGACCGGGAACACCCTGACCAGCCGGCCATAGCTCAAGGCCGTGAACACCACGCCGATTGCCGCGATCAGGTAGGCCATCGCAGTGGTGTTGCCGCTGGCCTGCGTGATCACGCCATAGGTGCCGAACACGATCAACGGAGCGAGGAACGCCAGACCGAACAGCAGAACGGAAAACGGACCCAGCGTGCGCTTCAATGAAGCGCCGGCGATTGATTCGCTCATGACGGGCCTCCTTCACGCTACGTAGTGGTAAGCGGCGGCGACGATTTCACGGTAGGTTTCCACCGTCATTTGCTTGGCATTGCTGCCGTCGGAGAAATTCTTCTTCGACTTTTCGGCGATGCTCAGGAAGTCTTCCTCGCGCACGCCTTTCACCTCGGCGAAGCGGGGGATGCCCAGGTCCTTGCTCATCTGGAACAGGTAGCCAACGGCGGCCTCGGCGGCCTCGGCCGGCGAGAGGTTGGGGTCGATACCCAATGCGTAGGCGACCTGCGCGTGGCGGGTGATGTCGGCGTCGCGGTTATGGCCGAACACGAAGGGCAGGAAGATCGCGTTGCCCACGCCGTGTGGCGTGTCGTACATGCCACCGATGGCTTCGGAAATGCAGTGCACGCTGCCGACGTCCGCGTTACCGAAGGCCATGCCGGCGATCAGGCTGGCCACCAGCATTTGCTCGCGTGCATGCAGGTTGCCCGGCTCCAGTACGGCGGGCCTGAGGTATTGGCTGATCAGGCGGATGGCATGCAGCGCCAGCCCGTCGCTGATCGGATTCGACACACGGCAGGTGTAGGCTTCGATGGCGTGGGTGAGGGCATCCATGCCGGTTGCGGCGGCAATCGATGCAGGCAGCGTGTCGAGAATGCGGGAGTCGAGCAATGCCAGAACGGGGCCCACCCGGTAATCCTGGACGCTCATCTTGAAATGCCGGGCGGTATCGGTGATCACCGAGAAACAGGTCACTTCGCTGCCGGTTCCGGCGGTGGTCGGGATGGCGACGATAGGCGGGATGGCGTGCCTGAGGGTGAAAGAGCCCTCGTAGTCTTCGATCCGGCCCTCGTGGGTCAGCAGCAGGCTGATCGCCTTGGCCGCGTCCATCGCGCTGCCGCCGCCGATGGCCAGCAGGCCTTGGATACCTTTGCCGCGATACAGCTGCGCCGCCTGGTTGATGTCTTCGCTGCGAGGGTTTGCCTTGACGTCCGATATCTCGTCGAACGCGATCTCCCACTCATTCAGGCTGGCATACACGCCATTCAACAGGCCTGCGGCCTTTACCCCGGCGTCCGTCACGATCAGCACATGCGCCATGCCGAGTTCCCGCAGGTATTCGCCGGTGCGCTCACGCAGGTCGGGTCCCATCACGACTTTGGCGGGGAGTAAGAACTTGAATTCCATACGTACCTCTTGCTCGATTTTTGTCGTTGTTGAACGGCAGTGGAGGAATTCACGCGCAGGGCGAACCAACGGCTCCGGCGTGTGATGCATGGCTCTGCGGTCGAGAATCAACCGGGAACCTTTTTGTCTTATGTGGGCCTGGATAAGCACGAACTTCGAAAAGCCCCATGCAAGTCCCGAGGTGTAAAAAGAGGGGCGGCACCCACCCGCCCCTGAAGGGATGCTCCGTACTAATGCATTTGGCCTGCGAGCAGGGAAAGCAGCGTTCCTGTCAGGCAGGCGGGGAAGTCATGCCCCATTCCCGGCAACAGCACCAAGCGCGCCCTGGGAATGGCCGCCGCCGTGGCGAAGCCTCCGCTGGTGGCGACCATGAGGTCTTTCTCAGCATGGATGACCAGCGTGTTGCAGCGAATTCGCTGGAGTTCCTGCGTTCGGTCGCCCGAGTTGATGATGGCGCCGATCTGCCTCGCCATCCCGAGGTTGCTCGCTTCCCCGCCGCCTCGCTCCCAGGCTTGCATGGCGTAGTCGCGATGGGCCTGCTCGTCCCATTCCAGCGTCGTACCGACGGAACGCATGATCTCCACATAGTCGCGAACGCTCTCCCGCTGGTTCCGGGGAGGACGCCGGAGAAGCTGCAAGATGGTCTTGAACGCTGGCTGGCCTACTCGCAGCGATCCTGTCGTCGAGAAGATGGACGCCAGGCTCATGACTCGCTGCGGATAACGAGCGGCAAGTGTCTGGGCGATCATGCCGCCCATCGACATCCCTACGACGTGCGCCGCACCCAGGCGCAGGCCATCCATGAGGCCGATCACATCGTCGGCCATGTCGCCCAGGTCATACCCCGCAGTCGGTTTGCGGAAGAACTGTTGCAGGGTCGTGGGCGGGGTGACCTCGGTGAAGAAAGACCTGCCCGAGTCACGGTTGTCCAGCGTGATCACGCGCAGGCCCCGCTCGACCAGGCCGGCGATGAGCGCTTCAGGCCAGTAGATCAATTGCAGCCCCAGGCCGACGATGAGGATGACCGCAGGCGCGGTTTCCGGACCGTGGCTGCGATAGCAGAGGCTACGCTTGCCCGGTAGCTCGCAGAAGCGATCCGCAGTCATCGCCCGCCGCCCTGAGTCTGAAGCGCCACGCTTCTGTGCAGGTAGGCGTCAGGCACCGTGCTGAACCGGAGGCATTCGTCGGCGACCTTCCCTCGGCGCAAAAGCTTGATGTCACGGAAGTAATCCATCGACATCACCCAGGGCTCGCGAGGCCCCTGGCGCGGCATGCCATCCAATGCCCGCTGGACATATCCGGCCCCGAAATCCAGCAGGGGACGGGTTTCGACACCATCCGGCGCCTTCGGCTCGCAGACGTTATGGCCCTGGCTGTCCATGAAGCCCAGCAAGCGACAGAAGTGGTCGCACAGCAGGCATACTTTCAGCGTCCAGGATGAGTTGGTATAGCCCACCGCAAAGGCAAAATTGGGTACGCCGGAAAGCATCGTGCCCTTGTACGCCAGCGTCTGGCTCAACACTACCGGCTCGCCATCCTTGTGCAGGGCGATACCGCCGAACAACTGCACGTTCAGACCGGTGGCCGTGATGATGATATCGGCCTTCAGTTCCGTGCCGGACTTGAGCAAGACACCGGACTCGGTAAAGCGCTCGATATGGTCGGTAACGACCGAGGCTTTACCTGCACTGATGGCCTTGAAAAGATCGCCTTCGGGAACCGAGCACAAGCGTTGGTCCCAGGGCTTGTAGGGCGGGTTGAAATGAACGTCGACCGGATAGCCCTTCGGTAATTCTCTACGGGTCAGCCATATGAGCAGCTTGCGGGCGAGCCCGGGGAAGCGCTGGCAGAATCGCCAGAAGACCAGGGTGATCTTGGCATTCTTGTAGCGCGTCAGTGAGTAGGCGGTTTGCGCCGGCAGAATCTTGCGAAGAAAAGCGGCAACGGAATCGTTGGCGGGCTGGTTGACGATATAGGAGGGCGTCCGCTGCAACATGGTGATGCTGGCGACCTCGTCGGCCATGGCGGGAATCAGGGTCACCGCCGTTGCGCCGCTGCCGATGACCACCACATGCTTGCCCCGATAGTCCAAGCGCTCGGGCCAGTGTTGCGGGTGGATGATTTGCCCCTTGAACTGCTCCGCGCCCTCGAAGCGTGGGCTGAAGCCTTGGTCATAACGGTAGTAGCCGCCTGCGCTGAACAGCCAGCGGCATTCGATGGTGCGGGTTTCTGCCGTGTGGCCGTCCTCGACGCATACCGCCCACAGCCCTTTGTCGCTCTGCCAATTCGCCGAGACCACTTTCTGCCGGTACTGGATGAAGGGGTCCAACTGGTATTCAGCGACGGCTTCTCGCAGGTATTCGAGAATGTCGGCGGCATCCGCCAGAGATTTCGCCTTGGTCCAAGGCTTGAAGTCGAAGCCGAAGGTGTACAGGTCCGAGTCGGAG
This sequence comes from Pseudomonas sp. TZ252, assembly GCF_056110345.1. NCBI lineage: Bacteria > Pseudomonadati > Pseudomonadota > Gammaproteobacteria > Pseudomonadales > Pseudomonadaceae > Pseudomonas > Pseudomonas sp. TZ252. Next base: position 5,541,110 of record NZ_CM148566.1, on the reverse strand, counting down.
CGTATGCCGGGATAGCGGAACAGGTCCCAGGTGCCGCCCATTCGCTCCCGGGACTCGAGAATCGCAAACACCTTGTGCGGCTGGTGACGTCGAAGGTAAGCCGCAGCGCCGATGCCAGACACACCGGCTCCTATGATCAGAACATCGAGCGGCTCAATTGGAAGAGCAGTGTGAGAGGACATGTCGCCTCCTATTGTTGTGTTATAGAGACTTGATCTTTTGACTTGATCGTTTGACCAGAATAGGCGCGAGCGAGTTGCTGGTACAAGGTGCGAAATGCACCAGGTTTCCATCGGTTTGGGTTTATTTGCACCTAGGTGCCGCAGCCAGTTCCCTCCAGGCCATGGCGGAAGGCCTGTTGCATGGACGAGAAGCGCACAGTCAACTTGCAGGACTATGAGGGGGAAGGACCGGCGAGATAGCCGCCCAGGATTCCGCTGGAAGCGGAGGCGGGGAGAGGAGAACTAGAAGAGGCGCCGCACCTGAACTGGCAAGAGGCCCGAAGAGCAGGGGCACGGCGAACCGTGTCACCATGCCCCTCTCTAGAGATGCGCCTTCGAAAAGATCAGAAGCTGGCCACCAACAGCTTCACAGCCTGGCAGGCGGCTTCGGTCTCGGCATTCAGCCGCTCCTGGTCACCATGGGCGGACCAGGCGAGAAGCAAGCCATCGAACAGGTTGATGAGCAAGCGACTGACAGTGCCCAGCGCTTCCTGGTCCAGCACCGAGCCAGCGACCTGTTCGATGGCCTGCTTCGTCGCTTCGACGGAATCGGTGTAGATCTTGCTCGCCATAGCGGGGTTGTTACGCAGATTCCAGAAAAACAGCTCGAACTGCGTAGTCGCCAGTTCCGGATGCGTGGTGAACCACCCGACCAACTGGCGCAATATCTCTGCTACCGAGTCTGCCGCCGTGGCTCCCGCCGTAACATGCAGCAAGGACTGCTGTGGCTTGTCTATCAGGGACTCATAGACCGCGTCGAACAATTCGTCCTTGGTGTGGAAGACATAGTGCAGGGAGGCCAATGGAGAATTCGCCGCGGCCGCGATGCGACGGGTAGTGGCATTCGCCACACCATATTCCGCGATCACCTTCACGGCGGCCTCAATAAAGTCTTGCCTGCGCACTTCGGCGCCCACTCGAGCCATTCAGCTTCTCCTTCTTCGGTGTTGCCGCCAGGCGACTGGTCCGCTGTCGACCGGGACGAATGCTAACGCATGGCCGTCCCCCAATCCATGAGTCGACACGCTTGAGGACCGAGGCAGCGACCCTTTGTCTCTCCAGATGTTTCGCTCCGACCGCCGGCGATGCGTAGCCGAAGCGAAACAGGATCGAGCCTGGGCAATCCGCTATCGCCAGCGCGAACCCGCGTAGAGCCGGATCTTGATTCGGCAGGCCTTTCCTGAGCGCCGAGATGCCACGCAGAATTATTAATCGTTTGACTTGATCACATGATCATGTCGTATGATCAAACCTCCTTTCCGCGCCAGGCGCAAGGAGAGGGCGGTCTGACCGCATGAGAGTGAACGCTCATGGGCTGAGGTTGATTGCGGAAGCCCTGCAGAACAATGACAACACCACACAGGTAGGCATCAGATGAGTACGCGAAGATTGACGACAGTCAGCTGCGACACCCCGATCGAGCAGGTAGTGGAAATCATCAGGCGTGATGGCGCTGTCGCTATTTGCAACTTCGTCTCGGAAGAAACCTTGAAGTCTCTTACCGAGGACCTGGACAGCTATCTGGGCGTTACCCCCTGCGGCATGGACCCTTACTTCGCCGGCACCCAGACTCGACGTACCGCGCGGATCCTGGCGAAAAGCGACTCCGCCGTGGAAGTGGCACTGAACCCCCTGTTCCTCGAGACGGCAAAGCAGGTATTGCAGACTCCCACCCATGTCTGGGTAGGGAACGATCGTGTCGAGATCACGCCCGATATCCAACTGAGCATGACCCAGGCCATACAGATCGGGCCTGGACAAGGTCTTCAACCCCTGCATCGCGACGATGCCACTTCGCTCTGGCGGCATCCGCAGTATGGTCGCGAGGCTCGCTTGCAGCTCATGCTGGCGATTACCGACTTCACCGAAGAGAACGGCGCGACGCGGGTCATTCCTGGCAGTCATCACTGGGATGACGAACGGATGCCCACCCAGGAAGAAACCATCGGCGCAGAAATGAAGGCAGGCACTGCGCTTCTCTGGCTGGGATCGGTATATCACGGCGGTGGCGCCAACAGATCCGACGCTCCTCGCACAGGCCTGACCATGGCCTACGACCTGGCCTTCCTGCGCCTGGAAGAAAACCACTTCCTTTCCATACCCGTCGAGCGCGTTCGGCAACTCCCCGCGCAAATGCAGCGTCTGCTGGGGTGGAGTGCCAGTTCCACGCTACTGGGATGGGTGGAGATCGATGGTCAGATGCGTGACCCGCAAGAGCTGCTGGGCATGCCCTCCTTTTCCGAGGCAGGGAAGGGGTTCTAGCGGCACTGCCATGGATCGGCCCATGAGAGGAACAATGTCCGGCAACCCGGGAGTGATGTGAATGAATGCCTTCAACGGAGCGGCACGCAACAATGCCGAACCCATGAGATTCCGCAGCCTTGGCGGATGGGTGGAGCAGCCAGACGACCTGCAGCCGGCGCTGAAAGGCCACGAGCACGCAGACGTAGTCGTGGTCGGCGCCGGGTTCGCCGGCCTGTCAACGGCGCTGGAACTAAGGGCGCGTGGAGCGAACGTCATCGTTCTGGAACAGCAGTTCGCAGGCTTCGGGGCCAGCGGGCGCAATGCCGGCTATCTGCTCGGCAGCATGGGCATAGAATGCGAGGTTTTCGTCAAGCGAGTGGGGCTTGAGCAGGCACGTAAGTTCGTCGGTTTCTATGACGAGGCCGTCACCTATGTGGAAGAGCGTTTGGCTGCGCTGGACATCGATTGCGATTACACGCCCTCGGGAATCATCCGGGCCGCCGTCCATCCCAGCCAGGAAAAGCGACTGCGAGCGAACATGGAGCTTGGCCACGCGCTGGGCTCTGTCACGCGCTTCGTGGATAGCGCCGAGATGCGCGCGCGAGGCATACCGCCCGCATTCCTGTTTGGCAGCGAGCAGCGTGGCGGCACCTTGAATCCGGGAAAGTACGTCAACGGCCTGCGTCGTGCGGCAATCAAGGCTGGCGTGAAATTGTACGAACGCACGCCGGTGCTTTCCTACTGTGAAGGGCAGGTGATTACCTGCAATACGGCCCAGGGTATCGCCACCGCCCCTGTAATGGTTCTGGCGACCAACGCCTACACGCCTCAGCTGGGAGTGCTCCGCAACAAGGTTGCACCGATCCGGGTTTCGGCAATCGAAACCCAGCCGCTATCGGCGGAGCAACTGGCGTCCCTGGGTTGGCAAGAGCGTGAAGGCCTCATTACGCCGCACTACACCATGGAAAGTCATCGCCTGACGGCCCATGACACCCTGCTGCTGACCGTGAAGCAATTGGGTTATGCCTACGGCTCGAAGACACCCAATGTTCCGGACCACGCCGCCTACGCCGCGTTGTCGAGAGTGTTGCGCGAGCGTTTTCCTTCCTTGCAGGGCCTTGCCATTCGGCATTGCTGGAGCGGGTATATCAGCGGGGCCTACGACTTCCTCCCCGTGGTCGGGGTGACAGGGGCCAGGCAGAACATCTTCTATACGGCGGGATGTTCAGGGCATGGCCTTGCCACTCAATCGCTCATGGGCGCGCTTTTCGCCGAGCGAATCGGCGGTGGAGAGCCTCCGCTGCTAGCGGCGCTGGAACACAAGACGCCATCCATGCTACCCGAGCCACTTCAATGGTGCGCCATAAAGACGGCCTTTGCGGCCGCCAGGCTACTGGATGCATGGACCGACAAGAAAGTGCGCAAAGACAAAGCCTTGAACGGCTGATAACGATGCGGGGAGTTAATGGGGTTATGCCCGTACTCCCTTGCACCGATTAGACACAAGGCATCGATACAACTCTATCTGAAGGGGCAGTTAACGTGGAACCGAGAGACTTGTTCGCTCTGCTCTCATGTATTCTCCTGGTGATTTCCGGATTGTTTTATGGCGCTGCATTCATCAGGCGGAAAAACTATTTGCTTGGCCTGGAGTTCTTGATCGTAGGTATCTCGGCATCGAACTTCACTACATTCATAGCCACCGGCTGGCAAGCCAACTACAACATCGCGATCTTTCTCGACGCCTTTTCGCGAGGGGTGGGAGTGCCAGTTATCGCTACGCTCGGGCTAATGGCAGTTACCCACGATTACAAACCGTCGCCCGCCAAGGACATCCTCATTTTTGTAGCTGGCTTTGCCGCTACCGGCGTCTATTTCCTGTCTGGAATCATCGAGGGATTCCTCCCTTATTTCTATGTATTCATGTGGTCAGCCTATACCTTGTATCTTTGCTACTTCACCTTGCAACTGGCCCGTGCAGGCGAAGCCCTCCATACTCTGGCCACCATCGCTGGCGGGCTGGCGGGCCTGGTAGTAGCACTCAGATATGACTTCTTCCCGATTCCGGGAGACGACACGAAGATGGTCTTCATGACCATGGCCTTCCTGGCTTGGTCCTATTCCATGGTGCAGTTGTACTATGCCTATGGTGCGCTGGAGCGTTCGAACAAGGTATACGGCCAAGCGTTTCCTCGTCCACGATAAACAATACGGCGCGACAAGTTTTTCTTTCTGACCCGATAACCTGGCAGAACTGTTCTGCTGTAACTCCATGGCAGGCCCTGGCCCTGCCTTTTACCGCCCTTCGGGGCGGTTTTTTTTGCAGGCATTACATCCGCTATAGTCCCGCTCCGCCGCGGGGCGTGCATTGTCGGATAAAGTTGCTCGATTCATGACCGGTCATATCCGATCGCTCCCTCTGACCCGAGGCGAAACGACAATTAAAAATGCCCGAGCCGATATCTACGAAAGTTCCCCTCAAGCTCTCTTGTGCCCTGTTACCAAGCATCTCCAGGTAACACATGTTTCTTTACTTCCCAAGGTGGTGCACAGGGCACTGGGCCTGGAACAGAACTTTTTCCATAACCGCCTGATTTATAACAATTAAAAAAACATGAAAGAGAACTGGCATATGGTTTGCCTCATGATCGTCCGACATGGTCAATTGATCAGGTCAAATGATCATTATCGACAGGAGCCGACTTCTTCCCCTTGGGAGGTCGAGCAACCGGTCCATGCCCTGTGTGAGGAGCCATCCAATGAAAGATGTAACTGAACGGCTGGAAGGTGAAGCGCCCACCCGTCGTGTTTTCCAGCAGCAGTTGTTCATGACCCTCGCGGTATCGACCGTGCTCTGTTCGGTCCAGGCTGCGCCCCAGGGCCCCGAGGCGCTGGGGTCGAAACTAACCCCCTTGGGCGGGGAGATCGCAGCGAGTGCAAGCGGGGATATTCCTGCCTGGACGCAGCCTGGACAGCAGGACGAGGGATGGAGCTACGGCCAGGTGCGAGGAGAGCACTGGAAGTTCAAGGGCGACAAGCCGCTCTACAGCATCGACGCGAACAATCTCGCGCAACACTCGAGCAAGCTGTCCCCCGGACAGGTCGAGCTGTTCAAGAGGATTCCCGGCTATCGCATGGATGTGTATCCGACCCGTCGGACCTGTAGCGCTCCGGACTTCGTGGTCGAGAACACCCGGCAGAACGTTGGTTTCGCCAAGCTCGATGCTGCCGGCCTCGCTCTGGACGAGGCTCACGTTCCGGGCATCCCGTTCCCCATGCCGAGTACCGGTGCCGAGGTGATGTGGAACATGAAGATGCGCTACCGCGGCGTTGGCGTCGAAATTCCCCGGACCATTTCCGGAATTTCTCCACGCAAAGGGGGGGAATGGTTACGTCAGTCGACAGATACCTTCTTCTTCACGCCCTGGGGGAAAAAGGGGAGTGCGCTCTTCTCGTCAGTTGGCCGCCTGGAGAATGCGACCTTCTTCAACTACCTCGAGCCGGCTGCTCTGGCCGGCCAGTCCGCGGTACAGACTGCCGTGGCCGGCGAACAGGCCACGACCTTCTACTACTTCCCCGGCCAGCGCCGCGTGCGGCGAATGCCGTCGTACTCCTACGATGCGCCACAGATCGGCCTGGATAACCAGTACACCGTCGACGAGGCGAACGTCTTCTTCGGCACCATGGACCGTTTCGACTGGAAGCTGATCGGCAAGCAGGAGTTGCTGGTGCCTTACAACGATTTCGGTGCCTACGACACTGGCGCCAAGGTGGAGACGTTTGCCGGCAACGACTCGATCGCGCCGCAGTCGCGTCGCTATGAGCTGCATCGGGTCTGGGTCGTCGAGGCCAATGTCCGTCAAGGCATGCGCCATCAGGCGCCGAAGCGCATGTTCTACATCGACGAGGACAGCTGGAACCCGTTGCTGGCGGTGGACTACGACAAGCAAGGGCAGATCTGGAAAGTGCGCGAAGGGTTCTCGATTCCCGTGTACGAGACAGGCGCCTGCGACGTCCAGGCCCAGGTCCAGTACAACCTGGCGGATGGCCGCTACCTCTTCGACATGACCTCGATCGGGGCGGGCAAGAACGATATTCGCTGGCTCACCGAAGACAACGGCTCCCCCCGACTGAAGCGTGACTTCTTCACCTCCGACAATCTGCGAGCCATCAGCGAGCGCTAACCGACGCCAGATCGAGAGCCAGCATGAAAAAAATAATTACGAAAGCCTCAGGCCTTGTCATCGCGTGCACAACCCCACTGGCAATGGGATTCACGTTCGAAACCGAAACCCTCAATGGCTCTTTCGACTCCACGATCACCGCAGGCATGGGTCTGCGTACCGAGTCACGGGGCTGCAACCTGATCAACCAGGGACCGACCGGGCACAACGCGCCCTCCGGCTGCCTGGCGCAGAGCTCCGGCGTGGCCGACCAGGGCGACCTGAACTACGACCGCGGCGACATGTTCACCAACTACCTCAAGGGCACCCATGAGCTATTGCTGAAGATGCCCGAGGACATCACCTTCATGGCGCGCGGCACCTGGATCCGCGACTTCGCTGCCACCGATACCACCGGCACGCTGTCGTTCAACACCCCGGAGAGCGTCGGCAGCAACGGGCTGAGCGATGACGCTCGCGACGACCTCGCGTTCAAGGCCCGCCTGCTGGACCTGTGGGTGAGCAAAGGCTTCGACGTGGGCGGGCAGGGGGTCCGCGCACGCCTGGGCAACCAGGTGATCAACTGGGGCGAAAGCCTGTTCGTGGCCGGTGGCATCAACAATACCAACGCCTACGATTACCAGGCCTTGGCGCGCCCCGGCGTGCAGCTCAAGGAGGCCGTGCTGCCGGCGCCGATGCTCAGTGTCGCGTCGGGCCTGGGCTCGGGTGTCAACGTCGAGGCCTACTATCAATTCCGCTGGAACAAGAGCGAATTGCCGCCGGTGGGCAGCTACTGGTCCACCACCAACGCGCTGGGTGAGGGCAGGGGGGACTACGGATTCTCCGAAAAGGACGCCCGCGACAGCGGCCAGTGGGGCCTTTCGCTGCGCTGGCAGCCGGAGGACAGCGACGTCGCCTATGGCTTCTACGTGATGCGTTATCACGACAAGTTGCCATCGTTGCGTGTCGCCATTCTCGACCCGAACACCTTCGCGGCGGCACCGACCTGGGAGTACCAGGAAGACCGGATGATGTACGGCATCAGTGCCAACATGCCGATCGGTGACTGGGCCGTCGGTACGGAGCTGTCGTACCGGCCGAAGGACTCGGTCATGCTCAACCCGGTCATCGACCTGTGTACCGGCAACGGCGGCAAATGCTGGAAGGACGAGAAGAAATTCCAGTGGCACCTGACCGGCCTGTACAGCTTCACGCCGTCCAATTCCCCGACGCTTCTGGATTTCAGCGGGGCCAGCACGGGCAGCTTGCTGACCGAACTGGTGGTCATCAAGTACCCGGGGCTGCATGACGAGGTCAATGGCGAACCGCTCGCCGCGGGACTCAATGCCTGGCAGCTGGATCCTGCCAGAGCGCCGAAGTCCCGTGGCGACAAGACCTCTTCAGGGATCAACCTGGACTTCAGCCTGACCTATGACGGCACCTTGTTGCCGGGCTGGCAGGTCACGCCGGGCGTCTTCTATGCACGGTCGCTGGGAGGACGGACACCGAACCTCAGCGCAACCTTCACCGAGGACGCGAGCAGCATGAACCTGTACCTGAACTTCGTGCGGAACCCGGCCAGTTGGCAGATTTCCCTCAACTACGCGAAGTTCATGGGCGGTGAGACGCCCTACGACCAGCTTTATCGTGACCGCGATTATGTCGGCATCGCGATCTCCCGCACCTTGTGAGGCTTGCCGTGAACGGTTCTGTAAAGCTACCTGAGGCCCCGACACGTGGCCTGTTGTCATATGTCGAAGGTGTGTTGTTCAGGCATCGCCGGCTGGTGCTGGCGAGCCTGGCGGTATTCACGCTGATCATGGGCTGGTTCGCCGTACAGCTGCGCATGGATGCCGGCTTCGAAAAGCAATTGCCGGTAGGCCACGAATACATCGAGACATTCGAGGCCTACCGCAATGACCTGCTGGGGGCGAACCGACTGACCATCGTGGTCAAGGCCCGAGAGGGCGATATCTGGAGCGCCCCGGGCCTGAAGCGGCTGTATGACGTCACCCAGGCGGTGACCTTCCTCCCGGGAGTATCGCGCAGCAGCGTGCGCTCCCTGTGGACGCCCAACGCCTTCGTCAACGAAATCACCGAGGAAGGTTTTCGTGCTGATCCGCTGGTACCCGGAACGGTTTCTCCCGAGCACCTGGATGACCGGATCATCGCGAAGATCGCCAATTCCACTGCCCAGGGCGGCTTCATCGGTACGCTGGTTTCCCGGGACCAGAGCAGCGCGATGATCACGGTGGAACTCAACGAGTACGATAGCCAGGGCGCCCATCTGGACTACGTAACCTTCAACCATCGGCTGGAGAAAGAGATCCGCCAGCGCTTCGAAGACGGCGATTTCGAAATCCAGATCATCGGTTTCGCCAAGCAGATCGGCGACATCGCCGACGGAGCTTCAGCCGTGCTGGAGTTCTGTTTGCTGGCGTTGCTGCTGACGGCGGGGGCGGTGTACTGGTATTGCCACTCGCTGCGTTTCACCTTGCTGGCGTTGGTCTGTTCGCTGGCCTCGCTGGTCTGGCAGTTCGGCAGCCTGCGCCTGTTGGGCTACGGGCTCGATCCGCTGGCAGTGCTGGTGCCCTTCCTGGTGTTCGCCATCGGGGTTTCCCATGGCGTGCAGCAAATCAACTTCATCGTGCGCGAGATCGCCATCGGCAAGAGCGCCGAAGAGGCGGCACGCTCGAGCTTCACCGGGTTGCTGGTTCCCGGGACGCTGGCGCTGGTGACCGCGCTGGTTTCCTTCGTGACGCTGCTGTTGATCCCGATCCCGATGGTGCGGGAACTGGCGATCACGGCTTCGCTTGGCGTGGCCTACAAGATCGTCACCAACCTGGTGATGTTGCCGTTGATGGCGTCGTTGCTGCGCGTCGACGACAAGTACGCAGCCGCCCAGGAGGTTTCCCGGCAGCGTCGCAGCCGTTGGCTGCGGGGCCTGGCCCGGCTCGCCGAGCCACGCAAGGCGCAGTGGGTGCTCGGCGCGGCCTTGGCGGTGTTCCTGGCGGCGATCTGGCAAAGCCATGACCGCGTCGTCGGCACGCTGCAGGCGGGTGCGCCGGAGTTGCGCGAGGACTCGCGCTTCAATCGCGACGCGGTCTCCATCGCCAGCAACTACGACATTGGCCTGGACTGGCTCAGCGTGGTGTTCGAAGTCGACAAGGCTCCTTCCGAGGTGGCCTGCGAGGATGTTGCCCTGGGCCAGTACCAGGATCGTTTCGTGTGGGCCATGCAGGGGGTGCCCGGCGTCCTCTCGGTCGCGTCCTTTTCCACCACCATGCGTCAGTTCAACGAGGGCTACAACGAAGGCAACCCGAAGATGGCGGCGGTGCCCATCGACCCGATGAACTACGCCGCGCTGGCCACCGAGGTTGCGCGAACCCCCGGGCTGATGCGCACCGATTGCAGCATGTCGGCCGTGCACCTGTACCTGGCCGATCACAAGGCCACGACCATCAACCGAGTGGTGGACGCCGCCAAGGCGTTCCGCAGCGAGTATCCGATGTCAGGCATTTCGATTCGCCTCGCCTCCGGCAACGCCGGCGTCCTGGCAGCGATCAACGAAGAGGTGGAGAAGAGCGAAACCCCCATGCTGCTTTACGTCTATGCCGCCATCGCCTTGCTGGTGTTCGTGGTCTATCGCGACTTGCGGGCAGTCCTGGTGTGTTGCCTGCCGCTGACCATCGGCACCTTCATTGGCTACTGGTTCATGAAGGAGCTGCAGATCGGCCTGACCATCGCCACCTTGCCGGTGATGGTGCTGGCAGTGGGCATTGGCGTCGATTACGCCTTCTACATCTACAACCGCCTGCAACTGCACCTGGCCCATGGCCAGACGATCACCAAGGCGGTGGAGTACGCGCTGCTCGAGGTGGGCGTCGCCACCATTTTCACCGCCATCACCTTGGCCGTTGGCGTGGCCACCTGGGCCTTCTCGGAGCTCAAGTTCCAGGCCGACATGGGCAAGCTGCTGGCCTTCATGTTCGTCGTCAACATGGTCATGGCCATGACCGTGCTGCCGGCCTTCGCCGTATGGCTGGAGCGGGCGTTCCCGCGCAAACGTCCCGTGCGCATGATCGGCGCGCTGGTGCACTGAGGAGAGAAGCATGAAGTTCAGGGTTTCATTCACCGCGGCCTTGCTCGCAGCAGGATTGCCGCTGATGTCTCTCCAGGCCGCGCCGTTGCAGGCCGTGCCGGCCGTGCAGGCGGGCAATGCCACGCAGGCCACCATGCTGGCCGCCGGCTGGGCCGGAGAGCGGGTGGTTGCCGTGGGCGACCACGGTGTCGTGTTGTTGTCCGACGACCAGGGCAGGCAGTGGCGCCAGGCACGCTCGGTCCCACTATCCACGCCATTGACGGGTGTGTCCTTCGTGGATGCCGGGCACGGCTGGGCGGTGGGTCACTGGGGCGCGATCCTGTCCACCGCCGACGGCGGGGAATCCTGGCAGGTCCAGCGCCTGTCGAGCGAAGAAGACCGGCCGCTGTTCGCCGTGCACTTTTTCGATGCCCGGCAGGGCGTTGCGGTAGGGCTCTGGTCGTTGGTGCTGACCACCGAGGATGGCGGCAAGACATGGACGGAGCAGCCGTTGCAAGCGCCTCCAGGAGCCAAGCGGGCCGACCTCAACCTGATGGGGCTGTTTGCCGACAACCACGGCACCCTGTACGCCACGGCCGAGCATGGGCAGGTGCTGCGCTCCGACGACCAGGGGAACAACTGGCGTTACCTGGATACCGGCTATGAGGGCACCCTGTGGTCTGGCGCGGTGCTGGCCGATGGGCGTCTGCTGCTGGGTGGTCAGCGTGGCACCCTGTTGCAGGGCTCTGCCGATGGCAAGGCTTTTCGCAGAGTGCCAACGCAAGGCAAGGGCTCTGTCACATCCATAGCAGTGGCTGGCGCGCGGGTATTGGCGGTCGGGCTTGACGGACTGAAGGTACGGAGCAGGGATGGTGGAAACAGTTTCCAGGAAGCACCGACGGCTGACGGCCTCTCGCTGACGGCGGCGCTGTTCAACGCCGACGGCACGCCGCTGCTGTTTTCACGTCGCGGAGTAATGCCCCGCCAGGAATGAAAGTGTTCACCGGCCTCTTTGCTTGTCCGGGGACGCGGTTGGGCCTGGCGCCTTCGGGGCCAGGCCGGCCAGCGTGGAAGGCTTCTAGAGCTGGAGATAGTCGGCCAGGTCTGCGTAGTTATGTTGCCACAGGCCTGGGCTGCCATTGGGGTACTGGGAGCGGAAGCCGAGGATCTTCTGAACGCGCGGAGCAAGCGTTCTGACCAGTTCGAGCGGCACGATCAACGGGTAGGCCTCTTCAGGCGTGATGATCGAAGCCTGCATCGGGATGGTCAGCCCGCGACGGTAGAAGTCAGCGGTCACGTTGGCTCCGCCGCCATGAACGACTTTCCCGCCGAACAGCACGGCATCTCCTGCTTTCAACAGGGCAGGGATCGTCATTTCTGGGGTTCCTACATCGTCGAAGTCATCCCAGTCCTGGCTCCCGGGGATCAAGCGCGTGGCACCGTTTTCCTCGGTGAAATCGGTCAGCGCCAGCATCAGGTTGGTGATGGTGCGCGGCGCATGTTTATTCATGGCCACGAACGGTTGGTACTGCGCCATGTCGCGGTGCAGCATTTGCGCTTTGTTGCCTGGGCCGATCTCGATCAACTGGGCCGTGGTCAGCCACCAGTCACCGCACTCCGCGGCGTAGAGCACGTTCCCCAGGTCGTGAAAGAGGTCGTCATCGAGGATCTCCTCGCGAAAGGTCTTGCTGTGGGTGACGAGGTTGGTGAGCCGTTTGGTCTGGCGGCCATGGAACTCGGCGATCAGCTCGTGCTGGTGCTTGGAGCCGGCCTCGAGCGCGGCCAGGGGAGCGTCCAGTTCGTTGTTGATCCGTGCGACTTGTTCGGGGGTCATGAAGTTGCGGATGATCACCGCACCTGCCTGGTCGCTCAGCAGTGCAATCTCTTGCGCTGGAGTCGAGCGGGTTACGACGGGCAGGCTGAAGGTATCGCGAGAGGCTGACATTGAAAGAACTCCGGATTGAAGGAACGGTTGGCGCAGGCGGGTCGCTGCCCGGGCAACGGGCACCGGCGAACAAGCCCGCTTGCCACTGCGCTAAACCCCAAAAAGAGAACATGGAGCGTCACGGCGCCTCCTTGTATTTTTTTGTTCAGGCAGTGAGTTCATGCTAGGTTTCCCCCAACCTTGCGCCAAGGTACGAACTGCACCATTTCCTCTGTGATTTTTGAGTGTTTTGCACCGCCCATGACCAGTACGCCATCCTCCTGGCCACGCCCATCGGAAGCCGTTCGTGAACTCATGCGCAAAGGCGCCGAGCTCGCTCAGACGCTGCCGCCGGAGTGGGTCGAGCGCCTCAATCAGGCGCTGTTCTCTTCACCGGAAGATGCCAAGCTGCTGGAGGACCCGGTCATCCTCGCGGCGTGCCGGCGCGCCAACCGCGCAGAGTTGCTGCATTGGGCGAACGCCAATCTGCAGCGCCCCGGAGAACCGGTGCAACCCTACGTCTCGGCCGACATGGTGGACACGGCCAGGGAACTCGCCCGCAGAGGGCTGTCCGAGCTGCTGATGAATGTCGCGAGGTCGACACAGAACACCGCCTGGGAGCTATGGATGAAGATGGCCTTCAACCTGACGCAGGATCCCAGGGTGCTTGAGGAATTCCTGGAGGTCTCGTCGCGGTCCATCTCGGAGTTCATCGACAGCAACATGCGTGTGGTGACCCAGATCATCCTCGAAGAAAAGAGCGCCCAGGCCCATGACGACCCGATCGACAAACGAAGCCTGGTCAGTCGGCTGCTCGAGGGCAGGGATGTGGATACGGAGCAATTCGGCAGGCGGCTGGGCTACAGCCTTTTCCAGAAGCACTACGCCGGCCTGGTCTGGTGCGAAAGCCCGGACGCCGAGATCCGCCTTCTGGAGGATGTGGCGCGTACCCTGGCGCAACTCACGGGCACGGCGGCGCCGTTGATCGTATTCGCCGGCCCCGCGACCCTGTGGGTCTGGAGCCATGCGGCGAAACCGCTGGACCTGAACCTGCTGCAAGGCATCGCACTGCGGTTTTCAGGGATTCGCGCGGCAATCGGCTCGCCGGGCACGGGAGTCAATGGCTTCCGTCGCTCGCATCTGGAGGCACTGACGACGCAAAGGCTGATGGGCCGCCTGGCGGGCGCACCCGCCGTTGCCACCATCGACCAGGTGAGGATGGTGTCGCTGATGACCCAGGACGACCGCGCGGCCAGGCAGTTCGTCTTGAGCACCCTGGGGCGGCTGGCGACGGAGCCTTCGGTGCTTCAGCGCTCGCTGCACGCCTTCCTGGCCAATGGCTGCAATGTCACCCAGACCGCAGAAGCGCTGGGCACGCATCGCAACACATTGCTGCGCCGGCTGGAGCGTGCCCAGGACCTGTTGCCCGTCCGGCTTGCCGATCATCGCATTCAGATCGCCGCGGCCCTTGAACTGGTGATCTGGAGTACTCCCCTGATCGATGATGATAAATAACCATAAAGACCGAACGCGCTCTTCACAGTAAAAAGGATGCCCCGGTCAGGAAAAGACCGCCAATAAGGAAGAGGGTGATCAGACGAGTGCTGAGCCTGAGAGGAGGCTGATGCTCGACAGTCTTGTCCAGGGCGAAATAAAGCTTTCTGAGTATTTGCCGCTCATCGATATCGTCTGCATCGAATATTGAATCGATCACCGAGTCCGCGCTTGGAAATGGGTTATGCAAGAGCGGAGCGACATCGAATGCACTTTTCTGGAGCGCCCGCGCGGAAAGCAGAGCCGAAGTGACCAGGGCCGCAAGCGCTGCGATAGCAAGAACCACCTCCAGGGGAGTGATCATGCTGATACTGGCCGAAGTGCCAAAGCGAAGCATGGTCCCATATAGAGTTATCACGCCGGCGAGGGCACCGAGTGACAAAGTGAACATGAGGCGAAGGTAGACCGTCACCAGGTTCCTTGAGGAAGAAACCTGCTCAAGATAGATTTTCACCAGTGCTTCAATGGTCAGTCGGCGCGCTTCGAATACAAGCCGACGCTCGTCGGGGGAGGGGCTAGGTGACATCCGTCGTCCTTCTGCTATGGTTGCCTGCTCGTTTCATCTTCGAATAGAAAGATGAGTCCCGCCAGAGCACTTTTTGAATATTCAATGCAGGACGGCGCTTGCCGCAGCAGCGCCGTCATCGTCAATGGAACATACCTACAATTTCATCTTCATGTCATGTTCCGGTTTCGACTCAAGACAGCGGACGTCGTCCCAATGCATTCAACGTCGATCTATCCATTCGACTGTTGATTGCCAATCCATTGTCCAGACGGAGTGCCAGAGCAGCCGGCAGGCTGCGAATATGCGGCATAGATGGACCGTCATGGCTGTGGGACATTCAGCGTGAGGATGAGTATTTGCTCATGACGGGCCCGTATCGGCGATACAGCATTTCATGCAGTGGGCTCCGTGCAGAGGCGGTGACCTGCCCCCCGGTTTCAGTACCACGTCAAACTTAGTAGAGTCCGTTTTCCGAGCAGGAGACGGCAGTGAAAAAGCGTTTTATCGAAGAGCAGATTCTCGACTTCTTCAAGCAGGCGGAGGCCGGTGTGCCGGTGAAGGAACTGTGTCGCCGACACGGCTTCAGTGATGCCTCGTTCTACACCTGGCGGGCCAAGTTTGGCGGTATGACCGTGGCGGACGCCAAACGGTTGAAGGATCTTGAACTGGAAAACAGCCGATTGAAGAAATTGCTCGCCGAGGCCCACCTCGACATCGAGTCGCTGAAAGTGGTCGCCCGGGGAAAAGGGTAAGCCCGACAGCACGGCGGGAGGCGGTGCAGGAGATGCAGGCGCGAACCGGCATCTCCGAGCGTCGTGCCTGTCAGTTGATCGGGCTGTCCCGCTCGGTGTTGTGCTACCAGCCGCGAGCCAGTGTGCAAAACACCGAGCTGCAAGCCCAACTGGTGGAACTGGCCCAAGAGCGCCGGCGCTTTGGCTATCGCCGCCTGCACATCCTGCTGCGGCGTGCTGGCGTGCAGGTCAACCACAAGCGGATCTATCGCCTGTACCGCGCTGCCGGCTTGATGGTGAAACGGCGGCGCCGCCGCCATGGCGTCGCGGTGGAGCGCGAACGCCTGAGTTTGCCGAGCGCACCAAACCAAGTCTGGTCGATGGACTTCGTCTTCGATGCACTGAGCAACGGGCGGCGGATCAAATGCCCTATCAGCGCGACATCAAGCTGAAGCTGATTCAGCTTGGTAAGCCCACGCAGAATGCCTTCATCGAGTCGTTCAACGGTAAGTCCGGGACGAATGCCTCAATGAGCACTGGTTCTGTTCGCTGGCCGAAGCGAGAATCCGCATCGCGGCCTGGCGGCGGGATTACAACGCACACCGACCGCACAGCGCGATTGGCAATCCCACCCCGGCAGAATTTGCTGCAAGTTGGCGAACTCGCCAGCAGCAGCTGAAGCAGGAAAAATTAATATCAACCCCAGGGCCTACTAACTAGGCAGCGGTACTAAAACTGGGGGCAGGTCACTGCAACGCGGGCACATTGACTGCCTTGATCATCACACCTACCCAGTCTTACGCCAAGATGTTTTGGTCGGCCTACTGATGCCCCCTACCGTAACGTCATTCAGAGCAACTTGCGCTGACTTGCTTCTTCCAGAGTGCTCCGTGCCAACTTGGCCAAGATCTCATCAGTCGATTCGTTGAAGGGCAGGGCGAACACCAGCAGTAGCTGCGTCCAGGTAGTCGTTATCTCCCGTTTGACCACGCGTCCTTGTTCCTTGCCATTGGCATCGAAGAAACGAGTCTCCATGATCCACTCATTGTCAAAGGTTCCCGGAATCACCAGTAAAGTAGCGCCTGAGAGGATCGCCAGAAGCATGCTGCCGGTTTCATGGTTGCTAACCTTCACCTTGGCGTAGACGTCCGCAGTATTGAGTCCGAGCGCGACTTGCTCGAACGCTTGACTGCTCTGGTACTCTTTGATCAGCAGTCTCTCCAGGCGAGGTAGATTGAATCCGCGCTGACTGGGGGTACCGTTGAACTGATAGTCGGTATCGACCTTGAGGCTGACGGTGGGCTTGGCCGAGTTCAGTGGAATCGGCCAAGCGCTGGCGTCTGCCTGCTGCTGGTGCGAATAGGAAATGCAGCCGGTGAGTTGCAGGCAGAGAGCGCCTAATAGCGCGAGGTGGTATTTCTTCATCAGTCTTGCGCGAGAAACCTCGTCCTTGGGCGAGGAGGGATAGCGCGTCACGCGAAGCGTGACCCTGCTCTCGCTGCCTCCTTCTGGGGGGTGCTATCGGTAGGGTGTGAGAAAAAGGCGTAGCCATCGGCCTTCTGGATGATCTTGCAGTGGCTAATGCTTTGAATCGCCGTTGTTGCTGTTTGGATGGTGAAACTACCGGTTTGGCGGACTGCAACCGTTCCCTGGTCAATCCGGCTTGCTTTCACAAGGCTCCCCCTCAGGGCAGGGCAACTGCGCAGTGGCATCCTTCAGCAGCGACTCCACCAGTTGAGTGAGTTGCACACTGCCCAGGGAGAAGGCGGCATAGTCGTGATCCCAGAGGCCTGTGTTCTGCTGGACGTCCAGTGCTTTGTGGCTGCTGGCCAGCGCCTTGCCCTCAGCGTTTTCGATCAACAGGTCACCGACCAGATCGTACTTGTCCACGTAGATTGGGCCGTTCACCCAGATCCATGCAGTCAGTGTCAGCAGGGCACCTGGGATATAGCCGGGATGCGGGGTTCGCTTGCCTTCTAGCGAGGAGAAGCTGAACTTCAACACAACGTCATTGCCTTCGACCTTCGCTGGAAAGCTGATCAAGCGCCCGAAATACTCACCGCGCTCGACATGCTGCCCGATCTGTTGGGTCAGGGCCGCGCTGACGGTGCGGCGCCAGTCAGCATTGGTAATTTTCCTGTCGGTGATCTGTACCTCTTCCACCTGAACAGCGTGCGGGTAGGTGCTTTGCGCTGTTTCTGAAGGTGCGCCGATGGGACCGGCGGGATGGAACGAAACACACCCGCCCAGACCAAGCATCAGCAAACCAGTGAGTGGTGGCAGAGTCGAACGCACGGTCTCTCCTTGAACTACCCGCAACTCTGGTCGTTGCATCGAGAGGGTAGTGATGATTTACGGATATCAAGAAATGACGGAAAGCAAGGGAAGAGCATTGCGGGGCGACTTCCTTATCGCTACGTCATCGCTTCCTGGCAGCAAGCGATGCAGGTGGCTGCATTATGCCATTATGCCCTTCTTGTGTCAGGCCCTGAAGGGGAGAGAGGATTACAACGAGGAACATCCGCAGCGCACTGAACTACCGCTCGCCGCTGCGCAATTGCGCTTACTTGACCACCTGATTGCATTTGACTGGACTAAGCATTTGCATCGGATCTGAGACCGGCAGAGAACGACCAATAGCTAGCTTTGAAGGGCAGTTTGTAATCCCGGACACCGATTTAGGCGACAATCCTTGCCGTGAGAGAGGTGTCTGATGAGCAAGCAACGACGTACGTTTTCCGCCGAGTTCAAGCGAGAGGCCGCGCCCCTGGTGTTGGACCAAGGCTACAGCCATATCGACGCCTGCCGTTCGCTGGGTCGGCCTTGCGCCGTTGGGTGAAACAGCTCCAGCAGGAGCGCGACGGCGTGACCCCGAAGAGCAAGGCGCTCGCCCCAGAACAGCAGAAGATCCAGGAGCTGGAGGCTCGGATCAACCGGCTGGAGCGGGAGAAAGCGATCCTAAAAAAGGCTACCGCTCTCTTGATGTCGGACAAACTCGATAGTCGGTGGAAGTGGTCTGTTCAGCTTTCGATGTGGCGCGGTCTTGCTACTACGTCCACCGTCTTCGACGTCGTCGGGTCGATGCGCGCCGCGTTGATGCGTGAGCTGGGCCTGGTCAGCAAGCAACCGGGCTCGCACGCCTATAGACAGGCCATGGTTGAGCGGCCGGATATCCCGAATCGGCTGAACCGCGAGTTCGCGGTCCAGCGTCCCAATCAGGTGTGGTGTGGCGACATCATGTACATCTGGGCGCAAGGCCGCTGGCATTACTTGGCGGCGGTGCTGGATCTGCAGGCACGGCGGGTGATCGGCTGGGCGTTCTCGGCCAAGCCGGATGCCGAGCTGGTGATCAAGGCCCTGGACATGGCCTACGAACAGCGCGGCAAGCCACAATAGGTGCTGTTCCATTCGGATTCAGCCAGTTACGCCAGCCGCTTGTTCCGGCAGCGACTGTGGCGCTACCGGATGCAGCAGAGCATAAGCCGCCGGGGGAACTGCTGGGACAATTCGCCGATGGAGCGTCTGTTCCGCAGCCTGAAGTCGGAATGGGTCCCGCCGACTGGCTACCTGACGGCGCAGGAAGTCCAGCGGTACCACCTGCGGTGGCCGAAGAAAAACTCAACCCACTGTCCGGGATGGGTTGACCACTACAAACGGTGTTCACCGATTTCATCGTTCGGAACGCATCGTCTCTCAAGGGCAAGCTGTGGCAGTCAACGAGCGCAGACTGGTCGCTGCAACAGTATCTTCTGAGCTCCACCAGTATCAGTAATGACGTGCTCAAAATATTGCTCGATGGCGTCGTGCTTCAAGACCTATCAATGATAAAAGCAGCGCTACCTGAAGGGCGGTGGGTCATGCTGGTAGCCTCATCATTTCTGCCATACAGCTCGGAAGTCAGGGAGATCGTACTGAATACTTGCCCACATCTCGAAGGCCAGTACCTGGTTGAACGGTGGGATCTAGCAAAGGCAGAGATCGATATCAGTTCTCTCCAGCTCGACTCGATGCTCACTCTGAGCAAAAGCAAAGCGCTGCCACTCACACAGAAAATTCAGATGTGGTCAGGGCTTAGCCTAGAGACGATTGAAAGCAAACCGGAAGCGGTTCCAGAGCTCGGCCGTGTATCTATGCTGGCCAATAAAGCTGGCGAAAGGTTTGCTGATCCGCTGATGCCTGTGCTGCGACATCTGGTTCGCAACGCGAGCCTAACCTCGGAGCAGCGCTCTGAAATGCTGACACAATGTCTTCCTGGGATGAAGTGGCCGGAGGTTGCCGCAGCTCTAGGGTTGCTCGACGATGAGGACTTCAAAACCGTGAGCGCGAAGGTCAAGAAGATCAAGGTAAGAAACACCGAGTCAAACCGGAGGTTAGTCAACGAGATGAGATCTGAGGGGTACTTGGCAACGGTGACCTCAGAGGACGACGTCATCATCGCAACCACCAGGCCCTCGGCAATGACATCTGAGGACGCCTGAGCGTTGAAGGTAGCAGCTTAGCGACCACCGTACAGCACAGCGCCAGATCGGGCTTGACGCTTTAGGACTGAATCATCCTGGCTTCTAACATAGCATTTAATTTAACATAATATACATTATGCGAATCCATGGTGTTACGGCCAAATAGTAATGGCGTCTAGGGTTTCCCTCCTGCATCACAGGAGGCACGCCATGACTGCGGCAACTTGCGGATGGGTCACCATGAGCATGCGGGAGCTGGATCGCCTCAAGGTCATCGAGGCAATCATCGAGGGTCGGTTGAAACCTGCCGCTGCGGCGCAGCGTCTGCGCCTGACGACACGTCAGGTGCACCGGCTGGTTCTGCGTTATCGCGAGGACGGCCCAGCCGGCCTAACATCTCGTCGACGTGGTCAGCCGAGTAACCGGCAGTTGTCGCCAGGTCTGGAGAATCCCGCCATTAGCTTGATTCGACGGAACTATAGCGACTTTGGTCCAACTCTGGCCCAGGAAAAACTGGTCGAGTGCCACGGCCTTAAGCTGGCCAAAGAAACGGTACGACGGATCATGGTTGATGCCGGCATGTGGGTACCGCGCAAGCAACGGCCGCCCAAGGTCTATCAGCCACGCAACCGGCGCGCCTGTTGCGGCGAACTGATCCAGATCGATGATGGAAAGCCGCTGGCCTTCTACAGCGACAAAGCCAGCGTGTTCCGCAGTAACCACAAGGCGCCTCAGGGCGGCGACGGCTATACCCAGTTCGGCCGAGCGATGTACGAGTTGAACATCGAGAGCATTTGCGCCAACAGCAGCCAGGCCAAAGGTCGTGTGGAGCGTGCGAACCTCACTCTGCAGGATCGCCTGGTCAAGGAGCTGCGGCTTCGCGGAATCAGCAACATGCCCGACGCCAATGCCTTTGCAGCCCACTTTATGGCCAGCTACAACGCGCGTTTTGCCAAGCCGCCGCGCTCTGAGCATGACTGCCATCGCCCGCTGCACAGTGATGAAGATTTGGATCTGATCTTCGCCTGGCGAGAAGCGCGGCGAGTTTCGCAGCGGTTGACCGTGCAGTACGACAAGGTGCTGTATCTGCTAGCGGACACTCCGCAGTCCCGTCGCCTGGCGGGTGATCATGTCGAGATCTACCACTACCCGGATGGCCGCATCGAGCCCAGGGTGGACGGCACCGCCCTCCCCTTTACCACCTACGACAAACTCTGCGAGATAGACCAGGGTGCCATCGTCGAGAACAAGCGCTTGGGTCATGTGCTGCAAGTCGCCCAGCTCGTCCAAGCGCAGCGCGACAGTCGGCGCTCGCAATCGGTACCGGGAAATCCGCGGCAGTCAACGCAAGGCAAGATGCTGTCGAAGAAGGCGCAGCGAGAACTGATGCCGGAAGATATCGCCGCTGCCCTGGATAACACGCCACCATCGAGGCGAAGTCGCCATGCGTGAGTCAATCAGCGCCGAGGCACTGAAGATACTAGTGGTTGCCGGAGCTGCGCGGGACTTACGTGCTATTCCTGCGCCTTCCGGCCACGGTTGGCAGCTCCAAGTGCGCTACAGTCCCGACGGTCAATATTACCCGCTACGTTCTCGACGTGAACTTGTGCGCGTATTTGGATCACTGGACTCGCTTAATCGGTACGCAAATCGTTTGGGCATCCACACGTATAGCGTGGAGTTATAACTGTGACACGAATTTCCCCATGTGGGGAGTCGACAGGTTTCTAGAAAAATAGTTCGATAAGTGTAGCGACTTTCGTTTGCAAACCGCTACAAATAGCGCTGCGGGCCAACCAGCTGAGTTTTTCCAACACCTGACAGTGTGGAATAACGCTTCTCCGAGTTCCGGAATTAAGGACGATGGTATCCACATATTATTTAGCGGGCGTGATAATTTTTTATCTGGCCCTCTTTATCGAAGGAGAGGGCCAGATAACACTAGATCGCTGCGAAATAGGCCAGCAGCAAGGCTACTGCGGTCGTATAGCGGAGACCCGATTTGATCGTATTGAATACGTCGCTGAAGTTGGGAGCGTCCAGACGTAAACCAACACCAGGTCCGACTAACGCTTTGATATCCTCAGGGAGCGTCATTGCCTGCCAAGTACCAGGAGTCAGTGTCCTCAGATTCACACCGTAGGTAACCAGTAGTCCGGATTCCTGCGAAATGCCTCCGGATGCATCCGTAGAGAAACCAACGTCGGTTGGATAGACGTTCGGACTGCCCTTGAAGCGGTCAAGATATCCACTGCCGAAACGGGCTTTTATTCGATCAAGATTCTGCGCCATGGAGGTGAGCAAAGGAAGTATCTCAACGTTGCAAACACGTTCCTTTTCATTAACCATCCTGAAACCAATGGTTACGCCGTTGGCTATTTCCTGGGCAAGCAACGTCGAGTATTGCTGGTCCGCTTTGCTGATGTCTCCGCCCGGAATGAATTCCGGGTGTAGCCTCAGCGGAATGTCCCATGCCTCTATAGTCTGTGCTTCGGGGAAGACAAAGCCAGGATTGCATTGACGGGCAAAACCCTTATAGATATTAGCCAGGGATTGACCAGGATTCTGGTAGATATTGATCTCGGCCATCGTCGCCACCTCTAGAGTCCCAGGGATCGTTGGAGATAGTCCGCGCGATTGTTCAATCGCCTGGCTATGCCATCGCTCGGATCGGTACTGTTGGGAGTACCATTCCAGTTCCTCAACTCCCTAATGGCGGCTGGCCAGTCGCTCTGGGAAATAGCAGTCTCAAAGTTTGGGAACGAGGAATACTCACCATAGTGGTAATACAGGTCTGTCACTATGGTTTTGACCGCCGGAGGTAAGGTGCTCCACTGCTGGAACTTCACCTTCATCCGATCAGTGACCTTGATCATCTTGGCGGTAAAGAGGGACAGCCCGTCTTCATCTGTGAGTACCGGGATGAGTTGGGCTAATGCCTGGAAGGTCGCGGTGTTCGCTCCTTTCAAGCCGAGGGCGGGGCGAATTTTTTTGCGCGTGGATTCAGCAATGTTCAGAGCCTGAATGCCGGATTCATCGTGCTGGCCGACATCGAAGCCATAGCCAATCGTTACACCTGATTCACCGTTGGGGTCAGAGGTCGGAATAGTAGCTCTGTTGCCTCGCCCACCAGGAGGAAGCTCATGACGGGCGGTGAAATCGATATTAATACCCATTTCAATCAGATAGGAAATATTGGACTGGAGGCGGCTGACCTTATCGGCTTTGTCACCATCGATGCGGTCTTGGATAAAGGTATTGATCTGCTGGTTCAATTGCACCTGGAGGTCGCTCACCGAAATACTGTTGGCTCCTCCGGTTTCGGCGACCGTACGAATAGTGACCTCATGAACCTTGAAGTAGTCGTCGAAGACTAGAACGGGCCGCCCGGCAGTCTGGCTTATGACCTGCGTCAGTTGCCCCGTCAACCCACCTTGTGCTGAGTAGCTGGGGGATGACAGCCAGTCGGTATAGAGGTCAGGAATTCCGTGAGTAATTCGGATAGGCTCTGGTTCCGCTGCGAGCAGAACACGCTGTGCCTCCTCTCGTTCTGGATTTTCTAGGTAATTGTATAGCCGCTCCAGATTGCGCTGAAGGGTCTGATCCAATTCTCTATCCACCTTAGTCTCCTCTGCTTAGTGAAGCCAATTTGTTATTTCATTGACTGTTCGCACTCGCTTTCTAGACGATTGAACTCAGTAGAATACTTATCATATTCATTTTGCATTTTTTCCGGCAAATACTCTCGCTTCAGGTCTCTGAAGAAGCTGCCCTTCTCTAGTATCTTCTTGCATTGGTGGTTTTTGGCAGACAAGGAGAGATGTGCCGTATGAAAAACACGAGAGAGATAACCAAAACCTTCAAACATATCCCTACACTCTGTTATCAGTTTTCGAGAAATCCAGTAGGCCTTCTCTGTCTCGTTATTCTTCAGTGCTTTCTTCACTTGCTTGTCGTTGAATCTTATAGAGGCGGGCTCGCAGATTGGGGAAGGCTTCCAATACGTACCAGTAAAACCTGCTGCCGCCCCGCAGAAGCCCTGACAGTCCCTGCTTGCGGCTCCTTTCTCTATGGTAATTCTGTCATCATTCAGTTTGAAAACGACATCGCACGACATATCGCCGATGCCACGGACGTCGACCTGCACATGACCTGACTCTATAGTTCCATTCAATCCGCAAGCATGTGCATTGTGTCCAGTGCTTCGTATCCGAAACTTTTGAAGTCCTTCGAATAACGGAGATATCGTCAGCAGCCCACTATTTCCAGTCCTATAGTAATCCCCAGGAGGGAAGTAGCTCTTTGGTTCTTCAGCGACACAAAGAGTGATATTGTAGTAAAGGGTGAGTATGGCAAAAATGCTAATGCTTTTGAGCTTCATGTTTATGCCCTGCATGAAAGCAGCTAGGTGGGGCGCTGGGTGATCCCATATAGGATGGTTTTTTTGCTGGTCAGATCGACTGATCTATAAGTTCCGTCGAGCAGGCTAGTCCGCCCAAAAAACACAAGCAGACTTGTAAGAGTCATTCTGTTTTACCAGCACTTCATGTTCAACATCACTAAAGTTTAGACGTCATTGAGCATGAGCTGGAAAAAGTTGCGGCAACGACCCTAGACGCTGAACGCTGCTCACCTGAGGCGTTCCACTTCCTTGCGAAACATCACTCTCTGCTTGAAGCTGAAACCTCCGCCACCATCCAGCAGCGCCGGCGGAGCAACCGGTAGATCGGGCTCGCGGCAGGTGGCTATCACGCGCTTGGCGAAGACTTCATCGAGCGTACTGCGGCTCTTATCATTCCCCGCGCCGTACTGTACCCGGCAACTGCTTATGCGCCCCGACGAGCTTGCGAAGCGGAAAAACACCATAACATCGGCCTCGGGGATCTCATCTCCCGGTGCGAACAGCGGGTAACGAAGCCTCTTGGCGAATTCCTGGCGGAATTCCTGGATAAAAATGGCCTCTTGCTCTGCTCGCTCCTGCAAAGTGACTGAATGGGAGCAGCCGCCGATCAGACTCAGCAATACCAATAGGCAAACTATCCTCAACGCTCTTCCTCCTTGAAAAAGAGGCAGTCTTTTATTTTAGTATCTAAAAATGACTCTTGACGTCTAAGCCAAGAACTGCAAGAGCTTCCAGCGCCAGGTTTTGACCTTCTGCAATACCCGAATTATGTGCAAACTCGACAAGTCGCTCGATTACTCTGACGCCACCCTGATCTGGCTCGACAAATTCCGATATATTATCCATAGCAACTGAGGCGTCCCACGCAGCCTGACTAAGCAGCTCTTTATACAATGCATCAGCGCTAGATATATTACGAATATTTGCGAGATTAAGCCTGATTCGATCCAAGGCTTCGTGCGCAATCTGAAGTAGCAGATATGGAAATGGATTCTTTTGAGTTCGACGCTTCCTGCATGAGTCGCTAATTAGTCCAGCAAGCATTGCTGATCCTTCGGCCTCAATGCGAAGGGAATCATCAGCAATCGAGATTGTCCGCGCCTTCGCAATATAGCCCAAAACGTAAGCATCGAACTGAGTCTCGGCAATCATAGACAGAATCTGATTATTACGATTATTGAAATTCATAAGATGCTCCTTGCCCAATCTCAAACTAGATAGATCAGTGGAAACTGTTTCTGAATTCTGTAGTAGACTGCCCGGTCCAACGTCTGAATGCATGTCTAAAACTCGCTGTTTCCGAGTACCCCAGAATATCGCTAATACGATCAACTGGTATCGATGAATTCAGTAGCAGTGCAATTGCTCGTTCTTTGCGGGCCTTATCTACAATCTGGCGATAAGTGCAGCCCTCGTCCGCCAAGCGACGTCTTACCGTCCGCTCATTCATGCGTAAATACTTTGCGGTAGTCACCAAGCTAGGGTATTGATCTGGTATGGAATCAAGGAATAACTCGATTCGCTGACGGAGCCCTCCCATCTCTACTTCCAACAGAGCATTGAAACTCTCACCTGCCATAGTCAGGGCCGACTGAAATACCGCCGGATTGGCAGTCGCCAGTGTTCTATTCAACTGATGAGCTGGAAAGCTAAATATTATGTCATTTCCTTCATGCTTCACAGGCAAAGAAAAGAAACCTTCATATATTGTTTTATCTGCGCCGTGCACAGGCACTGTCAATGCAGAGATGGGAAAGTCATTACCTAACAGATCCATAATGAGCTTGTAGGTTGCAGAGGCTATAACATTTACATGAAACTGACGGGATGCGTCATTCCACTCTGGCTTAAAGTTAACTGAAATATGGATTTCTACTTCGTAATTCTCCCTAGGCTTGACGCCAACATTAGCTATATCACGATTGAACAACTTGACATAGGCCCTGATGACTTTCAAAATATCACCTACGTTCTCGGCACATAGCAACGCCAATCCTATCACGCCATAATCAGATATATGGTAATAAGTTCCAAGATTCAGTCCTTCTTTTCCTGAATACCCCTTGCTGACTATCCAGTTGTAAAGTGCGTCACTTCTTGACTCTTGTTCTGCCGCAAAGGGTGGTATTGCGATATCACGATCACGAAGATAGTTCTGCAGAGGGCGCCATTCAAAATCAAATATGTGTTCGGTCACCATGTCTATATTCACCTCACCCCTACTGTTCTTGATATAGCCCTGAACGCTGCAAGTGCCTCATGCTCCATACGGATGCCGTCAACGTTGTAGTCGACATACGCGGAGGTCTTTGCAATCACCACACGCCTAAGTGGATTTACATAAATAAACTGCCCGTACACTCCGATAGCCAAGAACTCCCCTTCTTTGCCTTCTGGAATCCACCACTGGTAACCATACCCAAGATTTGGCTCACCATCCTCTATGTAACGTCCAGGACGCAAGTGAGCACTCCGAGGTTTGGTTGATGCCTTGACCCACTCAGCACTTACAATTTGACTTCCAGTCAGGCTGCGACCGCCATGAAGAAATAATAGACCAATGCGTGCAAAGTCTCTTAGGCAAAGGTTCACCCCACCGAATGCTAGCTCTGTGCCCCGATCGTCTGTTAACCAAGCACCTTCACATTCGGCACCCAGTTGGGGCCAAAGTCTTTGATTCATAAACTGTGAGGGGCCCATACCAGTCGCGCCCAATAAGACCATACCAAGCACCTGGGTATCTACGCTAACGTAGTGGTGCACTCTCCCCGGGGCATCTTCTCTTCTCAATGAACTCACTTTTTCATTTACTGATCCGCCAAGCGCTATAGTCCTACCTAGCTGGTTGATATCGGAGTCCGAATTCCCGTAGTCCTCACTGAAAGCTATTCCTGATGACATCTCAAGCACATCTCTCAAAGAAACACCCGCATATCCGCCAGCAGAAAGCTGTGGGGCGTACAGGTTCACAGGATCTAGCAGACTGTGTATTGATCCTTCATCAACTGCCATTCCAATCAAGAGGGACATTAGTGATTTGCTTAGCGACCAGCCAATAGCAAGGCTTTTCGCACTATTGCCCAGGTAGTATTCCTCAAAGGCAATGCGATCGTCACTGAGAACTATAAGGCCGGTGGTATTGCTGCTCGCCAACCAGTCTTTAAAGCCAATCTCGTGACCTTGAAAGCTAAATGAGCCAGGCATATCCCTGAGGTTTTTTTCAAAAAAATGAGCCGCTCCGCTCTTCTTTATTGGGACCGAGTTAAACAGTCTCGGCATTGCTCGAAAATTTTCAGCAATTTTCCCCGAGTCAAACAAAGTGTAAAAATTCCACACTCTCACACCTGCACTACCAATGCAGGCGATGCTAAAAAAGATGAGAATCATTGAGAGGAAAATAGCATTTCTCTTATTTATCATTCTTGTCGATCTCTCAGTTTGTGCTAGCTCGTCTCGACCCAGCTAACAGCCAGTGACTATCCGGTAGTGGAGCAAGGTTAAGTCCTTAAGGACTTTTCTCTTAAAGGTGAAGATCAAGGCATTTCACCATCTACTGATATTTAATTTTAACTCGCTTAACACTACTCCGCACGCATGCCATGCACTACTATTATCTGAGTCGCGAAGGTATCCGCCTCCCTTGGACTATGCTTTCAATTTAGCAACACGAAACACTGCAGCATGATCGATATCGCCCTTGGATGAATCGGCAGACTCATCAATAGACGCCCGCAATAAACAAGACCCAACATCGCCGCATATCCCGGAGGATCAGCAACAGGATAGATTCAGTCTTTTTCATTATTTCCATCCGCCGCCTCATGCGTACTACTAGCCCGAAAGCTGATAAAACCAGTATGAAGCATCTTTTTGCTAGAGTATCTTCGGACAAATGCCGGATATTTTCGGACACCCTCTTCGGCAGGTCCTTAGCGGCACCATGTCTTATCTGCGCTTTTATTTCATTAAACACCCCATGGAGAGTACTAATGACTTGTCGTCCAGATTGTAACTATCGTAGATGAGTCGACTAGAGGTATTCGCTACAATTTATAGATTCGAAAATCCATTTCATGCTTGGAGATATCGATTTAACACTTATCTTGTGTTACTTCTGCGCTAGGTTCCGTACGCAAAGTAATGTCGTAAGCACCGTAGCGTGCAAGCCAGCGTGACCATTACGCCAAGATTCTTGACGAGCTTCAGAATCCCACGGCCAGCTCAGCTAGGTCCTGGGGTCTCCCCGCCCACCGAGGTTATCGACGCATCCGGAGGGTCTGGCGGCTTGACAGCGGGCGAAGGCTTGGCGGACTCTATATTGTGTTTAGTCGATACCATCTTGCATCTTAGAGAACCCTCCCATGCCCCTGCCTGCCCTACCCCTGGATGCCCTTCTCACCGGCCGCGCCCGGCCCTTCACCCGCCCCGGCTCGCGCAGCGGCATCGCCAAGTCTCCGCGCGACGGTGCGCTCAGGGTCACCCCCGTCGGCCTGGAAGGCGACGAACAGGGCGACCTGCGCGTCCATGGCGGCGTCGAGAAGGCGATCCACCATTATCCGCGCGAACACTACGCCGCCTGGATCGCCGAACTGGGCGAACATCCCCTGCTGATGCAGGCGGGCGCCTTCGGCGAGAACTTCAGCACCAGCGGCTGGAGCGAAGCCGACGTCTGCCTCGGCGACCGCGTGCGGGCCGGGACCGCGCTGCTGGAAGTTTCCCAGGGGCGCATGCCCTGCTGGAAGCTCAACGACCGCTTCGAGGTCGCCGGGATGTCCCTGAGGGTGCAGGAGTCCGGGCGCACCGGCTGGTACTACCGGGTGCTGGAGGAAGGCGTGGTGGCGGCTGGCGATATCCTGCAACTGGTCGAACGGCGCCATCCGGACTGGTCGTTGTTGCGCCTGTCCGAGGTGCTGTTCGACAGGCGAGCCGACGCCGAGCTGCTGCGCCAGTGCCTGGCGCTGCCGCTGACGCCATCCTGGCAGCGCACCCTGGAGCGGCGCCTGGAAAAAGGCCAGGTCGAGGACTGGGGGCCGCGCCTGGAGGGAGCCCCCAGCCAGGCCGAGACGCCCAGGCTGACCTGAGGAAGCGCCGATGCCCGCAGGCAGCGAATCGGCCTGGGGATGCATGGAGTGCCGGAAAGCGGGTATAAAGCGCCAGCGTTAAGCGACCCAGACGTCTGCCAAAGGACCCCTTCATGCTGCGGCTCTCGATGCCGGCCCTGCTCCTGGCTCTTGCCGGCTGCGCCACCAAGCCCCCCGCCAATCCCGATAACCTCTGCGAGATCTTCCGCGAAAAACCGAAATGGCACGAGGCGGCGCTGAAGATGCAGCAGCGCTGGGGCGCGCCGGTCCAGGTGCCGATGGCGATGATGTACCAGGAATCGTCCTTCAAGCACGACGCCCTGCCGCCGCGCTACTACTTCCTCGGTTTCATCCCCTGGGGCCGGGTCAGCTCCGCCTACGGCTACGCCCAGGCCAAGGACGAGACCTGGGCCGACTACAAACGCGAGGCCGGCGGCTGGGGCGCCAGCCGCGACGACTTCGCCGACGCCCTGGACTTCATGGGCTGGTACATCCAGAAGAGCCAGCGGGTCAACGGCGTCTCCAAGTGGGACGCCTACGGCCAGTACCTGAACTACCACGAGGGCTGGGGCGGCTACCGCAACCGCAGCTACGACGCCAAGCCATGGCTGAAGAACGTCTCGCAGAAGGTCCAGTCCCGCGCCTCGCTGTTCGGCGCCCAGTACCGCAGTTGCCAGCAGGAGCTGTCGCGCGGCGGCTGGTTCTGGTAGAGCCGTCCGCGCACGCCGCGGGCCCGAACCTATTCCGCCTTCGACGAGGGCAACGGACAACGTCCGCCAAGCCCCCCAGGTCGGACCGGCACGCTCGAACGGCCAACCTGCGTCATGGAACCGCAGGCGCATCCTGCCCAGGCAGCCCGCAGCGCCAGTGGACAGGCGGGTCTTCGAACCGGCGGCTAGCCACCTGACCGAGCGGCCTGCCCTCACCTTTCACCCCGTTTCGCTTCCCAGGCCAGAGCGCTCGCGGATTGGCGGCGTCAGATTTCCTCGTCTACTGTTTGGATAAAAGTTTGGCGCCAGAAATACGTCAATAAATTGACTAAAAAAACTTACCCAGACTACGGATATTTCCCTGGGAATGCTAAGATAGCTATCACAAAGCCACTATCGACGAATGAACCTATTCGACGGGAAAATGACTAAACCGCGTGGCAAATGAAAAATAGTCACTAAATTGACGCTTCACCGCCTTGCTCTTCCCTATCCACTCAATGGACTGCCCGTGATCGGCAGAGCAAACAACATGCATTCGAAGTCGGTAGAAAGCCTGTCGCTGACACGGGCTGGATTCATCGAGTACTTCCTGGTCGCGACCAAACTGGTACACGCGCTCACCGCCATCGCCCCGGCGCTGTTCCTGCTGTACTACCCCGGCCTGGTTCCCGTGGAGCTGCGCAGCAACATGCTCGGGCTGCTGCTGTTCTTCGGCGCGCTCACGGTGATTATGTTCCAGGCACTGGACGTCTACTCCGACGATATCTTCAGCAACCGCCTGCGCTTCCGCATCATGTTCTTCGCCTGGGCCTCGGCGTTCTGCCTGCTGTTGTTCATGTACCAGGGCCTGGGCCTGTTTCCCTACCTCAGCAGCAAGCTGGTGATCTTCTGGTTCACCGGCAGCCTGCTGCTGTTCGGCGTGCAGCGCCTGCTGGTGCTGCGCCTGTACCGGGCCTGGATGAAACGCGGCATGTACCTGCAACGGACGGTGATCCTCGGCTTCACCGAGAGCGGCATGCACCTGGCCGAATACCTGGTACGCAACCACGACATCCGCTCCGGCATCATCGGCTTCATCGACGACCGCTCCGAGCGGGTCCCGGAGAACTACAACTCGCTGCCGCTGCTGGGCAACACCAAGGACCTGGAGAAGCTGATCCGCCAGGAACAGGTCGACCAGGTGCTGGTCGCCCTGCCCTGGTTCGCCGAGGGGCGCATCGGCGCCATCGTCCATCGCCTGCGGCAATTGCCGGTGAACGTCCTGCTGGTGCCGGACATGGCTGCCTTCCGGCATGCCCACAACCGCATCGTCGATGTCTCCGGGATCCCCATGTTCAACGCGTCCGAGCTGCCGCTGCGCGGCTGGTCGCCGCTGATCAAGCGCTGCGAGGACCTGGTCCTGGCGAGCATCGCGCTGGTCCTCTTCGCCCCGCTGATGGCCCTGGTGGCCCTGGCGATCAGGCTCGACTCCAAGGGGCCGGTGCTGTTCCGGCAGAAACGCTACGGCTACAACAACCGGCTGATCTGGGTCTTCAAGTTCCGCTCGATGTACACGGAAAGGACCGACGCCAACGCCGAACGCCAGACCACCCGCGACGACGACCGCATCACCCGGGTCGGCCGCTTCATCCGCAAGACCAGCATCGACGAGCTGCCGCAGCTGTTCAACGTGCTCGCCGGCAGCATGTCGATGGTCGGCCCGCGCCCCCACGCCACCGCGACCAAGGCCGCCGGCATTCCCTTCGAGGAGGCGGTCAGCGAATACAGCTCGCGCCACCGGGTCAAGCCCGGCATCACCGGCTGGGCGCAGATCAACGGCTACCGCGGTGAGACCGACACCCTGCACAAGATCAAGAAACGCGTGGAATACGACCTCGAATACATCGCCAAGTGGTCGGTGTGGTTCGACCTCTACATCCTGTTCCGTACGGTGCCAGCCGTACTCCTGACCAAGGAAGTCTACTGATGAACGCCGTCGCCCCGCTGATCCCCTGCATCGTTTCCGGCGGTTCCGGGACCCGCCTGTGGCCGGTTTCCCGGGAGAGCATGCCGAAACCCTTCATGCGCCTGGCCGATGACCAGAGCCTGTTGCAGAAGACCTTCCTGCGTATCGCCGGGCTGCCGGACGTCGCCCGCCTGCTCACGGTGACCAACCGCGACCTGCTGTTCCGCACCCTGGACGACTACCGCGCGGTCAACCGCAGCGGCCTGGCCCAGGACCTGCTGCTGGAGCCGGTGGGACGCAATACCGCGCCGGCCATCGCCGCCGCCGCGCTGCATGTGCAGGAGCACTTCGGCGACCAGGCGCAGTTGCTGATCCTTCCCGCCGACCACCTGATCCGCGACGAGCAGGCCTTCGCCGCGGCGGTGGCCGAGGCTCGCGGACTCGCGGCCCAAGGCTACCTGGTGACCTTCGGCATCACCCCGGAGCGCGCCGAGACCGGCTTCGGCTATATCGAACAGGGCGCCCCGCTGGGCAACGGCTTCCGGGTCGCACGCTTCGTCGAGAAACCCGACCAGGCCACCGCCCAGTCCTACCTGGACAGCGGCAAGTACCTGTGGAACGCCGGCATGTTCTGCTTCCAGGCCGCCACCGTGTTGCAGGAACTGGAGCGCCACGCGCCGGAGGTGCTGATCGCCGCCCGCGCCGCCCTGGCCGACGGCAGCAGCCTGGAGAACGGCCAGTGCCGCCAGCGCGAGCTGGCCGCCGGGGCCTTCGCCGAGGCGCCGGACATCTCCGTCGACTACGCGCTGATGGAGCGCTCGGACAAGGTCGCCGTGGTGCCCTGCTCCATCGGCTGGAGCGACATCGGCTCCTGGCAGGCGCTGCGCGAACTCAGCGCGGCGGACGAGAACGGCAACCAGGTACGCGGCGAAAGCGTGCTGCACGACGTCAGCAACTGCTACATCGATTCGCCGAAGCGCCTGGTCGGCGCCGTCGGCGTGCACGACCTGATCATCGTCGACACCCCCGACGCCCTGCTGGTGGCCGACGCGGCGCGCAGCCAGGACGTCAAGTTCGTCGCCCAGGAACTCAAGCGTCGCGGCCACGACGCCTTCCGCCTGCACCGCACGGTCAGCCGGCCCTGGGGCACCTACACCGTGCTCGAGGAAGGCCGCCGCTTCAAGATCAAGCGCATCGTGGTGCGCCCCAAGGCTTCGCTGTCGTTGCAGATGCACCACCATCGCAGCGAGCACTGGATCGTGGTCAGCGGCATGGCGCTGGTGGAGAACGGCGAGCGCGAGTTTCTCCTCAACACCAACGAATCCACCTTCATCCCCGCCGGGCATAGCCACCGCCTGAGCAACCCAGGGATCATCGACCTGGTGATGATCGAGGTACAGAGCGGCGAGTACCTCGGCGAGGACGACATCGTCCGCTTCAACGACATCTACGGTCGCGCCCCCGCCAGCGACGAGAAGAAAGCCTGATGCGCTGCGCCCTGGTCATTCCCACGCGCAACGCCGGCGCGCACCTGGACCGGCTGCTGCCGGCCCTGGTCGCGCAACGGCGGCAGCCGGACAGCATCCTGGTGGTGGACAGCCGCTCCAGCGACGACACGGTGGAGCGCTTCCGCGCCTTCGGCGCGCGGGTCGAGGTCATCGAGCCGGCCAGCTTCAACCACGGCGGAACGCGGCGCTGGGCCAGCCAGCAGGTCGAGGCCGACGCGCTGATCTACCTGACCCAGGACGCCATTCCCGCCTCGCCCGACAGTTTCGCCAACCTGCTCGACGAACTCTATGCCGAGGCCGACATCGGCGTGGCCTACGGCCGCCAGTTGCCGCACCCCGGCGCCGGCCTGCTCGGCGCCCAGGCGCGGCGCTTCAACTACCCGCCGGAAAGCCGCAGCAAGCGCCTGGCCGACGCCTCGGAACTGGGGATCAAGACCTGCTTCAGTTCCGACTCGTTCTCCGCCTACCGCAGCGACGCCCTGGCGGCCGTCGGCGGCTTCCCCGAAGACGTCATCGGCAGCGAGGACGCCTACGTCGCCGCGCGCCTGCTGCAGGCCGGCTACGCGGTGCGCTACGCGGCCAGCGCCGAGGTCTACCATTCCCACGATTACCGCTTGCTGGAAGAGTTCCGCCGCTATTTCGACATCGGCGTGTTCTACGGCCGCGAGCGTTGGATACGTGCCGCCTTCGGCGGCGCGGGTGGCGAGGGCAAGCGCTATGTCCTCGCCGAGATACAGGCCTTGCGTGCCGCCGGTGCCCTGTATCGCGTACCTGAAATAGCGCTGCGTAGCGCGTTCAAGCTGCTCGGCTACCGCCTTGGCCAGCTGGAACGCCACCTGCCGGTCGCCCTCAAGCGCCGCATCAGCATGTTTCCAGGCTACTGGAAGTGAACATCATGACCTACAGGAAGTGCTCCCTCATGAAACGCACCCTCCTCATGCTCGCCATGCTCGCCCTGGCCGCATGCAACACCCCCGCACGGATTCCCGCACCGGACAGCGACACCGTGGACAGCGGCAAGCGTGCCCTGGAAGAACTCGCCAGGCTACCGCCGGCGATGGAGCGGGTGCGCGTCGGGGACACCCTGCGGATCGTCCGCGATGCCGGGGAGATGCCGACCCTCTCGGCGTTCAACGTCGCCACCATCTATGAACTGACGCTGTACACCGTGCTCAACGACGGCAGCATCTACTATCCGTTCATCGGTCGCATCCAGGCCGCGCACCGCACGCCGCAGGAAATCGCCAACGAGCTGACCACCAAGCTCGCGCCGATCTACCGCGAGCCGCGGGTCACGGTGAACATCAACCAGGCGCCGGGCAATACGGTGTTCGTCGGCGGCGCGGTGCGCAACCCGTCGGCCGTGCCGATCCCCGCCGCCAACAACATGGAGCAGGCGATCCTCGGCGCCGGCGGCATCCTGCCGGTGGGCGACGCCCGCCGCGTGGCGCTCATGCGCGAGGACTCGGAAGGCCGCTATCACGCCTACTTCCTCGACTTCAGCCAGTTGATGAAGATCGGGCCGGAAGGCCGCAAGCCCCTGGCCATGCAGCGTGGCGACATCGTCTTCGTGCCCAAGTCGATGGTCGGCGACCGTATCGAGGGCGTCGACGTCTACCTGAACCAGTTGCTGCCCTTCGCCAAGTCCATCGGCGTCGGCGTCAGCTACACCGTCAACAATGATCGCTGAGGAGCGACATCGCCATGATAGAAATTCGTTCCTTGCGTGATCTGTTGCGCCTGCTGTTCATCTACCAGCGCGAGTTCAAGCTGGCGGCCCTCAGCGCGGTGGTGATCATCGTCCTCGGCGCCTTCCTGCTGCCGGCCAAGTACGAGTCCAACGCACGCCTGCTGGTCAAGCCGGGCCGTGACTCGACCCTGCCGATCGAGATCAGCAACCGCCAGGCGCTGGTGATGCCGAGCACCCAGCGCGACCCTATCGTCGACGAAGAACGCCTGCTCACCGGCCGGCCGATCGTCCGTCAGGTGGCCGAGCGCTACCTCGAGGTGCTGGCCAACCGGCCGCCGCCGGAGGGCCTGTGGAAGCGCACCAAGTTCTATGTGAAGAAGGCCATCGGCGCGGTGTTCGACGGGATTCGCGTGACCCTGGAAACCTTCGGCGTGATCGAGGAAACCACCGCGGTCGAGCGCCTGGCCAAGGACCTCGAGAAGAAATTCGAGGTCACCCATGCGGCCGGCTCGACGGTGATGGAGATCAGCTTCACCTGGAGCGAGCCGGAAGTCGCCCAGGAAGTGGTCAAGGCCTGGATCGAGATCTACATGGAAGAGCGCACCCAGGCGCTCGGCCGCAAGAGCCTGTACGCCTTCTACGAGGCGCAGACTGCCGACAGCGCGGCGCAGATCAAGAGCTACAAGGCGCAGATCCTCAAGCACCTCAACGAGATCGGCGCATCCAGCATCGAGGACCGCCTGCAGGACCTGTCCGAGCGGATCAACGTGCTGCGCGGCGAGCGTTTCAACTCGATCCGCCTGATCGCCTCCTCCGACAGCGCCCTGGAATCCACCCGCCAGCAACTCAAGGGGCTGCCCAGGGAGATCGTCACGGTGCGGCAGATCGCGCTGAACCCGGCGCAGCAGGACCTGCGCCGGCTGCTCAACCAGAAGCGCCTGGAACGCGCCGACATGATGCGCACCTACACCGACGACGCGCCGCCGGTGAAGGCCCTGGACGCCTCGATCCGTGCCCTGGAGAAGGAAGTCCAGGACGAAGGCGCCACCGTGCAGAGTTCCGAGGACCGCGCGCCGAACACCCTGACCACTCACCTGGAACGGGTCCTGCTGGACGAGACCAGCAACAACGCGGCCCTGCGCACCCAGCTCGCGGAGCAGGAAAAGCAGCTCGCCGAACTCGAGGCGCAACGGCGCGAAGCGCTGGACATCGAGCCGACCCTGGCGCGCCTGCAGCGCGAGCTGAACGCCACCGAGCGCAACTACGCGCTGTACGTCGACAGCCTGGAGAAATCGCGGATCGACCGTGAACTGGACAAGAGCCAGATCAGCAACATCTCGGTGATCGAGGAAGCCACCTACAACCCTGGGCGGATCTTCCCGAAAACCCTGCTGATGCTGTTCCTCGCCGTGCCCTTCGGCCTCGCCGTCGGCCTGCTGGTGGTCTATCTCTGCTACCTGCTCGACCAGCGCATCCACGACGGCGGCCTGGTCGAGGAGAAATTCGGCCTGCCGCTGTGGACCACCCTGCCGGAGCTGAGCAACAGCACCGCGGAGAGCAGCAACGCCTTCACCGCCAGCATCTACCGGCTGTACGGGCTGCTGCCCTACGCGCGCATCGAGGAAAAGGGCCTGACCCTGGGCCTGACCTCGGCGCGCCACGGTGAAGGCGTGACCTTCATCATCGAGCAACTGCGCCGCCTGCTGGAGGAAAACGGCGTGCGCGTGCGGATCGGCGGCGAACCGGCCCAGCCGGGTGAAGTGGTATTGCTCGACGCGCCGGCCCTGCTGGACAGCCGCGAGGCCTTCATCGCCCTGCGCCGCGCCGACCTGATCGCCCTGGTGGTAGAGGCGCAGAAGAGCACCGTGCCGGTGGTCGAGCATGCGCTGACCATCCTCACCACGGCGTTCGGCAAGGTCGACGGGATCATCATCAACCGGCGCCGCTTCGAGGTGCCGAGCAAGGTCCTGCAGACCATCGCCCGCTACCGGAGCGCGTTCTGATGCGGATCGCCCTCCTCGCGCCCCTGCCGCCGGAAAAGAATGGCATCGCCGACTACGCCAGTCATTTCCGCAACGCCCTGCAGGGTCTCGGCATCGAAGTAGCCACGCCG
This sequence comes from Pseudomonas sp. TZ252, assembly GCF_056110345.1. Classification (NCBI taxonomy): domain Bacteria; kingdom Pseudomonadati; phylum Pseudomonadota; class Gammaproteobacteria; order Pseudomonadales; family Pseudomonadaceae; genus Pseudomonas; species Pseudomonas sp. TZ252. The sequence continues at coordinate 5,503,772 of NZ_CM148566.1, read as the reverse complement.
CTCGCCGGCGTGGCGGCCGACAGCGCGAATATCGCCAGCCGGCTGGACAGCGTCGACTGGAACGGCTTCGACCTGGTCCATGCCGAACTCGGCGGCGGCCGCCTGGGTGAGTTCATCGCCCTGCGCGAGCTGCGCAAGCGTTTCCCGCGCCTGCCGCTGAGCGCCACGGTGCACGATCCGGAGCGCATGGTCTGGCGCCGCGAGCGCCTGCCCTGGCCGCTGAACCTGCTGGAACGCCTGCCCTCTCCCCTGCCCCAGGCCGCCGTGGTGCTCGCCGACCCGCTGACCCTGCGCGAAGAGCGTGCCGTGGCCCAGGGCCTGACGCGCCTGGTGACCCTCACCGGCCTGGGCGGCGAGTGCCTGGCCCGGCGGATGCGCCTGCCGCCCGGGCGGGTCGAGGTGATCAACCACGGCAACCTGGAGATCGCCACGGTGCCGCTGCCGTCGCTGGACACCCTGCGCCTGCTGTACTTCGGATTCATCTATCGCGGCAAAGGCATCGAGGACCTGCTCGAGGCCCTCGCCGACCTGTTCGCCAGCGCGCCGGAGATGCGCCAGCGCGTGCGCCTGACCCTGGCCGGCGGCACCGCCGCGGAAATGGCCTTCGGCGCCGGCGGCAACTACCTCGACCAGTTGAAGGCACAGATCGCCGAGCTTGGCCTGGCCGACGCCATCGACTGGAACCTGAACCTGGCCGCCGCGGACATCCCGCGTACCATCCAGGCCCACCACGTGATGGTCCTGCCGTACCGCGAGTCGAAGAAACTCGGTCTGCTCGGCCAGCAGCGCGGCACCAGCGGCGCCCTGTCCTGGGCGGCAGCCTGCGGGCGCGGCGCGATCACCTCGGACGCTCGCGCCTTCGCCGAGGAAGTCGCCAGCGGCAACGGCGCCATCTACCCTCAGGGAGACGTGGCAGCCCTCTCCGAACAGTTGTTGAACCTCGCTCGCGAACCCCGCCTGGCACAGGCCTGGGCCGAGCGCGCCGGAGCGATCGGCCATGCGCGGACCTGGCCGCGCACCGCGCTGCGCTTCCAGGCACTGTTCAACGACATGGTGGGAACCGTTCATGGCACGTAAGGGACTCTATCTGGGCGGCAGCGCGCTGCTCGCCGTGGTACTGCTGCTGGTGTTCTGGGGGCGTCCCGCCGACGCCGAGATCCAGGTACTGAAGGCGCCTCGCGCGGTGGTCTGGAAAGACTTCCTCGGGGTCAACGCGCAGTTCCTCTGGTTCAGCCCGGAGCGTTACAACAAGCAGATCGACCGCCTGCAGGACCTGGGGCTGGAGTGGGTGCGCCTGGACCTGCACTGGGACCGCCTGGAAACCGCCGAGGACCAGTACCAGCTGGCCTCCCTCGACCAGTTGGTCAAGGATCTCGAGGCGCGCCAGCTGAAGTCGGTGTTCTACCTGGTCGGCTCGGCCCGCTTCATCACCACCGCGCCGTTCTACTCGCCCTTCCAGGACCAGTATCCGCCGCGCGACCCGGAAGTCTTCGCCCGGCGCATGGCGATGCTCTCGCAGCGCTACCCGAGCGTGGCCGCCTGGCAGGTATGGAACGAGCCCAACCTGATCGGCTTCTGGCGGCCCAAGGCCGATCCGGAAGGCTACGCCAAGCTGCTCCAGGCCAGCACCATCGCCCTGCGCATGGTCGACCCGGAGAAGCCGGTGGTTTCCGCCGGCATGGCCTTCTTCAGCGAGATGCCCGACGGCCGCACCATGTTCGACGCCCTCGGCCACCTGGGCGTGGAGAGCCTCGGCACCATCGCCACCTACCACCCCTATACCCAGTTGCCGGAAGGCAACTACCCGTGGAACCTGGACTTCGTCTCCCACGCCAACCAGATCAACCGCGCCCTGCGCAACGCCGGCGTGCCGGCGATCTGGAGCACCGAGTGGGGCTGGTCGGCCTACAAGGGGCCGAAGGAGTTGCAGGACATCATTGGCGTCGAAGGCCAGGCCGACTACGTGCTGCGTCGCCTGGCGCTGATGAGTGCGCTGGACTACGACCGGATCTTCCTCTTCACCCTCAGCGATCTCGACCAGCGCGCCAGCGTGCGCGACCGCGACTACGGCCTGCTCGACCTGGACGCCAACCCCAAGCCGGTCTACCTGGCCCTGCAACGCTTCCTCAAGGTCACCGGGCCGAAGCTGCGCCCGGCCGACCCGCCGGTCACCGAGGACCTGCCCGACGGTTCCTTCAGCATCGGCTGGACCCGCGAGGACGGTCGCAAGGTCTGGCTGTTCTGGTCGGCCCGCGGCGGCAACGTGCGCCTGCCGAAGCTCAAAGAGGCCACCCTGCACGATCCGCTCAGCGGCAAGGTCACGCCCTTGAGCGGCAGCGACGGCCTGGAAGTCCCGGTGAAGTCCAGTCTGCAGATGCTGGTCTGGGAGTGAAGCCACCCATGCGTATTCTCTGGATCCTGCCCTACTCGCCCTGGCCCACCACCAGCGGCGGCAAGACCCGCCAGTACCACCTGCTGCGCAGCCTCGCGGCACGCGGCCACCGGATCACCGTGCTGCTGCACAGCAAGCAGCCGGTGAGCGCCGAGGACCGCCAGGCCCTGGAGCCCTTCCTCGAACGCCTGGTCGTGCTGCCGCGCCGACCGCTGCGCAGCCTCTCCACGCTGCTCGCCGCGCTGTTCGCGCCCTACCCGCTGCTGGCCAGCGTCAACGGCCTGTCGGCGGAGCTGCAACGCACCGCCACGGAGTTGCTGCGCGAGCCCTGGGACGTGGTCCAGGTCGAGCACAGCTATAGCTTCCAGCCCTACGAGCGACCGCTGCGCGACGCCGGCCAGCCGTTCGTGCTCACCGAGCACAACGTCGAGTCGTCCCTCGGTGCCGCCACCTACGACCGCCTGCCGGGCTGGGCGCTGCCCTTCGTGCGCTACGACCAGTGGCGTTACCGCCGCTGGGAACGCCGGGTGATGAGCCAGGCGGCAGCGGTCGTCGCCGTGACCGAGAAAGATGCGCGGCAGCTCGGCGCGATGCTCGGGCGCCCGGTGCCAGTGGTGGTCAACGGGGTCGACTGCGAGCACTTCGCCGCCGCCCGGCCGACGCCCGAAGCGCAGCGCGTGCTGTTCCTCGGCAACTACGAATACGCACCGAACGTCGATGCCGTGGAATGGATGCTCGACGAGATCCTGCCGCGGGTCTGGGCACACTGCCCCGAGGCGCGCATGAGCGTCTGCGGCTATGCGCTGCCGGCGGAGTGGGCGCAACGCTGGAGCGATCCGCGCATCGAATGGCAAGGCTTCGTTCCCGACCTGCTGCAACTGCAATCGAGCAGTTCGGTGTTCCTCGCCGCGCTGCGCCATGGCGGCGGTTCGAAGCTGAAGGTGCTCGAGGCCCTGGCCGCCGGGCTGCCGCTGGCGAGTACCGCGCAGGGCGTTTCCGGCCTGGAACTGCGGGACGGCGAGGACTACCTCGGCGGCGAATCCGCCGAGCAGCTCGCCAACGCCGTGGTGCGCCTGTTGCAGGACCCGGCGCAGGCCCGCGCGCTGGGCGAGAACGGCCGCGCCTACGTACGTCGCGCACACGACTGGAGCGTCGCCGCCAGCCAACTGGAACAGGTCTACGCCGGCCTCGCCGAAGGAGCGCCGGCATGCGCATAGGACTCGACTACCGCACCGTCGGCAGCTCGCCGCACTCGGGCATCAGCCGCCAGGTCTATGCCATGGAGCAGGCCCTGGAAAGCCTGCCCGGCACGCAGGTGACCCGCTTCACCGTGGCCCCTCTCGACGACCCGCTGCGCCAGCGGGCGGTCTGCCCGCCGTGGGGCTGCCCGCGCACCGCGATGCACCAGCCGCACCAGCGCCTGCGCTTCGAAGCCGGGTTCCTCCCACGCGCCTTGCGCGAACAGGACATCGACCTGTACATCAGCACCTTCAACATGGGCCTGCCGCTACCGCCGCGTCCGCCGGGCGTGCGCTATGCGCTGCTGATCCACGATCTGTTCCAGATCACCCTGAAGAACTACCACGCCAACCGCCTCAAGGCACTGGTCTATCGGATCAGCGACTACCTGTCGATCGCCTATGCGCTGCGTGTCGCCGACCGTGTCTGGACCCCTTCGCAGTACAGCGCCGACGAGGCTGTGCGGCTGTTTCCCGGGGTCGCCGGGAAAGTCCGGGTGCTGCCCAACCAGGTCGACGGCTTCGCCGGCGAACCCGCCGACCTCTCGGCACGCGGCCTGCCGCCACGCTACTGGCTGCTGGTGGGTACCCGCGAACTGCGCAAGAACGTGCCCTGGTTCGTCAGCGCCTGGGCCCGGGCGCGCGCCCAGGCGCCCGGCGTGCCGCCGCTGGTGCTGGTCGGCAGCCTCGACCACCTGCCCGAGGAACAACGCGGCTTGCCCGGCCTGCACGCGCTCGGCGGGCTCGACGACGCCGAACTGCACGCGCTGTACCGCCAGGCCGAGCGGCTCTGGCAACCGTCCTACGCGGAAGGCTTCGGCCTGCCGGTGGTCGAGGCGCTGAGCGTCGGCACGCCGGTGGCGGTGGCCAGCGGCACCTCGCTGGACGAAGTCACCCCGCCGTCGGCGCCGCGCTTCTCGCCCAGCGACGGCGCCGCCCTGGAACGCCTGATGCTGCGCCTGGCCGATGCGCCGCGCGAAGCCTCGGCGGAAGAACTCATCGCCTGGGCCGCGCGCTTCAACCGCGAAGCCTACCGGCAACGGCTGGCCGCACTGATCGAGGAACTGAGTTGAGAATGTCGTTGGGAAACCTCGTCGCTGTCGTCTTCGGCCTGGCCTTCGGCGGAGCGCTGCTGATGCTCAGCCCGGCCAAGGCCGGCGCCGCCATGGTCGGCCTGGCGGCCGCGGTCACCATCCTGCGCTTCCCGTTCTGGGGGTTGCTGCTGTTCGCCCTGGTGGCGACCTTCATGCCCTACTCCACGGTCAACGTGGGGATCCGTTCGACGGTCAGCGAAGCGATCCTCGCCCTGACCTGGGGCGCGGTGCTCTGGCACATCTTCCTCTCGCGCCTGCCGCCGGCGCCGGCGCTGCGCTACCGCTCCACCGAGCGCATGCTGCTGTGGCTGATGCTGTTCACCGTGCTGCCGTTCGTGGTCGGCCAGGTCAGCATCAAGGCCGAGGCCAGCGGCCTGTCGAACTGGCTGCGCTGGCTGCTCAACCTGTCCATCGTGTTCCTCGCCGGACGCCTGCTGGTGGAGCGCAAGAACCGCGAGACACTGGTCATCGCCCTGCTGCTGGGCACCCTGGCGATGCTGCTGATGTCCATCGCGGTGTTCATCCGCTACCGCTCGGCGTCGGGGATGGCGCCGATCCTGGCGATGTTCAACTACGCCAACCTGGACACCCTCAAGTTCGGCCTGGAGGCGCTTTCCTCGCGGATGGGCTCGCCATGGATGCACCCCAACGCCACCGGCGGGATCATGGCCCTGCTGCTGCCCCTGGCGTTCTGCTACGGGGTCGCCAACCAGGGCTGGCGGCGCGGCCTGGGCCTCGCCGTGGCGGTCCTCGGCGCCGCCGCGATCCTCCTCGCCAGTTCCCGCGGGGCGATGCTCAGCCTGGCGGTGGTGCTGTTCTGGATGTCCCTGCGCAAGGTGCCCTACACCGGCCGCCTGCTGTTGCTCGGGGTCGGCCTGGTGGTGGTCCTGGTGCTCAGCTACCCGCCGTTGCAGGAACGCCTGGCGACCATCTTCTCGCCGCAGAACGCCAGTACCGAGGTGCGCTTCGACGAATACCGGATGTTCCCCAAGGCCGTCGCCCGCTATCCGCTGGGAATCGGCTTCAAGGTCGACCCGCCGGTGCCGGGTACCGACCTCCTGGGCATCTCCAACCTGTGGCTGAACTTCATGTACAAGGTCGGCCTCGGCGGCATGCTGCTGTTCATCGCGGTGACCTGGCGCTGGTGGCGCGAAGCCCGTCCGGAGAAAGGCCCGATCCGCCTGACCCGCGACAACGCGATCTGGCTGGGCAGTACGGGCGGCATCCTGGCGGCGCTGGTCAGCGGCCTGTTCGACCACTACTTCAGCTTCGCCGTGGTGATGATCGGCCTGTTCTGGCTGCTGGTCGGGATCAACCTGCTGGAAGCCCGCCGGCTGTTCCCGGAACGCCAGCCGCAACCGCGGGCGGTGGGTTATCGCAAGCTCAAGCGACAGCTCGAGCGCGGGGCCGAGGCCTGAGATGCTCGGCTCCGCCTTCTGGCTGACCCTGGCCACCCTGCTCGGCCTGTGCCTGGGCTTCGCCCGCGAATGGCTGCTGGTGGCCTCCTGGGGCGCCGGCGAGCGCAGCGACGCCTTCCTCATCGCCCTGTTCCTGCCCGAGGCCCTGCGCATGTCGCTGGCCGGCGGCGTGCTCAGCGCGGCGGCCCTGCCACTGTTCCTCGAACGCCAGGGCGAACGTCGCCTCGACTGGCTGGCGGCAATCCTCCCGGCGCTGCTCGGTATCGCCGTGGCGCTCAGCCTCCTGCTGCTGGCGGCGGCGCCCTGGCTGGTGCGCTTGCTCGGCCCGGGCCTGGCCGAGACGGCCAGCGCCCAGGCCGCGGCCAACTTGCGGGTCCTCGCCTGGTGCGTGCCGGGGCTGATGCTCCATGCGCTATTCAGCATCCCCCTGCAGGCCGCCGAGCGCTTCGTCCTGGCCGGGCTCGGCTCGCTGCTGTTCAACCTGCCGCCGGTGCTCTACCTGGCCTTGCACGGCCAGGCCAGCCAACCCGAACAACTGGCCCTGGCCTGCCTGCTCGGCAGCCTGCTGATGCCGCTGGTGCTGCTGCCTTCGCTATGGATCGAGGGCTGGCGGCCCTGGCACTGGCGCCTGTCCGGCACCGAACTGGGCGAGCTTGGCGGGCGCATCGCTCCGCTGTTGCTGAGCAACGCCGCCAGCCAGGGCCTGGCGCTGGTCGAGCGGCTGGTGGCCTCGCTGCTCGGCGAAGGCGCGGTGACCTGGGTCAACCTGGCGCGCAAGCTGATGAACCTGCCGCTGATCGCCCTGATGAGCCTCAACCAGGTGTTGCTCGGCATGATGAGCCGACGCCAGGGTGGCGAGCGCCTGGCCCTGCTTCGCCGCGGCCTGGAGACCGCCAGCCTGCTGACCCTGCCGGCCGGGGTCGGGCTGGTCGCTGCCGCACCCGGCCTGGTGGCCCTGTTGCTGCCGCGGCAGACCGCCGGCTCGCCGTTGCCGGCGCTGCTGGCCTGGTTCGCCGTGCCACTGGTGTTCGGCGCCTGGAATGCCTTGCTGGCGCGTTACGCCTACGCCGCCGGCGATACTCGCCTGCCGCTGCGCTGCGAGCTGCTCGGCAGCGCGCTGAACGCCGCGCTGCTGGCGGTCCTGCCGTTGATTTTCGGACTGCCGGGGATTCCCCTCGCGGCCCTTGGCGGGGTGCTCTGCACCGCGCTGCTGCTGATGCGTCGCCAGGCCCTGCTCGGCGCCCTGCCCTGGGCCCGGCTGTGGCTACTGAACGCCCTGGCCATGGCGCTCGCCGCCGGCCTGCTGTTCCGCATCGACGGTATCTGGCTGCAATTGGGCCTGGGCACCGTCGCCGGCTGCCTGGCGCTGCTCGGCATGGCGCTCTGGCTGCGGCCCTGGCGCACCGATTGACCCATGGCTCCGGGTAGGGAGCCTGGCCCTGGGGGCCTTCGAACAACCACTGTGAGTTAGCGCGTCAAGCGGGAGTTGCAAAGTGAAAAAACGCTGGATTCAGATGGATGTGACCCGCGGCGTGGGCATCCTGATCATCGTCTTCGGGCACAGCTGGTTCGTCGCCAGTTCGCCGACCGTGCTCTATCCGTTGCTCTCTCCGTTCATCCTGCCACTGTTCTTCTTCATTTCCGGGGTGTTCTTCAGGACCGAGCAACCCTTCGGCGAGATGGCCCTGCGCAAGGCCGACGCCCTCCTCAAGCCGTTCTTCGTGACCATGCTCGGCTACGTCATCCTCCGCGACCTGCTGCGCGGCCAGCCGCTGCTGCCGGACATCGGCGGAGTGCTGTACGCCTCGGTCGACACCCTGCCCTGGCAGGCGCTCTGGTACCTGCCGCACTTCTGGGTAGCGACTCTGTTCGCCTGGTTCATGCTGCGCGTCATCCAGCGTCTCGGCCTGTCCCTCGCCGCCAGTTGCGTGCTGCTGGCCGTGCAACTGGGCCTGGGCATCCTGTTCCTCAAGACGTTCTGGCAGATCCCGGTGGAGTTCGGCGGCGAACAGTACCTGCTGCCAGGCCTGCCGTTCAGCCTGGACATCACCCTGATCAGCAGCGCCCACTTCATGTTCGGCTATGTCCTGCGCGACGTCCTGCGTCGCCACCAGAGTTCGTTGCTGACCCTGTGCATCGCCCTTGCCGTGACCACTGCCAGCTTCCTCTACTACCCGACGGTGGTGGACATGGCGCAGCGCCGCTACGACCACTGGTTCTGGGCCACCGTCCAGGCAGTGAGCGGCGTCTACCTGTGCTGGGCGCTGTCCGGGCTGATGATGAAGATCGACTGGCTGGGCAAGGCGATGACCTACATCGGCCAGTCGACCCTGATCCTGCTGATCTTCCACGGCGAGATCCAGCACAAGACCTTCAACCTGCTGGTCCACCTGGGCCTGTCGGAACCGGCCGCTGCCAGCGTCGCCCTGGTGATCTCGGTGATCGTCTCGCTGCTGATCGGCGAAGTGATCAAGCGCGTCGCGCTGCTGCGCGCCCTCTACTTCCCCTTCCCGGTGCGCAAGAAGGCCGCCGCGGTCCAGGGCGGCGGCGAAGCGCGCTGACGCCCTCGGCCCGGTGCGCCTGCGCCGGGCCTTTCCCCTCCCGTCTCCCTTTTCCCTAACGGGCGGCCGACCTCGCTTCGACCTGGCCGATGATCGCCCGCTCCTTTCGCTGAGCGGGTTGGTACGCGGGCATTGCCTCCCTAGAATATGGAACATCGTTCCGAAATCTTGAAAAAGGGAGAAGCCATGACCTCTGCGGCCGTCGAGACCACCCCGCTAACCTGTGACGTGCTGGTCGTCGGCTCCGGCGCCGCCGGGCTGGCGGCGGCGGTGACCGCGGCCTGGCACGGGCGCCGGGTAGTCCTGGTGGAGAAGGACCCGGTGTTCGGCGGCGCCAGCGCCTGGTCCGGCGGCTGGGCCTGGTTGCCGCGCAACCCGCTGGCGCGTCGCGCCGGTATCGAGGAGGACATCGAGCAACCGCGTACCTACCTGCGCCACGAACTGGGCGAGCGTTACGACGCCGCGCGGATCGACGCCTTCCTCGAAGCCTGCCCGCACATGGTGGCCTTCTTCGAGCGCCACACCCACCTGCGGTTCGTCGACGGCAACGGCATCCCGGACATGCATGGCGACACGCCGGGCGCCGCCGAGGGCGGCCACCAGTTGGTCGCCGCGCCCTATGACGCACGGCAACTGGGCCCGCTGCTGCCGCGCCTGCGCAAGACCCTGCGGGAGACCTCGTTCATGGGCATGCCGATCATGGCCGGCGCCGACCTCGCCGCCTTCCTCGACCTGACCCGCTCGCTGCCGGCCTTCCTGCATGTCGCCCGGCGCTTTTCCAGCCACCTCTGGCACCTGCTGCGCTACGGTCGCGCCATGCACCTGGTCAATGGCGTGGCCCTGGTAGCGCGCCTGGCCAAGTCCGCCGAAGCCCTGGGTGTGCGCCTGATCGAATCGGCGCCAGCCCGCGAATTGCTGCTGCGTGACGGCAAGGTGGTCGGCGCGCTGGTCGAGAGCGCCGAAGGACTCCTGCGCATCGAGGCAGGCGCCGTGGTCCTGGCCTGCGGCGGCTTTCCCCATGATCCGCAGCGCCGCGCCGAGCTGGCCCCCACCCTGGACACCCTGCTGCCGCTGCCGCCGCCGGGCTGCAACGGCGACGGCTTGCGCCTGGGGGAAAGCGCCGGCGGCCGGGTGGCCGACGACCTGCGCTCGCCGATCGCCTGGGCGCCGGTCTCGCGAGTTCCCCACGGCGATGGCGAGGCCGGGCACTTCCCGCACATCATCGAGCGCGGCAAGCCCGGGCTGATCGGCGTGCTGGCCAACGGCAGGCGCTTCGTCAATGAGGCGCACGGTTACCACGACTATGTCGCCGCCCTGCTCGAGGCCACCCCGCCCGGGCAGCCGGCACGCTCCTGGCTGGTCTGCGACCGGCGCTTCCTGCGTCGCTACGGCCTCGGCTACGTGCGTCCGGCGCCGCTGCCGATCGCCGCGCACCTGCGCAGCGGCTATCTCAAGCGCGGGACCAGCCTGGATCAGTTGGCAAGGAGCTGCGGCATCGACCCGTCCGGCCTGGCCGCCACCGTCGCCGAATACAACCGCCACGCCCGCGAGGGCCGCGACCCAGAGTTCGGCCGCGGCGGCACGGCATTCAACCGCAAGCAGGGCGACCCGGCGTATCCGGGGCCGAATCCCTGCGTCGCCCCCATCGAACGCGGACCGTACTACGCGGTGCAGGTCGAGCCCGGCTGCTTCGGCACCTTCGCCGGGCTGAAGACCGACGCCCAGGCCCGCGTGCTGGACGGCGGCGGCCAGCCGATCCCCGGCCTGTACGCGGCGGGCGCGGACATGGCGAGCCTGTTCGCCGGCCACTATCCCTCCGGCGGCATCAACCTGGGGCCGGCGCTGACCTTCGGCTACATCGCCGGCCGCCATATCGCCGGCGCCCTCGGCTACGAGCAGGAGCAAGCGCAGCGCGGTTGAACGTTCCAGCGGGCGCAGCGGCCTAAACAGGCAAGCTTTCCTTCGGAACCCAAGCATGAGCGCAGCGCCACCGGATATCCCCGCCCTGCCCGCCGGCCTCTGCTACGTCGACGACCGCCAGCCGGGCATCCGTCGACGCCGGCAGGGCAAGCGCTTCGTCTATTTCGATGCCGACGGCCAGCGCATCGGCGACGCCGAGGAGATCCGCCGGCTGGACAAGCTGGCCATTCCGCCGGCCTATCGCGAGGTCTGGATCTGTCCCGACCCCAACGGCCATCTCCAGGCCACCGGCCGCGACGCCCGTGGGCGCAAGCAGTACCGTTACCACCCGCGCTGGCGCGAGGTACGCGATGCCGACAAGTACGAGCGCCTGCTGCGCTTCGGCCAGGCGCTGCCGCGGCTGCGCCGGCACATCGACGCCCAGTTGCGCCTGCCCGGCCTCGGTCGCGACAAGGTGGTGGCCCTGGCGGTTGCGCTGCTCGACGCCACCCTGATCCGCGTCGGCAACCACCGCTACGCCCGCGACAACCGCTCCTACGGCCTGACCACCCTGCGTACCCGGCACGTGGACGTGAACGGCAGTCGCATCCGGTTCCGCTTCAAGGGCAAGAGCGGCATCGAGCATGACGTCAGCCTGGAGCATCCGCGCCTGGCGCGGGTGCTGCGGCGCTGCCTGGAATTGCCCGGCCAGGACCTGTTGCAGTACCTGGACGAGGAGGGCCAGCCGCACCGCATCGGCTCCCACGACATCAATGAGTACCTGCGCCGGCATACCGGCGAGGATTTCAGCGCCAAGGACTACCGTACCTGGGCCGGCAGCGCGCTGGCGCTGGAGCGCCTGCGGCGTGCCGAAGCCGACGGGCTTGGCGCGGTGGTGGCGGAGGTCGCCGCCGAATTGGGCAACAGCGTGGCGATCTGCCGGCAATGCTACATCCACCCGGCGATCATCGAGGCCTACCAGGCCGGGCAACTGGGCCAGCTCAGGCGCGCCCGCAAGCGCCGCTGGCTGAGTGCCGAGGAAGCGACCCTGCTGGCCTTCCTCGACACGCCCGGCTGATCAGTTGCCCGGGTGCGGATCGATGCCGTGCCGGCGCAGCAGGCCGAGCAGGCGGCCAATCTCGGTCTGGCAGGCTTCCAATTCCTTGCGCAGGGTGTGTTCGCGGCGCTGCTGCTCCAGCTTCACGCGTTCGAGTTCGGCGCGCGCCTCACGGCGGATCTGCCGCTCGCGCTCCTTGTCGGAATGCTCGGCGCCGAGGGCCTCTTCGGCCTTGCGCGCGCGGTATTCGCGCATCCGCTGGGCGGCCGACTTGGCCTTGCCGCTCGGCTTGGGCCCGGGTTTGCTGGCTTTCATGAACGCCTCCATCTGCGTAACGTTACGCAATCAGAATAGCGTAACGTTACGCAGATAGACAGGGTCTATGCTTAGAGCGGCGGGGCCGAGCGCAGCATCACCGACTTCAGCGCGAAGGCCGACTTGATGCCAGCCACGCCGGGAATGCAGGTCAGGGTATTGGTGAGGAACGCCTGGTAGGCGGCGAGATCCTTGACCACAACCCGCAGCATGTAGTCCGCATCGCCGGTCATCTGGAAACAGCTCATGACCTGCGGCGCATCGACGATGCGTTCCTCGAAGCGAGCGAGGTAGTCGCCGGTCTGCTTTTCCAGGGACACCGAGACGAACACGCTCATCGCCCCGGACAGGCGCTCCTCGTCGAGCCGGGCGAAGTAGCCCTGGATGTAGTGTTCCTCTTCCAGGCGGCGTACCCGGCGCAGCGTCGGCGTCAGCGACAGGCCGACCTTCTGGGCGAGATCGCGCCAGCTCAGGCGGCCGTCGTCGGCCAGGGCACGGAGGATTTTCAGGTCGATGCGGTCGAGTTCAGCCATGGTGCGTTGTTTCTCTTGTTAGCAATTCTTGTAGTTCAAACAACCCAATACTGCCGGAATACCTTAGTCAATTTGGAGCAAAAAACTAGCACCCGAAGCCTATACTGAAATTACAAAAACAAAACCCGAGGGCCTCACCATGAGTGACGTCACCCAGTACGACCGCGCCTGCCGTACCCCGGCATGCCTGCAACCCGCCCCCACCCACAGGACGGGAACCCGCCATCCGCCCAGTCCGCCGCTTCGAGCGCCGTTCGCCCGTTTCTGATCTCTCCAACCGTTTGGCCCGGACCGGGCCGGAGGCCTGTCATGAGTGATTACGAGCCGTTGCGTCTGCATGTCCCGGAGCCCACCGGGCGTCCTGGCTGCAAGACCGACTTTTCCTATCTGCACCTGTCCCCCGCCGGCGAGGTACGCAAGCCGCCGGTGGATGTCGAGCCCGCCGAGACCAGCGACCTGGCCTACAGCCTGGTACGTGTGCTCGACGACGACGGCCACGCCGTCGGTCCCTGGAATCCGCAGCTCAGCAACGAACAACTGCTGCGCGGCATGCGGGCGATGCTCAAGACCCGCCTGTTCGACGCGCGCATGCTCACCGCGCAACGGCAGAAAAAGCTTTCCTTCTATATGCAATGCCTCGGCGAGGAAGCCATCGCCACCGCCCACACCCTGGCCCTGCGCGACGGCGACATGTGCTTTCCGACCTATCGCCAGCAAGGCATCCTGATCACCCGCGAATACCCGCTGGTGGACATGATCTGCCAGCTTCTCTCCAACGAGGCCGACCCGCTCAAGGGCCGCCAGCTACCGATCATGTACTCGAGCAAGGAGGCCGGTTTCTTCTCCATCTCCGGCAACCTCGCCACCCAGTTCATCCAGGCGGTCGGCTGGGGCATGGCCTCGGCGATCAAGGGCGACACGCGCATCGCCTCGGCCTGGATCGGCGACGGCGCTACCGCCGAGTCGGACTTCCACACCGCCCTCACCTTCGCCCATGTCTACCGCGCGCCGGTAATCCTCAACGTGGTCAACAACCAATGGGCGATCTCCACCTTCCAGGCCATCGCCGGCGGCGAAGGCACCACCTTCGCCAACCGTGGCGTGGGCTGCGGGATCGCCTCGCTGCGGGTCGACGGCAATGACTTCCTGGCGGTCTACGCCGCCTCCGAGTGGGCCGCCGAGCGCGCCCGGCGCAACCTCGGGCCGAGCCTGATCGAATGGGTCACCTACCGCGCCGGCCCGCACTCGACTTCGGACGACCCGTCCAAGTACCGCCCCGCCGACGACTGGACCAACTTCCCGCTGGGCGACCCGATCGCCCGCCTGAAGCGGCACATGATCGGCCTCGGCATCTGGTCGGAGGAACAGCACGAAGCCACCCACAAGGCCCTCGAAGCCGAAGTGCTGGCCGCGCAGAAACAGGCGGAGAGCCATGGCACCCTGATCGACGGCCGGGTGCCGAGCGCCGCCAGCATGTTCGAGGACGTCTATGCAGAACTGCCGGAGCACCTGCGCCGGCAACGCCAGGAGCTCGGGGTATGAATGCCATGAACCCGCAACACGAGAACGCCCAGACGGTCACCAGCATGACCATGATCCAGGCGCTGCGCTCGGCGATGGACATCATGCTCGAGCGCGACGACGACGTGGTGGTATTCGGCCAGGACGTCGGCTACTTCGGCGGCGTGTTCCGCTGCACCGAAGGCCTGCAGAAGAAATACGGCACCTCGCGGGTGTTCGATGCGCCGATCTCCGAGAGCGGCATCATCGGCGCCGCGGTCGGCATGGGTGCCTACGGCCTGCGCCCGGTGGTGGAGATCCAGTTCGCCGACTACGTCTACCCGGCCTCCGACCAGTTGATCTCCGAGGCGGCGCGCCTGCGCTATCGCTCGGCCGGCGACTTCATCGTGCCGATGACCGTACGCATGCCCTGTGGCGGCGGCATCTACGGCGGGCAAACGCACAGCCAGAGCCCGGAGGCGATGTTCACCCAGGTCTGCGGCCTGCGCACGGTGATGCCGTCCAACCCCTACGACGCCAAGGGCCTGCTGATCGCCTGCATCGAGAACGACGACCCGGTGATCTTCCTCGAGCCCAAGCGCCTCTACAACGGCCCGTTCGATGGCCACCACGACCGCCCGGTGACGCCCTGGTCCAAGCATCCGGCCAGCCAGGTGCCGGACGGCTACTACAAGGTGCCGCTGGACAAGGCGGCGATCGTCCGCCCCGGCGCAGCGCTGACCGTGCTGACCTACGGCACCATGGTCTACGTGGCCCAGGCCGCGGCCGACGAGACCGGCCTGGACGCCGAGATCATCGACCTGCGCAGCCTCTGGCCGCTGGACCTGGAAACCATCGTCGCCTCGGTGAAGAAGACCGGCCGCTGCGTCATCGCCCACGAGGCGACCCGCACCTGCGGGTTCGGCGCCGAGCTGATGTCGCTGGTGCAGGAGCATTGCTTCCACCACCTGGAGGCGCCGATAGAGCGCGTCACCGGTTGGGACACCCCCTACCCGCATGCCCAGGAGTGGGCGTATTTCCCCGGCCCCGCGCGCGTCGGCGCGGCATTCAAGCGTGTGATGGAGGTCTGAATGGGTACCCATGTGATCAAGATGCCGGACATCGGGGAAGGCATCGCCGAGGTCGAACTGGTGGAGTGGCATGTCCAGGTCGGCGACTCGGTCAATGAAGACCAGGTCCTCGCCGAGGTGATGACCGACAAGGCCACGGTGGAGATTCCCTCGCCGGTGGCCGGACGCATCCTCGCCCTCGGCGGCCAGCCGGGCCAGGTGATGGCGGTGGGCGGCGAACTGATCCGCCTGGAGGTGGAAGGCGCCGGCAACCTCGCCGAGAGTCCGGCCGCGCCCGTCGCCGCCACCCCGGAGAAACCGAAGGGAGCCCCGGTCGCGGCGCCGAAAGCCGCCGCCGAAGCGCCGCGCGCCTTGCGCGACAGCGAGGCGCCACGGCAGCGGCGCCAGCCCGGCGAACGCCCGCTGGCCTCCCCCGCGGTGCGCCAGCGCGCCCGCGACCTGGGCATCGAGTTGCAGTTCGTGCAGGGCAGCGGTCCCGCCGGACGCGTCCTCCACGAGGACCTCGATGCCTACCTGACCCAGGATGGCAGCGTCGCGCGCAGCGGCGGCGCCGCGCAGGGGTATGCCGAGCGACACGACGAACAGGCGGTGCCGGTGATCGGCCTGCGTCGCAAGATCGCCCAGAAGATGCAGGACGCCAAGCGACGCATCCCGCATTTCAGCTATGTCGAGGAAATCGACGTCACCGATCTGGAAGCCCTGCGCGCCCATCTCAACCAGAAATGGGGTGGCCAGCGCGGCAAGCTGACCCTGCTGCCGTTCCTGGTCCGCGCCATGGTCGTGGCGCTGCGCGACTTCCCGCAGTTGAACGCGCGCTACGACGACGAGGCCGAGGTGGTCACCCGCTACGGCGCGGTGCACGTCGGCATCGCCACCCAGAGCGACAACGGCCTGATGGTGCCGGTGCTGCGCCACGCCGAATCGCGCGACCTCTGGGGCAACGCCAGCGAAGTGGCGCGCCTGGCCGAAGCCGCACGCAGCGGCAAGGCGCAACGCCAGGAGCTGTCCGGCTCGACCATCACCCTGAGCAGCCTCGGCGCGCTCGGCGGGATCGTCAGCACACCGGTGATCAACCATCCGGAGGTGGCCATCGTCGGCGTCAACCGCATCGTCGAGCGACCGATGGTGGTCGGCGGCAACATCGTCGTGCGCAAGATGATGAACCTCTCCTCCTCCTTCGACCACCGGGTCGTCGACGGGATGGACGCGGCGGCCTTCATCCAGGCCGTGCGCGGCCTGCTCGAACATCCTGCCACCCTGTTCCTGGAGTAAGCGATGAGCCAGATCCTGAAGACTTCCCTGCTGATCGTCGGCGGCGGTCCCGGCGGCTACGTCGCGGCGATCCGTGCCGGGCAACTGGGCATTCCCACCGTACTGGTGGAGGGCGCCGCCCTCGGCGGCACCTGCCTGAACGTCGGCTGCATCCCGTCGAAGGCGCTGATCCACGCCGCCGAGGAATACCTCAAGGCCCGCCACTATGCCGGCCGGTCGGCGCTGGGCATCCAGGTACAGGCGCCGAGCATCGACATCGCCCGCACCGTGGAATGGAAGGACGCCATCGTCGACCGCCTCACCAGCGGCGTCGCCGCGCTGCTGAAGAAACACGGGGTCGATGTCGTCCAGGGCTGGGCGAGGATCCTCGACGGCAAAAGCGTGGCGGTCGAACTCGCCGGCGGCGGCAGCCAGCGCATCGAGTGCGAGCACCTGCTGCTGGCCGCCGGCTCGCAGAGCGTCGAGCTACCGATCCTGCCGCTGGGCGGCAAGGTGATCTCCTCCACCGAGGCGCTGGCGCCCGGCAGCCTGCCCAAGCGCCTGGTGGTGGTCGGCGGCGGCTACATCGGCCTGGAGCTGGGTACCGCCTACCGCAAGCTCGGCGTCGAGGTAGCGGTGGTGGAAGCGCAACCGCGCATCCTGCCGGGCTACGACGAGGAACTGACCAAGCCGGTAGCCCAGGCCTTGCGCAAACTGGGCGTCGAGCTGTACCTCGGGCACAGCCTGCTGGGCCCGAGCGAGAACGGCGTGCGGGTCCGCGACGGCGCCGGCGAGGAGCGCGAGATCGCCGCCGACCAGGTACTGGTGGCGGTCGGCCGCAAGCCGCGCAGCGAAGGCTGGAACCTGGAAAGCCTGGGCCTGGACATGAACGGCCGGGCGGTGAAGGTCGACGACCAGTGCCGCACCTCGATGCGCAATGTCTGGGCCATAGGCGATCTCGCCGGCGAGCCGATGCTCGCGCACCGGGCCATGGCCCAGGGCGAGATGGTCGCCGAGCTGATCGCCGGCAAGCGTCGCCAGTTCGCCCCGGTGGCGATCCCCGCGGTGTGCTTCACCGATCCGGAAGTGGTGGTCGCCGGGTTGTCCCCGGAGCAGGCGAAGGATGCCGGCCTGGACTGCCTGGTGGCGAGTTTCCCGTTCGCCGCCAACGGCCGCGCCATGACCCTGGAGGCCAACGAAGGCTTCGTCCGCGTGGTGGCGCGTCGCGACAACCACCTGGTTGTCGGCTGGCAGGCGGTGGGCAAGGCGGTCTCGGAACTGTCCACGGCCTTCGCCCAGTCGCTGGAGATGGGCGCCCGCCTGGAAGACATCGCCGGCACCATCCACGCCCATCCGACCCTCGGCGAAGCGGTCCAGGAAGCCGCCCTGCGCGCGCTGGGACACGCCCTGCACATCTGATTCCCGCGAACCTCGGTAGCCGGCCAACCACCGGCGCACATTACCCCCTTGCCCGTCGGGCAAGGGGGCTTTTTTCGTGGCCGCAAACCGGGTCGTCAGCAGGTCTCACCGCCCTGCGCGATCCCCCGCCCCTCACTCCGTCTCCAGCAACCCATGCCGCAAGCTCCCCGCCGCCAGGCGCTGGCGAATATCCTCGTCGATCCGCGGATCGTCCGGGCGGTACAGGCGCACCTGGCGGTAGGCGTTGATCCGGTTGATTTCCGCACCGAGGTACTCCCAGACCACCCGGCTGCATGCCGGGGTCCGCCGGTCACCGCTGGAAACGCCCATCTTCAGGCCGTTCAGGCGGGTGATACGGCTCTTGAAACTGGGAATGAGGATGGTCTGGCTCATCTCGTTGAGAGTCAGCGACTCGTAGTCGATCAGGAACACCCGGTCCTGCAACTGGAAGGCCGCGCCGAGATAGCGGCAACGCGCCCACTCCTCCGCCTGCACGTCGGTACTGCTGGTGCGCTCCTGGCGTTCCTGGCGCTCGAAGAGGAACACGCCGTCCTCCTCGTAGAGATGCACCAGGGAGAGCAGGATGCTGCCTGGCACCGACATGCAGTTGGCATATTCGAAGTAGTAGCCGCAGTAGCGGCCCAGGTCGCCGGCCTCGGCGCGCAGCGGTTGCAGCAGCCGCAACAGCGGGTCGTTGCTGGGCTGGCGCGGCTGGGCGCTGGTGCGGGCGCCGATCAGGCGGGCGAACTGCTCGGGCGGCAAGCCCAGCTCGTAGTCCTCGACGCCGAAGAAGTCGCCGATCCGCTTGCGGTTGTACGGCGTCGGCTGGCTCTGGCCGCTGAGGTACTTGTTGAACTGTGCGCGATTGATCGCCAATTGCCGGCAAACCTCGGAAATCGAGCGGTAATGGCTGCAAAGCAGCTTGAGATTGGCGCCCAGGTGCTCGGACATCGATGGCTCCAAAACTGATGCTATGGACGCGATTCTAGCATCAGGTCGCATCAAGCAGGAGCAACCCGCGAAATTGTAACCAGGTGCGTCATGGCCAACCATGCGCCGCGCACCAAGGCGCTGCCGCAGCGCACGCCGGTACCAGAATAAGAACCGAGGTAGACCTCCATGCTTGAAATGCTCAACGATTTCCTTTCCGGAAAAGTCCTCATCGTCCTGATCGTCGGCCTGGGTGCCTACTTCACGATCCGTTCGCGTTTCGTCCAGTTCCGCCACTTCGGCCACATGTTCGGCGTATTCAGGGAATCGCTGCGCGGCCAGGCCGGCCAGCTCAGTTCCTTCCAGGCCCTGATGCTGAGCCTCGCCGGCCGGGTCGGCGCCGGCAACATCGCCGGGGTCGGCATCGCCGTGACCCTCGGCGGTCCGGGGGCGGTGTTCTGGATGTGGGTCACCGCGCTGGTTGGCATGTCCAGCAGCTTCTTCGAATGCACCCTGGCCCAGGTCTACAAGCGCAGCGACGGCGACGGCCTGTATCGCGGCGGCCCGTCCTACTACATCCAGCACGGCCTGAAGCTGCGCTCGATGGCGGTGGTCTTCGCGGTACTCCTGCTGGTGACCTACGGCTTCGCCTTCAACGGCCTGCAGTCCTACACCGTCACCCATTCGCTGCAGAACGCCTTCGGCTTCGCCCCGCAGCACACCGGGATCGCCCTGGCGGTGCTGCTCGGCGTGGTCTTCATCGGCGGCATCAAGCGCATCGCCGCGGTCTCCGACCTGCTGGTGCCGATCAAGACCCTGGCCTACATCGGCGTCACCCTGTACGTCATCGCCAGCCAGATCGAGCACGTCCCGGCAATGCTGGAAACCATCGTCAAGAGCGCCTTCGGCCTAGACCCGGCGTTCGGCGGCCTGCTCGGCAGCGCCATCGTGATGGGCGTCAAGCGTGGCGTCTTCGCCAACGAGGCCGGCCTGGGCAGCGCGCCGAACGTCGCCGCGGTCGCCGCCGTGCGCCATCCGGCGGCACAGGGCGTGGTCCAGGCCTTCAGCGTGTTCCTCGACACCTTCGTGATCTGCACCTGCACCGCCCTGCTGATCCTGCTCTCGGGCTTCTACACCCCGGGCTTCGAAGGCGACGGCATCGTCCTCACCCAGAACTCCCTGGCCGCGGTGGTCGGCGACTGGGGCCGGGTGTTCGTCAGCGTGGCCCTGTCGCTGTTCGTCTTCACCTGCATCCTCTACAACTTCTACCTGGGCGAGAACAGCCTGCAGTTCCTCAGCCGCAACCGCCTGGTGCTGATCGGCTACCGCGCGCTGGTGCTGGCCCTGGTGGTCTGGGGCTCGGTGCAGGACCTGTCCACCGTGTTCGCCTTCGCCGACATCACCATGACCTGCCTGGCCTTCGTCAACCTGATGGCCCTGGCCCTGCTGTTCAAGGTCGGCCTGCGGGTGATGCGCGACTATGACGTGCAGCGCCGCGCCGGGATCAAGCAACCGGTGTTCGACTCGGCGCAGTTCGCCGACCTCGACCTGGACCGCGAAGCCTGGCCCGCCGGCCAGCGCGCCGAGCCCCCGGCGCAGGCGGACGCCGAGCCGCTGCCGAGCGGCAATCGCTGAGTCTCGCGCAGGCGCCCTCCCCCCGGAGCGGCGCCTGCGCCACAATGGTGTCCCCTCTTCGCACGTCCGGCGCGAAAAGGCCCGACACAAGGATTACGGATGCTCCCAGTCAAGAACCTCTTCGTGCTCTACACCGGCGGCACCATCGGCATGCTGCAGACCCCTCAGGGACTGGCTCCGGCCGGTGGCTTCGAAGCGCGCATGCGCGACCACCTGCAAAGCCTCGGCGACGCCCCGGACCTGCGCTGGCGCTTCGCCGAACTGCAACCGCCGCTGGACAGCGCCAACATGACCCAGGGCAACTGGCTGGCGATGCGCGACGCCATCGTCGCCGCGCTCGACGCCGGCCACGACGGCGTGCTGCTCCTGCACGGCACCGACACCCTGGCCTACAGCGCCGCGGCGCTGTCCTTCCTGCTCCTCGACCTGCCGGTCCCGGTGCTGCTGACCGGCTCCATGCTGCCGGCCGGCGCGCCGGGCAGCGATGCCTGGGACAACCTGGTCGGCGCCCTGCGCGTCCTCCAGGAGGGCCACGCGCGCGGCGTACAGGTCTATTTCAACGATGCCCTGCTGCACGGCGCGCGAGTCAGCAAACTGCGCAGCGACGCGTTCGACGCCTTCGCCGAACTGCCGCGACCGCGCCACGCCGAGCATGCGCCGGTGCCTGCGGCGCTCGGCTACCGCCAGCCGCGCCGGGAAGTGAACCTCGCCGTGCTGCCGCTCTATCCAGGGCTGCGCGCCGCGCACCTGCGCGGGCTGCTCGACAGCGGCGTGGAAGCGCTGCTGCTGGAATGCTATGGCAGCGGCACCGGCCCGTCCGACGACGAGGAGCTGCTGGCGCTGCTGCGCGAAGCCCACGCCCGCGGCGTGCTGCTCGCCGCGGTCAGCCAGTGCGCCTACGGCCAGGTCGAGTTCGGCGTCTACGCCGCCGGCAGCCGCCTGCGCGACGCCGGCCTGCTCTCGGCTGGCGGAATGACCCGCGAGGCGGCCCTGGGCAAGCTCTTCGGCCTGCTCGGCGCCGGCCTCGGACGCGACGAAGCGCAACGCTGGTTCGCCCTCGACCTGTGCGGCGAGAACGCCGACTGACCGCCCTGCGGCCGCCCGCCGGCGGCCGCTTCCTTCAGCCCTCCCCGCGATACGCGACAACGCCGGCGGCCCGCCCGTGCCCGGCGCCCATCGTCAAGCTTCAGCGAACAGTGTTTCCGGCCTTCCCCGGTTTATCCCCCGGCGGCGAGTCCACAGGATGTCGCCTTCCGCTGCCGGCCCCGCCGGCATCCGCCCACAAGGAGGAAACACCTGCATGTACGCCATCGCCGAAGACACCCTTCCCGCACGCGTATTGAAAGAACTGTTGCTCTATCGCCGCCGTTACCCCGAGCATCGCCAGAGCGCCAGCGAAGCGGACGAGATCCGCCGCATCGAACAGGTCCAGTTGCCGCGCATCGCCGCCTTCATCGAAGCCGGCGAGCCCATCGAATTCGTCCTGCCGGCGTTTCCGGCCAAGTCGCCGAACCCCGGCAAGGTCCTCGACAGCCGTCCGGACATGGCCGAGCGCCTGTCGCTGTCGTTCCTCAACCACCTGTGCCAGCGCATCCAGCTGTTCTATGCACCGGGCGCGAAGATCACCGTCTGCTCCGACGGCCGGGTGTTCGGCGACCTGGTGAGGATCGGCGATGCGCACATCAGCGCCTACCAGGATGCCTTGCGCCTGATGATCGAGGAGATCGGCGCCACCCATATCGGCGTGTTCAACCTGGAGGACGTACGCGCCTTCGAGGCCCAGCGCGACAACCACGAGCAGCTCCGCCAGTTGCTGATCGACGGCTACGCCGAGCCGCTGGAAAGCATCCGCGAGACCCTGCTGGCCAGCGAAGAAGGCCTGCTGCTGTACCGCGCCATCACCCGTTTCCTCTACGAGGACGGCCTGACCCCCGACTACCAGGGCTCGAAGACTGCCCTGCAACGCGACGCCAAGGAGCGCGCCTACGGGGTGATCCAGCGCAGCTGGGCCTGGGGCGCGCTGCTGGCCGACCAGTTCCCCCGCGCGATCCGCCTGTCCATCCATCCGCAGCCGGCGGACAGTCTGAAGTTCGGCATCCACATGATGCCGACCCGCGACGACTGGCTGACGCCCTGGCACGGCGTGGCGGTGAACACCGAGGACCGCTTCGTGCTGATGAAGCGCAGCGAGGTGCTGGAACTCGGCGGCGAGCTGGTGCAGATCAACGGCCAGCCCAGTCACTACCGCCTGCCGGCCAGGGCCGCCCGGCGCGCCGCCGTGGCCTGAGCCCGAGGAGCCAGACGATGAACGCCTATCTCAGCGATCAACCGGTACGTCTCTCGCCGCTGCGCGACGAACAGGGCAACCAGCCGCGCTTCGGCCTGCTGCTGGAGCCCGGCCGCCCCGGCATGCACGTCGGCGAACTGCCGGCGCAGTGGCTCAAGGGCCTGGCTCGCAGCCACCACCTGCTGCTCCTGCGCGGCTTCGCCGCCTTCGCCGACGCCGAGAGCCTGACCCGCTACTGCCACGACTTCGGCGAAGTCATGCTGTGGCCGTTCGGCGCGGTGCTCGAGCTGGTGGAACAGGAAGGCGCCGAGGACCACATCTTCGCCAACAACTACGTGCCGCTGCACTGGGACGGCATGTACCTGGAGACGGTCCCGGAATTCCAGGTGTTCCACTGTGTCGACGCGCCCGGCGACAGCGACGGCGGCCGCACCACCTTCAGCTCGACCCCGGCGGCGCTGCAACTGGCCGACAGTAGCGAGCTGGAACTCTGGCGCCGCGCCAGCGGCCGGTACCAGCGCAGCGCGGCGCACTACAGCAGCCGCTCGGCGGCGCCGATAGTCGAGCGCCACCCGCGCCGCGAATTCCCCATCCTGCGTTTCTGCGAACCGCCGCTCGAGGGCGACGCCAGCTTCATCAACCCCTCCGAGTTCCACTACGACGGCATCGCCCCGGAACAGCGCGGCGAACTGCTCGACAGCCTGCGCCGCTGCCTGTACCACCCACAGGCGCACTACGCCCACCGCTGGCGCAGCGACGACCTGGTGATCGCCGACAACCTGACCCTGTTGCACGGTCGCGAGGCCTTCGCCCACCGCGCGCCGCGCCACCTGCGGCGGGTGCATATCCACGCCGAGCCGGCGCTGCGCAACCCGCACCTGCAGCGCGACTGACCGCCCCGCCGGCCGTGCGCGCCACGGCCGGCGTCCCGACAAGGAACCAGCATGAGCCATTCCGTCCCCAACGCGCTGATGACCGGCGCCGACTATCTCGACAGCCTGCGCGACGGTCGCCAGGTCTACCTCAACGGCGAACGGGTCGCCGACGTCACCCGGCACAGGGCGTTCCGCAACGCCTGCCGCAGCATCGCCGGGCTCTACGACGGCCTCCACGGCGAGCAGCGCGACGTCCTCACCCGGGTCGATGCCCAGGGCCGCCGCAGCCACCGCTTCTTCACCCCCGCGCAGAACGCCGAGGACCTGCTCGGCGCGCGCGACGCGATCGGCTGCTGGTCGCGTATAACCTACGGCTTCATGGGGCGTACCCCGGACTACAAGGCGGCGTTCATGTCCGGGCTGGAGGCCGGCGCCGGCTTCTACGGCGACTACCGGCAGAACGCCTGCGCCTGGCACCGCGCCTTCGCCGACCGCGGGCTGTTCCTCAACCACGCGATCATCAATCCGCCGCTGGACCGCAGCAAGGCGATCCACGAGATGCGCGACGTGTTCGTCCACGTCGAACGCGAGACCGACCAGGGTATCGTCGTCAGCGGGGCGAAGATGCTCGCCACCGGCAGCGCCATCACCAACGCCACCTTCGTCGCCCCGGTCGCCTCGGCGCAGATGGAAGCCGGCAAGGCCGAGGACTTCGCCCTGGTGTTCTTCGCCCGCATGGACAACCCCGGCCTGCGCCTGATGTGCCGGCCATCCTACGAGGAGCGCGCGAGCAGTCCCTTCGACTATCCGCTGTCCAGCCGCTTCGACGAGAACGACAGCGTGCTGCTGTTCGACAAGGCGCTGATTCCCTGGGAGGACGTCCTGGTCTACCGCGACCTGCGCCGCGCCACCGGCTTCTATGCCGAGTCGGGCTTCGCCAACCTGTACAACTTCCAGTCCGGCATCCGCCTCGGGGTGAAGCTGGAGCTGATGATCGGCCTGCTTTCCCTCGGCGTGCGCGCCAATGGCACCCAGAGCTTCCGCGGGATACAGGCTGCCCTCGGCGAGCTGATCGCCCTGCAGCACCTGCTGCAGGCGCTGACCACCGCCATGGCCCGCGACCCGGAGCGCAACGCCGCCGGGTCGGCGGTGCCGCGCCTGGAGTACGCCAATGCCCTGCGCATCCAGGTGCCGCAGATCTGGAAGCGGGTCCGCGAGCTGCTGGAAAGCGCCCTCGGCGGCGCCCCGCTGGTCACCGTCTCGGGCGCCGCCGACCTGCGCGACGGCGAGGCGCGGCGGCTGGTGGACAGCTACTACCGCGGTGCCGAGCTGGAGCCGGAGCAGCGCCTGAAGCTGTTCAAGCTGATCTGGGACGCCACCGGCAGCGAGTTCGGCGCGCGCCACGCGGTCTATGAGAGCCATTATTCCGGCAATGCCGAGCAGATCCGCCTCGACTCGCTGGCCTGGGCCAGCCGTCGCGGGCACCTGGCCTACTGCGAGGCGATGGTCCAGCGCTGCATGGCCGACTACGACATCCACGGCTGGCTGCGGGGGCCCTGGCAGCATGACTGAGCGCAAACGCTGGCTGGCCGGCTGCCTCTCGGCCCTGCTTTCCCTGCCGCTGGCCGCCGCCGTGCCGGGCCCGGACGCGCCCGCCGACCTGGCGCGCGGCAAGGCGATGGCGCAGAAAATGTGCTCGCGCTGCCACGACGACGACGGCAACGGCGGGCCGCGGCCGAACCGCAGCTACCCGAAGCTCGCCGGGCTCGACCGGGAATACCTGTACAAGCAGATCTACGACCTCAAGACCCAGCGCCGGCGCAACCCGGCCACCAACGGCCGCGGCGAGGAGCTGAGCGCGGCGGACGTGGTCAACGTCTCCGCCTGGTTCGCCGCCCAGCGCATGAGTGCCGGCGAACAGACCCTGGCCGACCCGAGGCAACGCGAACGCGGCCGCCAGCTCTTCGAGAACGGCCTGGCGCAGCGCGGCGTACCGCCCTGCGTCACCTGCCACGGGCCCGCCGCCCAGGGCCTGGCGGCGCTGAAGGCGCCGCGCCTTGCCGGGCAATGGGCGGAATACCTGGCAACCCAGTTGCACGGCTTCCGCGACGGCAAGCGTGGCAACAGCGCGACCATGCGCGCGGTCGCCGGCGGCCTGGAGGATAGCGACATCCAGGCGCTCGCCGGCTACCTGGGCAGCCTGGGGCCGTAGGGCGAATAACCGCTCGCGGTTATCCGCCGCCTATCCGCGACGTCGGCGGCGGATAACGCCTGTGGCGTTATTCGCCCTACGCCAGTTGGAATGGCTTGCGACCGAGATGCTGCCGAAGCCCGATCCGTAGGGCGAATAACCGCTCGCGGTTATCCGCCGCCTATCCGTGACGTCGGCGGCGGATAACGCCTGTGGCGTTATTCGCCCTACAGCCCCCCCAGCACGGATGCCCGGCCTCATTCGCTCTGCGCCAGGCGGAACGGCTCGCGACCGAGATGCTCGCGCAGCGACTCGATGAACGCCCTGACCCGCACCGGCATGTAGCGCGCCGAGGGGTACAGGGCATAGATGCCGCCCTGCGGCAGGCGCCAACCGGGCAGCAGCCGGACCAGCCGTCCGCGGGCGATCTCGCGGGCTACCAGGAAGCTTGGCAGCACGCTGACGCCGGCACCGTCGAGCACCAGGCGGTACACCGCCAGGGTGTTGTTCGCCAGCAGGCGCCCTCGGGTCTGTACCGTGGCACGCTCGCGCTGGCGTTCGAAGGTCCAGGTCCAGGGCGTGCTCAGGCGGGTATGGCCGATCCATTCGCAACGCGCCAGGTCGTGCGGCTGGAGCACCGGCGGCAGGCCGGCGAGGTATCCCGGCGTCGCCACGGCAACCTGCTGGAAGTCGCACAGCTTGCTGGCATGCAGGCCGGAGTCGCGCGGCCAGCCGATACGTACCGCGAGATCGATGCGCTGGCCGACCAGATCGCTGAACTGGTCATCGGCCAGCATTTCCACCTGGACCTTGGGAAACTGCCGGATGAACGCCGCGGAAACGCTGCTGATGTGCCATTTAACGAAGTCCTGCGGCGCGGTGATGCGCAACCGGCCACTGGGCTCGCCCTGCAGGTCGCGCACATCGGAGAGCGCGCCGTCCAGCTCGCCGAGCATGCGCTGGGCCACGCCGAACAGCAGTTCGCCGCGATCGGTAAGGGTCATGCGACGGGTGGTACGGGTCAGCAACTGGATCCCGAGGTCGGCCTCCAGGCGTCGCAACTGCTCGCTGAGTAGCGATTTCGACAAGCCCAGGGCCTCCGCCGCGGCGGTGAAGCTGTTGTGTTCGGCGACGGCGACGAAGGCATACAAGTGATTCAGGTTCAGATGATTCAATCGCTCCAGGGCGGCGCTCATCCTGTCATTCCTTAGCCGGGAAGTGGGTCCGGACGGGTCTTGTCGAAAAATCCTGCTGCGACGGAACGGCGGCATTCGACAGGACCCGCAACGATCGGTGAGCGTGATGACGCGACCGGGCGGTCAGGTCGTCGATAAAGACCGCCAGGCGCGCATAAGTTTCAGCGCGCCACCTTCGTTTTCCGATAAATGAGAACTGCTTCAGACGGTCGGCCGGGTGCTTTTCATGTCAGCGAAGCTCGCCTGATTGATCGCTTTCTACCGACAAAACCTTCTTAAAGTAGTTTCTCAAGTATTGGACAACTTCCTTTTTATTTATGGAGATATGGCACATTCATTCCATTCGACATTAATAATTGCAAATCATCATTCGAAACGATTATTCGGTTTTCATGAACAACGTCCTGGCCTCATGCCTGGCTCGGCCCCGGTAGGCGTTTTTTTCCCGTTGACGGGCATCGGCCTTCTGGTATTTTCTGAAACCGGTTTCAACTCCTGGCATCCGCTGGCGAAGACCAGCCGGACACACCAATAAGAACAGCACCAAGAGGTACCAGGTCCGTGAATGGTTCAGTACTGCCCAGCCGTGGCCGCGTCACCATCAACCAGGTGGCCGAGGCCGCCGGCGTCTCCAAGGCTAGCGTGTCGCGCTATATCGGCGGCGACCGCCAGTTGCTCGCCGATGCCACCGCCCGGCGCATCGAGCGCGCCATCGACCAGCTCGACTACCGCCCCAACCAGATGGCCCGAGGCCTCAAGCGCGGGCGCACACGGCTGATCGGAATGCTGGTGGCGGACATCCTCAACCCCTACTCCGTGGCCGTCATGCATGGCGTGGAAACCGCCTGCCGCGAACACGGCTACAGCCTGGTGGTGTGCAATACCGACCGCGACGACGAGCAGGAGCGTCATCACCTGGCCGCCCTGCAGTCCTACAACGTCGAAGGACTGATCGTGAACACCCTCGGCCACCATCCCGGCGAATTGCGCGCCCTGCACCGCGAACTGCCGATGGTGCTGGTGGACCGCCAGTTGGCCGAGCTGGATACCGACCTGGTCGGCCTGGACAACGCCGACGCCGTCGAACAGGCCCTCGACCACCTGCAGCACCGCGGCTTCCGCGACATCCTGCTGGTCACCGAACCGCTCGACGGCACCAGCTCGCGGATCGAGCGGGTCCAGGCCTTCAATGCCTCCATCGGCCGGCGACCGGCGCTCAAGGGCCAGGTCCTGCAAACCGACGACTTCTTCCGCGACGGCCTGCGCGCCTTCCTTTCGGCCAGCGGCCCCGGGCCGAAGGCGCTGTTCACCTGCAACGGCGTCGCCACCCTCTGCGCCACCCGCCAACTGCGCGACCTCGGCTGCCGGCTGTTCGATGAGGTCGGCCTGCTGGCCCTGGACGAACTCGACTGGTACCCACTGGTGGGCAGCGGCATCACCGCCCTCGCCCAACCCACCGACGAAATCGGCCGCACCGCCTTCGAGCGCCTCCTGGCGCGACTCGAAGGCGACCGCGAGCCGGCGCGCCGGGTGACCTTCCCGGCGCAACTGATCGTTCGCGGCTCGACCCATCCACGCGGCTAGCGGCCCGCCGCCGGCGCGTTGCCGGCGGCTTTCGCACGGCTTGAAATGAAACCGGTTTCAGAGGATCGCCAATGTCCCTTCACCCCGTCTCCATCAGTCTTTCCAGCTATGGCGCGGACCTCGTTCGCAGTCGCGGCCAGGCCAGCTTCCTGCCCTTGCTGGCGATGGCCGGCGCGCAGCGCGTGGAACTGCGCGAGGAACTCTTCGCCGGCCCGCCGGATACCGAGGCGTTGACCGCCGCCATCCAGTTGCAGGGGCTGGAGTGCGTGTTCTCCTCACCCCTCGAGCTGTGGCGCGAAGACGGCCAGTTGAACCCCGAGCTGGAGCCGACCCTGCGCCGCGCCGAAGCTTGCGGAGCCGGATGGCTCAAGGTCTCGCTCGGCCTTCTGCCGGAACAGCCCGATCTCGCCGCCCTCGGCCGGCGCCTGGCGCGCCACGGCTTGCAACTGCTGGTGGAGAACGACCAGACGCCCCAGGGCGGCCGGATCGAGGTGCTGGAACGCTTCTTCCGCCTCGCCGAACGCCAGCAGCTGGACCTGGCGATGACCTTCGACATCGGCAACTGGCGCTGGCAGGAGCAGGCGGCCGACGAAGCCGCCCTGCGCCTTGGCCGCTATGTCGGCTACGTGCACTGCAAGGCGGTGATCCGCAACCGCGACGGCAAGCTGGTCGCGGTGCCGCCGTCGGCCGCCGACCTGCAGTACTGGCAGCGCCTGCTGCAGCATTTCCCGGAAGGCGTGGCGCGGGCCATCGAATACCCGCTGCAGGGCGACGACCTGCTCAGTCTCAGCCGCCGGCACATCGCCGCCCTCGCCCGCCTCGGCCAGCCCCAGGAGGAACGCCAGCATGGCTGACTTCGAGATCCTCTGCTTCGGCGAGACCATGGCCATGTTCGTCGCCGAACAGCCCGGCGAACTGGACCGGGTCGAGCAGTTCGGCAAGCGCATCGCCGGCGCCGACAGCAACGTCGCCATCGGCCTCGCCCGCCTCGGCTTCGCGGTGGCCTGGCTGAGCCGGGTCGGCGACGACTCGCTCGGCCGCTTCGTACTCGACAGCCTGACCCGCGAGGGCCTCGACTGCCGCTTCGTCGAGGTCGACGCGCAAGCGCCCACCGGGTTCCAGATGAAGTCCCGCGAGGTCGATGGTGCCGACCCGCGGGTCGAGTACTTCCGCCGCGGCTCGGCGGCCAGCCGGCTGGGCCTCGCCCATATCCGCGAAGAAATGCTCGGCGCCCGCCACCTGCACGCCACCGGCATTCCGCCGGCACTCTCGGCGAGTGCCTGCGAGCTGTCCCACGAACTGATGCGGCGCATGCGCGGCAGGGGCGCCAGCCTGTCCTTCGATCCCAACCTGCGGCCCTCGCTGTGGCCCAGCGAGCGCCGCATGATCGCCGAGATCAACGCCCTCGCCGCGCATGCCCACTGGGTCCTGCCGGGCCTGGAGGAAGGCCGCCTGCTCAGCGGCTGGCAGGAACCCGCGGATATCGCCGCGTTCTACCTGGACATGGGCGTCGACGCGGTGGCGATCAAGCTCGGCCCGAGCGGCGCCTACTATCGCGATGCCCACGGCGAAGGGCTGGTCCCCGGCGTGCCGGTGGCGACCGTGGTGGACACCGTGGGCGCCGGCGACGGCTTCGCGGTCGGGGTGGTCAGCGCGCTGCTGGAAGGCCTGCCGCTGCCCGACGCGGTGGCGCGCGGCAACTGGATCGGCAGCCGCGCGGTACAGGTCCGCGGCGACATGGAGGGGCTGCCGAAACGCAGCCAACTGCTCGACCGCGAGCGCCGCAGGAGCGCCTGAACCCGCCGCCCACGCGGCACCTGTTGCGACAAGAACAAGACAAGCTCAGGAGATACCCGACCATGACCATGCCTCGCCTCGCCAGCAGCCGCTGGTGGTACATCATGCCGATCGTTTTCGTCACCTACAGCCTGGCCTACCTGGACCGCGCCAACTACGGCTTCGCCGCCGCCTCCGGGATGGCCGACGACCTGCGGATCACTCCCGGGCTGTCCTCGCTGCTGGGCGCGCTGTTCTTCCTCGGTTACTTCTTCTTCCAGGTGCCGGGGGCGATCTACGCGGAAAAGCGCAGCGTCAAGAAGCTGATCTTCGTCAGCCTGATCCTCTGGGGCGGACTGGCCACCCTGACCGGGATGGTCGCCAACGTCTATCTGCTGATCGGCATCCGCTTCCTCCTCGGCGTGGTCGAGGCGGCGGTGATGCCAGCGATGCTGGTCTACCTCTGCCACTGGTTCACCCGCGCCGAGCGCTCGCGGGCGAACACCTTCCTGATCCTCGGCAACCCGGTGACCATCCTCTGGATGTCGGTGGTCTCCGGCTACCTGGTGGAGCATTTCAGCTGGCGCTGGATGTTCATCATCGAAGGCCTGCCGGCGGTGATCTGGGCCTTCATCTGGTGGCGCCTGGTGGATGACCGCCCGCGCCAGGCCGCCTGGCTGAGCGGCTCGGAAAAACGCGACCTGGAAGACGCCCTGGCCGCCGAGCAGCAGGGCATCAAGCCAGTGAAGAACTACCGCGAGGCGTTCCGTTCGCCAAAGGTCATCGTCCTCTCGCTGCAGTATTTCTGCTGGAGCATCGGTGTCTATGGCTTCGTCCTCTGGCTGCCGTCGATCCTCAAGCACGGCGCCAACATCGACATCATAGAAGCCGGCTGGCTGTCGGCGCTGCCCTACCTGGCGGCGGTGATCGCCATGCTCGGGGTGTCCTGGGCCTCGGACCGGTTGCAGAAACGCAAGCGTTTCGTCTGGCCGCCGCTGCTCATCGCGTCCATCGCCTTCTACGGTTCCTACGCCCTCGGCAGCGAGCACTTCTGGCTGTCCTACGCCCTGCTGGTGCTGGCCGGGGCCTGCATGTACGCGCCCTACGGACCGTTCTTCGCCATCGTCCCGGAAGTCCTCCCGGCCAACGTCGCCGGCGGCGCCATGGCGCTGATCAACAGCATGGGCGCGCTGGGCTCGTTCTCCGGCTCCTGGCTGGTCGGCTACCTGAACGGCATCACCGGCGGGCCCGGGGCTTCCTATCTGTTCATGAGCGGAGCGCTGCTGCTGTCGGTGCTGCTCACCGTGTTCCTCAACCCGCACGCCGACAAGCGCGAGCCCGATGCCGCTCGCGCGCACGCCTCGCGGCGGGCGGCGCCGGCCCACCCCTGACCGACTCCGGAGCATCCGATGAAGAAAGTGGTTCTCTACAAACGTCTCTCCGCGCCCCTGATGGAACGCCTGCGCGAACGGGTCGAGGTGCTCCTGGTCGAGGAGCCCGGCCGCGACGGCCTGGCCCGCCTGCGCGACGCCCTGCCCGAGGCCCACGGCCTGCTCGGCGCCAGCCTGCGCCTGGACGCCGGACTGCTCGACCTGGCACCGCGACTGGAAGCCATCGCCAGCGTCTCGGTGGGCGTCGACAACTATGACATCGACTACCTCGACCGCCGCGGCATCCTCCTCAGCAATACCCCCGACGTGCTCACCGAGACCACCGCCGACACCGGCTTCGCGCTGATCCTGGCGACAGCCCGGCGGGTAGTGGAACTGGCCGGCTGGGTGCGCGCCGGGGAATGGAAGAAGAGCGTCGGCGCCGCCCAGTTCGGTACCGACGTGCATGGCAAGACCCTCGGTATCGTCGGCATGGGCCGCATCGGCGAGGCCCTGGCCCGGCGCGGGCACCACGGCTTCGGCATGCGCGTGCTGTACCACAGCCATAGCCCGAAGCCCCACGTCGAAGAACGCTACGCAGCGAGCTACCGCCCCCTCGACGCGCTGCTCGAGGAATCCGACTTCGTCTGCCTGACCCTGCCGCTGACCGCCGCCACCGAAGGCCTGATCGGTGCCGCGCAGTTCGCCCGGATGCGCCCGCAGGCGATCTTCATCAACATCTCTCGTGGCCGGGTGGTCGACGAGGCGGCCCTGATCGAGGCCCTGGCCCAGCGGCGGATCCGCGCCGCCGGCCTCGACGTGTTCGAGCGCGAGCCGCTGTCTCCCGACTCGCCGCTGCTGCGCCTGCCGAACGTGGTGGCCACTCCGCACATCGGCTCGGCCACCGAGGAAACCCGCGAAGCCATGGCCCGCTGCGCGGTAGACAACCTGCTGGCCGCCCTCGCCGGCGAGCGGCCGCTGAACCTGGTCAATCCTTCGGCCTGGGCGCGACGGCGAGGCGCCTGAAGGCCGCGCCGGGCCGACGCCCGGCGCGCCGTTCTGCTTCACTTGCCGGTATTGGCCTGCCTGAATCCTTGCTGAAACGTTTTTTCAACGTGACACATGAACTTATAATTAGCCTGCTAATCATTATCAGAAAGACGAAACCGTGATGATCCAGAGAGGACCCCACCATGCCCGATGACAAGGCCGTCAACGGCCGCCGCGACTTCCTGCGCAAGACCCTGACCGTGATCCCGGCGGTGACCCTGGCCGGCTATGGCGTCGGCCATGCCATGCAGACGCCCGCCGCCGAGCAGGACAAACCCCGCGAACGCTACCAGCCTCGCTTCTTCACCAACACCGAATGGGCTTTCGTCAACGCCGCGGTGGCGCGACTGATCCCTAGCGACGACAACGGCCCCGGCGCCATCGAGGCCGGGGTGCCGGAGTTCATCGACCGACAGATGGAAACCCCCTACGGGCACGGCGCACTCTGGTACATGCAGGGGCCGTTCGTCACCGACGCCGCGCCGGAGTTCGGCCATCAGTTGAAGCTGGTGCCACGCGACATCTACCGGGTCGGCATCGCCGCCCTGGAACGCTGGAGCAAGGCCAACCAGGGCAAGCCGTTCGCCGAGCTGGAGCCGTCGGCGCAGGACGACATCCTGCAACGCCTGGAAGCCGGCCAGATCGACCTGCAGGACCTGCCGGCCAAGCTGCTCTTCGGCCAGTTGCTGCAAAACACCCACGAAGGCTTCTTCTCCGATCCGCAGCACGGCGGCAATCGCGGCCTGGTGGGCTGGAAGCTGGTCGGTTTCCCCGGCGCCCGCGCCGACTTCATGGACTGGGCCGACCGCGGCGAGAAGTATCCCTTCCCGCCGGTGGCGATTTCCGGCGAGAGGGGTTGAACATGGCGACGACACTCAAACCGGTGGACGCGGTGGTGGTCGGCTTCGGCTGGACCGGAGCGATCCTGGCCAAGGAGCTGACCGAGGCCGGGCTCAACGTGGTGGCGCTGGAGCGCGGCGAGAACCGCGATACCTATCCCGACGGCGCCTACCCGAACACCCTCGACGAGCTGACCTACAACACACGCGGCAAGCTGTTCCAGAATCTCTCCAAGAGCACCGTGAGCATCCGCCACGGGATCAACGACACCGCGCTGCCCTACCGTCAGCTCTCCGCCTTCCTTCCCGGCGACGGCGTCGGTGGCGCCGGCCTGCACTGGTCCGGCGTGCATTTCCGGATCATGCCCGAGGAACTGCGCCTGCGCAGCCATTACGAGGAACGCTACGGCAAGAAATTCATCCCCGAAGGCATGACCATCCAGGACTACGGGGTCAGCTACGAAGAGCTGGAGCCGCACTTCGATTTCGCCGAGAAGGTCTTCGGCACCTCCGGCACCGCGCATACGGTCAAGGGCCAGGTGGTCGGCAAGGGCAATCCGTTCGCCGCCGACCGCTCGGACGACTTCCCGCTGCCGGCGCTGCGCCAGGTGTACTCCGCGCAACTGTTCCGCAAGGCCGCCGAGGAACTCGGCCTGCACCCCTACGACCTGCCGGCGGCCAACGCTTCGGGGCCCTGGACCAACCCCTACGGGGTGCAGATGGGGCCGTGCAACTTCTGCGGCTTCTGCAGCGGCTACGCCTGCTACATGTATTCCAAGGCCTCGCCGAACCTGAACATCCTGCCGGCGCTGCGCCAGACCCCGCTGTTCGAACTGCGCGCCAACTGCAACGTGCTCAAGATCAACCTCGACAGCGACGGCAGGCAGGCCACCGGCGTGACCTACGTCGACGCCCAGGGGCGCGAGATCGTGCAGCCGGCGAAGCTGGTGATCATCAGCGCCTTCCAGTTCCACAACGTGCGCCTGCTGCTGCTCTCCGGCATCGGCAAGCCCTACGACCCGCGCACCGGCGAGGGCGTGGTGGGAAAGAACTTCGCCTACCAGAACATGGCCACCATCAAGGCGTTCTTCGACAAGGACGTGCATACCAACCCCTTCGTCGGCACCGGCGGTGGCGGCGTGGCGGTGGACGACTTCAACGCCGACAACTTCGACCACGGACCGCTGGGCTTCGTCGGCGGCTCGCCGATGTGGGTCAACCAGGCCGGCTCCAAGCCGATCGGCGGCCTCGCCGTGCCGCCCGGCACGCCGAGCTGGGGTAGCGGCTGGAAACAGGCGGTCAAGGACGCCTACACGCACACCGTGTCGATGGACGCCCACGGCAGCAACATGACCTACCGCGACAACTACCTCGACCTCGACCCGACCTACAAGGACGCCTACGGCCAGCCACTGCTGCGCATGACCTTCGACTGGAAGGACAACGAGATCCGCATGAGCCGCTACGTCACCGAGCACATGCGCAAGATCGCCGAAGCGATGAACCCGAAGGCCATCTCGGTGAGCGTCAAGAACTTCGGCGACCACTTCAATACACGGGTCTACCAGACCACCCACCTGCTCGGCGGGGCGATCATGGGCAGCGATCCGAAGACCAGTGTGCTCAACCGCTACCTGCAGAGCTGGGACGTGCACAACGTCTTCGTCATGGGCGCCTCGGCCTTCCCCCAGGGCACCGGCTACAACCCCACTGGGCTGGTGGCGGCGCTGGCCTACTGGTCGGCCAAGGCGATCCGCGAGCAATACCTGAAGAACCCCGGTCCGCTGGTGCAGGCATGAGGAGCGCAACGATGAAACCGACAGCCTTCCTCGCCCTCTCCGCCCTCGCCTGCGGCATCGCCCAGGCCGCCGCAGCGCCGGACCCGGCCCTGGTCAGGCAGGGTGAATACCTGGCCCGCGCCGGCGATTGCGTGGCCTGCCACACCGCCAGGGACGGCAAGCCGTTCGCCGGGGGCCTGCCGATGGAAACGCCGATCGGCGCGGTGTACTCGACCAACATCACCCCGGACCGCAAGACCGGCATCGGCGACTACAGCTTCGAGGACTTCGACCGTGCCGTGCGCCACGGCGTGGCCAGGTCCGGCGACACGCTCTACCCGGCGATGCCCTACCCGTCCTACGCGCGAGTCAGCGAAGCGGACATGCGCGCCCTCTACGCCTACTTCATGCATGGCGTGGAGCCGGTGGAGCAGCCCAACAAGGCCAGCGACATCCCTTGGCCGCTGTCGATGCGCTGGCCGCTGGCATTCTGGCGCTGGACCTTCGCTCCCGAGGTGAAGGACTTCCAGGCCGCCGCCGGGCAGGACCCGGTGCTGGCGCGCGGCGCCTACCTGGTCGAAGGCCTTGGCCACTGTGGCGCCTGCCATACCCCGCGTGGGCTGGGCATGCAGGAGAAGGCCCTGGCGGCGAGCGATGGCGCGGCCTACCTGTCCGGCAGCGCGCCGCTGGAGAACTGGATCGCCAAGAGCCTGCGCGGCGACCACCGGACCGGACTGGGCAGCTGGAGCGAAGCCGACCTGGTCAGCTTCCTGCGTACCGGCCGCAGCGAGCGCAGCGCGGTGTTCGGCGGCATGTCCGACGTGGTGGTGCACAGCATGCAGTACATGACCGACGCCGACCTCACCGCCATCGCCCGCTACCTCAAGTCGCTGCCGCCGGCGGACCCCGCCGACCAGCCGCACGTCTACGACGAGAGCGTGGCCCAGGCACTGTTCCACGGCGATGACAGCAAGACCGGCGCGGCGCTCTACGTCGACAACTGCGGGGCCTGCCACCGCACCGACGGCAAGGGCTATGCGCGGGTCTTCCCGGCCCTGGCCGGCAACCCGGTAGTGACCGGCAGCGACCCGACCTCCCTGGTGCACATCGTGCTCAAGGGCGGCACCCTGCCGGCCACCCACCAGGCACCGTCGAGCTTCACCATGCCGCCGTTCGGCTGGCGGATGAACGACCAGGAGATCGCCGACGTGGTCAACTTCATCCGCACCAGCTGGGGCAACCAGGCGCCAAGCGTCAGCGTCGACGAGGTCAGGCGCCTGCGCAAGGACACCGGCGCGGCGGCGGTGGGCGACATTCCGCCGCCGGGACCGGCCGCGGCGGATCGCGGCTGAGCGCCAGGCCTGCCATTCCAGCCCCTCTCCCGCTCGCGGGAGAGGGTTGCCATACCAGGCACGGCCACCCCTTCACTCATCTCCCAATCGCACATGCCGCCCCAGCTCGTCGAACAACGCGACCACCGAGCGCAACGCCCGGCAGTCCGGACGGGTCAGTAGCCACAGGGCGCTGGAGCAGCCCTCGAGGTCGGCGTCCAGTACCCGCAGGCCGTCGCCGTCGCGTAGCAGGTAGGCAGGGATCGCCGCCAGGCCGAGGCCGGCGCGGGCCATCTCGGCGACCGCCAGCACGCCGTTGCAGCGGTAGGCCGGCAGCACCCCGGGATAGTGTCGACGACGCCAGACCACGCTCGGGTGGTCGGGAAGAAAATCGTCCGGGGCGATCCAGTGCAGCATGGCGGGCTCCGTCGCGTCGCGGCCCTCCAGGTAGCGTTCGCTGGCGCAGAGCACGTAGCGCACCTCGCCGAGGTTGCGCCCGACCAGGTGTTCCGGCGGCGTGCGGGTCATGCGCAGGGCGATGTCGGCGTCGCGCCGGCTGAGGTTGGCAAAGTCGTTGGAGGTCGCCAGCTCCAGTTGCAGGGCCGGATAGCCAGGCATGAAGCGCGCCAGCGCCGGCAGCAGCAGGCCATGCAGGACGGCGTCGGAGCAGGTCATGCGCACGGTACCGCTGAGCACCTCGCGCTCCAGTTCGAGGCCGATGCGCGCCGCCTCCAGCGCCTGCTCCGCCAGTTCCGCCTGCTGCGCCAGACGGCGGGCGGTCTGGTTCGCCAGGTAGCCGCTGCGGCTCTTGTCGAACAATGCCTTGCCGAGGTTCTTCTCCAGCCGGCGGATGGCCCGGAAGACCGTCGACACATCGACCCTGAGCAACTCTGCGGCCCGCGCCAGGCTGCCGCCGCGAACCAGGGCGAGGACCAGGGCAAGATCGGCATGGTCCAGGCGATATTGCAGCGGTGCATTCATCTTTTGCATTGGCGCCGATATCGAGTGCGGAAACGCAACTATAGAGTGAGCGCCAGGGCCCGCCAACCGGCGTGGCGAAACTGGAGCGAAAACGGATGTCCACCCCTCCCGCGGCGCCGCTGCGCATTGCCCTGGTCGGCGACCACGACCCGCACATCACCGCCCACCGGGCGATTCCCCTGGCCCTGCGCCTGGCCGGCGAGGCACTCGGCCTGGAGATCGCATTCGACTGGCTGGCCAGCGACCGCCTGCCCGCCGAGCCGGCGCTGGAGCGCTATGACGGGTTCTGGTGCGTGCCGGGCAGCCCCTATCGCGACGCCGACGCGGTGCTGCGCCTGATCGCCCATGCCCGGGGCCGGCGCCGGCCGTTCCTCGGTACCTGCGCCGGCTTCCAGCACACGATCCTCGAGTTCGCCCGCAACGCCCTCGGCTGGCAGGCGGCGACCCATGGTGAGGAGCATCCGCACAGCGACCAGGCGGTGATCGCCGCCCTGCCCTGCGCTCTGCTCGAAGCCCGCGAGGAAGTCCGCCTGCTGCGCGGCTCGCGCCTGGCCCTGGCGTATGCCGCCGACTGGATCGAGGCGGACTACCATTGCCGCTACGCAATCGCCCCGCGCTTCGCCGCGGAACTTACCGGCGGCGCACTGCGGGCCAGCGCCTGGAGCGCCGACGGAGCGATCCGCGCGGTGGAGCTGGAACAGCATCCGTTCTTCGTCGCCACCCTGTTCCAACCCGAGCGGGCAGCCCTGGCCGGCGTCCTGCCGCCACTGCCGAAGGCATTCGTCGAGGCGTGCCGGACGCAGCGCCGCGACCACCCCCGGCGCGGCCCGACACCTTATTACGCAGTGATCTTCAGCTCCCATCGCAGCGCCGTCGACGACGGCTACGCCGAAGCGGCCGAGCGCATGCTGGAACTGGCCAGCCGCCAGCCGGGCCATCTCGGCGTGGAGTCGGTCCGCGGCGGCGACGGTTTCGGCATCACCGTCTCCTACTGGGACAGCGAGGCGGCGATCCGTGCCTGGAGCCGCCACGCGGAGCACCGCGACGCCCAGGCGCGCGGCCGGCGCGACTGGTACGCCGGTTTCAGCGCGCGGATCGCCCGGGTCGAACGCGAATACGCCTTCCCGGCTCAGCCGGACACCGCGCAGTCTCCGGCCTCGTCCTGAGCCAGCACCCGGAAGCAGGCCAGGGCCAGCAGCCAGGCCAGCCAGCCGGCGCCGACCGCGACGAGGAAACCGCTGGCGGCGCCGTAGCCCTCCACCACCCAACCAGCCAGCGCCGAGCCCAAGGCCATGCCGATGCCCAGCCCGGTGATGGCCCAGGTCAGGCCTTCGGTGAGGCGCGCCGGGTCCACCGCGCGCTCGACCAGGCCCATGGCCAGGATCATCGTCGGCGCCACGCTGAAGCCGGCCACCAGCACGGTCAGGGCAAGCGCAAGGATGCTCTCCACCCCTAGCAGCGGCATCAGGCTCAGGGCCATCAGCGTAACCATGCAGAGCAGTTGCCGGGAAAGCGCCAGGCGCCAGCGCAGCAGCCCGAACAGCAATCCCGCGAGACATGAGCCGACGGCATAGACCGACAACACCAGGCTTGCCGCAGCCTTGTTGCCGTGCGCCTCGGCGAAGGCCACGCTGACCACTTCCACCGCGCCGAAGATCACCCCGATGGCGGCCAGCACCAGCGCCAGCACGCGTACCGCCGGATAGGCCAGCGCGCTGCCGGCGCGGCGCCGCGGATGGGCATGCAGCGGCGGTTCGGTGCCGCGTTGCAGGCTGAACAGGCTCACCCCGGCGACCAGGAACAGCGTCGCCAGCAGCGGCCCCGCCTCGGCGAACCAGCCGACGCTGAGGCTCACCGCCAGCACCGGCCCGATGATGTAGCACACCTCGTCCATCACCGATTCGAAGGAAAACGCCGTGTGCAGCTTCGGCGAGCCCCGGTACAGCTCGGTCCAGCGCGCCCGTACCATGGCCGGCATGCTCGGCATCGCCCCGGCGAGCAAGGCGAACAGGTAGAGCCAGGCATTCGGCGCTCGATAGTGCGTACACAGCAACAGCGCGCTCATCGCCAGGGCGCTGGCCAGCGCGGCCGGGAGCAGCACCCGGCCCTGGCCGAAGCGGTCCACCAGGCGCGATACCTGCGGCGCGAGCAAGGCATTGCAGAACACGAAGGTGGCCGCCACGGTACCGGCCAGCCAGTAGTCGGCATGCACCTGGGAAAGCATGGTGACGATGCCCAGGCCGGTCATCGACAGGGGCATCCGCGCCAGCAGGCCGGCGGCTGAAAAGCCCTTGGCGCCGGGCGCGGCGAACAGTTCGAGATAGGGGTTGCTCATGGAAAGCCTCGGCTGGCCGGCTCCAGCGGAACCGGCGACGACGGGAGAAGACGAAATTAACATACGCTGCGTATGTCAAAAATCATGGAGACATACGCAGCGTATGTCAATTATCCTGAAGCCCCTTCGCCACCCGGAGACCTCGCATGGCCCGCAAGCCTCGCGCCGAGATGATCGAGGAAACCCGCGCCAAGCTGATCGAC
This sequence comes from Pseudomonas sp. TZ252, assembly GCF_056110345.1. Lineage (NCBI taxonomy): Bacteria > Pseudomonadati > Pseudomonadota > Gammaproteobacteria > Pseudomonadales > Pseudomonadaceae > Pseudomonas > Pseudomonas sp. TZ252. The sequence goes on along the minus strand of NZ_CM148566.1, from coordinate 5,463,643 downwards.
GCCGCGCGCCGAGCGTTCGCCGACAACGGCTACGCCGGCGCCTCGATGGACGAACTGACCGCCAGCGCCGGCCTCACCCGCGGCGCGCTGTATCACCACTTCGGCGACAAGAAAGGCCTGCTGGCCGCGGTGGTGCAGCAGATCGACGACGAGATGAATCTTCGCCTCGGCGCCATCCTGGCTGCCGGCGAGGACCTCTGGAGCGGCTTCCGTGCCTACAACCGGGCCTACCTGGAAATGGCCCTGGAAGCGGAAATCCAGCGCATCGTCCTGCGCGATGCCCCGGCCATCCTCGGCAGCCCCAGCAGTGAGGCCAGCCAACTGCGCTGCCTAAGCTCGATGACCGGGCAACTGCGCGAACTGATGGACAGCGGGCGGGTCCGCCGCACCGACGCCGAGGCCCTGGCCTGGCTGCTCAACGGCGCGCTGGTGGACGCCGCCCTGCGTATCGCCAACGCCGAACACCCGCCGGAGAGCCTGGCCAGGGCCTGCCAGGCCCTGGACGTGCTGCTCGACGGCCTGCTCATGGAGTGAAAAGCCAATGGACTACCGCATCAGAACCAGCCGCGACGAGGACGCCGCGCTGCTCCCGGCCATCGAGCGCTCAGCCGGGGAAAGCTTCCGCCTGCTGCCCGAGCTGGCCTGGATCGCCGACGCCGGGGTCGCCGGGGTGGACTTCCATCGCCGCCTGATCGAGCGCGGCAGCCACTGGCTGGCGGAAGACGCCGATGGCCAGCCGGTCGGTTTCCTCGCCGCCGAACGCTGCGCCGACGAGTTGCACATCGCCGAGTTGTCCATCGCCCAGGCCCACCAGCAACAGGGCCTGGGCCGCCGCCTGCTGGAGCGCGCGGTGACCTACGCCCACGCCAGCCACTGCCGGGCGCTGACCCTGACGACCTTCTGCGACGTGCCCTGGAACGCGCCGTTCTACGCACGCCTGGGCTTCCAGCGGCTGACCTGGCAGGAAGCCGGCGAGCGCTTGCGCGCGATCCTCGGCCACGAGCAGGAGATCGGCTTCGCCGCCGACAGCCGCTGCGCGATGCGCCTGGTGCTCTAGACGGCGGCAAAGGGCTTGACCGGCGGGTGGCGGGTGACGGTACAGTTGCCAACTGCAACAGGATGTTTCAGCACTGCCCCGGACGGGCTTCCGCTCTCCCTCTTCCCCAGTGTGCCCTTGCATGAGCAGTCAACGCCGAAACTACCGCTTCATCCTTGTCGTCACCCTGTTCGTCCTCGCCTCCCTGGCCGTCTCCGGACGGTTGGTCTATCTCCAGGTCCACGACCACGAATTCCTCGCCGACCAGGGCGACCTTCGCTCGATCCGCGACCTGCCGATCCCGGTCACCCGCGGCATGATCACCGACCGCAACGGCGAGCCGCTGGCGGTATCCACCGAAGTCGCGTCGATCTGGTGCAACCCCAGGGAAATGGCCGCCCACCTCGACGAGGTGCCGCGCCTGGCCGGCGCCCTGCACCGCCCCGCGGCGGCGCTGCTGGCCCAGCTCCAGGCCAACCCGAACAAGCGCTTTCTCTACCTCGAGCGCGGCCTGTCGCCGATCGAGGCCAGCGAGGTGATGGCCCTGGGCATAACGGGGGTACACCAGATCAAGGAATACAAGCGTTTCTACCCCAGTTCCGAGCTGACCGCGCAGTTGATCGGCCTGGTCAACATCGACGGCCGCGGCCAGGAAGGCACCGAACTGGGCTTCAACGACTGGCTGAGCGGCAAGGACGGGGTACGCGAGGTGGCGATCAACCCGCGCGGCTCGCTGGTCAACAGCATCAAGGTGCTGAAGACGCCCAAGGCCAGCCAGGACGTGGCCCTGAGCATCGACCTGCGACTACAGTTCATCGCCTACAAGGCGCTGGAAAAGGCCGTGCTCAAGTTCGGCGCGCACTCCGGCTCGGCGGTCCTGGTGAACCCGAAGAGCGGGCAGATCCTGGCGATGGCCAACTTCCCCTCCTACAACCCGAACAACCGCGCCAGCTTCGCCCCGGCCTTCATGCGCAACCGCACCCTCACCGATACCTTCGAGCCGGGCTCGGTGATCAAGCCGTTCAGCATGTCGGCGGCGCTGGCCTCCGGCAAGTTCGACGAGAACAGTCAAGTCAGCGTGGCACCGGGCTGGATGACCATCGACGGGCACACCATCCACGACGTCGCCCGGCGCGACGTACTGACCATGACCGGGGTGCTGATCAACTCCTCGAACATCGGCATGAGCAAGGTCGCCCTGCAGATCGGACCCAAGCCGATCCTCGAACAGCTCGGCCGGGTCGGTTTCGGCGCGCCGCTGTCGCTGGGCTTCCCCGGCGAGAACCCGGGCTACCTGCCGTTCCACGAGAAATGGTCGAACATCGCCACCGCCAGCATGTCGTTCGGCTACAGCCTGGCGGTGAACACCGCCGAGCTGGCCCAGGCCTACTCGGTGTTCGCCAACGACGGCAAGCTGGTGCCGCTCAGCCTGCTCCGCGACAACCCGCAGAACCAGGTGCGCCAGGCGATGGACCCGCAGATCGCACGGCGCATCCGGGCGATGCTGCAAACCGTGGTGGAAGACCCGAAGGGCGTGGTCCGCGCCCGCGTGCCGGGCTACCACGTGGCGGGCAAGAGCGGCACCGCGCGCAAGGCCTCGGGCCGGGGCTACGCGGACAAGTCCTACCGTTCGCTGTTCGTCGGCATGGCGCCGGCGTCCGACCCGCAACTGGTGCTGGCGGTGATGATCGATTCGCCGACCAGGATCGGCTACTTCGGCGGCCTGGTCTCGGCGCCCACCTTCAGCGACATCATGGCCGGATCGCTACGCGCCCTGGCGATCCCGCCGGACAACCTGCAGGACAGCCCGGCCGTCGCCGACCGCCAGCACCACGGCTGACCGCTGCCTAGCCGTCGTGCTCGCGGCCCTCGGCGTCCAGCCAGTGCGCTCCCGGCCCCTCGGCGGAAAGCTGGTCGCCGGGGTTGCGCAACGGGCAGGCCTGGAGCGACAGGCAGCCGCAACCGATGCAGCCGTCCAGTTGGTCGCGCAACAGCAGCAGCTTGTCGATGCGCTCGGTGAGATCCTCCTTCCACTGCGCCGACAGGCGCGCCCAGTCCGCCGCGCTAGGGCTGCGCCCCGCCGGCAGGGTCTGCAGGGCGCGAGCGATCTCCGCGAGGGGAATGCCGACCCGCTGGGCGACCTTGATCACCACCACCCGGCGTAGCGTCTCGCGACTGAAGCGCCGCTGGTTGCCGGCGTTGCGCTGGCTGCTGATCAGCCCCTTGGTTTCGTAGAAATGCAGGGCGGAGACCGCCACGCCGGCACGCCTGGCCAGTTCGCCGACGCTCAGTTCACGAGATGCGCAGGAATTCTTCATGATTGGCTTGACCTCAAGTTTGCTTGAGGTTTTACCCTGGGCCGGCCCTCGACACAAGTCACCCGGAGTAACCCGCCATGCTCATCCCCTCCTCCTACTGCTGCACCGACGATCAGTGCCCGGCCGCTAGCGAGCGGTCGCCGTGCTACGCGCAACTCATCGATATCGAGGTGGAACCCGCCAGCCAGTTGTCGCTGGCGCTGGAACAGAACGCGCACCTGCAACGCCTGGAACGCTGCTTCAGGAACTGCCCGGGCTACCTGTCCGCCAGCCTGCACCCCAGCGAGGACGGCCAGCACGTGCTGAACTACACCTGCTGGCGTTCACGCGAGGACTGCGAACGCGCCTGGCAGGCCCGGGAGGACGCGCAAGGCCCGCTGAGCGCGGGCGTCTGGCGGCTGGGGGCGAAAAGCGTGCGTTTCGAGACCTTCCTGGTCGACGCCGAGGGCTGCTGAGCCCGCCGGCGCCGACGGCCCGTCTCAGAAGGACTTCTGCAGGGAGGCCATGTCGATCACGAAGCGATACTTCACGTCGCTGGCCAGCATCCGCTCGTAGGCCTGGTTGATCTGCTGGATCTCGATCATCTCGATGTCGCAGGCGATCCCGTGGGTCGCGCAGAAATCCAGCATTTCCTGGGTCTCGGCGATGCCGCCGATGGCCGAGCCGGCGATCGAGCGGCGTCCCATCACCAGTTGCGCACCGTGCACCGCCGGCTCCAGTGGCTCGAGCAGGCCGACCAGTACGAGGGTGCCGTCGCGCTTGAGGGTCGCCAGATAGGGATTGAGGTCATGCTGGTGCGGCACGGTGTCCAGGATCAGGTCGAAGCGTCCGGCGACGGCGGCCATCCGCTGTGGGTCGGTGGAAAGGATCACCTGGTCGGCGCCGAGCCGCCGCGCTTCCTCTTCCTTGCCCGGCGAGCGGGTGAACAGGGCCACCTCGGCACCGAGCGCCCTGGCGAACTTCAGGCCCATGTGACCGAGGCCGCCCAGGCCGACCACCGCCACCCGGCTGCCGGGACCGACCTTCCAGTGACGCAGTGGCGAGTAGGACGTGATCCCGGCGCACAGCAGCGGCGCCGCCGCCTTCGGATCGAGCCCCTGGGGAATGCGCAGGACGAACCTGGCCGAGACCACGATGCGCTCCGAGTAGCCGCCGAAGGTCGGCAGGCCGTCGTGGCGGTCGCGGCCGTTGTAGGTCAGGGTCGGGTATTCCGCGCAATACTGCTCCAGGCCCTCGGAGCAGGCGGCGCAGTGCCGGCAGGAGTCGACCATGCAGCCGACGCCGACCAGTTCGCCGACCGCGAAACCGCTCACCGCCTCGCCGACGCTGGCGACCCGGCCGATGATCTCGTGGCCCGGCACCAGCGGGTACAGGCTGTTGTGCCATTCGTTGCGCGCCTGATGGAGGTCCGAGTGGCAGACGCCGCAGTAGAGGATGTCGATCACCAGGTCGTCGGCGCGCGGCGCGCGGCGTTCGAAGCGATGGGCGGTCAGCGGGGTGCTGGCGGACTGGGCGGCGTAGCCGCGGATCTGTAGGGTCATCGGTGTGTCCTCTTCGCAGGATGGCGGGCCGCGACGGCTTGCTGGCGGCGGTCCGTTCGGGGGGCAATTGTTCGCCGGATGGGCGCCGCCGCAGAATGTCCATTCCTGTCGAAGCCTTGCCCATTCGTGCCGATGTTGCGTGCCGCCACTGCCCAGGCGCGCACGGGGTTGCTACGTTTGCCTCCCCTCCTGGAGAAACAGCCAAGGCATGAGCACTACTTCCACCGACATGGCGTCGCTGATCGCCACCCTGCAAGACGAACCGGGTTTCGACGCCACCCGCATCCCCGGGGTTCGCCTGATGCGCGCCGAACAGGCCTATCCGCGCAGCCCGGTGTTCTATGAGCCGCGCATCTGCATCCTCGCCCAGGGCCAGAAGATCGGTTTCCTCGGCGGCGAAACCTACCGCTACGACGCCGAACGCTACCTGGTGATGTCGGTGCCCCTGCCGTTCGAATGCGAAACCCACGCCTCCGCCGCCGAACCCTTGCTGGGAGTGAGCGTCGACGTGGATATCGGCACCTTGAAGGAACTGCTGCTACAGATGGAAGAGGCTCCCGGCAGCGACGACGACAATGAGCTGGCACCCAGCGCGCCGATGGCTTCGGTACCGCTGGACGCGGGGATGGCCGATGCGGTGATGCGCCTGCTGGGCTGCCTGCAGAGCCCGCTGGACAGCCATATCCTCGGCCCGCAACTGGTCCGCGAGATCATCTTCCGCGCCCTGCGCAGCGAGCAGGGCAACGCCCTGCGTGCGGTGGCCGGCCGGCACAGCGGCTACGGGCGCATGGCCAGGGCCCTGCGGCGCATCCACACCGACTACGCCAGTGCGCTGGACATCGACACCCTGGCTCGCGAGGCGAACATGAGCGTGTCGACCTTCCACCACAACTTCAAGGCGATGACCTTCACCTCGCCCCTCCAGTACCTGAAGAGCGTGCGCCTGTACAAGGCCTGGAGCCTGATGGTGCAGGACGGGCTGAACGCCAGTACCGCCGCCAACCAGGTCGGCTACGAGAGTCCCTCGCAGTTCAGCCGCGAGTTCAAGCGCTACTTCGGGCGCACGCCGAGCGAGGAAGTCCAGGCCGCCCGCCGCTAGCCGGCGGGAGCGGGGGCGCTTGCAATACATACGGATATCCGTATATTCAGCTTTCCATATATCCAGGAAGGCCCAGCGATGCCCAGCCCCGCCGAAGTGTTCAAGTGCCTGGCCGACGAGACGCGTGTTCGCGCCACCCTGCTGATCGTCGACCAGGGCGAACTGTGCGTCTGCGAACTGATGTGCGCCCTCGCCGACAGCCAGCCGAAGATCAGCCGCCACCTGGCCCAGTTGCGCAGTGCCGGGCTGCTCCTCGACCGTCGCCAGGGCCAGTGGGTGTATTACCGCCTGAACCCTGCGCTGCCGGCCTGGATCCACGAAGTCCTGCAAGTGACCCTGCGGGCCAACGGCGACTGGCTGCAAGCCGACGCAGCGCGCCTGCGCAACATGGACGGCCGCCCGCAGCGCGCCTCCGCCTGCTGCCAATAGCGCGAGCCGCCCCATGCTGATCGCCTTCGCCATCTTCCTGTTCACCCTGGTCCTGGTCATCTGGCAGCCCAGGGGCCTCGGCATCGGCTGGAGCGCCAGCATCGGTGCCCTGCTCGCCCTGGCGCTGGGCAGCGTCGCGCCGGGCGACATCCCGACCGTCTGGAACATCGTCTGGAATGCCACCGCCACCTTCATCGCGGTGATCGTCATCAGCCTGCTGCTGGACGAGGCCGGCTTCTTCGAATGGGCCGCGCTGCACGTCGCGCGCTGGGCTGGCGGCGACGGCCGGCGCCTGTTCGCCTTCTGCGTGCTGCTCGGCGCGGCGGTCTCGGCGCTGTTCGCCAACGACGGCGCGGCGCTGATCCTCACGCCCATCGTGATGTCGATGCTGCTGGCCCTGCGCTTCAGCCCGGCGGCGACCCTGGCCTTCGTCATGGCGGCGGGCTTCATCGCCGACAGCGCCAGCCTGCCGCTGGTGGTCTCGAACCTGGTGAACATCGTCTCGGCCGACTACTTCGGGCTCGGCTTCGGCGAGTACGCCGCGGTCATGCTGCCGGTAAACCTGGTGAGCGTCGCGACCTCCCTGCTGGTGCTGTTCCTCTATTTCCGCCGCGACCTGCCGCCGGTCTATGCGCTGGAGCAATTGAAGCCGCCGCGGGCGGCGATCCGCGACCGCGCGACCTTCGTCGTCGGTGGCTGGATGCTGCTGGTCCTGCTCGCCGGGCTGTTCGCCCTGGAGCCGCTGGGCGTCCCCGTCAGCGCGGTGGCCGCGGCCTGTGCGGCGCTGCTGCTGGCGGTGGCCGGGCGCGGGCGGGTGATCTCGACCCGGCGGGTGCTGCGCGAAGCGCCCTGGCAGATCGTGGTCTTCTCGCTGGGCATGTACCTGGTGGTCTACGGCCTGAAGAACGCCGGTCTCACCGACCTCCTGGCGCAGCTCCTGAACCGCCTGGCCGAGCACGGCGTATGGGCGGCCGCGCTGGGTACCGGACTGCTTTCCGCCGCCCTCTCGTCGGTAATGAACAACATGCCCAGCGTGCTGCTCGGCGCCCTGTCGATCCAGGCCAGCGACACCGCCGGCGCGGTGCGCGAAGCGATGATCTACGCCAACGTCATCGGCTGCGACCTGGGTCCGAAGATCACCCCTATCGGCAGCCTGGCGACGCTGCTCTGGCTGCACGTGCTGGCGCGCAAAGGCATGCGCATCACCTGGGGCTACTACTTCAGGGTCGGCGCCCTGCTGACCCTGCCGGTCCTGCTGGCGACCCTTTCGGCCCTGGCCCTGCGCCTGGCCATCTGACGGCCGCCGGCGACGGCGGCAGGAGCATCCCATGCGAGTCCTGTTCATGTGCACGGCCAACAGTTGCCGCAGCATTCTTTCCGAAGCCATGTTCAACCACCTGGCCCCGCCGGGTTTCGAGGCATGCAGCGCCGGCAGCCAGCCCAGCGGGCGGGTGCATCCGCGCAGCCTGGCGACCCTCGAACAGGCCGGCATCGCCACCCACGGCCTGTACAGCAAGGGCAGCGAAGCCTTCGAAGGCGCACCGCCGGACATCGTCATCACCGTTTGCGACGCCGCCGCGGGGGAAGCCTGCCCGCTGTATCTCGGCGCAGCGCTGAAGGCCCATTGGGGCCTGGCCGATCCCTCCGCCCTGGATGGCGACGAAGCCCTGCGGGATGCGGCGTTCCACGCCACCCTGGCACGCATCGAACAGCGTTGCCGAGCCTTCCTCGGCCTGCCCTTCGCTACCCTGGATCGCGACCAGCTCAAGCGTGAGCTGGAGCGCATCGGCTCGCTCTGACCGGAGGAAGCATGTCCGAACAACTACCCAACCTCGATCCCGCGCTGCTCGGCGACCCGCCCCCCGTCTCCGGGCACAGGCCGCGCATCCTCCTGCTCTACGGCTCGACCCGCGAGCGCTCCTTCAGCCGCCTGCTGGTGCTGGAGGCCGCACGCCTGCTCGAACGCTTCGGTGCCGAAACGCGGATTTTCGACCCTTCCGGGCTGCCATTGCCCGATGATGCACCGGTGGAGCATCCCAAGGTCCGCGAGTTGCGCGACCTGGTGCAGTGGTCGGAAGGCCAGGTCTGGTGCTCGCCCGAGCGCCACGGTGCGCTGTCCGCGGTATTCAAGGCGCAGATCGACTGGATTCCCCTGGCACTCGGGGCGGTGCGCCCGACCCAGGGCAAGACCCTGGCGGTGATGCAGGTCTGCGGCGGCTCGCAGTCGTTCAACGTGGTCAACCAGTTGCGCGTGCTGGGTCGCTGGATGCGCATGTTCACCATCCCCAACCAGTCCTCGGTTCCCAAGGCCTACCTGGAGTTCGACGAAGCGGGCCGGATGAAGCCATCGCCCTACTACGACCGGGTGGTCGACGTGATGGAGGAGTTGTTCAAGTTCACCCTGCTCCTGCGCGAGCGCACGGACTTCCTGGTGGACCGCTATTCGGAGCGCAAGGAAAGCGCCAAGCAGCTTTCCGCGCGGGTCGACCAGCGTTCGCTCTGAACCGCGTCCGCCTCACTCGCGCCCCGGCGGATGGCCGAAGCGCGCGCGGTAGGCATGGGTGAAGTTTTCCGGACTGGAGTAACCCAGGCGATAGGCTATCTGCGCGATCTGCCAGCGACCCTCGCGGACCATCTGCCGGCCGATCTCGAGACGCCGGTCGCGGACGTACTGCAACATCGAGCGACCGAACTCGTTCTTGAAAATCCGCCGCAGGGTGGTTTCGCCGACCCCCAGTTGGCGCGCCAGTTCGAGGCTGGCCGGCGGCTCACCGAGGTTCGCCTCCAGCAGGCGGCGCGCTTCATGGGCCAGGTCGCGCTGGGCGCGTGGGGTGCGCGCGCGACGAAGGTCCGCGCCGCCCAGGTAGGCGGCCAGCTCCACCAGCAGGCCCAGGGTCAGGCTCTCTTCGTGCAGACGTCCGAGGGCGCCGCGGTATGGATTCTGGTAGAGGCGCTCGAACAGGGCGGTGATGGCGCCGCAACGGGACAACTGGGTAAAGCTCGCGCCGTCGCCCTTCAGCCGCGCCAGCGGCCGCAAGGCGCCATCGCCGGTTTCCAGTTCCTCTTCCAGATAGCTGGCGGCGATCCGCAGCCCGCCCAGGCGCACGCGGCTGCCCGCCGGCAGGATATCGAAGGCCTCCATCGGCTCGCCGGTGCCGAGCACCGAAGGACCGCCCAGGTTGTAGAGATAAGGCTCGCCGCCGTCGACGCTGTGCCGCCACTGGCCGTCGAACATCTGCACGATGCACAGGCCTTCCGGCAGCACCTTGTGGGTTCGCAGCGGCTCGGTGAAGCTCAGGTCGCAATCGAAATACTGCATCGACGGGCGCACCGTCCGCGCCTGGTAGTGACCGGTGGCGCTTCCGAGCATTTCGCGCGCGTCGAGGATCTGCGACTGGCTCAGGGGTGAAGGAGCGTCGAAATAGAGCTCCGTGTCGTGGTAGGGATTCCAGCTTTCCATGGCGTAGGTATCGGTGGGACGCAACCATCTGAACCGGTTCAGGCAGCGGCTTTCCAGGATGGTTCCGTGCGCTGATCGAACCGAACCTGTGGGCGACGACGCTTTTCCTGTGAGCGGCGGCCGCCTCGGTTGTTCGTGGCTCGCGCCTGTATTAATAGATGCGCCCCTTTTACATCGCGTTGCCAAAGGGGGCGAGAATGATAGCAAAGTGGACTGCGGCACTGCTGATGGGCGCACTGGCGTGGGGATCCTGCACGGCGCAGGCAGAAGAGGCGCGGCCGCCAGTCGCCGACAAGGTGGTGGCCTACCAGGGCCAGCAGGGGCTCAAGGTCTGGACCCTGCGTATCGGCGAAGCGGCGGCCGGCGAAGCGCTGTTGCAGGTCGAAGGTCTGGACCACGACTGGGACCGCCTGATCCACAAGGTAAAAGTGGAAAAGAGCGCCAGGGACAGTCGCTACTCCACCGAACTGAACGGCAGCAAGTATGTGATCCTGATCGTGCGCGACGGCTGGGGCGAGCTCTACCTGCCCGGCGAACAGCAGACGCGGCAGGTCGCCTATAGCGAGTCGCTGTCGTCCGCAGGCGAGCCCCAGGCATTCCTGACCGACTACCTCGAGCAGAAATAAACGCGGATGAGCCACGATACGCTGCGGGTAAGGCTGCTCGCATTACTCTTCCTGATTCCCCTGGCGCTCTACGCCTGGTCCGCCGTGCAGGCCTTCCGGGTCGACTCGACCCTGCGCGACGAACAGTTCATGCGCGACTGGAGCGCCTCGGTGCGCAACGACCCGGACACCGCCGGCGCCATTCCCCGTCACCTGTTCCGTCCGGCCTATGGCGTCGAAGGTCATCTTCACCAGTTCGCCGAAGACGCCGAGGCCATCCGCCGCGACCATCCTTGGCTGGCTCTGCGCGGCTGGCTGGCCGCTATCGGCAAGCTCTGCGCGCTGGCGTCGGCGCTGGTCGCGGCCGCCTTGCTGGCGAGACTGGAATACGACGGGCGCCGCTCGATGCGCTCGCAAGCCTACCTGCTCGGCCACCTCGCGCCGGCCTGGCGGCGCCTCGGTCGACTGGTCCCGCTGCACGCTGGCCTGCTGGTCGCCGCCCTGGCCAGCCAGTTGCTCTACGAAGCGCTGTGGAGCTACAGCCACCGGCACAGCCACGGCTTCGTCGCCCTGCTCTTCTCGCTGCCGCTGTGGCTGCTGTTCCTCGGCGGCCTGCTCATGCTGCGGCGCCTGCGCGGCGAACTGCTGCCGCTGGAGGAACCGGTGCTCCACCTGCTCGGCCGCGAACTCGACCGGGTCGCCGCGCCCGGCCTCTGGCAATGGCTGGGACAGATCGCCGACCGCGCCGGAGCGCCGCTACCGGACCATGTCGTCACCGGCATCGAGCACTGCTACTTCGTCACCCAGGCCAAGGTCCTGCTGGCGCCCCGCGGCATTCCGCTGGAGGGGCGTACCCTGTACATCCCGCTGACCTATGCCTCGGTCATGAGCGAGGCCGAAAGCGCCGCGATCATCGGCCACGAACTGGGCCACTTCGCCGCCGGCGACACCGCCCACGGTGCATCCCTGTCGCTCCTGCAGCGGCAGGTGCGCCTGCGCATCGAACGCATCGCCGCCCCCGAGGATGGGCATGTCGGCCTGCTCGGCAAGCCGGGCCTGTGGGCCGCGCTGTACTTCCTCGATCGCTTCGAGCGCGCCTACCTGCACTGGAATCGCCGCCAGGAACTGGCCGCCGACAAGGTCGGGGCGCGGGTAGCCGGCGCGCGGGTCTTCGCCATCGCGCTGCTACGCACCTGCGCCCTTGCAGGACTGATCGAACGCCTGCTGGCCAGCCCGCAGACGCGCAACCTGGTGCATGCGCTGACCGACCATCTGCGCGGGAACTCCCTGGAACTGGACGAACACGACAGCGCTCGCCGCCTGGAACACCCCTTCGACAGTCACCCGCCGACCTTCCAGCGGATCGCGGACCTTTCCCTGGCGCTCGACGACGATCTGCTGCGACAGGCAAGGCGCATCGTCAGCGCCGACGACACGCAGTGGCTCAACCGCCTGCTCGATGCAGGCCACGGGGAAAGCCGGTGATCCCGCCGGGCGCGCAAACGCCCTGCCCCCCCGGGACAAGGGGCGACGAAGCCACGCAGTTGCGGCGCTTCGTCGCCAGCGTCCCCAACCGGATAAGCATCGGCGCCGCCCGTGGCGCGGCGCCGCTGTCCGCCCTGCTCGGCCTGCTGCTGCTCGGCGGCGCCTGGACCTTGCGCGACCACCCCGGTCCCGGCCATGAGGCGGCGGCGCTGTGCCTGCTGGCGGCGGCCGCCCTCCTCATGTGCCTGGCCTGCCTGCAGCGCAACGCCAGGAACGCGCCGTTCCTCGTCCTCGGCCAGGGGCGCCTGCGCGCCCGTAGCCTGTCGGCGCCGCTGGACCTGCTGGAGGTCGCCGACCTGCGCCTGGAGGACGGGGTCTGGTTCTCCGCGATAGTCCTCGAACTGCACGGCAAGGCGCTACCGGCACCATCCACGCGCCCGCTCGATCCGTTCGCCGCGCGTGCCGTCAGCGAATGCCGGGACGGCCCACGGGTTCGCCTGCTGTCCCCCGGCTGGCGCCTCAACGGTCGCAACCTGTCGCTACTGGAAGCCGCGGAGGTCATCGACCTCTACCTGGACATCGCCCGCGCCCAGGCCCGGCTCCGCCAACTGGGCGAGATCCCGCCCAGTGCTTCCTCTTCACTCCCAACTCCAAGGATATTTCCATGAGCAACCAGGAACCCCGGGACCTCGTCTCCAACCTCGCCGAAACCCTCGGTGCCGAACACGAAGAGCTGAACCAGGCGAAGACCGCCGAGGTCATCGCCCACCTGGAGCGGGTGATCGCCAACGTACCGCCGGCCACCGAGTTCACCAATACCCGCAAGTACGTGGTGCTGGGTCCGCTGCTGAGCATCGTGCCCTTCATCATGACCGGCATGTGGTTCTCCCAGGGCAAGCCGGGGGTCGGCGTCGTCGGCTTGCTGCTCGGCCTGTTCGGGCTGTTCCTCGGCTACCAGCATCGCAACTCCGGCAAGACCCCCTTCATGCGCCTGACCCGTACCCAGCTCTGGGCCGACAGCCTGTCGGCTCCGGTCGAGCTGGCCGACGTCATCGATTTCAGCGTCAAGGCCGACATGCTGCAAACCACCCAGACCCTCCACCTGCGGCCCGAAACGCCGCTGCCGACCCATCGCGCCGTACGCCAGGTGTTCGCCTCCCAGGCCATGGCCTTCAAAGGCAAGGACCCGCGCATCACCATCATGTCGGCCGGCCTGCAGAGCGATGGCAAGAAGCTGGACTGCGACGACATGGCGGCGATCCTCGACGCCTACATCCAGGCCGCCCACGCCCAGCGCTACCTGCAACAACTGCGCAGCCAGGGCTGAGTGAAGGGCACGGTCCATCCGCGAAGGCTGCTGCTTTGCCTGGTGCTGGTTCCAGCGCTGCTGGCGGGGCTCGGCGCCTGGCAGTCCTGGCGCGCCGAGCAGCAGGCCGAGCGACTGGGCGCCGCGCAGCAGCGGGTCGAGCGCGCGCTCGCCGAAGCGCGGGCGCTGCCGCCGAGGGCCAGCGTCCGGGTGGACGGCCGGGCCTATGTGCGCGACCTGGCCCTGGCGCGGCTCGACGAGCGACTCGCCGACACACGAAGCGCACAGCGCCTGAATCGCTTCGCCGCCGTCCTCGCCGATAGCGGAGCCTGCCTGGCGGCGCTGGTCGCCGTATTGGGAGCCGTCTCCCTGGCCGGCATCGCCGGCGCCGCACGCAGCGCACTGCGCTCGCGTCGCTGCCTGCTCCTGTGGTTCGAGCTGGGCCGACGCCTGCTGCCCTGCCTGCTCCTCGCCCAGATCGGCCTGCTCGCCCTGGCCCTGGCCTGTGCCGGAACGTTCGAGATCCTCGGGCTGTGGCGGGTCGGCCAGGTTCCGGTCAGCGAAGGACGCACCCAACTGAGCGTGGCGCTGATCCTTCTCGGCCTGCTGGCGTCGGCGTGGCAAATGCTGGCGAAGATCAGCCGCTTGCGCCTGCGCCCGGCGCCGGCCCTGGATGTCATCGGCCGCCGGCTGGGCGAAGAGGATGCACCGGAACTCTGGACGCTACTGCGCGAGCTGGCGGCGCGCCTCGACACGCCAGCCCCGCAGCACCTGTTGGTAGGTCTCTGCGACGGCTTCTACGTGACCGCCAACCGCGTCTGCCTGCAACCTTCCGGCGAGCATCTGCAAGGACGCAGCCTATACCTCTCGCTACCGTTGCTGGGCCTGCTGGACCGCGCCGAACTGAGTGCAGTGATCGCTCACGAACTGGCCCACTTCGCCGGCCGCGACGCCCATTACAGCCTGCACTTCCTGCCGATCTACCAGGGCGCCGCAAGCCAACTGGCCGCCATCGAGGAGCAGGAAGCCAACGTCTTCGAACGTGCGGCACTGGAACCGGCGCGACTGTTGGCCGGGTACTTCCTCGAACGTTTCGGCCTCGCCGTGAACCACTGGAGCCGCCTGCGCGAATTCGCCGCCGACCGCCGCGCCGCACAACTGGCCGGTGCGCCGGCGATGGCCTCGGCCCTGCTGCGCAGCGCGGCGGCCGGCGCGCCGATACGGGCGTTCCTCGAACACTGCCTGCTCGCTCCGGCGCGCGCGCCGGACAACCTGGTGGACGCCATCCACGTCTACCTGGGCCAGTCCGGCCTGGAAGCACCGGCCCCCGGGGCGGAGGGACTCCCGGTCCATCCGCAGGATACCCACCCTCCGCTGGGCCTGCGCTGCACGGCGCTGGGAGAGAGCTTCGAACGCACCTGGGCCGGGACCGCCGGCCGGGCCGTTCCGACACGACCGCCGAGCCAGGCGCTGGGCGTCTGGTTCGGCGCCCCCCTGGCGTTGAGCCGAGCGCTCAGCGCCGACCTGCTCGGCAAGACCTGTGAGAATCCCCATGCAAGAAACTGACGAAACCCTCGACGAACTGCCGCCGCTGGAAGCCCGCTGCGAGATCCGCGAGGTCTCGCGGGGCACCGCCTGCGTTGCCCTGCTCGCTGGCCTGGTGGCTGGCGCCACCGGTCTCTGGCTCGCTTCGCTGCCCAACGCCTGGCGCCTGGCCAGTGGCCAATGGCTGTTCTGGCTGCCAGCCGCGCTGCTGCTGGGCGGCGGCCTGTACGCCTGCCTGGCGGGCGTGTTCCTCTACCGGCGCCACGGCCAGGTCGCGCTCACCCTGACCCCGGAGAGCATCACCTTCGCCAACGCGCCGCAGGTGCCGATGTACACCTTCCAGTCGCTGGAGATCGAGCGTGGGCGCTGGTTGGAACTCACCTTCGCGACCACCTTCGATTGCACGGCACCGCGCTTCGACAGCCATGCCCGTTTCGACCCGCGGGCTTTCGCCCGCCCCGAAGCCCGTGCGGTGGCCGGCGGCAAGCGGGTCAAGCTGGCGCTGTGCGGCGCCGCGCTGGACGGCCAGGAAATGGAGCTGGAGTCGCTCGCACGACTGATCTACCGGTACATCCTCGCCGGCCATCGCCAGCGCGCCCTGCAACATCATCGCGCGCCCGGGAGCGACGGCAGCGGGGCCTGAAGCGAGCAACGCTCAGGCTGCGCGCTGGCGCTGCCAGTCCACCGCGGCTTTCAGGCGCGCCACCACCTTGCGCACGAAGAGCGGGTCGTCCGCCACGCAGAGTTCCGCGCTGACCCACTCCGGCCAGCCGGCCCCCTGGCGTTCGCGGGCACCCAGCAGGCGCTCGACTTCGTCGCGCACGGCGCGCTCCAGGCGTTCGCTGGCACGATTGCGGGACAGGTGGAGGCGCAGGCAGGCCTGTTTCTCGCGCTCCAGGGCGCGGCGTCGGGACAGCGGCAGTTCGGCAAGGTTGTGGCTCATGATCGGTGCTCCTTGTCGCGCAGGCAGGCGATTTCCGATTACTGTACATCCATACAGTAATCGGAATTGACGACGCTGACAAGGGCTGGCCGGGTAGCGCGAACAAGCGCATCCGGCACTTCAGAATTGGTATTCGACCCCGGCTCCCGCGTACCAGGACAGCCCGGGGGCCGCTTCGTAGTAACGCCGGTTGCCGTCGCCGACGATGACCGAGCCGACGTACTGGCGGTCGAACAGGTTGTCCAGGCGCACCAGCTGGTGGAAGGCCCAGGCTCCCAGGCGCTGCTCGAAGCGGGTGCGCCAGTTGAATACCGCATAGCTCGGCGCGGCCTTTTCGCTGTTGCTGTCCTCGACGTAGACCTGGCTGCGGTACATGCCTTCCCAGCCCATGCTGATGCCCTCCGCGGGCTTCCACACCAGTTCGCCGAACAGGCTGCTTTCCGGCACGCCCGGCAGGTGCTTGCCCTTGCCGATGGTCTTGCCGCCGGCCTCGAAATCCGAATCGTAGGTGGCGGATAGCCGGGTATAGGCCAGGTTGGCGTTCCAGTGCTCGCTCAGTTCGCTCTCCAGGCCCAGTTCGAAGCCGCGACGCAGGGTCTTGCCGGCGTTCTGGTAGCTGGTGCGACCGCCGAGGGAGCTGGCGACGACGATCTCGTCCTCGCTGCGGATCTGGAAGATCGCCGCGTTGACCCGCGTATTGCCCCACAGGCGCGCCTTCAGCCCGGCTTCGTACTGGCTGCTGGTGGCTGGCTTGAGGCCGAAGTTGAAGACGTCCGGCGCGTTCGCCGCCACCGGCGCATAGGCCATCTCCGCCTGGGTCGGAGTCTCGAAGCCCTTGCCGGCGCTGAGGTAGCCGTGCAGGTCGGGGGTGAAGGCGTACATCACCGAGAACGACGGGGTGTTCTTCCGGTAGCGCCGCGAGCCGCTGGCATCGCCGTTGCTCAGGTAGCGGTCGTCGACCTCCATCTTCATGGTGCTGTGGCGCACCCCGGCCTGCAGGGTCCAGGCGTCGATGGCCCAGCTCGCCTGCAGGTAGGGATCGAGGCTGGTGGCGGTGTCCACCTCGTCGCGGCGCAACTCGCCCTTCACGCCGAGCTGGTCGCCGTTGAAGTTCTGGTAGCCGCGACGGTCGTCGCGGCTCTGGTCGTAGTCGAGGCCGACGGTCAGGTTCAGCACGCCCGGCGCCTGGCGTACCGGTTGCAGCCAGCGCACGGTGCCACCGTGGAAGTCGCGGTCGAAGTCCACCACGCCGCCGCCACGCTGACTGTTGGAGGCCACCCCCCTGGGGATCGACAGATACTGCACGACACTGCGCTTGCCCACGTAGGCGTTGACCTGCAAGGTCGCCTCGCCGAAGTAGCGCTCGTAGTTCATCCCGGCCTGCTGGTGGTCGATGCTCTTGCGCGTGTCGTACAGCTCGGCGTTGGCGGTGACGGAGCGCGGGTCGTGCTTGTAGGCGTCCCAGGTCTGCCCCAGCGGATCTTCAGTGTCGTTCTGTTCCAAGCTGCTGTAGATCAGCGCCACGCGGCTGTCGGCGTCGGGCCTGAAGTTCAGCTTGGCGAAGGTCTGGTCGCGGCGCGCGGCGCTGTGGTCGCGGTAGCCGTCGGTGTCCATCCGCGAGGCATCCACCAGGAAACCGACCCCGTCGCCCTCGCCTTCCGTGTACAGGTGGTTGCGGCTCAGGCCATCGCTGCCGACGGAGGTTTCCGCGCCGACCCGCGGGGCGCCCTGGCCGTCGCGGGAGAACATCTGGATCACCCCGCCGGCGTTGCTGCCGTAGATCGTCGAGGCCGGCCCGCGCAGTACCTCGATGCGCTCGGCGACGTCGAGGTTGAGGGTCGCGGCCTGGCCCTGGCCATCCGGCGTACTGGCCGGGATGCCGTCGGCGAGCAGCTTCAGCCCGCGGATACCGAAGGCCGAGCGGGCGCCGTAGCCGCGCGAGGAGATTTGCAGGTCCTGAGCGTAGTTCTGGCGGTTCTGCACCACCAGGCCAGGTACCCGCGGCAGGACTTCGGAGAGGTTGATGCCGAGCTGGCCGTCGGCGATCTGCCGACGCTCGATGCTATCCACCGAGAACGGCAGGTCGAAGGTGTCGCTGGGGTTGTAGCTGCCGGTCACCACCATGGGTTCGAGGCTGCGTCGCTCCTCGCCCTGGACGGCGCAGGCGATGGCCAGGCCGCAGAGCGCCAGGGAGCCGGGCAACAGGTGGGAGACGAAGCTGGGTCGGGGTCGGGACGGCATGCAGGGTTCCGCGGGTCGCAAGGTATCGAAGGGGCTTTGCCAAGGGCGGGAACGCGCCTCCCCTTGGCAAAGCCCCTTCCGGGCCGAGGCCCGGAAGGCCGGGAGCCGGCTGTGGGCTCCCGGTGGGCGGGTCATTGCCTGGGCAGGGCGTAGGCGATGATGTAGTCGCCCATGCGGGTACCGAAGGAGCCGTGTCCGCCAGCGACGATCAGCACGTACTGGCGACCGTCCTTGCCGGTGTAGCTCATCGGCGTGGCCTGGCCGCCGGCCGGCAGGCGCGCCTGCCAGAGCTGCTTGCCGTCCTTCACGTCGTAGGCGCGCAGGTACTGGTCGAGCGTGCCGCTGAGGAAGGCCACGCCGCCGGCGGTGGTGATCGAGCCGCCCATGCTCGGTACGCCGACGGTGAGGCCGATCGGCACCGGGGTGTTGTCGCGGCTGGTGCCGTTCTTGTGCTGCCAGACGACCTTGGCGGTGGTCAGGTCGATACCCGCCACGTCACCCCAGGACGGCGCCTGGCACGGCAGGCCGATGGGCGACATGAACGGATGCATGATCACCGCGTAGGGCGCGCCGGTGTTCGGCTGCACGCCGCTGGTCTCGCCCTCGCGCTTGCTTCCGCTGGGCACCTTGTCGCGCGGCACCATCTGCGAGACGAAGGCCATGTAGTTGGGGCTGGTGAAGAGGATCTGGCGCACCGGGTCGACCGCCACCCCGCCCCAGTTGAACACTCCGACGTTGCCCGGATAGATCAGGCTGCCCTGCTCCGACGGCGGGGTGTACTGGCCCTCGTAGCGCAGCGAGCGGAACTGGATGCGGCAGAGCATCTGGTCGAACGGGCTGCTGCCCCACATGTCGCGCTCGGTCAGCGGCGGGCGCAGCAGGTTGAGGTCGGAACGCGCCTGGGTCGGCGCGGTATGGTCGCCCTCCACCGCGCCCTGCGGCGCCGGCACTTCGCGGATCGGCACGATCGGCGTGCCGTCGCGGCGGTCCAGCACGTACAGGCTGCCCTGCTTGGTCGGCGCGATCAGCGCCGGCTTGACGCCATCGGCGGTCTTCAGGTCGAGCAGGGTCGGCTGGCTGCCGACGTCCATGTCCCACAGGTCGTGGTGGGTGAACTGGTAGTTCCAGCGCAGCTTGCCGGTGTTCAGGTCGAGGGCCACCAGGCCGGCGCTGAACTTCTCGGCACCGGGGGTGCGGTTGCCGCCCCACTGGTCGGGCATCTGGTTGCCCAGCGGCAGGTAGACCTGGCCGAGCTTCTCGTCGACGCTGGCCAGCGACCACATGTTCGGCGAGTTGCGGGTATAGAACTTGCCGGGAGCCAGGGGCTCGGTCTCGTCCGGGTTGCCGCTGTCCCAGTTCCACACCAGCTTGCCGTCGTGCACGTCGAAGGCGCGGATCACCCCGGACGGCTCGTTGGTCGACTCGTTGTCGGTGACGTGGCCGCCGATGATCACCAGATTGCGGGTGACCGCCGCCGGCGAGGTGGAGTAGTAGCCGCCCGGGGTGAACGGACCGATGCCGGCCGTCAGGTCGACCGCGCCCTTGACCCCGAAGTCCTCGCAGACCTTGCCGTTGTCGGCGTTGATCGCGATCAGGCGGGCGTCGGCGGTGGGCAGGAACAGGCGCCGCGGACAACTGGCGGCGACCGCCTTGCCGGCCTCGGAGAGCGCGGCCGGCGGCGCGCCGACGTCGCTCCTGGCGTACTGCTCTTCGTCGTAGTAGGAGACGCCACGGCAAGTCATGTGGGCGAAGCCCTTGAAGCCTACCGGGCTCTGGATCTGCGGATCGAAGCGCCAGATTTCCGCGCCGGTGTCCGGGTCGAGGGCCAGCACCTTGCTGTGCGCGGTGCAGGCGTAGAGCATGCCGTTGACCTTCAGCGGGGTGTTCTCGTTGGTCAGTTCGAGCGGATCGTCGGCGGTCGGCAGGTCGCCGGTACGGATGCGCCAGGCTTCCTCGAGCTGGCCGACGTTGGCCGGGGTGATCTGCTTCAACGGCGAGTAGCGGTCGCCGAACTCGGTGCGCCCGTAGGCCTGCCAGTCGCCGTCCGGCATCGCCGGGGCGGTGCTGGTCATGCCGCTGTCGCGGTCGATGCGACCGACGATCTGCCCCGGATTGGTGAACTGGCTGCCCACCGCGGCGGCGCCGGCCAGGACCACCGCCACGCCCAGCGCCGCGGTGCCCAGCGGCGCCGGACCGTCGGCCAGCAGCGGGCGGCGGAACCAGGGTAGCCAGAGCAGCAGGCCGAAGACGAACCACAGAGCCAGGCGCGGCACCAGTTGCCACCAGTCCAGGCCGACTTCCCACAGCGCCCAGACGGTGCTGGCGAACAGCACCAGAGCGTACAGGCCTAGCGCCGCACGCTTGCCCAGCAGCAGCAACAGTCCGCTCAGGGCCAGGCCGATGCCGGCCAGCAGGTAGTACAGCGAGCCGCCCAGGCTCGCCAGCTTGATGCCGCCGGCCAGCAGCGCCAGGCCGGACAGCAGGATCAACAGGCCGAGCAGGCTCGGCAGCAGGCGCGATCGACTGCGGTTACCTTCGCTCATCGTCCGGTACTCCCTTCGGGGTTGATGACAGGCATTGCTTACTCTCCTATTACGTTCTGCACGCCGGGCTGTTCAGCCCGCCGCGCCGCGTTGGGCGGCGCTGAAGAAATGGCCGCTGGCCATGACCGAATCGCGGTTGTCCGAAGCAACAGCCTAGAACACCGTCTGGATCTTGATCCCCGCCACCAGCGCGTTGTCGACCTCGTCGACCCCGCCCGGCTGCTTGATGTATTGCAGGTTCGGCCGCACCGTCAGCCAGTCGGTCACATGCACCCCGTAGTACAGCTCGGCGTTGTACTCGGTGTCCTGCAGCGGCTGGTACAGCGGGTTGTCGTAATCGTCGATGCCGTTCACCTGGTTCACCAGGCGCTGGCGCTTCTTCACATCGTCGTTGACATGGATGCGCGCGATGCCCAGGCCGATGTCGTCCTTCGGCCGCGCGTCGAACGGACCCTTGTAGACCATCCCGAGCTGCTGGTAGTTGTCCACCACGTTGGTCGCCTTGTCGTGGACCGTCAGGTTGGCGAACAGGCTCAACCCGCGCGAGGCATCGCCGTTGTGCGAAGTGACCTGCTGCTGCGCCACCACCCACCAGCCATGCTTGCTGCCGCGCGACTTGAAGTCGTTGCCGGTCAGCCCCTGCGGCTGGCCGTCGACGTCGTCGTAGACGTCATCGGCCTTCGCCGTGCTGTAGTAGTAGCCCAGCCGGTACTCGCCCGGCAGTTGCTCGGCGCCGACCTTCGGCTGCCAGATCAGCTCCACCGGCAGCAACGCGCCCTTGGTCCCGCTGCCGCTCATCTTGAAGCCGTTGCCGGTCTCCAGGTTCGACGGGTTCTGCTCGTAGGCGCCGACCTGCACGTACCAGTCCGGCGCGAAGTTGTACTTCACCCGCAACGCCCACTGGCTGACCGGCCAGTTGTACCAGATGCTCCCCGCCCAGTTGCCCACCTGCGAGCCGCAGAAGGCCAGGTTCTGGAAATCGCAGGGGAAGCTGTTGAAGTCCTCGCCCTCGCCGAAACGGCCGAATTTCACGTCCAGCGCGCCGTCGAAGTACTGCTGCTTGAGCCACAGCTGGGTCAGCCGCCAGGTCTGCCCGCGGCCCCAGACCTCCTGCACCGAGCTGATGTGCCCGGCACGCGGGTCGCCGATGCGGTCGTTGGAAAGGTTCTTGCCGTTGCGCTCGGTGACGGTGAACTGGAACTCGGTAGCCTTCCAGCCGAGGATCTTCTCCAGGTCCATGTGCACGCCCAGGGCGAACTGGTCGGTGTAGCGTCCTGTCTTGTCGTCGTCATAGCCGCCGTCGAGGTTGGCCGCCGCCTCGCCGACGTACTCCAGCTTGAAGTCGTAGCCCTTCTCCAGCAGCTCGGTGCGCTTGCCGCCCCAGTCGCCGAGCATCCATTTCGAGTTCGGCGAGAACGCCTCGGCGGCGTGCACCGCGTTGGCCAGCAGGGAGGCGGACAATAGGCCGCCGGCCAAGGGGCGCAGGGCCGGGCGGAGAAGATGGGATTTCACGCGAACGCTTCCTCGTTGCGAATGGTCGACTGGCCGCACGCAGCGACCGCTCTACTTCCTCGATAACCTTGCAAGGAGCAAGGGTTTATGAAGAGGACTCATGATCTGAGCCAAGCAGAACAATGGTTAATTTGCGAATGATAAGGTCTTTGCAAGTAAAGCTGAAACGTTTCAGGCTGGAAAACAGTGTTACGGAAACGACAACGAAGCCAGGCGGCGGGCCTTCGAGCGGGTCACCCGGGTGGTGGCCGTGGCGGGACGGGGACAACGCAGGGATTGGCAACAATCTGAAACCCATGAACGCGCTTCACGTTGTTGCCGGGAGCGGAACAATACCCGCCTCAGAGTTCGTCGCGCAGATAGGACCAGGGGTAGATACCGCGCTCGTGGCCATCGTCGAACAGCAACTGCACGCCGTAGCCCTGCAGGCGGATATCGCGCAGGCGCACGCCCTGCTCCGCCGCGACGATCCGTCCGCGCAGGCGCTGCGCCCGGCATTGCGCACAGGGACAGGCGGCGCGCAGGCGCGCATGGTCGATCCGGCTGACCGCGCCGTCCGCCCATTCGAGCATCAGCCAGCCGTCCCTGGCGGCATTGCGCAGGCGCAGCGGCGGCTGGGTCATGCCGGCACCCGCAGTTGCGCCAGGGCGATGCGCACCGCCTTGCGCACCTCGGGATCGCCGTCGCCTTCGGCGACCCGCAAGGCCTGGGCCGAGGCCGGGTCCGCCAGTTCGCCGAGGGCCAGGGCGGCCTCCTTGCGCAGGTTGCCGATGGGATGGCCGAGCAACGCTTCCAGCGCCTCCCGCGCCGGCCTGTGGCGCAAGCGCCCGAGTGCGCGGGCGGCGCGCAGGCGGACCTGCCAGTAGTCGTCCGCCAGGGCCTTCAGCAGCGGCTCGCCGGCCTCCTCCCGGCCCAGCTTGCCAAGGGTCGTCGCCGCCTCTTCGCGAACCTGCCATTGAGCGTCCGCCAGCGCCGCGCAGAGCGCCGGCAGCACCGTCACCTCGCGGCTCAGGCCGAGGGCGCCGGTGGCCGCCCGGCGTACCTCCGGGTCGACATCGGCGCTGGCCAGCCTGGCCAGTTCGGCCAGGGCCGGCTGGTGGCGGAGCCAGCCGAGTACCGCCACCGCCTCGCGGCGCACCGCCGCCTGCGGATCGCCGAGGGCGGCCAAGGCCGGCACGGCGCTCTCCTCCAGGCGCAGTTCGCGCAACGCACGCAATACGCTGGCGCGGACGAAGGCATCGGCATGCCCGAGCCACGGCAGCAGGCGCCGCCCGGCGGCCGGTTCCTTGAGTTCGCCAAGGCTCTGCGCGGCGGCATCGGCCACCGCCGGCACCGGATCGGCCAGGGCCGCACAGAGCGCATCGACCACTGCGTCTTCCTCCCAGGCCTCCAGCAGGCGCGCGGCCTCGCCGCGCACGCCGGGGTCGGGATCGCCGCGCAGGGCCGCAACCAGCAACGGCAGCGCCTCCGGCAGCTCCAGGTCGGCCAGTTCGATCAGCGCCAGGCGGCGTACGCCGGGGTCGGCGTCCTCCAGGCGCGGCGACAGTTCGAGGATTTCGGGCAGGGTGGCGTTTTTACAGGTCATATGGCGATCCGCAGTCGGTCCGGGGTGATGCCCAGCGGCAAGCCGAGCGGGGTCAGGCGCGGCAACTGGCGGCCGTCGTCGTGGTCGAGCAGTTCCAGGCAGTGGCGTTTCAGGCGCACGAAGTCGGCGCTGGTCACCAGCCGGGTGTCGCGCGGGCGCGGGAAGTCCAGCGCCAGGTCGGCGATGATCCGTCCCGGACGGGGGCTCATCACCAGCACCCTGTCCGCCAGGTACAGGGCCTCGTCGATGTCGTGGGTGACGAACAGCACCGTGGTGCGGACCCGCGCCCATACGTCCAGCAGCAAGGTCTGCATCTTCAGCCGGGTCTGCGCGTCGAGGGCGCCGAAGGGCTCGTCCATCAGCAGCAGGCGCGGCCGGTTGACCAGCACCCGGGCGATCTCCACGCGCTGCTGCATACCCCCGGACAGTTGGCCGGGCCAGCGCCCGGCGAAGTCCGCCAGCCCCACCAGTCCGAGCATCTCCATGGCGCGCCGGTTGCGCTCGGCGCGGGCCAGGCCCTGCATCTTCAGGCCGAAGGCGACGTTGTCGCGGACCCGCCGCCAGGGGAACAGGGTGTGCTGCTGGAATACCATGCCACGCTGCGGCGAAGGTCCTTCCACGCTCCGGCCGTCGACCCTCACGCTGCCGGCGCTTGGCCGCAGGTGGCCGGCCAGGGCGCCGAGCAGGGTCGACTTGCCGCATCCCGAAGGCCCGAGCAGGCAGACGAACTCGCCCGGCCGCGCCTCCAGGTTCAGATCGCGGACCGCCTCGAAGGCTTCGCTCCCCTGCCCCAGGCGGATGCTCAGGTCGCGGATCTGGATGCGCCCCAGGCTGTTGCCGGCCGTCGTCATCGGACCTTGCCTCCCGCCGCGTACCAGGGCGTCAGCGACGCGCCGACGCGCTTCACCAACCCACTGCTGCCCATGCCGAAGAGGCCGATGAGCAGCATGCCGACCACCACCTCGTCGTAGTTCTGGATG
The DNA here is from genome assembly GCF_056110345.1 of Pseudomonas sp. TZ252. Classification (NCBI taxonomy): domain Bacteria; kingdom Pseudomonadati; phylum Pseudomonadota; class Gammaproteobacteria; order Pseudomonadales; family Pseudomonadaceae; genus Pseudomonas; species Pseudomonas sp. TZ252. Next base: position 5,439,015 of record NZ_CM148566.1, on the reverse strand, counting down.
TTGTAGGAAGCCCAGGTGTAGTAACCCAGTCCCCATTGCCCGGAGATCATCTCGGCGGTCACCAGGCAGAACCAGGAGGTGCCCATGCCGATCGCCAGGCCGGTGAAGATGCCCGGTCCGGCGCCGGGCAGCAGCACCTCGCGCAGCAGCGCCCGGCGCCCCGCCCCCAGGCTGCGCGCCGAAGCCAGCAGGCGCGGATCGAGCGCCTCCACGCCATGCACGGTATTGAGCAGGATCGGGAACAGCGCGCCGGTGAAGGTAATGAAGATCATCGAGGCCTCCGACGAAGGGAACATCAGGATCGCCAGGGGAATCCAGGCCACCGCCGGGATCGGCCGCAGCACCTCCAGCGGCGGCAGCAGCAAGGCCTCGGCCCAGGCCGAGCGGCCGATCGCCAGGCCGAGGGCGATGCCCAGCGCGGCGGCCAGCAGATAGCCGGCGAAGACCCGCGCCAGACTGGCGCCGAGGTGCGTCAGGAGTACGCTGGACTGGGCCAGGTTGCAGGCCGCCAGCAACACCGCGCCGGGCGTCGGCACGTTGGCGAAGGTCACCAGGCCCAGATTCAGTTGCAGACCGGCGGCGAGCTGCCAGAACGCCAGGCAGGCCGCCAGCGAAGCGGCGCGGGTGGCCCAGCGCCAGGGTCGGGAGATCGGAAGCGAACTCATGGGCGGACTCCGAAGACGCCCGCCTCAGCGGAGCGCCAGCGCCTGCTGGCTGGCGGCGGCAAAGTCGCGTACCTCGCCGCCATGGCGGCGGGCATAGTCCTGGGCCTGCTCGCGGAGCAGGAAGGCGTTGAGACGACCCTCGCCGTCGCGGACGAACCACGCCTGGTTGGCCAGCAGCTTGATCCCGCTGTCACGATCCTGGGCGTAGATCGCACGAATCGCCTTGCCCTGCGCCTTCAGCTCGGCAAGATCGGCCAGGGCCGACTCCGGCGAAGCGTAATGGCGCACCCTGGCCTCGCCCTTCACCCAGATCTGCGCTACCCGTTCGAACTCCTCGATCGGCCGGCCGCTGCGCGCGTCGCTGGCGCGCAGCGGCGACGGTGCGTAGTCTGCCAGCGCCGCCTGGTAGTCCAGCCCGGCCTGACGGTAGGCCTCGCGGACGTAGCGGTCGTCGACGAAACGCTCGACGTCCAGCCCACGGTCGGCCTTCTTCAGCAGCTTCAGGGTGTCGATGGAGGTCGCCAGAGCCTGGCGGTATTCGGGTTTCCAGGCCTGGTCGCGGGTCTGCAGGCCGAGCGGACCGTGGAACAGGTAATTGACCTCGGCCTCGATGCCGGTGACCTTCTCGATCAGCTCGCTGTATTTCTCCGGTTCGGCGGCCAGCAGTCGATTGGCTTCGATGCTCGCCCGCAGGTAGGCCACCACCACCTCCGGATAGCGCTCGGCGTAGGCGGCGTCCACCAGCGCGCCATGGAAGGTCGGCGCGTTGGCCTGGGAACCGTCGTAGATCTTGCGGGCGAAGCCGCGATTGGGGAACAGCTCGGCGAAGGGTACGAAGTCGGCATGGGCGGCAATCTTGTTCGCCTGCAAGGCCGAACCGGCGATTTCCGGCGGCTGGGCGATGATGGTCACGTCGCGCTGCGGGTCCCAGCCTTGCGCCGCCACCGCGCGCAGCAGCATGCCATGGGCAGTGGAGGCGAACGGTACGGAGATGGTCTGGCCTTTCAGTTCGGCCAGCGACTGCACCGGCGAGCCGCTCGGTACCACGATGCCGTTGCCGCTGCCACGGGTGCTGCCGGACAGCACGCTGATGAACAGGCTGCGCTTGCCGGCGGCGGCGAAGGCCACACCGTTGAAGGTGCCGGGAAAGTCGGCCATGGCGCCGAAGTCGAGCTTGCCGGCGACCATCTCGTTGGTCAGCGGTGCGCCACTGGTGAAGTTCTTCCACTCCACCCGGTAGTCCGCATCCTTGTAGCGGCCGTCGCGCGGCAGGTATTTCTCCAGCAGGCCCAGCTCGCGGATCAGCAGCCCGCCGGCGGCGCAGTTGATGGTGGTGTCCTGAGTGCCGATGGCCACGCGGATGGTTTCCGCCTGGGCACCCAGGGAAGTCAGGGCCAGCGCCAGGCTGGCCAGGATTGCACGCAGTCGCATGGGGATTCCCCTCGAATCATGGTCATGGGAATCGTCTCCTCCACCCGGACGGTGGTGGGAAACGAGGGGTGTTTCAGAGTGGCGTCCGGGAGTGGCCGGATGGCGGGTTCTGCCTCGCTTGCCGGGAGCGGGCGTCAGCGCAGCAGGTAGGGAATCTCGACCTTCACCGCGCCGGTCGGGCAGTCCTTTTCGCAAGGCATGCAGTACCAGCACTCGTCGTAGGCCATGTAGGCCTTGCGGGTCGTCGGATCGATGGCCAGCAGGTCCATCGGGCAGACCTCGACGCAGACGGTGCAGCCCTTGTCGGCGATGCAGCGGTCTTCGTCGATGGTCACCGGGGCGCTGCTGCGGAAGAAGATGTCCTGGGGTCGGTAGGCCATGGCACGCGGTCCTCGTGGTTCGATCTGGCCCGCTTTCGTGGCGGCGGGCTCGGTGTCTAGCGGTACTACGCCGGGGCGTGGGGCCCTAGGCGGCGTCGTTCCTCAGCCGCAGGCGCTGGTAGGCCTGCTGTTCGCCCTCGTCGATGGCGAACAGGTAGGGTTCGACCGGTTTCCTGAAGCTGGCCATGCGTCCCTGCTCGTCCTTCTTCAGGTGCGCGTGGCAGAACCAGGCAGCGTCGTCGCGCCGCGGATAGTCCACCCGGTGGTGGTACAGGCCCCAGCGGCTCTCGGTGCGGAACAGCGAGGCGCGCGCGGCCATCTCCGCGCAATCGCGGATAACGCTGACTTCCAGGGCGCGCATCAGCTCGTGGGGGTTGTCCGCCTTGATCCGCTCCAGATCCTCGGCGATGGCCTGGATGCGTTGCAGGCCCAATTCCATCTTGCGGGTCACCTTGGGCGGTTGCAGGTAGTCGTTGACCAGCCGGCGCAGCTTGTACTCCACCTGCGCCGCCGGCAGGCCATGCTCGCGCAGCAGCGGCGCCTCGATCCGCGCACGCTCGCGCTCGACCTGGGCGCTGTCGACCGCGCTGAAGGCGCGCCCGGCGACGTATTCGGCGGCGTTGCGCCCGGCGAACCAGCCATAGGTGAAGGCGCCGAGCATGTAGTTGTGCGGCACCGCGGCCATGTCGCCGGCTGCGTAGAGGCCCTTCACGCTGGTCTCGGCCTTCTCGTTGACCCACACGCCGGAGGCCGAGTGGCCGGAGCAGAAGCCGATCTCGGAAATGTGCATCTCGACCATCTGCTGGCGGTAGTCGGTGCCGCGCCCGGCGTGGAACTGCCCGCGACTGGGGCGTTCGTTGCCATGGAGGATGTCCTCGATGGTCTGGATGGTTTCCTCCGCCAGGTGGTCGAGCTTGAGGAACACCGGGCCATTGCCGCCTTCGAGTTCCTGGTGGAACTCCCACATCATCTGCCCGCTCCAGTAGTCGCATTCGATGAAGCGCTCACCCCTGGCGTTGGCGGTATAGCCACCCAGCGGGCCGGTGACGTAGGCACAGGCCGGGCCGTTGTAGTCCTTGATCAGCGGGTTGATCTGGAAGCATTCCAGGTTGGCCAGCTCGGCGCCGGCATGATAGGCCATGGCGTAGCCGTCGCCGGCGTTGGTCGGGTTCTCGTAGGTACCCATCAGGTAGCCCGAGGACGGCAGGCCCAGGCGGCCCGCCGCGCCGCAGCAAAGGATCACCGCCTTGGCGCGGATCACATGGAAGTCGCCGCTGCGGCAGTCGAAACCGAGTACGCCGTTCACCGCGCCCTCGGCATCGGTGAGCAGGCGGGTGCAGACCAGGCGGTTGGCGATGGGGATCCGCGCACGCTTGAGCTGGCGGTAGAGCACCTTCTTGATGTCGTGCCCTTCCGGCATCGGCAGCACATAGGCGCCCATGTGGTGGACCTTCTTCACCGCATAGTCGCCGGTCTCGTCCTTTTCGAACCTGACGCCCCAGCGATCCAGCTGCCGCAGGGTCTCGAAGCTGTGGCTGGCATAGGCGTATACCGCCGCCTGGTTGACGATGCCGTCGTTGGCCACGGTGATTTCCCGGGTGTACTGCTCGGCCGTGGCGTGGCCGGGGACGATGGCGTTGTTCAACCCGTCCATGCCCATGCTGATGGCGCCGCTGCGCTTGACGTTGGCCTTGTCCACCAGCAGCACGCGCAGTTCGCGGTCGTGCTCCTTGGCCTTGATCGCCGCCATCGGCCCGGCGGTGCCGCCGCCGATCACCACGATGTCGTATTCCTGCTCCAGGGTGTTCATGCCCGCTCTCCCTTCTGCCGATCGATGCGCAGGCGATACTGGAAAGCGTCGCCGCGGTAGTAGAGGTATTCGAAGTCCAGCGGCGCGCCGTCGGCGGCATGGGTCAGGCGCTCGATACGCATGATCGGCGCGCCCTCCTCGACCGCCAGGGCGCGGGTCAGGTCGGCATCGGCGAGCACCGCGTCGATGGCCAGGTCGGCATGGCCGAGGGGAATGCCGCAATCGTTCTCGAGGATCAGGAAGATGTCGCGGGTCACCAGGTCGGCCTTCTCCAGGCGCTCGCCGAGCGCCTGCGGCAGGTAGGTGACTTCCAGCGAAACCGGCTCGCGGTTGACCAGCCGCACCCGCTTGATCTCGCACACAGGGCTGCCCTCTTCCACCCGCAGGCGCTCGGCCACCCGCGCGCCGGCCGGCACGTAGCGCAGGCCATGCAGGCGGTTGATGACCTCGTAGCCCATCTGCGTCATGGACTCGCCCAGGCCTTGCAGGGTGCTGACGTTCTGGAACGCCTTCGGCCGGGCGACGAAGGTGCCCTTGCCGTGGATCTTGAAGATCAGCCCTTCCTTCTGCAGGTCGCCGAGCGCCTGGCGCACGGTGATGCGGCTGACGTCGAAGGCCTTGCCCAGCTCGTTCTCCGAGGGCATGCGGCTGAGCGGCGGGTAGACGCCGTCGAGGATGCGCCCGCGCAGCAGCTCCTTGAGCTGGCTGTACAGCGGCACGGGAGAAAGCGGGAGCAGTTTGCCCATGGTCGGATTCGCTTGTCGGAGTGGCTCGGACACTTGTTATAACAAGTTATGCTGTGATGGTAAACGCCATGAACGATCAAGCGGAAATACCGAAAACGCATATGGATATGGCGCCACCCGTGCGTGGCTCTCGCCGGCCAAAGGACCGGCCCGCAGCGCGGACCGGCCCGCCCCCTCAGCGCAGCGGCCGCCAGAGGGTGAAGGCTACCGGCGGCGTCCAGCCGCTGTTGGAGGTGTGCGCCTGCAGGCAGAGATAGCGCAGCCCCTCGTAGGTCACCCCATCGTCGACCCGATAGGCCTGGTTCTCCCGCCATTGCGGGAATTGCGGATCCACCGCCCCGCCGCTGGTGCTGACCTCCAGGCCTTCGCTGGGCAGCGACTGGTTGCCCTGGGTATCGGTGGCGGTGACGAAATAGCTGTAGCGGGTGTCCGCCGTCAGGCCGCTGTCGGTGGAACCCAGCGCGGCGCTCTGGCCAACCATGGCGCCGTCGCGATAGAGGCTGTAGTAATCGATCGGACGCTGCCCGCTGGAGGCGTTCCAGGCCAGCACCAGGCTGGTCTCGCCGCGCTCCAGCAGACGCAGGCCCTGCGGCGCCGCCGGGCGCTGGTCGCCGCCCTCGCCGTCATGGATGAGGCTGGCGTAGCGCTTGCGGAACTCCCAGTTGTAGCGCTCGCCGCGCTTGTTCAGGCCATCGTCCCAGTTCACCGACCAGGTCATCAGGCCCTTGATCGCGTGACCGGCGGCTTCCAGGCGGCGAAACGCGTTGCTCACCGCGGCGGGATCGATCACGTAGCCGGTAGCCGCCGCATCGACGTTGCTCGGCAGGCCGATGGCTAGGCGCTGCGCCGGGATCCGCACGAAGTCGCGGCTGCCGGTGGCCAGGCTCTCGGTGAGGTAGTAGAGGAAGTCTTCTTTCATCGCGTCGTTGTTCTGCGCGATCCAGGCGCCCTTGCCGCCGTTCGCCTCCTGGACCCACAGGCCGTCGCCGCCCTGGTTGTAGTACTGCGGCGCGATGAAGTCGTAGACGCCTTCCAGGGCCTGCAGATAAGGCACGTACTTGCCGTTCTTGTGCAGATAGGGGAACTCCGGGGCCATGCTGACGATGAAGTGCTTGCCCTGCCCGGCGTAGTGCTCGCGCACCAGCTTGAGGGCCGCCGGCAGCACCCGCTGGTTGTCGGCCAGGTCGATGGCGCTCTGCTCGAGGTCGATGTCCAGGCCGTCGAAACCGTAGGTTTCCACCAGGCGGACGATCTCGGCGGCCAGCGCCTGCTCCTGCCCGGCGTGCAACTCGATGTGCGCGTCGGCGCCCCCCAGCGAAATCAGCACCGCGCGGCCCTGGGCGTTGAGCACGCCGACCTGGCGGCGAAACTCCGCGTCGGACAGGTTGTATGGCTGGAAGGTCGGGATGCCGCGCCCTTTCATGAAGGCCACGGCGACCACGTTGTACTCGCTCGGCACGTCTTCCAGCGCGATGTTGGCGAACGAGCCCTGCTGGTAGCCGTCGGCGGCGCCGGCCGGCCAGTTGTGCCAGAAGCCCATGAGAATCTTCTTGCCGGCGATGCTCGGCATGGCCGCCGCGGCATCTTCGCGGGCCTGGTGCAACTGGGAAAAGTCGATCCTGATCATTTACCGCTCCTCGGATGAAGGTAGGAAACGCATCCGGAGGGGCTGTCCGACGAACCGCGCCGTGGCCGCCGCGAACGCTTAGAAAAAACAGGCGCGAGCGTCTACCACGGGGCATTCCGGCGTTTGTCGCGATCAGGGCGGGGGCATGGTTGCAGAGACGGCGGAAGGCTTCACCTACCACAATTGGCAGAGCCGCGGCGGCGATGCTCCGCGCCGGGTTCAACCGGCTTCGCTGAGTTCGGCGACCACCACTCCGGGAAGGTCTTTCAGCAGTGCCGGGGACAGCAGCAGCTTGGTCTCGCGGACCCCGGCGCCCATCACCACCAACGGCCGTTCGAAGACCGCCGCGTCGACCAGCAGCGGCATGCCTTCGGGCAAGCCGAACGCGGTGATGCCGCCGAACTGCATGCCGGTCAGCTCGGTGGCGACCTCGCGCGCGGCGAAGGACAGCCGGCGGGCCCCGAGCAGCGCCTTGACCGCGCCGTTCACGTCGAGCCGCCGCGAGCCCAGGTTGACCACCGCGGCATAGCCTTCGGCGCCGTCGCGCTTGTAGCGCAGGACCAGGGTGTTGGCGCAGTCCTCCAGGCCAAAGCCGTAGCGTGCGCTGAACGCCGCGGTGTCGGAATGCTCGTCGGCGACGCGGAACACCACCAGCTCGGCGGAAGGCAGGCCGCGCGCGACCTGCTCCGGCAGATGGCGGTGGTAGTCGGCCGGGGCGACGGCGTCGAGCCGGTGGCGTTGGGTGTATTCGCGCAGAACCATGGGCAACCTCGAATGAAGACGGACGGCACCGGCCCCTGCCGCCAGGCGGGTGGCAGGGGCCGGCGGTTCAGGTTGCCAGGTTCGCCGGCACGCCGCCAGGCACATCGGGCGCCAGGCGCTGCCGCAGGATCGCGCAGACCTCCTCCGCCGCCGTCACCACCAGGCCGTGGCCGCCGGCCAGGGTCTCCAGCTCGTAGCGGCTGGCGTGCCGCCGCCAGCCGTCGATGGCCGCCCTGGAGACGCCCGGGTCCTGCTCGCCGAGGATCGCGGTGATCGGTATGGCCAGCGGCTCGCGCGGGCGGTAGCGATAGTCGGCGGCCAGGCGCGAATCGGCGCGCAGGGTAGCCAGGCTGATCTCGCGCAGCTCCGGGTCGTCGAGCACTTCCAGCGGCAGCACGTCGTACTCGCGCAGGGTTCGCAGCAACTCGGCGTCGCCCATCGCATGGAAGCGCGGGTATTCCAGGTCCGGCCCCGGAGCGCGGCTGCTGATCACGAACAACTGCCTGGCGCGCAGGCCGTGCAGGCTTTCCAGGCGTGCCGCCAGTTCGTAGGCGAGCATGCCGCCGAGGCTGGCGCCGACCAGGGCGAACGGACGGTCGAGCAATGGCAGGAGCGCGTCGTCGATGGCACAGAGCATGGCCTCTACATCGGTGACGAATGGCTCGTCCTGGCGTTCCTGGCGCCCCGGATACTGGATCGCCAGCAGCTCCACGTCCGCCGGCAGGCGCGCGTCCCAACCACGGAAAGTGCCGGCGTTGCCGCCCGCGGGCGGCAGCGCGATCAGGCGCAGGCGCGGCTGCGCGCTCCCGCTGCGCTGCAACCACAGGGCCCGGGCGCGCTCGGTGGCGGGCGGCAACGGCGGCGCGTCGGCGGCATGGCAGCGGCGCACCACTTCGCGGGCATCCGGATCGCCCTGCAACAGCCCCAGGCTCAGTTGCCTGCCGGTCAGCCGGCGCAATTCGGCGATCGCCTGCACGCCCAGCAGCGAATGCCCGCCGGCACTGGCGAAGCCCTGGTCGGCCGCCAGCGGCCGGCCGAGCACCCGGGACAACACCTTGAGCACCCGCCGCAGCTCCACGCTGTCCTCGGCCTGGGCCGCCGTGGGCGGCTGCGCCGGGTCCTCGAGCAGCGCCAGCAACGCCTCGCGGTAGGCGTCGGCCAGCGCCTCGGCGCGCTCGGCGGGGAAACGTCCGGCGGCGTACTGGAAGCCCACCTCGAGGCGCTCGCCGGCCACCTCGAAGTCCACCGCCAGCGGCACGTCGACGTCCACCACCACCTGGTCGAGGATGCCGCCGTGCCTTACTCCCGCCGTCGGCGCGGCGTCGTCCTGGTGGAGGTCGACGAAGTTGAACAGGCTGTCCAGGCGCAACTCGCGGTTGCGCCTGCGAATCGCCGCCAGCGGATGGCGCCGATGTTCCAGGCTCGCGCGCTCGTAGTCGAATGCGCGACGGGCGCTGTCGAGCAGATCGACGGAAGCCGACAGCCGGCACGGCAGGGTGTTCAGGAACAGGCCGAGCAGGCGGTCCGCTCCCGGCTCCTCGGGGCGCCCGTGGCTGACGAAGCCGGTGACTACTTCATCGGCATCGCTGAAGCGGCACAACGCTCGGCCATGCGCCGCCAGCAACAACGAACGCAAGGGCAAGCCGCTGCGTTCGGCCAGGGCGCGCAAGCGCGACAGGCTGTCGGCCGGCACGTCCACGCGGACCGCCGCCATGCGCCGGGGTCCCTCCTCCGCCAGGCCGGGCAACGGCCGGTAGCGGGCGCCGGCCAGGTAGTCGAGCCAGAACAGCGCCGAGGCGGCGTTGGCCTCGGCCTCACGCTCCAGCGCCACGTAGTCGCGGAAGCCTACCGCGGGCGCTTCCGCTTCCCGCGCGACGACACCGGCGAGAAGGTCGGCGTAGACCGCCAGCAGCTCGTCCCCCAGGCTTTGCAGGCTCCAGCCGTCCAGCACGCTATGGTGTTCGGCGACGCCCAGGGCGAAGCGCCGCTCGTCCAGCGCCAGCGCGGCGAGGCGCACCAGTGGTGGGCGGCTCCAGTCGAACGGGGTGGCCTGCTCTTCCTCGATCCAGGCACGCAGGCGCAGGCGCCGTGTTTCCCCATCGAGGCCACACAGGTCGTGCACCGGCACCTCGGCGGCGACCGCAGCGGCCGGGTGGACCCATTGCAAGGGCGCCTGGCCGCCGTGCAGGTCGAAGCCGGTACGCAGGATCGCGTGGCGGCCGATCAGGATCGCCCAGGCGCGCGCCAGCAACTCGCTGTCCAGGCGTCCATGCACCTCGTGCAGGACGACGTTGTGCAACAGCCGTGGATCGCCGCTGGCCTCGCTTTGCAGGAGCATGCCCTGTTGCAGGCTGGTCATCGGATAGGCGTCGTCGAGCCCCTCCGGCAGGCGCTTGCGTTCCGCCGCCGACAACAGGGCGAACGGCTCCAGGGCCCGCGGCGCCGAGCTCGCGGCCGCATCCGCCGGACTCGCCGGAGCGGCCAGCAGGCGCGCCAGTTCGCGGATGCTCTGGTGGTTGAACACGTCGCGCAGGGTAAAGGCAAGCCCCGCCTCGCGCGCCATGACCTGCATCTGGATCAGGCGGATGGAGTCGCCGCCGACCTGGAAGAAATTGTCGCTGATGCCGATCGCCGGGCGTTTCAGCACGCTCTTCCAGATCTCCAGCAGGGCCGCCTCGGTGGCATTGGCCGGCGCTTCCAGGGTCTGCGCGGCCGCCTCGGCGGCCAGCGCCGCCAACAGCGCGCGACGGTCGAGCTTGCCTTCGGCGGTCAGCGGCAGGCGTTCGACCCGGGCGATCCGGCTCGGCAGCATGTAGGCCGGCAGGCGCGCCTCGAGGAAGCCACGCAGGGCCTGCTCGCTCAGCTCGCCGCCGAGGGCCGCGGCGGGGCGCGGCGCGAGCGCGCGCCAGTCGATGCGCTCGGCCAGCGACTCGGCATAGCCCGGGCGCACCGCGTAGCAGTTGTAACGGTCGGTACCCTCCAGCAGCGCGTCCTGACGGATGCTCACCTCGAAGCCATGGCGGCGCAGCAGGTCGCTCAAGGCATCGGCGCGGCCGGCGGTGGCACCGTCGCGCTTGTCATGGACCTCCAGGACGATCTGCCGGACCTTGGCCAGCGCCGCATCGTCGAGACCGAGCAGCACATCCATTTCCGCGCGCTGCACGTCGATCTTCAGCAGGTCGATACGCTCCAGGCCCAGTTCGCCGATCACCTGGTCGAGGCGGCGCAGGCGGCAGCGGTGGGCTTCGGCGCGCAGGCGGTCGTCGAGGATTTCGTCGATGTTGTCCAGCAGCAGGTTGGCCCCGCCCTCCTCGCCCTGGTTGCTCAGGTAGCGTCGGATGACGTCGCGTTCGCCGCTGGCGTCGGCGTACTCGGCGATCCCGGAGAAGGTCGAGTAGCCCGGATAGTAGGTGAAGGTTTCCTCGCGCTCGGCGTCGGACAGACCGATGCCGAATACCTCGACCTGCGGTGCGTAGCGTCCGAGGTTGGCCTCCAGGCGCCGGCGGATCGGTGCCAGCGGCTCGAAGGCGACCACTCGCGCGCGCGGCGCGCGGCTGGCGATGTACAGCGAGAACAGGCCGATGTTGGCACCGACGTCGAGGACCACCGCGTCCGGCGGCAGGACGATGCCGTCGCGGCTGTAGACCTCGTCGACGAAGATTTCCTGGTAGACGTACTCGGTTTCGTTGAGGTTCAGTCCGGCGACCCGGTGCCCGCTGGGCAGGTCGACTTCCAGCCAGGACTCGTCCGCGGTCTCCCCGGCGGCGGTGACGAAGGCGACGATCCGGCGATCCGCGCCCGGCTCGGCCGCATCGGCCTCGTCGGTGAGTACCGCCGCCTCGCCCACTGCCGGGTGTTCCAGCAACGCGCTGCGGATCTCGCCCAGTTCGATGCGGTAGCCGTTGATCTTCACCTGTTCGTCGATCCGCCCGAGGAACTCCAGGCAACCGTCGGCGCGCCAGCGCACCAGGTCGCCGCTGCGGTACAGGCGGCCGCTGCCCGGCCAGCCCTCCTCGAGGAAGCGCCCGGCCGCCTCGCCGGCGTCGCCGGCATAGCCGCGCGCCACCCCGGCGCCGCCGATCCACAGTTCGCCGCTGGCGCCACGGGTCTTGCGACGACCGAGGCCATCGACCACATGCAGATCGACGTTGGCCAGGGCGCGGCCGATGGTCGGCCGCGCATGCTCGGCGACCCGCGCCAGGCTGGCGTTCACCGTGGCTTCGGTAGGACCGTAGAGATTGAACACCTGGCAGCGGCGCCAGCCGGCGGCGACCTCCCAGGACGCTTCGTCGAAGCGCTCGCCCCCTACCAGGATGCGCCCGGGCAGCGCCGGGTGGGCATCGTCGAGGCCGGCCTGGAGCAGCAGGCGGAACAGCGACGGGGTGCAGTCGAGCACGTCGATGCGCCGTTCTTCGAGGAACCCCAGCATCCGCTGCGGATCGCTGCGCACCTCCTGCGGCACCAGGACCAGGCAATGGCCGGAGAGCAACTGGAGAATCTGCTTGATCGAGGAGTCGAAGGAGAACGGCGCGTTGACCGTCACCCGCAGGCCCTCGCCCACCACGTTCGCGTATACCGTGCGCGCCAGGGCCTGGGACAGGTTGAGCGCGCTGGCGTGCTCGACCACCACGCCTTTGGGCTGGCCGCTGGTGCCCGAGGTGAAGATCATGTAGGCCGCATCGCGCCCGCCCGGCGCCGGCAGGCTCATGCCGCTGCCGGCAAGCGGCAGCGTCGACAGGTCCAGGCAGGCCCCGGCGAAGGCCTCGCGGGCGCGCCCGGCGCACTCGGCATCGGCAAGAGCGAAGACGATCCCGCCCGCTTCGCGCATCCGCTCCACCCGCGCCGCCGGAAACTCCGGATTGACCGGGGTGTACACCGCCGCCGCGCGCATCACCCCGAGCAGGGCGACGATCGCCTCGCGGTTGCGCCCGGTCATCACCGCCACCGCCTGGCCGGGCCGCACGCCGGCAGCCAGCAGCGCTTCGGCGACCGCTTCGCTGCGCGCGCACAGCGTGGCGAAATCCAGGCTGCCGTGGGCATCCAGCAACGCCGGCGCCTGCGGCTGCAGGGCGGCCCGCAGATCGAACGCGGCCACCAGGGATTCCACCGGCGCGGGCTCCACGCGCTCGCCCTGCCAGGCCTGGTAGCGCTCGCGCTCGGCCGCGCCGATCAACGGCAGCCCGGCCAATGGCAGTTGCCTGTCGGCGGCGATGCTTTCCAGGCATTCGACCCAGGCGTCGAGCAAGCGCCCGGCCAGCGTTCCGTCATGGTCGCGGCGGACCCGCAGGCTGGCCAGCCGGCCTTCGCCGTGGGGCAGCACCTGCAACTCGAGGAACCCGCCCAGCGGCGGCTGACGGCAATCCAGCTCGGCCACCCCGGCGCCATCCAGTTCGCCCGCCAGCCAGGCGAAGCCCAACTCGGCGAGCGGCCAGTCGGGGGCAAAGGGATCGCGCAGGGCCGCTGCCTCCTCCTGGGCGAGGATCGCCGCCTGGAGGGCGTCGAGCCGCTCGCCGACGCTGCCCGCGCGGACATTCTCCAGGCACAGCGGCGCGACCCCGGCGAACGGTCCGGCCAGCTCGGCGAACTCGTTGAACAGGCGCCCCGAGACCAGTCGCGCCATTTCCAGCGGCAGTCCCTCGTCGCCCTGGAACTGCCCGGCGACCTGGGTCCAGGCCAGCAGGGCGGCCGCCTCCGGCAAGCCGTTGGCTGCCAGGCGTTCGAGCAGCGCGCGCGGCAGCAGGCGCCGCGCCGTCCACTCGCCTTCGCCCAGGTCGTCCGCCAGCGCCAGCGGACTCTCCGCCGCAACGGCCGCCTGCTCGCGCCAGTAACCGCTGGCGCTTTCGCCGTCTTCGCCGGCCAGCGCCTCGTTGGCCCACTCGGAGAAATGCTGGAACAGCAGCGCCTCGTCTCCCTCGTCCGCGCTCGCCTGGCCGGCCGGCCCCAGGCCGCGGCGCAGCAGCGCCACCAGGCTGGCCGCATCGACGACGAACGCCGGCGCCGCCAGCAACAGCCCCTGGAGCGTCTCTCCGGCGGCGTCCAGCAGCAGGCCGAGCGCCAGTACCGGCTGGCCTTCCCCGCCCAGGGGCGAAGCGGCGAGACGCGCGCTTTCGCGCGCGAAGCGTCCGGCCCAGTCGCCGTCTCCCGGCAGGCGCTCGACCAGCAGATCGGCCGCGCGCCCATCCAGTACCTGCACCGGCAGGCTCATGCCCGGCATCGTCCGGTAGGCCACGCGCAGTTGCGCCTCGCCGTCCAGCGCCCGGCGCAGCCGCTCCAGCGTCGCCACGGGATCGGCCGGGGCGTGCAGGCGCACGCCGACAACCGTATTTTCCGGCCGCTCGGCATGGCGGCGCCAGGCGCGGGTCTGCAAGGGAGACAGCGGGAATCCTTCGAGCGCTTCGCTCGCGGCCGGTTGCACAGCGGATTGCAGGTCTTCTGACGCACTCATGGCTATCCCTCGCACGGGTTCAGGGTTGGTGGACATGCAGGTCGGTCATCGCCACCAGCACCTTGCGCTCGCCGGTGTACGGCTCGCGGCCGTGGACGCTGATGAAGTTGTCGAGCATCAGGACATCGCCGCGCTCCCAGGCGAAGGCGCGGGTTTCCTCGCGGTAGGCGGCGCGGATGGTGTCCAGCACCTCCGCCTCGATCGGGCTGCCGTCGCCGTAGTAGGCGTTGCGCGGCAGGCCCTGTTCGCCGACCTCGTCGAGCAAGGCCCGGGCCAGGGCCGGCGGCATGTTGGAGACATGGAACATGTGCGCGTGGTTGAACCACAGCGTCTCGCCGCTGAGCGGGTGGCGCACCATCGCCTGGCGTACCTGGCGGGTATTCAGGCGCTGGTCGTCGAGCCAGGTCCATTGGGTACCGGTCTGCCGGCAGTAGGCCTCGACCTCGGCGCGACTGTCGGTCTGGAAGCCTTCCTGCCAGGTCAGGTCGATCTCCGGCCCGTAGTTGCGCACGTAGCACACCCCATGGCGGAGGAAGCGCTGCCTGATCGCCTCGGGTATCCGAGCGCTGACCCGGCGCTCGTCGGCCAGGGGCGTGCGGCCCTGGGTGGCGGGCGGTGTCTGGCAGTAGAAGTGGATATAGCTCGGCCAGTTGTGCGAGTAGGACATCTCGTGGTGCGGCGGAATCCAGCCGTCCGGCGAGAACTCGGTGGAGGTGAACACCCGGTGCGCCACTTCCTGGCGTGCCGCCGCGCGCTCCAGGTAGTCGAGCATGTTCGGCGAAAAGCTTTGTACCGCCTGGGAGAAGCCCTCCGCTCCGTCTACCGCGAAGCCACGAAACAGGATGCCGCCATGCCGCAGCAGGCTGTCGCGCAGCCCTGCGCCGGCGGCGGCGATCCATTGCCGCAGGTCCATGCCCGGCTGGCGCGCGCGGACGATGCGCAGGTAGTCGTTGGCCGGGTCGAGCAGGCTTTCCTCCACCAGGTCGCCGGCCGAGAGCTGCCGGGGGCGCAGGCGCGGCGCGCTGAACGAGGCGCTCATGCGGCACCTCCGAGCGCCAGGCGCGAAGGTGTCGGCGGGACGTCGGCGGGCGCCAGGCTGGAATACGGCGTGGACATGATGGTGAGGATCCGTCGCGGCCCGCGGAACGGCTCGCGGCCGTGCTGGGCGAGCATGTTGTCGAGGATCAGCACGTCGCCCACGCGCCAGTCGAAGCGCCGCGTCTCGCGGTCTATGGCGCTGCGGATGGTCGCCAGGGTCTGCGCCTCGATCGGGCTGCCATCGCCGTAGTAGGTCTGGTACGGCAGGTCTTCCTCGGCGACGCTGCGCAGCAGCGCATCGCGCAGGCCCGGCTCGAGACTGGTGGCATGGAAGAACATGCCGTGGTTGAACCACAGGCGCTCGCCGGTATACGGGTGGCGTTGGAACGCCGCGCGCCTCTGCCAGGTGCGCAGGTGCTCGTCGCCGATCCAGGCATGGGCGATCCGGTGCTCAGCGCAGAACGCCTCGACCTCGGCGCGGCTGTCGGTCTGGAACGCTTCGCGCCAGGACAGGCCGAGGCCGGCGCGGTAGTTGCGCACGTAGAGGATGCCCAAGCGCCCGAAGCGTTCCAGCAATTCGTCCGGCAGGTGGCGGAGCACCAGCCGGTTGGCCGCCACCGGGGTGGCGCCGCCCTCGAGCGGCGCGACCTGGCAATGGAACATGATGTACAGCGGCCAGTCGGCGGTATAGGACTGCTCGTTATGCAGGAAGATCGGCTGGTCCACCGGATGCTCGGTGGAGGTGTAGACCTCGCCGCTGACCTGGCTACGCGGCGAGGAACGCTCCTTGTAGTCGAGCAGTTGCGGGGCGAAGGCAGCGGCGGCTGCGCGGAAGCGCTCTGCCGAGTCGACCTCGAAGCCTCTCAGCAACAGGCCGCCAGCCAGGTTCAGGTCGTCGTGCAGGGACTGGCCCTGCTCGCGAATCCAGTCGGCCAGGGACAGGCCGGGAGCCTGTGCCTCGATCAGCAGCGGCAGGCCGTCGCGCTCCGCCGCCGGGCGCCGCACCAGCGCCTCGCTGCTGCGCGGGCTGAGATTGCGCGGCCGGGCGAAGCCGCGACCGGTGAGACTGGGAGCTGTTCGTTCCATCGCTGTTCTCCGTGGGAGGCTCGGGGTCGTCAGGAAGCGTTGCAGCCCTCCGGCGACATGCGTTTCGAGATAGGTTCGCCGGCATTCGCCAGCAGGCGCCGCTCCCAGGCCTGGTGCAGGCGCTCGATGCGGTGCAGGTCGAAGATCGCGCTGACCCCGGTCCAGACGGCCAGCCAACCCTGCGGCTGGTCTTCCAGCCACAGCGTCAGGTCGAGGCGCGCGCCAGGCACCGGGATGAAGTCGGCTTCGACGCGCACCCCGGCATCCACCGCCGGGGCCGCCCGACCGTTGTGCGCGCCGCAGGCGATGCGGATCGGCAGGCCGCTGGCGCCGCGCTGGCGCAGGGCCTGGGTCACGCATTCGAGGGGCACGTCCTGGTGTTCGAGCAGTTCCAGCAGATCATGGCCGACCTGGCGCAGGCGCCACTCCACGGACTGCTCCGGACGCAGGCCGACCGCCAGCGGCAGGAGGTTGACGAAGCAGCCGACCAGCCCCTGCATTTCCAGGCGCGAACGCCCGGCCAGGGCCACGCCGACGAGCAGGTCGTCGACGCCCAGTTCGGCGCCGAGCACTTCGGCGAAGGCCTGTAGCGCAGCACTGAACGGGCTTACCGAGGTGCGTTCGGCCAGCGCCCGGCAGGCGGCATGGACGGCGGCGGAAACCGGCAGGGCGAGGCGTTGGCCGGCGCGCCCGCCGCTCTCCTCCGGGCGCGCCGGCGCGGCGCCGGGAGCCTTCGCCAGCGGCAACAAACGCTCAGCCCAGCGCTCGGCGACACGGTCCAGGCGTCCCGAGGCCAACGCCGCGCGCTCGCGGGCGGCAACCTGTTCCGGCGTGCTGGCGAGCACGCCCAGGCGACCGCCATCGAGCAGTGTCTTCAGTTCCGCGGCAAAGACCGCCAGCGACACATCGTCGAAGGCGTAGTGATGGACGCTGAGCAGGAGGTCGGCGCGCGCGCTGTCGCGGGTGACGACCAGCAGCAGGCGTGCCGGCGCCTCGTGGGCGAGGTCGAAGACTCGCGCGCCCTCACGGCGCACGCCATCCTCCAGCAACCGCTCGGCGTGGACGGCGTCGCTCGCCAGCAGGCGTTGCAGGGGCACCGCATGCGCCGCCAGCGCATGCGGCTGCGGCCCGTCGACGCCCGTTTCGACACGCCGGCGCAGCGCCACATGCCGTTCCAGCAACTGGCGCAAGGCCTGTTCGATGGCGTCGGCCGTGGCGCCGACTATGCGCAGGTGGGCCAGCAGGTTGTAGGAGGTGTCCTCCGGCGCCAGTTGCTGGGCCACCCACAGGCGCCGTTCGGCGAGGCTCAGCCCGGCGGCGCCGGCGCTCGGCTCCGGCTCGTCGCCCTCGGGCGCGGCCTGGCGCAGCAGTTCCAGCAGGGCCTCGGGGGTCGCCGGGCCACCGGCGAACGCCTGCAACGGTACGCGTCGGGACAGTCGCTGGCGCAGCGTCGCGAGCAGGTGCACCGCCCGCAGGGAATCGCCGCCGGCGGCGTAGAAGCCCTGTCCGGCGCGCGGCGGCGCACCAAGCTGCGCCTGCCAGGCCTGGTGTAGCGCCTGCTCCAGCGGATCGCTGGGCAGCGCCTGCGGCTCGGCGCCGGTCGCCTGGGGACGCGGCAGGGCCTTGCGGTCGATCTTGCCGTTGAGCGTCTTGGGCAGCTCCGCCAGGACCACGAACGCCGACGGCAACATGTAGTGCGGCAGACTTTGCCCAAGGTGCTCGTTCAGCGCCTGGAGCGGCGGGGCGAACGGCGCCGCCAGGTAGCCGACCAGCCGACGCAGGCCGGCGCTGTCCTCGGTGAGCATGGCGCAGGCTTCGCTCACCCCGGGAAAACTCGCCAGGCACGAGGCGATCTCGCCCAGCTCGATGCGGAAGCCGTTGAACTTGACCTGGTCGTCGAGCCGGCCGAGGTGTTCCAGCACGCCGTCCTCGCGCATGCGTACGCGGTCGCCGGTGCGATAGCGGCGCTCGCCGCTGCCCGGATCGACGCGGAAACGCTCGGCGGTCTGCTCCGGCTTGCCGAAATAGCCACGCGCCAGGCCGATGCCGCCGAGGTACAGTTCCCCGGCCACGCCCAGCGGCAGCGGCGCCTCGAAGCCGTCGAGCACCTCCACCGTGGTGCCGGGCAGCGGTCGGCCGATGGGCGGCTCGTCGAGCGCTTCGGCGTGCAGGTCCAGTTCGTGCGCCGTCGAATAGGTGGTGTCCTCGGTCGGCCCGTAGAGATTGACCAGGCGCCGTACCTGGGGTTGGCCACGAATCTGTCGCACCAGGTGGCCGCGCAGCGGTTCGCCGGCCAGGTTCAGCGTGCGCACCCCGCCCGGCAGGTCGCCGAGGGCGAGCAGCGCGGCACACACCGAGGGCACGGTATTGAGCAGGCTGATCTCGTCGCGGCGCGGGTAGTCCGGCAGGCTGAACAGGTTTTCCACCAGGTGCAGCGTGCCGCCTTCGGCCAGGGTGCCGAACAGCTCGTAGACCGACAGGTCGAAGCACACCGAGGTCGCCGCCAGTACCCCGCTCCATTCTTCGGCGGCATAGTGCTGGCCGGCCCAGCGCAGGAAGGCATGGGCGCTGCCGTGCTCGATGGCGACGCCCTTGGGGCGTCCGGTGGATCCGGATGTATAGATGATGTAGGCGAGGTGGTCGGCGCCGACCTCGCTCGCGGGCAGCGCCAGGTCGTTCGCCTGGTCGCCGCCCTCCTCCAGCGTCAGGCATGGCCGGCCCAGCGCGGCGACCCGCTCGCGGGTGCTCGCGTCGACCAGCACCAGCAGGCAGTCGGCGTCGTCGAGCATGTAGGCCACCCGCTCCTCCGGATAGGCCGGGTCCAGCGGGACGTAGCAACCGCCGGCGCGGAGCACGCCAAGCAGGCCGACCAGCAGGCCGCTGTCGCGCCGCAGGCAGACCCCGACCCGCTGCTCCGGAGCCACCCCGGCGGCGCGCAGGCGCACGGCGAGCGCGGCGCTTTCGCGCTCCAGCTCGGCATAGCTGAGGCTACGGTCGGCGGCGTGCACGGCGATGCGCTGCGGTGTGCGCCGCGCCTGGGCCTCGAACAGATGGTGGAGTACGCCGCGCGACGGGGCGGCCTGGGGCTCGCTGCGCAGGGCCTGCAAACGGCGCTCTTCGTCGGCGTCCAGCCAGGGCAGCCGGCCGACGCAGGCCTGGGCGTCGACCAGGCCGCGCGCCAGGCGCGCGAGATGGCCGGCGATACGCCGCAATTCGTCGTACTGGGGATCGCGCAGAGCCAGGCCGACGCTGCCGTCCGCCGCCAGCACCAGGGCCAGCCAGCCGGGGCTGCTCGCCGTCGGCCGCGCCGCCAGCACCTGGACCGCGCAGCGCCCGGCCAGGGCGGCGCGCTCCTGGCCGTCGGCGGATAGCTGCCGCCGGGCGTCATCGAGTTCTTCCGCCAGCCGCGCGCTACGTTCGGCGGACGACTCCATCGCCCGGTAGGAGGAACGCAGCAGCGCGGGCGCCTGCCGCCCGCGAACCGTGATCGGCTCGGGAAAGCCCAGGGTGATCTCTTCGTTGCCGTAGCGTCCCAGCAGTACCAGGAACGCCGCCAGCCAGTGCGTCGCCGGGAACGCTTCCGCGGCCGCCTCCGGCTCGAACCATTGCCAGGCGCAATGCGGGTCGCGCAAGGCGATTCGTCCCGGCAACTCCAGCCCCAGCGGGGCGCCTTGCAGGTAGCGCCGCTCCTGCGCAACCTCCGGGCGCGCTGCGCGTCCCGCGGTCAGCGCCTTGCCCGACGAAAAGCTGCGTAACGGTAAGCCATGTCGCTCCTGCATCGCTCTCCCCCTTCCGAGGCTGGGCACCGAGCGAAAAACTCTTCACGAAATGGCGACGAGTTACGAGCTAATACAATTGATAGGGTGGTGACAGGTCAGGCCGAATGGCTTTCCGCGAGGATCGGGTACAGCGACGCGACCAACAGCAGCGCCATCCCTACGTTGAACACCCTCAGCCAGCGCGGATCGCGCAGCACGTTGCGCAGCATGCTGCCGAAACCGGCCCAGATTCCGATGGTCGGCGCGTTGATCAGGGCAAATACCGTCGAGATCACCACCACGTTGGTGAAGTAGCCCTGCAACGGCGTATAGGTGCTTATGGCGCCGACCGCCATCACCCAGGCCTTCGGGTTGACCCACTGGAACGCCGCCGCGCCCCAGTAGCTCAACGGCTTGCCACGTCCCTCCGGGTCGTTGCCGGCCGGGCCGGACGTGGCGATCTTCCAGGCCAGGTACAGCAGGTACGCCGCGCCGACGTAGCGCAGGATGGTGTACAGCACCGGATAGGCCTCGAACACCGTGCCCAGGCCGAAGCCCACCGCCATCACCATGATGAAGAAGCCGCAACTGATCCCGAGGATGTGCGGGATGGAGCGGACGAAACCGAAGTTGACCCCCGAGGCCAGCAACATGGTGTTGTTCGGACCGGGCGTGACGGAGGTGACGAAGGCGAACAGGGAGAACGCCAGCAGCAGATCCACGGAGAGCGACATTCGTTCCATCCTTTGAAGTGGGTGCGGGCAAGACGTTACTCCGCTTTGCCGCCGCGCCAGCGCAACAGTTGCCGAGAAAGTTGCCGTAACACTCCACCCGTCCGCCGCCCTAGCGTTGCACTCCCCAGCGCTTCACCGTGAGGCGCTCGATGCTGCCGAACACCAGGTTCTCCACCAGCAGGCCGATCAGCACCACCACGGCCAGGCCGGCGAATACCTTGTCGGTGTACAGCTCGTTGCGGTTCTGGAAAATGTACCAGCCGAGCCCGCCCTTGCCGCTGCTCGCGCCGAACACCAGTTCCGCGGCGATCAGCGTGCGCCAGGCGAAGGCCCAGCCGATCTTCAGCCCGGCGAGAATCGACGGCAGCGCCGCCGGCACCAGGATCAGCAGGACGAAGCGCAGGCCACGCAGGCCGTAGTTGCGCCCTGCCATACGCAGGGTCTCCGAGACACCGAGGAAACCGGCATAGGTGTTCAGCGCCAGCGCCCAGAGCACCGAATGCACCAGCACGAAGATCAGGCTGTTCTGGCCCAGGCCGAACCAGAGCAGCGCCAGCGGCAGCAGCGCGATCGCCGGCAGCGGGTTGAACATCGCCGTGAGGGTCCCGAGCAGGTCGCGGCCCAACTGCGTGGAGACCGCCAGGCTGGTCAGAACGAAGGCCAGGACGATCCCCAGCAGGTAGCCCTTGAACAGCACCAGCAGGGAGATCCCCGCCTTGGCCGGCAGTTCGCCGCTGGCCAGGCCCTCGCCGAGGGCCCTGGCCGTCTGCAGGAAGCCTGGCAGCAGCAGGTCGTTGCCCTGGACCCGCGCCGCCAGCTCCCAGGCCAGCGCCAGCAGCGCCAGGATCAGCCCCTTGCGCAGCCAGCCCTGTTGCCAGAGACGCTGGCTCAGGGGCAGGCGCCGCTCCAGGGAGACCTCCAGCAGGGGTTCGAGCTGGACTTCGTATTCTTCGCGAACGCGCGTGACTCGACTCATCGATCGATTCCTCTGCTCAATGGGCCAGCCGGATATCGGCGAAGTCGAGGGTCGCGGCCGCCGTCGGTTCGCCGCCCTCGTCGAACAGCAAGCGGTGGATGCGTCGCGCCGCGGCTTGCAGCGGCTCGCCGCCAAGGCTGTGCAGCCCGAACGGGTGGCCGTGCACTTCGGCCCGGACCCGCCCCGGGTGCGGCGAGAGCAGCAGGATGCGATTGCCCACCACCAACGCCTCCTCGATGGAATGGGTGACGAACAGCAGGGTGAAACGCACCTCTTCCCACAGGCGCAGCAGTTCCTCCTGCATCTTTCGCCGGGTCAGCGCGTCCAGCGCGGCGAACGGCTCGTCCATCAGCAGGATCTTCGGCTGCATCGCCAGCGCCCGGGCGATCGCCACCCGCGCCTTCATGCCCCCGGACAGCGTGTGCGGATAGGCCTCGGCGAAGCCCGCCAGGCCGACCTTCTCGAGGCATTCGTCGGCGCGTCGCTCGGCCTCGTCGCGCGTCACCTGGCCGGACACCCGCAAGGGGAACAGCACGTTCTGCCGTACGGTCTTCCATGGCGGCAACTGGTCGAACTCCTGGAACACCACGATACGGTCGGGGCCGGGCGCCCTGACCGCCTGTCCCTGAAGGCGGATCTCGCCCTCGCTGGGCGTGATGAAGCCAGCCACCGCCTTGAGCAGGGTCGACTTGCCGCAACCGGACGGGCCGAGCAGGACGAAGCGATCGGCCGGGTCGACTTCGAAGCTGACCCGCTGGGTGGCCCGCACCACGCGCGAGCGGGTGCGGTATTCGAGGCTGACTCCGTCCACCGCCAGCAGGGCGTCGGCGGGGAGCGTGGAAGGTTGGCGGGAGGCGGCGTTCATCGGCGTCTCAACTCCCCTGCAACGGCGCGCCGTCCTGGAAGAAATAGTCCTGCCAGGAGGCCGGCTTGTTGCGGATCGCACCGACCCGGTAGAGAAACTCCGCCAGCGGATAGGTGTTCTTCGGCGTGACGCTGAACTCCACCCGCGGATTGGCGATGATCTTCAGCAGCGCGGCTCGGTCGATCTTCGCCCCGGTCACCCGGATATAGGTATCGGCGGCGGCCGCCTTGTCGTTCTGGGCGAAGGCCGCCGCTTCCTTCAGCGCCTCGACGAAGGCCCGGTAGGTCTTCGGGTTGTCCTGGCGGAACTTCTCCGTGGCGAACAGCACGGTCGGCGAATTCGGCCCCAGCAGCTCGTAGCTGTCGAGCACCACGTGGACCTTCGGGTTGGCCAGCGCCTGGTCCTGGAACGGCGGGTTGGAGAAATGCCCGGTCAGCTCGGTGCCGCCGGCCACCAGCGCGGCGGTGGCGTCCGGATGCGGCAGCGCCACGGTGTACTTGTCGAGGCGGTCGAACTGCTTGTCGCCCCACTGCTTCGCCGCGGCGTACTGGAGGAAGCGCGACTGCACCGAAACCCCCACCGCCGGCACGGCGATGCGATCCCCGGCGCCGAAGTCGGCGATGCTCCTGACCCGCGGGTCGTTGCTCAGCAGGTAGTAGGGGAAGTTGCCCAGCGAGGCCACCGCCTTGACGTTCTGGCGCCCGCGGGTACGGTCCCAGATGGTCAGCAGCGGACCGACGCCGGCACCGGCGATATCGATCGCCCCGGACAGCAGCGCATCGTTGACCGCCGCGCCGCCGGACAGTTGGGTCCAGTCGACCTTGATTTGCAGGCCCTCGGCCTGGCCGTGCTTTTCGATCAGGCGCTGGTCGCGGACCACGTTGAGCAGCAGGTAGACGATGCCGAACTGCTCGGCGATGCGGATCTCGCCCTCGGCCTGCGCCGGCCGGCTGGCCAGCAGCGTGGTGGCGAGGCTCAGGCCCAGGCCGAGCGCGGCGACCAGGCGGGTGAAACGGGGAATGCGGTTCATGGAAACGCTCCTGGCGAAAAGGGGGAAGCGCGTGCCGTCGTCAGAACGGCGCGTCGCCCTGGATGGTGGTGCGGTAGAGCTTGCGCCGCAGGTGTGCCGGGCAACCGCCGGCGAGATGGATCAGCGAGCGGTTGTCCCAGAACACCAGGTCATGCGCCTGCCAGCGATGCCGGTAGATGTGCTCGGGGCGCACGCTGTGCGCATACAGCTCGGCGAGCAGTTGGGCGCTCTCGTCGGCCGGCAGGCCGAGGATGCGGGTGGTGAAACCTTCGCTGACGAACAGCGCCTTGCGCCCGCTTTCCGGGTGGGTGCGCACGATCGGATGGACCACTTCGCGCACCTCGGCGAGCTGGGCAGCGCTCAGGGTCGGCCGCCAGTTGCCCTCGAAGCGCGGTTCGCTGTAGCGGGCGGTATAGGAATGCGCCGCCGTGCGTCCCTCGATGGCCTTGCGCAGGGCCTCCGGCAGGCTGTCCCAGGCCTTGTGCATGTCAGCGAACAGAGTATCGCCGCCCTCCTCCGGCAGCTCCTGGGCATGCAGCATCGAGCCGAGGCTCGGCAGCTCCTTATAGGAAAGGTCGGAGTGCCAGAACTTGCCGGCATCGCCGAGACCGACGGGCTGGCCGTTCTCGACGATGTTGGAAACGATGAGGATCTCCGGATGCCCTGGGAGCAGGAACTGCTTCAGCACATGGATCTGCAACTCACCGAAGCGCCGGCTGAAGGCGATCTGCTGCGCCGGGGTGATGCGCTGCTCGCGGAACACCAGCACATGGTGGTCCAGGTGCGCCCGGTGGATACGGCGGAAGTCCTCGGCGGCCAGGGGCAACCCGAGGTCGAGGCCGAGCACCTCGGCGCCGAACGCGGCATCGAGGGCACGGATCTGCAAGGGAACGTCGGCGCGCGCTGGCGCCGGAAGGGAAACGGACATCGCTGACTCCCACGCAAGCCCGGACACGCCGGGCACGAGATACCGCGCGAGGCG
The DNA here is from genome assembly GCF_056110345.1 of Pseudomonas sp. TZ252. Taxonomy (NCBI): domain Bacteria; kingdom Pseudomonadati; phylum Pseudomonadota; class Gammaproteobacteria; order Pseudomonadales; family Pseudomonadaceae; genus Pseudomonas; species Pseudomonas sp. TZ252. Next base: position 5,414,680 of record NZ_CM148566.1, on the reverse strand, counting down.
GCATGGATTCGGTGCGGCGCGCCGATTGGTCGGCAGGTACGCGAGAGCCTTTAATTTATTGGAATAAGAAAATTAATTTAAATACCTTTAAAGAATATAAATATACTGCTCGGTACGGTTCGGCGTTCCTTGTAAGCACAAAAATGAATTAATAAATAAAAACTTAGTATTTATGGCTCTAAGCGGCGAAGGGATAGTCTGGCTGCCATCGAACCCGCCGCCCGAGGAATGCCTCATGGACCGCACCGACAACGTCATCGATTTCGCCCGCTACCGCTCGCGCCGCCAGGCACGCCGCCTGGGCGAAATGATGTGGGCGGTGTACGCCTGGCGGGCCGGCTACGCCGTGCCGCAACCGCCAGCCAGGCACGACGAGCGCAGCCGCCGGGCCTGACCGATGAACCTGCCCGCCAGCGATGGCGTCGCCCACCTGGAACTGGCCGCCGGCGTGCATACCGAACCCGATGATCTGATTGGCCAGCGCGTCGCCCACAACCTGCTGCGCCTGCGCGGCAAGCGCAATCTCTCGCTGGACGCCCTGGCGCGGATTTCCGGTGTCAGCCGGGCGATGCTGGCGCAGATCGAGTCCGGGCGCAGCGTGCCGTCGATCAAGGTGCTGTGCAAGATCGCCCAGGGTCTCAAGGTGTCGGTGGCAGCCTTCCTCGACGATCGCGCCTTCGCCGGTGTCGCCGTGCTGCCGGCGCAACAGAGCAAGCGCCTGGTCAGCGCCGACGGCGCCTTCACCAGCCGCGCGCTGTTCCCCTTCGATGTGGCGCGCCAGGTGGAGTTCTACGAACTGCGCCTGCGCGGCCTCGGCCAGGAAGACGCCGAAGCCCACGCCCCCGGCACCCAGGAGAACCTGGTGGTGGCGCAGGGGGTACTGGAAGTGCGGGTCAACGAGGAGCGCTTCCTGCTCGCCACCGGCGACTCGATCCTGTTCTACGCCGACCAGCCGCACAGCTACCGCAACCCCGCCGATAGCGAAGCCCTGGCGTACCTGGTGATGACCTACCCGGAGCGCCTGGACTGACCCCGGCCCTGCTGCCATGGACGAAGAAAGGCCCGCCCGGTCATCCCGGGCGGGCCTTTTCCATCTGGCGACGGATTAGCAGGTGCAGCACATCATCGGCATGCCGTTGCAACTCATCATCATCGGCATGCCGCACTCCATCATCTTCGCCATCAGCATGCAGCAGTTCTTGAACATCTCCATGTCCATGCCCTGCATCGGCATCATCCTGCAGTGCATGGCGTCGCCCTGCATGGAGCACTCCATCATGCACTTCATCGGAGCCATGCCCATCATCGGCATGCCCATCCCCATGCCCATCGTCGGCATCATCGCCATGCAGGCCTGGGACATGCCCATCATCGCCAGGTTGCCGCACTGCATCATCATGGGCATGCCGCAGTTCATCATCATCGCCATCATCTCGGCGCTGTTGCGGAACTGGCCCATGTCCATGCCCATCGCCGGCATCATCTTGCACAGCATGCCGTCGTCCATCGTTTCGCACTGCATGGTCGCCATCATCATCGGCATGCCCATCATGGGCATCATCGGCATGGCGGCATTCATGTTCATCGGCATCTGCATGGCATTCATCATGGCGGTAACTCCTGTAGGCGAAGCGGGGGTAGGTGCGAATGGGGCCGATTCTAGGCAGCGCCGACGCACCGGCAAGATGCCGGTGCAACAGCCGAGCCGGGCGCTGCATGGTGGCTAGCAGCGAGACAGCGAAGATGTTCGGCGCAATGACGGCGGATTCCGCTGCATGGCGGAGGAACGCATCGTCACGGCCGGTATTTCGACGCTATGGATATTCGAAACGGACCTATCCAAATAACCCAGGTGAATAAACGTTCTAAGACCCGCAGCCTTTTTCCCCTTGCCGGGCGCAGCCCCGTCTATTGCGCCGCTTTCCGGTGCTCGGGCGATGCCCTGCGGAAGTCGCGCGGGCCGACGCGGAAAGCGTGCGCGGCATTGCCCCAGGCCAGCACGGCGGCCAAGCCGATCAGCGGTAGCAGGGTCCAGGGCAGCATCTCGCTGCCCCAGCGCTGCAACACCATGCCACCCAACGCTCCGCCGCCGGCGATGGCCAGGTTCCAGGCCACCACGATCATCGATTGGGCCAGGTCGGCGCCCTCCCCGGCGGCGTCCGCCGAGGCGGTCTGCAGCAGCGTCGCCGCGCCACCGAACGTCAGCCCCCAGAGGGCCAGGCCGGCGAACGCCAGCCAGCTCCAGCGAGCGCCCAGGCACAGCGCCAGCGCCGCCACGGCGAACAGCGCCAGGCTGGCCAGGACCATCCGCCGCAGGTGCCGGTCGACCACCACGCCGACCAGCCAGATTCCCGCCACCGCGGCGCTGCCGAATACCAGCAGGGCCAGGTCCACCGAGGCGCCCAGGCCGACCTTGGCGAGGAACGGCGCGATATAGGTGTAGAGGATGTTGTGCGCCAGCACCCAGGCGACGATCACCAGCAATACCGGACGCACGCCCGGCGTGCGCAGCACCCCGAGCAGACGCAGGCGCCGCCCGGCCGGCTGGCCAGGGAAGTCCGGCACGCTGCGCAGCACCCAGCCGACCAGCAGCAGCGCGGTCAGCGACAACAGGCCGAAGGCCCAGCGCCAGCCGAGCAGGCCGCCCAGCCAGGTGCCCAGCGGAACGCCGAGCGACAGCGCCAGCGGCGCACCGAGCATGGCCACCGCCAACGCCCGCCCCTGCTGCTCCGGCGGCACCAGGCGCCGCGCGTAGCCGGCCAGCAGGCCCCAGGCGAGGCCGGCGGCGACGCCGCTGCCGAAGCGCGCCAGCAGGGTCAGGCGGTAATCCGAGGAAACGGCGGTTAGGCTGTTGCAGACGAAGAAGATCAGCAGCGCCAGCAGCAGCACCCGGCGCCGCCGCCAGCCCTGGGTCAGGCTCGCCGCCGGCAGCGCGGCCAGTAGCGAACCCAGGGCGTAGACGCTGACCAGTTGCCCGGCCAGCGCCTCGCTGACCGCCAGCCCCGCGCCGATTTGCGGCAGCAGGCCGGCCGGCAGGGTTTCGCTGAGAATGGCGACGAAGCCGGACATCGCCATCGCCAGCAGCGCACTCAGCGGCAGCCGCGGCGCCACGGCCGACGCAGCGGCCCCGGCGTTCTCCGGAAATGCTTCGCGGCGTCCCATCAGCGCAGCTCCGCGGAACGGTAGACGGCGTCGCGCAGGTCGTTGACGAAGCGTCCCGACATGCCCTCGAACAGGGTGTTGGTGAGCGCCACCACCGACAGTTCGCGGGCCCGGTCGACGAACCAGGAATGCCCGTAGGCGCCGCCCCAGCGCCAGGTGCCGGGAGCCTCCGGCGATTGCGCGATAGCCGGGTCGCGCAGCACGGAGAAACCCAGGCCGAAGCCGAAACCGGGATTGGCCGGCAGTTCCAGGCCGGGTACCTGGTCGCGGCCCATCTCCTCCGCCAGGCCAGGCGTCAGCAACGGCGCGCCGCCCTGGCGAAGGATTTCCAAAAGGCGCAGCACGTCACCGGCGCTGCCGATCATCCCCGCCCCGCCGGACGCATAGGCAGACGGTTCGAAGGCCCGACGCGGCTCGAAGCGAATGCCGACGCAGTCCTCGAACGGCGTGACGGTCTCCCGCTCGGCCATCCGCCGCGGGCGTGGCCGGTCGCTGACGTAGACCGCCGCCAGGCGTTGCGCGTCGGCGCAGAGGAAGCCGCTGTCGCGCATGCCGGCCGGAATCCCCACCCGCTGCCGCAGCGCTTCCGCCAGCGGCCGCCCGTCGACCCGCGCCACCAGCGCGCCGAGCACGTCGGTGGCCAGCGAATAGCCCCAGGCGCGGCCGGGTTCGTAGAGCAAGGGCACGGAGGCCAGGCGACGGAGATTCTCGGCCAGGTCGAAACCCGGCAGGTCCATGCCATCGGAAATCCCGGCGCGGGCATAGGGGCCGTCTGCGTCGGCTTCGAGGAAGCGATAGCCGAGGCCGGCGCTGTGGCTCAGCAACTGCCGCGGCGTGATGCGCGCCTCGCGGCCGTCGGCCAGGCGCGGACGGAACGCCGGCAACCAGTCGGCGATCGGCTCATCGAGGGCCAGCCGGCCCTCGTCCACCAGGCTCAGGGCCGCGACGCTGACGATCGGCTTGCTCACCGAGGCCAGGCGGAACAGGCTGTCCTCGCCCATTATCCGGCCGGCTTCGCGGTCGGCCAGGCCAGCAGCCCGTCGATAGAGCCACTGCCCCCGGTGTGCCACCAGCACCACCGCCCCCACCAGGCGCTGGTCGGCGAATGCCGCCTCGATCACCTGATCGACATTTTCCGCCAGGCCGCAGCCTGGCTCTCGTTCGAAACTGGACATGCGGGACTCTCCGCAGATGAAGGATGCGGACAGGCTAAGAGCGCTGCAAAAGCGGAAAAAGACGGATAGAGTTCCGTTCTATCCGGACCGTCATGTCCGTAATCGGAGCCTTGCATGGACAGCCTCAGCGGTTTCACCGTCTTCGTCCGCGTCGCCGAGACCCGCAGCATCGTCGGCGCCGCCCGGACCCTCGGCGTCAGCGCCTCGGCGGTGGGCAAGCGGGTCGCCCGCCTGGAAGAGAAACTCGGCGTGCGCCTGTTCCACCGCAGCACCCGCAGCATCACCCTGACCGCCGAAGGCAGCCTGTTCCTCGAGCGCAGCCGGCGCATCCTGGCCGAGATCGAAGCCACCGAGCTGGAGCTGTCGCAAAGCCGCGAGACCCCGCGCGGGCGCCTGCGGGTCAGCCTGCCGCTGGTCAGCGGGCTGGTCCTGCCGACGCTCGCCGATTTCATGCAGGCCTATCCGGACATCGAGCTAGACCTCGACTTCAGCGATCGCGTGGTGGATGTCGTCGACGAAGGCTTCGACGTGGTCCTGCGCACCGGCCAGCCGGTGGATTCGCGGCTGTCCATGCGCGAACTGGGTGAGTTCCAGCTGAAGCTGGTCGGCTCGCCGGCCTACTTCGCCCGCCACGGCACGCCGCGCTGCCCGGAAGACCTGCTGCGGCACACCTGCCTGCACTACCGCTTCCCCAATACCGGCCGCCTCGAGGAATGGCCGCTGCGCCGCGCGGACGGCGAAGCCCCGCCGCAGATCCCGGTGTCGATGGTCTGCAACAACATCGAGACCCGCGTCTGCTTCGCCCTGCGCGACCAGGGCATCGCCTGCCTGCCGGACTTCTCGATCCGCGAGGCGCTGCGCGAAGGACGCCTGGTCAGCGTCCTCGACGCCTTCTGCGAGCGCCGCGCGCAATTCTTCCTGCTCTGGCCGTCCGGCCGCCAGGTCTCGCCCAAGCTGCGCGCCTTCATCGACTTCGTCGCGCCACGGGTGATCGCCACGCTGGGCTGAAGCGCGCCTGGCAGGGCCGGTCAAGCCGGCGGCAGACAGGAACAAGACCGCGGCGGCCACGGAGCGTCTAATAGGTACATCCACCCCTTGCCAGGCCGCATCCATGATCAACATCGAGACGCCGACCTACTACACGGCGACCAAGAAGTACGAATTGTCCTTCCCCTCCCTGGAAACCGACCTGGACGCCGACGTGGTGGTGATCGGCGGCGGCTTCTCCGGGATCAACACCGCGCTTGAGCTGGCCGAGCACGGCATCACCGACATCGTCGTGCTGGAGGCCCGCCACCTCGGCTTCGGCGGTACCGGGCGCAACGGCGGGCAGATCATGGCCGGCATCGGCCACGACCTGGAGAAGATCCGCAAGGACGTCGGCGAGGACGGCCTGCGGGCGATCTTCGAGATCAGCGACCTCGGCGCCGACATCATCAAGGGCCGTATCGAGAAGTACGCCATCGACGCCGACTTCTGCCACGGCTACGGCTACATGGGCTTCAACGCACGCCAGGCGAAGACCCTGCAGGCCTGGGAAAAGGAATTCCGGTCGCTCGGCTCGCCCCATGAGATCCGTTACCTGCACGGTGCCGAGGTGCGCCAGATCATCGGCTCGGACGCCTACGGCAGCGCCCTGCTGCACATGGGCGGCGGCCATGTGCACTCGCTCAACCTGCTGCTCGGCGAAGCCAAGGCACTGGCCGGCCTCGGCGCACGGATATTCGAATACAGCCCGGCGCTGGAGGTGCAATACGGCGAGCGCATCCGCGTGCGCACGGCCAAGGGCTCGGTCACCGCGAACAAGCTGCTCTGGGCCTGCGACAGCTTCCTCAACCGGCTCGAACCCGAGCTGCACCGCACCACCATCAATACCTACGCGTTCCAGATGATGACCGAGCCGCTGCCGGACGAACTGATCCAGCGGATCAGCCCGATCCGCGGCGCCTACAGCGACATCCGCCCGGTCATCGACTACTACCGGGTGACCAACGAGAACCGCCTGCTGTTCGGCGCCGCCACGCCCTTCGTCGAACGCATCCCCGGCGACCTCAAGGCCTGGAACCGCAAGCTGATGCTGAAGATCTTCCCCTACCTGGAGCACGTCCGCATCGACCTCGCCTGGGGTGGGCCGATGGCTTGCAGCGCCAACCTGTTCCCGCAGATCGGCAGCCTCTCGGGGCGGCCCAACGCGTTCTTCGTCCAGGGTTATTCCGGGTTCGGCGTGACCCCCAGCCACATCGTCTGCAAGGTCCTCGCCGAAGGCATGAGCGAAGGCTCGGCGCGCTACGACCTGCTCAGCTCGGTGCGCCGCATCCCGATCCACGGCAAGGACCACTTCCGCCCGCTGCTGCTCAGCGCAGGCAAGACCTGGCACCAGCTCTCCGGCTACTGGAACGGCCGGCGCTGAAACCTACCGATCACTCTACAAGGAGCATTCCCATGGCCATTACCGTTATCCGCCACGGCATCACCCTCGACGAACTGGACGCCTGGGGCAGCGTCGCCGACCTCGGCTCGGAGATCCTCGAAGGCGAGGTGAAAGCCTTCGGCAAGATGACCGCAGGAGCCCCCACCGACCCGGTCAGCGCCGCCTACTTCGGCACCACCGCCGGCAAGTTTCGCATGACCTATCCGTTCAGCGAACAGGCCACGGTGGTCAGCGGCGAGGTCCGCCTCACCGACGAGTCCACCGGCCAGAGCACGCTCTACAAGGCCGGCGACAGCTGGTTCGTCAGCAAGGGCACCCCGGTGCTCTGGGAGGTTGCCGACGGCGGCTTCGTCAAGCATTACTACGCGGTGGCTTGAGACACCGGCGTAACGGCGAGCCATTACGCCCGGAGGCGCTGCCAGCCCTCGACACGCCCCCGTAGGGCGAATAACCGCTCGCGGTTATCCGCCGTGAAACCCGGCGTAACGGCGGATAGCGCCTGCGGCGCTATTCGCCCTACCCGGCAAGCCGTTACGCCCGGCGGCGCTGCCCAGCCCTCGACATGTCCCTGAACGGCCGCACCGTCGGGCCGCGGGCTCAGGTGCTCTCCCGCGCCATCAGCTCGAACCCCATGTCCAGCGCGCTATCGCGCACCTCCTTGCCAGCGATCAGCGCCAGCAACTGCTCCGCCGCGCGCCGGCCGATGGCTTCGCGCGGGGTGCGGATGCTGCTCAGGCGCGGGACCGTGCAGTCCGAACCCGGCAGGTCGTTGAAACCGAGCACGGCGATCTGTTCCGGCACCTTGACCCCACGGCGCAGGGCCTCCAGCAGCGCGCCCTGGGCCAGGTCGTCGTTGCAGAAGAACACCCCGTCGACCTGCGGCTGGCTGGCCAGCAACTGCACGAAGAGTTCGCCGCCGAGGGCCACCGAGGACGGCCGCGGCGTAAGGATTTCCAGCCCCGGGTCGTAGCAGCCGGCCTTTTGCAAGGCGCGGCGGAACCCCTCGCCGCGCAGCAGGGTGCGCTGGTCGAGCTGGGCGCCGATGTAGGCCAGGCGCCTGCGGCCGCGTGCCAGCAGGTGCTCGGCGGCGGCCTCGCCGGCGCGCAACTGGGAGAAGCCGACGCAATTGAGCCCGGAGCCGGAGTCCAGGTCCATCATGTACACGCAGGGAATGCCGCTGGCCTCGATCATCCGCCGGGCGCTCTCGGTGCGCTCGAAGCCGGTCAGCAGCAGGCCGCGTGGCTGGTAGGCCAGGTAGTTGCGGATCAGGTCCTCTTCCTCGTTGCGCGAGTAGTGGAAGTTGCCGATCAGCACTTCCAGGCCCTGCGGCCGCAGTACCGCGTGGATCGCCTCGAGGGTCTCGATGAACAGCAGGTTGGCCAGCGACGGCACCAGCACCGCCACGCTGTGGCTTTGCGCCGAGGCCAGCGCGCGCGCCGCGGGGTTGGCCACGTAGCCGAGTTCGCGGGCGGCGTCGCGGACCTTCTGCGCCAGTTCTTCGGCGACGCTGGCGACGCCGCGCAACGCGCGCGACGCGGTGATCGGGCTGACCCCGGCACGGCGCGCGACTTCGTTGAGGGTGGGACGTCCGGTGGTTCGCGTGTTCTTGTCGTTCTTGGTGATGCTCATCGTGGCCTGCTTGCCAAACAAAATTCCAGGCACTAAGGTAGCGCTGTCTCGCGACCTGGGCAATCGCCTGAGGCGGCCTGTCCGCCACTGCCCGCGCGGGATTCGACAGACCACAACGACAAGAAGGCGGAGCCAGGCTCGCGCGATTTTTTCCAGGTCGCAAAGACAGCGCTGTCTCACGCTTGAGGTGTTCCATGCATCCACCCCTCCAAGCCCTGGTCATCATGGGTGTCGCCGGTTGCGGCAAGTCCAGCGTCAGCCAGGCCCTCTGCCAGCGCAGCGGCGCCCACGGCATCGAAGGCGACAGCTTCCATCCCGCCGCCAACATCCGCAAGATGAGCGCCGGCATCCCCCTCACCGACGACGACCGCGCCGGCTGGCTGGACACCCTCGCCGAGCAGCTGCGCCAGGCGGTGGCCGCCGGCAAGCTGCCGGTACTGACCTGTTCCGCCCTCAAGCGCGCCTACCGCGACCGGTTGCGCCGCGCGGTGCCCGGCCTCGGCATCGTCTACCTGGAACTGACCCCGGCGGTCGCCGCCGAGCGCGTCGCCCAGCGCCCCGGCCACTTCATGCCGGCGACCCTGATCGACAGCCAGTTCGCCGCCCTCGAGCCGCCGCTCGACGAACCCCTGACCCTGCGCCTGGACGCCACCCTGCCGGTGGAATGCCTGGCGCAGGCCGCCCACGCCTGGTGGCTGGAGCACGCCGCCGCCTGAAGTCTTTCGCTTGTCCGACAAAGATAGCGCTACCCCGAAAAAGCGCTTCAATGAAACAGCAACTCCGGTAGAACAACGACAAAAGGAGAGCCCTCCATGTTCGGCATGTCACACGATGCCTACCTGCTCCTCGACGCCCTGGTGACCATCATCGGCCTGATCGTGCTGATCACCCGCTTCAAGGTGCATCCCTTCATCGCCCTGATCATCGCCGCCGGCTTCCTCGGCCTGACCTCGGGGATGCCGGTGGAGAAGATCGTCAAATCCTTCCAGGACGGCTTCGGCGGCGTGCTCGGCTTCGTCGGCGTGATCCTCGCCCTGGGCACCATGCTCGGCAAGCTGATGGCCGATTCCGGCGGCGCCGACCAGATCGCCCGCACCCTGATCCGCGCCTTCGGCAAGGAGCGGGTGCACTGGTCGATGATGCTCGCCGCGTTCCTGGTGGGCATCCCGCTGTTCTTCGAGATCGGCTTCATCCTGCTGATCCCGCTGGTGTTCATCGTCGCCCGGCGCAGCGGCGTGTCCCTGATCAAGATCGGCATCCCGTTGCTCGCCGGCCTTTCCGCGGTGCACGGTCTGGTGCCGCCGCATCCCGGCCCGCTGCTGGCGATCGGCGTGTTCGGCGCCGACATCGGCAAGACCATCCTCTACGGCCTGATCGTCGCCCTGCCCACCGCCGCCATCGCCGGCCCGCTGTTCGGCGCGCTGGTCTCGCGCTACATACCCGGCACGCCATCGGCGGAACTGGTCGAGCAGATCGCCCACGAGCCCGAGACCCAGGACCTGCCCAGCTTCGGCGTGACCCTGGCGACCGTGCTGCTGCCGGTGTTCCTGATGCTGCTGAAGACCTTCGCCGACGTCGCCTTCCCCGATGGCCACGCGTTCCGCGCCTGGATGGACATGATCGGCCATCCGATCAGCGCCCTGCTCCTGGCCCTGCTGGTGGCGCTCTATACCTTCGGCTACGCCCGTGGCTTCGACTCGAAGAAGATCCTCAGGCTGCTCGACCAGAGCCTGGCACCGACCGCCGCCATCGTGATGATCATCGGCGCCGGCGGCGGCTTCAAGCAGATGCTGGTGGCCAGCGGGGTCGGCGACGTCATCGGCCATCTCGCGGTGAACGCGCAGATCTCGCCGATCCTGCTGGCCTGGCTGGTGGCCGCGGTGATCCGCATCGCCACCGGCTCGGCCACCGTCGCCACCATCACCGGGGCCGGCATCGTGGTGCCGGTGATCGACCTGATTCCCGGCGTCAACCGCGAGTTGCTGGTGCTCGCCACCGGCGCCGGCTCGCTGATCCTCTCCCATGTCAACGACGCCGGGTTCTGGCTGGTCAAGCAGTACTTCAACATGAGCGTCAGCGAGACCTTCAAGACCTGGACCGCGATGGAGACCATCCTCTCCGTGGTCGGCCTGGTCTTCATCCTGTTGCTGTCGCTGGTGCTCTGAGCACCAGCCCGACCGGAGTTCAGCCATGACCGAACCAATGCAACGCCCCGACCACGAAGCCTCGCGCTGGCCGCGCGACTTCGATATCCGCCAGCGCTATGCCGAGCAGCAGGAACTGCTTGAGCCACCGCCGGCGCGGCCCCGCGAAGAGCCTACCGCCGACGCCTGAAGCCAGCCGGCGCCATGCCTTTGCTCCCGCCCCCACGAAGCGGGAGCAAAGGCTGATTTCCGGCAAGGGCGCGACGGTTTTCCTGCTGAAACGATTTACCTTCGATCCGGACCGCGCTACAACAGTCCCACGCCTTTCATCCACGTCATTCGAGGACCCGCCATGACCGCCCCGCTCCACCTCGATTCGCTGTTTCCCAGCCTCGACGCCATTCCCGAGCAGTACCGCCCCGACGCCCCCATCGAGCAGCGCGACTACCTGGTCGACGGCCAACTGCGACATTGGGACGGCCCGCTGGCGCCGGTACGCAGCCCGGTATTCCTCGCCGAGGCCGACGGCGAGCGCCAGGTGATCCTCGGCAGCACCCCGCTGCTCGACGCCGACGCCGCGCTCGCCGCGCTCGACGCCGCGGTGCGGGCCTACGACCACGGCCAGGGCCTGTGGCCGAACCTGCGGGTGGCCGAGCGCATCCAGCACGTCGAACGCTTCCTGGCGCGGATGCGCGAGCAACGCGAGGCGGTGGTCAAGCTGCTGATGTGGGAAATCGGCAAGAACCTCAAGGACTCCGAGAAAGAGTTCGACCGCACCTGCGACTACATCGTCGATACCATCGAAGCGCTGAAGGAACTCGACCGCCGCTCCAGCCGTTTCGAACTGGAACAGGGCACCCTCGGCCAGATCCGCCGGGTTCCGCTGGGCGTGGCGCTGTGCATGGGGCCGTACAACTACCCGCTGAACGAAACCTTCACCACCCTGATCCCGGCGCTGATCATGGGCAATACGGTGGTGTTCAAGCCGGCCAAGTTCGGCGTGCTGCTGATCCGCCCGTTGCTGGAAGCCTTCCGCGACAGCTTCCCGCCAGGAGTGATCAACGTCATCTACGGGCGCGGCCGGGAAACCGTGTCGGCGCTGATGGCCAGCGGCAAGGTCGACGTGTTCGCCTTCATCGGCACCCATTCCGGCGCCAGCGACCTGAAGAAGCTGCACCCCCGCCCGCACCGCCTGCGCGCCGCCCTCGGCCTGGACGCGAAGAACCCGGGCATCGTCCTGCCGCAGGTCGACCTGGACAACGCGGTGAACGAGGCGGTCACCGGCGCGCTGTCCTTCAACGGCCAGCGCTGCACCGCGCTGAAGATCCTGTTCGTCCACGAAAGCGTGCTGCGACCGTTCCTCGACAAGTTCAGCGCGCGCCTGGCCAGCCTCAAGCCGGGCATGCCGTGGGAACCGGGAGTGGCGCTGACGCCGCTGCCGGAGCCGGGCAAGGTCGACTATCTCGAAGGCCTGCTGAACGACGCCCTGGCCAAGGGCGCACGAGTGGTCAATGCGGGCGGCGGCGAGCATCGGCAAAGTTTCTTCTACCCCGCTCTGCTGAGTCCGGTGAGCCCGGACATGCGCCTCTACCACGAGGAGCAGTTCGGTCCGCTGGTGCCGGTGGTGCCCTATCGCGAGCTGGACGAGGTGATCGACTACGTCCTGCGCTCCGACTACGGCCAGCAGTTGAGCCTGTTCGGCAACGACCCGGCGCAGATCGGCCGGCTGGTCGACGCCTTCGCCAACCAGGTCGGCAGGATCAACGTCAACGCCCAGTGCCAGCGCGGCCCGGACAGCTACCCGTTCAACGGCCGGAAGAATTCGGCGGAAGGCACCCTGTCGGTCCATGACGCGCTGCGGGTGTTCTCCATCCGCACCCTGGTGGCGACCCGCGACACCGAGGCGAACAAGACCCTGGTCAGCGAGATCATCCGCAACCGCGCGTCGAACTTCCTCACCACCGACTACATCTTCTGAAGCGCCTGTCCCTCTCCCGCCGGGAGAGGGACCTGCCGCCACCTCCCCCACTGTCCGCCAGGCAGCAGCCGCGCAACAGGCTGCCGCCCCGGCAACACCTCCTGCTCGCGCGAACCCGCGCAACCAGTGGCCTGCGCGGGTCGGCACAGGCTGTGCAACGGCCCGGACTCCAGGGTAGCCGTCGACCGGACGGCCCCGCTGCCTACCAGGAGTCCGCATGAACGCCCGCGTCCATCCCGAAGCCACCGCCGCCAGTCTCTCCGAAGGCGCCGACTACGAACTGCTCGCCCAGCGTTTCCGACCGATCTTCGCGCGCATCGCCGAAGGCGCCGTCGAGCGCGAACGGCAACGCGAACTGCCCCACGAGGCGATCGCCTGGCTCAAGCAGGCCGGCTTCGGCGCCGTGCGCGTGCCGCGCGAGCACGGCGGCGCCGGCGCCTCGCTGCCGCAGTTGGTTCAGTTGCTGATCGAACTGGCCGAGGCCGACTCCAACATCACCCAGGCCCTGCGCGGCCACTTCGCCTTCGTCGAGGACCGTCTCAATGCCGAGCCCGGCCCTGGCCGCGACCGTTGGCTGCGGCGCTTCGTCGAGGGCGACCTGGTCGGCTGCGCCTGGACCGAGGTCGGTTCGGTACGGCTGGGCGAAGTGCTCACCCGCGTCTCGCGCAAGGACGACGGTCGCTGGGTGGTGAACGGCAGCAAGTACTACAGCACCGGCAGCCTCTTCTCCGACTGGATCGATCTGTATGCCCAGCGCGACGACACCGGCGCCGACGTGATCGCGGCGATCCGCACCGACCAGCCCGGCGTGCGCCAGAGCGACGACTGGGACGGCTTCGGCCAGCGCACCACCGGCAGCGGCACGTCGCTGTTCGAGGACGCCGAGGTGGAGGAAGAGAACCTCATCGACTTCGCCAGCCGCTTCAAGTACCAGACCGCGTTCTACCAGTTGGTCCTGCTCGCGGTGCTGGCCGGCACCGGCCGCGCCGCCTTGCGCGACGTCGCCGCCGAGGTGCGCGGGCGGACCCGTATCTACAGCCACGGCAATGCCCCGCGAGTCAGCCAGGATCCCCAGGTGCAGCAGGTGGTCGGGCGCATCGCCGCGCGCGTCTACGCCGCCGAGGCGGCCACCCTGCGCGCCGCCGAAGCGGCCCAGCGCGCCTACCTGGCGCGCTTCGTAGGCGACCCGCAGGCGGAGAAGGAGGCCAATGTCGCCGCCGAGATCGAATCGGCCAAGGCCCAGGCGATCGTCGCCGAACTGGTGTTGCAGGCCACCAGCGAGCTGTTCGACGCCAGCGGCGCTTCCGCCGTCGGCCGCGGCAAGCAGCTCGACCGCCACTGGCGCAATGCGCGCACCGCCGCCTCGCACAATCCCCTGATCTACAAGCAACGGATCGTCGGCGACTGGGAGATCAATGGCAGCGAGCCGCCCTACGTCTGGCAGATCGGCAGCGGTCCGGCCACGGCGTCCCGCTGAACCTCGCCCATCCCATCGCAAGGAGTTGCCATGAGCGCACTGGAAAAGAACGCCGCCGATCCCTATCGGCAACCGCTGCCACGGACCCCGGCCCGGCGCATCACCGACGACGCCGAGGCGATCCGCGTCGCCCGCGAACTGGCCGGGCTGTTCGCCGAGGAAGCCTCGCTGCGCGACCGCCAGCGCCGGCTGCCGGTGGCCGAACTGGAAGCCTTCTCGCAGAGCGGCCTATGGGGCATCAGCGTACCGCGCGCCTACGGCGGCGCCGAGGTCGGCTACCGGACCCTGGCCGAAGTACTGAAGACCATCGCCGCGGTAGACCCGTCCCTGGCGCAGTTGCCGCAGAACCACCTGGCGGTGCTCGACCATTTGCGCCTGGACGGCAGCGAGGAGCAGAAACGCTTCTTCTACGGCCTGGTGCTAGACGGCGTGCGCTTCGGCAACGCCTTCTCCGAACGCCACAGCCGTACCGTCGCCGAATTCCAGACACGAGTGCTGGCGGATGGCGACGGGTTCCGCATCGACGGCCGCAAGTTCTATTCGAGCGGCGCCCTGCTCGCCCACTGGGTACCGGCCGTCGGCCTCGACGCCGAGCAGCGCGCGCACCTGGCGTTCATCCCGCGCGACGCGCCGGGGCTGACGGTGATCGACGACTGGTCCGGCTTCGGCCAGCGCACCACCGCCAGCGGCACCGTCATCCTGGACAACGTGCGGGTGCCGGCCGAGCACGTCATCCCGGTGCACCGCGCCTTCGACCGCCCCACCGCCGCCGGCGCCGTATCGCAGTTCATCCAGGCCGCCATCGACGCCGGCATCGCCCGTGGCATCCTCGCCGAGACCGTGCAGCAGGTGCGCCGCCACGCGCGGCCATGGATAGACGCCAACCAGCAGCATGCCTGGGAAGACCCCTACACCATCCAGCAGGTCGGCGACCTGCGCATCCGCGTGCGTGCCGCGGAAGCCGTGCTCGACCTGGCGGCCGACGCCATCGAAGCGGCGCTCGCCGCCCCCGACGAGGAGAGCGTGGCCGCCGCCTCGATCGCGGTGGCCGAGGCCAAGGTGCTCACCACCGAAGCCGCCCTGCTCGCCGCCAACCGGCTGTTCGAACTGGCCGGCACGCGCTCGACCCTGGAGGAACTCAATCTCGACCGCCACTGGCGCAACGCCCGCACCCACACCCTGCATGACCCGGTGCGCTGGAAATACCATGCCATCGGCAACTACCAGTTGAATGGGGTGAAGCCACCGCGGCACGCCTGGCTCTAGGAGCCGTCCCGGGCCCTGGGGCGGATATCGCCACTGGCGTCATCCGCCGTCCGCCCAGGTCAGGCCGGCAGCGCGTTGCGCCCGGCCTCCTTCTCCCAGAGCGCCCGCAGGTCGCGATAGCCGGCCGCCGGATGGGAATCCGGCAGACGCGGGCCGTCGCCGAACAACTTCTCGCGCAGAGTCCCCGGCGCATATTCGGTCTTGTACACCCCGCGCTTCTGCAACTCCGGCACCAGCAATTCGACCACGTCGCTGAAGGTTTCGTGGGCCAGCGCATAGGCCAGGTTGAAGCCATCCACGTCGGTGTCCTCCACCCACTCCTGCAACAGGTCGGCGACGGTCGCCGGGCTGCCGACGAACAGCGGGCCGAAGCCGCCGATACCGACCCAGTCGGCCAGCTCGCGGACCGTCCAGGTGCGCGTCGGATCGGCGCTGGAAAACGCTTCCACCGCCGATTGGATCGCATTGGTGTGGATGTGCCGCAGCACCTGGTCCGGCCGATACTGGCCGAAGTCGATCCCGGTCCAGCCGGAGATCAGCGCCAGGGCCCCTTCGTAGCTGACGAAGGCGCGGTATTCGTCGAACTTGGCCCTGGCCTTGGCGTCGGTTTCGCCCAGCACCACCGTCTGCAGGTTGAACACCAGTACCTTGCGCGGATCGCGGCCGGCCTCGGCGACGCGCTGGCGGATGTCGGCGACCGCCTGCTTGAGCACGGTCTTCGATGGCGCGGCGACGAACACGCACTCGGCGTGCTCGGCGGCGAAGCGCTTGCCACGACTCGACGCGCCGGCCTGGTAGAGCACCGGCGTGCGCTGCGGCGACGGTTCGCAGAGATGGATGCCGGGTACCTGGAAGTGCTCGCCGACATGGCGGATCTCGTGAATCTTGCCCGGGTCGCTGAAGATCCTTCGGCGACGGTCGCGGAGCACCGCGCCGTCCTCCCAACTGCCTTCGAAGAGCTTGTAGAGCACCTGTAGGTATTCGTCGGCATAGTCGTAGCGGCGGTCGTGGTCGAGCTGGGCCTGCTGGCCGAGGTTGCGCGCGCCGCTTTCCAGGTAGGAGGTCACTACGTTCCAGCCGATCCGGCCCTTGGTCAGGTGGTCCAGGGTCGAGAGTCGGCGGGCGAAGGGATAGGGATGCTCGAAGGACAGCGAGGCGGTCAGGCCGAAGCCCAGGTGGCGAGTCACCGCGGCCATCGGCGTGATCAGCGCCAGCGGGTCGTTCACCGGTACCTGGGCGGCCTGGCGGATCGCCGCGTCGCCATTGCCGTCGAGCACATCGTAGATGCCCAGCACGTCGGCGATGAACAGTCCGTCGAAACGGCCGCGTTCGAGCAACCGCGCCAGGTCGGTCCAGTACTCCAGGTCCTTGTACTGCGAGGAGCGGTCGCGCGGATGCGCCCAGAGGCCGGGCGACTGGTGGCCGACACAGTTCATTTCGAAGGCGTTGAGACGGATTTCGCGCGGCATGGGGACTCCTTGGCTTGCCTGTGCATCCGGCACCCCGTGCACAGCCCGTGCCGGGCCGCGGGGCCGCGCCGGACAAGGCCTGGGTGGCAAGCCCCTGTCGCTGTGCGGGCGCAACTGCTGGGCAAGTGTTGGTGGATCAACACATTCGCCCGCCCCACCCGAGCCCCGAGCCCCGAACCCCGTAGGGCGAATAGCGCCCCGGCGCTATCCGCCAGCGCACCGGCACCCCGCCCGGCGGATAGCCGCGAGCGGCTATTCGCCCTACCCGAGCATCCCCATTACCCGTAGGGCGAATAGCGCCCCGGCGCTATCCGCCAACGCACCGGTACCCCACCCGGCGGATAGCCGCGAGCGGCTATTCGCCCTACCCGAGCATCCCCATTACCCGTAGGGCGAATAGCGCCCCAGCGCTATCCGCCAGCGCACCGGTACCTCGTCCTACCCGAGCGCCCCGTGCGCCCAGCGCCGGTAGAGTCCGCGCGCCGCCGCGTCGAGCAGGTAGCCGAGCAGGCCGATCAGCAGCACCATCGCCATCAGCTCGGAGTACGCCAGGCGGTCGCGGGTGTCGAGGATGTAGTAGCCGAGCCCGGCGCTGACGCCAAGCATCTCGCAGGGCACCAGGACGATCCAGAGGATGCCGATGGCCAGGCGCACGCCGGTCAGCACATGGCCGAGGATGCCCGGCAGGATCACCCGGCGCAGGGTTTCCCAGGGCGTGGCGGCGAGGCTGCGGCTCAGTTGCAGCCAGCGCGGGTCGAGCTGGCGCACGCCGGCGGCGGTATTCAGCAGGATCGGCCAGAGCGCGGCGAAGGCCAGCAGGAAATAGATCGGCTGGTCGCCCACGCCCATCAGCATCACCGCGATGGGCATCCACGACAGCGGCGAGATCATCCGCAGGAACTGGAACGCCGGAGTGGTCGCCGCTTCCAGGTTGCGCGAGGCGCCCACCAGCAGCCCCAGCGGCACTCCCACCAGCAGCGCCAGGAACAAGCCCAGCAGGACCCGTTTCAGGCTCACCAGCACGTGCTCGTAGAGTTCGCGGCGTTCCAGCAGTTCACCCAGGCTGAGCAACGTCGCCTGCGGCGAGAAGCGTGCCGAAAGGCCGTCGGCGGCGCCGAACAGGGCCACGCCGAGCCACCACAGGGCGAACAGCGTCAACAGCCCGGCGACGCCTAGCGCGCCCTGGCGCAGCGTCTGCCTCACGGGCTGATCTCCTCGCTGCGCTGGAAGCCCTCGGCGAGGCCGAACGCCTGCAACCCGCCGACCTCTGCCAGGGCCTGGCGGACGAAGCGGTCGTCCACCAGGTCACTGGCCACCTGGCGCGGATCGAGGCTGGCGAGGAAGGCATTATTGCCTTCGATCAGGGTGTCCTTCAGCCGCCGCACCAGTTCCTCGGTATAGCTCGGATAGGGATAGGGCTGGAAGTCGATGCGCCGCTCCTGCCAGTCGGCGTGGCGGATCGCGCCGCTGGCGAGATAGGCCTGCTGCTCCTCGGCGCCCGGCGCCAGCACCCGGCCGAGGACCTCCGGTGCGTGCGGTGTGTAGCGGTTGGCTCCGGCCTTGGACAGCAACTGTGCGGCCTCGGCGCGGTGCTCGCGAGTCCATAGCTGGGCCTTGACGATGGCGTTGACCACCTTTTGCGACCACTGCGGCCGCCGCTCCAGGTCGTGTTCGTGCATGAACACCACGCAGCAGGCGTGGTTGCGCCAGACATCGCCGGTGAAGCGCTGTACCCGGCCGACCTTGAGGTTCTCCGCCAGGGCGTTGAACGGCTCGGCGACGATGTAGCCGTGGATGCGCTTGCTGGCCAGCGCCGGTGGCATGTCCGAAGGCGGCAGCACCACCAGGTTGACCTCGTCGGCGGCCAGCGCCGCGCCCACCGCACGGCTCACCGCGCGCAGGCCGTTGTCGCGCAGCAGTTGCTGCAACACCACGTTGTGGATCGAGTACCAGAACGGGATCGCCACGCTCTTGCCGCCGAGCTGGCGCACGTCGGCGATCTCCGGAGCCACCGTGAGCCCCGAGCCGCCGACGTGGTTCCAGGCCACCACCTTGGCCGGCACCTTGCTGCCGTAGCGGGCCCAGACGGTCATCGGCGACAGCAGGTGGATGACGTTGACCTGGCCGGAGATGAACGCCTCGATCACCTGCGCCCAGCTACGCAACAGCACCGGCCGTTCGGCCTGGATGCCCTCGGCCTCGAACAGGCCGTTGGCATGGGCCACCAGCAAGGGCGTGGCGTCGGTGATCGGCAGGTAGCCGATGCGCACCGGCGCGTCGGGTTCGGCGGCGGCACGCGCCTGCAGGCTGCTCAGCAGCGGCAACGCGCCGGCAGCGCTGAGCAGCGCGGCGAGCTTGAGGATGTCACGTCGGGAATGGGTCGGGTCGTCCAGGCACATGGGAGGCCTCCGGCTGAGCGATGGGATGGGCATGGGTGCGGCTCGCCCGCCGTAGGGTTTTCAGGATCTCGATGCGCAACGCGCCCAGTTCCTCGACCAGCTCCGCGCGTGGCTGCGGCAGGTCGATGCGCCACTCGCCGAGGGTCCGCGCCGGGCTGTCACCCAGTAGCAGGATGCGTTCGGAGAGCAGCAGGGCCTCGTCGATATCGTGGGTGATCAGGACCACGGCGGTGCCGCGCTCGTGGATCGCCCGCAGCAGCAGCTGCTGCATGTCGGCGCGGGTCACTTCGTCCAGCGCGCCGAAAGGTTCGTCGAGCAGCAGCACTTTCGGCTGCCGCGCCAGGCAGCGGGCCAGCGCGGTGCGCTGGGCCATGCCGCCGGAGAGTTGCGCCGGGTAGCGGGCACGGGCGTGCTCCAGGCCGACCGCGGCGATCGCCTGGTCGACGCGGGCCTGGCGGGTGGCCGCGTCGAGGTGCGGCTGGCGGGCGAAATCGAGGCCGAAGGCGACGTTCTTCTCCAGGTTCAGCCAGGGCAGCAGGCTGGGGTCCTGGAACGCCACCGCGACGCCCGGATGCGGTCCGCGCAGGGGCTCGCCGAGTACCCGCACGCTGCCGGCGGCCGGCTCCTGCAGGCCGGCCAGCACGCGCAGCAGGCTGGACTTGCCGACGCCGCTGGGACCGAGGATCGAGACCACCTCGCCGGCGCCCAGGCGCAATTCGAAATCGCCGAGCACCGCCTGCCAGCCGGCACCGCGCGGATAGCCGAGGGCGATCCCGCGAGCGTCGAGGAGCGCCTCGCTCATGCCTTGGCCTCGGCCTGGCGTTGCAGTTCGGCGCGCAGTTGCACCAGGCTCGGCGTAACGATCGGGACGAACGCCGACTCGCGCCAGCGGCGGGCGAAACCGGCGCCGTGCTCGCTCAGGTAGGCCTTGCCGCCGCTGGCCTGCAACTCCAGTTGCACGGCATTGGCGGCGGCTTCGGCGAGCCCGATGCGGATGCGGAACAGGCGTGCCGGCTGGCTGGCGAACTCGCCGCTGGCCAGTCCGGCGTGCAGCGCCGCCACGTGTCCGTCGAGGGTTTCGCGCTGTGCCGCCAGCTCGCCATCCAGGAGCGAACGGCTGCCGCCCAGGTGCCGCTGCACTTCGTCCAGTGCGCGGCGCGCCAGGCCGATGGCCATGCCGCATTGCAGGCCGAGGAAGGCCGGGCGCACCCGTGGCAGGAACTGCCGGGCGTCGTCGTGCAACAGCCAGTCGCGCCCGACCGCCACCGCGCGCAGATCGAGGGCGGCGGTGTTGCTGCATTGCAGGCCGAGCAGGCGCAGGTCCGCCGAGCGCTGCAAGCCGGCGAGGCCTTCGGGAATCGCCAGGACGAAGGGCTTGCCGCCCTCCCCGTGTTCGATCGCCGCCGCCACCACGAAATCGCCGCTGCGCAGGTTGGTCACCCACGGCAGGCGACCGTCCAGGCGCCAGCCGGCCTCCTCCGCGTGCGCC
The DNA here is from genome assembly GCF_056110345.1 of Pseudomonas sp. TZ252. NCBI lineage: Bacteria > Pseudomonadati > Pseudomonadota > Gammaproteobacteria > Pseudomonadales > Pseudomonadaceae > Pseudomonas > Pseudomonas sp. TZ252. The sequence continues at coordinate 5,394,061 of NZ_CM148566.1, read as the reverse complement.
ACCACCTGCAGCGCCTCGATCCCGGAAAGGAACTTCATCGCGTTGGACAACCCGGTGGCGCCGGCCAGGCGGCCGGCCAGCAGGTCGCCGAGCAGGCGTTGGCGCAGTTCCTGGTTGGGACTCTGCAACAGGTACTCGATGAAGGCGCGCTGGCCCCAGAAGACGAACGCCGCGGTCAGCGAGCGCGCCGCCACTGCGGCCACCCGCTCCACCGCGTCGGCGAGCGTGCCGCCGGCGCCGCCGAGGCGTTCCTCCACCGCCACGCCGAGCACGCCGGCGGCGGCCAGGCGCGGCAGCAGCGCGGCGGGATCGGCGTCGCCGCGGTCGAGGGCGTCGGCCTGGCGGTCGAGCCAGTCGCTCAGGGTCGGGTCAAGCATGGTCGTCACTCCTTGCGCCGGCGCGGCATGCCGCCCGGCAAGCGCAGGCTCAGGCCTGCGGGTTGGTCCAGCGATATTGCTCCAGCTCGGCATTGAGCGGCGTGCGGGCGAACACGTTGGCGAAGTTGCAGAGCGTCGCCAGGCTCACCCCGAGGATCACTTCCAGGGCCTGGGCCTGGTCGAAACCGGCGGCGCGGAAGGCTTCGAACTGCTCGTCGGTGACCGCACCGCGGCTGGCGATCACCGCGCGGGTGAAGTCGGCCAGGGCTTCGTAGCGGGCATCGGGCAGTTCGCCGCGGGCGCGCAGGGCCTCGATCACCGGCTCCGGCAGGCGCGCCTTGTTGCGCGCCACCGCGGTGTGCCCGGCAACGCAGAAGTCGCAGCCATGGGTGGTGGCCGCCACCAGTTGCACCACTTCCCGCTCGGGCAGGCCGAGGCTGGCCTTGGCGTTCAGCCCGGACACGGTGAGGTAGGTTTCCAGGGCGGCCGGCGCATTGGCCAGCACGCCGAGCAGATTCGGGATATAACCCGAGTTGTTTAGCGCGGTCTGGAGGAACGGACGCGCCGCCTCGGGGGCGTTTTCCAGGGTGAGCACGGGAACGCGTGACATGCTTTCGACTCCGGTGGTTGAGGTGTCGAAGAAGTCTCTTGGTAATAAGAAATCCATTCAATATTCTAAAGTCGCTATCACTTGCTCTTGAGTCTTTCCCTTAGATGAATTCGTCCAACCCGCTTGTCGATTGGTTATTAGACAGCCTCGAAGTCGACACCAGCCTGTTCCATGTCGGTCGCTACTGCGGCGGCTGGCATGCCTCCACCCACGGTCTGGCGCGTGCCAGCTTCCACCTGGTGGTGCAGGGACACTGCTGGGCGCACGTCGCCGGAAGCGCCCGGGGCTGGCGACTGGACAGCGGCGACGCGCTGTTCTTCCTGCGCGACGTCGAGTTCCGCCTGTCCAGCGAGGCCACCGCCGAGGCCGCGCGCTGCCAGCCGCGTGGCGAAATGCAGGCGCTGGAGTGGAACGCGGCGGACGGTGCCGGCCTGGTCTGCGGGTTCTTCCACTTCCATTCGGGATTGTCCGGGCTGATCGTCGACGCCCTGCCCGACTGGCTGATCCTGCGCGCCGGCGATCCGGCGCTGGACGCGGCGCGACGCCTGTTCGCCCTGATCGTCGACGAGTGCCGCCGCCAGCCGGCGCCGTCGCCGGTTCTGCTGGAGCGCCTCAGCCACCTGCTGTTCCTCTACGTGTTGCGCCAGCAGGTGCTCGACAACCCGACCCTCGGCGGCCTGGTGGCACTGGCACGCCAGCCGCAGTTCGCCGGCCTGCTGGAAGCGCTGATCGAGGCACCCGAACAGCCCTGGAGCCTGGAACAGATGGCCGAACGCACCGGACTCTCGCGCTCGGCCTTCTTCAAGCGCTTCAACGAACTCAGCGGTCAGTCGCCGGGGCAGGTCCTGCTGGCCCTGCGCATGCACCGCGCCTGCGCCCTGCTGCGCGCCGACGCCAGCGTCGCCGAGGTCGCGGCGGCGGTCGGCTACCAGTCCACCGCCGCCTTCACCCGTGCCTTCCACAAGGCCACCGGGCAGCAGCCGGGGGCCTATCGCAAGGCCAGCCGCTGATCACCAGAGACCGATCGGTACCAGGCGCCCGCCTTCCGGCTCGCCGTAGCGGAACGCCTGGCCGCGCAGGTCGATCTCCGCGTTGCTGATGGTAGTCCGCCGCTTCAGCCCGCGCAGCCAGTCGAACAGCATCCCGGCATGGGCCTCGCGCACCGCCGCATGCGCCGGGTCGGCGCCGAGGTCGCGCAATTCGCCGGGGTCGCTGGCAAGGTCGAACAGTTGGGCGCGGAAGCCGTCGTAGGCGATGTACTTCCAGCGCTCGCTGCGCACCATGTACATGCGGCAGGCATCGATGGGTCGGCCCAGGCGCTCCCGCACCGGCGCCTGGAAGGCGTAGTCGTACTCGGCGATGGCGTAGCGGCGCCAGTCCGCCGGCGGCGCGCCATGGACGAAGGGCAGCAGCGAACGGCCCTCGATGCGATGGCTGGCGGGCTCGACGGCGAAGGCTTCGAGGATGCTCGGCAGTACGTCGATGGACTGCACCAGCGCCTCCTCCACCCGGCCGCGGGTGGCGTCCGCCTCGGGGCGCGGATCGCGGATCAGCAACGGCACGCCCACCGCCGACTCGAGGAGGAACTCCTTCTCGCCCAGGCCGTGGTCGCCGAGGAAATCGCCATGGTCACTGGTGAAGACGATCAGGGTATCGTCCCAGCGCCCGCTGGCGCGCATGTGCTGGAAGAGCCGGCCGAGCTGGTCGTCGACCTGGCGGATCAGCCCCATGTAGGTAGGTATCACCTGCCGGCGCACGTCTTCGCGGGAGAAATTGAGGCTCTCGCGATGTTCGCGGAAGGCGCGGTACACCGGGTGGTCGCTTTCTTCGCCGGGCGCCGCGCGTAGCGCCGGGAGCACCTGGTCGGCGCGGTACAGCGCGTGGTACGGCGCCGGCGCGATGTAGGGCCAGTGCGGCTTGATGTAGGACAGGTGCAGGCACCAGGGACGCTCGCCCTGCTCGTCGATGAAATCCATGGCGCGACGGGTGGTATAGGCGGTCTCGCTGTGCGCCTCCGGCAAGCGTGTCGGCAATCCGGCATGGCGCATCCGCCAGCCGCTGAGGATTTCCCCGTCGGCGCTGGCGGCGGAGTTGGCCCAGTCGTGCCAGGGGTTGTCGCCGGTGAAGCCGAGGCGCCGCAGGTAGTGGGTGTAGGGCGCGCTTTCGCGCTTGTCGGCGAAGGCCGGGTCATCCGGGTAGACCCCGTCATTGCGGTCGTAGGGCTCGAAGCCGGCTTCGGCGAGGGCCGCGCCGCGCGCGCTGGCCGGATCGATGCCGAACCGCCGCATGCCTTCCAGGTTGGCCGTGGCGTGTGTCTTGCCGACCAGCGCGGTGCGGACTCCCGCGGCGCGCAGGTAGTCGCCCAGGGTCAGCTCCTCCAGCGGCAGCGGCACCGCGTTCCAGGCCACCTGGTGGCTGCTGACGTAGCGCCCGGTGTACGAGGACATCCGCGACGGCCCGCAGATGGTGCCCTGGGTATAGGCACGGGCGAAGCGCACGCCCTCCGCGGCCAGGCGGTCGATGTTCGGCGTGTGCAGATAGGGATGGCCGTAGCAGGACAGGTAATCGCGACGCAGTTGGTCGCACATGATGTAGAGGACGTTGCGGATCGGCTTGGGCTGGCTCATGACGGCTCGCGAAAAGGAAACGACGCTTCATTTCGCGGTCCGCCGCGTCCGGCGGCAAGCGCATTCGGAACATAGTTGGCATGCGTGCGACGCAATTCAGGTGGCGTCGTCGACCCGCTTCAGTTCGTCGATCATCGCCTCCGCCAGCGGCGACAGGCTGTAGCCGGCGCGGCTGACGATGCCGTAGCGGGTATGCAGTTCGTCGAGGTCGTCGGGCAGCTCGCGCACCCGCAGCGGACGCAGGCCTCCCTGTCCCGGCGGCGCCAGGTCGCCGAGGCCGCTGCTGATGCCGATGGCATCCGAGGCGAGAACCACGCCGAGCAGGCTATGGCCGTTCTCGCACTCGATGGCCGGGCGGAAGTCGGGACGCCCGCTGAGGTCCACCAGCACCTTGCGGATGTTCGGCGGGCTGATGTTGGTCGCCAGCGGGAAGCTCAACAGCTCCTCGGCGGAAACGCTCTCGCGAGCGGCCAGCGGATGCCCCTCGCGGCAGCAGAAATGCCAGCGCCGGGGACGCAGGCGCGAGGTCCGGTATTGCGGGTCGGCCTCGAAATGCCGGGTGTCGGCGACGAAGAACTCGAACTCCTCGGCCTGCAGGCGGCGGTTCAGCGCCTGCCAGTGTTCGACCTGGAAACTCACCCGCGCCTTCGGATAACGCACGTTGAAGCGCCCCACCGCACGCGGCACCAGCCAGGTGGCGGGAGCCGGTCCGGCGCCGAAGCGCAGTTCGCCGGCCTCCAGGCCGTTGAACAGGGCGATCTCGTTGGCCAGGTTGTGCGCGCCGCTGACCAGCCGGCGCGCATGTTCGAGGACGATCAGGCCCTGCTTGGTCGGACGCAGGTCCTTGGCAGCGCGGTCCACCAGGCGGCAGCCAGCGCTGTGTTCGAGCGCCTGGATGCTGCGGCTGAAGGCCGATTGCGAAAGGTTAACCGCCAGCGCCGCGGCGACGAAGCTGCGGTGCTCGTGAAGGGCGATGAAGTGGCGGAGCTGGCGGAGATCGATATGCATTTTCTACATGGAAAATATCGGGCGAATGCAATTGCCGGGGACGGCGTGGGCTTTTTATAAAGGCAATCTCTTATTCCGTAAAAGCAATATAAAACATAAATAAATAACCATACGGAATTAGCAGTCACCCCTTCATCCAGGACCCACACATGAATCGCCGACCCGCGTACCGCTCCATCCCGTCGTCCCGCAGCGCACCGTTCCGCCGTCGCCTGCTGCCCCTGTCGATCTGCCTGGCCTGCGCCGGAGGGGCGCAACTGGCCGGCGCCGACGACACCCCCGCGGGCACCGAAGAGGCGCGCCAGGCGCAGCCGGCCACCACCCTGCAGACCGTCACGGTGACCTCGCGGCGACGGGTGGAAAACTCCCAGGATGTGCCCACCGCGATGAGCGTGCTCGGCGGCGAAACCCTGGAGAGCCAGCGCATCTACCGGGTGCAGGACCTGCAGCAACTGGTGCCGAGCACCAACGTCGCCTACGTCCACGCGCGCCAGTCCAGCGTGTCGATCCGCGGCCTCGGCAACAACCCGGCCAGCGACGGCCTGGAAGGCAGCGTCGGGCTGTACCTCGACAACGTCTACCTCGGCCGCCCCGGCATGGCCTCGTTCGACCTTCTCGACATCGAGCAGCTGGAGGTCTTGCGCGGCCCGCAGGGCACCCTGTTCGGCAAGAACACCACGGCCGGGGTGATCAACATCGGCACCCGTGCGCCGAGCTTCACTCCGGAGCGCAGCGTTGAGATATCCGGCGGCGAGGACGGCTACTTCCAGGCCAGGGGCACGATTTCCGGACCGCTCGGCGAGACCCTCGCCGGGCGCCTGTCGGCCTACCGCACCCGCGACGACGGCTACGTGAAGAACCTCCACGACGGCAACACCCTCAACGGCGGCGCACGCCAGGGCTTCCGCGGGCAGTTGCTGTTCAAGCCGAACGACGACTTCAGCCTGCGCTGGATCGGCGACTACAACGAGGAAGACTCCGACAATGGTGTCCTTACCCTGTTCAGCAGCGGCCCCACGGTGAACGGCGTGAACCGCTACGAACAGCGCGCCGCCGCGGCCGGCGCGACGCTGGTGGATGGCCATCGGCGCAAGGTCAACTTCGACTCGGACCAGCAGGTCACGGTGTTCCAGGGCGGAACCTCGGTGGAAGCCAACTGGAAGCTGGCCAACGACTTCACCCTCACTTCCATCAGCGCCTACCGCTGGTGGGATTTCACGCCGCGCAACGACGACGGCCTGGACGTACCGGCGGCCTATAACGCCGGAGTCTCGGTGCGCGACAAGCAGTGGTCGCAGGAAATCCGCCTGGCTTCGCCCAGCGGCGGCTTCTTCGACTACGTGCTCGGCGCCTACTACTTCGGCCAGGACCTCGACAACAAGTCCTTCACCGACTACGGGCCCAGGGCAGACATCTGGAACGGAACCCCCGCCGGCGCCCTGAGCGACGTCAGCACCCGCGGTCGCGGGCACATCGACACCGACAGCTACGCGCTGTTCGCCCAGGGCACCTGGCACCTAACCGAGCGCCTGGACCTAACCGCCGGCGTGCGCGGCACCTACGAGGAAAAGTCCGCCTGGGTCGAACGCTACGCCCCGCTCGGCGGCGCCGCGGTGAGCGGCGCGGCGGCGGCCGCGCGCAACGGCAGGGTCGGCGCCTACGACAGCGGCGACATCGGCCTGCACAGCGTCAGTCCGTCCGCTCTGCTCAGCCTCAGCTACCGCTTCAGCGACCAGGTTCTGGGCTACGCCTCGCTGTCCCACGGCGAGAAATCCGGCGGCGTCAACCTGACCGTGGCCAGCGCTCCCAGCGCCGGTGCCGACTCGCTGCTGATTGGCACCGAGCGCGCCAACGATGCCGAGCTGGGGTTGAAGACCACCCTCCTCGACAACCGCCTGATCCTCAACGGCAACCTGTTCTGGACCGTGGTCCACGGCTACCAGGCCAATGCCTACGACGAGGCCAACCGCACCCAGTACCTGACCAATGCCGGCGATGTGCGCTCGCGCGGCCTGGAGTTCGAAGCGACGGCCCTGCCGATCCGCGGCCTGACCCTGAATTTCAATGCGTCCTACAACGACGTTCGCTACCTGTCCTACAAGAACGCCCCGTGCGCCCCCGAGGTGGCCTTCCAGACCGGCGCCCCGGCGTCCTGCGACCTCAGCGGGCACCAGGTGGTCGGTGCCTCGAAGTACATCGCCAACCTCAATGGCGAGTATCGCTGGAAGCTCGACGATGGCCTGGAGCCCTACCTCACCGCCAGCTACGCGTTCCGCTCCAGGGCGGTGGGCACCATCGACGATTCCGCATACGGACAGATCCCCAGCTACGCCCTGGTCAACGCCTCCGCCGGCCTGCGCGGCGACTACGGGGACGGCCAGTGGGACCTGTCCCTGTGGCTGAAGAACGCTTTCGACAAGACCTACTTCACCAGCCTCTGGAATTCCGCCAACGGCGGCTACGCCGGCGTGCTCGGCACGCCGCGCACCCTGGGCGTGACCGCCCGCTACGACTTCTGAACCGATCGCCGAGGAACCCGCCATGCCCAGATTCCCGATGCTCCTGCTCAGCGCCGCGCTGCTCGCCGCCGGCGCCCATGCCGCGCCCAGCGTCTACCCCACCGGAGTGACCCGCTACGACCCGCAGAAGGCCTTCAACCAGTACGTGATCTTCAGCGGCGCAGACCGCAAGACCCACCTGATCGACATGAACGGCAACGAGGTGAAGCGCTGGGACTACCCCGGCTTCCCCGCCGCCGTGATCGACCCGGCCCTGAACGGCGGCAAGCGCGGCCATGTGCTGCTGCAACTGGCCGACCTGGCCGCTCCGGACAAGCTGGCCTCGCCCGGCAACGGCCTGGCCAACCAGGCCCTCGGCGAGCTGGACTGGGATGGCAAGGAGGTCTGGCGCTGGGGTGACCAGGCGCCGGGCGGCGCCGCCCATCAGCACCACGACCAGCGCCGGCTGGCCAACGGCAACACCCTGCTGCTGGCGAACAAGGTCCACGCGGTGAAGGGCTTCGCCGTGCCCCGGGTAATCGATGACGTGATCTACGAGGTCACGCCGCAGGGCAAGCTGGCCTGGAGCTGGACCGCTTCGGAGCATCTCGACGAATTCGGATTCACCGCCGACCAGTTGAAGCGGGTACGGGCCAGCGAGAACCCCGACTACCTGCACATCAACAACCTCGCCCCGCTCGGCGAGAACCGCTGGCACGCTGCCGGCGACCGGCGCTTCGCCCCGGACAACCTGCTGCTCGACTCACGCAACGCCAACTTCATAGCGATCGTCGACAAGGCCAGCGGCAAGGTGGTCTGGCGCCTCGGCCCGAACCTTCCGCCGATCGACCCGAAGAGCGCCCGTAAGCTGCCGCGCCCGGTGGACCAGATCAGTGGCCAGCACGACGCCCACCTCATTCCCGAGGGCCTGCCGGGCGCCGGCAACCTGCTGGTGTTCGACAACCAGGGTGACGCCGGTTACCCCTCGGTACAGCGCGGGCTGGTCTCCGGCTCGCGGGTACTGGAAATCGACCCGCTGAAGAAGCAGATCGTCTGGCAATACACTGCCGAGGACTCGCAGCAGCCCGGCTGGGCCTTCTACAGCGCCTTCATCAGCAGCGCGCGGCGCCTGCCCAACGGCAATACGCTGATCGACGAAGGGCAGAACGGACGCTTCTTCCAGGTAACGCCCGGCGGCGAGATCGTCTGGGAGTACGTCAGCCCCTACTTCGGCAAGGCGCCGCGCGGCGACGCCCGGAGCAACTGGGTCTACCGCGCGCTGCCGGTGGCCTACGACTGGGTGCCCGAAGGTACGCCGCGCGAGGAGAAGGCGGTGAACCTGGCGGTTCCCGGCGCCACGCCGCAGGACACGGCGCAGCGTTGAAGCGGATGGCGGCGGATAGAGCCACGGCCCGCTACCCGCCCCTGCGGCCACCCGGCGCCACGCAGGGGAGCGAGGCTCGCGGGTGGTCCCCTGCACAGCCCCGCCGCTTCGGGCTAGGATGTGCCTTCGTTCCCCCGGTCGGCCCGCGCCCATGCCCAGAGCCAGCAAAGTCACCGATCCGTCCTACGAGCTGATGGACGATCACGAAGGCCATTCGCTGATCTACCGCCAGCACGGCTTCCCCAGCCCGCTGGTGCGCTGGCACTTCCACAAGGAATACGAGCTGCACCTGATCGTCGCCAGCTCCGGCAAGGTATTCATCGGCGACTACATCGGCAACTTCGCCCCCGACACCCTGTTCCTCACCGGTCCCAACCTGCCGCACAACTGGATCAGCCAGGTTGAGCCCGACGAGGTGGTGGCCCGGCGCGACATGCTGGTGAACTTCACCGACGAGGTGCTGGAGGACGGCAGCGGCGTATTCTCCGAGCTGAACCGCCTGGCCCCGCTGCTGGCGCGGGCGCGCTACGGCATCGAGTTCCGCGACCCGGCGCTGATCGGCGAAAGCCGGCGACTGTTGCAACGCATCGCCGACAGCGGCGGCATGACCCGCCTGGGATACTTTTTTATCCTCATGGAACAGCTCGCCGAATGCGAGGACTACCAGTTGCTCTCTACCGTCACTTCCTCGCAACTGGCCGACGAGCACAACGTCGAACGGATCAACCGGGCGGTGGACTACATCTTCCAGCACTACGCCCAGGACCTCACCCAGGAGCAGGTCGCCGCCCACCTGGGCATGACCCCCACCTACTTCTCGCGCTTCTTCAAGCAGGCCGCCGGGCGCGGCTTCGTCGAGTTCGTCAACCGCCTGCGCATCAGCAAGTCCTGCGAGCTGCTGGCCCGCAGCGAGCTGCCGGTGACCGAGGTGTGCTTCGAGTCGGGCTTCAGCAACCTGTCCAATTTCAACCGGCGCTTCCAGCAGCTCAAGGGCATGACGCCCACCGGCTACCGGCGCCTGGTGACCCAGCGGCTGACCGAGCAGAACCTGCTCTGAGCCTCCAGCGCCCCACCCCGGCGGTGCAAAAAAGTATCGGTCGAAGTGCAGTCGAGGCTTTGTCGGTTGCGTGACGCGCCTGTGTAATCGGCAGCGAGCGACACAAAAACAATAATGTCTTCCGCGCCGCCCGCCGGCCCGGAAGAGGAGTTCACCGATGAACGACTCGATCAAGGCCTGCCTGGCCGCCGCCTGCCTCGCCCTGCCCCTGCTGGCCCAGGGCGCCGAGACCCTGACCATCGCCACGGTCAACAACAACGACATGATCCGCATGCAACGCCTGTCCAAGGTGTTCGAGGAAAGCCACCCGGACATCGCGCTGAAATGGGTGGTGCTCGAAGAGAACGTCCTGCGCCAGCGCCTGACCACCGACATCGCCACCCAGGGCGGACAGTTCGACCTGCTCACCATCGGCATGTACGAAGCCGCGCTTTGGGGCGCCAAGGGCTGGCTGGAACCGATGAGCGGGCTGCCCGCCGACTACGCCCTGGACGACCTGTTGCCCTCGGTGCGCGACGGTCTCTCCGTCAAGGGCACGCTGTACGCCCTGCCGTTCTACGCCGAAGCCTCGATCACCTACTACCGCAAGGACCTGTTCCAGCAGGCCGGGCTGCGGATGCCCGAGCAACCGACCTGGACCCAGCTCGGCGAATTCGCCGCCAGGCTCAACCGCCCGGACCAGGGCCAATACGGCATCTGCCTGCGCGGCAAGGCCGGCTGGGGCGAGAACATGGCGTTGATCGGCACCCTGGCCAACGCCTTCGGCGCACGCTGGTTCGACGAGCGATGGCAGCCCGAATTCAGCGGCGGCGAATGGAAGAAGGCTCTCGACTTCTATGTCTCCACCCTCAAGCGGTACGGCCCGCCCGGCGCCTCCAGCAACGGATTCAACGAGAACCTGGCGCTGTTCAACAGCGGCAAGTGCGCGATCTGGGTGGACGCCAGCGTCGCCGGTTCGTTCGTCACCGACAAGAGCCAGAGCAAGGTCGCCGACGCCACCGGCTTCGCCTTCGCCCCCCGGGAAGTCACCGACAAGGGCGCCTCCTGGCTGTATTCCTGGGCCCTGGCGATTCCCGCCAGCTCGCGCGCCAAGGACGCGGCGAAGGCCTTCGCCACCTGGGCCACCTCGCAGGCGTACGGCAAGCTGGTGGCAGACAGGGAAGGCGTGGCCAACGTGCCGCCCGGCACCCGCGCCTCGACCTACAGCGAGGCCTACCTGGCCGCCGCGCCGTTCGCGCGGGTCACCCTGGAATCGCTGAAGCGCGTCGATCCCAACCATCCGACGCTGAAGCCGGTGCCCTATGTCGGCATCCAGTTGGTCACCATCCCCGAGTTCCAGGCCATCGGCACCCAGGTCGGCAAGCTGTTCTCCGCCGCCCTCACCGGGCAGATGAGCAGCGACCAGGCGCTCGCCGCCGCGCAGCAGAGCACCGCCCGCGAGATGAAGCGCGCCGGCTATCCGAAGTAGTCCGCCGCCGGGCGCAGCCGCGCCCGGCGCGGCGCTGCTCGAGCGCTTGTCCTTGAAGATCCAGACGGAGTCGCCATGAACACCTCGGCCCTCGATACCCCGCTCCCGGCCCGTCCCGCCCGCCGCCGTCTCCAGCGCCGCCGGCGCGGCCCTGGCTGGCTCCTGGTCAGCCCCTCGGTGGCGCTGCTGCTGTTGTGGATGATCGTGCCCCTGGGCATGACCCTGTATTTCTCGCTGATCCGCTACAACCTGCTGTATCCCGGCGAGAATGCCTTCGTCGGCCTGGAGAACTTCACCTTCTTCGTCACCGACGCCGGCTTCCTGCCCGGCGCGCTGAACACCCTGCTGCTGGTGGGCAGCGTGCTGGCGATCAGCGTGGCGTTCGGCGTGCTCATCGCCGCGCTGCTGGAGGCCGGCGAATTCTTCGGCCGCGGCGCGGTGCGGGTGTTGCTGATCTCGCCGTTCTTCATCATGCCGACGGTGAGCGCGCTGCTCTGGAAGAACCTGATCTTCCACCCGGTCTCGGGCATCCTCGCCGCCGTCTGGCGCCTGTTCGGCGCCGAGCCGGTGGATTGGCTGGCGCACTATCCGCTGCTGTCGATCATCCTCATCGTCTCCTGGCAATGGCTGCCCTTCGCCATCCTGATCCTGATGACCGCCATGCAGTCCCTCGACCAGGAGCAGAAGGAGGCTGCCCGCCTCGACGGCGCCGGTCCGCTGGCGATCTTCTGGCACCTGACCCTGCCGCACCTGGCGCGGCCCATCGCGGTGGTGCTGATGATCGAGACGATCTTCCTGCTCTCGGTGTTCGCCGAGATCTTCACCACCACCAGCGGCGGCCCCGGCTACGAATCGACCAACCTCGCCTACCTGATCTACAACCAGGCGCTGCTGCAGTTCGATGTCGGCATGGCCTCGGCCGGGGGCCTGATCGCGGTGCTGATCGCCAATATCGCCGCCATCGTGCTGGTGCGGATGATCGGCAAGAACCTTACCGAGCGCAGCTGAGGAACCCGCCATGCTGACACTCAAGCAATCCCGCCGCCTGCGCAATGCCCTGCTCGGCCTGCTCTGCTGGGGCATCGCCCTGCTGCTGTTCTTCCCGATCTTCTGGATGCTGCTGACCAGCTTCAAGAGCGAGATCGACGCCTTCGCCACGCCGCCGCAGTTCATCTTCCAGCCGACCCTGGAGAACTACCTGCACATCAACGAGCGCAGCGACTACTTCGCCTACGCCTGGAACTCGTTGCTGATCTCCTCCTCGGCGACTCTCCTGTGCATGCTCGTCGCGGTGCCGGCGGCCTACTCCATGGCCTTCTTCGAGACCCGCCACACCAAGCGCACGCTGCTCTGGATGCTGTCGACCAAGATGCTTCCGCCGGTCGGCGTACTGATGCCGATCTACCTGCTGGCCAAGCAGTTCGGCCTGCTCGATTCGCGGCTGGCGCTGATCATCGTCTACACCCTGATCAACCTGCCGATCGTGGTCTGGATGGTGTACACCTACTTCAAGGACATCCCCGTGGACATCCTCGAAGCAGCGCGCCTGGACGGCGCCGGCACCTGGCAGGAGATCGTCCGCGTACTGCTGCCGATCGCCCGCGGCGGGCTCGCCTCGACCCTGCTGCTGTCGCTGATCCTGTGTTGGAACGAGGCCTTCTGGTCGCTCAACCTGACCTCCTCGGCCGCCGCCCCGCTGACCGCCCTGGTCGCCTCCTATTCCAGCCCCGAAGGACTGTTCTGGGCCAAGCTCTCGGCCGTCTCCACCCTCGCCTGCGCGCCGATCCTGGTCTTCGGCTGGATCAGCCAGAAGCAGCTGGTACGCGGCCTTTCCTTCGGCGCCGTGAAATGAAGCGCATCCCCATCCTTTCGTCCACGGAGGTATTCCGCCATGGCTGATCTCAAGATCCGCAACCTGCAGAAAGGCTTCGACGGCCAGGCCATCATCAAGGGCATCGACCTCGACGTCCGCGACCGCGAGTTCGTAGTCTTCGTCGGCCCCTCCGGCTGCGGCAAGTCGACCCTGCTGCGCCTGATCGCCGGCCTCGAAGAGGCCAGCGGCGGCAGCATCGCCCTCGACGGCACGGACATCACCGACACCCCGCCGGCGAAACGCGACCTGGCGATGGTCTTCCAGACCTACGCGCTGTACCCGCACATGACGGTGCGCAGGAACCTCTCCTTCGCCCTCGACCTGGCCGGCGTCGACAAGCGCGAGGTCGCCGCCAAGGTCGACGCCGCCGCACGCATCCTCGAACTGCAAGCGCTGCTGGAGCGCAAGCCGCGCCAGCTCTCCGGCGGCCAGCGGCAGAGGGTGGCGATCGGCCGGGCGATCGTGCGCAACCCGAAGATATTCCTCTTCGACGAACCGCTGTCCAACCTCGACGCAGCCCTGCGCGTGCAGATGCGCCTGGAACTGGCGCGGCTGCACCAGGAACTGGCGGCGACCATGATCTACGTGACCCACGACCAGGTCGAGGCGATGACCCTGGCGGACAAGGTCGTGGTGCTCAACGGCGGGCGCGTCGAGCAGGTCGGCTCGCCGCTGGAGCTTTACCACCATCCGGCCAACCTGTTCGTCGCCGGCTTCCTCGGCACGCCGAAGATAGGCTTCCTGCGCGGCCATCTCAGCCGCAACCAGGGCGAGCGCTGCGAGGTCGCCCTCGAATGCGGCGCGCGCGTCGGCCTGCCGCTATGCGCCGGCGAGCTGGCCACCGGCAGCCCGGTGACCCTCGGCATCCGCCCGGAACACCTGAACATCGCCCGCCCGGGCCATGCCTTCCAGGGCCTGCTGCGGGTCGCCGCCGACGTCAGCGAGCGCCTGGGCAGCGACAGCTTCTGCCATGTCCGCGCCGACTCGGGGGAAATGCTCACCCTGCGCGTGCGCGGCGATTTCGCACCGGACTACGGCGCCCCCCTGGAGCTGGGCTTCGATCCGGAGCACTGCCACCTGTTCGACAGCAACGGCCAGGCCCTCGACAAACGACTGCAACAGGCGGCCTGAAGCCGCCAGCGGGAACCCACCGATGAAACTCAACCGGCAGCACCTCCCCCTGCTGGCGACCGCTGTCGCCCGCCCGTCCTACGACCCCGCGCAACTGCGCCAGGGCATCGTCCACATCGGCGTCGGCGGCTTCCACCGCGCGCACCAGGCGGCCTACACCGACGCCCTGATGAACCGCGGCGAAGCCCTCGACTGGGCGATCTGCGGCGCCGGCCTGCGCAGCGACGACCGCGCCATGCACGACGCCCTGGCCGCCCAGGACTACCTCTACACCCTCTACGAGCTGGGCGACCAACCGGACACCGAGGTCCGCGTGATCGGCGCCATCAGCGGCATGCTGCTCGCCGAGGACGGCGCCGAGGCGCTGCTGGAAAAACTTGCCGAGCCGGCCATCCGCATCGTCTCGCTGACCATCACCGAAGGCGGCTACTGCATCGACGATGGCAGCGGCGAGTTCCTCGCCGAGTTGCCGCTGGTGCGCCACGACCTGGCCAACCCGCGGACCCCGCGCGGGGTCTTCGGCTTTCTCTGCGAGGCTCTGCGGCGGCGCCGCGACACAGGCGTGCCGGCGTTCACCGTGATGTCCTGCGACAACCTCCCGCATAACGGCGAGGTGGCGCGCAAGGCGCTGCTGGCCTTCGCCGAACGGCTCGACCCGGGGCTGGCGCGCTGGATCGCGACGCACGTCAGCTTTCCCAACGCCATGGTCGACCGCATCACCCCGATGACCAGCCCCGCCCACCGCCGCCAACTGGCCCAACGGCACGACGTGGAAGACGCCTGGCCGGTGGTCTGCGAACCCTTCGTGCAATGGGTGCTGGAAGATCGTTTCAGCGCTGGGCGCCCGGCCTGGGAAAAGGTCGGCGTGCAGTTCACCGACGACGTCACGCCCTACGAGGAGATGAAGATCGGCCTGCTCAACGGCAGCCACCTGGCGCTCACCTACCTGGGCTTCCTGCGCGGCTACCGCTTCGTCCACGAGACCCTCGGCGACCCGCTGCTGCGCCGCTACGTGCGGGCCTTCATGGACCGCGACGTGGCCCCGCTGCTGGCACCGGTACCGGGGATCGACCTGGAACGCTACAAGGACAGCCTGGTCGAGCGCTTCGCCAACCGCGCCATCGCCGACCAACTGGAACGGGTCTGCTCGGACGGCTCGTCGAAGTTTCCCAAGTTCATCGTCCCCACCGCCAATCGGCTGATCGCCGCCGGCCGGCCGCTGGAACGGGTGGCCCTGGTGGTGGCGGCCTGGGCGCTGTACCTGGGCGGGGTCGACGAGCATGGCGAACGCTACCCGATTCCCGATCCGCGCGCCGCCGAATGCCAGGCGCTGGTTGCCGAACGCCACGGCCTGGGCCGGCGCCTGCTCGGCGTGGAGACCGTGTTCGGCCCGGCGATCCCGGCCTCGGCGGCCTTCGTCGAGGCCTTCGAGCGGCTCTACGACAGCCTGCGCCGACACGGCGTCAGCGAAACCCTGCGCCAGGTACTCGGCGAATGACTCCGGAGGGCCGCATGCACGGATTGTTCCTCGGCATCGATTGCGGCACCCAAGGCAGCAAGGCGCTGCTGCTCGACGCCGGCAGCGGCCGCACGCTGGGCCTGGGCAGCGCCGCGCAGCGGCCGCCGGAAGGCCGCGACGGACGCCGCGAGCAGGACCCGGCGGACTGGCTGGAAGCCATGGCCAGCGCGGTACGCATGGCCCTGGAAGAAGCCGCGGTGGACGGCCGCGAGGTCCGCGCCCTGGCGGTTTCCGCCCAGCAGCATGGGCTGCTCCTGCTCGACGCCGAGGGCCGGGCGCTGCGCCCGGCCAAGCTCTGGTGCGACACCGAGAGCGCGGCGGAGAACCGCGAGCTGCTGGAAGCCCTCGGCGGCCCGGCCGGCTCGCTGGAACGCCTGGGACTGGTGCTCGCGCCGGGCTACACGCTGTCCAAGCTGCTCTGGAGCAGGCGCCGCTTTCCCGAGCTGTTCGCCCGCGTCGCGCACATCCTCCTGCCCCACGACTACCTCAACCACTGGCTCACCGGCCGCGTCTGCAGCGAAGCGGGCGACGCCTCCGGCAGCGGCTACTTCGACGTGCGCCGGCGCACCTGGGCCAGCGACGTGCTGGAGCTGGTCGAGCCGGGCGGACGCCTGGCGGCGGCGCTGCCGGAGCTGATCGAGCCCGGCGCCTGCATCGGCAACCTGCGCCCCGAAGCGGCCGCCGCCCTCGGCCTGGCTCCCCACACGCGGGTCGCCGGCGGCGGCGGCGACAACATGCTCGCCGCCATCGGCACCGGCAACATCCGCCCCGGCCTGCTCACCGCCAGCCTGGGCACCTCCGGCACCCTGAGCGCCTATGCCGAGCGGCCGCTGGTCAGTCCGCACGGCGAGCTGGCGACCTTCTGCGCCTCGTCCGGTGGTTGGCTGCCGCTGGCCTGCACGATGAACCTCACCGGCGCCTGCGGCCTGGTACAGGACCTGCTGCACCTCGACCTCGACGAATTCTCCCGGCTGGCCGCCCAGGCGCCGGTCGGCGCCGAGGGTCTGCTGATGCTGCCGTTCTTCGACGGCGAGCGGGTTCCGGCGCTACCGCACGCCAGCGCCAGCCTGCATGGCATGACCGCGGCCAACCTGAGCCGCGCCAATCTTTGCCGGGCGGTGCTCGAAGGCACCGCCTTCGGCCTGCGCTACGGCCTCGACCTGCTGCGCGCCAGCGGCCTGCCGGGCGAGGAAATCCGCCTGGTCGGCGGCGCGGCGAAGAACCCGCTGTGGCGGCGGACGCTCGCCGACCTGCTCGGCCTGCCGCTGGTCTGTCCGCGGCAGACCGAGGCCGCCGCCCTTGGCGCGGCGCTCCAGGCGGCCTGGAGCCTGGGCCGCGAAAGCGGCGCCGGTGAAAGCCTGGAAGCCCTGTGCCGGCGCTGCGTGGCGCTCGACGAGTCGACCCGCACCCAGCCCCAGGCGCGACAACAGGCGGCCTACGAACAGGCCTACCGGCGTTACCTGGAGCACCTGCCTCCGCGATAATGGTCGCTTTCCTTCCTCTTCTGGCGTTTTGGAGATCTGCATGTACCTGGTGTGTGGCGAGGCCCTTTTCGATGTCTTCAGCCTGGAAAGCGCTGCGCGCAGCAACGAGCTGGGCTTCACCGCGATCGCCGGCGGCTCGCCGTTCAACGTCGCCGTCGGCCTGCGCCGGCTGGGCGTGGAGGCGGCGCTGTTCGGCGGGCTGTCCAGCGACTACCTGGGCACGCGGCTGCGCCGGGTGCTCGAAGAAGAAGGCGTGGACTGCGGCTTCCTGGTGCCCAGCGACGCCCCGACCACCCTGGCGATGGTCGGCCTCGACGCCAACGGCTCGGCGCAATACCAGTTCCGCGGCGACGGCTGCGCCGACCGCCAGGTGCGCCTGGAACACCTGCCGACGCTGGATGGGCGGATACGCGGGCTGCACGTCGGCTCCTATACCCTGGTGGTGACACCGGTGGCCGACACCCTGCTGGCGCTGGTCCGGCGCGAGAGCGGCCGGCGCCTGGTCAGCCTGGATCCCAACGTGCGCCTCGACCCGCAGCCGGACATCGACCTCTGGCGGCGCCGGGTCGAGGCCTTCGCCAGTCATGCGCACCTGATCAAGGCCAGCGAGGAAGACCTGGCCCTGCTCTACCCCGGCCGCGACCCCGGCGAGGTGGCCCGCGGCTGGCTGAACCCGCGCTGCCGGCTGGTCTTCGTCACCCACGGCGGGGCCGGCGCCAGCGTGCACTGCACCCACGGCAGCTGGAGTCGCCCGGCGGATACCGCCCTGCCACTGCGTGATACGGTCGGCGCCGGCGATACCTTCCAGGCGGCGACCCTCGCCTACCTCCGCCGCCTCGACGCCGACAGCCCGGCCGGGCTAGCCGCGCTGTCGCGGGAAGCGATCGACGCGATGCTCGCCTTCGCCATCCGCGCGGCGGCGGTCACCTGCTCGCGGGTGGGGCCGGACCTGCCGTTCGCCCACGAGCTTTGAGGCCGGCCGTGCGGAGGGTCAGGCCGAGGGCTGCCGCCCGGTCTAGCGCCCCGGCCGCGCCAGCCACTCCCGGCCCTTGAGCATGGCGTTCCAGTACACCCAGGGCAGTACGTGGCGCTTGAGCAGCCAGGCGAAGCGGCTGGCCGCGGTGGGCTCCAGCGGGAAGGTCGGCAGCAGCTTGCCGGCATAGCCGAACTCCGCCAGCACCACCCGGCCGCGCTCGACGGTCAGCGGACAACCGCCGTAGCCGTCGTAGCGCAGCGGCAGGCCACGGCCGCTGCGCAGGCCGAGAAGGTTCTCGGCCACCACCACGATCTGCTTGCGCGCCGCCGCCGCGGTCTTCGCGTTGGCGGTGCCGCAGACATCGCCGAGGGCGAAGATCTCGCCATGGCGGACATGTTGCAGGGTCGCCGGGTCGACTTCGCACCAGCCGGCCGCGTCGCCCAGGCCGCTGGCGGCGACGAAGGTCGGCGGCAGCTGCGGCGGCACCACGTGCAGCAGGTCGAAGTCCTTTTCCGCCAGATTGGTGTTGCCGTCGGCGTCCTTCACCTCGAACCAGGCCTTGCGCGCCGCGCCGTCGACCTTCACCAGGTTGGAATTGAACGCCAGCTCGGCCGAATACTTGCGCACGTACTCCATCAGCGGCGGAACGAAATCGGCGACACCGAACAACGCCGCGCCGGCCAGGTCGAACTCGACCTCGATGTCTTGCAGCACGCCCTCCCGCAGCCAGTGGTCGCAGGACAGGTACATGGCCTTCTGCGGCGCCCCGGCGCACTTGATCGGCATCGCCGGCTGGGTGAACAGCGCCTTGCCGCCGCGCAGGCCGCGCACCAGCTCCCAGGTGTAGGGCGCCAGGTCGTAGCGGTAGTTGGAGGTGACGCCGTTGCGCCCCAGGGTCTCCTCCAGGCCCTCGATGCGCTCCCAGGCCAGGCGCAGGCCGGGGCAGACGATCAGGTTGCGGTATTCCAGGCTGTCGCCGCCCTCCAGCAACAGTCGGCGCGCCTCGGGGTCGACCCGCTCGACGCGGGTGCGCAACCACTCCACGCCGGGCGGGACCAGCCCGGCCATCGGCCGCGCGGTGTCGCCCTGTGCGTAGGCGCCGCCACCGACCAGGGTCCAGCCCGGTTGGTAGTAGTGGGTGTCCGCCGGCTCGATCAGGCTGATACGCAACCCCGGCGAACGTTTCAGCAGGCTGGCGATCACGCCGATGCCGGCCGCGCCGCCGCCGATCACGGCGATGTCGGTGGTGAGTTCTGAAGCGTTAGCGCTCTGCATGGGAGTTCCTTCGACGATCCGAGTGGGTGGACGCGCGCCAGGCCGCCGCGCGCGAAACCCTATCACCCTAGCAGCACGGCGCCGGCGCGCGGCATCCGGCTGTAATCCGCCGGTAACTGTTGCCCTGGCAACAGCGGAGCAACAGGCAGCGCCCGCGGACCAGCAGAAACTGTTGGAGAAAACCTCCAAATCTTTGATTTTTCTATGGATTAGCAAACGGCACGGCTTGTGCAAACAGACCCGGCAGAGGCTTGGCAATCGCGCCAGCCACCTATCCGAACTGCCAGAGGTGCCCAGCGAGCATGTCGTTACCGCCTGTTTCCCCTCCCTCCTCCAGGCGTTCCACCCGCACCACCGAACCCGCGAGCCGCGCCACACCGATGCCGCTGGCGGAACCACCACGCTGCAAGGCTGAACCATGACCGACGAAACCGCACCCAAGGATCTTCGTGACCAGGCGCCCCGGCTACTCCCGGCACGCCTCATCGAGAACGACGCCCAGGCGTTGCAGGCCGCCCACGAGGTAGCCGGACTGGCCCGTCGCGAAGCGGCGCTACGCGACCGCGAACGACGCCTGCCCTGGCAGGAACTGGAACTCTTCACCCGCCTCGGCCTGGGCGGCATCGGCATTCCCCGCGCCCATGGCGGCGCGCAGGTTTCCCATGTGACCCTGGCCGAGGTGTTCCGTGTCATCTGTGCCGCCGACCCGGCCCTCGGACAGATTCCGCAGAACCAGTTCGGCCTGCTCAGCGTGATCGACAACGTCGCCAGCCCGGCGCAGAAACGCAAGCTGTTCCGTGGCATCCTCGACGGCCGCCGGCTGGCCAACGCCGGCCCGGAGCGCAATACCCGCCACACCCTGGAGCTGAAGGCGCGGGTCCGTCGCGACGGCGACGGCTACCGGGTCAGCGGCGAGAAGTTCTACTCCACCGGCGCCTTGTTCGCCCACTGGGTGGCGGTCAAGGCCATCGACGAGGAAGAACGCGCGGTGATGCTCTTCGTCGAGCGCGGCGCTCCCGGCCTGCGCATCGTCGACGACTGGTCCGGCTTCGGCCAGCGCACCACCGCCAGCGGCACGGTACTGCTGGACGAGGTTCCGGTAGCCGGCGACATGCTGATCCACAACGGCCTGCTGGCCGAGATCCCGAGCCTCCAGGGCGCCGTCTCGCAACTGATCCAGGCCGCCATCGACGCCGGCATCGCCCAGGCGGCGCTGGACGACGCCCAGGCTTTCGTCCGCGAACGCAGCCGGCCCTGGATCGACGCCCAGGTCGAACGCGCCAGCGATGAGCTCTACAGCATCGCCGAGGTCGGCCGCCTGCAAATCGAGCTGCACGCCGCCAACGCCCTGCTGGAGAAGGCCGGCCAGGTCCTCGACGAAGTGGCCGCGCGGCCGGTGGACGCCGAGTCGGCGGCACGCGCCTCGATCGCCGTGGCCGAGGCCAAGGTGCTGAGCACCGAGATCAGCCTGGCCGCCAGCGAGAAGCTCTTCGAGCTGGCCGGCAGCCGTGCCACGCTCGCCGAGTTCAACCTCGACCGGCACTGGCGCAACGCCCGCACCCATACCCTGCACGACCCGGTGCGCTGGAAAGTCCACGCGGTCGGCGACTACTACCTGAACGGCGCCCGTCCGGCGCGTCACTCATGGATCTGAGGAGCGCCCGATGAGCCTCGCACACGCTACGCGCGACAATCCCACGGCCGCTGCCCATCGCATCGGCAGCGACGACGAAGCCCTGGAAACGGCCCGCGAGCTGGCCGCCCTGTTCGCCCGCGAAAGCATCCAGCGCGACCGCGAGCGGCGCCTGCCGCTGGAAGAACTGGAACTGTTCTCCCGCTCCGGCCTGTGGGGCATCGCGGTGCCCCGCGAATACGGCGGGGCCGGCGTCTCGCGGGTGACCCTGGCGAAGGTGGTGGCGATCGTCAGCGCCGCCGACAGTTCCCTGGGGCAGATTCCGCAGAACCATTTCTACGCCCTCGAAGTGCTGCGGGTGAACGGCTCGCCGGCGCAGAAAGGTCGCCTGTTCGGCGCCGCCCTGGCCGGCGAGCGTTTCGGCAACGCCCTGGCCGAGATCGGCACGCGTACCGCCAGCGAGCGCCGTACCCGCCTGCGCGCCGACGGCGACGGCTACCGCCTGGACGGGCGCAAGTTCTACTGCACCGGCGCACTCTACGCGCAGCGGGTGCCGACCCTGGCGGTGGACGACGAGGGCCGCCAGCAACTGGCCTTCGTCCCGCGCGACAGCGCCGGGCTGGAAATCGTCGACGACTGGTCCGGCTTCGGTCAACGCACCACCGGCAGCGGTTCGGCGCTGTTCGACCGGGTAGCGGTGGCCGCCGAGGACGTGGTCTCGTTCCAGGACGCCTTCGAGCGCCCGACCACCGTCGGCCCGCTGGCGCAGATCCTCCACGCGGCGATCGACGCCGGGATCGCCCGCGGCGCCTTCGAGGACACCCTGCGTTTCGTCCGCGAGCGCGCCCGGCCCTGGGTCGACTCCGGCGTCGACAAGGCCAGCGCCGACCCACTGACCATCCACGAGATCGGCCGCCTGGCGATCCGCCTGCACGCCGCCGAAGCGCTGCTGGAGCGTGCCGGGCGGGTGCTCGACCGGGCCACCGCCGAGCCAGACGCGGAAAGCGTGGCGGCCGCCTCGATCGCCGTCGCCGAAGCCCGCGCGCTGACCACCGAGGTCGCCCTGCTGGCCGGCAGCAAGCTGATCGAGCTTGGCGGCAGCCGCGCCTGTCTCGCCGAACTCGGTCTCGACCGCCACTGGCGCAACGCCCGCGTACACACCCTGCACGACCCGGTGCGCTGGAAGTACCACGCGGTCGGCGACTACTACCTCAACGGCCGCCTGCCGCCACGCCGCGGCACGCTCTGAACGCCGAAGGGACCGCCATGAGCAAGAAGCAGATTCTCCTAAACGCCTTCAGCATGAATTGCGTCGGCCATATCAACCACGGCCTCTGGACCCACCCACGCGACCGCTCCAGCGACTACCGCAAACTGCGCCACTGGACCGAGCTGGCCCGGCTGCTGGAGCGCGGCCTGTTCGACGGCCTGTTCATCGCCGATATCCTTGGCGTCTACGACGTCTACCAGGGCGGCATCGAGGTGACCGCCCGCGAAGCCGTCCAGTTGCCGGTGAACGACCCGCTGATGCTGGTCTCGGCCATGGCCGGGGTCACCGAGCACCTGGGTTTCGGCGTCACCGCCAACCTCACCTACGAGGCGCCCTACCCGTTCGCCCGGCGGCTCTCGACCCTCGACCATTTGAGCGACGGGCGGATCGGCTGGAACATCGTCACCGGCTACCTGGAAAGCGCGGCCAAGGCCATGGGCCAGTCCGCGCAGATCGAGCACGACCGCCGCTACGACCGCGCCGACGAGTACCTGGAGGTCCTCTACAAGCTCTGGGAGGGCAGCTGGGAAGACGACGCGGTGCTCGCCGACCGCCAGCGACGGGTCTACGCGCGGCCGGAGAAGATCCACAAGATCCGCCACCATGGCGAGTTCTACCAGGTCGAGGGCTACCACCTCGCCGAGCCCTCTCCACAGCGCACCCCGGTGCTGTTCCAGGCCGGCTCCTCGGAGCGTGGCCTGGCCTTCGCCGCGCGCCACGCCGAATGCGTGTTTGTCTCCGGACAGACCCGCGAGGCCACCCGCCAGTTGGTGCAGCGCATCCGCGCGGCGGTGGTCGGCGCCGGCCGTCGCGCCGAGGACATCAGGATCTTCATGGGCATCAACGTGATCGTCGCCGCCACCGCGGCCGAGGCCCGCGACAAGCATGCCGAGTACCGCCGCTACGCCAGCCCCGAGGCCGGCCTGGCGCACTTCGCCAGCTCCAGCGGCATCGACCTGTCGCGCTACGGACTCGACGAGCCGATCCGCTACGAGAAGAACAACGCCATCGAGTCGGTGGTGAAGAACCTCACCGTGGCGCGCACCGACTCCACCGTGCGCAAGCTCCTCGACCAGTTGGCCCTGGGCGGCCGCTACGTGACCCTGGTAGGCGACCCGCGCCAGGTCGCCGACGACCTCGAAGGCTGGATCGCCGATACCGGCCTGGACGGCTTCAACCTGACCCGCACCGTGGAGCCGGAGAGCTACGCCGACTTCATCGACCTGGTGGTGCCCGAGTTGCAGGCACGCGGCAGCTACAAGACCGCCTACGCACCCGGCACCCTGCGGGAGAAGCTCTTCGGCGGCGGCCGCGCGCGCCTGCAGGCGGAACACGCCGGCGCCGCCTTCCGCCAGCCCCCGGCCGCGCGCCAGCGCCAGGCCTGACCCCACTTTCCCTTTCGTTCAGGAGCCCACCATGCTGAACACCCTGAAAACCCTGAGCCTGGCCGTCCTCCTCGGCAGCGGCCCGGCCCAGGCCGCCGACGCCCCGCTGAAGATCGGCACCACCGCCGCCTTCGCCCCGCCGCTGGAAGTCGCCGTGAGCGAAGCCGGCAAGCAGGGACTGAAGGTCGAACTGGTCGAGTTCAGCGACTGGAACGCCCCCAACATCACCCTCGCCCAGGGCGACATCGACGCCAACTACTTCCAGCACGTGCCCTTCCTGGAAAACGCCAACCGCGAAGGCGGCTTCCAGTTGAAGCCGTTCGCGCCGGGGATCATCAACAACGTCGGGCTCTATTCGAAGCGCTACGCCAGCCTCGCAGAGTTGCCGGAAGGCGCCAGCGTGGCCATCGCCAACGACCCGATCAATGGCGGCCGCGGCCTGCAACTGCTACAGAAGGCCGGCCTGCTGAAGCTCAGGGACGGCGTCGGCTACAAGGCGACCCTCGACGATATCGTCGACAACCCGAAGGACATCCGCATCACCGAGCTGGAGGCGGTGCAACTGGCGCGCGCCCTCGACGATTTCGACCTGGCCCAGGGCTACCCGCACTACCTGCGCCTGGCCGGGACCATCGACCCGACCCGGGCACTGCTGTTCGACGGGATCGACAACCGGGAATACGTGATCCAGTTCGTCACCCGCGGCGACTATCAGGACCGCGATGGCCGCCTGGCGCGCTTCGTCGACATCTACCAGCATTCACCGGTGGTCCGCGCCGCGCTGGACAAGGCCCATGGCACGCTGTACCAGCCGGGCTGGGAGTGACGGCCATGACCGTTCCCCCGAGCCTGCTGCCCCTCGAACCGTTCCCGACGGCGCCCGACACGCGCGCCTCCACGCCGCACATCCGTCTCCACGGCCTGGGCAAGCGCTACCCCGGTGGAGTCCAGGCCCTGCGGGAGATCGACCTGGAAATCCGCCGCGGCGAAGTGTTCGGCATCATCGGCCGCAGCGGCGCCGGAAAGTCCTCGCTGATCCGCACCCTCAATCGCCTGGAGCGTCCCAGCGAGGGGCAGGTGCTGATCGACGACGAAGACATCGGCGGCTACGACGGCCAGCGCCTGGTCGCCCTGCGCCGACGCATCGGCATGATCTTCCAGCAGTTCAACCTGATGTCGGCCAAGACCGTGCGGCAGAACATCGCCCTGCCGCTGCGGGTGGCCGGGGTGCCCCGGGCACGGATCGAGGAGCGGGTCGCCGGGCTGCTGCAACTGGTCGGCCTGGAGGAAAAACGCGACGCCTATCCGGCGCAGCTCTCCGGCGGGCAGAAACAGCGCGTCGGCATCGCCCGCGCGCTGGTGCACCAGCCGCAGATACTGCTCTGCGACGAAGCCACCTCGGCGCTGGACCCGGAGAGCACCCAGGCGATCCTCGCGCTGCTGCGCGACATCAACCGCCGGCTGGGCCTGACCATCGTCCTGATCACCCACGAGATGGCGGTCATCCGCGAGATCTGCGACCGCGTGGTGGTCCTCGAATGCGGCCGCATCGTCGAACAGGGCGAAGTCTGGGAAGTCTTCGGCGATCCGCGCCATGCCGTCACCCGAAGCCTGCTCGGCAGCCTGCGCGCCGCCCTCCCGGCCGACCTCCTGGCGCGCCTGCGCCAGGCTCCCGGCGCCGGCGACCCGGTGCTGCTCGATCTCCAGTACACCGGCGCCAGCCGACGGGTGCCGGACCTGCTGGCCATCGCCAGGGCCATCGGCCAGCGCGTCGACCTGCTCCACGGCGGCATAGAGCGTATCCAGGGCCGCGCCCTGGGGCGCCTGCTGCTACAGGTTGGCGCGCCGCCCGGCGAGCTTCCCGGCGTGCTGGCCAAGGCCGCGCTGGTGGCGGACAAGGTGGAGGTGCTCGGCCATGTCGCCCATGCTTGAACGGCTCTGGCAAGGTTTCCTCGATACCCTGCTGATGATCGGCGCGTCCTCCGCCATCGTCCTGCTGGTGGGTATCCCGCTGGCCCTGGTGCTGGTCACCACCGGGCCGGGCGGGATCTTCGAGGCGCGCCTGCTCAATCGCATCCTGGGCGGTCTGGTCAACGTGCTGCGCTCGGTACCCTTCCTGATCCTGATGGTGGCGCTGATTCCCTTTACCCGGATGATCGTCGGCACCAGCTATGGAGTCTGGGCCGCGGTGGTGCCGCTGACCATCGCCGCCACGCCGTTCTTCGCGCGGATCGCCGAGGTCAGCCTGCGCGAAGTCGACCACGGCCTGGTGGAGGCGGCCCAGGCGATGGGCTGCGAACGCCGCCACATCATCTGCAACGTACTGTTGCCGGAGGCGCGACCGGGCATCGTCGGCGGCTTCACCATCACCCTGGTGACCATGATCAATTCCTCGGCCATGGCCGGCGCGATCGGTGCCGGCGGCCTGGGCGACCTGGCCTACCGCTACGGCTACCAGCGCTTCGACACCCAGGTGATGCTCACCGTGATCATCGTCCTTGTGCTGCTGGTCACGTTGATCCAGTTCGGCGGCGACCGCCTGGCCCGCCTGCTGAACAAACGCCTGTAGAATCCGCCCTCCCGGCCTGGGAGGGCTGGCGCTTTGCCGAGGGCGACAGGAACCAGCGTCGCCGCGACAGCGCATCTTTCCCCGCGCCGGACAGACCTGTATCTGTCGTCCTCCGGTCATCCGGCGACGCCAGACTGGTCGGCAATCCCGTGAAAAAGAAAGAAGGAAAGGCGCCTCATGCGGCAAAGATTCTGGCAAGGAACATTCAAGACCCTGGGCCTCCTCGGCCTGACGGCGGGGCTCGCCGCCCAGGCCGCGGAGCCGTCCGGCAAGGCCCTCAGCGCCGCCGCCGGCGTGCCCTGGCCGGCGGTCATCGCCACCGCGGCGCCTCGTACGACGCCCCCGAGGAAACCGCCGCGGCCTACCTGCTGGCCCGCGACCTCGGCGCCGACTACCTGGAAGCCGACGTGCAGCGCAGCCGCGACGGCGTGCTGGTCGCCCTCCACGACGACACCCTGGAGCGCACCACCGACGTCGCCGAGGTCTTCCCGGAGCGCGCCAAGGACCCGGTGAGCAGCTTCACTCTCGCCGAACTCAAGCGCCTGGACGCCGGCTCCTGGTTCAATCGCGCCTTCCCCGAGCGCGCCCGGCCCGGCTTCGTCGGCCTGCGCATCCTCACCCTCGACGAGATGCTCGACATCGCCGAGGGCGGCGCCAACAAGCCGGGCCTGTACCTGGAGACCAAGGTACCGGCGCAATTCCCCGGCATCGAAGACGACCTGCGCAAGCTGCTGGAACGCCGCGGCTGGCTGCAACCCCGCGAGCGCGCCGCCGCCGGGCATGTCGACGTGGCCCACGGCAATGGCCGGGTGATCCTGCAGACCTTCGAGAAGAGCAGCCTGGAACTGCTGCAAGAAAGCATGCCGCAAGTGCCGAAGATTCTCCTGCTGTGGCTCGGCGACGGTTACCTGGAAGCCCGTTCGCCAGTGACCTTCAAGGAATCCGGGGAAACCGACAAGGCGGCCTTCTATGCCAGGCAGGAAGTGAAGTCCGAAGCCGAGTTCGGCGCCTGGCTGGACTGGGCCAAGGCCCACGGCGCGCTGGGCACCGGGCCCTCGGCGACCCTCAGCGAACGCGGCGAACAGAGCTACGCCGACCTGGTGAAACCCTGGATGAACCGCATGACCCACGCGCGCGGGTTGTTCATCCATGCCTACTCGGTGGACTCGGCGGAAGACTTCAAGGCCCTAGGCGCGGCCGGCGTCGACGGTTTCTTCACCAACCGCACCTCGGAACTGCTGAAGTTCCAGGGCCGCCCGGCGGCGCAAGACATGGACGCGCTGCTGCGCCGGCACGGCTACTGAGCCTCGGCCTGGCCGGCGGATGAGCGCGGGCGGCCATCCGCAGTTCCCGCTTCGGCGGCGCGGCGCTAGCCGGCGCTGTCGCTGCCGAAGCGTGCCAGCTGCATCTCGCGCAGCCGGCTGAGGGTGCGACGGAAGGCGAAGGCCAGGTAGCCCTCGGTATAAAGTGCCTCCAACGGCACCCTGGCCTCCAGGTAGAGCGGCACCTTGCGGTCGTAGCATTCGTCCACCAGGGCGATGAAGCGCCGCACGCCGTCGTCGTGCACCGACAACTGCGGCAATTCGCGATCCCCCGCCTCCACCAGTTGCGCGCCGTCCTCGGTGCCACGGGCTATGCGGCCTTCGCGCTGGCTGGCGCTCAGGCACGGCAGGTCGTCCATCAGGATCGCCCGGTAGCGGTCGCAAAGGCCGATGAAGTCCAGCGCCGACAGCGGCGCCTCGCAGAGCTGCGCATAGCTGCACCAGAGCACCGATTCGCTGTGCCGGTGCACCGCCAGCGGGCGGTGCCCCAGTTCGATGGGCTGCGTGGATGCCGCTTCGCCGGCACTCAGGCGCGCGAAGAGTTCGGCGAAACCGCTCGCCTGCCCCGCCTCCACCACCCAGTAGCGTTGCTCGGCCCGGCCGGGATGCAGGCGGTGGTCCTGGCCGCCATCCACCGCGACCACCGCCATGTGCCGCTGGATCGCCTCGATCGCCGGGAGGAAGCGTTCGCGGTTGAAACCGTCGGCGTACAACTGCTCCGGTGGCTGGTTGGAAGTGGCCACCAGCACCACGCCCTCCTCGAACATGATGCGCAGCAGGCTGCCGAGCAGGATGGCGTCGCCGATATCGCTGACGAACAGCTCGTCGAAGCACAGCACCCGCACGTCCCGCGCCAACTCGCGGGCCAGGGCGCGCAACGGGTCGGCTGTACCGGTCAGTTCGAACTGGCGCTGGTGCACCCATTGCATGAAGTGGTGGAAGTGCTGGCGCCGCGCGGGCACGCGCAGGCACTGGTAGAAGTGATCCATCAGCCAGGTCTTGCCGCGTCCTACCGGTCCCCACAGGTAGACGCCCTGGATCGCGCCGTGGCGGTGAGCTTCATGCAGGGCCTGGAAACAACGCTCCAGCGCCTCGGCGGCGCGCCGCTGCGCCTCGTCGGGAGCGAAACCGCGCTGTTCCACGGCCTGGCGATAGACGGCGAGCGGCGACATGGCCGGCAGATCGGGAGAGGTATCGGGCATCGGGCAGTTCCACCTGGCGCAGAGCGCGGAGCCAGACGCTCCGCAAAGCGCCGAGTCTACTGCGCCCGGCTGGGTTTGGGCGAATGCCGCAGCGCCGGCACGGCGGATAGTCGCGGGAGGTTGGCCGAATAACCGCTTGCGCTTACCCGCCGCGATCCCGAGCGCCTGAACTCAGATCGACAACCGCACCGCCCGCTCGCCATCGATCCGCTGGCCACCGCGCTTGTTCACCACCAGTTCGCCGATGGCGATCAGCCGCGTGCGCGTGACGTTGCGGCTGAGTCCCAGCAGGTTGGCGGTATGCACCTGGTTGCCGTGGCAGAAACGGTACGCCGCGCGCAGCAGGGCATCTTCGACCCGCCCATGGAGGTTCTCGCCCTGCTCTTCGAACAGACGCTGGAAAGCCTGCTGCAACAAGTGCTCGGCGGCGCCGCTCGCCGGGCCCCCGCGCGCCAGCTCCTCGCCACGCTCCAGGCGCAGGTTGGACAGGTGCAGGTCATCCGCGCGGATCAGCCCGTCGCGGCAGATCAGCAAGGTATGGTGGATGACGTTCTCCAGCTCGCGGATGTTCCCCGGCCAGGAATAGGCACGCAACTTCTGCGCCGCCTCCGGGCTCAACTGGCTCTGGCCGTAGCCCAGGCGACGGCTGTATTCGGCGATGAAGTGGCGGGTCAGCGGCAGGATGTCGCCGGGTCGCTCGCGCAACGGCGACAGTTCGAGACTGACGACATTGAGCCGGTAGTACAGGTCCTCGCGGAAGTGCCCGGCATTGATCGCCCTCTCCAGTTGCACGTTGGTCGCCGCCAGCACGCGCACGTCGATGGGGATGCTCTTGCGCGACCCCAGGCGCACCACCTCGCGCTCCTGCAACACGCGCAGCAACTTGACCTGGATCGGCATCGGCAGGTCGCCGATCTCGTCGAGGAACAGGGTGCCGCCGTTGGCCTCCTCGAACCAGCCGGCCTTGGCCGCCAGGGCGCCGGTGAAGGCGCCCTTCTCGTGGCCGAACAGCTCGGCTTCCACCAGTGACTCGGAGAAGGCCCCGCAGTTGACCGCCACGAACGGACCGGTGCGCCGCGCGCTGAGGTTGTGGATATGCCGCGCCACCAGTTCCTTGCCGGTGCCGGTCTCGCCGATCACCAGCACGCTGGCCTCGCTCGGCGCCACCTGGCGCAGGTGTTCGAGCAGGGCCTGGGACTTCGGATCCTCGAAGACCTGGGCGGTGGCGCGGATCGAGGTCGCCAGGTTCGGCGAACGTGGCAGCGTCAGCAGCCGGTCGGGAGTATGGGTAGAAGCGTTCATGAGTAGAAGGTCGGTTGCGGCGGTGACTGGTTCAGCGCCCAGTCGCCCAGCTCGCGGATCTTGTAGTCCAGCGGGTCGTGCAGGGTCTGGGTGCGCAGGTTGCGCCAGTAGCGGTCCAGGCGCAGGGCGGCGTGAGTGGAGCGGGCGCCGGTGACTTCGAACATGCGGTTGCACAGGTCGAGGCCGTTGCGCGTCGCGGCGACCTTGGCGGCGGCGATGGCCAGGGCCAACTGGCCGCGCTCGCTGGCGTCCAGCGCCGGGCCCTTGGACCAGGCGGCGTCGAGGCGCTGCGCGGCGCGCTCGACCAGCGCCCGGGTGCTTTCCAGGCCGACCCAGAATTCGCCGTAGCGCGCCAGCACATAGGGGTCGGCATTGGCCTCGGCGACCTCGGAGCGGAACCACGGTCGCGCTTCGCGCAGGGTGTACTGGCGAGCCTCCTCGAAGGCGCCTTCGGCGATGCCGAGGAACACCTCGGTGAAGATCAACTGGGCGATCAGCGGCCGCAGGCAGGCGAACGGCGTGCTCAGCGGCCCGGGATCGAGCAGCAACTCGCTCTCCTCCACCCGCACCCGCTCGAAGATCGCGCTGCCGCTGTCGGTCTGCCGCTGGCCCATGTTGTCCCAATCCTGGCCCAGGCTGATACCGCTGCGCGCGGTGGGAATGGCGGCAATCAGCAGCGCCCCGCCCTCGCCGTCCAGTGCCGAGGCGATGAGCATCTCCGAATCGCGGGCGCCGGAGCAGAAGCTCTTCTTCCCGGAGAACTCGCGCCAGCCGTCGAAGCGCCGGGCCACGGTACGGTTGTCCAGCGGGTTCAGCGCGTTGCCCCAGAACCAGCGGTTGCGCGCGGTCAGCTCGAACCACGGCTGCCATTGCTCGGGCCGCGAGAACAGGCGCACGGTGGCCAGCATCAGGTGCTGGAAGCCATAGACGTGGGCGATCGAGCTGTCGACCCGGGCCAGTTCGCGCACGGTTTGCAGGGTTTCGCTCCAGCTCGCCCCCAGGCCGCCGTATTCGCGCGGGATGATCAGCGACAACAGGCCGCTGCGGCGCAACGCGTCGCGCTCGGCCTTCGGGGTGCCGCCGGCGACGTCGCGCTCGGCGGCGTTCTCGGCGAAATCGGCGGCCAGGCGCCGGGCAATCTGCAACGGCGTTTGCGCCTCGGGGCGGGTCTTCGCATTCACAGGGCGTTTCTCCTCGGGGGCACGGCCGCTCAAGCGCCGGCGCGAGCCGGCAGCACGTCGTTGGCGATCATTTCGCCGAACGGCCCGGTCAGGTTGGTCAGCCCACGGCCGGCCAGGCTGGCGTAGGGTTCGGGCAGCAGCGGGAAGACCAGTTCGGCGAAGCGGTAGGCCTCTTCCAGGTGCGGATAGCCGGAGAAGATGAAGCTGTCGATGCCGAGCTCGGCGTATTCCCCGATGCGCTCCG
This sequence comes from Pseudomonas sp. TZ252, assembly GCF_056110345.1. NCBI lineage: Bacteria > Pseudomonadati > Pseudomonadota > Gammaproteobacteria > Pseudomonadales > Pseudomonadaceae > Pseudomonas > Pseudomonas sp. TZ252. The sequence goes on along the minus strand of NZ_CM148566.1, from coordinate 5,362,666 downwards.
CCACCTGCCGCGGATCGCCGACCAGCGCGGTGCCGGCGCCGCCGCGCACCAGGCCGACCCCGGCCCAGAGGTTCGGCTGGATCTCCAGGCGATCGCGGCGGCCGCCGTGCAGCGCGGCCATGCGTCGCTGGCCTTCGGAGTCGAAACGGGCGAAGGACTGCTGCGCGGCGGCGATGGTTTCGTCGGAGATGTGTTCGATCAGCCTGTCCGCGGCGCGCCAGGCTTCTTCGGCGGTTTCGCGGACGATCACATGCAGGCGGATGCCGAACTTCACCGTACGCCCATGGCGAGCCGCTCGCTGGCGCACGTCGGCGATTTTCGCCGCCACCGCCGGCAACGGCTCGCCCCAGGTCAGGTAGACGTCCACCTGTTCGCCGGCCAGTTCGTGGGCGGCCTCCGAGGAACCGCCGAAGTACAGCGGCGGATACGGCCGTTGCAGCGGCGGATAGAGCGCCTTGGCGTTCTCCACGTGGATGTGCTTGCCGTGGAAGTCCACCGCCTCGCCCTGCAGGACGCGCCGCCAGACCCGAAGGAACTCGTCGGTGACCTCGTAGCGCTCGGCGTGGCCGAGATGGATGCCGTCGCCGCGGTTCTCGTCGGGATCGCCGCCGGTGACCACGTTGATCAGCAGGCGCCCGCCGGACAGGCGGTCGAGGGTCGCCGCCATCCGCGCCGAGACGGTCGGCGAAACGATTCCCGGACGGATCGCCACCAGGTAGCGCAGGCGCTCGGTCAGCGGCGCCAGCGCCGAGGCCACCACCCAGGAGTCCTCGCAGGAGCGTCCGGTGGGGATCAGCACGCCGTGGTAGCCGAGGCTGTCGGCCGCCTGAGCCACCTGCTTCAGGTAAGGCAGCGAGACCGGCCGCGCGCCCTGGCTGGTGCCGAGGAAGTGGCCATCGCCGTGGGTCGGGAGGAACCAGAACACGTTCATCGGCGCACCTCAGGCGATCTTCAACAGTTCGGAGCGTCCGCCGAACAGCGGCGCGGCGCGCTCGGCGGCGAGGCGGATGCGCGCCTTCAGCGGCTCGCTGACGATCCGGTAGTTGTCGAAGTCGGCCTCGCTGGCGTAGACCCCGATGGGCAGGGTGATCGCCTGGAAGAAGCTGAACAGCGGGCGCAACTGGTGGTCGAGGACCAGCGCGTGGCGCTCGGTGCCGCCAGTGGCGGCGAGCAGCACCGGGGTGTCGACCAAGGCGTTGAGGTCGATCAGGTCGAACAGGTGCTTGAGCAGGCCCGGATAGGAGCCACGATAGACCGGCGAGGCGACCAGCAGCAGGTCGGCGCTTTCGATCTCGTCGAGCACCGCCTGCAGTTCCGCCGGCGCCTGGTTGCGCGCCAGGGTAGCGCCCAGCGGCGCGGCGATGTCGGTCAGCTCGATGACCCGGCTGTCGATCGGCAGCGACTGGCCAAGCTCGGCGATCAGGGCCTGGGTGAGCACCAGGGTGCGGGACGGGCGATAGGTGCCGCCGGAGACGGCGACGACTTTGAAGGGGCTGGTCATGGGATTTCCCTGTGGACTGTTGCGCTAGGTGCAGTGCCCTGGAGCAAGGGCCGTACCAACGGGGAAATGTGCGCTTTCCGGGCAGTTGCGGCGGGTTTCCGGCCTCGGCCTGTCAGCCACGCAACAGCGCTGCTGTCCGACTGTTGCCCGGGCAACAGTTCAGCTTGTAGGCCTGGAGCAGGAATATCTGGAATGCCCGCGCCGAATGCTGGTCGCCCGGCGGCAGGACGAACGGCGGCAAGCGTCCCTTGCGGCGCTTGACGTCGGCCCAGCGCTGGCCATTGCGCGAATGGAACTGGCAGAACGGCTGGTCGCCCAGGTAGAACACCCCCGGCCGCGGCTCGCGGATGCGCGGCCAGCGGCGCACGCAATCCAGCAGCGGGCCGAGGTCGGCGAGTTGTTCCGGCGAACAGTACGGCATGCAGCGATCCTCTTCGCCGGGTCGGGAAACCAAGGTTGCTGTGACTGGAGGACCGGGCGGACTCGGCGCGGCCGGGAAAGCGGCTACCGAGAGCGAGCGACACAGGCGAGCGGAGCGAAGCATGGCGACGTCCCTGGTCCGGCCAACGAGATTCACCGCTCCGTTGTAGAACAGCCGCCGTCCGGGTTCTTGCCGGTTTTGTGGGGGAATTGTGAAAGACTGTAAAGCGCCACGCTCACTTGCCCACCAGCGAGACCACGTTGTGTCGTGGCGAGGTTTCCAGCTCGCCGATCTTCTCCAGGCGGGCGCGCACGATGTTGCGGCTGATCCCCAGCAGGCGTCCGGTCTGCAACTGGTTGCCGTGGCAGAAGCGATAGGCGGCGCGGAACACGGTTTCCTCGATGTGCTCGTAGAGATCCTCGCGGTTTTCCTCGAACAGCGCCTGCAGCGCCGCCTCCAGCGCCGAGCCGGCGGCGCTTTCGGGAGCGCGGCGCAAGCCGCTCGGCTCCTGGCGCGCACGCATGTCGATGAGGTGCAGGTCGGCCGGCTGGATCAGGCGGTTGCGGCAGACCAGCAGCGCGTGGTGGATGGCGTTCTCCAGCTCGCGGATATTGCCCGCCCAGGAATGCCCGAGCAGCTTGCGCTCGGCTTCCGGGCTCAGGCTCGCGCTGGTGTAGCCGAGGCGCCGGCAGTGCTCGACGATGAAGTACTCGGCCAGCGGCAGGATATCGCCGCGGCGCTCGCGCAACGGCGGCAGTTGGATGGTCGCCACGTGCAGGCGGTAGAACAGGTCCTCGCGGAAGTGCCCGGCGACCACCGCGTCGGCCAGGTCGACGTTGGTCGCCGCCACCAGCCGCACGTCGATGGGGATCGGCCGGCGCGAACCGAGCCGCACCACCTCGCGCTCCTGCAGCACGCGCAGCAGCTTGACCTGGATGCTCGGCGGCAGGTCGCCGATCTCGTCGAGGAACAGGGTGCCGCCGTTGGCTGCCTCGAACCAGCCGGCCTTGCTCTGCAACGCACCGGTAAAGGCGCCCTTCTCGTGACCGAACAGCTCGCTCTCCACCAGGCTCTCGGCGAAAGCACCGCAGTTGACCGCGACGAACGGGCCGCCGTTGCGTCCGCTGAGGGCGTGGATATGGCGCGCCACCAGCTCCTTGCCGGTGCCGGTCTCGCCGATGACCAGCGCGTTGGCCTCGCTGGGCGCCAGGCGCTCGATGCGCTCCAGCAGCTCGCGGGAACGGGGGTCGTTGAACACCAGCACGGTGGCGCGCACCGATTTGGTCAGCTCGCGGGCGTGGGGATGGGTGATGACGGACATGCTGGGTTCCGAGCCGGGGAATGTGCGCCCATCTTGCCCCAGGAACCCATAGATTAAAAAATTCTGAATTCGTATTTATATATTCGAATAAAAAATATAACCCCGCTCATTAGGGCAGTACGCCAAGCAGCGACCAGACTCGGCGCGCCTCCGAGTCCGCATTGATCAGCTCCGCCAGCAACTCGCTCAGCGGCTTGTTGCCCCACTCCACCGCGCGCTTGATCAGGTAGGGAACCGGGCTGTGCGGCTCGGTGCGCGCCAGGTAGTCAGCGATCAGCAGCAATTGCCGGTAGGCGTCCTCGCGGCTGGTCGGCGCGCCAGCCGGCCCGCTCGGCGCGCTCGCCGGGACGCTTTCCTCGCCGTCCGCGTCGCCTTCGCTGGCATCCGCCTCCGCGACCGGGGGCTGTTCTTCGGACAGCGGCGCTTGCGGGTGCATGGCGATGAACTCCTTGAGCAAGGCCAGCCATTGCGCGATGACCTCGCGCAATGGCTGGCAACTGGGGGCGAGTTCGCCCAGGCAGCGGTCGCACCACTGTTCCAGGCGCAGTAGTTGCTGCTGGCAGGCGAGCAGGCTGGCCTGCTTGCGCTGCCATTGCACCAGGGGCTCCGCGCGCAACGCTTCGTCTAGCTTCTTCTGCTGAAGTTGCGCCGCTTCCAGCGCCGCCTTGGCGCTCTTGCTGTCGCCGCTGGCGACCTGCTGGCGCTGCAACCTCTGCCAGGCATAGAGGGTGATCTCGGCGAACGCGCCCTGCCCCATCAGCGGCAGGCGCGTGTGCAGCAGCTCGGCATAGCGGCGCAACAGCCAGTCGATGGGCGGCACCCGCCACGACTGGTCGCCGTCCTGGGCTTGCGGATGCACCTCCTCGGGGTAGCGCTCGCAGAGTTCCGCCAGCAGCACCAGCGCGCGCTGCAATCCGCCCAGCCCGCCGCGTTGCAGCCAGGCCTCGCCGAGCCAGGCGGCGAGCATCAGGTCCTTGCTGCGCCGCTGCAACAGTTCGCTGGCCAACTGCTCCACCGCGGCCCAGTCGGCGCGCTTGGCCTCCGCTTGCCAGACGCCGGTCGGCAGGCTGCTGTCGTCCTCCCGGCGCAACTCGCGCAGGCGGTCGTAGTCCGGGTCGTAGCGCAGGCTGGGGCCGCACGGCTGTCCGGGGTCGATCGGTTCGAGCAGCACTTCCAGGGACAGGGCGTTGCCGGAAAGAGGCAGGGTCATGGGGTACCTCCGGTGCTGGCGACGGTGGCCGGCAACAGCGTCGCGAACGGCGATTGCGGCGCGCGCACCGGCAGCGGCTGGATGGACAGCGGGGTCTTGCCGCCCAGGCTCATCAACGACAGGCGGAGGAACATCCGCGCCTCGTTTTCCGGGTTGTAAGGCGCATACACCGGCAGTTGCAGGACCAGCGGAAACTCCGTGTAGTCGACGTTCGGCGGGCGCTGCCGGGAGAAGTGCGCGCGCATCATGCGCAACAGCGCCCAGGAGCCCTGGTAGCTCCAGCCGGCCTCGAGGTCGGCCACCGCCAGGCTGGCCTGGCGCGGGTCGTCTGCCGGACGCTGCGAGCCGTTCTTCGCCCAGCGCAGCATGATTTTCAGCGGATCGCCGACATTCCAGGTCAGGCCCTTGTCCTGCGCGCCGGGGAAACGGCTTTCCTGGTCGCCCGAGTACAGGCTCCAGGCGATCACCTGGTCGGCGCCGCGTTCCAGGCTGCGGTCGCTGCGCCAGTCGATGTCCAGGGCGACGCCGAGCAGGCCCGACTTGTCGCGCTCGAACAGCGGGCCGAGCCAGCGCTGCGCCTGCTCCAGGCGGCGGACGAAGTCCTCGGCGGCCGGCAGGTCCGGCGAGCGAACCTGGGCCAGCCCTTCGCGCACCTGCGGCAAGCGCGTCTCCATCAGTTGCAGCAGGTGCCGCACCCGCCCCGGCTCGGCATCGGCCGCTTCCAGGCTGTAGGCGAACGGGAAGCGTCCGGCGAGGTACTGGTTGAAGTAGTCGGCGAGGTCCTTCCAGGCCTGCGCCGCCTGCTGCTGTTGCAACGACTGGCAGCGCCCGAGCGCGCCCTGGCGCAGGTCCACCAGGCGCGTCGCCAGGTCGCTGCGGCTGGACGGTAGGAGCACGCCGTTGAGAATGTCGGCGCAACTGCCGATGTCCATCTGGTTGAAATCGTTACCCACCAGCTTCGCCAACTGCGCCGCGGTGCTCGCCGGGTTGTCGGCCTTGAATTTCTGCAGTTCGGCGTTGAGCGCGCTGAAGCGCACGAACGCGTTGTAGTCGGCGGTGGCCAGGCTGGATTGCTGCGCCTGCAACCACTCCAGCGCCGGGGCGTGGCGTTCGGCGACCGCCGCCATGGCATTGAACTGGCTGTTCAGGCTTTGCTTCAGCTCGGCACTGTCCTGGGCGCGGAACATCTGCAGGCCGAAATTCGGCGCGCCCGACCAGCGGCTGAAATCGACCGGCTCGCGCAGCACCGCCTGCTCGTCGATGTCGCGCAGGGCCTGGCCGATATCGGCCACGGCCAGCGCGTTGAGGCTGAGCAGCAGGCGCGCGCCGGCCTGCAGGTCCTGCAACTCCAGCAGCGCCGCCTGCAACACCTGGACCTGCTTGACCTGCACGTCGAAACGCGAGGCATTGCGACTGGCCAGGCTACGACTGCGCGGCCCGAGGCTTTGCCACATGGCCTCGGTCGCCGCGCTGGCGGCGGCGTGCAGGACCGAATAGCGATAGCGCGGGTTGAGCGATGGCAGGGTGCTCTCGTAGTAGCCGGTGAAGTCGTTGAAGAAGCTCAACGCCTGAGTCACGCCGATATCGTCGATGCTCAGCAAGGAGTGGTCCGCCAGTGTCTTGTCCGCCAGGGCCACGGAGACGAAGTCCTTGGTCTTCAGGTCATCGATGGCGCGTTTCAGACCGAGCAGGTCATCGGCCAGCTTGAGCGTCGCCCCCTGTTTCACCAGCAGGCCGTCGCCGGCAGCCTCCGGAGGCGCGATCCATTCGCTGCGAAACTGCTGCTGCAACTGCACGGTGAGGTTCTGCAGTTCCTCCACGCGGTCTCCCAGCAGGCTGCTTTGCTGGGCGCTCTTGAGCAGGTTCTGGTAGCCAGGGACGAGATCCTGGCCGACGCCATTGCCCCAGATCAGGTTGATGCGGTTGACCTGTTGCTGCAGGTGGTTGATCAATTCGCCGATCCCCAGCAACTGGGCCGCCGTGGCGTCTCGTTCCTGGCCGAGCTGCGCGAGTTCCTGGGTCAGGGCATTGCCGGTGCGTTCCAGGCTGTCGGTGAGGAAGTAGGCGTTCAGCCAGCGTGCCATCAGGTCATGGAAGTTATCCGCCGCCGTGGCGGCGACCCGGCCCAGGTCGAGGGCGGCGAGATCGGCCGGACGCTCGGCGAACAGCGTGCGGTTGTAATAGGCCAGGCGCGCCAGGCTGCCGGCGTTGTAGCTGCTGCCCAAGGCATCGTTACTCAGTTGCAGAAGGTCGTCGAGCGGCGTCCTGCGGTTGTCGATGGCCTGGGCGAACAAGCGATTGTGGCGCTCCAGGGTAATGGCGCGGGCGACCAGGTCCTTCGCCGCCAGGTAGTCCTTCCACTGGCTGGGGTCGTCGCCCTCCTTCAGGCCGGGTTGGCCATCGCTGCGGATCGCCCGCAGGTCGCTCGCCTCGCCTTCCAGCAGGCTGCGCAGCGGTCGCACCAGCAGGCGCTCGGAAACGCGGCGATACGCGTTGTCGATACGTGCATCCAGGGAGGAAAACCAGGAACTGGGAAACGCCAGCGAAGTGAAGCGCCAGCGCGGCGCCTGTGACACCAGTTGCCACCAGGCCTGGACGTTCTGCCGGACCTGGGCGGCGCGCCGAGTGTCGTCGTCGAGCGGCTGGTAGCGCTCACTGGCGCCATGCAGCAGTTGCGACAGTTCACCGGCGTCGCGCAGCGCGTCGCGCCAGACCCAGGTCATCAGGCCGCCCCAGAGCAGGCACAGGCACAACGCGGCGAGGCCGATCCCGCGCTGCCAGCGCTGACGCAGCTGGAGGATGCGCGGCACCGCCTGGGCCAGGCCTTCCTCGGCAAGGATCCGCCGTGCCCACAGTTGGCTGGCGAAGCTGCTGCGCCGACGCGGCGCGTCGACCGCCGGCAGGACTTCGTCGGCTGCCGCGCCCGCCGCCTCGCTGCCGCTCAGGTAGAGACCGCGAAAGCGCGGCGCCTCGCCCCTGGCGTTGCCCTGGAAGACCGGTTCGAGCAGCGCCTGCAACGAACCGCGGAGGCTTTCCAGGCGTGGCGGCAGGCAATACAGCTCATTGTCCACCTGGCCGCGCAAGGTACCGAGTTCGACGATCGACTCGGTCAGGGTGGCGGTGATTTCCTCCAGCGCCTGCTCGCACCAGCGCGACTGCCAGGCCGCTTCGGCGGCGAACGGCGAGGACCAGCCGAGGGCGCGCTCGCGCGCCTCCTCGGGCAGCGCCGCGAGAAGTTCCTGAAAACCCGGCAGGTCTTCCAGGCCAGTGATCACCACGTAAACCGGCAGGCTCAGGCCAAGGCGCTGGGTCAGTTCCACGTAGCGACGGCGCGCGGCGAGGCCGAGGTTGGCCGCCTGCTCGCCATCCTGCAACCGCGCCAGCGGAATGTTCCAGACCACCCCGTCCAGCGCGCGCCTGCCGCGCAGGCGCAGGAACAGACGCAACAGGCGCAGCCAGGCGCCGCTTTGCCGGCGCAGGCCCTCGTCGGGCAGGAACACCGACTCGGGCACCAGCAGGATCGCCCCCTCGCCGTCCGACCACCAGCGGCCGAACCAGGCCGGACGCGCCACCGGCAGCAGGCGCCAGGTGGCGCACAACTGCTCGCCCTCGGTCTCGTTGCCGAGCATCAGCAGCCAGGGCGCTTCGTAGCGGCCCTGCCAGCCCTGCTCGCGCTCCATCTGCCGGACCGCCGCGTAGAAGCTGCGGATCTCCGTACCACCGCGGGTTCGCCACCACCAGCCCAGCGCCCCCAGCAGCAGCGCCAGCAGCACCAGGAGGAGAACCAGCATGAACAGCGTCGCGCCGCTCATGGCGCCTGCTCCGCATCGGCCAGGTGGGTCACCGCCGCCATTTCGTGCTGGATGTCGCGCCAGAACAGGTGTCCGATACCGCTCATCAACAGCACCAGCCCGAGCACCGCCAGGCCCAGGCGGAAGCCGTCCGGCAGCGCTGCGCGCACCGGCAGACGCCGTGGCGGCGCAGCGGCGGGCTGCTCAAGGCGACGGCCGAGGTCGGCGGCGTCCGCCTCGCGCTGCCAGGCGAAGGCGAACAACGCCTGCCGCCACTTCTCGTGCAGCGCCTCGCCGCGCGGCCCGCGCAGGCGACCGCGGAAGCCGAGGATCAGGCATTGCAGGTAGACGTTGGCCAGGTCGCGACTGGCCGGGGCGCGTTCGTCGAGCAGGCGCTTGATCGCCAGCGGCAGGTATTCGCCCGCCTGGCGACTGCCGTAGAGATGCGACTCCAGCGGTTTGTCCTGCCAGGCGCCCTGCCCCGGCCAGGCGCTGAAGACCAGGGTCTCGTCGACCAGGGCGACGAAGGCATAGACCATCGCCTTGACCTGCACGCCCGCCGCGTCGCCGACGCTGGCGAAGGCGCTGCGCCACAGACGCCGGGTGATGCGGGTGGACAGTTCGAGGGCGCGCTCGACCATCCGTGGCACATCCTGGGCGTCCCGGTCGAGGGCGCCCCAGGCCTCCAGCCATTCCTGCCAGGCCTGGCGGAATGCCGTGCTGAGCGGCTGCTCCTGGTACGCCTGGGAAAAAGGCCCTGCACTCCCTTCGGGCATTGGCGGCTCCTTCCTGTCTAGGTGTTGTCGCTGCCGTCGGCGACGAACAGCACGATCTGCCAGGGACTGCTGGCGACCCCGCTGACCGGCGCGACGATGCGCAGCGGCTGGCCGGCATCGAACCAGTCGCCGGCACCCTGCACGACGAACAAACGGGTGTCGTCGCCAACGCTGTAGGCCACCTGTTCCTGGCGATTCATCGGCTGCCGCGGCAGCCCGCTCATGCGTTGCCGGGCGAGCAACGGCAGGTGCGGGTCGGAGGCGACGATGGCGCGCTCCAGCCAGTCAGCCGCCGCCTGTTCGCCGGCGCCGGCGGGCATCCGCAGGCCGACCACCAGGCGCTGACGCGGCGCCGGATCGGGCAGGCGCACGGAAAATACCTGTTCCTCCTGCTCGAACGGCAGGCAGCGGTAGCCCGCGCGGATCGACTCGATGGCGCGCTCCAACCAGTCCAGCAGCGGCTCGTAGCCACGCCGCAGGTCGAGGAAGTCGAGCGCTTCGAAGGCCGGCACGCCGGCCAGCGGATCGAGCGCCGCCCAGGCACCGGCCAGGCCCAGCAGGCTGCCGTGCAGGGCCAGCGGCGAGGCCGCACGACTTGCCAGCAGGCCTTCGACCTCCGGCAGGCGGGTCCAGAGCGCGGCAAGCTGGCGACGGATTTCCACCGCGTCGTCCTGGTTGCCCGCCTGCTGCGCCAGGCGCAGGCGCCCGCCGAGGAACAGCGCCTTCTCCCGGGCCCGCGCGCAGAGTGACTGCACGCGTCTGCCCAGGGGCGACTCCGGCAGGATCAGTGGCGTCGGCGGGACGTAGGGCAGGCTGACGTAGGCGCCGCCCTCCTTCGCCACGCGCAGCAACGGCAGGCACACGGAGTCGGCCTTGCCGTCGTCGCCGACCAGCCGCAGCGACGCTCGCCAGACGGTGATCGGCTCGGGGTGCTCGCCGCTGGCCAGGTCCGGCAGCGGCGCGCCGACCCGCGATTGCAGACGGCCCTTCAGCGGCAGCAACTGACCCGCCCGCCACAGCGGGCTGACCGCCAGGTGGACGTTCAGCAGCGGCCCTTCGGCGGCCGCCAGCGCTGTCTCCAGATCGAACTCCAGCGGCGCGTCGACACCAGCCTGCACGCTCACCGGCAGGCCGTCGGGCAGGATCGCTTCGAGGTGCAGGACCCGCACTTGGCCGGCGCACAACGCCGAGGGGTCCAGTTCCAGGGCGGTCACTCCCCAGAACCAAGGGTTGCAGGCCTGTCCGGTGCGCGCCGCCAGCGCCTCGGCACGCAATCCCTGCAACTGGAAATGCTGGGGAAGCAGTTGCATCCCTTCGTGCCAGCACACCGCGTCAGGCAGAACACTCATACGACTCCCCTTCGACGTCCTACGTTGTCGTGCACGACGGTCGCTCGCCTGCCCCTCCGCTAACGCGTGGCGGGATCGTTGACCAGTCGCATTTCCCGGGTATCCAGACGCAGCCAGACGCGCTGCTGCTGGTCGAGGCGCAAGCGGTGCGCGCCGGGTGTGTTATAGCCGGCGAAGACCAAAAGTCCAGTTGCGCGGTCGCCGCGCAAGGGGAAGGACTCCGACTCGATGAACTGCCCCGGGACCAGCTCCAGGCTCCATACCGCGAACTGCTGCCGGTAGTCGCGGCGGTACTGCTCGCGATTGGCGAACCACTGGCTGGCCGGCAGTCCGGCCAGTTCCTTGAACAGCTCCGCATCCTTCACCGCGACGAAATCCACGGCGATCGGCAAGTCGTCGTTGGCGCGCGCGGCGACATCCAGGGTCAGCCGCTGCAACTCGACCCGCGGCGCGAAGAAATACGAGCAGCCGGCCAGCGCCAGGATCGCCAGCGCCAGGGAGAGTTTCCGACATATGGTGAAACATCCGTGCTTCATGGGAGTCCAACGAAAATTTTATTTTGCAAATCCATAGACCTGTTCTAGCGTCTTTTGTAGTTCGTCGCCAGTGACGGACCAGAGGGATCGCCAAGGACAGGTTCTGCGCCGTTTTCCCTGTCATGCCTGTGATCCAGCAAGGGACTGCGATGATCAGGGCATCCCCCCGATGCATTGCTCCCCCACCATTGCATCGGAGTCAGCCGCCATGGCCGAGAGTACGCAGCACAAGCTGGACCGGGTGCGCCCGCCGCGCGTGCAGATCACCTACGACGTCGAGATCGGCAACGCCATCGAGAAGAAGGAGCTGCCCCTGGTGGTCGGCATCCTCGCCGACCTCTCCGGCAAGCCGGATACCCCGCCGGCGAAGCTGGTCGAACGGCGTTTCGTCGACATCGACCGCGACAACTTCAACGAGATCCTCTCCTCCATCTCTCCCCGCGCCACCCTGCAGGTCGACAACACCATCAGCGGCGACAACAGCAAGCTGAACGTCGAGCTGCGCTTCAACCACATCGAGGACTTCGACCCGGTCAACCTGGTGAAGCAGGTGGTCCCGTTGCGTCGCCTGTTCGAAGCGCGCCAGCGCCTGCGCGACCTGCTGACCAAGCTCGACGGCAACGACGACCTCGACCAGTTGCTGCAGGACGTGGTGGCCAACACCGAAGGCCTGCAGGAAATCAAAGCGGCCCGCCCGGAAGCCGAAGCGGCCCCGGCCGGCGACAGCGAACCCCCGGCCGACCAGCCGGCCTGACCCTCTTCCCGGAGAAGCCGCCATGCCCAAGTCATCCGCCGCCGAACAATCCGGCGAGAGTTCGACCCAGACCCTGTCCCTGCTCGACGAGATCATCGCCAAGGGCCGCATGGCCCACGACGACAGCCAGCAGGACTATGCCCGCGACATGCTCGCGGAATTCGCCACCCAGGTCCTCGACGAGGGCATGGCCGTCGACAAGGACACCGTGGCGATGATCAACGACCGCATCAGCCAGATCGATGCGCTGATCAGCGACCAGCTCAACCAGATCATCCACCACCCCGAGTTGCAGAAGCTGGAAGCCTCCTGGCGCGGCCTGCACCAACTGGTGAGCAACACCGAGACCAGCGCGCGGCTCAAGCTGCGCCTGCTGAACGTCGGCAAGAACGAACTGCAGAACGATCTGGAGAAGGCGGTCGAGTTCGACCAGAGCGCACTGTTCAAGAAGATCTACGAAGAGGAATACGGCACCTTCGGCGGACACCCCTTCAGCCTGCTGATCGGCGACTTCACCTTCGGCCGCCATCCGCAGGACATCGGCCTGCTGGAGAAGCTGTCGAACGTCGCCGCGGCTGCCCACGCGCCATTCATCGCCGCCGCCAGCCCACGCCTGTTCGACATGAACAGCTTCACCGAACTGGCCGTGCCGCGCGACCTGACCAAGATCTTCGAGAGCCTGGAGCTGATCAAGTGGCGCGCCTTCCGCGAGAGCGAGGATTCGCGCTACGTGTCCCTGGTGCTGCCGAACTTCCTCCTGCGCCTGCCCTACGGCCCGGAGACGCGACCGGTGGAAGGCATGAACTATGTCGAGGACGTCAACGGCACCGACCACTCCAAGTACCTCTGGGGCAACGCCGCCTGGGTCCTGGCGCAGCGCATCACCGAGGCCTTCGCCAAGTACGGCTGGTGCGCGGCGATCCGCGGCGCGGAAGGCGGCGGCGCGGTCGAGGGCCTGCCGGCGCACACGTTCCGCACCAGCTCCGGCGACCTGTCGCTGAAGTGCCCGACCGAGGTGGCGATCACCGACCGCCGCGAGAAGGAACTCAACGATCTCGGCTTCATTTCCCTGTGCCACAAGAAGAACAGCGACGTGGCGGTGTTCTTCGGCGGCCAGACCACCAACAAGGCCAGGCTCTACAACACCAACGAGGCCAACGCCAACGCGCGCCTGTCGGCGATGCTGCCGTACGTGCTGGCGGCATCGCGCTTCGCCCACTACCTGAAGGTGATCATGCGCGACAAGGTCGGCAGCTTCATGACCCGCGACAACGTGCAGACCTACCTGAACAACTGGATCGCCGACTACGTGCTGATCAACGACAACGCACCGCAGGAAATCAAGGCGCAGTACCCGCTGCGCGAGGCGCGGGTGGATGTCAGCGAGGTGGCCGGCAAACCGGGGGCCTACCGCGCCACGGTGTTCCTCCGGCCGCACTTCCAGCTCGAGGAACTCAGCGCGTCGATCCGCCTGGTCGCCAACCTGCCGCCGCCGGTAGCGGCGTGAGTCCGCCCCCGCCGGCAGCGCCGGCGGGGCGCCCTTCCCGTTCCAGACAGCCCCTCTCCAGGAGTCAGATGCGATGGATGCGATCATTCTCGATTTCGGCAGCGACATCAAAGGCGACAGCCTGCTCGTCGGCTACGAAAACAAGATCGAAATCATGTCCTACAGCCACAACGTGGCGATGCAGGTCACCAACGACGTCAGCAACTCGGAGCGCACCTCCGGCAAACCCCACGTCGGCGAATTCACCCTCACCAAGTTCATCGACACCTCGACCCCGACCCTCAACGAGTATTGCTGCGCCGGCAAGCCGATCGCCGAGGCGACCATCACCATCGGCCGCAACGCCGCCGAGGGCAACGGGCAGATCATGCCCTTCATCGTCTACACCCTGAACAACGTGGTGCTCTCCAACGTCAGCGTCAGCGGCGGCGCCGGCGGCAAGCCGGTGGAGACCCTGTCGCTGAACTTCACCAAGATCAAGTGGGAGCTGACCGCGCAGAAGGACGACGGCACCAAGGAAGGCACGGCCGCCTCGACCTGGGACCTGGCCGCCAACCAGCTGGTCAAGTGACCGGGCGCCGACATGTCCGGAGCCCTGCCGCCGCTGTTCGAGCGCCTCAGCGCCGAGGCCGACGAACGTCCCGCGTTCGACGACCGGGCGCTGGCCGAGTCGGTCCGCGGCGAGCTGCTGCGCCTGCTCAACACACGGCGCCCGGCGAATGCGCGCAGCGGCATCCTCGCCTACGGGCTCGCCGACTGGACCGCCGTGCAACGCCTGCGCGCCGAGGACCGGCGCCAGCTGGCGCGCGAGGTGCGGGCGGCGGTCGAGCATTTCGAGCCGCGCCTGCAACTGGCCGAGGTCGAGGTCGAACCTGACCCGGGCAATCCGCAGCGCCTGCGTATCCAGCTCGGCGGCAGCCTGCGCAGCGGGTCGCGCCTGACGCCTGCGCTATTCGTCATCGAACAGGGCAGCGATGGCCTCGAGGTGCGCCATGAGCGATTCGATTGATGCCGATCTGCTCGACTACTACCAGCGCGAGCTGACCTGGCTACGGCACGCCGGCGGCGCCTTCGCCGAGCGCTATCCGAAGGTCGCCCGGCGCCTGCAACTGGCTCCCGGCGAATGCCCCGACCCGCACGTCGAGCGTCTGCTGGAAGGTTTCTCGCTGCTCACCGCGCGCCTGCAACGGCGCCTCGACGACGACTACGCAGAGTTCAGCGACGCCCTCCTCGAACAGCTCTACCCCCTGGCGCTGCGCCCGCTGCCGTCCTGCGCGATCGTCCAGTTCGAACCGGACCCGACCCAGGGCAGCCTCGCCGAGGGCTACCGGCTGCCGCGCGACACCGCGCTGTTCGTCACCACCCGTGGCGGCGACAGCGTGCATTTCCGCAGCAGCGCCGAGGCGACCCTGTGGCCGCTGGCGATCGACGAGGCGAACCTGCTCGGCGGCGAGGAGGCGCAAGCCCTGACCGGAGTCGGCGCCGCCCGCTCGGCGTTGCGCCTGAGCCTGCGCTGCCTGGGCGAGTACCGCTGGGACGAACTGTCGATCGAGCGCCTGCGCATCCACCTGGCGGCTTCGCCGATGGGCTGCGCGATCCTCTACGACCTGCTCGCCGCGCATACCGTGCAGGTCATGGCGGGGGCGCCCGGCACGCCGCCGGCGGCGCTCCGCGGACTGCCGGAGATCGTCGGCTTCGCCGCCGACGAGGCGCTGCTGCCGGAGGAAGACGGCGGACATCCGGGCCTGCGCCTGCTCGCCGAGTACTTCGCCTTCCCCGACAAGTTCCACTTCTTCGACCTGCCACTGTCCGGCGCGCTCGCCGACGGACAGACGCTCTACCTGTACCTGGTCTTCGATCGCGCACCGACGGCACGCCTGCATTTGCAGGCGGAAGACTTCCAGCTCGGCTGCGCGCCGGCGATCAACCTCTTTCCGCGGACCTCGGAGCCGCTGCGCCCGGACGGCACCCGCAGCGAGTACCGCCTGGTCGCCGACAGTCACCGCGAGAACAGCGTGGAAATCCATAGCATCCGCGCCGTGCGCTCGGTGGCCGGGAGCACCGTGCAGCCAGTCCCGGCCTACTATGGCTGCCGCCACGACAGCCACCTCGGCACGCTCTACTGGCACGCCCGGCGCATCGCCGGGCTGACCCCGAACCGGCTGGGCAGCGACCTGCTGCTGAGCCTGGTGGATACCGGCTTCGACCCGTTACGCGAAGCCCCGGCCTTCAGCCTGACCGCCGAGCTGCTATGCACCAATCGCTATCTGGCCGAGCGCCTGGGTGCCGGCACCGCGCTGGGCTTCGAACGGCCCGGGCCGGTCGCCGCCGCACGCCTGCGCAACGCGCCCAGCGCGCAGAGCCAGCCGCGCCTGGACGGCCAGTCGCGCTGGAGACTGGTCTCGCAGCTGACCCTCAACCACCTGTCGCTGGTGGAAGGCCCGCGCGCCCTCGAAGCCCTGCGGGAAATCCTCGCCCTGCACAACCTGCGCGACGATGCCAGCGCCCGCCGGCAGATAGAAGGGCTGAGGCAACTCGACTGCCAGCGGGTGGTGGCGCACGTCGGCGAGGATGCCTGGCGCGGCTGGCGCAATGGCCTGGAAATCCGCCTGCGACTCGATCCGCAACACTTCGTCGGCGCCAGCGGCGTGCTGTTCTCCGCCGTGCTGGCGCAGTTCTTCTCGCTGTATGCCACCGCCAACCGCTTCGTGCGCACGGTCCTGGTGGAAGCCGACAAGGAGGTGAAGACATGGCAACCCCAGGCCGGCTCGCCGCTCTCCCTCTGAGTCAGCGGCTGCGCCGCACGCCGCAGCGCTTCGAACTGTTGCAGGCGCTGCTGCTGCTCGAACGCGAGCGTCCCCAGGCGTTGCCGCTGGGCACCGGCAACGCGCCGCGGGCGGAGGCCCTGCGCCTGCGCGGGCCGCTGTTGCCGCTGTTCGCCTCGAGCGAGGTGGAAAGCCTGCTCGACGACCCGCAGCAACCGGTGCTGTCCACCCCGGTGTTCGGCCTCGGCGGACCCGACGGCCCGTTGCCCTATGCCTACCAGGAATGGCTGCAACAACGCGCCCGGCAGAAGGACCATGCCCCCGCCGAGTTCCTCGACCTGTTCCAGCACCGCCTGCTCAGCCTGCTCTACCGGGTGCTGCGCAAGCATCGCGTGGCGCTCGGTTTCGCGGTGCCGGCGGCGACCCCGGTGCAGGCGCAGCTACGCGCCCTCAGCGGCCTGTTGCCGAAAGCCCTGCAAGAGCGCCTGGCGCTGCCGGACAGCGCGGTACTGGCACGCACCGCGCTGTTCGCCGGCGGGCGTCGCTCCCTGGCCGGCTTCGCCGGCCTGGTGCGCCAGCATTTCGGCGTGGAGGCACGGCTGGACGCCTACCAGGGCGCCTGGAAGGAAATCCCCGCGGCCAGCCGCAGCCGGCTGCAACGCGGCGGACGCAACCTGCGCCTGGGTCGCGACGCCATAGCCGGCACGCGCACCTGGGACGAGCACGCCGGCATCGCCCTCAGTCTCGGTCCGCTGGATGCCCGCGAAGCCGCCCGCTTCTTCCCCGACGGCGACGCCCATGGCCAGTTGGCCAGCCTCGCCGCGCTGTACTTCGGCCCCGACCTGGATTGTCGCCTGAGCCTGCTGGTGAGCGGCGGCGCGCCGCTGCGCCTGGAGCGCGGTGCACCGCCCAGGCTGAGCTGGAACACCGGCCTGCGGCGCGTCGAAGACGGCCAGCGGCAGCGCATCGATCTCGACCTGCGGCAGCCGGAGGTAGCCTGAAATGGAACTCGCCGCCCTGATCGGCCGCCTCAACCCGGACTGTCGCCGCGCCCTGGAGCGCGCCGCGCAACGCTGCCTGCAACGCACCCATCATTACGTAGAGATCGAGCACCTGCTGCTGGAGCTGCTGGACATCGACGGCGGCGACTTCGCCTGCCTGCTGCCGCGCTTCGGCCTGGAGCGCGACGCCCTGGTCGCCGAGATCAACCTGTCGCTGGAGCTGTTCAAGGCCGGCAATACCCGCACTCCGGCGCTGTCCGCGCACACCATCGGCCTGCTCGAAGACGCCGTGGTCCACGCCAGCGTGCTCGGCCAGGCGCAGATCCGTTCCGGCCTGCTGCTGCTCGCCTTGCTCGACCGCGAGGAGCGCCGCGCCCTGTTGCTGAACAGCGCGTCGTCGCTGCTGCGGATTCCCCACGAGGCCTTGCAGGCCAACCTGCTGGAGTGGATCCAGGCCTCCCGCGAACAGCCGCCCGCGCCGAACCGTCCGGCGGCAGGCGGCGACAAGCCGGAAAGCGCCCCGGACCCGCTGCTCGACCAGTACACCCAGGACCTCACCGCCGAGGCCCGCGCCGGGCGCATCGACCCCATCGTCGGGCGCGACGGGGAAATCCGCCAGTGCGTCGACATCCTCCTGCGCCGGCGGCAGAACAACCCGATCCTGGTCGGCGCGCCGGGCGTCGGCAAGACCGCGGTGGTCGAGGGCCTGGCCCTGCGCATCGCCGCCGGCGAAGTGCCGCCGTCGTTGCAGGAGGTGATCCTGCGGGTGCTCGACCTCGGCCTGTTGCAGGCCGGCGCCAGCATGAAGGGCGAGTTCGAGCAGCGCCTCAAGGGGGTGATCGACGCCGTGCGCAACAGCGCGCAGCCGATCATCCTGTTCATCGACGAGGCGCACACGCTGATCGGCGCCGGCGGCGCGGAAGGCGGCAGCGACGCCGCCAACCTGCTCAAGCCGGCCCTGGCGCGCGGCGAACTGCGCACCCTGGCGGCCACCACCTGGCTGGAATACAAGAAATACTTCGAGAAGGACCCGGCGCTGACCCGGCGCTTCCAGCTGGTCCAGGTCGAGGAGCCGGACGAGGCCACCGCCGTGGAGATGCTGCGCGGCGTCGCCGGCAAGCTGGAACTGCATCACGGCGTGCAGATCATGGACGCGGCCATCGTCGATGCGGTGAAGCTGTCGCATCGCTACATCTCCGGCCGCCAGTTGCCGGACAAGGCGATCAGCGTGCTCGACACCGCCTGCGCGCGGGTCGCCCTCGGCCAGCACGACGTGCCGCCGCCGCTGGAAAGCCTGCGCCATCGCGAGCAGGCGCTGGAAGAGGAATTGCAGCGGCTGCGCCGGGAACAGGCCACCGGCCTCGACCACAGCGCGCGTATCACCGCCCTGGAAAGCGAGTCGGGCGATAACCGCCGGACCATCCGCGAGCTGGAGATCCGCTGGGACGAGGAACGCGAAGCGGTGCGCGAACTGCTCGACACCCGCCGCGAATTGCTGGCCCTCAGCGAAAGCGCCGACGCGGCCAAGCCCGACGAGGAACTGGACGGTCGCATCGACCACCTGGCCGCCGAACTGGCGCGCCTGGCGGCCGGCCTCGAAGCCATCCGCCAGGACGACCCGCTGGTTCCCGAGCAGGTGGACTCGCGTACCGTGGCCGCGGTGATCGCCGGCTGGACCGGCATCCCGGTGGGCAAGATGCTCGCCGACGAAGCCCACGCCATCCGCTCCCTGGCCCAGCGCATGGGCCAGCGGGTGATGGGCCAGGAGGCCGCCCTGGGCGCCATCGCCCAGCGCATCCAGGCCTATCGCGCCGGACTCAGCGACCCGGCCAAGCCGGTCGGCGTATTCCTCCTGCCCGGCCCCACCGGCGTGGGCAAGACCGAGACCGCCTACGCCCTGGCCGACGCCCTTTACGGCGGCGAACGCAACCTGATCAGCATCAACCTCTCCGAGTACCAGGAGGCCCACACCGTCAGCCAGCTCAAGGGCGCCCCGCCCGGCTACGTCGGCTACGGCAGCGGTGGCGTGCTCACCGAAGCGGTGCGCCGCAAGCCCTATTCGGTGGTGCTGCTGGACGAGATCGAGAAAGCCCATCCGGACGTGCTGGAAGCCTTCTACAACGTGTTCGACAAGGGCGTGATGGAAGACGGCACCGGCCTGGTGGTGGACTTCAGGAACACCGTGATCCTCGCCACCAGCAACGTCGGCGCCGAACTGCTGCTGGACAGCCCGGCCGAACAGGTCGCCACCCCGGCCGTCGACGAGCGCCTGCGCAAAGTCCTGCTGCAAACCTTCCGCCCGGCGTTCCTCGCGCGCATGACCGTGGTGCCTTACCGGCCGCTGGAGGAAGCCACCCTGGAAGGCATCGTCGTGGCCAAGCTGGAAAAACTGCGGGAACGCTACAAGGCCGCTACCGGCAAACAGTTCGACTTCGACCCGGCCATCGTCAAGGCCGTGCTCGCCAAGTGCAGCGCGGCGGGCGCGCGGGATATCGAGAACGTGCTGATGGCGCAGGTGACGGGGAAGTTGGCGGAGTGGGTACTCGAATGAGCGTCCCGAGGCATCGCGGCATCCGCCCGTTTCCGATGGAGAACGTATCGGCTAGAGAACAGCGGACGAATTCATGAACTGGAACGATCTTTGCGGAATAAACACGGTAGCCGGAAAAGCCATAGACATCCCGACCCTGGTCGGTCCCGGCGTCGACCACGACCGACGTGGAAGGACCGGAATGCCCAACGGCGCGACGCTGACCGCCATGATGAACGCTGCCGACGCCCTACGTCTGACCGAGGCCCCGAGGACCAGGCGCGGTGGTGTGTCCGACGGTATTTCCTTCCACATCGCCCAATACGTGCCCGGTGGCGCGTCTCTGACCATCACCAGCCAGTTCGTCGGTCAGAAAGCCGGCTCCGCCGTGTGCTACGAGAACACACTGTTCAACGATGCCCTGGTCGGTCGCATCAACGCCATCGTTGGCAACATCATCGTGCGCCAGAGCGTCGCACCCTGTACGCGCTGCCGCGCCGGCTACCGCCAGCTCGCCCAGAACGGACCACATACTATCGTCGTCTCCAGCGATGACGGCTACGACGGCGCCCCCGACAACACCATCTTCCTCTTCGCACCCACCGGGCTGGTGTTCTACCGACGCTGAACTCCCGCCGAACTGCCCCACCTTCGAGGACTGCCGTCATGCCCCGAACCATCGAATACTGGCGCCCCACGAACGGCCTGTATCATGCGACCCCGCCCGGAATCGCCGTGCTGACCCAGGACAGCGATTGGGAGGTGCTCAACGAAGCCACCGGCTTCTACGAGGAAAGCCCGTATCCCTCCGCCTTCAAGGGACAGGTGTATCGCGCGCTGAACTACATAAACGCTACGCCGACGGGCGCATCGCTGCTCTGGAACCTCTACACGACGAACAATTTCGTCGACATCACCCCCTCGTCGCTGGGCAACAATGTCCAGTCCACCAATCAGCCCATGGCGCTCAATCAGGTCGCCAGAGAAATCATCGTAGGAACCGGTCCCGGCCCCCAGACCCAGATCGCGCTCAATCAGACAGGCATCGCCCCGCAGGCGCAGACCCAGTGGCTGACCTATGTCATCAACAGTTCGCCGCATTGGGCCCTGGACGGCGTGCCGGGCAACGGTGGTGGCCTTTACGGCTATCTAGAGCGCGCCCGCCAGTATGCCAACCGCTGGATGCTGCTGTTCGACCACCGCTACTTCCGCTGGAGCGACAGCAATGAAGGCTATTTCAATGAGCAGAGCTACAGCGGACATTTCGGTATCTCCGCCCACAACATCGCCATCACCAACCACGAAGTGGCGGCCTGGCTTGCCGGACAGCCGCTACCCCACCGCCTCAGCGATGCCCAGCAGAACCATGCGCGGCTTGCGACCATAGTTGCCCTTAAGGACGTTTCGCCGCCTTCGGCTGGCTGTTCCGCCCATGTGAGATGGAACCCCACAGCGACCAACCCGCTGAACCGGATACGTCCTCCGGCAATCGGCCTGGCTCATGAGCTGCTGCATGCCTACTACAGTTGCCGAGGCGCACAACCCGGCTACGACGACAACCACTACTCCACGGTACTGTTCGAATACCGCTGCGTCGGCCTCGGCCCCTGGGACGAAGCACCATTATCGGAAAATGCCCTACGCAAAGAATGGTGGAGCTATGCCTGCCAGCAGGTGCCCGGAAGCGACCCAGAGAACAGGAAGGCCATCGGCAAACGCATCAGTTACATGTAGTCGTCGCCGCTGTCCCGACAGAAACGAGGGACCCAGATGCCCCGTCCCACCGATAGCAATACCAGCCTCTCCCTGACCGCCTCGGCGCTGGCAGCCCTGTTCCCGGAGCGTCTGGCCGGGGAAGAACGCCTGAACGCACTGCCCGGTTGGGAACTGCTGGGCTACAGCGCCAGCCCCTTAGCCCTGGACGGCGCAATCGCCACCCATCTCACCGCCACCCTGCACAACGACGCCGACCAGCGTCCGCTCGACGGCCTGGTCGCGGAGATCCGCCAACTCCCCGGCGATGCCAGCGCCGAGCGCTACCAGGTGCTGTTGCGCCCCTGGCTCTGGTGGCTGACGCTGGCCAGCAACAACCGGGTGTTCCAGAACCTGGCCACCAGCGACATCGTCACCCAAGTCTTCGACCAGCACGGCTTCAGCGACTACCAGTTGCAACTCAGCGGCAGCTACCAGCCCCGCGAATACTGCGTGCAGTACGGCGAGAGCGACCTCGCCTTCGTCTCGCGGCTGCTGGAGGAAGACGGCATCTTCTGGTTCTTCACCCATGCCGCCGGCAAGCACACCCTGGTGCTGGCCGACAGCAACGACGCCTTCCCGCCGATTCCCAACGGCCCGCAAGTGGCCTACCTGGGCCAAGGAATCGGCGTGCGCGAGTTGCAGGGCGTGCGTTCGGCGCAGTACAGCCTCCAGGCGGTATCCGGGACCTACAGCGCCACCGACTACGAGTTCACCACCCCGGGCACCTCGCTTTACTCCCAGGCCGAGGCGGTTTCCGGCGCCGCCGGCGTCTACCAGCACCCCGGCGGCTACACCGCCAAGGCCCAGGGCGACAGCCTGACCAAGCAACGCATCGACGGCCTGCGCAGCCAGGAGACGCGCCTGATCGGCGAGAGCGACTGCCGCTGGCTGGTGCCCGGCCACTGGTTCACCCTCAGCGGGCATGATGACGATTCGCTGAATATCGACTGGGTGCTGACCTCGGTCACCCATGACGCCAGTCACGCGCACTACCGCAACCGCTTCGAGGCGATCCCCAAGGCCACCGCCTACCGCCCCGCGCGGGTCACGCCCAAGCCGCGCATGCACACCCAGACCGCCCTGGTGGTGGGCAAGGCCGGTGAGGAGATCTGGACCGACCAGTACGGCCGGATCAAGATCCAGTTCCCCTGGGACCGCGACGGCAAGAACGACGAGACCTCCTCCTGCTGGGTGCGCGTGGTGCTGCCCTGGAGCGGCAAGGGCTTCGGCATGCAGTTCGTGCCGCGCATCGGCCAGGAAGTGATCGTCACCTTCATCGACGGCGACCCGGACCGCCCGCTGGTCACCGGCTGCGTCTACAACGGCGACAACGCCCTGCCCTACGCGCTGCCGGACAACCAGACGCAGTCCGGGATCAAGACCAACTCGTCGAAGGGCGGCGGCGGTTTCAACGAGCTGCGCTTCGAGGACAAGAAGGACGCCGAGGAAGTCTTCCTCCAGGCGCAGAAGGACCTCAACGTCAACGTGCTCAACGACAGCACCGCCAGCATCGGCCACGACGAGACCCTGACGGTGCAGAACGCCCGCACCCGCACGGTGAAGGAAGGCGACGAGACCGTCACCCTGGAGAAAGGCAAGCGCACGGTGACCATCCAGACCGGCAGCGACAGCCTGGATGTGAAGGACACGCGCACGGTGACGGTGGGCGCCGACCAGACCCACAGCACCGGCGGCAACTACAGCCACAAGGTCAGCGGCAACTTCGAGCTGACGGTGGACGGCAACCTGACCATCAAGGTCAGCGGCACCCTCGCCCTGCAGAGCGGCGGCAGCCTGACCCTGAAGAGCGACGCCGACCTCGCCGCCCAGGCTGGCACCTCGCTGACCAGCAAGGCCGGGACGTCGCTGACCAACCAGGCCGGCACCTCCCTCACCAACAAGGCCGGCACCAGCCTGACCAACGATGCCGGCGTCAGCCTGACCAACAAGGCCGGCGCCGAACAGACGGTGGACGGCGGCGGCATGCTGACCATCAAGGGCGGCCTGGTAAAGGTCAACTGAGGAGAAGCGCATGGCGGCATCCGGCAAGCTCGACCTGGTTCGTGGCGACAGCCATCTCGCCGGCAACCTGCTCGACGGCAGCCTGGAAGGCCCGTTGCGCATCGACGAGCACGACAGGCCGCAGGCCAGCCTCGGCTACCGGCAGGGCCAGTTGCACGGCGCCAGCACCCTGTTCCATCCCAACGGCAAGGTCTCCGCGCAACTCGCCTTCGTCGACGGCAAGCTGCACGGGCCGGCGAGTTTCCATGCCGCGGAAGGCTGGTTGCAGCGCAAGGCGCACTACCGCAACGGGCTGCTCCACGGCGAAGCGTTCAACTATTTCGCCAACGGCCAGGTGGCCGAGCGCGAGCATTACCGCGACGGCGTACGCGACGGGGTCTACCAACGCTTCCATGGCAATGGCCAACTGGCCTTCGACGGACGCTACCTGAACGGCCAGCTACTGGACGGCGCCCAGCCGTTCGCCGATGACGGCCGGCCACTGGACAGCGAGGGCAGGCCCATGGCGCGCTGGCGCTGGTGGTGGACCAGGCTGGCGGAGCCCTAGGCGCGCATCGGCCAGGCGGCGCTCAGGGAATCAGCATCTGCACCTGTCCCGGCACGCTGATCTTGATCACCCCGCCCCAGGTGCAGATCAGCGTGCCATTGGCGTCCAGCGCGGGCATCCCGCCCAGCAGCAGGGTCGGCGGGCCGCCGGGGATCCACGGGCTGGCGGTGGCGGGAATGCACGGCATCGGCGTCAGTACGCCGAGGGCGGCGGCGGTGGCGGCGGCCACCACGGGGTTGGCCGGACTCTGGCAGAGACCGAAGGTGGGAATGTTCAGCAGCGGGATGTGGTCCATGATGTTCGCCGCCGGCATCCCGCTGGTCAGGGTGCGGTTCTGCGGCAACACGTTGAGCACCGTCGGCGCCGCCCCGAAGCTGCATTGCAGGGTGGCGCCGGCGCAGACCTGCGGGCAGCCCATGCCGTCCTCCCGAGCGCGATGGCGTTGTAGCAGGATAGACCAGCCCATCGCGCTCGCCGTGGGGCTGGCTTGCTGTTTTTCTGACGAATGCCCGACATGCGTGTCGCCAGCGGCGCTAGAATTCCGCTGTGATGCGGGGCGGAGCCCCGCGACAGGGATCGACGAAAAAGGATTTTCGGCGGATCGAACGGTGCCCGCAGCGCCCTCGCCGGCCGGCCCGCGGCCGGTCGATGCAGGGGTTGCCGTACCCTGGCCGCCCCCAAGGACGGGACGACAATGCCTAGCACAAGAAGCCTCCCCGCACGGGTCATCGTCGCCGATGACTATCCCCTGTTCCGCGATGGCCTGAGACGGGTCGTCCGCCGCTACCTCCCGCAAGCCGCCGTAAGCGAAGCGGGCAGCTTCGACGAGGTGCTGCGCCTGGCCTCGAGCGTCTCGCCGGAACCTCCCGCCCTCTTCGTCCTCGACCTGCTGCTTCCCGGCTTCGCCGCCTCCCAGTCCATCGAGCGCTTGCGTCGCGCCTATCGGCACAGCGCAATCGTCATCGTCTCGATGCTCGACGACCCGCGTCTGGTGGACGAGGTGCTGGCCGCCGGCGCCGACGGCTACCTCGGCAAATCCCTGGGGGCCGGGGAGATCGGCACGGCGTTGCAGACGCTCGGCAGCGGCGAACCGGTGGTGCGCCTGCGCGGCGGGTCGAGCGCCGGCAGTCGGCAACGCGCCCTCCTGGACGCCCTGACCCCACGGCAGCAAGCGGTACTGCGGCTGATCGCCGATGGCCTGTCGAACAAGGAAATCGGCCGCGCGCTGTCGATCTCGCCGTTCACCGTGCGCGTGCACGTTTCCTCGCTGCTGCGCGCCCTGGAAGTGAACACGCGGACGGCCGCCGCGGCGCTGGCGGTGAAGGCCGGCTTCTAGGCAGGTTCCACGCGGCCGTACCCGGAGTTCCCGCGCAAGCATCCGAGAATGCCGAAACGAGAAGTCTGCCGCGATTTTCCGCGAAGTCTCCTCGCGGCGCTGAAGCCCGTCGCGGCGGACCAGTCCCATCCATGAGGGGCGCGCCTGCGCGCCGGCCTCACCGGGAGCGGCGACGCTCGTTTTCAGCAGAGGAACGGCACATGATCGACAGGGTGAAGCCGCTGATGGCGGCATGGGTTCTGGTCTTCGCATCTTCTTCGTTCGCCAGCGAAACGGCGGGAAAATTGCCACGAAAGCCAGCTCTAGGGCCGGAAACCGCGGGGGCGACCCTGGTCATTCCCGGCGAGACCGACAGGCTCGCTTCGCTCTACGCCCGCGCACGGGGCGAAGGCGGCAAGGTGGTGCTCTGGGCCGGCGGCGACGCGCCGAACCAGATGGACTGGTTGAAGACGGCCTTCGAGAGCCGCTTTCCCGGCGTGACCCTGGACGTCACGGTGGACCTCTCCAAGTTCCACGACCTGCGCATCGACCAGGAACTCGCCGCCGGCACCCTGACGCCGGACGTGGCGATGCTGCAAACCACCTTCGATTTCGACAAATGGAAGGCCCGCGACGTGCTGCTGCGCTACAAGCCGGTCGGCTTCGCCCGGCAGAAGAAAGGCTACGCCGATCCCGACGGCGCCTATGTCACGGCCTACAACAACGCCTTCGTGCCGACCTACGCTTCCGTCCGGCTGCCAGCGGAGCGCTATCCGACGCGCTTCGCCGATTACCTGAAGCCGGCCTTCAAGGGCAAGCTGGTGCTGACCTATCCCCATGACGACGATGCGGTGCTGTACGTCTACGACAAGCTGGAACGGCGCTACGGCAGCGGTTTCCTGCGCGCCCTGGCGGCGCAGAAGCCGAACTTCCTGCGCGGCACGGCGGCGCCGGCGGCCTCGGTGGGCACCGACTCCATCGGTTCGCTGGGCAACCTGACCGGCTATGCGACCGACAGCGATACGCCGGCCGGCTACTTCATCCCGACCGACGAGCCGTTCATCGTCTGGAACCAGCGCGCGGCGATCTTCAAGGCCGCCCGTCATCCGGCCACGGCCAAGCTGCTGCTGTCCTACCTGGGCTCGGCCGAGTTCCAGTCCAGCTACGGCGGCTGGCGCGCCCGCGCCGACGTCGGCGAAGCGCCTGGGCTGCCGCCACTGGAGTCGCTGAAGAACGTCGACGTGCACGATTTCACCCGCTGGATGGCCGATCGCCAACGGGTGGCCAGCCTGCGCAGGCACATGGCGCAAATCTTCGGCCCGGTACGCGGCGAGTCGCCGTTGCGCGACCCGGCGCTGATGAGCCTGCTGGGGCTGACGGCGAACGACATCGTCGCCCTGCCCGAACCGGACCTGCCGATCTACTGAACCGCCATGACGGCCTCGCGCACGGACGACGCGGGGTCGTCGATCCTGGAGAATTGCCAATCCGGTTTCGACGGCAAGCAGGCGGCCTGGAGCGGCTGGGAAGCCCCCCACTTCTTATAAAATACTTTTAATAAACGATTTATCCTATTGATCAATAAGATAAATAAAATACTAGAATTCACTTTAAGTTGAAACGACAAGGCGGCGCATAACGCTACCCGTTGTCCGCCCTGGCGTCCGCTTGCCGCCTTCGCTGCGCAGGGCGAACGAGGCCACGCGCGTTATCCGCCGACAGGCCTCTGCCAGGGAGGGACGGCGGCACGGAAAACTCTTCTTCGACAACGACTTCCGCGTAGAACCTGATCCATCGCCTGCGCTCGCGCGAACTCACGCAGGCGACGATCAGGACCTAGGACCTAGGCCTTCCGCCACCCCTGCAACTGATTGCGGATCGGCAACTCGCGGATGCGCTTGCCGGTGGCGGCGAAGATCGCGTTGCACAGCGCCGGCGCTATCGGCGGCACGCCGGGCTCGCCGACCCCGCCCAACGGCAGGTCGCCATCCGGCTTGAGCAGATGCACCGACACCGCCTTGGGCGCCAGCGGCATGCGCGCCAGCTCGTACTGGTGGAAATTGTCCTGCTGGACCTTGCCATCCTTGAAGCTGATCTCGCCCAGCGCCGCCAGGCCCAGGCCCATCACGCAGGCGCCTTCGAGCTGCGAGCGGATGCGCTCGGGGTTGATCTGCGGACCGCAGTCGGCGGCGATGGTGGCCTTGTGCACCAGCAGCGCGCCGTCGTCCTTCACCTCCACCTCGATCACCACCGCCACGTAGGTGACGAAGCTGTAGTGCGCGGCGATTCCCCGCGCCCTGCCTCTGGGCAGCTCGCCGCCCCAGCCGGACTGGCGCACCGCCTCCTCGATCACCCCGCGCAGGCGGCCGACATCCAGCGGGTAGCGCTCCGGCGACTCGCCGTAGTTCCAGCTGTCGCCGAGTTCGGCGGTGTCGATCCGCCGCGCCGGGCCGAGCAGCTTGAGCAGGTAGTCCTTCGGGTCCTGGCCGGCCTTCGCCGCCAGTTCGCCGACGAAGCTCTGGATGGCGAAGGCGTGGGGGATGTTGGAGACCGAACGGAACCAGCCGACCCGGGTGTGCGCCGGGGCCTCGGGGTTCTCCAGGCGCACGTTGGGGATGGCGAACGGCAGGTTGGTCAGGCCCATGCCCAGTTCGAAGGCGCCCTGGTGCTTGCTGTCCGGGCCGAACAGTGCGGTGATGCTCGGCGCCACCGAGCGATGCAGCCAGGCCTGCGGCAGCCCGTCGGCGCCAAGCACGGCCTGCAGGCGCTCCACCGAGACCGTGTGGAAATAGGAGAAATGCAGGTCGTCCTCGCGGGTCCACTGCACGCGCAGGTGGCGACCGGGGAACGCCTTGGCCAGGATCGCCGCTTCCAGCACGAAGTCGGGCTTGGACTTGCGGCCGAAACCGCCGCCGAGCAGGGTCACGTTGACCGTGACCTTGTCGAACGGCAGTTTCAGGCGCTCGGCGATGCGCTCGCGGGTCACTTGCGGCGCCTGGGTCGGGGCCCAGACCTCGCAGGCGCCGTCCTTGTACCAGGCGGTGGATACCGGCGGTTCCATCGGCGCCTGGGCCAGGTGCGGCAGGTAGTACTCGGCCTCGACGATATCCCCGCCCTTGGCGAATAGCGCCGCGGCATCGCCGCTGTCGCGCACCACCTTGCCCGGCTTGCGCGCTGCCTCTTCCAGTTGCTTGCGGTAGGCCACCGAGTCGTAGCCGCCGTTGACCCCGGCGTCCCACTCGACCACCAGCGCCTCGCGCCCCTTGATCGCCGCCCAGGTGTTCTGCGCCACCACGGCGACCCCGCCCAGCGGCTGGAACTCGGACGGGATCGGCCGGCCCTCGATCTCGATCACCTTGACCACCCCCGGCACCTTCAGCGCCGCGGCGGCGTCGTAGCGCTTGAGCTTGCCGCCGTAGACCGGCGGCCGGGCGACCACGGCGTAGAGCATGTCGTCGAAGCGCGCGTCGAAGCCGAAGCCGGCGCGGCCATTGACGATATCGGCGCCGTCGATGGCGCGCGCCACGTCCTTGCCGATGTAGCGGAACTGCTCGGGCTTCTTCAGCAGCAGCTTGTCGCGCGCCGGCACTTCGAGACCCGCGGCGGCCTCGGCCAGTTCGCCGAAGGACAGCGAACGGCCGCTGGGCGCATGCAGCACCTTGTTCTGTTCGGCGCGGCACTCGCCCAGCGGGACCTTCCACTGGTTGGCCGCGGCCTGTTCGAGCATCTGTCGCGCCGCCGCACCGCAGCGGCGCATGGGTTCGAACCAATGGCGCATGCTGCGCGAGCCATCCGTGTCCTGGTTGCCGTAGCGCGCTTCGTCGCCGGGCGCCTGGATCACCTTGACCCGGCTCCAGTCGGCCTCCAGCTCGTCGGCCACCACCATCGCCAGGCTGGTGCGCACGCCCTGGCCCATTTCCGAGCGGTTGCAGACGACGCCGACCGTGCCGTCCCGGTCGATGCTCACGTAGATCTTCGGGTTGTCCACCCAGCCGTGGGGCATGGCGTCGGCGCCGAAGGCCTTCTTCTCGGCGGCCAGGGCGTCGCGCCAGCCCCAGTTGGCAGCCACCAGCAGCACGCCGGTGGCGCCGACGCCCTTGAGGAAACCGCGGCGGCTGAGATTGCCGATGACCAGATCGTCGGGGTACGAGCGCTTCATGCCTTGGCCTCCTGCAACTTGGCGGAGGCGTTGTGGATCGCCGTCTTGATCCGGTTGTAGGTGCCGCAGCGGCAGATGTTGCCGGCCATGGCCGCCTCGATCTGCTCGTCGCTGGGCGCGGGGTTGCTCTTCAGCAACGCCGTGGCCGACATGATCTGCCCGCCCTGGCAGTAGCCGCACTGCGCCACGCCGATGTCCAGCCAGGCCTGCTGGACGACTTCGCCGACCTTGTCGGTGTGCAGGTGGTCGATGGTGGTGACCTTCCTGCCCTGCGCCAGGCTCACCGGCGTGATGCAGGAACGGGTGGCCTGGCCGTCGATATGGATGGTGCAGGAGCCGCACAGGCCCATGCCGCAGCCGAACTTGGTCCCGGTATAGCCGACGACGTCGCGGATAGCCCAGAGCAAGGGCATATCCTCGGTGACATCGAGCTGATGATCCTTGCCATTGAGGTTCAGGGTAATCATCGGTGCACGCCTTTTCTGGTTTCTGGTTATGGAGTCGCACGGCGACTGCGCCGCCCCCCATGGGCGCGGCGAGTCTCTCATCGGACTGAAGGGAGATTATTGGCGAGAGGACTGCGGCGCATAACCTGGCAGAACTGAACGTATCGTTGAATGGAATTCAACGACACCCAAGCCGGGCGGGAATCGCCCGGGCGAGGCAGCATTCCCGGTGGCCCGCTCCTCGCCGCTCGCCGGAAAGCGAGCGGCTCGGCCAGGGGAAACGGCGTTAGCCGCGCCGCACGCGCAGGCGCTCGGCGTGGTAGATCAACGGCCCATGCTGGTCCTCGGCACCGCTGGGGTCGTCCAGCAGCACGCCGGTGATGCGGCCCTGGCGGAACAGCAGGCGGATCGCCAGCAGGTTGGCCCTGGGGTCGCCCTTGAGATCATGGAGGGAACGCGGGGTGTCGGCATCCAGCTGACAAAACACCGATTCGAGCAAAACATCGGAAGGTTCTAACGCCATGCAGTCGTATCCGTCGAGAAGTACCGGTCACCTTGCCTTGCACTGGGTGCCGGTCAAAGCCCATCCCTGGAAAAACGCCTTTCCGCGCATTGAAACAATGCGCAACGATTTTCCTCGCGACGCAGTGTCGCCTACCGCCAGAGCCGTTGCCAAGAGCCGTACATCCCTGCGGCGTGCCCCTGCGACAACGTTGCAATACTTTCTTCACACGAGTTCCGCTACAAAGGTATCTCGCCGGAACCGAGGGTTCCTTTGTCCACCCACCCATAACCGAGAAAGCAAGCGGAGGCACCCATGAACCACACTGCATCGATCCCCGCCCTGCCCACGGCCTATGACCTGCTGAACACCCGCATCCAGCGCATCATCCACGCCCCGGCCGCGCAACAGGCCTGCCAGGCCTGCATTTCCCGATTGCCCGGCGAAGACGAGGGCGACTGGGCCCACCTGCTGGAAAGCTTCGACCGTTCCAACCAGTGGCTGCTCGACCCGCAGCGCGACGGCAGCATCGTCCTGCGCTGGAGTTCCGCCGCCTGATCCTGTTTGCCGCGCGGCCGTCGAGCCGCGCGGCTTGCGCTCTTCCCTTCCCTTCCATTCGCTGTTCGCGGCTATCGCGGATAGCTTCCCGGCAACAGGATGTCCCGGCCGACCTCGCGGATGTCGGTATGGCCGCAGAAGGCCATGGTCAGGTCCAGCTCGCGGGCTATGATCTCCAGCGCCCGCGTCACTCCGGCCTGCCCCAGCGCGCCCAGCCCGTAGAGATAGGGACGGCCGATCATGGTCCCGCGCGCACCGAGGGCGATGGCCTTGAGCACGTCCTGCCCGGAACGGATGCCGCTGTCGAGCCAGACCTCGATGCGCTCGCCCACCGCCTCGACGATCGCCGGCAGCGCGCTGATGGTCGAGGGCGCGCCGTCCAGTTGGCGTCCGCCATGGTTGCTGACGACCAGCGCATCGGCGCCGGAGTCGGCGGCCAACCGCGCATCCTCGGCATCGAGAATGCCCTTGAGTACCAGCTTGCCGCCCCAGCGCCGCTTGATCCATTCGACGTCGCCCCAGTTCAGCCGCGGGTCGAACTGGCGGGCGGTCCACTCGGACAGCGAGCCCATGTCGTCGACACCCTTGACGTGACCGACGATGTTGCCGAAACCGCGACGCCGGGTGCCGAGCATGCCCAGCGCCCAGCGCGGCTTGGTGGCGATGTTCAGCAGGTTGGCCAGGGTCGGCCGCGGCGGCGCCGAGAGACCGTTCTTCAGGTCCTTGTGGCGCTGGCCGATGATCTGCAGGTCGAGGGTCAGCACCAGCGCGTCGCAGCCGGCGGCCTTGGCACGGTCGATCAGGCGTTCGATGAAATCGCGGTCGCGCATCACGTAGAGCTGGAACCAGAACGGCTGGCCGACTTCCGTGGCGATGTCCTCCAGGGAACAGATGCTCATAGTCGACAGGGTGTAGCGCACGCCGAACTCGGCGGCGGCGCGGGCGGCGAGGATCTCGCCGTCGGCATGCTGCATGCCGGCCAGCCCGGTGGGCGCGATGGCCACCGGCATGGCCATCTCCTGGCCGAGCATGCGAGTGCGCAGCGAGCGGTTCTCGATATTCCGCGCGACCCGCTGGCGCAGCTTGATCGCGGCGAAGTCGTCCTGGTTGGCGCGGTAGGTGCCTTCGCTCCAGGAACCGGAGTCGGCGTAGTCGTAGAACATCCGCGGCACGCGCTTGCGCGCCAGGCGGCGCAGGTCTTCGATATCGGTGATGACGCTCATGCAGTCCACTCCTTCGGGGGTGGCTGGATGGTAGAGCGCGACGTACCGCCGCAGGCGGAATAATTGTCGGCATCGGCGGAAGGAAATTCCGCCGTTTCAGTCGTCCGCCGCCGGAAGGAATTCCCTGCCCTGGGCCACCGCCTCGCGGCAGATCGCCGCCAGCCAGGCGGCGAAACGCTGACTGGCCGGCGAGGCCTGGTGGCTGCGCAGGTGGTAATGGTGGGTGGGCGCCGAACGCAGCGGGAACAGCACCACCAGCCGCCCCTCGGCAAGCCAGGCGCGCGCCAGCGAGGGTCGCGCGAGGGCCACGCCCTGGCCGTTGGCGGCGGCTTCCAGGGTCATGCCCAAATCGAGCAGGCGCGGCCCGGCGCAGGGCTCCGGCCAGTCCAGCCCGGCCACGCGGAACCACGGCTGCCAGGGCTCCAGCGGCGAGCGCAGCAACGGCAGGCCGGCGAGCATGGCTGGCGTCCAGGGCCGCGGCAGGCCGAGCAGCAGCCCCGGCGCGGCCATCGGTAGCACGCGCTCCTCCAGCAGCCGCTCGCCGGCCGCCACGCCATGGCTGTCGCCGCGCACCTCGACATCGGCCAGCGGCAGGTCCTGGCCGTCCGAAGGACTCGACAGGAGAATCTCCAGCTCGATTTCCGGACAGGCCTCGGCGAAGGACGCCAGGCGCGGAATCAGGATCTGCCGGGCGAAGGTCGGCGGCGTGCGCAGGGTCAGCCGCTGCTGGCGCTGGACCTGGCGACGATGCAGCGGAACCGCCGCGAGCTGGGCGAGGATCGGCGCGATCTGTTCGAGGTACTCGCGGCCGTGGGAGGTCAGCGCCAGCGAGCGGCCGTCGCGCTGCAACAGGCTCACCCCGAGCATCCCCTCGAGACCGGAAACCCGCTTGCTGGCGGCGCTGCCGGTGATCGACAGGAGTTCGGCGGCGCGCTCGAAGGTACCCAGCCGGGCAGCCGCTTCGAACGCCTGCAACGCTTCGATGGAAGGAAAACGGAAATCGTCGGGATTGAGCATGGGGCAGACTTTACCCGCTGCCCGAGATCAGGGATACCGCGTCAGAGCCGCTGCTCGTTGGCCGCGGCGCGGCGCTCGGGCGCCGCGGAACCGGCGGCACCGCCCCAGGAAGCCTTGCCGGGGCTGTAGACATCCTGTTCGTCGAGGGTCACCAGGCCGCTTTCCACCAGGCGCCCGAGGACCTGGCGGATGCTCACCAGGGACAGCGGCGTACCGGTTTCGGAGAGACGCCGGTGCAGGGTGCGGATCGGCACCCGGCCCTGCTCCCCCGAGGCTTCCCAGAGCGCATCGATCACTTTCAGCCGGGCCAGGCTCATCTTCAGGCCGGCCTCCTTCAACATCTGTTTGACGGGCGAATGGGTCATCGTGACGCTCCTTTCGTGGACGAGTGGGTAGCGGGTCCCCGCCGAAGCCGAGCATCCCTGCTCGCTGCCTGCACGTGTTCCCTGGAACCGGGCGGCTGTGGGCCGCCTCTATGGTTAAAGACGAACGAGCGCGGAAAAACCGTCAGTTTTTTTCCCATCAGATCTGATAGGCATTGCTTATCATTCGCGAATGCTTAGCCGTTGCAGTTGCGGGTCGGCGTCGATCTGCCTGTCGCTGAACGGCAAGGTCTGCCATTGCTGGCGGGAAAACAGCTCGGTCTGGTCGCGGTAGTGCGGCGAGCGCGGATCGCTGGACTGGGAGAAAGCCAGCAACCCGCGAGCCTTGGGCCCTTCCTCGGGGAAGGTCACCAGCTGGATGTAGCTGGTGCCGCCGACCACCTCCAGGTGGTCGCCCTTGCGGACGCTCTGGATCGCGTTGTAGACCCCGAAATGGCCATCGCCGCCGGGAATCGCGATGCGTTCCTGGCCACGGGTACTCACTTGCAGGTCGCCCCAGCGCGCGCCGTCGGGAATCCCACTCTTCTCCACCTCCGCCGCCGCGTCCGCCAGCGCCTGGCGCACCTGGGTCGCCACCTGCGGCCGGTCGAGGGCGATGCCTTGCGGCGTATCCAGGGGACGTTGCGCATCGAACGGTTCCTTCCACGCGCCGTCGAGTTCGGCGAAGCGTTGCATGAAGCGCTGGAAGTAGACGAAGCCGCTGCCGCTGTCGAGGTTGGCGCCACGGTCCCACTGCGCCAGGGCCGCGCAGGCACGGGCAAGGGAATTCTCGCCCTGGTTGTCGCGGCACAGGCGGAGCAGGTCCGGCAGCACCTGGTCGGCGCTGAAGACATGGTTGGCGGTGACCATCTCCTCGAGCGTCTTCGCCTCCAGCGGCTGCTTGCCCTGTAGCCGGCTCAGGGCGTAGCGCGCCCGCGGACCGATGGGCTTCTCCTGGCTGACCAGGGGCGAGAAGCCCTGCAGCGGGCTCGCCGGGTTGGTCAGCCAGGCGCTGTCGTTGGAGTTCTGCACGAAGTCCCTGCGCAACAGCACCGGCAGTTGCGCCGCCGGGGTGATGCCAGCCTGGGCCGCGGCCGGGTCGCGGCTCCAGGCACAGCGGCTGTCCTGCCCCTGGAGGGCCGGCAGGCCTTCGGCGACCAGTTGCGGAATGGCGCAGGCGGGAATCAGTTCCGGCTTCAGGTAGGGCACCACCGACAGGTTCATGTACAGGGCGTTGCCCTGCTCGTCCGCGGCCAGGGTGTTGACCCAGGGGATCCCCTGTAGCGCCTCGACGCGCCGGCGCAGGTCGGCGACGTCGCTGGCCTGGTTGATCGAGTACCACTGTTGCAGTACCCGGGTGTTCTCCAGGTTGGCGTCACGCAGCGCATAGGCCTCGCTGCGGTTCCAGTCCAGCTTGCCGGGCCAGACCACCAGCGGGCCGTAGATCGACTGGTAGACCTTGTGCTCGACGCGCGACAGCTTGCCGTCGGCGCCGCGCACCTCGATCGCGACGGACTTCTCCTCCAGCGGCAGCGAACGACCGTCGACCAGGTAGCGCCGCGGGTCCTTCGGGTCCAGCGCCAGGCGATACAGGGTGAAGTGGCTGGAGGTATCCACCGTGTGGGTCCAGGCCAGGTGGCGGCTGAAGCCGATGTTGACCACCGGCAGGCCGGGCAGCGAGGCCCCCATCACGTCGAGCCGGCCGGGAATGGTCAGGTGCATCTGGTAGAAACGCATCGCGCCGTTCCAGGGGAAGTGCGGGTTGGCCAGGAGCATGCCCTTGCCGTCCGCCGAACGTTCGCTGCCAACGGCAATGGCGTTGCTGCCGCGCTCCAGGCGGAAGCGCTGGCGCCGCTGCTCGGCGACCTGGAACGCCTGCTCGCCGCTCAAGGCGACCTTCTCCGCTCCGGGCGGCGCGGCGGCCACCAGCGCGTCGGCGAACTGGCCGACCCCGCCTTCGACCAGCAGGCGCCGGGTCAGGCGCAGCAGGTCATCGGTCGCGATGGCCCGCAGCCAGGGCTGGCCAAGGCAACTGGTGGTCTTGCCGTCGGCCTCGCGGAGGAAGCGGTTGAAACCGGCGGCGTAGCCTTCGAGCAACTGGCGTACCGCGGGCGTCTGCGCCTGCCAGAAGGCTTGCAGCGCCTCGGGCTGGTTGAGCCAGGCGTAGAAGATGTCGGACGGCAGGTTGTCCAGCTCGGCCGACGACTTGCCCTCGCTGCCGAAATAGCGCGCCCGCTCGCCGCGCGCGGTGACGATCTCCTCGGCCAGCAGGCAGGCGTTGTCGCGCGCGTAGGCGTAGCCGATGCCATAGCCCAGGCCGCGCTCATCCTTGGCCCGGATGTGCGGCACGCCATAGGCGGTCCAGCGGATGTCCGCGGCCAGCCCGGTCGGCCGCGGCATATCGGCCTGGACCGGCATCATCGAACCCAACAGCATGCCGGCCAGGCCGGTCAGTACGGTACGCATCCCCATCGATGTCGTTTCTCTGCAAAGTGGTGGCCGGAACGGCCGGGACATGCAACGAAAACGCCCTGCGTGCCGGGCATCCCCTGGCGGGGAAACGGGCAACACAGGGCGTGGCGGCGTGGCGCCGATCAGCTGGCCAGGGCGTGCTCGTGCAGGGCGCGGGCCGGAGCGCCGGGCTTCAGGTGCTGGTACAGGGAGCCGGAGATTTCCTCGGCACGTACCGGCAGCACCGACAGCAGGGTGTCGCTGAGGCCATGGCTGGCCTGGCTGAAGCCCTGCGCGTAGATCGCCACCTTGCAGCGCTCGTCGGTCTGCAGGCGGTAGTCGCGGCCGATCTCGTGGTCGCCGAGGTACTCCGCCAGCGGTTCGAGCAGTTGGCGGTGCAACTGGCGCTCATAGCCGGTGGCCAGGATCACTGCGTCGTAGGTCTCTACGCTTAGCTCGCCGCTACCGGCGTCGCGCAACGCCAGCTCGATGCCCTGGGCGGTGGCGGTCGCGCGCTCCACGGTGGTCATGCAACGGAAGGCGTGGCGCGGGATGCCGGAGACTTTCTGGCGGTAGAAGACGCCGTAGATGCGCTCGATCAGGTCGGTATCCACCACCGAATAGTTGGTGTTGTGGTATTCGCGCAGCAAACGCTCGCGTTCGGCATGTTCGCGGCTGTAGATGAGATCGGTGAACTTCGGCGCGAACACTTCGTTGACGAACGGGCTATCGTCCGCCGGCTTGAGCGCCGAGGCACGCAGGATCATGTCGGCCTGCACCGACGGGTAGCTGTCGTTGAGGTCGATGAAGGCCTCCGCCGCGCTCTGCCCGCCGCCGATAATGGCGATCTTCATCGGCTTGCCACTGCTGCAGGGCTGCTTGGCCATGTGTTCCAGGTACTGGCTGTGGTGGAACACCCGGCCGTCGCCCTTGAGCGCACGGAACACCTGCGGGATACGCGGGGTGCCGCCGGGACTGACCACCAGGGCGCGGGTGGTGCGCACCAGCTCCTCGCCGTCGGCGTTGCGCGAGATCACCCGCAGCGCCTCGACCTGGCCGGCGCTCAGCATCGGCTCGATGCGCAGGACCTCTTCGCCGTAGCGGCTCTGCTCCTGGAAGTGGCTGGCGACCCAGCGCAGGTAGTCGTTGAACTCCATCCGGCAGGGATAGAAGGTGCCCAGGTTGATGAAGTCGACCAGACGATCGTGCTTGTGCAGGTAGTTGACGAAGGAATACGGGCTGGTGGGGTTGCGCAGGGACACCAGGTCCTTGAGGAAGGAGATCTGCAACTCGCTCTGCGACACCAGGGTGTTGCCGTGCCAGCGGTAGTCGCCCTGCTTGTCCAGGAACAGCACTTCCAGGGCGCCCTGCGCCTGGGCCCGTTCCTGGAGGGCAATCGCCAGGGCGATATTGGAAGGGCCGAAGCCGACACCGATGAGATCGTGAACCACGGCGGTTGCAGTTGCCTGAGTCATTTCCAGTTCCTCTGGATTGGCCCCCTTTCAAGCGGGAGCGATAAGTCGAGAGCAGCCCTGGAGGGCCATCTGTTGACTAGGAACGAGGACAGGGAAATGAAATTTAAGCGTTGCCGAGCACGAATAGCGAAATCAGTCGGCTTCCCATTCGCGCATGCGCACCCGACAGTGCTTCATCGCGTTGACGATGTGCTTTTCCACCAGGCTGCGGGAAATATTGAGATGTTCGGCGATCTGCGAATGGGACAGGCCGTCCAGCTTGCGCAACAGGAAGGAACTGCGGCAGATGGCCGGCAACTCGGCCAGCGCGCGCTGCAGGTTGTCCAGGCGCTGCCCCTGGTCGACCACCGTCTGCGGCGAGGGACTGGCCAGGCCCTCCTCGTCGTCCAGGACCTCCAGGGGTTCCGCCCGGCGCACCCGGCTGCGACGGTGCTCGTCCACCGCCAGGTTGAGCGCCGTCCGGTACAGAAAAGCCTTCGGATGCTCGATCTGCGCTTGACTGGAGCGCTCCAGAACGCGCAAATACGCGTCGTGGGCGACATCCGCCGCTGCGTGTCGATCCCCGAGCCTGGCACTGAGGAATCGCAGCAGCTCCCGATAATGGTTTTCCAAGACGACTCCTGCTCGCTGCCTCTACGGCACTGTCCTTCCAAGGGCGGGATCGCCTGCCGGCGACATTGGCAGTATGAAATCATTAAATTTATAATAATTCTCATCAAGCTTTAAAGCCTTGTTTCGCTCGCAGCGCAATCCGAAGGCATAACTGGAACCCTCGATGAAGACACCCTCTCCCGCCGACAGCGACACCCTTGTGCAGGACGCCGCGCATTGGTGCATGCGCCTGCACGCCGAGGACCTCTCCGAGGAAGAGCGTGGCGAGTTCCAGCGCTGGCTGGCAGCCGATCCCCGGCACGCCGCCGAATACGCAGAAATGGAGGAGATCTGGGCGCTCAGCGAACTGCTGCCGCGAACGCCGGCGCCCGAGCTTCGCAACCACGCCGCAACCCGCCCGCTCGGCCGTCGCCGCAGGGGCTGGAAGAGCCAGGCACGCGCCGCCGCCCTCGCCCTGCTTATGTTACCGACGGCCGGCTACCTCGGCTGGCTGCAAGGCTGGATTCCTTCCAACTACCAGCGCTACGAGGCCGAGGGCAACGTCAGGCATGCCGTTCTTCCCGACGGCAGCGAGGTCGAACTGGACCTCAATACGCAGCTGAGCTTCGCCAATTTCAAGGACATCCGCCGGGTTTCCCTGGACAGGGGCGAGGCCTACTTCCATGTCACCCACGACAGCGCGCACCCCTTCGTGGTCAAGGCCGGCAACGGCTCGATCACCGTCACCGGCACCCGCTTCAACGTCTGGAAGTACCAGGACAACGTGGTAGTCACCGTCACCGAGGGCTCGGTGAAGGTCCGCAGCGAAGGCTCGGGCAACGACAGCAGCCTGACTCCCGGCATGCAGGCCAGCTACTATCCGGGCCTGCTGCAACCGTTGGTCGAAGCCGTGGATACCCGCCAGACGCTAGCCTGGCGCGAGGGCCGCCTGGTACTCGACGACCTGCCCCTGTCCAAGGCCCTGCCGCTGATCAACCGCTACCTCGACGCTCCGCTGGTCCTGGGCGACAGGAGCGCTGCGAAACTGCGCATTGGCGGGATCTACAGCACCCGCGACATCCACAGCCTGGTCGACGCCCTGCCGAAAGTCCTGCCCGTGGACCTGGAACATCGCGAGGACGGCAGCATCCGCATCAGCAGCCGTTACGCCCAGCTCTGAACCCAGGTTAAATTTAGCCGCCCTGGCCTCGTATATCTGGCAGTGCCCAGCCTGCCGATCCAGCGGCGGCGGTCTCTCCACGCACCGGCCGGATTCCCGAATGAGACGAACCCGTAGTACTCGTCGCGCACTGCTCGTCGCAGTCTGCCTCAGCCCCCTGATCGCCCTGGCCGCCTGGCAGGCCTATCCGTTCCGCAGCAACAGCTTCGACACCGTGAGCGTCAGCCGCGGCAGCATCGAGAGCAGCGTCTCGGCGCTCGGCACCCTGCAACCGCGGCGCTACGTCGACGTCGGCGCCCAGGCCTCCGGGCAGATCCGCAAGTTGCACGTCGAGGCCGGGGACGATGTGACGGAAGGCCAGTTGCTGGTCGAGATCGACCCCTCCACCCAGCAGGCCAAGGTCGATGCCGGCCGCTATTCGATCGAGATGCTCAAGGCCCAGCTGGCCGAGCAACGTGCCCAGTACACCCTCGCCCGCCAGCAGTACCAGCGCCAGCAGCGGCTGGCCGCCGGCGGCGCGACGCGTACCGAGGACGTGCAGAGCGCCCAGGCGCAGATGCTCGCCACCCAGGCGCGGATCGAGATGTACCAGGCGCAGATCCGCCAGGCCCAGGCCTCGTTGCGCAGCGACGAAGCCGAACTCGGCTATACCCGCATCTACGCGCCGATGTCCGGCACGGTGGTGGCGGTCGATGCGCGCGAAGGCCAGACCCTCAATGCCCAGCAGCAGACCCCGTTGATCCTGAGGATCGCCAAATTGTCGCCGATGACCGTCTGGGCCCAGGTTTCGGAAGCCGACATCGGCCGGGTCAAGCCCGGCATGCCGGCCTACTTCACGACCCTCAGCGGCGAAGGCCGGCGCTGGACCGGCAAGGTCCGGCAGATCCTCCCGGTGCCACCCAAGCCGCTGGACCAGAGCAACCAGGGCGGCGGCAGCCCCACCAGCGGCAGCGGCGGGCAGAGCGGCAGCGGCCGGGTGGTGCTGTATACCGTGCTGGTCGACGTGGACAACGGCGACCACCAACTGATGGCGGAAATGACCGCCCAGGTGTTCTTCGTCGCCGCCACCGCGGAAAACATCCTCACCGCGCCGGTCGCCGCCATCCACGACGACGGCAAGGGCGGCCAGGTCGCCTGGGTGGTCGGCAGCAACGGCAAGCCGCAGAGCCGCCAGATCAGGACCGGCATCAGCGACCGCCTGCGGGTACAGGTGCTTGCCGGCCTGGAGGAAGGCGACCGCCTGTTGATGGCCGCTCCCGACGGCAGCGACAGCTGATGGAAAACGCCACGCACCCCGTCCCCCTGATCGAACTGCGCGACATCCGCAAGCGCTACGGCGGCAATGGCACCCCGGAAGTCGAGGTACTCAAGGGCGTATCGCTGTCGATCCACGCCGGCGAGTTCGTCGCCATCGTCGGCGCCTCCGGCTCCGGCAAGTCGACCCTGATGAACATCCTCGGCTGCCTCGACCGGCCCAGCTCCGGCAGCTACCACTTCGCCGGCCACGACGTCGCCGAACTGGACAGCGACGAGCAGGCCTGGCTGCGCCGCGAGGCATTCGGCTTCGTGTTCCAGGGCTATCACCTGATCCCCTCCGCCTCGGCCCAGGAAAACGTCGAGATGCCGGCGATCTACGCCGGCATCCCGGCGAGCGAGCGGCACACCCGAGCGCGGGCCCTGCTCGAACGCCTGGGCCTGGCCGAGCGCACCGCCAACCGTCCGCACCAGTTGTCCGGCGGCCAGCAGCAGCGGGTGTCGATCGCCCGCGCGCTGATGAACGGCGGCCATATCATCCTCGCCGACGAACCCACCGGCGCCCTCGACAGCCACAGCGGCGCGGAAGTCATGGCGCTGCTCGACGAGCTGGCCAGCCAGGGCCACGTGGTGATCCTGATCACCCACGACCGCGACGTCGCCGCCCGCGCCAAGCGCATCATCGAGGTGCGCGACGGCGAGATCGTCAGCGACAGCGCCAACGACGAGCGCCCGGCGCAACCGAGCGCCGGCGTCGAGCGCCACCTGCAGGCCGACGATCTCAGCCAGCGCCTCGCCGAGGGCAGCAGCGAACCTTCGGGGGCCTGGCGCGCCGAACTGCTGGAGGCGGTGCGCGCCGCCTGGCGGGTGATGTGGATCAATCGGTTCCGCACCGCGCTGACCCTGCTCGGGATCATCATCGGCGTCGCCTCGGTGGTGGTCATGCTCGCCGTCGGCGAGGGCAGCAAGCGCCAGGTGATGGCGCAGATGGGCGCGTTCGGCTCGAACATCATCTATCTCAGCGGCTACTCGCCGAACCCGCGCGCGCCGATGGGCATCGTCAGCAGCGACGACGTCGCCGCCATCGCCACCCTGCCCCAGGTGAAGAAGGTCATGCCGGTGAACGGCGGCGAGCTGGTGGTGCGCTACGGCAACATCGACTACCACGCCTACGTCGGCGGCAACAACACCGACTTCCCGGAAATCCTCAACTGGCCGGTGGCCGAGGGCAGCTACTTCACCGAGCGCGACGAAGACGCCGCCACCACGGTCGCGGTGATCGGCTACAAGGTGCGCAAGAAGCTGTTCGGCAGCGCCAACCCGATCGGCCGCTACATCCTCATCGAGAACGTGCCGTTCCAGGTCATCGGCGTGCTCGCCGAGAAAGGCTCCAGCTCCGGCGACAAGGATGCCGACAACCGCATCGCCATCCCCTACTCCGCTGCCAGCATCCGCCTGTTCGGCACGCGCAACCCCGAGTACGTGATCATCGCCGCCGCCGACGCCCAGCGCGTGCACCAGGCCGAACGCGCCATCGACCAGTTGATGCTGCGCCTGCACCGCGGCCAGCGCGACTACGAGCTGACCAACAACGCGGCGATGATCCAGGCCGAGGCGAAGACCCAGAACACCCTGTCGCTGATGCTCGGCTCGATCGCCGCGATCTCCCTGCTGGTGGGCGGGATCGGCGTGATGAACATCATGCTCATGACCGTGCGCGAACGCACCCGCGAGATCGGCATCCGCATGGCCACCGGCGCCCGCCAGGGCGATATCCTCCGCCAGTTCCTCACCGAGGCGGCGATGCTCTCGGTGGTCGGCGGCCTGGCCGGGATCGCCCTGGCCCTGTGCATCGGCGGCGTGCTGCTGCTCGGCCAGGTCGCGGTGGCCTTTTCCCTGTCGGCCATCGTCGGCGCCTTCAGTTGCGCGCTGGTCACCGGCCTGGTGTTCGGCTTCATGCCGGCGCGCAAGGCCGCCCAGCTGGACCCGGTGGCCGCCCTGGCCAGCCAATGACGGATATGTCCATGAAGAATCTCTCCCTGATTTCCGCCTGCCTGCTGCTCGGCGCCTGCGGCAGCACGCCGGCGCCCCTCGACAGCGGCCTGGCCGCGCCCAGCCAGTGGCGCTACCTGGCGGCCGGGCGCAGCGATGCCAGCGACATCCGCCAGTGGTGGAAGGCCTTCGGCGCGCCGGAACTGGACAGCCTGCTGCAACGCGCCCTGCTGAACAGCCAGGACCTCGGCGCGGCGGTGGCCCGCGTACGCCAGGCCCAGGCCTCGGCGGTGATCGCCGGCGCGCCGTTGCTGCCGGAGCTGAATGCGACGCTCGGCGCCAGCCGGCAGAAACTCCTGCGCGACTCGGGCTACAGCGGTACCGACGCGACCTCCGACAACGATGCCGTCGACTCCTTCTCCGCCGGCCTCAGCGCCAGCTACGAAGTGGACTTCTGGGGCGGTCGCCGGGCTGCCTACCGCAGCGCCCTGGAAAGCCTCAAGGCCAGCGAGTACGACCGCGCCACGGTAGAGCTGACCCTGCTCTCCGGCGTCGCCAACAGCTACCTGCAGGTATTGGCGCTGCGCGAACAGCAGCGCATCGCCAGGCTCAACCTGGACAACGCCGAGCACGTCCTGCGCCTGGTGGAGACCCGCCATGCCGCGGGCTCGGCCACCGCCCTGGAGGTCGCCCAACAGAGCAGCCTGGTCGCCAGCCAGCGCAAGCAGCTGCCGCTGCTCGAGCAGCAGGCCCATGAGGCGCTGATTACCCTGGCCACCCTGATCGGCGAGCCGGTGCAGGCGCTACAGGTGGCCGAGCGGCCTTTCGACAGCCTGCGCTGGCCGGAGACCGGAGCGGGCCTGCCGAGCGAACTGCTCAGCCGCCGTCCCGATATCGCCAACGCCGAAGCGCAACTGGCCGCGGCCCAGGCCGACGTGCAGGTGGCGCGCGCGGCGCTGTTCCCCAAGCTGACCCTGAGCGCCTCGCTGTCGTCCGGCGCCAACCGCGCCGCCGACACTTTCCGCAACCCCTATTACAACCTGGGCGCCAACCTGCTCGCCCCGATCTTCAACCACGGCCGCCTGCGCGCCGAGCGCGACCGCAGCCTGGCGCGCCAGGAAGAACTGCTGGAAACCTACCGCAAGGCGATCCTCACCGCCTTTGCCGACACCGAACGCTCGCTGAACAGCATCGACGGCCTCGACCGCCAGCTGCACTGGCAGCAGCAGGAGCTGGAGCAGGCGCAGCGCGCCTTCGATCTCTCCGACAGCCGCTACCAGGCCGGCGCGGAAACCCTGCTGACGGTCCTCGAAACGCAACGCACGCTGTACGCGGCGCAGGATGCCGCCGTGCAACTGCGACTGGCCCGCCTGCAGGCCTCGGTCGGCCTGTACAAGGCCCTCGGCGGCGGCTGGCAGAGCGACCGCCAGGGTCTCGCGCGGAAAGACTGAGGCCCGCGTTGCGCGGGCCTCCTCCATCCTTACTCGCTCTTTCGCCGCTCAGCGCCTGAGCTGGTCGCGCGCCAGCTTCAGGTTGCGCGCGTACCAGGGCCGCCGCGGCGCACGCTTGAGCCAGCCGCTCAACCGGTCTTCTTCGCTGAAGATGATGCGTACCGCCAGCTTCATGGTTTCCACGTCCAGCTCCACCGAATTGCTGCTCGCCTGCAGATCCGACAGGCCGCAACCATGGGTCGCCGGGCCGAGCCAAGGGTCGTCCACCTCCACCCAGCGCCCAGCCGCAAACCAGGGAATACCCTGCACCTCTCGACGCCGCACTTCGCCGGGATGGAAACGCTCGTGGGCACGGTACCAATCCTCGATACGGTCGTCGATCCAGCCATGGAAGGACCAGAACACGGGATTCACATGGGACGAGAACGGATCGCCGAGGAAATCGTTCTCCGGGCGGAACCAGCGCGGCGAGAAATCCGACGGGACGCGGTCGCCCATGACCGGCGACCCGTTGGATGGGTCGCGGGTCACGGTCGCCCAGCGCATATGCAACCAATCGTGCATACCCAGCTCCATCTCCGAGCCGAACTGTCCCAGGGTCAACTTCGCCAGATATTCCGGATCCTGGTACTGCGACTCCCAGGCCAGGAAATTGGAATGGTACG
Organism: Pseudomonas sp. TZ252; assembly: GCF_056110345.1. Lineage (NCBI taxonomy): Bacteria > Pseudomonadati > Pseudomonadota > Gammaproteobacteria > Pseudomonadales > Pseudomonadaceae > Pseudomonas > Pseudomonas sp. TZ252. The sequence continues at coordinate 5,318,239 of NZ_CM148566.1, read as the reverse complement.
CTTCTACGCTTTTCAACCCACGCAGCCATTCGCTGTATTCGTCGTCCCCGACCGCTACCCAGGCCGGCGGCACGGAGAAACCATCTGGATTGTCGAAGTAGCGGATGAAGCCGGGACGATCGAATTCCAGCGGAACCGCGGGGCGCGGCAAACGCCTCCAGGATGGCAGGTCTTGCATGGATCGTGCGGTATGCAGCATATGCCGATGCATGAAAAGGAAGTCGATACCAGAAGCGTTGCGATCCTTTCTTGGCCCCCGCGCATCGCGCTCCCGGTCCAGCGGGCCAGGCTGCCAGCCCACCCCACGCAACGCATTGCGCTGCTTCTCCGACAGTTGATGCCACTTGTCCCGCGAGGCGTGCCATAGCTGGTGGAACAACCGGTGCTGCGGCGACACTAACCATCCCAGCAATTTCTCGTTGAGAGCGATGCGTTCGCGAGCTGGCGGAAAGTGTCGCTTGACCGCTACGAAGCGGAAATCTTCCTCCGGCAGCCCCGGAGAACGATCCAGGCGCAAGATATGCCCGCTCAGCGTGCCGTCCCCGGCATTGGCGAAATTATCCCAGACTTCATCAAAGACTGCGGAGCAGTCATGGGTCGGCGCCATCGACGCCGAAGCCTGGTCGACCAGGCGCCAGCGAATTCGCGCCGAACTGGCTCCAACGAGGTCGCCGCTCACACGGAACCTGGGCTCATCGCTCGACAGCAGTCGTGTAGGAGTATCGAGATAGCCAATCAGGCCACGCCCCTTGGGAGCGACATCCAGCACCATTTGCAAGCCTTCCGCCGGCAGGCCGGGCAAGCCAGCATCAGCACCGACCAGACGCAGGTCCCACACCCCACGCAAGCGACCACCCAGGCGCATACCCGCGGTATCGGCCAGATCGAGCACGGCCTCGTCGGCCGTGGGCGGTTCCTCTTCTTCGCGGGCCAAGTGACGGCGGGTGTAGTAAGCCACCGGCAACGCCGCCGCTCCGGTCAGCGCCAAGCCGGCCATGAAACCTCGTCGAGAAACCGTCATCGTCCTACCTGTGTCAACCGCGAAGCCCGCTTTATCCAGCTAGAACGTTCCGTCCGTCGGCAAATTTACTGGCACGCCACCAAGCCTCGACACCATGGTCGAGAGGGGCCATGGCTAAATTTTCCCTCTCCCGCCTCGTTCCTCCCTGACAGGTGGGCCCGCTTCGACAGGCAACCGCCGGCGCTCCTCGATCTCGACCCTGACTGAGATGGCAATGACCAGACCACGTACAAGCAAGGCCCTCTACTTAGGCTTACCGATCCTCTTCATTACTCTCGTCGGCGCAGGCCTGCTGGCCTGGAAAGCTTTCGGGCCGAGCAGCGCCAGCTACCCACGCAAAGTCATGAAGCATGCAGAGGAATTGCAGGACCGCATCCTCTCCTTCGACAGCAAGATCACCGTTCCCCTGGATTTCGGTACGACCGGCAACGAAGTGGACAAAGACGGCCCCGGCCAGCTTGATCTGATCAAGGCTGGCCGGGGCCGCCTTTCGGGCGCCGCCCTGGCGATCTTCGGCTGGCCAGAAATGTGGAGCGGGCCCAATTCCCCCCACAAACCGACCCTGGGGTTCGTCGAAGAGGCTCGCCACCAGCAGGAAACCCGCTACAAGATCCTCACCGGCATGGTTCGCGATTTTCCCAACCGGATCGCTATCGCCTACTCGCCCGAAGACTTCCGACGGCTGGCCATGGAAGGCAAGTTCGCCGTAGTCATGAGCATGCTCAATGCCTATCCGCTTGGCGACGACCTTTCCCAACTGGACCGCTGGGCAGCCCGAGGCGTCCGAATGTTCGGCTTCAACTATGTCGGCAACAACAGTTGGTCCGATGCAGCTCGCCCCCTGCCGTTCTTCAACGACTCGCCGGACCCGCTGGGCGGCCTTTCGCCGCTGGGCAAGCAGGCGGTACAACGACTCAACGATCTGGGTGTGATCATCGACGTCTCGCAGATGTCGGGCAAGGCGCTGGAACAGGTAGCCGCGCTCAGTCGCGCGCCCATCGTCGCGTCACACTCGGCCCCACGAGCCCTGGTGGATATCAGACACAATCTCAGCGACCGGCAGATGCAACTGATCAAGGACAGCGGCGGTGTAATCCAGGTAGTTGGTTTCCCCGCCTATCTGCGCCCACTCAGCAAACCCACCCTGGAAAAGCTCAATGCGTTGCGTATCCGCTTCGATCTGCCCCCCCTGGAAAGCCTGGACTATGCCCTGATGCCGGGCGATCCGATCATCGCTATCTGGCCGGAGTCGAAGTTCGGTGAATACGCCAGCACGCTTTATGGAATCCTCGAAGAAGAACCAAAGGCAGGCCTCAAGGAACTGGTCGACGCCATCGACTACACGGTGAAGAAGGTAGGCATCGACCATGTCGGCATCGCCTCGGACTTCAACGACGGCGGCGGGCTGGATGGCTGGAAGGATGTCAGCGAGAACCGCAACGTCACCGCCGAGCTGATCATCCGCGGCTACTCCGACGCCGACATCGCCAAGCTATGGGGAGGTAACTTCCTGCGCGTCTGGGGCGAGGTACAGAAGCGCGCCAAGCCCATCTCCTCCCCCATCCAGCCGTAACGGATCTCTTCATGACCGACCGTCGCACCTTCCTCAAGCAGGCCGGTATCATCGCCGCCGGCCTGCCACTGCTTTCTTCGGCCCGACTCCCCCAGGCAGCCACCGAGTCGAACAGCGACAAGTGGCAGGCTCTGCGCCAGCTCTTCGACCTCGATCCGCGGTACCTGCATTTCGCCAACTTCCTGCTTGCCTCTCATCCGCGCCCGGTACAGCAGGCCATCGACCGGTTGCGTCTGCGCTTCAATGAAAACCCGGGCGAAACCGTCGACTGGCATCGCGAGGAAATCTGGAAGCACGAAGACAGTGCTCGTAGCTGGGCGGGGCGCTACTTCGGCGTGAGTCCGGGCCAGGTGGCGCTCACCGGTAGCACCACCGACGGCCTGGCGGCGATCTATGGCGGCCTGCTGGTGCAGCCGGGCAAGGAGATCCTGACCTCTTCCCACGAGCACTACTCCACCTACACCACCCTGGAGTACCGACAGAAACGCATGGGTACCCAGGTACATACCTTCCCCCTGTTCAAGGATCCACACCAGGTCAGCGCCGATGAAATACTCGGCAGCATCGCTTCGCGTATCCGCCCGCAGACCCGGGTGCTGGGCATGACCTGGGTGCAGTCGGGCAGCGGCGTGAAGCTGCCGATCCGCGAGATCGGCAAGCTGGTGCGCGAACTCAACCAGAAGCGCGACGAACAGGACCGGATCATCTACGTGGTCGACGGCGTGCATGGTTTCGGCGTGGAAGACGTCAGCTTCGCCGACTTCGACTGCGACTACTTCATCGCCGGCACCCACAAGTGGCTGTTCGGCCCGCGTGGCACCGGGGTCATCATCGCCCGCTCGGAACAGCTCCAGGAGCACCTGGTGCCGAGCATCCCGACCTTCTCCCGCGCCGACAACTTCGGCACCCTGATGACCCCTGGCGGCTACCACGCCTTCGAACATCGCCTGGCCCTGGGCACGGCCTTCGAGCTGCACCTGCAGTTGGGCAAGGCCGAGGTCCAGGCGCGTATCCACCAGCTCAACGCCTACCTCAAGCAGCGCTTGGGCGAGCATCCCAAGGTCCGCCTGGTCACGCCGACCAGCCCCGAGCTGTCTTCGGGCTTCACCTTCTTCCGCGTCGAAGGCCGCGATTGCGAGGCGGTCGCCAAACACCTGATGGCGCACCGGGTAATCAGCGACGCCGTGGATCGCGATGTCGGCCCGGTGGTGCGCCTGGCGCCGAGCCTGCTGAACGACGAGGCGGAGATCGACCGGGTGCTGGAAATCCTCGCCCCGCAACTCGCCTGACCCCTTTCGCCACTCAACGAGAACCGCCATGCACGCATTACCGCCCCTGGCCCTGGCCGCACTGATCGTCGCCACCGCCCCAGCCTTCGCCGACGAAGCGAAGAAACCCGGCACGGTGTTCAAGGATTGCAAGGACTGCCCGGAGATGGTCGTACTGCCCGCCGGCAGCTTCACCATGGGCACCCCGGACGACGAGGTCGGCCGCCAGCCCGACGAGGGCCCGCTGCACGACGTGACCTTCGCCAAGCCGTTCGCCATCAGCCGCTACCAGGTCACCGCCGGCGAACTGGACGCCTACCTGAAGGCCACCGGCGTCAAGCTGGCCGACGGCGATACCCGCCCCGGCCGCGAATGCATCGCCGGCAAGCCGCGCTACCAGCAAGGCCCTCGCCAGCCGGCGGTATGCGTCGACTACAACGACGTGAAGAACTACGCCGCCTGGCTGTCAAAGAAGACCGGCAAACACTACCGCATGCTCAGCGAGGCCGAGCGCGAGTACGGCGCCCGCGCCGGCAGCGCCGGCCCCTTCCCCTTCCCGTTCGACGAAGGCAAGGAATACAGCATCGCCAAGCACGCCAACACCTACGGCGCCAGCGATGGCTACAACTTCACCTCGCCGGTGGGCAGCTTCCCGCCCAACGCCTTCGGCGTCTACGACATGCACGGCAACGTCTACGAGTGGGTCGCCGATTGCTGGCACGACCACTACAACGGCGCGCCGAGCGACGGCAGCGCGTGGATGGAGGACAAGTGCGAGCTGGTGCAGATCCGCGGCAACGACTGGGGCGAGCCGCCGATCTTCTCGCGCTCGGGCAATCGCAACAATGCCTACCCCGACACCCGCGGAGACTGGATCGGCTTTCGCGTCGCCCGCGAACTCTGATGGAAAAGGCCGGGACGCTCTCGCTCCCGGCCTTCGCTCAACGCTACGGCAACTCCCGGTCAGCCTTTTTCCGCCAGCAGCGCCAGGCCCTCATGCAGCGCCGGGAACAGACTGTTGTTGAAGTTGTTCCAGCGTAGTTCGAGGATGGTATCCTCGGGCGATATCTCGGTCTTCAACACATCGTGGAATACCTCGCCGGAATCGATGCCATTGTCCACATAGTGGAAGGATGCCCCGGTCCAGTACAGCGGCTCGACCGCGACCTTTTCCAGGGTCGACCAATCCACCACCTTCTCGCCACGCGCTCCATAGAGGGCATCCAGGGTCGCATAGGCACCACGACGCTCGTAAGGCGAGTCCTCGCGCGTCACGCCAGGATGGATATTCATGATCCGTCGTGCGAACGGAGCGCCTGGGCGCACCAGCTCATCGAGGATTACCAGGAGCCCGTCCAATACCACTACATCGGCGCCCAGCTCCACCAGGGTGTCATGCAAGCGTCGCTCGAAATCGCTCTTGCCGGCCACGTGCTCGGGCGTACCCCGTGGGTACCGACGGTAGGTGGAAGGCACGCTGAGCAAGAGGTCGTTCAGGGTCTTGCCTTGCACCTGCAGGTCTGCCGGATAGAACCATTGCTGCCCGGGACGATAGGCGAAACCGTAGTCCCTGATTTTTTCCTGGTCGCGCGGCAACCCCGCATCGTCGTCATAGATCACGCCGACCAACTCGTATGCCTCTCCCAGCGACGTCTGGTTCAATCCCTCGACGAGAGACTCCAGCACCGACTTCATGTAGCGCTCTTCGCCCTTGTAGGGGACATACTGACCGGCCTTGTCCGCTGCAGCATTGCGCAGCGACCAGATGTAGGCGAGTTTCCGTTTCTTCATATGGTTCATTCCTGGGAGTGGATCGGCGTCGTGCATGGGAATACACATCGTGTACGCGGCACTCGCCGGGACTTCGAGCGCCCCGGTTGCATGCTCTCCATGAGAGCAACGAACGACCCCCGGCCGAATTTATCGGCAACTGCCGGACGGGCCAGAGCAACTTAAACATTTCCCCCGCCACTTCGTCCTCCAGCTAGGAGAAGTATCCCACGGCGCATGGCACGCCCTTTCCAGCATGCGCCCCACAGTTGCACGGCCTAAATCGGACGACCTCCTTCTCGTCTCACTGGATCAAGACGAGGTCAACGACGCGACTACCCATCGACCTCCATTTCTCCGTAGGCATCCGAGAAGGCCCCATGACCCGAACAGCTGAAAGCCTTGCCCATGAAACCCTGACTCTCCTCAAGCCGTTCTGGCCGCACGTCCTGCTTTCGGTACTGCTGGGAATCGCCGGCGGCCTCAGCGTCACGGCCCTGCTGGCCACTATCAACACTGCAATGAATACAGAAGGCGGCCCGAACCTGCACGTGGCCCTGCTTTTCGCCCTCCTGTGCGTCATGACCCTGGTCTGCTCGACCCTGTCGAAACTGCTGACGAATTATGTTGGCCAGCGCGTGGTCGCCACCCTGCGTCGAGACTTGGCCGCCAGGATTCTCGCCGCGCCGATCGAACAACTGGAACGCTATCGTGCGCATCGCCTGATCCCGGTACTGCTCAACGACGTCGGCGCACTCAGCGTCTTCGCTCTGAGCGTATCGCCCATGCTCATCGCCTTCACTGTGACCATCGGCTGCCTGAGTTACCTGGCCTTGCTATCCTGGCAGATCCTGCTGGTCACGGTGCTGACAGTGGTGCTCGGTAGTGGCGCCCAATATCTGGCCCACCGTCGCGGCACGCATAGCCTACAGGCAGCTCGCGACGGCGAGGACGAACTGCAGAAGCACTACCAAGCCATTTCCGCCGGAGCCAAGGAACTGCGCATACAGCGCGAACGCCGCATCGATTTGCTGGAGAGGCAGATCCATGGCACGACAGAAGACATCTGTAAGGCCAACGTACGCTCCGCCGCCATATTCATAAGCGCCGAGACCTTCGGCTCGATGCTGTTCTTCGCGGTGATCGGAATGGCGATCGCCTTCCTGGCACTCTGGCCCGCTGCCGAAAGAACCGTGTTGGGAGGATTCGTGCTGGTCATGCTGTACATGAAGGCTCCCCTGGAACAACTGGTCATCAACATTCCCAACCTGAGTCGCGCCAAGATCGCACTACGCCGTATCGGCGAACTGGCAGGACAGTTCTCCTCCTCCGAGCCACACCTTCTGGAAAGCACTCCCGCTCCGGCGGACATGAGCCTGGAGCGAATCGAACTGCGCCAGGTGCGCTACGACTACCCACAATCCGAAGGCGGTCAGTCTTTCCATCTCGGCCCTCTCGACCTGACCATTCGCCGGGGCGAAATCGTCTTCGTCGTCGGGGAGAACGGCTGCGGCAAAACCACGTTGATCAAGCTGCTCCTGGGTCTATACACCCCACAGCAGGGCGAAATCCGTCTGAACGGCAAGACTGTGGACGACGCGCGACGAGACGACTACCGCCAATTGTTCGCCACCGTCCTCACCGACTACTACCTGTTCGACGAATTGCTTCGCGGCCGCACCGAATTGCCAGCGGAAGCCCACAAATACCTGGAGCGCCTAGACATCGCACACAAGGTGGGTATCCGCAATGGCAGCTTCACCACCACCGACCTCTCCACTGGTCAACGCAAACGCCTAGCGCTGATCAACGCCTGGCTGGACGACCGCCCAGTGCTGGTATTCGACGAATGGGCGGCCGACCAGGACCCCGCATTCCGCCGCGTGTTCTACACCGAGTTGCTGCCCGAACTGAAACGCCAGGGCCGCACGCTCATCGTCATATCCCACGACGACCGTTACTTCGACATCGCCGACAAATTGGTACATATGCACGCCGGCCAGATTGTGGAACCCGCGCTGCACCCCGCCTGATAGACATCAGCCTGACGGGACACCATGGCGTCCCGTCCGCCCTTCCCGCCTCGCGGTGAGGCAGCAGCGAAGCTCACCCCGACAAACCGCCTTTCCACACGTCGTATCGCCCGCTCAGCCAGCCCGTCTCTGCGTCTCTCGACTCCCTCTCTTCTACTGCGAAGCGTGCTGAAGACATCGCCGCCGCCCAGTCGCCCAACATTAGCTGCGCGCCTCTATCTTTGTGCCTGCACTGCCGGCAATGACGCACCGTCGTGCTCGTCACGGACCAGCCGACGAGAATCGCCAACAACCCTGCTGGCCGTCATCCGGATTCCGAACGGATAGAAAAAAGCCGGCCCGAAGGCCGGCATTCGTACATTTCCCGTTCCGGCAGGCCCGATGACCAGCCGTCAGCAGTTCAGTAACTATAGGTAAGCGTGAACAGCACGTTGCGCGGATCGCCGAAGTAGTTGTGGCCATAGTCGACGGACTTGAAGTAGCGCCTGTCGAAAATGTTGTTGACGTTCATCGCACCGGTCAGCTCTTCGGTGAAGCGATAGGCCAGGCGACTGTTCCATACCGCGAAGCCGCTCTGCTCCCGTCCGTAGTAGCCGAACCCGGCCGACCGGCTCTGTGCATTGACGCCGCCGCCGACGGATACCCGCGACCAATTGCCCGGCAACCGGTAGTCGACCCAGGAGCGGAATATGTGCTTCGGTGTATTGACGCTGGCGCCAACGTCATCCGCTTCGCTGGGCACCTCGCCCTGGTAACGCAGCAGGTTGAGGGTGTAGGCGGCATATACCTGCACGTTGTCGAACAACTCGCCGCTGAGCTCGGTCTCGAAGCCGCGGCTGATAGCCTTGCCGCCGCCGTGGTAGCAGGTACCGCCGCAGTTGGCTTCCTGAACGTCATCGGGCAGGTTGGCGTCCTGGATCGGGATGTTGTCCTGTTCCATGCGGAACAGCGCGAAGGTGGCATTCAAGCGGCCATCGTTGAGGATGCCTTTCAGACCGGTCTCGACGCTTTTCCCGCTTTTCGGTCCCAGGATGCTGCCGCTCGCGGTACGCACCGACTGCGGAAGGAAGATTTTGGTGAAGCTGGCATACGCACTCCACTCCGGATTGAGGTCGTAGATGATGCCGGCATAGGGAATGGCCTTCGCCGACTCCTTGGCCACCGCCTTCGAATAACCCCAAGGCCCATTGGAGGTATAAGCCTTCTGGTAGGACGAAATGCGAGTCCCGAGCACTACGGACAGGTCGTCGGTCAGATAGTATTGCCCCATGCCGTAGACGCCTTTCTGGATCGAAGCGTAGCCATCGTCGCTGCGCCTGACGGAATAGATGTCGTCATCGGATGGTTTGTTGGTATTGACCGGCGAGTTGAAGATATCCCAGTTGGGTACGTAGCGCTGCCTCCAGCCGAAGGTATCGCTGCTGTCCAGGTCCGAATAGTTCGCCCCGAATGTAAGGTTCAGCTGGCGATCGGCAACCTTGGTACGACCATTGACATAGACATCCCCGCCCCAGTGCTCGGAAAAGAAGTCGAAGACGTAGGCATCTCCCCGCAGCGTACTGGTATTGTCCGGATTGATGCTGCCGGCCATCAGCAGGTACTTGTAGTCGTTCTTCTCGCGCGCATTGACCACCGTGGCATTCAACGACCAGTCTTCGTTGAACTGGTGGGCAATATCGAAGTAGAAGGTCTCTTGGATCTTGTCCCAGTAGGACCAGTCGCCGCCGAGGAAAGTCGAGCGACTGAAATGCGGCATCGAACCATCGGTATAGTTGGGCAAGCCGTTGACATCGATGTTGGCGTCGATCCGCTCGCGACTGAAGCCGAAGCCGAGGCGTGTAGCTTCCGTAAGATCGTAATCGAGCGCGGCATAGATGGTCTGGCGGTCATCGCCTACGTGGTCGACAAACGAGTTCTTGGTGTCGTAGTCGAGAACTAGGCGCCCTCGCAGTCTTCCCTGTTCGTCGATCGGGCCGGAGATATCGGCCTGGGTACCATAGTGATCCCAGGAGCCGGCCTTGGCAGTCAGCCGGACCTGGTTCTCCGCCGTCGGTCGCTTGCGCACGAAGTTGACCGAGCCCGAGGGATTGCCGCCGCCCTCCAGCAGACCTTGCGCACCCCGGAGAATCTCTACCCGATCGAAGATCGCGGTCTGCCCGCTGAAGTCCGAACCACGGGCATAGGATTGGCGCTCCAGGGGTACACCGTCGTACTGGAAGTTTTCGATGAAGAAACCGCGAGAGTAGTACTGCTCGCCGGTACCGAACATCGGGATGGAGGTAACGCCCGGCGCGTTGGCCAGGACATCGGATACGGTGGACATGTTCTGGTCCTGCATCCGCTTCTGGGTGACCACCGTCACCGATTGGGGAATTTCCTTGATGCTCTTGTTGCCCTTGCCGATCGACACCGCAGGCGAGGCATAGGAGCCGCTGTTTTCAGTAGTGGGATTCAGCGCCAGGCCTGAGACCACCATTGAATCCAGGGATATCACCGAAGAGGAGTCCTGCAGGCGTAGGATCAGGGTTTTGCCCTGCAGTTCGAAACCGATACCGTTGGCCCCATCCAGCAGTTGGCTGATCGCCTGTTCCAATTCGAGTTTGCCGCTGACACTGCGGCTACGCAGACCACTCAGGTCGCTCGGGTTGTAGAGCACCTGCAGACCCGCCTGGCGGCCAAGCGCCTGAAGCGCCGCGTCGAGCCGCTGGGCGGGAACGTTGAACTCGTACTCCTGCGCGACCGCCTGGGCGCTCACCAGCAGAAGGGCCAGGCCAAGCCTGGACATCTTGTTTGCCCCCAAACTTCCTAAAGCCCTTGCCAGAGGGGAAACCGCATGTGCTGTTGGCATGTTTTTCTCCATATATTTCGTATGGATAAATATTTAAGAATACTTATCAATTACAAAGACGTCTCAGCAGGAAAAACCGGAAAAAAAACTCAACTGTCGTATTTCGTTACCCCGGACATACCCGGGCCGGGTTTACCTGTAGGTAAAACCCGGCCCGGCCCTCGTTTGTCGACGCGCTACGTACGTTGCTTCAAAGACCGCTCGCTAGCCTCGTCAAGCTCCTGCAACAGGCGCTCGTCCTGCATGATCGTGTCGTGCTCGGCCTGGCAGAAGGTTTCTCGCGCCAAGGTGAAAGACATCTGCGCCTGGAACTGCCGCGCCTCCGCCTCGCGCCCTTCGACCCACCAGCAATGAACCCCGGCAACGAGCCCTGCGAGTTCGGCGGCATCCCAGCAGAGCTTGCGCAAGGTCGCCACGGTTTCGAACACACCAATCAGCTCATCCGCCGTGAGGCCATGGCGAACAGGTTTCTCCGCCACCTGAGCACGGATATGACTGGCTACGACAGAGGCATCCACCGACGCCTCGGCCGGAAGCCGGGAGCGCGTCCCCAGGAATATCTCCAAGAACTCATCGAGGACCTGGCCCAGCTCCTGATCGCTTCTTCCCCTGCCGTCGACCAGCGGTGCATCCGCGAGGCCGAGGAAGACGACCTCCTCGCCCTGCTTCTCCAGTTCCCGCGCCACGAAGAGGCTGATGACTGCGCCCAGCGACCAGCCCATCAGGCTGTAAGGACCCTGAGGTTGTCTTTGCCTGATCAGTCCGGCGTACTGCCTGGCCAGCTCCCGCATCGCCAGGCCTTCGGGGCGATAACCGGAGAGCAACGGCGACTGGATACCGATAACCGTGCGTCGTCCCTCCATCCGCCGCGCAAACGGCAGGTAGTCGAAGGCCGTGCCGAAGATTCCGTGAATGCAGAACAACGGCGGCACCTGCTCAAGCCCCCTGTTCAAGCTCACCAGCGGACTCCCTGCATGTGACCGCGACTCCAGCAACGCGGCGATGGTTGGCTTGTGCATCAGGTCGCGCAGGCTGATCTCCAAGCCCGGAGCACGCCACAGCCTGATTCTCCCCACCAGTTGGACGGCCAGGATCGAATCGCCGCCAAGCTCGAAGAAGTTGTCGTGCAAACCGACCCGCTCGACACCGAGTACCTCTCTCCAGAGCCGCGCCAGGTCTTTTTCCGCTTCGGTCTGCGGGGGCGCGTATGCCTGCGTCTGTGCGCCGGCATCCGGCTTCGGCAAGGCCTTGCGGTCGATCTTGCCGTTGGGCGTCAGCGGCAACCGTTCGAGCGCCACCAATTGCGCAGGCACCATGTATTCCGGCAGGCAGCCCTTCAGTGCATTCCTCAGCACATCGCGCCAATCTGGTGCCAGTTCTGACGTGATGGGCACTACGTAGCCAACCAGTTGCGCGCCATGGGCTCCCTCCTGTGCCAGCACCACAGCCTCGCGCACGAGGCCCTGCTCCTGCAGGCGCGCCTCGATCTCGCCCAGTTCGATGCGGAACCCGCGGATCTTCACCTGATGGTCGACACGGCCGAGATAGTCGATAACGCCATCGGAGCGGCGGCTGGCCAAATCTCCGGTGCGGTAGAGGCGTCCGCCGTGTGCATCGAACGGGTTGGGCACGAAGCGTTCTGCTGTCAGGGCGGGACGTGCGAAATAGCCCCTGGCCAGACCGCCCCCGCCGATCAGCAGTTCACCGCCGCCCCCCGCCGGCATGGGTTCGAGTTCGTCATCCAGGACGTGTAGCGCGGTGTTGCCGATAGGTCCGCCAAGATGGATGACCTCGCTGTCGAGCACACGCTGGCAGGACGACCAGATGGTGGTCTCGGTGGGACCGTAGACGTTCCATAGGGAGTCCACGTGCGCGAGCAGACGTCGTGCCAGGCCTCCGCCCAGCGCCTCACCACCACAGAGCGCCTTGCGGCCACGCAGGACCTCGGCGCGCTCCGGAGCGCCGTCCAGCAGCATCCTCCAAGTCGCCGGCGTCGCCTGGATGATGCTGACCTCAGCCTCTTCGATGAGGGCCAGCAGCGCCTGCGGATCCTTGCTCTGCTGAGCCTTAGGCATGACGATACAGGCACCGCGGGTCAGGCCCAGGTATAGCTCCAGGCCAGCGATATCGAAGGACAGGGACGTCAATTGCAGCAGCCGGTCGGAAGAGGTGCACCCCGGCTCCCGCGCCATGCTGGCGAGGAAGTTGAGCAGCGAACGATGTTCGATCTGGACACCTTTCGGCCTGCCGGTCGAGCCTGACGTGTAGATCACATAGGCCAGGTTTTCCGCAGCCAGGGGACGCAGCGGGTCATTCGAGGGATAACCATCCAGCCAGCCAGTCCGATCCAGGTCGAGGGCGGCCACGCCCTTCGCCAAGGGCAACCCAGGGGACAGCCAGGACTGGCTCAGTACCAGCCGTACGCCGCTGTCTTCCAGCATGTAGGCAAGCCGCTCGCGAGGATAGTCGGGATCCAGGGGCACATAGGCGGCACCTGCCTTGAGCACCGCCAGTAGGCCGACAAGCATGTCCGGCCCGCGCTCCATGGCGATTCCCACCAGACTCTCTGTCCCCACTCCCTCAGCGAGCAGGTAGTGCGCGAGGCGGTTGGCGCGTCGGTTGAGTTCACCGTAGGTCAGTAGCTCACCGTCGAAGAGCACCGCAGGCGCGTCCGCGAAGCGCCCTGCCTGCGCCTCGAACAGCGTATGCAGGCAAAGGCCGCGAGGATATTCCGCATCCATGTCGCAGCCAAGCGCCAGGTAACGCTGCCGTTCATCCTCGTCCAACATCCGCAGTTCGCCAAGGCGGATTTCCGGCGCCCGGCACATAGCCTCCAGCAAGTTGCGCCAGTGCGACGCCAACCGCTCTACCGTCTCGGAATCCAGATAACGGCGATCGTAGCTGTACTGTACCTGGAGGGTCTCCCCCAGACCGACCGACAAGGTCAGCGGATAGTTCGTCTGCTCCCGGTTCTCTACCTCACCGAAGCGCAGCCCCGACGGGGCACCCTGCTCCAGTGCCTCCGATACCGGATAGTTCTCGAATACCAGCAGGCTGTCGAACAATCCCTCGCCGCCCTGCCCGGCCCAGCGCTGCACTTCGTACAGTGGCGTATGCTCATACTCGCGCAGGCCCAGGTTGCAGTCCTGCACCTGGCTGATCCAATCGACAACACTCAGGTCCGCCCTCGGGCTAGCGATCACCGGCAGAGTATTGATGAACAATCCCACCTGTTGCTCGATGCCGGGCAACTCCATCGGTCGCCCCGCCACCGTGGCGCCGAAACACACCGTGTCCTGCCCGGTGTAACGCTGCAACAGCAACAGCCAGGCCGATTGCACCAAGGTGTTCAAGGTCACCCGCTGGGTGCGGGCAAATGCCTCGAAATGCTGGGTGGAAACCGGATCGAAGGCGTGGACGAAATGGCCATGTCCGCTCGCTGGCAACAGTTCGCAACGTATAGCCTGTGCCAGGCGAGTTGGCGCATCGAGCTCGGCGAGCCGCTCTTTCCAGTAGCGCTCGGCGCTTTCCCGGTCCTGTCGCTGTAGCCAGGCGATGTAGTCGCGGTACCGGCCGGCCTGAGGAGCAGGCTGACGCCCCGAGTAGCGTTCAAGTACTTCGCCGAGCAGCAGGGAGCCGCTCCAGCCATCCATCAGGATGTGGTGATTGGTGTAGATCAGGCGATGCCGATGGTCGGCCACTCGCACCGAGACCCAACGCAGGAGCGGCGCCTGTTGCAAATCGAACGTCCGCAGCCGCTCCTGGTCTGCCAGGTCCTCCAGGGCTGACTCGAGGTCGGTGCGCCCGCGCCAGTCGTGCTCGGCAAAAGGAAGCGAAACGCTTTTGTGCACCACCTGCAACGGCCGACCCAGCTCTCCTTCCCAGACGAAGCCGCTGCGCAGGACATCGTGCGCCTCCAGGGTCGCTTCCCAGGCCAGGCGGAAGCGGGCGACGTCCAGCCCTTCCACTTCCACCTGCATCTGGTTGATGTAATCGCCAGCGCCCTCTTCGTACAAAGAGTGGAACAACATACCCTGCTGCATGGGAGACAACGGGTAGAGGTCGGCGATCGAGCCGACGGGCAATGGCAGGCTATCCAGGCGTGCCTGGTCGATATCCGCCAGAGGAAAGTCCGAAGGCGTCAGCCCACGATTCCGCTCTTCGCAACAGTGGGCAACCAATGCCTGGAGTTCTGACAAGTATTCGTCCGCAAGCCGCTGGATGGTGGCTTCTTCGAACACTTCCCGACTGAACGTCCATTGCAGACTCAATTCGCCGTCATAGACCTGCCCGCTCAGTGCCAGCAGGCCGTCGAGAACTGCCTCGTCGCTACGCTCGGCACCGCTTCCCTCCCGCGCGGGCACGAACAACCCCTGCTCCTGGTCGAAGCTGCCGTCGAACTGGCCTAGATAGTTGAAGACCAATTGGCCCTCCGGCAGGCACCCGAGCGTTGTCCGAGCTTCATCGTCGCCGAGATAGCGCAGCAGGCCATAGCCGATACCCTTGTTCGGCACGGCCCGTATCTGCTCCTTGATGGTCTTGATCGAGTCGACCAGATCGATTCGTGGACTGAGCCGCAATGGATAGAGGCTGGTGAACCAGCCAACGGTACGGCTCAGGTCGATATCCTCGAAAAGATCTTCGCGACCGTGTCCTTCGAGACGCACCAGCACATCGGCCTCACCGCTCCAGCGGCAGACCACCCTGGCCAGGGCCGTCAACAGCAGATCATTGATCTGCGTGCGATAGGCCGCCGGAGCCTGCTGCAACAGACGGCGGGTCCACTCTCGCTCCAGCCGCCCGCCAACGTAGGCGGCATGCTTCAGCTGATGTCTTCCATGGGGGTTGTCGCAGGGCAGGTTATCCGACAAGCCCTGAAGCTGTGCCTGCCAGTAGGCAAGCTCCGATTTGAGTGCCGGCCCCCGGGCATGTTCCTGCACACGCTCGGCCCAGGCCTTGAATGAACTGGTCTTCGCCGGCAGGTGCGGCATCTCTCCGGTCGCCAATGCCTGATAGGCCTGCTGCAGGTCTTCCAGCAATATCCGCCAGGACACCCCATCCACCACCAAGTGGTGTACGACCAGCAGCAGTCGCTGGCTGCCGTCCGGCAGGGTCGCAAGCAACGCCCGCAACAGGGGGCCATGACGCAAATCCAGGCTGCGCTGGCAGGCCTCGATCACCTCCTCCAGTTCTTCCGTAGCATCCAGCGTACGTTCCCACAACAACTCTTCGCTCGCCTCCTGCGGCAGGAACTCCGCCTGCCAGCCCCTTTCGCCAGGCATGTAACGCAAGCGCAGGGCATCATGCTGTTCGACCAGCGCCGCCAGGGCCCCCTGCAGCGCCTGAGGGTCGAGCGCCTCGCTGGGTTCCAGCAGCAAAGACTGGTTCCAGTGATGGCGCTCGGGGACATCCTCCTCGAAGAAACGTTGCTGGATCGGCATCAGTGGCATCGAGCCGAGAACAGGCCCCTGATCGACAAGCTGCCCCGTATCGAACCGCACAGCCCCTGCCAGTCCCTGTATCGTCTGGTACTGGAACAGATCCTTGGGAGTAAAGCGGATTCCCGCCTGGCGAGCCCGGCTAACCAGTTGCAGCGAGATGATCGAATCCCCGCCGAGCTCGAAGAAGTTGTCGGCCATCCCGACCCGCTCCAGCTTCAGCACATCCGCCCAGATCGCTGCCAATGTGCGCTCCAGCTCCGTCGCCGGCGCCACATACTGTTGCTGGCTGTCACTGGCGTCCGGCGCCGGTAGCGCCTTGCGGTCCAGCTTGCCGTTGGGCGTCAGCGGCAGCGCCGCCAGGAACACCCACTGTGTCGGCACCATGTATTCCGGCAGGCTCGCCTTGAGCGCCGACTTCAGCACTTCACGCAGGGCGCCGCGCTTCTCGTCCTCCAGCGCACCGACATCCTGTGGCACCACGTAGCCCACCAGTTGCTTGCCACTCGCGCCATCGCGGGCCAGCACCACCGCTTCGCGCACGCACTCCTGCTCCAGCAGGCGCGCCTCGATCTCGCCCAGCTCGATGCGGAAACCCCGGATCTTCACCTGGTGGTCGACACGCCCCAGGTAGTCCACCAGCCCATCGGCACGTGCCCGGGTCAGGTCGCCGCTGCGATAGACCCGCTCGCCGTTGCCGTACGGATCCGGGACGAAACGCTCGGCCGTCAGCGCCGGCCGGTCCAGGTAACCCCGCGCCACACCTTCTCCACCCAGGTAGAGCTCACCGGCCAGACCCAGCGGCAGCAGGTCCAGGTCCGCGCCCAGTACATAGGCCCTGCGACGTCCCAGCAAGGTACCGATAGGTGCGTAAGCCGCACCGCACGGATCCTGCGGACACGCCTTCCACAACAAGGGCGTGACCACCGTCTCGGTCGGTCCATAGCCGTTGAACAGGTAGCCCGGGCGCAGGCTTTCCCAGGCCAGCTCGTAGCTGGCCTGCGGCACCGCGTCACCGCCGAAGCAGTACACCCGCACCGGCGGCGGGTTGCCGTCACGCTCGGCATGCTCGGCCAGTTGCTGCAGGTACACCGGCGGAAAGACCCCGATGGTCACACCGTGACGATGCATCTGCGCATAGGTCTCCTCCGGCAGCCAGATACTGTCGTCGCGCACCAGCACCCGCGCTCCGTTGATCAACGGGTGCATCCAGCCTTCATGGGCACCGTCGAAGGCGAACGACATGAAATGCAGCTCGCAGTCCGCCGGGCTCGTCTCGTAGCGCTCGCCGGTCGCACGGATATGCGACACCAGCGGTCCGTGGGATACCGCCACGCCCTTGGGCAGGCCGGTCGAACCGGAGGTGTAGATCACGTAGGCCAGGTTTTCCTCGGCCAGATCGACCTCCGGCGCACCCTCCGGACGATCCTGCCATTCGCCCGGGTCGTCCACCGCCAGGCTCGCCAGGCCGGCGGGCAACGGCAGACGCTCGAGCACGTCGCGCTGGGTCAGCACCAGCGCCGCGCCGCAATCCTCCAGCATGTAGCGCAGGCGCTCGGCCGGATAGGCGATGTCCAGCGGCACGTAGGCGCCGCCGGCCTTGAGTACGGCCAGGAATGCCACCATGATCTCCGCCGAACGGCGCATGGCGATGGCCACCCGCACCTCCGGCCCCACGCCCAGCTCCACCAGGCGCTGGGCCAGGCGGTTGGCCTGGCTGTCGAGTTCGCCATAGCTCAGCCGCTGCTCGCCGAACAGCACCGCAATCGCCTCCGGCGCTCGACGCGCCTGCTCCGCGACCAACTGGTGGACGAACGGCCGGCTCGGATAGTCCTCACCGGTCTGGTCCCAGCGCGCCAGCAGCAGGTCCCGCTCGGAACGATCCAATAGCGGCAACTCGCCAAGACTCCGGTTTGCGTCCTGGCAGATCGCCTCCAGCAAATTACGCCAATGGGTTGCCAGCCGTTCCACGGTGACCGCATCCAGGTGCAAACGGTCGTAGCTATAGTGGATGGTCAGCGTCTCGCCCATGTTCACGGCCAGGGTCAGCGGGTAGTTGGTCTGTTCTCGACTCACCACCTCACCAAAGCGCAATCCTGCCGGAGCTCCTTGTTCCAGGGCCTCCGATACGGGGTAGTTCTCGAATACCAGCAGACTGTCGAACAAGGACTCACCACCCTGTCCGGCCCAACGCTGCACCTCGAACAATGGCGTGTGCTCATACTCACGCAAGGCCAGGTTGCGCTCTTGCACCATGGCGACCCAATCGCCCACGCTCAGGTCCGCGCGCGGACGGCAAATGACCGGCAGGGTATTGATGAACAACCCGATCTGCTGCTCGATGCCGGATAGCTCCATCGGCCGGCCGGCCACCGTGGCGCCGAAGCACACCGTTTCCTGTCCGGTATAGCGTTGCAAAAGCAGCAGCCAGGCCGATTGCACCAGGGTGTTCAGGGTCACTCGTTGGGCGCGGGCAAAGGCATCCAGCCGTCGGGTCTGCTCCGCGTCGAACAGTTGATAGTGATCGCCGTAACCATCAGCCACTGGTTTGACCTGACCAGCAAGCGCCTGCATCAGCCGCGTAGGTGCATCGAGCTCGGCGAGTTGCTCCTTCCAGAAACGCCCGGCGGCATCCTGATCCTGACGTTGCAGCCAGGCGATATAGTCGCGATAGCGACCCGCCAGCGACGCCGGCAAGCGACCCGCATACCGCTCCAGCACCTCGCCGAGCAAGCGCGAGCCACTCCAGCCGTCCATCAGAATGTGATGGTTCGTATAGACCAGATGATGTCGACCTTCGCCCACGCGAATAACCGCGATCCGCAACAACGGCTCCCTGGTCAGGTCGAACCCCTTGCGCCGCACGTCTTGCGCATACG
Organism: Pseudomonas sp. TZ252; assembly: GCF_056110345.1. NCBI lineage: Bacteria > Pseudomonadati > Pseudomonadota > Gammaproteobacteria > Pseudomonadales > Pseudomonadaceae > Pseudomonas > Pseudomonas sp. TZ252. The sequence continues at coordinate 5,299,409 of NZ_CM148566.1, read as the reverse complement.
ACTCCAGCGCCTGCTCAAGGTCCTCTCGCGCACTCCAGTCGAAAACCTCGAAGGGCAGCCGCACCTGCTTGTGGATCAGTTGCAGCGGCCGCTCCAGGTCCGTCAGTATGTTGGCCCGCAGCACCTCGTGACTGGCGACGGTCGCCAACCAGGCCTGGTGGAAAGCCCCGACGTCCAGTCCTTCCACGTCCACTCGCATCTGGTTGACGTAGTCGCTTCCTCCCTGCTCGTACAGGGAGTGGAAAAGCATCCCCTGCTGCATTGGCGACAGCGGATAGAGGTCGGCGATCTCGCCTGCCGGAACTGGCAAAGCGTCAAGTCCGGCCTGGTCGAGGTTCGCCAAGGGAAAGTCCGATGGTGTCACGCCACGATTGCGCTCCTGGCAGCAATGTTCCACAAGAGTCTGGAGCTCCCGTCCGTACTCATCCGCGAGCGCCTGTATGGTCTGCTCGTCGAACACTTCCCGGCTGAAGGTCCAGCCCAGGCTCAGCTCGCCGTCGTAGACCCGCCCGTCGACGCTCAGCAATGCGCCCAGAGGCGCCTGCTCGTCCATGACCGCACCACCATCCTCCCGGGCCGGCGCGAACAATCCGCGTTGCTCATCGAAGCTGCCATCGAACTGGCCTAGATAGTTGAAGACGATCTCGCCTTCCGGCAACGTTTCGAGCGTTCTGCGGGCCTCGGCGCTTCCCAGGTAGCGCAGTAGGCCGTAGCCGATCCCCCTGGAAGGAATTGCGCGCAGCTGTTCCTTGATGGCCTTGACCGAGTCGGCCAGGTTCTGCCGGGGGCTGAGGCGCACTGGATAGAGGCTGGTGAACCAGCCAACGGTACGGGTCAGGTCGATATCCTCGAACAAGTCCTCGCGCCCATGACCCTCCAGGCGGACCAGAACCTCCGCCCGCCCGCTCCAGCGACAAACCACCCGTGCCAGCGCTGTCAGCAGCAGGTCGTTGACCTGTGTGCGGTAGGCTGCTGGCGCCTCCTGCAGCAAGCGACGGGTCGTCTCGCGCGGCAACCGGGTATCAGCGTGGGCAACATGCCTTTGCTGACGGCCACCTTCGGGACGCTCGCAAGGCAGATCCGTGCTCACGCCCTCCAGCGCCTGTCGCCAATAACAAAGCTCACGCTCGACGGCTTCGCTGCTGGCATGCTCCTTCAGGCGATCGGCCCAAGCCTTGAACGAACTGGTTTTCGCCGGCAAGTTCGGCGCCTGTCCAGCCTGTAGGCTCTGATAGGCCTGTTGCAGGTCTTCCAGCAGGATTCGCCAGGAAACGCCGTCCACCACCAGGTGATGAACGACCAGCAAGAGCCGCTGGCTGCCATCGGGCAAATCGGCCAGCAGCACTCGCAGCAAAGGCCCATGTTTCAGATCCAAGCTGCGTTGTGCCGCCTCGACGACCTCCGAAAGGTCGCCGTCAGCCAACTGACGCACCCATAGCACATCTTCCGCACACGCGGCAGGATCGAACGCCGCCTGCCACTCTTCGTCCACGCCGTCGAAACGCAATCGCAAGGCATCATGACGGGAAACGACGGCCTGTAACGCTTCTCTCAACAGAACAGGCTCGAGAGAATCTGCCGGCGCCAGCAACAGAGACTGGTTCCAGTGATTGCGCTGGGGAATCGCCTCGGCGAAGAAGCGCCGTTGCACCGGAGTCAGCGGCATCGATCCGCTGACCGGGCCCTGGTCGACCGCTAACGCCGGCGCGAAGCGTGCGACCGAAGCCACGCCTTGCACGGTCTGGTGCTGGAACAGATCCTTGGGGGTGAACTGGATACCCGCCTGGCGAGCTCGGCTCACCACCTGCAGGGAGATGATCGAGTCTCCGCCCAGCTCGAAGAAGTTGTCGGTCAGCCCGACCCGCTCCAGCTTCAGTACCTCCGCCCAGATCGCCGCCAGTTGCTGCTCCAGGTCCGTCTCCGGTGCGGCGTAGACCTGCTGGCTGTCGCCGGCTTCCGGCGCCGGCAGCGCCTTGCGGTCCAGCTTGCCGTTGGGCAGCAGCGGCAGCGCCGCCAGGAACACCCACTGGGTCGGCACCATGTATTCCGGCAGGCTCGCCTTGAGCGCCGACTTCAGCACTTCACGCAGGGCGCCGCGCTTCTCGTCCTCCAGCGCCCCGACATCCTGCGGCACCACGTAGCCCAGCAACTGCTGGCCGCTCGCACCGTCGGCGGCCAGCACCACCGCTTCGCGCACGCACTCCTGCTCCAGCAGGCGCGCCTCGATCTCGCCCAGTTCGATACGGAAACCCCGGATCTTCACCTGGTGGTCCAGGCGACCGAGATAGTCGATCTGCCCGTCTCTGCGCAACCGCGCCAGGTCGCCGGTACGGTAGATCCGCTCGCCGTCGCCGTACGGGTCCGGCACGAAGCGCTCCGCGGTCAGCCCAGGTCGTCCCAGATAGCCACGCGCCAGGCCGGCGCCGGCGATCAGCAGTTCGCCTCGGCAACCCACCGGACAGACCCCACCCGCCGCATCGAGGATGCGCGCGCGCACCCCCGCGATCGGTGCACCAATGGGAATCCCCCCCCCCACCTCCTTCACCGGCGCCGAGAAGCAGCAGGCATCGATGGTCGCTTCGGTCGGCCCGTAGAGGTTGACCAGCTCGCCGTTCCAGCGGCGCCCCAGTTGTTCCAGCAGCGCGCCGCTCAGCGCTTCGCCACCGCAGCAGAGCAGCCGCAGCGAGTCCAACTGGTCGTCGCCGGCGAAAGGCAGCAGCGCCTGCAACAGCGACGGCGGCATTTGCAGCACATTGATCCGTTGTGCCTCGACCAGCCCCCACAAGCTCTCTAGCGAGGTACCCAGCTCCGCAGGCGCCAAGTGCAGGCGAGCGCCGGACATCAGTGGCAGCCAGAACTCCCACACCGAGGCGTCGAAGCTACTCGAGGTCCGCTGCAACACCCGCTCGTGCGCCGCCAACTGGAAGCGCTCCTGCATCCAGCGCATGTGATTGACCAGCGCGCCATGGGTGATGCCAACGCCCTTCGGGCGCCCGGTCGAACCAGAGGTATAGATGACGTAGGCCAGATGCTCCGGACAGGCACGCTGCTCCGGATTCCCGTCCCACTGCGCCGGGACGTTCTGGAACAGGCTCGGGTCGTCCAGGCATAGGTTCGTCAGCTGTGCGTTGAACGGCAGTTCATCCTGCAGGAACGTCTGGGTCAGCAACAGGCCAATCCCGCTGTCCTCTGCCAGGAAGGCCAGGCGCTCGGCGGGATAACCGGGATCCATCGGCACGTAGGCGCCACCGGCTTTCAGCACCGCCAGCAACGCCACGACCAACTCCGGGCTGCGCTGCATGGCGATACCCACCGGTACGTCCGGACCAACGCCTTCGGCCCGCAGCCTGTGCGCCAGTACGTTGGCCCGGCGGTTCAGTTCCCGGTAGCTCAGCTCGATCTCGCCATGCACCACCGCCGTCGCCTCCGGGGTCCGCGCCGCCTGCGCCTCGACCAAGGGATGCAGGCAGGCAGGCTCGGCACAGGGGGCGGACTCGCAGCCGCGAACAAGCTCGACGTACTCCGCTTCAGCCAGCATCGGCAATTCGCCGACACGCTGACTCGCGTCCTGGCAGATCGCCTCCAGCAGGTTGCGCCAGTGTGCCGCCAGACGCTCCACCGTCGACCGCTCGAACAGGCTGGTCGCGTAGATCAGCGACGCGCTCAGCGCGTCACCGCTTTCATAGGTATCCAGGGTCAGGTCGAACTGCGCCGTCGCGCTCGCCCGCTCCAGCGCCTCCACTCGCAGCCCCGGCAGCTCCAGAGCCTTGCCCTGACCCGCGTTCTGGTGGTTGTACATCACCTGGAACAATGGGCTGTGGCTCAGGCTCCGCTGCGGCTGCAACGCCTCCACCAGTTGCTCGAACGGCAGGTCCTGATGGGCCTGCGCTTCCAGTGCGGTACGTTTGACCTGCTGCAACAAGGCGTCGAAACGAGTCTCCAGGTCGAAGTCGGCCTTCAACACCTGGGTATTGACGAAGAAGCCGATCAGACGCTCGGTCTCTACCCGGGTGCGGTTGGCGATCGGTACCCCAACGCGGATTTCCGGCTGCCCGCTGTAGCGATGCAACAAGGTCTGGAAACTGGCCAGCAACAGCATGAACAGGGTCACGCCCTGCTGCTGCGCCAGCTGTTTCAGCGAGCGACCCAGGTCTTCGCCCAGCTCCACCTGCAGGCTGTCGCCGGCAGGACTCTGTACGCTCGGCCGCGGCCGGTCGGTCGGCAGTTCCAGCACCGGCTGCTCGCCGCCCAGCTGCTGCCGCCAGTAGGCCAGTTGGCGCTCACGCTCGCCGGCTTCCATCCAGCTGCGCTGCCACAGGGCATAGTCGGCGTACTGGATCGGCAACGGCTCCAGCTCCACGGCGCGGCCTTCACGGTAGCCGGCGTAGAACTGCATAAGCTCTTCCACCATGATCGGCGTCGACCAACCATCGGAGACGATGTGGTGCAGGGTCACCACCAGCACCTGTTCTTCGGCGGACAGGCGCAGCAGCAGGACCCGTAGCAACGGACCACGTTCCAGGTCAAACGGCAACAGGACTTCGTCTTCGATCCGCAGCAACAGTGCGGACTCATCCGTCCCACTCATGGTCTCTTCGCGCAGCTCCAGAGGCAGGTCGTCATGTACGACCTGCAGTGTCTCGTCGCCTTCCTGGCGGAAGGTGGTGCGCAATACCTCATGACGCTCCACCAGTGCGGCGAAGCTACGTTTCAAGGCTTCGGTGTCGAGTTCACCATGCAGACGCAGGACCGCCGGAATGTGGTAGGCCGCGCTGCCCGGTTCCAGTTGCCAGAGGAACCATTGCCGTTGCTGGGCGTAGGACAGCTGCAACGGCTCCTCCGGAGAGCGCTTGAGTACAGGGGTTATTCCATACAGGTTCACTCCTTGACGCTTGAGCAAGGCCGCCAGGGCCTTGCGTTCTTTCTGAGAGAGTGACCTTACGGACTTAAGCAGCTCTTGCACCGGGATATCTCCTTAAGACGTCAGCGCATCTATTTCCTCCGTAGTAAGACGTTTAAGGGCCTCCAGGGATTTAGCCAATTCATCCTGGAGAGATGCACTGACGCTGCCGCGCCCTTCCAGTTGGCGAGCCAGATCAGTCAGGACAGGAAACTCGAACAGTTCCTTCAGCGCCATTTCGAGCCCGAGTTGTTCCCGAACTCGTACCAGCACCTGGGTTGCCAGCAACGAATGACCGCCCAGCTCGAAGAAGTTGTCGGTCAGCCCGACCCGCTCCAGCTTCAGTACCTCCGCCCAGATCGCCGCCAGCTGCTGCTCCAGATCCGTCTCCGGTGCGGCGTAGACCTGCTGGCTGTCGCCGGCTTCCGGCGCCGGCAGCGCCTTGCGGTCCAGCTTGCCGTTGGGCAGCAGCGGCAGCGCCGCCAGGAACACCCACTGGGTCGGCACCATGTATTCCGGCAGGCTCGCCTTGAGCGCCGACTTCAGCGCTTCACGCAAGGCTCCGCGCTTCTCGCCCTCCAGTGCCCCGACATCCTGCGGCACCACGTAGCCCAGCAACTGCTGGCCGCTCGCACCGTCGGCGGCCAGCACCACCGCTTCGCGCACGCACTCCTGCTCCAGCAGGCGCGCCTCGATCTCGCCCAGTTCGATACGGAAACCCCGGATCTTCACCTGGTGGTCCAGGCGACCGAGATAGTCGATCTGCCCGTCTCTGCGCAACCGCGCCAGGTCGCCGGTACGGTAGATCCGCTCGCCGTCGCCGTACGGGTCCGGCACGAAGCGCTCCGCGGTCAGCCCGGGTCGTCCCAGGTAGCCGCGCGCCAGGCCGGCACCGGCGATCAGCAGTTCGCCTCGGCAACCCACCGGACAGACCCCACCCGCCGCATCGAGGATGCGCGCGCGCACTCCCGCGATCGGTGCACCAATGGGAATCCCCCCCCCCACCTCCTTCACCGGCGCCGAGAAGCAGCAGGCATCGATGGTCGCTTCGGTCGGCCCGTAGAGGTTGACCAGCTCGCCGTTCCAGCGGCGCCCCAGTTGTTCCAGCAGCGCGCCGCTCAGCGCTTCGCCACCGCAGCAGAGCAGCCGCAGCGAGTCCAACTGGTCGTCGCCGGCGAAAGGCAGCAGCGCCTGCAACAGCGACGGCGGCATTTGCAGCACATTGATCCGTTGTGCCTCGACCAGCCCCCACAAGCTCTCTAGCGAGGTACCCAGCTCCGCAGGCGCCAAGTGCAAGCGAGCGCCGGACATCAGTGGCAGCCAGAACTCCCACACCGAGGCGTCGAAGCTACTCGAGGTCCGCTGCAACACCCGCTCGTGCGCCGCCAACTGGAAGCGCTCCTGCATCCAGCGCATGTGATTGACCAGCGCGCCATGGGTGATGCCAACGCCCTTCGGGCGCCCGGTCGAACCAGAGGTATAGATGACGTAGGCCAGATGCTCCGGACAGGCACGCTGCTCCGGATTCCCGTCCCACTGCGCCGGGACGTTCTGGAACAGGCTCGGGTCGTCCAGGCATAGGTTCGTCAGCTGTGCGTTGAACGGCAGTTCATCCTGCAGGAACGTCTGTGTCAGCAACAGGCCAATCCCGCTGTCCTCTGCCAGGAAGGCCAGGCGCTCGGCGGGATAACCGGGATCCATCGGCACGTAGGCGCCACCGGCTTTCAGCACCGCCAGCAACGCCACGACCAACTCCGGGCTGCGCTGCATGGCGATACCCACCGGTACGTCCGGACCAACGCCTTCGGCCCGCAGCCTGTGCGCCAGTACGTTGGCCCGGCGGTTCAGTTCCCGGTAGCTCAGCTCGATCTCGCCATGCACCACCGCCGTCGCCTCCGGGGTCCGCGCCGCCTGCGCCTCGACCAAGGGATGCAGGCAGGCAGGCTCGGCACAAGGGGCGGACTCGCAGCCGCGAACAAGCTCGACGTACTCCGCTTCAGCCAGCATCGGCAATTCGCCGACACGCTGACTCGCGTCCTGGCAGATCGCCTCCAGCAGGTTGCGCCAGTGTGCCGCCAGACGCTCCACCGTCGATCGCTCGAACAGGCTGGTCGCGTAGATCAGCGACGCGCTCAGCGCGTCACCGCTTTCATAGGTATCCAGGGTCAGGTCGAACTGCGCCGTCGCGCTCGCCCGCTCCAACGCCTCCACCCGCAGCCCCGGCAGCTCCAGAGCCTTGCCCTGACCCGCGTTCTGGTGGTTGTACATCACCTGGAACAATGGGCTGTGGCTCAGGCTCCGCTGCGGCTGCAACGCCTCCACCAGTTGCTCGAACGGCAGGTCCTGATGGGCCTGCGCTTCCAGTGCGGTACGTTTGACCTGCTGCAACAAGACGTCGAAACGGGTCTCCAGGTTGAAGTCGGCCTTCAACACCTGGGTATTGACGAAGAAGCCGATCAGACGCTCGGTCTCTACCCGGGTGCGGTTGGCGATCGGTACCCCAACGCGGATTTCCGGCTGCCCGCTGTAGCGATGCAACAAGGTCTGGAAACTGGCCAGCAACAGCATGAACAGGGTTACGCCCTGCTGCTGCGCCAGCTGTTTCAGCGAGCGACCCAGGTCTTCGCCCAGCTCCACCTGCAGGCTGTCGCCGGCAGGACTCTGTACGCTCGGCCGCGGCCGGTCGGTCGGCAGTTCCAGCACCGGCTGCTCGCCGCCCAGCTGCTGCCGCCAGTAGGCCAGTTGGCGCTCACGCTCGCCGGCTTCCATCCAGCTGCGCTGCCACAGGGCATAGTCGGCGTACTGGATCGGCAACGGCTCCAGCTCCACGGCGCGGCCTTCACGGTAGCCGGCGTAGAACTGCATAAGCTCTTCCACCATGATCGGCGTCGACCAACCATCGGAGACGATGTGGTGCAGGGTCACCACCAGCACCTGTTCTTCGGCGGACAGGCGCAGCAGCAGGACCCGTAGCAACGGACCACGTTCCAGGTCGAACGGCACCCGCACCTCTTCCTCGATCCGCGCCATGAGCGCGGCCTCGTCCGCTACCCCCAGGCTCTGCTCGCGGATCTCCAGCGGCAAGCGGTCATGCACCACCTGCAGTGTCTCGCCGCCCTCCTGGCGGAAGGTAGTACGCAGCCCTTCATGGCGCTCGACCAATGCGGCGAAGCTGCGCTTCAAGGCCTCGACATCCAGTTCGCCACGCAGGCGCAGGGCCGCCGGGATATGGTAGGCCGCGCTGTCGGGCTCCAGTTGCCAGAGGAACCACTGGCGTTGCTGGGCATACGACAGCGAGTGCGCGCCCGGCTGCTCGCACACGCGGGGAATGGGCATTTGCAGGAAGCTGATGCCCTTGGAGCACAACCGTTGATAGAACAATTCCCGCTGCGGCAAAGGCAGCCCGGCGAAACGTCGGGCAAGATCGGCATTGTTGTTGAGATTCATATCAGACGGCCTCGAGTTCGCTCATGAATTCCCGCAGCTCGTCGAAGTCCGCTGCGTCGGTAGGTTTGTAGCCTTCAAGCGAAGTCGCATAGGCCTGTAAAGTCTCGGCCTGGAACAGCAAGACCAGGGGGGCATTCATGTCCAGCTCGGCATGGATGCGTGCCGTGACCTGAGTCGCCAGCAACGAATGCCCGCCGAGCTCGAAGAAGTTGTCGGCCATCCCGACCCGCTCCAGCTTCAGCACATCCGCCCAGATCGCTGCCAATGTGCGCTCCAGCTCCGTCACCGGCGCCACATACTGTTGCTGGCTGTCGCTGGCGTCCGGCGCCGGTAGCGCCTTGCGGTCCAGCTTGCCGTTGGGCGTCAGCGGCAACGCCGCCAGGAACACCCACTGGGTCGGCACCATGTATTCCGGCAGGCTCGCCTTGAGCGCCGACTTCAGCACTTCACGCAGGGCGCCGCGCTTCTCGTCCTCCAGCGCACCGACATCCTGCGGCACCACGTAGCCCACCAGTTGCTTGCCGTTCGCGCCATCGCGGGCCAGCACCACCGCTTCGCGCACGCACTCCTGCTCCAGCAGGCGCGCTTCGATCTCACCCAGCTCGATGCGGAAACCCCGGATCTTCACCTGGTGGTCGACACGCCCCAGGTAGTCCACCAGCCCATCGGCACGTGCCCGGGTCAGGTCGCCGCTGCGATAGACCCGCTCGCCGTTGCCGTACGGATCCGGGACGAAACGCTCGGCCGTCAGCGCCGGCCGGTCCAGGTAACCCCGCGCCACACCTTCTCCACCCAGGTAGAGCTCACCGGCCAGACCCAGCGGCAGCAGGTCCAGGTCCGCGCCCAGTACATAGGCCCTGCGACGTCCCAGCAAGGTACCGATAGGTGCGTAAGCCGCACCGCACGGATCCTGCGGACGCGCCTTCCACAACAAGGGCGTGACCACCGTCTCGGTCGGTCCATAGCCGTTGAACAGGTAGTCCGGGCGCAGGCTTTCCCAGGCCAGCTCGTAGCTGGCCTGCGGCACCGCGTCACCGCCGAAGCAGTACACCCGCACCGGCGGCGGGTTGCCGTCACGCTCGGCATGCTCGGCCAGTTGCTGCAGGTACACCGGCGGAAAGACCCCGATGGTCACACCGTGACGATGCATCTGCGCATAGGTCTCCTCCGGCAGCCAGATACTGTCGTCGCGCACCAGCACCCGCGCTCCGTTGATCAACGGGTGCATCCAGCCTTCATGGGCACCGTCGAAGGCGAACGACATGAAATGCAGCTCGCAGTCCGCCGGGCTCGTCTCGTAGCGCTCGCCGGTCGCACGGATATGCGACACCAGCGGTCCGTGGGATACCGCCACGCCCTTGGGCAGGCCGGTCGAACCGGAGGTGTAGATCACGTAGGCCAGGTTTTCCTCGGCCAGATCGACCTCCGGCGCACCCTCCGGACGATCCTGCCATTCGCCCGGATCGTCCACCGCCAGGCTCGCCAAGCCGGCGGGCAACGGCAGACGCTCGAGCACGTCGCGCTGGGTCAGCACCAGCGCCGCGCCGCAATCCTCCAGCATGTAGCGCAGGCGCTCGGCCGGATAGGCGATGTCCAGCGGCACGTAGGCGCCGCCGGCCTTGAGTACGGCCAGGAACGCCACCATGATCTCCGCCGAACGGCGCATGGCGATGGCCACCCGCACCTCCGGACCCACACCCAGTTCCACCAGGCGCTGGGCCAGGCGGTTGGCCTGGCTGTCGAGTTCGCCATAGCTCAGCCGCTGCTCGCCGAACAGCACCGCAATCGCCTCCGGCGCTCGACGCGCCTGCTCCGCGACCAACTGGTGGACGAACGGCCGGCTCGGATAGTCCTCACCGGTCTGGTCCCAGCGCGCCAGTAGCAGGTCCCGCTCGGAACGATCCAATAGCGGCAACTCGCCAACACGACGCGCCGGCTCGCGACAGATCGCCTCCAGCAGGTTGCGCCAGTGTGCCGCCAGACGCTCCACCGTCGATCGCTCGAACAGGCTGGTCGCGTAGATCAGCGACGCGCTCAGCGCGTCACCGCTTTCATAGGTATCCAGGGTCAGGTCGAACTGCGCCGTCGCGCTCGCCCGCTCCAGCGCCTCCACTCGCAGCCCCGGCAGCTCCAGAGCCTTGCCCTGACCCGCGTTCTGGTGGTTGTACATCACCTGGAACAATGGGCTGTGGCTCAGGCTCCGCTGCGGCTGCAACGCCTCCACCAGTTGCTCGAACGGCAGGTCCTGATGGGCCTGCGCTTCCAGTGCGGTACGTTTGACCTGCTGCAACAAGACGTCGAAACGGGTCTCCAGGTCGAAGTCGGCCTTCAACACCTGGGTGTTGACGAAGAAGCCGATCAGGCGCTCGGTCTCTACCCGGGTGCGGTTGGCGATCGGTACCCCAACGCGGATTTCCGGCTGCCCGCTGTAGCGATGCAACAAGGTCTGGAAACTGGCCAGCAACAGCATGAACAGGGTCACGCCCTGCTGCTGCGCCAGCTGTTTCAGCGAGCGACCCAGGTCTTCGCCCAGCTCCACCTGCAGGCTGTCGCCGGCAGGACTCTGTACGCTCGGTCGCGGCCGGTCGGTCGGCAGTTCCAGCACCGGCTGCTCGCCGCCCAGTTGCTGCCGCCAGTAGGCCAGTTGGCGCTCACGCTCGCCGGCTTCCATCCAGCTGCGCTGCCACAGGGCATAGTCGGCGTACTGGATCGGCAACGGCTCCAGTTCCACGGCGCGGCCTTCACGGTAGCCGGCGTAGAACTGCAGAAGCTCTTCCACCATGATCGGCGTCGACCAACCATCGGAGACGATGTGGTGCAGGGTCACCACCAGCACCTGTTCCTCGGCAGACAGGCGCAGCAGCAGGACCCGTAGCAACGGACCACGTTCCAGGTCGAACGGCACCCGCACCTCTTCCTCGATCCGCGCCATGAGCGCGGCCTCGTCCGCTACCCCCAGGCTCTGCTCGCGGATCTCCAGCGGCAAGCGGTCATGCACCACCTGCAGTGTCTCGCCGCCCTCCTGGCGGAAGGTAGTACGCAGCCCTTCATGGCGCTCGACCAATGCGGCGAAGCTGCGCTTCAAGGCCTCGACATCCAGTTCGCCACACAGGCGCAGGGCCGCAGGGATATGGTAGGCCGCGCTGTCGGGCTCCAGTTGCCAGAGGAACCACTGGCGTTGCTGGGCATACGACACGGGAGATGCAGCCCCCCGATCCATGCGCCGCAGGGGCGTTTGCAGAGTGCCACCTGCTGATTTCGCATAGGCGGCGAAATCGGCGAGATTGGCATGTTCGAACAGCGCTGCCAGAGGAAGCTCCAGACCCAACCGACGACGGATGCGGGAAAGCACCTGAGTCACCAGCAGGGAATGGCCACCGAGCTCGAAGAAGTTGTCGTCGCGACCGACCCGCTCCACCTTGAGCACCTCGGCCCAGATTTCCGCGAGACTCCTTTCCAGCCCTTCGTGCGGTGCGACGAAATGGGACTGATCCTGGCTGTCCTCGATTGGAGGTAACGCCTTGCGATCGATTTTCCCGTTCGGGTTCAGGGGCAGGCTATCGAGAGACCTCCACAGGCTCGGCAGCATGTATTCCGGCAGTTGCCCTTTCAGGGCCGCCCGGCATTCGTCGCGCAAGGCCACCAATGGCGTATCGGATTCCGCAGGTACCAGGTAGGCAGCGAGGGATTTTCCGGTCGGCCCATCCTGAGCCAGGACAACCGCTTCGCGGACGATCGGCAACTCGAGAAGCCTCGACTCGATCTCACCCAATTCGATGCGGAAACCACGCACCTTCACCTGATGGTCGATACGACCGACATATTCCAGTTGATCACCCTTGCCTCGACAGGCCAGATCGCCGGTCCGGTAGATCCGACTGCCGGGTACCTGAGCGTAGGGGTCGGGCAGGAAAGCGAGCGCGGTACGACCGGGGTCAGCAAGATAGCCACGGCCTACGCCGGTGCCGGAGACATACAGTTCACCGATGCCGCCCAGCGGGACCGGTAGCAGATCGTCGTCCAGGACCTGGAGGTGGTTGTTGTCGGTGGCCTGGCCAATAGGCAGATAGGTGCCGCCAGTGCTTTGCGTGTCTACCCGGAAGAAAGAGACGTCGTCCGAGCATTCGGCCGGCCCATAGGCATTCATCAACCCTACCTGCGGATAACGCGTCAGCCAGCGGCGGGCCAATTCGGGGGAGAGGGCTTCGCCGGTGGAGAGCATCCAGCGCAATCCAGGCAAGGTTTCCTGGGGATCATCGAGCACCTCCTGAATCAGCGAGGGCACCAGTTCCAGCACAGTGATGCCACGCTCGCGGACGCGCCGCGAGAGTGCCAGCGGATCGTGGGCAATATCGTTCGGCAGGATGTCCACCTGCGCACCGAAGAGCGGTGCCGCGAGGAACTGCCAGACCGAGATATCGAAACTCTGCGAAGCGGTCTGGGCGATTACGTCGTTCTCGTCCAGAGCCAGCAACGGCACCTTGCTCAACTGATTGTTGAGCATGCCTGCCTGTTCCACCATCACCCCCTTGGGATGGCCGGTGGAGCCGGAGGTATAGATCACATAGGCAAGGCCATTGGTCGGCGCGACAATGCCTGGCCGTTGTTCGCACTTGCCTTGCCCCTGCTGGGCGGCCCAGTCGAGAAGCGCCGGCCGCGATTCCTCCGGCAATTCCTCGAGCAACTCGCGAGCCAGGGCCTGGTGGCCCTCGCCAACGACCAGGGCAGGCACACCTCCAAGTTTCAGCAGATTTACCAGCCGGCTCCGCGGCAAGGATGGATCGAGCGGCAGATAGGCTGCTCCCGCCTTGAAGGTGCCGATCATCATCGCCATCAGTTCCAACCCACGATCGGCCAGCAAGGCCACCGCGCGATCGCGTTCTACACCGGCCTCGAGCAGGCCCCAGGCAACTCGGTTGGCCTCTGCGTCGAGCTGGCGGTAGGACCAGGCGCGGTCGCGGCAGGTCGCGGCTACTCGCTCGCCCAGACGATCCACCTGCGCCTCGAACAGACGTACATAGCCTTCATCGAAAGGATAGGCGCGGCGCCCCGCGGGGCTGGGCAACAGCGCTGCGTACTCTTCTTCCGGCACCAGCGGCAGCTCGGTGAAAGCGTCGTGGAAGCCATCACCGATCGCCAGTAGCAGGCGCTTGAAGTCGGTCAGCAGACGGTCGACTGTCTCCTCGTCGAAGTAGCGCTCGTCGTACGATAGATGCAGTCCCAGGTCATCCCCCGGATACACCACCACGGTCAACGGATAGTTGGTGTGTGTACGCGCCGTGTCGGAGCGCGCCTGAAGCTCCTCGGCGCTGGAAAACAGCTTGCTTTCCACTGGAGCATTCTCGTAGACGAACAGGCTGTCGAACATTCGCTGGCCCTTTTCCAGGGCGCTGCACGCCTGGATCTGCACCAGCGACAGATGCTCGTGTTCACGCAACTCGAGATTCTGCTGGAACAGGCCCTGCAGCCATTCGCGAACCGTCAGCCGCGAGTCGCCACCGGGCAGGCGGACCCGCAGGGCGATACTGTTGATGAACAGCCCGACGGTATTCTGCATTTCCGGTCGACTGACCGGCCGCCCGGCGACGGTAACACCGAACAGTACGTCGTGCAGGCCGCTGTAGCGACGCAGCACGAGCGCCCAAGCCGCCTGGGCCAGGGTATTGACGGTGAGATGATGCTGTTGGGCCAGTTCGCGCAAGCGACGCCCTTGTTCCGGCGCCAGGTTAGCGTAGCGGTCGCCAATGATGGAGGTCCCGCCCTGCCGGTGTACTGGTCGGTCGAACGGTAACGGAGTCGGCTGCTCGAAGCCTTCCAGCTCCTTACGCCAAGCCTCCAGCGCGGCACGTTCGCCCTGGGTCTGCAGCCACTCGATGAAATCGCGGTAGCGCGGCGCCGGCGGCAACACCTGTTTGCGACTGTAAAGAAGGAAGAAATCCTGCAACAGCAGCGAACGACACCAGGCATCGATCAGGATGTGGTGGTTGCTCAGCACGAACCAGTGGCGTCCGGGAGCCCTGCGGATCACCCGCAGGAAGAACGGCGGCGTCCTCAGGAGATCGAAGCCACGCCGGCGATCTTCGGCCAACAACTCGGCGAGAGCCTCTTCGTGCTCCTCTTCGGGACGACCGCTCCAATCGTCGAAGAACACCTTGAGCTTCGCTTCGCGATGGATGATCTGCCGCATCTGTCCGGAGTCGTCGACATGGAAGGATGCGCGCAATGCATCGTGTCGTCGGGCCACCTCGCGCCAGGCTGCCTCGAAGCGCGGCATATCGATGTCGCTGTCGATGACATAGCGATCCTGCATGAAATAGATGCCAGAGTTCGGCTCCATCAGGGTGTGCAGCAGCAAACCTTCCTGCATCGGAGTCAGTGGATAGATGTCTTCGATTTCCCCATAAGGCAGGGACAGCGCATCGAGTTGCGCCTGATCCAATCCGGCAAGAGGGAAGTCGGACGGCGTCACTCCTCCGGAAGCAGGATCGCAACAATGCTCGATCAATCCGTTCAGATCGGCCGCGAAGGCGTCGACGAGCTCCTGCACCGTCTCGTCGGAGAACATATCGGGGCTGAAGGTCCAAGTCAGGCCGAGTTGCCCCTGATAGACCTGCCCTTCGACAGAGAGCCAGTTTGCAAGCGGCGCACGTTCGTCCTGTGCACTGCCGGAACGCTCCGCGGCTGGCACCCACAGGGCCTCGTCGGCGAACTGATGGTCGAACTGGCCGAGATAATTGAAGGTTATGCGTGGTTGCGGCGACCGAGCCAGAACTTCACCGCAAGCAGGGTCTGCCAGGTAGCGCAACAGGCCATAGCCGATCCCTCGGTCGGGAATCGAACGCAGCTGTTCCTTGACGCTCTTGATCGCGGCGCCAGGCTCGACAGCCGGATGCAGGTGCACCGGATAGAGACTGGTGAACCAACCAACGGTGCGGCTCAGATCCAGCTCGCCCCCCAATTCCTCGCGCCCGTGTCCCTCCAGTTGCAAAAGCAGACTTTCGTGACCGCTCCAGTTACAAACCACACGTGCCAGGGCGGTCAGCAGCAAGTCGATGACCTGGGTGCGATAGGCTGCCGGGGCCTCCTGGAGCAGACGTCGGGTAGCCTCGGCATCGAGGGTCAGGGCCAGCTTGCGGGCGTGGCGGTTCTCCAAAGGAGCATGAGGATTCTGGCAAGGCAGGTCGGCTGGCGCGCCATCCAGGTGTGTCTGCCAGAACGCCAGTTCGTCATGCCGCTTCCCTGCCACTTCACGCAAATGTGCGCTCCAGGCCTGGTAGGAGTGTGTGCGCAATACCGCAGGCGAGTCAGAGCTCTGGTAGAACTGCTGCAAGTCTTCCAGCAGAATCCGCCAGGACACACCGTCCACGACCAGGTGATGAATCACCAGCAAGAGCCGCTGCTCACCTTCGGGAAGCTCGACCAGAAGAGCGCGCAGCAGAGGACCGGTGCTCAGATCGAGGCTACGCTGGGCTTCCTCGCACAACGCGGAGAGTTCTTCGACCGAAGCGACCTGGCGCCGCCAGAGCGGGCTTTCAACCTCACCGGAATATTCCTGCCGCCAGCACCCTTCTTCCTCATGGAAGCGCAGGCGCAAGGCATCATGCTGGCGAATCAGAGCGAGCAAGGCCTGCTCCAGACGTTCGCCATCGACAGACTCGCGAGCCTTCAAAAGCAACGATTGGTTCCAGTGCCTGCGATTCGGGATGTCCAACCCGAAGAACCAGTGCTGGACTGGTGTCAAGGCCACCTCCCCGCCTACCGGTGCCTGAATTACCGCGCTGTCGCAAGGCACCGCCACCTGCGCCAACCCACGGATGGTCTGGTGTTGGAACAGGTCTCTCGGACTCAACCCGAAACCGGCCTGACGGGCCCGACCGACCATCTGGATAGAGACGATCGAGTCTCCACCGAGGGCGAAGAAATTATCGTCAAGCCCTACCCGCTCGATGCCCAGCAGCGCTTCCCAGATTTCCGCCAGACAGCGTTCCGCCGGACTGCGCGGCATGCTGTAAACCACCTGCCCAAGGGTCGCATCAGGCCTGGGCAGCGCCTTGCGATCCAATTTACCGTTGGGGCTCAGCGGCATGCGCTCCAGAGCGACCCACTGCATCGGCACCATGTATTCCGGCAGGCTCTCAGCCAGATGGGCAGAGAGCATCCCGCGCCATTCGTCGGGCTCGGCAGCCAGCGTCACATAGCCGACCAGTTGCTTGCCATCCACCACCAGCACAGCCGCCTCGCGAACAGCGTGGTGCTCCAGCAGGCGCGTCTCGATCTCACCCAGCTCGATGCGCAATCCACGCAGCTTGACCTGATGATCGATACGTCCGGCATATTCGATGACGCCATCCGCTCGATAACGTGCGAGGTCTCCCGTACGATACATGCGCTCGCCCGTGGCGAACGGATCGGCGAGGAAGCGTTCGGCGCTCAACGCGGGGCGAAGATGGTAGCCCCGCGCAAGGCCGGCGCCAGCCAGGTACAGCTCACCCAGCGCCCCCACTGGCACCGGCTCCAGGGCATCGTCGAGAACGTAGCAACGCAGATTGGCGATCGGACGTCCGATAGGAACCGTATCGCGCCCCTCCTCCCGACAGTCCCAATGGGTCACGTCGATAGCCGCCTCGGTCGGGCCGTAGAGGTTGTACAGGCGTACTCCAGGCAATTCGGCGAGCACCCTTTGCTGCGCATCCACCGGCAGAGCCTCGCCACTACAGACAATCCGCTTGAGGCTGGTGCAAGCGGAAACCCCAGGCGCCTGCAGGAAGGCCTGTAGCATGGACGGCACAAAGTGCAACGTACTGATGCTCTCCCGACCGATCAGATCCATCAACCGTGAAGGATCGCGATGATCGCCTGGCTGAGCCAGTACCAGGCGTGCGCCGACCATGAGGGGCCAGAAGAACTCCCATACGGATACGTCGAAACTGAACGGCGTCTTCTGCATTACCGCATCGCTACCATCCAGTTGGTAGGCATCCTGCATCCAGCAAAGCCGGTTGGTCAGCGCCGAATGTCGGTTGCCGGCGCCCTTGGGTCGTCCGGTCGAGCCAGAGGTGTAGATCACGTAGGCGAGATTCTCTCCGGTGACGGCCACCTCCGGATCGGACGCATCGAAGCCCTCCAGCCACTCGCTGTCGGCCGCCAGCATCAGCGGCTGCACCTCCGCCGACACCGGCAGGCCATCCAGCAGATGCGCCTGGGTCAGCAACAGCCGGACACCACTGTCCTCCAGCATGTAGGAAAGACGCTCCTGCGGATACTCAGGATCCAACGGCACGTAGGCGCCGCCGGCCTTGAGAATTCCCATCAGGGCGATCACCAGTTCCACAGAGCGCTCCATCGCAACGCCTATCAACGATTCCGCCCCGACACCCCGCGCTATCAGGGCATGCGCCAGACGATTGGCGCGGCGGTTCAGCTCGCCATAACTGAGGCGCTGTTCACCGAACACCAGCGCCGGCGCCTCCGGTGAACGCTGCACCTGATGCTCGAACAGTCGATGGACGCAGGTTTCCAATGGATAGTTCGCTGCCGTGGCGTTCCAGGTCTCCAGCATCTGCCGACGTTCGTCGGCCTCCAGCATCGGCAACGTATCGATGCGCGCAGCGGGAGCGACGAGCATCGCCCGCAGCAGGTTCTGCCAATGCCTCGCCATGCGCTCGATGGTCTCGGCTTCGAACAAATCGGTGGCATAGGTCAGCGCAGCATGCAAACGCCCGCCCTTCTCGTAGGTATCCAGACTCAGATCGAACTGGGTCGTGCGGCTTTTCCAGTCGAGAGGAGCGAAACGCAGGCCGGCCACGTCATCCAGCGAGCCGATATCGGCTACTTGAGGCTGATGGTTGTACATCACCTGGAACAGCGGACTGTGGCTCAGGCTACGCTCGATCTTGAAGGCCTCGACCAGACGCTCGAAAGGCAGCTCCTGATGAGCCTGGGCACCGAGCACGCTGTCTTTCAGAGAAGCCAGCAACGATGCGACCGTGGCCTGGCCTTCCACCACCGAGCGCAAAACCTGGGTATTGACGAATAGGCCGATCAATCCCTCCACTTCGGCGCGGTTACGGTTGGCGATAGGCACGCCGACCCTCAGGTCAGACTGCCCGCTATAACGCTGCAAAAGAATGTTGAACCCGCCAAGCAACAGCATGAACAACGTCAGCCCCTGGCTGCGGGCACTGGCACGCAGCGCTTGCACCAGCGCCGGATCGATTTCGAATTCGTAGCGCGTTCCACGGTAGCTGGCCTGTGCCGGACGCGGATGATCGGTGGGCAACTCCAAAAGCGGGTGCTGATCGCCAAGCCGCTCGCGCCAGTAGGCAAGCTGCCGTTCCTGCTCCCCCGCTTCCATCCAGCTGCGCTGCCACAACGCATAGTCGGAATACTGGATAGGGAGGGGTGGAAGTCCGGCTTCGCTGTTATCCATGCAAGCCTTGTAGAAACGACTGAACTCCTCGATCAGCACGTTCATCGACCAACCGTCGGACACGATATGATGCAGGGTCAGCAGCAATACATGCTGCTCCTCGCCCAGACGGATCAGGCGCACGCGCAGAAGCGGCCCCTCGCACAAGTCGAAAGGCCGCAGCGATTCGGCCTGGGCAGTTTCGCGCAAGCAGGTTTCCCGCTCGGCCTCAGGCAAGAGGGATAGGTCCTCGAAGTCAATCGGCACCGGACGTTCCAGCGCAGCCTGGCGCGGGGTGCCGTCGGCACGCTGGGGAAATACGGTGCGCAGCGTTTCATGGCGCTGGACCAGACTGGCGAAGGCTGCCTCGAAAGCCGCACGATCCAGCGGGCCGCTGAGGCGGACCGCCATCGGCAGGTTATAGGCCGCACCCTGAGGGTCGAGCTGCCAGAGGAACCACATGCGCCGCTGGGCATAGGAAAGCTCGTCGCGATCCTCGCTGACGACGCCATCGGGAATGGGAAGCAGGGAAAACTCCACCCCTTCCTCGCGCAGGCCATCGAGAAACAGGGGACGCTTGTCCTGTGGCAGCTCGATGAAACGGCGGGCGAGTTTCAAGGCGATTTCGGCATTCATCTCTAATCATCCGTACGAGGGGCGCTGATTCAACTTGAACGGATGGTCCGCAGGGAAAATTAGCGCACCACCAAGCCTCGTCCGGCTAAATATTCCCGTTCGGCAGGCGTTCCACTTCGAGAACCCAACCATAGGGAAAACACCATGAGCCTTGCCGAAACACTGGCACGGAACCTTCGCGACCTGACCCTTCGCGCCGGCCTAGCCAAGGTCCCCAGCTATCGTCTGTTCGACTTGGTATTGAAGCGACGGAGCCCCCTCAGCCCATCGCTGGTTCGTTTCACCTTCGGCGGCCCGGAAATCGCTCGGGTGCGCACGCTGGCGCCCGATCAGCGAGTAAAGCTGCTGTTTCCCGCCGCTGACGGCAGCCTGCCGCAACTTCCAGCCACGGGCGACTGGCGCAGACAGGTGCGCAGCCTCGAGGCGCGCCGCCGCCCGCCCATGCGCACCTATACCATCCGCGCCCTGCGCCGCGAAGCCGGAGAAGTGGACATTGACTTCGTCCTGCATGGTGAGACCGGTCCCGCCTCCCGCTGGGCCGCTCACGCTCGTCCCGGCGAGCGCCTGGTAATGTCGGCGCCAGATGGAGAGTATTCCGGCGATCCTGGGGGCTACGAATGGCGTCCGCCGAAGGATATCCGCCATATCCTGCTGATTGGCGATGAAACCGCCCTGCCAGCCATCGCAGGAATACTCGAGGAACTCGCCGACCGCGACCAGCGGCCGACGGTGCAGGCCTTCATCGAGATTCCCCGGGAATCGGACCGACTGGACCTACGGTGTGCGCCGGAAACCCAACTCAACTGGCTGGCCCGCGACGTGGCGAAACACGAGCACGGCCAGGAAATGCTCCGCGCAGCAAGCGAACTGGCCACTCTACCGGAAGCCGGCAAGCCACAGCGCGTCAGCGAAGTGGATATCGACAGGCAGGTACTCTGGGAACTGGCCAAGCCAACGAACGGAGAGTTCTATGCCTGGGTTGCCGGTGAATCGGCAGCAGTGATGGCTATTCGCCACCATTGGACCGGGGAGTTGGGTCTGGATCGCCGCACTGCAAGCTTCATGGGTTACTGGCGCCAGGGCAAGGCATCGACCTGAACGGCCACAAACGGCTCCTCCAGACGCGGAAACGATTGCGAAACATTTGCTTTCATATACAGGTTCAGGTTCTCTCCGGCTCATACGTCCTATAGAGATGAACAGAGCGCGAGCAGCGCCCTGCAACCCATGGACCGCACGCGTGGTCCCCAAAGCCTACCGTTAGCCTCATGTCGAAAAAGTCCCGCTCCAGACTCTGGTTCCTCGTCCACAGCTGGCTGGCCCTGCCCATCTGGTTCTTCGTCCTGATCGTCTGCGTCACCGGCACCCTGGCAGTGGTCAGCCAGGAGATCGTCTGGCTCGCCAATCCGGAAATCCGTGCCGGCAAGCCCAGCGACGACGCCCGCCCCCTCAGCCACGACCAGTTGCTGGAAGCGATAAACCAGGCACAACCGGCGATCCGCGTGGAATCGCTGAACTTCCCCGACGAAGAGCATTTTGCCCTCAGCGCCCGGGTCAGCTACCCGGACGGCTCCCGCGCCAGCCTCTACGTCAACCCCTATACCGGAACGATCCAGGGCAAGAGCCCGAACTTCGATTTCCGCCAGTTCACCCGTGCCTTGCACGGCTGGTGGCTGGTTCCGTTCAACAATGGCTACAGTTGGGGCTGGTACCTGGTTTCGTTGCTCGGCCTGCCGATGCTGGCCTCGCTGGTCACCGGCCTGGTGGTCTACAAACGATTCTGGAAAGGGTTCTTCAAGCCACGCCTGCGCATCAGCCAGGGCGCCCGCATCTTCTGGGGCGACTTCCATCGCCTGAGCGGTATCTGGTCGATCTGGTTCATCGCCATCATTTCCATCACGGGCACCTGGTTCCTGATCCAGGCGATTCTCGCCGACAATCACATCACCCTTTCCAGCGAAGGCGTACCGCCGGTCATCGCCCGCAACGAAGTACCCACCGGCCACACGGCGCCCCGGATCAGCCTCGACGAAGCGGTGCGGATCGCCACCGAAGGCATTCCCAGCCTGGACGCCGCAAGCGTGTCCCTGCCAGGCAACGCCTACAGCCCGATCTACGTGGAAGGCCGCGGCTGGTACCCCCTCATGTACCAATCGGCGGCGATCAACCCCTATACGGGCAAGATCGAAGCCAAGCGCCTGCTCGGCGACCGCACCCCGCTGGAGTTCGTCACCGAATCCATGCGCCCCCTGCACACCGGCGATTTCGGCGGCATCTGGGTCAAGCTGATCTGGTTCGTCTTCGGCCTGCTGCTGAGCATGATGGTGCTCAGCGGCCTGCTGATCTGGAGCAAGCGCACCGCACAGGCCACCGCCGCGCTGGTCAAGCGCGGCAAGCGCCCGGCGCGCCAGCCGAAACCGGCCAAGCCGGCGCCGGTAATGGCCAACCAGACCGCGGAGGGACAGCCATGAGCAAGGCCGCCGTTGCCCAGCCCGTTTCGCCGCTGCGCCAGTTCTGGCTGCGCTGGCGTTTCCACCTGAATGTTCTGCTGATCCTGATCCCGCTCGGTTTCATGCCGCGTTATTTCGCCGACGTCGCACTGTTCCGCGGCACCAGCGGCCTCGGCGAACGAGAGGCGGGCGAGATCCAGGTCGGCCCCTGGAGCCTGCGCCTGGCGGAAATGCGTATCGAACCGCCGCACGACGAAGGCCCCGCCGGCTTCATGAAGGACTTCAATGCCGCCCTCTGCCAGGCCTGCATTCCCCAGGTCAAGGCGACCTACCTGCGCATCGGCAAGCCGCGCAGCCTGCGTGCCGCCGGGGTGATCTTCTTCGGCAGCCCCTACCGCATGGGCACCAGCGTGCCGATCCCGCCGCGCACCCGGCCCGACGCCGAGCTGTGGATCACCATGGAAGGTTGGGACGGCTCCATGCACCAGGCTTCCATTCCCCTGGCCGAGGCATCCCCCGCCACCGTGGCCTGGCTGAACAAACGAGGTAAGCAATGAGCATCCACACCCGCCCCTGGCGCCTGCCCCTGGCCGCCCTGTTGCTCGGCCTGAGCGGCGCGGCCCTGGCGCACAACCCGATCTGCGAATGCGAGGAAGTGCAGGCCGGCGAGATCCGCTGCAAGGGCGGCTTCTCCGACGGCAGCGGCGCCCCCGGCGTAACCCTCGACGTGATCGGCTACGACGAGCAGATCCTGGTTCCCGGCAAGCTCGGCGCCGACTCGACCCTGACCTTCAAGCGTCCCGACGGCGAGTTCTACGTGCTGTTCGACGCCGGCCCCGGCCACGTGGTGGAAATCGACCACGCCGACATCGCCGCGCCATGAGCGTCGAAACCGTCCGCCCGGCCGGCGCCGGCCACGAGACCCTCTACGTACTGCTCGGCAGTGTGCTGATCCTGGCCCTCGCCGCCACGGTGGTCGGGCTGCGCCAGCAGTCCCATGAAGCGCAAGCCCTGGACGCCCACCAGGTGGACGCCCGGCTCGACCTGAATGCCGCCGAACAGGGCATCTACGCCGACCTGCAGGTCGCCGCCGAAGACATCCAGGCGCGCCTGGACGACGGCGAAGCCGCGCCCTCCGTCGACGAACTGGCCGCCGAGGGCTTCCCGCCCTTCGTCGCCGACGTCGCCGCGAGCAGCCGCGGCGAGCACCGCTGGAGCTACAGCGAAACCGCCGGGCGTCCGAGCTACCTGGGCGTCAGCGGCAAGCCCGGGGTGGCCGGCTCGTTCCTCCTGCTGCTCGGCCCCGCCGAAGTCTGGCTGAAGCCCGCCGCGGCCGCTGCCGGCGCCGTACCGGGCGACGCCCGCGCCCTGGCTGACGCCGGCTGGCGCCAGGTGGTCAGCCGCTTCGACGCCGGCGTGACCCGTCAGCACCGTCATTGATCGCACATCGACTCCACAGAAGGCGTTTTTCCATGCTGTTCTCCCGTCGCTCATCCCGTCCGCGCGGCCTCGCCGCCCTCCTCCCGGGCCGTGCCCTGCTGGCCGCCCTGCTGCTGGCCCTGCTCGCCCCGCTGGCCCAGGCCGAAGACGGCAAACGCCTGCGCATCGGCATCACCCTGCATCCCTACTACAGCTACGTGAGCAACATCGTCGGCGACAAGGCCGAGGTGGTGCCGCTGATCCCCGCCGGTTTCAACCCGCATGCCTACGAGCCGCGCGCCGAGGACATCAAGCGCATCGGCACGCTCGACGTGGTGGTGCTCAACGGCGTCGGCCACGACGATTTCGCCGAGCGCATGATCGCCTCCAGCGAAAAGCCCGGCATCCCGGTGATCGAGGCGAACGCCAAGGTGCCGCTGCTGGCCGCCACCGGCATGGCCGCGCGCGGCGCCGGCAAGGTGGTCAACCCGCATACCTTCCTGTCCATCAGCGCCTCGATCACCCAGGTCAACACCATCGCCCGCGAACTGGGCAAGCTCGACCCGGCCAACGCCAAGGCCTACACCCGCAACGCCCGGGCCTACGCCAAGCGCCTGCGGGCCCTGCGCGCCGACGCCCTGGCGCGGCTGAACAAGGCCCCGGCCGCCGACTTCCGCGTCGCCACCATCCACGGCGCCTACGACTACCTGCTGCGCGAATTCGGCCTGGAAGTCACCGCCGTGGTCGAGCCGGCCCACGGCATCGAGCCGAGTCCGAGCCAGTTGAAGAAGACCATCGACCAGCTCAAGGCGCTGGACGTGAAGGTGATCTTCTCCGAGATCGACTTCCCCTCCACCTACGTCGAGACCATCCAGCGCGAGTCCGGGGTGAAGCTCTATTCGCTGTCGCACATTTCCTATGGCGACTACAGCGCCGGCAAGTACGAGGAAGAAATGGCGCGCAACCTCGACACCGTGGTCCGCGCCATCCAGGAGTCCGGCGCATGACCGTGGCCGAACGGCTTTGCGCCACGCCTTGCGGGCCGGCCATCGACTTCGCCGGGATCGACCTGAGCCTCGGCGGCAGCCGCATCCTCGATGGCGTGCGCCTGCGCGTCGAGGCCGGCAGCGTGCACGCGCTGGTCGGACCGAACGGCGGCGGCAAGAGTTCGCTGGTCAAGACCCTGCTCGGGCAGATGCCGCATCGCGGCGAGCTGCGCCTGGAGTGGCCCGGCGCGCCCGGCTGCATCGGCTACGTGCCGCAGGCGCTGGAGTTCGACCGCGGCCTGCCGCTCACCGTCGACGATTTCATGGCCGCCATGTGCCAGCGCCGTCCGGCCTTCCTCGGCCTGTCGCGCAGCCGGCGCCCGGCGATCGACGCGGCCCTGGAACGGGTCGGCATGCTGGCCAAGCGCGGTCGGCGCATGGGCGCCCTCTCCGGCGGCGAGCGCCAGCGCGTGCTGCTGGCCCAGGGCCTGGTACCGCCGCCGCAACTGCTGGTGCTGGACGAACCGATGTCGGCCCTCGACGAGGGCGGCATCCAGGTCTTCGAGCGGCTGCTGCTGGACTGGCGCCAGGCCGGCGTCACCGTGCTCTGGATCGAGCACGACCTGGAGGCCGTCGGCCGCCTCGCCGACCGGGTCAGCGGTCTCAACCGCCACCTGCTGTTCGACGGTCCGGCGGCCAGCAGCCTGACCCCGGAACGCCTGCTCACGCTGTTCTCCACCCAGCCCCGGAAGAACGCGGAGGCCAGCCGATGAACGACGCCTACGAACAACTGCGCCAGGCCGTCCAGGCCTGGGCCGCCGCCGGCTACCTGCCGGAGACCCTGGCCTACGGCTTCGTCGTCAACGCGCTCCTCGCCGGCCTGCTGATCGGCCCGGTGCTCGGCGGCCTCGGCACCCTGGTGGTGGTCAAGCGCTTCGCCTTCTTCTCCGAGGCGGTCGGCCACGCCGCGCTCACCGGCGTGGCCATCGGCATCCTCCTCGGCGAGCCCTACACCGGGCCCTACGGCAGCCTGTTCGGCTACTGCCTGCTGTTCGGCGTCCTGCTCAACTACCTGCGCAACCGCACCGGCCTGGCCCCGGACACCCTGATCGGGGTGTTCCTCTCGGTGTCCCTGGCGCTCGGCGCCAGCCTGCTGCTGGTGCTGGCGGGCAAGATCAACGTGCATATCCTCGAGAACGTGCTGTTCGGCTCGGTGCTGACCGTGAACGGCCATGACCTCGCGGTGCTGGCGGCGGTCGCCGTGCTGGTGCCGTGCCTGGCCCTGCCGCTGTACAACCGCATCATGCTGGCCAGCTTCAACCCGCAACTGGCGGCGGTGCGCGGGGTCGCGGTGAAGAGCCTGGACTACCTGTTCGTGGCCCTGGTGACCCTGGTCACCGTCGCCGCGGTGAAAGTGATCGGCGCGATCCTGGTCGGAGCCCTGCTGGTGATCCCGGCGGCGGCGGCGCGCCTGGTCAGCCAGTCGCTGAAAGGGTTCTTCTGGCTGGCGGTGCTGATCGCCACCGTCAGCACGCTGGCCGGTATCCTGTTGCCGATCATGTTCGACCTGCCGATTCCCTCCGGCGCCGCGATCATCCTGGTCGCCGGCCTGGCCTTCGGCCTCGCCGCCATCGCTCGCGGCTGCCTGCCGCACCTGAAAGGAACCCCCGGATGAACCTGAAACCCCATTGCCTCGCCCTGGCCCTGGCTTGCGCCGGACTCGCCGGCCCGCTCCCGGCCCTCGCCGCGACGCCGGCCGCGGCCCAGTCCGCGCCAGTCACGGTACTGGCCAGCCTGCCGGTCACCCACGCCCTCGCCGAACGCCTGCTGCGGGACACCGAGGTCAAACTGCAACGGGTCGCCCCGGCCAACCTGCCGGCCAGCCGCCAGGCCTCGTTCTTTGCTGGGCGCGGCGCCGGCGGCCTGGCCAAGGCCGCCGGGCAGGCCGACGCGGTGATCGACCTGCGCTCGATCTGGAGCGACGACCCGCTCTACCCGCTGGCCCGCCGTAGCAATATCCGTATCGTCGAGATCGACGCCGCGCGTCCGGTGGACGGCGCCCTGCCCGGCATCGCCCTGCGCCCCGGCAGCGACCTGCATGCCTACCCCTGGCTCAACCCGACCAACCTGGGGCGCATGGCCGATGTCCTTGCCAGCGACCTGGAACGCCTGGCGCCCGGCGCCGCAGCGACCATCCAGGCCAACCTGGCGACGCTGAAGAAGCAATTGCTGGAAGCGACCGCCAGTAACGAGACTCGCCTGGCGAAGGCCGACAACCTCAGCGTGATCAGCCTCTCCGAACGCCTCGGCTACCTGCTCGCCGGGCTCAACCTGGACCCGCTGGACGTGGAGATCCAGGCCGACGACGGCTGGACCGAGACCAATATCCAGGCTTTCGCCGAGGAGCTGAAGAGCGAGGATATCGCCCTGGTCCTGCACCATCGCCAGCCACCCAAGCCCCTCGCCGATGCCATCGCCGCCAGCGGCGCACGCCTGGTAGTGGTGGACACCGAGGCGGCGGACCCGGTGGCCGGCCTGGAAAGTGACATGAAAGCGATAGTCGAAGGGCTGCTGGCCGGTCAAGGCTGAGCCGCGCCTCGTAACGAAAAAGGCCGGGGAGCGATGCTCCCCGGCCTTTTTTTCGTCGACATCGGACCCGCCGCAGGGCCTATGGCGCCCTCGCGGGCATCAGCAGATCGCCGCCGACTCCACCGCCAACGCCGCGGCGCCCTGCCCCGCGCGCCAGGCCTCGACCTGGCGCTCGACGACCGCCAGCACCTCGGCCTCGCGCTGATGGATGAAGAAGTGCCCGCCGTCGAACAGTTCCAGTTCGAAACCGCTGCGGGTTTCCTCGGCCCAGGCCAGCAACTGTTCCTCGCTGGCCTTGTCCTCCCTGCCGCCAAGCGTTCGGATCGGACAGGCCAGCGGCGGGCGCCGCTGGTGACGATAGCTGCCGCAGAGCAGGAAATCGGCGCGCAGGATCGGCAGGGTCAGGCTCATCAGCTCGCGGTTGCCCAGCACCTCTTCCGGCGTACCTTGCAGGTCGCGCAGGTCGGCGATCAGCTCGGCGTCGCTCTTCGGTTCGGCGAAACCGCGGTCATACTCGGCGCGTCGCGACGGCGCCGCGGTGCCGCAGGCGAAGAACCCCAGCGGCGTCGGGCAACCCAGCTCGCGCAAGGCATACAGCACCTCGCAGGCGAGCAAGGCGCCGAGGCTGTGCCCGAGCATCGCGTAGGGGCCCTGGCGGACCTCGTCGTGCAGCTCGCGCGCCAGTTGCTGCGCCAGGCTCGCCAGGTCGGTCTGCAACGGCTCGGCCATCCGCGCCCCGCGCCCCGGCAACTCCACCGGACGCACCGCCAGCCAGGCCGGCAGCTTGCGCCGCCAGCGGCTGTAGGTCATGGCGCTGGCGCCGGAATACGGCAGGCAGAACAGCCGTACGGGCGTACCGCCCACTCAGCCGGCCGCCTTGTCCATGTGCTGGCGCAGGCTCAGCGGGCGCATGTCGGTCCAGACTTCCTCGATGTAGGCCAGGCAGTCCTTCTTCAGGCCGCTCTTGCCGGCCGCCCGCCAGCCCTGGGGAATCTCCTTGTATTCCGGCCAGATGGAATACTGCTCCTCATGGTTGACCACTACCTGGAACTGGATGTCGTCACGGTCGAACACTGAAGTCATTGCTTGCTCCTGATGGGATCGAACGGCCGCGCGCAGCACGGCCCTTGCGTTGGATAACGAAAAGCCCGGCGGGAAAATTAGCCGGCCAGCGCCGCGCCGAGGGCGCGGGCGAAACGCCGGGCCACCTCGTCGATCTGTTCGGCGCCGATGATCAGCGGCGGCAGGAAGCGCACCACGCTGCCGTGGCGGCCGCCCAGTTCGAGGATCAGGCCGCGCCTCAGGCACTCGCGCTGGACCCGCGAGGCCAGGGCGCCGTCGGTCGGCGGATGACCGAGGGCATCCGCCTCGCCCTGCGGGTCGACGATCTCGACCCCGAGCATCAGCCCCCGACCGCGGATATCGCCCAGTTGCGGATAGTCGCGCTGGAGGATGCGCAGGTGCTCGGCCAGGCGCTCGCCCATGGCCGCCGCGTGGGCCGCCAGGTCGTGTTCCTTCAGGTAGCGCATCACCGCCGAACCGGCGGCCATGGCCATCTGGTTGCCACGGAAGGTGCCGGCGTGGGCGCCGGGCTGCCATTTGTCCAGCCATTCGCGGTAGACCACCACCGCCAGCGGCAGGCTGCCGCCGATGGCCTTGGACAGCACCACCACGTCGGGGACGATGCCGGCGTGCTCGAAGGCGAACATCCTGCCGGTACGGGCGAAGCCGCTCTGGATCTCGTCGACGATCAGCGCCACCCCGGCCTGCTCGGTGATCCGCCGCAAGCCGCGCAGCCAGTCGAGATCGGCCGGGACCACGCCGCCCTCGCCCTGGACCACCTCGACGATCACCGCCGCCGGCAACTGCACGCCGCCTTCCGGATCGTTCAGCAGGTTCTCCAGGTAGTGCAGGTTCGCCTTGACCCCCGCCTCGCCGCCGAGACCGAACGGGCAACGGTAATCGTAGGGATACGGCAGGAACTGCACGCCCGTGCTGAGCACCGCGCCCAGCGGCTTCTTCGGTCCGAGATTGCCCATCAGCCCCAGCGCGCCCTGGCTCATGCCGTGGTAGCCGCCCTGGAACGACAGGATGGTGCTGCGCCCGGTGGCGGTGCGTACCAGTTTCAGCGCGGCTTCCACCGCGTCGGTGCCGGTCGGGCCGCAGAACTGGATCTTCGCCTCGGCGGCCAGCGCCGGCGGCAGCAGGCCGAACAGGTCCTGGACGAACTGGTCCTTCACCGGGGTGGTCAGGTCGAGGGTGTGCAGCGGCAGCTCGTCGGCCAGAACCTGGCGGATCGCCTCGATCACCACCGGATGGTTGTGCCCCAGCGCCAGGGTGCCGGCGCCGGCCAGGCAATCGATGAAGGTACGCCCCTCGACGTCCTCCACCAGCAGCCCCCTGGCCTTCTTCAGCGCCAGCGGAATCCGCCGCGGATAGCTGCGCGCGTTGGACTCCTGGCGGCTTTGCCGTTCCAGCAAGGGCGACTGGGAGAACTCGTAGAGCGTTTCGCCCTCCGCCGGGGTGGCGCGGAGCGGCTGGTCTTCGATGACGCTGGTGGCGACGTGCATGTCTTCAACCCTCAAGGCGTGGTGGTGTTCCACTGGCAACCGGCGATCCGGCCGCCAGGGGCGGCATTCGCGGATCGGATGCACAGGAGACGCAGGAGGGACGCACGGATTTACTGCGCCGGACCGCAGCACCGAGCCCAGACCGCCAGCTCCGGCCCGGACACCGTCGAGCGGGCCGCTAGTCGGCGCCCGCGGCGCTCACCCGCCAGATCGCATTGCCGACGTCGTCGGCGATCAGCAACGCGCCGTCGGCCGCCTGCGCCAACCCCACCGGCGCGCCGAACAACTGCTTCTCGTCCGCGGAGACGAACCCGGTCACCACCGGCTGCGGCGCACCGGCGGGCTTGCCGTCGGCGAACGGCACATGGACCACCTGGAAGCCGCTGACCGGCGAGCGGTTCCAACTGCCGTGCTCGCTGACGAAGGCGCCGTTGCGATAGCGCTCGGGCAACTCGTTGCCGGTGTAGAAGAACAGGCCCAGCGCGGCCACGTGGGAACCCAGCGCGTAGTCGGGGACGATGGCCTTCGCCACCAGGTCGGGACGCTGCGGCTTCACCCGCGAATCCAGGTGCTGGCCGAAGTAGCTGTAGGGCCAGCCGTAGAAGCCGCCCTCCCGTACCGAGGTCAGGTAGTCCGGGACCAGGTCGTTGCCGATCTCGTCGCGCTCGTTGACGATGGTCCACAGCTTGCCGGAGACCGGTTCCCACTGCAGGCCGGTCGGGTTGCGCAGGCCGGAGGCGTAGATGCGGCTGCCGCGGCTGGCGACGTCCACCTCGAGAATCGCCGCGCGACGGTATTCGATCGCCGCGCCGTTCTCGGTGATGTTGCTGTTCGAACCGACGCCCACGTAGAGCTTGCGCCCGTCGGGACTGGCGAGCAGCGCCTTGGTCCAGTGGTGGTTGATGGTGTCCGGCAGGTCGGTGAACTCCATCCCCGGGTCGGCGACCCGGGTTTCACCCGGCACGTAGCGGTAGCGCATGATGTTCCCGGTATTGGCGACATACAGGTAATCCCCCACCCGCTGCACGCCGAACGGCGAGTCCAGCCCTTCCAGGAACACGTACTTCTGCCACTGGCCTCCGGCGCCGGCTCGGCGCAGCAGGGTGATGCGGTTGCCGCCCTTGCCGGCCTTGCCGGACTTCCCCTTGACCATCCCCGCGATGAGTTGCTTCGGCGTGGTCACCGGCGCGGTGCCGGGCGAGTTGGCCTCCACCACCAGCACATCGCCGTTGGGCAAGACCAGCAACTGGCGAGGGTGTTGCAGGCCATCGGCGATCTTCTCGATCTTCAGGCCCTGGGCCACCGTCGGCTTGGCCTCTCCCGACCAGCCCACGCCTTCCGGTACCTTCATCGGCGGCAGAAGGAAGTGCTTCGGTTCCGGAAGCGCCGGATTGGCGCCGGTCTGCTGCTGCGGATCGTTCTGCGACCCCTGGTTGCAGCCGGCCAGGACCAGGCCGAGGGCAAGCGCGACGGGGCGCAGCGAGTGGAGGCTAGCCATGCGCCACCTCCTCCGCGGATACCGCCAGGAGCGCCTCTCCCAGCGCCAGCAGCAGCACCGTCGCGATCGACAGCCATAGCCCGGCCGGCATCACCGCATAGGCGTCGCGGCTGTGCACGAAGGCATTGAAGATGGCCAGGACGATGCCGGCGAACTTCAGCAAGGAGGAAACCCTGGCCGCCGCGACGACTGCCGCGCGCCGCAGCAGCCATACGCGGCACAGGTCGACGACGCAGGGCAGGATGGCGAACAGCAGGCCGAGACTGATCAGCCAGGCCGCGCTCTTGCCCCACATCACCTCCGCCGTGGCGAAATAGGTGGCGTCGAAGACCAGGGCGGCGACGAAGAAACCGAAGGGAACCGGGTTGAGGACGTTGTAGAAGGCGTCCAGCGGTCTGAAGCGTAGTGCGGTGGCCATTGCGAAACACTCCTCTCGGGAAACGCAGGCTTCCCGACGTGAAGGAACGGGCAGGAGATTCGAACCGCCGAGGCCCTGCGCAAGGCGCGGGCAGCGGGGAACGGCACGGCGAAACGGCGACTGGGGGGCTCGCGCCCCTTCTGCGACGGACCTGCGCGAAGCGCTGGAGTTCATCTGCAAGGACCTGTCGGAAGCGATAGGTACGCTGGCGATCCTTCCGATGGAACTTCGTGCGCCGCGACTCACCGAAACAGGGGTAGCGCCCTTCCCGGCCCTCCCGCCGGGTTGCCGCGCCGCCCCAGGCGCACCCCGCCGGCGACCGATCCGCGCCCGGCGTTTGCCGAAGAGGAGACAGCCGATGCCTGATCGAACCACTCTGCCCCGCGCCATGCTCGCAGCCTGGGTCCTGCTCCTGCTGGCGGCCTGCAGCCAGGGCCCGGCGCCTACCCCGCCCGCGTCCTGGGGTTGGCAGGACGCCAGCGGCGAACGCGCGATCGCCCCCGACGAAGCCTATCCCGAGCTGTTCCAGGCGGTGCAGGAAAGCCGGCTGTTCAGCGACCAGAAGCACTTCGTCGATGCGCTCCCGCTGCGCGAGCCTGCACGGATCCGCGCCGACTACCTGCGCGAGAGGGAGCGGCCCGGCTTCGACCTGCGCGCCTTCGTCGGCCGCAACTTCGAGGAGTCCGGCAGCGTCGAGACCGCCCCGCCGGAAGCGGGTGCCGATCTCGCCAGCCACATCAGCGACCTGTGGCCGGCGTTGACCCGCCACTACGAGCAGGTGCCGGCCCACAGCAGCCTGCTGCCGCTGCCGAAACCCTACGTGGTCCCCGGCGGACGCTTCCGCGAGGTGTACTACTGGGACTCCTACTTCACCATGCTCGGCCTTGCGGAGAGCGGGCAGCACCAGCGGGTGCGCGACATGCTCGACAACTTCGCCTACCTGATCGATACCTACGGGCACATTCCCAACGGTAACCGCAGCTACTACCTGAGCCGTTCGCAGCCGCCGTTCTTCGCCTACATGGTGGACCTCCAGGCAAGACGCGAAGGCGACGCCGCCTACCGGCGCTACCTGCCGCAGCTACAGAAGGAATACGCCTACTGGATGGAAGGCTCCGCCGGGCTGCGCCCCAACGAGGCGCGCCTGCACGTGGTGAAACTGGCCGACGGCAGCCTGCTGAACCGCTACTGGGACAACCGTGACACACCGCGCCAGGAGTCCTTCCTGGAGGACCGGGCGACCGCCGCGCGCGCCCCGCAGCGCCCCGCGGGCGAGGTCTATCGCGACCTGCGGGCCGGCGCGGAAAGCGGCTGGGACTTCTCCTCCCGCTGGCTGGACGACGGCCGCGAACTGGCCAGCATCCGCACCACCGCCATCGTCCCGGTGGACCTCAACGCCCTGCTCTACCATCTCGAACGAACCATCGCCAAGGCCTGCGCCAGCAGCGCGCTGAAGGCCTGCGAGCAAGGCTACGGCGCCCGCGCGGAGAAGCGACGACAGGCCATCGAAGATCACCTCTGGCACCCGGCGGGCTACTACGCCGACTACGACTGGCAACGCCGGCGGCCCATCGAGCGGATCAACGCCGCCAGCCTCTTCCCGCTATTCACCGGGCTGGCCTCCGCCGAACGCGCCGGTCGTACCGCCGACAGCGTCGCCGCCCAACTGCTGCGCCCGGGCGGACTGGCCACCACCACCCGTGCCAGCGGCCAGCAATGGGACGAGCCGAACGGCTGGGCACCCTTGCAGTGGGTCGCCGTACAGGGCCTGCGCGCCTACGGCCGGGACGCCCTGGCGGAAGACATCGGCCGGCGATTCCTCGCCCAGGTGCAGCAGGTCTACGACCGCGAAGGAAAGCTGGTGGAGAAATACGACATCAGCGGCAACCAGGGCGGCGGCGGCGGTGGCGAGTACCCGCTGCAGGACGGCTTCGGCTGGTCCAACGGCGTGACCCTGCAACTGCTCCGACTCTACGGCCCGGGCGCCGGTCGCTGAGCCTCAGCCCGGCTCCGGGTACTGGCGCTGCGCGGCGTCGGCGAAGCCTGCGGCGAGAAAGTCGATCAGCGCGCGGACCGAAGGCAACAGCCCGCGCCGCGAGGGGAACATTGCCACCACCATGCCTTCCACCGGCGTCCACTCCGGCAGCACCCGCACCAGCCGGCGCTCGGCCAGGTCGCGACTGACCACGCAGAGCGGCAGGCCGCCGATCCCGACGCCCTCCAGCACCGCCTGGCGCAAGGTGCCGAGGTCGTCGCTGAGCAGTTGCGGGCGCAGGTTGAGGGTCGCGCTGCTGCCATCCGCGCCGACCAGCCGCAGGCTGCCGTCCAGGCGCGAACGCTCCCAGCCGACGTAGGGCATCGCCGACAGGTCGGCCGGCAGCTCCGGCGGGCGGTAGCGGGCCAGCAGCTCCGGGCTGGCCACCAGCACCTGCGGGCTGCGTGCCAGCACCTTCATCACCAGGTCGCTGTCCTCCAGCGGCGGGAAACGCAGCGACAGCGAGATGTCGTAGCCTTCGGCGATCACGTCGACCCGGCGATTGAAGGTCTTCACGTACAGCTCGACGTTCGGATACTGCGCCATGAAGCGCGCCAGCATCGGCGCCAGTTCGAAGTGCAGCAGCGGCGTCGAGCAGGTCAGGCGGACCATTCCGCACGGCTCCGAGCGGTTCTGTTCGATGACGTCCTCGGCAGCCTCCGCTTCCACCGTCATCGCCACGCAATGACGGTAGTAGGCCTGGCCGATCTCGGTCACCTGGAATTGCCGCGTCGAGCGCTGCACCAGGCGTACGCCCAGGCGCGCCTCGAGCTGCGCGACCTTGCGGCTGATGGTCGACTTGGGAATCCCCAGCACCCGCCCGGCGGGGGCGAAGCCACCGTGCTCGACCACCTTGGCATAGATGAAAAGCGCGTTCAGATCGAACACCAGCTCACCACTCATCGTTCCACCTGCGAGACTCTGAGACTTGATTTGCGGACTACCGGTTCCCACTCCCGGGAACTAGCGTATCGCTCCATCGACTCAATCGAGGAGCACCGACGTGAAAAAGGTCCTGGGAATCTACGGCAACGCCAACCGCCACTGGGTGGGCGACGGATTCCCCGTTCGTTCGCTCTTTTCCTACAACACACTGGGCCAGCATATCAGCCCGTTCCTCTTGCTGGACTACGCCGGGCCTGCTGATTTCCCCCCCGCACAGCAGCGCCGCGGCGTAGGCCAGCATCCTCATCGCGGCTTCGAGACGGTGACCATCGTCTACCAGGGCGAGGTCGAGCACCACGACTCCACCGGCGCCGGCGGACGCATAGGGCCGGGGGATGTGCAGTGGATGACGGCGGCCTCCGGGATCCTCCACGAGGAGTACCACTCGGAACGCTTCCGTAGCACAGGTGGAACGCTGGAAATGGTCCAGCTATGGGTCAACCTGCCCTCCAGCGACAAGATGAACCCGCCGCGCTACCAGACCCTGCTGGATGCCGACATTCCCCGCGTCGGCCTGCCCGACAGGGCCGGCGAACTGCGGGTGATCGCCGGACGCTACGGCCGCCACCAGGGGCCGGCGCTGACCCACTCGCCGCTGGCGGTCTGGGACGTGCAGCTGAAGGCCGGCAAGCACCTCGCCCTCGACCTGCCCAAGGGACATACCTGCGCCGTGGTGGTCCTGCGCGGCACCCTCGCGGTCGGCGACGAGATCGTTCGCGAAGCCCAGGTCGCCCTGCTCGACCGCGACGACCCGCGGCTGGAACTGGAAGCCAACAACGACGTGCAGTTGCTGGTGCTCAGCGGCGAGCCGCTGGACGAGCCGATCATCGGCTATGGCCCCTTCGTGATGAGCAGCCGCGAGGAAATCGACCAGGCCATCGAGGACTTCGAGAACGGGCGCTTCATCCGCGCCCACTGAAGTCCGCCCCCCTACGACATGGCCCGCGCAGGAAGCGCGGGCCCGGCCGGGCTTTGCCCGAAATTCACGGACGACCACCCTGCAAGAGGAAATGGAAATGAGCGCTCCCGCCAACTTCAACGGCCAGACCCCGAAGATCGATCCGGCCAACGCCGCCATGTTGCTGATCGACCACCAGAGCGGCCTGTTCCAGACGGTCAAGGACATGCCGATGACCGAACTGCGCGCCAACGCCACCACCCTGGCCAAGGTCGCCACCCTGGCGAAGATCCCGGTGATCACCACCGCCTCGGTACCGCAGGGCCCCAACGGCCCGCTGATCCCGGAGATCCACGAGGCCGCGCCGCACGCCCAGTACGTCGCGCGCAAGGGTGAGATCAATGCCTGGGACAACCCGGAATTCGTCGCCGCGGTGAAGGCCACCGGCAAGAAGCAACTGATCATCGCCGGCACCATCACCAGCGTGTGCATGGCCTTCCCCAGCATCGCCGCGGTACACGACGGCTATCAGGTGTTCGCGGTGATCGACGCCTCCGGCACCTACTCCAAGATGGCCCAGGAAATCACCCTGGCACGGGTGGTCCAGGCCGGCGTGGTGCCGATGGACACCGCCGCGGTCTGCTCGGAAATCCAGCGCACCTGGAACCGCGACGACGCCGTGCAGTTCGCCGAAGCCTACAGCGCGGTATTCCCGCACTACCAACTGCTGATCGAGAGCTACGCCAAGGCCCAGGCCGTGGTCAACAACCACGAGCAACTGGATTCGCAGCGCAAGTGATCCATGGGAAGGAAGGGGCTGCACGCCCCTTCTTTTGCCGAGCAGGAGCCTGGTGGACAGCAACGACTACGGACCGGACCCATGCCTGATTCCTCCATGAAGCGCGGGGCTACGCTCTGCCTTGCCCTTGCCATAGGTCCGGGCTCGACCCTCGCCGACGACTCCCTGGGCCATCGCGACAACATCAGCACCGGCCTGAACCAGCGGCAGAAAGCCGAAATGAAGGTGCCGCCGGGCTTCGTCGAAGGCTCGACGCTGAACGGTTTCATCCGCAACTACTATTTCGCCCGCGACAACCACGACACCCCGTCCCGCCGCGACCAGCGCGAATGGGCCCAGGGCCTGATGCTGTCGTTCCGCTCCGGCTATACCGACACGCCGATAGGCATCGGCCTGGATGCACACGCCTTCTACGGCCTGCGCCTGGACGGCGGGGGTGGCAGCGGCGGCGCCGGCGTGCTGCCGCTGGACTCCGCCGGTCGCCCCGCCGACAGCTTCTCGGCGGCCGGCGCGGCCCTCAAGCTGCGCGGCCTGGACAGCCTGCTGAAGATCGGCGACCAGTTGCTGGAGAACCCGGTGATCGCCAGCGGCGTCAGTCGCATGGTGCCGCAGAGCTACCGTGGCGTGACCCTGAAGAACTACCATTTCCGCGCGCTCGAACTGGACGCCGGCTTCGTCGAAGCCACCCGCCTGCGCAACCAGAGCGGCCACAGTCATCTCACCAGCGGCTACGGCAACGGCACCAAGGGCGGTATCGCCGCCGATCGCGAAAGCCCGCACATCGCCTGGCTGGGCGCCAGCTACAGCGCCCCCGGCGGCAGCCAGGCGACGCTCTACAGCGGCCGCCTGGAGGATATCTGGAACCAGCACTACCTCGGCCTCAGCCAGCCGTGGCGGCTTTCCAGCCAATTGACCCTGACGCCCTGGCTGCATTACTACAAGACCCGCGACCAGGGCCGCAGCCAGCTCGGCCGGATCGACAACGACCTCTACAACGCCGGCCTGACCCTGGCCGGCGGCGGCCAGTCGCTGAGCCTCAGCCTGCAAAAGGTCGATGGCGACACCCCGTTCGACTTCATCGCGCAGAACGACCGGACCTTCCTCTACGAAAGCAACGCCATGCAGTACGCCGACTTCAACGGCCCCGGCGAGCGCTCGTGGAAGATTCAGTACCAGGCCAGCCTGGCCTTCCTCGCCGCCCCGGACTGGCAATTCGGCGCCGCCTACGGCCGTGGCCAGGCCGACCTGACCCGGGTCGACCCGGACAGCGCGGGCTATGGCTACCTCTACAACCCCAATGGCAAGAACGCCCAGCACTGGGAACGCGACCTGTCGCTGCGCTACGCCTTCCCCGCCGGCCCGGCCAAGGGCCTCAGCGTGACCCTGCGCTGGGCCACCCACCGCCCCGGCGAAGGCTACACCGCCCCCGGCAACACCCGCGGCAACTCCAGCTCCGACGAATACCGGGTGGTGGTCGACTACCCGATCAGGTTGCTCTGAACCCACGGAACCAGAAAAAGAGAAATCCCCTCATGCGTGCAGCCCTGCTACCCACCTTCGGCGCCCTCTCCGCCGCACTCTGCCTGGAGGCCCGCGCCGACGCCGTCGCGCTGCCGCCGCTGGCGCTCGGCAACGCCAGCTTCATGGACGGCGTCAGCCGTCCCGGCATGCTCTTCGAACTGCCCCTGCAATACGTTCGGGCAAACAACGCCAGCGACGCCGGCGGGCATTCGGTTCCCGGTCGGCAACGGGTTCGTGGCACCACGCTGTTGCCGCACTTCGCCTACCTCAGCCAGAACACCCTGCTCGGCGCCCACTACGGCGCCGAAGTGCTGCTGCCGCTGGTACGCCTGGACCTCGATATCGACGGCGGCCCGGACGGCCGGCGCACCCGCCAGGGCGACCTGATCGTCAGTCCGCTGATGCTGCAATGGGGGCCCGCTACGCTGTTCGGCCGCCCCTACTGGCAGCGCCTGAACTTCGTCTTCTCCCTGCCCACCGGCGACTACGACAAGGACGCCGCGATCAACACCGGCAGCAACACCTGGATCTTCAACCCGCACTACGCCTTCACCTGGGAACTGGGCGAGCGCCTGGAACTCAGCGGCCGCCTGCACTACGCCTGGATCAGCCGCAACGACGACCCCTCGCCGCGCCTGGGCGCAAACGACGTACAGCCGGGACAGGCGCTGCACGCGAACTTCTCGATCTCCTACGCGCTGGACCCGCACTGGCGGATCGGCCTGGCCGGCTACCAGTTGAAACAGATCAGCGCCGACCGCATCGACGACCACCGGCAGGCCGACTCGCGCGAGCAGGTCTTCGGCATAGGCCCGGGGGTGATGTACAGCCAGGGCAGGCAAACGCTGTTCGCCAACCTCTACGCCGAAAGCGGCGCGCGCAACCGCAGCGAAGGCAGCCAACTGACCCTGCGCTACCTGCTGGCGTTCTGAATCGGCGGATAACGCCCTGGAAACGCCGACACCTCCCCAGCTCCGTAGGGCGAATAACCGCTCGCGGTTATCCGCCGCTTATCCGGGGTGTCGGCGGATACCGCCTGTGGCGGTATTCGCCCTACAGGCCCTGGAAACGCCGAACAGCACCCCAACTCCGTAGGGCGAATAACCGCTCGCGGTTATCCGCCGCTTATCCGCGACATCGGCGGATAACGCCCATGGCGTTATTCGTATATGGACTCCTCCCGGTTTGCCAGTGTTTGTCTTGATTTCAAACCTGTGTACGACTGCATCCGTATATCCGGCTTCATGGAGTGGTGTTGCAACTCCCGAGCCCTGATGAAATGCGCGCCTACATACCTGATCGCCCTAACGGCTTTGCTTCACTGCAGCAGGGAGCCCACGTATAAACCAGGTTTCATGCAGGCCGGTTCGACCGGTTCGTCATCATTGTCATTCACTGAGCAATCGTGGTGGATGTTTCAACTACGGTGTGGCAGGAACGCTCAACCGGGCCGGTAGCATGTCTCCCGGCTGAGTAAGGCCCAAAGGATCCGGGCATTCTTGTTGGCCAGGGCAACGGCGACGACATTGGCAGGACGCCGTTGCAGCAGACCTTGCAGCCAGCGGCTGCGGGCATCGGTCTTGTTGGCGCAACAGCGCACGACTGCACGGGCGCCATGGATGAGCAAGGTCCGCAAGTAGGTATCGCCGCGCTTGCTGATGTTGCCCAAGCGCTGCTGCCCGCCCGTGGAGTGCTGCCGTGGCACCAGGCCCAGCCAGGCCGCAAACTGGCGGCCCGTGCGGAATTGCCGTGCATCACCGGCGGATGCCGCCACGGCGCTGGCGCTGATCGGGCCGATGCCATCCACCGCCAGCAGGCGCTGGATGCGGGCATCGCCACGTACGTGAGCCTGAATCTGTCGCTCCAGTCGAGCGATGCGCGCCTCCAGCGTCTGCAATTCATCTTTCAATTCACGCAACAGCTCGCCCATCGGGGCCGGCAAGGGCGCCGGTTCGGTAGCCGTGACCGTTTCGAGCAAGGCCATCGTCGCCGCTCGCCCACGTCGCGTCGCGATCAGCCCGAACTCACCCAGCAAGCCACGCACCTCATTGCACAACGCCGTGCGGGCCCGCACTAGACGACTGCGCACCCGATGCACCGACTGCACGGCCTGCTGCTCTGCGCTCTTCACCGGGACATAGCGCATGCTCGGACGACTGGCGGCTTCGCAGATCGCCTCGGCGTCGTGTGCATCGTGCTTGTCACCCTTGACGTAGGGTTTGACGAACTGCGGTGCGATCAGGCGTACCGTGTGGCCCAGCTCCCGCAACTCGCGCGCCCAGTAGTGCGCACTGCCGCAGGCCTCCATCGCCACCAGGCACGGCGGCAGTTGGCGAAAGAAATCCCGCACCTGTGCCCGCTTGAGTTGGCGACGACATACCACATGCTCGTGACGATCAACGCCGTGCACCTGGAATACTTGTTTTGCCAGATCCAGACCAATGCGACTAAGGTTCATGCTGACTCCCCCTCCGGGACTTGTGGCTGCACCATTAGTCTGGCGCTTGACGCCGTAGGAGGGAGGAGTCCATTTCATTGCCCTACGCACCCCGGAAACGCCGGACAGCGTCCCAACTCCGTAGGGCGAATAACCGCTCGCGGTTATCCGCCGCTTATCCGGGGTATCGGCGGATACCGCCTGTGGCGGTATTCGCCCTACAGGCCCTGGAAACGCCGGACAGCTCCCCCGGACATTTCCGCAGGCTCTCTCAGAAGCCCGGGAATTGGATAAAAACCCAGTAGGAGGATGATGGAGGGGCCGGCAAATCCATCCCGCAGGGACAGGACCGAACGGCACTGCCCTCTATTTTCTGAGGGCAAAAAAGACGCGGGCCGCAGGTGCGGGAACACCTACGACCCGCTAACCACAAACCAGCTTATAAAGGAGCTGACCCATGGCTAAGCCGAATGATACGTCCAACCCCGAGGTAACAGAATCGTCCCCCCGCTTCGTCCCGCTGCTACCCACCTCCCAGGCCGACATGTGTCCGCGTAGCGCCACCCTGTACGTGGACACCCATGCACTCCCCACGCACTTGTTCGACAACGCGAAAGTGCGCCTGAGGTCGGCAATCAACATCCTGGCCATGACCCGTTTGCTCGATGAGAAAGAAGAGCCCGGCGGCACCCTGGCCTACATCAACGGTGCGTTGCTGTCGCTGCTCAGCGATGCCTTGTCCGAAATCGAGGCGGGCCACCCGAGCCTGTAGCGCCGCTCCCCGGCGCGACGCCCCCGGCCTGGCCGGGGGCTTTGTGGCATCGCCCATCACAGGACCTTTCGCGCCCGAACGGCACGCTTGATCGCCGTCCCGGTCCTCGCGAAACGGCCGCCAATTGCCCGAAGCTTCCGACCCTTTTTTCGGACGATTTCTTACGCCCCTATAAATCAGCAAGTTACGAGACCTCGAAAAAAGAGGTTTTCTGGCAGGGAAAAACCCGCCGCTCCTGTTTTCCGCCAAATGGCTATAGGTTTTCCGGGCCAGCCCAGTGCCACGCAGGTAACCAGGAAATGCTCAGGGAACAGGTTCGGCTGCGAGCAGTTCACCGCCATATAGACAGTGGACAAGAGCCTACCCTCATAGGCCTAGCTGTTCAGCGGGCTTGTGCCATCGGAGACTTCGTACAAGGCTTAGCCATTGCCGTCCTACAGGCGCTGTCAGTAGGCTTTTTTCGCCGGCGACTTCGGTTCCCGGCAGGCCACAGCCTGCTGGCCCAACACCCACGAGCGGCCTGTCTCCCTGCCGCGCCGGCAGAAGCCAGGCAGCGGACAGCTCAGAGAAGGATTTCTCCTATGCACGGCCATACCCAGCTTGCCCCGCACTACTTCTTCCGACAGCAGCGATTGCTGCGCGCGCTGCTGATCGACGACCAGGCCTGGTTCGTCCTCGACGACTTCGCCCGGCTCATCGAACACAGCCAGCCCGAACAGATGCTCGCCCGCCTGGACGACGACCA
Organism: Pseudomonas sp. TZ252; assembly: GCF_056110345.1. Lineage (NCBI taxonomy): Bacteria > Pseudomonadati > Pseudomonadota > Gammaproteobacteria > Pseudomonadales > Pseudomonadaceae > Pseudomonas > Pseudomonas sp. TZ252. Next base: position 5,257,936 of record NZ_CM148566.1, on the reverse strand, counting down.
GGCGCGCCGGGAGTCGTTGCGTTCCGAACGTGGCGAAGACCAGGCGCAGTGGCTGATCAGCGAGTCCGGCGCGTATGCCGCGCTGATCTACCAGCAGCGCGGCGATGGCGGCGAATTGCGCCGCTGGCTCAGCGGCGAGGTGGTGCCGGAGTTGCGCAGCGCCACCGACGACAGCGGCATGCCGCGCTACGTCAAGTTGCGCTGGGAGCGCCAGGTGGTGCACATGCTCGACTGGCAGGGCAAGCTCTGGGTGAATTTCAGCGAGATGCCCGACCTCCTCGAACGCCAGGGCGAGCCCATGGTGCAACTGGGTTGGCGACGCTGGTTGCGCAAGTTGCGGCCGCTCTAGGCGCCGCTCTGGCGTCGTGTTGGGCGGGGCCTGTCAGATCTGCCAGCTTAAGCGGCGCGGCGCCATCCATTAACAATAGAGCAACGACTCGGGCCTAGCCTCTCCTTTCCCACGGACAGCACGAAACCGCTGGCATGAAGATAACGCGAAACCTTCTGGACGATCTCTACACGGATGACCAGGGCAGCCAGGACCTGACGGGCCTCCGTCAGCCTCGCAAGATGCGTCGTGAAACCAAGGAGAAGCCGCGCAAGCGAACGCTGCGCGACTCCCGGCCGGACCGTCCCCTGTAGGAGCTACGCTCGCCTAGCGGGCGGGTTCGCCGCTCCGAACGCCCCTCTCCCTCAAGGTCAGAGGGCTGGTTTGCCTAGAGCGGATTTGTAGAAAGGCCCGCCAAGGACGCCCGGGCGTCTTCGGCGGGCCTTTTTCATGCCTTTCCGCCACGCGCCCCGCACAGGTATCCGTCCTGTGGCGGGGCGCGTGCCTCAGAGCATTTCCAGCTTCGACATCAGGTCGTTCAGGCGCTCGGCCTTCTGCTCGCTGATCTCGCTCGGGGCCAGGGACTCGATGTAGCTGGCCAGCTCTTCCACCGTGGTGCATTCGAACATCGCCCGTAGCGGCACGTTGCGTTGCAGGGCCTTCTGCACCCGCGAGGCGATCTGGGTGGCCAGCAGCGAATGCCCGCCGAGTTCGAAGAAGTTGTCGCACACCCCGACCCGCTCGACCTTCAGCACCTCGGCCCAGATCCGTGCCAGGGTTTCCTCCAGTTCGTTGCGCGGGGCCTGGTAGGCCTGGTTCTGCATCTGGCCGATGTCCAACGCCGGCAGCGCCTTGCGGTCGAGCTTGCCGTTGGCGTTGAGCGGCATCCGGTCCAGCACCAGCCAGTGCAGCGGCACCATGTAGTCCGGCAGGTCGGCGCGCAGTTGCTGCTTGATCCGCTCGAACCAGGCGCCCTGCTCCACCATCAGTCCGGCCGGCGAGTCGGCGCTGGAACGCGGTGTCTCGCCGGGAACCAGGTAGCCCACCAGGTACTTGCCGTTCGCCCCTTCCTGCACCGCCACCGCCGCCTCGCGGACGTCGGCGCGTTCGTGCAGGCGTGCCTCGATCTCGCCCAGCTCGATGCGGAAGCCGCGGATCTTCACCTGGTGGTCGATCCGCCCGACATATTCCAGCAGTCCGTCGGCGCGCCGCCGCGCCAGGTCGCCGGTACGGTACAGACGCTCGCCCGGCGCGCCGAACGGATGCGGGACGAAGGCCTGGGCGGTGCGCAGCGGATCGCCGACGTAGCCACGACCGACGCCGGTGCCGGCCACGCACAGCTCGCCCACCGCGCCCAGCGGCACCAGTTCGAAGGCGTCGTCGGCGCCGGCGCCGAGCAGGTACAGGCGGTTGTTGTCGGTGGGACTGCCGATCGGCAGGTAGGTGCTCTCGGTGGAGGCCAGGTCGACGCGGAAGAACGCCACGTCGTCGGAGCATTCCGCCGGCCCGTAGGCATTCACCAGGCCGATCCGCGGGTAGCGCTTGAGCCACTGGCGCGCCAGTTCCGGCGGCATCGCCTCGCCGGTGGGCAGCATCCAGCGCAGGCCGTCGAGGGCCTGGCGCTCTTCGGCGAGCATGCCCTGGATCAGCGACGGCACGCTTTCCAGCACCGTGATGCCCTGTTCGCCGACGTGCGCCAGCAGGCCCTGCGGATCGTGGGCGATGGCGTTCGGCACGATCGCCACGCGGGCGCCGAACAACGGCGCGGCGAGGAACTGCCAGACCGAGATGTCGAAGCTCTGCGAGGCGGTCTGGGCGATCACGTCGTTCTCGTCCAGTTCCAGGTACGGGACCTTGCTCAACTGGTTGTTGAGCATGCCCGCCTGCTCCACCATCACGCCCTTCGGCAGTCCGGTGGAGCCGGAGGTGTAGATCACGTAGGCGAGGTTCTGCGGCCCGCTGTAGACCTGCGGATCGTGCTCGGCGCCCTCGCCCTGCTGGATCTCGTCCCACACCAGCAGGCGCGGCCGGTCGACGCAGCCGAGTTCGTCGAACAGCGCCAGCGCCTGCTCGCGGCAGGCCTGGGTGCAGACCAGCACCGGCGTGCGGCTCAGCTCGACGATCCGGGTCAGGCGCTGGGTCGGATGGCCGGGGTCGAGCGGCAGGTAGCCGGCACCGGCCTTGAAGCTGCCGACGATCATGCCGAGCAGGTCGAGGCCGCGCTCGGCCAGCAGTGCCACCGGCTGGTCGATGCCGACGCCGGCGGCGCGCAGGGCGTGGCCGAGGCGGTTGGCCCGGCGGTTCAGCTCGGCGTAGCTCCAGCGCTGTTCCAGGCAACTGGCGGCGATGCGCTGCGGATGGGCTGCCACCTGCGCCTCGAACAGCCGCACGTAGCCTTGCTCCAGCGGGTAGTCGCGGGCGCTGCGGTTGCAGCCGTCGAGGAGGAAGTCGCGCTCGTCCTCGCCGAGCAGCGGCAAGGCCTCCAGTTCGCCGTGGAAACCGTCGGCCAGGGCCAGCAGCAGGCGCTTGAACTCGCCGAGCAGGCGCTCGACGGTCGGCGCCTCGAAGTAGCGCTGGTCGTAGGACAGGTGCAGGCCGAGGTCATCGCCCGGATAGCAGACCACGGTCAACGGGAAGTTGGTGTGGGTACGCCCGGAGTCGGAACTGGCGTTCAGGCTCTGCGCGCGGTCCAGTACCGAGACTTCCACCGGAGCGTTCTCGAACACGAACAGGCTGTCGAACAGCGGCTGGCCCTTGGGCAGCTCGCTGCTTTCCTGGATGGCCACCAGGGGCAGGTGCTCGTGCTCGCGCAACTCCAAGTTGCGCTCGAACAGCCGGTTCAGCCATTCGCGTACCGTGCAGCGCTGGCCGGCGGCCGGCATCTGCACGCGCAATGGGATGCTGTTGATGAACAGGCCGACGGTGCGCTGCATTTCCGGCATGCCCACCGGACGCCCGGCCACGGTGACGCCGAACAGCACGTCGCGCTCGCCGCTGAAGCGGCGCAGGGTCAGCGCCCAGGCGGCCTGGGCGAAGGTGTTGACGGTGAGCTGGTAGCGCTGCGCCAGTTCGCGCAGGCGCGCGCCGTCGGCGGCGTCCAGACGCGTGTAGCGGTCACCGACGATCATCCCGCCGCTTTCGCCGGCGTGCTCGCGGAGGAACGGGCGGTCGCTGGGTACCAGGGTCGGCCGCTCGAAGCCGCGCAGGCTCTCGCTCCACCAGCGACGCGATTGCTCCAGGTCCTGGCGTTGCAGCCAGGCGATGTAGTCGCGGTAGCGCGGCGGCGTCGGCAGGTTCGCCGGGCGGCCTTCGCCGAGGGCGCCGTAGATCTCGAAGAAGTCGTTCATCAGCAGGCCACGGCACCAGGCATCGATGAGGATGTGGTGGTTGCTCATCATGAACCAGTAGCGCGCCTCGCCCAGGCGGATCAGGCGCAGGTGGAACGGCGGCTGTTCGAGCAGGTCGAAGCCGGCCTCGCGCTCGCGCTTGTGCAGCGCTTGCAGGCGCTCCTCGTGGCCGTCCTCCGGCAGCTCGCTCCAGTCGAGGAACTCGATGCGGGTGCGACCGGGCTTGTGGATCACCTGCAGCATCGTTTCGCCGGCATTCCAGACGAACGACGCGCGCAGCGCCTCGTGGCGGGCCACCACCGCCTGCCAGGCGGCGGCGAAGCGCTCGGGATCGAGCGGGCTGTCGATCCGGTAGCGGTCCTGCATGTAGTAGATGCCGGTGCCCGGTTCCAGCAGGGTGTGCAACAGCAACCCTTCCTGCATCGGGGTCAGCGGATAGACGTCCTCGATCTCGCCGGCCGGCACCGCCAGGGCGTCCAGTTGCGCCTGGCTCAGTTGCGCCAGCGGGAAGTCGGACGGGGTCAGGCCGCCGGCGCCGTCTTCCAGGCAATGCTCGATCAGCGCCTGCAGTTCGGCGAGATAGGCCTGCGCCAGCTCGTTCACCGTCTGCGCGTCGTAGCGCTCGCGGCTGTAGGTCCAGCGCAGCACCAGCTCACCGCCGTAGACCTGGCCATCGACGCTCAGCTCGTTGGGCAACGGCGCCTGCTCGTCGTGGATCGGCCCGGTGGGCTGGTCCAGCGGCTGGAACAGGGCGTCGGCGAAGCTCTGGTCGAACTGTCCGAGGTAGTTGAAGGTGATCGGCGCCGTCGGCAGCGCGGCCATCGCCTGGCGCACCGCCGGATCGGCGAGGTAGCGCAGCACGCCGTAGCCGAGGCCTTTGTGCGGCACCGCGCGGAGCTGTTCCTTGATCGCCTTGATCGACTCGCCCGGGCTCTGCGCCGGGGTCAGGCGCAACGGGTAGGCGCTGGTGAACCAGCCGACACTGCGGGTCAGGTCGATATCGTCGAACAGCGCCTCGCGACCATGCCCTTCCAACTGCACCAGCGTCGACGGCTGCCCGCTCCAGCGGCAGAGCACGCGAGCGAGGGCGGTCAGCAGCAGGTCGTTGACCTGGGTGCGGTAGGCCGCCGGCGCCTGTTGCAGCAATTGCCGGGTACGTTGCGGATCGAGCCGCAGGCTGACACTTTCCGCCAGCGCCTCGCGGTTGTCGCCCTGCGGGCGGTCGCACAGCCACTCGACCGGCTGCCCACCCAGCCGGGCTTGCCACCAGCCCAGCTCCTCGCGCAGCGATTCGCTGCCGGCGTAGGCCTGCAGGCGTCCGGCCCAGTCGCGGAAGGCGCTGGTCTTGGCCGGCAGCGCCGGTTCGGCGCCCTCGGCGAACTGACGGTAGACCTGTTGCAGGTCCTCCAGCAGCACCCGCCAGGACACCCCGTCCACCACCAGGTGGTGGATCGCCAACAGCAAGCGTTGCTCGCCGGCCGGGCCGTCCACCAGCACCGCGCGCAGCAGCGGCCCCTGTTCGAGGTCGAGGCTGCGCTGGGCCTTGGCGAACAGCTCGGCGCATTCGTCGAAGGATTGCACCGGAACGTGCCAGAGCAGTTCCTGTTCGCGCAGCGGACGATGCTGCGCCAGCCACTCGCCGTCGACCTGGCGGAACGCCAGGCGCAGGGCATCATGCTGTTCGACCAGGCGTTGCAGGGACTTGCGCAGCAGACCGAGGTCAATGGCCTGCCGCGGCTGCAACAGCAGCGACTGGTTCCAGTGTTCGCGGCGCGCCAGCGGCAGGTCGAAGAACCAGTGCTGGATCGGCGTCAGCGCGCTGTCGCCCTGCACCGGCCCCTGCTCGGCCTGGCTGGCCTGGCTGTGCCGGGCCACCGCGGCGAGGCTCTGCACGGTCTGGTGCTGGAACAGGTCGCGGGGGCTGAAGTGGATGCCGAGCTGGCGGGCGCGGCTGACCACCTGGATCGACAGGATCGAATCGCCGCCCAGTTCGAAGAAGTTGTCGCCGAGACCTACCCGCTCGACGTTCAGCACCTCGCGCCAGACCCCGGCCAGTTGCTGCTCCAGCACGCTGCGCGGGGCCTCGTAGGCCTGCCGGTTGAGCGCCGGGTCGGGCGCCGGCAGCGCGCGGCGGTCGAGCTTGCCGTTGGCGGTCAGCGGCAGGCTGGCGAGCAACAGCAGGTGGGCCGGCACCATGTAGTCCGGCAATTGCTGCTTGAGATGCGTTTTCAGCGCCTCGCGCAGCGCCGCCTGGGCGTCCTCGTCCTGCTCGGCCACCGCGCTGGCGACATAACCGGCCAACTGCTTGCCGCTCGGGCTGTCGAGCGCCAGGACCAGCGCTTCGCGAACCTGCGGATGCTCCAGCAGGCGCGCCTCGATCTCGCCCAGTTCGATGCGGAAGCCACGGATCTTCACCTGGTGGTCGATGCGGCCGACATATTCCACCTGGCCGTTGTCGCACAGGCGCACCAGGTCGCCGGTGCGGTACAGGCGGCCGCCCTCGGCAGCGAAGGGATCGGGCACGAAGCGCTCGGCGCTGAGCGCCGGACGCTCATGGTAGCCGCGCGCCAGGCCGGCGCCGCCGACGTAGAGTTCGCCGGTCGCGCCCTGCGGCACCAGGGCCAGGTCGGCATCCAGGATGTAGGCGACCCGCGCGCCGACCACGCTGCCGATCGGCACGCTGGCGGCACCCTCCTCCAGTCGTTCGGGAGCCAGGCAGGCCAGCGGCATGACCACCGTCTCGGTCGGTCCGTAGGCATTGAAGAACGACGCCGGGGCGAAGGCCTGGCGAATCCGTTGCAGGTGCTCGCCGGTCAGCGCTTCGCCGCCGGTGATGCACATGCGCACCGGCAACTGCCGGCCCTGGCTCTCCAGCCACTGGGCGAGCTGGCTGCCGTAGCTCGGGGTGAAGCCGAGGATGCTCACGCCCTCCGCACGGATCAGCTCGCAGATTTCCTCCGCGCCCCACTGGCCCTGGGCCCGCAGCACCACGCGGGCGCCGCACAGCAACGGGGCCAGCAGGCGCTCGCTGGCAGCGTCGAAGTTGATCGAATAGAAGTGCAGTTCGCAATCCTCGGCGCGCATGCCGAAGCGCTCGATCACCGCGGCGCAGTGCATGGCGATCTCGCCGTGGGAGACCGCCACGCCCTTCGGCTTGCCGGTGGAGCCGGAGGTATAGATCAGGTAGGCCTGGTGCTGCGGCCCGCTCAGCGCTGCCAGCGGCGCGGGGTCCTCGGCGTCCAGCGCCGGGCCGTCCTCCTCGAGGCACCAGCGCGCCACGCCTGCCGGCAGCTCGCCGAGGGCCTCGAACAGCGCCGCGTGGCTGAGCAGCAGGCGTACGCCGCTGTCCTCGATCATGTATTGCAGGCGCTCCAGCGGATATTCCGGGTCCAGCGGCACGTAGGCGCCGCCGGCCTTGAGGATCGCCAGCAGGCCGACGACCATCTCCAGCGAACGCTCCAGGGCCAGGCCGACCCGCACTTCCGGGCCGACGCCGTGACTGCGCAGGACGCGCGCCAGACGGTTGGAGCGGGCATCGAGTTCGGCATAGCTCAGGGTCTGCCCGGCGAAGGTCAGCGCCGGGGCCTGGGGGCTGGCCGCCACGCGGGCGGCGAACAGGCCATGGAGGGTGTCCTGGAGCCCTGCCTCGCCGGCCGTGCCGGCGAGCAGCAGTTGCTTCCGCTCCTCGGCGGCGAACAGCGGCAATTCGGCAATGCGCCGCTGCGGGTCGCCCAGCAGCGCCTCCAGCAGGTTCTGCCAGTGTCCGGCCATCCGCGCGATGCGCGGTTCGTCGAACAGGTCGCGGCTGTAGGTCAGGCAGCAGCCGAGGCGCTGGTCGAGGTCGGTGACCTCCAGGTTGAGGTCGAACTTGGTCGCCCGCGCATCGTTGGCGATGTACTCGACGGTCATCCCGGCCAGTTGCCGGGTCTGCTGGAACTCCCAGCGCTGGACGTTGCACATCACCTGGAACAACGGGTTGTAGGCGGCGCTGCGCGGCGGTTGCAGGGCTTCCACCAGGTGGTCGAACGGCAGGTCCTGGTGCGACTGGCCATCGATCACGGTCTGCCGCACCTGCTCAAGCAGCTCGCCGACGCTCATCTGTCCGTCGAGCCGGCAGCGCAGCACCTGGGTATTGAGGAAGGCGCCGATCAGCCCTTCGCTCTCCGGGCGGATGCGGTTCGCCACCGGCGCGCCGATACGCAGGTCCTGCTGGCCGCTGTAGCGGTAGAGCAAGGCCGCAAGGGTGGCGGTCATGGTCATGAACATGGTCAGCCCGCGGGCGGCGTTGAAGCGCCGCACGCGCTCGGCCAGCTCGGGGCTCAGGTCGAAGCGGTAGAGGTCGCCCTGGTGGCTCTGCACCGGCGGGCGTGGCCGGTCGCCCGGCAGTTCGAGCAGCGGATGCTCGTTGCCCAGCTGGGCCTTCCAGTAGTCGAGCTGGCGCTGGCGCTCGCCGCTCTCCAGCCACTCGCGCTGCCACACGCTGTAGTCCAGGTACTGGACCGGCAACGGCTCCAGCGGCGATTCGCGGTCGTCGAGGAAGGCCTCGTAGAGCGCGCCCAGTTCGCGGGCGAAGATGTCCATCGCCCAACCTTCGGTGACGATGTGGTGCAGGGTCACCACCAGGTAGTGCTCGCGCTCGGCCATCTTCACCATGCAGACCCGCAGCAACGGCCCGCTCTCAAGGTCGAAGGGCCGGTGCGCCTCGCTGTCGGCGAGGGTCTGCAGGTGCTGCTGGCGACTGTCGCGGTCGAGCGCGGAGAAGTCCTGCCAGTCCATGTGCAGGCCGCCATCGCTATGTACGCGCTGTACCGGCACGCCGTCGACGCTGGGGAACGTGGTGCGCAGGGTCTCGTGGCGCTGCACCAGGGCCTGTAGCGCGGCCTCGAAGCGCGCCACGTCCAGCGGCCCGCTCAGGCGCGCCAGGCCGCCGACGTTGTAGGCCGGGCTGTCCGGCTCCAGTTGCCAGAGGAACCACATGCGCTGCTGCGAGTAGGACAGCGGCACCGGCTGCTCGCGGTCGATGCGGCGGATCGCGCCGTGGCTGTCGGTACGTCCGGCAGCCTGGGCTGCGCGGACCTGTTCGCAGAAGGCCTCCAGTTCGCTGGCCTCGAACAGCGCGCGCAACGGCAGTTCGACGTCGCAGGCCTGGCGGGTGCGCGAGACGATGCGGGTGGCCAGCAGGGAATGCCCGCCGAGTTCGAAGAAATCGTCGCGCAGGCCGACCCGCGGCAGGCCGAGCACTTCGCTCCAGATCGCGGCGATGCGCCGTTGCAGCTCGGTCCGCGGCTCGACGTGCTCGCGCTGCTGCCAGACCGGCTCCGGCAGCGCCCGCGTATCCAGCTTGCCGCTCGGGCCAAGGGGCATCTGCGCCAGGCGCATCAACTGCGCCGGGACCATGTATTCCGGCAGTTCGGCCTGTAGCGCGGCGCGCAGGCGCTGGTTCTGCTCGGCTTCCGCCTCGGCGCCGGCAGCGCCGGTGTAGTAGCCGACCAACTGGCTGCCGGCCACGCCTTCGCGGATCACCACCACCGCCTGGGCCACCCCCGGCTGCGCCAGCAGGCGTGCCTGGATCTCCTCCGGCTCGATGCGGAAGCCACGCAGCTTGACCTGCTGGTCGAGGCGGCCGAGGTATTCCAGCACCCCGTCGGCGTTCCAGCGCGCGCGGTCGCCGGTGCGGTACAGGCGCTCGCCGTCGGCCGAGAACGGATCGGCGACGAAGCGCTCGGCGCTCAGCGCCGGGCGCCCCAGGTAGCCACGGGCCAGGCCCAGGCCGCCGATGCACAACTCGCCGGCGACGCCGGCCGGCAGCAGGTTGAACTCGGCGTCCAGCACGCGGCAGACCACGTTGCCCAGCGGCCGGCCGATCGGCGAACGCTCGCCGTCTTCCGCGCGGCACTGCCAATGGGTGACGTTGATGGCGGTCTCGGTCGGCCCGTAGCGGTTATGCAGGGCCACCGCCGGCAGGCGTTGCAACACGCGGTTGCGCAGCTCCGCCGGAAGCGCCTCGCCGCCGGAGAACAGGCGGCGCAGGCTGCCGCAGGCGGCGACGCCGGGTTCGTCGATGAACAGTTGCAGCAGCGGCGGCACGAAGTGCAGCGTGGTCACCCCGAACTGCCGCACCAGTTCCACCAGGCGCGCCGGATCGCGGTGCTCGCCGGGGGCGGCGAGGACCAGCCGGCAACCAGTGACCAGCGGCCAGAAGCACTCCCACACCGACACGTCGAAGCTCACCGGCGCCTTCTGCATCAGCACGTCGTCGCCGTCGAGGGCGTAGGTGGCCTGCATCCACTGCAGGCGCTCGGCCAGCGCCGCGTGGGTGTTGCCCACGCCCTTCGGCTGGCCGGTGGAGCCGGAGGTGTAGATGACGTAGGCGAGATTGTCGCCGTGCAGGTGCAGGCCCGGTGCCTGGCTCGGCCAGTTGTCGAGTTTGAGGCTGTCCAGGCAGATCGGCGTGACGCCCTCCGCGCCAGGCAGGCGCTCGAACAGATGGGCCTGGGTCAGCAGCAGCTCGACGCCGCTGTCGGCGAGCATGTAGGCCAGGCGTTCGCTGGGGTAGTCCGGGTCCAGCGGCACGTAGGCGCCGCCCGCCTTGACGATCGCCAGCATACCGACCAGCAGTTGCGGCGAACGCTCGGCGCAGATCGCTACCCGCACGTCCGGGCCGACGCCCTTGTCGCGCAGGTAGTGGGCCAGGCGGTTGGCCCGGGCGTGCAGTTCGGCGTAGCCGAGGCTGCCGCCGTCCCACTCCAGGGCGACGCGTTCGGCGGACTGCGCCAGTTGCCGCTCCAGCAGCTCCGGCAGCCAGGCGCGCGCCGGCTCGCAGGGCGCGCTGCCCCATTCGGCGAGGCGCGCCGCCTGCTCGGCGTCGACCAGGGCGATATCGCCGAGGCAGCGCTGCGGGTCTTCCGCGACCTGGCGCAGCAGCTCCAGGTATTGCGCGGCGAAACGCCGGATGCTGGCCTCGTCGAAGAGGTCCGCGGCGTAGTCGAAATTCAGGGTCAGGCGACCGCGAGCGTCCTCCTCGCTCTGCAGTTGCAGGTCGAACTTGGCTTCGCGGCTGTGCCAGGGCAGCTCGTCGGCGAGCAGGCCGGGCAGCCGGCGCAACGCCGACAGGTCGCGCTGCTGGTGGTTGAACAGCACCTGGAACAACTGGCCGCCCTGGCCGCAGGCCGCGAGCACCTGGTCGAACGGCAGGTCCTGGTTGGCCTGGGCGCCGAGGGTCGCCTCGCGAGCCTCGCCGAGCAACGCGGCGAACGGCTGGCGCGCCCGGGGCGTGCCGCGCAGGACCAGGGTGTTGATGAAGAAGCCGACCAGCCCCTGGGTCTCCAGGCGCTGGCGGTTGGCGCTGGGCACGCCGATGCGGATCTCGCCCTGCCCGCTGTGGCGATGCAGCAGCGCCTGGAACGCCGCCAGCAGCCACATGAAGACACTCGCCTCATGGTCCAGCGCGGCCTCGCGGATAGCCCGCGCCAGGGCTTCGTCGACCCGCAGGCTGTAGCGCGCGGCGGGCGACGCCTGGCGCGCCGTGCGCGGATGGTCGGTGGCCAGTTCCAGCACCGGCGCCGTGTCGCCCAGGCGCTCCCGCCAGTAGGCCAGTTGGCGGGCGCCCTCGCCCGCGTCCAGCCACTGCCGTTGCCAGGCAGCGAACTCGGCGTAGTGCAGTTCCAGCGGCGCCAGGTCGGCCGGCTGGCCGCCGCAGGCTTCGGCGTAGAGCCGCGAGAATTCGTCGAGCAGCAGGTTCAGCGACCAACCATCGGCGACGATGTGATGCAGGGTGACCCAGAGCTGGTGCTCCTGTTCGTCCAGGCGCACCAGGCTGACCCGCAGCAGCGGCCCCTTTTCCAGGTCGAACGGCTGCTGCGCCTCGGCTTCGCGGCGCTGCGCGGCAGCCGCGGCGCGTTCGTGCTCGGCCAGCGCGGCGAGGTCGACGAACTGCCAGGCGAACTCGCCCCGCTCGTCGATACGCTGCAAGGCCGCGCCGTCGCGCTCGAGGAAACGCGTGCGCAGCGCTTCGTGGCGTTCGACCAGGCGCTGGAAGCTGGCGCGCAGCGCCGCTTCGTCCAGCTCGCCGCGCAGGCGCAGGCCGCCGGGGATGTTGTAGGCGGCGCTCTGCGGATCGATCTGCCAGGTCAGCCAGAGACGCTGCTGCGCCGCCGACTGCGGCAGGTCGACACCGCGCGGCAGGTGCGCCATCGGTGCCTCGGCCGGCAGGCCGGCGGCCAGTTGGCGGGCCACCGTGGCGCTGAAGGCCTGCAGGGTCGGCGCCTCGAACAGTTGGCGCAGGTCGAGGGCGACGCCGAGACTGTCGCGCACCTGGGCGACCACCTGGGCGGCGCCGATGGAATTGCCGCCAAGCAGGAAGAAGTGATCGCGCGGCGCTACCTGCGCCACGCCCAGCCGGGCCTTCCAGATCTCGCCGATGCGTGCCAGCAGTTCGTCGTCGCCTGCCGGCGGCTGCGCCTCCTGCACGGCCTGGAGGCCGGGAAACAGCGCATAGCTGTCCAGGCTGCCGTCTTCCAGGCGCAGGCGGCAGGCGGAACGTTGCAGCTTGCCGCTGGACGTCTTCGGCAAGGCGCCGGGATTGAGCAGCGCCACCACCTTCGGCGCTTCCTGGTAGGCCTCGGCCACCGCCTGGCGGATCGAGTCGATCAGCTCCTGGGCCGGCACCGATTTCTGGACGCCGCGACCGATCTCGGCGGCGATGCCGATGCCTTCCTCGCCATCGACCGTGACCGCGAAGGCCGCGACCCTGCCCTTGCGCGCCGACGGCACCTCGCTCTCGACGGTGCGTTCGATGTCCTGCGGATAGAGGTTGTGGCCGCGGACGATGAGCATGTCCTTCAGGCGCCCGGTGACGAACAGTTCGCCGTCGCGGAGGAAGCCGAGGTCGCCGGTGCGCAGCCAGGTGCGCCCGTCACGCTCGACGAAGGTCTTCGCCGAAGCTTCCGGGTTGCGCCAGTAACCGTGGGCGATGCTCGGCCCGGCGGCCCAGATCTCGCCGACGTTGTCGTCGCCGAGGACCTCGCCGCCCGCCGCGTCGACGATCAGCACGGCGTGTTCCGGCTGGCTGCGGCCGCAGCACATCAGCACGCTGCCTTCGCCTTCGGCGATGCGGTTGCGCGCCAGCGCCTCGCCATCCACCGCCAGGGCGGGAATGCCCTGGCCGCGCTGGCCGCCGGTGACGAACAGGGTCGCCTCGGCGAGGCCGTAGCAGGCGAAGAAACTGGACGCGTCGAAGCGGCTGGCGGCGAATTTCTCGGCGAAGCGTTCCAGGCTGTCCTGGCGGATCGGCTCGGAACCGGAGAAGGCTACCCGCCAGCCGCTCAGGTCGAGACGCTGCAGGGCCGACTCGGCGACCCGCTCGCTGCACAGCCGGTAGGCGAAATCGGGACCGCCGCTGACGGTGCCGCCGTACTGGCTGATGGCTTCCAGCCAGCGCACCGGACGTTCGAGGAAGTAGCGCGGCGACATCAGCACGCAGGGTACGCCGCTGAAGATCGGTTGCAGCAGGCCGCCGATCAGGCCCATGTCGTGGTACAGCGGCAGCCAGCTGACGATCACGTCGTCGGCACCGATGCCGAAGCCTCGGCGGATCAGCACCTCGTTGGCGACCAGGTTGCCATGGCTGACCTGCACGCCCTTGGGCAGTGCGGTTGAACCGGAGGTGTACTGGAGGAAGGCGATGTGCTCGGGACGCACTTGCGGCTCGTCCCAGGCCTCGGCAACGGCCGGGTCCAACTGGTCGACGCAGAGCAGTTGCGGGGCGTTGGCGGCGGACAGTTGCGCGTTCATCTGCAGCAATGGCTCGCGCAGGTCAGCGGTGGTCAGGACCAGGCGCGGCTCGGCGTCGGCGATGATCGACAACAGGCGTTCCTGGTGATGGCGGCGCGCCGATTCCGGCGGGTAGGCCGGCACCGCGATGACCCCGGCATACAGGCAACCGAAGAACGCCGCGACGTAGTCGGGGCCGCTGGGAAACAGCAGTACCGCGCGATCGCCCAGCTGCGCATGGGCCTGCAGGGCCGCGGCGATGCTCCGCGCGCGCAGGTCGAGATCGCGATAGCTGAGGACCACGCCTTCGCCATCGTCCTCGGCGAGGAAGCGCAGCGCCAGGCGCTCGGGCTCCTGGACAGCGCGGCGACGCAGGGCCTGGACCAGGGTGGTGGGAAGTTCGAAGGCGTCCATCATGTGTTTTCCTGCCTGAATTCGGCTTGCAATCGAGTTCTAGTGAGTCCCGGAAACAGTCGTCGCGGCCGCCCCTCAACTGGCGGCGCGCATGCTTCCCCGGACCTTGTCCTTGTGCCAGCGCAGCAGATGCTGGCCGGCGTAGCGACGCAGCAGGCGCAGCAACTGCCCCTGCTGTTCACGGATGAAAAAGTGCTGCCCGTCGAGCAGGTCGAGGGTGAAGTCGCCCCCGGCCTCATGCAGCCAGCCGAGCAACTCGGCGCTGCGCAGGCTGTCCTCGCGTCCGCCGAACAGGTGCAGCGCCGCTTCCAGCGGCCCATGCGCCTGGTAGCGGTAGCTGCCGGTGACGAGAAAGTCCGCTCGCACCACTGGCAACAGCATCTGCATCAGCGACGGATCGTTGAGGACGGCCTCCGGAGTACCCCGGTAGTCGCGCAACGCGGCGACCAGTTCGGCGTCGGCCTTGGCGCGCCGGTAGCCGCTGACATCGTTTTCGGCGGGCGGGGATACGCCGGAGAGGAATAGCGCCAGCGGCCCTTCGAGGCCGCGCCGACGCATGGCATGGGCCAGTTCGAAGGCCAGCAGCCCGCCCAGGCTGTGGCCGAAGAAGGCGTAGGGAGAAGCGCTATCGAGGGTGCCGTGCAGCTCGCCGGCCAATTGCGCGACCAGGCTGGCGGCATCGGTATGCAGGGCCTCGCCGAAGCGAAGGCCGCGCCCCGGCAATTCCAGGGGCAACAAGCGGATCCAGCCCGGCAGGCTGGGCTGCCAGCGGCGGAACAGCGTGGCGCTGGCCCCCGAATAAGGCAGGCAGAACAATTGCAGGGAAACGGCCGGGCTCACCTGCCGACCTCCTTGCGCCGCTGTCGTGGCCCTCGTCCGGGGCAGAGCGCTTTCCCATGATCGATCGGCATTTCCGTCTCCTGCTGCGCACGCCGGGGCGCCGGGCACCTGCCCGCGCTGTCACAGAGGGGAACGGATAACAACGGCAAATAATTAGCGCATGTAACCGCAATCTCCGGGCAACCGCGGAGCATTGCGCGAAAGGACGCCAACCCCTATCCATTCTGATGGGTTGTGCCCGGCGCTATCGCCGCATCGGCGATAGCGATGTACGCCATGGAGCAGCCGGGAACGGTTGTCGCAGCGCCTTAGCGCAGTTCTTGCGCGGAACGCCGGCAGGAGCGGCGAGGCGGTCAATACCGATTTCTAACTAGCTGATTCCTAAAGATTATTAAAAAAATTTCGTCTGCGACGCATGACTGCAACATTGGCGCGGCCATCCTTCTGAAACGCCGAAGAATTTCTCCCCTCCATCATTCGCAGCGGCTATTTGCCAGCATGCGGACCATTCACGAATAAAGGTGAGATTGGTTATTTCTTCGTAATTGACAATCATTATCATTCAACATAATTTGTTGCGCCATGTGTGGGTCTTACCCCACCGCCAGTGCTCTGCAGCCCCCTCCGCAGCAAGGTGATTTCCATGTCGGAACAACTGTCTACCCGCAGATGCGATACCCCGCTCCTCCAGGCATTCGTCGATAACCGTACGATCCTGGTGAAGATCGCCGCCCGCATTACCGGTTGCCGCTCGCGAGCCGAAGATGTGGTCCAGGATGCGTTCTTCAGGCTCCAGTCGGCGCCGCAGATCACTTCGTCGTTCAAGGCACAGCTCAGCTACCTGTTCCAGATCGTCCGCAACCTGGCCATCGATCACTACCGCAAGCAGGCGCTCGAACAGAAATACTCGGGGCCGGAGGAAGAAGGCCTGAACGTGGTGATCCAGGGCGCCTCGCCGGAAACCTCGCACATCAACTACGCGACCCTCGAACACATCGCGGATGCCCTCACCGAGCTGCCCAAGCGCACCCGCTACGCCTTCGAGATGTACCGCCTGCACGGCGTGCCACAGAAGGACATCGCCAAGGAACTGGGCGTCTCGCCGACCCTGGTCAACTTCATGATCCGCGACGCCCTGGTGCACTGCCGCAAGGTCACCGCCGAGCGCCAGGGCGACAACGTCACCCATCTCAGCGCCCGCCGCTGACGGCGGCGAGCATTCCTCAGCGCCGGTAGCGGCGCACCGACGCCGCCTGCGCCTCGGCCCTGGCGGCGAAATGGGTTCCCAGCAGCAACAGCGCCGCGCGCTTGTGGCGAAAATCGAAGGGTTGGCCGCAGCAGCGGCAAAGGCCCGGCGCGGTTTCGCAGCGCGCCTTTCCCAGCGTTGGCCTCGGCGGCTCAACGGGACCGTCCAGGTAGAAATGGTGGACCAGCGCCGCCAACCACTCCGCCACCCGCTCCGGCTCTCCCCGCTCCCGCGGCCCAAGGGCGTAAAGCAAGCCCGTGGGATCGCCACGCCGGCGCTCCTCCTCGATGAATGCGCAGGTCGCGACAGGTTCAGGACACTCCTGCGCCGGTTCGTGCGACTCGTTGCACGCAGGCCGCTGCCTGTCGCAGCGGGCATATGGATCGGCCTCGCGGCGCTCGAGGGGCGACGGAAACGACAGGCTGGAGGCTGGAGACGGAAGCATGGCCGGCTACTCGTGGGGCTTGCCTGAGTAACGTCGCATCCCGCCGCGAATTTACCCGTCCAGCCCGGCGTCCGGCCGAACGGCCATCAATAGACTTCCGGCACGATGATCTCGCCGGGCGTCGGATGCCTGACGTAATCGGCGTGGCGCAGGCGCTCCGGCAGGTGTACCGGCGGCTGCGGAACTTCCCGGTAGGGCATCTGCTGCAACAGGTGGTGGATGCAGTTCAGCCGCGCGCGCTTCTTGTCGTCGGCCTGTACCACCCACCAGGGCGCCTCGGGGATGTGGGTGCGTTCGAGCATGGTTTCCTTGGCCTTGGTGTAGGCCTCCCAGCGCCGCCGCGACTCCAGGTCCATCGGACTGAGCTTCCACTGCTTGAGCGGATCGTGGATACGGCTGAGGAAACGCAGGTGCTGCTCGGCGTCGGAGATGGAGAACCAGTACTTGAGCAACTGGATGCCCGAGCGCGCCAGCATCTTTTCGAACTCCGGCACGCTGCGGAAGAATTCCTCGTATTGTTCGTCGTTGCAGAAACCCATGACCCGCTCGACCCCGGCACGGTTGTACCAGCTGCGGTCGAACAGGACGATCTCGCCACCGGCCGGCAGGTGCGAGACGTAGCGCTGGAAATACCACTGGGTCTGCTCGCGGTCGTTCGGCGCGGGCAGCGCGGCGACCCGGCAGACCCGAGGGTTGAGGCGCTGGGTGATGCGCTTGATCACGCCGCCCTTGCCCGCCGCGTCGCGTCCCTCGAAGAGAATCACCACCTTGTGCCCGGTGTGCACCACCCAGTTCTGCAGTTTCACCAGTTCCCGTTGCAGGCGGAACAGTTCGCGGAAATAGCGGCGCCGACTCAATTCGCCGGGCGCATCCTCCTGCTCGGGACCGAACAGCTCGTCCAGGTTCAGCTCGTCGTCGAGCAGTTCCTGCTCCAGCTCTTCGTCGTGTCGATCGAGCCAGTCGCGACCGATGCGGCCCGAGGTATCGCCATAGGAGTCCATGCGCTGCTCTCCACGTCATGCCGAAATACCGCGAATGCTAGGCGTGTCTTCATGACGGTTTGGTGACGGTTCGATGAAAACGTAGCGATCGCCCGCCGTCGAAAACAGTCGAAAGGTCACTGAAAGTCAGAAAATTCCCTAATCATTTGAATGACTTGGCCTAAGCTGGCCAGCCTCTCCGCACTTTCCACATGCTCCGCGCACCCCGGCGACCGCCGGGGCGAACCGCGCCCTTGCGGCGCCATTGATCGGAGATCGACCATGCAAGCGTTTTCCAAACAGCAACTCATCGATGCGCTGAATGCCCAGAGCAGCGACCTGGCCACCCTGCAGAGCCTGGTCATGGGCCTCTACCTGTGGATTCGCGACAGCCATGGCCAGGCCAGCGTCGATGCGGCCTTCCAGCGCGCCCGCGAGGAGGCCAGGCAATTCCGCCAGCAGAGCGGCAACCAGGCTGACGAGCGATTGATCCTGCACCTGGCGGAAATCGTCCGCGAACAACCCTGAGCCATGACCGGCACAGACTGACCGGTTCGGCCTGACTCAAGGCCGCAAGGCAGTCCCGGGCGCCGCGGAATCGACTTTCGCGGTGTCCTCCGCGGGCAGCACCCGGATGGTCGCGGTCACGCCGGCGCGCAAGGTGTTGCGCTGGCGATAGGCGGGATCGATGGCGATGCGCACCGGAATTCGCTGGGCCAGCTTGACCCAGGTATAGCTCGGGTTGATGTTCGCCAGCAGGCGCGAGCCCTCGGCATTCTCCCGGTCGGTGATGGCATGGGCGATGCTCTGCACGCGCCCGTCGAAGCGCTCGCCGCTCATCAGTTCCACCCGCGCCCGGCTGCCGACGCGGATGCCCGGCAACTTGGTCTCCTCGAAGTATCCGCTGACATAGAACGAATCGCGGTCCACCAGCGCCAGCAATGGCACCCCGGCGTGGGCGTAGTCGCCCTCGCGGGTCTGCAGGTTGGTCACGTAGCCGCTGACCGGGGCGCGCACCTGGGTACGTTCGAGATCGAGACGGGCCTGCTGCAAGGCGGCTTCGGCAAGCTCCACGTTGGCCTGGGCCAGGCCGAGGCTGGCCTGGTTCCTCAGCAACTCGGCCTGGGCCAGGCTGACGTCGGTCTGGGCCTTTTCGTTCTCTTCCACCGATAGCATCGAGCGCTTCTGCAATGCCGAGCGCCGTTGCGCCTCGCTGCGGCGCTGGCGCAACTGGGCCTGGCTGGCCTCGATCGCCGCGCGCGACTCGCCCAGCGCCGCCCGCGCCACGTTCACCGCGCGCTCGGCGCGCAGCACCGCCAGTTCATAGCGCGCCGGATCGATGCTGAGCAGCAGCTCGCCCTTCTCCACGGGCTGGTTGTCGCTCAGCGGCAACCGGGTGATCAGCCCGGAAACGTCCGCCGACAGCGTCACCACATCGGCGCGGACCCGCGCGTCACGGGTCCACGGCGTGCGGGTGTAGCGTTCCCAGGCGAGGAACACCAGCGCCGCCGCCACCAGCACCGCCAGCAGGGTGGCCAGGCGCGGCCATTTGCCTTGCAACAGGTTCATCGGGACATCTCTCCCATCCACAGGATCAGACCGGCGCAGATCGCGCAGTACAACGCGCCCTGGAACAGCGCTTCGTGCCAGACCCGCTGCAACACGCCGAAGCGCCGCAACAGCGGGTTGAGCAGCAGCAGGATCAGCCAGGCCAGCAGCAGCGCCTGGGCGATCGGCGGCAGGTAGGCGCCCCCGACCTCGACATCAGCGGGCATGTCCGCCCTCCTCTTCTGGTTCTTCGACGACCGCCGGTGCGCCGCGGTCCTCCTCCAGCAGCGTCCGATAGCGTTGCAGCGACTGCTGCAGGATCAGTACCGCGACATTCATGATGAAGCGCTGCCGCGTCGCCCCGAGGTCCTTCGACGGCTGCGCCAGCAAGGCCTCCAGGCCCCGGCCGAAACGCCGCAGGGCGGCCAGGGCGAGGTCCTGCCGCGGGGCGTCCGCGCCGCCGGCTATGTAGGCGGCGACCTCGCGCAGCGCCTCGCCCAGCAGCGGCTGCAACTCCAGCGGCACCACCCCGGCGTCATGCAGCGGCTCGCGCAGGCGGTTCAACGCCACGCCCATCACCACGCAGCCTAGGGCGCACTGGAAACGTTCCGCCGCAGCCGGCTCCTGGCTCGCCGGCAGCAGGCTGACCATCACCGCCAGGCGATCGATCATCCGCGTCTCGAAGGCGAAGCGCTGCGCCTCGCTGGCCTCGCAGCGCGACATTTCCGCGACGTCCTGGCGCGACAGGTAGAGCAGCCGGCGCAGGCGCGGGTCGGCGCGGAACGGATAGACCAGGGCGAACACCAGCACGGCGAGGACCGCCGCGGCGAGGAAGCCGCCGACGAACTCGAACCACTGCGAAGCGTTGCTGTAGTAGACCGCGATATTCTGCGGCGCCACCATCAGCAGGGTCTCCAGGCCGATGCCCATGGCGATCCCGGCGCTCAGCGGGCTGCTCAGGCCGACCGCGACCACGTACAGCAGCAACGCCATCCACAGCGCCAGCCACTCGAAGTCGGCGGATGCCGGCAACAGCACGAACAGCAGCGCCGCCGAGATCAGGATCGCCAGCAGCAGCCCGCGCAGGAAGTTCTGCGCCGCCAGCAGCGGACGCGGGAAGGTCGCCATCAGCGAGCACATCACGCCGACCAGCAGCAGGCTGCTGAGGGCGCCGTTCCAGGCGCTGGTGATCCACAGCCAGGCGGCGCAGGACAAGGCGACGAAAGCGCGCACGGCGTTCATCGAGGCCAGCGCCCAGTCCAGGTGCAGCGCCTGCGCCTGGCCATGGCGGTAGAAACTGCTGGCCTGGCGGCCGGACTGGATCGCATCGTTGAGTTCGAGCACTTCGCCCAGGCGCTGGAACAGCCGCGCGTATTCCCAGCGCAGGATCGCCACCTGCGGGCGCAGCACCGGGCTCAGCGCCTCGTCGTAGGACTCCGCGCGCGTCGCCGCGGCATCGAAGGCCTGGCGCACCGCCTGGAACTCCTCCAGCACCTCGGAGGGTACCGCCCGCCCCTGCTCGGCCAGC
Source organism: Pseudomonas sp. TZ252 (assembly GCF_056110345.1). NCBI lineage: Bacteria > Pseudomonadati > Pseudomonadota > Gammaproteobacteria > Pseudomonadales > Pseudomonadaceae > Pseudomonas > Pseudomonas sp. TZ252. The sequence goes on along the minus strand of NZ_CM148566.1, from coordinate 5,237,489 downwards.
GCGTCCAGCACCCGCAGCGCACGATCCAGCAGCGCCTGGATATCCGCCGGCAACGGCCCGACCCAGTGCGCCCGCACCAGCAGGCGATGCTGGCGCAGCAGCAACAGCCGCGAGGCCATCAGCACCAGCAGGTTGCCCAGCAACTGCACCAGGCCATCGGCGCGGCGCAGGTTCGGCGCGTCGAAATAGAGGTGCCGGCGCAGGCCGTCCAGCGCGGTGATGCTGGCGACCAGTTGCATCTGCCGCTGGTTGAACGACTCGTCGCCCTCATCGCCGCGGATCACCGCCGCGGCGTGCCGCGCGGTACTGCGGATCAGGCCATCGACCTGGGCGAAGTAGCCCTTCGCCACCGCCTGCGGACGCGCGCTGAGCAGGCTGACCAGGGCCACGCAGGCGACGCCCAGCAGGGTCTCGGTGACCCGCACCACGGCGAGCATGAAGGTGTTTTCCGGATCGGGAATCGACAGCACGGCGACGATCACCGCGGTGAAGCCGCTGAGCACGAAGGCGTGCGAATCGGTGTAGCGCAGCAAGGTGCCGCCGGCGGTGCAGAGCGCCAGCCAGAGTCCCAGGGCGACGAAGAACGGCAACGGTTGCTGGGCGAACAGCGCCATGATCAGCACCGCCACCACGGCGCCGGCGAAGGTACCGACGACCTGGGCGAAGCTGCGCTTGAGAGCCATCCCGGCCAGCGGCTGGCTGACGATGACCACGGTCATCAGCGCCCACTTCGGCTGCTCCAGGTCGAAGAGGAAGGCCAGGTAGAGGGTCAGCAGCCCGGCGGCGACGGTGCGCAGGGCGAACAGCAGGGTTTCCCGCGGCGGCCGCCAGAGCAAGCGGGCGTAGAGTTTCAGCCCTTCCATGCCCGGCCCCGCACCTCCAGGCAACGGTTGGCCGCGGACCAGGCGGCGATGAAGCGACTCGACATGCTGGTTTCTCGTTCGGGGTTGATGCGGCGGGTTGGCTTCCAGTCTAGAAGGCGCAAGGAAATCCGTGGCCGCCTACGGGGGCGGGCAGGTGCGGTCGGCCACGGAGCGACGAGTCGCGACTACAGGGTAAAAGCCCCGGCGGCCTTCCCGGTAGCGCGTCCAGGCGAAAACCGTTTTCGCTGAGAACGAACGCTGCGGCGCCTTTCGATTGGGTAAGCTTGCTCAGGGCTGGATCGATTTAGCTTGCGAATCAAGCGGATAGAAAGCCCAAGGAAAACGACCAGGAGGAGCCGAGAATGCGTCGAGCGATTGCCACTGTATCGTGGGCCCACCGATGAGCCTGCGCTTCGACGATATCGAAGCCTTCCTCAACGTCGCCGAACTCAACAGCGTGACGTCGGCGGCCGAGCGCATGAGCCTGTCCAAGTCGGTGATCAGCAAGCGCGTCAGCGATCTCGAACGACGCCTCGGCGTCCGCCTGCTCTATCGCACCACGCGCAACGTCGAGCCGACCGAGGCCGGGCATTTCTTCTACAAGGCCGCCAAGGCCTCGCTGCAGGAACTCAACAACGCCGCGGAGATCGTCGCCCTGCGCGAGAACGACCTGTGCGGCGAATTGCGCATCGTCACCCCGATGAGCTTCGGCACCCTCTGGCTGTCGCCGATCATCGCCGACTTCATGAGCCAGCACCCGCGCCTGGAGATCGTCCTGCAGATGGACGACCGCCTCACCGACTTCGAGAAGGAAGGCTACGACCTGAGCATCCGCGTTACCCGCCTGGACGACAGTTCGCTGATCGCCCGGCCGCTGGCCAACAGCCAGCGGGTGGTCTGCTGCAGCCCCGACTACGCGGAACGCCACGGCACGCTGGACACCCTCGAACAACTGATGCAGCACGAGTGCCTGGGCTACAACAACGCCACGCCGAGCCAGGTCTGGACCTTCGAACCGGCGTTCCCCGGCGCCAAGCCCCGTGCCGTCTCGCCACGCGGACGCTTCAGCAGCAACAACGGCCAGGCCATGCGCGACGCCGCCCTGCGCGGGCAGGGACTGGCGTTGCTGCCGCTGTTCATCGTCGCCGAGGACCTCAAGAACGGCCGCCTGGTGGACGCCGCGCCCGGCCTGCGCCCACTCGACGACGTGATCTACGCGATGTATTCGCGGGCGGCGGCGATGTCGCCGAAGGTCAAGGCGTTCATCCAGCATCTCCAGCAGGCGCTGTCGATCCCGCCCTGGGGCAACGGCTGAGCGACCGAACCATTCCCGCGAGGCTCCGGTCAGATACTGGGCATGCGGAGAAGACTCCCAGGAGCCTGTCGTCTCTCCCCCGTCCGGCCACCCGGCCCACAAAGGAGAACTGCCATGATCGTGCGTACCCTGCTCATCGCCGCCGCCCTGCTCGGCGGCACCGCCCAAGCCGCCGAAAGCACCGACCTGTGCGGCGCCAACCTGCAGAAGCTGGACGATATCCTCGCCGTGCGCGGCAAGACCTCGGTCACCGGTGCGCGGGTCACCGAGGTCAAGGAACTCCAGGCCAAGGCCAGGCAGGACCAGGCCAGCGGCGACACCAAGGGCTGCATCACCGCCACCACCCAGGCCCTGCAGATCCTGCAGAACACCGGCAAGAAATGATCCGCGACAGACGCAAGGCGGATAACCGCAAGCGGTTATCCGCCCTACCCCAATGCGACCCTCCGCAGGGCGAATAGCGCCGCAGGCGTTATCCGCCGACACTCCAGCCCCCGCCCCGACCGCGTCCGATTTCGCTCATTCGAAGCGCAGGCTTTCCCGCACCGCACGGATTTCTGCCTGGCTGGCGTCGTAGGCCTCGGCCAGGCCGGCATAGGACAGCGAATAGGCCGAGGTCTTGCCGGCCGCGGCGAGCAAGGTCTGCTTCATCACCACGGCGCCGCGCTGGCGAATGGTGCAGGTGGTCTCCAGCGCCGCCAGCCCGCCGGTGGTGGACGGTTGCGGCGAGGTGCAGGCGGTCTGCAGGCCGTTGCGCAGGAACTCGATCTGCACCAGCTTGCGCATATGCCCGAGGACTTTCTCCAGGTTCACTGCCTGCCCGCTCTGCAGGGGCATCCGCGTTACCTCCATCACCAGTACCTGGGAGCCGTCTGCCTGCAACTTGACCGCGCGCTGGCGCTGGCCGGCGCCGGCCTGGCCGGGCTGCGCGGCGGGCAGGTCGCTGACCTGCCAGCCCGCCGGCCAGCGCGCCATCGACGCCTCGGCCAGGCTCAGCGCGGACAGCGTGCCGACCGCCAGGGCCAGCCAGCGCCAGCCGTTGCGTCGCGTTTGCGCCTGCCTCACGGTGTACCCTCCTCTTCGCGTCCCTCCACGGCCGGCCGGGGCTGCCCGAGGGGCTCCTCGAAACGCAGCAGGCGTCCGGCATTGCCCAGCACCAGCAAGGTGCTGAGGTTGTGCAGCAGCGCCGCGACCATCGCCCCGGCCGCGCCGAGCAGGCCAAAGGCTGCCGCGGCGACGATCGCCAGGGTCCAGCCGAGGCCGATCGCCACGTTGACCTGCAGGGTCCGCCGGCATTGCCGGCTGAGCCGCACGCAGGTGCCGAGCCGGCGCAGGTCGCTGCCGATCAGCACGATATCCGCCGAGGCCAGGGCGATGTCGGCGCCGCCGGCACCCATTGCCACCCCGACCACACCGGCCTTCAGCGCCAGCGAATCGTTGATGCCGTCGCCGACCACCATCGGCCGGAAACCGCTGCCGATCTCCGCGCCGACCTGGCGCAACTTGTCCTCCGGCAACGCCTGCGCCACCAGTTGGCGAATCCCCACCTGCTTGGCCACGGCGTCGGCCACCGCCCGGCGATCGCCGGTCAGCAACAGTTGCCGGCCCAGACCCAGTTCGCGCAGATCGGCCAGGGCCTCGGCGGCCTCCGCGCGTACGCTGTCGGCCAGCAGCAGCCAGCCGAGGAAGCGCCCGTCCAGGGCGATTCCGGCGATCGGTCCCTCATGCTCCGGCACCTCGCTGGCGTCGATGCCCAGTTGCTGGAACAGTTCGGGCCGGCCGAGGGCGGCTTCGCCCGCCGCTGTTCGTGCGACCACGCCGAACCCCTGGCGTTCGCGGATATCGCTCAATGGATGATAGGCATCGTGCGCCGCCAGGGCTGCCAGCGCTCGGCTCACCGGATGGCTGCTGGCGGCACCGAGGCTGGCGGCCAGGCGCAGCACCGACGCCTCCTCGGCGGCATCGGCCAGGCGCAGCGCCTGCAGGCGCAGGCTGCCATGGGTCAGGGTGCCGGTCTTGTCGACCACCAACGAAGTCAGGTCCGCCAGTTCCTCGAGGAAGGCCGAGCTGCGGATCAGGATGCCATGACGGGCGGCCACGGCGATCCCGGCGATAGCCGTGGCCGGGGCGGACAGCACCAGGGCGCAGGGACAGGCGGCGACCAGCACGGCGAGCATGGCCTGGGCATCGTTGGTGACGAACCAGGTGACCGCGGCGATCAGCAACACCAGCAACATGTACTGCCCGGCGTAGCGCTCCAGCAGGCGGGTGATCGGCGGCTTGGCGCGCTCGGCCTGCTGCATCAGGCCGATCACCTTGCCCAGGGTCGAGGCCTCGCCGGTACGGGTTATCTCGATGCGCAGCAGGCCGTCGAGGTTGATCGCGCCGCCGTAGACCTCCATCCCCGGCGCCACCTCGAGCGGCACCGACTCGCCGGTGATCGGCGCGGTGTCGAGACTGGCCTGGCCCTGCAGGACCCGCCCGTCGGCCGGAACCCGGTCGCCGGCGCGCACTTCCACCTGGTCGCCCGGCCGCAGGCTGGCGTTGTCCACCTCACTCAGGCTGCCGTCGGCCTCGATCCGCCGGGCATGGCTGCGGGTCAGCTCGCCGAGGGCGGCGATGGCCTCCTGGGAGCCGATCACGCTGCGCTCCTCCAGCACGTGGCCGAAGATCATGATGATCGGCAGCAGCGCGGCGGTCAGCAGGTCGCCGCTGGCCCAGGCGCCGAGCATGGCCAGCGCGATCAACTGGTCGGTGACGCCGTGCAGGCTCGGATGCCGCAGGCTGTCCCAGGCCGAGCGGGCCACCGGAAGCGCCACCAGCAGCGACGCGACGCCGAGCAGGATCTGGCTGACCCCGGCCTGGTCCGCCGCCAGCCAGCGCCAGGCCAGGCCGAGCAGCAACAGGCCGAGGGCGAGCATCGCCAGGCTCAGCTGGCGCGCGGCGCGGCGCTGCTCGTCGCGGCTGAGCAGGCCGCCGCCGAACGGCAGGTGATGATGGTGATGCGCGCAGCCGCCATGGCTGCCGTGGGCGGTCGGCTCGCTCATGCGCACCTCCCGGGGCGAGCCGCGGCGGCTATTGCGGGAAGCGCGCGTCCGGCCGGCGTACGTAGTCCAGGGCTTCCTTCTCGGTGAGCTCCCAGATCTGCTTGACCTGCCCGTTGTTGTCGCTCTTCAGGCCGACGAAACTGCCCTTGAGCTGGGGCATGCGGCCATAGACGATGAACAGGTTCTGCGCCGTGCGGATGCGCACCGATGGCGCCACCGAATAGCTGACGGTCTTCTTCCCCAGCCCCAGGGTGAGCACGCTGCGCAGCAGGCTCTGCTTGGGCTTCTTCAGGGTGATGACCGGGTACTGCGCGCTGGCCACGAAGCCCACCAGCATGTCGCTCGGCAACTGCCGCGCCAGCGCCTCGCCGCCGCACAGCAACAGCGCCAGCCCGCACAGCAGGGCCCTGCCGGGTGATAGCCGCACACCGTTGCCCGTGAATGGAATACCGCCTGCCGTCATTGCCCGTCCCGTTCGCCTGGTTGTTCGACTCGGCGCCGCGTTCCGCTGGCGGAAGCGCGTACCGAAGGTTGATGCCGACGCAGGGTAGCCGTTTCACGCTCGCTTGTCCGTCCATTGTTTCACAGCCCGCGAAGGGCACCGTCGGGCAGCGGCTCATGGCTGCCCACCTTGCAGAATCAGGCGGCCATCGTCGCGCGGATCGACGCTGCCGACCGAACCGGCCTTGCCGAGGATCGCCGGCACCCGTTCGCGGTACAGGCGCCAGAGCAGGCCGGCATCGGTCGCGCCCAGCGCCGGGGCCAGGCCAACGATGCTGGCGGTGTCGCGGCGCGCCTGGGCCAGCCGTTCGCCGGCCTCGGCGCGGGCGAGCTGCAGGGTGCGGTCGGCCCCCTCGGTGGCGGCCTGGGTGAGTTTCTCCGCCTCGGTGCGCGCCTTGGCGACGTTCTGCTCGGCCAGTTGGCTGGCGGTCAGCACCGCGTTGAAGGCGCTTACCGCATTGCGCGGCAGGCTCGACTGCACGTCGACCCGCACCACCTGGATGCCCAGCCCGCTGCCGGCCGCGGCCAACGCCGCCAGGCTGTGGTTGATGCCCTGCACCAGGTCGCCGCGCAGGCGTTCGCGGCGCTCGGCGACCGCGCTGTCGTTGCCGAGCAACTCCGGGCGCGCCACCAGGATGGTGTCCAGGTCGCGCGCGGCGCAGACCTGCACGGCGTTGCGCGCCACCAGCCGGTCCAGCGCCGGCAGCACGTGGGCGCCCTGGAGGACGTAGGCGTACGGGTCGTCGACCTTGTAGAACACCCGCACGTCCAGTTGCACCACCCCGGCGTCGCCGGTCAGCAGGTAGCCGGAGCCGGCCAGCGCGTCGCTGGACAGGCTGACGTCGAGATCGGCGCGACGCGCCTGCTCGGAACGCAGCAGGCCCTCGACGCGGCGTTCGATCACCTGTTCGGCGGACGGCAGCAGCACCACCTGCTCCAGCGGCTGCGGCCAGGCCAGCAGCAGGCCGGGACCGGCCAGGCGCTCCAGCGCGCCCAGGCGCAGCACTACGGCGCGGTTCTCCGGGCCGATCTGGCGGACGTTGGAAAACGCCCAGGCCAGCGCCGCCAGGAGGGTTACGCCGAACAGTGCGAGGAACGCCAGGCGTCCGGCCTGCAGCCAGGGGCTGCGCAGCCCCTCGTGCGCTTCGTCGCTCATGGCCGGCGCCCGTTGGCCGGCGCTTCGGCGGGGAGCGCCGGCGGCCCGTCGACCAGCACGCGGAACGGTGCGGCATCGGTGCGCAAGACCAGCCGGGTATCGCCGTTGACGATGGTGCCGAGGGTGTCCAGCGAGCGCAGCAGGTTGTATAGCTGCGGCGAACCGGCGTAGGCCTTGCCGTAGATGCGCGCCGCCTCGACCCGTGCCTGGGCCTCGATCTCCGCGGCTTTCACCGAAGCCTCGGCCTGGATCACCCGGGCGTCGCGCTCCGCCGCCGAACGGATCTCCGCGGCCTGGCGACGGCCCTCGGCGGTACGCTCGGTGGCGATGGTCTCGCGCTCGGCGCGCATGCGGTCGACGGTGGCGCCGAGGGTCACCTTGGGCAGGGTCAGGCGCTCGATGCCGACCTGCACCACCTTGACCCCGTAGGTCGCCAGCAACTGATGGTCGATCTGTTCGCGCAGGCGCGCTTCGAAGTCGCCGATACGCACCCGCGACGCCTCCGTATTCACCAGGTCGGCCAGGTCATAGGCGCTGGCGGTGGTTTCCAGCGCCGAGCCGACGAAGGTGCGCAACTGCCGGGCAGCCTCGTCCGGCTGGTTGCGCACCGCGCGCATGAAGCGCTGCACGTTGTCGGCGTCGCCCTGGACCTGCCAGGCCACGTAGGCCTGGACGATGATCCGCAGGCCATCGCGGGTACCGACGTCCTGCAGGCCGCTGGAGGTGGTGCGCAGGCGCAGGTCGACCGGGATCGCACTCTCGAACGGCAACGGCAGGCGCCAGGCCAGACCCGGTTCGAGCAGGACCCGCGCCGGGTTGCCGAAACGGGTGATGACCATCGCCTCGCCGGAACGCACCTGCACCAGGCAAGCGGCGGCGACGGCGAACAGCACCAGCAGCGCGGCGACCAGCAGCCGGCGCCAGGGCGGCGCGGCCTGTGCGCCATGGCCGTGATCGTGATGATGCTCGTGGTGGCTGTGCGAGTGGGAGTGACCGAGGCTCAAGAGCGCTCTCCTCATGGTGCGGATTGCCCGGCCGCGGACGCCGGAGCGGCGGACGGACGGGACGAAGACGGGGAATCCAGGCGGCCGAGGCCGAAGCTGCGCAGGTCGATGGTCGGCGCGCCGGCGCCGGCGATGCGGTGGTCGATGAGCAGCAGGTTGGCCTTGCCCAGGCCGCGTCCGAGTTGGCGGTAGTAGGCCTCCAGCAGGAAAGCCTGGCCGGCGTCGGCATAGCCTTCCCGCTCGGCGGCGAAGCGCCGGTCGGCGGCCTGCGCGGCGGCCAGGGTCTCGCGGGCCTGCGCGCTGGCCCGGTCGTGCGCCACGCTGGCCTGTAGTTGCGCCTCGTTGCGTTGCGCGGCGGCCTGCCCGCGCTCGCGGGCGATCAGCGCCTGGGCGGTGATCTGCGCGGCCTGCACCGCGTGGTAGGCATTCGCCGCACCGGCCGGCGGATGGATCGCCTCGACCGCCGCGCCCAGTACCTCGACGCCGCTGCCGAGGCGATCGAGATCGGCCTGCACGGCCTGGCCGATCTGCTCGGCCAGGCCCGCACGCTGCTCGCCGAGGACCTCGTCGAGGGTCCGCGAGGCGAAGGCATGCACCAGTACGCGGCTGGCGGTGCTGCGCACCAGCGTCGGCACGTCGGCGCTGCGGTAGGTCGCCGCCAGCGCCGATGCGTCGTCGAGAGCGATGCGGTAGACGATGCGCACGTCCATGTTGACGATCTGGAAGCTCTGCCGATGGTCGGCCAGGCTGGCGATGACCTGCGATTTCTCGCTGACGTGGGAGGCGTCCCACAAGCGGTTGGCGCTATCCGGGGCCGGACCTTCGGCGGGCGCGAGCGGCTCGGCTCCGCCGTCGCCGGCGGCGACGCTGGTGGCCAACTCGTGGACCACCCCGTTCTCCACCGCCAACACCCGCCCCAGCGGCCAGGGTAGCCCCAGGTGCAGGCCGGGGCCGAGCACCGCGACCGGCTTGCCGAAGCGCTCGTAGACACCCCGTGCATCCATGCCGATCTCGCGTACGCCGCTGAGCAGCCAGCCGCTCAGCGACACCACCGCCAGCACCGGCAGGAACGCCCGCCGCATGAAACCGAAGGCCCAGACCTGGCGCAGGTCGATGCCGAAGCGCTGGTGCAACTCATGCTGCAGACCCTGCAGGGGACGCGGCGGCCAGCGCAACAGGTCGGCCAGCAGGCTGGTGGCGACCAGGCGCGGTTCGAGGCCGGCACGCTGCGGCGCGAACATCGCCAGGATCGCCCTGCCCAGCAACTCCAGCGCCAGCGCCGCCGGCAACAGGCCGAGCAGTACCGCCAGGCGCGGGGCCCAGGGGTGTCCCTGGCGAGCCAGGAACAGACAGAGGGCGGCCAGCACCAGGGTACCGATCAACGCCCGCGCCAGTTGCCCGAGGACCGGGGCTTCCGGCCACTGCACCGGCCCTTGGCTGGCGAGGCGACGTTCCAGCACCAGCACCGCGAAGGCCAGCAGCAGGCAGATCCCGATGGCGAGGTCGGCCGCTTGCCCGGAACTGGCCGGCGGCAGGTCGAGACGCCAGCCGGCGGCTACCAGGCACAACGCCAGCGCCGCGCTCGCCGCCAGCCACAGCGCAGCGTGCCCGAGCTGGGCCAGGCCGTGGGCGATGGCCTGGCCCAGGCGCTCCAGCAGCCGTTCATAGGCGCTGTCGGCGGTGGCGTCGGGTTCGTCCCGCTGCCAGCGCAGCCAGGCAGGCCGCGCGCTGGCCTCCGCGCCGAGGACCACGCAACGCCAGGCCGCGACCCGGTAGGCCGCGTGCAGACCGGCGAACAGGACCAGCCAGGCCGCGCCGAGGTTGTACAGCAGCGGCGGCCAGAGCGAGTCGGCGGCGAACAGGCCGATGAAGAACCCCAGCACGGCGCAGGCGGCGGCCAAGGCGACGCTGGCCGCTGCCCATCGCCACAGCTGGCGCAACTGCCGGGGCGCCTGCTGGAAACGCGGCAGCGATTCGGCGGCGACGCCCTCGGCGTCCAGGTCGACTCTCATCTTCACTCCAGGCAAAACTCGAAGGTACCGGCCAGGCCGGCGCAAACGCCCGCAACTTTATAACAATGCGCGTTAAGAAGTTGTCATGATTTGAAAAACAGTCTGCATCCCCAGGCTCTTGACTGGAAGACGAAAGACTGGGGGCAGCCCACTTGGCAAGCCCCCGACCAACCGAAAGGTTCTAAGCAGTCGGGAAAAACCACCGGACATCCGCGCAAACGACCATTCGTCGGCAATTTTCATTCGAAACGGATTTCTTATAACCAATCCGCATAGGCCTGCCGGCTCCCCCGCTTCCCCCTCAAAGGCACGCCGCTCCGGGCCTCCACGCGTAGCCAGCAGGACTTTTCGCATAGCCTGACGGTTTTATAACAGCGGCAAAGCGTCAATAATTCGACTATCGACTGTGGTAGCGTCAAAAAAGAATCACATCGATCCTTTGCAGCGTTATCCGGTGCCATGCAGTCCTTACCGAACACCCGCCGGGTCCCCGCCAAGCCCCGGTTCGAGCCACGCGTTGGCGTGGCCGCAGCAAACGTTTGTGCGGATTACCCAGGAGGCTCGCCCATGACCGAATCGACCGCCGGGGCCGGAGTTCACGGCGCAGCGTCCGGACAGGCTGGCGAAAGCCCTGCCGCGCACGCGGAACCATCGCCGGTGACGGATCGTCGATGAGCCGGGGAATGCCATGCGAAGCCTGATCGGGATGACGTTCCTGAACTCCTCCGTAGGCCAGCGCCGGCTGCGCCAGAACGGCATCGTGCTGCGCCTGGGACGGGTAGTCGCGGATCGCCGGCGCGCGGCCCTGCCGCACCGGCAAGGGCGCTGCCTCGACCGCCAGGGCCTGGAGACCCTGCTGCTGTGGCTACAGCGGCACTTCCTCTGCGTGCCCCTGGAACACCTGCTCGAAGGCCCCGCTCCAGCCTGCCTGCGGATCGCCCTGAGCGTCGACGGCAACCCTGCGGAACTGGCCGAGCTGGTCTATCCGCTGCTGGAACGCTACGAAATGCCGGCGAGCGCCTTCATCGGCGGTGACCCGCGCAGTTGGCGCGAAGCGGTGGCCGAGACGCTCTGGCAGGCCGATGCGACTGCCGCCGGACCCTTGCTGGAACTGCTGGAGGGTTACAGCGGCGCGGCACTCATGGCGGTGTTCGAACGCACCGGCGACGACCAGCGTCGCAGCCGCAACCTCGACCTCCTCCTGCGCAAGCTGGAACGCCTCGACCCGGCCTCGCAGCAGGCCTTGCACGCGGCCTGCCCGGTTCCCGCACCGTACAGCGCTGGCGACTGGGAGCGGGTCCGCCGCCTGGAAAACAGCGGCCTGCTTCGCTTCGGCCTGCGCGGACAGGAGCCGCACCCATCGGCAGGCCTTTGCGCCGAGGACTGTCTCGGCCGCGCCCACCGCCAGCTCCAGCAGCATTGCGCCGCCCCCCTGCCGGTGTTCTGCCAAGCTCGCACCACACCCGCCGCGCAACCCGGCCTGCGCGCCGCCCTCGGTCGGCTTGGCTACCGCTTCGCCTTCGGCGCGCGCAATGGCCTGGTGGATACCCGTTGCGACCCGCTGGACCTGCCGCGCATCGAGGTGGGCGCGGCGATCGCCGCCCGTCCCGGCCGGCTGGCCTGGCGAATCTATCGTGGAGCCCGTCCATGAGCACGGCCTCCAACCCGTTCCCAAGGAGGCGCGACAGGCAGTCGCCCTCCGCCGGAAGACCGCCCGAACCACGGGAAGCGAACGCGCCGTCGCCCGCCACGCCGCAGCGACGCCGCTCTCAGGGATATGGCCAGCCCAGCTGGCCCGGTATCAGCAAGGATCGTCCCATGACTGCAGACACCCCTACCTCTGTCGCTACCATCAACCACCTGCTGCTCGGCGCGCCCTACACCAGCCCACTGGTGATCCCCGGTGACTGGCTGGTCGACGAACTGGAAGGCGCCGTGGAAGTCGGCGGCTTCACCGACGGCCTGTTCCGCTGGCCGACGCGCAAGCGCAGCGGCCGCCCTTCGCCGATTCTCTGCGGCGACCTGCTGCGCGCGGTACGTACCGAATGCGCCGAGTCGGTGCAGTTCTGGTGGGGTTTCAGTCCGAGCCTGGTGGGACGCTGGCGCCGCGCCCTCGGCGTGACCCGCCGCAACAATCCCGGCGACCAGGCGGTGGCGCGCGCCCGCGCCGCCCTCGCCCGCTCGCTGGACCGCAAGGCGCCGCCGAAGGCACCGGCCGCCTGGTCCAGCGAAGAGGTCGAGTTCATCCGCCGCCACGGCAGCAAGCGCAGCCTGGCCTGGTGCGCCTACATGCTCGGCCGGAGCTACCAGAGTGTCGCCAGCAAGGCCGAGGAGCTTTCCCCGCACAGCCAGCGCGACCGCAACAATGCGATCTGGAGCAAGTCCGAGGAAGACCTGCTGCGCCAGCACTACCAGCAGCGCGGTTCGCTATGGTGCGCGCAGCAGACCGGCAAGACCCGCGCGGCGGTATTCCACCGGGCCAAGAAGCTGGGCCTGCAACGGCAGCGGCCGAAACACCCGTGAGGCCGGTCGCCGCCCTCTCCCGCCGAGGCGAGAGAGGGCCAGTGCTCAACCGCGGTAGTAGCGCTGCGCCACGAAGGGCATCTTGCTGACCACCAGGGTCACCGGCTTGCCGCGCACCATCGCCGTCACCTCGCTGCCCAGGCCGGCCAGCTCGCTCGGCACGTAGCCCATGGCCAGCGGCGCGTTGAGACTCGGACCGAAACCGCCGCTGCTGACCTTGCCGATCGCCCGCCCCTGGGCATCGACGATCTCGGCGCCCTCGCGCACCGGCATCCGCCCCTGCGGCAGGAAACCGACGCGCTTGCTGGCAACGCCCTGCGCCTGCTGGGCAAAGATCCGCTCGGCGCCGGGGAAGCCGCCGGCGCGCACGCCGTCGGCGCGGCGCGCCTTGGAAATGGCCCAGCCGAGGCTGGCTTCGACCGGCGTGGTGGCGCTGTCCATGTCGTGGCCGTAGAGGCACAGGCCGGCTTCCAGGCGCAGCGAGTCGCGCGCGCCGAGGCCGATCGGCGCCACTTCCGGCTCGGCCAGCAGGCGCCGCGCCAGGGCCTCGGCATGGGCGGCGGGCACGGATATCTCGTAGCCGTCTTCACCGGTATAGCCGGAGCGGCTGACGTAGCAGTCCTGGCCGAGCAGCTCGACGCGGGCGAACTGCATGAAGGTCATCTGCGCCACCTGCGGCGCCAGGCGCTCCAGCACCCGCACCGCCGCCGGTCCCTGGAGGGCGAGCAAGGCACGCTCCTCGAACAGCGGCTCGACGCTGCAACGGTCTTCCAGGTGACGACGCAGGTGCGCCAGGTCCTGGTGCTTGCAGGCGGCGTTGACCACCAGCAGCAGGCAATCGCCGAGGTTGGCCACCATCAGGTCGTCGAGGATCCCGCCCTGCTCGTCGGTGAACAACGCGTAGCGCTGCTGGCCCACCGGCAGGTCGAGGATGTCCACCGGCACCAGGCTTTCCAGGGCCAGCGCCGCATCGGCGCCCACCAGGCGGATCTGGCCCATGTGCGAAACGTCGAACAGACCGGCCTGCTCGCGGGTGTGCAGGTGCTCCTTGAGCACCCCGGCCGGGTACTGCACCGGCATGTCATAGCCGGCGAAGGGCACCATCTTCGCCCCCAGTTCCAGGTGCAGGGCGTGCAGGGGCGTCTTGGCGAGGGTTTCTGCGGTCATGTTTCACTCCATGGCATCCCGGCCTCCTGTCTGCCGGAGAGCCGCGATCGATTGTCGGGAAAGAAAAAAGAAGCGCCGGCGCAGCGGCGCGGTTCAGCATTCGATGATGTTCACGGCGAGGCCGCCGCGCGCGGTTTCCTTGTATTTGCTTTTCATGTCGGCGCCGGTCTGGCGCATGGTACGGATGACCTTGTCGAGAGAGATGAAATGCTGGCCGTCGCCGCGCAGAGCCATGCGCGCCGCATTGATCGCCTTCACCGAAGCCATCGCGTTGCGTTCGATGCAGGGCACCTGGACCAGCCCGCCGACCGGGTCGCAGGTCAGCCCGAGGTTGTGCTCCATGCCGATTTCGGCGGCGTTCTCGACCTGCTGCACGCTACCGCCGAGCACTTCGCAGAGCGCCCCGGCAGCCATCGAGCAGGCCACGCCGACCTCGCCCTGGCAACCGACCTCGGCGCCGGAGATCGAGGCGTTTTCCTTGTAGAGGATGCCGATCGCCGCCGCGGTGAGCAGGAAGCGCACCACGCCGTCGTCGTCGGCCCCGGGGATGAAGCGCGCGTAGTAATGCAGCACCGCCGGAATGATCCCCGCCGCGCCGTTGGTCGGCGCAGTCACCACGCGGCCGCCGCTGGCGTTCTCCTCGTTCACCGCCAGGGCGTAGAGGTTGACCCAGTCGAGCACGCTGAGGGCATCGCGCAGGCCGGCCTCCGGCCGCTGGCACAACTGGCGGTGGAGCGCCGCCGCACGGCGCCTGACCTTCAGCCCGCCGGGCATGATGCCCTCGTTGCGGCAGCCGGCCTCGACGCAGTCCTGCATCACCTGCCAGATACGCAGCAGGCCGGTGCGGGTTTCCTCGGCGGGGCGCCAGGCCTTCTCGTTCTCGGCCATCAACTGGCTGATCGACAGGCCTTCGCGGGCGCAATGGTCGAGCAGTTGCCGCGCGGTCTTGAAGGGGAACGCCAGCGGCGTGCGGTCCTCGACGATGCGGTCGAGGCCGGCGGCCTCGTCGTCGACCACGAAACCGCCGCCCACCGAGTAGTACTCGCGGCTGCGGACCTGCAGGCCGGCAGCGTCGAAGGCACGGAAGATCATGCCGTTGGGATGGTAGGCCAGCGGCTTGCGGATCAGCGCAAGGTGTTCCTTCTCGACGAAGCGGATCGGCCGCTCGCCGAGCAGGCGCAGCTCGCCGCTGGAACGGATGGCATCGAGCCGAGCGGGAATCGCGGCGGTATCCACCGTGTCCGGCTGCTCGCCCTCCAGGCCGAGCAGTACCGCCTTGTCGCTGCCGTGGCCCTTGCCGGTGGCGCCGAGCGAGCCGTACAGCTCGACCTTGATGCTGGCAGTGGCCTCCAGCAACCCCTCGCGCCTCAGCCCCTCGGCAAAGCGCGCGGCGGCACGCATCGGCCCCACGGTGTGGGAGCTGGACGGCCCGATGCCGATCTTGAACAGATCGAAGACACTCAGGGACATGCTCGTCTCCGCTTGCGGATTGGCCGCCACCATGGCGGCGCTCCTGTTCAATCAGCGTAGACCGGGAAGTGCCGGCAGAATTCGCCGACCTGGCCCCTGACCCGTTCGCCGACCTCGGGATTGTCGATATCGTCGAGGATGTCGCAGATCCAGCCGGCCAGTTCGCGGCACTCGCCCTCGCGGAAACCGCGAGTGGTCACCGCTGGGGTGCCGATGCGGATGCCGGAGGTGACGAACGGGCTCTGCGGATCGTTCGGCACGGCGTTCTTGTTCACCGTGATGTGCGCCGCTCCGAGCGCCGCGTCGGCGGCCTTGCCGGTCAGCCCCTGCTTCACCAGGCTGATCAGCATCAGGTGGTTGTCGGTGCCGCCGGAAACCACGTCGTAGCTGCGCCCGATGAACACCTCGGCCATCGCCTTGGCGTTGCGGATCACCTGCGCCTGGTAGTCCTTGAAGCCCGGCTCCAGCGCTTCCTTGAAGCACACCGCCTTGGCCGCGATCACGTGCATCAGCGGGCCGCCCTGGGCGCCGGGGAATACCGCGGAGTTGAGCTTCTTCTCGATCTCCTCGTTGGCGCGCGCCAGGATCAGGCCGCCGCGCGGGCCGCGCAGGGTCTTGTGGGTGGTGGTGGTGACCACGTCGGCGAAGGGGATCGGATTCGGGTAGAGGCCGGCGGCGACCAGCCCGGCGACGTGGGCCATGTCGACGAACAGCAGCGCGCCGACCTTGTCGGCGATGGCGCGGAAGCGCGGGAAGTCGAGGGTCTTGGAGTAGGCGGAGAAGCCGGCGACGATCATCTTCGGCTTATGCTCCACGGCCAGGCGCTCGACTTCGTCGTAGTCGATCAGCCCGGTAGCGGTGTCCAGGCCGTACTGCACGGCGTTGTACAGCTTGCCGGAGGAGGACACCTTGGCGCCGTGGGTGAGATGGCCGCCGTGGGCCAGGCTCATGCCGAGGATGGTGTCGCCGGCGTTGAGCAGCGCCAGGTACACCGCGGCGTTGGCCGAGGAACCGGAATGCGGCTGGACGTTGGCGTAGTCGGCGCCGAACAGTTGCCTGGCGCGGTCGATGGCCAGCCGCTCGACCTTGTCGACGTGTTCGCAGCCGCCGTAGTAGCGCTTGCCCGGATAGCCCTCGGCATACTTGTTGGTCAGGCCGCTGCCCTGCGCCTGCATGACCCGCTTGCTGGCGTAGTTCTCCGAGGCGATCAGTTCGATGTGGTCTTCCTGCCGCCGGTCTTCGGCGTCCATCGCGGCGAGCAGTTCGTCGTCGTAGCCCTGGAGCTGGTCGTGCTTGCTGAACATGGCGCTGGCCTCTTGTCGTGTCGGTGTCAGGACGCTCGCTGGCGCGAGCGTGGCCGCGGCGCCGCTACGCAAGCGCGGCGCCGGGAAAGGGGTATCGCCGGAAACGGAAGGACGCCGCCGCTGGCGGCGCCCTCCTCGTCCGTCACTCCTCGCTGTACGCCTCGATCGGCGGGCAGGAGCAGGTCAGGTTGCGGTCGCCGTAGACGTTGTCGACGCGGCCCACCGGCGGCCAGTACTTGGCCTCCACCAGGCTGGCCAGCGGATAGGCGGCCTGCTCGCGGCTGTAGGCGTGGTTCCATTCGCCGAGCAGTTCGGCGGCGGTGTGCGGCGCGTTCTTCAGCGGGTTGTCTTCCTTGTCCAGCTCGCCGCGTTCCACCGCGCGGATTTCCTCGCGGATGCGGATCATCGCGTCGCAGAAACGATCCAGCTCGGCCTTCGACTCGCTCTCGGTGGGCTCGATCATCAGCGTGCCGGCCACCGGGAAGGACATGGTCGGCGCATGGAAGCCGAAGTCCATCAGGCGCTTGGCCACGTCGTCGACGCTGATCCCGCTGCTGTCCTTGAGCGGACGCAGGTCGAGGATGCATTCGTGGGCGACCAGGCCGTTGCCGCCGGCGTAGAGCACCGGGTAGTGCTCCTCCAGGCGATGGGCGATGTAGTTGGCATTGAGGATGGCCATTTCCGAGGCGCGCTTGAGGCCTTCGCCGCCCATCATGCGGATGTACATCCAGGTGATCGGCAGGATGCTCGCGCTGCCGTACGGCGCCGCGCTCACCGCGCCTTCCTTGCGCTCGCCGCGAGCGTGGCCGGGGAGGAACGGCGCCAGGTGCGCGCGCACGCCGATCGGGCCGACGCCCGGGCCGCCGCCGCCGTGGGGGATGCAGAAGGTCTTGTGCAGGTTCAGGTGGGAAACGTCGCCACCGAACTTGCCCGGGGCGCACAGGCCGACCATGGCGTTCATGTTGGCGCCGTCGATGTACACCTGGCCGCCGCAGTCGTGGACGATGGCGCAGATCTCGCGGATCGCTTCCTCGAACACGCCGTGGGTGGACGGATAGGTGATCATCAGCGCGGCCAGGCGTTCCTTGTGCTCGCTGGCCTTGTTGCGCAGGTCCTCGACGTCGACGTTGCCGCGCGCGTCGCAGGCCACCACCACCACGCGCATGCCGACCATGCTGGCGGTAGCCGGGTTGGTACCGTGGGCGGAGGACGGGATCAGACAGATGTCGCGCTGGCTGTCGCCGCGGCTCTGGTGGTAGGCACGGATCGCCAGCAGGCCGGCGTACTCACCCTGGGAGCCGGCGTTGGGCTGCAACGACACGGCGTCGTAGCCGGTGGCGGAACAGAGCATCGCCTCCAGTTCGTCGGTGAGCTGGCGGTAGCCTTCGCTCTGCTCGGCCGGGGCGAACGGGTGCAGGTTGCCGAATTCGGCCCAGGTCACCGGGATCATCTCGCTGGCGGCGTTCAGCTTCATGGTGCAGGAGCCCAGCGGGATCATCGTGCGGTCCAGCGCCAGGTCCTTGTCCGCCAGCTTGCGCAGGTAGCGCATCAGCTCGGTTTCCGAGTGATGGCGGTTGAAGATCGGGTGGCTGAGGATCGCCGACTGGCGCAGCAGCTCGACTGGCAGGCGGTCCCCGCTGCTGGCGGCAAGGGCGGCGAAGTCCGGGAGCGCCTGGCCCTCTTCGGCCAGCAAGCCCCAGAGGGTCTCCACGTCGGCCTGGCGGACGGTCTCGTCGAGCGACAGGCCGAGACGGCCGGCATCGATCTCGCGCAGGTTGATCCCGGCGGCGCGGGCCTTGGCATGGATCGCCGCGGTACGCGCGCCGGTGGCCAGGCTAAGGGTGTCGAAGAAATGCTTCTGCTCGACGGCCACGCCCAGGCGCTCCAGGCCGGCGGCGAGGATCGCGGTCAGCCGGTGGGTGCGCCGGGCGATGCGCAGCAGGCCCTGCGGGCCGTGGTAGACGGCGAACATGCTGGCGATGTTGGCCAGCAGCACCTGGGCGGTGCAGATGTTGCTGGTGGCCTTCTCGCGGCGGATGTGCTGCTCGCGGGTCTGCATGGCCAGGCGGTAGGCCGGCTTGCCGTGGCGGTCGATGGAGACGCCGACCAGGCGTCCCGGCATGTCCCGCTTGAAGGCGTCGCGGGTGGCGAAATAGGCCGCGTGCGGCCCGCCGAAGCCGAGCGGCACGCCGAAGCGCTGGGCGCTGCCGATGGCCACGTCGGCGCCGAACTCGCCCGGCGGGGTCAGCAGGGTCAGCGCCAGCAGGTCGGCGGCCACCGCGACCAGCGCATCGACCGCATGGAAGCGGCTGACCAGTTCGCGATAGTCGACGATCTCGCCGTCGCAGGTGGGGTATTGCAGCAACGCGCCGAAGTAGGCGGAGAAGTCTTCGATGGCGCTCTCGTCGCCGACCACCACCTCGATGCCCAGCGGCTCGGCACGGGTGCGCAGCACGTCGAGGGTCTGCGGGTGGCAATGGCGGGAGGCGAAGAATGCCTGGCTGGTGCGGTTCTTCGACAGACGCTTGCAGAAGGTCATGGCCTCGGCGGCGGCGGTCGCCTCGTCGAGCATCGAGGCGTTGGCGATCGGCAGGCCGGACAGGTCGCTGACCAGGGTCTGGAAGTTCAGCAGCGCCTCCAGGCGGCCCTGGGAGATTTCCGGCTGGTACGGCGTGTAGGCGGTGTACCAGGCCGGGTTCTCCAGGAGGTTGCGCAGGATCGGTGCCGGGGTGTGGCAGTTGTAGTAGCCCTGGCCAATGAAGGAACGCAACGCGCGATTGCGCGCGGCGATCGCCTTCAGGCTGGCCAGCGCCTCGGCCTCGCCCATGCCGGCCGGCAGGTCGAGCACGCTGCTGCCCTTGATGCTGTCGGGGATCACGTTGCCGATCAGCGCGTCCAGCGAGTCGTAGCCCAGGCGCTGGAGCATGGCCTGGGTGTCGGCGGCACGCGGGCCGATATGGCGGGCGATGAATTCGTCGTCGGTGCCCAGGTCGATGGCGCCGAGGTTCAGGTTATCGGTCATGACGGGATCCTCAGGCGTCGGCGTTGGCGTTCAGCAGGCGGTCGTAGGCGGCCTGGTCGAGCAGCTTTTCCCAGGCGCCGGCGTCGGCCGGACGGAAGCGGAAGAACCAGGCCTCGCCGAGCGGATCCTGGTTGACCAGCTCCGGGGCGTCCGGCAGCGCGTCGTTGATCGCCACCACCTCGCCGTCCAGCGGCATCAGGATGTTGCTGGCGGCCTTGACCGACTCCAGCACCGCCACTTCACTGCCGGCGGCGTGTTCGCCGAGTTCCGGCAACTGCACGAATACCACGTCACCGAGGGCGTCCTGGGCGTAGGCGGTGATGCCGACGGTCAGCAGCCCGTCGTCGTCCTGGCGCAGCCATTCGTGGTCGGTGGTAAAGCGCAACTTGCTCATGCTGGATCCTCATTGTCAGCGGGTCGCCCGGTCGGGACGGGACTTTGTTCTGCGGCTGCCCGTAGCAAGCAGGGTGCCAAGCGGCCCCGGCCCTGTCGCCACGGGGCGTGGCCGGGCGCGGGGGAAACCCGGACAGGGCCGCCATGGAACGCTTTCGTTACAGACCCGCCGGACATTTCCCGAACCAG
Source organism: Pseudomonas sp. TZ252 (assembly GCF_056110345.1). Lineage (NCBI taxonomy): Bacteria > Pseudomonadati > Pseudomonadota > Gammaproteobacteria > Pseudomonadales > Pseudomonadaceae > Pseudomonas > Pseudomonas sp. TZ252. Next base: position 5,217,523 of record NZ_CM148566.1, on the reverse strand, counting down.
AGCGCAAACGCCTGACAGCAAAGGTTTTTCCGGCAATCGGAACGAATTCGTTCCACTCGTAACCGAAGCGTTACAGCCGATGGCACAGCCCCTGTCGCTGCAAGCTGGCGCGCAGGTGCTCGAGGAACGCGCGGACCTTCCGCGTGTTGCGCCGGTGCCCCGGATAGAGGACATGGATGGAGGGCCCGAACGGCCCCGGGTCGAAGTGGTAGTCGCCGAGCAGGCGCACCAGCCGCCCTTCACCGAGCAGCGGCGCGACGCTCCACTGCGGGCAGAACTGCAGGCCCAGCCCGGCCAGCAGGTGGGCGAGCAGGAAGTCGTAGTTGTCGCTGGCCAGTCGCGGGCGCGGCTGGTCGATACGCTGGCGGGCGCCGTCGCGCTCCATCCACCAGAAGTTCTGGTTCAGCGAAGGGTGCTGGAAGACCAGCCAGGCGTGCCGCTCGAAGTCCTCCGGGCCTTGCGGCGCGGGTTGCCGCGCCAGGTAGGCGGGGCTGGCGCAAAGCACGATCTGGTTCGGCGCCAGCGGCCGCGCCACCAGCCCCGGCAGGTCAATGGGGCCGTCGCGCAGGCCGAGGTCGTAGCCGCCTTCGCTGAGATCGAGGAAGGTTTCGTCGAGGTCCACCCGCAGGCTGATCCGCGGATGCGCCTCGAGGAAGCTGGCGCAGGCCTGCTGGAGGAACGCCGCGGCGAACGACGGCGGCGCGGCGAGGCGCAGTTCGCCGCGCAACTCCGACTCCAGCAGTTCGATCTCCTGCCCCGCCGTGCGCAGCGTTTCCAGGGACTGACGAGCCGCCTCCAGGTAGATCTGCCCGGCCTCGGTCAGCGCCAGGCTGCGGGTGGTGCGCTCGAACAGGCGGGCACCGAGTTCCGCTTCCAGGTGGGCGACGGCCTTGGTCAGCGCCGAGGGCGTCTTGCCCAGGCGCTCGGCGCCACGGCTGAAGCTACCGGTTTCGGCAGTGGCGACGAACATCGCCAGGGCATTCAATTTGTCCATCGACTCCTTCCGTTCCGGCACAAGTGTTGTGCGCCGCGCCCGGTTCTGCCGGGCCGGCGCTTTGGCTAGTCTCGCCTTGCCCGGGCCACGCTACACAAGACCAAGAAGCAAAGGAAACCACCATGAAGCAACGGATTCCCACCCTCCTCGCCGGCGCCTGCCTGGCCATCCCCCTGCACGCCCTCGGCGCCGCCGACCTGCTGGTGGTCAACGCCAGGATCTTCACCGCCAATCCGCAGCAACCCTTCGCCGAGGCCCTGGCGGTAGAGGACGGGCGGATCCTCGCGGTCGGCGACGAGGCCGGGCTGCGCGCCCTGGCCGATGGCGACAGCCAGGTCGTCGATCTCGGCGGCAAGCGCCTGATGCCCGGCCTGATCGACACCCATTCGCACGCGGTGTTCGGCGGCCTGGAGCTGGCCGGCGCGGACATGGGCAACGAACAGGTCGGCCTCGACGAACTGGAACGGCGCCTGCGCGCCTGGCGCGACAACGGCAAGGCGCGACATGGCGACATGCTCAATGTCAGCGGCATGCATACCGCCTACTGGAGCCAGGTCAAGGACTTCCGCGCGCGCTTCGACCACGGCGAATGGGCCGACCAGCCGCTGGCCTTCATCGGCAGCGACCACCACACCGGCTGGGCCAACGCCGCCATGCTGAAACGCGCCGGCATCGACGCCGCGCGGGTCCGCGCCCTGCCCGAGGAACAGCGCAACACCATCGGCCACGACGCCGACGCCACCCCCAACGGCTTCCTCGCCGATGCCGGTCTCGACGCGGTGCTCGCGGTACTGCCGGCGCCGAGCGCGGAACAGATGCTAGAAGCCGGACGCAGCGCGGTGCGCTACAGCAACTCGCTGGGCCTGACCGCATGGATGGACCCGGCCGCCAATGGCTCGCCGGGCGACGCCCTGTTCAGCCTCAGGCCCGACGAGAACACCGTCGGCGTGCTACCGGTCTACCAGCGGCTGGCCAAGGGCGGCGAACTCAGCGCCCACGTCGCCGCCCTCCTGGTCGCCAACCCACGCAGCCGGCCGGCCGACCTCGAGGTGCTGGACAAGGTGCGCCAGCGCTTCCTCGGCAGCCCCAACCTGACCCTGCCGGGAATCAAGGTGTTCGCCGACGGCGTACCGGAATACCCGGCGCAGACCGCCGCGCTCCTCGAGCCCTATCGCAACAGCAGGAAGACGGGCGAACTGCTGATCGACCCGGCGCACTTCGGCGAACTGGTCAGCGCCGCCGACGCCCGCGGCTGGCTGGTCCACGTCCACGCCATCGGCGACCGCGCGGTGCGCGAGGCGCTGAACGGCATGCAGCAGGCGCGGCGCGACCGCGACAGCGGCATCGCCCATTCGATCACCCACCTGCAACTGGTCAATCCCAAGGAGTTCGAGCGCTTCAGGCCGCTTGGCGTGATCGCCTCGATGCAGCTGTACTGGGCCGCCGCCGACGAAACCACGGTGGACCTGATGAAGCCCTATATCAGTGCCTTCGCCTACCGCTACCAGTACCCGGCGCACTCCCTGCTGAGCAAGGGCGCGACCATCGCCGGGGCCAGCGACTGGCCGGTGTCCAGCCTGTCGCCGTGGAAGGCCATCCAGCAGGCGGTGACCCGCAAGGGCCCGCAGGGCGTGCTCAACGCCGGCGAACGCCTGGACCGCCAGACCATGTTCTACGCCTACACCCGCAACGCTGCGCGGACCATCGGCCTGGAACACCGGATCGGCAGCCTGGAGCCGGGCAAGCAGGCGGACTTCATCGTCCTCGACCGCGACGTGTTCGAGGTGCCGGAGACGCAACTGGGCGAAACCAAGGTGCTGAAGACCTGGTTCGCCGGCAAGCCGGTGTATTCCAGCGAGGGCTGAGCCCGCTTCAGGCGCGCGGACCGATGCCGTACTTGCGCAGGCGGTGGGCGATGGCGGTGTGCGAGGTTTGCAGGCGCGCCGCCAACTGGCGGGTCGATGGATAGCTGACGTAGAGCTTCTCCAGCAGGGCTTTCTCGAAGCCCTCCACCGCCTCCTCCAGGCTGCCCACCTCGCCGTCGTTCTGCCGCGCCACGGCGGTGCCGGCGATCTCCAGGTCGCCGATATCCACCAGGCTGCTCTCGCAGATCGCAGCGGCGCGGAAGATCACGTTCTGCAACTGGCGCACGTTGCCCGGCCAGCGGTTGCTCAGCAGCGCCGGGTAGGTGCCCGGTGCCAGCCGGCACACCGGGCGCTGGATCTGCGCACAGGCCTGCTGCATGAAGTGCCGCGCCAGCAGCAGGATGTCGTGGCCGCGCTCGCGCAGCGGCGGGACTTCCAGGCTGAGCACGTTGAGGCGGTAGAACAGGTCCTCGCGGAAGCTGCCCTCGGCGACCATCTTCTCCAGGTTGCGGTGGGTGGCGCTGAGGATCCGCACGTCGACCCTCACCTCGCGGTCGCCGCCGACCCGGCGGAAGCTGCCGTCGCTGAGGAAGCGCAGCAGCTTGGCTTGCAGATAGGGGGACATCTCGCCGATCTCGTCGAGGAACACCGTGCCCTGGTGGGCCAGCTCCAGCAGGCCCGGCTTGCCGCCGCGCTGGGCGCCGGTGAAGGCGCCGGGGGCGTAGCCGAACAGCTCGCTTTCGGCCAGGTTCTCCGGCAACGCCGCGCAGTTCAGCGCCAGGAACGGCGAGTTGTGCCGCGCACTCAGGGCATGGCAGCCGCGCGCCACCAGTTCCTTGCCGGTACCGGTCTCGCCGTGGATCAGCAGCGGCGCGTCGAGCGCCGCCACGCGCTGCGCACGGGTCTTCAGGGTGCGGATCGGCTGGGAATCGCCGAGGAGCATCTCGAACCCCTCGGCATGGTCATGGTGCAAGGCCGCCAGGCGCTCGCCGATGCGGTTCGGTTCGTAGAGGGTCAACAGGCCGCCGGCCAGGTGCCGCTCGCCCTCGCCCGGCCCTTCGGTGATCGGCGTGGCATCGAGCAGCAGGGCCTGGCCCATGAAGGTCACTTCGCGCAGCGGCAGGCGGAAGCCCTGCTCGACCAGCGCATCCTCCAGGGTTTCATCGTCGAACAGGCTGGCCAGCCTCTCGCCGGCCGGGTCGCGTCCGCAGCGCTCGCTGAAGGCCGGGTTGGCCAGCAGCACCAGGCCCTTGCCGTCCACCGCCAGCACCGGATCGGCCATCGCCGCCAGCAACGCATCGAGCTGCAAGCGGCGGCGCTGGCCGGGAAGGATGTCGACCACGGTCATCGCCTGCACGCCACGGATGCCCAGCAGCGCTGCGCGCAGTTCCTCCAGCACTTCGGGACTGAGGGTCGGCGCGTCGATGTAGACGTTCGGCGGCACCATTTCCACCGCATCCAGGTTCAGGTTGCGCCCACCCAGCAGCGCCAGCACCTCCTGGGTGATGCCGACACGGTCGATGAAGGAGACGTGGATGCGCATGCGGGAACCTGGACTGCGGCGACGCTCGCCATAAAGCCGTCGATTGTACGGCCTGGCGCCGCCCAGCCCAAGGGGCCGGCGTCAGGGTACGGGGCGCAGCGCCTCGCTGCGGGTGCGGTGGCTCCAGTCGCCCTCGTCGTCCATCACGGTTTCGGTCACCAGCACTCGGCCCGGCTGCTGCGGGTCGGCCTTGTACAGCACCAGTTCGGCCTCGGCGTCGTCCCAGGTGGTGGAGATGTCCGGCAGCACCCGCACCCACTGGCCGTCGCGGATTTCCAGCAGCGACGACTTGGTCCAGGTGCTGGTCCACCAGGTACGCAGCAGTTGCAGGCGCTCGCGGCCGCTGTCGTCGAGGCCGCCGAGGACGCTGAGCACCGCGCCGGTGCAACTGCCCAGCGGCTTGGGCGGGACGCGCGCGTCGGCGCTCCAGAGGTCGCAGCGGCAATCCTCGTATTCGTCGCACAAGGCGGCGCTGTTCGGCGCGTGGGCCACTACCCAGGCGAAGTCCGCTTCGGCACCGGCGAAGCGGCCGCGAGCCAGCGGGGTGTACCGCGGGTCGACGGCGTAGCGGGTGATCTCGTCGCTCTCGCCGACGAAGCGCCAGGTATCGCCCGGCCCGGCGCGCTCGGCCAGGAGCAGCCCCGGATAGTTGCGCAGGCGTCCGTCGAGGCGTACCTGCTTGACGAAGCGCACCTCGTAGCGGCCTTCCTGGTCGCCCGGCACGATCTGCGGCGCAGCGACGATGCGCTGCTCGAAGTCGGGATGGCGGGCGAAGAAGGCCTGCTTGGCGGAGAGGGTGCGCTCGCGCGTCTGCGCGCGGCCATAGTAGTCCAGGCGCGGCGCATAGACCCCTTCCAGGGCCTTGCCGCTGCGCTGCCCGTGGGCGGCCTGCCAGCGCTGGAACAGGCCGAGGATTTCGCTTTCGGCGGCAGCCTGGACCAGCGCTGGGTACAGGCAGAAGAGCGCGGCGCAGAATACCGGGCGCAAGAGTCGGCGCATCGAGAACATCCTTGTCGTTCGATTGAGGCGAACGCCGATTGTCCCCTATCCGCCGACGCTGGCAAATGGCCCTGGACGATTTTTTCCGATTCCGCAACGCGGTGGGCATTGCGGACACGCTCCAGACAGCCTTCCCCCACCTCCAGGCCGCGGCACGGCGGATAACCGCAAGCGGCTATCCGCCCCACGCCAGCCAGCCGGCTCAATGCGCCGGCAACAAGGCCTGCAACCCTTCGGCAAGCTCCAGGCTCCACGCCGCGTAGTCGTGACCGCCGGGGAACTCACGGTAGTGCAGCGGGTAGCCCTTGCCTTGCAGCGCCGCGCGCAGGCTGCGGTTGCTGCCGAGAATGCCGTCCGCCTCGGGCTCCTCGAGCAGGCCGGAACTGAGGAAGAACGCCAGCGGCAAACGCTCGCCAGCGGCGAACTGCCGTACCAGCCACTGCGGCTGCTGCTCGTCCGGCCCCCACCAGAACGAGCCGGACAGGCTCAGCACCTTGCCGAAGCGTTCCGGATAACGGTAGGCGATGCAGCCCGAGGCCAGCCCGCCGTAGCTGGAACCGGAAAGCACGCGATCGGCAGGCTCCTCGCTCAATGCATAGCGCTGCTGCAACCAGGGCAGCAGCTCATGGGCGAGCATGTCGGCGAAGGCCTCGTTGCAGGGCAGCTCGCGGCCCCGGCTGCTGGCGTCGACATTGCCGACAATCACCGCCAGGGTCGGGCGGATGCGCCCGGCGGCGATCAGGTTGTCGAGGATGGTCGGGGTCGGTACGTCGCGCGCGTAGTGGTCCTCGTCGAACAGCACCAGCAGCGGATAGCGCTGGCCCTCTGGGTCGTAGCCCGGCGGCGTGTAGAGCGTCAGCTGGCGCTGGTTGGCCAGGGCCTGGCTGGTATAGCCGAGGCGCTCCACCTTGCCGCGCGGCACGTCCTTGCGCGGCTGGTCCCAGGTCTCGGCAGGGGCGCCGCCGAGCTGCACCAGCGAGGCCTGCTCGGCCCGCGGCAGCGCGCGGCTATTGAGCCACGGCGTACGGCTCAGCGGGTCCGGCCGCGCCGCCGCCTGCAACGCCAGGCGCAAGGTGCCGCGATCGGCCTGTTGCAGGTCCGGCAGGTCGGCGCTGAGCTGGTAGGAAACCCGCGCGTCGCGGCGCAGCGGCAGGCTCAGGTAGCGCACGTCGCTGCCGGCCAGGGCCTCGAAGCGGCGGGTGTTGACCTCCGGGGTCGGCCACAGCAGGCGCACGTCGCCGGGACGCTGCTGGCGCCAGAGGAAGGTGACCAGCACACGTTCGGCATCCAGCGGCTCCACCAGCGGCGTGCCCTGCTTCGCTACCTGCTTCCAGAACGCCTTCAGCGCGCCGGGGCGCTTTTCCGCAAGCTCCGCCTGCAGGCGTTGCAGGGTCGGGCTCTGCGGCGCCGGCGAATCAAGCGCCGGGGTCTGCGGGGTGAGGCGCTGGGTGGGGATCAGGGTCAGTGCGGTGTCTTCGTCGGCGCTGAAGGTCAGGCGCAGGCCCTGGCGCTCGCCGGCCTGCAGGCCGAGCGACTGGCGTCCGGCCAGCTCCGTCGCGCGCAACGCCTTGCCGTCGGGCGTGGTGGCGCGCAGGCGGACGCGGCCGCGGTCGACCTCCAGGTCGAGCAACTGCAACTCGCCGGGGGCAAGGTCGAGGTAGCGCTGGCGGCTCTCGCCGGCAGCGATCTCGATGCGGCCATCGGCCAGCGGCACGGGCTGGGCGGCCTGGGCCGGGGTCAGCAGGTTGAGGAAAAGCAACAACGAGGTGGAAACGGCAGACATGGAATCTCCCTTCGAAGAGGCGCCGCCATCCGGGCGGCTCACCGGAAGAGACGTACGATCGCAGCGGAAATTTGCCGCTGTGATCCAGGCTAGAGCGGTTGCGCCGCGACTGGAGTAGAATCCGCCGCCTCGAAAACCGTCCGAAGGAAAATTCCGATGACCTCCCGTCTGCTGCCCGCCCTGTTGCTCTCGTCCGCATTCGCCGTCCTGGCCGGCTGCTCCACCCCGACCATCGTCACCCTCAACGATGGCCGCGAGATCCAGGCGGTGGATACCCCGCGCTATGATCGTAGTTCCGGCTTCTACGAACTGGAGCAACTGGACGGCAAGCGCACCCGCGTCAACAAGGACCAGGTGCGCAGCATCAAGGACATGTAATCCCCCGGACCCGCCATCCGCGCGGTGGCGCACTCCAGGGAAGGAGTCGAACCATGAGATCCGACCTGCACGAGGCCAACCGGCTGTCGTGGAACGCCGCCACCCGGGCGCACAACAGCCACAAGGCCGACCAGGCCGCCTTCTTCCGCAACGGCGGTTCCACGCTCTATCCCGAGGAACTGCAACTGCTCGGCCATCTCGACGGCCTGCGCCTGCTGCATCTGCAATGCAACGCCGGACAGGACAGCCTGAGCCTGGCGCGCCTTGGCGCCCGCGTCACCGGGGTCGACATCGCCGACAGCGCCATCGACTTCGCCCGCCAGCTGTCCCGCGACAGCGGCATCGCCGCCGACTTCCAGCGCGACGACATCCTCCGCTGGCTGCCCGTCGCCGCCACCCGCGGCGAACGCTTCGAACGGGTCTTCGCCTCCTACGGCACGCTGGTCTGGCTCTCCGACCTCAAGCGCTGGGCCGACGGCATCGCCCAGGTGCTGGTTCCCGGCGGGCGCTTCGTCCTGGTGGAGTTCCATCCTTTCGCCCTGTACTTCGACCCACACTGGCAACCGGCCTACGACTACTTCAGCCGCGAGCCGATCGCCGAGAGCGGCGTCAGCGACTATGTCGCCGAGTCCGGCGCCAGCCTGGCGCCCTCCGGCTACCACGCCGGCGTCGAGAACTTCAGCAACCCTCATCCCAGCTACGAGTTCCAGTGGGGCCTGGCCGATGTGATCGGCGCCCTGCTCGGCGCCGGCCTGCAACTCGAACGGCTGGAGGAATACCCCTACGCCAACGGCTGGGCCGGCTTCGACGGCATGCGCGACGGCGGCGGCGGACGCATGCTGCCGCCCGCCGATCGTCCGCGCCTGCCGCTGATGTACGGCCTCAGCGCAAGGAAACCACGATGACCGAAGAACGCCTGCTGCGCCGCGACGAAATCCCCCTGGTCTGGGAGATCGACCGCAGCGAAGTGATCGAACACCTGTATTCCGTCGAGGCCGGCCAACTGGTGCTGCGCCCCGAGTTCTACGACATGCGCGGCTGGCCGGAGGGCGAGGCCGAGCATTACACGCCGATCCTGCTCGACTGCTTCGACCGCGGCGGCTGGTTCCTCGGCCTGTTCGACCAGGGCCGCCTGATCGGCGCGGTAGTCCTCGACCCACACCGCCTCGGCCCCGAGCGCGACTGGCTGCAACTGAAGTTCCTCCACCTCAGCCACGCCTACCGCCGCCGCGGCCTCGGCGCCCACCTCTTCCACCTCGCCGCCACCCAGGCCCGCCACCTCGGCGCCAGCGCGCTCTACGTTTCGGCTACGCCGTCGCAGAACACGGTGGATTTTTATATGAGACTCGGATGCCGGCTGTGCATGGAACCGGATGAGGAGTTGTATCGGTTGGAGCCGGAGGATGTTCATCTTGTTTATCAGATACTCAACGCATAACCCTGAGAAATTATTTCGAACCATGCAATTCAAACTGAAAACCTTGCAACTCCTTGCATTCCTATCTATCTCTCAAGCCGCAACGGCGGAAATTTACTGGCATGGTGTTGGCACTGAAGACAAAAAAATAAAAACCCCTAGCGAACTATGTAATTACTATGCAGAACAGCGCAAAATGGATTCTTATGAAAGGCCTGGGGCCGGTGGCCAGATAGCAATTACGGAAATCAGGACAAAATACGTCTCAAGTAAAACTCGCGACTGCAGATTTGACTATATATACATTAGCGGCCCATCTGCAGGAACTGAGAATTACGGAAAATTACGTCTCTATAGAAGAGGGGATTGCTCACCATTAGATACGTACTCACATGCAACCGGAGCGAAAAAAGGGGACATATTTATTTTTCCTACTCTAATTTTGACTAGTGTTTATATCTCTCATTCCCACTGTATACCACTGCCGATCTTACTCACACTGAACCACGTGAAGCGGATAGTTCAGTAAAACCACTCGCCTCTGCCTAGGCCTCGCGGAGCCTCCTTACGGCGTCTGCACTGGAGCCTCCCTGCTCAGAGAATTAGAGTAGGGAAAATAAATCCGTCCCCTTTATGCTTGCGAAGCCTCCTTACGGCGCCTGCACTGGATCCTCCCTGCTCAGAGAATTAGAGTAGGGAAAATAAATCTGTCCCCTTTATGCCCATCTGGGCTGCTCCTTGGGCTCGGTGTGTGTTCGCAACTATCACCGTAGACCAAGAGCAGCCTTTCTTTTCTGAATCAGTCGCTTAGCGCTTAAGTAAGTGCCATTCAAATCTGACCCCTTTATTCGCTTTGGGGAACTGCAGTTGCTTTTGGCCCTTTTGCAGCCATTCAATCGATCATACTTCTCTTAAAAGACAACCCATCAGAATCCCTAATAGCGTAAATACTTTCATATTGAAACGATAAGACAAAGCCAAATTCAATATTCAATGATAACTCCTGAAGAAATAACTTTATATCAACCCAACTTTCAGAAAGATTACTTCCTCGACAATGAAACGCCCCTCTCAAACCAACTTTCCAGCTCATGGAGCATCCTTCAGCCACGACCCCCTCAGGCTGCTCCAAACTACGAACCGAAAACTGACAACCTGAACTCTCGAAATTTGCGTCCAATCTAGTATCGCCCAGACTGCTGCTCTCCCCCAAAGACGACAGAGTGCTAGCTATACTCTCCAGAGTCGCTCCAACTTGAATTTCAAGCGCCATTGTTATGCTCATCGCCCAACCTCAATAACCTTAAACTGACCGTCTTTCAGAAGATACAAATTCTTCAAACCATCGACTGGCTTAACGCTCAGTGCATTTTCTATCTGCTTGAAGGTCAATGGGGAATCAGCCAAATTCACTACAATATTCTGAGCCTGCTTCTCGACTTTTTCAGTCACAGTCATTAGCACTGAAACCGGACTATTGGCTCTGGAAGAGAATACATCTGCAAACTCTCCATTTATCTTAAGGTCGGGGTTAGCTGAATTTTTCTTTATATTTGGTAACTGCTCAACGTCATACCCAGCCCGATCGGAAAAGGGGACAGATTTATTTTCCCTATTCTAGTTCTGGCTAGTGCTTACTCCTCATCCCCACTATATAATACCACTGCCGATCTTACCCATACTGAACCACGTGAAGCGGATAGTTCAGTAAAACCTCTTGCATCTGCCTAGGCATAGCGGAGTCTCCTTACGGTGTCTGCACTGGAGCCTCCCTGCTCAGAGAATTAGAGCAGGGAAAATAAATCTACCCCTTTATTCGCCCCTTTACTAGAGTGAAATAAGAACCCCCGGCTAGACCGGGAATCTCTTTGAGTAACGCTCCTCCAATTTTCTAGCCGAACTTAGAACACTATCCCTCTCCTCGGGGAAGAAATCAGAATAAACATCGGCTGCAATCTTCATCAAAAAAACATAGTCGAGCAGTGGAATACTTGAGGTCTCCACTTCCCCCAAAAAGAAACTGACCTCATTAAACTCTTCAGGATCATCCCAGTCCTGATCAAGAGAGTAGAAATGTCCCTCACCCACAGAGAAGCCAACCCCCTTCGAAGCCTCATTTATAAACGCAGGGAAGTTAGTCCTCTTCCTCGTTATAGATGCCTCTATTATCTCGTATAGGTCTTCATAGTCCAGACCAGTGGAAGCGAATGATTCCTTGAGCTTTTCAAGCCAAGACAAACAAGCCATCATTTTATCCTCGGAGGCATAGCGATGAAGGAATTTGTTATTTCGCCAGTCTTGCTGTTACGTGTCACCTGGAAGTAATAGCCATCAACCTTGATACTAGTTTCCCTCAAGGCCGGATTGGCTTTGAATACAGATTCCGCCTGGACTGCCGCGCGACTAGACATATCAGCCACTTTACTATCTGGCAGAATTTTGGGGTCGTAAGTCGTTTTCGTGGATACAGACTTATACCCACCAATAAATTCGCCCTTAGTGTTAGTTCTAGGCAACTGATAGCTGTACTCAACAATCCCAGGGAAACGAGCATCTGTGATTTTATTGGAAACCTTCGCACCGGTTATTTCAACCGACTCTAAGGAAAAAGGGGACAGATTTATTTTTACTACTATAATTTCAGCAACCGCCCACGCCAAACCACTCAAAGCGAATAACTCGCTAAACCAATCGTCCTTACCTAGGGCATCGCGGAGCCTCCTTACGGTGTCTGCACTGGAGCCTCTCTGCTCAGAGAATTAGAGTAGGGAAAATAAATCTGTCCCCTTTATGGTCTTTCGCTCTCTTCGAGCAACAATAATGTCAGATCAAGTCATAGCTATCACATTTTATGGTCTTGGCTGGAGTTTTTATTAAGAAAAAATCTTAATTGAGAAGCTCCTTACTGACGTCACCTGTTAGGAAGAATTCTTCAAATATATTTTTCAGTATAGAAAATTCATCGCATATCAAGACGCCATCCCAAACATCCCCCAACACTTCGAAGGGTATGCCTTGCAGCTTTAAATTTCTATAAGATCGAACAATATAGTCCACCCCATCGTCTTCCCCCAAAGAGACGACATACTTTCCGCCTTCAGACTGTACTTGTAGCGACTGCGGCCCCACAGCCGTCTTGGAAATAAGTTCAAGAGTGACCGAACCTTTACCTTCTCTGATTAGCTCTAGACAAGAGAGGACATCATCCCAAGAGGGAAATCTATTCCTTCCCCCCTTAGCTTGAGCACCCACGCCAAAAACCCAAGACAGCGAGAAAGCAGCCATCATTCAAGCTCCCTCAAAGACCGCATACCAGGCTTCCAATATAGAGTTTTTCCTGTAGTCACTTCGTTTATCTGTAGAGAGTTCAAACCAGCCTTTTCTGCCGCTGCCGCGATATCACCACGGCAATAGCTGCAAACAGCTTTACCTTCAACCTTCAAGGCCATATCTGCACCAGTGGTTTTCCCTGCATTATATGCTTGCTGAATAACTCCAATTTCGGCATGAGCATCCGCCATATTTCCATTCGGGTGAGGTTTTCCATTAGCCGCAATCTTTGCATCCACTCGGTCCGCAATCAAAGTCGGCTGATTGGGATTCGCTTGAGCGGCAGGCCTGGCAGTTTGGTTAACGTCGGTAAATACAGAGTTACCAATACGCCCTTCGGCAGTTACAGTGGGAGTAGTTCCTTTTGCACCCCCACCCAGCCGACCCAAGTCCCCCACTGCCCCGAGCTGCGAACTCATACTACCGGAAACAGGTGACTCCGCAATCGCGTTGACCAGATTCTTGGCTGCTGTTGGCAGCTTGGCGGTTATCTGCGCGCCACCTTTCACTGCCGTCAGAACGCCAACAAGTTCCGCAGCGAACCTACCGCCCTCGACACCAGCTGTGACCGAACCTTGCCAGCCGGCATCCTCGTAAGCCTAGGTCAAGAATGCGGCGCGCTCCTCCAGCCCCTTCAGGTAGTTATCGCCAAATTGCTGCCGGAACTCTGGCGAAGTGGCCAACTGCTCCAGAGCTGCATAGGTTTCCCTCCAGCTCTTGACCAGATCATAAACACCGAAAAATAAATCTGTCCCCTTTATTCTTACAGAGAATTAGAGTAGGGAAAATAAATCTGTCCCCTTTATGGTCTCCTTTATGGTCTGAATATCGGCGCGGATATCTACGTTTATTGCGCCGAGAGTCTGCGCATTCTTCCCGCCGAACAGCTCAACGGTGGGCTTCCCGCCTGTTGCTTTTGCCCCATCTAAATCTCTAACTTAGATAAAGCCACGTCATCTGAAACTCTAACCACGCCATCAACTATGGACAAGTTATCCTCTGACTCCAAAACGCTAAAACCACAATCTCCAAAATCGAAATACACGCCGACACAACTATCTTCCACATCCGAAATAAGATACTTGTAAACAGCAAGCAGGTCCTTGCCAAAATATCTATCCAATTCATTCGAACTCTGGATCGGGTACGCAAAGTCATCGGAAATCTCATCCAGCCCCAACAGCTTTGGTTCAGAGCCAAAAGACAAAATCCTTAACACACCTTCCCCAATATCTAATGAAACCCACCCCGATCTTGAAAACCTAAGAAACAGAACCAACATTTTACAAACCAAAGACCCCGACATAAAGAACGACCGAAATCTAAACTCAAAAATCTTCTCACCAATGATCATAAGGCCAAACCCCGCGACTAAAATTTTGAGGATTTCTCTGAAATCAAAGTGTCGAATTCATATTTGCCGCCGGGCAACACTCGTAGGCTAACAGTGCTATTAGTTTTAGAGCTGTAAACATGAACAAGGTCATAATCCCCTCGGACAGCCGACTTAGGAATTATGTCACTAACAGCGGTAGCGTTCTCCAATGTTTCTTTAACTGCTAGCTTGGCCTGCTCAACACCAGCGCGACTGGCCTCGTAAGGCAGTCTGCCCTCACCTATTTTCGCACCCAACTTCTTGTTTAAATTTGCTGCTTGAGAGCTAAGAAACGTATCAACCCCACCGAGTTCAGGAAGTTTTTGAACTCCTTTTGCCCCCCCACCCAGCCGACCCAAGTCCCCCACTGCCCCGAGCTGCGAACTCATACTACCGGAAACAGGTGACTCCGCAATCGCGTTGACCAGGTTCTTGGCTGCTGTTGGCAGCTTGGCGGTTATCTGCGCGCCACCTTTCACTGCCGTCAGAACGCCAACAAGTTCCGCAGCGAACCTACCGCCCTCGACACCAGCTGTGACCGAACCTTGCCAGCCGGCATCCTCGTATGCCTGGGTCAAGAATGCGGCGCGCTCCTCCAGCCCCTTCAGGTAGTTATCGCCAAATTGCTGCCGGAACTCTGGCGAAGTGGCCAACTGCTCCAGAGCTGCATAGGTTTCCCTCCAGCTCTTGACCAGCTCATAAACACCGAAAAATAAATCTGTCCCCTTTATTCACTTACGGCGTCTAGAGCCTCCTTTTCAGAGCATTAGAGCAGGGCCCCCCCCCCTTTACGGCCCCTTTACGGCCCTGTCAAATTAGCCTTTAATCGCACCAAAATTTTCCGGAATAAATCCTTTAGGCCAAATCGTTCTATCATTATATATGGCACCCCGAAAAACAGCGCCATCTATCCTCGCTACATCAATATTAACATCTCGCAAATTGGAATTTATGAAATTAGAACCGCCTATATCAGCATTTTTTAGACTAGCCATGGAAAGATCTGCCCCTGAAAAATCAGCATAAGCCGCCATAGCATCCACAAGCTTTACACCTTTCATTATAGCATCAACAAAACTTGCATTCATAAGCGCTGCACTATTCATTACAGCACCACCCAACAGAGCATGATTAAAAGAAGCGTTCCTCAAATTTGAGGCAGTAAAATCAGCCTCTGAAAGATCTAAACCATCAAAAATTGCCCGATGCAGCTCTAGCCCACTTAAGTTTGACTTAGCAAAACTAGCCAAAGGCAAATCCAGCTCTTCACCAGTTTCAAAAAAAATAGTTATCATTTGTTCCCCCAATCCACTTGATCTATCTTCAGCTCAGACACAGGTTTGGTTTGATGGACTTTATTAGGAGATAAAGACCCCGGTGTCACATCTAGATTTCACCCTAATATTTTTTCTGCGATATAACGATGATTCCCATCAACAATCACATTGCCATCCATTTTTATTGCCGGGGCAACATCGCCCTTAAGAAGCCGATCAACATATCTTTGCACCGCAGGTAATGACACAGCGCCTTGCGCAGTAATAACACGATCACCCTGCAATGCTTTTTGAATAACTTCAGGGGTCACCTCTGAGCCCTTTGAAACCAGCGGTTTTCCTGATGCCCCAGTCGCTTTTAGGGCTGCAAGATAATCCACAGCCTTCTGAACCTGCGCAAGCTCTACAGGCTCCGGCATACCCGGACGTTTGACTTTCGAGTCTATCTGCTTACCTGCAGCAGCACCTCCGATAAGCGCCAATCGGTCCAGCGTCGGCGCCCATTCATCGAGGACCTTGCTCAGGTGTATATAGCTATCGACTGATTGCTCCAACAATTCCGTCTTGTACGACTCGCATCGCGACGTCACGCACTGGATGGACACCAATGTGTCCATGCTCTCGACGATTTGGAGCCTTTTCTCCTTTGCTCTCAGCGGACCATAGGTATTTTGGGCCTCCTGTACATTGAGTTTACTTTCGTCGCTGTACCTTTCTTTCTCCCACTTGTCCTTTTGGCAACCTTCGTCTTTGCCGCAAGACCTCATGTCTTCGGCAAAAGCCAGAACATCCGAGTGTTCAATATAGTTGTTCTGAGTAGCATTCCCCGCCACCCAGGCTCCCGTCTGCAAGCTCTTGGCGTCCGCATCGCCCTGCGTCGAAGCCGCCAGCACACCGATCAACTGCGAACTCATGGTCAGCAGGCCCTTCTTCTCCAGGCAACGCATACGTTGCCCCGGCGAGCGCCCCGCCAGGGATGGCGGGGCCGGAGGTTCAGGACTCTGCGGAAGTAGCGAAAGGGAGGTCAGTGCTCTTCTTTTAAAATCGAAAAAGTAAATTTTTAAAGAACAGGGAATTACTGAACGGGGAAAATCTACCTACCTTTTAGTTCTAGAGCAGTGAAAATAAATCCGTCCCCTTTATTCGCTGGCTGGATTCGAGGTCAACGAGAAAGTCAGAATCAGAGTCATGCAGGGCTGCTTGGTGATTACCGCAGAGTGAAATAAATAGCCCCGGCAAGGCCGGGGCTTTTCAATGCTGACGTGCTAAATCAAGAGCAACCGCCAATTTGATCCTACTCTGTCGTGAACGAAGCGACCTCTCGTACTCCTTCACACTAGTAGTTTGAAAGTCCACTACCTCCCCATTAGACCTTGAAACCTCAAGCCAAACCACTTCACTCTCATTAACTAGGATCGTATATAAATCCTCAGCTTGCTCAGGCGTCCAACTCAACACAAATGCGCTACCAATCAAGCCGAGCCTGTCCGCCAAGATAGAGAACAACTGATTTCCCGATTCTCTAAGCCCGCCCCATGACTTAGATAGCTCTTCACGACAAGATTGCTCCGCAAGGCTTCCAATTAATTTCACTTAACAACCCCCGGAGTAGTCGTTATTAAAGGAAAAAGGGGACAGATTTATTTTTACTACTATAATTTCAGCAACCGCCCACGTCAAACCACTCAAAGCGAATAACTCGCTAAACCAATCGCCCTTACCTAGGGCATCGCGGAGCCTCCTTACGGTGTCTGCACTGGAGCCTCTCTGCTCAGAGAATTAGAGTAGGGAAAATAAATCTGTCCCCTTTATGCTCGCAAAGGAAACCCCAACTCATAAGCTGGGGTTTTTGCTTGTAACTTCAGGAAAGGCTCGGCGGATGTGCTCTGTCAGATCAATGATATCTTCATAGGCAATCGGCCCGAATTCCGGCTCGTATTTAGCCATATATTGATTAGGGGCTAAATCTAACGCACGAGCAAGATCCCAGACTTCTAATAAGCGGCTCGGCACTATGCCCCAGTTTGTTCCAGGAAGATCAACCCTCTTATGCTCATCAAGAACCCACTTAACTCTCCCCTGATAGCTTTCTATAGCCACTCGCAGGCGCGAAATTATGGCGGGATCTTCCTGTATGAACCTAAACCAAACCCTAGGAGGATGTGAGGACTGATCTTTAATCACCCACTCCCCACGCTCTTTATTGACAAATTGGCTATTTACACATTTTCGCCATTCAGTTTCACCGAGAGCCTCGATTAACTCAAGCAAGGAGCTACTTTCTCTTTTGATTTCAGGAGTATTCATCGCAACCCCTGCAACTTATCAGAAATAGTGACCCCATCAGGATTCATGCCTTTTATATGCTGTTCCCAGTCGCCTTTAGGTATTGGCTGAGATGACAGCCGAGGGTCATACACGTACCGCCCATCTGTATAGACTTGGTGATAAGCTTGCCCTGGGACTTCATTACCATTCTCATACAAATTTAGGTTACTCCGCTGAGTTGGCCTAACCTCAATAACTTTCCCCTTCCCGCCTGCTGCCGCAAGCAACTTACTCGCAATTTCTGAGCAGTCTGTACCATCACAAGCCGTCATTCCTTTAATGCGCGGGCTTTCCATCGCATCCACTACAGCTTTGTTTGGTGGGAACTCCGGATTAACTGGACGGAACGGACGTTCCATTCCTGGTGGAATGAACTCATCGGCCACTTTTCCGGCAGTCGCAGTCGCTTTTGCACCCCCACCCAGCCTACCCAAGTCCCCCACTGCCCCGAGCTGCGAACTCATACTACCGGAAACAGGTGACTCCGCAATCGCGTTGACCAGGTTCTTGGCTGCTGTTGGCAGCTTGGCGGTTATCTGCGCGCCACCTTTCACTGCCGTCAGAACGCCAACAAGTTCCGCAGCGAACCTACCGCCCTCGACACCAGCTGTGACCGAACCTTGCCAGCCGGCATCCTCGTAAGCCTGGGTCAAGAATGCGGCGCGCTCCTCCAGCCCCTTCAGGTAGCTATCGCCAAATTGCTGCCGGAACTCTGGCGAAGTGGCCAACTGCTCCAGAGCTGCATAGGTTTCCCTCCAGTTCTTGACCAGCTCATAAACACCCACTGCGGTTTCAGCTGTCGAAAGACCGATGCCTCCTCCAACACCTACGACGATACCGACATCCTGCTGGGCCGAAATAATTGCCCATTTGGCTTCTATTCCGGTTTTGCAGAGCTGTTTGTCCTTGCAGCCATCGACCTCCTGCCGCTTCTTCTCCTCCTGCCAATGACTGAGGTAGTTGTGTTGGGTGGCATTCCCCGCCACCAGGCTCCCGTCTGCAAGCTCTTGGCGTCCGCATCGCCCTGCGTCGAAGCCGCCAGCATGCCGATCAACTGCGAACTCATGGTCAGCAGGCCCTTCTTCTCCAGGCAACGCATACGTTGCCCCGGCGAGCGACCCGCCAGGGATGGCGGGGCCGGAGGTTCAGGACTCTGCGGAAGTAGCGAAAGGGAGGTCAGTGCTCTTCTTTTAAAATCGAAAAAGTAAATTTTTAAAAAACAGGGAATTACTGAACGGGGAAGATCTACCTACCTTTTAGTTCTAGAGCAGTGAAAATAAGTCCGCCCCCTTTATGCTTATTACTGACCTGCACACGTCAATCTGCTCGGGCAGCGATCAAGAAACACGGTCATCCCAAAAGGGTTAAGTAAGTGCCATTCAGATCTGTCCCCTTTACGGCCAGAAAGAGAGTTTATCTAAAAGCTCTTTTACTTTCTCAGTATCTTCAGGATGGCGCTGAAGATACTTTTCACAAGCGAGCCGAATGAACTTAGAACAAACAGCCTCGCTCACAACAATGGCGTCTTCATCCTTAGGGGGATAGCCATAAGAAAACTCAACCCCCTCAAAGTGCTCCTCATCAAACGGACTGTTTTCATCAGGAAAATTACAGTACGCCCCATCCGTGCTATAGCCCCACCTATTTACAACGCACTCAATGGCTCTAATAAACCTACCATCCGAGTACATTATATCCATGTAGCACATAACTACCCAGCACGGGTCAGCCTCGTTGTATGGCTGACCAAATAATTCATTCATAGAACCACCTATTATCTCGGGAAAAGGGGACAGATTTATTTTCCCTACTCTAGTTTTGTCTAGTGCTTATATTTCTCATTTCTACTGTATACCACCGCCGATCTTACCCACCCTGAACCACGTAAAGCGGATAGTTCAGTAAAACCACTCGCCTCTGCCTAGGCATCGCGGAGCCTCCTTACGGCGTCTGCACTGGAGCCTCCCTGCTCAGAAATCAGGGTAGGGAAAATAAATCTGCCCCCTTTATTCGCTCAACCCGCATCTTGCCACCGGCCATCAAGTTAACACGTGACTGAACACGTCCAGGAACTTGAATAGAGGCTTCAGCAGTATTCGCAGTTCCTTTTGCATCTTATGCCGATTGCAAAAATCTATACTTCCAATAATCCATACCCTCTAAAACCCAATACCTCTCCCTGTCGGGTACTAAATGGCAAAAATCCGAACACTTAGCAAGCCAGTCTGAGTAAGCCAATTCTTCATGCGCCCGATTACAGTCCATATGCATGTAAATTTTGCGATCGAAATTCACATAGAACATTGGAAGCCTAGAGGCAACAGTATTAGCGTCATGAAAGTAGCTTGCACTCAACTCAACACCAGAAAGATAGTAACCTTCAATTCTTCCATGCAAAGACTCGCTCATATCAAGCCCGCACACAAACATATCTTTTAGGTCTTGCCGCGACAACACCCACCGTTCCTCCGCCCTCAAATATTTCAAAAAATTCTCAGCAGTAAGTTTAAGCACCCCACCTCTAAACGTCATGCATGCCGACGCATATTGCTCCTGAGTTATATGACCCTTATCAAGGTATGCACGATAGTCCTTCTCCGCATCCAAGATGAAGTTGAACTTATCATCCACAACCCAGAAGCACGCACCAGAATGAACAAAAAAGCATATATTTTTTTCACCCCCCCACAAATCATCAGCTAACAATTGCCACTGAGTCATCTCCCAAACTCCTTCAAAAACTCGTCATGAGAGTATAAGCAAAAAGGGGACGGATTTATTCCTCCTACTCTAGTTTTGGCTAGTATTTATATTTCTCATTCCCACTGTATACCACTGCCGATCTTACCCACACTGAACCACGTGAAACGGATAGTTCAGTAGAACCACTCGCCTCTGCCTAGGCTTCGCGGAGCCTCCTTACGGCGTCTGCACTGGAGCCTCCCTGCTCAGAGAATTAGAGTAGGGAAAATAAATCTGTCCCCTTTATGCTATAATCCCACTCTTCTGCGTCAGGCCATCAAAATTGCTGAGGTGATTCTTGATGTTGGGATTGAAGCTCATCCCTTCCGGGAAATTAGCAGTTCCTTTTGCACCAAGTAAATAACCCGCCCTGGGCTAATTAATAAAGACCTAACACTCTGAGATCGTCTCTTAGCTCTGCTGCCTCATCAGAAGGCAAATCATCCAGAACAGAAGACAGCTTGATCTCCTTTAGCAATCCATGAATAATATCAAGATGATATCTCTTAACTTTATCCGAAGACCTGCCCGCCGAGAGAATAAGCGCTAAAACTTCCAACATTAATTTCTCAATAGGCAAATCAAAGGAGTTTTCAAGCTCACTGTAGGCATAGCCTACTTCACTTTCTCCCTCAACCCATGGGCTTTGGTGGTTGAGTTTGACCCTGCAATAGTTGTAATAGCTGCCCAGAAACCAAGCCCGGATTTCTCCATAAGTCACACGTTCTTCCATTACGGCGTCTTCCTCGGCGGACGGAGCATAACGCCCTGATTATCAAGAATATTAACTGTGATATTGGGATACTTCGCCTTAAACTGCTCAGCCACGTTCAGACAACTTGCGCAAGCTGCTTTCTCCGTTAGAATATTTACAGTCCCTCTTGCGGAGGTGTTGCTTCCTAATTGATCAGCAATATTGTCTAGTATTTTGTATTCCGTATCTATTCCCCGATAAACCATATCTCCGGCCTTGTTGGGTACAGATTGAGCCACAAAATTTCCACTTCCAGAGCCAATAAGCCCTTTACCGGCATCAGAGACTTGGCTGTGCGCAGCCATCTGCCTAGGTATTCCGGGAATATCTATTTCTGCGATAGCTACATTACCACTGCGCCTTAAATTAGACGGCAATCCAGCTCGAACATCCATGACCCGCTGGGCCATCGGAGCGGTATCGATCACCGTCGCAGTCGCTTTTGCACCCCCACCCAGCCTACCCAAGTCCCCCACTGCCCCGAGCTGCGAACTCATACTACCGGAAACCGGTGACTCCGCAATCGCGTTGACCAGGTTCTTGGCTGCTGTTGGCAGCTTGGCGGTTATCTGCGCGCCACCTTTCACTGCCGTCAGAACGCCAACAAGTTCCGCAGCGAACCTACCGCCCTCGACACCAGCTGTGACCGAACCTTGCCAGCCGGCATCCTCGTATGCCTGGGTCAAGAATGCGGCGCGCTCTTCCAGCCCCTTCAGGTAGTTATCGCCAAACTGCTGCCGAAACTCTGGCGAAGTGGCCAACTGCTCCAGAGCTGCATAGGTTTCCCTCCAGTTCTTGACCAGCTCATAAACACCCACTGCGGTTTCAGCTGTCGAAAGACCGATGCCTCCTCCAACACCTACGACGATACCGACATCCTGCTGGGCCGAAATAATTGCCCATTTGGCTTCTATTCCGGTTTTGCAGAGCTGTTTGTCTTTGCAGCCATCGACCTCCTGCCGCTTCTTCTCCTCCTGCCAATGACTGAGGTAGTTGTGTTGGGTGGCATTCCCCGCCACCCAGGCTCCCGTCTGCAAGCTCTTGGCGTCCGCATCGCCCTGCGTCGAAGCTGCCAGCACGCCGATCAACTGCGAACTCATGGTCAGCAGGCCCTTCTTCTCCAGGCAACGCATACGTTGCCCCGGCGAGCGACCCGCCAGGGATGGCGGGGCCGGAGGTTCAGGACTCTGCGGAAGTAGCGAAAGGGAGGTCAGTGCTTTTCTTTTAAAATCGAAAAAGTAAATTATTAAAGAACAGGGAATTACTGAACGAGGAAAGCCTATCTACCTTTTATTTCTAGAGTAGCGAAAGTAAATCTGCTCCTTTATGCTCAAAAAGAGAGGCAGGGAAAGCTGTTCTTCCTGAGGCTCCCGGCCACAGATTTCCTCCGCCAGCAGCATCCTCCAGCAAAATATGCTGTGCCCTTGGCTGCTTACCAAGTTAACAATCAAGTCGGCATTTAAAGTCGCTCTTGCACCAACTAGCCATCAGAATAGTCTCGTTTAATCCAGTCTTCTCTAAGTCCAAGCAGGATATTCATAATATTCGAGTAAGCCAGAAACGGCACTGACAAGGTAACATTAAGAGACTCACACTCAACATCTAAAGGAACGTAAAAATCCAAGTCACCCTGATCTCCAGCGCTTGAAAACATCTCAATACTCAAATGACTAACAATGCGAACAACCTCTGAAAATAGAAGCTTTCGCATCCTCCCTTCCACCCCAAAAGCGAACCCATTTATATATATATCCAGCCTCCCCTCTTCAAGGTGGGTGGAGAACAAAATCTGCCCCTCTTCTTCCCTCTCATAAAAACATCCTCGCCCTGAACCCTCCAAATCCTTCATTCTTTTTTCAATAGACCGACGAATTTTCACTTCCCGAGCTCCTTCAAGAACGCTTTCAACCCATCAGTAGTTGCGGGAAAACTAAAGGAAAATTTTTGATTCACATTATTAACGCTGCCGGTTCCTAACATCGATCCTTGCTCGGATGCATAGTGCCCCTTCAAGGTAATTGTCTGCGCGCCTTGGGACTGAGAGTAAGAGAGCATTTTTCTCAATGGCCCGACCAATTCTGCCGCCCCATCAGCCCCGACGCCAATGAGTCCCTTCGAAGTACCTACAGAGAACCCATCAAATATTATCTCACCGGAATTCAAGGTGACTCTGGGGGAATAAATAGTTCCCACACCATTAGACGCATCAAAAGAAACCTTGCCTAAGTCTTTAGGTATTTCTTTCGGACCATCCGTAACGACGCCCTTGCCTGCCCCTGCCAACCCTCCATCAATGGCCAGCCCAACCTCAACTCCCAATGCAGTCGAACTCGCGGCGTTGTCCCGCACCACGCTGGCACCCTGGCCTTGCATGGTGTGCAAGGCATCCAGATAGCCTTTCATACGGATGTCTTCAGGTAACGAGGCAACCGAGTTCCAAGCGTTCTGGATATCCCGCTCCGCACAGCTTGAACAGGTTAGCGCACCCATCAACCACAAGGCAGTTTTTGAAGGCGCGCTGACGATCCCTTCCAGTGCCAGCCCAAAGCCCGCTTGGCTACCTTCACCTTTGGCATTCAGCACTTCCGCACGGTTCGCGGGGTCCCTCGTATAGCTCGCGGGATTCGCTAGGGCTATGTTTTCCAGAACGCTGGTCAGGGCCTCCTTGTTCTTGAATAGCGCCGTCAGCCCCACCCGCTCGTTGTAGTAGTCAGCCTGGGTCACCTGGAAGAGATTACTGTCCGGGCCTGTGCCCAGCTCCGTACGCAGATACTGAGCAGCCCGGGCAGCGTTGATGTCTGTGCCGGCCAAGGCCTGGTTCCAGCCATTGTCCACCATCATGGCGGCCGTGCTGAGAAGCTCTTTGCGGGCAGTGTCCTCGCTCAGCCCATTTTCCTGGGCATAACGTTTGACGCGCTTCACATCCGATGCGAATTTGATTTCATCTGGGTGTAGCTGCCGGTTGTACGCCGTCCCGCTTTTGGCGATCTCGGCGCCCAGACTCACATCGCCATTGACCGCACTTGCCGCGGCTACGCCAACGAGTTGCGAGGCCATCAGTTCGAGGTTTTGATCGCCACCTACCATTTTCCCAAGGAGGTTGATCATGGCCTCGTTGGCACCAGCGGCCGCCGCTCCAGTCTTGAAGTCACTGCCGGAGGCTTCGGCCAGCAGACCTCCCATCAGGGCGTGAGCCATGATTTTCGGCGGGCTGCCATCAGGGTATTTGACCGAGTCGCCAATGAAATTGAAACCTACCGCCATTCCCAGGTTGCGCGCCTGACCTGCCATGGCATTACCGAGGTTGTCGATGTAGCTGCCGCCATAGGCGGCCTGCTGCATGACCGATTGAGCAAAGCCTTGGGCAATGCTGTAGGCAGCAAATCCACCGATTCCCTCAACTGTGCTGAGCTTGAATCCTTTGGTGACTTTGTTGATGTTGTCACTGGATACGCCGAAAGCCTTGTCCAACTGCGGGCTGACGAGATAAGCCGTGGCCGCTGCGATGGCGTACCCTTTCAGACTGTCAGCACTGGTGGCCTGTTGCAGCCCCTTGCCAAGGTCACCGCCATTGTTGATGGTGCCAATGGCGAGGTTGCTGGCCATTGCGCCATACACCGGGCCGAGGTAAGCAACTGCAACGATGGCAATGGCCAGTGACGGCGCAGCCCCTAACCCCGAGTTGCTGTACTTCCAGCTATCGTGCACCTCCTGCACCATGCGCCAGTCCACATCCCCGCGCTGCTCGGCCTCCTTCAGCCACGCCAGTTGCGGATCCACCTGCACCATCGCGTCGATGGTCTGGCTCACGGTCTTCTGGTCGATGTGCTTGAGGTCGATCTTCAGCCCTTCCACGGCCTTGATCGCCAGGTTGCCCTGGGCGACGAGCTGGCTCTGGCGTACGGTTTCGTCGGTCTGGCCCTTGCCCTTCGACGACTGCCACGCCAGGTCGCCCTTGCTCTTCTCGTGGCTTTCCTGGTGCAGGTCCTTCACCGCGTCGAAGGTCACCGCGCCGCCGCTGACGATGGCCAGGTCGTTGCCCGATTCCAGCTTCGCGCCCTGGTAAGTCTGGTCGCCGCCACTGAGCAGGGTGAGGTCGCCGCCACTGGATATTTGGCTGCCCACTGCCGTCACATCGGTGATTTCGTCGCGCCGGGTCTTCTTGCTACCGAAGCTGCCTTTGCTCTTCTTGTCGTAGAGGTAGTAACTGCTGTCGTTGGCGGCCAGCAGCTCCAGCTTGTCGCCGGCCACCAGGTAGGCTTCGTCGCCGGCGCTGGCCTGGCTCGCGACCAGCCGCAGGTCCTGTCCGGCATTGATCGCCAGGTCGCCGCCAGCGTCCACGCGAGTGGCCTGCTGGGTGATCTTGTCGTCCTGGAAAGTGACCTTCTTGGTCTTGCCATAGGCATGCTCTTCGTTGGCAGCCGCGACCAGGCCCACATCGCGACCCGCCTCGAATGTCACGTCGCGACGAGCGTCGATGCGGCTGCCCGCGACGCTGATATCGCGTCCGGCGCTGACGCTGATATCGCGCCCCGCCACGACCTCGGCGCCCATCTGGGTCGTCTGGGTCTGGTATGCCTGGCTTCCTGCCGTCCAGCCCCGCTCCGCTACCGCAGCCGAAACCAGGACATCCCTGCCGCCTTGCAAGGCGAGGTCGCCCTTGCTGTCGATGACACCGCCAATATTGGCTACATCGCGTCCTGCCGAAACGGTCAGCTTCTGCGCAGCCTCGATACGCGCGGCGCTATCGGCAAATGCCTCAGTGGTACCGGTTCCCCTGTAGGAGGACTGGTGCTGGGTCACCGTCCGTTCATTGATGACGTCTCCGGTAAGGGCGGAGAGGCTTACCTCGCGCCCGGCAATGATGCCGCCCTGGTCATTGCGGATGGAGCCGCTGGCCAGCAGGTCGAGGCGGTTGCCGGCCTCGATCAGGCCGCTGTTGTCGATGTTGCCGGCTGTCGCGCTGAGGTCGTTCTGCGCGCGCAGGGTACCGGCGTTCCTCAGGTCCCCGCCGGTGATCAGGTTCACGTCGCGCCCCTGGATCAGCGCGCCGTTCGGGCCCAACCGCCCCTCGGCCTGGGCCAGGTAGACCACGGGGGCGAGGACCTTCTCGCCATTCACCTCGACTTCTTCCAGCCAAACGATGTCGTGGGTCAGCGCGGCCACCTGGGCGGCGCTGAGGGTGACGCCAGGGGTCAGTCCCAATACGTCCTTGCTGGCGATGGCGTTGTCCATCAGATAGCGGAACATCGCTTCGTCGCTGTTCAATCCGGCGATGAAGCGCTGCCCCGTACGCTGGACGATCGCTTCGCGTACCAGGCGCTGCTCGTATAGACCGTCGCCCAGGCGCTTCTTGCTATCGTCCGGATTGATACCCAGGCCACCGAGCAGGTAGTCCGAGTTGAGGAACTGCTTCAGCTCGGTGAGCGCCGGGTTGGTCTCGATCAGATACTTGTGGCTGTTGCTCGGTGTGGCATTGCTGGGCACGCCCTCAACGCGCGCAACCGACGGCAGGGTTTGCAACGCCGGCTGCCCAACCGGAGGCTCGGCAAGAACGGCGCTCCGCTCTTCGAGGCGAGGCAGGCTGCCCTGAGCCCTAACGGCCGAAGGCAGTGCCTGCACCGACGACTGTTCAGCCGGCAGATCGGCAAGGATGCTGCCATTGCCACCTGGACTGGAGACTACCCCCTCTACACGCACTGTCGAAGGCGAGGCCTGGACCGTCGCCTGCGCACCCTGCCAATTGGCGAGAATAGTTCCATTCCCATCGTGACCGGGCACTGTGCTTTGAATACGATCAGCCGCGGGAAGGCTTGAGAACGAGGGTAGACCACCGCGCAGATCGGCGAGGATGACGCCATTGCCGCTGTGACCCGATGCATTGCCCTCGACGAGTCCACCCAGTCCCGTGGTCGCCTGGTGCTCACCGGCCTGGAAACGGCCAGTGTTTCCCCCGTCGCCCGAGATTGGCGCGGAAGCCCGTAGCGCATCGATAGCCTCAGCTACCCGGCCTTGATAGGCGGAACCGGCAAGCGAGGTGACACGATCATCGCCGACACGACGCGCCTGGGTACTCCAGCCACTTGCGCCACTGCCTGTCTGTGCGGATACAGATACGCCATGGCCGCTCTGGGTGAGATCGCTGGCGGATTTCAGAGCACCACTTGCCTGGTTCACCTGGGCTCCTTGGGACGCCAGGCGGAAGAGCCCATTCTGGCCTTGAGGCAGGCTGAAGCCCGGCAAGGTGAGAGGATTGATCTGTTGCCGAGCTAGATCTGGAGGTAACTGAGAGTGAAGTACGATATCAACTACGCTTGAAGACTTACCAACCGTCGTAGACCCCAAGTCTTTTCTCGAAGCCGTGTAGTCCTGCCACTGCTTTATGTCGCCATTATAAAGATTCCCGCTTGCGACCAGTGAAACTGTCCTGCCGGACTCGATAACAGAAGGTAGATACCCCCCCTCCCGGAAAACTTTTGCATCACTGATAAGCGTATAGCTGTTGAACTCTTTAGGTATATCTACCGCATTCCCTTTCCCGTACAGTGGATTTACCTTGCCCCCTCCCTGATATTTCCTCTCGTAGGGTACAGTCTGACAACTACCCTCCATGCAGTTCACAGAGTAGTAATCATGTATCAGCTTGGAGTTCCTGCGTTGATAGGTCTCAATCCCTCCGCCGTCATTAAGCAACTCTATTAGTTTATCTTCTGACCATCTGTCTGTAGGTCCCTTGAAAACTCGATTTCGAGTGTAATCACCCGATGCTATCGAAAGATTGCTGAAGTTTTCAGCAGAAAGCTCAACATCACCTCCAGCAGATACCGTCGAGCCAAAATTATTGAACTCCTTGAACCACCCCTTTAGCGCTCCGCCAACGCTAAAGCTAGAAACAGGAGAGGCCAGCTCAAAATTTGATTTATAAAATTCATCAACATAAAAGACATTCGTGCGCCCACCGTCTAATTGATCAAACGTTATATCTCCATACTCCAAGGTCTCAGAAGAGCTGTAAGCATCGACCTTATTCTCAAAAATTTCAGCACGCACAGTGGCATTACCCACTGCCTCAATCGTAGACGAGCGATTATTTACACTACTCGCCCAGCCCCCCGCATCGTCGCGGGCGATATCCAGCCTGCCGAGGCTGTACACATCCCCGTAGAGGTTGGTGATGTCGCCGGCGCGCAGGGTCATGTCGGCGCCACTGAACAGCAACCCGCGCTCGTTGAGCAGGGCGGGCGCGTTCAATCGCAGGTTGCCGCCGCCGCCCAGGGTGCCGTAGTTGTTCAGGCTCGCGGCGCTGGCCACGAGGTCGCCGGCGGCGGTGATCCGCCCACGGTTGACCAGCAGGTTGCCGGCGCCGAGCGTGACATTGGCGCCGCCGGCGAGGCTGGCGGCATTGCCGAGGTCGAGGCTGGCGGCGTTCAGGGCGAAGTCGCCGAGGCTGGTGGCGCGGCCGTTGCCACGGTAGCCGCCGCTCAGGTCGAGTCGGAAGCTGCCGTCGCTGGCCAGCAGGCCGTCGTTGCTCCAGTCGCCGCCGCGGCCAGTGAAGGACTGCACCGCCAGCAGCTTGCCCTCGGCCGTCTGGCGGAAGGTGCCGATGTCCAGGTTCAGGCGTCCGGCTTGCAGCACGCTGCTGTTGGTCCATTCGCTGGCGCGGATGTCCAGCAGGCCATTGCTGGTCAGTTCGCCGCCGGCGCGGATCACCTGCCCGGAATCCAGGCCGAAGGTGCCGTTGCCGGTGTGGAGGATGCGCCCGCCGGCGTTGGCCAGGCTGCCCAGTTGCAGGTCGAGGTCCTGGTTGGCGCTTTCCAGCACGCCGTAGGCGTTGTTCAGGCCGCCAGCGACCAGCCGCGTGCTGCCGCTGCGGCCAAGGGCGCGCAGGCTGCCGCCGCTGTTGTCGATCGCGGCGGCGCGCAGGTGCAGCTCGCTTTCGCTTTCCAACTGGCCGAAGCGGTTGGCCAGCGCGCCGGCCAGGCTGAAGTCGATGCGCCCGGCGCCGACCTTGCCGCCCTGACCCGCCGCCGCGCCCTGGTTGAGGAAACGCTGGCCGTCGAGGCTGAGCAGGCCGCTGGCGTAGAGGCCGCCACCCTGGTTGTCGAAGTCGGCGGTGACGATGCGGTTGTCGCCGCCCAGCGACGAGAGATGGCCCTGCTGGTTGCGCACGCCTTGCCCGGCGCGGATTTCCAGCGACTGCGCCTGGGTGACGCCGGCGCTGTTGTCGAACAGCCCGGTGACCAGCTTCAGCCAACCCTTGGCGCTGTTGAGCACGCCGCCGGCGCCGTTGTCGAGGCTGCCGCTCTGCAGGTCGAGGTTGCCGGCCCGGCTGTCCAGGCGGCCGCCCTGGTTGTCCAGCGCGCCGCCGATACGCAGCCGGTTGTCGCCCTGGGCCTGGAGCGTGCCCTGGCGGTTGTCCAGGCTGCCAGCCTGCACGTCGAGGGCGCCGGCCTGGCTGAAGATCAGGCCGTCCTGCTGGTTGCGCAGGGCGCCGCCGCCCAGGCGCAGGCTCATGCCGGCCTGGCTGGCGAGGGTGCCGGAGGCGCTGTTGTCGAGGCTGCCGGCGCTGATCTCCAGCAGCCCCTGGCTGACCAGCTTGCCGCCGCGGTTGTCGACGCTGGCGCTGCGCAGCAGCAGGTCGCCGCCGCTGGCCAGGCGCGCCGCGCCGGCGTTGACCAGGGCGCCGCCGAGGATGGCGTCGAGCCGGCCCTGGCTGATCAACTGGCCGTCGCTGTTATCCAGGCTGGCGCCCTTGAGCAGCAGGCTGCCGCCGTTGATCCGGCCGCCGGCGTTGTTCAGCAGCGTATCGTCGCGCTCGAAGCTCAGCGCGCGCTGCGCCGAGACCAGGCCGCCCTGGCCGTTGTCCAGCTTCCCGGCGATGCTCAGGGTCACGTCGCTTTCGCCGGAGACGATGCCCTGGGCGTTATCCAGGCTGGCGGCGTCGATCCGTTGCGCGCCCTTGCTGACCAGCGCGCCCTGGCCGTGGTTGTCCAGCGCGCCGCCGAGGCTGATGGCCAGCTCGCCGTCCTTGCTCGAAAGGGTGCCGCCGGCGCTGTTGTCCAGGCTCCCGCCTGTCACCGTCAGGCCCTGCCATCCGGAGAGCAGGCCGGCGCCGGCGTTGCCCAGCGCGTCGGCGTCCAGGCGCAGTTTCCCGGCGCTGATGATGCGCCCCTGCTGGCCGTTGTCGATGCGTCTGGCCAGCAGCTCGAAGCCCTGCTGGCTGGAAATCTCGCCGCCCTGGCGGTTGTCGAGGACGTTCAGCCGCTCGATGCTCAGCGGGCCGCGAGCACTGATCAGGCCACCCTGGTTGTCCAGGTCGCCGCCCCGCAGGTCGAGACTGACGCCGCGCTCGCCAATCAGCCGGCCCTGGCGTTGCACCAGGCGCTCGACCGTCAGGCGCAGGTCGCCCCGGGCGGAGATTTCGCCGCCGTCGGCGGAATCGACGCGCCCTGCCGTCAGTTCCAGTTCGCCGTCGCTGGTGAGCAGGCCGCCACGGTTGTCCAGGTTGGCGGCGCTCAGGCGCAGCGACTGCTTGCCACTGAGGGCGCCGCCACGGTTGTCGAGGTCGGCGCTGCTGACGTCCAGCACGCCCTGGCTGATCAGTTGGCCACCCTCGGCGTTGTCCAGCGCGCCAGTGACGACGGTCAGGCCGGCGTTGCCGGAGAGCAGGCCCTTGCCGCTGTTGTCCAGCGAGGCGCTGGCGAGCGTCAGGCGGGCGCCGGAAACGGTGCCTTCGGCGTGGTTGTCCAGCGCGCCGTCGACGCGCAGGTCGATGCCGGCGCGGCTGGCCAGGGTGCCCTTGGCGCTGTTGTCCAGGCGAGCGGCCGCGATGTCCAGGCCGGCGGCGCCGGAGATCACCCCGGCCAGGCTGTTGTCCAGGGCCTGGGCGATGCGCAGGGTCAGGCTGGCGGCGCCGATCAGGCGCCCGCCGCGGTTGTCCAGGCTGGCGGCGGCGAGGGTGAAGGCGCGGTCGCTGGAGATTTCCCCGCCGGCGCCGTTGTCCACCGCGCCGAGCTGGCGCAGCAGCAGCGCGCCGGGCGTGGCGATCAGGCCGCCGTCGCGGTTGACCAGCGTGCCGCCATTGAGGTCGAGGGTGACGCCGGTTTCGCTGACCAGGACGCCGCCTCCGCGCTGGTCGAGGCCTTTCAGGTTGGCGTCGAGCAGGCCCTTGGCGCTGACCCGTCCCTGCTGGCCGTTGTCCAGCCGGGCGGCCACCAGGGTGATGCCGGCGTTGCTGCCGATGCCGCCGTTGCGGCTGTTGTCCAGCACGCCGGTGCGGATATCCACCGCACCCTTGGCGCTGATCACGCCGGAACGGCTGTTGTCGAGGCTGGCGCCCTTCAGCGTCACACCGGCATCGCTGAGCAGCCTGCCGCCCTGGTTGTCCAGCGCGGCCTGGCTGGTCAGCGCCAGCGCACCGGCGCTGGAGAAGGTCCCGCCACGGTTGTCCAGGCGCGCGGCGCGCGCCGTCAGGCTGCCTTCGCTGACCAGCGCGCCGCCCTGGTTGTCCAGCACGCCGCCGAGGCTCACGCTCAGGCTGTTCTGGCTGTCGAGCCGACCGCCGTCGCCGTTGAACAGTTCGCCGCCGTCCAGGCTCAGGCCGTCGCGCCCGGCCAGCACCCCCTTGGCCTGGTTCAGCAGGCGCTGCACGGTGAGGCGCAGGCCGCTGTCGCCGATGACCTTGCCGCCGCGGTTGTCCAGTTGCTCGCGGGCGTTCACGGCGACCTTCGAGGTGCTGGAAATCTCGCCGGCGCGGTTGTCGACCTGCCGCGCCTCGATAGCGATGCCGCCATTCGCGGCGATCAGCCCGGACTGGCTGTTGTCGAGCATGTCGGCGCGAAGGTCCAGGCTCCCCTGGCTGACCAGCTCGCCGCCTTGCTGGAGCAGCGTACCGACCGCCGCCTCCAGCACGCCTCTGGCGGCGATACGGCCTTGGTTGCCGTTGCTCACCTGGTCGGCTACAAGCTCCAGGCGGCCTTCACTCACCAGGCTGCCTTGTTCGGCGTTGTCCAGGCTGGTCACGCTGATACGGGCATCACCCTTGCTGCCGATGGTTCCCGCACGGTTGTCCAAGACCTGAGACTCGATGGCCAGTCCGTCGGTCGCCAGGACCTGCCCCTTGAGACTGTTGTCCAGTGTCTTGGCGATGCGCAGGGTCAAAGCTTCGCTGCTGATCAGCCGCCCGCCCTGATTGTTCAGTGTGTTGGCGGCGAGGGTGAAAGCACGGTCGCTGGATATCTCTCCGCCGACGCTGTTGTCCACCATGCCGAGTTGGCGCAGCAGGAGCGCGCCAGGCGTTGAAACCAGACCGAGGTCGTGGTTGTCCAGGGTGCCACCGTTGAGGTCGAGGGTGACACCGCGCTCGCCGACCAGCGAGCCTCCCCCCTGCTGAAGCAACCCTTTCAGGTTGGCGTCGAGCGTACCCTTGGTGCTGATCCGTCCTTCCCGGCCGTTGTCGACCAACCCGGCGACCAGGGTGACGCCCGCATTGCCGCCAATGGATCCCTTCTGACTGTTGTTCAGGGCTCCGGTACGAATGGCCACAGCCCCTTTCGCACTGACCAGGCCCGCACGGCTGTTGTCGAAGCCAGTGCTGTTCAGGGTGGCTCCAGCATCGGTCACCAACCTGCCACCCTGGTTGTTCAACTCGCCCCGGCTGGTAACGAGCAGGCTACCCGCACTGGAGAAAGTCCCCGCCTGGTTATTGACCTGGTCGGCCTTCACTGTCAGCGACCCTTCGCTGACCAGTGCACCGCTCCCCTGGTTGTCCAATGCACCACTGAGCGTTACATCCACCAGGCGTTGGCTGCTGAGCAGGCCGCCATCGCCATTGAGCAGTTCCGCGCCGTCCAGGTGCAATCCATCGCGACTGGCGAGCACACCCTTGGCCTGGTTCAGCAGGCGCTGCACGGTTAGGCTCAGCTCACTGTCGCCGATCACCTTGCCCCCCCGGTTGTCCAGTTGTTCCCGGACAGCCAGAGCCACCTTGGCCACGCTGGATATTTCCCCACCGCGGTTATCGATCTGGCGTGCCTCGGCGGTGACCCCGCCATCGGCGCTCACCAGGCCGCCATTGCGGTTATCCAGGCTATCGGCGTCGAGAGTCAGCGTCCCCTGACTGGCCAGTTCTCCACCCTGCTGCTCGAGGGTGCCAACCGTGACCTGCAGATCGCCCTTCGCGGCAATGCGCCCCTTGGCGCTGCTCACCTGCTTGGCGGTCAGATCCAGGGCGCCTTCGCTGACCACGCGGCCTGCCTCGTTCTCCAGGCGGTTCACCCCGATGCGTGTATCGCCCTTGCTACCAACGATGCCGCTATGGTTGTCGAAGACGAGTGCAGCGACATCCAGCCCTCCGCTTGCGGAAAGAACGCCTTGGAGGCTGTTGTCCAGTGCCTGGGCGATGCGCAGGGTCAGGGAGTCGCCGCTGATCACGCGGCCACCCCGGTTGCTCAGCGCGGTCGCGGCGAGGGTAAAGCTTCGATCGCTGGAGATCTCGCCACCGCCACTGTTGTCCACGACACCCAGTTGCCGCAGCAGCAAGGCTCCAGGCGTGGCGATCAGGCCCTGAGCACGGTTGACCAGTTCTCCCCCGCGCAGATCGAGCGCGATGGCCGTATCGCTGACCAGCCTGCCGCTGCCCTGCTGATCCAGCCCCTTCAGGTTGGCATCGATCGCACCCTTGGCAGTGATCCGGCCGTTCTGGCTGTTGTCCACCAGGTCCGCGACCAGCGCGAGCCCGGCACCGCTGCCTATGCCGCCCTTCTGGCTATTGTTGAGGCTGCCAGTACGGATCTCCGCGGCCCCCTTGGCGCTGACGATGCCGCCCTGGCTGTTGTCGAGGCTGGCGCTGCGCAGGACGGCACCGGCGTCGGTGACCACCCTGCCCCCCTGGTTGTTCAACGCACCCTGGCTGGAAAGCGACAGGGTCCCGGCGCTGGAGACTGCACCGCCCTGGTTGTCCAGCCGACCGCTCTTCACGCTCAGGCGTCCCTGGCTGCTCAAGCTGCCCGCCTGATTGCCCAATACGCCGTCCAGAATGACGTCGATGCTTTGCTGGCTGCTGAGCAGGCCGCCGTTGCCATTGAACAGTTCGGCGCCATTCAGGCGCAGCCCATCACGACTGGCGAGTACCCCGCCGTCCTGGTTGAGTACCCGTGGCGCGACGAGGCGAAGTCCGCTATCGCCGATGGCCTTGCCGCCTCGGTTGTCCAACTGCTCGGCGACGTCCAGTGTCACCTGGCCCGGGCTGGCGATTTCGCCCGCACGGTTGTCGATCCTCCGGGCGGAAACGGTCATGTTGCCATCAGCACTGACCAGACCGCCGCTGCGGTTGTCGAGGCTATCGGCCTCGAGCATCAGCGCACCCTCGCTGCTCAATTCGCCACCCGCCTGGTTAAAGGCTGTCACGCTGGCGTGCAGGTCACCCCTGGCCGCGATCCGTCCCCTGACACTGTTCGCTCGCTCGGCAGTCAGTTTCAGACGACCTTCGCTAAGCAGGTCGCCGTCATCGTTTTCCAAACGGGACACGTCGATATCGACGGCGCCCTTGCTGCCGATGGAGCCACTGCGGTTGTCCAGGGCAAGCGCCCGGATATCCAGGCCTCCGGTGCCGGAGAGAACACCTTCGAGGCTGTTGTCCAGAGCCTGGGCGATGCGCAACGTCAGTACACCGCCGCTGCGCAGGCGGCCACCCTGGTTGGTCAGCGCGGAGGTGGTGAGTGTGAAGGCTCGGTCGCTGGAAATTTCCCCGCCGCTGTTGTCCACCATGCCGAGTTGGCGCAGGAGCAAGGTTCCAGGCGTGGCGATCAGGCCCTGAGCGCCATTGGCCAGGGTTCCCTCGTTCAGGTCGAGTATGATGCCGGCATTACTGACCAGCCGCCCTTTGCCCTGCTGATCGAGTCCCTTGATATTTGCGTCGATCATGCCTTTGGCAGTGATCCGACCTTCCTGGCTGTTATCCACCTCAGTAGCAATCAGGCCGAGCCCGTCATTGCTGCCAAGATTGCCTTTCTGGCTGTTGTTCAGAACCCCGGTATGGATCTCCGCCGCAGCGTTGGCACTGATGATCCCTGATCGGCTGTTGTCCAGGCTGGCGCTGGTCAGGCGCAGGCTGGAGTCCGTCACCAACTTGCCGCCACGGTTGTCCACCGCCTCCTGGCTGCTCAGTCTCAGCGCACCGGCGCTGGACAGCGTGGCGTCCTGGTTGTGTACGCGCCCGGCGCTCACCGTCAGGGTGCCGTCGCTGAGCAGCGCGCCCTTGCCCTGATTGTCCAGCACGCCGTCCAGAGTGACCTCTATATGTCTCTGACTGCTGAGCAGTCCGGCATTGCCATTGAACAATTCGGTACCACTCAGGCGCAGCCCATCGCGGCTGGCGAGTACTCCCTTGTCCTGGTTGAGCACGCGTGGCGCGGTGATGCCCAGACCACTGTCACCGACGACTTTGCCGCCACGGTTGTCCAGTTGCTCAGTGAGGTTCAGCGTCGCCACGCCCTGGCTGGCAATCTCGCCGGCACGGTTGTCCACCTGCCGGACATCGATGACTACACCTCGGTTGCCGGCGATGCGACCAGCGCCGTTGTCGACTTTGTCGGCGTCGAGGGCCAGCGCGCCCTGAGTCGTCAGCTCTCCCCCGTTCTGCACCAGCGCACCGAGTTTGGCACGCAGTTCATCCTTGGCGACGATACGCCCCTTGGAATTGTTCGCCTCATCGGCCGCCAGCTTCAGGCCGCGTTCGGCGATCAGCGTGCCAGCGTCGTTTTCCAGGCGGGTCACACCGATATCGATGGCGCCCTTGCTGCCGATGGAGCCACTACGGTTGTCCAGGACGAATGCCTGGATATCCAGACCTCCGGCGCCGGAGACAATCCCCTCGAGGCTGTTGTCCAGGGCCTGCGCGATACGCAAGGTCAGGGCTCCACCGCTGAGCAGGCGTCCACCCTGGTTGTTCAACGCGGAGGTGGCAAGAGTGAACGCGCGGTCGCTGGAGATTTCCCCACCGCTGTTGTCCACCACGCCGAGTTGGCGCAGGAGCAAGGTGCCAGGCGTGGCGATCAGGCCTTGAGCGCGATTGACCAGGCTTCCCTTGTTCAGATCGAGCGTGATGCCGGTATCGCTGACCAGGTTGCCCCTGTCATGCTGGTCCAACCCTTGGAGATCCGCATCGATCGCACCCTTGGCAGCGATCCGGCCCGCCTGGCTGTTGTCTACCCGAGCGGCGACCAGGGTGAGTCCCGCATCGCTGCCGATACTGGCTTTCCGGCTGTTGTTCAGGTTGCCGGTACGAATCTCCACGGCCCCCTTGCCACTGATCGCACCGGCCTGGCTGTTGTCGAGGCTGGCGCTGCTCAAGCTAAGTCCGGCGTCGCTCGCCAGTCTGCCGCCCTGATTGTTCAGGGCGCCCTGGCTGGTCACTGCCAATGCCCCTGCGCTGGATAGCGTACCGCCCTGGTTGTCGAGCCGGGCTGACTTCACCGTCAGGAAGCCCCGGCTGTCCAGGCTGCCGGCCTGGTTATCGAACGCACCGGCCAGGGAGACGTCGATACCCTTCTGGCTGGACAGCAGGCCTCCCCCGCCGTTGAACAACTCCGTAGCGCTCAGGCGCAGCCCATCGCGGCTGGCGAGTACCCCCTTGTCCTGGTTGAGCACGTGCGGCGCGGTGATGCCCAGACCACTGTCACCGACGATCTTGCCGCCACGGTTGTCCAACTGCTCAGTGAGGTTCAGCGCCACCACGCCCTGGCTGGCAATCTCGCCGACGCTGTTGTCCACCTGCCGGGCCGTGATGTCCACGCCCTGGTTGCCAGCGATACGGCCAGCGTTGTTGTTTAGGATGCCCAGGTCGAGAGTCAGCGAGTCCTGACTGGTCAGTTCTCCTCCCTTCTGGCTCAGCGTGCCAACCTTGGCATGCAGGCTACCATTGGCGGCGATACGCCCCTTGGAACTGTTCGCCTCATCGGCTACCAGCTTCAGGCCGCGTTCGGCGATCAGCGTGCCAGCGTCGTTTTCCAGGTGGGTCACACCGATATCGATGGCGCCCTTGCTGCCGATGGAGCCACTACGGTTGTCCAGGACGAATGCCTGGATATCCAGACCTCCGGCACCGGAGACAATCCCCTCGAGGCTGTTGTCCAGGGCCTGCGCAATACGCAAGGTCAGGGCTCCGCCGCTGAGCAGGCGTCCCCCCTGGTTGTTCAACGCGGAGGTGGCAAGAGTGAACGCGCGGTCGCTGGAGATTTCCCCACCGCTGTTGTCCACCACGCCGAGTTGGCGCAGGAGCAAAGTGCCAGGCGTGGCGATCAGGCCTTGAGCGCGATTGACCAGGCTTCCCTTGTTCAGATCGAGCGTAATGCCGGTATCGCTGACCAGATTGCCCCTGTCATGCTGGTCCAACCCTTGGAGATCCGCATCGATCGCACCCTTGGCAGCGATCCGGCCCGCCTGGCTGTTGTCTACCCGAGCGGCGACCAGGGTGAGTCCCGCATCGCTGCCGATACTGGCTTTCCGGCTGTTGTTCAGGTTGCCGGTACGAATTTCCACGGCCCCCTTGCCACTGATCGCACCGGTCTGGCTGTTGTCGAGGCTGGCGCTGCTCAAGCTAAGTCCGGCGTCGCTCGCCAGTCTGCCGCCCTGATTGTTCAGGGCGCCCTGGCTGGTCACTGCCAATGCCCCTGCGCTGGATAGCGTACCGCCCTGGTTGTCGAGCCAGGCTGACTTCACCGTCAGGAAGCCCCGGCTGTCCAGGCTGCCGGCCTGGTTATCGAACGCACCGGCCAGGGAGACGTCGATACCCTTCTGGCTGGACAGCAGGCCCCCCGCGCCGTTGAACAACTCCGTAGCACTCAGGCGCAGCCCATCGCGGCTGGCGAGTACCCCCTTGTCCTGGTTGAGCATGCGTGGCGTTGTGATGTCCAGGCCACTGTCACCGACGATCTTGCCACCGCGGTTGTCCAACTGTTCGCGAGCGCTCGCCACCACCCTCGACGTGCTGGAGATATCGCCCGCTCGGTTGTCGATCAACCGAGAGCTCAAGTCGAGATCCTGGCCGGCGACAATGCGACCGCTGCGATTATCGAGCCGATCCGCCTTCAGGAGCGTACGGCGCTCGCTGACCAGCTTGCCGCCCGCACTGTTGTCCAGACGAGCGACCTCGATGTCCATGTCTCCCTTGCTGGAAAGGAGACCGGCACTGCGATTGTCCAGTGCGGCAGCCTGGACCTGCAGTTCGTTCAGACCGACGACCTGGCCGCCACGGTTGTCGAGATCGCCACGGGTCTTGACCACGGCGCGGTCCCGGCTCTGCAACAGGCCGTCCTGGCGGTTGTCCAGGCTGCTCGCCTCGACCCGCAGTTCGCCCTCGGCGAGCAGCTTGCCGCCACGGTTGTCCAGGTGCCCGGCGTCGACCCGGACGGTCGCCCCCTTCAGGCTGCCGCCCTGGTTGTCCAGCGCCTGGCTCGCCTTCGCTTCCAGCGCGCGGCTGGCCACCAGGCTGCCGGCGTTGCGCAGGGTGCCGCTGCGCAGCTCGAGGTCGCCGCGCGCGTTGCGCCGCTCGTCTGGCTCGACGCCGGCTTCGATCACCCCGGCGTTGTCGATATGCGCCGCCTCCAGCGCGATGCGTTCGCGCGCCGCCAGGCTCTGCCGGTTGACCAGTTCCTCCGCGCTGCGGATCTCGGCGCTGCCGCCGGCGTAGGTCTTGCCATTCAGCTCCACGGCCTGGGCCGCGATCTTCAGGTCGCCCTGGCTGGAGGCCTGGGCCAGGCTCAGCTTGCCGCTGGCGTCGATGCGGATGTCGCCGCCGCTGGCGGCCATGTCGCCGGCCAGCCGCACCCCCACGCCCTGCTCGGTGCCGACCAGGCGGATCGACCCGGCGTACATCCCGCCCAGGGCCGAGCTGTCAATCGCCAGCTGCGGCTTCTCGCTGCCATCGGCGGCGCGCGGCGTGGCCTGCAGGCTGTCGGCCTGGACGTCGTTGCGGCCGGTGACGATGTTGAGGTTCTTCGCGTAGAGCTTGGCGTTGAGCTTGGCGCTGCGGGTGATCAGGTCGAACTGTTCGAGGTTGCCGACGTTCAGTTCGGCGCCTTCGACGACGATGTCGCCGCCGTCCACCTGGAAACGCTCCAGGCGCTGGCCGTCCATGATCGGCTTGCCGGTGGTGAGGGTCGCGCGCGGCGTGTTGATGAAGCCGCAGCCCTGGCAGGTGATGCCGTGCGGGTTGGCGACGATCACCCGCGCCGACTGCCCGGCCACCTCGGTGTAGCCGGCCAGGGTGCTGCGGTTGCCGCCGGTGACCTGGTTGAGGATCACCTGCGCCGCCTGGCCCTTGAGGTTGGGGTTGCCGAGGATGATCCCGCCGAGCTGGGTACCCTGGGTCTTGCCGGTGGCGTTGTTGAGGATCAGCCCGTTGGCGCCGACGTTGTAGTCGCGGAAATGGTTGTTCGACAGCCCGGCGCCGTTGGGCGTGGCGATATTGACGACGGGCACGCCGTTGCCCGCCTGGCCCAGGCCGGTGTTGCCGCCGGCGGCCTTGTCCAGCGCCAGCCCCGCCGCCGCGGCGACGATCGGGTTGAGGAACAGGATGCCGGCCAGGGACAGGGCGATGCACTGGTTCAGCGGGCTGCGGATGTCCATATCGTTACTCCTTGGCGGGTAGGGGCCCGGCGAGGTTAAGCAAGGTTTTCCAAGGAAAGGGCCTCGATGCAGGTAGGCGCTTTCCTAAAGCGTTCAGGAGGTCGCCGCGTCTTCAGAAGAACGCGTCGACCCGGAAATAGATCGGGTGCTCGCGCCGCTCGATGGCGCTGGGCCGCTCCAGCGAGCGGGCGAAGCCGACGCTGGCGGCGAAATAGCGGCCGCGGGCATCCAGTTCGATGGCGTTGCCGCTCATGCGCCCGCTGGCGCCGTCGTTGTAGCGGTCGTGGCGGATCACGCCGACGTCGTAGGCGAAGGCCACGCCGTATTCCTGCAGCCAGGGCCGCAGCGGCGCCCACTCCACCGCGCGCCGCCAGCGCAACTGGTTGCGCCAGTAGCCGCCGCTGTCGCCGGTCAGGGTCTGGTCCTTGAAGCCGCGCACCGAGCTGTTGCCGCCGAGGCTGATGCGCTGCGGGCTGAACAGCACGTCCTCGCTCCTCTGCCCGGTGGCCAGGCTGTCGAAGCTGAAGCGCTCGCCCCATAGCTGGAACGGCTGCAGGTAGCTGAGGGTCAGGCTGTACTTGTCGTAGCGCGCATTCGGATCGCCCGCGTGCGGGTGGCCGCGACCCTGCGCGCCAAGGGCGCCGATGCCCTGCTGCCAGCCGAGGTCGAGGTTGACGAAGCCACTGCCGATCCGCCGGCCATGGTTGAAGCCGAGCTGGGTCTCGGTGATCCGCGTGCTCTGGTCTTCCAGGCGGGTGTCTTCGACATAGTTGTTGGTGCGCTGGTGGCTGAGCCCCAGGCTCATGGCGGTCTTGCTCACACCGTCGCGGTGCAGCACGCGTTCGGCGCGGAACTGGTGGCTGCGGCTGTCGCCATCGAGCTTGAAGGGGAAGCCGCTGGCCTCGTTGCGCGTGCGGTAGTCGCTCTGGCTGTAGCCGTAGGTGAAGGTCCACCAGCCCCAGGGCAGGCTGTAGAACAGGCTCTGGCTGTCGGAATGGCGCCAGCGGTCAGTCACCGCGTCGCGGTTGGCGCGCAGGTTGAGCTGGTCGGCCAGGCCCAGCGGGCTGTCCCAGTCCAGGCCCAGGCCCATCTGCTGCTCGCCGGTGCTGACGTCGCCGTCGTTGTTGCGCGTGGCGGAGACCCGCCAGGGCTTGTCGCGCTCGCCCTTGAGACGCACCCGGCTGCCGCCGACCTCGCTGCCGGGCACCAGCTCCAGTTGCGCCTGGCGCGACGGCAGGCGACTCAACTGGTCGACCAGTTGCTCCAGTTCGCGCAGGTCGAGCAGCTCGCCGGTCCTGCCCGGAAAGCTCATCGCCAGTTCGCGCGGGCTGGCCAGCGCGGAGCTGTCCAGGCCCTCCAGGCGGCCTTCGACGACGATGATGCGCAGGGTCCCGGAGGCCAGGTCCTGCTGTGGCAGGTAGGCGCGGGTGGTGACGTAGCCGCGATCCAGGTAATGGTCGGTGACGGCCTTGAGCAGCGCATTGAGCTGGCCGACGCCCAGGCAGCGCCCCTGGTAGGGCGCCAGCAGTTGGCGACGCGCGCTTTCGCCGAGGTGCCCGGCGCCCTCCAGCTCGATGCGGCGGATCTCGAAGCAGCGCTCGTCGTCGCCGGAGGCATCCGCAGCGGCGGGCGCTCCCTTGCCGGGCAGTTGCTGGAGTTCCTCCAGGCGCTTGCGCTGTTCGTCCAGCAGGCGCTGCTGGCGGTCGCGGATCAGGTCGCGGTCGCCGGGGGAGGTGAAGGGGGCGGCGCTGGCAAGCAGCGGCAGTAAAACCAAGCCAGCGACAACCGCTCGATAGCTAGAACGCAACATCCGATGTCCTGCGAGTTCCCTTCAATATCCACCGCATAGCTAAACGACATGGGCGTGTTGAGGGGGGATTAGTCCAAAAGTAGGAATGCTAATCCAAACAGGGACAGGAGGGAATGGCACTTTGCCTTCATTGCGTCGTCCTGGCTGTACGGACGTTTCAGGATCGATGCGATGTCGTCATTTTCGTAATGGGAAGGACCTATCGGTCTCCAGGCAGCGCTCGGCCGGGTTCTGGTGAGCTGATTATTTGCGCTCGTGGCCCGGCAGAAAGAAGCCCCGCCAAGGCGGGGCTGCTTTGACGCAGACTCGAATTCACTTCACCGGCAGGTCCTTGCCCCACAGGCGCACCGCCTTGATCCCTTCCGCGCCGCCTTCGAAGACGAAGGTCTGGCGGATGCCTGCCTTGGCCGGAACGGTGACGTCGTCGGGGTTGGCGAGGGCGACCAGGGCGTTGGAGTAGCCGTCGTTGTCGATCACCAGCAGCGCGCCGGTCTGGGTCAGGTTGATCAGGCGCACGGTGGCGTCGCTGTCGTTCTTGAAGCCGAGGGTGACGGCCAGTTGCTGGTCGCGCGGCTCGGTCTTGAGCACTTCGACCTGGCCGATCTCGGCGAAGCCGGCGTTGTCGGAGACCACCTTGGCGCCATCAGCGCCCTGGGCCGACTGGCGGCCGCTGGTGATGCCCTCGCTGACCCCGCCGAGGAGGTTCTTGCCAGTCTCGATGGCCGAGGACACCGCGGCCTTGGCCGCATCCTTGACCGAGCTGCCCTCCTCCGCGGCCACGGCGCTGCCGGCGGCCAGGGGCAGGAGCAGTCCCAATGCGGCGATCCTTGCGTTCATTCGTCCATCCTCTGGTGGTGTGGGAGGCAGCCAGACTAACAGCCGTCTAGCGGCCGTTCCAGTGGCGCGCCCGGCGCTTGCGCCACCAGATGTAGACACCGGTCAGCGACAGCCCGGCGATGGCCAGGCCGAGGGCGGCGATGGCGATGCGTCCCGGCAGGCCGGCGATGCGCCCGCCGTGGATCGGGTACTGCAAGCGGTAGAAACGCTCTCCCCAACTGCCCTGCCCGGCGACTTCCTGGCCTAGCAGGCGGCCGTCGCTGCCGTGGAAGAACAGCCAGGACTTGCCCATGGGGTCGTCGTGGTCGCCGAAGCCGGCGCCGAAGAAGTTGTATTCGAAGCTGTAGTACAGCTCGCCGATCGGCTCGGCGATGCCCAGCCGCGCCGCTTCGACGCTGGCCAACTGGAAGGTGCGGTCGTAGTCCAGGCGGGTCTCCCCCAGTTGCTCCCTGGGCAGCCGCCCGCGCGCCTCGTAGACGCTCGGTTCGATCGGCGAGAACAGCGATACCAGCGGCTTGAACACCTGGCTCGGCAGGTTCAGGGCGACGCTGCTCAGCGCCACCGGCGCCAGCAGCAGCCAGAGCCAGAGGCCGCCGGCGCGATGCAGGTCGAAGTTGAAGCGGTAGGCGTTGCCGCGCTTGATCTTCCAGGCTGTCGTCCACTTGCTCCAGAACGGCCGGCCGCGCGGCAGGGTCAGCCAGGCGCCGACGAAGCAGTCGAGGAACCAGAACATCGCCACCCCGCCCATCAGGTACAGGCCCCAGTTCCCCGGCAGGGTCAGGTTGTGGTGGAACTCCAGGACCCAGGGAACCAGGTTCGCCGGCTGGAAGCAGCAGGCCGCCCAGAGGCGCTTGCCGACTTCCTCGCCGCTGACCGGGTCGAGGTAGAACACGTCGTGCTCGACCTTGGCGCCGGCCTCGCGCGGCACGGTGGCGAGCAACGCCGGATGCCCGCCCGCCTCGGGATACTCCATGTACCACACCAGTTGTCGCGGATAGCGTGACTCGACGCGTTGCACCAGGCTGCCCGGGGAAAGGCGCTCGCCGCCCTCGCCCACGGCGTAGAAGCCGGGGTTCAGCCATTCGTCGATTTCATGATGGAAGGCCAGCAGGCTGCCGGTGAGACCGGCGAGGAAAAGGAACAGCGCGGTAGCCAGACCGACATAGCGGTGCAGCAGGACCAGGACGGGGCGCATGGGGGCTCCAGGTAACCAGGGTACGGCCGGCGACGCCGGCGAATGCCCGGCGCGTACGTCGCGCGCCGGGCTGCTTGGCCGGTACCGCGGCGCTGGCGCCGGGGCCCGGGTGGACGGTCAGAACTGGTAGTTCACCGTCGCGGTGACGTTGCGCTTCTCGCCGAAGTAGCAGAAGTCCAGGCTGTAGCAGGACGCCACGTAGTCCTTGTCCAGCAGGTTGTTGGCATTGAGGCTGACGTCCAGGCCTTTCAGGCCGAGCTTGCCGAGGTCGTAGCCGATCCGCGCGTCGACCAGGGTGTAGTCCGGCACCCGCAAGGTGTTTTCCTTGTCCGCCCAGGTCTCGCCGACGTAGCGCGCGCCGCCGCCGATGCTCAGACCGCTGAGCGGGCCGGCGTCGAAGGCATAGTCGGCCCACAGCGAAGCCATGTGCTTGGGCGCCTGGTTCGGCGTATGGCCCTGGTTGCCGTCCAGCGACTTGGTGTAGGTGATGTCGGTGTAGGTGTAGCTGCCGAGCAGTTTCAGGTTGTCGCTGAGCTGGGTATGGGCCTCCAGTTCGAGCCCCTGGGAGCGCACTTCGCCGACCGAGGTGTAGAAGTTGTCCTGGGGTTCCTTGGAGGCGACGTTTTCCTGGGTGATATGGAACAGCGAGGCGGTGTAGAAGCTGTTGCTGCCCGGCGCCTGGAACTTCAGGCCGAGTTCCCACTGCTTGCCCTCGGTGGGCGCCAGGGGCGTGCCGGAGGCGTCGGAATAGGCGTTCGGGTTGAACGACTCGGAGTAGCTGACGTAGGGCGCCAGGCCGTTGTCGAACAGGTACAGCGCGCCGATCCGCCCGGTGAATTTCTCCCAGTCGTCGTCGGCCTTGCTGCCGGTGCTGCGGTTCTTGTCGGTGACGCTGACCCAGTCCTGGCGCAGGCCGAGCGAGAAGCGCCACTGGTCGATGTCGATCAGGTCCTGGAGGTAGACGCCGGTCTGCTCCAGGCGGCGGGTGTGGTTGTCGTCCGGGAAATAGCTGATGGCGTCGTCGCCGTAGACCGGGTTGAACGCGTCCAGCGCCGAGGCCGAGCCGGAACGCCAGTCGACCACGGTGCGCCGGCGCTGGTAGT
The DNA here is from genome assembly GCF_056110345.1 of Pseudomonas sp. TZ252. Classification (NCBI taxonomy): domain Bacteria; kingdom Pseudomonadati; phylum Pseudomonadota; class Gammaproteobacteria; order Pseudomonadales; family Pseudomonadaceae; genus Pseudomonas; species Pseudomonas sp. TZ252. The sequence goes on along the minus strand of NZ_CM148566.1, from coordinate 5,173,166 downwards.
CGAGGCCGGTGAGCAGGGTGTGGCGCGCCGCGCCGGTGGCGAATTCGGCCTGCAGCATGTTGTCGACGATATACGCCTGCAGGTGCTCGCGGGCGCCGCTGAAGTAGCGGTTCAGCTTGTTCGGCTCGCTGGCGCTCCAGCCGTAGGCGTAGACCTGCGACAGGTCGACGTCGGAGTCCAGGTAGCGGAAGTTCTGCCGCGCCGACCAGACGTCGTCGATGCGGTGCTCCAGCTGGTAGCCGAACATCCGCTGGGTGCGGTCGAAGTCGTCCTTGCTCGGCTCGCCATCGAAGAACTCGCGGGAGATGTGCCGGCCGTTGTGGTGCGACAGGGTGCCGTCGGCCGGTACGCCGCCGTGGTAGCCCCCGTTGGGATCGTGTTGCAGGTAGCCTTGCAGGGTCAGGGTGGTGTCGTCGCTGAAGTCGATGGCCAGGGTCGGGGCGATGGCGTAGCGCTCCTCCTTGACGTGATCGAACTGGGTGTCCGAGCCCTTGCCGAGACCGATCAGGCGGTAGGCGATGCGCTTCTCCTCGTCGAGCGGCCCGCTGAAATCGAAGCCCATCTCCTTCTGGCCCATGTTGCCGATGCTGCCGGTGATCTGGCGGTAGTCCTCGTACAACGGCTTCTTGCTGGTCAGCGCCACCAGGCCGCCCGGCAGGCTACGGCCGTAGAGCACCGAGGACGGCCCCTTGAGCACATCGATGCGTTCGAGGAAGTACGGGTCGACCTGCATCGAGCTGAAGGTACCGCTGTCGCCCATGGCCTTGAGACCGTCGAGGTAGATGTTGTCCACGCTGTTGTCGGCGAAGCCGCGCATCACCACGTAGTCGTAGCGGTTGGAGGCGCCGACCTGGCCGGTGAAGATGCCGGGGGTATAGCGCATCGCCTGCTGCACGGTCTTGGAGGCGGTGTCGTCGATCTGCTCGCGGGTGATCACCGAGACGGTCTGGCTGGTTTCCAGCAGCGGCTTGCTGGTCTTGGTGGCGATCTGGCTATGGGTGGCCAGGTAGCCATCGGTGCTGCCCAGGTTGTTGCCGAGGGCGAAGACCTCCACCGCCTGCATGTTCAGCACATCGCCGTCCTTTGCCGGCGCCTCGCGCAAGACGAAGCTGCCGTCGCCCTGGTCTTCCGCTTCCAGCGGGGTGTCGGCGAGCAGCCGGGCCAGGCCCTGCTGCACGGTGAAACTGCCGCGCAACCCCTGGGAGCTGTAGCCACCGGTCTGCGCCGGAGTGGCCGAGAGGGTGATGCCGGCTTCGCGGGCGAAGCGGTTGAGCACGTCGCCCAACTGTCCGGCGGGGATCGCATAGGGCCGCGCCTGTTCCGCCGCCGCTTCGGCGGCCGAGGCGCAGAGCGGCGCCGCGCCGGCCGCCATGGCCAACGACAGCAGGGCCGCGCGCACCGAACGGCTCAGGCGCGAGGCGCGGGGGAAATCGAGGGACGACGGGGCATTGCGGAGGACGACGGCGGTGGCGGTCATGAACGGGATCCGTTGGAGTCGTTGAAGGGTGTTCAATCGGTAAAGCCGGACCAGTCGCGGAAAGCCGACAAAAATAATGAAAATAATTTTCAGTGCGTTTCGCTCCGGACGAAAGCAAGCGTCCACGCGGCCGCCGGCGCGACTCAGGCGGCGACCACCCTCACCCACCAGCGGGTATGTCGCTGCAGGCGCACCGGCAGGGTCCGCGCGAGCACCTGCAGCAGCTTGTCGGTGTCGTCCAGGCGATAGACCCCGGACAGGCGCAGGTCGGCGACCTCCGCGGCGCAGCCGAGGTAGCCGTTGCGGTAGCGGGCGACCTCGGCGAGGAAATCGGCCAGGCGCATGTCGCGGGTGACGATGAGGCCATCGGCCCAGGCCACGGCGTCCATCTGCGGCCGTTCGAGGCGCCGCACGCCGTCGGCGGCGATCCGATAGCTCTGCCCCGCCTCGGCCACCGGAGCCTGCAGCGGACGCGCGCCGAAGGCATCGATGCGCACCGAACCCTCGCTGACGCTGAGACAGGTGGCGGCATCTTGCAGGCGTACGTTGAAACGGGTGCCGAGGGCCTCGAACAGCCCTTGCGCGGTACGTACCCGCAGCGGCCTGTGCGTGGGCGATTGCGTATCGGCGCCGCTGGCGAGGAAGATCTCGCCGCGGGCGAGGAGAATCAGGCGCTGGCCGGCGTCGTAGCGCACGTCGACCGCGCTGTCGGTGTTCAGTTGCAGGCGGGTGCCGTCGACCAGCTCGATACTGCGCCGCTCGCCGGTGGCGGTGCTGTAGTCGGCGCTCAGGCGCTGCCAGGGCAGGCTATCGCGACCGACCCAGGCCACGGCGCCGCCGGCCACCAGCAACGACAGCAGTTTCAGCGCCTGGCGCCGCTGCAGGCGCTGCGCGCTACTGTCCAGGGTGCCGTAGGCGACCCCGCCGGGCAGCGCCTTGAAGCGTCCTTGCAGTTCTTCGTTGAGCGCGCTGACCTGCTGCCAGGCCCGCTCGTGCTCGCCGTGCTCCGCGCGCCAGGCCGCGCAGGCGCGCTGCAGGCGATCGTCGGCCGGCTGCGAGCGCAGGCGGACCAGCCAGTGGATGGCCTGCCTGACCACCGCTTCGTCGACCCTACCGCGCGTCCCGTCCACGGCTCCGCTCATTCGCCGTAGCGCAGCAGGTAGCAGTGGTACAGCGCCTCGGCCACGTAGCGCTCGACGCTACGCTGGGAAACCCCCATGCGTTCGGCGATCTGCCGGTGGCTGAGGTCTTCGCACTGGGCCAGGAGGAAGGCGGTGCGGACCTTCGGCTTGAGCCCTTCGAGCATCCGCGAGATTTCCTCCAGCAGTTCCAGCACCAGTTCCCGCGCCTCGGGCGACGGCGCCTGTGCCTCGGGCAGGTGGGCGATGCTTTCGAGGTAGGCGCGCTGCAGTTCCTCGCGACGCCAGTGGTCGATCACCAGGCCGCGGGCGATGGTCCGCAGGAACGCGCGCGGCATGCCGATCTCGCGCAGTTCGCGCTTGAGCAGGATGCGCAGGAAGGTGTCCTGGGCCAGGTCCGCCGCGTCCGCCGCGCAGCCCAGCTTGCCGCGCAGCCAGTTCTGCAACCAGCCATGGTGCTCGCTGTACAGCGCATGCATGGCGCGATGGTGGGCGCTGAGAAGGATCGGGGCGGACATGGGAAAGTCGGGGCGACACATGAATGATAATGAATCGCATTGTCGAGAAGCCGCGGCCTTTTTGCAATAGCACCCGCCGGCCGGCGCCCTACTCGGCCGCCGCGCCTTCGCGCAGGCAGGCCAGCAGGTCTTCGCTGGCACGGTCGCGGTGCGGTTCGTCGCGCCAGCACATGCCCACCGCGCCCTCGCCGGGAATCTCCAGCGCCAGCCTGGCCACCAGGCCGAGCCCGGCAAGGTGCTCGACCACCCGCGCCGAGCCGATGGACAGCATGTCGCTGCCACGCAACAATTCGATGTTGGCCAGCATCGACGATGACTCCAGGCGGTAGGCCGGCGGCTGCCGGCCGCCCTGGGTCAGGGCCATGTCGAGCTTGCTGCGGATCGGCGAGCCGGGCGGCCAGACGATCCAGTCGTAGCGCCGCACGTCTTCCCAGTCCAGCGCGGCGGCCTGGGCCAGGGGGTGACCGGGGCGCGCCATCACCACGATCGCCTCGCTGTAGAGCACCTCGCAGCGCAGGCTGGCGCGCGGCGCATAGTTGTCCAGGCGCCCCACCACCACATCGAGCTGGCGTTTCTCCAGCCGCTCGAGAAGGCCGTTCATGGTGCCTTCGAGCAGTTCCACCTGGGCCCCGGGGTAGCGTCCGAGGAACGCCCGCAATGCGCGCGGCACCAGGCTCGGCGCGGAGGCCGGCGACGTGCCGAGGAGCACCCGGCTGCCGCTGCCGCTGCGCATCGCCTCGAGGTTCTGCCGCGCCCGCTCCATCTCGGTGAGCACGCGCTGGGCGTGGTTGAACAGGGTCATGCCATAGGGCGTCGGGCGCAGGCCACGGGCGTGACGCTCGAACAGCGGCGCGCCGACGTCCTCCTCCAGTTCCTTGAGCCACTTCGACAGGCCCGGTTGGGTGGTGTGTGCGGCCCGGGCGGTGCCGCTGAGGTTGCCGGTCTCCATCAGGCTGACCAGCAGTTGCAGGTGTTGCAGGCGCAGGCGGCGGGTCCAGTCCATCGCAAGCCATCCTCAAATACGTATAGGTCGATGTCTAAATATCATTATTCGGTTATGCCTTCACCTCGAATAATGACTACCAGACCGAGGCGGCCCCGCCTCCTCCCGCCGGAGATTCATCGGTATGCATAACGACAATTCCACCGAGAAGCGCGCCGACTTCTATCGACGCATCCGCCAGCAGCACCTCACCCCGCTCTGGGAAGCCCTGCACAGCCTGGTCCCGGCGCAACCCGCCGGCGGCTGCCAGGCGGCGCTGTGGCGCTATCGCGAACTGCGCCCGTTCCTGCTCGAGGCAGGCGACCTGATCAGCGCCGAGGAAGCGGTGCGCCGCGTGCTGGTGCTGGAGAACCCGGACCTTCCCGGCCAGTCGGCGATCACCCCGAGCCTCTACGCCGGCCTGCAACTGATCCTGCCGGGCGAGATCGCCCCCAGCCACCGGCACACCCAGTCGGCCCTGCGCTTCGTCGTCGAGGGCTACGGCGCCTACACCTCGGTGGACGGCGAACGCACCCGCATGGAGCCGGGCGACTTCATCATCACCCCGTCCTGGACCTGGCACGACCACGGCAACCGCGCCGCCGCGGAAGGCGGCGAGCCGGTGGTCTGGCTGGACGGCCTGGACATCCCGATGCTGCGTTTCTTCGGCGCCACCTTCGCCGAGAGCTACGGCGAACCGGTGCAGCCGTTGCGACGTGGCGAAGGCGACAGCCTCGCCCGCTACGGCAGCAACATGCTGCCGCTGCGCCACCAGCCGACGACGCCGACCTCGCCGCTGTTCAGTTACCCCTACGCGCGCAGCCGCGAGGTCCTCGAGCGCCTGGCGCGCCTCGAACGGCCCGATCCCTGGGAAGGCCACAAGCTGCGCTACGTCAACCCGGCCACCGGCGGCTGGGCCATGCCGACCATCGCCACCTGCCTGCAACTGCTGCCGGCCGGCTTCTTCGGGCAGCCCGCGCGCAGCACCGACGCCAGCGTCTATTCGGTGGTGGAAGGCAGCGGCGTGGCGCAGATCGGCGACCGGCGCTTCGCCTTCGAGGCCAAGGATCTGTTCGTCGTGCCCTCCTGGGTCGAGCTGCGCCTGGAAGCCGGCGCCACCGACTGCGTGCTGTTCAGTTTCTCCGACCGCCCAGTGCAGCAGGCGCTCGGCATCCTCCGCGAATCCCGCGAAACCCTCGCCCACTGAAGGACCCGTCCCATGAACCATCTCTTCGCGCCCGAAGCACCCGTCAGCCTCACCATCCATGGCAGCGACCAGACCTTCCCGGTGCGGCGGGTCTACTGCGTCGGCCGCAACTACGCCGCCCACGCCCGGGAAATGGGCTTCGATCCCGAGCGCGAGCCGCCGTTCTTCTTCTGCAAGCCGGCCGACGCGGTGGTCCCGGTCGCCGCCGGCAGCACCCTGGAGCTGGCCTACCCGAGCCAGACCGGCAACTACCACTACGAGATCGAACTGGTGGCGGCGATCGGCAAGGGCGGCTGCGACATTCCCCTGGAGCAGGCCGAGGAACACGTCTGGGGCTACGCGGTGGGCCTGGACATGACCCGCCGCGACCTGCAGATGCGCATGCGCGAGATGGGCCGGCCCTGGGAGATCGGCAAGGCCTTCGACCGCTCGGCGCCGATCGGCCCGCTCTACCCTGCCAGCCAGGTCGGCCATCCGCGCCACGCCGCCATCAGCCTCCAGGTCGACGGCGAGGATCGCCAGCGCAGCGACATCGACCAGTTGATCTGGTCGGTGGCGGAAACCGTCAGCTACCTGTCGCGCTTCTTCGAGCTGCGCCCCGGCGACCTGGTCTTCACCGGCACCCCGGAAGGCGTCGGCGCGGTCGAGCGCGGCGAGCGGATGCTCGGCGCCATCGACGGCCTCGGCGAACTCAGCGTCCGCGTGGTCTGACCCACCGCCCGCGCACGGCGCGGGCCCACCCTGCCCTTCATCCGGGCTGTCGCCACGGCGACGGCCGAGGAACGCTCATGCCTACGCCCGACAAGAACAACAAGATCGACGTCCAGGCCTTCATCGATGCGCAGGCGGTTTCCGCCTTCCAGTTGCGAGTCCTGTCGCTGTGCTTCCTGATCGTCGCCATGGACGGATTCGACACCGCCGCCATCGGCTTCATCGCCCCGGCCCTGGCCCACGACTGGCAACTGAGCCCGGCGCAACTCAGCCCGATCCTCGGCGCCGCGCTGGCCGGCCTGGCCCTCGGCGCCTTCGCCGCCGGCCCGCTGGCCGACCGTTTCGGACGCAAGAGCGTGCTCCTGCTCTCGGTGCTGTTCTTCGGCGGCTGGAGCCTCGCCTCGGCCTACGCCGGTTCGGTGGAAACCCTGGCCCTGCTGCGCTTTTTCACCGGCCTCGGCCTGGGCGGGGCGATGCCCAACGCGATCACCCTGACCTCCGAATACTGCCCGCGCCGGCACCGCGCGCTGATGGTCACCGCGATGTTCTGCGGCTTCACCCTCGGCTCGGCGCTGGGCGGCCTGCTCGCCGCGCGGATGGTCCCGGCGCTGGGCTGGGAAAGCGTGCTGCTGCTCGGCGGCGGCCTGCCCCTGGCGAGCCTGCCGCTGCTCTGGGCATGCCTGCCGGAGTCGGTGCGCTTCCTCGCCCGCCGCGCACCGGACGCGGCGCGCCTGCGGCGCATCCTCGAACGCCTGGGGCGCCTGCCCGACGGCTGGGCCGGACGCCTCGAACTGCCCGCCGACGAGTCCGACGGCACCTCGCCCCTGCGGCAGATCCTCGGCGCCGAGCTGCGCGGCGGCACCCTGCTGCTCTGGGCCACCTTTTTCATGGGCCTGCTGATCATCTACCTGCTGACCAACTGGCTGCCGACGCTGATCGGCGGCACCGGCTTCAGTCTCGGCGAGGCGGCGACGATCAGCGCCATGTTCCAGCTCGGCGGCACCCTCGGCGCACTCCTCCTGGGCAGCGCCATGGATCGCTTCGACGCGCACCGGGTGCTGAGCCTGGCCTACGTCGGCGGCGCCCTGTTCATCCTCGGCATCGCCAGCCTCTACCACAGCTTCGCCCTGCTGGCGCTGTGCGTCGCCGGCGTCGGTTTCTGCATCAGCGGCTCGCAGGTCGGCGCCAACGCCCTGGCCGCCGATTTCTATCCGACCCGCAGCCGCGCCACCGGGGTCAGCTGGGCCCTCGGCCTGGGCCGCATCGGCTCGATCGTCGGCTCCCTCAGCGGCGGCGCCCTGCTCGGCCTGGGCCTGGGCTTCAGCGGCATCCTCGCCCTGCTGGTGATCCCGGCGCTGCTCGCCGCCGTGGCCGTGCATCGCCTGGGCCGGCGCCGGGCCAGGCCTTCTTCCGTCACTCTCTGAACAGGACTTCCCATGCAGCTCTACAGCTTCTTCAACAGCTCCACGTCCTATCGGGTGCGTATCGCATTGGCCCTGAAAGGTCTGGATTACCAGGTAGTGCCGGTCAACCTGCGGCAGGGCGAGCAACTGCGCCCGGCCGACCGCCAGCGCAACCCGATGGGCGCGCTGCCGACCCTGGTCGACGCCGACAGCCGTCGGTTCAGCCAGTCGCTGGCGATCATCGACTATCTCGACGCCGTGCAGCCCGAACCGCGCCTGATCCCTCTCGACCCACTGCATCGCGCCCAGGCGCTGGAACTGGCCCTGCTGGTGGCCTGCGACATCCATCCGCTGAACAACGTGCGGGTGCTCAAGTACCTGACCCAGGTCCTCGGCATAGACGCCGAGGACCGCCAGCGCTGGTACGCGCACTGGGTCGCCGAGGGCCTGGCGGCGGCGGAGACCCTGCTGAACCGACACCGTCGCGGCGCCTTCTTCGCCGGCACCGCAGCGGGCATCGTCGAGTGCTGCCTGGTGCCGCAACTGGCCAACGCCCGGCGCATGGGCTGTGTCCTGGCGCCCTACCCGGCGTTGCTCGAACTGGAGGGGCGCTGCCTGGCGCTCGAAGCCTTCCAGCGCGCCAGCCCCGAGCGCCAGCCCGACTACCTGCCGGACTGACGCGCTGCCCCGTGGAAAACAACAACAAGAAGGACACGCCCATGACCACCCGCATCCGGGCCAGCCTGCTGGCCCTGCCCCTGCTGCTGCCTCCGTTCCAGGCTATCGCCGCGCTGCCGGGGATGAACCTCGGCCAGACCTCCTTCCTCGACGGCAAGGCCCTGCCCGGCACGCTGTTCCAGCAGTTCGTGAATATCTACGAGGCCGACGACTTCATGGACGCCAACGGACACCGGCGCCCGCTCGACAACCGCCTGCGCACCCTGCTCGCTACCAGCCACTTCGCCCACATCAGCCAGCACCAGCTGTTCGGCGCTTACTACGGCGCGGAAATCCTCGTCCCGGTGCTGCTCGCCGATCCCGACTTCGAACCCCACGCCGGCAGCGCCAACGGCCTCGGCAACCTGATCGTCAGTCCGTTCATCCTGCAATGGCCGCAGACCGAGCTGTTCGGCCGGCCCTACTGGCAGCGCCTGAACCTCGCCTTCCAGTTACCCACCGGGCGCTACGACAGGCATCGGGCGATCAATCCCGGCAGCAACCACTGGAGCTTCAACCCGCACTACGCGCTGACCTGGGAATTCGCCGAAGGCTGGGAAGCCAGCGCTCGCCTGCAGTACCTGTTGCCGGGCAAGAATCGCGACCCGGCGCCGCCGTTGGCCGACGACTACCTGCAACCGGGCCAGGCGTTCCACGCCAACTACTCGGTATCGCTGGCGCTGGATGCGCATTGGCGGCTCGGGTTGTCCGGCTACAGCCTGCGACAGATCACCAACGAGCGGGTCGACGGCCACGACCGCCCGGACTCCCGCGAGCGGGTCGATGCCATCGGCCCGGCGCTGATGTTCGGCTGGGGCAAGTCGCGGCTGTTCCTCAACGCCTATCACGAATACGGCGCACGCAACCGCAGCGAGGGCAGCCGGCTGATCCTGCGCTACTCGCAGGTCTTCTGAGCGTCGCCTTCCGGGACGATCGGCAAGCGCTCCAGGGTGCGGAACACCGAGCTGCGCCGCCAGCGCAGGTCCGTCGGTTCCGAGGCCAGGGCGAAACGGCGACGCACCAGGCCGCGCAATGCGCATTGCAATTCGAGCCGGGCCAGGTACGCGCCCAGGCAGTAGTGCGGACCATGGGCGAACGCCACGTGCTGCTTGGCGTTCGCTCGCTGCAACTGCAGGCGGTCGGGGGCGGCGAACATCTCCGGGTCGCGGTTCGCCGCGAGGAAGCTCAGCCAGACCTTCTCTCCAGGCGGAATCCGCTGGCCGCCGATCTCCACCTCCTCCAGGGTGCAACGCACGCCGCCGCGCACCGCGCCATCGAAGCGCAGCAGTTCCTCCACCGCGTTCGCCGCCAGCTCCGGGCACCGCCGCAGCAGGTCGAGCTGGTCGGGATGGGTGAGCAGCGCCAGCGTAGCGTTGCCGACCATGCTGATGGTGGTTTCGAAGGCGGCCATGAACACCATGGCATAGGCCGCTACCAGGTCCTCGAGGCCCAGTCCGGCCTCCAGCATCGCGGCGCCGTCGAGGATGCTCGGCGCCGCGCCGGACGGCGGGCGCGAAGAGCCATCGCTCCAGCCGCGCGCCTGGCGTTGCAGGTAGTCGCTGAAGGCGGCCGCGCTGCGGTTGATCTGCCCGGCATCGCCGTGGCTGGCGGCGAGATCGAGCCCGGCGGCCAGATCGCGGCCCCAGGGCAGCAGTTGCCCGGTATCTTCGCGGGGAAAGCCGAACAGCTCGGCGGCCACCCGGATCGTCAGCGGTTCGGCGAAATCCCTGAGCAGATCGGGCTCGCGGCGCTCCAGCAAGCTGTCGAGGAGTTCTTCCACCAGCACCTCGATGCGCGCTTCCCAGCGGCGCACGGCGTCGGGGCCGAAGGCCGGAGCGAACAGCCTGCGCAGGCGGGTGTGCCGCGGCGCGTCGTTGAACAGCATGAAGTTGTCGTAGAAGCGCGCCAGCGGTTGCAATTGCTGGTGGCCGAACCAGCTGGCGCCGCCCTGGCGGACGCCGGCGGCGCCAAGGCGAGCGGGGTCGGCGGAGAAACGGCGGTCGCGCAGGCACGCCGAAACATCGGCATAGCGACTGATCCACCAGATCGAGGCCTGGTCGCGGCAGACCGGCGCACGGGAGCGGATCAGCCGCAACAGCGGATAGGGATCGGCGACGAAGTCGGGATGGTAGGTGTGGATGTCGAAACCGTCGCTCCGCGGGGCCAGCGCCGGACGCTGAGCGTCATGGCGCGGCTGCGCGCTGCCTTCCTCGCTGAATGCGTCGTCCATGGCCCTTGCTCCGCTGGGTTGGCGTAACGCAGGGAGTATAGATGGCCGGCGGCTCGGCGCCGGCCCGGAGGATCAGCGCGGACCGAGGATCTCCGCCAACTGGTCCGGCTGCGGCGCGCCCTGTTGCTGCTGCATGCGCCCCTCGGCATTGAGATAGAAGATCGCCGGGGTCGCCGCGGCGCCCATCGACTCCATCAGTTCCATGTTGCCGGCGAGCTGCTTGCGCACCGCCGCCGGGATCTTCGCCAGCGGCTTCAGGGTGCTGGCCTTGCCCGCCTGCTCATGGTCGTGCAGGGCCTTCTGCGGGTCCTTGCTGGCCAGCAGCGCGGCGGACTTGGCTTCGCTGTCCTCGCGGATGATGCCGACCATGATATGCCGCAACTGCACCTTGCCGGCATCCACCCAGGGTCGCGCCTGCTCCCAGAACATGGTGCAGTACGGGCAGTTCGGGTCGCTGAACAGGTAGACCACGCGCGGCGCGTCGGCACGGCCATCGGCGATCCAGGCGCTCTGCTCCATCTTCTGCCACATTTCCTTGGCCAGCGGCGCATACACCAGGCGCTCCAGCGGTTCGCGGCTGAGGTCCTTGCCCTGGGCGTCGAACAGGTGGCCGGTGAGTACGTGCTTGCCGTCGGGCGTCAGGTACAGCGCCATGCCCTGGTTCTGGTATTCGGCGGCATAGCCGCGCAGGCCATCCGGGGCGTCGAAGCTGCCGAGGATGCGGGCGCCCTTCTCCTGGACCATGCGGATCGGCGCCGGCAGCTCCTCCGCCGCCGTGGCCAGGCCGGCGTTGAGGAGGGTCAGGCCCAGGCCAAGGGTGATCAGGTTGCGCGGCAGTCTCATTCGGAACTCCTGGTTGCGGGGGCGGCAGCGGCCGGCTCGAAGGCTTCGAGGTAGCGCGCCAGGCTGCCGCGGGACAGTTCGCCGAGATGGCTGCCCAGCAGGCGGCCCTCGGCGGTGTAGAAAACGGTGGTGGGCAAGGCGACCGAGCCGACCTGCTGGCCAAGCTGCCCGCCGTTGTCGAACAGCAGGTTGTCCAGGCGCAGGTTCTCGCCCTGGAGGAAATGGCGCACGGTCTCGGCGCTCTCGCCCTGGTTGGCGAAGAGGAACACTACGTCGGGATTCTCCGCCTGCGCCTGTTGCAGCACCGGCATCTCGCGCCGACACGGCGGGCACCAACTGGCCCAGAGGTTGATCACCAGCGGGCGGCCCCGGAAATCGGCCAGTTGCACCGACTCGCCGGCGGCGTTGCGCAGGCTCAGTTCGGGCAGACGCGTACCGCGCTCGTAGATGCCCAGGCCCAGGCTGCCAAGCAGCCAGAACGCCAGTCCGAGGCTGGCGCCGACACCCAGCGAGCGACGTAGCGCCGGTCGCCGCCAGGCCCAGAACAGCGCGCCGAGCACGGCGGCGAGCAGGCCTGGCCAGGCGAGGAAACCGCCATCGCGGATATCCAGCATCTGTGCGAAGTCGCCACGGTACTGCGGCCAGTAGCGCACCACGAAGGCCAGGCGCGCCACCAGCAGGCCGAGCAACAACAGGTTGAACAGCACCGGCTCGGCGTTGCGCCCGCCGCCGCGCGCCGCCAGCCAACCACCGAGCAGCGCGGCGCCGAGGGCGAGGAACAGCAGCAGGTGTTGCAGCGAGACCACCAGCGGCCCCAGGGAAAAACTCAGCATCAGCCGCGCTCCCGGGTCGCCTGCCAATGGGCGAGGAAGCCGCCGGCGTCGACTTCGCCGGTCAACCGGCGCGCGCGGCGCTCCTCGCCTTCCGGGCCGATCCAGATCAGGCTCGGCGGGCCGGGTACCTGGTAGCGGTGCAGCAGCTCGCGGCTGGCGGCGTTATCCGCGGTCACGTCGAGCCGCAGCAGGCGCACGCCCTGCAGGGCGGCGAGCACATCGGGCTTGGCGAACACCTGTTTCTCCATGATCCGGCAGGACACGCACCAGTCAGCGTAGTAGTCGAGCAGCACCCATTGTCCCTCGGCCTTGGCCGCAGCCAACTGACGGTCCAGCTCGGCCGGCTGGCTCACCGTGAGGAACGCCTCGTGGGCGCTGGCCGTCGGCGTAGCGCCCCGGTTCGCCGCCGCATACACCTGTAGCGGACGCCAGGGGTCGTCGGCCCCGGCCGCGGCGCCCAGCAACATCGCCGCGCCCCAGAGACCGAAGATGCAGCCCGCCGCGCCGAACAGCACCGCGTGCCGCGCCAGGCCTCGCGCCGTGTGCAGCGCGGCGTAGGCCAGGACCAGCAGCAACGCGCCGCCAAGGCCGATCCACAGCGCCTCGCCGAGCAGCGGACGCAGGAGTATCCAGGCGGTGCCGAGGAAAAGGAAGCCGAACACGCCCTTGACCAGGTTCATCCAGGGACCGGGCTTGGGCAGGAAGCGGCTGCCGACCGTCACCAGCAGCAACAGCGGCATGCCGATGCCGAGGCCCAGGCTGAACAGCACCAGGCCGCCATGCAGGGCATTGCCGGTCTGCGCGATATAGAGCAAGGCGCCGGCCAGCGGCGCGGTCATGCACGGCCCCACCAGCAGCCCGGACAACGCGCCGAGCGCGGCCGCGCCGGCCAGGCTGCCGCCCTTGCGGCCGCGACTGAGACCGTCGAGGCGGTCGCGCAGGGCAGCCGGCAGTTGCAGTTCGAAGAAGCCGAACATCGGCAGCGCGAGGAACACGAACAGCGCGGCGAAGCTGCCCAGCAGCCACGGCTGTTGCAGCCAGGCCTGCAGGTTGCCGCCAAGCAGCGCCGCGACCACCCCGAGTCCGGCGTAGACCAGCGCCATGCTCAGCACGTAGCTACCGGCCAGCAGCAGGCCGCGACGAGGGCCGGCGCCGCTGCCGACCACCAGCCCGGCGAGGATCGGCAGCATCGGCAGCGAACAGGGAGCGAACGCCAGCAGCAGGCCGAGGCCGAAGAACAGCAACAGGCTCCAGGCCAGGTTGCCGGCCTGCAGGCTGCCGGCCAGGCCCTGGTCCTCGGCGACTTCGCCGCTCGTCCCGGCGGCGGCAGGGCCGGTACCGCCCAGGTCGAGCGCCTGGCTCTGCGGCGGATAGCACAGGCCGGCATCGGCGCAGCCCTGCCAGCCCAGGCGCAGTTGTCCGGCGGCGGCCGCCGGCAGGGTCAGTTCCAGGCTCTGGCGATAGACCTGCGACTCGCCGAAGAACTCGTCGCTGTGGCTTTCGCCGGGCGGCAGCTGCGGCTGCAAGGCCGGGTCGAGTCCGTCGAAGCGCAGGCGCTTCTGGTACAGGTAGTAGCCCGGCGCGATCTGCCAGCGCAGTTGCACCTGGCCGTCGTCGAGGCGCTCCCAGGTGAAGCGGAAGGCTTTCTCCACCGGCAGGAAATCCGTCTGCGTCGCGCCGCGCGGCGCGAACAGGTCGTCGCCCGGTTGCGCCTGGGACAGGCCCGGCAGCAGGAGCATCAGGAGCAGGATCAACACACGCATGGATAACGCCTTTTACGATGAACTCGGCGGCAGCATGGCCAGCGACGATTAACAGGCCGTTAACGCGGCCACGGGAAAACCCCGGCGACGCGCCGGGCGGGGCATAATCCTGGCTTAATTCGCCCGCTTCAGACTCCTATCCCTTTAACCAGCGATACCGCCATGCATGTACTGCTCACCGAAGACGACGACCTGATCGCCAGCGGCATCGTCGCCGGCCTCAACGCCCAGGGCCTGACCGTGGACCGGGTGGCCAGCGCCGCCGATACCCAGGCGCTGCTCCAGGTGGCGCGCTTCGACGTGCTGGTCCTCGATCTCGGCCTGCCCGACGAGGACGGCCTGCGCCTGCTGCAGCGCCTGCGCCAGCAGGGCGTCGACCTGCCGGTGCTGGTGCTGACCGCGCGCGACGCGGTGACCGACCGGGTCGCCGGGCTGCAGGCCGGCGCCGACGACTACCTGCTCAAGCCCTTCGACCTGCGCGAACTCGGCGCCCGCCTGCATACCTTGCAGCGGCGCTCCGCCGGGCGTTGCGTCAACGTCATCGAACACGGCCGCCTCAGCTACGATCCGAGCACCCGCGAAACCTGGCTCGACGGCCGCCCCGTGGAACTGTCGCGACGCGAACAGGCGCTGTTGCAGGCATTGCTCAACAACCGCGGGCGGATCCTCAGCGGCGAGCAGCTCAAGGACAGCGTCTATGGCTTCGGCGACGAGGTCGAGAGCAACGCCCTCAACGTCCACATCCATCACCTGCGGCGCAAGCTCGGCAACGCCATCGTGCAGACCGTGCGCGGCCTCGGCTACCGCCTCGGGCCGGCGCGCGGCGACGGAGACGACGCATGAGCCTGCGCCTGCGCCTGACCCTGATCCTCGGCTCGGCCTTCATCCTGCTCTGGTCGCTGGCCGCGGCCTGGATGCTCTGCGACCTGCGCGGGCAGATGATGCGCTCCTTCGACCAACGCCTGGCGGCCTCGGCGCGGATGGTTGCCGGCCTGCTCCAGCAGTTGCCGCAGCCGCAGCCGGCGGACGGCCAGACCACGCGCCTGAGCGCGGAGCAACTGGGAATTCCCAACGGCATGGCCTGCCAGGTCAGCTCACTGCGCGGCGAAGTCCTGGCGCAGAGCCATGCCACCCCGGAGCGGGCGCTGGACAGCACCGCCAGCGGCTTCCGCGACCAGGAAATCAACGGCGTGCTGTGGCGCAGCTTCACCGTGCAGGCCGGCGATCTGCGGGTCAGCACCGCCGACCGCCTGGAAGAGCGCGACGTGCTGCAACGCTCGGTGGTGGTGGCCGCCGCGGTGCCGGTGACGGTCGCCCTGCTCGGCAGCCTGGCCCTGCTCTGGCTCGGCGCCGGCCAGGGTCTGGCGCCGCTCAAGCGGATTCGCGACGCCCTCACCCGACGTGGCGCCGACTCGCTGGAGCCACTGGAGCTGGCGGCCCTGCCGAGCGAACTGAAGCCGCTGGTGGAAACCCAGAACCAGTTGTTCCAGCGCATCGCCCAGGCCATCGAACGCGAGCGACGCCTGACCGGCGATGCCGCCCACGAGCTGCGCAGCCCGCTGACCGCGATCAAGACCCACCTGCAGGTCGCGCGCATGACCGAGGGCGCCGCCGCCGAGCAGGCCCTGGCCCACGCCGAGGAAGGCGCCGACCGTCTGCACCGGACGCTGGACCAGCTGTTGCTGCTGGCGCGGGTGGAAGGCAGCCTGTCGTTCGACGACGGCGTGCAATGCAGCGCCGAGGACGCCGCCCGGGTAGCCATGCACGACGCCGGCCACGGCGACGTGCGGATGTTCGAGCTGAAGCTGGCCGACGGCTTGTCCGAGGCGCCGCTGGAAGTCCCCTCGGTGCTGGCCATCGCCGCGCTGCGCAACCTGCTGGACAACGCCCTGCGCCACACCGCCGCCGGCACCCGGGTGGAGCTGGCGGTGGAAACCGCGCAAGGCTGCGCGCGCTTCCACGTCCGCGACCACGGTCCGGGCATCGCCGAAACCGACCTGCCGCACCTCACCCGGCGTTTCTGGCGCCACGGCAAGAGCGGCGGCAGCGGGCTCGGCCTGGCCATCGTCCAGGCTATCGTGCAACGCTGCCAATGCCGGCTGGACTTCGACAGCCGCGCGGACGGCCTGCGGGTGACGCTGGAAATGCCGCTGCGCGAGTGATGCGCGGGCCCACCCGCCAACCGGCCCCCGTAGGGCGAATAGCCGCCCGCGGCTATCCGCCGGACCGAGGCCCAGGCATCGGCGGATAACGCCGTTGGCGTTATCCGCCCTACCCCCGCGCCGACCTGCTTCCGCCGGACCGGGTCTCCGTCCTGCGGACGCCAGGCCACGAGGGTCAGATTCCCTGTCCCAGCAGCACGCCGTTGACCTTCTGCCCATACAGGTTGACGCCGTCGTTGGCATGGAACTTCTGCCGCGTCTTCTCCACCGAACCGTCCACCAGGCGCGGGTCCTGCGGGCGCTCGTGGCTGTTCATGAAGGCGGCGACGTCCCAGGCGTCGCGGTCGCTGAGGGTACCGGGCTTGCCCAACGGCATGTTGTACTTGATGAAGGAAGCCGCGGTGTTGATGCGGTGCATGCCCGCGCCCCAGTTGAACGACTGCGCGCCCCACAGCGGTGGGAACACCGTCTGCCCCAGAGCCATCTGGCCCTGGCCGTCGGCGCCGTGGCAGATCGCGCACTGCGCGGCATAGACCTTGGCGCCGCGCTCGATGCTGTAGCCGCCTTCCGGCGGGGCCACGTCCGGATAGCCGCGTCCGGGCAGGCTGACCCCGGTCGGCGCCTGGCTCGCCAGCCAATAGGCGTAGACGGTCAGGGCCTTGATCTCCGGGCTGTCGGCCGCCGGCACCTTGCCGTTCATGCTGAACTGGAAACAGCCCTGCAGGCGCTCGGCGAACGTATTGACCTTGTTGTTCTTGGCGCGGAACGCCGGATAGACCGGGTAGGCCGCCCACTGCGGCGCGGAGTTGGCCCGGCGGCCCTGGTCGAGATGGCAGTTGACGCAGTTGAGCTGGTTGCCGACCAGATGCGGCGCGTTCTTCCGGGTTTCCACGAACAGCGCCTGGCCCTGGCGGACCATTTCGCCGAAGGCGTTGTCCGGGAGGCTGCTTTCCGCCGGCGGCTGGAACGGCTCCGAGGGCGCCGTTGCCGCGTGGACGGGAGCGACCAGCAGGCCGGCGACGGCCAGGGAAAGGATCGACGGCATGTTCATGGCTGGCCTCCTGCCTGACCGAGGGTGGCGAAGAACTGGCTGACGCTGCGGATCTCCTCTTCGCTGAGGGATTTGGCGATATGTCCCATCAGATCGTTCGGGTCGTTGCGGCGAGTGCCAAGCTGCCAGGCGCGCAACTGGTTGCTCAGGTACATCTCGCCCTGCCCCTGCAACGGCGGGAAGGCCTCCCCCACGCCGCTGCCGGCCGGACCGTGACAGGTCACGCACTCGGGAATGTTGCGCTCCCAGGCGCCACGTACCGCCAGGGTCTCGCCGGGGCTGCGCGGGGTGGCCACGCGCGACAGCGCCACCGGCTTGGGCGCCGGCATTGCCGCGAGGGTATTGGCGAGCGCCTGGATCTCGTCGTCGCCGAGAGCATCGGCTATGCCCTTCATCACCGGGTGCTCGCGACTGCCGCCCTGCTTGAGGTCGTGCAGTTGCTTGCTCAGGTAGGCGGCGGGAAGGCCCGCCAGGCGCGGAAAGCCGGCGGCGGCCAGGCCCATGCCATCGGCGCCGTGGCAGGTGACGCAGGCCGCGGCGGCCGGGTTGGCGCCGCCCTGTGTGTAGAGTTTCTGGCCGTCGACGGCGGCCTGGGCCGTCGCCGCCAGCAAGGCGGTCAATGAAAACAGCAGTCGGTGTGCAACCGGCATGGCAGGGTTCCTCTCTGGCTTATTGTTTTTAGTTCTAAGTTTAGAACCAAAAAACCTATCGCCGAAAGACCCTACCGCACGCAGGTCTACATCATTTTCCCTACAGGCCCCGGATCACGCCCCTTTCAGCCCCGCGACGATTTCGCAAGAGCGCAGCCGATGGGCGTGCTCGTAGAAGTCGCTGGTGAAGATAAGCTCGTCGGCGCCGGTCTGCTCCAGGAGGATCTCCAGGCGCGCACGAACCTTCTCCGGACCGCCGATCACCGCCAGGCCGAAGAAGCTGCCGACCGCATCCTGCTCGTGGGGCAGCCACAACGGCGCCATACTTTCCACCGGCGGCTTCTGTTTCAGGCTCTCGCCGCGGATCAGCGCCAGCACGCGCTGGAAGGCGGTAGTGGCGAGGAACTCGGCCTCTTCGTCGGTAGGTGCGGCGATCAGCGGCACGCCGATCATCGCGTAAGGTTTGTCGAGTACCGCCGAGGGCTGGAAGTTGCTGCGGTAGATGCGCAGCGCCTCGTGCAGGTAACGCGGTGCGAAATGCGAAGCGAAGGCATAGGGCAAGCCTTTCTGCGCCGCCAGGTGAGCGCTGAACAGGCTCGAACCGAGTAGCCAGATCGGCACCTGGGTACCCTCGCCCGGCACCGCCAGCAGGCTCTGCTGGGAACGGCGCGGGCCGAGCAGCATTTCCAGCTCGGCGACCTGCTCGGGGAAGTCGTCGCCGTTGCCCAGGCGGTCGCGACGCAAGGCGCGCATGGTCGCCTGGTCGGCGCCGGGGGCGCGGCCAAGGCCGAGGTCGATGCGGCCCGGGTAGAGCGTCTCCAGGGTGCCGAAGTTTTCCGCCACCACCAGCGGCGCATGGTTCGGCAGCATCACCCCACCCGAGCCGACGCGGATCCGCGAGGTGCCGCCGGCGATATGGCCGATCAGCAGCGCGGTGGCGGAGCTGGCGATGCCATCCATGTTGTGGTGCTCGGCCAGCCAGAAACGGTTGAAGCCCAGGCGCTCCACATGGCGCGCCAGGTCCAGGGAGTTGTGCAGGGCTTCGGCCACGCTGCCGCCGGTGCGCACCGGCACCAGGTCGAGCATGGACAGGGGAATATCAGCAAGCGTTGTCATGAAAGCTCCAATCGGCAGCGGGCGATGGCCGGGGCGCGAGACACGCGCGGAAGGACCTCGCCCGGGGTTTGGATCAATTCTATATCACGCGTTATAGTTTTTGCCCACGGAGAATCCATGGGCTTTTTCCAGTCAAGGCGCGCTGTGGCGTCAGGCGGCCTCGACCGCCAGCAGGGAATCCCAGGCCGCCATCGCGCAGCGGCCGATGGCCAGCAACTGCTGGCGGCTGGCGCCGTCGCGGGCCTGGATCGACAGGCCCTGGAGCACGCTGCTGTAGAAACTGGTGAGCGCGTCGAGATCGGCTCCGGCCGGCACGTCGCCGTCGGCCACGCCTCGTGCGAAACGCTCGCGCAGCAGGCGCGCGGCGCGCCGCCGGTGATCGCGCAGGTAGTCTTCGACGCCTTTGTTGGCCGGCGAGAAATTGGTCGTGCTGAGGTCGACCAGGCAACCGCGCGGCTTGCCTTCCGTGGTGTAGCTGACGGCGGCGCTTTCCAGCAGCGCGGCGATCGACTCGCGCGCCGTCGGCAGGGCGAAGGCGCCCTTGGAAAGCTGGCACTCCTGGCTCAGGTAGAGTTCCACCGCCGAACGGAACAGCGCCTCCTTGGAACCATAGGCGGCATACATGCTCGGCGCGCAGATGCCACCCATGGCCTCCTTCAGCGCGGCCATGGTCGCGCCTTCGTAACCGGCCTCCCAGAACACGTCGAGCGCCCGGCGCAATGCCTGTTCACGATCGAAGCCGCAGGGGCGTCCACGCTTGGCCATGGGAATTCCTGAGAAAAAAACACGTCATATGGTAACACCGGCGAACAGTCGCAAGGCTGGAGGGGGTCGCTTGATCCATCACCGCGCTCGATATACACCATGCAGGCTTTTTACTTCTGCCGGTTCTCCCGCTGGGCAAACATGCTCTCCAAGGGCAGACGCCCACCCTTCCCCAGGAGAACCGATCATGTCCAGCTTCAGCGCCCTCGCCAGCTACTTCGCCGCTTCCGCGTTCTACAGCAATGCAGTGACCCCTACTCGCCCGGTTCAGGCCAGCGCGCCCGCATCGACCAGCGAGAAGAAATGAACCCAAGGAGGCATCCATGCTCTCAGCCCGCTCCCGCAAGGCCCCGACCTATGGCGTCACCTATGTGAGCCTCGAGGATTGCACCCTGCACTTCGAGACCGAGTACATCATCGAGCGCCGCGACGGCAGCCTCGCGCACATGCCGATGCGCACGCCGGTCAGTGAGCGCGAAGCCCTGCAACGCCTGATCGAAAGCTGCATCGACGACTGATACCTCCAGTGCCCGTGTGCCGCTCTCAGGAGCGGCCAGCGGCGTTTTCCCAATCCGCCACCAGCGTCCGCAGTCGCGCGTCGCGCAGTTCGAAGAGTTCCAGCAGCCCCAGTGCCCGGATCGCCGGCAGCAGGGCGCGCAGGTCTTCTTCAGCCTGCCGCCGTTGCGCCGCGGGCAGTTCCTCCTCAAGCAGCAGCCGGGCGTTGGCGATGAACGCGCCGACGCTGCCCTTGCGTATCTCCACGCCGCCCAGGCGGATGCGGTCCTGTCGGTCGGGAAGGATGTCTTCGGCTTTCATGGCGTGCTCCAGGCAAGAATGATGAGCCGCCAGGCTACATCCGCAGTCGAATGGCCTATTATCCATCCCGAGCCAATCATCGTCGCTTTTCCGCCAAATGCTTCCGGAACCCCTGCCCGTCCCGCTCTTCGCCCTGCGCATCGACCGCGCAGCCAGCCGCACGGCCTCCCACCGCCATGCCTGCGGCCAGCTCTACTGCCTGGAGCGCGGCCTTCTGGTGGTCGAGGACGAGCATGGCCGCCAGGCCCTGCCTCCGCGCCAGATCGCCTGGATCCCACCGGGTCACCCACACTCGGCGCACTCCCACGGCAGCCTGGCGGGCTGGAGCGCCTACCTCGCCGCCGAACACTGCCGCGACCTGCCCCGGCACCCCGGCGTGCTCGCCTGCTCGGCTTTCGTGGCGCTGATCGTCGAACGCGCCACCCGCTGGCCGACCGGCTCCGCCTGGAGCACCGAACGCGAGAACCTGCTGCGCGTGCTGCTGGACGAACTGCGCCACGCCGTGCCCCAGCGGACCCGCCTGCCCTATCCGGGGGATTCGCGCCTGCGCAGGATCGCCGAGGCATTGCTGGCCAACCCCGGCGATCCGCGGCCGGCGGCCGAATGGGCACGCTGGGCGGGCCTCAGCAGCCGTAGCCTGAGCCGGCTGTTCGGCGCCGAGACCGGTATGAGCTTCGCGCAATGGCGGCAACTGGCGCGACTGCACGCGGCCGTCGAACGGCTGGCAGCGGGCCAGGCGGTCGGCGAGGTCGCCTGGTCGCTCGGCTACGAAAGCCCGAGCAGCTTCGCCAGTGCCTTCCGCACAGTATTCGGCGAGACGCCGTCCGGCTATTCCAGTCGCGCCAACGAAGCGCTAGCCTGAACCTTCCGCGCCACGAGCCTTTCCCCATGAGCCACGCCAATACGCCCCGCGACTGGGTTCGACGCGCCCCGCAACACGGTGCGGTGGAACGCATCGAGGCTTACTTCGCCGGCCACGGCTACGATCCGCATCGCCACGACACCTATGCCATCGGCCAGACCCTGGCCGGGGTGCAGAGCTTCCGCTATCGCCGCAGCCAGCGCCACAGCCTGCCGGGCGGCTGCCTGGTGCTGCATCCCGACGAGCTGCACGACGGCGAGGCCGGCAGCCAGGAAGGGTTCCGCTACCGGATGCTCTACGTCGAGCCGGCGCTGATCCAGCAGGCCCTCGGCGGCCGGCCGCTGCCGTTCGTGCGCGGGGGCTTGTCCGACGACCCGCGCCTGATCGCCGCCAGCCGGGCCCTGCTACAGGCCATGGATACCCCGCTGGAGCCGCTGGAAGAACAGGACGCCCTGTTCGAACTGGCCCACGCCCTCGACGCCGTGGCCGGCAACCGGGCGCGCGGCAGGCGCCACTTCGACTTCGTCGCCGCCGAGCGCGCCCGGCAGTACATCCACGCGCACCTGGAGCGCCCGCTGGGCCTCGACGAACTGGCGCAGGTCGCCCAGCGCGAACGCTGGAGCCTGTCGCGCGATTTCCGCGCGCTGTTCGGCACCAGCCCCTACCGCTACCTGATCCAGCGCCGGCTGGACATCGCCCGCCGGCTGATGCTCGGCGGCCAGACGCTGGCCGAAGCCGCGCTTGCCGCCGGTTTCGCCGACCAGAGCCACATGACCCGCCATTTCGGCCAGAGCTACGGCCTGCCGCCGGCACGCTGGCTGCGTATGCTCGGCCGCGCCTAGCCAGGTTGCACGATCATCCAAGACCGCCCGCTCCGTAGCCGCCTACCCTGGCGCCAGAGACCAACCACCGGAGCGCACCGATGTCCACCAGCACAACCCAAGCGATCAACTTCGCCGCCAAGCTCGCCCTGTTCGACGACCGCTGGCAACCCAGGGTGATCGCCCAGATGAACGACTACCAGTTCAAGCTGGTGAAGATCGAAGGCGACTTCGTCTGGCACAGCCACGCCGACACCGACGAGACCTTCATCGTCCTCGCCGGTCGCCTGCGCATCGATTTCCGCGACGGCGCGGTGCACCTGGGCCCCGGCGAGATGTATGTGGTGCCGCGCGGCGTGGAGCACAAGCCGTTCGCCGAGGGCGAGGTGCGCATGCTCCTGGTGGAGCCCTGCGGCGTGCGCAATACCGGCGACCAGGGCGGCGAGCGGACGGCGGTCAACGATCTGTGGATCTGAAACCGCGCCCATGAAAAAGCCCGGCTCGATGGCCGGGCTCTTTCGCTGCGGGTCGTCCTCAATCGGCGACGTGGATCACCACCCGGCCACGCTTCGGACAGGTTTCCATGTAGCGGTGCGCCTCGACCACCTGGTCGAACTCGAATACCCGGTCGACCACCGGCTTGAGCAGGCGATCGCGGGTCAGTTGCTCGATGTGCGCGAGGGCCTTGCTCACCGACTCGTCGTTGCGTTCCAGGCCCATCTCCGGATGACCGGTGAAATCCATCAGGCAGTGGCGGTAGAACTGCAGGTGCTTCTTGAACGCGGCGCAGGCCGGGAACGCCGACTCGTTGCCGCCGTTGCAGCCATACAGCACCAGCTTGCCGCGGGTGGCGGAGACATCGCCGAGCAGGGTCATCTGCGGGCCGCCCAATTCGTCGAGGATGACATTGACGCCCTTGCCCTCGGTGAAGCGCTCGACTTCCAGGACCAGGTCCTGCTCGTCGGTCACCACCACCTTGTCGGCGCCCTGCTCGCGGAGGAACTCGCGCTCCTCGGCGGACTTGGTGGAAGCGATCACCCGCGCGCCGAGAGCCTTGGCCAACTGGATCGAGACCGGCCCGTACATGCGCGCCGCCTCGGTGATCAGCACGGTCTGCCCGGCCTTCAACCCGGCCAGGTCGACCAGGCCGAAATAGGCCACCAGCAGGCCGGTGTAGTAGACGCTGGCCTCCACCGGGGTGAGTACCTCGGGGTAGACCGCCAGGGCCGCGCGCGGCATCAGCACCACGTCGCCATAGGCCGGATAATGATCGGGGGTATGGGCGGGGAAACTGGCCACGCGGGAACCCAGCGGCAGGTCGCCGACGCCGGCGCCGACCGCCAGCACCTCGCCGGCCAGTTCGAAGCCGAGACCGGACGGCAGCGCAGCCTGCTCCGGGGCCAGGTTCTGACGCCAGAGCACATCCTTCCAGCTCACGCCGATCGCCTGGACACGCACCAGGACTTCCCCTGCGGCCGGCGCCGGGGTCGGCAGCTCTTCGCATTTGAGGACCTCTGGCGGGCCAAACTGATGAAAACGGATCACTCGGGACATCGCAAACCTCTGCAGTGCATCACGGGGTGAATAACCTCATGGGTTGTGACTGTATCCGCCCATGCCTGACAAAACCACCCGTCGTTATTGATAATGGCTATGCCTGTCAGTGATCCTATGCCCCTCCGGCACCTCGCCAGGCCCCGCCCCGTCTCGCACGCAAGGCTTGACGGCGAGCCCCCGCGGTTGCAGCCTCTAGCCCCTGGAAACGAGGAACGCCATGAACCGAAACGACCTGCGCCGCGTCGATCTGAACCTGCTGATCGTGTTCGAGACCCTGATGCACGAACGCAGCGTGACCCGCGCCGCAGAGAAACTGTTCCTCGGCCAGCCGGCCATCAGCGCCGCGCTGTCGCGCCTGCGCACGCTGTTCGACGACCCGCTGTTCGTCCGTACCGGACGCAGCATGGAACCCACCGCGCGAGCCCAGGAAATCTTCGCCCACCTGTCGCCGGCGCTGGATTCCATCTCCACCGCCATGAGTCGCGCCAGCGAGTTCGATCCGGCGACCAGCACCGCGGTGTTCCGCATCGGCCTTTCCGACGACGTCGAGTTCGGCCTGTTGCCGCCCCTGCTCCGCCGCCTGCGCGCGGAGGCGCCGGGGATCGTCCTCGTCGTGCGCCGCGCCAACTATCTATTGATGCCGAACCTGCTGGCCTCGGGGGAGATCTCGGTGGGCGTCAGCTACACCGACGAACTGCCGGCCAACGCCAAGCGCAAGACCGTGCGCCGCAGCAAGCCGAAGATCCTCCGCGCCGACTCCGCGCCCGGCCAGCTGACCCTCGACGACTATTGCGCGCGACCGCACGCGCTGGTGTCCTTCGCAGGCGACCTCAGCGGCTTCGTCGACGAGGAGCTGGAAAAATTCGGCCGCAAGCGCAAGGTGGTCCTGGCGGTGCCGCAGTTCAACGGCCTCGGCACCCTCCTGGCCGGCACCGACATCATCGCCACCGTGCCCGACTACGCCGCCCAGGCGCTGATCGCCGCCGGCGGCCTACGCGCCGAGGACCCACCGTTCGAGACCCGCGCCTTCGAACTGTCGATGGCTTGGCGCGGCGCCCAGGACAACGATCCGGCCGAACGCTGGCTGCGCTCGCGGATCAGCATGTTCATCGGCGATCCGGACAGTCTCTGAGCCCTCCGGCAGCTACCCGCACGAGGCGTCGCAACGGGAAAATCGATCGCGCACCGCGAGCCTGTGGCTTATTCCATCGAAAGCACTGTCCATAACCATCGACTGTTACAGAAAACGAAAAACCATGTATCACTGTTCGTGATAATCAAAATCTCATCGTTCGATTAGTTCCCTGCCGGAGCAGCCCGCAGACTTCGCCAATCCCGAAAAACCGACTGGCGGAGTCAAGCATGGAACAGTCATCCCACTTCTCCTGGCGCTACCCCCTCGCACTCGCGGCCGTACTGGTCCTGAGCGCCTGCGGCAAGGCCCCGGAAACCACCCAAGGCATGGCGGCGCCCAAGGTCAGCGTCGCCGAAGTCATCGAACAACCGCTGAACGAGTGGGACGAATTCACCGGCCGCCTGGAGGCCCCGGAGTCGGTGGAGCTGCGCCCGCGGGTGTCGGGCTACATCGACCGCGTGGCCTTCCATGAAGGCGCACTGGTGAAGAAAGGCGACCTGCTGTTCCAGATCGACCCGCGCCCGTTCGAGGCCGAGGTCAAGCGCCTCGAAGCCCAGCTGCAACAGGCCCGCGCGGCCCAGGCGCGGAGCGTCAACGAAGCCCAGCGCGGCGAACGCCTGCGCGCCAGCAACGCGATCTCCGCGGAACTCGCCGACGCCCGCACCACCGCCGCCCAGGAAGCCAAGGCGGCGGTCGCCGCGACCCAGGCGCAACTGGACGCGGCGCGCCTGAACCTGAGCTTCACCCGGATCACCGCGCCGATCGACGGTCGCGTCAGCCGCGCCGAGGTCACCGCCGGCAACCTGGTCAACTCCGGGGAGACCCTGCTCACCACCCTGGTCAGCACCGACAAGGTCTACGCCTACTTCGACGCCGACGAACGCGTGTTCCTCAAGTACGTCGAGCTGGCCCGCCAGGCCGGTCGCGACACGCGCAGCGAGAGCCCGGTGTACCTCGGCCTGAGCAGCGAGGACGGCAACCCGCACCTGGGCCGGCTGGACTTCCTCGACAACCAGGTCAACCCGCGTACCGGCACCATCCGCGGCCGCGCCGTGTTCGACAACGCCAAGGGCGAGTTCACCCCGGGCCTCTACGTGCGCCTGAAGCTGGTCGGCAGCAAGACCTACGCCGCCACCCTGGTCAAGGACGAAGCGGTCGGCACCGACCTGGGCAAGAAGTTCGTGCTGGTCCTGGATGGCGACAACAAGACCGTCTACCGCACCGTCGAGATGGGACCGAAGCTGGAGGGCCTGCGCATCGTCCGCAGCGGCCTGAGCAAGGGCGACCGGATCGTCGTGAATGGCCTGCAGCGGGTCCGCCCGGGCATGCAGGTGGATCCGCAGAAGGTCGAGATGGCCAGCGCCGACACCCTGGCCACCCTCGCGCGCCTGCGGCAGTCGGTCGGCGACAGCGAACCACCGAAGGTGGCGGCGTCCAAGGACAACGCCACTCGCAACGAGCCGCGCGGCTGAGCGCGGCGATAGGAAGAACCGATGAATTTCTCCCAATTCTTCATCCAGCGGCCGATCTTCGCCGCGGTGCTGTCGCTGCTGATCCTGATTGGCGGCGCCATCTCCCTGTTCCAGCTACCCATCAGCGAATACCCGGAAGTGGTGCCGCCGACCGTCGTGGTCCGCGCCAACTTCCCCGGCGCCAACCCGAAAGTCATCGGCGAGACCGTCGCCTCTCCCCTTGAACAGGCGATCACCGGGGTGGAGAACATGCTCTACATGTCCTCCCAGTCGACCTCCGACGGCAAGCTGACCCTGACCATCACCTTCGCCCTCGGCACCGACCTGGACAACGCCCAGGTGCAGGTGCAGAACCGCGTCACCCGGACCGAGCCGAAGCTCCCGGAAGAAGTGACCCGGCTCGGCATCACCGTCGACAAGGCCTCGCCCGACCTGACCATGGTCGTGCACCTGACCTCGCCGGATAACCGCTACGACATGCTCTACCTGTCGAACTACGCGGTGCTCAACGTGAAGGACGAACTGGCCCGCCTCGACGGCGTCGGCGACGTCCAGTTGTTCGGCCTCGGCGACTATTCGCTGCGCGTCTGGCTGGACCCGAACAAGGTCGCCTCGCGCAACCTCACCGCCACCGACGTGGTCAACGCCATCCGCGAGCAGAACCGCCAGGTCGCCGCCGGCACCCTGGGCGCGCCGCCGGCGCCGAGCGACACCAGCTTCCAGTTGTCGATCAACACCCAGGGTCGCCTGGTCACCGAGGAAGAGTTCGAGAACATCATCATCCGCGCCGGCGCCAACGGCGAGATCACCCGTCTGCGCGACATCGCCCGGGTCGAGCTGGGCTCCAACCAGTACGCCCTGCGTTCGCTGCTGAACAACAAGCCGGCGGTGGCGATCCCGATCTTCCAGCGTCCCGGCTCGAACGCCATCGAGATCTCCAACCTGGTGCGGGAGAAGATGGCCGAGCTGAAGCACAGCTTCCCGCAAGGCATGGACTACTCCATCGTCTACGACCCGACCATCTTCGTCCGCGGCTCCATCGAGGCGGTGGTGCACACCCTGTTCGAAGCCCTGGTGCTGGTGGTGCTGGTGGTGATCCTGTTCCTGCAGACCTGGCGCGCCTCGATCATCCCGCTGGCCGCGGTGCCGGTGTCGCTGATCGGCACCTTCGCGGTGATGCACATGCTCGGCTTCTCGCTCAACGCGCTGTCGCTGTTCGGCCTGGTGCTGGCCATCGGCATCGTGGTGGACGACGCCATCGTGGTGGTGGAGAACGTCGAGCGCAACATCGGCCTCGGCCTCAAGCCGGTGGAAGCCACCAAGCGTGCCATGCGCGAGGTGACCGGGCCGATCATCGCCACGGCGCTGGTGCTCTGCGCGGTGTTCATCCCGACCGCGTTCATCTCCGGCCTCACCGGGCAGTTCTACCGCCAGTTCGCCCTGACCATCGCGATCTCCACGGTGATCTCGGCGTTCAACTCGCTGACCCTGTCGCCAGCGCTGGCGGCGGTCCTGCTCAAGGGCCACCACGAGCCGAAGGACCGCTTCTCGGTGTTCCTCGACAAGCTCCTCGGCAGTTGGCTGTTCCGTCCGTTCAACCGTTTCTTCGACCGCGCCAGCCATGGCTACGTCGGCACGGTGAACCGGGTCCTGCGCGGCAGCTCGATCGCCCTGCTGGTCTACGGCGGACTGATGGTGCTGACCTACTTCGGCTTCTCCAGCACGCCGACCGGTTTCGTCCCGCAGCAGGACAAGCAGTACCTGGTGGCCTTCGCCCAGTTGCCCGACGCGGCCAGCCTGGACCGTACCGAGGCGGTGATCAAGCAGATGTCCGAGATCGCCCTGGCGCAGCCCGGCGTGGCGGACTCGGTGGCCTTCCCCGGCCTGTCGATCAACGGCTTCACCAACAGCCCGAACAGCGGCATCGTGTTCACCCCGCTGAAGCCGTTCGACGAGCGCAAGGACCCGAGCCAGTCGGCCGGGGCCATCGCCGCCGCGCTGAACGCCAAGTACGCCGACATCCAGGACGCCTACATCGCGATCTTCCCGCCGCCGCCGGTACAGGGGCTGGGGACCATCGGCGGCTTCCGCCTGCAGATCGAGGACCGTGGCAACCAGGGCTACGAGGAGCTGTTCAAGCAGACCCAGAACATCATCACCAAGGCCCGTGCGCTGCCTGAGCTGGAACCCAGCTCGGTGTTCTCCAGCTACCAGGTCAACGTGCCGCAGATCGACGCCGACATCGACCGCGAGAAGGCCAAGACCCACGGCGTGGCGATCAGCGACATCTTCGACACCCTGCAGGTCTACCTCGGCTCGCTGTACGCGAACGACTTCAACCGCTTCGGCCGTACCTATCAGGTCAACGTCCAGGCCGAGCAGCAGTTCCGCCTCGAACCCGAGCAGATCGGCCAGTTGAAGGTGCGCAACAACCTCGGCGAGATGGTCCCGCTGGCGTCCTTCATCAAGGTCAGCGACACCTCCGGTCCGGACCGTGTGATGCACTACAACGGCTTCATCACCGCCGAACTCAACGGCGCCCCGGCCGCGGGCTACAGCTCCGGCCAGGCGCAGGCGGCGATCGAGAAGCTGCTGAAGGAGGAACTGCCCAACGGCATGACCTACGAGTGGACCGAGCTGACCTACCAGCAGATCCTCGCCGGCAATACCGCGCTGTTCGTCTTCCCGCTCTGCGTGCTGCTGGCCTTCCTCGTGCTGGCCGCCCAGTACGAGAGCTGGAGCCTGCCGCTGGCGGTGATCCTGATCGTGCCGATGACCCTGCTGTCGGCGATCACCGGGGTGATCCTGGCCGGCAGCGACAACAACATCTTTACCCAGATCGGCCTGATCGTTCTGGTGGGGCTGGCGTGCAAGAACGCGATCCTGATCGTCGAGTTCGCCAAGGACAAGCAGGAGGAAGGCATGGACCGCGTCGCCGCGGTGCTGGAAGCCTGCCGCCTGCGCCTGCGGCCGATCCTGATGACGTCCATCGCCTTCATCATGGGCGTGGTGCCGCTGGTGATCTCCACCGGCGCCGGCGCCGAGATGCGCCATGCGATGGGCGTGGCGGTGTTCTCCGGGATGATCGGGGTGACCTTCTTCGGCCTGCTGCTGACGCCGGTGTTCTACGTCCTCATCCGCCGCTTCGTGGAGAACCGCGAAGCGCGCCGCGCCGCCAACGACAAAGGCCTGCCAGAGGTGCATGCATGATTCACGCGCAGTCGATCCGGAGCGGGCTCGCGTCCGCCCTGGGTCTGTTCAGTCTGCTGGCGCTCAGCGCCTGCACGGTGGGTCCGGACTACCGGACCCCCGACACCGCGGCGGCGAAGATCGACGCCACGGCGAGCAAGCCCTACGACCGCAGCCGCTTCGAAAGCCTGTGGTGGAAACAGTTCGACGATCCGACCCTGAACCAGTTGGTCGAACAGTCGCTGAGCGGCAACCGCGACCTGCGCGTGGCCTTCGCCCGCCTGCGCGCCGCCCGCGCCCTGCGCGACGACGTGGCCAACGATCGCTTCCCGGTGGTCACCAGCCGCGCCAGCGCCGACATCGGCAAGGGCCAGCAACCGGGAGTGACCGAGGACCGGGTCAACAGCGAGCGCTACGACCTTGGCCTGGATAGCGCCTGGGAGCTTGACCTGTTCGGGCGCATCCGCCGTCAGCTGGAGTCCAGCGACGCCCTCAGCGAAGCGGCCGAGGCCGACCTGCAGCAACTGCAGGTCAGCCTGATCGCCGAGCTGGTGGACGCCTACGGCCAACTGCGCGGCGCGCAACTGCGCGAGAAGATTGCCCTGAGCAACCTGGAGAACCAGAAGGAGTCGCGCCAGCTCACCGAGCAACTGCGCGACGCCGGGGTCGGTGCCGAACTCGACGTACTGCGCGCCGATGCGCGCCTGGCGGCCACCGCCGCCAGCGTGCCGCAACTGCAGGCGGAAGCCGAGCGCGCCAGGCATCGTATCGCCACCCTCCTCGGCCAACGGCCGGAAGAGTTGACAGTGGACCTTTCGCCGCGCGACCTGCCGGCGATCACCAAGGCCCTGCCGATCGGCGATCCCGGCGAGCTGCTGCGCCGCCGGCCGGACATCCGCGCCGCCGAACGGCGCCTGGCCGCCAGCACCGCCGACGTCGGCGTGGCCACCGCCGACCTGTTCCCGCGGGTCAGCCTCAGCGGCTTCCTCGGCTTCACCGCCGGGCGGGGCTCGCAGATCGGCTCAAGCGCCGCCCGCGCCTGGAGCGTCGGCCCGAGCATCAGTTGGGCCGCCTTCGACCTCGGCAGCGTGCGTGCCCGCCTGCGAGGCGCCAAGGCCGACGCCGACGCCGCGCTGGCCAGCTACGAACAGCAGGTGCTGCTGGCCCTGGAAGAATCGGCGAATGCCTTCAGCGACTATGGCAAGCGCCAGGAGCGCCTGGTCTCGCTGGTCCGCCAGTCGGAAGCCAGCCGCGCCGCCGCGCAACAGGCGGCGATCCGCTACCGCGAAGGCACCACCGATTTCCTGGTGCTGCTGGACGCCGAACGCGAGCAACTCTCCGCCGAAGATGCCCAGGCCCAGGCCGAGGTCGAGCTGTACCGCGGCATCGTGGCGATCTACCGCTCCCTCGGCGGTGGCTGGCAACCCAGCGCCTGAACCGGCTATCCCCCGGCCGATGGAAATCGGCCACTCCAGCCCCGCGATTGCAGCTCCTGGTCGCGGGGCTTTTTTATGCGCAGCGCGGGGGCTCGGTCGAGCCCCACGTCGTTTCTCGGCGATGGCGTAGAGGCTCGGCGGCCATTGCCGCGGGCTATTCCCGCCGCTCCGGCTGCGCGGAGTGGATATACAGGGTGTAGGTATCCGCCGGCCGGGGCGCGCCCGCCAGGTCGAGGGCATGACCGATGGCGCCGCGATGGTAGGTGCCATGGTTGACGATATGGAAGAGGATCTCCTGGCGCGTCATGCCGCCGTCGCGGCCATCGGCGAAGCGGAAGCGCAGCCATTCGCCGCGACGCTCCAGCGGCAGCTCGGCGACATAGCCGGCGAACCAGGCGGCCGAATCCTCCAGCCGGCGACGCAGGACGTCGTAGCCAGGCACCACCTCGCTGTTGGTCTGTTGGTGGGGCGCCGGCTCGCCCAGCAGGCGTGCCCTGAACAGTTCCTCGACGATCGCCATGTGATTGAGCTGTTGCAAGGCGAAGGCCAGCGAGGCCGGGAACGCCTCGGCGTCGATCCGGGCGATGGCATCGAGGGTGCGGCGGTCGGACCAGGCCTTGTAGTTGAAGGACTCGACCAGCAGGTCGACTTGCAGGGTGGGTCGGGACATGTGGCGGGCTTCCGTGTCCATTCGCTGAGGGAGCCGGATCATAGCCCGGAGACAGCGCTCAGCGCTCGCCCTGCAACCCTTCCAGGCGTGCATCGCAGAGGTCGCGCAGGCGGTCGCGGAGGGTGCGCCCGGCGCTGTCCAGCTCGGGCCGCGCGTAGAGCGCCAGCTCCAGGCCAGCGATGGGCGGGAAGCCGGCCTGCGCGCCAAGCAGGCGATGCTCGGGCCCGACGCAGCCCAGCGGCAGCAGGCTGACCCCCAGTCCGGCGCCGACCGCGGCCACCAGGCTGGCCAGGCTGGCGCTGGAATAGCCGATGCGCCAGCGACGCCCGATGCTCTCCAGGGCATGGATCATCTCCTGGCGATACAGCGCGCCGACCGGGAACACCACCAGCGGCACCGGCTCCTCCGGCGAACCCTCGCCGAACGGCCGCGTGGCGCTGCCGAACCAGCCCAGCGGCTCGGCCCAGCGTGCATGGCAGTCGCTGTCGGCCCCCCACTGCTTGACCAGCAGCAGGTCCAGCTCGCCGCTGCGATAGAGGCGCAGCAGGTGATGGCTGAGACCGCTCTCGACCTCCAGGCGCAGTCGCGGACGCTCTTCGGTGAAGCGCGTCAGCACCGGCATCAGCACTTCGCCGGCGAGGTCTTCCGGCACGCCGAGGCGCAGCACGCCGTCGCCATGGGCCGGGCTGAGGGCCTCGCTGGCCTCGTCCGAGAGCCGCAGCAGGCGCCGCGCGTAGCCAAGCAGACGCTCGCCTTCCTCGGTCGGCAAAACCTGCCGCTGGCTGCGGTCGAGCAGGCGGCAACCGAGGTTCTGTTCGAGGCGGATGACCTGCTGGCTGACGGTGGACTGGGTCAGATGCAGGTGTTCGCCGGCGCGGGTGAAGTTGCCGGTGTCGACAACGCTGACGAAGGTACGGAGCAGGACCAGATCGAGCATGCACACTCCCACTGAAAGGCATTACATCATTTAATTTCAGCATACATGACATCGACGCCATACTTTTCGCCAACGCCTATCGGAGCCCATCGACATGTCCCTGGCCAATCTATGCAGGAGCGGAGCCATGCTGGTCTGCGCAGCATTCAGCGGAGGCGCCGGCGCGAGCGACGCCGGAGCATTGCTCGAAGCCGCGCGTCGCGGCGATACCGCGCAGGTCGCCAGCCTGCTCGAACGCAAGGTCGAGGTCGACGCGCCCAGCGCCGACGGTAGCACCCCGCTGCTGCTGGCCACCGCCAACGACCACCTGGCGGTGGCGCGCCAGTTGATCGAGGCCGGCGCCGACGTCAACCGGCAGAACAGCCGGCTCGACAGCCCGTATCTGCTGGCCGGCGCCGAGGGCCGCCTGGAAATCCTGCGCCTGACCCTGCTCCACGGCGCCGACCTGAAGAGTACCAACCGCTATGGCGGCACCGCGCTGATCCCGGCCTGCGAACGCGGCCATGTGGAAGTGGTGAAGACGCTGCTGCAAGCCGGGGTCGATCCCAACCATGTCAACAAGCTCGGCTGGACCGGGCTGCTCGAGGCGATCCTGCTGAGTGACGGTGGTCCGCGCCACCAGGAGATCGTGCGCCTGCTGATCGACGCCGGCGCCGACATCAACCTGGCCGATGCCGACGGCGTCAGCCCGCTGGCCCACGCCCGCCAGCGCGGCCAGGGCGGGATCGAGCGGCTGCTGCTGGCCGCCGGCGCCCAATGAAAGCGAAGGAGAAAGACATGTCCGATGAAATCTTCATGCGCGAGGCCATCGCCCTCGCCCGCGCCAACGTCGAGGCCGGCGGCCGCCCGTTCGGCGCCGTGCTGGTGCGCGACGGGCGGGTCCTGGCCCGCGGCGTCAACCAGATCCACGAGACCCACGATCCCAGCGCCCACGCCGAACTGCAGGCGATCCGCCAGGCCAGTCAGGCGCTCGGCAGCCCGCGTCTGGACGGTTGTGTGATCTACGCCAGCGGCCATCCCTGCCCGATGTGTCTGGCCGCCATGCATCTCTGCGGCATCCAGGCGGCCTGGTTCGCCTATTCCAACGAGGACGGCGAACCGTTCGGCCTGTCCACGGCCACGCTCTACGCCGAGATGGCGCGCCCGCCACAGCGGCAAAGCCTGCCGCTACGCGCCCTGCGTCCTGCCGGCGAAGAGGGTCTGTACCGGCAATGGCGGCAACGCCAGGCATGAGCGCGCGAATCCCTTCCGGCGGCCAGGCCGCCACCGGCGTCGGCGCGGCGGAGGTCAGTTGGGTCGGCCTGCTGGTGATCTTCTGCCTCGGCATCAACCTGCGACCGATCCTCACCGGCATCGGCCCGCTGCTCGAGGAAATCACCGCCGGCACCGGTCTCGGCTTCCAGGGCGCGTCGCTGCTGACGGTGTTGCCGGTGCTCTGCATGGGCCTGGTGGCGCTGTTCCTGCCCTGGCTCGGGCGCTGGCTGGCCGAGCACCGCGGCATCGTCTGCGGACTGCTGGCCATCGCCGCAGCCTGCCTCTGGCGCCTGGAACTGGATAGCGGGCTGGCGCTGATCGCCAGCGCCGCGCTGGCCGGCAGCGGCGTGGCGATCATCCAGGCGCTGGTACCGGGCGTGGTCAAGCGCTGGTTCCCGAGGCGGGTCCCGGCGGCGATGGGCCTCTACTCGGCCTCGCTGATGGCCGGCGGCGGAACCGCGGCGGTGCTCAGCCCGCGGATCGCCGAACACTTCTCCAACTGGCAGGCCGGCCTCGGCGCCTGGGCCGTACCGGCCCTGCTGGCGCTGCTGCTGTGGATGTTCGCGCGGCCAAGGGAGGTGCTGCCGAGCGCTGGCGAGGGGCCGGTCCGGCACTTCTTCGGCAATCGCCGTGGCTGGCTGCTGGCGGTGTATTTCGGGCTGATCAACGGCGGCTACACCAGCATGGTGGCCTGGTTGCCGGTGTACTACCGCCAGCTCGGCTGGAGCGCCCAGGACAGCGGCGGGCTGGTCGGGATCATGACCATCTTCCAGGTGCTCGCCGCGCTCAGCGTGCCGCTGCTGATTCGCCGCCGCCTCGACCGCCGGCCCTGGCTGCTGGCCGCGCTGCTGGTCCAGCTCGGCGGCTTCTGCGGCCTGCTGCTGATGCCGCTGCAGCACGCGGCGCTGTGGGTGGCGTTGATCGGCTACGGCCTGGGCGCCTGCTTCGCCCTCAGCCTGACCCTGACCCTCGACCACCTCCACGAGCCGCGTGCGGCGGGAAGCCTGGCGGCCTTCGTGCAAGGCATCGGCTTCATCATCACCGGCATCGTGCCCTACCTGACCGGCTGGCTGCGCGACGTCACCGGCAGCTTCCAGGCCTCCTGGCTGCTGCTCGCGGCGAGCGTGGTGGCGATGTTGCTGGTGACCCTGCGCTTCGCCCCGTCCGGCTATGCCCGGGCCATGGGCGAGACGCGCGACTGAGCGGCGGACCTCCGCGCCCGCCATTGCAGGCGCGGGTGGCGCTTCAGTAATGGGTGGCGATATAGATGCGGTAGCTGATGATGGCCAGCATGCAGATCACCCCGACCCACATGAGGAACAGGCCGAACGGCGTGTCGCGCTTGGTGAAACCCGTGCCGATGAAGAGCATGCCCAGCACGATGATTGCGAAAGTGACGCCGTAGGAATCCATGTTTACCCTCGTTGGCCGCGTTCCTGACATACTTGTCAGTCTAGCTCCAAGCCCGCTAGAACTACGTTGATATTTATCAGCCTGCGGTCAATTTCGGACAAATTCATCGAACTTGAGGAAACGCCTGGCTGCGAGCGGCAAGGTCGCGCAAGATCGTCTGGATCTCGCCGAAGTCCGGCCGCTCGCTCACCCGTGGCAGCGCGCAACGTCGCTGCAACTCGACCAGCGCCGCACGTAGCGAGGCCTGCCCCGGCGGCGCCTCGCTGCGCTCGAGCAACTCTTCCAGCAGGCAGGCGAAGGCACGTACTTCCAGGCGCCGCAGGGCGCCGGCGAGCACGGCGTCGTCCGGGAGAAAGGACGCGGCGCCGAAATCGCCCAGCAGGCAGGCGCCATCCTCGCGCCAGAGGATGTTATGCGCATAGAAGTCGCCATGGCTGATGCCGCGTCCATGCAGATGGGCCATCAACGCGGCGAGCGAGGCCGCCAGGCGCAGCGCCGTGGCCAGCTCGAAGCGCAGTCCCGGCGGATAGACGTCGCGGGTACAGGACTCCAGGCTCGGCGGCCCCGCCAGGTTGCGATAGGCGTCGTCGAGCAGCTCCAGCACCAGCCCGTCGCGCCCTTGCGGATGCCCGGCGAGCTGGCCGAGCACCTCGATCAATTGCGCATGGCGCCCCGCCGCCAGGCAGGCGGCCATCTCGCTGGCGGGGGTGCCATCGCTGGTCACTTCGCCCTTGAACAGCTTCAGCGCCACCGTGCGCGTCGAGCCGTCCGGCTGGTGCCAGCCGGCGCGATGGATGACCCCGGAGGCTCCTTCGCCGATCAAACCGTCCAGGCTCAGCTCGCTCCAGTCCAGCGCAGCGATGCCGCTGTCGGCCAGCGCCGGCAGACGGCACAACGGGTTGCCGGCGTAGGCCAGCCAGGCCAGGCGCGGCAGCGTCGCCAGCCAGGCCGGCAGGCGCTGGAAACGGTTGGCGGCGATCCGCAGCAGTTCCAGGCCTTCGCAAGCGGCCATGCTCTCGGGCAAGGCCTCCAGGCGGTTGCCGGCCAGCATCAGCTTCTGCAACGGCCGGCGGCCCAGTTCCTCGGGCAGCGTGGCAATCCGGTTGTCGGTGAGGATCAGCCAGCGCAGCGCTGGCGGCAGGGCCGCGGCCGGCACCCGCTCGATGCGGTTGGACTTGAAGCCGACCATGCTCAGCGCCGGACAGTCGCCCACCGCCGCCGGCAATTCGGCGAAGTCGTTGGCGGAACAGAACAGCACCTTGAGACGATGCAGCCGGCCGAGGTCGTCCGGTAGGCTGTCCAGGGCGTTGCCGCTGAGGTTGAGCACCTCCAGGGAGTCGGCCAGCTCGAAGATTTCCCGGGGGAACTCGCGCAGGCCGCAGGACAGGTCCAGGCGCGTGGCGCCGGCCAGTTCGCCGCTGCGCAGTTGCTGCAAGGTGTGCATGGTTCGACGGACTCCGGCCAGGGCGGATGGAAAGCCGCGCATGATAGCCAAGGCGTTGCGGAACGCGCACCCTCGCCGTGCTAGAGTGGCCGCCCCGAATCGACAGGACCACAGAGAATGGAACTCTCCCCCGCCGAACGCCAACTCCTGCTGGCCCATCGCCTGGCCGTGTTCGACGGCTGCGTGGTGTACGACGCCCAACCGCCGGTGTCCGCCGAACACGTCCAGCGTCTTGCCGAAGGCCTGGCCGGACCGATTCCAGAAGACCTGCTACGCCTCTGGCGCACCTGTTTCGGCGGGCGCCTCGGCTATGACCTGGAAGTCGACTACGACGGCCACCGCCACCCGTTCTCTTTCAGCGAACTGTTCTATCCGGACAGCGACGGCTACCACGACCTCTGGGGCTGGATCGAACACGAGCGCGAGCTGGCGGCGGAAGCCGCGGCAGAAGAAGGCCGCGACTGGAACGGCAAGCTGGCCTACCTGCCGTTCGGTGGCTTCGAGTACCTGGAGCGGCTCTACGTCTGCGTCGAACCCGGCCCCGAGCATGGCGCGGTAATCGCCTGGAGCCACGGCCTGCCGCCGGCCTGGGCCGGACGCCTGCACCAGGATTCGGTGACGCGCCTGGCCGACGATGTCGGCGGGCTGTTCCGCCTGTTGTCCTTCGAACAGGATCCGTTCGATGCCGAGAACGCCTGCGGCGTGGCCGACGAGCTACTGGAAGCGCTGGACGCCCTGGAGGCCGCTGGGGAGCCCGGCAAGGCGCTGAAGGGCCGCCTGGAAGTCCTGCTGCGCCAGCGCATCCTCGACTGGCGGCCGGCCCTCGCCGACGGCAGCCTGGCCGCCGAGCCAAGGCTGCGTCAACTGGCCCTGGCCGAAGCTGCGCAAGACGGCGACATCGACCTGCTGCAACGCCTGCGCGATGCCGGCTGCGACTTCGCCGAAACCTTGCGCGGACGCGGCGGTGTGCTGGAGGCCTGCCTCGCCCGCGGGCGCCTGGAGGCCGCCAGATGGCTGCTCGACCAAGGCGTCGCGGTGCACCAGGACAGCCTGCAGATTGGCGCCGCGCACCTCGATGCGGTCCTGGCCGAACGCCTGTTGCGGCTCGGCGCGATCTCCGACCCGAATACGGTGCTCCTCGCCCTGCAATACGGCGACGCCGACGCCGCGCGGATCATGGCGCGACCGCTGCTGGAGGAGTCGCCGGCGAGGGCCAGCGCCCTGCGTCTGGCCCTCGCCAGCCGCGCCGAGCGCGAGCGCAGCGACGCCAGGCGGGTCAGGTCGGGAAAGATGGGCAGCAACCGCAGTCCCGACGACTACCTGGCCCTGGCCGAGCGCCTGGAGCGCTTCCTCGCCGAGCTGCCTGGCTGAGGCTCAACCCTCCGGTCCCTGCACCTCTATGAAGGAACCGTCGGCCAGCCGCTCGAACGCCCGTCCCGGCGGCGCGTCGAGCAGCGGCAGGATGCTGTCGTCGGCGTTCAGCACCGAGCCCAGGCTGACGTAGGCGGTGGTCCCGGCGGTATTCATGTAGTCGTCCGACTCGTCGCCGGCCATCAGCCGCCAGCCGCTGTCGTTTTCCTCTTCCGGCGCCTCGCGGTAGAGGTAGCCGACCGCCTTCCCCTCGTCTATCACCCGGCGCGTCACGAAGCAGCGCCGAGCATAGCGCGAGATCGGCGTTTCCCGCGGGTCGTGCTCGGTGTTGATGATGTGCCGCGCCTCGAAGACGATGCGCTCGCCCAGCGACAGGTCGCGGATGTATTGCGGATAGTTGTCCAGGCGGCCGCTGAAGGCGCCATCCGCCTCGATGCCCTCGACCGTCACCCAGAGCCGCTCGGCGCGCGGCGCATCGGGGTTGTCGGTATCGAAGGCGAAGATCAGCTTGACGCTTTCCCCGGCGGCGACCCGGTCGATGGTCTCCGCGTCCGGTTTGTAGAAGGTGTAGGGATGGCGGACAGCGATCGCACTGGCGTCCACCAAGGTCCACGAGGCCATGTCGACTCCCGCTTGGCTGGCTACGCGGCGCCCGTAGCCTGGGCTGCCACGGGCACGCCGGTGCCCGGGCGGCATGGGTGGAATGGCGTGGCCGAGGTTCGGGTCGCGGCGCCCACCGGCAGGTCGAAGCCATGCCCGGCCAGGAACCGCCCTTCGGCCCGCCTACCCAGAGGAAAGTAGCAGCGCCGCCGCGCAGCCGCCAGCAACGGGCTGTCGCAGAGCGCCGCCCCGGACGGGGCGGCGGCGCGCCTTCAGAGGACTTGCAGCGGGTATTCGACGATCAGGCGGACTTCGTCGAGGTCCGACTCGAAGCTGTCGGAGCGCACGGTGGCCTGGCGCACGCGGAACGCCAGGTCCTTGGCCGCGCCACCCTGCACCACGTACTTGACCTCCACGTCGCGTTCCCAGCGGCCCTGGTTGGTCAGCGGGTTGCCGTTGGCGTCGGTGCGCATGTAGACGCTGTTGGCATTCGAATAATCGGCGTCCCAGCCCTTGCCATAGCGGGTCATGAAGCTCAGCCCCGGCACGCCGAAGGCGGCCATGTCGAGGTCGTAGCGGAGCATCAGCGAGCGTTCCTTGGGCGAGTTGAAGTCGCTGTACTGGATCGAGTTGTCCAGGTAGATGGAGTCGGTCTGGCGCAGGTAGTCGAAGTCGTCGTCGCCGTTGTTGCGCTGGTACGACAGCAGCACCTGGTGCGGACCGTAGGCGAAGCCGCCGCGCACGCTCCAGATGTCGTTGTCGAGTTCGCCCATCACCTGCCTGCCCTGGTCCTTGACCTTGTAGTAGTTGGCGCCGCCGAGCAGGGACAGCTTGTCGTCCAGCGGATAGTTGAAGCTGGTGCCGGCGTAGTACTGGTCCCAGGCGTCCTTCTGGCGGCTGCCGTAGAGGCTGACGCTCCAGTGCTCGGTGGCCTGGTAGTCGCCGCCGGCGTAGGCGACCCACGGCGAGTCGATGCGCCGGCCGGTGTAGAAGCTGTAGAAGTCGTCGCTGCCGCTGGTGCTGTTCGGTTGGGTCATCGAGTTCAGCTTGCCGGCCTGCAGGGTCAGGCCCTTCGCCAGGCTGTCGTTGACCAGGGTGAAGCCACGGAAGCTGGAGGGGAACAGCCGGCTGTTGCCGTACTGGATCACCGGGGTTTCCGGGAACACGTCGCCGACCCGCAGCACGGTGCCATACCAGCGCAGCTTGACCGCGCCGCCGGCTCGCGAATAGTCGTCCTGCGGCCGCCCCTGGTCGTCATAGGGCAGCAGGTCGACGCTACCGCCGGCGCCGGAACGCCCGCCGCCGCTGTCCAGGCGCACGCCGAGCTGGGCGAAGGCGTCGATGCCGACGCCCAGCGTGCCCTGGGTGAAGCCCGAGGAAAAGTTGGCCATGAAGCCCTGCACCCACTCCTCGGTGTAGCCGCCGCCCGCCGGGCTCGATTGGCCCTTGCGGAAGTCGCGGTTGAAGTAGAAGTTGCGCAGCAGCAGGTTGACCTCGCTGCCCTCGATGAAACCTTCCTTGCTCCGCTCGGCGTTCTCCTCGGCGACGGCCGAGGCCATCAGTCCGGCGCCCAGCAGCAGTGGAAGCGTCCACAGTCGTTTCTTTCCATCCCCTTGCATGGCGATTGCTCCAGATCGGTTCATGTCTGTTTTTCTTCTGCGGCCATGCCTTGCGGCGCTGGCTGTGCGTGAACTTCTGGTCGATCGCGCCCCCGCGCAGTCCTGCCGCAACCGGCATTGACCGTGGGGCTGATTCTGGAACCGGGGAAATGACGCAGACATGAGGCGGGGATTACTTTTCCGCAATCTTAACTCGCACTTAATGCGCTTCGCGCAGACTCCTCCGCCATGCAACGGAGCATCGCCGAAGTTATCGGAAACGTAATTTTCCACTCACCCTCGGGTAATCCGTCCGCTCTTACTCTTTGCTCAAACGGGACGAATACCTCGCCCCGGCGACGAGCCAACCCGAGAGGTTTGCCATGAAGATCATCCCGATGCTGCTGGCCGCCCTGCTGGCGACCGCCGCCGCCACTACCCAGGCCCAGGACGGCAGCGAACGCTCCTGGCAGTACAACGCCGAATTCCGCGCCGCGCAGAAAGAACTGCGCGAAAAGCGCCTGCAGAAGCAACAACTGGAAGCGCAAGCGCAGAAGACCGACCGCAGCAAATGCGCCGAGCGCAAGAACGGCAACGGCTGAGCAGCCTTTCACCGAGCAATACACTTGTCCTTTTTGGGTTGCTCCTTTGGACAAGTCCTGAGGCGCCAGTCATGGCGCCTTTTTTTATCCGCCGTCGCGCCTGGCGGAAGAAGGCGGCATGGTCGCCAGCGACCAGCCGCCCTCCCCGTTTCCCACCTTACTCCTGCAATGCCCGCGGCCGCTGGCTGCGGCGCTCGGCGGCGGGCGCCGGGCTGGACTGGAGCTGGAAGTCGAAATCCAGTTCGGCGAAGCGTCCGCCCTCCACGCCGCGGTCGCGGGCCGCGGCGGGGTCGTCGTTGAAGCGCAGGTCGCCGATCAGCCCATCGCGGGTGGCATAGGCGAAGTCGTCCCACAGGTAGCGGTCGCCCGCCAGGTTGATCTGGGTGGTCAGGTGGCGATGGCCGGGCGCCGAGACGAAGAAGTGAATGTGCGCCGGCCGCTGGCCGTGGCGGCCGAGGCGGTCGAGCAGTTCCTGGGTCGGGCCGTCGCTCGGGCAACCGTAGCCGGACGGCACGATGCTGCGCGCACGGTAGCGGCCGTCGGCGTCGGTGCGGATGCGCCGGCGCAGGTTGTATTCGGACTGGCTGCTGTCGAAGTAGGAATAGGTGCCTTGGGTATTGGCGTGCCAGACATCGACGATGGCCCCGGCCAGCGGCTGGCCATCGGGACCGCTGACGCGGCCCTGGAGGAACATCACGGTGCCGGCGTCGCGGCCGTCGTCCATCCGTGCCTCGCCGTCGCTCAGCGGCGCGCCGGCGACGTACAGCGGCCCTTCGATGGTGCGCGGCGTGCCGCCGGTGAGGCCGGCCTCGGCGTCCTGGGCGTCGAGCAGCAGGTCCAGGTAATGCTCCAGGCCCAGCCCGGCGGCCAGCAGGCCGGCCTCCTGGCGGCTGCCCAGGCGGTTCAGGTAGTCCACCGCTTTCCAGAATTCGTCGGGCGTGACCTGCATTTCTTCGATCAGCTTCGCCGTGTCGTCGAGGATGCGCCGCACCAGGGCCTTGGTGCGCGGATCGCCGCGTTCGTTGAGCTGGCCG
The DNA here is from genome assembly GCF_056110345.1 of Pseudomonas sp. TZ252. NCBI lineage: Bacteria > Pseudomonadati > Pseudomonadota > Gammaproteobacteria > Pseudomonadales > Pseudomonadaceae > Pseudomonas > Pseudomonas sp. TZ252. The sequence goes on along the minus strand of NZ_CM148566.1, from coordinate 5,131,388 downwards.
CTGGCCTCTTCGAAGAAGCGCTGGACATCGGCAGTCTGGGAAATCTTCACGGTCATGGCGTTTGCCTCTGCTTGTTGTTGTCGGGCGTGGGAAGGGAATCTCAGCGGTCGTCGGCATGGATCGACGAGGGATGCCGGCAAAGCCCGTCGATCTCGATGTCCATGTAGGGAAACAGCGGCAGCCGGGTCAGGGTGTCGTGCAGCGCCTCGACGCTGGGCAGGTCGAACAGGCTGTAGTTGGCGTAGTGCCCGGCGATCCGCCAGAGGTGCCGCCAGCTGCCCTCGCGCTGGAGGCGCTGGGCCATTTCCTTCTCCTCGGCCTTGAGCCGCTCGGCCTGTTGCGGGTCCATGTCGACGGGCAACTTCACGGTCATCTTCACGTGGAACAGCATCGGTCGTTTCTCCTCTGTCTGCGGGACGGCTTCAGCGCCGGCGGAAGCGCGCCAGGCGCTCCTCGTCGAGCGCCAGGCCGAGACCCGGCGCACGCGGCACGTGCAAGTGGAAATCCTGGTAGCGCGGCGACTCGAGGAGGATGTCCTCGGTCAGCAGCAACGGGCCGAACAGTTCGCTGTGCCAGGCCAGGCGGTCGAGGGTGACGAAGGCGTGGGCGGCGGCCAGGGTGCCGATGCCGCCCTCGAGCATGGTCCCGCCGTACAGGCCGATCCCGGCCGCCTCGGCGATCGCCGCGCTACGCAGCACCGCGCGCGGTCCGCCGTTCTTGGCGATCTTCAGGGCGAACACCGGGGCGGCGCCCTCGCGAGCCAGGTGGAAGGCATCCTCGACGCTCTCGATGGCCTCGTCGGCCATGATCGGCGCGCCGCCGCGGCTGCTCAGGCGCGCCAGGCCGACGCGGTTGTGGCGGGCGATGGGCTGTTCGATCAGGGCGATGCCGTTGTCGCCGAGCGTCGCGCAGGCACGCTGGGCAACGCCTTCGTCCCAGGCCTGGTTGACGTCCACCCGCACGCTGGCGCGCTCGCCGAGGGCGCGCTTGATGGCGATCGCGTGGGCCACGTCGGCATCCACCTCACCGGCGCCGATCTTCAGCTTGAAGTGCCGGTGGCGGCGCAGGTCGAGCATCCGCTCGGCTTCCTCGATGTCGCGGCCGGTGTCGCCGCTGGCCAGGGTCCAGGCCACCTCCAGGCTGTCGTGCAGGCGGCCGCCGAGCAGTTCGCTGACGGCCAGGCCGAGGCGCTTGCCATGGGCGTCGAGCAAGGCGGTCTCGACCGCCGAGCGGGCGAAGGTGTTGCCCCTGATGTGTCGGTCCAGGCGCTGCATCGCGGCATTCACGTTGTCCGCCGGCTGGCCCAGCAGCAACGGGGCGAAATGCGCGTCGAGATTGCTCTTGATGCTCTCCGGGCTCTCGCTGCCGTAGGCCAGGCCACCGATGGTGGTGGCTTCGCCGAGGCCCTCGATGCCGTCGCTGCAACGCAGGCGGAGGATCACCAGGGTCTGCCGGTTCATGGTGTGCATGGCCAGCTTGTGCGGGCGGATGGTCGGCAGGTCGACGATGATCGACTCGAGGCTTTGGATCACGGCTTGGCTCATTCTCGGGGGTCCACCAGGGTTGCGGTCGGGTTTTCGACGGTTCGCCGCTCAAGGCTCGCTCGATACCGAGCGGGTTTCGCCGTTGTCTCGGCCAAGCATCCATCGCCTTCTTCACTGGGGTCCAATATCATCTTCCTCTCGAACCATACCCTGGAGGTATCATGGAGCTTCGTCACCTGCGCTACTTCCAGGCGCTGGCCCGGACCCTCAACTTCACCCGCGCCGCCGAGCAGTTGCACATCGCCCAGCCACCGCTGAGCCGGCAGATCCAGCAACTCGAGGAAATGCTCGGGGTGGCCCTGCTGGAGCGCGGCCGGCCGCTGCGCCTGACCGAAGCCGGGCGCTTCTTCCACGAACAGAGCGCGACGCTCCTGGACCAACTGGAAAGCATCTGCGACAGCACCCGGCGGATCGGCCAGGGCCAGCGCCAGTGGTTCGGCATCGGCTTTGTGCCCTCGGCGCTGTATGGCGTGCTGCCGGAGCTGATCCGCCACCTGCGCGGCGACCCGGAGCTGGAGCTGGGCCTGCTGGAGATGACCACCCTGCAACAGGTCGAGGCGCTGAAGAGCGGGCGTATCGACATCGGTTTCGGACGCATCCGCATCGACGACCCGGCGATCCGCCAGAGCGTGCTCAGCGAAGAGCCGCTGGTCGCCGCCCTGCCCGCCGGGCACCCGTTGCTCGGCCAGCCGCTGAGCCTGGAGCGCCTGTCGCGCGAGCCGTTCGTGCTCTACCCCGGCCAGCCGCGGCCGAGCTACGCCGACCACGTGCTGGCGCTGTTCGCCACCCACGGCCTGAGCCTGCGCGTGACGCAATGGGCCAACGAGATGCAGACCGCCATCGGCCTGGTCGCCGCCGGACTCGGCGCGACCCTGGTGCCGGCCTCGGTGCAGTTGCAGCACCGCGACGACGTCGCCTACCAGGCCCTGGCCGACGCCTCCCTGACCTCGCCGATCATCGTCAGCCGGCGCCAGGGCGACGGCTCCCCGCACCTGCGGCGCTGCCTGGCGCTGATCGGCCGCGAGGACGCCTGAGTGCCCTCTCAGGAGGGCCGCGCAGCGCGGCGCTGGGTCATGCTCGGGGTTTCCTCGAAGCGCTTGCGGTAGTCCACGGAGAAGCGTCCGAGGTGGCTGAAGCCCCAGCCCAGGGCGATCGTCGAGATGCTGCGGGCGCCGCCGCTGGCGAGGATCTCCTCGCGCACCGCGGCGAGCCGGTAGTGCTTCAGGTAGCTCATCGGCGACACCCCGAAGTAGCGACGGAAGCCCTCGAACAGCTTGAACCGCGAGACCCCGGCGGCGCGTTCCACGTCCTCTAGGCTCAGGGTCTCGCGGGCGTTGGCCTGGAGAAACTCGCGGGCGCGCAGCAGGTAGTGCGGCGGGCGCCCGCCAAGGCCCTGCTGCAGGGCCTCGCTGTAGTTGTTCGGCTGGGCCAGGATCAGTCCCTTGATCAGCGCGCGTTCCAGGTCGCTGCTGAAAAACGCCTGGGCGTAGAGTTCGCTGCGCGCCATCTCCTCGCTGATGTGCCGCACGGTGCGCCACCAGGACGCGGAGGCGCCGTCCAGGGCATCCATCTCCGGATCGAAGCGCAAGGGCGTATCGATCGGCCGCTGCAACATCTCCTCCAGGACCTTGCGCATCGCCGTGCGGCCGATCACCACCTGCAGCTTGCGGCAGTCCCCGGCGATGCTCAGCTCCTGGCGCTCGTTGGGCGCGATGATCACCCCGCGGCGGACGTCGGAGAGCAGGCGCAGCCCGCCCCGGCACAGCTCCTGCTCGCCGCTGAGCGGCAGGCTCAGGCTGTAGGCGTTGAACGCCGCGGCATCCTCGACGGTGATGGTGACGTCGGTACCGTAGCCGATGTAGCCAAGGGTGGTGCACATCGACTTCAGCACGTTGCCGTGGTGCTGGAACTGCACCAGTCCCGGGCTCGCCGCTTCGAGCCGGTGCGGCCCGCAGACCTTCGACATCCAGGAACGGGCGGCGGCCAGGTCCAGGTGGTCGGCATGGAGATCGCCACGATCGGCGACGGGATGGGTCCTCATCATGGTTCGGCACTCGACACGGCAAGGCTGGGGGTGCGCTCTGCTGGCGCTCTGTTTTCAGCAAAATGCAAGGCATATGCCGGCGCAAGGCCGGCTCCCCGCATCCTCCACTATCCGGATAGCGTTCGCCGACTTTCCGGACAAAGCGTCCGCCGCAAGCGCCGCTCGAACCTCGGCCGAGCCCTCCGCGAGCCCCCCGGCCGCTCCTCGGCGGCTGCGGATTTTCGGGATGCGCATCGTCGACTAAGCGGATAGCCCGCCCCCGCTCGCGGCCGTTGAATGGGTCACCCATAACGACAACGCACAAGGGTGAGAACGCATGAACGCTACCCGCAGAAGCCTCGAACAGTGGCGCGACTATGTCGGCGGCTGCCTCGACTTCCGTCCCGAGGAAGGCATCTTCCGCATCGCCCGGGACATGTTCACCGAACCGGAGCTGTTCGACCTGGAGATGGAGCTGATCTTCGAAAAGAACTGGATCTACGCCTGCCACGAAAGCGAACTGGCCAGGCCCCACGACTTCGTCACCCTGCGCGCCGGACGCCAGCCGCTGATCGTCACCCGCGACGGCAACGGCCAGTTGCACGCGCTGGTCAACGCCTGCCAGCATCGCGGCGCGACCCTGGTGCGGGTCGGCAAGGGCAACCAGTCGACCTTCACCTGTCCGTTCCATGCCTGGTGCTACAAGAACGACGGCCGGCTGGTGAAGGTCAAGGCGCCGGGCGAATACCCGGAAGGCTTCGACAAGGCCACCCGCGGCCTGAAGAAAGCGCGCATCCAGAGCTACAGGGGCTTCGTCTTCGTCAGCCTGGACGTCGCCGGCGAGGACGACCTGGTGGACTTCCTCGGCGACGCCCGGGTGTTCCTCGACATGCTGGTGGCGCAGTCTCCCAGCGGCGAGCTGGAAGTGTTGCCCGGCACCTCCACCTACACCTACGAAGGCAACTGGAAGCTGCAGAACGAGAATGGCCTGGACGGCTATCACGTCAGCACAGTGCACTACAACTACGTAGCCACCGTGCAGCACCGCCAGCAGGTCGAGGCCGAGCGCGGCGGCGTGGCCGCCACCCTCGACTACAGCAAGCTCGGCGCCGGCGACGCGGCCACCGACGACGGCTGGTTCTCCTTCGCCAACGGCCACAGCGTGCTCTTCAGCGAGATGCCCAACCCCGCCGTACGCCCCGGCTACGCCAGCGTGATGCCGCGGCTGGTGGCGGAATACGGCCAGGCCCGCGCCGAGTGGATGATGCATCGCCTGCGCAACCTCAATCTCTACCCCAGCCTGTTCGTCATCGACCAGATCAGCTCGCAGCTGCGCATCGTCCGCCCGCTGGCCTGGAACCGTACCGAGATCGTCAGCCAGTGCATCGGCGTAAAGGGCGAGTCGGACGCCGACCGGGAGAACCGGATCCGCCAGTTCGAGGACTTCTTCAACGTCTCCGGGATGGGCACGCCCGACGACCTGGTGGAGTTCCGCGAAGCCCAGCGTGGCTTCCAGGCCCGCCTGGAGCGCTGGAGCGACATCTCCCGCGGCCACGGCAAGTGGCTCGAAGGCGCGACGCCGAACAGCCAGGCGCTGGGTATCGCGCCGCTGCTGACCGGCACCGAGATCACCCATGAAGGCCTCTACGTCAACCAGCACGCGCATTGGCGGCGCTTCCTCCTCGACGGCCTGGAGCGCCTGGCCCTGCGCGCGAAGGAGGTGACCCCATGAACGCCGGACTGCAGTACCGCGTCGAACAGTTCCTCTACCGCCACGCCGAACTCTGCGATGCCCAGGACTGGGACGGCTACCTCGCGCAGTTCGACGAACAGTGCGAGTTCCACCTGCCGCAGTGGGAGTCCGAGCAGCGCTACACCCGCGATCCGAAGCGCGAGATGTCGCTGATCTACTACCCCAGCCGTGCCGGCCTGGAAGACCGGGTGTTCCGTATCCGCACCGGCAAGGCCGCGTCCACCGTGCCGATGCCGCGCACCCTGCACCAGATCGGCAACGTGCGCATCGCCGAGGAAGGCGACGGCCTGCTGCGAGTGCGGGTCAACTGGCAGACCCTGTTCCAGCGCCTGGACCAGACCGGCAGCTTCTTCGGCCATGCCACCTACCGCCTGAAACCCCATGGAGAGGCCTGGCTGATCGCGCGCAAGCACATCGTCCTGCTCAACGACCGGATCGACTCGGTCCTCGACTTCTACCACCTCTGAACGGCGGGCCCCGTCACGATGAATCACAAAGTCGCCCTCAGCTTCGCCGACGGCAAGACCCTGTTCCTGCCCGTCGGCCACGACGACCTGCTCCTCGACGCCGCCCTGCGCCACGGCATCAACCTGCCGCTGGACTGCCGCGAAGGGGTCTGCGGCACCTGCATGGGCCGCTGCGAGGCGGGCAGCTACAGCCTGGACTACGCCGACGAGGACACCCTCTCCGCCGCCGACCTGGAGCAGCGCAAGGTGCTCGCCTGCCAGACCCGGGTGCGCTCCGACGCGGCCTTCTACTTCGACTTCGCCTCGACCCTCTGCCACGCCGCCGCGGCCCAGGCGCACAGCGGCGTGGTGCGCGAACTGCGCCTGCTCTCCGAGGACACCGCGCTGCTCCGCCTCGACGCCGGCGCCGCGGGCCGCCAGTTGGACTTCCTGCCCGGCCAGTACGCGCGCCTGCAAGTACCCGGCAGCGACTGCCGGCGCGCCTACTCCTTCGCCAACCGGCCGAATCCGCAGAACCACCTGCAGTTCCTCATCCGCCTGCTCCCGGGCGGCGCCATGAGCGACTACCTGCGCCAAGGTTGCCGGGTCGGCGACGAGATCCGCTTCGAGGCGCCGCTGGGCACCTTCTACCTGCGCCAGGTGGAGCGCCCGTTGCTGCTGGTGGCCGGCGGCACCGGCCTGTCGGCGTTCCTCGGCATGCTCGACGAACTGGCCGAGCGCGGTTGCGAGCGGCCGGTGCATCTCTACTACGGGGTACGCCGCGCCGCCGATCTCTGCGAATTGCAACGGATCGCCGGCTACGCCGAGCGGCTTCCCGGCTTCCGCTTCGTCCCGGTGCTCAGCGAGGCGGACGCCGACTGGGATGGCCGGCGCGGCTACCTGCACGAGCATTTCGACGCCGCCCGCTTGCGCGACGAAGCTTTCGACCTCTACCTGTGCGGGCCGCCGCCGATGGTCGAGGCGGTCCGCCAGTGGCTGCGCGAGCACTCCCTGGAGCATCTGCGGCTGTACCTGGAGAAGTTCACCGAAAGCGGCGACTGAAGCGCTCAGCCGAGGTCGCCGCCAGCTACCGGCAGGGTCACGCCGGTAATGTAGGACGCCTCGTCGGAGGCGAGGAAGAGGATCGCCGCGACCTGCTCGTCGATGCTGCCGTAGCGCTTCATCAGGCTGCTGTCGAGGGTCTGCTCGACGATCTGTCGATACCAGCGCCGCTCCTCCTCGCTCTGCGCCGCGGCGTTGCGCGGAATCCTTCGCGGCGGCGCGTCGGTGCCGCCCGGCGCCACCGCGTTGACGCGGATGCCCTGGTCGGCGGTCTCGAACGCCAGGCAGGCGGTCAGCGCGTTCACCCCGCCCTTGGCGGCGCCATAGGGCACCCGGTTGACCCCGCGGGTGGCAACCGACGAGACGTTGACGATCGCCCCGCTGCCCTGCCCCAGCATCGCCGGCAGCGCCGCTCGGCAACACCACAAGGTGGGCAGCAGCGAACGCCGCAGCTCGGCCTCGATCTCGTCCTCGGCGTAGTGTTGGTAGGGCTTCGCCCAGAGGGTGCCGCCGACGTTGTTGACCAGGATGTCCAGCCGGCCGAAACGCTCCAGGGTCCGCTCCAGTACCCGCTGGCATTCGGCGTAGCGCTCCAGGTCGGCGGTCAGGCACAGGCAGGCGTCGCCGGCCAGTTCGTGGACCAGCTCGGAGCGGTCCACCGCCACCACCCGCGCGCCTTCCTCCAGCAGGCGCCGGGCCACGCCCAGGCCGATGCCCTGGGCGGCGCCGCTGACCAAGGCGACCTTGTCGCGGAATCTGTCGTTCATGGGAATCTCCTTGGCTGCTCGGGTTCAGGCCGCGCTGGCAGCGAACTTTTCGTAGTAGAAATTCGCCGGGCGCACGCCCTGCTCGCGCAGGTAGCGCTCGACCGCCTCGACCATCGGCGGCGGCCCGCACAGGTAGATGTCAACGTCGCCCTCGTGCAGGTGCTGCGCGGCGATGTGCTCGGTCACGTAGCCCTTGCGCGGATAGTCGCTGTCGGCGCTGGCCACGCAGGCGCTCCAGGTGAAGCCGGGAATCCGTTCGGCGAACGCCTCCAGGCGCTCGAGCCCGACCAGGTCGACGTCGTGGGTCACCCCGTAGACCAGGTGCAGCGGGTGCGCGCTGCCCTGCTCGGCGATCCGTTCGAGCATCGCGGTGAACGGCGCCAGGCCGGTGCCGCCGGCCAGCATCAGCAGTGGCCGGTGAATCTCGCGCAGGTAGAAACTGCCCAGCGGGCCGTCCATCGCCAGGCTGTCGCCGGCCCTGGCCGTGCCACTGAGGAAGCCGCTCATCAGCCCGCCGGGGACGTTGCGGATCAGGAAGCTGACCTCGCCGTCCTTCGCCAGCGAGCTGAAGGAGTAGGCGCGGCGCTGCTCGCTGCCGGGCACCTGGAGGTTGACGTACTGCCCGGGCAGGAACGCCAGGCTGGCCAGCGCCTCGCCGCGCAGCGACAGGCCGATGGTGCTCGGCGACAGTTGCCGGACTTCGCTGATGCGCGCCTCGTAGCGCGCCTGGCCGGTCCTGCACAGGGTCGAGGACGCCGGCACGCGCAGCACGCAGTCGCTTTCGGCGCGCATCTGGCAGGTCAGCACGTAGCCGCGGGCGGCTTCCTCGGCGCTGAGGGCATCGTCGATGTAGTCCTGGCCCAGCGCATAGCGCCCGGCCTCGGCCAGGCACTTGCAGGTGCCGCAGGCGCCGTCGCGGCAGTCCAGGGGGATGTTGATGCCCTGGCGGTAGGCCGCGTCGGCCACGGTCTCGCCGGGCGCGGCATGGATGAAGCGGGTCACCCCGTCTTCGAAGTTGAGTGCGATCCGATGGTTCATGGCATGTCCCTCGACAGCCCGCCGGCGCGGGCGTCAGACGTGGTAGACGTCGATCAGTTGGCGAACGTAGTCGTTCTTCAGGATCACTTTCTTGGCCTTGATCAGCGGACTCTCGCCGCGTACGTCGAGGTCGTAGAAGGTGGTGCCGAAGTAGCTGTCCACGGTCTTGTAGCGATAGCTCAGGGTGTGCCAGTTGCAGCGCGCGCGGCAGATGCCGTCGTCCTCGCCGAGCAGTTCGATGTTGCTCAGGTTGTGCGAGGTGCGGGTGTCCGGCAGGGTCGCGCTGGAGCGCTCGGTGCGGATGCGGAATACCCGGTCCTCCAGGCCGCCGCGGTTGCCGTACCAGATCAGCGAGATTTCCCGCTGCGGGTCCTCGGTGAGCTGGTCGCGGTCGTCCCAGGACGGCATCCAGAAACTGGCGTCCGCGGCGTACAACGCCAGCCAGGCGTCCCAATCCTTGTCGTCGAGATAGCGCGCCTCGCGGTAGAGGAAATCGCGCAGGGCGTCGTAGCCCAGGCTCATGACGCCACCTCCCGCAGCGCCACGCGCTGCGTCCGTTCGCGCTCCAGGGCGGCGAGCAGCGCCTCCTGCCAGTAGCGATGCTGCAATACGAACAGCCCTTCGTCCTCGGTGCGCACGCCGCTCAGGCGCGGCCGCAGGTCGATGGCCGCGGCCGCCGCGTCGGCGCCCTCTATCCAGTGTTCGGCGCCGCGCGACAGGTCGTTCCAGCCGACCACGCTGCCCTGGTAGCCCTGCTGGCAGGAACGGAACTCCTCCAGGTCGTCCGGGGTGGCCATGCCGCTGACGTTGAAGAAGTCCTCGTACTGGCGGATGCGCCGGGCGCGCGCCTCGGCGCTCTCGCCTTTCGGCGCGATGCAGTAGATGGTGATTTCCGTGCGGTCCACCGACAGCGGCCGGGCGATGCGGATCTGCGAGCTGAACTGGTCCATCAGGTACACGTTGGGGTACAGGCAGAGGTTGCGCGAGTTCTCGATCATCCAGTCGGCGCGGGCCTCGCCGAAGTCGCGGGCAAGCTCGGCGCGGCGCTCGAAGGCCGGCCGGTCCTCGGGGTTGGCCCAGCGACTCCAGAGCAGCATGTGGCCATGCTCGAACGAGTAGAAGCCGCCGCCCTGCCGGGCCCAGCCCGCGGCGCTCATGGTCCGCAGCGGGTCCGCGGCGTCGCGCTGCTGGCGCTGGCTCTGGGTCGCCGCGTAGTTCCAGTGCACCGAACTGACGTGATAGCCGTCGGCGCCGTTCTCGGCGGTGAGCTTCCAGTTGCCTTCGTAGACATAGCTGGAAGAGCCGCGCAGCACCTCGAGGCCTTCCGGCGACTGGTCGACGATCATGTCGATGATCTTCGCCGACTCGCCCAGGTGCTCGGCCAGCGGCCTGACATCGGGGTTGAGGCTGCCGAACAGGAAGCCACGGTAGGACTCGAAGCGCGCCACCCGGGTCAGGTCGTGCGAGCCCTCGCAGTTGAAGCCCTGCGGGTAGCCGGCCTCGGCCGGGTCCTTGACCTTGAGCAGCTTGCCGGAGTTGTTGAAGGTCCAGCCGTGGAACGGACAGGTATAGCTGCTGCGATTGCCGCTCTTGTGCCGACAGAGCATCGCGCCACGGTGGCTGCAGGCGTTGATGAAGGCGTTGAGCTGGCCGTCGCGGTTGCGCGCGATGACGATCGACTGGCGGCCGATCTGGGTGGTCAGGTAGTCGTTGACTCCGGCAACCTGGCTTTCGTGAGCGAGATAGACCCAATTGCCCTCGAAGATGTGCTTCATCTCCAGTTCGAACAGGCGTGGATCGGTGAACATCTCCCGCTTGCAGCGGTAGACGCCGCGCTCGGGGTCTTCCTCGAGCAGAGAACGCAAGTAATCGCTACCCAGGGACATGGCCGGGGCCTCCGTTGTTATTGTTCAGGCCCGGTCAGGTTAGGTAGCGCGTGCTGCTGGGGATATCCGTTGCCTGCGGATCGCTGGCCGATTCCTGCACGCCGTGGCGGTCGGCGCTAGGCGCGCCGGCGCAGGGTTTCCGAAGGCAGCTCGCCGAACTGCCGGCGATATTGCTCGGCGAAGCGGCCGAGGTGGGCGAAACCGAAGTCCAGGGCCAGTTCGGTGAGGTTGCGTACCCGGCAGCCGGGGTCTTCCAGGCAGGCACGGATGCGCTCCAGGCGCAGCCGGCGAATGTATTGCCGAGGGCTCTCGCCAAGCTGGCGCTCGAACAGCGCGTACAGCGAACGGGTGCTCATGTGCGCCTGCTCGGCCAGCGCCGCGACCTCGATCTCGCTCTGCAGATGGCGGCGGATGTAGGCATCGAGGCGGGCGAAGACGACCTGCGCATCGCCGGGGTCCTCGCGGCTGACGTTGGTCTTCAGCAGGGTCAGCAGCTTGCTGCCGAGGATCTGCTCGAAGTGGCTGTCGACCCGCGCCAGCCGCTCGCCGGACTCGGCCTCGCGGCAGACCAGGGCGAGCAGGCCGACGAAGCCTTCCAGCTGGTCCAGGCGATAGCGATGTTCGAGGAAACGCACGCCGCGCGCCGGATGGCTCCAGCGCTGCTCGGCGCAGATCGCTTCGAGCAGCGCGCAGGGCAGCTTGACGATGAATTTCTCGCAGTCCGCCGAATAGGTCAGGTCGACCGGATCGTCCGGGTTGATCAGCAACAGCTCGCCCGGCGCCAGGGCGTGTTCCTGCCCGCCGCCGCGCCACAGGCAGTGGCCGCGCAGGAGGATCTGCAGGTGGAAGATGCTCTCCAGCGCCGGCGAGGTGACCCGTACCGCCGCGCCGTAGCTGATCCGGCACAGGTCGAGGCTGGCGAAGGTGCGGTGGTCGAGGCTGGCTTGCGGCCTGCCGGCGGCCGGCAGGCGTATGCAGTGCGTACCGACGTGCCGGTTGACATAGCCGGACACCGCATAGGGGTCGGCACGTTCGAACACCCGGCTGCGCTCGCTGAGCAAGGAGGCATTCATGGGCAGGACACTCAGGCTGCTATCGTTGTTGTTATCGCCGCGCGGCGCCAAGCGCCGGGCGCGGAACGTCCACCCACACTACGCAAGCCCTCCGCCGGCGACAATCCGGGCCGGCAATCGCGTGCGGTAATCGAACGGAATCCGTCCAACGGCCAAAGAAAAAGGGCCGCCAGGGTTTCCCCTGCCGGCCCGCTTGCGCGCCCGCTTCAGCCGGCCGCCGGCGTCTCCTCGCGCGGTCCGGCGTCGCGCCCGTGGGTCCAGCGATAGAGCACCGGCAGCACCAGCAGGGTCAGCATGGTCGAGGACAGGATGCCGCCGATCACCACCGTCGCCAGCGGCCGCTGCACCTCGGCGCCGGTGCCGGTGGCCAGGGCCATCGGCACGAAACCGAGGGACGCCACCAGGGCGGTCATCAGCACCGGACGCAGGCGGGTGATGGCGCCCTCCCACACCGCCTGGTCGAGGCTGCGTCCTTCCTGCAACAGGTTGCGGATGAAGGAGATCATCACCAGGCCGTTGAGCACCGCCACCCCGGACAGGGCGATGAAACCCACCGCCGCCGAGATCGACAGCGGTATCCCGCGCAGCCACAGGGCCAGCACCCCGCCGGTGAGGGCGAAGGGGATGCCGGTGAACACCAGCAGGCCGTCCTTGACGTTGTTGAACATGGCGAAGAGCAAGGTGAACACCAGCAGCAGCGCCACCGGCACCACTACCTGCAAGCGCTTGGCGGCGGACTGCAACTGTTCGAACTGGCCGCCCCAGGTGGTCCAGTAGCCGGCCGGGATCTTCACCCCGTCCTGCAGCTTCTGTTGCGCTTCCAGCACGAACGAGCCGATGTCGCGGCCGCGCACGTTGGCGCTGACCACGATGCGCCGCTTGCCGTTCTCCCGGCTGATCTGGTTCGGTCCCGGCGAGAGGTCGAGGCGCGCCACGTCCGACAGCGGGATGAAGTCGATCCGCGCCAGGTTGTTCGGCGGCAGCGGGATCAGCAGGTTGGACAGTGCCGGCAGGTCGGCGCGCAGGGTTTCCGGCAGGCGGATGACGATGTCGAAGCGGCGGTCGCCCTCGAACAGGGTACCGGCGTTGCGTCCGCCGAGGGCGGTGGCCACGGTGTCCTGGATGTCGCCGACATTGAGGCCGAAGCGTGCCGCCTTGTCGCGGTCGATGTCCACCGTCAGCACCGGCAGGCCGGTGGTCTGCTCGACCTTCACCTCGGAGGCGCCGTCGATGCCTTGCAGCACCTTGGAGATCTTCTCCGCGGTGTCGTTGAGCACCTGCATGTCGTCGCCGAAGACCTTCACCGCGACGTCGCTGCGCACCCCGGAGATCAGTTCGTTGAAGCGCAACTGGATCGGCTGGGAGAACTCGTAGACGCTGCCCGGCACCTCAAGGGCCGCGGCCTGCAATTCTTCCAGCAGCGCCTCCCGCGACTTCTTCGGGTCCGGCCACTGGCTCTGCGGCTTGAGCATCACGTAGCTGTCGGAGGCGTTCGGCGGCATCAGGTCGGAGGCGATCTCGGCGGTCCCGGTGCGGGCGAAGACCCGCTCGATCTCCGGGAACTTGCCCATCAGCTTCCTCTCCAGGGTCTGCTGCATCTCGACCGACTGGGTCAGGCTGGTGCCCGGCACCCGCAGGCCCTGCATGGCGAAGTCGCCCTCGCTGAGGCTGGGAATGAACTCGCTGCCCATCCGCGAGGCCACCAGCCCGGTGAGCAGGATCGCGCCGAGGGCGCCGCCGACCACCAGCGCGCGGTGCCCGAGCACCCAGCGCAGCGCCGGTTCGTAGGCCAGACGCGCGCGGCGCATGACGAAGTTCTCCTCCTCCTTGACCTTGCCGGTGATGAACAGCGCGATCGCCGCCGGGACGAAGGTCACCGAGAGGATCATCGCGCCGAGCAGCGCGGTGACCACGGTGAACGCCATCGGGTGGAACATCTTCCCCTCGACCCCGGTGAGGGCGAAGATCGGCAGGTACACCACCATGATGATGATCTGGCCGAAGACCAGCGCCCGGCGCGCCTCCCTGGACGCGGCGAAGACCTCGTGGAAACGTTCCGCGCGGGTCAGCTGGCGGCCGTGGTGGGCCTGGGCGTGGGCCAGGCGGCGGATGGCGTTCTCGACGATCACCACGGCGCCGTCGACGATGATGCCGAAGTCCAGCGCGCCGAGGCTCATCAGGTTGGCGCTGACCCTGTTGCCGACCATCCCGGTGAAGGTGAACAGCATCGACAGCGGGATGATGGTGGCGGTGATCAACGCCGCGCGGATGTTGCCGAGGAACAGGAAGAGCACCGCGATCACCAGCGCCGCGCCTTCCACCAGGTTCTTCTTCACCGTGGCCACGGCCTTGTCCACCAGGGTGGTGCGGTCGTAGACGGTGATCGCCTTGACCCCCTTGGGCAGGGTCCGGTTGATCTCCTCCAGGCGCTGGCCGACCGCCTGGGCCACTTCCCGGCTGTTCTCGCCGATCAGCATGAACACCGTGCCGAGCACCACTTCGCGGCCGTTCTCGGTGGCCGCGCCGGTGCGCAGCTCCTTGCCCAGGCCGACCTCGGCGACGTCGCGGATACGGATCGGCACGCCGTCGACGTTGGAAACGATGATCCCGCGGATATCGTCCATGTCCTTGACCTGGCCCGGCGCGCGGATCAGCAACTGCTCGCCGCGCCGCTCGATGTAGCCGGCGCCGACGTTCTCGTTGTTGCGCAGCACGGCGTTCTGCAGGTCGCCGAGGGTCAGCTTGTAGGCCGCGAGCTTCTTCGGATCCGGGGCGATGAGGAATTGCTTGGCGTAGCCGCCGATGGTGTTGATCTCGGCCACGCCCTTCACGTTGCGCAACTGCGGACGGATGATCCAGTCCTGGATGGTGCGCAGGTCAGTGGGCGTGTAGGCGCTGCCGTCCTCCTTGGTCGCGCCCTCCTCGGCCTCAACCGTCCACAGGTAGATCTCGCCGAGACCGGTGGAGATCGGCCCGAGGGTCGGCGAGATGTCTTCCGGCAGTTGCTCGCGCGCCGTGCTCAGGCGTTCGTTGACCTGCTGGCGGGCGAAGTAGATATCGGTGCCCTCCTCGAAGATCACCGTCACCTGGGAAATCCCCGGCCGCGACAGCGAACGGGTTTCCTGCAAACCCGGCAGGCCGGCCATGACGGTCTCCACCGGGTAGGTGATCCGCTGCTCCACTTCCAGCGGCGAGTAGCCGGGGGCGGCGGTATTGATCTGCACCTGGACGTTGGTGATGTCCGGGACCGCGTCGATGGACAGCTTCTGGTAGCTGCCGATGCCGACCCCGGCCATCCCCAGCACCGCCAGCAGGACCAGCCAGCGTTGCTCGATGGCGAATTGGATGATGCGTTCGAACATGCGAAGACTCCTGGAGCGGGACTCAGTGACCGTGTTCCGCCGAGCCCTTGCCCAGTTCGGATTTGAGGATGAAGCTGCCGCTGGCGGCGACCTGGCTGCCGGCGCGCAGGCCCTCGAGGACCTCGACGCGCTGGCCGTCGCTGATGCCCAGCTTGACCGGCTGGACCACGAAGCCATCGGCCACGCGGACGAACACCACGTCCTCGCCGTCGACGTTCTGCACCGCGCCGTCGGCGACCGTCAGGACTTCCTTGCGGGTCGCCTCGGCCACCTGCACGGAAACGAACAGGCCCGGGCGCCAGGTGCTCTCGGGGTTGCTCAGGGTGACCCGGGCGGTGGCCGCGCGGGTCTGCTCGCCGAGCAGGTCGCCGATGTAGGACACGGTGCCCTCCACCTCGCTATCCAGCGCCTGGGCGAGCACCTTGACCTTGCTGCCGACGCGGACCTGGCCGAGCAGTTGCGCGGGCACGTTGAAGGTGGCCCAGACCGAGGACAGGTCGGACAGGGTGAAGACGTTGGCGGTGCCGTCCACCGGCTCGCCCTGGGTCAGGTGCTTTTCCACCAGCACCCCGGCGAACGGCGCGCGCAGCTCGTAGCGGTTGCCGCCCTGCAGGCTGGGATTGCCGCCGAGCGCGGCGATCTTCGCCCGCGCGTTGTTCAGCGCGATCTCGGCTTCCTGCAAACCCTGGCGGGCGAGCAGGAATTCCTGCTCGGCGGAAATGCCCTCCTTCCACAGCTGCTGCTCGCGCTTGTAGGTGCTCTGCGCCAAGCTCAGGCGGCGCTGGGCGGCGGCGAATTCGCTGCGCTGGTCGGACAACTGCGGGCTGCTGATCACCGCCAGCAGCTCGCCCTGCTTCACCGCCTGGCCAAGATTGGCCGGCACGCTGTCGACGATCCCCGGCAGGCGCGGGACGATATGCGCGGTGCGGTCCTCGTTGAAGCGGATCTCGCCGGGCAGCGAGACCACCTGGGCCAGGCTGATCGTCCGCGCCGTATCGAGGGTGATGCCGGCGGCCTCGATCTGCTCGGCATCCAGCTCCAGCTTGCCCTCCTCGCGGGTGAAGGCGAAGTCGTAGCCCTGCTTGCCGGCCATCAGCTTGAGGCGCGCGGTGAAGGCATGCGGCTCGGCGATCCCGGCATTGGCCACCAGGCCATCGCCGCTGGCCTTGAACAGCAGGTCCTCGACCTCGCCGGTGGCACGCTCGACGTCGGCGCCGAGGACCACCTCCTGCGGCGCCAGCGCCTTGCCGCCGCGCTCGACCCAGGCCTTGAGCGGGCTGCCGTCCTCCGGCACCAGCAGTTCCAGGGTCAGGTCGCCCTGGCGCAACAACATGCCGCCGCGCGGTCCGCTGCCCTCGCCCTCGGCGGCCGCTTCGCCGGCGCCGGCCGGCGCCTTCCCGCCCAGCTCCAGGTAGGCGCCGCCGCCCAGGCCGAGCAGTGCCAGTGCGGTCACCGCGATAATCGTCTTCTTGCCCATTCTGTTCTCCCGAACCGTTCGGGGGGCGCGCCGGCGGCCCGCCCCGGAAATCTCACTGGCCGAGGTGGCCGATGTCTTCGCCGAGCAGGCGCTCCATGCTCACCCGCGCCTGTGCCGCGGCGTCCAGCGCGCGCACGTACTGGGCACGGACGCCGACCAGGGTGCGCTGGGCATCGAGCACGTCGAGGAAGTTGAACTTGCCCATCTCGAAGCCGCGGGTCATCGAGTCCAGCGCGCTCTGTGCGCCGGGCAGCAGGTCGCGACGGACCAGCGCCAGCTCCTGTTCCGAGGTGCGCAACTGGTCGTAGGCCTGTACCGCTTCGCTGCGCAGGCGCAGCAGGGTCGCGCGCTGCAGGTCGCGGGCCTGGTCGGCGCGGCTCTGGGCGGCGTAGATGTTGCCCTGGTTGCGGTCGAACAGCGGCAGCGGCATCGACAGGCCGATCAGGTTGACCCGTTCGCCACGTCCGTCGCGGGCGGTCTGGTCGTACTTGCTGCCGATGCTGACCGTCAGGTTGGGGATGCGCTGGCGCTTCTCCAGGTCGACCTGGGCCTCGCCGCGCGCTACCTCCTGGGCCGCCAGGCGCAGGGTCGGCGACTCGTCGAGATGGCGCAGCAAGGCGCCACGGGTGATGCTCGCCGGCACCGCGTCGAGCGCGCCGCCGACCCTGGCGAAGCCTGGCTGCGGCTCGTCCCAGGTGCTCGACAGCTGCACATAGGTGCGCTGCTGCTCCAGCTCCGCCTGGCTCAGGTCGAGCTGGGCGTTGTCCGCCAGGACCTGGGCGCGAACCCGTTCCACCGAGGAGATGCTGCCGGCCTTGACCCGTCGGTCGGCGGCCTGCAGCGCGCGCCTGGCCAGGTCCAGGGAGGTCTTCGCCAGGCGCACCCGCTCCTGCGCGGTCAGCGCCGCGTAGTAGGCGCCGCGGACCTGGGCGCGCAGTTCGGCGCGACGGACTTCCAGTTGGGTCCAGGCGATCTCGCTGCCGCGTTTCGCCACCTCCACCCGCGCACCGCGCTTGCCGCCCAGCTCCAGCGGCTGGGCGATGCTGACGCTGGTCTGGCGATTGCCTTGGCGGGTGTCCTCGACGCTCCAGGACAGATCCGGGTTGGGGATCAGCCCGGCCTGCTGCCGCGCGCCGCTGGCGATCTCGGTCTCGCGCCCCACCGCCGCCAGCTCGGGGTTGCTCCGCAGGGCTCGCTCCAACGCCTGCTCGAGGCTGATCGAAGTGCCGTTGAAACTCACCGGCGCCTCGTTCGCCAGGGCCGGCAGGCCCAGGTAGAGTCCCATCAGTAGCCAGCAGGCGCGTTTCCCCGCGCTGGCCAGTGGCCGAAGTATCGGCATGTTCCGCTCCTCGTCTGCTGATCGTCGTCGGCGACGGCGATCCATTACCGGCCCGGAACCACGCAACCGTTCATCGGCGATATCTCGCCGGCGATATTCGAAGTTGCACTTCCGGGATGCGGCAGATGTTAGGTAGCGGGGCTTATCGGCAAGGTGACGGAAGAATTACAAGTCGGTAATGAATATTCTCCACGGACAATTAGCGGTTACACTTCGGCAACCTTCGAAGAGACTGGCAATAGTTGGATGAAACATAGGGACAAAAGCAACATGCGCTTACAAAAGGCATTGCCTCTCACGCCCAGCGGTGCTTGCGCCGCGGACATTTCCAAAGTTCTCAGGCGGACTCCCGGGAGAACTACCCGGTCATTCGATAATTATCATCGAAGCAGCGCAACGATATGAAATTACATTTCCAGGATTCTATCCAGGCAACGCCCGCAATGTAACTTTATAGCAATGCACTTAAACATTTACTTGCAAATGAATCCATACTTTATATAGGGGCGAACATGCGCATCCTTATTATCGAAGATGAAGTCAAGACTGCCGACTACCTGCACCAGGGCCTGACCGAAAGCGGCTACATCGTCGACCGCGCCAACGATGGCATCGACGGCCTGCACATGGCCTTGCAACACCCTTACGAACTGGTGATCCTCGACGTCAACCTGCCCGGCATCGACGGCTGGGACCTGCTCCGCCGCCTGCGCGAACGCAGCAGCGCGCGGGTGATGATGCTCACCGGGCATGGCAGGCTGACCGACAAGGTGCGCGGCCTCGATCTCGGCGCCGACGACTTCATGGTCAAGCCGTTCCAGTTCCCCGAACTGCTGGCGCGGGTCCGCTCGCTGCTGCGCCGCCACGACCAGGCACCGATGCAGGACGTCCTGCGGGTCGCCGACCTGGAGCTGGACGCCAGCCGCCACCGGGCCTTCCGCGGCCGGGTGCGGATCAACCTGACGACCAAGGAGTTCGCCCTGCTGCACCTGCTGATGCGGCGCAACGGCGACGTCATCACCCGGACGCAGATCATCTCGCTGATCTGGGACATGAACTTCGACAACGACTCCAACGTGGTGGAAGTCGCCATCTGCCGCCTGCGGGCGAAGATCGACGACGGCTTCGACCTCAAGCTGATCCATACCATTCGCGGCGTCGGCTACGTCCTGGAAGCGCGCCGATGACGCCACCAGGCCGACTGTCGCTGCGCCTGGCCCTGCTGGTCGGCGCCCTCGGCGCGCTGCTGGCCCTGGCACTCGGCGCAATGGCGCACTGGAACCTCGGCCGCGAGCTGGAAGCCCGCGAGCGGGAAAACCTGCAATTGAAGCTGGAGCAGATCCGCCACAGCCTGGAAGACGATCTCGACCTGCGCAGCGACCCGGCCGTACAGGCGCATGCCCTGCAGGACCAACTGGTGGCGCACAGCGGCCTGCACCTGAGCATTCTCGACAGCCGCAGCGGCCAGCCGCTGATGAGCTTCGGCGACCAGGCTGCGGCCAGCGTCGCGGCCAACCGCGCGCTTCTCGCCCGCTTGCAGGCGGACGCCCGCCAGCCGGTGTTCCAGAGCTGGAGCACCGGCAACGACCAGCGCCTGCTGAGCATCGGCGCTTCCATGCGCATGAAGAACGGCACCCCGGTACAGGTGTTGCTGAGCAGCGAGCGCAACGCCGACGAGCGCCTGCTCGACGGTTTCCTCCGCGCCACCCTGCTGGCCCTGCCCTTCCTCCTGCCATTGATCGCCCTGGCCGCCTGGTGGGTGGTGCGTGCCGGCCTCGAACCGTTGAACCGCTTCCGCCGGGTGGCCGCCCAGGTCAGCCCGCAGGATCTCTCCTACCGCATCCCCGAGCAGAACCTGCCGCGCGAGCTGGACAGCCTGGCCCGCAGCTTCAACCACATGCTCGGCCGCCTCGAGGATGGCGTACGCCAGCTCTCGCAGTTCTCCGACGACCTGGCCCACGAACTGCGCGCGCCGATCTGCAACCTGCTGGTGCGCAACCAGGTGCTGCTCAGCCAGCATCGCGACGGCGCGGCATACCGCGAAGCCCTGGAGTCCAATGCCGAGGAACTGGAGCGGCTGTCGCGGATCGTCACCGACATGCTGTTCCTGGTGCAGGTGGACAACCCGGCGATCCAGGCCCAGTTCGGCTGCGTCGCCCTGCACGAGCAGGCGGCCAAGGTCATCGACCTGTACGAGATGGTCGCCGAGGACAAGGGCGTCGAACTGCGCCTGTCCGGCAACGGCTTCGCCCACGGCGACAACCTGATGATCCAGCGCGCCATTTCCAACCTGGTGTCCAACGCCGTGCGCCACACCCCGCAAGGCGGGCGCATCGACGTGCGGATCGGGGAACGCGCGGGGCACACCGAGGTGAGGGTCAGCAACGACGGTCCGGGCATCCCGCCGGAGTACCTGCCGCACCTGTTCGAGCGCTTCTACCGCCGCGCCGGACGCCAGACTGGAGCCCAGGCCGGCACCGGCCTGGGACTGGCCATCGTGCAATCGATCATGGCCTACCACGGCGGCCGCGCCGAAGCGGAAAGCGTACCGCAGCAGAAGACCCACCTGCGCCTGCTGTTCCCTTCGACGGGCGCTGCCTGACGCCGGTTTCAGCAACCGGCGCGGCGCCGCCACAGCCGGTACTCGCCGCAGAAACCGGCGAGGAACAGCGCCAGGCCGAGCGCCAGCAGGGTCCAGGGCGTCCGCAGCGGGGCGCGCTGGAGCGGCGGTTCACCGTGCAGCAGGACGAAGCATTGCAGCAGCGCCCAGAACATCGCGGCGACGCCGCCAAGCATGGCCAGGCGGCACAACCAGCCGAGCCAGTAGCCTCGGCGCGAGGGCTTTTCCGGAAACTTCCCCGACACGTATTCACCTCCACATCCGCCGCCGCACTCTAGCCGAGACGCGGACGGCGGTGTGTCATGCAAGCGCAATAGCGGGGAAAGGCATTCGTCAGGAACAGGCAGCGAGAAGAACTCAGGGCGAAGGCGGCAGGCCCTCCTCGACCCGGCCGAGCCGCTCGTCGGTCCGCTCGATGTCGGCGCTGTCCCAGCCGCCGCCCATTGCCGCGATCAACTGGACGCTGGCGGTCAGGCGGCTGCCGAGCAGGGTCAGCACGGTGCGTTCGTTGCTCAGCGCGGTGGCCTGGTTGGTGACCACGTCGGTGTAGTCGACGGTGCCGGCCTTGTACTGGTTCTCGGCCAGGCGCAGTGCCTCGCGGGCCGACTCCAGGGCTTCGCGCTGCACCCCGCTCTCCTCGTCGAGGACGCTCAATTGCACCAGGTAGTCCTCCACCTCGCGGAAACCGTCGAGCACGGTCTGCCGGTAGGTCGCCACGGTCTGGTCGTAGGTCGCCTCGGCCTGGTCCACCTGGGAGCCGATCAGGCCGCCGTCGAACAGGGTCATGGCGAACTGCGGGCCGATCGACCAGAAGCGGTTCGGCGTGCTGATCCAGTTGCTCAGGCTGCCGCTGCGGTAGCCGCCGGCGGCGCTCAGGGTGAGGTCGGGGAAATAGGCGGCCTTGGCCACGCCGATCTGGGCGTTGGCGGAAATCACCTTGCGTTCCGCCGAGGCGATGTCCGGCCGTCGTTCGAGCAATTGCGACGGCACCACTGCCGGCAGGTCCGGCAGCTTCGGCACGCTCGCCACCGGCGGCAGGTTGAATTGCGCCGGCGGCAGGCCGACCAGCACGGCGATGGCGTGCTCCAGCTGGGCACGCTGGTACTTCAGGTCGATGGCCTGGGCCTGGGTGCTTTTCAACTGGGTGCGGGCCTGGGCCACGTCGGCCCTGGTGACGATGCCGGCGCGGTATTTGTTCTCGGCCACCTTCAGCGAACGCTCGTAGGCCGTCACCGTGTCGTTGAGCAGGCGGATCTGTTCGTCCATCACCCGCAGTTGCAGGTAGTTCTGCGCCAGTTGCGACTGCTGGCTGAGGCGCACCGCGGCGAGGTCGGCGGCGCTGGCATGCAGGCTCGCCTGGTTGGCCTCCAGTTGCCGGCGCAGCTTGCCCCAGAGGTCGACCTCCCAACTGACACCGAGGCTGGTCGAGTAACTGTTGCTGATCGCACCGGAACCACCGCCGCTGCTCACAGTGGAGCCGTCGGGCAGGCGCACGGTGCTGTCGCCGCCGCCCTGGCCGCTGCGGGTCTTGCCCACGTTGCCGGTGATCGACGGGAAGAACGCCGCCCGCGCGCCGCGCACCAGCGCCTCGGCCTGGCGGAACTGCGCCACCGACTGGGCCAGGGTCTGGTTGGAACGTTCCAGGTGCATCTGCAAGTCGTTCAGGGTCTGGTCGCCGTACAGCTCCCACCAGGCGCCGCGCTGGAACACGTCGCGCGGCTCGGCGCGGCGCCAGCCTTCGGTTTCCTTGAATTCGGCGGGCACCGCCAGGTCCGGTCGCTGGTAGTCGGGGCCGATGGCGCAGCCGCCGAGGGCGGCGACCAGGGCCAGGGCGAGCAACGAGGGGGTGTGTTTCATAGGGGTGTCTCCAGCGCACCGTCCGTGCGTACGCCGCGTTTCTGGTTGACCCAGTGGCGTAGGCGGTCGAGATAGAGGTAGACCACCGGGGTGGTGTACAGGGTCAGCAACTGGCTGCCGATCAGCCCGCCGACGATGGTGATGCCCAGCGGCCGGCGCAACGCGGCGTCGCCGCCGATGCCGAAGATCAGCGGCAAGGCGCCGAGCAAGGCGGCCAGGGTGGTCATCATGATCGGCCGGAAGCGCATCATGCAGGCCTCGAGGATCGCCTCGCGCGGGCTCAGGCCGTGGTTGCGCTCGGCCTCCAGGGCGAAGTCGATCATCATGATCGCGTTCTTCTTGACGATGCCGATCAGCAGGATGATGCCGATCAGCGCGATCAGGCTCAGCTCGCTGCGGCAGAGGATCAGCGCGAGCAGCGCGCCGACCCCGGCCGAAGGCAGGGTCGAGAGGATGGTCAGCGGGTGCACGTAGCTCTCGTAGAGGATGCCGAGGACGATGTACACCGCCAGCAGCGCCAGGAGGATCAGCCAGGGCATCTGGTTCTGCGTGTCCTGCACCGCGCCGGCGTTGCCCTCGAAGCTGGTCTGCACGTCCACCGGGATGTGCAGCGGCTCCAGGGCCTGCATGATGGCCTCGCGGGTCGGGCCGATCTGCGCGCCCGGTGCCAGGTTGAAGGACAGCGTGGTGGCGGCGAACTGGCCCTGGTGGTTGACCTCCAGCGGTGCCCGGCTCGGTTCGTAGTGGCTGAACGCGGACAGCGGCACGCGCTGGCCGTCGTTGCCGATCACCTGGACCTGGCGGAGGATCTCCGGGCTCTGCTGGTACTGCTGGTCGACCTCCATCACCACCCGGTACTGGTTCAGCGGGTTGAAGATGGTCGACACCTGGCGCTGGCCGAAAGAGTCGTTGAGCACCGCGTCGACCATTTCCACGTTGATCCCCAGGGTCGCCGCGCGGTCGCGGTCGATCACCAGGCGGGTCTGCACGCCCTTGTCCTGGGAGTCGCTGTTGACGTCCACCAGCTGCGGCAGCTTGCGCATCGCCGCCTCGACCTTCGGCGCCCATTCGCGGAGCAGGGTCAGGTCGTCGCTGCGCAGGGTGAATTCGTACTGCGCGTTGCTGTCGCGGCCGCCCAGGCGCACGTCCTGGCCGGCGTTGAGATAGAGCGCCGCGCCGGGCACCTTGGCGATCCGCTCGCGCAGCCGGGTGAGGACCTTCTCCACCGGGTCGCGCTCGCCGATCGGCTTGAGAGTGACGAAGAACGAACCGGTGTTGCTCGACTGCCAACGGCCGCCACCGATGAAGCCGACTACGTTTTCCACCGCCGGATCGGAAGAGAGGATCTTGCGGTACTCGCCCATCTTCGCGCTCAGGGACTGGAACGAGATGCTCTGGTCGGCCACCGCGTAGCCGCGCAGGCGCCCGGAGTCCTGCTGCGGGAGGAAGCCCTTGGGCACCACCACGAACAACCAGAGGTTCATGGCGATGCAGGCCAGCATGATCACCACCATCAGCCGCGAGTGCTCCAGCGCCCAGCCCAGGCTGGCGCGGTAGCGCAGCATGAAGGCGGCGAAGAAGCGATCGCTGCGCCGCGCCAGGGAAGCGCCTTCGGGCCGTTTCAGCGGACGCAGCAGACGCGCGCAGAGCATCGGCGTGAGGGTCAGGGATACCACCAGGGACACCAGGATCGCCGCCGAGAGAGTCACCGCGAACTCGCGGAACAGCCGTCCGGTGAGGCCGCCCATGAGCAGCAGCGGGATGAACACCGCGACCAGCGAGAGCGTCATCGACAGCACGGTGAAACCGACCTGGCGGGCGCCGGTGATCGCCGCCTGGATCGGCGGATCGCCCTCCTCGATGCGTCGGGCGATGTTCTCCACCACCACTATGGCGTCGTCCACCACGAAGCCGGTGGCGATGATCAGCGCCATCAGCGACAGGTTGTTCAGGCTGAAGTCGCACAGGTACATGACCGCGAAGGTGCCGATCAGCGAGACCGGCACCGCCAGGCTGGGGATCAGCGTGGCGCGGCCGTTGCGCAGGAACAGGAAGACCACCAGGATCACCAGCGCCACCGAGATCAGCAGGGTCAGCTCGGCCTCTTCCAGCGACGCACGGATCGACGGGCTGCGATCGTCCATCACGTTCAGCTTGACCTGCGGCCCGAGCAGTTCCTGCAACACCGGCAGTTGCGCGTGGATGGCGTCGGTGGCCTCGATGATGTTGGCGCCGGGCTGGCGGGTGACGATCAGCAGCACCGCCGGCAGGTCGTCGGAAAAGCCGGCGTTGCGCACGTCCTCCACCGAGTCGCTGACCTTGGCCACGTCGCCGAGGCGCACCGCGGCGCCGTTGTCGGCGTTGTAGTGGATCACCAGCGGCTCGTACTCGCGGGCCTTGCGCAACTGGTCGTTGGCGTCCACCTGCCAGTGCTTGTCGTCCTTCTCGACGGCGCCCTTGGGGCCGTTGCTGTTGGCCGCGGCGATGGCCGTGCGCACGCTGTCCAGGGACAGCCCGTACTGGCTCATGGCATCCGGGTTGAGGTCGACCCGCACCGCCGGCAGCGAGCTGCCGCCGATGCTCACCTGCCCTACCCCCTGCACCTGCGACAGCTTGGGCGCCAGCACGGTCGAGGCGAGGTCGTACATCTCGCCGCGACTCTGGGTCTCCGAGGTCAGGGTGAGGACCATGATCGGCATGTCCGAGGGGTTGGCCTTGCGGTAGCTGGGATTGTTCGGCATACCGCTGGGCAGCAGGCTCATCGCGCCGTTGATCGCCGCCTGCACCTCGCGGGCGGCGCCGTCGATGTCCTTCTCCAGGTCGAACACGAGCACCACGGTGGTCGAGCCCAGCGAACTGCTGGAGGTCATCTCGCTGATCCCGGCGATCCGTCCCAGCGAGCGCTCCAGCGGCGTGGCCACCGACGAGGCCATGGTTTCCGGGCTGGCGCCCGGCAGGCTGGCGCTGACCACGATGGCCGGAAAATCGACGTTGGGCAGCGGCGCCACCGGCAGCAGGCCGAACGACAGGGTGCCGGCCAGCAGCAACGCCAGGGTCAGCAGCGTGGTGGCGACCGGGCGGCGGATGAAGGGCGTGGACAGACTCATCGCCCGGCGTCCCCGTCGAACCCGGCCTCGGTGTTCAGGTCCAGCCCGCGCTGCTTGCGCCAGGCCGCCCAGCGACGGGCCAGGCGGTCGAAGTAGAGATAGATCACCGGGGTGGTGAACAGGGTCAGGACCTGGCTCAGCAGCAGGCCACCGACCATAGTGATGCCCAGCGGCTGGCGCAGCTCGGCGCCGGCGCCGCCGGCGAGCATCAGCGGCAGCGCGCCGAGCAGCGCGGCCATGGTGGTCATCAGGATCGGCCGGAAGCGCAGCAGGCAGGCCTGGTAGATCGCCTCATGGGGCGGCTTGCCTTCGTTGCGCTCGGCGTCGAGGGCGAAGTCGATCATCATGATCGCGTTCTTCTTGACGATGCCGATAAGCAGGATGATGCCGATGATCGCCACGATGCCGATCTCCTGCCCCGCCAGCATCAGCGCCAGCAGCGCGCCGACCCCGGCCGAGGGCAGGGTCGAGAGGATGGTCACCGGATGGATGAAGCTCTCGTAGAGGATGCCCAGGACGATGTACATGGTCACCACCGAGGCGAGGATCAGCAGCAGCGTGTTCGACAGCGAGGCCTCGAAGGCCAGCGCCGCGCCGCGGAAGCTGCCCTGCATGCTCAGCGGCAGCTCCAGGCTGGCCTCGACGCCACGGATCGCCTCGACCGCCTCGCCCAGGGAGTAACCCTTGGCCAGGTTGAACGACAGGGTCGCCGAGGGGAACTGGGCGATATGGTTGATCGCCAGCAGGGTATGCCGCTCCTCCACCTTCGCCAGGCTCGACAGGCGCACCTGGGTGCCGTCGCTGGACGGCACGTAGAGCTGCTCCAGGGCCTGCGGGCCGAGCTGGAACTGCGGCGCCACCTCCAGCACCACGCGGTACTGGGTGGCCTGGGTGAAGATGGTCGAGATCAGCCGCTGGCCGAAGGCGTTGTAGAGCACGCTGTCGATGTCG
Organism: Pseudomonas sp. TZ252; assembly: GCF_056110345.1. Lineage (NCBI taxonomy): Bacteria > Pseudomonadati > Pseudomonadota > Gammaproteobacteria > Pseudomonadales > Pseudomonadaceae > Pseudomonas > Pseudomonas sp. TZ252. The sequence continues at coordinate 5,105,083 of NZ_CM148566.1, read as the reverse complement.
GAGAGCTTCACGCCGAGGCGCGAGGCGGTGTCGCGGTCGATGTTCAGGTAGGCCTGCAAGCCCTTGTCCTGCCAGTCGCTGGCGACGTCGGCGAGCTGCGGCAACTCCTGCAGCCGCGCCACCAGCTTCGGCACCCACTCGGCGAGCACGTCCGGGTCGGCGTCCTGCAAGGTGAACTGGTACTGGGTGCGGGCGACCCGGTCCTCGATGGTCAGGTCCTGCACCGGCTGCATGTACAGCTTGATCCCGGGCAGGTGGTCGAGTTCGGGCTGCAGGCGCTGGATCACTTCGCTGGCGGTGACGTCGCGCTCGCTGTGCGGCTTGAGGTTGATCAGCAGGCGGCCGGTGTTGAGGGTCGGGTTGCTGCCGTCGACGCCGATGTAGGAGGACAGGCTGGCCACCGCCGGGTCCTTCAGCACCACCTCGGCAAGGGCGCGCTGGCGCTCGGACATGGCCTGGAAGGAGATCGACTGCGGCGCTTCGGCGACGCCCTGGATCACCCCGGTGTCCTGCACCGGGAAGAAGCCCTTGGGCATGGCCAGGTAGAGCAGCGCGGTCAGCGCCAGGGTGGCGATGGCCACCAGCAGGGTCAGCGGCTGGTGCCGCAGGACCACCCGCAGGGCCTTGGCGTATTGTGCGATCAGGCCATCGATGACCCGCCCCGCGGCGCGCGCGAAGCGGCCCTGCTGGTCCTCGTCGATGTGGCGCAGCAGCTTGGCGCTGAGCATCGGCGTAAGGGTCAGGGAGACGAAGCCGGAAATCAGGATCGCCACCGCCAGGGTGATGGCGAACTCGCGGAACAGCCGCCCGGCGACGTCGCCCATGAACAGCAGCGGGATCAGCACGGCGATCAGCGAGAAGGTCAGCGAGATGATGGTGAAGCCGATCTGCTTCGAGCCCTTGAGCGCCGCTTCCAGCGGCGAGTCGCCCTGCTCCAGGTAGCGGGCGATGTTCTCCACCATGACGATCGCGTCGTCGACCACGAAGCCGGTGGCGATGGTCAGCGCCATCAGGGTCAGGTTGTTGATCGAGAAGCCGGACAGGTACATCACGCCGAAGGTGCCGATCAGCGACAACGGCACGGCGAAGCTGGGAATCAGGGTGGCGTAGACGTTGCGCAGGAACAGGAAGGTGACCATCACCACCAGCGCCACCGCCAGCGCCAGCTCGAACTGCACGTCCTTGACCGAGGCGCGGATGGTGGTGGTGCGGTCGGTCAGCACCTGCACGTCGAGATTGCCCGGCAGGGTCGATTGCAGCTGCGGCAGCAGCGCCTTGATCCGGTCGACCACCTCGATCACGTTGGCCCCCGGCTGGCGCTGGATGTTCAGCACCACCGCCGGCAGGTTGTTGGCCCAGGCGGCCAGGCGCACGTTCTCGGCGTCGTCCTCGACGCTGGCGACGTCGCGGATGCGCAGCGGCGAGCCGTTCTTGTAGGCGATGATCAGGTCGCGGTAGGCGTCGGCCGAGCGCAACTGGTCGTTGGCGTCCAGGGTCGAGGCACGGGTCGGGCCGTCGAAGCTGCCCTTGGGGCCGTTGAGGTTGTTGCTGGTCACCGTGCTGCGCAGGTCCTCCAGGCTCAGCCCCGCCGCCGCCAGCGCCGTCGGGTTGGCGCGCACCCGCACCGCCGGGCGCTGGCCGCCGCTGATGCTGACCAGGCCGACCCCGGAGATCTGCGAGATCTTCTGTGCCAGGCGGGTATCCACCAGGTCCTGGATCTGCGGCAGCGGCATGCCGTCGGACATCACCGCCAGGGTCAGGATCGGTGCGTCCGCCGGATTCACCTTGCTGAACACCGGCTGGTTCGGCAGGTCGTTGGGCAGCAGGCTCTGCGCGGCGTTGATCGCCGCCTGGACTTCCTGCTCGGCGACATCGAGGTTGCTCTGCAGGCTGAATTGCAGGGTGATCACCGAGGCGCCGCCGGAACTGCTGGAAGACATCTCGTTGAGCCCCGGAATCTGCCCGAGCTGGTTCTCCAGCGGCGCGGTGATCGACGAGGTCATGATCTCCGGGCTGGCGCCGGGGTACAGGGTGACCACCTGGATGGTCGGGTAGTCCACTTCCGGCAACGCCGAGATCGGCAGGAAGCGGTAGGCGATCAGGCCCGAGAGCAGGATCGCCACCATCAGCAGGGTGGTCGCGACCGGCCGCAGGATGAACGGGCGGGACGGGTTCATTCAGCGCTCCCGCTACCCACCGAGTCGCCCTGGAGGCCGCTGGGGCGGCCAGTCTGCGGTTTCTGCGGCTCGCCCTCGAGGACCTGCGGGGAGGCCTCGGCGACACGCACTTCCATACCGTCGCGCAGGCGGTCGGTGCCTTCCACCACCACCTGCTCGCCGGCCTTCAGGCCGCTTTCCACCACCACCCGCTCGTTCTCGCTGGTGCCGATGGCGACGCTGCGCTGGCTGACCTTGTTGTCGGCGCCGACCACGTAGACATAGATACCGTTGGTGCCGCGCTGCACGGCGTTGGCCGGAATGGTCAGCACGCCCTTGAGGGTCTGCGCCAGCAGGCGCACGTTGACGAACTGGTTGGGGAACAGCTTGCCGTCGGCGTTCTCGAAGCGCGCCTTGAGCTTGACCGTGCCGGTGGTGGTGTCGATCTGGTTGTCCAGGGTGGTCAGGGTGCCTTCGGCGAGAACCTTGTCCTGGTTGCGGTCCAGCGCGGTGACCGCCAGCTTGCCGGGGCCGTTCATCTGCTCGACGACGGTGCCGATCTGCTGCTGCGGCAGGCTGAACACCACCGAGATCGGCTTGACCTGGGTGATCACCACCAGCGGCGTGGTATCGCCGCTGGTGACCAGGTTGCCGATGTCCACCTGGCGCAGGCCGAGGCGCCCGGAAATCGGTGCGCGGACCTCGGTGAAGGTCAGGTTGAGGCGGGCGTCGTCGACCTGGCCCTGGTTGGTACGGATGGTGCCCTGCAACTGGCGGACCTGGGCTTCCTGGGTATCCAGGGTCTGCTTGGCGATCGAGTCCTCGGCATACAGCCCCTTGTAGCGCTGCAGGTCGATCTCGGCGTTCTTCAGTTGCGCCTGGTTCTGCATCAGCGTGCCCTCGGCCTGGGCCAGCGCCGCCTTGTAGGTGCGCGGGTCGACCACCGCCAGCAGGTCGCCGGCCTTGACCTCCTGCCCCTCCTGGAACAGCACCTTGACCAGCTCGCCGTTGACCCGCGGCTTGACGTTCACCGTGTTGAAGGCGGTGACGGTGCCAAGCGCGTTGAAATGCAGCGCCAGGTCGCCCTGCTCCACCCTGGCCACGCCGACGGTGAGCGCGTTGGCCTTGGGCAGCGCGGCGCCCGGCTTGCCGCCGCGACCGGGTCGCCCGTCGGAGGACGGTGCCGAGGCGGGCGCCGCCAGCCACATCACCAGGCCGATCACGGCGGCGAAGGCCAGGGCGGTGATCAGCCACGGGCGCAGGGTACGGAACTTGGATTTACCGGTCGTTGGAGTCATGGTTCTTCTTCAGGCTTAGAACGGAGGCGCTTTTTCCAGGCTGCACGATAAGCATTGCAGGGGCCCAGGCAAAGCCTCTTTACCCGCTATTTACCCTTGCTTTACCGATAGTTAGGCATTCCGCCCGCATGCTTCGGCGAGCCACCCGCAGCCTGGCACCAGGCTATGACAACAAACGGCTTGCTCCGTTACGGGCGAAGGCTTGAAATAGAGCGTTCTGCATTCGCCCACTCCGCAATCGGCCAGGGACGCACAGATGATCGACCCGTTGAAACACCGCTTCGCGGCGCTCCGCAGTCGCGCCGAATTCCACTCCTTGCGCTACGTCCAGCGTAGCGGCGAGTACCTCTCGGTGCGCCGCAACGTCAGCGAACCGCCGCACTTCAGCCAGGACCGCGGCGCCATGCTCTGCGTACGGCTGAACGGCGTGGAAGCCTACGCCGCCACCAACGATCTCTCCGCGGCCGGCCTGCAGGCCGCCCTGGAGCAGGCCGAACGGCAAGCCGAGCGGATCGCCCGGCACGCCCTGTTCGACGTCCGCGGATTGCCGCCGGCAAGCGGCCGCTCGCAGTATCGCTCGCCGAACCAGGACGCCCCTTTCCCCTCCCTCGCCGAGTGCTACGAACTGCTCGCCGAGGAGTCCGCCAAGGTGCCGCGCGACGAGCGCCTGGTGAACTGGAGCGTATTCCTCGAAGTCAGCCGCCAGGAACAGCTCTACCTGAACAGCGCCGGCGCCGAGCAATACCACGAGCAGCGCTTCGTCTATCCCGGCGCCAGCGTCACCGCCTACGACGGCCATGACAGCCAGACCCGCAGTTTCGGCGGCCACCATGCCGGCCAGCAGGGCGGCGCCGAAGTGATCGAGCGCCTCGGCCTGGTCGGCGCCGCGCCGCGCATCGCCGACCAGGCCCTGCAACTGCTGGCGGCGCCGAACACCCCGAGCGGCCGCTGCGACCTGCTGCTGATGCCGGACCAGATGATCCTGCAGATCCACGAGTCGATCGGCCACCCGCTGGAGCTGGATCGCATCCTCGGCGACGAGCGCAACTACGCCGGTACCAGCTTCATCAAGACCGAGGACTTCGGTCGCTACCAGTACGGCTCCAGCCTGCTCAACGTCAGCTTCGACCCGGAAATCCCCGAGGAGCTGGCCAGCTACCGCCAGGACGACGACGGCAGCCCCGCGCGCAAGGAATACCTGATCCGCGAAGGCCGCCTGCTGCGTCCGCTCGGCGGCGCCCTGTCGCAACACCGCAGCGGCCTGGAGGGCGTCGCCAACAGCCGCGCCAGCAGTTGGAACCGCGCGCCCATCGACCGCATGGCCAATCTCAACCTGGAGCCCGGCGACAAGAGCTTCGCGCAGCTGGTGGCCGGTATCGAGCGCGGGGTGCTGATGTCCTACAACCGCTCCTGGTCGATCGACGACGCACGCAACAAGTTCCAGTTCGGCTGCGAATGGGGCCAGTTGATCGAGGACGGCGAACTCAAGGGCGTGGTGAAGAACCCCAACTACCGGGGCATCTCCGCGCAGTTCTGGCGCAACCTCAGCGCGGTGGGCGACGCCGGCACCTTCGAGGTGCTCGGCACGCCCTACTGCGGCAAGGGCGAGCCGAACCAGGTGATCCGTGTCGGCCACGCCTCGCCGGCCTGCGTATTCAGCGATGTGGACGTATTCGGGGGAGATACCTGATGCACCAGAGACAGCATTTCGAAGCCCTCGCCGAGGACCTGCGCCGGCATCTGGCCGAGGGCGAGGACTTCACCCTCTGGTACAGCGCCGAGGACTCCGAGTTCATCCGCTTCAACCGGGCGCGGGTGCGCCAGGCCGGCCGGGTGCGCCAGGCCAGCGCGCTGCTCCGGCTGATCCGCGACGAACGCCAGGCGAGCCTCGACCTGACGCTCTCCGGCGCGCCGGAAGAAGACCGCCAGCGTCTGGCCGAAGGCCTTCGGCAACTGCGCCAGAGCCTGGCCTGGATTCCCGCCGATCCCTATCTGCTGCTCGACACCTCGGCCTGGCAGCGAGAGAACCAGGACCTCGGCGCAGCGCCCGACAGCGGCGCGCTGCTGGCCAGCCTCGAACGCCGGGCGCGCGACCTCGACCTGGTCGGCATCTATGCCGCCGGACCGCTGTTCCGTGGCTTCGCCAACTCCTGGGGCGCCTTCGGCTGGCATGCCGGCAGCAGCTTCAACTTCGACTGGAGCCTGTTCCATGGCAACGGCCAGGCGGTGAAGGCCGACTACGCCGGCCAGCGCTGGGACGACGAAGCCTTCGCCCGGCGCTTCGAACAGGCCCGGGAGCAGCTCGGCCACCTGGGCAAGCCGCTACGCCAGTTGCGCCCCGGCGACTATCGCGCCTACCTGGCGCCGGCGGCGCTCGAGGAAGTCATGCAGATGCTCTGCTGGGGCGGTTTCTCCGCGCGCGCCCTGGCTACCGGCGAAAGCCCCCTGCAACGCCTGCAGAACGGCGACGCCCTGCTCAGCCCGCTGCTGAACCTCGCCGAGCGCCCTGCCACCTCGCCCTCCCCGGCATTCAGCGCGGAAGGCTCGCCGCGCGCCGAGGTCGAACTGGTCGGCAACGGCCGCCTGAGCGGACGCCTGGTGAGTTCGCGCAGCGCCCGCGAATACGGCCTGGTAGCCAATGGCGCCGGCGCCAACGAGGCGCCCACGGCGCTGGACATGGCCGGCGGCAGCCTGGAACAGGCGCGTATCCTCGAGGCCCTGGATACCGGCCTGTACATCGGCAACCTGTGGTACCTGAACTACTCGGACATGCCCGCCGCACGCCTGACCGGAATGACCCGCTTCGCCACCTTCTGGGTGGAGAACGGCCAGATCCGGGCGCCGGTCAGCACCATGCGCTTCGACGACAGCCTGTACAGCTTCCTCGGCGCCCATCTGGAAGACCTCAGCCACGAGCGCGAACTGCGCCTGTCCAGCAATACCTACGGCGAACGCCAGACCGACTCGATGCACCTGCCGGGCGCGCTGACCGGGCGCTTCACCCTCACGCTCTGAATCCACACGGCGCTCCCCGGCGGTTCGCCGCCCGGGAGCGCCGCGTGCGCAATCCGAAGAACGACCGCCGATATTCCGGCGCCATTATCACGCCACCATAAACGGACCGACTCCCTCCTCGTTATCCACTCTGGTGACACACGCCCGAGAGGAACCCACCGCACGCATATCCCATTCGGTACACGGAGGTGAAGCTATGCCCGCTTTGAGTCGTCGTTCGTTCGTGACCCTGACCGCCCTGGCCTCCAGCAGCATCCTGCTGAGCCCGCGAGCCTTCGCCGGGAGCGGCGCGACAAGCGCCGCCGGCAAGCCGCAAGAGACCTTCCTGGATTTCAACGAAAGCCCCTACGGCCCCTCCGCCAAGGCCAGGGCCGCCATGCAGCGGGCGGCCGCGCTCTGCGGTCGCTACGACTACGACGCGCAGGACGCCCTGGTCGGCCTGTTCGCCAAGCAGAACGGCATCCCCGCCGAATGCGTGCACGCCTACTGCGGCTCGCGCCAGCCGCTGCAATACGCCGTCGCGGCGTTCACCGGCAAGGAGCGCGGCCTGGTCATCGCCGATCCCTCCTACGACTCCGTGGTTGGCGCCGCCCAGGCCCAGGGGGCGAAGGTCGCTGCCGTGCCGCTGGACGCCGAGGCGGCCCACGACATCGAGCGCATGCTCGCCGCCGCGCAACGCGACGCCGGGCTGATCTATATCTGCAACCCGAACAACCCGACCGGCACCCTCACCCCGCACCAGCGGATCGTCAGGGCGATCGAACGCAAGCCCGAGCGCAGCGTGGTGCTGGTCGACGAGGCGTATATCCATTTTTCCGACGCACCCAGCGTCGTCGGCCTGGCCGTCCAGCGCCAGGATGTGCTGGTCCTGCGTACCTTCTCGAAACTCTACGGGATGGCCGGCGCCCGGCTCGGCCTGGCCATCGGGCATCCGCAGCTGCTGGCGCGGCTGGAGCGCTTCGGCGGCCACAACGTGGTGCCCTCGCCGACCGCCCACGCCGGGCTGGAAAGCCTGCGTGACGACGATCTGGTGCCACGGCGCAAGCAGCAGAACGCAGAGGTCCGCGAGCGCACCATCGCCTGGCTGCGCCAGCAGGGCTTCCGCTGCACCGCCTCGCAGTCCAACTGTTTCATGGTGGATATGCGCCGTCCCGCCGAGCTGGTCATCGCCGAACTGGAGAAACAGCGGGTGCACGTTGGCCGCCCGTGGGCCTCCTGGCCCAACTGGGTCCGCGTGACGGTAGGCAGCGAGGAAGAGATGCAGGCGTTCCGGAGCGCCTTCGCCAGCGTCAGCCGGCGCCACCAGGTCGCCATGCGCTAGCGCTGCGTCTCTGCGACGCAGGGCGGATGACCGCGCCGCGATTATCCGCCCTGCTCATGGCCCGAAGCGAGCAGCCAAGGGATTCGGGTTCGCCCGTTACCAGCCAGCCTGGCTGACAGTCATGGGACGAAGCGGGTTGGCCGTGGGGCTCAGAGAGCCGCCAGGGCCGCCGCGTAGTTCGGCTCGTCGGCGATTTCGCCGACCAGTTCGCTGTGCAGCACCTTGTTCTGCTCGTCGAGCACCACCACGGCGCGCGCGGCCAGGCCGGCCAGCGGGCCGCTGGCGATGGCCACGCCATAGTTCTCGAGGAACTCGCGACCGCGCAGGGTCGACAGGTTGACTACGTTCTCCAGGCCTTCGGCGCCGCAGAAGCGCTTCTGCGCGAACGGCAGGTCGGCGGAGATGCACAGCACCACGGTGTTGGCCAGCTTGCCGGCCTCGACGTTGAACTTGCGCACCGAGGTGGCGCAGGTCGGGGTGTCGACGCTGGGGAAGATGTTCAGCACCTTGCGCTTGCCGGCGAAGTTTTCCAGGGTCACGTCGGCGAGGTCGCCGCCGACCAGGCTGAAGGCCGGAGCCTGGGCGCCTTTCTGCGGGAGCTGGCCATCGACGTTGACCGGGTTGCCCTTGAGAGTCACTTGAGCCATTGCGTTGATCCTTCTAGTCAGTGAGAAGCCGCCGGCCCTGTGGCCGGCGGCGGAAGCATTCGGGGCCGGCGACGATGCTAGCACGCTTTACCCGAGCGAAAACCTCGGGTTTGAGCGTCGCCGTCCCCCGAGGCTCAACTCCTGGCCTTGGCGAAATACTCCCGGGTCAGGCGGAACACCACCGGACTCAGCAGCAGCAAGGCGATCAGGTTGGGAATCGCCATCAGCGCGTTGAGGGTATCCGCCACCAGCCAGGCGAAGTCCAGCTGGGTCATGGCGCCGAACGGAATCGCCAGGGTCCAGACGATCCGGAACGGCAGGATCGCCCGGGTGCCCGCCAGGTACTCCCAGCAGCGCTCGCCGTAGTAGCTCCAGCCGAGGATGGTGGTATAGGCGAACACCACCAGGGCCAGCGACAGGATGTAGTGGCCGACGCCCGGCATCGCCGCCTCGAACGCCGCCGAGGACAGCGCCGCGCCGCTGGCGCCGCTGGTCCAGACGCCCGAGGTGATGATCGCCAGGCCGGTCAGGCTGCAGATGATCAGGGTATCGATGAAGGTGCCGAGCATACCGATCAGGCCCGAACGCACCGCGCTATGGGTCGTGCCGGCGGCCTGGGCGATGCCGGCGGTGCCGAGGCCGGCCTCGTTGGAGAAGATCCCGCGTGCGACGCCGAAACGGATTGCCGCCATCACCGCTGCGCCGGCGAAGCCGCCGGTGGCGGCGATCGGCGTGAAGGCGTGGGTGAAGATCAGTTGGAACGCGCCGGGAATCGCCTCGGCATGGACCACCAGGACGATCACCGAGGCGACGATGTAGCCGACGCACATGAAGGGCACCAGGGCTTCGGCGACCTTGCCGATACGGCGGATGCCACCAAGGATCACCAGCCCGGTGACGAGCATGGTGGCGACCCCGGTGACCCAGTCGGGCACGCCGAAGGAAACCTCCAGGGCATCGGCCATGCTGTTGACCTGGACCATGTTGCCGATACCGAAGCCGGCGAGCCCGCCGAACAGCGCGAAGGCCGCGCCGAGCCAGGCCCAGCGCTTGCCCAGACCGTTCTTGATGGCATACATCGGACCGCCGACGTGTTCGTTGCGCTCATCCTTCTCGCGGTAGTGCACCGCCAGCACCACTTCGGAGAACTTGGTGGCCATTCCCACCAGCGCGGTGCACCACATCCAGAACAGCGCGCCCGGGCCGCCGAGGAAGATCGCCGTGGCCACCCCGGCGATGTTGCCGGTACCGACGGTGGCCGCCAGGCAGGTCATCAGCGCCTGGAACGGGCTGATCTCGCCGCTGCTCTCGTCATCCTTGCTACGCCCCTGCCAGAGCAGGCGAAAGCCGACTCCCAGGCGCACCAGGGGCATGAACTTCAACCCCAGCATCAGGTACAGGCCGGTGCCGAGAATCAGCACCAGCATCAACGGCCCCCAGACCACGCCGTTCAGGTCGACCACCCACTTCTGCAAGCTTTCCATCAGCGATCCTTATTCTTGTTCGAATGAATGCGGCCTGGCGGCAGCGGGCATCCGGAACTCGGACGAACATCCCTGCTCGACAGGCCAAGGCTGCCGATCCTAACGAGGTTCTCTCGGCGAAATCGAGAAAAATCTTCGCCCGGAAAGCCTGCGTCTCATTGCGTCTCGCCGGCCGCCTGGCGACCGAACAGTTCCACCAGCCAGTCGACGAACACCCTCACCCGCGGCGACAACTGGCGCTGCGAGGGATACACGGCATGCAGCGGCAGCGATGGCGGCAACCATTCTCCGAGCACTTGTCGGAGGCTACCGTCGGCCAGGCCGGCGGCGACGTGATAGTGCGGCGCCTGGATCAGCCCGAGCCCGGCCCGGCAGGCGGCGACGTAGGCATCGGCGTTGTTGACGCTGACCCGGCTGCGCATCGGCAACGTGCGCAGACGCCCGTCGACGCTGAACTCGAAGTCGAAGGTACGCCCGCTGGAAGGCGACTGGTAGTTCACCGCGAGGTGCCCGCCGAGCTCGGCGAGCTGCCGCGGATGGCCATGACGCTCCAGGTAGGCGGCGCTGGCGCAGGTCACCTGCGGCAGGTCGGCCAGGTGCCGGCCGACCAGGCTGGAATCGTGCAGCTCGCCGACCCGCAGCACGCAGTCCGCACCCTCGCGCAGCAGGTCGACCAGGCGATCGTTGCTGCTCAACTGCAGCTCCAGTTCCGGGTAGCGCTCGCAGAACTCCGGCAGGAACGGAATCACCCGCATCCGCCCCAGCGCGCCCGGCAGGTCGACCCGCAAGCGCCCGCGCGGGTTGTTCAGGACGCGTGGAAAGCAGCTTTCCGCCTCCTCCAGGTCCGCCAGCAGGCGCACGCAACGCTCGTAGTAGGCCTGCCCGTCGAGGGTCAGGCTGACCTGGCGGGTGGTGCGCTGCAGCAACTGCACGCCAAGGTGCGCCTCCAGTTGCTGGATCGCCTGGGTCACGCTGGCGCGCGGCAGCTCCAGGCTGTCCGCGGCCTTGCCGAAGGCGCCCAGCTCGACGATGCGGGTGAAGGCCTGCATGGCCTGGAAACGATCCATCGGACACCCTCGATTATTTGGAAAATACGAATGGTAAAACCGTAATTATGGGCTTTATCCAGACCAATGCAGAGCGAAGAATGACGACGTTTTCCTTCCCTCCCGCGAGGCTCGACACATGAAAACCCGTCAACTCGGCCACAACGGCCCTTCCGTCTCCGCCATTGGCCTCGGCTGCATGGGCATGACCGACTTCTACACCACCGGCGGCGACCGCCAGGAGGCCATCGCCACCCTGCATCGCGCCGTGGAACTCGGGCTGAACTTCTTCGATACCGCCGACATGTACGGCCCGCACAGTAACGAGGAACTGCTCGGCGAGGTCCTGCGCGGCAAACGCGAGCAGGTGTTCCTGGCCAGCAAGTTCGGCATCGTCCGCGACCCTGCCAATCCCCGGGCGCGCGGCGTCGACGGCAGCCCGGCGTACATCCGCCGCGCCATCGAAGGCAGCCTGAAGCGCCTCGGTACCGACCGCCTGGACCTGTACTATCAGCACCGCATGGACCCGCAGGTACCCATCGAGGACAGCGTCGGCGCCCTCGCCGACCTGGTGAAGGCCGGCAAGATCCGCCACATCGGTCTCAGCGAAGCCTCGGCGGAAACCCTCGAGCGTGCCCACCGGGTGCACCCGATCAGCGCGTTGCAGAGCGAGTACTCGCTGTGGACCCGCGATCCGGAGGACACCGGGGTGCTCGCCGCCTGCCGTCGCCTGGGCATCGCCTTCGTCCCCTACAGCCCGCTGGGTCGAGGCTTCCTTACCGGCACCCTGAAGCGCCCGGAAGACTTCGCCGCCGACGACTACCGTCGTTTCAGCCCGCGCTTCCAGGGCGAGAACTTCGCGAAGAACCTGAAGCTGGTGGACAAGGTCGGCGAACTGGCCGCAGCCAAGGGCGTGAAACCCTCGCAACTGGCGCTGGCCTGGGTGCTGGCGCAGGGCGATGACCTGATCCCGATTCCCGGCACCAAGCAGCGGCGCTACCTGGAGGAGAACGTCGCCGCGACGGAATTGCGCCTGAGCGCGGCGGAACTGGCCGAGCTGGATGCGATCTTCCCCGCCGAGGCGGTCGCCGGCAGTCGCTATAGCGAGGAAGGCATGCGCCTGGTCAATCTCTGAGACAGTGAAGCTGCGGTCACGTCCCCGTATGCCGGAGCCTGGTTGTAGGGCGAATCACCGCTTGCGGTTATCCGCCGCTTATCCGGGGTTTCGGCGGATACCGCCTGTGGCGGTATCCGCCCTACGGGTCTCTATCGCTCGCAATTTCCTGGCTGCCTACACGGCGGGAAAACGACGACGGGGCGGCCGCCATCGGCAACCGCCCCGCTCCCCTCGGCGCCAGGCGAACCTCAGGGCGTCCACCAGTAGCGCACCACGTGGAAGAAGATCGGCGCGGCGAAGCACACCGAGTCCAGGCGGTCGAGCATGCCACCGTGGCCTTCGATCATGTGCCCCCAGTCCTTGACCCCACGGTCGCGCTTGATCGCCGACATCACCAGGCCGCCGAAGAAGCCCAGCAGGTTGATCAGCAGCGCGATCAACGCCGCCTGCCAGAGGTTGAACGGGGTGATCCACCACAGCGAGGCGCCGATGGCGGTGGCCAGGGCGATGCCGCCGACGAAGCCTTCGACGGTCTTCGACGGCGACAGGTTGGGAGCGATCTTGCGCTTGCCGAACAGCTTGCCGCAGATGTACTGCATCACGTCGGAGAGCTGCACGACGATCACCAGGTAGGCGATCAGCAGCAGGTTGCGCCCCTCGAAGCCGGGGATGTCGAGGGTCAGCAGCGCCGGCACGAAGGAGATACAGAACACCGCCAGCATCAGGCCCCACTGCACTTTCGAGGCGCGCTCGAGGAAGTGCTTGGTGTCGCCGCCCAGCGAGGCGAGGATCGGCAACAGCAGGAACACGTACACCGGGATGAAGATCGAGAACATGCTGTACCAGTCGATGTAGATCAGCAGGTACTGCATCGGCAGCACGAAGTAGAACGCCGCCACCAGCGCCGGGTAGTCGCTGCGCCGGGTCGGGGTGAGGGTGATGAACTCGCGCAGGGCGTAGAACGACACGCCATAGAACAGCAGGATCACCGCCGCCTGGCCAAGCCAGAAGGCGAAACCGATCACCAGGACCATCGCCCACCAGGCGTTGATCCGCGCGTTCAGGTTGTCGATCACCGCGTTCGGGCCGGGACCGGCGCGCCACTTGAGGACGAAGCCGACCAGCGAGGCGAGCAGCAGCAGCGCGCCGATCCCGCCGAAGAGCATCCAGGTCTGTTCGTTCATCTCAGGCCTCCTCTTCCGGCGCCAGGTCCAGCAAGGCCATGCGCGCTCGTTCGAGGAACGCCTCCTTGCCTTCTTCCGCCGTGGCGACCAGCGGCTTGCCGAAGCTCAGGGTGCAGAGCAGCGGCAACGGCAGCATGCGGCCCTTGGGCATGACCCGGTTGAGGTTGGCCAGCCAGACCGGCACCAGCTCGACGTCCGGGTGGGCCAGGGACAGGTGGTAGATACCGCTCTTGAATGGCAACAGCTTGACCTCGTCGTCCAGGTTGCGGGTGCCCTCGGGGAAGATGATCAGCGAATCGCCGCCGTCCAGGGCGCGGTCGAGGGGTTCGAGCGGATTGGCATTGGCCTCGCTGCGCTGGCGGTCGACCAGCACGCCGTTGAACACCTTGTTGATCACGTAGCTGCGCAGGCCGGCCTTGTTCCAGTAGTCGGCGCCCGCCACCGGCCGGGTACGCCGCCGCACCTCCGGCGGCAGCGAGGCCCAGAGCAGGACGAAGTCGCCATGGCTGCTGTGGTTGGCGTAATAGATGCGTTGCTTGGGGATCGGCGTGGTGCCCAGCCAGAGGCTGCGCAAGCCGGTGATGGCGCGGGCGCCGGCGATGATGCCATAGGCGACGACTGATTCGAGCATGGGAAGACTCTTCAGGTTTGAGCGTTGAATAGAGGGATCGACAACAGGCACGACAAGGCCAGCAGGAACTGGGCGCCACAGGCCAGCGCCTGCCAGCGTAGCAGGCGCAGGGCGCCGCGGCTGCGCTGGTGCCAGGTGCGCCCTGCGGCGTCCGCTCGGGCCAGGCCGAGATCGGCCAGGGCCCGGTCCAGGTCTTGGGTCTGCGCTTCCAGCCTGTCGCCGACGCGGCTGAAACGTTCGAACAGTTCGGCGTCCAGGGCCACTCGCAGCGCCCAGTACTTCTGCCACAGGCCGAGCAGGGCGATCGCCAGCATCGCCGCAGCGAAATAGCGCCAGCCGATGCCCTGCACGGCCTGGTACAGGCCCAGCCCGATGGCCAGCAGGGTCAGTGCGGCGGACAGCCGGTCAAGCTCGCGGCCACGGCGCAGCAGGGCCGCCACCAGGGCCAGGGTTTGCTCAGGCATGGCGCACCTCGCCCAGTTCCGCCGATGGCTCCGGCACGCTCCCGCTCAGCGCCGCGAGGGTCCGCCGCTGGGCCTCGCCCAGCAGCACTTGCGGTCGCGCCCGACGTAACACGGCCACGGCCGACTCGACGTCCGCCGCGCGGCCGCTGAGCAGCAGCCAGGCGGCGACCAGCGTGGCGCTGCGCGAATAGCCCAGGGCACAGGCCACCAGCAGCGGCCCTTGCGCCAGCAGTTCGTCGATCAGCACCGCTGCGCGCCGGCAGTCCTCGACGTCCGGCGCGACCAGGTCGAGCAACGGCAGGCTGCGATAGGCCAGCCCCTGCGGCTCGCAGGAAAGTTCGGCGGTAGCGTCGAGCAATGCGCGGAAGCGGCCGTCGGCCAGTTCCGCGGACGACGGCAGGCGCCCCAACCAGAGGCCCGGCAGCACCTCGTCCGGCTGCGGCCGGCGACGGGTCCAGAGCCAGGCGTTGATCCGCGCGGCAAGCAGATATGGCGCCAGCAGCCAGCGCGCGGCGGCGCTCAGGCGGCCAGTGCTGCCCTTCTGGAAGCCGGCGGCGCCGAACAGCAGGTAGTTCAGCGCCACCAGCGCCAGCGCCAGCGCCGGCCAGCACAGCCACAACGCCGCACCGCCGACGGCAAAGGCGACGGCGGCGCAGGCCAGCGCGCCGAGGCCGTAGCGAGCGGCCAGCCGCCGCCGTTGCCGGTCGCGGCTCAGACTGGCGCGGGCGAACGGCGCGGGCTGCGCCTGCGGCCACAGCCAGACGCACAGCCAACCGGCCAGCGCGCCGGTGGGCACGTCGATGAAATGGTGCTGCCAGGTGGTCAGCACCGACAGCCCGATCAGCGCGAACCAGCCATGCAGCAGCCAGCGCCAGGCGCCGCTGGCGTAGCGCGCGTAGCAGACCCAGAGCACTACCAGCAGGGCGATGTGCAGCGACGGTGCCTGGTTGTACGGTTTGTCGAACCCCATCAGCACGTCGAACAGCCAGCCGAACACGCCGCCCAGTTCCGGCCGTTCGAAGGTGAAGCGCAGGGGGAACAGCAGGAAGCAGGTCACCGACAGCACCTGGGCGCTGAGCAGGCGCAGGCAGTGGGTGTCCAGCTCGCGCTTGTCCCGCGGCAACAACAGCGACAGGCCGTAGAGCAGGTCGATCGACCAGTACGGCAGGATGGTCCAGGGCCACAGCGGCATCCCGCGTTCCCAGTCGAAGACCAGGCTGCCGACGTCGCCGCGCTGGCTGGTCAACCAGTTGGCCAGGCCATAGCTGGCGAAGAAGAACGGGCCGAGGAACAGCAGCCAGAGCACCGCCCGCTTCAGTACCCCCGGCTCGCGCGGCGCCATCAGCGGGCGACCTTCTGCGCCAGCGATACGCTGAAGATGCCCCACTGGTCGACCCGCTGGGTGATCTTGCGGAAGCCGGCGGCGGCCACCAGCTGGTCCATTTCCGCCTGGGTCCGGCGCCGCATCACCCAGGCCTGGCCCTGGCGGTGGCTGGTCAGCGCGCGGGCGATCAGTTCCAGCTGCGGGTGCCAGGGCTGTCCGGTGTAGACCAGGTAGCCGCCCTCCTCCAGCGCCTCGCCGAGGCCGGCGAGGGAGTCGCCGACCATGCGGTTGTCGGCGAACAGCTCGTAGAGCCCGGAAACCACCCCGAGGCTCGGCTTCGGTTGCAGCGCCGCCAGGTCGGCGCGATCGAAGGCATCGCCCTTGACGAAGCGGGCGATGCCGGCGAGGCCCTTGCTTTCGATCAGGGCGCTGCCGTCACGCACGTTGATCTCGCTGTAGTCGCGCAGGAGGATGCTTTCCGGCAGCGGCTCGACGCCTTGCAGGGCTTCGAGGATGTAGCGGCCGTGGCCGGCGGCGATGTCGACGATGCGCACCTCGCGCTGCTCCTCGCGCAACCGCTGCATGGCCAGGCGCAGCAGTTCCTCGACGTGCAGCTTGCGCTGGCGGATGCCGCGCCAGCCGATGGAGTCCAGGTAGTTGCGGTCGATCAGGCGACCCAGCGGGCCGCTGCCGCAGGGCTGGTTGCGGTAGACATAGTCGAGGGTGCTGCCGGAATCGAAGCCGGTGTCGAAGCCCAGCTTGACCCCGTCCGACCACAGGCTGCCCAGGCGCAGGCCGGCACGGGTGGCGCGCCAGTAGAGATCGCGCGGCGAGTTCTTCGGCAACGGCGCGGCCAGCGCCTCGGCCTCGGCGCAGGTATGACCCAGGCGGTCGGCATCGAGCAGGCTCGGTCGTTCGGGGGCCGTGGCGAATGCCTCGAGGAGGAAGCGCCGGGCACGGCCGACGGCCAGGTGACGATCGCGCTCGCCAAGGGTGTCGTGGAAGAAGCCGGGCAGGATGTGCTTTTCCTTGCGCAGGCTGCCGAGACGCTCGAAGAAGCGCTCCTGCGGCGCACGGTGGACGACGAAGTCGGCCCCGGAAATCAGCAGTTGGGTGGGAATCTGGATCGCCTGTGCGTCCGCTACCACCCGCTCGGCAGCTTCGTAGAGGCCGAGCAGGACGTTCACCGAGATCGCCTTGGCGATCAGCGGGTCGCTGTCGTAGGAGGCGATCCGCTGCGGGTCGTGACTGAGGAAGCGTGCCTTGACATAGCTGTTGACGAAGAAATTGCCGCGCCACAAGCGCATCAGTTTCAGCCCGCTGCGGGCGAACGGCACGTAGAGCTTGACCTGAAACGCCGGCGAAGCCAGCACCAGTGCGCGCACCTTCGGCGCGTAGTCGTGGGCCCAGGTGGAAACCAGCACCGCGCCGACGCTCTGCGCCACCACCGCCATCCGCTCTTCGGCGATACCGTGGACGGCCTGGATATGGTCGACGAAGGTCTGTACGTCGCGCACGCTGGTGGCAAAGCTCGGGCTGTCGCCGCGGGCGCCTGGCGAGAGGCCGTGGCCACGGGCGTCCCAGGCGAAGAAGTCGTGTTCCGGCAGGTCGAGTTCGTCGACCAGGTGGGCGATCCGCCCGGAGTGCTCATGGCCGCGGTGGAACAGCAGCACCGCCTGGCGCGTGCCGTCCGGCGCCGGGCGGCTGGCCGGCCAGTGGCGGTAGAAGAGCTCTACCCCGTCGTGGGTGGTGAAACGCAATTCCTGTACGTCGCGCATGTGATGTCCCTATGTCGTTGCCCCGGCCGGGATCCCGGCGGGGTTGCTTCCTGCGGGCGCCCACCTCCATGGCGTTCGCCCGTTCCCTCTCAGGCCTGGCCGTCGCTGCCCTGTCGACTCGCGGCCAGCTCGGCCAGGCCCTGGCGCACGCGGTTGCCGATGGTCAGCAACAGCAGGGCCGCGATCAGCAACATCAGCCAGTCGATCCAGGCCAGCGGCAACAGGCCGCTGGCCACCCCGGCGCCGATCACGCCGAAACACAGCGCCCGGTCGCTCTTGCCCATCGGGCCGTCGTAGCGGCGCGAAGCGCCGACCATGGTGCCCAGCGCGCCGGCATATTCGCTGATCACCGCCAGCAGCACCACCAGCACCACCCACAGCGGGTTGACTCCCGGCAACAGGGCGAACGGCAGGTACAGGCCGCTGTCGGCGATCACGTCGGTGAGTTCGTTGAGGTAGGCGCCCAGGTCGGATTTCTGGCCGAACTCGCGGGCGAGCATGCCGTCCACCGCGTTCAGCGCCATGCGCAGGAACATCCACAGCGGAACGAGGGCGAACAGCCAGAGATGGCTGGCGAAACCGGCGACCAGCGCGCCGACCAGCAGCGACAGCAGGCAGGCCGCCAGGGTCACCTGGTTGGCAGTGATGCCGCGCTGGTAGAGGCGCTGCACGCCGGGACGAAGAAGATTCTGAAAGCGCGGTTTGAGTTGATAGACGGAAATCATGTCAGCCAGTCCTTGTGCCGAGTTGCTTCGGGCACCGACCTGGCGGTCGGCGCCCGCTCCATTCTACGACGTCGATGCGCCGCTAAAAGTGACACACTTTTATGCGTTACGCATGGTCCGTATCAGCGCATCCGTCAGAAATCGCGCTTGAAGAACAGGTCCAGCGAACTGGCCAGGCCGCTCGCCGCTTCGAGATAGAGGCGTTTGGTCAACTGGTAGCGCAAGGCGATGGTATTTGCCGGTTCGAACACTCCAACACCATAGCGCAGGCTGAGCTTGTCGGTGATATTCCCGCTGGCGACCACGCTGGTGCTGTTGCCGGTGCCCTCGGTGTCCAGCTGGAAGTCCTGGATGCCGAGCTGCTTGGCGATTTCCCCGGTGAGCGGTGCGCTACCCGCCAGGCCCAGGGCCAGGGCCGCCTCGCCGAGCATGTTGCTGTCTTCGCCGGTGCTCATCGGCCGCCCCAGCACCAGGTAGGACAGCGCCTGCTCCTGGCTCATCGCCGGTTCGGAGAATACCGCGCTGGTCGGCTGCTCGGCGCTGCCGGTCAGGCGCAGGCCGGCGACCACATCGTCGACCCGGCGGATCGCCTCGATATCCAGGTACGGCTGGTCGATCGGTCCGGCGAAGAACAGCCGCGCCCTACGAATCGTCAGGCGCTGGCCGTAGGCACGATAGCGGCCCTTGTTCAGGTTCAGCTCGCCGCGGGTATCCAGGTTGTCGCCGATGTGCAGGTGGCCGGCCAGTTCGGCGCTGAGGCCGAAGCCGGAGAACGCCAGCTTGTCCTGGCCGACCTCGACATCGATGTCCATCTTCATCTTCAGCGGCTGCTGCTCGGGCTGCTCGGAGCCGACGATCACCGCGTCGTCGGAGACCTTGACCGTCGATGGCGGCAACTGGCGGATGGTGATGTCGCCACGCGGCACCAGGACCTTGCCGGAGATCGCCAGCTCCTGGCCGGCCATGCCGATCTTCAGGTCCGGTTCCACCTCCAGTTGCGCATAGGGATCGACCACCACCGGCAGGCGGTTGCCACGAATGTTCAGGGCGACGTTCAGCGCCTCGCCCCAGCTCAGGTTGCCGGACAGGCTGCCCTGGCCGTACCTGCCGCTGCGCCAGCCGCCGCCGAGTTCCAGGCTTTCGCCAGCGATGCGAGCGTCGAGGGAAAGGTTCTCGAAGCTGGTCGGCAGCTCGCCGCCGCCGATGTTGCCGTCGCTCAGCGTCACCCGTCCGTCGACCCGCGGCGCCAGCAGGCCGCCGGACAGCCGGCCGCTGCCGTTCAGCCTGCCTTGCAGTTTCTCCACCATCGGCACGAACGGGCGCGCCACCGACAGGTCGAGGCCGGCCAGGCTGAACTCGCCGCTCAGCGGCTTGCTCGCCGGGCGCGGGTCGATCTGCGCCTGCACCCGCAACTCGCCGAGCTTCGGTCCGCGGAAGTCGAGGGAGGTATCGACGCGGTTGGGCGCCAACCGGCTCTCCAGGCGCAGGCTGTCGTAGCCGACGTCGACCCACTGGCCCTGGTCGCGCAGGCGCAGCGTACCGCTGCCGGCGTCCAGGCTGACCACGCCGCTCGGGCCGCGGGCCGGAACGTCCAGTTGCAGGTCGCCGTTCAGCTTGCCCTGCCAGGCGAAGTCCTCGGGGAACCATTGCTTCAGGCTGTCCAGCGGGAAGTCGCGCAGGGTGTAGCGCAGCCGCGGCTCGGGCAGCAGGCGCTGCTCGCCGCCGCAGAGGCTGGCGGCGCCGGATACCCAGCAATGTGCGCCGAAATTGACCCTGCCGTCGGCCAACCGCTCCAGGCGCGCCGGCTGCTGTAGCTTCCAGTCCTGGCCGCCACTGCTCAACTCGCCGCGCGCCAGGCGACCGCGCCAGTTGCCGCGCTCCAGTTGCCCGTCGAAGGCCAGGCCGAGCTTGAGCAAGGCACCTTGCAGGTCCAGTTCCAGTTGCTGGCGGCGTTGGTCGCCGCGGGCATTGGCCTTGAACAGGCCGAGATCGGTTTCGCCGCTGCGCAGGCCGGAAGCGACCAGCGCCAGGGTGCCATTCTGCCGGGCATCGAGGTTCGCCTGCAGGTCGAGGCCGGCGATGCGCTGCTCGGCGTAGGCGATCTGCTGTCCCTTGAGGTTCAGCCTGCCTTGCGGCGCCGCGAGGCTGCCAGCCAGGTCGAGGCGTCCGTCGAGGCGACCGAAGAGTTGCGGCCAAAGCTGGCCGAGACGGTTCAGGGCGATGTCCAGGCGGCCTTGCAGGCGCTGGTCGAGCGCCCCGCTGCCCTGCACCTTGTTATCCCCCAGGCGCAGGTCGAGGTTGCCCAGCGTCCAGCGCTGCCCCTCGCCTTCGGCGCGCGCCTGGACTAGCGCCGGCTGGCCGCGCAGGCGGCCCTTGACGTCGAGATCCACGCCCAACGCCAGCCGCTCGTCGCGAACACTTCCCTGGCTACGCAAGGGACCGGCCAGTGAACCCGGCAGCTCGGCGACCCAGTAAGCCGGGTTCAGTTCGCTGAGCTGCAGGGCGGTATCCCAAGCCACGCCATTGTCGAAACGCAACGTCACCCGCCCCTCGGCCTGGCCTTGCCCGGCGCGGAGCTGCAGCGACGGCAGGTTGAGCTGGACGAGGTCGCCGGACACCGGGCTGGCCAGCGTGAAGTCGCCCGCCGGACCGCTCGCCGCCGCGCTGAAATTGCCCAGGTAGCGCTGGTCCTGGTAATGCACTTCCGCCTTGAAGGTCTTCAGCGTCACCGGCGGCGGCTCCGCCAGCGGATACAGGCGCAGCCAGGGGAAATCCTTCCAGTCCAGGGTCGCGTCGGCGGCCAGGCTTTCGCGCCAGTCCAGGCGTCCGACCAGCTCCAGGCGCTGCTCGCCGCCAGCGTCCAGGCGCAGTTGGCGGATATCCGCGCCCTGGGCGTCGACCCGCCCGTCCAGGCTCAACGCCACCGCCCCACCCTCGCCCGGCAGGCTGGCGCCACCGCGGATCAGGTAACCGCTCTTGAGATCGCCGCCGGCATCGAGCTGGATGGCATTCAGGGTCAAGGTGTCCGGTAGTCCGGCCGCCCCCTTGAAACCGTCGGCGCGGATCAGCAATCGTGCCGGCAGGTTTTCCGCCAGCGCCTGCAACTGTCCTTCCAGGCTGCCGTCCAGGTAACCGCTGCTGCGGCCTTTCAGGGTCAGCGCCTGCTGCAGCTCACCGCCGACCTGGACGGCCAGCTTCCACGGCTTGCCTTCGGGAGCGGGCAGGCCGAGCGTGGCTTCGGCCTGCAAGGGCCAGTCGCCGCTCGGCTGCAAGCGCCCCTGGAGCGCCAGGTCCAGGCCGAAGCCCCGCGCCGTCAGCGAGTCGATGTGCAGGCCATCGGCCAGCCAATGGGCCGCCAGCTTGAGTTCGGCGACCTGCTGGTTGCCGTCGAGCAGGAAGCTGCCGACCGCCACTTCGCCGAGCTCGATGCTCAGCGGCAGTTTCAGCGTCGGCAGGCTGATCGGCCCGCTGTCGGCGCTGTCGCCGCTCGGCGGCAGGTCCAGCGCGACCCGTTCGGCGGCCACCCGCTGCAGGCACAGGCGCAGCCCCGCCAGGCAGGCCGGCGACCAGCGCAGTTCCGGCCGCTCGACGACCAGTTGCGTACCGTCCTGCGCCCAGGACAGTCGCTGTGCCTGCCAGGCGCCACCGAGGCGACCCTCGAAGCCGCTGACCTGCAGGCCCGGCACGCGGCCGAGCAGCCAGGCGCTGCCGGTCTGGGTGCCGAGCAGCGCAGCGAGTCCCAGGAGCAGCGCGAGGAGCAGCCCGACTATGGCCAGCAAGGTGATCTTCAGCGCCTTCACAGTTCTGGCCCCATGGAGAAGTGCAGGCGGAAACCGCCGTCGTCGTCGAGCGCATGGGCCAGGTCGAGGCGCAACGGGCCGACCGGCGAGACCCAGCGCACGCCGAAGCCGACCCCGGTCTTGATCGACGGGAAGTCCAGCGAGTTGAAGGCGTTGCCCTGGTCGACGAAGGTCGCCAGGCGCCAGCGCTCGGCCAGCGGATATTGATACTCGACGCTGCCGGCGATCATGTAGCGGCCGCCGATCTTGTCGCCATCGGAATTCTCCGGCGACAGCGTCCGGTAGTCGTAGCCACGCACGCTCTGGTCGCCGCCAGCGAAGAAGCGCAGCGAGGGCGGGATCGACTTGTAGTCGTTGGTGGCGATTCCGCCTACCTGCAGGCGGCCGAGCAGGCGATGGCCGCCGGCGAAGCTGGTCAGGCCCTTGGCCATGGCGTCGACATGGAGGACGTCGGCGTCGGCCAGCAGGCCTTCCTTCGCCCCCTTGACGTTGAACTGCAGGCGGTAGCCATGGCTGGGGTCGACCTTGTTGTCGGTCTCCAGCAGCGAGTAGCCGATCCCCGGCATCAGGAAGCTGCTCAGCCCGGAGTCGTCGCCCAGCTTGTACTCCTCGCGCATCCAGTTCAGCGAAACCACCCGCTGCCAGCCATCGGGCCGCTTGCTGTGCCATTCGCCGCCAAGGGTCAGCAGCTTGCTCTCGGTGTCGACCAGGTCTTCGAACTGGTAGCCGCTGGTGAAGCGCAGCTTGTCGGTGAGCGGCGGATCGAGGGGAATCTCGTACCAGGCGCCGACGTTCTGCCGTGGTGCGGAGATTTCCGACTCGAATCCCAGGCTATGTCCTTCGGCATTCACCCAATGGCGGGTCCAGTTGAACCTCGCGCGCGCCCCGACGTCGGTCGAGAAACCGAGGCCGACGCCCATGGTCCGGGGCTTGCGCGCCTCCAGCCGGACCGCTACCGGGATCGCCTGGCGCGCGCCGTCGGCCTGCGCCTGGGTCGGCGCGGCGTCGACCCGCACGCCCTCGAAGTAGCCGCTGGATTGCAGATTCTGGTTGAGTTCGGCGATCAGTTCGGAGTCATAGGGTTGGCCGGCCTTGAACGGCACCATGCGGCGCAACAGTTCTTCCTCGATGATCGAGTCGCCGTCGAAGCTCACCTTGCCGAAGGTGTAGCGCTGGCCGCTGTCGTAGACCAGGTCGATGTCGGCGATGCCGGCGCGCGGATCGATGCTCAGGCGCTGGGTGCTGAAGCGGCCCTGGAAGAAGCCGTAGCGCGAGGCCTGGTTCTGGATCAGCCGCTTGGCGTCCTCGTAGACGCCCTGGTTCAGCTTCGCGCCCGGTTTCAGCTGCTTGCCCGACGGCAAGCGGAAGCTCTCCAGGCTGGCGGCCTCGCCGAGCACCTGGATATTCACCTGGCGCAGGCGCACGGGCTCGCCGGGCACTACCTTGAGCGTGAGCTTCGGCGGCTTGCCGTCCTTCACCTCGCTGTCGATCTGCGCCTGGAAGTAGCCGAGCGCCTGGGCCGCCTTTTCCGCCTGCGCCTCGGCATTGCGGCGGAAACGTTGCAACGCCGCCTCGTCCCGCTCGCCGAGGCTACCCACATAGGCCTCGATATTGGCCTTCAGGGCGGCATTGGCGGGGGTGACGCGCACGCTAAGCTGGCTCTCCGCGAAGGCGGCCGTACTCAGGCACAGCAGCCCGGCCAGCGGGAACCGGAACAATCCTTGAGTCAGTCTCATGGCGCGGATGCTACGCAGGCGGGTGGCGCGCGTCCAGATTTGCGCGGACGCCGCCGACCACCTCCTGACATTCGGGTTTTATGACGCCAAGCGCCTGACAGGCATGGCTTTTCTCGCGCGTCCGGGGGAACGCTCAGGTCGCCGCCGGCGTCTCGCCAGGATGCAGGAGGACGTGCTCGCGCACCGCTCCCAGCGTCACCTCGCCGATCTCGCGGTAGCCGTGCCGCTGGTAGAAGTCCAGGTAGCGCGCATTGCCGGTATCCAGGACCAGCCCCTGCGAAGCGGAGTCCTCGGCGCACCAGCGCTGCACGGCGGCCAGCAACTGCTCGCCGATCTGCCTGCCCTGGTACTCGGGATGCACGCCGAGCATCGGCAACTGGTGGTGGGGGCCGACCGGCAGGCAGGCCTGCACCGCCCGGTGGTAATCCAGGTAGCGCCGGGTCGCGGCCAGGCCGACGCTGAACAGCATGCGCAGGCGCCAGCTCCAGCTCTCGGTGATATCCAGGCGCCGCTGCGGCGGCGTGATCAGGGCCGCCGCGACCAGCCGATCGTCGATGAACAGGCCGATGGCCGGCAACTCTTCGCCCAGATGGCGCTCGACCATCTCCCGGACGCAGGCACGCACGCGCTGGTCGTAGCCGGCGCGCTGCGCATCCATCAGGTAGGCGAAGGTCGGTTCGTGGCGGTAGGCGTGGTAGAAAAGCGAGCGGACTTCGCGGCTATAGCCGTCGTCGAGCAGACGAACATCGGAGACCTGATCAGGCATGGAACGCATTCCTTGTCGGCCGCAGGCGCAGCGACACGCACGCTTCGCCACGGCGATTGGTCGAGCGGATGGCCTGGCCATCCCCGTCCGCGGCAGACCACAGGGCCGGCAAGGCGCCAAGCCACACAGCCATCGGGTACCCGGCGGACACTAGCACAGCGCCTTCAGGGTCGCCAGGCATCCCCCGGCTGGGCTAGCATTCCTGTTTTTGCCAGGACGCCCACCATGAAAATCGTCTCTTTCAATATCAACGGTCTGCGCGCCCGGCCGCACCAGTTGGCGGCGCTGATCGAGCGGCACCAGCCCGACGTGATCGGGCTGCAGGAAACCAAGGTCGCCGACGACCAGTTTCCCCAGGCCGAGATCGAGGCGCTCGGCTACCACGTCCACTACCACGGGCAGAAAGGCCACTACGGCGTCGCCCTGCTCTCCCGCCAGGCGCCCCTGGAACTGCATCGCGGCTTCCCGAGCGACGGCGAGGAATCCCAGCGGCGCTTCATCTGGGGCACCTTCAGCGACGCCCAGGGCAACCCGATCACCGTGATGAACGGTTACTTCCCGCAAGGCGAGAACCGCGAGCATCCGACCAAGTTCCCGGCCAAGCAGCGCTTCTACGCCGATCTCCAGTCGCTGCTGGAGAACAGCTTCAAGCCCGAGCAGGCCCTGGTGGTGATGGGCGACATCAATATCTCGCCGGAGGACTGCGACATCGGCATAGGCGAGGAAAACCGCAAGCGCTGGCTGAAGACCGGCAAGTGCAGCTTCCTGCCGGAAGAGCGCGAATGGCTGGCTACCTTGAAGAACTGGGGCCTGGTCGACAGCTTCCGGGCCCTGAATCCGGAGGTGAACGACCGCTTCAGCTGGTTCGACTACCGCAGCCGTGGCTTCGAGGACAACCCCAAGCGCGGCCTGCGCATCGATGTGATCCTGGCCAGCCGGGTGCTGCAGTCGCGCTTCAAGGACGCCGGCATCGACTACGACCTGCGCGGCATGGAGAAGCCCTCCGATCACGCCCCGATCTGGCTGGAACTGGCCTGAGGCTCAGCCCAAGGAAAAGGCTCATCCCCCGGATGAGCCTTCAGGCGATCGCTACCTGGTCCGGGCGATCTCGCCGACGCCGCCCCCCTATCCGGCGCGGGGCCTTTCCCTCAGGCAGGATTGTCCACCCGCGGCCCCTTCAGCTCCACTCGATTGCCATCCGGGTCGAAGAAGTACAGCGACCAGCCGTCGCCCTCGGCGCCGAAGCGGATTTCCGCGGGAACCTGCGGGACCAGGCCGAACCCCTCGAGATGGGCGACCAGCGCGGCCTCGTCGAACGGCTCGATGCGCACGCAGAAATGGTCGACGTTGCGCCCTTCCCCACCCGGAGCCGCACCGCCCTCCCGGCCGAGCGCCCCGGACACCGCGACCAGATCGAGCATCGACGTGCCCAGGCGCAGATGGGCCAGCTCCAGGTCGTCGCGCCACTTCACCACCACGCAACCGAGGACATCGCGATAGAACGCGATGCTGCGTTCCAGGTCACGGACCCGCAGGACGATGTGATCGAGACGTTCAACGACGAAGGGTTGCATGGTCATTCACCTCTTGGACCGTGGACTATGGCAAGACTTTAGCCAGCACACCTCGGGTTGATAATGGTTTAATCCCTGATTCATTGATTACTGACAGTGAATTATCCCCGTGGATCACCTCACCGCTCTCAAGGTCTTCCGCGCCGTGGCCGCGAATGGCGGCTTCGCCGCCGCGGCCCGGCAGATGAATCTCTCGCCGGCCGCCGTGAGCAAGAACGTCGCCGAGCTGGAAGCGCACCTCAAGGTGCGCCTGATCAATCGCACCACCCGCAGCATGAGCCTGACCGAGGCCGGCGAAGTCTACCGGCAGCGCCTGGAGCGCATCCTCGACGACCTCGAGGCCGCCGACGCCGCGCTCACTTCGATGCAGCAGGGCCCCAGCGGCCTGCTGCGGGTCAGCGCCCCGCTGACCCTCGCCCTCACTTGCCTGACCCCGGCCATTCCGGCTTTTCTCCAGCGTTATCCGGACCTGCGCCTGGAACTGCTCCTGCAGGACGGCCGCCAGGACCTGATCGCCGAAGGCATCGACCTGGCCCTGCGTGGTAGCGACCGGGTTGCGGACTCCGGCCTGGTCGCCCGCCCGCTGCTGGTCCTGGAGCACGTGCTCTGCGCGGCGCCGGCCTACCTCAGTCAGCATGGCCAGCCGCTGCGGCCGGAGGCCCTGCGCGAACACGAGTGCATCCGCTTCAGCCTCTCTGGCCATGCCGACCGCTGGACCTTCCGCAAGGACCGCGAGTGCATAGCGGTGCCTATCGCCGGCCGTTACCGGGTGTCCTCCAGCCTGGCGGTGCGCGATGCCCTGCTCGCCGGCTTCGGCTTGAGCCTGATCCCACAGCTGTACGTACAGGCG
This sequence comes from Pseudomonas sp. TZ252, assembly GCF_056110345.1. Classification (NCBI taxonomy): domain Bacteria; kingdom Pseudomonadati; phylum Pseudomonadota; class Gammaproteobacteria; order Pseudomonadales; family Pseudomonadaceae; genus Pseudomonas; species Pseudomonas sp. TZ252. The sequence continues at coordinate 5,078,167 of NZ_CM148566.1, read as the reverse complement.
GAACTGGCCGAAGGCCGCCTGGTTGAATTGCTGGCTGACTGGAAGGCCGACGAGACGGCGATCCACGCGGTCTATCCATCGCGCCAACTGGCCGGCAAGACCCGGGTGTTTCTCGACTTCCTGACCGAGACAATGGCGCAGGGCCATGATTCCCCAACGCTGTAACCTTAGCGTCACCCGTCTGACTTAATCTCGCCGGCAAATCCCTTCCCCCATAGAAGACGATGCCCGCGATGCCACACCGCCAGCGCGCCAGTGACAAAGACCTCTGGAGCCGTACCCTGAGCCTGGTTTTCCTCGGATTCCTCTGTTACGCCTTCCCCTGGTCGGTATTCGCCGCCCCCTTGCCGATCCCCACGGACGACACGCCGGCGCTGCGCATCCAGGGTTCCAACACCATCGGCGCGAAGCTCCTGCCGGCCCTGGTCGAGGGCCTGATGGAAGAGGAAGGCCTGGAGGATATCCGCCGTACCCCCGGAGAACGGGAAAACGAACTCCATCTGATCGGCAAGAGCCGCGACGGCCGCCTGGTGAGGGTGGAGCTATCCGCCCACGGTTCGAGCACCGGCTTCGCCGCCCTCCTCGAACGCCACGCCGAACTCGCCGCGGCCTCGCGTCCCGTCAAGGACAGCGAAGTTCGCGCCCTGGCCGGCTTCGGCGACCTGCGCAGCCCATATGCCGAGCAGGTGATCGCCATCGACGGACTGGCGATCATCCTGCATCCGGACAACCCGCTGGCCTCGCTGGACACCGCGCAACTGGCGGCGGTGTTCGCCGGCGAGGTGCGTACCTGGGAAGAACTGGGCGGCAAGGGCGGCGCCATCCGCCTGTACGCTCGCGACGAGCAGTCCGGCACCTACGACACCTTCAAGGAACTGGTGCTGGCCAGTCACGGCAAAAGCCTGGCCAGCGACGCCCGCCGCTTCGAATCCAACGATCGGCTGGCGGCCGCGGTGAGCGCCGATCCGCACGCCATCGGCTTCGTCGGCATCGCGTCGGTGGGCCGGGCCCGCGCCTTGGCCATCGCCGACGGCGAATCGCTGCCGATGGCGCCCCAGGAAAGCCTGATCGCCACCGAGGACTACCCGCTGTCGCGCCGCCTGTTCCTCTACCTGAAGCCCGGCGAGAAGAACCCCTGGGCCCAGGCCCTGGTACGTTTCGCCCAGGGCCCGCGCGGCCAGGCGATCGTCACCCGCAGCGGCTTCGTCGCGCAGAAGATCCAGGCGGTGCAGATCGCACCGCGCCCGCAGATGCCCGCCGAATACCGCAAGCTCGCGGAACAGGCGCGGCGCCTGACGGTGAACTTCCGCTTCCAGGAAGGCAGCGCGCTGCTCGACAACAAGGCACTGCTCGACGTACAGCGTTTGCTGGACTACCTGCGGCAAAATCGGAAGTTGCAGGAGCGCACCGTGCTGGTGGGCTTCGGCGATCCCAAGTCCGACGCCGAGCGCTCGGTCCTGCTTTCGCGCCTGCGCGCCATGGCCGTGCGCCGCGAACTGGCCCGCGGCGGCGTGAGTTTCCGCGAGATCGCCGGCTTCGGCGACGAGTTGCCGGTCGCCAGCAACGACCAGGAACTGGGCCGACAGAAGAACCGGCGGGTGGAAGTCTGGGTCTACTGAACGCTGTAGCACTTTGTAACCTCGCCGTTTTGCCGGCGCCCGGAGCCTGGTTTATTTTTTCCGAGTGACTGCGGGCCCCTCTGACGGTAAGCAATTGCCGCCATGTCGGAGTCACATGACCATCCGACAATTCGAAGCGAGGGGGCCCAATGGCAGCTCTGCATGCATTTCTCACCGAACCGTTCCTCGGTACGGCTACCTGGTTCTGGCTGGCCTTCCTGGCCATCGTCATCGTTCTCCTGGTCCTCGACCTCGGCGTGCTGCAACGCGACCACCACGAAATCGGCGTGCGCGAAAGCCTGCTGCTGTCCGCCGGCTACTTCGCCTGCGGCCTGGCCTTCGGCGGCTGGGTCTGGTACGCCTTCGGCCCCACCAGCGCGGTGGAGTACTACACCGGCTTCCTGGTCGAACAGTCGCTATCGATGGACAACGTGTTCGTCATGGCGATGATCTTCAGTTTCTTCGGCATCCCCCGCCGCTACCAGCACCAGGTGCTGTTCTGGGGCATCCTCGGCGCCATCGTCCTGCGGGCGATCATGATCGGCCTGGGCGCCGCGCTGGTGAAGGAATTCGACTGGATCATGTACGTGTTCGGCGCCTTCCTGCTGTTCAGCGGCGTGAAGATGCTGTTCAACAAGCACGAGGAAGAACCCGACCTGGAGCACAACCCGGTGCTGCGCTTCCTGCGCAAGCACATGCGGGTGACCAAGGAACTGCACGAGCATCACTTCTTCGTCCGCCTGCCGGACGCCAGCGGCAAGCTGGTGCGCTACGCCACCCCGCTGTTCTTCGCCCTGGTGCTGATCGAGCTGGCCGACCTGGTGTTCGCGGTGGACAGCGTGCCGGCGATCTTCGCCATCACCCAGGACCCGTTCATCGTCTACACCTCGAACATCTTCGCCATCCTCGGCCTGCGCGCCCTGTACTTCTCGCTGGCGGCGATGATCCACCGCTTCGTCTACCTGAAATACGCCCTGGCCCTGGTGCTGGTGTTCATCGGTGCGAAGATCATGCTCCACGGTGTGATCGGCAAGATTCCCGCCGGCCTCTCGCTTGGCGTAACCTTCGGCCTGCTGGCGGGCGGCATCCTGCTCTCCCTGCTGAAGACCCGCACACCGAAAGCCACCGTCGAGGACAAGGCCGAACCGAATGCCGAACACGCTCTGGATCGAACGTCTGGACACCCACGCTGAACCTTTCTGGCGGGTCCGCCTCGGCACGCGCGGGATCTGCTTCCGCAACGAGCGGGCGGCCCGCGAGTTCGCCGCCCTGCTGCACAGCCGTCGCGCGTGGCAGCTGGAACGCAACGCCGAGGAAAAAGGGGCGGAGTCCCCGGAATGAAAAAGGCCCGCATCCGCGGGCCTTTCCCCTATACCACAGCCGTCAGCGGCTGCTGCGCAGCATCTCCCTGGGCACGTACTTGCCCAGCTCGAACTTGCCGATCGCCGCGCGGTGCACCTCGTCCGGACCGTCGGCCAGGCGCAGGGTGCGCTGCATGGCGTACCAGTAGGCCAGCGGGAAGTCGTTGGAAACCCCGGCGCCACCATGCATCTGGATCGCCCGGTCGATCACCTTCAACGCCACGTTGGGCGCCACCACCTTGATCTGGGCGATTTCGCTCTGGGCGATCTTGTTGCCCACGGTATCCATCATGTAGGCGGCCTGCAGGGTCAGCAGGCGCGCCATGTTGATCTCCATCCGCGAGTCGGCGATGTGGTCGATGTTGCCGCCCAGGCGCGCCAGCGGCTTGCCGAACGCGGTACGGCTGACCGCGCGCTTGCACATCAGTTCGAGGGCGCGTTCGGCCATGCCGATGGAGCGCATGCAGTGGTGGATGCGGCCCGGGCCGAGGCGCCCCTGGGCGATCTCGAAACCGCGGCCCTCGCCGAGGATGACGTTCTCGTAGGGCACCCGCACGTTCTCGAACAGCACTTCGGCATGGCCATGCGGCGCGTCGTCGTAGCCGAACACCGGCAGCGGGCGGAGGATCTTCACCCCGGGGGTGTCGACCGGTACCAGGATCATCGAGTGCTGCTGGTGGCGCGGCGCGTCCGGGTTGGTCAGGCCCATGAAGATCAGGATCTTGCAGCGCGGATCACAGGCGCCGGAAGTCCACCACTTGCGCCCGTTGATCACCCAGTCGTCGCCCTGGCGCTCGGCGCGCGCCTCCATATTGGTGGCGTCGGACGAGGCCACGCCCGGTTCGGTCATGGCGAAGGCCGAGCGGATCTCGCCGCTCAGCAGCGGTTCCAGCCAGGTGCGCTTCTGCTCCTCGCTGCCGTAGCGCACCAGCACCTCCATGTTGCCGGTATCCGGCGCGGCGCAGTTGAAGGGTTCCGGCCCGATCAGCGAACGGCCCATGATTTCCGCCAGCGGCGCGTATTCGTGGTTGGCCAGCCCGGCACCGTACTCGGACTCGGGCAGGAACAGGTTCCACAGCCCTTCGGCCTTGGCCTTGGCCTTAAGCTCTTCCATGATCGCCGTCGGCTGCCAGCGGTCGCCCTCGGCGACCTGGCGCTCGAACACGGCTTCGGCGGGATAGACATGCGCTTCCATGAACGCGCTGACGCGTTCACGCAGCTCCTGGACCTTGGGGGAATAGGCGAAATCCATGGGGGATACCTTCTGACGGGTTGGCAGGCGAGGCATCGGACAAAGGCGCTGGTAACGATGCCGGAACAGGGCTTAAGATTTGCCCAGTCTATTTTTTCCGTCCATGAACATTCATGATCCATATGGGGGTCATCCAAGCCCCCAATAACAAGAAAAGTCGCGGAGCCAGTGCCATGAACCTGAACAAAGTCGACCTGAACCTGTTCATCGTGTTCGATGCGATCTATACCGAAGCCAACCTGACCCGCGCCGGGCAGATCGTCGGCATCACCCAGCCAGCCGTATCCAACGCCCTTTCCCGGCTGCGCGAGACCTTCAACGACCCGCTGTTCGTGCGCACCGCCCAAGGCATGGTGCCGACCCCTATGGCGCAGAACATCATCGGCCCGGTGCGCAACGCGCTGCAGTTGCTGCGGGTTTCGGTGCAGGAGAGCCGCAGCTTCGATCCGCAGCAGGCGAACAAGACCTACCGCATCAGCATGACCGACCTCACCGAAGCGGTCATCCTCCCCCCGCTGTTCCAGCGCTTGCGCCGCCTGGCGCCGAACGTGCATATCGAGAGCTTCCTCGCCAAGCGCCGCGAGACCACCAAGGAACTCGCCGCCGGCCGCCTCGACTTCGCCGTCGACGCGCCGCTGAACACCGATCCCCAGGTGCGCCACGTCAAGCTGATGGAGGACCGCTACGTCTGCGCCATGCGCCGCGGCCACCCACTGGCGGGCAAGCCGAAGCTGGCCCTGGACGATTACCTGGGCCTGACCCACATCCATATTTCCAGCCGCCGCAGCGGCCTCGGCTACATCGACCTGGCGCTGGGCAAGATGGGCATCCAGCGCAAGATCGCGCTGCGCTCGCAGCACTACCTGATGGCCTCCACGGTGGTCCAGCAGACCGACATGGCGATGACCGTGCCGGAACGCTTCGCCCGTCACCACGACCTGCACTACGCGGTGCTGCCGGTGAGCGACGTGCCGAAGCTGGAAACCCACCTGTACTGGCACGAGAGCACCGATCAGGACCCGGCCAACCGCTGGATGCGCGAGCAGATCATCGAGCTGTGCCAGCAGGTCACCGCGCGCGAGAACAAGGCGGCGCAGCCGGCGTGAGCGCCTGCCAAGGGGCGTAGGGCGAACGAGGCTCGGGCATTTGCTTCCGAGGTGCCTCAGTGCGCCCTCTCCCTGAAGGGAGAAGGCGCCGTTGCGGAAACGACGGATAGTCGCCGCTACAGGCTGCGCGCGATCACCAGGCGCTGCACGTCGCTGGTGCCCTCGTAGATCTGGCAGACCCGCACGTCCCGATAGATGCGTTCCACCGGGAAGTCCTTGAGGTAGCCATAGCCACCGAGGGTCTGGATCGCCGCGGAGCAGACTTCCTCGGCCATCTCCGAGGCGAACAGCTTGGCCATCGAGGCTTCGGTCAGGCACGGCAGACCGGCTTCGCGCAGGCTGGCGGCGTGGTGGACCATCTGCCGCGCCACGGCGATGCGGGTGGCCATGTCGGCCAGGCGGAAGGCCACCGCCTGGTGCTCGATGATCGGCTTGCCGAAGGTTTCCCGCTCATGGGCGTAGTCGCGCGCCGCCTCGAACGCCGCGCGCGCCATGCCGACCGCCTGGGCGGCGATGCCGATGCGGCCGCCTTCGAGGTTGGCCAGGGCGATGCGGTAACCCTCGCCCTCCTCGCCCAGGCGCAGCGTGGCCGGGATACGCAGGTCGTTGAAGGCCAACTGGCAGGTGTCCGAGGCGTGCTGGCCGAGCTTGTCCTCGATCCGCACCACCTCGTAGCCGGGCGTGTCGGTGGGCACGATGAACGCGCTGATGCCGCGCTTTCCGGCATCCGGATCGGTGACCGCGAAGACGATCACCATCCCCGCGTGGCTGCCCGAAGTGATGAACTGCTTGGCACCGTTCAGCACGTAGTGGTCACCGTCGCGGCGGGCGCGGGTCTTCAGGAAGCTCGCGTCGGAACCGGCCTGCGGCTCGGTCAGGGCGAAGGCGCCGAGCATCGAACCCTGGGCCAGCGGACGGAGGAAGCGCTCCTTCTGCTCGGCGCTGCCGAACTTGTGGATCGGCATGCAGCCGACCGAGTTGTGCACGCTCATGATGGTCGAGCAGGCGCCGTCGCCAGCGGCGATCTCCTCGAGGGCCATGGCGTAGGCCAGGTGCCCGGTCTGCGCGCCGCCCCATTCCTCGGGCACCAGCATGCCGAGGAAGCCGAGGTCGGCCATCTCGCGGATCGCCTCGGCCGGGAAACGGTGCTCGCGGTCCCAATCGGCGGCGAACGGTTTCAGCCGTTCCTGGGCGAACTGCCGCGCCATGTCACGGATCTGGATCTCTTCTTCGCAGGGAATCATCGCGGGTTCCTCTTCTTCACTGCCTGCATCAGCGCAAGCGCTCGACGGCGATCGCGGTCGCCTCGCCGCCGCCGATGCAGACCGCCGCCACGCCGCGTTCCAGGTCGTACTGCTGCAGGGCGTTGAGCAGGGTCACGACGATCCGCGCGCCGGACGCGCCGACCGGATGGCCCAGCGCACAGGCGCCGCCGTGGACGTTGAGGCGCTCGTGGGACAGGTCGAGGTCGCGCATTGCCGCCATGCCGACCACGGCGAAGGCTTCGTTGACCTCGAACAGGTCGACCTCGCCCAGCGACCAGCCGGTACGCTGCATCAGGCGCTTCACCGCACCGACCGGCGCGGTGGGGAACAGGTTCGGCGCGTCGGCGAACGAAGCATGCCCACGAATCGCCGCCAACGGCGCGAGCCCGCGTCGCTCGGCCTCGGAAAGGCGCATCAGGACCAGCGCGGCGGCGCCGTCGGAAATCGAACTGGAGTTGGCCGCGGTCACCGTGCCGCCTTCGCGGAACGCCGGCTTCAGGGTCGGGATCTTGTCCAGCCGGGCCTTCGGCGGCTGCTCGTCGCTATCCACCAGGCGCTCGGTCTTGCCGGCGGTGACCGTCAGCGGCACGATCTCGGCCTGGAAGCGCCCGTCGCGCATGGCTTGCTGCGCGCGGGTCAGCGAGGCCACGGCGAACTCGTCCTGTGCTTCGCGGGTGAAGCCGTAGGCCTTGGCACAGTCCTCGGCGAAGGTGCCCATCAGGCGGCCCTTGTCGTAGGCGTCTTCGAGGCCGTCGAGGAACATGTGGTCGAGCACCTTGCCGTGGCCCATGCGGTAGCCGCTACGGGCGCGCTCCAGCAGGTAGGGCGCGTTGGACATGCTTTCCATGCCCCCGGCCAGTGCGACCCCGGCGCTGCCGGCGAGCAACGTGTCATGGGCGAGCATCAGCGCCTTCATGCCCGAGCCGCACATCTTGTTCAGCGTCGAGCACGGCGTGCCGCGCGCCAGTCCGGCGCCAAGCACCGCCTGGCGCGCCGGCGCCTGGCCCTGGCCGGCGGCGAGCACGCAGCCGAGCACGGCCTCGTCCACTTCGTCGGCTTGCAGGCGCGCCCGCTCCACCGCGGCGCGCACCGCCGCGGCACCGAGGGTAGCGGCGTTGACGTCCTTGAAGTCGCCGAGGAAGCCGCCCATCGGGGTGCGGACGGCGCTGACGATGACGATCGGATCTTCGCGGGTCATGGGATCTTCCTCCTGTATTAGCGGGCGGCCATGCGGATGGCGCCGTCGAGGCGAATCACTTCGCCGTTGAGCATGCTGTTCTCGATGATCTGCCGGACCAGCGCGGCGTATTCGTCCGGACGCCCCAGGCGCGGCGGGAACGGCACGCTGGCGCCGAGGGAGTCGCGCACCTCCTGGGGCATGCCGGCCATCATCGGTGTCTCGAAGATGCCCGGGGCGATGGTCATCACCCGGATGCCGAAGCGCGCCAGCTCGCGGGCGATGGGCAGGGTCATGCCGACCACCCCGCTCTTCGAGGCGGAATAGGCGGCCTGGCCGATCTGCCCGTCGAACGCCGCCACCGAGGCGGTATTGACGATCACCCCGCGCTCGCCGCCCTCGTCCGGCTGGCCCTGGGACATGGCCTCGGCGGCCAGGCGCAGCATGTTGAAACTACCCACCAGGTTGATGTCGATGACCCGGCGGAAACTCTCCAGGGCATGGATGCCATTGCGTCCGAGGACCTTCTCGGCCGGCGCCACGCCCGCGCAATTGGCCAGGCCATGGAGGCCGCCGAAGGCCTCCAGTGCAGCGGCCACGGCCTGGCGGCCGTCGGCCTCGCTGGCGATGTCGGCCCTGACGAAGCGCGCCTGGGCGCCAAGCTCGGCGGCCTTGGCCGCGCCGGCCTCGGCGTTGATGTCGGCCAGCACCACCTTGCCACCCTGCTCCACCAGCATCTTCGCGGTGGCGGCGCCGAGGCCGGAGCTGCCGCCGGTAACCAGGAACACTCGATTTTCGATACGCACGTCGTTTTCTCCTGCTGAATCAGTTCGCGGCGGCCGCCCGTGGGGCCGCCTCGCGTTGCCGGGCGATCTCCTGGTTGCGCAGGAGAAAGCGCTGGATCTTGCCGCTGGGAGTCTTCGGCAGTTCCTCGAGGAACTCGATCTCCCGCGGGTAGGCGTGCGCCGACAGGCGCTGGCGCACGTATCGCTGCAATGCGTCCGCCAGTTCCGGCGTCGGCCGGTGGCCGGCGCAGAGCACGACGAAGGCCTTGACCAGTTCGGTGCGCTCCGGGTCGGGCTTGCCGATCACCGCCGCCTCCATCACTGCCGGGTGTTCGATCAGCGCGCTCTCCACATCGAACGGGCCGACCCGGTAGCCAGAGGTGGTAATGACGTCGTCGGCGCGGCCGACGAAGCTGATGCTGCCGTCTTCGTTGAGTTCGACGGTATCGCCGCTCAGGTAGTAGTCGCCGACGAAGGCTGCGGTTTCCAGGCCCTGGTAGCCGGGAAACCACATCAGCGGCGAACGCCGCCGGTCGAGGGCGAGGATGCCTGGCTGGCCGGGCGGCAGTTCGTTGAGATCGTCGTCCAGCACTACTACCCGGTGCCCGGGACAGGCGAACCCGGCGGCGCCGACCCGCACCGGATGCGCCAGGGCATGGTGGTTGCACAGCACCATGCCCAGCTCGGTCTGCCCGTAATGATCGTGGATGGTGGTGCCGAGCCTGTCGGCGAACCAGCGGATCACCTCCGGCGTCAACGGCTCGCCGGCGCTGCTGACCGCGCGCAGGCGCCCCTTCAGCGCAGTTTCCGCGGCCGCGCCGGCGGCCATCAGCAGGCGATAGGCGGTGGGCGATCCGGCAAGGTTGGTGATGCCGTAGTCACGGATGATCCGGCAGGTGCTTTCCACGCTGAACGGCCCTTCGTAGAAGGTGGTCGGATGGCCCATGGCGAGGGGACCGGCGACAGCGTAGTAGAGGCCGTAGGCCCAGCCCGGATCGGCGAGGTTCCAGAAGGCGTCCTCGGGGCGCAGGTCCACCGCCTCGCGCAGGTAGCCGACGAAGGCGAGGATCGCCTTGAGCGGCACCGGCACCGGTTTGGCCAGGCCGGTGGTGCCGGAGGTGAACATCATCAGGAACGGATCCTCGCCGCTGCGCGGAACCGGCTCGAATTCGGCCGGATAGCGCTCCAGCTCGGCCCAGAAGCTGAAATCGCCGCGACGGATGCCCTGCCCCTTCGGTCCGCCGACGGTGACGGCCAGAGGCGGATCGGCGAGTTCGTCGAGCTTGTCGCGGTTGGCCGCATCGGTGACCAGCACCTTGCTGCCGGCGGTCGCCACGCGGTGTTCGATAGCCTTCGGGCCGAAGGCGGTGAACAGCGGCTGGTACACCGCGCCCAGGCGCCAGGCGCCGAGGATGGTGACCAGAAGCTCGGGCGTGCGCGGCAACAGGCCGGCGACGCAGTCGCCCGGGCGTACGCCCTGGGCCTGGAGGAAATTGGCGAAACGTCCGGAGAGCGCTTTCAGCTCGCTGAAGGTATAGCTGGCGCGACTGCCATCCTTGCCCTCCCAGAACAACGCGATCCGTCCCGGCAGGGCATGCCGGTCGCAGCATTCGACGCAGGCGTTGAGCGCCTGGAGCGTACCGGAAAGCGTGGCGGCGGCGGTCCGCTGCAAGTCGAACCCGGCGGCAGTGGTGGCGTAGTCGCGCATTGCAGGACTCCTCGGCTTGTTTTTGTATGGAGTAGCCGGAATCTTCACGCCATGGCCGACGCGGGGCAATGTCGAAAGGCTTCAATCTGCCTGAGCGGTTTGGACAATCCGTGCTGGCCGCCTGCCCCGCCGAACCGTTCGCGACATACGGCGGATGACGCTGCGCGGGCATTCACCCTATCGATGGCCGAGCGTTTCGGACAAGACGCCTGACGACTCGGCCGACGCGGTTTCCGCCGCGACCTGCGTCCGGTACCGCCCGGGGGTCGAGCCGGTCCACTTCTTGAACGCCTTGTGGAACGCGCTGCCATCGGCGAAGCCCAGCTCCAGCGCCAGTTCGGCGAAATTCGCCGCGCCGGCGTCCAGCCGCGCGATGGCCAGGTCGCGGCGGACCTGGTCCTTCAGCGCCTGGTAGCTCTGCCCTTCCAGGGACAGCTTGCGGCGCAGGGTCGAGGGCGCCATGAAAAAATGCCCGGCGAGCGCGTCCGCGTCCGGCCAGCGTCCCGGCCGCAGGCTGCGCAGGTAGGCCTTGATCCGCGCCGCCAGGCTCTGCGGATCGCGATAGCGGACCAGGATGTTGGCCGGCGCGCCGAGCAGGAAGCGCCGCAGCTCCCGCTTGTCGCGGCGGACCGGCAAGACCAGGCAGTCGGCATTGAACAGCAGACGGCTGAGGGGACGGGAGAAACGCAGGTTGTCGCTGAACATCACCCGGTAGTCCTCGATGTAGTCCGGCTGCGGACAGCGCAGGTCGATGGCCAGGATCGGGATGCGCCGGCCGACCAGCCAGCAGGCCAGGCCATGGGTGATCATCCATAGGGTGAAGTAGGACAGCGCTCGCCCGTACCGGCCCGGTGCCTCGTCGAGGACGATTTCCGCCAGGCCGCCACGGCGCTGCAGGCGCGGCTGGAAGTCGTCGAACTGCAGGCAGAGGAATCGCAGGATGCCGGTCAGCGCCGGCTCCAGGGTCTGCTCGTGAATCGCACAGCGGCTCATGAAAGCGAAGCTGCCACTCTTCAGGCGCCGCGAGTCCATGCCGAAGAACTCGTCGTCCATGCGCCAAGCGAGATCCAGCCAGAGCCGCGAATAGGCGTGCGAGGTGACCCGCGCGTAGGGTTTGCCGAGCAGCTGCGGATCGATACCGGCGGCCTGGAGGACCTCACCCTCCTCGCCGCCCTGCCGGCGCCACTCCACCAGCGCCTCGCCGACCAGGCGCACCGAGATGGTGCCCTTGGTGCTCGCCTGAGTCTCGCCGTCGTTCTTCACCCGCCCCTCTCGCCTCGCTGCGCGCCGCCCGCCACCTTAGCGCAGGAGCGGGGCGCGGCTCCATCCTCTCAATCGCGCCCCTGGCGCAGCGCGAGTAGGCGAATCTCTTCGATGCTGATCTCGCGCATGCGGAACTTCTGGATCTTGCCGGTAACGGTCATCGGGAACTCGTCGACGAACTTGAAGTGGCGCGGGATCTTGAAGTGAGCGATACGCGCCTTGCAGAACGCCCGCAACTGTTCGTCATCGGCGTGGTGGCCCGGATGCAGCTTGATCCAGGCGACGATTTCCTCGCCATAGCGCTCGTCGGGGATGCCGATCACCTGCACGTCGGCCACCGCCGGGTGAGTGAAGAAGAACTCCTCCAGTTCGCGCGGATAGATGTTCTCGCCGCCGCGGATGATCATGTCCTTGCTGCGCCCGACGATCCGCACGTAGCCGTCGTCGTCCATCACCGCCAGGTCGCCGGTGTGCATCCAGCGCGCCGGGTCGATGGCCTCGGCGGTGGCCTGGGGGTCGTTCCAGTAGCCGAGCATCACGCTGTAGCCGCGGGTGCACAGCTCGCCGATCTCGCCGCGCGGCACCACCCTGCCCGTCTGGTCGACGATCTTGCTCTCCAGCCTCGGCTGGGTGCGTCCGACAGTGGTCACGCGCAGCTCCAGGCCATCGTCCGGACCGGTCTGCAGCGACACCGGACTGGTCTCGGTCATGCCGTAGGCGATCTGCACCTCGGCCATGTGCATGTCGCCAATGACCCGCCGCATCACCTCGATCGGGCAGGTGGCGCCGGCCATGATTCCGGTGCGCAGGCTGGAAAGGTCGAATTCGCGGCGGCGCGGATGATCCAGCTCGGCGATGAACATGGTCGGTACCCCGTACAGCGCGGTGGCGCGCTCCTCGGCCACGGCCAGCAGGGTCGCCTCGGCGTCAAAGCTGGGCGCCGGGTAGATCATGGTCGAGCCGTGGGTGACGCAGCCGAGGTTGCCCATCACCATGCCGAAGCAGTGATACAGCGGCACCGGGATCACCAGGCGGTCTTCCGCGCCGAGTCCGAGGCTTTCGCCGACCATGTAGCCGTTGTTGAGGATGTTGTAGTGGCTGAGGGTGGCGCCCTTGGGGAAGCCGGTGGTACCGGAGGTGTACTGGATGTTGATCGGCTCGTCGAACTGCAGCGAGGCCTGGCGCTGGCGCAGTTCCTCGGCGCCTACCGCGGCGGCCAGCCCCGGCAGGCCCTGCCAGTGCAGGAAGCCCGCCGGCGCCCGCTCGGCCAGGCTGATCACGCCGCGCAGTTCCGGCAGGCGCTCGCTGGCCAGTTCGCCCGGACGCGCCCGCGCCAGCTCCGGCAGCAGGTCGCCGAGCATCGCGTGGTAGTCGCTGGTCTTGAAGGCGTCGGCGCAGATCAGCCAACTGCAACCGGACTGCTTGAGAGCGTATTCCAGCTCGCTGCTGCGGTATGCCGGGTTGATGTTCACCAGGACCGCACCGACCTTGGCGCTGGCGAACTGGGTAATGCACCATTCGGCGCAGTTCGGCGCCCAGATCCCCAGGCGTTCGCCGGGGCGCAGGCCCAGGGCGATGAAGGCGCGGGCGTAGGCATCGACCCGCTCCGCCAGTTGCCGCCAGCTGTAGCGCAGGCGTTGATGCCGCACCACCAGCGCCTCGCGCTCGGCATGACGCGCGACGGTGGCATCGAAGGCGTCGCCGACGGTGGTCGCCAGCAAGGCGACATCCTGGCGACCCGAGGTATAGCTCGGCTGATTCATGGCTTTCCCTTGTTGTGGTTGTTCTGGGAATGTCGCTGAACCGTCGTCCTGCGCCGCCAGGGCGCTACGACGGACACCGGCGAGCGGTGTCGGTGAAGTCGAAGAGCATGTTTACGTTAACGTAAAGGTAAACGCAAGAGGCTTATCCGCCCAGGGCCGTCGGCCCCGGCGCGGCCCAACGGAACGGCGTAGAATGGGCGGTTTTTCACAGGAGCACAGCATGACCCCGGAAATCGCCATCGGCCTGGTGACGGCCCTCGGCCTCGGTGCGCTGGTCGGTCTCGAGCGACAATGGCGACAGCGCTCTTCCGGCATGGCCACCCACGCGATGGTCGCACTCGGTGCGGCCAGCTTCTCGATCCTGCCGCTGTTGCTCGACAACGAGGTCAGCGTGACCCGCATGGCGGCCCAGGTAGTCAGCGGCATCGGTTTTCTCGGCGCCGGCGTGATCATGCGCGACGGCCTCAGCGTACGCGGCCTGAGCACTGCGGCGAGCATCTGGAGCACCGGCGCGATCGGCGTACTGGCCGGCAGCGGTTTCATCCTGGCGGCCTGCATGACGACCGCGCTGATCGTCATCGCCAACCTGTTCCTGCCCGCTCTCGGCCGGGTGGTGGACCGCCACACCTCGGGCGAGGCCGAGCAGGAGCGCTTCTACCAGATCAGCGTGTCCTGCGAGGCGCGCAACGAAGCGCTGGTGCGCATGCAGTTGCTGCAACGCATGGGCGACAACCGCCTGAACCTGCAGAGCCTGGAAAGCCACGCGCTGAAAGGCAGCGGCAACGTGGAAGTGAACGCCGTGGTGTTCACCCTGCACAAGGAGGACTCGCTGGTGGAACAGATGGTCGGCGAGCTGTGCCTGGCACCGCAGGTCACCGCCGCCAGTTGGGTGATGAATCCCGCCGCGGAATGAACCGGCGAATTTAGGTTGCCCATTCTAGACGCTTCGCCGCAGGCTTTTCCCACCTCCAGACAAGAACAAGCCGGAGTGAACCACACCACCACTGCCTGTTTCGTGGACGGGGCGAGCCGCCCCGCGGGGAGGAGTCATGCGCTTGCGTTGTTTCTTGCGAGGTTGCCGCTGGGACGAAGGTAGCCTGGTCACGGTAGGCCCCGACCTGATGCTGCGCCAACGTTGCCGGCGTTGCGGCGCCCATCGCTATCTCAGCGTCGAGGCGCCGCCCGAGGAAGCCTGAGCGACGCCGGTCGCGTCCAGGCGTCGAGCGGCTGGCCCTTCAGCGCAGGACCAGGCTGGCCCGGGTGCGCAGGTAGCTCTGCCGGTAGACCACGCTGTTGGCCGGACTGGCGGTATATACCAGGGAGTACATCGCGCGCTGTCCCAGGGCCATCGCCACGATCTGGGTCAGCAGCACCTCGTTGCCCTGGCTGATCCGGCAGTGGGTCTCCAGCGATGCCAGGCCGCCGAGGTTCGAGCGGATCGGTGTGGTGCAGCGCGAGCCCAGCCCGGCCTTGCGGTAGCCCGATTGGACGACATCGAAGACACTCTGGAACTGGCCGTCGATCTCCACCGACTCCTCTTCCATCATCTTCAGGCTGAGCAACTCGATGCTGGCTTCCTTCTCGCCTCCCGGCCCGAGCTTGGTCGCCAGTTGCCGGGAGCCCAGTTGCTCCACGTCGCTGGCCTCGGGTGGGATGCTCTCGGTGATCACCTGCCAGCCGGCCGGCCAGTCGACCTCGGGCTGATAGCCACTGCTGGCGCAACCCGCCACAAGCCCCGCCACTACCACCAGCGCCAAGCCGGACGCCTTGCTTCTCATAGCATTTCCTTACTCGCAAAACCCATCGGAGGGAAAGGTCGGACCTGTCGCCATGGCGCCGTCCGCGCAGTCTCCGAGCCCATGGCGACAACGTTCCCAGCTTACCGGAGAGACGGCGAGCGCCAAGGCGCAAGCCTGAACAAGCTAGCCGACTTGGCGAGGAACGCACAAATTTCATCGGCTGGCGTACAGGTATGGGACATCGGTACCAATAGCGAAGTCGCGCAATCCGTCAGTTTTTTTTGAATTTTTGCCATTGGAAAAAGTCTGTTCAGCGCAGCGTTTTTCCAAGTCCCATCCGGCCCGCAAGGAGAACCCATGGCTGAACCCCAGGACAAGTACACCCGGCGCACAGGCAGGACCTGGGCGGACGACCAGGCGACCTACAACCGTCTGCGCGAAGAAGCCGACGCCGCTCGCCAGAAGCTGCGCGAAAGCGGCTACAGCGGCGCCGAGTACGACCAGTTGCGTCAAGCCGCCTTCGATCTCAACCGCAAGGCCAACCAGTACTGGGAGCAGATGCTCAGCGACCTGCGCCAGGAAGACTGATCAGCGCCACGCCGGGAGACTGCCGCTCTCGGCCCGCACACCCCCTCCACTCTTTGCGTGCTCCTGGCGTCGGCTCATTCGGGCGCATCCGGGTATTGCACCTCGTCCAGCAGGCGAAACCCCACGTTGTCGGCGTCCAGCGCGCTGAGCAGCTCGATCTGTCGATCAATGTCCTGGTTGATATTGGCCAACTGGCCGATGAAGGCATTGGCCGCCTGGCGGGTGCCAGGGTCGGAGCTGCGCGACAGCTCGAAGCCGAGCTGGGTCAGGGCAGCGGCCAGGTGAGCGAGATTGCGCACACTCAACGAGTGCAACTGGCGGGAAACGGCCTGTTCATCCTGAACGGTGGGAGGGACATCCATGAGTCAGATCCTTCGACTGGCACAATGTGACATTCGTCACAGAGATTAACCGAAGCCCCGCAGAACATCCATGCCAGCTATTTCCCTTCGTCGGCTCTGGCCCGGCCCCTGCGTCGTCCTCAAGTTGTCAGATCCGCTGTCGATACTCTGCGTGCCGGAACACGCGCCATGCCCGCCTCGCCGGGCCACAGGGACGTCCTCGGCTGCCTCGTCGCAGCCTGCGTGCCGGTCCAACCTGGCAATCCATCGAGGCGTTCCATGCTGCAACAATCCCTACGTGCGCAAATCCTTGTCCTGCTCGGCGGCAGCCTGGCGGCGCTGCTACTCATAGCCCTGGCCTGCTTCGGCTCGCTGACCGGCGACGTACGCGCCTACCGCGAGCTGCTCGGCGGCCCCGTGCGGGCGGCGCAACTGATCGACGAGGCCAACCTGCAATTCCGCGGCCAGGTCCAGGAATGGAAGAACGTCCTGCTGCGCGGACGCCAGGCAGAGGCCCAGACGAAATACTGGAGCCAGTTCGAAGCCCAGGAGCGAGCGGTGCAGGACATCCTCGGGCGCCTGGGCAGCGTGGCCGAAGGCGAGTTGAAGGATCGTGTCGAGCGCCTGCGCGAAGAGCACCGGCGACTCGGTACGGCTTACCGACAAGGCAGGCAACGGTTCCTCGAGGCGGGCGCCGACCCCATCGCCGGCGACCAGGCGGTGACCGGCATCGACCGCGCCACCACCGCGCAGATGCAGGCCCTGCGCGACGAACTGCACCAGGCCAGTGATCTCCATTCCTCCTCCATCAGCGCGGAGGCCCGGCGCACCATGCTGCTCGGCAGCCTGGTGCTGATCGGCGCCAGCCTGGCCGTCGCCCTGCTCAGCCTGTGGCTGGTCAACCGCAACCTGGTCCGTCCGGTGCAACGCCTGATCGAGCACATCGCCCAGCTCAGCCATGGCGACTTCGGCGAGCGCATCGAGATCCGGCGCAAGGACGAACTCGGCAAGCTGGCCCTGGCCGCCAACACCCTGCGCGACTTCCTGGTGGACATCTTCGACCGGCTGCGGCGCAGTACCCGCGACCTGGACAGCGCCAGCGGCTCGCTGAACGCGATCGCCAGCCTGATGGCGGCCGGTACCCGCGAGCAGTTCAGCCGCACCGACCAGGTCGCCACGGCGATGCAGGAAATGTCCGCCACCGCCCAGGAAGTGGCGCGCTACGCCGGCGACGCGGCCAGGGCCGCCGACGAGGCGGACGATTCCGCCCAGCGCGGCGAAGACGTGATGGAAGAAACGATTCGCAGCATCGGCGAGATGCGCAAGGAGATCGACCATACGGTGGAGGTCATCCGCCAATTGGAAAGCGATAGCGGCAGGATCGGCAAGGTCCTCGACGTGATCCGTGGCATCGCCGAGCAGACCAACCTGCTCGCTCTCAACGCGGCCATCGAAGCCGCCCGCGCCGGCGATGCCGGCCGTGGCTTCGCGGTGGTCGCCGACGAGGTCCGCACCCTGGCGCAGCGCACCGCCGAGTCCATCGCCGAGATCCACCAGATCATCGATACCGTGCAGAACGGTGCGGTGAATGCCGCGCGCGCCATCGAAAGCGGGCAGTCGCGCAGCGAGGCCGGTGCCGAGCAGGTTGCCAACGCCGGCGCCATGCTGCGCCAGATCACCGCCTCGGTCGAATCGATCCGCGACATGAACCGCCAGATCGCTACCGCCGCCGAGGAACAGACCGCCGTGGCCGAGGACATTTCCCGCAACCTCACGGAAATCGCCTCGATCGCCTCCAGCAACCAGGAACAGGTGGAGCAGACCGAAGCCGCCAGCCGCGATCTCCACGGCCTCTCCGCGCAACTGGGCGATGCCCTGCAACGCCTGCGGGCCTGACCTGGGGTAAGGAAACGACTTCCATGAGGTAAGGCGGACAACCGCAACGCGATTATCCGCCGCTCCAACGGGGGGTCATGGCGGATAGCGTTGTGGCGCTATCCGCCATGCACAGCCAGGGTTCGATCAGTCGAGGACGTTGTCCAGCACCTCGTAGATCAGCCCGGTCGCCACCGCCACCAGCAGCAGGTCGGTGCCGGCCTGCATCCACTCGTAGCCGTCGTAGTGCGGCAGCCGGCCTAGCAGGCGGCCGTCGAGTTTCTTGGCGATGCCGGGCGGCAGCGGCTTGCCGCGCGCCAGGTTCTTCTGGATGCCGGGCGGCAGGGCCGGCCCCGGGTTCCAGTAGCCGCGGTTGTCGCCGAGGATCACCCGTACCCCGCCGACGTCGATACGCGGTCCCGAGTCCCAGTTGCCGCCGCCGTTGCCCTTCTGGCCGGCGCCGCCGCCCTTGTTGCCGGGGCCGCCATGGTTGTCGTGGCCACCCTGGTTGCCTTTGTTGCCCTTGTTACCCTTTCCGCCGTCCATCTGGTTACCGTGCGGGTTGCCCTTGCCATTGCCCGGGTCGGCCAGGACGGCAGGCGTACCGCCGATCAGGGACAGGCTCACGACCAGCGCGAGCACAGAACGAGTGTTGAACATGATGATGTTCTCTCCATGCGAGGACGATCCCTCGATAGCTTAGAACCGTTTCGCTTGTTTGGTTCCATGCCGTCGATCGCGACGAAACCCAGGGAAAGCCCGAGCTGCCGGCTTGGTCGAACCTGTCGAATCAGCTATGCTGCCGCTCCCTGCAAGCGACTACCCGCTACTCCCCGATGACCTGGCTGCCCACTCCGCCATAGCCATGCCTGCCCCTTCCGGCCACGGTCCGAACGACCGTGGCCAGCGTTCGTTCGCCTGAACGCCTGTCGTCATCCCTTGTTTTTTCCAATGCCATCCCGCGGCCCGCGCTGTCGACCGACTGCACGGGCCGTGCCTCGCCCCTGGGTATCCCGATGCTACAGACGCTGAAACAGAACTGGTTCTCCAACCTCCGCGGCGACCTGCTCGCCGGCCTGGTCGTCGCCCTGGCGCTGATCCCCGAGGCCATCGCCTTCTCCATCATCGCCGGGGTCGCCCCGAAGATCGGCCTGTACGCCTCCTTCAGCATGGCGGTGGTGATCGCCTTCGCCGGCGGCCGTCCGGGAATGATCTCCGCCGCGACTGGCGCCATGGCGCTGCTGATGGTCAACCTGGTGAAGGACCACGGCCTGCAATACCTGCTGGCAGCGACCCTGCTCTGCGGCGTGCTGCAGATACTCGCCGGCTACCTGCGCCTGGGTTCGCTGATGCGCTTCGTCTCGCACTCGGTGGTGACCGGTTTCGTCAATGCCCTGGCGATCCTCATCTTCATGGCCCAGCTACCCGAACTCACCGATGTCGGCTGGCCGGTCTACGCGATGACCGCCGCGGGCCTGGCGATCGTCTACGGCTTCCCGCACCTGCCACGGATCGGCCGGCTGCTGCCCTCTCCGCTGGTATGCATCCTGGTCCTCACCGGCATATCCATCTACCTGGGCCTGGACATCCGCACCGTCGGCGACATGGGTCAGTTGCCCGACAGCCTGCCGCTGTTCCTCTGGCCGGACGTGCCGCTGAACCTCGACACCCTGCTGATCGTCCTGCCCTACTCCGCCGCCCTGGCGGTGGTCGGCCTTCTGGAGTCGCTGATGACCGCCACCATCGTCGACGAGATGACCGACACCGGCAGCGACAAGAACCGCGAATGCAAGGGCCAGGGCCTGGCGAACATCGCCACCGGCCTGCTCGGCGGCATGGCTGGCTGCGCGATGATCGGCCAGTCGGTGATCAATGTTAAATCCGGCGGGCGCAGCCGGCTCTCGACCCTGGTGGCCGGCGTCGCGCTGCTGCTGATGGTGGTGTTCCTCAGCGACTGGGTCGGGCGGATTCCCATGGCGGCCCTGGTGGCGGTGATGATCATGGTGTCCATCGGCACCTTCCGCTGGGAGTCGATCCGCAACCTGAAGCGCTACCCGCTATCGACCAACCTGGTCATGCTGGTGACAGTCGGCGTGGTCCTCGCCACCCACAACCTGGCCTTCGGCGTGGTCGCCGGCGTTCTCCTGGCCTCGCTGTTCTTCGCCAACAAGATCGGGCACTACCTCGATATCGACAGCGAACGCTCCGCCGACGGCACCCGCCGCCACTACCAGGTGAGCGGGCAGGTGTTCTTCGCGTCGTCCGGCAGGTTCATCGCCGCCTTCGACCTGAGAGAGACGCTGGAGCATGTGCTCATCGACCTGCGCCACGCCCACCTGTGGGACGTCACCGCCGTCGCGGCACTGGACAAGGTGGTCCTGGGCTTTCGCCAGCGCGGCGTGCAGGTCGACGTGCTGGGCCTGAACGCCGCCAGCGCGACCCTGGTCGATCGCTTCGGCGCCTACGACAAGCCGGGCGCCGTGGACATTCTCCCCGGCCATTGAGCGAAGCGCCACTCGGCGGGCAGGCATGGGCTGGCCCTTCCGCTGTGGCGGAGAGCCCGCCGCTCCGTCAGTAAATCGCGGAAGAACTGTTCGAAGATGACGACATGCAGGCTGGCGCGTTATAGCGATCCGGCGATTCGGAAGCTTCCTCCGGGTCAGTGGCTGGCCTGCGAAGACTCTCCACGTATCAGTGCTGACAGGGGGCAGCACGGGGATACAGCGCTGCATCGGTGCCTGCGCGCCCGGAGGCCTAGCGCCCGGGGCGGGAGAAGGCGCGAAAGGTGTCGAACGCCAGCACCAGAAACAGCATCGGCATGAGCAACGGGACGAAGGCGGACATGGCGTCCTGGTAAGGCCGCCCCAGCCACCACAGGAAGAGGCTGGCGCCGCCGATCAGCAGGATGACGAGAAGGATGACGAACTTGCAGAGGCGCGAGGCGAAGGAGAGCGTGTCGGACATGTCTTTTCTCGGTGGAAGCATGTGCGACCGTTTTAGCGAGCGGTGATGCTGGCCGATATAGGAAGAGTCCGTTTACCAGGTAATCGATTTCGCAGAGCTGGCGTCGGCGTCGAAGGCCGTACCGGCATGACCGCGATCAACCTCCACGCCCTTTCATCGCTGCAATCTGGGAAAAGAGCCCGCGCTCCACGAAATAAAGGCACAATGACATCATTGATTGCCGATGCCCGACATCGCAGTAGCCCAGGAGTCCAGCATGGCAACCCCACCCTATCCCGAGGACGAGCATTCGAGACAGGCCTACGTCGACCAACTCGGTCTGCTGGAAGAAGGTGCGGACGAGGTATTCGAGGAAATCCTCGCCGCCGCTACGTCCTACTTCCAGACGCCCATCGCGCTCATTTCCATCCTCGACCATCAGCGCCAGTGGTTTCGCGCGAGCATCGGCCTCGATATCCGGCAGACGCCGCGACGGGATTCGTTCTGCGCCTATGCGATCCTGGGCAAGGGAGTCTTCGAGGTGGCCGACGCCACTCTCGACCCGCGCTTCCGGGACAATCCCTATGTGCAAGGCGAACCGCGCATCCGCTTCTACGCCGGGGCTCCGCTGGCCACCGCGGAAGGTCTCAACCTCGGCAGCCTCTGCGTCATCGACCGGGAACCACGCGGGCCGCTGGCCGAGCGGGACGTCGCCATGCTCGAGCACTTCGCCCGGCTGGTGATGGCCCGTATCCATACGCTCCGCTCGACCAACTACATCGACGAGCCAACCGGCCTGTACAACCGTCTCCGCCTGCAGGAGGACGTTTCCCTGCGCCTGCAGCGCGACGGCGCCCTCACCGTGATCGCCGCCGACCTCCTGCCCCTCGCCCTGCTGAATACCATCATCCGTACGCTGGGCTATCCCTTTTCCAACGACCTCATGCTCGAGGCGCGCGACCGCATCCGCGCGGAACTGCCGGATTTCACTCTCTACAAGATCAGCCCGACGCGCTTCGGACTGCTCCTGCCACGGCAGCAACAGGAAGAAACCGAGTCGGTCTGCCTCCGCCTGCTGCGGGCCTTCGAAAGCCCCGTCGTATGTCGCGGGATCCCGATCAAGGCCAACGTGGGCCTCGGCGTACTACCGCTTGCCGACGATCCCCTCGATGGCGATCAGGACTGGCTGCGCCTGGTGGTCAGCGCGGCCGACGACGCCCGCGACCGCGGTGTCGGCTGGGCCCGCTACAACCCGCCGCTGGACCAGGCCCAGCAGCGTGCCTTCACATTGCTGACCTCGCTGTCCCAGGCGATCGGAACCGAAGAAGGCTTCCATCTGGTGTATCAGCCGAAAATCGACCTGCCGACAGGCAGGTGTACGGGCGTGGAAGCGCTGCTGCGCTGGCGGCACCCGCAACTCGGCTTCGTCAGCCCCGCCGAATTCGTGCCCCTGGCGGAGAAAACCGCACTGATGCGCCCCCTCAGCGACTGGGTGCTGCGCCATGCCATGGCCCAGCTGGCGCAATGGAACGCACGGAACATCCCGCTCAGGCTGGCGATCAACGTATCGGCATCGGACATGGAAGACAGCAGCTTCCTGGAAGAGGCCGTCAGACTCGCCAAAACCTACGACATCGACCTTTCCGCCCTCGAGCTGGAGTTCACCGAAAGCGTACTCATCCGCGACGCCTCGGCGGTCGGCTCGGTGCTGCTGCGTGCCCGGGAGCTTGGCATGGGCATCGCGGTGGACGACTTCGGCACCGGCTACAGCAACTGGACCTACCTGCGCGATCTGCCAATCACCGCCATCAAGCTCGACCAATCGTTCACCCGCGACCTCGCCGGCTCGCCGAAGGCGCAGAGCGTCACCCAGGCGGTGATCGGCCTGGCCAGCCAGTTGGGTTATCGGGTGGTCGCGGAAGGCATCGAGACCCACGACACCTTCCACCTGCTGCAGGCCTGGGGCTGCCACGAGGGCCAGGGCTATCTGATCGCCCAGCCGATGCTGCCGGAGCAACTGGAGGACTGGCTGCGGCGTTAGCCAATGCAGGCACGTGGAATGGGCCCTACCAGCATGCTCGCCAGCCTCAGCGCGTCGCTCAGGGACTGGCGAGCAAGGCCCAGACCAGATAGATCGAGTAAAGGGTCAGGAGTATCAGTGCCAACAGCACCGCCCTGCTGGCATGGCGCGCAGCCACCCAGCGGGAATTGCGCCCGCAGCGCCAGACCACGACGAGGCTGAGGCACAGGTAGGCCAGCCTAACCAGCTCGACACCGACCATTCCCCACAAGGTCAGGGCCACCGCATGTTCGCCGGGAGCTTCCTGCATCAGCGGATCGACAATGGCCACCATCGCCTGCCTGGCGGCGACGCTGAGCAATAAGAAACCCGCAGCGAAGAACAGCCAGAATGCCTTCCACAGCGGCTGCCCGCCGGAAAGGAAACCTCTCGCAGTCAGCTTCTCCTCGGCCAGGTCCGCCTCTGGGGTCTTGTATGGGTGCTCCATGCCCTGGGACCTCCCTGCAAACGGGCACCCTAGCACATCCCGCGCCGCTCGCCTTCTTCAGCGGGCGGCAGACCGTCCGTTGCACCTCGCGATGTTTCCAGCGCTCGGCCGAGCGTCTCTAGCGCGGGCAGGAGACCTGCGTGCCTTCCACCTTGCGGATGTGATCGCGATAGGAGCCGGAAACCAGGATCGATTGCGTGCCGCCCTTCTCGCTGAGAATGCCATCGCAACTGTAATCGCAGCCAGCCTCGATGCTGAGGCACACGTCCTGTCCCTCGAAACGGTACAGGTTGGCAGGCCACCCCGTGCAATCGTACAGGCCTGCGCCAGGGCATTCGACGGCCTCGAGTCTTCCGGCAACGACGATGGTCGAACCTGCCATGTCCTTGAGTTCCTCCGCGGCGCCAGCGGCAATGGAGAAGAGAGCGGGAAATACAACCAGGGAAAGTCGGCAGGGCATCGGCTTCGGTACTGTCTACTATGTGGACGGAATTCTGAATCGGGTCAGGAATCGATATTCCCGTTCAGACCGAAGCGTGTTGAAGCAGTTCCCCGCCCCCACTCGCTCGGTTTCCCACGACCGCGGCAGCTCCAGGAGTTCGATACTCTTGTCATTGATAGTCGCAACTGCGAAGCGCTGCCTGTCCGTTCATAACGGCCACACGGGCAACTTCACTTTATTTGCATTTAAAAAAAGAGCCCATTCGGGCCCTTTTTTTTCCGAGACAAGTTATCAGGACTGATCCTTTCCAATATTGACACTGAACGAGCCGGAGTTATTGCCATAGGTTCCGGGCACGTCGTTGTAGATAAGAGTGATTGCACCCTGGACATTATTGGGTGCAACCCAACGGAACAACCCGGTATTGACCGGAATGGTTCCGCTGTTGCCAATCTTCATGACCAGCGCACCACAAAACGCATCGTGGCAGATCAGCCCTTGGTCCGGATGCTCCCGATCGCCCTGCGGCCCCCATTTCTGGGTAGGTCCGTAACTGGCCCAACCGGCGGCGACGATGGTAATGACATCGCCCGGATTGTAGATAATCGACGTTACCTGCCCTGCTTCGTTATTAGCCAGAACCTCACCTTTCCAAGCCATGATTGATCTCCGATATATGAATTCCTGTTCATAAACGAAAGAGGCGAAAAACCCTGATTCGCGATCCTTCCCTGTCAGCAAAGCACAGCAACGAGGAAGTACCGCCTACCAATTCATGCAGGAGAAAAGAGGATAATTCCGCCAGTGAATTGAATATATTCGGAAAGGAAATTAAAAAGCAGGAGCAGAAGATAACGACAAAAAATCAAACTTCCAAAGACAACTACTTCAAGCTGCACAAACACTCCCGCACACCAGCCAGGGCGAACCCTATACGGAGCCGTACTAGAATGAAACGCCTCCAAGGCCGAGAAGGGAAAGAAGGCAACGTCGACTCGTTGACTGCCGCGCGATTGCGGGCCGGAAGAAAATCGGGGAAGGAGCGCAGAAGTCGGCTGAACGCCAGGAAACACAATGGTGCCCGGAGCCGGGGTCGAACCGGCACGGGGTTACCCCCGAGGGATTTTAAGTCCCTTGCGTCTACCGATTTCGCCATCCGGGCAGGATCTCGCTTCAAGTGAGCCGGCAACGGGAACCAAACCGGCATCCCAACCCGAGACCCACCCCAAACGGTAGATAAATCATTGTCTTACGTTACTCTAGCCGGCGCAACAGTTAATTTCCGTGGGCTCCGCCCAGGTTGCCGGGTGATTCCAGGGGAAGCACGATCCGGAAAGCGCTGCCGACTCCCGGCTGGCTGCGTACCTCGATGGTGCCGCCGTGTTTCTGGACGATGCCGTAGGAGAGCGACAACCCCAGGCCGGTCCCCTTGCCTACCGGCTTGGTGGTGAAGAACGGATCGAAGATGCGCGGCAGGATCTCGGGGGAGATACCCTGCCCCGAGTCTTCCACTTCGATCCAGGCATGCTCCACGGTATGCCCCGTGCGAATCACGATGCGACCCCGCTCCGGCCCCATCGCCTGGGCCGCGTTCATCACCAGGTTCATCACCACCTGGTTGATCTGCGACGGCAGGCACTTCACCTCGGGTAGATCGCCGTATTCGCGGACCACGTCGGCCCGGTACTTCAGTTCGCTGGCGACGATATTGAGGGTCGACTCGATCCCCTGGTGCAGATCGGTCCACTGCCAGTCGTCCTCGGCGTCGACGCGGGAGAAGTTCTTCAGGTCCTGGACGATCTTGCGCACCCGCCCTATACCTTCCCTGGATTCGCGCAGCAACACGGCGACATCCTCCTTGACGAAGGCCAGTTCGACCCGCTCGCCGAGCTGCTCCAGGCGTCTTGCCAGCGCCTCGTCGCGGATCGCGGGGCGAGCCTCTTCATAGGCTTCAAGTACCTCCAGCAAACGCCTGACGTGCTCCTCCAGGGTGGTGTAGTTGGAGGAAACGTAGCTGATGGGGTTATTGATCTCATGGGCGACGCCGGCGGCCAGGTGGCCGATCGAGGCAAGCTTCTCCGTCTGCACCAGTTGGCTTTCCAGTTCCTTGCGCTCGCCGATCTCTTTCTCCAGCGCCTCCTTGGCCTGGCCGACTTCCCGGGTGATCTCCTGGATGGCAGCCTCCATCCGGCTCATCTGCAACTGGAGGTGAGCCGTCACGTTCCACTTGGCGCTGAGATTGCCGGCCATCTGGCGGACCTCCTGTCCCTGCAAAGGCAGGCCGAGGAGCAGCAGGCGCTCTTCCGCAGCCCACGGCGCCAATAGCGGAAAATCGGCGGGAGGCGCATGCACCACGACCTGCAAGCGGGAGTCGAGACGCCAGAACCGCTCGAGAACGGGAATATCCGCGCCTACCGACGGCATCCCGAGAAACACCACGGCATACGGCGCATCGGCCTGGAGGGCCGAGCGTATCCGCCCCAATGCCTCCTCGGCGCTTCCCGCCGTATCCACCTGGTAGCCCCACTCAGGCGCCACGGGAGGCGATTCGGCCCCTAGGGTTCCCTGCAACAACCCGCATACACGGTCTCGATCCGCCTGCCGCTCATCGATCACCAGCAAGCGCCGGTTCCTGATGGGTAACGTCTCCATGATCCGCACCTCCGCTCGCCCAGCCGCCGCGTGCATGCGCCCTCGTCCAGGCCAGACTCGGACTATGCTTGCCTGAAGCATTCAGGCAAAACTCACCCGGTGGACAGACACTCATGAACGATAGCGCACCTCCTTCCAACGAGACGGAGATCCGCTTCAGCGTGCTGCTGGTCGACGACGAGCCGCTGATCCTCAGCAGCCTGCGCCGGCTGCTACGCAACCAGCCCTACGACCTGTTGCTGGCGGAGAGCGGCGAACAGGCCCTGCAACTGCTGGAAAGCCGGCCCGTGGACCTGGTGGTGTCCGACGCCCGCATGCCGAACATGGACGGCGCTGCCCTGCTCGCGGAAATCCATCGCCGCTCCCCGGAAACCATTCGCATCCTGCTCACCGGCCATGCCGACCTGCCAACCATCGCCAAGGCCATCAATGAAGGGCGCATCCACCATTACCTGAGCAAGCCGTGGAACGACGACGAGTTGCTGCTGACCCTGCGCCAGTCGCTCGAATACCTGCATTCCGAGCGCGAGCGGCGGCGCCTGGAGCGACTTACCCAGGAGCAGAACGACCGCCTCCAGCAACTCAACGCCACGCTGGAAAAGCGCGTTCAGGCGCGCACCGCCGAACTGCAGCAGACCGCCGACATGCTCGACCTCGCCTATGAGGAGCTAAAGCGCAGCTACGTGGTCGGCACCGAAGTCTTCTCGCTGCTGGTCAACCAGCGCCTGCCCAAGGACAAGCAGACCAACCAGCAAATCATCGAACTGGTCCGCGCCTGCTGTGCCAGCGGCCTCGTCGACGAATCGGATGGTCGCGACCTGGCGATGGCCGCGGCGCTCTACAACATCGGCAAGCTGAGCTGGAACGACACCCTGCTCAGCTCGCCCTCGGACCTGCTCTATCACCACGACCGCGATCGTTTCCGCGGCTACCCGGAACTCAGCGAGTCGCTGCTGATGTCGCTGGAACCGATGCAGGACGCCGCCCGCCTGATTCGCCATCACCAGGAGCACTGGGACGGCAGCGGCTATCCGGACCACCTCAAGGGCGAGGCCATTCCCCTGGGCTCGCGCCTCTTGAAGCTGGCGGTGGATTTCGTCGAGCTGCAGCGCGGACTGATCCTCGAACGGCGCATGAATCGCGACGAAGCACTGATGTACATCCGCAAATACGCCGGCCGGCTGTACGACCCCGAGCTGATCGAACCGTTCATCCAGGTCTGCGCGACGACCCTTGCCGATGTCACCCTGGCCGATCCGCAAGTCCGTGCCCATGGCACCCGCGACCTGGTTCCGGGCATGGTGCTGGCGCGCAACCTCACCGCCAACAACGGCATGCTGCTGCTCAACGCGGGCAAGGTCCTGAACCTGGCGCTGATCGAGAAGCTGATCGCCTTCGAAGCGATCGAAGGCGCACGCTACACGCTGTTCGTGCGCCTCCCGGAGTCGACGACCTAGGCGGCTCCCGTCAGATCTTGAAGCGCTCCACCGACGAGCGCATGGTCGCTGCAACCTCGTTCAGGCGCCTGGCGGTGGCGGCCATCTCGTGCATCGCCTGGGTGTTCTGCTGCGAACGCTGGGCGATGAGTTCCACGCGCTGGGCGATTTCATCACTGGCGCGCGACTGCTCGCGGATGGTCTGGGAAATCTCATCGACCACCGACGCGGCATGACGGGTTCCATCGAGGATCTCGTTGATCGACACCCCTGCCTGGCGGGCGAACGACACCCCCTCGTTGACCCGGCTCACGCCGGCCTCCATGCTGTTGATCGCTTGCCCTGTGCTGGCGCGGATGCGCTCGATCATCGCGGTGATCTCCTGGGTCGACTGGGTGGTCCGCGCCGCCAGCCCGCGTACCTCGTCGGCGACCACGGCGAAACCGCGCCCGGCCTCTCCGGCCCGCGCCGCCTCGATGGCGGCGTTCAACGCCAGCAGGTTGGTCTGCTCGGCGATCCCCTTGATCACCTGGATGATCGAATGGATCTCGTCCGACGACTGGCCGAGAGCGGTGATGCTGGTGGAGGACTGGTTGACCACGTCGGCGATGCGGCTCATCCCTTCCACCACGTTGAGGATCACCTGCCCGCCACTGCTGGCCAGCTCCTCGGACTTGGCCGAGATCACCCTGGCGTTGTCGGCGTGGTCGGAAATCTGCGAGATATTGGTGATCATCTCTTCCATGCTCGCGGCCATGCTGGTGGCGCTGTCGGCCTGTTGGCTGGCACCGTCGACGATCGACTGCGAGGTCTGGCCGATGGATTGGGAGGTGTCATGGAGCTCTTCGCTTTCCTGGCGGATGATGGTGATCATCTGCCGCAGGTTCTCCTGCATCTCGCCCAAGGCCCGCTGCAACTGTCCGGCCTCATCGTCGCTGTCGACACCGATCGGCTCCTGCAGGTTGCCCTGGGCGATCACCCGGGCCGAGGCGACCAGCTTGCGCAGAGGCTTGAGGACGGCACCCAGCAACTGGCGACAAAGCTGCCCGAGGACCAGGCAGGCGAC
The DNA here is from genome assembly GCF_056110345.1 of Pseudomonas sp. TZ252. Taxonomy (NCBI): domain Bacteria; kingdom Pseudomonadati; phylum Pseudomonadota; class Gammaproteobacteria; order Pseudomonadales; family Pseudomonadaceae; genus Pseudomonas; species Pseudomonas sp. TZ252. The sequence goes on along the minus strand of NZ_CM148566.1, from coordinate 5,049,279 downwards.
CAGGATGCCGCCCGCGAGCATCCAGGCGGAATAGCGCATGCTGTCTTCGCGCGCCCGGTTGGTCTGCTCGACGTGTTTCTCGATCAGGCTGCTGAGCGCTTCGTTGCGCCCTTCCAGCTCCTTGAAGGCCTGGACGAACTGCGGCAGCTCGGCCCGTGCCGCCACGGGATCGAGCAACGCCTTGCCGACGATGCTCTCGGCGGCGCCGATGTAGGCTTCCAGGTCGGGCCGCAACTCGACCAGCGCCTGGTGGATGGCGTCGTTGAGAGGCAGCCCCTGGTTCTGCTCGACCACCTTGCGAAACCACTGGCTGTGCTCCTGCAGGTCCTGGCGGACCTGCTCGGCCGCCGCGCCGTCGCCGGGCTGGACCACGAACGCCGCGAGGACGTCGGCGCGCAAGGCGTCGTGCATCATGTCGCCTTCCATGTGGTTGCGCAGCGCATTGACGCTCAGCTCGTTCTCCGACAGCGCCTTGCCCAACCGCAATTGCCCCCAGAAGCCGACCCCGCCTAGCAGCACCACAGCCACGATGCCGATGGCGCCCGAAGCGAGGATTCTCTGCCGAATGTTCATCCCTGGGCTCCTTTCCGTGCCGAGATATCGCTAAGGATAGTCAACCCCAGGCAAGGCGGGATTGCCCGAACGAAGAGCTATTCGGGCACGGAGCGGGGACGCCGGCCATTCTCAGGAAGCTGCCGGCCGCTCGCTCTGTTCGGCCGTCAACTGGAACTCTTCGCCCGCATAGTAGGCCCGCACCTTGGGGTCCATGACCGCCCGCCACAGCGGCGGGATCAGCGCCAGCACCACCATCCCGGCATAACCGCTGGGCATCTGCGGGCTATCGTCATAATGACGGAGGACCTGATAGGGGCGTTTGGCGAAGGCATGATGGTCGGAATGCCGTTGCAGATGGAACAGGACCAGGTTGGTGAAGACGAAGTTGCTGTTCCAGGAGTGGGTATGGTTGGTCCGCTCGTAGCGCCCGTCCTCGCCCTTTCGCCGATGCAGGCCGTAGTGCTCGACGTAGTTGATGATCTCCAGCAGGGTCACCGCGACGAACGCTTGGCCAAGGAAGAAAACCATCCCCAGCCAGCCGAACGCCCAACCGAAACCGACCAGCAACGCCAGGCTCAGCAGGTACCACCAGATCAGTTCGTTCTGCCAGCCGAACACCGGCAGGCCCTTCTTGCGCAGCCGCACCGCTTCAAGGCGCCAGGCGTTGAGGAAGTTGTACTTGTAGGCATGCGGCAGGAACTGGTAGACCGACTGGCCGAAACGCGCCGACGAAGCGTCCTCCGGCGTAGACACATGCACATGGTGGCCGCGCACATGCTCGACCTTGAACCCCGCGTAGCACACGGCGGCCAGCAGGATGCCGCCGGCAGCCTGCTCCAGCGCCGAGTCCTTGTGGATCAGCTCATGGGCGACGACGATCCCCACCGCTCCCATCACCGTGCCCATCGAGAGGATCCAGCCCAACCGGCCGAGCCAGCCCCACCCCTGGAAAGCGACGAACACGCCAGCGGCCCACACCAGCGTACCGATGAGCACCGGCACCGTGGCCAGGGTCAGCAATACGTAATAGCCCTGGCCGAGCAACTGCGGCGTCTGGGTTTCCTCGTCGGGGTTGGCCGGGTCGCGGCCGAACAGCATGTCCAGCAGCGGCCCGATGCCGAATACCGCAATCACCAGGGAAAATGCCCAGAAGGCCGGATGTGCGCTGTCCTGGGCCATCCAGTAGTTGAACGGCATGGACAACGCCAGCAGCAACCAGAGCCAATAGGCGTACTTCTTGATGGCCAGCATGGTGCTGGGAGAGAAATTTTCAAACATCGTGCGCTCCAGTTTTTGTCCGACAATCCTACAATCGAACCATCACCGAGCCGGGCTGCCAGGTCACCATCACTAAAGGTTGGCCGCCCCCCCCCCCGCCTTCACCCTGCTTGACCTGAATCAAAGGCCAAGTCCTCGCGGTTTTATGCCCATCGACTTTCTCGATATTCCATTTTCATCCGTACTGGCCGTCTCTCGCTGCCGGCCGCGCTGGACCGTGGATACCCGGCTTTCCTGGGGAAGCCGGGTATCCATCGCATCAGCCGATAGGAATCACCGGTTATTTCCCATTGATCTCATCGAGGCCGTCGCTAATATCGAATCCAATTTCCAAACAAGGAGCCTCACGATGTCTGACGCATTCCTCTCCTCCATCAAGAACCGCCGCACCATCTACGCCCTGGACAAGCAACTGCCCGTCTCCCAGGAGAAAATCGTCGAACTGGTCAAGGAGGCCGTCTCGCACAGCCCTTCCGCGTTCAACTCGCAGAGCTCGCGGGTGGTCGTCCTGTTCGGCGCCGAGCACGAGCAGTTCTGGAACATCGCCAAGGACGAGTTGAAGAAGATCGTTCCCGCCGACGCTTTCGCCGCCACCGAAACCAAGCTCAATTCCTTCGCCGCCGGTGCCGGCACCGTACTGTTCTTCGAAGACCAGACGGTAGTGCGCCAGCTTCAGGAGCAGTTCGCCCTCTACGCCGACAACTTCCCGGTGTGGTCGGAGCAGGCCAGCGGCATGGCCCAGTTCGCGGTCTGGACCGCCCTCGCCGAGCACAAGGTCGGCGCCAGCCTGCAGCACTACAACCCGCTGGTAGATGCGCAGACCCACAAGACCTGGAACCTGCCGGAAAGCTGGAAGCTGCGCGCACAGATGCCTTTCGGCGCCATCGCCGCTCCGGCGGGCGAGAAAGCCTTCATCGCCGAAAGCGAACGCTTCAAGGTCTTCGGCAACTGATCGGCCGAGATCGCCGTAGAAAAGCCCCGCCTCGTCGCGGGGCTTTTTCTTTCCCCCGCGCCTCAGCCGCGACGCACCGCCGGCCTCGGCAGGCGCACGCTCCAACCCTGCTGCATGCCCGCCGCGGCGAGCAGGATGGCAGCCACGCCAAGCCACTGGGCCAGGCTCAGGCGATGTTCGAAGACCAGCCAGTCCACCAGGATCGCCGCGACCGGATAGATGAAGGACAAGGCACCGGTCAGCGCCGTCGGCAATTTCTGAATGGCGCCGTAGAGCAGTACGTACATCAGCCCGGTATGGACGATTCCCAGGGTCGCCAGGCTGGCCCAGGGAGCAACGTGCCGGGGCAGTTCGGCAAGGTTCGCCAGCGGTGCGAGCATCAGCACGCCGGTGCCCACCTGGATCAAGGCGATAAGATGCGGCGGCGTGCCTTGCAGGCGCTTCACGATCAGCGCGGCAAAGGCATACAGCAGCGCGGCAGCGAGCGCCAGGAGGATACCGAACAGGTAGTCCCCGCGCGGGGCGTCGCTGTCGCCGTGGGCGCTGACGATCGCCAGCATGCCGGCGAACGAAAGCCCCAGCCAGCCCAGCTTGCGCGCCGTGACCTTCTCGCCGAGAAACACCGCGCCTAGCCCCACCAGCATGAACGGCTGGACGTTGTAGACCGCGGTACCGATGGCGATCGAAGCCCGTGAGTAGGATGCGAACAGCAATACCCAGTTGCCGACGATGAACACCCCGCTGAGGAGCGCCAGCAGGAACGCCTCGCGCCCCAGGCTGCCGCGGCGCAGGAAACCCAGCGCGGCACAGGCGACCAGCAGCGTGGCGAAACCGAATACGCAGCGCCAGAACACCACGTCCAGCACGGGCTGCCCGGAGAGCAGCACCAGCCAGCCAATGGTGCCGCAGATCAGCATGGCCGAAGTCATTTCCAGCGTACCGCGACGGATCGGATCGTTCATGGGCGCTCTCCCGCAAGACAGGCCTATGATTATCCAAAGTCGTCTTCCAGCCCTCCATCGCACTACTCAGGCAAAAACCCGTGACGACCTTTTTTATCAGGGCTATTTTGAAAAAAAACTTTCGAGGCCGACATGACCGACGACATCGACCAACGCCTGATCAACGCCCTCATGGCTGACTCGCGACTGTCCCTCAAGGCTCTCGCCCAGATCAGCGGGCTATCGGCCCCGAGCGTCGCCGAACGCCTGCGCAAGCTGGAAGAACGCGGCGTGATCCGCGGCTACACCCTGGATGTCGACCCCCGCTGTTTCGGCTACCAGTTCCAGGCGATCGTTCGCATCCGCCCCCTGCCCGGCAGGCTGCACGAGGTCGAGCGACAGATCCAGGACATCGCCGAGTTCACCGAGTGCGACAAGGTCACCGGTGACGACTGCTTCATCGCCCGCCTCCAGGTTCGTTCGATGGAACAGCTCGACACGCTGCTGGACAGGATCAACGGCTACGCGGAAACCAACACCGCCATCGTCAAGAAGTCCCCGGTTAAACGCCGGCTCCCCCCGATGACCTGAGCGAGGCACTCCGCATGCCCACACCCGGCACGGGTTCCGTCCCGGAATTGCAACTCGTCCCGTTCCAGCTGGAACACTTCCCAATCCTGCAACGCTGGTTCGCCACGGAAAAGGAGCTGGTGCAATGGGCCGGCCCCGCCCTGCGGCATCCGCTGAGCCTCGAGCAGATGCATGAAGACCTCGCGGAAAGCCGCCGGCGACCGCCGCTGCGCCTGCTCTGGAGCGCTTGCCGGGATGACCAGGTCATCGGCCATTGCCAGTTGCTGTTCGACCGCCGCAACGGCGTCGTCCGCCTGGCTCGCATAGTCCTGGCGCCAAGCGCGCGCGGCCAGGGCCTGGGGCTACCGATGCTGGAGGCGCTGCTCGCCGAGGCCTTCGCCGACGCCGACATCGAGCGCGTTGAATTGAACGTGTACGACTGGAACGCTGCCGCCCGTCATCTCTATCGACGCGCGGGGTTCCGCGAAGAAGGCTTGCGCCGCTCCGCCACCCGGGTCGGCCGGGAACGCTGGAATGTCGTTCTCATGGGGCTTTTGCGGCAAGAGTGGGCGGCGGGAGGCGCCGGCAACGACTGAGGCGCAGGCGGATGCTGCACCTCATCCGGTACTACAGGTTGGAACGGAGCCGCCACAGTTCGGGGAAGAGGATGGTATCGAGCATGCTGCGCAGATACCCCACTCCCTCGGTTCCGCCCGTGCCGGGTTTGAAACCGATGATGCGCTCCACCGTGGTCACGTGACGGAAGCGCCACTGGCGGAACGAGTCCTCCAGGTCGATCAGTTTCTCCGCCAGCTGATACAGGTCCCAGTAGCGTTCCGGCGCCTGGTAGACCTGTCGCCACGCCGCCTCCACCGAGGCCTCGTAACAGGTGCCGGCCGCCGCGTCCCGGGCGAGCCGCTCCTGGCTTACCGGCAACCCCTGGGCGGCCATCAGGCGGATCGCTTCGTCGTATAGCGACGGCGTATGCAGGGCCTGCTCCAGGGCCGTCAGCAGCTCGGCACGGTGAGCATGGGGCTTGAGCAGGGTGGCGTTCTTGTTGCCGAGGATGAATTCGATCTCGCGGTACTGGTAGGACTGGAAACCGGAAGACTGGCCCAGGTACGGGCGGATGGTGTTGTACTCGGTCGGCGTCATGGTGGCCAGCACCGCCCAGGCGTGTACCAGTTGGTCGAAGATCCGCGAAACCCTGGCGAGCATTTTCAGCGCCGGACCGAGCTTGCCTGACTTGACGTGCTCCCGGGCGGCCCGCAGTTCGTGGAGCATCAGCTTCATCCATAGCTCCGAGGTCTGGTGCTGGATGATGAACAGCATTTCGTTGTGGTCGGGCGAAAGCGGGAACTGGGCGTCCAGAACCTTGTCCAGCTTCAGGTAATCGCCGTAGCTCATCGCATGGGTGAAGTCCAGGGCGGCGTTATGCCACTCAGCCTCTCCGTCCGTTTCTCCCTGGGCCTGGGAGTGAGGGCAAGGACACATGTGAATCTCCTGAATTCGGCGGCAGGCGTCGGAAATCGATGAGCGACCTGCCGGCAACGTTGTCGGGGGTGGCTTCGACACGGTCGAAGCGCGCTCATTTTACGATGCGCCCATTCGAATATTCGTGCAAAGCATCCTTTCCTGCCCGTCCCCGATGAAATCTAATTCGACGGATCGATGGAAAAATCGAATTTCGGATCACTCGCGGGTCGTGGCCGAGAAAAGCCCGGATAGCGGATCCGTGACCATTAGGCCTCGTCCCGAGAGCCTGGATTTCGACCCGCCACTCCATCCAGCGAAGCGACACGAGGCCCGCCGTCGAACTCAGCCGGCGCGCCCGAACACCCTGTCCAGGTGCGCCTGGTAGGCAGCGACGGTAGCCGGGACGTCCGGGCGCTTCATCACATCCACCGCGAGGAACGTCGGCAGGCCGGACATGCCGAGGAACTGGTTGGCCTTGTGGAAGGGGAAATACACCGCATCCACGCCTTTCCCTTCGAAGAAGTCGCTCGAATCGTCGAACGCCTGCCGTGGTGCATTCCAGGTCGCCGAGATCATGTAGCGCTTGCCCTGCACCAGACCGCCGCTGCCATATTTCTGCGTGCTGTCGGAGCGGGTACGACCGTCGTTGGCATAGAGGCTGCCATGACCGGCCGTGAAGACTTCGTCGATGTAGCGCTTCACCGTCCACGGGGCGCCCATCCACCAGCCGGGCATCTGGTAGATCACCACGTCGGCCCAGAGGAACTTGTCCACCTCCGTCGGGATGTCATAGCCACCGTCGATGAAGGTCTGGCGCAGGTCGAAGCCACGGCGGTCCAGATGGGCCAGGGCGGTTTCGTGCAGGGTCTGGTTGAGGCGACCGTCGGAATGTGCGAAACGCTTTCCGCCGTTGAGCAGGAGAATGTTTTTCATGGTGTTCCGTACATGCTGGAACCGCAGCGGAGATGCCTGCCGATCCCGGGTTGAAGAGAGCGGCAGGTTAGATAGGCGCAGGGAACGGAAAAAGTCGTACGGCGGTAAAACAGATTTGATCCGCACTCACGAATCGCCAGAAGAGCTGGGATGCGCGTCTTCATTGCGCCCCCACGCAGCCAGCCCTCGATGACCGGCACGAACTCTACCCGCAGCGAGCCATCACCAACGCAGTACGCACTGGCTCGCCAGCATTCGAACGCATGTGAGTACCCAGGATTGCAGCAACAGGCTGTGACGCGCTCGACTCAAACGCTCCTTCCTACGCGCGGGACGAACGCTCCTTGGGAATCCGCAAGGAGTAGATTAGGATTCTTCCCGCACTCGCCTTAAGTCATTGGCCCGTATAGATAAGGATATCTCATGAAAACCATCGCTCGGCGTCTGAGCCCCTTCGCGATCCTGCTCCCGGCAAGCCTGTTGTCAGCCTGCGCCTCCCTAGGCAACGCCGGACTCGGCGGCTCCCAGCAGAACCCCACCAACCAGCTCCTGAACATGATCGATGAGGCTACCCGCGAAGGCATGTCCGTGGTGCTGGTACCGGCACTCATGCCCAACAAGAGCGTGACGGACCTCTCCAGCTACTCGCATCGGGTCATATTCAAGAACAAGGACGTGCCCGGGATCGCCTACATGCAGGCCTTTGCCAACAACGACCTGGAGAAGATCAAGGAAGCCGTCTATCTGTGGGACTTCCTCGAGGTCAACATCGTCCCGCCGGGAACCTACCTGCTGTCCGGAGGGATCGACTACAAGATCGACAGCACCCTTGCCCAGATCAAGGCGCCAAAGGGGCAGCCGGCTGCCAGCCCACTTGGTTCGGTGAACCTGTCCGCCGTGCTGTATCGCCGGTTCGTGAAGGAGAACTACTGGCGCGACGCCTCCTATGCAGACAAAACCTACACACAGAATGTCTGCAGCGCCGTGCACATGGCCTCCGGCCAATGCGTGGGCTGGACCGAGCAGCAATACAGCCAGCGGGAAATGGTCTCGGATGCCGGTTGGGCCGAAGGCACGAAGATCGAGGATGTTCCCTCCATCAAGCTGCAAGCGCAGATACCCGACGCCTATGCCCCGCTGTCCTTCACCATTCAGCCTGGGCAGATCCTGCTCAGCGATCGATTCCACTTGAAGACCCCGGCCGTGAGCTATGACAGGAAGACCTGCAAGGCCGTGGACACGCAAAACATCAAGTGCGCCTTGCAGGATATCCAGGTCTTCATGAGGCCAGCGCCCATGGAGCTGACGAAAAGGTTCATCGATCGCGAGCAGCCAAGGCTTGATGAAACGGGCCGCCAGGTGCTCGCGCGCATCCAGCCGATGAAAACCGAGATACTCGGCGAAGCAGGCATGGAAGACCTGACCTGGGGCCTGCCGGTTTCCTTGAAACGCAAGGCAAGATGAAACGGGCCCTCCGCCGAGCGCCTTCCGCTCGCGGTCGCCACAACGGTTGATCGATAGAGGCCCGGAAGGCAGGCGGCAGGACAGACCGGCTCGGCTGGTCATGTTCGATGACGACCAGCCGATGACCGACCCAGACCGGATCTTGCGTCCAGATGAAAGCCGCGCACGGGGCTGGATTGCAGGCAACGGCCGAAAACGTGACAGGTGCTGGGGTACTCCTCGGACACTCCGGGAAAGTAGCAATTACGGAGCGGTTATCGGGAAAGGGAGGCGGTTGCGAGACCGTAAAAGTATGAAAGCGTTATGGGGGCACCCCAAGGAACTTGCTTCAGCAATACCGGACAGGAAAGAAAAAAGCCCCGTAACTCACTGAGCTACGGGGCTTTCCTGTTGGAGGCTGAGGTCGGAATCGAACCGGCGTTCACGGATTTGCAATCCGGTGCATAACCACTCTGCTACTCAGCCTTTGAGCGAAGCGACATGCGTTTGGCATATCGCTGAAATTTCTTTCCTGGCGCGATTTTGAACTTATAACCCTTTGATTTCAAAAGATTTTTAGCTCACTCATCGCTGGAATGGACGCAATTATGGACGGATTCGCCGAGCTTGGCAAGCGCTCTACGAAAAAAACTTTGCAGATCAGGCTATTGCGTAGCACAAGCCGGGAGAAACGGGCCCAGACGTCCGCGAAATGGGCCCGCAGCGACCGGCAACCGAGGAGCGCGCCAGGATCCGACGCGCCCTGCCCCGGCGATCAGTTCGCCTCGGGGCTCGCTTCGGTTGCGGGCGCTTCAGGCGTCGGCGCCTCCGTGGCGGCCGGCGCTTCGCCACCCGCCTGTGCACGCTTGGCGCGCTTCTCGCGCATCTGCTCGCGCTGCCGGCGAGACGCCTGCCGCCGCGCATACACCGCCTGCTCGGCGGTTACCTTGCCGGCAACCTGGCCTTGCAGATCCAGTCGCGGCGCATCTTCCACCATACAACTCCAGTAGCGGCTGCCCTGGCACCAGGTGGCGATGGCCTGTTTCAGTTGTTCGGCGGTGATTCCCAGTAGTTCGAGGTGCTGCTGCGCATCCTGGAGGATGCCCTGCTTGAGCGGAACCTTGGCCGCGGGACTTTTCGGAAACGCCAGCGGAAAATGCCGTTGCAGCCTCCAGATAGCCTCGACTCCCGGCTCGACGGCTTCACGTTTCTTCGCGCGTCCCGCGGAGCTTTTGGTTTGAGCCGGTTTAGCCTGCGCCGCCTGTGCGCGCAGACGGTCTCTCAGCTCGGCAAGTTGTTCAAAACCCATCGTTCGCTTCACTAGTGCTGGTTCATTTCTGCGAGAGATTACCCGATACATCCGCTCGCGGCACGCAAAACGGCAACCAGTCGGGCACTTTCATTGCGAATCGACGCTCGTAGGCATGAGCGGCTCTCCCCCGTTCAGCGCCCGAGCGAGCTCATCGAGCGTAGTCGGCTTGAACAGGACCCGGTCCATGCCGGCAGCCAGGCAACGCTCCAGCGCATCCTTCTCGGCGCTGGCGGTAAGCGCTATCACCAAGCAGCGACGCCGACCGCCAAGGGCTTCTTGCGACCGGATCCGTCGCGCCAGCTCGTAGCCATCCATCCGCGGCATCATGCCGTCGCTAATCACGACGTCGAAGTCTTCGCCCTGCCAACGTTCGAATGCTTCCTCGCCATCTTCCGTGGAGGTCACCCGGTGCCCAAGGCTTTCCAATTGCATGGTCAGGGTCAGCCGATTGAACGGATGGTCTTCCGCAAGCAATATCGAGAGCGCCCTTGCCTCTTTCCGCTCCTCGACCTCGGCAACTCCGGAACGCGCTTCGCTGGACTCGCTGGGCGGAGGCCCGGTCAGCGGAAGATCGAACTCGACCGAGAAGCAGGAGCCGTTGCCCAGTTCGCTGCGCAGGCTGATCTGGCCGCCCATCAGGTGCACCAGGCGTCGGCTGATATACAACCCCAGGCCGCTGCCGGACGCCTGGCCAAGCGCAGGCGAGCCGACCTGCGAGAATGGCCGGAACAGCCTGGCCTGGTCCTCCTCCGAAATACCGAGGCCGGTGTCGCTTACCTCGAGCAGCAAATGAAGCCTCTCCGCCTCGCGCCGCCCCACCGCCCGCACCGTTACCCCTCCGCGCTCGGTGAACTTGATGGCATTGCCCAGCAGGTTGAACAACACCTGCTTGAAATGCAGGGGATCCACCAGCACCCAGTGCTCGAGATCCCCGTCGAGTTCCAGTGCCAGGGAAAGATTCTTCTGCCGCGTCAGCCCACCAACCAACGGCAGGATTCCTCTGATCAACTCGCCAGGAAGCACTGGTTCGGGAGCTGAATCGAACCGACCGGATTCGATCCGCGACAAATCGAGAATATTGCCCAGCAGAAGCAGCAACCCTTGGGCGGCCTCCTGGGCAATGCTCAGCGAATCTAGGTCCAACACGCCCTTCTCGCCCTTTTTCAGCACCAGTTCCTGCAGGCCGATGACCGCATTCAATGGCGTGCGGATCTCGTGACTCATCGTCGAAAGAAACACGCTCTTGGCACGGTTGGCAGCGTCGGCTTGCTCTTCTGCCTGGCGGGTCTTGCGCACCTGGCGCATCAGGTAGAAACCCCAGATGAGGGAGATGGAAATCAGTACGCCGAACAATCCGCCGATCTGCAGAATCTTGCTCCGGTGATCGCGCCAGAAGTCCGCCCCTCCCTTGGCGAAGCGAGGCTCCCAGCGGTGGAGGATTTCCGCCACTTCTTCCGGAGCGATCGCCAGCTGCGCCTTCTCCAGGATGCCCTGCAGCTCCGGCTGGTTCCTCGCCACGCCGATGCTGATCGGGATGGAGAGGTCATCGAGGATACCGACGACCTGGATCCGGTTGTCGAAATGCTGGGCGGACAGATAGCGACCGGTATAGTCGCTGCTGATGGCGGCCTCGCTCTGGCCGGCGTCTACGCTGCGCATGGCGGCGAGGAAGGTCGGATAGACCTGGAGCTTGATCTCCGGGTGCTCGCGTCGAATGAAGTCGTTGAGAAAGTAGCCAATCGTCGTCGCCAATCGCTTGCCCGCCAGGTCCGCGAGGCCATGGACACGCCCCACCCTTTCATCCCGGCCACCCTGGCGGGCGCCCATCAGCACCGTGGTGCTGCGTAGATAGGGCGTCAGCACTTCGAGGCCGGAATCGAAGCGCTCCGACGAAGGCATGGTCGGCGTAACCAATGCCTCCCCCGCATCCAGTCGGCTTTTCGTCTCGACGAAGTTGCGTGCTCCAGTGAAGGAAAACTGCAGGCCACTGCGCTTGCCGATCAGGTCCAGATAGTCACGCCCGATACCACTCAGCCTCCCCTCGTTATCCAGTTGCCCGAGCGCGCCAAGGGAATGGTTGATCACCACCGGCACGACCGGGTGCGCGGAGAGCCAACGCTGCTCCGCCGGCGACAGCGTCACCCGGGGCTCGTCGAAGCGCAGGCGCCGCCCGGCGCTCCAGCTGCGCAACAGTTCGTCGCCGTAGCGCCCGCTAATATGCGGCAGGGCGCGATCGATGAGCGCGAGCAGAGGTTCGTCACCTGGCCGGAGCAGGAAACGGAAACCCTGGCTGTCGATGGGTGCGAAGTTCTCGATGCGCAAGTTCAGCAGGTAATGGGTCTGGATGAGGTAGTGCGTGGAAACTGCGTCCCCCAGCACGCCATCGACATCCCCCATGCTCAGCGCTTCCAGGGCAAGCTGCGGCGAGTCGAACCAGATGATCCTGCTGTGCGGATAGGCAGCCTTGATACGTTCGGCGGGAAGATAGCCCTTGACCGTGGCCAGCCAGGACTCCGCCTGCGAATCGAACGGGGCACCGCTGGAAGACACCAGTACCGGCCGGTCGGAAAGATACGCAGCGGATGCCAGCAAGCCGTGTTGTCGGGCCTCGACCTCGCTACCGACGCCAAGCAGGTCGATCTCCCCTTGCGACAACGCGTCGATTGCCGCCTGCCGCGACGGAAAGTCCCTGACGCGCAACGGCCGCTCGAACACCAGGGCCAGGTAATCGGCCGTGAAGCCCTTGTAGGAGCCTGCGTAGAAGATGGACAACGGCGGATAGTCGGGGGAAACCACGCCTACCGTCAGCGGCTCCCGTGCATCCAGCCACTGCCTGGCTCGTTTATCGAGCCAGGGACGCATCGTTGTCGTCGTACGCCCATCCGGCAGGATGGATTCGGCTTCGACGGGCAGCGGCTGCAGAGCGATCAGCAACAGGCAAAAGACCGCGGACAGCAACGACCTTGTCAGCATGTCGAGTCTACGATGGCAAAGTTCTCCGGCCGGACAGAAAGCAGCGCATCCGCGACCCGGAGCCTGCGGATACATCGGCAACGATGCCGCCATGTTAGCAGGTAGATGGATACTTTTCCCAGGAACCCACGCCTGTCGACACTCGCTCTGGCAGCCGCCTTATGCCCGGCTCGCGAAAACCCTCGACTCTTTCGCGTCGCCGGCTAGATCGATGAAGCCGCTTGCGATGACGTGCGCACTGGCCGTGGCATGCCTGCACTCGAAAGCCCAGTTCGAGCCGCACATCGCCGAGGGCAACCTGGTAGCGTGCTGGAAGGCTGGTGCGATCCATTCCCGGGCTATTACCTCCATCACCCAAGTCAGAGGCAACCTTCGCCGACCTTCTCAGTGGTCGTCGAAGCGCTGGCCTTGGGACGGCTCGGTCGAACGTGGCAGCCAAAGCAACAGGCGCACGAAGGCGGTCCAAGGTGCAATGAATCGAGCCCCCCCCCTGGAGTGCGACAGCCACACTTCTGATGTGCCGAGGCAGCATCTTGCGGCAAGCCGCCTCGCTGGCGAGACGAAGGGCTTCGCGAAACGTACGGCCCCGGTCGCCGGGAAAGCGGCAAGGAGAACCGCCCCTCGGCGCGGACGTTCCACGAACGGGTACGGGACTTGGAGGCGGAACGAAAAAAGGGCCCGAAGGCCCTTTCTCAATGATCTACAGACTTCATTGGAACTCTATAGATCTATATTTGGAGCGGGAAACGAGACTCGAACTCGCGACCCCGACCTTGGCAAGGTCGTGCTCTACCAACTGAGCTATTCCCGCATCGTCTTGGTGACGGGCGCCATTCTATAGCATCGCGGCGCCGTGTCAACTCCTTGATTCAAAAAAGTTTATTTCTCTTTCGGGGTGGTCGACAGATGCGGCCACGCGGCCAGCAGGTAGTGCACCATGGACCACAGGGTCAGCGCCGCGGAGATGATCAGCAGCACGTAGCCGAGAATCACCCAGAAGGTCATCAGCGGCGGATTCGCCAGGAGAATGACCAGCGCCAGCATCTGCGCCGCGGTCTTCCACTTGCCCAGGTTGGACACCGCGACCTGCGCCCTCGCCCCCAGTTCGGCCATCCACTCACGCAAGGCGGAAACCACGATCTCGCGGCCGATGATGATCACCGCCGGCAGGGTCAGCCACAGGTTGGCGTGCTCTTCCACCAGCAAGACCAGCGCAACCGCCACCATCAGCTTGTCCGCGACCGGGTCGAGGAAGGCGCCGAACGGCGTGCTCTGGCCGAGGCGCCGGGCGAGGTAGCCGTCCAGCCAGTCGGTGGCGGCGGCCAGGGCGAACACGGCACTGGCGGTCAGGTAGCTCCAGGACGTCGGCAGATAGAACAGCAGAATGAAGATCGGAATGAGCAGGACGCGCAGTAACGTGAGCAGATTGGGGATATTCATCGGACCATCTAGGCTGCGAGGTGAGCCGGCATTCTACTCGCTGTGCAGGACGGCATAAATCTGCTCGGCAAGCTTTTTACTGATACCGGGGGCTTTGGCCAGTTCATCGATACTCGCCCGCGACAATTCCTGCAACCCGCCGAAATGCTTGAGCAGATCGCGCCGACGTTTCGGGCCGACGCCAGGGACGTCCTCCAGCGTCGACGTCCGCCGTGCCTTGCCGCGCCGCGCACGGTGGCCGGTGATGGCGAAACGGTGCGCTTCGTCACGTATCTGCTGGATCAGGTGCAGCGCCGGCGAATCGGCCGGCAGGGTGAACTCGTGGGAGGCATCGTTCAGGTAGAGGGTTTCCAGCCCCGGCTTGCGGGTCACGCCCTTGGCCACGCCGAGCAGGATCAGACCGGCGACCGCCAGTTCCTGGAGCACCTCCTGGGCCATGGCCAATTGCCCCTTGCCGCCATCCACCAGGAGAATGTCGGGCATCTTCCCCTCGCCGTCCTTCAGGCGACTGAAGCGGCGGGTCAGCGCCTGGTGCATCGCCGCGTAGTCGTCGCCGGCCGTGACGCCTTCGATGTTGTAGCGGCGATAGTCCGACTTCAGCGGCCCTTCCGGGCCGAACACCACGCAGGAAGCCACGGTAGCCTCGCCGCTGGAGTGACTGATATCGAAGCACTCCAGGCGTTGCGGCGGCTCCGCCAGATCGAGCGCCTCGGCAAGGGCTTCGAAGCGTGCCGCCACATGCTGGCGGTTGGCCAGGCGTGCGCCCAGGGCCTGTTCGGCGTTGGTCACCGCCAGTTGCTGCCAGCGGGCGCGGGTACCACGCACCCGGTAGCTGATCTCCAGTTCGCGGCCTCGCGCTTCGGCGATCGCCGAAACCAGCACCGGGAAATCCTCGTGCGTCACGTTGACGATCAACTCCGCCGGCAGGTCGCGCTCCTGGTGGCTGAGATAGTACTGGCCAAGGAACGCCAGCAGCACTTCGCCCACCTCCTCCTCGATCGCGACCTGCGGGAAGAAGTTCTTGCTGCCCAGCACCCGCCCGCCGCGTACGCTGATCAGGTGTACGCAAGCGCCGCCAGGGGTGACGATGGCGGCGACGATGTCGACGTCGCCGTTGCCACCTTCCATGCTCTGCTGGTCCTGGACCCGCCGCAGGATCGCCACCTGGTCGCGCAACTCCGCCGCCTTCTCGAAGTCCAGGCGCATCGCCGCCTGCTCCATGCCGACGTTCAGCTCGTCGGCCAGCGCGTTGCTCCTTCCTTCGAGGAACATCACCGAGTGGCGCACGTCCTCGGCGTACTCCTCAGGACTGACCAGCCCCACGCAGGGCCCCTTGCAGCGCTTGATCTGGTATTGCAGGCAGGGCCGCGTACGGTTGCGGAAATAGCTGTCCTCGCACTGGCGGACGAGAAACGCCTTCTGCAGCAGGTTGAGGCTCTCGCGGATCGCTCCCGCGCTCGGATAGGGACCGAAGTAACGCCCCTTGCGCTTCTTCGCGCCACGGTGCAGGGACAGCCGCGGATACTCGTCCTCGCTGGAGAGGAACACGAAGGGATAGGACTTGTCGTCCCGCAGCAGGATGTTGTAGGGCGGCCGCCACTCCTTGATCAGCGTCTGCTCCAGCAGCAACGCCTCGGTTTCATTGGCGGTGATGGTGGTTTCCACCTGGGCGATCCGCGCCACCAGCGCAGCGGTCTTCGGCGCCAGGCCGGACTTGCGGAAATAGCTGGCCAGGCGCTTCTTCAGGCTCTTCGCCTTGCCCACGTAGAGAAGCTTGGCGTCCGCATCGAACATGCGGTAGACGCCCGGACGATTGCTGCAGGTAGCGAGGAAAGCGCTTGCGTCGAAAACGGCGCTCATCTAGCTGGCGGCATCGACCATGCCGTGGCGGACGGCGAGCAGCGCCAGCTCCACGTCGCTGGTGATCGAGAGCTTCTCGAAGATGCGGTAGCGATAGGTATTCACGGTCTTCGGCGACAGGCACAGCTTGTCGGAGATGCTCTGCACCTTGTGGCAGTTGGCGATCATCAGGGCGATCTGGATCTCGCGCTCGGACAGCGAATCGAAGGGGGAATCGTGCTGCTGCGGCTGGAAGGACTTCAGCGCCAGTTGCTGGGCGATCTGCGGGCTGATATAGCGCTGGCCGGCGAAGACCTGGCGAATCGCCTGGACCATTTCCTCCAGCCCCGCGCCCTTGGTCATGTAGCCGGCGGCGCCGGCCTGCATGAGGCGGGTGGGGAACGGATCCTCTTCGCAGACGGTGACTACCACGACCTTGATGTCGGGCTGGCTGCGCAGCAGCTTGCGGGTTGCCTCCAGGCCGCCGATACCGGGCATCTTCACGTCCATCAGGACGACATCCGGCTTCAGTTCGCGGGCCAGTTTCAGACAGTCTTCACCGCAGTCGGCCTGGCCGACCACTTGCAAGCCTTCGATGTCGGCCAGCATGCGGGTAATACCGGTGCGTACCAGATCGTGGTCGTCGACCACCAGCACCTTAATCACGCTGCACCTCGTCGCGCATTAGCAGACAACCGCCCACACGGGCCCCCAGGAGATTTCGGCAACCTTAACAGAAAGCCATCCCATGACCTAGCTTGGCGCAAAGGCGTCATAAATCAAGCGTCATGGAAACATCATTCGACGGCATCGAACGGGCGCTGCGAAGTATACCGCCAGCCCCCGGCGAGCGGCAGACCGGATCGCAGCAAAAACCGGCGAACCTGTGGAGAGCCCAGCGACGCCGGGCCTGGTAAAGCGCAAGCGCCCTGGTTGCCCGGGACTTCTCCATAGCGACCATCGCCGAAGTCGAAAACAGGCGACCAAGACGCCACTGGCACCGGCGGCTACTGCGCGGCCATCTCACCGACACCGGTGAAAAGACGCTGGTGGAGGCGCCTGCGACTGGCATTCGGCACCAGGCGAACGAGGGTATTCCTCAGCCAGACGCTCCAGGGCGATTCCCACTGACCAAGGCGGCCGACGATCCAGGATTGCTTCCTGATGAACTCGATCCGCGCCTCGCGTTGCTGCTGGAACAGGATCAGCGTCTCGGCGCGCGGCGCCAGGCACCACAGGCGCGCCAGCAGGAAGGCGTCCTCCAGGGCCATGGCCGCGCCCTGCCCCAGGTTCGGCGTCATGGCGTGTGCGGCGTCACCGATCAGCACTACCCGTCCGCGGCACCAGGAGGCGCCGGCCAACTCCTCGAGGTCGTTGTGCACCAGCGTGGTGGCGCTCGGTATGAGCCGGGCGATGCTCGCGCCGATGCCGTCGAAGTCCGCGTAGTGGGCGGCCAGCCGTTGCGGGGTGACGAAGCCCTCCTCGTCCTCGGGCTCCTCCCGGCGCACCTTCAGGGTCGCGTAGACATACATCTCGCGCGGGCTGATCTGGATGAAGCCGAGGCGCTTGCCGTGCCCCCAGACCTCTCCCGCCAGCTCGGCGTCCTCCAGCCGATGGGGAACGACCAGGCGCCAGCAGGTTTCGCCGGAATGACGCAAGGTCGCCTCCGGCCAGACATAACGTCGCACGCTCGAACGAATGCCATCCGCACCGACCACCAGCGAACAGTCGTGGACAGTGCCGTCGCTCAGGGTCACGCGTTCGTGGTCGAGTCCGTCGAGGATCTGCACGATGGAGACCCCGACCCGAATGCGCGACTCATCCAGCCCCTCCAGCAGCGCCGCATGCAGTTCGTGGCGCTGTAACGCCAGGCCGCCGCGGGAATTCCCACCCAGACTGGAAGGCATCGACATCAGCATCGAACCGTCGTGGGCGTATACGTTGATGCCGGCCAACGGCATGCCACGGCGGAACAGCCGGTCGAGATCCAGGGTGCTGGACAACGCCGTCAACGCATTGCTCGCCAGGGTGATGCCGGTACCGATGGGCCTGATCTCGCTGGCCCGCTCGACCAGCAGCCAGTCGATGCCTGCCTTGGTGAATTCGCGCGCCAGCGCCAGGCCGGCGATCCCGGCCCCCTGGATAAGAACGGTCATCCGTTGCTCCTTAGCAGCGGCATCCGTCGCCACTTCGTGCGGTCGCGACAGGCCTGCCCGAGACGATGAAAATGTCCATCCTAGCCGCCCCGGACAGCCCACCGACCCTATCAGAAGATCGAGTTGACCCTGCTCGCCGACACCTCGCCGCTCGCTTTTCCTGTCCTCCAGGCCACCGGGAGTCCGGCGCGCCGGGAAGGCAAGCGTGGCCCGGGCACGGCACGCGTGGCCGGAAATCCCCGCTAGCCGCCGCCCGCCGCGGCGCTACGGTTTTCCTTGGCCAGCGGCCTCCCGAGCGCCGGCAAGCGGCGATGGCGCCTGAAGCTCAGGGCGACCGGCCCGCGCCACCACCGCCCACGACGATCATCCAGGCGCAGCCACCCCGGCGAGAGTGGCCGGGACGGCAGTGCTCAGCCGGGCCACGGCAAGCATGCACGACCGATCGGCACGGCGTCGCGGAGGCGCGGCTATACGCAGACCCCGCTCCTGTCAACCCCTTACGCAAGGTAGTGATTGCCGGAAGCCCAGCGTACGAAAATCAACCGAAACGACATCCGCATGGAATAACGAAGCCCTGACGCCTTCAGGGCGATAGCATCGCGTGCAAGAGGTAACCGATGAGCCCGTCCGAAAACATCCAGTACGATTTCGAGTGGCGACCACTCAACAACTACCTCGCCGTGCAACGCATCACGCCTCCGGACATGCGTCAGGGTTCGGCTGCCGAGCCGCGCCTGCCCAGCGAAGCGCTCTACGAGTGGATCGTGCTGAACGGACGCTCCCCCCTGGAAGGCCTGAGCCTGGGGGAGCACTACCGCCTTTCCGACTACGGCGTCGCCGGGCTGGCATTGCAGAGTGCCGGCACCGTGGGCGAAGCCTTGCAACTGATCAAGACCAACATGCTGCTGTTCCGCAAGGATATCCGCGGGATCGCGGTGCGACGTTCCAGTTGCGACACCGTGGATGTGGATATCGACCTGCAGGACAAGCCGGACTGGCCGCAGTCGGCCCGGCTGTATCACGCCAACGTCCTGGCGTCGGCCGCCTACGCGGTGTTCCGCGACCTGCTGCTGGGCGAGCTGGAACTGGTCCGCCTGCGCCTCCCGGAAAGGAACGGCGACGTGCGGGCATACGAGGAGTATTTCCGGGTGCCGGTGTATTTCGCCGGCGCAGGCATCACCTTCACCCTCCCCGAGGAATTGCTCGAGGCCGAGATCGCCACTGCCAACTCCGCCGTGTTCCAGGCCTCGCTGGCGCTCGGCAGCAAGGCCTTCAACACCCGCGTCACCCGCGAGATGGGCGGCTACCGCCAACGCATCGTGGCACTGCTGGAGGTGCTACAGGACCGCTACCCGAGCATCGCCTGGGTCGCCCGGCAGTTGAAGGTCACCGAGCGGACGCTGCGCCGACGGCTCGCCGACGAGGGCACCAACTACCGGGAAGTGCTCGATCTGGTCCGCCACGACAGGGCGCGCCAACTGCTGCGGGACGAGCGACTGCGCATCGAGGAAGTCGCCGAGAGGCTGGGCTACATGGATACCTCCAGTTTTCGCCACGCCTTCCGTCGCTGGACGGGACAGTGCGCCAACGACTATCGCCAGGCCCGCCTCGCCGGCAAGACCGCGCGGCGCCAGGGCGAACGCTAGCCGGCATGATTCCCTTCAGGGCAATTTCTGCGGATAGGGGCGAAAGGCGAACAGGCTGCACGCAGCCAGGGAAAAAGCCGCGAGCAGCACCCATTCGGCCGTCCCGTAGCCTTCGGCGCGGTCGTACAGCCAGCCCAGCAGGTAAGCGCCGAGACTGATCGACAGGGCGAAGGTGAACGGCTGGATCGAACCGTAGATCACACCGAAGCTGCGCAGGCCGAAGTAGCGCATCAATAGGTACTTGGTGGTGCCGCTTTCCCCTCCTCCACCCAGGCCGACCAGGAACACCGCCAGCCATAGACCGCTCGGTGTGTCGCCCACCAGGAACCAGGCCATGCCGAGCACCGCCGCCAGGGCGAAGGGCAACGCCACCCGAGGCGTCGCCACGCGGTCGAGAAGCCAGCCCATCAGCGGCTGCGACAGCATCATGCCGACCCACAACGCCGACAGCGCGGTGCCCGCCTCGCCCCGGGACAAACCGCGCTCCACCAGCATCGGCACGCCATGGGTCATGATCCCGGACATCACGAACACCGCCAGTACCTGGTTGCCCAGCACCAGCCAGAAACTGGCGCTGCGCCAGGCCTGGGGCGCCGTCGATCCGCTCAGCGCGGTTTCCGCTACGGCCGTGCCGGCGGCCACGCCAGCATCCGGCGCTGGCTCGCGGAACAGCCAGGCCAGCAGCGGCAGCGCCAGGCCCAGTTCGAGCACGCCGTAGACCAGGAAAGCGCCGCGCCAGCCCCACGCTTCGAGGCTCTGGTGGCCGACCAGCAGGCCCAGCGGCCCGCCCACCCCGAAGCCCAGGCCTAGCAGGCCGTAGGCCACGCCCAGGCGTTGGCGGAACCAGAGTCCGAGGATACGTCCGTAAGGCAGGTTGCCTGGCGCCAGCAGGCCGATCAGCAGGAACAGCGCGTAGAGTTGCCAGACGGCATTCACCGCCGCCAGGCCGAGCAGCGGCAGCGACAGGGCGGCGGTCAGCCCGAGCATTGTCCGCCGCGCGCCCCAACGATCGATCAGCCAGCCCTTGAGCGGGCTGGTGATGGCGACCGCCAGTCCGAACAGCGTCACCAGCAACGACACCTCGGCGCGGTCCCAGGCGTACTCGGCGCTCATCGGTGCGATGAACAGACTGAAGGTGTTCAGCAGGATGCCGGTGGGCCCGAGCATGATCGCCACCACCGACGCCAGCAGCACACCGCCGCTGGTCGCGGAAAATTCTCGTTGCGCCACGCCTGGCCCTCTAGAAGCGGTATGCCGCGCGTAGGTAGTAGAAGGCGCCGTTGAAGCCGATCTGCGAGGCATAGGTGTCGTAGCGCAGCACGTCGCCATAGGTGGTGTTCTGCGCGGGCAGCTTGTCCGGACGGACGTCGAACAGGTTGTCGGCGCCGGCGGTCAGCGTCAGGTCGGCGCTGAGCCGGTAGCGCGCGGCGATGTCGGTGATGTACTTCGGGTCGTTGACGAAATGGTTGAATTTCTCCGTCGACCAGGCGTCCGGCCCTACCGTGTAGTCGAGTTCCGAGCTGGTCCGGCCGTAGCGCGTCAGGCGCAGGCTGACCTCCCAGTCCTGGCGGCTCCAGGTGCCGCCGAGGGAAACCTGGCTGCGCGGGGTGGAGCTGGTGATCCAGGCGACCTGCTGGGCATTGAGCAGCGGCTCGCCGTTGGCGCCTCGATGGTTCTTGCGCAAGGTGGTGCGGTTGAAGTTGGCCGACAGTTCCCAGTCGACCTGCCCGTACTCGCCAAGCGCGACGAGGTAGTGACCGGTGATGTCGACACCGCGGGTGCGGGTGTCGGCACCGTTGGCCAGGTAGTGGGTACTGACCGTACTGGCACTGGCCGGCAACGAGATCCCCGCCGCGGCCAGGGCATCGATGGCTTCCTGGCCGGAATAGGTGGCGCTGTCGACGATGCGGTCGCGGATGCTGATCTGGTAGGCGTCGATGTTCAGCCCGACGTTTTCCCACGGGCTGAGTACCAGGCCAAGGTTGAAGCTGGTCGACTTCTCCGGTTGCAGTTCGTCGGCGCCGAGCATCTTCGCCGCCGGCGAGTTGGCCGCCAGCAGGCCAAGGGCGATGGTCGGGCCGACGCTGAGGCCGGTGTAGTGCTCCTGGACCAGGGACGGCGCGCGGAACCCGCTGCTTACGCTGGCGCGCAGCGCCACCCGCGGATCGAACTGGTAACGGGTGGCGAACTTGCCGTTGGTGGTGCTGCCGAAGTCGCTGAATTTCTCGTGGCGCACCGCCACGTCGACCTCCCAGGCTGGGGTCAGGGAGGTACCCAGGTCCAGGTAGGACGCCCAGGCGTGCCGCGACCATTGCCCCTCGCTGAGCGGCGAGAGGCCAGCCAGGGATTCCGCCCCGCCGCTGTAGTAGGACGCCGGGTCGCCGGCGTCGATGCGGTAGCTTTCCCGCCGGTATTCCGCACCCAGCGACAACGCCAGCGGAGCAGCGAGGAAATCCAGTTCGAATTCCCGCCCCAGGTCCAGGTTGCTGGTCCATTGGCTGTTGCGGTAGCGCGCCAGGTCGAAGCTTCTCGGGCTGTTGCCGGTTTCACGGTAGATCGCCGCGTTCACCGACTGGGTCATGCCGATATCGGGACGGTCGGCGCCGTAGCCACTGCTCAGGTCCCAGTGCCAGGCATCCAGCAGACGCTCGCCGCGCACCCCGGCGAGGAACGCATAGTCGTCCTCGTCGCTGTTCGGGCGCGGCGTGAAGCCGTCCGGATACAGCGTCGGCGCCACCGAAGCCAGGCGATAGTTGGCCGCCGAGGAGGCCTTGCGCCGGGTATAGGTGCCGAAGCCGTACACCTCGATATCGTCGCCCAACCCGAAACCCGAGTTGAGCGCCAACGATTGCCGGTGGAACGCGGGATCGCCCATGGAAATGTTGTCGCGCCGACCGGTGCGCTCATCGATGCCGCTGCGCATCGTGCGCTCCTGCTCGCGATATTCGGCGGTGAGGTTGACGAAGCCGCTATCGCCGAAGGCCAGCCCGATGTTCCCCCCGCCGCCATGGGTGAAGCCGTCGCCGTCGCCGGTCTGCCCGACGTCAGCGGCCGCCGACCCGCCGCTGTCGGCGGACTTGAGGATGACGTTGATCACCCCGGCGATGGCGTCCGAACCGTACTGCGCCGAGGCGCCGTCGCGCAGCACCTCGACCCGCTCGATGGCGTTGATCGGGATGGTGTCCAGATCGACGCCGGTGGAGCCCTTCTCCAGCCCCCCGCTGATATTGAGATTGGCCGTTTCGTGGCGACGCTTGCCGTTCACCAGCACCAGCACATGGTTGGGGCTCAGCCCGCGCAGCGACTGCGTGTGGGTCAACGCCGAGGCGTTGAACGGCTGGGCCTGGCGGGTCAGCGAGGGCAGCAGTTTGACCAGTGCATCGCGCAGGTCGACCGCGCCGCTGCTACGTAGCTGGGTAGCGCTGACCACGTCGATCGGGCTCAGGCTGTCCTGCGCCCTCACATCGCTCTTGCGCGTGCCGGTGACCACCACGGTGGACAAGGTCGGTGCCACCGCCGCACCTCGCGTCTCCTGCACAGGCGCCTGTCCGCGGCGCAGGACGAAGGCACCGCTTTCGTCCTGCGCGTATGCCAGCCCGCTGCCGGCCAGGGCACGCCGCAAGGCGTCCTCGACACTGAGCCGGCCGCGGATATCCGGTCCGCGCAACCCCGCCACCAGGCGCTGGTCGAAGGCGATCGGCACGTGTCCCTGGCGCACGATGTTCAACAACACCTCGGCCAGTTCGCCGGGCGCTATGTCGAATACCCGGGGCGCCGTGGCCGCGTCGCGCGGCCCACCGTCGGCGGCCTGCACCTCGCCCTGCAGCGCGCAGGCGAGCCCCACCGCACAGAGCACGGGGGTCAACGAACGAGAGGAAAGACGTACATCGGGCATGGTCGAATCGTCCTGGATGGAATTCGCCCATGAGTGCAATCCGACGCCGGCTTTTTCAGCGTCGGGCAATATGAATTTCGCATAACCTTATGCGCCCGGGTTCCTCCGCAGGCGGCGCACTAGCGTGCGTCGGCGAGCCGCGGCGCGGGCGGGTTGATCAACAGCGCGAATATCTCGGAGTGGGACTTCACGTTCAGCTTCGCGTAGATGTGCCGGCGATGCACCTTGATAGTGGCGATCGACAGCGTCAGCCGATCCGCTATTTCCTTGTTCGAGTATCCATCCAGCATCAGCCGGATGACATCCGACTCCCGCGCAGTCAGCGGCGATATCAACCCTCTCCAGGGCTGGACTTCCACCTCCGCCGCTGCGATCGGTTTCGCCTCCTCCCTGACCGCATCCTCGAAGTGGATGCGTTTTTTCATCAGCGCGATGACCCACGGGCGAAGCAGCTCGAACAGCGCGATCTGCTCGGCACCGAAGCGGCTCTCGCTGCCCAACGACAGGCATAGGGTTCTTTCACCATCCAGCGGGACGTTATATTGAACTTCGTCCGTCACCACATAATGCGCAAAGTACGTATTGTAATATTCGGTCGTTTCGAAATCTTCGGAGACGATATCCGCAAGATGAAAAAGCCCGCCGCGCCGACAGTTCCTGGATACCTGGTAGAAAGGATCTTGCAGATAAAGTCCGGTTATATATCGACTGATCAGCGGGTCCGGCTCGACTTCTTCTCTCTCCTCCTCCATGAAGGAAAGAATCAAGGGACTGGAATCGCTGAATATCAGGGCCGCCCAGTTGTCGACGGGGGCGAACTGGCCGAGGGTCTGCGCCAGGATCCGCCAGAAGAACGGCCGGTCCAGCGCTTCGAGCAACTTTCCCAGTGACTCGTGCCAGGCGCCGCCGTGCAATGCGATATCCACACAACTACTCCTCTGGGATTAGTCACTCGGCGTTATGTCATGAAGAGTTCCAATGTGCATAATATCGATGCCTTCGAAGATAGCCACAGGTCAGAACTACCAGTTCTGGTAGGTGCAAAATCCAACTTGTTTCGTTTCGGAAAGGAAATCCAATGAAAAAAGTTTGTGCACTGGCGTTATCGATCCTGACGACGATCGGTGCGACAGCGGCGGACAGTGCATGGGCTGCGCAAACCAGCGTCCATCTTTACAACTGGTATGACTTCATCGCCCCGGAAACGCCCAAGGCTTTCCAGAAGGAAACCGGCACCCGTGTCGTCCTCGACACCTTCGACAGCGCCGAGACCGCGCAGGGCAAGCTGATGGTCGGCCGCTCCGGCTACGACGTGGTGGTGATCACCTCCAACATCCTGCCCGGGCTGATCAAGGCGGGCGTCCTCCAGGAACTCGACCGCGACCGGCTCCCCCACTGGAAGAACCTCGACGCGGACATCCTCGGGAAGCTTCAGGCCAACGATCCCGGCAATCGCTATGCCGTACCTTATCTCTGGGGAACCACCGGGATCGCCTACGACGTGGACAAGGTCCGCAAGCTGCTCGGCCCCGACGCGCCGGTCGACTCCTGGGACCTGGTCTTCAAGGAGGAGAACATCTCCCGCCTCAGCCAGTGCGGCGTGGCCACGCTGGACTCCTCCACCGAGCTGGTGTCCATCGCCCTCAACTACCTGGGCCTGCCGCACAACAGCCAGAATCCCGAGGACTACCAGAAAGCCCAGGAACTGTTGCTGAAGGTTCGCCCCTACATTCGCTATTTCGACTCCTCCAGAGTCGACACCGATCTCTCCAACGGCAACGTCTGCGTGGTGGTCGGCTGGCAGGGTACGGCCTACATGGCCCAGGTCAACAACGAACAGGCCGGGAACGGTCGCCATATCGCCTACAGCATTCCCCGGGAAGGCTCGCTGGTCTGGGCCGAGAACATGGTGCTGCTCAAGGATGCACCGCATCCGCAGCAGGGTTATGCGCTGATCGACTACCTGCTGCGTCCGGAGGTCATCGCCAGGACCTCCAACTACGTGGGCTATCCGAATGGCAACCAGGCGGCGCTGCCGCTGGTAGAGCGGAAGCTGCGGGAAAACCCGGCGGTTTACCTGAGCAAGGAAACCATGGCGACCCTCTTCCCGCTGGAAACCCTGCCACTGAAGGTCGAGAGAATCCGTACCCGTGTCTGGAGCCGGGTCAAGACCGGGAGCTGACACCCGCCCGAGACGCCCCCTGGAAGCGCGGGAGCGCCCGGAGCCAGAAAAATCCAGCGAGGTCCGCCAGGACCGGCGTTCGCGTCTTTCACCGGGCGAGGCTCTGCCTCGTCCGTCAGGATGCGGCTTGCCGGCTGACCTGCGACCGATAGAGATACCTCTCCCCCAGGGCGGGAAAGCCCCGGGCATGCCTGATGGAGAAAACCATGCTTATCCATTTCTGCCCCAGGCTGCTGACGCCTGCGGGGTTCGACCTGCCGTGCGAGTTGATCGACATCCGCATCAAGGAGTTCGACCTGCACCTGCTTGGCGGGCGCGACGTGGTGGCGCGTCACCCCCTCCCCGACAAGCGCTACCACGTGGCCTGCCGCAAGTCCGGCTGCAAGGCGGTGAATGGCCTGCTGGTGGACGTGGAAAAGCACGTTCCGCTGTTCACCGTGGACACCCGCTGGAGCATCGACGCCGAAGTGGTCCTGCGCCACCGCGTCGAGTACGTGGTGCTCGACGCCGAGCACGATGCGGTGAGCGACTACATGCTGCTGTGGTGCGACGAGGTGCCCAACTACTTCCTCGGCCAGAGCACCCCGGCCATGCAGGTTCCGTTGATGGAACTGATGCGCGGCAATGCGTTGCAGACCGAGCGGCAGGATGTGTTCCGCCTGCCGACGCTGAGGTCCGAACGCCTGCGCCAGGGCAACGCCGATGCCAACCAGCATCTTCCGAGCCGTGAGCAGGCGTTCCACGTCAAGGCCGAGCAGATCAGCTATGGGCTGGCCTGAAGGACGCGCGCCAGCGGCAAGCTACGCTGGCCGCCGGTGCCGCGCATCACAGGGCAGCCGCGCCGCTCAGTGCCGCGGCTGCCATACCTCCACGGCGCGCGCATCCACCGGTTTGGGTAGCAGTCCCTGGGCGTGGAAGGCGTCGGCGATGCGCTGTTGCTCGTCGAGACCATCTGCGCTCACCGGTTGTACGTCGTAGCTGCGCCGCGCATTCGCCTGCTCGACGGTAGCGGCATCGAGATTGCCCCACAGCGGCCCCAGCACCTTGGCCGCGTCGGCCGGGTGGCTCTTGAGCCAGCGCCCGGTGCGCTGCAGTTCGGCGAAGACCTGCTGGAGCACTTCAGGATGTTTCCTGGCGTAGTCGCTGGAGGCGAGGTAGTAGCGCTGGTAGCTGGCCAGGCCCTGGCCGTCGGCCAGTACCCGCGCGCGTTGCTGGCGCTGGGCGCTTGCCACGTAGGGGTCCCAGGTCACCCAGGCGTCGACCTTGCCGTTCTCGAAGGCGGCGCGGCCGTCGGCTGGCGTCAGGTAGGCTGGCTGGATGTCGGAGAACTCAAGCCCGGCGCTGGCCAGCGCGGCGATCAGCAGGTAGTGGCTGCCGGCGGCCTTGGTCACGGCGATGCGCTTGCCCTTCAGCTCGGCCAGGGACTTCAGCGGCGAATGTTCGCCGACCAGTATCGCCTGCGCCGCGGGCGAAGGTGTTTCGCGGGCGAAGTAGGTCAGGCGAGCACCCGCCGCCTGGGCGAACACCGGCACGGTGTCGGCGACGTCGGCGGAGAGATCGACGTTGCCGACATTGAGCGATTCGAGCAACGGCAGGCCGCTGGGGAACTCATGCCAGGACACCCGGATGCCCTGCCTGGCCAACTCGCGCTCGAAGGTGCCCTGGCTGCGGATCAGGGTCAGCAGAGTCGAGGATTTCTGGAAGCCGATGCGCAAGACCTCCTCGGCCTGTGCGCCACCAATGCCCGACAGGACGACGGAAGCGGCAAACACGATGGCCAAGCGACGCAGGAACGGACGAGACATGCGATGACTCCTGGGATAGGTGCGAGCGCCCGCAGGGACGGGAGTTCCAGCTGCCGGCGACGGAACGGATAGATTATTGGAATAAAAAACAATCGATAAATAACTTATAGTTATCAATTAATGCCCGGGCAGCGCCTACCGGATATCCGCATCCGACGCCTGCCTGACCGCAAAGCCGCTGGCGAAGGTCGGCCGCACATCGAGGCGCTGCGGAATCAATCCATGGGCCTGGTAGAAATCGGCGGTCTCCTGCTGCTGGCCGAGCGTTCGCTCATCCAGCGCCTGCCAACGCAAGCGCCGGCGTTCGAACTGCAAGCGCGCGGCGTCCTCGGGGAAGCCGATGATCTGCGCCAGGCTTCGCGAATACTCGTCCAGGTGCAGGTACGCCCAGCGCTGGGCGCTGGCCAGGCGTTGCAGGTAGTCCTGCAGCACGGCGCGTTTCGCCGGGTCGGCCAGTGCGCTATCGGTAGCAGCGAGGAAGCTGTTGCCAGCCCACAGGCCGCGCCCGTCGACCAGTACCCGAGCCTTGTCGGCGGTCTCCGCGAACGCGGTGTAGGGCTCCCAGGTCGCCCAGGCATCCACGGAACCATTGGCGAGGGCCATTTTCGCGTCCACCGGGCCGAGGAAGCGGAATTCGACGTCCTTCTCGCCCAGCCCGACCGAGGCCAAGGCCTTGAGCGCGACGAAGTGGCCGATGGAACCGCGCCCGGTGGCAATGCGCTGACCTTTCAGGTCGTTGGCCGAGCGCAGCGGCGAATCCCCTCTCACCAGCACGGCGGTACCGTAGGGATCGGATTTGTCGACGGCGATGGCCTTCAGCCGGGCACCGGCGGCCAGGGCGAAGAGCAATGGCGCGTCGCCGATGATGCCGGCATCCACCGCACCGGCATTGAGTGCTTCGGCGAGGGGGGCGGCGGCGGGGAATTCGAACCAGCGGATGTCGTAGGTCAGGTCGTCCAGCGCGCCGGCAGCCTCCAACTGGGCGCGCATGTTGCCCTTCTGGTCGGCCAGGCGCAGGGTCACGCGCTCGTCGGCACAGGCCTGGCCGACGAGCAGGCAGAGAAGCAGGAACAGGCTCAGGGTCTGACGCATTCCGTAACTCCTCAACGCTGGCCGACGCGGAGGTCGGCGGGCAACTGGCGGGCCACTTCGGCGGCACCGGCGGACAGGCTGAAGTCGAACGCCGGGGCGACCTCCAGCGACTTCGGCAGCACGCCTTCGGCATGGAAGAAATCGGCGGCGGTCTGCAAGGTGGCGGCAACCTCCGGACCGAAGACCACAGGACTGATGCGCGCCTCGCCAACCCAGCGCCGAGTGACTTCGCGCGGCATGTTCAGATCCTTGGCCAGGGCCTCGGCGAACGCCTCCGGATGCCTCAGGGCCCAGGCCTGGGCACGCGCCAGGCGGGTCAGCAGGTCGCTGATCGCGGCCTTCTTGCGGGCGATCGCAGCGTCGCTGGCCAGGGCATAGGAGTAGCCGGTCATGATCCCGGCACCGTTGTCGATGACCCGCGCCTGATCGAGCAGCACGGCGCTGGAGGTATAGGGCTCCCAGGGCACCCAGGCGTCTACCGAGCCACGCACCAGGGCGGCGCGGCCGTCCACCGGACCAAGGAAGGAAAAGCTTACGTCCTGCGGTCCGAGGCCGGCGCGACGCAACGCGCCAAGGGCGAGGAAATGCCCCCAGCCGCCGCGATTGACGGCAATGCGCTTGCCCTTGAGGCCGGCCACCGAACGGATCGGCGAGTCCTTGCCGACCACCAGCGCCACGGTCGCCGGGTTGAAGTGCCAGGCGCCCACCGCCTTGAGCGGCGCGCCGGCAGCGTAGACGAAGAGGAACGGGATGTCGCCGGTAAAGCCTATGTCCAGGGCCCCGGCGTTGAGCGCCTCGAGCACCGGTGCACCGGAGGGGAACGCCGACATTTCCAGCTTGTACGGCAGGTCGTCGAGCTCGCCGGACGCGCGCAGGGCGGCGTAGCGGTCGCCCTTCACATCGCCCAGGCGCAGGCTGATGAGGTCGGCGGCGCTGGCGGCTCCAGCCAGCAGGGTCGCGGCCAGCAGGCCGGCAAGCACACACAGGGGTCGTTTCATGGGCAATCTCCAGGCAGCTCCGCACGGAGCCGGGGCTATCCTGGGCTATCCGTTCCGCCGGTGCGGTCGCCGACAAGGCCAGGGTCGAGAATCGTGGGAGGTACGTTTCAAAGACTCAGCGCCGCCCTCCCCGCCGCGCTCCAGACGCTATCTTTCTGTGGCGTGTGGACACGTCCGCAAAGCACGTCGCGGTAGTGCCGCTGTAGCGGATTGTGCCGGCTGAGGCCGTGGTTGCCGCTCAGTTCCAGGGCCTTCTCGACCACCGCCAACGCGTTGTCGATGACCGCGACCTTGAGCAGCCCGGAGTCGCCGGCGGGCAACTGTCCGCAGCACGCGGCATCGAGCAGCAGGCGGTTCTGCAGGAGCAGGCCGTCGATCCCGCCGAGCGCCTCCTGCATCCTCGGCAGGCTCGCCAACGGCGCGCCGAGACTGGCCGGCACGCGCTCGCGCAGCCAGCCGACGAGCCACTCGCGGGCGCTCCCGGCGATACCGTCGTAGAGAGCGCCAAGCAACACCGCGCTAGCCTGGGCGAAGTCGCGCAGCACGGCCTGGTCCGGCGCCGGAGGCTGGTCGTGGGGATGCAGGCCGATGGCGTTTTCCAGAGGCACCGCCACCTCTTCGAAGAGCACCTCGTGGCTGCCGCTGGCGCGCATGCCCAGATGGTCCCAGCTCTCCACGATACGGATGCCTGGGCTGTCGCGGCGCACCAGCCAGGTACCCACGCGGGGGGTCGGCTCGTCGCTGCGCGCCCATACCGCCAGCCAGGTCAGGCCGGGAATGCCGGTGGTGTAGAGCTTGTGCCCGGACAGCTGCCAGCCGTCGCCGACACGCCGCGCCAGCGTACCCGGCAGACCGCCGCGTGACGGCGAACCCAGCTCGGGCTCCACGCGCAGGCTATTGATCAACGCCCCCTGCTCCAGCACCTCGCGCGCCACGCGCCGCTTGAGCGCGCCGGGCCAATCGGGGTTATCGGCCAGGCGCCGCAAATGCAGGTACTGCATGCACAGCACCAGGGCCGTGGAGGGTTCGCCGCGAGCCACCGCGCCGATTACCCGGCGCAGCTCGCCGAGGCTGGCGCCGGGACCGCCGAGCGCAGGCGGCAAGGCCAGGGCGAGCAGCCCGTGGTGTCGCAGCAGGGCCAGGTTGGCATGGGGAAAATCTCCGCTGCGGTCATGGGCATCGGCGCTTTCCGCCAGTTGCCGGGTCAGTTCTGGCAGCCGTTCATCGAACGCCGCCGAGGGAGTCTGCAGGACGGCCATGGGATCAGGCCGTGGCGCGCCGGCGCTCGCGCTCGGCGACTTTGGCGCGGGTCAGCGGGATCAGCTCGCGGCCATATTCCACGGCATCGGCGAGGGGATCGAAACCGCGAATGAGGATATTGCGCACGCCCAGGTCGTAGTAGGCGAGCAGGGCATCGGCCACCTGTTCCGCGGTACCAACCAGGGCTGTGGAGTTGTGCCCGCCACCGACCAGCCTGGCGATTCCGGTCCAAAGGCGCTCGTCGAGGCGCTCGCCCTGCTCCACCGCCTTGAGCAGACGCTGGGCGCCGACGCTCTGCGGCTTGCCCTTGGGGAAGCCGGCCTCGCCCAGGCGCGCGCCGGCGCTTGCGCGTATCGCCTCGGCCTTGGCCCAGGCCTCGTCCTCCGTGCGCCCGAGGATGGGCCGGAACGACAGGCTGAATTCCACTTCGCGACCATTCGAGCGCGCCTGTTCGCGCACAGCGGAGATGGTTTCGGCGGCCTGTGCCAGGGGTTCGCCCCAGAGCATGAACACATCGGCCTGCTTGCCGGCGACCTTCAGCGCGGCTTCCGAGGAGCCGCCGAAATACACCGGAATGTGCGGTTTCTGCTGCGGACGGATGGCCGAGAAGGCGTGCTCCACGCGGTAGTGCGCGCCGTGGAAATCGAAGGGTTCGGTGCTGGTCCAGGTGCGCTTGAGCAGTTCGATGAATTCGTCGCTGCGGGCATAGCGCTGGTCGTGGTCGAGATAATCGCCGTCCTTGCGCTGGTCGGCGTCGCTGCCGCCGCTGATGATATGCACCGCCAGGCGCCCGTCGAGGAGGTGTTCGAGGGTCGCCAGCTTGCGCGCGGCCAGGGTCGGGGCGACGAAACCGGGGCGGTGCGCCAGCAGCAGACCGATCCGGGAAGTGGCCAGGCCTGCGGCGGCGGCCACCAGGAATCCATCCGGCTGGTCCGACCAGTAGCCGACCAGGATTCGATCGAAGCCGGCCTCTTCGTGGGCGCGTGCGAAAGCGGCGATGTAAGGCTTGTCGAGGATAGGTCCGACCGGCGCGAGGGTCTCCGAGGCCAGGCGATGGCCGATCATGCCGAGAAACTGGATGCTCATGGTCCGTACTCAGTGGAAGGCTTCGTTGAAGGACGTGTCGATCACCGTGGAAGTGTCGAACGGCTTGGGCAAGGCACCGGTCTGCAGCAGGAAATCCGCGGTCTCCTGGTAGTCGGTGGCGGCCTGGGCGTCTACCGGGCCGACGCTCATGCCGGCCTGGCCGATCCAATGGCGGGAGACTGCCCGGTCGAGATTGGCCTTCTGCGCCCAGAGGTCGGCGTACTGCTCCTTGTGTGCCTCGACCCAGGCCCGTGCCTTGCGCAGGCGGCCGAGGAAGTCGGCGATCTGCGCGCGCCTGGGCTCGATGGAAGCAGCGTTGGCGGCGATGCTGGACAGCCCCGGCATCAGGTCGCGGGCGGTGAGAATCGGCCGTGCGCCGGAAACCACGATCTGCTGCGAGATATACGGCTCCCACACCGGAAAGGCATCGATGCTGCCGCGCGGCAAGGCGGCGGCGGCGTCGATCGGCATCAGCTTGACGAACTCCACGTAGTCCTTCGGCAGGCCGGCTTTCTCCAGCGCGCGCAAGGTCAGTTGCTGGCTCCAGGCACCGGGCCAGTAGGCGACTTTCCTGCCCTTGAGATCGGCAATGCTGCGCACCGGAGAATCCTTCGGCACCAGCAGGGCTATGGTATCGGGGTTCTGCCGCGAGACGCCGACCAGCTTCACCGGCGCACCCTTGGCGGCGAGGAAGATGAAGCCCGAGTCGCCGAGGAAACCCAGGTCCAGCGCTCCGGCCTGCAACCCTTCGGCCACCGGCGCGGCGGACTGGAAATGCTTCCATTCGACCTGGTAAGGCGCGCCTTCGAGAACTCCCGAGGCCTCCATGGAAGCCCGCACGTTGTAGTAGTTCTGGTCGCCCACACGCAACGTCGGCAGCTCTGCGGCCTGGGCCAGGGAGGCACCGAGCAGAAGCGTGGCGAAGCTGGTTAGCAGGTATTGCTTGAGTTTCATCGGAGTTCCTCAACCGGCGTGCCGCAACAGCGGCAGGCGGGCGATATGGTCATGTATGGCGGGAATCAGGCCCTGGCCGTAGCGCACGGCGTCGCCGAGCGGATCGAAGCCTCGAATCAGGAAGGTCGAGACGCCCAGCCGGTAGTACTCGCCAAGCGCAGCGGCAACCTGCTCGGGGGTGCCTACCAGGGCGGTGGAGTTCCAGCGCGCCCCGGTCAGCCGGGCCACGCCGGTCCACAAACGGCTGTCGAGCACCTCGCCCTGCTCGGCGGCGGCCAGCAGGCGCTGCGAACCGACGTTCTGCGGCTGGTGGTCGCGCAGCGGCAGACCGAGGCGCGCACGGTTCTCGCGGACCTGTTCGAGCACCTCGGCGGCACGCTTCCAGGCGGCTTCCTCGGTATCCGCGACGATCGGCCGGAATGACACCGAGAAGCGCGGATCGCGTCCCTGGGCCTTGGCGGCGGCGCGCACTCGGCGGATATGCCCGTCGACCGCGGCCAGCGGCTCGCCCCAGAGCATGTAGGTGTCGGCGTGCCTGGCGGCGACCTCGATGGCTGCGTCGGAGGAGCCACTGAAATAGATCGGTATGTGCGGCGACTGGCGCGGGCGCACCGCTGGCGAGGCGCCCTGGAAGCGGTAGAACTCGCCGTCGAAATCCACCGGTCCCGTGGCGGTCCAGATAGCACGCAGGGCTTGCAGGTATTCGTCGGTACGGGCGTAGCGGCGGTCATGGTCGAGGTAGTCGCCATCGCGCGCGAGGTCCTCGTCGTTACCACCACTGACTACGTTCAGGGCCAGGCGGCCCTCGCTGAACTGATCCAGGGTAGCCAGTTGGCGTGCCGCCAGCGGCGCTGCAATCACCCCCGGGCGATAGGCCAGGAGAACGCCAAGGCGCCGGGTGGCAGCGGCGACGAAGGAACTGACCACCGCGCCCTCGGCGGCATTGCTGAAATACCCCACCAGCACCCGGTCGAAGCCGGCGTCCTCATGGGCCTGGGCGAAACGCCGGACGAAACCGGCGTCCACAGCCTCCCCCAACGGCTGGTCCACCTCGGAACTCGGTGTGGCGGTGATCATGCCGAGAATTTCCACGCTCACGCTGTTGCCCTCGCCTGGGCCGCTCGACTGATAAGGTTGGCGGCTGTCGTTATAAGAAAAACATCTGCATGGGTGCTTTTCTTAGAAGCTACAGGCTGAAATTACATGATGGAAATTCATTTTTGTCATATCTTAATATGCTAAACACGCATATTTAGCTTTTCCGTCTTTGCGTTTCCCAAGGCGGACACTATGCATAGCAGCCCTCGCTCCCTCTTCCCTCTGAAGCGAAAAGGGGCTCGCAGGGGAATGTTGATCCCGACTGCAGCCCCTTCTCATTCACGCTCCCGTCTCCCGGGGATCTCCCGGCGCCGCTACTCAACCGGCTTGCATATCCAACCCCTCGGCCACCGCCCTGCCGAACAGCCGTGCCGGCGTCTCCAGATTGCCCAGCAGGCGCGGACGCACCAGCCAGAGCTGGATCAGCGGCTGGAAATCCTCCAGTTGCAGCACCTGCAACTGATCGCGGTAGCGGCTACGCGCCAGGGCCGGCGCCGGCACCAGGCCGAGACCCCGACCCGCGGCGACCAGGCCCAGTTGCAGCTCGCTGCCGAAAGTCTCGAGGTTCAGTTGCAGGCCCAGGCCCTGATCGGCCAGGGCCCGTTGCAGGCCGGCACGGAAGCCGCAGCCATCGGGGTTGAGCACCCAGCCATGGTGGTAGCAATCGAGCAGGCGTCGCGCCTGGATGGCACTGTCGCGGGCGACCACCACGCAGAGTTCCATGCGCCCTAGGGGCGTGGCGCCGAGTTCTTCGGGGAACACCTTGCTTGGCGGAAACAACACCACTGCCGCGTCCAGTTCGGCATTCTCCAGGCGCGCCAGCAAATGGCTGCCCCAGCCAGTGCCGACCTGCGCGCGCAGCTCCGGGTACTCGTCGGCCAGCCGCCGAAGGGCATCCAGCAACACCACCTCGCCGATACTCTGCGGCACGCCCAGGCGCAGCACGCCACTTGGTGTGGCGTCACCGGCCACCAGTTCACGCAGGCCATCCACCTCGCGGAGCACCCGCCGGCACTGTTCGTAGACCCGCAGTCCGCTGGCGGTGGGTTTGAGCGGCTTGGTATTGCGGTCCAGCAATGCCACTCCGAGGGACTCCTCCAGGCTCTGTACCCGCCGGGTGATCGCAGACTGGGTCAGGCCCAGGCTCTCGGCGGCCTGGCTCAGGGAAGCGTTGCGGATCACCGCGACGAAGGCGTCGATGTCATCGATTTTCATGGGGCCGGCACCAATTGCATTTCTCGCATATTAGCTTAGATTCAAAATGCATTTCAGGAATAAAAAAGCGTTTGCTACCGTACCGCCAGAACTTCCCGGAGTGAATCCCCGCATGTCATCCATCCTGCGCCTCGACCGCCTGCGCCAGTTCATCGGCGAGCTGGCGACACTGCTCGACAGCCGTCCCGACGAATCCACCCTGCTCGCCCAAGCCCACCCCCTGCTGGCCGAGCTGGTGCGCCAGGACGACTGGCTGCCGGAAGACTGCGCCCGCCCCGATCCACAGCGCTACCAACAGTACCTGCTGCATGTCGACTCACGGCAGCGCTTCTCGGTGGTCAGCTTCGTCTGGGGGCCGGGCCAGATCACACCGGTACACGATCATCGGGTCTGGGGCCTGATCGGCATGCTCCGCGGGGCCGAATACTCGCAGCCGTACGCCTTCGATGCGGGGGGGCGTCCGCATCCCAGCGGAGCCCGTCGACGCCTGGAGCCCGGCGAGGTCGAAGCGCTGTCGCCACGCATTGGCGACGTGCACCAGGTGAGCAACGCCTTCAGCGACCGCACATCCATCAGTATCCACGTCTACGGCGCCAATATCGGTGCGGTACGGCGTGCCGTGTTCAGCGCCGAAGGTGAGGAAAAACCCTTCATTTCCGGCTATTCCAACAGCCGCTTGCCCAATATCTGGGACCTGTCGAAAGAGAACCCCGCATGAGCCAGATCGCCGTACGCACCTTCCACGATATCCGCGCCGCTCTCCTCGCCCGCCGGGAGCTGGCGCTGCTCGACGTGCGCGAGGAGGACCCGTTCGCCCAGGCCCATCCCCTGTTCGCCGCCAACCTGCCGCTGTCCAGGCTGGAACTGGAGATCCATGCCCGGGTGCCGCGCCGCGACACGCCGATTACCGTCTACGACGACGGCGAAGGCCTGGCGCCGGTCGCCGCGCAACGCCTCCACGACCTCGGCTACAGCGACGTGGCCTTGCTCGATGGCGGCCTGTCCGGTTGGCGCAACGCCGGCGGCGAGCTGTTCAGGGATGTGAACGTGCCGAGCAAGGCCTTCGGCGAACTGGTGGAGGCCGAGCGCCACACGCCATCGCTGGCCGCGGAGGAAGTACAGGCTTTGCTCGACGCCAGGGCCGAGGCGGTGATCCTGGATGCCCGTCGTTTCGACGAATACCAGACCATGAGTATCCCCGGCGGCATCAGCGTGCCCGGCGCCGAACTGGTGCTGCGCGTCGCCGAACTGGCGCCGGACCCGCGCACCCGGGTGATAGTCAACTGTGCCGGGCGCACTCGTAGCATCATCGGTACCCAGTCGCTGCTCAACGCCGGCATCCCCAACCCGGTGGCGGCATTACGCAACGGCACCATCGGCTGGACGCTGGCCGGTCAGCAACTGGAACACGGCCAGACGCGACGCTTCGGTGCGATCTCCCAGGACACTCGCAAGGCCGCCGCCCAGCGCGCCCGTGCCGTCGCCGACCGCGCCGGCGTCGAACGCCTCGACCTGGCCGGTCTGGCCCAATGGCAGGACGAGCACGACCGCACCACCTACCTGCTCGACGTACGCACGCCCGAGGAATACGAAGCCGGTCACCTGCCTGGCTCCCGCTCCACGCCCGGAGGCCAGCTGGTTCAGGAAACCGACCATGTCGCCAGCGTGCGCGGCGCGCGCCTGGTACTGGTGGACGACGATGGCGTACGCGCCAACATGAGCGCCTCCTGGCTGGCCCAGATGGGCTGGCAGGTCGCGGTACTGGACGGACTCTCCGAGGCCGACTTCAGCGAGAGGGGCGCCTGGAGCGCGCCGCTGCCGAGGCAACCCCGGGCCGACACCATCGACCCGACCACCCTCGCCGACTGGCTGGGCGAACCGGGCACCCGGGTGCTCGACTTCACCACCAGCGCCAACTATGCGAAACGCCACATCCCCGGCGCCGCCTGGGTATTGCGCAGCCAGTTGAAGCAGGCACTGGAACGGCTGGGCACGGCCGAGCGCTACGTACTCACCTGCGGCAGCAGCCTGCTGGCGCGCTTCGCCGTGGCGGAAGTCCAGGCACTCAGCGGCAAGCCGGTGTTCCTTCTCGACGGCGGCACCAGCGCCTGGGTCGCCGCGGGCCTGCCGACGGAAGACGGCGAAAGCCTGTTGGCGTCGCCGCGCATCGACCGCTACCGCCGCCCCTACGAAGGTACCGACAATCCGCGCGAAGCGATGCAGGGCTACCTGGACTGGGAGTTCGGCCTGGTGGAGCAACTCGGTCGCGACGGAACTCACGGCTTCTTCGTGATCTGAAGCCATTACCCGACGAAATCGGAGAGTCATCGAATCGACGCCGGGCAGGCTGCGGAAACGACCCGGAAGTGCGGAAGAGCGGCGCCCCGAAAATGCAAAAGCCCCGCTCAGCGGGGCTTTTCAGTACGCGGATATGGCGGAGGCGGTGAGATTCGAACTCACGGAAGAGTCTCCCCTTCGACGGTTTTCAAGTCTATCGCTGAATTCAAGGTTTACGCGGGTTTCGGCTGGATTTCGTTTCCGCAATTTAGCCATTTCTCATTCTCTGGATGCCGCTTGCTGCCTGGGGCGATGCATAAATTGCGGAAATGATTTCAGCCCCTTCCATGGCATTCCCATGCGCCACTCTCCGCTCGTCGGTCGCTCTCGTATACTGGATATTCATACAGAATAATTTCCGGCCCACTCGCCCGCCGGAGATTTCCTATGTCCTGCTCCGACCCCCGCATCTGCCACCACCAGCGCGTCACCCAATGGCTC
The DNA here is from genome assembly GCF_056110345.1 of Pseudomonas sp. TZ252. Taxonomy (NCBI): domain Bacteria; kingdom Pseudomonadati; phylum Pseudomonadota; class Gammaproteobacteria; order Pseudomonadales; family Pseudomonadaceae; genus Pseudomonas; species Pseudomonas sp. TZ252. Next base: position 5,011,402 of record NZ_CM148566.1, on the reverse strand, counting down.
GCCGCGATACGGCAGCATGCCGCCTGGCTGTACGCCGCGGATGAGCAGTACCTGTACCTTGTGGCCGAGGCTAACGAGCTATACCAGTGCGGAATCGTGGGCCTGCAGGACCGCCACGACATGGTCACCGACGCCTTGGGGATGTACGGCTGGGCGATCGAGCACGGCATCACACGCGAGACGCACTACTGCGCGGACTGCTGCTACGACGTGCTCGACGGCGACCATGTGGTGGGGACAGTGAACAGCGAGGGGATCTACCATGCGCCTGCCCCGGGACGGCAGCGGCTGGGCTACATCAGCCGGGATTCGCTGGATGGAATGACCTATCTGCGCCTGGGACAGGCGCTTGAGCGCTCGGGCGTCGTGCGCGGCCTGCTGATCGAACTCGACGCCGGCGGCACGCTGCAACTCGTCGAGCAAATACCCGCGGATTTCCGACCGTGGCGGTGGCCCGCCCTAGAGCCTCCGGTCGGCCTGCGCGCCATCATTCATCTGCTTTTGAGAACTTGTCCCGTCGAAAAAAAAGGTCAACCCCGAGGATGCCAAGGCAAATCCCCAAGATATCAAGACCAAAGCCTGCCAACTTGACCGAGGAGAATCGAAGAATAAGCACCCAAGCCGCAACAAACACAGCGATCCCAAGCCACTTACGGACCTCCCTGTTGCGCACTAGGTGACCGACCGCAACAATGACTACAGTCCAGATGGCGAACTGGATGACATCATTCATGCGGGCTCTCCCGCGCTCTGGACGATCTCCGACTTGACCGAATGCTGAGGCCCGATCCCGCCGGACACCTCCCCTTCAACGCTGATTACGACATCACCGGAGTGGTAAGTCGGCAGACTCTCTTGGGTCGCCCAACGAACTGCAAGGCCGCTGCCAACTCCAACAAAAGTGTTGATGCGTTTACCGGCTACACCCGCAAGCATACCGACCATGCCAGCAACGGTGACACGCTGCTGGTTCAGAGAGTCAGCCTGAGCTCGGGTCAGGGGCAGCGAGACAAAAACCCTCAGTATGCAAGGTCGGTCCTTTGCCTGCATCCGGTCGAAAACCTCAACCGCAAGATCAGCAGTCGCGTGACTGGCTTTCACTGACGGACAGTACTTCATGTGAAGCAGCCGGCTGCGCTCCGCCCATGCGAGGCGAATGATCGCCAAGCTGAAGTTGATGCCGTGCTGGCTGTGAATATGCGTCCGTTCGATATCCATGGCGTTCCTTCCGTGCTTCGAGCGCGCAGTTTCGGTAGCCAACAACACCGCAACCACTAGCAAAACAGCTAGCTCTCAACATCCACACCCAGACGGAGTTAGACTCAGCGCTCCGCCTCATAGGCAGCAACGCCCGTCCCTATGGCACGCCACTCATTCTGCGGCATGCGCGCGTCGCAGATGAATACCTCGACTTCGCCGCTTTCCTTCGGCTCCGCCGGCCGGATCGCTGCATGCCGGAGAATCGTCTGCATGTCTGGGACGTAGCTGCTCTCCGAGCCGTGGAATGACCAGATGCCGAACTTCCCTGCTCCACCCACCTGGTGGTCGAGTTTCACCGACCAGCCCTTGAATCGAATGACCAGCATCGCCCTGCTCCGTAGGAAAAGGCCGTAGTCTACTCCTAATTCTGACAGGCCTGGTTCGCAGCCAGGAGTTGCGCCTCGTAACCAATCCGCTGCCGCCGCTCGGCCAGCAGCGCACGGACCTTGGTCTGTAGGTCGTCGCTCTTCTTCAGCCCAGCCGCTGCCCAGGCCGGCACTTCTACCGCCGGCACTCGGCACGGCACCGCAACAGGCACTTCTACGCGCACCGTGCGCGGCTCAGGCTCGACCTGGCCGGCGCATCCCGCCAGCGCGCCCATCACCAGCATTAGCACCACCCTCATAGACCCAACTCCTGATCAATGACCGCCTCGGCGGCCGCACACTGCCCGCCGGCGGTTCGCTCACGTACCAGGCGCTGGGCTTCGGCATACTGCTCCGCGGCCTGCTGCCGTCCCCGATCCACAGCCTGCGCGGCATCCCGGGCGCGCTGCTCGCCAGCCTGACGCAGCGCGGCAACCTGCCGGACCTGCTCCGCCACTGCGTCCTCCAGGCCTCCCCTGGCGGCGCGGCAGGCGACCAGATCCGCCAGCGCAGCATCAAGCTGCGGCCGGTAGTGCCGCGCGCCGAGCCAGACACCGCCGGCGGCGCCGAGGCCAAGCAGTAGCAGGCAGGCCAGCGCGACCGATAAAGCACGGGCGGAGATCACGACAGCACCCTCTTCGCCCGCTCCCACAGCGCCAGGCGCTCCGCCTGGCCGTTCGTGCCGCCGTTGATGCGCCGAGTGATGGCGGCGAACTCGCCGCGGTCGGCCAGGTCGTTCAAGCCGTGACTGGCCCACCACCAGGCCGCCGACAGCGCAGCGAACTCCGGCTGCTCGAGCAGCTCTGGTTCCTGCTCCAGCGGCTGGCCCAGCCCGGCGCCGGCGGCGCGGTAGTTCGACCGGCCGGTGATCTGCAGCAGGCCGCGCCCGCGATACCGCCAGCCGTCGCCGGAGGCCTCGTCGCCATTGCCGTTGCGCGAGGCGTAGGCGTTGTTGGCGATGGCCCGAGGATTGCGCGCCAGGCGCTGCGCCAACGCGTTGGGCTGCCCGTCGGCGCCGAGGTAGCGAATCGGCCAGATCGCAGCCAGGCCGCGCGCGCTGTAGTTGAGGTTCTCCACCAGGCGGGTCAACTGGCCGCTTTCATGGCCGATCTGGGCCAGAAACGCGGCGACTCGCACAGGCGACGTGATACCGAAGCGCGTCATCCCGCGGTTCAGCGCACCAACAAAAACGCCGGCGCGAGGGCCGGCGTTCGGGAGGATTTGCAGCAGTTGCTGCTCAGTGATAGGCATGCTGATCTCCAGGCACAAAAAAGCCCGCAGAGTGCGGGCTGGTCATAGAGTCTCGGGCTGCATCTCGGGAGGTGCCGGCATCGACAATCGGACATCGATCCAACTGTTGAGCGGGACATCCAGTGGGGCGCCCTTCCCGAGCACCATTTCGCCGTCGTCACTGAGTGTCCAGCGCTGTTTGAAGAGCCGGATGGTGACCGTCCCATCCTCAGCCTGTTCGCTGTCAGTGATACCGAGTGGGCGACCGCCGTCGGGAGACGCAGGGTCGATCACGCGCCAGCCCTCTTTCGCTAGCCCCAGGCTACCAGAGACCTTGTAGACGCCAACGGCGAGCCGTTGAACAGTAACGCCGCGGGCCTCTGCGTTGGCTACACCCCAAGCCCCCGCAGTCTCGAAGTCCAGTTCGTTGAGGTCCGGTCTCAAGCTCCCATCAACGTTGGCGATACGCACGACCGGCGATGCAGCACGAAGCGTCCCGTCGGTTGCTCTCGCAGATCGAAAACGCCGGTCGCCTCGGCGGCGGCCTTGACCACCTGGTGGCGGTAGCGGCACGCCAGAGCTTGGTGGAACGCGGTGTCGTGGTCCGGCAGACCGAGCGACTCCGGTTGGACGCTCAGGCAGAGTTCTCGGAATGTCGGCGCCGCCAGCGGCCAGTCGAACCGGCTGCCCATGAACGTCAGCATGTTGAGCCCGTGGGCCAATTGCTGGCCGGTCAGCCCCTGGAGCACCGTAGCCCAGGCGCCGTCAGGATTCGGGTTGTCGCCAAAACTCGACGTCCAGCGGTGCCCGTACATCTCGGTCATCTTCACCCAGAGCCGTTCCAGCAGCCTGTCGGGCAGCCTCGTTGGCGGCGACGATTGCGTTGACGCGGTCGACGGCTGAGCGAGGGCCCTGTCGATGTGGGAGGCCGCGCTTTGCGGCACGATGGCCGGCTTGGCCTTCGGCGTTTCCTGCTTGGTTTCCATAGCTGCTCCTGTTCTGGTCGAAGCGCTGGTTGCGGCGGATTTTCTGTGCCAGTTCGTGCTCCCACTGGCCTTGGGACTGGAATTTCTCGGGGCGGTTGATCCAGTAACTGCGGAATTCGAGAAGCTCGTCGTCGCGTAGCTGGTAGCTCCCAATTCCGTTGCGGACCAGCGTTGCCGCCCACCCCTTCGCACTCGGCACCCAGGCCTCATGCATCGGGAATCGGTCAGCACCAGATACCGGCTCTGCCTCGCGCGCGTTACGTGACGGAGGAGGTATCGGAGGAAGACCGGATGTATGCCCCACCTCTGGCCCCACCTCGGGATAACCTCCGGCCCCACCTCTGGCCCCACCTGCTCCAACCTCTTCGCTGTAGCCCAGTAGTTCCGGGGCTTCTGGCTCTAAATCCTTGGCCCCACCTAGGGCCCCAGGTCTGGCCCCACCTTGGTCAAACCTCTGGCCCCACCTCTCCGAGACGGATTGATCCCGCGAAGCCTTCGGCAGGTGGAAAACGAAAGGACCGATGCTGGGCATAGGCTCGACCATGCCACGGCGCACCAGCGCATCGATGGTGTAGCGGGCCTCCTTGCGGGTCGCCTTGTGCGCAGGACGCCCAGGTGATGCCGGGATGCTCAAAACCTCAATCAGCATCTGCTCGCTCAGGCGGCGGGTTTCGCCAGCGATGCCGGTCCTGTAGTCCATGAACATCCGGATCGCGCAGTACACCTTCAGAAGCTGATGCGGCTCGTCGAAGAGCGCATCCCACTCCTCGTCGTTGATCTGGAAGGACGGCACGGCTACCCCTGAACAAGGCGCGGCCGGCGCATCTGGTCGATCATCCGCAGCGCCTCATCTGCCGCCGCCCTGGATTCGGAGAGCTCCCGGTGGGCCTCCTGCAGTTCCTGGTCATCAGCGCCATCGACGAGGTTGGCCACGGCCTGCTGCGCCTCACCGTTCTCCTTGATGAGTGTCCGGAGCATGCAGAGCACCTCCGGCCGCTGGCCGGCATCGCCGCCGATCAAGCGCACCGACACGCCCAGCGGCGTCAGGATGTCGCCCAGGGCCTGGACCTTCAGGTCAGTCGGCAGCGCCGCGAGGATGCTGGGAACGAAGTTCGCCGGCACCAGGTTGGTGTCCTTGGTTCCGTCGTCGAGCCAGCGGAACACGCGGTCAGCGTTGACCTTCATCCGCTCAGTTGTATCGCGCGTTGGCGGGTCGAAGACGATGCCGGTGACCAGCGCTCCCTGGATGCGCTCGTGCGCCTCCACGATGTGCTGGACGACGGTCTCTCGGCTCCACCCCTCTCGGCGGCGCCATTGGTTCACCACGCCGAGCAGCGTGGAGATCAGGGTGTGCGATTCGCTTCGCATGACGTGGCGGCTCCTGGCCAGTAAGGTGTGCTCAGGCAGCCGCACCCCATGGGAACGACGGGCAAAGTTCACTTCGAAGGACCCGACCTGCGGTGAGCGCCTCAATCTCAACTGCGCGCTTCGCCGGGATTGGTCGAACGCCTGAACACCATTGACTTACGGTGGGTGCTCTCACATTGAGCTTTCGCGCCAACTCGGCCCTACTGCCCAACATCTCGGCGGCCTGGCGCACTGCTTCTGCTGGAGTCATGCCTCTTCTCCGGGGAATGTTGGAGAAAACAGTAAGTCAATAGCTAATCACAGGCAAGCCATTGCCTAACAATACCACAACTGACGTTAAATTAGGCAATGCTTACCGGACCCCAACTCGGCGCCGCTATCGAGGCCGCCAGACTCGCCAAAAACATGTCGAAAAAGGCTCTCGCAGAGCAGTTCGGCGTGAAGCCCCCTTCTGTCCAGGGATGGATCAACACCGGCAGGATCGATAAAGCGAAACTGATCGAGTTGATATCGTTCTTCTCAGGCGTCGTTGGCGCAGAACACTGGGGGTTGAGCGAAAAGGAGGCGGAGCTTATTGCGCCAGGTAGTTCGCCTCAGCGCCCTGGCTCATCGGCCGCGGAAAAGGTGATGGAGATGCTCCAGCGCCACGGTAAAGGGCTGAGCGGCGAAGCTAAGGAGAAAATCGCGCAGGCAGTAGCCGAGTCTCTCGATGGCGATCAATCGACGACATCGAACGTGATTCACGCTGACTTCAACCGCACCACTCTGGTGAAAGGAAATACGATTTCGATCGCCCAGTACGACGTGCGCGCTGCCATGGGTGGCGGCCAGGTACCGGCCGAGTACCGCGAGTTCGTCAGGAATCTGGTGGTCGACAAGGTCCAACTGGATGACCTTGGTCTGAAGTACACCGATCCGGCCAACCTCAAGATCATCACCGGGTGGGGCCAGAGCATGCTGGGCACCATCGAGGACAAGTCCCCGATCCTCGTCGACGTGGGCATCACCGACTTCGTCGAGGAAGGCGTCTACGTCTTCACCTGGCTGCAGCACCTGTTCGTGAAGCGGGTGCAGATCCACGATGCCGAGCACTACCTGCTGGTGTCGGACAACAAGTCCTTCGAGCCGCAGAAGGCACGCATGGAAGACGTCCATTTCCAAGCCAAGGTGCTGGGCGCCTGGAATTTCAGAAAGCTTTGACAGGCAAGGTAATCTGGCGGAGTGGGGATTTGTAAAGCGACGAGCATGGCCAAGACCAGCATACATGCCAGGTGCTGCTGGTGTGGAATGCGAAAAGGTTGTGATGGACACCTGACGTTCAAGGAGAGAAGCAATGGTCGACTGGCACGCTGAATTTGGGAAAAGTCGAATTTTCCACGAGAAGCGCATAGACCGAAGGTCTGTCGATGCGCTCTCAGGACTGGCCGCTGGGATCACTGCTGATGGGCATATCAATCAGCATGAGGCCGAGTTCCTACAGGATTGGATCGCTACGAACTTGATCCATCTTGACGATCCAGTGACCAACCTCCTCTACCGGAGGCTCTCAGACATGCTGTCCGATGGCGTGTTAGACGCTGATGAGTCTGCCGAACTGCTTGAGATTCTTAGAGGGTTTGGTGGCCTCTCTGCTTCCAAGCCGAAACCAAGCGACAATTCCTTTACTCCATCGAATGCTCTTCCGCTCAACAATCCAGCTCCCAAGCTTGAGTGGTCGGGCCATCTCTACGTTTTCACTGGCGTCATGGTCTACGGCCCCAGAAAGCATTGCGAAGAGATCGTCGTCAACCGCGGCGGGGGAATAGCCTCAGGCATCAGCAAAAAGGTGCACTACCTGGTCGTCGGCGAGATAGGCAACGAGCAGTGGCTACACAGTACGTATGGAACCAAGATCAAGCGAGCTGTCGAGCTGCGCGAGGAAGGCCATCCCATCGCAATCATCAGCGAGAAGCACTGGCAAGCCTCGATGTTCAACCTGATCTAGATGAAGCGTAGCGTCATCGTATATGGGTTACAGGCTCACAAGCACCGCATCATAGGCAAGGTCATATGGCATTGGAGGCGGCATTGGATAGGAGATCGCTTTGGTTGTGTTTATCGCTTGCCTAGCAGCTTCCCTTTTGGACCCATTGGTGTTCGTCCTTTGCGCGGCTATCGGGTTCTTCATCAAGAGCAGAATCTCGGTACTGATCTCTGCTTGTGTATATGTCGCTATCACGCTTGCCTTTTCAGGCAGTATCCCAGCCAGCGAGAACCCTACTACTCTCCTTCTGGCCAAAGCAGCAGCAGGCGCCATTTTCTGCCTGCTTGGCATGGCCATCAGGAGATTCACGCTAAGACGCCGCAGATAGAATCTTTCCAAAGGAGCCAGGTCATCTGGCGGTGTATTGATCTCTAACCCATGCCGCAGGAGTACCGGAAAATCATGGGGTAGTGACCGCCGGCCTGGAGGCCGTGCCCCGACTCAAACGCGGCCTTATCGTTTACTCCCCCGGCAATCGTGACAGCATGATCTAGGCCTCAACCAGGGCTGTTGCTCAATGATCCGTATGTCTACCTCAAAGAGGTGCTGACGCGGCTGCCGACGTTACGGTCGAAAGACATCAGCCAGTTGCTGCCGCATCAGTGGGTACAGATCTAGCTTATGTGATCTATTGTCCCCTGTGAAACATATATAAATCACACTTGGTAGGTGAGGGAAATGGATATTCGTCTGGAGATTTTAGCGCTTGAACAGCTGTTGCTAGATCCGGAAGCGAGAAAGAATGATCGACTGCTTAAACAGCTGCTTGCCGAAGACTTCGTTGAATTTGGAGCTGTCGGCAAAAGCTGGACGAAAGCGGAGGTGATCGTGGGACTAAAATCCCAGACTTGGATCAAAAGGACAATCGAGGATTTCAAACTGCGTGTGCTTGCAGATGGTGTCGCGTTAGCAACGTACCGATGCCGTCATCAAAATGCTAATGGCGATGAGTCGTTATCAATGCGTAGCTCTATTTGGAAAACCTACGAAGATGGTTGGCACATGGTATTTCACCAAGGCACGAGGGTCTCCGAGTAGATGTCGATACAAAAGCCAATGTGCATGAGGCGGTATCTCACACATATGAAACGATTCTTTTGCTGATACGGCTCAACCTAAGTAAAGGTGTATTGGCCGTACGCTTACTACCAGTATAGATATCAAGGATTAGCGAATGAATGCTCGTATCGAAATCACGGTCAACCCAGGAGAAAATGAACGCTCGGCTATCCTTAAACCCTTACGGGCTCATGATTTTTCTAAAGCGGGTGATCCAAAATCGGAGTCAATCGCTCTGCTAGTCCGCGATGAGCAAACCAACGACATCATTGGGGGGCTTTACGGTGAGATATTTTATCGTTGGTTATTTATCGAGTTGCTAGCCATACCCGAGGAAACGAGGGGGCAAGGCACGGGCTCACGCCTAATGAATATGGCGGAAGACGTCGCGCGTGAAAAGGGCTGCGTTGGAATCTGGCTCGATACCTTTGACTTCCAAGCACCAGCTTTCTACCAACGACATGGTTTCACCGAGTTCGGTCATCTCGATGATTTCCCACCACAGCATAAGCGTTTCTTTTTCCAGAAACGACTTGTCTAACGTGCTGCTTTAAAATTTTTGCCGAAAGACCTGCTACGCGTCTGCTCACTGAAACGCTGAAAGGCGTGAGTAAAAGTTTCGTTAGCGGGTGGGGTCCGCTTGGTAGGGCTGCAAATGGCGTCCACTTGAATGTGATGGGCGCCACAGTTAATAGCCGTAGCAAAAAGTCAGGTGTGTTAGCCAGACGGTTACAATCCTACAGCCGCTTCTCCATAATGATGGTGCGCTCCGCCCCATGAAACTCGTCGCGGATTTTCTGATAACCCAGCACGGTATAAAACCTTTCAGCTGTAATCGACGATGGCACACGTACAGCTTCAATTCCTGCGCTGGCAGCAGTCGTATGAATTACATCCATCAAGTGCCGCCCGATACCGCCTCTCTGGTGAGATGGGTCAACAAAAACACTTCTGACGACATCACCGTCGAGACCGGCAGTGCCAATAATGTTTTCGCCCAGTAAGGCAACGAAGACCCTACGCTTCGTAAGCTGCGTAGTAATGGCTTCAGGAGAAAAGCTCTGCTCAACCTGAGCGATCACGTCAGGTGGATAGTCCTGTGAATTTGACTCACGCAGGGCGGCTATAACTACGCGGCTTATTGCTGCTGCATCTCTGCTCGTAGCGGGACGAACGTGGCATTCCATGTTGATACCTCAATCCTAAAGGATTACAGCTTAGCGCATCGCAGTATGCCCTCCCCGAACGCTTACCCTGCTTGATGCGATGCCGCGTACTCATCCTATCCACTCATGCGACGACATTGCCAAGACGCGCAGATTGATGACTATCAAGAAACGACTTGGCCGCATCGTTGTAGCCGGGCTCTATGTAGATGATTTGGTCTCGTCAGCGCACAGCGCTCTCAGTCGTACCTACGACCGATAGCGATTCGGAGCCCGCTACGCGCGGGCTCTCCTTCCGCTAGATCCTCTCCTCATGTAGACGCTGAACCACCATGTCCAGCTCCTGCACCAGTTCAATCCCATCGACCACTTCAACGCCCTCCTCGTCTCCCGCCTCCCAGGTGAGCGTAACCACTCCATCCTCCCCCAGCGACATCTCGAGTCCATCGGTTTCGGCCAACTCCTCCAGCACATGCTGCCAGGCCTCTTCCGAATCCCCCTGCGCCTTCCAGATTGACGCCCTGCGCTCTGTAGTGGTCAACCCATCCCGGACAGTGGGTTGAGTTTTTCTTCGGCCACCGCAGGTGGTAACCCGTCGTTGAATTGATGCGGGCTGATCCAGTTGTAGCGGTGCATCAGGTAATGACTGATGTCCCGTTGGGCCTCCTGCGCCGTCAGGTAACCCGTTGACGGGACCCACTCCGACTTCAGACTGCGGAACAGGCGCTCCATCGGCGAGTTATCCCAGCAATTCCCTCGGCGACTCATGCTCTGCTGCATCCGATAGCGCCAGAGCCGTTGCCGAAACAGGCGGCTGGCGTACTGGCTGCCCTGGTCTGAATGGAACAGCACCTGCTGTGGCTTGCCGCGCTGTTTGTAGGCCATGTCCAGGGCCTTGATCACCAGTTCGGCATCCGGCTTGGCCGAGAACGCCCAGCCAGTCACCCGCCGGGTATGCAGATCCAGCACCGCGGCCAGGTAGTGCCAACGGCCTTGCGCCCAGACGTAGGTGATGTCGCCACACCACACCTGATTGGGATGCTCGGTCGCGAATTCGCGGTTCAGCCGATTCGGGATATCCGGCCGCTCAACCGTGGCCTGTTTGTAGGCGTGCGAGCCCGGTTGCTTGCTGACCAGGCCCAGCTCACGCATCAACCTACGCACTCGGAAACGGCCGATGGTCACGCCCTCTTCGCGCAGCATGCCCAGGATGCTGCGGCTGCCGGCCGAGCCCCGACTCTGGCTGAACAACTGGTTGACCTGGCTACGCAGCGCCACGCGGCGAGCATCGACACGCCGCCGTCGAAGACGGTGGACGTAGTAGCAAGACCGCGCCACATCGAAAGCTGAACAGACCACTTCCACCGACTCCTGCTCACTCAACTGGTCTATCAGCGCGTACGATCGAGTTCGTCCGACATCAAGAGAGCGGTAGCCTTTTTTAATAACGCTTTCTCCCGCTCCAGCCGGTTGATCCGGGCTTCCAGCTCCTGGATCTTTTGCTGCTCAGGCGTCAACGCCTTGCTCTTCGGGGTCACACCCTGGCGCTCCGCCTCGAGCTGCTTCACCCAACGGCGCAAGGCCGAATCCACCACCCCCAGCGAACGGCAGGCGTCGATATGGCTGTAGCCTTGGTCCAACACCAGGGCCGCGGCCTCTCGTTTGAACTCGGCGGAAAACGTACGTCGTTGCTTGCTCATCAGACACCTCTCTCACGGCGAGGGTTTTCGCCTAAATCGGTGTCCGGGATCAGTAGACCGCTACAATCGTCACGGCTGAAAACCCGGTGAAGGGGGTGCACAAGAACCGCGAGACGCCGCGCGACTTCTACGCCAGGGCCGAGGTTTGGAACGCGGTATACGGCGCGGCGCCACCGGAACTCCGCGACGCCATGGACCTCGCTTATCTCACCGCCCAGCGGCCGAGCGACGTACTGATCATTCGGGAGGCGGACATTCAGGATGGGCACCTGCAGATCGCCCAGGGCAAGACGTCGAAGAAGTTGCGCATCATGCTCGATGTCGACGGCAGCCCGACAGCGCTTGGACAACTCGTTGCGCGGCTGTGCGAGCAGCGGCGCCAGCGGGGCGTAGCCGGCCCGTACCTGATCACAACGCCCGATGGGCGCCGGATGACATCCTCCATGCTGCGCATTCGCTTTGACGAGGCACGGTCGGCCGCCGCCGGCGCGGCGCTTGATGACCTCGACGAGACTCTGGCCACCGCAATCCGTCAGTTCCAGTTCCGGGACATCCGCCCGAAAGCAGCCTCAGAAATTGCTGACCTGGGCCGGGCATCCAGGCTGCTTGGACACACCGACAAGCGCATCACCGAGACCGTATCGTCGCGTCGGCGAGATCGTGGAGCCAACGAAGTAAGGAAGAGTTGCGGAAATGACAGGGATGTTGCGGAAATGGTCAACGTCTCCGCGCAGCGGTAGGGAGACGATCCAGAAATGCAAAAGCCCCGGCTCACGGGGCTTTCAGCGATGAAATGGCGGAGGTGTAGAGATTCGAACTCTAGGACAGGTCTCCCCATCGACGGTTTTCAAGACCGTTGCCTTAAACCACTCGGCCACACCTCCGCATCGCGGGGCGCCATAGTACCGGATAGCAACACACTGTCAAACTCTATCGATTGGCCCTGGCAGAGGCTTTGCTATCATGCCCATCAGTACGTCATGGACCCGTTCCCGTTAAGGAGTACCCACACCATGCAAGAACAGCAATATCAGCTGAACTCCGCCGTCGCGGAACAGCGTGAAGTCAGCGGCGTTCTGCGCAATACCTACGGCCTGCTGGCACTCACCCTGGCCTTCAGCGGCCTGGTGGCCTACGTTTCGCAGCAGATGCTCCTGCCCTATCCGAACGTGTTCGTGGTGCTGATCGGCTTCTACGGCCTGTTCTTCCTCACCGTGAAGCTGCGCAACAGCGCCTGGGGCCTGGTCAGCACTTTCGCCCTGACCGGCTTCATGGGCTACACGCTCGGCCCGATCCTCAACATGTACCTCGGCCTGCCCAACGGCGGCAGCGTCATCACTTCGGCGTTCGCCATGACCGCCCTGGTGTTCTTCGGCCTGTCCGCCTATGTGCTGACCACCCGCAAGGACATGAGCTTCCTGTCCGGCTTCATCACCGCCGGCTTCTTCGTCCTGCTGGGCGCCGTGCTGGTATCGCTGTTCTTCCAGATCAGTGGCCTGCAACTGGCGATCAGCGCCGGCTTCGTCCTGTTCTCCTCGGCGATGATCCTCTACCAGACCAGCGCGATCATCCACGGCGGCGAACGCAACTACATCATGGCCACCATCAGCCTGTACGTGTCGATCTACAACCTGTTCATCAGCCTGTTGCAGATCTTCGGCATCGCCGGCGGCGACGACTGATAGAAAGCGCCTCCGGAAAAGCCCGTCCCCGCGACGGGCTTTTTCATTTGCGGACCGGCAAAACACAGGCATTGGTTTATCATTCGAAGAAATCCTTCGCGTATCGCAGCATGAAATTCGCCATCGCCCTATTCGACCCTCCCCACTCCCCCGCCGCCCGCCGCGCGCTGCGCTTCAGCGAAGCCGCGCTGGCCGGCGGACACGAAATCGTCCGCCTGTTCTTCTACCAGGACGGCGTGCACAGCGCCTCGGCCAACGTCGTGAGCGGCCAGGACGAGTTCGACCTGCCCGCCGCCTGGCGCGAGTTGGTCGAGCGCAACGGCCTGGACGCCGTGGTCTGCATCGCCGCCGCCCTGCGCCGCGGCGTGCTGAACGCCGAGGAAGCCGAACGCTACGGCCGTCCCGGCGCCAACCTTGGCGCACCATGGGAACTGTCCGGACTCGGCCAGTTGCACGAGGCGGCGCAAAGCGCGGACCGCCTGGTCTGCTTCGGAGGCGACCGATGAGCCAGTCGCTGCTGATCATCAGCCGCCAGTCGCCCTGGTCCGGCCCGAGCGCCCGCGAGGCGCTGGACATAGCCCTGGCCGGCGGCGCCTTCGATCTACCGGTCGGCATGCTGTTCCTCGACGACGGCGCGTTCCAGCTGGCTCCCGGCCAGCATCCTGCGCACCTGCAGCAGAAGGACCTGCAGGCCAACCTGCAGGCCCTGCCGATGTTCGGCGTGGACGACCTCTACGTCTCGGCCCGTAGCCTGCGCGAGCGTGGCCTGGCTGAAGAGCGCCTGGCCCTCGCGGTCGAGGTGCTCGACGACCAGGCCCTGCGCGACCTGCTGCAACGCTACGACCAGGTGATTACCCTCTGATGGCCACGACCCTCCACGTACTGTCCCGCTCGCCGTTCAATGACGGCCGCCTGGGCAGTTGCCTGTACCTGCTCAACCCCGGCGACGGCCTGCTGCTCTGCGGCGACGCCGTGCACGCCCTGCTGGCCGGCAGCCACGCCTGCCAGGCCCTGGAACTGATGCCGGCGGAAATCGAACTGTTCGCCCTGCTGGAAGACCTCCAGGCGCGCGGTATCGAGGACGTCCCCGCTCGCCTGGTGGCGGTGGACTACTCCGGCTTCGTCGAACTCGCCACCCGCTTCGACAAGGTCAACAGTTGGCTATGACGCTCCTTATGCTGGAAGGCCGGGAAATCCGGCTGGACAAGGACGGCTACCTCGCCGCCCTCGACGATTGGTCGGAGCCGGTGGCGGAAGCCCTGGCCGCCCGCGAGGAGCTGGCCCTGACCGCCGAGCACTGGGAGATTCTCCAACTGCTCCGCGAGTTCTATGCGGAGTTCCAGCTGTCTCCGGCCAACCGCCCGCTGATCAAGTACGTCGCCCAGCGACTGGGTCCGGACAAGGGCAACAGCCTGCACCTCAACCACCTGTTCAAGGGCGCCCCGGCCAAGCTTGGCGCGAAGCTGGCCGGCCTGCCGAAACCGAGCAACTGTCTATGACTCTCTCGACTCCCGCCGAACATCCGTTCGCCCAGTTCGTCCGCATCCTCGGCAAAGGCAAGCGCGGAGCGCGCAGCCTGACCCGGGAGGAAGCCCGCGAGGCCCTCGGCATGATCCTCGACGGCAGGGTCGAGGACACCCAGCTGGGCGCCTTCCTCATGCTCCTGCGGCACAAGGAGGAAAGCAGCGAGGAACTGGCCGGTTTCACCGAGGCGGTGCGCGAGCGCCTGCAAGTCCCGTCCTTGCGCGTCGACCTCGACTGGCCCAGTTACGCCGGCAAGAAGCGCCACCTGCCCTGGTACCTGCTGGCCGCCAAGTGCCTGGCCGGCCATGGCGTGCGCATCCTCATGCACGGCGGCGGCGCGCATACCGCCGGACGCCTGTACAGCGAACAGTTGCTGGCGGCGCTGGAGATCCCGCTCTGCCACGACTGGCTGCAGGTAGAACAGGCCCTGGAGCGCGGCCACCTGGCGTTCATTCCGCTCGGTGCCTGGATGCCGGTGCTGCAACGCATGATCGATCTGCGCAATACCCTCGGCCTGCGCTCGCCGATCCATTCGCTGGTTCGCCTGCTCAACCCCCTGAATGCGGATTGCATCCTGCAGAGCATCTTCCACCCCGGTTACCAGGAAACCCACCGCGAGGCCAGCCGCCTGCTCGGCGACCGGGCCATCGTCATCAAGGGCGAAGGCGGCGAGATCGAAGTCAACCCGGACGTCGTCGCCCACCTGTATGGTTGCGACCAGGGCGAAGCCTGGGACGAGGAATGGCCGGCATTGTCGACGCACCGGCACATGAAGCCGGAACAGCTCGACCCGGGTTTCCTTCGGGCCGTCTGGGACGGCCGCGAAGGCGACGCCTATGGCCACCTGGCGGTGCTCTCCAGCATGGCCCTGGCGCTACGGGCCCTTGGCAAGAATCGCGAAGAAGCCTTCAAGGAAGCCGCACACTACTGGGCGACCCGAAACGAATCGATCTGATCGATACGAATAGCCCTTTATTTATATAAATTTATCGATCGCCCGACACTAGACTGTTCCTCCAACGACGTATGGAGGAACCCGCTCATGGGACAGTTGATCGATGGCCGCTGGCACGACCAGTGGTATGACACACAGAAAGACGGCCGCTTCCAGCGCGAAAACGCCCAGCGCCGCCATTGGCTGGGCGAGCCGGCGTTCCCCGCCGAGGGCGGGCGCTACCATCTCTATGTCTCGCTGGCCTGCCCCTGGGCCCATCGGACCCTGATCGTGCGCAAGCTGAAGGGGCTGGAGTCGCTGGTCGATGTTTCGGTGGTCAGTTGGCTGATGCGCGAGAACGGCTGGACCTTCGACCCCGCCCACGGCTCCACCGGCGATCGCCTCGACGGCCTGGCCTTTCTGCACCAGCGCTACACCCGCGACGACCCGCACTACAGCGGCCGGGTCACGGTGCCGCTGCTGTGGGACAAGCAGGCGCAGAAGATCGTCAACAACGAATCAGCCGATATCGTCCGCATCTTCAACAGCGCCTTCGACGCCATCGGCGCCAACGCGCTGGACTTCTACCCGGAGCCGCTGCGCGAGGAGATCGAACGCCTCAACGGACGCATCTATCCTGCGGTCAACAACGGCGTGTACCGTGCTGGCTTCGCCACTCGCCAGGACGCCTACGAGGAGGCCTTCGTCCAGTTGTTCGAGGAGCTGGACTACCTGGAAGGCTTGCTCGGCGAACGCCGCTACCTGGCCGGCGAATACCTGACCGAGGCCGATATCCGCCTGTTCACCACCCTGGTGCGCTTCGATGCGGTGTACCACGGACACTTCAAGTGCAACCTGCGGCGCATCGAAGACTACCCGAATCTCTCCGGCTGGTTGCGCGAGCTGTACCAACGCCCGGGCATCGGCGAGACAGTGGACTTCGAACATATCAAGGGGCACTACTACGCCAGCCACCGCACCATCAACCCGACCGGGATAGTACCGCTGGGCCCGCGTCTCGACCTGGCGCGCGCGCCAGGCCGGGAACGACTTCCCGGCAAGGGCATCTGGGGAGAAGGCTGAAGGCTCAGGCGTCCTCGCGGGCGCCTTCGAACCAGGCCAGCTTGTCGCGCAGTTGCACGACTTCGCCGACGATCACCAGGGTCGGCGCATGCACTTCGTGCTCAGCCACCAGTTGCGGCAGGTTTTCCAGGGTTCCGGTGAATACCCGCTGCTGGGCGGTGGTCCCCTGCTGGATCAGCGCCGCCGGGGTCTGTGCGGAGCGACCGTGGGCGACCAGTTGCTCGCAGATCACCGGCAATCCCACCAGGCCCATGTAGAACACCAGGGTCTGGCCAGGCGCTACCAGGTCCTGCCACGGCAGGTCGGTGGTGCCGTCCTTCAGATGACCGGTGACGAAACGAACCGATTGCGCATGATCGCGATGAGTCAGTGGAATCCCGGCGTAGGCCGCGCAGCCGCTGGCCGCGGTGATTCCCGGCACGACCTGGAAAGGTATGCCGTGGGCAGCCAGTTCGTCGATTTCCTCACCGCCGCGGCCGAAGATGAACGGGTCGCCACCCTTCAGGCGCAGCACGCGCTTGCCCTGGCTGGCCAGCTCCACCAGCAGGCGGTTGATCCGATCCTGCGGCACCGCATGTTCGGCGCGGCGCTTGCCGACGTACAGGCGTTCGGCATCGCGGCGGCATAATTCGAGGATCGACGGCGCCACCAGGCGATCGTAGAGCACCACGTCGGCCTGCTGCATCAGGCGCAGGGCACGGAACGTCAGCAGGTCCGGATCCCCCGGCCCGGCCCCGACCAGATATACCTCGCCCGTGGCTATGTGCGCGAGGCCGCCGGCCAGGCGCTCTTCCAGGAGACGCTCGGCTTCCGCCGGACGGCCGGCCAGGACACGCTCGGCGATCTCGCCCTGGAACAGGTTTTCCCAGAACACCCGGCGCTGCTGCAGGTCGGGTAGCAATTCCTTGACCCGGTGGCGGAAGCGGCTGGCGAGTCCGGCCAGTTGCCCGTAGGTCGAGGGAATCCAGGTTTCCAGTTTGGCCCGGATCAGCCGCGCCAGCACGGGCGCATCGCCGCCGCTGGAGACCGCCACCACCAGCGGCGAACGGTCGACGATGGCCGGGAAGATCACGCTGCACAGGGCCGGCGCGTCCACCACGTTGACCGGTATCCCGCGCGCATTGGCCGCTCGCGACACCTCGGCGTTCAGCGGTTCGTCGTCGGTGGCGGCGATGATCAGGACGCAGCCGGGCTGGTCGCCGTCCTGGTAGTCGCGTTCAAGCAGCTCGCCGCCGCCCTGCTCCACCAGATGCCGCAGTTCGATGTGGATCTGCGGCGCGACCACGCGCAGGCGCGCGCCGGCGTCGGCCAGCAGGCGCGCCTTGCGCAGGGCGACTTCGCCGCCACCGACCACCAGCGCGAGGCGCCCTTGCAAGGAGTGGAACAGCGGCAGGAAATCCATGTCAGCCGATCACCTCGATGCCAGCCATGTAGGGCTTGAGGACTTCCGGCACACGGATCGAGCCGTCCGCCTGCTGGTAGTTCTCCAGTACCGCCACCAAGGTGCGGCCGACGGCCAGGCCGGAGCCGTTAAGGGTGTGCACCAGCTCGGGCTTGCCGGTTTCCGGATTGCGGTAGCGGGCCTGCATGCGCCGGGCCTGGAAGTCGCCGCAGTTGGAGCAGGAGGAAATCTCGCGGTACTTGTCCTGGCTGGGAACCCAGACTTCCAGGTCGTAGGTCTTGGTCGCACCGAAGCCCATGTCGCCGGTGCACAGCGCCAGCACCCGATACGGCAACTCGAGCAGTTGCAGGACGCGCTCGGCGTTGGCGGTCAGGCCTTCCAGCGCCTCGTAGGAAGTGGCCGGATCGACGATCTGCACCATCTCCACCTTGTCGAACTGATGCTGACGGATCATGCCGCGGGTATCGCGCCCGGAGGCACCGGCCTCGCTGCGGAAGCACGGGGTATGGGCGACGAACTTCAGCGGCAATTGCTTGGCGTCGAGGATCTGCCCGGAGACGATGTTGGTCAGCGAAACCTCGGCGGTCGGGATCAGGTAGAGGTCAGCTTCGCCGTCGCGGCCGATCTTGAACAGGTCCTCCTCGAACTTCGGCAACTGGCCGGTGCCTTGCAGCGCCGGAGCCTGGACGAGATAGGGGGTGTAGGCCTCCTCGTAGCCATGCTCGGCGGTATGCAGGTTGATCATGAACTGCGCCAGGGCGCGATGCAGGCGGGCGATCGGGCCGCGCATGAGGGCGAAGCGCGCGCCGGAAAGCTTGGCAGCGGTCTCGAAATCCAGCCAGCCGTACCGTTCACCGAGGGCGACATGGTCCTTGACCTCGAAATCGAAGGTCTTCGGCGTGCCCCAGCGACGCACTTCGACGTTGGCGTCCTCGTCGGCACCGACCGGCACCGACTCGTGCGGCAGGTTGGGAATGCCCAGCAGCATGGCATCCAGTTCGCCCTGGATGGCGTCCAGCTGGCGCTTGCCTTCCTCCAGCTCGGAGCCCATGCGATCGACATCGGCCAGCAGCGGCGCGATGTCCTCGCCACGCTGCTTGGCCTGGCCGATCGCCTTGGAACGCGCGTTGCGCTCGGCTTGCAGCTGCTCGGTACGGGTCTGTACCGACTTGCGCTGCTCTTCCAGCGCTTCGATGCGTGCGACATCCAGTTGGAAGCCACGGGTGGCCAGGCGGGCAGCCACTTCTTGCGGCTGGGTGCGTACCAGTTTGGGATCGAGCATGCTCTTTTCTCGTCTCGTGTCGGTTATCGGCGGTTCGTGGCCCGGTTGGCGCTTCGCCGGCCCCGGCGACGTCATCGACGCCGTCGCGGAAGCCTGGCTAGCTCCGCCGAGCCCATACCGCTCAGGATTTTCTGCGTTGGCGGGGACTGGTGCGATCCAGCTCGGCCAGGTGTTCCAGCTTGTCGCGGATCTTCAGTTCCAGGCCCCTCGGCACCGGTTGATAGTAACGCCGCGGCTCCAGATCCTCGGGGAAATAATCCTCTCCGGCGGCATAGGCATCCGGCTCGTCGTGGGCGTAGCGGTATTCCTCGCCATAGCCGAGGCTCTTCATCAATTTGGTCGGCGCGTTGCGCAAGTGCAATGGCACTTCCCGCGAGCCGCTTTCGGCGACGTCGCGCATCGCCGCGTTGAACGCGCTGTACACCGCATTGCTCTTCGGCGCACAGGCCAGGTAGACGATGGCCTGGGCCACCGCCAGCTCGCCTTCGGGGCTGCCCAGGCGCTCCTGCACGTCCCAGGCCGACAGGCATAGGCCGAGGGCGCGAGGATCGGCGTTGCCAACCTCCTCGCTGGCCATGCGCACCACCCGCCGGGCGATGTACAGGGGATCGCAGCCGCCGTCGAGCATACGCGCGAACCAATAGAGTGCCGCGTCGGGATTGGAGCCGCGCACCGACTTGTGCAGCGCGCTGATCTGGTCGTAGAACGCCTCGCCGCCCTTGTCGAAACGTCGGCGGGTATCGCCGAGCAGATTCTGCAGCAGCTCGGGGCTGATCTCGCTGCCGTCCTCGGCGAGGTCGGCAGCGTTCTCCAGCAGGTTCAGCAGGCGCCGCCCATCGCCGTCGGCGGCGGCCAGGAGAACCTGGAAGCTCTCCTCCGGCAGCCTCAGCTTGCGCTTGCCGAGGCCCTTGTCCTCGTTCAGCGCGCGGCCCACCAGCTTGCGCAGGGCGGCTTCGTCGAGGCTCTTGAGGACATACACGCGAGCCCGCGAGAGCAGCGCATTGTTCAACTCGAAGGACGGGTTCTCGGTGGTCGCGCCAATGAAGATCAGCGTGCCGTCTTCCACATAGGGCAGGAAGGCATCCTGCTGGCTCTTGTTGAAGCGGTGCACCTCATCGACGAACAGGATGGTCCGGCGCCCGTATTGCGCCGCGTGCTGCTTGGCCACCTCGACCGCCTGGCGGATCTCCTTGACCCCCGACAGCACCGCGGAAATGGTCTCGAAATGGGCGTCCGACACCTGCGCCAGCAGCCGCGCCAGGGTAGTCTTGCCGACTCCCGGCGGGCCCCAGAAGATCATCGAGTGCAGCGCGCCCTGCTCCAGCGCCTCGCGCAAGGGCTTGCCGCGGGCCAGCAGGTGTTCCTGCCCCACGTACTCGTCCAGGTTTGCGGGCCTCAGCCGTGCCGCCAGGGGCTGCGCGACGGGCTCGCTGCGGAACAGATCCACGGCTTGCGCTTACTCCTGGATCACGTCGACGCCCGGCGGAACGTCGAAGGTGAATTGCTTGGCATCCAGCGCCTCGTTCATCTTCACGTCGAAGAACAGGATGTTGGTGCGCTGGCCGACGCCATCGATCATCTGCATGTCGTTCACCTTGCCGCTGCGGAACGACAGACGCAAGGTGTCGAAGAGGGTGTCCTTGGTCTTCGGCTTGAGCACGAAATCGACTACGTTGCCGCCTTCCTTGTAGGTGATGGCGAAGCTTTCGCTGATCTTCGAGATGTCGCCGGAGAGCAGCAGCGCCGGCGTCTGGGTCAGGCGCTGATCGAGCTTCTGGATGGTCACCTGCTCCAGGTCCGGGTCGTACAGCCAGACCTTCTCGCCGTTGGAAATGAGCAATTGCTCGTTCGGCGCATCGGTATGCCAGCGGAACAGTCCCGGCCGCTTCAGGCTCAGTTGGCCGGCGGTTTCCTGCAGGCGCGTGCCGCTACCGTCCAGGGTCAGTTGGGAAAAACGCGCGGTCAGGGTCTGGGCCTTGTTCAGCAGGCCGGTCAGGCGCTGGACAGCGGCGCTGTCGTCGGCATGGGCCAGCGAAGCGCCCATGGCCAGGGCGGCAACGAACAACGTGCGGATCAGTCGCATCGGAATCCTCTAAAACCTGTCGGGTTCAATCACGAACCGGCGCCGGCGCGATGACTTCGCGGGAGCCGTTGGTATTCATCGGGGTGACCACGCCGGCCATCTCCATCGCCTCGATCATCCGCGCGGCACGGTTGTAGCCGATCTTCAGCTTGCGTTGCACGGCGGAGATCGATGCCCGGCGACTCTCGGTGACGAAACGTACCGCCTCGTCGTAGAGCGGGTCGTCCTCGCTGCCTTCGCCGGAGCCGTCGCCGCCATCGAAGGAACCGCCACCGCTGCCGCCTTCGTCGACGCCAGCGAGGATGTCCTCGATGTAGTCGGGCGCGCCGCGCAGCTTCCAGGCCTCGACCACCCGGTGCACCTCGTCGTCGGAAACGAAGGCGCCGTGCACGCGAATCGGCAGGCCTGTGCCCGGCGGCAGGTAGAGCATGTCGCCGTGGCCGAGAAGTTGTTCGGCGCCACCCTGGTCGAGGATGGTGCGCGAGTCGATCTTGCTGGAGACCTGGAAGGCGATCCGGGTCGGGATGTTGGCCTTGATCAGGCCGGTGATCACGTCCACCGACGGCCGCTGGGTCGCCAGGATCAGGTGGATACCGGCCGCCCGCGCCTTCTGCGCGATACGGGCGATAAGCTCCTCGACCTTCTTGCCGACGATCATCATCATGTCGGCGAATTCGTCGACCACCACCACGATGGTCGGCAGGGTGCTCAGCTGCGGCGGCTCGTCGTCCGGGCTTTCGCGACGGAACAGCGGGTCGGTCAGCGGCGTGCCAGCCTCCTCGGCGTCCTTCACCTTGCGGTTGAAGCCAGCCAGGTTGCGCACACCCATGGCCGCCATCAGGCGGTAGCGCCGCTCCATCTCCGCCACGCTCCAGCGCAGGGCGTTGGCGGCTTCCTTCATGTCGGTGACCACCGGGCAGAGCAGGTGCGGGATCCCTTCGTAGATCGACAGTTCGAGCATCTTCGGGTCGATCATGATCAGTCGCGCCTCGCTCGGCGTGGACTTGAACAGGATCGACAGGAGCATGGCGTTGACCCCCACCGACTTACCGGAGCCGGTGGTACCGGCCACCAGCAGGTGCGGCATCTTCGCCAGGTCGGTAATGATCGGCCGACCGCCGATGTCGTGGCCCAGGGCCAGCGGCACGGTGGACTTGTGCTCGTCGTACTCCGGCGACGACAGCACTTCGGAGAAGCGCACCATCTGCCGGTCTTCGTTGGGAATCTCGATGCCGACGGTGGTCTTGCCGGGAATCACTTCCACCACCCGCACGCTGATCACCGCCAGCGAGCGCGCCAGGTCCTTGGCCAGGTTGGAAATGCGGCTGACCTTGACCCCCGCCGCGGGCTGGATCTCGAAACGGGTGATCACGGGGCCCGGATGCACCGAATCCACGCTGACCTCGACGCCGAACTCCTTCAGCTTGATCTCCAGCAGGCGCGACATCGCCTCCAGCGACTCGGGCGAGTAGCTCTTCTGCTTCACTTCCGCCGGATCGAGCAGCGACAGCGGCGGCAGGGTGCCCTCCACCGCCGTATCGACGAACAGCGGCGCCTGCTTCTCTTTCAGCACGCGCTTGCTCGGCTCCGGGGCCTTCGGCGGCGGTGGCGGATCGATCTTCGGCGGCGGGCGCTTCTCCCGCTCGCTCATGTGCTTGGCCAGGGCCTCTTCGCGTTCCAGCAGGCGCTCCTTGGCCTTGGACTGTTCGCGGCGGTCCGGCACGCTCGGCGCCACCACCTCGGCGACGCGCTCGTCGACCTCGCGCAGTTGCGCGACCAGTTGCTTGCGCTCGGCGCGCGCGCCCATCCAGCGATTGAAGGCGTTCTGGATCAGTTCGAAGAAGTCCAGGGTGATCTTGCCGGTGACATCCATCACCTTGAACCAGGAGAGGTCGGCGAACACCGTCAGGCCGAAGAGGAACAGGGCGAAGAACACCAGCGTGCTGCCCTGCACGTTCAGCGCATCCACCGCGACGCGGCCCAGGCTCTGGCCGATGGCGCCGCCGGCCGAGGCGCTGGCCGGCATGTGGCCGCTGGCGTGGAAATGGATGTAGGCCAGTGCCGAGCCGGCCAGGATCAGGAAGATCAGCCCGACCAGGCGCCAGGAAAACAGCCAGGTGTTCCATTCCCACGGCAGGTTGCGGCGGCGGAATACCTGCCAGGTCTTGATGCCCAGCAACAGCGGAAAGAGGTAGGCGAAGTAGCCGAGCGTCATGAACAGGATATCGGCGGATACCGCACCGAGCCGACCGGCGGCATTCTGCACCTGGTCAACCTGGCTCGAGTGACTCCAGCTCGGATCGGCCGGGTCATAGGTGAGCAGAGCCATCCACAAGTAGAGGCAGAGCGCGCCCAGCGCGATCAGGACCCCTTCCTTCAGGCGGGAATGCAGTTGCTGACGCCATGCGGCGGCATGGCTCGCGGTGGTCGAATCCTTCAAATCGCTATTTTTCCTGCGCACGGCTGGTGCTTTAGAAGCTGTCTTGGTCAAAACGCGCCTATTGTACGGCTTTAGGGAAACTCTGAAAAATCACACCCGAAATCAGCGGCAATCCGTGCGTGGCTGATCCCGGCCCCGGGGTTTTGCCGGCCTTTTGCGGATAGGTGTAGCATAGCCGGCAGAACTCTTCAGGCGGCTCCATTGGAGCACGCATTTTCTTATGTGACAAAGGCTTATGGAGTCTTTTTATGAGTGAAGTCAAGCATTCGCGCCTCATCATCCTGGGCTCCGGTCCGGCCGGCTATACCGCCGCCGTGTACGCCGCACGCGCCAATCTCAAGCCAGTGGTGATCACCGGCATCCAGCCAGGCGGCCAGCTGACCACCACCACCGAAGTCGACAACTGGCCGGGCGACGTCGAAGGCCTTACCGGCCCGGCGCTGATGACCCGCATGCAGCAGCACGCCGAGCGTTTCGACACCGAGATCGTCTACGACCACATCCACACCGCCGAGTTGCAACAGCGCCCCTTCACACTGAAGGGCGATAGTGGCACTTATACCTGCGATGCATTGATCATTGCCACCGGTGCCTCCGCGCAATACCTGGGCATGTCGTCGGAAGAAGCCTTCATGGGCAAGGGCGTTTCCGCCTGCGCCACCTGCGACGGCTTCTTCTACCGCAACCAGGTGGTCTGCGTGGTCGGCGGCGGCAATACCGCCGTCGAGGAAGCGCTGTATCTGGCCAACATCGCCAAGGAAGTCCACCTGATCCACCGTCGCGACAAGCTGCGCTCGGAGAAGATCCTCCAGGACAAGCTGTTCGACAAGGCCGAGAACGGCAACGTGCGCCTGCACTGGAACACCACCCTGGACGAGGTGCTGGGCGACGCCAGCGGCGTCACCGGCGTACGCCTGAAGAGCACCATCGACGGCAGCACCAGCGAGCTATCGCTGGCCGGCGTGTTCATCGCCATCGGCCACAAGCCGAACACCGACCTGTTCCAGGGCCAACTGGAAATGCGCGACGGCTACCTGCGGATCCACGGCGGCAGCGAAGGCAATGCCACCCAGACCAGCATCGAAGGCGTGTTCGCCGCCGGCGACGTGGCCGACCACGTCTACCGCCAGGCCATCACTTCCGCCGGCGCCGGCTGCATGGCCGCGCTGGATGCCGAAAAATACCTCGACGACCATTGATCGGACCCGGGGGAGGCCCGCCCTCCCCTACCCCGCCATGCTGACCTGGCTTTCCCGCACCGACTTCGACTTTCCGCCCCTCGACAAGGCCCTGCAGGAGCCCAACGGGCTGCTCGCGGCCGGCGGCGACCTCAATCCGCAACGCCTGGTCGCAGCCTATCGCCACGGCTGCTTCCCCTGGTACCAGGATGGCCAGCCGATCCTCTGGTGGTCGCCCGACCCGCGCACCGTCCTGTTCCCCGACGAACTGCACGTTTCCCGCAGCCTGGCCAAGTGCCTGCGCCAGCAACGCTTCGAAGTCACTTTCAACCGTGACTTCCGGGCGGTGATCCAGGCTTGTGCCGCGCCGCGTGACTACGCCGACGGCACCTGGATCACCACGCCGATGCAACTGGCCTACCAGGAGCTGCACCTGCGCGGAATTGCCCACTCCGTGGAAGTCTGGCAGGAGCGACAACTGGTCGGCGGCCTCTACGGCCTGGCCATGGGCAGGCTGTTCTTCGGCGAATCGATGTTCAGCCGCGCCGACAACGCTTCCAAGGTCGGCTTCGTCACGCTGGTCCGCCATCTGCGCGACGCCGGCTTCGTCCTCATCGACTGCCAGATGCCGACCCGCCACCTGCACAGCCTGGGCGCCCGCGCCATCAGCCGGGGGGAATTCGCCGACTACCTGCAACGCTATCGCGACCAGCCTCCTACCGGCGACCTGGATTTTTAGGCGAGTTTCCGTGCCTGGCATAAACTTGCTTATGGGTCCCTGCTGGAGTTCACCATGACCGAACTCGCCCGACTGAAATTCTACGCGACGCAACCGCACCCGTGCAGCTACCTGCCCGAGGAGCAGGCAACCACCCTGTTCCTCGATCCCAGCCAGCCCATGGACACGCAGCTGTACGCCTCGCTGTCGGAGGTCGGCTTCCGCCGCAGCGGCGACCATCTCTATCGTCCGCACTGCCAGCATTGCACCGCCTGCATCGCCGCGCGCATACCGGTCGCCGGCTTCAGCCCGAACCGCCAGCAGCGGCGCATCCTCAAGCGCAATGCGGAACTGCAGGTGATCCGCAAGCGACCGAGCTTCAACGAGGAGTACTACGACCTCTATCGGCGCTACATCGAGCAACGCCACGCCGACGGCGACATGTATCCGCCCAGCCGCGACCAGTTCGCCACCTTCCTGGTCCGCGACCTGCCCTTCTGCTGCTTCTTCGAGTTCCGCCTGCATGGCCGCCTGCTGGCCATAGCCGTGACGGACGTGCTGCCGAACGGACTCTCGGCCGTCTATACCTTCTACGATCCCGACGAAGAGCAGCGCAGCCTGGGACGCTACGCGATCCTCTGGCAGATCGCCGAGACCGAACGCCTGGGCCTGCAGGCCGTCTACCTGGGCTACTGGATCAAGAATTGCCGCAAGATGAACTACAAGACCCAGTACCGGCCCATCGAACTGTTCGTCAACCAGCGCTGGGTCGCCCTCACCTGATAGCCGTGTGGCGCTATTGTCGATTTTCTGGCACAATGCACGCCGCTTTTCACGGCCCACCTCTCATTGAAAGGGCCACCCATAGATACCGAGGGCTCTACTGCATGTCGAAAGAAGACAGCTTCGAAATGGAAGGTACTGTCGTCGACACCCTGCCCAACACCATGTTCCGTGTGGAGTTGGAAAATGGGCACGTCGTCACCGCGCACATCTCCGGCAAAATGCGCAAGAACTACATCCGCATCCTCACCGGCGACAAGGTCCGCGTGGAACTGACGCCCTACGACCTGAGCAAGGGCCGCATCACCTACCGCGCCCGCTGAGTCGACACGAGCCGCTGCGGCTCGCCGATTGCAAAAGAAAACGCCCGGCATCTGCCGGGCGTTTTCGTTGCCGCGCTCGGATCAGGCGGGCTCCGCCGCCGTGATCTCGAACTCGAAGGCCAGCTCGTCGCCCTTCAGGTCGACATGCACCAGGCCGCCATGCTCGGCCAGCTCGCCGAACAGGATCTCCTCGGCCAACGGCCGCTTGATCTTGTCCTGGATAAGCCGCGCCATCGGTCGCGCACCCATCTGCACGTCGTAGCCCTTCTCCGCCAGCCAGCCGCGCGCCGCATCGCTGACCTCGAGCTGGACGCGCTTGTCCTCCAGCTGCGCCTGCAGCTCGGTGAGGAACTTGTCGACCACGCTCTTGATCGTCTCGGTGCTCAGGCGGCCGAACTGGATGATGGTATCCAGGCGGTTGCGGAACTCCGGGGTGAAGCTCTTCTTGATCACTTCCATCGCATCGGTGGTGTGATCCTGCTGGTTGAAGCCGATCGACGCGCGCGCCGCCACTTCCGCGCCGGCGTTGGTGGTCATGATCAGGATGATGTTGCGGAAGTCCGCCTTGCGCCCGTTGTTGTCGGTCAGGGTGCCGTGGTCCATCACCTGCAGCAGCAGGTTGAAGACCTCCGGGTGAGCCTTCTCGATCTCGTCGAGCAGCAACACGCAGTGCGGGGTCTTGGTGATCGCCTCGGTGAGCAGGCCGCCCTGGTCGAAGCCGACGTAGCCCGGAGGCGCACCGATCAGCCGCGACACGGTATGCCGCTCCATGTACTCGGACATGTCGAAGCGCACCAGCTCCACACCCAAGGCCTTCGCCAACTGCCGCGCCACCTCGGTCTTGCCCACGCCGGTGGGACCGGCGAAGAGGAACGAGCCGACCGGCTTGTCCGGCGCCTTGAGCCCGGCCCGGGACAGCTTGATCGCCGTGGACAGCGACTCGATGGCGTCGTCCTGGCCGAACACGGTCAGCTTGAGGTCGCGTTCGAGGTTGCGCAGCAACTCCTTGTCGGAGGTGGTGACGTGTTTCGGCGGGATCCGCGCAATCTTCGCCACGATATCCTCGACCTGCGCCACCTCGATGCGCTTCACGCGCTTCTCTTCCGGCTGCAGGCGCTGGTAGGCGCCCGCCTCGTCGATGACGTCGATGGCCTTGTCCGGCATGTGCCGGTCGTTGATGTAGCGCGCCGCCAGCTCGGCCGCGGCGCGCAGCGCCTCGTCGCTGTACTCGATGTGGTGATGCTGCTCGAAGCGCCCCTTGAGGCCCTTGAGGATGCCATAGGTGTCTTCCACCGACGGCTCGGTCACGTCGACCTTCTGGAAGCGCCGCGCCAAGGCCCGGTCCTTCTCGAAGATGCCGCGGAACTCCTGGAAGGTGGTCGAGCCGATGCAGCGGATCTCGCCCGAGGACAGAACCGGCTTGAGCAGGTTGGAGGCGTCCATTACCCCGCCGGATGCCGCACCGGCGCCGATGATGGTATGGATCTCGTCGATGAACAGCACCGCGTGCGGGCGCTTGCGCAACTCGTTGAGCAAGGCCTTGAAGCGCTTCTCGAAGTCGCCGCGGTACTTGGTACCCGCGAGCAAGGCACCCAGGTCGAGGGAGTAGACCACGCTGTCGGCCAGCAGGTCCGGCACCTGGCCATCGACGATGCGTTTGGCCAGGCCCTCGGCGATGGCCGTCTTGCCGACCCCCGCCTCGCCTACCAGCAGCGGGTTGTTCTTGCGCCGGCGGGCAAGGATCTGCGCCACCCGCTCGACTTCATGCTCACGCCCCACCAGCGGGTCGATCCGCCCCTGGCGAGCCAGCTCGTTGAGGTTGCTGGCATAGGCGTCCAGCGGATGGTTGGACGTGGCCGACTCGCCACCTTCCTCATCCTGCATATCCTGCTCCCCATCCTGCGGATGTTCGGCATGCCCGGGCACCTTGGAGATACCATGGGCGATGTAGTTCACCACATCGATACGCGCGATGCTCTGCTGCTTGAGCAGGAACACCGCCTGGCTTTCCTGTTCGCTGAAGATCGCCACCAGGACATTGGCCCCGGTCACTTCGCGCTTGCCGGAACTCTGCACGTGGAACACCGCACGCTGCAGGACGCGCTGGAAGCCCAGCGTCGGCTGGGTTTCGCGCTCGTCGTCGTGCTGCGGGATCAGCGGCGTGGTGGAATCGATGAATTCCTGCAGGTCGCGCCGCAGCTTGTCCAGGTTGGCACCGCACGCACGCAATACCGTTGCCGCCGCCTCATTGTCCAGCAAGGCCAGCAGCAGGTGCTCAACCGTCATGAATTCATGGCGTTTGGCCCTCGCCTCCTTGAAGGCGAGATTGAGGGTGACTTCGAGCTCTCGATTCAACATGGCTTCACCTCGCTCCCAAACATCCGATCAACTGTCTTTCTCTATCTCGCAGAGCAATGGATGCTGGCTCTCCCGTGCATACTGATTGACCTGCATCGCCTTGGTTTCGGCCACGTCCCGGGTAAACAAGCCGCAGACCGCCTTACCCTGAGTATGTACCGTCAACATGATCTTGGTGGCTTTTTCCCGGTCCATGTTGAAGAACACTTCCAGCACTTCAACAACAAAGTCCATCGGCGTGTAATCGTCGTTGAACAGTACCACCTTATACAACGGTGGCGGCTGTAATACAGGCTTCGACTCCTGTACCGCGAGCCCCGCCCCTTCGTCCTCGTGCTCATGAGGCTCGGGATGGTCCTGATTGAATGTTAGTCGAATCTGGCTAGGTGCATGCATGAGGAAAAAAAGCTTTGCCTTTCTGGAAAGTTATGGACCGACATGATGTTGATCCGTTTCTCAGGCGTATGGTTCAGCGCCTTGACTAACTGCAAAAGGGTGTTACAAACAATGGAATACCCCTACAGGGTATCAGGGGTTCCGCACCCGTCTCGACCCAGGTCGGACGCGGGATCGTAGTGGATGATACTCCAGCGTTGGAGTCCTTTGCAGAGGGATATGAGCATGCTCAGCGGTAAGGTCAAGTGGTTCAACAACGCCAAGGGCTACGGGTTCATCCTGGCCGAGGGCCGAGATGAGGACCTGTTCGCCCATTACTCGGCCATTCAGATGGACGGTTACAAGACACTCAAGGCGGGCCAGCCGGTCAATTTCGAGATCATCCAGGGACCGAAGGGACTGCATGCCATCAACATCAGCCCCGCCACCGCGACAACCGCCGCACCCTCCGCCCCCGCCCCGCAGGAAGAGCCGCAGGCGACGCCCATCGAAGCCTGACCCCAGCGCGGATGCGGAAATGAAAAAGGCCGGTGCGAACCGGCCTTTTTCTCGTTCGGGCGCTAGCCCTTCCTACATCTTGGCAATCATCGCATCGCCGAACTCCGAGCAGGACAGCAGGGTCGCGCCGTCCATCAGGCGTTCGAAGTCATAGGTCACGGTCTTGGCGGCGATCGCCCCGTTGGTGCCCTTGATGATCAGGTCGGCCGCCTCGGTCCAACCCATGTGGCGCAGCATCATCTCCGCGGAGAGGATCAGCGAACCCGGGTTGACCTTGTCCTGGCCGGCGTACTTCGGCGCGGTGCCGTGGGTCGCCTCGAACATGGCCACCGAATCGGACAGGTTGGCGCCGGGCGCGATGCCGATGCCGCCGACCTCGGCCGCCAGGGCGTCGGAGAGATAGTCGCCGTTCAGGTTCAGGGTGGCGATCACGTCGTACTCGGCGGGGCGCAGCAGGATCTGCTGCAACATGGCGTCGGCGATCACGTCCTTGACCACGACGTTCTTGCCGGTCTTCGGATTCTTGAACTGCATCCACGGACCGCCGTCCAGCAGCTCGGCGCCGAATTCATCGCGCGCGACTTCGTAGCCCCAATCCTTGAAGGCACCCTCGGTGAACTTCATGATGTTGCCCTTGTGCACCAGGGTCACCGAACTGCGGTCGTTGTCGACGGCGTATTGCAGTGCCTTGCGCACCAGGCGCTTGGTGCCTTCCTGGGAAACCGGCTTGATGCCGATGCCGCAGTTCTCGGTGAAGCGGATCTTCTTGACGCCCATTTCCTCGGTGAGGAACTTGATGACCTTCTCCGCTTCCGGCGAACCGGCCTTCCACTCGACGCCGGCATAGATGTCCTCGGAGTTCTCGCGGAAGATCACCATGTCCACGTCGCCGGGCTTCTTCACCGGGCTGGGCACGCCTTCGAACCAGCGTACCGGGCGCTGGCAGACGTAGAGATCGAGTTGCTGGCGCAGGGCCACGTTCAGGGAGCGGATGCCGCCACCGACCGGGGTGGTCAGCGGGCCCTTGATGGAAACCACGTAGTCGCGTACGGCGTCCAGGGTTTCCTGGGGCAGCCAGGTGTCCTGGTCATAGACCTGGGTGGCCTTCTCGCCGGCGTAGACTTCCATCCAGGCGATCTTGCGCTCGCCCTTGTATGCTTTTTCCACTGCAGCGTCGACAACCTTGATCATGACCGGGCTGATATCGACGCCGATGCCATCACCCTCGATGAACGGGATGATCGGGTTCTTCGGTACGCTCAAGGACATGTCGGCATTCACAGTGATTTTGTCACCGGTCGCCGGCACCTGGATCTTTTGGTATCCCATGCTGAACTCCGTGTTGTGGTTAAAACCCTGTTGCAGCCTTCTAGGGTAGCCCAGTTGTCCGCCCGGAAACCACATCTTCCTTAGTCTAAACAGGCGAGCGCATCAGCCCGGCGAGAGGGTGGTATACTGCGCGCCATGACTTCGCAGTCATCGAGGTCCGAGCAGTCTGGGACCAGACCCTCTCCCCTCGCAGCGTCGGGTTCGCCACCATGAACCCGCCGTACAACGCTCTACTGGCGCCCCTATATCCCGCGGCATATCTCGATTTCGATTCAACCCGATGTTGAGCGAAGGCATCGCGTCCACCAACGCGTATCGAGACTCTGTGCGCGCCCAGCAAAAAAGAGAGTTACCGTAGATGTCCATCCGCTCGAAGATCACCTACACCTTCACCGACGAAGCACCCGCGCTCGCCACCTACTCGCTCCTCCCCATCGTCAAGGCCTTTGCCGCTTCCGCCGGCATCGACGTCGAGACCAGCGACATCTCTCTTGCAGGACGCATCCTGGCCAACTTCGCCGACCGCCTCGAAGCCGACCAGCGTATCGAAGACGACCTCGCCCGCCTGGCGGTCCTGGCCACCTCGCCCGACGCCAATATCATCAAGCTGCCCAACATCAGCGCCTCGGTGCCCCAGCTGAAAGGCGCGATCGCCGAGCTGCAGGGCCTGGGCTACAAGGTTCCCGACTTCCCGGAAGACCCGCAGACCGACGAAGAGAAAGAGGTTCGCGCACGCTACGCGAAGATCCTCGGCAGCGCCGTGAACCCGGTCCTGCGCGAAGGCAATTCCGACCGTCGCGCGCCTGCCGCAGTGAAGGCCTACGCCCGCAAGCACCCGCACTCCATGGGCAAGTGGAGCATGGCCTCGCGCTCCCACGCCGACTACATGCGCGGCGGCGACTTCTTCTCCAGCGAACAGTCCATCACCATGGCCAAGGCCGGTGACGTGCGCATCGAATTCGTCGGCAAGGACGGCAAGGTCGAGGTCAAGAAGCAACTGAGCCTGCAGGAAGGCGAAGTGCTCGACAGCATGTTCATGAGCTGCGGCAAGCTGCGCGACTTCTTCGAGAAGACCCTGCAGGACTGCAAGGAAACCGGCGTCATGTGGTCCCTGCACGTCAAGGCGACCATGATGAAGATTTCCCACCCGATCGTCTTCGGACATGCGGTGAGCGTCTACTACAAGGACGTCTTCGACAAGTGGGGCCAACTCTTCGAAGAGCTCGGCGTGAACCCGAACAACGGTATCTCCAGCGTCTACGACAAGATCAAGTCGCTGCCCGCCTCCCAGCAGGAAGAGATCCTCCACGACATCCACGAGGTGTACAGCCACCGCCCGGAAATGGCGATGGTCGACTCCGTGAAAGGCATCACCAACCTGCACATTCCGAGCGACGTCATCGTCGACGCCTCGATGCCGGCGATGATCCGCAACTCCGGCCAGATGTGGGGCAAGGACGGCAAGCAGAAAGACACCAAGGCGGTAATGCCGGAAAGCACCTACGCCCGCATCTACCAGGAGATGATCAACTTCTGCAAGACCAACGGCGCCTTCGACCCGACCACCATGGGCAGCGTGCCGAACGTCGGCCTGATGGCGCAGAAGGCCGAGGAATACGGCTCCCACGACAAGACCTTCGAAATGACCGCCGACGGCACCATGCGCGTGGTCCTGGCCGACGGCAGCGTGCTGATGCAGCACGACGTGGAGACCGGCGACATCTGGCGCGCCTGCCAGACCAAGGACGCACCGATCCGCGACTGGGTCAAGCTGGCCGTCACCCGCGCACGCCAGTCCGATACCCCGGCGATCTTCTGGCTGGACCCGGAGCGCGCCCACGACCGCGAACTGCGCAAGAAGGTCGAACTGTACCTCAAGGACCACGACCTGACCGGTCTCGACATCAGCATCATGGGCTACAACGAGGCCATTCGCGTCAGCATGGAACGCCTGATCCGCGGCAAGGACACCATCTCGGTGACCGGCAACGTCCTGCGCGACTACCTGACCGACCTGTTCCCGATCATGGAACTGGGCACCTCGGCCAAGATGCTCTCCATCGTTCCGCTGATGGCGGGCGGCGGCATGTACGAAACCGGCGCCGGCGGCTCGGCACCCAAGCACGTCCAGCAACTGGTGGAAGAGAACTACCTGCGCTGGGACTCCCTGGGCGAGTTCCTGGCCCTGGCCGTGTCCCTGGAGGAAACCGGGATCAAGACCGGCAACGCCAAGGCCAAGCTGCTCGGCAAGGCGCTGGACGAAGCCACCGGCAAGCTGCTGGACAACAACAAGTCGCCGTCGCGCAAGGTCGGCGACATCGACAACCGCGGCAGCCACTTCTACCTGGCGATGTACTGGGCCCAGGCCCTGGCCGCCCAGGACGAAGACGCCGAACTGAAAGCGCACTTCGCACCGCTGGCCAAGGCCCTGACCGAGCAGGAAGCGACCATCGTCGCCGAACTCAATGCGGTCCAGGGCAAGCCGGCCGAGATCGGCGGCTACTATCGCTCCAACCCGGAGCTGACCAGCAAGGTGATGCGCCCCAGCGCCACCTTCAACGCGGCGATCGACAGCCTGGCCTGATGGCGTCACGCTGACGAAGCAGAAACCCCGAGCCTACGCTCGGGGTTTCTTTTTATCGAGGCCTTTTCCGTACCGAGGAGACATCCATGAGCTGGCATCCCCATGTCACCGTAGCGACCATCGTCGAGGACCAGGGCCGCTTCCTGCTGGTCGAGGAACAGGCCGACGGCCGCGAGGTGCTGAACCAGCCCGCCGGGCACCTGGAGCCCGCCGAAAGCCTGCTCGAGGCCGCCCTGCGCGAAACCCTCGAGGAAACCGGCTGGGAGGTCGAGCTGAGCGCCGTCACCGGCATCTACCTGTACACCGCGCCGTCCAACGGTGTCACCTATCAGCGCGTATGCTTCGCCGCCCGCCCCGTGCGCCACCACCCCGAGCGCGCCCTCGACGACGGCATCATCGGCCCGCGCTGGCTGAGCCGCGACGAACTGGCCGCCCAGCCGCAGCGCTGGCGCAGCCACCTGGTGCTGCGCTGCATCGACGACTACCTGGCCGGCGGCCGCTATCCCCTGGCGCTGATCCGCGACACCCACGTGTCGCCCTCCCTACCCCAGGCCTGATAGAATCCGCGTTTTACGAATTCGCCCGTGACGCCTGATCGCTATGTCTGAATCCGCCCCCACCCCACGCCGCGAGCGCGTGATCGTCGGCATGTCCGGCGGCGTCGACTCGTCCGTCTCCGCCCTGCTCCTGTTGCAGCAGGGCTATCAGGTCGAAGGCCTGTTCATGAAGAACTGGGACGAGGACGACGGCACCGAATACTGTACCGCCCGCGAGGACCTAGCCGACGCCCAGGCCGTCTGCGACCGGATCGGCATCAAGCTGCACACGGCGAACTTCGCCGCGGAATACTGGGATAACGTGTTCGAGCACTTCCTTGCCGAGTACAAGGCCGGCCGTACGCCGAACCCGGACATCCTCTGCAACCGCGAAATCAAGTTCAAGGCGTTCCTCGACTACGCGCTGATGCTCGGCGCGGACCTGATCGCCACCGGCCACTATGTGCGGCGCCGCGACCGCGACGGGCGCACCGAGCTGCTCAAGGGCCTGGACCCGAACAAGGACCAGAGCTACTTCCTGCACGCGGTGGGCTGCGAGCAGATCGCCCGCAGCCTGTTCCCCGTCGGCGAACTGGAGAAGCCGGAAGTCCGCGCCATCGCCGAGAAGCATGGCCTCGCCACGGCGAAGAAGAAGGACTCCACGGGCATCTGCTTCATTGGCGAGCGACGCTTCACCGATTTCCTCAAGCAGTACCTGCCGGCCCAGCCGGGCGACATCGAGACCACCGAAGGCAAGGTCATCGGTCGCCACAGCGGCCTGATGTACCACACCATCGGCCAGCGCCAGGGCCTCGGCATCGGCGGTCTCAAGGAAGCCGGCGACGATCCCTGGTACGTGCTCGGCAAGGACCTGCAACGCAACGTGCTGCTGGTCGGCCAGGGCAACGACCACCCGCTGCTGTTCTCCCGCGCCCTGCTGGCCTCGCGAATCTACTGGGTCAACTCGGTCGAACTGGAGCGGCCGCGCCGCCTGCGGGCCAAGGTGCGCTACCGGCAGAGCGACCAGGACTGCGTCCTGGAGAAAACCGCCGAAGGCTACCGCGCGGTGTTCGACGAACCGCAGCGCGCAGTGACCCCGGGGCAATCGGTGGTGTTCTACGACGGCGACGTCTGCCTCGGCGGCGGCGTGATCGAAACGGCGGAAGCCTGGGATTTCGGAGGACGCCCGTGAGCGATCCGCGACAGCAACTGATTGCCCTCGGCGCCGTCTTCGAATCCGCAGCCCTGGTCGACAAGCTGGCACGCACCGGACAGATCAGCGAAGCCCCGCTGGGCTGCATGCTCGGCAGCCTGCTGGCGCGCAACCCGGCCAGCACCCTGGACGTCTACGGTGGCGACAGCCTCAACCTGCGCGACGGCTTCAAGGCCCTGGCCAGCGCCCTGGAGCGCAAGCCCGGCAGCCTGCAGCGCGAACCGCTGCGCTACGCCCTGGCGATGCTGACCCTGGAACGGCAACTGGACAAGCGCGGCGATATGCTCGACCTGATCGGCCAGCGCCTCGACCAGGTCGAACAGCAGGTCCAGCACTTCGGCCTGGTCCACGAGAACGTCATCGCCTCGTTCGCCAGCATCTACCAGGACACCCTCAGCACCTTCCGCCAGCGCATCCAGGTACACGGCGACATGCGCCACCTGCAGGTCAGCAGCAACGCCGCGCGGATCCGCGCCCTGCTGCTCGCCGGCATCCGCTCGGCGCGGCTCTGGCGGCAACTGGGCGGCAGCCGCTGGCAGATGGTATTCAGCCGGCGCCGGCTGCTCAACGAACTCTATCCCCTGCTGCGCGGCTAGCCATGGCCATGGCCGGGAGCCAGCCGCAACGGCGCAACAGCCCGACCCAGGGCGCCGCCATGCTGGCTCTTTCGGCGCTGTTCTTCGCCCTGATGGGCGGCCTGATCCGCGAGGCCTCCAGCACCGTCAACAACGAAACCGTGGTGTTCTTCCGCAACCTCGTCGGCGTGCTGTTCTTCCTGCCCCTGGCGCTGACTCGCGGCATCGGCCCGCTGCGCACCCGCCGCCCGCTATCGCACCTGCTGCGCACCACCTACGGCCTGGGCGGCATGTACTGCTACTTCTACGCCCTCGCCCACCTGCCGCTGACCGACGCCATGCTGTTCAGCTATGCCGCGCCGGTGTTCACGCCGCTGATCGCACACCTGTGGATCAAGGAGCCGCTGACCCGCCGCATGATGGTCGCCACCCTGGTCGGCTTCCTCGGCGTGCTGCTGGTGGCCAGGCCCAGCGGCGCGGTAGTGGCGCCGATCGCCCTGGTCGGCATCGCTTCCAGCCTGATGGCCGCCTGTGCCTTCGTCTCGATCCGCGAAATGAGCGACAGCGAGCCAGCCTATCGCATCGTGTTCTACTTCGCCCTGTTCGGCACCCTGTTCTCCGCCGTGCCGCTGGCCTGGGCCTGGCAGCCGCTGAACGGCCAGGAACTGCTCCTGCTGCTCGGCGCCGGACTGTTCGCCAGCCTCGGCCAACTGACCATGTCGCAGGCCTATGCCCTGGCCTCCCCGGGAGTGATCGGACCGATCGCCTACATGGCCATCGTTTTCGCCGGGGTGATCGCCTGGCTGCGCTGGGACGAACTGCCCAGCCACACGTCGCTGCTCGGCGCCGCCCTGATCTTCGCCGCCAGCCTGATCCCCCTGCTGGGCAACCGCCCCGCCGAAAGGCCCCGCTGAATGCCCCACCGGGGCGCACCTTTCATGTATGATATGCGCCCCTTTTTCGTTGACTTCCAGCCACGAGAACGTCTCATGCAGCTTTCCTCGCTCACCGCGGTATCCCCCGTCGATGGCCGCTATGCCGGCAAAACCAGCAGCCTGCGTCCGATCTTCAGCGAATACGGCCTGATCCGTTTCCGCGTCATGGTGGAAGTCCGCTGGCTGCAGCGCCTCGCCGCCCACGCCGGGATTCCCGAGGTCGCGCCGTTCTCCGCCGAAGCCAACGCCCTGCTCGACAGCCTGGCCAGCGACTTCCAGCTGGAACACGCCGAACGCATCAAGGAAATCGAGCGCACCACCAACCACGACGTGAAAGCCGTGGAGTACCTGCTCAAGGAACAGGCCGCCAAGCTTCCGGAGCTGGCCGCGGTCAGCGAGTTCATCCACTTCGCCTGCACCTCCGAGGACATCAACAACCTGTCCCACGCCCTGATGCTCCGCGAGGGTCGCGACAGCGTGCTGCTGCCGCTGATGCGCCAGATCGCCGAGGCCATCCGCGAACTGGCGGTGAAACTCGCCGACGTGCCGATGCTCTCCCGCACCCACGGCCAGCCTGCCTCGCCGACCACCCTGGGCAAGGAACTGGCCAACGTCGTCTACCGCCTGGAGCGGCAGATCAAGCAGGTCGCCGGCATCGAATTGCTGGGCAAGATCAACGGTGCCGTGGGCAACTACAACGCCCACCTGTCCGCCTATCCCGAAGTCGACTGGGAAGCCAACGCGCGCCAGTTCATCGAAGGCGACCTCGGCCTGACCTTCAACCCCTACACCACTCAGATCGAGCCGCACGACTACATCGCCGAGCTGTTCGATGCGATCGCCCGCTTCAACACCATCCTCATCGACTTCGACCGCGACGTCTGGGGCTACATCTCCCTCGGCTATTTCAAGCAGAAGACCGTGGCCGGCGAGATCGGCTCCTCGACCATGCCGCACAAGGTCAACCCGATCGACTTCGAGAACTCCGAGGGCAACCTCGGCATCGCCAACGCGCTGTTCCAGCACCTGGCCAGCAAGCTGCCGATCTCGCGCTGGCAGCGCGACCTGACCGACTCCACCGTGCTGCGCAACCTCGGCGTCGGCATCGCCCACAGCGTCATCGCCTACGAGGCCAGCCTGAAGGGCATCGGCAAGCTGGAGCTGAACGCCCAGCGCATCGCCGAGGACCTGGACGCCTGCTGGGAAGTCCTCGCCGAGCCGGTGCAGACCGTGATGCGTCGCTATGGCGTGGAAAACCCCTACGAGAAGCTGAAGGAACTGACCCGCGGCAAAGGCATCAGCGCCGAAGCCTTGCAGACTTTCATCGAAGAGCTGGCGATTCCCGCCGAGGCCAAGGTCGAGCTGAAGAAGCTGACCCCGGCCGGCTACGTCGGCAATGCCGCCGCCCAGGCCAAGCGCATCTGAGCACGCAACCCTTTTGCACGCCCGGCTGCGCCGGGCGTTTTTGTTTCAAGGACTTAACCATGAATGCTGATACTCCCCTGCAACTTCTGGGCGGACTGACCGCTGCCGAATTCCTCCGCGACTACTGGCAGCGCAAACCGCTGCTGGTCCGCCAGGCGATCCCGGACTTCGAAAGCCCGCTGTCCGCCGACGAGCTGGCCGGGTTGTCGCTGGAGGAGTCGGTGGAATCGCGCATCGTCCTCGAACACGGGAAAACCCCGTGGGAAATGCGCCGTGGCCCGTTCCAGGAGGAGGACTACCAGCACCTGCCGGAACAGGACTGGACCCTGCTGGTCCAGGCGGTCGACCAGTTCGTCCCGGAAGTCGCCCAACTGCTGGAGCAATTCCGCTTCCTGCCCAGCTGGCGGATCGACGACGTAATGATCAGCTACGCCGCTCCCGGCGGCGGCGTCGGTCCGCACTTCGACAACTACGACGTATTCCTGCTTCAGGGCCACGGACGCCGGCGCTGGAAAGTCGGACAGATGTGCAGCAGCGACAGCCCGCTGCGCGAGCACGCCGACCTGCGCATCCTCGCCGACTTCGAACAGAGCGACGAGTGGGTCCTGGAGCCCGGCGACATGCTCTACCTGCCCCCGCGCCTCGCCCACTACGGCATTGCCGAAGACGAGTGCATGACCTACTCGATCGGCTTCCGCGCGCCCAGCGCCGCCGAAGTGCTGACCCATTTCACCGACTTCCTCGGCCAGTTCCTCTCCGACGAGGAGCGCTACACCGATGCCGGCCTGCAACCGGTAGGCGACGATCCGCACCAGATCCAGCGCGACGCTCTGGAGCGCCTGCAGGGCCTGATCCAGGAGCACATGAGCGACGAGCGCCTGCTGCTGACCTGGTTCGGCCAGTTCATGACCGAGCCGCGCTATCCTGAACTGGTTGCCGGCGAGGATATCCCCGAAGAGGAGCTATTCGGCGCCCTCGAGGATGGCGCGCTGCTGGTGCGCAACCCCAGCGCCCGCCTGGCCTGGAGCGAGATCGACATCGGCCTGGTGCTGTTCGCCAGCGGCCAGAGCGTACTCCTGCCCGGCCAGCTCAAGGAACTGCTGAAGCTGGTCTGCTCGGCCGATGCGTTGCATCTGGAAAACCTCGGCCAATGGCTGGCCGATGACGATGCGCGTAAGCTGTTGGCGGAGTTGGTCAAACAGGGCAGTTTGGAGTTTGCAGATGAATAAGATCCGCGTACGCGTAGCCGACTGGCAGAAGGACAATGCCGAGCTGCGCCGCATCCGCGAAGCGGTCTTCATTGCCGAACAGTCGGTTCCGCCGGAACTGGAGTGGGACGCCGAAGACGACGAAGCCGTGCATTTTCTCGCCTATGAAGGCGAATACGCGATCGGCACCGCGCGCCTGCTGGGCGACGGGCACATCGGCAGGGTCTCGGTACTCAAGGACTGGCGCGGCCTGAAGGTCGGCGACGCGCTGATGCGCGCGGCCATCGAGGAAGCCGAGCGACGCGGCCTGAAGCGCCAACTGCTGACCGCGCAGGTCTATGCCATACCCTTCTACGAGCGACTGGGCTTCAAGGTCGACAGCGGCGAGTTCCTCGACGCCGGCCTGCCCCATGTCGACATGGTTCGCGACAGCGACTGAGGCCCGATGAGCGACGCCCCGGAGACCTCGCCGGCCGACCTGCCGGCCATCGAATTCAGCTCTCCGGGGTGCTTTGCGGTACGCAACCCGGCCAGCGCCGCGCTGCCTGCGGAACGCTGGGAACCAGCGCCATTCCGCCTCGGCGAACATGAGCCGCTGGAGCGCTTCGAGCATCCGCAGGAAGCCCGCGCCCATGCCCTGGCCCTCCTGCAGCAGGCCCGCCGCTCACTCTGCCTGCACAGTCCCGACCTGGAAAGCTGGCTCTATCACCACAGCAGCATCCAGGAAGCCTGCACCCGTTTTCTCCTGGCCAATCCACGCAATCGCCTGCGTATCCTCGTTGGCGACAGCGCCCAGGCCGTGCGCAACGGCCACCGCCTGATCAACCTTTCGCGCCGCCTGTCGAGCAACTGCCTGATCCGCCGGCTCAACCCGGACTACCCTAAAGAGGACGACGCCTTCCTCCTGGCCGACGACCAGGGCCTGCTGCTGCGCCCGAAACCGGCGCAACCGGCGGGCTATGCCTGCTACCGTGCCGCCGGGCGGGTGCGTCAACTCCAGGCCCGCTTCGAGCAGGCCTGGGACACCAGTCTTTCCGACCCGGACCTGCGGAGCTTCCTCCTGTGACCCTGTTGCGCACCACCCTGCTCTCCTCGCTGTTGGCGACAGTCGTTCTCGGCGCCTCGGCCGCCCCGCGCACCGAAGTGATCCCGCTCAACTACCGCACCGCCGACGACGTGATGGCGGTGGCCCAGTCGGTCATCGGCAGCGAAGGCAAGGTCACCGCCTATGGCAACCAGTTGATCGTCAATGCCGAGCCGGCGAAGATCCGCGAGTTGCAATCGGTCCTGCAGCAGATCGACTCGCGCCCGCATCGCCTGCTGATCACCGTGGATACCAGCGAGAACCTGCAACAGGACAGCCGCGGCTATTCGGTGGATGGTTCGACCAGCGCCGGCAACATCGAGATCCAGAGCGGCCGCGGCGAGGTCAACGGCAAGGATCGAGTCCGCATCATCCGTCGCTCCACCGACAGCCGTTCCGGCGGCAGCCAGCAGGTCCAGGCCACCGAGGGCTACCCGGCGCTGATCCAGGTCGGCCAGAGCGTCCCCATCACCAGCACCGCCACCGGTCCCTACGGGCAGATCTACAGCCAGACCGAATACCGCAACGTCAACCGCGGCTTCTACGTCACCGCGACGCTGACCGGCAACCTGGTGCACGTCACCATCAGTTCCAGCAATGACCGCCTCAGCCAGAGCCATCCCGGCGTCATCGATACCCAGAGCACCGACACCCGGGTCAGCGGCAAGCTCGGCGAGTGGATCACCCTGGGCGGCGTCAGCGAACAGAACCAGGCCGACCAGCACGGCTTCGTGCGTCGCTACTCGACCCAGGGACGCGACGACACCAGCCTGCGCCTGAAAGTCGAAACCCTCGACTGACCGACGGCGCTCTTTCCAGCGCGAATTGCCTCCCGCTCCGGCAAAGCCGCGGGGCGCGGGCTTTTGCGGGCATTTTCGATGCAAACGGAAACATCTCGACCAGACAAGACCATCCGGTCACTCTTAGACCTTCGTGTAGTAGTCTTGAAAAAACACTACAAAACGTTTGACGACGGATTTTTTCCAGAGCATGATGGCCCCGCTCCCGCTAATCAGGGGCTCTGAAACGACGAGCTCCCGGTGCCTGCGCCGATACGCCCTCGGCCTCCACCGTGTTGATCTGCCCACAAGGCGGCTTGACGAGATTGCGACTGGAACGAAGTTGTCCTGAGGGACGGGGAAGCGTTTACGTATCAGCCAGATCGAAAGACTCGACAGCGAGTCGCCCACCGGCAACCACGAGCCGAACGGCACTTGATACAGTCGAGAAGCACGGTCCGCGAACTGTTCGTCTCCACCCCCTCCTCGGCGTCATTCTTCGCCACGGTCATTCTCTCGCCATGCAGCGGTGAGCCACCCGCAAGACAACCTTCACCAGCAGGTTTTGAGTGGGTCAGTCGGTGCTCAACCAATACATTTCTTGAAGGATTGACCATGTCCGCATATCAGAACGAGATCAAGGCAGTTGCCGCGCTGAAAGAGAAGAACGGCAGCAGCTGGAGCGCGATCAACCCCGAGTACGCAGCTCGCATGCGTATCCAGAACCGCTTCAAGACCGGCCTGGATATCGCCAAGTACACCGCGGCCATCATGCGCAAGGACATGGCCGAATACGATGCGGACTCCTCCGTCTACACCCAGTCGCTGGGTTGCTGGCACGGCTTCATCGGGCAGCAGAAGCTGATCTCGATCAAGAAGCACCTGAAGACCACCAACAAGCGCTACCTCTACCTGTCCGGTTGGATGGTCGCCGCGCTGCGCTCCGACTTCGGCCCGCTGCCGGACCAGTCCATGCACGAGAAAACCGCGGTTTCCGGCCTGATCGAAGAGCTGTACACCTTCCTGCGCCAGGCTGACGCCCGCGAGCTGGACCTGCTGTTCACCGGCCTGGACGCTGCCCGCGCCGCTGGCGACAAGGCCAAGGAAGCCGAGCTGCTGGCCCAGATCGACAACTTCGAAACCCACGTGGTGCCGATCATCGCCGACATCGACGCCGGCTTCGGCAACGCCGAGGCGACCTACCTGCTGGCCAAGAAGATGATCGAAGCCGGCGCCTGCTGCATCCAGATCGAGAACCAGGTGTCCGACGAGAAGCAGTGCGGCCACCAGGACGGCAAGGTCACCGTTCCGCACATCGACTTCCTCGCCAAGATCAATGCCGTACGCTACGCCTTCCTCGAGCTGGGCGTGGACGATGGCGTGATCGTCGCCCGTACCGACTCCCTGGGCGCCGGCCTGACCAAGCAGATCGCCGTGACCAACGAGCCGGGCGACCTGGGCGACCTGTACAACTCCTTCCTGGATTGCGAAGAAATCTCCGAGGCCGAGCTGGGCAACGGCGACGTCGTGATCAAGCGCGAAGGCAAGCTGCTGCGTCCGAAGCGCCTGGCTTCCAACCTGTTCCAGTTCCGCAAGGGCACCGGCGAAGATCGCTGCGTCCTGGACTGCATCACCTCGCTGCAGAACGGCGCCGACCTGCTCTGGATCGAAACCGAGAAGCCGCACGTCGGCCAGATCAAGGCAATGGTCGATCGCATCCGCGAAGTGATTCCGAACGCCAAGCTGGTCTACAACAACAGCCCGTCCTTCAACTGGACCCTGAACTTCCGCCAGCAGGTGTTCGATGCGTTCGTCGCCGAAGGCAAGGACGTTTCCGCCTACGACCGCAACAAGCTGATGAGCGTCGAGTACGACGACACCGAGCTGGCCAAGGTCGCCGACGAGAAGATCCGCACCTTCCAGCGCGATGGCTCGGCCCACGCCGGCATCTTCCACCACCTGATCACCCTGCCGACCTACCACACCGCCGCGCTGTCCACCGACAACCTGGCCAAGGGCTACTTCGCCGACGAAGGCATGCTGGCCTACGTGAAGGGCGTGCAGCGCCAGGAACTGCGCCAGGGCATCGCCTGCGTCAAGCACCAGAACATGGCGGGCTCCGACATCGGCGACAACCATAAAGAGTACTTCGCTGGCGAAGCCGCTCTGAAGGCCAGCGGCAAAGACAACACCATGAACCAGTTCCACTAAGGAACAGGGGCCAGCCGGGCAGCCACGATCTGCCCGGCCCGCCTCGCGAAAACCCCGGCTCCGGCCGGGGTTTTTCATTTCCGGATCATGGCAAAAGGCCTCGAGTGCCTGTCATCGTCCCGTCGCTTTCAGCGGTTAGCGTCAATGCTCCGTCGATCAGCCCACAAGGAGCACGTCCGTGAGCCTGGAGAAAAAAGATGCCATCCTGTTCGGTGATGGCGACGAGTTGCCCAGCAACCATTCGAACAACCCGCACATGAACGACCTGATCGCCGGCCTCGGCCGCCGCCAGGTCCTGGCCGGCGGCGCGGCGCTCGGCGCCCTCGCCTTCCTCGGCGTCGCGCTCCCCGCCAGCGCCGCTCCCGCCGAAGCGCAGGTGCCCGCCGCGGAAGGCCTGCGCGGCTTGCCTTTCAAACGCCGCAACCGCTTGCCCTTCGAAGCCATCGCCAGCGGCCGTGCCGATACCATCCGGGTGCCCGCCGGCTACAAGGCGACGCCCTTCATACCCTGGGGCACCCCGATCAGCGGCAGTTATCCGGGCTTCCTCGACGACGCCAGCAACAGCGCCCAGGACCAGGCCGAACAGATCGGCATGCACCACGACGGCATGCACTTCTTCCCGATCGACGCGCAGTTCGGCTTCGGCGGCGGACACATCAGCAACCATGGCCTGCTGGTGCTCAACCATGAATACATCGACGCGCCGCTGCTGCACACCAATGGCCCGACCGTGGTCGATGGCAAGCGCACCGTCGCCGATGAAGTGCGCAAGGAAATCAACGCCCATGGCGTTTCCGTCGTGGAGATCCGTCGCAACGTGCGTGGCGAGTGGAATGTCGTGCCGTCGCAACGAAATCGCCGGATCACCGCCGCCACGCCGATGCGTATCGCCGGCCCGGCGCGCGGCCACGAACTGCTGCGCACCCGCCACAGTCCGGACGGCACCCGCACCCGCGGCACCCATAACAACTGTTCCAACGGTTTCACCCCCTGGGGCACCTACCTCACCTGCGAGGAGAACTGGGTCGGCTATTTCTCCACCCAGGACAGCGAACTGCCGCGCGAACTGACCCGCTACGGCATTCGCAACACCAGCCGTTTCGGCTGGGAAACCCTGG
Organism: Pseudomonas sp. TZ252; assembly: GCF_056110345.1. Lineage (NCBI taxonomy): Bacteria > Pseudomonadati > Pseudomonadota > Gammaproteobacteria > Pseudomonadales > Pseudomonadaceae > Pseudomonas > Pseudomonas sp. TZ252. The sequence continues at coordinate 4,966,564 of NZ_CM148566.1, read as the reverse complement.
CGGGCGACGAGTTCGAACGCTTCGACGCCACCCGCAAGGGCAAACAGGCCCAGGACGACTACCGCAACGAACCGAACAACTTCGGCTGGATCGTCGAGATCGACCCGTTCGACCCGCAATCGGTGCCGGTCAAGCGCACCGCTCTCGGCCGCTTCGCCCACGAAGGCCTGGTCTTCGCCCCGGTCAAGCCGGGCCGCCAGGTAGTCTGCTACTCCGGCGACGACTCGCAGAACGAGTACATCTACAAGTACGTCAGCCGCGACAAGTTCCGTCCGGGTCGCAGCAACGCTCGCCTGCTCGACGAAGGCACCCTCTACGTCGCCCGCTTCAACGCCGATGGCAGCGGCCAGTGGCTGCCGCTGGACATCGCCGACGGCAACTTCCGCGCGGCCTGTCGCAAGGCCGGGGTGAGCTTCGCCGACCAGGGCGAAGTGCTGATCAACACCCGCCTGGCCGCCGATGTCCTCGGCGCGACCAAGATGGATCGCCCGGAGTGGGGCGCGGTCAACCCGGACAACGGCGACGTCTACTTCACCCTCACCAACAACACGTCGCGCACCGTCGCCGACGCGGCCAACCCACGGGTGAAGAACGCCTACGGCCATATCATCCGCTGGCGCGAACGCAGCCGCGACTATGCCGGGCAACGCTTCACCTGGGACCTGTTCATGCTCGCCGGTCCCGGCGAAGACAGCCGCGGCCCGGACGGCAAGCCGCTGAACCAGGACAATATCCTGGCCAGCCCCGACGGCCTCTGGTTCGACCCGGAAGGCCGCCTGTGGATCCAGACCGACATGAGCGGCAGCCAGTTGAGCAGCGGCCCGTTCGGCAACAACCAGATGCTGGTGGCCGACCCGCGCACCGGCGAACTGAAGCGCTTCCTCACCGGTCCGCTGGGTTGCGAGGTGACCGGCATTGCCGCGACGCCGGACTTCCGTACGCTGTTCATCAACATCCAGCACCCGGGGGAAGGCTCGACCGCCGATAACCTCCTCAGCACCTGGCCGGGCGGGCCGGGCCGCCGGCCACGCTCGGCCACCGTGGTGATCACCCGCGAAGACGGCCGACGCCTGCTCTGACGCGCCACGACGACCTGCGTTGGCCGGAATGCCGGCGCAGGTCGCCGCTACAGCCGTGGGCAAGCCCGGGCAAAGCGGGTGGAATGCAGGCTCCCCTCTCTATGGAAGGACGCCAGCATGCCCAAGCGCAATCGTCTCAGCCGCGCCGTCGGCGCCATCAACCTCCTCCCCCGCCGCCTGCGCAGCCGCAGCCTGACGCTGCTGCTGGGCTCCCAAGTGCGCTTCGCCGGCACGGCGAGGGTGCGCATCCATGAACTGGGGCAGGAGCGCGCCATCCTCAGCCTGAAGAACCGTCGACCGGTGCAGAACCACATAAAAGGTATCCATGCCGCGGCGATGGCCTTGCTCGCCGAGTCGGCCAGCGGCTTCCTGGTCGGAATGAACGTACCGGACGACAAGCTGCCGCTGATCAAGACCATGAAGATCGACTATCTCAAGCGCGCCCAGGGCGACCTGACCGCCATCGCGACGCTGGAGGCCGGACAGATCGAGCAGATACGGCAACAGGACAAGGGCGAGGTCCGCGTGGCGGTGTTGGTCAGCGACGAGAACGGCAACCAGCCGATCGCCTGCGAAATGGTCTGGGCCTGGGTCGGCAAGAAACCCCGGGTCGCTACCGCAGCCCCCAGGTAGCGCACCTCCGGAGCGACTACATCTACGCTGCGAAGCGAACCGCCGCAAACCTTGCCCAGCGCCTTCGCATCCGTCACGAAGAACCGCGGGCGCAGCCCCAGGCGGCGCCGCAGCCGGGTTGCCATGGTGCGGAAAGAAGAAAAACCGCCATGCGCCCGGCCCGGAGAATATTCCCGGTTTAATGCAATAACGGATTGGGCGAGAGTAATTACCAATAAAAGGGTAAACAATAGTAACGCGGCGAAGAATATATGTAGCGAAGTTATACGGATGCGACATTGCAAACGATATTCATTATCGTTTGAAGCCTTGCAAAGAGCCCTCCACCACGCTTCGCGGCAATACGACCAAAAGCCAGCCAGGCCGCGCCATTTCTCGCAAAGACAGCATTCACGAGGGTTTCGGGGATTAACCAAAGCGCTGGAAAAAGCAGAGAAGCGTCTGTTTGTGTTAGAAAAATTTACTTGTCCGGCGCTTTGGGCATAAAATCGGAAAGATACATACAACCCTTAGCTCACTACGCAGCGGGTTGCACAAGAAGTCGGGCATTGCGCCCAGAACCCACGATCTTATATATCCGGTACAGAAGGAGTATCAGCATGCCAAACCCAGCTGAACTTGCAGCTCATCACTGGGGATTCGCTGCCTTCCTTCTAGGGGTCGTTGGCCTTCTCGCCTTCATGCTAGGGGTTTCGTCCCTGCTTGGCAGCAAGGCATTTGGTCGCAGCAAGAACGAACCCTTCGAATCCGGGATCGTCCCCACCGGAGGCGCACGCCTGCGTCTCTCGGCAAAATTCTATCTGGTCGCGATGCTCTTCGTGATCTTCGACGTCGAAGCCCTCTTCCTCTTCGCCTGGTCGGTGTCGGTTCGCGAAAGCGGCTGGGCCGGCCTGATCGAGGCAACCATTTTCATAGCAATTCTGTTGGCGGGTCTTGTCTATCTTTGGCGGATCGGTGCGCTCGATTGGGCTCCCGAAAGCCGTCGCAAGCGGCAGGCGAAGCTAAAACAATGAGGCTTTGGCGATGCAATACAAACTTACCCGGATCGATCCCGATGCGGCCAACGACCAATACCCGATAGGCGAACGGGAAACCGTAGCCGACCCGCTGGTCGAGGGCCAGGTTCACAAGAACATCTTCATGGGCAAGCTCGAGGATGTGCTGAACTCCACCGTCAACTGGGGTCGCAAGAACTCGCTCTGGCCCTATAACTTCGGGCTGTCGTGCTGCTACGTGGAGATGACCACCGCCTTCACCGCGCCGCACGATATCGCCCGCTTCGGCGCCGAAGTGATCCGGGCGTCGCCGCGCCAGGCCGACTTCATGGTCATCGCCGGCACCTGCTTCATCAAGATGGCCCCGGTCATCCAGCGCCTCTACGAGCAGATGCTCGAACCCAAGTGGGTCATCTCCATGGGCTCGTGCGCCAATTCCGGCGGCATGTACGACATCTATTCGGTGGTCCAGGGGGTCGACAAGTTCCTCCCCGTGGACGTCTACATCCCCGGCTGCCCGCCCCGTCCGGAGGCGTTCCTGCAAGGCCTGATGCTGTTGCAGGAATCCATCGGCCAGGAGCGCCGCCCGCTGTCCTGGGTCGTTGGCGACCAGGGGGTCTACCGCGCCGAAATGCCGGCCCAGAAAGACCTGAAACGCGAGCAGCGCATCCAGGTGACCAACCTGCGCAGCCCCGACGAAGTGTGATCCGGAACTCCCGGCCAGCCCCGCTGGCCGGCCGAGACCAGCCGCGTTCACCCCACCGTTGACCGAAAGCGACCGAGACCATGACTGCAGACTCCGCTCTGTACATCCCGCCTTACAAGGCAGACGACCAGGATATCGTCGTCGAACTGAATTCCCGCTTTGGCGCCGAGACCTTCACCGTCCAGCCCACCCGTACCGGCATGCCGGTGCTCTGGGTTCCGCGCGAAAGACTGATCGAAGTCCTGACCTTCCTCCGTCAGGTACCCAAGCCCTACGTGATGCTCTACGACCTGCACGGCGTCGACGAGCGGCTGCGCACCCATCGCCGCGGCCTGCCGAGCGCCGACTTCAGCGTGTTCTACCACCTGATGTCGCTGGAGCGTAATAGTGACGTGATGATCAAGGTCGCCTTGTCCGAGCGCGACCTCAACCTGCCCACCGCCACCCGTATCTGGCCCAACGCCAACTGGTACGAGCGCGAAGTGTGGGACATGTACGGCATCACCTTCACCGGCCACCCGCACCTGACCCGCATGCTGATGCCGCCGACCTGGCAGGGCCATCCGCTGCGCAAGGACTACCCGGCGCGCGCCACCGAGTTCGATCCCTACTCCCTGTCCGCCGCCAAGCAGGACCTGGAGCAGGAAGCCCTGCGCTTCAAGCCGGAAGACTGGGGCATGAAGCGCCACGGCGAGAACGAGGACTACATGTTCCTCAACCTCGGCCCGAACCACCCGTCCGCCCACGGCGCGTTCCGCATCATCCTGCAGCTGGACGGCGAGGAGATCATCGACTGCGTCCCGGAGATCGGCTACCACCACCGCGGCGCCGAGAAGATGGCCGAGCGCCAGTCCTGGCACAGTTTCATTCCCTACACCGACCGCATCGACTACCTCGGCGGGGTGATGAACAACCTGCCCTACGTACTCTCGGTGGAGAAGCTCGCCGGGATCAAGGTGCCGCAGCGGGTCGACGTGATCCGGATCATGATGGCGGAGTTCTTCCGTATCCTGAACCACCTGCTGTACCTGGGCACCTATATCCAGGACGTCGGCGCCATGACCCCGGTGTTCTTCACCTTCACCGACCGCCAGCGCGCCTACAAGGTGGTCGAGGCCATCACCGGCTTCCGCCTGCACCCGGCCTGGTACCGCATCGGTGGCGTCGCCCACGACCTGCCGCGCGGCTGGGACAAGCTGGTCCGCGAGTTCCTCGACTGGATGCCCAAGCGCCTCGACGAGTACGAGACCGCGGCCCTGAAGAACAGCATCCTGCGCGGCCGGACCATCGGCGTCGCCCAGTACAACACCAAGGAAGCCCTCGAGTGGGGCACCACCGGCGCCGGCCTGCGCGCCACCGGTTGCGACTTCGACCTGCGCAAGGCCCGCCCCTACTCCGGCTACGAGAACTTCGAGTTCGAGGTACCGCTGGCCCACAACGGCGACGCCTACGACCGCTGCATGGTCAAGATGGGCGAGATGCGCCAGAGCCTGCGGATCATCGAACAGTGCCTGAAGAACATGCCGGAAGGCCCTTACAAGGCCGACCATCCGCTGACCACACCGCCGCCGAAAGAACGCACGCTGCAACACATCGAAACCCTGATCACCCACTTCCTGCAGGTTTCCTGGGGCCCGGTCATGCCGGCCAACGAAGCCTTCCAGATGATCGAGGCGACCAAGGGTATCAACAGCTACTACCTGACCAGCGACGGCAGCACCATGAGCTACCGCACGCGTATCCGGACGCCCAGCTTCGCGCACCTGCAACAGATCCCCTCGGTGATCAACGGCAGCATGATCGCGGACCTGATCGCCTACCTGGGTAGCATCGATTTCGTTATGGCTGACGTGGACCGCTGACATGAGCCAGAGCAACCTGATTCAGACCGACCGTTTCGTCCTCAGCGAAACCGAGCGCTCGTCCATCGAGCATGAAATGCATCACTACGAGGACCCGCGCGCGGCGTCCATCGAAGCCCTGAAGATCGTCCAGAAACAGCGCGGCTGGGTGCCGGACGGCGCCATCCCGGCGATCGGCGAGGTGCTGGGGATCCCGGCCAGCGACGTCGAAGGCGTCGCCACCTTCTATAGTCAGATATTCCGCCAGCCGGTGGGCCGCCACATCATCCGCGTCTGCGACAGCATGGTCTGCTACATCGGCGGCCACGAGTCGGTGGTCGGCGAGATCCAGAAGCAACTCGGCATCGGTCTCGGCCAGACTACCGCCGACGGACGCTTCACCCTGCTCCCGGTCTGCTGCCTGGGCAACTGCGACAAGGCCCCGGCGCTGATGATCGACGACGACACCCATGGCGACGTGCGTCCCGACGGTGTCGCCAAACTGCTGGAGGCCTACGTATGACCCTTACCTCCATTGGTCCGGCCAACCGCATGGCGCGTTCGGCGGAAACCCATCCGCTGACCTGGCGCCTGCGCGAAGACGCCCAGCCCGTCTGGCTCGAGGAATACCAGAGCAAGGACGGCTATGCCGCGGCGCGCAAGGCGCTGACCCAGATGGCCCAGGACGACATCGTCCAGACCGTCAAGGACTCCGGCCTCAAGGGCCGCGGCGGCGCGGGCTTCCCCACCGGCGTGAAGTGGGGCCTGATGCCGAAGGACGAGTCGCTGAACATCCGCTACCTGCTGTGCAACGCGGACGAGATGGAGCCGAACACCTGGAAGGACCGCATGCTCATGGAGCAGCTGCCGCACCTGCTGGTGGAAGGCATGCTGATTTCCGCGCGCGCGCTGAAGGCCTACCGCGGCTACATCTTCCTGCGCGGCGAATACGTCGACGCGGCGCGCAACCTCAACCGCGCCATCGACGAAGCCAAGGCCGCCGGCCTGCTCGGCAAGAACATCCTCGGCAGCGGCTTCGATTTCGAGCTGTTCGTCCACACCGGTGCCGGCCGCTACATCTGCGGCGAAGAGACCGCGCTGATCAACTCGCTGGAAGGCCGCCGCGCCAACCCGCGTTCCAAACCGCCCTTCCCTGCCGCCGTCGGCGTCTGGGGCAAGCCGACCTGCGTGAACAACGTGGAGACGCTGTGCAACGTGCCGGCCATCGTCGGCAACGGCGTGGACTGGTACAAGACCCTGGCCCGCCCCGGCAGCGAAGACATGGGCACCAAGCTGATGGGCTTCTCCGGCAAGGTGAAGAACCCCGGCCTGTGGGAACTGCCGTTCGGCGTCAGCGCCCGCGAGCTGTTCGAGGACTACGCCGGCGGCATGCGCGACGGCTTCCAGCTCAAGGCCTGGCAGCCCGGCGGCGCCGGTACCGGCTTCCTGCTCCCGGAGCACCTGGATGCGCAGATGTTCGCCGGCGGCATCGCCAAGGTCGGCACCCGGATGGGCACCGGCCTGGCCATGGCGGTGGACGACAGCATCAACATGGTTTCCCTGCTGCGCAACATGGAAGAGTTCTTCGCCCGCGAGTCCTGCGGCTGGTGCACCCCCTGCCGCGATGGCCTGCCGTGGAGCGTGAAGCTGCTGCGCGCCCTGGAGCGGGGCGAAGGCCAGCCCGGCGACCTCGAGACCCTCGAGCAGCTGGTCAACTTCCTCGGCCCAGGCAAGACCTTCTGCGCCCACGCGCCGGGAGCCGTCGAGCCGCTGGGCAGCGCCCTCAAGTATTTCCGTGCCGAATTCGAGGCGGGCATCTCCCGCCAGCCTTCGGCCGCGCCGCGCCCGGCAACGGTCGGCGCCTGATGCTTTGCAGCCGGACGGCCAGCCGTCCGGCGATGTTTCGTCGTCGTGCCGCGGCCCGGCCGCAGGCCCGACGGAACCGTGAGTTTCTATTAGCCACGCCCGCTGACAACGGGCCAACGAAGACTTGAACCATGGCCACTATCCACGTAGACGGCAAGACGCTCGAAGTCGATGGTGCAGACAACCTCCTGCAGGCCTGTCTGTCCCTCGGTCTCGACATTCCCTACTTCTGCTGGCACCCGGCGCTCGGTAGCGTCGGCGCCTGCCGCCAGTGCGCGGTGAAGCAGTACACCGACGAGAACGACAAGCGTGGTCGCCTCGTCATGTCCTGCATGACCCCCGCCACCGACAACACCTGGATCTCCATCGAAGACGAAGAGGCCAAGCAGTTCCGCGCCAGCGTCGTCGAATGGCTGATGACCAACCACCCGCACGACTGCCCGGTGTGCGAGGAAGGCGGTCACTGCCACCTGCAGGACATGACGGTGATGACCGGCCACAACGAGCGCCGGTACCGCTTCACCAAGCGCACCCACCAGAACCAGGAACTCGGCCCGTTCATCGCCCATGAGATGAACCGCTGTATCGCCTGCTACCGCTGCGTGCGCTACTACAAGGACTACGCCGGCGGCACCGACCTCGGCGTCTACGGCGCCCACGACAACGTCTACTTCGGACGGGTCGAGGACGGCGTACTGGAAAGCGAGTTCTCCGGCAACCTCACCGAGGTCTGCCCCACCGGCGTGTTCACCGACAAGACCCACTCCGAGCGCTACAACCGCAAGTGGGACATGCAGTTCGCCCCGAGCATCTGCCACGGCTGCTCCAGCGGCTGCAACATCAGCCCCGGCGAGCGCTACGGCGAGATCCGCCGCATCGAGAACCGCTACAACGGCTCGGTCAACCACTACTTCCTCTGCGACCGCGGTCGCTTCGGCTACGGCTACGTCAACCGCGAAGACCGTCCGCGCCAGCCGCTGCTGGTGCTGAGCAAGCAGAAGCTGAGCCTGGACGGCGCCCTCGACCAGGCCGCCGCCCTGCTGAAGGAGCGCAAGGTGGTCGGCATCGGTTCGCCGCGCGCCAGCCTGGAAAGCAACTTCGCCCTGCGCGAGCTGGTTGGCGAAGGCAACTTCTACAGCGGCATCAACGAAGGCGAGCTCGACCGCCTGCGCCTGATCCTGCAGGTCATGCAGGAAGGCCCGCTGCCGGTGCCGAGCATCCGCGACATCGAGGACCACGACGCGGTCTTCGTCCTCGGCGAGGACCTGACCCAGACCGCCGCCCGCATCGCCCTAGCCCTGCGCCAGTCGGTGAAGGGCAAGGCCGTCGAGATGGCCGCCGACATGAAGGTCCAGCCGTGGCTCGACGCCGCGGTGAAGAACATCGCCCAGCATGCGCAGAACCCGCTGTTCATCGCCAGCGTCAGCGCGACCCGCCTCGACGACGTGGCCGAGGAAACCGTCCACGCCGCGCCGGACGATCTCGCTCGCCTCGGCTTCGCCGTGGCCCACGCGATCGACCCAAGCGCCCCGTCCGTGGCCGACCTCGACCCGCAGGCCCAGGCCTTCGCCCAGCGCATCGCCGATGCCCTGCTGGCGGCCAAGCGTCCGCTGGTAGTGTCCGGCAACTCGCTGGGCAACAAGGCATTGATCGAAGCCGCGGCGAACATCGCCAAGGCCCTCAAGCAGCGCGAGAAGAACGGTTCCATCAGCCTGGTGGTCGGCGAAGCCAACAGCCTCGGCCTGGCGCTCTTCGGCGGCGACTCCGTGGAAGCCGCGCTCGAGCGACTGACCTCCGGACAGGCCGACGCCGTGGTGGTGCTGGAGAACGATCTCTATCGCCGCACCGACGCCGCCCGTGTCGACGCGGCCCTGGCGGCGGCCAAGGTGGTGATCGTCGCCGATCACCAGCAGACCGCCACCACCGCCAAGGCGCACCTGGTGCTGCCGGCGGCCAGCTTCGCCGAAGGCGACGGCACCCTGGTCAGCCAGGAAGGTCGCGCCCAGCGCTTCTTCCAGGTGTTCGACCCGACCTACTACGACGCCAGGAACATGGTCCGCGAGGGCTGGCGCTGGCTGCATGCGATCCACAGCACCCTGCAAGGCAAGCGCGTCGACTGGACCCAGTTGGACCACGTCACCGAAGCCGTGGCCGAGGCCAAGCCGATCCTGGCCGGCATCCGCGACGCCGCACCGGCCGCCTCGTTCCGCATCAAGGGCCTCAAGCTGGCCCGCGAACCGCACCGCTACAGCGGGCGTACCGCCATGCGCGCCAATATCAGCGTGCACGAGCCGCGCACCCCGCAGGACATCGACTCGGCGTTCGCCTTCTCCATGGAAGGCTACTCCGGCAGCCAGGAAGACCGTCAGCAGATCCCGTTCGCCTGGTCGCCGGGCTGGAACTCGCCGCAGGCCTGGAACAAGTTCCAGGACGAGGTCGGCGGCCACCTGCGCGCCGGCGACCCCGGCGTGCGCCTGATCGAACCGAAGGGCGAAGGCCTCGACTGGTTCCAGGCCGTGCCGGTGCCGTTCAGCGCCAAGGCCGACAGCTGGAAGGTAGTGCCGCTGTACCACCTGTTCGGCAGCGAGGAAAACAGCTCGCGGGCCGCGCCGATCCAGCAGCGCATCCCGGAGACCTACGTCGCCCTGTCCAAGGAAGACGCGGACCGCCTCGGCGTCAACGACGGCGCGACCCTCGGCTTCCAGCTCAAGGGCCAGGCCCTGCGCCTGCCGCTGCGTATCGATGAACAACTCGGCGCCGGCCTGATCGGCCTGCCGGTCGGCTTCGCCGGCATCCCGGCGGCGATCGCCGGCTGCTCCGTGGAAGGTCTGCAGGAGGCTGCACAATGAGTTGGCTGACTCCCGCTCTGGTCACCATCATCCTCACCGTGGTCAAGGCCATCGTGGTGCTGCTCGCCGTGGTCATCTGCGGCGCCCTGCTAAGCTGGGTCGAGCGCCGCCTGCTCGGCCTCTGGCAGGACCGCTACGGCCCCAACCGGGTCGGTCCGTTCGGTGCGTTCCAGCTCGGCGCGGACATGGTCAAGATGTTCTTCAAGGAGGACTGGACCCCGCCCTTCGCCGACAAGATGATCTTCACCCTGGCCCCGGTAATCGCGATGGGCGCCCTGCTCGTCGCCTTCGCCATCGTGCCGATCACCCCCACCTGGGGCGTGGCGGACCTGAACATCGGCATCCTGTTCTTCTTCGCCATGGCCGGCCTGACGGTGTACGCCGTGCTGTTCGCCGGCTGGTCGAGCAACAACAAGTTCGCCCTGCTCGGCAGCCTGCGCGCCTCGGCCCAGACCATCTCCTACGAGGTGTTCCTGGCCCTGTCGCTGATGGGCATCGTCGCCCAGGTCGGCTCGTTCAACATGCGCGACATCGTCCAGTACCAGATCGACAACGTCTGGTTCATCATTCCGCAGTTCTTCGGCTTCTGCACCTTCATCATCGCCGGCGTCGCCGTGACCCACCGTCACCCGTTCGACCAGCCGGAAGCGGAGCAGGAACTGGCGGACGGCTACCACATCGAGTACGCCGGGATGAAATGGGGCATGTTCTTCGTCGGCGAGTACATCGGCATCGTACTGGTCTCGGCGCTGCTGGCGACCCTGTTCTTCGGCGGCTGGCACGGTCCGTTCCTGGACACCCTGCCCTGGCTGTCGTTCTTCTACTTCGCCGCCAAGACCGGCTTCTTCATCATGCTCTTCATCCTGATCCGCGCCTCGCTGCCGCGTCCGCGCTATGACCAGGTGATGGCGTTCAGCTGGAAGGTGTGCCTGCCGCTGACCCTGATCAACCTGCTGGTGACCGGCGCGCTCGTGCTGGCCGCGGCCCAGTAAGGAGAACCACCGTGATCAAAGAAATCATCAACGTCGTGCATGGCACCTTCACCCAGCTTCGCAGCCTGGTGATGATCTTCGGCCATGCCTTCCGCAAGCGCGACACCCTGCAATACCCCGAAGAGCCGGTCTACCTGCCGCCGCGCTATCGTGGCCGGATCGTCCTGACCCGCGACCCCGACGGCGAGGAACGCTGCGTAGCCTGCAACCTGTGCGCCGTGGCCTGTCCGGTTGGCTGCATCTCCCTGCAGAAGGCCGAGACCGAGGACGGTCGCTGGTATCCGGAGTTCTTCCGCATCAACTTCTCGCGCTGCATCTTCTGCGGCCTGTGCGAGGAAGCCTGCCCGACCACCGCGATCCAGCTCACCCCGGACTTCGAGATGGGCGAGTTCAAGCGCCAGGACCTGGTCTACGAGAAGCACGACCTGCTGATCTCCGGGCCGGGCAAGAACCCGGACTACAACTACTACCGCGTTGCGGGGATGGCGATCGCCGGCAAGCCGAAAGGCGCCGCGCAGAACGAAGCCGAACCGATCAACGTGAAAAGCCTGCTGCCATAAGGAGACGTCGCGTGGAATTCGCTTTCTATTTCGCTGCCGGCGTCGCCGTACTGGCCACGCTGCGGGTCATCACCAACAGCAACCCGGTGCATGCCCTGCTCTACCTGATCATTTCCCTGCTGGCCATCTCGATGACCTTCTTCAGCCTCGGCGCACCCTTCGCCGGTGCCCTGGAGATCATCGTCTACGCTGGCGCCATCATGGTTCTGTTCGTCTTCGTGGTGATGATGCTCAACCTCGGCCCGGCCGTGGTCGAGCAGGAGCGCAAGTGGCTCACGCCCGGCATCTGGGTCGGGCCTTCGGCCCTGGCCCTGGTCCTGCTGGTGGAACTGCTGGTGGTCCTCGCCCGCACCCCGAGCGGTGCCGGCATCGGCCATACCACGGTAGACGCCAAGGCGGTCGGCATCAGCCTCTACGGCCCGTACCTGCTGGTGGTCGAACTGGCCTCCATGCTGTTGCTCGCGGCCCTGGTCGCTGCCTATCACCTGGGTCGTCAAGACGCCAAACAATAAAGGTTCGGCGGGCGCCCTGCGCCCGCCCCAAGGGAACGTAACGCTATGAACGCAATACCACTGGAACACGGCCTGGCCCTCGCCAGCGTCCTGTTCGCCCTCGGACTGGTCGGCTTGATGGTGCGACGCAACATCCTGTTCGTACTGATGAGCCTGGAAGTGATGATGAACGCCGCCGCCCTCGCCTTCGTGGTCGCCGGCAGCCGCTGGGGCCAACCCGACGGCCAGGTGATGTTCATCCTGGTGCTGAGCCTCGCGGCCGCCGAAGCGAGCATCGGCCTGGCGATCCTGCTGCAACTGTATCGCCGCTTCCACACCCTCGATATCGACGCTGCCAGCGAGATGCGCGGATGAACCTTCTACCTCTTACCTTCCTGTTCCCCCTGGTCGGCTTCCTGCTGCTGTCGTTCTCCCGCGGCAGGTGGTCGGAAAACCTTTCGGCGCTGGTCGGCGTCGGCTCGGTCGGCCTCTCCGCCCTAAGCGCGGCCTGGGCCATCTTCAGCTTCCACAGCAGTCCGCCGGAAGGCGGTGCCTACAGCCTGGTGCTGTGGCAGTGGATGGCGGCCGGCGACTTCAGCACCAACTTCACCCTGTACCTGGACGGCCTCTCGGTAACCATGCTCGGCGTGGTTACCGGCGTCGGCTTCCTGATCCACCTGTTCGCCTCCTGGTACATGCGTGGCGAAACCGGCTATTCGCGCTTCTTCGCCTACACCAACCTGTTCATCGCCAGCATGCTGTTCCTGGTGCTGGGCGACAACCTGCTGTTCCTCTACTTCGGCTGGGAAGGCGTGGGCCTGTGCAGCTACCTGCTGATCGGCTTCTACTACAGCAATCGCAACAACGGTAACGCGGCGCTCAAGGCATTCATCGTCACCCGCGTCGGCGACGTGTTCATGGCTTTCGGCCTGTTCATCCTGTTCCAGCAGTTCGGCACCCTGAACATCCAGGAGCTGCTGGTGCTGGCGCCGCAGAAGTTCCCGGAAGGCAACCTCTGGCTGACCCTGGCGACCCTGGCCCTGCTCGGCGGCGCGGTCGGCAAGTCCGCCCAGCTGCCGCTGCAGACCTGGCTGGCCGACGCCATGGCCGGCCCGACCCCGGTCTCCGCGCTGATCCACGCCGCCACCATGGTGACCGCCGGCGTCTACCTGATCGCCCGTTGCCACGGCCTGTTCACCCTGGCCCCGGACATCCTCGAACTGGTCGGCATCGTCGGCGCGGTGACCTTGGTCCTGGCCGGCTTCGCCGCCCTGGTACAGACCGATATCAAGCGCATCCTCGCCTACTCGACCATGAGCCAGATCGGCTACATGTTCCTCGCCCTCGGCGTCGGCGCCTGGGACGCGGCGATCTTCCACCTGATGACCCACGCCTTCTTCAAGGCCCTGCTGTTCCTTGCCTCGGGCGCGGTGATCGTCGCCTGCCACCACGAGCAGAACATCTTCAAGATGGGCGGCTTGTGGAAGAAGCTGCCGCTGGCCTACGCCAGCTTCGTGGTCGGCGGTGCGGCGCTGGCCGCCCTGCCCTTCCTCACCGCGGGCTTCTACTCCAAGGACGAGATCCTCTGGGAGGCCTTCGCCAGCGGCCATCGCGAACTGCTGATCGCCGGCCTGGTGGGTGCGTTCCTGACCTCGATCTACACCTTCCGCCTGATCTTCGTCGCCTTCCACGGCGAGCCGAAGACCGAAGCCCACGCCGGCCACGGGATTTCCCACTGGTTGCCGCTCAGCGTGCTGATCGTCCTGTCGACCTTCGTCGGCGCCCTGATCACCCCGCCGCTGGCTGGCGTCCTGCCGGAAAGCGTCGGCCACGCCGGTGGCGAAGCCAAGCACAGCCTGGAACTGGCCTCGGGTGCCATCGCCATCGCCGGTATCCTGCTGGCCGCCCTGCTCTTCCTCGGCCAGCGCCGCTTCGTCAGCGCCCTGGCGAAGAGCGCCCCGGGTCGCTTCTTCGGTACCTGGTGGTACCACGCCTGGGGCTTCGACTGGCTGTACGACAAGCTGTTCGTGAAACCCTACCTGCTGCTCTGCCAACTGCTGGGGCGCGACCCCATCGACCGTACCCTGGGCGTCGTTCCGTTCAGCGTGCGCGGCGGACACAACCTCCTCAGCCTCACCGAGAACGGCCGCCTGCGCTGGTACGCCGCTTCCCTGGTGGGTGGCGCCGCCATCCTGCTCGGCGCGCTGCTGCTGGCCTAACGAATTCACGGAGAGACTGAGCCTGTCATGATTCTGCCCTGGCTAATCCTGATCCCCTTCATCGGCGGTTTCCTCTGCTGGATCGCCGAACACAGCAGCAAGACCCTGCCCCGCTGGATCGCGCTGCTTTCGATGACCCTGGTCCTGATCCTGAGCCTGTGGATCTGGGCCACCGGCGACTTCCAGCTGGCGCCCGCGCCCGGCGGCGAGCCGGAATGGACCCTGCAATTCAAGGTGCTGTGGATCGAGCGTCTCGGCATCAGCATCCACCTGGCGATGGATGGCCTGTCGCTGCTGATGGTCGCCCTCACCGGCCTGCTCGGCGTGCTCTCGGTCCTCTGCTCCTGGAACGAGATCCAGCGCCGCATCGGCTTCTTCCATCTGAACCTGCTGTGGATCCTGGGCGGTGTGATCGGCGTGTTCCTCGCCATCGACCTGTTCCTGTTCTTCTTCTTCTGGGAAATGATGCTGGTGCCGATGTACTTCCTCATCGCGCTGTGGGGACACAGTTCCGATGACGGCAAGAAGACCCGCATCTACGCCGCCACCAAGTTCTTCATCTTCACCCAGGCCAGCGGCCTGGTGATGCTGGTGGCGATCCTCGGCCTGGTGTTCGTCAACTTCAACGCCACCGGCGTGATCACCTTCGACTACGCCACCCTGCTGAAGACCCAGCTGAGCCCCCACGTGGAATGGCTGCTGATGCTCGGCTTCTTCGTCGCCTTCGCGGTGAAGATGCCGGTGGTGCCGGTGCATTCCTGGCTGCCGGACGCCCACGCCCAGGCGCCCACCGCCGGCTCCGTGGACCTCGCTGGCATCCTCCTGAAGACCGCCGCCTACGGCCTGATCCGCTTCGCCCTGCCGCTGTTCCCCAACGCCTCGGCGGAATTCGCGCCGATCGCCATGTGGCTCGGCATCATCGGCATCTTCTACGGTGCCCTGCTGTCCTTCGCGCAGACCGACATCAAGCGCCTGGTCGCCTACTCCAGCGTTTCGCACATGGGCTTCGTGATGATCGGCATCTACTCCGGCAGCCAGGTCGCGCTGCAGGGCGTGGTGGTGCAGATGATCGCCCACGGCCTCTCCGCCGCGGCGCTGTTCATCCTCTGCGGCCAGCTCTACGAGCGCCTGCATACCCGCGACATGCGCAAGATGGGCGGCCTGTGGTCGCGCATGCCCTACCTGCCGGCGATCAGCCTGTTCTTCGCCTCGGCGTCGCTGGGCCTGCCCGGCACCGGCAACTTCGTCGGGGAGTTCCTGATCCTGATCGGCGCCTTCAAGGTGGTCCCGGTGATCATCGTGATCGCCACCTTCGGCCTGGTCTTCGCCTCGGTCTACTCGCTGATCATGATCCACCGCGCCTACTTCGGCCCCAGCCAGTCCGACGAGCCGATCCTCGGCCTCGATGCCCGCGAACTGAGCATGGTGCTCGGCCTGGCGGTCCTGCTGGTCCTGCTCGGGGTCTACCCGCAGCCAGTGCTGGACATCTCCGCGGCCAGCATGCACGGCGTGCAGCAATGGCTGGGCGCAGCCCTTTCCACCCTTGCAGGACGGTAGTCGCGAAATGACCTTTACGATCCAACACTTCATCGCGCTCCTGCCACTGCTGATCACCAGCGCCACCCTGGTGGTGGTGATGCTGGCGGTAGCCTGGAAACGCAATCACTCGTTCACCGCCACCCTCTCGGTGATCGGCCTCAACCTGGCCCTGCTGTCGCTGCTGCCGGTCCTCGGCGTCACCCCGATCGAGGTGACACCGCTGGTGCTGGTGGACAACTACGCCTGCTTCTACATGGCCCTGGTGCTGGTCTCCGCCCTGGCCTGCGTGACCCTCGCCCACGCCTACATGGAAAGCTATCCGGGTAACCGCGAAGAGCTGTACCTGCTCCTGCTGCTGGCCACCGCCGGCGGCCTGGTGCTGGTCAGCGCGCAGCACCTGGCCAGCCTGTTCATCGGCCTGGAGCTGCTCTCGGTCCCGGTCTACGGGATGGTCGCCTACGCCTTCTTCAACAAGCGCTCGCTGGAAGCCGGCATCAAGTACACCGTGCTCTCGGCCGCCGGCTCCGCCTTCCTGCTGTTCGGCATGGCCCTGCTCTACGCCGAGTCCGGTACCCTGGGCTTCGCCGGCCTTGGCGCCAAGGTCGCCGAGCACGTGCTGAGCGGTCCGCTGGTCAGCGTTGGCGTAGGCATGATGCTGGTCGGCCTGGGCTTCAAGCTGTCGCTGGTGCCCTTCCACCTGTGGACCCCGGATGTCTACGAAGGCGCCCCGGCGCCGGTCTCGGCGTTCCTCGCCACCGCCAGCAAGGTCGCGGTGTTCGCCGTGCTGCTGCGGCTGTTCCAGATCGCCCCTGCGGCCCTGGACAACCAACTGCTGAACATCTCCCTGAGCGTCATCGCGGTCGCCTCGATCCTCTTCGGCAACCTGCTGGCACTGACCCAGAGCAACATCAAGCGCCTGCTCGGCTACTCGTCCATCGCCCACCTGGGCTACCTGCTGGTCGCCCTGATCGCCAGCAAGGGCATGGCCGTGGAAGCGGTCGGCGTCTACCTGGCCACCTACGTACTGACCTCCCTCGGCGCGTTCGGCGTGATCACCCTGATGTCCACCCCGTACAGCGGCCGCGACGCCGATGCGCTGTTCGAGTACCGCGGCCTGTTCTGGCGCCGGCCGGTACTGACCGCGGTGATGACCGTGATGATGCTGTCGCTGGCAGGCATCCCGCTGACCGCCGGCTTCATCGGCAAGTTCTACGTGATCGCGGTCGGCGTCGAGTCGCACCTGTGGTGGCTGATCGGCGCCCTGGTGCTGGGCAGCGCCATCGGCCTGTACTACTACCTGCGGGTCATGGTCACCCTGTTCCTGGTCGAGCCCGGCATCCGCCAGCACGACGCACCGTTCAACTGGGGCCAGCGCGCCGGCGGCATCATGCTGGTGGCCATCGCCCTGCTGGCGTTCTTCCTCGGCGTCTACCCGCAGCCGCTGCTGGAAATCCTCCAGCATTCCGGCCTGGCCCTCGCCGGCTGAGTCGCCCGCTCCACGAAAACCCCGCCTCGGCGGGGTTTTTCTTTGGCCCGCCCCACGCACCCTGCCCCGCTGCCGTGGCATGCTCCGCGCTCCATGGATGAACCCGGAGGCCTCATGCCCACCTTCCACGATATCGACGTCCTGCGACACAACAGCGCCAGTTGGGACGCCCAGGCCGCCCGGGACTGCGAATGGTCGCGACCGGTCAGCGCCGAAGAGGTCGCCGCCGCACGCCGCGGCGACTGGGCGGTGAAGCTGACCCCGGGCGCGTTACCCGCTCACTGGCTGGGCGACGTACGCGGCCGCGAGATCCTCTGCCTGGCCTCGGCCGGCGGCCAGCAGGCGCCGATCCTTGCCGCCGCCGGCGCACGGGTCACGCTGTTCGACGCCTCGGCGGGACAGCTGGACAAGGACCGCCAGGTCGCCGCCCGCGACCGCCTCGAACTGGCCTGCGTGCAGGGCGACATGCGCGACCTCTCGACCTTCGCCGATGCCTCCTTCGACCTGGTCTTCAATCCCATCTCCAATCTCTACGTCGACGATGTCCTGCCGGTCTGGCGCGAATGCGCGCGGGTGCTGCGGCCGGGCGGCAAGCTGCTGGCGAGCTTCTACAACCCGGCGCTGTTCATCGAGGACCGCTCGCCGGAACTGGCAGAGCAGGGCCTGATCCGGCCGCGACATCGCCTGCCCTACTCCGACCTGGAAAGCCTCTCCGCCGAAGCCCTCGCGGCAAAGCGCGAGAAAGGCGAAGCCCTGGTGTTCGGCCATAGCCTGACCCAGCAGATCGCCGGCCAGCTCACCGCCGGCCTGCTGCTGCAGGATTTCTACGAAGACTGGCAACCGCACCCGCGCTTCGTCATCGACCGCTTCATGCCGACCTTCCTCGCCACCTGCGCGCTCAAGCCGAGGTCCGCCGCCGGTTGACAGCGGCGCGCGCGGACCTTAGAGTCCGCGCTCCCTTCCCGCCTGTGCTGCTGAGCGGAAAGACGCCAGCCTCCGGTTTCCACCGGACGGCTTCGCATTGTCTGTAGAGCGGCACTGTCATGTCCAAACATTCCCGGCTTGAAAAAGCCTTCCTGCGCAGCGGCATCCTCGTCGACCGCCAGCAGGACATCGTCACCCTCACCCGTCGTCACGACGGTACTTCGGCCCAGGTCCTGCTGCCCGCCAGCTTCGCGCTGGAGGAAAAGGCCGTGCGCCAGTTGCTCGACTTCGCCTCGGTCCAGGCACCCGGCGACACCGGGCACGTCTGCAAGGCCTGCGCCACGCCGGACTTCCATCCCGGCAGCATCGCCCCGGTCGGCTCCATCGTCGCCAGTACGGCGGACTTCGTCATTCCCGCTGCCATCGGCACCGACATCAATTGCGGCATGCGCCTGCTGCGTACCGGCCTGACCCTGTCCAGCGCCGAGGAGCACAGGCAAGCCCTGGTCGCCGGCCTGACCCACGTCCTGCTGCGTAACGGTCGCGACGTACCATTGCGGGTCCAGGCGTTCGAAGCGCTGTTCGCCGAAAGCCCCGGGCACTGCCTGGAGCGTCTCAGCGAAGACGGCCTGTGGGCCGAGGTCGACCAGGCGCGGCTGTTCCGCGAGTTACAGGGCTGCATCGGCCTGGATGAATTCGGCGGGCGTCTCGAGTATGCCCCCGAGGCCTTGCGCGATCGCCGCCGCAGCCTGATCCGCGATCCCGGCCTGGGTACCACCGGTTCCGGCAATCACTTCGTCGAGTTGCAGGTGGTGGACCGCCTGCTCGACCGCCACCAGGCCTTCGCCCTGGGCCTCAGGGCCGACGAACTGGTGGTGATGATCCACAGCGGCTCGCGCGATGTCGGCTTCCACGTCGGCCAGCGCTGGATGGACCGTGCCCGCACCGCCTGGCCGCGCGGCCGGCGCCACCCCGCGTCCGGCCTCTACGCGCTGGGCGGCGAGCTGGCCGGAGAATACCTCCAGGCCATGGGTGGCGCTGCGCGCTATGCCTGGCTGAACCGGGTGGTGCTGGCGGAGCTGGTGCGCAAGGTCTTGCGCGAGACCTTCCAGCGCGACGACAGCGCCCTGCTGGTGGACGTCCCGCACAACGTGGTGCTCCAGGAACAGGGCCTGAATCTCCACCGCAAGGGCGCCACGCCGGCCCGCCAGGGCGATCTGCTGCTGATTCCCGGCTCGATGGGCGATTACTCGTACATCGCCAGCGGCCTGGGACACCCGGACTGGCTATGGTCCTGCAGCCATGGGGCCGGCCGCAGCATCCGCCGGCAGGCGCTACGAGCGCTGAAAGGCCCGGGCGACAGCGCGCTGCCCTGGCACTGCGTGACCCTCCGTGAGGAGCGCCGCATCGAAGAGGCCCCGGGCGCCTACAAGCCGGTGGGGCCGGTGATCGATGCCCAGGAGCGTGCCGGGCTGATCCGGCCGCTGGCACGCTTGCGTCCGTGGCTGACCTTCAAGGCCTGAAACGAACAAGCCCCGCATTCGCGGGGCTTGTCTGCCACGGGCGCGACTCAGGCCTGCGGTTCTTCCTCGCGGCCAGTGAACAGGTCCCAGCTGGCCATGAACAGCGCAGCGATCAGCGGGCCGATGACGAAGCCGTTGAGGCCGAACAGGGCCATGCCACCGAGGGTGGAGATCAGCACCACGTAGTCCGGCATCTTGGTGTCCTTGCCGACCAGGATCGGGCGCAGGATGTTGTCCACCAGGCCGATCACCACCACGCAGAACAGGATCAGCACTACGCCCTGCCAGATCGCCCCGGTGAGCAGGAAATAGGCCGCCACCGGCGCCCAGATCAGCGCCGCGCCGATGGCCGGCAGCAGCGACAGGAAGGCCATCAGGGTGCCCCAGAGCAAGGCGCCCTCGATGCCCAGCAGCCAGAAGATCAGGCCGCCGAGAGCGCCCTGGGTGGCAGCCACGGCGATGTTGCCCTTCACCGTGGCGCGGATCACCGTGGTGAACTTGGCGAACAGGTGGTGCTTGTGTTCCTGGCTCAGCGGCACCGCCTGCTTGATCCGCCGGCCGAGCACGCGACCGTCGCGGAGGAGGAAGAACAGCAGGTAGAGCATGATGCCGAAGCTGATGACGAAGTCGAGGGTGTTCTGGCCGATGCTGAACGCCTTGGTCGCCACCACCTGGCTGGCCTGCATCGCTACCGAGGAGAGCTTCTCCTGCAGGCTCGAGAGATTGGCCAGGTCGAAGCGCTCCAGCCACTGGTGCACCGATGGCGGCAAGGCGGCCACCGCCTGCTGCAGGTAGGCGGCGAAGTTCAGTTCGCCGGACTTGACCCGCTGGTAGACGCTCGCGCCTTCCTGCACCAGCGAACCGGCGATGAAGATCACCGGGATGATCACGATCAGCACGCAGATCAGCAGGGTGATCAGCGCGGCGAGGTTCTTCCGATCCCTCAGGCGCACCTGCAGGCGGCGTTGCACCGGGGCGAAGATGATCGCCAGGATGGTGCCCCAGAACACCGCGCCGTAGAACGGCAGCAAGAGCCAGCCGAAGGCGAGCGTGACCACCGCCAGCAACAGGAGAAAAGTCCGGGATTCCAGTTTCGTGTCGAGCATGTCCAATCCATCTGGCAGTGGGAAGCAAAGCATTAGTCAGCCGGCGGACGTGGATCGTTCACGACTGCCGGCCGACTCCGCCGAATAATGACAGGAAGGCTCTGTGGCGCACCACTGCCGGCTGGCTCTTTTGCCGGCAGCGGTCGCGCGGGGGAAGGGTCAGATGCGGAACTGACCGACCAGTCGGCCCAGGCCCTGGCCCAGTTGCGCCAGGCTGCGGGCGGTCTGCGCGCCCTGCTGGGCCTCGTCGGCGACGCTGTCCACCGCGCCGGCGATC
The DNA here is from genome assembly GCF_056110345.1 of Pseudomonas sp. TZ252. Lineage (NCBI taxonomy): Bacteria > Pseudomonadati > Pseudomonadota > Gammaproteobacteria > Pseudomonadales > Pseudomonadaceae > Pseudomonas > Pseudomonas sp. TZ252. Next base: position 4,945,478 of record NZ_CM148566.1, on the reverse strand, counting down.
TGGTGCACGCTGCGGTTGATCTCCTCGGCCACCGCGGTCTGTTCCTCGGCGGCGCTGGCGATCTGCGCGTTCATCGCGTTGATGGTGGCGATCAGCTGGGCGATGGCATCCAGCGAATCGCCGGCCTGGTTGGCCTGGTTGCTGGTGCCCTCGCCGGCCTCGCCGGAACGGCGCATGGCGTCGACCGCGGCGTTGGTGCCCTGCTGCAGGCGATCGATCATGCCCTGGATTTCCTGGGTACTCTGCTGGGTGCGGCTGGCCAGCGCCCGCACTTCGTCGGCGACCACCGCAAAGCCACGTCCGGCCTCGCCGGCACGGGCCGCCTCGATGGCCGCGTTGAGCGCCAGCAGGTTGGTCTGTTCGGCAATGGAGCGGATCACCCCGAGCACACTGACGATGGATTGCACGTCCTGCTGCAGGCTATCCAGAGAAGTCCCGCTGTCGCGGATCTCGTCCACCAGCGCGTGGATGCGCTCGATGCTGCCGTCCACCACTCGCTTGGCCGCCTGGCCTTCGTGGTCGGTCTGCTGCGCGGCCTCGGCGGCGCGCTGGGCGCTCTGCGCCACTTCATGGGCGGCGGCGGACATCTCGTTGATCGCGGTGGCGACCTGGTCGGTCTCGTGGCGCTGGCGCTCCATGGCCTGCTCGGAACGCTCGGCCTGGGCCGACATCTGCTCCACCAGTTGCTTGAGGTCGCCGGTCATCCCGGCGATCTGCCGCACCAGACCGTGGATCTTCTCGACGAAGCGGTTGAAGGAACCGGCCAGCTCGCCCAGCTCGTCGTAGCTGGTCACCGGTAGGCGACGGGTCAGGTCGCCTTCGCCGGCGGCGATGTCATCGAGGTTCTGGCGGATCTGGTGCAACGGCCGCAGCATCGCGTTGGCCACCGCCAGGCCGATCACCAGCAGGACCACCAGAAGGACGCCGGCGATCCCCACGATACTGGCGATCAGGGTGCCGATACGCTCGTCGATGTCCTGCTTGATTTCCACCAACTGGGCCTCGACGCCGTCGAGGTTGATCGCCGAGCCGATAACCATGTCCCACTTCGGCAGGTACAGGGTGTAGGACAGCTTGGGCACCATGACGCTCTCGTTGCCCGGCAGCGGCGAGGTATAGGTCACGTAGTGGCTGCCGTTGCGGCCGGCCTCCACCAGTTCGCGGTTGAGGTAGACGCCGCTGGGATCGCGGCGGTCGCGGAAGCTCTTGCCGACGTCCACCGGGCTGTCGCCGCGAAACAGGCGCACCACCTGGGAGTCGTAGCCGAAGATATAGCCGTCCTTGCCGTACTTGATCTTCGACAGGCGCGCGATGGCCTCGGCGCGGGCATTCAGGTCGCCGTTGGCCGAGCGGTCGTACTCGGCCTGGATACTGCCCATGGCGATCTGCACGTAGTGCTCGAGTTCGGCACGACGGTCGCCGAGCAGGCGCTCGCGGGTATCCTTGACTTCGGCATCAGCCTGTTTTTTCAGGATCAGCACCGCTCCGCCGCTGAGCACCAGGGCGAAGAGCAGCACCGGCACCATGGCCAGCAGGAGGACTTTGGATTTCAGGGTCAGACGCATCATCAACTCCTAGCATGACGCCCAATAAAAAACGGGATTCCCGTTTCATCGGCAATCCCGTCGGAAGCTTAAGCGGCCGGCCCGACATTCCGTCAGGCGACCGCCCGAGATGGAACTCAGAGCAACATCGCGGCGGCCCAGCCGAACACCAGCAACGGCAGGTTGTAGTGCAGGAAGGTCGGCACCACGGTGTCCCAGATGTGATTGTGCTGGCCGTCGACGTTGAGCCCGGAGGTCGGCCCAAGGGTCGAGTCCGACGCCGGAGAACCTGCATCCCCCAGCGCGCCGGCGGTGCCGACGATGCTGACGATGGCCAGCGGGCTGAAGCCCAGTTGCACCGCCAGCGGGACGAAGATCGCGGCGATGATCGGCACGGTGGAGAACGACGAGCCGATGCCCATGGTGACCAGCAGGCCGACCAGCAGCATCAGCATGGCGCCGACCGCCTTGCTGTTGCCGATCCAGGCCACCGAGGCGTCGACCAGGCTCTGCACCTCGCCGGTGGCCTTCATCACCTCGGCGAAACCGGCCGCGGCGATCATGATGAAACCGATGGTGGCCATCATCTTCATGCCTTCGGTGAACAGGTCGTCGGTCTCCTTCCAGCGCACCACGCCGGACAGCGAGAAGACCACGAAACCGACCAGCGCGCCGATGATCATCGAGTCCAGCCACAGCTGTGCGACGAACGCGGCGACGATGGATACCCCGGCCACCGCCAGGCTCTTCGGGTTGTAGCTGACATCGACGCGTTCGGCCTGCTCGATCCGCTGCAAGTCGTAGACGCGCTTGCGGCGGTAGCTGAACAGCACCGCGATGAGCAACCCGGCGAGCATGCCCAGGGCTGGGATGAACATGGCGTGGGTGACGTTGATCCCGCTGACGTCGACGCCGTTGCGCGCCACGTTGGCCAGCAGGATTTCATTGAGGAAGATGTTGCCGAAGCCCACCGGCAGGAACATGTACGGGGTGATCAGGCCGAAGGTGATGACGCAGGCGATCAATCGCCGGTCGATCTGCAGCTTGCTCAGCACATAGAGCAGCGGCGGCACCAGCAGCGGGATGAAGGCGATATGGATCGGCAGGATATTCTGCGAGGATACCGCCACGCAGAGCAGCAGGCCGACCAGGATCCACTTGAACGCACCGGCGCCCTTGCCCTGCTCGTCGTGCCGGCCGAGCAGCGCCAGGACCTTGTCGGCCAGCGCATGGGCCACGCCGGAGCGAGCGATGGCCACGGCGAAGGCGCCGAGCATGGCGTACGACAGGGCCACCGTGGCGCCGCCGCCGAGGCCGCCGTTGAAGGCCTTGAGAGTCCCCTCCAGGCCTAGGCCACCGAACAGTCCGCCGACCACCGCGCCGATGATCAGCGCCAGCACGACATGCACACGGCAAAGGCTGAGGACGAGCATCAGTGCGACCGCCAGCACCACTGCGTTCATCGTTGAACTCCTTGCAAATGAAACGAACCCGGCCGCCTGCGACCGAAAAAAGGGGCGTACTCTGCTACAGCCATCCCCGCCTGTCAAAGCCGCGCATGGGCGAATGTCGCCTGGTTATAAACCGTTGTGCACGGTTCTTGCGTGCGATTCGCCGAACGACGGCAATCCGGCGCCAGCGAACGGACCGTCGTCAAGAATGGGCGAGCCCTGCCGATAAGCCTTGGGCCCCCGCAGTTTCTTCGTACAAGGACCCCTCCCATGTTCCTTCGCCGCCTGTCCATCCAATGGAAGATCACCCTGCTGGCAGGCCTCTGCCTGCTCGGCGTGGTCGCCTTGCTGGTCGGCCTTTCGGTCTACCGCATGCAGCACAGCAGCGTGCTGGTGAAAAGCGCCAGTACGCAGATGCTCGACGAATCGGCGCGCCTGCGCCTGGAAGCCCGCGGGGAATTGCAGGCGTTACGCATCCAGCGCTATTTCATGGATGCCTTCCAGTACGGCAAGGGCTTCTCCCGGCAGATCCTGTTCCTCCGCGACCAGGCGCAGAAGCGCTTCCTCGATGCCTACGACCTGCGCGAAGACCTGACCCGCCAGGTGCGCACCGCGCTCGCCGCCAATCCCGAGGTGCTCGGCCTGTACGTGGTCTTCGAACCCAATGCGCTGGACGGCAAGGACGAACTGTTCGTCGACCAGCCCGCCCTGGGCAGCAACGACAAGGGACGCTTCTCCCTGTACTGGGCGCAGGCCACGCCGGGACAGCTGGAATCCGAGTCGATGATCGAGTCCGAACTCGCCGACACCAGCAGCGGGCCCAGCGGCGCGGCCTACAACGCCTGGTACACCTGCCCGAAGGAAAGCGGGCAACCCTGCGTGCTCGATCCTTACTTCGACAAGGTCGGCGAACGCCAACTGCTGATGACCAGCATCGCCTTTCCCCTCGAACTGGATGGCAAGGTGATCGGCGTGATGGGCCTGGACATCAACCTGAGCAACCTGCAGGCGCTCAGCGAACAGGGCAACCGCGAACTCTACGACGGCGTCGGCCAGGTCGGCATCCTCAGCCCGGCCGGGCTGTTCGCCGGCAACAGCCGCGACGCCGGCCTGCTCGGCAAGAACCTGGTCAAGGCGGATCCGCAGCACGCCGGCGAACTCCTGCAACTGCTGGCCGCCGGCAAGAGCCGGTTGTTCAACGAGAACGACGACCTCAAGGTGCTGCAACCGTTGCAGCCGATTCCCGGCGCCAAGCCCTGGGGCGTGCTCCTCGAAGTGCCGAAGAGCGCCCTGCTCGGCCCGGCCCTGGCGCTGGAGCGGCAACTGGACGACATGCGTCGCGAAGGCACCTGGGTCGAACTGGGCCTCGGCCTCGGCGCCGCGGTGCTCGGCCTGCTGGTGCTGTGGCTGAGCGCCCGCGGCGTGACCCGGCCGATCCTCGGCGTCGCCCACATGCTGCGCGACATCGCCAGCGGCGAAGGCGACCTGACCCAGCGTCTGCCGCACACCGGGCGCGACGAGCTGGGCGAACTGGCCGGTTGGTTCAACCGTTTTCTCGACAAGCTGCAGCCGATCATCCGCGACGTGAAGGTCTCGGTGCGCGATGCGCGCAGTACCGCCGACCAGTCGGCGGCGATTTCCAGCCAGACCAGCGCCGGCATGCAGCAGCAGTTCCGCGAGATCGACCAGGTCGCCACCGCATCCCACGAGATGACCGCCACTGCCCAGGACGTCGCCCGTAGCGCCGCCCAGGCCGCCGACGCCGCGCGCGGTGCCGACCAGGCGACCCGCGACGGCCTGGCGCTGATCGACCGCACCACACAGAGCATCGACAGCCTGGCCGCCAACCTGACCAGCGCCATGGGCCAGGTCGAGCAACTGGCCAGCAGCAGCGAGGAAATCGGTTCGGTGCTGGAAGTGATCCGCGCCATCGCCGAGCAGACCAACCTGCTGGCGCTCAACGCGGCCATCGAGGCGGCCCGCGCCGGCGACGCCGGCCGCGGCTTCGCGGTGGTCGCCGACGAAGTGCGCAACCTCGCCCGGCGCACCCAGGACTCGGTGGAACAGATCCGCGGGGTGATCGAAGGCCTGCAACAGGGCACCCGCGACGTGGTCGACGCCATGCATGGCAGCCATCGCCAGGCCCAGGGCAGCGTCGAGCAGGTGGATGAAGCGGTGGCCGCGCTGCAACGGATCGGCGAGGCGGTGACGGTGATCAACGACATGAATCTACAGATTGCCAGCGCCGCCGAGGAACAGAGCTCGGTAGCCGAGGAGATCAACCGCAATGTCGCGGCGATCCGTGACGTCACCGAGTCGCTGTCGAGCCAGGCCGAGGAATCGGCCCAGGTCAGTCAGTCGCTGAACCGCCTGGCCAACCACCAGCAGGGCCTGATGGAACAGTTCAAGGCCTGACCGTTCACGGCCTGAATAGCGCCGGGGGGCCGTAGGTCCCCCAGATCGCCAGGCGGGCCAGCGAGCGCAGCCAGCCACGCAGACGCGCCGGGGCTCCCGCCTCGGCCACCTTCGCTGCCGCTGTCCCGGCCTGTCGCGGCTCGCCGCGCTCGCTGCGCAACGCGTTTTCCACGGCCTGCTCGTAGCGAGCCTGCGCGAGTAACCGCGGCGACCGCCCCTCCTCTCGCTGTCCACTGGACTCGCCCAACAGGAACACCAGCACCGGCAGCATCAGCGCCCAGCGCCAGCGGCCCGTACTCGTCCGCCGTTTCATCGTCCAAGACCTCCTTGCAAGAAGCCCGGGATGCTAGGGAAAGCGCAGGAGGAAATCTTGCCGGGACTGTCGGCAAATGGTGAAGAACTGTTAAGCCCTGGCGGCGCGGCCGCTCTTCTGCAACGGCAACTCGACGCTCACCCGCAGGCCGCCCAGCGGGCTGTCCTCGAGACTCAGGCGGCCACCGCAGGCCTCGGCGATGTCGCGCGCGATGCCCAGGCCCAGGCCATGGCCGCTGACCTGCTCGTCGAGCCGGGTACCCCGCTCGAGCACCGCCTGGCGCTGGTCGGGGAGGATGCCGGGGCCGTCATCGTCGACCTTCAGGCGGACCATGCCCTCGCCCTGCGCGACAGTCAGGCGGACTTCGCTATCGGCCCACTTGCAGGCGTTGTCCAGCAGATTGCCGAGCATCTCCAGCAGGTCCTCGCGGTCCCATGGCAGGCGCAGCCCCGGTGGCGCGCTCCAGCTCACCTGCAGGTGCGGGCCGTGGATCAGGCGCAGGGTGTCGCACAGCGACGGCAACTCCTCGGCGCAATCGAAATGTGCGCCAGGCAGCGCTTCGCCGACCAGGCGCGCCTTGCCCAACTCGCGACCGAGGCGCTGCTGGATCTGTTCCAGCTGTTCGCGCAGGACCTGTTGCAACTCCGGCTGGCGCGCCATCTCCTCGCGCTCGGCGAGGCTGACCAGCACCGCCAGCGGCGTCTTCAGGGCGTGACCGAGGTTGCCCAGGGCGTTGCGCGAACGCTTCAGGGTCTCCTCGGTGTGCGCCAGCAGGTGGTTGATCTGCTCCACCAGCGGCTCCAGTTCCTCGGGAGCCTGGTTGTCCAGTTGGCTACGCTGGCCCTGCTGCAGCTGGGCGATCTGCAGGCGCACCTCCTCCAGCGGACGCAGCGAACGACGCACGGTCAGGCGCTGCAACAGCAATACCAGGAGCAGCGCCAGGGCGCCGGCGCCCAGACCCATCCACTGCACACGGGCGAAGCTTTCCAGGATCGGCGTATAGTCCTGCGCCACCACGATCCGCAGCTTCTGGCCCATGCGCTTGTAGTGGCCGCGGAACACCAGCAGTCGCTGCTCCTCGGGCCCATCGACCAGGCCCTGCACCAGCCCTTTCTTGTGCGGCACTTCCAGCTCGCTGTCCCACAGGGAGCGTGAGCGCCAGGTGTCCTTTTCCAGCTCGATGACGAAATAGCGCCCGGAATACGGGCGCTGGAACGCCGGGTTGAGGCGTTGCTCGTCCAGTTGCATGCCGTTCGGCCCGCGCACCATGGCCACCAGCAGGTTCTCCGCCTCCTCGCGCAGATTGCCGGCGAAATAGCGCCGCAGGCCCTGGTCGAACAGCCACAGGCCGGTCTGCGCGAGGACCAGCCCGACCACCAGCAGCACCGCGAACAGGCCGACGCTCAGGCGCCGCTGGATCGACCTCATCCGGCGGCCACCCCGGCGTAGCGGTAGCCCTGGCCACGGCGGGTCTCGATCACCTCGCGGCCGAGCTTGCGCCGCAGGTGGTTGACGTGGACCTCGATGACGTTGGAATCGCGTTCGGTCTCGCCGTCGTACAGATGCTCGGCCAGGTGCCCCTTGGACAGGACCTGGCCGGGGTGCAGCATGAAATAGCGCAGCAGGCGGAATTCGGCGGCGGTCAGGTCGACGTCGGCGCCGTTCAGGCACACGCACTGGCGCTGCTCGTCCAGGCGCAGCCCGGCGGCCTCCAGCTGGCTCTGGTTGGCCAGCCCATGGGCGCGGCGCAACAGGGCCTGGATGCGCAAGGCCAGCTCTTCCGGATGGAACGGCTTGGTCAGGTAGTCGTCGGCACCGGCCTTGAGCCCATCGATGCGTTCGGCCCAGGAACCGCGCGCGGTGAGGATCAGCACCGGAGTCGCGAGTCCCAGCCCACGCCACTCCTGGAGTATCTCCAGGCCGGGACGCCCGGGCAGGCCGAGGTCGAGGATGATCAGATCGTAGGGCTCGCTGGCGCCCTGCACCGCCGCGTCGCGGCCGTCGGCCAGCCAGTCCACCGCGTAGCCCTGGCGGGTCAGGCTGGCCATCAGTTCATCGGCCAGGGGAACGTGATCCTCAACCAGCAGCAACCGCATCAGTCGTCTTCCTCGTCCTTCAGGATGCGGCCGTTGCGGGCATCCAGTTCCAGTTCACGCACGACGCCGTCGCGGGTGAGCAGCTCCACCTCGTAGACATACACGTCGTCTTCCTCTTCCAGCTCGACCTCCAGCAGGCGCGCCCCGGGGTAACGCCCCAGGGCTTCCTGCATGAGGGATTCGAGCGGCTGTATCACACCGTCCTGGCGCAGGCGCAGGACCTCGTCCTGGTCCAGGTCGCGCGCCATCGCTTCGAGGCTGATGACCGCCAGGACCAGTGCGACGATCCCGGCGTAGCGCATGAGCCACTTCATCAGTCGTCCTGGTGGTCCTTGAGCACGGCGCCGGTAGCGGCATCCAGCTCCAGGTCCCATTTCACGCCCTGCGGGTCGCGCAACTCGACCTGGTAGATGTAGCGGCCGTATTCCTCTTCCAGCTCGGTATCGTGGACGCTCGAGCCGGGATGCTTGGCGATGGCGTTCTTGTTCAGCTCTTCGAAGGACTTGATGGTCCCGGCGTCACGCAGCTTCAGCGCCTCGTCCGGGCCGAGGTCGCGGGCCTGGGCCAGGCCGGCAGTCAGGGCGATGGCGGTGGCGGCGAACAGGGCAGTCAGTTTCTTCATGGGAATCTCTCCGTGGGAATCAATCGTGTTGCTTTCGACGGTTTGCAGATTAACCGGGCGCTCTTAATTGAAGCTGAATTTGCCGCAAGGACATGGCCGGGGCGCGCCATAGGGTAACGGAAAGCCTCTGCGATGGGGCTCGCCGGCGTTCGAAAGCGCTTGGTCCTGCGACAACTCGTCCTATAATCGCCGGTCCGCAAGGGAGAAGACCAGCATGCCAGCCATCCAGATCAAGTCCCCCGCACTGACCCTCAAGGCCGGTCGCCGCGCCCTCGCCCGCATCCGCGAGCGCGGCCTGCAGCCGGCCGACGTCGGCATCGTCCCCGGTGCCGCCGGCGGGCCAAAGGCGCTGGGCATCCAGGGACTGGACCTGGCGATCTTCGGCGAGTGGCTGCCGCGCGCCCCGCGTGAACGCTCGCTGATCGGCGCCTCCATCGGTTCCTGGCGCTTCGCCAGTGCCTGCCTGCCCGACGCCGTGGCCGGCCTCACCCGCCTCGGCGAGCTGTACACCCGGCAGCGTTTTCCCAAGGGCGTGAGCATCGCCGAAGTCTCGCGCAAGTGCGCGGCGATGCTCGACGACCTGCTCGCCGGCCAGGACGCGCGGATCCTCGACAACCCGCTGTACCGCCTCAACGTGGTGGTGGTGAAGAGCCACGGGCGCCTCGCCCACGACCACAAGGCCAGCCTCGGCCTGGGGCTGTCCTCGGTGATCCGCGACAACCTGATCGGCCGCCGCCATCTGCACCGCCACTTCGAACGGGTGATCCTGCATGACGCCCGCCAGGCGCCGCCGCTGGCCGCGCTGACCGACTTCCCGTCGCGCTACCTGCACCTGGACGGCGGCAACCTGCGCCAGGCGCTGCTCGCCTCCGGCTCGATCCCGATGGTCATGGAAGGCGTCCGCGACCTGCCTGGCGCCGGCCCCGGCACCTACCGCGACGGCGGCCTGCTCGACTACCATCTCGACCTGCCCTACGAGGACCGCGGCGTGGTGCTCTACCCGCACTTCACCGACAAGGTGATCCCCGGCTGGTTCGACAAGGGCTTGCCCTGGCGCCGTGGCGACGCCGGGCGCCTGCAGGACGTGCTGCTGCTGGCGCCGTCGCGCGAGTACCTGGCGCGCCTGCCGCACGCCAAGCTGCCGGACCGCAAGGACTTCACCCGCTACCTCGGCGACGACGACGGCCGCGAGCGCTACTGGCGCCAGGCGATGGCGGAAAGCCGCAGGCTCGGCGACGAATTCCTCGAACTGGTCGACGGCGGCCGGCTCGGCGAACGCCTGCAAGCGCTGGACTGAGCCGCCACCGACGAGAAGGATCCTGCATGAAACTGGCCGTAGCGCTGATCCACGGCATCGGCGACCAGCCCGATAGCCGCGACGAGGACGGTCTGCACAGCTACGCCCGCGAACTGGTGGCGGCGCTGCGCCGACGTCTCGGCGCGGAAGCCGGCGAGGTGGCCTTCCAGAGCCTGTACTGGGCCAGCGTACTGGACGCCCGCGAGCTGGACTACCTCAAGCGCATCGAGCGCGAGCCGCTGGGCTGGCGCTGGCTGCGCCGGGCGGTGACGCTATTCCTCGGCGACGCCAGCGGCTACCGCAAGGTCAGCGCCGCCTACGACACCACCTACCAGCAGGTCCACCAGCACGTGCGCAGCGGGATCATGGCCCTGCGCGCGAAAGTCGGGCCGCAGACGCCGCTGGTGATCCTCGCCCACTCCCTGGGCGGGCACATCGTGTCCAATTTCATCTGGGACCAGCAGAAACTCAACCGCACGCCGAGTTGCTCGATCGACCCCTTCCTCGGCCTGGAAACCCTGGCCGGGCTGGTCACCTTCGGTTGCAACATCCCGCTGTTCACCTTCGCCTACGAGAAGGTCTGTCCGATCCGCTTTCCCGGCCACTGCCTGCCCCCGGCCATCCGCCAGCAGGCACGCTGGCTGAACGTCTACGCGCCGGCCGATCCGCTCGGCTATCCGCTGCGGCCGTTGCAGAACTACGCCGCGGTCGTCCACGAGGACCTCGCCCTGCCGGTCGGTCCCTGGTACAAGCGGCACACCCCGTTGAGCCACATGGAGTACTGGAACGATGCGCGCTTTCACGATTACCTGGCGGACTACCTGCGCCGCCTGTTGGCTGCTGGCCTCGAGCCTGCCGGCGCTGGCCGCGCCCTCCCCGCAGGCGAGCCAGGAGATCGGCCGCTTGCTGAGCTTTGTTGAAGACAGCGGCTGCACCTTCATCCGCAACGGCAGCGAATACCCGGCCGCGGAAGCCCGCGCCCACCTGCAGAAGAAGCTCGACTACCTGGAGCGCAAGGATCTGGTCGCCAGCAGCGAGGACTTCATCGAGCGCGCCGCGACCCAGAGCAGCCTCAGCGGCAAGCCCTACCAGGTGCGCTGCGCCACGCAGACGCGCAACTCCGCCGACTGGCTGAACCAGGAGCTGCGGCGTCTGCGGCAAGCCCCCTGATCAACCAGGATGGCCGTCGACCCGCGGACGACACAGCATCGGCGCATAGAACCAGGCGAACAGCAGGAACGCCAAAGCCCACAGTCCGCCTGCCAGGGGCAGCGCCCAGTTCGCCGGCAACAGGCTGGGCAGGAACACCCGCGCCGCGCAGCCGAGATTGAGCAGAGCGAAAGCCCAGGGCATCGCTGCCGGCGGTTGCAGCGCGCGACCGGTATGGCCGAGAGTGACCCGTGCCAGCATCGCCAGGATCAACCCGCCCATGCCGCCCACCGCCAGCGCGTGCAGCGCCTGGCTCGGCGCCAGCGCCAGGCCCAGGCTCCAGAGCGCCATGCCAAGCGGCGCCACGGCGATCCAGAAATATGCCAGGTGCAGAGACCAGAGCAGCGGCACCTGCCAGATGCCGCGATCGCGCCAACGCCACAGGCGCCACAGTTGCGCACCACCGAGGGCGGCGAACAGTCCTGCAAGCCAGGGCGTCGGCTGCGTCGTGACGCCCGCGGCGGTGAGCAGCGCCACCAGCACGCAGCCCAGCAGGATGCCATTGTCCAGCCAGGCGATCGCCGGCACCTGCTGCTGACGGCCGAGACCGCGCTGGGTGAAGAACGGGATCACCCGCCCGCCGATCAGGTTCATCATCCCGGCGATCAGCCATAGCGCGGCGATGGAGGCACGCCGTTGCCAGTCGTCGTTGCCCTCGAACAGGCCGAGCAGGACCAGGGCGTCGGCCAGGGTCAACAGCAGCAACAGGCCCACCACCGGGTAATTGCGCTTCTGCCGCACCCGCCACAGGCTGCGACCGATAGCCCAGGCCAATAGCGGCAGGAAGCTCAGTTGCAGCACCAGCAGCAGCGCCAGCGGCGCATCGAATAGCCAGGCCAGGCGCGCCGCCAGCCAGAGCCCGGCGAGCAGGGCCAGGGGTTTGCCCTGCAGGCCGGGTACGCCGGTCCATGTCTGCACGGCGGTCAACAGGAAGCCGGCGATGATCGCCACGCCGAAACCGAATAGCATTTCGTGACGATGCCAGGCCAGCCAGCCACCGACCGGTTGCCAGCCGCTCCAGAGCCCGGCCAGCGCCGCCAGCCAGAGCGCGATGGCGAGGACCGCGAACAGCGCGCCGCCGAGGAAGAACGGGCGGAAGCCCAGGCGCCAGATCGGCGGTATGGCCATCAGCCTGGAACGATCAAGCACTTGCACAGCAGACCTCCCAACCGGGTCGACGCATGCGGAACAGCGCGCTCAGGCGCATCACGTAGCCGATCTTCAACAGGGTCGGGCCGAGGATCACCAGCGCATGGGAAAACACCAGCGCCGGCATGTTCAGGTAGCGGTCGAGGAAATAGGCGGCGATCACGCCGGCGACGAGCAGCGCCAGGCCGGCCGCCAGCAGCCCGTGACCGATCCGCAGCACCCGCCGTGGACAATCGAACAGAGCGTTCATCTCGATCTCCTTTTTCCGAAAAAGGGCCGACGCACCTCGCGCCGGCCCGTCGCTTCAGGCGTCCAGCGCGGCGGCCGGACCGAAGAACTCGTAGTGGCATTGCTGCGAGGGTACGCCGAGGTCGGCCAGGTGGCGCTTGACCTGCGCCATGAAAGGCCGGGGTCCGAGGAAGTAGGCGTCCAGGTCGCGCTCCTGCGGCAACCAGTCGGCCAGTTTCTCGCGGCTCAGCAATCCCTCGGCGTCGGCACTGTCGCCGGCGCGCGGTTCGCTGTAGCAGAAGAAGTGCTCGACCTGCTCGTGCTGCGCCGACACGTCTTCGATCCAGTCGCGGAAGGCATGCACGCCGCCATGCCGGGCGCAATGGATGAAGCGGATCGGCCGCGCCTGCGGCAGCGCTTCCTGCAACATGGCCAGGGCCGGGGTGATGCCGACGCCGGCGGTGATCAGCACCAGCGGCTTGTCGCTGTCACGCAGGACGAAATCGCCAGCCGGCGGAAACAGATCCAGCTCGTCGCCCTCGGCGACCCGGTCATGCAGGTAATTGGAGACCCGTCCACCCGCCTCGCGCTTGACGCTGATGCGGTATTCGCGGCCGTTGCTGGCAGCGGAAAGCGAATAGTTGCGGCGCACTTCCTCGCCGTCGATGTCCAGCCGCAGGCCGATGTACTGTCCCGGCTGGAACGCCAGCAGCGGCTGGCCGTCCACCGGCTCCAGGTAGAACGAGGTGATTTCCTCGCTCTCCGCCTGCTTGCGTGCCACGCGGAAGCGCCGCACGCCGCGCCAGCCGCCATCGGCCTGGGCGCTGGCGGCATACACCGACTCCTCGGCCTCGATCAGCAGGTCGGCCAGTTGCTGGTAGGCCGCGCCCCAGGCTTCGAGGACTTCGTCGGTGGCGATCTGTTCGCCGAGGACCTCGCGGATCGCCCGCAACAGGCAAGTGCCGACGATCGGATAGTGTTCGGGCAGCACCTGCAGGGAGACATGCTTGTTCACCACCTTGGCCACCAGCGGGCCGAGTTCCTGCAACTGGTCGATGTGCCTGGCGTACATCAGCACGCCATTGGCCAGCGCCCGCGGCTGGTCGCCGCTGGCCTGGTGGGCCTGGTTGAACAGCGGGCGAACCTCGGGGTACTCGCCGAGCATGGTGCGGTAGAAATGGGTGATCAGCGCTTCACCGCCGGTCTCCAGCAGCGGTACGGTGGCTTTGATGAGGGCACGTTGGGCATTGGACAACATAGATGACTCCTGACGCATGCAAGGTTTTGTTTCACCTCGAAGCATTTCAGGAAGCGTGCCAAGGCAAACTACCAGAATTCACGGGCCTTGCAGGCCGGCATAGGTCATAATGACTGCAACCATTCAGAGTCATTAGGACTGCAAAGAGGTCGAAATGACCACCAACCCCTTGCTTGCCACCCTGATCCCGCTGGTTGCCGACCTGTCCCGCGACCTGCCGGAAGACGAACGCTACCGCCGCCTGCTCCAGGCCCTGCGCGACCTGCTGCCCTGCGACGCCACCGCGCTGCTGCGCCTGGACGGCGAATACCTGATCCCGCTGGCGGTGGACGGCCTCAGCCCGGACACCCTCGGCCGGCGCTTCCGGGTCGGCGAACATCCGCGCCTCGAGGCCCTCCTGGAGCGCCGCGGGCCGACCCGCTTCCCCGCCGACTGCGGCCTGCCCGATCCCTACGACGGTCTGGTGGAAGGCCTCCACGGCCACCTGGAAATCCATGATTGCCTGGGCTGTCCGCTGTACCTCGACGACCAGCCCTGGGGCTTGCTGACCCTGGATACCCTCGATCCGTCGCGCTTCGCCAGCGCCGACCTGGATACCCTGGAGGCCTTCGCCAGCCTCGCCGCCGCCACGGTCAAGGCCAGCGAGCGGATGCGCGACCTGACCCGCCGCGCCGAGGACGAGCACCAGCGCGCCGAGGCCTATCTCGAAGCCGCTGGCGAGCGGCCACGGGAAATGATCGGCCAGAGCGCCGCGCACAAGGCGCTGCTGGAAGAAATCCGCCTGGTCGCCAACAGCGACCTGAGCGTACTGATCACCGGCGAGACCGGGGTCGGCAAGGAACTGGTGGCGCAATCCATCCACCGGCATTCCATGCGCAGCGGCAAGCCGATGATCAGTCTCAACTGCGCCGCGCTGCCCGAGACCCTGGTGGAAAGCGAATTGTTCGGCCATGTGCGCGGCGCCTTCTCCGGCGCGGTCAACGAACGGCGCGGCAAGTTCGAACTGGCCGACGGCGGCAGCCTGTTCCTCGACGAGGTCGGCGAGTTGCCGCTGGCGGTGCAGGCCAAGCTACTCCGCGTGCTGCAGAGCGGGCAGTTGCAGCGGGTCGGCTCCGATCGCGAGCACCGCGTCGACGTACGCCTGATCGCAGCCACCAACCGCGACCTGGCCGAGGAAGTGCGTGCCGGGCGCTTCCGCGCCGATCTCTACCATCGCCTCAGCGTCTATCCCTTGCGCGTGCCGCCGCTGCGCGAGCGCGGCCGCGATATCCTCCTGCTGGCCGGCTACTTCCTCGAGGAAAACCGACCGCGCCTGGGACTGCGCAGCCTGCGCCTGGACCACGAGGCCCAGGCCGCGCTCCTCGACTATCGCTGGCCGGGCAACGTGCGCGAACTCGAGCACCTGGTCGGCCGCGCCTCGCTCAAGGCCCTCGGCCACAATCCGGAGCGGTCGCGGATCGTCACCCTGCATCGGCAGGATCTCGACCTGCCCGCGGAAACCCCCGCGCCACCTCGCAGCGTGGTCGAGCCCGCGCCCGCCGCGCCAACGACCGGTCACTCGTTGCGCGCGGCCACCGACGCCTACCAACGCCGCCTGATCCAGGACTGCCTGGCCCGCCACCAGGGAAGCTGGGCCTCGGCTGCACGCGAGCTGGGCCTGGATCGCGCCAACCTGGCGCGCCTGGCGCGCCGCCTGCAACTCAGGTAAACGACCGCCCGGTCGGAGCAGACCGGGTCCGGCGCGCAAACCTGCTACCATGGCGCCCCCATTCCGGTTGTCCGATAACCCCGATCCAGAGCGCACTACAGTGGAACTCTTCAAAGAATTCACCTTCGAATCTGCCCATCGCCTGCCCCACGTCCCCGAAGGCCACAAATGCGGGCGCCTGCACGGCCACTCGTTCCGTGTCGCCATCCACATCGAAGGCGAGGTCGATCCGCATACCGGCTGGATCCGCGACTTCGCGGAAATCAAGGCGATCTTCAAGCCGATCTACGAGCAACTCGACCACAATTATCTGAACGATATTCCAGGCCTGGAAAACCCCACCAGCGAAAACCTCTGCCGCTGGATCTGGCAACAACTCAAGCCGCTGTTGCCGGAACTCTCCAAGGTCCGCGTCCACGAAACTTGCACCAGCGGTTGCGAATATCGGGGCGATTGATTCGCCCGACTCTCCCCTGGCGCTTCGCCATCTGCTCTAAAACGGGCCTCCACACAACGGGCCCGTTCTGCCGTCTCTCTCCCATGGGTTGTACGAAGCATTATCCCCACGGACATAAAGGTTTCATATTCTTCCGGGAAACATCCGGCAAGCTGTCCCTACAGTCCGTTAGTCAATAAAACCGTGCAACTATATTGTTCTTCCAGTAGATAAAGACTTATCCTTTGCCGCGGACACGGAAAGTCCGTAAAGCCACTATAAATGCACCAAAACCCAGCACCATATTTTTAGAACGGGAGTGAAACGAATGTCCAAACTTGCCGAGTTCCGCGAGGCAGAGCGCAAACTTCAGGAGCAACTGGCCCTGCTGGAAAAGCTGAAAAGCGACAGCAGCCTGAAGCAGGAACTGGAATTCAAGGACAAGTTGCAGGCGTTGATGGACAAGTACGGCATGACCCTGCACAACATCATCGCCATCCTCGACCCCAAGGCTCCGGTCACCGTCAGCGCCGCTCCGCAGCGCCGTGCCCGCGCCCTGAAGGTCTACAAGAACCCGAACAACGGTGAAGTCGTCGAAACCAAGGGCGGCAACCACAAGGTTCTGAAAGCCTGGAAAGAACAGTACGGTTCCGAAACCGTCGAATCCTGGCTGCAACGCTAAGCCGGTTTTCCCGACGGCATCCTGCCGATGCCGTCGGAAACCCCACTGGCTACTTTCGCTCCCTCCTCGCCAGATCAATTCTGCGACTTCGATTCGCAAGCGCTCCTGATCTTCTGCGCCGCCAGGTTGTTCTCCACCCCCGGCAGGTTCTCCAGCAGACACTCGTAATAAGCCTTTTCCCGCGACAGCAGGAAGGAGCCGTCGTTATACAACTTGTCGCAGGCCTGGGTGATGAAGTGAACCGCCACCCCGCTCTTCGCCGTGCGTTGGTAGTCGAGTATGCATTGGTCGTAGTCCTTGTCGTCGGCGAGAGCGGAAAGCGGGAATAACAGCAGCAGGGGCAGCAGGAACTTCATGGCAATGGTATCCATGGGAAAGTTGTGCTCCAGCATGGACGAGCCGGCTCGGAGTGCCAAGCCGACCATGAAGTAAAATTTTGCACTTGTTTACAGGCCGGACCAGACTGGCCGTTCTTCGCTGCGCGAATGCGACAATGGCGGGCCGGAGAGCCGAATCGCAGGCGTCCCGAGCGGATTCGGTTTCCCGGCCGCCTGGCGGCAACTCGCTCCATCGAAGGGCACCGCCCTCCGCCGAACTCTTCCAGCAAACGGGTGCTGCCCGATCCACATCCGCTTCAATAGGCCGCTACGAACAGGAACGACAATTGTAGATTGAGCATGGGCGACAACATATTGTTCAGTTCCAGAAACTCCACCGATACTTGCCGCTGCTCCGCTTCTATATCCTGCAACAACCGACTGAACGAGGCTGGCTGCAACTGCCCGCGAACCTGGGCCTCGATACGCGCGATCGTCCCTTGCTTCTCGAAGCCGCGAGGAAGCAGTACGCTCACTTCCGCGTCAGGGACGCCCGCCAGGCGAACCCGCTCGGTCAGCCAGGCCTGCACATCGGCCCTCGCCTGCGACGCATTCGGCGCCTGCCAGAAGCGCTCTCGCTGAAGGTTCAGTACCTGCTCCGCCTGCATCGCCCGCTCCGGCCAGGCGGTCTGCCGGGAAACGTCCTGGAGCTTGAGCCATTCCCCGGCCAGACGACGATATTCCTCCCCTCGTTCCTCCCTCCAATCCATGCTGAGCATGACCAGATGCACAACCAGCAGCAGGCACAGGCTCCAGATGGCCATGCGCAAGAGTGGTTTTTCCTGCCATTGTCGTTGCAGGTTCCGCCCCTGGAACTGCAGTGATCGCTGGAAGTCCGACATCAGGCACCCTCCCCCGGCGTACGCAGGACCAGGCTCAGCGATAGCCCCTCGCTCTGCGAAGGTTCCACCCTGACATCTTCGAAACTCCCCGACTCCATGAAACGCCTCACATAGAGACGCGGGTCGACACTGTCGGTGGCAATCCGCAACTCCAGCTCGGAGCCTCGATAGCGCCAGGCGAGCAACCGACTGTCCTTCGGCAACAGTTCCGCTACCTGTCCCAGCAGCGCCACCTGCGAGCGATGCTGCAAAGCGCGCCCCAGCTCCGTGGCCATCCGATTGGTCTGCAAGGCCTGGTTGCGTGCGCTGAGGATCGGCGAGACCTGGCCGCTCAGCTGGTCGTACTGCGTTCGCAGCGCACGCTCGGCCCACCACCAGGACAAACCTTCCCCCAGATTGAATCCGCATCCCAGCAACAGGGTGGCTATGAGCCCATGCGGCAACCAACGCTCCCATCGCAGCAGCGTTGCTTCCGCCGCCGGAACGGCCCAGGGACGGCCCAGTGACTCTCCAGGCTCGGCAACCAGGCTCTCCGGGATGCGTATTCCCGCCAGCCCCCGGAGCAACCGAACCCATTGTTCTGGCTGGGGTGGGCTGGGAAAGAAATGGCTCAGGACAAGGCAGTCATCTCTCCAGACCTGGAGATCCAGCCCGGAGCGAACCCGAAGCAGCCGAACCGTCTCGCCTTCCGCGATCGACCGAGGGGGAGCCTGCAGCAGGGATTCGGGGATACAGCGATAACGCCGAGGTTGGTCGACGCAGTCTTCGGCAACGGCCTCCCGGACCTCCTCATCCCAGAACCAGACCAGAGCATGGCCACCCCGCCAGGCTACGTAATGGCCTGCGCGGCGAAAAGGCGCCAGGGCGGCAAGCTTCAACGCCAGTGCCTGATACCGGTCAGAGCGCGGCACATGATTGAGATCGAGACAGCGATAGACACACCACGCCCGATCCACGATCCACTGCGCTGGGGCGCGCCGCGCCAACCCTGTACCTCTACGTACCCACTCAAGCTGCGCCCGGCCATCCTTACCACGGCCTTGCCACAAGCGGGGCGGCAAGAACCCCGGGGGCGATATCGGGATGCAACGGAGGATTCGAGTAGCGATCATTTATCTTCACGGACCTCTTCGAGAGAAGCTGCCAGGGTGGCAGCAGGCGGTGCTCTGAGTTGAAGCGGACCTCGTATTCCGTCCCCTGCTCGGCTCCTGGCGGGTAGAGCCGAATCGACAGGACCGGACTGGCCAGGCGCGCCCATCCATCCTCGGGAACCAGCCTCGCATGACCCCCGAGGACGTCATGCAGGTCCGACATCCGGGTGAACGGACGCTGCCAGCGGGCTTGCAGCAGTCGGCCGACAGCGTCCTCCGGTAGTCCCCAGGCAAGAGACAGGATTCGGGCATCCGCGGTGTTGATGTTCAGCGCCGCCTCGTCCGCCGCGACCAGATCGCGCCAACCGGCGTCGAGCAAATGCGCTTCCCAGGGGCGCCAGGCCTCCAGCCGGAAGACTTCCATCACCGAGCGCAACGGACGGCGCCGGGCCTGGCCCGGAGAGGACCTGTCGCTGGCTTGCGCGGCACTACCCAGTCGTGGAGCGGCGCCGGGATAGAGATAGCTGAACCATTGGGCGACCATGACCTGCACCTGCTCGGCGGGAACCCCCAACCCCGCCAGCAGCCTGGACAGTACCCGCGGATCGATGCCGGAAAGACTGAGGCGCGCGGAGCGATCGAGCAGCGCAACGCACCAGCCATTGGCCATGCAGAACTCCCGGCCATCCAGAGGCAGCTCCCCGCCAATGGGCAGGATCGAAGTGTCCATGTCCACCTTGCTCGGCGCGGCGCCAGCATTTCCCGGTACGCTCAGGCCCGCGACGGTATAGCGCTGGGTAGCCACCAGCCATTGGACCCGCGCCAGCAAGGCATGCTCCTCCAGCTCACGAAGCAGCGCCTTGCGCCGGTTTTCCGTGGCATCCAGCGAGCGCCCGACCCAGAGTACAGCGGCACTGGCCAGCAGGGTCATGATGGCCAGGAACCAGACCACTCCGACCAGAACGAAGCCAGACGAGCGGGCAGACGCCGCATGTCGGCGTGCGCCATCAGAAATCATGTTCGGCGGGCCTCGCTCTGGGCAGTACGACCGCGACAAGGACAAACAGGCGCTCCTCGGGAGCCGCCAGTGCCATCGCCTCGGGAAGGGTATCGGCCAGTTGCGCGCTCGGCGGCCAGTCCCGGTGCCACTGGCCGTGACCGTCCAGATAGCGGAAGCGAGCTTCGCCGCGCAGATGCAGGAGGGGCCAGCGACTGTCCTCCAGCCTTCGCACATAGATCAACTCGGTCCGGTCCTCTCCTGCCCGCCGCTCAAGCCGGAAGGCCAAGGGCGTCGGGATGCCCGCACGGCGATCCAGGGCCGCGGCAGACATGGCCTCGAAACTGAGTTCGTCCCCTCGCAGACGCCAGCGGACCTCGCCAGCCTCGGGAGCGACCAGGTTCTCCACCGCATCACGGAACCAATCGAAGGTCAGCGCCCGGACCTGTCCGCGCCCCAGGCTCTGGTGCAAGGACTGGTTGGCCTTGCTGGCATAGCTCAACCCTTGCATGAGCAACGTGCCGATGAAGGAAACGACCAGCAGCACCACGATCATCTCGAGCAGGGTGAATGCACCCTGTTTTCGTCGCGAGCGGATCATGGTCCATCACCCAGTCGCGCTGGGATGACCACGTACCCGGGAAGCTCCAGTTGCAGCGTCTGCGGCGTTCCATCGCCGGCCCGGATGCTGGCGACGACCCTGAACAAGGTCACGTCGTAGATGCCCGGACTGCCGCTATGGCGGCCCACCGCCGCTTTCGACGCGGACAGCGGCGAACTTCGCCACTCCAGCCGGTAATGCCCCAGCCGGGCCCTGCCTGCGGGTTCGAGCGCAGGGTTCATGCGCTCCAGATAAGCCATCGCCACCCGGGCCGTCTCGATGCGCAGCTCGGCCGCCTCGACCCGCTGCATGCTCCGAAAGGCACTGTTGAGCCAGGCGAATAGCGCACCGCCGACCACTGCCAGGAGCGTCAGCGCAACCACCGCCTCCAGGAGCGTGAAGCCTTCCTGCCGCGCCGGCATCAGCGGATCGTCCCGGGCGCGCAGAGGGGTGGCTGAAGCAGCAGCGTATGTGTCGCGCGCCCATGATGGACCTGCAACTTTCCGCCCAGGCAAACTCCGTTTGCCATGTAACGTATCGGCGGCCGAGCAGTAACCGTCCAGCCATCGGGCAGTCGCAGCAACTGCTCGGGAACCGCCCCGCTCTCACCAATGAGCAGCTCCCGCCCATCGCTGCGCACGCGATAGCCCAAGGTCTGCAATTGATTGAACGGATCGTCCAGCGCGGTCCTGCGCGCCCAGGTCTCCTGCATCCTCACCAGGCCGGGCAACGCCACCGCAGCAATGGCCCCGACGATCACCAGCACCACCAGCAGTTCGAGCAAGGTGAACGCGGCCTGGTCAACGTTTGGGCGCGTAACCGACATCGGCATCCAGGCCTTTCCCACCGGGCTGCCCATCCGCGCCCTGACTGTAGAGAGTGAAGGGTTGTTCGGCACTCGGCCTGTCGCTGTACAGGTAAGGCCGGTTCCAGGGGTCCAGCGGTACGCCGCCCTCGAGGTAGGGCCCGTGCCAGAAGGCCCCGAGACGTTCATCGGAAGGCGGCGTGTTGAGTAGCGCCAGGCCTTCTTCTTCGGTCGGCAGCCGGCCGATGTCCAGGCGCATGGTGAGCAACGCGCCCTTGAGCATCTTCACCTGGGTATCCGCCGTCTGCGCCTTCGCCTTGTCGGCCTGATTGAACAGTCGCGGCCCGACGAGCCCCATCAGCATGCCGATAATCACCAACACCACAATCATCTCGAGCAGGGTGAAGCCCTGTTGTGCAGCTCTGTTCATACGGTTTCCACTTCACGTCTCATCCAACCAGCCGCGGCATCGATACCCGGCATTCAAAGCACCATGTCGTTGGCGCTGGTAATCGCCAGTACCACGCCGGTAATGATCAGGCCGAACACAGAGCCGATCAGCAGGATCGCCAAAGGCTCGATCAGTACCAGGGCCTTTTTCATTCGCGCCTGCCCGGCCTCTCCATAGAGCGTCGCCAGGCTCTGCAGCATCTCCGCGAGCTGCCCGGAAGCCTCTCCAACCCGCACCAGGCTCGAACCGATGGACGTGACCGCCTGGCGCTCCTCCAACGCTGCCGACAAGGCGATGCCGGCCCGCACATCCTGGGTGACTCGCTCCAGGGTCCGGCGCTGCCGGGCAATGCGGACGCCAGCGGCGGAAAGCAGCAGGGCCTCCACCAGCGGCACACGATTTCCCAGCAGGGTTCCAAGCACCTTCGACCATTGCGCTATTTCCGCCTGCATCAACCATTCCCCGACTACGGGCAGGCGCACCAACTGGTCGAGCGCATGGGCGCGGAGCGCCGGATTGCGCAGCGCCACGGCGATGCCGCCAGCAAGCAGCAGGACGGCGAACGCCAGCAAGCCGGAACTCTCGTTGCTCCATACCCCGATGCTCAGCACTGCCCAGGCAAGCCACGGGAGCTGGGCAGTCTCGTTCAGGAGATTGGCGAATTTCGGAACGACGAAGACGAACAGGGTCGCCACGGCGAGCACCCCGCTGAGCACCAGAATCGCAGGGTAGATCAGCGCCCCTTGCAACTCGGCGCGGGTTCGCCGTTCGTATTCCATCTGCGTGGCACAGTCCCTCAAGGCTCCTGCGAGGTTTCCGGTCATCTCGCCGGCCGCCACCAGTTGATATACATAGCGCGGCAAGTCGAGGCCGGCGCTCTCCAGCACCACGGGAAAGGATTGCCCCTGGCGCAGGCCATTGGCCATCGCCTGCAGGGCGGTAATCAACTTCGGGTGGCGCGCGCCTCGCTCCTGAGCCTCCACCGCGTCGGCCATGCTCACTCCCGCCGCGAGCATGGTGGCCAGTTCGTGGATGGCCATGTTCAATTCCTCGGCCTTGAGCCGACGTCGCGAGCCCAGGTTGCGGCGTTTCACCTCCAGGCTGAGCGGGGTGAGCCCCTGGCGCTGCAACTGCCGCAGCGCATCCTGGCGCGTGGGGAGGCAGAGTTCGCCACGAACGCGCCTGCCCTTGCGATCGACGGCCTGGTAGATGAAATTCATGGGCTTAGCCGCTGGTCACGCGATGCACCTCGTCAAGACTGGTCATACCCAACCAGGCCTTGATCAAGCCATCTTCACGCAGATTGCGCTGTCCCTGGCTGGCGGCAAGCCGATGCATCTGTTCGAGGGAAGCTCTCTGCACGATCAGGTCGCGCATCTCGGAAGACAGATCGACGAGTTCGTAGATGCCCACACGGCCGCTGTAGCCGGTACCTTCGCAGCGGCCGCAGCCTCGCGCCACGCGCCATTGCGCTGCCTGCCCCGGGAACAGCCGCGCGGTGGCCGCCTGGGTCGCTGCCAGATCGGCCGCAGCAAGGGTTGGCTCGCAAGGTTCCGCGCAGTGGGCGCACAACCTGCGCACCAGTCGCTGGGCCTGGACACCGCGCACCGGCGAAGCCACCAGGAAGGGTTCCACGCCCATGTCGATCAAACGCGTGAAGGCGCTCACCGCATCGTTGGTATGCAGGGTCGAAAGCACCAGGTGACCGGTGAGCGAGGACTGTACGGCGATCTCCGCCGTCTCCAGGTCGCGTATCTCCCCGATCATGATCACATCGGGATCCTGCCGCAGGATCGAGCGCAAGGCGGCAGCGAAGGTCAGGCCGATGTCGGCATGGACCTGGACCTGGGTGATATTGGGCACCTGGTATTCCACGGGATCTTCCACGCTGATGAGCTTGCGCACGCCATCATTGATTTCCTCCAGCGCGCCATAGAGCGTGGTGGACTTGCCCGATCCGGTGGGGCCGGTCACCAGGATGATGCCGTGGGGTTCCGATACCCATGCACGCATCCTCCGCAAGTGGTCCGGGAGCATCCCGAGCCGGTCCAGGCGCAACCCCTCGCGCTCCTTCGGCAACAGGCGCATGACCACCGATTCGCCATGCACCCCTGGCAAGGTGGAGACCCGCACGTCGAGCTCCGTACCGCTGACCCGGATGCTCATGCGTCCATCCTGCGGCAACCGTCGCTCCGCGATGTCGATGGCGGAGATCAGCTTGATCCGCGAGACGACCGCCGCGAATCGCTCGCGGGGAAGGCTCAGTTGGTCGTGCAGGACGCCGTCGACGCGGAAGCGGATACGGAAGTCGAACTCCCGGGGTTCGATGTGAATATCCGAAGAACGCTTTTCCATGGCCTGGCTCATCACGTTGTTGACGAGTTCGACTACCGGCGCCTCCTCCGCCAACTCCCGCAGGTAGCGGATGTCTTCGCTGCCGTAGGCGTGCCGATCCGCACCTTGCCGGGCCAGGTCCAGGGAGTGCTCCAACCAGCCGTCCAGATCCTGGGAGCGGCACAGCACTGCTTGAATCGAGCGCTCCGGATAGAAATAGCCCAGGGTTTCGCGTATCGAAGGAGATAACGGATCACGCGCCGCGAACAGCAGTTGCTCGCCCTCCTCCCAGACCACCAGTTGCTCTTCGACGAACCAGTCGGTATTGATCGGGGTACTGAGCAGGAATGCGGCGATGGACTCTTCGCTCGGCTTCCGCAGGTCGTCCCCCACCAGCGGCAACCGCAGTTGCTCCGCCAGCACCTGCATGAGGGTATTTTCCGAGATGGCTCCGGAACGCACGAAAATGCCTCCCAGACGGCCGCCAAGCCGGCGTTGCAGGTCGAGCGCCCGCTCGAGTTCCTGGCCGCTCACCAACCCGCGTTCGAGCAAACGCTGCCCCAGCGGTATCCACTCGGCCGTCATCTGCGGGCCCGGGGAAACGGCCTCAGAGGACATCTGCAAAACCTTCCTGAACCCGACGGAACCAGAGGAAGCCCGATGAACAGACCAGCAGAGACGCAACGCAATAAACGCTGAAGACCCCAAGGGTCGGATAGGGAGCATCGAAAAGGATCGCCCTGACCATTTCCACCGGGATCGTCAGCGGATTGAGGTACAGGTAGGGCTGCATTACCGGTGGCAAGGATGACAGCGGATAGAACACCGGGCTGATGAATAGCAGAAGCACCAGGAGAAACTGGACGAACTGCCCTATGTCGCGAACATAGACCCCGAGTCCCGCGAGGAACCACGCCAGCCCCGTCACGCAGAGCAGGAAGGGGAGCAGGGCAAGCGGTAGCAGAACCAGTTGCCAGCCTGGCTCGACGCCGCTGAAGAGAAGAAAGATACAGAGCACCAGGTAGCCGAGCATGGCGTTGAAGAAAGCGGCCAGCAGCGGTGTGAGGGGGAGTATCTCCAGGGGAAAAACCAGCTTCTTCACGTAGTTGGCGTTGGCCTGGATGATAGTCGGGGCCCTGGACAGGCTTTCAGCGAGGATCCCGTTCAGCAGGAGTCCGGAAAACAGGGTCAAGGCGAAGGAGAGCGTGCTCTGGCTTCCACCCCAGCGCGACTTCAGCACGAAGCCGAAGACAAACGTATAGATCAGCAAGAGCAGGAACGGCGAGACGATGATCCAGATGCGGCCCAACATGGCGTCGCGATAACGCAGTTCGACCTCGCGCCGGGTCATGACCAGCAGGAGCCTGATGCGACTGGCGAGACTGGCCGGTACCAAGAGGGAACCACTCACAGAAAAACTCTCCACGGCGAAGAAGAACAGAACCCGCTAACCATGAAGGATCGAAGCGAGCGGGGCCATCAGCCCCCACTACTTCTGGCGTAAGGTTTTTCTGATTCAAGAAGAGCCTTCAGAAGGCCGGAGCAAGCCGGCACTCTCGCCAACTCGATCTCCCATCGGCTCCGTACCTGCTGGAAAGCACGTGGGTAACCCCGACAATGGCAACGGCTCTCAAGGTGAGGGGCCGGACTGCGCGGAGTGCACCCTCGATTCAGCAGCCAGCGGCAGGGAAACCGGGACGAAAGCAAGACTCATCCTGCAATCGGGGCGATTTCTTCATAGCGCTGGAAAACCTCGCTCAGTGAAACGAAAGCACGCACTGAGCGCCCCGTACGCCAGGAACTGGCAACCTGCACGCCGACCCGGCCTGGGGCGGCATGGCGAGTTCGACGAATACGACTCGGCGCACCACCTGCCCCCTGTGCCCGCGCTCAAGCGACGCCGCGGCTGCCAGGGGGTTGCAGCGACCTGCGTAGACGGCAGGCGGACGCGATCGGCGCTCTCCCCGCCGTCATGGTTGAGTTTCGGATTGCGTCCGATGGCTCAGCGGATCACCCCGGCGCGCACCGTCAGCGGCCAACTGACCCGATAGCGCGTCTGCGGGTCGCCCCAGGCTTCGCGCAGCTCATCGACGAACGCGGCGCCCGGATCCTGGCCAAGGGCCTTGCCGGCCTCCTTCACCGCCGACCAGGTACCGACATAGCCCAGCAGTTCGTCCAGGGTCCAGGCCACCTCGATGGCCAGGTCCGGCAGGCGACGCTCCTCGAAGGGGAACGGCAGACTGCGGTAGCCCTCCTCCACGTGGCGCCGCTCGGCAGGCCAGTAGGGGCCGACGACCTGGTGGTAGAAGTGCTGGACCAGCGGTTCCATGGGTCCGTCGACATGCAATACGCCATAGGTAACCAGGGCCAGGATGGCGTCCGCGCGGGCCACACGCCGGACTTCCTCGTAGAAGCGCGGCAGCTCCAGCCAGTGGGCGGCCTGGGCGACCGTCACCAGGTCGGCGCTGGCCGCCGCCAGTCCGCTGTCCTCGGCCAGGGCCACGCGATACTCGACCCGCTCGCGAGCCTGCGCCTTGTCGATCTGCGCGGCGCTGGCGTCGGTACCGACCACCCGTTCGAAACGCTCGGCCAACAGCACCGTGAGCTGTCCGGTGCCGCAGCCGCAGTCCAGGGCCAGGCGGGTGCCGGGGCAGAGCGCGGCCAGCTCGTCGACCAACTGCGCCGGGTAGGTCGGACGATGTGCGGCGTAGTTCGCCGAACCCGTGGAGAAATGATCCTTGAAAGGTGCCGTCATGGGACTCTCCCGAAATGATCCCGGCGACCACAGGGACCATGGCCGTCCAGGCTGCCGCCTTACACTAGGCGAATCCTGTCGATACGGAAACACGACTTTCGGTCACCTTGGAGCACCGTCTCACTACTGCATGCGGTGCAGCAATCAACTGCAAAGAACCTACCTGGTCATCCCCGGATGCTTCATTAGACTGCCGGAACGACGAACGCAGCCAAGGAGACCGCCATGCCCAGTCGCATCACCCTCAACGCAAACGGAGGCCCCGAGGTCCTGCGCCTGGAGCAAGTCCAGGCGCAGCAACCGGGCCCCGGCGAGGTCTGGCTGGAGCAGGCCGCCATCGGCGTCAATCCGCTGGACCTCGGCCAGCGCTCGGGAGCGGTACCGATTCCGCTGCCGTCCGGCCTCGGCCTGGAAGGCGCCGGAGTGGTCGCCGCGCTGGGTCCGGGAGTCTCCGGACTGGCGCCGGGCGACCGCGTCGCCTATGCCACCGGCCCGCTGGGCGCCTATGCCAGCGCCCGGCTCTACCCCGCCGAGCGCTTGCTGAAGCTGCCCGACACACTCGCTTTCGAGGACGCGGCGGCGCTGCTGTTCAAGGGCATCACCGCGCACTACCTGCTGCACGCCACCTACCCCGTCGGGCCCGGCACACGCATCCTGCTGTACGGCGCGGCGGGCGCCGTCGGCCAGTTGATGGCGGCCTGGGCCCGGCACCTGGGCGCCTGGGTGATCGGCGTGGTGTCGAAGGCGGAAAGCGTCGAGCGGGCCAGGGCTGCCGGCTGCGACGAGGTGCTGGTGTTCGACGCGGCCAGTCTCGCCGCCCAGGTCGCCGAGCTGACCGCCGGGCGCAAGGTCGATGTGGTCTACGACCCCATCGGTCGCGCTACCTTCGAGGCATCCCTGAACAGCTTGCGTCCGCGCGGCCTGCTGGTGTCCTTCGGCGCTACCTCCGGCGTGCCGCCAGCCGTCGAAGTCGCCACCCTCAACGCCAAGGGTTCGCTGTTCCTCACCCGTCCCTCGCTCGCCGCCCACACCGCCAACCCGGAGGAATACCGGCTACGCGCGCAGGCTGTGCTGCGCGCCCATGCAGACGGTGTCATCCAGCCCCGGGTCTGGCGGCGCTACCCGCTGGCCGAGGCGGCCGTGGCGCATACCGATCTGCTGGAGGGACGCTCGCAAGGCGCGCTGGTACTCTTGCCCTGACCCACCCGCAAGAGGCGCATGCATGCAACCGTTCGACAGCCGGCAGGCCGATGAAGTCGCCACGCTCCTGGCCCTGGCCGAGCACGGTTCGTTCGCCGCCGCCGGCCGCGCCCTGCAACGACATCCCTCGGTGCTCTCGAAGCGGCTCGGCGCACTGGAGCGTCGCCTCGGCATCCGCCTGGTCGAACGCACCACCCGGCAACTGCGCTTCACCGATGAAGGCGAGCGCCTGGCGAGCCGCTTCCGCCAGGCCGTCGACCTGCTCGACGAGGCCGAGCACGAAGCCAGCCTGGGCGCCGCGCAACTGCGCGGACGCCTGCGCATCGCCCTGCCGTCGGCGATGGGCCGGCTCTGGCTCGGTCCGCTGCTGGCGGAGTTCGCCCTGGCGCATCCGCAGGTGGTGCTGGAAACCGACTATTCGGAGCGCTTCGTCGACATCATCGCGGAAGGCTTCGACCTCGCGATCCGGGTCGGCGAACTGGCCGACAGCCGCCTGGTGGCCAGGCGGCTGTGCGCCCATCGGCGCATCCTCGGTGCCGCTCCCGACTACCTGGAGCGGCATGGGGTACCGCGTATCCCGGCCGACCTGGCGGCACACAACTGCCTCGGCTTCAGCGGACTGCACTCGTACCCGGAATGGAAGCTGACCCGCCAGGACGAACAGCAGCCCGTGCGGGTACGCGGCTCGATGGTCAGCAACGACAACGAGGCCCTGCTCTGCGCCGCACGCCAGGGCCTGGGTATCTTCGCCGCCGGCGAGTGGCTGATGAGCCGCGACCTCGAAGCCGGCAGGCTGGTACGGGTGCTGCCGGAGTGGCAACTGGACGCCGACGCCGGCGTCTACCTGGTGCGCCCCTCGGCGCGCTACGCCACGGCAGCGGCCAGCGCGTTCCGCCAATGGGTGGAAGCGCGGTTCGCCGCTGGCCCGCCCTGGCAGCGCCAGCGGGCCTGAGCGGTATCCGCGAGCGGCTCGCCGAGGAGCGCGCCGCCTCCCGCCCCTCGCTCCCGGACAATCCGGATACCCTCCCGCCAGCATGCGGATAGCCAATGACCCGCCGACCGGTTCCTACTAGGCTGGTTCGCTTCGCTTTCCCGTTTTCCCACTCCAACAACAACCCGATGAGGAATCCAGGCATGGGACAGTACGTCAGCATCGCCGCGTCCGACGGCAGCGGCCGGTTCGACGCGTATCTCGCGCTCCCCGCCAGCGGCAAGGGGCCGGGCGTGGTGATCGGTCAGGAAATCTTCGGCGTCAACGCGAACATGCGCGCGGTGGCCGACCTGTACGCCGAAGAGGGCTACGTGGCCCTGGTCCCCGACCTGTTCTGGCGGCTGCAGCCGGGGGTCGACCTGGGCTACGACGAAGCGGCCTTCGCCAAGGCCATCGAGCTGTTCCAGCGCATCGATCTGGACGCCGCGGTGGACGACATCGCCGCCTGTATCGAGCACCTGCGCCAACGCAAGGAGGTGGTCCACGCCGGGATCGGCTTCGTCGGCTTCTGCATGGGCGGCAAGCTGGCCTACCTCGCCGCGACGCGCACCGACGTCTCCTGCTCGGTGGGCTACTACGGCATGGGCATCGAGGCGCTGCTCGACGAGGCGAAACAGATCAAGGGCCGGCTGGTGCTGCATTTCGCCGAACAGGACGCCTACTGCCCGCAGCAGGCCCGCGACGCGATCCTGCCCTGCCTGCGCAACCTGCCCAAGACCGAGTTGTACCTCTACCCCGGCGTCGATCACGCCTTCGCCCGCGTCGGCGGCATGCACTTCGACAAACCGGCCTACCTGATGGCTCACGAACGCAGCATCGCCGCCCTGAAGCGGGAGATCGGGCCGAACTTCGACCTCTCCGCGCTGTGGGACGAGCATGTGCGCCACGAGTTCGATACCCGCGACGTCGCCGCGACCATGGCGACCATGGTCGCCGAGCCCTACGTCAACCATGTCCCGACCCTCACCGGCGGCGTCGGCCAGCGCGAACTGAGCCGCTTCTACCGCCATCACTTCATCCACGGCAACCCGCCGGACATGACCCTCACGCCGATTTCGCGGACGGTGGGGGCGCTGCAGGTGGTCGACGAGTTCGTCATGCGCTTCACCCACAGCTGCGAGATCGACTGGCTGCTGCCCGGCGTCCCACCCACCGGGCGCTTCGTGGAAATCCCCATGCTCGGCGTGGTGCGCTTTCGCGGCGACCGCCTTTACCACGAGCACATCTATTGGGACCAGGCCGGCGTGCTGGTGCAGATCGGCCTGCTCGACCCGCAGGGCCTGCCGGTCGCGGGGGTGGAAAGCGCGCGCAAGCTGCTCGACGAAAGCCTGCCGTCGAACCGCCTGATGGCGCGCTGGGCAGCCAGCGAAGGACTCGGCCTCTAGCGGCCGGCTAGCCGCCGAGCAAGGCGCAGAAACGCGTCAGGTCGACGTTACCGCCGCTGAGCAGGATCCCGACCCGCTTGCCGCGCAATTCGTCCTTGCGCTGGCGGGCGGCGGCCAGGCCGAGGCAACCGGTGGGCTCGACCAGCAGCTTCATCCGCGCGGCGAGGAAGCGCATGCCATCCACCAGTTCGGCGTCGCTGGCGGTGAGGATGTCATCGACGTTGCGCTGGATCAGCGGGAAGGTGAGATTGCCCAAATGCTGGGTCTGGGCGCCATCGGCGAGGGTCTGCGGCGTATCGATATGCACGATGGCGCCGCTGCGCAGCGAACGCTGGCCATCGTTGCCGGCCTCCGGCTCCACCCCGTAGATCCGGCAGGCCGGCGCCAGCGCGCGGATCGCCAGGGCGCAGCCGGAGAGCAAGCCGCCGCCGCCGAGGGGCGCGAAGAAAGCGTCCAGCGGACCGACTTCTTCGAACAGTTCCTTGGCCGCGGTGCCCTGCCCGGCCAGCACGTCGGGGTGATCGTAGGGCGGGATCAGGGTCAGGCCATGGCGCTGCGCCAGGTCGCGGCCGATCTGCTCGCGATCTTCCGTATAGCGGTCATAGAGCACTACCTGCCCGCCGTAGCCACGGGTCGCCTCGATCTTCACCGCCGGCGCGTCGGCCGGCATCACGATGGTCGCCGGGATCCCCAGCAAGCGCGCCGAGAGGGCGATGGCCTGGGCGTGGTTGCCGGAGGAGAACGCCACCACCCCGGCGGCACGCTGCTCGGCGGAAAACCGCGACAGCGCGTTGAAGGCGCCGCGGAACTTGAACGCTCCCATGCGCTGCAGGTTTTCGCATTTGAAGAAGACTTCCGCGCCGAGTTCTTCGTCGAGGGTACGCGAGGACATCACCGGCGTGCGGTTGGCATGCCCGGCGATCCGCGCGGCGGCGGCGATCACATCGTCGTAGGTAGGCAGGTCGTGCATGGTCGGCTCCTCGGACCTTGGCAAAGAAGACAGGCAGGTCGCCAGGTTACCAGGCGAACGCCGCCAGCAGCGCCTGCGCGACAGCATCGGCGGCGGAAGACTGGCGGAGCCATTGACGAAGAGGCCCTGCATGGGTCGATGCTCCGGGATGCCGGGTCGGCCTCACTCGTCCAGGTAGCCGTCCCTGATGCCCTTCGAGCGGCGGTAGAGGTAGAGCCCGAGGCGCAGCACGACGAGCACGCCGAAGAACACCCCGACGGTCACCCAGGTGTTGCCGAAGAACCATTCCAGGCAGACGTAGAGCAACGCCAGCGGTATGCAGACGAGGGTCATCAGCAGGTAATGCTTGATCATTGCGGCGGGCACTCCTCTTCTTCGTCCTTCAGCGGGCATTTGACGATCTGCTTGCCCGTCTGCCAGGCGGCCTGGGTGGCCACGGCCTTCTTGATGGTATCGGCATGGGCGGCCTTGCGCGCGGCCAGCTTGGCCGCGCGGTTGGCGGTGTTGGCCGCCTGTCCGGAAAGGGTCCTGATCGCCTTGGCGGACTGCACCACGGTCTTGCCGGTGCTGAGCATGCCCGGCGCCACGGTGCCGATGGCCGCCGAGGCGCCGACGTGTTTCCAGTTGATGTCGATGCACTTCCACTTGATATCGGTGAGGTCGCGATCGCTGTCCCAGTTGTCCTTCATCTGCCCCAGCACCTGCTTGCCGGTCTGCATCCCCAGCTCGATGCCGGCGCCCAGCGCCGCTCCGATCGCGGCGCGGGCGGCGAAGGCGCCGATCACCACCAGCGGGATGATCAGGCCGGTGGGATCGTAGGCCAGCGTGGGCGCGTTCAGCGCGTAGGCATAGGGGTTGGGGCCACCGCCCAGGCCGAGCGGGTCCTGGCTGGCATAGCGCCCGGCTTCCGGCAGGTAGTAACGGTAGCGGTTGTAGTAGAGGCCGCTTTCCTCATCGTGGTACTGCCCCTGGAAGCGGATCGGCTGCGCACCCGGCTGTCGTTCCGGCGCTACCGCCCGCCAGTCGTCCGGAACGCCCTGCCAACGCAGTTGGCCACGTTCGTCGCTCAGCTGCAGGGGGGTACCGAGGTGATCGGTGTGGAAGAAAGCGATCCGCGCCTCGCCCAGCGCCGGCACGCATTGCGCCGGCAGCGGCTGGCCTTCGGCGGCGAACGCCTGGCGCAGTTGCAGCAGCTCCGGGGGATCGGGCTCACAGGCCTGCTCCAGGCGCAGCAACGGGACGAAACCGCCCGGTTCGTGAACGGTGGTGCGCAGTTCCCGCGCAAAGGCTTCGGCGCATTGGCGATCGCCGTCCCAGCCGAAGCGCACCTGCTGCTCGACACCGTCGCGCAGCACCACCTTGGCGATCCGTCGCGACAGCGCGTCGTAGCGGTAGCGCGCCTCCAGCCGCGTGCCGTCGGCGTAATCGCGCGTCAGATGGACCAGGCGCTGCGCGCCGTCGTAGGCCAGGCGCAGGCGCTCGCCGTCGGCGCCGATACGCTCGACCAGGTTGCCCAGCGCATCGAAGCGATAGCGGTTGCCGGCGATCCTCTCCACGCGGTTGCCGGCCCAGCGCGCCGGGCCTTCGCCGGCCTGGCTCGCGCGCGCCTCGGAGCGACTGAAACCGGAGCGGTACAGTTCGTTCTCGGCGAATGCCTGGCGAGCGTCCTCGCGCGCGTACTCGCCGACGCCCTCCAGGCGGTTGCCGGCGGCATCGTAGCGGTAGGTGCTGGCCGCCGCGCCAGCGCGCCGGCTGGCCAGCAGGCGACCGCCGAGGTCGTATTCGTAGCGCACCGACGGATACTGGTTGTCGTCGATGCCGACCAGTTGTCCAAGTCCGTCGTAGCGATAGCCGCGCTGCCAGTCGAAACCGCCGGCCAGACGCAGGCGGCTGCGCTGCAGGCGTCCCAGCGGCGCGTGCTGGCGCTCCTGGGTGAACAACGCGTCATCCTGCCCGTCGCGGCGGGCGTCGCGACGCACCTCACGGTGCAGGGCATCGCGCTCGAAGGCCAGCTCGACCGCACCGACCAGCGCGCCGTGCAGATGACCCGGGCCATAGGTCAGCCAGGCGACCGGCGGCGCGTCGCCGTAGCGGCTGGTCTGGCGCACGCCTAGCGCGTCGTGGCTGTGCTCGACGCTGTAGACCCAACCGTCGGCATGTACCTGGCTTTCCAGGCGCAGGTTACCGACCTCGTCGTACGTGTAGCGCACCTCGCAATCCGCCCCGCCGGCGCTGGCCAGGCGGCCGTCGGCCAACCAGCGGTAACGCTCGACCAGGGCCGGTGCGTGCTCGGTGGCGGGAACCCGGATGCTCGCCAGGCGGCCGTCGCGGTCGTAGGCATAGGTGGTCTCGCGACCGTCGGCATCCTCGCGGGCGATCAGTTCGTCAGCGGCGTTGTAGCGATAGCGTTGGCGACGACCGTCGAAGCCGGTCTCTTCCACCAGACGGTCCAGCAGGTCGTAGCGGAACTGCGCCTGGACGCCGTTCTCGTTGGTCAGGGCGACCAGCCTGCCGGCTTCGTCGTGCAGGTAGGACAATTCGCCGCCGCCGGCGTCGGAAACCCGCGCCAGCAGATCGCCGTGCCCCCAGGAAAACAGCGTGGCGTGCCCCTCGGCATCGGCGATACGGATCTGCCGCCCAAGGGCGTCGTATTCATAGCTCAGGGCGCTGCCGTCGGCCAATTCCAGGCCGATCAGTTGCCCCAGCGGGTCGTAGCGGCGCCGGGTCAGTTGTCCCAGCGGGTCGCTGCTGGCGACCAAACGTCCTTCGTTGTCGTAGTCGTAACGCCAGACCTGGCCGGAACAATCGGTCAACGCGGCCAACAGGCCGAAGCGGTTCCACTCCAGGCGCCGCTCGCCGCCGCGCGGGTCGACGATTCGCGTCGGCCGGTCGGGCAGGCGCGGGTCTTCGTAGGCGTAGCGGGTGCTGCCGGCCGGGCCGCGCACCGTCGTCGCATTGCCCCGTTCGTCGCGCTCGAAGGTCCAGCGGCGCTGCATCGCGTCCTCCAGCTCGACCAGCAGCCCGGTCTCTTCGTCGACGCGCTTGCGATAGCGCGCCTTGCCCGGCGACTCCTCCTCGAGCATCCGCCCCTGGCCATCGCGCCGGCGCCGCGTCTCCCGTCCCAGCGGATCGCGCATGGCGACCAGGCGGCCGAACAGGTCGTAGTCGAACTCGCTACGGCTGCCGTCGGCCCTGACCAGCGCGGTCCAGCGCCGCTGCCCGCCCTCGCCGGCGAACTCGTAGCGTTCGACGCGGCCGAGGCTGTCGCTGACCTCGGTGGCATCGCGCAGGTAGCGGAAGGTACGGGTCAGGCCGCCCGCCTCGATCTGCTTCACGACCCGCCCGTGCGGAGCATGGACATCCCACTCGTAGCGAACCTCCAGCCCGCCCGGTTCGCCGTGGGCGACCAGCATGTGCTCGCGCCAGGCGAATACCCGGACCACCTGGCCAAGACGGTCGCGCACGGCGATCAGATCGCCGCTGTCGCTGAACTGGTAGCGCACCAGCCAGTCGAGCCCCGGGCTCTGCGGATCGATGTAGTCCGGAGGCGGTCCGTCGTGGCTGGCCAGGATCACGCCGAACAGACGCAGGCCGTCGTCGCCCTCGCTCGGCTCGCAGGCTTGCTGGTAGACCAGCGCATAGCTGCGCCCGGCGCTGTCGCGCACGCCGGTGAGCAGGCCACGTCCGCTCCAGCGGAACTCGGTGCGGTAGCCGGCGCGGCCGAAGCTGGCCTGCAGGCGCCAGATACCGTCGGGGCAACGCTGGAAATGCAGGTAGCTGTGGCCGGACAGCACCAGCACGGAGCCCTCCTGCGTCTGCAGTTCGGCCGGCACCGCCGCCCAGCGCCCGCGCCAGGCCTGCGCTTCGCCGCCGCTCGAACCGCCGCGGCGCAGCCACAGCTCCTCGCTGCCGGAATAATGCTGGGCGCCGGGAGCCAGCGCAGGAAAGCCGATCCGGCGGCCCTGGGCGTCGACCAGCACGCAGGCGTCTTCGCTCAGTTCCAGGTGCATGCTCTCGCCCGGCAGCCACCAGCCCCGGCCGAGCCGGCCGATACGGGGGTTGCTCGACAGGTAGCCACGGGCGAAGGTGAAGGTGTCCGGCGCCGCCAGGGCGAAATCGACCTCTTCCGGCAGCAGCTTGCTGCCGAGCATCGGGTTGACCGGCTTGCCCACCAACGGCACGCAGGCGGACACCCGGTCGGCCAGGCCGACCGCGCTGCTGCCGACGTGCACGGTGGGCGAGCCGGTGGAGATAACCCCTCCCGAGACTTTCTCGCCGACATGGGAAACCGGTAGGCCGCTCATCTATCCATCCTTCCTTGGGAAAAGCCGCGACAGGACATCCGCCCGCCGCTCAACAGTTGATATCGACATTGGGCGAGAGGATCTCGATCTCCCCCGGCGTCAGGCGGATCGTGCTCTGGCCGCAGCGCAAGAGGATCTCGCGGTCGGCGGTCAGCTCGATGCGCTGGCTGCCGAGGGTGATGCTCTGACCGTCCAGGGTGATCTTAGAGCCATCGTCGCTGCCGCCCACGCTCACTTCGTAGCTATCGCCCACCGACAAGGTCTTCTTCTTCATCACCTGGGTGCTCTGGTTCAGCCCGACCACGGTGTTCATCATCATGCCGACGTTCAGGCTGTAGCCGAGCCCGACGTTTTCCATGCGCCCCATGCCGACGTTCTGCAACGAGGCCATGAGGATGGTTTCCGTCTTGTTCATGCCGATCCTGACCGTCTCGTTGCGGTCGACCGTCTTGCTGCGGTTGGCATGCACGGTGATGGTCTCGTTGTTGTCCACGGTCTCGGTGCGATCGTGCTTCACATGCACCGTCTCGTCGTGGTCGATGGTCTTGGTCCGGTCGTGGCCGACCCAGTGGGTCTCGTCGTTCTCGACCTCGATGTCCTGGTTCCTCTCGGCATGGATGAACAACTGCTCGGCGCCCTTCTTGTCCTCCATGCGGATCTCGTTGAAGTTGGCCGGCGTGCCGCCCTTGCTCGAACGGCTCTTGGTGCCGCTCTGGGTAGCGTTCGCCGGCAGCTCGTAGGGCACCGTCTGCTCGGCGTTGTAGACCCGCCCGGTGATGATCGGCCGGTCCGGGTCGCCTTCGAGGAAGCTGACGATCACTTCCTGGCCGATCCGCGGGATCTGGATCGAGCCCCAGTTCTTCCCGGCCCAGGCCTGCGAGACGCGCATCCAGCAGGAGCTGTTCTCGTTGGACTGGTCGTGGCGGTCCCAGTGGAAATGCACCTTGACCCGGCCATACTGGTCGGTCCAGATCTCCTCGCCCTTGGGCCCGACCACCACCGCGGTCTGCGGGCCGCGCACCACCGGCACCGGGGTCGACGGCAAGGGGCGGAAAGCCTGGCCGGCGTCGATACAGTCCAGCTCGCTCTCGAACTGCGCGCCGCCCCCGCCATTACCGGTCTCGTAGAGTTCCTGGACTACCCGGTACTCGGCGCCAACCACCAGGTATTCGCGGTTCTGGTCCAGGCGCGGGTAGTTGCTCAGGTGGAACAGATGGCCCGCCCCGATACCCCTGGCGCATCCCCGCAGGCGAACTCGCTCGTACTGGGTCTGGATCGCCTCGATGCGGGTCCGTGCATAGTGTTCGCCGTCCTGACTCTGCACATACTCGCCAGGGTAGTCGTAGAGCGGGTAGTCGGCCGCGGCATGGGCGCGCCCGACATTGGAGCGCACTTCCAGGCGGGTGCCGGGACGCTGGAAGTCGTAGTCGTTGAGGCTCAGCGAGCCGGGCTGGACCTCGCGCGCCATGTGCCAGTCGAAGAAGTGGTCGCGCTCGCGATGGCCGAGGCTCGGCGGGTAATAGGGCACGCTGGTGTAGCCGGCCGGGCTGTGGTGCGCGCCGTAGGCATCGGAGAGCACCAGGATGTGGCGCTTCTTTTCGTGGCGGAACCAGTAGTAGATGCCTTCCTGCTCCATCAGCCGGCTGACGAAATCGAAGCTGGTCTCGCGGTATTGCACACAGTATTCCCACTCGCGGTAGGAGCGGCTCAGGGCGTCCTCGAAGTCGGAGAAGCCAAGGTCGCGGAACACCTGCTTGATGATGTCCGGGACCTTCTGGTTCTGGAAGATGCGGCAGTCGGAGGTGCGCGTCAGCAGCCACAGCCAGGGCCGCAGGGTGACCTGGTAGCTGGCGAACTGGCCGGCGCCGGCGCCCTGGCTACAGCGCGCGACGATGCCGTGGAAATACCGCCGGCTGCCGCCGGGGAGTTCCAGCGCGAGGCTCATCGGCTTGCCCAACAGGGCATCCAGAGGCAAGGCGGGATTGCTCGAGACCAGTTCGAGCTCGTGGCTGAACAGCCGGCCCAGCTCTTCGCGACCCTCCAGCCGTTGCAGTTGCAGGACCTCGGGTCCCAGCGGGGAGTCCACGTGTACCAGGCGGGTGTGTTGGGAGAACAGCATGGGGAATCTTCCTTGATAGTCACCTGCGGCGGGCGGCCCGAACAACGCGCCAGCAGCGCGCCAGATGATCGTACAACCCAGTGCCGTCGCGAAAGGCTGGCCAATAGCCACGACACTCCTGCCCGCCTCCTGCGGACCCGCCGACCCTAAGCCAGAACCAAAGCCGAAGCAACGACGGCTTTGTCGAAAAGTATTTCCGCTCCGAGCACGCTGCGGCGCATTGGCCCATTGCCCGATACCCGGCAAAAATGAGATATTCACGAACGTGAATCATTCTCATATTTCAATCCCATCTCCCCGCCTGCTGCTGGTCGAAGACGACCCGCGCCTACGCGAGGATCTCGACGCGCATTTCCGCCGGCGCGGCTTCCGCGTAACCGTCTGCGGCGATGGCTCGCACGGACTGGAAGCCGCCGGGCGCGAAGCGTTCGACCTGGTGTTGCTGGACATCATGCTACCCGGCCTCGACGGCCTGGCGCTGCTGGAGTCGCTGCGCCGCGAGCAGGCCACGCCGGTGATGCTGATGTCGGCCCTGGGCGCCGAACAGGATCGCATCAGCGGCTTCACCCGCGGCGCCGACGACTACCTGCCGAAGCCGTTCAGCCTGGCCGAGCTGGATGCCCGCACCGACGCCCTGCTGCGCCGCGTACGACTGGACCGCCTGCCGTCGGCGCAGCGGCGGGATACCCGGCTGGTGTTCGACGACCAGGCCCAGGATGTGCTCCATCAGGGCCTTCCGGCGGGGCTGACGCCATCCGAGTACCGCCTCCTGGCGACGCTCCGCGAACACGCTGGCGAGGCGCTGAGCAAGCCGTTCCTCTACCGGAGCGTGCTGCACCGCAGCTACACGCGCCTCGACCGCGGTCTCGACGTGCACGTCTGCAACCTGCGGCGCAAACTCGCCGCGGTCGCCGTCCGTCACCTGCAGATCCAGGCGGTACGCGGCCAGGGCTACCTGCTGGTGGAGACGGAACACCCCTGATGCGCAGGCACCCGCTGTTATGGAAACTGGCGCTGCTGCAGGTCGGCTTCTGCCTGCTGCTGACCTGGCTGATCTACACCTGGGGCCTGTCGGTGGAGCGCAGCACCTACTTCCTCGCCCCGGCCGACCGCAGCTACCTGGCGGACTACGCGCGGCAGGCGGAGGATGCCTGGCGCAGCGAGGGTGCCGCGGGCGCCGAACGCTTCCGCAAGGAACTGTCGGCGAAGGAAGATACCTGGGTGGCGCTGGTCGGACCGCACCTGGAAAGCCTCGGCAGCACGCCGCTAAGCGCCGAGGAGTCGAGCCACCTGACCTTCATGCGCAAGCTCGACTGGCCGATGAGCCGGCGCCTGCAGGACGAACTGCCGTACGTCAGCATCGAGTTCCCCGGACATCCCGAGCAGGGCCGGCTGGTAATCCAGTTACCGGAGCGCCTGCTGCCCGGCGGGCTGACCCCCTGGACCCACCTGGTCACCCACGGCATAGTCCCGACCCTGCTGGCCGCCCTGCTCGGCCTGCTGCTCTATCGCCACCTGGTGGTGCCGCTGAACCGCTTGCGCGATCGCGCCGACGCCCTGCGCGCCGACGAACTGGAAAGCACTCCCCTCGCCGCACCGCTGGCGGCCCGCCGCGACGAACTGGGCGAGCTGGCCCAGGCCCTGGAGCACATGGCCGAGCGCCTGCGCCTGAGTCTCGCCCAGCAGCGCCTGCTGCTGCGCACCCTGTCCCACGAACTGCGCACGCC
Source organism: Pseudomonas sp. TZ252 (assembly GCF_056110345.1). Lineage (NCBI taxonomy): Bacteria > Pseudomonadati > Pseudomonadota > Gammaproteobacteria > Pseudomonadales > Pseudomonadaceae > Pseudomonas > Pseudomonas sp. TZ252. The sequence goes on along the minus strand of NZ_CM148566.1, from coordinate 4,906,121 downwards.
GCTGGCGCGCCTGCGCATCGCCCACGACAGCGAGCTACCGCCGGAACAGTTGCGCCAGCGCCTGGATCGCGAAATCGGCGACATGCAACGACTGCTGGAAGACACCCTCGACCTCGCCTGGATGGACACCGAGCGCCCGCAACTGCCCACCGAGCCGGTGCTGGCGCTGTCGGTGTGGGAAGCGCTGCGCGATGACGCCTGTTTCGAAAGCGGCTGGGACCCGGCGCGGCTACCCTGCCGCTTGGGCGTCGACTGTCGCGTCGAGGTACACCTGGACAGCCTGGCCCAGGCCATGGAAAACCTCCTGCGCAACGCCATCCGTCACTCGCCCGAGGACGGCACGGTCAGCCTCGACGGCGAGCGCGAGGGCGACTTCTGGCACCTGCGCCTGCAGGACCAGGGCCCTGGCGTGGCGGAAGACCAGTTGGAACGCATCTTCCTCCCCTACCAGCGCCTGGACGATAGCGCCAGCGAAGGTTTCGGCCTCGGCCTGGCGATCGCCCGGCGCGCCATCGAGCTACAGGGCGGCCGGCTCTGGGCCAGCAACGGCAAGCCCGGATTGTGCCTGCACCTGTGGCTGCCGGCGGCCGCCTGAGGGCGAAGTGTTTAGAAAGTTAATGCGCTTTACTCTCAAATAACAATCAATATCATTTGTGATCTCTTGCATTTCGCTGCATTGCCCGGAGATCACCGATGTCCTCACGCGCCCTTCCCGCCGTTCCCTTCCTGCTGCTGTCCAGTTGCCTGCTCGCCAACGCCGTACACGCCGCCGGCCAGGGCGACGGCTCCGTCATCGAGCTGGGCGAGCAGACCGTGGTCGCCACCGCCCAGGAGGAAACCAAGCAGGCGCCGGGGGTTTCCATCATCACCGCCGAGGACATCGCCAAGCGACCGCCGAGCAACGACCTGTCGCAGATCATCCGGACCATGCCGGGGGTCAACCTGACCGGCAACAGCTCCAGCGGCCAGCGTGGAAACAACCGGCAGATCGACATCCGCGGCATGGGCCCGGAGAACACCCTGATCCTGGTCGACGGCAAGCCGGTCAGCTCGCGCAACTCGGTGCGCTACGGCTGGCGCGGCGAGCGCGACAGCCGCGGCGACACCAACTGGGTGCCGGCCGACCAGGTCGAGCGCATCGAAGTGATCCGCGGCCCGGCGGCGGCGCGCTACGGCAACGGCGCGGCGGGCGGCGTGGTGAACATCATCACCAAGCAGGCCGGCGCGGAAACCCACGGTAATCTCAGCGTCTACAGCAATTTCCCGCAACACAAGGCCGAAGGCGCCAGCGAACGGATGAGCTTCGGTCTCAACGGGCCGCTCACGGAAAACCTCAGCTACCGCGTCTACGGCAACATCGCCAAGACCGACTCGGACGACTGGGACATCAACGCCGGCCACGAATCCAATCGCACCGGCAAGCAGGCCGGCACCCTCCCCGCCGGTCGCGAAGGCGTGCGCAACAAGGACATCGACGGGCTGCTCAGCTGGCGCCTGACGCCCGAGCAGACCCTCGAGTTCGAGGCCGGCTTCAGCCGCCAGGGCAACATCTACACCGGCGACACGCAGAACACCAACAGCAACAACTACGTGAAGCAGATGCTCGGCCACGAGACCAACCGCATGTACCGCGAGACCTACTCGGTCACCCATCGCGGCGAATGGGACTTCGGCAGCTCGCTGGCCTACCTGCAGTACGAGAAGACCCGCAACAGCCGGATCAACGAAGGCCTGGCCGGCGGCACCGAAGGTATCTTCGACCCCAACAACGCCGGCTTCTACACCGCCACCCTGCGCGACCTGACCGCCCACGGCGAGGTCAACCTGCCGCTGCACCTGGGCTACGAGCAGACCCTGACCCTCGGCAGCGAGTGGACCGAGCAGAAGCTCGACGACCCCAGCTCCAACACCCAGAACACCGAGGAAGGCGGCTCGATCCCCGGTCTCGCCGGAAAGAACCGCAGCAGCAGTTCCTCAGCGCGGATCTTCTCGCTGTTCGCCGAGGACAACATCGAGCTGATGCCCGGCACCATGCTCACCCCAGGCCTGCGCTGGGACCACCACGACATCGTCGGCGACAACTGGAGCCCATCGCTGAACCTGTCCCACGCGCTCACCGAGCGGGTCACCCTGAAGGCCGGTATCGCCCGCGCCTACAAGGCCCCCAACCTGTACCAGCTGAACCCCGACTACCTGCTCTACAGCCGTGGCCAGGGTTGCTACGGGCAAAGCACCAGTTGCTACCTGCGCGGCAACGACGGCCTCAAGGCCGAGACCAGCGTGAACAAGGAACTGGGCATCGAGTACAGCCACGACGGCCTGGTAGCGGGGCTGACCTACTTCCGCAACGACTACAAGAACAAGATCGAATCCGGCCTGTCACCGGTCGACCACGCCAGCGGCGGCAAGGGCGACTACGCCAACGCGGCGATCTACCAGTGGGAGAACGTGCCCAAGGCGGTGGTCGAGGGCCTCGAAGGCACCCTGACCCTGCCCCTGGCCGACGGCCTGAAGTGGAGCAACAACTTCACCTACATGCTGCAATCGAAGAACAAGGAAACCGGCGACGTGCTCTCGGTGACGCCGCGCTACACCCTCAACTCGATGCTCGACTGGCAGGCCACCGACGACCTCTCGCTGCAAGCCACGGTCACCTGGTACGGCAAGCAGAAGCCGAAGAAATACGACTATCACGGCGACCGTGTCACCGGCAGCGCCAACGACCAGCTCTCGCCCTACGCCATCGCCGGCCTCGGCGGCACCTATCGGTTGAGCAAGAACCTGAGCCTCGGCGCCGGCGTCGACAACCTGTTCGACAAGCGCCTGTTCCGCGCCGGCAATGCCCAGGGCGTGGTCGGCATCGACGGGGCCGGCGCGGCGACCTACAACGAGCCCGGACGGACCTTCTATACCAGCCTGACCGCGTCGTTCTGAGCCATAACGAGAAAGCCTGATGAGAACCTCCCTGCTCGTCGCCGCCCTGGGCCTCGCCCTGGCGGCGGCCCTGCCCGGCGGCGCGCCGCTGGCGCAACCGGACCCCGAGGCGACCATGGACCGCAGCCTGCTGCAACGCCAGGACCTGCCCTATCGCTTCAGCGCCGTGGACCTGGACTCCGTCGATGGCCAGCGGCATTACCGGCTGTGGCTCGGCCGACCGCTGCAGGCACCGCCCGCCGCCGGCTACCCGGTGGTCTGGATGCTCGACGGCAACGCCGCCGTCGGCGCCCTCGACGAGTCAACCCTGAGACGCCTGGCCGACGGCGACGCACCGCTGCTGGTCGCCATCGGCTACCGCACGCCGCTGCGCATCGACCGCGCCGGGCGTACCTTCGACTACACCCCCGCGAGTCCCGGCCAGGCCGATCAGCGCGACCCGCTCAACGGCCTGCCCAGCGGTGGCGCCGACGCCTTCCTCGACCTGCTGCGCGACGGCATGCGCCCGGCCGTGGCGGCGCAGGCGCCCCTGGACACTGCGCGACAAACCCTCTGGGGACACTCCTACGGCGGCTTGCTGGTGCTCCACGCACTGTTCACCCGTCCCGGCGAGTTCGCCCGCTACGCCGCGGCCAGCCCGTCGCTGTGGTGGCGCGACGGGGCGATCCTCGGCGAACGAGCGGGGCTCGAACAGCGCCTGCGCGGAAAGCGCGCGGAACTCCTGCTCTGGCGCGGCAGCGCCGAACCGGCCAGCCCGCGCGGCTCGCTGAAAGCCGAGCCGGGCCAGGCGATGGCGCGGCTGGTAGATGACCTGCGCCGGGTTGCCGGGCTCACGCTGGACTTCCAGCCGCTCGACGGCCTGGGTCATGGCGAAACGCTGGGGGCCTCGTTGCGCCTTCTGCTCGCCCGTCCGGCGGTGGAACGCCAGCGCTGAAGACGCACGCTCCCAAGAGAACCGAGGCAACGGCGGATAACCGCTTCGCGGTTATTCGCCCTACCGGAAGCCAGGCATCCGCGCGCCGCTGCATCCCTCTACGCTGCACGGCATCCTCTCCCGCCTGCGGGAGAGGGTTGGGGTGAGGGAAAATCGCCCTACGCCACCACCGGAATCAGCGGGTCGGCCGCCGCCAGCGCCACGGCGCGGTCCGCCGCCGGCGGGTAGATCCACACGCCATTGATCTCGGTCTTGATCTTCTTGCCCTCCTCGCGCACGAACCGTACCTGGCGGTCCCAGCCCTCGGTGAACACCGCGCCCCAGCCGCCGAGGTCGAGACAGGTCACGTACTTCACCTGGCTGTAGGGAATCGGCTCGACGCCGAGCAGGTCGGCGGCCACGTTATTGCCGGCCGAGCGACCCAGGGCGATGGCGTGCTGGCAGGTCATCAGGGCATGGTTGCCGAGGTCGTCGGTAGCCGCGCGGGCCACGTCGCCGGTGGCGTAGACATCGTCGAGACCGAGCACCTTGAGGTTGCGGTCGACATGCAGGCGACCCTGGGCATCGCGCTCGCCCGGAATCTGCCCGGTCAGGGTGCTGGCCCGCACGCCCACGGTCCAGACCACGGTCTTCGCCTCGATCCGCTGGCCGTCGTCGAGCGTCACGCCCTCGGCATCCACCGCCGCCACCGAACGCCCCAGGCACCACTCCACGCCCAGTTCCGCCGAGGCCTCGGCGATCAAGCCGCTCAGGTCCGCGCCCATCGATGCGCCGATGGCGGCGCCGCGGTCGACCACGATCACTCGCAGCGCCGCTTTCTCGCCGAGGATCGCCCGCAGGCGCGCCGGCATCTCGGTGGCGGTCTCGATGCCGGTGAAGCCGCCGCCGGCGACCACCACGGTGTTGCGTGCCGGTGAATCCGGCAAGTCGCGCAGGGCATGCAGGTGTGCCTCTAGGCGCAGGGCGTCTTCCAACTGGTCGACATCGAAGGCAGCGTCGATGCCGACGACACTCGCCGGACGCCACACGCCGCTGCCGGCCGCCAGCACCAGGCGGTCGTAGTCCAGTTGCGCCAGCGTGCCCTCGGCATCGCGGTACTCCACCCACTTGCCGGCCACGTCGATGCGCTGCGCGCTGCCCTGCACGAAACGCACGCCGACCGCGGCGAACAATTCGCCCAGCGGCGCCGCCATGCGCTGCACGTCAGGCTCGTAGAAACGCGGGCGGATGCGCAGCTCGGGCTGCGGCGCGAGCACCGCGACCTCGACGTCGTCGCGGCCCTGGCGGTCGAGCTGGCGCACTGCGCTCAGCGCGCTCCACATGCCGGCGAATCCGGCACCGACGATCAGGATACGTTGTTTCATTGGGGGCTCCTGGAGGGAAAGGACGGGATATCCGGAGAAAAGCCTCTCCGTAACTACGACTATATTTGTCGTAGTTAAGAAGATCAATCCCCGAAAAGCGTTCCGACAGGCAATCGCCCCTCGCCGTGAAAGAGAGGAAAAGACGTCGAAAACATACGAAAAGGATCGGAGATAGAGCGCTTCGAGGCGGAAGACAGCGAACGACCTGTCCTTGTGAGCGACCTGAAAACCGCGCAGAATATTGCGAATATTTCTATCGGAGTTAGTGATGGCTCTCTATAGCGCCGGCGTCGAATACGGCATCCACTGCCTGTTGTTCCTCGCCGACGAGAAAGGCGACAGCCGCGAGTCCAGCGTACGCACCCTCGCCGAGTTGCAGGGCGTGCCGCCGGAACTGCTGGCCAAGGTCTTCACCCGCCTGGCCAAGGCCGGCCTGGTGGCTGCCACCGAAGGCGTGCGCGGTGGCTTCCGCCTGGCACGGCCGGCCAACGAAATCAGCGTGCTCGACGTGGTCCGCGCCATCGACGGCGACAAATCGATCTTCGAATGCCGCGAGGTCCGCGAGCGCTGCGCGATCTTCGAAGGCAACCCGCCTTCCTGGGCGACCCGCAACACCTGCTCGATCCACGCGGTGATGCTCACCGCGCAGAAGCGCATGGAAGAAGCGCTGGCCCAGCAGACCATCCTCGACCTGGTACGCCGGGTGGGGCGTATCGCGCCACCGGAGTTCGGCGAAGAAGTGCTGCGCTGGATGGATGCCAGCCGGGAAGGACGCGGCGGCTCCCGCGACTAGCCCTTGGCGCATACGGAGCGGCGCCGCAAGCCCGTTTCGCGGAAAACACCATTGTCGACTGCGGTGCTAATCGCGCCGGCGTTTCTCCCTACCCTATCGCCAGAGGCCGCCGCAGAGCGGCCGCCGGCCCACTGCAATGGCCCGTGACCAACTTGCGTGATAGGTGAACGATGGAACCTGGCAGCTACCAACTGACCATGAGCGTGCTCATGACCCCCGACAAGGCGAACTTCTCCGGCAACGTCCACGGCGGCGCGCTGCTCAAGCTCCTCGACGAAGTGGCCTTTGCCTGCGCCAAGCGCTACGCCGGACGCTACGTGGTGACCCTGTCGGTGGATCAGGTGATCTTCCGCGAGCCGATCCATGTCGGCGAACTGGTGACCTTCCTCGCCTCGGTGAACTACACCGGGCGCACTTCGATGGAGGTCGGGGTGAAGGTGATGACCGAGAACATCCACGAGCGCACCGTGCGCCATACCAACAGTTGCTTCTTCACCATGGTGGCGATGGACGACCAGCGCCGGCCGGTGGCGGTGCGTCCGCTGGAACCGGAGACCGCGATCGAGAAACGCCGCTACGCCCAGGCCCTGGCCCGGCGCGAGCAGCGCAAGCTGATGGAACTGCGCTACCAGGAGATCCGCGAACAGGTGGATCACGCGATGCCGGCCTGAACGCCGCCCGGCCCGCGGGCCGGGTCCTCAGCCCTCGCCGACCAGGCTCTCGAACGCTTCTTCCAGCACGCTGGCGCTGCCGGGGCGGACCACCCGCGCCACCTCCCGGCCGTCGCGAAGAAAGACGAAGGTCGGCCACAGCTTGACCTGGAACGAGCGCCCCAGGCGGCGCCCGGGACCGTCCTCGACCTTCAGGTGGCCGACCTCCGGGTAGTCGCTGAATACTTCCGCCAGCAGCGGCTGGGCGGCCTGGCAATGGCCGCACCAGTCGGTACCGAACTCCACCAGCGTCGGACCGGCGAGCCGGTCCAGTTCGTCGCGCGCCGGTGCCTCGGCGCTGTATCGGGTCTTCATACGCTGCTTCTCCATGAGCTTGGCTGACAGGACGGCAGACTCCCGCGGCGGCGCCAGGTTCGACCCGCGCGACGATGGACTCAGCGTTTCCGCACGCGCGCCATGCAGCGCTGGTAGCGTTCGTCGACGCGCTTGGCGAACCAGGCGGTGGTCAGCTTGCGGGTGATCTTCGGGCTCTCCAGGGCGATCCCCGGCAGCACGGCGCGGGGCAATGTCTTGCCGGTGGCGCTTTCGGCCAGGGCGAAGACCTTGCGGTACAGCGCGCTGTCGGCGAACTCCGGGCTGTCGCCCTGCTCCAGCGCCCGGCGGATCGCCGCGTCGCTCATGTCCAGGCGCTTGCCGAGGCTGCGCACGGCCAGTTCGGTGGAGCCCGGCGTGCGCGTGCCGTAGCGGATCAGATCGCCATCCAGCGCCAGCGGAATCCCCGAGACGCGACTCACCGCGCTCTGGAACGCGGCGTTGCGACTGGCATACCAGCCGGCGTTGAAGTCGGCGAAGCGGTACAGCGGCGCCGGGTAGTCCGCCGGATAGCCAAGCAGGTGGGCGATGCCGAAATACATGCCGCCGCGCCGGCTGAACACCTCGCGGCGGATGCTGCCGTCCAGCGGATAGGGATAGCCGTCCGCGTGCTGCTCGGCGAAAGCGATGCTGACCTGCATCGGCCCGCCGGTGTGTACCGGGTTGAAGCCGCCGAACAGCTTGCCGCCCATGGGCACGATGGCGATGAAATCGTCGAATGTCTCGCTCAGTTCCTTCTCCGTGCGCGCCGCGGCCAGGCGCTGGCTGTAGGTGCGGCCATCGGGCGACTTGATATTCAGCGCTGAGCTGACCAGGAACGCCGGCACGTGCAGCTTGCCGGCACGACGCTCGACCTCGCGGGTGGCGATCCTGCCCAGGCCGGCCACCGGCGGGTCGACCTGGTAGGTGGACTCCTGCTCGGTCACCGCCAGCACCGCACAGAGATTCTCGTCGCTGGGGTAGATCTGCTGGGCGGAAAAGGCCGCGTAGATATCGCTGGCCCACCCTTGGCGATCGCGCACCGTGGCCGGCATCAGGCGGACGATCTTCGCCCGTACTTCGTCGGGGTTGGGCGGCGGCGGCTCCGCCGACCGCGAACTGCACCCGGCCAGCGCCAGGAGCATGAGCAACCCCGTTACGCCGCGACCCTGGCGTACTGCTTTCATCTGCGATTCCCTGTTCCGTTGCGAAGTGGGCGGCCGATGGCGACCGCCGAAGCCAGGGCATTCTAGCCGAGCATCCGGCGGCTTCCGTACCGTCCGTCACGCACGGTCGCGGTTCACAGCGCTGCGTCGGTGCGCTGCCGCTTGACCCGACGCCAGGTCGAGGGCGAGGCACCGGCCAGCCGGAGAAAGATCCGCGAGAAATGCGGCTGGTCGGAAAAGCCGCAGGCGACGCCGATCTGCGAAAGCGGTTCGTCGCTGCCCAGCATCAGCTCCTTGGCCCGGTCGACGCGCATGCGCATCAGCCATTCGTGGGGCGAAACACCGGTGCTGCACTTGAAGGCCTTGGTGAAATAGCTGCGCGAGAGCCCGCACTCCTCGGCCAGGCGCGCCACCGACACGCCCTCGGCCAGATGCCCGGCGATCAGCTCCTTGGCCCTGCGCAATTGCCAGGGCGCCAGGCCCTTGCCGGTGCAGACCGGGACCTGGGTCGAAGCGAAGCGATCCTGAACGTGGGTCAACAGCGCCAGCATGACCTGCTCGATGAACAGTTCGTTGCGCTCGCCCGCCCTGGCGAAGCTGGGCAGCAGCGCCAGCGCCAGGTGATAGACCACCGGATCGTCGACACCGATGATCCGCTCCGGCTCGGCGGACGCGCGTTGCCCTTCTTCGTAGAGAAACTCCTTTATCGAAGCGCGCGGCAACATGAAGCGGACATTGTCGTAAGTTGTCCGGTGCTGGCACTTTATTTCATCGCCAAGATAGGCGATGGAGATACTTTTCCGTGGATGTCCGCCATCGAAAACCAGTTTGTTTCCATTCCAGAGACGATGGGAATTGAAATCGCGCAACTGCACGATGACGGAAAACGAATCGGCACAAGGAATATGGATCACCTTGTCCGGATCGGGAGTCGCCTCACTATTGCGAATCAAGGCGTACCCTTCTCCCCTTATGATGTTCCCTGGCGTGGATTGGTCGCCCTTTGTTCTGTCTATGGCAACAGTCATGACTCCCCCTGATTCCATGCGCCTGATGATCTCGTGACACTTTTCTCTCGACGCGAAAAACGACGCACGAAAGCTCCCCCAGAGATTAATCCGAGGGAGCCGTTCCGGGGAAATCTAACCGACGAAGATAACTACCAGATTACTGCGCTGTTACTCGATGATATAACGCTCAACCCTTTTCCTTTTCCGACGGGCCAGCGGCCTGGTCGAGGCGATGCCGACCCGGTAGTTGCCCCAGCACATGGCCGACCGAACCCGCCTTGTCGCAGGCCGAGGCGAACGCGCAACCGCCGAGCAATTGCTTGCCGACCGGGATGACCTGCTCGCCGAGCAGGATGCCGAGCAACCCCACCAGCGCCACCAGCGGCGGAGCCGGCGAACGCACCTGCAGCAGGCTGTAGACGATCCCCACCAACAGTCCGGCGCCCAGCGACAATACGTAGAGCTTCATCTTCGTTCTCCTTCGCGGCCGTGCCGCCCGGCGGACCGGAGCGGCACGGCCGGCATTCACTTGGCCGGATTCGGGCCGATGCGTTCGCCGTGGGTCACCCGCTCGGGCGCCTTGTGCACCATGGTGTAGGCGTAGTCCACGCCCATGCCGTAGGCCCCGGAATGCTCCTTGGCGATGGCCATCACGGCGTCGTAGGTATCCCGGCGGGCCCAGTCGCGCTGCCACTCCAGCAGGACCTGCTGCCAGGTCACCGGTACCACGCCGGCCTGGACCATGCGGTCCATGGCGTACTTGTGGGCGTCGCTGGAGGTGCCGCCCGAGGCATCGGCCACCATGTAGATCTCGTAGCCGCCCTCGAGCATGGCGCAGAGGGCGAAGGTGGTGTTGCAGACCTCGGTCCACAGCCCGGCGACCACGACCTTCTTGCGGCCCGCGGCGGCCAGCGAGTCGCGCACGTTCTGGTCGTCCCAGGAGTTCATCGAGGTGCGTTCGAGGATCTTCTGCTCGGGGAACACCGCCAGCAGCTCCGGATAGGTCGGGCCGGAGAAGCTGTCGGTTTCCACCGTGGTGATGGTGACCGGGATGTCGAATACCTTCGCCGCCTTGGCCAGGCCCACTACGTTGTTCTTCAGCGTCTGGCGATCGATGGACTGTACGCCGAATGCCATCTGTGGCTGCTGGTCGATGAAGATGATCTGGCTGTTCTGCGGAGTTAGAACTTCGAGATAGTGGCTCATGATTGTTTCCTGACAACGAACGATGAATTCCAGCTGTTGCGCACAACAGCACGCGGGCCAACAGATAATTTCCCGTGGCCGGCCAGACTATGAAGCATGAATATTGGAAAAAACAAACTTTTCGAGAAAATAAATCACTGAACTGCGGCCCCGGATAAAGTTGAACGGCGATATTCAAAATATTCGACACATCCATACAAAAAGCGCACACAGAGACAATAAAAGAAGGATTACCAGCTAGCAGAATCGACAGTCCGCCCTATAAGAAAAAGCCCCCATGAAGTTCAGGACATGTCTCGCGCCTTACTTGCTATCGACCACCAGCAAGTTGCGCTTGCAGGAGGATGCGTCATTCGGGAAAACCGCTCTTTCGTCCCGTACGTTTTCCGCCGCACCTATCCTGTCCGGTGGCCTCTCTCGCCGCCGCCCTCGCTGACCGATTCCGCCCCGCTGCCAGGAGCACGCCATGAGCCACGATCCGCCGAGCAAGGACCGCCGCCATTTCCTCACTACCAGTTCGGTGCTGGGCGCCGCCGGAGTCCTGTGGTCCGCCCTGCCCTTCGCCAACGCCGCCAGCCTTTCTCCCGCAAGCAACCCAGGAGGTTCCATGACCGCCGACCTGATCCTGCACAACGGCCGTTTCCACACCGTGGACCGCGACAACCCCACCGCCACCGCCGTGGCGATCAAGGACGGCAAGTTCCTTGCCGTCGGCAACGACGCCGAGGCGATGCTCCATCGCGGCAGCGCCACCCAGGTGATCGACCTGCAGAAGCGCACCGTGATCCCCGGTCTCAACGACTCGCACCTGCACCTGATCCGCGGTGGCCTCAACTACAACCTGGAGCTGCGCTGGGAAGGCGTGCCCTCCCTGGCCGACGCCTTGCGCATGCTCAAGAACCAGGCCGAACGCACGCCCAGCCCCCAGTGGGTGCGGGTGGTCGGCGGCTGGAACGAGTTCCAGTTCGCCGAGAAGCGCATGCCGACCCTGGAGGAATTGAACAAGGCCGCGCCGGACACCCCGGTGTTCGTCCTCCACCTGTACGATCGCGCCCTGCTCAACCGCGCCGCCCTGCGCGTGGTCGGCTACACCAAGGACACGCCCAACCCGCCCGGCGGCGAGATCGTCCGCGACAGCAGCGGCGAACCCACCGGCATGCTGATCGCCCGGCCCAACGCGATGATTCTCTACGCCACCCTGGCCAAGGGACCGAAGCTGCCGCTGGAGTACCAGGTCAACTCCACCCGCCAGTTCATGCGCGAACTCAACCGCCTCGGCCTGACCAGCGCGATCGACGCCGGCGGCGGCTTCCAGAACTACCCGGACGACTACCAGGTGATTCGCGAACTGGCCGACCAGGGCCAGCTCACCGTACGCATCGCCTACAACCTGTTCACCCAGAAACCGAAGGAAGAACTCGCCGACTTCAAGAACTGGACCGGCAGCGTCAAGTACGGCCAGGGCAGCGATTTCTTCCGCCACAACGGCGCCGGCGAGATGCTGGTGTTCTCCGCCGCCGACTTCGAGGACTTCCTCGAACCGCGCCCTGACCTGCCGCAGACCATGGAGCAGGAGCTGGAGCCGGTGGTCCGCCACCTGGTGGAGCAGCGCTGGCCGTTCCGCCTGCACGCCACCTACGATGAATCGATCTCGCGGATGCTCGACGTGTTCGAGAAGGTCGACCGCGACATTCCGTTCAACGGCCTGCCCTGGTTCTTCGACCACGCCGAGACCATCACCCCGTGCAACATCGAGCGGGTGCGGGCACTCGGCGGCGGCATCGCGATCCAGGACCGCATGGCCTTCCAGGGCGAGTACTTCGTCGACCGCTACGGTGCCAAGGCCGCCGAGGCCACGCCGCCGATCCAGCGCATGCTCGCCGAGGGCGTGCCGGTGGGTGCCGGCACCGACGCCACCCGGGTCTCCAGCTACAACCCCTGGACCTCGCTGTACTGGCTGGTCAGCGGTCGCACCGTCGGCGGCATGGCCCTGTATCCGCAGGGCCTGCCGCGGGAAACCGCGTTGCAGCTGTTCACCCACGGCAGCGCCTGGTTCTCCAGCGAGCAGGGCAAGAAAGGACAGATCAAGGTTGGCCAGCTCGCCGACCTGGCGGCGCTGTCGGCGGACTTCTTCGGCGTCGAGGAAGAGGCCATCAAGTGGATCGAGTCGGTGCTCACGGTGGTCGACGGCAAGGTCGTCTATGCCGCCGCCGAGTTCGACAAGCTCGGTCCGCCGGCGCCGCCGGTGCTGCCGGACTGGTCGCCGGTGGCCAAGGTACCCGGCCACTGGCGGCAAGGCGCGCCGCTGACCGCCCAGGTCCACCAGTGCGTCGGTGCCTGCGCGGTACACGCCCACGAGCACAACCGCGCGCGCCACTCCAACGTACCGGTGAGCGACTTCCAGGGTTTCTGGGGCGCATTCGGCTGTTCCTGCTTCGCTTTCTGACGTACCCGGGCGGGCCCTTCGCGGCCCGCCTCGCCCGGAGTTTTCCCGATGATCCGCGTTCGACCGGTCGGCCGCCTGGCCCTTTTCCTGGCGCTGGGCGGCACCTCGCCGTGCCACGCCGCGACACAGGAAGCCAAGGCGCCCGACTACCTGGAGTGGCGCCTGCTCAACCGCAACTACTTCCTCTACAACGACTATCGCCGCGCGGACGCCGGGCGCGGCTACCGCAAGGAATGGGCACACGGCCTGATCGCCGACCTGGAGTCGGCCTATACTCCCGGCCGCGTCGGTTTCGGCCTCGATCTCCACGGCTTCGCCGGCTTCAAGCTCGACGGCGGACGTGGCCATGCCGGCACCGGCCTGTTGCCGCTGGACTCATCCGGCGATAACGCCAGCGAGTATTCCGACGCCGGAGCCGCACTCAAGCTGCGGCTCGGCGAGAGCCTGCTCAAGGTCGGCGAGATGACCGTCGAGACCCCGGTCTTCGATACCAGCGACAAGCGCCTGCAACCCCAGTACGCCAGGGGCTTCTTCCTGCAGAGCGACGACCTCGACCGCGTGCGGATCCAGGCCGGGCGCTTCACCGCCTTCAAGGAACAGGCCTCCAGCTCCGGCCATGGCGACTTCGACGGCTACGGCGCGAGCACCGCCGGCAGCGCCATCGGCTTCGCCGGCGCCAGCCTAGCGGCCAGCGACAACCTGAGCGGCTCGCTGTTCGCGGCGCAACTGGACAACGTCTGGCGCCAGGTCTATCTCAACATGAACCTGCAACGTGCCGCGTTCAGCCTGGATGGCAACCTCTATCGCACGCGCGACCAGGGCCGCAGCCGGGCCGGCGCGATCGACACCCTGGCCTACAGCCTGCAACTGAAGTACCGCGTCGGCGCACAGGGTTTCTCCCTGGCCTACCAGCGTGTCCATGGGGATACGCCGTTCGACTTCGTCGGAGGTGACTCCATCTACCTCGCCAACTCGATCAAGTACGCCGATTTCAACGGTCCCGGCGAACGCTCCTGGCAGGCCCGCTACGACCTCGACCTGGCCCCGTTCGGCCTGCCGGGGCTGAGCTTCATGGCGCGTTACGTCAGCGGCCGCGCCATCGACGGCAGCCATGCGCCGGCCGGCGGCGCCTACAACCCGCTGGGCGCCGATGGCCGCTACCGGCCCTTGCAGGGCAGCGGCGGCAAGCACTGGGAGCGCGACCTCGACCTGCGCTACCTGTTCGCCTCGGGCCCGCTCAAGGACCTCTCGCTGAACGTCTCGCACCTCAGCCACCGGGCCAACGCGGCCCAGGCCGGCGACGACATCGACCGCCTCTACCTGATCGTCGAATACCCACTCAAAGGCTCGCTCTGACCATGACCGCACCCGCCGCCTCACCCTGGAGTCCCCTGCGCCAAGCCACCTTCCGCTGGCTATGGCTGGCCAGCATCGCCTCGAACATCGGCACCTGGATGCACGAGGTGGGCGCCGGCTGGCTGATGACCTCGCTCTCCGCCAGCCCGCTGAACGTGGCCCTGGTGCAGGTCGCCGGATCGCTGCCGATGTTCTTCCTGGCCCTGCCGGCCGGCGCCCTCGCCGATATCGTCGACAAGCGCCGCTACCTGCTCGGCGTGCAATTGTGGATGGCCTTGGTGGCCACCCTGCTGGCCAGCCTCACCCTGCTCCAGTTGACCAGCGTCTGGCTGCTGCTCGGCCTGACCCTGTGCATGGGCATCGGCACCGCTCTGATGATGCCGGCCTGGAGCGCCACCACTCCGGAACTGGTGGGCAAGGACGAACTGCCGGCGGCGGTGGCGCTGTCCAGTGTCGGGGTCAACCTGGCGCGGGCGGTCGGACCGGCCATCGCCGGGGTGCTGGTGAGCCTGGTCGGCCCCTGGCTGACCTTCGCCCTCAACGCCCTCTCCTTCTTCGCGGTGATCGCCGTGCTGCTGGCCTGGAAACGCGAGGCCGTGCCCTCGGTGCTGCCGGCGGAACGCCTGTTCGGCGCCCTGCGCGCCGGCTGGCGCTACAGCCGCAGCTCGAGGCCACTGCAATCGGTGCTGGTGCGCGCGGTGGCGTTCTTCCTCGGCGCCAGCGCCGGCATGTCGCTGCTGCCGCTGATCGTGCGCGGCGAACTGCATGGCAACGCCATGGACTTCGGCCTGCTGCTGGGCAGCGTCGGCGTCGGCGCGGTGCTCGGCGCCGCGTTCCTGCCGCGCCTGCGCGAACGCCTCGGCAGCGACCGCCTGGTGCTGCTCTCCAGCGTGCTCTACGCACTGGTGCTGGTGGCCCTGGCGCTGCTGCGCAACCTCTATTTGCTGGTGCCGGTGATGCTGCTCAGCGGCGCGGCATGGATCGCCGTGCTCTCCAGCCTGCAGGTCGCCGCGCAGACCTCCGTGCCGGCCTGGGTCCGCGCCCGCGCGCTGGCGGTCTACATCCTGGTGTTCTTCGGCAGCATGGCCGCCGGCGGCGCCCTGTGGGGTCTGGTCGCCAGCCACCTGTCGATCACCTTCGCCCTGCTCTGCGCCAGCGCCGCGCTGCTGCTCGGCCTGTTCGCGTCGCTGCGCTGCCGGCTGCCGGTCACCGAGGCCGAGGACCTCGCGCCGTCGCTGCACTGGCCGGCACCACTGGTCGACGAAGAGGTGGACCAGGAACGCGGCCCGGTGATGGTCACCCTCGAGTACGACATCGACCCACAGGACGCCGCGGCATTCCAGGCGGCGATGGTCGAGGTGCGCGCCATGCGTCGGCGCAACGGCGCGGTGTCCTGGGGGCTGGTCCAGGACAGCGGCAACCGTCGCCTGTGGCTGGAGTTCTTCATCGACGAATCCTGGCTGGAACACCTGCGCCACCACCAGCGGGTGACCCGCGGCGAGTTGCGGGTCGAGGCCGCCGCCCGGCGCTTCCAGAGCGCCGGCGTGGAGGTGCGCATCCGCCATTACCTGCACGGCGCGGCCAGGCCTTGAGCCTCCCGGGCGACGGTCGTCGCCTGCCCCTGGCGGATCCGCCCACGGCTGTTATCCTGCTCGCCGATGGCGCCACAAGGACGGTGGCCGGTAGCGATGCCGCGCACCCGCGGCGCCGCGAACGCAACCCACAGGGAAGTCCACGCATGTCCTACGACTACGAGAAAACCAGCCTCACCCTCTACCGGGCGGTATTCAAGGCCAACTACGACGGCGACATCGGTCGCTACCTGCGTCCCGACAAGGAACTCGCCGAGACTGCGGAAGTCGCCCCGCTGCTGCATCCGACCTTCGACAGCCCCAACACCCCTGGCGTCCCCGCCCGCGCGCCGGACATCGTCGCCGGCCGCGACGGCCTCTACGCCCCGGACACCGGCGGCACCTCGGTGTTCGACCGCGCCGGCGTGCTGCGCCGCGCCGACGGCGACTTCGTGATACCCGACGGCACCGACATCCCGCCGGACCTTAAGGTGAAGCAGGACAGCTACAACAAGCGCCTGCAAGCCACCCACTACACCATCATGCCGGCCAAGCCGATGTACCGGGAGGTCCTCATGGGCCAACTGGACAACTTCGTGCGCAACGCCATCCGCCGCCAATGGGAAAAAGCCCGCGGGCTCTAGGAGTGAACCATGAACCTGAAACCCCAGACCCTGATGGTGGCGATCCAGTGCGTCGCCGCGCGCACCCGCGAACTCGACGCGCAGTTGCAGAACGACGACCCGCAGAACGCCGCTGAACTCGAACAGTTGCTGGTCGGCTACGACCTCGCCGCCGACGACCTGAAGAACGCCTACGAGCAAGCCCTGGGCCAATACAGCGGCCTGCCGCCCTATGACCGGCTGATCGAAGAGCCGGCATCCTGACGGCCCGTGGGCAGGCCATCGTTGGCCTGCCCGCTCCAGCGCGCGCAGAGAAACGACAGATGGTCTTCGGCTGGCACGGCGACACCATCACCCGCGACACCGCAGTGTGCCGCGACTAGCGCAACGCCCAGGACGTACGGCGCTTCCTCGTCGGGCTGTGCGGCGCCGACTTCCGCTTCGATCGTGCCTTCATGGCCTGGATTGGCGACGGCGCGGCAAAATCCCTGAGTGAGGTGGCGGACGAACGGCGACGGCGCCACGCCGACACCAGCCCCTCCGCCTGAGCGAGCGCTCAGGCGCGGAAATGGCTCGGCGGCTGGCCGCTCCAGCGCTGGAAGGCATGGCGCAGGCTGGCGGTCTCGCTGAAGCCGAGTTCCTCGGCGATCCGGTAGATCGGCATGTCGCCGCTCTGCAACAACTCCTTGGCGCGGGCGAAGCGCAACTCGTCGAGCAATTGCTGGTAGCTGGTGCGCTGCTGCTGAAGGTGCCGGCGCAGGCTGCGCGACGAACAGTTCAGGCGCCTGGCCAGTTCCTCCAGGCCGGGCGGGTCCTGCAAGCGCTCGGCGAGGATCGCCCGGACCTTGTCCAGCCAGGCACGACGCGCGGCCAGGTCGATGTTCTGCCGCCGGCACTGTTCCAGCATCTCCCGGTGGGTCACCGGGTCGGCCAGCGGCAACGGGCGCTCCAGCCATTCGGCGGCGAAGCCGATGGCGCTGCGCTCGCGTTCGAAGTGCAACTCGCAGGCGAAACCCTCGGCGTAGGCCCGCGCCATCGCCTCGTCGCCGGCATAGTCGAAGGCCGCTTCCAGCAAGGGCAGCGGCTGGCCGAGCAGGTCGGCGCAGGTGACCTTCAGCGAGCCCAGGCAAAGCTCGGTGTTGAATGGCCGCAGCGCCTCGTCCTCGCCGTAGCCGGTGGCCACCAGCCAGGCGCGGCCGTCGGCGACTTCCAGCGACAGGTGGAAGTAGGTGCCGAGCAAGACCGGATAGCTGAGGCCGATGCGCAGCGCCTCGCCGAGGGTCGGCGCGGAGAGCAGCGCGTAGCCGAGCAGGCCGTAGGCGGAAATCCGCGTGCGCAGTCCCAGGCGCAGGCCGAGGGCCGGCTCGTCGCTGAGCCGGCAGGCGTTGGCGAACACCTGCTGCTCCTGCCAGGGGCTGATCAGGCGCCGCAGGTCGAGCAGGTCGGCGGGGGTGATGCCACTGCCTTCGAGCAGTTGCTCGCGGGCGAACCCTTCCTTCTCCAGCAGCGAGAGAGTGAGGGTCGACATGTGCAGCGAGTTGAGCCAGGTGGCGCGGGAGAAGGTCGAGTCGATCATGGCGTGCCCATCGTTACCGGTGGCCGCGCCGCGCTGTTACCGCGCGGACGGGATACACAGGGTAGGCAAGTTGCGTGCCGCCGCGCCTGTCGCCGGTCCCGCAGGCAGTTGGCTCAACCGCGCGAGAGGAAGCGCATGCCCTCCTCCAGGCCGCTCAGGGTCAACGGATACATCTGTTCCTTGACCAGTTCGCGGACCAGGCCGGTGGACGCCGTGTAGTTCCAGGTGTCCTTCGGATAGGGGTTGATCCAGATGAGCTTCTTGTACTTCTCCATGAAGCGCTGCATCCAGACGTAACCGGCTTCCTCGTTCCAGTGCTCGACGCTGCCGCCGGCCTGGGTGATTTCGTAGGGCGCCATCGCCGCGTCGCCGACGAACACCACCTTGTAGTCCGGACCGTACTTGTGCAGCAGGTCGAAGGTGGCGGTGCGTTCGCTGCTGCGGCGCAGGTTGTTCTTCCACACCGACTCGTAGATGAAGTTGTGGAAGTAGAAATACTCCAGGTGCTTGAACTCGGTCTTGCAGGCCGAGAACAGCTCCTCGCAGACCTTGACGTGGGCGTCCATCGAGCCGCCGATGTCCAGCAGCAGCAACAGCTTCACCGTGTTGCGCCGCTCCGGGCGCATCTGGATGTTGAGCAGCCCGGCGTCCTTCGCGGTGTGGTCGATGGTGCCGTCGATGTCCAGCTCCTCCGCCGCGCCCTCGCGGGCGAACTTGCGCAGGCGCCGCAGGGCGATCTTGATGTTGCGCGTACCCAGTTCGACCTGGTCGTCGAGGTTCTTGTATTCGCGCTGGTCCCAGACCTTGGCCGCCTTGCCCTGGCGCTTGCCGGCGTCGCCGACGCGGATGCCCTCCGGGTTGAAACCGCCGGAGCCGAACGGACTGGTACCGCCGGTACCGATCCACTTGTTACCGCCGGCATGGCGCTCCTTCTGTTCCTCGAGGCGTTTCTTGAACTCCTCGATCAGCTTGTCCAGGCCGCCGAGGGACTGGATCTGCGCCTTTTCCTCGTCGGTCAGCAGGCGCTCGAACTCCTTGCGCAGCCATTCCTCGGGGATCAGCGCCTTGAGGTGGTCGTCGAGCTTCTCCAGGCCCTTGAAGTAGGCGCCGAAGGCCCGGTCGAACTTGTCGAAGTGGCGCTCGTCCTTGACCATGATGGTGCGCGCCAGGTAGTAGAACTCGTCCATGTCGGCGAACACCACGCGGTGCTTCAGGGCATCGATCAGGTCGAGCAGCTCGCGCACCGACACCGGCACCTTGGCTGCGCGCATTTCGTTGAACAGGTTGAGCAGCATGGCTGCGACCTCGTCTGTTGTCCGTTGATCCCGGCGCGCGAGCGCCGGTCAGTATTGGTGTTCTTGCGGCAGGTCGTCGGCGATGACGTACCAGTCGGCTTTCGAACCCACGTAGATGTGCCGCTGCGCTACCGATGGCAGCGGCGAGTCGAGGGTGCCGAGGGCAATAGAGGTGTACGTCGGGTCCTCGTTGCCGCCAAGCCACTGCAGGTTCGATCCGCAGTGGCGGCAGAAGGTACGGGTGACGCCTGGCGACGAGTGGTATTCGGCCACCGCGTCCGCTCCGGCGACATAGCGGAACGCCTCGCGGCGCACCTTGCCGTAGGTGGCGAACGCCGCGCCGTGGGCCTTGCGGCACTGGCTGCAATGACAATGACTGGCCGACTCGATGGGCGCGTCGATTTCATAGCTTACCGCGCCGCACAGGCAACTTCCGCTGAGCATGGGATGTTCCTCCGCTGTCTGGCGTGCCGCCCCGCAGCCCTTTCCCCGGAAAGGGCCGACGCACTCAGCGGCTGGCGCGGCGGCTCATGAACGCCAGGCGCTCGAGAAGCTGCACGTCCTGCTCGTTCTTCACCAGGGCGCCGGCCAGCGGCGGGATCGCCTTGGTCGGGTCGCGTTCGCGCAGCACCGCTTCGCCGATCTCGTCGGCCATCAGCAGCTTCAGCCAGTCGACCAGCTCGGAAGTCGAAGGTTTCTTTTTCAGGCCGGGCACCTTGCGCACGTCGAAGAAGATGTCCAGCGCCTCGCTGACCAGCGACTGCTTGATGTTCGGGTAGTGCACGTCGACGATCTTCTGCAACGTCTCGCGGTCGGGGAAGGCGATGTAATGGAAGAAGCAGCGGCGCAGGAAGGCGTCGGGCAGTTCCTTCTCGTTGTTCGAGGTGATGATGATGATCGGGCGCTGCTTCGCCTTGATGGTTTCGTTGGTCTCGTAGACGTAGAACTCCATCTTGTCGAGTTCCTGCAGCAGGTCGTTGGGGAACTCGATGTCGGCCTTGTCGATCTCGTCGATCAGCAGGATCACCCTCTCCTGGGCCTCGAAGGCCTCCCAGAGCTTGCCCTTCTTGATGTAGTTGCGCACGTCGTGAACCTTGTCCACGCCCAGCTGCGAATCGCGCAGGCGGCTTACCGCATCGTACTCGTAGAGGCCCTGGTGGGCCTTGGTGGTGGACTTGATGTGCCAGGTGATCAGCTTGGCGCCGAAGGACTCGGCCACCTGCTCGGCGAGCATGGTCTTGCCGGTGCCCGGTTCGCCCTTCACCAGCAGCGGCCGCTGCAGGGTGATGGCGGCGTTGACCGCGAGCTTGAGGTCGTCGGTGGCGACGTAGGACTGGGTGCCTTCGAACTTCATCAGGAAATCCTCGAACGGTAACGCCCTGGCTGGAAAACCGGGCAGTTCAGTATTGTTTGAAAACCCGACTATAACGCGGGGACAAGCGCACTGTGAACGCAGACGGGTCATTCAGTCACTGAATGCCCGGCCACCTCGCGACCCGCCGTTCCGCCCGCGTCTTCAGCCGTCGTCGTCGCGCGTCGCCGGGGAACGCTCGAAACGAGCGTTGAACGCCTCGACGAACGCGTTGCGGAGAATCCCGAGGAACGCTTGGAACGCGCTGACGTCCCGCTGGTGGATATTACCGCTCAGGCTCACACGGGTTGCGAACTGGTCTTTGCGCTGGTTCTTCAGCACCGTCTCGCCACCGCCGACCAGCGCCTCCCACACCGAGCGGAACAGGTTCTTGTCGCCATCCTCCACGTCCTGCCGCCAGTTGAACACGTCCACGTCGCGCAGCAGCGGCTTGATGTAGCCATCCAACTGGCCGCGCTTAGCCTGGGCCTCCAGCACCAGGTCGCCGGTGCCGGCATTGAAGTCGAACTTGCCATAGGCGCTGGCGAAGTCGTTGAGCCGCTTCAGCTCGACGCGGGTGACCCGCAGGCGCAGGTCGAAGTCCTCGAAGTCGCTCAGCGGGTCGAAATGCGCCGCCACTTCCAGCGGCGCCTGGCCGAGTATCCGCGCCGTGCCTTCGAGACGCGCCGGCCGCTCGCCCCGGGCGTCGGCCACGTTGGTCAGGTTATAGATGCTGGCGTTGAGCGCCGAGGCGTGCAGGTTCACCGGCGGCTTCGAAGTGAAGTTGCGGAAACGCAGGGTGCCGTCCACCACCCGCACCTCGTTGAGGGTGATCGGCAGCAGCTTGTCCAGTTGCTCGCGCCAGTCGGTGCCGGCACCGGTCTGCGAGGCGTCGCGGTCGCCGCCAGCATCGACGAAGTTGAGCTGCGGACGCTCGAAGACCACCCGCGCCACTACTGCGTGATCATCCCAGAGCGCCTGCCAGCTCACCGACAGGTCGATGCTCGGCGCGTCGAGGAACGGCACCGGCACCTTGCCGTTGTCCTTGACGATGCTCAGCCCGTCGATCCGATACGCGCCGCGCCAGAGCGCCAGGTCGACGTCGGCGATGTGCCCACGGTAGTCGCCCATGTCGGCCAGCTTGCCGTTCAGGTAGTCGCGCACCAGGTACGGCAGCGCCAGGTGCAGCGCCAGCAACAACAGAAGCAGCGCCGCCAGGCTGCCCAGGGGAATGGCATAGCGTTTCTTCATCGGTACGGCCCTCCTGGACAGTGGACACGCGCGGCGCGCCGCTGGTTCGAACGCGTCTGGACGCGCGGGCGGGGGCGGAATAGGCTGATTGATCTTTCTCCATGCGACAAGGACACCATCATGAGCCGCATCTTCGCAGACAACGCGCAGTCCATCGGCAACACGCCGCTGGTCCAGATCAACCGCATCGCCCCGCGCGGCGTCACCATCCTGGCCAAGATCGAAGGGCGCAACCCCGGCTATTCGGTGAAGTGCCGGATCGGCGCGAACATGATCTGGGATGCCGAAGCCAGCGGCAGACTGAAGTCCGGCATGACCCTGGTCGAGCCGACCTCCGGCAACACCGGCATCGGCCTCGCCTTCGTCGCCGCCGCACGCGGCTACAAACTGATCCTGACCATGCCGGCGTCGATGAGCCTGGAGCGACGCAAGGTGCTCAAGGCGCTGGGCGCGGAGCTGGTCCTGACCGAACCGGCGAAGGGCATGAAGGGTGCGATCCAGAAGGCCGAGGAACTGGTCGCGGGGGATCCCGGGAAGTACTTCATGCCGCAGCAGTTCGACAACCCGGCCAACCCGGCGATCCATGAGAAGACCACCGGCCCGGAGATCTGGAACGATACCGAGGGCGCGGTGGACGTGCTGGTTTCCGGGGTCGGCACCGGCGGCACCCTCACCGGCGTCTCGCGCTACATCAAGAACACCCGGGGCAAGCCGATCCTCGCCGTGGCGGTGGAGCCGGTGACCTCGCCGGTGATCAGCCAGACCCTCGCCGGCGAGGAGGTCAAGCCCGCCCCGCACAAGATCCAGGGCATCGGCGCCGGCTTCGTGCCGAAGAACCTCGACCTGTCGCTGGTCGACCGGGTCGAGAAGATCGGCGACGACGAAGCGAAGAACATGGCGCTGCGCCTGATGCAGGAAGAAGGCATCCTCTGCGGCATCTCCTCCGGCGCGGCGATGGCCGCCGCGGTGCGCCTGGCCGAGGAGCCGAACATGCAGGGCAAGACCATCGTGGTGATCCTCCCCGATTCCGGCGAGCGCTATCTTTCGAGCATGCTCTTCGACGGCCTGTTCAGCGAACAGGAACTGACCCAGTAACCACCGACCCGCGGCGCCGCAGCGAACCGGCGCCGCCTTGCGCCAGGCGTATCGAATCATGCTGGAAACCTCGCTCTTCGTAGCCACCCTCGCCACCCTGGGCATGCTCTCGCCCGGCCCGGACTTCTTCCTGATCATCCGCAACGCGGCGCGCTACCAGCGCTCGGCGGCGATGATGACCTCGCTGGGGGTGATCCTCGGCGTGGCCACCCACATGGCCTACTGCGTCGCCGGCCTGGCGGTGCTGATCACCACCACGCCGTGGCTGTTCAACGCGCTGAAGTACACCGGCGCGGTCTACCTGATCTGGATCGGCATCCAGGCCCTGCGCTCGCGCGGCGGCGGCACGCTCGACCTGGCGGTCGGCGGCGTGCAGCGCGTCGGCCACTGGAGCGCGTTCCTCCAGGGCTACCTGTGCAACCTGCTCAACCCCAAGGCCACGCTGTTCTTCCTCGCCGTGTTCACCCAGGTGCTGAGCCTGGACTCCAGCTTCGCCGAGAAGCTCTGGTACGCCGGCATCATCGTCGGCCTCGCCGCACTCTGGTGGCCGCTGCTGGTGGTGCTGATCCAGAGCGCGGTGGTGCGCCGCGGCCTGGCCAGGGCCCAGGGGGTGGTGGACAAGCTGCTCGGCAGCCTGCTGATCGCCCTCGGGGTCAAGGTCGCCCTGAGTTGAGGCAGGCGGGCGGAGCGACGCCCCGCTGCGGTGCCGGCGCCTGTCTGCGGGCCCGCAGGTAAAAGCCGCCCCTTTCCTCGCTTCCGGCAACGCGGGATAAAACCCGGGTGCCGGCCAGCGTTGCCGGCGCCCCCTGAGCGCCGGCGGCGAACCAGTCCGTCGCCGACGCTGTCGTCAGCCGACAGGACACCTACAACAATGAAGACCCGCATCGCTTCCCTCACCCTCCTCGCCCTCGCTTGCGGCAGCGGCGCAACCCTCGCCGCGGACAACCTGAAGATCTACAACTGGTCCGAATACATCGCTCCCGAAACCGTGGCGAACTTCGCCAAGGAAACCGGCATCCAGGCCACCTACGACGTCTACGACAGCAACGAGACCCTCGACGGCAAGCTGATGACCGGCCAATCCGGCTACGACGTGGTATTCCCGTCGAACCACTTCATGGCCAAGCAGATCCAGGCCGGCGCCCTGAAGAAGCTGGACAAGTCCCGGTTGCCCAACTGGAAGAACCTCAACCCGGTGCTGCTCAAGGCCCTGGAGGTCAACGATCCGGGCAACCAGTACGGCTTCCCCTACCTCTGGGGCACCACCGGCATCGGCTACAACCCGGCGAAGATCAAGGCGGTGCTCGGCGACGACGCGCCGCTGGACTCCTGGGATATCTTCTTCAAGCCCGAATACATGCAGAAACTGAGCAAGTGCGGGGTGGCGGTGCTGGACAACGGCCCCGAGCTGCTGCCCATCACCCTCAACTACCTCGGCCTGCCACACCACAGCCAGAAGGCCGACGACTACAAGCAGGCCCAGGCGGCGCTGCTGAAGGTGCGCCCGTACATCCGCTACTTCCACTCCTCGAAGTACGTCAGCGACCTGGCCAACGGCGAGATCTGCATGGTGGTCGGTTTCTCCGGCGACATCCTGCAGGCCGCGACCCGCGCCAAGGAGGCCAACAA
The DNA here is from genome assembly GCF_056110345.1 of Pseudomonas sp. TZ252. Classification (NCBI taxonomy): domain Bacteria; kingdom Pseudomonadati; phylum Pseudomonadota; class Gammaproteobacteria; order Pseudomonadales; family Pseudomonadaceae; genus Pseudomonas; species Pseudomonas sp. TZ252. The sequence goes on along the minus strand of NZ_CM148566.1, from coordinate 4,881,499 downwards.
CGGCGTGGAAGTGCGCTACTCGACGCCGAAGGAAGGCTCGCCGCTGTGGTTCGACATGGTCTCGATGCCGGTCGACGCGCCCGACGAGAAGGCCGGCTACGCCTTCATGAACTACCTGCTGCGTCCCGAGGTGATGGCCGCGATCAGCAACCATGTGCACTACGCCAACGGCAACCTGGCCGCCGACCCGCTGGTGGACGCCGAGATCAAGGCCGACCCGGCGATCTACCCGCCGCAGGAGAAGATGGCCAAGCTGTTCGCCCTCGAGTCCATGCCGCAGAAGATCGACCGCGTGCGCACGCGCACCTGGAACACGGTGAAGACCGGCAAGTGAAGCCCGGCGCCGGCCCGGTTTGTCGCCGGGCTGGCGTTTTAGCGCAAGGCTCGCCCACAGGCTCGTCAAATCCCGGACGGCCCGCTATAGTCCCTCTCGTTGTCTTCATCCACCGGATAGCCTCCATGAACCAGCGCTCGCACAGCTCGCTCCCCGCCCTTCCGGTAGCCACCGGCGAGGTCGGCGCGCTCCAGCCGTGCGCCAGCCTGGGCTGCGTTTCCCCTCCTGTAGTCGCCTCGCCGCCGCCTCCCCCTCCCGGTTCGGCCGCCTGCCCGCCGCCGGGCGTCAGTCCCTGACGAGCGCGGTAGCGCCCCAACGCCCTTCCACAGCCCGCCGCAAGCAGCGCCATCCGCTGCCGAAGCGTGCCGTCCGCCGCCGGCCCGAGCCCGCGGCATGCCCGACTACAAGGTGGCAGATCCATGTTTGCACTGAACAAATCCGCACTGGCCGGCCTGGCCAGCACCAGCCTCTTCGTCCTGCTCTGGAGCAGCGGGGCCATCGCCTCGAAATGGGGCCTGGCGCATTCCTCGCCGTTCGCCTTCCTGGTGTTCCGCTTCGGCATCGCCCTCGCCTGCCTGCTGCCGCTCGCCCCGCTGCTCAGGCTGCGCACGCCGCGCAGCGCGCGTGAGCGCGGCAAGGCCCTGCTCACCGGCCTGGTGATGCTGGGGGTCTATCCGATCTTCTATATCTTCTCGCTGAAGCTGCAGGTCACTCCCGGCATGATGGCGACCATCCTCGGCGTGCAACCGATCCTCACCGCCGTCATCCTCGAACGCCGGCAGTCGCCGGCGCGCCTGTTCGGCCTGCTGCTGGGCCTGGCCGGCCTGGTGCTGGTGGTCTACCAGGGCATCGGCCTGGCCGGGATGTCCACGGCCGGCATCCTCTGCGCACTGCTGGCGCTGGCCGGCGTCACCGGCGGCTCGATCATGCAGAAGGGCATCCGCGAGAACCCGCTGGGCACCCTGCCCCTGCAGTACCTCGCCGGCCTCGGCCTGTGCCTGGCGTTCGTGCCCTTCCAGCCGTTCGAGTTCGAATGGAACGCCGGCTTCCTGGTCCCCGCGCTATGGATGGGCGTCGTGGTCTCGGTGGGCGCGACCCTGCTGCTCTACCGGCTGATCGCCCAGGGCAACCTGGTCAACGTCACCAGCCTGTTCTACCTGGTGCCGGCGGTGACCGCGATCATGGACTTCATGGTCTTCGGCAACCGCCTCGGCTGGCTCAGCCTGCTGGGCATGGGGCTGATCGTGGTGGGGCTGATGTTCGTCTTCCGCAAGGCCGGCTGAGCGAACCGAGCGGGTCGCGGCCCGCCCTTGGCAGAGCGCGCGCGGATTCAGTTCTGCGCGAGCTTGCCAGCCATCGCCGCGAACCCCGGCCCCGGCACCGCCGTCACATCGCGCGACCCCACCGGCTCGCCGCACTCCGGGCAGACCATGGTCGGCCGGAACTTGTGGCCACAGGCCTTGTGCACATACTCCACCGGAGCGCCGCGGCCCTCGTCGAGCCAGCGGTCGCCCCAGTTGGCCAGGGCCAGCAGCACCGGATGCAGGTCGTGGCCCATCTCGGTGAGGCGGTACTCGTAGCGCGGCGGTCGCTCCTGGTAAGGCACCTTCTTCAGCGCGCCCGCCTCCACCAGCCGGCTCAGGCGGTCGGCCAGTACCTGGCGGGTGACCCCGAGGCTGGCCTGGAACTCATCGAAGCGGCGCATGCCGAGAAAGCAGTTGCGCAGGATCAGCAGCGTCCAGCGGTCGCCGAGGATCGCCAGGCTGCGCGCCATCGAACAGGGCGTTTCGCCGACTTCTTGCCATTTCATGGGGTTCTCCCGGAAAAACCTCCGTCCATTCTAGGGGGCCGCTTCGGAGCTTGACCAGTTCCAAATTGGAACTTAGTATCCGGCCGAAAAGGTCATGGACCCGGCGCGCTCCTGCCAGGATCGGACAAACCAGCACTACGGACGGGTCCCATGTCAGCGCCCGCGTAATAAGTTCCGATTCGGAACTGTAGAAGCGTCGAGCATGAGAGGGAAAGGCCGATACGACGGGGTTCCGTGTGCCGCCCGCGCGTCGTCCTTGCAGCACAGCGTCAGGCAGTCCCGAAAGAACGAAGCCCGCACGGCTGGGGTGCGCCCCAGGTTGCGCCGGCAACGACAACAACGAGGAACACACCGTGACTACGCCGTCCCCGCAATGGAAGAAGACCGCCTGTATCCTCTGCAGCCTCAACTGCGGGCTGGAAGTGCAGACCGAGAATGGCCGCATCAGCAAGATCCGCGGCGATGACGACCACCCCGCCTCGCAGGGCTACGTCTGCGAGAAATCGCAGCGCATGGACTACTACCAGAACGGCGCCGACCGCCTGGACACGCCGATGCGCCGGCGCACCGACGGCAGCTACGAAGCCATCGACTGGGACACGGCGATCCGCGAGGTGGCGGAGAAATTCCTCGCCATCAAGCGCAGGCATGGCGGCGAAAGCATCCTCTACTACGGCGGCGGCGCGCAGGGCAACCACCTCGGCGGCGCCTACGGCGACAGCACGCTGAAGGCCCTCGGGGTGAAGTACCGCTCCAACGCCCTGGCCCAGGAAAAGACCGGCGAGTTCTGGGTCCAGGGCAAGATGTTCGGTACCGGCGTGCACGGCGACTTCGAGCATTGCGAGGTGGCCATCCTGATCGGCAAGAATCCCTGGCAATCCCATGGTTTCGCCCGCGCCCGCGTGCTGCTCAACGCCATGGCCAAGGACCCCGCACGCTCGATCATCGTGATCGATCCGCGCCTGAGCGAAACCGCCGCCCTGGCCGACTTCCACCTGCAGATCCGTCCGGGCACCGACGCCTGGTGCCTGGCGGCGCTGGTCGGGATCATCGTCCAGGACGGGCTGCTGGCGCGCGACTGGCTGGCCGAACACACCAGCGGCTACGAGCACATCGTCGACGAACTGAACGCCATCCCGGTGGCCTACTGCGCCGAGACCTGCGGGGTGGAGGAAGACAAGCTGCGCGCCGCCGCCCGGCGGATCGCCAGCGCCAGCAGCGTATCGGCGCTGGAAGACCTGGGCATGCAGATGAACCTGCACTCGACCCTCGGCAGCTACCTGCAACGCCTGGTCTGGTTGCTCACCGGCCATTACGGGCGCCCCGGCACCAGCAACGCCTTCGTGCCCTTCCTCTCGCTGTCCAAGGCGAGCAAGGGCGATACCTCGATGGGCAAGAGGGGCGCGCCACGCGTCGAGAAGCGCAGCCCGGTGGCCAATGCCAAGATCATCATCGGCCTGATTCCCTGCAACGTGATTCCAGAGGAAATCCTCACCGACCATCCCAAGCGCTATCGCGCCATGCTGGTGGAGACCGGCAACCCGCTGCATTCGCTGGCCGATAGCCAGCGCATGCGCGAAGCCATGCGCGCCCTGGAGTTGTCGGTGGTGATCGACGTGGCCATGACCGAGACCGCGCGCCACGCCGACTACGTGCTGCCGGCGGCGAGCCAGTTCGAAAAGGCCGAGGCGACCTTCTTCAACCTGGAATTCCCGCGCAACGCCTTCCACCTGCGCGCGCCGCTGTTCCCGGCGCGCCCCGGCACCCTGCCGGAAGCGGAGATCCACGCCCGCCTGCTGGAAGCCATGGGCGTGCTCGGCGAGAAAGACTACCGGCCGTTGCGCCTGGCCCTGAAGCTCGGGCGCAAGGCATTCTCGGCGGCTTTCCTCGCCGCCGCGGCGACCCGCCCCAAGGTCATGAAATACGCGCCGGTCCTGCTCTACCGTACCCTCGGCCCGACCCTGCCCGCCGGCATGGAAGCGGCCGCGGCGATCTGGGGCATCTGCCAACTGCACGTGCTGAACAACCGCAAGACCGCTGCCCGCGCCGGCTTCGACGGGTTGCCGCCGCTGGCCGCCGACCGCCTGTTCCAGGCCATGCTCGACAACCCGTCCGGGGTGGTCTTCGCCGAAACCACCTACGCCGAAAGCTGGCAGGCCGTCGCCCGTCCCGAACAGCGGATCAACCTGCACATCCCCGAACTGTTGCCGGAACTGGCCAAGCTCGCCCACAGCGCGCCACCCCACGATCCGGCCTACCCGTTCATCCTCGCCGCCGGCGAGCGGCGCAGCGACACCAGCAATACCGCCGTGCGCGACACCGGCTGGCACCGCCGCGGGCGCTACGGCACCCTGCGCATCAGCCCGCAGGACGCCGAGGCGCTGGGCTGCGCCGACGGCGAGGTGCTGCGCGTGGTGACCCGCCGCGGCGAGGTCGAGGCGGAAGTGGAGATCAGCGACATGATGCAGCCGGGCAATATCTCCCTGCCCAACGGCCAGGGCCTGGACTACCGCAACGCCGAGGGCGAGGTGGTGCGCCGGGGCGTGGCGCCCAACGAGGTGACCGACTGCACCCAGCGCGACTTCCTCGCCGGCACGCCCTGGCACAAGTACGTGCCGGCGCGCCTGGAACGGCTGGCGACGCCCGCCGCTACGAACGCCTGAGCCAGGGAGGACGATCATGACCTTCGTCGTGCTGGAAGAATGCATCCGCTGCAAACACACCGACTGCGTGGAAGTCTGTCCCGTGGACTGCTTCTACGAAGGCCCCAACTTCCTCGTCATCCACCCCGATGAATGCATCGACTGCGCGCTCTGCGAGCCGGAATGCCCGGTCGCCGCGATTCGCGCCGAGGACGAGGTGCCGCTCGGGCAACGGCAGTTCATCGCCCTCAACGGCGAACTCGCCGCGCATCCCAACTGGACGCAGATCACCCGCAAGAAGCCGGCGCCCGACGACCACGACGCCTGGTTCGGCCTGCCGGGCAAGCTGGCCGAACTCGACCGCAACGGCGCCTGAGGCGCTGACGGTGCTCAGGCTTCGGCGCGCGAACGCATGAGCCGCCGGTAACGGCGGGTCTGCAGGAGCGCGCCGGCCTGCTGCGCGAGCAACGCGCACAGCGGCGACACCCGTGGGTTGGTCGCCCTGCCCCGGCTCAGCTTGCGCAACTGGAACTTCACCGCGGCCATGTTCGCCAGCGAGGCCAGGGGTTTGTTCCTCCAGGTTATCGGCCGCAACTGCGGCGCCGAGTCCTTGCCGGCGCGCCAGTCGCGCGGCAGGTTCGGCTCGATCGCCAGCGCCGTGCCGATGCCGACCATGTCCACCCCGCTGGCCAGCACCTGCTCGGCCACCGGCCGCCGGCGGATGCCGCCCGTGACCATTACCGGCATCCGCGCCGCCGCGCGGATGTCGCGGGCGAACTCGACGAAGTAGGCCTCGCGGGCCAGGGTCCGCCCGTCGCGTGCTTCGCCCTGCATGGCCGGCGCCTCGTAGCTGCCGCCCGACAGCTCGACCAGGTCGACGCCCAGGCCATCGAGCATCCGTACCACCTCGCGGGCATCGTCGGCGCTGAAGCCGCCGCGCTGGAAATCGGCGGAATTCAGCTTCACCGCCACCGCGAAGCCAGGGGCAACCTCGGCGCGCACCGCCCGGACGATCTCCAGCAGCAGGCGCGCGCGATTCTCCAGGGAGCCGCCCCAGGCGTCGCTGCGGCGGTTGCTCAGCGGCGAGAGGAACTGGCTGAGCAGGTAACCGTGGGCGGCATGGATCTCCACCCCGCTGAAGCCGGCCCGCTCGGCCAGGCCGGCGCTGCGGGCGAACCGCTGGATCACCTCGGCGATCATCGCCTCGTCCATCGCCTTCGGCGTAGCGAAGTGCCTGGACATCCCGCCCAGTTCCAGCGGCACCGCCGAGGGTGCCCAGGCCTGCTGGCCGAGATTGGCCTGCATCTGCCGGCCGGGATGGTTGATCTGCAACCAGAACTGCGCGCCGGCGGAACGCCCGATGCGCGCCCAGCGGCGGAATTTCTCCAGTTGCGCGTCGTTTTCCAGGACCACCCCGCCGGGGCCGGTCATGGCACGGCTGTCGACCATCACGTTACCGCTGATCAGCAGCCCGGCGCCGCCGTCGGCCCAGGCCTGGTAGAGGCGCATCAGGCGTTCGGAGGGGGCCTGCGCGGCATCGGCCATGTTCTCCTCCATGGCGGCCTTGGCGAGGCGATTGGGAATGGTCGAGCCGTTGGGAAGCGTCAGCGTGTCGAACAGGTTCATGGGCCTACCTCATGAGGACAGTGGCCCGACGATAAGATTGAAGTCGACTTCAAGGTCAACGCTTTTTTTGCCGCGCCGCCCGGGCCCCGACCGGGTGCCGGGAGCGCGCCCCGGCACCCGGCGCGCTCAGCCGCGGATGAAGGCCAGCAGGTCGGCGTTGATCACCTCGGCCTGGGTGGTCGGCATGCCGTGCGGGAACCCCGGATAGATCTTCAGCGTGCCGTTGCGCAGCAGCTTCGCCGAGAGTACGCCGGAATTCTCGTAGGGCACGATCTGGTCGTCGTCGCCATGCATCACCAGCACCGGGATGTCGATGCGCTTCAGGTCATCGCTGAAGTCGGTCTGGGAAAAGGCCACGATCCCATCGTAGTGGGCCTTGGCGCCGCCCATCATGCCCTGCCGCCACCAGTTGCGGACGATCCCTTCCGAGGGCTGCGCCCCGGGACGGTTGTAGCCATAGAACGGGCCGGCGGGAATGTCCTGGTAGAACTGCGCGCGATTGGCCGCGAGCTGCGCCTGGAGATCGTCGAAGACGCTCTTCGGCAGGCCGCCCGGATTGCCCTCGGTCTTCACCATCAGCGGCGGTACCGCGCTGATGATCGCCGCCTTCGGCACCGGGTCGTCGGGATAGCGGGCGATGTAGTGGACGACCTCGCCGCCGCCGGTGGAATGGCCGACATGGATCGCCCCGCGCACCCCGAGGCGCTCAACCACCGCCGCCACGTCGTCGGCGTAGTGGTCCATGTCATGGCCGTCCCAGACCTGGCTGGAGCGACCGTGGCCACGGCGATCGTGGGCCACTACGCGAAAGCCCTCGGCGAGGAAGAACAGCATCTGCGCATCCCAGTCGTCGGAACTCAGTGGCCAGCCATGATGGAAGTAGATCACCTGGGCGTCGCGCGGCCCCCAGTCCTTGTAGAAGAGTTCGACGCCATCCTTCGTTGTCACGTAACCCATGTCGCTTCTCCCGATCGGTGTGGATGCAGGCAACGGCGCCACCCTGCGGCCGCCGTCCCCTGTGTAGAGTAGAAAGCCGCCTGCGTTGCGCCGCCTGGACGAGGAAAACGCGACCGGCGGTAGCGCCCATGCGGCCTGGCGAACCCGTCGATGGAGGCGAGTTCGTCGCCCGGCCGTGAAACCACCCTAGACTTGAAGTAGGCTTGAAGGTCAACGCGTTTCGAGGTGCGACATGAAAATCGGCGAACTGGCCAAGCTCACCGGCCTGGCGACATCGCGCATCCGCTTCTACGAGGCCAGCGGCCTGATCCGCTCGCAGCGCAAGGCCAACGGCTACCGCGACTATGCGGCAGACACCGTGTGGATCCTGGAGCTGGTCACCGGCGCCCAGGGCGCCGGCTTCTCCCTGGAGGAGATCGCTCGCCTGCTGCCGAGCGGCGACGGCGCCTGGCAGCACGGCGAGCTGCTCGAAGGCTTGCGTCGCAAGGTGGCCGAGATCGAGGCCCTGCAACGACGCCTGGAACAGAACAAGGCACAATTGCTGGTGGCCATCGAAAGCATCGAGAACAAGCCGGACGGTCTGCAGTGCACGGAAAACACCCAGCGCGTGCTGGAGCGCCTGCGCGAGGAAGGCCCTCCACAGACGGTCGGGCGTCCACGGCAAACCCGCTCGCGGGCGTCCTCTCCCACGCCGGCGGAGCAGCGGCTTTCCGACGCTTGACCTTGAAGTCGACTTGAATCTTAGAGTGACGCCAACCCACCCGGACAGCCTGCCGAAACCGGCTGCCGACGGGATCACTCACCGAGGAAGGTCAACGCAATGACCAAGCGCATCCTGCACGTCGTCACCAACGTCGCCCACTATGCCGATCCGACCCAGCCCACCGGGCTGTGGCTGTCGGAGTTGACCCATGCCTACGAGATCTTCGCCGCTCGGGGCTACCAGCAACGCCTGGTCAGCCCCCGCGGCGGCGAGTCGCCGCTGGAGCCGCGCGCCCTCGGCTGGCCCCACGCCGACGCCAGCGCCAAGGCCTGGCTGGCCGACGAGACGCGCCTGGCGCTGCTGGCCGACACCGCCGCTCCCGAGCAGGTCGACGCGGAGGCGTTCGACGCCATCTATTTCACCGGCGGCCACGGCGTGATGTGGGACTTCCCCGACGACGCCGGGCTGCAGCACCTGACCCGCGAGATCTACCAGCGCGGCGGCATCGTCTCGTCGGTCTGCCACGGCTATTGCGGCCTGCTCAACACACGCCTGGACGATGGCCGCCTGCTGGTCGCCGGGCGCCGCCTCACCGGCTACTCCTGGATCGAGGAAGTGCTCGCCGGGGTCGCCCGCAAGGTGCCGTACAACGTCGAGGAAGAAATGAAACGACGCGGCGCGCTCTACGAAAGAAGCCTGCTGCCGTTCACCAGCAAGGTGGTGGTCGACGGCCGCCTGGTCACCGGGCAGAACCCGCAGTCGGCCAAGGCCACGGCCGAGCAGGTGGCCGCCCTGCTCGGCTGAACGCGGCGTGTCAGTCCTGCGCGCGCCTCATCTGGAAGTCATGGCGCCGCTTGCCGATGAAGAACGATTCTGCATCGTCCCGTCGGCCAGGGGCCGCAGGATCGTCGCAGTGCTGGTCGTGTGGTAGGGGTCGAACTCGTCGAAGGGCGACGCGGCGGCCTACGCCAGCGGCTTGAGCATGAGGAAGTTGCGCACGCTGTAGTAACCCTGCGAATCCTGCCAGTCGAGAGCGGCCAGGTTCTGCATGCCGGCCTCCCACGGCTGGTTGTCGAACAGCGCTTCCACCGTGCGCTGGTTGCCGAAGGCACAGAAGAAATGCCGGAACCAGTGCAGGCGCGCGTCCAGCGGCTCGGCGCGGATCGCCCGCTCGATGCTCGGGAACAGCCCGGCCGGCAGCGGCGGCGCCTTGCCTTCGGCGCCGCGCAGGCCGAGGTTGCCGATATGCACCTCGAAACGCCGCTCGCCGATCTCCCAGGTCTCCACCATCACCTGGTCCTCCTCGGCCTGGCCCCAGAGCGCGGAAAGCAGCACGTGGAAAGAGTTGGAGGCGAAGTTACGCAACGCGTCCTGCAAGCCGTCCTCGGCGCTGCCGATGCCGGCGAAGGCTTCCTGCAACTGGCGCTCGTCCTCCAGCAGCACATCGACGTCCAGCCGTCCGGTCTTTTCCCCCGCATACCAGGTGGCGCGGATCGCCGGTAGCCGCCCGGCTGGCGCCACCCATTCGCCGTGCACGACGCACTCGATCCGGTGGGATTCGAACAGAGCAGCCAGATGCTGCGAGACGGAGACCGCTTCCATGGGTTGTCCTTGCATGGTCGAGGGCGCGCCGCCGAGGCGCTGCCCGGAAAGCCCGGCGAGGCTGGGCGAAACGCGGCATAGGGTAGCGCAGATCGGCACTCGCGGCGCGACCTCCCGTTCGGCGCCTGCCCAGGTCGCCGCACGCCAGCCGACTAGACTGGCGGGGTCGACCCCGCCCGTGGAGACCTCGCCATGAACAGCAAGAACACCATCTGCCTCTGGTACGACAACGCCGCCCTGGAGGCCGCAACCTTCTACGCCGAGACGTTTCCCGACAGCGCCGTGCTGGCTGTCCATAGCGCGCCCGGCGATTACCCTTCCGGCAAGGAGGGCGACGTACTGACGGTGGAGTTCCGGGTGATGGGCATTCCCTGCCTCGGGCTCAACGGCGGCCCGGCCTTCCGCCACAGCGAAGCGTTCTCCTTCCAGGTCGCCACCGACGACCAGGCCGAGACCGACCGCCTGTGGAACGCTATCGTCGACAATGGCGGCGAGGAAAGCGCCTGCGGCTGGTGCCGTGACAAGTGGGGCATCTCCTGGCAGATCACCCCGCGCGTACTCAGCGAAGCCATCGCCAGCCCCGACCGCGCGGCGGCCAGGCGCGCCTTCGAGGCGATGATGACGATGGGCAGGATCGATATCGCCACCATAGAGAAGGCCTTCAAGGGCTGAACGCCCCAACGCCTTGCAAAGGAGTCACGAAATGGATCGATTCACCGGCGGCTGCCTCTGCGGCAAGGTCCGCCTGGTGGCGAGCGGCCGCCCCTACCGGGTCGGGCTCTGCCACTGCCTCGACTGCCGCAAGCACCACGGCGCGCTATTCCACGCTTCGGCGATCTTTCCCGAGGAGGCGGTGAGCATAGAAGGCGAGACCCGCGACTATGCCGGGCGTTTCTTCTGTCCGCAGTGCGGCTCCTCGGTATTCTCGCGCAGCGCCGACGAGATCGAGGTCAGCCTCGGCGCCCTCGACGCTCCCGACCGGTTCCAGCCCACCTACGAACTCTGGACCGTCCGCCGCGAGGGCTGGTTGCCGGCGTTTCCGCTGGCACGGCACTATGAAAGGGATCGCGAAGGCGACGGACGCAGCGAAGAGTGACGTTGTTCCAGCAGGAGAAGGGAGGCAGCATGGACGAACTGTTCGAAGAGCACCTGGAGATCGCCAAGGCGCTCTTCGCGCAGCGCTTGCCGTACTGGTGCGATGTCTTTCTGCGCCCGGCCGACCAGGCTTTCAACGCCTACCTGAATGCCCGCGGCCAGGCCTCCACCTACCTGGTGCTCGAAGGCTTCGATCCGGTCTATGTTCCTCGCGGCTGCGACCTAGACGCCGTGCGCGCGACCGCCAGGGCCAGGGCTCGATTGAGGGAAGCGGGGCTGGGCGAAGACGCGCTGCCCGTACTGCTCTGAGCGCAGGCCGCCAGTATCGCGGAAGCCTCTGCTGGCAATTTCTCCCACCGCACTGTCCGCCAACGGAAGGCTACATGACCCGCCCCTACCTGCTCCGTCTCGCCGCCGGCCTGGCGCTTCTCCTGCCGGCCGCCTGCACGTCCCCTGCCCCGCCAGCACCGAACCTGACCGCGCTGTTCGCCGACGCCCTGCACTGCCGCGTCGACTTCCCCGACGGCCGCGACCGCGCAACCGCCGAGCGCCTGCGCGCCGAGGGTGTCGAAGTGCTGGATCGCGCGCCCGGCGAGACCCTCGACCTGCTCTACCGCTTCGCCACCCCGCTGCGCATCGACGGCAGCCTGGTGAACGCGGTGCGGGTACGCGGCGACAGCGGCGTGCTGGTGATGGCCTACGCCGAGGGCGACCTCGAAGACTTCGCCCGGCGCCAGGGCGCGACGCCGCACCCGGCGGAACGCGCCGCGCTGGATGGTTTCGGCGAGCTGGAGGTGCTCTACAGCCGTCCGTTGCCGCCGCGTCCCGGCCTCGACGAAAGCCCGCCGCGCCTGGTGATCGGCCGCGGGATCGAGGCGGCGGCGCAGGCGTTCCGCTGGGGCTGCCGGAGCTACGACGGTTGAGCAGGCGCTCCGCCAAGCCTGGCACCCGGAACTCGTAGCGGTTTTCGTCGCCTCCGGCGAGGTCAGGGTTGGAGACATGGCCCTCGGGGCAATATGCTGTGGCCACGACACACGCTGTGAGCGACTATCGATGCCAGGGACTGCACTGTTCGAAAAGCCACGCTGGTTGCGCGACCTCCTGCGCTTCCTGCCCCTCAAGAGCCAATTCGTCCTCTCCGGGAACATCCGCGACCTGCAAGCCTGCGAAGTGGTGCCGGGTACGGTCACCGCGCAGAGCTTCAACCAGACCCTCTGCGACGCCCTGCTGGACGCCGGCTACACCCAGGTGCTGGCCTGGGATCCGCTGGCCGGGTTCCGCGTGCTCGGCCGGCCGGGCAGCGAGGCGGGGGCCACTCCGCAAGTGCTTCTCGACCTCGGCCTGACCCCGGTGGACGGCGCCGCGCCGGCCGGCATCGACCTGCTCGGCGCGACCCTGCAACGCCTGGTCAACCGTAGCGGCGAGCCGATCGCCCTGATCGTCGACTTCGCCTCGCGCCTGGCGGTGCGCAACGACGCCCTGAGCGCCGCCGAGCATCAGTTGTTCACCCAGGCCCTGGTGCTCTCCCACCAGGCCCGCAGCCGTCCCGCCGGGGAACAGCGCAAACCGTTCTTCAACAGCGTGCTGTGGGTGGTGGAAAAGGAAGGCGACCTGCCCGACTGGCTGCTGGTGGACAACCCGCGCCTGCGCCATATCCCGGTGTCGAAGCCCGACCAGCCGGCGCGCCGGGCCCTGGCCCCGGCGCTGCTCCGCGGGCTCGGCGGCGCGGGCGTCGCCGAGGAGGCCCTGCAACAGGCCGCCGCAACCTTCGTCGAGAACACCGAAGGCCTGCTGCTCCTCGATCTCAACGCCATCGTCCAGTTGGCGCGCGTGGAAGGCCTGGCCATGGAACGCATCGCCGACGCCGTGCGCCGCTACAAGGTCGGCGTCACCGAAGACCCCTGGCTGAAGATCGACCGCCAGCGCATCCGCCAGGCCGACGAGATCGTCCGCCGCCGGGTCAAGGGCCAGCAGCACGCGGTGACCCACATGCTGGACATCGTCAAGCGCGCGATGACCGGGGTCGGCGCCAGCCGCAAGGGCAACCGCCCGCGCGGCGTGGCCTTCCTCGCCGGGCCCACCGGGGTCGGCAAGACCGAGCTGGCGAAGACCGTCACCAGCCTGCTGTTCGGCGACGAGAGCGCCTACATCCGCTTCGACATGTCCGAGTTCAGCGCCGAGCATGCCGACCAGCGCCTGATCGGCGCGCCGCCCGGCTACGTCGGCTACGACGTCGGCGGCGAACTGACCAACGCGATCCGCGAAAAACCCTTCAGCGTGGTGCTCTTCGACGAGATCGAGAAAGCCCACCCCCGGATCCTCGACAAGTTCCTGCAGATCCTCGACGACGGCGTGCTCACCTCCGGACGCGGCGATCGCGTGTACTTCTCCGAGGCGCTGATCGTGTTCACCTCGAACCTGGGCATCTACCGCCAGGGGGAAAACGGCGAACGGGTCGCCAACGTGCTCCCCGGCGAGCCCTTCGAGGCGGTGCAGGGCAAGGTCCACGGCGAGATCGAGCGCTACTTCAAGCTGGTTCTCAACCGCCCGGAAATCCTCAACCGGATCGGCGAGAACATCATCGTCTTCGACTTCATCCGCGCCGACGTCGCCGAGCAGATCTTCACCCAGATGGTCGACGGCACCTTCGCCGACCTCCGCGAGCAGCGCCTCGTCATCGAACTGGCCGAGGCGCCGCGCCAGGCGCTGCACGACCTCTGCCTGGGCGACCTGTCCAACGGCGGCCGCGGCATCCGCAACCAGCTCGAAGCGCGCCTGCTCAACCCGTTGTCGCGGGCACTGTTCGACCAGGACGCGCAGCCGGGCGAGCGCTTCCTGATCAGCGCCCTGGACGCCGACGGCCTGACCCTGGAACGCCGCTGAGATGGAACTGAGCCTGTCGCGGGTGCATTTCCCGGTGACCACCCTGGGCCCGGGACGGCGCCTGGGCATCTGGTTCCAGGGCTGTAGCATCCGCTGCCCCGGCTGCATCTCCGCCGATACCTGGGGGCCGGGACGGCGGCGCATCGCCCTGGCACGCCTGCTCGCCGACATCCAGCCATGGCTGGAGCAGGCCGAGGGCATCACCGTCTCCGGCGGCGAACCCTTCGAGCAGTTCGCTGCCCTCCTCGCCCTGCTCGGCGAACTGCGCCAGCGCAGCCGCGCCGACATCCTGGTCTACAGCGGCTACCCGCTGGAGCATCTGCACGCGCAACTGGAACAGGCCGCCGGGCTGATCGACGCGCTGATCAGCGACCCCTACCAACAGCACGCCGAACAGAGCCTGGCCCTGCGCGGCAGCGACAACCAGCGCCTGAGCCTGCTCACCGAACTCGGCCGCGCGCGCCTCGGCGGCTACCAGCGGCCACTGCGCGAAGACGACAAGGCCCTCGACCTGATGTTCGACCATGACGGCAGCGTGTGGATGGCCGGCATCCCGCGCCGCGACGACCTGCTGCGGCTACAGGACCTGCTGCGCGAACAGGGCCACCAACTTAGCGTCAGCGCCCATCGGCCGCGCTGAATGGATCGATACCGATGATACGTTTCTGCCCCAACTGCCAGAGCGAACGCTCGCTTTCGGAAATCTTCTGCGAAGGCTCGATCCAGGGCCAGCCCTGCGGCTGGGACCTTTCCGCCGAAGCCATCCATCCCGCCGGCTGGCGACCGCAACCGGTGCTGACCCAGGAAGCCATCGCGCCGCCCGCCAGCGAGCCGCCAGCGGCGTCCGCCCCGCTCTGCGCCAACGGCCACCCGCTGCAACCCGGCGACCTGATGTGCCTGGAGTGCGGTGCCGCGCCGGCCGAAGGCCCGCTGCCGATGCAGGCCGAGGCCACGCCGCAGCCCGCCGTCACGGAAACCCTGATCGACGGCTGGCGTCTGCTGCGGCAGATCGCCAGCAGCGACGGCGTGCGCGAGCGCTACCTGGCCGAACATGCGGAAAGCGCCCGCCAGGCGGTGCTCACCCTGTATCGCCCGGGCGCCGAGCCGGACCCGGCGATCTACGACGTGATCCGCCGCCTGCCGCGCGAACACGTACCGGAAATCCTCGCCACCGGCCGCTGGGACGAGCGCGCCTACGAAGTGGTCGAGGAGCTCACCGGCGGCAGCCTCGCCGAGCTCGGCACCGTGCTGGAGGACCGCGAGGCGGTGCGCCACGTGGTCCGCGAGCTGGGCCACGCCCTGCACGTGTTCAACGAAGCCGGCCTGCGCCACCGCGACCTGCGCCCGGCCAGCCTGCTGGTGCGCAGCCACGAGCCACTGGACCTGGTGATCAGCGGCTTCGGCTCGGCGCGCCTGTCGGAGTTCGACCTGGATATCGTCTCGCCGCTGGAGACCAGCCGCTACATGGCCCCCGAGGCGATCGCCGGCGGCGTGGCGGCGGCTTCCGACTGGTGGAGCCTGGGCATGATCCTGCTGGAGCAGTTGACCCGCGGCGCCTGCTTCGAAGGAGTCAACGCCAACGCCTTCCTGATCCACGTGCTGGCCAACGGCGTGGCGCTGCCCGACGACCTCGACCCGCAGTTGCACCTGCTGCTGCGCGGCCTGCTTGCACGCGACCGCCACCAGCGCTGGCAGTGGCCGCAGGTACAGGCCTGGCTGAACGGCGAGGCGGTGGACGCGCCGGCCTCGGCGGACAGCGAAAAGGACGACGTCGAAGGCGCCAGCATCGCCCTCGGCGCACGGCGCTTCCGCAAGCCGACGGTCTTCGCCCTGGCCGCGGCCCAGGCCGAGCACTGGGCGGAGGCCCTCGACCACCTGCTGCGCGGGGCGATCGTCACCTGGGCCGAGCACATCGGCCTGTCGCCCAGGCTGCTCGCCGGCCTGCGCCAGGTGGCCCAGCACGAGGGGCTGGAGGACGACTTCCGGCTGATGCTGGCGCTCAAGCTGCTGAACCCGGAAATCCCGCTGATCCAGCGCGGCGAGATCGTCACCCCCGGCTGGCTGCTGGAGCATCCGCTGGAGGGCTACCGGCTGATCAGCGGCTCGGTGCCCGACCTGCTCGAACAGTTGCACACCGAAAGCTGGCTGTCGCGGCTCAAGACCCGCGCCGAGAACGTCCGCCAGCGCGCCCTGCACCAGCACATCGAACTTGCCGAAGAACAGTTGCGCATCTACCTGCTGTCAACCTCGCGGGCGCGCCTCGCCGCGCAGTGGCAGGAGCGCCAGCGCCTCCTGCCGGACACCGAGCACCCCGGCCTGCTGGCCCTGGCCGAGCGCCGGGTGATCGCCGAGGAAGACCTGATCGTCCTGCTCAGCGCCAACATCGGCCAGTTCCGTGCCGCCGAGGCGATCGTCGAGGAAGCCGCCGGCCTGGCCCGCGACGCCGATGTGCACCTGTTCGACGCGGAGACCGCGCGCGGCCTGTTGCAGCACTCGCGGCAGGAACTGTACCGCCGCGTCGACGAACGCATCAGCGGCTTCGCCCGCAGCGGCGTGCCCAGGGTCGACGAATGGGCCGAGCAGTTCCGCCTGGAGCGGCGCATGCCGTTGGCGAGGGTCCTGGTGCTGCTGGCGATCCCGCCGGAACAGTGGCTGGAACCGCAGAAGCAGCAGTACGTGTCGCAGATCCTCGATTTCTTCGAGAAGAAAGTGGTCGCCGCAGTGATGCGCGGGCCGCTGGTGCGCATGAGCATCGGCAAGAGCACTCCACGCATCGACCTCAACGAACTGGATAGCGCGCGACGCCCCGCCGCCGCTCTGCTCGACCACCTGCTGCAACGCAACGCCCGCGCGGTGAGCCTCGACCCGGACAGCTTCCTCGCCAACCCGCAACTGGAAGTGCGGCTCAACGCGCTGTCCCGGCAAAGCTCGCTGTACAAGCGTGACACCGGCATCGACGGCCTCTACCTGGGCTTCCCCTTCCTGCTCAACCGCGACCCGCGCGGCACCACCCGCACGCGCATCGTGCCGCTGCTGCTGTGGCCGCTGAAGCTGCAACTGGAAGTCGGCAGCCGCGGCCAGGTGGCGCTTGCCTTCGACGGCGAGCGCGAGGAAGTGCGCCTCAACCCGGCCCTGGAAAGCCTGCTCGGCCCCGAGCCGTGCAAGCGCTGGCGCAAGGTCGCCGACGAATTGCTCGGCCGCTCCGCGCTGCGCGCCGCCGATGTGATGGATGCCTTCGGCCTGCTCGCCACGCCGCGTGCTAGGGTGCTGGAAGGATTGCCACCGAGTTCCACCGAGGTCACGCCCTACCAGGACCAACTGGCCTGCGCCGCGGTGCTGTTCCACGTCACCTTCATGGGCCAGGCGATCGGTGAGGACCTGCGCCAGCTGAAGAGCCTGCCGCCCTCCGGCACCGGACTGGAGACCGCGCTGCGCCTGCGCGAGAACGGCGAGCCGGAAGCCCGCGAGAGCCCGCCGGAGTTGCAGCGCTACTTCACCGTGGCCAGCGACCCGTCCCAGGAGGCCGCCGTGCTGCAGGCCCGGCAGAGCCCGGGGCTGCTGGTGGAGGGCCCGCCCGGCACCGGCAAGAGCCAGACCATCGTCAACATGGTCGCCGACGCCATCGGCCGCCAGCGCAGCCTGCTGATCGTCTGCCAGAAGCACGCCGCCCTGGAAGTGGTGCACAAGCGCCTGGTGGCCGAGGGCCTGGGCCAGCGCATCGTCATGCTCAACGACGTCAACCGCGACCGCGAACCGGTGATCCGCAACATCCGCGAGCAGCTCGAAGCGCTGTTCGCCGACGCCGGCGGCACCCAGGGCTGGGAGCGCCAGCGCGAGCGCCTGGCGGCGCGTATCGAGGCGCTGGAAGGCGAACTGGACCGCTACCACCAGAGCCTGCACCGCGTGGACGAGGCCACCGGGCTGAGCTACCGGCGCCTGCTCGGCGAACTGATCGAGCTGGAGAAAGGCTCGCCGCCGCTGGACTTCCCGGCCCTGCGCCAGCGCCTGGCGGCGCTGGACATCGGCAGCCTGGCGCGCCTGGAGGAAAACTGCGCGCCGCTGGTCCGCCTCTGGCTACCGGCCCGCTACGAAGGCAGCCCGCTGGCGCAACTGCGCGCCTTCGCCACCGACCAGGCCACCCTGCAAGCCTTCGCCGACAGCCTGCGCGCCTTCGGCGAAGCGGAGAACGCCCGGCAGAAAGCCCTCGACGAACACCCGGCGAGCTTCGAGGTCGACGACCCGACGCCCTACCGCGCCTGGCTGGCAAGCCAGGTCGGTACCCTGCTGAATTTGCGCGAGGAGCAGCGCCAGCGCCTGGCCCACTGGCTGCCGCTGTTCCGCGACGCCACGCCAGGGCAGCCGAGCCGTGGCGACGGCCTGTTGGCGGAGGCCGAGCAGATCGAACGGCAACTGCGCCAGCTCGACCTCGAACGGCATGCGCCGCTGCTGTCGCCGGCCCTCGCCATGCTCGAAGAGAACAACCTCGAACGCTTCCAGGCCCACGCCCGCCAGGTGCTCGAGGCACGCACCTGGCTGGCTCGGCTCAACCCGCTGCGCCTGCTGCGGCGCGGCCGCCTGCGGCGCTTCCTGCGCGAGCACGGCGAGGCCGACGACGACAACCGCCTGGCCGCCCTCCTCGGCGCCTGCGACCTGGAGCGCCAGTGGCGGCCGCTGCGCCGGCAACTGGCGGCGCTGCAACAGAGCCTGGGGCTGGCGACAGTCGCCACCGATGCCGGTCCGGAACTGACCGGCCTGGCCGGCCACGCCAGCCAGCAACTGCGCGAGATCCAGACCCTGGCTCGTGGCCTGGCCCAAGCGCCGCGCGCCGAGCAGCTCGACGCGGTGATCCTCACCGGCGAGAAACAGCGCTTCGAAGCGCTGCTCGGCGACCTCGACGCCGCGCTGATCCGCCAGGCCGCACGCCAGCTCAGCCTGGACAAACTGAAGGTGCTCGCCGACTGGCTCGGCGACGAACTGCTGGAACAGCTGCACCGCGCCATCGCCGGCAACCAGAGCAACCTGCCGGCCCTCGGCCGCCTGCGCGAGGCGCTACCGCAACTGGTCGCCTACCAGCGCTTCCGTGGCCGCGCCGGCCAGCTCGAAGCCACCGAGCTGGAATTCCTGGCCCTGCTGCGCCAGCGCCAGGAACGACTCGACGCGATTCCCGCCGAAGCACTCGAAGCCACGGTGCGCCGCATGCTCAATCGCGAAGCGCGGCTGGGCTGGAAGCAGCGCCTGGAACAAGACAATCCGGAACTGCTGTTCAGCCAGGACGAAGCCAGGGCCAGGGTCGCCAGCCTCGCCGAAGCCGATGTGCAGATGCGCGCGCTGAACCGCGAACTGCTCGGCAAGGGCATCGACGCCGCGCGCCTGGGCAGCCGCAAGCAGTGGGAAGACGTCACCCGCCTGACCGGCAAGCGCTCGCGGCGCCTGCGCGAGTTCATCGAGCTGGGCGCCGAACTCGGCCTGATGAGCCTGCGCCCAGTCTGGCTGATGAACCCCGACCTGGCCAGCCGCGTGCTGCCGCTCAAGGCCGGGCTGTTCGACATGGTGATCTACGACGAAGCCTCGCAGATGCCGGTGGAGTTCGCCCTGCCGACCCTCTATCGCGGGCGGGTCACGGTGGTCAGCGGCGACGAGAAGCAGATGCCGCCGACCGCGTTCTTCTCCAGCCGCGTGGAAAGCGACGAGGCCGAACTGTTCGACGGCGAAGCGCCCGACGAGGACGCCGACGAGGAGCAGCGCGAAGCCTACGAGGACACCTGGAACCGCCGCGAGATCAAGGACTGCCCGGACCTCCTGCAACTGGCGCGCAACGCCCTGCCCAGCACCACCCTGCAGATCCACTACCGCTCGGCCTACCGCGAGCTGATCGGCTTCTCCAACGCCTCGTTCTACGGCAACCGCCTGAGCGTGCCGGTACGCCATCCGCAGGCCAACATCCTGCGCATCAAGCCGCTGGAACTGATCCAGGTGAACGGCCTGTACCAGAACCAGAGCAACGAGCGCGAGGCCGAGCGAGTCGTCGACTACCTCGCCGAACTCTGGCGCCAACCCTACGCGGCGCGGCCGTCGGTGGGCGTGGTCACCTTCAACCGCAAGCAGGCCGACCTCATCGAGGAGCGCCTGGAACTGCGCGCCGAGCAGGACGAGACGTTCCGCGCCGCCTACAGCGAGGAGCGCGAGCGCAGCGAAGACGGCGAGGACATGGGCGTGTTCGTGAAGAACGTGGAGAACGTGCAGGGCGACGAGCGCGACGTGATCGTCTTCTCCTCCACCTTCGGCCGCAACGGCCAGGGCAGCTTCCGGCGCAACTTCGGCGTGCTCGGGCAGACCGGCGGCGAGCGCCGCCTCAACGTGGCGGTGACCCGCGCGCGGCGCAAGGTGGTGATGATCACCTCGATGCCGATCGGCGACATCTCCGACATGCTCGGCACCCAGCGCTCGCCGAGCAGCCCGCGCGACTACCTGCAAGGCTACCTGGAATACGCCCGCACACTGTCCGCCGGCGAGTTCGCCGGTACCGGCCAACTGCTCGAGCGCCTGCACACCGACCGCAGCGACCAGCGCCGCCAGCACTACCAGCGGCACGACGGCTTCAGCGAGATCGTCGGCGAGTACATCCGCTCGCTGGGCTGGTCCGCCGCACCCGCCAGCGAAGGCGACGCCTTCGGCCTCGACTTCGCCATCGAGAACCCGGCCACCGGCCTCTACGCCATCGGCATCGAATGCGACGCCCCCTGCCACCCGCTGCTGGAACGCGCCCGCGCCCGGGAAATCTGGCGACCCTCGGTGCTGCGACGGGCGATCCCGCACCTCCACCGGGTTTCCTCCCAGGGCTGGTACCACGACGGCGACAACGAACGCGCACGGCTGCGCGCCGCCATCGAGAAGGCCCTGGCGCCCAGCGCGGAAACCCATCCCACGGCAGCAGCGGAGGCCTCCCAATGAGCGGACCGAAAGTCGTACGAATCGTCACCCGGGAAGAAGCCATCGCCACCTGCGAGCGCGACCTGCAACGCCTGGACAAGGCCCTCGCGCGCTGGGAAAACCAGGCCAGCCGGCTCGCCCAGCTCAGCGACGCCGAGCGCGCCGCCGCCCACGCCCGCCGCGCCAGCCTGCACGCCCTGCTCGAACAGGAACGCTGGCTGGACGTGCAACTACAGGTGAAGATCGAAAGCGAATTCCTCAAGCGCGACCTCGCCGAACGCGAAGAGCGCGCCATCCGCCAGGCCGCGGAAACGCGCCAGCAACACCGCCGCCTCCAGGAAAACGCCAGCGCCCTGCTCCAGGCCCTCGACGCCAGGCCCGATGCCGCCAGCGCGGCACTCCGGCAAACCCTGCATACGCTGGCCGACGGCGTCCTCCGCGACGACGCGGAAGCCCTGCTCGCCCAAGGCTTCGCCGCCCTCGCCAGCGCCCCCGCCGAGGAACGCCTCAGCGCAGCCCAGCACGAACTCGCCCAGCGCCTGAAGACCGACGAAACGCCCATCACCCTGGAACAGTGGCGCGCCCGCCAGCAACAGGACGCCCCGCGCGAACAGCGCCTGGCGCGCATCGACCGGCACATCGCCGAACTGCAACTGCTGCAAGGCGAGGCCAGCGCCCAAGCGTTCCTCGAGCGACTGGCCCGCGCCGAAGCCGAACAGCGGCCGGAGCGCCGCAACCTGCTGCTCGACAGCCTGGTTCTCGACCTCGCCCAGGCCGCCCGCGAACACCAGCAGCAACGCCAGCGACTGGAACACCTGCAAGACCTCGCCAGCGAAGTCGCCGCCCTCGGCGCCGCCGAACACGCCGAACTGCTCCAGCGCGCCGCCGCCTGCCAGCCCGACAGCGATCCGCAGCAACTCGCCGAACTCACCGAGCGATGCAGTGCCATCCTCACCGCCCACCTCCAGCAACAGGCCGCCCTCGCCCGCCGCCAGGCCGTGCTCCAGGGCCTCGCCAGCCTCGGCTACGAAGTCCGCGAAGGCATGGCCACCGCCTGGGCGCAGACCGGCAGGGTCGTCCTGCGCAAACCCGCCACCCCCGGCTACGGCCTGGAAGTCGGCGGCAAGGCCGACAACGGCCGCCTGCAACTGCGCGCCGTCGCCCTCAACGCCAACCGCGACAGCCAGCGCGACCGCGACATCGAAACCCTCTGGTGCGGCGAATTCCAACGCCTCCAGGCCCTGCTCGCCGCCCAGGGCGGCGAACTCAGCGTGGAACGCGCGCTGGGAGTGGGAGAAGTGGCGTTGAAGGAGATTGGCGAGGAGGAGCAGCGGGAGATGGGGGCGCTGCGGCAGAGGGGGTTGTGAAGGGGCCGGCTGGCGCCTCGGCGAGGCATTCGATCCGGGCAGCCCATCGCTTGACCCCTGGATGCCCCCTCGCTACCCTGCCGGCCAGGTGCTGAACACACCTTCTCTAGGCGGTTAGCCGCTCCCGAAAGCCAAGCGGTTTTTTACCTACACAGGAAAAAATCATGGCTACCCAGAAATCCCCTCTTTCGAACTCTCGACTTCTAACGGTCGGCTACCAGCTCTATGAAAGCCGTCATAGCGATTGGGAACGTCGTGGCAAGCCACGGCAAATTCCCTACCTGCGCTTGAGTGGCGACTGGCTGGAGGCTGCGGGCTTTGAGGTTGGCTGCAAGGTGAGCATTCAGGTCACCAGGCGGCGCCTTGTCATGCAAGTGGTTGAGGATTGAGGCCAAGCGCCCCTCGGGCAGAGGGTATCTGCTCAGGGGGCGCTGGTTTCACTGTGAACCTTCATCCCACTCCTGCCGCATCTCGCCCTGCGCACGCCAGGCATCGTAGGAAAACGTCGCTCAGACACCGTTGTCTCCTCGAGCTGAAGCCAGCATGGGAGAGCAAGCTCAGCGTGGAGCGAACTCCTGGACTACAGGAAGCAGCAAAAAGCCTATGGGTGGCTGTGTAGTGGTCTACTGATCCCGGACACCGATTTAGGCGAAAATCCTCGCCGTGAGAGAGGTGTCTGATGAGCAAGCAACGACGTACGTTTTCCGCCGAGTTCAAACGAGAGGCCGCGGCCCTGGTGTTGGACCAAGGCTACAGCCATATCGACGCCTGCCGTTCGCTGGGGGTGGTGGATTCGGCCTTGCGCCGTTGGGTGAAGCAGCTCGAGGCGGAGCGCCAGGGTGTGACCCCGAAGAGCAAGGCGTTGACGCCTGAGCAGCAAAAGATCCAGGAGCTGGAAGCCCGGATCAACCGGTTGGAGCGGGAGAAAGCGATATTAAAAAAGGCTACCGCTCTCTTGATGTCGGACGAACTCGATCGTACGCGCTGATAGACCAGTTGAGTGAGCAGGAGTCGGTGGAAGTGGTCTGTTCAGCTTTCGATGTGGCGCGGTCTTGCTACTACGTCCACCGTCTTCGACGGCGGCGTGTCGATGCTCGCCGCGTGGCGCTACGCAGCCAAGTCAACCAGTTGTTCAGCCAGAGTCGGGGCTCGGCCGGCAGCCGCAGCATTCTGGGCATGCTGCGCGAAGAGGGCGTGACCATCGGCCGTTTCCGAGTGCGTCGGTTGATGCGTGAGCTGGGCCTGGTTAGCAAGCAACCGGGCTCGCACGCCTACAAACAGGCCACGGTTGAGCGGCCGGATATCCCGAATCGGCTGAACCGCGAATTCGCGACCGAGCATCCCAATCAGGTGTGGTGTGGCGACATCACCTACGTCTGGGCGCAAGGCCGTTGGCACTACCTGGCCGCGGTGCTGGATCTGCATACCCGGCGGGTGATCGGCTGGGCGTTCTCGGCCAAGCCGGATGCCGAACTGGTGATCAAGGCCCTGGACATGGCCTACGAACAGCGCGGCAAGCCACAGCAGGTGCTGTTCCATTCAGACCAGGGCAGCCAGTACGCCAGCCGCCTGTTTCGGCAACGGCTCTGGCGCTATCGGATGCAGCAGAGCATGAGTCGCCGAGGGAATTGCTGGGATAACTCGCCGATGGAGCGCCTGTTCCGCAGTCTGAAGTCGGAGTGGGTCCCGTCAACGGGTTACCTGACGGCGCAGGAGGCCCAACGGGACATCAGTCATTACCTGATGCACCGCTACAACTGGATCAGGCCGCATCAATTCAACGACGGGCTACCGCCTGCGGTGGCCGAAGAAAAACTCAACCCACTGTCCGGGATGGGTTGACCACTACAATTCCGGCTCTATTTCGCAGCTAGAAGCTTTCACCAAGGCAAGGAAGTCATGACCCAACGCCATCGTCCTCCCACATCCGGCTTCTTCGTCGAGGACGCCCTCTCCGTGCTCCTAAAGGAAAAATCTCTCGATCGTCGCCGTGACATCTGGCTGTGGTTCTACCTGGCACTGCGCGATACCGCCGTCTACCACCGCGAGAACATCATTCCTACGACCATGCGTGACCGCATAGCCGAGAGCATCGAGAAGTTCGGAGTGACGACGGATCTCTTGGGGGGCAATCAGAACTACTTACTGATCCCTGAGAAGCATTTCTCCTGGATATCGGAGAACGAACGTCAGCTGTCTTGGATCAAGCGCAGACTGCCCCGTGAAATAGCGAACGAGCGAATCTATTCGCCGGCGCTATCTGCGAGAGACCTACTGATAGCCACGATCGACTGCGCTGAATCGCCCCCAAGGGGAAAGACGTCATTTCTGGCAAACCTGAAGCGTGCATGGGATGAGCAGCAGCAACTGGACCAGGAGTGGGACTGGATCAAGGAACGGAACGAACGAGAAGCCTGCTTGCACGTTTGGGAATGGCTGAGCAAACATCTTTCCAACCAGGTGTTCCCCAACCCTCGTCCTGAAAGCCATCAGCGCCTACTGATTACTCTCGACTCGTTTACGTGGAAGACCATGGAGAGAGCTCATTGCATCGCGACGATCAGACGACTCTGGAGGCAAAAGCTCCGTCGTAAGGACGCCAAAGGAAAGAAGCAGTACAACTTCATCCTGAGCGACAAAGCGATCAAGCGGCTGGATAGATTCTCCAAAGACCACGAGATCTCTAGAGCCCGCGTCCTGGAAATCCTGCTGCTGATGGAGGATGAGAAGGACCTGTATCTGAAGGAGCAGATTCGCGTGCTGCGGGGGATAGAGCTCTAGTGACTCGCTAGCATGGCTGGAATACTTGGAAGTGCTCGACTTCAGGAACACCGCATAAACAGCCTGCAAACCGCGAGATTTTCCGGTGGGGCAAAGAGTGGGGCAAAATTCGAGGGACACACAAAATACCCGACCATAAAAAAATCCAGTCACCGCTAAGTGACTGGATTTTCTAGGGATTTTTGGTCGGGACGGAGTGATTCGAACACTCGACCCCTTGCACCCCATGCAAGTGCGCTACCAGGCTGCGCTACGCCCCGACTGTACTTCCAAGCTCAGTGGCTGTGCTTCCGAAGTGAGCCGAACTATATACTAAGCTTCTGATAAGTGGAAGTTTTTTTTGCTTCCGTCACTTCTTCAGGACCAGCAGGACTTCCTCCAGCTCGGCGATCATCTGGCGGATGAGCTGCTTGTACTGGGTGACGTCGTCCTTGGCCTCGTCGCCGGAGAGGCGCTGGCGCGCCCCGCCGATGGTGAAGCCCTGGTCGTAGAGGAGCGCGCGGATCTGGCGGATCATCAGCACGTCCTGGCGCTGATAATAGCGGCGATTTCCGCGGCGCTTCACCGGGTTGAGCTGCGGGAACTCCTGCTCCCAGTAGCGCAGCACGTGGGGCTTGACCGCGCACAAGTCGCTGACTTCGCCGATGGTGAAGTAGCGCTTGCCCGGAATCGGTGGCAGCTCGTCGTTATGACTTGGTTCCAGCATATGCCTCAACCCTGGCCTTCAGTTTCTGCCCTGGACGAAAGGTGACAACGCGGCGGGCCGTGATCGGGATTTCTTCACCGGTCTTCGGGTTGCGTCCGGGGCGCTGGCGCTTGTCGCGCAGGTCGAAGTTGCCGAAACCGGACAGCTTGACCTGCTCGTTGTGCTCCAGCGCCTGGCGGATCTCTTCGAAGAACAGCTCCACCAACTCCTTGGCTTCCCGTTTGTTCAGGCCCAGCTCTTCGTACAGACGTTCCGCAATTTCAGCTTTCGTCAGAGCCCCCATACGCTATTTCCTTAACGTGGCATTGAACCTTTCTTCCAACGACGTGACGATGTTCTGCGTCGTGCTATTGACTTCATCGTCATTAAGAGTGCGCGATGGATGCTGCCAGGTCAAGCCGACGGCAAGGCTTTTTCTATGCGGATCAATGCCTTTACCGTGATACACATCAAACAGCCTGAGGTCCGTCAGCCATTCGCCGGCCGCCGCACGGATTTGTGTCAGGATGTCTTGTGCCGGCACGTCCTGGTCCACCAACAGCGCCAGGTCACGGCGCACTTCGGGGAAGCGCGACAGCTCGCGGAACTTCGGCAGGTGGCCGTCGACCACTTCGGCCAGCAGCAGCTCGAAGAGGAACACCGGCTGCTCGAGGTCGAGTTTCTTCGCCAGTTCCGGATGCAGCGCGCCCAGGTAGCCGACCAGCCGCCCTTCCCGCTCGATGCGCGCGGTCTGCCCTGGGTGCAGCGCCGGGTGCTCGCCGGGCACGAAGCTGAAGTCGCCGAGGGCGCCGGCACTGGCCAGCACTGCCTCGACATCGGCTTTGGCGTCGAAGAAGTCCACGCCGTCACGGCCATTGGCCCAGCCTTCCGGCAGGCGCTTGCCGCAGACGGCGCCGGCGAGCATGGCTTCCTGCTTCAGGCCTTCCAGTTGACCGACGAAGCGCAGGCCACTTTCAAACAGGCGGACCCGCGACTGCTGGCGGTTGAGGTTGTGCTGCAGCGCCTTGACCAGGCCCGGCCAGAGGCTGGAACGCATCGCCGCCATGTCGGCGGAGATCGGGTTGGCCAGGGTCAGCGGCTGGGTGCCCGGATCGAACAGTTCGAACAGGGCCGGATCGATGAAGCTGAAGGTGATCGCTTCCTGGTAGCCGCGGGCGACCAGCAGGCGACGCAGCAGCGGCAGCGCGGCGCGCGCTTCCGGCTTGTTGTTCGGCGCCAGGCGCGCCTGCGGGTAGCGCACCGGCAGGCGGTTGTAGCCGTAGAGACGGGCCAGTTCCTCGATCAGGTCGACTTCCAGGGAAATGTCGAAGCGATGGCTCGGTACGCCGACTGACCACTGCCCTTCCCCGTCGGCTACCACCGTCAGCTCCAGGGCTTGCAGCAGGCGCACGATCTCGGCGGCGTCCAGCGGCATGCCGAGCATCTGGGTCACACGCTCGGCGCGCAGGGTGATCGGCGCGACCTTCGGCAGGTGCGCTTCGCTGACCTGCTCGACGATCGGCCCCGGCTCGCCGCCGACGATGTCGAGGATCAGGCGCGTCGCGCGCTCCATGGCCTTGCGCGCCAACTGGCTGTCGACGCCGCGCTCGAAGCGGTGCGAGGAGTCGGTGTGCAGGCCATAGGAGCGGGCCTTGCCGGCCAGGGCGATGGTGTCGAAGAACGCGGCTTCGAGGAACAGGTCGCGAGTGCTGTCGCTGACGCCGCTGTGCTCGCCGCCCATCACCCCGGCGATGGCCAGGGCGCGCTGGTGGTCGGCGATCACCAGGGTGTCGGCGCGCAGGGTGATTTCCTGGCCGTCGAGCAGGACCAGCTTCTCGCCGTCCTCGGCCATGCGCACGCGCACGCCGCCGTTGATCTCGGCAAGGTCGAAGGCATGCATCGGCTGGCCCAGTTCGATCATCACGTAGTTGGTGACGTCGACCACCGGGTCGATACTGCGAATGTCGGAACGGCGCAGGCGCTCGACCATCCACAACGGGGTCGGCCGGCTCAGGTCGACGTTGCGGATCACCCGTCCGAGATAGCGCGGGCAGGCGGCCGGCGCGTCGAGTTCGACCGGACGGGTCTCGTCGTGCTGCGCGGCGACCGCATCCACCGCCACCGGCGCCAGCGGTACGTCGTAGATGGCGCTGACTTCGCGGGCCAGGCCGGCGAGCGACAGGCAGTCACCGCGGTTCGGGGTCAGGCCGACCTCGATGGTGTAGTCGTCCAGCTCCAGGTAGGTGCGGACGTCCTGGCCGACCGGCGCGTCGGCCGGCAGCTCGAGCAGACCGGCGTTCTCTTCGCTGATCTGCAATTCCTTGGCCGAGCAGAGCATGCCGAAGGACTCGACGCCACGCAGCTTGGCTTTCTTGATCTTGAAGTCGCCCGGCAGTTCGGCGCCGATCATGGCGAAGGGAATCTTCAGGCCCGCGCGCACGTTGGGCGCGCCGCAGACGACCTGGAAGGTCTCGCTGCCGTTGCTGACCTGGCAGACGCGCAGCTTGTCGGCGTCCGGATGCTGTTCGGTCGAGAGCACCTCGCCGACCACCACGCCGCTGAAGGCGCCGGCGACCGGCAGGTCGGCGTCGACCTCGAGGCCGACCATGGACAGGCGAGCGACCAGCTCGTCATGGGAAACCTGCGGATTTGCCCAGCTCCGCAGCCACTTTTCACTGAATTTCATCCTGTTCTCCTAAGGAATCCGGTTGCGTTCTGGCCTAGCGGAATTGTCCGAGGAAGCGCAGATCGTTATCGAAGAACAGACGCAGGTCGTTCACCCCGTAGCGCAGCATGGCCAGGCGCTCGGCGCCCATGCCGAAGGCGAAGCCCTGGAATTTCTCGGGATCGATGTTGGACATGCGCAGCACGTTCGGGTGCACCATGCCGCAACCCATGACTTCCAGCCAGCCGGTCTGCTTGCACACGCGGCAGCCGTTGCCGCTGCAGATCACGCACTGGATGTCCACTTCGGCCGAGGGCTCGGTGAAGGGGAAGAAGGACGGACGGAAGCGCACTTCGAGCTGCTTCTCGAAGAAGGCGCGGAGGAATTCCTCGATGGTGCCCTTGAGATCGGCGAAGCTGACGCCCTCGTCCACCAGCAGGCCTTCCACCTGGTGGAACATCGGCGAGTGGGTCAGGTCGGAGTCGCAGCGGTAGACGCGCCCCGGGCAGACAATGCGGATCGGCGGCTGCTGGGACTCCATGGTCCGCACCTGCACCGGTGAGGTGTGGGTACGCAGCAGCATGTTCGCATTGAAATAGAAAGTATCGTGCATGGCACGCGCCGGGTGGTGGCCCGGAATGTTGAGCGCTTCGAAGTTGTGGTAGTCGTCTTCGACTTCCGGGCCTTCGGCGACTTCGTAGCCGATGCGGCTGAAGCACTGCTCGATGCGCTCCAGCGTGCGGGTGACCGGATGCAGGCCGCCGCTCAGTTGGCCACGACCGGGCAGGGTGACATCGATGCGCTCCGCGGCCAGCCGGGCGGCCAGCGCGGCCCCTTCCAGCTCGGTCTTACGCGCGTTCAGCGCATCCTGGACCTTTTCCTTGGCCACGTTGATCAGCGCGCCGACCTTCGGCCGCTCTTCGGCCGGCAGGTCGCCCAGGGTCTTCATCACCTGGGTCAGTTCGCCTTTCTTGCCGAGGTAGTGAACCCGGATCTGCTCCAGGGCATTGACGTCTTCGGTGTGTCGCACAGCCTCCAATGCTTGAGAGACCAGCGCATCCAGGTTTTCCATGTATGGACTCCAGATACAAAATAGGGGAAGAGCGGTAAGGCTCTTCCCCTATCGGTGACGTTACGTCCGGACCGAAGTCCGGTGATTGTCGTAGGGCTTAAGCCAAGCTTGCCTTCGCTTTCTCGACAATCGCGGTAAACGCCGCTTTTTCGTTCACTGCCAGATCGGCCAGGACCTTACGGTCGATCTCGATGGCCGCCTTTTTCAGGCCGGCGATCAGGCGGCTGTAGGACAGACCGTTCTGACGAGCACCAGCGTTGATACGGGCGATCCACAGTGCGCGGAACTGACGCTTGCGCTGACGACGGTCACGGTAGGCGTATTGGCCAGCCTTGATCACCGCCTGCTTGGCAACGCGGAACACGCGCGAGCGTGCACCGTAGTAGCCCTTGGCGAGCTTCAGAATTTTCTTGTGACGACGACGGGCGATAACGCCACGCTTAACACGAGCCATGAATTAATCCTCTACCTTAATAATCAGCGCAGACGCAGGGAGCGTTCTACGCGCGCAACGTCAGACTTGTTCAGCATCGAGGTGCCGCGCAGTTGACGCTTACGCTTGGTGGTCATCTTGGTCAGGATGTGGCTCTTGAAGGCGTGCTTGTGCTTGAGGCCACCAGCAGTCTTCTTGAAGCGCTTGGCCGCGCCACTTTTGGTCTTCATCTTTGGCATGTTCGGATACTCCGCATTGAGTGATTACGCATAACCGCAAGGCCTGCCAGTGCCCTGGTGGTTACTTTTTCTTCTTGGGAGCGATGACCATCATCAGCTGGCGTCCTTCCAGCTTAGGATGCTGCTCGACGGTGCCGTACTCCACGAGGTCGGCTTCGACCCGCTTCAACAGCTCCATCCCCAGCTCCTGGTGAGCCATCTCACGGCCGCGGAATCGCAGGGATACCTTGGCCTTGTCCCCTTCACTAAGGAAACGTACCAGGTTGCGTAGTTTTACCTGGTAATCCCCTTCTTCCGTCCCTGGACGAAACTTGATTTCTTTGACCTGCGCCTGCTTCTGGTTCTTCTTGGCGACCGCAGCCTGCTTCTTCTTCTCGAACAGGTGCTTGCCGTAGTCCATGATGCGGCAGACAGGAGGCACCGCGTCGGCCGAAATCTCAACCAGGTCCAGCTTCGCCTCTTCGGCTAGGCGGATCGCCTCATCGATCGAAACAACACCAACCTGCTGGCCATCAGCTCCAATCAACCGTACCTCACGAGCCGAGATGTTCTCGTTGATCGGGGGTTTCGGTTGAGCTCGCTTATCCTGTCTCATTTCACGCTTAATAATGATTACTCCGAGTCTTGGCGACCACGCCGGGAAACCGCCTGTGCCAACAGCTCAGCGAACTGGGTGACGGGCATGGAGCCCAGGTCTTCCCCTTCGCGCGTACGCACCGCGACGGCCTTCGATTCAACTTCCCGATCTCCAATAACCAAGAGATAGGGAACCTTGAGCAAAGTATGCTCGCGGATTTTAAAGCCGATCTTCTCGTTTCTCAAGTCGGACTTGGCACGGAATCCGCTTTCCCCGAGGATCCGCACCACCTCGGCGGCGAAATCGGCCTGCTTGTCGGTGATGTTCATCACCACTGCCTGGGTCGGCGCCAGCCAGGCCGGGAAGGCTCCGGCGTAGTGCTCGATGAGCATGCCGATGAAGCGCTCGAAGGACCCGAGGATCGCACGGTGCAGCATCACCGGGCGCTTGCGGTTGTTGTCCTCGGCGATGTAGCTGGCGTCCAGGCGCTCCGGCAGGTTCGGGTCGTACTGCAGGGTGCCGCACTGCCAGTTACGGCCGAGGCAGTCCTTCAGGGTGAACTCGATCTTTGGCCCATAGAACGCGCCCTCGCCCGGCTGGTATTCCCAGGCCAGGCCGGATTCGTTCAGCGCATCGGCCAGCGCGCCTTCGGCGCGATCCCACAGCTCGTCGGAACCGACGCGCTTGGCCGGACGGGTCGACAGCTTCATGGCGATGTCGGTGAAACCGAAGTCGCGGTAGACCTGCAAGGTCAGCTTGATGAAATCGGCCGCTTCCTTCTTCACCTGCTCTTCGGTGCAGAAGATATGCGCGTCGTCCTGGGTAAAGCCGCGTACGCGCATGATCCCGTGCAGCGCGCCGGACGGCTCGTTGCGGTGGCAGGCGCCGAACTCGGCGAGGCGCAGCGGCAGGTCGCGGTAGGACTTCAGGCCCTGGTTGAAGATCTGCACGTGGCACGGGCAGTTCATCGGCTTGACCGCGTAGTCGCGGCTTTCCGAGGAGGTGGTGAACATGTTCTCGGCGTAGTTCGACCAGTGGCCCGAACGCTCCCAGAGGATGCGGTCGACCACCTGCGGGGTACGCACTTCGACATAGCCATGGTCGCGCTGGACCTTGCGCATGTACTGCTCGAGCACCTGGTAGACGCTCCAGCCATTCGGGTGCCAGAACACCATGCCCGGCGCTTCTTCCTGCAGGTGGAACAGGTCGAGCTGCTTGCCGATGCGGCGATGGTCGCGCTTCTCGGCCTCTTCGATGCGCTGGATGTAGGCCGCCAGTTGCTTCTTGTCGGCCCAGGCGGTGCCGTAGATGCGTTGCAACTGCTCGTTCTTCGAGTCGCCGCGCCAGTAGGCGCCGGAAATCTTGGTCAGCTGGAACGCCTTGAGGAAGCGAGTGTTCGGCACGTGCGGGCCGCGGCACATGTCCACGTACTCCTCATGGAAGTACAGGCCCATGGCCTTCTCGTCCGGCA
The DNA here is from genome assembly GCF_056110345.1 of Pseudomonas sp. TZ252. Taxonomy (NCBI): domain Bacteria; kingdom Pseudomonadati; phylum Pseudomonadota; class Gammaproteobacteria; order Pseudomonadales; family Pseudomonadaceae; genus Pseudomonas; species Pseudomonas sp. TZ252. The sequence continues at coordinate 4,849,627 of NZ_CM148566.1, read as the reverse complement.
TGTCGTCGATCAGGCGCAGCTTGTAGTCTTCGCCACGGGACTTGAACAGCTCGATGACCTCGGCGCGCGGGGTCATCTTCTTGATCACGTCGTAGTCCTTGTCGATCAGCTCGCGCATGCGCTGCTGGATCGCCGCCATGTCCTCGGGGGTGAAGGGGCGCTCGAAGAAGATGTCGTAGTAGAAGCCTTCCTCGATCACCGGGCCGATGACCATCTTCGCGGTCGGATAGAGCTGCTTGACCGCATGGCCGACCAGGTGGGCGCAGGAGTGGCGGATGATCTCCAGTCCTTCCTCGTCCTTGGGCGTGATGATCTGCAGGGTCGCGTCGCGATCGATGGTGTCGCAGGCGTCGACCAGGCGGCCGTCGACCTTGCCGGCGAGGGTCGCCTTGGCCAGGCCTGCGCCGATGGATTGGGCCACCTCGGCCACGGAGACCGGGTGATCGAAGGAACGTTGACTGCCGTCGGGAAGAGTAATGATGGGCATGGCGCCTCCTCTCCTAGTGGTGACCCCTACCAAAGGCCACGTGGGTTGGGATGTGCCAGTAAGCGTCGCCCGCCGGGCCGGCCTGCCTCACAGTGGCAGGCGCCTTGCGGCACCCCTGCGCCGAAGCGCGCGGACGGAGATCACTGGGAATGGATACTGACGAAAAACGCCGGAGCTGATCCGGCGCGAAGCGCCCATGGTAAAGCATCCGCGGCGAGCTGACGAGCGGTCAGTTCGCCCGGCCTCGCTTCAGGACGTTTCCACGTCCGGCGCAACGCCATCGACGCGCGCCAGGAACTCCAGCACCGACCGGTTGAAAGCCGCCGGACGGGTGGCATTGAGGCCATGGGACGCGCCCTGGATGCGTTGCAGCTCGGCGCGCGGCAGGGCCGCCGCCAGCGCCTCGGCGGTGGCCGGGAATGGCAGCGGGCTGCGTTCGCCATTGAGGATCAGGCTCGGCAGGTCGATCGAGCGCAGTTCCGACAGCGCCAGCGCCGGCGGCTGGTCGGCCACCTGCCCGACCAGGGTCATGGCGTTGTCCAGCGTCATTCGGCGGAACGTCGCCGACGAGCGTTTCCATACCCCGGCGCCGCTCACCGTATCGACGAACAGTTCCAGTCCCCGTTCCGCCTCGCCGCCACGGATCAATTCGAGCGCCTGGCGCCGGAACTGGTTGCGTTCCAATGGTTCCTCGGGCGCAGGCAGGCCGGCGTGGGCGTAGACCTCGGCGGCATAGTCGCCGCCGGGATCGGCCAGGCTCAGCGAACGCAGGGCGTCCGGAGCGGCCAGCGCCAGGCGCAACGCCAGGTTGCCGCCACGGGAATGGCCGAGCAGGTGTACCGGCTCGCCGAGCCGCTCGACCAGCGCCAGCAGGTCGGCGACGTGGCGGGCGCTGGTGAAGTCCGCGCCCTGCCCGTCCCAGCGCTCGGGGTAGTAGTGACGCAGGCTCGGCACGATCAGCCGGTGGCGCTCGCCGAGGCTGCGCAACTGCCATTGCCAGTAGCGGTAGTCGCACAGCGAACCGTGGACCAGTAGCACCGGCGTGCCCTCGCCCAGGTCCTGATAGACCAGTTGATACCCATCCACCTCGAACGAGGCGAGTTCGCCACTCATGCACGCAACCCTTTCGGTTTCTTTTTCGACTCAGCGCGACGAACGGTGAGCGGGCCCACAGCCCGATGCACGGCATCGCCTGGAAAAGATGGATGTTAACGGCCTGAGGTCACGCCCCGTAATGACAAATAGGTCCAGGCCGTCTCGCCCGCTGGACTAGGCTGGAAGTTCCCCTGCGGAGGTGACGCCGATGAATACGCCGATCTTCTACGAGCTATTCCGCAACCACCCGCTGCATGCCCCGTCCGCCCGGACCCTGGCGAGCATGCTGGCCCTCGGCCTGGCTCTGGCCGGGGTATGGGCCCTGCTGCTGGGCTGGGGCATCGGCCTGGGCATCGACAACTTCGCCATGTACTTCGGCTGGACCGCCCTGCTCATGACCATCCTCCTGGTCGCGCTGTTCCTCGGCGCCACGCTGTTGCGCATGGAGGCCATCTGGCTGGCTTTCCTGCTCGCCCTGCCCCTGCTGACCAGCCTCACCGGCTGCCTGGCCCTAGTCGGCGCCGGCCCCGAGTGACCGCGTTTCAGACCATGGTCGAAGACCGATTGCAGTAATTCCCCTTCCCGCAGGGTCTATCCTTGGGTAAGAGGAGGACGAACCATGACTCCCGAATCCTTCGTCACATTGCTGATCGTCGCCTGGCTGGGCCTCGCCGGCGTCACCCTGTGGGCCTTCCTGCGCGTGCCGCGTCGGCGCGCACGCCTGCAACGCAAGGCACGGCAAGCCGAAAACCGGCATCCCGCACGGCCGCCACAGCCTCTTCCGCAACGCAGCTGAAGCCGCCATGCCGACCGGTCACGGCAGGAAGGCGTGCTGGGAAACCCCCAGCAACAGATAGGCCGCCAGCACGGTGAACGCGAGAAAACCCACGACGTAACGCAGCATCCCGACTCCTGTCAGTCATTTCATCCCTGATGCTGACCCGAACGACCTTGCATCGTTCTGCGCCAGCCTGCCGAAGCGCCGAACGGGCAGGCCAGCCCTGGCCTTCCCTTCCGACACGAGCGGGGCCGGTCGATCCTCGCCCAGCCCCCTCGAAGCTTCACTCTAGCACTCTCGCCCGCCCTGCCGGAGGTCTCCGCCAGGATTCCGGACGAACCGTTCAGCCCGCCATGTAGCTCGGCAGACCGCGCTCCTGCAGACGACGCAGGGTGCCGACCACATCCACCGGCAGGCTCCCCGCCTCCAGGGCCAGGTCACGGCGCACGGCGTTGATGAACCAGTACATGCGCTTCTCGTCGGCCAACTGGGCGGCGGACACCACGCGACGGGTCACGATCTCTTCGCCGTTGCGCAGGGTCAGCAGGGCGCCGCCGTCCGGACGCATCTGGGTGGATACGGCAAAGGTGGCCTGGAAGGCATCGAACAGCATCTTGATGGACTTTTCCATGATCGTTTATCCCCTCTTGCATGAAAACCGACCGCGAACTTCAGCGCAGCCGCAACACGGGGAAAGGTGGCAGCTTTCATGCCAGCCACATGGAAAATTAAAAACATTCAAAATCAATAACTTACGAAAAGACTCAGCGAAGCGGTCCGTGCAAACTGCAAGATCGTGCGAAATGCATCATGCGATTTGCCAGCAAGCTCAGTCGGAAAACAGCGGCCGGCCCCGCGCATCGAAGCCGCGCACCCGGTACAGCGCCGCTTCCGCCAGCGACAGCGCGGCCGCCGGACTCTCGCACGGCGGCTGGCCCGGCAGCACCAGCCATTCGGTGCGTCCGTCGTCGATGCTGGTTATCTCGATCTCGGCCAGATAGCCGCTGTCCTCGCGCAACCAGGTGGCGCGCAGTTCGAACTCGCCAAAACGCCTGCCGGACACCCGCCAGCCTCCCTTCGGAAAAGTCGTCGCAGTGTAACCAGGCCGGGCGTCGATCAGCCAGCCAGGTCGGCCAGCGCCTCGCGCTCCTCTTCGCGCAGGGTCAGGACCCGGCAACCCCGCTCGGTGACCAGCACGGTGTGCTCGTACTGGGCCGACAGGCGGCGGTCGCGGGTGGTCACGGTCCAGCCGTCCTTGTGCAGCTTCACCGCGTGGCCGCCCTGGTTGATCATCGGTTCGATAGTGAAGGTCATCCCGGCCTTCAGCCGCGCACCCGCGCCAGCGCGACCGAAGTGCAGGACCTGCGGCGCCTCGTGCATCTTGCGGCCGATGCCATGCCCGCAGTATTCGCGGACCACCGAATAACCGTTGGCTTCGGCGTGACTCTGGATGGCATGCCCGATATCGCCGAGGGTGGCGTCCGGGCGCACCACGCGGATCGCCCGGTACAGGCATTCGCGGGTGACGTCGAGCAGCTTCTGCGCCTGGCGGTCGATGGCGCCGACCCGGTACATCTTGCTGCTGTCGCCGAAATAGCCGTCCTTGATCACCGTGACGTCGACGTTGACGATATCGCCGTCGCGGAGGATCTGCTGCGCCGACGGCCAGCCATGACAGACCACCTCGTTGACCGAGGTGTTCACCGTGAACGGATAGCCGTACTGCCCCTTGCTGCCGGGAATCGCCGCGAGGGTGTCGACGATGTAGCGCTCGCAGAAGCGGTCGATCTCTGCCGTGCTGATGCCTGGCCGCACCACCTCGTCGAGGGCTTCGAGGACTTTCGCGGTGAGCGCGCCGGCCACGCTCATGCGCTGGATTTCCTCCGCGCTCTTGATCATCCCGAGATCCTCGCCGCGTCCTGCTCGCGGCGGTCGCTTTCGCGCGCTTCGTCCATCAATTGGCGTAGCACCTGCGCATAGGTCAGGCCGGGATTGGCTTCGATCAGCATGCCGATGCGCATCCAGTGCTCGGCCTGGGCATTGATCGAGCGCGACATGGCCTTGCAGGCGATGCGCGCCTCTTCGTGCAATTGCTCGGAAATCTTCACCAGGCCCACACTACACCTCGACTACAAAACATATACGGAACGCATACTAACCATCGCATGGACGCGGCGCAAACGGGAAGGTCCGCCCCTCGCCTGGCCATGGACTGGCCACGATTGGCATCTCCTGCAAAATCAGTAACATGCGGATTTTTTTGGAAGTTGCCGCATGCTTTCCCGTTTGTTTGTAGGCCTTTTCGCCCTCCTCCTCGCCAGCACCGGCCAGGCCAACGCCCCGCGCACATTCTCCGAAGCGAAGAAAATCGGCTGGAAGCTCTACGCCCGGCAATCCGTGGAGTTCTACTGCGGCTGTCGCTACTCGGGAAATCGTGTCGACCTCGCCAGTTGCGGCTACAAGCCGAGGAAGAACGCCAACCGCGCGCGGCGCATCGAGTGGGAACACATCGTCCCGGCCTGGGTGATCGGTCACCAGCGGCGCTGCTGGCAGAACGGCGGGCGGAGCAACTGCGCGAGGCACGACAGCACCTACCAGCGCGCCGAAGCCGACCTGCACAACCTGGTGCCGAGCATCGGCGAGGTCAACGGCGACCGCAGCAACTTCGGCTTCGGCTGGCTGCCGCAGAAACCCCAGCAATATGGCGCCTGCCCGATGGTGGTGGACTTCAAGGCGCGCAAGGCGATGCCACGCCCGCAGATCCGCGGGATGATCGCCCGCACCTACTTCTACATGAGCGACCGCTACGGCCTGCGCCTGTCGAAGCAGGATCGCCAGCTCTACAACGCCTGGCACAAGCAGTACCCGCCACAGACCTGGGAGCGCCAGCGCAACCACATGGTCGGCTGCGTGATGGGCTGGGGCAATCCCTATGTCGGCCCGGTGGACCTGGCGACCTGCAGCAACCTATCCTCGCGTCGACGCTGACCTCCGCCGGAGTAGCCCATGATCTTCCGCACCCTCGCCCTGTTGCCGCTCTGCGCCGCCCTGGCGTTCGCCGCCGACGCCGGGGAGCGCCGCTTCGACTGCACGGTGGTGGCGATACACGACGACGCCAGCCTGGGCTGCCGCCTGCCCGGCGCGAACAAGGCGCTGCGCATCCAGCTCAATGCCGTCGAGCTACCGGCCGCCGAGCCCTGGCGTCGGCGCGCCCGGGAAGCCCTGGAAGACATGCTGCTCGGCAAATCGGCGACCATCCGCGAGCAAGGCCGCGACGCGCGCTTCCGCATCCTCGGCGCGGCCTGGGTCACCCCGGCCGACTGCCCCACCTGCGGACATACCCTGGATGCCGGGCTGGCCCTGCTGACCATTGGCCTGGCCAGCTGGCGCGACGCGCCGGACAGCGGCCAGACGGCCGAGGCGCGCGGCCAGTACCGGTTCGCCGAGGAAGAAGCGCGGGCGCGCAAGGCTGGCCAGTGGCGACCGCGCGACGCCGCTCCTAGAGATGGATCTCCGCGAACTTGATGCCCAGCCCGCGCAGCTCCTTGACCGCGTCGTCGAGCCGGCGGAACGACATCACCTCGTCGCTCTCGTCGACCAGGAAATAGCTGCGCCCGCCGTCCTTCTTGAAGAACACGATCCATTCCCTGGCCAGGGTGGGATTGGCGATGATGTGGGTCGCCGAGATCTTCCCTGCCGCCTGCCTGTCCCGAACCTTCTCGCGCTTCATTGCCTTCCCGTCAGCTGTGTGGAAAGGCGGAATTATCGCATCATCGGTTCCCGCGGCGAAAAAACTCAGCGTGCCGCCATCGCCATTTCCATGCCCGGCACGGCCAGTTCCCGGCGGATGCTGCGGATCAGCCACTCGGTCTCCGGCGGCGCGCTGAGCTGCGGCGAGGGTATGGTGCGAGCCACGTAGCGGCCGTCGGCGGCCTGCAACTGCAACAACAGCGCGCCGTCATGGCGGCTCTTGCTGGACAACTGGAACTCGGGAAAGGCAGCGGCGATTTTCTTCAGGTCGACAGACATGGTGCGCTCCATTTCTGAGAAGTTGGACGGAGGCCCGCCGCGCGGCGGGCAGGCGCAGTCTGGCTAACGGATGCGACCGAATGATGACGCCGGCGACGAACCAATTCGCCCGCCGTGGCGTCCCAGAAAGGACGCGACGAATTTCACCCAACGGAAAATGCCTGGCGGCAAGCGGCCATCGGTGGTCGATCGTCATCGGCACGCACACAGCAAGGAGATGGAATGTTCCGTACGGCTTATCGGGAAATAGGCCTGTTCGGCCTGGTCAAGCGCACCGTGAACGAGTTCCTTGAGGACGACATGCCGACCTACGCCTCGGCCCTCGCCTACCAGATGCTGTTCTCGCTGTTTCCGTTCCTGCTGGTGCTGATCACCCTCGTAGGCTACCTGCACCTGCCGGAGTTCTTCGCCTGGCTGCGCGAGCAGGCGGCGTTGCTGCTGCCGCCCGAGGCGATGGATCAGGTCAACCCGGTGATCGACCAGTTGCAGCAGCAGAAAGGCGGCCTGCTGTCGATCGGTATCGCGGTGGCGCTGTGGACCTCCTCGGCGGGCATCCGCTCGATGATGATCGCGCTCAACGCCGCCTACGACGTGAAGGAGAGCCGCCCGGTATGGAAGCGCTTCTCCCTGTCGATCCTCTACACCCTCGGCATCGCCCTGTTGTTGCTGGTGGCGGCCGGCCTGATGGTCACCGGGCCGCAGGTGATCGCCTGGATCGCCGGCCTGGTCGGTCTGGAACAGTACCTGGTGACGCTCTGGACCTGGCTGCGCTGGCCTCTTGCGGTGTTCCTGCTGATGCTCGCGGTGGCGCTGTTCTACTACCTGGTGCCGGATGTCGAGCAGCGTTTCCGCTTCATCACTCCCGGCTCGGTGCTCTCGGTGATCGCCTGGATCGCCGCGTCCCTCGCCTACGGCTTCTACGTGAAGAACTTCGCCAACTACAACGCCATGTACGGCAGCATCGGGGCGATCATCATCCTCCTGCTGTACTTCTACCTGTCGGCGGCAGTGGTGCTGTTCGGCGCAGAACTGAACGCGGTGATCGAGCACCATTCGGAAGACGGCAAGGATCCTGGCGAGCGCGAACTTCCGGACAACGACGACCCCGAACTCAAGGCTTGAGCAGGGCGTCGGCCTCGCTGACGCTGGCCTTGCCGGTGGCGCGCCGGTACAGACACAGCTCGCGGCCCTGGCGGCCCTGCATGTGCGGCTGCGGATAGCGGCCCTGCAGGAGCAGCGCCGAATAGCCCACCTCATCGTCGAAGGGCAGTACCTGCCCCACCGCGCGTACCTGGCGCAAGCCGCTGGCTTTCAGGCAGGCGGCACGCACCATGGCGTCGTGCGCCTGCCACGCCTCGGCCGTGGAAGCCCAGGCCGGCGCCGAACCGAGCAGCAGGCAGACCAGCGATCCCGCAACCACCCTCGACATTGCGCACCTCGCATCGCCGGAAACAGGCAGGAAAAGAGAAGCCCCCGGGACCACAGCGGCAACTAAAGGCCCCGGGGGCGATGAGGCGGCAGTTACACCTCGCAGCAATGGACATTGCCCCGCGAAAAATAGTTCTACGCTCGCCGACGAAGCGCTCAGCCGGCCCAGCCCAGCACCAGCGCAGCCAGGGCCAGGTAGCGGAGCGTCTTGGCCAGGCCGACGATCAGCAGGAAACTCCAGCAGGGCTCACGCATGATGCCGGCCACCAGCGTCAGCGGATCGCCGATGACCGGCACCCAACTGAGCAGCAGGGTCCAGCGGCCGTAGCGGCGATAGTGTCGCTGCGCCCTGAGCAACTGCACCTCGCCCACGGGAAACCAGCGGCGACCGCGGAAATGCTCGAGGTAGCGACCCAGCCACCAGTTGACCCAGGAACCCAGCACATTGCCGACGATGGCCAGCGCCAGCAGCCACGCGACCGACTGGCCGCCGCGCAGCAGCAAGGCGGCCAGCACGGTTTCCGACTGCAACGGCAGCAGGGTCGCCGAACCGAACGCCGAGAGGAACAGCCCGGCGTACGCGGCCCAGTCAGTCAACACCCGAACGCTCCCAGCGCCATTCGCATCCCCGCTCCAATCCGGAAAAAACTGACCTGGGACAGCCGTCCCGAGGCCGGCGAAGCATACCCTGGCAGGCAAGGGCATTTCCCCGGTTATCCGAAAAGGAGGCAGGCCATGTTCATTCCCGGCCATCTGCATCTCGCCTCGGCCAGCGAAGTCGACCGCCAGGCATTCGATATCCACCTGCGCTACCGGGTCCTGGAGGCCGAGGCCCGCCCGGTGGCCGTACACTTCGACATGGAGGGCCGGATCGACGGCCAGCCTTTCAGCGAAAGCTTCGAACTGCCACGCGACGCCGCCGTGCATTTCGCCAGCCGTGCCAGTCGCCTGGCCCGACGCCACGGCCTGCGCTTGCGGCAGGGACCGATCGTGCGCCAGCGCCGCGAGTACGACGCTATGTTCGACGACCTGCGCCGACGCCTGAAACTCAAGAGCGGCGAAGCGATCGACCTCGACCGCTACCTGCGCGGCGAGGCCGGGGCATCCTGAAACGGCTCTCCCGCATGCTACGGAAACCCCCGACGCAGGCCATGCCGTGCAACTTTCAGCGAAGCGGGCGACTCCATACCTAGGTAACCATCCTCGTCAAGGAGACCGACATGACTCTGAAAACCCGCTCCGCTCGCGCCAAGCAGGCTATCCAGGACCAGGCCATGGCCGAACTGCAGGACCTGATCGCCGAGGTGGACCAGTTGATGAGCGGCACCGGCAGCCTGGCCGGCAAGGAGGGCGCGAACCTGCGTGAACAGATCAATTCCGTGCTGCATCGTGGTCGCGACGCCATCGAGCGCACCCGCCGCGGCGTGGTGCAACGCAGCCAGGCGGCCGCCGAAGCGACCGAGGAATACGTCGAGGACCATCCCTGGCAGACCATCGCCGTATCGGCCGGCGCCGGCTTCCTCCTCGGCCTGCTGGTGGGCCGCCGCTAGGGCGTTTCCGCAGGCAACAGAAAGCCCGCGCTCGGCGGGCTTTTCGGCAAGGCAAGGGCCTTGGCTCAGGCGGAGATCGCCGCCTCCAGCGGCCAACTCAGTTCCCAGGTTCCCTTCAAGGCTTCCGCCTCGTCACGGCTGGTGAAGGGGCCGGCCCACATGGCGCCGTCCACCATCAGGATCCAACAGGCCAGCAATCCCTTGCTGCGCAGCGATTCGGGAACGGACGTCCCCACCAGCACGGCGACTTCGATTCTGGACATAGGCTGACTCCGGTTATCATTAGCTTGCTAATAATAAGCGCCCGCCCCTTCGCCATGAAGCGCGCCGCGCACAACAGTCTTTTTCATCTGCGACAAAATTACCCACCCCCGGCTCCCACGGCGGCCCTGCCGTCCCGCCGGCTATAGTGGAAAAAACAGCGAGTCCAGGAGGAACCGTCATGGACACCAGCCCGCACACCTTTTCCAACCTGTTCCGCCAGTTGGGGCTCCCCGCTGGGCGGGACGACATCGTCGCCTTTCTCGCCCGGCACCACCTCGAGGAGGGCACGGCGCTGCCCGATGCGCCATTCTGGAACCCTGCCCAGGCCAGCTTCCTGCGCGAGGCCCTGGCCGAGGACTCCGACTGGGCCGAACAGGTCGATGAACTGGCCTTGCAACTGACCCGCTGAAAAAAACGCAAACTGATGCGCTGACGGCTCTATCGTGCGGAACTTGCTATGAGTTGGCGGGGAATTTCAAGTCACCGGCATCGATAGCCACTATCAGCCCAAAGCATTTTTCCCCAGCGGAGCGGCGTGAGATCGTAGCGGCGTCGGGAGAACCCCAAGTCCCCGACGCTCCTTTGAAGACCATCGCCCTCCCCCCGCAGATGGTCTTTTTTTTGCCCGCGATTCGGCCGTGCCCCGACCGGCTGGCCCAGGACATGGAACATTCCGTTACGTCCCCCACTGAACTTTTCACCCGTGCCTCGGTGTCTTACCCTGCTCGCGTTACCACGTAAGGAGAACCTCAAGGACATGAAAGCACTACTGATCGCCGCCGGCGTTGCCGCTCTTTCCAGCACCGCCATGGCCGCCAAACTGGATGAAAAGGTTCCCTACCCGAAGGCAGATGCCGGCTTCACCCGCCAGGTCATCCACCTGCCGAAACAGGACGCGGAAGACGCATTCAAGGTCGAGATCATCGCCGGCAAGACCCTCGAGGCCGACTGCAACCAGCAGCGCCTGGGCGGCGAGCTGGAAGAACACACCCTGGAAGGCTGGGGCTACTCCTACTACCGCCTGGACAAGGTCAGCGGGCCGATGAGCACGATGATGGCCTGCCCCGGCCAGAAGAAGGAGCAGCGCTTCATCCCGGTGGTCGGCGAAGGCTTCCTGCTGCGCTACAACAGCAAGCTGCCGATCGTGGTCTATGCGCCGAAGGACGTGGAGGTCCGCTATCGGATCTGGTCGGCGTCCGAAAAGGTCGAGAAAGCGGTCAGCGAATAAACGCCGCGCATGAAAAAGCCGCCCACGGGCGGCTTTTTTCGTTGCGCCGGCGTCAGCCCGGCACCAGGCCGATGTTCAGGCCGGAGTCCACGGTGATCCGGTAATGCGTGGTCTGCCCGTTCTGCACATGCACCACCTGCTTGGGCGCCTCGCCGCGGCAGATCCCATCGCCCTGTACGGATACCACCCGCAGCCCCGCCGGAAGACGGAAACGCGCGCTCTCGCCGGCCTGGATCTCGGCGGCCAGGCGGCTATCGATGATCAAGCGGGTATTGCAGACGCTGCCGAGGAACTCGCGGTCCCGGGAAACCACCAGGAAGGCGTCGCCGTCGTCACGGAACTGGTAGTTGTACAAACGCTCCTTCGGTACCTGGTCCGTCTCGTCGAGCGAGGGCGTCGATGTCGAACAACCCGCCAGCAAGACGGCCCCCAGTAGCATCCCCAAAATCCGCATAGTGACCCCAATCCGTTCATCGAAATGCCGCACCCCATCCTCGCCGGGGCAGACCTTCATGGCTTGCGGTCGTACTTCCTCCCTGAACCGGCACCACAGCGCACGTCCGTCTAAGGTAGGCGATTTGCCCCGGCCAAGGCGAGCGCGAATGGCGCTGAAGAAAAAAAATCCTCAGACGGAGGCCGCCTCGCCGGCCGGCAACGCGGAAGTCGGGAGGCCGAACAGGCGATCGAAGGCCCAGTTGAAGAGGAAGGTGTAGCACGGGATCAGGACGATCAGCGCCAGGTCCAGCCAGAACGCCTCCAGCAGGGAAATCCCCATCCACCAGGCGATCAGCGGGATCAGGTAGACCACCAGGGTCAGCTGGAAGCCGATGGCGTGCGCCACCCGCCGCGCAATGCTGCGTCCGCGCACGGCCTGGCGCCGCTCCCAGAACTCGAACAGGCAGTTGTAGATGAAGTTCCAGGTCACCGCGACGGTGGTGATCACCACCGCCAGGGGGCCGGTGGTAGTGGGCGTGGAACCGGCGAGCAGGGCCAGCCCCAGGGTCGAGATACTCATCCCGATCAATTCGTAGGCGGTCACGTAGACCAGTTTGCGCTTGATGCCTTGCACGTGGACCTCTCGGGCGTGATAGCGGAAAGGCGGGCAAGGTTGGATCAATTTTCTTGACAGAAAAAGTCAGCAGCTTTCAGATCTGCTGATAGGAGAATTGCCATGAACTTTTCCAGCGATACCATCGAGCTGTTCCTCGCCGTCCTCGACCGCGGCTCCTTTTCCGGCGCCGCCCGTGCCTTGGGTCGAGTGCCTTCGGCGGTGAGCATGGGCATCGCCAACCTGGAGGCGGAGCTGGGTTTCGCCCTTTTCGAGCGAACCCACCGCGAAGCCCGTCCTACGGCGCTGGCCAGGGCCCTGGCACCGCAAGCGCGGATGATCGCCGAGCAGCTCGCTCAGTTGCAGGTGCATGCGCTGGAACTCTCCCAGGGATTGGAAAGCCGCCTGTCGCTCGGCGTGGTTGCGGACATCGACAGCGGGCGGCTGTTCGGCGCCCTCCGCACCCTTTCCGAGCGCTACCCGCTGCTCGATGTCGAGGTGCTCAGCGCGGCGCAGGACGATGCCCTCGCCCTGCTCCATGGCGGCCGCATCAGCCTGTGCTTCGGATTCGCCGGCATCAGCGTGAACCCGCAGGAGCGCTTCCAGTATGTCGGCGCGGAATCGCTGGTCGCGACCATCTCGCCGCACCATCCCGCCCTGCAGAAGCCGGGGCATGCGCTGTACCTGGAAGAGCTGGTGAACGTGCGGCAGATCCTGGTGGCCAGTTGCGACCTGCCGTTGGCCGACACCCGTCCGCTGATTGCCGGCGCCTGCTGGCGCACCGACAGCCTGGGCACGGCGCTGGAAATGGTCGAGGCGGGGATCGGCTGGGGCAATTTCCCGTTGTCCCGGGTCGCGCCGCTGCTGGCAACGGGAAGGCTGGTACGCCTGGACTTCAGGAATACCAAGAACGAGCTGAAACTGCCTGTCCACGCTATCTGGCTGAAAAACCAGCCATTGCGCAAGGCCGCCCAGGAACTGGTTGGCATGCTGGCCACCCGTCCCGATTGAAGCGTTATGCAATGCACTTCACAGAAAAAACGAGACCCGTCACGCGAATCGCCGCACACGCCGGCTCCCCGGCCTCCAGTACTTGATCTCGATCAAGCGCAGCGCCGGCCATAGGCAGATGATCGTTCTGCGGCCATCCTCCGTTTGCGGCCGTAGAGCTCCGGACACTTCATGCTAGGGGGGCCGGAGCTCTTCCCTCTTCCTCGCGGCTCAGGAACAGGTCCTGGCCGCATCGATGAAGGCCCCGCGGGTGACCCAGGGCTGCTGATCATGGATTCGCACCAGGCTGCCACCCCTCGCCGGCTGCACCTCCAGCCACTGACCGGCGTCCGCCAGGCGATAGCCGCGGCCTTCCTCCACCAGCGCCACGCCCGGCGCCTGGCGTTGCCACTTGGGCAAGACGCACATCGCGTAATCGTAGGGAGCCTTGCTGGTGCTGGCGGCCAGCGCCGGGGCGTTCGAAGCGGGAGGCGAGGCACAGGCGGACAGGGCCAGGGCGGCGAATACAGCGATAAGAATCTTCATGTCACGTCCCTCTTTGTCGATCCGTTCACGATTCGACGGTATCACCGCCCAAAGCGAGAACTGCAGCGACTTCGCGGCATGGTACTTATCGATAAGGTTGATATTGCAGGCGCATGACGAAGCGATCCGGCAACGCCCGATTCAGAGCCTATGGAAGGGGCTTTCCTTGCAATTTGGTTATTAGCAAATGACTCGAAGCTTTCTTGGATCGAACAATGTTCTGGTATTGTTGCGCCGCCAACGGGAGAAACAAGAAACCAGAACCGCCACGCACGGTAAATGGGACAAATGACTCCCGTGCACTTCGAACCTTGCGCTTCCTTCAATTTCAGCGCACATCAAGCCAACAACCAGGAACAATAAGATGTTGAAGAAAAGGATTTGCCTGCTGGCACTGGGCATCGCGACTGCAAGCCAGGCGATGGCCAATGACCAAGAAGCAGCAAAGGGGTTTGTCGAGGACAGCCACCTCGATCTGTTCTTCCGCAATGGCTACATCAGCCGTGACTACAAACATGGCCGGCAGGACAAGGCCGAATGGGGCCAGGCCGCCACTGCCACCTTCACCTCCGGCTTCACCCAGGGGACGGTGGGCGTCGGTGTCGACGCGTTCGGCCTGTACGCGGTACGCCTGGACGGCGGCAAGGGTCGTAGCGGCGCCGCCGGTATCGATTTCTTCAAGCAGGGCGACAGCGGCTCCGCGGCGGACGATCTGTCCAAGGGCGGCGCGGCGGTGAAGTTCCGCATCTCCAACACCGTGCTCAAGTACGGCGACCAGATGCCCAGCCTGCCGGTGCTCAGCTACGACAACTCGCGCCTGCTCCCGGAAAGCTACAGCGGCACCCTGATCACCTCCAAGGAGATCGAGGGCCTGGAGCTGAACGCCGGTCGCTTCACCGCGGAATCCCGCAAGAGCGCCGAAGGGCGCGACAGCGGCGGCCTGAAGAGCATCAACGTGTTCGGCGGCAAGTACGCCTTCACCGATCACTTCAACGCCTCGCTGTACGCTTCCGACGTCGAGGACGTACTGAAGAAGCAGTACATCAACCTGAACTACACCATCCCGCTGCAGGCCGACCAGTCGCTGAACTTCGACTTCAACGGCTATCGCACCAAGCTGGACAGCGACTTCGCCGACCAGAACTTCAACGGTAACCGCGACAACAAGATCTGGAGCCTGGCGGCGTCCTACACCATCGACGCCCACACCTTCATGATCGCCCACCAGCGCAACACCGGCGACACCGGCTACAACTACGGCTGGTACCAGAACGCCGGCGGCATCGGCGACGGCGGCACCACCATCTGGCTGGCCAACTCCTACTGGTCGGACTTCAACGCCGAGGACGAGCGTTCCTGGCAGGTCAGCTACGCCCTGGACTTCGCCAAGTACGGCGTGCCCGGCCTGACCTACCGCGTAGCCTACGTGCGCGGCGACAACATCAAGACCGCCGAGACCAGCAACGGCAAGGAGCGCGAGATATTCAACCAGGTCCAGTACGTGGTGCAGAGCGGTCCGGCCAAGGACCTCACCCTGCGTCTGCGCAGCTCGTTCCTGCGTGTCTCCAACGACGCCCGCTCGTACAACGACGACGGCAACGAAATCCGTGCCTTCGTCGAGTACCCGTTCAGCGTGTTCTGATCGAACCTGCGAGCGCGACGAGAACCCCGGGCCAGTCCCGGGGTTTTCTTTTTTGCGTTTCGTGCGCCAGTTCAACCTTATCGGGTAGAGCCGTACAGCTTCGGAAAGCCAGTGATAGCATTCGCTCTCGCTTGCCATTGCTTATCGATATCGACAATGCCGTTCCGGAAACACCTTCTGCTCCCCCTCCTCGGTCTTGCCCTGCTGCTCGGCGGTTGCGGTCCTAGCGTCAGCTACTCCTACATTCCGCCGACCAGCGATGCCGGCCTGCACTGCGTGAGCCAGTGCAATGCCGAGAAGCGCCAGTGCAAGACCCTCGCCAAGCTGCAGCAGCGCCAGGACGAGGCGCTCTACCAGGCGCAGAGCACGGCCTACAACTACTGCATGCAGAACAGCGACAAGAAGAAGCGCAAGTCCTGCCCCTACCCGCAGCGCAACTTCGATTTCGGCGACGACTGCCAGGACGAGTACCGCAGTTGCTACCAGTCCTGCGGCGGCACCATCCGCCGCATCGTCCACCAGGACTGAGGCGCGACGTCCGGCAGGCATCCCGGACGTGCGGCAATACCGTCAGGCGAAGACGAAGTACTTGCGCACCGTCTCCACTACCTCCCAGGTACCACGCAGGCCCGGCTCGATGACGAACACGTCGCCCGCCCTCAGGTGCACCGGCTGCTCGCCTTCCGGGGTGATGATGCAGTAGCCGTCGAGGAAGTGGCAGAACTCCCAGCGTTCGTAGTTCACCTCCCACTTGCCCGGCGTGCAGATCCAGGTGCCCATCAGCTTGCTGCCGTCCGCCGAGGCGTATGCGTTGAGGTTGACGGTATGCGGATCGCCGTCGATCCGCTTCCACTTGGTGGCGTCCAGCACGGGTACGGGACAGGTATCGCGCAGTACGGTGATGAAATCTGACATGGTCGCTCCAGGAAGGCAGTGGATGAATGCCTCACCATAGGGCCCCGCGCGGGGCGCCGGTTGTCTGGGTTCGACATCCGCCTAGCTGAAAGCGCTAGGCAGCCCGTGCGCTCAGCGACGCCTGCCATTCAGCGCTGCCAGCAGGTCGCAGACCATGATCAGCAGCAGCATGGGTACGGCGAACGGAAAGAACGCCAGCGCCGCGTATTCGTAGGCCTGGCCCGTCCACCACAGGCAAAGGCTGGCGACCGCCACGAGCAGGAAGCTGGCGGCGACGATGAACTTGCACAAGCGCGAGGCGAATCTGAGCGTATCGTCCACGACGAATCTCCTTCGGCGACTCCCCCGCAGTCTGCCGAAACCGCTCTGTCCCGGCGGTGACGCAAGAATGACGATTCGGACAGAATTGTTGCGCCTGCCGCAAAACTTCATTCCACTTTGTTAGCTGGCTAATCAAATTCCCCCTTGATATCGTCTTTTTCGCCAGATCCCCAAGGCCTGGCAAATGTCCCTTGTACAGGCCATTACCAACCCTCCCCCCGCTTGGTAATGGCCTTTTTTTCCCTTCTGCCGTAGTCCATGGAGATCGCATGCCACGCATTGCCCTGGTCCTGGGCGTGCTGCTGGTCAGCGCCTGCGCACAGCCTGTCACGCCGGACTCGATAGTCGAGGAATCGTTTTCCCGCAGCGCCAGCGAACGCCAGCTGGAAGAGCTGAACCGCCAGGGCCTTCCCTACGAGCAGTACCGGCTGCGCCGCCAGCGCATTCTCGGCCGCTGATCCCGGCACCGCGCCTAGCGCTTCTTCGGCACCACCGCCCGCACCGCCTCGCAGACGACCAGCCCGACCATCAGCGGGATCAGCAGCGGCAGGATCGACATCGAGAGGTTTTCCGCTCCCGAGCTGAGGAGAAACGGAAACTGGCTGAGGAAGGCGACCATCGCCAGGCTGAGCAGGATCAGCAGGCCGTAGAGGCATGACGCCAATTTCAGAGCTTTTTCCATGACCGGGTAGAAAGTGAAGGATTCGGAAGAAAATCTACCCGCCCCGCTCCCCCGGTATGGCGAGAAGCAAGATTTTTTCAGATTCGGGTGCCCCGAAAAGACGCGAACCCGACCGACCGATCACCCCTCCATGCCCGTCGCGACAACCCGATCGGTCGGGTCCGGACTTGCAACATACCGCCGTGCCGATATCACGTCGCCTACCGGAACAAGGAGTTGTTCTTTTCGACGAACGTCCTCGCCTCCCGCTATCGCCCGCCCATCGCGACCTCGTATGCTCGCCGGGCGATGTCTCATGCCAGCAACCCTCACCCACAAGGGAGCAACACGATGAGCAACCTGCCTGCGATCATCCTGGTCCACGGCTTCTGGGGCGGCGCCGCCCACTGGAGCAAGGTCATTCTCGAACTGAAACGCCTCGGCCACGACAACCTGCATGCCGTCGAACTACCGTTGACCTCGCTGGCGGACGATGCCGAGCGGACGCGCAAGATGATCGCGCAGCAACAGGGGCCGGTCCTGCTGGTCGGACACTCCTATGGCGGCGCGGTGATCACCGAGGCCGGCAACCAGCCGAATGTGGTCGGGCTGGTCTATATCGCCGCCTTCGCCCCCGACAGCGGCGAAAGTCCCGGTGGCATCACCCAGGAGCACTTGCCCCTGGCCGCAGCGAACCTGGCGCCGGACAGCGATGGCTATCTCTGGGTGAAGGCGGACAGGTTCCACGAAAGCTTCTGCCAGGATCTCGCTGCGGACGAAGGGCTGGTCATGGGCATCACCCAGAAGGCTCCGCTGGCCAGCACTTTTGGCGATGCCATCGGCAGCCCGGCCTGGAAGAGCAAGCCCTCCTGGTACCAGATTTCCAGCGCCGATCGCATGATTGCGCCGGAGAACCAGGAGCGGATGGCCGCGCGGATCGCACCGAGGAAGATCGTCACCCTCGATGCCAGCCACGCGTCACTGGCCTCGCGAGCGAAGGAAGTAGCGGCGCTGATCGACGAGGCCGCCGTGGCCACCGCCCACTAGCGCCGCGCAGGACGCGGCAGCAGGCCTGGCCTGCTGCCGCGGCGGGCTCAGAGGCCGAGGGCGGACAGGTCGAGGCGGCCGTCGGCCATGGGCGGACACCAGAAGTAGCTGCCGCTGATCGGCCGGGTGAAACGGAACAGGCCATCGAGCACCCCGTCTTCCACGCCGATCATCCGTAGCCACTGGACCTCGAAGGCCTCGAACGAGCGGCCGAAGGCGGCGAACAACAGCCCCGCGCGGTGCTCGTCGGACCAGGGCGCGCCGCGCCGCAGGAGGAACGCGGCGGGCTCGAAGCTTTCCTGCTCGGTGCGCTTGACGTGGGCGTAGGCCGGCGCGTCTTCCAGTTCTTCGTCGTCGGACTTGCGGCGGCCGATGATGTTGTCCATCTCCTCGCCGGGGATCGCCTGCATCCGGTCGAAGTCATGCAGCCACTGCTGGACAGCAACGAAACTGCCGCCATCCAGGCCCGCACCGCGCCCGGAGACCAGCGCGGCTTCGAGCGCCGCATCGCCCTTGGGGTTCTCGGTGCCGTCCTTGTAGCCGGACAGGTCGCGGTCCTCGCCGTAGAGGAACGCATCCACCGCGCCGGTCCGCTGGAAGGCCGGCGCCAGCGACCGTTCCAGCGCGTGCGAGCGCAGCGTCACCTCGCCGCGATCCTCGCCGCGCAGCCAGCACCACAGCGCGGAGGGCGTGGACGGCAGGTCGATGCCGGGCGCGGCGAGCACCGGATAGTCCTTCATGCCCTCGACGGTCTTGCCGAGGCTGAGCATCAGCGAATGGCCGATACCCACCACCAGCTGGTAACCATCGGTGGCCGCGGCCAGGCTGGCCAAGGTCGCGGCCACCTGCTCGGGTTGGGAAATGCTGAAAAACAGGTAGCGACCCACCACCGGAATCGGGGTGAGAATGCCTGGCTGAGCCGCGCTCATGTTGCCTCCATCTATCATCAGGCCGTGCGCCGCTCGTGGCGATGCACCTTCGATCTCGTTCTGGTTCGAGCAATGCTCGGTTTCGGAGCGCAGCGGCGGGCGACGCCAAGCGAAGCGGCTCCGAAATACCCGCGCATCCTAAACCGGTGCAACGCCAGAGACCACTCGAAGACGAGGGAAAAGCGCGAAGTCGGACCTGCGTCGCTCAGAACTCCATCGGCATGAGACCGACCACCAGGCCGGCGACGGCAAGGGCAAACACCAGCAGGGCCTTGGCGAGTTCGAGATGATGGGCGTTCATGGGCTTACCTGTCGGAGGGAAAGCCTGACGCTAGACGCCGAACATTGCAGTTGTGCAATCAGTCCCGGTCCGCTTGCGGCGAAACCGCTCCGCTCGCCGAAAGCAGGCCCAGCGCATGCTCCAGCGCCGCATCCAGGACCTTGTCGCGCGCCACCTCGCTCGCCTGGGCACGCGCGAGAAGCACCGCGCCGACCGACAGGCAGGTGAGCACCCAGGCCCGGTTCTCGTCGCCCATCAGTTCGGCCAGCCGCCGTTGCCGCTGTTCCAGGGCGCGTTCGAAGGTTTCCCGCACCTCGGGCCCTGCCCGGCCCACCTCGGCGGCCAGCGCCGGAATCGGGCAGCCCATGTCGGCATGCTGCGCATGACCGCGACTGAGGTAGAGACGGGTGGCGCCGGCCAGTTGCTCCAGGCTGTCCAGCGGAAAGGCATCGTGCTGGGCGCTCAGCTCGCGCTGCAGGATCGCTTCGAGCAACTCCGCCTTGCTGGAGAATTGCGAGTAGAACGCCCCGGTGGTAAGACCAGCCGCCTTCATCAAGGTGTCCAGGCCGGTGCTGGCGAAGCCCTGGCGCTTCACCAGCGGAGCGGCCTTGCTCAACAGCAGGGCGCGGGTGGCCTGTTTCTGTTCCGGTTTGTAGCGCATGCCGACTATCCGTTGGTTGGGGAGACGATGTCGTCACATTGGATAATGATCGTTATATAACGTTCGTTATCCAATGAGGAAGCCGCAATGACTCTAGCACCGCGACACCTGCGCATAGAACAACGAGGACGCGTCCTGCAAGTCCTGCTCGACAATCCCCCGGCGAACTTCCTCACCACGGCGGTGATGCAGGAGCTGGCCGACCTGCTGGAAGACCTTGAGCAACGCCAGGACATCGGTGCCGTCATCCTTTCCGGAGCGGCGGACGGGGTCTTCCTGACCCACTTCGACGTCGACGAGATCGAGCGCGCCGTCGCCCCCATCACCTTTTCCATGCCGGCCTGGCTGACACGCCTGCTGCTGGAAAGCGAAAGCCTCCTGCGCCACTTGCCTGGGGCGAGGAAGCTGCTGCGGCGCACCCTGCTGGCAGGCGTCGCCGACATGAACCTGTTCCATGAGGTCACCGCGCACATGCGCCGCATGGACAAGGTGTTCATCGCCGCGATCAACGGCCTGGCCCTGGGTGGCGGCTGCGAGCTGGCGCTGGCCTGCGACCTGCGCCTGATGGCCGAGGACGACCAGGTGGAACGCTTCCTCGGCCAGCCGGAAGTACTCATCGGCCTGATACCGGGAGGCGGCGGCACCCAGATGCTGGCGCGCAGCCTGGGCGTAGCCAGGGCCCTGGAGCTGTGCCTGGAAGGGCAACTGCTGGAGCCGCGCCAGGCCCTTGCGCTGGGCCTGGTCAACGGGCTGGCGCCAGCGGAGGAGCTACTGGAAGCCGCCGACGCGCTGGCGCAACGCCTGTCCCGGCGCTCACCGCAAGCGGTGCGCCTGATCAAGCGTTCGATCTACCAGGCGGCTTCCCGCGACTGGACGGAAGGCATGGCCAGCGAAAAGGCCGGCTTCCTCTCCGCCGCCTCCCAGGGCAATACCCGCCGCGCCATGCGCGAATACATCGAACGGGTGCGCACCATCACCCGGGAAGAGCGCCCTTTCCGCCGTGCGGATTTTGACGACCTGACCGAAGGCAACGCCATCGACATGGCCTACAGGTGATCTGCATGACTGCCTCCTCTTCCCCGGTTTCCGCCACGCCTTGGCTGACCCTGAGCATTCGCCTGATGGCCGGCGGCTTCCTGCTGTTCTTCGGCCTGGCCCTGGCCACGCTGCTCCTGCGGCTCGACCAGTCGCTGCTCGACTCCGACGCCGGGCGCCTGCTGCTCCGCCTGGTTCGCTGGGGCGACCAGCAAGGCGGCGGACAGCACTATGAGCTGATGATCTCGACGATCTACCTGGTCTGGGGCGCATTCCTCTGGCGCGCCGCCAGCCAGCCCTTCCGCCACCGGCTGTTCATCGACTTCACCGTAGCGGCCAATGCCGCGCACTTCGGCCTGATGTTCCTGCAGGGACTGTTGATGCCCGGCGAACACATCCACCTGGCCGGCGATGTCCTGCTGGGCTGGGCCTCGCTGCTGCCGCTGATGCTGTTCTGGATACCGCAACGCAAGCGGGCAGCCCCTTCGCTCGCCGTCGAGCGGAGGTGACGACAGTGGAACGGCCCCCAAAGGGGCCTAGCAGTTCGAACAGGCTCCTCTTGATGCCGTTGCGGACTGGCCTATGCTCACGGTGTGTGCGAACCCCAAGGGTATTTCCCGACCAGCTCCCCCGCGGTCGGGATTTTTTTTGCCTGTCGCTCAGCGCTTCGGGTCGAAGGGCGAATAGCCCCGCCGGCGCAGGCTCGCCAGGGGCGCGAACAGCGGCTCCGGCAGATCGGCCCAATCGAACCAGGCCCAGCCGTCGCACTTGTCCGGCTCCATGAGGCGCGCCTCGGCATCCTCCGCGCAACCGGCCAGGATGAACGCGGTGAGGTAGTGGCGCCCCTCGAAGACGTCATTGCTGAACGGGCCGTGGCGCAGTTCGCTCAGCGCCAGGCCGGTCTCTTCCAGGGCTTCGCGCAGGGCGCAGTCCTCCACCGCCTCGCCGAACTCGAGATGGCCGCCGGGCGCCGACCAGCAGCCAGCGCCATGACTGCCCTTGCGGCGCCCCAGCAACACCTTGCCGTCCCGCAAGATCAGGACGCCCACGCCTACCTGCGGTGCCGGCATCGTCGTACTCCTGCTTCGGGATCAGAGATGGAGCGTACCGCTCATGTACAACGCCGCCTTGCCGGAGATGACCACCCGCTCGCCGCGCACGTCGCATTCCAGGCGCCCCTTGCGCGCCCCGCCCTGCTCGGCGCTCAGCCGGGTCTTGCCCAGGCGCTGCGCCCAGTACGGCGCCAGGGAGGTATGCGCGGAACCGGTCACCGGGTCTTCGTTGACGCCGACGTTGGGCCCGAACCAGCGCGAGACGAAATCGAAGCGCTGGCTGCGCGCGGTCACCGCCACCCCGCGGCACGGCAAGCCCTTCAGCCGGGCGAAGTCAGGCGCCAGGGCGGCGATTGTCTTTTCGTCGTCGACCACCACGAGGTAATCGTCGGTCTTCAGCACTTCCGCCTCGGCAATACCCAGCGCCTCCAGCAGTCCGTCCGGTGTCGCGCAAGGCTCCGGACGCTTGGCCGGGAAGTCCATCGCCAGCGAGTCGCCCTCGCGCCGCACGCTCAGCTCACCGCTACGGGTAGCGAAACGCAGTACCGGGGAAGCGTCGTCGAGCTTGTGGATCAGTACCCAGGCCGTCGCCAGGGTCGCATGACCGCACAGGTCCACCTCGACCTGCGGCGTGAACCAGCGCAATCGATAGTCGCCGTCGCGGCCGACGACAAAGGCGGTTTCCGAAAGATTGTTCTCTTCCGCGATGGCCTGCAGGCGCTCGTCGTCCAGCCAGGCATCGAGGGGGCAGACCGCCGCCGGATTGCCCTGGAAGGGACTGTCGGCGAATGCGTCTACCTGGAAGATCGTCAGTTCCATGTTCCGGACTCCTGTATCGATGGGCTGCGCACCTTAGCAGCCGGACCGAGACCAGGACAATGCCGCGCCCCGCGCAGGCGCCTCGCTCAGATCTGACGGATATCCAGCAGCGCCCAGACCTGGTAACCCTGGCGCTTGGCTTCCTTCTCCGCTTCCAGTTGCGCGGTGACCTTGCTGATGGAGCGCGAGCGATGTTCGAAACGCAGCGGCAATCCCGCCCCGCCCTTGCGCACGCTCAGTTCGACGATGGTGTAGCGGACCGGCTGGCTGGCCTCGGTCCGGACCTTTTTCGGTCGCGTTTCGGCAAGGCCCAGCGCCTTGCGCATCTGTTCTTCAGAGTAGATTTCCTGCACGCATTCACCCAGATTGAATAAAACCCGCAAATCCTATTGGTTCGCGACCCCACTTGCCAGGATAGTCGGCGAAGCGGGTCACACATCGACGCGAAAATCGCGCCTACCAGATCCGGCAGCTTCATCGAAACCGCCGCCGACATAAGCTGTGGGCGCTGTACATCCCTGGATCCTTTCCCGGCCTGCTCCACGCGGCCGGGATTTTTTTTGCCCTCTTCACCCTTGCGCCGACTGCGGACGCCAGGCTGGCCTTCAGCCTGTCCGGCAGCTATACCGAAAGTCTCCACCGTGATCAGGATCCAGTATGCTCGCCTGCCCCCTCCCTCCCGACGAAGCCCTGCGCCAGCAGGCCCTGGACGACATGGCGCTGGTCGACACCCCCGCCGAACACTACCTGGACGCCCTGGTGGAACTGGCGCGGGAAACCTTCGGGGTGAAGACCGTGCTGATCAGTCTGATCGACCACGACCGCCAATGGTTCAAAGCCCGTATCGGCCTGGATGCCGAACAGACGCCGCGCGACCTGTCCTTCTGCGGCCACGCCATCCTGGCCAGCGAACCGCTGATGGTGACGGACGCCTCCAGGGATCCGCGTTTTCACGACAATCCGCTGGTCACCGGGCCGCCCTTCATCCGCTTCTACGCCGGCGAGCCCCTGCACGCCAGCAATGGCCAGGCCATCGGCACACTCTGCCTGATCGACCCGAGCCCGCGGCTTCTGGATCTCCGGGAAGGACGCCAGCTCAATCGACTGTCGATCCTGGCCGAAGGATATCTCCAGCTACGCAGCCTCACCGAGCACACCCGCTTCCTGCGCCAGGAGATCGACCGGGAGCAGCGCAAGTCACTGCTCGACCCCCTCACCCAATTGTGGAACCGGGCCGGCTTCCACGCGCTGCACCAGCATGAACTGGAGTTGGCGCGGGCCAGCGACCAGCGCATCGGCATCATCTACAGCGATATCGACCATTTCAAACGTATCAACGACACCCTGGGGCACCGGGCCGGCGACAGCGTCCTCCGCGAGGCGGCTTCGCGACTGCGCGCGGCGCTGCGGCCGGAAGATCTCCTGGCGCGTTTCGGCGGCGAGGAGTTCGTGGCGATGGTCCGGGTCTGCGAGACCACGGAACTGACCATGATCGCCAATCGCATCCGCGAACTGATGGAAGCGACCCCGATCGACTGTGCCGGCACGTCCGTGCCGGTGACCATCAGTGCCGGCTGTACCCTGGCCGGCAGCGGCGAAGAACCGGAACGGGCACTCGCCCGGGCGGATGCCGCGCTGTACGACGCCAAGCGTGCCGGACGCAACCGGGTGGTCAGCGTCTGACCAGGGCTAGTCCTCCAGCCCTGCGCAATCGGCGCAGATAGAGAAACCCTCGCTATCGACTGGCACCTGGACCGCGTCGCAATATTCGCAGGAACGTCGCCTGCCGGTTCCGCAGGCATCGGGCTCGTCGAGCGCGCCGAACGTATCTTCGTCACGCTCGTCCTCGAGGTAATCGTTATCCAGCAGGTGATCGTGTTCGGGTTCGTGAATATCGTCTTCGTCGCTCATCTTCGACTGCCTGCCGGCTGCGTGAGGCGGTCTTATAAAGGCAGCGACAGCGCCCGTCAACGGCTCAACCCAGGTACAGACGCAGTTGCAGCCGGATTCGCTCCGGCTCGCCGTCGATCGGCGCAGGGCGACTGTCGAATCGCTGGGCGCCCTGGACCATGTAGAACGCTTAGGCATGCAAATCGGCTCCTCCCCCTGCCTCATTGCACTAGAATCGCCCGGCGCAGCGCCTGCGCCCTCAAGCCTCTTTCGTAGAAAACACCATGAGCAAACTGCAACATATCGGCCTGTTCCTGTTCGTTCTTCTCTCTGCCGGCCTGGCGCTCGGCTACCGAGTCGACTGCCCGGACGGCAGCCATGTCGAGACCTACCTGCTTCGCGGCCTGGGCGCGCGCCTCCTCGGCAACGATCTCTGCGAGCAGGCAGCGCCCTGACGCCGGGCGTTCCCGGATCCGACGGCGCCCGCCTATCGAGCCGGCAAGCCTCCGCCAACGCCAAGCCTTGCCGAAGCGATGGGCCACCAGCGCTAACCGGCCAGTTGCAACCAGAGCGAAAACACGCCCAGCGCACACCAGAAGCCGGCGAACAGGAACGGCACGCGTCGCGAGAACAGCAAGGTTTTCTCGAAGCTGCCGCGGTTGACCTCGCGTTCGCTGAACAATGGCGAATCATCGTAGGCCAGGCCGATCTCCGGATCGCTGTGCAACAGGCAGGACTGCTTGAACTGCCAGTGGCAGATGATCTCCGAGGATGCCTGGATGCCCGGCCAGGCATGCAGGGAATTGACGATCCCGAGCAGTGCCAGGAGCGCCGGCACCACCAGGGTGAACAGCTCGCCCCAGGCCGGGTTCAGGTTGGCCATCGACGAGGCATAGGCGATGACCAGGAACGACTGCGCCGTCAGGTAGGCGTTGGTCCGACTGGATAGCTGGCCCGTCTCGTAGTGGATTTCCCGCCGGTAGAAGTCCAGCCGCTCCTTGGGTGAACAGAAGATCCGGACATCGGATTCTTGCGACAACGGCCCTCCGGGCATGATCAACCTGGACACAAGCACGACACCTCGAACGAGTGGATGGGCTTGTTTGGAAAGAACCGATCCACGCCGGTTCGGAATCTCCGACGACCGTTCCCCGCGCCGGTAACGATTTCCGCCACCGCCCCGCTGGCCATGGAACTCAACGGAGCCCTGGCCGCCGCACGCCTGCGCAAGGTAAAAAGGGCGATCCTCCCGGATCGCCCTCCTGCATCAGAACAACGCCCCCAGGTAAGCCGCCGCGCCGCCGCCGAACTGTGCACCGACGTTGACCCCGGCCATCAACAGGGCGCCACGGAACGATTGCAGTAATTGCCGCGACATGCTGGCGCCCAGCGCGGCGGTCAATGGCGAGGCGCTCGCCAGCGCCACCGCCGCCAGCAGCTTGGGATCGAGGCCGAAGAGAATCGCCGTGCCCGAACCGCCGGCGATGACTCCCGCGCCGAGTTCGACGTACATGCAGGGCCCGGTGAAGTCGCCGCGGGACAGGTCGCGCCCCACCAGGCCGTCCGCGACCAAGACGGTTCCGGTGCTCGGCAACGCCTCCAGCGCACCGGCCCCGCCAACGCTCTTGCCCTTGACATTGAGGTTGACCTTGCCGAAGCGCGGCAGGCGCATGCCCAGTCCGATCCCGCCGCCCACCCCGCCATAGCGGAAGGACACGTTCTCACCCTCCGGCGAGAGCAACGTGATGGAGCCGCCGCTACCCGCCAGGAAGGCCACGGTCATGCCTCCGCCACTGGCCGTCACGTAGCGCCAGCGACTCTCGTTGAGGGGCAAGGGAATGGGAAGTTGCGACATGACTTCAATGTCCTTTTGAGGTCGGCTGGGAAGAACGCAGGCCCAGCAATCCCCTGAACCCGACAATACCGAAGAGTGCGCCGAAGCCGCAGAGGAAAGCGCTGGTTCCCCAGAGCGCGCCGGCATCGTCGACTATCGCGCTGGCCGCCGGCCGCCCAGCCTCGTAGAGGACGCGAACCGACTCGCCCACCTGGTAGCCGAAGATGAAGCCGCCCTGGGGATAGGAAATCCGCTCGCCGGAAACGCTGGTGAAATCGATCTGCGGATGCGAACCGCCGGCATTCAAGGCGCTGACCGTCCCCTGGGCTTCCTGCGCAGTACGCAGGAAATGGTACCGATCGACGGTCTTGAAACCGCCGGCGAGCAGGAGACCGAGTCCGAGCAGGGAAAAAAGGGAAGCGTGAAGAAGTCCGCCGATACGCGAACCGGAAGAGGTCGTCATGAGCCTTGTCGCCTGAATCATCCGTGAAGGCGCTAGGGTCGGAAAAGACCGCCCCCGCTGTCAATAGCGGCTATGCGATGAAGCGCGAGCCCAGGCGAGCACGGGCCGAGCGGCCTTTTTCGGGGCGCAAACGAAAAAAGGCGACCCTTTCGGATCGCCTTTCTTGCCCCGCCAGCAGCGCGGGATTTGTTTGGTAGGCACGATTGGATTCGAACCAACGACCCCCACCATGTCAAGGTGGTGCTCTAACCAACTGAGCTACGTGCCTGCTGATGGCGCGCATTCTACAGACCCCAAAAACACCGTCAAGCTTTTTTTTCGCTAACTCTCTGAAAAAGTGGAATTTTTATTTTCAGGGGGTCCGTTGAAAATTTTGCACGGAGGCTAGCCGGCCGATTTCGACTCGGGTAGCATCCGGGCATCCGTAAAAAATAAAAAACAGAGGTGCAAGATGCCGCACACCCCCTACCCCTCCTCCTATTACGCCGCGTCGGCCAATCCCGCGCCGCCCCGCCCGGAACTCCAGGGCGAGGTCGAAACCGACGTCTGCGTGATCGGTGCCGGCTATACCGGCCTCTCCACCGCCCTGTTCCTGTTGGAGAATGGTTTCAAGGTCACCGTACTGGAAGCCGCCAAGGTCGGCTTCGGCGCTTCCGGGCGCAACGGCGGCCAGATCGTCAACAGCTACAGCCGCGACATCGACGTGATCGAGCGCACCGTCGGCAAGCGCGAAGCGCAGTTGCTCGGCGAGATGGCCTTCGAAGGCGGGCGCATCATCCGCGAGCGCGTGGCCCGCTACGGTATCCAATGCGACCTGAAGGACGGCGGGGTGTTCGCCGCCTTCACCGAGAAGCAGATGGATCACCTGCGCGCGCAGAAACAGTTGTGGGAACGCTACGGCCACAACCAGTTGGAGATCATGGACGCCAAGCGCATCCGCGAGGTGGTGGCGACCGACAACTATATAGGTGGCATGCTTGACATGAGCGGCGGCCACATCCATCCGCTGAACCTCGCCCTCGGCGAAGCGGCGGCGGTGGAGTCGCTCGGCGGCAGAATCTACGAGCAGAGCCCGGCGACCCGCATCGAGCGCGGCGCCAGCCCGGTGGTGCATACCCCGCAAGGCAAGGTGAAGGCGAAGTTCATCGTGGTCGCCGGTAACGCCTACCTCAACGGCCTGGTCCCGGAACTGGCGGCCAAGTCGATGCCCTGCGGCACCCAGGTGATCACCACCGAGCCGCTGAACGAGGAACTGGCCCACAGCCTGCTGCCGCAGGACTACTGCGTGGAAGACTGCAATTACCTGCTCGACTACTATCGCCTCTCCGGCGACAAGCGCCTGATCTATGGTGGCGGCGTGATCTATGGCGCTCGCGATCCGGCGGACATCGAGGCGATCATCCGGCCGAAGATGCTCAAGACCTTCCCGCAACTGAAGGACGTGAAGATCGACTTCGCCTGGACCGGCAACTTCCTGCTGACCCTCTCGCGCCTGCCCCAGGTCGGCCGCATCGGCGACAACATCTACTATTCCCAGGGTTGCAGCGGCCACGGCGTGACCTACACCCACGTCGCCGGCAAGGTCCTGGCCGAAGCCCTGCGCGGCCAGGCCGAGCGCTTCGACGCTTTCGCCGGCCTGCCGCACTACCCCTTCCCCGGCGGCAAGCTGTTCCGCGTACCGTTCACCGCCATCGGCGCCTGGTACTACAGCCTGCGCGACAAGCTCGGGGTCTAGTCCGCGTCGACAGAACGGCACCCCGGGGTGCCGTTTTTTCCATCCGCTCCTCAACCTTCGCTACGGATCTGCGCATGACTGATCAGGGCGAAGATCAGGCTACCGCCGACGATGTTGCCGCCCAGGGTAGGCAGGGCGAACTTCAGCAGGAACTCGGTCCAGCCGATTTCCCCGGCGAACGCCAGGTAGCCTACCTCCGCCGAGCCCACCACGATGTGGGTGAAGCTGCCCAGCGCCATCAGGTAGGTGACCATCGCGATGATCCAGATCTTCGCGCCCTCCGCCGCCGGGATCAGCCAGACCATGGTGGCGATCATCCAGCCGGAAACGATGCCCTTGGCGAACATTTGCGCCAGGTCGTTGTGCATCACCTCGCGGCCGATCTCAAGGAACGCCGCGTCGGCCGCTTCATTGAATATCGGCAGATGCAGCACCGCCCAGGCGAACAGCAGCGTACCGACGATATTGCCGAACAGCACCACGCTCCAGAGACGCAACAGTTGCCAGGCCTTTTCCAGGGTCGGCTCAGTCATCACCGGCAACACGGCGGTCAGGGTGTTTTCGGTGAACAGTTGCTGGCGGGCGAGGATCACTGCCAGGAAGCCCATGGGATAGCCGAAGCTGCTGACGATGATCGCCCACTCCTGCTCGGGCAAGGCAGCGCGGAACAGGCCCATGCCCATCAACGAGAGGCCGATGGTCAGCCCCGCGGCCACCGCCGACCACCAGAGTGCCGCCAGCGTGCGCTGCAACTCGTGTTCGCCCTGGACGCGAATCACCTCGTGCAGGACAGCGGCGCGCGGTGGCTGCTTGTCGTCGATCTCCCGCCGCTCGTTGGCGGTCAGCGCCGTGGCCGAACGTCCGTCGGCCGGTTTCTCTTTCCGCTCCTCGCCGCGCGCACGCGGCTTGCGCGCGCCCTCCGCCGCATGCCCCTGGCGCTTGCCCGCCGCACCGCCCTTGGCCGGTTGCCGGGGGGTGGGGGGCGAAGTCCGCTTGTCGTTGGCCATGTTCTGCACCTGAGTGGGGTCCTCCCAGGTATAGAGCCGTCTCGCTGGAACGGGGTTCCGACAACCTTCGGCTCGGCCGCCTCAGCGGGGCGGGGCGCCAACGGGACAGGCCGGCAGCTCGGCGCACCGCGCCACGGGTGCGACGGCCTGCGGCAAGGCCGCAGCGAAGCGGGCTTCCCCAGGCTGCAATGCCCGCGCGCAGGCCTGCGCCTGGCGCGCCGGCGCCGCGCAACCGCGTTCCGCCAGCAACTGGGACAGGTTGAACCAACCCGCGGCGAAATCCACGCGACGCTCGACGCTGGTGAGCATGGCCTGTTCGGCAGCGGCGGAATCGCCTGCGGCGTAGCGACTGTTGCCCAGGGCAAACCAGGCGAAGGCGTCCTCAGGCCAGCGTCGCACGGCTTCTTCGTAGGCGCGCCGGGCAACCTTGGGGTGGCCGGTTTCCTCGCTGTCACTGGCGGCCTTGAGCCACGGGACCGCTGCTGCCGTGGCCGGCAGGCGGTCACCCGGCAGGGTCAGCACCGCCCAGCGCCCCGAACGCTTCCAGGTCGACTCGAAGCTGGTGAAGTCGGTAACCCAGCGCCGGGTGATGCCCGAGCGCAGCACCAGTTCGCGGCGCTCCCGATCGAAACCGACCACCACCGCGAAGTGCCAGCGCGGCCACCAGGAGAAAGCCTGGTTCTGTAACACCAGCACCGGGTTGCCCGCCGCGACCTCCTCGAGCACGCTCTCCAGTCCGCCTTGCAGCGGATAGACCAGCATGCCGTGGCGGCGCGCCGCGGCGACCATCTCCAATTGCAGGCTACCCTCGCGACCGGGAATGAACACCTCGTCCTTCAATTGCCCCGGCGTCAACGCCAGGCCGCGCTGGCCAAGCATCGTGGCCAGCGCGGCGGGACCGCACTGGTAGGCTTCCTGGGGGAAGAACGGCACTTCGCGCAGCTCCACCCGTGCGGGCAGCGCCGCGCTTTCCGGCGGCAGTCTCGGCGGCTGCGCGCAGCCGCCGAGCATTGCGGAGACCAGCAGTGCCCCTGCCAGCCGCCTCACCGATTGATGCATTTGATGAAGCTGAAGATATCCGTGGCGCAAAGCATGTCGGTGATGATGAAGATCACCAGGAACAACACGATGATGCCGATGATGCCGCCCGCCGGCGCCTGGTCCAGCTGCTGGTTGAACTGCGCCAGCTCGGCGTTGGTCAGGCTGTTGATGCGACTCGCCACCTGGTCGCGGGGCACGCCCATGGCCTCCAGCTTCTTCTGGACGCCCTGGTCGTCGAGCATCTTCAGCAGTTGCTGGCGATCGAGGTTGTGCTGTTGTTGCTGCATGACTTCCGCAGTACCGATCATCGCTGCCTGGGCGAGCGGAACCTCGGCGAAGGTGAGCAGGTGCAGCGCTGCCAGGACGGCAGCGACACGGCGGATGCTTGTTGTTGTTCTCATGGGAATGACCTCTGCGTGAAACCCGGCTATTAGTCCTGGAAGGCGAGGCTTGGTTCCGCAACGCCCACCTTTCCTGAGTATCGTCCCGATCGCCGTTTTCCGCCGCCTCGGCGCCGATGCCCGCCCCTCTGGCGAGACGACGACCCGCCGCCCCCAGGCGACGAAACGGCGTCCGCCTTTATGCAATTCGCATATACTCCGGCTCGCCGCGAGAAAACCGGAGCATGCGCGATCTCGGCGACATCGACGCATATCCCCGCCGCAGCCTCGTACACGGCGTCGAAACCGCGCGCCGCCCCGGACGACAGAGCCTCCGGCACGGCGAAAACTAAGGATTCCTGAGCTTCCATCTTGTCCAGATTTGCCCAACCTTGAGCGAGCGGGCCAACGGGACGGGAGTTGTATGGATGCTAGGTACCCGGCTAAAAGCCGCAAGAATCAGAGCGGGATACTCGCAGAAACAGTTGGGCATGCTGGTGGGAATGGACGAGTTTTCCGCCAGCGCACGGATGAACCAATACGAACGCGAACGGCACTCCCCCAACATGCGGACTTCCGAACAGCTGGCCATGGTCCTCCAGGTCCCCATGGCCTACCTCTATTGCCCCGAGGACGAGCTGGCCGAGCTCATCCTCAAGGTGTCCAGCCTGACACCCGAGTTCAAGAAAGAGCTGAC
The DNA here is from genome assembly GCF_056110345.1 of Pseudomonas sp. TZ252. NCBI lineage: Bacteria > Pseudomonadati > Pseudomonadota > Gammaproteobacteria > Pseudomonadales > Pseudomonadaceae > Pseudomonas > Pseudomonas sp. TZ252. Next base: position 4,817,775 of record NZ_CM148566.1, on the reverse strand, counting down.
GCGTTTCATCGAACAGTTGCTCGCGGCCCAGGGATCAACCAGCCGCCAGCCTGTACGCACAAGGAGTGAACTGTGAACAAAAGCTTGGATTCAGACTCGATAACCACCGCCATAATGGCCCTGCGTCGCCTACGCGACACGCACCCGGAGCAGTACCGGGAGCTGCTGCCGTTGTGCGCCTCGGGGCTGGTGGAGACCCTGGTCGGACAGAGCGACGGGGACGACCGCAGGAAGGCCGAGACGCAGAGCGAGACCATCGCCCGCTGGACCTGGCTGCAGTTGCTCGGCTGGGCCCAGAACAACAGCCTCAGCCAGCAGCAGATCGAAAGCCTCTACAGCATCGTCGAAGGCATCCGCAGTTGCCGGCCGCTGATGCAGGAGCGCGCCCGTCTCCTGCAACTGGCGCGAGGCTGAGGCCCCGGCGCGGCTAGAGGCCGTACCGGGTTGCCTGGAGATGAGCGAACATGCCACCCTCGGCCGGGATGACGACACCCCATAGCCGGCGCGAGGCGTCAGCGAAGCCAGCTGGACGAACCAGGGCTTTGAGGTGGCATCGGCGAACTTCTTGAACTGCCAGGCCGGTCCGCCCATATAGGTGGGGCTGCCGTAGACGATGGCATCGGCTTCGACGAGCCGAGCAACTTCGTCCAGTTCTTCAAGCGCGAGGACGGCCAGGTGCGCCGAAGCCTTCCGCCGCGAACAGCATGGCGGCCGAACGCCAGCCTTGCCGCAGCGCACAGAGCGCACGTGACCTGGCGCCCGCAGCGCTCCGGCCTGATTCGCAGTTTCGTCACGCCGGCGCGCGGCCTGGCGCAAATGTGAACGGTTGCCGCCACGCTGGGAGAGGCTTCTTCCTAGACTCCGCGCCACGTTCACTCAGAGGAGAAACAACGTGGCCAAGACATGGATCTACGCAGCCTCGGCCGCCGCCATCGGCGGTGCGCTGATCGGCGGCTGGCTGCTCGACCCGGCTCCGCCCGAGGCATCGCCGCAGGCCCGCCAGTCCCCCGCCGCCCAGGCAGCCGCCGCCCCGACAGCGGCGCTCGCGGCGCCGGCGGCGGACGCTACCCGCATGCTCGCCCCGCCCCCCGTCACGACGCCCGCGCCACGCGAGCGGGTGACGCTCTGGCAAGGCGAACTGCGCAGCCGCGAAGGCGCCCAGGGCATTCCCGAATACCTGGCGCAGGTCGAACCCGCCCTGCTCGACACGCTGGCGCTCGGCCAGGTGCTGGAAATGAGCCTGCCGGGTCGCGAGCGGCCCTTGCAGGCACGCCTCGCCAGCACCCATAACAGCGCCGGCCTGCCGGTCTGGCGCGGCGGCCTGGTGGACGGCGACGAGGCGGAAAGCCTGACCGTGGTGCGCGGCAGCCTGGAAACCCACATCAATGTCGCCACCCTCGACGGCAGCTACTCGATCATCGTCGACAACCGCAGCGGCAAGACCCGGGTGATCGACGAGAACGACATCGCCGCGCGTAGCGACCCGCATGGCGATCATGTCGACGCGCCGCTCGCCGAGCTGCCACCGATGCCGCCGCCCGCCCAGGGCTGAGCCCACCTTCCCAGCATGTTTCCCCAGCGGTGCCCTCGGGGCGCCATGGCTTCCTATTGTCCGAACACAGGCAACCCATGAAGAAATCCCTGCTCTGCTCCACCCTAGCCCTGGCGGTAGCCTCTGCCGCCCAGGCCGCGCCGAAGACCGTCGACATCATGGTCCTCTACACCCCCGCGGCGACCCAGACCGCAAATGGCCGCGACATCGATGCGCGGATCGCCAGCTACATCGAGTTCGCCAACACCGCCTACGAGAAGAGCGGCGTCAACCTGCGCCTGCGTCTGGTGCACAAGCAGCGCCTGGACTGGGCCGACTACCCGACGGTGACCGGCACCAACCTCGATCGCTTCATGCGCGACCCGCAGGTGCAGCGCCTGCGCGAGCAGTACGGCGCCGACCTGGTCAGCCTGGTCAACCGCTCGCAGAACAGCGGCAACGGCTACATCACCTGCGGCATCGGCTACATGGGCTCGGGCGATAAGAACAGCGGGCGCTTCCACGGCAACGCCAAGGACATTGCCTACAACCTCACCGGGGTCGACTGCGGGCTCAACACCTTCGCCCATGAAGCCGGCCACAACATGGGCCTGCGCCACTCCTACGAGCAGGACCTGGAGTCCAGCTACTACGATCCGCGCTACGCCCACAGCGGCACCTACGAATGGAGCCGAGGCTACGGCGTGCAGGGGCGCTTCGCCACCGTGATGGCCTACCCGCATGCCTTCGGCACCAACAAGCAGGCACCGTTCTTCGCCAACCCGCGCCTGGTCAACGCCGAATGCGCCAACCAGCCCTGCGGCCGCGAAGAACACGCCGACGCCGTACGCGCGCTGAACAGCATGGCCACGCAGATCGCCGACTTTCGCCCGACCAAGGTACCCGGCACGCTCAACCCGGGCTCCGGCGGCGACACGCCGACCCCGCCGGACCTGCCATGGTGCACGAAAGCCAAGCTCGGCGGCCTGCTCGGCGATGGCGAGTTCGCCAGCATGGAAGGCTGGCGCGCATGGTCCGGCAACGCCCAGCTGAGCCTGGTGAACGTCGCCAAGGGCTGCCGCGACAATGCCTTGCTGGTCGACGTGCGTGGCTTCGATCTGCTGGTCCGCCCCATTGCCCCCCTGCGCGCCGGCAGCGGCTACCGGCTGAGCGGCAAGGTCATGCTCAAGGCCGCCAATACCCGTGAAACCGTGCGCATGGCGCTGCTCAGCGAACGCGCCGATGGCGCCCTGGCCTACAACCCGGCGCAGAGCGTCGAACTGTCGGTCAGCGGCAACGAGTTCAGTCGCCTGGAGAAGACCTTCGACTACCGTCCCGCCGCCGACCAGCGCAACCTCTACGTGGCGGTCTGGAGCGACAGCGGCGCCAGCCTGCTGGTCGACGAGATGAACCTGCAGGAAGCCCAGGCCGCGCCGCCGAGCGTACCGCCGGCGCCGAAACGCATCGCCTACGACTTCGAGAGCGGCATCGGCGGCTGGAGCGGCGTGCATGCCAGCGCCCGCGCCACGCGCGTCGCCAGCGCCGGGCGGCTGGCCCTGGAAGCCTACCAGCGGCGCTACGCCGGCACCGGCGCGAGCACCAGCCTGCTGGGCAACCTGGAAGCAGGCCGGACCTACGCGTTCAGCGCGGACGTACGGGTCGGCGACGGTCGCGGCTCGCAGGCCATGACCTATGCCTACCTCTACCTGGAAAGCCAGGGTCGGCCCGGCGAATACCTGCCCCTGGGCTACAAGGTGGTCGAGAATGGCCGCTGGGCCAGCCTGCGCGGCCAGGTGCAATTGCCGAAGGGGCCGATCAAGCGTGCTGAACTGATGATCCTCAGCGGTAACCAGCAGGAGTCGATGTTCATCGACAACGTCCAGTTGCTGCAGAAGTAGGACGCTTCCCCTCCGTGCCCCCGGCAGGCACGGGGGGATTTTGCGGAGCGCTCCAGGCTGGATGCAGCGATCATGAAATTATCGTTTTACGATAATTTATTATTAAACTATGATCACTCCAATTTCCCTCGTTTCCGAGGGGCCTGCCCACCTTCCCAGGAGTACCCCCGATGACAAGCGACCGCCTGGCCGGCTACAGCCGCCTGATGGCTACCCTGACCCTGCTGTTGATCGCCGGCATGCTGCTGCTCAACGCCGCGTGCTGGATCTTCCCCGACCTCGCCAGCGAGCACGGCCTCGGCTTCGCCCTCACCGCCACCGGTGTCGCCGGCGACCTCGGCGTTGTGGCGCAGGACATGCCGCTCTGGCAGGCCCTCGGCGGCATCCTCCTGTCGAGCCTGCCGCTGCTGGTCCTGGCCAGCGGACTGCAGGCGCTGCGAAGGCTGTTCCAGCACTACGGGCGCGGCGAGTATTTCTGCGAAGACGCCGCGGCGCTGCTCGGCAAGGTCGGCCTGTGCCTGGCTTGCTGGGTGCTGGCGAACTTCCTGCTGGAACCGCTGCTGACGGTCTGGGTCACCTTCCTCCAACCCCAGGGACAACGCATCGCCAGTCTCAGCTTCGGTTCGGCGGAACTGGTCAGCCTGTTCGCCGCCGCCTCGGTGATGGTGATCGCGCGCATCCAGCGCAAGGCCGCCCTGCTCGCCGAGGAAAACCGCCAGTTCGTCTGAGGTCCGCCATGCCCATCGAAATCAGGCTGGACGTCATGCTCGCCCTGCGCAAGGCCAGGTCCAAGGACCTGGCCCAGGCCATCGGTATCACCGAACAAAACCTGTCGCTGCTCAAGCAGGGCAAGGTAAAGGGCATTCGCCTCGCTACCCTGGAGGCCATCTGCGCCTACCTGGCGTGCCAGCCGGGAAACCTGCTGGAGTACCTGCCCGGTCCGACCGAGGAGTGACAGCCGGGCGCTTATGCGCTCGAGCGAGGGGGAGCGCACCAAAGGGTATTTAGGCCAAGCCCCCTTTCGCCGCTACAGTCGCGGTTCATCCACCAGACATGGGCGAGGCCGGGCATGGCGAAATCCTCCGAACGATTCGAATCCCTGCGCCGGGATATCGACGCACTGGCCCGCCGGCTCGACGTGCCGTCGGTGCTGATCATGCGTTCCCTGCCCCGGCACATGCGCGTCGAGGCCTCCGCCGGACGCCTGGAGGACACCTACCCGATCGGCGCCGAAGGCCGCAAGAGCGTCCATGAAGACGGCGCCAAACCCCTCTACTGCGAACGCGTGGTCGACCGCGACGCCCCGTTGCACGTGCGCGACTCGCGCCAGGAGACGGAATGGGCCGGCAACGAGGATGAAGTCGAGTTCGGCCTGAGCAACTACCTTGGCTATCCGGTTCATGCGCCCGACGGCACCCCGTACGGCACCGTCTGCGTACTCGACAGCCGACCGCGCGACTATTCGGCCGAGGAACGGGCCCTGCTGGAAGAATTGCGGCGCAAGGTCGAGGCGCTGCTGGCGGAAACCGTCTCATGACCTAAGGTCAATCGGATACCGCGGCGCACAACCGCACCGCCTCCGCCCACCAGACGAGGACCTTCCGTGCACGCCAGCCGCCTGCCCCGCCTCTTGCCGTTCGCCCTCGCCTTCCTGCTTTCGCCCCCCGCCTTCGCTGCCGACACGCCAGCCGCCGAGCTGCTGCGCCAGGCCGAAGCCGAACGCCCGGCCTACCTCGACACGCTCCGACAACTGGTCGCGGTGGACAGCGGTACCGGCCAGGCCGAAGGCCTCGGCCAGTTGTCCGCGCTGCTCGCCGAACGCCTGCAGGCGCTCGGCGCGCAAGTCCGCAGCGCACCGGCGACGCCCTCGGCCGGCGACAACCTGGTGGCCACCCTCGATGGCACCGGCAGCAAGCGCTTCCTGCTGATGATTCACTACGACACCGTGTTCGCCGCCGGCAGCGCGGCGAAGCGTCCGTTCCGCGAGGACGCGGAGCGCGCCTACGGACCCGGCGTGGCCGACGCCAAGGGCGGCGTGGCAATGGTGCTGCATGCCCTGGCGCTGCTCAGGCAGCAAGGCTTCAGGGACTACGGACGGATCACCGTGCTGTTCAATCCCGACGAGGAAACCGGCTCCGCCGGCTCGAAGCAACTGATCGCCGAGCTGGCCCGGCAGCAGGACTACGTCTTCTCCTACGAGCCGCCGGACCGGGACGCAGTGACGGTAGCCACCAATGGCATCGACGGCCTGCTGCTCGAGGTGAAGGGTCGCTCGTCCCATGCCGGCTCGGCACCCGAGCAAGGCCGCAACGCCATTCTCGAACTGTCGCACCAGTTGCTGCGTCTCAAGGACCTCGGCGATCCGGCGAAAGGCACCACGCTGAACTGGACCCTCGCCAGGGGCGGCGAGAAGCGCAACATCATTCCCGCCGAGGCTTCGGCGGAAGCCGACATGCGCTACTCGGACCCGGCCGAGAGCGAGCGGGTACTGGCCGACGCCCGGAAGCTGACCGGCGAACGCCTGATCGCCGATACCGAAGTCAATCTGCGTCTCGACAAGGGTCGTCCGCCCCTGGTGAAGAACCCCGCCTCGCAGCGCCTGGCGGAAACCGCGCAGACGCTCTACGGCCGAATCGGCAAGCGCATCGAGCCGATCGCCATGCGCTTCGGCACGGACGCCGGCTACGCCTACGTGCCCGGCAGCGACAAGCCGGCGGTGCTGGAAACCCTCGGCGTGGTCGGCGCCGGCCTGCACAGCGAGGCGGAATACCTCGAACTGTCGAGCATCGCCCCGCGCCTGTACCTGACGGTGGCGCTGATCCGCGAGCTGTCCGCCGACTAGCGCCGACGCCCGCAGCCAGCCTCAGGTGCGGAAGCGACCAAGCACCACGCGCAAGCCAGCCATGTGCTCCTTGACCCTCTGGTTGGCCGAGAGCACGGCGGCGGTCCCTTCGTGGGCCTGCTCGGAGAGTCCGGAGACGTTGGTGATGTTGCGGTCGATGTCCTGGGCCACCTGGCTCTGTTCCTCGGCGGCGGTCGCGATCTGCTGGTTGAGGCCGTCCAGCTCTTCCACCGTGGCGACGATGCGCCCCAGCGCCTGGGCCGCGCTGTCGGCCTCGGCGAGGTTGCTCTGGGCATGGCTGGCGCTACCGCGCATGGCGGCTACCGCATCGTTGGCGCCGTCCTGCAACTGCTCGATCAGCCCCTGGATCTCCTGGGTCGACTGCTGGGTACGGTTGGCCAGCGAACGCACCTCGTCCGCCACCACGGCGAAGCCGCGCCCGGCCTCCCCGGCCCGCGCCGCCTCGATGGCGGCATTGAGCGCCAGCAGGTTGGTCTGCTCGGCGATGCTGCTGATCACCGTAAGCACCTGGCCGACGCTGCCGGCGTGCTGGTGCAGGGTGTTCAGCGCCAGGGCGGTCTGTTCCAGTTCCTCCGCCAAGGCACCGGTCTGGCTGCTGGCGTGCTCCACCAGACGGCGTCCCTCGTGGGCCAGGGCCGCGGCGTCGCGGGTGGAATGCGCTGCATGGTTGGCGTGGCGGGCGACCTCGGCCACGGTGGCGCTCATCTCGTTCATCGCGGTGGCCACCTGGTCCAGGTCCTGGTGCTGGCGCGCCACCTGGTCGCCGGCGCCGAGTGCCTGCTCCAGGGCCTCGGCCACGTCCTTGTCGGTTTCTGCCGCGCTGCGCTTGACGTTCGCCAGCAAACCGCTGACGTCCTGGCGCATCCGCTCGTAGCCAGCGACGATGCGGCCGATCTCGTTGTCCGCATGGCCCGCCGCCAGGGCATGGGTGAAGTTCGCCGCGCCGACCTCGGTCAGCGCCACTTCCAACCCACGCAACTGCCGCATCAGCGGCGCCAGGCCGAACTGCCGGCCAAGCACCACCAGCACCAGGATCGCCAACAGGCAACCGAAGGCGATCCACATCTGGGTGTGCTGGACACTGTCGGCGCGCGCGCTCATCAGCGAGACCAGGTTGTTCAGCTCGCCCAACAGCTCGGTGGAATACTGCGAGAAGCCGCGCAGATCGACCTGACTGGCAGGCTGTGCCACCTGGTCGAGCATGGCCCGGTAGCGGCCCCAGATCTGCGCCACCTTCTGCCGCTGGGCGGCGATCTCCGGCGCGCCCATCCGGCTCACGTTGCGCTCGGCATTGCCCGCATCCAGATCGGCGGCCGAGCGTTCGTACTGGGCGATGGTCGCGGCCAGGGCCTTTGGGTCGCCGGCGCCGAGTCGCAATTGCAGCGCCTCGCGGGCCATCTTCTGGCTGAGCATGCGCTGCGCGCCGGCCACGTTGATGGTTTCCGGCGAGATCGACATGCTCAGGTACAACGCCACCGAGGCGCAGGCGGCCAGGCCGAACATCAGTGCATAGGACAGCAGGAACTGGGCGTTCAGGGTCTTCAACCCGAGCCCCCGTAGAATCCGATCGAACACCCTGGCGACGCTTTCGTTCATTGGTTTTTCCCCACTGGACTACAGAAACCGATAACCACCCCATCGGCCCGTCGCGCCTGGGCTTGAATCGGCACTTCGCCGACTCCATCCCCGAGCGCCTCCCTCTCCAGGGCGTGGCCCCCGGCGGACAAGGCCTGAAGACAGTTTGCCGCTGCGGCATCGGGACGCGCCCTGTAAACTCTGGCAGGTACCCGGCACGCCGCGCCGGAGACGTCATGGAACCCAACCCGCAAGGACGCCCGCGTGATCCCCGTCGCCCCTATTCCCCTGATCGTCCCGCTCATCTACCTGTCGTCGTTCGTCGCCGGCATCTGGCTGCTGGTCTGGCTATCGCTCCTGGCCTTCAGCCCGCGCGCGCGCCAGCGCTTGCGCCGCCGCTGGCCGAGCCGCGGCCTGCTGATGCTGCTCCTGCTGATCCCGTTGGGACTGCGCGCCTGGCTGGAGATCGGTCTCTGGCAGTACGAGCGCGAACGTGCACGCGAGGAAGCCGCGCACAGCGCCGTGCTCGAGCGCCCTACCCGCCTCGGAGGCATCGAGATGCCTGCCGGCACCCGGTTGAAGCTGGAACTCAAGCACCAGCCGGAAAGCTTCCGAGAAGCCGAATTCCCCACCCCGGTGACGATCCGCGGCGTCGCCACCCGCCACCTGCAACGCTGGCTGCAGAGCGAGCAGGACAACCCGCAGGACCCATGGAAAACCACCGGCGTCCATCCCACTTCGCTGCGCCTGCGTGGCGAGGGAGTCGCCGAGATCGAAGGCTGGCGTTGCGACGCCAGCCAGGAAATCGCCTTCGCCAGCGAGCGCGACGGGCGTCCCGCCGCCTTCGAAGGCTGTAGCCTGGCGACCGGCAACCGCGCCGACGACATCGACTTCCCCGCCGGTGCGCGATTGTTCGCCAGCGATGGCATGGTCTACACCGACGGCTACCGCGACGCCGAGCGCTGGCGGGTAATGCCGGAAACCGGGCAACGGGTGTCGGTGCGCGGCATCGCGCTGAGCGGCGGCGCCCTGGCCTTCGACCGCGACCGCCGCCTGTACGGCCTCGGCGGTACGGTCCTCGCCGAGGCCTTGCAACTGGGCGCCTGGCACTACCCGGCAGGCACCGAGGTCAGCCTTTCACCCCGCGCCGCCTGGCGCGCGCAACATCCGCACGCCTGGCTGTTCAGTCCTACCCGCGAAGCCGCTTCGCATGCCTCCGGCGAGCGCCTGGAACACGGCGTCTCGCTGTTGCAGACGCTGGACGGCCAGGAACTTGAGCGCCTCGACAACCGCGCGGCAGGGGTCATCGACTTCATCGAACTGGAGATCGGCGACGAACGCTGAACCTGCGCCGCGCGGTTATCTGAGGCTCAGCCAGCAGCGCGGCGGGAAGGGCAATCAGGAAATGGACGAGGCGCATGGACCCTCCGTGGCCATCACTGCGGTATGGCTAGGCATTTTCCCGATCCTGCGGGAAAAGCGATGCCGCTTCGCTTGCCGCACAGCGAAACAAGGCTAGCCTTATCAATGTGACTTTCTCCTATGGTGGTCACCAAAGCCCCGGAGGCCGCTCATCCCTCCGGGGCTTTCCCCCCGCCTGCTGCCTCTCCCCTCCTTGATACAGCAGCCCATCGCAGTTCAACGAGGAAACCCGATGAAACTCAGCATTGTCGCCCTGGGCCTGTTGTCCATGGCAGGGGTGCTCATCTGCACCTATCTGATCCTGAAATCGCTCAGCGCCATCTGATATCGCTCGTGCACGAAGCTGTGGATCGCCCATGGGCAGATCCAGCAGTCCGCGCGTAGGATGGGCAGGCCCGCTTCCTGCCCATTTTCCGCCAGGAAAAGAGAGGAATTCCTTTCCGAGATTTCCACAGAGGTCATGGATGAAAAAAAGCCCCCTGCTGATACTGAGCGTACTCCTCGCCGCGTGCGGCCCCGACAAGCTGATTTCCGACCTGCCGTCGCCGAACGGGCAATACCACGTCGAGGTTCGGAAATGCCCGGAGAAAGGTTCGATCACCTGGGGCGAAGAAATACAGGTCTCCCTCCTCGAAACCGGGAAATCGGAAAAGTGCCATGCAGTCGTGCGGTCGCTGGCGCAATTCGACCTGCGCGCATCCGCGGACCAATTGCAACTGGAGTGGCTGTCCGATACGGAACTCAGGGCCTGGCACCCTAGCTTCGAGCCCGGGAACCAACCGAACGGCTCGCGCCTGAAGCACGATGCGCCGGTGAAGATGGTCTTTGCGCCGAAGCGCTGAGCCGCTCGAAAAGCTGTCCTGGCATACCGACCATACGCCACGACAGTCGGAGGCAAGCCAAATAAAAGGTTTACGCGTCATTTCAGGACCCAGGTGCTTCCATTGCTCCATAGCTCGGCATACTGCCCATTGATCAAGGTCAGGCTGCTTCCTGTGTTGGTGTAGCTACCGTAGGTACTGCCCGTGATTCCTCCAGCCAGTGCCGTGACGTTGATGCTGCCGCTCGAACCATTCCTGATCCTGAAGACACAGCCCGAGGCAAGAGCGGCCTCCGGCAGTACGAATCCTCCGCTCCCCGTCAACTCGACCATTTGTCCGACATAATCCGTTCCTGCGATTGCTGAGGACGAGGACAAGGACACCATCGGCAGCTCGCTCCACCCTACGCCTCCTTGTACTTTCGTACGTAACGGCAAAACAGCAGGATAGCCATGTCGGTTGACGTAGACATTCCTCACCTTGGCGATTGTAGGAGCCGCCGCTATTCCCATGGTCCACACGGGTCGAATGAGCTGTTGGTTATCGTCGAAGACGGTCAGCCCATCCACTTCGAAATTGCCCTTTGGTTCAATCACTTCCATGGAGTCAGAAGAGTCCTGCCAGACTCCGCATCGATTTATGTTTCCCGTGGCCACGCCGAAGTTCACATTTCTTATCGTGACATCCCTGATGAGTACCGGCGCGTTTCTGGCGCTCCAGTTGCGGAAACGCATAGCGCTGCCAAAAGGCTCGTCGACAACTATGCCAACCAGTTGGATCAGACCCGACATAGTGTTTTTCGGAGAGAGGCCCCCTCCATATATGAAACCCACTCCGCCATTCTTCGCCCCGTATTGAGTAGCCGAACCGTCTCGTCGGGACTGGAATCCGGAGACCCTGACGGAGACAGGGGAGTCCGTATTCGGGATGGTGAACTGGAGTCCGTTCCCAGCATTGCCCTCGCTCGAACAACCGATCAGGTTGATATCTTCGATGAAGTAACCGCTTCCTTCATTGGGCTCTATGTCGAAGGCCGCCCAGGGTCCATTGGCTGATGCACCAAGTCCATTGGTATTCGTGTTAGTCGCTCGGCAATTCAGCAGCGTCGCGCGCCTGGCATTGATGACCGAAAAGCCATTGCGTCCATTGAAGTTGCAAAGGACTCGGTCGATGCGTACGTCTTCGCTTGGTCGCCCCGCATCGCCGGTAACGGCCAATCCATCACCGGAGAACGCGTTGATTGTCAGGTCCTGGACCAGGACTTTTTTCGAGCCATAGATGAAAAGTCCATATCGACCTTCGCCGCTGCGTGCCTCGTTCTTCTGTCCATTGATCTGCATTCCATTGCCGAAGATGAACACATTGCTCTGTCCGGCCATGCTGATGAACGGCTGGACATCCATCGTCACCGTACCGGGCTCCTGGAGAATGACAGTCCGGCTGGTTCCGGCGATGATCTGGTCCGAACCGATAACCAATGGACCGGAGCGAACGGTCGCCGGGGGAAACATGGCCGTGTAACCGATGTGGGCCGCAGAGCCTTCGTTCGAACGGGTTTGTTGCAGAAGCTTTTGCGCTGGCGCGGTAGCGAGTTCCCCCGGCAGCCAGCCGAACCATTCGAGGCGAATACCATGGCCTTCGATTTTGCGGACAAAGCAGCCAAAGGCGGACGGCTCAGTTTCCCCCGAGCCATCCAGATAGCCAGCCAACCCCGTCTGGGCAGTGTACGCAGGAACAGTGGGGCTGATGATAGTCCCGCCGTTGTGGCGATTCCGCGCAACCGCCCCATCCCAGTAGAACCTGCCACCACCAGTGGTAATACCGGGTCTGTGGCCTTGAACGATGTACTCATGGGTGTAGCTTTGCGGAACATCTGGAAGATCGGCCAGGCTGGCTAAAACCATTGCCGATCTGCCTATAAGTGATGCGCCCTTTACGAGGTCGGTTTCGTCAATCAACGCATTCCATCGCTCATCGCTAGGGTCTCCTACTGTGGCCCCCACCATGGAACCGGTCGTGTCGTAGCTCATGCTTCCTCCTGAAAAATCCGTTTCGCACTTCACCGGGAAAAGGGCAGCCGCAATCGCCATGCTCCCTTGTCAGCAGCCCATGATATGACCGGGATCGTGACAAAGCCCCACCGCCCCAAGTCCTCTGAGCCCCATCGCACCGTGACATCAACTTCCGTCCCAATCTCGGCATCATTCCTGCGAAAACGAAGCTACGCTACACGGTTTACTGGCGGGGCCGGCTGAACGTCCACCCATTGAAATGGACAACGCACTCATTGCCCCCAGGAAAATGATGAAACGGCCCTCATGGCTTGTCGCTCTGCGGGTTGAGGGGAAGTACATCGGGCTAGACGCTGGCAAGGACATAACAAAGCGGCGCCATCCACAGCGCCAGGTTGATCGTCCATTGCAGCGCTCTTTCGCGAGCGCTTCCCAGCTTTCGCTGCTGGAGCACGAATGCCAACGCAGTGGAATGCAGCAACAGGGCGCAGGCAGGAAAGCGCTCGCGACCGCGAGGCTGAGCCCCAGGCTGATGCGGCTATACCACTTCATCGATACCCTCCCGACGCGCCTTCCGGACCTACGCCGATCGTCCCGGAAAACGGCCCGATCCGCCTCGCTTCACCCTGCTTCAGTCAGAGCGGCTCAGGGCTTCCGGGGCTCGTTGCCGAGCAGACGATCGAGTTCGCCCATGACGCGATCGCTCTTGGCCTCTTCGAGCTTGCGCCGGGCCTCGGCGAGATTGGCCTGGGCGCGCTCCATCTCGACCATGCCGACGGCGGTGATCACCGCCTGCAATGGCACGCCCCTGCCGGTGGAGCGCATGCCGTTGCGTTCGCGTTGCTGCGGCGCGCAGATGAACTGGAGGACAGCCTCATGGCTTTCGTTGGGCAGCGGGGTCCAGCCCTTGGCGAAGGTGAACTGGAGGTTCGTGGGTTGCCCGTTGTTGGAGAAGGTCTTGGCGTTGACCACCTTCACCTCTCGCGTATCGCAGCGGTACTGGTGCGCGCTGAGCAGATGGAAAGAGTCGAACAGCATGGCGATCTGCACCTGCCAGGCGTTTTCCATACCCGGCACCGGTGCCAGCGAATCGGCATCGGCCAGGAACACGTCAAGCTCGGCAGGGTCATCGCCCTTGTGTACCACCCACCAGTCTTCGGCCCAGGCATGGCCGGATGCGGCCAGCAGCGCGGAGCACAGCCAAGTCACGGCACTGCGGGAAACCTTGCGATAGACGTTCATGTCACCTTCCTTTGTGGGGAAACGCTTCCCTGCCGATCGTGGATAGGGGCGGCACCCGGCGCCCCTGAGCGAACACCCGCTATTTCAATGACAGCGGCACGCCCCAGACCGGGTCTTCCATGCCCTGCTTGCGCAGCGGTGTGATCTGCAGGGGCTGGAGCCTGGACAGCAGTTGCCGGTGCTTGTCGCTCAGGGCCCGCTGGGCGATCAAGGACTGGCTGAAGTCCATCGGCGCCGGCCAGGTGTAGACGGTCAGGTTTTCCAATGGGCATTCGATCTTCTTCGGATCGATCGCCCGGCACTTCGACTGCTGGTACTTGTAGCCGGGGGTCTTCAGGTGCATGCGCGGGGCCAGCAGCAATTGCCCGCCCTGCACGGTGAAGCTGGCCAGCGCCTTGTCGACCGGCAGGCGCGCCTGGACCTTGATCGAGGGCACGTCGCGGGAGTCGGTCTGCTGGTAATAGCCGGCCTGGGAGCCCTGGGTCGTCTGCGTGTATTGCTGCTCGCCCCAGCTCACGCAGGCGCCCGAGGCCACATGCACGGCGGTGCAGACCTTCTCGGTCTTGATCTCGCTGCCATAGGTGGCATCTTTCCAGACTTCTTCCCGGTAGTACTCGCGATACAGCTCGGGGGACAGGTACGCGGTGCCGTTGGCGCCATGGCCCGAACCGGGCGGACCGCTGCGGGCGCCGACCTGGTCGAGCAAGCCATGGATCTGGTAGTCGTCGCCGCCGGTCAGCAGGTACTTGCCGGGCGGCAGGATATGCACCTCGAAGGCCTTGAACAGATAGGTCTCGTCGGGCTTCCGCTGCAGCGCGTTGGTCTGGAACTTGCGGCCGAAGGTCACCTTCGGGTCCTTCTCGTACTCCCAGATCGCCGTTGGCGTCCACTGGGTCATGGTCAGGGCATCGCTCAGGGACTTGTGCGGCATCACGTCGGCCACCAGTACCACGGCCATGTTCCCCTTCAGCGCCTGGTCCACCAGGTCCAGCATCTGCGCGTTGCGCGGATCGTCCATGCTGCCATAGGCGCCCGAATCGAGTTCCGACACGCAACCGGAAAGGCAAAGCAGCAAGGCGGCGGAAAGGGCAAAACGCGGGCGGGGCAGTCTCATGCATCGATCCTTGATAGAGGCTGGTGCGGGTCGTCGAACGGCCCATCTTACTGGCCCATGCCAGGATCGCAATATTTCAAATGGACTAGGTCGGCAGGGGCACACCGGCAGGGCCAGGAGCTGCCACGGCCCGCCGGCCCTCGTTGGTTCGGCTCCTCCCGATCAGACTGCCCACAACCGGCTGCAGACCTTCAGGCGTCGGAATCGGCGCCGCCTGGCATGCCCCTCCTCGGGAAACGAGACCGAATCGCCCTGCCCGGCCGGCATCACTCAGGAAGAATGGTGATTCCGCGTGCCCTGAGACTGCGCCGGTCTTTTCGGAGAGTTTCCAGCAACCGGTCCCTTGTCTCCCGGACGTGCGATTCGACCATCCCCGCGGCGCGTTCGATATCGCATGCCCTCAAGGCGGCGATGATGGCGCGATGCTCGGCCCAGCCGTGATGTTCCGGTTGGCTCTCCAACCATCTGACACGCTGGAGGCGCGTCAGGGCCTCGCCGAGCCCCCGACTGATGAATTCATTGCGGGCCAAACCGGCAATCCAAAGGTGGAATTGGCGTCCGGCAGACTCGGTCTCTTCTGCCGAGGCATTTATCGGCACCGCATCCAGTATGGCCTCCCCCTCCCGGAGATAGCTTTCTTCCGCCTCTTTTCCACCGAGGCGAACTGCCGTTACCTCAAGCATCTCCCGGTATACGAACAATTGTTCTATTTCCTGAAGATCGATGGGCGGCACCAGCCATCCCCGGCCCTCCCTCGCAACGAGACCTTCAGCCTCAAGACGAACCAGTGCCGTGCGGATAGAGCTTCGCGAGGCCCCTGTCTGCCCTTCGAGCCAGCGCTCCGTCAGGCGCTCTCCAGGGCCGATCTCCATATCCAGAATCAAGCGGCGCAGCCGCTCTTCAGCCTGCTGAATGACCGTCATTAGGTGCCTCCGATTGACAGATCCATTGGCCAACGTCAATGTATACCAAATTGGTATACCAAATTGACTGTGTGGTATCGAGTGTCTCTGATCGGAGTCTGCTGATGCAAGGCAACATGAACGAACCCGCTATCGACTGCTGGCAACGCAACCTCGCCGTGTGCTTGTTTGGAGCCTTCACCACCGTCTTCGCCATGACACTTATCCTGCCGTTCCTCCCGGTCTACATAGGTCAACTCGGGGTATCGGGCCACGCTGCAATCGTGCAGTGGTCAGGTATCGCCTACGCCGCCACTTTCGTCACCGCCGGGTTGGTAGCACCGCTTTGGGGGATGCTTGGCGACCGCTACGGTCGCAAGCCCATGCTGGTCCGAGCTAGCCTGGGAATGGCGATCACCATGTTGCTGATGGGGCTGGCCTCCGATATCTGGCAATTCATCGGCTTGCGCTTGTTAGCGGGAATCGCCGGCGGGTACTCGTCGGGGGCAACGATCCTGGTCGCGGTGCAAGCTCCGAAATCCCGTTCGGCATGGGCATTGGGTCTTCTTTCCTCGGGCGTGATGGCCGGCAATCTGTTAGGGCCGCTGGTTGGCGGCTTCCTGCCTCCTCTGATCGGCATACGAGCCACATTCTGGGGCGCCAGTGGATTGATCTTCATTGCGTTTGTCTTCACGACCTTCATGTTGCGCGAGACTGCACGCCCCTCCGTCCCCGCCGTCGAAGAACCTCCCAAGGTCGGTTGGTCGAATATGCCCAACAAGGCGGTGATCCTCGCCATGCTGGCGACAGGCCTGCTGCTGATGATTGCCAACATGTCGGTCGAACCGATTATCACCGTCTATATCGAAACGCTGCTCGAGGACTCGAGGCGGGTGACGTCTGTGGCGGGTCTGGCCATGTCGGCGGCAGCGCTCGGAAGCATCATCTCCGCGACCTATCTGGGTAAGGTGGCCGACCGGATTGGCTACGGCGTCATCATGATAGCCGCGCTGAGCGTCGCGGCCGTCCTGCTGATTCCCCAGGCTTTCGTATATGCGGGGTGGCAACTCATCGCCCTGCGCTTCCTGATGGGCATGGCGCTTGGCGGCCTGCTTCCGTGCATGGCCGCTGTAATCCGCCATAGCGTCCCGGAGCGATTCGTCGGCTCGGCAATGGGCTGGTCGCTATCCGCGCAATTCGCCGGCCAGGTAATCGGGCCGGTAATCGGAGGGTTCGTCGGTGGCCAGTTCGGGATGCGCAGCGTTTTCCTGGTAACCAGCCTGTTGATGCTGGCAGGGGCGCTATTCAACTGGCGAGCCCTTGGGCACTCCACCCGCTAGACGGTTTTCCACCACCCAGAGGTCGTCATGACTGAGCTCGTGCTTGAATCTCCCTTTAATTCCGCCCTGCTGCTGATGGATTTCCAGGAATTCGTGCTGAACAACTTCGTGCCCGCACCTCGCGCAGCCGAGGTAGTGGCCCGCACCTCCAGATTTCTTTCCAGGGTACGGCAAACCGATATGCTTGTAGTTCATGTAACGGTGGGCTGCCCGCCCGATGGTCCGCCAATGGACAGGCGCAACAGGCTATTCCGCGAGCTACGTGAAAGTGGCTTGATCGAACCGGGAAGCCCCGGGTTGGCGATCACCGCCGCCTTGCAGCCGATCGAAAGCGAACCGGTCATTACGAAGAGTCGCGTCGGCGCCTTCACGGGTACGGAACTGGACGAGCTTCTCTGGGCGCATGATATTGAAACATTGCTCATCGCTGGAGCCACTACCTCAGGCGTAGTGCTGACGACGGTTCGCCAGGCGTTCGATCTGGACTACCAGTTGGTTGTGCTCAGAGACGGCTGTGTCGATGGCGATGCAGAGTTGCATGACTACCTCATGGCCAGAGTCATTTCCGACCACGCCACGATCACCGAAATCGATGAAGTGGCGAAAACTCTACGCATGTAGAGTGCGCCAGCCATACAGAAGCAACGGTCGTTCCCGCGTACCGCCGCCCAGACCCTTGGCAACTTCCCTCGCTCGATCCCACCTCCGATAAAAGCATCGGCGATGTGCTCGGCGACTCCTCGGGGCTATCGAAGCTGACCATCAGTAGCGTCAAGGCCACTCACCGGGAGCGCTCCTTTGGGCTGGAACCCGCCTCCCTGCCAAAAGGCTTTCAAGATCCGGGAGCTCGATACTATCGTCGAGCGCATGTAGAGAGGCCCAGTGGAGGGTAACGACTACCTCCTCGGGTCTGGCAACCATTTTGCCTGGCAGCGCCCCAGAAAATGGCGATCGAGTCCATCCCCACGAAAGATGTACCAGGGGCGGAGATTCTGGTCAGTGACTGAAAAACGGTGGCGGCCCAGGTCGAGAGGCTGATGGAGACATCATCCGAATCGATGTACTGATGACAGCCTACGAGCCGTGCTGGAAAGCCTCGGGTTATCGGACACCGACGCTGGGCGGGTGGAACTGCTCATTACCGACGATATGGCAAAGGCCCCATCCCTGATAAAATCCCTCGCCCTGCTCCGCTCCCCCTACCGAAGTCCCGATGCGCCCAGAACCGACCAACGCCCCCGCCGCCCTCTCACGCCGCTTCTCCGTTGCGCCGATGATGGACTGGACCGATCGCCACTGCCGCTTCTTCCTGCGCCAGTTGTCCCGTCACACCTTGCTCTACACCGAGATGGTCACCACCGGCGCGTTGCTGCACGGCGATCGCCAGCGCTTCCTCCGCTACGACGAATGCGAGCACCCACTGGCGCTGCAACTGGGCGGCAGTGTGCCGGCGGAATTGGCGGCCTGCGCGCGGCTGGCGGAAGAGGCCGGCTACGACGAGGTCAACCTCAACGTCGGTTGCCCCAGCGACCGGGTCCAGCACAACATGATCGGCGCCTGCCTGATGGGGCATCCGGCGCTGGTGGCGGACTGCGTGAAGGCGATGCTGGATGCGGTGGAGATAGCGGTGACGGTGAAGCACCGCATCGGTATCAACGGGCGCGACAGCTATGCCGAGCTCTGCGATTTCGTCGGCCAGGTGCGCGAGGCCGGCTGCCGGAGCTTCACCGTGCATGCACGGATCGCCATCCTCGAAGGGCTCTCGCCCAAGGAGAACCGCGAGGTGCCGCCGCTGCGCTACGAGGTCGCGGCGCAATTGAAGAAGGACTTCCCGGACCTGGAGATCGTCCTCAACGGCGGCATCAAGACCCTAGAGGCCTGCCGCGAGCACCTGCAGACCTTCGACGGCGTGATGCTCGGTCGCGAGGCCTACCACAACCCCTACCTGCTGGCCGCGGTGGACAGCCAGTTGTTCGGCAGCGAAGCGCCGCCGCTCAGTCGCAGCGAGGCCTTGCTCCGTCTGCGTCCGTACATCGAGCGACACCAGGCCGAAGGCGGCGCGATGCATCACGTGACCCGCCATATCCTCGGCCTGGCCCAGGGCTTCCCCGGCTCCCGGCGATTCCGCCAGTTGCTCTCGGTGGACGTGCACAAGGCCGCCGATCCGCTGCGGGTTTTCGACCAGGCGCTGGAACTTCTGGCGGGGCGATAGCTCCCATTGAGCCGCGCCTGCGGCTCGGGTAAGGTCGGGGGATTCTTCTTCCCAAGAACCCACCTGACAAGACCTCGCCATGACTTCGAAGCTGGAACAACTCAAGCAATACACCACGGTGGTCGCCGACACCGGCGACTTCGATGCCATTGCCCGCCTGAAGCCGGTGGACGCCACCACCAACCCGTCGCTGCTGCTCAAGGCCGCCGCCCTGCCGCGCTACGCCGAGCACCTTCGACAGGCTACCGCGGGTAGCGGCGGCGACGCCGGACTGGCTTGCGACCGCTTCGCCGTGGCAGTCGGCAAGGACATCCTCGGAGTCATTCCCGGACGTATTTCCACCGAAGTCGACGCGCGCCTGTCGTTCGACAGCGAGGCCACCCTCGCCCGCGCCCACCGCCTGATCGAGCTGTACGACGAACAGGGCATCGACCGCGAGCGGGTGCTGATCAAGATCGCCTCCACCTGGGAAGGAATCCGCGCCGCCGAGACTCTGGAACGCGAGGGCATCCAGACCAACCTGACCCTGCTGTTCTCCTTCGCCCAGGCGGTGGCCTGCGCCGACGCCGGGGTGTTCCTCATCTCGCCGTTCGTCGGGCGCATCTACGACTGGTACAAGAAGAGCGAGAACCGCGACTACGTCGGCGCCGAGGATCCCGGCGTGCAGTCGGTCTCGCGCATCTATCGCTACTACAAGGCCAACGGCTACAAGACGGTGGTGATGGGCGCCAGCTTCCGCAATCTCGGCCAGATCGAGCAACTGGCCGGCTGCGACCGCCTGACCATCAGTCCCGACCTGCTGCAACAACTGGCTGACGCTCAGGGCGAGCTGCCGCGCCTGCTGCTGCCGGGCGAAGGCGAGCCGCGCCAGGTGCTCGACGAGAGCGCTTTCCGTTGGCAGATGAACGAGGACGCCATGGCCACCGAAAAGCTCGCCGAAGGCATCCGCCTGTTCGCACGCGACCAGGAAAAGCTCGAATACCAGTTGGCGACCCGCCACTGATCGCCGCTGCCGGCGGGACGCGCATGCAGGGCGTCCCGTTCCGGCGCAGCGGAGGATTCAGCAGGAATTCGGGAAGGGATCGACCGGTTAATGGCGCTCCAGGGCGCTGACCAGGTCGTGGAAGGCTTCGCGGTTGGATTCGTTGAGGCCCATCAGGATGCGGTGCGCCTCCAGAACCTTGTCGCGCACCACATCTTCCGACTGGTCCTGCGGCGGCAGGTCGGACAGGCATTCCGGGCACGGAATCGGACGATCGACGATATTGAACACCTGATCGAAGCCCATCGACTGCAACAGACGGGTAATGTCCGGATTGGTGGTCACCAGCGTGGGCAACAGACCGATTTTCTGCCGCGACAGGATGGACAGCTTGGCCAGCAGGCCGAGCGTGGTGCTATCGATGCTCTGGGTTTCCGTAAGATCGATGATGATCGCCGAAAAATTCAGCGCAGCGAAGATCTTTTCGATGGTGGAATCCAGGGCCGAGCACAGGGTGAGGCGGACCTCACCGACGAATTTCAGAACGAAGGAGCCGTTCTGTTCGGCAAACTGGATTTTACCGGTACTCATGCAAGGTTCCTGCTCAACACCAGCAAGGCGATATCATCCGGCATCTCCGCCAGGTTGGCCAGCCCGAAGACCTGGCGCAGCCCGTCGAGGGTGCCTCCGGCGGCTGCCACCTGTTCCGGTAGCGAAGCCTCTTTCTCCTTCAGCGTAGCTCCTGGCAGCACATCGAGGATGCCATCGGAAAACAGCGACAGGCTGAAGGAAGGCGGCAACTCCATGACCCGGTCGTCATAGGTCGCATCGTCGAACAGGCCCACCGGCAGGCCACGGCCCTCCAGGTAGCTCGCCTGCCCTTCGACGAACAACACAGGAAGCGGCAGGTGGCCGCCGATGCTGTAGGTCAGGCTGTTCTTCTCCAGGTCGATGACCCCGCCGAGCATGGTCACGTGCTTGCCCAACTTGGTGTTGATCAGGCCGCGGTTGATGTGCGCCAGCACCTCGGACGGCTTGAACTCCGGGAGCGTGCCGTTGCGCCTCGACTCATAGAGCAGGCGCGTGGTCATGAACTTCAGCAGCACCGTGACGAAGGCCGAGGAAGCGCCATGGCCGGAAACGTCGGCCAGGTAGAACGCCACGCGTCGCTCGTCGACCCGGAAGTAGTCGACGAAGTCGCCGGAGAGATACAGCGACGGAATGATCCGGTGGGAAAACTCCAGCCCCTCGATGCTCCACGGCGTCACCGGAAGCATGTTCATCTGCACCTGGCGGCCGGCGTTCTGGTCTTCCTGAAGCAGGTTCAGGCTGGCCTGCAATTCGCGGTTGGCGGCTTCCAGCTTGTCGCGGTAGCGCTGGTTCTCGACCCGCAGGTAGGCGCGATCCAGGGCCCGGCGCACCGAATGCTCGAGCACCGCGAGGTCTTCCAGGGGCTTGATCAGGTAGTCGGCGGCGCCCAGGCGCAAGGCTTCCACCGCATCGCTCATCACGCCGGCTCCGGAAAGTACGATGATCGGCGTTTCCGAAGCGGTCTGGCGGATGCGGCGGATCAGTTCGAGGCCGTCGATCTGCGGCATGCGCAAATCGCAAATGACCAGGTCCGGCTGTTCGCTTTCGAAGATCTGCAGGCCCTGCAGACCGTTGAGGGCCTGCAACACCTTGAAGTTGCTGTCTTCCAAGTAGGCGGCGAGGCTTTCGCGCACCACCTCGTCGTCATCGATGATCAGCAGCGTGGCACTGACTTTATGCATGGGTCATCCAGGCAAACGGCGCCGGAAACAGTGGGTCCTAGGCGCTTATTGTAAGTGACAACAGCGCGGCTACGGGGTTCGACAAGGCGCAGACGGTACTCCCATCCGTTGAGCAGTTCAAGCCGTTGACCTTTGCCGGAAAATCCGCCTTTGTCCGTCCGATCCCGTCCGCACGGTATAAACTTTGACGATAATCGCCAGGATTGCCAGTCGCCCTCCCATCGCCCCGACCATGAGGATCAGCCCATGCAGCCCATCGAGCACAACTACAGCGAGAAGCGCGACTTCATCCGCATGAAGCTCGACACCCCGGTCACCATCCGCTGCGAAGGCCACGAGTCGGTGGCCCTGTGCCGGGACCTGTCCGCCAGCGGGCTGCTGCTGGAAGCGCAAAGCGAACTGGCTCCGGGCGACCACCTGCGGGTGAGCATCCCGTCCACCCACGAGACGCTCACCGGCCTGGAACTGGAAGCCCGCGTGGTGCGCTGCGAACGCCTCGGCCCGGGTCGGCATAGCCTGGGGCTGAGCATCGTCGCGATCCACTGAAACGACGAAAGGCGACCCAAGGGCCGCCTTTCCAGGTGTCGCACGAAGCGGGTCGACTTAGAAGTCGTCCTCCACCTCGCCGTCCTTGACCTTGAACTCGCGGTTCTGCAGGTAGGCGTTGCGGATGAAGATGTACTTGTCGCCGCTGATCAGTTTTTCCGACTTCAGCAGGTTGGCACGGGTGTCGACGGTATTGATGCCGAACATCACGTTGCGCGCGCGTACGTCGTCCATGTAGTGGTAGGGACTGACATAGATGTCCGGGATCTTCGCCGGGGCATCGCGCAGCGTGCTCGGGCCGAGGAACGGCAGCATCACGTACGGGCCGCTGCCGACGCCCCAATAACCCAGGGTCTGGCCGAAGTCCTCATCGTTGCGCTGCAGGCCCATCGGGGTCGCCACGTCGATCAAGCCGGCCAGGCCGAAGGTGCTGTTGAACAGCAGGCGGCTGGTGTCCACGCCGGCATTGTGGAACTTGGCCTGCAACAGGTTGTTGGCCAGGTTCTTCACGTCGCCGAGGTTGTTGAAGAAGTTGTGCACGCCGTCCTGAACGAAGTTCGGGGTGACCTTCTGGTAACCCTGGGCCAGCGGTTTCAGCGCATAGGTGTCCAGGGTGTCGTTGAAGGTGAAGATGGGACGGTTGATGCTTTCCCAAGGGTCTTCTTCACTGGCCGCCAGGGACAGCGTGGGTGCCAATGCGAGGCTGGCGCAAGCCAGGATTCGGGCACTACGTTCGATCCAGTTCACGCCGCGGGCGCGCATTGCTGTATCTCCTTTGCATGACTAGTCTTGGCCGCCAGCGCGGCTTCAGCGTGCGCGCAGTATATAGGCTCGCATCGATTTTGAGACTAGAAGAGTTACGAGATGGCTGACAGACAATTGCTACACACGGCCCATATCCCGGTGCGCTGGGGCGACATGGACAGCTACGGGCACGTCAACAACACCCTCTATTTCCAGTACCTGGAAGAGGCCCGGGTGGCCTGGTTCGAAACCCTCGGCATCGACCTGGAAGGCGCTGCCGAGGGGCCGGTCGTGCTGCAAAGCCTGCACACCTACCTGAAGCCGGTGGTGCATCCGGCCACCGTGGTGGTGGAACTGTACGCCGGCAAGCTGGGCACCAGCAGCCTGGTACTGGAACATCGCCTGCGCACCCTGGAAGATCCGCAAGGCACCTATGGCGAAGGCCACTGCAAGCTGGTCTGGGTGCGCCACGCGGAAAACCGTTCGACGCCCGTGCCGGACAGCATACGCGCCGCGATCGCCTGACTCAGGCGCCCGGATAGGCCGCGTCGAGCACGATCTCCAGAGCGTCCGGGCGCCAGAACTCCTGGTCGAACTCGACCACCCTCTGCCCCTCCGCGTAACTCAGTCGCTCCAGGTACAGCGCCGGCGAACCCGGCGCCAGTTGCAGCGGCTCGGCCTGGGCCGCGTTCAGCGCGGTCGGGTGCATCGCCAGTTGGCAGCGCGTCGGCTGCAGGCCGAAACGCTCGCGCAGCAGGCTCATCAGCGAAGTATCGAGGTCGTGGTCCAGCAGGCCTGGGCACCACCCGGCATCCAGGGCGATCAGTTCGATCAGCACCGGACGCTCGTCCACCCAGCGGCGCCGTTGCAGGAAATACACCGGCGCGCTGTCCTCCAGCCCCATCCGCTTGGCCAGCCAGGCGCCGGCTGCACGCCGCTCGGCGTGCAGCGTCTCGGTACGCGGCTGGCGTCCCTGGGCGCTGACGTATTCCATGAAGCCGGTGGTACGGGTCGGGTTGTAGCGGATCCGCGGCGGCGCGACGAACCAGCCGCGGCGGTTCTCGCGATAGACCAGGCCTTCGGTTTCCAGTTGCTGCAGGGCTTCGCGAAGGGTGATGCGGGTACACAGGAAGCGCTCGGCCAACTCCCGCTCGGAGGGAAGTTTCACCTGCAGCACGCCCTGGGCGATATCCGCGGCGAGCTGGTCGCGGATGCGCAGGTACTGACGAGATTGATCGACCGGCATGACGGCCTCGCTGATTCAGACCGGCCGATTATAACGGCAGCCCGTCGGCCTATCGCCACTGCCACGAAAACGTCACGGCGGCGTCACAAAACCCCTCTAGGCTGGCCTAGACCATTTGCCAGACGCCTTTCGCATGCCCAGCTCCGACCAACTCCCGCGCTTCACCGCCCTGCTCTTCGGACTCTCCGGCGGCCTGGTGGATTTCGGCGCCCGGACCCTGTCCCTGGCGCTGCTGCGCAGCCATCCGCATAGCCCTGCCGAACACCTCCGCGACGCCAGTCTGCTGCCCTTCGCCGAGGCACAAAGCTTCCTGTTGCAGCGCAAGCCGAACAAGAACGAGCGCCAGCGCCTGGAGCAGGCCCTCGACGAAGCCGCCGAGGAACAGGCCGAAGCCATCGCCGGTGCCGTGGCCCTGCTGGAGAGCCTGGACGAACAACGGATTCCCTACGCCTGGCAGGACGAGCTACCGGAATCGGTCTGCCAGCGCCTTGCCGCGCCGCTCGGCCGAGCGGACGCCCTGATCCCCCTCGCCGGCGCGCGCCCCTGGCCGGCCCCCGATGGCTGCTGGCAGGCCCTCGCCCGGCTGGGCATCGAGCGCCTCGACGGCTGCGTGCTGGTCAGCGCCCAACCGCGTCAACTCCAGGCCGGACTCAATGCCGGGCTATGGACCATCGGCCTGGCCGCCAGCGGGCCGTCGTGCGGCCTCTCGCCAGCCGACTGGGACGCTCTCGGACATACCGAGCGCGACCGCTTGCGCGCCGACGCCACCCTGGAACTGTACCGCCTGGGCGTGCATTCCGTGATCGATCACCTGGGCGAGCTGCAACCCTGCCTGCACGACCTCGCCGTCCGCCGCCTGAAAGGAGAAAAACCATGAGCCGCGCCCGTCACCGCTTTCTCGACGAACTGGCCGAACGCTTCGCCAGCCATGGCGCCGAGCCCTATGGCGAGGCAGTCAGCCAGGCCGAGCACGCGCTGCAGTGTGCGACCCTGGCCGAGCGCGCCGGTTGCTCGGACAGCCTTGTAGTCGCCGCCCTGCTGCACGATATCGGCCACCTCTACGAAGACCCGGCGCAGATCGACGAGGAGGACCTGCGCCACGAGGAATTCGGCGCACGCCTGCTGCGCGAGCTGTTCCCAGAGTCGGTCTGGCAGCCGGTGCGCCTGCACGTATCGGCCAAGCGCTTTCTCTGCGCGGTGGACCCGAGCTACCACGCCAGCCTGTCGCCGGCCTCCCGGCACAGCCTGGTGCTGCAAGGCGGGCCGTTCGACGAGCGTGCCGCCGCGGCCTACATCAAGGCGCCCTATGCCCAGGACGGCCTGACCCTGCGCCGCCTCGACGACCTGGCCAAGGACCCGGCCATGCGCACCCCCGAACTGACGCACTTCTTCCCGCTGCTGGAACGCCTGCTGCGGATTGATCCGGATCGCGCACATCTGCGCCCGACAGGTTAATCTGTTCGGCATGGACGGACCTTTCGGCGCCCGCCGGAGGTCCACCGAAGACTTGTACGTCGAGGGAAATACCATGCCGAAAGAGAGTCTGCTGCGCGAACTGTCCGCCCTGCGCGAGCAACTGGAGCAACAACCGCCGCTGAACGAAGAGCAGCGCGCCGAACTGGAACTCCTGATCAGGGACATCGAACTGAAACTGGCCAACGAGGACGCCCTCAACGAAGGCAGCCTGGTCGATGGGGTCAACCTCGCCGTCGAGCGCTTCGAGGTCAGCCACCCGACCCTCGCCGGCACGCTCCGCTCCATCGTGCAGAGCCTGGCCAACATGGGTATCTGAACGACTTGCCGAAATGAAAAGCCCCGGCATGGCCGGGGCTTTTTCGTATCCGCGTGTTGCGAGGCGTTACTGGCGCACCAGGCGTCGGTTGTCCGGTGCGACCTCCGCCAGGCTGCGGTAGGGATTGATATCCAGGCCGCCACGGCGTACGTAGCGCGCGTAGACGCTGAGCGCCTGCGGCTGCAACAGGCGCTGCAGGTCGAGGAAGATGCGTTCGACGCACTGTTCGTGGAAGTCCTGGTGCTGGCGGAAGGAAACCAGGTAGGCCAGCAGGCTGGCCGGGTCCAGCGCCGGGCCCCGGTAGTCGACCACCAGGGTGCCCCAGTCGGGCTGGCCGGTGACCGGGCAGTTGGACTTGAGCAGGTGGCTGTAGAGCTGCTCCTCGACGATCCGCCCGGCGTCGCAGCGCAGCAGTTCCGGGCGCGGCTGCTCGTAGCCGTCGACGGCGATGTCCAGCTCGTCGATGCAGCGCCCCGGCAGACGCCCGATGCCCTCCTCGGCAACTTCGTCGAGGCTGCGCAGGCGCACGCCCACGGGCGCCCCGACAGCGGCCGAGAGGTCTTTCTCCAATACCGCGCGAAGCGCCTCGCGACTATCGAAGGCGGACTGGTTGAGGGAATTGAGGTAAAGCTTGAACGACTTCGACTCGATGATGTTCGGCGAGTCCGCCGGGATCGAGAACTCGCCGATCGCCACCACCGGCTTGCCGGCCGGGGTCAGCCAGGACAGCTCGTAGCAGTTCCAGATATCCACGCCGCGATAAGGCAGGGTCTCGGCGCTCAGGCCAAGCTCGGCCCATTTCGCCGTGCGTGAAATGGGAAACAGCAGCGACGGCGTGTAGCTGGAGACGTATTCGCTGGTCTTGCCCAGCGGCGAATGTTCGGCGGGATGCTGCATGAGGGAAACCTGCTGGATGAATCGCGCAGGGCCCTTCCCCGCGCGCCGCGCCGCACTGGCGGGCGGCGGCAAGTGTATACGGATCGGCCGGCATCTTCACGCCGGCCGTCCGCCGGCTCAGGGCTGCACGGTCAGTTGACCGACCATCCCGGCCTGGTAGTGGCCGGGGATGTTGCAGGCGAACTCCAGCCGGGTGGCTTTGGTGAAGGTCCAGGTCAGCTCGGCGCTCTTGCCCGGCTCGACCAGCACGCTGTTGGGGTCGTCGTGCTTCATCATCCGGCCATGGTCCATGTCGGCCATGCCGTGGCCCATCTGACTATGGTCCATCGACGCCATGCCGGTCGGGGTGAGCATCCCGGACTGCTGCATCTCCAGCATCTCCTTCTGGTGCTCGGCATGCATCGCCGCGTCTCCCAGGTTGAACTCGTGCAACAGCTTGCCTTCGTTCTTCAGCACGAAGCGGACCGTCTCGCCGGCCTTGACCTCGATCGCCCGCGGCTTGAAGTACATATCGCCGAGCACCACCTCGATGCTGCGGCTGGCCTGCGCGGCCTGGGCCGGCTTGCCGAAGGTCTGGCCGTGGGCCGGCGAAGCCTGGGCGTTGGCACCGAAAAGCACGCCGAGGACGATCAGGGAAGCGGGAAGCAGGCGGCGCGGAAACATACGGGGAATCTCCATCGGGTTGATGTCGCCTATCCTGTGTCGCTGCGCCTGCCGGCTGGCTGTCGGGAGCATTACATCTTTGTCAGCTTGCCGCCGTTGCGGACCGCGAAGGCTAAGATCGCCCAGCGCCACCGACGGGCATAAAAAACCCGCCGACCGGAAACCAGGGAACCGGTGGCGGGTGAAGACGGGATCGGAGCCCTCCGTCATCCCGTGTGGAGCCGGGGGTGGAAGAACTGGCGATCAGCAGTTTTCCTTGTCCTTCTTCGTCGCTTCGGCCTGCTTCGCCAGTTTCTCCTGGTGCGCGGCACGAGCCTTGGCGGCCTGGGCCTGCATGCGCTCGAAGACGATGTCGCCGCCGCTGTCGGCCATGGCCGGAACGGTCGGGGCGAGGACCAGCAGGAAAGCGAGGGTGGAGGCAGTGAAGGTACGCATGGGAAGTCTCCTCGAATGAGTTCCCCTGTAGTCTGCGCGGGGGCCACTGTCGCCCCCGTTACCCACTGATTACGATGCTGTCAGAAACAGGTCGGCATGGCCGGCAAATGTAACGAGGGATTAACATGAAACTGCTGATCGTCGAAGACGAACCGCGCATCGGCCAGTACCTGCGCCAGGGGCTCGCCGAGGCAGGCTTCGCCGTCGACCTGAGCGACGATGGCAACGAGGGCGAGCAACTGGCCCTGGGCGGCGACTACGACCTGCTGATCCTCGACGTCATGCTGCCCGGCCGTGACGGCTGGCAGATCCTGCGCAGCGTGCGCGACGCCGGGATGACCGTACCGGTGCTGTTCCTGACCGCCCGCGATGCCGTAGAGGACCGCGTGCGCGGCCTCGAACAAGGCGCCGACGATTACCTGGTGAAGCCGTTCGCCTTCGTCGAACTGCTCGCCCGGGTGCGCACCCTGCTGCGCCGGGGCAGCCAGCAGTTGCAGGAGACCACCCTGCAACTGGCCGACCTCGAACTCGATTTGCTGCGCCGCCGGGTGCAACGCCAGGGCAAGCGGATCGACCTCACCGCCAAGGAGTTCGCCCTGCTCGAACTGCTGCTGCGGCGCAGCGGCGAGGTGCTGCCCAAGTCGCTGATCGCCTCGCAGGTCTGGGACATGAACTTCGACAGCGATACCAACGTCATCGAGGTGGCCATCCGCCGCCTGCGCGCCAAGGTCGACGACGACTACCCGCAGCGCCTGATCCATACCGTGCGCGGCATGGGCTACGTTCTCGAAGAGCGCGACGAATGAGCGCCGGGTTCGGCTCGCGGATGTCCCTCGGCGTCCGCCTGAGCCTGCTGTTCGCCGCCTGCACGGCGGCGGTCTCGCTGATCGCCGGATTGATCTTCAGCAGGGCCATCGACGAGCATTTCGTCGAGCTCGACCATATGGCGATGTCCGCCAAGCTCGCGGTGTTTCGCGATGAGCTGCGCGGCCTCGGCTCGGAACAACAGATGCGCCGCCGCGAAGCGGAACTGCTGCGCGAACTGGCACGCCATCCCGACCTCGGCCTGCGCCTGAACGGCCCGGATGGCAGCCTCTGGTTCGAGCGCCTGCCGCAGCCTGCGCATCCCGGCCTGCCCGCCAACCGCGAACTCGGCGCCCCGCTGGAGCCCGGCAACGACGCTTCGCCGCGACTCACAGTGATCCTCGACATCAGTCATCACCAGCACTTCCTGCAACGCATGCGCCAGTTGATCTGGCTGACCATGAGCCTGTCGGCGCTGGCCACGGCGCTGCTCGGCGCCTGGGCCACCGGCGCCAGCCTGGCGCCGCTGCGACGGATGCGCGAAGTCGCCGCGCGGGTTTCCGCCAACTCCCTCACCACCCGCCTCGACGCCAGCCGGATGCCAGAGGAGCTGCGCGGACTGGCCGGCGAGCTGAACGCCATGCTGGCGCGCCTGGAAGAAGCCTTCCAGCGCCTCTCGGCGTTCTCCGCCGACATCGCCCACGAGTTGCGCACCCCGCTCACCAGTCTGCTGACCCAGACCCAGGTGGTATTGTCCCGCCCACGCTCGCTGGAGGACTATCGCGAGGCCCTGCACGGCAACCTCGAGGAGCTGGAACGGCTCACCGCGATGGTCAACGACATGCTGTTGCTGGCCAAGGCCGACCACGGCCTGCTGGCGCCCAGCCGCCAGGCCCTGGACCTGGGCGCGGAAGTCGACTCGCTGCTGGAGTTCTACCAGCCGCTGGCGGAAGACCGCGACATCCGCCTGCTGCGCGAAGGCAGCCTGAGCCTGCCCGGCGACCGCGGCATGCTGCGGCGGGTGCTGGCCAACCTGCTGGACAACGCCCTGCGCTTCACCGCCGATGGCGGCGAGATACGTATCCGTCTCGGCGACCGACGCCTGAGCGTGGAGAACCAGGGTCCGGCGATTCCTCCCGAGCGCTTGCCGCGCCTGTTCGACCGGTTCTATCGTGCCGATCCGGCGCGCCGCGAAGGCCAGGGTGAACACGCCGGGCTCGGCCTGGCGATCTGCCGCTCCATCGTCCAGGCCCACGGCGGCGAGATCCGCTGCGAGTCTGCCGACGGCTGGACCCGTTTCGTCATCGATTTCGCTCGCCCGCGCCGATGAAACGCGAAGCCCCCATGACGGGGGCTTCTGTTTCATGCCTTCGAGCGTTTCATTGGCGCATGCCGCGCCCGCTCACCAGCAGCCTTACGCAGCCGAGATAGAGCACCGCGGTGGCCAGCAGCATGAAGCCGATGGCCACGCCGATGCGAATGTCGGAGACGCCGAGGATGCCGTAGCGGAAGGCGTTGACCATGTGCAGGATCGGGTTGGCCAGCGACACGGTCTGCCAGAACGGCGGCAGCAGGTTGATCGAGTAGAACACCCCGCCCAGGTAGGTCAGCGGCGTCAGCACGAAGGTCGGGATGATCGAGATGTCGTCGAAGTTGCGCGCGAACACCGCGTTGATGAAACCGCCCAGGGAGAAAATGGTCGCGGTAAGCACCACCACCAGCACCGTGATGCCCAGGTGGTGCACCTGCAGCTTGGTGAAGAACAGCGACAGCATGGTCACGATCACCCCCACCGCCAGGCCGCGCAGCACACCGCCGATGGTGTAGCCGAGGAGGATGGTGTGCGGCGATACCGGCGACACCAGCAGCTCCTCCACCGAGCGCTGGAACTTGCTGCCGAAGAAGCTCGACACCACGTTGCCGTAGGCGTTGGTGATCACCGACATCATGATCAGGCCGGGCACGATGTATTCCATGTAGGTGAAGCCGCCCATGTCGCCGATCTGGCGGCCGATCAAATTGCCGAAGATCACGAAGTACAGGACCATGGTGATCGCCGGCGGCAGCAGGGTCTGCGGCCAGATCCGGGTGAAGCGGCGCACCTCGCGGTAGACGATAGTGTTCAGGGCGACCAGGTTGGCGCTCAGCTCGCTACTCATCGGGCGATCCTCGTCAGGTTCTTCTCCACCAGCGACACGAACAGCTCCTCCAGGCGATTGGTCTTGTTGCGCAGGCTCAGTACCTCGATGCCTTGTGCGCCCAACTGGGCGAACAGATCGTTGATGCCCTGGCTTTTCTCCACCTGCACTTCGAGGGTGTGATCGTCCACCAGCCGCGTCGGGTAGCCGTCGAGAGTCGGCGGCAGGGCCTGGACGTTCTTCAGGTCGAGCAGGAAGGTTTCCGAATGCAGGGTCATCAGCAGGTCACGCATGCTGGTGTTCTGCACGATCTCGCCGTGGTCGATGATGGCGATGTTGCGGCAGAGCTGCTCCGCCTCTTCCAGGTAGTGGGTGGTGAGGATGATGCTGATGCCTTCCTGGTTGAGTTCGGTGAGGAAGCTCCACATCGAACGACGCAGCTCGATGTCGACCCCGGCGGTGGGCTCGTCGAGGATCAGCAGGCGCGGCTGGTGGACCAGTGCGCGGGCGATCATCAGGCGCCGCTTCATGCCGCCGGAGAGCATCCGCGAGGCTTCGTTGCGCTTGTCCCACAGGCCCAGTTGGGTCAGGTAGCGCTCGGCGCGCTCCTTGGCGATCTTCGCCGGGATGCCGTAGTAGCCGGCCTGGGTCACGACGATGTCGAAGACCTTCTCGAACTGGTTGAAGTTGAACTCCTGCGGCACCACGCCAAGGCAACGCTTGAGGCCGGCCGGGTCCTTGTCGAGGTCGTGGCCGAACACCGAGACCGAACCGCTGGTCTTGTTCACCAGGGTCGAGAGAATCCCGATGGTGGTGGACTTGCCCGCGCCGTTGGGGCCGAGCAAGGCGAAGAAATCACCTTCGGCGACGTCCAGGTCGATGCCCTTGAGGGCCTGGAAACCGTTGCCGTAGGTTTTCGTCAATTGACGGATGGACAGGGCGGAACTCATTAGGCTTCCCGTGTCGGAAGGTGAAGAGGAAGAGCTAGATAAGGCTACGGGTAACAAAATGCAACAGTAGCCGGCTCAGGTCAGTTCGGTCATTACCGCGGTGCGGAACGCCGGGCGCTCGCGCAAGCGCAGGTACCAGGCCTCGAGGTGGGGCAGCGGCGGGCGCTCGATGGGCATCTCGAACCAGGCGTAGATGAAACAGCCCAGGGGAATGTCACCCATGCCGAAGCGTTCGCCGGACAGCCAGGGTTGGCCGGCCAGGGTCTGGTCCGGCACCCACAGCAACTCGCCGCAGGTCTGCAACGCCTTTGCGATCAGGGCCTCGTCGCGTTGCTCCGGCGACGTACGCAGCGTTCCCCAGAACAGGTCGCGGAACGGCCCGGCGAGAGTCGAGGTGGTCCAGTCCATCCACTTGTCGGCGTCGGCGCGGCGCACCGGGTCCTGCGGATAGAGGTCGCCCGGCGCATAGCGGGCGGCCAGGTAGCGGACGATGGCGTTGGACTCCCAGAGGACGAAGCCGTCGTCCTCGATCACCGGCACCCGACCGTTCGGGTTCATCGCGCGGAACGCCGGCTCATCCACCAGGCCGAACGCCCCGCCGGCATCCACCGTCCGGTACTCCAGGCCAGCCTCCTCGGCGCACCACAACGCCTTGCGCACATTGCTCGAGTTCTTCCGGCCCCAGATGGTCAACATACTCTGCGTTCCCTCTTCGGTTGATGCGGCGGATGGGTCGCCGGAGCGCCCGGACGACATGCCGCACCCTACCGAGGATGGACCGAAGAAGGAAGACGCGCCGGCTGATGGTGACTATCGACGCCCTTCATCTTGCCCGGCCTCGGCCTGGAAATCGCCGTCCAGGGCCAGCGGGCGGCCGGAGAACAGGTGCGGATAGTGCTGCTGCAAGTGGGAGAAGAACAGTTCCTCCGGCAGGTCGGCGAACTGGCCGTGATCGGCCAGGTACTCCATGTAGCGCTCGCCCTGGCGGTTGAATGGATGGAAGACGCTGTCGGCGACGCCGTCGAACTCCAGCGGAGCGACGTCGAAGGCGCGGCACAAGGCACGGTTGAACGCCGGGGTGGCCTTCACCCAGCGGCCCTCGAGGTACAGCTCGGTATAGCCGTGCATGGCGAACACCTCGCTGCGCAGCGCCTCCAGCAGGCGCGGCGTGGCCAGGTGGTTGCGCACGTCGGCCAGGCCGATCCGCGCCGGAATCCGGCAATGCCGGGCACAGGCGGCGAGCAGGATGGCCTTGGGCACGCAATAGGACTCGCCCTGCTGCAGCGCGTGGCTGGCCTTCAGGGTCTGCGGATCGCGGCTGAACACGTAGGGGTTGTAGCGCACCCCGTCGCGTACCGCGTAGTACAGCGCGACCGCCTGGTCACGCGGTTTCGCCGAATTCCCCCGGGATTTTTCCGCGAACTCCACCACCACCGGGTGGTCACTATCCACGAAGCGGCCGGATTGTAGGTAGGACTGCATGGCGGGCTCCCGGCGGGCAATTTGTCCCAGTCTAAACGGGAAGTTTTCGCCTATAACGTGACAAACCGGCCAAGCTGACCGGCCCTGCCGCCAAACGGCGGCAAACGGGCTAAGCTCGAGACGCCGCCTGGCGTCTTCATGGAGGATTCCGCATGTTGTTGCTCTGGTTAGTCGTACTGGTACTCGGTGTCGCTTACCTCGCCCATCGGCGTACCCCACCCGCTCCCGCGCTCGGCATCAGCGCCGCCTACCTGATCCTGATGGGCGTGTTCAGCCACGCGCCCGGCTGGCTGCTGCTGGTCTTCTGGCTGCTCTGGCTGACGGTGGCGCTTCCCCTCGCCCTGCCCGACCTGCGCCGGCGCGTGCTCAGCGGTCCGCTGTTCGCCTGGTTCCAGAAAGTCCTGCCGCCGATGTCCGACACCGAGCGCGAGGCCATCGAGGCGGGCACCGTGTGGTGGGATGGCGAATTGTTCAGCGGCCGCCCGGACTGGCAGAAACTGCTCGACTACCCCAAGGCGCAACTCACCGAAGAAGAGCAGGCCTTCGTCGACGGCCCGACCGAAGAACTCTGCGCCATGGTCAGCGACTGGGACATCGGCCAGCGCATGGACCTGCCGGAAGAAGCGTGGGCCTTCATCAAGCAGCACGGCTTCTTCGGCCTGATCATTCCCAAGGAGTACGGCGGCAAGGGCTTCTCCGCCTTCGCCCACTCGCAGGTAGTGATGAAGCTCGCCACCCGTAGCGGCGACCTGGCCTCGACGGTGATGGTGCCGAACTCCCTCGGCCCGGCCGAGCTGCTGCTCCACTACGGCACCGACGAGCAGCGCCAGCGCTACCTGCCGAGCCTGGCCAAGGGCGACGACATCCCCTGCTTCGCCCTCACCGGCCCCTACGCGGGCTCCGATGCCGGCGGCATGACCGACGTCGGCATCGTCTGCAAGGGCGAATGGGAAGGTCGCGAGGTGCTCGGCCTGCGCCTGACCTGGGAAAAGCGCTACATCACCCTCGGCCCGGTGGCCACCCTCCTCGGCCTGGCCTTCAAGTGCCACGACCCGGACCATCTGCTGGGCGACGAGGAGGACCTGGGCATCACCCTGGCGCTGATCCCCACCGACACCCCCGGGGTCGAGATCGGCCGCCGCCACGTGCCGCTGGGCGCCGCCTTCATGAACGGTCCGAACTCCGGCAAGGACGTGTTCGTGCCGCTGGAGTACATCATCGGCGGGCAGGAAATGATCGGCAAAGGCTGGATGATGCTGATGAACTGTCTGTCGGTCGGACGCTCCATCTCGCTGCCGGCGGTGGGCACCAGCGCCGGCAAGGCCAGCAGCTACGTCAGCGGTCGCTACGCCCAGGTCCGCGAGCAGTTCAACGTGCCGATCGCCGCCTTCGAAGGCATCCAGGAGGCGCTCGCCCGCATCGGCGGCAACGCCTGGCTGATGGACAGCGCGCGAATCCTCACCGCCAACGCGGTGGACCTCGGCGAGAAGCCCTCGGTGCTTTCGGCGATCCTCAAGTACCACCTCACCGAGCGCGGCCGCGAGTGCATCGCCCATGCCATGGACATCCATGGCGGCAAGGGCATCATCATGGGCCCGAACAACTACCTGGGTCGTTCCTGGCAGGGCGCGCCGATCTTCATCACGGTGGAAGGCGCGAACATCCTCTCGCGCAACCTGATGATCTTCGGCCAGGGCGCGATCCGTTGCCATCCGTACGTGCTCAAGGAAATGGAACTGGCCCAGCGCGAGGACAAGGACCAGGCCGCCCGCGAGTTCGACGCGCTGCTGGTGAAGCACATCGGCTTCGCCGTCGGCAACGCCGCCAGCAGCTTCCTCCTCAGTCTCAGCTGCGGCCACCTCGGCAACGCGCCCGGCGACCGCATCAGCCGTCCCTACTTCCGCGCGCTGAACCGCCTGGCGGCGTCCTTCGCCCTGCTCGCCGACTTCAGCATGATGCTGCTGGGCGGCGAACTGAAGCGCAAGGAACGCCTCTCCGCGCGTCTCGGCGATGTCCTCAGCTATCTCTACCTGGGCTCGGCGGCGCTCAAGCGCTACCACGACCTGGGCAACCCGGACTACCTGCATCCGCTGCTGCGCTGGGCCATGGAGGAAAACCTCGGCAAGGCCGAGGCGGCGCTGGAGGACCTGCTGTACAACTTCCCCAGCCGCTTCTTCGGCTGCGCGCTGAAGGTCCTGGTACTGCCGTTCGGCCGCCGGCACAAAGGGCCGGGCGACGAACTGGACGCCGAGATCGCGGAAATCCTCGGCCGTCCGGACGACGACCCGGCGTTGCAGGCGATCCTCGCCGGCGCGTTCCTGCCGAAGGACCCGCAGGACCCGGTCGGTGCCCTCGCCCACGCCTTCGACGCGGTACGCGAAAGCGCCGCGCTGGAGAAAACCCTGCACAAGGCGATCAAGGAAGGCAGGGTCCAGCCGCAAGCGGGGCAGAACCCGATCGATGCCGGCGCCGCCGCCGGCGTGCTGAGCGCCGAGCAGGCGCAGGCCCTGCACCAGGCCGAAGCGGCACGGCGCAAGGTGATCGACGTCGACGACTTCGCCAAGGAGGAACTGCAACTGGCCGACGGCAGGATCCGCTGACACTCCGCGGCAAAGCGACGGTCGCAACCGACAAAGGCGCCTTCCGGCGCCTTTGTCGTCTTCACCCACCCAAACCCGGGCGATTGGCTAGAATCGACGGGCACATCCCTGACGTACGGGAGGCCATCATGCTCAAGCTACTTGCCACCGGCCTGGCAGCCTCGTTTCTCCTCCTGCCCCCGGCGCAGGCCGCACCGCCTGCGCCCTATGGCGTGCAGCCGCACCAGCAGGCGGTGCAGCGCGCCGGCGAACAGCGCCAACGCCAGCTCCAGGAACAGCGCCAGCGCTTCGACGAACAACGCCTGCAACTGCAGCAGGATCAACTGCAACGCCAGCAGCAGAACCTGCAGCGGCAACGGCAGCAGCGACAGATGCAGGACAACCTGATCCGCCAGCAGCAACTGGACCAGCAGCGCTGGCGCCTGGAGCAGGACCAGCGGCGCCTCGACAGCGAACGCCGGCAACTGGAAAACCGCCGGCGCCAGAGCCAGTCCCCGGCGATCCGCTGAAACTGGCCGGCGCCGCGAAACCCTTTATACTGCCCAGCTTTTTTCCAGAGGACCCGTCATGGCCAACTCCTACCTCGAGCACCACCTCGCCCTGCTCCAGCACCTGCGCAACATCCTCGGCGCCCTGGGCGAGGCCGAGCAGGTGCCGGAAGAAAACCACGGGCTGTTCCTCGAACGTTTCGACGAACTGATGGACGAACTGCCGCGCGACCCGGAAGGCGCCCAATACCTCGGCCAGGACCTGATTTCCCAGGTCTTCCACCGCTATCCGCAGATCGCCCACCTGGTACCTCGCGACCTGCTGTGGTTCTTCGGCGGCGATTGCCTGCACTTCATGCCGGACGAAGAGATCGACCTGTTCCAGCGCCTCGACGAGCGCCGCTACGAAGCCGAAGAGCGCGGCGAAACGTTCGACTGGAACCGCGAAAAGCAGTTGCTCGCGCTGCCCGAGGACAGCCCGCGGCACTGAATCGCCTCGCGCCGTACGCACGCCGGCGCGACTCTTTGCGCTTCCGCCGCACGCTCATCTGCCCCTCTAGCTCGCCGCTACGCGCGCCTCGCGCTCTGCGCCGCGCCGGCTGTTGCGCCACGCCCAGAGCTCGGCCGCCTTCAGCGGCGGGGAAAACAGGTAGCCCTGCCCCCACTGGATGCTGTGCCCGCACAAGTACTGTTCCTGCTCCCGGGTCTCGATGCCTTCGGCGGTCATGGCCAGGTCCAGGCGCTGCGCCAGCGCGATGATCGTCTCCAGCACCACGGCATTCACCGATCCGCTGCCGACGCTGCTGACGAACGAGCGATCGATCTTGAGAAAGTCCGCATGCAGCTTCTGCAGGTGGGACAACGAGCTTTGCCCCGTGCCGAAATCGTCCAGCGCCCATTGCACGCCAAGCTCGCGCAGTTGCTGGATGTTGTGCTGCAACTGCGCATCGTGCGGCAGCGCCTCGCGCTCGGTGACTTCCAGGACCAGTTGCGGGCCTTCGCTGCCGATGGCGCCGAGCAAACGCCGCACGTCGTCGACGAACCCATGGCTCGCCAAGTGCGAGCCACTGACATTGACACCGAGATGATCGCCCGCCCCCAGGCCCAGTTGCGCCAGGTCGGCGGCGACCAGGCCGAAGATGTGCCGGGTCAGATCGCCGATCATGCCGTTGTCTTCGGCCAGGGGGATGAAGATGTCCGGCCGCACCTGACTCCTGTCCGGCCGCTGCCAGCGCACCAACGCCTCGACGCCCCGGCACTCTCCGGTATCGAGGTGGATGATCGGCTGGTAGACCATGTGGAACTCACGGGCGCGCATGGCCCGATACATGTCGCCGACCAGCGACAGCCGGCGACGGCAGAACAGGTGCGCCAGATATCCCGCCAGCAACGCGGCCAGGAGGATGAAGGGGGCGTAATGCCGCCAGGCATCGGCACGATAGGCGCTGGCCAGCGCGGGAGCGACCGCCACCCGCACCTCGACCGGAAACCTTGCCGAAGCCGCTACGGCGACGCCATCGCCGGTGGCGG
The DNA here is from genome assembly GCF_056110345.1 of Pseudomonas sp. TZ252. Classification (NCBI taxonomy): domain Bacteria; kingdom Pseudomonadati; phylum Pseudomonadota; class Gammaproteobacteria; order Pseudomonadales; family Pseudomonadaceae; genus Pseudomonas; species Pseudomonas sp. TZ252. The sequence goes on along the minus strand of NZ_CM148566.1, from coordinate 4,779,774 downwards.
GCGCGCCGCCGGGTAGCTGTCGCTGCGACTGTCTCAGGACCATCTGCACCTGGAACCGTTCGTCGTAGGAAGCCGCCTGTTGGATATCCAGCAGGTACTGACCGTCGATTATCGCCAGCACGCCGGATCCGTTTTCATCGCCACGCGACATGATGACCGAAGCCCGCTCCGGTACCTGCGGCGTCGCGTTGCTGGGGGTGATGCGCTGCCCGGCCGGCAGGCTGCCCAAAGCCTTGAAGGCCACCTGCAACGGCAGATCGTGCAACTCGCCCCGCAGGGAGGAGCAATAGACGTTCTCGCGTTCCACTAGGACCAGCGAGCGGAAATACGGGCTCAGCATGGTCATCCGGGTCAATCGGCCCAGGACCTCCCGGCACGGCTTGCCCACCGCCTCCTGGCTCTTGTCCAGGCTGTCCGAGACAACGCCGAGCAGGGTGTCCAACTGGCGAAGAATGGCGACAGAGGTTACCGCGGCCTCGCCTTCGGCACGCATCCTGGCCTGCTGGTACACCAGCGGCGCCATGAGCAACGGGACGGCCGCGAGCGCGGCGATCACGATACCGAAATGAAAGAGACTGTCCCGCCGCGGCCTGCCGATCTGCATAGGTGCCACGCTCCCGCGCAAGTTGCACGAAGCCCGCCCGGGATTGCCGGGATCAGGGTCATGTCCGTATGAGATTGAAAATACAAGCACGAATCCGACAACGTCCGGCGACGGGAACACCCCGACAGAGCCGGCTCGCTCGCGCCAGCCTGCACCTATTTGCGGCGCAACGCAGCCGGCGCCCGGAACGAATCTTACCCCAGAAGCCTGGCGAGCGACCGCGCCCGCCTCCGCCGCCGAACGCGACGGAAAAGGCGTCCAGCGCGCGGGACCCGGGACGTCCTCGCTACCGCGAGACAGCGGGGCTTGAACGGCAGAACGAGGCAAGTAAAGGAGACCAGGACGAGCAGCCTGGGGCGCAGAAACGAAAAAAGGGCCCGAAGGCCCTTTTCTCTTCGACCCAGGCCGAAACCTGGATCATGTTTGGAGCGGGAAACGAGACTCGAACTCGCGACCCCGACCTTGGCAAGGTCGTGCTCTACCAACTGAGCTATTCCCGCGTTACAACTTGTTGCCCGTTCGGCCGAAACCGAACCTTTGACGCCTAACTTTCACCAACCCCGCCGAAGCCAGGTTGTAGAATTTGGAGCGGGAAACGAGACTCGAACTCGCGACCCCGACCTTGGCAAGGTCGTGCTCTACCAACTGAGCTATTCCCGCAATGGCGTCCCCTAGGGGACTCGAACCCCTGTTACCGCCGTGAAAGGGCGGTGTCCTAGGCCACTAGACGAAGGGGACGCGGCCCGGAACTTACAACAGATCTTTCCGGCTTCCAGTGTTTCGCGTTTGGCTTCACGCTGGAAGTGGCGCGCATTTTATGGAGCGTCCGGGGAGGCGTCAACCCTTCTGAGAAAATTTTTTTAAATCAAAGACTTCTGTGCAAATAATGAGCTGCTGCTATCAGTGGTAGCACCAAGACATTAGACTGAGAAAATTCTTACAGCGGAGTCCCAAGGTGTCGCCACTCCTCATTACCGCCCTCATCATCGGCGGGATCGCCCTCCTAATCGCCATTGGCTATATCAACCACGTGGTGGAAAACAGCAAGCTGGAGAAAGCGCGCCTGAAAGCCGAACTCAACGACCGGGTCCGGCGCTGCGCGCAGATTTCCGAGAGCCTTCCCGGCCAGTTCGTCAGCCCGTCGCTGAAGCTGTTGATGAGCCAGATCGAGCTCAGCCTCAGCGAGCAGCAACTGGCGCTGCAGAAGAAAGCCGATGCCGGGCTCAAGGCTCGTATAGAAGAGTTGCGCGCGCTGGTCGCCAAGGGCGAGTCGATCCCGGTGCGCAATCCGCCCCAGGCGATCCTGACCGAGGACAAGGCCAAGGAAGTCCGCTTCCTCTTCGAAGCCCTGCATGCCCAGCTCACCCGTTTCACCCAGGACGGCCACCTGCCGCGCAGCGAGGCGCAGATCTGGGTCAAGGAGATTCGCCACCTCCTGGTGCGCCTGCATATCGAGTTCTTCGGCAATCTCGGCCAGCAGGCCCTGCAGCAGAACGAACCGCGCCAGGCGCGCCTGGCCTTCGAACGCGGCGCCCAGTATCTGCGCAAGCAGCCCGAGCTGGCGCGCTACCAGGCGGAGCTGCAGCAGATGGAAGCGCAGCTGGCCCGCGCCAACGCGATGGTGCTGAACAACAGCCAGCCGGCGAGCGAGGAGCCCAGCGAACTCAACGAGGGATTGAAGGCCCTCGATGCAGACGACCTGTGGAAGAAGAAGAACGTCTACGACTGATTCCGGCCTGCCCACGGCAGCCGTGCTATAACCCAGGCTCATATCGACCGAGGAAATCGTTATGAGCCTGACACTCTACGGAGCCCCGCTGTCTCCGTTCGTCCGCAAGGTCCGCCTGCTCCTGGCCGAAAAGGGCCTCGACTACCAGTTGGAAGCGATCGCCCCGTTCGGCCAGCCGGCCTGGTATCGCGAGATCAGCCCGCTGGGCCGCATCCCGGCGTTACGCGACGGCGACCTGGCCCTCGCCGACTCCAGCGTGATCTGCCAGTACCTGGAAGAACGCTATCCCGAACCGCCGAATCTCCAGGGCGACGCCCCCGCCAGCCGCGCAGCGGTGCGCTGGCTGGAAAAATACGCCGACTACGAGATCGCTCCCCTGGCCACGCTGACGATCTTCCGCAACCGGATACTCAAGCCGGCGATGGGCCAGGCCTGCGAGGAGAACGACGTGCGTCGCGCGCTGGAGGAAAAGCTGCCAGCGCACTTCGATTACCTGGAAAACCATCTCGACGGCCGGGCCTTCTTCGTCGGCGAGCGACTGACCCTCGCCGACCTGGCGATCGCCAGCCAGTTGGTCAACCTGCGTCACGCCGGCGAAAACCTGGACGAGCAACGCTGGCCGGCCCTCGCCGCGCATTTCGCGCGGATGCTCGAACGCCCGGCGATGCAAGCGCTGCTGCCGGGGGAACGACGGACCCTCGACAAGCTCGCAGCGAAAGCCTGAACGCGTCGCTCAGCAGTCCGTCAGGCGCAGGAATATCTCCACCAGGCCTTCGATCCCGGCCTGGTCCTCGGCGCTGAAGCGTCCCACGCTCGGGCTGTCCAGATCGAGCACAGCGACCAGGCGGCCGTCCTTGAGCAGGGGCACCACCAGTTCGCTGCTGGAAGCGCTGTCGCAGGCGATGTGGCCGGGAAACGCGTGGACGTCGTCTACCCGCTGGGTCAGCCGGGTACGCGCCGCGGCGCCGCAGACGCCCTTGGAGAAGGGGATGCGGACGCAGGCGACCTTGCCCTGGAACGGTCCCAGGACCAGCTCCTCGTTGCGGTTCAGATAGAAGCCGGCCCAGTTCAGGTCGCCCAGCTCATGGAAGAGAAAGGCGGAGAACTGCGCGGCGTTGGCGATGAAATCGCGCTCGTCGGCGAACAGCGCCTCGGCCTGCGCCGCCAGCAGGGCGTAGCCGGCCAGCCCGGCGCCAGATTGCTGCAGATCGATCATGCCTGGCGCTCCAGCAGTTGCTTGCCCACCCAGTAGCGGGAGAACTGATAGGCGCAACGGCCGTTGCGGTTGCCGCGGCCAAGCGCCCAGCGGATCGCTTCCTTCTCCAGTTCCTCGCTCCAGCTCCAGGCCAGCCCGGCCTTCTCCGCGAGCACGTCCACCCAGTGGCGAACCACGCTGAGGAAATGCTCCTGGGTGAAGGGATAGAACGACAGCCACAGGCCGAAACGGTCGGACAAGGCGATCTTGTCCTCCACCGCTTCGTTGGGATGCAGCTCGCCGTCCACCATCTTCCAGTTCTCGTTGTCGCTCTGCTTCTCCGAAACCAGGTGCCGGCGGTTGGAGGTGGCGTAGAGCAGCACATTCTCCGGCGCCTGTTCCAGCGAGCCGTCGAGCACGCTCTTGAGTACCCGGTAGTCGCCTTCCCCGGCATCGAACGAGAGGTCGTCGCAGAACAGCACGAAGCGCTGTGGCAGGCCTTGCAGTTGCTCCACCACGCGCGGCAGGTCGGCCAGGTGGTCGCGCTCGATCTCGATCAGGCGCAGCCCGGCGCCGGCCAGCTCGGCCAGCAGCGCACGAACCAGGGAGGACTTGCCGGTCCCGCGGGCCCCCCAGAGCAAGGCGTGGTTGGCCGGCTGGCCGGCGACGAACTGGCGGGTGTTGCGTTCCAGTTGCTCGCGCTGCCGCTCTACGCCCAGCAGGTCGGCCAGGCGCAGGTCGAGGCTGACCTCCAGCGGCTGCAGGTAGCCGCTACGGCCGTCGCGGTGCCAGCGCGCCGCCAGGCTGCGCTCCCAGTCGACGGCTTCGCGTACGGCCGGCAGCAGCGGCTCCAGGCGCGCGAGCACGCTTTCGGCGCGGGCAAGAAAATCGCTCAATCGGGAATCCACTCTGTTCTCCTCGGATCGGACTGACGTCACGGATCGATCATCGGTTGCGCCCAGGAACCCCGACAGACGGTCGGGATGGGCTATGCTAGGCGGCAGAACCTCGCCAAGGCTGATCCCCGCCCCCATGGATATAGCGCTGACCCATCGCCTGTCGTTCAAACAGGCCAGCCTCACCGTGCTGGTGGCCTTTATCCTGGGAACCCTGCTCAGCCTGATTCAGGTTGGCGTCGATTATGCCAGCCAGGACGCATCCATCAATCGCGAAGTGCGCGCGCTGCTGGACGTCAGCCACAACCCCGCCGCGCGAATCGCCTACAACATCGATGCGGAGCTGGCCCAGGAGCTGGTCCTCGGCCTGCTGCGCTCGCCCGCCGTGGTCCGCGCGGAAATCATCGACACCTCCGGCCTGCCGCTGGCCAGCGCCTCGCGCGAACCCGCCGAAAGCCGCCTGCGGCCGCTCAGCGACTTCCTCTTCGGCCACAAGCGGGTCTACGAGGACCCGTTGCATGTCGACCATGCGCCGGGCGAGGCCCTCGGCGTACTGCACCTGGAAATCGACACCTTCGTGTTCGGCAACGACTTCCTCCGTCGCGCCGGCATCACCCTGCTCTCCGGCTTCGTGCGCAGCCTGCTGCTGTCGCTGATCCTGCTGGTGCTCTTCTATACCCTGCTGACCAAGCCCCTGGTCAGCCTGATCCAGGCCCTCAGCGGACACGATCCACGCTCGCCGGCACGCATGCGCCTGCCCTGCCCCAAGGGCCACGAACGCGACGAGATCGGCGTGCTGGTGGAAGTCATCAACCGCCAGCTCGGGCGCATCTCGGTAGAGATCGAACAGCGCCGGGAGGCGGAGAACCGCCTGACCCAGTACCTGGAGGAGCTGGAAAGCATCGTCGCCGCCCGTACCGCCGAGCTGAAGGCCGCCAACGCGCGCCTGACGCTATCCAACCAGGAACTCGAAGAAGCCCGCCAGACCGCTCTCGATATGGCCCAGGCCCGCGCCAGCTTCCTGGCCAACATGAGCCACGAGATCCGCACGCCGCTGAACGGCCTGCTCGGCATGCTCTCGCTGAGCCTCGACGGCCCGCTCACCCCGGAACAGCGCCAGCAACTGTCGATCGCCCACGACTCCGGCAAGGTGCTGGTGGAATTGCTCAACGACGTGCTCGACCTCTCCAAGTTCGAGGCCGGGCAACTGGTCCTGGAACAGATCCCGTTCGACCTGGGCGTCCTGGTGGAAGACACCGCCAGCCTCCTCTCGCAGAACGCCGCGGCCGGCGTGGAGCTGACCTGCCTGGTCGACCCCGCCCTGCCCGCCCAGGTTTCCGGCGACCCGACGCGGATTCGCCAGGTCGTCAGCAACCTGCTGTCCAACGCGCTGAAGTTCACCCGCCTGGGGCGGGTCGACGTTCGCGTGGAAGCCACCGCCGAGGGTGTGCGCATCAGTGTGCGCGACACCGGCATCGGCATCGCCCAGGAGGCGCTGGATCGCATCTTCCAACCGTTCACCCAGGCCGACGCGGGTATCACCCGCCAATACGGCGGCACAGGCCTCGGCCTGGCCCTCACGCGCAAGCTGTGCGAGGCCATGCAGGGCGAGCTGACGGTGGAGTCGACGGTCGGCCTGGGCAGCCTGTTCAGCGTCGGCCTGCCGCTGGCGCCGGTCAGCCCTCCGCTGCAGGCGCTGCCGCTGCGCGGCCGGGTGATCGCGCAATGCTCGGCCAACAGCGGGCTGGCGCAGCTGCTGCAAACCTGGCTGCCGCGCTGGGGCCTGGAGTACAAGCGTCTGGAGACCGACGACAGCCTGCTCGGCCACTCGCTCGACGTACTGATATCGGATTGCCCGGACTGTCTGATGGGACTGCGTCCGAGCATCGGTACGCCGATCCTGCTGGTCACCGCCTACGGCAGTTTCCTCGAACCGGAGCTGGCCCGCCGCCTGTCGCCGCTGCGCCAACTGGCCAGGCCGCTGAGTCGCAACCAGTTGTACCAGGCCCTGAAACACGTGCTCGAACACACTGCCATAGCCCCGTCGAGCGCCTCGGACACCACGGGAGAACAGCGCAACACCCGGGTCCTGCTGGTGGAGGACAACCCGGTCAACCAGTTGGTCGCCAAGGGCCTGCTGCACAAGCTCGGCTGCCAGGTATGGATCGCCGAACACGGGCTGAATGCCCTGAAGATGCTGGAGGAGCATCCCATCGACCTGGTCCTGATGGACTGCAACATGCCAGTGATGGACGGCTACGAAGCGACCCGGCAGATCCGCGACAGCGGACGCTGGGGCGGCCTGCCGATCATCGCGCTGACCGCCAACGCCCTGCCGGACGAGCGCGAACGTTGTCGTGCCGCCGGCATGGACGACTACCTGGCCAAGCCTTTCCACCGCGACGAACTGAAAGCCATCCTCGACCGTTGGTGCCCGCTCACCGCGAGCGACTAGCCGGCCTCGCGACGACGGCTAGCCTCCTACCACCAGACGGAAGCGCGACAGCAATCCGCCCAGGCGCTGGTGCAGGTCGAACATCTCGTTGAGGTCGAAACCGGTGCTGCAGATCAGCTGCTGGCGCAGCGGAATGACCCGTTCGCGCAAGGTGATCCCCGGCACCGTCAGCGTCAGGTGCACTTCCCGCTCATCGTGACTGGCGCGACGGCGATCCACCAGGCCGAGCTGTTCGAGACGCTTGAGCAAGGGCGTCAGGGTTCCGGAGTCGAGCAGCAGGCGGTCGCCCAGGGCCTTCACCGTCGGCTGCTCCGGCGGGCTCGCATGCCACTCCCAGAGCACCAGCATGACCAGGTACTGCGGGTAGGTCAGGCCGATCTGTTCGAGCAGCGGCCGATAGCCGCGGATCACCGCGCGCGAGGCGGCGTACAGCTTGAAACACAGCTGGTTGTCGAGCAGCAGCGATTCTTCGACGCCATCCGGCCTGGCGACTTTTCCCCGGGTGCTCATTCAAGCAGCGCCTCGATCGCCGAGCTCAGCTCCTCCGGCTTGGTGGTCGGCGCATAGCGCTTCACCACCTGGCCATCGCGGCCGATCAGGAACTTGGTGAAGTTCCACTTGATGCCCTGGCTGCCGAGCAGGCCCGGCGCGCGCTTCTTCAGGTTGACGAACAACGGGTGGGCGCCGGCGCCGTTGACCTCGATCTTCCTGAACAGCGGGAAGCTCACCCCGTAGTTCAGTTCGCAGAACTGCGAAATCTCGCCCTCGTCGCCCGGTTCCTGCTTGCCGAACTGGTTGCAGGGGAACCCGAGCACCACCAGTCCGCGCTCACGGTATTTTTCCCACAAGGCCTCCAGCCCCTGGTACTGCGGGGTGAAGCCGCATTTGCTGGCGGTGTTCACCACCAGCAGCGCCTTGCCGCCGAAGTCGGCCAGGGTCTTCTGTTCGCCCTTGATGGTGGTGCAGGGAATGCTCAGCAGCGAATCGCTCATGGCTTGTCTTCCTTGTTGAGGGTGGGTCTCGAAACAAAGTAGCTCGCAATTCAATTGCACACAAATTGATTGAATGAAAAACGACCCGAACCAAAGACGGGTCGTCGCTCTCTAGCTCTCCCGCGGCACCAGCTTCAGCGAGGCCGAGTTGATGCAGTAACGCAACCCGGTGGGCCGGGGGCCATCCGGGAAGACGTGCCCCAGGTGGGCATCGCAGCGGCCGCAGCGGACTTCGATGCGATGCATGCCGTGGCTGAAGTCGTCCAGTTCGCGGACCGCCTCGGCGTCCACCGGCTGGAAATAGCTCGGCCAACCGCTGCCGGAGTCGTACTTGGCGTCGGAGTCGAACAACGCCGTGCCGCAGCAGGTGCAATGATAGATCCCGGGGGTCTTGGTGGCGTGGTATTCGCCACTGAAGGCGCGTTCGGTACCGCCCAGGCGACAAATGTGGAACTGCTCTTCGGTCAACTCCTCGCGCCAGGAGTCCAGGGGTTTGTCGATCTTGCTCATCGGCTCTACCTCGCGATCTGAAAAATGCCCGGCGCTCCCTTTTCCGGGGGACGGGCCGCACGTATCATGCGTGCTCCTTATAGACGCCAGTCTGTCATCCGCGTTACAGCCTGCCAAGCCGCGATCCAGCGGGCTTTTCGCAGCCTGTTCCACGGTGTTCGCTCACTTCGGGATTCGACACATCATGCAGGTCAGCAAATCGAACAAGCTCGCCAACGTCTGCTATGACATTCGCGGGCCGGTGCTCAAGCACGCCAAACGCCTAGAGGAAGAGGGTCACCGCATCCTCAAGCTGAATATCGGCAACCCGGCGCCGTTCGGTTTCGAAGCTCCCGAGGAAATTCTCCAGGACGTCATCCGCAACCTGCCGACCGCCCAGGGCTACAGCGACTCCAAGGGCCTGTTCAGCGCGCGCAAGGCAGTGATGCAGTATTACCAGCAGAAGCAGGTGGAAGGCGTCGGCGTCGAGGACATCTACCTCGGCAACGGCGTGTCGGAACTGATCGTGATGTCCATGCAGGCGCTGCTGAACAACGGCGACGAGGTGCTGATCCCCGCTCCCGACTACCCGCTGTGGACCGCCGCCGTCAGCCTCGCCGGCGGCAAGCCGGTGCACTACCTGTGCGACGAGCAGGCCAACTGGTGGCCGGACCTGGAAGACATCAAGGCGAAGATCACGCCGAATACCAGGGCGATGGTGATCATCAACCCGAACAACCCCACCGGCGCGGTGTATTCCAGGGAAGTGCTGGAAGGCATGGTCGAACTGGCCCGCCAGCACAACCTGGTGCTGTTCTCCGACGAGATCTACGACAAGATCCTCTACGACGGCGCCGTCCACGTCTCCACCGCCTCGCTGGCGCCGGACGTGCTCTGCCTGACCTTCAACGGCCTGTCCAAATCCTACCGGGTGGCCGGCTTCCGCTCCGGCTGGGTGGCGATCTCCGGGCCCAAGCAGCGGGCACAGAGCTATATCGAAGGTCTCGACATCCTCGCCAACATGCGCCTGTGCGCCAACGTCCCGGCGCAGCACGCGATCCAGACCGCCCTGGGCGGCTACCAGAGCATCAACGATCTGGTCCTGCCGCCGGGGCGCCTGCTGGAGCAGCGCAACCGCGCCTGGGAACTGCTCAACGACATCCCCGGCGTCAGCTGCGTGAAGCCGATGGGCGCGCTGTACGCCTTCCCGCGGATCGATCCGAAGGTCTGCCCGATCCACAACGACGAAAAGTTCGTCCTCGACCTGCTGCTCTCGGAAAAACTGCTGATCGTCCAGGGCACCGCCTTCAACTGGCCGTGGCCCGACCATTTCCGGGTGGTCACCCTGCCCCGCGTCGACGACCTGGAGCAGGCGATCCTGCGCATCGGCAGCTTCCTCAAGGGCTACCAGCAGTAACCCCCCCGCTCCCGCGGCGCCGCTGGCGCCGCCCTGCCCGGCGACCCATCCATGGACCTGCAGATCGACGACTTCCACAAGGACGCCGCTGGCGGCCTCCTGCTTCTCTACCAGGCGTTTCCGCGCAAGACCGCGCTCTACGTCGAAGACCTGATCGGCCGCGAGGCGCCGGACGAGTTCGGCCTGCCGAGCAAACGTCACCAAAGTTGTCTGGGCGCGTTGCTCTGGCTCGCCGAGGAAGGCTACCTGCGCTTCGCCAACACCATTCATTACGAGGCTCTCGACCAGGCGGTGCTCAGCGAAAAGGCCTTCCTAAGACTTACCCGTATCGTCCCCCGGGCCGCGGCGGCGCTGGCCGAGGCGCCGGCCAGCGTGAGCCGCGAACAGGCCAGCCTGGCCAACCAGTTGCGCCAGGCGCTGGCGCAGGGCGACGGCGAACGCCTGGCCGGGCTGACCCGCCTGCTGTTCGAGGGCAACCTGGGCGCGCAAGGCGACACAGTTTGAAATAGTCCCTCGATTGAATCGCCATGGACCGCCCCTTATATAACCCCGCATGATTATCAGGAGCCCGTTCGCCCGCCCCGGCGGCCTGCGAACCGCGCTCCGTGCCTTCAGCCGTGAGGAGAAGCTTTACACCATGATGCGCATCCTGTTGTTCCTGGCCACCAACCTGGCAGTCCTGGTGATTGCCAGCATCACCCTGAAACTGCTCGGGGTGGACCGCTTCACCGGCCAGAATTACGGCAGCCTGCTGGTCTTCTGCGCCGTGTTCGGTTTCGCCGGTTCGCTGGTCTCGCTGTTCATCTCCAAGTGGATGGCGAAGATGAGCACCGGTACCGAAGTCATCAGCCAGCCGCGCACCCGTCACGAACAGTGGCTGCTGCAAACCGTCGAAGAGCTGTCCCGCGAAGCCGGCATCAAGATGCCGGAGGTCGGCATCTTCCCCGCCTACGAGGCCAACGCCTTCGCCACCGGCTGGAACAAGAACGACGCGCTGGTCGCGGTCAGCCAGGGCCTGCTCGAACGTTTCTCGCCCGATGAGGTGAAAGCCGTCCTCGCCCACGAGATCGGTCACGTCGCCAACGGCGACATGGTCACCCTGGCATTGATCCAGGGCGTGGTGAACACCTTCGTGATGTTCTTCGCGCGGATCTTCGGCAACTTCGTCGACAAGGCCATCCTGAAGAACGAGGACGGCCCGGGCATCGGCTACTTCGTCGCGACCATCTTCGCCGAACTGGTGCTCGGCATCCTCGCCAGCATCATCGTCATGTGGTTCTCGCGCCGCCGCGAGTTCCGCGCCGACGCCGCCGGCGCCCACCTGGCCGGCACCGGCGCGATGATCGCCGCGCTGCAACGCCTGCGTTCGGAACAGGGCGTGCCGGTGCAGATGCCCGACACCCTGAACGCCTTCGGCATCAATGGCGGCCTCAAGCACGGCCTGGCCGGCCTGCTGATGAGCCACCCGCCGCTGGAAGATCGTATCGAAGCGCTGCGCGCCAGCGCACGCTGATCCGCTTTCACACTTGGGACAGGGCGACCATCGGTCGCCCTTTTTTTATGCCCGGGAAAGCCACCTATCCATGGTCGCTTTGACAGCCGCGAGCCAGCCCCGGAACATGCGGGTCCGTGATTTCGCCCGATGAGGTTCCCATGCAGATCCGCGCCGATTTCGACAGCGGCAACATCCAGGTCATCGATGCCAGCGATCCCCGCCGGATCCGCCTGGCGATCCGTCCCGACCTGGCCAGCCAGCATTTCCAGTGGTTCCACTTCAAGGTCGAGGGCATGGCTGCCGCCACCGAGCACCGCTTCACCCTGGTCAACGCCGGCCAGTCGGCCTACAGCCATGCCTGGAGCGGCTACCAGGCAGTCGCCTCGTACGATGGCGAACGCTGGTTCCGCGTACCGTCGCAATACGACGCCGACGGCCTGCATTTCCAGCTGGAACCGGAAGAAAGCGAAGTCCGCTTCGCCTACTTCGAGCCCTACAGCCGCGAACGGCATGCCCGCCTGGTCGAACGTGCGCTCGGCATCGAGGGCGTCGAACGGCTCGCCGTCGGCACCAGCGTGCAAGGCCGCGACATCGAATTGCTGCGGGTCAGGCGCCATCCCGACAGCCACCTGAAGCTGTGGGTCATCGCCCAGCAGCATCCCGGCGAACACATGGCCGAATGGTTCATGGAAGGCCTGATCGAGCGCCTGCAGCGGCCGGATGATACGGAAATGCAGCGCCTGCTGGAAAAGGCCGACCTGTACCTGGTGCCGAACATGAACCCGGACGGCGCGTTCCACGGCAACCTGCGCACCAACGCCGCCGGCCAGGATCTCAACCGGGCCTGGCTGGAGCCGAGCGCCGAGCGCAGCCCGGAAGTCTGGTTCGTCCAGCAGGAGATGAAGCGCCATGGCGTCGACCTGTTCCTCGACATCCACGGCGACGAGGAAATCCCCCACGTATTCGCCGCCGGCTGCGAGGGCAACCCGGGCTATACGCCCCGCCTGGAACGGCTCGAGCAACGCTTCCGCGAGGAACTGATGGCGCGCGGCGAATTCCAGATCCGCCATGGCTACCCACGCAGTGCGCCGGGCCAGGCCAACCTGGCGCTGGCCTGCAACTTCGTCGGGCAGACCTACGACTGCCTGGCGTTCACCATCGAGATGCCGTTCAAGGACCACGACGACAACCCGGAGCCCGGGACCGGCTGGTCCGGCGCCCGCTCCAAGCGGCTCGGCCAGGACGTCCTGAGCACCCTTGCGGTGCTGGTCGACGAACTCCGCTGAAAATGGACGGGGCGCCGCGCGGCGCCCCGTTTCAGCCTCTCTCCAGCAGGTAGACGGCCTCGTCCAGCCAGGACACCCCGCGCTCGAGGAATTTCCAGTTGACGCCGAGCACGTCGCCGCGCTCCAGTTCCTCGATCCGCCAACCGCCAGCGTAGTAGCCACGCACCTCCTCGTCGGGCACGGCGAACGGCGGACCGGCCATCTCCGCCTGCGGGTAGTCGATGGTGACCAGCAAGCCGAGGCTGCGCGTCGGCAGGACCGCCTGGAGATGCCCGGCATAGCGCTCGCGCATCTCCGGCGGCAGGGCGATCAGCGCGGCGCGGTCGTAGAACGCCCTGCACTGCGCCAGGTGCTCTGCCTGCAAGGCGAAGAAATCACCCTGCAGCAGGGTGATGCCGGCGACCCGGTAGCGGCGGAAACCATCCAGTTGATCGATCTCGGGGTGCAGGTCGTGCTCCTCGAAGAAGTCGCTCACGGCCTTTTCCGAAAGCTCCACCCCCAGCACCTCCAGTCCCTGGGCGGCCAGCCAGGCCAGGTCCAGGGTCTTGCCGCACAACGGCACCAGGATCTGTTCGCCCGCTTGCAGTCGCAGCCGCGACAGGTGGCGCATCAGGTAGGGATTGATCTCGTCCAGGTGGAAGCCGATCTGGTTGTTCGCCCAGCGGGCGTGCCAAAAATCCGCCTGCATCCTGTCCTCCGCATTCGTGGGAAAAACCGCAAGGTGGCGACAATCGGCCGGCAGGTCAACTCCCCTGCGCATCTCCCTCGCGCACTTCCACCAGCACCGGACACGGCGCCTCGCGGATCACCCGGTCGCCGACCGAAGGATCGAGCAGGCGCTCCAGCCGCCCCAGGTGCCGATGACCGATGACGATCAGCTCGCAGCCCAGGCGTCGCGCCTCGCCCAGGATCACCTGCACCGGGTCGCCGGCGCGCAGCTCGGCCCGTACCTCCAGCTCGCACCCGGCTAGCAGCGCACGGGCCTCGTCGAGCACCTGCCGGGCCTCTTCGCACTCGTGCGCGGCGGGCGGATAGTCGAGCAGCGTCGGCCGGCCCGGCAACGCATAGCCGGCGTCCACCGCGCACAGCAGGTGGACCCGCGCGCCCGGCGCGGCGGCCTGCCGCGCCAGCTCGGCAATGCGACGGGTCTGCGGGCCGCCGTCGATGGCGACCAGGAGCGTATGGAACATCGGCAAATCCTCGGATAGAGCGTGCACCGGCATTCTTCGGCAGCCACCGGTGCGCGTAAAGGCACCGCGAACGCAATCCAGCAATGCAGCGAACGCACGCCTGGGAGAACGAAAGACTGCACCCTGCGCATGCCAGCGTGCTTATACTTCCACTCCATGCATCTTCCCGATCTGAATCTCCTGGTCGCCCTCAACGTTCTTCTCGAAGAGGGCAGCGTGGTCGGAGCCGCGCGCCGCATGCACCTCAGCCCACCGGCGATGAGCCGTACCCTGTCACGGATCCGCGAGGCGGTAGGCGACCCGATCATGGTCCGCGCCGGCCGCAAGCTGGTGCCCACGCCCCGTGCCCTGGAACTGCAGGAGCAGGTCCGGCAACTGGTGGACCAGGCCCGCGACCTGTTCAACACTCGCGAGACCATCCAACTGGACAAGCTGGAGCGCTGCTTCACCCTGCGTTCCAACAACACCCTGGTCGGCGGTCTGTCGATACGCCTGCTGGAGATCTTCGCCGAGGAGGCGCCGCGCTGCACCCTGCGCTTCGTGCAGGAGTCGGACATCGACGACGAGGCACTGCGGCAGAACCGCATCGACCTCTATATCGGCGCCTCGTCCTGGATGGAACCCGAGGTCAAGACCCAGCAGTTGCTCACCACCCGCTTCGTCGGCCTGGCCCGCCAGGGGCACCCGATCTTCGACGGCGAGATCACTCCGCAGCGCTTCGTCGCTTTTCCGCATATCGCCGTCTCGCGTCGTGGCCTCAACCATGGACCGCTGGACCAGGCCCTGGGAGAACTCGGCCTGAAGCGCGACGTCAAGCTGATCAGCCCGACCTTCCACTCGGCGATCTTCGCCCTGCCCGGCTCCGACCTGCTGCTGCCGATCGCCGAGCATTCCCTGTGGCGGGCCAACCGACTGGGCCTGGGCCTGCGCCAGTTCGACATCCCGGTGCCGTTGAAGACCGTGATGGTGGTCCAGGCCTGGCATCCACGCTTCGACAACGATCCCGCGCACCGCTGGTTCCGGCAAACGATCAAGCGGATTTGCGAGGAAGTGCAGAGCGATCCCCATCCGCTGCTTGGCTCCAACTGAAACAGATGCACAAAATGCACTGATTCATTTCGATCATTTCAATTTTCACACTACCGGGACGCTCCTAGACTGCGGCGGAAATCAGAAGAGTTTCCGCCCATGCCTTGTTTCCCCACCCTCGCCGTAGCGAGGTCGCGATGACTTCGCTCGCCACCCCGCTCGGCCAGCCGACGCCAACCGCAGCCCCCGCCGCCCAGCCTTTCGGCACGCGCATCGTGGTAGGCCTGCTCGGCGTGCTGCTCGCCTCGCTCACCGCCGGTCTCAATGGTCATGTCACCGAGATCGCCATGACCGATGTGCGCGGCGCACTCGCCATTGGCCATGACGAAGGCACCTGGCTGACCGTGCTCTACGAAGCCACCCAGGTCGCCGCCATGGCATTCGCGCCCTGGTGTTCGGTGACCTTTTCCCTGCGCCGCTTCACGCTCTTCGCCATCGGCGGCTTCGCCCTGCTGGCCCTGCTCTGTCCGTTCGCGCCGAACCTCGAGAGCCTGCTGGTCCTGCGCACCCTGCAAGGGCTGATGGCCGGCTGCCTGCCGCCAATGCTGATGACCGTGGCGCTACGCTTCCTGCCACCCGGGATAAAGCTCTATGGCCTGGGCGCCTATGCCCTCACCGCGACCTTCGGGCCCAACCTGGGCCTGCCGCTGGCGGCGTTCTGGTTCGAATACGTCGGCTGGCAGTGGGTGTTCTGGCAGGTCATTCCGCTGTGCCTGGTGGCGATGGCCGCGGTGTCCCATGGCCTGCCCCAGGACCCGGTGCGCCTGGAACGCTTCCGCCAGTTCGACGGCATCGGCCTGCTCACCGGTTTCCCGGCGATCTGCGCCCTGGTGATCGGTCTGCTGCAAGGCGAACGCCTGGACTGGTTCGAGTCGCCGCTGATCTGCCTGCTGCTGGGCAGCGGCAGCCTCCTGCTGGGGCTGTTCCTGGTCAACGAATGGAGCCACCCGCTGCCGTTCTTCCGCCTGCAGTTGCTGAAGCGGCGCAACCTGACCTTCGCCCTGATCACCCTGGCCGGCGTGCTGGTGGTGCTCGGCGCGAGCATGGGCGTGCCGACCGAATTCCTCGCCGAGATCCGCGGCTACCGCCCCCTGCAGAGCGTACCCATGGTGTTGCTGGTGGCCCTTCCGCAGCTCGTCGCGCTGCCGCTGGTGGCGGCCCTCTGCAACATCCCGCGGGTCGACTGCCGCTGGGTGCTGGCCTGCGGCCTGTGCCTGTGCGCCGGTGCCTGTCTGAGCTTCAGCCAACTGACGGCGGACTGGGTGCGCGAGGACTTCTACCTGCCGATGCTGTTACTGGTGGTCGGCCAGCCGATGGCGGTGATTCCGCTGCTGATGCTCTCCACCAGCGTCATCGCGCCCATCGAGGGACCCTTCGCCTCGGCCTGGTTCAACACCGTCCGCGGCTTCTCCGGGGTAGTCGCCACCGCGGTGATCGGCGCCCTCGGCACCGCCCGCGAGCACTACCACTCCAACCGCCTGGTGGATCACCTGGGCAATGCGCCCCAGGCCGTCGAACTGCGCCTGCAACAGATCGCCGGCCTGCAACCGGGCGCCGACTCCGGCGCGCACTGGCAGCACCTGGCCGAACAGGCCCGCCAACAGGCCCAGGTGCTGGGCAACGCCGACGTGCTGCTGGCAATGGCCGGCCTGGCCTGCGCCCTGCTGATCCTGATTCCGATCCTGCCGCAACGGGCCTACCCGCCCCGCCCGGTCGCTCCCACACACTGAAAGGTCGCTGTATGTCGTTCATCACTTCGCGCAAGGGCAGCCTGCTGCTCGCCGCCCTGCTGGTCCTGACCCTACTGGTCTACCTGCTGTTCCACCTGCTCGCCCCACGGGTCGTGCAGAGCACCGACGACGCCTATGTGCACGCCGATTTCACCCTGGTCGCGCCGAAAGTCGCCGGCTTCGTCCAGGACGTTCTGGTCGAGGACAACCAGCCGGTCAAGGCCGGCCAGTTGCTCGCCCGCCTCGACGACCGCGACTTCCGCACCGCCCTGGCCGCCGCCGAAGCCGACGTGCTCGGTGCCGAGGCCAACCTGGCCAATGCCGAGGCCAACCTGCAACGCCAGCAGGCGCTGATCGAACAGGCGCGGGCCAAGGTCCGCGCCGAGCAGGCCGAGCTGGTCTTCGCCCGTCACGAGCAAAGCCGCTACCAGACCCTCGCCAGCAAGGGCGCCGGCAGCCTGCAGAACGCCCAGCAGGCGCAATCGCGGATCGATACCGCCAGCGCCCGGCTGGCCGAGGGCCAGGCCGCAGTGGATGCCACGCGCAAGCAGGTGAGCGTCCTCGAAGCCCGCGTCGGCCAGGCCCGTGGCGACCTGCAACGCATGCAGGCGCGACGCGACCAGGCCCGCCTGGACCTCTCCTACTGCGAACTCCGCGCGCCCTTCGACGGCCAGGTCGGCCGCCGCCAACTGCGCGTCGGCGCCTATGTCACGCCGGGCAGCGCGCTGCTGGCGGTGGTGCCACTGCAGCAGGCCTACGTGGTCGGCAATTTCCAGGAAACCCAACTGACCCACGTCTCTCCCGGACAGGCCGTGGAGATCCGCGTCGATACCTTCCCCGGCGAGGTTCTGCGCGGCCATGTCGACAGCATCGCACCGGCCACCGGCCTGAGCTTCGCGCCGATCGCCCCGGACAACGCCACCGGCAACTTCACCAAGGTGGTCCAGCGGATCCCGGTGAAGATCGTTCTCGAGCCGCGCCAGGCCATGGCGGGCAAGTTGCGTGTGGGCATGTCGGTGGAAGCACGGATCGACACCGCGACCGGCACCCGCTCCGCCGAGGTCGCCCAGCAATGAAAGGCACTCCGCTCCTGCTTATTGCCAGCCTTGCGCTCGGCGCCTGCAGCCTCGGCCCCGACTTCACCCGCCCGGACCGCCCTGCGCCCGGCGAATGGTCGCTCCAGGCCGCTGCCGGCAACCCCAGCCACCTCGCCGCCGCGCCGCTCGCAGCCCAATGGTGGACGCTGTTCGACGACGCGCAATTGAACGCCCTGCTGCAACGGGTCCAGCGTGCCAACCTCGACCTGCGCAGCGCCGCGGCGCGCCTGCAGCAGAGCCGCGCGATCCGTCGCAGCCTCGGCGGTGACGCCCTGCCCTCGGTGGACGCCAGCGGCAACTACCAGCGCCAGCGGACCACCAGCGCCGGCCTGTTCGATCCCTCCGGCAAGGCCGGCAAAGGCAACTACAACCACGCCCTGGCCGGCTTCGACGCCTCCTGGGAGCTGGACTTCTGGGGCCGCGTGCGACGCGAGCTGGAAGCCGCCGACGCGACGGTGGAAGCCAGCGAGAACGAACTGCGCGACGTGCAGGTCTCGGTGCTGGCGGAAGCCGCGCGCGACTATATCCAGTTGCGCGGCGAACAGAACCGTGCGGCGATCATCCGCGACAACCTCGAGACCGCACGGCGCAGCCTGGAACTCACCCGCACGCGCCTGGCCAACGGCGTCGCCACCGACCTCGAGGTAGCCCAGGCGCTGGCCCAGGTGGCCAGCATGGAGGCACGCCTGCCCGAGGTGGAAAAGAACCAGGCGCACCTGGTCAACGCCCTCGGCTACCTGGTCGGTGCCAGCCCCGGCAGCCTGCTCGCCGAACTCGGCCCGGCGCGGGCGATTCCGCGTCCGCCGGGCAGCGTGCCGGTCGGCCTGCCGTCCGAACTGGCCCAGCGCCGCCCCGACATCCGTCGTGCCGAAGCGCGCCTGCACGCCGCTACCGCCAGCATCGGCGTGGCCAAGGCGGACTTCTATCCGCGCATCACGCTCAACGGCAACTTCGGTTTCGAATCCCTGCAACTGTCCAGCCTGGGCGACTGGGACCATCGCCAGTTCGCCATCGGCCCGGCGTTCAGCCTGCCGATCTTCGAAGGCGGACGCCTGCGCGGACGCCTGGAGCTACGTGAGGCACAGCAGCAGGAAGCCGCCATCGACTACCAGCGCACCGTGCTGCGTGCCTGGCAGGAAGTCGACGACGCGATGCACGACTACGCCGCCAACCAGCGCCGCCAGGAGCGCCTCGGCGAAGCCGTGGCGCAGAACCGCCGCGCCCTGCAGAGCGCCCGCGAGCAATACCGCGCCGGCGCGGTGGACTTCCTCAGCGTGCTCGACAGCCAGCGGCAACTGCTGGACAACCAGGAACAGCAGGTCGCCAGCGACGAAGCGGTGTCGCTGACCCTGGTCAACCTCTACAAGGCGCTGGGCGGCGGCTGGAGCCCAACGTCCGACCCGGCGTCGGGCTGAGACGGCGCCGGGCGCGGACCGGCGAAGGAGTTGGAAATGGACCTGCTGCAAGGTATCCGGACCTTCGTCCGCGTGGTGGAGCACGGCAGCTTCACCCAGGCCGCCCAGGCGCTGGGGACCTCTCCGGCGACCGTTTCGCGCCAGGTCGCCGGGCTCGAACAGGCGCTCTCGGCGCGCCTGCTGCAACGCAATACGCGCAGCGTCGTGGTGACGGAAAGCGGTCTGCGCTACTACGAGCATTGCAAGCAGATCCTACGCACGGTCGCCGCCGCCGCGGCGGACGTCGAAGACAGCCAGTCCCACGCCAGCGGTCGCCTGCGCCTCCACGCGGTGACCGAACTGGGCCTCGAGCACCTGATGCCGCTACTGGTGGACTACCTGGACGGCCATCCGGACGTCTCCGTCGACCTCACGCTGGCCCAGGGCACCCCGGCCCTGCTCGAGGAAGGCCTGGACGTGCTGATCACCCTCGGCCGAACCTTGCCGGACTCGACCCTGGTCGCCCGCGATCTCGGCCAGGTGTTCAGCGTGGTCTGTGCCGCGCCGGAATACCTGGCACGGCATGGCGTGCCACGCACGCCGGAGGACCTGCTGCGGCATCGCTGCCTGAACGTGGCCGCGCCGTCCTGCCCGCAGGGCTGGGCCTTCGTCGGCGAACGCGGCGAAACGCTGCTCGATCTCGACGAGGCGCTCAAGGTCAACCTTCCCGAGGCCGCCTGCGCCGCCGCCGCGGCCGGGCTCGGCGTCTGCCTGCTGCCCGGCTTCGTCGCCGCCCGCGCGCTGCAGGAAGGCAGCCTGTTGCGGCTACTGCCGGGCCATCGACTGCATGTCCGCGAGGTGTTCGTGCTGTACTCCTCGCGGCGCTACCTGGACGCCAAGATCCGCACCTGGGTGGACTTCCTCAGGGAACGCCTGCCCCTGGCGTTCGAGCGTGACCGGGCGATCCTCGACGATCGGCGCTACTGGGCGGAAAGCCCAACCGGCGTAGCGCGCGAGACAGCGACCTAACGCCTGGATCGATAGGTATCCTCAAAAACATATACTGGTTTTCGATTGATCGAGGGAGGAACATGGCTCATCCGAGTCATGAGGTGAATCATGCTACCGACTCTCTATATTTCCCACGGCTCACCGATGCTCGCCCTCGAACCGGGCGCCAGCGGTGTACAACTGCGCCGCCTGGCTACAGAGCTGCCGCGGCCGAAGGCGATCCTGGTGGTTTCCGCGCACTGGGAAAGCGACGACCTGCGAGTAACCGGCGCCGCGGCGCCGGATATCTGGCACGACTTCTACGGCTTTCCGCCGCCCCTCTACGCCGTGCGCTACCCGGCCAAAGGCGAGCCGGCGCTGGCGCAGCGGACGATCGAACTGCTCCAGGCCGCCGGCCTGCCGGCCCAGGCCGACCCACAGCGACCATTCGACCACGGCACCTGGGTGCCGCTGAGCCTGATGTACCCGCAGGCGGACATCCCGGTGCTCCAGCTGTCCCTGCCGAGCCGCCTCGGTCCGGCCCTGCAGAGCCGCGTCGGCCAGGCCCTGCGCCAACTGCGCGGGGAAGGCGTGCTGCTGATCGGTTCCGGCAGCATCACCCACAACCTGGGCGAACTGGACTGGCGCGCCGGGCCGGAAGCCATCGCGCCCTGGGCGCGGGAGTTCCGTGACTGGATGGTGGAAAAGCTCCAGGCCGACGACCAGGCCGCGCTTCACGACTACCGCCGGCAGGCGCCCTGGGCGGCGCGCAACCACCCCAGCGACGAGCACCTGCTGCCACTGTTCTTCGCCCGCGGCGCGGGCGGCGGCGGGATGCGCGTCGAGCACAGCGGCTTTACCCTGGGCTCGTTGGGGATGGATATCTATCGCTTCGATTGACAGGGTTTCTCGTGGGACTGGCGGAGAGCATCGGCTTCCCGCCGCAAGCTGGGTGGACTCGGCTGGCAGCCAGGAAATCGCGAGCGATATAGTCCTGTAGTGCGGATAACGCCATAGGCGTGATCCGCGATGTCAGGGATAGGCGGCGGATCAGGGCTTCGGTATGTGCAGGTCTGGCATGCACGACGTGGTGCCTGCCCTGGCGGCTGGGCGAGTCCTTTGTTTCCTTTAGACGCTTGCCAAAGGGACTCGCCCGGGGTGACGAAGCGAGAAGCCGGGGCAGGCGCGAAAAACAGCCTGGCCAGCAAACATCAAGCCCATGAAAAAGCCCCGCCGAAGCGGGGCTTTTGTTCATCGCGCTGGACCTCAGTCCTCGCGATAGCGGCGCAGGCGCAGGGCCTTGCCGGCGACGCGGGTGTCCTTGAGCTTGGTCAGCAGGCGCTCGAGATTGGCCTCGGGCAGCTCGATCAGGCTGAAGGTATCGCGAATCTGGATGCGACCGATGTCCTCGCGGGACAGGCCGCCCTCGTTGAGGATCGCGCCCAGCAGGTTCTTCGCCGCAACCCCGTCGCGCGCGCCGAGGGCAGTGCGGCAGCGGGCACGGCCTTCGCTCGGCGGCGCCATCGGACGACGCTCGCCGCTGCGCTCCGGACGCTCGCCGCGTTCGCCACGGTCGGCACGCTCGCGCGGTGCCGATGGGGTCAGCGGCTGTTCGCGGCGCACCGACTCCAGGTCCAGCGCCTTGCCGGCGGTCAGGCGTGCCAGCAATGCGGCGGCCAGGGTCTCGGCATCGCAGCCGAGGCGACGGCACAGCTCGTCGCGCACCGCGCCGCGCTGCTCGACGGCGCTGTCGAGCAAGGGCGTCAGGCTCGCGGCCAGGCGCGCCAGGCGGGCCTCCAGCACGGTCTCGGCATCCGGCAGGCGGACTTCGCCGACCTTCTGCCCGGTGACCCGCTCGATCACCTGCAGCATGCGCCGCTCGCGCGGAGTCACCAGCAACAGCGCGCGCCCTTCCCGGCCGGCACGGCCGGTACGGCCGATGCGGTGCACGTAGGACTCGGGGTCGTACGGCATGTCGATGTTCAGCACGTGGGTGATGCGCGGTACGTCCAGGCCCCGGGCGGCAACGTCGGTGGCGATGACGATGTCCAGCGAACCGTCCTTCAGCGACTCGATGACCCGCTCGCGCTGGGCCTGCGGCATGTCGCCGTTGAGCGCGGCGGCGCGGTAGCCCTGGCGCTCGAGCAATTCGGCGTAGTCGAGGGTGGCCTGCTTGGTGCGGACGAAGGCGATCAGCGCGTCGAACTGCTCGACTTCCAGCAGACGCTGGATCGAACCGGCCTTCTGGTCGGCATGGACCATCAGGTGGACCTGCTCGATGCGCGCCACGGTCTGGGTCTTGGCGGCGATCTTGACGTGCTTGGGCTGCTTCAGGTGGCGCTCGGCGATGCCACGGATGGACGCCGGCAGGGTCGCCGAGAAGAGCACGGTCTGGCGCGATTCGGGAAGCGCCTCGAAGATCACTTCCAGGTCGTCCATGAAGCCGAGCTTGAGCATCTCGTCGGCTTCGTCGAGCACCAGGCGCTGGACGGTGGCCAGCAGCTTCTCGTCGCGGCGCAGGTGGTCGCACAGGCGGCCGGGGGTAGCGACGAGGATCTGTGCGCCCTGGCGCAGGGCCTTCAGCTGCGGCCCCATGGGCGCGCCGCCGTAGACGGCGACCACGCCGACGCCCGGCAATTGCTTGGAATAGGTTTCGCAGGCGGTGGCGACCTGCAGGGCCAGCTCGCGGGTCGGCACCAGCACCAGCATCTGCGGCTCGCGGCGGCTCGGGTCGATGCGCGACAGCAGCGGCAGGGCGAACGCGGCGGTCTTGCCGGTACCGGTCTGCGCCTGGCCGATCATGTCGTGGCCTTCGAGGATCAGCGGAATCGATTGAGCCTGGATAGGCGAAGGCTCTTCGTAGCCTACGGCGACGATTGCCGCGAGCACATTGGGGTGAATACCGAGCGCGGCGAAGCCGACGGTTTCCTGAGTCATGGGTTTGCCTCGTATACATCCGCAAAGACCCATGACCCATGGCTGCTCATGCCCTGTACGGCCGAAACGGCCACCCAGGCAGCTGGGGCGGGGATTTGCGAGATTGCTTTTGAATTAGAAGATTACGTAAAGGAAATCCGCAGAGCGGATACACAGCCAGAGCACAGCGCTCCGAAAAATGCAGGTCCTGAACGGGGTCAGTTTTGACCGGCGCGCATCATACCGGAATTTTGACGTTTGTGTGCGTTTTTTCCGACATGCGTCATCGGAGAGACTGACAATGGACATCCCGATTCCAGACGTCTATACCGACGTTGCCCGCCCCCCGCCAGGAAACCGCCGCATGAACGACACCCTCCCAGGACGCATCAGCCGCGAACGGCGCGGCCACCTGCTGCTGCTCGGCCTCGACCGCGTGGCCAAGCGCAACGCCTTCGACCTGCCGATGCTCGACGACCTGGTCGCCGCGCTCGGCGAATACGAGGCCGACGACCAGTTGCGCTGTGCCCTGCTCTTCGCCCACGGCGAGCATTTCACCGCCGGGCTGGACCTGGCCAATGTCGGCGAGACCTTCCGCCAGGGCTGGAAACTCCCCGAAGGCGCCGTCGATCCCTGGGGCACCTTCGGCGGCCGGCGTCCAAGCAAGCCGCTGGTGGTGGCCGTGCAAGGCTACTGCTACACCATCGGCATCGAACTGATGCTGGCGGCCGACATCAACCTCTGCGCCAGCAACGCGCGCTTCGCCCAGCTCGAAGTGCAGCGCGGAATCCTCCCGTTCGGTGGCGCGACACTGCGCATGCACCAGGTCGCCGGCTGGGGCAACGCCATGCGCTGGCTGCTCACCGGCGACGAATTCGACGCCCACGAAGCCTATCGTCTCGGCCTGGTGCAGGAAGTCACCGCCCCGGAGGACCTCCTCGACCACGCCATCGCCCTCGCCGAACGGGTCGCGGCCCAGGCGCCGCTGGGCGTGCGCGCCACCCTCGGCTCGGCGCGCCAGGCCCTGCTGGAAGGCGAAGCGGTCGCCGCCGCTGCGTTGCCGGAAGCCGCCAGGCGCCTGCTCGACAGCGAGGACGCCAAGGAAGGCCTGCGCGCTCTCCAGGAACGCCGCCCGGGACGCTTCGAAGGACGCTAGCCGGGCCCTTGTCCGCGCGCCCTGGCTACTGGGCCGGGCGCAGGCTGTCGATATAGCCCTGCAACGAATAGCCGAGTTGCGGCTCCAGCGCCGCGGCACGCGTCCGCAGGGCTTCCTGGTCGAGTTCGAGGGCCAGGTTCGCCGGCACCAGCATCACCACGTTGCCCTCGGCCACCGGACACTCCCAGTAATGATGGTGATAGCGCCCGCGCAGCAGCGGCGCGCCCAGCGGCTTGCCATCGGTGCCGCTCCACTGGTTGATCACCAGCCAGCCATCCTCGGCGAGGCGCTCCTGGCAGGCACCGAGGAAATTCCAGGCCAGGTGCGCGGCCGACGGGCCGGTATCGGTATAGAGGTCGAGGAAGATCAGGTCGGCCTCCGCGCATTCGCCCAGGCTCTCCAGTGCGTCGCCGATGCGCAATCGCAGGCGCGGGTCGTCGCGCAGCCCCAGATGCTCGCGGGCCAGGCGCGGAATCGCCGGGCGCAGCTCGATGGCCTCGGCCTCCTCCAGCGGCAGGTGGCGCAGGCAGGCCTGGGTCAGGCTGCCGGCACCGAAACCGAGGAACAACGCGCGACGCGGTTGCGAATGGCAGAGCCCGCCGAGCAGCATGGCGCGGGTGTAGTCGTATTCCAGCCAGGCCGGATCGGGCATGAACACGCAGCTCTGCTCGACACCGTCGCCGAACTCGAGGAAGCGATAGTCGCCGGACTCGATGACCCGGATGACCCCGTATTCGTCGCGCTCCTCGACCAGCAGACATTCTTCGCTCACCACTCACCTCCCCCCGCCGCTTCGCCGGCTATCGCCAGGCGCTCCGGCAAAAGCACCGCAGCATAGCAAAGCCGGCCCGACGATGGATTTCCGCTATTGCAACGATCGCTGGCGGCGCTGCGGCGAGCTGCTCTACCATGCCGCAATCCGCTTTCCCGAGCATTGCCAAGAGTCGTAGATGAGCCAGTCCTGGAGCCCCGAGAGCTGGAGGGCCAAGCCGATCCAGCAACAACCCGAGTACCCCGATGCCGCGCACCTGGCCAGGGTCGAGCAGACCCTCGCCGGATACCCGCCGCTGGTCTTCGCCGGCGAGGCTCGCGAGCTGCGCCGGCAGTTCGCCGAAGTCACCGCCGGACGCGCCTTCTTGCTCCAGGGCGGGGATTGCGCGGAAAGCTTCGCCGAATTTTCCGCGGCGAAGATCCGCGATACCTTCAAGGTACTGTTGCAGATGGCGGTGGTAATGACCTTCGCCGCCGGCTGCCCGGTAGTGAAGGTCGGGCGCATGGCCGGCCAGTTCGCCAAGCCGCGCTCCTCCGGCGACGAAACGCAGAACGGCGTGACCCTGCCCGCCTATCGCGGCGACATCGTCAACGGCATCGGCTTCGACGAGAAGAGCCGCGTGCCGGACCCGGAGCGCCTGTTGCAGGCCTACCACCAGTCCACCGCCAGCCTCAACCTGTTGCGCGCCTTCGCCCAGGGCGGCTTCGCCGACCTGCACCAGGTGCACCGCTGGAACCTCGATTTCATCGCCAACTCGGCGCTGGCCGAGCGCTACCAGCAACTCGCCGACCGCATCGACGAGACCCTCGCCTTCATGCGCGCCTGCGGCCTGGACAGCGCGCCGCAGCTCCGCGAAACCAGCTTCTTCACCGCCCACGAAGCGCTCCTGCTGAACTACGAGGAAGCCCTGACCCGCCGCGACAGCCTGACCGGCGAGTGGTACGACTGCTCGGCGCACATGCTCTGGATCGGCGACCGCACCCGCCAGCTCGACGGCGCTCATGTCGAGATGCTGCGCGGCGTGGGCAATCCGATCGGGGTCAAGGTCGGGCCGAGCATGGACAGCGAAGAGCTGATCCGCCTGATCGATATTCTCAACCCGGACAACGATCCGGGCCGCCTCAACCTGATCGTGCGGATGGGTGCCGACAAGGTCGGCGACCACCTGCCGCGCCTGATCCAGGCCATCCAGCGCGAGGGCCGCCAGGTGCTGTGGAGTTCCGATCCGATGCACGGCAATACCATCAAGGCCTCCAGCGGCTACAAGACCCGCGACTTCGCCCGCGTGCTCGCCGAAGTCCGCCAGTTCTTCGAAGTGCACCAGGCCGAAGGCAGCTACGCCGGCGGCATCCACATCGAGATGACCGGGCAGAACGTCACCGAGTGCATCGGCGGTTCGCGACCGATCACCGAAGACGGCCTCAGCGACCGCTACCACACCCACTGCGACCCGCGGCTGAACGCCGACCAGTCGCTGGAGCTGGCCTTCCTGATCGCCGAAACCCTGAAGCAGGTGCGCCGCTGAGCGCGCCGCGGCCGCTCCCGCCGCCCGGCGGGAGCGCTCGCTAGAGCAGCACCCCGCGCAAGCGTACCGCCAACTCCCCGCGCCCCTCGATCGCCACCGTCGCCAGGCCCAGCCAGGCGGCCATGCTGCGCAGTTGCTCGGCCAGCTCGTGCAGGGCGGCATCGTCCATGCCGTTCGCCTCGGCATGCAACGCATGCACCGCCAGGCGCTCGCGCGCCCGCTCGGCGCGGAGGTCGACGCGGCCGACCAGACGGCCGTTGTACAGGAATGGCAGCACGTAGTAGCCGTACACGCGTTTTTCCTTCGGCGTGTAGATCTCCAGGCGATAGCGGAAATCGAACAGGCGCTCGGCCCGCGCCCGCTCCCAGACCAACGAGTCGAAGGGCGAGAGCAAGGCACTGGCGCCTAGCCGCCGCGGCACCTGCGGTTCGCCGGGGCAGTAGGCCGGCTGGCTCCAGCCCTCGACCCGGACCGGCAGCAGCTCGCCAGCCTCCACCAGTTCGGCGAGGCGCGCGCGGCTCTGCGCCGGGCTCAGCCGATAGTAGTCGCGCAGGTCCTTTTCGGTGGCCACGCCCAGGGCGCTCGCCGCCATCCGCAACAGCTCGCGCTGGGCCTGTGCCTCCGAAAGCTCGGGACGCGCCAGCAATTCCGCGGGAAACACTCGCTCCGGCAGGTCATAGAGCCGCTCGAAGCCGCGCCGTCCGGCCACCGTCAGCTCGCCGGCGGCGAACAGCCATTCCAGCGCATGCTTTTCCGCGCTCCAGTCCCACCAGGGACCGGCCCGCTCCTGCCGCGTGCTCAGGCTGCCGGCACCTAGCGCACCTTGCTCGCGCACCGCCTGCAACACCTGGCGGATCAGTGGCTGCTGTTCCCGGCCGAAACGTGCCAGTTGCTGGTAGATGCCCTGGCCGTCGGCGGCCTGGCGCATCCGCCAGCGCATCAACGGGTAGTGTTCCAGCGGCAGCAGCGAGGCCTCGTGCCCCCAGTATTCGAACAACTGGCGGTGACGGCCGACACTCCAGGCCGCCTCGTCGAGCAGCGTCATGGAGTAGGGACCGAGACGGGAAAACAGCGGCAGGTAGTGCGAGCGCACCAGCGCATTCACCGAATCGATCTGCAACAGGCCAAGGCGCGCGAGCATTTCGCGCAGATGCCGCCGCTGCACGCTGCGGCGCGTCCGCCGGCCGTCGAAGCCCTGCGCGGCCAGGGCCAGGCGGCGGGCTTCGGCGAGGGAAAGCGAAAGACTCATGGAGCGCCCCAGTCGATGAAGGAGACTGCGAGTCTATCGCGCCTCCGCCGCCGTGCCAGCCTGGCGCGCCGCTGCGGTTCGCTCAATGCCGACGCAGCGGGTCGTCCCAGAAATGCCGCTCGCCCTCCTGGAAGATATCCGCCCGACTCAGGCCGAGGTCCTTCAGCGCTTCGTCGCTCATCCTCAGCAGTTCCCGGCGCTCGCGGGCCAACTGCAACCAGCGCCGCCAGCGACGCCACAACGACGGCGCAGCGGTCGAGGCGGGATGGGATGCAGCGTGGAAGTGACTGCCGAAATAATCCTGTTGACCTTTCATCGTCTTGCCCTCCGTTCGGGATAGGCACAGTGTCCCGCCAAGCATAGGATCAATCCAACGAATCATTTTTATGCAATGCATCTTGGAGATTGATGAATGAGCTACCAGCCCGGCATTGATACGGAATTGCTCCGCACCTTCGTCGCCATCGCCGAGCACGGTGGTTTCACCCGCGCCGCGGAGGCGGTGAATCGCACCCAGTCGGCGGTCAGCATGCAGATGAAGCGGCTCGAGGAGGACGTCCTGCAGCGCTCGCTGTTCGAGCGCGACGGAAGGCAGACCCGCCTCACCGCCGAAGGCCAGGTGCTGCTCGGCTATGCCCGGCGGATCCTCAAGCTGCACGGCGAGGTGTTCAACACCCTGCGCCGCCCGCACATGGTCGGTTCGGTGCGCATCGGCACCCCGGACGACTACGTGATGCGCTTCCTCCCGGCGATCCTGTCGCGCTTCGCCGAAGCCTATCCGCTGGTGCAGGTCGAGGTGCATTGCGACACCTCGCTCAACCTGCTGGCGCGCAACGACCTCGACCTGTCCATCGTCACCCGCGAGCCGGGCACCGAGATCGGCCAGTTGCTGCGCCAGGAGCCCTTCGTCTGGATGGCCGCCGAGGGCTTCTGCCCCCACGACCAGCGGCCGATCCCGCTGGCCATGTTCAACACCACCTGCTTTTGCCGGGCCTGGGCCTGCAACGCCCTGGAGGCGGCGGAACTGGACTACCGCATCGCCTACAGCAGCCCCAGCCTGTCGGCGCTGTTCGCGGTGGTCAGCGCCGGCCTCGCCGTGACCGTGCAACTGCGCAGCCTGCTCACCGGCAACCTGCGCATCCTCGACGAGAGCGAGGGCCTGCCCGCCCTGCCCTCGGCCAGCATCATGCTGATGCGCAACCCGCACAGCCAGTCACCGGTCACCGAGAAGCTCGCCGAATACATCGGCGAGGGCTTCCGTCTCTGACTCAACCGCGCACCAGCAGGAGCACCGCGCACGATGCGAGGAAGGCGCAGAAGGCCATGCGCAGGCTGCGCTCGGGCAAGGCGTGGGCCAGCCTCACGCCCCAGGAAATGCTCAGCAGGCCGCCCAGCGCCAGGGGGATCCCCATCCGCCAGTCGACATGGCCGTGCATGGCGTAGGTCCCCAGCGCCACCGCCGTGCTCGGCGCGGCCAGGGCCAGCGCGAGGCCCTGGGCGACGACCTGGGCGAGGCCGAACACCGAAGTCAGCACCGGTGTCGCCAGCACCCCGCCACCGACCCCGAAAAGCCCGCCGAGCGAGCCCGCGCCAAGGCCCAGCACGCCCATCCAGGGCAAACCGTAGCGCGGCGTCGCGCCGCCCTGCGGCGGGCGCCGGAACAGGCGCCAGAACATGTAGCCGGCCAGCGCCAGGAGGAAGATCACGAACGCTTCGCGCATCCGCGCCGCATCGATCCGCGCGGCCACGCTGGACGCCAGGAACGCGCAAAGCAGGCCGGTCAGGGCAAGGACTCCGGCCTGGCGCGGATCGATGCGGTTGCGCTGGTGGTAGCGCCACAACGCCAGCACCACGTTCGGTACCACCATCACCAGCGCGGTACCCTGCGCCAGTTGCTGGTCGAGACCGAAGATCACCCCCAGCGCCGGGATCGCCAGCAAGCCGCCGCCTATCCCGAACAGACCGCCCAGGCAACCGAGCACCATCCCCAGCAGGAAATCGAGAAATACATCCAGCATGTCAGCCCCTCTTTCGACGCCTCCATGCTAGGCAAGCGTGGCTGGATGGGAAACGCACAAGAAAGCACAATGGCTATGCCAATTACGCAAAGGCATGAGCATGTTGCCCGATACCCTCAGCGAACAGTTCGTTCTCTACCTCGATGTCCTCGATGGCGGCAGCTTCTCCGCCGCTGCGCGCAAGCACCCGCTCACCCCGTCCGCCGTGGCGCGCCGGATGGACGCCCTGGAACGCGCCGTCGGCAGCACTCTGCTGGTGCGCACCACCCATGCGGTGCGCGCTACTCCGGCCGGCCTGGCCTTCGCCGACCGCGCCCGGCGGATCGTCACCGAACTGCGCCTGGCCCGTGCCGAAGCGGTGTCCCTGAGCACCGCGCCGCAGGGCCTGATCCGTATCGATGCGCCGGTGCCCTTCGGCCGCCGCCACCTGGCCCCGGCGGTCGCCGACTTCCTCAAGGCCAACCCCGGCCTCGACGTGCAATTGCGCCTGATCGGCAGCTTCATCGACCTGCAGGGCGAACATCTCGGCGAGGTCGACCTGGTGTTGCGCGCCGGCCCGCTACCCGACAGCCGCCTGGTGGCCACCTCGCTGGCGCCGATGGTGCGGGTGGTCTGCGCCAGCCCGGAATACCTGCGCGAACACGGCGTTCCCGCATCCCCAGGCGAACTGCCGGAGCATGCCGGCATCGATTGGGACAACCTGTCGCCACCCTATGCCTGGCGCTTCCAGCACGACGGCAAGCTCCAGCACCTGCGGCCGAAACGGGCGCGGCTGGCCACCAATAACGCCGAAGCGATGGTCGACGCGGCGCTGGCCGGCCTCGGCATCGCCCACCTGCCGACCTGGTTGTGCAGCGAGTACCTGCTACGCGGCGAACTGCAGGCGCTGTTCTGCGACGACGGCTTGCCCGCCGCCGAGCCCACCTGCATCTATGCCCTGCGCCTGGAACGCGAAGCCAGTTCGCGAACCCGTCTGCTGCTGGCTTTCCTCCGCGAGCGCTTCGGCTTTCCGCCGCCCTGGGACCAGGCCCTGCAGCAGCGTCTCGGCGAGCGCTGAGGACACCACCCGGCGGGAAACCTGGAAAGCCAATAGCCACTACGCTAAATTCATGCACAGTGCCCTACTTACTTGGAAGACAGCCATGTCCCGACTGCCCACCACCCCTTGCGAGCAGCTCAAGCTGGACAACCAGCTGTGCTTCGCCCTGTATTCCACCTCGCTGCAGATGACCAAGGTCTACAAGCCCCTGCTGCAAGCGCTCGGCCTCACCTATCCGCAGTACATCGCCATGCTGGTGCTGTGGGAACGCGACGGCCTGACCGTGGGCGAAATCAGCGCACGCATGCTTACCGACCCGGGATCGCTCACGCCTCTGCTCAAGCGCCTGGAGGGCGAAGGTCTGATTACCCGCACTCGCAGCAGCGAAGACGAGCGGGTAGTCCTGCTGCGCCTGACCGACAAGGGCCGCGCCCTGCAGCGACAGGCCGAGAGCATTCCCGCCTGCATCCTGGAGAGTACCGGCCTCGACTTGCCACAACTGGTCGCCCTAAAGGATGAGCTGCTGGCCCTGCGCGGCAACCTGCAAGCACCGGATTGAGGGGCTTATACCTACCCGTCTGGTTTTTATCGCCAAATCTTCCAACGATTTATCTTGCGCACAAAATAACATGACGATAAATTTCACTTCACGCACTTACTTAGCGCGCAAGAACTTAACGTGCAAATCAGACAGGTGACCCTCATGCAAACCATCAAGGCTCTCTACACCGCAACCGCAACCGCCACCGGAGGCCGTGACGGCCGTGCGGTATCCTCGGACGGCGTGCTCGACGTGAAACTCAGCACTCCGCGCGAACTGGGCGGCCAGGGCGGCGCGGCCACCAACCCGGAACAACTGTTCGCCGCCGGCTACTCCGCCTGCTTCATCGGAGCCCTGAAGTTCGTTGCCGGCCAGCGCAAGCAGACCCTTCCCGCCGACGCCTCGATAACCGGCAAGGTCGGCATCGGCCAGATTCCCGGCGGCTTCGGCCTGGAGGTCGAACTGCACATCAACCTGCCGGGCCTGGAGCGCGAAGCCGCCGAAGCGCTGGTAGCCGCCGCCCACCAGGTCTGCCCCTACTCCAACGCTACCCGCGGCAATATCGACGTACGCCTGAACGTGTCGGTCTGAAGCTTCCGACTCTCCGCGCCGCGGCGGCGGACAGCGGAAACGAAAAAGCCCGGCGAATGCCGGGCTTTTTCTCGTCGCACGAAAGGATCAGGCCTTGACGCGGGACTTGTACTCGCCGGTGCGGGTATCGATCTCGATCGAGTCGCCGATTTCGCAGAACGCGGAAACCTGCAGCTCGGCGCCGTTGTTCAGGCGCGCGGTCTTCATCACCTTGCCCGAGGTGTCGCCGCGGACGGCCGGCTCGGTGTAGGCGATCTGGCGAACGATGGTGGTCGGCAGCTCTACCGAGATCACCTTGTCGTTGTAGAACACGGCTTCGCAGATGTCGGTCATGCCGTCTTCGATGAAGGTCAGCACGCCTTCCAGATCGTCTTTCTCGATCTCGTACTGGTTGAACTCGCTGTCCATGAAGACGTACAGCGGGTCGGCGAAGTAGGAGTAGGTCACTTCCTTGCGATCGAGGATGATCGGCTCCAGCTTGTCGTCAGCCTTGAACACGGTCTCGGTACCGGCACCGGTCAGCAGGTTCTTCAGCTTCATCTTGACGACGGCAGCGTTACGGCCGGACTTGTTGAACTCGGCCTTCTGGATGACCCAGGGAGCGCCATTGATGTTGGCAACCTGGCCGGCGCGGAACTCTTGAGCGGTTTTCATACGAATATCCGATGGATGAAAGACAAAAAATCAGGCCGCGTATCATAGCCAATCTGCGTAAAATTGCACCAGCCTTGCCGCAAGATCCGGACGCATGCCCTGTTCGTCGGCCCAGCGCTGCGCTTCCCGACGCCACTCGGGCAGTTGCCTCTCCAGCCCCTCCCAGGCCCCGGCAAGTCCACCGCCGGCGTTCCACGCCAGCCAGAAGGTGCGCAGGTTTTCCGCCAGGTTGGCGGGCAGGCCGGCGCAATAGAGTTCGAGGAATGCCTCGAGCTTCGCCAGGTGCGCCTCCTCTTCCTGTCTATAGATGTGCCAGAGCAGCGGCCGTCCCGCCCACTGCGCGCGAACGAAGGAATCCTCGCCGCGCACCGCGTTCAGGTCGCAGCACCACAACAGGCGATCGTAGTCGTCCTGCGCCATGAACGGCAGCACCTGGACCCGCAACGCGTCGCGCACGTGGACGTCCCCGACGGCCAGGGTAGCCACCCGCAGCCAATCGGCGACATCCGCCAGCACCCGCCCCTCCGGCACCAGCAGCAGGCTCGGCTGGCGGGCGTCGCGCAGTTGTTCCAGCCAACCAGGCAGCGCCGGGTTTTCGTAGGCAAACAGCGAAATCAGTCGCTCGCCAACCTTCCGCCGCACGCCGAGGGAGGCGAGAAACTCATCCTGCGCCGAGACGGAGGCCTGGAAACGGCGCCGACGTTCCAGCAGGCCGGCCTCGCGCAACAGGCCGCCACTGGGCTCGCGGAACCCGGGAAAGAAGAAGTACTTGGAAAGCCCGCACGCCTGCAGCGACGGCAATGCGTGGCAACTGCCGATCCATTCCTCGGCACTCAGGTACTCCAGGTTCAGCCACAGGGACGGCCGCTTGCGCTCGCGCATGGCCTGCCGGTGCGCCTCCGGCAGTTCGCAGGCGAAGGCCTCTATCACCACATCGGCGGCCGCCACCGGTGCCCACGGTCGGCCCCAGGCACGCACTTCGACCCCATCCAGGCACTGCACGTGCGCCGCCGGGTCCGCCCGCGGACAGATCCGGGCGAAGGCCTGCGGCTCGTCCACCCACAGGCGCACGGCCTGACCGTGCTCGGCGGCCAGTTGGCGAGCCAGGCGCCAGGTGACGCCGATGTCGCCATAGTTGTCGACCACGCTACAGAAAATCTCCCAGCTCGCCATCCGCCTCTCCTCTTCGTGCCCGGCAGTCTACCAAGGCACCCCGCGGACTTTCCTCCGACGACCTAAGCCGATGAAAAAGTTAAAAAAATATTTGCCAAGCGGGAAATGTTCGAGTAAATTGCGCGCCTCGACAGACACGGCGCTGTCGAGAACCTGGTGAGGTGTCCGAGTGGTTGAAGGAGCACGCCTGGAAAGTGTGTATACGGGAAACCGTATCGAGGGTTCGAATCCCTCCCTCACCGCCAGATCGCAAGAAGGCCCGGCTAATCAAGTTAGCCGGGCCTTTTTCATTTCCGCACCAATACTTACGGCATTTCCGGCAACATGCTGGCAACTTAGTTGTTACTTGCCACTCCCCGCCAAGTCGATAAGCGCCAGCCACTCCGGAACATTCTCGACAACCCGGCAGCCCTCATCCCCCGCCTCTTGCAGCAACTCTAGCCAAGGTCCGGGAAATTGCTTACTTGCGCCGCACGCTGGATATTTTTTGAACAAACGACACTCCAACTACTGCTAAAGTCGGGGGGACTAAAAAAAAAGTTGCTCGGCTTGCGCTTGGTCAGTTTACTTACTACAAGTAATGGGTAGTATGTAGCCGGCTAATTTCCCCGGCTGGGGAGATTGCTGTTATGGAAATGTCCACCTTAAGGGGAACACGATGAACAACGTTCTGAAATTCTCTGCTCTGGCTCTGGCTGCTGTTCTGGCCACCGGTTGCAGCAGCCACTCCAAAGAAACCGAAGCTCGTCTGACCGCTACCGAAGACGCAGCTGCTCGTGCTCAGGCTCGCGC
The DNA here is from genome assembly GCF_056110345.1 of Pseudomonas sp. TZ252. Taxonomy (NCBI): domain Bacteria; kingdom Pseudomonadati; phylum Pseudomonadota; class Gammaproteobacteria; order Pseudomonadales; family Pseudomonadaceae; genus Pseudomonas; species Pseudomonas sp. TZ252. Next base: position 4,745,300 of record NZ_CM148566.1, on the reverse strand, counting down.
TGACGAAGCCTATCGCAAGGCTGACGAAGCTCTGGGCGCTGCTCAGAAAGCTCAGCAGACCGCTGACGAGGCTAACGAGCGTGCCCTGCGCATGCTGGAAAAAGCCAGCCGCAAGTAATAGGTCTCACGACCTGTTGAAAACCGGTCCCTCGGGGCCGGTTTTTTTATGCCTGCGTTTCGCCGGGCATGAAAAAACCCGCGTCCCTTGCGGGTACGCGGGCCTCTGCCTCGACGCTCTCCGTCAGGGCGTAAGCTGGGTAGGATCGCTATCCACCGTCGCGGTCATCGCCGGCGCCGATTCCTGGGCGATTTCCACCGGCACGCCATCCTCCGAGGCCACCACTTCGCGGACCACGTCCCAGTTCAACTGGATACGCTTGGCCAGGTCGTCGCGCTTGAGCAGGGTGTTGATCACCGCGGTGTGCTTGTCCACCACCGACGGGTCGCCATGGTCGTTCAGCGGCGTATGCGCCTCCAGGTAGACCTTGCCGTTGCTCACGCCGAACTTGTAGGGCTCGTTGATGATACGCACGCTGGTGCCGACGCTGATCATCGAGAACAGGTGGGTCACGTCGGCGTTGTACATGCGGAAGCAGCCATGGCTGGTGCGGGTGCCGATGCCGAACTTCTTGTTCGAACCATGGATCAGGTAGCCCGGCACGCCCAGGGTCAGCTTGTACGGCCCCAGCGGATTGTCCGGGCCCGGCGGCACCACGGTCGGCAGCGGATCGCCATCGGCGGCGTGCTCGGCGCGGATCGAGGCCGGCGGATACCAGGCCGGGTCCTTGGTCTTGGCGGTGATGCGGGTGTTCGCGATCGGCGAACCCCAGCCCTCGCGGCCGATGCCCAGCGGATAGGTGTGCACCACGTTCTGCCCTTTCGGGTAGTAGTACAGGCGGTATTCGGCCAGGTTGATCACCACGCCTTCGCGCGGGCCAGGCGGCAGCACGAAGCGGGTAGGGATGATCACCTCGGTGCCGACGCCCGGCAGCCAGGGATCGACACCGGGGTTGGCGGCGACCATTTCGCTGTAGCCCAGGTTGTACTGCTCGCCGAGGTCGGCGAAAGTGTCCTCGTACTTGGCCTTGATCACCTGGACCTGGCCGACGACGTCCTCGCCCGGAGGCGGGAGCTGCAGTTCCAGGGCCGATGCGGAGCCGGCCGAAAGCAGCGCGGCGAAAGACAGTGAGACAACGGGTACGCGCGACAACATTCCGGAGAATCCTTGGCGAGTGCGATGAAGGAGTAGGAAAGACAGTGTAACACCCCGCCAGGTTTCACCGGGAGGGCTCAGACCAACCAGGACAGGCGCTCCCCGCGCTTTTCCGCCTCCAGTTGTTTCCGGCAATCGGGACACAGCAGCCGGTCGCGCAGACGCGCCCGTTCCAGCGGCTGCCAGCGCGGCTGGGCCGGCAGCAGCTTGCCGCAAAGCGTGCGGTCCGCCGGGGTATCCAGCTCCAGCTGACGCGCCACCACATGCACCCGGACCTCGCGACAGGCGAACAGGTCCAGCTGATCGTCGGGCTCGATCAGTTGATAGGCGTAGAGGGTCCAGGCGGGACGCGGCATGGGGGGCTCCTGAGGGGTGCGCAACCTTAGCCGAAAGCGGTTTCCCGGGGAAGTCTCAAAGCAGCGGTTTCAGCGTCGGCCAGACATTTTCCAGGAGCCTCGGCTGGGCGGCGAGCGCCGGATGGATGCCATCCGCCTGCATCATCCCCTGGACCCCGCCGACCCCTTCGAGGAAAAACGGCACCAGGGCGGTCTTTTCCTGCGCCGCGACCGCGCCGTAGACCCTGGAAAAGGCCTCGATGTAGCGCGGGCCGTAGTTCGGTGGCAACTGGATACCCAGCAGCAGCACCTTCGCTCCTTCCGCCCGGGCCTTTTGCGCCATGCTGGCAAGATTCTGTTGCAATTGCGCCGGTGCCATTCCGCGCAGCCCGTCGTTGCCTCCCAGCTCGATCACCACCAGCGCCGGCTTCTCCTCGGCAAGCAGCGCCGGCAGGCGCGCCAGGCCGCCCGCGGAGGTGTCGCCGCTGATCGAGGCGTTCACCACCCGGTAGTCGTAACCTTCGTCGGCGAGGCGCTTCTGCAACAGGGCGACCCAGCCCTGGCTGGTATCCAGTCCCAAAGCGGCGCTGATACTATCGCCCACGACCAACAGCGTCTGCGCCGCGGCCTGCTGGGTCAGCAGGACCAGGGCCAGGCAGCCGCTCAACAGCAATGCACGCATCGGAACCTCCATGAGCGCCAGCATTCTCAACGCGCAGAACCTTAGCAAGGTTGTCGGTAGCGCGGAAGGCAAGTTGACCATCCTCCACGACCTCTCCCTCGACCTCGCCCGCGGCGACAGCCTGGCGATCGTCGGCAGCTCCGGCTCCGGCAAGTCGACCCTGCTCGGCCTGCTCGCCGGGCTCGACCAGCCCAGCGGCGGCGAGGTCCGTCTCGCCGGGCACGCCCTCGGCGACCTCGACGAGGACCAGCGGGCGCGCGTCCGCGCGGCCCATGTAGGCTTCGTGTTCCAGTCGTTCCAGTTGCTCGACAGCCTCGATGCGCTGGAGAACGTGATGCTGCCCCTGGAACTGGAAGGCCGCGCCGACGCTCGCCAGCGCGCCAGAGAACTGCTTGAGCGAGTCGGCCTCGGCCAACGCCTGGGCCACTATCCGCGCCAGCTCTCCGGCGGCGAGCAGCAGCGGGTCGCCATTGCCCGTGCCTTCGCGGCGCAGCCGGACGTGCTGTTCGCCGACGAACCCACCGGCAACCTCGACAGCGCCACCGGCGAGCGGATCAGCGACCTGCTCTTCGAACTCAACCGCGAACGCGGTACCACCCTGGTTCTGGTTACCCACGACGAACGTCTGGCGCATCGCTGCCGGCGCCTGATCCGTCTGGAAAGCGGACGCCTGATCGACCGGGTCGAACCCTGATGAAGCCGGTGCCCCTCTCCCGCCTGCTGAGCCTCGCCGGTCGCCAATTGTTCCGCGAGTCGCGCAGCGGCGAGCTGCGCGTGCTGTTCTTCGCCCTGCTGATCGCGGTCGCCTCGAGCACCGCCATCGGCTATTTCAGCGCCCGCCTGAACGGCGCCATGCTCGCCCGCGCCGCCGAGTTCCTCGGCGCCGACCTGGTGCTCAACGGTACCCAGCCGGCAAGCGCCGAACAGATCGAACGCGGCACCCGTCTGGGCCTGCGCCACGCCGACAGCGTCGAGTTTTCCAGCGTGATCGCCACCGACCAGGGCATCCAGCTCAGCAGCATCAAGGCGGTCGGCGACCGCTACCCCCTGCGCGGGCAGCTCAAGAGCGCTGCCGCGCCGTTCGCCGCCGAGCAGGCCGGCGGTCGTCCGCAGGCGGGCGAGGTATGGGTCGAATCGCGCCTGCTGGTCAGCCTCGACCTGAAGGTCGGCGACAGCATCGAGATCGGCCGCAAGCCGCTGCGCATCGCGCGCATCCTCACCTACGAGCCGGACCGCGCCGGCGACTTCTACAGCCTGACGCCCCGCGCCATGATGAGCCTGGCCGACCTCGATGCCACCGGGGTGGTCCAGCCGGGCAGCCGGGTGCGCTACCGCGATCTGTGGGAAGGCCCGCCGGAAGCCCTCCAGGCCTATCGCCAGCAGGTCAAGGGCAGCCTCGCCGCCAACCAGCGCCTGCAGGATGCCCGCGACGGCAACCGCCAGGTGGGCGATGCCCTCGGCCGTGCCGAGCGCTACCTGAACCTGGCCAGCCTGGCCGCGGTGCTGCTCGCCGGCGTCGCCGTGGCGCTGTCCGCCGCCCGTTTCGCAGCACGGCGCTACGACGCCAGCGCGCTGCTGCGCTGCCTCGGTCTGTCGCGCAGCGAAACCCTGCTCCTCTACGCGCTGCAACTGTTGCTGCTGGGCCTGCTCGCCAGCGCCATCGGCGCCCTGCTCGGCTGGTTGGCACAGCTCGGCCTGTTCCGCCTGCTCGCCACGCTGCTGCCGCCGGACGTACCAGCCGGCGGCCTGTTCCCCGCCTTCGCCGGGATCGCCACCGGCCTGGTAGCGCTGGCCGGCTTCGCCCTGCCGCCGCTGGCAGCCCTGGGCCGGGTACCGCCGTTGCGGGTCCTGCGCAGCGACCTGCTGCCGGTGCCGATGCGCACCTGGATGGCCTACGCCTGCGCCCTGCTCGCCCTGGGCCTGATCATGTGGCGGTTGAGTCTCGACCTGAAGCTGACCCTCGCCCTGCTCGGCGGCGGCCTGGTCGCCACGCTGGTGCTCGGCGCCCTCCTGCTGCTCGGCCTGAACGGCCTGCGCCGGGCACTGGCGCGTGCCAGCCTGCCATGGCGGCTGGGACTCGGCCAGTTGTTGCGGCACCCGCTGGCCGCCGCCGGACAGAGCCTGGCCTTCGGCCTGATCCTGCTGGCCATGGCCCTGATCGCCCTGCTTCGCGGCGAACTGCTGGATACCTGGCAGGCCCAGTTGCCGCCGGACGCCCCCAACCATTTCGCCCTGAACATCCTGCCGACGGAAAAGGACGCCTTCGAACGTCGCGTGCAAAAGCTCTCCCCCGGCGCCGAGCCGCTGTTCCCCATGGTTCCCGGGCGCCTGGTAGCGGTGAACGGCAAGCCGGTCCAGGCGCTCGACGAAGACGTGCGCAGCGAGCGTGCCCTGCAGCGCGACCTCGGCCTGACCTGGTCGGAGCGACTGCCCTCCGGCAACCAGCTCACCGCCGGACGCTGGTGGAGCGCGCCGCAGCCGGGGGCCCTGCCGGGCGTGTCGGTGGAAGAGAAGCTGGCCGCCAACCTGCGTATCCAGGTCGGCGACCGGCTCACCTTCAGCGTCGCCGGGCAGAATCGCGAGGTCCAGGTCCAGAGCCTGCGCAAGGTGAAGTGGGACAATTTCCAGCCGAACTTCTTCATGGTCTTCCAGCCCGGCACCCTGACCGACCTGCCGGTGACCTACCTGACCAGCTTCTACCTGCCGGCCAGCCAGGAACGCGACCTGATCGAACTGGCCCGCGCCTTCCCCACCGTCACCCTGCTGCCGGTAGACGCCCTGCTGAGCCAGCTGCGGAGCATCCTCGACCAGGTCACCCTGGCCGTGGAGTACGTGCTGGTGTTCGTTCTCGCGGCGGGCTTCGTGGTGCTCTTCGCCGGTCTCCAGGCGACCCTCGACGAGCGCGTGCGCCAGGGTGCCCTGCTGCGCGCGCTGGGTGCCGAGCGCGAGTTGCTGCAACGTACCCGGCGGGTCGAGTTCGCCCTGCTCGGCGCAGTCAGCGGCCTGCTCGCGGCGCTCGGCTGCGAGGCGGTCAGCCTGCTGCTCTACCGACTGGTCTTCGACCTGCCGTGGCAAGCGCATCCCTGGTTGCTCGCGCTGCCTCTGGTGGGCGCCGTGCTGGTAGGCGGCGCCGGCCTGCTGGGCACCCGTCGCGCCCTCAACAGCAGCCCGCTGCGGGTCCTGCGCGAGGGCTGATCGGATACACTGGCAGGCTTTCATCCGTTCATTTGTGGAACCACCCGAACCATGAGTCGCTATCGTCCACCGCGCACCGCCGGCACCCCGCTGATCACTCCGGAGGGCGCCGCGCGGTTACGCGCAGAGCTGCATGAACTCTGGCACGTGCGCCGTCCCCAGGTGACCCAGGCGGTCAGCGAAGCCGCCGCCCTCGGCGATCGCTCGGAAAACGCCGAATACATCTACGGCAAGAAGATGCTGCGCGAGATCGACAGTCGCGTGCGCTTCCTGCGCAAGCGCCTGGAGAACCTGAAAGTGGTCGGCGAGCGGCCGGCGGATCCGAACCGGGTGTACTTCGGCGCCTGGGTGACCCTGGAAGACGAAGACGGCGAGCAGGCCCGCTATCGCATCGTCGGCCCCGACGAACTGGACCTGCGCAACAACCAGATCAGCATCGACTCGCCGCTCGCCCGCGCACTGGTCGGCAAGGAGCTGGACGCCGAGGTGCTGGTGCGCACCCCGGCCGGGGAAAAGCTCTGGTTCGTCGTCGAGATCGAGTATCCGCCGGCGCCCTGAGAGGCCACGCGCTCAGCGCAGGATGCGGCGGGTGATCAGGCCCTGGCGGGCGACCCGGATCAGTTGCCGGACCACCAGGTCCAGGTCTTCCGCCTCGGGGGCCTGGACCACGGCGAAGTCGAACGCGTCGCTGGGGAAGCGCGCCAGGTCCTTGCCGTCCTGGGCGAACTGGATAAGGAAGGTACGCGAACCGTTCCAGCGCTTCGGCCAGCCTTCGAGGTAACGGACGAGGGTCGGCTGGTGCGGGCCGCTGAGGAGAATCCTCGGGTTCCGCCGGACCAGGCCGGTGGTGATGGGTGCCAGGCGCAATTGCGTGCTGGGACAGGTCATGACGTCATGTCTCCGCCTCTTCGGTCCCGCTGGACAGCGGTGAGAGGCAACACCGAGCCAGCGCTTTAGCGGTATTTCGGCTGCTGCCGGGCGCCCCGCAAGTTGCTGTTTAAATCGGCGCACGCGCATCCTAGAAAAGCCGCATGGAGACTGTCAAGAAACACGCGGAGGCGCCCATGCCCGATCGCTCTCTTCGCCTGTTCTTCGCCCTGCCCTGCCCACCTCCCCTCGCCGAGCGGATCGGCCGGTGGCGCGATGGCCGGCCACTACCCGGACGCCAGGTGGCGACGGCGAACCTGCACCTGACCCTGGCCTTCCTCGGGCAGGTCCCGTCCGCTCGGCTCGAGGCCCTGCTGGACATGACCGCGGCCCTCGAGGCCGCGCCCTTCGACCTGTGTCTCGACCGCCTGCTGCGCTGGAGAAACGGCATCCTGCTGCTGGCCCCCAGCCAACCGCCCGGCGCCCTCCTGCGCCTGCGCCGCGCCCTGCACTCCGGCCTTGCCGAACTGGAGCTGCCCGTGGAAACCCGCCCCTTCAGCGCCCATCTGACCCTGGCTCGCGATGCCGCGCCGCTGGAGGACGCCCCGCCACCCCCAACCTTCGTATGGCAGGTCGACCATTTCAGCCTGTTTTGCTCGCAAAACGACGCCGCGGGCGTGCGCTACCGCACACTCGGTCGCTGGGCGTTGTGCGGGGAAGATTCAAACGAGCGTTTCGCGCCGTAACAACCCGCCTCTTCCGCTCTGCCACGCAGGTTATGACCGGCCGCCAGGAAGCCGCGGATTTCCTGGCCTGGAGGAAAAAAGCCGAAGCTGGCACGGTTCCTGCGCAAGGGACAGCGAAGCGGTTCTCCCGGAAGGATTCGGGCGATGGCTGGCAGGACGCGCCCCTCGGCCCCATCAACCTGAGATGAGAACAACATGAAGAAGAAGTCTCTGCTCCCCCTCGGCCTGGCCATCGGCCTCGCCTCTCTCGCTGCCAGCCCTCTGATCCAGGCCAGCACCTACACCCAGACCAAATACCCCATCGTGCTGGCCCACGGCATGCTCGGCTTCGACAACATCCTCGGGGTCGACTACTGGTTCGGCATTCCCAGCGCCTTGCGCCGTGACGGTGCCCAGGTCTACGTCACCGAAGTCAGCCAGTTGGACACCTCGGAAGTCCGCGGCGAGCAGTTGCTGCAACAGGTGGAGGAAATCGTCGCCCTCAGCGGCCAGCCCAAGGTCAACCTGATCGGCCACAGCCACGGCGGGCCGACCATCCGCTACGTCGCCGCCGTACGTCCCGACCTGATCGCTTCCGCCACCAGCGTCGGCGCCCCGCACAAGGGTTCGGACACCGCCGACTTCCTGCGCCAGATCCCACCGGGTTCGGCCGGCGAGGCAATCCTCTCCGGGCTGGTCAACAGCCTCGGCGCGCTGATCAGCTTCCTTTCCAGCGGCAGCACCGGTACGCAGAATTCACTGGGCTCGCTGGAGTCGCTGAACAGCGAGGGGGCCGCGCGCTTCAACGCCAAGTACCCGCAGGGCGTCCCCACCTCGGCCTGCGGCGAGGGCGCCTACAAGGTCAACGGCGTGAGCTATTACTCCTGGAGCGGTTCCTCGCCGCTGACCAACTTCCTCGATCCGAGCGACGCCTTCCTCGGCGCCTCGTCGCTGACCTTCAAGAACGGCACCGCCAACGACGGCCTGGTCGGCACCTGCAGTTCGCACCTGGGCATGGTGATCCGCGACAACTACCGGATGAACCACCTGGACGAGGTGAACCAGGTCTTCGGCCTCACCAGCCTGTTCGAGACCAGCCCGGTCAGCGTCTACCGCCAGCACGCCAACCGCCTGAAGAACGCCAGCCTGTAGGACCCCGGCCGGGGCCTCGGCCCCGGCCCTTTCCCGGAAGCCCCCTCGCGTGAAGAAAATCCTCCTGCTGATTCCACTGGCGTTCGCCGCCAGCCTGGCCTGGTTCGTCTGGCTGGAACCTTCCCCCGCACCCGAGACGGCGCCCCCGGCCAGCGCGCAGGCGGGCGCAGACCGCGCCCCGCCAGCAGCCTCCGCGGGAGAAGCGGTGCCGGCCCCCCAGGTCATGCCGGCCAAGGTCGCGCCGCTGCCAACCTCCTTCAGGGGCACCAGCGTCGATGGCAGTTTCAGTGTCGACGCCAGCGGCAACCTGCTGATCACCCGCGACATCCGCAACCTGTTCGACTACTTCCTCAGCGCCGTCGGCGAAGAGCCCCTGCAGCAAAGCCTGGACCGCCTGCGCGCCTACATCGCCGCCGAACTCCAGGAGCCGGCGCGCGGCCAGGCGTTGGCGCTGATGCAGCAATACATCGACTACAAGAAGGAACTGGTGCTGCTCGAACGCGACCTGCCGCGCCTGGCCGACCTCGACGCCCTGCGCCAGCGGGAAGCCGCGGTGAAAGCCCTGCGCGCGCGGATCTTCAGCAACGAAGCGCACGTGGCGTTCTTCGCCGACGAGGAAACCTACAACCAGTTCACCCTGGAGCGCCTGGCGATCCGCCAGGACGGCAAGCTCAGCGCCGAGGAAAAGGCCGCCGCCATCGACCGCCTGCGCGCCAGCCTGCCGGAAGACCAGCAGGAAAGCGTGCTGCCGCAACTGCAAAGCGAACTGCAGCAGCAGACCGCCGCCCTCCAGGCCGCTGGCGCCGGCCCGGAAGCCATCCGCCAGATGCGTCAGCAACTGGTGGGCGCCGAAGCCACCACCCGCCTGGAGCAACTCGATCGGCAACGCTCGGCCTGGAAGGGCCGGCTGGACGACTATTTCGCCGAGAAGAGCCGGATTGAAGGCAATACCGGGCTGAGCGAAGCCGACCGCCGCGCGGCGGTCGAACGCCTGGCCGAGGAGCGCTTCAGCGAACAGGAACGCTTGCGCCTGGGCGCGCTGGAACAGATGCGCCAGGCCGAGCAGCGCTGACCGACACGGAAACGCCAAGAACGCGGCGAAGGGCGCTTCGGCGGATAACGCTACCCTCAGGGGTGCAGCCCTGGCGTGGCCAGCGAGGCGGAAACCTGTGCTGCGCGCCGCAACGAAAAAGGGCGGCCATCCGAAGGTGTCCGCCCTTTTTCGTCGCCAGCCCGGTTCAGCGGGACAGCTTGCCGTCCAGCGAGAACTTGCCGGCGCCATCGATCAGCAGCGCCACGCTGATCATCAGCAGGGTCAGGGCATATTCATAGCCGTTGTCGGTGATGAAGAAGCCATTGCCGATGTGCACGCTGAAGATCGCCACGATCATGGTGAAGCCCACCACCACCGACGCCGGACGCACCAGCAGGCCGATCACCAGCGCCAGGCCGCCGAAGAACTCGGCGCTGCCGGCCAGGGTCGCCAGCAGGTAGCCAGGGGTCAGGCCGATGGATTCGAACCACTGCGCCATGCCGTTCAGGCCGGCGCCGCCGAACATGCCGAAGAGCTTTTGCGAACCGTGGGACATCAGGGTAAGACCGGTGACGATACGCAGGATGGCCAGGCCGGCACCGGCGTTGGTCGACAGGATGGTCTTGATCAGTGGATTCATGGTGCGTCCTCAGGTGTGGGATAAGATGGGCACACTATAGGCAAGATAATTCGATATTAAAACCGTAAAAAACGCGTTATCAATATCGAATTTATAGATTATTTTTGAGCCGTCGCCGTCTTCGCACGCACCCCGGGCTCCAGGCGAACCCGTTCGCGTTCATATGCAAGGTAGTACTTGTTGACGCTGCTGACATAACTCACCACACCCATGCCTATCTCTTCCGCAGCCACCCGCTCTACCTGGAAGAACCAGCGATTCGGATCGAGCCCCCGGCGACGCGCCTGGGTGCGCAGGTTCTGTACCCGCTCCGGGCCCATGTTGTAGGCCGCCAGGGTGAACGCCAGGCGCTCGCGTTCGTCGAGGTGCTTGCTGGAGAAGAACTGCTTGCGGATCTTGGTCAGGTAGCGACTGGCGGCCAGCACGTTGCTGTCCTTGTCGTGCACATTGCCGACCCCGACGCTGCGCGCCGCCGCCGGGGTGATCTGCATCAGCCCGCTGGCGCCGCCGGAACCGCGCGCCTTCGGGTTCAGATGCGACTCCTTGTAGGCCACCGCCGCCAGCGCCAGCCAGTCCATGCTGCTCTGCCGCGCGTAGCGCTGCAGCAGTGGACGGACCGCTTCCAGGCGCTTGCGGTCCGCCGCGCCGAGGGGGTTGCGGACCTTGTAGGCGCGCCGGTAGACGCGCTGGAAAGCCACGTCCTGGTCGGCCGGCGCGCGGTAGTCGGCGAGGAAGCGGTCGATGGTCGCGCGCAGGGTGCTGGCATCGCGGCGCACGTACCAGGCCATGTCGGCGCGATTGTCCAGCACCAGGTGGCGGTCGACGCGCAGCTTCGGCAGCACCTTGGCCCAGCGTTCGGCGATGGGCTGCTCGACCACGGTGAAGCCGAGGATGCCTGCCTGGACCATTTCCATCACATCCTCGACGGCCAGGGAAGCGTCCAGCTTTTCGATCCGGATCGGTGCCATGCGGCGTTGCGCCAGGCGCTGGTTGACCAGTTCGATGGCGCCCTCGGCGGCGCTGCCGGCCGGCAGCGGGATGGTCCGCCCGGACAACTGCTCCAGGCGCGTGTAGCGCCGGTTGCCCTTGCGCGCCACCAGCACCAGCGGCACATCGGCGCGCACCGGCGCGCTCGGGCTGACCTGCAGGCCGTCGTGCGCCGGCAGCAGTTCGCCGGGGGCGACCAGGTCGCCTTCGCCACGCTGCAGGGCGGCAAGCAACTGGTCCTTGGGCTTGGGTATGAGCTTGAGGGTGAGGTTCCGCGCGGACGGCGAACGGCTGTTGAGGTATTGCTCGAAGGCGCGCAGGCGACGGTACTCGACGCCGATCGGCTCGCCCTTCACCTCGCCCGAGCTGTTGCGGCTCTGGTTGACCAGCACCTTGAGCACGCCAGCGCGGCGGATGCTCGCCAGGTCGCGGGTCTCCGGCTGTTCCCTGTGCCAGTTGTCCGGCTGGCCGGTGATGCGCGCAGCCGCCGGCAAGGGTGCGAGCACCAGCAGGCAAAGCGAAAGCAGCAACAGACGCGTCATCCAGGTCTCCAGAGGCCAGGCTCGATGTCCCTCTCCGGGGGACCGGATCAATCAGAGCATGGCAGTCTTGGCAAGTTCCTCTCCGACAGCGGCTGCAAACGGAGGCATTGGGTAGATAATCCGGGCGCCGAAGAACCCGATCTGCGATTATAACGGATTGTTCTACAAGCGGTTTGCCACCCATCTCCCGGCGGGTCCGGCGCGATCGAGGGGGCGCCGCCTCGCTGCGAATTCCAGGAAGGCACCATGCAACTCATCGATATCGGCGTCAATCTGACCCACGCCAGCTTCGCCCCGGAACGTGAAGCACTGCTCGCCCGCGCGCGCGCCGCCGGGGTGGTGCAGATGGTCATCACCGGCACCAGCCTGGCCGACAGCGAACAGGCGCTGCAGCTCTGCGGCGAACTCGACGAGGGCGGCCGGCTGTTTACCACCGCCGGCGTCCACCCCCACGAGGCCAGCCACTGGAACGCCGACACCGCTCGCGGCCTGCGCGCCCTGTTCGACGACCCGCGGGTACGCGCGGTGGGCGAATGCGGCCTCGACTTCAATCGCGACTTCTCTCCCCGTCCGGCCCAGGAAAAGGCCCTCGAGGAACAACTGGCACTGGCCGTCGAGCTACAGCGTCCGGTGTTCCTCCACGAACGCGACGCCAGCGAGCGCCTGCTGGCGATCCTGCGCGACTTCCGCGATCGCCTGCCGGCCGCCGTCGTACATTGTTTCACCGGCGAGCGCCGGGCGCTGTATGGCTACCTCGACCTCGACCTGCACATCGGCATCACCGGCTGGATCAACGACGAGCGCCGCGGCACCCACCTGCATGATCTGGTAGGCGAGATCCCGGTCGGCCGTCTCATGCTGGAAAGCGACGCGCCCTACCTGCTGCCGCGCAGCCTGCGGCCGAAGCCGAAGAACGGGCGCAACGAGCCGGCCTACCTGGTCGAGGTGCTCGACTGCGTGGCCCGCCATCGCGGCGAGAGCTCAGAGCGCCTGGCCGCTCACACCAGCGCCGCGGCGCGGGCGTTCTTCGGCCTGCCGACGATCGACTGAGATCGCCCTCAAGCTCCCGGCGGATCGGCCGCTAAGCTGACGAACGGTCTCGTTGACCCGCATCAACGATTGCCCCTTACTCAGCTTTCAAGATAATGGCGCCTTGCCATTAGCTTACCGATAAGAAGAAATCCCCCTATGGGCACCTGGATCAGCGACATTCCACTGAAATATAAGTTCTGGGCCGTCAACGCGGTGGCCTTCTTCACCACCCTGCTGCTGGTGTTGTTCGCCATGCAGCAGGAAGCCGCCGGGCGCAACGCTTCCGCCCAGCGCGCCGCCGCCGCCGAGGGCGAGCTGGTTCAGAGCTGGCCAGCCGGCAGCGCCCTGCCCGCCCGGAGCAACCTGCTGCCGCTGGAACAGGCCGCGAGCCTGGGCGGCACCGCTGCCCAGGCGCTGGGCAAGGGGCAGGGTTGGATCGAGTTGTCCGGCGCGCGCCAGGGCGATACCCCGCTGCTCGGCGCCTGGGTCGGCCAGACCGGCTCCGGCCAGCGCTTCGCCGTGCTCGCCCCGGCCAGCGACCTGTGGCAGGTCTTCGCCGACCGTGCCGGCGCCTACGCCGTCGCCGTGCTGGTGCTGATGCTGGCGCTGCTGGCGGCCTCGCAACTGCTGATCCGCTTCATCCTCACCCACCTGCATACCCTCAAGGACGTGATGCTGCACGTCGAGAAGAGCGGCGACCTGTCCGCTCGCGTACCGCTGCAGGGACGCGACGAAGTCGGCCAGATGGCCAGTGCCTTCAACGCCATGCAGGCCGGCTACCAGCGCATCGTCGGCACCGTCGCCGCGGCCGCTACCAAGCTCGACGAAGGCGCCCAGGCGCTGGCCCGCAGCATGGGCCAGGTACGCCAGGGCATGCTCGGCCAGCAGAGCGAGACCGACCAGACCGCCACCGCGATCAACGAGATGTCCACCACGGTCTTCCATATCGCCCAGCACGCCGCCGACACCCGTGACCAGTCGCAGGAAGCCGACCGCCTGGCCGGCGCCGGCCAGCAGGCGGTGAGCCGGGTCAGCGCGTCGATCGCCGGGTTGTCCCAGGGCGTCCAGGACACCGCCGAGATGATCCAGAAGCTGGCCGAGGACAGCCAGAAGATCAGCGGCGTGGTCAACGTGATCCACGGCATCGCCGAACAGACCAACCTGCTTGCCCTCAACGCCGCCATCGAGGCCGCGCGGGCCGGGGAAATGGGCCGCGGCTTCGCGGTGGTGGCCGATGAGGTGCGCAACCTCGCCCGTCGCGTGCAGGACTCCACCGACGAGATCACCCAGATGATCCTCGCCCTGCAGTCGGGTACCCGCGACGCCGTGGAGTTCATGCAGGAAAGCTCGCTCAAGGCCGACGGTTGCGTCAGCCAGGCCGGCGACGCCGGCGAGGCGCTGGCGGCGATCGCCAACGCGGTGGCGCAGATGCGTGAAAGCAACACGCAGATCGCCGTCGCCGCGGAACAGCAGAGCCAGGTCGCGGAAGAGATGACCCGTTCGGTGGTGGGCATCCGCGACGTCACCGAACTCACCGTGCAGCAGACCGTCGAGTCGGCGGCCACCAGTCAGCAACTGGTCGACCTGGCGGGCGATCTGACCCGCGCCATCGGCCAGCTACGCCTCTGATCCACCGGCGCACCTGCCTATCGCCCGGATAGGCAGGAATCATTCGCCGCGCTGCCGCACCCCGCCTAGACTCGACGACATGCAACGATCCGCCCCGCGGGTCGCCGTCACGGAGTACCGAGAACATGGGCAAACGTCATCCCAACCTGCTCGCCTGGCAATGGCGCGGCTATGCCGCCAACCACCGCAACCCGACCAACCTGGTCCTGCACCTGATCGCCGTGCCGCTGTTCATCGTCGCTGCGATCCTGCTGCTCGGCGGCCTGTTCGGCCTGGACCTGCTGCAGGTGGTGCTCGGTGTCATCGGCATCGGCGCCGGCCTGGCGATCCAGGCCAAGGGACACGCGCTGGAGGAACAGGCACCCGAGCCATTCAGCGATCGGCGCGACGCTGTCAGTCGCCTGCTCGTCGAGCAGTTCGTCACCTTCCCCCGCTTCGTCCTCAGCGGCGCCTGGTGGCGGGCTTGGCGCGAACGGCATAAGTGACAGTTCGTCCGGGATTTTGCACAGCCCTTCAGTTTTAGCGCGACGCTGCCGATATAATCGACGGAATCCTGTCGTGGACCGACAACATGCCGTCAATGCGTCAATTAATCGTCTTTCTCTGTTGCCTGGGGCTGCCTCTTGCCCAGGCCGCGGAGCCCGTGCCGCTGGGCGGACGTCCGATCGTCACCCTGCAGCGGTCCGGCGACGCTCCCGTACGGCTGACCCTGTCCGACCTCGAAGCCCTACCCAGCGAGACCCTGGAAGCCCAGCTCCCCGGCGAGGCCAACGCCCGCTGGCAAGGCGTGCGCCTCAGCCTGTTGCTGCGCCACCTGGACCTGGCGCCGCCCACGCGCCTGCGCGTGCTGGCGCTGAACGACTACTCGGCGATCATCCCGTACAGCGACCTCGACAGCTACCAACCCATCCTCGCCTATCGCCGCAACGGCGCCTACATGGCGATCCGCGAACGCGGACCGCTTTTCATCATCTACCCGATGGCCCGCTATCCTGAGTTGAGAAACCAGGTCTACTACAACCGTACCGTCTGGCAGGTCAGCTCCATCACTCTTGAGTAAGTAACGGACATGACTGTGCCGCTACTCGATCCGACAAAGCTGCGCCGGCAACGCCAGATCATGGGGCTGTTGCTCGGCCTGGTGCTGCTCATGGCGCTGATCGCCGGGGCTGCGCTGTGGCTGGCGGTGCGCCAGGCCCAGCAACTGGCCCAGCCGAACCTGCACAACGAGCTGTGGCAGACCTACTCGCTGCGCGCCGAACTGGATCGCACGCTGGACGCCGCGCGGCACACCGAGAGCGGCGAAGGCCAAGCCGACGACCTGGCGATCCGTCTCGAAGTCCTCGCCAGCCTGATCGCGCCGCTGCGCCGCCAGTCGTTGTTCAGGCATCTCGCCGAACCGCGTCCGGAGGTACAGGCCACCCTGCAACGCCTGATCGAGCTCAGCGATCGCTGGTCGAACCAGGCCCCCTGGGGCGATCCCGTCGCCGCGCGCCGCCTGGCCGCGGAGATCGTCCAGCAGGTTCCGCCCTTGCTCGAACCGACCCACCAGATCGTCGTTGCCAGCAACATCGCCCTGACCAACCAGTTGGACGTCGACCGCAAGCGCCTGCACCGGGCGTTCTACGCGTTGTTCTGGGCGCTGCTCGGGATCGGTGCCGGCGGTGCCCTGCTGGTGCTGCGCCTGGTCACCGACTTCAAACGCGCACAGCAACTGGCCGGGCATCTGATCGAGCTTAACGCCACCCTGGAGAAACGCGTCGGCGAGCGCACCCGCCAGCTCAGCGAAGGCAAGGCGCTGCTGCATTTCATCCTCGAGGCCAGCCCGAGCGACGTGGTCCTGCTCAGCGCCTGCGGCGCCAGCATCCATTACGTCAGCCCACGCCTGCTCAAGCGCCTGGGTTGCCAGGCCCAGGACGACTTCAACCTGCCCCGGCTGTTCGCCAGCACCAGCGAATACAGCCGCCTGCAGAACGCCCTGGAGGCGCGCGGCCAGGTGGATGGCTGGGAAGCCCAGCTATGCGGGGAAACGCCTTGCTGGGCGGTGATCTGCGCGCGCCACCTGGAAATCGACGGCGAGCCGGCGACCCTGATCTGGTGCTACGACATCAGCCGGCGCAAGGCCATGGAGCAGGAACTGCGCCTGCTGGCCAGCACCGATACCCTGACCGGCCTGCACAACCGCCACTCGTTCCTGCACCAGGCGGAACTCATGCTCAAGGCCGCCGAACGCTTCCGCCACCCCTGCGTGGCGCTGATGCTGGACATCGACCACTTCAAGAACATCAACGACAGCCACGGCCACCTGACCGGCGACCGCGCCCTGCAACGTGTCGCCGAGACCCTGCGCCAGGGCCTGCGCGAGGTGGACCTGCTCGGTCGCCTGGGCGGCGAGGAATTCGCCGCGCTGCTTCCAGAGGTCAGCCTGGACCAGGCGCTGGACGTCGCCGAACGGCTGCGCGCCGGCGTCGAGGCGCTACGGGTGAGCAATCCCGACGGCGAACCGCTGCGGATGACCGTGAGCATCGGCGTCGCCCTGCGCAGGGACGCCGGGGACGACCTGGAAAGCCTGCTGGTGCGCGCCGACAGCGCGCTCTACCAGGCCAAGAGCGGCGGGCGCAACCGCACCGAGTACGCGCCCGCCTGACATGCGCCTCAGCCGAACACCGTGACCATCTGCCGGCTGATCGCCAGCAACTGGCCGTCGGCGCTCCACATCCGCGCCGCCACGTGACCGTAGCCGTCGCGCGCCTCCTCGATCTCCGCCAGGTAACGGCACCAGTCGCCGCTGCCCTGCTGCGGCAGCGGCTGGAGGAACTCGGCGGTCCAGGTCAGCGAGCTGGCCATCGCCGGGGTGCCCAGGTGCGGCAACAGCGCCGGCGGCCAGGAGTCGAGCAGCGCCAGCAGGTGGGAAACCTCCATGGGCTCTCCCTCGGGTTCGTCGCGGAAACGCATCCAGCCGCCCATCTGGCGCGACTTGTTCGAAGAGAACGGCAGGCCGCCCACTGCCCAGCGCATGGCGATGTAGCGAGTGAACTCCGGGGTCACGTTACGGATATAGGGCAGCTCCTGGCTCTCTTCGGGGCCCTTCATCCCGGCCGCCGGCAACGCTTCCACCGCCACCGCCGACGCGCGGGCGACGCCGAAACTGGCCTGGACCAGCGTCACCACCTGCTCGCCCTGACGGACCTCGACCTGTACCTGGCTCACCGCCTTGCCCTCGCGCAACAACCGGGCGCTGAAGCTCGCCGGCTGCTCGGGGGCCAGCGGTCCGACGAAGCTGACGCCGATGGAGCGCAACGGACGCCCCGCCTCGACCACCGCAAGCATGGCCTCGTAGGCCAACGCCACCACCAGGCCACCGAAGGTGGCGCGGCCCTGGCCCCAACTGGCCGGTACTACCACCGAGGAAGGGTCGCGGCGGACCGCCTGGATCAATTCGGAAAAATTCATGTGTGCCTCGCGAGGGGATTCGAGGGCCCATCTTAGGCGAGGCGATCCTTGGGAAAAAGCCGATCGGAATACCGGCGGCCTCAGTGCTCGGCAAGCGCCTGCTGCAATGTCGACAGGGCCCGTCCGGCACGCTCCCGGGCCAGTTCGAAGCGTGCCGTCCAGACCTCTCGCACGGGCGCCAGGTCCGGCTCGCGCTGGCATCGCAACAGCCACTGCTCGAGGTCGTGCCAATCGCCCAGCGCCGACTGGGCCGCCTTGAGCGGCGCCAGCAGCGAGCCGGGAATGCTGCAATCGTGCGGATAGGCCTCCAGCCCGTAGCGCACGCGCTTGATCCGCAGCCGTAGCGGGTGCCAGTGCTCGTAGGTGGTGTCCGCCAGCTCGGCGCGCAGGGTCTTCCATTGCCGGCGCAGGCGCTTGCGCACCCGGCCGTGCAGGCCATCCAGCACGGCATGCCGCTGGGCCGTACGCAACAGGGCCGGCCAGACGTCCAGGCAAAGCTGCAGGCGGTGCAGCGGCTGGCTGGCGAGAACCGCCACGTAGCCGGACTCCAGCACCGGCCGGCGCACCGCCAGCGCATCCCGCAGCCCTTCGGCGGCGAGCGCCGGCAGCAGCACCTCCAGGTCGCGGATCGGCCCGCTGAGCCGCCCGACCTCGGCGGCGGCATGCTCCAGCTCCTCGACGCCGGGGACTCCGCGGATCGGCCGCAGCAGGCTGCGCAGACGGCGCAGGGCGATGCGCAGGTCGTGCAGTGCCTCGCCATCCGTGCGCGCCTCCAGGCGGGCGACCGCCGACATCAACGCCACCTGCTGGCCGATCACCTCGGCCAGCAGTTCATCGATGAACCCCGTCATGCCTGCTCCTCTCCCCGGCCATCCCGCGTGGGCGCGCGCACCAGGCGCCAGGGCAGCGCCCGGCGCAATGCGCGCAGACGCAACCCTGGATCATCGGCACCGCCGTGTCCATAGCGTTGCGCTTCGAACGCGCCGACGAAGGCCGCGATGGCTGGCGCCTGCGCCGGCAGGACGCGGGCGGCGCGCTCGCCGTAGGAGCGTAGCCCTTCGCCGGGGGAACGGCGCAGGCCATGCATTTCCAGCAGGCGTTCGAAGCGGCGCAGTTGGCGGCTGCGCAGATCGCCACGGCCTTGCCAGGGCTTGAGCAGGAACAGCGCGAGCAGACCGACCGACAATATCGCCGCGGCACCGAGCAACAGGCCCAGTCGGGTCGGATCGAGCCCGCCGAACCAGCGCTGCAGGAAGGCGCCCTGCTGCTCACCCTGGTAGGCCAGGACCCAGCGTTGCCAGCCATAGTTCAGGCTGTCCCAGGCCAGACGCATGTCGTTGAGCCAGGGCAGGCCACGGTAGCGCAACGGCGACAGCGGTGCGTCGGCGAGGTACTCGCTGTCCCCGGCCAGGGCCTGCTCCAGCCCCTGTTCGATCCGTTCGGGCGCCACCTGGTAGGTCGGGTCGACGCTCAGCCAGCCCTGCTCCGGCTGCCAGTATTCGACCCAGGCGTGGGCGTCGAACTGATGCACCAGCAGGTAGTTGCCCGCCGGATTCAGCTCGCCGCCCTGGTAGCCGGCCACCACTCGCGCAGGAATGCCCGCGGCGCGCAGGACGAAAGCCATCGCCCCGGCGTAATGCGCGCAGAAGCCGCTGCGCGTGTCGAACAGGAAATCGTCCACCCCGTCGGCACCGGTCGCTGGCGGTTTCAGGGTGTAGGCGAAAGGCTCGCGGTTGAAGCGCTGCAACAGGGCCGCGACCAGTGCCTGCGGTTGCGCATGGGCCTGGCGCAGTTGCTCGGCCAGGGCGCGCGCGCGCGGATTGCCGTGCATCGGCAACTGCAGGTTGCGCCAGCGCATGCGCGGATCGATGCTGGACTCGCGCAGCGCCTGTGGCCAGGAACTGGCTCGGTAGAACAGACGTTGCTCGACCGGCTGCCGCCGCTGCAGGTGGAAATCGCTCATCAGGCGCGTGTCGGTCTGGTCGGTCTGCGCCACGTCGAGGGCGAACAGCCAGGGCTGCGAACTGGGCTGCATGATCACGTCGTAGCGCAGCTCGGGGCCACGCTTCTGCCAGTGCAGAGCATCCTCGCCCGACCATTGCGGCGCCTGAGCCCAACGTCGTCCGTCGAAACGCTCCATGGTCAAGGCGCGCCAGTAGAGCTGCTCGCGCGGCGGCGGTGCGCCCTCGAAGCGGACCCGGAACGCCAGTTCGGCGGAGCGCCCAAGCTCGGCGATATCCCCTGGCGCCATGCTCTCCGAGAGTCCGGTGACCCCCTTGTTGCCGGGCATCGGCAACGACCACAGCGGCCCCAGGCGGGGGAAGAACAGGAACAGCAGGAGCATCAGCGGCAGCGCCTGCAGCAACAGCCCGCCGGCCAGCCGCAGGGTCGGCCAGGGCCGGCTGGCGAAAGCGCTCTGCTGCAAGCCGATCAGCGCCGCCAGCAACGCGGTCACCGGCAGCAGGCTGTACAGCGCGGCGAGGAAACCGTCGTCGAACAGGTAGCCCACCACCACTGCGAAGAAACCGAGGAACACCAGTACCAGCGCATCGCGGCGGGTCTTCATTTCCACCAGCTTGAGGATGAACGCGGCGATCAGCAGCACCGCCCCCGCGTCCAGGCCCACCAGGCTGCCGCGCGACAACCAGACCCCGGCCCCGGCGAGCAGCGCCAGGGCCAGCTTGACCCAGGCGCGCGGATAGCCGGCACGCATGCGGAAGACCTGCACCCGCCAGGCCGCGCAACCGAGCCACATGGCCGCGATCCACAGCGGCAGGTAGGCCAGGTGCGGCAGGATCACCAGTACCTGCGCCACCAGCAGCCAGACCAGCGCGACCCGCGGAATCGCGTTCATCGCGCCGCTCCGAACAACGCCAGCGCACGCAGGCAGGCCTCGCGCTGGGCCTCGCCGCTGGCCGGTTGCAGGCGTGTGCCGGGCAGCGCCAGGCCATAGGGCTGCTGCCGCGCGGAGAGTTCCAGGACTGCATGGCACAAGCGGCCCAGGCGACTTTCGAGATCCCCGCCGAGGCGCTCGAATTCCAGCCACAAGTCTTCCCCACCGAGCGCGGCGAAGTCCTTCACCAGCAGCCCCTGGCCACGGGAAAACGCCTTCCAATGCAGGCGCCGCCGCGAGTCGCCCGGCTGGTAGGCGCGCAGTCCCTGGTAGTCGTCGACGCCCGCGCTCGCCAGCGCGCGCCCCTGGTCCTCGGCATCCTCCG
Organism: Pseudomonas sp. TZ252; assembly: GCF_056110345.1. Lineage (NCBI taxonomy): Bacteria > Pseudomonadati > Pseudomonadota > Gammaproteobacteria > Pseudomonadales > Pseudomonadaceae > Pseudomonas > Pseudomonas sp. TZ252. Next base: position 4,724,597 of record NZ_CM148566.1, on the reverse strand, counting down.
CGCCCGGCCCGAGGAACGGCTCGCCGGCCAGCGGCCGAGGGTAGACCAGCGCCTGCTGGCGCAGGTCGACCCAGCTCCAGGCCACCAGCAGGCCGAGGGGAAAGCGACTCTCCACCCGCAGGCGCCCCGGCCGCAGCCAGCCGCGTCGCTCGGTCGGGTGGAACAGCAGCACCTCGGCAGCCGCGTCGCCTGCCAGGTCGGCGTATTCCAGCGGCCGCTCCGGCCAGCCGACGGCGATGGCCTGGCGCGCCCGCCGCGGGCTTTCCAGGCGCACCCGGAAACCGGCGCGCTCGCCGGCGAACACCGGGTCCGCTCCCAACGCGGTGAGGCGCAGGCCGGCAAGGTTGCGATAGGTATGGAGGATGGTCACCACGCCCAGGGACAGCAGCAGGAAGGTCAACCCGTAGGCCAGGCTGTTCTGGTAGTTGATCGCCGCCAGCAGCATCACCAGCAGCGCCAGGCCGAAAGCGCCGCCCTGGCGGGTCGGCAGGATGAATACGCGGCGCTGGTTCAGCTCGACGCTGCTCGCCGGCGGTATCCGTCGGTTCAGCCAGCGCTGCCAGCGCGGCCAGTTGCGCAGGCGCATCAGAGCGCCGGGACTTCGCGCAGCAGCCATTGCACCAGCGCGCCGCCACCGTGCCCGGTGGGGTCCGCCTGGTCGCGCAGGCGATGCCCGGCGACCGCCGGCAACACCGCCTGGACGTCTTCCGGAATCACATAGTCGCGTCCCGCCAGCAGCGCCCAGGCACGCGCCGCGGCGAGCAACGCCAGGCTACCGCGCGGCGACAGGCCGAGGGCGAAGGCCGGCTGCGTGCGGGTCGCTTCGACCAGGCGCAGCACGTAGTCCACCAGCGCATCGCTGGCGCGGACCTTCGGCACTTCGGCCTGGAAAGCGGCCAGCGCCGCGTGGTCGAGCAAGGGTTCCAGGCGCGGCAGCAGATCGCGCCGGGCTTCGCCGAGCAACAGCGAGCGTTCCGCCGCGCGTCCGGGGTAGCCCAGCGACAGGCGCATCAGGAAGCGATCCAGCTGCGATTCCGGCAGGGAGAAGGTGCCGCCCTGGCTGGCCGGGTTCTGCGTGGCGATGACGAAGAACGGTTCCGGCAAGGGCCGGGTGGCGCCCTCGATGGTCACCTGGCCTTCTTCCATCGCCTCGAGCAAGGCGCTCTGGCTTTTCGGCGTGGCGCGGTTGATCTCGTCGGCAAGCACCAGTTCGGCGAAGATCGGCCCGGGATGGAAGACGAATTGCCCGCTGTCCTTGTCGAACACCGAGGTACCGAGGATATCGCCCGGCAGCAGGTCCGAGGTGAACTGGATGCGCTGGAAACTGAGCCCGAGCACCCGCGCCAGGGCATGGCTGAGGGTGGTCTTGCCCATCCCCGGCAGGTCTTCGATCAACAGGTGCCCACGGGCCAGCAGGCAGGCCAGGGCCAGGCGCACCTGGCGGTCCTTGCCCAGGAGAATCTCATCGACCGCCTTCAGGCAGGCTTCCAGGGTGTTCAGCATCCCGACCTCGCGTTTCCGGGGAAAACAGCGATCCTACTGGCCTGGGGCCAGCCGGCAAGGCACTTGCAATTTTTCCTCACGAAACTGTGAAACCGTTGCCACCGGTACTTGCCGGAGTGCCCGCTACAAGCCTAGACGCTGGGGAGGGACAGGCGCCCCCCTGGGTGCCGGTGCGGATGATGCCTGCGCCATGTCCGGCTCGACACGACGCGCGACGGTCACCGACGGCAGGCGTGGGGGAAGCCGCCTCAGCCCAGTTCGGCGACGATCGCCGCCAGCGCCTTGGCCGGGTCGGCGGCCTGGCTGATCGGCCGGCCGATCACCAGGTAGTCGGAGCCGGCGTCCAGGGCCTGGCGCGGGGTGAGGATACGCCGCTGGTCGTCCTGGGCGCTGCCGGCCGGGCGGATGCCCGGCGTGACCAGTTGCAGGCCCGGATGGGCAGCCTTCAGCGCCGGCGCTTCCTGGGCCGAGCAGACCAGGCCGTCCATGCCGGCCTTCTGCGCCAGGGCGGCGAGGCGCAGTACCTGCTCCTGAGGCTCGATGTCGAGGCCGATGCCCGCCAGGTCCTCGCGCTCCATGCTGGTCAGCACGGTCACGCCGATGAGCAACGGCCTGGGTCCGCTGAAGGCCTCCAGCGTCTCGCGGCAGGCGGCCATCATGCGCAGGCCGCCGGAGCAGTGCACGTTGACCATCCACACGCCCATCTCGGCGGCGGCCTTCACCGCCATCGCCGTGGTGTTCGGGATGTCGTGGAATTTCAGGTCGAGGAACACCTCGAAGCCCTTGCCGCGCAAGGTCTCGACTATACCCGCGGCACAACTGGTGAAGAGTTCCTTGCCGACCTTCACCCGGCACAGTTTCGGGTCCAGCTGATCGGCCAGCGCCAGGGCGGCCTCACGGGTGGGGAAATCCAGGGCGACGATGATGGGGGACTGGCAGGCGGACATGGGCTCTCTCGCGGCGAATCGAAAACGGCGCGCATTGTCGCAGAATCCGGCCGTTTGCCGTAGCCCGGAACGCGCCGGGGAGATGAACGTCGTGGACTAGAGGCGGGCGCGGAGCAGTTGCTCCAGCCAGTCGACGAATGCCCTGACCCGCCGCGACAGATGCCGCCGGTGCGGATACAGGGCGTACGCCGGCATCGCTTCGGCCCGCCACTGCGGCAGCACCTCGCGCAGCTCGCCGCGTTGGAGGTGCTCGCGCACGTCGTAGGCAGGGATCTGGATCAGGCCCAATCCGGACAGGCAGCAGGCGATGTAGCTTTCCGCGTTGTTCACCGTGACCCGGCTGCGCAACGCGCGGGTCAGGGTGCGCCCATCCTCGCGGTACTCCCAGGGCAACACCCGGCCGCTGCTGGGCGAAGCATAGTTGACCGCCCAGTGCCGGTCGAGGTCGGCTGGCGTCCGTGGCTCGCCATGCTCTTCCAGGTAGGCGGGACTGGCGCAATTGATCAGTTGCATCTCGCCGAGGCGTCGCGCCACCAGGCTGCTGTTGCCCAACTGGCCGACCCGCAGGACGCAGTCGACGCCCTCCTGCACCAGGTCCACCGAACGGTCGCTGGAGCCCAGTTCCAGTTCGATGTCCGGATGCTGGCGGAAGAATTCCGGCAGCGCCGGGGCGATCAGCAGTCGCGCCACCCGGCTCGGCACGTCGACCTTGAGCCGGCCGCTGGCGCGGCTGCCGTCGTGGAACAGGCTCTCCAGCTCCTCCATGTCTTCCAGCAGGTGGCGGCAACGCTCCAGCACCACGCTGCCGTCGTGGGTCAGCTGGACCTGCCGGGTGGTGCGATGCAACAGCCGGCTGCCGAGTTGCGCTTCGAGCTGCTGGACCGCCGCCGAGACCGTCGCCCGCGGCATGTCCAGCAGATCCGCGGCCTTGGTGAAGCTGCCGGTTTCGGCAACGCGCAGGAACACGCGCATGCTGTCCAGACGATCCATGGGCAGGCCCCTTCTCTCTATTCGGGATGGCTGGACAGTCTATCCATGCCACCCACGTTTATCCAAAGAACCCGGACCAATAGCCTGGAGTCCCTACTCTACTTCCTGGATCCGCAGATGCCCCATGCAGCGCTTTTGCCTCCTCCCAGCGCGTCCCCGCTGCCGGAAGTGGTCGGTTTCTGGCGCGATGCCGGCCCTACCCTCTGGTTCGCCAGGAACGCCGATTTCGACCGGCGCTTCCGCGAGCGCTTCGCCCACCTCTACGAGCTTGCCTGCGCCAACGCGCTGCGCCCGGCTGCCGGTGAAGCCGAGGACCATCTCGGCCTGCTGTTGCTGCTCGACCAGTACCCGCGCAACGCCTTCCGTGGAACCCCGCGCATGTACGCCAGCGACGCCCAAGCGCGGCGCTGGGCGGAGCGGGCTCTGGGACAAGGCCTCGACCGCCAGGTCGGGGACGCGCTGCGGCTGTTCTTCTACCTGCCGTTCGCCCATGCCGAGAACCTTGCCGACCAGGATCGCTCGGTAGCGCTGAACCACGGACTCGGCCAGCCCTTCCTCGCCCACGCTCGTGAACATCGCGAGATCATCCGCCGCTTCGGGCGCTTTCCCCATCGCAATCCGATCCTCGGTCGCCCGTCCAGCGCCGAGGAACTCGCCTTCCTCGCCGCCGGCGGCTTCGCCGGCTGAACCGGGGCTCTGCCGGCCCCTCCCTAGATAGGCAGGTCGCGATCCAGCAAGCGGTCCAGCAACCAGTTGGCCGCCGGTCCCAACGGCCGCTGCCGCGACCAGACCACATCCACCGCCTGGCTGCGCGGCCAGCCGGACACCGGCAACTCCTTCAGCCGTCCGTTGGCGTAGCCGCTGACCAGCCAGCGCGGCAGCTCGGCCCAACCGAAGCCGTGGGTGGCCATTTCCAGCAGCAACAGGTAGTTGGGCGCCGACCAGCAGCGCCCGCCGCTGGACGGCAGGCCGTCGTTGATCGCCGCGCCGGTCTCGCTATAGGTGTTCAGGCGCAGCAGACGCCATTCGGAAAGGTCACGCTCGCTGACCCGCTCCAGGCCCGCCAGCGGATGGTCGACGGCGGCGAACAGACCGAACTCGGCACGCTCGGCGACCGCCGCCACGCCCAGCTCCGGCGGGTAGTGCGGCTGCGCGGCGAGCAGGCCGAGGGTGGCGCGGCCGCGGCTGACCTGGGCGATCACGTCCTGGTCCTCGGCGATCAGGCATTCGAACTCCAGCTCAGGGTAACGCTCGTCCAGTTCGGCCAGGCGCGCCTCGTAGCGCGCCGAATGGTAGGTGTCGGATAGCGCCAGGGTCACCCGTGGCTCCGAGCCGCCGGCGAGCAGCGCGGCGACCCGGCGCAGGCGGTCGGATGCGCCGAGGACCTCCTCGACCCGTCCCAGCAGGGTGCGTCCGGCCTCGGTCAGTTGCGGCTGGCGGCCACTGCGATCGAAGAGTTCCAGGCCGAGGTCGATCTCCAGCCGGGCAATGGCCTCGCTGACGGTCGACTGGCTCTTGCCCAGCTTGCGCGCGGCGGCGCTGAAGGAGCCGAGGGAAACGGCCTGGACGAAGGCCTCGAGGGATTCGGGCGACAAATGCATATCGGTTTTTCCGATGGTATCCAACTTAACCCTATCCCAAAGACCGATGACAATACAGCCCGACTTCAACGACGAACCGGGAGCGTTCGCCATGACCCACACCCACACCGCCCTCGACAAGACTCTCAAGGAGCGGATCTTCCACGCCCTGGCCTTCGAGGGCCTGGCCGTCCTCCTCACCGCGCCGGTGCTGTCGCTGGTGATGAACAAGCCCCTGGCGCACATGGGTGCGCTGACGCTGATGTTCTCCACCGTGGCGATGCTCTGGAACATGCTTTTCAACAGCCTCTTCGACCGCGCCCAGCGGCGCATGGGCTTCCAGCGCACCCTGCAGGTCCGGGTGCTGCATGCGATGCTCTTCGAGCTGGGGCTGATCGTGGTGCTGGTACCGCTGGCCGCCTGGTGGCTGTCGATCGGACTGGTCGAGGCGTTCCTCCTCGACATGGGCCTGATCCTGTTCTTCCTGCCCTACACCATGGCCTTCAACTGGAGCTACGACGTACTCCGCGCACGCCTGGTGGAAAGCCGCCAGACCAAGGCCGCCGGTTGCGACGCCGGCTAGGCCGGCGTTCAGGCCGTCAGCCGCTCGCGCAGGCGGCCGAGCATGCCGAGCAGGCTGCCGACCCGTTCCTTCTCGCGCTCGTCGCGCGGCACCTCGGCCAGCCGGTCGACCTCCGGCAGGCTTCGCCCGCGCCACAGCAAGGCCTGCTCGGCGGCCGCCTTCAGGCCTTTCTCGAACAATCCCCTGCGGATCGGCTTGGGCAGGTAGCGGAATATCTGCGCCTGGTTGATCAGCTCGAGCAGGGCCTGGGTGTCGCGGAACGGCGTAACCACCAGGCTGAGCAGGCGCGGATGGGCCTGGGCCAGGGATTTCAGCAGCGGCGCGGTATGCTCCCCGGCCAGCTTCAGGTCGCTGACCAGCACCTCCACCGGTTCGGTGTTCAGCCACACCAGCGCCTCGGCCAGGTTGCGCGCGCGCAGCAGGCGATGCCCGCCGGCATGGCAGAAGGCCCCGACGCAGTCCAGGGTTTCCGGGTCGTCGTCGAGCAGCAGCACGCTCAGCGGCGCCGCCAGCGTGGCCGCGGGCGGCGCCGGCAGGCCCTGGCGGCTGGCGATCTCCGCCGCCTGGCGCAGGGTGAAGGCCATTTCCTGGGGATTCCAGGGCTTGGTCAGGTAGCGGAAGATGCCACCGTCGTTGAGCGCGTCGACGGCGGCATCGAGGTCGGAATAGCCGGTGAGGAGAATCCGCAGGGTCTCCGGATAGCGCTCGCGAGCCTGCGCCAGCAGTTCGGCGCCGCTCATCTGCGGCATGCGCTGGTCGCTGACCAGCACCTGTATCCGTTCCGTCTTCAGGCGCTCCAGGGCGCGCCGCGGGTCGCTCTCGGTGAGCACCTCGTAATGGCGGCGGAACTGCATGGCCAGGCTGCGCAGGATGCGCTCCTCGTCATCGACGAAGAGAATGCGGACGGGAGATGGGCTCATGTCAGGCGCTCCGTTTCAGTTCGCGGGCCTGCTCTCGCGGCAGGCTGATGAGGAAGCGGGTTCCGCGGCCCGGTTCGGAGGCCACGCGGATGGTCCCGCCATGTTGCTGGATGATCTTGTAGCTGATCGACAGGCCGAGCCCGGTGCCCTGCCCCACCGGCTTGGTGGTGAAGAACGGGTCGAAGATCCGGCCGAGGACCTCGGCGGGCATGCCCTTGCCGTTGTCCTGCACGGAGAGGAACACCTGGCGCTCGTCGGCCCAGCTCTTCAGCAGGATGCGGCCGAAACGCTCCATGGCCTGCGCGGCGTTGGTCAGCAGGTTCAGCAGCACCTGGTTGATCTGCGACGGCGCGCAGGCGATAAGCGGCAGCTCGCCGAGCTGGCTGCTGATCTCGGCCTTGTCCTTGATGGCGGTGCGGGCGATCAGCACGGCGTTGCGCACGCAGTCGTTAAGGTCGACCTCCTCGCTGAAGGCGCGGTCCAGGCGGGCGAAGTCCTTGAGCCCGGAAACCAGCTCGCCGATCTGGCCGAGGCCGTAGCGGGTATCGACGAACAATTGCCGCAGGTCCTCGCGCAACTGTTCGACGGCGGCTTCGCGGCGCACCGCGTCGGCCGCCTGCAGCGCCTGCGCCAGGCGCGCTTCGTCGCACTGCGGGTCGCCCAGGCAGTCGACCAGCGCCGCCTGGGCATCGGCCAGGCGCAACAAGGGATCGCTCAGCTCCTCCAGCAGCGCCAGGTTGTTGCCGACGTAGCCGAGCGGCGTGTTCAGCTCGTGTGCGACCCCGGCCACCATCTGCCCGAGCGAAGCCATCTTTTCCGACTGCACCAGTTGCGCCTGGGACTCCTTGAGGTCCACCAGCGCTTTGCGCAGCACCCGGTTGCGCTGGGCGATGCGCGCCTCCATGGCCTTCAGCAGGTCGAGTACGGTGCCCAGGCCACGGTAGCGGCCCTCTTCGTCGACCAGGGCGAAGTCCTCGGTGATCGGATACTGCAGGCGACCGGTGACCTGCTGCGCCGCCTCCTCCAGGCTGGCGCCGAGGGAGACGCTGAGGGGCGCCCGGTTCATGACGTCGCGCACCGGATGGCGGCCCCAGAGGTCGCGGCCGAAACGCTGCATGAAGATGTCCTGGAGGGTGTAGCGGCTGACCAGGCCGAGGACCCGGCGCTCGTCGTCGACCACCGGCAGCGAGAGGAAGGCACGGTGCTCCGGCATCAGCAGGCGGTCGGCGACGTCGCTGATGCTCATCGCCGGAGTCAGGGGTTCCACCGGGCGCAACAGACGGGACAACGCGCTCGGAGACATCGGCAACCTCTCGCTGGCAGGCCCGGACGGGGCAATGAAGGGATACCCGCCAGTTAAGCAATGTCAGATTGCCAACATGTGACAGGCATCACGCCGGCCAGGCTCAGCGCTTTCTCCGCCCGCAACTTCCGAGCGCCGCCGGGAGTCTCAACCACAGGGCCTCGCGCCGGAGCGTTGTCTGACAGAAAGGCAAACCCGGCGTATGGTGAACATTCATATCGATGAGGGAGAACAACATGCCCTGGTACGCCTGGTTGATCATCGTCCTCGCCCTGGGCTCCATCGTCGGCGGACTCCTGCTGCTGCGCGACTCGGCGAAGAAGCTGCCGTTGAGCGAGGAACAGCTCAAACGCATCCATGAACGCAACGCCGAGCTGGACGCGCAGGAGGCGAAGGACCGCTGAACCTATTGGCCTGCCGGCGGGTCACTAGGTCTCGTAGGAAAACCCCGGCGGGCGAAAAACCGGCGAGGCGAAGGCTCGCGGGGCGGAGTCATGCGGGCCGCGCGTGGTTTTTCCTGCGCAACCTGGGGTTCGTTCCCCGTGTGTTTCCCTCTGGCAGAAGGTTCGTTCCTTGCGCTTTTCCCATCCGCGGGTCGAAATGCCTTTAGAATCCCTCCTTTAAACGGGAGGCTGCATGCTCGGGCGTCTGATACCGCTTCTACCCATTCTGTTCCTGCTCGGGGGCTTCTTCACCGGGCACATCGCGCTGCTGACGGCGGTCATCGTCCTGCTCTACATCATCTGGGTGACCTACGCCGAGCGCTGGCTGCCGACCCTGCTCTGGTGGCCGGTGAGCCTCGCCGCCAGCGCCCTGATCGCCATCCACTACCTGCCCGGCTTCATTCCCCTGCGCCTGTTCCCCTGGGACCTTGCCAGCGCCAGCCCGCCGATCCAGATGATCTGGCTGCCCTGGGACAAGGCCCTGGTCGCCCTTACCCTGCTCGCCTGGTGGCTACGCCGGCCGAAGCAGCCGCTGGTGTCGCTGGATATCACCGCGCTGGCCTTCTGCCTGACCTTCTTCGTGGTGCCGCTGCTGTCGATCATGACCAATGCCGCGAGCTGGCAGCCGAAGTGGCCGGATGCCTTCTGGTGGTGGCTGGTACTGAACGTCGGGGTGGTCTCGCTGGCCGAGGAGGCTTTCTTCCGCGGCCTGCTGCAAAGCCAGTTGATCCGCTGGTTCGGCGCCTGGCCGGGAATCATCGTCGCGACCCTCGCCTACGCCGCGCTGCACCTGCTGGTGAACCCGGTGTATGCGCTACTGGCCGGGATCGCCGGGCTGGGCTACGGCATGGTCCTGCACTTCAGCGGGCGGCTGTCGCTGGCGGTGCTGCTGCACGCCTCGATCAACACCCTGCACTTCCTCCTGCTGAGCTACCCGTTCCGCCTGATCTCCGAGTGATCAGGCGTCCTTGATCACCAGCGCCAGGGCCTCCTCGGCGAGCTGGTCGAGACTCATCGGTCCTTCCGGACGGAACCAGGTGGTGGTCCAGGACAGCGCGCCGGTGAGGAAGCGCCGCAGGATGAACGGATCGCCCTGGCAGTAGCCGGCCAGCCGCGCCTCCCCCAGCACGTCCAGCCACATCTGCTCGTAGATGTCGCGCAGGCCGAGGATGTACGCCTGGCCTTCGGCGGACAGCGAGCGCCACTCGTAGACCAGCACCGCCATCGCCTCGCCGGTACCGCCCATGATCGATTGCAGCTCGCAGCGGATCAGTCCCAGCACCCGCTCGCGCAGGTCCTCGGCGTCGGCCAGGGCGGCGCGCATCAGCGCGGTGTTGTAGAGGATGGTCTCTTCCATCACCGAGCGCAGGATCTCGTCCTTGCTCTTGAAGTGATGGAAGATGCTGCCCGACTGGATGCCCACCGCGCTGGCCAGGTCGCGCACCGTGGTGCGTTCGTAGCCTTTGCTGCGGAACAGGTGGGCGGCGGTCTGCAGCAGCTTGCCGCGGGCGCTTTCCGGATCGGTGAGCTGTCCGGTAGCCACCAGCTCCAGCATCACTTCCCGGGCTTTCTGATCGTCCAACGCTGAGTACCCCTTTTCCGGATCGTCGGCGGCTCGGTGCCGCTCATCCGCGCGCCCGGCCGCTCCGTATTTGCCGACCGGCCTCGGGATTGCCCCGCAAGTGCTTGTCGGCATTCATGAAATGTATGCCTGCGAAGACGACCGAGCAAGCGCTTGGGTAACAGCCGCGAAGGGATTTGTTTCCGCCCTCTTCTCAACCAAGCGCTTGCTTGGTAATGTCGCCCCACACTTCCGCCGTCACGGGTCAAGAACAATGCAAAAGACCGTACGCATCGGCTGCGCCTCGGCCTTCTGGGGCGACACCTGCACCGCGGCCGCGCAGCTGGTGCGCGGCGCGCCGCTGGACTACCTGGTGTTCGACTACCTGGCCGAGATCACCATGTCGATCATGGCCGGCGCCCGCCTGAAACAGCCGGACGCCGGCTACGCCACCGACTTCGTCGAGGTCCTCGCACCACTGCTGGGCGAGATCGCCGAGAAGAAGATCCGCGTCATCAGCAACGCTGGCGGGATCAATCCGCAGGCCTGTGCCGCCGCCCTCGCCGCGGCCTGCGAGAAGGCCGGGGTGCAGCTGAAGATCGCCGTGCTCCATGGCGACAACCTGCAAGCGCGCCAGGCCGAACTGGCCAAGGCCGGCATCCGCGAGATGTTCAGCGACGCGCCTTTCCCGCCGATGTGCGTCTCGCTCAACGCCTACCTCGGCGCGCCGGGCATCGTCGAGGCCCTGCGCCTGGGCGCGGATATCGTGATCACCGGCCGGGTGGTCGACAGCGCGGTGGTCAGCGCCGCCCTGGTGCACGAGTTCGGCTGGGCCTGGGACGACTACGACCGACTGGCCCAGGCCGCCCTCGCCGGGCACATCGTCGAATGCGGCGCGCAATGCACCGGCGGCAATTTCACCGACTGGGAGCAGGTGCCGGACTATGAGCACATCGGTTTCCCCATCGTCGAGGTCGAGGCCGACGGGCGCTTCGTGGTGACCAAGGCGCCCGGCACCGGTGGCCTGGTCAGCGAACTGAGCGTCGGCGAACAGATGCTCTACGAGATCGGCGACCCACGCGCCTACCTGCTGCCCGACGTGGTCTGCGACTTCACCGAGGTGCGCCTGCGCCAGGTCGGACCCGACCGGGTCGCGGTGGAAGGCGCGCGCGGCCTGCCGCCCACCGACCGGTACAAGGTCAGCGCCACCTATCCGGACGGTTTCCGCTGCACCGCCAGTTGCCTGATCGCCGGCATCGATGCGCTGAAGAAGGCCGAGCGGGTCAGCCAGGCGATCATCGCCAGGACCGAGGAAATCTTCGCCGAGCGCGGCTGGGAGCCCTACCGCGAGGTCAATGTCGAACTGCTCGGCAGCGAAGCCACCTATGGTCCCCATGGGCGACGGCAGGACAGCCGCGAAGTGGTGGTCAAGCTGGCCGTCCGGCATCCGCGCAAGGAAGCCCTGGTGCTGTTCTCCCGCGAGATCGCCCAGGCCGCCACCGGGATGGCGCCCGGCCTGACCGGCATCGTCGGCGGCCGGCCGACGGTGTATCCGGTGATCCGCCTGTTCTCTTTCCTGATCGACAAGGCGCAATGCGCGTTGAGCGTAGAGATCGACGGCCAGCGCCATCCGCTGGAACTGCCGGTCCTCGAAGCCTTCGACCCGGCACGATTGGCCGAGGCGCGCCAGCCGCCACGCCCGGAGCAGCCCGCCAGCGCCAGCGTGCCGCTGGTGAAGCTAGCGGTGGCGCGCTCCGGCGACAAAGGCAACCACAGCAACATCGGGGTCATGGCGCGGCGCCCGGAGTACCTGCCGTGGATCGCCGAGGCGCTGGAGGAAGGCGCCGTGGTGGACTGGATGCAGCATGTGCTCGACCCGCAGACCGGCCGGGTCGGCCGCTGGTACCTGCCGGGCAGCCACAGCCTGAACTTCCTGCTGGAGAACGCCCTCGGCGGCGGCGGCGTCGCCAGCCTGCGCATCGACCCGCAGGGCAAGGCCTTTGCCCAGCAGTTGCTGGAGTTCCCGGTGGCGGTGCCGCAGGCGCTCGCCGACGCGCTGGAAACGCAAGGCAGATAACCACAACCAGGAACGGCGAATGCGGCGTTCCGCTGCCCCTCTACGGGATTCATCGGAGTCACCAGAACAATGAGCTACGACTCGATCTTCCGACCTGGCCTGTTCGACGGCCAGACCATCATCGTCACCGGCGGCGGCAGCGGCATCGGCCGCTGCACCGCCCACGAGCTGGCGGCCCTCGGCGCCCACGTGGTGCTGGTCGGACGCAAGGCGGAAAAGCTGGAGAAGACCGCCGGCGAGATCGTCGAGGACGGCGGCAGCGTCAGCTGGCACGCCTGCGACATCCGCGAGGAGGAAGCGGTGAAGACGCTGGTGGCGAATATCCTGGCCGAACGCGGGACCATCCATCACCTCGTCAACAACGCCGGCGGCCAGTATCCCTCGCCCCTCGCCTCGATCAGCCAGAAGGGCTTCGAGACCGTGCTCCGCACCAACCTGGTCGGCGGCTTCCTGGTCGCCCGCGAAGTGTTCAACCAGTCGATGAGCAAGACCGGCGGCAGCATCGTCAACATGCTCGCCGACATGTGGGGCGGCATGCCCGGCATGGGTCACTCCGGCGCCGCACGCTCCGGCATGGAGAATTTCACCAGGACCGCCGCCGTCGAGTGGGGCCATGCCGGCGTGCGGGTCAACGCGGTGGCGCCGGGCTGGATCGCGTCCAGCGGCATGGATACCTACGAAGGCGCGTTCAAGGCGGTGATCCCGACCCTGCGCGAGCACGTGCCGCTCAAGCGCATCGGCAGCGAGTCGGAAGTCGCCGCCGCCATCGTCTTCCTGCTCTCCCCCGGCGCCGCCTTCGTCAGCGGCAACACGATCCGCATCGACGGCGCCGCCAGCCAGGGCAGCCGCGCCTTCCCGCTATTCAAGGGCAAGCCGGGACAGAGCCGCGCGTACAACGGCTTCCACCGCGCCTACCTGCCCGACGTACTGAAGGACCAGGAGGACTGACATGCCCGCGATCCAGTCGGAACTCGACGTCAACGGCGAGGACTTCGCCCGCAACCGCGAGGCCATGCTCGCCGCCGTGGCCGGCTTCCGCGAGTTGGAGCAGAAGGTCCTGGACAAGGCCGCCGAGGCCAGGCCGAAGTTCGAGAAACGCGGCCAGCTGCTGCCGCGCGAACGCCTGGCGCTGCTGCTCGACCCGGGCGCGCCGTTCCTCGAACTGTCCTCGCTGGCCGGCTACAAGCTGCACGACGACAAGGACGGCACCCAGGCCGGCGGCGGGATCATCGCCGGGATCGGTTACATCGCCGGGGTGCGCTGCCTGGTCAGTGCCAGCAACAGCGCGATCAAGGGCGGCACCATCTCCCCGACCGGGCTGAAGAAGACCCTGCGCCTGCAGCAGATCGCCATGGAGAACAAGCTGCCGGTGGTGACCCTCACCGAAAGCGGTGGCGCCAACCTCAACTACGCGGCGGAGATCTTCGTCGAAGGTGCGCGCGGCTTCGCCAACCAGGCGCGGATCTCCGCCATGGGCATTCCCCAGGTCACCGTGGTGCATGGTTCCAGCACCGCCGGCGGTGCCTACCAGCCGGGGCTGTCGGACTACGTGGTGGTGGTGCGCGGCAAGGCCAAGATGTTCCTCGCCGGGCCGCCGTTGCTCAAGGCCGCCACCGGCGAGATCGCCAGCGACGAGGAGCTCGGCGGAGCCGAACTGCACGCGCAGGTCGCCGGCACCGCGGAATACCTGGCGGAAAACGACGCCGACGGCGTGCGCCTGGCCCGCGAGATCGTCGGCATGTTGCCGTGGAACGCACAACTGCCGGCGCGCCCGGCGCGTTCCTGGCGTGAACCGCTGTACCCGGTGGAGGAGCTGCTCGGGGTGGTTCCGGCCGACCCGAAGAAGCCCTACGACGTCCGCGAGATCGTCGCGCGCATCGCCGACGGCTCCGAGTTCCTCGACTTCAAGAACGAGTTCGACGGCCAGACCGTCTGCGGCCACCTGCGCATCGAGGGCCACGCCTGCGGCCTGATCGGCAACAACGGACCGATCACCCCGCAGGGCGCGGCCAAGGCGGCGCAGTTCATCCAGCTCTGCGAACAGAGCAACACGCCGCTGCTGTTCCTGCACAACACCACCGGCTTCATGGTCGGCACCGAGTCGGAGCGCCAGGGCGTGATCAAGCACGGCTCGAAGATGATCCAGGCGGTGGCCAACGCCCGCGTGCCCAAGCTGACCCTGGTGGTCGGCGGCTCCTACGGCGCCGGCAACTACGCGATGTGCGGACGCGGCCTCGACCCGCGCTTCATCTTCGCCTGGCCGAACAGTCGCACCGCGGTGATGGGCGGTGCCCAGGCCGGCAAGGTGCTGCGCATCGTCACCGAGGAGAAACACGCCAAGGAAGGCAAGGAAGCCGATCCGAAGATGCTCGAGATGCTGGAAACCGTCACCGCGCAGAAGCTCGACAGCCAGTCCACCGCGCTCTACGGCACCGCCAGCCTGTGGGACGACGGCCTGGTCGACCCGCGCGACAGCCGCAGGCTGCTCGGCTACCTGCTGGATATCTGCGCGGAAGCCGAGGCGCGGCCGCTGAAGGGCAACAGCTTCGGGGTCGCGAGGTTCTGACTGAAACAGGCGAGCCGGCGACAGCCCCTCTCCCCGCTCTCCCTGAAGGAAGAGGGTTGGGAGAGAGCAAGCGGATCCTGCCGGAAAACAATGATGCCCAGGAGGAAAGACAACCCATGATCTTCACCCAGGAACACGAGGAACTCCGCCGCACCGTTCGCAGCTTCGTCGAGCGGGAAATCAACCCCAACGTCGACCAGTGGGAAAAGGACGGCCGCTTCCCGATCCACGAGATCTTCCGCAAGGCCGGCGAACTCGGCCTGCTGGGCATCTCCAAGCCGGAGAAGTTCGGCGGCATGGGCCTGGACTACAGCTACTCGATCGTCGCCGCCGAGGAATTCGGCAGCATCACCTGCGGCGGCATCCCGATGGCCATCGGCGTGCAGACCGACATGTGCACCCCGGCCCTGGCCCGCTTCGGTTCCGACGAGTTGCGCGAGGAGTTCCTCCGCCCGGCCATCGCCGGCGAGATGGTCGGCTGCATCGGCGTCTCCGAGGTCGGCGCCGGCTCCGACGTCGCCGGCCTGAAGACCACCGCGCGCAAGGACGGCGACGACTATGTGATCAACGGCAGCAAGATGTGGATCACCAACTCGCCGTCGGCCGACTTCATGTGCCTGCTCGCCAATACCTCCGACGACAAGCCGCACGTCAACAAGTCGCTGATCGTGGTCCCGATGAAGACCCCGGGCATTACCCTCAGTCCGCACCTGGACAAGCTCGGCATGCGCAGTTCGGAGACCGCCCAGGTGTTCTTCGATAACGTCCGCGTACCGCAGCGCAACCGCATCGGCGCGGAGGGCGCCGGCTTCATGATGCAGATGCTGCAGTTCCAGGAAGAACGGCTGTTCGGCGCGGCCAACATGATCAAGGGCCTGGAGCACTGCATCGACGTCACCATCGAGTATTGCAAGGAGCGCAGGACCTTCGGCCAGCCGCTGATCGACAACCAGGTCATCCACTTCCGCATGGCCGAGATGATGACCGAGGTCGAGGCGCTGCGCGCCCTGGTCTACCAGGCCACCGAGCTGTACGTGAAAGGCAGGGACGTGACGCGCCTGGCTTCCATGGCCAAGCTGAAGGCCGGCCGCCTCGGCCGCGAGGTCAGCGACGCCTGCCTGCAGTACTGGGGCGGCATGGGCTTCATGTGGGACAACCCGGTCTCCCGCGCCTACCGCGACACCCGCCTGGTATCCATCGGCGGCGGTGCCGACGAGATCATGCTCGGCATCATCTGCAAGTTGATGGGCATCCTGCCGGGCAAGAAGAAAGGCTGACGTTCCAGGAGGAAACCGGCATGAGCCTGCCGCATTGCGAGACCCTGCTGCTGGAACCCGTCGAGGGCGTCCTGCGGATCACCCTGAACCGCCCGCAAAGCCGCAACGCCATGAGCCTGGCGATGGTCGGCGAACTGCGCGCGGTGCTCGCCGCCGTGCGCGACGACCGTAGCGTGCGGGCGCTGGTGCTGCGCGGCGCCGGCGGGCACTTCTGCGCCGGCGGCGACATCAAGGACATGGCCGGTGCCCGCGCCGCCGGGGCGGAAGCCTACCGCACGCTGAACCGCGCCTTCGGCAGCCTGCTGGAGGAAGCCCAGGCCGCCCCGCAACTGCTGGTGGCGCTGGTGGAAGGCGCGGTGCTCGGCGGCGGTTTCGGCCTGGCCTGCGTGTCGGACGTAGCGATCGCCGCCGCCGATGCGCAGTTCGGCCTGCCGGAAACCAGCCTCGGCATTCTCCCGGCGCAGATCGCGCCTTTCGTGGTCCGCCGCATCGGCCTGACCCAGGCCCGCCGCCTGGCCCTCACCGCCGCCCGCTTCGACGGCCGCGAGGCGCTGCGTCTGGGCCTGGTGCATTTCTGCGAGGCCGACGCCGATGCCCTCGAACAGCGCCTGGAGGAAACCCTAGAGCAACTGCGCCGCTGCGCGCCGAACGCCAACGCCGCCACCAAGGCCCTGCTGCTGGCCAGCGAAAGCGGCGAACTCGGCGCCCTGCTGGACGATGCGGCGCGACAGTTCGCCGAAGCGGTGGGCGGCGCCGAAGGCAGCGAAGGCACCCTGGCCTTCGTACAGAAACGCAAGCCGGTCTGGGCCCAGTGAGCCACGACCGCGAAACAGGGCAACAGCCTCCAGGAGCCGAACGACATGCCCAGCTTCAACAAGATCCTCGTCGCCAACCGCGGTGAAATCGCCTGCCGGGTGCTGCGCACCGCCCATGAACTGGGCTACCGCAGCGTCGCCGTGTACAGCGAGGCGGACGCCGACGCCCGCCATGTGCAACTGGCCGACGAGGCCGTGTGCATCGGCCCGGCAGCGGTGGCGCAGTCCTACCTGAACCTCGAGGCGATCCTCGACGCCGCCCGTCGCAGCGGCGCCGAGGCGATCCACCCCGGCTACGGCTTCCTCTCCGAGAACGCCGAGTTCGCCCGTGCCTGCGAAGCCGCCGGGATCGTCTTCATCGGCCCGGATGCGGAAGCCATCCACCTGATGGGCAGCAAGCGCCTGTCGAAGATCGCCATGCTCGCCGCCGGGGTGCCGTGCATCCCCGGCTACGAAGGCGCCGAACAGGACGACGCGACCCTGCGGCGCGAGGCCGAACGCATCGGCTACCCACTGATGATCAAGGCCAGCGCCGGCGGCGGCGGCCGCGGCATGCGCCTGGTGGAGGAACCCGACCAACTGCTGGAGCAGTTGCGCACCGCACGCTCGGAAGCGCTGGGCGCCTTCGGCAGCGCCGAACTGATCCTGGAGAAGGCCGTGCTGCGCCCGCGCCATGTGGAGATCCAGGTGTTCGGCGACCGCCACGGCAACCTGCTCTACCTCGGCGAACGCGACTGCTCGGTGCAGCGCCGCCACCAGAAGGTCATCGAGGAAGCTCCCTGCCCGGTGCTCGATGCCGACCTGCGTCGCGCCATGGGCGAGGCGGCGGTGAAGGCCGCGGCTTCGGTCAACTACGTGGGCGCCGGCACCGTCGAGTTTCTTCTCGGCGAAGATGGCCGCTTCTACTTCCTGGAGATGAATACCCGCCTGCAGGTCGAACACCCGGTCACCGAACTGGTCACCGGCCAGGACCTGGTGGCCTGGCAGATCCGCGTCGCCGAGGGCCATCCGCTGCCGCTGCGGCAGGAACAGGTGGAACTGCGCGGGCATGCCATCGAGGTCCGCCTCTACGCCGAGGACGCCGGTCGCGGCTTCCTGCCGCAGACCGGCACGGTGCTGCGCTGGGACCCGGAACTGCTGCCCGGCGTACGCATCGACCATGGCCTGGTCGAGGGGCAGGCGGTGACGCCCTTCTACGACCCGATGCTGGCCAAGCTGATCGCCTACGGGGCGACCCGCGACGAAGCCCGGCGCAAGCTGATCCGCGCGCTGGAGCGCTGCGTGCTGCTGGGGGTCGACGGCAACCAGCGGTTCCTCGCCAACCTCCTGGCGCATCCGGACTTCGCCGCCGGCGAGGCGACCACCGCCTTCATCGGCGAACGCTTCGCCGAAGACCCCAGCCTGCAACCGCGCCAGCCGGGCGCCGAGGAACTGGCCCTGGCCGCCGCCCTGCTCTACCAGGCCGGCGCCGAGGCCAGTGCGCACCAGCCCGGCCTGGCCGGCTGGCGCAGCGCCGCCGGGGCACCGTGGAAGATCGTCCTGAAGCACGCCGAACAGCGCCTGGAGATCGGCCTGGACGTCCTCGAAAGCGGTCGCCGGCCGCGACTGCTGGCGCGCCTGGAGCGACGCGAGATCGCCGTGCGCCTGCTCGACTGCGACGGACGCTGGGCCAGCGCCGAACTCGACGGCATTCGCCGCCGCCACGCCTACCACCTGGACGGCGGGCGCCTCTGGCTATACGGCCACGGCGGCAACCTCGAACTGCTCGACGTCACCCACGCCGGCGCCAGCGCCCAGGTCGGCGCCAGTTCCGGCACGCTCAAGGCGCCGATGGACGGCGCCATCGTCGAGGTGCTGGTCGGCGAGGGCGAACGGGTCGGCAAGGGCCAACTGCTGCTGGTGCTGGAGGCAATGAAGATGGAACACCCGCTGAAGGCCGGAGTCGACGGCGTGGTCCGCCGCGTCCAGGTCGGCCGTGGCGAGCAGGTGCGCAACCGGCAGGTGCTGGTCGAGGTGGAAGCCGACGCCTGAGACACCCCGCCGCTCATCCGCAACGACAACGACAAGAAAACGGAGACGCCCATGTCACTGCACGGCAAGACCCTGTTCATCACCGGCGCCAGCCGCGGCATCGGCCGGGAGATAGCCCTGCGCGCCGCGCGCGATGGCGCCAACCTGGTGATCGCGGCGAAGAGCGCCGAGCCGCATCCGAAGCTGGAAGGCACCATCTTCAGCGTCGCCGCCGAGGTCGAGGCCGCCGGCGGCCAGGCCCTGCCGCTGCAACTCGACGTGCGCGACGAGCAGGCCGTGGCGGCGGCCATGGCCCGCGCCGCCGAACGCTTCGGCGGGATCGACGCGCTGGTCAACAACGCCGGGGCGATCCGCCTGGTCGGGGTGGAGAAGCTGGAGCCCAAGCGCTTCGACCTGATGTACCAGATCAACACCCGCGCGGTGCTGGTCTGCAGCCAGGCCGCCCTGCCCTACCTGCGCAGGAGCGCCAACGGCCACATCCTCAGCCTGTCGCCGCCGATCAACCTGGCCGGCAGGTGGTTCGCCCAGCACGGCCCCTACACGGTCACCAAGTACGGCATGAGCATGCTTACCCTGGGGATGCACGAGGAGTTCGGGAAATACGCCATCAGCGTCAACGCGCTGTGGCCGAAGACCATGATCGCCACCGCCGCCATCGAGTTCGAGCTGGGCAGCCGTGACGCCTTCCGCCGCGCGCGCACCCCGGCGATCATGGCCGACGCCGCGCACGCCATTCTCACCAGCGAGGGGCGCAGCCTCAGCGGGCGCCTGCTGGTCGACGAGGAATTGCTGCGCGAGCGCGGCCAGAGCGATTTCGAGCAGTACCGCTACGACCCGGAGGGTGGCGCGCTGGTGCCCGACCTGTTCCTCGACTGAGGTCTCCGACGAAAGGCGCGCGGCGCTCTGCGGCGGGCTTCCGGGCTATTTGCCGAAGTGCCCCGGGGCGACCGCGCAACGGTCATAGCCGAGGCGGCGGCTGCGGTCTAGAGTCGCGGGAGCGTCCTACGCCCCGCACAACAACGACAAGCGCGAGAGCCATGACCCACGCCGACCTGATCACTTTCAACCGTTTCGTTGCCCGCCTGCCTGCCACCTTCGGCCGCGTGCCGCGCATGCTGCGCGGCCTGTACTACACCGCGATCCGTAACCGCGAGAAGAGCCTGTCCCTGGGCTGGGCGCTGGAGCGCGCGGCACGCCTGTACCCGGACAACCCGGCGGTGCTCGACGGCCAGCGGCGGATCAGCTACGCCCTGTTCAACGGCTGGGCCAATCGCCTGGCGCGCGCCTTCAAGGCCGAGGGCGTAGGCCACGGCAGCGTGGTCGCGGTGATGCTGGAAAACCGCGTCGAGCTGCTGGCGATCCTCGCCGCCCTGGCCAAGCTCGGCGCCATCGGCGCACTGGTCAACACCACCCAGCGCGGCAAGGTCCTGGTGCACAGCCTGAACCTGGTGAAGCCCGGCCACTTCGTGGTCGGCGAAGAGTTGCGCGAGGTGTTCGAGGAAGTCCGCCAGGAGGTGCTCGGCAACGCCGGCCATTGCTACTGGGTCGACGACGGCGACACCCTCGGCGATCCCGGCTCGCCGCCGATGGGCTGGCGCAACCTGATGCGCCTGGCCCAGGGACAGACCTCGGAGAACCTCGAGGACACCGGCAGGGTGCGGCTCAAGGACTCCTGCTTCTACATCTACACCTCCGGCACCACCGGCCTGCCGAAAGCCTCGATCATGAGCCACGGCAAGTGGATCAAGGCCTACGGCGGCTTCGGCCATTCCGGCCTGGGCCTGGGCCGCGACGACGTGCTCTACCTGACCCTGCCCTGCTACCACAACAACGCCGTGACCGTCTGCTGGAGCGCGGCGCTCGCCGGCGGCGCGGCCATGGCCCTGCGCCGCAAGTTCTCCGCCAGCGGTTTCTGGAAGGACGTGCAACACTACCGGGCGACCTGCTTCGGCTACATCGGCGAGCTCTGCCGCTACCTGCTGAACCAGCCACCGTGCGCCGAGGAACGCGGCAATAGCCTGACCTGCATGATCGGCAACGGCCTGCGCCCGTCGATCTGGGCCGAGTTCAAGCAACGCTTCGAGATCCAGCGGATCACCGAGTTCTACGCTTCCAGCGAAGGCAACATCGGCTTCACCAATGTATTCAATTTCGACAATACGGTGGGCTTCTCCCCAGCCACCTACGCCATCGTCCGTTACGACCTGGAGAACGACCACCCGGTGCGCGACGCCAAGGGCTTCATGGAGAAGGTCGGCAAGGGCGAGGTCGGCCTGCTGATCAGCGAGATCAGTGCGAAGTGGCCGTTCGACGGCTACACCGATCCGGCCAAGAGCGAAGCGGTGATCCTCCGCGACGTGTTCAAGAAGGGCGACGCCTGGTTCAACACCGGCGACCTGATGCGCGACATCGGTTTCAAGCACACCCAGTTCGTCGACCGTCTCGGCGACACCTTCCGCTGGAAGGGCGAGAACGTTTCCACCACCGAGGTGGAAAACGCCCTCGGCGCCTTCGACGGGGTCGAGGATGCGGTGGTCTACGGCGTGGAGATTCCCGGCACCAACGGCCGCTGCGGGATGGCCGCGCTGCGCCTGGCCGATGGCGTCGAACTGGACCGCGACGCTCTCGCCGCGCACCTCGACCGCGAGTTGCCGGCCTATGCCACACCGGTGTTCCTGCGCCTGCTGCGCGAAGTCGAGACCACCGGCACCTTCAAGTACAAGAAGACCGACCTCAAGCGCGACGCCTACGATCCCGCGCGGGTCAGCGACAAACTCTTCGTCAGGTTGCCCGGCAGCGCCGGCTACCAGCCGCTGGACGCGGAGCTGTACCAGGCGTTGCAGGAGCAGCGCTACCGCTTCTGAGCACCGTGGCGGCCTACTGGCGGAACTCGAACTGCAACTCGGCCCCTTCCAGGGGCCGCGACACGCCCAGTTCGCGGTCGCGATAGAGCAACTGGCCGTTGAGGCGGAAGTCGCTGTCGTCCTTTTCCTCGAACATCGGCGGCAACAGCGGCTTGGGCTTATGGGTCTCTTCCGTGCCGGGCGGCGCCATCTTCTGCACCAGTTCCTTCGGCAGGCGCAGGTCCAGCTTGGCGCTCGGCAGCGGCTTGCGTACCTCGGGGTCGAGACGAGCGGTGGAAGCGCGCTTCGCCGGCGCCGGCTTGTCCTTGGCGACCGGCCTGCTGGCCGGCTTCGGCGGCGCAGCCGCAGGCTTCGGCTTGGCCGGCGGCTTGGGTTCGGCAACCTGCTCCGCGGCTGGCGCGACCTTCTTCGAAGCTGTTTTCGGCGCGGCAGGCACGGCAGGCGCTGGCTCCGCTCGTGCAGGCTTCACTGGCTTGGCAGGGGCGCGCTGCTCCTGCGGCGGTGCTTCCGGGGCTTTCTTTTCCGGTGCCTTGGAGCCGTCATCGCAGGCCGCCAGGAAGCAACCGAAAAGAACAACGACGCAAATTCGGCAAAGACGTTTCATAGTCACGCAGGTATGGCCAATTGCGGCAATGCTGACGGCAGACTGCAACCAAGGCAAGGGGTCACTATCGTCATCCTGGCACTCTCTCTGTTGTTCGCCCCATGTCTAACCTGTCATGCGCGGATAACCGCTTGATGTCAGCCCGCGACGCCGCCGCGTCGCGGGCCATGGTCGTCACGGCCGTTTCTTGGCGCTCGCGGCTATCGTCGCGAGACGTTCCAGTCGTTCCACCAGGTTCTCTCCGGGGAAACGTTTCTGCAGCTCGGCCAACTGGGTCGCGGCCTGCTCCGTCTTGCCCTGCTCACGCAGGGCAAGGACCGCCCCGAGCGCCTCGTCGAGCACCTCCGGCTTCACCGCAACCGCCTTGCCCCTGGCCTGGGCGACGAAGTCGCCGGCCAGCGCCGCCTGGACCTTCGCCTGCTGCGCGGCCTGGGCCGGCGGTCGGTCGGCCAGGGCAGCCGGAGCCGCCGGCGCGACCTCGGCCATCAGTTGCGGCGCCTCCCCGGACGACGCGTAGCTGGCCAGCAAGGCCGGGGGCTCCGACATCTCGCTGGACAGCGGAGCCGGCGCCGCCGGCGCGCGCATGGCCCGCTTCGCCGCAGCGGCCCCGGCGACTCCGTCGCGCAGGGGCACATCGCTGAACGCCACTTCGGGGCGGGCCTGGCGCTCGGCGTCGTCCAGCACGTTGTGGCTGACCAGCCCCAGCACCAGCGCCACGCCCAGCAGGCTGGCGAAAGCCGCCTGCCAACGCGGCCTGCGGGAGGCTTCCAGCCAGCGCCGCCACCAGGACCGGGCGGGTTCGACATGCGCCGCCTGGCGTCGCGCGGCGGCGAGGATCGCCTGGTCCAGCGCCGGCGCCGGCTGCTGCGGCGCGTGGGCGCGGAAATGCGCCAGCATCTGCTCTTCGGCGACGCTCGCGGAATGCTTCTGTGGGTTCATACCGCCACCTCCTCGGCCAGCAGCCGGCGCAGCTTCTGCACCGCGTAGCGGAAACGGCTCTTCACCGTCTCCAGCGGCGACTGGGTGAGCGTGGCGATCTCGGCCAGTTCCAGTTCGCCGTGGGCGCGCATCAGGAATACCTCGCGCTGTTCCTCGGGCAGGGTCTCCAGCGCGCTCTGCAAGCGCTCGCCGTCGCGGCTCAGGCTGAGCTGCTGCTCGGGGCCGGCGCCCTGGTCGGGTTGCGCGTGCAACTGTTCGTCGTAGCTGTCCTGCAACGGCTGGCGCTGGCCATGCTTGCGCCAATGATCGATCAGGCGGTTGCGGGCGATCTGGTAGAGCCAGGTGCGGAAGCTCGCCCGGCCCTGCGGCTGGCTCTCGCTGCGGATCAGGCTGAGCCAGGTTTCCTGGTAGATCTCGTCGGCCAGTTCGGTCTGTCCGGCCAGGCCGCAGAGAAAACGGTAGAGACCTTGCCGATGGCGCTGGTAGAGCACCTCGAAGGCCGCGCTGTCGCCCTTGCGGTAACGCGCCAGCAGCGTTTCGTCGCTGCCGGCGGCCGTCGTGGCGCTGGTGGAGGCATGCATGCCGCTGGTCGACTCCTGTCCTGTGTCAAAGGCGACCGAGAGCAGGCTCATCGGCCACATCCTTCGCGGCACGCATCGGCGTCGCCACGAAACGCGCGGGCCGTCGCCAGAAGCGCGGCCGGAGCGGCTATCGGTAGACATTTTCCAGCGTCGGACAGTTCGGCGAAAGTGCCGGTCCGGATGGAAGCCGGGAAAAACATCGAGACGACCTCGTCGTGCAGCGGAGATACCCGCTGAGACGAAGCTGTCGGTGGATTCGGGTTAATCCCCGGGAAAACTCTTCGCGGACTGTCGCGGGGCGCCCCTCAGCCAGGGGAGCGCCTCGCGCTCAGGCGGCGATAAGGCCTTCCTGGCAAAGCTGCCCGGCAAGCATGCCGAGGGTCATGATCGCCCGCTCCGCCTCGCGGTTCCAGGGAATCCCGCAGGTCAGCCGCAGGCAGTTGTTGAACTGCTCGGTGTTGCTGAAGATCAGCCCCGGGGCGATGCTGATGCCCTGCTCCAGGGCCCGCACGTGGAGTTCCTTGGTGTTGACCTTGGCCGGCAGGCTGACCCAGAGGATGAAGCCGCCCTTGGGCCGGGTCATCTGCGTACCTTCCGGGAAGTACTGCTGCACCGCCAACTGGTAGGCGGTCATGTTCTTCCGGTACTCCTGGCGGATGTAGCGCAGGTGGCGGTCGTAGCCGCCGTTCTCCAGGTAGGCGGCGACGCCCATCTGGGTCACGGTGCAGGCCGAATGGGTGGTGAAGGTCTGCAAGCGACGGATCTCCTCCTGGTAGCGCTCGGCGATGATCCAGCCGATGCGTACGCCGGGCGAGATGGTCTTGGAGAAACTCGAGCAGTAGATCACCCGGCCGTCGCGGTCGTGGGACTTGAGCGAGCGCGCCTGGCCCTGGTCGAACATCAGTTCGCCGTAGATGTCGTCCTCGACCACCCCGATGTTGTGTTCGGCGGTCAGTTTCAGCAGTTGCTTCTGGCGATCCTCGGGAATCGTCCCGCCGAAGGGATTGCTCAGCCGCGCGGTCAGCACCAAGGCCTTGATCGACCACTGGTTGGCCGCCAGTTGCAGCGCTTCAAGGCTGATCCCGGTGCGCGGGTCGCTGGGGATCTCGATGACCTTCAGGCCCAGCACGTCGGCCAGTTGCAGCAGGCCGTAGTAGCTCGGCGACTCGGTGGCGATCAGGTCGCCGGGACGGGTCAGCACCCGCAGGGCCATGTGGATCGCATCCACGCAGCCGTGGGTGATGGTCACCTGCGACGGGTCGACCACCACGCCGGCGTCGCGCATGCGGATCGCCACCTGCCGCCGCAGCGGCTCGAAACCGGGGCTGAACATGTAGCTGAACGCCCGTGGGCTCTGGAAGCGGGTGACCTTGGCCAGTTGCTGGTGCAAGGCGCGCACCGGCAGGTAGTCCACGTGCGGCACCGCCGCGCCGAGCGGGAATACCCCTTCGCGGCGGGACTCGGCGAGCACCTGGTTGATGATGCTGCTGCGGGTGACCAGGCCGGGACGCTCGACCCGCGCGATATCCGGGGTCGGCGCGGTCAGCGCCGGGGTGCGGTGGACGTAGAAGCCGGATTGCGGACGGGCGCGGATCAGTCCCTGGTCCTCGAGGGTGGCGTAGGCCTGCAGCACGGTGGCGTGGCTGACGTTCAACTGGGTACTGAGCTTGCGCACCGACGGTACCCGCTCGCCCGGCTGGTAGACGCCACGGCGAATGTCCTCGGCCAACTGCTGGGCGATGCGTTGGTAAAGCAGCAGATTGGTCATGGCGGGTTTTCCTCGGCGATTGAACCGAAACAGTAGCTCAATTCGTGAAACTGCTCCAGAACAGTTCGGCCGACAACCAGGCATACAGTCGCAAAACTGTACGGGTCGGTCGCAGAGACGGCGCGTTCGCGAGAAAAAGAAAACCCGGTCGGTCGCCACCGGCCGGGTGCGGGCGGGAAACAGTCCGCCAAGAGCCGCCTGGGGAGCGGCCATAGGGAAAGTCAGAAACGCAACGCGTCCGCCGCCGCGCTCTCGCCGGTCAACGCTTGCCAGGCGAAGGGGCTTGGCGCCAGGCCGAGATCGCCGAACAGGCGGTAGTCCGGGACGGCGGCGGGCTGGCGGGCGGCCGGGGAAAAATCATCGCGGCCGAGGCGGGTGACCAGAACCCGGGCCTGCACCTGCAACGCCACCAGGCTGAGGCTTTCCCGCGCCGTGCAGCCCACCTCGCCGCACGCCACCGGCGAGTCCTCCAGCAGGAGTTCCTGGCGGCGTGCTTCGGCAACCGCGCGGAGTTCGGCGGCGAAGGACGGCTGGCACAGGCTCAGCAACAACGGCAGAACGAAACGGGCAAAGCGGGGCTGGCGGATCATGCGGATTCCTCGGCTGCGGCGGGATGGCTCCCGGGGGCTGGCGAGGATTGTTCCGCAACTGGCGGTCGAGATGTTTCGAACCCGGTCAGGCGAGTTCGTGGAGCCAGTTCATCACGCCCAGGGCGATCAGTTCGGCGTCACTGTTGAGGCCTATCTTGACCATCGCGTTCTTCTTGTGGGTGCTGATGGTCGACACGCTGCGCATGGTCCGCTGGGCGATCTCGCTGACCGTGTCGCCACGCGCCAGGCGCCGGAGGATGTCCACCTCGGTGGGGCTCAGCGGCTTGCCGGTATGCCGCTGCGGGTGCAGGCCGGGGTCGAGGAAGGTCTGTCCGAGCGCCATGCACTCCAGCGCCGCCTTCAACGTCTCCAGCGGGCTGCGCTTGCTGATGTAGGCCGAGGCGCCGCTGCGCAGGACCGCCTTGGCCAGCAACGGCGCGCTGAACACCGAGTAGACCATCACCTTCATTTGCGGGCAGTGCCGGGTCAGCCATTCCACCAGGTGGATACCGTCGCGGCTGCGCTGGCCAGGCAAGCCCAGCTCGGTGATCAGGATGCTTTCCGGCGGCAGGTCGGCCAGGCGCTCCACCAGGCTGTCGCTATCGCCGACCACCGCCAGCACCTGGCGTCCGCACTCCTCGCTGAGGTAGCGCTGCAGCGCCCACTGCATGACCGGGAAGGAATCGGCGATCACCAGCCCCGGCAGGGTTTCGTTCGAACTCATTGCGCCTCTCTACTCGTTATAACGAAATACAAGGTGCTTATGCTGCACGGATTGCTGCTCGAACTAGTTCGATCCCGATGATAGCCCGCTCTTGCGCAAGGTCTGACAGAGAAATCCGGCGCCACCCGGTTCGCCAGGCGAAAAAAGCCCCGGACCCTTTGGGGTACCGGGGCTCCCTGCGGCAGCGCGGGACTCAGCGCGGCGCGCTGAGCTGGCCCTTGTCGTTGGAGAAGACGATCTCCACCCGGCGGTTCTGCGCCCGCCCCCGGTTGGAGGCGTTGTCGGTGACCGGGAAGGCTTCGCCGTAGCCGACCACCTGCATGCGCGCGGGATCCACGCCGAGATCGGCGAGCACGTCGGCCACCGCCTGGGCGCGCTCGCGCGACAGGTCGAGGTTGGCCTGCCTGTCGCCGACGCTGTCGGTATAGCCTTCGATGCGGATCACCCGCCGCGGATTGAGCTGGAGGAACTGCACCAGCTTCAGCGCGGTGCGGTTGGCCGCCGGCTTGAGTTCGGCGCGGTTGAAGTCGAACAGCACGTCGCCAAGGGTGAGCACCAGGCCACGCTCGGTTTCCTCGGTGCTGAGACTGGCGATCTCCTCGCTCAGGCGCTGGCCCTGCTCCTGCACGCTGAGCAGCTTGGCTTCGCGCAGGGCCAGTTGCAGGCGCTCGCGCTCCAGTTGCAGGCGGGTCAGGCGCTCCTGGTTGAGGTTGAGCAAGGCGTGCTGGCGAGCGATCTCGCTGTAGCGCTGGCTCAGGTAGGCATACTGGATCACGTCGCTGCTGCTGCCCCAGTAGCTGGACAGGCGTTCGGCGCGGGCCAGCGATTCGCCGGCGCGGATCACATCCTTGGGCGCCGCGCGGAGCACGTCGGAATCTTCCTTGACCTGGTCGAACTCGCTCTGCGCCTTGGCCAGCGACTGTTCGCTGAGCTTGTGGTCGGCGCAGCCAGCCAGCGCGGCGCAGGCCAGCAGGGTGGCGAAGAGAGTCGCTTTGCCCGGCATCAGTCGGTCTCCCCCAGTTGCTTGCGCAGACGTTTCAGGCTCTTGTCCAGCTCGCCGAGCTGGTCCTTGCTCTTCTGCGTCAGCACCTTGGACTCGGCGAGGCGTGCGTCCAGCTCGGCCTGCTCGGCCAACAGGCGCGCCTTCTTGTAGGACTCCGCGGTCATCGCGATCTGCGCCGCGGCGTACTTGTCCTGGGCCAGTTTCAGCTCGGCCACGTCGTCGGTGGCACCCACCGCCTTGGCCTGCTCCAGCGCCTGTTCGGTCAGGCGCATCTGCTCCAGCGGAGCCGGGTCGTTGCTCGCACAACCGCTCAGGGTCAGCGCGGCGAGGCCTGCGGCCATCATCCATCGAATGCTCACAAGTCACTTTCCTGCGTAGTCGAACTGGCGCCGGAAGCCGGCAATTGCTGGGCTTTCCAGCGTTCGAGATTGTCCTGCAAGAGCGTTACGGGAACGCCGGCAGCCGACAATTCTGTCATCTTTTTCGCCAGTTGTCCGCGCAGCCACGGATCGTTGCAGGCGGAGTTGTGCGACAGCGTCAGGTACAGCCCCTCGCTGCTCAGCACCGGTTCCAGCGCCTCCAGGTCGTCGGCCATGCCCAGCGCCTCGACCTGGGCCTGCCCGGGCAACGCCTGGTAGAGGAGGAACTCGCTGCGCTTGAGCATCAGGTCCTGCAAGCCCTGGGTCAGGCTCGGCACCGGCTTCAGGTCGAGACTGGCCTTGGCGAAGCGGTCGAACTCCTCGCCCAGGCTGCTGCCGGCCAGCACGCTGCCCTTGTGCCCGATCAGGTCGTCGCGGCCGATGAACGGGAACGCGGCGTCCTTGTTCACCCAGACCACCCCGCTGGTCATCAGGAACGGCGGATGTACATAGTCCATGCTGCCGAGCCGTGCCAGGGTCAGGTAGGCCCCGGCGAGCAGGTCGGCGCGACCGCTGGTCACCTCTTCCTGGGCCTTCTCCCAGGAGCCGCTGTAGAGCACGTCGATGCGCACGCCGAGCTCCTTGCCCAGGCGCTGCAACAGGTCGGCATTGGCTCCGATCAGGCGCTTCGGATCCTGCGGGTCGCGCCACAGGTAGGGTGGGTACTCCGGGTTGCCGGTGGCCACCAGGCGCTCGCAGGAGCCGGCCGCCGCGGCCAGCCCCGGAACGAACAGCGCCGCCAGCAGGATGCCGGCCAGGCGGCACGGGGAACAGCGAAAGGACATGGATTCAGGCTCCGCGGTACAGGGATGCGCGCAGCAGTCTGCCACATTTCCGCGCGCGCTCCCGCCCCGCTATTCCGATGGGTACCAGCGCGGCGTGTAGACCCAGGCTTCGCCGTCGGCGCGCGGGAAGCTGCGGGTAGTGGACGAGCCGATGATCACCAGGGTGCGCATGTCCACCTGCTCCGCACGCAGCTCGCCCAGGGTGGTGCGCAGCAGGCGCTCACCGGGCCGCCCGATGTCGCGACCGAGCACCACCAGGGTCTGCGGCGAACGATGGCGGGCGACGATCTCCAGCGCCCGTCCCAGTTGCCAGGGCCGCGCCCGCGAGATCGGATTGTAGAAAGCCATCGCCAGGTCGGCGGCGCCGGCCAGGTCCAGGCGCCGCTCGATCACCTCCCAGGGCTTGAGGTTGTCGGACAGCGACAGCAGGCAGAAATCGTGGCCCAGAGGCGCCCCCGCCCTGGCCGCGGTGGCCAGGGCCGCCGAGACGCCAGGGAAGATCCGCAGCTCGACCGCGTCCCAGGCCGGCTCGCCAGCGCCATGCAGGGCTTCCAGCACCGCGGCGGCCATGGCGAACACGCCGGGGTCGCCGGACGATACCAGCACCACCGCCCTGCCCGTCGCCGCCAGTTCGAAGGCATGCCGGGCGCGCTGCAATTCCTCGCGGTTGTCGCTGCCATGCAGCACCTGTCCGGCGCGGAAGGGTCCGGCCATGTCGACGTAGGTCTGGTAGCCGAGGATGTCCTCGGCCTCGTCCAGTGCCCGCCGCGCCGCAGGCACCATCAGCTCGGCGCAGCCGGGCCCCAGGCCGATCACTGTGAGTCGGCCGCGACGCTGGCCGATGCGGTCCATCGCCAAGGGCGCGGCGGCCACCGCCAGTCGGTCGCCGACCTGCTCGGCGGCGGGCAAGGCCTGGCGCAGGCGCGCAGCGGGATCGGCCTGCGGCAGGAAGCGCAGCGGTACGCCGAGCGCATCGGCGGCGGCCTGCAGGCGCGGATCGGCCATCCGCGCGCTGTCGGCCAGCAAGCCGCCGAGCGCCGCCGCGGCCAGGCCGGCATCGACCAGCGCCTGGCGCACCGCGTCCGCCGCCGCGTCGGCAGGTTCGAGCGCCGCCAGCACGCAGCGCGGATGGATCAGCAGTTCCTCGGCCCGCGGCGCACGCGCCGAGGGCGTCACGTGAATCGCCAGCGCCGCCGCCGGGTCGCGCGGCAAACGGGCCGCGTCGAGCCAGCCGGCGGCACCCTCGACGCGCACCGGCTGGCCACCGAGCAAATCGGCAACGAAGCGCTTGCCCTGCTCCAGGTCGGCCAGGACATAACCGGCGGGCGGGTTGAGCACGCAGGTGCCGAAGCGCAGCTCGCCGCTGGTGGTGATCGCCGGCGCCACGGCCAGCACCTCGCCGATTTCCCGCGCCAGCCGGTTGACCCCGGCCAGCCCGCCGAGCAGCGGCACCACCGCGCTACCGTCCTCGGCCAGGGCCAGCACCGGCGGCTCCGCTCCCTTGCGTTGCAACAACGGCGCCAGGCTGCGAATGACGATGCCGGCGGCGCACAGGGCGACGATCGGGCGGTCGGCGCAATACAGTTCGCGCAGGGTGTCGCCGAAGTCCGTATAGGAACGGTCGGCCTCGACCCGCCCGGCGAGCCCGTGGACCAGCGCCCCGGGATAGCGCGCCTGGACCCGCCGCGCGGTATCCAGCGCGCCCTGGCCGAGGATGACGATGGCCGGAACCTGCTGGGCGTCACTCACCGCCGGCCCCTCCCTGCCACTTGTCGCCGGGGACGACGATCAGCGAGAAGTACGGCGAGGCCATCGGCTCCACCCGTTCCAACGGCACGATCCGCTGGTTGGCCATGGTCGCCCGCTCGACGTACAGCGCGCGGCGCTCGAGGCCAAGCTCGACCAGCACGCGGCGGACCTTGTCGAAATTGCGGCCGAGCTTCATCACCACCGCCGCGTCGGCATCCGCCAGGCGCCGGCGCAACTCCTCCTCGGGCAGCACTCCGGAGAGCACCGAGAGGCTCTGGTTGCGGTACACCAGCGGCGCACCGAGCACCGCCGCGCCGCCGAGCATCGAGCAGACGCCAGGCACCACTTCGCTTTCGTAGCGCGTCGCCAGGCGGTCGTGCAGGTACATGTAGGAACCGTAGAAGAACGGGTCGCCCTCGCAGATCACCGCCACGTCGCGGCCGGCGTCCAGGTGCGCGGCCAGCTGTTCGGCGGCGGTGTCGTAGAAATCGCTGATGATGGTCTCGTAGCACAGCGGCGGTTCCAGCTTCTCGGTGGTCACCGGATAGACCAGCGGCAGGCGCACCTGGGCCTGGTCCAGGTGCGCCTCGATGATGCCGAAGGCGTTGCCCTTCTTGCCCTTGGCCACGAAATAGCCGACCACCGGCGCCGCGCGCAGCAGGCGCAGGGCCTTGAGGGTGATCAGTTCGGGATCGCCGGGCCCGACGCCCAGGCCCAGCAGGCGGCCCTTCACGACACTCATCATTCGCGCTCCGTGGCCAGGGCGTTCACCGCCGCGGCGGCCATGGCGCTGCCGCCACGGCGACCGCGGACGATCACGTAGGGCACCCCGCGGCTATCGGCGGCGAGCATCTCCTTGGATTCCGCGGCGCCGACGAAGCCGACCGGGAAGCCCAGGATCAGCGCCGGTTTCGGCGCGCCGGCGTCGAGCATTTCCAGCAGGTAGAACAGCGCGGTCGGCGCGTTGCCGATCACCACCACGCTGCCCTCCAGGTGCTCGCGCCAGTGCTCCAGGGCCACCGCCGAGCGGGTATTGCCGAGTTCCGTGGCGAGCGCCGGCACGTCCGCTTCGTTGAGGGTGCAGATCACCCGGTTGGCGGCGGGCAGCCGCGAGCGGGTCACGCCTTCGGCGACCATCCGCGCGTCGCAGAGGATCGCCGCGCCGGCGGTCAGCGCGGCGCGGCCGGCGGCGCCGGCGCCGGGCGAGAAGCGCAGGTCGTCGACCACGTCGACCATGCCGCAGGCGTGGATCACCCTGACCGCGAGCTTTTCAAGGTCGGCCGGGATGCCGGCGAGGTTCGCTTCGGCGCGGATGGTGGCGAACGACTGGCGATAGATCGCCTGGCCATCGCGGATGTAGTCAATCATGCGGGTTTTCCGGAAGTGGGCTGGGAAGGCAGGGCCGCCAGGTAGTCGGCGGCCGTGGCGAAAGTCAGGCGGCTGGCCAGCAACTGGCCGAATCCGGGGTGGCATGGGTCGTGCCGGTACAGGTCGTAGAACCCGCCGCTGCGCGCCAGCAGGGTGAGCGGCGCGCGGTGGGCGGCGGCGCAGGACCGTTCGCAGCCGCACAGGTGCAGTTGCGGCAGGTCGCTGCGCGGGCCGAGGCGTTCGGCCAGGCGCAAGGCGTCGCCCTTGGTGTCGGCCAGGCCCCTGGCGCAGGCGCTGGAACCGCTGCAGGCGATCAGCCGCGCCAACGGCGCATCGGGCTCGGTCAGCAGGCCGAGTCCGCGCAGGCCGAGCAGCGCCTGGTCGGCCTCGGCGTGCGCCAGGTTCGGCAGGAGCACGCCTTGCCAGGGGGTCAGGCGCAGGCTGCCGTCGCCATGGCGTTCGACCAGCTCGGCCAGGCCTTCCAGGCAAGCGCTGTCGAGCCGGCCGAGCGGCGCCGCCGCGCCGACCATCACCAGGCCCGGCTGGCGTTGCGGCTGGACGCCGAGATGACTCCACGGACGCCCCGGCGAACGCCGCCAGGCCGCCACCCGCTCGTCACGCCGCAGAGGGAAATCCAGGCGCGCCTGCAAGGCCTCCAGCAAGGGTTCTCCGGCCAGCTCCTGCAACAGGTGGCGCATTCGCGTCTGTTGCGGCTGGGCGCGCTCGAGGAACAGGTCGAGCAGCGCCAGCACCAGGGACTCGCCCCGCTCCGCCGGCAACGCCGCCAGGGGGCGGTCGCGGGCCGGGCAGCCGGCGAGTCCGAAGACCAGCGTCGCGGTCGGCGCCGCGGGCATCGGCGAGAGCCAGATGTCATGGGGATGTTCGAGCATCGCCAGGTCTTCGCCGCCGTCCAGCTGGATGGCGAACTTGGCCGACAGCGCGTGGTAGCGGCTGTCCGCCTGGAGCCGCAGCAACAGCCGAGCGGCCAGCGGGCGCACGTCCAGCGACAGGTGCGGATCGAGCCCGGCGGCCGGGCTGAGCATCAGGTTACGCACGTCGTCGGCGCCGGCCAGGGACTCATGCCGGGGACCGAGGCCGGCGTCCAGCAGGCGGCGGACAAGCCGCTCTTCCTCGCCGCGACGGACGCCGCGCAATTGCAGGTTGGAACGGTTGGTCGCCTCGATCACGCCGCTGGCGCAATCCCGCGCCGCGGCCGCCACGGCGCGTGCCTGGGCGGCGTCCAGGCGGCCGGCGTCGAGCTTGATGCGGCAGATGCCGCCGTCCAGCGCCTGGACGATACGCAGCAGGCCGGGACAGGGCGACGGACGTGGTACGGGCAGGGGCGCCGGGGTCTGGTCGTCGTTCAAAAACGCTACTCGAATCGGCGTCGCGGCGACCGCACCGCTGTCCCCCAGGGACAGACCACGGCATCGGTACACCCCGCCCGATGTTGGCACTCGCGACTGGTTTCGGCGGCAGGTCTCCTGGCTCGCAGCCCGGCGTTCCACCCGGGGGAGGAACCTCCGCTTCGCGCCGCCTTCCCGGTAATCCAGTGGCGAATGGCGCGAATACAGGCTGCATACAGTTGCGGGGGCAGCCACGGCTAGGCCCGGGCTTCGAAAAGACCGCGGCTCCGTGTTCCCTCTTCGGCCCTCGTTGGCCCCGCGCTAACGCGAAAGGGCCGGGCACCGACGAACGCGCTATTATGCCGCCCAGCCCGGGGCCGGGAAAACCCATTCCGTCCGGAAGCCGTCGCGGGCCCTTCACAGACGCATTTCAGGAGTATCGGAACCGTGTCATCGGCAGACTCGACGCCGCCCTGGCTGACCCTGGTGGGCATCGGCGAGGACGGTTATCCCGGCCTCGGCAAGCAGGCCCGGCGTGCCCTGCTGCAAGCCAGCCGGATCGTCGGCGCGGCGCGCCAGCTGGAACTGCTGCCGCCGTGCATCGGCGCCGCCCGCGAAACCTGGCCGACGCCGTTCTCCCTGGAACCATTGCTGGCCCGGCGCGGCCAGCCGACCTGCGTGCTGGCCAGCGGCGACCCGATGCTGTTCGGCGTCGGCGCCAGTCTCGCCCGGCAACTGCTGGCGACCGAACTGCGGGTCCTGCCGGCGCCCTCCTCCCTCTCGCTGGCCGCCGCCCGCCTCGGCTGGGCCCTGCAGGAGGTCGCCTGCCTGTCGCTGGTGGCGCGCCCGCTGGCGGCGCTGCAGGCACAGGTCCACGACGGCCGGCGCCTGCTGGTCCTCAGCAACGACGGCGACAGCCCGGCCGCCATCGCCCGCCTGTTGAACGCCCGTGGCTTCGGCGCCAGTCGCCTGAGCGTGCTGGAACACCTCGGCGGGCCGCTCGAGCGCCGTCTCGACGGCCTCGCCGGCGACTGGTCGCTGCCGCGCGCCGCCGATCTCAACCTGGTGGCGGTGGAATGCCGCGCCGGCGCCGGCGCCGTGCGCCTGCCGCTGACCCCGGGCCTGGCCGACGAGGCCTATCGCCACGACGGCCAGTTGACCAAGCGCGACGTCCGCGCCGTGACCCTGGCGCGCCTGGCGCCCTGCCCCGGCGAGCTGCTCTGGGACGTCGGCGCCGGTTGCGGCTCCATCGGCATCGAATGGATGCGCGCGCACCCCAGTTGCCGGGCGATCGCCATCGAAGCCAACGACGAGCGCCAGGAACATATCCGCCACAACCGCGACGCCCTCGGCGTACCGACCCTACACCTGGTCGCCGGCAGCGCCCCGGAGGCCCTGCTGGAACTGCCCGAGCCGGACGCCATCTTCATCGGCGGCGGGGTCACCGCCGAGGGCGTGCTGGAAACCTGCTGGGAGCGCCTGCGGCCCGGCGGCCGCCTGCTCGCCAACGCGGTCACCCTGCAGAGCGAACGGGTGCTGCTCGACTGGCAGCAACGCCTGGGTGGCGACCTCACCCGCCTCGGCGTCGCCCACGCGCGACCACTGGGCGGTTTCGACACCTGGCGCCAGGCCTTGCCGATCACCCTGCTGGAATTGCGCAAGCCCGCCGCCAGGAAGCCTCCCCGCGATGCGTGAGGAAACCCCCGAGCAGCCCGCGCCGTTGCGCAGCGGCTACACCACCGGCAGTTGCGCCACCGCCACCAGCCTGGCGGCGGCGCGCCTGCTGCTGGGCGGCACGATCAGCGACGCGGTGCAGATCGTCCTGCCCAAGGGCCAGCAGGTGCTGATGCGCCTGGAATTCTGCCGCGCCTGGGAAAACGGCGCGGAAGCCGGCACCCTCAAGGATGCCGGCGACGATCCCGACGTCACTCATGGCGCCCTGGTGTTCGCCCGGGTGCGCCTGAGCGCCGAGCCTGGCGTGCGCTTCCATGCCGGCCCCGGGGTCGGTACGGTGACCCGCCCGGGGCTGACCCTGGCGGTCGGCGAGCCGGCGATCAATCCGGTGCCGCGACAGATGATCGAACGCCACCTCGCCCAGCTCGCCGCCGAACGGGGCTACGCCGGCGGCTTCGAGGTCGCCATCGGCGTGGAGGGCGGCGCCGAGCTGGCGCTGAAGACCATGAACCCGCGCCTGGGCATCCTCGGCGGGCTGTCGATCCTCGGCACCAGCGGCATCGTCCGGCCGTTCTCCTGCTCGGCCTATATCGCCTCGATCCATCAGGGCATCGATGTCGCTCGCGCCAACGGCGTCCGTCACATCGCCGCCTGTACCGGCAACGCCAGCGAGGACGCCATGCGCCGGCGCTATGCGCTGCCGGAGATCGCCCTGATCGAGATGGGCGACTTCGCCGGCGCGGTGCTCAAGCACCTGCGCAGGGCGCCGGTGGAAAAGCTCAGCCTGTGCGGCGGCTTCGGCAAGATCAGCAAGCTCGCCGGCGGCCACCTCGACCTGCACAGCCGCCATTCCAGCATCGACCTGCCGCAATTGGCCGGCTGGGCCGCCGCGCTCGGTGCCAGCACCGCGCTACAGGACAGCATGCGCGCCGCCAACACCAGCCAGCAGGCGCTGGCCCAGGCACACGCTGAAGGCGTGGCCCTGGGCGATGCGGTCTGCGCCCACGCCCTGCGCTTCGCCCGCGGCATCGTGCCCACCGAGGTGGCGCTGGAAGTCTTCGCCATCGACCGCCAGGGCAACCTGGTCGGCCAGGCCTGCGAGGAGCGCCGATGAAGCGCCTGTTGCTGCTCGGCGGGATCGGTGAGGCCCTGGCCCTCGCCCGCCGGCTCGGTCCGGCGCATCTCTACAGCCTCGCCGGGCTGGGCAAGGTGCCCGGCGACCTGGCCTGCCGGGTCCGGGTCGGCGGCTACGGCGGCGCCGAAGGGCTGGCGGCGTTCATCGACGAGCAGGGCTTCGACCTGCTGGTGGACGCCACCCACCCCTACGCCGCACGGATCAGCCAGAACGCCGTGCGCGCCGCGCGACTGGCCGGAGTGCCCTGCTGGGCGCTGCGCCGGCCCGGCTGGCAGGCCGGGCCCGGCGACGACTGGCGCGAGGTAGCCGACTGGCGCGAGCTGATCGCCGCCCTCGCACCCTTCCGCCGTCCGCTGTTCACCCTCGGCCGCGAACCGCTGGAGCATCTCGGCCAGGTCCCGCCGCACCAGCACTGGACCGTGCGCTGCCTGCAAGGCCAGCCGGCCGCGCCGCGCGCCGAGGTGATCGGCGCGCGCGGGCCGTTCAGCCTGGATGGCGAACGGGCGTTGTTCGAGCGCCTCGCCTGCGACGTGCTGGTGAGCAAGAACAGCGGTAGCCAGGCCACCGAGCCGAAGCTCCAGGTGGCGCGGGAAATGGGCCTGCCGGTGCTGGTCCTGGCGCGTCCGGCGCTGCCGCCGGCGGACCGCGAGTTCGCCGACGGCGAGGCGCTGCTGACGGCGATCCGCGATTGGGAAAGCGCCTGAAGCGAACGCCCACCCACTCGCTGCGACCTGTCCCGCCTCCGTCTCCGGCGCCGCTCACGCCGCGCTGAGATGCTCGTAGAGAATGGTCGCGCCGACCAGGATCAGCACCACCCCGCCGACCATCTCCGCGCGCTTGCCGGTCACCGCGCCGAGCGCCCGGCCGAGCATGGTGCCGAGGGTGACCATGGTCATGGTGGCCAGGCCGATGGCACCGGCGGCGAGGAAGATGTTGACGTCGACGAAGGCCAGGCCGACGCCCACCGCCAGCGCGTCGATGCTGGTGGCCAGCGCCGTCACCGCGAGAATCCAGAACGAATGCTGGCCGGGCTTTTCCTGTTCCGTCGCATGATCCGCGCGCAGGCCGTTGTGGATCATGTGCAGGCCGAGCAGCACCAGCAGGACGAAGGCGATCCAGTGATCCCAGTCGGCGACGAACTGGCTGGCGGCCTGGCCAAGCAGCCAGCCGACCAGAGGGGTGATGGCCTCGATCACGCCGAAGATTATCCCGGTGCGCAGCGCCTCCGACAGGCGCGGCCGATCCAGGCTGGAGCCCTTGCCGATGGCCGCGGCGAAGGCATCGGTGGACATGGCGAAGGCGAGGAAGATCAGGGAAACGGGATTCACGCGGATACTCCAGCCGGGCATGAGTCAACGACATGACCCCGCGGCCCGGCTTCGGCGCAGGAATGTCGTTGGTCTCACCAATCCGGTTGGATGCGCTGGCCATGGCAGGTTGCCAAGAATGTTGACCAGCGCGCCGTCAACGGGTGACGGCAGGCTACTCCCCAAGGAAGGCCGGCAGCATAGCAGGCCGGCGTGAAGAAAATGTGATGACCCGGGAAGCTGCGCCAGGGCGTGGGGTCCGGCGAAGAAAGACTGCACAAGCGAATTGTTATAGTATAACATTTTATTCAATCCAGATCGTTCAAGGCTTGACTGGAAACGGTGCGGATGTTCCCATCCGGCCCGTTCCAGGTGCCTCCTGCCGCCGCGCAGGAGGTGAAACGGGAAGCCGGTGCGTCACTTCGGTGATCAGTCCGGCGCTGCCCCCGCAACGGTAAGCGAGCGAAATCCTCTTCAGGCCACTGTGCTCCGGCATGGGAAGGCGAGGATTTCACGACCCTCGCAAGCCCGGAGACCGGCCTGCAACGCCCTGTTGGCACACCCGCGGTGGGCGGGAGCGAGCCGGTTGTTCGAGGCGCTGTCGCGCCTGCGATTTCCTGCGCGTTCCGTCCTGCCCGGTCATGAGATGGAACGCCCATGCCCCGCTTCAGCCGTTTGCGCACCGAGCCTTTCGCCCTCGGCCTCTCCACCAGCCTGCTGCTGGTACCGCCCGCCCTCGCCGAAACCGAGGAAGCCGCCCTCGCCCTGCCCAGCCAGTTGGTCAGCGTTCGCCAGGATCCCGCCGAACTCGACCACATCGACCTCGCCACTCCGGTCAGTGCCGGTTCGCGCCTGGGCCTCAGCGCCCTGGACACCCCGGCGAGCACCAGCAGCATCAGCGGCGAGGAAGTTCGCCGACGCAACAACCCCAGCGTCCAGGCCGCCGTTACCCGCAGTCCCGGCATCAGCTTCATCGGCACCCCCGGAGATGGCGGTACCGGCCTCTCGGCGCGCGGCTTCAGCGGCCATGCGTCGGTGATGCAACTGTTCGACGGCACGCGCCTGTACACCGGCATGGGCACGGTGAACTTCCCCAGCGATCCGTGGATGGTCGAGCGCATCGACGTGATCCGCGGCCCGGCCTCGGTGCTGTACGGCGAAGGCGCCACCGGCGCGGTGATCAACGTGGTGCCGAAGAAGCCTTTCGCCGGCGAGATCCGCAACCACCTGCGCCTCGGCTACGGCTCCTACGACAACCGCCAGTTGGCCCTGGACAGCGGCGGCTCGCTGACCGACAGCCTCAGCTACCGGCTCAACCTGAACCAGCAGCAGAGCCACGGCTGGATCGACCGTGGCGACTCGCGCAACCTGGGCATCAGCGCGGCGCTGCGCTGGCAGGCCAGCGACGATCTGGCCTTCACCCTCGCCCACGACTATGGCGACCAGGAGCCGATGAACGACTTCGGCACCCCGCTGGTCGGCGGCAAGTACCACAAGCGCCTGCGCGAGAAGAACTACAACGTGCGCAACGACGTGCAGCGCTACAACGACCAGTGGACCCGCCTGACCAGCGACTGGAGCCTTTCCGACAACGTCACCGCGAGCAACCAGCTGTACTACATCAAGGCCCGCCGCCACTGGCGCAACGCCGAAACCTACGAATGGGACGTCCCGCGCGAAGAGCTGTTGCGCAGGGACTACCTGCGCATCAGCCACGAGCAGGAGCAGATCGGC
This sequence comes from Pseudomonas sp. TZ252, assembly GCF_056110345.1. Lineage (NCBI taxonomy): Bacteria > Pseudomonadati > Pseudomonadota > Gammaproteobacteria > Pseudomonadales > Pseudomonadaceae > Pseudomonas > Pseudomonas sp. TZ252. The sequence continues at coordinate 4,685,411 of NZ_CM148566.1, read as the reverse complement.
GACCGCCAGACCTTCGCCTTCCAGCACGCCCTGTTCGGCCTCGACAGCCGCACCCTGGTCGGCGCCGAGTACAACCGCATCCGCTTCCGCCTGAGCAACAACTCGCCCTATACCGATGTCGGCGGCGACTACATCGACCCCTGGCATCCCGCGCCCGGCTACTTCGAAAGCCGCTCGCCCTACCGGCCGCACTCGCGCAGCCAGACCCGCACCTTCGCCCTGTTCGCCGAGAACCGCCTGCAGCTCAACGAGCGCCTGTCGCTGGTGACCGGGGTGCGCCGCGACCAGAACCATATCGACCGCGACGACCTGCGCGCCGGCACCCGCAGCGACCGCAGCCTGCAGGGCGGCAACTGGCGCGCCGGGCTGGTCTTCGCGCTGACCCCGGAACTGTCGCTGTACGGCCAGTACTCCACCAGCGAGGACGGCGTGAGCAACCTGATCACCCTCAACGCGACCCAGCAGCAGATGGACCTGACCCACTCGAAGCAGACCGAGGTCGGCCTCAAGCAGCTGTTCCCGGACGGTCGCGGCGAATGGACCCTGGCCGCCTACCATATCGTCAAGAAGAAGCTGCTCAGCGCCAACCCGCTGCCGCCGCACGACGCGCAGCAGGTCGGCCAGCAGAGTTCGGACGGCCTGGAGGCCAGCCTGGAACTGAACCTGGCCCAGGACTGGCGGCTGTCGGCGAACGCCGCGCTGGTGCGTGCCGAATACGACGACTTCGACGAAACGATCGACGGGCAGACCTACTCGCGCAATGGCAACCGCCCCAGGAACGTGCCACGGCGCACCGCCAACCTCTGGCTGGACAAGTCCTTCGCCGAGACCCTGCGCGTCGGCGCCGGGCTGCGCTACGTCGACCGGCGCTACGCCGACGCCGCCAACCAGGCCAGCCTGCCCGGCTACACGGTGGTCGACGCCAACCTGGGCTGGCGGGTACGGCCGGACCTGACCCTCGGCCTTGAGCTGTACAACCTGTTCGACCGCCAGTACGCCCTGGCTGACAACAACAACGGCCAGCAATGGATCATGGGCCAGCCACGCTCGTTCAACGTCACCGCCGACTTCAGTTTCTGAAGCCGGCGCCGCGGCAATCGTCTCTGCTGAACCACCGGACCTGCGAGTAGCCATGTCGTCCCTTCACCTCGATGCCCTGCACTGGTCGCCCGACGCCTCCACCGAGTTGCTGCGCGGCGTGCATCTGGAAGTCCCGGCCGGCAGTTTCGTCGGCCTGATCGGCCCCAACGGCAGCGGCAAGACCAGCCTGCTGCGCTGCGCCTTCCGCTATGCGCGACCGCAGCGCGGCCGGGTGGTGCTCGACGGCGACGACCTCTGGCGCCAGCCGCCGCGCTGGGCCGCCCGGCGTATCGCGGTGGTGTTGCAGGAGTTCCCCGAGGACTTCGGCCTCGCCGTCGAGGACGTGGTCGCCATGGGCCGCACGCCGCACAAGGGCCTGTTCGACGGCCACGGCGCGGACGACCGCCAGCGGGTCCGCCAGGCGCTGCTCCAGGTCGGTCTCGAAGGGCGTGCCGCGAGCCCCTTCGCCAGCCTCTCCGGTGGCGAGAAGCAGCGCGCCCTGCTGGCTCGCGCGCTGGTTCAGGAGCCGCGCCTGCTGATCCTCGACGAACCGACCAACCACCTCGACCCGCGCTACCAGCTGGAGCTTCTGCGCCTGCTGCGCAGCCTCGGCCTGAGCACCCTGGCGAGCTTCCACGACCTCAACCTGGCGGCGGCCTTCTGCGACCGCCTCTACGTGCTCGACGGCGGCCGCATCGTCGCCCAGGGCACGCCGACCGAAGTGCTCGACGCCGACCTGCTGTGGCGGGTGTTCGGCGTCCGCGCCCTGGTCGACCGCCACCCCCTCGCCGACCACCCGCGCCTGACCTGGATTACCCAAGCATGAAGCACCCGATCCTGCACCACCTGCTGCTCTGCGCCCTGCTCGCCTGCGCCGATGCCGCGCTGGCCGAGCGCTACCCGCTCAGCGTGCGCAGCTGCGAGCGCGAAGTGACGTTCGAGCGCGCGCCGTCGCGCGCGGTCAGCCACGACATCAACCTCACCGAGATGATGGTCGCCCTCGGTCTGCAGACGCGCATGGTCGGCTATACCGGCATCAGCGGCTGGTGGAAGAATGCCGATCCCGGATTGATCGCCGCGCTCAAGCCGCTGCCCGAGCTGGTGGCGCGCTACCCCACGGCGGAAACCCTGCTCGATGTCGACGCCGACTTCTTCTTCGCCGGTTGGGGCTACGGCATGCGCGTCGGCGGCGACCTCACTCCGGCCAGCCTGGAGCCGCTGGGGGTGAAGGTCTACGAGCTGAGCGAATCCTGCGCGCAGATCGGCGAGCCGCGCCGCGCCAGCCTCGACGAGCTGTACCGCGACCTGCGCAACCTGGGGCGGATCTTCGACGTCGAACCGCGCGCCGAGCGCCTGGTCGCCAGCCTCCAGGCACGCATCGAGCGCGCCCGCGCCGGCATCCCGGCGAACGCCGAGGCGCCGCGGGTGTTCCTCTACGACAGCGGCGAGGACCGCCCCTTCACCTCTGGCCGCCTGGGCATGCCGCAGGCGCTGATCGAGGCCGCCGGCGGCCGCAGCGTGACCGACGACGTGGCGGCCAGTTGGACCCAGGTCAACTGGGAAAGCGTGGTCGCCCGCGATCCGCAGGTCATCGTCATCGTCGACTACGGCGAGACCAGCGCCGCGCAGAAGCAGCGCTTCCTCGAAGAGAACCCGGCGCTGCGCAGCCTGACCGCGATCCGCGAGCGACGCTTCATCGTCCTGCCCTATAACCAGGCCACGCCGGGCATCGGCAACGCCGCGGCGATAGAAACCCTGGTCGCCGGCCTCCACCCTCGGGCGCCACGTCCATGACCCTGTTCCGCAGCCCTCGCGCCTATTGCCTGTTGCTGGGCAGCCTGGTCATGTTGCTCGGCCTGTCCTGCGTGGTCGCCCTCGGCTTCGGTCCGGCGCGACTGGACAGCGGCCTGGTCGGCCGCATCGTCCTCCAGCGCCTGTTCGGCGTAGCGGCGGAGCCCGGTGCCTGGAGCGCCGGCCAGGAGCACATCGTCTGGCTGATCCGCGCCCCACGGGTACTGCTCGGTGCCTGCGTCGGCGCCGGCCTGGCGCTGGTGGGAGCGGCCCTGCAGGCGGTCACGCGCAATCCGCTGGCCGATCCGCACCTGCTCGGCGCCACCTCCGGCGCGACCCTCGGCGCGGTGTTGGTGGTGCTCTACATCGGCGAGGTGATCGGCCTGCTGACCCTGCCGCTGGCGGCCTTCCTCGGCGCCCTCGGCAGCATGCTGCTGGTGCTCGGCGTGGCCAGTCGCGGCGGCCGCCTGGGCAGCGACCGGCTGTTGCTGGCGGGGGTCGCGGTGTCGTTCGTGCTCCTGGCGCTGGCCAACCTGCTGCTGTTCCTCGGCGACCACCGCGCCGCCTCCTCTGTGCTGTTCTGGATGCTCGGCGGCCTCGGCCTGGCGCGCTGGTCGTTGATCTGGCTGCCGGCGCTGTGCGTGGCCGGCGGCCTGCTGGTACTGCTCGGGCTGGGCCGTGCGCTGAACGCGCTGATGGCCGGCGAACAGACCGCCGTGACCCTCGGCCTGGACGCCCGTCGCGTACGCCTGTGGGTCTTCGTCTGCTGCTCGCTGCTGACCGGCGTGCTGGTCTCGGTGAGCGGCGCCATCGGCTTCGTCGGTCTCATGCTGCCGCACGCCGCGCGCCTGCTGGTGGGTGCCGAGCACCGCCGACTGCTGCCGGTGTGCGCCCTGCTCGGCGCGCTGTTCCTGGTCTGGATGGATGTCGCCGCGCGCACCCTGATCGCCCCCCAGGACCTGCCCATCGGCATCGCCACCGCGGCCATCGGCGGGCTGTTCTTCATTCTCCTGCTGCGTCGCCGCAGCTGATCAGAACAGATCCAGCGGGATCTTCAGGTAACGCACCCCGTTGCCTTCCACCGGCGGCAGGTTGCCGCCGCGCATGTTGACCTGGATCGCCGGCAGCATCAGGGTCGGCATGCCGAGGGTGGCATCGCGCTGCTGGCGCATGGCGACGAACGCCTCCTCGTCGACGCCTTCGCGGACGTGCACGTTGTGCCGGCGCTGCTCGCCGACGCTGGTTTCGCAGCGGTGCTCGTCGCGGCCGGGAGCCGTGTAGTCGTGGCACATGAACAGGCGGGTCGCGTCGGGTAGCGCGAACAGGCGCTGGATCGAGCGATACAGCTGGCGCGCGTCGCCGCCGGGGAAATCGCAGCGGGCGGTGCCGTAGTCGGGCATGAACAGGGTATCGCCGACGAAGGCGCTGTCGCCGACCAGGTAGGTCATGCACGCCGGGGTATGCCCCGGGGTATGCAGCGCGCGGCATTCCAGGGCGCCGATGCGGAACGACTCGCCGTCCTCGAACAGGTGCTCGAACTGGCGGCCGTCCACCGGGAACGCCTCGCCGAGGTTGAACAGGCCGGAGAATTTCGCCTGGACCTGGGTGATTCGCGCGCCGATGGCCAGGCACCCGCCCAGTTCGCGCTGCAGGAAGATGGCCGCCGACAGGTGGTCGGCGTGCACGTGGGTCTCCAGCAGCCATTCCACCTGCAGGTCGTGCTGGCGAACATGGGCGATCAGGCGTTCGGCGCTGGCATGGCTGGTGCGCCCGGCGGCCGGGTCGTAGTCGAGCACCGGGTCGACGATGGCGCAGGCGCGGCTGGACGGGTCGCGCACCACGTAGCTGTAGGTGGAGGTGGCCGGGTCGAAGAAGGCAGTGATGTCGGGTTTCAACATGGAGGTTCCTTGCGCGGCGTGCTGACGGCGACCGCGCCATGGCTACGGATCGTCCCACCATAGCCAACCCGGGCCCGGCGTACCAACCCACAGGTTTGTCAGGAAGCTACCGGACCGCCTCAGAGCAGCAGGGCGGCCCAGGCCGATGCCAGCAACAACAGCGCCATGCCTTGGTTGAAGCGTTTCATCAGCGACGGCGAGCGCAGCAGCCGCGCGCTGCCGACGCCGAGCAAGGCCCAACTGGCCAGGCACGGCAGCGAAACCAGGAAGAACAGCAATGCCAGCAGGCCGATCCGCCCGGCCTGTCCGGCGCCTTCCCCGGCGAACAGTGCCAGCGCGGCGAGGGCCATCATCCAGGCCTTGGGATTGACCAGTTGCAACGCCGCGCCGCCGAGCACGCCGAGGCGCCGCGGCGGCTCCGCGCCGTCGATGCCGCCCGCGCTGCGGAACAGGCTCCAGGCCAGGTAGCTGAGCCAGCCGACGCCGAGCCAGGCGAGCCCCTGCTGGAGCAGCGGATGGCGTCGCAGCAACTCGCCCAGGCCGAGCCCGAGCAGCAGGATCAGCGCCGCCACCGCCGCGCAGGCGCCGAGCACGATCGGCCAGGCGGCGGCCAGGCCGTGGCGCTGGCTGTTGCTCAGGACCAGGATGTTGGTCGGTCCGGGGGTGATCGAGGCGACGACGGCGAACAGCAGGAAGGGCACGAGGGATTGCATGGACGGGCTCCTGTGGCGGGGGAGCCTTCATCCTGGCGACGCGCCGGGCCTCAGTCTGGAAGCTGGGTGCACTGCCGGCGGTAGGCCGCCGGGGTCATCCCGTAGGCGCGCCGGAACCAGCGGCCGAGATGGCTCTGGTCGGCGAAACCGAGAGCGCTGGCGAGGTCCGCCGGTTGCCCGCCGACAGCGAGCATCTGCCGCGCCTTGGCCAGGCGCAACTGGACCAGGTAGGCGTAGGGTGGCAAGCCGTAGGCGGCCTTGAATGCACGGTTCAGGCGGAAGCGGTCGGTGCCGCAGGCGCTGGCCAGCTCGTCCAGGCCGATGTCCTGGTAGAAGTGCGCATGCAGGTAGTCGCGGGCTTTCTGCGCCACCAGCGGCAGGCGCGGATCGAATGGCTTCGCCTCGCGCCAGCCGAGGTGCACGCGCAGCCGCTCCAGCACCAGCTCCAGGGCGGTCTGCCGCAGCAGTCGCAGCTCGCGGCCATGCAGGACGCGGAAGGCCTGGGCGATGGCCAGGGTCAGGCGCGGGTCTTCGGTGAGGTTGGCGTGGAAGCCGGGGTCGCGGTCGCTGGGCGCATCGTCGAAGGTCGCCCGCAGTTCGCGCCGCAGCCAGTCCGGCTGCAGGTACAGCATCGAGTAGGTGAAGCCGCCGGCGATCGGCGCGCGACCGTCGTGGATCTCCCCCGGTTCGACCAGGAATACCTGGCCGGCGGTGCTGTCGTGTCGGCGTCGGCGGCAGTTGAATTGCTGCACGCCGATCTCGGTGTAGCCGATCAGGTAGCTGTCGTGCCAGTGCGGATCGTAGGCGTGGCCCTCGAAATGGGCGCGCAGGGTCTCGATCCCGGTCTCGGCGTCGCGGGCCAGGTCGATCCAGTCTCGGCTCCCCATCGTGCGTCAGGTCTTCCCATTCGTTGGTTTCGTCGCCGCGACTATAACGCGCCCGTCCCGGGGTTCTAGAAGATTCGTGCAGGCGGCTGCGCTCCTCCGGAGGCGGGAATTGATCGGCGTTTCTGGACAATCTATCCAGGCCGCCGCGATTACTCCGCAAGGCCGCCCTCCCTAGACTGGGTTCTCCACTCACCGCAGGAGAAACACCCCATGGTCGACCACTCCATCAAAGGCAAGACCGTCCTCATCACCGGCGGCGCCAAGAACCTGGGCGGGCTGATCGCCCGTGATCTCGCCGCCCACGGCGCGAAGGCGATCGCCATCCACTACAACAGCGCCGCGAGCAAGGCCGATGCCGACGCCACCGTCGCCGCGCTGCAGGCAGCCGGAGCCAAGGCGGTAGCGCTGCAGGGCGATCTCACCAGCGCCGCGGCCATGGAAAAGCTGTTCGCCGACGCCATCGCCGCGGTGGGCAAGCCGGACATCGCCATCAACACCGTCGGCAAGGTGCTGAAGAAACCCATCACCGAGATCAGCGAGACCGAATACGACGAGATGAGCGCGGTCAATTCCAAGTCTGCGTTCTTCTTCCTGCGCGAAGCCGGCAAGCACGTCAACGATAACGGCAAGATCTGCACCCTGGTGACCTCCCTGCTTGGCGCCTATACCCCGTACTACGCCGCCTATGCCGGCACCAAGGCGCCGGTGGAGCACTTCACCCGTGCCGCTTCCAAGGAGTTCGGCGCGCGCGGCATCTCGGTCACCGCGGTCGGCCCGGGCCCCATGGACACACCCTTCTTCTACCCCGCCGAAGGTGCCGATGCGGTGGACTACCTGAAGAACGCCGCGGCCTTGTCGCCGTTCTCCAAAACCGGCCTGACCGACATCGACGACGTGGTGCCGTTCATCCGCCACCTGGTCAGCGAAGGCTGGTGGATCACCGGCCAGACCATCCTCATCAACGGCGGCTTCTCCACCAAGTGAGCCACGCAGCGGCCGCCACGGCGGTCGCTGCCTGCCTGCGGAAACCCTTCATGCACGTGACCCTGGTAATCGCCGGCGGCATCGTCCTGCTCGGCCTGTTCCTGCTCTTCGGCAAACTCTGGGATGCCGGGCCGGCGCTCGCTGCCGGCCTGTTCCTGCCGACCTGGCTGGCCGTCGCGCTGGTCAACCTGTGGGTCGGCGTCCAGCACGCCGGCTACGGCTTGCGCGAAGAACTGCCGATCCTGCTGCTGGTCTTCCTGGTCCCGGCGGCACTGGCCGGCGTGGCGATCTGGCTGGCGCCGCGCTAGGCGGCGGCGCTTCAGACGCGGAAACGGCCGACCAGCCGCGCCAGTTCCGAGGACAGCTCGGACAGCCGGCGGCTGGCCCCGGTACCCTGCTCCGAATGTTCCGCCGCCTGGGCGGAAAGCTCGCGCACCTCGCTGATGTTGCGGGCGATTTCGTCGATTACCCGGCTCTGCTCCTCGCAGGCCGAGGCGATCTGCGCGGCGAGGTCGTTGATCCGCCCCACCGCGTCGCCGGTGGCGGCCAGCACGCCGTCGACCCCGGCGGCGCGCTCGACGCTGTCGCGCGCCTTGAGGCTGCCCGACTGCATGGCCCGCACGGCGTTCTGCACCCCGGCCTGGAGGCGCTCGATGCGCGCCTGGATGTCCTTGGTCGAATCCTGGGTGCGCGCCGCCAGCGCCCGCACCTCGTCGGCCACCACGGCGAAACCGCGACCCTGCTCGCCGGCCCGCGCGGCTTCGATGGCGGCGTTGAGGGCGAGCAGGTTGGTCTGTTCGGCGATGCCCTTGATCACCGTCAGCACCGCGTCGATGCTGGCGGTTTCCTGGGCCAGTTGCTGGATGCTCTCGGAACTGCTCTCCACTTCCTGCGCCAACTGGCGGATCACCTCGATGGTCGCTTCCACCACGTTGGCGCCCTCGCGCGCCTGCCGGCGGGCGTCATCGGCCACCTGCGCGGCGCTCTGGGCGTTGCGCGCCACCTCATGGACGGCACTGCTCATCTGCGTCGCGGCGGTGCTGACCTGGTCCACCGATGCGTGCTCGCTGTTGATCAGACGATCGTTGGCGGCGGTCATGCCGGCCAGCGAACCGGCGGAATCGGCGACCTCGCCGGTGACCCGGCCGACCTCGCGGATCAGCGGCTGCAACTTGTCGAGGAAGGCGTTGAAGGCGCTGCCGAGGCGGCCGGGTTCGTCGCGCGAAGTGACCTCCAGGCGCACGCGCAGGTCGCCATCGCCGTTGGCGATCTCTTCCAGGCGTTGCAGCAGACGCTGCAACGGACGGGTCACCAGGCCGGGGAACACCAGCACCAGCGACAGGCACACCAGCAGGCCGAACGCCACCAGCGCCACCTGCTGCCAGCGGTGGCGCTCGCCCAGCGCGGAGGACGCCTCGCCGTCGGCGGCCGCGGCCGCCTCTTCCATCTCGTCGAGCTGGTTGATCACCTCGCGCATCGCCCCGAACTGGCGATCGCTGTCACCGTAGCTGAGCTGCGCCGCGGCGCTCGGATCGCTGGCCGCCAGGCTCAGCACCCGCGCCGAGGTCGCGCTCCAGAGGGCATAGCCGCGCTCGAACTCGGCGACCTTGGCCAGTTCCGCCTCGCCCGGCTGCATCGCCGCGTACTGGCGCACCCGATCCAGGGCCTGCTGCAGGTTTTCCGCGTGATCGTTCCTCAGGCCGGCGATCTGCTCGGCGCTCAGGTGGCCCTCGAGCAGGCTGCGCTCGGCGACGAAGGCCTGGTAGAGATCGCGGTCGGCGTTGAGCAGCAGGGCGATGCCGGGGAGAAAACGCTTGCCCAGGCGCTGGTTGGATTCGTTCAGCTGGGCGATGCCATGCACGCCGAGCGCGCCCACCAGCAGCAGAAGCACCGCCAGCAGGAGGATCGGCAGAGCGATTTTCCTGCGGAACGACAGGTTAGCGAACCATTGCAGCATGCCGGCATCCTCGCTCGTGGCTTTCCAGGCTATCGGTCGCAGCACGACCGATCTTGAGCGACCGTACGTCCGTGCCAGTAGGAATCAGACTAGCAGGCGCAGGGTTTCGAACAGGCGCCGGTCATCCTTCTTCGCCGAGCGGGCGTGGCGGCGGATCACCTGCAGCAGGCACTCGACGAAACATTGCGCCGGATTGCTGAGGGCTCCGCCGCGCCGGGTGATGATGCCCAGCCGTCGTGGCTCGAAGGTTTCCCGCAGCGCCAGCGGCACCACCCGGCCGAGCAACGGCGGGGCGGCGCCGATGATCGCCGGCACCCAGGTGCACATGTCGGCCTGCTCCACCAGGGTCTGCAGGATCGCCACGGAGTGCGCGCGGACGATGCGCCGCTCGTCGATCAAGGCACCGTGGCGCCAGAACAGCTCGCGCATCAGGGCGTCGTGGCCGTCGCCGGTGTAGTTCAACGCCCAGTCCTGTTCCAGCAGCTCGTGGATCGAGCCGCAACCCGCCAGCGGATGCCCCTGGCGGACCAGCACCGCGGTGTCGTAGTCGAGCAGCTTCTCGCAGGCGAATTCCTGGGCCGCCTGGGCGCCGTGCAGCGGGCCGATGGCGAAATCCATGCTGCCGTCGCGAAGCAATGGCTGGGCCACCGCCATCAGGCTTTCGAAAAGCTCCAGGCGCACCTCCGGCATGCGCTCGCGGAACGCCTGCACCGCCTCCGAGAGGAAGGTCAGCGCCACCCAAGGCGTCACCCCGATGCACAGCCGGCCGCTGGCCTGGCCACGCAGGTGGTCGAGTTCGACCTGCGCGTGCTCCAGTTGCTTGAGCACCAGCCGGGCGTGGATCAGCAGCGCCTTGCCGTATTCGGTGAAGGTCAGGCCGCTGGGCGTGCGGACGAACAGCGGCAGATGCTGTTCGGTTTCCAGTTCGCGCAGCGCGCGGGTCACGGCCGCCTGGGAAATCCCCAGGACGCGGGCGGCGGCGCGGATGCCGCCGGCGTCGGCACTGGCGACCAGGGCTTGCAACTGGTGGAGTTTCACGGGCTTACCGAGGTGACAACGAAAGGTTGTCATCATAGCCAAAGCGAGCCTCCCCGCCAGTCCCCCGCTTGCCTACCATCGGCTTCGACAACGCCCCGCCGCCCACCGGTCGGAGCCCTTGAGGAGAACAAGAAGAATGACCGAGCCTGCCGTCCTGCCCGCCATCGCGGCGCTGCGGGAAGAGATGGTTACCTTGCGCCGCCATATCCATGCCCACCCGGAGTTGGGTTTCGAGGAACGGCGAACCGCCGCGCTGGTCGCCGAATGCCTGGAGGCCTGGGGCTACCAGGTCAGCCGTGGAGTGGGTCGCACCGGCGTGGTCGGCACCCTGTGCCGCGGCGAGGGCCCAGCGCTGGGCCTGCGCGCCGACATGGACGCGCTGCCGATCCAGGAAGCCACCGGCCTGCCCTACGCCAGCCAGGTGGACGGCGTGATGCACGCCTGCGGCCACGACGGCCACACCGCGATGCTCCTCGCCGCGGCCAGGCACCTGGTCGAGTCGCCGCGCTGGCGCGGCACCCTGCAACTGATCTTCCAGCCTGCCGAAGAGGGCCTCGGCGGTGCCCGCGCGATGCTCGACGACGGGCTGCTGGAGCGCTTCCCCTGCGACGCCATCTTCGCCATGCACAACGTCCCGGGATACCCCGTCGGCCACCTCGGCTTCCATCCCGGCCCCTTCATGGCCTCGGCCGATACCGTGGTCATCCGCGTGATCGGCAGCGGCGGCCACGGCGCGGTGCCGCAGCGCACCGTCGACCCGGTGGTGGTCTGCTCCGCCATCGTGCTGGCCTTGCAGAGCATCGTCTCGCGCAACGTCGACCCGCAGGACACCGCGATCGTCAGCGTCGGCGCGATCCATGCCGGGACGGTCTCCAACGTGATCCCGGCCAGCGCCGAAATGATCCTCAGCGTCCGGGCCCTGACCGCGGAAACCCGTGCCCTGCTGGAGCGCCGCATCGGCGAACTGGCCCGCGGCCAGGCCGCCAGCTTCGGCGCGCGGGCGGAGGTCGACTACCGGTATTGCCATCCGGTGCTGGTCAACCATCCCGGGCAGACCGCGTTCGCCCGCGAGGTGGCCCGCGACTGGCTGGGCGAGGAATGCCTGATCGACGGACTGCGGCCGTTCACCGCCAGCGAGGATTTCGCCTTCATCCTCGAACGCTGTCCCGGCAGTTACCTGGTGATCGGCAATGGCCAGGGCGAGAGCGGCTGCCAGTTGCACAACCCCGGCTACGACTTCAACGACGACTGCCTGGCCGTCGGCGCCAGCTACTGGGTGCGACTGGCCGAGCGCTTCCTGGCCTGAGCCAGGGTTTTCAACGGGCGCGCGGCCTGGCGCGCGCGGATCGACAGAGGACAACCACAATGACAAGAACCCTCGGCAGCATCGCCCTCTCCCTCCTCCTCGCCGCACCGGCCGGCGCCGCCGACTGGACAGGCAAGGTCCTGCGCCTGGGCGTCGACCCGACCTACCCGCCGCTCGAATACAAGCAGCCGGACGGCCGCCTGGCAGGCTTCGGCATCGAGATCGGCGAAGCCCTCTGCGCGGAGCTGCGAGCCCGCTGCGAATGGGTCGAAAGCAACTGGGACGGCATCATCCCGGCGCTGCTGTCGCGCAAGATCGACGCCATCGTCTCGTCGATGACCATCACGCCGAAACGCGCACAGCACATCGCCTTCACCGACCGCGTCTCCAACGCGCCGAGCCGCCTGGTGGTACGCCGTGGCTCGGCGCTCCTGCCCGACGCCGAGAGCCTGCGCGGCAAGCGCGTGGGGGTCGGCCAGGGCTCCAACCAGGAGGCCTACGCCAAGGCCGAATGGGCCGCCAAGGGGGTGCGGGTCGTCTCCTACCAGAACCAGGACCAGGTCTACGCCGACCTCGTCATGGGCCGCCTCGACGCCTCGCTGCAAGGCGCGGTGCAGGCCAGCTACGGCTTCCTCGACAAGCCGGTCGGCAAGGATTTCGAACTGGCCGGAGCGGTGCTGGACGACCCTCGCTACTTCGGGGTCGGCGACGGCATCGGCCTGCGCAAGGAGGACGTGGCGCTGCGCGAGGACCTGAACAAGGCGCTGGCGACGATCCGCGCCAACGGAACCTACGCGCGAATCAACGCCCGCTACTTCGATTTCGACCTCTACGGCACGCCCTGAACGGCGTCCGGCCGCTTTTCACCTCGACCGACAACAACAAGCAATGGAGAGTGAAATGTTCCTCGACGGCTTCGGCCCGCAGATACTCGCCGGCACCCTGGTGACCCTGAAACTGGCGCTGGGCTCCCTGCTCGGCGCCGTGCTCATCGGCCTCCTCGGCGCCAGCGCCAAGCTCGCCGCCAACCGCCCGCTGCGCGCCCTGGCCAGCGGCTATACGACGCTGATCCGCAGCGTCCCCGACCTGGTCATCATGCTGTTGCTGTTCTTCAGCCTGCAGATCCTCCTCAACCGCGTCACCGACGCCCTCGGCATCGGCCAGGTCGACATCGACCCGTTCGCCGCCGGCTGCGTCACCCTGGCGTTCATCTATGGCGCCTACTTCACGGAAACCTTCCGCGGCGCCTTCCAGGCGGTCCCGGCCGGCCAGGTCGAAGCCGCGCAAGCCTACGGCATGGGGCGCTGGCGAGTGTTCCGCCGGGTACTCCTGCCGCAGATGCTGCGCTACGCCCTGCCGGGCATCGGCAACAACTGGCAGGTGCTGGTCAAGTCCACCGCGCTGGTCTCGATCATCGGTCTCGGCGACCTGGTCAAGGCCACCCAGGACGCCGGCAAGGGCACCCTGCAGTTCTTCCACTTCACCCTGGTCTGCGGGCTGATCTACCTGGCCATCACCGCAATCTCCAACGCCGCGTTGCTGTGGCTGGAGCGGCGCAGCTCGCTGGGCGTCAGGAGGCCGCTGCCATGAACGCGGTACTCGACGAATACTGGCAGGCCTACCTGTGGACCGACGGCCTGCAACTGACCGGACTGGCGATGACCCTGTGGCTGCTGATCCTCGCCGTGGCGCTTGGCTTCCTGCTGGCCATCCCGCTGGCGGTGGCGCGGACCTGCGGCAACCCGCTGCTGCGCTACCCGGTCTGGCTCTACACCTACGTGTTCCGCGGCACCCCGCTGTACATCCAGTTGCTGTTCTTCTACACCGGCGTCTACAGCCTGAATGCCATACGCGCCCAGGACTTTCTCAACGCGTTCTTCCGCGACGGCTTCAACTGCACGGTGCTGGCCTTCGTCCTCAACACCTGCGCCTACATGACGGAAATCTTCGCCGGCGCGATCAGGAACACGCCCCACGGCGAAGTGGAAGCGGCGCGCGCCTACGGCATGGGCGGCTTCACCCTCTACCGGCGCATCGTCCTGCCCTCGGCGCTGCGCCGGGCACTGCCGTACTTCAGCAACGAAGTGATCCTGATGCTGCATTCCACCTCGGTGGCGTTCACCGCCACAGTGCCGGACCTGCTCAAGGTGGCCCGCGACGTCAATTCCGCCACCTATGCGCCGTTCCTGTCCTTCGGCATCGCCGGCGCGCTCTACGCCGGCACCGCCTTCCTGCTGATCTGGCTGTTCCGCCGTGGCGAGCTGCGCTGGCTGGCCTACCTCAGACCGCAAACCCACTGACCTCTCCCGGAGACACGCGCATGTACAGCCTGCAGGTCGAAGACATCCACAAGCGCTACGGCAGCCATGAGGTGCTCAGGGGCGTTTCGCTCAGGGCCGGCAAGGGAGACGTGATCAGCATCATCGGCTCCTCCGGCTCGGGCAAGAGCACCTTCCTGCGCTGCGTCAACTTCCTGGAAAAGCCCTGTGCCGGGCGCATCCGCGTCGGCGACGAGGAACTGCGCACCCGTCCCGGCGCCCTGGGCGAGCTGCGCGCCGCCGATCCCCGGCAGTTGCAGAGGATCCGCAGCCGGCTGGCGATGGTCTTCCAGCATTTCAACCTGTGGAGCCACCTGACGGTGCTGGAGAACGTGGTCGAGTGCCCGGTCAACGTCCTGAGAATGAACCGCGACGACGCCGTGGCCCGCGCGCGCCACTACCTGGCCAAGGTCGGCCTGGCGGAGAAGGTCGAACGGCAGTATCCCTGCGAACTCTCCGGCGGCCAGCAACAGCGCGTGGCGATCGCCCGCGCCCTGGCCATGGAGCCGCAGGTGATGCTGTTCGACGAACCGACCTCGGCGCTCGATCCGGAACTGGTCGGCGAAGTGCTGAAAGTCATGCAGCAGTTGGCCGAGGAAGGTCGCACCATGGTCCTGGTCACCCACGAGATGGCCTTCGCCCGCCAGGTTTCCAGCCATGTGATCTTCCTCCACCAGGGCGTGATCGAAGAGCAAGGGACGCCGGACCAGGTGTTCGGCGCGCCGCGCAGCGAGCGCCTGCGCCAGTTCCTCGCCGGCAACCTGAAATGAGCCCGGGGCTCAGCGCGACGGCGCGAGGAAACGCACGAAGACCAGCTCCGGATCACCTTCGTCGAGGTTGTCGATCACCCCGCTCGGCTGGAATCCCTCGCGCTCCAGCAGGCGCCGCATCGGCAGGTTGGAGCGGTTGCAGGAAGTGAACAGGCGGTCGCCGAGACAGTCGTCCCGCGCCTGCCGCAGCAACGCGCTGGCGATGCCGCGCCGGCGGCAGTCGCGGGCGACCGCCGCATCCTAGACGTTTTCACAGGTCAGGGCACGTCGCCGCGGCGCATGATCTATAGTCGCCCGGATCAGCCCCAGAGGATGCCGGACATGCCCCGTTCGATCGTCATCGTCCACGGCTGGAGCGACGATTCGAAGTCGTTCCGCCGCCTCGCCGAGCAGCTGGAAGCCTGGTTCGGCAGCGCGCCGACGCAGATCCGCCTCGCCGACTGGATCTCCCTGCAGGACGACGTCACCTACGCCGACCTCGCCGCCGCCCTGGATCGCGCCTGGACCGCCCAGGGACTGTCGCGGGCACCGCGCACGGTTGACGTGGTGGTGCACAGCACCGGCGCCCTGGTGCTGCGCGACTGGCTGACCCGCCACTTCGACCCCGCCAGCGCGCCGGTCAAGCGCTTCCTGATGCTCGCCCCGGCCAACTTCGGCTCGCCGCTGGCGCACAAGGGACGCTCCTTCATCGGTCGCGTGCTGAAAGGCTGGAACCGCTTCGTCGGGCAGACCGGCACCCAGGTGCTGAAGGGACTGGAGCTGGGCTCGCCGTACTCCTGGCAACTCGCCGAGCGCGACCTGTTCGGCGCCGAGGCCTGGTACGGCGCCGACCGCCTGCTCGCCACGGTGCTGGTGGGCAATGTCGGCTACAGCGGCGTCGAAGCCATCGCCAACGAGGCCGGCAGCGACGGCACTGTGCGGATCGCCACGGCGAACCTCAACGCCTGCCGCCTGAGCCTCGAACTGGATGTCCGCCAGCGCGCCAGGCCCGGCTGGCGCCTGGAAGAATCGCGCGGCGAGATCGCCTTCGCCATCGTCGACGGCGAGAACCACGCCAGCGTGGCGCTGAAGGACCGCGGACCGAAGAACCCGCATACCCTGGAGCTGATCCGCGCCGCGCTGGAGGTCGAGGACGCCGATTACCGGAGCAGCGGCGCAAGCTTCCCCTGGCAGCGCCGCATCGATCAGCTCGACCCCGGCATCGAGCGCCGCTCGCCGCGCTACCTGAACCTGGTCAGCCACGTCTGCGACGACCTCGACCAGGAGGTGCGCGACTACTTCATCCAGTTCTTCCGCAAGTTGAACAGCGACCGGCGTTTCGAACAGCGCTTCTACGAGCAGGTCATCGCCGACGTCCATCCCTACGAGGACAACCCCGCCTACCGCTCGCTGTACCTGTCGATCGACTCCCTCGACGACCTGCTCGCCGGCTTCGCCGTGGACACCCTGTCGCTCAGCGTGTCGGCCCAGCCGCCGTTCGATCCGCCGCGCCAGCCGGTCGGCTATACCGCGGTGGGCCCCGGCGACAGCGAAGGCCTGGCAATTCCGCTGGCGCAGGTGCCGCGCTTCCTCGCCGCCCACCGCACCCTGCTGCTGCGCATCCGCCTGACGCGCCTGGTGGACAGCGGCGTATTCGTCTTCAGGAACCCCTGAATCGGCGCCCGCCCCCCCGTTGGGCAGCCACCCAGGCCGGGCGCAGGCGATCACGGTTGGCCTTCGGGCCACTCGACCCGCTGCAATGGCGCGCCGCCGCGCCCGAGGCGATGGACGATGCCGCTGCCCCGGCGCAGATCGACCCGCACCAACCGCCCGCCTTCCTCTCCACGGCCGCTGAGAAGCAGGTTGTGGGCATCCAGGCGGAACAGCCGCTCGGGACGCTCGATGGGCAGCTCCAGGGTCCAGAGCAAGCTGCCGTCGCCAGACACCGAGCTGAGCAGCAGCTCGCTACGCTCGGCCAGGCTGCGCCGGTGCAGCACCAGCCAGTTGCCGTCGACTCGCCAGGGACGGCGCGCCAACCTGGAATCGCCGCCCGGCAGCGCCGATGCATAGCGACGGTACAACGCCTCCTCGCGCGTCTGCTCGTCGCGCCGGCGACGGTACTCGGCATCCGCCGCCGCCTCCAGGTCGGCGACCCGTTCCCGCCAGGCATCGTGCGCGGCGATCCAGCGTCGCCGTTCCTGGCGGTAGGCGTCACGCGCCGCAAGGAACGCACGGGTACTGGGAAAACGCTCCACGCGCTCGTCGAACTCTTCCGGCGGCTGCGGCTCGGACGGCAGCGACGGATGCTGACGCTGCCGCTCGGACGGTCGATCGAGCAGCCGCTGCGGCTCTTCGGCAGCGGCTGGATCGGGCAGCAGGCCAGCCTGCAGGAAGGCCGCGTCGAGCAGCGGACGCAGTCGATTCTCCGCCGGCGACCGCCAATCCAGGGTGCCCAGTGACAGGCGCTGGCGTCGCGCCCGTTGGTTCGCTGCCGGCAGCGCCTCGCCACGCTCCAGCGCTCGGGCCTCGTGATCGCTGGCGAGGATCAGCAGGCGTCCGTCGGGCAGGCGCGTCAGGCCCGGCGCCTGCCAGTCGATCCCGGCATTCGCCGGCGGCGGCGGGTCGCCGTGGAAATACCGCGCGGCATCGACTTCCGGAGCTTCGCGCAGGGCCAGGCTGTCGCCGTCGAGGAACCAGACGCGGCCGTCCAGCGCGAGCATCAGCAATCCGCCCCGGCCTTCGTCGTAGCGATAGGCGTCCTTCCCCCAGGGCGCCGACTTCAACGGCAGGCCGCCAGTGCGCCGCTCCAGCTCGTCGAACGCCAGCGCAGGGGCGGCGTCGCGCCGGTCGAGTACGTAGAGTTCGTTGCGCAGGAAGAACAGGTAGCGCGACGACTGGCCCAGGAGTTCGCCGGAACCCCAGTCGTCGCCGCGCTCGTTGTCGGCATCCAGGCGCATGCTCCAGCGCAGGCTGCCGTCCTCCAGGTCGACCACCTGGGCATAGCTGCGGCTGCTGCCGTGTACCACGCCGTTGTCCACTTCGTTGGCGCGATAGTCGTCGAGGGTGAACGCCAGGTAGGAATGGCCCTGTTCCTCGAAGACCAGTTGCGGCCCGCTGAACCCGGCCTCGTCGTACTGGCCGAGAATGAAATGGATGGCCACCGGCAAACCGACCAGCAGGCCCAGGCCGAGTACCGCCCAGAGGACGGCGAAAAGCGTCGCTCCCTTCTTCATGCAACTCCCATGCGTCCCGCGATCCTGGGACCGTCCCTCAACTGGCGACGGCATGAACGGCGCATTCTAGGGAGCCGCCGGCCTCGCTTCAAAGGCGGCAAGCGGCCATCAGTGGTCCATGCTCATGGGCTTTTCGCTCCCAGCAGGACGCCGAAACCAACCAGCAGGGCGCCGAAGAACTGGTCGATGCGCCGGCGGAAACGCAGGAGCCGGCCGCGCACCGCCGGGCTCGAGAGAAAGCAGGCGACCAGGCCGAACCAGGCCACGTGGGCGAGCGCGATGAAGGCCCCGTAGCCCAGTTGCGCCGGCAACGCGGTATGCGGATCGATCACCTGCATGAACAGGCTGACCACGAACAGGCAGGTCTTCGGATTGAGCGCATTGGTCAGGAAGCCGCTGCGCAACATCGCCCAGGACGAAACCCCGGCGCCGCCCGCCGCCTCCTCCGCCACCGAGTCCTCTCGCGCCAGCAGCATGCGCAGGCCGAGGAACACCAGGTAGGCGGCGCCCGCCAGCTTCAGCGCGGTGAACAGCGCCAGCGACTCGCGCACCAGCACGCCGACGCCGAGGATGCTGTAGCCGACATGTACCGTCACCCCCGCGCCGATGCCCAGCGCGGTGAGCAGGCCGGCGCGGCGGGAATACAGCAGGCTGTTGCGCGAGACCATGGCGAAATCGGCGCCGGGGCTGATCACCGCAAGCACAGTGATGGTCAGGAAAGCTAGCAACTCTGTCATGCCTGGAAGGCTCCAAGGTAGAATGGACGACACAATCTACCGGTCTCCAGCGCCGAGCGAGAACGATGAATACTGACAATCATGGTGAGGAAAACTCACCATTCAGGCGCCGTCGCCTGCCCTCGCTGAACGCCCTGCGTTGCTTCGAGGCCGCCGCCCGCCTGGAGAACTTTTCCCGTGCCGCCGAGGCCCTGTGCCTGACCCACGGTGCCATCAGCCGCGCCGTGCGGACCCTGGAGGAGGAACTCGGTTGTGCGCTCTTCGAACGCCGCGGCCAGCGGGTTTTCCTCAGCGAGGCCGGCAGGCGCCTGCTCGCCGGCACCGGCCCGGCCCTCGACCTGATCGAGCGCACCGGCGAGACCCTGCGCGCGGAGGCCGGCCCCACCGCGCTGGTGCTGTCCTGCGAACCGACCTTGCTGATGCGCTGGCTGATCCCGCGGATCGCCGGATTCATGCAGGAACAGCCACGACTGTCGATCCAGCTGGTCGCCGGCGGCGGGCCGTTCGCCTTCGGCCGCGGCATCGACCTGGCGATCCGCCGCAACGACTTCCCCTGGCCGCCCGGCAGCCATGCCCACTGGCTGTTCGACGAGCAGGTCGGCCCGGTCTGCCGGGCGAGCGACGTCGAACGGCATTTCCACCTCGATGCAGGCCCGCCCGGGCTTCGCGCCGTCGCACCGCGCCTGCACACGGCGACCCGCCCGCAAGCCTGGAACACCTGGACCCGTCTCGCCGGACAGGCGCCAGCGACGACCGAAGGGCAGCGCTTCGAGCACTTCTACCTGAGCCTGCAGGCGGCCGGCGCCGGACTCGGCGTAGCCATCGGCCCCTGGCAACTGGTGCGCGACGATCTGTCCGCCGGCCTGCTGGCGGCGCCGCTGGGATTCCTCGCCGACGGCAGCAGCTATCACCTGCTGACCCCGCGACCGTTGCAGGCCGGAGAGCCTGCCACGCTGCTGCTGGAATGGCTGCGCCGCAGCGCGGCGGCCTGATGCGGCCCGCTCAGGGCCAGGCGCGCAGCGCCCGTTCGACCACCGCCAGCAGGCGCTCGCAAGGCACCCGGTCCTTGGCCTGCACGCTGAGGCCGAACAGCACGGTGGCATAGAAGGTCGCCAACTCCTCCACGTCGGTGTCCGCCGCCAGGTCGCCGTCAGCGATGCCGCGCCGCATGCGCTCACGGAACAGGCGGATCGACTCGCCGCGCTCGGCGCTCAACGCGTCCCGCACCGCCTCGCTTTCTGGGGTTCCGGTCAGCGCCGCGAGCACCACCAGGCAACCGCGCGGGAACTCGTCGGAACAGAAGCGCGCGACGGTCTCGCGGAGCAGCTCGGCCACGCCCTCGCGGGCGCTCGGCGCGCCATCGAGGACATCCCGGCGATAGCGGCCGTGCTGGCCGAGATAGTGGGCCAGGGCTTCGCGGAACAGCCCTTCCTTGCTGCCGAAGGCGGCGTACAGGCTGGGCGGCCTGATTTCCATCGCCTCGGTCAGGGCCGCCAGCGAAGCGCCTTCGTAGCCACGCACCCAGAACACGTCCATGGCTCGCTGCAGGGCGGTGTCCCTGTCGAATGCCCGTGGCCTGCCTCGCGTTGCCATCCTGACCTCCATTATTTGTATCGATCACTATAAATTTACTTGACGAGCGTTGCCATCGCCATATTATTTATCGACCGATACAGATATTCAAGCCATCTCCCTGCCGCCTTCGAAAGGAAAAGACCATGTCCAACCTGCTCCTCTCCCCGCTCGCCGTAGGCAACCTGGCCTTGCGCAACCGCATCGTCATGGCGCCGATGACCCGCTCCCGGGCGCAACAGCCGGGCGACGTGCCGACCGCCCTGAACGCTCTCTACTATGCGCAGCGCGCCGGCGCCGGGCTGATCGTCAGCGAGGGCACGCAGATTTCCCGCCTCGGCCAGGGCTACGCCTACACCCCCGGTATCTACAGCGAGGCGCAACTGGCCGGCTGGCGCCAGGTCACCGAGGCGGTGCACGCCGCCGGCGGACTGATCGCCGCGCAGCTCTGGCATGTCGGGCGCATGTCGCATCGCTCGCTGCAGGCCGGCGGCGAGGCGCCGATCGCGCCCTCGCCGATCCAGGCCAAGGCCCAGGTGTTCATCGCCGATGGCCAGGGCGGCGGGTCCATGGCGCCCGCCGACGCGCCGCGGGAAATGACCCTGGAAGACATCCGCCGGGTCCGCGACGAATTCGTCCGCGCCGCACGCAACGCGCTCGACGCCGGCTTCGACCTGGTCGAGCTGCATGGCGCCAATGGCTACCTGATCGACCAGTTCCTCGCCAGCGCCAGCAACCGGCGCAGCGATGCCTATGGCGGTAGCCTGGAGAACCGCGCGCGGTTCCTGCTGGAGATCGTCGACGCGCTGGTCGCCGCGGTCGGTGCCGAGCGCGTCGGCCTGCGCCTGTCGCCCTGGGGCACGATCAACGACATGCACGACGACGAGCCGGAAGCGATGACCCTTTACCTTGCCGAAGCCCTGCAGCGACGCGGCATCGCCTACCTGCACCTGGCCGAGTGGGAATGGAGCGGCGGCCCGGCCTACCCGCAAGGCTTCCGCGAGCGCCTGCGCGAACGCTTCCGCGCGCCGCTGATCGTCTGCGGCAACTACGACGCCGAGCGCGCCGAAGCGATACTCCAGGCCGGACTGGCCGACGCGGTGGCGATCGGCCGGCCGTTCATCGCCAACCCCGACCTGGTCGAGCGGATCCGTCTCGGCGCGCCGCTGGCCGAGGCCAACCAGGCGCGGTTCTACGGTGGCGACGCTGCCGGCTACACCGATTACCCGACCCTCGGCCAGTCCGCTACGGCCTGATTCCCTTCCCTCCCATGCATCGTTCCCGGGCGCGGCCACGGCTGCGCTCGCGGAGGAGTCTTGCCGTGCTATTGCCGATCCTCCTGCTGGCCGCCGCCGGCTTCACCATCCTGACCACCGAGTTCGTCATCGTCGGCCTGCTCCCGGCACTTGCCGCAGACCTCCAGGTCAGCGTCGCCCAGGCCGGCCTGCTGGTCAGCCTGTTCGCCTTCAGCGTCGCCGCCTTCGGTCCGTTCCTCACCGCCGCGCTGGCGGGCGTCGAACGCAAGCGGCTGTTCGTCGCCTGCCTGCTGCTGTTCGCCGCGGCCAATGCGCTGGCCGCCGTGGCCGGCGATATCTGGACGATGGCCGTGGCGCGCTTCGTCCCGGCCCTGGCGCTCCCGGTGTTCTGGGCCATGGCCAGCGAAACCGCCGCGCACCTGGCCGGCCCCTCGCGCGAAGGGCGCGCCGTGGCGCTGGTGTTCTTCGGCATCGTCGCCGCCACCGTGCTTGGCATTCCCATCGGCACTCTGATCGCCGACGCCTGGGGTTGGCGCCTGGCATTCGCCGCACTCGCCGCGCTGGCCCTGGCCAAGGCGCTGCTGCTGGCCGCCTGGCTGCCGCGCATTCCCGGACGGCCGGGTATCTCGCTGCGCAGCCAGGCGAGCGTGTTGCGCCAACCGCTGGTGCTCGGCCACCTGTTGCTGTCGCTGCTGGTCTTCACCGGCATGTTCACCCCCTACACCTACCTGGCCGACATCCTCCAGCGCCTGGCCGGCTTCAGCGGTTCGCTGGTCGGCTGGACGCTGATGGGCTTCGGCGCGGTAGGCCTGCTCGGCAACTGGCTCGGCGGGCGCCTGGTGGATCGCAGCCCGCTGGGCGCAACCCTGCTGTTCGTCCTGCTGATGGCGCTGGGCATGCTCGCCCTGGTGCCGACCCTCGGCAACGCCTGGCTGCTCGCCGCCACCCTGGCGATCTGGGGCGTGGCCCAGGCAGCACTGTTCATCGTCGGCCAGGTGCGGGTGATGAAGTCCGCGCCGCGGGCCCCGGCGTTCGCCGCCTCGCTGAACATCTCCGCCTGCAACGCCGGGATCGGCATCGGCGCCCTCGCCGGCAGCCGGGTGATCGACGGCAGCGGCCTGGCGCCGCTCGGCGAGGTCGGCGCGCTGGTCTGCCTGGCGGCGATGGCCGTGGCCCTGCTGCTGATGCTGGCGCCACGCCAAGCTGCCACCGAGCCGTCCCTCGGCGGCCAAATCCCTCACTGAGCCCACCAAGGAAGCACAACCATGATCCTCGATAGACTCTGCCGCGGCCTCCTGGCCGGCATCGCCCTGACCTTCTCCCTGGGCGGCTTCGCCGCCGAGGAATTCCCCGTCCCGAATGGCTTCGAAAGCGCCTACCGGGAAGTCGACGGCGTGAAGCTGCACTACGTGAAAGGCGGCCAGGGGCCGCTGGTGATGCTGGTGCACGGTTTCGGCCAGACCTGGTACGAATGGCACCAACTGATGCCGGAACTGGCCAAGCGCTTCACCGTGATCGCGCCGGACCTGCCCGGCCTCGGCCAGTCCGAGCCGCCGAAGACCGGCTATAGCGGCGAACAGGTCGCCGTCTACCTGCACAAGCTGGCCCGGCAATTCAGCCCGGATCGCCCGTTCGACCTGGTGGCCCACGACATCGGTATCTGGAACACCTACCCGATGGTGGTGAAGAACCAGGCCGACATCGCCCGCCTGGTGTACATGGAAGCGCCGATCCCGGACGCGCGGATCTACCGCTTCCCGGCCTTCACCGCCCAGGGCGAGTCGCTGGTCTGGCACTTCAGTTTCTTCGCCGCCGACGACCGCCTGGCGGAAACCCTGATCGCCGGCAAGGAACGCTTCTTCCTCGAGCACTTCATCAAGTCCCATGCCAGCAACACCGAGGTGTTCAGCGAGCGCCTGCTGGATCTGTACGCCAGGTCGTACGCCAAGCCGCACAGCCTGAACGCCTCGTTCGAGTACTACCGCGCGTTGAACGAGAGCGTGCGGCAGAACGCCGAACTGGCGAAGACCCGCCTGCAGATGCCAACCATGACCCTCGCCGGCGGCGGCCACGGCGGCATGGGCACGTTCCAGCTGGAGCAGATGAAAGCCTATGCGGAGGACGTCGAAGGCCATGTCCTGCCCGGCTGCGGCCACTGGCTGCCGGAAGAGTGCGCCGCGCCGATGAATCGCCTGGTGATCGACTTCCTCAGCCGCGGTCGCTGAGTCGTCCCGGTCCGGGCGATCAGAACTGCTCGCCCGGGCAGAACAGGCAGCGCAGCAGCAGGGTCATGAGCACGACAGCGCCGGAAACCAGCAGGTAAGGCAACGGGGAGAACAGGTCGTCCTGGTCCTTGCCATCGTGCTCACTACTCATGCTCTCACCTCGAGAATCGTCATGGCGGAAAAGACGCAGGATATGCACTTGCCGTCCTTGAAAGTGCACGGCGAAGTGTTCGAAGACTATAGAAACGAAGCGATCGAGTTCAATTACATCTGTGTCAGCTTGCTGTCGGCAAAACGTCAGCGGAAAGACAACGGAATATATTTCCCGATAATGCTTGGGGGTCAGCCGCGCCCCGCCCCAGGCTCTGCCGGCGTGGCGCGAGCGCCGGGGCGAAGGAAAAACCAACTTACAATGATCCCGACCCGGAATTATTCCGCCAAGTAGCTTCCGTTTCGGAAAAAAGCGACTCGCAGCACTGTTTCGGTGCAATAACGTCACATTTGAAAGTTTCGATTAAGTTTTCCGTTATCGATTATCCATAAATACGTTTGATCGCTCTCCGGACGTTTCATAGATTGCACGCCTTCACTCTCTGCGAGGCATTCCCGTGACGCATCCAGCGACCGTCTACAGCCTGTCCACCCGCCTGCTGCACTGGAGCATGGCGTTCTGTTTCATCGGCGCGATCGTGCTGGCCTATTTCGTCATCTGGGTGCTCGGCCACGACCACCCGCAGCGCCTGCCGGTACTCAACCTGCACTGGGTGCTGGGCCTGCTGGTCGGCCTGCTGCTGATCCCTCGGATCGTCTCGCGGCTGCGCGGGCCGCGCCTGCCAGCGGTCCCCGGGACGCCGCTGGAGCACCGCCTGGCGCACTACGCGCACCTGTCGCTGTATGCCTTGATGCTGGTGATGCCGCTCACCGGCTACGTCGGCACCCGCCTGCCCACCGACTTCGGCCTGTTCGTGGTACCCAGCCTCAAGGACACCGCGCTGTTCGCCTGGATTTCGCAAACCTGGAACCTGAACTGGGAGGCGTTCGAGAAGCCCTTCGACGCCGTTCACCGCGTGGTCGGCCTGTGGCTGAGCACCTCGGTGGTGCTGCTCCATGCGCTCGCCGCCGGCTACCACCAGTGAGTCCGCCGCGACGGCACCCTGGAGCGCATGCTCGGCCGTCGCCAGCGCCGCTGAGCGCGGCCCTTCGTCGGCTCTCGCGGCGGACCGGCGACGATCTGCTATAGAGGTAGGGACACGCAGGGAAAACCTCGCCGCCCCGAGGCTCCTCCGTGGCAACCACAGGCGTCGCGCAGGTAGCCGGGTCGGCCTCCGACAGAGAGGAGCATGCCATGGCCAGCCTGCACTGCCAGCACCGCAGCTACACCATCACCGCCGACGTCGTCGAGCATCCGGGCATTCCCACGCCCTGGGCCGGTGGCTGCCACATCACCGATCCCGAAGGCCACACCAGCAAGCGCATCGCCCTGCCCGTGCGCTTCGCCTTCCTCGCCGACCTGGAAAACGCCCAGCGCGCCTCCATCGCCCACGGCAAATGGCTGGTGGACCAGCGCCTGGACCGCGGCAAGGCGCTGTTCTGAAGCGCACAACGAAAACGGCCCTCGCAAGGAGGGCCGTCGTTCATCGCGGCGCGGCTCAGGCGCTGCCGGCTTCAGCGGTTTCGCTGCGCCGTCGCGGCGGCGCGCCATGGCTGTCGTCGCCGGCCAGCGGCACTTCGTTGCCCTGGGCGTCGTACAGCTTGCCGTCGAGGAAATAGTCGCCTTCGTGCAGGGCGGCGATGTCCTGGTAGCGCAGGGTCCGCTCGCTGGCGGCGACGAACACCGACTGCTGGTCGGAGTTGCCGGCGGTGAAGTGGTTGAACGCCAGGTTGAGCAGGATCGCCATGATCGCCGAGGAACTGATGCCGGAATGGAAGATGGTGGCGAACCAACTGGGGAAGTGATCGTAGAAGGTCGGCGCGGCGATCGGGATCATACCGAAGCCGATCGAAGTGGCGACGATGATCAGGTTCATGTTGTTGCGGTAGTCCACCTTCGACAGGGTGCGGATGCCGCTGGCGGCGACCGTGCCGAACAACACGATGCCGGCGCCGCCGAGCACGGCGGTGGGCACCGCGGCGATCACCCGGCCCATCACCGGCAGCAGGCCGAGGATCACCAGGAACAACCCACCGGTGGCGACCACGTAGCGGCTCTTGATCCCGGTCACCGCCACCAGGCCGACGTTCTGGGCGAAGGCGCTCTGGGTGAAGGAGCCGAAGATCGGCGCCAGCATGCTGGAGAACATGTCCGCGCGCAGGCCGTTGCCCAGGCGCCGCGAGTCGACCTTGGTGTCGATGATCTCGCCTACCGCGAGGATGTCCGCCGAGGTTTCCACCAGGGTCACCATGATCACGATGCACATCGAGATGATCGCGGCGACCTGGAAGGTCGGCATGCCGAAGTGGAACGGCGTGGGAAACGCCACCAGCGGGCCTTCGGTGACCTTGGAGAAGTCGGCCATGCCGAGGAACACCGCGATGACGGTGCCGATGACCATCGCCAGGAGGATCGACAGGCGCGAGATCGAGGCGCTGCCGAGCTTGCTCAGCAGCAGCACGATGACCAGGGTGATCGCCGCCAGGCCGATGTTGGCCATGCTGCCGAAGTCCGGCGCGTGGCTGTTGCCGCCCATCGCCCAGCGCGCGGCGACCGGCATCAGGGTCAGGCCGATGGTGGTGATGACGATGCCGGTCACCAGCGGCGGGAAGAATTTGGTGATGCGCGAGAAGATCGGCGTGATCAGCAACCCGATCAGCGAGGCCGCCATCACCGCGCCGAGCACTGCGGGAATGCCGCCGCTGCCACCGCTGCCGATGATCGCCACCATGGTCGCCACGCCAGCGAAGGACACCCCCTGGACCAACGGCAACTGACAGCCGAAGAACGGCACGCCGAGGGTTTGCAACAGGGTCGCCAGGCCGCCGGCGAACAGCGAAGCGGCAATCAGCAGGCCGATGTCGCCGGGCGCGAGGCCGGCGGCCTGGCCGAGGATCAGGGGGACCGCGACGATACCGCCATACATGGTCAGCACATGTTGCAGGCCGTAGGCCATGTTGGCGCCGACACCGAGGTTCTCGTCTTCAGGCCGTGGAACGGGTGGGGTTCCGGAGGACGTCGTTTTCATGGTGCGCTGTTCTCGCTTTTATTGTTGTGCGCACACTGTAGACAATTCGATCCGAAAATATCCAGACAAATGTATACAAAATTTCCGACAAATCTGTGACAGCGCTGGTGCCAGCCACTCCGCTCGCGCGCTTATCCGCGCGCCAGACGGTTTCCTTCCTGCTGCACCATCCTCCCAGCCCCGACCAACGGCCATGGGCCCGCGCCGAAGGGCATTAACGATAGAAAGCCGCCCTCCATCCCGCCAGCGAGCTATCAGCAATTCTTCCACAAAAAGTTGATGAAATTCACATTTCAGGAATTACGCCAGGACAGCCCGGAAAGCGCTCCTAGTCTGGCAGTCAGGCCGTGCCCGAGGCGGCATTTCGGGCAATAGCGCCATGCCATCAACGGCTTATCGATCATCGCCTCACAAGGAACGGAGTCTCATGAGCAACAAGAACAATCTCAGATACGCACTCGGCGCCCTCGCCCTCTCGGTTTCCGCCGCATCCCTGGCGGCACCTTCGGAAGCGCAACAGTTCACCGAGTTCTGGACGCCCGGCAAACCCAACCCGTCGATCTGCAAATCGCCGTTGCTGGTCAGCACCCCGCTTGGCCTGCCGCGCTGCCTGCAAGCCAGCAACGTGGTCAAGCGCCTGCAGAAGCTGGAGGACATCGCCAGTCTCAACGACGGCAACCGCGCCGCCGCCACGCCGGGCTACCAGGCCTCCGTCGACTACGTGAAGCAGACCCTGCAGAAAGCCGGCTACAAGGTCAGCGTGCAGCCCTTCCCGTTCACCGCCTACTACCCGAAAGGCCCGGGTAGCCTGAGCGCCACCGTGCCGCAGCCGGTCACCTACGAATGGGAGAAGGATTTCACCTACCTGTCGCAGACCGAGGCAGGCGACGTCACCGCCAAGGTGGTCCCGGTGGACCTGTCCCTCGGCGCCGGCAACACCTCCACCAGCGGTTGCGAGGCGGAAGACTTCGCCAACTTCCCGGCCGGCTCGATCGCGCTGATCCAGCGCGGCACCTGCAACTTCGAGCAGAAGGCCGAGAACGCCGCGGCCGCCGGCGCCGCCGGGGTGATCATCTTCAACCAGGGCAACACCGACGACCGCAAGGGCCTGGAGAACGTCACCGTGGGCGAGTCCTACGAGGGCGGCATCCCGGTGATCTTCGCCACCTACGACAACGGCGTGGCCTGGTCGCAGACCCCGGACCTGCAGTTGCACCTGGTGGTCGACGTGGTACGCAAGAAGACCGAGACTTACAACGTGGTCGCCGAGACCCGTCGCGGCAACCCGAACAACGTGGTGATGGTCGGCGCGCACCTCGACTCGGTGTTCGAAGGCCCCGGTATCAACGACAACGGTTCGGGCAGCGCCGCCCAACTGGAGATGGCCGTGCTGCTGGCCAAGGCGCTGCCGGTCAACAAGGTGCGCTTCGCCTGGTGGGGCGCCGAGGAAGCCGGCCTGGTGGGCTCGACCCACTACGTGCAGAACCTCGCCCCGGAAGAGAAGAAGAAGATCAAGGCCTACCTGAACTTCGACATGATCGGCTCGCCGAACTTCGGCAACTTCATCTATGACGGCGACGGTTCCGACTTCGGCCTCCAGGGTCCGCCCGGCTCGGCCGCCATCGAGCGCCTGTTCGAAGCCTACTTCCGCCTGCGCGGCCAGCAATCGGAAGGCACCGAGATCGACTTCCGCTCCGACTACGCCGAGTTCTTCAACAGCGGCATCGCCTTCGGCGGCCTGTTCACCGGCGCCGAGGGCCTGAAGACCGAAGAGCAGGCGCAGAAGTACGGCGGCACCGCCGGCAAGGCCTACGACGAGTGCTACCACAGCAAGTGCGACGGCATCGCCAACATCAACCAGGACGCCCTGGAGATCCACAGCGACGCCATGGCCTTCGTGACCAGTTGGCTGTCGCTGTCGACCAAGGTGGTCGACGACGAGATCGCCGCCGCCGGCCAGAAAGCACAATCGCGGTCGCTGCAGATGCAGAAGAGCGCCAGCCAGATCGAACGCTGGGGTCACGACTTCATCAAGTAACCGCGACTACCCTGCGCCGGGCCGCCGGCGCAGGTTCCCCATCCAGGCCCGGCTCATCCACCGGGCCTTTTTTCATCGGCGCGCGATCACTCCACCGCTTCCAGCAGGGTCGCCACGCCCTGGCCGCCGGCGATGCACTGGGTGGCGATGGCATAGCGCCCGCCGGTGCGCCGCAGCAACGCAGCGGCCTTGCCGGTGATCCGCGCGCCGGTGGCGCCCAGCGGATGACCGATGGCCAGGGCGCCGCCATCCAGGTTGATCCTGTCCATGTCCAGCCCCAGTTCACGGATGCAGGCGATGGATTGGCTGGCGAAGGCCTCGTTGATCTCCACCAGGTCGATGTCGGCGATGCCCAGCCCGGCCCGTTGCAGAACCTTGCGCGTCGCCTGCACCGGCCCCATGCCCATGATCTCCGGCGCACAACCGGCCACCGCCACCGCCTTGATCCGCGCCAGGATCACCAGCCCGTGGCGGCGCGCGAAGTCCTCGCTACAGACCAGCAGCGCGGCGCTGCCATCGGTGAGCGGCGACGAGGTGGCGGCGGTGACGCTGCCGCCGAACGCCGGCTTCAACTGGGCCAGGCTCTCCAGGTTGGTACCCGGGCGGATGCAGCCATCCTCGGCGACCCGGCCGGCGGGGGTGTCGATGGCGACGATCTCCTCGCGCAGCAAGCCGGCCTCGCGCGCGGCGACTGCCTTGGCGTGGGAGCGTACGGCCATCTCTTCCTGCTCGACGCGGCTGACGGCGTAGCGCTCGGCGACATTCTCGGCGGTCTGCCCCATGCTCATGTATACCGCCGGATAGTCCTGCAGCAACGCGGGATTGGGCGACAGGTTGAAGCCGCCCATCGGCACCCGCGTCATCGACTCTACCCCGGCGGCGATGAAGGCTTCTCCGGCGCCCAGCAGGACTTGCCCGGCGGCGTAGTGGACGGCGCTCATGGACGAACCGCAGAAACGGTTGAGGGTCGCACCGCCGAGGCTCTGCGGGAAGCCGGCACGGAAACTGGCGATGCGCGCGATGTTCATGCCCTGTTCCGCCTCCGGATAGGCGCAGCCCATGACCACGTCCTCCAGCAGCGCAGGGTCGAGATCGAGTTTCTCCACCAGCCCCTTGAGCACCGCGGCGGCCAAGTCATCCGGGCGGATATCGACCAGCGCGCCTTTCCTGGCGAAGTGGAACGGCGAACGGGCGTAACCGGCGATAACGACTGAAATCGGCGACATGAGGATATCTCCGTGAGATGGATTGGCTGGATCGCAGGAAGATATTACGCGCATAATATTTATTGAATTACAGTCGAAATACAATTTGACCGAAAAAGCCGCAGGACTCGCCGAAACGCCCTCAGACTTCGTTCAATTCACTGATATGCCGATACTCGGCCCCCAGTTCCCGGGCCAGGCGCTCGGCCTTGCCCAGGCGCAACGGGCCGCTTTCGAGGTCGACCAGCAGGCTCGGGCAGGCAGCCTCCGGCAGCGCCGGCCAGTCGCGCAGACGGCCGTCGGTAAGCACCAGCAGACGCTGATGCTCGGCGGGTTTCTGCCGCTGTCGGCGCGCCAGCCAGCCAGCGGCCTGGTGCAGGGCGTCGAGCAGCGGCGTACCGCCGCCGGCGCCCAGCTGGCGTAGCCAGTCCTGCAACTCCCGCGAGGCCTTCTGCCCCTGCCAGAGCCATTGCGCCTGCTGCCCGGTGGCATGCAGCACGGCCAGGCGGATGCGCTGCCGATAAGCCTCCTCGAACAGCGTCGCCAACACTCCCTTGGCCTGGGCCAGGGCGCCGTACCGGCGGGTGCTGGCGGAGGCATCGACGATCACCAGCCAGAGTTCGCCCGGGCGCCGGCTGCGCGGCTGGCGAAGCAGGTCGCGGCGCTGTCGGGGACGTCCACGCAGCAGGGTCGGCAACCATTGGATGGCGCCCTCCGCACCCTGGCTCAGGGCGCCGCCAAGACCGCCGCGCAGGGCTCCGGGTCTGCTCCTGGCATCCGCACCCATGACCGAGCGCGGGCGGATGCTCAGGGCTTTTTTGGCCAGCGCGGCAGCTCGCGGGCGGTCCCCATGGCCACCGGCCGAGCCGGCAATTCGCCCCACTGCCCTTCGCCGTCGCCGGTGCGCTCCGGGAGCGCGACAGGGGCCGCCGCGGGCGGTGGCGGTGGATTGGCCGCCGATGGTGGCGGGTTCGACTGGCGACGGCGATGCAGCAGGGCGAAATGTTCCACCGCATCGATGTCCTCCGCCTCGATCCGCTCGCCGCCGCGCCAGGCCGCATGGGCGCGCGCCGCGCGCAGCCAGACCAGGTCGGCGCGCAGGCCATCGACAGCCGCCTCGAAGCAGCGTCGAGCGATGCTGTCCAGCGCCGCATCGTCCAGGGGAATCCGCGCCAGCCGCCGGCGCGCCTCGGCGCAACGGCGGCGCAGGGTGTCCTGCTGGCCTTCCCAGCGTTCGGCGAAGGCCTGCGGGTCGGCATCGAAGGCCAGCCGGCGACGGATGATCTCTGCCCGCTCGGCCGGCGGCGGCTGGGTGTCGAGACGCACGTTGAGGCCGAAACGGTCGAGCAGTTGCGGGCGCAGTTCGCCCTCTTCCGGGTTCATCGTGCCGATCAGCACGAAACGCGCCGGATGCCGGTGGGAAATGCCATCGCGCTCGACCAGGTTGACGCCGCTGGCGGCGACGTCGAGCAACAAATCCACCAGGTGGTCCGGCAGCAGGTTAACTTCGTCGACGTAGAGCACGCCGCCGTCGGCCTTGGCCAGCACGCCCGGGGAAAACCGCGCGCGACCTTCGCCGAGGGCGGCGTCCAGGTCGAGGCTGCCGACGATGCGCTCCTCGCTGGCGCCCAGCGGCAGGGTAACGAACTCGCCCGCCGGCAGCAGTTCGGCGACGCCCCGCGCCAGGGTCGACTTGGCCATTCCGCGCGGCCCCTCGATCAGTACCCCGCCGATCGCCGGATCGACCGCGGCCAGGCACAGCGCCAGCTTCAGTTCGTCGGCGGCGACCACGGCGGACAGGGGGTAATGCACGGTAGCGCTCATGGGGATTCCTGCGGCGGACGGACGGAAATACGGACCGCCAAGTCTATCAGGCCGGCGGCGCCGGTATCGAACCGTGAAACAGTCGTTGAACCGGCCGCCTCGCTTGCAGTAAGCTCGGGACTCGTTCACGGGAGAAACCCATGCCGCACACCCGCCATCCGCACCTGCATTCCAGTGCCTCGCGCCCTGGCTTGTCGTTGCGCGCGCGTGCGCCGCAGGCACCCCGTGCCGCGTATTTCTTCGGGTATTGGTTTAGCCACTCCGGCGCCTGATACCCCAACGGCGCCCACGGTATACGGGACGCCTACCCTGCACACGCAAACCCCCGGTCGGCTCCCCGACCGGGGGTTTTGTTTTTCCGGCCCGTTTTTCCGGCCCACAAGGCCACAACCACAGACCAACGCACAGGACATCGATCATGACCGCATACCGCTACCGCACTGGCTACCCGCTCAACACCTGGCGATTTAGCGACGGCCGCCAGCCGCTCGCCAACCCACGACATTGCCGAACACCTCGATAGGGCACGACGCGCGCGGGACGCCCGCCGCCAGCCCAGGAAGCCAGACCATGAACTCATCCGTATCCGCACTGACCACCCTTTCGCCGAACGTCCAGGCCGTCGCCCTGCCCAGCGCCACCGCCCGTACCGCCCTGGAACGCCTGCCCAGCCCGCTCGAACTCAAGGCCCGCCAGCCGTTGCCGCTGGAGCTGGCCAGCCAGGTCGCCGCCAGCCGCGACGCCATCCGCGCCATCCTCGACGGCGACGACCCGCGCCTGCTGGTGGTAGTCGGACCCTGTTCGATCCACGATCCCCGCTCCGCCCTCGAATACGCCGAACGCCTCGCGGCGCTGAGCGACGAACTCGACGGCCAGTTGCTCCTGGTGATGCGCGCCTACGTGGAAAAGCCACGCACCACGGTGGGCTGGAAGGGCCTCGCCTACGACCCGCACCTGGATGGCAGCGACGACATGGCCGCCGGCCTGGCGCTGTCCCGGCAACTGATGCTGGACATGCTGCGCCTCGGCCTGCCGCTGGCCACCGAACTCCTGCAACCGCTGGCCGCCGGCTACTTCGACGACCTGCTGAGCTGGGCGGCGATCGGCGCGCGCACCAGCGAATCGCAGATCCACCGCGAGCTGGTCAGCGGCCTCGGCCTGCCGGTGGGCTTCAAGAACGGCACCGACGGCGGCGTCGGCATCGCCTGCGACGCGATCCGTTCGGCGGCCCACGGCCACCGCCATTTCGGCCTCGACCCGCACGGTCACCCGGCGCTGATCGAGACCCGCGGCAATCCGGACACCCATGTGGTGCTGCGCGGCGGCCGCCACGGTTCGAACTACGGCCCCGAGCAGGTGCAGGCCGTGCGCCAGGCCCTGGAAAGCCAGGGCATCGCCACGCGGATGGTGGTCGATTGCAGTCACGCCAACAGCAGCAAGAACCCGCTGAACCAGCCCGGCGTCCTCGCCAGCGTGCTGGACCAGCGCCTGGCCGGTGCCAGCGACCTGGTCGGGGTAATGCTGGAAAGCCACCTGTTCGACGGTTGCCAGGCGCTCGGCGGCGAACTGCGCTACGGC
Source organism: Pseudomonas sp. TZ252 (assembly GCF_056110345.1). Classification (NCBI taxonomy): domain Bacteria; kingdom Pseudomonadati; phylum Pseudomonadota; class Gammaproteobacteria; order Pseudomonadales; family Pseudomonadaceae; genus Pseudomonas; species Pseudomonas sp. TZ252. The sequence goes on along the minus strand of NZ_CM148566.1, from coordinate 4,651,843 downwards.
GTCTCGATCACCGACGGCTGCCTCGGCTGGGAAGGCACCGAGCGGATTCTCCGCGACGCCGCCCGGCGGCTCGCCGAGCGGCGCTGAAAGCGGCGCGAGCGGCCATGCCGCTCCGCTATTCCTCTTCGACGTCCAGCAGCAGGTTCTCCAGGGCCTCGCGATAGGCCCCCGGCTCCTGCCAGAGCCCGCGCCGCTGCGCCTCCACCAGGCGCTCGGCCATGTCGCGCAGGGCCTGCGGATTGTGCTGGCGGACGAACTCGCGGGTCTCCGCATCGAGCAGGTAGGCGTCGGCCAGCAGCGCGTACTGGTGGTCGTCGATCAACTCGCTGGTGGCATCGAAGGCGCACAGGTAGTCCACCGTCGCCGCCAGTTCGAAGGCGCCCTTGTAGCCGTGGCGCTTCATCCCGGCGATCCACTTCGGATTCACCGCCCGCGCCCGCACCACCCGGTTGAGCTCTTCCTTGAGCGTGCGGATGCGCGGGTTGTCCGGCTGGCTGTGGTCGCCGTGGTAACTGGCCACCGGCGCGCCGCGCAGGGTTTCCACCGCCGCCAGCATGCCGCCCTGGAACTGGTAGTAGTCGTTGGAATCGAGCAGGTCGTGCTCGCGGTTGTCCTGGTTGTGCAGCACCGCCTGCAGGCGTTCCAGGCGCTGGGCGAAGCGTTCCCGCGCCGGCGTGCCGTCGTCGGCGGCACCGTAGGCGTAGCCGCCCCAGTTCAGGTAGACCTCGGCAAGGTCGGCGCGGGTCTCCCACAGCCGCTCTTCGATTGCGCCCTGCACGCCGGCGCCGTAGGCACCCGGCTTGGCGCCGAAGATCCGCCAGCCGGCCTGCCGGCGCGCCTCCGCCGGCGCCGTGCCCTGCGCCTCGAGGCGCTGGCGCTCCAGGCGTACGCGAGCGGCCAGCGGGTTCAGCTCCTCCGCCTCGTCCAGCTCGGCGACCGCCTGCACCGCCGCATCGAACAGGCGGATCAGGTTGGCGAAGGCGTCGCGGAAGAACCCGGAGACCCGCAGCGTCACGTCGACCCGCGGGCGGTCCAGCAGGGAGACCGGGAGTATCTCGAAATCGGCGACGCGCTGGCTGCCGGCCTGCCAGACCGGTCGCACGCCGAGCAGGGCCAGGGCCTGGGCGATGTCGTCGCCGCCGGTGCGCATGGTCGCCGTGCCCCACACCGAGAGACCGAGCTGGCGCAGGTGATCGCCATGTTCCTGCAGGTGACGCTCGAGCAGCAGGTTGGCCGACTGGAAGCCGATGCGCCAGGCGGTCGGGGTCGGCAGGTTGCGCACGTCCACCGAGAAGAAGTTGCGTCCGGTGGGCAGCACGTCGAGTCGCCCGCGACTCGGCGCGCCGCTCGGACCGGCCGGTACGAAGCGCCCTTCGAGGGCTGCCAGCAGCCCGTCGATCTCGGCCCCGCCACAGGCGTCCAGGGTCGGTGCCACCTGTTCGCACAAGCCGCGCAACACCTCGCCGCTGGCACGCCAGGTGGCAGGCGGCGATTCGCCGCCCAGGCAGCTTTCTATCCAGTGCAACGCCAGCAATTCCAGGCGTTCGCGGGTATCCCCGAGAGTACGCCAGGGCTCCCCGCCCCGCTCTTCCAGGCAGGCCGGCCGCGCGCCCTGCCAGGCCTCGCCCATGTCGCAGGCCAGCGGATCGAAGCCCAGGCCAAGGTCGTCCGCCAGGCTCTTCAGCAACCCGGCGTTGGCGCCCTTGCCATCGCCGCGCGGAACCCGCAGCAGCGCCAGCAGGGTATCCAGGCGCAATCGCCCGCTCGGCGACTCGCCGAACACATGCAGGCCGTCGCGGATCTGCGACTCCTTCAGGTCGCAGAGATAGGCGTCCAGCTGCGGCAGCCAGCTGTCCGGATCGTCGCTGAGCTGCAAGCCGATCTCGCGGTCGAGACGGTTGTCGCGCAGGAGGACGAGAATCTCGCCGCGCAACTGTTCGGCGCGGCGCGGGTCGAGCAGCGAGGCATCGTAGAACTCGTCGGCCAGGCGCTCCAGGTCGCGCAGCGGGCCGTAGCTCTCGGCGCGGGTCAGCGGCGGCATCAGGTGGTCGATGATCACCGCCTGGGTGCGGCGCTTGGCCTGGGCGCCCTCCCCCGGATCGTTGACGATGAACGGATAGATGTTCGGCAGCGGACCGAGCAACGCGTCCGGCCAGCATTCGGCGGACAGGCCGACTCCCTTGCCCGGCAGCCATTCCAGGTTACCGTGCTTGCCGACGTGCAGCAGGGCATCGGCGCGGTAGGCGTGGCGCAGCCAGAAGTAGAACGCCAGGTAGCCGTGCGGCGGCACCAGGTCGGGATCGTGGTAGACCGCCGCCGGATCGAGCTGATAGCCGCGCGCCGGCTGGATGCCGACGAAGGTCAGGCCATAGCGCAGGCCGGCGACCATCATCCGTCCGTCGCGGAACATCGGGTCCTGTTGCGGCTCGCCCCAGCGCGCCAGCACCGCCTGGCGATTGCGCTCCGGCAGGCGTGCGAAGCAGGCCAGGTAGTCGTCCAGCGCCAGGCTCTGGGCGCAGGGCCGTAGGTCGAGATGCTCCAGGTCGTTGCTGACGCCGCCGAGCAACTGGCGGATCAGCTCGGTTCCGCTGGCGGGCAGTCCGTCGACCGGATAGCCCTGCTGGCGCAGGGCACGAAGGATGTTCAGCGCCGCCGCCGGGGTGTCCAGGCCGACGCCGTTGCCGATCCGGCCATCGCGGGTCGGGTAGTTGGCCAGCACCAGCGCCACCCGTTTTTCCGCGTTTGGCTTGCGCGCCAGCTCGGCCCAGCGCCGCGCCAGTTCGGCGACGAAATCCATGCGCTCGTCGTCGGCGAGATAGCAGACCACGTCGCTCTCGCTGCGTTCGCTGCGCCAGGCCAGGCCCTTGAAACTGATCGGCCGGGTGACGATGCGCCCGTCCAGCTCCGGCAGCGCCACGTGCATGGCCAGGTCGCGCGGCCCCAGGCCTTGCGGGTTGTCCAGCCAGAGCGGGCGGTTGTCCAGCGAGCAGATCGCCTGCAACACCGGCACGTCGCGACGGAACGGACGCAACTCGGGCGCCTCCGGATTGGACTGGGCGAAACCGGTGGTATTGACGATCAGCGCGGCGTCGCTGCGCTCCAGCCAGTCTTCCACCTGCGCCAGGCAGGCGCTTTCCTTGAGGCTGGCCAGCGCGATCGGCAACGGGTTGAGCCCCTGCGCCGCGAGGCGTTCGCAGAAGCGTGCGATGAAGGCGGTGTTGGCTGCCTGCAGGTGGGTGCGATAGAACAGCAACGCGACCACCGGACGCCCGGCCTGCCAGTCGGCACGCCAGTGTTCCAGGGTCGCCTCGGCATGCCGTGGATGGAACAGCGCCACCCGCGGCAGCGCCTGCGGTTCGCGCCAGGCGTAGTCGCGGCCGAGGCACTGGCTGGCCAGGCAGCGGTAGAACTGCCCGGCGTTCTCCAGGCCGCCCTGGCGCAAGTATTGCCAGAAGCGCTCGGCCTGCTCCGCCGGCAGGTTGCCGAGGGCGCTCAGCTCCGGGTCGGGGCGGTCGTCGCCGGGCACCGGGATCAGCAGCGCGCCGCGCTCGGCCAGCGCCACCAGTTGCTCCACGCCGTAGCGCCAGTAGCCGATGCCGCCGTGCAGCGAAAGCAGGATCACCCGCGCGTGCCGCAGCACTTCCTCGACGTAGAGGTCCACCGAGGCGTGGTTCTGCAACTGCATGGGGTTGGCCAGGCGCAGGCTCGGGTAGTCGTCCGGCAGCGCACGGGCGGCCTCGGCCAGCAATGCGAGGTGCGAATCGCCGCTGCAGAGGATCACCAGCTCGGCGGGAGTCTGGGCCAGGTGGGCGATGCCGTCGTCGGGAACGAAGCCGCCGGGTTGGGTGCGCAACAGGTGCATGGACGTTCTACCGGTAGGACGCAAGAAGCTGGGGCCGGCGAATCGCCATCGCCGGCCCCGGCCGGGGATCACGGATCAGGCAAGCGCTGTGCGCAGCTGGTTGGCAATGGCGGCCTGGTCCAGCTCCTGGCCGATCACCACCAGCCGGGTGCTGCGGGCTTCGTCGGCCAGCCACTTGCGGTCGAAATGCCTGTCGAAGCGCTTGCCGACGCCCTGTACCAACAGGCGCATGGGCTTGCCCGGAATGGCGGCGAAACCCTTGATGCGAAGTATGTCGTGACGCTCCACCAGCTCGCCGAGGGCCTCGAGCAGCGCAGCTTCCTCCACCTCGGGGAGATCGACGTGGAAGGAGTCGAACTCGTCGTGGTCGTGGTCCTCGTGGCCTTCGTGGTCGTGGTGGGTCGGCCGGCCGTCGATGTGCAGCTCGGCCTCGGCGTTGAGTCCCAGCAAGACCGGGAGCGGCAGCTCGCCCCGGCTCGCCTCGACGATCTTCACCGCCGCCGGCAGCTCCCCGGCGATCTCCGCGCGGACCCGCGCCAGGGCCTCGGTGTCGAGCTGGTCGGCCTTGTTCAGGATCACCAGGTCGGCGCTGGCCAACTGGTCCTCGAACAGTTCGTGCAGCGGCGATTCATGGTCGAGGTTGGGGTCCTGGCGGCGTTGCTGGTCCACCTGCTCGGGATGGGCGGCGAAGGTGCCGGCCGCCACCGCCGGGCTGTCGACCACGGTGATCACCGCGTCGACCGTGCAGGCGTTGCGGATTTCCGGCCACTGGAAAGCCTGCACCAGCGGCTTGGGCAGGGCCAGGCCGCTGGTCTCGATGAGGATCTGGTCAAGGTCGCCGCGGCGCGCCACCAGCTCGCGCATCACCGGGAAGAACTCTTCCTGCACGGTGCAGCACAGGCAACCGTTGGCCAGCTCGAAAACGCGGCCCTGCGCCTCTTCTTCGCTGCAGCCGATGGAACATTGCTTGAGGATCTCGCCGTCGATGCCGAGTTCGCCGAACTCGTTGACGATCACCGCGATGCGCCGGCCTTCGGCGTTGTCCAGCATGTGCCGGAGCAAGGTGGTCTTGCCGGCGCCGAGGAAGCCGGTGACGATGGTGACGGGGAGTTTCGCCAGGGTTTTCATGGGCAGCCCTTGTTCAGCTCGGCGGGCATGCGGACGAGTGGCGCGGACGCAGGGGCCGCGCAACGGATTCGCCACCGGATCACCCCGCCCGGTTGTATGGAAGTCTTGTCCCCGGGCATCGCGCCACGGGATCGACGAGGCAGGTCTCCTGGCTCACGGTCTGGCGTCTCCGCCGGTTCCCCGCCTTCCCGCGTCACGCAGTGGCATTGGGGAACGATCGCCGTTCACAGTTGCGGGGGCAGCCGCGGCATCGACCGCGTTCCCTCTTAGCCCCGCCGTCGCCGGCGAGGAACCTCGAACCGGCAAGGCTACGCAGTGCGCGGGCCAGGGTCAATCGGGCCGGTTGACGCCCGGCGGTCCTTCATGCTGTCCTAGGCGGGTTGTCCCAGGTGTCTCGTGCCGGCGCGCACGAGGTGAAACGGGAAGCCGGTGACGCTCTCCGAGCCAGTCCGGCGCTGCCCCCGCAACGGTAAGCGCATCGCGCGCGAGCCCGGAGACCGGCCTGGAACCTTTCGTTTGATTCACCCGCGGTGGGCGGGCGCAAGCGTGAAGCGGGCCGTCCGGGCCTGTTCCTCGTGCGTACTCCTCTGCCACGCCCATGCCAATCCAGAGGGAACGCACCATGTCCAGCAGCACCCTGGCGCACGCCAGCTCCACCACCTCCCTGTCGAAGCGACTGAGCCTGGCCATCGGCGCCGGCCTGCTCGGCGCGCTGCTGGTCTATTTCGCCGGTTTCTCGCACATCGACGCGGTACACAACGCCGCCCACGATACCCGGCACAGCTCCGGCTTCCCCTGCCACTGAGTCGCGAGGGAACCAGAATGATCAAGCGCATCGCCCAGACCGCCGGCTTCGCCGGCCTGCTCGCCGCCCTGCTGCTGACCCTGCTGCAGATTCTCTGGGTCACCCCGCTGATCCTCGAGGCGGAGACCTACGAGAAGAGCGAGCCGGTCGCGGCCCAGCCCCACGAACACACCCCCGGCGTCGCCGCCCATGTCCACGACGAGGAGGCCTGGGAGCCGGAGGACGGCTGGCAGCGTACCCTCTCCACCACCGGCGGCAACCTGGTGGTGGCGGTCGGCTTCGCCCTGATGCTCGCCGGCCTCTTCACCCTGCGCGCGCCGGGCCAGACCTGGCAGGGCCTGCTCTGGGGCCTGGCCGGCTACGCGGTGTTCTGCCTGGCGCCGTCGCTGGGCCTGCCGCCGGAGCTGCCGGGTACCGCCGCGGCCGACCTGGTGCAACGCCAGTACTGGTGGATCGCCACCGCCGCCGCCACCGCGGTGGGCCTGGCCCTGCTGGTGTTCGGCGGCAACTGGCCGCTGAAGCTGGTCGGCGCCGTCCTGCTGGCGCTGCCGCACCTGTTCGGCGCGCCGCAGCCCGAGGTCCATGCCAGCCTGGCGCCGGAAGCCCTGGCCCAGCGTTTCGTGGTCGCCTCGCTGGTCAGCAATGCGCTGTTCTGGGCCGCCCTCGGCCTGGCCGCTGCCTGGCTGTTCCGGCGCAACCGGGGCGGCGTCGACGCCTGACCGCCTGCCACCCGCGACCCTTGCCGGTCGCGGGTCCATAGTGCCTCTCCTTCCATTTCCTCCGGTGCGCGCATGCCCCTGCCCATCCCCAGCCTGCTGATCGCCGGCATCGGCTGCCGCCGAGGCTGTAGCGCCGAGCATCTGCGCGCGCTGCTGGAGCGAACGCTGGGCGAATACGGGCGCAGCCTGGCCGAGCTGGACGCCCTCACCAGCATCGACGGCAAACGCGACGAACCCGGCCTGCGGCAACTGGCCACGCTGCTCGAACGCCCCGTGCATTTCCTCGCACCCGCCGTCCTGCACGACTACGAGCCGCGCCTGCTCAGCCCCTCCGCCGTCGCGCTGCGCGAAACCGGCTGCTCCAGCGTCGCCGAGGCCGCCGCCCTGGCCCTGGCCGAACGCCTGGGTGGCGGTCGCGCCGATCTGCTCGGGGCGAAACGCAGCGACGATCGGGCGAGCATCGCCCTGGCACGTCTTCTCACCGAACGAGAACTCCCATGACCGTCTATTTCATCGGCGCCGGTCCCGGCGACCCCGACCTGATCACCGTCAAGGGGCAGCGCCTGATCCGCCAGTGCCCGGTGATCCTCTACGCCGGCTCGCTGGTTCCGCAAGCGCTGCTCGAGGGGCACCAGGCCGGCCAGGTGGTGAACACCGCCGAGCTGGACCTCGAACAGATCGTCGAGCTACTCGCGCAAGCCCATCGCCGCGGCCTCGACGTAGCCCGCGTGCATTCCGGCGATCCCTCCCTGTATGGCGCCATCGGCGAGCAGATCCGCCACCTGCGCGAACTCGGCATCCCCTATGAGATCGTCCCCGGGGTCACCGCCACCGCCGCCTGCGCCGCCCTGCTCGGCTGCGAGCTGACCCTGCCCGAAGTGTCCCAGACGCTGATCCTGACCCGCTACGCCGCACGCACGAAGATGCCGGAAGGCGAGAGCCTGGGTGACCTGGCGCGGCACCGGGCGACCCTGGCGATCCACCTGGGCGTCGCCCACCTGGCGAAGATCGTCGAGGAACTGCTGCCGCACTACGGCGCCGACTGCCCGGTCGCGGTGATCCACCGGGCCAGTTGGCCCGACCAGGAACAGGTTCGCGGCACCCTCGGCGACATCCTGCCCAAGGTCGCCGCCAGGAATTTCCGCCGCACCGCGCTGATCCTGGTCGGCGAGGTGCTGGCCGCCGAAGGCTTCGCCGACTCTTCGCTGTACCGCGCCGAGCATCGACATCTCTATCGACCCGGCGAATGAACCGCCGTCCTTAGGTTCGGCGCCGACCACCGGCAGCACGCCTAGACTCGTCACAAGGCTTGCGACAGCGGGCCGGCACGGCTAGCGTTCAGCGCTGGCCCCTTTTTTCCTGAAGCCTTCGGACACCCATGAAACGATTCCTCCTCGGTCTGGTTCTGCTGCTGGCGGTCGCCGCCGGCATCCTCTACTTCGTCCCGGCTACCCTCCTCGCCAGCGTACGCACCGTCGAGCGCGGTCTCGCCGGTCTCAGCGAGCACAGCGTGCAGGTCGACAACCTGGAGATCGCCTACCTGGAAGGTGGCTCGGAGAAGAACCCGACCCTGTTGCTGATCCACGGCTTCGGCGCCGACAAGGACAACTGGCTGCGCTTCGCCCGGCCGCTGACCGAGCGCTACCATGTGGTCGCCCTCGACCTGCCCGGCTTCGGCGACAGCAGCAAGCCGCAACAGGCCAGCTACGACGTCGGCACCCAGGCCGAGCGAGTCGCCAATTTCGCCGCCGCCATCGGCGTGCGCCGCCTGCACCTGGCCGGCAACTCCATGGGCGGGCACATCGCCGCGCTCTACGCGGCGCGCCATCCGGAACAGGTGCTATCGCTGGCGCTGATCGACAACGCCGGGGTGATGCCGGCGCGCAAGAGCGAACTGTTCGAGGACCTGGAGCGCGGCGAGAATCCCCTGGTGGTGCGCCAGCCGGAAGACTTCCAGAAGCTGCTCGACTTCGTGTTCGTCCAGCAACCGCCGCTGCCGGCGCCGCTCAAGCGCTACCTCGGCGAGCGCGCGGTAGCCGCGTCGGCGTTCAACGCGCAGATATTCGAACAACTGCGCCAGCGCTACATCCCGCTGGAGCCGGAACTGCCGAAGATCGAGGCACCGACCCTGCTGCTATGGGGCGACCGCGACCGCGTGCTGGACGTCTCCAGCATCGAGGTGATGCGTCCGCTGCTGAAGCGGCCCAGCGTGGTGATCATGGAAAACTGCGGACACGTGCCGATGGTCGAACGCCCGGAGGAAACCGCGCAGCACTACCAGGCCTTCCTCGACGGCGTACGGAACGCCCAGGTGGCCGGTCGCTGAAAACGCGAACCGGCGCCTGGGCGCCGGTTCGGGGGAGCGGGAGCCGTCGCGAGGACGGCTCGGATCCAGGCCTCAGGCCTGGATCAGGTTGGCGATCTGCACGTCCGGGTTGACGTCCTGCTCGTAGTCGACCCCAGCGACCTCGAAACCGAACAGGTTGAGGAACTCGCTCTTGTAGCCAGCGAAGTCGGTCAATTCGTAAAGGTTCTCGTTGGTTACCTTGTCCCACAGCTCCTCGACACGGGACTGCACTTCCGGCTGCAGTTCCTTGTAGTCGGCACGCAGGCGGCCTTCCTCGTCGAGGCGCGGCTCGGCGCCGTACAGGCTCTCCCGGTACAGGCCGTCGACCTGCTCGATGCAACCTTCGTGGGTACCCTGCTCCTTCATCACCTTGAACAGCAGCGACAGGTACAGCGGCATCATCGGGATCGCCGAGCTGGCCTGGGTCACCACCGCCTTGAGCACCGAGACGCGCGCGTCGCCGCCCAACGGGGCGAGCTTGTCGCGGATACCGAGGACCTTCTGGTCGAGATCCTTCTTGGCTGCGCCGATGGAACCGTTCCAGTAGATGTCGTGGGTGATCTTCTCGCCCAGGTAGGTGAACGCGGTGGTCTTCGCGCCGTCGGCCAGCACGTCGGCCTCCAGCAGCGCGTCGATCCACATCTGCCAGTCCTCGCCGCCCATCACCGCAACGGTATCGGCGACCTCCTGGTCGCTGGCCGCCTCCAGGACCACGTCCTTGATCACTTCCTTGTCGGTGTCCAGGCCACGGAAGCTGACCGACTTGCCGATCGGCTTGAGGGTCGAGGAGAACACTTCGCCGCTCTTCGGATGGGTACGGCGCGGCGCGGCCAGGCTGTAGACCACCAGGTCGACCTTGCCGAGATCGCGCTTGATGGTCTCGATGGTCAGCCGCTTCACCTCGTCGGAGAAAGCGTCGCCATTGATGCTGCGGGCATACAGGCCTTTCTCGTGGGCGAACTTCTCGAAGGCCGCCGAGTTGTACCAGCCGGCGGTGCCCGGCTTGCTCTCGCTGCCCGGACGCTCGAAGAACACCCCGAGGGTATCGGCGCCGGAACCGAACGCGGCGGTGATGCGGGCAGCCAGGCCATAGCCGGTGGAGGAACCGATGACCAGGACCTTCTTCGGTCCGTTGACGACGGGGCCCTTGGCCTCGACGTAGTCGATCTGTTGCTTGACGTTGGCCTCGCAGCCTGCCGGATGGGTAGTGACGCAGATGAAGCCACGCACGCGCGGTTTGATGATCATGAAAACCTCGGTTGCTAGATGCCGGAAAAGCACATTCAGGAGCTAGAGACGTCGCGCATTGTAAATGAGACACCTCCGCTTGGGCGGACCGAAGGCAGGAATCGTGACCAAAGGGTCACGCGTCGCAGCCCGGACATAAAAAAACCCGCTCCGGGGAGCGGGTCTTGTCGGCTTGGAATCGGGCTCAGACGGCCTTTTCCAGCTCCGGTACGGCGTCGAACAGGTCGGCGACCAGGCCGTAGTCGGCGACCTGGAAGATCGGCGCCTCTTCGTCCTTGTTGATCGCGACGATCACCTTCGAGTCCTTCATGCCCGCCAGGTGCTGGATGGCACCGGAGATACCCACCGCGATGTACAGCTGCGGGGCGACGATCTTGCCGGTCTGGCCGACCTGCATGTCGTTCGGCACGAAACCGGCGTCGACCGCGGCGCGGGAAGCGCCGACTGCGGCACCCAGCTTGTCGGCCAGGGCGTAGAGGATCTTGAAGTTGTCGCCGTTCTGCATGCCGCGGCCGCCGGAGACCACGATCTTGGCAGCGGTCAGTTCCGGACGGTCGGACTTGGCCAGCTCTTCGCCGACGAAGGCGGACTTGCCGGCATCGGCCGGGCCGGAAACCTGCTCGACGGCAGCCGAACCGCCTTCGGCGGCGACGGCGTCGAAGCCGGTGGTACGCACGGTGATCACCTTGACCGCAGCCGAGGACTGCACGGTAGCGATGGCGTTACCGGCGTAGATCGGACGCTTGAAGGTGTCGGGGCTGACCACTTCGACGATCTCGGAGATCTGGTCGACGTCCAGCAGCGCGGCGACGCGCGGCAGGAAGTTCTTGCCGTTGGTGGTAGCCGGGGCCAGCACGTGGCTGTAGTTCTTGCCCAGCTCGGCGATCAGCGGTGCGACGTTTTCCGGCAGTTGGTGGGCGTAGGCGGCGTTGTCGGCGACCAGCACCTTGGAGACGCCCTCGACCTTGGCGGCGGCTTCGGCCACGGCGGCAACGTTCTGTCCGGCGACCAGCACGTGGATGTCGCCGCCAATGGCCTTGGCAGCGGCAACGGTGTTCAGGGTGGCAGCCGCCAGGGCCGCGTTGTTGTGCTCAGCGATAACCAGGATAGCCATTAGATTACCTTCGCCTCGTTCTTCAGTTTCTCTACCAGTTCAGCCACGGACTTGACCTTGATGCCAGCGGAGCGTGCAGCCGGCGCCTCGACCTTCAGGGTCTTCACGGTGGAAGCGGTGGAAACGCCCAGGGCGTCCGGGGTCACCACGTCCAGCGGCTTCTTCTTGGCTTTCATGATGTTCGGCAGCGACGCGTAGCGCGGCTCGTTCAGGCGCAGGTCGGTGGTGACGATGGCCGGCAGGTTCAGCGCGACGGTCTGCAGACCGCCATCGATCTCGCGGGTCACGTTGACCTTGTCGCCAGCGACCTCGACCTTGGAGGCGAAGGTGCCCTGGGCGTAGCCGGTCAGCGCGGCGAGCATCTGGCCGGTCTGGTTGTTGTCGCTGTCGATGGCCTGCTTGCCGAGGATCACCAGCTGCGGCTGCTCCTTGTCGACCACGGCCTTGAGCAGCTTGGCCACGGCCAGGGAGTTCAGCTCGTCGTTGCTCTCCACCAGGATCGCACGGTCAGCGCCCAGCGCCAGCGCGGTGCGCAGTTGCTCCTGGGCGGCGGTCGGGCCGACGGAGACAGCGACGATCTCGGTAGCCACGCCCTTCTCTTTCAGGCGCACGGCTTCTTCCACGGCGATTTCGCAGAAGGGGTTCATGGACATCTTGACGTTGGCGAGGTCGACGCCGGAGTTGTCCGCCTTGACGCGGACCTTGACGTTGTAGTCGACCACTCGTTTGACTGCTACAAGAACCTTCATGGATTCCTCGTTATTCTCCGGTGAATAAGGATGTCGCCAGACAGGCCTGGCCGGTGATGCTCGCCGGCCGGAAACCGACACTCTGCTAGACAGCGACCGCAAAACCGCCCGTATCTTGACCGGATCACCCTTTTCGGTCAATACGGCAAAAGGGTGGTTTCCCCCCCTCGAATGCCGATTCTATCAGGCTTCCAAAGAATTCAAACAAACGTTTGTATTGGACCTGTCCATGCAGCTATATATAATGCGCCCGCTCTGATCAGGGAAAGATCTCAGCCACCAATAAACAGATACCGTGAGCCTTGAGTAGGAGATCGATAGTGGAACGCGAATACATGGAATTCGACGTCGTCATCGTCGGCGCCGGCCCCGCCGGTCTGTCCGCCGCATGCCGACTGAAGCAGAAGGCCGCCGAAGCCGGTCAAGAGATCAGCGTCTGCGTGGTCGAGAAGGGTTCCGAAGTGGGCGCCCACATCCTCTCCGGCGCGGTGTTCGAGCCGCGCGCGCTGAACGAGCTGTTCCCCGACTGGAAGGAACTCGGCGCGCCGCTCAATACCCCGGTGACCGGCGACGACATCTACGTCCTGAAGAGCGCCGAGAGCGCTACCAAGGTGCCCAACTTCTTCGTGCCCAAGACCATGCACAACGAGGGCAACTATATCATCTCCCTGGGCAACCTCTGCCGCTGGCTGGCCCAGCAGGCCGAAGGACTGGGCGTGGAGATCTATCCGGGCTTCGCCGCCCAGGAAGCGCTGATCGACGAGAACGGCGTGGTCCGCGGCATCGTCACCGGCGACCTCGGCGTCGACCGCGAAGGCAACCCGAAAGAAGGCTACTACACCCCCGGCATGGAGCTGCGGGCCAAGTACACCCTGTTCGCCGAAGGCTGCCGCGGGCACATCGGCAAGCAACTGATCAAGAAATACAACCTGGACAGCGAGGCCGATGCCCAGCACTACGGTATCGGCATCAAGGAAATCTGGGACATCGACCCGTCCAAGCACAAGCCCGGCCTGGTGGTCCATACCGCCGGCTGGCCGCTGAACGACGAAAATACCGGCGGCTCGTTCCTCTACCACCTGGAGAACAACCAGGTGTTCGTCGGCCTGATCATCGACCTGTCCTACAGCAACCCGCACCTGTCGCCGTTCGACGAGTTCCAGCGCTACAAGCACCACCCGGTGGTCAAGCAGTACCTGGAAGGCGGCAAGCGCGTGGCCTACGGCGCCCGGGCCATCTGCAAGGGCGGCCTGAATTCGCTGCCGAAGATGGTCTTCCCCGGCGGCGCGCTGATCGGTTGCGACCTCGGCACCCTGAACTTCGCCAAGATCAAGGGCAGCCACACCGCGATGAAGTCCGGCATGCTCGCCGCCGACGCGATCGCCGAGGCCCTGGCCGCCGGCCGCGAAGGCGGCGACGAGCTGTCCAGCTACGTCGATGCGTTCAAGGCCAGCTGGTTGTACGACGAACTGTTCCGCAGCCGCAACTTCGGCGCGGCCATCCACAAGTTCGGCGCTATCGGCGGCGGCGCGTTCAACTTCATCGACCAGAACATCTTCGGCGGCAAGATCCCCGTCACCCTGCATGACGACAAGCCGGACTACGCCTGCCTGAAAAAGGCCAGCGAAGCGCCGAAGATCGACTACCCGAAGCCGGACGGCAAGCTCAGCTTCGACAAGCTGTCCTCGGTGTTCCTCTCCAATACCAACCACGAGGAAGACCAGCCGATCCACCTCAAGCTGGCCGATGCGAGCATTCCGATCGAGAAGAACCTGCCGCTCTACGACGAGCCGGCCCAGCGCTACTGCCCGGCAGGCGTGTACGAAGTGGTGGCCAACGACGACGGCAGCAAGCGCTTCCAGATCAACGCGCAGAACTGCGTGCACTGCAAGACCTGCGACATCAAGGACCCGGCGCAGAACATCACCTGGGTGGCGCCGGAAGGTACCGGCGGGCCGAACTACCCCAACATGTAAGGCAAACGAAAAAGGCTCCCTCGGGAGCCTTTTTTCATGCTGCGCCTGTCAGTCCGGCTGCGGGCCGAGGGGAAAGAACTCGCCGTGGCTCCAGACGCCGAGCCATTCGATGCCGTCGATCCGGCGCGGCACCGCCAGCTCGACCAGCTGGTAGAACACGTTGCGATGCACCAGCGCCTCGAGGTTGTCGCGCACCCGCAGGTAGGGCGTGGGTTCCTGGCTGCGGGGGTCGATCTCGACGCGCAGCGGATGCCCGGCGTCCGCCTCGACCTCGTCCTCGACGTTGGTGGCGAAGCGCAGTACCTGCGCCCCGCCCTCGCCCTGCACCTGCAGGGTCACCGCGACGAAGGGCGCATCGTCGACGCGGATACCGACCTTTTCCACCGGAGTCACCAGGAAATAGTCGTCGCCGTCGCGGCGAATGATGCTGGAGAACAGCTTCACCATCGGCTTGCGTCCGATCGGCGTGCCCAGGTAGAACCAGGTACCGTCGCGGGCGATGCGCATGTCGATGTCGCCGCAGAACGGCGGATTCCACAGGTGCACGGGCGGCAGGCCCTTCTTTTCGCCCCTGGGGATCTGCGCCAGCAGGTCGTTGGCCTTGCCGGTATCACTCATAGCCTGTTCCTCGACTGTTCAGGCCCAGCAATTCCTGGGCGTATTGCTCCAGCGGCGGACGCAGCAGGTCTTCCGGGGTGGCGTCGTAGAACGTCAGGAAACCGCCGCGGCTGCGAATGGTCGCACTGTCCACCAGGAAACGGGTGCTGGTCTCGATCAGCATGACCTGGATGACACTGCGATCGCGCCCGACCCGGCCGAGTTCCTCTTCGTCTTCCCACTCCTCCCAGTTGCCGATCCTGTTGTCGCCCCGGGCGAAACGGCAGTACAGCAGGTAGTGGGCGCCGGCGGCACGCGCCTCGCGCATCGCGTCGTCCAGGCCGAGCGGCGCCTTGGCGCGGCGCACCAGCGGGAAATACTCGACGAAACCTTCGAAGGCCTGCTCGGCCACCACGTTCGGCCGCGCGTACCGGTAGCCCGGCGGCACGAACGGGCCCTGGCCGATGTAGATGAAGGAGTCGGCCTGGATCCGCCGGTTGTTGCTGCGCTGGCTGGCGCTGTGATCGAGCACCCCGGCGTCGCGCAGGTAGTAGTCGGCGCCGTCGGCCAGGTCGCTGGGCTTCATGCAGGCGGACAGGCTGCCCAGGAGGAGCATCGCCAGGGCGATACGGAACAGGTGCAACATCGGTCATCTCCCCTGCCGGCGTCGGAAAACCGGCGAATGACGAGCCGATGCAGCTTCCGCGCCATCACAGGCCACGCTGCCACTCCTGGCGCAGGGCAGCGTGCTGCGGCTGCTCGATGGCCTGGCGGACCTCGGCCAGCAGGCGCGCCTTGTCGGCACCCAGCTCGCCCTTGAGCACCAGATAGTTGGAAGCGTGGTCGCTGCGAAATACCGTGTCTTCGAGCTCCAATCCCTGCAACAGGCGTTCGACCTCGACGAACAGGGCACGCCGATCCAGCGCCTCGAAATCGGCGAAGCCAGCACGGAAACGCTGCTCGCCGGTAGGGAAACT
Organism: Pseudomonas sp. TZ252; assembly: GCF_056110345.1. Classification (NCBI taxonomy): domain Bacteria; kingdom Pseudomonadati; phylum Pseudomonadota; class Gammaproteobacteria; order Pseudomonadales; family Pseudomonadaceae; genus Pseudomonas; species Pseudomonas sp. TZ252. The sequence goes on along the minus strand of NZ_CM148566.1, from coordinate 4,636,321 downwards.
CACCACCAGGGTCGACAGGTACTCCGGCTGGGCGGCGTTCATCAGGCGCGCGGAGTTGTCCGCGTGCTGCGCGCTCAGGGTCATTCCGCCCAGACCGTTGAGGATCATCACCGAACGACTGATCCCCGCCTCGCCAAGCTTTTCCAGCGCATCCAGGGTAGAGGAATAGGTCTCGCCCTTGTTGACCCGTGCCAGCACTTCGTCGTCGCCGGACTCGGCGCCGACATAGGCCATTCGCAGCCCGGCGTCGGCCAGTTCGCGCAACTCGTCGACCGACTTCCTGCGCAGGTTGCGCGGCAGGCAGTAGCTGGATACCCGCTCCACCTCCGGCAAGTGCTCGCGAATCGCCTGCAGCACCGCGAGCAGCCGGCGGGTCGGCAATACCAGGGCGTCGCCATCGGCGAGAAACACCCGCTTGACGATCAGGCGCTCGCCGCAGCGGCGGATCTCCTCCAGTACCTCGTTCTCGTCGCGGGCGCGAAATTTCTTTTGCGGCTGGGTATACATCTCGCAAAAGCCGCATTTGTTCCAGGAACAGCCATTGGTCACCGGGAGGACCAGCGAATGCGCCTCGCTCGGGGGCCGGAACACCGGTTCGATGTAGTGGATGGGGAATTCACGGACACTCATCGGAGAACTCCTGAACGAACGTGGAGCCACCGGCGGATTCGCCGGAAATGGGCAGCCGACGTCCCGCCGGCGGATCGATGGGCGACGAGTATATCCCTGCCGGCAAAGAGTGCGCGGGGCGCAGTGACTGCGTCCCGGCACCACAGGTATCAGGCGCTGGGAGCGTCGCCTTCGCGCTTGCGCTTGTTGCCCATGCGCACGCCGATATCCATCAGGAAGTGGAAGAAACCTTCCTGGTCTTCCAGCACCTCGCGCCAGAACGGCGAGTGGTACAGCGCCACGGCGCCATGCACCAACGCCCAGGCAGCGCAATAATGGAAGTACGGCGGAACGTTCTCCAGCTTGCCGTCGGCGATACGCTCCTTGATCAGCTGGGTCAGGCGTTCGAAGTTGGAGGCGCGGATCTTGTGCAGCTCCTCGACCATCTCCGGCACCTGGCTGGTCTTCACCACCTTCTCTTCCAGGCGGTCGAACAGGCGGTAGCGCTGCGGATCGCGCATGCGGAACTCGAAGTAGGCACGCGACAGGGCTTCCTTGTCGCGGGCTACGTCTTCGGAATGGAACAGGGCGGCGAGATCGCGCTCGTAGTCCAGCATCAGGCGCAGGTAGATCTCCGCCTTGGACTTGAAGTGCTTGTAGATCGTGCCTTTGCCGATGCCGACGGCATCCGCGATCATCTCGACCGTTACGCTGTCTTCCCCCTGTTCGAGGAACAGCTTGAGGGCGGTATCGAGAATCTCCTGTTCACGGCGACGAAATTCACGAACTTTGCGAGGCTCTTTCTGCATAAAAAGACTGTCAGGTCAAAATGAGTCAAAAATCGAAGCCGCGTATTATGCCTATTCAGCACGAAAATGCACGGAACATCCGACGATGAATTGTTACCAGGACGAATTCGACCAGACCAACGGTCTGCGCTACCTCAACCACGCAGCGGTCGCACCCTGGCCTAGACGCGCCGCCGACGCGGTGAGCGCCTTCGCCCGGGAGAACGTCGCCCACGGCGCCAGCGACTATCCGGAATGGCTGAAGATAGAACATCGCCTGCGCGAGCGCCTTGCCCGACTGCTCAATGCGCGCGCCGGCAGCGACCTCGCCCTGGTCAAGAACACCTCCGAGGCGCTTTCCTTCGTAGCCTTCGGCCTGGATTGGCGAGAGGGCGACCAGGTCGTCATCGGCAACGAGGAGTTCCCCTCCAATAGAGTGGTCTGGGAAGCCTTGCGCCCGCGCGGCGTCGAAGTGGTCGAGGTCGGTCTCGCCGGCGACGATCCCGAGAGCGCCCTGCTCGCCGCCTGCGGCCCGCGCACCCGCCTGCTGTCGATCAGCGCGGTGCAGTACGCCAGCGGCCTGCGCCTTGACCTGGAGCGCATCGGCGCGGGATGTCGCCGCCGCGGGGTGCTGTTCTGCATCGACGCGATCCAGCAGCTCGGCGCCCTGCCCTTCGACGTACAGGCCTACGATTGTGCCTTCGCCATGGCCGATGGGCACAAGTGGATGCTCGGCCCCGAAGGGCTGGGCGTCTTCTATTGCCATCCCGAGCAGCGCGAGCGCCTGGCGCTGCACGAATATGGCTGGCACATGCTGGAACATGCCCTCGATTACGAGCGTCGCGACTGGCGGCCGGCGCGCAGCGCCCGGCGCTTCGAATGCGGCAGCCCGAACATGCTCGGCGCGATGGCCCTGGAGGCCAGCCTGGGGCTGTTGGAGGAGGTCGGCATGGAGCGGGTCGGCAGAGACATCGCCGAGCGCGTCCAGTGGCTACAGGACGGTCTGTCGGGAATTCCCGGGGTACGCCTGCACAGCCCGCGGAACCCGAGCCGACGCGCGGGCATCCTGACCTTCAGCCTGGACAGCCAGGACAATCGGACACTCTTCGAAACGCTTCGCCAGGAACGGGTCATTTGCGCCCAGCGTGGCGGAGGTATCCGTTTTTCCCCGCACTTCTACACGAGTTCGACGGTGATCGACGATACCCTGGCGATCTTGCGCCAGGTCGCAGGCACCTAGGTACTCAAGGACCGCAAGGGTATTCCAAATCTGTTTAAAAAACCGCCAGCCCTGTCTGGACGCCCCACGAACATGACCAATACTGAAAGGTACTGGCGCGCGGTATCTCCCCCCAAGTACCCAGCCAGTGAAGGTACCGAGGAATGCGTACCTTTGTTCCACTCCTAATGGTCTTGACCCGGATTCATCCCCCAGAACCCGGGTTTTTTTTTATCCGTGCGCCGGCCTAGCGGGCCAACGGAAACAGCCGATGGAAATTGGCGGTAGTCTGCTCCGCCAGGGTTTCCAGGCTGACGCCACGCAACGTCGCGAGGAATTCGGCGACATCGCGCACGTATTCCGGCAGGTTCGGCTTGCCGCGATGGGGAATCGGCGCCAAGTAGGGCGAGTCGGTCTCCACCAACAGCCGGTCGGCCGGTACCTGGCGAGCCACCTCGCGCAGGGCATCGGCATTGCGGAAGGTGACGATGCCGGACAGGGAAATGTAGAAGCCCAGGTCCAGCGCCGATCGCGCCATTTCCCAGTCCTCGGTGAAGCAATGCAGCACGCCGGCCTGCGGCAACGCCGCCTCGCGCAGCAGCGCCAGCGTGTCGGCGCGCGCCTCGCGGGTGTGCACGATCACTGGCTTGGCGGTGATCCGCGCGGCTTCCAGGTGCAGGCGAAACGCCTCCTGTTGCAACTCGGCGGCTTCCGGTTCGTAGTGGTAGTCGAGGCCGGTCTCGCCGATCGCCACCACCCGCGGATGCGCCAGTTCGCCCAGCAGCCAGTCCAGCGCTGGCGCGCTTCCGGGCTCCAGGTCCAGCGGGTGTACGCCCACCGAACAGTGCACGTCGGCATAGCGCTCGGCCAGGGCCTTCACCGCCTGGGCATTGTCGGCGCTGACGCCGATGCAGAGGAATTGACCGACGCCACGCGCTCGCGCGGCATCCAGCGCCGCATCGAGCGAGCCGCCATGGGCGGCCAGGTCGAGGCGATCGAGGTGGCAGTGGGAATCGACCAGCATGATCCTGTCTAGCGTTACATCGTGTGGGTCGGCCGGTCCGACTTCAGCGCCCCGGCCAGGTAGGTTTCGATCTTGTTGCGGGCGGTGTTGTCACCGTCGTTGAACTGCACGCCGATGCCAGCCGCACGGTTGCCCTGGGCGCCCTTCGGGGTGATCCAGACGACCTTGCCGGCCACCGGGATCTTCTCCGGCTCTTCCATCAGGTTGAGCAGCATGAAGACTTCGTCGCCGAGCTTGTAGTTCTTGTTGGTGGGAATGAACAGCCCGCCGTTCCTGATGAACGGCATGTAGGCGGCGTACAGCACGGACTTGTCCTTGATGGTCAAGGACAGGATGCCGTTACGCGGCCCCAGATTGGGTGGCAAACTCATGCAGGTTCCTGCCAGTCGAATATCAGCGGGATTCTAGCCCGGCCCGGGCAGGCTTGCCCACTGCACCAGCAGGGCTTCGAGAAGCAGGACACGGTTGAGGTTGGCCTTGTTCAACACTTTCTGCCGCTGTTGCAGCAGCCAGTCCTGCATGGCCAGCACCTTGGCCTGCCCGGATTTGTCGCCCAGGTACTGGATCACCTTGCGCATGTCGGCCAACCCCAGCCCCTCCTGGTCGTGGGTCAACTGGTAGCGCAGGATGCCCAGCGTCCAGTCGCAGAACCAGTCGAAGAGCAATGGCAACGGCACGCTGTTCCAGCTTTCGGCCAGTGGGCTGGCGGCGATCTGCTGCTTGAGCAGCTTCTTCACCCCCTCGACCACCTGCGCGCGCTGCTCGCGCACGCCCTGGCCGTGCAGGCGCTGGGCGGTGAGCGGCGAGCCGCCGGAAAGCGCCAACAGTTCCTCCAGGGCCTCGGCCGGCTCGTCGGGCAGGGCCCGCGCCAGCCATTCCAGACTAGCCGCCGCGCCCGGCAAAGGGCAGGCCTGCTGCACGCAGCGGCTCTTGATGGTCGGCAACAGGCGGCTGGGCTGGTGGCTGATCAGCAGCAGCACGGTATCGCCCGACGGCTCTTCAAGGCTTTTCAACAGGGCGTTGGCGGCGTTCACGTTCATCGCCTCGGCGGGTTCGAGCAACACGACCTTGCGCCCGCCCAGTTGCGCGGTCTGCACCACGAAGCCAACCAGGTCGCGGACCTGATCGACCCGGATCGGTTTCTCCGCCTCCTCCGGCTCCAGCACGAAGTAGTCCGGATGGGTACCGGCGGCCAGCAACTGGCAGGCCTTGCACTCGCCGCATGCGCCAGCGGCGGCAGGCCGCTGGCAGAGCAGTTGGGCGGCCCAATGCTCGGCCAGGGCACGCTTGCCGATCCCGGCGGGACCGTAGAGCAGATAGGCGTGGGCGTGCTGGGCGCGGCCGCCCAGTTGGCTCCAGAGCGCCTGCTGCCAGGGATAGATATCAGCCATTCAGACGCTCCAGCAGATTCGGCAGCAGCCGATCCAGGCCAGCCTGCACCTCGGCCAGCGGCAACCCGGCATCGAGCACCTGGTAACGCTCCGGGGCCTGCGCGGCGCGCTGCAGGTAGGTCTGACGCACGGCCTCGAAGAAGCGTCGGTCCTCCTGCTCGAAACGGTCGAGCCGGCCACGCGCCGCCGCCCGCGCCAGGCCGATTTCCACCGGCAGGTCGAAGACCAGCGTGAGGTCGGGCCGCAGGTCGCCCTGGACGAAGCTTTCCAGCGCGGCGATGCGCGCCTCCGGCAAACCGCGCCCGCCGCCCTGGTAGGCATAGGTGGCATCGGTGAAGCGATCGCAGAGCACCACGGCCCCGCGCGCCAGCGCCGGGCGGATGACCCCGGCGAGATGCTGGGCCCGCGCGGCGAACATCAGCAACAGCTCGGTATCGGCGGCCATCGGCTCGTCGCTGGGCGCCAGCAGCAGTTCACGGATGCGCTCGGCGAGAGGCGTGCCGCCAGGCTCGCGGGTCAACTGCACCTCGATGCCGCGCTCGCGCAGGCGCTCGGCCAGGTAGTCGCGGTTGGTGCTCTTGCCGGCCCCTTCCGGGCCCTCCAGGGTGACGAACAGGCCGGTCACACGGCACTCCTTATCTTGGCTGCGCCGCTCATTGTGGCGGCGGGGTGATGGGCGCGGGGCTGGAGCGATAGTCCGAGCGACGCTTCAACTGGTACTCGCGGACCGCCTTGTTGTGTTCGTCCAGGCTGCTGGAGAACACATGGCTGCCATCGCCGCGCGCCACGAAATACAGGGTCTCACCCTCGGCCGGATGCAGCGCGGCGCGAATCGCCTCGCGCCCGGCCAGGGCGATCGGGGTCGGCGGCATGCCAGGCACCACATAGGTATTGTAAGGGGTCGGTTCGCGCAGGTCGGCGCGGGTGATCTTGCCGTTGTAGCGCTCGCCCATGCCATAGATCACCGTCGGATCGGTCTGCAACAGCATGCCGCGCTGCAGGCGGCGGACGAAGACGCCGGCGATCTGCGAACGCTCTTCCGGCACGCCGGTTTCCTTTTCCACCAGCGAGGCCATGATCAGCGCCTGGTAGGCGTCGCGATAAGGCAGGTCCTGGCTGCGGCCATCCCATTCCTTGGCGAGGATGGTCTGCATGCGCTGGTAGGCCTTGCGCAGTATGTCGATGTCGCGCATGCCACGGGTGTAGCGGTAGGTATCGGGGAAGAAGCGCCCTTCGGCCACTTCGTCGGGCTTGCCGAGGCGTTGCATGATCTCGCCGTCGCTCAGGCCGGCCAGGGTCTGCTCCAGCTTGCCCTGCCTGGCGAGCGCTTCGCGCACCTGGCGGAAACTCCAGCCCTCGACCAGGGTCAGGCTGTACTGCACCACCTCGCCTTCACGCCAGAGTTCCAGCAGGTCGGCGCCCTTCATCCTCGGCAAGAGGCGGTATTCGCCGCTGTGCAGGGCCTGGCCCGGCAGGTTGAAACGCCAGTAGAGGCGCAGCCAGAACGCGCCATGGAGCACCTTTTCCTGCTCCAGACGCGCGAGCATGCCGCCCGGCGTGGAGCCCGAGGAAACGTCCAGCAGGCGCTCCTCGGTCAATTGCAGGGGCTGCTCCAGCGCCCGCTGCTGCTGCCATGCAGCCAGGCCGACGCAGAGGCCAACGAACAACAGGCCACTCTCCAGCAGCACCAGCAGTTTGCGCATCAAAGTCAGAAATCCAGGTCGTCGCGAAGTTGGTCTTGCAGTTTACGGGTCAGCTCGCCGACCGGCCAGACGTGCTCGTCCAATGCCCGGACCGGCCAGATGCCGAACTGGCTGTTGCACAGAAAGACCTCGTCGGCCGTCGCCAGTTCAGCCATGGAAACATCCCGTATCGCCAGCGGGACGCCGATTCCTTCGGCGCGCTCGAGCAATTCCGCGCGCATCACTCCAGCGACGCCGCAGCGCCGCAGGTCAGGCGCCACGAGGGTGCCGTCGAGAACCAGCAGCAGGTTGCTGAACACGCCCTCCACTACCCGCTCGTGCACGTCCAGCATGAGCCCTTCGGCATGCCCGGCGTCGCTCCACTCGGCACGGGCGAGGACCTGCTCCAGGCGATTGAGGTGCTTGAGGCCGGCCAGCAGGGGCTGCTCGGCCAGGCGCGTGCGGCAAGCGAACAGGCGCACGCCTTGCTGCCAGTGGCGCTCGGGATAGGCCGGACGCGGCGATCCGGAGAGGATTCGCCGCGGCGAGGCCTCGGCAGGCGGCGCGTAGCCACGCAAACCCTCGCCGCGGGTGACGATCAGCTTGGCGACACCGTCGCCCAGCGCCGCGCAGAACGCCAGCAACTCCTGGCGCAACGCCGCGGTGTCGAGAGGGATCGCCAGGCGCCGACACCCCTCTTCCAGGCGCGCCAGGTGGCGCTCCAGGAGACGCGGCGTGCCGGCGCGCACCGCCAGGGTCTCGAACAGCCCGTCGCCATAGGCCAGTCCGCGATCGCGCACGGACAGCTCGGCGGCGGGCCGGCCGTCGACCCAGTCCAGCATCAGTCGGCGAACCTGCGGAACACCAGGGTGCCGTTGGTCCCGCCGAAACCGAACGAGTTCGACAGGGCCACGTCGATCTTGCGCGGCTTGGCTTCATGGGCCACCAGGTCGAGGTCGCAACCTTCGTCCGGGTTGTCCAGGTTGATGGTCGGCGGGGCAACCTGGTCGCGCAGGGCCAGCACGCTGAAGATCGCCTCCACCGCACCGGCGGCACCCAACAGGTGGCCGGTCATCGACTTGGTCGAACTCATCGACAGCGCATGGGCATGCTCGCCGAACACGCTCTTCACCGCGGCGATCTCGGCGATGTCGCCGGCCGGGGTGGAGGTGCCATGGGCGTTGATGTAATCGACCTGGCGAGGATCCAGGCCGGCATCGCGCAGCGCGTTCTTCATGCAGCGGGCGGCACCGGCGCCGTCTTCCGGCGGCGCGGTCATGTGGAAGGCGTCGCCGCTCATGCCGAAGCCAACCAGCTCGGCATAGATCCGCGCGCCGCGGGCACGGGCGTGCTCCAGTTCTTCGAGCACCAGGGCGCCGGAACCGTCGGACAGGACGAAGCCGTCGCGATCCCGGTCCCACGGACGGCTGGCACGGGTCGGCTCGTCGTTGCGAGTGGAGAGCGCGCGAGCCGCGCCGAAACCACCCAGGCCGAGACCGCAGGCAGCCATTTCGGAACCGCCGGCGACCATCACGTCGGCCTCGCCATAGGCGATGTTGCGAGCAGCCATGCCGATGCTGTGGGTACCGGTGGTGCAGGCGGTGGTGAGGGCGTAGTTGGGCCCCTGCAGACCCAGGTGGATCGACAAGAAGCCGGAAACCATGTTGATGATCGAACCGGGCACGAAGAACGGCGAGATGCGCCGCGGCCCCTGCTCGAACAGGGATCGGCAGTTGTTCTCGATATTGGTCAGGCCGCCGATACCGGAACCCATGGATACGCCGATACGCTCACGATTGGCGTCGGTGACCTCCAGGCCGGAATCGCGAACGGCCTGGAAGCTGGCGGCGAGACCGTACTGGATGAACAGGTCGAGCTTGCGGGCTTCCTTGGCGGACAGGTATTCCTCGACATTGAAACCCTTGACCGAACCACCGAAGCGGGTGGAATAGGCGGACAGGTCCATATGCTCGATCGGGGCGATCCCGCTGCGACCGGCGAGAATACCTTCCCAACTGCTCGGGACATCCAGGCCCAGCGGCGACAGCATGCCCATGCCAGTAATGACGACGCGTCTACGCGACACTACGACTTCCTCTTTCTCATTTCACGGGGTTGCGCCGACAGACTACCAGAGTAGGTAAGGCGCTAAAGAAAAGCCGCACGCCCTTACAGGCTGTGCGGCTTTTCCACGTCGGAAAATCCGACGACTACTTATTGCTGGTGAGCAACGATGTAGTCGATGGCTTCCTGAACGGTGGTGATCTTTTCAGCTTTCTCGTCAGGGATTTCGGTCTCGAATTCCTCTTCCAGAGCCATCACCAGCTCGACGGTGTCAAGGGAGTCGGCGCCCAGGTCTTCGACGAAGGAAGCGCTGTTGGTGACTTCTTCTTCCTTCACGCCGAGTTGTTCAGCGACGATCTTCTTAACGCGTTCTTCGATGGTGCTCATACCTTGTTTTCACTCCTATGGAAAATCCGAGCAGCTGGGCTGCGGGTAAGTGTATAGAAAGGGTTTTCTGCTTTTCAAGCTGAACGCCTCACCTTCCCACGGCCACTTCGATAATTCTATCTAATAACCCGGCTGCAATTCCGCAACGAATTCTAGACAGCGCTTATGACAGACCCGAGAAAGGTAACGTCACATTCAGCTCATGTACATCCCACCATTGACCGGCACGGTGGCCCCGGTCACATAGGCTGCGCCGTCCGAAGCGAGGAAGCCGACCACCTTGGCGATCTCTTCCGCCTGCCCCAGGCGACCCAGCGGAATCTGGCCCAGCAGCGCTTCGCGCTGGGCTTCCGGCAGCTCGCGGGTCATGTCGGTGTCGATGAAGCCCGGCGCCACCGCATTCACGGTAATGGCACGCGAACCGACTTCCCGGGCCAGCGCACGGGTGAAGCCCTCCAGGCCGGCCTTCGCCGCGGCATAGTTGGTTTGCCCGGCATTGCCCATGGCGCCGACCACGGAACCGATGTTGATGATGCGCCCCCAGCGGGCCTTGGTCATACCGCGCAGAACGGCTTTCGACAGACGGTAGAGACTGTTCAGGTTGGTGTTGACCACATCGAACCACTCGTCGTCTTTCATGCGCACCAGCAGATTATCGCGGGTGATGCCGGCGTTATTGACCACGATCAGCGGTTGGCCGAGATGCTGCTGGATGTGCTCCAGGGTCGCGGCTACGGATTCGTCGCTGGAAACGTCCAGGACCAGGCCCGCACCCTCGACGCCATTGGCCTTGAGGGTTTCGGCGATCTTCTCGGCGCCGGACGCGCTGGTCGCGGTGCCGATGACTACGGCACCCAGGCGCCCCAGTTCCAGCGCAATCGCCTGGCCGATGCCACGGCTGGCGCCGGTTACCAATGCGACCTTACCTTGCAGACTCATGGGATTCTCTCCTTTCTCTCTCTCAGGCCAGGGCGGCGCGCGTGGCGGCGAACGCCTCGACGCCATCCAGGCCATGGGTATTGATGCCCTTCGCGCAGCGCCTGTTGAGGCCTGCCAGGACCTTGCCCGGCCCGCACTCGACCAGCTCGGTGACGCCCTTTTCCGCCAGCAGCTGGATGCTCTCCACCCAGCGAACCGGGCTGTACAGCTGTGCCAGCAGGTCGCGGCGCAGCGTATCGAGATCAGCCGGCACGGCGGCGCTGACGTTCTGCACCAGCGCAATCTTCGGCGCCTGCCACTGCAGGCTTTCGACCGAGGCGGCGAACTGCTCGGCGGCCGGACGCATCAGTTCGCAATGCGACGGCACGCTGACTGGCAGCGCCACCGCGCGCTTGGCGCCGCGTGCCTTGCATGCCTCGATGGCACGCTCAACGGCAGCCGCGGCACCGGCGATCACTACCTGCCCCGGCGCGTTGAAGTTGACCGCGCTGACCACCTCGCCCTGGGCCGCCTCGGCACAGGCCGCCAATACATCGGCGTCTTCCAGGCCAAGGATCGCGGCCATGCCGCCCTGCCCCGCCGGAACCGCCTGCTGCATCAGTTGGCCCCTACGCTCGACCAGCTTGACCGCATCGGCGAACGCCAGGCTTTCGGCCGCGACCAGCGCGGAATATTCGCCCAGGCTGTGCCCGGCGACGAACGCTGGGCGCGCACCGCCCTCGGCCAGCCAGAGGCGCCAGAGCGCGATCGAAACCGTGAGGATGGCCGGCTGGGTCTTGTCGGTCTGGTTCAGGCGCTCTTCAGGACCATTCTGGACCAGCGCCCAAAGGTCGTAACCGAGCGCCTCAGAGGCCTCGGCGAAGGTATCGCGCACCAGCGCCTGCTGGGCGCCCAGCTCGGCCAGCATGCCGAGGGATTGCGAACCCTGGCCGGGGAAGACGAATGCGAGGGATGCAGACATTGAATAGGTCCCTTGTGGTCTTTTGCTCGTCGGAGATAACGCGCCAGCCGCGACTGGCGCAGGAAACTGAGTGTTGGATGGCTGCCTGGACCGCCCGGTCACACATTAGAGCAGCAGATGCTCGAGACGGCCATGCAATCGTTGCGGCAGGTTTTCCCGGACTTCCAGTGCCGCGCGACGCAAGGCGCTCTGGAAACCCTCCTCGGCGGCAGACCCATGGCTTTTCACCACTATCCCCTGCAATCCGAGGAAACTGGCGCCGTTATAGCGTGCCGGAGCGATATCGCCGCGCAGCCGGCGCAGCAGCGGCAACGCCAGCGCACCGACCAGCTTCGCCGCCAGTCCATCGCGGAAGCGCTGTTCGATCCGCACCGACACCATGGCAGCCAGGCCTTCGCTGGCTTTCAGCAGGATGTTGCCGACGAAACCGTCGCAGACCACCACGTCGGCCTCGCCGCGATACAGGCCATCGCCCTCTATATATCCGCTGAAATTCAACCCCTGCGCCTTCTGCAACAGACTCGCCGCCAGCTTGACCTGCTGGTTGCCCTTGATCTCCTCGGTCCCCACGTTGAGCAGGGCGACCCGGGGCGAGACGCAGCCCAAGGCCTCTGCCGCCACCGCGCCCATCACCGCGAACTGATAGAGATGCTCGGCACTGCAATCCACGTTGGCGCCGAGGTCGAGCAGATGACAATGCCCCTTCTCGGTCGGAACCGCCGTCACCATCGCAGGGCGGTCGATACCGGGCAGGGTCTTCAGCAGGTGCCGCGACAGCGCCATCAACGCCCCGGTATTGCCGGCGCTGACGCACGCGTGCGCCCGGCCGTCGCGGACCAGCTCCAGCGCCACGCGCATGGAAGCGTCCGGCTTGCCACGCAAGGCTTGGGAGGGACGTTCGTCTGAACCTATCACTTCGCTGGCCGCATGCACACGCAGGCGCTGCCGGTCGAGCGACGGATAGCGGGAAAGGAGTTCTTCGAGGAGGGCAGGCTGACCGACGAGGATCAGTTGCGAAGAGGAATTCTCGGCCAGGAAGGCAATAGAGGCCGGAACAACGCAGTGGGGACCGAAGTCCCCACCCATTGCATCAATCGCGATGATTGGTGCGGACAAGGATTACTCGTCGGAGCCCTTGTCTACTACCTTACGGCCGCGATAGAAGCCGTCCGGGGATACGTGGTGGCGCAGGTGGACTTCACCGGTGCTCTTTTCCACGGACAGAGCATTGGACTCGAGCGCATCGTGGGAACGACGCATGTCACGAGCGGAACGAGACTTTTTGTTCTGCTGAACAGCCATGATTGATTAACTCCTAAACGTTTGGGTCACGCTTCAACTGTGCCAGTACGCTGAACGGATTAGGACGCTTGTCCTCGACTTCGCTCGACTCCGGCTCGTCTTCGACGACGAATCCAGCCGGGTGCTGACATACTTCGGGGTCATGGGCCGGAACGATGGGTAAGGCGAGCAACAGCTCGTCCTCGACCAGCGCCAGCAGGTCCAGGGGTTCCTCCCCCACTTCCAGCGCATCGTACCCCTTCGGCAGACCGTCGGCGGACTGACCTTCCCGAAGAATGGCGTAGGTATATTCGCCATGCACGGGAATGGCCGCCGCATCCAGGCAGCGTTGGCATACCATGCTCACCTCGGTATCGAGCTGCATATGCATGACCGCCAGCTTCTGGTGGTCGCGCTCGAAGGAAACCTTCACGCGCACCTCACCGGCATCGCTGGTCAGTTGCTCGCATACACGCGGCATATCGGCGAGCGCGTACACACCCTCGAGGGTGGCGCCGCGGTCGACCAACTTGCGCGGATCGACATGAGGTGGAATCGGCCCATTCAACATAAGCGCGCCATTATAGGGACGCCCCCGCGCCTGTCAAAGGAAATTAGCCATAAACCGCTGTAAGGACGAGTCTTTTCGTTAAAATCGGCCGCTCGCCATGGAGAACCTCATGCCCGACCTGATCCTCGCCTCCAGCTCCCCCTACCGACGCGAACTCCTGACCCGCCTGCGCCTTCCCTTCGAAAGCGCCAGCCCCGATATCGACGAAAGCCATCGCGCCGGGGAAAGTGCCGAGGAACTGGTGCGCCGCCTTTCCGCCAGCAAGGCCGAAGCGCTGGCCGGACGCTATCCGCAACACCTGGTGATCGGCTCCGACCAGGTCGCCGTACTCGACGGCAACATCCTCGGCAAGCCGCACACCCCCGAACGCGCCATCCAGCAGCTACGGGACGCCAGCGGCAAGAGCGTGACCTTCCTCACCGGACTGGCCCTCCTCAACAGCGCCAGCCGACGCATCCAGGTGGCATGCGTGCCGTTCACCGTGCACTTCCGCCACCTCGACGAGAGCCGCATCCGCCGCTACGTCGAAGCGGAACGCCCGCTGGACTGCGCCGGCAGCTTCAAGGCGGAAGGCCTGGGCGTCAGCCTGTTCCGCTCCACCGAAGGAGAGGACGCCACCAGCCTGGTGGGACTGCCCCTGATCCGCCTGGTCGACATGCTCCTCGAGGAAGGCGTCGAAATCCCCTGAGCCGGCATTCCATATAAAGAAGCCCGGCTTCGGCCGGGCTTCTTTATATAAGGAAGGGAAACACCCTCAGCGCAGTACCGGCCCCTGCCAGCCCATCCACAGCGCGAGGCGCTCCGCCACACTGGCACCGAACTTCTTGGCGAAGCGATCGAAAGGCGACTCCTGCACGGTGTAGTCCTCGATCTTCTTCTCCTTCACCACTTCGCGCGCCACATAGCTGGCATTGCCCAGGCCGTCGATCAAACCCAGCTGCAATGCCTGTTCGCCGGACCAAACCAGACCCGAGAACAGCTCCGGATGCCCCTCGACCTTGAGCCGGTCGCCGCGCCCTTTTTTCACGCTGTCGATGAACTGCTTGTGGGTGGTATCCAGCACCTGCTGCCAGAACTGGGTCTCCTCGGGCTTTTGCGGCTGGAAAGGATCGAGGAACGACTTGTGCTCGCCGGAGGTATAGACGCGCCGCTCGACACCGAGCTTCTCCATGGTGCCGACGAAACCGAAGCTGGCCGCCGTCACGCCGATGGAACCGACCAGGCTGGCCTTGTCGGCGTAGATCTGGTCGGCGGCGCTGGCGATGTAGTAGGCGCCGGAGGCACCCAGGTCGCTGATCACCGCATAGACCTTGACGTTCGGGTGCTCGCCGCGCAGGCGACGAATCTCGTCATAGATATAGCCCGACTGCACCGGACTGCCGCCCGGACTGTTGATCCGCAGGACGATCCCCTTGGTACCCTCATCCTTGAACGCCGCGCGCAGGGCCGTGACGATATTGTCGGCACTGGCCGGCTCATCGTCGGCGATCATGCCCTTCACCTCGATCAGCGCCGTGTGGCTACCGCTGCGCGAGGCCGATTTCTCCAGGCTGCCGAACGGACTGAAGGCCAGCAGCACGACAAAGAGATAGATGAAGGTCAGCGACTTGAAGAATATCCCCCAGCGCCGCGCCCGCCGCTGCTCCTGGACCCCGGCGAGGACCGCCTTTTCCAGCAGCTTCCAGCTCTTGTCGTCATTCGCCTTCGGCGTTTCCGACTTCCACTCGTCAGACATGCTCAACCACTCCTGAAACCGCCTCACGTCGAGCACCGCCCAACCAGGCGCGCAACTCGGTGAAATGCTCAACTTCCAGCCGCGGCGCATAAGGCCGCAACTGCTCCAGCGATTGGGCGCCATAGGCCACCGCAACCGAATCCATCCCCGCCCGTCGCGCCATTTCCAGGTCGAACGGCGAATCACCGATCATCAGCGCCCGCCCCGGCTCGACCCGGCAGTGCGCCAGGATCTCGTGGAGCATCAACGGGTCCGGCTTGCTGGCCGTTTCGTCGGCGCAGCGGGTGATATCGAAGAAATCGCTCCAGCCATGCCCCGCCAGCACCCGGTCCAGGCCGCGCCGACTCTTGCCGGTGGCGACCGCCAGGCGGAACCCGGCCTCGCGAAAATGCACCATGGCTTCGGCCACGCCGGGGAACAACCGCGACGGCTGCGCTTCCTGCGCCAGGTAATGCTCGCTGTAGGCACACCGGAAACGCTCGACCAGAGCAGGATCGCCAACCTCCGGATAGAGCGAAGCGATCGCCTCGGGCAAGCCGAGGCCGATGATGCCCTTGATCCGGGTATCGTCCCGCTCCGGCAGAGCGGTTTCCCGCGCCGCCGCCTTCATCGAATCGACGATGCGCGCGATCGAGTCGACCAGGGTGCCGTCCCAATCGAATACCAGCAACGCGTAGTCAGTCATTCAAACGCTCCAGCGAACGCTGCCACATCTCGTCCACCGGCGCCTCCAGCTCCAGCACCTGCCCGTCGGGCAGCGGCACGCGCAACTGCGCGGCATGCAGGAACAGGCGCTTGCCGCCCAGCTCGCGGATCTCGCGGGAGAAATCCTCGTCGCCATACTTCGGGTCGCCGGCGATGGCATGCCCGGCGTGCTTGGCATGCACGCGGATCTGGTGGGTCCGCCCGGTGATCGGGCGTGCTTCCACCAGGGTGGCGAAATCGCCGAAGCGACGCAGCACCCGGAACTCGGTCAGCGCGTCCTTGCCCTCGACGTTCACCTCTACCATTCGCTCGCCCGAACGCAGGTTGTTCTTCAGCAGCGGCGCGCGCACGTTCTTCTTGCCAGCCGGCCAGTGGCCACGGACCAGGGCGTGATAGCGCTTGTCGACGATCTTCTCGCCCCGCAGGGCCTCATGCAGGTGACGCAACATGCTGCGCTTCTTGGCGATCATCAGCAGGCCGGAGGTATCGCGATCGAGACGATGCACCAATTCGATATCCTTGGCATCGGGGCGCAACTGGCGAAACACCTCGATGACCCCGGCGCTCACGCCGCTGCCGCCATGCACGGCGATCCCGGCGGGCTTGTTGACCACGATCAGCGCCTTGTCCTCGTAGACGATCGCCGCCTCCATCCGCTCCAGCAGCCCCTGCGCCAGCGGCGCCGGCTCATCACGCTCGGCCAGGCGCAGCGGCGGCACGCGCACTTGGTCTCCGGCCTGGAGCCGATAGTCGGGCTTGATCCGCCCCTTGTTCACGCGCACTTCGCCCTTACGCAGGATGCGATAGATCAGGGTCTTGGGCGCACCCTTGAGACGGGCGATAAGGAAATTGTCGATACGTTGACCAGCCAGTTCCGGCGGCACATCGAGCAGCTGGACACCGGTGGTCGGAGAGGCGGGAGTAGTCATCCGTACATCATAACAATTTTTCATTCAATTGAAGCACTTAATCATTGCTGCTATAGTCGGGAAGCCGCCATAAGCGGCCTGGCCTGCGGATGATTGCCAACCTGCATTTCCCCCTCGCCTGCAAACACTTTGAACGGACGTCAGGCCGTCCTACAGAGGCGTTTCAGCGGAAATACGAAAATTTCCAACCCGCTAACGACTCGAAACCAAAGCCTTGAAACATGAGCCGCGACCACTTCGGTGAGCGCGAGATGCCAACCCGCTCCGGATACTGCGAGCGGCGCCCGATTCTTAAGGAACATGTGTAGGGTGGAGATGTACGGCTGTTGGACTGCGTAGCTTCTAGCTTGATCCAGACGCATTTTTCGTCCGCCTCCGACAGCCGATTCCTCCTCCTGACTCAAGTGCTTCTGAAACACAGGAAGCAGGAGACGTAGTCGCGGACCGGCACCCAGTGCCGAGCGCCGCTGGACACGGGAATGGCCCGCCATTCCTGAATACGCGCCCGAGCACCGACCGTGAGAGTCGTGTGTGCCGATCGCCGTTTCCGGTAGCCCCGGAAACCATTGGTACTACATGAAAAGAATGCTGATCAACGCGACTCAACCCGAGGAGTTGCGTGTTGCACTGGTCGACGGCCAACGCCTGTTCGACCTCGACATCGAGTCGGGCGCCCGCGAGCAGAAGAAGGCCAACATCTACAAAGGCCGCATCACTCGCGTCGAACCCAGCCTCGAAGCCGCCTTCGTCGACTTCGGCGCCGAACGCCACGGCTTCCTCCCCCTCAAAGAAATCTCCCGCGAATACTTCAAGAAATCCCCCGAAGGCCGGATCAACATCAAGGAAGTCCTGAGCGAAGGCCAGGAAGTCATCGTCCAGGTCGAGAAGGAAGAGCGCGGCAACAAGGGCGCCGCCCTGACCACCTTCATCAGCCTGGCCGGCCGTTACCTGGTGCTGATGCCGAACAACCCGCGCGCCGGCGGCATCTCCCGCCGTATCGAAGGCGAAGAGCGCAACGAGCTGCGCGAGGCCCTGAACGGCCTCAACGCACCGGCCGACATGGGCCTGATCGTGCGCACCGCCGGCCTCGGCCGCAGCACCGAGGAACTGCAGTGGGACCTCGACTACCTGCTGCAACTGTGGAGCGCGATCAAGGAAGCGTCCGGCGAACGTGGCGCGCCCTTCCTGATCTACCAGGAAAGCAACGTCATCATCCGCGCCATCCGCGACTACCTGCGCCAGGACATCGGCGAAGTGCTGATCGACAGCATCGACGCCCAGGAAGAAGCCCTGAACTTCATCCGCCAGGTGATGCCGCAGTACGCCAGCAAGGTGAAGCTGTACCAGGACAGCGTTCCGCTGTTCAATCGCTTCCAGATCGAGAGCCAGATCGAGACCGCCTTCCAGCGTGAAGTGAAGCTGCCGTCCGGCGGCTCCATCGTCATCGACCCGACCGAGGCCCTGGTTTCCATCGACATCAACTCGGCGCGCGCCACCAAGGGCGGCGACATCGAGGAAACCGCCCTGCAGACCAACCTGGAAGCGGCCGAGGAAATCGCCCGCCAGCTGCGCCTGCGTGACATCGGCGGCCTGATCGTCATCGACTTCATCGACATGACCCCGGCGAAGAACCAGCGCGCCGTGGAAGAGCGTGTCCGCGAAGCCCTCGAGGCCGACCGCGCGCGCGTCCAGGTCGGTCGCATCTCGCGCTTCGGCCTGCTGGAAATGTCCCGCCAGCGCCTGCGTCCGTCCCTCGGCGAGACCAGCGGCATCGTCTGCCCGCGCTGCAACGGCCAGGGCATCATCCGCGATGTCGAGTCGCTGTCGCTGGCCATCCTGCGCCTGATCGAGGAAGAAGCCCTGAAGGACCGCACCGCGGAAGTCCGCGCCCGCGTGCCCTTCCAGGTCGCCGCCTTCCTGCTCAACGAGAAGCGCAACGCCATCACCAAGATCGAACTGCGTACCCGCGCGCGCATCTTCATCCTGCCGGACGATCATCTGGAAACCCCGCATTTCGAAGTCCAGCGTCTGCGCGATGACAGCCCCGAACTGGTTGCCGGCCAGACCAGCTACGAAATGGCCACCGTCGAGCACGAAGAAGCCCAGCCGGTCAGCTCGACCCGCACCCTGGTCCGCCAGGAAGCAGCAGTCAAGACCGTCGCTCCCCAGCAGCCCGCACCGCAACACACCGAAGCACCGGTCGAGCCGGCCAAGCCGATGCCCGAGCCGAGCCTGTTCCAGGGCCTGGTGAAGTCCCTGGTCGGCCTGTTCGCAGGCAAGGATCAACCTGCCGCCAAGCCTGCTGAAACCAGCAAGCCGGCTGCCGAGCGCCAAACCCGCCAGGACGAGCGTCGCAACGGCCGCCAGCAGAACCGCCGCCGCGATGGCCGCGATGGCAATCGCCGCGACGAAGAGCGCAAGCCCCGCGAGGAACGCGCAGAACGTCAACCGCGCGAAGAGCGCGCCGAACGCCCGAATCGCGAAGAGCGCAGCGAACGCCGCCGCGAAGAGCGCGCCGAGCGCCCGGCTCGCGAGGAGCGCCAGCCGCGCGAAGGCCGTGAAGAGCGCGCCGAGCGGACACCCCGCGAAGAACGCCAGCCGCGCGAAGGCCGCGAAGGTCGCGAGGAACGCAGCGAACGCCGCCGCGAAGAGCGCGCCGAACGCCCGGCTCGCGAAGAGCGCCAACCCCGCGAAGGCCGTGAAGAACGCGCCGAGCGCCCGGCCCGCGAAGAGCGCCAGCCGCGCGAGGATCGCCAGGCTCGCGACGCCGCGGCCCTGGAAGCCGAGGCGCTGCCGAACGACGAGAGCCTGGAGCAGGACGAGCAGGACGATACCGATGGCGAGCGCCCGCGCCGCCGCTCCCGCGGCCAGCGTCGTCGCAGCAACCGCCGCGAACGCCAGCGCGAGGTCAGCGGCGAGCTGGAAGGCAGCGAGGCGACCGATAACGCCGCCGCGCCGCTGAACACCGTCGCAGCCGCCGCTGCTGCCGGTATCGCTGTCGCCAGCGAAGCCGTAGAAGCAAACGTGGAGCAAGCCCCGGCCACTACCAGCGAGGCTGCCAGCGAAACCACGGCAAGCGATGAAACCGACGCACCGACCAGCGAAGCCGTCGAAACCCAGGGCGCGGACAGCGAGGCCAATGCCGGCGAAACCGCCGACATCGAAGCGCCGGTGACCGTCAGCGTGGTCCGGGACGAAGCCGACCAGAGCACCCTGCTGGTCGCGCAAGTCACTGAAGAAGCTCCCTTCGCCAGCGAAAGCGTGGAAAGCCGCGAAGACGCCGAGAGCGCCGTGCAACCGGCAACGGAAGCGGCCGAAGAAGTTGCCGCTCCGGTGCCCGTCGAAGTAGCAGCCCCTAGCGAGCCCGCAGCCACCGAGGAGCCGACCCCGGCCATCGCGGCGGTGCCGGCCAACGCGACTGGCCGTGCCCTCAACGACCCACGGGAAAAACGTCGCCTGCAACGCGAAGCCGAGCGTCTGGCACGCGAAGCCGCAGCAGCAGCCGAAGCGGCAGCTCAGGCCGCTCCCGCCGTCGAGGAGATCCCGGCTGTAGCGAGCGAGGAAGCGTCGGCCCAGGAGGAACCTGCTGCACCCCAGGCTGAAGAAATCACCCAGGCCGACGTTCCGTCCCAGGCGGACGAAGCCCAGGAAGCGGTACAGGCCGAGCCTGAAGCTTCCGGCGAAGACGCCGCCGACACGGAGCACGCGAAAAAGGCCGAGGAAAGCGAAACCTCGCGCCCGCATGCCTGAGTGACAGGCTGAAAAAAGGGGATGCCATGGCATCCCCTTTTTTTGCGCGCCATTCCGCGGCACTCCGGCATACCGCCCGTCATGACCAGAGCCGCCGAACACGCACAATGAAAAAGGGATGCCGCCGGCATCCCTTTTTCATTCTCCAGCCGCACCCTCAGTAGAGATTGGGTTCAGGCTCCAATTCGACGCCGAAACGCCGACGGACGTCCTCCTGGATACGCTCGGCCAATGCCCGGACCTGGGCACCAGTGGCGCCGCCATGGTTGACCAGGACCAGCGCCTGCTGCGCGTGTACCCCCACCGGGCCATCGCGGAAACCCTTCCAGCCGCCCTTGTCGATGAGCCAGCCTGCAGCCAGCTTCAGCCGACCGTCCGCCTGCGGATAGCCGACCAGATCCGGGAAGGCCTGACGCAAGCGTTCGGCCTGCGCCGCATCCACCAGCGGGTTCTTGAAGAAGCTGCCGGCATTGCCCAATACGGCGGGGTCGGGCAGCTTCTCCCGGCGAATGGCGCAGATTACCCGGCTTACGTCCCTGGCCGTCGGACTGGCGATGCCCTCCTCCTCCAGGCGCTGGCGTACCGGCCCGTAGTCCAGGTGCAGCCTCTCCCGCCGCGTCAGGCGCAGGCGCACGCGGAGGATTAGCCAGCGATCCGGCTCCTGCTTGAACAGGCTGTCGCGGTAGCCGAAACGGCAGGCCTGGCGATCGAACTCACGTAGGGTTCCATCCTGGCGATCCAGCGCCGTCAGGCTGTCGAAGACGTCCTTCAGCTCCACGCCATAGGCGCCGATGTTCTGCATCGGCGCCGCACCCACGGTGCCGGGAATCAGGCTGAGATTTTCCAGACCGGCCAGGCCCCGTTCCAGGCTCCATTGCACGAATGGGTCCCAGGCCTCGCCCGCCTCCGCCTCGACCAGCACCGAATCCGCGGCATCGGAAACAATTCGCCGCCCCTGGCTGGCCATGCGCAAAACCAGCGCCTCGACGTCACGGGTCAGCAGCAGGTTGCTGCCACCACCGATCACCAGCAGCGGCAATCCACGCTCCCGAGCCAGGGCCAGGGCCTCGCGCACATCAGCCTCGTCCCGGGCGTGGGCCAGCAGGCGGGCGCGCACGTCGATGCCGAAGGTGTTATAGGGCTTCAGCGAGCAATGCTCTTGCAGTTCCAGGCTCACAGTCGCCCCTTGGCTTCGATCAACAGACGGTCGCAGGCATGTTCGATCAGGTCGAGGACCTGCTCGAAGCCTTCTTCGCCGCCATAGTAGGGATCGGGCACTTCGTCCCGCTCGGATCCGTAGCGACGCAGGAACAGATCCAGTTCGGCGGCACCGCGCCCGGCACGCAGGGTCTCGAGGTCAGCCAGGTTGGACAGGTCCATGGCCAGGATCAGGTCATGGCGGGAGAAATCCTCGATGCCGACCTGGCGTCCACGCAGTGCCGACAGGTCGTAGCCACGCCTTTGCGCGGCCAGGCGGGTGCGCTGGTCGGGCGCCTTGCCGACATGCCAGCCGGCGGTACCGGCGGAATCGACATGGATGCGGGAAGCCAGCCCGGCCTCCTCGACCTTGCGCCGGAACACGCCTTCGGCGGTGGGCGACCGGCAGATGTTGCCCAGGCAGACGAACAGGACGCGCATCAGCCCCCCAGCACGCGGCGAACGCGTTCGAGGTCTTCCGGCGTATCCACGCCCGGAAGCATGTTTTCGCGGGCATCGGCCACATGGATTCGCACCCCGTGCCAGAGCGCGCGCAATTGCTCAAGGCTTTCGGCGTTCTCCAGCCAGCACGGTCCCCAGGCGACGAAATCGGCAAGGAAACCCACGCGATAGGCGTAGATGCCGATGTGGCGACGATAGGGCACGCCCTCCGGCAGGCTGTCGCGATCGCGGGCGAAGGCGTCGCGAGCCCAGGGCAAGGGCGCACGACTGAAAGTCAGGGCCAGGCCGTCGATGTCGGTGGCGACCTTGACCACGTTCGGATTGAACAGCGCGGAGACCTCATGGATCGGCTCGGCCAGGGTAGCGATGGCAGCTTCCGGGTGCGCCGCCAGGTTGGCCGCCACCTGGTCGATGAGCGCCGGGGGGATCAGCGGTTCGTCGCCCTGGACGTTGACCACGATGGCATCGCTGGCCAGGCCGAGCCGGGAAGCGACTTCCTCCAGGCGATCGGTGCCGGAGTTGTGCTCGGCACGCGTCAGCAGCGCCTCGGCGCCGAACCCCTGGCACGCCGCCAGGATGCGTTCGTCGTCGGTGGCGACGACCACGCGGCTGGCGGCGCTCTTGCGGGCCTGGTTCCAGACGCGCTGGATCATTGGCTGGCCGGCGATATCCTGCAATGGCTTGCCGGGCAGGCGAGTGGAGGCGTAGCGGGCGGGAATGACGACAGTGAACGCCTTGGTCATTACTTGTCCAGCCGCTCGTCCACGTTCAGGGAGCGAGCCTCGCTCTCCAGCATCACCGGGATGCCGTCGCGGATCGGATAGGCCAGGCCGGCCTGCTTGCTGATCAGTTCGGTCTTGTCTTCGCTGAGCACCAGCGGGCCCTTGGTCAACGGGCAGGCAAGGATATCGAGGAGTTTCGGGTCCATGGCGGAGTCCTTCATACAATGGCGGCACGGCCGCCGGTCAGCGCGCCAGGAGATGCTCGAGTCGGGCGTCGAACCAGGCGACGAATGCTGGGGAAGGCACCGCATCGACCGCCAGGTACCACCAGTCGGCCGCTGCGAAAGCCCGGCATTTAACGGCATCCTTCTCGGTCATCAGCAGCGGCAGCGGCGGGCTGAACGCCAGTTCGGCCGCCGTGTAGGTCGCGTGATCCGGGAAGGCATGCGGAATCGCCCGCCAGTGTAGCGCCTCGAGCGTCCTGAAGAAACGCTGCGGATTGCCGATCCCGGCCAGGGCATGGACCTCCTGGCCCGCGGGAAAATGCTCCAGCGGTCGGCGCTCGCCGCTCTGCAGGTTGATCAGCGCAGTAGGCTGCAAGCGGAATGCGTAACCGCCGTCAGGATCCTCGTCGGCGCCGTTGTAAAGCAGCGCGTCGACGCTTTCCAGACGCTCCGCCGGTTCGCGCAACGGACCGGCCGGCAGGCAACGACCATTGCCGAGACCGCGCGCGGCATCGATCAGCACCAGTTCCAGATCGCGCGCCAGGCGATAGTGCTGCAAGCCATCGTCGCAGAGGACCAGGTCCAACTGCTCTTCGGCGAGCAGCGCCTGCAGGGCGCGCGGACGATCCGGGTCGATCATCAGCGGCACGCCGCTGCGCCGGACGATCATCAGCGGTTCGTCGCCAGCCTCCGCGGCGTCCTGCTCGGCCCGCACCCGCCACGGCGTGGTGGGCGGCCGGGCACCATAGCCGCGGCTGATCACGCCAACCCGCAAGCCGCGAGCCCTGCAGTGCTCGATCATCCAGAGGATCATCGGCGTCTTGCCGGTTCCGCCGACGGTGATATTGCCTACCACCAGCACCGGCAGCGGTGCCCGGTAGGCGGGCTTGCGCCCGGACAGGAAGTCCGCCCGGCGGCCGTTCGCCACCCGACGATAGAGAGCCTCCAGCGGACGCAGCAGCGCCAGCGCCGGATGCCCCTGGTACCAGGCGGCGAGCAGTCGCTCGGAGAACGACATCAGGGCTTGGCCGCCGTGTTCTCGACCGTGGTGATGCGCAGGTGGACGAAGCCCAGCTTGCCCGCTGCGTCCATCGCCGTGACCACCGACTGGTGGGTGGACTTGGCATCGGCGCTGATCACCACCGGCAGGTTGTTGTCGCCCGCCGATTCACGCTGCATCGCCGCCATCAGGGTGGCCAGGTCGCTCTTGGCCAGCGCCTGCCCGTTCAAGGCGTAGTGCCCCTCGGCATCCACCGAGAGTTCCAGTTGCTTCTGCTCGGTGCCGGCGGTTTCGCCGCTCTCCGCCGATGGCAGCTCGATGTTGAGCTGCTCGGGGCGGGTGAAGGTGGTACTGACCACGAAGAACAGCAGCAGGACGAAGATCACGTCGATCAGCGACGCCAGGTTGATGAAGACGTCTTCACGGGCGGCACCCGCCCGTCTGCGGCGGAATTTCACGCTTTGCCTTCCTCGACGTAGTCGACTTCACGATCGCCCTGCACCACTTCCACCAGCTTGATGGCCTCCTGCTCCATGGCGATCACCAGTTCGTCGACCCGCCGCAGCAGGTAGCGATGGAAGAACACCGCCGGAATCGCCACCAGCAGGCCGGCGGCGGTGGTGATCAATGCCTTGGAGATGCCCGCGGCGAGCATCGGCGAGTTGGCCATGCCGTTGTCCATGAAGGCGCCGAAGATCTGGATCATGCCGAACACCGTACCCAGCAGGCCCAGCAGCGGCGCCATCGCGGCGATGGTGCCGAGGGCGTTGAGGTAGCGCTCCAGCTCGTGGATGACACCGGAAGCAGCCTCCTCGATGCACTCCTTCATGATCTCGCGACCGTGCTTGGAGTTGGCCAGACCGGCGGCGAGGATCTCTCCCAGCGGCGAGTTGGCGCGCAGGTCCTTGAGCTTCTGGGCGCTCAGTTGCTTTCCCTTGATCTGCTTCCACACCTGGCCGAGCAGCTCGGGCGGCGCGACGCGGCTCTTGCGCAGCGTCCACAGGCGCTCCGCGACGATGGCGGTGGCGGCGATCGAACTCAGAATGATCGGCAGCATCATCCAGCCGCCGGCTTGAACCAGTTCCCACACAGTGGCATATCCCCGAAAAAAAAGTGGCGCCACTCTAGCACAGCGACCCTTTTCCGCCGACCGCCACGGTTCTCATTTTTCCCGCCAGAAGTGCGCCGAATCACGCTCCCGGCGTGCGCCGCCACGGCTTCCGAGGAGAAACGTCAGGGCACCGTCGCGTGCCGTGTCGTGGACCTGCGCGGCGACCCTCGCGTAACGCTCCATCACTTCGCCATGGGGATGGCCGAAGGCGTTGCGCCAACCTCGCGAGACCAGCACATGGCGAGGCCGCGTACGCAACACGAAGGCGACTCCGGAGGAACTGCGGCTGCCATGATGCGGCGCCAGCAACCAGTCGACCCGGGGATCGGCCTGTCGCGCCAGCCAGGCATGCTCGGCCGCACGCGAGATGTCCCCGGTCAGCAGCAGGACTTCGCCATCGGCCTCGACCCTCAGCACACAGGAGCGGTCGTTGCTGTCGCCGGCCTGTGCCCATGCCCACTGTTCGAAAACCACGCCATCCCAGGACCAGCTCCGCTCGTCGCAGCTGTCCGCGAACAACGGCGAAGGCAGGCGCGCGGGTTCGCCGCTGACCAGCCAAACCGGCGGGAATCGGGAAGCGACCGTAGGAGCACCGCCTGCATGGTCGTTGTCGGCATGGCTCAGCAACAGGCCGTCCAGGCGCCGCAGGTCCAGGCTGCGCAGCACCGGCACCACCACCCGCTCGCCCATGTCGAACGCCCCCTGCCGCGCACCGCTGTCATAGAGCAAGACATGCTCTCGGGTACGCACCAGCACGGCCAGCCCCTGGCCGACGTCCAGCACCCGCACTTCCGCCCGCCCCCATTCGACAGGCGGCGATGACGGCAACAATGCCGGCAGTAGCAACGCGGCACCGAGGGCACGCAACGGCAAGCCAGCCGGCGCCAGCCAGCAGAGCGCGCCGAGCATGCCCAGCGCTACGCTCCAGGCCGCTGCGGCGGGTGGCTGCCAGGCCTCGGCCAGGCCCGCCAGCAGGCCAAGCGCACGAAACAGCAGGTCCAGCGAAACGCCAGCGGCGCGAAGCAGCCCCTCGCCCAGCCCGGGCACCCACAGCAGCAGGCTCCCCGCCAGGGCCGGGGGCACTACCAGCAGTTCGATCCAAGGCACCGCCAGCAGGTTGGCCGGCGCTCCGCTCAGGCTCAACGGCAGGCCCAGCGCCAGCAGCGGCATCGCCAGCCCCAGCGCCATCCCCCACTGCGCCCGCCCCCAGGCCGCCCACCAGCGCCAGCGCCCAAGGCGCCCGGCGAACAGCCAGAGCAGCAGGGCAACCGCCAGGAACGACAGCCAGAACCCCGCCTGCAGGCTGGCCAGCGGCTCGACCAGCAAGACCAGCACCAGCGTTGCCAGCAGCGGGGTCAGCAAGCCCAGGTGGCGGAAACGCAGGCGCCAGACCAGCGCCAGGCTGACCATCAGGCAGGCGCGCCGCACCGGGACCTCGAAACCCGCCATCAACCCGTAGCTCCAGGCACCAAGCAAACCCAGGGCGCAGGCACAGGGCAGCCAGGGCAGGCGCCGCGGCCAGCAGCCCAGGCGATGCAAGGCCGCCACCAGGCCATAGAGCATCCCCGCCAGCAACGAGATATGCGAACCGGAGATGACCATCAGATGCACGGTGCCGGTGTCCTGGAACATTCGCCACTCGGCCGCGCTCAGCCCCGAGCCATCCCCCAGCACCAGCGCCGCCAGGGCGGCGCCGCGCCCCTGTGCGTCGACCGCCAGCAGGCGCTGGCGCCAGGCATCGCGCCAGGCATCCAGGCCGCTGGCCGGCTGCAGGCGCTGGCCCGCCTTCACCGTGCCAACGGCACCGACCCGCTGCGCCAACAACCAGGCCTCGTAGTCGAAACCCGCCGCGTTCACCAGGCCGCGGGGGCGTTTCAGGGTCACCGCCAGGCGCCAGCGTTCGCCGCCCATCAGCGGCGGCGCGCCGCGCCAGCTCAGGCGCAGACGCTCGGGAAGAAGCACGCCCCGCGCAGCGCGGACCTCCTCCAGCCGGAAGCGCGTGACGCCCTCGCCGCTCGCCGGCAGATCGACCACACGCCCCTCCAGCCAAAGGGTGCGACCATCCAGCTCGGCGGCCAGGCGTCCGTCCAGGGCGACTTGCGCCGAGCCGCAGGCCCAGGCGAACCCGAGCAGGAACAACCCCAGCCAGTACAGCCGGCCGAACAGCAGCAACAGTCCGGCGGCGGCCATGCCCAGCAGCCAGCCGACCGACGGCAATTCCGCCAGGAAGCTCAGGGCCAGCAGCCCCGCGGCGAGGGCTGGCAATCCCAGGCGCATGAACGGTTCCTCCCATCCCCGTGGCGTGCCCTCCGCTCCCCGACATGTCACATGGGGTCATACAATGGGCAACGAAATCCTGTCATCTTGCTTGGCATAATACGCAAGCCTATATCCACCGAGAGCCCACATGCCGCGTCGCCTGTTCAAGCGCTACATGCCCGATCCGGAAAGCATCCGCTCGCAGAAGTCGCTGCGCTTTCTCGGCAAGTTGACGCACGATCCCAACCTTTGGCATCTCAATCGCCACTCGGTATCGCGCGCCATGGCCGCCGGGCTGTTCGCCGCCTTCATCCCGATGCCGATGCAGATGCTGCTGGCTGCCGGTCTGGCGGTGTGGATTCGGAGCAATCTGCCAATCTCCGTCGGATTGGTCTGGCTGACCAATCCGATCACGATGCCCCCGGTCTTCTATTGCACCTACAAGCTGGGCGCCTGGTTGATGCAGGTGCCGCCGCGCACCCTGCCGGACCATCTCACCTGGGAATGGATCAGCCAGGAGCTGTCCAGCCTCTGGCAGCCCTTCCTGCTCGGTTCGGTGGTGTGCGGCATCATCGCCGCCATCCTCGGCTACGCGCTGACGATGCTCTACTGGCGCTGGTGGGTGCAGCGCAGTTGGAGCCGACGCTGCCGGCAACGTCGCGAACGGGTCGCCGCGAAGTGATCCGCCGGACATGAAAAAGCCGCCTCGAAGGCGGCTTTTTCGTGGGCCTTGTCCGCCCCGTGCAGGGACTGGCGCAGGCCTTCTCGCTCACTCGTAGCGCAGCGACTCGGCCGGTTGTGTCCGCGCCGCGCGCCAGGATGGGTACAGGGTGGCGAGGAAGCTCATCAGCAATGCAGCGCTGCAGATCAGCACCACGTCCAGCACCTGCAGGTCGGAAGGCAGGTAGTTGATGAAGTACACGTCCGAGCTGAAGACCTTGTGCCCGACCAGCCGCTCGATGCGGTCGATCATCCCGGTGATGTTCAACGCCGCGAACACCCCGAGCACCCCGCCGATGACCGTCCCGATCACGCCGATGACGGTGCCCTGGACCATGAAGATCGCCATGATCTGCCGCGGCGTGGCGCCGAGGGTACGAAGAATCGCGATGTCGGTGCGCTTGTCGGCGACCACCATGATCAGGGTGGCGATGATGTTGAAGGCGGCGACCGCGATGATCAGCAGCAGGAGCAGGCCGATCATGGTCTTTTCCATCTTCATCGCGTTGAACAGGCTGCCCTGGGTCCTGGTCCAGTCGCTGGACCTGAAGCCCTGCCCCAACTCCTTGACCACCTTGGCGGCGACCTGCGGCGACTGGTAGAGATCTTTCAGTTCCAGGCGCACGCTCGGCACCTGGCCCGGTTGCAGGCGCAGCAACTGGCCGGCATCGGCGATGTCGATCAGCGCCAGCGAGTTGTCCAGTTCGGCGCCGACCTTGAACAGGGCGACGATGGTGAAGCGCTGCATGCGCGGAGTGATGCCGCCCGGCGCACTGGTGGCTTCCGGGACGATCAGGGTCAGCTTGTCGCCGACATTGACATGGAAGCGCCGCGCGGTGATCTCGCCGAGGACGATGCCGAACTCGCCAGGCTTGAGGTCGTCCAGGCTGCCCTGGACGATGTGCTCGCCGATGATGGAAACCTTGCGCTCCTCCTGCGGGTCGATGCCGTTGACCAGCACCGGCAGCATGTTGCCCTTGTACGACAGCATGCCCTGCAGTTCGGCGAACGGCGCCGCGCCGACCACCTCGCGGTGCCGCAGCGCCGCGTTGGCGACGGTCTGCCAGTCGTCCAGCGGCTGCGTCGCGCTGATAGTGGCATGCGGCACCATGCCGAGGATCCGCGTGCGCATTTCCTTCTGGAAGCCGTTCATCACCGAGAGCACGATGATCATCGCCAGCACGCCCAGCGCCAGGCCGATCATCGAGGTCAGCGAGATGAACGAGATGTAGTGGTTGCGGCGTTTGGCGCGGGTGTAGCGCAGGCCTATGAAGAACGGTAACGGTCTGAACATGTCGCGGATGCACCGAGTCGATGGGGGATTCGCCGGACGGGAGCGGACGGCGGGCACGCCGTCGCCCCGCTACGCGGCGATCAGTCGGCCTTCTTCCAGGCGCAGGATGCGATCCATGTGCCCGGCCAGCTGGAGATCGTGGGTTACCACCAGGAACGAGGTCTGCAACGAACGGCTCAGTTCCAGCATCAGCTCCTGGATACCCTGGGCGGTATGCTGGTCAAGGTTGCCGGTGGGCTCGTCGAGCAGTACCAGCTGCGGACGGTTGACCAGCGCGCGGGCGATCGCCACCCGCTGGCGCTCGCCGCCGGACAGCTCGGCCGGCTTGTGCGACAGGCGATGACCCAGCCCGACCCGCTCCAGCAGCTCGGCCGCCCGCTGGCGGGCTTCCGCGATCGGCGTGCGGCCGATCAACAGCGGCATGCAGACGTTCTCCAGGGCGGTGAACTCCGGCAACAGGTGGTGGAACTGGTAGACGAAGCCCAGCGCGCGGTTGCGCAGCAGCCCGCGGGCCGTCTCGTTCAGCGCCGAGAGTTCCTCGCCGGCGAGCCAGACGCTGCCGGCGGAGGGCGTGTCCAGGCCGCCGAGCATGTTCAGCAAGGTGCTCTTGCCCGAACCGGAGCTGCCGACGATAGCCACCCGCTCCCCAGGCAGCAGGTTCAACTCGACGCCGGACAGCACCTGCACCGATTGCGGCCCCTCGTCGTAGCTCTTGCTCAGGTTGCGGCAACTCAGCACCGACTTGTCATTCATAACGCAAAGCCTCCGCAGGCTGGGTGCGCGCCGCACGCCAGGCTGGATACAAAGTGGCGAAGAAGCTGAGGACCAGGGCCGCGCCGCAGACCAGCACGACATCGTCGAGCATCAGTTGCGACGGCAGGTAATCGATGAAGTACACGTCGGACGCGAGGAACTGGTGGCCCAGCAGCTTTTCCAGGGCGGAAATCCAGGCGCTGACGTTGAGCGCCGCGACCACCCCGAGGACCCCGCCGACCAGCGTGCCGATCACCCCGATCACCGTGCCCTGGACCATGAAGGTAGCCATGATCTGCCCCGGCGTGGCGCCGAGGGTACGAAGGATGGCGATGTCCGACTTCTTGTCGGTGACCACCATCACCAGGGTGGAAATGATGTTGAACGCGGCGACCGCGACGATCAGCAGCAGCAACAGGCCGATCATGGTCTTTTCCATGCGGATGGCCTGGTACAGGTTGCCGTGGCTGCGCGTCCAGTCGCGGGCGTAGAAGTCATTGTCGGTCAGGGTCCGGGCGATCTCCCAGGCCACCCGCGGCGCCTGGAACAGGTCGTCGAGCTTCAGGCGCAGCCCCTGTACCTGGTTGGTCTTCCAGCGCTGCAGGCGCGCGGCGTCTTCCAGGTGGATCAGCGACAGGCCGCCATCCAGTTCGCCGGCGCCGACGCGGAAGGTGCCGACCACGGTGAAACGCTTCATCCGCGGGAATACCCCGGCCGGGGTGACCGCCACCTCGGGGAGGATCAGGGTGACCTTGTCGCCGATGCCGACGCCGAGCTTCTGCGCCGCCAGTTGGCCGATGACGATGCCGAAGCCGCCGGCCTTGAGTTCCGCCAGCGAGCCCTGCTTGAAGAAATCGGGAATGATCGAGACCTTGGCCTCTTCCAGCGGATCGACCGCATCGACCATCACCGTCTGCACCGCGCCATTGGCGCTGAGCATGCCCTGCATCTGGGTGAACGGCGCTACCGCGGTGACATGCTCGTGGGCCTTGACCTTCTCGGCCAGGGCGCGCCAGTCATCGATGGGCTGGTACGACTCGACGGTGGCCTGCGGCACCATGCCGAGGATGCGGGTACGCATTTCGCGATCGAAGCCGTTCATCACCGAGAGCACCACGATCATCACCAGCACGCCCAGTGCCAGGCCGATCATCGAGGTCAGCGAAATGAAGGAGACGAAATGGCTGCGACGTTTGGCCCGCGTATAGCGCGTGCCGATGAAAACGGACAGGGGTCTGAACATGTCGCCCTTAGCTGGCAGAAAATGGATGCGTCGGGATGGCGAAGTGGCGAGGCATCGCCGGCGGCCTTACACTCTGACCATCACTGCCGCCGTGGGTTCGCCATGTCCACTCGTGACGCGGATGACCGCCGCGAATACTACCGTATCGAAGATACCCTCGCACTGGAATTTCGCCCTGCCGGGGCCGTCGAAGACGGCCTGGAGAGCGGGCCGGGGGCCACCCTGTTCAGCCTGCTCAGCGACCTCCACCTGATGGATTACGAGTCGCAGCACCTTCTGCGCCACATCAGCGAACGCGACCGCACGCTGGCCAACTACCTGAAGGTGATGAACAAGCGCATCGACCTGCTTGGCCAGGTCATGGTGCAGAGCCTGCTCAAGGAGATCGGCGAACCGCGCAAGGTCAGCCTGTCCGAGGGGGGAGTCAGCTTCCGCCACGACCGCGCATTGCCGGTCGGCCAGTTGCTCGTCCTGCGCATGGTCCTGTTGCCGCAGGGGTTCGGCCTCGAACTGCGGGCCCGGGTAATCCACGCCCAGCCACACGACGACGAATTCGAGATCGGCACCGAGTTCGAAGCGTTGAGCGACGCACAGCGCCAGTTGCTGGCCCGGCATATCCTCCAGAAGCAGGCCCAGCAGCGCCGCCTGGCACGGGCCGGACAGGGCCCGCTCGGCGAGCCGGGCCAACCTTCTTCGACCTGAAACCTTCTTCGACCTGAGATGTGCCGATGCTCCGTTCGCTACTGCTGTGCTCCCTCCTCCTCGCCCCGCCGCTGTTCGCCGACACCCTGAGCATTCCGCTGGGCGCCCAGGGCGATACCCGGGTCGCCCTGCCCGCGCACGGCGAAAGCCGCGAAGCCGTGCTGCAACGCTTCGGCCTGGCCGACGAGGAACATCCCGCGGTCGGCCAGCCGCCCATCGTGCGCTGGGATTACCGCGACTTCTCGGTATATTTCGAAAGCGGCCGGGTGCTCGACAGCGTTCGCCATCATCGGCCGCGGAATCCCGCGCAACCCTCGAACAAGGAGCCAAAGTGACTCTCATCTATGGACATCGCGGCGCCAAGGGCGAAGCGCCGGAAAACACCCTGGCCAGCTTCCAGCGCTGCCTGGAGCATGGCGTCAACCGTTGCGAACTGGACCTGCACCTGTCCCGCGACGGCGAACTGATGGTGATCCACGACCCGACCCTGAAGCGCACCACCGGCCGCCGCGGCAAGGTCGCCGAACACGACGCGGCCACCCTGGTCACCTACGACGCGCGCAAGGGCGGCCCCGGCTGGGTACGGCCGACGCCGATCCCGCGGCTGGAGGAGCTGTTCGAGAAGTGCCCGTTCGAGCACTGGCAGCTGGAAGTGAAGAGCGCCTCGCGCGAACGCGCGGCGCGGACGGTAACGCGGATCAGGGAGCTGACCGAGCGCTTCGGCAACCGCGACAAGGTCACCGTCACCAGCGGTTCGCGGACCGTGCTCAAGGCCCTCAACGAACTGACCCCAGAGCTGTCGCGCGGGCTGGTCGCCGAATACGCCTGGCTCGACCCGCTGAAGGTCGCCCAGCACTATGGCTGTGCCCTGCTCGCCCTGAACTGGACCCTATGCACCCCGGAACGCCTGCTCAAGGCCCAGCGCCAGGGGCTTCACGTCTCGGTGTGGACGGTCAACGAACCGGCGCTGATGCGCCGGCTCGCCGACTTCGGCGTGGACAGCCTGATCACAGACTTTCCCGGTTTGGCCAGCGCCACCCTCGGGAATCGCTGAGCACATCCCCTCCGGCCGGCTCAGGCCGCCGGCCGGAGTCCTTCAAAAAAGCCGGTTGAGGCCGTCGAACGCCGCTACCCGATAGGCTTCCGCCATGGTCGGGTAGTTGAAGGTGGTGTTGACGAAGTACTTCAGGGTATTCAGCTCGCCCGGCTGGTTCATGATCGCCTGACCGATATGGACGATTTCCGAAGCCTGGTCGCCGAAGCAGTGCACGCCGAGGATCTCCAGGGTCTCGCGATGGAACAGGATCTTCAGCATGCCCACCGGCTCGTTGGAAATCTGCGCCCGGGCCATGCCCTTGAAGAACGCCTTGCCCACTTCGTAGGGAATCTTCGCCGCGGTCAGTTCGCTTTCGTTCTTGCCGATCGAGCTGATCTCCGGAATGGTGTAGATGCCGGTCGGCACATCGTTGACGAAGCGCCAGCTGTCGCTCTCGACGATGTTGCCGGCGGCCGAGCGGCCCTGGTCGTAGGCAGCGCTGGCCAGGCTCGGCCAGCCGATCACGTCGCCAGCGGCGAAGATGTTGCTCACCGAAGTGCGGTAGTTCTCGTCCACCTCGATCTGGCCACGGCTGTTGACCTTGATGCCGACGTTCTCCAGGCCGAGCTTGTCGGTGTTGCCGGTCCGGCCGTTGCACCAGAGCAGCGCGTCCGCCTTGATCTTCTTGCCCGACTTCAGGTGCAGGATGACACCGTTGTCCAGCCCCTCGACGCGCTCGTACTCCTCGTTGTGGCGGATCAGCACGTTGTTGTTGCGCAGGTGGTAGCTCAGCGCATCGGAAATCTCGTCATCGAGGAAGCTGAGCAACTGGTCGCGCGTATCGATCAGGTCCACCAGCACGCCCAGGCCGCTGAAGATCGACGCGTATTCGCAGCCGATCACCCCGGCTCCGTAGATGATCAGCCGGCGCGGGGTGTGGCTCAGGGACAGGATGGTGTCGCTGTCGTAGACCCGCGGGTGGTTGAAATTGATGTCCGAAGGACGATACGGGCGCGAGCCGGTGGCGATCACGAACTGGTCGGCGACCAGGCGCTCCACCGCGCCGCTCGGCGTCACCACTTCGACGGTGCGTTCGTCGACGAAGCTGGCGGTGCCGGTGAACATGTCGATGCGATTGCGCGCGTAGTAGCCGGTACGCGAAGCGACCTGCTTGGAGATCACCCGGTCGGCGCTCTTCAGCACGTCGGGGAAGGAGAACCAGCGCGGCTCGCCGATCTGGCGGAACATCGGGTTGGTGTTGAACTCGATGATCTGCTTCACCGAGTGGCGCAGGGCCTTGGAAGGAATGGTGCCGAGGTGCGTGCAGTTGCCTCCGACCACGCGACGGCTGTCGACTACCGCCAGCTTGCGTCCGTACTTGGAGGCGTTCATCGCCGCCCCTTCGCCCGCCGGACCCGTGCCCAAAATCACCACGTCGTAGTTGTAGACAGCCATGCGTACTCCTCAGAACAGGCCGAGGCGCCCACTGGCGCCTCCGGCAAAGCCGCTGCACAACATGTGCGCGGCGGATCGATTCGATCATCGGGTCGGTGCGAACGACGGCATTCGCCGGGCAAGGCTCGGTCCGACCTCGAGGCGGGCATATGTTACGCCCTGTGCGAAATGTCGCACATTAGCGTTTGGTCGCGTCGTAGGCGAGTTTTCCGGGCACTACAGATTCGTCGCGGTTGGCTTCCTCGCATTTCTGCCGGTCGCCGCCGCAGATCGAGCATTCCTTCTCGATCCCCAGGTTGGCGATGCCGCCGCAGGAACCGGCGATCGGCTTGCGGCCCATGATGACGCCGATGGACATGCCGAAGACCACCAGCAGCATGATGACGAAGACCAGTAGCCAGGTCATGGACGTTCTCCTTGGTTGCCGAACAGTTGCTCGTAGCGTGGCGTGGTGCGGCTGTCGAAACCGTTGCCCTGGCGACTGACGAACAGCGCCGCCAGTCGGTGCTTCTCGGCGAAACGGTAGCCCTCCTCCGGACCGAGCACCATCAGCAGGGTCGACAGGCCGTCGGCGTTGCGCGTCGACGGATCGATCACCGTGACCGAAGCCAGGTGATGGTCGATCGGCGCGCCGGTGCGCGGGTCGAAGGTGTGCGAATAGCGCTGGCCGTTCTCTTCGAAATAGTTGCGGTAATCGCCCGAGGTCGAGACGCCGTAGCCGTCCAGCGCCAGTACCTGCTGGGCGACCCGCTGGCCCTCGCGCGGCGCTTCGATAGCGATGCGCCAGGGCGTGCCGTCCGGCTTGCGCCCTTCGGCTTTCAACTCGCCGGTGATTTCCGCCAGGTAGCTGCGCACGCCAAGCTCCTTCAGGCGTTCGCCTACCGCGTCCACCGTATAGCCAGCGGCGATGCTGTCGAAGTCCAGCTGTACGGCGGCGTCCTTGCACAGGCGCTGGCCGTCGATGCGCAGGTGTCGATGGCCGACGTCACGGCGCACCGCGGCGATCTGCTCGGCGCTGGGAACCTTCTCCACCCGCGCCTGCGGACCGAAGCCCCAGAGGTTCATCAGCGGCTCGACGGTCATGTCGAAGGCGCCCTGGCTCTGTTCCGACAACTCGCCGCCGTAGCGCAGCAACTCCAGCATCGGTGGCGGCAGCTCCATGCAGGACTGCGCCGGCAGCGCATTGAAACGCGAGACCAGGGAATCGTCGCGGTAGGTGGACATCTGCCGGTCGACCTCGGCGAGGATCGCCTCCACCGCGGCTTTCGCCGTCTGGACGTCGGGCGCCGAGGCGCCGCGCACGTACTTGATCGAATAGGTGCTGCCCATGGTCGGGCCGCCGAAGCTTTCCAGGGTGTCGCCGCAACCGGCCAGGACCAGCGCCAGCGCTGCCAGTCCGGCCATGGCAAGCGGACGGAAACGCTCAGCCACCGAAATCGTCCAGCAGGATATTCTCGCGCTCCACGCCCAGGTCGGTGAGCATCTTGATCACCGCGGCATTCATCATCGGCGGGCCGCACATGTAGAACTCGCAGTCCTCGGGCGCCGGGTGGTCCTTCAGGTAGTTCTCGAACAGCACGTTGTGGATGAAACCGGTCAGGCCGGTCCAGTTGTCCTCCGGCTGCGGGTCGGACAGCGCCAGGTGCCACTGGAAGTTGGGGTTCTCCGCCTGCAGCTGGTCGTACTCCTCGGTATAGAAGGCCTCGCGCAGCGAGCGCGCGCCGTACCAGAAGCTGATCTTGCGGTTCGACTTGAGCCGGCGCAACTGGTCGAAGATGTGCGAACGCATCGGCGCCATGCCGGCGCCGCCGCCGATGAAGACCATCTCGGCCTCGGTGTCCTTGGCGAAGAACTCGCCGAACGGCCCGTACACGGTGACCTTGTCGCCCGGCTTGAGGTTGAACACCCAGGACGACATCTGCCCCGGCGGCAGGTCGCTGCCTGGCGGTGGCGAGGCGATGCGGATGTTGAACTTGACCACGCCCTTCTCTTCCGGGTAGTTGGCCATCGAGTAGGCGCGGATCACCGTCTCGTCGACCTTCGACACGTAGCGCCACATGTTGAACTTGTCCCAGTCGCCGCGATATTCCGACTGGATATCGAAGTCCTTGTACTCGACCACGTGCGGCGGGCATTCCAGCTGCACGTAGCCGCCGGCACGAAAGTCCACGCTCTCGCCGTCCGGCAGGCGCAGGGTGAGTTCCTTGATGAAGGTGGCGACGTTGGGGTTGGACTCCACCGTGCACTCCCATTTCTTCACCCCGAAGACCTCTTCAGGCACGCGGATCTGCATATCCTGCTTGACCGGCGTCTGGCACGACAGGCGCCAGCCTTCCTTCGCCTGGCGCCGGGTGAAGTGCGACTCCTCGGTGGGCAGCATCTCGCCGCCGCCCTCGACCACCACGCATTTGCACTGCGCGCAGGTGCCGCCGCCGCCGCAGGCGGAAGACAGGAACACGTTGTTCGCCGCCAGGGTTTGCAGCAGCTTGCCGCCGGCCGGCACGGTCAGGCTGTGCTCGCCGTTGATCTGGATGGTCACGTCGCCACTCGACACCAGCTTGGCGCGGGCGACCAGGATGATCGCCACCAGGCCCAGGACGATGGCGGTGAACATGCCGATGGCCAGGAAAATCTCGAATCCGATCACGGGCCTCTCCTTACAACTGCACGCCGGAGAACGACATGAAGCCCAACGACATCAGGCCGATGGTGATGAAGGTAATCCCCAGGCCCTGCAGGCCCTCGGGGACGTCGCTGTACTTGAGCTTCTCGCGGATACCCGCCAGCGCGGCGATCGCCAGCGCCCAGGAAAAGCCCGAGCCGACGCCGTACACCGTGCTCTCGGCAAGGTTGTAGTCGCGCTCGACCATGAACAGCGAGCCGGCCATGATCGCGCAGTTCACCGTGATCAGCGGCAGGAACACGCCCAACGCGTTGTAGAGGCTGGGTACGTACTTGTCGAGGAGCATCTCGAGGATCTGCACGATGGCGGCGATCACCCCGATGTAGCTGAGCAGGCCGAGGAAGCTCAGGTCCACCTCGGGCAGCCCGGCCCAGGCCAGCGCGCCGTCCTTGAGCAGGTAGGTGTAGATCAGGTTGTTGGCCGGCACGGTGATGGTCTGCACCACGATCACCGCGATACCCAGGCCGATGGCGGTCTCCACCTTCTTCGAGATGGCGATGAAGGTACACATGCCGAGGAAGAACGCCAGCGCCATGTTCTCGACGAACACGGCCTTCACGAACAGGCTGATGTAGTGCTCCATCAGTAAGCCTCCTTGCTGGATACCTGCGGGGCCATCTTGTAGGTCGGGGCCTCGACCTGGTCTTTCTTCCAGGTCCGCAGGGCCCAGATGATCAGGCCGATCAGGAAGAACGCCGAAGGCGGCAGCAGGAGCAGGCCGTTCGGCTGGTACCAGCCGCCATCGTTGACCGTCGGCAACACGCTGATGCCGTAGAGCTTGCCGGCGCCGAACAGCTCGCGGACGAAGCCGAGCACCAGCAGCATGGCGCTGTAGCCGAGACCGTTGCCGATGCCGTCGAAGAACGACACGAGCGGCGGGTTGGCCATGGCGAAGGCTTCGGCGCGGCCCATCACGATGCAGTTGGTGATGATCAGCCCGACGAACACCGAGAGCTGCTTGCTCAGGCTATAGGCATAGGCCTTGAGCACCTGGTCGACGACGATCACCAGCGAGGCGATGATCACCATCTGCACGATCATCCGGATCGAGCTGGGAATCTGCCGGCGGATCATCGAGATGAACAGGTTGGAGAAGCCGGTCACCAGGGTCAGGGCGATGGCCATGACGGTAGCGGTCTTCAGGTTCGAGGTTACCGCCAGCGCCGAGCAGATCCCGAGGATCTGCAGGCCGATCGGATTGTTCTGGAAGACCGGATTGAACAGGACTTCGCGGATCGTGGGTTGAGCAGCCATCACGCCTCCCCTTTGCGCAGATTGGCGAGGAAGGCGTCGAAACCGTCCTTGCCGAGCCAGAAATGCAGCAGGTTGTCGACACCCTTGCTGGTCAGGGTGGCGCCGGCCAGGCCGTCGACCTGGTGGGTCGCCTTCGCCGATTGCGGGTCCACCGAGCCCTTGATGATCTGTACGGCAAGATCGCCCTGGGCGTCGTAGAGGGTCTTGCCGACCCACAGCGCCTTCCATTTCGGATTGTCGACCTCGCCGCCGAGACCGGGGGTCTCGCCATGCTGGTAGAAGCCGAAGCCGGCGACCGTGTTGAGGTCGCCCTTGAGCGCCAGGAAGCCGTAGAGGGTCGACCACAGACCGTAGCCGCGCACCGGCAGGATCAGGGTGTCGAGCTTGCCGTCGGTCTCCACCAGGTAGACCGTGGTATAGCGCTCGCGGCGCTTGATCGAGGCGATGTCCTCGGCGGCGGGCAGCGCATCCGACAGCGCCGGGTCCTTGGCCGCTTTCAGCGGGTCGTAGCCGAGCGGGTCCTGGGCATCGCTGAAGGTGCCGCTCTGCAGATCGACCACCTTGGCGGTGATGCGACTGTCGAACAGCGCCTTGACCTCTTTGCCGGACATGCCCGGCTCGCCGAGACCAGCGATGGCGAGGATGCTGCGCTGCTTGTCGAGCAGGCGGTTTTCCGCCTGGGTCGGCTTCAGCGCCACCGCCGCGCCGGCGACGAACACCGAGCTGACCAGGCACACCACCAGGGCTACCAGCAGTGTGCGGGTGGTGGATTCTTGATTAGCCATTGCGCGCCAGCCTCCGCTTGATGTTGGCCTGAACGACGAAATGGTCGATCAGCGGTGCGAACAGGTTGGCGAACAGGATCGCCAGCATCATGCCTTCCGGGAACGCCGGGTTGACCACCCGGATCAGCATGACCATCACTCCGATCAGAGCGCCGAACAGCCACTTGCCGGTATCGGTCATGGACGCCGAGACCGGGTCGGTGGCCATGAAGATCATGCCGAAGGCGAAGCCGCCGGTGACCAGGTGCCAATACCAGGGCATGGCGAACATCGGGTTGCTGGCCGATCCGATGGCGTTGAACAGGTAGCTCATGGCGACCATCCCCAGCATCACCCCGGCGACGATGCGCCAGGAGGCGATGCGGGTCAGCAGCAGCACGGCGCCGCCGATGAAGATCGCCAGGGTGCTGGTCTCGCCCATCGAACCCTGCATGTGGCCGAGGAAGGCATCCATCCAGGTCAAGCCGTGGCCGAGGATGTTGTCCACGCCGCCGGCGGCGGCCAGGCTCAGCGAGGTGGCGCCGGCGAAGCCGTCCACCGAGGTCCATACCGCGTCGCCGGACATCTGCGCCGGGTAGGCGAAGAACAGGAAGGCCCGGCCGACCAGTGCCGGATTGAGGAAGTTCTTCCCGGTGCCGCCGAACACTTCCTTGCCCAGCACCACGCCGAAGCTGATCCCCAGGGCTACCTGCCACAACGGGACGGACGGCGGCAGGGTCAGGGCGAACAGCACCGAGGTGACGAAGAAGCCTTCGTTGACCTCGTGGCGGCGGATGCTGGCGAACAGCACCTCCCAGAAACCGCCGACGATGAAGGTGGTCAGGTACACCGGCAGGAAGTACGCGGCGCCCTGGACCAGGCAATCCCACAGGCTGTTCGGGTCGAACCCGGCCAGCGCGCCGATCAGGGCGAAGCGCCAGCCATCCTGGGCGCTCAACAGATCGGGGCTCTGGGCGAAGATCAGGTTGGCCTGGTGGCCGACGTTGTACATGCCAAAGAACATCGCCGGGAAGGTGCACAGCCAGACGATGATCATCATGCGCTTCAGGTCGATGCCGTCGCGCACGTGTGCAGTGGTGCGGGTGACGCTGCCCGGACGATAGAGGAAGGTGTCCACGGCTTCGTACAGCGGGTACCACTTCTCGTAGCGCCCGCCCTTCTCGAAATGATGCTCGACCTTGTCGAGCAGGTTACGCAAACCCATGGCTCAGCCCTCCTGCTCGATGCGTGCCAGATTGTCCCGCAGAATCGGGCCGTATTCGTACTTGCCGGCGCAGACGTAGCTGCACAGCGCCAGGTCCTCTTCGTCGAGTTCCAGGGCGCCGAGCTTCTGGGCCATTTCCGTGTCGCCGACGATCAGGTAGCGCAGCAATTGAGTCGGCAGGATATCCAGCGGCATCACCGCCTCGTAGTTACCTACCGGCACCATCGCCCGTGGGCTGCCGTTGGTGCTGGTGGTGAAGGCGAAGCGCTTGCCGCCGAGCAGCCTGGAGACGAACACGTTGAGCAGCGAATGCTTTTCCACCCCGGCGCGCAGGTAGTGGAGGAACTCGCGCTGGTCGCCCTCCTTGAGACAGGACAACTGCAGGTGGTAGCGCCCCAGGTAGGCGTAGGCGCCATGGGCGGTGCGACCGCCCAGCACGGAGCCGGAGATCAGCCGGTTGTTGCCCGGCTGCAACTGGCCGGCGGCCAGTTCGTCGAGGTTGGCGCCCAAGCGGGTGCGCACCAGACGCGGCTTTTCCACCACCGGACCGGCCAGGGCGATCACCCGCTCGGTCCACAATTGCCCGGTCGTGAACAGCTTGCCGATGGCGATCACGTCCTGGTAGTTCAGGTTCCACACGCTCTTGCCGGCACCCACCGGGTCAAGGAAGTGGATATGGGTGCCGGGCAGGCCCGCCGGATGCGGACCGGAGAATGCTTGCGCGGTCACGCCGGAGAGCGCCTCGCCGGGTAGCGAAACGCCTTCCGCCTTGCACAGGAACACCCGGGCCAGGCGCCCGAGCACCGTCAGCCCGGCCTGGAAGGCCTCGCCCTGCTCCGCGATAACCACCTGCGGATCGGCGGCCAGCGGCTGGGTATCGATGGCAGTGACGAAAATCGAACTGGGGCTGGACTCGGGATCGGGCACCTTGCTGAACGGCCGGGTCCGCAGCGCGGTCCACAGGCCCGACTGCAACAGGTTGTCGCGGACCTGCTCGGCGCTCAGCGTGGCGAGTTTGTCAGCGGGATAACGGGCGAACTCCAGTTGCTCGTCGCCGTCGAGATCGATGACCACCGATTGCAGGACGCGCTTCTCGCCACGATGGATGGCACTGACCACACCGGCGCCGGGTGCGGTATAGCTGACGGAGGGATTCTTCTTGTCGGTGAACAGCACCTGCCCCAGCTTCACCCGGTCGCCTACCTGCACCGCCATGGTCGGCTTCATGCCGTGGTAGTCGAAACCGATCAACGCCACGCTGCGTACCGGGCGTGCTGCCTCGATGCGCTGTTCGGGGGCGCCGCTGATGGGCAGGTCCAGGCCACGTTTTATCTTGATCATGTCTAGTGCCTAGTGGTCGTGGACAGAAAAGACGAGGCCCAAGTCAGAAAATGACCATCATCGCGCGCAACGTACTGAATTGGCACGATTGATGAATGGCCCCGCAAGGTAACCACGGGATTATAAAGAGCCACCTCCCCGGGAGCCACCCAAGCCGCACACCGGGTCTTGAAACGCGTAACAGAAAACGACAGAAAAATATGCCCGTGCGAAATGAAAAACGGGAGCCGAAGCTCCCGTCCTGCGCCACCCGCAGGCTCAGGCCTGCTGGCCGAGCCCGCGCCTTTCCGCCAGCGACAGCTTGACCCGGTAGCACAACCACATCAGCAGCAGCCAGAATGGAATGGCGTACACCGAGATGTTGATCCCGGGGATCATCAGCATGATGCCAAGGATGAACAACACGAAGGCCAGGCACAGGTAGTTGCTGAACGGCGACCAGAGCGCCTTGAAGAAGGTGTCCACGCCCTGGCGCTTCATCGCCGCGCGGAACTTCAGGTGCGACAGGCTGATCATCGCCCAGTTGATCACCAGCGCCGCCACCACCAGCGACATCAGCAGCTCCAGCGCCTTGTGCGGCAATACGTAGTTGACGATCACGCAGAGGAAGGTGATCAGCGCCGAGACCAGGATCGACAGCACCGGCACGCCCCGGCGGTCCACCGACATCAGCACCTTCGGCGCGTCACCCTGGGCGGCCAGGCCGTAGAGCATCCGGCTGTTGCAGTAGACGCCGCTGTTGTAGACCGACAATGCCGCGGTGAGTACTACGAAGTTGAGGATGTTGGCCGCGGTGCCGCTGCCGATCAACGAGAAGATCTGCACGAACGGGCTGCCGCTGTAGTCGTCGCCGGAAGCGTTGATGGTCTCCACCAACTGGTCCCATGGATACAGCGAGAGCAGCACCGCCAGGGCGCCGATATAGAAGATCAGGATCCGGTAGATCACCTGGTTGATCGCCTTCGGGATCACCTTCCGCGGCTCGGACGCCTCGGCGGCGGTGATACCCACCAACTCCAGCCCCCCGAAGGAGAACATGATGATCGCCAGGGTCATCACCAGGCCGCTGAGACCGTTGGGGAAGAAGCCGCCGCGGTCCCACAGGTTGCTCACCGAGGCTTGCGGTCCGCCACCGCCGCCGACCAGCAGGTAGATACCGAGCAGGATCATGCCGACGATCGCCG
The DNA here is from genome assembly GCF_056110345.1 of Pseudomonas sp. TZ252. Lineage (NCBI taxonomy): Bacteria > Pseudomonadati > Pseudomonadota > Gammaproteobacteria > Pseudomonadales > Pseudomonadaceae > Pseudomonas > Pseudomonas sp. TZ252. Next base: position 4,593,657 of record NZ_CM148566.1, on the reverse strand, counting down.
CTACCTTGATGATCGCGAACCAGAACTCGGTCTCGCCGAAGGCTTTCACGTTGGCCAGGTTGATCGCGTTGATCAGCACGAAGAACGCCGCCGCCGTCGCCCAGGTCGGCACGTCCGGCCACCAATACTGGATGTACTTGCCCACCGCGGTCAGCTCCGACATGCCCACCAGGATGTACAGCACCCAGTAGTTCCAGCCGGAAAGGAAACCGGCGAATCCGCCCCAGTACTTGTGTGCGAAGTGACTGAAGGAGCCGGCCACCGGCTCCTCGACGATCATCTCGCCGAGCTGGCGCATGATCAGGAAGGCGATGAAGCCGCCAATGGCGTAACCGAGGATCATCGACGGGCCGGCCGTCTTGATGACGCCCGCCGAGCCGAGGAACAGCCCGGTGCCGATCGCCCCGCCCAGCGCGATCAACTGGATGTGGCGATTCTTCAGGCCACGCTTCAGCTCGCCCTGGTGCAGATGTTGACCATCCATTGAAAAACCCTAAATCGAAGTGAGTAGTTTCTTGTTCTGGTTATCCACAGAAATGAAAAACGGGAGCCCGAGAGCTCCCGTTTTCCTCTACGCCTTGCGCATCAACGCGGGAAGGCCGGCGGGTTGACCCCAGCCATGTCTTCCATCACGCGCACTACCTGGCAGCTGTAGCCGAACTCGTTGTCGTACCACACGTACAGGACGACACGGTTGTCGTTGCAGATGGTCGCCTCGGCGTCCACCACGCCGGCATGGCGCGAACCGACGAAGTCGGTGGAAACCACTTCCTGGGAGCTGACGAAGTCGATCTGCTTCTGCAGGTCCGAGTGCATGGCCATCTGGCGCAGGTACTCGTTGATCTCTTCGCGGGTGGTGGCCTTTTCCAGGTTCAGGTTGAGGATCGCCATGGACACGTTCGGCGTCGGCACACGGATCGCATTGCCGGTCAGCTTGCCTTTCAGCACCGGCAGGGCCTTGGCCGCGGCGGTGGCGGCACCGGTCTCGGTGATCACCATGTTCAGCGGCGCGCTGCGGCCACGACGACTGCCCTTGTGGAAGTTGTCGATCAGGTTCTGGTCGTTGGTGTACGAGTGAACGGTCTCGACGTGACCGTTGACGATGCCGTACTGGTCGTTGACGGCCTTCAGCACCGGCACGATGGCGTTGGTGGTGCAGGAGGCGGCCGAGATGATCTTGTCGTCGGCGCCGATGTCGGTGTGGTTGATACCGTGCACGATGTTCTTCAGCGCACCCTTGCCCGGAGCGGTAAGGACCACGCGATCGATCCCCGGGCACTTCAGGTGCTGGCCGAGGCCTTCGGCGTCGCGCCACTTGCCGGTGTTGTCGACCAGCAGGGCGTTCTTGATGCCGTACTGGGTGTAGTCGATCGACGCCGGATCGTTGGAGTAGATCACCTGGATCAGGTTGCCGTTGGCGGTCAGCGTGTTGTTTTGTTCGTCGATGGTGATGGTGCCGTCGAACGGACCGTGCACCGAGTCCCGACGCAGCAGGCTGGCCCGCTTGACCAGGTCGTTCTCGGCACCCTTGCGCACGACGATCGCGCGCAGGCGCAGGCCGTCGCCGCCGCCGGTCTTCTCGATCAGGATGCGCGCCAGCAGGCGGCCGATGCGGCCGAAGCCGTAGAGCACGACGTCGGTGCCTTCGCGGGCATCGCCGTTCTGCTTGCCGACCACCTCGGCCAGCTCGGCCTTGACGAAGTCCTCGATGCTGCGGCCGTTACCTTCTGCCTTGAACTTGGCGACCATCTTGCCCAGATCGACGGAAGCGGCGCCCAGCTTGAGCTCGCTCATCGCCTTGAGGATCGGGAACGTCTCGTGAACCGACAGCTCGGCGTCATCAGCCATGCGATGACGGGCGAAACGATGCGCCTTCATGATCGCGATCACCGAGCGGTTGATCAGACCACGGCCATGGATCGAGGTCACCACATTGTTATTGCGGTAGAGCTGGCCAATCAGCGGGATCATGGCTTCCGCGATGGCTTCACGATCGATCCATTCACCGAGACACTGGTCGGGCTTCTGAGTCACGGGCAATACCTTCCACATGTAGGGGATGAAAAAAGGGGCTACATTATGACCGCGCCGGCCAGGCTCGGCAATCTGCAGCAGTCGGAAGACTGACATCCAGCAGTCGGGAAAGTTACAATCCGGCGGGTCAAATTCCCGACCGGAGCCCAGCTTGCCCGTGTCCGTACTGCGTCTTCCCAGCCTGCCGGCCAGCGCCGGCAAGCAACACTGGGGCAACCTCCCCGGTGCCGCGCTGAGCCTGGCTGTCGCCGAGGCCGCCAGTTCCGCCAAGCGCTTCACCCTGCTGCTGACCGCCGACAGCCAGAATGCCGAACGCCTGGAACAGGAACTGCGGTTCTTCGCCCCCGACCTGCCGGTATTGCATTTCCCCGATTGGGAAACCCTGCCCTACGACGTCTTTTCGCCGCACCAGGACATCATTTCCCAGCGCATCGCCGCCCTCTACCAGTTGCCGCAGCTCAAGCACGGCGTGCTGGTGGTGCCGATCTCCACCGCCTTGCACCGCCTGGCGCCGACCCGCTTCCTGCTCGGCAGCAGCCTGGTCCTCGACGTCGGCCAGAAACTCGACGTCGAGCGGATGCGTCTGCGCCTGGAAGGCGCCGGCTACCGCTGCGTCGACACGGTCTACGAGCACGGCGAGTTCGCCGTCCGCGGCGCGCTGATCGACCTGTTCCCGATGGGCAGCGAGTTGCCCTTCCGTATCGACCTGTTCGACGACGAGATCGAGACCCTGCGCACCTTCGACCCGGAGACCCAGCGCTCCATCGACAAGGTCGAGTCGATCCGCCTGCTGCCGGCACGCGAATTCCCCCTGAACAAGGAAGCGGTCACCGGCTTCCGCGGCCGCTTCCGCGAGCGCTTCGACGTCGACTACCGGCGCTGCCCGATCTACCAGGACCTCGCCAGCGGTTTGACACCCTCGGGAATCGAGTACTACCTGCCGCTGTTCTTCGAGGAAACCGCGACCCTCTTCGACTACCTGCCGCAAGACACCCAGGTGTTCTCCCTGCCCGGCATCGAACAGGCCGCGGAGCAGTTCTGGAATGACGTACGCAGCCGCTACGAGGACCGCCGGGTCGATCCGGAACGGCCATTGCTGCCGCCGGCGGAAGTGTTCCTTCCGGTGGAAGACTGCTTCGCCCGGCTGAAGAACTGGCCACGGGTGGTCGCCAGCCAGGAGGACGTCGAGCCGGGCGTCGGGCGCGAGCGCTTCCCGGCCCTGCCGCTGCCGAACCTGGCGATCGAAGCCAAGGCCGCCGAGCCGCTGGCCGCGCTGTGCCGGTTCATCGAGGAGTTCCCCGGCCGCGTACTGTTCTGCGCCGAATCGGCCGGACGCCGGGAAGTCCTGCTGGAGCTGCTGGCCCGACTGAAGCTGCGCCCCGAGGAAGTCGACGGCTGGCCGGCCTTCCTCGCCAGCCAGGCACGCCTGGCGATCAGCATCGCGCCGCTGGACGAGGGCCTGCTGCTGGACCATCCGGCCCTCGCCCTGGTCGCCGAAAGCCCGCTGTTCGGCCAGCGCGTCATGCAGCGCCGGCGCCGGGAAAAGACCCGCGACGGCGGCGACGCGGTGATCAAGAACCTCACCGAGCTGCGCGAAGGCGCGCCGGTGGTGCACATCGACCATGGCGTCGGCCGCTACCTGGGCCTGATCACCCTCGAGGTGGACAACCAGCAGGCGGAATTCCTCATGCTGCAATACGCCGAGGACGCCAAGCTCTACGTGCCGGTCGCCAACCTGCACCTGATCGCCCGCTACACCGGCGCCGACGACGCCCTGGCGCCGTTGCACCGGCTCGGCTCGGAAACCTGGCAGAAGGCCAAGCGCAAGGCCGCCGAGCAGGTCCGCGACGTCGCCGCCGAGCTGCTCGACATCTACGCCCGCCGCGCCGCCCGCGAAGGCTTCGCGTTCAAGGATCCGCAGGCCGACTACGCGACCTTCTCGGCCGGCTTCCCGTTCGAGGAGACGCCGGACCAGCAAAGCGCCATCGAGGCAGTGGTCGCCGATATGCTCGCGCCCAGGCCAATGGACCGCCTGGTCTGCGGCGACGTCGGCTTCGGCAAGACCGAAGTGGCGATGCGCGCGGCGTTCGTCGCCGTGCATAGCGGCAAGCAGGTGGCGGTGCTGGTGCCCACCACCCTGCTCGCCCAGCAGCACTACAACAGCTTCCGCGACCGCTTCGCCGACTGGCCGGTGAGCGTCGAGGTGATGAGCCGCTTCAAGAGCGCCAAGGAAGTCGAGAACGCTGCACGGCTACTGGCCGAAGGCAAGATCGACATCCTCATCGGGACCCACAAGCTGCTCCAGGAAGACGTGAAGTTCGCCAACCTGGGGTTGGTCGTGATCGACGAGGAACACCGCTTCGGGGTGCGCCAGAAGGAGCAGCTCAAGGCCCTGCGCAGCGAAGTGGACATCCTCACCCTCACCGCCACGCCGATCCCGCGGACCCTGAACATGGCCGTCTCCGGCATGCGCGACCTGTCCATCATCGCCACGCCGCCGGCGCGCCGCCTGTCGGTGCGCACCTTCGTCATGGAGCAGCAGAACGCGGTAATCAAGGAAGCGCTGCTCCGCGAACTGCTGCGCGGCGGCCAGGTGTACTACCTGCACAACGAAGTGAAGACCATCGAGAAGTGCGCCCGCGACCTCGCCGAACTGGTCCCGGAGGCGCGCATCGGCATCGGCCACGGACAGATGCACGAGCGCGAGCTGGAACAGGTGATGAGCGACTTCTACCACAAGCGCTTCAACGTGCTGGTGGCCTCGACCATCATCGAGACCGGCATCGACGTGCCCAGCGCCAACACCATCCTCATCGAGCGCGCCGACAAGTTCGGCCTGGCCCAGTTGCACCAGTTGCGCGGCCGCGTCGGTCGCAGCCACCACCAGGCCTACGCCTACCTGCTGACACCGCCGCGCCGTCAGATGACCCCGGACGCCGAGAAACGCCTGGAAGCCATCGCCAACGCCCAGGACCTGGGCGCCGGCTTCGTCCTCGCCACCCACGACCTGGAGATCCGCGGCGCCGGCGAGTTGCTCGGCGACGGCCAGAGCGGGCAGATCCAGGCGGTCGGCTTCACCCTCTACATGGAAATGCTCGAACGGGCGGTGAAGGCCATCCGCAAGGGCGAGCAACCGAACCTCGAGCAGCCACTGGGCGGCGGGCCGGAGGTCAACCTGCGGGTGCCTGCGCTGATCCCCGAGGATTACCTGCCCGACGTGCATGCCCGGCTGATCCTCTACAAGCGCATCGCCAACGCCCCTGACGAGGAAGGTTTGCGCGAGTTGCAGGTGGAGATGATCGACCGCTTCGGGCTCCTGCCCGATCCGGCGAAGAACCTGATGCGCCTGACCCTTCTGAAACTGCAGGCGGAAAAACTTGGAATACTCAAGGTCGATGCCGGACCGCAGGGCGGTCGTATAGAATTTGCCGCCGATACCCAGGTCGACCCGCTGGTATTGATCAAGCTGATCCAGGGCCAACCGAACCGCTACAAGTTCGAAGGCGCAACCCTGTTCCGCTTCCAGGTGCCCATGGAACGACCGGAAGAACGCTTCAATACCCTGGAGGCGCTGTTCGAGCGCCTGACACCGCAAACCACCTAAGGATTAGCCTATGCGCTTGTTCCGTTGCCTTGCCCTGCTGCTCTCACTGGCCGCCCCCGCGGCATTCGCCGGCGGTCCCTACCAGGTGGAACTGGTGGTGTTCCGCCAGGCCGGCGATGCCGTGCCGTCCAGCCAGCCGGCCCCGGACGACTGGGCCACCGGCGCACAGCCGCTGGCCAGCGACGCCCTGCGCGCCACCGCGCTCGACAACCAGCTCGCCAAGCTCAGCCAGGACAACGGCTACACCGTGCTGCTGCACAAGGCCTGGCGCCAGGACATCGGCGAGACCCCGGCGAAGATCGCCCTCAGCGAAGGCCAGGAACAGGATCATCATTTCCCGGTGGAAGGTACGCTGACCCTCAGCCAGGTGCGCTTCGTCGACATGGAGGCCGATTTCTGGGTCAATCGCTTCGGCGACGACGGTTTCCTCGCCGGCAGCCAGCACATCAGGCAGGGCACGCGGCTGAAGAATGGCGAACTGACCTATCTCGACCATCCGAGCCTGGGCATCCTGATCAAGGTGGTGCCGGTCGGCGCCCGTCCCGCCGCCCCCAATCCCATGGAAATGGAAGAACAGCAGGCACCGGCGGACGCGCCCCCCGTCGAAGGCGGCTTCGACGCCGCACCTCCTGCGCAATAGCGAAAAAGGCCGCAATAGCGGCCTTTTTTTCGTTGCGATGGCCGCCTAGCCGGCCAGGACCCGCGCCAACACCTCGCGCACCTTGCCGATGCCATCGTGCAACGCCTGTTCGATTTCGGCCATGGTGATGATCCCCGCCGACTTGCCCGCCGCGGGATTGACCACCAGCGCCAGGCAGGCGTAGGGCAGGTCCAGCTCGCGGGCCAGTGCCGCCTCGGGCATGCCGGTCATGCCGACGATATCGTTGCCGTCCCGCTCCAACCGGGCGATTTCCGCCACCGTTTCCAGGCGCGGTCCTTGGGTGCAGGCGTAGACCCCATGGCTGCTGTGCGCCAGCCCCAACGCACGCAACGCCTCGATCAGGCGCTGGCGCAACGGCTCGTCATAGGGGTGGCTGAAGTCGATATGGGTGACATGCTCGATATCGCCGGCGAAATAGGTGTGCTCGCGTCCCGAGGTGTAGTCGATCAACTGGTGCGGCACGCACAGGTGCCCCGTTCCCATCGCCGCATGGATGCCACCCACCGCGTTGACCGCGATCACCGCCTCGGCACCCGCCTGCTTCAGCGCCCAGAGATTGGCCCGGTAGTTCACCTGGTGCGGCGGGAAGCGGTGCGGATGACCGTGACGTGCCAGGAACAGCACCTCGCGCCCGGCGTAGCGGCCACGCTGGAGCGGCGCGGACGGCGCGCCATACGGCGTTTCGATCGGCAGGGACTCGCTCAGCGTCAGCCCTTCCAGCTGGGTCAGGCCGGTTCCTCCGATAATCGCGTAGACACTCATCGACAGCTCCCTCAATCAATCAGTTGCGCAGCGCGCAACGCGGACAGTGCTTCCAGCCAGCGCGGCTGCTGGCGATAGTCGGTATTCGCGTAGCCCTTGCCACGCATGCGTTGCAGACGCGACGGCGGGGTCACCTTCAGGCGTTGCAGGGCAGCCAGGGCCAGCTCGGCGGAAGCCCGGTCGTTGCACACCAGGCCCATGTCGCAGCCCGCGGCCAGGGCGGCCTCGATGCGGCTGGCGGCGTCGCCAACCACATGGGCGCCGGCCATCGACAGGTCGTCGCTGAATATCACCCCGTCGAACTTCAGCTCGCCGCGCAGGATCTCCTGCAACCAGCGCCGGGAAAAGCCGGCGGGCTGCGGGTCGACCTGCGGATAGATGACATGGGCCGGCATCAGCGCGTCGAGCTGTCCGGCCAGGCGGGCGAACGGAACCAGGTCGCTGCGCCGGATTTCCTCGAGACTGCGCGCGTCTTCGGGAATCGCCACATGGGAATCGGCCTCGGCCCAGCCGTGACCGGGAAAATGCTTGCCGGTGGCGGCCATCCCGGCGGCATGCATGCCGCGAATGAAAGCACCGGCAAGCAGCGCGGCACGCTCCGGGTCGCCCTCGAAGGCGCGGCTACCGACCACGGCGCTGCGCTGGTGGTCGAGATCCAGCACCGGCGCGAAACTCAGGTCGAGGCCGACCGCCTGCACCTCGGTCGCCATCAGCCAGCCACAATGCTCGGCCAGCTCTTCGGCATTGGGGTTGTCGGCGATCGCGCGCATCGCCGGCAGGCGCACGAAGCCCTGGCGCAGGCGCTGCACGCGCCCTCCTTCCTGGTCGACGGCCAGCAACAGGTCGGGACGGATGGCGCGAATGGCCGCACACAGTTCGCGAACCTGGGCAGGATGCTCGATGTTGCGAGCGAAGATGATCAGCCCGCCCACCTCGGGGTGGCGCAGGATTTGGCGGTCCTCGGCGGTCAGCCAGGTGCCGCCGATGTCGAGCATCAGAGAGCCTTGCATGAAGAGTCCTATGGCCTGGAAATCAGCGAAGCCCGCCGTCACGGGCCTCAGACAGCGCACACTGTACTGCACCCGGCAGAAAGACTTAAGTCCCGGGGCGGTACCGCGCGCCTGCCAATGGAGCCGGCCCGGCGCATGGAGTTCCGCCCGGAGCACAGAGAAAGGAGAAAGGAAAACGGCGCCCTGGGGCGCCGTCTGCGATCAGGCCTTGGCGGGCGTCTTGTTCCGCGGGCGCAGTTGCGCCCCGGCCAGCAGCGGATCGTCGATGCCGCTCTCGGCGCGCATGCCGGCAGCGAAGAACGGCACCATCAGGTGCATCACCTGCTCGGTGGAAGTGTTCACGCCGAAATCGGTTTCCGCCATCGCCCGCAGGGCCTTGATCCCCGACATGCTGAAGGCGGCCGCGCCGAGCATGAAGTGCACGCGCCAGAACAGCTCGATGGGCGGCAGCTTCGGCGCAGCCTCGTTGACCAGCAGCATGTAGCGCCGGAAGACCTTGCCGTAGACCTCCTCCAGGTACTTGCGCAGGTGCCCCTGGCTCTGGCTGAAGGCCAGGCCGAGCAAGCGCATGAAGATCGACAGGTCGTTGCCGCTGCGCGGCTTCACCGCCATCGCCTGGGACACCAGCAGGTGCAGGAGGTCCTCCAGGGTGGCGTGCTGGGCCTCGGGCTTGGCCTGGCGACGATCCAGCTCCTTTTCCAGGCTGGCGCAGAATGGCCCGAGGAAGCGCGAGAACACCGCCTGGATCAGCGCCTTCTTCGAACCGAAGTGATAATTCACCGCCGCCAGGTTGACCCCGGCCTTGCTGGTGATCAGACGCAACGAGGTTTCGGCGAAGCCTTTTTCCGCGAACAGCTGTTCCGCCGCATCGAGAATGCGTTCGACGGTTTCCGACTGGGCCATGGTTTCTCCGCCTGACAAACACTTGTTTGAAACATACGTTTCAGCCACATCCCTTGTCAAGCGGCAGATGACGCACCAGTCAGGAAAATTACAGAGAAGTCCCGAAAAACGGAAGCAAGACACTGGCCAACTTCATCGTGACGCAGGACGAAATGTCATGCGGAAAATCATTGCCACGCCCCGCTCACTGTATATAATCCCAGTCACTGGATAAAAACACAGAGCGACGACATGCAGAAGCTGACGCCCCGCCAAGCCGAGATCCTCTCCTTCATCAAGCGCTGCCTGGAAGACCACGGCTTTCCGCCGACCCGGGCGGAAATCGCCCAGGAACTCGGCTTCAAGTCGCCGAACGCCGCCGAGGAGCACCTCAAGGCGCTGGCACGCAAGGGCGCCATCGAAATGACTCCGGGCGCCTCTCGCGGCATCCGCATTCCCGGCTTCGAACCGCATGCCGCCAACGACGATGAGGGCCTGCCGGTGATCGGACGGGTCGCCGCCGGCGCACCGATCCTCGCCGAACAGAACATCGAGGAATCCTGCCGTATCAATCCCGCCTTCTTCAATCCTCGCGCCGACTACCTGTTGCGCGTGCGCGGCATGAGCATGAAGGACATCGGCATCCTCGACGGCGACCTGCTGGCCGTCCACGTCACCCGCGAAGCGCGCAACGGCCAGGTGGTGGTCGCGCGGATCGGCGAGGAGGTCACGGTGAAACGCTTCAAGCGCGAAGGCAGCAAGGTCTGGCTGCTGGCGGAAAACCCTGAGTTCGCTCCGATCGAAGTCGATCTGAAGGAGCAGGAACTGATCATCGAAGGCTTGAGCGTCGGCGTGATCCGGCGCTGACAGGAGATACCATGCAGACCTCCCACTCGCTGCCCAGCGCCCAGTTGCCACTGTTCCAGGAAGCGTTCTGGGCCAGCAACGGCGCACCCTTGCTCGACGATGTCATCGACAGTCCTTCCAGCGCCTCCATCGAGGAACCCGCTGCCTTTAGCGAACTTTCGCTCAGCGGCCTGCCGGGGCACTGCCTGACCCTGCTCGCACCGATTCTCCGCGAGCTCAGCGAGGAACAGGATGCCCGCTGGCTGACCCTGATCGCTCCGCCGGCGAGCCTGACCCATGAATGGCTGCGCCGCGCCGGCCTGAACCGCGAGCGCATCCTGCTACTGCAGGCGAAGGACAACGCCGCTGCCCTGGCGCTCAGTTGCGAGGCCTTGCGCCTGGGCCGCAGCCACACCGTGGTCAGTTGGCTGGAACCGCTGAGCCGGGCGGCGCGCAAGCAACTGTCCCGCGCCGCCCAACTGGGCCAAGCACAGAGCCTGAATATTCGTCTGGGTTGAAAAAACGGCGGGGGACAGCGTTCAGTGCAGGACGCGGGGGCCTTCGTCGTGTTCCATCTCGCCCTCGGCAAGACGACCGGCCATTTGCACGCCGACATTGAACATGGCCTTGGCCACTTCGACATGCTGGCCTTGCAGGAAATTCTTCGCGTCCCCGGAGAACTCCAGGGTCACCAACGCCTCCTCGTCATCGGCGCGACGCAGCACGATGCGCCCGTCGGGCATTTCTACGATTTCAAGGAAGGATGTTGGCATGACAGACGCTCTCTACGAAGACGCGACATTGTAACAGCCCATCCAGTGCATCCCTAGCCCGCATCCGCCTTCCGGTTCCCCTCTCGCGCCTGTAACGGCGGTTCCAGAGCGCCCGGACGGCATCCGCTAAATTTTTTTGCTGGCAAATCAACCGAGTGGAACGGTAGGAAAATGTCCTACCGCTGATCGGCGAATGACGACGGCGTTACAGCTCCGTCAGGCTCTCGCGAAAACGCAGGACCAATTGCTTCAGCGACTGCCGCCATTCCTCGAGGGTTTCGCGAGAAAGCAAGGGGGCTTCTTCGTCGATACTCACGGCAACGATCAACGGTGTGCTGGGGTCGATCTTCGCTGCCTTGGTCGGTCGCGGCGGCAGGAACAGCTCGGAGTAGGCGCCCAGCAACTGGCCCAGCCAGGTTTCCGGCTGCGACGCCAACTCCACCAGTTCAGCTAGCTCGGGGCTGGGCGCGGCCGCCAGCACTTCGGCATTCAGCAATGCATCCACGCGAGGAGCGGCAGCCTGCGGCAGACGGTAGTAACCGGCGATCTCATGGCATACACCGAGCACTGCGCCATAAAGGTGGAACAGCGCCGACTCGCGCTCCCCCTGGATGATCGCCTGGGCATTCATCGCCCGCTCGGCATCGGCTCGCTTCCAGGCCTCCAGAGCCAACCCGGCGAAATACAGCTTCTGGTTGGTGCGGGTATAAAGCTCTTGGGCCATGCCGGTACTCCCGATTAAAACTGGAAGGAATGCGGAGCGCAGGCCAGGTCAGCGCCCGGCCTTCGCGCAGTATAAGCGCGCCCCATGCAAGCGGGCGCGCCATCCATCAGCGCTTGTCTTCGACCTTCCACTTGCCGCCATCGTAGAAGGCGCGCCAGCCGGTGGGCTTGCCATCGACCTCGGACTGCACGTATTGCTCCTTGGTCTTGCGGCTGAAACGGATCACCGCGGGACGGCCGTCCGGGTCTTTCTGCGGGGCGTCGCAGAGGTAATGGTACTTGGGATCCAGCTCGGCCTTGTGCGGGATGATCTCGCTCACCAACGGCGCGCGGGTCTCGCGGTTCTTCGGGAACTGGCTGGCGGCCAGGAACATGCCCGAAGCGCCGTCGCGCAGCACGTAGATATCGTCCACCTTCTCGCACTTCAATTCAGGCATGCGGATGGCGTCCATCTTCGGCGGCGCCGCCTCGCCATTCTTCAGCAGCTTGCGGGTGTTCTTGCAGGTCGGATTGGTGCAACCGAAGAACTTGCCGAAACGGCCGGTTTTCAACTGCATCTCGCTGCCACACTTGTCGCATTCCAGGCTCGGCCCTTCGTAGCCCTTGATCCGGTACTGGCCTTCCTCGATCTCGTAGCCCGGACAGTCGGGGTTGTTGCCGCAGATATGCAGCTTGTGTTTCTCGTCCAGCAGGTAGGCGTCCATCGCGGTACTGCAGATCGGGCAGCGATGCTTGCCACGCAACACCCGCGACTCGGACTCGCCCTCGTCGTCCGCGGCGATCTCGTCGCCGGGAATCAGGTTGACGGTCGCCTTGCAACGCTCCTTCGGCGGCAGGCTGTAGCCCGAGCAGCCGAGGAACACGCCGGTGGAGGCGGTACGAATCATCATCGGCCGGCCGCACTCGCGGCAGGGAATGTTGGTCAGGGTCGGCTGGTTGGCGCGCATCCCCTTCTCGCTGACTTCGGCCACCTCGAGCTTCTTCTTGAAATCGCCGTAGAACTCGTCGAGCAGGTGCTTCCAGTCGCGCTCGCCCTGGGCCACGTCGTCGAGATGCTCCTCCATCCCGGCGGTGAAACCGTAGTCCATCAGGTTGGCGAAGCTCTCGTTGAGCCGATCGGTGACGATGTCGCCCATCTTCTCCGCATAGAAGCGGCGGTTGTGGGTGGTTACGTAGCCGCGCTCCTGGATGGTGGAGATGATCGCCGCGTAGGTCGAGGGGCGGCCGATACCGCGCTTCTCCAGTTCCTTGACCAGGCTCGCCTCGGAGTAGCGCGCCGGCGGCTTGGTGAAGTGCTGGCTCGGATCGAGCTTGATCAGCTTGAGGTTCTCGCCTTCCTTCATTTCCGGCAGGACGTCGTCCTCGCCCGGCTTGCTCTGCTGCGGCAGTACCCGGGTATAACCGTCGAACTTGAGGATGCGGCCCTTGGCGCGCAGCTCGAAATCGCCGGCGGTGACGCTCACGCTGGTCGAGAGGTATTCGGCCGGGGTCATCTGGCACGCCACGAACTGGCGCCAGATCAGGTCGTACAGGCGCTCGGCGTCACGCTCCATGCCGGACAGCTGGGTCGGCTTGAGGTTGACGTCGGAAGGACGGATCGCCTCGTGCGCTTCCTGGGCGCCCTCCTTGCTCGAGTAGACGTTGGCCTTGCCCGGCAGGTACTTCTGGCCGAACTCGTCCTCGATGAAACCGCGGACCATGCCAATGGCATCGGCCGACAGGTTGGTCGAGTCGGTACGCATGTAGGTGATGTAGCCGGCCTCGTAGAGACGCTGGGCCATCATCATGGTCTTCTTCACCCCGAAGCCCAGGCGGTTGCTCGCCGCCTGCTGCAGGGTGGAAGTGATGAACGGCGCCGAGGGTCGGCTGGAGGTCGGCCGGTCCTCGCGCTTGGCGACGCTATAGGCCGAGGCCTTGAGCTTTTCCAGGGCCGCCATGGCCTGGGCTTCGTTGAGCGGCTTGAAGGCCTCGCCCTTCTCACGGGTAACCTCGAAGCGCACGTTTGCGCCCTTGGCGGTACCGAGGTCGGCATGCACTTCCCAGTACTCTTCCGGGACGAAGGCGCGAATCTCGCGTTCGCGCTCCACCACCAGCTTCACCGCCACCGACTGCACGCGGCCGGCGGACAACCCACGGGCAATCTTCTGCCAGAGCAGCGGCGAGACCATGTAGCCGACCACGCGGTCGAGGAAACGCCGCGCCTGCTGGGCGTTCACCCGGTTGATATCGAGCTCGCCGGGCTGGGAGAAGGCCTCCTGGATGGCCTTCTTGGTGATTTCGTTGAATACCACGCGCTTGTAGCGGCTTTCGTCGCCGCCGATGGCTTCCCGCAGGTGCCAGGCGATGGCCTCCCCTTCGCGGTCCAAGTCGGTCGCGAGATAGACGGTGTCGGCGTCCTTGGCCAGGCGGCGTAGCTCGTCGATGACCTTTTCCTTGCCGGGCAGGATCTCGTACTTGGCCTTCCAGCCATGCTCGGGGTCGACCCCCATGCGCGAGACCAGTTGGCGCCTGGCCTTCTCCTTCGGTGACAGCGCCGGCGCCTCGGAGGCGCTCTTGCGGCCCTTGGCCGCCGGCTCCTTGGAACTCGACGAACCACTGGTGGGCAGGTCACGGATGTGGCCGATGCTCGACTTCACCACGTACTGGCTGCCCAGGTACTTGTTGATGGTCTTGGCCTTGGCCGGGGATTCCACGATGACCAGCGATTTACCCATGGATCGGAAGGTTCCTGCGTCGAAAAGATGAATATAAAGGAGGGAGCGACTAGCGCGGCACCGCTATATATAGTGGCGAACGAGCCAAGGTCAAGCGCGGTCTTCCCCGCCGGGAGCTTTCTGCAAGCCCAGAGGATCGGCCTCGGGACTCACCAGGACGAAGCGCGGCACCCACTCGCCATCGACCTCCACGGCCTCGGTGAACATCTCCAGCGGACGCACCCAGAGACCGAATTCGCCGTACAGCGCCTGGTAGATCACCAGCGCCTCTTCCGTCTCCGAATGCCGCGCGACACCCAGGACCCGGTAGTTCTGTCCCTTGTAATGACGATAGAGCCCAGCCTGCAGGTCCATGTTCCTTACCTTGTCTCGAAAATCGGAAAACAACGGCACAATGCCGACATACAACAGCCCGGTATAGGCACGGATCGCACAATAGGCAAACCCGCGCTCCCGGGGCGTCATTCGCTCGATACAGCCGGAAACGACTGACACTGAAAAACGAAAGCCGGGGCACGAGGCCCCGGCTTTCCCCTTCGACGAACGCTTAGATGCGCTCGAAGACGGTGGTGATACCCTGTCCCAGGCCCACGCACATGGTGGACACGCCAAGGGTACCGCCGTTCTGCTTCATCACGTTCAACAGGGTGCCGGAAATGCGCGCACCGGAGCAACCGAACGGGTGACCCAGGGCGATGGCGCCGCCGTGGAGGTTGACCTTCTCGTCCATCTTGTCGAGCAGCTTGAGGTCCTTCAGCACAGGCAGGGCCTGGGCGGCGAAGGCTTCGTTGAGTTCGACGAAATCGATGTCGGCGATGGTCAGGCCGGCACGCTTGAGCGCCTTGTTGGTCGACGGCACCGGGCCGTAGCCCATGATCGCCGGGTCGACACCCGCCACGGCCATGGAGCGGATCACCGCCATCGGCTGGATGCCCAGGTCCTGGGCGCGCTGGGCCGACATCACGATCATGCAGGAGGCACCGTCGGTGATCTGCGAGGAGGTCCCCGCGGTCACGGTGCCGCCTTTCGGATTGAACGCCGGCTTCAACTCGGCCAGGGTCTCGACGGTGGTTTCCGGACGAATGGTCTCGTCGAAGTCGAAGACTTTCAGGAAACCGTTCTCGTCATACCCTTCCATCGGGATGATCTCGTCCTTGAACTTGCCTTCCTGGGTGGCCTTCCAGGCCAGTTGGTGCGAACGCGCGCCGAACTTGTCCTGCGCCTCACGGCTGATACCGTGCATCTTGCCGAGCATTTCCGCAGTCAGGCCCATCATGCCCGAGGCCTTGGCGGCGTACAGGGACAGGTGCGGGTTCGGGTCGACGCCATGCATCATGCCGACGTGGCCCATGTGCTCCACGCCGCCGATGACGAATACATCGCCATTGCCGGTCTGGATCGCCTGGGCGGCGGTGTGCAGCGCGCTCATCGACGAACCGCACAGGCGGCTGACGGTCTGCGCGGCGCTGGTGTGCGGGATCTGGGTCATCAGCGACGCCATGCGCGCGATGTTCCAGCCCTGCTCCAGGGTCTGGTTGACGCAGCCCCAGATCACGTCTTCCACTTCGGCCGGGTCGACCTTCGGGTTACGCTCCAGCAGCTTGCTGATCAGGTGCGCCGACATGGTCTCGGCGCGGGTGTTGCGGTGCATGCCACCCTTGGAACGACCCATCGGGGTGCGGCCGAAGTCGACAATGACGACGTCTCTCGGATTCAGGCTCATAAATTCACTCTCGCTCTAGTCGTTCCGCGATTAACCGAAGAATTTCTGACCGTTCTTGGCCATTTCACGCAGCTTCGCGGTCGGGTGGTACAGCGCGCCCAGCTCGGCGTACTTGTCGGCCAGGGCCACGAACTCGGCGACACCGATCGAATCGATGTAGCGCAGAGCACCACCACGGAAGGGCGGGAAGCCGATGCCGTAGATCAGGCCCATATCGGCCTCGGCAGCGGTCTCGACGATGCCGTCTTCCAGGCAACGCACGGTTTCCAGGCACAGCGGGATCATCATGAAGTTGACGATGTCCTCGTCGGTCACTTCGCGCTGCTCGACCACGATCGGCTTGAGCACTTCGTAGGCCTGCGGATCGGTGACCTTCTTCGGCTTGCCGCGCTTGTCGGTCTCGTAGGCGTAGAAGCCCTTGCCGTTCTTCTGGCCCAGGCGGTTGGCCTCGTACATCACGTCGACGGCGGTCTTGCCCTCGACCGCCATGCGGTCCGGGAAGCCCTCGGCCATGACGTCGCGGCCATGGTGGCCGGTGTCGATGCCGACCACGTCGGACAGGTAGGCCGGGCCCATGGGCCAGCCGAACTTCTCCATCACCTTGTCGATGCGCACGAAGTCGACGCCGAAGCTCAGCAGCTTGGCGAAGCCGCCGAAGTACGGGAACAGCACACGGTTGACCAGGAAGCCGGGGCAATCGTTGACCACGATCGGGCTCTTGCCCATCTTCTTGGCGTAGGCGACGGTGGTGGCGATGGCGGTTTCACCGGTCTTCTCGCCACGGATCACTTCCACCAGCGGCATCATGTGCACCGGGTTGAAGAAATGCATGCCGCAGAAGTTTTCCGGACGCTTCAGCGCCTGGGCCAGCAGGCTGATGGAGATGGTCGAGGTGTTGGAGGCGATGATCGCGTCTTCCTTCACCGCGCCTTCCACTTCGGCGAGCACGGCTTGCTTGACCTTGGGGTTCTCGACGACGGCTTCGACGATGATGTCGACGTTGCCGAAGTCGCCATAGGACATGGTCGGACGGATGCCATTGAGCGCCTCGGCCATCTTCGCCGGGGTCAGGCGACCCTTCTCGACGCGCTTGCCGAGCAGCTTGGCGGCCTCGTTCAGGCCCATCTGGATACCCTCTTCGCGGATATCCTTCATCAGGATCGGGGTGCCCTTGAGCGCCGACTGATAGGCGATGCCGCCGCCCATGATGCCGGCGCCGAGCACGGCGGCCAGTTTCACGTCCTTGGCGACTTCGTCGTATTTCTTGGCTTTCTTCTTCAGTTCCTGGTCATTCAGGAACAGGCCGATCAGACTCTGCGCGACCGAGGTCTTGGCCAGCTTGACGAAGCCGGCGGCTTCGACTTCCAGCGCCTTGTCGCGGCCGAAGTTGGCGGCCTTCTGGATGCTCTTGATGGCTTCCACCGGCGCCGGGTAGTTCGGACCGGCCTGGCCGGCGACGAAGCCCTTGGCGGTTTCGAAGGCCATCATCTGCTCGATTGCATTCAGCTTCAGCTTTTCCAGCTTCGGCTGGCGCCGTGCCTTGTGGTCCAGCTCGCCGGCGACGGCGCGCTTGGCCAGGTCGAGGGCAGCGGCCTGCAGTTGCTCGGGAGCGACCACGGCGTCGACGGCGCCGACCTTCAGGGCGTCCTCGGCCTTGTTTTCCTTGCCCGAGGCGATCCACTCGACGGCGTTATCGCAGCCGATCAGGCGCGGCAGGCGGACGGTGCCGCCGAAGCCCGGGTAGATGCCCAGCTTGACTTCCGGCAGGCCGACCTTGGCGGTCGCGCTCATCACGCGGAAGTCCGCGGCCAGGCACATCTCCAGGCCGCCGCCGAGGGCGATGCCGTTGATCGCGGCAACGGTGGGTACGTCCAGGTCTTCGAAGTCGCTGAAGATCTTGTTGGCTTCGAGGTTGCCCGCCATCAGTTCCTCGTCGGGCAGCTGGAAGTTGTCAACGAACTCGGTGATGTCGGCACCAACGATGAACACGTCCTTGCCGCTGGTCACGATCACGCCCTTGACCGATGCATCGGCCTTGATCGCATCGACTGCCGCACGCAACTCACTGAGGGTGAGACGGTTGAACTTGTTGACGGACTCGCCCTTGAGATCGAAATTCAACTCGACGATGCCGCCCTCAAGAGGCTTAACCGTGATGGCTTTACCTTGGTAAATCATCAACTGATCTCCACGCTATTATGGAAGCTTGAACTTACACATCGGACGCCGTGTCGGGACCCTTTCGGCAACCGCCGAGCATAGTCCCAAACCCTTCGGCACACCCGCCGACGCGATAACCGGGTCTCTATTGTCGAGGCCTGCGCGAGGCAAACGCTCGATTCATACGCCCGTTTGACTTGGGTGCGCACACATTCCGGCAAAAGCCGGGAATTGTCAATCAGCCATCCGGAAAACACCTGCCCTCCTCCAGGCCCTCTGCGCAGGGCCATTCAGCCAGCCTCTGTCGGACCATTCAGATGTTCGATGATCGGCGCCGTGGGCGCTTGTCCCGGTGCGGAAAGGCAGGCTAGAGTCGCCGCAGATCGCCATGCATGATCGGCCACGGGCCGTTACAAAAGAACAACAAGAAGGCCTCCAGGGCCACATGGAGATGGAACCCATGATCTGCCGTCCGTTCACTCTTTGTCTGGCCCTGCTCGGCCTGCTGAGCCTCCCCGTCTTCGCGGCAGGGACCGCCGATGACCTGCTCGCCCTGCACCAGATGCGGCTCGCCACGCAGAAATCCCTGAACGCCTTCTTCATGTACGTCGGCCAGGAAGGCGATCAACGCTACGCCAGCCTGATCGAAAGCTCGGCGCAGACGGCGGAAGCCCGCCTGCAGCGACTCGACGGCGTGAACGGCAGCGAATCCCGGCGCCTGCTGGGCCAGCTTCGCGAGCAATGGCGGGACTATGCGCAAGACCTCGACAAGCTGACCGGCGCGGTGCGCAACAAGGGCTACAGCGACCTGCAACCGGTCGCCGACCTGGCACGACGCAACCAGCAACTGATGGACCTCGGCGGCCAGTTGTATCGCAGCCTGCAACGGGAAAACGCCGCCACGGTGCCGACGCTCACCGAGCAGAGCCGCGAACAGAGCCTGCTGATGCAGGACATTGCTCTGGACTATGCCTCGCGCAACGCGTCGGTGGGCGCCAGCTTCTTCGGCGGCGGCGAGGAGCGTCCACTGGACGACCTGGCCAGCCGCTTTTCGGTCAACCTGTTGAAGCTGCAGCAGGCGCCGCAGAACGACGAGGAGATCGCCAGGGCGCTGCGCAGCGTGGCGATCAAGTGGCACTACATCGAGAAGTCCCTGCGCAACTACAACCAGAACAGCGTGCCGTTCCTGGTCAACAAGAATGCAGACCGGATCATCGATGGCCTGGAGAAGGTCGCCGCGCTGTATGCCGCGCGCAACCAATGAACCTCGGCGCGCCGCCTCAGGCGCGCTGGCGGAGAAACTCGGCGATGCGCCCGAGGTCGGCGCTATCGCCGCGCTCGCCCCAATACAGGGCAAGGAACTGGGCGGTCGCCTCCACCTTGTAGACATCCCCGGGGAGGCTGCGCAGGGCGTCCAGCAACTCATCGTCCGCGCACGGCTCGCGCCACTGGTTCAGCCACTGGCCCGGGGTATTCTGCCAATAGCACCAGGCCTCCCGGCCGCGTCGGCGCGGGCAGTGGAACTGCGCGCAGGACGTCGGCGGAGCGCTCTCCAGCCAATGCGGCCAATCCTGGCGCGCGAGCTGCATGGCCAGGCCGAGACGGCGCGCCTCGAGGCGCAGGGCCATCCTGCCGCGCTGCCTGTTGGACGGCATCAGCCAGGCCAGGGGACTGAGCATGACAGCCAGCAGCAGGATCACCAGCCAAGTGGTCATAAGGAACGGACACTCGAAAAACGGTTAAGGCATTTGCCTCGATCCGCGCGCGCAGGCAGGATCGGTCGCAGTCGCCAAGGGAGGCGCAGTTTACAGGCGAATGCGACCACGGCGGAGCAGCTTTTTGCCCAGCGCAACGGAACAGGTTCCACGCGCGGCGCGAAAGTCCATAATGAAAACACTATCCCCTTCTGGGAGGAGACGTTCATGCCCTATCAACACATTCTGGTCGCCGTCGACCTGACCGACGAATGCGACCCGGTGATGAAGCGTGCGGCGGCCCTGGCCACCAGCAACCAGGCCCGGCTCTCGGTGGTGCATGTGGTCGAGCCCATGGCCATGGCCTTCGGTGGGGACGTGCCGATGGACCTGTCGATGTTGCAGCAGCAGCAGTTCGACCAGGCCCGTGAACGCCTGGATGCCTTCGCCGTACGCTATCCGGACCTCGGCAGCGAGCAGCGCCACCTGGTCTACGGGCAACCGCGCCAGGAAATCCACCGCCTCGCCGCGGAACAGGCCTGCGACCTGATCGTGGTCGGCAGCCACGGTCGCCACGGCCTGGCGCTGCTGCTCGGTTCCACTGCCAACGACGTGCTGCACGGCGCGCCCTGCGACGTGCTCGCGGTGCACCTGAAGAAAGCCTGATCTCTCCCCGCTCGGCCGGGGCCTGCGCCTCAGCCGAGCGTTTCCTCGGCGCTCATCACCAGCGGGCGGATCTTCTGCAACTGGGTTTCCAGCGAATAGCTGATGCTCGACGACAGCGAGAAGAAGGTCAGGAACGCCTTCAGGTTGGAATCGCTGACACAGGTGTCGTGGATTCGCTGCCAGAACGCCTGGTTGACCAGTTGCAACTGCTGGAACAGCCGCACCAGCCCTTTCAGTTCCCAATCGGCATGCCGCCCCTCGCGGAAGTTGAAGTACTGGCGCATCAGGTACAGCGGCACCACCCGCAGCACGAACTCCTGGTTGCTGGCGAACGGCAGGTGCTGCATGGCCATCGGCCTCAGCGGCGCCAGCAGCGGACAGGCGCTGCTGGCCATGATCAAGCCGATCAGCGCGCGCAGTCCTTCCTCCAGGCCCGCCTGCTTGATGTACTCGCGCTCCGGCGTGCGCACGCAGATGCCGGCCTTGCGGAACGCCGGCAGGTTGCGGAAATCCTCGATCACCCCATGCAGGTCGACCGCCGCCGGACAATGGCTGTAGCGTTCGCGATCGAGCGGGCAGTTGCTGCAGCGATTGTGTTCCAGGCGCGTCCAGCGCGGCGCTGCGGCAGCCGCCTGCGGGTCGTAGTGCCGCTCCAGCTCGATGCGATAGTTGAGCTGATGCTGGTCGTCCAGCGTGATGCGGTACTCGATTGCCATGGACTGATCCTTTCTCGGGAGACGGCCGGCCCGTCAATGACGCCAGCCAGAGGGACCGACGGGGGACTGCACCCACCGCCGGCAAGGCCCGCAAGGATCATCGAGATGAGCCGCTATCACATTGATGCAGCTCACTTTTTCGAGATGGATCAGTCTTCCAGTTCGGCCCAGCGCTCGAGCAAGGCATCGAGTTCCTGCTGCAACGCGTCCAGCCGCGCCAGGGTTTCGCGCTGCTCGTCCTGCGGGCGCAGATAGAAATCCTGCTGCGCGATGGTTTCCTGGACACCCGCCAGCTCCGCCTCGACCGCGTCGATCTGCCCGGGCAAAGCCTCCAGCTCGCGCTGCAACTTGTAGCTGAGCTTTTTCTTCGCCGGCGCCTCGCTCGGCGCCGCAGCAGCCGGCGCGGGTTCGGCGGCGGGCGCCAGCGCGGTATTCAGCTCGGCCTTGCCGCTCTTCGACTCGCTCACGCCGAGCAGGCGCGGCGTGCCCCCTTGGCGCAGCCAGTCCTGGTAGCCACCGACGAATTCGCGAACCTTGCCCTCGCCCTCGAAGACCAGGGTGCTGGTCACCACGTTGTCGAGGAAGGCCCGATCGTGGCTGACCATCAGCACGGTGCCCTGGAAGCCGAGCAGGACTTCCTCCAGCAGTTCCAGGGTTTCCACGTCGAGGTCGTTGGTCGGTTCGTCGAGCACCAGCAGGTTGGCCGGCTTGCTGAACAGCTTGGCCAGCAACAGGCGCGCGCGCTCGCCGCCGGACAACGCCTTCACCGGGGTGCGGGCGCGCTGCGGACTGAACAGGAAGTCGCCGAGATAGCTGAGCACATGCCGGTTCTGGCCGTCGATGGTGATGAACTCGCGGCCTTCGGAGATATTGTCGATCACCGTCTGCTCGGGTTCGAGCTGATGGCGCAACTGGTCGAAGTAGGCCACTTCCAGCTTGGTGCCCACCTCGATCTTGCCCGAGGTCGGCTGCAGGTCGCCAAGCAGCAGCTTGAGCAAGGTGGTCTTGCCGGTACCGTTGGCGCCGAGCAGGCCGATACGGTCGCCGCGCTGCAGGACCATGGAGAAGTCGCGTACCAGCGGCTGGCCGCCGGGATGGGCGAAGCTGACGTGCTCCACCACGATCACCTGCTTGCCGGACTTGTCCGCGCTTTCCAGCTGGAAGCTGGCCTTGCCCTGGCGCTCGCGGCGCTCGGCGCGTTCGCGACGCATTTCCTTCAGTGCCCGAACCCGCCCTTCGTTGCGCGTGCGGCGGGCCTTGATGCCCTGGCGGATCCACACTTCTTCCTGGGCCAGGCGCTTGTCGAACAATGCGTTGGCAGCTTCTTCGGCGGCCAGTTGCTGTTCCTTGTGCACCAGGAAACTGGCGTAGTCGCCGTTCCAGTCGATCAGGTGGCCACGATCCAGCTCGAGGATGCGGGTCGCCAGGGATTGCAGGAAGGCGCGGTCGTGGGTAATGAACAGCACCGCGCCGTTGAAGCCCAGCAGCGCTTCCTCGAGCCAGGCGATGGCGCCGATGTCCAGGTGGTTGGTCGGTTCGTCGAGCAGCAGCAGGTCCGGCTCGGCGACCAGCGCCTGGGCCAGCAGCACGCGCCGACGCCAGCCGCCGGAGAGTTCGGCGAGGGTCTTGTCGGCCGGCAACTGCAGGCGGCTGAGGGTGCTGTCCACCAGTTGCTGCAGGCGCCAGCCATCGCGCGCCTCGAGTTCCTGCTGGACCCGCGAGAGGCGCGCCAGGTCGTCGTCGGTATGGATGTTCAGGCTCAGGTGGTGGTACTCGGCGAGCAGCTTGCCGACTTCCGCCAGACCCTCGGCCACCACGTCGAACACTGTCCGTTCGTCGGCACGCGGCAGTTCCTGGGGCAATTCGCCGATCTTCAGCGCCGGTGCGCGCCAGACTTCGCCGTCGTCGGCCTGCTGTTCGCCCTTGACCACCTTGAACAGGCTGGACTTGCCGGTACCGTTGCGTCCGATCACGCAGACCCGCTCGCCACGGCCGATCTGCCACGACACCTTGTCCAGCAAGGGAGTGGTGCCAAAGGCAAGGGATACATCGGTGAACTTGAGCAGGGTCATGGGCGCCTCCGGAAACAGGGCGCGCATTTTACGCCGGATAGGCATCGGATGGCACGGCGCTTTCACCGCCATGCCGCAACGGCTAAGCTTAGGCGAGCCATCCGCCCGGCTTCGGGCGCGCCCCGCGACAGCGGTCGCGCGCCAGTCCCGCGAGCGGTCGAAACGCCCGTAGGCAGCCGTTGCGGACCTGCCGACGTTACCCGACATCACCTGCCCGGATAAGTCATGCGCGGTCGCCTGTTCACTCTCGTTTCCTGCCTTTTGCTCAGTATTTCCTCCGTCGACGCGGTCCACGCCGCTTCCCTGACCGAACAACGCCGTCTCTACGACCAGGCCAAGGCCGCCCTGGCCAAGGGCAACAGCGCGCCCTACATGGCCTCGCGCAGCGCCCTGCGCGATTACCCGCTGGAACCCTACCTGGCCTACGACGAACTGACCCACCGGCTGAAGTCCGCCAGCAACGAGGAGGTCGAGCGCTTCCTCACCGAACACGGCGACCTGCCGCAGATCGGCTGGCTGAAACTGCGCTGGCTGCGCCTGCTGGCCGACCGCGGCGACTGGAAGACCTTCGTCAACTACTACGATCCGAAGCTGAACTTCACCGAACTCGACTGCCTGTATGGCCAGTACCAGCTGGGCCACGGCCAGAAGGCCGAAGGCTACGCCACCAGCGAACGCCTGTGGCTGGTCGGCAAGTCGCAGCCGGCTGCCTGCGACACCCTGTTCGGCCTCTGGCAGGGCGAAGGCCAGCTCACCGAGGAAAAGGTCTGGAAACGCCTCAAGCTGGCCGCCGAAGCGCGCAACTACAGCCTCGCCTCGCACCTCGCGCAGCGCCTGCCGACCCTCGGCAACCAGGGCGCGCTGATGGTCAGCGTGGCGCAGAACCCCGCCCAGCTGAGCCAGACCGGCCGCTTCAGCCAGCGCGACCATGCCACCGCCGACGTGGTCGGTCTCGGCCTGCGCCGCCTGGCGCGGCAGGACCCGGAAAAGGCCCTTAGCCTGCTCGACTACTACAGCTCGGCGCTACCCTTCTCCAGCGACGAGAAGGTCGCCATCGCCCGCGAGATCGGTCTCAGCCTGGCCAAGCGCTTCGATCCGCGCGCACTGCCGCTGATGACCCAGTACGATCCCGGCCTGCGCGACAACACCGTCACCGAATGGCGCACCCGCCTGCTGCTGCGCCTGGGCCGCTGGGACGAAGCCTACGCGCTGACCCGCAAGCTGCCCCAGGATCTTGCCGCCACCAGCCGCTGGCGCTATTGGCAGGCACGCAGCCTGCAACTGGCGCAGCCGAACAGCAAGGAGCCGATCGCGCTGTACCAGAAGCTCGCCGGCGAGCGCGACTTCTACGGCTTCCTCGCCGCCGACCGCCTGAGCGTGCCGTACAAGCTCGGCAACCGTCCTGCGCACATCGACCCGCGCGTCCTGCAACGCGTACGCAACGCCGCCAGTACGCGCCGGGCCATGGAGTTCTTCAACCGTGGCGAAGTGATCAACGCCCGCCGCGAGTGGTACCACGCCGCGCGCCTGTTCGATCGCGACGAGCTGATCGCCCAGGCCAGGCTGGCCTACGACATGCAGTGGTATTTCCCGGCGATCCGCTCGATCAGCCAGGCGCAGTACTGGGACGACCTGGACATCCGCTTCCCGATGGCGCACCGCGCCACCCTGGTGCGCGAAGCGA
This sequence comes from Pseudomonas sp. TZ252, assembly GCF_056110345.1. NCBI lineage: Bacteria > Pseudomonadati > Pseudomonadota > Gammaproteobacteria > Pseudomonadales > Pseudomonadaceae > Pseudomonas > Pseudomonas sp. TZ252. The sequence goes on along the minus strand of NZ_CM148566.1, from coordinate 4,568,933 downwards.
AGAACCGCGGCCTGCACTCCAGTTGGATCTTCGCCATCACCCGGCAGGAAAGCGCGTTCATGTCCGATGCCCGTTCCGGAGTCGGCGCCACCGGGCTGATGCAGCTGATGCCCGGCACCGCCAAGGAGACCTCGCGCAAGTTCGGCATCCCGCTGGCCTCGACCCAGCAACTGATCGTGCCCGACGTCAACATCCGCCTCGGCGCCGCCTACCTGAGCCAGGTGCATGGCCAGTTCAACGGCAACCGGGTACTCGCCTCGGCCGCCTACAACGCCGGTCCGGGCCGCGTCCGCCAGTGGCTGAAAGATACCCGCCACCTGGCCTTCGACGTGTGGATCGAGACCATTCCGTTCGACGAGACTCGCCAGTACGTGCAGAACGTGCTGTCCTATGCGGTGATCTACGGGCAGAAGCTCAATGCGCCGCAGCCCATCGTCGACTGGCACGAACGCTACTTCGACGATTTCTGACCCCCAACCCGGCCCGGACGCCCGGGCCTTTCCAGTACCTTGAAAAGGACCTCAAGATGAACAAGCCCCTCGCCACCGCCCTGCTCGCCACCTCCAGCCTGCTGCTCGCCGACGGCGCCCTGGCCGCCGACGCCTGCGGTACGCCGCGCAACGCCTTCGACAGCGTGTACTGCCGCAGCGGCGAGTTTTCCCAGGCCGACCGCGAGCTGAACCAGCAGTTCGGCACCCTGCGCAAGCACCTGAACGACGGCCAGAAAGCCCTGCTGAAGAAGAGCCAGATCGCCTGGATCAAGGAGCGCGACGCGGCCTGCAGCGAAAGCAAGGACAACGGTTATTTCGTCAACCTCGACTGCGCCACCGAGAAGACCCGCCAGCGCCTCGACTTCCTCCGCGAACGCGAGCGCGAGTGCCTGAGCACCGGTTGCGTCGACGCCAAGCTCTGATCGCCGGCAAGGGCCGCCCGCCGCAACGGCGGGCGACCGTTCCTCAGTCGAGGATTTCCACCGGCATCCCCACCTCCAGGCTGCCCTGTCCCAGCGCAATCAGGTTCTGCCCGAACAGCACCGCGCCATCCTTTTCCCGGTAGGTCTTCAGGGTCGTCAGCGGCTCGCGGTCCTCGTTGCGCTCGCCGGTCGCCGGATCCAGGGTGGTGAGGATGCAGCGGGAACAGGGCTTGGCCACGACGAACTCGACCGAGCCGATGCGGATGCGTTTCCAGCCGTCCTCGGCGAACGCGGCGCTGCCTTCCACCACCAGGTTGGGACGGAAGCGCAGCATCTCCAACGGCCGGCCGACCCGCTGGCTGAGGTCGTCGAGCGAAGCCTGGCCGATCAGCAGCAGCGGGAAACCGTCGGCGAAATGCACCTTCTGCCCCGGTTCGGCGTAGCCGGTATCGACCTGCCGCGCGCGCGCCTCGGGAATGTGCACCAGGCGCGTCGGGCGGCCGAGGAAGCGCGTCAGCCAGTCCGCTGCGGCGTCGCCGGCATCCGGCGCCTGCAAGGTATCGCGCCAGACCGTGACGCCACGCAGGTTGGCGTCGGCTGCCGGTACTTCGAGGCTCAGCTCGGACATCCCCGGCGCATTCAGCCGCAGGACCTCCGGCGCCGCCCAGCGCGCCTGGATACGCCCCAGCTGCGGCAGCAGGCGCTGGGTGAAGAAACGTCCGGTTTCGGTGTCCACCGCCATCCAGCGTCGGTCGCCGACCACGCCCAGCGCATCGAGCGCGACGCGCTCCAGGGACTCGGCGGCGGAAGACTTGATCGGATAGCGGTACAGCGCGGAGAGACGGAACATGGAACCAGCATCCTTGGTGGAAAGATGCTGTTATACGGTGTCGCGGGAAAGGCCGACAAGACACAGACGCCACTCCAGGCAGCGGATCAGTCGGCCCCGCCCTCAGTCCTCGCGCGGCGGCTCGCGCAACAACGGCGAGCCGGCCGGCAAGTGCACGCGCAGCGCGCCCGGGGAAACCGAGAAACGCAGCTTGCGTCCTTCCAGCGGCTCGCCGTCGAGATTGACGTCGAGACCTTCCGCCGCCTCCACTTCCAGCCATGGCACCCGCGCGCGGACGAACAGGCTTTCCACTCCGTTGCCACCGCCGAGCAGGGTGCCCAGGGTACCGACCATGTCCTGCGGCGTCGGCAGGATGCTCACGTCCAGCAGGCCGTCGTCCACTCGCGCTTGCGGACACAGTACGTGCCCGCCGCCGGCCTGGCGCCCGTTACCGATGCCCAGGGCGAGGAACTCGCCTTCCCACTGGAAGTCCGGGGCGCTGAAACGGCCCTGGGCGGCATGCACTTCGGAAAAACGGGTCAACCCGGTCAACAGGTAGGCGGCACCGCCGAGAACCTTCTTCAGGTCCTCCGAGGTATTCGCGGTGACCTTCGAACCGAAGCCGCCAGTGGCCATGTTGAGGAACAGCTTGCCGTTCACCTCGCCCAGGTCGATCGGCCGCGCCGTCTGGTCGAGCAGCGCCAGCGCCGCGGCCGGTTCCAGGGGAATCCCGGCGGCGCGGGCGAAATCGTTGGCGGTGCCCAGCGGCAGGATCGCCAGGCTCGCCTCGCCTCGCCCGCGCGCCAGCGCTTCGGCCACCTCGCGCAGCGTGCCGTCGCCACCGCCCGCGACCAGCGTCGCATAGCCGGCCGCCAGCGCCTCCTCGACGATGCGCCGGGCGTCGCCGTCCTCCCAGGTTACCCGCACCGCCAGCTCCCGCCCGGCCTCGCGCTGTGCCGCGACCGCGGCACGAACCTCTTCGTTGCCCGCCTGCTTGCCGTGCAGGACCAGCAGAACCTTGTCCTTGTCCATCGAACCGAACCCCTCGTCGTGGCCTTGTCTTTGCCTATTGACCGCGTATCCGGGACGGAAGTGCGGCGCCCGGTTCAGGCAGGGTAGCCGGTAATCTCGCGAATGCTGCGGTAGAGCGGGCGCAACTGGCGATACATGCGCAGGTAGACCTCGCCATAGAGCCGCTGGTAGATCTGCCGGGCTTCCGCCTGGGGCAGGAAAACCCGGCCGACGCGGGTCATCCCGGCCACCGCGCTGGCGACGTCCGGATAGAGGCCGAGCCCCACCGCGCAGTCGATCGCCGCACCCAGGCCGGACGCCTCGTAGACATGCGGGCGCTCGGCCGGCAGGCCGAAGATGTCGGCGGTGAGCTGCATCGCCGCGTCGCTCTGCGAGCCGCCGCCGGCCACGCGCAGGCGCACGATCGGCGTGCCCGAACGCTTCTCGATGCGCTCCTTGCCCTGGCGCAGGGCATAGGCCAGGCCCTCGAGGATGGCCCGGTAGATGTGCGCCCGGGTATGCACGTCGCCGAAACCGATCATCGCCCCCTTGGCCTCCAGTCCCGGTTCGCGGATTCCCGGCGACCAGTAGGGTTGCAGGGTCAGGCCCATCGAGCCGGGCGGCACGCCGTTGACCAGTTCGTCGAACAGTTGCTCCGGCTCGACCCCCTGCTCGCGCGCCTGCTGCATCTCGCGCAAGCCGAACTCGCGCTTGAACCAGCTGACCATCCAGTAGCCGCGATAGATCATCACCTCGGTATTGAAATGATCGGGAATCGCCGCCGGATAGGGTGGAATCAGCGGCACGGTTTCCAGGTAGCGGGCGCGAGTGGTGTTGATGGTCGCCGTGGTGCCATAGGAGAGGCAGGCGATGGTGGGCTCCAGCGCACCTGCGCCGAGCACCTCGCAGGCCTTGTCGGCCCCCGCGGCGATCAACGGCAGGCCTTGCGGAATGCCGGTGTGCCGGCTGGCCTCGGCGCTGATCTGGCCGAGCCGCTCGCCCGGCTTGAACAGCTCCGGCAACTGCTCGCGGCGTACCGCCAGCGCCTGCCATTTCCAGTCGCGCGGCGCGGCCCAGCGCAGGCGCTTGTAGTCGAACGGCAGGTAGGCAACGCAGCACCCCACCGAGTCGACGAAACGGCCGGTCAGGCGGTGGCTGAGAAAGCCGGAAAGCAGCAACACCTTGTCGGTCTTCGCAGCGATCTCCGGCTGCTCCTGGGCCACCCAGTTGACCTCGGCCTGGGCGCGGAAATGCTCCACCGCGCCCTCGGCGCCGACCAGCTTGAACAGCCAGCCCCAAGGCCCCCTGATGCGCTCGCGGACCTCCGCCCGGCGCTGGTCGAGCCAGAGGATCGCCGGCCGCAACGGCCTGCCCTCGGCATCGACGTGGATCACCGTGCCACGCTGGGTGGTCAGCGACACCCCGCGGATGAGCCCGCGATCGATGTCCACCTGGTCCCAGAGCCGCCGACAGGCCTCGCCGAGCATCGCCCAGTAGTACTCGGGGTCCTGTTCGGCCCAGCCCGGATGCTTCGAGTAGTAGGCCTCCAGCTCCACCTTGCCCTTGCCCAGCAGGTTGCCCTGCAGGTCGAACAGCAGGGCGCGCACGCTCTGGGTGCCATTGTCGATCGCCAGCAGATAGTTCTTGTCGTTCATCTCGTTCTCGTCTCGGCTGGTCAGACGGGCAGGCTGTAGTGCCGGCGCCAGAGGTCCAGATAGGCCTGTTGCTCACGTTCCCAGCGCGGGTCGTCCCAGCCCAGGCGCGCTTGGCAGAGCGCGCGGATACGCGGCAGGTATGCCGCGCCGCCTCCGGGCAACAGCAGGCCGAGGCGGGTGCGGCGCAACAGCAGGTCATCGAGATGCAGCACCATTTCCGCCTCGGCGGCGAACGCCAATTCGGCCCAGAGCGTTTCGCTGGCACCCACGCAGTCCGTTCCGAGGGTGTCCACCAGCCGCTTGAGGCGGACCAGGTCGCGTCCGTAGCGACCGGCCAGGCGGCGTCGCTGGCCACTGCCGAGCCCGTCGATGAGCGGACCTTCGCAGGCGCCGAATACCGCCGCGCCATCGTCCGTGACCGTGCGCCCGAGCAGCGGCGCGCAGGCTTGTAGCACCTCCACCGCCAGCGGCCGGAAGGTGGTCAGCTTGCCGCCGGCCAGGGTCACGCAGCCCGGCTCGCGCCAGAGCACATGCTCGCGTTTCTCGTCGGAAGGCTTGCCGCTGTCGTCGCCGCTGCTGACCACCGGTCGCACGCCGGCCCAGGTCGACAGCACGTCGCGCGCCTCGATGGCAGCGGCGGGAAACTGCTGGGCGCAGGCCGCCAGCAGGTAGTCGAGTTCGGCGCGGCTGATCCGCGCGTCCTCCCCAAGGCCGTCGCGATGGTCGAGATCGGTGGTGCCGACCACCGTCGCGCCCTCCCAGGGGAACACGAACACCGGTCGCCGGTCCGTGGCGTGCATGAAGCTGAAGGCATGGGCCACCGGCAGGCGCCAGGCCGGCAGCAATAGATGGCTGCCGCGCAGCGGGCGGATGTGCTCGCTTCCGCCGGGCTGGCGCAACTCATCGGCCCAGGCCCCGGTGGCCAGCGCCAGGGCGCGGCAGCGGAAGTCGAGAAGCTCGCCGCTCTCGCGGTCCTCGGCGCGCAGGCCGACCACCTGGCCGCCCTCGCGCAGCAATTCGCGCACACGCATGCCGTTGAATGCCTCGCCGCCGTCGTGACGCGCCTCGGCCAGCACCCGCAGCACCAGGCGCGCATCGTCGGTCACCGCATCGAAGAAACGCGTGCCGCCGAGCAGCCGTTGTTCCTTCAGGCCCGGCGCCAGGTAGCGCAACGCGGCGGCGTCGTAGAAACGGTGGTTGCGCCGCCCGGCAAGGGCGTCGTACACGCTCAGCAGGCCGCCGAATAGCCGCGGGCCGGGAAAGCCGCCGCGGTAGTGGGCCATCACGAAGCTCAACGGCTCCACCAGCCCAGGCGCCTCGCCGAGCAGGCGCTGGCGCTCGCGCACCGAGTCGCGGGTCAGCCGCCACTGGCCCTTCGCGATGTAGCGCAGGCCGCCATGGACCATCTTCGACGAGCGGCTCGAGGTGCCCCAGGCGAAGTCCCGCTGCTCCAGCAGCAGGCAGCGCCAGCCGCGCCGCGCGGCTTCGCGGAGGATGCCGGCACCGCTGATGCCGCCGCCGACCACGATCAGGTCCCACTCCTGCCCCGCCAGCGCCGGCAGGCGGCGGCGACGCCACTCCTCGTTCCAGGCTGAAGTCATTCCGCTCAGTCCTGCAGCAGGGTGCCGCGGTTGAGCCGCCCGGCCGGGTCGAAGTGACCGGCCATGGCACGCAGCGCGGCGACGCCCAGTTCGCCCTTCTCGCGGGGCAGGTAGGGTGCGTGGTCCTTGCCGACGCCATGCTGGTGGCTGATGGTGCCGCGATTGTCGACGATCGCCTGGCTGGCCGCATGCTTGAGACGCTTCCAGCGCTCCAGCGTCGCCGCATAGCTCGCGGCCGGACGGAACACGTAGGTGGTATAGATGCTCGACCCCTCGCCATAGACATGCGAGAGGTGGGTGAACACATGGACCCTCTCGCCCTCGGCCGCCAGGCCGTCGCGCAGGCTGGCCTCGATCTTCTGCAGCAGGCCGTCGACGTTGCTCCAGTCGGTGGCGGTCTCCAGGGTGTCCACGGCGTAGCCCGCCTGCCACAGGGCCTCGCGCAGGTAGGGGAAGCGGAAGCGGTTCTGCGCCCACTTGCGCCCCAGCAGGGTTCCGGTGAAGACCCCGCCGAAGCGTTTCAGCAAGGCCTTCGCCTGGCTCAGCGACAATCCGTTCTGCCGGCGGTTGCCGGTCACGCCGAAGGTCAGCATGCACTTGCCCTCGCCCGCGCCGCGCAGCGCCAGGTATTTCTCCAGCCAGGCGATCTGTCCGGGATGGCCGGCCAGGGCCAGTTGGGTCATGGTTTCCACGGCGTTGGACAGTCGCAGCATCGACAGCGGCACGCGCGCCTGTGCCAGCTCGCGGGTGGCTTGCAGGGCCTGCTGCCAGTTCGGCAGGAAGACGCTGTAGAAGCGCTCGTCCTCGGCCAGCGGCGAGACCCGCACCTTCACCGAGGAAATGATCCCGAAGCGTCCCTCAGAGCCCAGCACCAGTTCGCGCAGGTCCGGTCCCGCCGCGGATGCCGGGAAGGTAGCGATTTCAAGCGGCCCGGCGAAGGTCTCCAGGGTCCCGCCGGCGAAAAGTTGTTCGATCCGCCCGTAGCGCAGCGACTGCTGGCCACTGGAGCGGCTGGCGACCCAGCCACCGAGGGTCGACAACTCCCAGGACTGCGGGAAATGCCCGAGCGTGTAGCCCAGCGCACGCAACTGGCTCTCCACCTGCGGGCCGGCGGCGCCGGGGCCGAAGGTCGCGACCAGGCTCTCGCGGTCCAGATCGATCAGGCGGTTCATGCGCTCCAGCGAGACCGTCAGTACCGGCCGCCGCGAGGCTTGCGGATTGATATGGCCGGCCACGGAAGTACCGCCGCCATAGGGAATCAGTTGCAGGTCGCGGGAGTCGGCCAGGGCCAGCAACTCGCGGATCTGTTCGGCGGTTTCCGGATAGGCCACGGCGTCCGGGTAGACGCCGAAGTCGCCCTCGCGCATCGCCAGCCAGTCCGGCAGGCTCTGCCCGCGGGCATGCAGCAGACGCTCACGGGGGTCGATGCTGTAGCGCGGATCGGCCTCCAGGCGCGACGCCGGGACCTTCGCCAGCGCCGCCTCCAGGCTGGCGTCCGGCAAGCGTGCGCCCTGCCCGACCAGTTCCGCCAGGAACCCACGGGCGCTGTCCGGCAATTCGACCACGGTGCTTTCTTCGCCCCAGCCATTCCAACGGCGCATGAACCTCTCCCCTCGCTTGTCGCGGCAACCTGTTTATCGGAACCTTTCTGGCTGCCTATACTAGCCAGCCGCCCTCGCCTGTCACTGTCGGATCGAGACACTCCCTGTGACCGATCAAGACAGCCGGCACGCACGCCGGACGGCCTGTTCCACCCGCCACGACAAGAACAACGACCATGCAGACCCTTGGCTCCACCTCGGTTCCGGCCCTGCTGAAATACCTGCGCCATGCCGAACGGCTCGGCCTGGACATCGCCCCTGCCCTGGCCGCCGCCGGCCTCCAGGCCGACCAGCTCAACGACAATCGCCAGCGCCTGCCGGGCGAAGCCCACGAGCGCCTGCTCGGCTATTTCTGCGAGCATTCCGGCGATCCCCTGTTCGGCCTGCATTCGGCGCGTTTCGTCCAGCCCGGCTCCTGGAGCGTGCTCGGCTACATCGCGATGAACTGCGCCACCCTGGGCGAGGCCATGAGCCGCATCACGCCCTACGAGAAGCTGGTCGGCGACATGGGCACCAGCCGCATCGAGGCGGCCGGCGGGCAGGTCCGGCTGATCTGGAACTGCCGCCACCAGACACCCCTGGTACGGCGCCACATGGTCGAGCACGTCCTGGCTTCCTGGGTCCTCTACGCGCGCTGGATCGCCGACCTGGAAGGTTCGCCGGACGAGGTCTGGCTGGAACACGACCTGCCGGACGGAACCCGCGTGGAAGACTACGAGACCTTCTTCGGCTGTCCGGTGCGCTTCGCCCAACCCTGTTCGGCGCTGCTGGTACCGCTGGACTACCTGGCGCTGCCGCTGCGCCAGGCCGACGCGACGCTGCTGCGCACCCTGGAGGAACATGCCCTGGCGCTGATGGCCGAGCTAGACGATGACGAACCGCTGCCGCTGCGGGTGAAGAACGCCCTGCGCCAGCTACTCAAGGACGGCCTGCCGCGCAAGGAACGGGTGGCGGAGAAGTTCGGCATGACCGTACGCACCCTGCAACGCCACCTGCAGCAAGCCGGCAGCAGCTACCAGCAGACCCTCGACGAACTGCGCCGCGAACTGGCCGAGCACTACCTGCTGCATAGCGAGCTGCCGATCCAGGACATCGCCCAGTACCTGGGCTTTACCGAGTCGCGCTCGTTCCATCGCAGTTTCAAGGGTTGGACCGGGCAGACGCCCGGCGAGTACCGGCAACGGCGCAAGGAGCCGGCGGCGCAATGAGAACGGCGGCCATCCGGCCACCGTCGGCTCAGTCGAGCAGTTCGCTCAGCGGAATGAACGCCACACCCTCGCCTTCCACGAGGGTACGTCCCTCGCGGACCTCCACCAGCCCCTCGGCCCAGGAAGCGCTGCGCAGTACCCCGGAACTCTGGTTCGGATAGAGCACCGCGCGGCCCTGCTCCAGGCGACCACGCAGGTACTCGCGACGCTGCCCCGCCTTGGTCCAGGCAAAGCCGGCCGGTACCTCCACCCGCAGCGGCGCGACCTGCGCCACGCCAAGCCGGCGCAGCAGGTAGGGACGCGCCAGCAGGGCGAAGGTGACCAGGGTCGAAGCCGGATTGCCCGGCAGGCCGATCACCGGGATGCCCTGGAACTGGCCGACGGTCAGCGGCTTGCCGGGTTTTATCGCCAGCTTCCAGAGGGTCAGCTCGCCGGCTTCGCGCAGCGCCATGCCGAGGAAGTCGGCCTCGCCCACCGATACGCCGCCGGTGGACAGGATCAGGTCCACCCCGGCCAACCCGGCCAGGCGCTCGCGAGTACGTGCCAGGTCGTCGGGAAGGATGCCGGCGTCGAGCACGTCGCAGCCCAGGCGTTGCAGCCAATCCTTGAGCAACGGACGGTTGCTGTTGTAGATCTGCCCGGCCTGCAGCGGCTGGCCCGCCTCGACCAGCTCGTCGCCGGTGGACAGCAGCGCCACCCGCGGCTTGCGTCGCACCTCCAGGGCCGCGTAGCCGAGCGAAGCCGCCAACCCCAGTTCGATGGAGCGCAGGCGCGTGCCGGCCGGCAGGACCAGGTCGCCCTGGCGGATTTCCTGGCCACGCGGGCGCACATGCTGGCCCACGCGCAACGGCTGGGTGAAGCGCACGCGGCCATCGTCGAGCGCTTCGGCGTTTTCCTGCATCTCTACCAGATCGGCGCCTTCGGGCAGCGGCGCACCGGTGAAGATCCGCGCACAGGTATCCGCTTGCAGCGGCTTCGGCGCCTGTCCGGCAAAGATCTTCTGGCTGACCGGCAGTGGCTCGCCGTTCCAGTCGGCGAGGCGCAAGGCGTAGCCGTCCATGGCGCTGTTCGGCCACGGCGGCAGGTCCAGGCCGGCCAGCAGGTCGACCGCCAGCACGCGGCCGCCAGCCTGCTCCAGGGGCACCTGCTCACACGTATCGATAGGCGTTTGCGCGGCCAGTTCGAGGAGCCGTTCCAGCGCCGTCTCGACCGGCATCAGCCCCGGCTGTTCGCAGCAGCCGCTCACCCGCGGCTCTCGCAGGGCGCCGCCTGTTTCAGGTGCGGGACGAAGTTGCACGGGCGATGACGGGCGTCCAGTTGCTCGACGAGGATGCCTTCCCAGGCAGTGCGGCAGGCGTTGGTGGAGCCCGGCAGGCAGCAGACCAGGGTGCCGTTGGAAAGCCCGGCCAGGGCCCGCGACTGGATGGTGGAGGTACCGATGTCGGCCAGCGAAATCTGCCGGAACAGCTCGCCGAAGCCGTCCACCTGCTTGTCCAGCAGGCAGGCCACCGCTTCCGGGGTGCTGTCGCGGCCGGTGAAACCGGTGCCGCCGGTGATCAGCACGACCTGCACGCTATCCTCGGCGATCCAGGTCGCGACCTGTGCGCGGATCCGGTATAGGTCATCCTTCAGCAGCACGCGAGCGGCCAGGTTGTGCCCGGCCTCGGTCAGGCGGTCGACGAACAACTGGCCTGAAGTATCGGTTTCCAGGGTACGGGTATCGCTGACGGTCAGGACGGCGATGTTCAACGGCACGAATGCCGTTTCGGCCTTGTGGCTCATGGGGTTGGCCCTTGCTTGTGGACGTGATCGCGGTGTTATATCACAGGCCCGACACGGAGACCCCAGATGCCCGATAGCGCCCTGCCCCCCTGCTCCATCCTTCTCCTGGCGGGAGGCCGCGGCCAGCGCATGGGCGGTCGCGACAAGGGCCTGATCGAGTGGCAGGGCCTGCCCCTGATCGCCCACCTGCATCGCCTGGTGCGCCCGCTCACCGATGACCTGATCGTCTCCTGCAACCGCAACCAGGAACGCTATGCGGCCTATGCCGACCGCCTGGTGAGCGACGACAGCCGAGACTTCCCCGGCCCGCTCGCCGGCATCCGCGCCGGCCTGGCGGTGGCCCGGCATCCCTGGCTGCTGGTGCTGCCCTGCGACGCGCCGCGCATCGACCGCGCCTTGCTGGAAACCCTGCTGCAGGCCGCCGGCCGCACACCGGCGCGCCCCTGGATGCTGCGCTGCGGCGGCCAGTGGGAACCGCTGTTCAGCCTGATCCCGACGCACCTGGCCGAAGAGATAGAACACGCCTGGCGCCAGGGCGACCGTAGCCCACGCCACGTCCTGTTGCCGCTTGGCGCGGAGGCCATCGAGCTGGCCGCGGGCGATCCGCGGCTGGCCAACCTGAACACCCCCGAGCTGTTGGCTAATCACCGCGAACTGAAGTAAAACGGAAGGGACGTCGAGTCGAATTTTCTCGAAGGTGGGGGGAACACTCGTTTTTAGGGGGGAACTCTTCCTAGAACTCGTCTGTCAGAAACTCGTAACTTCAAAGTCTGACCGCACAGGAGAACTGCGCAATGATCAAGCGGATGCTACCCGCCCTCCTCCTCGCCGTAGGCCTCGGCGCCCTCGCGGGTTGTTCCAGCCCTACCGTGATCACCCTCAACGACGGACGTGAAATCCAGGCCGTAGACACCCCTTCCTATGACGAGGATTCCGGCTTCTACGAGTTCGAACAGCTCGACGGCAAGCGCGCCCGCGTGAACAAGGACCAGGTCCGCACCGTCAAGGAACTCTGATACCGTCGCGTAACAGGTTTTCCTGAAGACCCCGTCGACTCGAACGAGCGACGGGGTCTTTGCTTTTTCGCCCGGGGAAACCGGGGCTCGAAAAAAAATTCATCTAACCCCTTGTGTACCAAAACTTTTTCTGTAGAATGCGCCCCAACAAAACGGAGCGTAGCGCAGCTTGGTAGCGCGTCTCGTTCGGGACGAGAAGGTCGCTGGTTCGAATCCAGTCGCTCCGACCATATCCCGAAAAACCCGCCTCAACGGCGGGTTTTTTATTGCCTGCGATTCGGCCTTTCTCACAGGGTACGCAGGTAGGCCACCAGGTCGCCCTTCTCTTCCGCGGACAGCTTGCGCTCCAGCACCAGGTTGAAGAACTCCACGGTGTCCTCCAGGGTCAGCAGGCGGTCGTCGTGCAGGTACGGCGGCGAATCCTTGATCCCGCGCAACGGGAAGGTCTTGATCGGCCCGTCGGCGGACGCCATCACGCCATTGACCAGTTTCGGATCGTAGAAGCGCTCCACCTTCAGGTTGTGCATCAGGTTGTCGGTGAAGTAAGGCGGCGCATGGCACCCGGCGCAGGCCGCCTTGCCGTAGAACAGCTTTTCGCCACGCAATTCCTGCTCGCTGGCCTTGCCCGGATCGAGCCGCCCCTCCACATCCAGCTTCGGTGCCGGGGGGAAGTCCAGCAGCGCCTGGAACTCACCCATGAAATGCACCTGACTGCCACGCTCGAGCACGTTCACCCCCTTCTTGGTGGCGATTACCGGATCACCGTCGAAGTAGGCGGCGCGCTGCTCGAACTCGGTGAAGTCCTCGACGGTCTTCAGCGCCCTCTGCGAGCCGAACAACCGCTGGATGTTCACCCCGCGCAGCGTCGGCGTGTCGATGCGGTGGCGGAACGGCTGCGGGCGCACATCGCCGGCCAGGTGGGTAGCGGCATTGGTGTGGCCGTTCGCATGGCAGTCGAAGCAGGCTACGCCGCGGCTCGGATGCTCGCTACGGCGATCGTCGGTGAGGTTGAACTGCTGCTGCGGAAAGGCCGTTAGCAGCAGGCGCAGCCCTTCCAGCTGCTTGGGATTGAGAATCCCGTTGAACAACTCGAAATAGTTGTCGATGGTCACCAGCTTGCCCTTGGACACATCGCCCAGGTCAGGCCGGGTGGTAAGGAACATCGGTGCCGGGAATTCCGGCAGGAAGTGGTCCGGCAGGTCGTAGTCGAGGTCGAAACGAGTCAGATCGCGGCTTTCCTGGCGCTTGATCTCGTCGATGAGGAACTTGGGAAAGACCATCCCGCCTTCGGCATGGTTAGGGTGCGGCAGCGGCAGGAAGCCACCGGGGAACAGCCCCTGCTTGCGGATTTCCTCGGGGCTCAGCCTGGCCAGTTCCTCCCAGCTGGTGCCGGCCGGCAGCTTCACCCGGATCCCTTCCTGCAGCGGCTTGCCGCGCGTCATGCTGGCGCCCTTGGCCGGCCTGTCGCTGAGATCGTAACGCTGCTCGAGAAGCGTCTTGTGGGCCTGTTCGATCGACGGTTTGTTCGCCGTCATGCGCTTCATGATGGTGGCGAAGTCCTCATTGATCACCACCGGCGAATAGCTGGAAGTCTTGCTTGGCTGCTCATCCCCCGCGACCACGGCGGATTGCAGCCCCAAGGCGAGCGGCATGACCCAGAGGGCATGGCGCGTCCAGGCGGGCGTTTTCATCAGGCGTCCTCTTTCGTTATGAGGAAACGCCGAGCCTCGTCGTCCCGACCCCCACACCCCGGCGGTCCGCGACAGCGGACCGAACGACCTGCGACGCGTCCTGCGCCACGCGGGTTCCCGGCTGTTTCCAGTCAGTCCTGAAGGGAACTCAGGGTTTATCCATCGCCCTTAGGCCTAGCCGAACGCAGCCTGCCGAGCCAATAGACTCAGGCTATGAAAACCATTGAGAAACGCCTATGCATCGCTTCGCCAGCATCGCCGAAGCCAGGCACCGCGCGGCATGGGGGAAGGAAGCGGAACGCAGTCCGGTTTGCGCATAGAGCGCGGGGTTACCAGCGGTGCCGCGCTTAGCGCGAATGAATAGGCATCAGCAGCTGAGGAAGGCTGCGACCTGCTCGGCCTCGAACGGCCAGTTCAGCTCGGCGCCATTGTCGCAGCGGCGCAGCACCGGGATCCGCAGGCCATAGTGCTCGACCCAGGCTTCGTCGTCGGCGATGTCCACCAGTTCGACCAGCAGGCCATGTTCGACGAAGGGCATCAGCACCGCCTCCGCGACTTCGCAGAGGTGGCAACCGAGGGTTCCGAAGAGTTGGCATTCCGGGGGCATCGAAAGGACCTGTGCAGTGTTTCGCGGCGATGGTAGCACCCGCGCTCAGATGCCAGCGACCTGCAACAGACTTTCGGCCGCCTGCCGGGCCTCGCGAGCCTGATCCGCCGGCCCATGAATGTGCGCCATCACCAGGGCGCCCTCCATTAGGTATTGCAACTGCCGCGCAAGCAGTGCCGCCGAACGCGCGCCCAGGCGCTCCAGCTGGCGCTGGAAATAGGCTTCAACGAAGGCCTTTTGCTCGGCCGCCTGGCGATGGATCGGATGCGAGCGCTCATGGAACTCGGCGGCGGCATGGATGAAGGCACAGCCACGGAACGCCTCGTCCTGGAGGAACTCCTGCAGACCATCGAACACCGCCAGGATCGCCGCTCGCGGCTGCAACCGTGCCTCGGCTTCGAGCATGCGTTCGGCGGTGCGCTGCCGACGCACCTCCAGGGCGGCCATGATCAGTTCGTCCTTCGAGCGAAAGTGCTTGTACAGCGTCATCTTCGCCACCCCGGATTCGGCCAGGATGCGGTCGATGCCGGTGGCGTGGTAACCCTCGCGATAGAACAGGTCGACGGCGGTGCTGAGCAGTTGCTCGCGTTTGCGGGATGTCATGGAAAGCCTCCTGAGCGGCCCATTATGCGCGACCCTGCCGCCCCCTTGAACCGCTCTGCGTCGCTCCCCGGACGAATACCGACGGAAAAAGGCGAACGCGCGCCTTGAAATATACAGACCTGTCTGTCTAATATCCAGGCACCAATACCCGCCTGGAACCCTCAGATGAAACTCCATGACCTGGATCTCTCCGGCAACGCCTACAAGGTCCGCCTGTTCCTCTCCCTCATCGGCCGCGAGGCGACGCTGCGGCCGGTCGATTTCCTCAACCGCGAGCACAAGACCCAGGCCTTCCTCCGCATGAATCCCCGCGGACAGATCCCGGTGCTGGAAGACGGCGAGCTGCAACTGGGCGACTCCCACGCCATTCTCGTCTATCTGGCACGACGCCATGCCGGCCCCGAGTGGTATCCGCTCGACCCCGTCAGCCAGGGCCGCATCGCCTACTGGCTCAGCTATTCGGCCAACGAGGTGCAGAACGGCCCGGCCAGCGCCCGGCTGATCACTCGCTTCAACCTGCCGCTGGATCGCGAGCAAACCCACCAGCGAGGCCTGGAAGTGCTGCGCCTGGTCGACCGGCACCTAGCCGAGCATCGCTGGCTGGCCCAGGGCGAACAGCCGAGCATCGCCGACGTGGCCCTCTACCCCTACCTGGCCCTCGCCCCCGAAGGCGGCCTGGCGCTGGACCACTACCCGGCGCTGAACGCCTGGATCGCCCGCATCCGCGCGCTGCCCGGCTACATCCCGATGCCCGGCCTGTAGCTCGGCAGGAGGCAGCATGAGCCAGGAACAGAGTCCCTTCCACACCGGCGAACTGGCGATCCAGGAACGCGCCGGCGTTCGCGAACAGGTCGCCGGCTTCGGCAGCCGCGCGATCCGCACCTTCATGCCGGACCAGCACCGGGAGTTCTTCGCCCTGCTATCGCTGTTGCTGGTGGGCAGCCTCGACGCCGACGGCTACCCCAGCGCCTCGGTGCTCTGGGGCCCCCCCGGCTTCGCCCGTTCGCCGGAACCGACCCGCCTGCGCATCGACAACCTGCCGCAAGCGGACGATCCGCTGGCGGCCAATCTCGAGGCTGGCACCCGCCTCGGCATCCTCGGCCTGGAATGGCCGACCCGCCGCCGCAACCGCATGAATGGACGGGTCCTGGCGCGGGACGGAAAGGGTTTCACGGTCGGCGTCGAGCAATCCTTCGGAAACTGTCCCAAGTACATCCAGGCGCGCAGCCATCAGCCCGTCTCCAGGATCGCAAGTCCCGCATTGCAGGGCGAAGGACTCGATCCACGCTGGCTGTCGCTGGTCTCGTGCAGCGATACGCTGTTCATCGCCAGCCAGCATGCCGACCCGCTCAGAGGCGGCGTCGACGTCTCCCATCGGGGCGGGCCGCCGGGCTTTCTCCGGCTCGGCGCGGATGGCCGCCTGTGGTTGCCCGACTATGCCGGCAACCGCCTGTTCAATACCCTCGGCAACCTGCTCCAGGATCCTCGCTGCGGCCTCCTGTTCATCGATTTCGACAATGGCGACCTGCTGCACCTGCACGCCGAGGCCGAGCTGTTCTGGCCGGGTTCGCAGCCATCCATCCCCTGGCCCGCCGGCGCCGAGCGCCTGCTGGCGTTGCGCCCCGCAGGCTGGCGCTGGCGGCGCGGCCGCCTGCCGCTGGCATTCGGCGAGCCCCAGCCATCCCCTTTTCTTCCTCCCGGTGAATCTTGATGCCTTTCCTGTATCGCCTTGCCTCGTTGTTGATCGCCCTCCTCGTCCTGCCGGTGCAGGCGGCGGAAATGCGAGTCGCCCTGTTGCGCACCTCGGGAGTGGAAACCCTCGATGCGCTCACCGTCGACGGCGGCTCCTGGGTGCGCCGGGTGCCGCTCAGCCATACCGCGGTGCTGATCGAGCACCACGCCGCCACCCTGCTCTTCGACACTGGCCTGGGGCGCGACATCGACGCCCAGTTCCGCGCCGACATGCCTTGGTGGGCAGCGCCGCTGTTCGCTTACCAGAAAGTCGTCCCGGCGCGCGACCAACTGGACGCAGCCGGTATTCGCGTCGATCGCATCCTGCTGTCCCACGCACACTGGGATCACGCCTCGGGCCTGGTCGACTTCCCCGAAGTACCGGTCTGGGCACCCTACGAGGAGATCGCCTTCAGCCGCATCGCCACCCCGCCGGCCGCCTTCCCCAGCCAATTCCGCCATGGCGTGCGCTGGCGACCTTACAGCTTCGATCCGCAGCCGTTCATGGGCTTCGACGAAAGCCTCGACCTGTTTGGCGACGGCCGCCTGGTGCTGGTCCCCCTGCCCGGCCATACGCCCGGCTCGGTCGGTCTGTTCGTCACCCTCGACAGCGGGCGCCGGCTGTTCTTCAGCGGCGACACCAGTTGGCGACTCGAAGGCGTCGAAGGCCCACGGCAGAAATTCTTCGCCGGCCGCGCCCTGGTCGATCGCGATCCCGCGCGCACCCTCGCGCAACTGGCGAAGATCCGCCTGCTGCTCCGCAGCGACCCGCGCCTGAGCGTGATTCCGGCGCACGATGCGCGGGTCCAGGCCGCCCTGGGCTACTTCCCGCACTGGCTGGAATAGCGGGAAAGCCCGTCCTAGACAGGGTTCGTGCCAATTCGCGGCCACCCTCGACTAATGTCTAACAGTGGCCGTCTTCCTGTAGTGCTTAAGTAACCGGGCTGTCACAGGCCGACGTGGCGTCACGCCGCCGCCATCGGCCTGCCCCAAGCGCTCGAGGAGACAATAACAATGAGCATGACCCCGATCGCCCGTGCCGTGGCTTTTGCCGCGCTGGGTTCCAGCATTACCGTCCCAACCCTGGCCCATGCCGAGTTCATCAAGGACAGCAAGGCCAGCATCGAACTCCGCAACTTCTACTTCAACCGTGATTTCCGCCAGGAAGGCGCCAGCCAGTCCAAGGCCGAGGAATGGGCCCAGGGCTTCCTCCTGCGCTACGAGTCCGGTTACACCGAGGGCACCATCGGTTTCGGCGTCGACGCCATCGGCCTGCTCGGGGTGAAGCTCGATTCCAGCCCCGACCGCAGCGGCACCGGCCTGCTCAAGCGCGACCGCGAGACCGGCCGCGCCCAGGACGACTATGGCGAGGCAGGGATCACCGCCAAGCTGCGGGCGTCGAAGAGCACCCTGAAGATCGGCACCCTGACCCCCAAGCTGCCGGTGATCATGCCCAACGACAGCCGCCTGCTGCCACAGACCTTCCAGGGCGGCGCGCTGAACTCCATGGAGATCGACGGCCTGACCCTCGACGCCGGGCGCCTGAAGAAGGTCAACCAGCGCGACTCCTCGGACAACGAGGACATGACCATCACCGGTGGCGGCAAGCGCAACATCGTGGTCCGTTCCGGGCTGACTTCGGACAAGTTCGACTTCGCCGGCGGCAGCTACAAGTGGACCGACAACCTCAGCACCAGCTACCACTACGGCAAGCTCGACAACTTCTACAAGCAGCATTACCTCGGCCTGGTGCACACCCTGCCGATCGCCGACAAGCAGTCGCTGAAATCCGACATCCGCTGGGCGCGCTCCACCGACGACGGTTCCAGCAACGTCGACAACAAGGCGCTCAACGCCATGTTCACCTACAGCCTCGGCTACCACGCCTTCGGCGTCGGCTACCAGAAGATGAGCGGCGACACCGGCTTCGCCTACATCAACGGCGCCGACCCCTACCTGGTGAACTTCATCCAGATCGGCGACTTCGCCAACAAGGACGAGAAATCCTGGCAGGCGCGCTACGACTACAACTTCGCCGGCGTCGGCATTCCCGGCCTGACCTTCATGACCCGCTACGTCAAGGGCGACAACATCGACCTGCTGACCACCTCGGGCGAAGGCAAGGAATGGGAACGCGACATGGACATCGCCTACGTGTTCCAGAGCGGCCCGTTGAAGAACCTCGGGGTGAAGTGGCGCAACGCGACCATGCGCACCAACTACACCAACGACTACGACGAAAATCGCCTGATCGTCAGCTACACGCTGCCGCTCTGGTAACGGCAGGCCCCGCGGATAGCCGCGCTACGGCCATCCGCCCCTCCCCAGAGCCCCGCGGCGGAACGAAGAGGCCACCCTTGGGTGGCCTCTTTCATGGCGGGATGCCTCGCTCGCAGCGTGCAGGACGGATAGCGCCTGGGGCGTTATCCGCCGATACCCCACCGGACCAAGGAAGTCCGCCCCCTCATTCGTGGCTGATCGCGCCGATCTTGTGGATCGACAGGTCCGCGCCGTAGTACTCCTCCTCCTGGCTCAAGCGGATGCCCAGCAGCGCCTTCATCAGCCCATAGACCAACAGGCCGCCGGCGAAAGCCACCGTCACCCCCAGCAGGCTGCCGAGCGCCTGGCTGGCCAGGCTCACCCCGCCGAGCCCACCCAATGCCTGCTGGCCAAAGATGCCGCAGGCAATCCCGCCCCAGACCCCGCAAAGACCGTGCAACGGCCAGACACCGAGGACGTCGTCGATCTTCCAGCGCACCTGGGTCGCGGTGAACGCCCAGACGAACAGGGCCCCCGCTACCAGGCCGGTAGCCAGCGCGCCGATCGGATGCATCAGGTCGGAACCGGCGCACACCGCCACCAACCCGGCCAGCGGACCGTTGTGCAGGAAACCCGGGTCGTTGCGGCCGATCAGCAGCGACGCCATGGTGCCGCCAACCATCGCCAGCAAGGAGTTGACCGCCACCAGCCCGCTGACCCCAGCGAGGGTCTGGGCGCTCATCACGTTGAAGCCGAACCAGCCGATGATCAGGATCCACGACCCCAGTGCCAGGAACGGGATGCTCGACGGCGCCATCGCCACCAGCTTGCCGTCGCGATAGCGGCCGTTGCGGCTGCCCAGCAATAGCACCGCCGCCAATGCCAGCCAGCCGCCCAGCGCATGCACCACCACGGAGCCGGCGAAATCGTGGAAGGGCGCGCCGAACTCCAGCTTCAGCCATTCCTGCAAGCCGAAATTGCCGTTCCACACCAAGCCTTCGAAAAACGGGTACACGAAGGCCACGATCAGCGCCGTGGCGCACAACTGCGGACCGAACCTGGCACGCTCGGCGATGCCGCCGGAGATGATCGCCGGGATTGCCGCGGCGAAGGTCAGCAGGAAGAAGAACTTCACCAGCGCATAGCCACTGTCCACGGTCAGCGCCGCCGCCGGATGGAAGAAAGTCACGCCGTAGGCAATCCAGTAGCCGACGAAGAAATAGGCCAGCGCCGAGATGGCGAAGTCGGACAGAATCTTCGACAGGGCGTTGACCTGGTTCTTCAGGCGCACGGTGCCCACCTCGAGGAAGGCGAAGCCGGCGTGCATCGCCAGCACCATCACCGCTCCGAGCAGGATGAACAGGGTATTGGAGCCGTGGATCAGGACTTGCACCGCACTATTCAGGTTATCCATGGATTGAGGCAGCCTTCGCGCGTAGAGAGAAAGCACCAGAAACGCCCACGCCCGCCCTTCAACGCACCATGACGAAGCAGTAGTCGTCGTGCGAACCGCCGCTTTTCTTCGGCAGACGTTTCGCAAGGTGCCTGAGGCAGCATGGAAAGCTCCCGGACTTTCCTTGATTTTCATTGGGTTGGACGTTCATCCCGAAGTACCCTCCGGGAGCGCCTGGCGCCCTCGCAAGGGGCATTCCGGCCGACGTGCGCACCAGGGAATTGCAAGCGCCATACCAGTTCGCGCCCCGTTGCGAGGCAGCCGGATGGGCGTCATCTCGCCGCAGCCGCGCCGACAGGCACGCTGTGGCAGTCTTTAATGAAAGGAACGCCGGGAGCGACCGGCAACGCGCGGAAATTACCCACCGGTTGAACCTTCCGCCCCGCGCTCGGCTCGAAAAAAACACACCCCATGACCAGAGGAGCTCGTCATGCCCCGCAAGACCACTGCAAACGCTGCAAAGGATGAACTGTTGGCTGAATTCCAGGCACTGGTCGCCGATACCGAGAAACTCCTGCAAAGCACCGCCGACGTGGCGGGCGACCAGGCCGAAGAAATCCGCGGCAAGATCCACGACAGCCTCAAGCGCGCTCGCGATACCTTGCGCGACACCAAGGACTCGCTGAAGGACAACGTCCGCGAACGCAGCCAGGCCGCGGTGGACGCCACCGAGGTGTACGTCGGCGAACACCCCTGGCAGAGCATCGGCATCGCCGCCGGCGTCGGCTTCCTGCTTGGCCTGTTGGTCAGCCGGCGCTGAGCCATGAGCGAAGGAAAGGACCCGGCGGACGGCCGCCCCTCCCTGCGGCGCTTCGGCGCCGCCTTCCTCGGCCTGTTGCACGGTCACGTCGAGCTGTTCGGCATCGAGCTGCAGGAACAGAAGGCCAACACCCTGCGCCTGCTGCTGTTCGCCGGGCTGGCCCTGGTATTCGCCCTGCTCCTGCTGGTCGGCCTGTCGCTGCTGGTGCTGATCGTGTTCTGGGACACCAACCGGCTCGCAGCGGCGCTCGGGTTGTGCCTGTTTTACGTGATCGGCTCGCTGTTCTGCGGCTGGCGCCTGTACCAGTCGATCAACGACGAAAGCTCGCCGTTCAGCGCCACCCTGGAAGAACTGGCCAACGACCGCGAGCGACTGCTGCCATGACAAGGAAACGCGCATGAGCCAACTACCGGTGAACGCGACCGGCCTGTCGCGTCGCGAATTGCGCAAGGCGGTGATCCGCCTGCGCCTGGAAATGCAGCGCCAGCAATTGCGCCGCGAAAGCCAACTGCTGGTGCAACCCTTCCGCCAGGCCCAGGGGCTGGGCCACAACCTCAGCCAGCAACTGTTCGGCGGTGGCAATGCGGCGCTCTGGGGCGCCGGCGGAGCCGCACTGCTGGGCGTCCTGCTTGGCAAGGGCGGACGCTGGCAGCGTCTGCTGCGCCTGGGCGTCGCCCTGGCCCCGCTGTTGCTCGGCCTGCGCAAGCAGAAAGGCCGTTGAAGGATGCGCCGACCGGCAACGGTCGGCGCCCTCCGTTTCCCCAACGCGACGATTGAGCTTGCCGAGGCAAACCGTTAGCGTGTCCGCATCGCCTCAGCGCATCCCTGGAATTCCCGATGGACTGGCAGACCCTGCTCACCCGCGAACGGCTCGGAAAGCCGGTACACAGCAACGATGAACTGGGCCGCAGCGCCTTCCACAAGGACCATGACCGGATCATCTTCTCCGGCGCGTTTCGCCGCCTCGGACGCAAGACCCAGGTCCATCCGGTCTCCAGCAACGATCACATCCACACCCGCCTGACCCACTCCCTGGAAGTCGCCTGCGTCGGCCGCTCGCTGGGCATGCGGGTCGGCGAGATTCTCCGCGAGGAACTACCCGAGTGGTGCGACCCCAGCGACCTCGGGGTCATCGTCCAGTCGGCCTGCCTGGCCCACGACATCGGCAACCCACCGTTCGGGCACTCCGGCGAAGACGCGATCCGCAACTGGTTCCAGCAAGCCGCCGGACGTGGCTGGCTGGACGAGATGAGCGACGCCGAGCGTTCCGACTTTCTCCACTTCGAAGGCAACGCCCAGGGCTTCCGGGTCCTCACCCAACTGGAATACCACCAGTTCGACGGCGGCACGCGGTTGACCTACGCCACCCTGGGCACCTACCTGAAGTACCCCTGGACCTCGCGCCACGCCGAAGCGCTGGGCTACAAGAAGCACAAGTTCGGCTGCTACCAGAGCGAACTGCCGCTGCTCGAGCAGATCACCCATAAGCTCGGCATGCCGCAACTCGACGACGAGCGCTGGGCTCGCCATCCGCTGGTCTACCTGATGGAAGCGGCGGACGACATCTGCTACGGCCTGATCGACCTCGAAGACGGCCTGGAAATGGAGCTGCTCGAATACAGCGAGGTCGAGGCGCTGTTGCTCGGCCTGGTCGGCGACGACCTGCCCGACACCTATCGCCAACTCGGCCCCAGGGACTCCCGCCGGCGTAAACTGGCGATCCTCCGCGGCAAGGCCATCGAGCACCTGACCAATGCCGCCGCCCGTGCCTTCGTCGACCAGCAGCAGGCCCTGCTCGCCGGGCAGCTTGCCGGCGACCTGGTGGAACACATGCATGGCCCGGCCAAGCTCTGCGTGCAGCGGGCCAAGGCCATCGCGCGGGAAAAGATCTTCCAGGACAAGCGCAAGACCCTCCACGAGATCGGCGCCTACACCACTCTGGAGATCCTCCTCAACGCCTTCTGTGGCGCCGCGCTGGAGCAATACGGCGGGCATACGCCGTCGTTCAAGAACCGGCGCATCCTCGACCTGCTCGGACGCAACGCGCCCGACCCGCAGTGGCCGCTGTACCGCGCCTTCCTCCAGGTGATCGATTTCATCGCCGGCATGACCGACAGCTACGCCACGGAAATGGCCCGGGAAATGACCGGACGCTCGAGCCCCTCCTGAAAGGAAGGGCTCATACCGCAGCGCCCGCCAACTGCTCCTGGAGTTCCTCCTGCAACGCCTCCAGGGCCAGCCGGAGTCTTTCGCCAGGCGTCTGCAGGCACTCCCCGTCGCCACTTCGCCGGCAGGCGTCCTCCAGGGCCTCGCAGGCCTCCAGCAGGGTACGCGCCCCGATCATCCGTGCGGCGCCCTTGATGCGGTGGGCATGCTCGGCGAGCCGGGTCCTGTCGCTCTCGCGCAGGAGGATGGCAAGGCGCTGGAGGTCCTGACGGTTGCTGCCTAGCAGGGTCTCCAGCAGTTCGCGCAGCCGTTCCGGGCGGCCGCCGCCGAGGCTGCTGAGAGCGGCTGCATCATAGAGCCCCCGGGGCTGCGCGGCGTCGCGTCCGAAAGAGGTCGCGAGGTAGTTGCGCAGGGTCTCCAGGCCGAGCGGCTTGAACAGGCAATCATCCATGCCCGCGTCGCGGCAGCGCTGTACCTCGTCCGGCTCGGCGTCGGCGGTATAGCCGAGGATCAGGATCGGCGCGCGTCGCTCGCACCGTTCCTGGATGCGTATCCTGCGTGCCAGCTGATAGCCGTTCAGGCGCGGCATGTTGCAGTCGCTGATCAGCACCTCGAAGCGCTCGTCGGCCCAGAGCTCCAGCGCCACCTGGCCATCCTCCGCTTCCGCCACCCGGTGGCCGAGAAACTCCAGTTGCTGGCGCAGCAGTACCCGGTTGGGCGGATAGTCGTCGGCGATGAGGATATGCAGGCGGGGAGACGGCTCCATGGATGCTGCCAGCGGGTCCTGGCCGGATTCAGGCATTTTCGGCCCGCACTGGCGCAAGAGCAGGTCGAGCGACACCCGGGTGCCTTTGCCCGGCTCGCTGTGCATCTCGACATCGCCGCCCATGAGGTCCACCAACTTCCGACAGATCGCCAGCCCAAGGCCGGTCCCGCCCTGCACCGTGCGTCCCTTGGCCACCTGGATGAAAGGCTGGAACAGGCGCGCCTGGTCCGCCGGAGCGATACCGATACCGGAATCCTCCACGTCCACCCGGACGATCACCCTCCCCTCGTCCAGGCTCCTTTCCTGGAGACGGATCGTCACCTGTCCCCGCTCGGTGAACTTGATCGCATTGCTCACCAGGTTGGAGAGCACCTGCTTGAAGCGCAGGGGATCGATCAGCACGTCCCGTCCCGGGGCATCGTCCAGCTCCACAACGAGCCTGAGGCCTTTCTGCCGGGCCAGGCCTTCGAACATGCGGCGCACCGACTCCACGACATGGCGCAGGCGAACCCGCTCGGGCGTGAGGGTCAGGTGACCGGACTCGATCTTGGCGACGTCGAGGATGTCGCCGATGAGCAGTTGCAGCGACCCCGCTGCCTCGTAGGCGACCTCCAGCGAGGCGCGTTCGCGCTGCTCCGGCGCCAGGCGCTGCAGGACCAGTTCGAGGATGCCGATGACCGCATTCATCGGCGTACGGATCTCGTGGCTCATGGTCGCCAGGAAGACGCTCTTCGCCCGATTCGCCTCGTCCGCCTGGCGCATCGCCTCGCGCAACTGGCGGGCCAGGCGCTCCCGTTCGGTGATGTCGATCCAGCCGTTCATCAGGCCGAGCATCCGGCCCTGGCGATCCCTGTAGGGCGTGACCCAATGGTGGATCTCCAGCAATTGCCCGCCGATGCGCACCGCCATGTCGGTGAAGCTCGCCGTTCCTCCCCGAGCCACCGCCAGGCACTGCTGGTGCATGAGCCGTGCCTTGCTGCCCTCGACCCAGTCGGAATCGGTCAACAGGGTGCCGCGGGCCTGCTCTCGGGTCATCCGCAGGCTTTCCAGGTAATTGCGGTTGCAGGCCAGCAGGCGACCGTCGAGCGTGCGGATGCTCACCGGGTAGGGAATCCCGTCGACCAGCGCCTGCTTCAATGCCAGGCGGCCGCTCAGGTCGGCTTCGGTACGTTGCCAACGCCTGAGCCTGAGCTGCAGGACGGTATTCCAGCCCAGGCATCCGACGCAGACCAGGCAGGCCACCAGCAGGCCGAGCACCAGGCTGGAAGGGGATGGCGAGCTCAGCCCGTCGGCAGCCTGGCGTAGCGGCGCTTCGTCGACCACATCGGCGTCCCCCGGACGATCCGGAGCGGGAATCCGGAGCATGGAAGAATATTCGCCAGCCGTCGCCCTCGCCGGAACGGCATATCCCGCCATGCAGGCGAATATGAGAAGCAGGCCGAGCATGCACGCACTGCGTTTCTGGAACTTCATTCGGTTCCGGCCCTTAGATAAGCGTATTGCGTTTGGCGAACTCGATGAGATCCACCAGCGAGCCGGCGTTCAACTTCAACAACAAGCGCGCCTTGTAAGTGCTGACGGTCTTGTTGCTGATAAACATCTGCTCGGATATCTGCTTGTTCGAATAACCCTGGCTGAGGTATTGCAATACCGATACTTCGCGATCGGACAGGCGTCCGAGCAATTCCACATCGTCGGAATAGGCGCCCTGTTGCACAGGACGCATGGCCGAGCTGGGAAAGTAACTGTATCCCGAGGCGACCGCATTCACCGCCGTCACCAGTTCGGCCAGTCCGCCCTGCTTGCAGACGAACCCGGCGGCGCCCGCCTGCATGCTGCGCAGGGCGAAGAGCGAGGCGCTCTGGCCGGTCAGGACGAGGATCTTCAGGGGCAACGCCAGCACCATCAGGCGGCTGATGACCTCGAGGCCGTCCAGCCTGGGAATGCCGATATCGAGGATGACCAGGTCCGGCTTCAGCTCCCGCCCGAGGCTGATGGCATCCACGCCATTATCGGTATCGCCGACGATCTGGTGCCCTTCGGCTTCCAGCAACATCTTCATGGCCATGCGAATCACGGGATGATCGTCGACTATCAGGATACGGCTCATTGTCTGATTTCCTTGCCAATAAAAATTCAGAAAAAATTCTCCTGAGCAAGATATAGACGGGAGCCATATTGTCGAGATACTCGATGGCAACTCATATACTTTAAGGAATATTCTCACGGAAACTTAATTTATTTCTTACGGCGAATTCAAAACCTCGTATATTGCCAAGCAATTGGCCTGGTTATCTGCATGAAAAACACCCGCATATATACGCGCCTTCCCGGCTCGTTATCTGCCAGAGCGAGTTGAATAGTTCGTCAGGGGTTTCGGAGTATTGCTATCCGCATGTACGGCCACAAGCCGCCGACATGCCTTGGCAGGGCAAAGGGAAGCACGACGGGCGCCGGGCCAGATAGCGCCGGAGCAGGATTGAAAGGGAGGGAAGACGCGACCGCCATCCTCGGGCGGGATGGCGGCGCTATCGCTTAGAGCTTCGGCAGGACAGGCTGTTCCGGGTACCAGGCGTCGACCAACGCGCCGACCTCGACGCTGGCCAGTTCCGGTTGCTGCTTCAACCAGGCCTCGATCAGGGCCCGCTGCTCTTCATTGACCGAGCCACGGCGCGCCAGGCAGACGAAACCGAATTCGTCGCAGCCGCCATAGGTCAGTTCGTTGGCTTCGATCGCCTGATCGATGAAGCGCAACATGAAAGCGTTCACCGCATCGGCATCCACGCCTTCCTTGTAGTGGAAGTTCAATTCGAAACCCAGCTCCTGGAATTCATCGACGCACAATTTCTTGCGCAGGCGGCGGGAACGATTAGTAGCCATGGCGGCATCTCCTGGATTGACGCTCCATTGGCGGAGCCTCGCATTACAGACAGTAGCCGACGCCGCTGGAGCCGCGGGCGAACCCCGGCAAGCTCCGCGCGGCGCGGCCGGATTGCCGGCGCACTCTACCAGTTCCGACCATTCGGCGATATGACGGCGAACTCCGCGAAACTCCAGCGCATCGTTATCCGCCTTGCGGCATAATGAGCAAGACGGCCTCTTCGCGTGATGTCCGTCTCTTTTTTCAGGTTCGCTTCGTTTTTCATCTTCATTTCATTTTCTACCCTCCGTCTTCAAGGGTTCTTCATTAATGTTCAAGTCGCTGCGTACTCTTGCCTTCGCCACGCTCCTGCCTTTCGCCCTTCCCACCCTCGCCCAGGTCAACGCCACCCTGCCGGCCAACGTGCAGAAAGCCCTGCAGACCAACAAGCTGACCGGCAACGATCTGTCGCTGGTGCTGATTCCGCTCGACGGCCCGGGCAACCCCACCTACTACAACGCCGACGTATCGGTGAACCCGGCCTCTACCATGAAGCTGTTCACCACCTATGCCGCCCTGGAAATGCTCGGCCCGACCTACCAGTGGAAGACCGAGTTCTACACCGACGGCCAGCTCAAGAACGGAGTGCTCAACGGCAACCTCTACCTCAAGGGCGGCGGCGATCCGAAACTGAACATGGAGAAGCTCTGGCTGCTGATGCGCGACCTGCGCGCCAATGGCGTGACCAAGGTCACCGGTGACCTGGTACTCGACCGCAGCTACTTCAACATCCCGCAGTTGCCGGTATTCAACGACGACGGCGGCGACGACACCAAGCCGTTCCTGGTCGGTCCGGACTCGCTGCTGGTCAACCTGAAGAGCGTGCGCATGGTGGTGCGCACCGACGGCAACAAGGTCAACGTGCAGATGGACCCGCCGCTGGCCAACGTACGCATCGACAACCAGGTGAAGATGACCGCGCCGGCCACCTGCCCAGCCTGGCCGAAGCTGCGCTTCAGCCCGGTGACCCAGTTCGACGGCACCACCCTGCTGGCCACCGGACAGATTCCCCAGGGCTGTAGCGCGCAGACCTACATGTCGCTGCTCGACCACCCCGGCTACACCGCCGGCGCGGTGCGCGGCATCTGGCAAGAACTGGGCGGCAGCATCCTCGGCAAGGACCGCCAGGGCAGCGTACCGCGCAACGCCACGCTGATCGCCAAGGCCTTCTCGCCAGACCTGGTCGAGATCATCCGCGACATCAACAAATACAGTAACAACACCATGGCCCGACAGTTGTTCCTCTCCATCGGCGCGCAGTTCCGCAACAGCGCCGACGGCGACGACGCCCAGGCCGCGCAGCGGGTGGTGCGGCAGTGGCTGGCGCGCAAGGGCATCACCGCGCCGCGCCTGGTGATGGAGAACGGCTCGGGACTGTCGCGCCAGGAACGGGTCAGCGCCCGTGAGATGGCGGCGATGCTGCAAGCCGCCTGGCACAGCCCCTATGCACCGGAGTACATCTCCTCGCTGCCGCTGGCCGGCCTCGACGGCACCATGCGCAAACGCCTGCGGCGCACCGCACTGGTCGGCGAGGCGCACGTGAAGACCGGCACCCTCAACACCGTGCGCGCCCTCGCCGGCTTCAGCCGCGACGCCAGCGGCCACAACTGGGTGGTGGTGGCGATCCTCAACAGCCCGCGGCCGTGGGGCGCTTCGGCGATCCTCGACCAGGTACTGCTGAGCCTGCACGCGCGGAAATAAGGCGCAGTACGAAAAAAAAGGCCGCCAGCGGTTGCCCGCCGGCGGCCTTTTGCATGAATGCCGCTCGCCTCAGCGAACGGTGATTCTCCAGGCCCGATGGATCTTCGGATTACGCGCGAAATCCGGATCGAGGGTTTCGCCAGTGATCTCTTCGACCGCATAGCGGGCCTGCACGCTCTCGTCCAGTTCGAACTTGCGGAAGTTGTTGGAGAAATACAGCACCCCGCCCGGCGCCAGCCGCGCCATGGCCAGGTCGAGCAGTTCGACGTGGTCGCGCTGCACGTCGAACACGCCTTCCATGCGCTTGGAATTGGAGAAGGTCGGCGGGTCGATGAAGATCAGTTCGTACTGGCCATCGTCTTCCCGCAACCACTCCATCACGTCGCCGTGCACCAGGCGCTGCTTGTCGGAAAAGCCGTTGAGCGACAGGTTGCGGCGCGCCCAGTCCAGGTAGGTCTTCGACAGGTCGACGCTGGTGGTGCTGCGCGCGCCGCCCCTGGCCGCATGCACGGTGGCCGTGGCGGTATAGCAGAACAGGTTGAGGAAGCGCTTGCCGGCCGCCTCCTTCTGGATGCGCAGGCGCATCGGCCGGTGATCGAGGAACAGCCCGGTATCCAGGTAATCGGTCAGGTTCACCAGCAGGCGCACATCGCCCTCACCCACCTCGAGGAACTTGCCCTCGCTGCTCTGCCGTTCGTACTGCTTCTTGCCGGCCTGGCGCTCGCGGCGCTTGACCACCACTCGCTCCTGGGCAACGCCCAGGGTCTGCGGAATCGCCGCCAGGGCGTCGAACAGGCGCGCCTGGGCTTTTGCCGGATCGATCGACTTGGGCGCGGCGTACTCCTGGACGTGAACCCAATCGCCGTAGATATCCACCGCCAGGGCATACTCCGGCATGTCGGCGTCATACAGGCGATAGCACTCGATCTTGTCGCGGCGCGCCCATTTGCCCAGTTGCCGGAGGTTCTTCTGCAGGCGATTGGCGAACATCTGCCCGCCCTCGCTCAGCCGTGCCGGCTCGCTCGGCGCCCGCGCCAGGCCTTCGTCGTTGCGTTCGCCACGCTCGCCGGTGACGAACTGGCGCGGCTCGACCTGGATCATCAGCAGCTTGCAGGCCAGCGCGCCGTTCCAGAACGCGTATTGCTTATGGCTGCGGATGCCCATGCGCTTGCCCAGTTCCGGCGCCCCGGTAAACACCCCGGCGCTCCAGCCGATGCAGCTCTGGCGCAGGCGCTCGCCGAGGTTCTGGTAGAGATACAGCAGGCTGGCTTCGTCGCCGAGACGCTCGCCATAGGGCGGGTTGCAGATCACCAGGCCGGTCTGGCCCTTGTCCGGGCGCGGCTCGAAAGTCGCCAGTTCGCCCTGGTAGATCTTCACCCAGTCGGCCACTCCGGCACGCTCGATATTGTTGCGCGCCGGCTGGATCAGGCGCGGGTCGGCCTCGTAGCCGCGAATCCACAACGGCGGCCTGGCCAGGCCGGTCGCCGCGCGCTGCTGGGCTTCCTCGTGGAGCTTGCGCCACAGCGCCGGCACGTGACCCAGCCAATTGCTGAAGCCCCAGCGCTCGCGCCTGAGGTTCGGCGCGATATCGGCAGCCATCAGCGCGGCCTCGACCAGGAAGGTGCCGACGCCGCACATCGGGTCGGCCAGGGCACCGCCCTCGGCGGCGATCTTCGGCCAGCCGGCACGGATCAACACCGCCGCCGCCAGGTTCTCCTTCAGCGGCGCGGCGCCCTGCTGCAGACGATAGCCGCGCTGGTGCAGGCTATGCCCGGAGAGGTCCAGGGAGAGGGTCGCCTGGCCGCGGTCAAGGTGCAGGTGGACGCGCACGTCCGGATTGACCTTGTCCACCGACGGGCGTCGGCCGGAGCGCTCGCGCAGGTTGTCGACGATCGCATCCTTGACCTTCAGCGCCCCGAAATGAGTGTTGTCGATGCCCGAGCCCTTGCCGCTGAACTCCACCGCCAGCGTGCCGCCGGCGTCCAGGTGGTCTTCCCAGTTCACCGCGTGGACCGCCATGTACATGGACTCGGCGTTCTCCACCGGGAATCGCGCCAGCACCAGCAAGACCCGGTTGGCCAGGCGCGACCACAGGCAGAGGCGATAGGCCACCTCCAGGCTGCCCTGTCCGCGCACCGCCGACACCTGGGCGCGCGCCTCGTCCAGGCCGAGCCCCTGCGCCTCTTCGAGGAGCAGGCTTTCCAGGCCTTTCGGGCAGGTCAGAAACAATTCGTAAACATCAGCCATATCGCCTTCCCGGGCCGTAGCCCTTGTCAGTGGAAGCACCCTCATGGGCACTTCTTTGGCACCAGGTGCCGTGGTTCGATTGCCGGAACGCTCCCGGCGTTGCTCGCTGCGACCCCGAGTCGCAGTCTGGGCGACCCTTCGTCGGAATGCGAGGAAATCTCAATTGGTGGGGGTACAAATCGTTATAAGGCGCAACCCCGCGACCCTGCGGCGTTAGCGCCGGAAACCAGGCGTCATGAGCCTGCAACATATGGCCCTATCGACGAAAGCGTTAAGTCTTTATGACAAATCGGTCATTCACACGCCTGAACGCTTTGGTTAGAACTCCAGTTAATCCGCCACCGCAACGGTGTCGGGCGAGGGTCGTCACGCCGGCAACGACCCCTTTCGGCGAAAGCTTCGCCAGGCCTCCCCTGGGGGCCAACGGGACATAACAGTCAACAAGTGAGGGCAACACCCTATGAGAAGACTTAAGCGTGATCCGTTGGAAAGAGCCTTCTTGCGTGGTTATCAGAACGGCATAACCGGTAAATCTCGTGATCTTTGTCCGTTCACCCATCCTACGACGCGGCAGTCCTGGCTCAACGGCTGGCGCGAGGGCCGTGGCGACAACTGGGACGGCCTCACTGGCACGGCCGGCTTACAACGTCTCAATCAACTCCAGCACGTGTAAGCGACAACACGGATAGCACCGATTTCCCCAAGGCACGCCCCATCCGGGCGGCGGGCGCAAGCCCAAGGGCTCCGCAAGGAGCCCTTTTCAATTCCGCCGCGGCAAAGCGGCGATGGCATCCACCGCTTCGCGGATCAACGCCGGTCCCTTGTAGATGAAACCCGAATAGATCTGCACCAGGCTCGCCCCGGCGGCGATCTTCTCCGCCGCGTGCGCGCCCTCGGTGATACCGCCGGCGGCGATGATCGGCAGCCGTCCGCCCAGTTCGCCGGCCAGCACCTTCACCGTGTGCGTGCTCTTTTCCCGCACCGGCGCGCCGGACAGGCCACCCGCCTCGTCGCCATGCGGCAGGCCTTCCACGCCTTCGCGGCCGAGAGTGGTATTGGTCGCGATCACCGCGTCCATCCCCGCCTCGACCAGCGCCGCGGCGACCAGCGCGGTCTCTTCGTCGGTCATGTCCGGGGCGATCTTGATCGCCAGCGGTACCCGCCGGCCATGCCGCAGCGCCAGCGCTTCCTGGCGCTGGCGCAGTGCATCCAGCAGTTGCTTGAGCGAATCGCCGAACTGCAGGCTGCGCAGGCCGGGCGTGTTCGGCGAGCTGACGTTGACGGTGACGTAGCTGGCGTCGGCGTAGACCTTGTCCAGGCAGATCAGGTAGTCGTCGACCGCGCGCTCCACCGGGGTATCGAAGTTCTTGCCGATGTTGATCCCCAGCACGCCGCGATACTTCGCCGCGCGCACCCGTGCCAGCAGGTGGTCGACGCCGTGGTTGTTGAAACCCATGCGATTGATGATCGCGTTGGCTTGCGGCAGGCGGAACAGGCGCGGCCTGGGATTGCCCGGCTGCGGTCGCGGAGTGACGGTGCCGATCTCGATGAAGCCGAAACCGAGCTGGCCGAACCCGTCGATGGCGTCGCCGTTCTTGTCCAGGCCCGCGGCCAGCCCCACCGGGTTGGGAAACTCCAGGCCCAGCACAGAGACCGGCAGACTGGCCGGCTTGGGCGTCAGCAGGCGGTTCAGGCCCAGGCGGCCGCCGGCCCCGATCAGGTCGATGGACAGTTCGTGGGAGGTTTCCGGGGACAGTTTGAACAGCAGCTGGCGGGCCAGGGTGTACATGGTCAGGTATCGGTCGGCAGAATGAAGGGTGCCGATTATAGCCGTCGAGCGCCCGCTCAGGCGAGGCGTTGCAGCGCCAGCAGGCGGCCATCCTCGCTGAAATCGAGGCGGAACGTGCCATGCACGCCATCGTGGCCGATGAACGGACGCAGGTGATGGGCCGGCAGATTCACCCGGCGACCGTCGCGGCTGCGCAGCAGGACCCGATTGGCCCTGCCGCCGTAGATGGCCTGCAGGCGTTCGCCGGACAGGGCGATATCCATGATGAGACTGGGCATGGAGCCCCCCGCTTGAATGAACCACGACAGCTTGCCACAAACCACGCGGTTGAATGTCACGCCCGAACCTGTGCTTCAATGGACGGACCGTCGCCGTCCCCTCCCACCCCTTTCCGCGTCGGTCGCCGAGCCCGAGGAGCCCTCCGTCGATCATGAGTTCCAACTCGCGTAGCAACAGCACCTTCACCGGTCGCCTTTCCGCACTCGCCAACCGCCTGCGCCTGGGTGCCGCGCGAAGCGATGGCCGGGAGCTGCGCGAACGGGCGGCCGCCCTCGAGCTGCCGTTCCAGCCATTGCGACGGCCGGAGCCGAGCGTCTGGTGGCAGGCCGGACCGCCCCTGCACACCCTGGTCGACCTGCCGCGCGGCGCGCTGTCCGGCCCGGTCCAGGAAGACAAGGCGGAAGCCCACGCGGTCCTCAAGCGCCTGGTGCGGGTCAGCCACTCCACCCTGGAGTCGGTCGACCTGAAGACCATCGAAGGCGTATGCAGCCGCGAGATCCTCGTCCAGGCACCTTGCCCACGCCTGGAAGACCTGGCCACGGCCGAGGTCTGCCGGGGCGTACGGATCATCAGCTACAAGGATTTCGTCAAGGCCCTGAGCCTGGCCCTGCCGCGTTTCACCAACGGCGACAGCATCCGCCTGCGCCAGGCCGCCTGGCACGGCGAGCGCCTGTTCTGGGCGGGCGAACGCCAGGCCTGCGCCTTCGCCGCGGCGATCGTCTACGCCCGCCGCCGCGAACTGGAACTGAAGCTGCCGGCACATCTGGAACGCTACGAACTGGAGCCCGGCGCGCTGGACGAACTGGAACAGCGCTACCACATGCTGCGGATTCCGACCGAGGCCTGGTCCGAGCCGACCTTCATGAGCCTGCTGCTGGATACCGGCCTGCCCTATGCGCGACTCGCCCTGTTCACTCCGGAAACCCCGGAGTGCCTGTTGCTGCCCCGCAACGACGAACGCGCCGATGCCCTCGGCGAAGGTCTGCGGGCGGCTGGCGCGGCAGACGTGGTGAAGTATCTGAAGCAACTGTAGGCAACCGGCCAGGACTGGCCAGCTCGCGCCCTGACGTGCATCCTCCAGCAGACCCACACAGGAGCGATCGCATGTCCCTACCCCGCCTCAGCCTCTGTCTCGCCCTCGCCTGCGGGCCGGCGCTGGCCAGCCAGGCGCCGGTCTACGGCGAACGCCTGGAAGGCTTCGACTACGCCTATCCGGTGCATTATCTGGACTTCACCTCCCAGGGCCAGCCGCTGAGCATGGCCTACCTCGACGTCGCGCCGAAGAAAGCCAACGGCCGCACCATCCTGCTCATGCACGGCAAGAATTTCTGCGCCGGGACCTGGGAGCGCACCATCGACGTGCTCGCCGACGCCGGCTACCGGGTGATCGCCGTCGACCAGGTCGGTTTCTGCAAGTCGAGCAAGCCGGCCCATTACCAGTACAGCTTCCAGCAACTGGCAGCCAACACCCACGCCCTGCTGGAACGGCTCGGCGTCGCCCGGGCCAGCGTGATCGGCCACTCCATGGGCGGCATGCTCGCTACCCGCTACGCCCTGCTCTATCCGCGGCAGGTCGAACGATTGGTGCTGGTCAACCCCATCGGCCTGGAGGACTGGAAGGCCCTGGGCGTGCCCTGGCGCAGCGTCGACGACTGGTACAGGCGCGACTTGCAGACCAGCGCCGAAGGCATTCGCCAATACCAGCAAGCCACCTACTACGCCGGCGAATGGCGCCCCGAGTTCGATCGCTGGGTACAGATGCAGGCCGGCATGTATCGCGGCAAGGGGCGCGAGTCGGTGGCCTGGAACTCGGCGCTGACCTACGACATGATCTTCACCCAGCCGGTGGTCTACGAACTGGACCGGTTGCAGATGCCGACCCTGCTGCTGATCGGCGAGAAAGACAACACCGCCATCGGCAAGGACGCCGCGCCGGCAGAACTGAAAGCCAGGCTGGGCAACTACGCGCAACTGGGCAAGGACGCCGCCCGACGGATTCCCCAGGCGACCCTGGTGGAATTCCCCGACCTTGGCCATACCCCGCAGATACAGGCTCCGGAACGCTTCCACCAGGCACTGCTGGAGGGTCTGCAAACCCAGCCCTGAACCATCCACCGGCGGCGCTCTCGCCATCGGCTTCGCCGCGCCTTGCCCGGCGTCAACACCGATGCCTGCCGCCGGCGTTTCACTGCACTGGCTGCGCGACGACGCGTGGCTCGCGTCGCGCAGGCCCGCCCACGCCGCGGCCGTTCCCATCCACATGGAGGTTCATCGTGTTCCCTTGCCTACCCCGTTCGCTACTCGCCGGCGTCCTGCTGGCGAGCGCCCTGCCCGCTCACGCGGAGCTGCCCCACGCGCCCGCCTACATCGATGACAGCGCCTACCCGGCCGCGGCCCGCCAGCGCATCCTGCCACCGATGTTCGAGCAGAGGCTGGGCAGCCTGCGCTACCTCGCCAAGCCCGGCGACCCCTTGATCACCCAGGCCGAGAGCAGCGACTTCCAGCGTACCAGCGACTACCGCGAGACCCGCGCCTACCTGGAGAAACTGGTAGCCGCCTCCTCCGGCCGCATCGCCCTGCGCGAGTTGCCCGAGCGCAGCGCCGAGGGTCACCCGATGCTGCTGGTGACCGCCTCCACCGAGGCCGACAAGTCCGCCGCCGGCCTGAAGCGCTCCGCCAAGCCGACCTTGCTGGTGGAAGCCGAGATCCATCCCGGCGAGGCCAACGGCAAGGACGCCATGTTCATGCTGCTGCGCGACATGAGCGCTGCCGACCGCCCGCTCGCCGGGCTGCTGGAGAAGATCAACCTGCTGTTCATCCCGGTGGTCAACGTCGACGGCGACCTGCGCCGCAGCGCCTACGGGCGGATCAACCAGAACGGCCCGCAGGAGACCGGCTGGCGGGTGAACGGCCGCAATCTCAATCTCAACCGCGACTTCACCAAGCTCGACAGCGCGGAGATCCGCAACGTCGCCTGGGTGTTCAACCACTACGAGCTGAGCTTCTTCGCCGACACCCACTCCACCGACGGCGCCATGTATCCCTACGACAGCTCCTACTGCCACAACGGCAACGGCTGGTCACCGGCGAGCAGCGCCTGGATGGACCAGGTCATGCGCAAGCCGGTGTACCAGGCGCTGGAAAGCCTCGGGCACATGGTCCATGAATGCATCAGCCTGAACGACAACCAGGATCCGACCCAGGGCTACTACCCCTACCGCACCGACCTGGCGCGCTTCTCCAACCAGTACGGCGACATCCGCAACGTGCCGTCGATCCTCATCGAGCAACACGCCCTGCATCCGTACAAGACCCAGGTGCTGGGCAACTACGTGATGCTCAAGGCGATGTTCGAGGTGATCGGCGAGCAGGCCGCCAGCCTGCGCCAGGCCATCGCCAGCGACCGCGAGCGCCTGCTGCGGCAGAAGGAGGTGATCCTCACCTGGAAGCCGGGCGAGGCCGCCGAGACGCCGTTCGTGGTGGGCGACTACCGCTACGAGCAATCGCCGGTCACCGGAGCCCGCACCATCGTCTGGAGCAACCGGCCGAAGACGCTGAAACTACCGGTGACCGACAACGGCGTACCCGACCTGGTGGTGCCGCGTCCCCAGCGTTTCATCGTCCCGGCGCAGTGGCACGAGGTGATCGCCCGGATCAAGGCCCATGGCATCCGCTATAGCACCCTGGAGCGTCCGACCGAAATCGCCGTGACCCTGTACCGCATGGACGACATCAAGCTCGCCGATGGCTTCGAACCGGATCGCGTGCAAGGCAACCGGATTCCGGGCTACGAAGGTCGCCTGCTGGTCAGCGGCACGCCGAAGCCGTTCCAGCGCCTGCAGACCTTCCCGGCCGGCTCGCTGTCGATCGACACCGCCCAGCCGCTGGGCGTCCTGGCCATCGACCTGCTGCAACCGCAGAGTCCGGATTCCTTCTGGTCCTGGGGCTTCTTCAATTCCACCCTGGTGGCCGCCGAGGAGCCGGAGGAATACGTGATGGAGCCGATGGCGCGCAAGATGCTGGCGGAAGACCCGGCGCTGAAGGCCGCCTTCGACAAACGCCTGCGCGAGGACAAGGCCTTCGCCGCCGATCCGCAGGCACGCCTGCAATGGTTCTACCAGCGCACGCCGTTCTACGACGTGAACGCCTTCGTCTATCCGGTAGGAGTGGTGTTCTGAGGCCCACCTGGGGCTGACGGCGGATAACGCTGCGCGTTATCCACCCTACCGCTGGGCTTCGGGAGCCCCGTTGCCTCTCCCGCTTGCGGGAGAGGGCTGGGGAGAGGGAGCCGGTCTCAGGTACCGTCGGTGGGTGTGGGCAGGTTGCTTCTCGGCTTGCGCTTGCGCCTGGGTTTCGGTGGTTTTTCGGGTGGCGGCGACAACTCCCGCTTGCGCACCTTCTTGAGGATTTCCCGATGCTTCTCGCGCCAGGCCGGCACGTCGAGACCGTGGAGTTCGAGCAGCTCGGGGTTGCGCTCCACCAGATAGACCGCCGCTTCCTGGGCGGCCTCGGCGATCTTCCAGGCGATCGACTGCGGTTCGATGCTGCCTTCATAGGCGATCCAGTCGCTGAACTCCGGGAAGGTCCCGCAGACCTTCTCGAAATCCTCGTCGTGCATGCGCTGCCGGCCACTCTCGATGTTCTCAAGGCGTTTGGGATCCATGCCGACCACCTCGGAAAACTGCGGTCGGTTCAACCCCGTCAGCCCGCGCAACCCGAACAGGCGCTCGCCGGCGCGAAACAGGCAGCGCTTCCTCACTACATAGACCATGTACGGATACTTCCCTTCGTTTCTGGCGCGATGCGCCTCAGTCGCCCTTGCCGCTCGCGGGCGTTTTCCTCTTCCGCTGGCGCCTGGGTTCCGGCGGCTCTTCCAGGGGCGCCGGCTCCGCCTCCGGCGCCTGTTCCGCCGCCAGCAGCGCCTCGCGTATCTCGCGGTGGCGTTCGCGCCAGGCCTGCATGTCGATGCCGTGCCGCTCCAGCAGCACCGGGTTGCGCTCCACCAGGTAGACCGCGGCCGCCTGCGCCGAGTCGGCGACCTTCCAGGCGATCGACTGCGGCTCGATGCTGCCTTCATAGGCGATCCAGTCGCTGAACTCCGGGAAGGTTCCGCAGACCTTCTCGAAGTCCTCGTCGTGCATGCGCTGCAGCTCGTTCTCGATGTTCTCCAGGCGCTTGGCCGTCATCCCCACCAACTCGGCGAACTGCGGACGGCTCAAGCCCATCAGCTCGCGCAGGGCGCGCAAGCGCTTGCCAGCAGTGAACAAACGTCGATTCTTTACCATGTGTAGTCCGCGTCTGATGGTTCCCTATGCATATTGATTCACTAACTGTTAGTAGATCAATATGAATCCAAGCCCTCTAGACCGAGGGTTCCCCTCCAACATCGGACCATGGTGCAGGACGCCTGATGAAAGTGGAAGAACTCCCCCAAGAGGGTTTCGCCGAGTGCCCCCGCTATATAACCCTGATGCGTTTCGCCTTCCTGACCGGCCTCAGCGACCGGCCGGACCTGCTCTACGCCTGGATAGAGAGCGGCGACCTGCCGATGCGAACCTTCGGCACGCAACGCCTGGTGGATATGCAGAAGCTGCAAAAACGCATCGAGGAAGCAAAAAAAGGGGCCGATTCAACCGGGTGAATCGGCCCTTTCTGAAAGACCCTGCCGCCGGCGAAACCCCTCAGCGATTGAGCATGAAGGTCTCGTACTCCAGGTCGTCCAGCGCGGTGGTCAGGCGGTACAGCCCGACCAGCACGCAGACCAGCAGCGACAGGGTGAAGCCGTAGCCGAAGAAGCTCGGCCCGAGCAGCAGGCTGACGAAGGTCAGGGCGCCGTTGACGATCACGAACAGCACGCAGAGTTCGAGGACGATGCGGCGCTTGTCCAGGTAGAAGAAGACGTTGAGCAAGGCCATGAACACTACCTGGATGCTCACCCCGATCAGGTCGATGTAGAACAGCGGCAGGTAATAGCGGGAAATTCCCAGCCAGCCGAGCAGTTGCGGCGCCAGCAGGAACAGCAGGACCACCGCCAGCCCCTGCACCTTGCAGATTTCCAGCAGGCCCTGGCGGATGGCGAGGATCATCTGCTCCTTGAGCAGGCCGATGTGCTGCAGGGTCTCTCCGCCGCGGATCGCCTCGTAGACCCGCTCGTACCACTCGGCGAAGTCGGTCTCGATGCGCACCAGGAACACCGCCATGCCGGGAATGATCGACAGGTAGGCGAGGAAGATCGGCAGGTCGTAGAGGATCGAGGCGCGCAGCGGGCCGATCACTAGGTCCGAGGTGGAGGGGTTGAACCAGAAGATGAACTTGTCGATCCAGATTCCCAGGTTGTAGCAGAGGCCGGTCAGCAGCAGGCTGACGAAGACCTGCCGGCGGTCGAGGAAGTCGAAGGCCACCATGCGCCTGGCCGGGTACTCGCGGAGGATGTCGTAGAGGAAGACGAACAGCAGGCTGGCGTGGCCGATCAGCAATGCCAGCAGCAGGCCGTCCATCTGCATGAAACGCAGCAGGTAGGCACAGGCGACCATCAGCGCGTAGCCGATGAACATCACCAGCAGGATGCGTTTGTAGGCCTTCATTCCCGACAGGAAGATGATCACCAGCCACAGGTTGCAGAGCACCACGAAGTTGGCCATCACCAGCAGGCGGTAGGCGAACGGCTCATCGAACAGGGTCGCCAGCAATATCGCCGAGAGCAGGCCCGCCGCCAACGTCACCAGCAACAGCACGCCCACCAGGTTGGGCAGGATCGCCTCGTGCTTGCGCTCGAACAGGCGATCGGAAATGAAGCGGGTGAAGAACAGTTGCAGTCCCCCGGTGAAGATCAGCGACAGCGCCATCAGGTAGGTCACCGTGATCAGGAACTGCCGGACCAGCACGTCCGGCACCACCACGCCGAGGCTCAGCACGCCGATCAGCATCACGCTGACGATCGACAGCACCCAGGGACCGGAGCTGATCAGCCCGGCGTAGAGGTAGGCGCGCAGGGTCGCCGTATAGGAATCGCGGGAAAGGATCTTCCGCAGTTCGAAGCCGATGCCGGCCATGTCATGCAATCTCCGTGGCTTCGCGGTACAGCCCGCGGTAACGTCCGAGCATCAGCGCCTCGGTGTAGTAGCGTTCGACCCGTTGCAGGCCGACTGCCTGGGCCGCCTGCCAGCGCTGCGGATTGCGCAGCAGGGCGAGGATCGCCCGCGAAGTGGCCTGCGGGTCGGCGATCGCCACCACCTCCCCGGCGCGACCCAGGGCGCGATCTTCGGCGTCGGCGCCTTCGATCAGTTCGCGGCAGGAGCCGACGTCGCTGCTCACCACCGGGGCGCCGGCAGCCCAGGCTTCGAGGATCACCAGCGGCTGCGCTTCGCTGATCGAGGTGAGGACCATCAGGCCGAGTTGCGGCAGGACCTCGCCGATCCGACGGAAACCGAGGAACTTCACCTTGTCTTGCAGGCCGAGGCTGGCCACCAGGCTGCGGCATTCGCTGGCATAGTCCGGATCTTCCTCCTCCGGACCGACGATCCAGCCCTCCGCCTCCGGCATCGCGCTGACCACCCCGCGCATGGCGCGGATGAAGGTCTTCACGTCCTTGATCGGCACTACCCGGCCGACCAGCCCGACCACCGGCGGAATCCCCGGCGGCCGCCGTTCGAGGGCGCCGGCCCAGGCATCGAGGTCGATGCCGTTGGGGATCACCCGGGTGCGCCGTGGCTCGGCGCCATCGAGTACCTGGCGCTGGCGGTTGCCTTCGTAGAGGGCGACGATCGGATTGGCCGCGCGATAGGTGAGCAGGCCGACACGCTCGAAGAAGCGGATCCACAAGCGACGGATGTAGCTGACCTCGGCATCCAGTCCGGTACTCAGCTGCTCGTCGGGGTTCTCCGCGATCCAGTTGGCCTGGGCCAGGTCGATCTTGCGCTCCTTGGTGTAGATGCCGTGCTCGCTGAGCAGGTAGCGGCAGCCCCAGCGACGTTGCAGGATGCAGCCCAGCAGGCCGGCGTAGCCGGTGGAGATCGAGTGCAGCATGCGCGCCCGCGGCATCCGCCGGGCCGCCTCGGCGAGCATGAACACCGGCGCCTGCATCGAGCGCAGGGTCCAGAAGTAATTGACGAAGGACGGATCGGTGCAATAGCGCTCGTAGCCTGCGGTGATCGCCTCCCAACTGGCCTTGCTGTGGAGAAAGTCCTCGCGGCCGATGCGGCCCTCGGCGAGCAGGTCGAGCAGCGCGTCGCCCTCCTCCACGTCCGGCGTCTCCGGGTAGTGGAAGAAACGGTGCAGATCGCGCAACGCCTTTTCGGTCTCGCTACTGCCCTGTCGCGTCTGCGGGTTCGGCGAACTCCAGGCGGTTTCCAGGAAGTGTTCCTCGATGTGCAGCACATTGTCCGGGATCGGGTAGTGGCGCTTGCCGTAGGCATCCTTCTGGCCGCCGATGAAGAACACCGAGAAGGTCAGGTCGGGGAGACCGAGGATCAACTGGTTGACCCAGCTGGAGACGCCGCCGCGGACATAGGGCCAGGTGCCCTCCAGCAGCAGGCAGACATCGGCGACGGGCGCCGTCGGAGCGGTGTGTTCGGTCATGTCCAGTATCTCGCCAGGGCCGCGAAGGGCGGCCGTTGCAGCATGTCGTCGGGCATTCCGGCGAGAAGCCGGGGGATGTCCCGGTAGCGCCGCTGGAAGAACGCCACCTCGGCGCGGAACGGCGCCAGCTGGGCGCTATCGATTCCCGCCTCCTCGGCGGCCTGGAGGGCGCGTCCGGCATCCTCCAGGCGGCCTTGTTCGAGGGCGATGCGCCCGGCCAGCAGATGCAGGTCGGCCGAGGGTGCGCCGCGCAGCGCCTGGTCGGTATGCTCGCGCGCCTGCTCGAGGATGTGCTCCAGCACGCTGCCCTGGGCCAACCCCAGGTAGGCCAGTTCCCAGTACCAGCGCGCCAGGGTTCCGTGCAGCGCGCCGCGTCGCGCCGGCGTGGCGCCGGCGAGGCGGCCGAGGGCGGCCTCGATGCGCTGGTTGATCCGGCTTTCCTTCTGGTCGAGCATCGAGTAGGCCAGCAGGCGGACGTCGTCGGCGGGGTCGCGCAGGGCCAGCTTGAGGATCGGGATCGCCTCCTTGCCGGGCATCCGCCGGGTGGCGAAGATCGCCGTGAGCCGCTGGTTCGGGTCCGGCGCATGGCGCAGGACGTCCTGCAGACCGCCGTCGCTGAACATCATGTCGAGGCGCTTTTCCTTCGGCCGGAACGGCAGCTCGGGGACGCCCATCGCCTGCCAGGCCTGCTCGCCACGCTGGCGCGGCAGGTACAGCGCCGGGAATACCGCCGCAGCGACGCCGACCGCTCCGATCAGCGGCACGAAGAAGGCCAGGCTGAAGAGGAACAGCGGGCTCCACGGCAGCGGGAACTTGTAGCGCCGCGGCAGCAGCAGCCATACGCCGACGCACAGCAGCGCGCTGCCCAGGCCGTGGGCGAACAGGTAGAGCGCCAGCGCCTGGCCGAACGGCAGGTCGGCGAAGACGCTCGCCCAACTGCTCAGCTCGAACAGGAAGGCGCCGCTAAACAGCCACTTGCTGATCATTCAGGCCGCACTCGTTGAAAAGGAAATGTCCCAGCGCCTGCCGATCGTTGCCGGCGTCCAGTTCGTACTGGCGGATGCGCACGCCCAGCGACTCCAGCTCGCGGGCCTGGCCGAAGCGTTCGGCGAAGAGAATCCTCAGGCGCTGCAGATACCCCTGGGAGCCTTCGGCGGAAGTCAGCGGCAACAACACCAGCAGGACCCGCCGGCCCTCGTCGTTGCGCAGTCGCAACTGCACGTCGAGGCCACGCTGGCTGCCTTCCAGCAGACGCTGGACCTCTTCGCCGTAGCGCGCATCGGTCAACTCGAAGGCATACAGGCAGGCCGGCAACCCATGGTCGCGGGCGTCCAGCAGGGAGCGCTTGAGGTACTGGGAGAAGCGCTGGGCGTCGATGTCGGCCAGTTGCAGTGCGCGACGGTCGCTCTGCAGCAAGTCGGCGATGTGCCCGGCGAGGATCGCCAGCAGGCTGAAGGTACGTTCGTTGAAGACGAAGAATGGCATCTGCTCCACCGCCAGTAGGGCGAGGATCCGCCCATCGGTGTCGACCAGCGGCACGCACACCTGCAGCGCGCTGTGCGCACGCTGCTCGCCGCGCTCCAGCAGTTCCTGGCGCACGCTGACCAGTTCGCCGCGCTCCAGGCAGGTGCGCACCAGCAGATCGTCGGCGTCCAGCGCCGGCATCTCGCCGAGCGTCGCCAAGGATTGCGGCTCCGGGGTGCGGTCGTGGCGCACCCGGTAGAGTCCGGCGATGCGCAG
Source organism: Pseudomonas sp. TZ252 (assembly GCF_056110345.1). Classification (NCBI taxonomy): domain Bacteria; kingdom Pseudomonadati; phylum Pseudomonadota; class Gammaproteobacteria; order Pseudomonadales; family Pseudomonadaceae; genus Pseudomonas; species Pseudomonas sp. TZ252. The sequence continues at coordinate 4,526,028 of NZ_CM148566.1, read as the reverse complement.
CGAACCGTACTGGGCCAGCAGCGCCAGCACGGTTTCCGCCAGCGCATCGAGCGGTGCCTCATCGCCCGGCAGCTCGCGCAGCAGTTGTCGCAGACCGAGCAGCGAACTGCGCAGGCTCTGGTCGTTGCCGGCGACCCGCTGTTCCAGGCGATCGTGGGAGATGCGCAGGATGTGATGGGCGCGGGTGAATTCGTCGAGGCGCAACTGGCGGTACTCGTTCGCCAGCTCCAGGCGCTCCAGGCGGCGTTCCCAGATGTCGCGGAACTCGCCCACCAACATGGCGCAGAGCAGCACGCCGACGATGAAGGCCGCCGGTACCTGGGCATAGGCCTCGACGCCCTGGACGCGAAACGCGAACAGCGCCGCCACCAGCAGCGCCGCGCTGGCCAACCCGCGGACGAAGCCGTAGCGCATGCCCAGCAACAGGGGCGCGAGGATCACCCAGGGAAAGGTGGCGTTGACCTGCAGCGGGTCGTCCGGGCTGAACCACCAGCCCAGGCCCAGCGCGAGCGCGCTGATGACCAGCGTCTCGACCCAGGAGACGCTGCCGCTGGCGCGCGGTGCGAGGGCGAAATCCTTGTGCGCGGACATCGCCGTCACTCGAGCCGCAGGTCGCCGACCAGCTCGCGCAGGACTTTCTGCGCGGCGCCCGCCAGGCTTTCCCGGGACCAGCCGGCGCGCGCCCCGCTGGTGCTCCAGAGCACCCGCCCGGAGGCCGGCTCCAGCACCTGCAGGCTGACGCCCACCGCCGGCTCGCCGTCCAGGCCGTTCTTGTACTGCCACTCCTCGACGCTGCCGGTGACCACGTAGGCCAGCTTCTGCTGGCGTGCCCAGTCCAGCGCGCGCTGCTGGCGCTCGCGGTCGTCGACCAGTTGCAGGTCGCCTTGCGGTTGCGCCGGGTACAGGCGCGGCCGCACGCCCTCCTCGGCCAGCACGCTGAGCAGGATCTGCTCGGCACGCTCGCCGGCCTGCGGCGCCTGGGAGTAATTGAGCAGCGGCACCAGGCCCCACTGCGCGCCGCGCGCCAGCGGCGTAGCGCTTTCGCTGGTGAAGCTGGAGCAGCCCGCCATGAACAGGGCGACGGCCGCGAGAGCCAGGCAGCGGATGGATTGCATGTTGTGTTCCTCCTGTTGAATTCCGTATCCGGGCCGCGTTCAGCGGCCGAAGCGCGTGCTGTAGGTCACCCCGAGCGTGCCGCCGGCATCGCCGCCGCCGCCCTGGGGAGCCGACTGGTAGCCGAAGGTGAACGCCAGTTCGTCGTCGCCCAGCAGCTCCATGCCGATGCCGAGATCGATGCCGTAGTTGAACTCCTTCTCTGTCCACTGCCAGCCGGCCAGGGTGTCGACGATCCAGGTGTATTGCGGACGGCTGCGGTTCAGCGCGCCAGGGAAGCCACGGCGCCAGGTGCTGCCGAGGTAGACCTGGCCATAGCGGTCCTGCAGCAGGTCCTGGCTGCGCGCGCCATCGAGCGCCAGCGCACCGCCATGGGCCGCCAGCAGGTCGTCCGGCACGCGGTTCTCCAGGCGATTGCGCTGGTAGTCGATGCCGCCGCGCAGTTGCCAGGCCGGGCCGTCGAAGAACAGTGTGTGGGCCCATTCCAGGGACAGCGCCTCGCCGTTGCCGAGGTCGTCGCCCTGGCGGGTGGAGAAGCGGTTGTGCGCCAGCGACCAGCTCAACTGGTCGCGCCCGCTGAGGGTGTGGCGGCCGCCGAGCCGTAGGCTGTCGCGCATGCCGAGGGCTCGCATCAGGCCGGTCTCGTCGGTCTCGCGGTGCCAGTCGAGGCCCGCTTCCAGTTCGTCGCGCGAGCTCAGCCGCCAATTGCGCAGCACCCCCAGGCCGTGGCGGTCCTCGTCGTCGCGCCAGCTGCCATCGAGCGTCGCCGCGGCGAAGCCATCGGCCAGTTCGCGCCGCAACGTCAGCCTGGCGTTGCGTTCGCTACCGAGGAGCGAGCTATCCAGCGCATCGCCGTGATAGCGGCCACTGCCCAGTTCGAGATCGGCGTACCAGTCGTCGCCGAGGTGGCGCGCCGCGCGCAGCGTCGGCCCCTTGAAGTCGAGACCGCCGAAGTCGCGCTTGTTCCAACCCAGTTGCAGGCCCTGGGGAGTGCGTTCGAGGATTTCCGCCGCCTGCCGCCGCAGCTGCTCGCGGTTGTCGCGCGAGTGGCCGTCGCCCAGTGCGCCCAGGGCCTCGCCCAGCGCTTCGCCGCCATGGCCGAGACGCACCAGCGCCTCGACCCGCTGCGCCGGATCCAGCTCGCCGCGCTCCAGCAGGCGTTGCAGGGCGGCGCGATTCTGGCTGCGCAGGGCGGCCTGGATCTCTTCGTTGCGCCCGATCTTCAGGCCCCGGCCGCGCGCCCAGGCCAGCCAGTCATCCTTCAGCGGCTCCTGGTTGGTGGCGGCGAGCTGGTCGAGGAACTGCTCGAACCACAGCTGCAGCATCGCCGGCTCGCCATTCCAGGCCCGCCGCGCCTCGCCCTGGGCGAGCAGCGGCCCCTGGGCCACGGCGAGCAGGCGCAGGTAGGCGGCGAAGCTGTCCGGGGTGGCCCTGACCGCCTCGCGGTCGAGCCGCCGGAGCAGTAGTCGGCGCAGGCGCAGGGCCTTGTCCTGGTAGCCGCTGGCATCCAGTGCGTCGGCGTAGGCGGCCTGCACCAGCCAGTCGTTGGGATTGGACTTGAGGTACAGGCGGAACCAGGCCAGCGCCTGGTCGTTACGCTCGAGCAGCAGGCTGGCGCTGGCGAACGGCAGCCACAGCGTGCTGTCCCGCAGCGCCAGGCCATGCCACTGCGCCAACAGGGGCGCCAGGCTGTCGCGACGGCCACGGTCGATGTAGAACCAGAGCAGGCGTTCGCGCACCAGGTTCTCGCCGGGGAAACGCACCAGGGCTTCCCGGTACAGACGCTCGGCGACGTCGCCATGGCCTTCCTGTTCCGCCAGCCGCGCCCTGGCCACCCAGTAATAGGGGCTGCCCTGCGCTTCCGGCAGGCCTTCGGCCTCGGCCAGCAGGCTCTTCAGGGCCGGCCAGTCGTGGAGGTTCTCCGCCAGTTGCAGGGCGCTGGCCAGGCGCCGCGGATCGCGGCTGCGCTGCCAACTGCCGATAAGCACCTGCAAGGCCTGCTTCGGATTGCTGTCCCGGTACAGGGCGATCAACTGGTCCTCGTCGCTGCTGTTCAGGCGGATGTCCAGGGCCAGCATGCGCTCGTAGGCGGCGCGGGCATCGTCGTCCTGCTCCAGGGCCCAGGCCAGCGCCGCGCGCAGGCGCCAGAACTCCGGCTCGCGGATCGCGCGGGTATCCACGCCGGCGAGGACCTTCCAGGCCTGGCGCGGATCGAACAGGTTCCAGTGGGTTTCCGCCCACTGCATGCGTTCCTTGACACTCAGCGGGAAATGCCGGGCCATCCGCGCCCAGACCCCGGTCTCTTCCTGCAACTGCTGGGTGTGTTCGAGAATCTGTTGCAAGCGCTGCCAGGCCAGGCGCTGTTTCGGATAACGCTGCACGTAGCCGCGCAGCCATGCCTCGCCCTCTTCCGGCGTGCCGCGGGTTTCATGGCTGTAGACCAGCGCATCGAGTTCCTCGTCGGTCATCTGTCGCTGCGCACCGATGGGCGCCAGCAGCTCGATGGCGCTGTCGAAATCGAACATCTGCAGCGACAGGCGCCAGGCATGCCCGCGCAGGGCCGGGTCATCGGCGCCGGCCAGCAGTTGCTTCCACAGGCCCAGCGCCCGCGGGCCGTTGCCGGTCCATTCGCCAAGGCGCGCGAGATCGGCCAGCAGCGTCCTGTCCTCCGGGCGCAGGGCCAGCAGCTCCTGGCCGACCTCCCAGGCCCGCTCGACCCGCCCGGCGGCCATGTTCAGACGCAGGTCGGCGGCCAGCGCCTCATGGTCCTCGGGGCGCAATTCGCGCCAGCGCCGGATGAAGCGTTCGGCCAGGTCGTAGCGCTGGCTGCCTTCGGCGGCGCGTACGCCCTGGGCGAGCCAGGCCAGGGTCGATTCATCCTCCGGCAAGGCGTCCAGCCGCTCGTCCAGCAACAACGCCGCCTGTTCGCCGCGCTCGCCAGCGAGCAGGCTGGCGAAGGCCTGGCGCAGATAGGCCAGGCGCTTCGCCGGCTCGGTTTGCGCTTCGGCCAGTTGCCGCTGGATGTCCGCCGCCGGCAGCGGCTCGCCGGAAGCCAGGTACCAGCGCGCCGCCTCGTCCAGCCAGCGCTGCCGGCCCTGCGGGTCGCGGCCGGCCAGTTCGGCAAAGGTCCGCGCCGCCAGGTCCGGCGCGTCCAGGGCCAGGGCATGACGGGCAAGTCGTTCGAGCATGGCGTCGTTCAACGAAACGTGCTCGATCTTGCGCAGGCGCTCCAGCAATCGGCGCGTCTGCTCCTCATCCATGCCCTCGGGCCTGGCCAGGGCGCCAAGGATGTCCAGTTCCACCTCGTAGAACGGCGTTGCCAGGCGGTCCTTGCCGCGCAGACGGGCGAGGTGATGACGCGCCTGCTCGAAGTCGCCGAGCTTGACCAGCAGGTCGATCAGGGTCAGGCGCAGCGCGTCGTTCTCCGGGTGCGCCTGCAACAGCAGTTCGGCGTAGTTCACCGAGACCGCGTCGGGCTCGCCATCGCCGCTGGGCATGAATACTTCTTCGCTGTTGAAGGTCAGCCACAGCACCAGCGCCACCCCGAGAGCGACCGGCAGCAGGGCCCAGGGATTCAGCAGGCGCGCCTGGGGATGCTTGTCAGCGGCAGACGAGTTGGCCATCGCGCACCTGCTCCATCGGCAACTCGAACGTCCACAGGCCGTTGCCGGCCTTTCCCGGGAAGGCCTTGCCGGCCGCACTCAGCCGGCAATCGCCCGCCGCGCGCACCACCAGGCGTAATGGCAGGTGCCCGGCGAAGGCGAACTCGACGCGGCCATCGTCGCGGTAGCGCCAGTGCTTCAGCGGCAGGTTGGCCTCCTCCAGCGCCGGCCGCGGATCGCGGCTGTCGCGCAGGACCAGGCGCGCATTCGCCGCACTCAGGTGCACATAGCGCCCCTGGGGCAGGTCGCGCACGCCCGCGACTCCCGTGGAGCGGCCGAGGTCCGGCCAACCCAGCGCCGGGTCCAGGCGCACCGTGCGCAAGGCGGCGAAGCCACGCAGTTGCCAACTGCCATCGGCACGCTTGGCCAGGCTGGCGCGATGCAGGCCTTCCAGGCGCGGGATGTAGTCGCTCATCCACAGCGACAACGGATGCTCCGCCTGCATCGCCGCGTAGATCTGGTGCATGGTGCGGATCGAGGCCTGCTTGGTCCCCGAATAGAAGTGGTAGTACAGGTGCAGGCCGCGCAGGCGGCGCGGGCTGTCGGTCAGGGCGAAGGTATCGATGACGCCGCGGAAGCCGTAGTACGGCCCCTGCCAGAGATTGGTGTAGACGTTCTCGTTGATGATCGGCGCGTAGTACTGCACGCCGCCGCGGGTGGGCCGGATCAGCGGGTAGAGTCCGGTCAGCGAGGGAAAGGCCCGGGTCAGCGCGGTATTGCCGCCGTTGACGTTCATCAGCCCGGCGTCGTAGGCGAGCTTGATGGTGGCGGCGTCGGGCAGCGCGTCGCCGGACCAGAAGATCATCTTGACCGGCTTCCGCGGGGTGGTCAGGCGCTGCTCGATGTAGTCGCGGGCGCCGATCACCTCGCGTACGAAGTCGACCTTGTCGTAGCCCGGGATGGCCATCTTGTAGCCATACTGGGCCTCGAAGTTCTCGCCCTGCTCGGCCAGTTGCGGCTGCCAGAAGAACGGATGGCTGAAGGTATGGCTGGCGACCTCCACCTTGTCGTCGGCGAAGATGCGCCGGGCGATCGGCTCCAGTTCCCTGGCCAGGTGCGGGTACATGCCCTTCGGCCCGACCTCGCCTTCGATCACCGAGACCGAGGTGAGGAACGGATAGGGCTTGATGAAGTCCTCCAGCACCTGCTGGCCTGCATAGGGACTGCCGGGCACCTCGGCACGGGAGACGAAGCCGTCGCCATCGATGTGCACGGTGGCGATGCGCCGGCCATTCTCGGTGGTCGCGTCGGGACTCGGCAGCGGCACAAGACGCAAGGCCTTGCGCAGGAAGGCGAACGGATCGAGGATCCAGCGCCGGTGCTCGCTACCCTCCTCCAGCACATAGGGCGCCAGGGCGAAGCCCCCCCAGTCGGCGGTCGCCACCGGCACGTACTCCTTGCCGTCGCCCTTGAGCTTGAGCGCCGGGGTCACCCGCGCCGGATCGAGTACGGTGAGCGCCGGCAGGTCGCGGATCCGGATCACCAGCGGCGCTTCGAAGGAACCAAGCAGCGCCTGGTCGTGGGTCTCGGTGCTCGGCTTGACCTTGAGTTTCTGCGACAGTCGGCGAATACCCAGGCGCTGCAACAGGCCGTCGTTCTCGGTAGGCAGGCCGGCGAGGAACGCCACCGGCACCTTTTCGTCGAGACGTGCAGCGATCCAGTTGTCGAAGGCGTCGCTGGCCAGCGGCGGTCCACTGGTCATCCAGGTGACTACCCCGGCGTAGAGACCGCTCAGCGGACGTTCGGGCAGCGGCTGGTCGGTGGGCAGGTAGTCGACCCGATAACCGAGGTATTCGAGCAGGCCGCCGAGGTAGACGTGACCGGGGCTCAGGGTCAGGTCGCCCTCGCGGGGATCGTAGAGCAGCGCGATGCGTCGCGGTTGCACCTCGACGTCGCTCACCCCCAGGTAGTCCAGCGCCGGGGTGCTGACGAACGGCACGTAGCCTTCGCTACGCAGGCGCGCAGCGAGCGTGCGCGCCTCGTCACGCCGCTCCGGCGGCAGGTAGTCGATGGCGACGATGGGCATGCCCTGGGCGCGCAGGGCATCCAGGTGGCCCTTCAGCCAATCGCGATCCTCCTGGGGCACCTCGCGGTATTGCCCGGCAGCGGCGTCCCAACCGGCATGGATCGACTCCACGGCCACCGCCGACGCGACGCCGGGCAACTCCGGCAGCACTTCGAAACCGCGATTGAAAAACAGCTTGAGGCCCGGCTCCTGGCGATGCAGCTGGGCGAGGAAACTGGCCAGCGCCCGGCGCTGGCCCTCGCGGCGCTCCTCGGCCTGTAGCTGGAAGCTGTCCAGGGTATCGAGGAACAGGCCGGCGTAGCCCTGTTTGCGCAGCTCCGCGGCGCGCTTGAGCAGGTGCGCCCGCCAGCTCGGCGCGGCGAGGTCCATTACCTGGCTGTTCCAGGCTTGGTTGCGGACCGCGCTCTTGCCCCGGGCCAGGCCGCTGTCGGCGATGGCGGCGGCGTCGCCGTCGAACTCGCCGACCGACAGATAGGCGAAGGGCGTGCTGCCCTGCTCTTTCAGATACCCGACATCGGCCGGCTTGAGGTGCGCCGCTTCGAGCACCACCCAGTCGAACTGGGAAAGCTCGGCCAGCGGCGGCCGCTCGGCGTACCAGAACGCCACGCTGGACGGCCCGCCGGCAGCCCCTGCGGCAGTGCCGGCACAAAGCGCCAGCGCCAGGCCGGCAAGCCAGGCGAGCGGGCGCTCGATGGGTCGAAGGGTGTTACGGCGGGACGGCAGACGCAGCACGGCGATTCCTTTCTTGCTGAACCGCATGCCCAGCCTACGCGGCAGGGTCGATACCGACCGAAGCGGCAGGTCGGAAGCATGGATGCGGTTTCCGGTGGCAACGTCGAATCCCTGACAGTGCGGGCACAGCCAAAGCAGCCGCAGGCGATTAACGTCAATCTAATGACTAAATATGCTAATTGCTAAATTTTTAAGCGGAAACTGTCAATTTTTAGGCACATACATGACGCCATGGTGTCCTTTTGCCTGCCCGTGACGCTTTGCAGGTCAACTCCGCGCTTTCCGAGACACCGGTGTGGCAAAGTGGAAAGCCCAGGTTTCACGCACTTCATCAGGAAAGTCGACGGCCCTCCGGAAGCCCCCGGAAGTCACTTCGTCTAGACCCATCGGTTCGGTAGATGCCGTTCGCTAATAACTAAATATTTATTAAATCCGTGAAACAGGTTGTCTTTTCCGGCCAACGAAAGGCGCCGGGCATTTGGCGCACGCGCGTGCGGTCGCACCGCCTTCAGTTGCGTGCGAGGAACCGCACCAGCCACACCGAGGCGACGCCTATCGCCCCACCCGCCAGTACTTCGGCGACCCGCAGCGAGGCGACCAGGGGCGACTGCTGAATCGCCCAGGAGGCGCAGGCGATGCACGCGCAACGCGCGGCAAAGCCTGTCGCGTAGTGACGGAATCCGACGAGGGTGAGGACCGAGGCAAGAGTCGCCAAGGTGTGGACCAATAGAACATGCGGTAGAGCGGCCCCTACCGCGAGGCCGAGCGGTACGCCGAGCAGCGCGCCAAGCCCGCGATCGCGCAGCTTCAGGTGCGCGCTGGCGGCATTGCCGGTAACCACGCTGGCGGACGACCAGATCGCCCACTGGCCGTATTCGATGTGCCGCCACGCCACCAAGGTCGCGCTGCAGGCTACGGCGAGTGTGACCGCCAACACAGCCTGGAGCAGCTCGTCATGCGCGGCCGCGTGGCCCGTCAAGTGCGCCCCACGCCAGCGCAGCAGGGTGCCGTAACGGCGTGCGAGCGCTGCGTGGCGCAAGGTATCGACACCGGCGAGCGCCACCGATGGTAGCATCGCGACGACGAGATACGGCACCAGGGACAGCGCAGCGCGGTGCGTCGCGGCAACCTCGCAGGCCAGATAGAGCACAGGAATAAAGACGAAATTGCCCAGCGTGCGCAAGCGCGTATCCAGGCCGGATAGCGCGACAGCAGCAGCGGCGAGCGCTGCGCAAGCGATGGCAAACGCCGCTCCCCAGGCGAGCGCGAACGACAGGCCGAGAAAGCCGAGGATGATCGCCACCCCCTGGCCGAGCGCCGCGAGCGGTGCGCTACCGACCCGCTCGACGACGACCGCCACGGAGATCGTCGCGATATTCGCCAGCAGCCAGTTGGCATCGCCGCTGGCGCTGTAGAGCACGAACAGCGGCAGCGACACGGCGAGCGCGCGCCCCATGGCGCGGCCGTCGAACAGGCGTGTCAGCGAGGCGCACACACGACGCGCCGCCTAGAGCGCTGCCAACTGGTCGAGCGTGACGATCCGCGCGATGCCGCCCAGGACCTCGATGGAGCGCCGGTGCTCCTCGTCGCTGGCCGCCGCGCAGGCCTCCTCCAACACCAGCACTTGGTAGTCGCGATCGTGCGCATCGCGCGCGGCGGCCTGCACAGCCCAGGTCGTACTGACACCGGCGAGCACCAGGCGCTCGATCCGCCTCGCCCGCAACACGGCCTCCAGGCGCGTGGCATAGAAGGCGCTGATGCGCGGCTTGAGCACTTCCATCTGCACGGCATCCCGCTTCAGGTCAGGATGAAATGCGCAACCGCGCCCGCAGAGGTCGAGAGCGCCGAGTGCCTGCGCGGCAGCGAAGATCGGCGAATGTTCCGGCAGGTCCGGATAGCCGGGCTCGAAGCCCACCCTCACCGCGATCCGCAGCCAGCCACGCTGCTCGGCGACGGCGAGAGCGCGGTTGAAACGCGCGACCACGCCACGCAAGGCGGCCTGTTCTGCACAGCGGGCAATCCTACCGTCGGGATGCATGATATCGACGATGTAGTCGAGACCGATCAGTGCTGTGTTCATCGGGAACTCCTCTTCCATCTGCCGGAACCCAAAGCCCTGGATTCAGGGCTCCTCGAATTGCGCCAGGCGTGTCAGCAACGGACCGGCCGCCGCCAGCAGGGCGCGCTCGCTCTCGTCGAGACAGGCGTGCATGGCACGCACCAGCCATTCTTCGCGCTTGGCGCGGTTGCCGTAGAGATTTCGCCGGCCCTCCGAGCTCAGCGACACGCGGGTTCTGCGCCCATCTTGCGGATCGGCGTGACGGACGATCAGCCCTCCGCGTTCCAGTTCGCGCAGCAGCGCGGCCAGATTCGACGAGCGCATCCGCTCGGCGGCGGCCAGCTCGGAAGGTGTGACGTCGCCGCCAAGGCGGTCGATCGCGCCAAGCACGACCAGTTGCGAGAATTGCACCGGATCGGCCTGCGCCTCGCGACGCAGGCGGCGGGTCAGGGTGGTGACCTGGCTGCGCAGATGCGCTGCCAGTTGGAGATCCTGGTTGGTGGGCATATTTATCTACATAATCATAGCTATATTTTCATAGCAAAATAACACATCCAACGCCGCCCGCCATGGGACCCGACCGACGGCACGACAGCTGAAATGAAAGAGCCCCGCACTAGGGCGGGGCTCTTGCTTGCCGTCAGTCCGGTCGCATCAGGGGATGCAGACACCGTGCTGGCTGCTCTGCGCCAGGTCCATCAGCTCGCGGTTGGCCACGGCGTACATGGCGTAGTCGGTACCCGACGCGGCACGCAGTTCGACCAGCATCGCCCGCCAGCGCTCGACCAGCGGCAGGTGCTGTTCCAGCCACAGGCCGACGCGAGCCTCGACCTCCTTCGGTCCGTCCTGCATCTGCAACACCGAGACGGTGATCGCCCGCTGCTGCCAGTCGAGGTCGTCGCGGAACGCCTCGCGGGCCAGCGCCTGCCAGTTGTTCTCCACCGGCAGGTTGGTGATCTGTTGCAGGTACCAGGTCAGGTCCAGCGCGCTGCCCACGGCGAAATAGGCCTTGGCCACTTCCGCGGTGTCCTGGCCGGTCACGTCGGACGCCTCGATGATCGGCAGCAGCGTGTACAAGTGGCTGGTACCGGCCACCATGCGTGCCAGCAGTTCCGGCACGCCGGCGTCGACGTAGGTCTGGTAGCGCGCCTGCCACAGCTCGCGGGTCGGCCCTTCGAGCAGCTCGTTGAGCTTCAGGCCGAGGGCGGCGATGCGCGGGCCGAAGTGGGCCACGTCGCGCGCCGCGTCCAGCTCGTTGCGGCGGCTGCGGAGGAACCAGCGGGTGGCGCGGCGACCGAGACGCATCAGTTCGTCCATCAGGGTCAGCTGGATATCAGCGGGCACCTGGTAGTCGAGGTTCTCGATCTGGCGGAACCAGTGCGGCAGGTGGAACACGTCGCGGACGATCACGTAGGCCCCGGCGACGTTGGCCGCGCTCATGCCGGTGGACTCCTTCAGGCGCTGCACGAAGGTGATGCCCATGTGGTTGACCAGGTCGTTGGCGATCTGCGTGCTGACGATCTCGCGCTTCAGGCGATGGCGGCGCATGGCGTCGCCGAACTTCTCCGCCAGCAATGCCGGGAAGGCGGTCTCCATGTCGCGGGTCAGGTAGTCGTCGTCCGGCACCAGCGATTTCAGCAGCGATTCCTTGAGGTCGATCTTGCTGTAGGAGATCAGCACCGACAGCTCGGCGCGGGTCAGCCCCTGGCCGGCACTGATGCGTTCCGCCAGCTCCTCGTCGGAAGGCAGGAACTCCAGGGCGCGATCGAGCTTGCCACGCGCCTCGAGGTCGCCCATCAGCCGCTTGTACTCGGCGATCCGCTCGCGGGCGCGACGTTGCGCCAGGGACAGCGCCTGGGTCTGCTTGTAGTTGTTGCCCAGCACCAGGGCGCCGACCGCGTCGGTCATCTTCACCAGCAGCGCGTTGCGCTGCTTCTCGGTCATGTCGCCGGCCTGCACCACTTCGTTGAGCAGGATCTTGATGTTGACCTCATGGTCGGAGCAGTCCACGCCACCGGCGTTGTCGATGAAGTCGGTGTTGTTGGCACCGCCGTGCAGGCCGAACTCGACCCGCGCCAGTTGGGTCATGCCCAGGTTGCCGCCCTCGCCCACCACCTTCGCGCGCAGCTCGCGGCCGTCGACGCGCAGACCGTCGTTGGCCTTGTCGCCGACATCGGCGTGGGTTTCCTTGCTCGACTTCACGTAGGTGCCGATCCCGCCGTTCCAGAGCAGGTCGACCGGCGCCTTGAGCAGCGCATGGATCAGCTCGGTGGGCGCCAGCCTGTCGGCCTGGATGTCGAAGCGCGCCTTCATTTCCGGGGTGATGGCGATGCTCTTGGCGCTGCGCAGGAAGATCCCGCCGCCGGCGGAGATCAGCTTGGCGTCGTAGTCGGCCCAGCTCGAACGCGGCAGGTTGAACAGGCGCTGGCGCTCGACGAAGCTGCTGGCGGCGTCCGGGTTCGGGTCGATGAAGATATGCATGTGGTTGAAGGCGGCCACCAGTTGCAGCTTGTCCGACATCAGCAGGCCGTTGCCGAACACGTCGCCGGCCATGTCGCCGATGCCGATGACGCTGATGTTGTCCTTCTGCACGTCGATGCCGCGCTCGCGGAAGTGCCGTTGCACGCTGACCCAGGCGCCCTTGGCGGTAATCCCCATGCCCTTGTGGTCGTAGCCGGCGGAGCCGCCCGAGGCGAAGGCGTCGCCGAGCCAGAAGCCGTACTCGGCGGCGATGCCGTTGGCGATGTCGGAGAAGGTCGCCGTGCCCTTGTCCGCGGCGACCACCAGGTAGGGATCGTCCTCGTCGTGGCGGACCACGTTGGCCGGCGGCACCACTTCGCCTTCCTTGAGGTTGTCGGTGATATCGAGCAGGCCGGAAATGAAGATCCGGTAGCAGGCGATCGCCTCGGCCTGGATCTCGTCGCGGCTACCGCCAAGCGGCAGGCGGCGCGGGACGAAGCCGCCCTTGGCGCCGACCGGCACGATCACCGCGTTCTTCACCTGCTGGGCCTTGACCAGGCCGAGCACCTCGGTGCGGAAGTCTTCCTCGCGGTCCGACCAGCGCAAGCCGCCGCGAGCCACCTTGCCGCCGCGCAGGTGCACGCCCTCGACGCGCGGCGAGTAGACGAAGATCTCGTACTTGGGCACCGGCCTGGGCAGCTCCGGAATGGCCTTCGGGTTGAACTTGAAGCTGAAGTAGCTCTTGTTCTGGCCGTTGCCGTCGGGCTGGTAGAAGTTGGTCCGCAGGGTCGCCTTGATCAGGTCGAGGTAGCGCCGCAGGATGCGGTCCTCGTTGAGCACCTGGACTTCGTCGAGGGCACCGAGGATCGCCTGCTCCAGCTTCTGTTGCTTGTCTTCCAGGTCTTCCGCGGTGAGTTTGCGCGCCAGGTAGAAGCGGGTCTTGAACAGCCGCACCAGCTCGCGGGCGATGTCGGTGTGGGCATTCAGCGCACTGGCGATGTAGCCGAGGTCGAAGCCCAGGCGGATCTGCTTCAGGTAACGCGCGTAGGCACGCAGCAGGGCGACGTCGCGCCACGGCAGGTTGGCGGTCAGCACCAGGCGGTTGAAGGCGTCGTTCTCGGCGTCGCCGCTGACGATGTGGACGAAGGCGTCCTGGAGGATCTCGTTGAGCTGCTGGATGTCCACGTCCAGCCCTTCGGCGTAGGTGAAGGCGAAGTCGTGGATCCAGTATTCGCGGCCGTTCTGGTGGCGCAGGCGGTAGGGGAATTCGCCGAGCACGCGCAGGCCGAGGTTCTCCAGGATCGGCAGGACGTCGGACAGGGCCAGCGGGGTGTCGGCGTGGTACAGCTTGCAGTGCAGTTGCTGCTCGCCCTGCGCCAGCGGCTGGTAGAAGCTCATCACCAGCGGGCGCTGCTCGGAGAGGCTGAGCAGGTGCTGCAGGTCGACCACCGCGAAGTGCGGGGCGAAGCGCTCGCGGTAGCCGGCCGGGAAGCCTTTCGGGAAGTCGGCCAGGACGTTGGTGCCCTTGGCCTCGCCGAGGTTTTCCACCACCAGGCTGCTGTAGTCGTCCTGCCAGGAACGGCAGGCCTGGATCACTTCTTCCTCCAGGCGCGCCGGGTCGATGTCGATGCGCGACTTCGGGTCGACGCGGAGGATGAACTGCACGCGGGCCAGCACCGACTCGGAGAAGAAGGTCCAGAACTCGCAGTCGCTGGCCTGCAGGCGCTCCATCAGGACCTGCTGGATCTTCAGGCGCGTCTCGGTGGAATACACGTCGCGCGGCACGTAGGCCAGGCAGTAGCAGAAGCGACCGTAGGGGTCCTTGCGCAGGAACACGCGGATCTTGTTGCGCTCCTGGATGCGGACGATCGCCAGGGCGGTGCTGAACAGCTCGTCCACCGGGGTCTGGAACAGGTCGTCGCGCGGCAGTACTTCCAGCACCTGGGCCAGTTCCTTGCCGAGGTGGGCCTTGGTGTCGAAACCGGAGCGCCGCATCACTTCGGCGACCTTGCCGCGGATGAAGGGGATGTCGTTGACGCTCTCGTTGTACACCGAGGAGGTGAACAGGCCCATGAAGCGGCACTCGCGGATCACCCGGCCCTTGCCGTCCAGCTCGCGGATCGACACGTAGTCCGGGTAGGCCGGGCGGTGCACACGGCTCGGATGGGCAGCCTTGGCGAAGGACAGCAGGACCGGTTCGCGCAGGTAGGCGACGGCATAGTCCTCGATGTGCAGGTCATCCTTGCTCAGGCCGGCACGCAGCAGACGGGTCAGGCCGAGGAAGGATTTCTCGTCGTAGACCATGCGCCCGCCGTCGGCCTCGTCGGCGACGCTGAATTCCTCGTAGCCGAGGAAGGTGAAGTGGTTGTCCAGCAGCCATTCGAGATAGCTGCGTACTTCCTTCAGTTCCTCCGCCGGCACCTTCAGCTTGGCCTTGCCAAGCCAGGTCAGCAGTTCGCGGGCCTTGGCCTTCATCGGTTCGAAGTCGGCGACGGTCACGCGTACTTCACCGAGCACTTCCAGGATGGCCTTCTCGAGCGCCCGCAGTTCGCCGGCGTGGGCGCAACGGTCGATCTCCAGGTACATCAGCGATTCCTGGCTGACGTCCTTGCCCTGGCTACCCTTGGGCAGGATTTCCTTCAGCTCGCCCTTGGCCGAGCGGCGCACGCTGAGGACGTTGGTCTGCAGGGTATGGATGCTGTAGCCGCGGCGGTTCAGTTCCATGCGCACCGAGTCGACCAGGAACGGCAGGTCCGGGTGCAGCACTTCTACCGCGGTGTGGGTGGATTGCCAGCCGTGCTTCTCGTAGTCGGGGTTGTATACGCGGACTTCGGGCTGGTCGCGGTCGAAGCGCTCCAGCAGGCGCCAGGCGGAAAGGGTGCAACCGACCAGGTCGGAAAGCCGACGCTGGGTCAGTTCATCGAGGGAGATCAGGCTGAAGAACTGTTCGGCGAACAGCGTGACTTGTGGTAACGCCTTGTCGCCGAGGTGCTGCGCCAGTGCCGTCTGCAGTTGATGCTGGAAATCGGCTTTGCTGGCCGCGGTGAAGAACGCCATGGTTGTACTCCGCTTGGCTTGTTATTTCATGGAGGCGAGCGGTTCGCGGGAAAGGTCGCGAGCAACGCACCTTCGGACCGACCCTCGCTGCGTCCATGAAGTTCAGCAGAAGCTGAGCATTAATCCAGGCAGGCAGGCGCACAGCAAAGGCTGACCGGCAACCGCCCTTTTCGGCGAGCGACCCGCCGGTCATATCCGACAGAGCTTAACGAGCCGGCAAGGCAAAACACTTACCGTGCTGCGACATATTCGTTCACCCCGGGAGCATCGGCTCACTGCACCGGCAGGAAATGCATGAACAGCAGTCCCTGGGCGTAGTTCACGCTGATCCGCCGGTAGCGTTCGCCGAGCACCTCGGCGAGCAGGTCCAGGCGCGCGACGATCTTGGCGAACTCGCGGGCGTAGCTGAGGTTGCTGGCGTCGTCGGTGAGGGCGTTGGAAAGCAGCAACGGGGCACCCTTGTCGTCCTTGCGGGTAGCCAGCATCCAGGTGGCGACCTCGACGTTGCGCGCGGCGTTGTAGACGTACTGCGCGTCGATCCCCTGGTAGACGTAGAACTCGGTGCGCCCGCCATGGGCGGTGATCAGCATGCTGGCCAGGGAGTATATGAAGGCACCGACGCGGTCGCCCTTGAACGCCGGATCGAGGGAGTAGGACAGTGCGGCGATGTCGCGGCGGCCGCCCAGGTCGCTGAGTTCGCGGTTCTGCTCGATGGCCCGGCGGATCGCCAGCTCGGCGTCGGCCTGGCTCGGCAGGCCGGTCTTCTTCCATTCGGCGGGATTGCGCTTGTACAGCTTCCAGAGCAACTGGTAGAGGCTTTGCAGGTTGTCGCGCATGGCCAGGGTGGCCATGCGATCGGCATCGGTCTGGAGGAATTCGCCAGCGCGCATCGAACCCTGGCTGGTGTCCTCGCCGGCGGCGTTGCGCGGCGCGTTCGAACATCCGCTGGCGAGCGCGCCGAGCAGCAACAGCAGCCCACCGACCCAGCGCCGCCACCCACGCCGGGCGCGGCCCTCCCCCTTGCGCCGGGCAAGCCCCGGCAATGTCGCTCCTGACAAACGCTCTGTCCATTCGCTGTTCGCATCGCGGAAACCGACCCGCCTGAGCCGGCGAAGTTCCCCGGGCGCGTCGATCCGCCGCGCTTCGCGAGGCAGGTCACGGCGAGAGGCGGAGGCTTTTCACCGGCATACCCGCGCGGGTTCACGAATAGGCGCGGCACGAGCGTCGGAGAGTACGCTAGGCAGTCGCCGTGCGCTAACATGTGCGGGATCGGGGGGCGTCATCCGCCGCAGAGCGGAGCCTTCTCCCCGCCCGCGCGCGCCGGCCTCGCCGTGCGCCACCGAGCGACACCCCAGCAGGCCTTGGAACCGGTAGTCCAGACAATGAGCAACGAGCCAGAAAGCACGCAGCACAAGAGCGCCCTGCAGGGACTGAAGGGCTACCTGTCGAGCCAGATCCTCGGCCAGGAAAAACTCGTCGACCGCCTGCTGATCGCGCTGCTAGCCGACGGCCACCTGCTGGTGGAAGGCGCGCCGGGACTGGCCAAGACCAAGGCCATCAAGGACCTCGCCGAAGGCCTCGAAGCCGAGTTCCACCGTATCCAGTTCACTCCCGACCTGCTCCCCGCCGACATCACCGGCACCGAGATCTACCGTCCGGAGACCGGCACCTTCGTGTTCCAGCAAGGCCCGATCTTCCATCACCTGGTGCTGGCCGACGAGATCAACCGCGCCCCGGCCAAGGTGCAGTCGGCGCTGCTCGAAGCCATGGCCGAGCGCCAGGTTTCGGTCGGCCGCAGCACCTACGACCTGCCACAGCTGTTCCTGGTGATGGCGACACAGAACCCGATCGAGCAGGAAGGTACCTACCCGTTGCCGGAAGCCCAGCTCGACCGCTTCCTCATGCACGTCAAGATCGGCTACCCGGAGGCCTCGGTGGAACGCCGCATCCTCCAGCAGGCGCGTGGCGAGGCACTGAACGGCGAGGCCCGGCCGGAGCGCCGGGTGACCCAGGAAACCATCTTCGCCGCGCGCCAGGAAATCCTCGGCCTGTACATGGCCGACGCGGTGGAGGAATACCTGGTGCAACTGATCATGGCCACCCGCACCCCGGCCAAGCACGACGCGGAACTCGCCGAATGGATCTCCTACGGCGCCAGCCCGCGCGGCTCCATCGCCCTCGACCGCTGCGCGCGCGCCCACGCCTGGCTGGCCGGACGCGACTTCGTCAGCCCCGAGGACATCCAGGCGGTGCTGTTCGACGTGCTGCGCCATCGCCTGATCCTGACCTTCGAGGCGGAAGCCGCCGGCATCGACCAGGACCGGGTCGTGCAGCGCATCCTCGACGTGGTCGCCGTGGCCTGAGGCCGCCGCCATGCTGAGCGCCGCCCCGGGCGTCGAACTGGGCCTCGACGAGCTTCTGGAAATGCGCCACCGGCTCCACGAAGCGCGCCTGTTCTCCTCGCAGAACCGCCGCAGCCCACTGGTCGGCCTGCATCACTCGCGCCTGCGCGGACGCGGCGTGGACTTCGACCAGGTGCGCATCTACCAGCCCGGCGACGACGTACGGACCATCGACTGGCGCGTCACCGCGCGCACCCGCGAGCCGCACACCAAGCTGTTCCACGAGGAACGCGAGCGACCGGTGTTCGTCCTGGTCGAACAGAGCCAGCGCCTGTTCTTCGGCTCCGGCCTGTGCTTCAAGGCGGTGCTGGCGGCACGCGCGGCGGCCTTCATCGGCTGGTCGGCGCTGGCCCACAACGACCGTATCGGCGGCCTGGTATTCAGCGACCGCGACTGCCACGAAATCAAGCCGCGACGCAGCAAGCACAGCCTGCTGCAACTGTTCAACCAGCTATTGCGGGCCAATCGCGAGCTGCGCGAGACGCCGGCCGAGCGGCCTGGCGAACTGTTCGGCCTGGCCCTGCGCCGCGCCCGCGAAGTGCTGCGCCCGGGCAGCCTGATCCTGGTGCTGTGCGACGAGCGCACCCTCAATGACGTCGCCGAGCAGCAACTCAGCCTGATCGCACGCCATACCGACCTGGTGCTGCTGCCGCTGTCCGACCCGCTCGACCATGCCCTTCCCGCCGCCGGACTGCTGCGCTTCCGCGAAGGCGCCGCCGACCTCGAGCTGGACACCCACGCCGACGAGCTGCGCCAGGCCTATCGCGAACTGGCCGAGGCGCGCCGCGCGCGCTGGCAGCGGCTGGCCCAGCGACTGGGCGTGCCGCTGCTGCCGCTGTCGACCCAGGAAGACCTGGTGGAGCAGTTGCGGGACCTGCTGGAACAACACCAGCCGGGGTATCGCGCATGAACCCGCTCGACCGGCTGGAACCGCTGATCGCCCCCCCGCCCGTCGGCTGGTGGCCGCCGGCGCCCGGCTGGTGGTTGCTGGCCGCCCTGCTGCCGTTGCTCGGCTGGGGGCTCTGGCGACTGCGCCGGCACCTGCCGCGGCGCACCATCGCCACCCGCGGCGAAGCGCCGCTGGATCCGCTGCGCGAAGCGGCCCTGGCCGAACTGGCGGCGCTTGCCAAGCCCTACGGCAGGGCTTCCGCCGGACCCTGGCTGCAAGCCATCAACGGCCTGCTCAAGCGGGTCTGCAGGGCGCGCTGGCCAGATAGCGGCAGCCACGCCCTCAGCGGCCGCGCCTGGCTGGCGTTCCTCGACAACCGTTGCCCGGCCGCCGGCCTGACCCGCTGGATGATCCTGGTGGAAGGCGGCTACCGCGCCGACTGCACCCTCGACGACAAGGCCGTGGACGGCCTCGACGCCGCCGTCGCCACCTGGATTCGCAAGCATGTTTGAGTTCGCCTGGCCCTGGGTCTTCGCCCTCGCCCCGTTGCCCTGGCTGCTGCGTCTGGTGCTGCCGGCCGCCGACAGCGGCGAGGCGGCGCTCAAGGTGAGCTTCCTCGACGAACTCGAAAGCCTCGCCGGACGTCGTGCCCGCGCACGCCTGCCGGCCTGGCGGCAGCAGGTGCGCTTCGCCCTGCTCTGGTTCCTCCTGCTGCTCGCCGCGGCCCGCCCGCAGTGGGTCGGCGACCCCCTGCCGCTACCCGCCAGCGGCCGCGACCTGCTGCTCGCGGTGGATGTCTCCGGTTCCATGGACTACCGCGACATGCGCTGGCAGGACGACGAGATCAGCCGCCTGGAACTGATCAAGAAACTCTTCGGCGACTTCATCGAAGACCGTCGTGGCGACCGCGTCGGCCTGATCCTGTTCGGCAGCCAGGCCTACCTGCAGGCGCCGCTGACCTTCGACCGGCACACCGTGCGGGTCTGGCTGGACGAGGCGCAGATCGGCATCGCCGGCAAGAACACGGCGATCGGCGACGCCATCGGCCTGGCGGTCAAGCGCCTGCGCCAGCGGCCTGCGGAAAGCCGGGTGCTGGTGCTGATCACCGACGGCGCCAACACCGGCGGACAGATAGCCCCGCAGATCGCCGCGCAACTGGCCGCCGAGCAACAGGTGAAGATCTACACCATCGGCATCGGCGCCGACCCGCAGCAAGGCGGCGTGCCCGGCCTGTTCGGCTTCAACCCGGGGCTCGATCTCGACGAGCCGACCCTGCGCGGTATCGCCGAGAGCACTGGCGGCGAATACTTCCGCGCGCGATCCAGCGCCGAGCTGGAAAGCATTTCCGCGACCCTCGACCGCCTCGAACCGGTCGCCCAGCAGACTACCCGGGCGCGCCCGGCCCTGGCGCTGTACAGTTGGCCGCTGGCCGCCGCCCTCGGCCTGAGTGTGCTGCTGGTGGCGCTGGAACTCTGGCCACGGGAAAACCGGACCTGGCCGCGCCGCCGTTCCGGGAGGCAACCATGAACCTGTTGCTGGACGCCTGGCCGCACTGGCTGCGCCCCTACTGGCTGCTGCTGGCGCCGCTGCTTGGCTGGTTGCTGTGGAAGCTGCTGCATCGCCAGCGTCGTGCCGGACGCTGGCAGTTGCTGTTGCCGACGGCCTTCCAGCCCTGGCTGCTGGTCGGCGGCGCCGGGCGGCAGAACCGCATGCCCTGGATCTGCCTCGGCATCGCCTGGCTGCTGGCCCTGCTGGCCTTGCTCGGGCCCAGTTGGCAGCAACTGGAACAGCCCTCGATGAAGCGTAGCGACCCGCTGGTGGCGATCCTCCAGCTGACTCCCGGGATGCTTGCCGGCGACCTGTCGCCGACCCGCCTGGAGCAGGCCCGGCGCAAGCTGCTCGACCTGCTTCGCACGCGCAACGACGCGCAGACCGCGATCGTCGTCTACGCCGGCAGCGCGCATACCCTGGTGCCGCTGTCGGACGACCAGCTCACCGCGCGCAACCTGCTCGACGCCCTGAAACCTTCGATCATGCCCGAGCCCGGCCAGCGCGCCGACCTCGCCGTGCGCCAGGCCCTCGACCTGCTGGAACAGGGCGCCCAGGGCCGCGGCCGCCTGCTGCTGCTGACCAGCGAGCTGAGCGAACCCGAGCGCCAGGGCATCCGCAGCGCCCTTGAGCACCGGGCGGCGCGCCTCGCCGTGCTCGGCGTCGGCACGCCGAAGGGCGCTCCGGTGCAGCAGGAGGATGGCAGCTTCCTCAAGGACGACCAGGGCGGCATCCTCCTGCCCAGGCTCGACGAAAGCGGGCTGCGCCGCTTCGCCGCGGAGATCGGCGCCGGCTACCAGCGCCTGCGGCCGAACGACCGCGACCTCGACAGCCTCGGCCTGCTGGCCCGCGGCGGCACGCTGGAGGAAGATCGCGAGAACGCCCTGCTGCGCCTGCAGCGCTGGGCCGACCAGGGTTACTGGCTGCTCCTGCCGCTGCTCCTGCTGGCCGCCTGTGCCGGACGGCGCGGCTGGCTGTTCTGCCTGCCGCTGTTGATGCTGAGCCTGCCGCAACCGGCCATGGCCTTCCAGTTCGAAGACCTCTGGCTGCGTCCGGACCAGCAAGGCCAGCGCCTGTTGCAACGGGGCCAGGCGGACGAGGCGGCGAAGCGCTTCGAGGACTTCCGCTGGAAAGGCCTGTCGCTCTACCAGGCCCGCGACTACGCCGCCGCGGCCCAGGCCTTCGCCCAAGGCGACCAGGCCGACGATCACTACAACCGTGGCAACGCCCTGGCCCGCCAGGGCGAACTGGAAGCCGCCGTCGACGCCTACGAACAAGCCCTGGAGCGCCAGCCGCAACTGGTCGCCGCGCAACGCAACAAGGCCCTGGTCGAGGAACTGCTGCGCCAACGCCAGGAACAGGCGGCGCAGCAGCAGGCCGGCGAGAACAAGGAACAGCGCCAGGAAGCGAGCCAGCAGAGCCCGCCATCCGGAAGCAGCCAGCGGCCGCCGCGCGACGCGGCGACCGTCGATGCGCAGAAGGCCCAGGCCGCGGCGCCCTCGACCAGCCTGCCGGAAGACGAAGGCGAGAAGACCGCCGGAGCACCCGGCCAAGCGCAGCCGCAGCCCAACGCCGAGGACGAGCGGACGGGCGACGAGGAAGCCGACGACGGACTCGACGACGAACGTCGCCAGGCCCTCGAGCAATGGCTGCGACAGATTCCCGACGATCCCGCCGAATTGCTGCGGCGCAAGTTCTGGTACCAACAGCAGCAACGCCAGGAAGCCACGCCATGATCCGCCTGTTCTGCAGCCTGCTTCTCGCGCTCCTCTGCGTTTCCGCCCATGCCAGCTTCAGCGCCAGCGTCGACCGCGCCCGCCTGACCGAAGGGGAAAGCGTCGAACTGACGCTGGAATCGGACGACCCGACCCTCTTCGGCAAACCCGACCTGAGCCCGCTGGACGCCCTCTTCGAGGTCCTCGGCACGCGCCAGGTCAACCGTCTCGCCACGCAGAACGGCCGGGCCCAGGCCACCACCCGCTGGATCGTCACCCTCCTGCCGAAGCAGAGCGGCTACGTGGCGATCCCGCCGATCAGCCTCGGCGCCAGCAGCACCCAGCCGATCAGGCTGCACGTACTGGAGGCGCGCGACCGCGCCAAGAGCAGCAAGCTGGCGCCGGTCTTCATCGATGCCAGCGTCGACCAGGAGACAGTCTACGTGCAGGCCCAGGCGATCCTCACCCTGCGCATCTACCACTCGGTGTCGCTATACGACGACAGCAGCCTGACCCCGCTGGCGATGAACGACGCGAAGGTCGAACAGCTCGGCGAGGCGCGCACCTACGAGAAGGAGATCAACGGCATCCGCCACGGCGTGATCGAGGTGCGCTACGCGATCTTCCCGCAGAAGAGCGGCACCCTGGAGATTCCTGCGCAAGCCTTCAGTGCGACCCTGGTCGACCGTGGCAGCGACGACTACAACCCCTTCGGCCCGCGCCCCGGCCGGCAGATGCGGGTGACTTCGCCGAGCATCCCGCTGCAGGTCCGGCCCAAGCCCGCCGACTATCCGGCCGACGCGCCCTGGATGCCGGCCCGCGCGCTGAGCATCAGCGAAAGCTGGAGCCCGCAGCCGGAGCAGGCACAGGTCGGCGAATCGCTGACGCGCAACGTGCTGCTGAAGGTCGAGGGGCTTTCCGGCACCCAGCTTCCGCCGTTGCCGCTGCCCGACGTGCAAGGCCTGCGGCGCTACCCGGACCAACCGCAGCTGGCCGACCAGAGCACCGACCAGGGCCTCATCGGCAGTCGCGAGGAGCGCGAGGCGCTGGTGCCCGAGCAGGCCGGGCGCATCGAGTTGCCGGCGCTCGAAGTGGTCTGGTGGAACACCCGCGAAGACCGCCTGGAGCGCACCAGCCTGCCACCGCGCACCCTGGAAGTGGCCGCCGCGCCGCAGGCCGAGGCGGAGCCGCCGGCGGCGGCGCTGCCGCTCGGCGAACGCCTGGAGCCGACGCTCTGGCCCTGGCAACTGGCTACCGCCGTGCTGGCCCTGACCACCCTGCTCGGCTTCGGCCTCTGGTGGCGCGCCCGCCAGCTGCCGGCGGTGATCCGCGCCGCGGCCAACGGCCCGAGCAGCCGCAGCCTGCTCGACGAGCTGCGCCGCGCCTGCCTGGCCAACGATCCCCAGGCGACCCGCCAGGCCTTGGACGCCTGGGCCCGTCAGCAACCCGATACCCTGGCCGACATGGCGGCCCGCTTCGTACCGCTGTCCGACGCCCTGGATGGCCTCAACGGCGCGCTGTACAGCGAGAGCGGCCATTCCTGGCAGGGCGAGGACCTGTGGCGGGCGATCCGCGCCCTGCCCACCACGGAACAAGCGCCGGCGGGAGCGGTCGACAATGGCGGCCTGCCACCGCTCTATCCGCGCTGAACGGCGCTATGGTTAGGACTGGCACGACATTCCGATTCCGCAAGAGGGCCCGCATGCGCTTCCGTACCCTGTACCTCGTCCTGTGCGGCCTGCTCCTGGGCCACGCCGCGACGGCCGCCGAACCGCCGACCGCGCCCACGCCGCCGACGCAGCCGGCCGAAGGGCCGGGCGGCGCGGACTATCGCCATGCCAGCGTGCATCAGTGGCACTTCGGCGAAGGCGCTCGCGAATACTGGGTGTTCACCCCCGAGCAACCGGTCCCCGGCAACGCTCCGCTGGTGATCTTCCTGCACGGCTGGAGCGTGATGCAGCCGGACCTCTACCGCGCCTGGATCGACCATATCGTCCGCCGCGGCATGGTGGTGGTCTACCCGCGCTACCAGCCGGACCTGAAGACGCCCAACGCAGACTTCCTCGACAATGCCGCCGGCGCCCTCGGCGACGCCCTCAGGCGCCTGCAGGCCGGCGAGCTGGGGGTGCGCCCGCGGCTGAACCAGGTCGCCTACCTCGGCCACTCCGCCGGCGGACTGCTCGCCGCCAACCTGGCGGCCGCCAGCGAACGCCTGAAGCTGCCGGCGGCGAAGGCGCTGATGGTGGTCGAGCCCGGCAAGAGCCAGGGCAAGCGCTGGGACGGCGTGGCCCAGGAACGCCTGTCGGGGCTGGCCAAGGGCACCCTGCTGCTGGCGGTCTGCGGCGACGAGGACAGCCACGTGGCCTGCACCGACGCCAAGCGCATCTACCGCCAGAGCCGGCACATTCCGCCCAGCGACAAGAACCTCCTGCTGCTGCGCAGCGATCGCCACGGCGCTCCGCCGCTGCTGGCCAACCACGCGGCACCCACCGCGCCGGTATTCGGCCCGCAGTATCCGAAGGAAGAAGACAGCGACTGGTTGCTCGACCGCGTCGAGAAGCGCCTCGAAGTCCAGCAGGCCGAAGGCCGCTATACCGGCCACGACCCGCTGGTGATCGACGCCCTCGACTGGTACGGCACCTGGAAGCTGTTCGATGGCCTCACCGACGCGGCGTTCTACAACCGCAACCGCCAGTACGCCCTGGGCGCTACGCCGGAGCAGACCGGCATGGGCCAGTGGAGCGACGGCACCCCGGTGAAGCCGATCAAGGTGCTCAAGTAGGCGCGGGCAACGCCCGCGGCGAACCAGGCACAGCGTCCCATCCGTCATGCGAACAGATACCATGCATATCCACGTACTCGTCGTCGAAGACAACTTCGATCTCGCCGGCACCGTCATCGACTACCTCGAGGCCGCCGGGGTGGTCTGCGATCACGCCCGCGACGGCCAGGCCGGCCTCAACCTGGCGCGCGCCAACCGCTACGACGTGATCCTGCTGGACATCATGCTGCCGCGCATCAACGGCCGGCAGGTCTGTCGCCAGCTACGCGAAGCCGGCCTGCAGACCCCGGTACTCATGCTCACCGCCCTGGATACCCTGCAGGACAAGCTCGACGGCTTCGACGCCGGCGCCGACGACTACCTGCTCAAGCCCTTCGAACTGCCGGAGCTGCTGGTCCGCCTGCAAGCCCTCAGCCGGCGCCGCAGCGGCCAGGCCCAGCGCCTGCAGGTCGACGACCTGGTGATGGACCTCGACAGCCGCCAGGCCAGCCGCGGTGGCACGCCCCTGGCGCTGTCCCCCACCGCCTGGAAGATCCTCGAGTGCCTGATGCGCGCCAGCCCCGCGCTGGTCACCCGCGAGCAGCTGGGGCGCAGCGTCTGGGGCGACGAGCCGCCGGAAAGCAACACCCTCAACGTGCACATGCACCACCTGCGCAGCACCGTCGACAAGGGGTTCGCCACCCCTCTGATCCATACCCTGCACAGCGTCGGCTTCCAGCTGGAGCGCAAATGAAACGCGGCCTGAGCCTGATCCCCATCGTCGGCGGCGGCGTCACCCTGATCCTCGCCGGGGTGTTGCTGGTCTACACGCGCATGCTCGGCGACTACGGCGAGACCGGCGCCCTCTACCTGCTCAGCATGATGATGGAAGAGGAAGGGCTGTACTTCGCCCAGCGCTACCAGGAAGACCCGGCTACGCCGGCGCCGGACAGCTACTACTTCAAGGGCAGCGTCGGCACCGCGGGGCTGCCGCCGAAACTCAGGGAGATGCTCGACACCCCGCCCTACAAGAGCATCGGCGCCATGCAACTGCTCGGCAACTGGGACGACGATGACGAAGAGGAGGATGACGACGCGCCCAGCGACGATGCCTACGTGGTGGTCCGCCAGCCACTGGCCGACGGCAAGACGCTCTACCTCTACGACAACGACGCCGCCGGCAGCATCGACACGCCGCTGTCCGACGCCATCATCGACGCCCGCGTCAGGCAGACCTGGATCGTCACCCTATCGGTCACCCTGCCTTCGCTGGCCGCCGTCGGCCTGCTGGTCTGGTTCATCGTCGCGCCGTTGCGCAAGCTGACGCGCTGGTCGATGACCCTCGACGACCTCGCCCCGGACAGCCAGCGGCCGCGCTTCAACTACCGCGAACTCAACGTGCTGGCGGATACCCTGTGGAACAGCGTGACCCGGATCAAGGACTTCAGCCAGCGCGAGGAACGCTTCCTGCGCTACGCCAGCCATGAGCTGCGCACCCCGCTGGCGGTGATCGGCATGAACCTGGAGCTGCTCGACCAACCCGGCCGCGCGCCCTCCCCGCATGCCTTGCAACGCATCCGCCGCTCGGCGCTGGGCATGCAGCAGATGACCGAGACCCTGCTCTGGCTCAGCCGCGAGAGCGGCGAACTGCGCGACGACGGACACATCGAGGTCGGCCGCCTGCTGGAGGAACTGCTCGAGGAACAGCAGGCGCTGAGCCAGCGCCGCGGCCTGACCTTCCACCTCGACGTGGAGCCACACAGCCTGCCGCAGACCCGCGCACGGATCATCATCGGCAACCTGCTGCGCAACGCCCTGCAGTACAGCGACGAGGGCGTGGTGGAAATCGTCGTGCGCGACCGCAGCCTGCTGATCAGCAACCCCATCGGTGCGGCCCAGGGCACGGAGGAGTCGATGGCGTTCGGTTATGGCCTGGGCCTCGACCTGGTCCAGCGCCTGTGCCAGAAGAGCGGCTGGCGCCTGCATTACAGCAGCGACGAGCAGCGCTTCCGCTGCGAGCTGCTGTTCCCCGCCACGCCGGACTGAAGCGCGACGGCCTTCCTCCGCACAAAAAAACCGCGGCCTGGGCCGCGGTCTTGGCGGGGCTCGGCGCGACTCAGTGAGCGAACACCGAGGCCTTCCTGGCCTGCAGCTTGGCCGGGTTGATCAGGAAACGCGCCAGGGCCGGCAGCAGCCAGAGGGCGCCGAACATGTTCCAGAGCAGCATGAAGGTCAGCATCAGGCCCATGTCGGCCTGGAACTTGATCGCCGAGAAGATCCAGGTGGCCACGCCGATCGCCAGGCACAGGCCGGTGAACAGCACCGCCTTGCCGGTGGAGCGGAGGGTCTCGTAGTAGGCCTCCTGCAACGGCAGGCCCATGCGCAGGAAAGACTCCAGGCGGGTGTAGATGTAGATCCCGTAGTCCACCCCGATGCCGACGCCGAGGGCGATCACCGGCAGGGTCGCGACCTTCACGCCGATGCCCAGCGCCGCCATCAGCGCGTTGCCGAGAACCGAGGTGAGGATCAGCGGCAGGACGATGCAGAGGGTCGCGGCGAAGGAACGGAAGGTGATCATGCACATGGCCGCCACGCAGATGTACACCAGCACCAGGATGATCAGTTCGGACTGCTTGATCACCTCGTTGGTGGCAGCCTCGATCCCGGCGTTGCCGGCGGCCAGCTGGAACTGCAGGTCGTCCTTGTCGTTCTCCGCGGCGAAGGCCTGCACCGCCGCCACCGCGCGGTCGAGGGTCTCGGCCTTGTGGTCGTTGAGGAAGACCAGCAGCGGCGCCAGCGAGCAGTCGGTGTTGTAGAGACCGTCGGCACGGGCGATGGAGTTGTTCAGCACGTCCTGGTTGCGCGACAGGGTCTCCCATTTCAGGTTGCCTTCGTTCATCCCCTTGATCACCTGCTTGGACACGGTGACCATCGAGATCGCCGACTGCACGCCCTCGGTGTTCTCCAGCTTCCAGGCCAGCTCGTCCATGGCCGCCAGGGCCTGGTGGGTGGAGCAGCCTTCCGGGGAGGTCTTGACCATCACCACCAGCACGTCCGAACTGGTCGAGTAGTTGCGGATGATGAAGTCGTTGTCGAGGTTGTAGCGCGAGTCGGGACGCAGTTCCGGCGCACCCTGGTCGAGGTCGCCGATCTTCAGGTGCTTGCCATACCAGAGGCCGCCGCCGAGCATCAGCAGGGCGATGGCGATGGACACCGGGGCCACCTTCGGGCTGGCGAAGTTCGACAGCAGGCGCCAGAACGGGTGCTCGCGCACCGCGTCATCCTTGCTGCGCTGCACCGCCTTCTTGCTGATGCCGATGTAGGAGATCGCCACGGGCAGCAGGATCAGGTTGGTGAAGACGATCACCGCCACGCCGATCGAGGCGCCGATGGCCAGCTCGCGGATCACCCCGATGTCGATCACCAGCAGGGTGATGAAGCCGACGGCGTCGGCGAGGATCGCGATCATCCCCGGCAGGAACAGTTGGCGGAAGGTCAGCCGCGCCGCCATCAGCGCATTGTCGGCGCCGCTGGACTGCAAGGCGATGCCATTGATCTTCTGCACGCCGTGGGAAATACCGATGGCGAAGATCAGGAACGGCACCAGCATCGAATAGGGATCGAGGCCGAAACCGACCAGGTTGAGCAGGCCGAGCTGCCAGAGCACCGCGACCAGGGTGGTGATCAGCACGGCGATGGTGCTGCGGATGCACTTGGTGAACCAGTACAGCAGGACCAGGGTGATCAGCAGGCAGATACCGAAGAAGCCGACCACCATCACCAGCCCGTCGATCAGGTCGCCGACCTTCTTCGCGAAGCCGACGATGTGCACCTTCACGTTGGGGTTCTGCAACTGGTACTTGTCGCGGATCTTCTCTTCCAGCTCATGGGAGAACTGGCGGTAGTCGAGCTTGATCAGTTCGCTCTGGTTCTTCGGGTTCGGGTACATCTCCAGCAGCGGTACGTCGACGATGCTCGACTTGAAGTTGTTCGCCACCAGGCGGCCGATCTGCCCGGACTTGAGCACGTTGTTGCGCAGTTCCTCCAGCGCCCGCGGCGAACCGTCGTAGGTCTGCGGGATCACCTCGCCGCCGGCGAAGCCTTCCTCGGTCACTTCGGTCCAGCGCACGCTGGGGCTCCACAACGACTTCAGGCCGGAACGGTCGACGCCGGGGATGTAGAACACCTCGTCATGGATCTGCCGGAGCGTCTCCATGTACTCCTTGGTGAAGATGTCGCCGTTCACCGCCTCCACCGAGATGCGCACGGTGTTGCCGAGGTTGGCCAGGTCGTTGCGGTGCTCGAGCATTTTCTGGATGAACGGGTGCTCCAGCGGGATCATCTTCTCGAAGCTGGTGGACGGCCGCACCTGGGTGGCCTGGTAGAACAGGAAGACGCTGACCAGCACGCAGAGGAAGATCACCACCGGCCGGTTGTTGAAGATCAGGCGTTCGAGCAGACTCGCCTTGTTTTGCTGATGCTGGTTCATGGCACTCATGCGACCCCCGCCTTATTGTTGTTGTTCGAGCGCGGCACCGTTCGCCGCAGCGAGGTGCACGCCGCCCTGGCCGACCAGGATCAGGTGGCCGTCGCCGGTGGCGCTGACGCCGGCCAGGGACAGCCGGTCGGGACGGTTGAACACGCTGAAGCTGCGCCCGCCGTCGGTGCTTTCGAGGACACTGCCGCCGTGGCCGACCACGACGATACGCCCGTCCGCCAGCAGCGCACCGTCGGAGAGACCGAATTCCAGGTCGCCGGACGCCGCCTTCAGCGGTATCTCTTCCCAGCTGTCGCCGAAATCGGCGGAGCGGAACAGGTGGCCGCGCAGGCCGTAGACCAGCACGCCGCCCGCATCGGCGGTACCGATGGCGCCGAACAGCGAGCCCTCGTAGGGGCCTTCGAGTTTTTCCCAGGTGGCGCCCCAGTCCTTCGAGCGGAACAGGCTGCCGGCTTCGCCGACCACCAGCAGGCCGTTGTCCTTGACCGCGGCGATGGCGTTGAGGTGGAACTGGTCCTCGTTGTCCAGGCGCTCGCTGACGTCTTCCCAGTGCTGGCCGCCGTCGCGGGTCTCCAGCAGCGCGCCATAGGCACCGACGGCCAGGCCGTGCTGTTCGTCGGCGAACCAGATGTCCAGCAACGGCGCTTCGCGGCCGAGGTCCTCGAACTGCCTGGTCCAGGTGCTGCCGGCGTCGTCGCTGACGAGGATCTGCGCATCGTGCCCGACCGCCCAGCCCTTGCGCTCGTTGACGAAGAACACCGAGGTGAGCAACTGGCGGGTCGGCACCTTGGCCTGGGTCCAGGTCTTGCCGTCGTCGTCGGAGAGCAGGATATGCCCACGGTCGCCGACCGCGACCAGCCGCTTGCCGGCATGGGCGACGCTGAGCAGCAGGCTGCTGGCGGCCTTCGGCGACTCCACGGCGAATTGCGGCGACGCGGCGGTTGGCGTCGACTCGGCCAGGACCGGGGTGGCGGCGAAGGTCAGAAGAGAAAGCGCCCCGAGAAACGACAGGGCCCTGCTGGCCAGGGGCGATCTGGAAGGAATGGCCGGATGCCGCAAAGCGTCCGCGGATTGGCCGGGCGAAGTGCGCCACGTCATGGGCTCACGCATGGATACCGTCCCCGTTGTTGTTATTAGTGGTTCGTGGTGAGCGTTATATAGCCAGCGTTTGGCGACGGAGACAATTGAAGCCACGTTATCTTTTGTTAAGCGTGTAAGCCGTCTGTAACGGGGGATCGGCGCCGCCCTCCTCCCCGGAGGGAAGCGGTCGGCGCCGGCGAGCGGAGCGATCAGCGGGTGCCGCGGCGGCGCAGGGCCGAGGGCTTGAAGTAGGAGTCGTCCGGTATCGCCTGGGTGAAGTCGATGGTACCCGGCTCCTCGTTGTCCAGGTTCTGCACGTGGTAGCGACGCGCCTGCAGGTCGTGGAACACATCCAGCGCGCTCCAGGTGTACGGCAGGTCGTAGAAGTTCTTCAGGTAGGCCATCGACACCCGCCACAGTTCGCCGCGACCGTCGTACTGGTCGACCACCGCCGCGCTCCAGCTGTCCTCGTCGAGGTACAGGGTGCGCTTGGAGTAGATATGCCGCGCGCCCGGCTTCAGGGTACCTTCCACCACCCACACGCGGTGCAGC
This sequence comes from Pseudomonas sp. TZ252, assembly GCF_056110345.1. Classification (NCBI taxonomy): domain Bacteria; kingdom Pseudomonadati; phylum Pseudomonadota; class Gammaproteobacteria; order Pseudomonadales; family Pseudomonadaceae; genus Pseudomonas; species Pseudomonas sp. TZ252. The sequence goes on along the minus strand of NZ_CM148566.1, from coordinate 4,495,474 downwards.
TCGTAGCGGGTGTATTGCGGATCGAGGTGGCCCGGCTTGAGCAGTTCCTCGTACTTCACCTCGGGGCTGCTGACCTTGTAGTTGTTGTAGGGAATGTAGATTTCCTTCTTGCCCAGCAGCTTCCAGTCATAGCGGTCCGGCGCGCCGTTGAACATGTCGGTGTCGTCGGCGGTGCGCAGGCCGTCGGCGGCGGCGATCGGCGTGTCGTAGGCAAGGTTCGGCGCACGCCGCACACGGCGCTGGCCGGCGTTGTAGCCCCAGGCCTGGCGCGGCTCCTTGACCTGGTCGAGGGTCTCGTGCACCAGCACCGCGCCGCCGGCCAGGCGCGCCGGGCTCTTGGTGAACGACAGGTAGTAGAACATCAGGTTGTTCAGGTCGGCGAAGCTGCCGCCCTTGAGGTAGTACTTGAACAGCGCTTCCTGCTGCGAGGTCACCAGCGAATAGCTACCGTTGCGCTGTACCGCGACTTCCGAAGCGCGGCGCACGACATAGGTGCCGCGGTAGCGGGCGACGTGGTTCCACAGCGCCTCCACGCCGCTCTTCGGAATCGGGAACGGCACCCCGCCATAGGCGTCGGCGAACCCGTTGCCGCCGTCCAGCAGCCTGGCGCTGGTGGCATTGGCGAAGGTGTTGTCGTACAGCCACTGCGGCGCCGAGCCGGAACGGCGACTGGGGTAGACCGGCATCCGGAAGCTGTCCGGGTAGGTCTTGAACAGCGCCAACTGGCCCGGGGTCAGGTGTTCCCTGTACTGCTCCAGGTTGGCCTTGTCGATGGTGAACAGCGGCTTGTCCGCGGCGAACGGGTCCGGGTGGTGCTGGCCCGGCTTGTAGCCGGCCGGCGCCTGGGTGATGCCGCCGGTCCAGGCGGGAATGCTGCCGGCGGCGTTGCCGGCCTTCTCCGCGCCCAGCGGGGTGAGGCTCGACTTCAGTTGCGCCGCCTCGCCGGCGGAAACGCCGGCCAGCGCGCCGCCGCTGCCCAGTGCCAGCGCCAGGGAAGCGCCGATCAGCAGGTGCTTGTTCAACATGAGGGTTCTCCGTGTGAGGTGCCGGGCGCTCGCGGCGCCCGTGTCGTTATCGGTTCGGTCAGAAGGAGTACTTCACGGTCAGGCCGATGTTGTCGCGGTCGCGGATGTTGTTGTTCTGCCCGCCGCCGTAGAACTCGGTGTACTGCAGTTCGCCTTCCAGGCTGTTCAGGTAGGTGGCCTTGATCCCCAGGGTGTAGGCCTTGCGACCTTCGATGAAGTTGCCGGTCTGGTAGGAGTTGCCTTCGAAGTCGTCCTTGTAGACCACGTAGGGCGACACGTTGACCCCGGCGAACACGTCGTTCCAGGTGCCACTGAGCAGCAGGGTGTAGCCGTAGGCGTTGCGGTTCACCTGGTCGCCACGGTCGCCGCCGGAAACGTACGAGCTGTTGCCGCGCCCGGCATAGTAGCGGGTGCTGCCGTCGTAGGCGGTGTACTTCAGGCTGCTGCCACGCAGGTGTTCCGAGGCCAGCTCGGCGACGCCGGTCAACGAGTCGAAGCTCAGCGACGGGCCGAAGTTGTAGATGGTCCCGAGGGAGGTGTTGAACGCCTCGACCCGCTCGTAGTTGTGGATCTGCCCGCCGAGGCCGACCATCTGCCCGCCGACGTTGATCTGCCCGCCGTTGGCGGCTTCCGCCGCACCGTGGGCGAGGTCGCCGATCAGGTCGTTGGTGGCGGCGATGCCGATCGGCAGGTTCGGCCGATAGGCCAGCTCGCCGAACACCGAGGCGTCGCCCACCGTGGTGTTGAAGCTGAAGCCGTACATGCGGATGTCTTCGGCGAACTCGCGGCGGGCATTGATGTTGCCCATCACGTCGGCGGTCACCAGGCCGTTGGCCAGGGCTTCGGCGAGGTTGCCGGCGATCGGCCGCAGGGTGTTGGCCAGCGCCGCCAGGTCGGCCCCGGCATAGTCGCCGATGTCGGCGTACAGGGTCGGTTCCTTGGAGTGGTAATTGACGAAGTAGAAGCCGAACTCGGTGCTGTTCAGTTCCTCGGCGATGTAGCGGAAGGCCACGCCGAACTGGCCGTCGTTGCGCGCGTTGATGTCCTTGCCGATGGACGACACCTTCATCACGTTGCCGTAGGCCGGGGTCACGCCGTTGGCATAGAGGCCGGTGTTCTTCAGCGCGCCGCTGAGCAGCGGATTGTTGCCCAGCGCCTGGTACAGGCCGATGACGTTGCCGAAGCCGGGCACCGGGGTGTCCAGCGCGGTGCCGGTGAAGTCGCTGTAGCCGGTGTTGCCGCCGTCGGCGAACAGGTCGGTCTCGGAGAAGAAGGTACCGACCGGGTCGAGGCGGGTTTCCTTCCAGTTCCACTGGTAGAAGGTTTCCATCGACAGGTTGTCGGTCAGGCCGATGTTGAAGCTCAGCGCTTCCACCGGCATCAGCACTTCCTTGAGCTCGGAACCGGGCAGGCGGTACTTGGCGGCGTCCACCGGGTTGGTGGTGTTGACCCCGCCACGGTAGAAGATGCCCTCGCCCCAGTTGAACACCTGGCGGCCGAAGCGCGCGCTCAGCGGCATGTTGCCGATGTCCCAGCTGCCGTAGACGTAGGCGTCGAGGATTTCCGCCTTGTGCCCGGCGATGTCGCGGGTCTGGCTGGTGAAACGGTCGTCGTGGGGATAGCTCTGGCTCGGCTGCGATGGATCGTTGTGGCTGTAGTAGTCGTTGCGCTTGTCCATGATCTGGGTGTCATAGAACGCCGTGCCGCGGATGAACACGCCATAATTGCGCCAGGTCGCCTCCAGGTCCGAGGTGATCTTGTAGACCTCGGAAACCAGGCCGGTATCGAAGTTGCGGTTGCCGTCGTTGGTGTTGATGTCATTGTTGCTCTTGTCCTGCCCCTGCACCCGCCACAGGGTGCCGTAGGACAGGGTGGTGTCGAGCGAACCGGACACCTCGTTGTCGAGGAAGCTGAATTCGACGGCCTGGGCCTGGCCGCCCAGCAGCGGCAGCAGCCCGGCGAAGGCGAAGCCGGCCCGGGCCGGCGCGGAGCGCAGCCGGGGCTGGCGGTTGGGGATGTACATCGGGAACTCACTCCATGTGGTCATGCGTTGGGCGCCGCCACTGCGGGCGGTTCGCCGTTCGGCCGTTTCTCTGCGGCCTTGTTATGGGTGGTCGCGGCGTCACCGGCCTAGCATCGACGAAAGGGAACCGCGCGACGAGGCAGTGCAACCGGGATGCCAATTCAACGGAATCCTCCAGGCAATTCAATGGATTGCGAAAAAAACAGGACTTCCTGCGGGATGACTGTTCATTCACTGACCAGAAAACAGGAAGTGTCCGACAAAACGCGCCAGGCGAATTTCGCCGGTGGCGCGAAAAGTCCCTTCGCAGAGCCTGCGCAGGGAGGTTCGCGAAACACGATTAAGCGGACTCCATCAATGGAAAACAGTGAAGCGATTCCCAGAAGTAACAAAGGGCGTTACCAGCCAGTGGCCAGTAACACCCTCTTCCGGGCGAAGCTGGCGGATCAGGCCAGGCTCTTGCTCACCACTTCGTAGACGTCGCTGGACAATTCGCCGGAGGCCAGGATGCGTTCCAGCTCGCCGCGCATCAGCGCCTGCCGCGCCTCGTCGTACTTGCGCCAGCGGGTCAGCGGCACCAGCAGGCGCGAGGCGATCTGCGGGTTGAGTGCGTTGAGCACGATCACCTGGTCGGCGAGGAAGCGATAGCCGGCGCCGTCAGGACGATGGAAGTTGACCAGGTTCTGGTTGGCGAACGCGCCGATCAGCGCGCGCACCTTGTTCGGGTTCTTCAGGGTGAAGGCCGGGTGCTGCATCAGCGCCTGGACCCGCTCCAGCCCGCCCGGCAGCGGCGAGCCGGCCTGCACGCTGAACCACTGGTCCATCACCAGCGGGTCATCCTTGAAGTAATCGGCGAACATGGCCAGGGCCTTGCCCTTCTCCGCCTCGAAGCCGGAGTTGACCAGCACCGCCAGGGCGGTCAGGCGCTCGGTCATGTTGTCGCAGCCTTCGTACTGCTCCAGGCAGGCGGCGAGGATTTCCTCCCGGCCCGACAGCGACAGGTAGGACAGCGCGATGTTCTGCAGGCTGCGCCGGGCTATGTGCGAGGCCTCGGCGAGGTAGGCGGTGTCGCGGGAAATCTTGCGGTTGGCCTGGTAACGCTGCCACAGCGGCTCGAACAGCGCTTCGCCGATACGCTGGCGGGCGAATTCGCGGGCGGCATGGATCGCGTCGACATCGGCGACTTCGCTGATCTCGGTGAGATAGGCCTCGCTGGGCAGCGAGAGCATCTCGGCGACCATCGCCTGGTCCAGCGCCTCGTCCGCCAGGAGGGTGCGGTAGGCCTCGATCAGGCGCGGGTCGAGTACCAGTTGCTCGCCGCGCTGGTGCTGGCCGATCAGCTCCTGCAGGACCTGCACCGAAAGCTGTTGGCCGGCCTCCCAGCGGTTGAAGCCGTCGCTGTCGTGCTGCATGAGGAACAGCAACTGGTCGCGGCTGTAGGGGAAGCTCAGTTTCACCGGCGCGGAGAAGCCGCGCAGCAGCGATGGCAGCGGCTGCTCCGGCACCTCGACGAAGACGAAGCGCTGCTCGGCCTCGGTCACCGCCAGCACGCGGTTGCCGCCCTGGGCCACGGCCTCGCCTTCCAGGCGCAGCGGAAGTTCGTGGCCCTGGCCGTCGAGCAGACCCAGCTCCAGCGGGATGACGAAGGGTTCCTTGCTCGGCTGGCCGGGAGTCGGCGGGCAGCTCTGGCGCACCGTCAGGGTGTAGCGGCGGGCGGCGGCGTCGTACTCGCCTTCCACCGCCAGGCGCGGAGTGCCGGACTGGCTGTACCAGCGCTTGAACTGGGTCAGGTCGACGCCATTGGCGTCTTCCATGGCCTTGACGAAATCGTCGCAGGTCACCGCCTGGCCGTCGTGGCGCTGGAAGTACAGGTCCGAGCCCTTGCGGAAGCCTTCGGCGCCGAGCAGGGTGTGGATCATCCGCACCACTTCCGAGCCCTTCTCGTAGACGGTCAGGGTGTAGAAGTTGGAAATCTCGATGAACGAGTCGGGGCGCACCGGATGCGCCATCGGCCCGGCGTCCTCGGCGAACTGGTTGGTGCGCAGGAAGGCGACGTCCTCGACGCGCTTGACCGTGCGCGAGTTCATGTCGGCGGAGAACTCCGAGTCACGGAATACGGTGAAGCCCTCCTTGAGCGACAGCTGGAACCAGTCGCGGCAGGTGACCCGGTTACCCGACCAGTTGTGGAAATACTCATGCGCCACCACGCCCTCGACCCGCTGGTGGGCGGCGTCGGTGGCGGTTTCGGCGCGGGCCAGGACGCAACTGGAGTTGAAGATGTTGAGGCCCTTGTTCTCCATCGCGCCCATGTTGAAGTCGTTGACCGCGACGATCATGAAGATGTCCAGGTCGTACTCGCGGCCGTAGACCTCCTCGTCCCAGCGCATCGACTTCTTCAGGCTGTCCATGGCGTGCTGGACCTTGTCGATGTTCTCCGGCTCGACGTAGATGCGCAGCGCCACGTCGCGCTGGCTCATGGTGCGGAAGCTGTCCTCGACGCACCAGAGGTCGCCGGCGACCAGGGCGAACAGGTAGGCCGGCTTCTTGAACGGGTCTTCCCAGGTCGCCCAGTGCCGGCCGTTGCCTTCGGAACCGCTGGCCACCGGGTTGCCGTTGGAGAGCAGCACCGGGTAGCGCTGCTGTTCGGCGCTGACGGTGGTGGTGAAGCGACTCATCACGTCGGGACGGTCGAGGTAATAGGTGATCTTGCGGAAACCCTCGGCCTCGCACTGGGTGCAGAACATCTTGCCGGACTTGTACAGGCCTTCCAGCGCGGTGTTGCTCTCCGGATGGATACGCACCGTGCTCCTGAGGACGAATTCGGCCTGCCGCGGTTGCACCCCGAGCTGCTCGTCGTCCAGTTGGTAGTCGTCCGCGCCGAGCGCCTGGCCGTCCAGTTCGAGCGCCAGCAGCTCCAGTTGCTGGCCATGCAGCAACAGCGGCGGCAGGCCGGCGCCGCGCTCGGGGTTGCGCCGCAGCTTCAACTCGGCGTGTACCAGGCTGTGGTCTTCGAACAGTTCGAACTTCAGGTGGGTCTCGTCGATCAGGTAGTCCGGCGCCTGATAGTCCTTGAGGTGGATGACTTTCGGTTGCTCGGTGCGCATGGCTTGTGGCCCTTCTGCTCAGTGATGCACGGCGATCTGGTAGGCCGTGTATTTGCGAATGTTGATCACCCCGGTGTCGAGGATCAGGTACTGGCCCTTGATACCGCGAAGCGTGCCTTCGACGATAGGCGTTTTTTCCAGGTCGAGGCTGGCGACCTTGCTCGGGTAGGCCTCGACCGGGTAGGCGATCTCGAGCGGATCGAGGTCGATAACCGGTTGGATCGCCTGCAGGCCGAAACGTTGCTGCAATTCGCGCAGGCCGTCGGCGCACTGGTCGAACAACTGCTCGCGGACTGCCGCCAGATCGACCGGCTCGGCTTCGCCCTTGAGCATGGCCCGCCAATTGGTGCGGTCGGCGACCTGGCTGCGCAGCAGGTCTTCCACCAGGCCGGACTGCTGGCGGGTGGCCACGCGCAGGATCGGCAGCGCCTGGCGCGCGCCCTGGTCGATCCAGCGGGTGGGAATCTGGCTGGCGCGGGTGATGCCGACCTTCACCCCGGAGGAGTTGGCCAGGTACACCACGTGATCGGTCATGCAGAACCGCTCGCCCCACTCCGGTTCGCGGCAGGTGCCCTGCTCGTAGTGGCACTTCTCCGGGCTGACGATGCAACTGTCGCACTGCGCCAGCCGGGTGAAGCAGGGATAGCAATAGCCCTGGCTGAAACTCTTCTTCGTCTTGCGGCCGCAATGGGTGCAGAAGATGCTGCCGAGGTACTCCAGGCGCAGCGGCCGGCCGATCAGCGGGTTCACCGCGACTTCGCGGTCGTCGAGGCGGAAGGCGTATTGCACGGGAGCATTGCTTTCCAGGCGCGCCGTCATCTTGCTCAGCGCGCCGCGGGCGATTTCTTCCATCAGTGCACGGAGTCCGACTTGAACAGGATGTTCGGGATCGGCTCGTCGGAATGCGAGGAGCAGTGCTGCGGGCCCATGTAGCCGGTGCGCTCCTCCTCGGGGAGGTTCTGCAGCTCCCAGGCGATCACCGCCTGCAGGCAGAGTTCCTTCTGCTCCTGGGTCAGCTTGCGGCCGTCCGGCCACTTGCCGATCTCGATGGCCAGCTTGAGGTTCTGGTAGATCTCAGGAGTGATGTTCTCGATCGCTTGATTGAAGGACGACATGGCCGGCTCCGGTGAAAAGGCGTACCGGCCATTCTACCGGGCCGGGGCCGGCGGCGCACATCGAAGCTGCCGCAGCCCCTCGCTCAACGGCGACGCCGCGCCAGCAGGCCGCCCAGCAAACCGCTGAGGCAACCGACCAGCAGCCCGCCAACGTGCGCGCCGTTGGCGATGGAGCCGAAGCCGAGCAGGTCGATCACCCCGGACAGGCACACCAGCAGCCAGATCAGCATCATCGCCACGACGCCCCTGGGCAGGCGATAGGCCTGGTTCGGCGCCAGGTACTGGAAGATCCAGCAGTGCCCGAGCAAGCCATAGAGCACCCCGGACAACCCGCCGAACAGGCTGGCGCCGCTCACCGCGTACTGCACCACGTTGGACACCAGGCCGAACAGCAGGGTCAGGCCGAGCAGCATCGGACGGCCCTGGCGGAATTCGATGCGCCGGCCCAGCTCCCAGAACCACATGGCGTTCATCGCCAGGTGCAGCCAGCCGAAGTGGATCAGCATCGGCGTGAACAGCCGCCACCATTGACCCGCCGCCAGGCTTTCGGCCAACGGCGTGAACAGCGCGTACTGGCCCTGGATACGGAAGTCCTGGAAGGTCAGCCAGCGCATCGTCGCGAAGTTGTCGCCAAGGTAGGTGACAGCGGCGACGACGAAGGTCAGCAGCAACACCGCGGCGGTCATCGGGCTCATCCGCAGTTGCCGGACGAAACCCTGCCCCGCCGGTCGCGGCGCGGCCTCCAGGGTCGCCTGCGGATCGCCTTCGGGATAACGCCGGTACAACTCGCGGACCTGCTCGGCGAGCCGCTCGTCGGGCACCCAGAGGACCTGCTGGCCGGATTCCTCGCTGACCCGGTGCGGCACGTTCAGACGCCGCAGCAGGCCGACGAAGCCGGCCAGGTCGACCGACAGGGGAAACTTCAGGACCTGCACCGCGCTCACTCGTCAGCCTCCGGCCGCTTCACTTCGACCCAGACGAACTTGTGCCGGTCCAGGCGGGTTTCCTCATCCAGGCGGTAGGCCGCCAGCTTGCCGTACATCACCGCGCTGTAGTCCAGGCAGGCCAGGTTCGGCCGGATCGGCGCCGGCGTGCCGCGTCGCCAGTAGTGGCCGACGAACAACAGCGGTTCGTCGGCGCCGTAGGTCAGCAGGCTGGACTTCTGCTCCTCGCTGAGCGGCTCGCGGGCGATCGCTTCGGGCAACGCGTCGGGCTGGAAGACGATATCGCCGTAGGTGCGCGGCGCCTCGTCCTCGACCCAGAACTTGGTGCGGAAGAAGGCGCGCGTATAGCCATCGCTGCTGGTCAGGGTGGCACCGTGCGGCAGGCGCATGTCGGTACCGCGCAGCAGGCGGTTGCAGGCCAGGTCGGCGAAGCTGCCGGGCTCCGCCGACTCCTGCAGGAAGGCTTCGCTGATCCGCCCGTCGGGGAACTGCCGGCGCAGGGTCGCGATCAGCTCGCCGTCCCAGCAGGCATGGACCATGCGGAAGCGCCCGGCATCGAGGAACAGCGGCAGTTGCTGGAACCAGCCGAGGAAGTCGCGCCAGTCGGCGTCGTGGCCCTCGAACTGCTCGAGGGTCTCCTTGATCAGCCGGGCATGCCGCGGCGTATGCTCGCGGACGTACTGGCGGCCGCTGCCGGGCGCCGCCGGAGTGCTCCAGCCGAGCGCGTTGAATTCGTGGTTGCCCATGATGCACAGCGCCTCGCCGGCGTCGACCATCGCGTGCACCCGGTGCAGGGCCTCGCGGATGCGCGGGCCGCGGTCGACGATGTCGCCGAGGAACAGCGCCTGGCGCCGCGGATGGCGCCAGACGCCGCCCTGCAGGCGGTAGCCGAGCAGGTCGAGGAGGCGGTCCAGGGTATGCGCGCAGCCGTGGACATCGCCGATCAGGTCGTAGCCACGTCCGGGGTCGAGTTGCATCAGTCGCCTCCGCCCAGGCGGCTGCCCCAGCCGAGCTTGGTCCGGCAGATCTCGTAGTAGTTGTGGTCGATGGGGTGGATCAGGCGCAGCTTCTGCGGCTTCTTGCTGATCGTCACGGTATCGCCGGGGGCGCAGGTGAAATGGTTCTGCCCGTCGCAGGAGACCTGCGGGTAGATCTGCATGTTCGGCGACACGACGATCTTCAGCTCGCTGTTGCCGTCCACTACGATCGGGCGGCTGGAAAGCATGTGCGGGTACATCGGCACGATGACGATGGCATCCAGCTTCGGATGCATGATCGGACCGCCGGCGGACAGCGCGTAGGCGGTGGAACCGGTGGGCGTGGCGACGATCAGGCCGTCGGCCTTCTGGCTGCAGACGAACTGGCCGTCGATATACAGCTCGAACTCGATCATCCGGGTCGACTTGCCCGGGTGCAGGACCACGTCGTTGAGCGCATCGCCCTGCCCCATCGAGTCGATACCGCGACGCACCTGGGCATCGAGGAGGAAGCGGCTCTCGACGATGTACTGGCCGTCCAGCACCTCGCCGACCTTGGCCTCCAGTTCATCCGGGCGGATGTCGGTGAGGAAGCCCAGGCTGCCGCGGTTGATCCCCAGCACCGGCACCTTGTGCCGGGCCAGCGCTCGGGCCGCGCCGAGCATGCTGCCATCGCCGCCGACCACCACCACCAGGTCGCAGATCTCGCCCATGATCTTCCGCGAGCAGGTCTGCAGGCCGTGTCCGGGCAGGACTTCGGCGATGGTGTCCTCGAGGATCACATGCAGGTGGCGATCGATCAGGAATTTCTTCAGCCGGCGAATGGTGTCCAGCACCTGGGTGCTGCCGAGGCGGCCGATGATGCCGATATTGCGAAAGGGTTCCATGCGGTTCCTGCGAAAAGCTGGCGGGCGGGATAGAGCGGATTATGGGCGAAAGCCGCGGACAGCGGCAAACCCGCGCATGTACGGGAAATCGCCGCGAGTGGCGCAACCCGGCTAACCTCAGGGTATGACGCTGCTGACCGAACTGCTCGACGAATTGCACCACCCGGCCGTCCGCGACCTGGCCTGGACCCTGCTCGCCCCGCCGTTGCTGCGCCGGACCCCGGAGCCGCAGCGCCATCCGCTCGCCGCCAGCCGCTGGCGCCAGGAGCCGGAGCGCCTGGCCGCCTGGTTGCGCGAACAGGAGCGACAGCCGCAGCACCTCGCCGCCTGGCTCGCGCAATGGCCACGGCAGCGTCTCGGCCTGTACTACGAACATCTCTGGCAATTCGCCCTGGAACAGGCCCCGGACGTGCGCCTGATCGCCGCCAACCTGCCGGTGCGCGACGGCGGGCATACCCTTGGCGAACTCGACCTGCTGCTGCGGGACGACGACGGCATCCACCACCTGGAACTGGCGATCAAACTCTACCTGGGGCCCCAGTCCGGCCCCGGCGACTGGCTCGGGCCCGGCGGCCAGGACCGCCTGTCACGCAAGCTGGAACACCTCTGCCGACACCAGTTGCCGCTGGCGGCGACCCGCGAGGGTCGCCAGGTGCTGGCCGCCCATGGCGCCGAATCGGCCGTTTCCGCATTGTGGCTGAGCGGCTACCTGTTCCATCCCTGGCCCGGGCCGGGCAGCCTGCCCGCCGACATCGAGCCACGGCATCTGCGTGGCCGCTGGCTCCGCCAGCGCGACTGGCCGGCGTACCTGGCCAGCCTGGCCGGACCGCAGACCGGGCAGCATTGGCTGCATCTGTCGCGCGAGCACTGGCTGGCGCCGGCCATGCGGCGGCAGGACCCGCTCGACCCACCGCGCGACGGCGCCTGCTGGAACATCGCCTTCGCCGACGAGGCACGTCCGCAAATGCTGGTAAGGGTGGTGCCGCGCGACGGCTACTGGGTAGAGGCCGAGCGCCTGTTCCTGGCCAGCGACGACTGGCCACCGGGGCTCAGCCTGTGGGGTAGCGCGCGCCAGGCCGCGGATGCCTGATCAGAGCAACGCCAGCAAACGCTCCTGCAATGCCCGGCGGCCCTGCAGGCCTCCGCTGTGCAGCGCCACCAGCCGGCTGCCGCGAGCCACCGCGCCGCTCTCCACGGCCTCGCGCAGGGCGAGCAGCAGCTTGCCGGTGTACAGCGGTTCGAGGGCGACGCCGCTGGCCGTCTCGAACTCGACGATGAACCGCGCCAATTTCCCATCGAGGCGGGCGAAACCGCCACGGCTGGCGTCCAGCAGGCGATAGCCGGCATCGGCCCAGCCCGCCTCGGCAAGGGTCGCCGCGACCTGGGCGGCGACGCCGTGGTCCTCCGGCACCGCCAGCGCGCCCACCACGGGATGCCGCCCGGCCTCGCCGAGCACCAGGCCGGCCAGTGTCGTACCGGTACCGGCGGCCACCCAGATCGCGTCGTAATCGTCCCAGCCGAGCGTCGGCAACTGGGTCGCTATGCGCTCCACCAGCCCGATGCAACCGCGCGCGCCCAGCAGCCCGCCACCGCCCTCGGCGACCGGCAGCAAGCCTGGGTAACGTTCCCGCCAGGGAAGCCAGAAGCCGGCGGCATGCCGCTGGCGATAGCCGCCGTAGCCGAGCCAGTGCAGTTCCATGCCGAGACTGCGCAGGTCGCGCACCGTCGGCGTATCGACTTCGTGTCCGCGCAACAGGCCGACGCAACGGAAACCGAAACGCGCGCCAGCGCCGGCCAGCGCGTGCAGGTGGTTGGAATGGGCGCCGCCGAGGCTGATCAGGCCGTCCAGCCCCTGCCCGTGGGCCAGCGCCAGGTGTGGCGCGAGCTTGAACCCCTTGTTGCCGGAGATCAGCGGATCGGCCTGGTCCAGGCGCAGCAGCGCCAGTTCGACCCCGGCCCGTTGCAGCCAGTCGAGTTCGAGACGCTGCAAGGGTGTATGCGGTGACCAGTGGGGAAACGGCAAGGAGTCAGCTCACGGTGCGCAGGCGCCCCGTGGTCTTGTGCCGGGCGCAGCAGTTGGTGTCGCCGGCGACGAAGCGCGCCGGGTTGTCGACCCGGTCGAGCGGCAGGTTGCAGCGTTCGCCGCCGGGCAGCAGCGCCTCGCAGCGCGGCTGCTGGAAGTGGTCCAGCCACTGGCGGTACTGGCTCTCGGAGACGAAGCACTTGGCCGCCGCGTAGGCCAGCGGATTGTCCTGGTAACGCGGGATGTCCTGCAAGGGGATGGTCAGGTGCCCGGCACCGGGATGGTAGGCGACGAATACCACGCCCTGGCCGGATAGACGCTCCAGCAGTTGCTCCGGTCCCTGGGCGGCCAGACGGTCGCGCTCGGCGCGCAGCTCGGCCAGTTCCTGCTCCAGTTGCTGGTCCAGCTCGTTGCGGTAGGCCAGTTCGACGTCGCGGATCGAGATCTGCTCCTTGTAGCCGGCCACCGCCGCCGCCACCCGAGCCTCCAGTTCGTCGGCGAACTCCGAGCGCAGCAGGTCGGTCTCGTTGCGCCCCTGGTTCTCGATGAAACGCAGTTGCCGGGTCAGTTCCTCGCGGTTGCGCTGGAACTGCTCGCCCTGCTCCAGCAGACGCTGCTGCAATTCGGCGTTCTCCCGCGCCTGCCGTTCCAGGGCCTGTTGCAGGCTGAGCACTTCGCTGCGCAGGATGTCCAGTTGCCCGCGGGCGTCCTGTTCGCGCCTGGCCAGTTCCTCTTCGTGCTGCCGGGCGAGCCCGGCCAGGCGCTGCTCCTGCTGCCGGGCCAGGGCGGCGAGCTGTTGTCGCTGCTGCTTGACCAGTTGCGCCAGGCGCGCCGTCTGCTCGTCCTCCTGCTTGCGCGGAGGCTCCGCGGGCGGTGCCTTCGGGGCGGCGGGACCGGCGGCGTACCATTGCTCTTCGGCGGCCATCTGCAGCCGCTGCGGCTCCACCGCGGCAGGCTCTTCGTCCACCAGCAGGCCCAGCTGGTTGCGCCTGAGCGCGTCGCGGATGAGCACGAAATGGTTGCGTCCGGCGCTGCTCTCCGGGTCCCAGAGGTGCATCTGGTGCCAGGACACCGGGCACTGGCTGCGACAGGCCAGGCGGATCGGCCCGCCGCCCATGTCGGGGCCGCGTCCGGCGCGTTCGGCGAGGTTGCGCAGAGGCAGGTTCCAGCCGGTGTCGGCGCCGCCCTGCTCGTCGAAATCGAGATAGAAGAACACCGCCGCCCGCGCCTGCAGGCGCGGATTGATCAACACATAGGCCAGGTGCATCTGCCGGTCGGCGTATTCCGGCATGCGCACCAGGCCATCGAGCAGCGCCTCGAATTCGGGATACAGCATTTCCTTGCAGACGCCGCTGTCGTTGAAGAACAGCACGGCCTCCGCCATCTGTGGCTTTTTCTGCATGCTCATCGCTAACCCTCGAACGCCTGGCGAGGCGGCCCGCATCCGGCAGTACCCATCTGGCATGTCACCTGAAAAACAGGCGCTATCTCGTTGTTCGGGCAAGTCTAGGGGAAAAAATGTCGCGGGCAATGTGACTGGGTTGGCAGACACCCGGGCGATGCCGGACGGCCCGCCGAGCGGTAGGGGAAATTGTGAAGCGGTCGGGTTTTGAGCGGACGGAGATCACCGTGGCAGAGCGCCACCGTTCACCGAACCGGTGCGCAGCGCCCCGCCGCGCCGACGAGGGCGGACAGGGGCGATACGCAGAACCTGTGCGAGCTGGAGAAAAGCCGTTTTCAACGCAGTTTCTCCGCTACGCAACAGATCGCGGAAAGGCTCTCAGAGTTCGGCGGCCAGGCGCGAACCCTGGTTGATGGCGCGCTTGGCATCCAGCTCGGCGGCGACGTCGGCGCCACCGATCAGGTGCACGCTCTGGCCGGCCGCCAGCAGGCCGTCCTGCAACTCGCGCAGCGGGTCCTGGCCGGCGCAGACGATCACGGTATCCACCGGCAGCACCTGCGGCTCGCCCTCGGCAACGCGGATATGCAGGCCGGCGTCGTCGATCCCGAGATACTCCACGGCATTCACCATCTGCACCTGCTTGTTCTTCAGGCCGGCGCGATGGATCCAGCCGGTGGTCTTGCCGAGGCCGTCGCCGACCTTGCTCTTCTTGCGTTGCAGGAGGAACACCTGGCGCGCCGCCGGATGCACCTCGGCCTTGATCCCGGCGATGCCGCCGCGGGCCTCCAGGCGAGTATCGATCCCCCACTCCTTCCAGAACGCCTCGCGCTCCAGGCTGGTGGACGGACCGGCATGGGTGATGAATTCGGAGACGTCGAAGCCGATGCCGCCGGCGCCGATCACCGCCACCTTGCCACCCACCGGCTTGCGCTCGAGGATCGCATCCAGGTAGCTGATCACCTTCGGATGCTCGATGCCGGGGATAGCCGGTGTGCGCGGAACGATGCCGGTGGCGAGGACGATCTCGTCGTAGCCGCCCGCGACCAGGTCGTCCACGCCGACCCGGCGGTTCAGGTGCAGTTCGACACCGGTGCTCTCCAGCTTGTTGCGGAAGTAGCGCAGGGTCTCGTGGAACTCTTCCTTGCCGGGAACCCGCTTGGCCACGTTGAACTGCCCGCCGATCTCGCCGGCGGCGTCGAACAGGCTGACCCGGTGCCCACGCTCGGCGGCCACGGTGGCGGCGGCCAGGCCGGCCGGGCCGGCACCGACCACGGCGATCTTCTTCGGCCTGGTGGTGGGGATGTAGTTCAGCTCGGTTTCGTGGCAGGCGCGCGGGTTGACCAGGCAACTGGTCAGCTTGCCGCCGAAGGTGTGGTCGAGGCAGGCCTGGTTGCAGCCGATACAGGTGTTGATCCGTTCGGCGTGGCCGGCGGCGGCCTTGTTGACGAAATCGGGGTCGGCGAGGAACGGCCGGGCCATGGAGACCATGTCGGCATCGCCCTCGGCCAGGACCTTCTCCGCCACCTCGGGAGTGTTGATGCGGTTGGTGGTGATCAGCGGGATGCCGACCTCGCCGCGCAGCTTGGCGGTGACCTTGGTGAAGGCCGCGCGCGGTACCTTGGTGGCGATGGTCGGGATACGCGCCTCGTGCCAGCCGATGCCGGTGTTGATCAGGGTCGCGCCGGCCTTCTCGACGGCCTTCGCCAGCAGCACGATCTCGTCCCAGCTGCTGCCGCCCTCGACCAGGTCGAGCATGGACAGGCGATAGATGATGATGAAGTTCGGCCCCACCGCCTCGCGCACCCGGCGGACGATCTCCACCGGCAGGCGCATGCGGTTCTCGTAGCTGCCGCCCCAGCGGTCGGTGCGCTGGTTGGTGTGCTGCACGAGGAACTGGTTGATGAAGTAGCCTTCCGATCCCATGATCTCGACGCCGTCGTAGCCGGCGACCTGGGCCAGGCTGGCGCAGTTGACGAAGTCGGCGATCTGCTTCTCGATGCCTTCCTCGTCGAGTTCCTTGGGCTTGAACGGATTGATCGGCGCCTGGATCGCGCTCGGCGCCACCTGCTTCGGACTGTAGGCGTAGCGGCCGGCATGCAGGATCTGCATGCAGATCTTGCCACCCGCCTCATGCACCGCCTGGGTCACGATCCTGTGCTTCTCCGCCTCTTCCGGCGTGCTCAGCTTGGCCGCGCCGGAATACACGCCGCCCTCCTCGTTCGGGCCGATGCCGCCGGTGACCATCAGGCCGACGCCACCGCGGGCGCGTTCGGCGAAGTACGCCGCCATGCGCTCGAAGCCCTGCGGCTTCTCTTCCAGGCCAGTGTGCATGGACCCCATCAGGGTGCGGTTGCGCAGGGTGGTGAAGCCGAGGTCCAACGGGGCGAGCAGGTGCGGATAGGGAACGGCGGCGGTCATCGGGGGTCTCCACATCGGGCGAAACGCGTTCACGGATATGCCGCGGCCTCGGGCGCAATGCGCGGGACGGGCAGCGGTCGGTATGGCGACGACTCTAAGGAGCGCCACCGGAGCGCTCAATGATCCTAAATGACAAGTTACTGATCGGAATGCACAGGGATGCTTGGCAAGCCGACGCCACTCCCCTACCCTGTGGGCTGCCTTGGAGACCCGCATGCGCAAGCTGATCTTCCTGATCCTCATCACCCTCTTCGCCGCCTACGCCGGCTGGGCCGAACGCCGCCCGGTAGGCCACTACCTGTCCGACCTGCGCAGCCAGGTCAGCGTGGTCCAGGGCCAGCCCGGCGAGCGCGGCAACCTGCTGGCGGTCCAGCCGGAACTGTTCACGCCGGACTACCAGAGCGCCGAACGGTTGCAACTGAAATTCCACGCCTACCTGGAAAATGCCCGCCGCCAGGGCCTGCTCAACGAGCGCACGGTGGTGGTGTTCCCCGAGCATGTCGGCACCTGGCTGGTGGCCAGCGGCGAGAAGCCCGAGGTCTACGCCGCTGCCGACTGGCCCACGGCGATGGACTGGATGGCCGCGAGCAACCCACTGAAGGTGGCGCGCGGCTGGATCACCGCGCGCGGCGATCAGCGTCTCACCGACACCCTGTTCCGGATGAAGGCGGTGGACATGGCCCACGACTACCAGACCCTGTTCGGCGGGCTCGCCCATGATTTCAAGGTGACGGTGGTCGCCGGCTCCATCGTCCTGCCCGACCCCGAGGTCGAGGACGGCGAGCTGCGTCCCGGCACCGGCCAGCTGTACAACGTCAGCCTGACCTTCGGTCCCGACGGCCGGCCGCTCGGCCAGCCGCAACGCAAGGTGTTCCCGACCCGCCACGAACTGAGCTACCTCAACAACGGTCGCGGCGAGCGCCTGCAGGTGCTGGATACGCCGGCAGGACGCCTGGGCGTGCTGATCGGCACCGACAGCTGGTACCCGGACACCTACGCCACCCTGGTCGAACAGGGCGTCGAACTGCTGGCGATCCCCGCCGCCCTGAACCAGAGCGGTCGCTGGCAGCAGCCCTGGCCCGGCTTCGATGCGGAGCTGGTTCCCGGCGACGTGCGCCTGGCGCCGAACAGCCTGAGCAACGCCGAGGCCTGGCAGCGCCTGGCGGTCGGCGAGCGCCTGCTGGCCAGCGGTGCGCGCGGCGCCGCCGTGGCCTTCGCCCATAGCCGCCTGTGGAACGTCACCGAAGACGGCCAGAGCCTGCTCGGTTCGTCGCAGGGCATGCGCCAGGCCAATCCCGGCGGCGGTGCGCAACTGGTCAATCTCTGGCTATGAGCGCGCCCCGGGTTCGCCTCGGCGACCTCTCGGTCGGCTTCGTCCAGGCGCTGGCCGACGCCCTGCTCGCCGCCGGCGTCGAGCCCGCACCACTGCTCGAGCAGTACGGCCTCGACCAGCGGCGCCTGGCCGAACCCGGGGCGCGCCTGTCGATCCCTCGCTACATGCGCCTCGGCCATGCCGCCATACAGCTCAGCGGCGACCCCGCCCTTGGCCTGCAGATGGGCCGCCTGAGCCGTCTCGGACAGATGGGCCTGGCCGGCGTCAGCGTCGCCCAGGCGCCCAACCTGCGCGCCGCCGCGCGGGCAATGATCCACCTGGAACCGCTTTACGCGCAGAACTACCGGGGCCAGTCGAGCCTGGTGGAAGACGCCGGCGGCGCCTGGCTGCGCTTCTATTCGATCAGCCCTTATAACGCCTATAACCGCTTCGTCGTCGATTCGGTGCTGGCAGGCTGGATCAGCCATCTCGGCGCCCTGGCAAGGCAGCCGTTGAAAGCGGAGCGGGTGGAGATCGAATATCCAGCGCCGCCTTGGGCCGAGCGCTACGAGGCATTCTTCGGCTGCCCGGTGGAATTCGGCGCGCCGACCAACCAGTTGCGCCTGAGCCAGGCCAGCCTGGCCCTGGCGAATGCCGAGCACTGTCCGAGCACCTGGAGCCAGATGCTGGAACTCTGCAACCGCGAACTGGAGCAGTTGACCCGCACCCGCAGTTGGCGCGAGCGCGTCAGCCGCCTGCTGGGGCCGATGCTCAATGGTCGCGAACCGGACCTCGAGGAAATCGCCGCGCGCCTCAAGTTGCCGACCTGGACCCTGCGGCGCAAGCTGGCCGAGGAAGGCACCCAGTTCCGCAGCATCCTCAACGACACCCGCCGCGACCTGGCGATGGTCTACATCCGCGAGACCGACCTGGCCTTCGGCGAAATCGCCTACCTGCTCGGCTTCGCCTCGGCGGAAGCCTTCCAGCGCGCCTTCAAGCGCTGGAGCGGGCAGACGCCCGGCGAATTCCGCCGCGCCCAGCGACAGAGCGCCTGATCACATCTCGGTGGCGTCGTCCGCCGGCTCTGGCAGATCGCATTCGGCGGCATGCTGCTCCAGCAGTTCTTCCTGGTAGTCGTCCATCGCGGATCACCTTTCGTTCGTCTGTGTCTTTCAGCTGTAGACGAGGAAGATGACAGCGGGATTACCGCGCGCGGACCGACGGAGCAGGAAATCCGGCAAACAAGGAGAAAACGGAAGGCGCAGGGGACGACGGAAACGAAAAAAGCGGCCATTGGCCGCTTTCTTCGTGGCTCACCCCGCCTCGGCGTGGTGAAGATGTATGGCGCAGCGGACGGGACTCGAACCCGCGACCCCCGGCGTGACAGGCCGGTATTCTAACCGACTGAACTACCGCTGCGCGTCGGCTGGGCAAGATGCCCGGTAAAGCGACTTCCTCTTGTTGCAGCCAGGCTGCCCGCCTTCTAGTGGAAGACGGCGAGTTCGGGGTGGTGAACTCGGGAGGGGAAGTGAATGGCGCAGCGGACGGGACTCGAACCCGCGACCCCCGGCGTGACAGGCCGGTATTCTAACCGACTGAACTACCGCTGCGCGTAACTTGCGAGATTGGTGGGTGATGACGGGATCGAACCGCCGACCCTCTGCTTGTAAGGCAGATGCTCTCCCAGCTGAGCTAATCACCCTTCACTCTCGAAGTGGGGCGCATTCTACCGACCGAAAAACCTAAGTCAATGCCCTGATTGAATTTTTTTTGAAATTTCGGCGATCGCCTGTCGCCACGGTCGGCGCCGGGGCCCAGGCCGGGCCCAGCCACGGGCCGCTCACTCGACCCGCAGGCTCAGGCGCGCCGAGACCCGGCCGTCGACCTGGCGGTCCAGGCCGGCCTCCGCCACCTGCACGCCCTGCCCGTTCAACTGCTCCAGCCAGGGCAGCAGCTTGGCGAATGGCGCCGGCTGCAGGGCCACCTGCACGGCGCCCTCGCCTTCGTTGTCGAGGCGCTCGACACTCAGTCCGGCCTGGGCCGCCGAAGCCGTGACCATGCCCTGCAGCGCCGCCGGGTCGATCTGCGCCTGTGGCGCCGCGGCATCGGCCTGGCGCACGTTGGGCGCCTGCTGCTGGATGTAGGCATGCAGCGCGCGCTGTTCGGTGAAGTACTGCCGCGCCGACTGCAGATGGCGCTCGGCCGGGCGCCACAGCGCCAGGTAGAGCACCACCAGCAGGAGGAACGCACCGAGCCAGAGCAGCGCCAGGCGGTCCCGCGCCGGCAGCCCGCGCCAGCGGATCGCCAGCTGCGAGGTTTCCGCCTGGGCCCTGAGGCGCTCGTGGAATTGCGTCATCACCTTCATCTCAACCTCCTATCACCAGGCGCGCGCTGACCGTCGAGCCATCGCGGCTGGCCGAACCCAGCTGCACCGCCAACCCGGACTCGCTGAGACGCGAACGCAGCCGTTCCAGCACGTCGAAACCGGGAGCCCGCACCTGGAGGGCGACGTCGCCGCGAGCGGCGCTGAAGTCCAGTTGCTCGACGCTCACCGTCGGCTCGCCGCCGATCACCGTGGCGGCCTGGCCAAGCAGGCCGAGCAACTGGCCCTCGCCGCCGCTGCTGGCGCTGTCGGCCAGGTGCTGGTCGAACTGCGCGCGCAGGTTGATCAGCTTGCGGTCCTCGGGAAACAGCTGGCGGTAGAGTTCTGCGCTCTGCGCCGCGTAGCGGTCGCCTTCGCGCTGCAACTGCCAGGCCTGGACCAGGGTAAAGCCCCATTGCAACACCAGCCACAGCCCGACCAGCCCCAGCAGCGGCCGCCAACGGCGCCACTGGCTGCTCTGCTGGCGCGCGGCGAACTCGGCCTGGGCCAGGTCGGTGCCCAGCGGCTGCTCGCTCAGCCAGACGTGCGGATTGCCCGCCAGGGCCTGGACTTCCACCCCCTCCAGGGGCGCCACCTCCTGCGCGGCGAAGGCCCGCTGCGGCGGCGGGCAACTGTCGCGCAGCACCGGCCAATCCTCGCTGCCGCAGGCCAGGCGTACGGCACCGCTGCCGCCGAGCAGCCAGCGCTCTTCCAGCCAGAACAGGCAGCTGCCCTCGCCCGGCAGGCAATCGGCATCGACATGCAGCGAAGCCGGCGCCTTGCCCGCGCCCTCGGCCAGCGCCAGCCAGGCGGCAAGCCAGGTGCGCTGCACGGCGAATACCCGGTGGCGGCCGTCGGCCAGCGCCGGACCAAGGGCAAGGTGCATCTGCTCGACATCGTCGGCCAGTTGTTCCTCCACCGCGAACGGCAGCGACTGGCGCAACCAGCGCGCCTTCTGCGTAGGCAGGTTCACCGCGCAGGCGGTCACCGCCTCCACCGGCAGGTACAGCCGCCAGGGCGCACGGATTTCCGCCAGCGCCTGGGCGAACGGCGCGCGCCGGCACTCGCCATCCTGCACCCACCATACCGCCAGTTCCCCATCGGCCCCCGCCGTGCTGGCGGGCGGCAGGAACAGCGCACTCACTCCACTCATCGCTCGTCCTTCTTCCAATCGTCGCCGCCCGTCGACGGGATGGGCAGGCCGCCCTGTCCCATGTCGCGGGCCATCACGCGTATCTTGCCGTCCTTGCCCCGCTGCAAGGTACTCACCAGCACCTGCCGGCGGTCGCCCAGGCTGACCTCGCTGATCACCTGGAAGTAGCGGGTGCCGACGGCATAACTGACGTTTCCGGTCTTCGAACCCAACTGGGTCAGATGCTTGGTGAAATCGTCCTTGCTCTGGAAACCTTCCCGACCGCGGGCGTCCACGATGTTTTCCGCCTGTCCCGGATCGATCTCGAACATGGCGGCCAGCACCGGCACGCTGGCAGTGTTCACGTTCAGCGGCGCATCTTCGGGCAAGGCGCTGACGAACGGCAGCAGGCGTCGATAGTCGGCTTCCGACAATTTCAGCAGGCGCAGCTCGGACACGTCCTTGAAACTGCGGTTGGCGGCGCGGTAGGCCGGCGCCTCCAGCAGGTACTGGTTGTCCTCGGCGCCTTGCTCGCCCTGCGGATTCTGGTCGGCGTCGAGCCAGTCGGCCAGCCGGTCCGGCAAGCCCTGGACGATCTCTTCCTTCATCCCCAGGGTGGCCAGCAGGCGACGGAACTGCTTCACCGAATCCGGCTTGACCTTGCGCTTGCGCACCAGTCCGTTGAGATTGAAACGCCCGCTGGGGTCCTCGATCCGCACCCGCAGCTCGCCGCCGTCGTCCAGCTTGAACGGCGTCATCGGTCGAGCCCAGGCCTCGCCCAGGTGGTCCACCGGCTCGCGGGTATTCTCGCCGCCCTGGCGCAGGTCGCGGCGCAGCACCGCTTCCGCCAGGCGTTCGCCGCCCAGCGCATAGTGCCAGGCCTGGCGCACGTGCAACTGGTTGGCGCTGCTGCGTATCGCCAACTGCTGGCGGATGATCAGCCCGGCGCAGACGATGGTCACCACCGCCACCACCAGCAGCACGGTGATCAGCGCGACGCCGTTCTGCCCGCGCCTCATTCCGGCGCCCCCGGCATGCCTTCCGGCGGCTGCGGCACTCCGCCCTCGCCGTTCTCGCCATTCTCGCCGCCCGGCTGGCCCTGCGGCTGGTCCTGCTTGAGCGGCGGATCGAGCAGACGCCAGACGCGCACCAGCTTGCCGTAGTGGCGGTGCTCCAGGGTCATCTCCACCGCCAGCGGCAGGCTTTCCAGGCGCTCCTCCTCGCTGCCTTCGTCGGTCGGCCAGTGGCCCTGCCAGTTGTGCTCCTTGTCGAGGAAGCGCCAGCTCAGCGCGGTAACCCCGTCCAGCACCTGCTGCACCCGTGGCTTGCTGTCCTGGGCGCGGTCCAGAACCAGCCAGTAGCGGCGTTCGAGGGTCTCCCCGGACAGCGACCAGCGCACCCGCTGCAGGCGCGAGCGCGCCTGGCCGAGCGGGTTGCGCCAGCCACCACGGGTGAGTTCGACGATCTGGTCGTTCTCGCCCTCGCTGAGGAAGGCGCCACGGTTATCGCCCAGCTCGTCGCGTACCGGACGTTCGACCGCCTGGGTCAGGTCGCGCTCCAGCGCGCCCATCGCCCGCACCAGCTCGCGCATGCGCTGCTCCTGCACGCGAGTCGCCTGGTCGGTCTGCATCACGCTGTCGAACATGCGGTAGGTGGCCAGGGCCAGCAGGGCGAAGATGGCGATGGCGATCAGCAGCTCGAGCAGGGTGAAGCCCCGCTGTAGCCTCATGGCTGGCTCCCGAGGAAACCGACGAGGCGCGCCGCGGCGCGTTCCTCGATGCTGCCACGCTCGCGGCCGAGGGGCTTCGCCGCGACCCAGACGATCACCCGCCGCATATCCTGCTCGGCGGTGCTGTCGACCTGGGTGCGCCACTCCCAGCGGCGCCCGGCGAACTCCAGCTCGCCCTGGTTGCGGCCGCTGGAGGGCGGCGTCTGTTCCAGCTGCAATTCGTTGAGACGGTTGTCGGCGATCCACATCGCCAGGGTCTTGTCTTCCAGCCGCGAGGCATTCTGCAGGCTGCGCGCGCTGGCACTGAGCACGCTGGCCGCGACCATGGCGAAGATCGCCAGGGCCACCAGCACTTCCAGCAGGGTGAAACCACGCGCGCGCTTCATCGCCGCGCCACCTCGACCCGTGGCAGGCGGAAACCGTCGCTGCTCAGCGACAACGCCCGCCCCTCGGGTCCGCGCTCGGCCAGGCGCAGGCGGAACGGACTGAGTTCGCCACTGGAGAGGATCAGCAATTGCGGCTGGTCGGTGCCTTTCTTCTGCTCCTTCTCGCCCTTGCTGCCGGCCAGCACCAGCGGCTGGCCGTCCAGCTCGAAGGTCAGCTCCGCCCACTCCGGCAGGCGGTGGCTGTCGCGCGCCACCGGCAACCAGCGCGCCTTCGCTTCGTCGTAGCGCAGTACCTGGTAGGCATCGCGCTCCAGGCGCAGGCCGTACTCGCGGTTGTCCAGCACGGCCTCGTCGGTCAGCACGCCGATCAGCCCGGCGAGCCGCTCGGCCTCGCTGTCCAGCTCCCGCGAGGTGCTGGCGAAGCCGGTGCTGAGCACCGCCAGGCCGATCAGCACGCTGATGATGACCATCACCACCATCAGCTCGATGAGGGTGAAGCCGCGCGAAGCCCGCATGTCCGGTCAGTTGTCCCAGTTGCCGATGTCGGCGTCGTTGTCGCTGCCGCCTTCCTTGCCGTCGGCGCCCAGCGAATACAGGTCGAACGGGCCCTTGGTGCCCGGCGCCAGGTACTGGTAGGGATTGCCCCACGGATCGACCGGCAGCTTCTTCAGGTAGCCGTCCTTGTTCCAGTTCTTCGGCTGCGGATTGCCGGTGGGCTTCTTCACCAGCGCCTCGAGGCCCTGCTGGGTGCTCGGATAGGCGAAGTTGTCCAGCTTGTACATGTCCAGCGCGGCAGCGATGGCCTTGATGTCGCCCTTGGCCACGGTGACCTTGGCCTGGTCGGGACGGCTCATCACCTGCGGCACCACCAGGGCGGCGAGGATGCCGAGGATGACCACCACGACCATGATTTCGATCAGGGTGAAGCCCGACTGTTGGCGACGCTGCAATGGGCGGCTCTGATTCACGCGATTACCCCACGAGTTGGTTGAGAGAAAGGATCGGAAGAAGAATGGCCAGGACGATGACCAGCACCACCGCGCCCATGAATATCAGCATGAACGGTTCGAACAGGCCGACCATCAGGCCGATCTGCGCCGCCAGGTCGTTCTCCTGGTTGCGCGCGGTGCGCGCCAGCATCTGGTCCAGCTCGCCGGAGCGCTCGCCGCTGGCGATCATGTGCAGCATCATCGGCGGAAACTGCCCGGTGGCTTCCAGCGAGCGGGTCAGGCTGGCGCCCTCGCGGACCTTCTGCGCGGCCTTGACCACTTCGTTGCGGATGATCCGGTTGGCGATCACCTCGGCGGCGATCGCCAGCGCCTCCACCAGCGGCACGCCGCTGCGGGTGAGGATCGCCAGGGTCGAGGCGAAGCGCGCGGTGTCGGTGGAACGCACCAGCCGACCGACCAGCGGCACGCGCAGCAGGAAGCCATGCCAGCGCTCGCGAAAGGCATCCTTGCGCAGCGCGTAGCGGAAGCCGATCACCCCGCCGATCGCCGCGACGAAGGCCAGCGCGCCCCAGGCCTTGACCCAGTCGCTGACGCCGATCAGCACGCGGGTCAACAGCGGCAGGGTCTGCCCGCTGTCGATGAACACCCGGACCACGTCGGGCACCACGTAGCCCAGCAGGAAGCCGACGATGGCCAGCGAAGCGACCATCAGGATCACCGGATAGAGCAGCGCCAGCTGGATCTTCTGCCGCGACTGCTGGCGCTGCTCGGTGTAGTCGGCAAGTTGCTCCAGCACCGGGCCGAGGTGCCCGGCATGCTCGCCGGCAGCCACAGTCGCCCGGTACAGCTCGGGAAAGGCGGTGGGAAACTCGCGCAGGCTGCCGGCCAGGCTATGGCCTTCGAGGACCTTGGCGCGCACCGCGAGAAGCATCGACTGGATGCGCTGCGAGGTGGACTGCGCCGCGGCGGCGCGCAGCGCCTCCTCGATCGGCAACGCGGCCTGGACCAGGGTCGCCAGTTGCCGGGTCACCAATGCCAGGTCGCGCGCGGACAGTCCGCGGGCGAACGTCAGGCGCCCGCCCTGCCCGCTCTGCTCGCGGGTACGGGTGGGCTTCACGTCGAGCGGCGCCAATTGGCGCTCGCGCAGCAACTGGCGGACCTGGCGCGCGCTGTCCGCCTCCAGCACGCCCTTCTGCTGGCGACCGCTGGGGTCGAGGGCGAGGTATTCGAAGGCGGCCATTATTCTTCCCGGGTCACGCGCAGGACTTCCTCGACCGTGGTGACGCCTTCCAGCACCTTGCGCCGACCGTCGTCGCGGATGCTCGGTCCGCTGGTGCGGGCATGCCGGGTCATTTCCTGCTCGGAGGATTCGTTGTGGATCAGCGAGCGCATGTGGTCGTCGAACACCACCAGCTCATAGATACCGGTACGCCCGCGATAGCCATGCTGGTGGCACTCGCCGCAGCCGCGGGCGCGATGCAGGGTCGGCGGCGCGGCGGGATCGACGCCGAGCAGCGCGCACTCGGCCTCGTCGGCCCGGTAGGGCTCCTTGCACGCCGGGCAGAGCACCCGCACCAGGCGCTGGGCCAGCACGCCAAGCATGGAGGAGGACAGCAGGAACGGCTCGATGCCCATGTCCACCAGGCGGGTGATCGCACCGATGGCGCTGTTGGTGTGCAGGGTCGAGAGCACCAGGTGGCCGGTCAGCGAAGCCTGCACCGCGATCTCGGCGGTCTCCCGGTCGCGGATCTCGCCGACCATCACCACGTCCGGGTCCTGCCGGAGGATCGCCCGCAGGCCGCGGGCGAAGGTCATGTCGACCTTGGCGTTGACCTGGGTCTGGCCGATGCCCTCCAGGTGGTATTCGATCGGATCCTCGACGGTGAGGATGTTCCGCGTGCGGTCGTTGAGCGTGGTCAGGCTGGCGTACAGGGTGGTGGTCTTGCCCGAGCCGGTGGGGCCGGTGACCAGCAGGATGCCGTGCGGCTTGCGCACCGTTTCGTCCATCAGCTTGCGGTCGCGCTCGCTCATGCCCAGGTGCTGCAGGTTCAGGCGCCCGGCCTGCTTGTCGAGCAGACGCAGCACCACCCGTTCACCGTTGGCCGAGGGCAGGGTCGAGACGCGGATGTCCACCTCGCGCCCGCCGACCCGCAGGGAAATCCGCCCATCCTGGGGAATACGCTTCTCGGCGATGTCCAGCCGCGCCATGACCTTGATCCGCGATACCAGCAGGGCCGCCAGCTCGCGCTTGGGCTCCAGCACCTCGCGCAGCACGCCGTCGACGCGGAAGCGCACCACCAGGCGCTTCTCGAAGGTTTCCAGGTGGATGTCCGAGGCGTTCTCGCGGATCGCCTCGCCGAGGATCGCGTTGATCAGGCGAATGATCGGCGCGTCGTCCTCCTGCTCCATCAGGTCCTCGGTTTCCGGGACCTGGTCGGCCAGCGCGGCGAGGTCCAGGCTGCCGCCGAGGTCCTCGGCGAGCTGCATGGCCGCCGAGGAGTCGTGCTGGTAGGAGGCCGCCAGGGCCTGGTTGAAGGCGTCCTCGCCGAGCGCCCTGAGCGGCAGGCGGCGGCCGGCGAAGCGCTGCGCCTCGGCGATCGCCGCCAGCTCCACCTGCGGCCGGCAGGCCAGCCAGTACTGCTCCTCCAGGCACAGGAACAACAGGCCCTGGCGCTTGGCGAAGCTGAACGGCAGACGCCGTGGCGGTGCGGCCGGCGCGGCGATGTCGGGTAATGGGGCTGTCATCATGGATGCCTTATAGCGGTAACCTTACAGAAGTATCTTGGTCGTATATGACCACTGAACGGTTACCGTCAGTATTGTTAGTTGTTAGTCGTTTTGTGCGGCCGATCCCGAGTTCCTCTTGCAGAAGTATCCTGGCGAGCCGTTATCTTAAGCACAAGCGTGCCTGGCCCGGCCAGTCACACCTATTGATAGAAGTAGGTAGCCTACTGGCAACGAACTGCTATGATCCCTCGGCGATCTTCAGACATAACGATAAAGACCAGGAGTGATGTATTGCCTTTCTCCGGCGCCTCTTCCCGCTGGCTGCAGCGGTACGCCCCGGCCCTTCTGGCTGTTGCCCTGATCATCGCCATGAGCATCAGCCTCGCCTGGCAGGCGGCCGGCTGGTTGCGCCTGCAACGCAGCCCGGTAGCCGTCGCCGCCTCGCCGGTCAGCCACGAGTCGATCCGCAGCGATCCGACCCGCCTGGCGCGCCTCTTCGGCACCAGCGCCCAGGACCCCAACGCCCCGCCACCGGCCACCAACCTCGACCTGGTGCTCAAGGGCAGCTTCGTCCAGAGCGATCCCAAGCTGTCCAGCGCGATCATCCAGCGCCAGGGCGACAAGCCGCACCGCTACGCGGTCGGCGGCGAGATCAGCGACGGCGTGAAGCTGCACGCGGTCTACCGCGACCGCGTCGAACTGCAGCGCGGCGGGCGCCTGGAAAGCCTGCCCTTCCCGCACCGTTCCGGGGGACTGCTGGCCAGCGCGGACGACATTACAAGCGAGAACGACTCGATCGAACAACTGCAAAGCCTGCAGGATGAGAACGCTGCAGCATTGCGCGAGCGCCTGGACGCCTTGCGCCAGCAGATGGAAGCCACGCCCATCGCAGAACCCGCCGAAGAAGACTCGAGCGAGCCCACGACCACGCCTACGGAAAGCGACTGACCCGATGTCCCAGCCTTTGCTCCGCGCCCTGTTTGCCCCTTCCAGTCGTTCGTACGTTCCCGCCGTCCTTCTCAGCCTGGCCCTCGGCATCCAGGCGGCGCACGCCGAAAACAGCGGCGGGAACGCCTTCGTCCCCGCCGGCAACCAGCAGGAGGCGCACTGGACGATCAACCTCAAGGATGCCGACATCCGCGAATTCATCGACCAGATTTCCGAAATCACCGGCGAGACCTTCGTCGTCGACCCGCGGGTCAAGGGCCAGGTCAGCGTGGTCTCCAAGGCCCAGCTCTCGTTGAGCGAGGTCTACCAGTTGTTCCTCTCGGTGATGAGCACCCACGGCTTCACCGTGGTTGCCCAGGGCGACCAGGCGCGCATCGTGCCCAACGCCGAGGCCAAGACCGAGGCCGGCGGCGGCCAGAGCGCGCCGGATCGCCTGGAGACGCGGGTGATCCAGGTGCAGCAGAGCCCGGTATCGGAACTCATCCCGCTGATCCGTCCGCTGGTCCCACAATATGGCCACCTCGCCGCGGTGCCCTCGGCCAACGCGCTGATCATCAGCGACCGCAGCGCCAATATCGCGCGAATCGAAGACGTGATCCGCCAGCTCGACCAGAAGGGCAGCCACGACTACAGCGTGATCAACCTGCGCTACGGCTGGGTGATGGACGCCGCCGAGGTGCTCAACAACGCCATGAGCCGCGGCCAGGCCAAGGGCGCGGCGGGCGCCCAGGTGATCGCCGACGCGCGCACCAACCGCCTGATCATCCTCGGCCCGCCGCAGGCGCGCGCCAAGCTGGTGCAACTGGCGCAATCGCTGGACACCCCGACCGCGCGCTCAGCCAACACCCGGGTGATCCGCCTGCGCCACAACGACGCCAAGACCCTCGCGGAAACCCTCGGCCAGATTTCCGAAGGCATGAAGAACAATGGCGGCCAGGGCGGCGAACAGACCGGCGGCGGCCGACCGAGCAACATCCTCATCCGTGCCGACGAAAGCACCAACGCCCTGGTCCTGCTGGCCGACCCGGACACGGTCAACGCTCTCGAAGACATCGTTCGCCAGCTCGACGTGCCGCGTGCCCAGGTATTGGTGGAAGCGGCCATCGTCGAGATCTCCGGCGACATCCAGGATGCCGTCGGCGTGCAATGGGCGATCAACAAGGGCGGCATGGGCGGAACCAAGACCAACTTCGCCAATACCGGACTGTCCATCGGCACCCTGCTGCAATCGCTCGAGAGCAACAAGGCACCGGAATCCATCCCCGACGGCGCCATCGTCGGCATCGGCAGCAGCAGCTTCGGCGCGCTGGTCACCGCGCTCTCGGCCAACACCAAGAGCAACCTGCTGTCGACCCCGAGCCTGTTGACCCTGGACAACCAGAAAGCGGAGATTCTGGTCGGCCAGAACGTACCGTTCCAGACCGGCTCCTACACCACCAACAGCGAAGGTTCGAGCAACCCGTTCACCACCGTGGAGCGCAAGGATATCGGCGTCAGCCTCAAGGTCACTCCGCACATCAACGACGGCGCGGCCCTGCGCCTGGAGATCGAGCAGGAGATCTCGGCCCTGCTGCCCAACGCCCAGCAGCGCAACAATACCGACCTGATCACCAGCAAGCGCTCGATCAAGAGCACCATCCTCGCCGAGAACGGCCAGGTGATCGTGATCGGCGGCCTGATCCAGGACGACGTTTCCCAAGCCGAGTCGAAGGTTCCCCTGCTCGGGGACATCCCATTGCTCGGTCGCCTGTTCCGTTCCACCAAGGACACCCACACCAAGCGCAACCTGATGGTCTTCCTGCGTCCTACGGTGGTCCGCGACAGCGCCGGTCTCGCCGCGCTCTCGGGCAAGAAATACAGCGACATCCGGGTCATCGACGGCACTCGCGGCCCGGAGGGACGACCCAGCATCCTGCCGACCAACGCCAACCAGTTGTTCGATGGACAGGCCGTCGATCTGCGCGAACTGAAGACGGAATAACGGCGCCATACCGGCAAGGCGGCCTCATACGAAAAAAAGGCGCTGCTCCTTTCGGAACAGCGCCTTTTCCGCATCTCCCCACCAACTCAGTCGAGGTAGATCATTTTCCGGGTCATGCCGCCATCGACCAGGAATTCCTGGCCGGTGACGAAACCGGCGTCCTCGGAGAGCAGCCAAGCCACCAGCGACGCGACATCCTCCACCGTTCCGACCCGGCCGACCAGGTGCTGGTCGTGGTCCAGCTCGGTCAGCGGCGCAGCCTCGCGCTCGGCGGCCTCGCGGGTATCGATCCAGCCGGGGCTGAGCGCATTGACACGGATATCCGGGCCCAGGCTGGCGGCCAGGGCATGGGTCAGCGCCAGCAACCCGCCCTTGCTCGCGGCGTAGGCCTCGGAGTCAGGCTCCGACTGGTGGGCACGAGTCGAGGCGATGTTGACGATGGCGCCATTGTGCGCGCGCAGATAAGGCGTGCAGTACTTGGCCAGCAGCATCGGACCGGTCAGGTTGACCGCCAGGGTCCGGGTCCACTCGCCGAGACTCAGCGCCTCCAGCGGCGTATTGCGCGGATTGGCGATGGCGGCGTTGCAGACCAGGCCGTCGAGGCGGCCGAACTGACCGAGCACCTCGGCCACGCTCATCGCCACCTGGCCCTCCTGGGCCACGTCCATGGCCACGAACCAGGCGTGCTCGCCCAGCGCCTCGGCCACCCTGGCCCCGCGTTCACGGTCGTTGTCGGCAAGCACTACCTGCCAGCCCTCGGCGATCAGCCAGGCACTGATGCCCAGGCCAATGCCCCGGGCCGCCCCGGTGACCAGGGCGACCTTGCCGTTGCCTCGCAGGTTGGGTTCGATCACAGCGCGGCCAGCCCCCGAGCCATGTCGGCCTTGAGGTCGTCGAGGTCTTCCAGGCCGACCGCGACCCGGATCAGGCTGTCGCCGATCCCGGCGCGCGCGCGGTCCTCGGGGGACAGTCGACCGTGGGAGGTGGTCGCCGGGTGGGCGATGGTGGTCTTGGTGTCGCCCAGGTTGGTGGTGATCGAGACCATCCGGGTAGCGTCGATGAAGCGCCAGGCGGCATCGCGCCCGCCCTTCACGTCGAAGCTGACGACCGCGCCGAAGCCACTCTGCTGGCGCCGGGCCAACTCATGCTGAGGATGGCTCTGCAGGCCCGTGTAGTAGACCCGCTCGATGCCCGGCTGGTGCTCCAGCCATTCGGCCAGGGCCAGGGCACTGGCGCTGTGCGCCTGCATGCGGATACGCAGGGTTTCCAGGCCCTTGAGGAACAGCCAGGCGTTGAACGGGCTGAGGGTCGGTCCGGCGGTGCGGAGAAAGCCGACCACTTCCTTCATCTGCTCGCCGCGACCGGCAACCACCCCGCCCATGCCCCGGCCCTGGCCGTCGATGTACTTGGTCGCGGAGTGGATCACCACGTCCGCACCGAGCTTCAGCGGCTGTTGCAGGGCCGGCGTGCAGAAGCAGTTGTCCACCGCCAGCAGCGCACCCTTGTCGTGGGCGATCTCGGCCAGCGCGGCGATATCCACCAGCTCGGCCAGCGGGTTGGATGGCGACTCGACGAAGAACAGCTTGGTATTCGGCTTGCACGCCGCCTCCCAGGCCGCGAGATCGCTCAACGGCGGATAGTCGACCTGGATACCGAAGCGCTTGAAGTACTTGTCGAACAGGCTGATGGTCGAGCCGAACACGCTGCGCGAGACCAGCACGTGGTCGCCGGAGCTGCACAGGCTCATCACCAGGGCGAGGATCGCCGACATGCCCGACGCCGTGGCCACCGCCTGCTCGGCTCCTTCGAGGGCGGCGATGCGCTCCTCGAAGGTGCGTACCGTGGGGTTGGTGTAGCGCGAATAGACGTTGCCCGGCACTTCGCCGGCGAACCGCGCGGCCGCGTCGGCGGCGGTGCGGAAGAC
The DNA here is from genome assembly GCF_056110345.1 of Pseudomonas sp. TZ252. Taxonomy (NCBI): domain Bacteria; kingdom Pseudomonadati; phylum Pseudomonadota; class Gammaproteobacteria; order Pseudomonadales; family Pseudomonadaceae; genus Pseudomonas; species Pseudomonas sp. TZ252. The sequence goes on along the minus strand of NZ_CM148566.1, from coordinate 4,464,105 downwards.
GTAGCTGGAAGTGGTGAACAGCGCCTCGCCGTGCTCGCCCTCCGGCGTCCGCCGTTGCCCGGCGCGAACCGCCAGGGTGTCGAAGGCCGCGCCTTCCAGGTCGCTGTCGAGACGCCCGGCATCCCAGTCCTGAGTCATGCCGCTCTCCCCTTTGTCAGTCGTTGTACAGATCGATGATCGCGCTGACCGCCTGGCTCTTGGCCTTGGTCGCATCGTTGCGCGCCTGTTCGATCCGGTTCAGGTAGGCCTCGTTGACGTCGCCGGTCACGTACTCGCCGTCGAACACGGCGCAGTCGAAGTGATCGATCTTGATCTTGCCGCCGCCGACCGCGTCGATCAGGTCGGGCAGGTCCTGGTAGACCAGCCAGTCGGCGCCGATCAGCTTGCTGACGTCCTCGGTGCTGCGATTGTGCGCGATCAGCTCGTGCGCACTCGGCATGTCGATGCCGTAGACGTTGGGGTAGCGCACGGCCGGCGCGGCGGAGCAGAAGTAGACGTTCTTCGCCCCGGCCTCGCGGGCCATCTGGATGATCTGCTTGCAGGTGGTGCCGCGGACGATGGAGTCATCCACCAGCATCACGTTCTTGCCGCGGAACTCCAGCTCGATGGCGTTGAGCTTCTGCCGCACGGATTTCTTCCGCGCCGCCTGGCCGGGCATGATGAAGGTGCGGCCGATGTAGCGGTTCTTGACGAAGCCCTCGCGGAACTTCACGCCGAGCCGGTTGGCCAGTTCCAGCGCCGCGGTGCGGCTGGTGTCGGGGATCGGGATGACCACGTCGATGTCGTGGTCGGGACGCTCGCGGAGGATCTTGTCGGCAAGCTTCTCGCCCATGCGCAGGCGCGCCTTGTACACCGAGATGCCGTCCATGATCGAATCCGGACGCGCCAGGTAGACGTGCTCGAAGATGCACGGCGCGTACTTCGGCGCCTTCGCGCACTGGCGGGTATAGAGCTTGCCTTCCTCGGTGATGTACACCGCCTCGCCCGGCGCCAGGTCGCGGATCAGGGTGAAGCCGAGTACGTCCAGGGCCACGCTCTCGGAGGCGATCATGTATTCGACGCCGTTCTCGGTATGCCGCTGGCCGAAGACGATCGGACGGATCGCATTGGGGTCGCGGAAACCGACGATGCCATGGCCGGTGATCATCGCCACCACCGCGTAGCCGCCGACGCAACGGTCGTGCACGCAGGAAACCGCGGCGAAGATGTCCTCCTCGGTGGGCTGCAGCTTGTTGCGCACCGCCAGCTCGTGGGCGAACACGTTGAGCAGCACTTCCGAATCGGAGTTGGTGTTCACGTGGCGCAGGTCGGATTCGTAGATTTCCTTGGCCAACTGCTCGACATTGGTCAGGTTGCCGTTGTGCGCCAGGGTGATGCCGTAGGGCGAGTTGACGTAGAACGGCTGCGCTTCCGCCGAGCTGGAGCTGCCGGCGGTCGGGTAACGCACATGGCCGATGCCGACGCTGCCGATCAGGCGCTGCATGTGGCGCTGCTGGAAGACGTCGCGGACCAGGCCATTGTCCTTGCGCAGGTACAGCTTATCGTCATGGCAGGTGACGATACCGGCAGCGTCCTGGCCGCGATGTTGGAGGACGGTGAGCGCGTCATACAGCGCCTGATTGACGTTCGACTTGCCCACGATACCGACGATGCCACACATGTGACGCAACCCCTACTTGGCTCAAGCTGGAAAGATGGGAAGCGCGATCGGTCCGTCCCGGACCATCGAGCTGACCAGGGCCTGTGGGCCGCTGGCTCCCGCGAATCGGTGACCTTCGCCGCCGACTGGCTCGCGGCACGTCCTGTGCCGCCGGCGCCGCGCCATCGACGCGCCGCCCTGGAAAACCGCGGGACCCGGCCTCGGCCAGTGTCCCGCCAAAATCACTGGCTGGGAAGCAGCCCGCCGATGCCGCTCGGCGGCGTTATCGGCGCGGCCGGCAACCACTGGCCGGCGAAACCGAGAATGAAGTTCTTCGACCAGTCGGCAACCATCAGGAAATGCGGCATCAGCACCGACTGCTGCCACCAAGGGTCCTGCTGTACCGGGGCCAGGCTGAGCAGGCCGACCAGCAGCACGACCAGCAGTACGCCGCGCGCACCGCCGAAGACCATGCCGAGGAAGCGGTCGGTGCCGGAGAGGCCGGTGACCCGGATCAGTTCGCCGATGAGGTAGTTGACCAGCGCCCCGAGCAGCAGGGTCGCGATGAACAGCAGCGCGCAGGCTGCGATGATGCGGGCCGAGGGGGTCTGGATGTACTCGCCCAGGTGCTGCGCCAGCGCCCCGCCGAACATCCAGGCCACCGCGCCGGCGACTATCCAGGTAAGCAGGGACAAGGCTTCCTTGACGAAGCCGCGACTCAGACTGATCAGGCTGGAAACGACGATGATGGCGACCATCGTCCAATCGACCCAGGTAAATGCCACTATGCAGCCCACAAGCAGAAAAGGCGCTGCATTTTAGCAGAGCGCGCCCGCGACGGTAAGCCGCGGGTCGCGGTCAACCGCGTTCCGGCTGGAAGCGCACGACGAAGCCGTTGAGCTTCTGCTGCTTGCTCAACTGGTCGCGCAGGCGATCCGCCTCGGCGCGCTGGATCACCGGCCCGACGAAGACCCGGTTCATCCCGTCGAAGCTGCGGATGTAGGCGTTGTAGCCCTGGGAGCGCAGGGTCTTCTGCAATTCCTCGGCGCGCGCCCGGTTGGACAGGCTGGCAAGCTGTACCGACCAGCTCTGCGGCAGGTTGTTGGCGTCCAGGCGCTTCTCCGCGGGCGGCGGGCTCGGCGGCGCAGCGGGCGGTTGCGGCTGGCTTGGCGGCAGGCTGGCGGCCGGCGCCTGGGCGGGCGGCTGGGTGGCCGGCGGGGTCGCCGGCAGGCCGCCGATCGGCTGGCTGGGCTGGCCGGCGGCGGCCGGGGAGCCTTCCTCGACGATCTCGGGAGCGATGCCTTCCTCGCCGGGCTGCAGTTCCGGCACCTCGGTCGGCTGCACCTCGACACTGGGCATGGCCGGCGATTGCGGGCGCGGCGGCGCTTCCACCACGACCTGGCGCGACTCGTCTTCGCGGGTGAACAGCATCGGCAGGAAGATCACCGCCAGGGCGATCAGCACCAACGCCCCGACGATGCGCTGCTTCAGCCCTCTTTCCAGCAAGGCCATGATTTACTCCCCCTTATCCGTTCTACGGGCCAGCCATTCCAGGCCTTCGGCCACGCTATAGAACGATCCGAACAGCAGAATGACATCATCCGCGGTAGCCTTGGCGCACTGCGCGTCCAGGGCGGCGGCGATATCCGCATGACTGCTCGCCGGAACCTGGCGCAGGATCAGCGCCGCCTCCAGCTCCGCGGCCGGCCGCGAACGCGGAGTCGGCAACGGTGCAACGGCCCAATCCTGCACCAAGCCGGTCAAGGGTTCCAGTACGCCATCCAGGTCTTTGTCCGCCAGCAGGCCGAAGACCGCCAGGTAGCGTCCTCGTGGCGCTGCGGCACGCAGGCGTTGCGCCAGGTACTGGGCGGCCTGGGGATTGTGCCCGACGTCCAGCAGGAGCTGGCGTGGCTGGCCGTTCCAGGACAGGTCGCGGCGATCGAGGCGACCGGTCACCCGGGTCCGCCGCAGCGCCTCGGCCAGGCGCTCCGCCTGCCAGGGCAACTCGAGCAACGCGTAGGCCTGCAGGGCCAGCGCGGCGTTTTCCATGGGCAACCCGAGCAACGGCAGATCGTGCAGCGCCAGCGCCTGGCCGTCCGCGGCCAGCCCGCGCCAGTGCCAGCCATGATCGGCGAGCGCCAGGTCGTAGTCGCGACCGCGCAGGTAAAGCGGTGCCCCCAGCGCAGCCACCTGCTCCAGCAATGGCTGCGGGGGATCGAGATCGCCGCACAGGGCCGGTTTGCCGGCGCGCAGGATACCGGCTTTCTCGAAAGCCACGCTTTCGCGGGTATCGCCCAGCCAGTCCGCATGGTCCAGGCCGATGCTGGTGATCAGCGCCAGGTCGGCGTCGATCAGGTTGACCGCATCCAGGCGCCCGCCAAGGCCGACTTCCAGCACCGCGAAGTCCAGCCCGGCGCGCTCGAACAGCCAGAAGGCGGCCAGAGTGCCCATTTCGAAATAGGTCAGGGAAATCTCGCCACGTGCGGCCTCCACCGCGGAGAAGGCGTCGCACAGTTGCGCATCGCCGGCCTCGACGCCATCGATCCGCACCCGCTCGTTGTAGCGCAGCAGGTGCGGCGAGCTGTAGACCCCGACCGACAACCCCTGCTCACGCAGCAGTTCGGCGAGCAGGGCGCAGGTGGAGCCCTTGCCGTTGGTCCCGGTAACGGTGACCACGCGTTTCGCCGGCCTTCCCAGGCCGAGCCGGCGCGCTACCTCGCGGGAACGCTCCAGGCCCATGTCGATGGCCGTCGGATGGAGTTGTTCGAGATAGCTCAGCCAATCGGCCAGGGAACGCTGGGTCATGCGGATACGGGGCTCGGCGAATGAGTGAAGGCCGACAGCAGATTGGCCAGGCGCGGCCGCAACTCGGCACGATGCACGATCATGTCGATGGCGCCATGCTCAAGGAGGAACTCGCTACGCTGGAAGCCTTCCGGCAGCTTCTCGCGGACGGTCTGCTCGATCACGCGGGGACCGGCGAAGCCGATCAGCGCCTTGGGTTCGCCGACGATCACGTCGCCGAGCATCGCCAGGCTGGCGGAAACGCCGCCGTAGACCGGGTCGGTCAATACCGAGACGAACGGGATGCCTTCTTCGCGCAGGCGCGCCAGGACCGCCGAGGTCTTGGCCATCTGCATCAGCGAGATCAGCGCTTCCTGCATGCGCGCGCCGCCGGAGGCGGAGAAGCAGATCAGCGGGCAGCGCTTCTCCAGGGCGACGTTGGCTGCGCGAACGAAGCGCTCGCCGACGATGGCGCCCATCGAACCGCCCATGAAGGAGAACTCGAAGGCGCAGGCGACCACCGGCATACCCTGCAGCTTGCCGCTCATGGCGATCAGCGCGTCCTTCTCGCCGGTGTCCTTCTGTGCCGCGGCGAGGCGATCCTTGTACTTCTTGCTGTCGCGGAATTTCAGGCGGTCCACCGGCTCGAGGTCGGCACCCAGCTCCTCGCGACCGTCCTCATCGAGGAAGATGTCCAGGCGGGTACGCGCGTTGATGCGCATGTGGTGATCGCACTTCGGGCAGACATCCAGGGTCTTTTCCAGCTCCGGACGGTACAGCACGGCTTCGCAGGACGGGCATTTGTGCCACAGGCCTTCCGGTACCGAACTCTTCTGGGACTCGGAACGCATGATGGAAGGGATCAGCTTGTCTACCAGCCAGTTGCTCATGCTCTTTGTTCTCCAGTGCAAGGTCGGGATGGCCGCACCGATCCGGTGACGGCGTCCCTGAGCAAATTCATCTTCGTGACCGCCGGCAGCGGTGGGCCCCACGGCTGCGAAGCGTTTCGCGGCCTGTCCCATCCCCCGCCTGCGCGGTCACCTGGGCGATACCCGGCGAGCGGCTATCGCGAAATATCTGGCCTCCCTATCGGCGGCCGGGCGTTGTCGCGGAAACGGCGACACGCTAGTGGACGGCGGCGGGCCGCCCGTCGTCACATCATGTCTCGTCGCGGCGCCGCGAACGCACCGCGTCCACGAACGCGCGGACCCTCGCCGCATCCTTGATTCCCTTGCTCGCCTCGACGCCACCGCTGACGTCCACCGCGTAGGGCTTGACCTGCTCGACTGCCCTGCCGACGTTATCCGGCGTCAGACCGCCGGCCAGCACCAGGGGTTTGCCCAGGTCGGTCGGCACCAGCGACCAGTCGAACGCCGCCCCCGTGCCGCCGGGCACGCCTTCCACATAGGTATCCAGGAGAATCCCGGCAGCTCCCGGATATGCCGCCGCGCGCCCGACGATGTCGTCGCCGGGCTTCACCCGCAGGGCCTTCAGGTAGGGTCGCCGATGTCCCTCGCAGTCCTCGGCGCGCTCGTCGCCATGGAATTGCAGCAGGTCCAGCGGCACCGCATCGAGAATCTCGCCCAGTTCGCAGCGGCTGGCGTTGACGAACAGGCCGACGCTGGTCACGAACGGCGGCAGGGCACGAACGATCTCCCGCGCCCGATGGATATCCACCGCCCGCGGGCTCTTCGCATAGAACACCAGGCCGATGGCATCGGCGCCCGCCGCGGCAGCGGCCAGGGCGTCCTCGACTCGGGTGATACCGCAGATCTTGATGCGAACGGCTGGCAACGACGGAGAATCCTCGGCGAGTGAGCGACGAACCGCCGGACGGCCGGTCCGGCGGGAATTCTCGATGGTAGCAAAAGCCCGATTCGACGTCAGCCGACGATATCGGGCAATCCGGAAAGGAAATGCGGCCCCAGGTAGCGCTCGGGCAACTCGAACTCCCCGGGGTACTCCACCCGCACCAGATAGAGTCCGTAGGGGTGAGCGGTGACCCCACCGGCGCGCCGGTCGCGCGCCTCGAGCACCTCCTTCGCCCATTCGATCGGCCGCTCGCCGGCACCGATGGTCATCAGGACGCCAGCGATGTTGCGCACCATATGGTGAAGGAAAGCGTTACCGCGGATGTCCAGCACGATCAACCGACCATGCTCCAGCAAGCGCACGTGATGCATGGTCTTGACCGGCGACTTGGCCTGGCACTGCACCGCCCGGAACGAGGTGAAGTCATGGGTGCCGACCAGTACCTGGGCCGCCTCGCGCATCCGCCCGATATCCAGCGGCCGATGGTTCCAGGTGACCTCCTCGGCCAGGTGCGCCGGGCGGATCGGATCGTTGTAGATGGCGTAGCGATAGCGCCGGGCCATGGCCGAGAAGCGCGCGTGGAAATGCGCCGGCATCACCCTCGCCCAGGTCACACTGATATCCGCGGGCAGGTTGGCGTTGGTGCCCATCACCCATGCTTTCAACGGGCGCTCCACCGCGGTGTCGAAATGCACCACCTGGCCGCTGGCATGAACGGCAGCGTCGGTACGGCCGGCGCAGATCACCCCGACCGGCTCGGCGGCAACCTTCGACAAGGCGCGCTCCAGCGCTTCCTGCACGGAAGGCACGCCGGCTTCCTGGCGCTGCCAGCCACGATAGCGGGAGCCCTTGTACTCGATGCCGAGGGCGATTCTGGAAACGCCAGCGGCAGCCGATTCGGCTGCCGCTGGCGGAACAACATCGTTCATGAGAGTCGCTTCATTTCCGGATCAGGCCAGGCGCTCCAGCAACTCGCGGGCTTCCGCCTGCTGGCTGTCGTTACCTTCGGCCAGGACTTCGTCGAGGATATCGCGCGCGCCTTCGCTATCGCCCATGTCGATGTAGGCACGAGCCAGATCCAGCTTGGTCGCCGCTTCGTCGGCACCGGAGAGGAAGTCGAAGTCATCGTCGGCGTCTCCGTCCAGGGCGGAGGCGACCGCTGCATCTTCGGCGGAGAAACTCGGCGTCGCGCTCTTCGGCTCGTCAAGGTTGCTGGCCAACTCGTCCAACTGCGCACTCACCTCGTCCAACTGGGCGGCGAAACTGTCCTCGCCCTTCTCCGGAGCGGCCGGCTCCGTCGGCTCGTCGGCCAGCGACAGGTCGAAGTCGTCCGGCAGGGACAACGCCGGCTCTTCGGCAGCCTCGGTATCGAGGGTGAATTCGTTGTCGGCGGGCGCCGCGGCGGGCACTTCGTCGTTCAGCGAAAGCAGGAAGTCGTCGTCCGAAAGCTTGTCTTCCGGCGCATCGAGATCCAGGGAGAAATCGCCCAGGTCGTCATGCTTGGGTTGGCTCGGAGTCTCTGCCAACTCCGCGAAATCCAGGCCGAAGTCGAGATCGTCGACAGGCTTGTCCGCCGCGGTCGAGGCCGCCAGGTCCAGATCGCTGTCCAGGGTCAGGTCGTCCAGCGCCCCGCTGTCGGACTTGAGGTCGGCCTGCACGTCGTCGCCGCCCAGGTCGTCCAGGCTCAGGTCGAAGGCGTCGTCGAGATCCTGTCCTGCCGCATCCGGCTTGGCCGCGTGACCGCTGTCGTCGAGCGACAGATCGTCGAGGCTGAAGCTATCCAGCTCGTCCTGCGCCAGCTTGGCGCCGGCCAGGCCGGCAACCGCGGCGACCGCGACCATTGCCGGATAGCGCGACTTGAGCTGCTCGACCTGCGGCTGTGCGCCGCCGATTTCGCGCAGCTCGTTTTCCTGGCGAGCGAAACCTTCGCGATCGCCCATCTCGGCATAGACTTCCATCAGCTTGAGGCGCAGGTCGGTGCGCTGCGGCTCGTCGTAGATGGCGTTCTGCAACAGTTCGGCGGCCTGGTTGAAACGCCCGTAGGCGATATAGATGTCGGCCTCGCCCAGCGCATCGGAAGTCTGCGCGGTGGTCTTCTCGACCTGCGGAGCGACGGCTGCGACCTGCGGCTCAGGCTCGTCGAGGGTCAGGTCGTCGAAGCCGTCCTTTCCCAGGTCCAGCGCATCCTCCTGTTCCTCGCCGGTATCCGCGGCGAAAGCCTGGGCTTCTTCCTTCTCTTTCTGCGCATTGCGCCGCGACAGGATCATCAGCAGCACCAGCAACGCCAGCAGTGCGCTACCGCCGATCACCGCCAACCACAGCGGGTTGGCCAGCAGTTCGTCGAGGAAGCTCGGTGCCGGCTGCTCTGCCGCCTGTACCGGAGCGGGCGCCGGAACGGCAGGTGCCGGAGGCTTCTCGGCAGCTGGCGCGGGCGGCGGCGCCACCGGAGGCTGCGCCGGAGCGGCGGGTGCTTCTCCGGCTGGAGCAGGAGTCGGCGCTGCCGCAGCGGGAGTCCCGGGCTGAGCCGGCGCCTGCGCTGCTGCATTGGGCTGGGACGCATCCGGCAGGGCTGCGTTCGGCTGGGCTGCGCCCTGGCCTTCGGCGCCCAACTGCCCTTGCAGCTTGGCCAACTGGGCGTCCTTCAACTGGATCAACTTCTGCAGCTTGTCCAGCTGGCTCTGCAGATCCTGCATGCGGCTCTGCAGTTCTTCGTTCTCGCGGCGAGTGCTATCGAGGCTTTCCTTGGTCACCGCCAGGGTATCGGCGAGCGCCTTGCTGTCGCCCTTCCCGCCCTTGTCGGCACCCTTGCTGGCCTTGCCCTCGCCAGACACCAGGCGCAGGTTGTCCGTGGCGTCGACCTTGGATGGCGCCGACCCGGCGGCATTGCGCTGGGTCGCATCCAACTGCCTGGCGCCAGCGCTGCCCGCGGCCGGATTGCGGCTGCCGCGCCAGCTCTGGTTCTGCGCCTGCACCTGGGACAGCGCCTCGCGCGGCGAGCGCTCCAGCATCTGCTGTTCGGTGGGAATGCGCAGGACCTGGCCGCTCTTCAGCCGGTTGATGTTGCCATCGACGAAGGCGCCCGGATTCAGTTCCTGGAACGCGAGCATCGCCTGGGGTACGGAAACGCGATCGGTACGGTTGCGCTGGGCGATCTCCCAGAGCGTGTCGTTGGAAACGGTGCGATAGGTGTCGCTGCCTGCCGGCGCGGTGGTACGCACCGGAGCCGGAGCCTGCGGGGCTCGCGGGGCGCCGGTCGCGCGCGGCGCGCTGACCGGCGCTTGCGGAGCGCTTGCCGCGGCCTGCGGGGAGTACAGCGGCGGATCCAGCAGGACGGTGTACTCGCGCAGCAGGCGGCCGTTCGGCCAGAGCACCTGGACCAGGAAGTTCAGGTAGGGCTCCTGCACCGGCTTCGACGAGGTCACGCGAATGACGCTCTTGCCGTTGGGCTTCACCACCGGCGTGAACTTCAGGTCGGTGAGGTAGTACAGGCGATCGACGCCCGCCTTGCTGAACTCTTCCGGCGACGCCAGGCTCGGGATCACCTCGCCCGAACCCAGGTCACGAACTTCGAGCAGCTCGATCTCGGCATCCAACGGTTGGTTCAACGCCGACTTCAGGGTGATTTCCCCCAGTCCCAATCCATGCGCCATGCCGGAAGTCAGGACCGAGGCCGCCGCGATTGCCCGAACCAGTGTACGAAGCCGAACCATAGTGTAATCCCTTGGTTTTAATATCTTTTCTCGTTTCACGAGAGGGAGTGCGTCGGTGCTTGCTGTCCGCTCGCCCAGCCATGCATGGACGGACGCTCCCCGGCAGCAGCGGATCGAACCAGTATTAACAAGCTCGAATAATTCTACAAATCTGTGGGTAAGTATCTTTTACAGATAGTGTTTTATCAACAACTCACCCAGGAGCACGGCATTCAGCGCGGCACCTTTTCGCACATTATCAGACACAATCCACAAATTGACCTGACAGGGATCAGCCTGCCCCGCCCTCACCCGGCCGACATAGGTCTCGTCCTGGCCGAGGGCATCGCCGACCACCGTCGGATAATCGCCCTCGCCGACCCATTCGATACCTTTCGTCGCATCGAGGACCCGCGTCACCGCGGCCAGGTCCACCGGTTCCGCGCACTGCAGGGTCACGCTGAGGCTATCGCCGAAGAATACCGGCGCCTGGATGCAGGTAACGTTCAACGGTCCGATACGCTCGCCAAGCAAGGCCTGCACCTCCGCGAAGATGCGCCGCTCGATCGCGCTGTGTCCCTCGGCATCCACCGCTCCGACCTGCGCGAGCAGGTTGAAGGCGATCTGGCGGTCGAAGAGACGCGGCTCCAGGGGGCGCGCATTGAGCAGTTCGGCGGTCTGCCGGGCGAGTTCCTTGACCCCTTCGCGCCCCAGGCTGGAGACGGAGAGGCAGGCTGTCAGGTTCAGTTGCCGGCAATCCAGCGTGGCCAGGAGTGGCGCCAGCACTTCGCACAGTTCGGCGGCTACGGCGCAAGGACTGGACAAAAGGAACGGCGCCGCTTGCGAGGCCAGGCGTTCGGCATTCACCGAAACCATGACCGGCGGTGCGACGCTCGGTTCCAGGGCGCCGCTCAGGTCGATCACCGAACAACCCGCCGCGCGGGCGCGCTCGGCATGGGCACGCGACACCTCGGCTGCCGCGGCGAAGAAGGCCAGGCCGACACTGGAAAAATCGAAGCTATCGACATCGCCGACGCGCAGGCTGCTTTCGGCGAAACCCATGCGCTGCCCGGCCGACTCGGCGCTGGCCAGCAGGTGCAGACGATGAAGCGGGAAGTCGCGTTCGTCGAGGAGACCGACCAGAGCCTCGCCAACCGATCCGGTGGCGCCTACGACTGCGACATTGAGGGGCTGGGACATGGGAAAAGCCTCGGCGGTCTGCGAAATAGGCGTGGCACTTTACTTGCCCACCTTCGCCCAGGCAATCGAGGCGCCGCCCATTGCGGGCGGCACCGGATCGATCAGCGCTCCAGCAGGATGCGCAGCATGCGCCGCAGCGGCTCGGCAGCGCCCCACAGCAACTGGTCGCCGACGGTGAAGGCGCCGAGATACTGGGAGCCCATGTTCAGCTTGCGCAGGCGCCCGACCGGAACGCTCAGGGTGCCGGTGACGGCGGCCGGGGTCAGCTCGCGCACGCTTACCTCGCGGTGGTTCGGCACCAGCTTGACCCAGGGATTGTGCTGGCTGATCAGGCCCTCGATGTCGGTCAGCGGCACATCCTTGTTCAACTTGATGGTCAGCGCCTGGCTGTGGCAACGCATGGCGCCGACGCGCACGCAGATACCGTCGACCGGGATCGGGTTCTTGAAGCGAGCGAGGATCTTGTTGGTCTCCGCCTGGGCCTTCCACTCTTCGCGGCTCTGCCCGTTGGGCAGTTCCTTGTCGATCCAGGGGATCAGGCTGCCGCCCAGCGGCGCGCCGAAATGCTCGGTGGGGAAGGCTTCGCTGCGCAGGGTCTCCGCCACCTTGCGGTCGATGTCGAGGATCGCGCTGGCCGGGTTGGCCAGGTCATCCGCCACCGATGCATGGGCGGCGCCCATCTGCTTGAGCAGTTCACGCATGTTCTGCGCGCCGGCGCCGGAGGCGGCCTGGTAGGTCATGGCACTCATCCACTCGACCAGGCCGGCGTCGAACAGCCCGCCCAGGGCCATCAGCATCAGGCTGACGGTGCAGTTGCCGCCGATGTAGTTGCGGGTGCCGGCGTCCAGAGCCTGGTCGATGACCTTGCGGTTGACCGGGTCGAGGACGATCACCGCGTCGTCTTCCATGCGCAGGCTGGAGGCGGCATCGATCCAGTAGCCCTGCCAGCCGGCCTCGCGCAGCTTGGGGAATACTTCGCTGGTGTAGTCGCCGCCCTGGCAGGTCAGGATCACGTCGAGGGTCTTCAGCTCGTCGATGCTGTAGGCGTCCTTCAGCGGAGCGATGTCCTTGCCCACTTCCGGGCCCTGGCCACCGACGTTCGACGTGGTGAAGAACACCGGCTCGATCAGGTCGAAGTCCCGCTCTTCCAGCATCCGCTGCATGAGTACGGAACCCACCATCCCGCGCCAACCGATCAGACCTACACGCTTCATCGCAACTACACCTATATGAGAGAAGTGAGCTGGCCGGCAGCCATCATGGCGCCGGCCAAGCCCGTCAGATTACAGATTCTTGAGTGCCGCGACTACGGCATCGCCCATTTCCCGGGTGCCGACCTTGCGGCAGCCTTCGGACCAGATGTCGCCGGTGCGCAGCCCCTGATCGAGGACCTTGCTCACCGCCTGCTCGATGGCGTCGGCGGCGGTCGCCTGGCTGAAGCTGTAGCGCAACATCATCGAGACCGAGAGGATGGTCGCCAACGGGTTGGCGATGCCCTGACCGGCGATGTCCGGGGCGGAACCGTGGCAGGGTTCGTACATGCCCTTGTTGTTCGCGTCGAGCGAGGCAGAAGGCAGCATGCCGATGGAACCGGTCAGCATGGAAGCCTCATCCGACAGGATGTCGCCGAACATGTTGTCGGTGACCATCACGTCGAACTGCTTGGGCGCGCGCACCAGTTGCATGGCGGCGTTATCCACGTACATATGGGAAAGCTCGACGTCCGGGTAGTCCTTCGCCACCTCTTCCACCACTTCCCGCCACAGTTGGCTGGAGGCGAGGACGTTGGCCTTGTCCACCGAGCAGAGCCTGTTGTTGCGTACGCGGGCCATGTCGAAACCGACGCGGGCGATACGACGGATTTCGCTCTCGCTGTACGGCAGGGTGTCGTAGGCCTGGCGCTCGCCGTTCTCCAGCACACGCTGCTCGCGGGGCTGGCCGAAGTAGATGCCGCCGGTCAGTTCGCGGACGATGAGGATGTCCAGCCCGGCGACCACTTCCGGCTTCAGGCTGGAGGCCGCGGCCAGTTGCGGATAGAGGATGGCCGGACGCAGGTTGGCGAACAGGCCCAGTTGCGAGCGAATCTTCAGCAGACCGCGCTCGGGACGGATATCGCGTTCGATCCTGTCCCACTTCGGCCCCCCTACCGCGCCCAGCAGCACCGCATCGGCCTGGCGCGCGCGCTGCAGGGTCTGGTCGGCCAGCGGCACGCCGTGCTTGTCGATGGCCGCGCCACCGATGACGTCCTCGGCCAGTTCGAAGCCGAGCTGGAACCTGTCGTTGGCCAGTTCCAGCACCTTGACCGCTTCCGCCATGATTTCCGGGCCGATACCGTCACCGGGGAGAACCAGGATCTGCTTGCTCATAACACCCTCTTGTCCTTCATTCATTGAACGGCGGGCATGCGCCGCCGCGATCGAACCGTCACTCCCGACGCAGCCACAGCACCAGCACGTCGGTGCTGAACGAGCCGTCGTCGGCAATCTCGAAATACTCCCTGACTTCCTCGCCCACCGCCAGCTGCAGGCTGCGGATCGCCTGGCGGAACACCTCCGGCGTACGCATCCGCTCGACCCACGACTGGAACTCCAGGCGCAGGCGCTGGCGCCGGCTTCCGGTTACCAGCAAGCCCGCCTCGCCGCTCAGGCGCGCCCACTCGGCCGGCGAGTAGTTGCGCACATGGCTGGTGTCGCGGAGCAGCTCGACGGTCTGCAGGAAGGTGTCCGGCAAGGCCTGCCCGGGCGCCGCCACGTCGACGAAGATCGCCACCCCGCCGGGCTTGAGCACCCGCCGCACCTCGCGCAGGGCCAGGCCGACGTCGCGCCAGTGATGGGTGGAATAGCGACTGAAGACGAAATCGAACTCGCCGTCGGCGAAGGGCAGGCTCTCCGCCTTGCCCTGTTCGGTACGGATGTTCGCCATGCCCCGTTCCGCGGCGCTCTGCGCCACCACGGCGAGCATCTCGGCGGAAAGATCGTAGGCCACCACCTCCCCTGCCAGGGCGGCGACCTGGAAGCTCACGTGGCCGGCGCCGCAGCCCAGGTCGAGGACCCGCGCTTCCGGGCGCCCGGCCAGGGCGTCGCGCAGCAAGGCGAATTCCTCGCCCTGGGCATGCACGGCGCTGCTCAGGTAGGCCGAAGCCTGGGCGCCGAACTGGCGCTGGACAACGTCATCGTGGTCGCTCATGAACCTACTCCGGGAGAAAAACCGGGCGCACCCTACCCAGGATGCGCCCGGCAAGGGGACTCGCGTGGCGCTCAGCGGAACAGCCAGGGCTGCTGCTGGCGGTAGCCGTCCTCGAAGGCACGGATCGCATCGGCGTCCTGCAGCGTCAGGCCGATGTCGTCGAGGCCGTTGAGCAGGCAATGCTTGCGGAACGGGTCGACCTCGAAACCCAGCACCTTGCCATCAGGACGGGTAACGGTCTGCGCCGCCAGGTCGATGGACAACTGGTAGCCTTCGTTCGCCTCGACCTGGCGGAACAGTTCGTCCACCTCGGCCTCGGGCAGGATGATCGGCAGCAAGCCGTTCTTGAAACTGTTGTTGAAGAAGATGTCGGCATAGCTCGGTGCGATCACCGTGCGGAAACCGTACTCGTCCAGCGCCCAGGGCGCGTGCTCGCGGGACGAGCCGCAGCCGAAGTTCTCCCGCGCCAGCAGTACGCTGGCGCCCTGGTAGCGCGGCTGGTTGAGGACGAAGTCCGGGTTCAGCGGACGCTTCGAGTTGTCCTGTCCCGGCTGCCCGACATCCAGGTAGCGCCATTCGTCGAACAGGTTGGGGCCGAAGCCGGTACGCTTGATCGACTTGAGGAATTGCTTGGGAATGATCTGATCGGTATCGACGTTGGCGCGATCCAGCGGAGCGACGAGACCGGTCGTCTGGGTATAGGGTTTCATCTCGGTTCTCCTCAGGCGAGCAATTCGCGGACATCGATGAAGCGGCCGTTGACGGCCGCGGCGGCGGCCATCGCCGGGCTGACCAGGTGGGTACGGCCACCGGCGCCCTGACGGCCCTCGAAGTTGCGGTTGGAGGTCGAGGCGCAGTGTTCGCCGCTCTCCAGCCGGTCTGGGTTCATCGCCAGGCACATGGAACAGCCCGGCTCGCGCCATTCGAAGCCGGCCTCGATGAAGATCCGGTCCAGGCCTTCCTTCTCGGCCTGCTCCTTGACCAACCCGGAACCCGGCACCACCAGCGCCTGCTTGATGGTCGCGGCGACCTTGCGACCCCTGGCCACTTCGGCGGCAGCGCGCAGGTCCTCGATCCGCGAGTTGGTGCAGGAACCGATGAATACCCGGTCCAGCTGGATGTCGGTGATCGCCTGGTTCGGCCGCAGGCCCATGTACTTCAAGGCGCGCTCGATCGAACCGCGCTTGATCGGGTCGCTCTCGCGGGCCGGGTCCGGCACGTTCTGGTCCACGGCCAGGACCATTTCCGGCGACGTGCCCCAGCTGACCTGCGGCTTGATCTGCGCGGCGTCCAGCTCGACCACGGTATCGAAGCGGGCATCGGCGTCCGACACCAGCCCCTGCCAGCAGGCGACGGCCTGGTCCCATTGCTCGGCGCTCGGCGCGAAGGGCCGGCCCTTCACGTAGTCGATGGTCTTCTGGTCGACGGCGACCAGGCCGACGCGGGCGCCCGCCTCGATCGACATGTTGCAGATGGTCATCCGCCCTTCGATGGACAGGTCGCGGATGGCGCTGCCGGCGAACTCGATGGCGTGGCCGTTGCCGCCGGCGGTGCCGATCCTGCCGATCACCGCGAGGACGATATCCTTCGCCGTGACGCCGGCCGGCAGCCTGCCTTCGACCTTGACCAGCATGTTCTTCATCTTCTTCGCCACCAGGCACTGGGTCGCCAGCACATGCTCTACCTCGGAAGTGCCGATGCCGTGGGCCAGCGCGCCGAAGGCGCCGTGGGTGGAAGTGTGCGAGTCGCCGCAGACCACGGTCATCCCCGGGAGGGTCGCGCCCTGCTCCGGACCGACCACATGGACGATGCCCTGGCGCACGTCGTTCATCTTGAATTCGGTGATGCCGAAGTCGTCGCAGTTCTCGTCGAGGGTCTGCACCTGCAGGCGCGAGACCTCGTCGGCGATGGCGGCGATGCCGCCCTTGCGCTCGGTGCGGGTGGTCGGCACGTTGTGGTCCGGGGTGGCGATGTTGGCGTCGATCCGCCACGGCTTGCGCCCGGCCAGGCGAAGACCCTCGAAGGCCTGCGGCGAGGTCACTTCGTGCAGGATATGGCGGTCGATGTAGATCAGCGCCGAACCGTCGTCGCGCTGCTTGACCAGGTGCATGTCCCAGAGTTTGTCGTAGAGGGTCTTGCCGGCCATCGGGATTTCCTCATCAGCTCATTTCTATGCCCACAGGGCTTGTGAGGATGATCCTATGGCTTGTCTACGAATAACTCAAATTCATATTTTTCATCCAAAGCATTCCCAACAGGAATCCATTGGCGCTAAGCTCCGGGCAGCCGAAACCAGCGGAGGCCCGCAATGGACCTGAACAGCCTCAACACCTTCATCGCCATTGCCGAGACCGGCAGCTTCTCCGAAGCCGGCGAGCGCCTGCACCTGACCCAACCGGCGGTGAGCAAGCGCATCGCCGCCCTCGAACAGCAGCTCAATGCCCGGCTGTTCGACCGGGTCGGCCGCGAGGTCAACCTCACCGAGGCCGGCCGCGCCCTGCTGCCGCGCGCCTACCAGTTGCTCAACGTGCTCGACGACACCCGCCGGGCGCTGAACAACCTCACCGGCGAGGTCAGCGGCCGGCTGGTCCTGGCCACCAGCCACCACATCGGCCTGCATCGCCTGCCGCCGCTGCTGCGCGCCTTCACCCGGGCGCATCCGCAGGTGGCGCTGGATATCCAGTTCCTGGATTCGGAAGTGGCCTACGAGGAGATCCTTCATGGTCGTGCGGAACTGGCGGTGATCACCCTGGCCCCGGAAACCGCCGAACCGGTGCGCGCAGTCCCGGTATGGGACGACCCGCTGGACTTCGTCGCCGCCCCGGAGCACCCGCTGGCCCGACAGGGCACGGTGTTCCTCGCCGACGTCGCCAAGCACCCCGCGGTATTCCCCGGCGGCAACACCTTCACCCACCACATCGTGCGGCGCATGTTCGAAGCCGAAGGGCTGACGCCGAACATCGCCATGAGCACCAACTACCTGGAGACCATCAAGATGATGGTCTCCATCGGCCTGGCCTGGAGCGTGCTGCCGCGGACCATGCTCGACGACCAGGTGGTGCGCCTGCCGCTGCAGGACATCCAGCTCAGCCGCCAGCTCGGCTATATCCTGCACACCGAGCGGACCCTGTCGAACGCCGCGCGCGCCTTCATGCGCCTGCTCGACGAACAGGCATTCGGCAACGGCACTCCAGCGGCCTGAAGCGATTCAGGTCGGACGCCACGGGTAGGCCCTCCCCTCTTTGCCGTCCGCGGCCAGCGCTCACCCGACCTGCATGCCAATGCCCTCGCGACTCAGCCCTCGCCGACCCACGCCTGCACCTCGACCTCCACGTCGACCCCCAGCGCCAGCCCGGCGGTCACCGTCGAGCGTACCGGCAAGGCCCCCTGCACATGACGCTGGTAGACCTCGTTGAAACCGGCGAAGTGGGCCATGTCCGACAGCCAGACGGTGACCTTCACCAGTTGGTCGAAACGCGCGCCACAGCTCTCCAGGGTCTCGCCGATGCGTGCCATCACCGCTTCGGTCTGGGTCTGGATATCGCCACGTACCACCTCGCCGGTCGGACTCATCGGCACCTGTCCGGAAAGAAACAGGAAGCCGCCGGCCCGCACCGCGCGGGAAAAGGGAAACGGCAGGCTGCTGGGGTAACGCTGGATGTCATCGCTCATCTGGATTGCCTCCTGTGGATGAAGCGCTAGGAAGAAAAGCTTTCGGCCGCGGAATCGGCGTATTCATGTAGCACTGCGATCAACCCTGGCTCATATCGACGCGCTCCGCCAGAAAGTCCAGGAACGCCCGCACGCGCAGCGGCAGATAGCCGCCCTGGCCGACGTAGACGGCGTGGACTTCCTCCAGGTCGCCTGGGTTGTATGCCTCGAGCACGGGAATCAGGCGCCCGGCGGCTATGTCCTCGCGCACCTGGAACGCGGCCAGCCGCGCCAGGCCCAGGCCGGCCACGGCCAGACGGCGCAGCGCCTCGCCATCGCTGGCCTGGGCGTTGCCCGACAACGGCACCACGAGTTCCTCGCCGGCGTCCCGCAGCGGCCAGCCGGAGCGCGTTCGCACATAGTTGGCGCCGAGGCGGTTGTGCCCCAGCAGCGCCTGCGGCGTGGCCGGCATGCCATGCCGGGCCAGATAGGCCGGCGCACCGACGATCAGCATGCGCGTGCTCCCCAGCTTGCGCGCCACCAGGCTCGAGCTTTTCAGCGGCCCCGCGCGCACGGCCACGTCGGTGCGCTGCTCGAGGATGTCGACGACCTCATCGGTCAGCACGATATCCAGCGTCACCTCGGGATGCTGCGCGAGGAACTCGGGCACCAGCGGCAGCAGGAAGTGATGCCCGAAAGGCACGTTGGCGTTGACTCGCAAGCGCCCACGCGGCGCCGCGTTTTCGCTCGCACACCGCTCGGCTTCCTCCAGATCGGCCAGGATACGCACCCCGCGCTCGTAGAACGCGCATCCCTCGGGTGTCAGTTGCAATTGTCGGGTGGAGCGGTTCAGCAAGCGGGTTCCCAGGCGCTGTTCGAGCCGGGTGATCAACTTGCTGACTGCCGAGGGCGTCATGCCGCAACGTCGAGCGGCGGCGGAAAAGCCCCCCGACTCGACGACCCGGGCAAACACCTCCAGTTCGCCGGAACGGTTGACTTCAAGCCGGGCCATGGCGCCCTGCCTGATGATTTCGCTTCATAAATGATGTTCCCCGCTACGGCCTATTCCCCTTAAATCTTTGAATTCATCATCAGCTACAGGATAACCACTGAATTCAACGACATGAAACGACCCATCGAAAGACTTCCCGCCGCGACCTCCAGCGCAACCCGGGCCTTCGCGCTCGCGACGAGCCTGTTGTACGCCTGCGCCGCGCCGGCCGCTTCCTGGACCGCCAGCTGGCAGGCCAGCCCGCAGCCGGTCTGGGCTGAGGACTTCCTGTTTCCCAGCAACGTGCCGGCCGAACTGCACGACCAGACGGTGCGGCAACTGGCGCGAATCAGCCTGGGAGGAACGCGCGTGCGCATCGTCCTGGCAAATACCTATGGAAGGCGCCCGATCCGGATCGGCCGGGCCACCCTGGCCAAACCCGGTTCCGAGCGCGCCGCGGTCGCCACCGGCAGCCTGCATGACGTGACCTTTGGCGGACGCCGGACGGCGACCATCGCGCCCGGCGCCACGCTACTCAGCGATCCGGTGGCGATGCCGGTGGCCGCGCTCTCGCAGGTGCTGGTGAGTCTCTACCTGCCGGCCGCCACGCCCATGGAAACCTTCCACTGGGACGGCCGCCAGACGGGCTGGATCGTCGCCGGCGAGCAGACCCAAAGCCACGCATTGCAGCTGGACGCGGCGGACAGCCAGAGCACCAGCGCGCGCCTGCTGTTGACAGGTATCCTGGTCGAAACCGAAACGGCAACGCGGACGCTGGTGACGCTCGGCGACTCGATCACCGACGGAGCCAGCGCCAGCCTCGACCGGAACAGCCGTTGGCCGGACTTCCTCGCCGAACGCCTGGCCCCGCATGGCGTCGCCGTGGTCAATGCGGGGATTTCCGGCGCCCGTCTGCTGAGCGACGGCATGGGCGCGAGCGCGCTGGCACGTCTGGACCGCGACGTACTGGCCCAGCCAGGCGCAAGCAGCATGGTGGTGATGCTCGGCATCAACGACATTGCCTGGCCCGGTACCGCTTTCGCCCGGAATGCCGCACCGCCCACCCTGGAAGCGCTGATCGCCGGCTACCGGCAATTGATCGAACGGGCGCACAACCGGGGTATCCGGGTCGTCGGCGCGACCCTCACGCCGTTCGAGGGCGCACTGCCCGGCACGCCGTTGAGCGATTATTACCATCCCGCCAAGGAAGCCCTGCGCAGGCAGGTTAACGAGTGGATCCGTCATGCCGGCGCCTTCGATGCGGTGATCGACTTCGACGCGGCATTGCGCGATCCGGAGCAGCCGTCGCGGCTCGCCGCGCGCTACGACTCCGGCGACCATCTGCACCCCAGCGACGAAGGCAACCGGGCGATGGCGGCCGCCGTCGACCTCGACGTCCTGCTGGACGAGGTGCCCGACGGCCTACCGGCGGAGCCCCGGGCCGATAGCGTAACGAAATGAAAAAAAGGCGCCCGAAGGCGCCTTTTTTCGATCACCGCTGACGGTTACTGGTTGTCCAGTGCCGGGCGCTGGCCATTGATGGCGATACGCTTCGGCTTGGCTTCTTCCGGAACCAGCCGCACCAGGTCGATGTTCAGCAGGCCGTTGGCCAGCGAAGCCGCCTTGACCTCGATATGGTCGGCGAGGCGGAACGACAGCTTGAAGGCGCGCTGGGCGATGCCCTGGTGCAGGTAGGTCACGTTGTCCGTGGACTTCTCGCGCTTGCCGCCACTGACGGTCAGCACGCCGCGCTCGACCTGCAGGTCCAGGTCTTCTTCCTGGAAGCCGGCGGCGGCGATGACAATGCGATACTCGTCGTCACCGTGCTTTTCGACGTTGTAGGGCGGGTAGGTACTCCCGGCCTCATTGCGCAGGGCCGACTCGAACAGATCGTTGAAGCGATCGAAGCCTACGGAATGACGGAACAGCGGGGCGAGGGAAAAAGCGTTGCTCATTGCGAATCTCCTGAATTATCAGCAAGTACTCTGGTGCGGAACCCGTCTTCGGCATCCCGCACGAACTAGATAGGGATCGTCGGAAGTATTTCAAGAGCCTTGAGAACGACCGTTCGTCGTGCTCAGATCGAAACTCATCCTTTCGAGAACCGTCGCCATGGAACGCGCAATCCCGACCTTCCCCTGCCGCGATCTGGACAGCGCCAGCGCCTTCTACCAGTCCCTCGGCTTCCACCTTGGCGCTCGCTATCCGACCTACGCCATCCTCCAGCGCGGCGCCCTGGAGCTGCACCTGTCGCTGTTCGAGGCGCTCGAACCGAAGACCAATTGCAGCGCTGCCTACCTGCGCCTGGAGGACGCCCAGGCGCTGCATCGCCAGGCCACGGCCCTCGGCCTGGGCGGCCAGGGGATTCCACGCATCACGGTCCTGGAAGACCAGCCCTGGGGTATGCGCGAATTCGCCCTGGTCGATCCCGACGGCAACCTGCTGCGGGTCGGCCAGGAGCTCGATGCGACGCCAGAGCAGCACCGGGTTCGCCTGGCCAGCGCCGACGACGTCCCCGCAGTGGCCGCGCTCTGGCAAGCCAATGTCCGCGAAGCCGGGGAAACCCTGGATGCCGGCGACCAACAGGCGATCCAGGCACTGCTCCTGGCCGCCTCGCGCAACCGCTTGCTCTGGCTGGCGGAGGCCCAGCAGCATCCCCGCGGTTTCGTCCTCGCCCACTTGTGGCAGATCGAGGACGGTCAGGCACGGGTCGGAGAGATCGCAGAGCTCTACGTATTGCCGCAGGCCCGCCGCCAGGGCCTGGCCCGGGAACTGGTGGGCAGCGCCGAGGAGGCCCTGCGCTCGCGCGGCGCCGGCCTGATCCGCGCGCAATCGGCCCTTGACGCGCCGCTGTCCAACCTGTTCTGGCAGGGCCTGGGCTGGGACGCCGACTACCTGACCTTCACTCGCTACTGACCTGGGGAGCATCATCATGCGCAACGTCATGCTGATCACCGGAGCCAGCCGCGGCATCGGCGCCGCCACCGCTCTGCTCGCCGCCGAACGCGGCTATGCGGTCGTCCTCAACTATCTGCGCAACCGCGAGGCCGCCGAAGCGCTGCGCCAGCGCATCGAGCGCCAGGGCGGCGAAGCCCTGGCGGTGGCGGCCGACGTAGCCGAGGAAGGCGATGTCGAGCGGCTGTTCGCCGCCATCGACGAACGTTTCGGGCGCCTCGACGTGCTGGTCAACAACGCCGGCATGCTGGAAGCGCAGACGCGCCTGGAAAACATCGACGCGGCGCGCCTGCACAGGGTATTCGCGACCAACGTGACCGGCAGCTTCCTCTGCGCCCGCGAGGCGGTGAAGCGCCTGTCGACCCGCCACGGCGGGCGCGGCGGCAGCATCGTCAACGTGTCCTCGATGGCCTCGCGGCTGGGATCGCCCAACGAATACATCGACTATGCCGCCGCCAAGG
This sequence comes from Pseudomonas sp. TZ252, assembly GCF_056110345.1. NCBI lineage: Bacteria > Pseudomonadati > Pseudomonadota > Gammaproteobacteria > Pseudomonadales > Pseudomonadaceae > Pseudomonas > Pseudomonas sp. TZ252. The sequence continues at coordinate 4,441,737 of NZ_CM148566.1, read as the reverse complement.
GCGCCATCGACAGCATGACCATCGGTCTGGCCAGGGAAGTGGCGGCGGAGGGTATCCGGGTCAACGCGGTGCGGCCCGGACTGATCGATACCGAGATCCACGCCAGCGGCGGCGAGCCAGGCCGTATCGAACGCCTGAAGGGCGGCATACCGCTAGGACGCGGCGGTACGGCGGAGGAAGTCGCGCGGGCGATTCTCTGGCTGGCGTCGGACGAAGCCAGCTACAGCACCGGCACCTTCATCGATGTCAGCGGCGGCCGCTAGGCCTGGTACGCAAGCTAGGCCGCCTGGCTGAACGACACCTGCAACAGCCGGTCGATGGTTTCGCAATCGCTTTCCCGGCGTATCCGTGCGAACAGCTCGACGGCTTCGGGATAGGTGCGGGTGAGCATGCCCAGCCACTGCTTGAGACGGCCCGGGGCATAGCGCGGGGCGAGCTTGCGCCGGGCCTGCAGCCAGAAGTCGCGCAGCAGCGGCAACAGATCGCTCCAGGGCATCTCGCGGATTTCGCCGCCATCGCGCCAGGCGGCGATCTGCCGAGCCAGGCCAGGACGCGAGACCAGGCCGCGACCGAGCATGATGTCCTCCACCCCGCTGACCTCGCGACAACGCAGGTAGTCGTCGAGCGTCCACACTTCGCCATTGGCGAACACCGGCACGCGCACCGCCTCGGCCACCCGCGCCACCCACTCCCAGTGCGCCGGCGGCCTGTAGCCATCGACCTTGGTCCGGGCATGCACCACTACATGGGCCGAGCCGCCGTCGGCCAGGGCCCGCGCACAATCCAGGGCGCCGTCGGGACTGTCGTAGCCCAGGCGCATCTTCGAGGTCACCGCAATCTCGCTCGGCACCGCGCGACGCACGGCGGCGACGATGTCGTGCATCAGCTTCGGCTCCTTGAGCAATACCGCGCCGCCGCGCGAGCGGTTCACGGTCTTGGCCGGACAACCGAAGTTCAGGTCGATCACCGGGGCACCCAGCTCACAGGCGAACGCGGCGTTATCCGCCAGGCACGCAGGATCGGAGCCGAGCAACTGCACACGCATCGGCGTCCCGGCGCGGGTCCGGCTGCCGTCGCGCAGCTCCGGCGCCAGCTTGTGGAAAGCCGTGGCCGGCAGTAGGCGATCGGTGATGCGAATGAATTCGGTGACGCACCAATCGATGCCGCCGACGCGGGTCAGCACGTCGCGGAGGATTTCATCCACCAGACCTTCCATCGGCGCCAGGGCGATTTGCACGAACCACTACCTCGAAAATGACAGGCGGCGGATTCTAGAGAATCCGCCGCCCGGAACAAAGTGCGAATGCCTGCCGGCCGACGCGCGACGGGTCAGGCCCCGGCGAGCAGAGCCTGGCCATAGCCGTCGATGAACTCCGCCGGCATCCGCTTCGGCTTGCCGCTGGACAGTTCGATGCAGACGAAGGTGGTCTGCGCCCGCAGCAGCGTGGCGCCATCCGCCGGGCGTACCAACTGGAAGCGCCGGTTCATCCGCAGGCGCTGGTCGGACTCGACGATCCAGGTCGCCAATTGCAGTTCGTCGCCCTCGTAGGCCGCGGCCAGGTAGTCGATCTCGTGGCGCAGCACCGCCATCGCCCGGTCCAGCCGGCGGTACTCGGCCAGGTCCAGGCCCAGCCGCTGCGAGTGGCGCCAGGCGCAGCGCTCCAGCCAACTGACGTAGACGGCGTTGTTCGCGTGGCCGAGCCCGTCGATGTCCTCGGCGAGGACCCTGAGGTCGATCACGAACGGATCGGCGTAGTCCCAATTCATCAATGCTGCTCCAGGCTGCCGGCCAGTTCGCGCGCTTCCCTGGCCAGTTGTGTGATCTGATCCCAGGCCCGCGCCCGGATCAGGCTCGGCGGCGCCAACCAGGTGCCGCCGACACAGGCGACATTGGGCAGGCGGAGGAAATTCAGCAGGTTGTCCAGGTTCACCCCGCCGGTCGGGCAGAAGCGGATGCCGGTGAACGGCCCCTTCAGGCTTTTCAGCATTTTCACGCTGGCAGTGCCATCAGCCGGGAACAGCTTCAGCGAGCGATAACCGTACTCCAGCGCCAGCAACACTTCCGAAGGCGTCATCACCCCGGGTAGGTATGGCAGGCCGGCATCCTCCGCGGCGGCGGCAAGACGCGGCGTGCATCCGGGGCTGACGGCGAACTGTGCGCCTGCGTCGCGCGCCTCGAGAAACTGCTCGGTGTGGATCAGGGTACCCGCCCCCAGCAGGACCTCGGGCACCTCGCGATGGATGGCGGCGATCGCGTCCAGCGCCTGCGGCGTGCGCAGCGTCACTTCCAGCACCGTGACGCCGCCCGCATACAACGCGCGCGCCAGGTCGGGCGCCAGCGCCACGTCCTCGATCACCAGCACCGGCAATACCGGGCTGGCCTGCTGCAGGACCCGATCCAGCGGCAATGTCATGGGCACTCCTCGATTCGAAACGGTTCGCCCCGCCGGATCGCTCCGCGCGGGCCACAGCGCTTTTTACCGAAGAACCGAGGTCAGGACAACGACAACCCCTCTGCTACGCGCCTCAGGAAGCGCTCGCCGTCTTTTCCACGCGCCGGCAAGCGCGCATCGCCGGGCGCTCCTCGAGCAGCGCCAGCAGCGACTCGCTCAGCCTGCGCTCGCCGAGCAGTCGGTGGTGGCCGCCGCCCGGCAGACGCAGCAAGCGACTGGCCGGCCAGGCGGCATGGATGCGCTCGGCATTTTCCACCGCTACGCGCGTGTCGTCGTCGGCATGCACCACCAGCCCGGGCATTTCCAGACGGTAGCGCGCCACATCCAGGCACGCCGCGGATATGCCAGCCTGACGCTCGACCAGGCGGATGAAATGCGAGCGAGCCAGGGCCGGCAAACCGACGAAACGAGCGAACAGGCGCAACTGTTCGAGAATCCGCGACGGCGCCGAGACCGTCACCAGCGCTTCGCTGCGCAGCCCCATCTGGGCCGCCAGCAACGCCGCCGCGCCACCCAGGGAATGACCGACCACCGCACGCAGCGGCGGCAACTCGCCAGCGGCCTCCAGCAAGGCATGGGCGAACAGCACCACGTTCGCCTCCCTGCCCGGCGAGCGGCCATGGGCCGGCGCATCGAGGGCATACACCGAATAACCCGCGCCGACCAGTTGCTCGATCAGATGGGCGAACTGTGTCGGCCTGCCGGCCCAGCCATGCAGCAGCAGGACTGCCGGCCCCTCGCCCCAGCGCAACACCGACAGCCCGAAGCGCAGAGTGACGCGCTCCGAACTGGCCAGCAGCGGCAGCTCCCAATCCTTCGGCGGCCACTCGCCAGACACCATGAACGTCCGACGCATACGCTCGGCCGTCCAACGCGGCGCGATGCGGCCGATCGTCCCGTTGAAACCGCGAATCCAGGTCAGGCTGCTCATCTCGCACCTCCTCAGTTCACCGCCTGCTTGGCGGCACGCAGAACCCGGTCGGACAGATCCCCCGGCCCCAATGCCCGGGCCAGCGCCAAACCGCCAATCATCAACACCAGGTCGGCCAGGGCGACGTCGGTTTCCTCGGGACTTTCCGCCAGGCTGGCGACCATGATCTCGACATGTCTGCTCAAGACCTCGCGAAACCCCTCCGGCAGGCGCGCCACCTCGGCTAGGGTCGCCGGCAGCGGACAACCGGCGTCGACCTGTGCGTCCCGATGCTTGCGCGACAGGTAGAAGGCGGCCGCCAAGGCACGACGCTCCTTTCCCGACAATCCGGGATCGAGTTCGCCGAGCAGTTCGCGGCGCTTGCCGAGCAATTGCTCGAACGCCTCGAGCATCAGCGCATCCTTGCTCTGGAAGTGGGCATAGAAGCCGCCGACGGTGAGCCCCGCCGCGCCCATCACTTCCCCGACGCTAGGTTCGACGGCGCCCCGCTCGAGCAGGGCCTGGGTGGCGGCACCGAGGATGCGGGCACGGGTCTGGGTTTTCTTGTCGCTCATGACGATCTCCGAAAATATTATGGATGAAATATTATATGCATAATAAAAATCGGCAAGCGTACGGCCGGGCCGTCTGTCAGGAAATTCGAAAGGGAAAAAACAAAAGGGCCATTCCAATTCGGAATGGCCCTATAGAGCCCCGCAGAGCGGGAAAAAGTGGCGTCCCCTAGGGGACTCGAACCCCTGTTACCGCCGTGAAAGGGCGGTGTCCTAGGCCACTAGACGAAGGGGACAATGAAACCTTCGAAAAGTAAGGCCAGCGATGCTGGCCTTGGAATGTGGTGGAGCTAGACGGGATCGAACCGTCGACCTCTTGCATGCCATGCAAGCGCTCTCCCAGCTGAGCTATAGCCCCGAATTCGCCATCAGGCGGGCGATCTTCCGATCGCTTCGACAACCTTCCGGTCGTCGACACGTTCATCCATTGCTGGGACGGATGAACATGAAGTGGCGTCCCCTAGGGGACTCGAACCCCTGTTACCGCCGTGAAAGGGCGGTGTCCTAGGCCACTAGACGAAGGGGACGAAACCTTCGTAGGAATCCGCAAAACCAACCGCGTATTCCCGGCAATTTGGTGGAGCTAGACGGGATCGAACCGTCGACCTCTTGCATGCCATGCAAGCGCTCTCCCAGCTGAGCTATAGCCCCAAAGTACCGCTGGATCGCTTCACTTCGTTGAGTTCGTCGTGAAGACGGGGCGCATACTAAGGGCGAGGCTTGAGGCTGTCAACATTATTTTTCATCGAAACCTAAAAAATTTTACCGGAAGAACAATCACTTACCTCCCCTCCCCCAAAAACGAGGCCCGCAACTGGGCGGGCCTCGTCATCGACTGTGGAAGAAAGCCGGTCAGCCGGGAATGGCGTCGCGGATCTTCTCCCACTCCTTGGTTTCCTTTTTCGACGCCCCGCCCAGCAGCTCCAGGGCCTGGCGCAAGCGATAACGCGACAGGTCGGCGCCAAGGATCTCCATGGCGTCCAGCACCGAAACCGAGCTGGCATGCCCGGTGATGGCCGGGAACATCAGCGGCATCACGTCGCGCAGCTTGAGCTGGAGGTGTTCGGCGACAGCCTGGATGCAGCCGGTGATGCGTTCCTTCTCCCACTGGCGCAGGGATTCGAGTTTCCACAGCACCAGTTGCAGGACCTGGCGGACCTGGGTCGGATCGAGCTTCTTGTGTTCGAACAGCGAAACGTCCAGCGGCACCCCGCCGCTGAAGAAGAATCCGGCCAGCGGCGCGATCTGGCTGAAGTTCTCCACCCGTCCCTGCACGTGCGGAGCGATCTTCATCAGGTATTCGGGATTCAACGCCCACTTCTGCACCTCACGGGCGAACTCCTCCACGGACTGCTCGCGGATCCACTGCCCGTTCAGCCAGGAGAGCTTCTCCAGGTCGAAGATCGGTCCGCCCAGGGAGACGCGCGACAGGTCGAAATGCTCGATCATCTCGGCGAGGGTGAATTTCTCGCGCTCGTCCGGCATCGACCAGCCCATCCGCCCGAGGTAGTTGAGCAGCGCCTGCGGCAGGTAGCCCATGCGCTCGTAGAAGGTGATAGAGGTCGGATTCTTGCGCTTGGACAGCTTGCTCTTGTCCGGGTTGCGCAGCAGTGGCATGTAGCACAGCTGCGGCTGCTCCCAGCCGAAATACTCGTAGAGCTTGATCAGCTTGGGCGCCGACGGCAGCCACTCTTCGCCGCGCAGGACGTGGGTGATGCCCATCAGGTGGTCGTCGACCACGTTGGCGAGGAAGTAGGTGGGCAGGCCGTCGGCCTTCATCAGCACCTGCATGTCCATGCGATCCCACGGAATCTCGACATCGCCGCGGAGCATGTCCGGCACCACGCAGACGCCCTCGGTCGGCACCTTCATGCGGGTGACGTGGGACTCGCCGGCGGCGAGGCGGCGCTGCACCTCATCCTTCGGCAGGTGCATGCAGTGGCCGTCGTAGCGCGGGGTTTCCTTGCGCGCCATCTGCTCGGCGCGAACCGCATCGAGGCGCTCGGGCGTGCAGAAGCAGGTGAAGGCATGGCCCTTCTCGACCAGTTCGTCCGAATACTTCTTGTAGATATGCCCGCGCTCGCTCTGCCGGTACGGGCCATGCGGGCCGCCGACGTCCGGGCCCTCGTCCCATTCGATGCCGAGCCAGCGCAGGGCGTCGTAGATCTGCTGCTCGGACTCCCGCGTCGAACGCAGCTGGTCGGTGTCCTCGATGCGCAGGATGAACTGACCGCCGTGCTGACGCGCGAAGCACAGGTTGAACAGCGCGATGTATGCGGTACCGACGTGCGGGTCGCCCGTCGGCGACGGGGCGATGCGAGTACGAACAGTGGTCATGGAGACTCTCTTGCCAAGCGGAAGTTAAAACGGAAATTCAGGGGCGCGATGTTATCAGGCGGGCCGCCTCCGGCTCCAGTAAACGACCGGTGTCGGCCGGCAGGCGGCTGATCAGGAAATCGAGGAAGGCCTTGACCTTCATCGCCTGGAAACGCCGCGAAGGATAGACCGCATACAGTTCGCCGACCGGCAACGGCACGTCCGCCAGCAAACGCACCAGACGCCCGCTGTGCACGCTCTCCGCACAGATCAGCGCCGGTAGCGCGGCAATACCGGCACCGGCGACCACCGCCTCGCGGGCGAAGGTGATGTTGTTGCAGGACAGCACCCGCTGGCAGGGCAGGCTGTCTCCGGAAAGCGGCCAGTAGCGCTGGGAGTCGGTGGACAGAAGGACCGCGCGATGCCCGGCAAGCTCGGCCACCGATGTCGGCGTGCCGTGCGCCGCCAGGTAGTCGGGGCTGGCGCAGAGCCAGCGGCTGGTAGAGAGCAGGCGACGGGCCACCAGGGTGGAATCCTCCGGCTGGCCGACCATGATCACGATGTCGACGCCCTCCTGCAGCGGATCGACGCTGCGCGAGGCCAGCTCGACCTCGGCGGTGATCTGCGGGTACTGGCGCATGAAGTCGCCCAGCAGGCTGGCGAGGAACATCTGGCCGAACTCTATCGGCGAGGTGATCCGCAGCAATCCCGACGGCGCCTGTTGCAACTGCATGACCGCCTGCTCGGCCTCGGCGAAATCGTGCATGATCTGCCGGCAGCGCTCGTAGTAGGCCTGCCCTACTTCGGTCAGGCGCAACTTTCGGGTAGTGCGATTGAGCAGGCGCACGCCCAGACGCTCCTCCAGCAGGGCGATGCGCCGGCTCACCGTGGACTTCTGCATGCCCAGGCTCTGCGCGGCCTGGGTGAAGCTGTGGTACTCCACCACGCGGGTGAAGATCAGCGCATCATCAAGCCCCATTATTGTTCCCTATAAGCAACAAAGAGTCCGAAGTGTAGCGCCTATAACGTCCGGCGGAACACTGCTAGATTGGCCGAATTTTGCCGACGGAACACTCCACCCATGCCCGCCCAACTCAAACGTCGCCTGACCGTCTTCCTGGTGGCCGTCGGCCTGATCGCCCTGGCCTTCTTCCTGCACTGGTGGTTCATCGGCCGCCACGTGGAAAGCACCGACAACGCCTACGTCCAGGGCGAGATCACGCGGGTGGCCAGCCAGTTGGGCGCGCGGGTCGAGGAAGTCCTGGTGCGCGACAACCAGCACGTGGACAAGGGGCAGCTACTGGTACGCCTGGAGGACGCCGACTTCAAGCTCGCCGTCGAGCGCGCCCAGGCCGCGCTGGCCACCCGCGAGGCGGAACTGGCCCAGGCGCGCAGCAAGCTGGTGCAGCAGGGCAGCCTGATCGCCGCCAGCGCCGCCGACGTCAACGCCAGCCAGGCAACCCTCGGTCGCGCACAGATCGACCTGAACCGCGCCGAAGCCCTGCGCAAGCCCGGCTACGTTTCCGAGGAACGGGTCACCACCCTCACCGCCGACAACCATGTGGCTCGCTCGCAACTGGCCAAGGCCCGCGCCGACCTCGAGGCACAACGCGTCCAGCGCGACACCCTGGGCGCCGAGATCAAGCGCCTGGAAGCGCAGATCGCCAGCGCCCGCACCGAACTGGCGCAAGCCGAAATCAACCTGTCACGCACCCTGATCCATTCGCCGATCAGCGGCCTGGTTGGCCAGCGCAGCGCACGCAACGGCCAGTACGTGCAGGTCGGCACCCATTTGCTGTCGCTGGTGCCGGACGAAGACATCTGGGTCCAGGCCAACTTCAAGGAGACCCAGGTAGGCCGCATGCGCGACGGGCAGAAGGCGCGCCTGACCTTCGACGCCTTCCCCGACACGCCTATCGACGGCCGCATCGATAGCCTGTTCGCCGCTTCCGGCGCGCAGTTCAGCCTGCTGCCACCGGACAACGCCACCGGAAACTTCACCAAGGTGGTGCAACGCATCCCGGTGAAGATCGTGTTCGAGGCCGACAACCCGCTGCATGGCCGCATCCGCCCCGGCATGTCCGTCGAAGCCGAGGTCGAGCTCCGTGACCGCTGAGGCGCTGGCCCGGCCGCTTGGCGAACCGACCCGGCGCGACTGGATCGCGGTGCTCAGCGCCATGCTCGGCGCATTCATGGCGGTGCTCGACATCCAGATCACCAACTCCTCGCTGAAGGACATCCAGGGCGCGCTGGCGGCAACCCTCGAGGAAGGCTCGTGGATCTCCACCTCCTACCTGGTGGCGGAGATCATCATGATCCCGATGACCGCCTGGCTGGTGCAGCTGCTCTCGGCACGCCGCCTGGCGGTGATGATCTCGGTGGGCTTCCTGGTGTCTTCGCTGCTCTGCTCGTTCGCCTGGAACCTGGAAAGCATGATCGTGTTCCGCGCCATGCAGGGTTTCACCGGCGGCGCGCTGATTCCGCTGGCGTTCACCCTGGCCCTGGTCAAGTTGCCGGAACACCACCGTCCGAAGGGCATGGCGCTGTTCGCCATCACCGCCACCTTCGCGCCCTCCATCGGACCGACCCTGGGAGGCTGGCTGACGGAAAACTTCGGCTGGGAATACATCTTCTATATCAACGTGCCGCCGGGCCTGTTGATGATCGCCGGGCTGCTCTACGGCCTGGAGAAAAAGGCGCCGCATTGGGAACTGCTGAAGAGTACCGACTACGCCGGCATCGTCACCCTCGGCATCGGCCTGGGCTGCCTGCAGGTTTTCCTCGAGGAAGGTCACCGCAAGGACTGGCTGGAGTCGCAACTGATCGTCAGCCTCGGCAGCGTCGCCCTGTTCAGCCTGGTCCTGTTCGTCATCCTGCAACTGTCGCGGCCGAACCCGCTGATCGACCTGGGCATCCTGCGCAACCGCAACTTCGGCCTCGCGAGCATTTCCAGCATCGGTCTGGGCATGGGCCTGTACGGCTCGATCTACGTACTGCCGCTGTACCTGGCGCAAATCCAGGGCTACAACGCCATGCAGATCGGCGAGGTGATCATGTGGATGGGCATTCCCCAGCTGTTCCTGATCCCGCTGGTCCCGAAGTTGATGAAGCTGGTCTCGCCGCGCCTGCTCTGCGCCGCCGGCTTCGGCCTGTTCGGCCTTGCCAGCTTCTTCTCCGGGGTGCTCAACCCGGACTTCGCCGGACCGCAGTTCAACCAGATCCAGCTACTGCGCGCCCTCGGCCAGCCGATGATCATGGTGACCATTTCGCTGATCGCCACCGCCTACCTGCAGCCACAGGATGCCGGCTCGGCCTCGAGCCTGTTCAACATCCTGCGCAACCTCGGCGGCGCCATCGGCATCGCCCTGCTCGCGACCCTGCTCGACAGTCGCGCCAAGGTGTACTTCGACTATCTGCGCGAAGCCCTGGTGCCGACCAACCCGCAGGTCGACGAACGCCTCGCGCAACTCGCCGCGCAATTGGGCAGCCAGCAGGCGGCGCTGGGCAAACTCAGCGAGATCACCCACCAGCAGGCGATGATCATGGCCTACAACGATGCTTTCCATGTCATCGGCATGGTGCTCGCAGTGAGCATGCTCGCGGTGCTGCTGACCCGCTCGCTGCCGGCCGGCATCGGCACCCGCGCCGACGCCGGGGCTCACTGAAGATCAGACGTTGACCAGGCGCTCGCGCAGCGTCTGGATCTCGTCGCGCAGTTGCGCCGCCGCCTCGAACTCCAGGTCGCGGGCCAACTGGTACATCTTTTCCTCCAGTTGGCGGATGCGCTTGCTGATCTCGCTCGGCGAGCGCAGTTCGTTCTCGTAGCGCCCGCTCTCCTCCGCCACCTTGGCCACGCCCTTGCGCTTGCCGCGCGCGCCGGGCACCACGGCGCCTTCGAGAATGTCCTTGATGTCCTTGCGCACCCCCTTGGGCACGATGCCATGGGCTTCGTTGAAGGCGATCTGCTTGGCCCGACGCCGCTCGGTCTCGTCGATCGCACGCTGCATCGAGCCGGTGACGTTGTCGGCGTAGAGGATCGCCTTGCCGTGCAGGTTGCGCGCGGCACGACCGATGGTCTGGATCAGCGAGCGCTCCGAGCGCAGGAAGCCTTCCTTGTCCGCGTCGAGGATCGCCACCAGCGACACCTCGGGCATGTCCAGGCCTTCGCGCAGCAGGTTGATCCCCACCAGCACGTCGAACGCACCGGCGCGCAGGTCGCGGATGATCTCCACTCGCTCGACGGTATCGATGTCCGAGTGCAGGTAGCGCACCCGCACGTCGTGATCGCCGAGATAATCGGTGAGGTCCTCGGCCATGCGCTTGGTCAGGGTAGTCACCAGCACCCGCTCGTCCTTGGCCACACGCTGGCGGATCTGCGAGAGCAGGTCGTCCACCTGGGTCATCGCCGGACGTACCTCGATCTCCGGATCGACCAGCCCGGTGGGACGCACCACCTGCTCGATGACCCGCCCGGCATGCTCCGCCTCGTAGGGGCCCGGGGTGGCGGAGACAAAGATGGTCTGCGGACTCACCGCCTCCCACTCTTCGAAGCGCAGCGGCCGGTTGTCCAGCGCCGAAGGCAGGCGGAAACCGTATTCCACCAGGGTCTCCTTGCGCGAGCGGTCGCCCTTGAACATCGCGCCGACCTGCGGAACGCTGACGTGCGATTCGTCGATAACCAGCAGCGAGTTGGCCGGCAGGTAGTCGTAGAGCGTCGGCGGCGGCTCGCCGGGGGCCCGCCCGGAAAGATAGCGCGAGTAGTTCTCGATGCCGTTGCAGTAGCCCAGCTCGAGGATCATCTCCAGGTCGAAACGGGTGCGCTGCTCCAGGCGCTGCGCTTCCACCAGCTTGTTGTTGTTGCGCAGGTAGTCCAGGCGTTCCTTGAGTTCGGCCTTGATCTGGTCGACCGCCTCCAGCAGCGTCTCGCGCGGGGTCACGTAGTGGCTCTTGGGGTAGAAGGTGAAGCGCGGCAGCTTGCGGATCACCTCGCCGGTGAGCGGATCGAAGGCCGAGAGGCTTTCCACCTCGTCGTCGAACAACTCGACACGAATCGCCTCGAGATCGGATTCGGCCGGGAAGATGTCGATCACATCGCCACGCACACGGAAAGTCGCACGGGCGAAATCCATGTCGTTGCGGGTGTACTGCAGGCTGGTCAGTCGCCGCAGCAGTTCGCGCTGGTCGATGCGGTCGCCGCGGTCCAGGTGCAGGACCATCTTCAGGTAGGACGCGGGATCACCGAGGCCGTAGATGGACGACACGGTGGCGACGATGATCGCATCCGGACGCTCGAGCAGCGCCTTGGTCGCCGACAGGCGCATCTGCTCGATATGGTCGTTGATCGAGGAGTCCTTCTCGATATAGGTATCGGAAGACGGGACGTAGGCCTCCGGCTGGTAGTAGTCGTAGTAGGAAACGAAGTACTCCACGGAATTGTGCGGGAAGAACGTCTTGAACTCCCCGTAGAGCTGGGCCGCCAGGGTCTTGTTCGGCGCCAGGACCAGGGTCGGGCGCTGCACCTGGGCAATCACGTTGGCGATGCTGAAAGTCTTGCCAGAGCCCGTCACCCCCAGCAGGGTCTGGTGCGAAAGCCCCGCCTCCAGCCCCTCGACCATCTGCCGGATGGCTTCCGGTTGGTCGCCGGCGGGCTTGAAGCGCGAGTCGAGTTGGAACGTATCCATGAAAAACCTCGCAGGGAGCTGTGACGCCAAGGAAAATCCGGCGTCAGAAATAGCTGAAAGCATGCACCTAAATGTCGCCGCATGCATCAAGGGGTGTCTATAATAACCCCCCGTTTGCGCAACCCTTTGCGCCCCCGCATAACGGGTTGCGTTGCCCTCCTCTCTTCACACTCCGAGCAGCCGCAAAATGAGTCTGTTTTCTGCCGTCGAAATGGCACCGCGTGATCCCATCCTTGGCCTGAACGAAGCCTTCAACGCCGATACCCGTCCGGGCAAGATCAACCTGGGCGTGGGCGTGTACTACAACGAGGAGGGGCGCATTCCGCTGTTGCGTGCCGTGCAGGCTGCCGAGAAGGCCCGCATCGAGGCCCACGCGCCGCGCGGCTACCTGCCGATCGAAGGGATCGCCGCCTACGACCAGGGCGTACAGAAACTGCTGTTCGGTAACGAGTCCGAGCTGCTGGCCGCCGGCCGTGTGGTCACGACCCAGGCCGTCGGCGGCACCGGCGCGCTCAAGCTCGGCGCCGACTTCCTCAAGCGCCTGCTGCCCGACGCCACCGTGGCCATCAGCGACCCGAGCTGGGAAAACCACCGCGCACTGTTCGAAGCCGCCGGCTTCCCGGTGCAGAACTACCGCTATTACGACGCCGCCAGCAATGGCGTGAACCGCGCCGGCCTGCTGGAAGACCTGAATGCCCTGCCGGCCCGCTCGATCGTGGTTCTGCACGCCTGCTGCCATAATCCGACCGGCGTCGATCTCGAGCTGGACGACTGGAAACAGGTGCTGGACGTGCTCAAGGCCAAGGGCCACGTGCCGTTCCTCGACATCGCCTACCAGGGCTTCGGCAACGGCATCGAGGAAGACGCCGCCGCGGTGCGCCTGTTCGCCCAGTCGGGCCTGAGCTTCTTCGTTTCCAGCTCGTTCTCCAAATCCTTCTCGCTCTATGGCGAACGCGTCGGCGCCCTCTCGATCGTAACCGAAAGCCGCGATGAATCGGCCCGCGTGCTGTCCCAGGTGAAGCGAGTGATCCGCACCAACTATTCGAACCCACCGACCCACGGCGCCAGCGTCGTCTCCTCCGTGCTCAACAGCCCGGAACTGCGGGCCCTCTGGGAGCAGGAACTGGGCGAGATGCGCGACCGCATCCGCGACATGCGCCTGGCGATGGTCGAGCAACTGGCAGCCCACGGCGCCAAGCGCGACTTCAGCTTCGTCGGTCGCCAACGTGGCATGTTCTCCTATTCCGGCCTGACCGCCGACCAGGTCGAGCGCCTGAAGACCGAGTTCGGTATCTACGCCGTCAGCACCGGCCGTATCTGCGTCGCCGCGCTGAACAAATCGAACCTGGAGACCATCACCAAGGCCATCGTCCAGGTCCTGTAGGGAAAATGGGGAAGTCATCGGGAGAGGCTTGACTTCCCCTTTTTAATCAGTAACATACGCCTCGCTGTTCCGCGATAGCTCAGTCGGTAGAGCAAATGACTGTTAATCATTGGGTCCCTGGTTCGAGTCCAGGTCGCGGAGCCAAATTCAAAGCCCTCGGCACATGCCGGGGGCTTTTTCGTTATCGGGACGAAAGTTCGCCCCTTCAGTCGCACCTCACTCGATGACGATCCGCGCCCGGTTCTTCTCCAGCAACGCCGGGCCTACCCCTTTCACTTCCAGCAGTTGATCCACCGAGACGAACGGACCATGGGCCGCACGATACTCGAGGATCGCCCTGGCCTTGGCCTCGCCGACACCGTTGAGCCCCCGTATCAGGGCGGCCTCGTCGACCGTATTGATATTGACCTGCTCCCCCGGCGACACGGTCGTCGCAGGTGTCGTTGCGGCCAGCGGATTCTTGGCGACGGCGACCGGTGCGGCGGAAGCCGAAAACGGAAGACAGGCGAACAGGATGAGAAGCAGAGCGGATTTGATTAGGTGCATGGGTGCACTCCTTCAGAGATGAATGACCACGTAGAGGGCTTCATGCCCATCCACGAAACCACCTTATCGCCGTGGAACGCACCTGGATCGACAGCCCCAGCAAAGCAGTCGCTTCCTGGTCCGGCACCGGAAACATCGTACAGAGAAAACAAAAAAGGCCGCTAGGCGGCCTTTTCCGGAGAACGATGACTCAGGGTTCTCGCCGCCTCTGGCGATAGATCCAGTCGACGATTTCACCGTCAGGCGCATAGCCACTGACGGTTTCCCGCAGCAACTGGCGAACCCGCGAGTAGTCGTCCTTCTCCACGGCGGCCAGCAACTGCTCCAGCACGACCTTGAAGGCCTCCCAGCTCAGGTGTTCCTCGTTGGCCCGCATGATCATCGGATGGTCGGTGGGATTCACGTTGTCACCGATCAGCAGCTCTTCGTAGAGCTTCTCGCCAGGACGCAGGCCACTGAACTCGATGGCGATGTCACCATGGGGCGAACGCTCGGAACGCACGCTCAGGCCGGACAGGTGGATCATCTTCTCGGCGAGCTCCAGGATCTTCACCGGCGGCCCCATGTCCAGCACGAATACATCTCCGCCCTGCCCCATCGAACCGGCCTGGATGACCAACTGCGCTGCCTCGGGAATGGTCATGAAGTAACGGGTGATGCTCGGGTGGGTGACCGTCACCGGGCCGCCGCGCTTGATCTGCTCGCGGAACAGCGGAATGACCGAACCGGACGAACCGAGGACGTTGCCGAAGCGGACCATGGTGAAACGGGTCTTGTTGACGTGATGCACGTCCTTCCGATCGCCGAACAGCACCGGTGCCGATTCGTTGCTGAGCGCCTGAAGGACCATCTCCGCCAGGCGCTTGGTGCTGCCCATCACATTGGTCGGTCGCACCGCCTTGTCGGTGGAAATCAGCACGAAGTTCTGCACGCCGACCTGCACCGCGGCCTGCACCGCATGCAAGGTGCCTATCACGTTGTTGAGAACGCCCTCGGCGATGTTGTGCTCGACGATCGGCACATGCTTGTAGGCCGCCGCATGGTAGACGGTATTGACCTTCCAGGTACGCATCACGTCCACCAGGCGCTCGGGATTGCGCACCGAACCGAGGATCGGCAACAGGTTCACCGAAAGCGACTCGCGCTTGATCCGACGCTCCAGTTCCTGATGGATGCTGTAGAGGTTGTATTCGCTGTGCTCGAACAGGATCAGCACGCTAGGCGAACAACTCATGATCTGCCGACAGAGTTCCGAACCGATAGAACCGCCCGCCCCGGTCACCATCACCACCTGACCGCGGATGCACCGTTCCAGCAGCTCCTTGCGCGGTGCGACGCTGTCGCGCCCCAGCAGGTCAGCGATGTCCACCTCCTGCAGGTCGTCCACCTTGACCCGACCGCTGGCCAGGTCCATGAAGCCAGGCATGCTACGCACGTGCAGCGGGAACGGCTCCAGGGACTCGAGAATCTCTCGGCGCCGGGCCCGAGTGGCGGAAGGAATCGCCAGGAGAACCTCCTGCGCGCCCGTCTCGTCGATCATCTGGCGGATATGCTTGGCGGTATAGACCCGCAGACCGGCGATGACCCGGTTGGCGATCTGCTTGTCGTCATCGATGAACGCCACCGGACGCATCGCCCGACCGAGACGCAATGCCGCAACCAACTGGTTGCCGGCCGCCCCCGCGCCATAGATGGCCACCCTGGGCAGGCCATCCTGGCGATTGAGAAATGGTACCGACTGCACAGCAGAGTACCAGTCGCCCATGAAATACTGGCGCATGGCCAGACGCAAGCCGCCGATCAGCAGCATGCTCAACCACCAGTAGTTGAACACCAGGGAACGCGGCACCGGCGCCGGCGCGCCACGATACCAGTACACCACCAGCGACAGCACCAGAGCCGAGATGGTCACCGCCTTGGCGATGGCGATCAATGCGTCGTTACCGAGATAGCGCATCACCGCGCGATACATGCCGAAGCGAATGAACAATGGAATGGCGATAAGCGGAGCGGCAATGAAGAGCCACGCATGCTCGCCGAAAATATCAATCATGTCGTCCGTACCAAGACGCACGACAAATGCCAACCACAGCGATAACCACACCAGCAGGATATCTGTCGCCACTTGAAGCAAGCGCTTCCACCGACGAGGCATCGACAACAGTTTTACTCTAAAGCGATCTAGCATTCCCTACTCCCTCAATAGCTATAGCTGAAGAGCTCTATCCAACCGACTCTAGCTTACCAGCCTTGAACTTCACAGCCAGGAAAACGAGGGGGGTATAAGCTATGAGGATACCCAGAGCAGGCTCAAGATGGCCACTTGCCACCCAAAGCGCCATGGGTAGAAGCCAAACCAAATTCAGTCCGGTTACGCCGAGTGTAACAGGAGCATGCTTGCCGAAATGCCTGGAGGCATACTGATAGGCATGGCTCCGATGGGCTTCATACACCTTGTCGCCACGCAACAAGCGTCGTGCCAGCGTGTAGGTCGCATCCACGATGAAGACCCCCAGCAGAATCAGCCATGCCCAGAAGAACTCTGGCTCGACCCACATTGCCTGAATCGATAGGACTCCCAGAGTCAGTCCAAGGAACCCACTACCAGCATCACCCATGAAGATCTTCGCGGGAGGAAAGTTCCAAAACAAGAAACCGAGAACAGCAAAAGCCAGCAACAGGGGGATCAAGGAAAGCGCTGTCTTGCCATTCATCCAATACACCAGTGCTCCTCCCAAACAGACAAAGATAGCTTCAAGACATGCAAGGCCGTCTATGCCATCCATGAAATTATAAAGATTGAGCAACCAGACGAGATAGAAAGCAAAAAGTACGACCCCAACCCAGCCCAAATCCCATTGATAACCCAGTAGCTTGAACGGCGGCACACCAGCCAGAAGAAAGAGTGAAACCAGTGCAGCCATGAAATGCCCAAGCAGGCGCCAACGAGCAGCCACGTGACCATGGTCGTCAAGGAAACCAAGCAGAGCGACACCGCCTCCTCCCAGTAGGAAAAGTAACGCCTGGCGCCACTCCAGAATGGAAAATAGGGGTAGAAGAAAAGCCACTAGGAGAAAAGTCAGAACGATAGCCACCCCACCGCCTCTCGGCGTAGGCACGGTGTGAGAACTGCGGGCGTTAGGAACATCCATGACTTTTTTTGAGATGGCGTAGAATCTCAATAATCCTGTAAGTCCTGCCGATACTAAAACCACAGGAAATAAAATCCACCAGATCGACATTTCAGCGATATTCCAAATAATATTCAGCGGCCCGTTGCAGTCCTTGGTCCACAGAAAGCGGCGGATTCCAATCCAACAACTGCTTATTCTTAGAGATGTCGACCTGCAAAGACCCGCAGAGTCTCTGACCTACAGACTTCTTCCCTAACAAGAGAGCAGCAGTCTTCAGCAACGATTCAGGGACTGGCAGCAGATTCGCTCTTTTTCCCATTGCTACCGCCATTCTTCGCAAAAGACCAGTGGTAGACAGGTCCTCTCCATCACTTACAAGAAATACCTGATTAGCAGCAGCAGGATGGCTCGCTACGGTAACCAGCATATCCACCAAGTTTGTCAGCGACACCAGACTACGGCGATTGTTTATGGCCCCCAGAGGCAAAGGAATACCTTTGTCCAACCACTTCATCATATTGAGGAAATTGGCTTTCACTCCAGGGCCGTAGACCAGAACAGGACGAACAATAGCATATTCCATCCCTGCCTCTTCACACACCTGCCGCAGACCGGTTTCAGCTTCGAGCTTGGAGATCCCATAGGGATCGGAAGGAGCTGGAACATCGTCGGGCTTGAATGGACTACCCGTGGTCGTAGACTCGCCGTTCACCTTGATAGAGCTGACGAAAACGAAACGTTTGACCCCCGCTGCTGCCGCCTGCCGAGCGAGATTCAGTGTTCCCTCGACATTCACTTTTCTGAACTCAGCCAAAGGATCGAGAGCCTGGTCATTCATCACATGAACACGAGCAGCGCTATGAATGACGGTATCGACGCCTGCAAGAGCGTCACTCCAAAGGGTGCCACCCTCGATATTCCCTACCGGAATAGCGACAGCCCCATCTAGCACCTTTGAAGGAATCTGTCGGAAAGCCATGTTCAATGCATATCCCTGCCGAAGAAGCTCACCTGCCAATGCTTTACCCACGAACCCTGAGGCACCGGTCAATAAAACCTTGTTCATTTTTCATCCCTTCTCAAGCGTGCGTCAATGAAGAGCCCCTCCAGGCGACTCAAAAGTGCTTGCTTCGAAAAATTGCATTCATAGTATTCTCGCCCGGCTCTACCAAGCCCTTCTCGCTGCTCCCCAGTTAGCGCCGCGGCTCGACGAATGATGTCCACCAGAGCCTCCACGTCGCCGGAAGCGCATGCGTAGCCAGCACCAGCCTCGGAGATCACCCTGGATGCCTCTCCATCTATCATCGCGATCACCGGTTTGCCGGAAGCCAGGTAGGCTTGAACCTTCCCAGGGATGGTCTTTTCGAATACTTCATTAGTCTTCAGCGACACAAATAGAGCGTCCGCCAAGGCAAAGAGCGGCGGCATCTCCTCAAGAGGATGCCGGCCCAGCAGCAGGACATTATCCAATCCCCTGGCTGCAACCTCGGCCTTAAGCCATGCACTTGCGCGGCCATCGCCAACGATCACCCAACGCATGGGAACATCTTGGCGTAGACGCTCCGCGGCATCTAGAATGGAGGGAAAGTCCTGCGCCTCTCCAACATTTCCCGCAAACAGAAGGGTAAAAACGGAATCATCTCTTTCCAAAAGGGCAGAGTTCGCCGATTCACTATTGGAGAAATCATCCTCGGCCCAACTCGGGAAGTAGATAATCCTGCCTTCGGGTATGGTCCTGGTACAATACTTCGCCACACTATCCATGAAGGCTTTTGACTGTACCAATACATAGTCCGTTCTGTTGTAGATCCAAGATACCATCTTACCTACTATAGAAAGAGCCCGATCACTGTTGAGGACGCCCACGGCCCTTAATGTCTCTGGCCACAGGTCCAGCACCCAGACAAATACTGGCGCTCTTTTTAGACGTCCAATGATAATCGCAGGTATGGCTACCATTATTGGTGAAACAGCGTAAACAAAGACTACATCAAACTTCCTTCTTCTTAGCCTGAACGCCCCGAAAAAAGACGCACTCATGAAGAACGACAAGTAGTTCAAGGCAAGCTGTATACTACGCAGCCCGCGTGGGAGCATGGGAACTCTGATCACCGAAGCGCCAAGATAGCAGGAATAGCTGGCCGGGTTCTCTTTGAAACCGGAAAAGACCCGACCCTCGGGATAGTTTGGGCACCCCGTCAAAACCGTAACTTCGTGCCCTCTCCCGACAAAGTCGGAGACCAAGTCGTTAATACGCATATTTTCTGGCCAAAAATACTGCGTAACAACTAGAACCTTGAGCTTCGCCTTATCCATAACGAGAACTTAGTACTTTTTCCAAACGGTACGCATAACGTAGTCTCGATAGCTTACGAGAATCCGCACTACCTTCTCCGAAACGTTATCACAGCTATAGTCATGCACAAGATAAAGCAGCCGGTTAGCTCCACGAGACTGGCTCTCGAGAATCTCTAGCCCCTGCATCACGCGCTCGCGACCGAGCCCGACCATCATCACCGCTGCTTCCTCCATGCCTTCCGGCCGCTCATGAGCCTGACGTATATTCAAGGCGGGGAAGTTCAGGATCGAGGATTCTTCGTTGATCGTACCGCTGTCGGAAAGAACCGCCTTGGCCGACAATTGCAGCTTATTGTAGTCCTTGAAACCCAACGGCTTTAGCAAGCGCACATTGGCATGAAACTTGACACCCATTGCTTCCACACGCTTCATCGTTCTCGGATGCGTGGAAACAATTACAGGAAAGTCATACTTTTCCGAAATTTCATTCAGGGTCTCGACCAACGAAAGGAAGTTTCTTTCAGAGTCGACATTCTCTTCCCGATGCGCACTCACCACAAAGAACCTATTCTCTTCCAGGCCCAGCCGCGCCAGCACATCAGAACTCTCAATACCGTCCCTATAGTAGTTCAAAACCTCAAACATAGGACTACCGGTTTTGATAACCATGTCGGGCGGTAAACCTTCCCGCAGCAAGTAATCCCGAGCGATGGTGCTATAAGTGAGGTTGATATCAGCAGTGTGATCCACAATTCGTCGATTTATTTCTTCGGGAACACGCATATCAAAGCAACGATTGCCAGCTTCCATATGGAAAGTTGGGATCTTTCGACGCTTAGCGGGTAGTACCGCCATACAGCTATTCGTATCTCCCAGTACCAGCAAGGCGTCTGGCTGCTCTACCGAGAGCACTCGATCGACAGCAATAATTACATTACCAATGGTTTCCGCTCCGGATGCACCAGCAGCATTCAGGAAATGATCTGGCTTTCGAATGCCCAGGTCTTGAAAGAATATCTCGTTGAGCTCATAGTCATAATTCTGCCCGGTATGGACGAGAACATGGTCACAATACTCGTCGAGCTTCGCCATTACACGAGAGAGGCGAATGATCTCGGGGCGCGTACCTACTACCGTGACAACTTTTAACTTCTTCATCAGAGCCTCACTACAAGTCATTTATTTTTCGCCAACCGGGCAAGCATAGGTATCCGGATGCTCACGATCAAATATTTCGTTCGCCCAGAGCATGACGACCATCTCCTCGGAACCAACATTCGTTATATCATGCGTCCAGCCCGGGACTGTTTCGACAACTTCGGCCTTTTCGCCACTGGTATATAATTCATAAAAAGCCCCAGTGGAAATATTCCTGAACTTGAAGCGAGCGCTACCCTTGATTACGAGGAATTTCTCAGTCTTGGAATGGTGGTAGTGACCACCACGAGTGACGCCAGGATGTGCAGTGAAGAACGAGAACTGACCGGAGTCAGGCGTTTTCAGCATCTCAACGAAGACTCCCCGCGCATCGCCATGCATCGGCAGCTCGTAGCTGAAACGGTCCTCGGGGAGGAAGCTGAGATAGGTGGAATACAAGGCCCGCACCAAGCCGACACCTACGCGCTCCGTAACGAGCGACTTCCGGCTGTCGCGGAACGCATGTATCTGGTCGGCAAGATCACCGACGGTGATCTTGTATTGCGGCTCGATTCGAGTCTCATGCTCCCTAGAAGCCGGAGCATCGAGAATTGCCAAAAACTTTTTGACTACATCATCGATATAAACGAGCGTAATTTGAGCCGTAGGATCATTTATCTGAATGGGAATATCCCTGGCAATATTATAGCAAAAAGTCGCCACCGCAGAGTTATAACTGGGACGCGACCACTTGCCAAAGACGTTCGGCAAGCGGAATATATATACAGGAGAGCCTGTATCCAAACTCAGCTCTCGAATATAATTCTCTGCATCGCGCTTACTCAGCCCATATTTATTCTGCAACTCCGCCTGCGTCGAAGATGTATAGAGCAGAGGAATAGAACGACCAGTTCGCCGGATTGCATCACATAGTGCTTTGGTCAGATTCGCATTTCCAGATTTGAAGTCCTCAGGATTCTCGGGGCGATTGACACCAGCCAAATGAAAAACAAAATCAATCGAGCCAAGAATTCCTGGCAAGCTTTCAATACTATTCTCGCGCGTAAAGGTTATAACCTCGACATCATTTCGCTCAGCTAAATGAGCAGCAAGGTTCTTTCCTACAAAGCCATTTGCACCGGTTATTAAGACCCTCATGCCCTATTCCTCGGGGTTTGCCTGTTCGCCACGCTGAATAGCACGTATGAAATCAAGCTTCAGCAGCAATTCCTGCATACCCTTGACATCCAGACGATCTGTATTGTGTGAATTATAGTCTTCGGTATGGGAAATCCTTTCCTCACCTTGCTCTACAAACTTACTATAATTCAGATCGCGCAAATCCGGCGGTACGCGATAATAGTCTCCCATATCTTCGGCACAAGCCATTTCCTCACGACTCAAGAGCGCTTCATAGAGTTTCTCGCCATGCCGCGTACCGATTACATTGACCGGATAGCCTTCTTTACCAAGCAGCCCCGTCAATGCCGTGGCCAGCACCTCAATCGTTGCGGCTGGAGCCTTCTGCACGAAGAGGTCACCATTGTTACCATGCTCAAACGCGTAAAGCACCAGATCCACCGCATCGGAGAGAGTCATCATGAAGCGGGTCATGCTCGGGTCAGTAATGGTCAGAGGTTTGCCAGAACGCATTTGCTCGATAAACAGCGGAATCACTGACCCCCTCGAAGCCATTACGTTACCGTAACGAGTACCACAGATGACAGTGGAAGTGGTTTCAAGGTTACGTGATTTCGCAACCATCACCTTTTCCATCATCGCCTTGGAAATACCCATGGCGTTAATGGGATAGACAGCCTTGTCGGTGCTTAGACAAACGACTCTTTTCACATCACTTTGTATCGCCGCTTCCAAGACATTATCGGTTCCGATAACATTCGTCTTCACAGCCTCCATAGGATGGAACTCACAGGAGGGAACCTGCTTCAAGGCCGCTGCATGATAGACGAAATCCACGCCTCGCATGGCATTGAGAACGCTCTGATAGTCCCTAACATCGCCGATATAGAATTTCAGCTTAGCGCTTCCATAGCGCTTGCGCATATCATCCTGCTTCTTCTCATCGCGACTGAAGATTCGAATCTCGGCAATATCTGTGTCCAAGAATCGCTTTAAGACAGCATTCCCAAAAGAACCAGTACCACCCGTAATCAGCAATTTCTTCGAAGAAAACATATTAAACCTCCTGCAGTGAATCATATAGCTTCTTCTTAATCAGCTCAGGAGAAAAGTTTGCCCATGCAAATGAAACACCCTGTTCCCCAAAAGAACTTCTTATGAACGTACTCTGTATAGCGTCGCTCAGCACATTCATGTCACCAGCATTCTTCGACAGTGCCAACCCTATTTTGTGGTCCCTTAGGAGCTTGATGGAGGCAACCGTCTCTGGACCAAAACCAATCACACAGACACCACTGGATAGATACTCCGGAAGCTTGGTGGAAAGAGAATACCTGGTCTTCTCCGCATATTTCTCCGAAAAACTTTCCACATGAAGTAGAAAGTCCGCTTTCTTGAACTCAACCTGCAAATCATCCCAGGAAGCAGATCCTCGGTAACTTATGCCTGAAGCCTCGAAGCGTGAAAGCATAGCAGAAGAAAAACTTTGTCCAGAGTAAAGATCAATGCTATACGAAAGACCCAGTTGACCACAGACTCCAGACATAAGTCTGGCAAAGGATATTATACTAGAATCTCTCCCCAAGTGGAGCCCACCCGCAAAAACCACTCTGACTTGCCCTGGAGTCACGAACTCCCGACCCGCAGGTACAGGCTGACTGATCAAATTGCAATTTATAAGTGTTTCGCCACCCGAGCCATATGCACTCTCAAAAGCGGACCTCATTGAGTCACCTATGAAGAAAACCTGTCGAGAAGACTGTAAAAGCTCGGCGTAACGCTTATGAAGCCCGTGATGATAAGCCTTGCCAAAAGGGCCAACCGGACAATTCGAAAGAACATAGTCGTCCGTGATGTAGGTAAACAACGGTATGTTCAATCTAGCGCTAAGAAAAAGCGCATAATCGATAGCAAACTTACAGTTCCCCGCCACAAAGAAAATGCATTCAGGAGAAAAATTTTCCACCCAAGCCATTAGCCGCTTATTCTTTTGTAGGCCACACCGGTAACCTAAATCGCGCAGGTACAGTTTCAAGGATTCAAGATAGGTATTCAAGAAACTAACAAATCGAACCTTTACCGAGCTTGAAACTAGCCCGTGCGCAGTTGTGACAACGCTGCTCACAGATGACGAAACATCACTCCCCGCCTCATGCTCTTTGGAAAAAAGTTGGCGCAGCTGTTCGAAGGCTCTGACATTGAAGAAGCGCTTGACGACTTTGGATTGAGGCCTCTCAGCATTAAAAAAAAGCTGGGCCAGTTTCTCGCCATCATAATCGGCAAAGAAAGAATTCAAGGTCCTTCCGTTATTAGCCGAAAAAGATAAGGCGTTATTACTTATTATCAAGACTTTTTTTACCATACCCCACCTAGAGCAAAGGCCCTTTTACAGAGCCCAACCCATGAAGAATACCTTTCACCGTTAAACTAAAAGAGCGACGCCTGTCGTCAGAAAAAAGAATCATTGAAACGATGCGATTAGCAAAAGCCGTCAATATTCTTAACTTGAAATAAGCAGGAACGTAGCTCTGCCTCAAGAGAAATATAGAGTTTCGAAAAAAATAATAACGACGCACAGGCGAATATTTCAAGAAATAAAACCCAAGAAACTTTTTTGGTAACTCATCAGAAACCTCATGATACATGATAGCCTCTTCGGCGAGACAGAGATACCTCCCTTCATATCCGAGACGATAACACCACTCGGTATCGACATACTCGATGAAGAGTCCACCATCGAACTTGTGCTCCCACCAAGTTTCATAATTGATCAACATCCCCGACTGCAGACCAATCCTCAAAAATTTCAAGCCCTCAGGAAGTTCTTTTTGCTGGATCTCGGGAAGTATATATTCAAAATCTAAAGATCTTCTGTCCACTATCCTGGGCACAACAGCGGAAAAAGGAATAGCTTTATCAGTTAGGCCTTGGTACATGGCACGCATATGCTGAACAAAGTCTTCATGAAGACTGGAGTCCTGATCAAAGGTGAAAACAGCATCCGCCCCCTTTGACTTTAGATGGTCAAATGATAGGTTTATTGCAGTTCCCAAGCCTAGGTTTTCCCCTTCACCCAGAAATGTACAGGCATCCGAATGTTCATCCATGAAGGCAGAAGAAAGCAGCGAGTTCTGAAAAACCACAACACCTTTGCACCCTTGAGAAACCAAAGACCTGACCAAACTGGACAGAGCATGCTCCTCCGGAAAATAAGCAACTATTACAGCATAAAGCCTCAAGTTTTTAGCAGCCGACATTCTTTCGCCCCGCATATACGTACCACGAATAAAAAACCATGATTGTTGCAAAGCCGATAAGGCTAAACAAGAAAGGGTTGGTACTCACAACGATGAGATAGCCATAGCCGACCGCACATAGGAACCTGACAAGCTTGCTCTTTTCAAACCCAGGCACAAAACCTGCCCGCGGGATCAGCAAGGCCATATATAGAATACTGAGCAATATAGCACTGCCAATGAGCCCCAGTTTCATCACCAGTGCCCAGAGCGACATCTCATAAGACCAAGGTGCCTGCTCCGATCTTATCAGGTACTCGGAGTTGCCACCCAGACCAATACCCCAAAATAGATTCTCAGACAGGGTATGATATATCGCTTCGATCTGATCAGCACGTTCAGTCCCCTCCCCCTCCTTGTTCAACCCGAGCACTTTCAGTACCGAGGGTGTCACCGCAAGTAGCAAAAGCAACTCCACCATAACCATACCAAAAACATAAAGCGCGATCTTTACTCCGGAGGAAAACGGATAAAGCAGATAAGCAGCAACCCTAAAGAAAACATAGGAAACAGGAACAAACGCCATATATCCCAGTAACGCTCTCGTATCAGATGCATAAGCCGCAAATACAAATATCCAGAGCACAAAAAGAATCAACAAGCGGCGAAAAAATCCGTTCGATTTCAAAAAACCGAAAAGAGCGATTGTATATCCAACCAAGATAAAGGAAGTGCTAGCCCAGAAGACCCTAATGCTGGGCTCCTTCGTAAATATGAAAATCTCTCCCTTCCCAGCAAGATACTGATAGAAGAAGTCATTTACCCAAGAAACGTCTATCGCCCCGGCAGAAAATCCAAAATAAAGAATACAGTGCAGTACTGCTAGAACAAAGGAAAAACAGAAAGCGGCCGAAACTATAGACAGTAGAACCCTATCTGAACCGATGACAGCAACAATACAAAGCGCCGTCAAACCAAAGAGCGACGAAGCATCTTGAAAATTGCGCCCCCAGTAATCGTTAAGATAAGGCAGAACGCCCCCCCAAACAATAAAAAACACCGAAACCAGAGAAAGATAAAAAATAATAGAAAGGCACTTTCGCTCTAGAAGAAAAATGAGGATTAGAAAAAGTGAAATCAACACAAAAAGCAGTTTACGAAACGAAAAACCAATCAGCTTTTCACTCCAAGCCCCACTACCGCCCACTGATATTTCCGCCAAAAAAACAACAGAGAACAGCAAGAAAAAAAACTCAGCGACCCGAAGAGCATCCAGCCTTATATACACTGCGCTTAGCCCTCTATTTCCTGGAGAAATATTCCAACAGCAGAAAGTCGACAGACACCCTGACAGTCCAAGCTATTGCCGCCCCCACTATGGAAGAATGTAGAACTAGAAAATACAACAAAGCCAGATATGGGAGCACCTCGAAAATATGTAAAATAGCTGTCAACCTGGAATTACCTTCAGCTTGAATTTTGGCAAAAGGTATTTGCGCCAGAGAATTGAACAAAAAGCCAACAGCAAGGATTTTGAGGACAAGAGAGGCCTCCCCCAGATACTTATCACCAAGCCATACAGAAAGAATAATGTCACTACCAAAGAATATAAGAGCTGAAGATAAGCCACATACAACGAAGGTCATCTTATAGGCAACTCTGGTTTGTATACTATCAGAAGAATCCAGACTCAAACGCTGAAATATGACCCGGGATATGGACGTGGGAACGAAGGCAACCCTTCCAATCACCTCGGAGGGGGCTGAGTACAAGGCAACAGTTGCCGCCCCCAGATGGCTGGAAATAAAGAACCTATCAAAATAGACCATTACAGGGCTAATAAAATTACTAACAGTAATCCAGCCGCCATAGTTGATCAGACGCTTGAAAGTAAAATAATCAAAAACGTGCACTCGAAGTCCGAACGGGAGCACACAAAACACATACGCCAGCAGCATGACGAATATACGAGAGGCTACGAGCCCCAGCATCGCCACAGAAAACCGTTCGTCCCCACTTATCCAAACCCAAGCGGCAGGAATGATAGCAACAGCCAAACCAGAAATAATTTTTAGAAAATTCAGGTTCCTAAAATCCCCACGGCCTTCCAAAAAGGAGAACCAGACCGTACTCAATAGCAAGGGGACTATTGCAAAACTAAGGTAGTTGAGCCCCAATACCACGTCTGGCCAGTTCCCCGCCGTTACTCCCAACGACGAGGCTAAGCGTTCGCTATTGAAGTACAAGAGCAAGGCACAGGTGAAACCCGCAATAGTAACTACTACAGAGGAAGTCCCAACAGCCTTGTTGACTTCCGAACCTTTATCTGAACTCAGAGCCACCTCCCTGATAACAGCTCTGGATAAACCCAAGTCAAATATACTGGCATATCCAATGATGGCAAAAGACAAGGTCAGAAGCCCAAAATTCTCGACCCCCAAAACTCTGGCCAGATAACCGATAGCAGGCAACGCCGCCAAGGAAGGAATCAGTACCCCTAAAAAGTTCCAAAAAGTATTCCTAGCCAAGCTCAAGCCATATCCCTCAAGCAAATAAGTTCAAAAAAATCGGCACAGCTCAATCTGCTCCAGAGATCGACATAATCCTGATGTGCGTTATGCCATCAGCTACTTCAGCGCCTAAACTGCACAATGCGTAGCAGGCCTACCAAGCATCCCAGGAAAATACCAAATACAGCACCCAGTACAATTATAATCAATTTCTTCGGCTTTATTGGCTTATCAGAAGTTTCAACGACCCCATCTTTTCTATAGACAGAGACTTGACTTTCATCAGGAGATAGTTTTGTATAAAGAGCATATCTTTCCTGCAAAGCTCTCAATCCGCCGATGAAAGAATCATCAGACTCACGCGCCTCTAAACTAGATATCTCTGCCCGCAGAGCTTTCGCCCCACGCATATACATAAGTTCCCCGATCATGATCGAAGATAGCTGCCGCTCCGTTTGCCCCTCAAACGAGGGTGGATTTTCAATCTTCAGGGCTTCGGCTATTTTCAGAGCTTCCCTCAGGCGCAAGATAGTATCCTCCCTGCGAGTCTTGGCCATTGCCCTCATGATATTTATCTGCTGCTCTAGATTCACACTTTTTACATGCAAGTCTCTTTTAATATTTTTGAGCATTTCATTCTTGGATATTCCGGCGACCATTTCAATATAAGAGTCAACTAAATAAGCTGCTGTATCCGACTCATGAGCTACAGCAGAAATCAAATAGCGCCCTGAACCATCCACCGATGCTTTGATCTGCAATTCATCATTGAACTTATTATATAATGCATCAAGAGATTCCGCCCCTTTGTCTCCCAAGGTCGGTAGATACTTTTCCTTGAAGAAATTCTGCCGTGTCTCTTCAGCCATCAAATTCCTGATAAAGACGTCATATATATCCTTGACAGAAAAGACTCCCAGGTCACTCTCTTTTCGCCCAAGATTAAAACCAGATATTTCATTTAAGGAAGGGGGCAAAACAGAAGCTCGAGCCTCATAGATTGGCCGACTATAAAATGCATAAACAACGGCGAGGGCCGTTGCAAGAAGAAAAAAAGAGGCAATCAACCACTTCTGCCTGAGAATACCTTGTGCAAGTTCAACGAGGTCGATCTGCCCATCAATAGGGACAACACGGGGTGATCTTTCTGTGGTCACAATGCATCCATCACTTGATTTTGGTTAGGAGTTCCGATCAAAGGCAGAAATCGTTCTCCAGCTCCATGCTCTCCAAGCTACTGCATTTTGCCAGCATGACTCGAGAATACAAGGAGTACGAACCGAAAGCCTCCTTCGACAAGCCCTTTCATCCGACAGTGTCGAGATAAATAGCTCAACATGCATAGACAACCACACAGAAGGTTAGTTTCCTCCGCCCCTTACACCCCTCGAGCAATCACCCTCCCGGCAAAGCCTTTCCGCCGCCCTTAGTGATCCAGCGGACTTGTCCTTAGCTTCGCCACTTCCGTACGCAAGCCAGAAAGCATGCTGCGTGTGCGCATGTAGCCAGGAAGACTCATTAGTAGAACAAGCAGCCCCCCCATAACAAAAGACGATAGCAGCAAGAGCACCAAAGGAAATTCAGGAGACTGCCTCCCCAAAAACGTCACATGACTACTGTCAAGATTCTCCAATACGAAGACAATGACTATAAGCGCCAATAGGAAAAAAAAGCCAGCGATAGCCAGACGCCTGAGAAGCATAAAGACTCCTAATAACATGTTTCAGCCAATTCAAACCTCGTTAACCCGATCCCGCAACTCCTTGCCCGGCTTGAAGTGCGGCACGAACTTGCCGTCGAGGCGTACCGACTCCCCGGTCTTGGGGTTGCGACCGACGCGCGGGGCGCGGTAGTGCAAGGAAAAGCTGCCGAAACCACGGATCTCGATCCGGTCCCCGGTCGCCAGGGCCTGGGACATTTGCTCCAGCATGGTCTTGATTGCCAACTCGACATCCTTCGCGGACAGTTGCCCCTGATGGGTAACGATCCGTTCGATCAACTCCGACTTGGTCATGGTTTTCCCTTCTTTTTCAAGCGGCTAGATCAGCTCAGGTCTCTTTTAGCATGCTGATCAGTCTTTGAACAGGTCCAAGAAGGGGAAAACGAAAAAGGGCGGCCTAGGCCGCCCTTTTTCATGATGGATCAGAGACTTAGCCCTGATTCTCCATCTGAGCACGGATCAGATCACCGATGGTGGTCGGACCAGCGCTTTCTACTTCCTGCTTACGCAGTTCTTTCATTGCGTCCTTCTCGTCGTCGACGTCCTTGGACTTGACGGAGAGGCTGATGACGCGGCTCTTGCGGTCGATGCTGATGATCTTGGCTTCGACTTCCTCGCCTTCCTTCAGGACGTTGCGCGCGTCTTCGACGCGGTCACGGCTGATTTCGGAAGCCTTCAGGATACCTTCGATGTCGTCGCCCAGGCTGATGACAGCGCCCTTGGCGTCGACTTCCTTCACGGTACCGCGGACGATGCTGCCTTTCTCGTGCAGGGACGCGTAGTTGGAGAACGGATCGTCTTCCAGCTGCTTGATGCCCAGGGAGATGCGCTCGCGCTCCGGATCGACCGACAGGATGACGGTTTCCAGCTCGTCGCCCTTCTTGAAGCGACGTACGGCTTCTTCGCCGACTTCGTTCCAGGAGATGTCGGACAGGTGGACCAGGCCGTCGATGCCGCCGTCCAGACCGATGAAGATACCGAAGTCGGTGATCGACTTGATGGTACCGGAGATACGGTCACCCTTGTTGAACTGGCTGGAGAAGTCTTCCCACGGGTTGGATTTGCACTGCTTGATACCCAGGGAGATACGACGACGCTCTTCGTCGATGTCCAGAACCTGAACTTCCACTTCATCGCCAACCTGGACGACTTTCGACGGATGGATGTTCTTGTTGGTCCAGTCCATTTCGGAGACGTGTACCAGGCCTTCCACGCCCTCTTCCAGCTCGGCGAAGCAGCCGTAGTCGGTGAGGTTGGTGACGCGGGCCATGACGCGGGTACCTTCCGGGTAACGCGCCTTGATGGCAACCCACGGGTCTTCGCCCAGTTGCTTCAGGCCCAGGGATACACGGTTGCGCTCGCGGTCGAACTTCAGGACCTTGACGTCGATCTCGTCGCCAACGTTGACGATCTCGGACGGATGCTTGATGCGCTTCCAGGCCATGTCGGTGATGTGCAGCAGGCCGTCTACGCCGCCCAGGTCCACGAATGCGCCGTAGTCGGTGAGGTTCTTGACGATACCCTTGACCTGCTGGCCTTCCTGCAGCGATTCCAGCAGAGCTTCACGCTCGGCGCTGTTCTCGGCTTCCAGGACGCTGCGGCGGGAAACGACAACGTTGTTGCGCTTCTGGTCGAGCTTGATGACCTTGAACTCGAGCTCTTTGCCTTCCAGGTGGGTGGTGTCGCGAACCGGACGAACGTCGACCAGCGAACCCGGCAGGAACGCGCGGATGCCGTTGACGTCGACGGTGAAACCGCCCTTGACCTTGCCGTTGATGACGCCCTTGACCACTTCGTCGGCAGCGAAAGCCGCTTCCAGAACAATCCAGCTCTCGGCGCGCTTGGCTTTCTCGCGGGACAGCTTGGTCTCGCCAAAGCCGTCTTCTACCGCGTCCAGTGCGACGTGGACTTCGTCACCCACCTTGATGGTCAGCTCGCCCTGTTCGTTGTAGAACTGCTCGACCGGGATGACGCCCTCGGATTTCAGACCGGCATGGACGGTGACCCAGTCACCATCGATGTCGACCACGATGCCGGTGATGATGGCACCCGGCTGCATGTCGAGGGATTTCAGACTTTCTTCAAAGAGTTCTGCGAAGCTTTCGCTCATGTTCATACCTGTAGTCAAAGGCCCGGAAGGGCCCGATTCCGCATCACCAGCCAATGCGGTCAAGTCATTAAATGAAGCCGCAGGACAATTTGCTGGTTTCCTGCTAGCTTCTGATTGCACTCCCGAATGGGAATGCCCAGTTGGGTTGTTCTGCGATGGCGCCAGGCAAGTCGGGAGGCAACCCTCGTCGCACCTGCAAAACGCCACAACATAAGGTCTGGAATATTAGCAACCAGGCCCTGTATCGTCAATTCCCGCGCCGAAACCTCAGACGTCCCAGCCCTGCCGCTCGCAGTGCCGGATGATCGTCTCGACCACCGCCTCGATGCTCATTTCGGTGGAGTCCAGCAGGATCGCGTCATCGGCCGGTTTCAGCGGCGCGACCGCGCGCTGGCTGTCGCGCTCGTCGCGCTCGCGGATTTCTTCCAGCAAGGCAGACTGGTCGACATCCGCGCCCTTCGCCTTCAACTGCAGGTAGCGTCGACGCGCACGCTCCTCCGCCGAGGCGGTGAGGAAGATCTTCAGAGGCGCATCGGGAAATACCACGGTGCCCATGTCGCGGCCGTCGGCCACCAGTCCCGGAGCCTCGCGAAACGCCCGCTGGCGCTGCAGCAGCGCATCGCGCACGGCCGGCAGCGCCGCGACCTGGGAAGCGCCGGCACCGACCTGCTCGGTACGGATCACATCGGTCACTTCCTCGCCTTCGAGAATGATGCGCTGCCCATGGCTGCCATCGGCGGCGACGAACTGCACATCGAGGTGCGCAGCCAGGACCTTCAGCGCCTCTTCATTGGTCAGGTCGACACCATGGTTGACCGCGGCGAACGCCAACAGCCGATAAAGCGCCCCGGAATCCAGCAGGTTCCAGCCCAGGCGCCGGGCGAGCAGCCCGGCGACCGTGCCCTTGCCGGCGCCACTGGGGCCATCGATGGCGAGCATCGGTACAGCGCCGTTCATCAATTGTTCTCCACGGCGACCCGGATACCGGTCTGGGCACACAGGGCGAGGAAGTTGGGGAAGGAGGTGGCGACGTTGGCGCAGTCGTGGATGCGGATCGGCCCGCTGGCACGCAGCGAAGCGACGCTGAAGGACATGGCGATACGGTGGTCGCCGTGCGCCCAGACTTCGCCGCCACCGAACGCACCACCCTCGATGACGATGCCATCCGGGGTCGGCTCGGCCTTCACGCCCAGGGCCTTCAGGCCGTCGGCCATGACCTGGATACGGTCCGACTCCTTGACCCGCAGCTCTTCGGCGCCACGCAGGACCGTGCGCCCCTCGGCGCAGGCGGCAGCCACGAAGAGTACCGGGAACTCGTCAATGGCCAGTGGCACCAGGTCCTCGGGAATGTCGATGCCCTTGAGCCGCGCGGAGCGCACGCGGATGTCGGCGACCGGCTCGCCGCCGACCTCGCGCTGGTTTTCCAGGCTCAGGTCACCACCCATCAGGCGCAGGATCTCGATGACGCCGACGCGCGTCGGGTTGATGCCGACGTGCTGCAGGACCAGTTCCGAACCCTCGGCGATACTGGCGGCAACCAGGAAGAAGGCTGCCGAGGAAATGTCGGCCGGGACCTCGATATGGGTGGCGCTCAACTTGTGCCCGGATTCGACCTTGGCGGTGCTGCCCTCGACCACCACCGGATAGCCGAAGCCGCGCAGCATGCGCTCGGTGTGGTCGCGGGTCGGCGCCGGCTCGGTGACCGAGGTCTCACCCGCGGCGTAGAGCCCG
Organism: Pseudomonas sp. TZ252; assembly: GCF_056110345.1. NCBI lineage: Bacteria > Pseudomonadati > Pseudomonadota > Gammaproteobacteria > Pseudomonadales > Pseudomonadaceae > Pseudomonas > Pseudomonas sp. TZ252. The sequence continues at coordinate 4,408,859 of NZ_CM148566.1, read as the reverse complement.
GCGAGCAACAGGCAGGACTTCACCTGGGCGCTGGCCATCGGCATGTCGTAATGCATACCGGTGAGGCGCTGGCCGCCGCGAATGGTCATCGGCGGACGGCCTTCCGGCCCCGTCTCGATTACCGCGCCCATCTCGCGCAGCGGCTTGGCTACGCGATTCATCGGCCGCTTGGAAAGGGAAGCGTCGCCGGTCAGGGTGCTGTCGAACGGCTGGGCCGCCAGCAGACCGCTGAGCAGACGCATGGAAGTACCGGAGTTACCCAGGTAGATCGGCCCAGGCGGCGCCTTGAGGCCGTGCAGGCCAACGCCATGGACGGTGACGCGGCCGTTCTGCGGCCCCTCGATCACCACTCCCATGTCGCGGAACGCCTGGATGGTTGCCAGTGCGTCCTCGCCCTCGAGGAAGCCCTCCACTTCGGTGGTGCCTTCGGCCAGGGAGCCGAGCATGATCGAGCGATGGGAAATCGACTTGTCGCCCGGTACCCGGATGGTTCCGGACAGGCTGCCGCCCGGCTGGGCCAGATAAATCAGGTCGTTGTTGTGCATGGCGTCCACATAGGCCCGACGGGCCAGGATTTTGCTGAAATGCTCACGGGCTACCCGGGCGCGCGTGAAAACGCCCAACAACTGGTGCCCGTCCCCAGTGTCGACGGCCTCGCGCAGCGCGTCGAGGTCGTCACGAAAAACATCCAGTGTACGCAGCACCGCCTCGCGATTGGCGAGAAAGATGTCGTGCCACATCACCGGGTCGCTGCCGGCGATCCGCGTGAAATCACGGAAACCGCCGGCGGCATAGCGGAAGATCTCCAGGTTCTCGCTGCGCTTGGCCAGGGAGTCGACCAGGGTGAAGGCCAGCAGGTGAGGCAGGTGGCTGGTGGCCGCCAGAACCTCGTCGTGATGCTCGACCTCCATGTGCTCGACGTCCGCGCCCAGCGCGCGCCACAGGCTGTCGACCAGCGCCAGCGCGTCGGCATCGGTCTCCGCGGAGGGCGTGAGAATCACCTTGTGCCGGCGGAACAGGGTCGCCTTCGCCGCGGTCACTCCGCTCTGCTCGGAACCCGCGATCGGATGCCCCGGTACCAGGTACCGCGGCATCCCGCCGAACGCGACACGCGCGGCACGCACGATATTGCCCTTGGCGCTGCCAACGTCGGTCAATACAGCCTTGCCCAGGTCGAGCTTCGCCAGGTCGGCCAGCACCCGCTCCATCGCCAGGATCGGCACCGCCAACTGGATCACGTCGGCGCCGACGCAGGCGCGGCCAAGATCCTCCTCGCAACGGTCGACCACGCCGAGCTCCACCGCCAGGCGGCAAGACTCGGCATCCCGATCCACGCCGACCACTTCGCGGAACAACCCTTTGCTCCGCAACCCCTTGGCGAAGGAGCCGCCGATCAGGCCCAGCCCCACCACCACCAGGCGGCCCAGCTTAGGGGTCGACTGTTGCAGCGGCGTGACCTCAGTCATGCGCCAGCACCTTGCCCAGCGCCTGGAGGAAACGATCGTTCTCTTCCGGCAGCCCGATGGAGACGCGCAGGAAGGTCGGCATCCCGTAGCCAGCCACCGGACGCACGATCACGCCTTCGCGCAGCAGCGCCTGGTAGACCGGACCGGCATCGTGAGCCAGATCCACGGCGATGAAGTTGCCTTTCGAGGGAATCCAGGACAGGCCCAACGCATGGAAGCCATCCTTCAGCTGCGCCATGCCGGAATCGTTTAGGCGGCGACTCTGCGCCAGGTAGTCATGGTCATCCAGCGCCGCGCAGGCAGCCGCCAGGGCCAGGCTATTGACATTGAACGGCTGGCGCACGCGGTTGAGCACATCGGCCACCGCCTTGCTCGAAAGCGCGTAGCCGACCCGCAGCGAAGCCAGGCCATAGGCCTTGGAGAAGGTCCGCGAGACCAGCAGGTTGGGGTGCCGCGCCAGGTAGTCCAGGCCATCGGGCAGCTCGTCGCCCTCGGCGTATTCGATATAGGCCTCGTCCAGCACCACCAGCACCTCTGCCGGCACCTGGGCGAGGAACCGCTCCAGGGCGTCCGCACCGAACCAGGTCCCGGTCGGGTTGTTCGGGTTGGCGACGAACACCACGCGAGTTTGCCCATCGATGGCGGCGAGCATCGCTTCCAGGTCATGCCCCCAGGCGCGCGCCTTGACCGCCCGCCCCTCGGCGCCCACGGCCTGGGTGGCGATCGGGTAGACGGCGAAGGCATGTTCGCTGAACACGGCGTTCAGACCAGGCGCGAGGTAGGCACGGGCGACCAGGTCGAGAATGTCGTTGGAGCCGTTGCCCAGGGTCACCTGCGCCGCATCCACCGCGCAACGCTCGGCCAGCTTGCGCTTGAGTTCGAAACCGTTGCCGTCAGGATAACGGGTCAGTTCCGCCAGTTCGGCGCGGATAGCCTCCAGCGCCTTCGGGCTCGCACCCAGAGGGTTCTCGTTGCTGGCGAGCTTGACGATCGCCGCAGGGTCGATGCCCAGCTCGCGGGCCAGTTCGTCCACCGGCTTGCCAGGGACGTAGGGCGACAGCTTTTGCACCCCCGGCTGGGCCAGGGCAAGGAAATCGGACATGGATAGTTCAGCCTCGACGCGGGACGGGGCATTCATCGATGACCCGTCTCTTCGGAATGACAGCGCGCTCAGAGCACCGCTTTCGGATAGGAGCCCAGGACCTTCAGGGCGACGGCTTCCTGGCCGATCTTCTCCAGGACGTCCTTGATCAGCGGTTCTTTATGGTGGCCGACGAAATCGATGAAGAACACGTAGGTCCATTTGCCGCTGCGCGACGGGCGGGTTTCGATGCGGGTCAGGTCGATACCATTGTTGTGGAACGGTACCAGCAGCTCGTGCAGGGCCCCCGGCTTGTTGCGCATGGAAACGATGATCGAGGTCTTGTCGTCGCCGGTCGGCGGCACCTCCTGGTTGCCGATGATCAGGAAGCGCGTGGAGTTGTCCGGGCGGTCCTCGATCTTCTCGTGCAGCTTGCTCAGGTGGTACAGGCTGGCCGCCATGTCGCCGGCGATCGCCGCCGAATTCCACTCGCTCTTCACCCGCTTGGCCGCGTCGGCGTTGCTCGACACCGCCACCCGCTCGACGCTCGGGTAGTGCGAGTCCAGCCACTTGCGACATTGCGCGAGGGATTGGGCATGGGAATAGATCCGGGTGATGTTGTCGGTCTTGGTGGTTTCGCCGACCAGCAGGTGATGGTGGATACGCAACTCGACTTCGCCGCAGATCACCATGTCGTGCTCGAGGAAGCTGTCGAGGGTATGGTTGACCGCCCCCTCGGTGGAGTTTTCCACAGGCACCACGCCGAAGTTCACCGCGCCGGCGGCGACCTCGCGGAACACCTCGTCGATCGCCGCCATCGGCGTGCTGATCACCGCGTTGCCGAAATGCTTGAGTGCCGCGGCCTGGGTAAAGGTGCCCTCGGGTCCGAGATAGGCCACTTTCAGCGGCTGCTCGAGCGCCAGGCAGGACGACATGATCTCGCGGAACAGCCGCGCGACCTCTTCGTTGTCCAGCGGCCCCTTGTTCAATTGCATGATGTGCTTGAGCACCCAGGCTTCGCGCTCGGGACGGTAGAACACCGGCGCCTCGCCCTCGCCCAGGGTCTGGGTCTTGACTCGCGCCACGTCCTGGGCGCAACGGGCACGCTCGCTGATCAGCTCGAGCAACTTCTCGTCGAGGCTGTCGATGCGCAGGCGCAAGGCCTTGAGCTGGTCCTGGTCCGCCATCAGCCGTGCTCCTTCTCGAACTCCGCCATGTATGCGACCAGCGCCTCGACCGCGTCCAGGCCAAGGGCGTTGTAGATGGAAGCGCGCATGCCGCCGACCGAGCGGTGGCCTTTCAGGTTGAGCAGCCCGCGCGCCTCGGCGCCTTCCAGGAACGGCTTGTCGAGACGCTCGTCGGCCAGGCGGAACGGCACGTTCATCCAGGAGCGGGCGCTCGGCTGGATCGGGTTGGTGTAGAAGTCGCTGGCATCGATGGTCTTGTACAGCAGGTCCTTCTTGGCGCGGTTGCGCTGCTCCATCGCGGTCACCCCGCCCTGCTCCTTCAGCCATTCGAAGACCAGGCCGGACAGGTACCAGGAGTAAGTCGCCGGGGTGTTGTACATGGAACCGTTGTCCGCGGCGATCTTGTAGTTGAGCATGGTCGGACAGACGCTGCGGGCGCGGCCGAGCAGGTCTTCGCGAACGATCACCACCACCAGGCCGGACGGGCCGATGTTCTTCTGCGCCCCGGCATAGATCAGGCCGAAGCGGGACACGTCGAGCGGGCGCGAGAGGATGTCGGAGGACATGTCGGTGACCAGCGGCACGTCGCCGGTCTCGGGAATCCAGTCGAACTCGAGGCCGCCGATGGTCTCGTTGGAGGCGTAGTGCACATAGGCCGCGTCCTTGGTCAGCGTCCACTCGTTCTGACCCGGAATGGCGAAGTAGTCGTACTCCTTGGCGCTGGCCGCGACGTTCACGGTGCCATAGCGACGAGCCTCCTCGATGGCCTTCTTCGACCAGATACCGGTATCGATATAGTCGGCGACGCCATCTTCGGGCAGCAGGTTCAGCGGGATCTCGGCGAACTGCTGGCTGGCGCCGCCCTGCAGGAACAGCACCTTGTAGTCCGAGGGAATGTCGAGCAGGTCGCGCAGGTCCTGCTCGGCCTTGCTGGCGATGGCCACGTAGTCATCACTACGGTGGCTCATTTCCATGACCGAAAGGCCCTTGCCCCGCCAGTCGAGAAGCTCGGCCTGGGCACGTTGCAGAACTGCGTCGGGAAGCGCCGCGGGACCGGCGCAGAAATTGAAGGCTCGCTTGCTCACATCCACTCTCGCTATAGGTAGGGCGGATAGCCGTGAGTTATCCGCCGAGGTCATCGGCCGGGCGGGCGCAGGCGCCCGCCCCGAGCCTTACTCTTCGTTGCCTTCCGCTTCCGCCGCGGGCTCGGACTCGGCCGACTCGCCCAGAGATTCGGCAGCTTCCTCGCCCTCGGGCAGGTCCTCGTCATCTCCGCCCGACGGCTCCTGGACACGCTCCAGACCGACCAGTACCTCGTCGCTGGCGAGCTTGATCAGGGTTACGCCCTGGGTATTGCGGCCGGACAGGGAGACTTCGTCGACACGCGTCCGCACCAGGGTGCCCTGGTCGGAAATCAGCATGATCTCCTCGCCTTCCTGGACCTGTACCGCGGCGATCAGCGCGCCGTTGCGCTCGTTGGTGACCATGGCGATCACCCCCTGGCCGCCACGGCCGCGACGCGGGAACTTGCTCAGCGGGGTACGCTTGCCGAAGCCGCGCTCGGAGGCGGTGAGGATCTGCGCCCCGGACTCCGGAATCAGCATGGAGATCAGCTGCTGCCCCTTGCCCAGGCGCATGCCGCGTACGCCGCGGGCGTTGCGGCCCATGATGCGCACCACGCTCTCGGCGAAGCGAATCACCTTGCCGGCGCTGGAGAACAGCATGACTTCCTTGGCGCCATCGGTGATCGCGGCGGCAATCAGGGTGTCGCCCTCTTCCAGCTTGAGCGCGATCAGGCCGCTGCTGCGCGGACGGCTGAACTGCACCAGCGGGGTCTTCTTCACGGTACCGAAGGCGGTGGCCATGAAGATGTAGGCGCCGGTCGGCTCGGCCACCAGCTCGGCGGTCTCGCCCTCGACTTCCTCGACCTCGGCGGCCTCGACCACCTCGCCCTCGAGCACCGCGCCTTCGGCTTCGTCGAGGTCGTCATCGGCGCCGCCGTTCTGCTGCAGCGCCTCCAGGTCGATCTGCAACATCGCGGTGATCCGCTCGCCCTCGTCCAGCGGCAGCAGGTTCACCAGCGGCCGGCCACGCGCGGTACGCGAGGCCTCCGGAATCTCGAAGGTACGCAGCCAGTAGACCTTGCCCTTGCTGGAGAACAGCAGGAGGGTCGCATGGCTGTTGGCCACCAGCAGGTGTTCGATGTAGTCCTCGTCCTTCATCCCGGTGGCGGACTTGCCTTTGCCGCCGCGACGCTGCGCCTGGTAGGCGGCCAGCGGCTGGGACTTGGCGTAGCCGCCGTGGGAGATGGTCACCACACGGTCTTCCTCGGTGATCAGGTCGGCGATGGTCAGGTCGACCTGGGAAGCCACGATCTCGGTGCGGCGAGCATCGCCGAATTCGGCCTTGACCGCTTCCAGCTCCTCACGGATCACCTCCATCAGGCGCGCCGGGTTGGTCAGGATGCGGATCAACTCGCCGATCAGGTTGAGGATTTCCTGGTATTCGGAGAGCAGCTTCTCGTGCTCCAGGCCGGTCAGGCGATGCAGGCGCAGCTCGAGGATCGCCTGGGCCTGTTCCGGCGACAGGTAGTACTTGCCGTCGCGCAGGCCGTACTGCGGATCCAGGTCTTCCGGGCGACAGGCGTCGGCGCCGGCACGCTCGACCATCGCTTCCACCGCGCTGGACTCCCAGGCAGTGGCGATCAGGCGTTCCTTGGCCTCGGCCGGGGTCGGCGAACTCTTGATCAGCTCGATCACCGGGTCGATGTTCGACAGGGCGACCGCCTGGCCTTCCAGGATGTGCCCGCGCTCGCGGGCCTTGCGCAGCTCGTAGACGGTACGCCGGGTCACCACTTCGCGGCGGTGGCGGACGAACACTTCGAGCATGTCCTTCAGGTTCAGCGTGCGCGGCTGGCCGTCGACCAGGGCCACCACGTTGATGCCGAACACGCTCTGCAGCTGGGTCTGGGCGTAGAGGTTGTTGAGGACCACCTCGCCCACCTCGCCGCGACGCAGCTCGATGACCACGCGCATGCCGTCCTTGTCGGACTCGTCGCGCAGCTCGGAAATACCCTCGATCTTCTTCTCTTTCACCAGCTCGGCGATCTTCTCGATCAACCGCGCCTTGTTCAACTGGTACGGCAGCTCGGTGATGATGATCTGCTCGCGACCGCCGCCCTTCTCCATCTCCTCGACGACGGCGCGGGCACGGATGTAGATGCGCCCGCGACCGGTGCGGTAGGCCTCGATGATCCCGGCGCGGCCGTTGATGATGCCGGCGGTGGGGAAGTCCGGACCGGGGATGTACTGCATCAGCTCATCGACGGTCAGGTCGGGGTTGTCCATCAGCGCCAGGCAGCCGTCGATCACTTCGCCGAGGTTGTGCGGCGGGATGTTGGTCGCCATGCCCACGGCGATACCGCTGGAACCGTTGACCAGCAGGTTGGGAATCTTGGTCGGCATGACCGCCGGGATCTGCTCGGTGCCATCGTAGTTGGGCACCCAGTCGACGGTTTCCTTTTCCAGGTCCGCCAGCAGTTCATGGGCCAGCTTGGCCATGCGCACTTCGGTGTATCGCATGGCTGCGGCGTTGTCGCCGTCCACCGAACCGAAGTTGCCCTGGCCGTCTACCAGCATGTAGCGCAGCGAGAACGGCTGCGCCATGCGCACGATGGTGTCGTAGACCGCGGTGTCGCCGTGCGGGTGGTACTTACCGATCACGTCGCCGACCACACGGGCGGATTTCTTGTAGGGCTTGTTCCAGTCGTTGCCCAGCTCGCTCATGGCATAAAGCACACGGCGGTGCACCGGCTTCAGGCCGTCACGTGCATCCGGCAGGGCCCGCCCGACGATCACGCTCATCGCGTAGTCGAGATAGGACTGTTTCAGCTCGTCTTCGATATTGACCGGGAGAATTTCTTTGGCCAGTTCGCCCATGAGAAGCCTGGTTCCTTTTTCTGGTGGAACTTCGCCGCCTCGATCCTGAGGCAAACGAAGTAGGTCGGCGCATGCCCGAGCAGCGCCAACTCACTACAAATCAACGACTTGAGTCAAGGATTCGCGCACTCTCGAGGCCCCTCCGCGGGGCGCTCGAATAACCGTCGGAGCTTACCACAGCCCACGCCCCAGCCCAAGGCAAAGGCCCTGGCGGGGACGACCTCCAGTCGCCTCGTTCAATGCAGGCGCTTGCGGCTCATCAGGGCGGCCATGCGCTCGGCGTCGGGACGCTCGACGACGCCACGCTCGGTCACGATGGCATCGATAAGGTCCGCCGGGGTCACGTCGAATACCGGATTGTAGGCATCGACCTCGGCCGCCACCCGTCGCCCGCCGATTTCCAGCAGTTCGCGACCGTCGCGCTCTTCGATCGGGATGTCCTCGCCGCTCTCCAGGTTCATGTCGATGGTCGAACTCGGCGCCACCACCATGAAGCGCACGCCGTGGTGCATGGCGTTGACCGCCAGCTGGTAGGTGCCGATCTTGTTGGCGACATCGCCATTGGCGGTGATGCGGTCGGCGCCGACGATGACCCAGGTGATGTTTTCGGTCTTCATCAGGTGCGCGGCGGCCGAATCCACGTTCAGGCTGACCGGGATGCCTTCGTTGGCCAGCTCCCAGGCGGTCAGTCGCGAGCCCTGGAGCCAGGGCCGGGTTTCGTCGGCGTAGATGCGATTGACCAGGCCTTCCAGGTGCGCGGCGCGGATCACTCCCAGCGCGGTGCCGAACCCGCCGGTCGCCAGGGCGCCGGTATTGCAGTGGGTGAGGATGTTCTGCGGGCTGCCCTGCTGCTTGCGGATCAGCTCCATGCCCAACTGGGCCATGGTCAGGTTGGCCTCGCGGTCGCTTTCATGGATGGAGATCGCCTCGGCTTCCAGCACCGCCAGCGGCTGGTCGCCCTCTTTCATTCGCTCCAGACGGTCGCGCATGCGGTTCAGCGCCCAGAACAGGTTGACCGCCGTGGGTCGCGAGTCGGCCAGCAGGCGGAAGTCCTCCTCCAGCGCGGCGCGCCAGTCGCCGCCCTGCGCCAGGCGCGCGCGGGCGCCAAGGACGATGCCGTAGGCGGCGCTGATGCCGATGGCCGGCGCGCCGCGCACGACCATATCGCGAATGGCCTTGGCCACCTCGGCCGCCGACTCATGTTCGAGCCAGACCTCCTCCTGGGGCAGCAGGCGCTGATCCAGCAACCGCAGCGTACCGTCCCGCCACTCGATCGCCTTGACCCGCTCGGCCGCCAGCAGTCGCTCTCGCATGCACACACCTCTCGCTGAATCACGGAAAAGCTGCGGATTATAACGAGCCCCAGCCGCGGACGCTCGGGTATACTTCCGGCTTCCCGCTCTGCGCCCAGGATGCGCCGCCATGCCCAACGTCCGTAACCCCTTCGACCTCCTCCTGCTGCCGACCTGGATCGTCCCCGTGGAGCCCGCCGGGGTGGTGCTGCGCGACCACGCGCTGGGCATCCGCGGCGGCCAGATAGCCCTGGTCGCGCCGCGCGAGCAGGCCATGCGCCATGGCGCCACGGAAATCCGCGAATTGCCGGGCATGCTGCTCGCCCCCGGTCTGGTCAACGCCCACGGCCATTCGGCGATGAGTCTGTTCCGCGGTCTCGCCGACGACCTGCCGCTGATGACCTGGCTGCAGGACCACATCTGGCCGGCCGAAGGCCAATGGGTCAGCGAGGATTTCATCCGCGACGGCACGGAGCTGGCCATCGCCGAACAGGTAAAGGGCGGCATCACCTGTTTCTCCGACATGTACTTCTATCCACAGGCCATCTGCGGCGTGGTCCATGACAGCGGGGTCCGCGCCCAGGTGGCGATCCCGGTACTGGACTTCCCGATCCCCGGCGCCCGCGACAGCGCCGAGGCGATCCGCCAGGGCATGGCGCTGTTCGACGACCTCAAGCACCACCCGCGCATCCGCATCGCCTTCGGCCCGCACGCACCTTATACGGTGAGCGACGACAAGCTGGAGCAGATCCTGGTGCTCACCGAGGAACTCGACGCCAGCATCCAGATGCATGTCCACGAGACCGCCTTCGAGGTGGAGCAGGCCATGGAGCGCAACGGCGAGCGCCCGCTGGCCCGCCTGCACCGCCTCGGCCTGCTCGGCCCACGCTTCCAGGCGGTGCACATGACCCAGGTAGACGACGACGACCTGGCGATGCTGGTGGAAACCAACAGCTCGGTGATCCACTGCCCGGAATCCAACCTCAAGCTGGCCAGCGGCTTCTGCCCGGTGGAAAAGCTCTGGCAGGCCGGGGTCAACGTGGCCATCGGCACCGACGGCGCGGCGAGCAACAACGATCTCGACCTGCTCGGCGAGACCCGCACCGCGGCGCTGCTGGCCAAGGCCGTGTACGGCCAGGCCACCGCCCTCGACGCCCACCGCGCGCTGCGCATGGCCACCCTGAACGGCGCCCGCGCGCTTGGCCTGGAGCGCCTGATCGGCTCCCTGGAAGCCGGCAAGGCCGCCGACCTGGTGGCCTTCGACCTGTCCGGCCTGGCCCTGCAACCGGTCTACGACCCGGTTTCGCAACTTATCTATGCCAGCGGCCGCGACTGCGTGCGGCACGTCTGGGTCGGCGGCAGGCAACTCCTCGACGACGGCCGCCTGCTCCGTCACGACGAACAGCGCCTGATCGCCAGGGCCCGCGAATGGGGGGCGAAGATCGCCGCCAGCGACAGGTCCTGAACCGCGGCGGGCCGGCCCGCTGCGACAAACTGACATAGGAAGGCGAACCGCCGCCGGCCCCATCCCTCCGCCAAAGCTGGCAACATGAAGGATTGGATTCCGCCGCCGCGGCCCTTCCCCCAAAGGCTTCACTCTTCAACGGGAACGATTATGAGCAACGTCGACCACGCCGAGATCGCCAAATTCGAGGCACTGGCCCATCGCTGGTGGGACCGCGAGAGCGAGTTCAAGCCGCTCCACGACATCAACCCGCTGCGCGTCAACTGGATCGACGAGCGCGCCGGCCTGGCCGGCAAGAAGGTGCTCGACATCGGTTGCGGCGGCGGCATCCTCAGCGAAGCCATGGCCCAGCGCGGCGCCAACGTCACCGGCATCGACATGGGCGAAGCGCCGCTCGCGGTGGCGCGCCTGCACCAACTGGAATCCGGCGTCGCCGTCGACTACCGGCAGATCACCGCCGAGCAGATGGCCGAGGAAATGCCCGGGCAGTTCGACGTGGTCACCTGCCTGGAGATGCTCGAACACGTGCCGGACCCGGCCTCGGTGATCCGCGCCTGCCACCGCCTGGTCAAGCCGGGCGGACAGGTTTTCCTCTCGACCATCAACCGCAATCCCAAGGCCTACCTGTTCGCGGTGATCGGCGCGGAATACATCCTCCAGTTGCTGCCGCGCGGGACCCACGATTTCCGCAAGTTCATCCGTCCGTCGGAACTCGGCGCCTGGTCGCGCGAGGCCGGTCTCGAGGTCAAGGACATCATCGGCCTGACCTACAACCCGCTGACCAAGCACTACAAGCTGGCCAACGACGTCGACGTCAACTACATGGTCCAGACCCAGCGGGAGGCGTGAAGCGCATGCGGCTCAAAGCGGTACTGTTCGACATGGATGGCACCCTGCTCGACACGGCGCCGGACTTCATCGCCATCACCCAGGCCATGCGTGCCGCCCACGGCCTGCCGCCGGTGGACGAGCAACAGGTGCGCGACGTGGTCTCCGGCGGCGCGCGCGCGATGGTTGCCGCGGCCTTCGGCCTGTCGCTGGACAGCCCGGAACTGGAACCCCTGCGCCAGGAGTTCCTCGACCGCTACCAGGAGCATTGCGCGGTTCTCAGCCGGCCCTACGACGGCATCCCCGAACTGCTCGCGGCGATCGAGAAAGCCGGGTTGATCTGGGGCGTGGTGACCAACAAGCCGGTGCGCTTCGCCGAACCGATCATGCAGCGCCTGGGCTACGCCGAGCGTTCCAGGGTGCTGGTCTGCCCGGACCACGTGACCCGCAGCAAGCCCGATCCCGAGCCGCTGCTACTGGCCTGTAGCCAGCTCGGCATCGATCCGTCGAGGGTGCTGTTCATCGGCGACGACCTGCGCGACATCGAATCCGGCCGCGACGCCGGAACCAAGACCGCGGCGGTGCGCTACGGCTACATCCACCCCGAAGACAACCCCGCGCACTGGGGCGCCGACGTGATCGTCGACCACCCGCGCGAACTCATCGACGTTCTCGACCGCGCGCTCTGCGACTGCTGATCCGCAGCGCCGCCGACAGACAACGACCCGCCGCCAGGCGGGTCATGCATTCAAAGGATTCGACATGTTCCAGTACTCCGCCCGCCCCGACCTGCTGAAAGACCGCGTGATCCTGGTCACCGGCGCCGGCCGCGGCATCGGCGCCGCCGCCGCCAAGACCTTCGCCGCCCACGGCGCCACCGTGCTGCTGCTGGGCAAGACCGAGGAGTACCTGAACGAGGTCTACGACGCCATCGAGGCCGCCGGCCATCCGCAGGCCGCCGTGATCCCGTTCAACCTGGAGACCGCCCAGCCGCACCAGTTCGAGGAACTGGCGGCAACCCTGGAGAACGAGTTCGGCCGCATCGACGGCCTGCTGCACAACGCTTCGATCCTCGGTCCGCGCTCGCCGATGCAGCAGATTTCCGGGGAGAACTTCATGCGCGTGATGCAGGTGAACGTCAATGCCATGTTCATGCTGACCACCGCCATGCTGCCGCTGATGAAGCTCTCCAGCGACGCCTCGATCATCTTCACCTCGAGCAGCGTGGGCCGGAAGGGCCGCGCCTACTGGGGCGCCTATTCGGTATCGAAGTTCGCCACCGAGGGCCTGATGCAGACCCTTGCCGACGAACTCGACGGTACCAGCGCGATCCGCGCCAACAGCGTCAACCCCGGCGCCACCCGCACCAGCATGCGCGCCCTCGCCTACCCTGGGGAAAACCCGCTGAACAACCCCACCGGCGAGGAGATCATGCCGGTCTACCTGTACCTCATGGGGCCGGACAGCGCCGGCGTCAACGGCCAGGCCTTCGACGCCCAGTGATTCCCCGGCAGCCTCGCCGCCCGGCGAGGCTGCCCTGTCCTTCCCTCTTCCCGTCCGGAACTTCCCATTCTTTTTGCATATTTTTCCCACTGAGTGGGAAAGTGGTTTCATTTTCCGGGAAATCGCCTTCACCCTGTGGGTCAAGGAGTTCCCATGTCGAAGCATTCCCCCACCGATCGCCTGCTGCAGATCCTCATTGCCCTCGGCCAGGCGCCCGAAGCCCTGTCTGCCAAGGAGCTGTCGCTGACCCTGGAGCAGCCGCTGAGCAGCACCTACCGGCACCTGAAGACCCTGTTGCGCTGGGGCCTGGCCGAAGAACAGGCCGGCCAGGGCCGCTACCTGCCCGGCCCGGCCTGCCTGCAACTGGCGAAGAAATTCGATCGCGAGGCCTCGCTGATCGGTCTCGCCAAACCGGAACTCAAGCGCCTGGCCGACCTGAGCCAGGAGAGCGTGGCGCTGATGGTGGCCAGCAACCAGCAGGCGATCTGCCTGGAACTGTTCGACAGTCCGCAGCCACTGCGCTGCTGCTACCAGAAAGGGCTGGCGCAGCCGCTGTTGCATGGCGCCTCGGCCAAAGCCCTGCTGGCGCACCTGGAGGACGAACGGCGCGAGGAGCTGTACCTCGCCCAGGAACTCTCCGCCGAGCGTATCGACAAGCTGGAGCAGGAACTCCGGCTGATCCGCGAACAGGGCTACGCCGTCAGCCAGGGCGAGATCGACGAAGGCGTCTGGGGCATCAGCGTACCGCTGCTGGACAGCCGCCAGCGCCTGCACGGCGCCCTCAGCCTGATGGCCCCCGCCTTGCGCGCCCAGTCGCGCAGCGAACGCTTGCGGCAATGGACCCTCGACGCCGCCGCGCGACTTTCCGCGCGGCTGGACTGACCAACAGGAGTTTCGATGTACCCCGCCCCCGACATGAGCCTCTGGCAAGGCCGGATCGATAGCCAGGAAGGCGCCGACGCGCGGCGCTGGCACCAATGGATGCGTCCCTACGCAGACGACGCCGAAGCGGCCAGCGTGCTGCTCGGTTTCGCCAGCGACGAAGGCGTGCGCCGCAACCAGGGTCGCCAGGGCGCGCGCCACGGACCGCCAGCCTTGCGTCGCGCGCTGGCCAACCTGGCCTGGCACGGCGAGCAAGCGATCTACGATGCCGGCGACATCGTCGCCGGCGACGATCTGGAAGCCGCCCAGGAACGCTACGCGCAACGCGTCGCCGACCTGCTCGCGCGCGGCCACCGGGTGGTCGGCCTGGGCGGCGGCCACGAAATCGCCTACGCCAGCTTCGCCGGCCTCGCCCGCCACTTGAGTCGGCATGAGCGCCTGCCGCGCATCGGTATCCTCAATTTCGACGCGCATTTCGACCTGCGCCACGCCGAACGGGCCAGCTCCGGCACGCCGTTCCGCCAGATCGCCGAACTCTGCCAGGCCAGCGACTGGCCGTTCGCCTACTGCTGCCTGGGCATCAGCCGCCTGAGCAACACCGCGGCGCTGTTCGACCAGGCCCAGCGCCTGGGTGTGCGCTACCTGCTGGACCGCCAGTTGCAGCCGTGGAACCTGGAACGCAGCGAAGCCTTCCTCGACAGCTTCCTGCAATCCGTCGACCACCTCTACCTGACCGTTTGCCTCGACGTGCTCCCGGCCGCCCAGGCGCCCGGCGTCAGCGCGCCCTCGGCGCACGGCGTGGAGATGCCGGTGGTGGAGCACCTGGTCCGCCGCGCCAAGGCCAGCGGCAAGCTGCGCCTGGCCGACATCGCCGAACTCAACCCGCAACTCGATAGCGACCAGCGCACCGCCCGGATCGCCGCGCGCCTGGTCGACAGCCTGGTCAACTGATCGCCCTTTCGCCCACACAACAACAATAGAGCCACGCCATGCCGACATTGCACCTGGACGCCCTGTCCACCACCGCCCTCGCCCTGCTCCTGCTCGCCCTCGGCAGCCAATTGAAGAAGCGCAGCCGCTGGCTGACACGTCTGTGCGTACCGTCGCCGGTGATCGCCGGCTTCGGCTTCGCCTTCCTGGTCTGGCTGCTCAGGGATCGCGGCTGGCTCGACATCGGCCTCGACACCAGCCTGCAGACGCCCCTGATGGTGGCGTTCTTCACCACCGTCGGCCTCGGTGGCAGCCTCGGCCTGCTGCGCAAGGGCGGCAAGACCCTGCTGGTCTACCTGTCGGCCTGCTGGGCGCTGGCGATACTGCAGAACCTGATCGGCGTCGGCAGCGCCGGACTGCTCGGCCTCGACCCGTTGCTCGGGATCATGGCCGGCGCGGTGTCGCTGGAAGGCGGCTTCGGCGCGGCGGCGGCCTTCGGCCCGGTTGCGGAAGGGCTCGGCGCCCAGGGCGCGACCACCGTGGCGCTGGCCTCGGCCACCTTCGGCATGGTCGCTGGCGGGCTGCTCGGCAGCCCGGTGGCGCGCTGGCTGATCGAACGCAACCGCCTGCCGGTGCAGGCGGAAAGCGACAATCGGCTGGAAGCCCTCGGCCAGCAGGAGCGACGCCAGCATGCGGCGGCCACGCTGGACGGCAATCTCCTGCTGCGCCTGCTGACCTGCGTGCTGCTGGTGATGGTGCTCGGCTTCTGGCTCGGCGACGCGCTCGAGGAACGCCTGGGCCTGGTGCTGCCCAGTTATGTCGGGGCGATGTTCATCGCCATCGTCCTGCGCAACCTCGACGACCGTCTCGGCTGGCTGCGCATTCCGGACCACGCCGTCGGCACCCTGGGCGACGTCTGCCTGGGCATCTTCCTGACCATGGCGATGATGAGCCTGAAGTTCTGGGAGCTGGAGAACCTCGGCCTGCCGCTGCTCGGCGTACTGTTCATCCAGGTCGCGGTGCTGTTGCTGCTGACGATCTTCGTGCTGTTCCGCCTGCTCGGCCGCAACTACGACGCCGCGGTGCTCTGCGCCGGCTTCCTCGGCCACGGCCTGGGCGCCACGCCCAACGCGGTGGCCAACATGGGCGCGGTCTGCGAGCACTATCGGGTGTTCTCGCACAAGGCCTTCATCATCGTGCCCCTGTGCGGCGCGGTACTGATCGATCTCGTCGCCATCCCGGCGATCACCTGGTTCATCAACGCCTTCAGTTGAACCATGGCGGCGCTCCGCTAGCGGAGCGCCAGCTTTCCGACGAGTGCCTCGGCCACTCGCCAGCAAAACGCCATTATTCCGTCGAAATCTCTCCGAAATTCCTACAGAATGTGGAAACCATTCCTAGGAAAACCTGTCTGTGCCTCTGATTTCTCCGTTCTTCAGTTGGCTGGCACGAAACTCGCCTTAGCCCTACTGTCGCCGTCTTTCGCGCCAGAGGTTCCGCGCATGGCTCCTCCCAAGCAGTCCAATACCATCGATTTCGACGCCGCCAAGCAGAAGCGCGGCCCCCAGCCCGGCGGCAACGCCAGCGGGCCGCGCGCCAGCAACCTGACGGAGTTGCGCCAGCAACTGACCCTACAGTTGCAGAGCAGCCTGGAGGCAGAGCGGATTCTCGGCCTGTTCTTCGAGGAAGTCCGCCAACTGATCCCGCTGGACGCCCTTGGCTACCGCCATCCGGGCTCCGACCTGCGCCTGGAGTTCGGCAGCAGCGCCAAGCATTCGGTGAGCTATCGCCTGAGCCATGACAGCGACTACCTCGGCGAACTGATCTTCCGTCGCCGCCAGCGCCTCGGCGAAGACGAACAACGGCAACTGGAGAGCCTGCTCGGCACCCTGCTGTTCCCGCTGCGCAACGCCCTGCTCTATCGCGCCGCGATCCAGACCGCCCTGCGCGACGCCCTGACCGGCACCGGCAACCGCATCGCCATGGACCAGGCGCTCGGCCGCGAACTGGAACTGGCCCGGCGCAACCTGCAACCGCTCTCGGTGCTGATGCTCGATATCGACCACTTCAAGCGGGTCAACGACCACTACGGTCACGCCGTCGGCGACGAAGCCCTCAAGGCCGTGGCGGAAACCATCAAGGACCACCTGCGCAATGTCGACATGGTGTTCCGCTTCGGCGGCGAGGAATTCCTCGTCCTGCTGTCCAGCACGCCACTGCAGGCTGCCTGCATGGTCGGCGAACGCCTGCGCCAGGCGGTGGAGGAACTGGACTACCGGCACGCCGGCGAACCGCTGAAGCTGTCGATCAGCCTCGGTTGCGCCGACCTGCGGCCCGGCGAAGGCAGCGACGACCTGCTGCGACGGGTCGACGAGGCGCTCTACGAAGCCAAGCGCGACGGCCGCAACCGCCTGCGCTGCGCCTGAGGCTTGCCGACTCGCACACCCCGAAGCGCGGAGCGGGCGCATCGGGCGACGGCAGTAGCAACGGCTCTCACCGGCGCAGTCACGGTTTCCGCCAAGGTCCTGCCTCTTATGGCTGCGCCGGCTCGTCCGGGCCGCCAAAGGCCTGGCGCAAGCGGACGCGCTTCTCCAGCAGCCAGCCGCTGGTTTCCTTGCCGTCTCGAGCCACGTACATGACGTTCAGCCACTCGCCGCTCGGCTTGTAGACAGTGATGAAGTCGCCGGGAATCACGAAGACCCCGGTGACACAGTCGGCACGCGGCGCGCTGTGGAAATAGGCGCGCCCCTTGTCGATCACCTCGCCCTCCAGCGGCGGACGGAAGTTGTCCTCGGGGCCGGCCGTCGCCTCGCCAAGGCTTGCGCAGCTCTGCGCCGGCATCGCCGCATCCGCGGCCAGCCCGGCGACGCTCCATAGCATGCAGAGCGCGATAGCCAGGATCCTGTGCATTTCACCACCTCCTTGTGTGCGGGCGACCATTAGACACCGATTCCCAGGCATGAAAAAGGCCCCCGAAGGGGCCTTTCCAGGGCGCTTTCCGCTCAGCGGCGGAAGCCCGGACGCATACCGTCGCCGGCCGGTTTCGGCCGCCGCTTGACCTGCGGCTTGCGGGCCGCCGGCTTGTCGCCCGGCGCGCTGGCCGGACGCTCGTCGCGCGGCTTGCTCGGGCGCGGCTTGCGGTTGCTCTCGCGGGGCCGCTCGGCAACCGGAGTGCCCTGCTCGCGCCCCTTGCGCTCGGCGCTCGGCTGCGGACCGCGCGCGGGACGCGAAGCCGGCGCGCGACGAGCGGCATTTTCGCCGTCCTCGCGCCGCGGCGCACGCTTGCGCCCGGCTTCCGGACGCTCGCTGCGCGCCAGCGGACGGGCCTGCTTGCGCTGCTGGCGTTCGGCCTTCTCGCGCGCCTTGGTGGTCATGCCCGGCAGGGCCACTGGCTTGAGGCCGACTTCCTCGCTGAGGATGTCGATCTCGCGCTGGTCCATTTCGCGGTAGCGGCCCATGGTCAGCTCGGAGGTCAGGAACACCGGGCCGAAACGCACCCGCTTGAGGCGGCTGACCACCAACCCCTGGGATTCCCACAACCGGCGCACCTCGCGGTTGCGGCCCTCCATCACTACGCAGTGGTACCAGTGGTTGAAGCCTTCGCCGCCCGGCGCCTGCTGGATATCGCTGAACTTGGCCGGGCCGTCCTCGAGCATCACGCCGTTGAGCAGGCGCTCGATCATCTCTTCGGTGACCTCGCCGCGCACCCGTACCGCGTATTCACGGTCCATCTCATAGGAAGGATGCATCAGGCGGTTGGCCAGTTCGCCATCGGTGGTGAACAGCAGCAGGCCGGTGGTATTGATGTCCAGGCGACCGACATTGATCCAGCGACCGGTGCGCAGGCGCGGCAGGCGGTCGAAGATGGTCGGGCGGCCTTCCGGATCGTCGCGGGTGCAGACCTCGCCTTCCGGCTTGTTGTAGATCAGCACGCGACGGACACTCTCGGCGGCCTCTTCGCGGCGGATCAGGTGGCCATCGACGGTGATCGCATCGTGGCTGTCGACCCGCTGGCCGAGGCTGGCCACGCTGCCATTGACGTTGACCCGGCCTTCGGCGATCCACACTTCTACGTCGCGCCGGGAACCGACGCCGAGACGGGCGAGGACTTTCTGCAATTTTTCCCCGACCGGTACGTGGGGATTCTCTGGGGTATCGTTCATCTGGGCACCTCCCGGTGTGGCTGGCAACGAATCGAAGGGCGCGCATCATACGCGCTTCGTCAGGACAAAGCACCGTCCCCGGGCGGAAACCCGGACAATCCCGCTAGACTAGGCCGGGTTCACCCACCCCGCCACCCGGAGGCCCCGGTGCACGATGTCCCTCCCTTCAGCGGCGCCAAGCTGGCGCTGTTCTATGGCGACCACCTGGTCGTCTACAAACGCGACGAAAAACCCGGCATTCCCTTCCCCGGCTACTGGGACTTTCCCGGCGGCGGCCGTGAGGGCCTGGAGACGCCTGCCGAATGCGCCCTGCGCGAACTCGAGGAAGAGTTCTCCATCCGCCTGGAAGAACCTCGTATCGAATGGCAGCGACAGTATCCGAGCACCAGCGGCAGCGCGCCCTTCGCCTACTTCCTGGTGGCGCGCCTGGAGGACCGCGAGTTCGAGGCCATCCGCTTCGGCGACGAAGGACAATACTGGCGATTGATGGAGGTGGACGCCTACCTCGCGCATGCCATGGCCGTACCCTACCTGCAGAGCCGGCTCGGCGACTATCTGCGGGAACGCCGGCGCATCGGCGAATAACGCCGATGACGTTAGCCGTTCCATGCCCCGGATAATCCGGACGGCATAAAAAAACCCGGCCGAAGCCGGGCATGCCCAGGCGGGCAGTCTCAGTGTCTGCGGTGCTCGGCGAAGCGCTCCAGGGCTTCGCGGCTGAGGCGCTCGACCTGGGCCCAGTCGCCGCGGTCGACCACGGCCTTGGGCAGCATCCAGGTGCCGCCGACGCACATCACGTTGGGTACCGCCAGGTAGTCGGCGAGATTGTTCAGGCTGACGCCTCCGGTGGGGCAGAAGCGGATATCGGGGAATGGTCCCGAGAACGCCTTCAGCGCCGCCGGGCCGCCGCTGACTTCGGCGGGAAACAGCTTGAAGCGGCGGTAGCCATGGCGGTAGGCGAGCATGATCTCGGAAGCGCTGGCCACGCCGGGCAACAGCGGGACTTCGCTGTCCAGGGCGAAGCGCAGCAACTCGTCGGTGCAACCCGGGGTGACCACGAAGCTCGCCCCGGCCTTTTCCGCAGCGGCGAAGGTCCGCGGGTCGAGCACGGTGCCGGCGCCGATGCGCAGGTGCGGGCGCTCCTCGCTGAGGCGACGGATGGCGGTCAGCCCGTGTGCCGTGCGCAGGGTGATCTCCAGGGCGGTCAGGCCGCCGGCGGCGAGGGCATCGGCCATCGGCAGGATGTCCGCCTCGCGGTCGATGGTGATCACCGGGAGGATGCGCGCCTCCCGGCACAGCGTGTCGATGCGGGCGGTCTTCTGTTCAAGGTTGTGCATGGCTACAGCTCCGCCACTCAGGGGTACCAATGGATCGTCAGCGGCGCGCGGAGGAAGGCGCGAACCGGCATCCGCCGTTCGTCCTCGACCGCCAGCGCGGCGTTCAGGGTGGCCAGCTTGGACTGGCCCTGGATCGCCAGCAGCTGCACCTTCGCCGCCGCCAGCACGGCGCGCGGTAGGGTCAGGCGCTGGTGCGGCACGCTCGGCGCCCACATCGGCAGGCAACGGCGCGTGCCCTGGGGATCCATCGCCAGGTCCAGGCCAGGGCTGTTCGGGAACAGCGAGGCGGTATGGCCGTCGTCGCCCATGCCGAGGACCAGCACGTCGATCGGCAACGGCAGCTCGTGCAGGTGGTGGTCGGCCAGCTCGGCCGCTTCCTCCAGGCTCGCCGCCGGCTGGTAGAGGCCGATGAAGCGCGCCTTCGCCGCCTCGCCACGGAGCAGGTGGCGGCGAACCAGGCCGGCGTTGCTATCGGCATGGGACTCCGGCACCCAGCGCTCGTCGGCCAGGCTGAGGGTGATCCGCGACCAGTCCAGCGGCTCCTCGCTCAAGGCTTCGAGGAAGGCCACCGGACTGCGCCCACCGGACACCACCAGCAGCGCCTGGCCCTGCTCGGCCAGCGCCGAGCGCAACCGGCCGGCAACCTCGGCGGCCAGGCCGCGGGCCTGCTCGGCGGCGCTGCCCCAGACCTGCAGGCCGACGCCGGCCGGCAGCTTCAACTCAGAAATCGCCATACCAACTCCTCCCATCGCGGGCCACCAGGGCCACCGAGGCCACCGGCCCCCAACTCCCCGCCGGATACGGCTTGGGCGCTTCGCTCAGGCGTTCCCAGCCAGCGATCAGCTGGTCGCACCACTTCCAGGCGAACTCCACCTCGTCCTTGCGCACGAACAGGTACTGGTTGCCCTGGGTGACCTCCAGCAGCAGACGCTCGTAGGCATCGGGAATCCGCGCCGCGTGGTAGGTCTCGGAAAAACTCAGTTGCAGCGGGCCGGTACGCAATTGCATGCCCTTGCCCAGGCCCTGGTCCTTGGTCATCACTTGCAGGGAGATACCTTCGTCCGGCTGCAGGCGGATGATCAGCCGGTTGCTGATCAGCGAACGCTGCTCGGGAGCGAAGATGTAGTGCGGCGGCTCCTTGAAGTGGATGACGATCTGCGACAGCTTCTGCGGCATGCGCTTGCCGGTGCGCAGGTAGAACGGCACGCCCGACCAGCGCCAGTTGCGGATGTCCACGCGCAGGGCGACGAAGGTTTCCGCGTCGCTGTCGCGATTCGCATGTTCCTCCTCCAGGTAGCCCGGCACTGCCTTGCCGTCGCTGAAACCGGCGGTGTACTGCCCACGCACCACGCGCGAAGCCAGTTGTTCTGCGGGAATCGGCTCGAGGGCGCGGAGGACCTTGACCTTCTCGTCGCGAATGCTGTCCGCCGAAAGGTCGCTGGGCGGATCCATGGCGATCAGGCAAAGCAGTTGCAGCAGGTGGTTCTGCACCATGTCGCGCAGTTGCCCGGCCTGGTCGAAGTAGCCCCAGCGGCCTTCGATGCCGACCTTCTCGGCCACGGTGATCTCCACGTGGGAGATGTGGTTCTGGTTCCACTGGGTCTCGAAGAGGCTGTTGGCGAAGCGCAGGGCGATCAGGTTCTGCACTGTCTCCTTGCCCAGGTAATGGTCGATCCGGTAGATGCGGCTTTCCGGGAAGAACCGGGCGACTGCCTCGTTGACCTCGCGGGACGACTCCAGGTCATGACCGATAGGCTTCTCCAGCACCACCCGGGTGCGCTCGGCGAGACCGGCGGCGGCGAGGTTCTCGCAGATGCCGCCGAACACCGAGGCCGGCGTGGCGAAGTAGGCGACCAGCGGCAGTTCGTCATCCACCGCCTCGCGCAAGCCGACATAGGCCTGCGGGTCGAGGAAGTCCATGCTC
Source organism: Pseudomonas sp. TZ252 (assembly GCF_056110345.1). Classification (NCBI taxonomy): domain Bacteria; kingdom Pseudomonadati; phylum Pseudomonadota; class Gammaproteobacteria; order Pseudomonadales; family Pseudomonadaceae; genus Pseudomonas; species Pseudomonas sp. TZ252. The sequence goes on along the minus strand of NZ_CM148566.1, from coordinate 4,386,863 downwards.
AGGTAGTCGAGGCGTTCGCGGAAACGCTGCCAGACCACGTCGTCCCACTCCTTCGCCGGCACTGCCAGGCGCAGGCGCTGCTCCAGCGTCGCCAGGTGTTCGGCGGGAGCGCCTTCGTCACGGGCCAGGGCCAGGACGCGGGTATCGCGGTGCAGCAGGTTCTCACGATCGAGTTGGTAGAGCGCCGGGAACAGCTTGCGCAAGGCGAGATCGCCCAGCGCACCGAACAGCGCTAACGTGCAAGGCAGAACGCGGACATCAGGCATTTGTTGTTACCAACCAAATATTGAGTGATATTGAGCCATCCACTGCGCAATTAAGACAAATATGTAGTAATTAAACAACATATTTTTCCCAGCCCGCCACGCTGTTGGTCGCATGCCGGCCTGACGTTAGGATAGGCGCCGCCGCCGGCCCTTCCCCGCCGGGCCGACAGAACACGAGGAACCCGGATGAAAAACCTGCTGGAGCAGATCCAGAGCCGCCTGGACGAACTGAACAAGGCGGAGCGCAAAGTCGCCGAGGTCATCCTGCAGAACCCGCAGCAGGCCACCCGCTTCAGCATCGCCGCCCTGGCCCAGGCGGCAGCGGTCAGCGAACCGACGGTGAACCGCTTCTGTCGCTCCTTCGGCATGAGCGGCTATCCGGAACTGAAGATCCAGCTGGCCCAGAGCCTGGCCAGCGGCGCTGCCTTCGTGACCCAGGCGGTAGCCGAGGACGACGGGCCGGAAGCCTATACGCGGAAGATCTTCAGCAACACCATCGCCTCCCTCGACAGCGCCCACAAGCTGCTCGACCCACGCGTCATCGACCGCGCCGTGGACCTGTTGATCCAGGCCCGGCAGATCCACTTCTTCGGTCTTGGCGCCTCGGCCTCGGTAGCGCTCGACGCGCAGCACAAGTTCTTCCGCTTCAACCTGGCGGTGAGCGCCCAGGCCGACGTGCTGATGCAACGGATGATCGCCTCGGTGGCGCATACCGGCGACCTGTTCGTGGTGATTTCCTATACCGGACGCACCCGCGAGCTGGTGGAGGTGGCGCACCTGGCGCGGGAGAACGGCGCCTCGGTGCTCGGCCTGACCGCCGCCGGCTCGCCGCTGGCCAGGGCCAGCACCCTGTGCCTGGACATCCCGTTGCCGGAAGACACCGACATCTACATGCCGATGACTTCGCGGATCGTCCAGCTCACCGTGCTCGACGTACTGGCCACCGGAGTGACCCTGCGCCGCGGCGTGGACTTCCAGCCGCACCTGCGGCGGATCAAGGAAAGCCTGGTGCCAACCCGCTATCCCCTCGACGAGGACAACTGACCGCCCGCCTATTGCAGGCCGGCGGCGAGACTCAGGCGCATGCGTTCGCCGGGCGCCAGGATCAGCCCGCCCGGGCGGTAGCCAGCGGCGCCGATACAGAGGAAGCGTTCCGCTTCGCCCGGCTCGACCTGCTCCACCGGGCGGCTGCCGGGGTGCCAGATCACGCTGCCGGCGCTGACGTTCTTGTCGATCCGCAAGCGGCGGTTCCAGCCGCCGTCCTCCAGCACCAGCGATCCGGGATGGTAGAGCACCTGCTTGACCGCGCCGCGCGGTATCCAGGTTCCCGGAATCCGCGAAGCGCCGCGCTGGCCGCGAGCCGACTCCAGCTCCATGCCGTGCACCACCACCCGGCTCAGCGCGCCGACCCGCCAGTAGGGCTGCAGGGCGAAGCTGAACAGGCAATCGTCGTCTTCCTCATGGTAGCTGCACAGCTCCAGCTCCAGGCGCTGGCCAAGGCGCGCATCGAGGCGCACGTGCCAGTCCTCCAGGTCCAGTTGCCAGCTCACCACCACCTTGCTTTCGTCGGCGTAGGCATCCAGCAGGCGCCATTCGCGTTGCCGCGCCCAGCCCTGCTGCGGCCATTCGCTGCCGTTCGGATGGCTGCCGAACCACGGCCAGCAGACCGGGATGCCGCCGCGCACCGGCGCGCTGCTGAGGGCCGGCCATTCGCTGGCGCACCACAGCAACGGGCGTTCGCCCTGCGGCTGGAAATGCAGGAGCTGCGCCCCTTGCCGACTGAATACGGCCTGGCACAGCGGATGGTCGATCAACAGCAGATCGCGACGTTGGAAGCGTACCCAGTCGAACGGTCGCTTGGCCCGCATGGAATGAAAGAAACGCTGCAGCGGATGCTCAAGCATGTCCGATTGTCCTACCCTCTCCCCTTCCCGGAAAGCCCGGGCGTGCATCCGTGTAGTTTTACTACATTTCGCACGCAAGCCCCAAATGATCGGCACAGGAAAAGCGTAGTCGGTTTGTAACAGGCAGCCGGGAAGAGCGGTCGCCGGAAAAAAACGGCCCGCCCGAAACGCTCGGGCGGGCCCAGGCACAACACCGGAGCAGGCAACGCGACGGTCAGAACACCGTCTGGATCTTGATCCCCGCCACCAGCGCGTTGTCGACCTCGTCGACCCCGCCCGGCTGCTTGATGTACTGCAGGTTCGGCCGCACCGTCAGCCAGTCGGTCACATGCACCCCGTAGTACAGCTCGGCGTTGTACTCGGTGTCCTGCAGCGGCTGGTACAGCGGGTTGTCGTAATCGTCGATGCCGTTCACCTGGTTCACCAGGCGCTGGCGCTTCTTCACATCGTCGTTGACATGGATGCGCGCGATGCCCAGGCCGATGTCGTCCTTCGGCCGCGCGTCGAACGGACCCTTGTAGACCACCCCGAGCTGCTGGTAGTTGTCCACCACGTTGGTCGCCTTGTCGTGGACCGTCAGGTTGGCAAACAGGCTCAACCCGCGCGAAGCATCGCCGTTGTGCGAAGTGACCTGCTGCTGCGCCACCACCCACCAGCCATGCTTGCTGCCGCGCGACTTGAAGTCGTTGCCGGTCAGCCCCTGCGGCTGGCCGTCGACGTCGTCGTAGACGTCATCGGCCTTCGCCGTGCTGTAGTAGTAGCCCAGCCGGTACTCGCCCGGCAGTTGCTCGGCGCCGACCTTCGGCTGCCAGATCAGCTCCACCGGCAGCAGCGCGCCCTTGGTCCCGCTGCCGCTCATCTTGAAGCCGTTGCCGGTCTCCAGGTTCGACGGGTTCTGCTCGTAGGCGCCGACCTGCACGTACCAGTCCGGCGCGAAGTTGTACTTCACCCGCAACGCCCACTGGCTGACCGGCCAGTTGTACCAGATGCTCCCCGCCCAGTTGCCCACCTGCGAGCCGCAGAAGGCCAGGTTCTGGAAATCGCAGGGGAAGCTGTTGAAGTCCTCGCCCTCGCCGAAACGGCCGAATTTCACGTCCAGCGCGCCGTCGAAGTACTGCTGCTTGAGCCACAGCTGGGTCAGCCGCCAGGTCTGCCCGCGGCCCCAGACCTCCTGCACCGAGCTGATGTGCCCGGCACGCGGGTCGCCGATGCGGTCGTTGGAAAGGTTCTTGCCGTTGCGCTCGGTGACGGTGAACTGGAACTCGGTAGCCTTCCAGCCGAGGATCTTCTCCAGGTCCATGTGCACGCCCAGGGCGAACTGGTCGGTGTAGCGTCCTGTCTTGTCGTCGTCATAGCCGCCGTCGAGGTTGGCCGCCGCCTCGCCGACGTACTCCAGCTTGAAGTCGTAGCCCTTCTCCAGCAGCTCGGTGCGCTTGCCGCCCCAGTCGCCGAGCATCCATTTCGAGTTCGGGGAGAACGCCTCGGCGGCGTGCGCCGCGCTCCCCAAGCCCAGCGCTCCAAGGGCAAACAGGCAGCCAACGGTCCTGGCGGCCGGTCTGGTTTTCTTGTTCTTGTACATTTCCAGCGTCCTCGTGGTTGTGGTCTAGGCAGTACGAAAGGATTCAGGAGTTCTTCTGGCGATTGCCGTTCAAGGCGGTGACCTTCTCCGCCGCCACGCCCGCCGTGCGCACGGCCACGCGCTCGCCGCTCTGCGCGTCGAACAGCAGGACCCGCGCGGGATCGAAGCGCAGGCTCATGCCGCTGCCCGCGGCCGGCGCGACGTCCGGCGCCAGGCGGCAACAGACCTTGACCTGGTTGACGGTGACGAAGACCAGGGTGTCCGGCCCGGTCGGTTCGAGCACCTCGACCTCGGTACGCAGGTCATGGGCAGCGCTGCCATCGCCCAGGGCGATCTGCTCCGGTCGTACGCCGAGGATCAGCTCGCGCCCCTCCTCCAGGCCGGGCTCCAGGCTCAGCGGCAGTTCGATACGGTCCTGGCCGCTATCGAGCAGGCCGGTCCAGCGTCCGTCCCGGCGCTGCAGGCGCAACGGAATGAAATTCATCGGCGGCGAACCGATGAAGCTGGCGACGAACAGGTTGGCCGGGTCGTTGTAGATCTGCTGCGGCGTGCCGAACTGCTGGATGACGCCGTCCTTCATCACCGCCACCTTGTCGCCGAGGGTCATGGCCTCGATCTGGTCGTGGGTGACATACACGGTCGTGGTCTTCAGCCGCTGGTGCATCAGCTTCAGCTCGGTGCGCATTTCCACCCGCAGCTTGGCATCGAGGTTGGACAGCGGCTCGTCGAACAGGTAGACCTTGGGCCGCCGCGCCAGCGCCCGGCCCATGGCCACCCGCTGCTGCTGGCCGCCGGAGAGCTGCGAGGGCTTGCGTTCGAGCAGGTGCTCGATCTGCAACAGCCTGGCCACCCGCGCCACCTCCTCGTCGATGGCGGCCTGGGGCATCTTGCGGATCTTCAGGCCGAAGGCGATGTTCTCGCGCACGCTCATGGTCGGGTACAGGGCGTAGGACTGGAAGACCATGGCGATGTCGCGGTCCTTGGGGCTCATGCCGCTGATGTCCTGGCCGTCCACCAGGATCGCACCGCCGGTGATGCTCTCCAGCCCGGCGATGCAGTTCATCAGGGTCGACTTGCCGCAACCCGAGGGCCCGACGAGGATCAGGAATTCGCCGGAGTCGATCTTCAGCCGGATGTCCCTGAGGGTATCGGCCAGGCCGCTGCCGTAGCTCTTGTGCAGGTTGCGCAGTTCGAGGGTTGCCATGTTTCGTTCGTCTCCGGGGTCAGCGACCCGTCTCAGCCTTTCACGGCGCCGGCGGTGAGGCCGCGCACGAAGTACTTGCCGGCCAGTACGTAGACCACCAGCGTGGGCAGCGCGGCGATCATCGCCGCGGCCATGTCGACGTTGTATTCCTTGACCCCGGTGGTGATGTTCACCAGGTTGTTCAGGGCCACCGTGATCGGTTGCGAATCGCCGCTGGCGAACACCACGCCGAACAGGAAGTCGTTCCAGATCTGGGTGAACTGCCAGATCAGGCAGACCATCACGATGGGCGTGGACATCGGTAGCAGGATGCGCAGGAAGATGGTGAAGAAGCCGGCGCCGTCCAGGCGCGCGGCCTTGACCAGGGCATCCGGGATCGCCACGAAATAGTTGCGGAAGAACAGCGTGGTGAAGGCCAGGCCGTAGATCACGTGGACCAGCACCAGGCCACTGGTGGTATTGGCCAGGCCGAGCTTGCCGAGGGTGAAGGACATCGGCAGGAGGATCACCTGGAACGGCAGGAAGCAGCCGAACAACAGCGCGCCGAAGAACAGCTGGGAACCGCGGAAGCGCCACATCGACAGCACGTAGCCGTTCAACGCGCCGATGAAGGTGGAGATCAGCACGCCGGGCACGGTGATCAGCACCGAGTTCCAGAAGAACGCGCCGACGCTGTCCCAGGCCTTGAGCCAGCCGATGACGGTGAAGGTGTCGGGCAGCGACAGCAGGTTGCCGGTGCGGATGTCGTCCGGCGTCTTGAAGCTGGTCAGCAGCATCACCAGCAGCGGCACCAGGTAAAGCGCGCAGGCGCCCCAGAGGGTCAGGTGCACGGCCAGGCGGCTGACGCTGAAGCTCGGGTTCAGGGACGCGTCACGCATGGCGCTTGCCTCGCAGTTCGGAATACAGGTAAGGCACCACGATCGCCAGTACAGCGCCGAGCATCAGCATCGCGCTCGCCGCGCCGAGCCCCATCTGGCCACGGGTGAAGGTATGCGCATACATGAACATCGCCGGCAGGTCGGAGGAATAACCCGGGCCGCCGGCGGTCATCGCCGCCACCAGGTCGAAGCTCTTGATCGCGATATGGGCGAGGATCATCAGCGCGCTGAAGAACACCGGGCGCAGGCTCGGCAGGACGATGCGCAGGTAGATGGTCGGCAGGCTCGCACCGTCGACCTGGGCGGCGCGCACGATGGCCGGGTCGACCCCGCGCAGGCCGGCGAGGAACAGCGCCATGACGAAGCCGGAGGCCTGCCACACGGCGGCGATCACCAGGCAGTAGACGACCCGCTCCGGGTCCACCAGCCAGTCGAAGCGGAAACCTTCCCAGCCCCAGTCGCGGAGCAGCTTGTCCAGGCCCAGGCCCGGATTGAGCAGCCACTTCCAGGCGGTGCCGGTGACGATCATCGACAACGCCATGGGATACAGGTAGAGGGTGCGGATGAAGCCTTCGCGGCGGATGCGCTGGTCCAGCAGCACTGCGAGGAACACTCCGAGCACCAGGCAGATGGCGATGAACGAGCCGCCGAAGAGCAGCAGGTTCTTGCTCGCCACCCACCAGCGGTCGTTGTCCCACAGGCGCTGGTACTGGCTCAGCCCGGCCCACTTGTAGCTGGGCATGAAGCGCGAGTTGGTGAAGGACAGCAGCAGCGTCCAGCCAATGTAGCCATACATGCAGAACAGCACCACGACCACGCTTGGCGCCAGCACCAGCTTCGGCAGCCAGCCTTGCAGGCGATCGAGTGGCGAGACGCGACGAGGCGCTACCGGAGCCGTGGGATAGACAGGGGAATTGGTCGCCATGCGTTTTCTCGCGTGCGAAGGAACCCACCCGTGCCGCTCGGCGGCACGGAGCCAGTCGGGAGGATCGAGCGGAGCCCAGGCCGGGCTCCGCGCCAGGGACTTACTGCGCCGCCGCCTCGATGGCGGCCGCCAGTTGCTGGGCGGCCTTCTGCGGATCCGCGGCGGGGTCGTTGAAGAAGTTGGTCACCACGTCGAAGATCGCCCCCTGCACGTAGCTGGAAGCGGCCATGCTGTGGGCCATGCTCGGCACCAGGTTGCCGTCCTGGGAAGCCTGCTTGAAGTCCTTCATCGACTGCTGGGCGCAACTGTCGAACGGCGCCATGTCGGCGTCCAGGCGAACCGGGATGGAGCCCTTGTTGAGGTTGAAGTCCTTCTGGAAGGACGGGTCGAGCACGCTGCGCGCCAGGTCTTCCTGGGCCTTGCGGTTCTCCGCGTTGCTCAGCTTGAACATCACCAGCGAGTCGATGTTGTAGTCGAAGGCTTTCTGCGTGCCGGGGAACGGCAGGCACTGGTAGTCCTTGCCCGGCACCTTGCCGGCGGCGGTGAACTCGCTCTTCGCCCAGTCGCCCATGATCTGCATCCCGGCCTTGCCGTTGATCACCATCGCCGTGGCGGCGCTCCATTCGCGACCGGCGGCGTCGGCATCGACGTAGCCGCGGAGCTTCTTCAGCGCGGCGAACACCTCGACCATCTGCGCTCCGGTGAGGGTCGCCTTGTCCTGTTCGACGAAGGCCTTGCGATAGCCTTCCGGGCCCATCTTGCTCAGCACCAGGTTCTCGAACACGGTGCCGTCCTGCCACGGTTGGCTGCCATGGGCCAGCGGCGTGAAACCGGCGGCCTTGAGCTTGTCGGCGGCGACGAACAGTTCGTCGAGGGTGGTCGGCGGGGTGGCGCCGGCCTTCTTGAACACTTCCGGGTTGATGTAGAGCCAGTTCACCCGGTGTACGTTGATCGGCACTGCTACGTAGTCGCCGTCGTACTTCATGATCTGCGCCACCTGCTTCGGCAGCAGGCTGTCCCACTTGCCTTCGGCGGCCACCGCGTTGAGGTCGGCAAGCAGGCCCAGTTCGCCCCACTCCTGGATATCCGGCCCCTTGATCTGCGCCGCGGCCGGCGGATTGCCGGACACCGCGCGGGTCTTCAGCACGGTCATCGCCGCCTCGCCGCCACCGCCGGCCACGGCGAAGTCCTTCCAGGTGTGGCCCTTGGCTTCGACCAGCTTCTTCAGGGTTTCGGCGGCGCGCTTCTCGCCGGCGGAGGTCCACCAGTGCAGCACTTCGACTTCGCCGGCCTGGGCCAGCAGCGGGGAGAGACAGAGGGAGGAAAGACAGATGACGGCAGAGAGGCGACGGATCGCATTCATGAGGAAAACCTTCTTCTTGTTATTCGGAGCAAGTCTGCGCTTGCAATGCTTCGAGTCTATTCAAGCGTTCCGCGTCGCGGGTAACGAAGCGATCCGGGTTTGTCACGGAGTGGTTACATTGGGATTGAGGCAGAGCAGAAAAATCTGGACTTGAACTCGGCAAGGCGGTTTCGCGACAGAAACCTCCTACAACACGAGAATGACCTCCAGCAGCACCTCCCTGCGCGCCAGCACCTTGTCGTTCCAGAACCGCAGTACCCTGGACCCCGGCTCTCCAGCCAGGCATCGGCCGGCGAACCCACATGCTGCCCCCCATCCAGTTCGATCACCAGCATCCGCTCATGGCAGACGAAATCGACGATGTACGGCCCGAGAACCTTCTGCCGACGAAACTTCAGCCCGAGCAATCGATGCCCGCGCAAACACTGCCATAGCGCCCGCTCCGCCTCTGTCTGCGGCTGCCGCAGAACGCGGGAGAACCTCGTGCCTGCCCGCCTCGTTCAAGGGCCCGCCAAGCCAGCCCATCACTCCAGCCCCAGGCGCGGCAAGCGCAGGCTGACCCGCAGGCCGCCCTCGCGACGGTTCTGCAAACTGACTTCGCCGCCATGGGTGTGCGCGATGTTGCGCGCGATGCCCAGGCCCAGCCCGTAGCCCTGCCCTCGCGGAGACAGACGGAAGCGCGGCTCGAAGATCTGTTCCAGGCGCTGCTCGGGCACGCCGGGGCCGTCGTCGTCGACGTGCAGCACCACCGCTTCCGGCCCGTCCTCCAGGCTCAGGCGGGCGCGTTCGCCGTATTTCAGCGCATTGTCCAGCAGGTTGCCGATACAGCGCTTGAGCGCCAGGGGCTTGCCCGGATAAGGCTCCGCGGCGCGACCGACGACCTCCACCCGGCCATCGGCCAGGTAGGGCTCGGCGATGTGCTGGAGCAACAGGTTGAGGTCGACCGACTCGACGTTCTCGTGGATATCGGTGTCCTTCACGCACTGCAGCGCGCCCTTCACCAGCAGTTCCAGCTCGTCCAGGTCGCGCCCGAACTTCTCCTGCAAGCGCTCGTCCTCGAGGAGTTCTACCCGCAGGCGCAGGCGGGTGATCGGCGTGCGCAGGTCGTGGGAGATGGCGCTGAACAACTGCCCGCGCTCGTTCAGGTAGCGGTCGATGCGCTCATGCATGGTGTTGAAGGCGCGCGCCACCTCCACCAGTTCGCTGGCGCCGCGCTCCTCCAGCGCTGCCGACGGACTGCCCAGGGCCAGGTCGCGGGCGGCGCGCGCCAGGCGCTTGAGCGGACGGCTCTGCCAATGCATCAGCAAACCGGTGAAAAGCAGCAGCAACAGGCTGGTGAAAACGATCGAGAGCACCTGCTGCGGTTGCAGTCCCTCGGGTTCCAGGCTGACGTACGGCGCCGGCATCAGGCTGGCGATGTACAACCACTCGCTGTCGCCGATGCGGATCTGGGTCACCAGCACCGGCGGGTTCACCGGCTCCAGGGTCAGCGCGTAGTGCGCCCAGGAACGCGGCAGCTCGTCGAGCTTCAGCGCGCCGTTGAACAGGCGCAGCTCGTCGGGACTGACGAATTCGACCTGCAGCTCGACCTCCTTGCCCAGGCGTTGGTGCAACACGTCCTGGACGATCTCCAGCACCGCCTGCTTGTTCGGCGTGTCCGGCAGGGCACGCATCTCCAGCGGCCGGTCGTTCAGCGAGACGAAGAAGCGCGTACCGCCCATGCTGCGCAACTGGTCGAGCACCAGCGGACGGTAGCCGAGCGGCAGGGAACGGAAGTAGCTGACGCTGGCCGCCATCGAGTAGGCCAGGCTGCGCGAGCTGGTGAGCAGGCCCTCGCGCTGGCTGGAGCGCAGGTGCGACAGCCAGAACAGGCTGGAAAGCCCTTGCGCGACCAGCACCGCGAGCAGGGTCAGGAGCAGCATGCGCCCGAGCAGCGAGCGCGGCACCGGCGACCAGCGCCGCCGTTCGCTCATGGCTGCAGGTGCGGCCGCACCTGCGCCGCCAGCAGGTAGCCACTGCCGCGCACGGTCTGGATCAGCCGCGGCGCCTTGCCGGTGTCGCGCAGGCGCTGGCGCAGGCGGCTGACCGCCATGTCGACGATGCGCTCCAGCGGCAGCACCTCGCGGCCGCGGGTGGCGTTGGCGATGGTGTCGCGGTCGAGGATCTGCTGCGGATGGTCGAGGAACAGCTTGAGCAGGGCGAAATCCGCGCCGCTGAGGAAGAACTCCTCGCCGTCCTCGTGGAACAGTCGGTGGCTGACCGTGTCCAGCCGCCAGTCCTCGAAAGCCAGTACGTCGCCACCGCGCACCTGGGTGAACTGCGCGCGGCGCAGCAGGGCCTTGATCCGCGCCAGCAGCTCGCGCGGGCTGAACGGCTTGCCCAGGTAGTCGTCGGCACCCAGTTCCAGGCCGATCACCCGGTCGGCCTCGTCGGAACTGGCGGTGAGCATGATGATCGGCATGCAGGCCAGGCGCTGGTGGGAGCGAATCCAGCGACAGAGGCTGAAGCCGTCCTCGTCCGGCAGCATCACGTCGAGGATCGCCAGGCTCGCCTCCTCCTCGCACAGCGCCTGGCGGAAGTCGGCGCCCCGCGAGACGCTGCGGACCTGGAAGCCGGCGCGGCTCAGGTAGGTCTCCAGCAATTCGCGGATTTCCTGGTCATCGTCCACCAGCAGGATCGATCGTCCGTTCGCGCTCACGAGGCTCCTCCTTATGCGGTTGCTCGACGCCGACTCAGCCCTCGGCGTCCAGGGCCTGCTGCAGGGCGACCCCGGCGCCGAGCAGGCCCGGATGTTCGGCGGTCATGACCCACACCGGTACGTCCTGCAGGTAAGCGCCGCTAGTCTTGCCACGGCTGGCGAAGGCCTCGGCGAAGCCGCTGGCGATGAAACGCTCGAGGAAACGCGGGACGATGCCGCCGGTAATGTAGACGCCACCGAGCGCGCCGACGGTGAGCACCGCGTTGCCGGCGACCCGCGCCAGCCACAGGAAGAAGTGCTCCAGCACGGCGTCCGCCTGGGCGTCGCCGGCCATGGCCAGGGCACCGACTTCCGCCGCACTGCTCGCGCGTACGGCGACCCCGTCCAGGGCACAGCTGATTTCATAGAGGGCGAGCAGGCCGTTGCCGGACAGTGCGCGCTCGGCGGAGACATGTCCGTAGCGCGCCTGCAGGCCCTGCCAGAGCGCGAAGTCGCGCGGCGAAGTGACCGGCAGGTCGACGTGCCCGCCCTCGCAGGGCAGCACTTCCCAACGTCCCCCGCCCAGCGGCAGCAGGCTGCCGACGCCAAGGCCGGTGCCGGGACCGATGATCAGCCGGGCGCGATCCGCCTGGGCGCTGCCGGCGCGGACCTGCACCAGCTCGTCCGCGCCTAGCCGCGAGGCGGCCCAGGCCATGGTGCTGAAGTCGTTGACCAGCAGCAGGTGATCCAGCCCCAGCTCCTCGCGGAACGCGGCACGATTGATCACCCAGTGGTTGTTGGTGAAACGGAAATCGGCCGCCCCGACCGGACCGGCGCAGGCCAGGCAGACCGAGTCGATGTTCGCCACCGATTCGCCGATCCGCGCCAGGTAGTCGCGCACGGCCAGTTCAGGCCGCGGGTAGTCGGCGCAGGCGAGCACCTCGATGGATTCCAGGCGCTGCCCGCGCCAGAGCGCGAAACGCGCATTGGTGCCGCCGATATCGCCGACCAGGCCGAGGCCGCCGGCGCTTCTTTTGTTGTCGTTATTCATCGTCGTTGAACCGCAATGCCCCGCGCCAGGGCGGGACGGTCGGCAGATGTTGCCGGAGAGACAGCCGCCAGCCAAGCGCCGGCGGATATCGACCTATCAGAATCAGCGCCAGCCGTTGAGGCTCTCGGTAAAGCTGCAGGCGCCCTCTTCCGCGCTGCTCATGGCGTTGCGCATGAAGGCGAACAGCTCGCGGCCGCAACCGAGATTGCCGTCCTGCGGCGCCGGCTCCAGGCTGCGCGCCTGCCATTCGGCGTCGTCGACCAGCACCCGCAACTCGCCGTTCACCCCATCCACCCGCACCCGGTCGCCGTCGCGCAGGCGCGCCAGCGGACCGCCGGCGATGGCTTCCGGACTCACATGGATGGCCGCGGGCACCTTGCCCGACGCCCCGGACATGCGCCCGTCGGTGACCAGCGCCACCTTGAAGCCACGATCCTGCAGGACCCCGAGGAACGGCGTGAGCTTGTGCAGCTCCGGCATGCCGTTCGCCCGCGGGCCCTGGAAACGCACCACGGCGACCAGGTCGCGCTCCAGCTCGCCGGCCTTGAAGGCCGCGGCCAGGCTGGCCTGGTCGTGGAAGATCCGTACCGGCGCCTCGACCACCTGGTGTTCCGGCGCCACCGCCGAGACCTTCATCACGCCGCGACCGAGGTTGCCCTCCATCAGGCGCAAGCCGCCTTCGGCGGAGAACGGCTTGTCCAGCGGACGCAGGATGGCTTCGTCGAGACTCCGTTCCGGCCCTTCGCGCCAGACCAGCCGGCCATCCTCGAGGAACGGCTCGCGGGTGTAGCGGCGCAGGCCGGGGCCGGCGACGGTCTGTACGTCCTCGTGAAGCAGCCCGCCGTCGAGCAGTTGGCGGATCAGGAAGGACATGCCGCCGGCCGCCTGGAAGTGGTTGATGTCGGCCTGGCCGTTCGGATAGATGCGCGCCAGGGTCGGCACCACATGGGACAGCTCGGACATGTCCTGCCAGGTCAACTGGATGCCCGCCGCCTGGGCGATCGCCAGCAGGTGCAGGGTGTGGTTGGTCGAGCCGCCGGTGGCGAGCAGCGCCACCACCGAGTTGACGATGGCCTTCTCGTCGACGATCTCCGCCATCGGCACGTAGTTGCCGTTCTCGGGGGTCAGCCGGCTGGCCTGGCGTGCCGCTTCGCGGGTGAGTTCGTCGCGCAGGGGGGTGTTCGGGTTGACGAAGGAGGCACCGGGCAAGTGCAGGCCCATCACCTCCACCAGCAACTGGTTGGTATTGGCGGTGCCATAGAAGGTGCAGGTGCCGGGTGCATGGTAGGAGGCCATTTCCGAGGCCAGCAGCTCTTCGCGAGTGGCCTTGCCCTCGGCGAACAGTTGGCGCACCGCGGCCTTTTCCTTGTTGGAGATGCCGGTCGGCATCGGCCCGGCCGGGACGAACACGGTGGGCAGGTGGCCGAAGCGCAGCGAGCCGATCAGCAGGCCCGGCACGATCTTGTCGCAAACACCCAGGCACAGCGCTGCATCGAACATGTTGTGAGACAGCGCGATGGCGGTGGACATGGCGATCACGTCGCGGCTGGCCAGCGACAGTTCCATGCCCGGCTCGCCCTGGGTCACCCCGTCGCACATGGCCGGCACGCCGCCGGCGAACTGGCCGACCGAACCGATCTCGTGCAGCGCCTGCTTGATCAGCCCCGGAAAGCGCTCGAACGGCTGGTGCGCCGAGAGCATGTCGTTGTAGGCGGAAACGATGGCCACGTTGGCCTGGTTCATCAGCCGCAGGGTCTGCTTGTCGCTTTCGCCACAGGCCGCGACCCCGTGGGCGAGGTTGCCGCACGGCAGGGTGCCGCGGTGCGGCCCCTTGCTGGCCGCCGCCCGGACCATCTCGAGATAGCGCTGGCGAGTGGCCGCGCTACGGGCCTGGATGCGGCGGGTGACTTCGAGCACACGAGGGTGCATGGCAGATTCTCCTACAGACTATCAATTGTTGTTTTTACAACATAATCATCGGTTGAAGGATGTTTACTTTTCTTTCTGGACGAAATGTAATGGTTTTTACCACAACAATAGAAAAGAGACGACCTCATTATGACTATCCGCCTGGCCATCAACGGCTTCGGTCGCATCGGCCGAAACGTTCTTCGCGCCCTGTATACCGGCCACTACCGCGAACAGTTGCAGGTAGTGGCGATCAATGACCTCGGCGACGCCGCGGTCAACGCCCACCTGTTCCAGTACGACAGCGTCCATGGACGCTTTCCCGGCGAGGTCGAGCACGATGCCGAAAGCCTGCGGGTGATGGGCGACCGCATCGCCGTCAGTGCCATCCGCAACCCGGCGGAACTGCCCTGGAAGAGCCTCGGCGTGGACATCGTGCTCGAGTGCACGGGGCTCTTCACCAGCCGCGACAAAGCCGCTGCCCACCTGCAGGCTGGCGCCGGCAAGGTGCTGATCTCGGCGCCCGGCAAGGACGTCGACGCCACCGTGGTCTACGGCGTCAACCACGAGGTGCTGCGCGCCTCCCATCGGATCGTCTCGAACGCCTCCTGCACCACCAACTGCCTGGCACCGGTGGCCCAGGTGCTGCATCGCGAGCTGGGCATCGAGCACGGCCTGATGACCACCATCCATGCCTACACCAACGACCAGAACCTCTCCGACGTGTACCACCCGGACCTGTACCGCGCACGTTCGGCGACCCAGTCGATGATCCCCACCAAGACCGGCGCCGCCGAGGCGGTCGGCCTGGTCCTGCCGGAACTCGCCGGCAAGCTTACCGGGCTGGCGGTGCGGGTGCCGGTGATCAACGTGTCGCTGGTCGATCTCACCGTGCAGGTGGCCCGGGATACCAGCGTAGACGAGGTCAACCGCCTGCTGCGCGAAGCCAGCGAGGGCTCTCCGGTGCTCGGCTACAACACCCAGCCGCTGGTGTCGGTGGATTTCAATCACGACCCGCGCTCGTCGATATTCGACGCCAACCACACCAAGGTCAGCGGCCGGCTGGTCAAGGCGATGGCCTGGTACGACAACGAGTGGGGCTTCTCCAACCGCATGCTGGACAGCGCCCTGGCGCTGGCCGCCGCCCGCGACTGACGCGCCTCAGCGGAACTTGCGCCGACCGCGCGCCTGCAACGCCAGCAGGCGCAGGTCGGCCTCGGCGAGGATCAGTCGCTGCTCGGCCTTGTCCGCGCGCTTCCAGGCACGGATTTCCTGGCGCGTACGCCCGCAGCCACGGCACACGTCGGCATCGAACTCACAGATATTGATGCAAGGACTTTTCAAGCGTTCCCCCTTTTTTGGCGCGGACCGCAACCGGACCTCGCCCGTCACTTCACGACAGGCGGCGGGCCGGCGTCCAGGAGGGAATGACTATCGGGCCGATCGAGCGGCCCGCGGTCACTCGGCCTCGGCGTCGCGCAGGCTTTCGTAGGCAGGCGCGGCATAGATGCCGGCCTCGACGCAGAGCGCCATGACCCGCGGCAGGTCCTGGGTATAGACCAGCACCGCCTGCAACTCGTCGTCCAGCGGCTCGCTGAAATCCACCAGCACGTAGCCGCCCTTTTCCGGATACATGCTGCTCAGTTGCACCTGGATACGGTTGAGGGCGACCAGCGGCTCGGTCTTGAGCAACTGCTTCGGCTTGATGTTGAACGCCACGTCCTTGCCGAAGGAGGCGACGATCCGGGCGAACAGCTCGGCATAGGTGTCGGCCTGGAACAGCACGATATCCGGCAGGCTACCGACCACCACCCACTCGCCGAGCGGGATCGGGAAGCTGTCGTCGTAGTTGATATCCGGGTTGGCGGCGAGGAACCCTGCCGGATCGGCATAGGCCTGGGCCGCCTCGTCGGCGATCCGCCGGATCTCCTCGGCGCCCATGCAGCCGGTGCTGATGAGGGTGATCAGTTCGTTCAGGGTCTCTTTCATGGGCGGGTTCCAGGGTCGATGAAACGGAGCGGGCCGGCCTCGCCGGCGCGGCCGGATGAATTCTACAGGGTGGAACGACGGTCAGCGGCGCGGCCAGTCGTCGTCGGCGTCCAGTGCCTCGCGCTCCTCGCGCATGGCCTCCGCCAGAGCGCGCTCCTCGTCATCGGGATCGGCGCCCGCGACAGCCTCCGCGACGGCAGGCTCGACGGCTTGCTCCGCGACCACGGGAATCGGCCCAGCCGCTGGCTCGGCGGACTCGTCGCCCTGCTCCGAGGGCTCCGGAGGGTCGAGCAGGTCGTCGAAGTCGGTCTTCAGGCCCTGCTCCATCTCGTCCAGTTCCAGCAGCAGGCTGCGGAAGCTGGTTTCCTCGCGCGGCTTCTCCGGCTCGCCGGCCTCCCCCTCGATCTCCTCGAGGCTTTCCCCGGCCTCGGCGATGGCGCGATCGGCCAGGGCCTGGATCGAGGCAGGAATCGCATCCTCGTCGAGATCGTCGCGCGGCGGCTGCGCCGCGGGCGCCACTTCGACCGGCGGTTCCGGCTCGGGCTCCATCTCGCGCAGCGCCGACAGCGGCGGCAGCTCGTCGAGGCTCTTCAGGTTGAAATAATCGAGGAACGCCTTGGTAGTCGCCAGCATCGCCGGGCGCCCCGGCACCTCGCGGTAGCCAACGATGCGGATCCACTCCCGCTCCATCAGCGTCTTGACGATCTGGGTGTTCACCGCCACGCCGCGGATCTCCTCGATCTCGCCACGGGTGATCGGCTGGCGGTAGGCGATCAGCACCAGGGTTTCCAGCAGCGCGCGCGAATAGCGCTGCGGACGCTCCTCCCAGAGGCGGCCGACCCACGGCGAGAAACGCTCGCGAATCTGCAGGCGATACCCGGACGCGACTTCCTTCAGCTCGAAGGAGCGCCCTGCGCAGGACAGTGCCAGGATCGCCAGGGCGTCGCGGAACTGCCCCGGCTCCGGCCGCTCTGCCTCGTCGAACAGCTCGGCCAGGCGTTCCAGCGACAGCGGCTTGCCGGCCGCGAGGAGGATGCCTTCGAGCAGAGTGGCGAGTTCGTGGGGATCGGACAGGTTCATCGTCGCAACGGATACCGGAGCCAGGAAGAGGGAAAGATAGCGGAATCGGGCATGCAGCTTAACAGGCCACGGCAGGGAGCGAAGCCGGAAGCTCGGAAAAGGCGACCGTCCGCAGGGGGACGAACGGCCAGCGGCGCGGCGCGCTCACTCGAAATCGTCTTCCAGGGCTTCCTCCAGGGTTTCGCCTTCCTCCGCTTCGCGGGCTATCCGCAGGCGCACATGGATGGCGCCGAAAGCCTCGTTCTGCACCAGTTCCACCATCTGCTCCTTGACCAGTTCGAGGATCGCCATGAAGGTGACCACCACGCCGAGCTTGCCCTCCTCCAGGGTGAACAACTGGATGAAGGGCACGAAGGCGCCGCCTTTCAGGCGCTCCAGCACTTCGCTCATGCGTTCGCGGGTGGACAGTACCTCGCGGGTCACCTGGTGGCTCTCGAACAGGTCGGCGCGGCGCAGCATCTCGCCCATCACCAGCATCAGCTCCTGCAGCGCCAGCTCCGGCAGCAGCTTGCGCGCCCGCGCCTCGGGAGCAGCCACCGCCGGCACCAGCACGTCGCGGCCGACCCGGGGCAGTTCGTCGAGGTCTTCGGCGGCCTTCTTGAACCGTTCGTACTCCTGCAGGCGGCGGATCAGCTCGGCCCGTGGATCTTCCTCTTCCTCCTCGGCTTCCGCCGAGCGCGGCAGCAACATGCGCGACTTGATCTCCGCCAGCATCGCCGCCATCACCAGGTACTCGGCGGCCAGCTCCAGGCGCACCGCCTTCATCAGCTCAACATAGCCCATGTACTGGCGGGTGATTTCCGCCACCGGGATATCCAGGATGTCGATGTTCTGCTTGCGGATCAGGTATAGCAGCAGGTCGAGCGGGCCCTCGAAGGCCTCGAGGAAGACCTCCAGCGCGTCCGGCGGGATATAGAGGTCCTGCGGCAGCTCGGTGACCGCCTCGCCGTAGACCAGCGCCAGTTGCAGCGGCACCCGCTCGGCGGCGGGTTCGGCTGGAGGGGTGTCGGCGTTGGCCGGGTTATCGTCCTGCATCGCTAGGCTCGTGGTGGGCGGATTCGGGCGGCGCTCAGGCCGGCTGCATGAACGGCGCCGGATCGCCGCAACCCACGCGGATCACTTCGGGATCGGTGTCGGTCAGGCTGATCACGGTGGAGGCCTCGCCGCCGCCATAGCCCCCGTCCACGATCAGGTCGACCTGGTGTTCCAGTACCTGGCGCATTTCATAGGGATCGTTCAGTGGCTCGCCTCTGCCGGGCATGATCAGGCTCACGCTCATCAGCGGTTCGCCCAGTTCCTCCAGCAGCGCCCGGGCGATCGGACAGTTCGGCACGCGCAGGCCGATGGTGCGGCGCTTGGGGTGCAGGAGCATGCGCGGCACCTCGCGGGTGGCGCTGAGGATGAAGGTGTAGGGACCGGGGGTGTGCGCCTTGAGCAGGCGGAACAGGCCGGTGTCGACCTTGGCATAGACGCCCAGCTCGGAAAGGTCGCGGCAGACCAGGGTGAAGTTGTGCTTGTCGTCCAGTTGGCGGATGCGGCGGATGCGATCCACCGCGGTCTTTTCGCCGATGCGGCAGCCCAGGGCATAGGACGAGTCGGTGGGATAGACGATCACCCCACCCTGGCGGACAATTTCCACCGCCTGCTTGACCAGCCGCGGCTGGGGATTTTCCGGATGGATCTGGAAGAACTGGCTCATTCGGCCCCCTTGGCTTCGGAATGACGTTCGGTATCGCGAAAATGCCTGGCGAAACGCGGCCACATGGCCGGAAGGTCCTCTGGAACCGCACGGTACATGCCCAGTTCGGACCAGTCGCCCGGCGCGTGGAAATCGCTGCCGGCGGTGACCATCAGGCCGAACTCGCGGGCCAGGATCGACAGGGTACCGACCTGTTCGGCCGGCTGCACGCCATTGACCACCTCGATGGCGTGTCCGCCGGCCTGGAGAAAGTCGGCGACCAGGCGCCGGCGCTTGGTCCGGGTGAAATCATAATGATACGGGTGCGCCAGGCTGATCCAGGCGCGCGCCTCGCGCAGGCAGCCGACCACTTCCTCCAGGGTCGGCCAGTGCTGCTTGACGTCTCCCAGCTTGCCGGCCCCCAGCCACTTGCGGAACGCGTCGGCGCGATCCTTGACCCAGCCGCCCTGGACCAGGAACTCGGCGAAATGCGGCCGCGCCGGCGCGTTGCCGCTGTCGCCCAGGGCCCGCTGGATCGCCCGCGCGCCCTCCAGCGCACCGGGCATACCCTTGGCCGCAAGCCGCCGGTCGATTTCCTCGGCGCGCGCCCAGCGGCCCCGGTGCAGGGCTTCGGTCGCCTGGCGCAGGGGAGCGGCGTCGAGGTCGAAACCGTAGCCCAGCACATGAATGGTGGCACCGCCCCAGGTGCAGGACAGCTCGATACCGTTGACCAGTTCGATACCGAGTCGAGCGGCCGCCTGGTGGGCTTCCGGCAGGCCTTCCAGAGTGTCGTGGTCGGTCAGCGCCAGCAGCCCGACGCCTTTCTCGTGGGCCCGCTGCACCAGGGCGGCGGGCGCGAGCACGCCATCGGAGGCGGTACTGTGGCAATGCAGATCGACACGCATGGCTGAATCCTGATTCCAGTGAAGAATGGTGATGAAGCAACGCCGATTCGCTGCCTCGCGGTATCGAGACGTACCGTTCATGGGTCCGGGGAGCCTGCTCCACCTGGCGAATGCGCCTGCGGCACAGGCCTGACGCATTCGGAAAGACAGGATGACTGTTTCAGAACATCCAGAGGTTGCTATTATGCCGTTTCAACCGTGTCCTGACTGCCACCATGAAGCAATTCATCGATTTCATCCCACTGATCCTGTTCTTCATCGTCTACAAGATAGACCCTCAGAACGTCGAGTTCGCCGGGTTCAATCTGAGTGGCATCTACGGCGCGACCGCGACCCTGATCCTCGCCTCGGTGATCGTCTACGGCGCCCTCTGGCTCAAGCACCGCCACCTGGAAAAGAGCCAGTGGTTCACCCTCGGCGCCTGCCTGGTCCTCGGCGGCCTGACCCTGGCCTTCCACGAGGACACCTTCCTCAAATGGAAGGCGCCGCTGGTCAACTGGCTGTTCGCCCTGGCCTTCGCCGGCAGTCACTTCATCGGCGACAAGCCGATGATCCAGCGCATCATGGGCCATGCCATCCAGTTGCCGCAGGGCCTCTGGGTGCGCCTGAACATCGCCTGGGTGATGTTCTTCCTGGTGTGCGGCTTCGCCAACCTGTACGTGGTCTTCACCTATCCGAACTTCTGGGTGGACTTCAAGGTGTTCGGCAGCCTCGGCATGACCTTGCTGTTCCTGATCGGCCAGGGCCTGTTCCTGGCTCGCCACCTGCACGACGCCGATACCGGCGAAAAGCCCAAGGACTGACATGCTCTACGCGATCATCGCCCGTGACATCCCCGCTTCCCAGGAACGCCGCCTGGCCAGCCGCCCGGCCCACCTGGCCCGTCTCGAACAGCTGAAGGAAGAAGGCCGCCTGGTACTCGCCGGCCCGCACCCGGCGATCGACAGCAACGACCCGGGCGCCGCCGGCTTCACCGGCAGCCTGATCGTCGCCGAATTCGATTCGCTGGCCGCGGCGCAGAGCTGGGCCGAGGCCGATCCCTACCGGGCCGCCGGGGTGTACGCCGAGGTGGTGGTCAAGCCGTTCAAGAAAGTCCTGCCCTGAGGCAGTCGCCGGGTACCGGCGGCCGGCCCGGTCGCCCTCCCGGCAAACGTTTTCGCACCGGACGCCGCTTTCCGGTGCCCGCCGCAGCGCAACCAGGCCGGCCCGGCGCTTTCGCCAAGCCGGAAGGGCGAACCGGAAGACAGTGCAATCCGTCGCTTCATCGGTACAAGGAGTCATGATGCGTCCATCCGCTGCCCATTGCCTGCTGCTGAGCCTGGGAGCTTCCCTGGCCCTGGCCGAGGAACCCGCGCCGGCACCGATTCCAGCCGCGCAACCTTCCATTACGCAGGCTACCGCCGAACTGGAGCGCCGCCTGGTGGAAACGGAACGCCAGCGCGACGAACTGGTCAGTCGTATGCGCCAGGAGAACCGCCAGTTGCGCGAGCAGCTGCAGGCGGCCCAGGCGCAGCGGCAACCGCCGCTGCTCACGGAAGAGCAGACCTGGTATGTCGCCGGCGCCGCCACGGCCCTGCTCGCGTTCGTCCTCGGTGCCCTGAGCCGCGGCCGCCGGCGACAGCGACGCGAATGGATCAATTGAGCGACACTCGATGAGCGAACTGCTGTTGATCGACGATGACCGGGAGCTCTGCGAGCTGCTCGGTACCTGGCTGGTCCAGGAAGGTTTCTCCGTGCGTGCCAGCCACGACGGCGCCCAGGCCCGTCGCGCCCTCGCCGAGCAGACACCGGATGCCGTGGTGCTCGACGTGATGCTGCCGGACGGTAGCGGCCTGGAACTGCTCAAGCAACTGCGCGGCGACCATCCCGACCTGCCGGTGCTGATGCTGTCCGCCCGCGGCGAGCCGCTGGACCGCATCCTCGGTCTGGAACTGGGCGCCGACGACTACCTGGCCAAGCCCTGCGACCCGCGCGAACTCACCGCACGGCTGCGCGCCGTGCTGCGGCGAACCCACCCGGCGCAACCCAGCGCGCAGATGCAACTGGGCGACCTGTCGCTGAACCTGACGCGCGGCGTGGCGCAGATCGACGGCCAGGAGATCAGCCTGACCCTTTCCGAAAGCCGCATCCTCGAAGCGCTCCTGCGCCAGCCCGGCGAGCCGCTGGACAAGCAGGCCCTGGCGCAACTGGCGCTGGGCCGCAAGCTGACCCTCTACGACCGCAGCCTGGACATGCACGTCAGCAACCTGCGCAAGAAGCTCGGCAGCCACCCCGACGGCAGCCCGCGCATCCTCGCCCTGCGCGGCCGCGGCTACTACTACAGCCACTGAGCGGGTTTCGTCAGCCCGCCGACACAAGGTCTTTACCCAAGCTTTACCCAGGGCTGACCGCGCTTGACCTTGACCTCCCTAGACTGGGCTCATCCGGTAAATGGCCGGACCCAGAAAGGAGAAACACCATGCGCAAGACGCTAACCGCCCTGTTCATCGCCGCCGCCCTGCCGACCTTCGCCATGGCCGCGCCCGCCGCCAACGACCTGCCACCCCCGCCGATGGAAGGCGGCCACATGATGGGCCAGCACGGTCCCCGGCATGGCGGCCCGATGAAGGAACTGGACCTGACCCGCGAACAGCGCCAGCAGATGGGCAAACTGATGGGCGAACAAATGAAGGCCCGCCACGAGATCACCCAGCGCTACCTGGCCAAGCTGCCGGCGGCCGAGCAGAAGGCCCTGAAGGACGAACTCAAGGCCAGCCACGAGAAGACCCAGAAGGACATCCGCGCCCTGCTCACCCCCGAGCAGCAGAAGAAGTTCGACGAACTGCAGAAGAAGCGCGAGCAGCGCAAGGCAGAGTGGGCCGAATTCCAGCAATGGAAGGCCGACAAGAAGTCCAACTGACGTCCGAGCCACCGCTACCGGGTCCTCCGGTAGCGGTCTTCCGACCAGCCGGAATCGCATATCCTAGGGGTTTACCCTCGCGGCCGGCCCGACATGCGATTCAACAGGAAAACCATGCGTTCACTCTTCTGGCGAATCCTCGCCGCCTTCTGGCTGGCCCTGCTGCTGGTCGCCGGGCTGTCCATCCTGCTGGGTCGTGCGCTGAACCAGGACACCTGGATCATCGCCCGCCATCCTGGCCTGAAGGATCTCGCCGAGCAGTGGACCGCCCTCTACGAAGAACAGGGCAGCTACGCGGCCCAGGGCTTGCTGGAGCAACGCCGTCGCGACTACGGGATTTCCATCCAGGTGCTCGATGAAAGCGGCCAGCGCCTGGTCGACGGCACCTACCTGCCGCGCCCCCACCACCGCCCGCCGCGCACCAGCGACCGCAACCTGCCGCGCTTCCCCTGGCGCCAGCTGAGCCAGGAATACGTCAGCCCGCAGAGCAACCATACCTATCTGTTCATCTACCGCATCCCGCACCCGGAGCTGGAGGCCTGGCACCGCGGCAGCCTGCTCTGGCCGCTCAGCGCGCTGGGCATCGCACTGGTGGTGCTGACCCTGTTCAGCCTGCTGCTGACGCTGTCCATCACCCGTCCGCTGAACCGTCTGCGGCGCGCCGTGCACGACCTCGGCCAGACCGCCTACCAGAAGGACAGCCTGGCCCGCCTGGCGCGGCGCGGCGATGAACTGGGCACCCTGGCGCGCGATTTCAACCGCATGGGCGAACGCCTGCAAAGCCTGATCGGCAGCCAGCGTCAGTTGCTCCGCGACGTATCCCACGAACTGCGCTCGCCGCTGGCGCGCCTGCGCATCGCCCTGGCCCTGGCCGAACGCGCCGAACCGGAAGCGCGGGCGCAGATGTGGCCGCGCCTGGAACAGGAATGCGACCGCCTGGAAGCGCTGATCGGCGAGATCCTCGCCCTCGCCCGGCTCGACGCCGAACCCGGCGCGAGCCAACGGATCGCCCTGCTACCGCTGCTCCAGCGGCTGCGCGAAGACGCCCTGCTGCTGGCTCCGGAACAGGATATCCGCCTGGAGGTGGCGCCTGACCTGAGCATCGACGGCTGGCCGGACATGTTCGAACGCGCGGTAGACAACCTGCTGCGCAACGCCGTGCGCTTCAACCCCGTCGGCCAACCCCTGGAGGTGCGTGCCAGCAGCGCCGGCGACTACCTGCGCCTGAGCGTCCGCGACCATGGGCCAGGCATCGCCGCCGAACTGCAGGAGCAGTTGGGCGAGCCGTTCTTCCGCGCACCCAACCAGAGCAGCCCGGGACACGGCCTGGGCCTGGCCATCGCCCGCCGCGCCATCGAGCGCCACGGCGGGCACCTGCGCCTGGGCAACCATCCCGACGGCGGCTTCATCGCCACCCTCAGCCTGCCGCTACGGAGCAAGGCGACCGAATGACGCCGCGCCCAGATGAACAATTCCCCAGGAGCATCCGGCATGACTCTTCCCGCTTCGTTGTTCCTCGATGAACGCCCGCTCGCCCAGGCCATCGCGCCGCCGCCGGAACCTCCCGGCGACGAACCGCAATCGCTGGTCCTGGCGGTCGAGCTAGGACAGGTCGCCCAGCAACTGCGGCATCGCTGGGCGCGCCTCGACCTGAACCTGCCGGAACGCGGCACCTGGCCGCTGGAAAGCTGGCGCCCGGCCTTGCACGAGGCGCTCTACGGCCTGCTCGGCGGCGCCGCGCAGGCCCGCCCGTGGCAGCGCATCACACTGAATCCGGCGCTGGACGCACGCCACGGCCGGCTGCGCCTGGACATCCTCGGCCAGGCGGAAGAAGGCCGGCGCTGGCTGCCGGCGGCCGTGGAAGCCGCCCGACGACTGGCCGGCTGGCAGGGCGGACGACTGCTCTGGCACGCCCAGGGCGCGTATTGGTGCGTACGCCTGCTGTTGCCGCTCAGCCCGGCCAGGCGCTGACGAAGGCCGTCGGGTCGAGTTCCGCCGGCGTGCGCAACTCGCCCATCGGCGTACCCAGGTAGACGAAGCCGATGATCCGCTCCTGCTCGCCGAGCCCCAGGCCGGCGTGCACCACCGGATCGGTGGCCATCTCGCCGGTCCGCCACATCGCCCCCAGTCCCTGGGCATAGGCGCCCAGCACCAGGCCGTGGGCGGCGCAGCCGGCAGCCAGCAGTTGCTCAGCGTGCGGCACCTTCGGGTGGTCCTGCAGGCAAGCGACCGCCACGACCAGCAGCGGTGCGCGCAGCGGCATGTTGCGGGCCTTGGCCAGCGCTTCCTCGGCGGCGTCCGGCTGGCGGCTCGCCAGGGCGCGGGCGTAGAGATCGCCCAGGGCCCGGCGGCCTTCGCCCTCTACCAGGATGAAGCGCCAGGGCCGCAGTTGCCCGTGGTCCGGGGCACGCAAGGCGACCCGGAACAGCCGGTCGAGCTGCTCCGGCGAGGGCGCGGGATCGCTCAGGCGGGCGTGGGAAACGCGAGTGAGCAAGGCGTCGAGAGCCTCCATGGGCGAACTCCTGTCAGAAACGAAATCGCCATTGTAGACGCAATCGCCAGGCTCACGCCCGCTCTCAGGCGACCCGTCCCGGCGCCAGGTGCGGCTGCAGCGGCGGGGTCAGCGGCGGCAGGCCGTAGGCGGCGCGCGCGGCATCGCAGGCCGGGTTGGGCTGGCCGTTGGCCCAGGCCGCCTCGAACTCGCGGCAGGTACTCGAGCGC
Source organism: Pseudomonas sp. TZ252 (assembly GCF_056110345.1). NCBI lineage: Bacteria > Pseudomonadati > Pseudomonadota > Gammaproteobacteria > Pseudomonadales > Pseudomonadaceae > Pseudomonas > Pseudomonas sp. TZ252. The sequence continues at coordinate 4,361,836 of NZ_CM148566.1, read as the reverse complement.
TGCTCGTAGACGGTGCAGCGAACGCCGCAACCGACCTCGCCGAGCAGCCCGACGCAGCGTGCCGGCTTGTTCTCGGTACCGCTCATGGCAACCATCTGCGGGCTGATGCGGACGGTCAGTTCGTCGGGTACGACGCCGCCTGCGGAACGGCACTCGCCCCAATAGAAAGACACACGAAAATGCGCACAGCAGGCGCCGCAGGTAAGACACGGATTGTCAGTGGACATGGTTGGCAGAACACCAGAGAAACCGGCGAGCGCCGGCGGGCGAAGCGAGATTCTAGCGATTTCGCGGCAGCTGTGAAGAGGGGTGCAGCGGCAGATTTACTCTCCGCGGACGGCTGGTAGAATGGCCGGTCCGCCACAGCCCAGAGCCCCACGATCCATGGCCTTGCCGACCCTACGTATCCTCGGTTTCATCATCGGCATCTTCCTGATCACTCTGGCCGCCAGCATGCTGGTCCCGATCCTGACCATGCTCGCCTTCGACCGTACCGAAGGCATCCAGGCATTCATCTGGTCCAGCGTCGCCACCTTCGTCACCGGCCTCGGCCTGGTCCTGCCGGGACGTCCCGAGCATGTCCACCTGCGCCCGCGGGACATGTACATGCTCACCGTATCGAGCTGGGTGCTGGTATGCATCTTCGCCGCCCTGCCGTTCGTCCTGCAGCAGCACATCAGCTACACCGATGCCTTCTTCGAAAGCATGTCGGGAATCACCGCCACCGGCTCCACCGTGCTCAGCGGGCTGGACGACATGTCCCCGGGCATCCTCATCTGGCGCTCTCTGCTGCACTGGCTGGGCGGCATCGGCTTCATCGCCATGGCCGTGGCGATCCTGCCGATGCTGCGGATCGGCGGCATGCGCCTGTTCCAGACCGAATCCTCGGACCGCTCGGAAAAAGTCCTGCCACGCTCGCACATGGTCGCCAAGTACATCGTCGCCACCTATGTCGGCATCACCCTGCTCGGCAGCCTGGCCTTCTGGGGCGCGGGCATGAGCCCGTTCGACGCGGTCAACCACGCCATGTCGGCGATTTCCACCGGCGGTTTCTCCACCTCCGACCAATCCCTGGCCAAGTGGAAGCAGCCAGCGGTGCACTGGACCGCGGTAGTGGTGATGATCCTCGGCAGCCTGCCATTCGCGCTCTACGTCGCCACCCTGCGCGGACACCGCAAGGCGCTGATCAAGGACCAGCAGGTCCGCGGCCTGCTCGGCCTGCTGCTGGTGACCTGGCTGCTGATGGGCACCTGGTACGCGGTAACCTCCAAGCTGCCCTGGATGGATGCCTTCCGCATCGTCGCGGTGAATGTCACCTCGGTGGTCACCACCACCGGCTTCGCCCTCGGCGACTACAGCATGTGGGGGCACTTCTCGATCATGCTGTTCTTCTACCTCGGCTTCATCGGCGGTTGCTCCGGTTCTACCGCCGGCGGCATCAAGATCTTCCGCTTCCAGGTCGCCTACACCCTGCTCAAGGCCAACCTCTACCAGTTGATCCACCCGCGCGCGGTGCTCAAGCAGAACTACAACGGCCATCGCCTGGACGAGGAAATCGTCCGCTCGATCCTGACCTTCTCGTTCTTCTTCGCCATCGTCGTCTGCCTGCTCGCCCTCTGCCTGTCGCTGATCGGCCTGGACTGGATGACCGCCCTCACCGGCGCCGCCAGCACCGTGGCCGGCGTAGGCCCGGGGATGGGCCCCATCATCGGCCCCTCGGGCAACTTCGCCAGCCTGCCGGACGCCGCCAAGTGGCTGCTGGCCGCCGGCATGCTGCTCGGCCGCCTGGAGATCATCACCGTGCTGGTCCTGCTGACCCCGGCGTTCTGGCGCCACTGAGCGCTCACGGGCCTGTCTGCAATGGCTCTACTCAGGGACTGAAAAGCCGGTGTAAGCTTCTGCACCATGACGACACAGCCGCAACCCGGCCACGTGAGCCTGGATAGCTCCACCCAGCCCGCCCGCGTCAGAGCCATAGGTGATTGGACGCTCGCCCACTACACGGCTCTGGAGCGCGAGGTGACGCGCCTGCGCAGCGAAGTGGCGGGCAACGCCAGCTTCGACCTGAGCCAGTTGGGCGCCCTGGATACCGCCGGCGCCGCCCTGCTCGCCGAATTGCTCGGCGCCGAGCGCCTGGCCGACCTCGCCGAGCTGGAGCCCGGCCTGCCGCGCGAGCGCCAGGCCCTGCTGAAGACCGTCGGCCACGCCCTGCACGACTTCTGCGAACCGGAAAAACCCAAGCCGCCGACCACCGCCATCGAACTGCTGGCTCGCATCGGCTGTGCCATGGAGACCTTCTGGCTGCACCTCAAGGCACTCCTCGGCTTCATCGGCCTGACCCTGGAGACCCTGCTCCGCAGCCTGGTCCGCCCGGCCAGTTGGCGGGTCACGCCGCTGGTGGCGAACATCGAGAAGAGCGGCCTGGACGCGGTGCCGATCATCGCCCTGCTGACCTTCCTGGTCGGCGCGGTGATCGCCTTCCTCGGCGCCACGGTGCTGGCCAACTTCGGCGCGACCATCTACACGGTCAACCTGGTGGTGTTCTCCTTCCTCCGCGAGTTCGCCGTGCTGCTCACCGCGATCCTCATGGCCGGCCGCACCGCCAGCGCCTTCACCGCGCAGATCGGTTCGATGAAGGCCAACGAGGAGATCGACGCGATCCGCGCCCTCGGCCTCAACCCCATCGAGCTGCTGGTGCTGCCGCGGGTGCTGGCGCTGCTGGTATCGCTACCGATGCTGACCTTCGTCGGCATGCTCTGCGGCATCGTCGGCGGCATGACCGTCTGCGCCTGGACCCTGGACATCCCGCCGGCGATGTTCCTGTCGATCATGGAGGACGGAATCGGCGTACAGCATTTCCTGGTCGGTATCAGCAAGGCCCCGCTGTTCGCCTTCCTGATCGCCGTGATCGGCTGCCTGGAAGGCTTCAAGGTCAGCGGCAGCGCCCAGTCGGTGGGCGAGCACACCACCACCAGCGTGGTCCACTCGATCTTCGTGGTGATCCTGCTCGACGCCCTCGCCGCGCTGTTCTTCATGGAGATGGGCTGGTGAGCCAGGACAACCCGCAGGCGATCATCCAGGTCCGCGACCTGTGTAACCGTTTCGGCGCCCAGGCGGTCCACGAGCACCTCGACCTCGACGTCCGTCGCGGCGAGATCCTCGGCGTGGTCGGCGGCTCCGGCACCGGCAAGTCGGTGCTGCTGCGCAGCATCGTCGGCCTGCGCCGGCCGACCTCCGGCAGCGTGCGGGTGTTCGGCGAAGACCTGCTGCAACTGCCGGAGGAGCGCCGCTCCCTGGTCGAACGGCGCTTCGGCGTGCTGTTCCAGCAGGGCGCGCTGTTTTCCTCGCTTACCGTGGTGGAGAACGTCGCCCTGCCGCTGATCGAGAACGCCGGCCTGCCGCGCGCCGACGCCGAGCACCTGGCCCAGGTCAAGCTGGCCCTGGCCGGGCTACCGGCCAACGCCGGCGACAAGTATCCGGCCTCGCTTTCCGGCGGCATGATCAAGCGCGCCGCCCTGGCCCGCGCCCTGGCGCTGGACCCGGACATCCTGTTCCTCGACGAGCCCACCGCCGGCCTCGACCCGATCGGCGCGGCGGCCTTCGACAACCTGATCCGTACCCTGCGCGACGCCCTCGGCCTGACCGTGTTCCTGGTCACCCATGACCTGGACACCCTGTACACCATCTGCGACCGGGTCGCCGTGCTGTCGCAGAAGAAGGTCCTGGTGGTCGACACCCTGGAACGGGTCGCCGCCACCGACGACGCCTGGGTCCGCGAATACTTCCACGGGCCGCGCGGGCGCGCCGCCCACCAAGCCGCCGCCGTGCCGGAGAATCACTGAGATGGAAACCCGAGCCCACCATGTGTTGATCGGCCTGTTCAGCGTGATCGTGATCGGTGCCGCCCTGCTCTTCGGCCTGTGGCTGGCCAAGTCCGGCTCGGAGGGCAAGTTCAACTACTACGACATCGTCTTCAACGAAGCGGTCAGTGGCCTTTCCCAGGGCAGCTCGGTGCAGTACAGCGGGATCAAGGTCGGCGACGTGGCCTTCCTCCGCCTCGATCCGAAGGACCCGCGCAAGGTCTGGGCACGCATCCGCGTGGTGGCCAGCGCGCCGATCAAGCAGGACACCACCGCCAAGCTGGCGCTCACCGGGATCACCGGCACCTCGATCATCCAGCTCAGCAGCGGCACGCCCGCCAGCCCGATGCTGGAGGGCAAGGACGGGAAGATCCCGGTGATCGTCGCCACGCCCTCGCCGCTGACCCAGTTACTGAGCAACGGCGAAGACCTGATGGGCAACATCAACCAGCTCATCGCGCGCTTCAGCAACCTGCTCTCCGAGGAAAACACAGCGCGCATCAGCCGCACCCTCGACCATCTCGACCAGGCCACCGGCGCGCTCTCCGCCGAGCGCGAGAACGTCAGCGCGGTGATGCAGCAGTTGGCCCAGGCGAGCAGGCAGGCCAACGCCGCCCTGGCCCAGGCCAGCGAGTTGATGCGCAGCGCCAACGCCCTGCTCAACGAGCAAGGCAAGGGGATGCTGGAAAACGCCAACAAGACCATGGCTTCGCTGGAGCGCACCAGCGCCACCCTCGACCAGTTGATCAGCGAGAATCGCCACTCGCTGGACGGCGGCATCCAGGGACTCGCCGAGCTGGGCCCGGCGGTCAGCGAACTGCGCGATACCCTGGCGGCACTGCGCGGAATCAGCCGGCGCCTGGAAGAGAACCCGGCGAACTACCTGCTGGGCCGGGAAAAAACCAAGGAGTTCACCCCATGAGGCTCGCCCTTCGCCCGCTGCGTCGCCTGTCCCTGGCCGCCGGCCTGGCCGCGCTCGCCACCCTCGGCGCCTGCTCGATCCTGCCGGAGGCGCAGGTCCTCCAGGTCTACCTGCTACCGGTGCACAACCCTCCGGCCAGCGCCGCCGCGCGGCCGGTCGACTGGTCGCTGCGGATCGCCCGGCCGCGTACCAGCCTGGTGCTGGAGAGCCCGCGCATCGCGGTGCGCCCGCACGGCGACGAAATCAGCGTGTACCAGGGCGCGCGCTGGAGCGATCCGGCGCCGTCGCTGCTGCGCGATCGTCTGATGCAGGCGTTCCAGGCCGACGGCCGGGTCCGCGGCCTGAGCAGCGACGACAGCAACCTGCAGGCCGATTTCGAACTGGGCGGCGACCTTCGCGCCTTCCAGACCGAGTACCCGAACGGCCAGGCCAGCGCGCTGATCCGCTACGACGCGCGCCTGGTGCGTACCGACGACAAGCGCGTGGTCGCCAGCCGGCGTTTCGAGGTCAGCCAGCCGGTGGATGGCAAGAAGGTCGCGGCGGTGGTCAGCGCCTTCGGCAAGGCCGGCGATACGCTGTCGGCCCAGGTTCTCGACTGGACCCTGCGCCAGGCCTCGGCGCAACCCGCCGTGCAGCCCTGAAGCGTCCCGCCTGGCCTGGCGACTAGCCCGGGCGCTCCTGGCGGCGCGCCCGGTATTCGTTGGGCGTGCAGCCGAACCAGCGGCGGAATGCCCGGAAGAAATTGCTCGGATCGGCGAAACCCAGCAGGTAGGCGACTTCCAGCAAGGTCAGGCCGGGCTGCTGGAGATACTGTTCGGCCATATCCCGGCGCGTGTCGTCGAGCAGTTGCTGGTAGCTGGTGCCTTCTTCCTGGAGGCGCCGTTGCAAGGTGCGCTGCGACAGGTGCAGCGCCTGGGCCACCCGTTCGCGCTTGGGTTCTCCCTGCGGCAGCAGCCGGCACAAGGTCTGCCGGGTCAGATGGGTAATGCGGCTGGTACTGAAACGCGCCAGGTATTCGCCGGCGAAGCGATCGTGCAACTGGGCCAGCGCCTCGTTGGCCGAGGGTAGCGGCGTCTCGAGGTCGACGCGGGAAAACACCAGCGCGAACTCCTCGGCGTGAAAGCGCAGCGGCGCGCGGAACAGCTCGACATAGGGTGCCAGCGGCTCGCGGGGCGCGCCGGGCAGTTCCACCGCCAGCGGGTCCAGCGACCGGCCGGTGATCCAGCGGACCATGTCCACCAGGTAGGCCAGCGAGCATTCGGCACTCTGCGGTGGCGCCGGCAGGCGATCGCCATGCACCGTGACGCCGATTCGATAGCCCTGCGGCGTGCGGCGGAAAGTCAGGTCGGACGCTTCCGCGATGATCCGCTGGTAGCGCTCCAGGCGCGCGAAGCCTTCCGCCAGGTTGCGGCTCGACATCAGCGCATAGCCGACGACGTGGAAAGCCGGGCGCCGGACCCGGGCGATGTTCAGGGCGATCGCCGGGTTGCCGCTGAGCGCCACCGCACGCTGCCACAGACGGCTCATGGCGTCCTGCGGGAAGCGCGCGTCGGGGTCCTGCAAGGCCTGGTAGTCGAGGCCCAGCTCGGCGAACAGCTGGCGTCCGTCGAGGCCTTCCAGCTCCAGGGCGAGGACGATGCCCTGGACCCAGCTGGACAAGGTTGTACGTTCCGGCATCGGTCTCTTCTTGTTCTGGCGGGAGGCACGCCGACCGTCGACCGGCCTGGCGGCCCAAGGATACTAAACTGGCCCTGTATGTCATCCGCGACATCGTGCGGCCCGCACTACACTGCGCGGACACAACGAGAGGAGGCATTCCATGAGCAGCCCTGACGACGAGCGTTTCCACAGTTTCGCCGAGTTCTACCCCTACTACCTGCAGGAACACAGCAATGCGGTGTGCCGCCGCCTGCACTACGTCGGCAGCCTGCTGGTGCTGGCGGTGCTGTTCCTCGCCGTGGCCAGCCAGCAGTGGCTATGGCTGCTGGCGCTGCCGCTGGTCGGCTATGGCTTCGCCTGGGTCGGCCACTTCGTCTTCGAGAAGAACCGCCCGGCCACCTTCAAGTACCCGCTGTGGTCGTTCATGGGCGACTGGGTGATGCTCAAGGACGCCTTCACCGGCCGCATCCGCTTCTGACCCGTCCCGCGCGGCCGGCCGCCCGGGCCGGTCGCTCCGCCGGGACGACCGTCGGTCCCGGATCGGTGCGCTTTCCTGAACTATCGCTCAGCTGTCACTGGCCGCCGCGCAAACGCTTGGTTAAGATTCCGCCAGCAACCTGGCCAACCGCCATTCCTCAGGCGGAAAGCTCACGAAGCCGAGCCAGGACGAAAATACACAGGGATCCTCTCCAGCGCATGAAGCCTACCCTCCCCGACCGCTCGCCGACGAGCCGGTCCGTCGCGTCCATGCGTGAATACTATTCGCGCGTGCTGGCCTATATCGCCTGTGGCGCCAGCATCGCGGCGGGAACCTACACCCAGTATTTCAGCTACGGCATCCTCTGGATGGTGCCCTATGCGCTGCTCTACCCGCACCTGGCGTACCACCTCGGCCAGCGCTTCCGCCAGCACGACCCGCGCAAGGTGACCCGCGTCCTGCTCGCGGTGGACGCCGTGCACTGCGGCCTGGGCATGGCGCTGCTCGGCTTCTCCGTGGTGCCCAGCCTGATGTTCCTGCTGGTGCTGAGCTTCACCGCGCTGGTCATCGGCGGCCTGCGCCTGCTCGGCATGGCCCTGCTGGTATCGGCCAGCAGCGCCCTGCTGGTCGCCGTGCTCGTCGCCCCGCCGCTGCTGGGCAATACCCCGGTCGAGGTGGCCGCGGTCAGCATCCTGTTCTGCGGACTGTACATCTGCATCACCGCCTTCTTCGGCCACCAGCAGGGCCTGCGACTGGCCCAGGTGCGCCAGGAGATCGCCCGCGAGCAGGAAAAGGCCGCGCGGCTCGCGCGCAACCTGGCCAAGTACCTGTCGCCGCAGGTCTGGGAAATGATCTTCAGCGGCAAGAAGAGCGTGCGCCTGGAAACCCAGCGCAAGAAGCTCACCGTGTTCTTCTCCGACATCCGCGGCTTCACCGAGCTATCCGAGGAGCTGGAAGCCGAGGCCCTGACCGACCTGCTCAACAACTACCTCAACGAGATGTCGAAGATCGCCCTCAAGTACGGCGGCACCATCGACAAGTTCGTCGGCGACTGCGTCATGGTGTTCTTCGGCGACCCCAGCACCCAGGGCGCGAAGAAGGACGCGGTGGCTGCGGTATCGATGGGCATCGCCATGCGCAAGCACATGAAGGTGCTGCGCCAGCAGTGGCGGGCCCAGGGCATCACCAAGCCGCTGGAAATCCGCATGGGCATCAACACCGGCTATTGCACGGTGGGTAACTTCGGCGCCGACACGCGCATGGACTACACCATCATCGGCCGCGAGGTGAACCTCGCCAGCCGCCTGGAAAGCGCCTCGGAAGCCGGCGAAATCCTCATTTCCCACGAGACCTACTCGCTGATCAAGGACGTGATCATGTGCCGCGACAAGGGCCAGATCGCGGTCAAGGGCTTCAGCCGCCCGGTGCAGATCTACCAGGTGGTGGACTCGCGCCGCGACCTCGGCGCCGCGCCCAGCTACGTCGAGCACGAATTGCCCGGCTTCTCCATGTACCTGGACACCAACAACATCCAGAACTACGACAAGGAACGGGTCATCCAGGCCCTGCAACAGGCCGCCGAGCGCCTACGCGACAAGGTCATCCTCTGAGTTCGTCGAGCGCCGCCGGCAGTTCGTCGCGCCATTCCGGCGCAGTCCGCGGGCCGCTCGCCTGCAGCGCCAGGAACTCCTCCGCCGAAACCCGCCAGGACTGCTCCCGCGCCCAGCGCCCGCAGGCCTGGCGATCCAGCGCCAGCGCCTGGCGGCAGGCTTCGCCAAGATCCTCGTGCATGACCCCGGTCACGCCCTGCTGCAATACATCCAGCGGCCCCGGCACGGCGAAGGCCGCCACCGGCACGCCGCAGGCCAGTGCTTCGAGCATCACCAGGCCATAGGTATCGGTCAGCGAGGGAAACACCAGCACCGAGGCCGCCCGGTAGGCGTCGGCCAGCGCGCGGCCATGGCGGTAGCCGAGAAAACGCGCCTGTGGATAGCGCTGCTCCAGCGCCGCCCGCTGCGGGCCGTCGCCCACCAGCCATTTTTCGCCCGGCAGTTCGAGATCGAGGAACGCCTCCAGGTTCTTTTCCGTCGCCAGCCGCCCGACATACAGGAACACCGGCGGCCGCTCTTCCGCCGCGGGTGTCTCGGCGGGATGGAACAGTTCGGTATCGACGCCCTTGCGCCACAGCCGCAGGTGCTGGAAGCGCCAGGCGCAGAACTCGTCGCGCAGGCGCGGGGTGCTCACCAGCACCGCCCGGCTCGGCCGATGGAAGGCGCGCAGGAAGGCATAGCCCCAGGACAGCGGCAGCCACGGACAGCGGTCACGCAGGTATTCGGGAAAGCGCGTATGGATCGCCGAGGTGAAGTCCAGGCCGCGCTTGCCCAGCCAGCGCCGCGCGGCCCAGCCGAGCGGCCCCTCGGTGGCCAGGTGCACGGCATCCGGGGCGAAGGCCTCGATCAGCCCGCCGAGGCGCCAGAGGTTCCAGGCCAGGGGGATTTCCGGATAGCTGGGACAGGGCAGGCAGCGGAAGTCGGCGGGCGACAGCACCCGTACCTGGTGGCCCAGCAGTTCCAGCTCGCGCTGCAGGGCCAGCAGGCTGGTGACGACTCCGTTGACTTGCGGTAACCAGGCGTCGCTGACGATCAATAGCCTCATGCCGCCGGCTCGACCGCCGCGGCCTGCGCCGCCAGCCGCGCCTGCTCCTCGGCCAGGCGGTAGAGCTGGATGCTGCCGTCCCAGTGTTCGATCAGCGCCGTGCAGGACTCCACCCAGTCGCCGCAGTTGAGGTAATCGACGCCCTCGATGCGGCGGATCTCGGCATGGTGGATGTGCCCGCAGACCACCCCGTCGAGCCCGCGCTTGTGGCACTCGTGGGCGATGGCTTCCTCGAAGTCGCTGATGAAGTTCACCGCGGTCTTGACCTTGTGCTTGAGGTACGCCGACAGCGACCAGTAGCCGTAGCCCCAGCGCCGCCGCCAGTGGTTCAGCCAACGGTTGAGGAGCAGGGTGAACTCGTAGGCGGAATCGCCGAGGAACGCCAGCCAGCGGTGGTAGCGGGTGATCACGTCGAACTGGTCGCCGTGTATCACCAGCAGCTTGCGGCCGTCGGCGGTACTGTGCACCGCCTCGTCGACCAGGCGGATGTTGCCGAGGATCAGGCTCGAATAGCGGCGCAGGAATTCGTCATGGTTGCCGGTGACGTAGATCACCTCGGTGCCGCGCTTGCTCAGGGTGAGCAGGCGGCGGATCACGTTGGTGTGCGCCTGCGGCCAGTAGATGCCGCCGCGCAGCTTCCAGCCGTCGATGATGTCGCCCACCAGGTAGATGCGATCGGCGTGGTAGCGCTTGAGGAACGCCGCCAGGTGTTCGGCCTGGCAATCCCGCGTCCCCAGGTGGACATCCGAGATCCACAGGGTCCGGACCCGCTGCTTGCGGTTCGAGGTGAAGCGTTGCGCGGTGCTCATCGGCGGGTCTCCGACGGTGTTTTTCCGATCTTGGCCGGCGCCGGTGAAACGACTGTGACAGGCCGGCGACCGTTGCGTGACAGGGCCCGGCTGTCTGTCGCCGGCGCCAGCGGGTAGACTGGGCGCCTGCCTCCGGGAGCTTCGCCATGGGTTCGATCCTTTCCCTGCGCCACTACAGCCACGACCAGATCGTCCACAGCCATGACCATGCCCAATTGGTCCTGGGCCTCAGCGGCTGCCTCGACTTCGAGGTCGAGGGGCGCGGCAGCCGCGTGTTGCGGCAGACCTTCGCGGTGGTTCCGGCGCAAGCCCGGCATGCCTGCTCGAGTCCCTCCGGCAGCCGCTGCCTGGTCCTCGACCTGCCCTGCGACGGCAGCCTGCTGCTGGGCCTGGGCGAACACGCCGAAGCCGGTAGGCGGCTGTTCGAGCGACCGCAGGCGCTGTCGCTGACGCCCGCCCAGGGCCAACTGGTGAACTGGCTGGCCAGCGGCCCGATCAACGACCCGGTGATCGCCCACCAGGGCGCCGGCCTGCTCCTCGCCAGCCTGGCCAGCGAGCGCCAGCCGCCGCGCCAGCAGCCCCGCCTGCCACTGGCCAGCCTCGACGCCTACCTCGACCGCCATGCCGCCCATCCGCTACAGGTAGCCGACCTGGCGCGGCTGGCCGGTCTTTCGGTGGCGCGCTTCCACAGCCTGTTCCTCGCCGAGACCGGACAGACGCCCATGGACTACGCGCGCAGCCGACGCCTGCACCAGGCCCACGAACTGTTGCTGGAGAGCAGCCTGGCGGTGGGCGAGATCGCCGCCCGGGTCGGCTACGCCTCGCAGAGCGCCTTCACCGCAGCGCTGGTCCGCGAGTTCGGCGTCACCCCGCGACAACTGCGTCGCGAGTCCCGCGACAAAACCGGCTAGCCGCACGACAGACAAATCCGTCACGACTCCTTACTCTCTGCCCATCGACAGAACAGGAGTCAGCATGGACATCATCGAATGGCAGGATTTCGAACGCGTCGAACTGCGCGTCGGCACCATCCTCAGCGCCGCTCCCAACCCCAAGGCACGCAAACCCGCCTATGTCCTCGAGGTCGACCTCGGACCGCTCGGCCTGCGCACCTCCAGCGCGCAACTGACCGCACACTACCAGGCCGAGCAACTGGTCGGACGCCAGGTCCTCTGCGTCTGCAACTTCGCTCCGAAGCAGATCGCCGGGGTGCGCTCGGAGGTCCTGATCACCGGGGTCTACGATAGCGAGGACAAGGTGGTCCTGGCCGGCTTCGACAAGCCCCTGCCCAACGGTGCGCGCCTGGCCTGAAGGATCCCCATGAATCGACGTTCCGCCCTCGCCGCCCTGCACGGCGGCGCCCTCCTCTTCGGCCTGACCGGGGTGTTCGGCAAGCTGGCCAGCGCCTCCCCCGGGGTGATCGTGTTCGGTCGTGCGCTGTTCGCGGTGCTCGCCCTCGGCCTCTTCGCCCGCCTCGCGGGCCAGGCCTGGCGCGCCCTGGGACCCGCGCAATGGCTGCGCCTGGCGCTCTGCGGCCTGCTCCTGGCCGGCCACTGGGTGAGTTTCTTCATCGCCGTGAAGACCGCCGGCGTGGCCATCGCCACCCTCGGCTTCGCCAGCTTCCCGGCCTTCACGGTAATCCTCGAAGGGCTGCTCTTCCGCGAGCGCATTCATCTCGCGGAAGGACTGCTGGTGGTCCTGGTCAGCCTTGGCCTGGTGCTGGTCACGCCGAACTTCGACCTCGCCAGCGGCGCCACCCTCGGCCTGCTCTGGGCGATCCTTTCCGGCCTGCTGTTCGCCCTGCTGTCGCTGGCCAACCGTAGCAACAGCGGGCAGGTCGGCCCGGTGCAGGCGGCGCTCTGGCAGAACCTGGTAGTCGCCCTGTGCCTGCTGCCATTCGCGGTCGGCGAACTACCGGCGCTACCCGCTCTCGACTGGCTCTGGCTGGCCCTGCTGGGCGTCTTCTGCACCGGCCTGGCGCACAGCCTGTTCGTGGCCAGCCTGGCGGTGGTCAAGGCCCGCACCGCGGCACTGGTATTCGCCCTGGAGCCGGTCTACGGGATCGCCTTCGCCTGGCTGCTGTTCCATGAGACGCCGGGGCCGCGGATGTTCCTCGGCGGTGCCCTGATCATCCTCGCCATCGTGCTGTCGGCGCGCCTCGGTGCACGGGGCAGGAAAACCGCAGTCGGCGACGAACGAGGCGATCCCGAGCGCGCCTGAATCCGCCCCGGCCGTCACACCGGCAACCATCGAAAGTCCGCAGGGAATAAAAAAACCCGGTCGAACACGCGGGGGGAAGGGGTTCGACCGGGTGCTGCGTCCAATCACCGGAGCGTTGGCAGAGGGACGCAAAGGGAGGTGTCGGTTTCCAGCGCCTGCCGCATCCGCTCACGGGCTCGCGCCAGGCCTTTCTCACGGAATTCCGGGCCCATGTTCATGCCCTCCGCGTGGATGAAGGTGACGTCGTGGATGCCGACGAAGCCCAGCACCTGGCGCAGATAGGGTTCCTGGTGATCGAGACCACCGCCGGCGTAGATCCCGCCGCGGGCGGTGAGAACGAAGGCGCGCTTGCCCTGTAGCAGGCCTTCCGGCCCCTGCTCGGCGTAACGGAAGGTCAGGCCGGCGCGCAGCACATGGTCGAACCAGCTCTTCAGGCTGCTGGGAATGGCGAAGTTGTACATCGGTGCCGCCAGCACCAGCACGTCCGCCATCCGCAACTCCTCGGTCAGGCGATTGGAACGCTCGAGGGCGCGCCTTTCCGCAGCGCTATGGCCATCACAGGGGGTGGTCCAGGCTCCCAGCAATAATTCATCGAGGTGCGGCAGCGGCTCGCGCGCCAGGTCGCGAACCTGGAAGCGATCAGCGGGATGCGCGATTTTCCAGTGGGAGATGAATTCCGCCGTCAGCAGGCGGGAAACCGAGCCCCGTTGGCGGGCACTGCTCTCGATAACCAGGACACGGGACATGACTCGACCTCCACCCACTGCGCTACAACGATGGAGGTGAGGGTAGAGAATGATTAATCGATTAAAAAGTTGAAAAAACCGCTGTTAAATATCGACCAGGTTGATTTATAAACAGGCACCACCTAGTCTTTCGGTGAGAGAACGCTCTATTTCGCGATCTTGCAGGTCAGCTTGATCCGCAACTTGATGATGTCGCGGCCGAACTGCGCGGTGAAGTTGCTGTTCTGCCCGGGCTGGATCACGCCCTTGCGCACTTTCGGGGTCTCCGGGCCGTTGCGGAACACCGCCGTGCACTCTGCCGCCTGGCCTCCCAGGTTGGTGAGAAGGATCGCGCCCATGTCGCGCCCGATGTCCTGGGTGCTGTAGGAGACCTCGGTGCCGTTGAGTTGCGGGTCGACCTCGATCGGATAGGCGAAAGCGGACAGGGGCAGCAGCGATAGTGCGAAACAGCAAAGCCTTTTCATGGCCGGACTCCCGGTAGCGACAGATGGAAAAATGGCAACACCCTGAAAACCACGGCATCCCGTACGTCAAGAGAATGGACAGCTACCCCGTACAGGACGCCGACGACACGATAAGCGAAGTCGCCCCTCCGGCGCACTCGTCATCGCCTGCCGGCCGCGGAAACGCCGGCGAGGCATCCCTGCATTCGAGGAGGCGGAAATGAAAGCGCCACGCGTAACCCTGGACCAATGGCGGACCCTGCAGGCGGTGGTCGACCACGGCGGCTTCGCCCAGGCCGCGGAAGCCCTGCACCGCTCGCAATCGTCGATCAGCTATACCGTGGCGCGCATGCAGGAACAGCTCGGCGTGCCGCTGCTGCGCATCGACGGACGCAAGGCGGTGCTGACCGAGGCCGGCGAAGTATTGCTGCGCCGTTCGCGGCAACTGGTCAAGCAGGCCGGGCAACTGGAGGAACTGGCGCACCACATGGAACAGGGCTGGGAACCCGAGGTGCGCCTGGTGGTGGACGCCGCCTACCCCACCGCGCGGATCGTCCGCTCGCTGTCCGCCTTCATGCCGCAGAGCCGCGGCTGTCGCGTGCTGCTGCGCGAGGAAGTGCTCTCCGGCGTCGAGGAAGCGCTGATCCAGGGCGCCGCCGACCTGGCGATCAGCGGCCTGATCATTCCCGGCCACCTCGGCGCCGACCTCAGCGTGGTCGAGTTCGTCGCCGTGGCCCACCCCGACCATCCGCTGCACCGCCTGCAACGCGAACTGACCCACCAGGACCTGGAAACCCAGATGCAGGTGGTGATCCGCGACAGCGGCCGGCTACAGCCGCGCGACCACGGCTGGCTGGGCGCCGAACAGCGCTGGACGGTGGGCAGCCTGGCTACCGCGGCGACCTTCGTCGGCAACGGCCTGGGCTTCGCCTGGCTGCCGCGACACATCATCGAGCGCGAACTGCAGAGTGGCCAGCTCAAGCCGCTGCCGCTGAGCCAGGGCGGCGTGCGGCAGAGCCGCTTCTACCTCTACACCAACAAGGAAAAGCCGCTCGGCCCGGCCAGCCAGATCCTCATGGAAATGCTCAAGTCGTTCGCCAACGTACCGCTCAACGCGCCCTTCGCGGCGCCCGAACCGGCCGCCGAGTGAACGCAGATGCCTGACTTCCAGCACCGCGACTGCACCCTCGTCTACGACGACCACCCCGGTCCCACCGAGCGCGCGCCGGTCCTGCTGCTGCACGGTCTCGGTTCGAGCGCCCGCGACTGGGAATACCAGTTGCCGGCCCTGCTGGGCCGCTACCGCCTGCTGGTCCCGGACCTGCGCGGCCACGGCCGCTCCGGCAAGCCGCGCGGCGGCTACAGCATGGCCGGCTTCGCCGAGGACTGCGCGGCGCTGCTCGACCGGCTCGGCTGCGGCCCGGTACACCTGGTCGGCATCAGCATGGGCGGGATGATCGGCTTCCAGTTGGCCTGCGACCGACCCGACCTGCTGCGCAGCCTGACCATCGTCAACAGCACTCCGGAAGTCATCCCGCGCAAGCCTCGCGAACATCTGGAGGTGGCCAAGCGCAAGCTCCTCTCGCGCCTGCTCAGCCTGCGGACCATCGGCCGCGCCCTCGGCCGGCTGTTGTTTCCCAAGGCGGAACAGGCCGGGCTGCGAGAGAAGATCGAGGCGCGCTGGGCGGAGAACGACAAGCGCGCCTACCTGGCCAGCCTCGACGCGATCATCGGCTGGGGCGTGCAGGAACGATTGGCCGAGATCGCCTGTCCGACCCTGGTGATCAGCGCGGATCGCGACTACACGCCGGTATCGCTGAAGCAGGCCTATTGCGAGCGGATCGCCGACGCCCGCCTGGTGGTGGTGGAGGACTCCCGCCACGCCACGCCGATGGACCAACCCGAGATTTTCAACACCACCCTGCTCGGCTTCCTCGCCGATATCGATAAAACCAAGGAACAACCATGCTCAAACGTCTCCTGATCGCCGCCTGCACCCTGCTCTTCGCCGGTTCCCTGCTGGCCGCCACGCCTGCCGCCAAGCCGCACGTCCTGATCGCCACCAGCCTCGGCGAGATCGAGGTAGAACTCGATCCGGCCAAGGCGCCGATCAGCGTGAAGAACTTCCTCGAGTACGTCGACAGCGGCTACTACGACGGCACCCTGTTCCACCGCGTGATCCCGGGCTTCATGGTGCAGACCGGCGGCTTCAGCGCCGGCATGCAGGAGAAGAAGACCCGTGCACCGATCAAGAACGAGGCCGACAACGGCCTGCTCAACGAGCGCGGCACCCTCGCCATGGCCCGTACCGGAGTGGTCGACTCGGCCACCAGCCAGTTCTTCATCAACCTGACCGACAACGACTTCCTCAACCATGGTGCCCGCGACTTCGGCTATGCCGTGTTCGGCAAGGTGGTGCGTGGCATGGGCGTGGTCGACCAGATCGCCAAGGTTCCCACCACCCGCCGCAACGGCTTCGCCGACGTGCCGAGCGACGACGTGGTGATCCTGTCCGCCAAACGCCTCTGAGTCCAGCCGCAGGGGCTTGATCCGGCGGGCCCAGGACGGGCCCGCTCCAGAAGAGAGCCATCATGCTTTATCGTCGTTTCGAACGTCTGATCGACCCGTTCCGCAGTGCTTCCGAACGCATGCCGCCCAGCGAAGTGCTGCGTTTCTATGTCTACTTCCTGCGCCAGGTCTGGCCGGTGTTCCTGGCCCTGCTGGTGGTCGGCCTGATCGTCGCGCTGATCGAGGTGGCGCTGTTCAGCTACCTCGGCCGCATCGTCGATCTCGCCCAGAGCACGCCCAGCGCGGAGTTCTTCCGCGTGCACGCCAACGAACTGATCTGGATGGCGGTGGTGGCGCTGGTCCTGCGCCCGCTGTTCAACGCCCTGCACGACATGCTGGTGCACCAGAGCATCAACCCGAGCATGACCAACCTGATCCGCTGGCAGAACCACCGCTACGTGCTCAAGCAGAGCCTCGGCTTCTTCCAGAACGATTTCGCCGGGCGCATCGCCCAGCGCATCATGCAGACCGGCAACTCGTTGCGCGATTCGGCGGTGCAGGTGGTGGACGCCCTCTGGCACGTGCTGATCTATACCGTCAGCGCCCTGGTGCTGTTCGCCGAGGCCGACTGGCGCCTGATGATCCCTCTGGTGCTGTGGGTGTTCGCCTACGTCGGCGCCCTCGCCTACTTCGTTCCCCAGGTCAAGCGCCGCTCGGTGGAGGCCTCGGATTCGCGCTCGAAGCTGATGGGGCGGATCGTCGACGGCTACACCAACATCACCACGCTGAAGCTGTTCGCCCACACCCGCCAGGAAGAGGACTACGCCCGCGAAGCGATCGGCGACCAGACCCTCAAGTCGCAACGCGCCGGGCGCGTAGTGACCTCCATGGACGTGACCATCACGGTGATGAACGGCGTGCTGATCACCGGCACCACCGGCCTGGCCCTGTGGCTGTGGAGCCAGGAGCTGATCTCGGTGGGCGCCATCGCCCTGGCCACCGGGCTGGTGATCCGCATCAACAACATGTCCGGCTGGATCATGTGGGTGGTCGGCGGCATCTTCGAGAACATCGGCCAGGTCCAGGATGGCATGCAGACCATCGCCCTGCCGCGCAAGGTGGTCGACCGCGAGGACGCCCAGCCGCTGCGGGTAGAGCGCGGCGAGGTGGAGTTCGAGCACATCGCCTTCCACTACGGCAAGGGCAGCGGCGTGATCCAGGGTCTCGACCTGAAGGTCCGGCCCGGCGAGAAGATCGGCCTGGTCGGACCTTCCGGCGCCGGCAAGTCGACCCTGGTCAACCTGCTGCTGCGCCTGTACGACCTGGAGAGCGGACGCATCCTGGTCGATGGCCAGGACATCGCCGGGGTGACCCAGGAAAGCCTGCGCGCGCAGATCGGCATGGTCACCCAGGACACCTCGCTGTTGCACCGCTCGATCCGCGACAACCTGCTCTACGGCCGCCCCGGCGCCAGCGACGCGGAACTCATGGAAGCGGTGCGCAAGGCTCGCGCCGACGAGTTCATCCCGCTGCTCAGCGACGCCGAGGGCCGCCGCGGCTTCGACGCCCATGTCGGCGAACGCGGAGTGAAGCTCTCCGGCGGCCAGCGCCAGCGCATCGCCATCGCCCGGGTGCTGCTCAAGGACGCGCCGATCCTGATCCTCGACGAAGCGACCTCGGCGCTGGACTCGGAAGTCGAATCGGCGATCCAGGAAAGCCTGGAGACCCTGATGCAGGGCAAGACGGTGATCGCCATCGCCCACCGCCTGTCGACCATTGCGCGCATGGACCGCCTGGTGGTGCTGGACAAGGGCCACATCGCCGAAAGCGGCACGCATGCCGAGTTGCTCGCCCATGGCGGCCTCTATGCGCGCCTCTGGCAACACCAGACCGGCGGCTTCGTCGGCGTCGACTGAAGCCTCGGCACCGGGCGGCGGCTCGCGCCGCCCGGCCTGGGTGACCTTGTCAAAGGCTCTGCAACGGGCCTTTTCGCGGCAATCATCACCGCCGTCGATCTCGACTAGCACGCGCTTCGATTTTTTCCGCCAGCGAAACGGTGTTCTTATCGAACCCGTGCCCCGGCTCGATCCCGACGCCTGCCGCATCGTCCCCGTCCACCTGGCGTCGGCCACGGACGACCAAGGATGCCAGTGCTCGGTACCGGGGATTTCGCCCCATCGCTACGGAGAATCACAGAATGAAACTTGCCTCTGTCGTGTCCGCCGTCATCACCAGCCTCGCCCCCATGGCCTTCGCCCAGGACGTGGACAAGGACCCGGGCCGCGGCCTGCCGGTCGAGGAATACCACTACGGCATGCAACTGGACGTGAAGAATGTCCTGCACCGTACCGACAATTCGACCAGGACCGGCGTAGTGCCGGTGACCGTGGTCTACGAGGACCATAGCGGCGAGCTGCACAAGATCCGCTTCCTCGAATGGGGCGGCAGCACCAGCAACGGCTGAGCGGACGCCACGCCCTATCGTTCCGGCCCCCTTCAGGCCTGGCGGTAGGGCAACAGGCCGTGGGCCTCCTCGGCGTAGGCGCGCACACCCGCCCGCTCCTGTTCGAGGAACTGCGCCACGGCATCGCGCAGACCGGGATGCGCCAGGTAGTGCCAGGAGCGCGTCAGCACCGGCTCGAAACCGCGGATCAGCTTGTGTTCGCCCTGGGCGCCGGCGTCGAAGCGCGCCAGGCCGGCGCCGATGGCGAATTCCAGGCCCTGGTAGAAGCAGGTCTCGAAGTGCAGCCGGTCGAACTCGGCCAGGCATCCCCAGTAGCGCCCGTACAGGGTATCTCCAGCGACCAGGCTGAACGCCATCGCCACCGGCTTGCCACGCTGGTGGGCGAAGACCACACGGATCGCCTCCGGCATGCGCTCGGCCAGCAGGCCGAAGAACTCGCGGCTCAGGTAGGGATCGCGGTCGCGCACCAGGTAGGTGTTGGCGTAGCAGAGATAGACGAAATCCCACTCCAGTTCGGACAACTGGCCGCCTTCCCGCCATTCGAACTCGATGCCCTGTCCGCCGACCTGTTCGCGCTCCTTGCGCAGTTGCTTGCGCTTGCGCGAACTGAGGGCCTCGAGGAAGTCCTGGAAGTCCCGATAGCCGCGGTTGTGCCAGTGGTACTGGCAACCCAGGCGTTCGAGCCAACCGTCACGCGCGGCAAGCAAGGTGTCCGCCCGGGCGTCGGTGAAATTCACATGGATGCTCGACAGACCGCTCGCCTCGGCCTCCTCGCCAAGGGACGCGAGCAGCCCCTGCAACCCTTCGTCCTCGCCCAGCAGGCGCGCACCGGCGACCGGGGTGAAGGGCACCCCTACCAGCAGCTTCGGGTAGTAGCGGATACCGGCCCGCTGGCAGGCGTCGGCCCAGCTCCAGTCGAACACGTATTCGCCGTACGAGTGCGCCTTCACATAGGCCGGCAGCGCCGCGCACAGCCGCCCTTGCGGATCGCGCAGCACGCGATGAGCCGGGCGCCAGCCGGTAGCGGGCGTCACGCTGTGGCTGTCTTCCAGCGCGGACAGGAAAGCATGACGCAGGAATGGCTGGGCGGGAGGCAGCAAGGCGTCCCACTCGGCGGCGTCGATATCGGCAAGGGTGGCAAGCGTCTGGATCGGCATGCGCGCCAGTCTGGCGCGAGACGCAAGGCAAGTGAAGCCGGTCGATGGAAAAAAGCGCCCGGCGGACCCGCGATGAAACCGCCCTTCTCCAAGCGAAGGCTTCAATCCATCCTACGTAGAGCGCATAACGCCAACGGCGTTATCCGCCGATACCCCGCCGCAACGGCGGAGCGAAAGCTGGGAACCCTCCGCGTAGGGCGAATAACGCCGGAGGCGTTATCCGCCGATACCCGCCGCGACGGCGGATAACCGCGATGCGGTTATTCACCCTACCCCAGCGCAGAGCGAAAGCTTGGAACCCTCCGCGTAGGGCGCATAACGCCGGAGGCGTTATCCGCCGATACCCGCCGCGACGGCATTCCCGATCGGGCCCTAGATCATGCCCAGCAGCAACAGGACCAACAGCACCACCAGCAATGCGCCGACGATCCCCGAGGGCCCGTAGCCCCAGTTGCGCGAATGAGGAAAGACCGGCAGGCCGCCGATCAGCAGCAGGATCAGGATGATCAGAAGAATCGTACCGAGACTCATGGGCGTCGCTCCTGTTCGGCTCATGGGGCAAAGGGCGGCAGATTCCGCCCTTGTAGTTCTCGACCCCCGCCGAGCAACGAAGATTCAATAAATCCGCGCCCTCCAGCCTCAGTGGATGACCTTGGGCGCCGGCCCCTTGAGCAGGCGCATGAACATCAGCGCCACCGCCTGGGCGTCGCCGAGGGCGGTGTGGCGACCGCTGACCGGCACATCCAGGGCCCGCGCCAGGGTGTCGAAGCGCAGGTCGATGTGTGCGTCGGGAAAATGCCGGCTGACCTTCCGGTGGTACAGCGACGAAATCTCGATGGAGGGGTTGTGCAACTGTCGGTCGAGGAGCTGGCGCAGGTGCCGGTTCAGCACGGCGACATCGAACGACAGATAGTAGCCCAGCAGCGGTCGGTCGCCGATGAACGCCAGCACCTGGCGCAGGGCCTGCTCCAGCTGCAACTGTCCCTCCAGGTCGGCGCGGCGCAGCTTGTGGATGCGGATCGACTCCGCATCCAGGCTCGGCGGCGGCTCGACGTAGAGTTCCAGGCGCTCGCCCATGACCAGTTTGCCGCGCCGCACCAGCACCGCGCCGATGCTGAGGATGTCGGCACGACGCGGGTCGAGGCTGGTGGTCTCGAGATCGAGGGAGATCACTTCCTCCGCCTCGACCGCCTCGTGCATCCACCAATACAGCCGGCGGCGCCAGCCCGGCCAGCGGCTGTCGGGCAACTTGACCATGGTGTTCATCGGGTCTCCAGGTGGAATTGACGGGCCACGCTCTGCTTGAACTTCTTCACCACATGCAGGCCGTAGCGCAGCATGTCGCGATCGTGGCGGCTCATGCCGCTGACGTCCAGGCCCTGCTGGCGACCGTCGCGTTGGCCGGCCAACTGGCGGGTCAGGCGCAGTTGCAGGAACAGCTCGAAAGACTCGCTAAGGTCGTCCGCCAGGCGTGCTTCGAGGACCTTGTGTCGCTTCAGCGCCTCGATCCGTGCCAGGGTCCCGCGGGTCTCCAGGCCTTCGCGCAGGGCCAGGGTGCGGATGCCGTGGACGATGGGGAAGATCCCGCCGCGCTTGAGATCGAGGCGGGCGTCCTGGGTTTTCAGCTGGCCGAGGAAGGTCAGCGGCGTATCGAATTGCAGGGCCGCCGCCGCGATATCCGCCAGCCAGCGCTCGCCGCCGTCGGCGAAACCGCGCAGTTGCCGACGCAACGGCTCGAACAGCTGCAGGTTGCCGGCCACCGGCCAGGCATCGGCCAGGATCGACAGGCGCAACAGCTGCTCCGGCTTGCCCTCCAGCAGCGTCCCGCGCAGCTCCGCCTGCCAGGCCGCCAGCGGCTTGCACCATTCCGGCCGACTGGCCATCACCCCTCCGGGACAGGGCGGATAACCGAACTCCAGCAAGGCCGCGCTGAAGCGCTGCATCATCGCCAGGGCCTGTTCCTGCGGCAGATCGTCGGCCAGGACCAGGGCATTGTCCTGGTCGGTCTTCAGCAACTGCTCGCCGCGTCCTTCGCTGCCCATCACCAGCAAGCAGCAGCGCCCGCGCAGGGTTGGCGGCAGCAACAATTCGAAAAGCCGTTCGAGCAATTGCTCGTTGAGCGCGCTGACCAGCTGCATGATGAAGCGCAGGCGGATACCGTTGCCGGCCAGGGTAGCGATCAGGGTGTCCAGGGTTTCCGCGCAGCGGCGCAGGTCGCCGAGGTCGTCGGCGCGGGCGATGCGCAGCGCCAGGACGTGGGAATGGGTGGAGAACAGGCTGAGCACCTGGGTCAGGTGCAACAGGCCGATCACCTGACCGTCCTCCGTGACCGCGACCCGCTCGATACGCTGGCGCGTCATGAGGATCATCGCGTCGAACAGGAAATCGCCCAGTTCGACGCTGGCCAGCGGACCATGGGCCAACGGCCCGATCGCCTCCAGCTCGCTGCGCCCGTCGCGGAAGTGCGCGCTCATGAGGTCGGTGCGGGTGACGATGCCGAGCTCGGGCCCGTCCCTCTCCAGCCGCACCAGCAGGGCATCGGCGCCGTGGCTCAATTGCAGGCGCGCGGCGTCGCCGAGGGACAGCGAGGCCTCCACCTCCAGCGCCGGCAGCAAGTGCTCGCGGGCGATGCGGGTAAGGATGAACTCGGCAAGGTTCTGCCCGTCGCGCTGGGCCAACTGGCGCTTGGCCGCCAGGTCGGCCTGGAAGAACCGGGCGAAACCCGGGTTCTCCCCGCACAACTGGTGGAAGCAACTGGCCGGCAGTTCGTAGACGATGCTTTCCTCGATCGCCAGGTAGCGATGCTTGCTGCTGCCGGAAAACAGCCCGCGGACGTCGAACAGGTCGTCCGCGGCGTACTGGGCGAACACTCGCCCGTCGTCGCCGCGCTCCTCGACCACGCCCTTGAGCAGGACGAACAGCCCGGGGACCGCCGAACCGGCCTCCAGCAAGGTTTCCCCCGGCGCGTAGTAGCCTACGCTGAGGGCCTGCTTGAGGGTCTCGCGCTGATGGGGACGCAACTGGTCGAAGGGCGGCGAGGCGAAGTTGAAACTGTCAGGCATGGCTCATCTCGCTGTAACCGGGACGCTGAAACGAAAGGCGGCGGACCGGAAATCCGGCCGCCGCCTCGGGCTACGTCTTCACGTAGCGCTTAGTGGGCCACCGCGCCAGAGGCGCCCAGGCCGGTCTGGGAACGGATGAACTGCGGGAAGAAGCGCGCCCGCTCCTCGTCGGCCGCCGCCGACTTGTCGGTGATGGAGAAGAACCAGATACCGACGAAGGCGACGATCATCGAGAACAGCGCCGGGTACTCGTACGGGTAGATGGCTTTCTCGTGGCCGAGGATCTGCACCCAGATGGTCGGGCCGAGGACCATCAGGCCCACCGCGGTGATCAGGCCCATCCAGCCGCCGATCATGGCGCCGCGGGTGGTCAGCTTCTTCCAGTACATGGAGAGCAGCAGCACCGGGAAGTTGCAGCTGGCGGCGATGGAGAAGGCCAGGCCGACCATGAAGGCGATGTTCTGCTTCTCGAAGAGGATGCCGAGCACGATGGCGACCACGCCCAGGGCCACGGTGGTCATCTTCGAGACCCGCAGCTCGTCCTTCTCGTTGGCCTTGCCGCCCTTGAACACGCTGGCGTACAGGTCATGGGAGACGGCCGAGGCCCCGGCCAGGGTCAGCCCGGCGACCACCGCGAGGATGGTGGCGAAGGCCACCGCCGAGATGAAGCCGAGGAACAGGCTGCCGCCCACCGCGTCGGCCAGGTGCACCGCCGCCATGTTGTTGCCGCCGATCAGGGCGCCGGTGGGGTCCTTGAAGTCCGGGTTGGTGCTGACCAGCAGGATCGCGCCGAAACCGATGATGAAGGTCAGGATGTAGAAGTAGCCGATGAAACCGGTGGCGTAGAACACGCTCTTGCGCGCTTCCTTGGCGTCGCTGACGGTGAAGAAGCGCATCAGGATGTGCGGCAGCCCGGCGGTGCCGAACATCAGCGCGAAGCCCAGGGAGAATGCCGAGATCGGATCCTTGACCAGGCCGCCCGGACTCATGATCGCCTCGCCCTTCGGATGCACCTTGATGGCTTCGGAGAACAGCGTGCTGACGTCGAAGTTGACGTGCTTGAGCACCATGATCGCCATGAACGAGGCGCCGGAGAGCAACAGCACGGCCTTGATGATCTGCACCCAGGTGGTCGCCAGCATGCCGCCGAACAGCACGTAGAGCACCATCAGGATGCCCACCAGGACCACCGCGACATGGTAGTTGAGGCCGAACAGCAGCTCGATCAGCTTGCCGGCGCCGACCATCTGCGCGATCAGGTAGAACGCCACCACCACCAGCGAGCCGCAGGCCGACAGGGTGCGGATCTGCTTCTGCTTGAGGCGGTAGGAGGCGACGTCGGCGAAGGTGTACTTGCCCAGGTTGCGCAGGCGCTCGGCGATGAGGAAGAGGATGATCGGCCAGCCGACCAGGAAGCCGATCGAGTAGATCAGGCCGTCGTAGCCGGAAGTGAAGACCAGCGCCGAAATACCCAGGAAGGATGCCGCCGACATGTAGTCGCCGGCGATCGCCAGGCCATTCTGGAAGCCGGTGATGCGGCCGCCTGCGGCATAGTAGTCGGCCGCCGAGCGGTTGCGCTTGGATGCCCAGTAGGTGATGCAGAGGGTCGCGCCGACGAAGGCGACGAACATGACGATGGCCGAGACGTTCAGCGGCTGGCGCTGCACGTCGCCGGTCAGCGCGTCGGCCCAGAGGGCCGGAGCGAAGGCCGCAAGACCGAGCGCGGCAAGGAGACGAGCGATCATTGCTGCGCCTCCTTGAGGATTTCCTGGTTCAGGCTGTCGAACTCGCCGTTGGCGCGACGCACGTACAGGCCGGTCAGGATGAACGCGGCAAGGATCAGTCCGACACCCATCGGGATGCCCCAGGTCACGGACGAATCGGGACTGATACGCGCGCCCAGCAGCTGCGGCTGGAAAGCGATCAGCAGGATGAATATCACGTAGAGGCCAAGCATGATCGAAGAAAGTATCCAGGCGAAACGCTCTCGCTTGGCCACCAACTCCTTGAAGCGCGGATTGGTATCAATCCGCTGGTAGATGCTGTCGTTCATTGTTTTTATCCTCACAGCGGGGTGACGCGGAATGTCGTCGATATCCACTGTAGGACGCTGGTGCAAGCGCTCCAGACGACTTTAGTCGTAGCGTTTCGCCAGCCGCTCTAGACCGGTATTCCCGGGCCTTCCGGCAGATT
Organism: Pseudomonas sp. TZ252; assembly: GCF_056110345.1. Taxonomy (NCBI): domain Bacteria; kingdom Pseudomonadati; phylum Pseudomonadota; class Gammaproteobacteria; order Pseudomonadales; family Pseudomonadaceae; genus Pseudomonas; species Pseudomonas sp. TZ252. The sequence goes on along the minus strand of NZ_CM148566.1, from coordinate 4,336,660 downwards.
CCGGAGCCAGCCTTCGGCAAGGAAAAACGCCGTGCCCGGTTGCCCGGGCACGGCGTTCCCCGATCGAACCAGCCGTGCTACTGCACCCAGTCCTTGACCCGTCCCGGGTTGGCCGCCACCCACTGCTTCGCCGCATCCTCGGGTTTGGCGCCCTCCTGGATCGCCAGCATCACCTGGCCGACCTCGTTGCCATCCCTCCAGCCGAACTTCTTCAGGAACTCCCAGACCGGCTTGGCCTTGGCCTCCAGCGCCGGGTTGGCGACGGTGTCGACATGCTCGGTATCGCCATAGACCTTCTTCGGATCGTCGAGGAACTTCAGCTTCCACTTGGCGAACATCCAGTGCGGAATCCAGCCGGTCACCACCACCGGCTTCTTCTCGTTCTCGGCACGGGTCAGCTCGGCGATCATGCCGCTGCCGGAACTGGCCACCAGCTTGTAGTCGAGGCCATATTGCTTGATCGCCTCGTCGGTCTTGATCATCACCCCGGCGCCGGCATCGATGCCCACCACGCGGCCGCCGAAAGCGTCCTTCTGCGCCTGGAGGTCGGCGATGCTGTTGGCGCTCACGTATTCGGGGACGATCAGGCCGATGCGTGCGTCCGGGTAGTTGATGGCAAGGTTGACCACCTTATCCTTCATCTTCTCGTAGTAGGCGCCGTGGGTGCCCGGCAGCCAGGCCGAGAGCATGGCATCGAGCTTGCCGCGCGCCACGCCCTGCCACATGATCCCCGCCGCCACCGGCATCAGCTTCACCTCGTAGCCGAGCTTCTCGCGGATCACCTCGGCGGCCACATGGGTGGTCGCCACGCTGTCCGACCAGCCGTCCACGTAACCGATGGTGATCACCGGCTTGTCCGCCGCGGCCGCCATCCCCACAGCCGCCGACATTGCCAGGCCCGCACTCCAGCACAACAGTCGTCGCATCATTCGCATCAGACGTACCCCTTGTTCTATGCCGACGGGGACGCTCCCCGGCGGTCGCGGCACTCTGCGGTGCCGCCGTCCATCATCGGCGCGCCCGGACGGCGGACTGCTCTGAGAACGACACCCATCGCACCCGATAACGACATGCCTCGAACTGCGCTGCGGCACGCTGCGGATGTGCTCCGAGACAGTGCGATCGAAGCGCTCTATGCACTCGATTGGACAGGCCGATTTCCGCTTGGCCGAGCGCCTGGATAGGCTTTCGCCAAAGAGGAATGATTCTCGATCAAAGGAGAGCAGCCATGCTCAAGACCCTGACCTTCACCGTCATGCACTTCATCATCGCCTTCAGCGTGGCCTATGCGCTGACCGGCAGCATAGCGGTCGGCGGGCTGGTGGCGGCGGTCGAGCCGCTGTGCAACTCGGTCGGTTTCTACTTCCACGAGAAGATCTGGAAACGCTTCGAGAAAGACGGCGCGCCGCGCCCGGCTAGCGCCCATGGCTGGCTGCACCGCCACGCCTGAAGGGATATTCGCGAGGCACGGCAAGAGGCGGGAAAGACCGATTGGAACGCTGGCTGCAATAACCCACTGCACTACTGAGGCTTGCAGTTGTCATAGCGGCAGTATATTCACTCAGTACTTTTCCCTCGAAGGGATTCCCCCGATGCCCCACTTCCTCCGTTTCGCTGCCCTGCTCGGCGGCCTCGCCCTCGGTTGTGCCAATCTGGCGCAGGCCCGGGACGTGGACGCCGCGAGCTACGGCTATCCACTGACCAACCCGTTCGAGGCGACCATCGCCACCACGCCGCCGGAACTGCGTCCCGAGCTTCCGCACAGCGAGGACATCGACCAGAAGGACTACAGCCTGAAATTGCGCCCGGAGCGCGAGTTCGCCCTGCCGGACAACTTCTGGCCGGTGAAGAAGCTGCGCTACCGCCTGGCCCGCCAGGATCATGCGGCGCCGCTGATCTTCATCATCGCCGGGACTGGCGCGCACTATGCCAGCAGCTACCCGGAATACCTGAAGAAGCTCTTCTACCAGGCCGGCTACCACGTGGTGCAGTTGTCCTCGCCGACCAGTTGGGACTTCATGGCCAGCGCCTCGCGCTTCGCCACACCGGGCTTTTCCAGCGACGACGCCGATGACCTGTACCGGGTGATGCAGGCGGTGCGCGCGCAGCAGCGCGACCTGCCGGTGACCGACTATTACCTCACCGGCTATAGCCTGGGGGCGCTGAACGCCGCGTTCGTCAGCCACCTCGACGAAAGCCGCCAGAGCTTCAACTTCAAGAAGGTGCTGCTGCTCAATCCACCGGTGAACCTCTACACCTCGGTGAGCAACCTCGACAAACTGGTGGAAACCCAGGTCAAGGGCATCACCGACTCGCGCACCTTCTACGAGGTGGTGCTGAGCAAGCTGACCCGCTACTTCCGGCAGAAAGGCTACGTCGACATCAACGACGCCATGCTCTACGACTTCCAGCAGTCGAAGCAGCGCCTGAGCAACGAGGAAATGGCCATGCTGATCGGCACCTCGTTCCGTTTCTCCGCCGCCGACATCGCCTTCACCTCGGACCTGGTCAACCGTCGCGGCCTGATCACCCCGCCGAACTACCCGATCAACGAAGGCACCAGCCTGGAGCCCTTCTTCAAGCGCGCGCTGCAGTGCGACTTCGAGTGCTACATGACTGAGCAACTGATCCCGATGTGGCGAGCCCGTTACGACGGCGGCAGCCTGACCCAGTTGGTCAACCAGGTCAGCCTCTACAAGCTGCAGGACTATCTGCACGACAGCCCGAAGATCGCCGTGATGCACAACGCCGACGACGTCATCCTCGGCCCGGGCGACCTCGGTTTCCTTCGCCGGACCTTCGGCGAACGCCTGACCGTCTATCCCTATGGCGGTCACTGCGGCAACCTCAACTACAAGGTCAACGCGCAGGACATGCTGGACTTCTTCGCCACGCCCGCCGCCGGACAGACCCAGGTCGCCAGCGCGGCCCTCACCCAGCAGGCAGGAAACTGATCGATGAGCCGAACCGCACACTGGATGTTCGCCCTTCTGCTGAGCGCTGCCGCCAGCGCCCAGGCCGACCAGGCCGCCGCGCCGGTCGAACTGCCGCCACGCCAGCTCGACGGCGACGGTTTCAGCCGTCCGCTGGACCAACTCAAGTTCAATCCCGGCCTGGATCAACGCGAATTCGAGCGCGCCACCCTCGACGCACTGAACATGTACGATCCCTGGGAATCCTGGAACCGCCGGGTCTACCACTTCAACTATCGCTTCGACGAGTGGGTGTTCCTGCCCGTGGTACGAGGCTACGAGTACGTCACCCCGCACTTCGTCCGCAGCGGCGTGAGCAATTTCTTCGACAACCTCGGCGACGTGCCCAACCTGCTGAACAACCTCGCCCAGTTGAAGGGCAAGGCGGCGATGGAAACCACCGCGCGGCTGCTGTTCAACACCACCTTCGGTGTGCTCGGCCTGTGGGACCCTGCGACCAGGATGGGCCTGCACAAGCGCAGCGAGGATTTCGGCCAGACCCTCGGCTTCTACGGCGTGGGCGGCGGCCCCTACCTGATGCTGCCGATCCTCGGCCCGTCCAACCTGCGCGACACCGGCGGACTGGTGGTGGACTACGTCGGCGAATACCAGGTGAACTACCTCAACGTTCCCCAGGCCAGCGGCGACCACCCGGAGATCACCGCCCTGCGCGTGGTGGACAGGCGCTACAACACCAGCTTCCGCTACGGCCAGATGAACTCGCCGTTCGAGTACGAGAAACTGCGCTACATCTATACCGAGGCGCGCAAGCTGCAGATCGCCGAGTGAGACGAAGAACCGTCGCCCTGTGCGGCGGTTTCTTTTCCTCATAACGATTCAATAAATCGATAGGAATTACATAAAACTCGCAACCATATATCGACCAGAGAGGACTATCATCGAGCCATACACGAACCAGGAGGTTCCCATGACCCGCTACCGTGATGTCCTCGAACTGCATACCGGCCACCCCGCCTCCGATGGCGCCGGCGTCCGCCTGACCCGCGTGATCGGCGGCCCGTCCCCGGAACGCTTCGATCCGTTCCTGATGCTCGACCAGTTCGATACCCAGAACCCGGACGACTATGTCGCCGGCTTCCCTTCGCACCCGCACCGCGGCTTCGAGACCGTGACCTACATGCTCGAAGGGCGTATGCGCCACGAAGACCACCTCGGCAATCGCGGCCTGCTCAAGCCCGGCGGCGTACAGTGGATGACCGCCGCCCACGGCATCATCCACAGCGAGATGCCGGAACAGGTGGAAGGCGCGATGCGTGGCTTCCAGCTGTGGGTCAACCTGCCGGCGAAGAGCAAGCTGGCTCCGGCCGGCTATCGCGATATCGAGCCGGAAGACGTGCCGCGCCTGGAAACCGCCGGAGGCGTGAAGGTCACGGTGATCGCCGGTCGCTTCGACGACGGCCAGGCGCAGCAGATCGGCGCCGTGGAAAGGCCGGACACCGAGCCGCACTACTACGACCTGCAATTGCCTGCCGGCGGCCGCATCGCCCCGCGCCTGCCGGACGGCCATCGCGTGCTGCTGTACGTCTACGAAGGCAGCCTGACGGTGGAAGGCGAACGCCCGGTGGAAATCGCCACCAATCGCCTGGCTCGGCTGTCCGAAGAAGGGGAACTGAGCCTGCGCAGCGAAGCCGGCGCCCGGGTACTGGTGCTCGCCGGCAAGCCGTTGCGCGAGCCGATCGTCCAGTACGGTCCGTTCGTGATGAACAGCCGCGAGGAAATCGAGCAGGCGCTACGCGACTATCGCGACGGTGTCCTGGCCGTCTGAGCCGTGCGCGAGCCGCCCTTCGGGGCGGCTTTTTCCTTCCGCCTGTCCCGTCCTGAATAAGGTTTACCGCTCGATCCGCAGGAAGCGCTCCAGTTCCGCCCGCTTGCCCATCGCATCGTGGTAGCCCAGTTCGATCAGTTCGCTGCAATAGCCGCGCTCGAACAACAGGTAGCTCAATACCCCCGCCCCGCTGGCGCGGGTCGCTCCGGGACCGCGCAGGAAAAGCCGCAGCACCCGCGACAGCTCCCGGTAGTGCCGCGCGGCGATCTCGTCCAGCGGCCGGCTCGGCGACACCAGCAATACCTCCACCGGCTCCAGCCCACCCGCCTGGCGGCGCACCTCCGGCGCCACCAACTGGCCGATCTGGTTCATCCGCTGCAACTGCTCGATGTCGCCTTCCAGGCTGTCGATGAAGGTGCTGTTCAACAGGTGGGCGCCGATCTGCGCCAGGCTCGGCGGTCGGTCGGACGGCGGCAGGCCGGTCATGGCACTGTCGCCACCGGTGGCCGGGTTGCCGCTGACGCCGATCACCAGCACCCGCGTGGCGCCCAGGTGCAACGCCGGGCTGATGGGCGCCTGGGAACGCACCGCGCCGTCGCCGAAGTATTCGCGGTTGATCCGCACCGGCGGGAACAGCAGCGGGATCGCCGCGCTGGCCAGCAGGTGCCGAAGCTCCAGGCGGGTGGGAATGCCCAGGCGCCGATGGCGTACCCAGGGATCGATGGTCGCGCGCCCCTGGTAGAAGGTCACCGCCTGCCCCGACTCGTAGCCGAACGCGGTCACCGCCACCGCGCGCAACTGGCGCTGGCGCACCGCCGCATGAATCCCGGAAAAATCCAGCTCACGTGCCAGCAGCTCATGCAACGGCCGGTTGTCCAGCAACGCCACCGGCACCCGCCGTCCCAGGCCGAGCAGGCTATGGCCGAGGAAGCGCGAGGCCTGGCGGGTCACGCCCGGCCAGTCGCTGCGATAGACATGTTCGGTGCGGAATCCCTGCCAGACCGCGGTCAGGCGCTGGATCGCCTGGCGGAATTGCAGGGCGCCGCAAGCCAGGCCAACGGCGTTGATGGCGCCGGCGGAGGTACCGACGATGACCGGGAAAGGATTGCCGGCACTGTCCGGCAGCAGGTCGGCGATGGCGGCCAGGACCCCGACCTGGTAGGCCGCGCGGGCGCCGCCCCCGGAAAGGATCAGGCCGGTGAGCGGCGGACGTGGGGCAAGGGGATCGGACACAGCGGGGCTTCCGTCATGAACTGCGGCGAGTATAGCCAGACCCCGCGCGCGTCCGGAATGCCCGTCCTCAGCGCTTGCGCCGTTTCGGATAGAGCTTGGCTTCGCCTGGCGGGCGGGTCTTGAAACGCCGGTGCGCCCACAGGTACTGCTCGGGCTGCTGGCGCACGCAGCGCTCGACCCACTGGTTGATCCGCAGGCAATCGGCTTCCTCGCTCTCGCCGGGGAAGTCCTCCAGCGGCGGGTGGATGGTCAGGCGATAACCGCTGCCATCGGCCAGGCGGCTCTGGGTGAACGGCAACACCCGCGCCCGGCCCAGGCGGGCGAACTTGGTGGTGGCGGTGACGGTGGCCGCCGGGATGCCGAACAGCGGCACGAACAGGCTCTGCTTGGCGCCGTAGTCCTGGTCCGGTGCGTACCAGATGGCGCGGCCGCCACGCAGCACCTTGAGCATCGAGCGCACGTCCTCGCGCTCGATGGCGGTGGCATCGAGGTTGTGCCGCTCGCGGCCACGGCGCTGGACATAGTCGAACACCGGATTGTCGTGCTCACGGTACATGCCGTCGATGGTGTGCACCTGGCCGAGCAGCGCCGCGCCGATCTCCAGGGTGGTGAAATGCAGGGCCATGAGGATCACCCCCTCGCCCTGCGCCTGGGCCTCGCGCAGATGCTCCAGGCCTTCTATATGGGCAAGACGGGCCAGGCGCGCCTTCGGCCACCACCAGCTCATGGCCATCTCGAAGAAGGCGATGCCGCTGGAGGCGAAGTTCTCCTTCAGCAGACGCTCGCGTTCGGCGGGCGACTTTTCCGGAAAGCACAGTTCGAGGTTGCGCGCGGCAATCTCGCGGCGCGAGCCGACCAAGCGGTACATCAGCGCCCCCAGGCCACGGCCGAGCATCAGCAGGACGGGATACGGCAACTGCACCACCAGCCAGAGCAGTCCCAGGCCGAACCAGAGCGGCCAGTAGCGGGGATGGAGGAAAGCGCTGGAGAAACGGGGGCGATCCATGGACGGTTCCGACGACGATCAAAGCCCGCCATTCTACCCTGCCCGCCGTCCCGGCGGGACGCCGCGTTGCCGATCGACGCCGCCCCGGCTATCTGCCACGCTTGCGGGCATCCGGCGTTCTCGTTATAAGTCCCTGCAATTCAACGACCGACAAGCCCCATGAGCCAAGCCGACCTCCTCGATCAAGACCCCGTATTCCAGCTCAAGGGCAGCATGCTCGCGGTGACCATCCTCGAACTGGCGCACAACGACCTGGCGAGGCTCGAACGGCAACTCGCCGACAAAGTGGCGCAAGCGCCCAACTTCTTCCGCGACACCCCCCTGGTCATGGCCCTCGACAAGCTGCCCGAAGGCGAAGGCCGCCTCGACCTGCCGGCGCTCCTCGAGGTCTGTCGCCGCCACGGCCTGCGCACCCTGGCGATACGCGCCGGGCGCGAGGAGGACATCGCCGCCGCCCAGGCCCTGGACCTGCCGGTGCTGCCGCCCTCGGGCGCCCGCGAACGACCGCTGGACATCAAGGACAGCGCCCCGCGCAAGCCTGCCGAAGAGCCCAGCCCGAGCGCCGGTGAAGCCAGGCCCGAGCCGGCCAAGGCGGAAGAGAAGCCCGCCGAGCCCGTCAGCCGCCCGACCAAGGTGGTGAAGACCCCGGTGCGCGGCGGCATGCAGATCTACGCCGCCGGCGGCGACCTGATCGTGCTGGCCGCGGTCAGTCCCGGCGCGGAACTTCTCGCCGACGGAAACATCCATGTGTACGGCCCGATGCGCGGACGCGCACTGGCCGGCGTGAAAGGCGACGCCACGGCGCGAATCTTCTGCCAGCAGCTGGCCGCCGAACTGGTCTCCATCGCCGGTAACTACAAGGTCGCGGAGGACCTGCGACGCAGCCCGCAGTGGGGCAAGGCAGTGCACGTCAGCCTGTCGGGTGACGTGTTGAACATCACCCGCCTTTAACGGATACTGCCGCCACTTTCAGGGACCAGAATTCTTACGTTTTTCATTGGGGTGAATCACCTTGGCCAAAATTCTCGTAGTCACTTCCGGTAAGGGTGGCGTCGGTAAAACCACCACCAGCGCAGCTATCGGCACCGGCCTGGCCTTGCGCGGTTTCAAGACCGTCATCGTCGACTTCGACGTCGGCCTGCGTAACCTCGACCTTATCATGGGCTGCGAACGCCGCGTGGTGTACGACTTCGTCAACGTCGTCAACGGCGAGGCCACCCTCACCCAGGCCCTGATCAAGGACAAGCGCCTCGAAAACCTGCATGTCCTGGCCGCCAGCCAGACCCGCGACAAGGACGCCCTGACCAAGGAAGGCGTCGAGAAAGTCATGGCCGAACTGCGCAAGGATTTCGAATACATCATCTGCGACTCCCCGGCGGGCATCGAGAAAGGCGCCCACCTGGCCATGTACTTCGCCGACGAAGCGATCGTCGTGACCAACCCCGAGGTTTCCTCGGTACGCGACTCCGACCGCATGCTCGGCCTGCTGGCAAGCAAGTCGCAGCGCGCCGAGAAAGGCGAGGAGCCGATCAAGGAACACCTGCTGCTGACCCGCTACAACCCGGAGCGCGTCACCAAGGGCGAGATGCTCGGCGTCGACGACGTCGAGGAGATCCTCGCCATCCGCCTGCTCGGGGTGATCCCGGAATCCCAGGCCGTGCTCAAGGCGTCGAACCAGGGCGTGCCGGTGATCCTCGACGAGCAGAGCGACGCCGGCCAGGCGTACAGCGATGCGGTCGACCGCCTGCTCGGCAAGGAAATACCGCATCGATTCCTCGATGTGCAGAAGAAAGGATTCCTGCAAAGACTGTTCGGAGGACGTGAATGAGCCTTTTAGACTTCTTTCGCAGTCGGAAATCGCAGAACAGCGCTTCCATCGCGAAAGAACGACTGCAGATCATCGTTGCCCACGAACGTGGCCAGCGCGCACAGCCGGATTATCTGCCCCAGTTGCAGAAAGACCTGCTGGAAGTGATCCGCAAGTACGTACCGATCGACCAGGAGCAGATCCAGGTGGAACTGGAGAACCAGGGCAACTGCTCGATCCTGGAACTCAACATCACCCTGCCGGATCGTTGATTCGCCCAGGGTCCATACTGCGGCGGCCATTGGCCGCCGCAGTCGTTTCACCGAGCCTGCCCGCCAGGCTCCCTGCCGCCTCCCGGCGATGAGCCCGTTCGCTATGCCGCTGTCCCAGATCCGAATCGTTCACCAGGATGACGCCCTGCTGGTGGTCGACAAGCCCACCCTGCTGCTGTCGGTGCCCGGCCGCGCCGATGACAACAAGGACTGCCTGGTCACCCGCCTGCAGGAAAACGGCTATCCCGAGGCCCGCATCGTCCACCGCCTGGACTGGGAAACCTCCGGCCTGATGGTGCTCGCCCGCGACGCCGACAGCCACCGCGAGCTGTCCCGCCAGTTCCACGACCGCGAGACCGAGAAAGCCTATACCGCCCTTTGCTGGGGCCTGCCGGAACTGGACAGCGGGCGCATCGAACTGCCGCTGCGCTACGACCCGCCGACCAAGCCGCGTCACGTGGTGGACTTCGAGCACGGCCGCCACGCCCTGACCTTCTGGCGTGTGATCGAGCGTCATGAACGCTGGAGCAGGGTCGAGCTGACGCCGATCACCGGCCGTTCGCACCAGTTGCGCGTGCACATGCTCTCCATCGGCCATCCGCTGCTCGGCGACCGCCTCTACGCCAACCCCGAAGCCCTCGCCGCCCACGAACGCCTGTGCCTGCACGCCAGCCTGCTGTGCCTGACCCATCCGCAGAGCGGCGAACGCCTGCGCTTCGAGTCGCCGGCGCCGTTCTGAGCCTTCCCCGCCGCGTCCCGGCCCGCCGGGACGCCGCCCGCCGATTTCCGGTACCCCGTCTTGCCATACAACGACCAGCTTCCGCTTTTTCTGGCCGGCCCCGCCGCCAACGACCTGAACCCCGTCGGACAATACGATAGACTGCATGGATTGCCGTCCGGAGCCACTATGCGCGCAGAACTCAACCAGGGCCTGATCGATTTCCTCAAGGCCTCGCCCACGCCTTTCCATGCCACCGCCAGCCTCGCCCGCCGCCTGGAAGCCGCCGGCTACCGCCGCCTCGACGAGCGCGACGCCTGGCACACCGAAACCGGCGGCCGCTACTACGTGACCCGTAACGACTCGTCGCTGATCGCCATCCGCCTGGGCCGTCGCTCGCCCCTGGAAAGCGGCTTCCGCCTGGTCGGCGCGCACACCGACAGCCCCTGCCTGCGGGTCAAGCCGAACCCGGAGATCGCTCGCAACGGCTTCCTCCAGCTCGGCGTCGAAGTCTATGGCGGCGCCCTCTTCGCCCCCTGGTTCGACCGTGACCTGTCACTGGCCGGGCGCGTCACCTTCCGCGCCAATGGCAAGCTGGAAAGCCGCCTGGTCGACTTCCGCAAGGCCATCGCGGTAATCCCCAACCTGGCCATCCATCTCAACCGCGCCGCCAACGAGGGTTGGCCGATCAACGCGCAGAACGAACTGCCGCCGATCATCGCCCAGCTGGCGCCGGGCGAGGCCGCCGACTTCCGCCTGCTGCTCGACGAACAGCTGCTGCGCGAGCACGGCATCACCGCCGACGTGGTACTGGACTACGAGCTGTCGTTCTACGACACCCAGTCCGCCGCGGTGGTAGGTCTCAACGACGAGTTCATCGCCGGGGCGCGCCTGGACAACCTGCTGTCCTGCCACGCCGGCCTGGAAGCCCTGCTCAACGCCGAAGGCGACGAGAACTGCATCCTGGTCTGCACCGACCACGAGGAAGTCGGTTCCTGTTCGCATTGCGGCGCCGACGGTCCGTTCCTCGAACAGGTACTGCGCCGCCTGCTGCCGGAAGGCGACGCCTTCAGCCGGGCGATCCAGCGCTCGCTGCTGGTCTCGGCCGACAACGCCCATGGCGTACACCCGAACTACGCCGACAGGCACGACGCCAACCATGGCCCGGCGCTGAACGGCGGTCCGGTGATCAAGATCAACAGCAACCAGCGCTATGCCACCAACAGCGAAACCGCCGGCTTCTTCCGCCACCTCTGCCAGGACAGCGAAGTGCCGGTGCAGAGCTTCGTGACCCGCAGCGACATGGGATGCGGCTCGACCATCGGCCCGATCACCGCCAGCCAGGTCGGCGTGCGCACCGTCGACATAGGCCTGCCGACCTTCGCCATGCACTCGATTCGCGAGCTGGCCGGCAGCCATGACCTGGCGCACCTGGTCAAGGTGCTCGGCGCCTTCTACGCCAGCAGCGAGCTGCCCTGAGCGCCAGCCTCGCTCATGCCCCGGGCATTCGCCCGGGGCCACTCAGGCGTGCGCAGCGTGCCATTCGCTGCGCAGCAGCGTGTAGATCGCATGGTCGTGGGCACGCCCGGCGATGATCTCGTTGGCCCGGATCACTCCGTCGCGCCGGAAGCCCTGGCGCTCGGCGGCGCGCTGGCTGCGCAGGTTCTCGGTGGAACAGCGGATCACCAGGCGCTGCAGGTCGTAGCCAAGGAAACCCAACTCGATCGTCTTCCCCAGCGCCCTGGCGAGCAGCCCGCGCCCTTGCGCGGACGCCGCCAGCCAGTAGCCGATGCTGGCGCTGCGGCTGTCCTCGGTGAAATCGTGCAGGTCGATGACGCCGACCAGGCATCCGGATTCGACGATCCCGCAGCGGCAACTCCTGCGCTCCGCCCACAACCGCTGGCCTTCGCCAATGAAACGGCGGGTATCGTCCGCGCTCTGCGTCAGTGGCACCCACGGCATCCAGGGCGCCAGGTGCTCGCTGTTGGCGCGCACCAGGCGGAACAGTTCCTCGGCGCGCGGCTGGTCGAGCAGCTCCAGGTGCAGGTCGGACGAAATCGGCAGTATGAACATGCGAGGGCTCCTTTTCCCGGGAGCCCATCCTCGCAGAAGGTGCCGCAGGTCGTCGACGCGTGGCGTTACTGCGGTACCTCGACGCTGATATGGATGGCGTCGTGGCGCCAGAACTCCAGGTCGCAGTCGATCAGCCGACCACGCTGGTCGCGGTTGATCCGGCTAATGCGCAGGGCCGGGCTGCCCACCGCCACCTTCAGCGGCGCCGCAGCCTCGGCATGCAGTGCAGTGGGCACCATGTCGAAACGCACCCGCCCATAGTGGATGCCGTACTCGCTGGCATAGAGTTCGGTCAGCGAGCGGGTCAGGTCGTGGCCGAGGATTCCGGGGAAGTACTGCGCGTTCAGGTAGTGCTCGACATACAGCACCAGCCGCCCGTCCACCCGCCGCGCCCGGCGGATCTGGTAGACGCTGGACAGCGCCGGCAGCTCCAGCAGCTCGCAAACCGCCGCGCTCGCCGGCATCTGCCGGGCCGACAGAACCTCGGTCGCCGGCACCCGGCCCTGTTCGCTGACCATCGCATGGAAGTGGCTGCGGACCAGCGGGTTGTAGGCCAGCCGCTCGGGGGAGACGAACCAGCCGCGGCGCTCCTCGCGGTAGATCAGGCCCTGCGACTCCAGCTGGATCAGCGCCTCGCGCAGGGTGATCCGGGTCGTCGCGAACAGCTCGCTGAGCTTGCGCTCGGCCGGCAGCTTGCCACCCGCCGGCAGCAGACCATGGCCGATCTGCTCGCTGAGCGCCCGGCAGATCGCCGTTACGGTGGGTAGCGCTTCGTCACGCATCGACAGCTTCCTTATTGGTCTAGTCCAGCCCCAACAAGGGGCATTTCCGCCGGCCCGCCCTGTGCCTCCGGCTCGTCCGATGCTAGGAAACCCAGATGACCGGGACGTGACAGGTACAAGACAACGGTCTTCCCGGAGGCGCCCGGCGCCCATGGAATCGAGGGCTTAAGCATGGTCTACGCTTCTGCGGATGCAAGCCGCGGCGATGCCAGGCGCGGCTAGCTGACATGAAACCGTCATCCAGCGACTCTAGATTGGCCTGGGTCTTGCTGATCTAGACCACACCCGCGGCAGTCCCGCCCGAAGGAGCGTCGAGAACTCCCGAGGCTGCCCGACCGAACCTCTCGAACGAAGGAGCACCGAATGAAACGCATGCTTGCTTCATTGCTGGGAACCGCCATCGCCCTCGGCAGCGGCCTGGCGTTGGCCGCCGAAGCGGACCTGCAGGCGCTGGAACAGGCCGCGCGCAAGGAAGGCCAGGTCAACAGCGTCGGCATGCCCGACAGCTGGGCGAACTGGAAGGACACCTGGAAGGACCTTGAGAGCAAGTATGGGCTCAAGCACATGGATACCGACATGAGTTCGGCCCAGGAGCTGGCCAAGTTCAAGGCCGAGAAGGACAACGCCAGCGCCGACATCGGCGACGTCGGCGCCGCCTTCGGCCCCATCGCCGTGCAGCAGGGCGTCAGCCAGCCGTACAAGCCGAGCACCTGGGAACAGATCCCGGCCTGGGCCAAGGACCAGGACGGCCACTGGGCACTCGCCTACACCGGGACCATCGCCTTCATCGTCAACAAACAACTGGTGAAGGACGTACCGCACAGCTGGGCCGACCTGCTGCAGGGCAAGTACAAGGTCACCATCGGCGACGTCAGCGCTGCCGCCCAGGCGGTCAATGGGGTGCTCGCCGCGGCCATCGCCAACGGCGGCGACGAGAAGAACATCAAGCCGGGCCTGGAGTTCTTCGGCAAGATCGCCAAGCAGGGCCGCCTGTCGCTGACCAACCCGGTGATCGCCACCCTGGAAAAGGGCGAGGTCGAAGTCGGCATCGTCTGGGACTTCAACGGCCTCAGCTACCGCCAGCAGATCGACCCGGAGCGCTTCGAGGTGCTGATCCCCTCGGACGGCTCGGTGATCTCCGGCTACACCACCATCATCAACAAGTACGCCAAGCACCCGAACGCCGCCAAGCTTGCCCGCGAGTACATCTTCAGCGACGCCGGACAGATCAACCTGGCCAAGGGCAACGCGCGACCGATCCGCGCCGAGAGCCTGCCCCTGCCGGACGACGTGAAGGCCCAACTGCTGCCCAACGAGCAGTACGCCAAGGCCCAGCCGATCAAGGACGCCAAGGCCTGGGAGGAAACCTCCAAGCGCCTGCCGCGGCAGTGGCAGGAAGCGGTGATCATCAACATGCAGTGACGCGGAGCGCGGCCGCCCTCCCCGGCGGCCGCCCCGCATCGACGGATACCCCGAATGCGCCACGACGTCATCCTCGTCCTGCTGGACGGCCTCAACCACAGCGTCGCCCGCGACTGCATGGGGCATCTCCAGGCCCTCTGCGGCGCCGGCCGCGGCCAGTCGTACCGCCTGGAATGCGAGTTGCCTTCGCTGTCCCGGCCGCTCTACGAATGCATCCTCACCGGAGTGCCGCCAATCGATAGCGGCATCCTGCACAACGACGTGGTCCGCCTGAGCCAGGAACAGAGCCTGTTCCACTACGCCCGCGCGGCCGGCCTGAGTACCGCGGCAGCGGCCTACCACTGGGTCAGCGAACTGTACAACCGCGCGCCGTTCGACCCGGCCCGCGACCGCCACACCGACGACAGCGCACTGCCGATCCAGCGCGGACACTTCTACTGGAGCGACCACTATCCGGACTCGCACCTGTTCGCCGACGCGGAAAGCCTGCGCCGCCGGCACGCACCGAACTTCATGCTGGTCCACTCGATGAACATCGACGACGCCGGGCACAGGCACGGCCTCGCCAGCCCCGCCTACCGCAACGCCGCGCGGCGCGCCGACGCACTGCTGTCGGAATACCTGCACCAGTGGCTGGCGGCCGGCTACCAGGTGGCGATCACCGCCGATCACGGAATGAACGAGGACCGCAGCCACGGCGGCATCCTCGAGGAGGAGCGCGAGGTGCCGCTGTTCGTCTTCGGCGACGCCTTCAGCCGCGACGACCTGGCGCAACCGCTGCAGACCGACCTCTGCGGCACGCTCTGCGAAATCCTCGGCGCCGCCCACGACAAACCCGTCTGCCGGGAGCTGCTCGCCCCATGAAACGACTCTCCGGCAAATGGCTGGCGCTGCTGTTCCTGCTGCCCTTCGCGGCGTTCTTCGTGATTTTCCAGATAGCGCCGCTGGCCTGGGTCGCGCTGAACAGCCTGAAGGCCAGCGACGCCTGGAGCCTGGCCAACTACCTCGAGCTGTTCGGCTCGCCCTTCTACCGCCAGGCGATCCGCCACAGCCTGGAGATCGCCGGCTGGTCGAGCCTGCTCGGCCTGCTCATCGCGGTGCTCGGCAGCCATTCGCTGCGCCACGTCGACAGCCGCCTGCGCGACTTCGTCATGGCCTTCTCCAACATGACCAGCAACTTCGCCGGGGTACCGCTGGCGTTCGCCTTCATCATCCTGCTCGGCTTCAACGGCGCGCTGACCCTGTTGCTCAAGCAGGCCGGCTGGATCGACGACTTCAATCTCTACTCGAAGACCGGCCTGATAATCCTCTACACCTATTTCCAGATCCCCCTCGGGGTGATGCTGCTCTACCCGGCCTTCGACGCCCTGCGCGAGGACTGGCGCGAGTCCGCCGCGCTGCTCGGCGCCAACGGCTGGCAGTACTGGCGACACATCGGCATCCCGGTGCTGACCCCGGCGCTGCTGGGTACCTTCGTCATCCTCCTGGCCAACGCCCTCGGCGCCTACGCCACGGTGTACTCGCTGACCACCGGCAACTTCAACGTGATCCCGATCCGCATCGGCGCGCTGGTCGCCGGCGACGTGTTCCCCGACCCGAACATGGCCAGCGCCCTGGCCATGGTGCTGGTCGGCCTGATGACCCTGATCACCCTGGTCCACCAATGGCTGCTGCGCAGGAGCTACCATGTCGCGCGCTGATCGACGTCCTGCCGCGCTCTACCATCGCCTGGTGGTCTGCGCGCTGTTCCTGATCCTGGTCCTGCCGCTGGCGGCGACCCTGCTCTACTCGCTGGCCACCCAGTGGTCGGCGACCCTGCTGCCGGACGGCCTGACCCTGAAGTGGTACCTGACGCTGTGGAGCGACCAGCGCTTCCTGCTGGCCTTCGCCCGCTCGCTGCTGGTCTGCTTCGGCGCCCTGGCGTTCAGCGTGTTGCTGATCCTGCCGCTGATGTTCGTCATCCACTACCACTTCCCGCGCCTGGACGGCGTGATGAACGTGCTCATCCTGCTGCCCTTCGCGGTGCCGCCGATCGTCTCCTCGGTGGGCCTGCTGCAACTCTATGCCAGCGGGCCGCTGGAAATGATCGGCACGCCCTGGGTGCTGGTCGGCTGCTACTTCACCATCGCCCTGCCGTTCATGTACCGGGCGATCACCAACAACCTGCAGGCGATCAACCTGCGCGACCTGATGGACGCCGCCCACCTGCTCGGCGCCAGCACCTGGAAGGCGGCGCTGCTGGTCGTGCTGCCGAACCTGCGCAAGGGCGTGATGGTGGCCCTGCTGCTGTCGTTCTCCTTCCTCATCGGCGAATTCGTCTTCGCCAACCTGCTGGTCGGTACCCGCTACGAGACCCTGCAGGTGTTCCTCAACAACATGCGCAACAGCAGCGGCCACTACACCAGCGCAGTGGTGGTCTCCTACTTCGTGTTCGTCCTGGTCCTGACCTGGGCGGCCAACCGACTGAACAAGGACAAGGCCTGATCATGTCGTTCGTCAGCGTCGAACAGCTCGACAAGAGCTACGGTGCCACCAGCATCTTCCGCGATATCGACTTCGCCGCCGCCCGCGGCGAGTTCGTCACCCTGCTCGGCCCCAGCGGCTGCGGCAAGTCCACCCTGCTGCGCTGCATCGCCGGGCTGACCGAGGTCGACAGCGGGCGCATCCTCATCGACGGCGAGGATGTGGTGCCTTTGCCGCCGCAGAAGCGCGGGATCGCCATGGTGTTCCAGAGCTACGCGCTGTTCCCCAACATGACCGTGCAACAGAACGTCGCCTTCGGCCTGCGCATGCAGAAGGTGCCGGCGGCGGAACTGAAGCAGCGGGTCGCCGAAGCCATCGAACTGGTGGAACTGGGCGAGTACGCCGCACGCTACCCGCACCAACTCTCCGGCGGCCAGTGCCAGCGCGTGGCGCTGGCCCGCTCGCTGGTGACGCGCCCGCGCCTGCTGCTGCTCGACGAGCCGCTGTCGGCCCTCGACGCGCGCATCCGCAAGCACCTGCGCGAACAGATCCGCCGCATCCAGCAGGAGCTGGGGCTAACCACGGTGTTCGTCACCCATGACCAGGAGGAAGCGCTGACCCTGTCCGACCGCATCGTCCTGATGAACGCCGGACGCATCGTCCAGAGCGGCGACGCGGAGACCCTCTACACCGCGCCGGAAAACGCCTTCGCCGCCGGCTTCATCGGCAACTACAACCTGCTCGACGCCGAACAGGCCAGCCGCCTGCTCGGCCAGCCCTGCGCGCAACAGGTGGCGATCCGCCCGGAATCCCTGCGCCTGGGCAACGAACCGAGCGAAGGCGTGCCGGCGCTGGTACGCTCGCACAGTCTGCTCGGCAACGTGATCCGTTACCGCGTCGAGGCCGCCGGGGTGGAACTCACCGTCGACGTCCTCAACCGCAGCGCAGACCGCCTGTATCCGGCCGGCAGTCAGCTGACGCTGGTCATCGATCGCAACAGTATTCGAGAGGTAGCTTGATGAGCCTGGTGATCTTCGACCTGGACGAGACCATGATCCACGGCGACTGCTCCAGCCTGTGGAGCCAGCGCATGGCGAGTCTCGGCTGGGTCGACGAATCCTTCGTCCGCCACGACGCCGAACTGATGGAGCAGTACGCCGAAGGCAAGCTGTCCATGGACCTGTACATGGACTACACCCTGCAACCGCTGATCGGTCGCAGCGTCGAGGAAGTCGAGCGGGAAGTGGAGGCCTACGTCGAGGAGGTCATCGAGCCGCTGATCTACAGCGACGCCTGCGCCTGCCTGGCGCGCCACCGCAGCGCCAACGACCGGGTGCTGATCGTCTCCGCATCCGGGGTGCACCTGGTCAAGCCGATCGCGGCGCGGATCGGCGTCGACGAAGTCCTCGCCATCGATCTCGAAGTGCTCGACGGACACTACACCGGCCGCACCCTCGGCACCCTCACCTATCGCGAAGGCAAGGTATTGCGTCTGCTCGACCTGCTGGAAGGAGACGATCGCCAACTGGCCGACGCCTGGTTCTATTCGGACTCGCGCAACGACCTGCCGCTGCTGAAGCTGGTCGGCCATCCGAACACGGTCAATCCGGACCCGACCCTGCTCGCCTACGCCAAGGAAATGGGCTGGCCGGTCAACGCCTGGCGCTGACAGGCTCGCTGCGAAAGCGCGAGCGGATCGCGCTTTCCATCGCGTCGCCGAAGCGGCCCTTCAGGCCAGCGACGGGTCCACCACCAGCACGACCTTGCCCTGCACCTGGTTGCTCGCCAACGCCTCGAACGCCGCCTCGGCGTCGACGATCGGGAAGGTTCGCTCCAGCTGCGCGCGGAGTTTCCCGGCGGAGAACAATGGCCAGACCTTCAACCCCAGTTCGGCGATCAACTGCGCCTTGAACTCGGCATCACGGGTACGCAGGGTCGAGCCGGTCAACTGGATGCGTTTGCCTAGCAGTTGAGCCAGGTCCAGTTGCGCCTCGCGGCCGCCCATCAGGCCGATGATCACCCAGCGCCCGTCGCGCCGCAGCAACTCCAGGTTCAACCCGGCATAGCGGGCGCCGACCGGATCGAGGATCACGTCGAACGGGGCGAAATCGCGCAGCGATTCCAGGCTCTGCTTGCGCAGCACGCCGCCGGCGGCGCCCAGGGATTCGCAGTAGGCCAGGCGTTCGGCGGAACCGACGCTGACCCAGCAGGGGTTGCCGAACGCCTTGCACAATTGGATGCCGGCCGAACCGACGCCGCTGGCGCCGGCGTGCAGCAGCACTTTCTCGCCGGGCTGCAACGCCGCCAACTGGAACAGGTTCAGCCAGGCCGTGGCGTAGACCTCCGGAATCCCCGCCGCCTCCGCCAGGCTCAGCCCTGCCGGGACCGGCAGTACGTGGCGCGCGTCCACCACCACTTCCTCGGCCATGCCGCCGCCGGCGAGCAGCGCGCAGACCCGGTCGCCGACCTGCCAGGTGCTGCCCGCGCCCACCTCGCTGACCACACCCGCACACTCGAGCCCCAGCGCCGGGCTGGCGCCGGGTGGCGGCGGGTAGAGCCCGGCCTTCTGCAACAGGTCGGCGCGGTTGAGTCCGGCGGCCGCCACGCGGATGCGGATTTCGCCCTGACCGCAGGACGGGGCGGCGATTTCCGACCACTCGACACGACCTTCGATACCTTGCAATGCGTTCACGCTGCCTCCATAGTGGGGTTGTCACGGCCCGATCACCCAGAGTCGGGCTTTTTGCATTGCGCCAAGGGAACCCGGCGCCGGCTAATAAGGCCTAATATGCGTCATTACTCCGCGATCAGTCGAATCAGCATGAAGCGTTTTCTGCCCCGTACCGCCCTGTTGCTCCTCCTCGGCGCCAGTTCGCTGCCGCTGTTCGCCTCGACCGCCGTCTCCGTCGGCAGCGCCCAGAATTCCTGGGACAGCCTGCAGCCGGACCGCGAGCAGGTCATCGCCAGCCTCAACGTGGTGGAACTGCTCAAGCGGCACCACTACAACAAGCCGCCGCTGAACGATGAACGCTCGGCCAAGATCTACGACAGCTACCTGAAGATGCTCGATCCGGCGCGGATGTACTTCACCGCCGGCGACATCGCCGAGTTCGATCGCTGGCGCAACAGGTTCGACGACTTCCTCAAGAGCGGCGACCTCGATCCCGGCTTCGTCATCTACAAGCGCCACCTCGACCGCCTGAAAGGTCGGCTCGACTACGCCCTGGCGATGCTCGACAAGGGCGTCGACAAGATCGACTTCAGCGTCGACGAGAGCCTGCTGATCGACCGCGAAAAGGCCCCCTGGGCGAAGGACACCGCAGAGCTCGACGACCTCTGGCGCAAGAAGGTGAAGGACGAGGTCCTGCGCCTGAAGATCACCGGCAAGGACGACAAGGCGATCCAGGAACAGCTCACCAAGCGCTACAAGAACCAGCTGTCGCGCCTGAAGCAGACCCGCAGCGAAGACATCTTCCAGGCCTACATCAACGCCTTCGCCCAGTCCTACGATCCGCACACCCAGTACCTGTCGCCGGACAACGCGGAAAACTTCGACATCAACATGAGCCTCTCGCTGGAAGGCATCGGCGCGGTGCTGCAGAGCGACAACGACTACGTCAAGGTCGTACGCCTGGTGCCGGCCGGCCCGGCGGCGAAGAGCAAGCAGATCGCCACCTCCGACAAGATCATCGGCGTCGCCCAGGGCAAGGGCGAAATGGTCGACGTGGTCGGCTGGCGCCTGGATGAAGTGGTCAAGCTGATCCGTGGGCCGAAAGGTTCCCAGGTACGCCTGGAAGTGATTCCGGCGAGCAACGCGCCGAACGACCAGACCAGCAAGATCGTCGCCATCACCCGCGAGGCGGTGAAGCTGGAGGACCAGGCGGCGAAGAAATCCATCATCAAGGTCGACCACGAAGGCCGCAGCTACAAGCTCGGCGTGATCGACCTGCCGGCCTTCTACCTGGACTTCAAGGCCTACCGCGCCGGCGACCCGAACTACAAGAGCACCACCCGCGACGTGAAGAAGCTGGTCGCCGAATTGCAGAAGGACAAGGTCGACGGCATCGTCCTCGACCTGCGCAACAACGGCGGCGGCTCCCTGCAGGAGGCCACCGAGCTGACCGGCCTGTTCATCGACCAGGGCCCGACCGTACTAGTGCGCAACAGCGACGGCCGCGTCGACGTGCTCAACGACGACGAAGGCAAGGCCTTCTATACCGGCCCGCTGGCCGTGCTGGTCAACCGTCTCTCGGCCTCCGCCTCGGAGATCTTCGCCGGCGCCATGCAGGACTACCACCGCGCGCTGATCCTCGGTGGACAGACCTTCGGCAAGGGCACCGTGCAGACCATCCAGCCGCTCAACCACGGCGAACTGAAGCTGACCCTGGCGAAGTTCTACCGTGTCTCCGGGCAGAGCACCCAGCACCAGGGCGTGATCCCGGACATCAGCTACCCGTCCATCGTCGACGACAAGGAAATCGGCGAAAGCGCCCTGCCCGACTCGATGCCCTGGGACACCATCCGCCCGGTGGTGAAGGACGAGGCCAACCCGTTCAAGCCGTTCCTCGCGCAACTCAAGGCCCAGCACGACGCACGCACCGAGAACAACGCCGACTTCGTCTACGCCCGCGAGCGCCTGGCGCTGGCCCAGGAGCTGATGAAGGAGAAGACCGTCAGCCTGAACGAGGCCAAGCGCCGCGCCCAGCAGACCAGCATCGAGAACCGCCAGTTGGCCATGGAGAACGCCCTGCGCAAGTCCAAGGGCCAGGAGCCGCTGAAGGAACTCAAGCGAGAGGACGAGAACGCCCTGCCGGAAGAGGACGACAAGACCAAGCCGCAGGACGACGCCTACCTCACCGAGTCCGGGCACATCCTGCTGGACTACCTGAACCTCAACTCGGCGGTGGCCAAGCACTGAGTTCAGCGGGAGCGTCATAAAACAGTCATGGGACTGTCGTGAAATACGGGGCCGGTTGCACAACCGGCCCTTTTTCATTGCGACGAGAGCGTTCCATGACCGTCACCGAGCAGTTGAGCGCCCTGGACAGCATCCTGGCCCACGGCGACCTGCACTGCCTGTTCCAGCCCATCCTCTCGCTTTCCGAACGGCGCCTGGTCGGCTACGAAGCGCTGACCCGCGGTCCGTCCAACAGCCCGCTGCACTCGCCCCTGGCGTTGTTCGCCGTGGCCCGCCAATGCGGACGGCTGAGCGAACTGGAACTGCTCTGCCGACAACGCGCCTTCAGCCGCTTCCGCGACATCCAGGGCGACGCCATGCTGTTCCTCAACGTCTCCCCGGAGTCCCTCCTCGAAGCCGGCCATCCGCCCGGCCGCACCCTGCAATTGCTGCAACAGCTGGGGATCTCGCCGAACCGGGTGGTGATCGAACTGACCGAACAGACCCCCATCGACGACTTCGACCTGCTCGACACCGCGCTGCACCACTATCGCGCCATGGGCTTCTCCATCGCCCTCGACGACCTCGGCGCTGGCTACTCCAGCCTGCGCCTGTGGTCGGAACTGCGTCCGGACTACGTGAAGATCGACCGCCACTTCGTCGACGGCATCCACCTGGACACCGTGAAACGCGAGTTCGTCGGCTCCATCCTGAAGATGGCCAGGGCCTCTCGCGCCCAGGTCATCGCCGAAGGCATCGAACTGCCCGAGGAACTGGCGGTGCTTAGCGAGATGGGGGTCGACCTGGTGCAAGGCTATCTGTTCGGCCGCCCGCAGGAACACCCGGCGAGCGACGTACAACAGATGCTGCCCAGCGCTGGCGCCCCCAGCCAGTCATCCGGCGACGAGCACGGCGACCTGCGTGCGCTGCTGCTGGAACAGCGCGCGGTCGACGTTCGCACCTCGACCCAGGAAGTGGTGGAAATCTTCCGTCACCAGGCCAACCTGAACTCCCTGGCGATCCTCGACGAAGAAGGGCGTCCCATCGGCATCGTCCATCGCCACGCGCTCACCGACGCCTTGCTCCGGCCCTTCGCCTGCGACCTGTTCCTGCGCAAGCCGATCAGCCGCCTGATGAGCGACGATTTTCTCGCCGTGGAACTCGGCCAGACCCTGCAGCAGGTCAGCCGCCTGCTGACTAGCCGCGCACGCCAGCGTATCGAGGAAGATTTCATCGTCACCCGCGGCGGGCACTATGCGGGCATGGGCCGGGTGATCGACGTGCTCAGGCTGATCACCGAGGAAAAGCTCCAGCAGGCGCGGCACGCCAATCCGCTCACCTTGCTTCCCGGCAACGTGCCGATCCAGCAATGCCTCGAACGCCTGCTGCAACAAAGGCGCGAGGCGGTGATCTGCTACATCGACGTCGACAGCTTCAAACCCTTCAACGATCTCTACGGCTACGCCCGCGGCGACGAGGTCCTGCTGTGCCTGGCACAGTGCCTGAGCGAACGGATCGACCCGGGCAGCGACTTCGTCGGCCACATCGGCGGCGACGACTTCATGCTGGTGCTCGGCCCCGAGGACTGGCGCACACGGATCGACCGATTGCTGGAAACCTTCCAGAGCCAATGCCGACGCTTCTACAGCCGCGAGCACCTGGAAGCCGGCTGTTTCGTTGCACACAATCGCCATGGCCAGCGCGAGGAGTACCCGCTGCTGTCATTGTCCGTCGGCGTGGTGCATCTACCGGCCGAAGCCTGCCAGGGAATGGATGCCGCGCACCTGGCGACGCTGGCCTCCGAGGCCAAGCGCCAGGCCAAGGCGCTGCCAGGCTAAAGCCTGCACCTGATCGAGGCCGCCTGAACCGTTCGTTCAGCTATAGACCGAGCGCGGACGCCCGTTGCGCATAGTGCTCGGCGCGCTCGCTGTCCGGCGCCAGGCCCGGGCCTCCATCGCGGTAGAGTTCCGCCAGCTTGCGCGCCGCCAGCGGGTGGCCCGCCTCTGCCGCTTGCGCCCAGTGGCGGCTGGCTGCCAGCGCGTCGGGCGCTTGCCGGCTGTCGCCCTTGAGCGCCTGCACGCCGAGCTGGTAGGCCGCTTTCCCATCGCCCGCGCTGGCAGCCAGGCGCAGCAGGCGCAGGCCCTCCTCGCGCGCGCCGAAGCCCTGTCCACGGAACAGCAGCAGGTGACCGTAGAACGCCTGGGCGTCGCGGTGTCCGAGGTTGGCCATGCGCGAGAACTGCCCCTGCATCCACTGCCAGGCTCGCGGCTGCTTGACCAGCCAGGGCCAGCCCAGCAACTGCCGGGCCACGCCGTAACCGAGGCGGGCGCGCAGGCGCCAGATCCATTCAGAGTTCATCGGGATACTCGAATTCGAAGACACGGACCACTTCCGCCGCATGCCAGCCAGCCGCGGCCGGGCCGTCCGGCGGACCGGAAAAACGCCCGAGGCGCTCCACGCACTCGAAGAAACCGGTGCGCGGCAAGCGGCTTGCGCCCTGGCTGATGACCAGCGAACTGCGCAACGGACGCCCCGAGCGCGCATCCAGCGATGCCAGGTGCTCGAGAGCCGCGGTGAGGGTGGTCATCGCCGGAGTCGGCAGTTGCAGGCGCTCGATCAGCGCCCGGTAGGTGAGCAGATGACGCTGGCGACGCGCATCTTCGATTTCCAGCAGCAGGCTATCCCAGTGTTTACGGCTGATCAGCACACTCAAGGTCAGGCCCCCGTCGCTTTGCCCAGCACACGCTCCAGGGCGAACAGGATGGCCTCGCTGGCCTCGCGTTCGCCGCGTTCGATCATCGCCATATAGGAAGGACTGATACCGACCTCCCGGGCCACCTGTTCCAGGCTCAGGCCGCGCGCCTCGCGGCGCTCCAGCAGACTCGCGGAAGGCGGCGCCGGCGCGGTCGTCTCCACCGCGACACTGGCGGCCGGGCGACCAGCGGCGGCCAGCAACGCCTGGTATTCGGCCCAGGGCAACACCGCGTATTCCGCCTCGCCGTCT
This sequence comes from Pseudomonas sp. TZ252, assembly GCF_056110345.1. Lineage (NCBI taxonomy): Bacteria > Pseudomonadati > Pseudomonadota > Gammaproteobacteria > Pseudomonadales > Pseudomonadaceae > Pseudomonas > Pseudomonas sp. TZ252. Next base: position 4,312,225 of record NZ_CM148566.1, on the reverse strand, counting down.
CGCGTGATCACTTGGACATTCATGTCGGTCTCCTTGCAAGCCGCCATCTTATCAGGCACAGCGCCGCTGCGGACTGGCTATACTGCTGCCCTGGTCACACAGTCTGCCTGGTGGAGGAGCCCACGGGTGCGCCGGAGAAGTCTTGGTTTGTGCATCCTGCTGGGAGTCGGACAGGCCTTCGCCGGCGAGCTGCGCTGGGGCTTCAGCCCCGCCGACGGCATGCCCTACGTGGACATCGTCGACCACCAGCTGCAAGGCGGCTTCACCCGCCAGTTGGGGGAGCGGGTCGCGCAGCGGCTGGGATTGTCGCTGCGTTTCGTGGAAACGCCGAACCGAAGGATCGACGGCTTCATGGCCAGCGGACATATTCACGTGATCTGCAACTCCAACCCCGGATGGGATAGCAAACCCGAACGCTACCATTGGTCTCCTGCCCTCTTCGAAGAGCAGGACGTCCTGCTGCAGCGCGACGACCGTCCGGCGATCCGCGACTTCGCCGAGCTGCGCGGCAAGACCCTGGGTACAAGTCTAGGCTATGTCTACGCGGACAATCTCATGCAGGCCTTCGCTGCCGGGGAAATTCGCCGCGAAGATACCCGCGACCTGGCCAGTCGCGTGCAGATGCTCAAGCGTTCGCGCCTGGACGCCGCGGTGGACATGCGCCGCCCGCTGCTCTACCTGACGCGCCAGCATCCCGAGCTGGGCCTGAGCGTCAGTCCGCTGGTACTGCAGAGCTATCGGATGCACTGCATCTATGGCGGACAACTGCCGGTCCCCGTCGAAAGTATGGACCGGGTGCTCGACGAGATGGTCAGGGACGGCAGCATCGAGCGCCTGCTGGAAAACAGCCTGCGAGCGCCTCAGGAACCCTGAACGCGCTCCGCCCTGGGAGCCGGCAGCTCTCGCAGCGCCTGCTGCGTCTCGACGGCCTGGGCGTCGCGCCAGACCTTGAAGGCATCCAGCTCGGACTGCCAGCGACGCACTACCCAGGCCAGGACGGCGAGATCGTCGAGCAGGCCGATACCGAAGATGAAGTCGGGGACGATATCCACCGGCGAAAGGAAATAGGCCAGCGCCGCGATCACCGAGAGCAACGCCTGGCGGCTGAGTCCGCGGTATTCGCCGCGAACCCAGGCCACCAGCAGTTCCTGCAGCAGGCGCAGGTCGCTCTTCACCAGCTTCAGGCGCGAGCGCTTGCGTGCTACCGCAATCAACAAGGCGGGCACCCGGCCACGGGCCAGGAAACGTTCCGCGATCCCCAGGTAACGACTGAATCCTCGTGGTGCATCCATCCTTCCACCTCGCTCAAGCGCTTGCCGCCGAGGCTCTCCGGGTTATCCACGCATACTGTGGATAACCTTGTGAACAGCCCCCCCTTCCGTCGGCGAGAAGCCCGTCGCTACAGGCTTTCCGACAGATCGGACACTTTTTAGACAATGCTCTAAAAGCATTGAAAATCAAGGGTTTGACCTAGCGCAACGGACAACCCGAGGTCAATACCGTAGGTCGGGTCGACGTGCGACAAATGTGTGCATAAGGGTAACACCGGCCGTGCCCTCGACCTGTTTTTCAGACCCTCGCGGCAGCGCCTGGGTTCAGCCGAATCCGCAAATGAAAACGCCCCGTCATGGACGGGGCGTTTCATGCATCGCGGCGGAAGAATTACTTCTTCGCGTCCGCCTTGGCTTCGGGCTGCGCTGCGGCACCGGCCTCGGGCTCCGCGTCCGGCTTGGACGGATCCTTGATGCCGAGCAGTTCCATGTCGAAGACCAGTACCGAGTTGGCCGGGATCGCCGGGCTCGGGCTCTGCGCGCCGTAGGCCAGCTCGCTGGGGATGTACAGCTTGATCTTCTCGCCGACATGCATCAGTTGCAGGGCTTCGACCCAACCCGGGATCACGCCGCTGACCGGCAGGTCGATCGGGCTGCCGCGCTCGATGGAGCTGTCGAAGACGGTGCCATCGGTCAGGCGGCCTTCGTAGTGGACGGTCACCACGTCGGTGGCCTTCGGTTGCGGGCCATCGGCCTTCTTCACGATTTCGTACTGGAGGCCGGAAGCGGTGGTGGTCACGCCGTCGCGCTTGCCGTTTTCCTCGAGGAATTTCTTGCCGGCCTTGGCGTTTTCGTCGCCGATGGCGGCCATGCGCTCCTCGGCACGTTTCTGCAGGAAGGCGAAGGCTTCGGTCAGCTCTTCATCGGTGAGCTGCTGCTTCTTCTTGCCGAGGGCGTCTTCGATGCCCTTGGCGACGGCTTTCGAATCCAGGTCGTCCATGCCTTCCTGGGACAGGCTCTTGCCCATGTTCAGGCCGATACCATAGGAAGCTTTCTGCGCCGGGGTCTTCAACTCAACGTTGGTCTGCGAATCGCAGCCGGAGAGAACCAGACCGACCAGTGCGATCGCTGCTGCCAACCGATGTTGTTTCATGCTGAGTCCTTTAATCTGTTCGCCGCTCGGGCATATTCGATGAAGCCGCGAGCTTAGCAGGCTGTCGCGACCAGTGGCTATGGGCAATAGGAACAGGTGCGCGCGGATAAGTTCAAGGCCGAACTTTCCGAAAAATGAAGGAGATAGCAGAACGAACGCGCGGAACGAGGACAGAAGAACAGCGGAAAGGAAGCGTCGAAAAACGTCGAATTATGAAGCGGGAAGGAAGCGCAAGAGATACAGCGAAGGAAGGAAATGGCGCAGCGGACGGGACTCGAACCCGCGACCCCCGGCGTGACAGGCCGGTATTCTAACCGACTGAACTACCGCTGCGCGTAACTTGCGAGATTGGTGGGTGATGACGGGATCGAACCGCCGACCCTCTGCTTGTAAGGCAGATGCTCTCCCAGCTGAGCTAATCACCCTTCACTCTCGAAGTGGGGCGCATTCTACGGAGCGATTCGGCCCCTGGCAAGCCCCTCGATGAAAAAAATTTTCTGCCGTTCCAAGGAGTTAGCGACGGACCGGGGTTGGCCTGAGCCGCCAGCGGCGGAATAATGGGTCCTTTGTGCCCGGAGAGAACGACCCCATGTGGTTCCGCAATCTGCTCGTCTACCGCCTCACCCAGGATCTGCAACTGGATGCCGATTCCCTCGAGAAAGCCCTCGGCGAAAAACCCGCCCGCCCCTGCGCCAGCCAGGAGCTGACCACCTACGGCTTCACCGCGCCGTTCGGCAAAGGCCCGGACGCACCGCTGGTACACGTCAGCCAGGACTTCTTCCTGATCTCGGCACGCAAGGAAGAGCGCATCCTGCCGGGCAGCGTCGTGCGTGACGCACTGAAGGAAAAGGTCGACGAGATCGAAGCCCAGCAGATGCGCAAGGTCTACAAGAAGGAACGCGACCAGTTGAAGGACGAGATCGTCCAGACCCTGCTGCCGCGTGCTTTCATCCGCCGCTCCAGCACCTTCGCCGCGATCGCGCCAAGCCTCGGCCTGATCCTGGTCGACTCGGCCAGCGCGAAGAAGGCCGAAGACCTGCTCTCGACGCTGCGCGAAGCGCTCGGCTCCCTGCCGGTACGCCCGCTGAGCGTGAAGGTCGCGCCGACCGCGACCCTCACCGACTGGGTCAAGACCCAGGAAGCCGCCGGCGACTTCCACGTGCTCGACGAATGCGAGCTGCGCGACACCCACGAGGACGGCGGCGTGGTCCGTTGCAAGCGCCAGGACCTGACCAGCGAGGAAATCCAGCTGCATCTCACCGCCGGCAAGCTGGTCACCCAGTTGTCCCTGGCCTGGTCGGACAAGCTGTCCTTCGTCCTCGACGACAAGCTGGCGGTCAAGCGCCTGCGCTTCGAAGACCTGCTGCAGGAGCAGGCGGAAAAGGACGGCGGCGAAGACGCCCTCGGCCAGCTCGATGCCAGCTTCACCCTGATGATGCTGACCTTCGCCGAATTCCTTCCGGCGCTCTTCGAGGCCCTCGGCGGCGAAGAAATCCCCCAGGGCGTCTGACGCCCCGCTCTCCCGGCGGCGCCCGCCGCTGGGAGAGTCGCGCCCGGCATGGCAGACTGGCGGCCGTCCAATAACAAGGAAAGCCCATGCGTGCCCTGACCGCCCTGAGCCGTTTCGTCAGCGCCAGCTTCCCGTTCTGGGTCCTGCTGTTCGCCATCCTCGCCTTCTTCCGGCCGGCCTGGTTCCTCCCGCTCACCGTCGCCATCGCGCCGCTGCTCGGCCTGGTGATGTTCGGCATGGGCCTGACGCTCAAGGGCGAAGACTTCCGCGAGGTCGCCCGGCACCCCATACGGGTGCTGATCGGCGTGCTGGCCCAGTTCGTCATCATGCCCGGCCTGGCCTGGTTGCTCTGTCGCCTGTTGCAGTTGCCGGCGGAGATCGCGGTGGGCGTGATCCTGGTCGGCTGCTGCCCCGGCGGCACCGCTTCCAACGTGATGACCTGGCTGTCCCGTGGCGATGTCGCCCTGTCGGTGGCGATCACCTCGGTGACCACCCTGCTCGCCCCGCTGGTCACGCCGGCGCTGGTCTGGCTGCTGGCCTCGGCCTGGCTGCCGGTGTCGTTCGCGGCGATGTTCCTGTCGATCCTCCAGGTGGTGCTGGTGCCCATCGCCCTCGGCCTGCTGGCACAGCGCCTGCTCGGCGAGCGCACCCGACAGGTGGCGGAGGTGCTGCCGCTGGTCTCGGTATTCAGCATCGTGGTGATCATCGCCGCGGTGGTGGCCGCCAGCCAGGCGCGGATCGCCGAGTCCGGCCTGCTGATCATGGCCGTGGTGATGCTGCACAACGGCTTCGGCCTGTCGCTCGGCTATCTCACCGGCAAGCTGACCGGCATGCCGCTGGCACAGCGCAAGGCCCTGGCCATCGAAGTCGGCATGCAGAACTCGGGGCTCGGCGCGGCGCTGGCCAACGCCCATTTCTCGCCCCTGGCAGCGGTGCCCAGCGCGCTGTTCAGCGTCTGGCACAATCTCTCCGGTTCGCTGCTGGCCGCCCTGTTCCGGCGCATGGAAGATACGCCGCGTTGAACTGGGTCCCGGTCGGGAAGCCTTGTCCCGACCGATGAACCATGCAAAATACCGCACGCAGTGAGGACGACCTCACCACCCGCCTCCGGCCGGTGATCGAATGGGGACGGCCCCGCCACCCGTTGCCCTGGAGATCGCCATGTCCTGGATCATCCTGTTTTTCGCCGGCCTGTTCGAAGTGGGCTGGGCCGTTGGTCTGAAATACACCGAAGGCTTCAGCAAGCCGCTTCCCACGGTCCTCACGGCGCTCGCCATGCTGGTCAGCCTGGGCCTGCTCGGCCTGGCCATGAAGCACCTGCCGCTGGGCACCGCCTATGCCGTCTGGACCGGGGTCGGCGCGGTCGGCACGGTAATCGCCGGGATCGTCCTGTTCGGCGAATCTATGGCATTGCTGCGCCTGGCCAGCGTCGCGCTGATCGTCTGCGGACTGGTCGGCCTCAAGCTGAGCCATTAGACATCCATCGAATATGCTCCGAGGGGTATCGCTTTCCGCAGTTTTATCGCGTACTCTGCGACCACTGTGCTTGCTTGGGTCACAGTGAATCGTGACCTGGTGTGGTAGATCTCGGTCCGCTCATCGCCTCGGCTCCTCGTACTCTTTGCAACTCAGTACCTACCGGCTCGGATATTTCCGTCGCCGCAATCAACTTTGTTTCAGGAGTTACACCATGTCGAATCGTCAGAACGGCACCGTAAAATGGTTCAACGACGCCAAAGGCTTCGGCTTCATCACCCCGGAAAGCGGTAACGACCTGTTCGTTCACTTCCGTTCCATCCAGGGCACCGGCTTCAAGAGCCTGCAGGAAGGCCAGAAGGTTTCCTTCGTGGTCGTCAACGGCCAGAAAGGCCTGCAAGCCGACGAAGTACAAGTTATCTAACTTGTAGTTCGCCAAAAAAAGCCCCGGCATCGCCGGGGCTTTTTCGTTTCTGCGGATCGATCAACGAGCTTCGCCGCGCAAGCTCGTCACCCGCGCCTGCAGGTCGAGGCGCTCCACCGCCCCCGGCGCCACCGATTCGCCGGCCACCAGGCTTACCCGCGACCACAGGCGGCGGAAGAAGCCCTTGTTCGGGTCGCGGCTGAAGAAGCTGCCCCACAGGCCCTGCAGCGCCATGGGGATCACCGGAACCGGGGTTTCCTCGATGATCCGCTCGATCCCGGCGCGGAACTCATTCATCTCGCCGTCGGCGGTCAGCTTGCCCTCAGGGAAGATGCACACCAGCTCCCCGTCCCTCAGGTAGTCGGCGATGCGCTGGAAGGCGCGTTCGTAGATCCCTTCGTCCTCGTGGCGCGCCGCTATGGGCACCGCGCCGGCGGTGCGGAAGACGAAGTTGAGCACCGGCAGCGAGAAGATCCTGTAGTACATGACGAAGCGCACCGGCCGCCGGATCGAGCCGGCGATCAGCAGCGCGTCCACGTACGAGACGTGGTTGCACACCAGCACCGCCGCTCCCTCGTCCGGGATCGCCTCCAGGTTCACATGCCGGACCCGGTACATGGTGTGGCTGAGCAGCCAGACCAGGAAGCGCATGGTGAATTCCGGGACGATCTTGAAGATGTACACGTTCACCGCGACGTTCATCAGCGACAGGGCGAGAAACAGCTGCGGGATCGACAGCTTGGCGACGCTGAGGAAGAGGATCGAGACCAGCGCCGCGGCGACCATGAACAGGGCGTTGAGGATGTTGTTGGCGGCGATCACCCGGGCGCGCTTGTCTTCGTCGGTGCGCGCCTGGATCAGGGCGTACAGCGGTACGATGTAGAAGCCGCCGAAAATGCCGATGAACAGGATGTCGGCCAGCACCGCCCAGGTCTCATGGTGGCGCAGCACCGCCAGCCAGTCGTAGGGCGCCTCGCCTGGGGGAATGCCGCCGGCGTGCCACCAGAGGAGGATGCCGAAGACGGTCAGGCCGATCGAGCCGAACGGCACCAGGCCGATCTCCACCTTGCGACCGGAAAGCTTCTCGCACAGCATCGAGCCCAGCGCGATGCCCACCGAGAACACGGTGAGGATCAGGGTCACCACGCTTTCGTCGCCGTGCAGCCATTCCTTGGCGAAGGTCGGGATCTGCGTCAGGTAGACCGCGCCGAGGAACCAGAACCAGGAGTTGCCCACCAGCGAGCGCGAGACCGCCGGGCGCTGGCCGAGCCCCAGGCGGAGGATGCTCCAGGACTGGGCGAAGATGTTCCAGTCGAGCTTCAACCCCGGCAGCGCCGCCGCCGCTCGCGGAATGCCGCGGCTGGCCAGGTAGCCGCAGGCGGCCACCAGCACCACCGCGGTGGCCACCGCCGCCGCGTAATGCGCATGGGACATCAGCACGCCGGCGCCGATGGTGCCGGCCAGGATCGCCAGGAAGGTGCCCATCTCCACCAGCGCGTTGCCGCCGACCAGTTCGTCCTCGTGCAGGTGCTGGGGCAGGATCGAATACTTGACCGGGCCAAATAGCGCCGAGTGGGTGCCCATGGCGAACAGCGCGACGAACATCAGCGGCAGGCTGCCGAAGACGAAGCCGGCAGCGCCGACCAGCATGATGCCTACCTCGGCCAGCTTCAGCGCGCGCATCAGCGCGTCCTTGTTGTACTTCTCGCCGAACTGTCCGCCCAGTGCCGAGAACAGGAAGAACGGCAGGATGAACAGCAGTGCGCAGAGGTTGACCAGCAGGCTGCGGTCGCCGCTGACGCTGAGGTGATAGAGGATGGCGAGGATCAGCGACTGCTTGAAGATGTTGTCGTTGAAGGCGCCGAGCAGCTGGGTGATGAAGAACGGCAGGAAACGCCGCTTGCCCAGCAGGGCGAATTGCGAATGTTGGGTCATCGTCCTTGTTACCTTGCGTGGCCGCCGAAAGGAAGCCCGTCATCGATTGGACTGCATGGACCGCGGATCAGGCCACAGCGTTCCGATGGAAATTCCGCGCCCATCATAGAACAGGCGTCCGCGTTACCGCAGGACGCCTGTCGTCGGACGATGCGCCAAGTCGCATCCGAATATTCAGAAACCGACGCTGGCCTGCATGAACAGCGTTCGCGGCTGACCCACGTAGATTCCCGAATTGTTGTCGCTGGAGCGGGTGAAATACTGCTTGTCGAACAGGTTCTTCACCCCGAGTCCGAGCTTCAGGTTCGACGCCTGCGGGCCGAAGTCGTAGCCGACGCGGGCATTCCAGGTCACGTAGCCGGGAATGTCGCCGTACTGGCCGTCGGCGCTGGGCTCGGTGATGTAGTTGTGGGTGAAGTTGCCCTGGCTGTCGGTGCTCAGCCCTGGCGCGCGCTGCATGGACTGGGCGAAGGCGTCGAGGTTGTAGGTCCAGCGGTCGACCTCGTAGCGCACCCCGGCGGTGGCCACCTGGCGCGAGTAGAGCGGCAGGTCGCGCCCCTTGAAGGAGGGAATGTCGCCTTCGTAGGTGGCGCGGGTATAGGTGAGGCTGCCGTAGACCGACAGGCCGTCCAGGCGCGGATCGAGAGCGGCGAAGTCATAGTGGCCGGAAGTCTCGATGCCCTGGTGCTTGGTGGCGCCGAGGTTGGTCCAGCCGACGTCGTTGCTGACGTACTGCAGCTCGTCGTCGAAGTCGATGTAGAACAGCGTGATCTCGCCGCCCCAGCTGCCGTTGTCGTAGCGCGTGCCCAGTTCGTAGGTCTTGGCCTTCTCCGGCTCCAGGCCGGCGGCGGTATCGTTGCCGCTGCCGCCCTGGCCGAGCTGGAAATACTGCAGGCTGCCGAACGATTCGGAGTAGTTGGCGAACAGCTTCCACTCGTCGCTCAAGTGATACATCAGGCTCAGCGCCGGCAGCGGTTCGTTGTAGTCCTTGCTGCGCTTCTTCTCCTGCACCGGCTTGCCGTTCAGGCCGAGCACCGGGCGGTCGCGCCAGTCGCTGTCGATCTTCTCGAAGCGGATGCCGGGGGTGATGGTCCAGTTGCCGACATCGATCTTGTCGTCGATGTAGAAGGCGCTGGCCTCGGTACCGCCGGTACGGTCCTGGTAGGTATGGCCGTCCGAGCCGGGACGCACGGTCGGCACATTGTCGACCAGTGCCAGTTGGCTGGCACGCTCGTTCATCGCTTCCTTCAGGTAGCGGTAGCCGATGCCGATCTCCTGGGTGGTCGGGCCGGCGAAGAAGATCCGCGAGACCCGCGGCTCCACCGCGAACACATGGTAGTCGCGCGGGTACGAGGTGATGGTCCTGAGGTTGCGCGCGGCGATGCTGCTGCCGCGGAAACTGTCGCTGTAGTAGGTGAGCACCTCGAACTGGGTGAGGTCGTCGACCTGGCGGGTGTACTTCAGCGAGAAGTCCTTGCGCCGACCACGGAAATTGTCCCAGTCGCGTACCGACTGGAAGGGATCGTCGTCGTACTGCGCCTGGGTCAGGCCGCCCGGCATATCGGCGTAGGCGTCGTAGTAGTGGAAGTTGGCCGCCAACTGGTCGCTGTCGGTGAGCTGCCAATGGGTCTTGAGCAGCACGTCGTCGATATCGTTGTCGTTGTTGCCGTCGCGGTAGTCGGCGCCCTTCACCCCGGAATACAGCAGCGCCACGCCCAGGCCGTTGTCGGCGGTCCCGCCGAGGAACGCCTGGTTGAGCTTCTTCCAGCCGCCGTGGCCGGCATGCTCGATGGTAGTGCCGATTTCGCCGGAGAACTTCTCCGGAATCGCCCGGGTCACGAAGTTGATCACCCCGCCGACGTTCTGCGGGCCGTAGCGCACCGAGCCGGCGCCGCGCACGACGTCGATGCTCTCCAGGTTGCCGATGGACAGCGGCATCATCGACAGCTGCGGCTGGCCGTAGGGCGCCACCGCCGCCGGCACGCCGTCGATCATCACCGTCGAGCGCGGCGACAGGCGTGAAGTCAGGCCACGCACCCCGACGTTCAGGGAGATGTCGCTGCCGCCGGTACCGTTGTTGTCCTGCACTTGCACGCCGGGCACCTTGCGCAGCACGTCGCGGACGTTCTGCGCACCGCTCTCGAGCATTTCCCGACGACGCACCACGCTGCGCGCACCGGGATGGTTCTGCACCACCGCCTGGTCGGCTTCGCCCAGCCAGTCGCCGACCACGGTGACCGTGCCCAGCTCCTTGGCTTCCTCTTCGGCCTGCGCCGCCTGCATGGACACACCCAGCGCGATGGCGACGGCCAGGCGCGACAACGAACTCACGGACGACATCGAGGCTCCCCCAGGGACGCAGGAAAAAGTGGGGCGCAAAATTACGGCAAATCGTAAAGAACGTAAATACAAATGATTTGCAAATGTGAGCTTGACTTATTCGTAGATCGTCAAGGATGAGCGCGCGCAGGCCGAGCGGTATTCACCCGGTGCCACGCCGTAGGCCTGCTTGAACTGGCGACCGAGGTGGCTCTGGTCGGCGAAGCCCAGCTCCAGGGCCACCTCCAGCGGCGCCCGGCCGCTCTTGAGCAGTGCCCTGGCCTGCTCCAGGCGGCGCTGCCTGAGCCAGGCGTGGGGCGGCATGCCGGTGGCGCGACGGAAGACCCGGGCAAAATGGAACGGGGACAGATTGACCGCCGCCGCCAGTTCCTCCAGCGAAGGCGGATCGAGCAACCGCGCCGCCAGCAGTTCGCGGGCACGGGCCACCGCCAACGGCTCCTGCCCGGCCTTCGGCGCTTCTGGCAGACGGGCGTGGCGACGGAACAGGGCGAGCACCGTCTCACGCCAGCGGGTCTGGGTTTCCAGGCTGTCGGCATGCTCGGCCAGCAGGCGGTGCAAGTGGACGAAGGCGCGTGCCAGGGGCTGGTCGTGGATCACGCTGTCGGCGAAGCGCGGCACGCCGCCATGATGGATTTCCAGCTCGTCGAGAATCCCGTCGATCTGTTCCATTTCCGGGTAGTAGCCGCGATAGAGCCAACCGGCATCATGGGCCTTGGAGCCGGTGTGCACTTCGTCGGGGTTGATCAGCACCATGCTGCCCAGCGGGGCCAGGTGCTCGCCGCCACGATGGCGGAAGCGCTGCGCGCCCTGCTCGATGATGACCAGGGCGAAGCTGCTGTGCACGTGCGGCGCGAAGCGCTGCTCCACATAGCGCGCGTGCAGCAGTTCGACGCCGCCCAGTTCGGCGGCGCGCCAGAAATGCGTGTGTTCTCCGCTCGTCTCGTCCGGCACTGCCGTCTCCTCGTTCGCCCGTCCGGACGGGCCGCCCAGCATACCGCAGGAGCGACGGAACCGGCTTCAGCCGGTGAAGCTGGCTTCCAGCGCCGCCTTGACCTGAGGCCATTCGTGGTCGGTGATGCTGTAGACGAAGGTGTCGTCTAGCCGCCCGCCGGCCAGCCGCCGGTGGTTGCGCAGCACGCCCTCGCGCTGCGCGCCGAGCTTGTCGATGGCGCCCTGGGCGCGCAGGTTGCTCGCCGCCGTGCTGAGCTGCACGCGGACCATGCGCAGGTTGTCGAAGGCATGCTTGAGCATCAGGTACTTGATCATGCGGTTCAGGCCGCTGCCGTGCTGGGCCTGGTCGAGCCAGGTCCAGCCGATCTCGCAGGCCGGCAAGGCGGGAAGGAACTCGGCGAAGCGCGTGGTCCCGACCAGTTGCACACCGAGGCGGACGGCGAGCGGCAACGCCCTGCCCTCGCGCTGCTCGGCGAGGCTCTGGCGGTACCAGTCCGGCCGCGTCGGTCCGTCCATGTACTGCAGCGCCTCGCGGTTGGCTTCGGCGAGGCTCACCAGCTCGGGAATGTCCGCTTCCACCAGCGGCTCGAGACGCAAGGCTCCGCGCTGCAGGGTGATCGGTAGCGGCTTGAACATGGGCGCCCTCCTCGACATCGACGCAAAACTCCGCTCCCATCAGAGCGTAGCGGCCGCGTTTAGTGCCGCAGCCGAAACCGGCTACGATGAACGGACAGCCGGCCGCCGGGGCCGTCCGCGCTCACGCAGCCCGGCACGCTACCAACTCCGCGCGTCCGGCTCAAGCATGCGTGCGACCTTGGTCGCAGGCGGCCTGACGCGCGGGCCGACAAGTGCGAAACTGGCGCGAAAGCAAGACCCCCGCCTCACGCCAGCTTCACGCGGGGACATCATCGGAGTTCGCATGTCGCTGTCCATCGGGCTGATCGCCGTGGTCGCCCTGGTCTACATGGCCATCCTGTTCGCCATCGCCTTCTATGGCGACCGTCGCCGCACCCCGCTCTCTCCCCGCCTGCGCGCCTGGGTCTACAGCCTCTCCCTGGCAGTGTACTGCACCAGCTGGACCTTCTTCGGCGCGGTCGGCCAGGCCACCGACCAGCTCTGGTCGTTCCTGCCGATCTACCTCGGACCGGTGTTGCTGATGCTATTCGCGCCCTGGGTGCTGCAGAAGATGATCATGATCAGCAAGCAGGAGAACATCACCTCCATCGCCGACTTCATCGCCGCCCGCTACGGCAAGTCGCAGGCGCTGGCGGTGGTGGTGGCGCTGATCTGCATGGTCGGCGTGCTGCCCTATATCGCCCTGCAACTGAAAGGCATCGTCCTCGGGGTGAACCTGCTGATCGGCTCCGGCGCCGACTCCACCGGTACCCGCGCCCAGGACACGGCGCTGATCGTGTCGCTGGTGCTGGCGCTGTTCACCATCGTCTTCGGTACCCGCAGCCTGGATGTCACCGAACACCACCGCGGCATGGTCCTGGCCATCGCCTTCGAGTCGCTGGTCAAGCTCACCGCCTTCCTCGCCGTGGGCATCTTCGTCACCTTCGGCCTCTACGACGGCTTCGCCGATCTCTTCTCCCAGGCCCGCGCCGCGCCGCAGTTGGCCGACTACTGGGAAGAGACCGTGCACTGGCCGGCGATGCTGCTGCAGACCGGCGTGGCGATGACCGCGATCATGTGCCTGCCGCGGCAATTCCACGTCACTGTGGTGGAGAACATCGAGCCGCGCGACCTCAACCTGGCGCGCTGGGTGTTCCCCATCTACCTGGTGCTGGCCGCGTTGTTCGTGGTGCCGATCGCCCTCGCCGGCCAGTTGCACCTGCCCGCCGGGGTAATGCCGGACTCCTTCGTCATCAGCCTGCCGCTGGCCGAGGCGCACCCGGCGCTGGCCCTGCTGGCATTCATTGGCGGCGCCTCGGCCGCCACCGGAATGGTCATCGTCGCCAGCGTCGCGCTGTCGACCATGGTCTCCAACGACATGCTCCTGCCGTGGCTGCTGCGACGCCGGGAAAAGGACACCGAACGGCCCTTCGAGGCCTTCCGTCACTGGCTGCTGACCGTACGCCGGGTGAGCATCGCGGTGATCCTGCTGCTCGCCTACGTGGCCTACCGCCTGCTCGGCTCCAGCGCCAGCCTGGCGACCATCGGCCAGATCGCCTTCGCCGCCATCGCCCAGCTCGGCCCGGCGATGATCGGCGCGCTGTACTGGAAACAGGCCAACCGCCGCGGGGTCTTCGCCGGCCTCGCCGCCGGCTCGCTGCTGTGGGCCTATACGCTGGTCCTGCCGGTGGTGGCCAAGGGCCTCGGCTGGCCGCTGGAGCGCATCCCCGGCCTGACCTGGCTGGCAAGCAATCCCTTCGGCCTGCCGATCGAGCCGCTGACCCAGGGCGTGCTGATCTCGCTGGTCGGCAACTTCGCCCTGTTCGGCCTGGTCTCGGTGCTCTCGCGCACCCGCGTGTCCGAGCACTGGCAGGCCAGCCGCTTCATCGGCCAGGAGATCTCCCAGCGGCAGAACTCGCGCTTCATGCTCGCGGTGCAGGTGGAAGACCTGCTGATGCTCGCCGCGCGTTTCGTCGGCGAGGAACGCGCGCGGCAAAGCTTCATCCGCTTCGCCTACCGCCAGGGCAAGGGCTTCACCCCGAACCAGACCGCCAACAACGAGTGGATCGCGCACACCGAGCGCCTGCTCGCCGGGGTCCTCGGCGCGTCCTCGGCGCGGGCGGTGGTGAAGGCCGCCATCGAAGGGCGCGAGATGCAGGTGGAGGACGTGGTGCGGATCGCCGACGAAGCCTCCGAGGTGCTGCAATTCAACCGCGCCCTGCTGCAGGGCGCGATCGAGAACATCACCCAGGGCATCAGCGTGGTCGACCAGTCGCTGCGCCTGGTGGCCTGGAACCACCGCTACCTGGAGCTGTTCGAGTACCCGGACGGGCTGATCTACGTCGGCCGGCCGATCGCCGACATCATCCGCTACAACGCCGATCGCGGCCTGTGCGGGCCCGGCGATCCGGACATGCACGTGGCCAAGCGCCTGTACTGGATGCGCCAGGGCACTCCACACACCTCCGAGCGGCTGTTCCCCAACGGCCGGGTCATCGAGCTGATCGGCAACCCGATGCCCGGCGGCGGCTTCGTCATGAGCTTCACCGATATCACCGCCTACCGCGAGGCCGAACAGGGCCTCAAGGGCGCCAACGAGTCGCTGGAACAGCGGGTCCAGGAGCGTACCCAGGAACTCTCGCAGTTGAACCAGGAACTCAGCGAGGCGAAGAGCAACGCCGAGGCCGCCAACCAGTCGAAGACCCGCTTCCTCGCCGCCGTCAGCCACGACCTGATGCAGCCGCTGAACGCCGCGCGGCTGTTCTCCGCCGCCCTCGCCCACCAGGACGCGCTGCCCGGCGAGGTCCGCGACCTGGTGCAGCACCTCGACTCGTCGCTGCGTTCCGCCGAGGACCTGATCACCGACCTGCTGGACATCTCGCGCCTGGAAAGCGGCCGGGTCAGCGCCGAACGCAACCCGTTCCCGCTGAACAACCTCTACGATGCCCTCGGCGTCGAGTTCAAGGCGCTGGCCCAGGAACAGGGCCTGCATTTCCGCCTGCGCGGCAGCCAGCTGCGGGTGGACAGCGACATCAAGCTGCTGCGGCGCATCCTGCAGAACTTCCTGACCAACGCTTTCCGCTACGCCAAGGGCCACGTGCTGCTCGGCGTGCGCCGCGAGGACGGCTACCTGCGCCTGGAAGTCTGGGATCAGGGGCCGGGCATCCCCCCGGACAAGCAGAAAGTCATCTTCGAAGAGTTCAAGCGCCTGGACAGCCACCAGACCCGCGCGGAGAAAGGCCTCGGTCTCGGCCTGGCGATCGCCGACCGGCTCTGCAAGGTCCTCGGCCATCCGCTGGAGGTACGTTCCTGGCCGGGCAAGGGCAGCGTCTTCAGCGTCCGCGTACCGCTGGCGCGGCAGGCGCCGCCGGCCCTGGCCAACGGCCACAAGGCCGAACCGGCGCAAGCGCTGAACGGCGCCCAGGTGCTCTGCGTGGACAACGAAGACAGCATCCTCGCCGGCATGAACAGCCTGCTCAGCCGCTGGGGCTGCCAGGTCTGGACCGCGCGCAGCCGCGAGGAATGCGCCACGCTGCTGGACAGCGAGATGCGCCCGCAACTGGCGTTGATCGACTATCACCTGGACGACGGCGAGACCGGTACGCAATTGATGGCCTGGCTGCGTACGCGCCTGGGCGAGCCGGTGCCGGGCGTGGTGATCAGCGCCGACGCGCGGCCGGAACTGGTGGCGGAGATCCACGCCGCCGGCCTCGACTACCTGTCCAAGCCGGTCAAGCCGGCCGCGTTGCGGGCCCTGCTCAGCCGCCATCTGAGCCTGCGCTGAGCGGGCCTCAGTGACGGCGGATCAGCAGCGCACGGATCTGCTGCGCGGTCTCGCCGTCGACTTCCGCGAGCATCCGCACCTTGCCGGCTACCAGCGCCGCCAGCGGCGCTCCGTCTCGATAGAGCAGGCGGTTGCCGGTCACCGCCGGCACCCGTTCGCCGGGTAGTAGGCCGCCGACCAGGTTCAACGGATCGACTGCCGACACCACCAGCATCGCCCCATCCGGCGGTCGCTTGCGCACCTCGCGCAACAGGCCGACCGCTTCCGCCAAGGCGAACTGCTCGCCGGCCAGGCCGGCGATGAAGCGCCCGCCGCGAATCTCGCCGCGCGCTTCCAGGCGATGGTAGACGCGCAGCAACTCGCGCCACGGCGGCAGCCAGTCGGCCTCGCGCTCCAGCAGGCGCCAGGCGACCACCCCATAGCGCCGCAGCAAGGTCCGGGCGACATGTTCGAGAACCTCCGCCGGCAAACGCTGCCCCGCCTCTTCCGCCTTCGCCCGGCGCAGCGGCGCCCAGCGCCCGGCGTCCTGCATGCCGCCCGGCAGGCCGCGCGAGCGGCGCTCCTGGCGGCTGCGCTTGTCCGCCGGCATCAGCAGGGTGCGCAGCCCGGCGAAGCTGTCGGCGTTGACCCGGCCGACCGAGACCAGCTCGCCGAGGGCGTTCTCCAGCTCGCTGCGCAGCAGGTGGGCATCCTGGCTCAGTTCGTCGAAGAACGATGCACCCTGCTCGCGCAGCACCTCCAGTACCCTGGCCGCGCGCGGCGACAGTTCCGGCTCCGGCGCGTCGCGCTGCAGGACGCTCCAGAGCCCCAGCTCGCGGCGCGGCAGGAGCACGATCGGCGCGCTGCGCAGCGGACCGCCGGCGGCCTTGCTGCGTCCGGCCAGGCGCGCCCAGACGATGCGTCCGGAACGGCACAGCTGGTCCAGCCAATGGCTGGCGTAGTCGGCCACCCGCGCTGCCAGCAGTTCGCTTTCCCAGGCGGCCGCCGCGGCCTGGAAGCCTTCCAGCTGCTCGACCACCGTAGCCAGGGACTCCGCACCCCGGCCACGGGTGCCCGGCGCCAGGCGCTGCCAGTCGAACAGGAAACGCATGAAATCGGCGCGCTCCACCGGCTCGATTTCCCGGCGCAGGCGCTTCACCGTATAGCGATGGATGCGCGCCAGCAGATGGCGTTCGCACCACTCCTCTTCCGTCGCGCCAGGACTGAAGCGGCCACGCAGCACATAGCCTTCGCGCTCCAGGGCGGCCAACGCGTACTGCTGGTCGGCCAGGCCGATGCCCAGGTCGGCCGCCAACTGCCCGGCCGTGCGTGGCCCGAAGCCACCCAGGCGGGCGCGGGTCAGCTCCACGGTCGCCGCTTCCGCCGAGTCCGGCGGCGGATAGCCGCGAGGCGCCTGGAAAGCGTCGGGCACCTTCGCCGCGGGATGCACCAGGCGCATCGCCGGCAGGCGCTCCGCCGCCAGCCAGAGAGTGCTGCCTGCGCAGTCCAGGCGTCCGGCGCGGCGTTGCTCCGACAGTTGCGCAAGCCATTCCCCCCAGCCCGGATTGGCCTCGGCCTCGCCCGAGGTGAGGAAGCCCAGGCTGTTCAGCGCCTCATGCATCTCGTCGGCGTTGCGCGCTTCCGGCCAGGCCTCGCCACGCACCGCCTCGATCGCCTCAAGGTCCAGGGCGCCGAGGTCGTCGGCGGACTCGGGATCGCTCCAGCGGCGATTCTGTACCGCCTGGGTACGCCGCTCCTCCAGCGGCGCATCGTCGAGATAGGCGTAGGGACGCGCGGTGAGTATCTCCGCCGCCAACGCCGAAGGCGCCGGCAGGTCGCGCGCCAGCAAGTCCACCGCGCCGCTCTCCATGTCGCGCAGCAGGGCCAGCCAGCCCTCGCAATCCATCGCCTCGTGCAGGCAGTCGTCAAGGGTCTGCGCCACCAGCGGGTGATCGGGCACCTCGCGCTCGCCGACGATATTCTCCAGGCACGCCACCTGGTCGGGGAACACGCTGGCCAGCAGATCCTCGCTCTTCATCCGCAGCAGTTGCGGCGGCACCTTGCGACCGCCGGCATAGCGCGGCAAACCGAGCGAGGTGGTCAGGTTCCAGCGCCAGCGCACGCCGAACAGCGGCGCGTCGAGCACGGCCTGTACCAACAGGTGCTCGGCGCTCGCCGAATGCAGGTAGCGCCAGACCTCGTCGAGGGGAAAGCTGTGGCTGGTGGACAGCGAGAGGATGATCGCGTCCTCGGTGGCCGCCGCCTGCAGCTCGAAGTTGAAGCTGCGGCAGAAACGCTTGCGCAGCGCCAGGCCCCAGGCGCGGTTGAGGCGGCTGCCGTGGGGACTGTGGATGATCAGTTGCATGCCGCCGGATTCGTCGAAGAAGCGTTCCATCACCAGCCGCCGGCTCCCGGGCAGGCCACCCAGGGCCTGGCGGGCGCGGGCCAGGTACTCGACGATCTGCCGCGCGGCGCCATCGTCCAGCCCGAGGGTGGCGCCGAGCCAGGCGATGGCTGGCTCCAGCCGCTGCCCTTCCGGCAATGCCTGGCCTTCGCCGAGCAGCTCGTCGAGGGTGTCGCGCAGGCGCGCCACGCTGGCCGACAGCTCGTCGCTGCGCCCCGGCGCCTCACCCAGCCAGAACGGAATGTTCGGCGGCTGGCCCTGGGCGTCCTCGACCCGTACCCGTCCCGGCTCGATGCGGATGATCCGGTACGAGGTGTTGCCCAGCTGGAACACATCGCCGGCCAGGCTCTCCACCGCGAAATCTTCGTTGACCGTCCCCACCAGCAGGCCCTGCGGCTCCAGCAGCACGCTGTAGTCGCCGGTATCGGGAATGGTCCCGCCCGAGGTCAGCGCGGTCAGCCGCGCGCCACGGCGGCCACGGAGCAGGCCGTTGAGCGCATCGCGATGGAGATAGGCGCCGCGCACGCCGAGGCGTGAGTGGTAGCCCTCGGCAAGCATCCGCAGGACTTCGTCGAAGCGCTCGCGCTCCAGCCCGGCGTAGGGTTCGGCGCGGATCACCAGCCGATAGAGGTCGTCCTCGCGCCACTCCTGGCAGGCCACTTCGGCGACGATCTGCTGCGCCAGCACGTCCAGCGGCTGGCGTGGCAGCACCAGGCTGTCCAGCTCGCCACGGCGCACGCTGTCGAGCAGCGCCGCGCATTCCACCAGGTCGTCGCGGGAGGTCGGGAACAACCGGCCCTTGGGGGTGCCGCCGACACTGTGCCCGGAACGCCCGACCCGTTGCAGGAAGGCGGCGATGGAGCGCGGCGACGACAACTGGCAGACCAACTCGACGTCGCCGATATCGATGCCCAGCTCCAGCGAGGCGGTCGCCACCAGTACCTTCAATTGCCCGGCCTTGAGGCGCTGCTCGGCATCCAGGCGCAGCTCCTTGGCCAGGCTGCCGTGGTGGGCCGCCACCTGGCGGCTGCCGAGGCGTTCGGCGAGGAAGCGGGTGACCCGCTCGGCCATGCGCCGGGTGTTGACGAACACCAGGGTGGTGCGGTGCTCGCCGGCCAGGTGCGCCAGGCGGTCGTAGACCAGCTCCCAGGTGTCGTTGGACATCACCGCTTCCAGCGCCACCGGCGGTACCTCGATGCCCAGGTCGCGGGGGCGCGTATAGCCGATGTCGACGATCCGGCAGGCCGGATCGCGCGGATTGCCGCTGGCGCCGACGAGGAAGCGCGCGACCTTCTCGATCGGTTTCTGCGTGGCGGACAGCCCGATCCGCAGCAGCGGTCGCGGACACAGCGCCTGCAGGCGCTCCAGCGACAGCGCCAGGTGGCTGCCGCGCTTGCTGCCGGCCAGGGCATGGATCTCGTCGACGATCACGCTGCGCACCCCGGCAAGCATCTGCCGGCCCGACTCCGAGCCGAGCAGGATGTACAGCGATTCGGGCGTGGTGACCAGGATGTGCGGCGGGCGCTTGCGCATCGCTCCGCGTTCGACCTGCGGCGTATCGCCTGTGCGCACCGCGCTACGGATATCGACGTCGGGCAGGCCGAGACGCGCCAGTTCCTCGCGGATGCCAGCCAGCGGTTGCTCCAGGTTGATGCGGATGTCGTTGGACAGCGCTTTCAGCGGCGAGACATAGACCACCTGGGTGGCATCCGCCAACTCGCCGCCGGCGGCCAGCCCCTCCACCACCAGGGCATCGATGGCGGCGAGGAAGGCGGTCAGGGTCTTGCCCGAACCGGTGGGCGCGGCGACCAGGGTCGAAAGCCCCTCGCGGATCGCCGGCCAGGCCTCGACCTGGGCCGGCGTGGGCGCGGCGAAGTGGCGTTCGAACCACTGGCGGACGGCGGGATGGAACTCCGCCAGGGGCCGCGGAGCCGGCTCGGCGCGGCGGGCGGAAGAGGATGAAATAGGCATCATGCTCCGCACTATGGTGGCGCCGCGGGCGACTCACAAGCCCCGCCGATCGCCCGTCGGGCGCAGTTTCAGAGCCCGGCGACGAAACGGTCGAAGCGCTCGGCGTGCAGCGCTTCGCTGCCGTTCTCCTCGAGCAGCCGGCGAGCCTCGGCGGCCTTCGGCGTCTCGCCGCCGATCAGGCCGAGCAGGCGCTCGCCGCGCGGCGTGAGGACGAAGTTCTCGCCATTGCCGCCCTGCTCTTCCGGACGCGGTTCGATGAAGCCGCCCTCCAGCAGGATCGCCTCGTAGTCGGCGGCCTTCTGCTTCAACGCATCCATGTCGCCGACCCGCTGCCCGGCCTGGGAGCGTTCCTCGGCCAGGCGTTCGGCATGGGCGCGCGGGGCGAAGTTCTCATGGGCGGACTGCCGGACCTCCAGCAGCAACCGTTCGACCAGATCCCAATCGTGAGTCATGGCATACCTCCTGCGGCATAAGCAACGAGGGTCCTTCGCACCCTCTCTATGCGTGCGACCCGCAACCCGCCGCGAGGGTTCGAATCGGTCGCCGTCCGGCGTTGCGGCTGAACTTTGTCGGCTCGACCGGGCTCCACCGCTCAGGACCACCCCACAGGAGTACGCCATGAAACCGCTTTTCGCCCTCGCCAGCGCCTGCGCCTTGCTGGTCGCCACGCCGGTCTTCGCCTGTTCCGAAGCGGAGGCGGAAAAGATGGGCAAGGAAGTCGCCACCAAGGTCGCCTCGATCACCCAGAAGAACCCGCAACGGGCCAGGGAACTCAACGAGCAGTTGCGCCAGCGCCAGGAAGCCCGCTCGGAACAGAACCGGCCGAGCGATTGCGATGCCTACGCGCAGATGCTCAAGGAACTGGATCAGGAAAAAGGTGACGTACAGCGCAACACTTCGCAGTGATCCGCCGGTTCGGGGTGCGGCGGCCCGGGACGGCGGGGACCGGCGCCCGTGACGGGCGCGCCACCCACCCCGCCTGAGTCACTGAGACAGGCGCGGGCCGAACAGCACGACGCTGGCACCGACCACGCACAAGGCCACGCCCAGCCAGTCGCTCCATAGCGGCCGCGAGCGCTCGACGAAAGCCAGCCAGAACAGCGACGCGGCGACGTAGATGCCGCCATAGGCGGCATAGGCGCGGCCGGCGTAGCTGGCCTCCACGCGGGTCAGCAGCAAGGCGAACAGGGTCAGGCTGAGCAGGCCGGGCAGCACCCACAGGGCGCTCTTGCCCAGCCGCAGCCAGAGATAGAAAGCGTAGCAGCCGGCGATCTCGCAGAACGCCGCGAGGACGAACCAGAAGTAGTTGATCACCGCCGCCCGCCCTCCCGCTCCCAGGCGCAGCGGACCTGCAGGTCGCTCTCCTGGGGGGTATGGAAGCCACGCTCGGACTCCCAGCGAAAGGTATGGCTGCCGTTCACTTCGGTCTCCAGGTGGACCACCGCGCTGGCCCAGTAGAGGCGCCTGAGCAACGCCTCGAACTGCTCGACCCACAGGCTCCACTCGTATTCGATGGCCTGGTAGCTGGCACCGAAGTGGATGATCTGGGTCTGGTAGAGCCCGGCCCCGGACTGCTCGCAGCGGCTGAACATCTCGCGTCCGAGGAACGGCCAGGCCTCGCCGCCCGGCAGGCTGTCCAGCACGCGGCGGTTGGCGGCACGACGCATGCGCCGCTCCATCGAATCGCCCGGCCAGTCGCGGATGCAGCCATAGACGATGGATTCAGACTCCACAGGGGTACTCCAGAACAGAACGGACTCGCAGAGGCAGCCTTCTAGCACAGGGCGCGAGGGCGGAAAAGCAAAAAGCCTCGCAAATGAGCGAGGCTTCTTGTGGGGTCCAACGTACTTCGGCAGGCAGGCCGGTGACTCAAGCTACTCGATCGCACCGCCTTGGGCAAGCACTATCTGCGCCGCACCGCAATGGTGCAAAGCCGCGCCCCTGCTGGCCTGCAGCCATTTCCACTCAGGCCTGGCGCTGACGCTTGGCCTGCATCTTGCCGGCCATCGCGGTCATCTCGTCATAGATCGCCTGGGGATTCTGCTGCTTGATCCTCCAGGCCATCCGCGCCTGCTCGTGGGGCAGGATCAGGAAACTGCCCTTGGCCACTTCGGCGTGGATGTAGTCGGCGATGTCGGCGGCGCTGATCGGCGAACTCTCCAGCAACTTGCCGACCTGGTGCTTCATCTCGGGGCTCGGGCCGCGGAAAGAGTCCAGCAGGTTGGTCTGGAAGAACGAAGGACAGACCACATGGACGCCGACCTCGACCAGCGCCAGCTCTACCAGCAGGCTTTCCGAAAGCGCCACCACCCCGGCCTTGGCCACGTTGTAGTTGCTCATCGCCGGGCCCTGCATCAACGCCGCCATCGAGGCGATGTTGACGATCTTGCCCTTGCTTCGCTCCAGCAACGGCAGGAAGGCCTTGCAGCCCTTGACCACGCCCATCAGGTTGATCGCGATCTGCCAGTCCCAGTCCTCCAGGGACAACTCGCCGAAGAAGCCGCCGGAGGCCACCCCGGCGTTGTTGACGATGACGTCGATGCCGCCGAACTTCTCCTCGCAGCTCTGCGCCAGCGCGGTCAGTTGACTGTAGTCGCGTACGTCGCAACGCTGGGTAAAGCCATCGCCACCCGCCTCGCGCACCAGTTTCAGGCTTTCCGCCAGGCCGGCTTCGTTGACGTCGGCCAGCGCCAGGCGCCAGCCGTCACGCGCCCAGCGCAGGGCGATTTCGCGCCCCAGCCCGGAGCCGGCACCGGTGATCATCATGCGGTTTTGCATAGGGGGTCCTGCCTTCCTGTTCGTGTGATGAAGGCCAGTGTAACCAAGGGTTTCAGCGCCCTCCGGCTAAATCAGGAAGCTGAATGCCTCGGGCAAACCCGGACATGCCGGGCCGCGCGAGGGGCTCAGGCGAGCAGCAGGACGCAGAGCTTGCCCAGGACCAGGGCGATGCCGCAGGAAACCAGCAGGTAGGAGGCGCCATCGAGACGCCGGCGGTACAACTGGGCGAAGGAACCCACGTGATGCTGCAGGACGAACATTCCCAGTGCCACCAGGATCGCCGGGATCAGGAAGACGAATTGCCAGAAGTGTTCGACCGCCAGCGTCGCTTCGCCGTCGTCCGCGAGCAGCAGGGCGCCCCCCAGCAACTGGCCCAGCAACAGCAGCCCCCCGACGCCAATACAGGCACGTCCCCAGCCGATCATCAGTCCCTCCCAGAGCGTTTCCGAGGGACCAGCATAGCCAGATGCCGCCATGCGATCTGTGCCCTGGGTCAAGCTGGGCGGCCCGCCCGGACATCCACCAGGCAATTTCATGACGCGGGTAACATCCTGCGGAAACGAGCCCCGCCCGCCGGACGGGGCCCGAGCGCCTCAGAACACGTACTGCAGGCGCATCACCAGGCCATCGCCGCTATCGTCACCGTTGGCATTGCTGATCTTGTCGGTCTTCGCCTTGACGTAGTTGGCGGAAACCTTCACCGCCTCGTTGGCGTACCAGTTGACGCCCAGGGTATGGGTCTTGCCCTTGGCGTCGCCGACCTCGCGGGTGGCGCTGTCGACGACGATGTTGTCATCCTCGACCTTGATCGAGTCGTAGCGGTAGAACAGCTCCCAGGCGCCGATTTCCTTGTTCTCCGGCTTGATGGTGTCGAACTTGGCGCCGTCCAGCTTGTAGAGGCGCGGCTCGCCGGTGAGGGTGTAGGCCAGTTGCGCGTAATAGCCGGAGGCCTTGAGATCCTCGCGGTCGCGCTCGGCCTTGACCGTGCGCCGCAGGTACTCGGCCTGGGCCGAGAAGGCACCCAGCGCCCAGGCGCCTTCCAGGCCCCAGACCGAGTCGTCCTTCCACAGCCCCTCGACTGCCGAACTGCCGCCGAACAGACCGCGGTTGCCATTGCTGCCGGCATCGTTGCCGCCATTGGTGGAGACGCCGCGCATGCCCATGCGCGGGCGGATCCGGGTATCCACCGCGCTGTCCTCCAGGTCGCGATAGGCGTATTGCAGGCCCAGGTGCACCACGTTGCCCGGCTCGTGCAGCGGCGCGAACACGCCGCGCAGGTTGTAGCGCTTGACGCTGTCGCCGTCGGTATCGTTGTTGTTCTCGCTGAACACGCTGCCCGAGAGGAAAGCCATGCCGCCCACCACCGAGCTGGCTTGGATACCGGTACCGACGTTGTCGTTGACCCAGTCGGCGATGTCGTAGGTGAGGTTGCGCTCCAGCGCGGTGACCCATTTGGAGCTGGTGGCCTTTTCCAGGCCGAAGTCGGTGTAGAAGCGGCCGAACTTCAGGTTGACCGGGTTGAAGCCGGTATAGGTGACCGAAGCTTCGTCAAAGTAGCCGGCGCTGTCGTTGCCGACGTTGCGCGACAGGTCGTAGTTGATCTGGTACTTCCAGTCCCGGTAGGCGGTGCCGCCGAACTCCAGGTAGGCGCGGCGGAAGTAGGCGGCATCGGCGGTATTGCCGTTGTTCGTGTAGTAGCCGTCGAAGCGGCCGTAGTCGGCCTGCAGGCGGCCGCCGAGCTTGAAGCTGAATTCCTTGTCGGTGGTGGCGACTTCGAGGCCGCCCTTGGTCTTGATCACGATGTCGGCACCGTCGGTGGTCACGGTCCCGGCCAGGCTCTGCGCGGAAATCGCCAGGCCCAGCAAACTCCAGGCAACACTGCTCCCCACCCCTTTGCACGAGTGTCTGCGAATCATCAGGTAAGTCCCCTGTTCGGATTTCGAATGGTCTTGAGCAGCGCGGAAACGGCCGGTTCTATCGCCGGCCGGCGCTGCTGGAGGGGGATCATCTGGATGGGTTGTGACAGCGAGACTGCAAAGCGCGAAAGCTTTTGTGACAGGCAGCCGGATAGCGCCTGGATGAGGCCGTCGGATAAGGGCGCAAGCCTAGAGGCATCAGGTCCGGGCGACAGATGTAACAGTTTGTTTCATATATTGCGGCAACCTTGCGAAGATTGCATGACTGCAATGAAAACCAAGAGTTTCTGCCGATAACCGTCTGGCTTTCGGATATTCCTGCCAGTACCTGCGGGTAGACCTGTAACGAAAGAAAGACCCGGTTGCAGGCTGCCAACATCGCCACAACCGGGTAAGGAAGCGATTAAAAAGACCTCGCCGGAGCGAGGCCGAAAACAGGAGCAGATCGTTGTCGCTTCTTAGAACACGTACTGCAAACGGGTCACGAAGCCGTCGCCGTCATCGTCGCCATTGTTGTTGGTGATCTTGTCGGTCTTCGCCTTGACGTAGGCCGCGCTGATCTTCACCGCATCGTTGACGTACCAGTTCACGCCCAGGTTGTGGGCCTTGGCCTTGGTGTCGCCGACTTCGCGAGTGGCGGTATCGGCGACCACGTTGTCGTCTTCCACCTTGATGTTGTCGTAGCGGTAGAACACTTCCCAGGCGCCGATTTCCTTGTTTTCCGGCTTGACGGAGTCGAACTTGGCACCTTCCAGCTTGTACTGGCGGGACTCGCCGGTCAGGGTGTAGGCCAGTTGCGCGTAGTAACCCTTGGCCTTGATGTCCTTGTAGGCGTTGTCATCGGCCTTCAGCTTGCGTGCCAGGTATTCGGCCTGGGCCGAGAACGGGCCCATCGCCCAGGCGCCTTCCAGGCCCCAGACGCTATCGTCCTTGTAGGAACCGGCCGGCGAGTTGGAGACACCGCCGAAGGTCGCGCGGTTGCCGTTGTCACCGGCGTCGTTGCCGCCGCTGGTGGCGATGCCGCGCATGCCCAGGCGCGGACGGATGCGCGAGTCGAAGGCGGTGTCGTCGAGGTCGCGGTAGGCATAGTTCACGCCGACATGGAGAACATTGCCGGCTTCGTGCATCGGCGCGAACACGCCGCGGAAGTTGAACTGCTTGACGCTGTCGCCGTCGCTGTCGTCGGCGTCCTTGGCGGATACGCCGGCGGACAGGTAGGCCATGTCGGCGAAGGTCGAGTTGACCTGGGCGCCCATGCCGTCCTGGTGGGTGTTGATCCAGTCGGCCAGTTCGTAGGCGGCGTTACGCTCGGGAGCGGTCACCCACTTGGAGCTGGTGGCCTTTTCCAGGCCGAAGTCGGGGTCGAAGCGACCGAACTTCAGGTTGACCGGGTTGAAGCCGGTGTAGGTGACCGAAGCTTCGTCGAAATAGCCGTTGTCGGAGCTGCCGGTGTTGTGCGACAGGTCGAAGTTGATCTGGTATTTCCAGTCCTTGTATGCGGTGCCGCCGAGTTCGATGAAGGCGCGGCGGAAGTAGGCGGCGTCGGCGGTGTTGCCATTCTTGGTATAGAAACCGTCGAAACGGCTGTAGTCGGCCTGCAGGCGACCGCCCAGCTTGAAGCTGAATTCCTTGTCGGTGGTGGCGACTTCGAGGCCGCCCTTGGTCTTGATCACGATATCGGCGCCGTCGGTGGTCACGGTGCCGGCGAACGCCTGGGCAGATACGGCCAGAGCCAGAGCGCTGGCAACGAAGCCGAGCGAGTGCTTACGGATCATCGAAGATTTCCCCTTAATGGTGTGTGCATTGGCAACACGCGAGTGCCTGGCTACAGCGCGCCCCTTGTTCCGCGCTGGCCGTAAGGCGGCCCCTTTGTGTTGGGGGGAATCTTGGCGATGGCAGATTGCAGCCAAATTGCATGGAGATAAATGTTTCATTACAGAGGAACTTTTTATCTCCAATGCGAATAAAGCGAAAAGCCCTCTACTACGGGCCTTTCGGGTTATTCGATATGGGTAGAAATCTCAGCGCAATTTTCGAGCAATCCAGAAGTCAGCAGAAAGCCACTTGCCGGCGCCGCCGAAGAACAGCGCGAGCAACATCACCAGGTAGGTCGCGGCGAACTCGATGCCGTTGTTGACGATGGCGAAGCTTCCGCTCGACGTCAGCCAGTCGTAGTTGCCGTATTCGCGCAGGATTTCCCGGGCTCGCGCCAGCTTCTCGCCAGCCTCCAGCACCTGGGCGTTGGCGAACGGCGCGGACGGATCGGCGATCGCCTGCCAGCCGTTCGGCCAGTGCACGGCGAAGATCGCTACCAGCATGGTCACCATCAGCGGCAGGCTGATCCAGCGCACGGCCAGGCCGCACAACAGCAACACGGCGCCACCGGCCTCGCTCAGCGCGGCGAGCCAGGCCAGCAGTTCGGGAAACGGCAGGCCGAGTCCCCAGTCGGGATTGCCGAACCACTCGATGGTGGCCGGCATGTCCGCCAGCTTCTGGCTGCCGGCCATCCAGAACACCGGCGCCAGGTACAGGCGCAGCGCCAGCGGGGCGAGGAAATCCGCTCGACGGGTGACGTCGAGGGCATGCTGTAAACGCAGGAAGACAGTCTTCATCATCACTCCAGAGCGCCCTCGCCCATGAGGATGCCCTGGGCGTGCCAGTCCTCCAGCAAGGCGAAGGCATTTTCGAAATACTCCACGTCGGCGCTCAGGCCGCAGCTTCCGGCCAACTCGCGCAACAACGGCAGCAGCGCCACCGGCGCCTCGCCCTCCTCGCTCAGGCGCTGCGCGAGGCGATAGGCGAATGGCGACAGGTGCAGGAAGCGCACCCGCTCCGCCGGATCGCGCCAGACCAGCAGGCAGGTCGGCTCGGCCGGCGGCTCCATCGGCCGATGGCTCGGCCCCAGGCGATGGACCGGCCAGCGATAGGCCAGCGGCCAGGCCAGTGGCGACCACGACCAGGCCTGCGGCAGCGTCTCGACAGGCGCCTCGGCCAGCGACAGGGCCAGCTCGACCCACTCGTAGTGAGCCAGCTCCAGCAGGAAGGGCGGATCGCCCTCCTCCGCGCGGTAGCCGTCCTGCAGCCAGCCGATGAACTCCTCGCCCAATTGGCTGAAGTACGGTGTGCGGCAGCGATGCTCGCGCATGAAGGCACGCACCAGGCGATGCCAGCGCGGCTCGTCGAACAACTGGCGCAGGACCGGGAAACCGCTGCTGATGAAACCGTCCAGGTTGTTGAAGAACAGTTCCTCGTAGATCGCCATGCGCTCCGTCGCGATGCCGGGCGGCAAGGCCTGCTGCGGATCGCGGATACGTGCGGCGAAACGCCGTTGCAAGGTCGTGTGGTTCATGTGCCGTACCCCAGGCTGCGCAGTTGCGCTTCACCGCTGCGCCGCTGCAGCTCGCGGATGCGATCGGTTTCGGCATACAGCTCGCTCAGTGGCGGGAGGTTGAAATCGCGCTCCAGCAGCGTCGGGCGTTCGCCATGGCAGGCATAGGCATGTGCCAGCAGTTCCCAGACCGGATCGCAGACCGGCGCGCCATGGGTGTCGATCTTCAGGCTGGCGCCCTGTTCGTCGTGCCCGGCCATGTGCAGGTAGGCGATCCTCCGGCTGGGCATCGCGGCGATGTAGGCGTGTGCGTCGAAACCGAAGTTGCAGGCGTTGACGTAGACGTTGTTGACGTCCAGCAGCAATTGGCAATCGGCTTCCTCCAGTACCGCGCGGACGAAATCGACCTCTTCCAGCTCGCCCGGCAAGCGCGCATACGCCGAGACGTTCTCGACGATCAACGGCCGCTCGAGGACGTCCTGTACCACCCGGACCCGTTCGGCGACCCGGCGCACCGATTCGTCGCTGAACGGTAGCGGCATCAGGTCGTAGAGCTGGCCGTCGTCGGCGCAGGCCGACAGGTGCTCGCTGTAGGCACGGATGTCATGCTGCTCGATGAAACCCTTGATCGCGCGCAGCAACGACATGTCCAGCGGGGCGTAGCCACCGAGGTTGAGAGACAGACCATGGCAGAGGAACGGCAGGCGCTCGGTCAGCTCGCGGAACTGGCGGCCGAGACGGCCGCCGATGCCGATCCAGTTCTCCGGAGCGACCTCGAGGAAGTCGACCCGGACCCCATCGCCGGCGCCGAGCGGCTCCAGCAGCGCGCGACGCAGGCCTAGCCCGGCGCCGCTGACGAATTCCCGTTGCATGGTCCGTCTCCTCAGGCCTTACGACTTCTTCTTGTCGGCGCCGCAGTTGCCTTCGCCGGCCTTCTTCTCGCCACCGCAGGAACCTTCCTTGGCCTTGCGATCCGCACCGCAGCTGCCTTCATGACCGGCCTTGGAGGCTTCGCGCTTGCCCTTGTCGGCACCGCACTTGGCCTCGCCGCAGGAACCTTCCTTGGCTTTCTCGGCGGCAGCCACGCTGTAGCCGCTGCTCAGCTCCTGCACGGCGAAGGGATTCTGCGCGGCATGCGCGCCGACACTGGCTACGCCGAGCAGAGCAGCGCCGACGACGGAAGAAGCGAGGGAAATCTTTTTCATGGGTAACTCCTGAAGTTGGTAGCGGGCGCCGGTATGGCGTCCTCGCTCCAATGGACGGAGCACCCCTGGCGGCGTTACAGCGGAGTCGAAAAAAATTTCCCGTCCCTTTGCCTGAACTCAGGGATTGCCCCTGCTGGAGAAATATCGGTCGGCGATATTCGCCAGGTCCCAGGCGTTCTCCTCAACTTCGGATGCTCGCCCAGCGAAACGGATTGCCGCCCCTCCGTAGGGTGCATATCGCGCAGCGATATCCGCCAAGCCCAGCCACACTCCTCGACCTCGTCACGCGGAAGGGAGAGCCACCCATGCCAGGCCGGGTTCGGTTCGCCCACGCCGGATAGCGGAAACGAAAAAGCCGCCGCCCACGAATCGCGGGCGGCGGCTTGGTGTCGAGGATACCCCGGCTCAGCGCCGCGCGGCGTCCTTGCGCAATTCGGAGAGATGCGCGGCCAGACGGTCGAGTTCCGGCCCCTGCCCCTCCGGCAGATGGCGCACGGTCGCCTGGGTCAGGCGCATCTGGCGGATGAAGCGCCGGCAATGCCGGCACATGAGCAGGTGGCTGCGCACCGCCAGTTGTCCGCGGAAGTCCAGTTGCCCATCGAGAAAGTCGCTGGACCGGGCGACCAGTTCCTTGCAACTCAGCATTGGCCGGTCTCCTCGAAATGCTCCAGGGTGGCGAAGACCTTCAGGCGGGCGCGATGCAGCAGCACCCGGACATTGGAAAGCGTGATATCCAGGAGATCACGGATTTCCTCCAGCTCCAAGCCCTGGCGTTCGCGCAGGGTCAGCACGCTGCGCTGCAGCTCGGACAGACCGTTGAGGGTCTTGTCCAGGCAATCGCGCAGTTCGCCCTCGGCGAGCAGGGCTTCCGGCGAATCCTCGTGCCAGGCGTGCGGCGGCTGGCTCCAGTGACCGTCGGCGGCAAAGCGCTGGTCATCCACCGTACCATGGGGCCCCGGCAGGTCGTCGAGGAAAACTTCCCGGCGAACCTGGCGCAAGCGGCTCTTGGCGGTATTGGCGGTAATGGTCAGCAGCCAGGTCTTCAGGCTCGAACGCCCCTGGAACCCGTCCAGCCCGCGAACCGCCGCGAGCCAGGCGTCCTGCACCACTTCCTCGGTATGCGATCTGCCGATGATCGCCCAGGCCACGGCCCGCATGGCGCCCTGGTAGGCGCCAACCAGCTCGCGGAAGGCTCGCTGCTCGCCGGCCAGCAGGCGCGGCAGCAGCTCGGAGTCGGTAGGCGCCGCCACGATCAGTGTTTACGCAGGATCACGCTACCGATCGAGTAACCGGCGCCGAACGAGCTGAGCACCCCGATGGCGCCGCTGGGCAGGTCATCCTGGTGCTTGTGCAGGGCGATCACCGAGCCGGCGGAACTGGTATTCGCGTAGCTGTCGAGGATCACCGGCGCCTCGTGCGCCTCGGCGTCGCGGCCGAGCAGCTTGCGGGTGATCAGCAGGTTCATGTTCAGGTTGGCCTGGTGCAGCCAGAAGCGCTTGACCTCGGCGACCTGGATTTCATTGGCCGCCAGGTGCTCGCCGATCAGCTCGGCGACCATCGGGCAGACATCCTTGAACACCTTGCGGCCTTCCTGGACGAACAGCTTGTCGCGCTTGCCGATACCGCTCTCGTCGGCGCGGTTGAGGAAGCCGAAGTTGTTGCGGATGTTGTTGGAGAACTGGGTCAGCAGCCTGGTGCTGACGATGTCGAACTGGTGCTTCGACACGGCCAGGTCGGCGCGCTCGACGATCACCGCGGTGCAGGCGTCGCCGAAGATGAAGTGGCTGTCGCGGTCGCGGAAGTTCAGGTGGCCGGTGCAGATCTCCGGGTTGACCATCAGGATCGCCCGCGCCTGGCCGGTCTGGATCGCGGTGGTGGCGGCCTGGATACCGAAGGTGGCCGAGGAGCAGGCCACGTTCATGTCGTAGCCGTAGCCCTGGATGCCCAGCGCGGCCTGCACCTCCACCGCGATCGCCGGGTAGGCGCGCTGCAGGTTGGAGCAGGCGACGATCACCCCGTCGATGTCGGCGGCGCTGCGGCCGGCACGCTGCAGCGCCTCCCTGGCGGCGGCCACGGCCATCTCGCAGAGGATCGACCACTCGTCGTTGCTGCGCTCGGGAAGGTACGGAACCATGCGCTGCGGGTCGAGGATGCCTTCCTTGTTCATCACGAAGCGGCTCTTGATGCCGGACGCCTTCTCGATGAACGCCGAGCTGGACTCGGCCAGCGCCTCCAGTTCGCCCTTGGCGATGGCCTCGGCGTGCTGGTCGTTGTACTGGCGCACGAAGGTATTGAAGCTCTCCACCAGCTCATCGTTGGAGATGCTGTAGGGCGGAGTATAAAGACCGGTTCCGCTGATGACGGCTTTATGCACAGTTGTTCCTCTTCTCTCGCTGGGCCGCCGTCGAACGGGGCCGATTAGGCATAGCGGTGCCCGCCTGGGGCCGGCACCGGAAACGGGTTCGCTCGCGGCGATGCCGGGCGCTCTACGAAAAGACGTTGGCGACGCGCTTTCGTACAGGGCCCGGGCAAGGTCGGCCATTGCGCAGTGTGCCACCGCCTCGCTTCGGCAAGCGCGCGCACCGCTCAGTGGTATCGAAGGCGCCAAGGATATTCCAGAGTGCGCGCCGGGCACAGCCGATAGGCGCACGATCGGTTTATTTTCCCCGTTTTCGCCACCGATATCCGTATCGAACTGTAAAGACGACGCAACCAGGCCGGCTTCCGGTCACAGCAGGCTGGCACCTTCCCACCCCAACCATCGATTGAATTTGCCAACCCGCCCCATAGGCAATGCTCAACAGCCCACCTCGGCAAGGCCGCCTATCATTCGGCAAACCCGGTATTCACAAGGAAGCAGCCCCATGACCGATAGCCCTCGTCCAGAACTGGATATGGAAACCCAGGAGTTCGTCCACCAGCTGTTCGACCTGGCCCGCCAGGGCAACAGCCAGCGCCTCGAGCAACTGCTGCAACAGGGCCTGCCGCCGAACCTGCGCAACCACAAGGGCGACAGCCTGCTAATGCTGGCCAGCTACCATGGCCACGCCGACACGGTACGCCTGCTGCTGGCCTACAAGGCCGACCCGGACCTGCGCAACCTGGCCGGGCAGACACCGCTGGCCGGCGCTGCGTTCAAGGGCGACCTGGCGATGGTCGAACTGCTCCTCGCCGGCGGCGCCGACGTCGAGGGCGCCTCGGCCGACGGCAAGACCGCACTGATGATGGCGGCCATGTTCAACCAGGCCGAGGTCGCCGCCAGCCTGCTGGCCCACGGCGCCCGTCGTGACGCCCAGGACGCCGCCGGGCTGACGCCGCTGGCGGCGGCGCGGATGATGAATGCCGAGGCCACGGTCGCGCTGCTCAGCCGGCCCCACTGAGCCTCAATCCGCCAGCACCTCGGCCAGGCTGACGACCTGGCCGAAATGATGCTTCCACAGGCGCACACCCAGCTCCCCCGAGCGATCCAGCGAGGAGCCGAGCACCAGGTCGCCGATCAGGGTCGGTTGCAGGCCGGCGTCGAACAGGGCGAAGCCGGCGGCGAGCACGCAGGTGTCGGCCTGGATGCCGCATACCAGCACCCGTTCCGCTCGCAGCGCACGCAGATGGTCGACGAGTTCCGCCGTCGGCAGGTAGCCATGCTTGACGAAGACCCGGTCGGCCGCCACCAGGCAGGCATCGTCGAGCGGCGGTCGCCAGCCGAGCTGGCGCTGGAACGGCGTACGGGATTCGTCATGGCGCTCGACGCTGGCCACCGAGGGCATCCGCCCGAGCAGTTGGCCGATGCCTTCCAGCAGCCAGTCCGGCGGGGCGAAACAGGGTTGCACGTCGACGATCAGCAGGGCCTGGCGCATCGGTAGTCGGCTCCGGAAGAACAGGCCAGGCATTCTAGCCCACTCCGCCCCGTCGCTCCGCGCTCCAGCGAAACTGGGCTAGCCTGAGGGAACCTTTCGACGGAGAGCCTTCATGCGCCCGATGTACGCCGTAGCGATCCTTTTCCTCCTGGCCGGCTGTTCCTCGGTTCCCGCCGAGAAGACCCGGGCGATCCCCGCCGAACGCCTGCTCGGCTACCAGCAACCGGTGAGCGGTGGCGGCCGGCTGGAAGTCCACCGCGACTATGGCTACCTGGGCGGCGGCTGCTACGTGGCGTTCCTTATCGACCGCCAGGTCGCCGCGCGCATCGGCGTCGGCGAGGAAGCCAGCTTCCAGGTGCCGGCGGGCGAGCATGTGGTCGGTATCGGCATCGATACCCAGGACGACACTCTCTGCGGCAAGGGCCTGCTGAACCGCGAGCTGAGAACCCGGATCGCCGCGGACGGCAACGCGCGCTTCCGTATCGTCAGCGAGGCCAGCAGCGGGTTCGACATCCGCACCGAATGATCCGGGGCGACAGGTCGGCCGCGTTCGCCGGTCGAGGTTCAAAGCGATTCCATCAGGTCCTTGCCGCGCTGCAGCCAGCCCGGCGCCGAGCCGGGGCCCGGCGGTTGCGCCCGCTCCGTACCCATGTCCTGCAAGGCCTGCTTCGCCTCGGCGAGCCAGGCCGGGGTCGCCGCCGCGGGCGCCTGGGTGAGTTCGGCCTTGGCCACCAGCCCGGCCAGGCTGCCCAGGTCGCGCGCCTTGAGCGCCTCCACGGTCTGCTGAGCCAGCAGCACCTGCTGCAATGCGGGCGATTGCACCGCCGCGACCGCTAGCGGCGGCGGTGGCGGCAACTGGCCGATCTGCTCGACCTTGTCGCCAGGCTCGCGGGTGAAGGCCCGCAGGTTGTCCAGCGCCGCCCCGCCGACCATCGGCAAGGCGATCCCGGTCAGCGGGTCGAAGGCGCTGATCTCCGGCAGGCCGACCTTGCCGCTCAGCAGCGGACGCGCCAGCGATGGCAGGAACAGCCCGAGCAGCATCCGCGGATCGCGGCGCTTGACGCTGAGGCCGACGCTGGCCAGCATCACCCCGACGCCCACCACCCGCCCGGCGGTGGCCAGCACCGAGAGCCGCTTGTTCGACTCGTTATCGAAATGCACCAGGCGATAGCGGAAGTAGTCGGTGAAGGGTTCTCGCGGGCCTATCGCCGAAGTGTTCATGAACCAGGCGCGGGAGTCGTGCACCTGTTCGTCGAACAGCGCCACCAGCTTTTCCTGGCCCGGCGCCACCCGGTCGGGAGCGCTGAACAACTGGTGGTAGCGCGCGCTACCGTCGCGGTGGATCTGGCTGTATTCCTCGGCTTCGTCTTCCTCGTTGATCAGGAATACGGTGCCGCCGAGCAGCAGGTCGATCACTCCGCCCACCGTCATGCCGTCGTCGAGCACGCCCCAGTCGCCCTTGTAGTCATGGGCGAATTCGGCGGCGGCGCCGAGTAGTTGGCGCTGGTCCAGCGGCGGATCGAACTGCTTCTCCACCCGCAGGTCGCGCAGTTTGTCCTCGCCGCCGATCAGCGCCACGTTGCGATCCCACTCCGCCTGTTCGGCGGCGCTCATCGGCGGGAGCGGCTCGCCCTGCTGGGCGGCCGCGTACTCCCGGCTACGCCGCTTGTGCAGGGCCTCCCAGGCCTTCTGCTGGGCTTCCGGCATGTCCGGCGGGACATTGGCGAAGAACGCCTTGTTGCGCAGCCCGCCGGCATAGCGGTCGATGCGCCAGGCGGTGATCAACGCGGTCTCGCGACGGATCACCTCTTCCAGGGGGCCGGCCTTGGCCTGGGCTTGGGCCTGCCAGGCGTTGAAACGGGTGGCGAGTTCTTCGGAGACGCTGAACTCCGCTTCAATCTTGGGCACCATTACCCGCCAATCTTCATGAAAGTCTGGATGGACGGCAGGTGCTGGAACTTGCAAAGGAGCACCTGCCTCGAAAGCCTCCGCATACATATGCTGCAACGCTATCTGGGATAGTAGAAATTCCGAACCTCCCACAGCTTTCCCCTGGTTGCCGACGCCATAACCGCCACCAACATCCGAGTGAACACCAGGATAAGCATATTCCACCGTCCACTTCCGGTAGCAGGAGGGCCCCGTCCGACGTCCGTTGGCATCCATGTCACGACGGCGGATCGAATCGAGTGGAAAACTGGCACGCTGCTCATGACAGGAAACCAGATGCACGCAACGTTTCAGAAAAGAACAGTCTTCCGGCAGGATGGTCGGCAGGCACTGGGAGAGGGCCTCATCGGGCAGGCGCATGGTGTCATCGGCCCAATCCATATGCCCGGCAGCGAACGGCGCACTATCCGCCAGCCCAACTGCCGCCACGGTATCGAAAAGGCCGAGGAACTCGATCGAGATCGGCAGACCGGCAAAGCGATATTCCACCCGACCATCGGCATCGCTGACCCGGGTTAGCTCCTGCAGCCAGTTGGCAAAGGCTCGTGCTTCTGCCGCCCCACGGGAGAATCCGTAGACATACAAGCGCATGGCCAGGATATGCGGTTTCTGTCCAGAGTTCTGACGCTGTCGAAGCTTTTCTTCCAGTTCCTTGAGTTTTGGCTCCAAGGCAGCTCGGCGTTTTTTCTCGCCGTTTTCCAATAAACCACCAGTGAGCGTACTGACGGTCCAGTTAGTGGACATTTCTTCTACTAGGTCCTGAACCTCATTTAGTTTAAGCCTACTTTTTAATAAAGTATAGAAAAGAGCATCAACTAACTGAACCAGCCCCCAGTTTATTCGATTTTCGCCTCCCTCAGCACCAATTAACCCCATGTTTGAAGGCGTAAATTCTTTAATATCCGGAAACACCGTACCCACACCTGGGCAATAGTACTTAAAAATCCCCCTACTGTTTATATCATCGCCGCTCCCAATACTTGCATGAATTAGCCTAGCGACATTACTGCAAGATGGAGAAACCGATGAACCATCAGCCTTATCGTTATTATTAGTCCCATCAAAACCAAGTGTAATATGGATAGCTTTACAGCAAGGCGCACCACCGACTACGTCACCTTCAGAAAGCCTTTTTTGCTCTTGCGCCCTTGAAAAAACCCGTTCATCACTCTGCTGCTTTAATATATTTTCTGATAATTTTTTAGAATCATAAATCAGGCGCCCTGCCACAGGATGGGTGGGTGCTATATGAAATCCAAAATTAGGCATCTTCCCACCTGCCTTCAGTTAGCCGGACATATCGTTGACTTTCTCATCTCGAAATAGGCCTTATCAGGATATTTTGGATGATTTGGCCCATAACAAGTCGTAGAAACAGCCACCTCGTCACACGGCAAGAAGTGCACCTGCAGCAAGCACACCTTTTCATCATACCTAGGCACATTCACAGTCGCCTTGTGACGGGTGTAACTTGAGGCATGCCTCAAATAATCACTCTCATCCAACCGCCCATATTTATCTCGTTTTATAACGGCACGGGGATTTGGATCCTTCTCCCATTCCACAATAACTTTCAAATTTGGATTCCATCTCTTTGGAATTACCCCACAACAAACTTGACTACCATCTCCCTGATAAGGACCTAAGTTCGGTCCGCCAGCACCATTCACCGTAAATTCGTTAATCGCCGCCGGAGTATGGTTGTAACCCATGATAGGTGTAGACAGCACTTCAGGCCCAGCCTGGCATGCCACCAGCCCAAAGAAGGTGCTGAGAAAAACCACCAGCCCAATGGAATTTTTATTTCCCACACAGATCAAGTTCATCAACTTCTGCATGACATACCCCTCATATAAAAGTAACCTTTATTCGGATATTCAGGATGAAACGGCGTATAACAGGCAACTGAAGTAGCAACCTTATCACATGGAAGAAAGTGCATTTTTAGCGAACAAATCTCCTTACTATCACAAGGAGGTATATCGACGGCTTCCTTATGACGAACATACAAGAGCCCATGCTCTCTCATACGTTTTCTCCAGCCATCTGAAAATATCTTTCCGGCCAGTCTTTATAAGCCCCTGGCTCAGGAACCACCTCCCACTCTACGGTTGCCTTCAAGCCCGACTTCCAAACTCTAGGAACTACACCACAACATACCTGCCCTGCTCCCCCTGAAATGGACCAAGGTTTAATCCGCCAGCACCATTTACACTGAATCTGTTAATAGCCGCCGAATTTATGGTTGTATCCTCCGATAGGAGTAGACACCATATCAGGGCCTGCCTGGCACGCTTGTAAAAACAAAAAACCTATCAGTAAAGCAATCAGCCAAACAGGTGTCCTTAACCCCTTTGCATTCAAGAGCTTTTGCATGAAGGCTCTCTTCTGAAAATACTTTCTATCTGGATACTCTGGATGCCCCTGGCTGTAATAGGTTGTTGAGACCACGACCTGGTAGCACGGGAGGAAATGCACCTGCAACAGGCATATTTTTTCACTATATCTAGGTACATCCACGATCATCTTGTGTCGGGTGTAGCTTGAGGCATTTCTCAAGTAATCATCTTTATCCAGCCGTCCATATTTATCTCGCCTTATAGCGGCGTGCGGTTTGGGATCTTTCTCCCATTCCACGACAGCTTTCAAATTTGGATTCCACTTCTTTGGAATCACTCCGCAACAAACCTGGCTACCATCCCCCTGATAAGGGCCTAAACGCGGTCCACCCGCCCCATTCACCGAAAACCAATTGATCGCCGCGGACGTATGGTTGTAACCCATCACCGGCGCCGCCAGCATGTCCGGCCCGCTCTGGCAGCCCGCGGCCAGCAGGGGCCCCGGAAGCAGGGCGGGAAGGCCGATGCCGCGCCCGTTCATGCGCGACTCGTTCCCGCCGGGGAAAAGCCGGGGCCGGGGGTCTGTTCGCGTAGCCATTGGGCGACGAAGGCATCGCGCTGGTCGAAGTCCTGCAAGCCCTGGCGGTCGGCGGCCAGGTGCGCCTGGACCAGATGCTGGAGCAGGCTTTCCTGGCTGCCCAGTCCATACTCGCGGGGCAGCACGAAGTATTCGCGGCGGTAGGCTTCGGCCTCGCTCCAGGCGCGCAAGGCAGCGACCTGGTGCGCTTCCAGGCGGAGGGCCGCTTGCAGCGGCGGCGTCTCGTGGGCCTGGTAATGACCGGCCAGCGCCCTCGGCCGGCCGTCGCGGTCCAGCCAGTGCCAGCTGGAAACCGGGGCATGCAGATAACGGCTCTGCCGGGGATCGAGCATGTCGCTGACGGCCATGAACAGGCCCGGCTCGTAGAAACGCAGTACGCCGCTGGAACGACCCTGGTTCCACTCGGCCTGGGTGCAGCTGCGCAGGTGCTCGCCCAGGCGCGGCAACGGCCAGGGGCTGAACAGGAGCATCAGGTGGCGGCGGCAGTCGATGCGTTCGAGCAGTTCGTCCAGCCAGGCCGCGTGGCCGTCTTCCAGGCGCAGCAGCAGCGGGCCCTCGTCGGCCAGGGCGGCCTCCGGGGTTTGCTCCAGCAATTTGAACAGCGCCGGAGGATCGCTTTGCCGCGCATGCTCGGCGAGCAAGGGATAGTCGTCCAGCCCGGTGGCATCGACCAATACATCGATGTGGGTCTGCAAGCCGCGATCGCGGGAGCGCTGCCACAGCTCGCGGGCCCAATGGCGGGGGTTCGGCGTCATCGCGGTTCCTCAGCGCTCGGCGAGCGCCTGGCCTCTTTTCTTCGCCTGTAGCAGGCACTCTTCGCAGACCGGTTGCCGCGGCGGCAGGTTGGCCGCGACCGCCTCGGGTGGCGCGCCGGAGCTGTCCTGGTCGGCCATGCCCGGCACCCGCGGCATCTTGATCGCGATCCCCGAGCCGCTTCCCGGCGCGCCGCCTGCATTGATCCGTGCCAACGGGCCGCTGATGGCGATGCCGCTTGCGTCGAGCCGGATGAAGCTGCCGCCGGCCTTCACCGTCAGTTCGCTGTCAGCCTCGATCACCATCTTCTGCCCGGCCTTCAGGTGGATCTCGCGCCCGGCCCTGGCCAGGTAGGCACGACCGAGCTTCACGTGCTGGCTGTCGCCGACCGTCAGGTGGTCATCGGCCTTCAGCTCGACCTTGCGCTCTCCGTGCACGGTGTGATGCTCCTCGGCCTTGAACTCGCTGTAGCTGTTCGCCTCCACGGTGTCGTGGCGTTCGTGGCCGACGCGGATCTTCTGGTCATGCTCGATGTTCTCGTCCCAGTCGCGCTGGGCATGGACGAAGATCTGTTCCTGGCCCTTGCGATCCTCGATGCGCAGCTCGTTGTAGCCACCGCCGCCAGGGCTGCTGAGGCTCTTGAAGACGCTGCGGGTCTGGTTCGCCGGCAACTCGTAGGGCACCGGGTGGGCGGCGTGGTAGACGCAGCCGCTGACCAGCGGCTGGTCGGGATCGCCTTCGAGGAAGTCCACCAGCACTTCCATGCCGACCCGCGGAATGACGATGCCGCCATAGCCGTTGCCGGCCCAACCGCTGGCTACGCGCAGCCAGCAACTGCTCTTGTCGTCGCCCTGGCCCTCGCGGTCCCAGTGGAACTGCACCCTGACCCGGCCGTAGCGGTCGCAGTGGATTTCCTCGCCTGGCGGGCCGGTCACCACCGCGGTCTGGCTGCCCAGCACGCGCGGCTTCGGGTGCTCCAGCGGCGGGCGGAAGAACACCTTCCAGGGCGTCGCGAGGAAGCGGTTGCGGTAGCCCTGCTGGAAGTCGTCCGTGCTGGCCGACGTGTCGGAGGTAACGTTCTCTTCCAGCACCTGCGGCTGCTTGCCTTCGTGGAAGACTTCGCTGAGCAGCCACAGGTCGTTCCACTCCGCGCGCGGGTGCTCGGCGATCTCCAGGAAGTGCCCGCTGACCAGCAGCGGCTGGTCGCTGACCCCTTCGCCCAGGCGCCGGTCGGCGCGGTGGCGCTCCAGGGCGCGCTGGCTGAGCAGCTTGCCGCGCTGGCGATCGACGAAGCGACCGGGGTAGTCGTAGTCCTCCAGGTCCGGCTCGGCCGGGGCGTCGGCAGCGGGGCGGTTGCCGGCCTCCAGCAGCAGCCGCGGCTTCTCGAAGTCGTAGTCGCGGCGGGTGGTGCGCGTGGTGCGGCTGGCCAGGCGCAGGCTGAAGCGCTTGATCACCGGTTCGTCGGCGACCAGCCCGCTGTCGTGCACGTAGGCGGTGGGACGGCCCAGGCGGGGGAACACCGTCTGGTCGTCGCCGAACACCAGCAGGTGCGCCTCGGCGCTGTGCCGGAAATGGAAATGGATGCCCTCTTCGGCACAGAGGCGCTGGACGAAATGCAGGTCGCTTTCGTCGTACTGCACGCAGTATTCGCGCTCGGGATACCGGGTGCCGAGCTGGAAGCGGTAGGCGTCGGCGAGGATGCCGTGCTCCTCGAGGATCAGGGCGACGATCTGCGGCACCGTGAGGTGCTGGAAGATCCGCTGGTTGTTGCGCTGGGCGAGGTAGGCCAGGTGCGGGACGAGGGTGAGGCGATAGCGGGTCAGGCGCTTGCCGGCATCGCCCTGGGCAGCGCCGTAGACCAGGCCGTGGACACCCTGGCCCTGCGGGGTGAAGGCGAGGAAGGCGGGCCGGTGGAGGAACGTTTCGAGGTCGAGGCCGGCGCGCTCTCCGACCAGTTCGAGTTCGAAACGGTAGGGGCGACTGATGCCTTCGTGGCCGTTGAAGGCGAGGACCTGCAGGTCGTGGCGGAGGCCGTCGAGGGTGAGGCTGAAGTGGGTCTGGTTGGCCGGGTTGAACATCCGCTGTCCCCTGTTGCTCGAAAAACCTGCACGGCTGGCGTCCCTGTTCGCCGTGGTCGCTCCGAAGAGCGGGATGTCGCGGATGCTACGTCAAAAAAACTGTGCAAATTGTTGCGCACATCGCCGGAAAACCGCGGCGCGCCTGACCCTCGACAGTATGTAACAAGGTATTTCAGAAAAATCCAACGAGCGAAGGACCGCCCCCCCGTCCCGGGCCGGCCCTTGCGCAATCAGCCTTGCAGACGCTGCGCCAAACGCTCCTGAAGTTGTGCGAGCACTTCCGGGTCGCCCTGCTTCGCCGCATGGATGCCGAGATTCTCGCCGCTGAAGCGCGGGATGACGTGGAAATGGATGTGGAAGACCGTCTGCCCGGCGGGGGCGCCGTTGAACTGGGCGACCTGCACGCCGTCCGGCTGCACCTCCTCGACCAGGGCGCGGGTCAGGCGCTGGACCACGGCCATGACCTTGGCCAGGTTCTGCGCATCGATCTCGAGCAGGTTGCGCGCCTCGGCGTGCTTGGGAATCACCAGGGTATGCCCGTAGGACTGCGGGAACAGATCGAGGAAGGCGAGCACGTCCTCGTCTTCGTAGACCTTGTAGCAGGGAGCTTCGCCGCGAATGATCTTGGCGAAGATGTTCTGGGAATCGTAAACGCCGTGCAGACTCATGGAGGCTTTCCTTGAACGAACCGGAATAGACCTGCGCACCATACCGGCTCGCTCCCCGCTCGTCACGACGTGATGCGTCGCGCGCGCCACACACTTCGAAAGAAATTGTCACAAGCCCGTCATCACCCTTCCCTACTTTCGTAGCACTCGCCGGATGGCCCTGCCGTCTCGCACAGCCACCTCCTCAACATAGGGAAATGCGTCATGACCCCAGGTTATCCCCTCGCCCTCTCTCTTGCCGTCTCCATGGCCGTGCTCGGCAGCGCCTTGCCGGCCCAGGCGCGCCAGGACGATCCGTCGCTGTTCAACCGCCAGGCCCGTGGCGAACTCAGCGAGTACGGCGGCGCACGGCGCGTCGAGCAGGACCTGACCCAGGCCCTGAAGCAGTCGCTGTCGAAGAAGAAGGCGAAGAACGTGATC
Source organism: Pseudomonas sp. TZ252 (assembly GCF_056110345.1). Lineage (NCBI taxonomy): Bacteria > Pseudomonadati > Pseudomonadota > Gammaproteobacteria > Pseudomonadales > Pseudomonadaceae > Pseudomonas > Pseudomonas sp. TZ252. Next base: position 4,270,525 of record NZ_CM148566.1, on the reverse strand, counting down.
CTGCTGATCGGCGACGGCATGGGCGACTCCGAGATCACCGTGGCGCGCAACTACGCGCGCGGCGCGGGCGGCTACTTCAAGGGTATCGATGCGCTGCCGCTGACCGGCCAGTACACCCACTACTCCCTGCACAAGGACAGCGGCCTGCCGGACTACGTGACCGATTCCGCCGCCTCCGCCACCGCCTGGACCACCGGGGTCAAGTCGTACAACGGCGCGATCGGCGTGGATATCCACGAACAGCCGCACCGCAACCTGCTGGAGCTGGCCAAGCTCAACGGCAAGGCCACCGGCAACGTCTCCACCGCCGAGCTGCAGGACGCCACCCCCGCCGCCCTGCTCGCCCACGTCACCGCTCGCAAGTGCTACGGTCCCGAGGCCACCAGCAAGCAGTGCCCGAGCAATGCCCTGGAGAACGGCGGCGCCGGCTCGATCACCGAGCAGTGGCTGAAGACCCGCCCTGACGTGGTTCTCGGCGGCGGCGCCGCGACCTTCGCGGAAACCGCCAAGGCTGGCCGCTATGCCGGCAAGACCCTCCGCGCCCAGGCCGAAGCCCGCGGCTACCGGATCGTCGAGAACCTCGACGAGCTGAAAGCCGTGCGCCGCGCCAACCAGAAGCAGCCGCTGATCGGCCTGTTCGCGCCGGGCAACATGCCAGTGCGCTGGCTCGGTCCGACCGCCACCTACCACGGCAACCTGAACCAGCCGGCGGTGAGCTGCGAGGCGAACCCGAAGCGCACCGCCGACATCCCGACCCTGGCGCAAATGACCAGCAAGGCCATCGAGCTGCTGAAGGACAATCCGAACGGCTTCTTCCTGCAGGTCGAGGGCGCGTCCATCGACAAGCAGGACCACGCCGCGAATCCGTGCGGCCAGATCGGCGAGACCGTCGACCTCGACGAAGCCGTGCAGAAGGCCCTGGCCTTCGCCAAGGCCGATGGCGAGACCCTGGTGATCGTCACCGCCGACCACGCCCACTCCAGCCAGATCATCCCGCCGGAAACCGCCGCGCCGGGGCTGACCCAACTGCTCACGACCAAGGACGGCGCGCCGCTGGCGATCAGCTACGGCAACTCCGAGGAAGGCTCCCAGGAGCACACCGGCACCCAGTTGCGCATCGCCGCCTACGGCCCGCAGGCCGCCAATGTCACCGGCCTGACCGACCAGACCGACCTGTTCTTCACCATCCGTCGCGCACTGAACCTGCGCGACTGATCGGACCAGAACGAAAAAGGCGCGCCGGTTTCGACCGGCGCGCCTTTTTCATTTCGCGCGGTATCCCTGGAACTAGCCCTCGACCTGGCTCCACTGCTTGGCCAGGCGCTTGTCCGAGACCGGCAGCCGGGTTCCCAGTTGCTGGGCGAACAGCGAGACCCGGTACTCCTCCAGCATCCAGCGATACACCTGCAACTCGGCGTCGCGCTTGCCTTCCTGGGCGTGCTTGGCGAGGCGCGCCTGGTATTGCGCCCAGAGTTCGCCCAGCTCGCCGCTCCACACCCGGTCGCGCTGGACCTGGCCGGCGACCTTGTCCAGGCGCTGCTCGATGGCCTTGAGGTAACGCGGATACTCCTTCAACCACTCCAGCGGGGTGGCGCGGACGAACCCCGGATACACCAGGTTGGCCAGTTGGCCCTTGACGTCGTTCAGCGGCACGGTCATGGCCAGCTCGACCTTGCCCTTGAAGCGCTTCTGCAGGCCGTGCCAGAGCTTGAGGATATCCAGCACCAGGCGTGCCAGGCGCTCGGCGTGCTCGTTCCAGGCAGCGCGCTTGCGCTCGGCCAGCGCGGCCAGGGCGGCGCCGTCGCGCGGCAGGCTTTCGCCCTGCAGCACGCAACTGTCGAGACTGGCCAGGAGGATGTCCTCGACCAGCGCCTCGACCCGTCCCAGCTCGCGGTACAGCAGGCCCATCTCGGTCTGCCCCGGCAGCTTGGCGCGCAGGTACTTGGCCGGCTCGGCCAGTTGCTGCAACAGCAGTCGTTGCAGGGCGCGGCGGTGTTGGTAGTCGGCCTCGGCCTGGGTCGGGAAGCGCCCTTCCTTGACCTCGCCCTGCTCCTCCACCAGCGCCGGGTATACCGTCATCGACAATCCGGCGACCTTCTGCTGGGCCTTCTCGGCGACGCTGGCGAAGGCCTTGGCCTCCACCGGACGCTGCTGTTCCTTGTCGGCCTGGGGAATCGCCAGGGCCGCCTGGCTGGCTTCGGCGAAACGCGCGGTGAGTTCGGCCAGGTCGCGGCCCTCGCCGAGGAACTTGCCCTGGGCGTCGACCACCTCAATGTTCATCCGCAGGTGATCGTCCAACTGCGTCGCCGCCTCGGCCCAGGCCTCGTCGGCTACCCGCACGCCGGTCATGCGCTGAAGCTCGCGGCCCAGCACCTGCGGCAGCGAACCTTCGCCGAAGGTGATGCGCTCCAGGGCGGCGCGGACGAAGTCCGGTACCGGCACGAAGCTCTTGCGGATCGCCTTCGGCAGGTTGCGCACCAACGCCACCGCCTTGTCGTAGAGCAGGCCGGGCACCAGCCAGTCGATGCGTTCGGCCGGCAATTGCGGCAGCAGCGGCGCCGGTACCCGCACGGTGACGCCGTCGCGCGCGGTGCCGGGCTCGAACTGGTAGCTCAGCGACAGGTGCAGGTCGCCCAGGCGCAGGCGATCCGGGTACTGCGCCGCAGTGACTTCGCTGGCTTCGCGGGCCAGCACGTCTTCCTCGCGCATCAGCAGCAGGTCCGGCTGGTTCTGCCGCTCGCGGGCGTACCATTTCTCGAAACTGGCGGTCTGGTAGATATCCGCCGGCAGGCGCGCGTCGTAATAGGCGAACAGGGTTTCCTCGTCAGCCAGGATGTCGCGCCGGCGTGCCTTGGCTTCCAGCTCGTCGAGCTTTTCCAGCAACTGCCGGTTGGCGCTCAGGCACTTGGCGCGGCTGTTGATCTCGCCGCGCACCAGGCCTTCGCGGATGAACAGCTCGCGCGCCACCGGCGGGTCGATCGGACCGTAGTGCACCGGACGTCGACCGATGACGATGAGGCCGTAGAGGGTGACCTGCTCGAACGCCACCACCTGGCCGCGACGCTTCTCCCAGTGCGGCTCGAAGTGGTTGGTCTTGATCAGGTGCCCGGCCAGCGGCTCCAGCCAGTCCGGCTCGATCTTCGCGACCATTCGGGCGAACAGCTTGGTGGTCTCCACCAGTTCCGCGGCCATGATCCATTGCGGGCGCTTGCGAGCGATGCCGCTGGACGGATGGATCCAGAAACGTCGCTGGCGAGCGCCGAGGTAGTCGCCTTCCTCGGCCTTCTGCCCGATCTGGCTGAGCAGGCCGGACAGGATCGCTTTGTGGACCGCCGCGTAATCGATCCCCGGTACCTCGCGTTCGTTGTCGGCCGACGCGCCTTTCTTCGCCTCCGGCTTGCGCGCCTCGGCCTTGGCCGGGCGCCCGAACGGCAGCTTCAGTTCGCGGCAGATCAGGGTCAGTTGGCGGTGGGCGTCGCGCCACTCACGCAGGCGCAGGTAGTTGAGGAAGTTCTTCCGGCACCAGCTGCGCAGGGCGTTGGAACCCAGCGCCTGGCGCTGCTCCTCGAAGCCACCCCAGAGATTGATCAGCGCGGCGAAGTCGGAATCCGGGTCCTTCCATTGCGCGTGCGCCTGGTCGGCGGCCTGCTGCCGCTCCACCGGACGCTCGCGCGGGTCCTGCACGGACAGCGCGCTGGCCACCGTCAACACTTCCTCGAGGCTACCCTGCTGGGCCGCCTCCAGCAGCATGCGGCCCAGCCTCGGGTCGATCGGCAGGCGCGCCAGTTGGCGCCCCAGCGGGGTCAGCTGGCCTTCGCGGTTGACCGCCGACAGTTCCTGCAGAAGGGTGAAGCCGTCCTTGATCGCCTTGCCGTCCGGCGGCTCGATGAAGGGGAACGCCTCGATGTCGCCGAGGCGCAGGTGCAGCATCTGCAGGATCACCGCGGCCAGGTTGGTGCGGAGGATTTCCGGGTCGGTGAAGGCCGGACGCGCGTTGAAGTCCTCCTCGCTGTAGAGACGCACGCATATGCCCGGCTCGACCCGCCCGCAACGGCCCTTGCGCTGGTTGGCGCTGGCCTGCGACACCGCCTCGATGGGCAGCCGCTGGACCTTGGCGCGGTAGCTGTAGCGGCTGATCCGTGCGGTGCCGCTGTCGATCACGTAACGGATGCCCGGCACCGTCAGCGAGGTTTCCGCGACGTTGGTGGACAGCACGATCTTGCGTCCCGGGCGCGGCTGGAAGATCTTCTGCTGCTCGGCCGGGGTCAGTCGCGCGTACAGCGGCAGCACCTCGGTGTGGCGCAGGTTGGCCTTGCGCAGCATCTCCGCGGCGTCGCGGATCTCCCGCTCGCCGGGGAGGAACACCAGCACGTCGCCGGGCCGCTTGCCGACCTCGCGTTCGTGGGCGGCGATCTCGTCGAGGGCGGCGAGGATGCCCTGGTCCACCGACAGGTCGTCCTCGACCCGGTTGCCCTCCTCGTCGGTTTCCGCCGCCAGCGGCCGGTACCAGGTCTCCACCGGATAGGTGCGGCCGGAAACCTCGATCACCGGGGCGCCGTCGAAATGCCGGGAGAAACGCTCCAGGTCGATGGTCGCCGAGGTGATGATCAGCTTCAGGTCCGGACGCCGGTGCAACAGGGTCTTCAGGTAGCCGAGGAGGAAGTCGATGTTCAGGCTGCGCTCGTGGGCTTCGTCGACGATCAGCGTGTCGTAGCGCTCCAGGTAGCGGTCGTGCTGGGTCTCGGCCAGGAGGATGCCGTCGGTCATCAGCTTGACCAGGGTGCTGTCGTCGCTCTGGTCCTCGAAGCGCACCTGGTAGCCGACCAGCGCGCCCAGCGGCGTACCGATCTCTTCCGCGACCCGCGTCGCCACGCTGCGCGCCGCCAGCCGACGCGGCTGGGTATGGCCGATCAGGCCGTGGATGCCGCGACCCAGCTCCAGACAGATCTTCGGCAACTGGGTGGTCTTGCCCGAGCCGGTCTCGCCGGCGATCACCACCACCTGGTGGGCGGCGATGGCGGCCTTGATCTCGTCGCGCTTGGCGGCGATCGGCAGGCTGTCGTCGTAGCGGATCGCCGGCACGCTGGCGCGCCGCGCCTCGACCTTGGCGCAGGAGGTCTGGAAGCGCTCGACCCACTGCGCCAGGCGCGCGTCGTCGGGCTGCTTGCGCAGTTCGTGGAGCTGCCGGCGCAAGCGGTGGCGGTCGCTGATCTGGGCCTGGTCGAGGCGCCGGACGAGTTGGTCAAGGGAAGGAGTCTGGTCGGTCATCTAGGCTTTTCGAATGCTGTGAGCGTGCCGCAGTCGCGGAGGACGGGAGAAGCTCCGGCCACTGCCGAGGCGAAAAATATTCGGAATTGTCGCAGATTTGAGCGGAAGAGGACGAATCCCGGTTAACGCTCGCTGCCGCGATACGGCCGACGCTGCTGGTGGGCGATGGCCCTCTCAGCGCCCCAGTCGCTTGAGCACCTCGGGGCCGGCGCGATCCAGCAATGCCTGGATCAGTTCCAGACACCGGCTGATCGGCAGACGGCGTATTTCTTCGGCCAGGGCAGGCCATGGGGGTTTCCTCCGGCAGGTGATGCGCTGCCGGCACGTCCGCACAGGCCCGCTCACCCCGCAACCGACTGCCTGCAACGAAGAAGCCCCGCATCGGCGGGGCTTCTTCAGGCAACGGCGGACTTACTTCTGGCCCGCTTTCTTCAGCTCTTCGTCGCGCAGTTCGCGGCGCAGGATCTTGCCGACGTTGGTGGTCGGCAGGCTGTCGCGGAACTCCACGGCCTTCGGCCGCTTGTAGCCGGTCAGGTTGTCATGCATGTGCTGCATGACCTGTTCCTTGGTCAGGGTCGCCCCCGGCTTGACCACCACGAAGACCTTGATCGACTCGCCGGACTTCTCGTCGGGGATGCCGATCGCGGCGCACTGCAGGACGCCCGGCAGGGTCGCCAGCACGTCTTCCAGTTCGTTCGGATACACATTGAAGCCGGAGACCAGGATCATGTCCTTCTTCCGGTCGACGATGCGCATGTAGCCGTCTTCCTGGATGATCGCGATATCGCCGGTCTTCAGCCAACCATCGGCGTCGAGGATCTCGTCGGTGGCCTCCTGGCGCTGCCAGTAGCCCTTCATCACCTGCGGACCCTTCACGCAGAGTTCGCCGCGCTCGCCCAGGGGCACTTCCTGGCCGTCGTCGCCGATCACCTTGCACAGGGTCGAGGGCACCGGAATACCGATGGTGCCGACCTGGATGTTCTGGAACGGGTTGACCGATACCACCGGCGCGGTCTCGGTCATGCCGTAGCCTTCGCAGATGGCGCAGCCGGTGACTTCCTTCCAGCGCTCCGCGGTGGCCAGCTGCAGTGCCATGCCGCCGGAGAGGGTCAGTTTCAGCGCGGAGAAGTCCAGCTTGCGGAAGGTCTCGTTGTTGCACAGGGCGACGAACAGGGTGTTCAGGCCGACGAAGCCGGTGAACTTCCACTGGCCGAGGTCCTTGAGCATCGACGGCAGGTCGCGCGGGTTGGTGATCAGGATGTTGTGGTTGCCGGTGAGCATCATCGCCATGCAATGGAAGGTGAAGGCATAGATGTGGTACAGCGGCAGCGGCGCGATGAGGATCTCGCAGCCCTCGTTGAGGTTGGCGCCCATCAGCGCCTTGCACTGCAACATGTTGGCCACCAGGTTGCGGTGGGTCAGCATGGCGCCCTTGGCGACCCCGGTGGTGCCGCCGGTGTATTGCAGCACGGCGACGTCGTCGGCCTGCGGCGCGGCTTCCTGGAACGACTTGCCGGCGCCCCTGGCCAGCGCGTCGGTCAGCTTGGTGGCTTGCGGCAGGCTGTAGGCCGGCACCATCTTCTTGATGTGCTTGACCACGAAGTTGACGATGAAGCGCTTCAGCGGCGGCAGGATGTCGCCGACTTCGGTGACGATCACCTGCTTGACGCCGGTCTTCGGCAGTACGCCCTCGACCAGGTGGGCCATGTTGGCCAGGCAGACCACCGCCTTGGCGCCGGAGTCGTTGAACTGGTGTTCCAGTTCGCGCGCGGTGTACAGCGGGTTGGTGTTGACCACGATGAGACCGGCGCGCATGGCGCCGAAGACCACGATCGGGTATTGCAGGACGTTGGGCAACTGGACGGCGATGCGGTCGCCGGGCTTGAGATCGGTGTGCTGCTGCAGGTAGGCGGCGAAGTCGCCGGACAGCTTGTACAGCTCGCCGTAGGTCAGGGTCTTGCCCAGGTTGGTGAACGCGGGCTTGGTGGCAAAACGTTGGCAGGACTCCTTCAGTACCGACAGGATGTTCGGGTACTGGTCGGGATTGATCTCGGCAGCAATACCCGCTGGGTACTTGTCCTTCCAGAAGTTTTCGATCATGGAAGCCCACTCCTAAGCAACAGCTAATCTTCACCGCTCATGGCGGCATCTTGTTGTGATCTGCTCGCTAACCCTGGACCCAGGGCTATTAGGCGCGCCGAGATTATCAGCTTTGCCAGAGGCAGACCAGCACCAAACATGACCTATTCGGTCAAAAAAATGACCGAGACATTAGTCTCGGTCACGGTCTTTCCTGTCCCCGGCAAATGCCCGTTTCAGAGCCTTGTAAGGCTATCAGGCGATTTCGCGCAGCTCACGACGGAGGATTTTACCCACAGGCGTCATCGGTAATGCATCCTTGAGCACAATCTGTCGCGGAATTTTGTATCCGGTGAGGTTTTCCTTGCAGTAGGCCTTGAGCTCCTCGACCGACAGGCTGGGGTCGCGGGCCACCACGAACAGCTTCACCGCCTCGCCGGACTTCTCGTCGGGAATGCCCACCGCCGCGCAACTGGCCACCTTCGGATGGGCCATCACCACGTCTTCGATCTCGTTGGGGTAGACATTGAAGCCAGAGACCAGGATCAGGTCCTTCTTGCGATCGACGATACGCACGAAGCCGTCCTCGTCGATCACCGCGATGTCGCCGGTCTTCAGCCAGCCTTCGGCATCGAGAATCTCCTCGGTGGCCTCGGGACGCTGCCAGTACCCCTTCATCACTTGCGGACCTTTCACACAGAGTTCGCCACGTTCGCCGACAGGCAGCTCGTTGCCCTGCTCATCGATCACCTTGAGCGCCGTGCCCACGACCGGAATCCCCACCGTGCCCAGGCGCGCCTGCTCGCCGTAGGGGTTGGTGGTCACCACCGGCGAGCATTCGGTGAGGCCATAGCCTTCCACCACGGTGCAGCCGGTGACGCCCTTCCAGCGCTCGGCGGTGGCGCTGACCAGTGCAGTGCCGCCGGAGTTGGTGAGCTTCAGGTTGGAGAAATCGACGTCCTTGAACCCGGGGTGCTCCATCAACGCGACGAACAGGGTGTTGAGGCCGAGCAGCGCGGAGAAACGCCACTTCTTCAGTTCCTTGATGAAACCGGGGATGTCGCGCGGGTTGGTGATCAGCACGTTATGGTTGCCGCTGACCATCATGCACATGCAGTTCGCGGTGAAGGCATAGATGTGGTAGAGCGGCAGCGGCGCGATCATCACCTCCTGCGCCTCCTTCATCAGCGGCAGGCCATCTTTGCCGAGCTGGGAAAGCTGGGCGTGGACCTGCAGCATGTTCGCCACCAGGTTGCCGTGGGTGAGCATCGCCCCCTTCGAGACCCCGGTGGTGCCGCCGGTGTACTGCAACACGGCGACATCCTCCAGGCCGACCCTGACCGGCTGCAGGGCATGGCCCTGGCCTTGCTTCAAGGCCTGCCTGAACGGCAGCGCCTGGGGCAAGCGATAATCGGGGACCATCTTCTTCACCGACTTCACCACGCTGTTCACCAGCCAACCCTTCAGCGCCGGCAACAGGTCGCCCATGCGCGCCTCGATCAGGTACTCGATCCGCGTATCCGGGAGCACTTCCTCGACCAGCTTGCCGAACACGTTCAGGTAGACCAGCGCACGCACGCCGGCGTCCTTGAACTGGTGGCGCATTTCGCGGGCGGTGTACAGCGGATTGGTGTTGACCACCACCAGCCCCGCGCGCAAGGCGCCGAACACCGCGATGGGATATTGCAGGACATTGGGCATCTGCACCGCGATGCGGTCGCCGGGCTGAAGATCGGTCTGTTTCTGCAGGTAGGCGGCGAAGGCGGCGGACAGACGATCGAGTTCGGCGTAGCTGAGCGTCACGCCGAGATTGCTGAAGGCCGGGCGGTCGGCGAATTTCTTGCAGGAGCGCTCGAAGACCTCGACCACGGAACGGTAGGCGCCGAAGTCGAGACTGTCGGGTACGCCGGCCGGGCGTTTGTCGTTCCAGAATTCAGGTTGCATTTATTCTTGTCCTCTTACCTGAGCGGGTCTGGCCCGCGTGTGCGGGGTATCGGGCAACTTAGCAGTTGCATCGGACAGCGCAAATACTCCTCCTGCCCTTATTGATAGTGTGAATCTCCAGCCTGTCGCTCTTCGCCGCCCGCCATTCCAGAGCGGGCCGTGCCCAAGGGTGGCGCTTTTCCGGGACGAAACCGCGCACGCTGCTAGAATGCGCCGGAACGCGTCCGCCCGGCACAAGGAACGAACATGCCCGCCGCTGCCTACTGGCTCCCCGCCAGCGACGAAACCCCGCTGTACACCCGCCACTGGCCGAGCGCAACGGCCGTTGGCGCGGTGATGCTGTCCCACGGCATGGCCGAGCACGCCGGTCGCTACGAGCGTCTCGCCGCCGCGCTGAACGCTGCCGGCTACCACTTCTATGCGATCGACCAGCGCGGGCACGGCCGGACCGCCGAAGCCGACGAGCTGGGCCACTTCGCCGACCAGGGCGGCTGGGGCAAGGTGGTCGGCGACCTGGCCAGCCTGAACCACCATATCCGCCAGCAGCACCCGGAACTGCCGATCTTCCTGCTGGGCCACAGCATGGGCAGCTACATCTCCATGGCCTATCTGCTGCACCACAGCTGCAGCCTGCAAGGGGCGATCCTTTCCGGCTCCAACTACCAGCCGCAAGCGCTCTACCGGGTCGCCCGCCTGATCGCCCGCTTCGAGCGCTGGCGCCAGGGGCCGCTGGGCAAGAGCGCGCTGATCGACTTCCTCTCGTTCGGCTCGTTCAACAAGGCGTTCAAGCCCAATCGCACGGCCTTCGACTGGCTCAGTCGCGATCCGCAGGAAGTCGACAGGTACGTGGCCGACCCGCTGTGCGGCTTCCGCTGCAGCAACCAGTTGTGGGTGGACCTGCTCGGCGGCCTGGCCGATATCACCCCGCCCACCCACCTGCGGCAGATCGATGCCGACCTGCCGCTGCTGATCATCGGCGGCGAACGCGACCCGGTCAGCCAGGGCAAGCGCCTGGGCGACCTGGCCGACGCCCTGCGCAGTGCCGGGCTGCGCCAGGTGACCCTGAAGACCTATCCCGAGGCCCGTCACGAGCTGTTCAACGAGAGCAACCGCGACGCGGTCACCCAAGACCTGATCGACTGGCTGGAACAGGCCCTGCGCCACCGCCGGGATCATTCGACAAAGGAGAGAACATGAGCCAGGTCCAGAACATTCCCTACGCCGAGCTAGAGGTCGGGCAAAAGGCCGAGTACACCAGCAGCATCGCCGAGCGCGACCTGCAGTTGTTCGCCGCAGTCTCCGGCGACCGCAACCCGGTGCATCTGGACGCCGCCTACGCGGCCACCACCCAGTTCAAGGAACGCATCGCCCACGGCATGCTCAGCGGCGCCCTGATCAGCGCGGCGATCGCCACCGTGCTGCCCGGCCCAGGCACCATCTATCTCGGCCAGACCCTGCGCTTCACCCGTCCGGTCAAGCTCGGCGACGACCTGAAGGTCGAACTGGAAGTCCTCGAGAAGCTGCCGAAAAATCGCGTGCGCATGGCCACGCGGGTGTTCAACCAGGCAGGCAAGCAGGTGGTCGACGGCGAAGCGGAGATCATGGCGCCGGAAGAGAAGCTCAGCGTCGAGCTGGCCGAACTGCCGCCGATCAGCATCGGCTGAGCGGCTTTCCCTACCGTCGGGCCATCCGGCCCGGCGGACTTGCCGGGCCGCCGCGCGCTGCTCTACCCTGTCCGCTGTCTTACCTCAATCATCAGGGATAACCGAAGGCACTCCACCGCCCGAAACCCCTTACCGGGAATCGGAGCCGCCATGGACCTTCGCTTGCTGTTGCTATCCCTGACCACCTTCGCCGCCGGCCTGGCGGAAAGCATCCTGATCGGCATCCTGCCGCCCCTGGCCGAAGACCTGCGGGTCTCCATCAGCCTGGCCGGCCAGCTCACCACCCTGTTCTCCCTCGGCTTCGCCCTCGCCGCACCGCTGCTCGGCTGGCTGACCCGGCGCATCGAACGCCGCCGCCTGCTGCTGGCGACCCTGCTGCTGTTCGCCCTCAGCAACGCGCTCGCCGCCCTCGCTCCGGGCTATCTCGGCCTGCTCCTGGCTCGCCTGGGAATGTCGGCCTGTTGCGGGCTGCTGATCGTCCTCGCCAGCCTGCTCGCCGCCGAGCTGGCCGCCCCGGCCCAGCGCGGCCGGGCGATCGGCCTGATCTTCATGGGCATCAGCGGTTCGCTGGTGTTCGGCGTGCCACTGGGCGTACAGATCAGCGACTGGTTCGGCTGGCGCTGGATCTTCGCCGGCATCGCGGTCTATTCGCTGCCCTTGTGCCTGCTGCTCTGGCGCTACCTGCCGCAACGCCAGGCCGGCGACCTGCCCGGCCGCGAAGGCTACCTGCGGCAGTTGCGCCAGCCCGCGCTGTGGCTCGCGCAACTGGTATCGATCCTGTTGCTCGGCGGGCACTTCACCCTGTTCGCCTATTTCACCCCGTACCTGGCGAGCATGGCCGGTATTCGCTCGCCCAGCGAGATCAGCCTGATCCTCCTGCTGATCGGCCTGGCAGCGCTGAGCGGCGGCTATATCGGCGGCTGGCTGGCCGACCGCCTCGGCCACCGGCGCGCCCTGCGTCTGGTGCCGGCGGCCTTCGCCCTGGCGCTGGCGGCGGTGCCGCTGAGCCTGGGCAGCATCGGGTTCCTGCCGGTACTGATGGTCTGGAGCGCGATCAGCTGGATGATCTCGCCGGTGGTGCAGAGCTTCCTGCTGCGCAGCGATCCGGCCAGCGGTTCCGCCGGCGTCGCCCTGAACACCTCGGCCATGCACCTGGGCGTGGGCCTCGGCGCGGCGCTGGGCGGCCTGGTGGTGGCGGCACTGGGAGTCGCCGCGACGCCCTGGGTCGGCCTCGCCCTGGTGCTGGCGGCGCTGGCCTGCGCGCTTGGCGCCAGCACGCTGGATGGCGCCACGCAAGCGCTGCCGTTCAGTCCCCCTGCACGGTGACGCTGGCGGTCATCCCGGCGCTCAGGTGGACATCCGCCGGCACCTGGTCGAGGCGGATGCGCACCGGAATGCGCTGCGCCAGGCGCACCCAGTTGAAGGTCGGCTCGACATTGGCCAGCAACTGGCCGTCCGGCGTCGAGTTGCGGTCGGTGATACCGCTGCTGATGCTCTCCACCGTGCCGTCGATCGGCTGATCGCCGCTCATTAGGCGGACCTGGGCGCGCATGCCGACGCGGATGCCGGGCAGCTTGGTTTCCTCGAAGTAGGCGACCACATAGAAGGACTGCTGGTCGACCAACGCCATCACCGCCTGGCCCGCCGTGGCGTAGTTGCCCTGGGCCAGGCGCAGGTTGGTCACCTGGCCGTTGCGCGCGGCGCGCAGCTCGCTGCGCTTGAGGTTGAGTTCGGCGATCTTCACCTGGGCCAGCGCCTCCTGGTACTCGCTGCGAGCGATGGCGGCATTGATCTGGGCGTTTTCCTTGTCCTCGGCGCTGATCGCGCCGATGCCCAGGCGGCTGCGCCGGGCCGCCTCGTTCTGGCGCAACAGGTATTGCTGGTGACGGGTCTCGGCGACGGCGCGGGCCTGCTCCAGGTTGGCCTGGTAGCGTTCCTGGTCGATGCGCATCAGCACGTCGCCGACCTTGACCACCTGGTTGTCCTTGACCTCCAGGTCGGTCACCCAGCCGGACACGTCCGGCGCCACCACCACCACGTCGGCCCGCACCCGGGCATCGCGGGTCCAGGGCGAGAGCATGTAGTAGCGCCAGAGCCAGATGCCGGCGAGGACAGCGGCAGCGACCACCAGCAGGGTGACGACGACGCGAAGCGATGCACGCATGCGAATCTCCTTCTCGGGGCGACGATTCAGGTCGTAGCCGCCCAGGTAATGCCACTCAACATCAAAATGAACAGGGCGCAGTCGAACAGCGCCTCGTGCCAGACCCAGCGACGCAACGGCGTTTTCTGGATCAGCACCCGCAGCGCGGCGGTGGCCGCCAGCGCCAGCAGGGCATAGACGAACAGCGGGCTGAGGTAGACGCCGCCCCAGGCCGATTCATGCAGACTCATGGCTTTCCTCCTGATGGCACCACTGCTGCCAGGTGAACAGCAGTTGCGCCAGGGCCGCGCGCGCCAGGCGGCTGGCTTCGTCGTCGTGGCGAGCGTCACGCTCCAGGGCTTCGCGCAACGGCAGGCTGATCCGCTCCAGGCGGTCACTGCGCGGACCCGCGGGACCGGCCTCAAGCAGTTCGCCCAGTTCCCCGAGGAAGCGGTCGCGCGCCTTGCGCAGGACGCCACGGGCGCCTTCCAGGCAGGCCCGCAGGTGGATCAGTTCGTTACCCAGGTCGAGCGCCAGGAGGCCATCGTCCCAACGCCGCCGCTCCTGCTCCGGCAACAGGTTGGCGTGCCGCGCCAGGCGCAACAGGCGGTCGGCCATGCGCCCGCCGAACCAGTTCTCCGCCTGCGCCAGCGGGCGCCGGGTGAGGCGGCCGAGATCGACGCAGGTGGCGTCCAGCAGGCGTCGGGTCAGCCAGCCCGGACGCAAGGTCAGCAAGCGGAAGATCACCACCGCGAAGCCGACTCCGATCAGCACGCCCTGGGCGGAATTCAGCAGGGTCGCGAGGTTGTAGTCCATCTGGTTGCGCGGCGCGACCAGGACGATGAAGTGGATCGCGAACGAGGTGGCGGTGCCGGCGGTAACCGGTACGGCCATGCCCAGGGTGGCGAAGAACAGCGGCACGCCCATCGCCAGGCAGAGCAGCGGGAAGCCATTCCACTGCGGCAGCAGCCACTGGCTGACCAGCATCGCCGCCGGGATCGCGTAGACGATGCCGCGCAGGAAGCTCAGGCCGATGGCCACCGCGTTGTCGCGGTTGGCGAACAGGCTGCACACCACCGCCGCCAGCAGCATCGCGCCGGACGCCGCCGGCCACGCGGTATAGATCCAGTAGACCGACAGCCCGAGCAACGCCAGGGCGCTACGCGTACCGTAGAACAGCGCCATCTGCAGGTCGCGGTGCCAGGACAGGGTACCGGCGCTGCCCACCCGCCCCTCGACCTCGCCGCTGGCCACCGCGCGCATGCCCTTCTCGGCATTCACCGCCTTGAGCAGCAGCACCGAGCAGCGGGTCAGCAGGTACCGCTGGTCGTTGCTCCACTGCGGCTCGACCGCGACCTGCGCCAACTCCTCGCGCAGCGCCTGCATCGACGCCGGATCGGTTCCTTCCAGGGCGCTGGCCAGCGCGGCCAGCCAGCGCTCCACCCGGCGCTCTTCCTCTTCGCTCAGCCGCGCCCGTTGCCGGGCCACGCCGCGCGCGGTGCGCAACAGGCTGAGCAGGTCGCGCGAGAGCAACGCCAGGGCGCCGGCCCGGCGCCGCCCGCGCTCGCCTTCGAACCAGGCATGGTCGCGCTGCGCATCGACCTCGACAATCTTGCTCAGCGCGTTGAGCAGCCCCTGCGGCTGCCGCTGGCGCGGGTCGATCTCGCCGCGCGCGGCCTGCATGCCCAGCAGCCAGGTGGCGTGGGCCTGCTTGTCGAGGTTCTGCTCGACCCGCTGCGGCCAGAGGATCGCACTGACCGCCGAGGCGCAGATGATCCCCAGGCAGATCTCGGTACAACGCGCCACCGCCTGCTCGAAGACCAGCAGCGGCTGGTCCACCGCCGGCAGGCCAATGATCGCCACCGTATAGCCGGAAAGTACGAAGGCATAGGAAACGTGGTTGCGCAGGGAGGTCGAGGCCGCCGTGCAGAGCCCCAGCCAGAGCGAGATGGCCAGCAGGAACAACCAGGGCGCCTGGGCGAACAGCGCGATCATCAACACCGACATCGCGGTGCCGACCAGGGTGCCGAGCAGGCGGAACAAGCCCTTCGCCACCACCATGCCGGACAACGGCTGGGACACGATCAGCACGGTCATCAGCGCCCATTGCGGCTGCTCCAGGTCGAAGCGAAAGGCGCACCACAACGCCAGGCCGCCGGCCAGGAGCGTCTTGATGGCGAACTTGAGCGCCAGCGTCGAGGGTGCCAGGAACGGCTTCCAGTGAATGGGCACAGGGTCTTCCGAAACGGGGTCTACATCAGCATAGATAGCCGGCGAACGCCGAGGCGATATGTGCAGCCTATATTATTAGGCTGCTAACAATATCGTCCAGCGACATTCGTAGTATCCCGATCGCTGCGCCGGTGTTTTTCCAGGCGCAAAAAAAACGGGCGACCGAAGTCGCCCTAAGTGCCTTGCGTGCTCTGTGTATCCGGGAGGATCAGCCTTTGCGGCTATGGGAATCCTTCCAGATGAAGTAACCGACCCCACCGAAGAAAGCGACCATGAGGCCTACTGTAAGAATCCCTGCGAGAACCACTTCGTCGATGAACATGTTGATGGCCTCCAGTTGCCGGTTGGGTGTTGCTCGATGGGCTCAGATTAGCGAGGCGCGGCGGCGCAATATTGACCTGGATCAATCGCCCGGACGGGCTTTTTCGGCCAGGTGCATGACACTGACCCAGGTCAAGTTTCGCAGGAGGGAGAATGCGGTCGGACGCCGCAGATAACCGGGAAAAACCTGCCCGATCGCCGCACGTTGCCCGCAGGAATGCGCCGCCGGCGAACGCGGCGGCGGAGGCTTCAGCGCTTCTTCGGCTTGCCTTTCGGCTTCTTCCGCGGCTTGCCCAGCGGCAACACCTGTTCGAAGGCCTTGCGGACCTCCTGCAGGCGCTTCTCGTGCACGTCGTGGATGCGCTTGTCGCGCTCGGCGCTGAGGTCGATCACCTTGTCGTCGTCGTTCATGGCTGGGGGTACACCAGGCGGAAGGTCAGGTTCAAACGGGGCATGCAGGAGCGGCGGGTCTTCGCCACCTGATGTTGCCAATGATGCTGGGTTGCGCCGCGCATGACCAGCAGGCTGCCATGGGTCAGTTCCAGAGAGTGGGCGATGCGGGTCTGGCCCTTGCGCCGCAGGTCGAAGCGGCGGCTGCCGCCGAGACTGAGCGAGGCGACCAGCGGATCGCGGCGCAGCTCTGGCTCGTCGTCGCTGTGCCAGCCCATGGAGTCCTGGCCGTCGCGGTAGTAGTTCAGCAGCACGCCGTTGACCCGCTGGCCGACCTCGCGCTCCACGCGCTCGCGGATCTCGCCGAGCAACGCGGTCCATGGCAGCGGCCGGTGGACCTGGCCGGAATAACGGTAGGCGGCGTCAGGGTCGCCGTACCAGGCCACCAGGCGCGGGGTCGGATGCTCCTCGCCATGGATGCGCAGGATCGGCTGTTCCCAGGGCGTTTCCTGTTCCAGGCGCAACAGCCAGGCGCTCGCCAGCGGCGCATCCAGCCAATGCGGGAGATAGCGCAGGTCGGCGTCCGGCAGGGTCAGGGGTGCGTCGGCGAACAGGTCCATGGGCCGCAGGTTACTACGCCGCAAGGCCGCTGCTGAAGCCTGGAAAACCAGGGTTACACTTCGATGTCGATCAATTGTCCCTTGCGCGGCAGCTCGTCCGCCTGGGCGCTCTCCCCCGCCTCGTCAGCCGGCGCCTCGTCCCCCTCGTCGCTCCGCGCGTGCGCCTCGCCGCCCTGGCGGCGCTGGCGACGGCGGTATTCCTCTTCCAGCCAGCTTTCCTCGTCGCGCTCCTGGCGCAAGGCGACGCCATCGCTGCCCGCGCCAGCCTGGGTCGGCGCGACCGGCGGCGTGGCCGGACGGGGCTTGGGCGGGTCCTGCTGGACGGTGACCGGGATCAGGCCCTGGGGGATCGGCGGAAGCATGCAGGCAACCTCTCTGGGTAGTGCCGCGTCATGGGTTCTCGCAGCGTGCCGGTTTGCGGCGTTCTTCTACAAGGGTTATCGGTCGACCCGCCGCTCGACTTGAGAACCAGCCGCCAGGCGGGCGCTCCCGTACCGACGGACGGCTCTCCGACGAAGCCGTGGCGCAACACGCAATCCATCGCCAAGCGTCGCTCAACGCCACGCGTTGCGGTACCATACCCGGCTTTTTTGGGAGGTGGACATGGCGCAGTATCAACCGGGGCAACGCTGGATCAGCGACAGTGAAGCGGAATTGGGCCTGGGGACCATCCTGGCCCAGGATGGCCGCCTGCTCACCGTGCTCTATCCGGCGACCGGCGATACCCGCCAATACGCCTTGCGCAATGCGCCGCTGACCCGCGTGCGCTTCGCCCCCGGCGATGAAGTGACGCACTTCGAAGGCTGGAAGATGACCGTCCGCGAGGTCGAGGAAAGCGAAGGCCTATTGGTGTACCACGGCCTCACCGCGCAGAACGAGCAGCGCACCCTGCCGGAAACCCAGCTCTCCAACTTCATCCAGTTCCGCCTCGCCAGCGACCGTCTGTTCGCCGGACAGATCGATCCCCTGCCCTGGTTCTCCCTGCGCTACCACACTCTCGAACGCCGCAGCCAACTGCTCCAGTCCTCGCTCTGGGGCCTCGGCGGCGCCCGCGCCCAGCCGATCGCCCACCAGTTGCACATCGCCCGCGAAGTCGCCGACCGCATGGCGCCGCGCGTCCTGCTGGCCGACGAAGTGGGCCTGGGCAAGACCATCGAGGCCGGCCTGATCATCCATCGCCAGTTGCTCTCCGGCCGCGCCGGGCGGGTGCTGATCCTGGTCCCGGAAAACCTCCAGCACCAGTGGTTGGTGGAGATGCGCCGGCGCTTCAACCTGCAGGTGGCCCTGTTCGACAAGGAGCGCTTCGCCGAAAGCGATGCCAGCAATCCCTTCGAGGACACCCAGTTGGCCCTGGTCGCCCTGGAGTGGCTGAAGGAAGACGAACGCGCCCAGGACGCCCTGTTCGCCGCCGGCTGGGACCTGCTGGTGGTCGACGAAGCCCACCACCTGGTCTGGCACCAGGACCAGGTCAGCGCCGAATACGCGCTGGTCGAGCAACTGGCGGAGATCATTCCCGGCGTCCTGTTGCTCACCGCGACCCCGGAGCAACTCGGCCAGGACAGCCACTTCGCGCGCCTGCGCCTGCTCGATCCGAATCGTTTCCACGACCTCGAAGCGTTCCGCCGGGAGAGCGAGCAATATCGCCCGGTCGCCGAAGCGGTGCAGGAACTGCTCGACCACGGCAGTCTTTCCGCCGGCGCGCGCAAGGCCATCCACGGCTTCCTCGGCAGCGAGGGCGACGAGCTGCTGGCCAGCGTCGAGGGCGGCGATGAAGAAGCTCGCTCGCGCCTGGTCCGCGAGCTGCTCGACCGCCACGGCACCGGTCGCGTGCTGTTCCGCAACACCCGTGCCGCCGTGCAGGGCTTCCCCCAGCGCGAACTGCACGCCTATCCGTTGCCGATGCCGAGCCAGTACGAGGAATTGCCGGCCGGCGAACACCCGGACCTGTATCCGGAAGTGAATTTCCAGCAGCAGTGGGAAGACGGCGACGACAACAACCGCTGGTGGCGCTTCGACCCGCGCGTCGAGTGGCTGATCGATACCCTGAAGATGCTCAAGCAGTTCAAGGTCCTGGTCATCTGTGCCCACGCCGAGACGGCCCTCGACCTGGAAGACGCCCTGCGCCTGCGTTCGGGCATCTCCGCCACGGTGTTCCACGAAGGCATGAGCATTCTCGAGCGCGACCGCGCCGCCGCCTACTTCGCCGACGAAGAGTTCGGCGCCCAGGTGCTGATCTGCTCGGAAATCGGCAGCGAAGGCCGCAACTTCCAGTTCGCCCACCATCTGGTGCTGTTCGACCTGCCGGCCCACCCGGACCTGCTCGAGCAGCGCATCGGCCGCCTCGACCGGATCGGCCAGCGACACACCATCCAGTTGCACGTACCGCACCTGGAGAACAGCGCCCAGCAGCGCCTGTTCCAGTGGTACCACCAGGCGCTGAACGCCTTCCTCAATACCTGCCCCACCGGCAACGCCCTGCAACACGAGTTCGGCCCGCGCCTGCTGCCGCTGCTCGACGGCGGCGAGGACAAGGCCTGGGACGCGCTGCTCGCCGAAGGCCGCGCCCGTCGCGAAGCCCTCGAAGCGGAGCTGCACAGCGGTCGCGACCGCCTGCTCGAGCTGAACTCCGGCGGCGCCGGCGAAGGCGAGGCGCTGGTGGAGGCCATCGAGGAACAGGACGACGACTTCGCCCTGCCGATCTACATGGAGCGCCTGTTCGACGCCTACGGCATCCACAGCGAAGACCATTCGGAAAATGCCCTGATCCTCAAGCCAAGCGAGAAGATGCTCGACGCCGGCTTCCCCCTCGGCGACGACGAAGGCGTGACCATCACCTACGACCGTGCCCAGGCGCTGGCCCGCGAGGACATGCAGTTCCTCACCTGGGAACATCCGATGGTTCAGGGCGGCATGGACCTGGTGCTGTCCGGCTCGATGGGCAACACCTCGGTGGCGCTGATCAAGAACAAGGCGCTGAAGCCTGGCACCGTGCTGCTCGAACTCCTGTTCGTCAGCGAGGCCGTGGCACCGCGCGCCCTCCAGCTCGGCCGCTGGCTGCCGCCGCAGGCCCTGCGCTGCCTGCTCGACGCCAACGGCAACGACCTGGCCGGCCGGGTATCCCTGGAAACCCTCAACGACCAGTTGGAAAGCGTGCCACGGGTCAGCGCCAACAAGTTCGTCCAGGCCCAGCGCGATGTGCTGGCCAAGCAGTTCGACGTGGCCGAGGGCAAGATCGTCCCGCGCCACGAGGAACGCGTGGCCAGGGCCAAGCAGCAGTTCGCCGCCGCCATGGACGAGGAACTGGCGCGCCTGACCGCGCTCAAGGCGGTCAACCCGAGCGTCCGCGACAGCGAGCTGGACAGCCTGCGCACCCAGCGCGAGGAAGGCCTGGCCCTGCTCGACAAGGCCTCCCTGCGCCTCGAGGCGATCCGCATCCTGGTCGCCGGCTGACGCCCGGCAACGGCTGCGCGAAACGAGAAGCCATGGGCATCCCCCATGGCTTCTTTCATTTCATTTCCAGCGAAGGCCGCAACGGCGGATGGCCGCGCGGCGACCGTTCGCCCCGTTCCCCGGCCCCCGCCGGGCCGCGAGCCGGGCGTCGCAGCGGAATCGCGACGGTCGCCCTGCGACTTATTGACCTCCGGCAAAGGTCCGCCGGCCGCGAGGGTCTACAGTGTCCTTGAAGTTTCAAGAACGCCCGGCGGGCGGACACTCACTCTGGAGGGACACCTTATGTACGATCGCATTCTGGTAGCCGTGGACGGCAGCCCGGTCTCCGACCGCGCCCTGGAAGAGGCCATCAAGCTGGCCGGCCTCAGCGGCGGCAAGCTGCGCGTCATCACCATCGTCGACAGCCCGCTGCGCCACCTTCCCGACTACGCGGTGTACTACAACCCCGAGCCGCTGCGCGAAGCCGCGCTGAAAGCCGCCGATGACGTCCTGGCCAAGGCCCGCGAGAAGGTCGAGGCGAGCAACGTCGAAGGCGCCACCTTCGATCGCGTCTGCCAGGAGCGCGCCAGCGAGGAAATCGCCGAGCGCATCGAGCTCGAGGCCCAGGCCAGCGATGCCGACGTGGTGGTCATGGGCACCCATGGTCGTCGCGGCATGCGCCGCCTGATGCTCGGCAGCGTGGCGGAAGGCCTGATCCGCGTGGCTTCGCGTCCGGTCCTGCTGGTCCGCGACAAATAAGGCGAAAGCCGACGAAAAAGGCCGTGGGGGGAATCCTCCACGGCCTTTTTTCTTTCAGCCCCCGTCGCTCACTGGGCTGCCCTGGGCGCGCGGCAACTGGCGAAGATGTCCAGCGCCGGCTGGTACAGCGAAGTCTGTACGTCCAGCAGGCCGAGCACCGAGTGGAACAGGTTGTCATGGCTCAGGTCCTTGTCGTCGCGCTTGCCGTCCAGGCAACTGCGCTGGATGCCCCAGTTGCCCAGCGCCTGCGGGGCGAACCACATGACCATCGGCACGTGGATCTGCGCCTGGGGCGCGATCGAATAGGGCGCCGCGTGCAGGTAGACGCCATTCTCGCCCAGCGACTCGCCGTGGTCGGACACGTAGATCATCGCCGTATCGCGCTTGTCGGCATTCCGCTTGAGCAATTCGATCACCTTCGTCAGGAAGTGGTCGGTATAGAGGATGGTGTTGTCGTAGACGTTCACCAGCTCTTCCTTGCTGCAACTGCCGAGCTGGTTGGTCCGGCATACCGGCTGGAAGCGCTCCATCTCCTTCGGGTAGCGCTCGTAGTACTCGGGACCGTGGCTGCCATCGGAGTGCAGGACGATGATGGCGTCGTCCTGCAGCCCGTCGATGTACTCCTGCAGGCCTACCAGCAGCGACTCGTCCAGGCAGTTCTTGCCGTCGCAGAACGGACTCGGCTGGGTCTTCGGGATGTCCCGGTTGGGCACCCGCAGGCAGGTGCCCTTGCAGTCGCTGTTGTTCTCCAGCCACAGTACCTGCACGCCGGCACGCTGGAGAATGTCCAGCAGGCCTTCGTGGGTCTTGGCCTTCTTGTCGCTGTAGTCCTCGCGCGGGTACTGGGAGAACATGCAGGGCACCGAGACCGCAGTGGAAGTGCCGCAGGAACGGACCTGGGTGAAGTTGACGATGTCCTGCTTGCTCAGCTCCGGGTTGGTCTCGCGGGCGTAGCCGTTCAGCGAGAAATGGTCGGCACGGGCGGTCTCGCCGACCACGAACACCAGCAGCGATTTCTTCTGTCGCTGCAGCGCAGCCGGCGCCTGGCGGGCGTCCAGGCCGATCGGCTCGACCACCAGGTGTTCCTTGATCACCAGGCGCTGCTTGGCGTACTTGCCCACCGCGTAGATGTAGTTGGTCGGGTTGATGAAGTGGGTCAGCTTGTCTTCCTCGCGGAAGATCGGGGCGTAGGTGGAATAGAAGCTGCCTACCATTACCGCGACGATCAGCAGGCAGCCGAGCAGCGTCAGGATCTTGTTCAGCAGGCCGCGGAAGAACGGCCGGTAGCGTACCGGCCAGAGCCAGATCAGCAGCGAAGGCAGGACACCGAGCAACAGCAGATAGCCGAGCAGGGTCGGGTTGACCAGGTCGCCGGCCTCGGTGGCGTTGGTCTCGAAGACGTTCTGCACCATCACCGTGTCGATGCTGATGCCGTAGCTGCCCATGAAGTAGGTCGCGCCGGCCGAGCACAGGGCGACCAGGGTCAAGGCCGGCTTGAGCAGCGGGCGGAAGGAAACCAGGGTCAGCAGGAGCGTGAAGGCGGCCCACAGGAACGCCGCGAACGAGGCGAAGAACGCGAAGCCCTTCAAGCCTTGCAGCGGCACCAGGCCATGCAGGGCCTTCCAGGTCGCCGCGTTGTAGAACACCACCAGAACCAGCGCGAACAGCATCACCAGCCGGGTCGAACCGATAGCCGGCAAGAAACGCTTGATACCCCCACCCATTGAAGCAACTCCTGAAACGTAACGGACCGCCGCCACCCCCCGTGGCGGGGCGCCCGAACTCTATCGGGCGCCTGGTCAAAATTTCGTGAAGCCTCGCGAGCCCTCGCGGGCGCAGCGATCATGCCCGTGGCGATGGAGCCGGAACAAGCTCAGCTATGCCTTTTCTCCCCGGGAAAATGCCGAAACCGGCCGTATGTCGGCGGCCAGCGACTTCCTTCCATGCCGACCTTGCAGGTGGCTCCCGCTATCTATACTGGAAGCACAATGCCACCCCCAGCCCGCACCCGCGCCGTCCGCGGGTTTTCCGTGTCCAGGGAGACACCGCTATGGATTGGCAAGGCCTGCGCTTCCTCGGAGAGTCTCCCGTCGACGGCTACGTGCTGCAGAACTGCACCTATTCGCCGTCGCTGGTGGCGCTCGCCTTCCTCGTCGCCTGCCTCGCCGGGTACACGGCACTGGACATGGTCGAGCGGGTCGGCAACAGCCTGAGCCACCCGCGCCTCTGGCAATGGATCGGGGCGTTCTGCCTGGGCAGCGGCATCTGGGCCACGCATTTCGTCGCCATGCTCGCGTTCCACGCGCCGATCGCCCTGCGCTACGACCTGCCGATCACCGGCCTGTCGCTGCTGATCGCCGTCGCCGCCTCGTACCTGGCGATGTACATGACCGCCCGCCCGCGCTTCGGCCTGCTGCCCTGCCTGCTCGCCGCCTGCTGCATCGGCCTGGGCATCGCTGCCATGCACTACACCGGGATGGCGGCGATGCGCTCGGTGGCCACCCAGTACTACCAGCCATCGCTGTTCGCCCTTTCGGTACTGATCGCCATCGGCGCCGCCTTCACCGCCCTCGCCGCGGTCCCCTACCTGCGCGGCCGGCGCAGCGCGCGCTACCGCTACATGAAACTGATCGCCAGCCTGCTGCTGGCCGGCGCCATCGCCGCCATGCATTTCACCGGGATGGCCGCGCTGGTGCTCAGCGTACCCGCCGGCACGCCGCTGGAACTGCAAGCCAGCGCCGACTCGCTGCGCCTGGGCTGGCTCACCGGAGTGCTCGCCAGCGCCATCGCCGCCTGCGGCATCTGGGCCGCATGGTCGGAGAAACAACGGGAGCGCCGGCTCAGCGAAAACAGCCGGGTCAACGCCCTGCTCAACCAGCTCGACCACGCCCACGCCTCGCTGCGCCAGATGGCTCGCTACGACAGCCTGACCGGCCTGCAGAACCGCACGGCATTCAACGAAGTGTTCGTCCAGCACCTGGAGAACTGTCGCCTGAGAGGCAAGGGCCTGGCGGTGATGTTCCTCGACCTCGATCACTTCAAGCGGATCAACGATTCCCTCGGCCACGACTCTGGCGACCAACTGCTGAAGATCGTCTCCGAACGCATCCGCAGCGTGTTGCGCGATAGCGACGTGGTGGCGCGCTTCGCCGGCGACGAGTTCTGCGTGCTCGCCGACCTCACCCAGGACCACGAGGCGCACATCCTCTCGCAACGCCTGATGCAGAAGATGAAGGAACCCATCGCCCTGGACGGGCGCACCCTGGTGATGACCGCCAGCGTCGGCGTCAGCCTCTACCCGAACGACGGCGAGCAGTGCGAGGAGCTGCTGAAGAACGCCGGCCTGGCCCTGCACCAGTCCAAGGCCTGCGGGCGCAACAACGCGCAGTTCTTCAGCCGGCAACTGCTGGTGCGGGCGACCCAGGAACTGCAGATGGAGGAGGAACTGCGCCAAGCCCTGCGCGACGACCAACTGGAGCTGCACTACCAGCCGATCCTCGCCCTCGCCGACGGCGAGGTACACCAGTTGGAGGCATTGGTGCGCTGGCGCCATCCGACCCAGGGCCTGCTCGGTCCGGACCGCTTCATCGGCCTGGCCGAAGCCAACGGCATGATCGACCAGCTCGACGACTGGGTGCTGCGACGCGCCTGCCGCGACCTGCGCAGCCTGCACCTGGCCGGCCACGAACGGCTGCGGGTGGCGGTCAACTGCTGCGCCAGCAATCTCGGCCGGGCCAGCCTGGTCGACGAAGTCCGTCATGCGCTGGAGCAGGCCGGGCTGGCGGCGTGCTTCCTCGAACTGGAGGTGACCGAGGACGCGCTGATGTACAACATCGACCAGACCATCCCGCTGCTCGAACGCCTCCGCGAGCTGGGCGTCAGCCTGTCGATCGACGACTTCGGCACCGGCTATTCGTCGCTCGCCTACCTGCGGCGCCTGCCGCTGGACGCGCTGAAGGTGGATCGCTCGTTCATCATGGACATCCCCGCCTCGCAGCGGGACATGGAAATCGCCCAGGCGATCATCGCGATGGCCCAGAAGCTCCATCTGAAAGTCGTCGCCGAGGGCGTGGAGACCCCGCAGCAACTGGCGTTCCTGCGGGAGAACCATTGCGAGCTGGTGCAGGGCTACCTGTTCAGCCGGCCGCTGCCGCTGGCGGCCCTGGAAGAGTTCCTCCGCGCCTACCGCTTCGACGCCGCGCCGCCGCTGCGCAGCCTGAACCAGGCCTGAGGTTCACTCGACGGCGGTCCGGTATTGCTCCACCAGGGTCGCCGGATCGCGTTCGAGATAGCCCTGGCTGCCGTGCAGACGCATCAACTGCGCGGCCAACCCGCTCATCGGGGTGGCCGCGCCTTGCTCGCGGGACAGCTTCACCGCGGTATCGAGATCCTTGAGCAGGGTCCGTACGTGCCACTTGACCGGCTCGTAACGGCTCTCGGCCATTTGCGGGGCGAGGATCTGCAACGGCTTCGAGTCGGCGAAGCCGCCCGCCAGCGCCGGAGCGACCAGGCTGGCGTCGACCCCGGCCCGCTCCGCCAGCGCCACCACTTCGGCGATCACCAGGGCGTTGCAGGCAACGATCATCTGGTTGCAGACCTTGGTCACCTGCCCGGCGCCCACCTCGCCCATGCGCGTCAGGCGCTGGCCAAGCCGGGAGAGGACCGGCCGCAGGCGTTCGATATCCGCTGCGCGTCCGCCGGCCATGATCGCCAGGCTGCCGCTTTCCGCGCCCGGCGTGCCGCCGGAGACCGGCGCGTCGACCCAGCGCACGCCGCAGCGCGCCTCTAGCTCGGCGGCCATCTCGCGGGTGGCGGCCGGCTCGGCGCTGGAGAAGTCCACCAGCAACTGCCCGGGCCTGGCGTTCTCGACGATGCCGCCGGCGCCGAACACCACTTCGCGCACCGCCGCGGTATCGGCCAGGCAAAGCATCAGGATTTCCGCGTCGGCGGCCAGCTCGGCCGGGACCTCGACGGCTTTCGCGCCCTCGGCCGCGAGCAACTCGCGTTTGCCCGGCGAACGGTTCCACACCGCCAGCGGATAGCCGGCGGCCAGCAGCCGGCGGCACATGGGCACGCCCATCAGGCCGAGACCGGCGAAGGCAAGGGAAGGCAGGGAAGCGGACATGGCGAACTCCAATACGCAGCGAATGGGCACGGGGAGCGCCATATTACCCGCGAGGCGCCGGCGAGCAACGCCGCGACGGCTGCCCAAGCGGGCCGCGCACCACTATACTCCCCGGGTTTTTTCCGCCATTGAACCGGAGAACTCTCCCATGTTGAAACGCTCCCTGGCGCTCGCCGCCGGCATCGCCCTGTCCCTGTCCGCCGCGCTCGCCCACGCCGAAACCCTGAAAGAACTCAAGGTCTCGGCGATCCCCGACGAGGCGCCCACCGAGCTACTGCGCAAATTCAAGCCGCTCGGCGCCTATCTGGAGAAGCAACTCGGCATGCCGGTGAAGTTCGTCCCGGTGGCCGACTACGCCGGGGTGGTCGAGGCGCTGGCCGCCGACCGCCTGGACATGGCCTGGCTGGGCGGCTTCACCTTCGTCCAGGCGCGGCTGAAGACCGGCAACGCCATCCCCCTGGTGCAGCGCGAGCAGGACCAGCAGTTCACCAGCAAATTCATCACGGCCGATCCCCAGGTGAAATCCCTGCAGGACCTGAAGGGCAAGACCTTCGCCTTCGGCTCGGTCTCCTCCACCTCGGGCAGCCTGATGCCGCGCTACTTCATGCAGAAGGACGGCATCGTCCCCGAGCAGTTCTTCTCCCGCGTCGCCTACTCCGGCGCCCACGACGCCACCGTAGCCTGGGTCCAGGCCGGCAAGGTCGACGCCGGCGTGCTGAACGCCTCGGTCTGGCAGAAGCTGGTGGACAGCGGCAAGGTCGATACCGCCAAGGTCAAGGTCTTCGCCACCACGCCGACCTACTACGACTACAACTGGACCGTGCGCGGCAACCTCGACCCGGCCCTGGCCGAGAAGATCAAGCAGGCCTTCCTCGCCCTCGACCCGGCGAAACCGGCCGACAAGGAGATCCTCGACCTGCAGGCCGCCAGCCGCTTCATCGAGACCAATCCGGACAACTACAAGGGCATCGAGGAGTCCGCACGCGCCGCCGGCCTGCTGAAGTGAGCCTGAGCCTCGACGGCGTGGACCTGGTCCACGCCGACGGCCAACGCGCCCTTGCCGACATCCGCCTGCGCCTGGCCGCTGGCGAACGGGTGGCCCTGATCGGACCTTCCGGCGCCGGCAAGACCAGCCTGCTGCGGGTGCTCGCCAGCCAATGGCGGCCCAGCGTCGGCCGTGTCGAACTGCTCGGCGAGGAGCCCTGGGCGCTATCCGCCGCCGCCCGCCAACGCCTGCGCGCGCGCATCGGCCTGGTCCACCAGGCACCGCCGCTGCCGCCACGGCAACGGGTGGTCAGCGCGGTACTGGCCGGGCGCCTCGGCCAGTGGCCGCTATGGAAGAGCCTGGTCAGCCTGGTCTATCCGCTGGACCGCGCCGGCGCCCACGACGCCCTGCAACGCCTGGATCTCGGCGACAAGCTGTTCCAGCGCTGCGACCAGCTTTCCGGCGGCCAGTTGCAGCGGGTCGGCATCGCCCGGGTGCTCTACCAGCGCGCCGAGCTGATCCTCGCCGACGAACCGGTCTCGGCCATGGACCCGGTGCTCGCCGGCCATACCCTGGCCCTGCTCAACCGCGAGGCCGCCGCGCGCGGCAGCACCCTGCTGGCCAGCCTGCACGCGGTGGACCTGGCGCTGCAACACTTCCCCCGGGTGATCGGGCTGCGCGCCGGACGCATCGCCTTCGACCTGCCCGCCGGCGAAGTCGACCGCGCCGCGCTGGACGCCCTCTACGCCAACGAACAACTGCAGGCCGAGCGCGCCAGCCCGGCCGGCGAACCCGCCGTGGTGCACATCCCACGATGCTGAACGCCGCTTCTCCGCCGCGCGACCCCGCCGCCCTGCCGCGCCTGCTGCTGACCCTGGCCGCGTTGCTGCTGCTCTGGCCGGGGCTGCGCCTCAGCGAACTGGATATCCCCGCCCTGTTCAGCGGCGACAACGCGCGCACCATGGGCGGTTTCCTCGCCGGCTTCTGGCCGCCGGCACACGATCCCGGGTTCCTCGCCCTGCTCGGCCGCGCCACCCTGGAAACCCTCGCCATCGCCACCGCCGGCATGGCCCTGGCCTGGCTCCTGGCGTTTCCCGCCGCACTGCTGGCGACCCGCGCCCTGTCGCTCTCGGCACTGCCGCGCGGCGGCCTGCCGGCCTGGTGGGCACGGGCACTGCGCTGGCCGGTGCGCGGCCTGCTGATCCTCCTGCGCAGCGTGCCGGAAATCGTCTGGGCGCTGCTGTTCGTCCGCGCCGTGGGCCTGGGCCCCACCGCCGGGGTGTTGGCCATCGCCATCACCTATGCCGGCATGCTCGGCAAGGTCTACGCGGAAATCTTCGAGTCGGTGGATCCGCGCCCCACCCGCGCCCTGCTGCTGGGCGGCGGATCGCGGCTGGCGGCATTCGCCTACGGGGTGCTGCCGAACGCCGCCGGGGAAATGATTTCCTACACTGTCTATCGCTGGGAGTGCGCGATCCGTGCTTCGGTGGTGATGGGCTTCGTCGGCGCCGGCGGCCTCGGCCAGCAGATCGACCTGTCGCTGCGGATGTTCGCCGGCGGCGAGGTTGCCAGCATCCTGCTGACCTTCCTCCTGCTGGTCCTCCTCGCCGACCTGCTGAGCCGCTTCCTGCGCGGGAGGCTGGCATGAGCCGGACCTGGCGCCTGCTGCTCTGGCCGCTGCTGGTGGTGGCCGCGGTGGGCGCCTCGTTCGCCTATCTGGACATGGACACCGCAGGTCTTTTCAGCGGCAAGGGACGGGGCCAGATGGCCGCCTACGCCAGCGAGTTCTTCCCGCCCGACCTGTCCGCTCCGCACCTGCGGGCGATTGGCCGGGGGCTGCTGGAAACCCTGGCCATGTCGGCCATCGGCACCCTGCTGGCGGCGCTGCTCGGCCTGCTCTTCGCGCTGCCGGCGGCAGGTCGCTTCGGCGTGCCGGCGCAGAGCCTGGCGCGACTCCTGCTCAATGCGCTGCGCGCGGTGCCGGAGCTGGTCTGGGGCGCGCTGATGGTGCTGGCGGCCGGGCTCGGGCCGAACGCCGGGACCCTCGCCCTGGCGCTGCACACCGGCGGCGTGCTCGGCCGGCTGTTCGCCGAAGCCCTGGAGAACACCCCGGCGCAGCCCGCCGAGGCCTTGCGCCTGGCCGGCAGCGGACGCCTCGCGGCATTCGCCTATGGCACCCTGCCGGGGGTCTGGCCGCAACTGGTGGCCTATACCCTGTACCGCTGGGAGAACAATATCCGCATGGCCAGCGTGCTCGGCTTCGTCGGTGCCGGCGGGCTCGGGCAGATGCTCTATTTCAGCCTGAGCCTGTTCCAGCAGGCCCAGGCCGCCACGGTGATCCTGGCCATGCTGGTCCTGGTGCTCGGGGTCGACAGCCTGAGCGCCTGGGCGCGGCAGCGCTGGGTCAGCCAATAGGAAAACGCGCCGCCGCGCCCGTTCGAGGAAATTTACGAAGCCCGCCGAAGATCGGGCATCATCGGTGCTCGGAGCCATCAGGGAGGCACCCCGCCTCCAGGTGTCCAGGGAGAGGAAGGAACCATGCGCAAACCACTGCTATCCGCATTACTGCTGGGCCTGCTGGCCCTCGGCGGCTGCAGCCTGCCCCAACAGCAGGCCGGCGCGCCGACCGAGCAGCGGCTCGGCACCCAATGGGGCGAAGGCGTCGCCTCGCCGGTCACCTCGGTGGCCCTGCGACGTCTATCGGAGCAACCGGTCGATCGCCGCCAGGTGTTCTACAGCGCGAGCCGCTTCGATGGACGTGCCATCAAGGAACTGCCCCTGGCCAAGGGCAGGGTGGGCTTCGCCGTACTCGACGAGGATGGCGGCAAGTTCGACCTCGTGCAGCACCGCAGCACCCTGCAATTGCAGGGTCGTGAAGGCCAGCGCTACCGACTGTGGCTGAACAACCTCGGCAACGCGACCTACGAGGTGGTCTCCACGGTAGACGGCCTGGACGTGCTCAACGGCCAGCCGGGCAGCCTGAAGAACCGCGGCTATGTGCTGGAACCGGGCGAGAGCCTGGTGATCGAGGGCTTCCGCAAGAACGAACGGGAAGTCGCGGCGTTCCGCTTCGCCAGCCCCGACGATGCCTACGCCAGCAACAGCGCGGCCGGCGACAGCCGCAACCTCGGCGTGATCGGCGTGGCCCTGTTCGAGCTGGACGCTCCGGCCAGCGGTCGCGAGGCGCCGGCCGACGGACCGCAGGCATTTCCCGCCGACGCCCGGAACGGCGGCGGCTACGCGCCGCCACCACGCTATCGCGACTGAGGCATCTTCACGAAAACTGCGCGGCGGCGTTCCTTCATAAGCAATCCATCTCACAGGAGCCGCCGATGAACCGCTTTTCACTGCCCCGCCCCGACGCACGCCAGTGCGTCGCCGGCCTGGGTTTCTCCGCCCTTCTGCTGCTGGCCTCCTCGGCCAACGCCGCCGCCTGCCGCGACATCACCAGCGTGCAGCAAAGCGCCGACGCCACGCGCAATACCTCGATGGGCGGCCACGTGACCCAGCACATCTACGGGATGACGCCGCCGTCCGGCTCGTCGCAGAAAGACAAGACCCTGTTCAAGTCGAGAGGCAACTACGACGCGGCCTGGCGCCAGTACGGATACATCGACAATCCGGTGGCCTGCAGCGGCAACAGCAAGTTCCAGGTGGTTTCCCTGGAGAAGCTGCACATGGGCAAGATCGATGCCTACTCCTGCAAGCAGGCCGACGGCCAGGGCGCCTGCACGCGCTGGGATACGTACATGGCCAAGGAGATTTCGTACGGTTTCGTCCTGAAGGACGGCAAGTGGATCCTCAATACCCTCTACCCGGTTCCCCTCGACTAGGGCGCAGGCCGTCCGCGCCGGCCGCCCCATTGCAGGGAGCCGGCGCGGCCGTCCGGGTCAGAAGGTCAGCGTGCCCAGGCCCATGCCCGGGTCGCTGAAGCCGGAGCGACCATCTTCCATGCGACCGCTGAAACGCCGCAGGAAGCTGTCCGCCCCCTGCGCGCTGACGCTGAAGTCGTACCAGTTGCCGCTGCTGCGCAGCGAATAGCGGACTTCCCGGCGCTGTCCCGGCGGCACGTTGACGGTACGCCGCTCGCCCTGGCGATAGACGTTGTCCTTGACCGTCAGCTTGACCGGATGGCGGCCACGGTTGATCAGTTGCACGCGCAGGTTGCCGAACAGCGGCTCGTAGTCGATCCGCACTTCCGGCAGCGGCGCCTTGCGCTCCGCCAGGTCGCGCCGCAGGTTGCCGCGAAAGACCCGGAGGAAACCGTTCGGACCGTGCACTTCCAGGTGGTAGTCGCCGCTGGCGTCGCCCTGGAAGCTGTCGTGCAGGCGCTTGCGCGCGCCGACGGTGTAGCGTTTCGGCGGGCTCTCGCTGTCGAGCAGGTCGAACACCTGGAACACCGCGCCGGCCTTGCCGGTGTTGGCGAAGGTCAGGCTCAGCGCATCTCCGCCGCTGCGGTAGCGCGCATGCACGCCCAGCTCGTAGGGCAAGGCGCGGGCCGGACGGATGCCCATTTCCTGCTTGGGCATGGCGGCCACCGCCGGCGGCTTCGGCTTCGGCAGCTTGATCTGGCTGGCGACGATGGCGTCGGCCTGGCTGGTGTCGGGCAGTTCGGGGAACGGCTCGTTGTTCGGGTTGGCGAAGTTGAACGCCGAGGTCAGGTCGCCGCAGACGGCACGACGCCAGGGACTGATATTCGGCTCCATGACCCCGAAGCGCTGCTCCAGGAAGCGGATCACCGAGGTGTGGTCGAACACCTGGGAGTTGACCCAGCCGCCCTTGCTCCACGGCGAGATCACGTACATCGGCACCCGCGGGCCGAGGCCGTAGGGCTGGTTGCGATAACGGATATCGCCCTTGGTGTGCCATTCGAGGGTGGCGTCGGCGGTGGTCTTGCCGCGCAGCGTGCCGTCCTTGTTCAGGCTCGGCGCGGCCGGCGGGGCGACGTGGTCGAAGAAGCCGTCGTTCTCGTCGAACATCACCAGCAGCGCGGTCTTGCTCCAGACCTCCGGGTTGGCGGTCAGCGCGTCGAGTACCCAGGAAGTGTACTCGGCCCCCCAGATCGGGCTGGACGGGCCGGGGTGTTCGGAGTACTTGGCCGGGGCGACGATCCAGGACACCTGCGGCAGGCTGTTGGCCAGCACGTCGCGCTTCAGCGCATCGAGCTTCCAGGTGCTCAGGCCGTTGACGATCAGCGGCGAGTCAGGCGCCGCGGCGCGGTACTGGCGGAAGCCGATCAGCGGGTTGTCGGAGAAGTTGTCGGCCATGTCCTGGTAGACCCGCCAGGTGATGCCGGCAGCCTGCAGGCGCTCGGGATAGGTGGTCCAGGTGTAGCCCTGCTCCACCGGGCCGTTGCTGTCGTGGTCGTTGGTGGTTACCGGACCACCGTGCTGGCCGAGCGGGTCGTTGGTGCCGGTCCAGAGGAACAGCCGGTTGGGGTTGGTGCCGCCCTGGAACGAGCAGTGATAGGCGTCGCAGATGGTGAAGGCGTTGGCCATCGCGAACTGGAAGGCGATGTCCTGCTCCTTGTAGTAGCCCAGGGAACGCTCGGTCTTGGCCGGCAGCCACTTGTCCATGCGCCCTTCGTTCCAGGCCTGCTGGGCGTCCGGCCAGGTGTGCGGGGTGCCGTCGACGCGCTGGGCGCTGGTGGTGCTGGTGTCGAAGTGGTAGGGCAGGATCTCGCCCTTGCTGCCCTTCTGGTGCCAGACCCGCTGGCCATCGGGCAGCGGGATCGCCATGCGGTCGCCGAAGCCGCGGACGCCCTTGAGGGTGCCGAAATAGTGGTCGAAGGAGCGGTTCTCCTGCATCAGGATCACCACGTGCTCGACGTCCTTGAGGTTGCCATGCCGGCGGTGCGCGGGAATCGCCAGGGCCGCCTGGATGCTCGACGGCAGCATGCTGGTGGCGACGGTGGCGCCGACCGTACCGGCGGCCAGGCGGATGAAGCTTCTTCTGCTTTTCGAAATCATCGGGGGACTCACCAGGTCAGGGTGTGGCACAGGGCTGCCGAGCGCATCCATGACGCCCGCAGGCTCACTCGGCAGCAAGCTGTTCGAACCCCGACGACGCTAGTGAGGGAAAAAGACGCTTTGGTTTCAACACGCTTTGCAACAACTATTCATGCCAACTTCATCACAATTTGAGATCAAGATTTTGGTCTAGGCCAGATTCCACTTGACAGCCTTCGCCGGCACTCTCCTCACGCTCTTCCCCGCCATTGCAGGAGCAATACCCCCGCCACCACCAGCGCCAGGCCGAGATAGCCCTCCCAGGACAACCGGCGCACCGGGAAACCGGCCCAGCCGAACTGGTCGCAGAGCGCCGAGACCAGCATCTGCCCGGCCACCACGCACGCGATGAAAGTGGCGGCACCCAGGCGCGGCGCGACCAGGATCGCCACCGTCAGGTAGGCCGCGCCGAACAGCCCGCCGAGCCAGCTCCACCAGGGCGCGCCGCCGAGGCTGGCGGTAGCCGGCAGCGGCACCCGCACCAGCAGCAGGCCCAGGCTGACCACCCCGAGGCTGACGCCCAGCGAAGTCAGGCTGGCGCTCAGTGGATGGCCGAGCAGGCGCCCGAGCAAGGCGTTGCTGCCGGCCTGCAGCACCACCATGCCGCCCACCGAAACTGCCATCAGTACCATCAGATAATTGGGCATGCTGATTCTCCTCCTCCGGCGCTTGCCTCTGGAGCAGAGTTTTTGCTATCCACTTCGCGAATGGAAATCGATAGTTGGTACACCTTCCATGCAGCAGATTCATGACCTACGCCGTATCGACCTCAACCTGCTGGTGGTGCTCGACGCGCTCCTCAGCGAGCGCCACGTGTCCCGCGCGGCGCAGCGCCTGGCCATGTCGCAGCCGGCGGTCAGCCACGCCCTCGGGCGTCTCCGCGAACTGTTCGGCGATCCACTGCTGGTGCGGGTAAAAAGCCGCATGCAGTTGACCAGCCTGGCGCTGGAGCTGGCGCCGAAGCTCCAGGCCAGCCTCGACCAGGTACGCGGGGTGATCGGCGGGCCGACCTTCGAACCGGTGCGCAGCCGACGCCACTTCCGCCTGGGCATGTCCGACTACGGCGCCTGGGTGGTGCTGCCGGCGCTGCTGCGCCAGCAACAGGCGCTGGCGCCCGGGGTGAGCTTCGGGATAGTCCAGGAACCGCGCCTGGAAACCGCCCGTCAGGTCGCCGAAGGACAGCTGGACTGCGCGCTGGGGGTATTCCCCCTGCTTCCGGAGGGCGTGCGCGCCAGGCGCCTGTTCGAGGAGCGTTTCGTCTGCGTCTGTCGGCGCAGCCTGTTCGACCGCCCCGACGGCCTGTCCCTCGACCGCTACCTGGCGGCCCGCCACGTGCGCGTCTCGCTACAGGACAACCCGGCCGAGGAAGTCGACAGCGCCCTGGAAAAACGCGGCCTGCGCCGGCAGGTGGCGCTGACCCTGCCGCACTTCACCGTGGCCCCGGCGCTGCTGGCCGGCACCGACCTGGTACTGACCATCGCCGAACGCACCCTCGAAAGGTTGCGGCTACCCGAGGAACTGGCGCTCTGCGAGCCGCCGCTGGCGATCCCGCGCTTCGACTACGTGCAGATCTGGCGCGGCGACGCCGAGCGCGAAGCGGCCGGCGCCTGGCTGCGGGAACAGATCCAGGCGGCGGCGCGGAAGATCTGAAGAAGAGTCAGGAAGGCTTTTCCAGCTTGCGCAGCATCTCGCCGACACGCTCGCCGAGCATTTCGTTGGCCGACAGCTTGAGGCCGCGCGCCAGTTCCACCTGGACCACGTGTTCCGCCAGCGGGCGCAGGCGCAGGAACACCTTGGCCAGCTCCTGCAGGTCCGGCGCCCCGGGCAGCAGGTCGGTGCCGCGGCCGTCCACCAGGTGGGTGACGATCAGGCGGACGATTCCCGCCGCCAGATGCTCGGTGTCGCTGCGCAACTCGCCGAGTTGATCGAGCAGCGCCTCCAGCGGGATGCCGCTGCGGTACAGTTCCAGCCCGGCCTGGAACAGCCGTGGACTGGGGATCTTCATGCGCTCGCCGTCGAACAGCAGCAGGCCCAGCGCCTGGGCCTTGTCGATCACCCGGTCGTTCAGTTCGTCGCCGAAGATCGCCTGGAGTTCGTCGAAGCCGATGCTGCCGGGCGTCTCCAGGTTCCACTCGCCGATGATCGCCTGGTCCAGGCCGAGCACATGGTCGAGGTCGCGGCCCTGTTCCCAGGCTTCCAGCAGTTCCTTGATGTTGGCGCTGGAATAGCCGCGCTCGAGCAACTGGCTGATCAGCCGCAGGCGCTTGAGATGACTGTCGAAATACACGCCGACCCGGCCGCGCCGCTCCGGCGGCGGCAGCAGGCCGCGGTCCTGGTAGGCGCGTACGTTGCGCACGCTGCTGCCGGCCGCGCGAGCCAGTTCGTCGACGCTGTATTCGCGGGCATCCTCGGCGGACGGCTGCTCGCCACGTTGCAGCAGGCGCTGCAGGAGGGTCAGGGGTGTGCTCATGGAGGCGGATCATAACGAGGCCCGCCGAACGGCCACAACCTCCGGGGGCGCAACGCTCTGTGCCAGCGTCCGGATGCGCGGGCGCCAACCAAAGACTGGACTCGTCGGTCAGCCGCTTCTCCGGCACCACCGCCAAAACCCGGGGGAAACGTCCCGAGCCTTCTGCCCCGGGCCTTCCGGCGCCGGTAGCAAGTGCCGTAACACCGGCGTGAAGAGACTTCCCAGGGCTGGCGCAACGCCTGCTTATGGGCCAGCATCAACCATGACATCAATCAATGTCACAATAACGACAAGCCAGCCTGGAGAGAGCCATGTCCCAAGGCGCCTGGGTACCCACTCCCGACGATCTCGATCACTTCCGCCAGGTCCAGCGACTGGCCTATACCTGCTGCGAAACCATCCACGGCGAACTGCGCGCCGGCATCAGCGAGAGGGAAGCCGCGGCGCTGATGAAGACCTGGCTGCAGGATCATGGCGTCGACGACTGGTTCCACCAGCCCTTCGCCTGGTTCGGCAGCCGCACCTCGTTCAAGGGCTTCGACGGCCTGCGTCATCTCGGTGGCTTCAACCTGGCCTTCTACCCCGGCAAGCAGCGCCTGGAGGAAGGCATGCCGTTCATCCTCGACTGCGCGCCGACCCTCGGCGCCTATACCGCCGATGTCGGCTACTCCGGCGCACTAGGCCACAACCTGTTGCAGGAGCGGCTGATGGACGATCTGCTGATACACCGACGCACCATCCTTGACCTGGTCCGCGAACGGCGCCCCCTGGCCGAAGTCAGCCAGGCGGTCGACCGGCTCTGCGTGATCCAGGGCACCCTGCCACGGCACAAGGCCTATCCCTTCGAAGTGCTCGCCCATCGCGTGGAAAAGCTCGGCAACCGCCGCGGTCCCTCGGTGGCGCGCTTCGGCGTGCGCAACCTGTACACCCTGACGCGCAACGCGCTGGTCACCGGCAAGCGCGAAGGCTGGTCGCCGCTGTGGTCCAGCGGCAAGCGCTCCGAGCACCCGCCGACGCCCGGTCTCTGGGCGGTGGAACCGCACCTGGGGCTACGCGGGGTGGGCGCCAAGTTCGAAGAACTGCTGGTGGTCACCGAAGACGACGCCTACTGGCTCGACGACGACCTGCCGCACGTCCGCCGCTGGCAGGCGCGCGGACTGCTGCCGCAAGCACGGGAGGCCGCATGAACGCGCTCCTCGCCCTCCCCGACCTGCAGCCGGAACGCCTATTCGTGCAATCCGGCGACGTGCGCCTGGCGGTTCATTGCTGGGGCGCGCCGGACAACGGCAAGCCGACGCTGCTGATGGTGCATGGCTACCCGGACAACCACGAGACCTGGCTGCCGCTGATCCGCCAACTGGCCGGGCGCTACCGCATCGTCGCCTACGACGTGCGTGGCGCCGGCGCTTCGGACAAGCCACGCTGGAGCCGCGACTACCACCTGCAGCGGCTCAGCGAAGACCTGCAGGCGGTGATCCGCGCCACCAGCCCGGACCGCCCGGTACACCTGCTGGCCCATGACTGGGGCTCGATCCAGACTTGGGAAAGCGTCACCGATCCGCAGTGCCGACCGCTGATCGCGTCCTATACCTCGATCTCCGGGCCCTGCCTGGACCATGTCGGTTTCTGGATGCGCGAACACCTCAGGCAGCGCAGTCCGAAGGCCCTGAAAGCGGTATTCGGCCAGTTGCTCCACTCCTGGTACATCGCCTTCTTCCATACCCCCGTCGTACCCGAGCTGCTCTGGAGCGCCGGCCTGGCCCGGCTCTGGCCGCAGTTCCTGAAGCACGCCGAAGGCGTCCGCCATCCGCAGGTCAACCCGACCCAGGCCAGCGACGGCCGGCACGGGGTCAAGCTGTACCGCGGCAACTTCATCCGCAGCCTGTTCCGTCCGCGCAAGCGCCACACCGAAGTGCCGGTGCAACTGATCGTACCGACCCGCGACCGTTACGTCGGCGCCCAGCTGTTCCAGCACCTCAGCCTGTGGGCGCCACGCCTGTGGCGGCGCGAGGCGAGCGTCGGCCATTGGCAACTGCTGGCCGAGCCGGAGCAACTGGCCGGCTGGCTCGGCGAGTTCATCGACGCCCAGGAAACCGGCGAGTCGCCGCCGGCCCTGCAACGCGCCCAGGTCCGGCCCGACGCGCGCTCGATGAACGGCAAGCTGGTGGTGGTCACCGGCGCCGGCGGCGGCATCGGCCGTTCGACCCTGCTCAGCTTCGCCGAGCGCGGCGCCAGCCTGCTCGCCGCCGATCTCGATCTGGAAGCCGCCGAACGCAGCGCCGAACTGGCCCGCGCCCTTGGCGCCACGGCCCATGTCTACCAGGTCGACGTCGGCGATACCCAGGCCATGGAGACCTTCGCCGAGTGGGTGCGCGACACCCTCGGAGTCCCGGATGTGGTAGTCAGCAATGCCGGCATCGGCATGGCCGGACCGATGCTCGACACCTCGCCGGCGGAATGGGAGCGCCTGCTGCGGGTCAACCTGTGGAGCGTGATCGACGGCTGCCGCCTGTTCGGCCGGCAGATGATCGCGGCGAACAAGCCGGGGCACCTGGTCAATGTCGCCTCCGGCGTGGCCTTCGCGCCGTCGCGCAACTACCCCGCCTACGCCACCAGCAAGGCCGCAGTACTGATGCTCAGCGAATGCCTGCGGGCAGAACTGGCCGGACGTTCGATCGGAGTCACCGCGGTGTGCCCGGGCTTCGTCGATACCGGCATCGTCCAGGCCACCCGCTTCGTCGGCATGGACGCCGAACGCCAGGCACGGCGCCAGGCGAAGATCCAGCGCTTCTACAAGCGACGCCGGCTCAGCCCGGACACCGTCGGGGAAAAGCTGGTGCGCGCCGTGGAGCGCAACAAGGCGGTGGTCTCGGTGGGCAGCGAGGTGCACCTCGGCGCCCTGCAATGGCGCTTCGCGCCCTGGGCCACGCGGTTTCTCGCGCGCTTCGACCTGACTTCCTGAGAGCCTGCCATGAGCGAATTCCACCACAAGCTGGTCCAGCGCAAGGTCCGCTTCGACTTCAGCGATACCCCCCTGCACTGGGTTCCCGGCGAAGCGGAAGCGTCCCAGGTGATGAACGTCCTGCACATGCTCCTGCCTTCCGGCGAACTGTGGTTCTGCCGCCTCTACAACAAGGCCCTGCCGCTGGTTAGCGACGCCCGCCTGCGCGACGACGTGCAGGGTTTCATCCGCCAGGAAGCGATGCATTCGCGGGCCCACGACGGCGCGATCCAGCGCTACCTGAGCAGGTTCGACATCGACTCCAAGCCGTTCACCGACAAGATGGATTTCCTTTTCGAACGCCTGCTCTGCGACTACCCGCTGGGGCAGAACCGCCTGACCCGCGCCCTCGACGGCTGGTGGCTGCGCCAGCGCTGCGCGATCATCGCCGCGGTGGAGCATTTCACCTGCGTGCTCGGCAAGTGGGTGCTGGAGGCCCGGGAGCTGGATCGCCGCGGCAGCGACCCGGTGATGCTCGACCTGCTGCGCTGGCACGGCGCCGAGGAAGTAGAGCACCGCAGCGTCGCCCACGACCTGCACATGCATCTGGGCGGCAGCTTCGTCACCCGGCAACTGACCATGCTGTTGGTCATCGCGATACTGGTCTACCTGCTCGCCGACGGCACCCGCACCCTCCTCGACCAGGACCCGAGCCTGCGCGGCGCCAAGCGCCAGGGATTCCTACGAACCTGGTGGCGGCTCGGCAAGCAGGGCCTGCTGCCGAACCTCGCGCGCACCTTCCGCGACGTCGCCCGTTACTTCAATCCCTGGTACCACCCCGAGCACGAGGCGAATACCCAGGAAGCCCTGGAATACCTGGCCAACTCGCCGGCGGCCCGGCGCGCGGCGAACGCCTGAAAACAATTCACTGGAAATACCGGCAAGCGCCGCGGAAGCTGGAACTTTCCCGGCGCTTGTCCATTGTTACGTCAGGGCGAGTCAAACAAGGCCGGCAGACGGAAGGTAATTTCCGTAAGCCTGAAAAATGTCGCTCGATAGAATGATTGAAAATAACGGGCGCGCGACGTGAGACTTTGCAAAAGCCAGCCATTCCTGCTGATGGCATTTTGAAAGCAAGCAAAATAAAAGTAAGAAAAGTTACCCTATCGATCGGAAATTAAAGAAAGAAAAGCGAGCGAGAAGAGAGTCGGGAAATACGCTCTTCGCGCCCGCCTTCGTATTTATCCGGCCTGCGGAAACTCACTGGCCAGGCAGCGTGATCTCCCGTTCCGAAACGATGATCTTGTTGACCAGGCCGTACTGCACGGCCTCCTCCGCGTTCAGCCAGAAGTCGCGCTCGGTGTCGGCACTGATCTTTTCCGGCGTCTGCCCGGTGGCTTCGGCGAAGATCCGGTCGAGGCGTTCCTTCATCCGCACGATCTCGCGGCGGTAGATCTCGATGTTGCTCGCCGGCCCCTGGATGCCACCCGACGGCTGGTGCAGGAGGAAGCGGGTATTGGGCAGCGAATAGCGGTTTTCCTTGTCCGCCGCGGCATAGATCAGCGCGCCGGCGCTGGCAACGCTGCCGGAACCGATCATGATGACCTTCGGTGTGATGAAGCGGATCGCGTCGAAGATCATGTCGCCGGACTCGACGTGGCCACCCGGGGAATTGACGAACATGTAGATCGGATCGTCGCTGATCGAGGCGAGGATGTGCAGCTGCTGGACGACGTCCTTGGCCATCTTCTCGTCGACCCCGCCGGTGACGAACACCTTCCTGACCTTGAGCGCGTACTCCATCAGCTTGGCGCCGATGGCGCCGTGGGAGTCGCCGCCTTCGCGGTCCTTGTCATCGGTTTTCATGCAACCTCCTGGAACTGTTGGTAATCCATCCGGCAAACCTTTCAGGGCATGCGTTCGTTGTTCGCCAGGGCGCGGATATATATCCGTTAATGCGCCTCTTCCGAGCGGCCCATTATGCATCAGCCAGACACTTTCGAAAGGCTTGCTTCAACTTCGAAAAGACCGGCGAAGGTAATCTCGTGAAGCATAGCCATACAGGGCCGCGACGCACGTTTCCCGGAACCTAACAGATTTGTAAGTTGCCTCGTAATTACCTACCAGAATTAACAGTTAACAACGCGGCTACCCTGCAAGAATTAACAGCTATTTCTTCGAGCCTGCCAAAAGTAATAGTACACCCCGCTCTTGCTTCGGGTGCCGCCGCTTCCCTGCCAACCACGCTGGCTACGGCGCGCTGAACCGTCGACGGGTGGAACCTGTCCGGCGAGGCGTGCGGTGCCCGTGTTCGCCGAATCGATGGATTGTTGAAGAGGACGCAGGGATGGTTCGTTTCGCTCGCTTGCCGCTATCGCCCTACCAACGGGACATCTGGGTCGCCGCCGCGCAGTTTCCGGAACTCGACCAGTACACCATCTTCAGCTACGACCGCTTCACCGGCGAGGTCGATACCCAGGCCCTGGAACGGGCGCTGCTGCAGGCGGCGCGAGACACCGAGGCGTTCCGTCTGCGCCTCGGCGAGACGGACGGTACGCCGTACCAGTGGCTGGACGCGGATGCCGAGTTCGAGGCGCGCCACGTCGACCTGCGCGCCGACCGCGACCCCGAGGCCGCCGTGCGATCCTGGTTGCGCGACGCCTTCCGCCACGCCTACCCGCTGGACGGCCGCAGCCTGGTGGACCTGGCCCTGCTGCATAGCGACCAGGCGCTCTACGTCTACGTGCGCACCCACCATATCGTCAGCGACGCCTGGGGCCTGCAGCTATTCCTCAGCCGGGTGCGCGCCGGCTACCTGGGCGAGCTAGGCGAGCCACAGGCGCAGATGCCGACGGCTTCCCTCCTGGCGCAACTCGAGACCGACGACTACTCCGGTTCGGAACAGTACCGCGGCGACCGCGCCTATTTCGCCGAGGCCCTGGAGGGCCTGGAGCCGGCCC
Source organism: Pseudomonas sp. TZ252 (assembly GCF_056110345.1). Taxonomy (NCBI): domain Bacteria; kingdom Pseudomonadati; phylum Pseudomonadota; class Gammaproteobacteria; order Pseudomonadales; family Pseudomonadaceae; genus Pseudomonas; species Pseudomonas sp. TZ252. The sequence goes on along the minus strand of NZ_CM148566.1, from coordinate 4,229,187 downwards.
TCTTCACCCGCAGGCGCCCGGCCGGGCTGCGCCGCACCGCGCGCCACAGGCTGACGCTGGAACGCACACTGCTCGATGCGATCCGCGATCGTGGCGAATCGCCCTTCCTGTTCCTCTCCGCCGCCGTGGCGCTGTACCTGGCGCGGATCCACCAGAACGACGACGTGGTCCTCGGCGTACCGGTGCTGAACCGCGCCGACCGCGCGGCCAAGCAAGTGGTCGGGCACTTCGCCAATACCCTGCCGCTACGCATCCGCACCGCGCCGGAACAGACCGTCGACGAATTCCTGGCGCAGTTGCGCGAGGCGACCCGGACGCTGCTGCGCCACCAGAAGATGCCCCTCGGCGACCTGTTGCGCGGCGCCTCGCCACTGTTCGACACCACCCTTTCCTACATGCGCTGGCCCGCCGCCCAGGCGATCCCGAACGCCAGCGTCGAGACCGTGGCGCAGACCCACGCCCATGACCCGGACGCGTTGGCCATCTGGGTCTCCGAGTTCGACGGGCACAGCGACGCGCAGGTGGATTTCGAATACGCCTGCGATGTGTTCGACGCCGACTTCCCCATGGACGCCGCGGCGCGGCATATCGAAACCTTCCTGCGCGCCCTGGTGGAGGGCGGCGAGCGCCGCCTCGGCGAACTCGATCCGCTGTCGGCCGCCGAGCGCGAGGAACTGATCCACACCCGCAACGCCACCGACCAGGCATTCCCCGAGCAGGCTACCCTGCCCACGCTGTTCGCCGAGCAGGTGGCACGCACCCCGCAACGCACCGCGCTGCTGGAAGCCGACGGCGGCACGCTCAGCTATGCCGAGCTGGACGCCAAGGTCCAGGCCGTGGCCGACGCCCTGCGCGCAGCGGGTGTGAGGACCGACGAGCGGGTAGCGCTACTGGTCGCCCGCGGTCCCCACCTGCTGCCGGCGATCCTTGGCGTGCAGCGCGCCGGCGGCGCCTATGTGCCGATCAATCCCGACCATCCCCTGGAGCGCGTCCGCCTGCTGTTGGAAGACTGCGGTGCCCGCGTGGTGCTGGTGGACGAGCGCGCAGCGACACTCGGCGAGAGCCTCGGCGAGACGCGCGTGCTGCACCTCGAACGCCTGCCGCAGAGCACCGGCGACCTGCCGGCGGCCAACGTGGCGCCCGGCGACCTGGCCTATGTCATCTATACCTCCGGTTCGACCGGCATGCCCAAGGGCGTCATGGTCGAGCACCGCTCGGTGGTCAACCGCCTGAACTGGATGCAGCGTCGTTATCCGATCGGCGAACGCGACGTGCTTCTGCAAAAGACTCCGGTGACGTTCGACGTGTCCGTCTGGGAACTGTTCTGGTGGAGTTTCACCGGCGCCCGCCTGTCGCTGTTGCCGCCCGGCGCCGAGAAGGACCCGCGGGAAATGTTGCGGAGCATCCAGCGCGACGCGGTCACGGTCATCCACTTCGTGCCGTCGATGCTGACGCCGTTCCTCGACCTGCTCGACGGCGACCCGACCGCCCGCACGGCGGCAAGCTCGCTGCGCCTGGTGTTCTGCAGCGGCGAAGCCCTCGCGCCGTTGCAGGTCGCGCGCTTCCGCCGGCTGTTCGGCGACGCCGTGCGACTGGTCAACCTGTACGGACCGACCGAGGCCACCGTCGACGTGTCCGACCATGAATGCGCCAGCGACAACCCCACGCGGGTCCCGATCGGCCGGCCGATCGACAACCTGCGCCTGTACGTCCTCGACCGCGCGCTCAGGCCGCAGCCCCTCGGTGCCGTCGGCGAGCTATATATAGGAGGCGTCGGCGTCGCCCGCGGCTACCTGAACCGGCCGGAGCTGAACGCCGAGCGCTTCCTCGTCGACCCCTTCGTCGCCGGCGGCCGTCTCTACCGTACCGGCGACCTGGCCCGCTGGCTGGCCGACGGCAACCTCGAATACCTCGGCCGCGCCGACGACCAGGTGAAGATCCGCGGCAACCGGGTCGAACCCGACGAAGTACGCGACCGCCTCGCCGCGCTTCCCGGCGTACGCGACGCCGCGGTCGTGGCACGCGATTCGGCGGTACGCGGCACGCACCTGGTCGGCTACTACGTGGCTGCGGCGGAACTCGACCCCGGTCAATTGCGCGCCGGACTTTCGGCGACGCTGCCGGACTTCATGCTGCCAGCCTTCTTCGTGCGCATCGACAGCCTCCCGCTCAGCGCCAACGGCAAGCTCGACCGCCGGCAACTGCCGGCACCGCCGGAACAGGTGGCGGCGGTTGCGCCGCGCACGGCGACCGAGGCCGAACTGGCGGCGGTGTGGGCCGATGTCCTCGGCGTGGCGGAGGTCGGCGTGCACGACGACTTCTACGCCCTCGGCGGCGACTCGATCCTGATGCTGCGCATCCGCGCCGCCGCACAGCGGCGCGGCCTGGGCTTCGAACTCGCCGACCTGATGCGCAACCCGACGGTGGCGGGCCTCGCCGAGCGCCTGGTGCGTCCGCTCGCGGAGCGAAGCTACCAGCCCTTCGAACTGGTTTCCGAAGTCGACAAGCCGCGCCTGGAAGGGCTGGAGGACGCCTTCCCGACCAGCCGGCTGAGTCTCGGCCTGCTCTTCCATAGCCGCCAGCGCCCCGACTCGTCGGTCTACCACGACGTGTTCCACTACCGCTTCGACCTGGCCTGGGACGAAGCCGCGTTCCGCCACGCGCTGGACCGGGTGGTCGCCGCCTATCCCGCGCTGCGTTCGTCGTTCGACCTCAGCGGTGCATCCGAACCGCTGCAACTGGTGCATACCCAGGCGCGCAGCGAACCGCTGATCCTGGACCTGCGCGGCAACCCGGAGGCCGGGACGGTGCTCGACGAGCACATCCGCCAACGCCGCTTCCATCGCTATTCGCTGCAACAGCCCGGGCTGTTCCTGTTCGCCGCGTTCGTCCGCGAGGACGGCCTGGACCTGGTGTTCAGCTTCCACCATGCGATCCTCGACGGCTGGAGCGTGGCCAACCTGATCGTCGCGCTGGTCGCCGCCTACCGTGGCGAGCCGCTGCCGGGCCCCGCGCCGGCGCTGGCCTGCCATGTCCGCGAGGAGCTGGCCGCGCTGGCTTCGCCGGCCGCCGTGGGGTACTGGACCGGGCTGCTGGAGGGCGCGAGGATGACCCGCCTCGACGGCTTCGGCGCCCACGAGCCGCAAGCCGCGCAAGGTCCGGCCAGCCATCGCGAAGCGCTGCCGGACGGGCTGCTCGAACGACTCAAGGCCACTGCGGCGCAACGCGGACTACCGTTGAAATCGCTGCTGCTCGCCGCCCATTGCCTGACCCTGCATCTGTTCTCCCGCAGCGACAGCGTGGTCACCGGCGCGATCAGCAACGGCCGCCCCGAACTGCCCGACGCCGACCGCATGGTCGGCCTGTTCCTGAATACCGTGCCGGTCCGCTCGGAGATTGCCGGGAATAGCTGGATCGAGGTAGCCGATGCGCTGTTCCGCCAGGAGCGCGACGGACACGCCCATCGCCGCTATCCGCTCAGCGCCATCCAGCAGATCGTCGGCGACGAACTGAGCAGCGCCTTCAACTACGTCAACCTGCATGTCCTCGAACCGCTGTGGCAACTACGCGACTTCCGCGTCTGGGAAGAAACCAACTTCGCCCTGCTGGTCAACGTGATCGCCACGCCCAGCGACGGCATGTACCTGCGCATCGACAGCGACGGCCGCGGTATCAGCCGCAGCCAGGCCGCGCTGATCGGCGCGACCTTCGTCGAGCTCCTGTGGCGCCTCGCCGAGCATCCCGACGAAGCCGCCGACTTCGCCTTCCTCGCCCCTCGCCGCGACGCCGCTTCCCAGCCCGAGCCGCTGGTCGACGTCGTCAGCCTGTTCGAACGCCAGGTCGAGGCGCTGCCGGGCAGCGCCGCGCTGGCCTTCGAGGAGCAACGCTGGACCTATCGCGACCTCGACCATGTGGCGCGCTGCGTGGCCACCCGCCTGGTCCGCGCCGGCGCGCGCCGCGGCGATGCGATCGGAGTGGCGCTGAACCGTTCGCCGGAGATGATCGCGACGATCTGGGGCATCCTGCGCGCCGGCCTGGTCTGCGTGCCGCTGGACGTCAGCTATCCCGCGCAGCGCCTGGCGCTGATCCTGGAGACCGCACAGCCGTTCCGGGTGGTCGCGCATCCCGAGCACGCCCATGTCGCCGCGGCGGAACGGGTGCTGCCGGTAGAGGAACTGGTCGCCGACATCGAGCCCGAGACCTTCGCCGCGCCGCAGCTCGACGAGCTGGCCATGCTGCTGTTCACCTCCGGTTCCACCGGGCGGCCGAAGGGCGTCGAGCTTAGCCACCGGATGTGGGCCAACTACACCCAGTGGCAATTGCGCGTCGCCAGCGGCGTACCGGGGCTGCGCACCCTGCAGTTCGCGCCGCTGAGCTTCGACATGGCCTTCCAGGAGATCTTCTCCACGCTGTGCGGCGGCGGCGAGCTGCAACTCATCTCCAACCGCGAGCGGATGGACCCCTCCGCGCTGCTGCATGTCCTCGAACGCCGCCAGGTCCAGCGCGTGCTGTTGCCCTTCGTCGCCCTGCAACGCCTCGCCGAGGCCTCCAATACCCTGGGCGTGCGCCCCGGCTCCCTGCGCGTGGTGGTGTCCTCCGGCGAGCAGTTGCGCATCACCGAAGACGTCCGCGCGTTCTGCGCGGCGATGCCCGGGCTGCTGCTGGAGAACCAGTACGGTCCCACCGAGACGCACCAGGTCACCTACCACTCGCTGAGCGGCGATCCGGCGCACTACCCGGACCTGCCGCCGATCGGCCGGCCGCTGGACGGGGTCGAGGTGCAGGTGCTCGACGCCGCGCTGCGCCCGGTACCGGTCGGTGTTACCGGCGAGCTGTACTTCGGCGGCGACTGCCTCGCGCGCGGCTACCACCGCGCCCCCGAACTCACCGCCGAGCGCTTCGTCGAACATCCCTGGCGCCCCGGCGCCAGGCTCTACCGCACCGGCGACCTCGGGCGCATCCTCGGCAACGGCGAGATCGTCTGGCTCGGCCGCGCCGATACCCAGGTCAAGGTCCGCGGCTTCCGCATCGAGCCGGCCGAGGTCGAGCTGGCGATCATGCGCCAGGCCGAGCGCCAGCCGGGCCTGCGCGGCGCGGCGGTGGTGGCTCGCGAGCGCCAGGGCAACGATGCATTCCTCGCTGCCTTCCTGCTCGGCGAGCCCGAGGCGGTGGATCTCGCCGAACTGAAGCAGGCACTGCGCAGCGAACTGCCGGAACACATGGTGCCGGCACACTTCGCCTGGGTCGACGGCTTCGCCCTCACCCCCAGCGGCAAGCGCGACGACGCCGCCCTGCGCGCACTGCCGCTGGAGCACGGGACGAACATCGAGTACCTGGCCCCGCGCGACGACTACGAGCGCACCCTGGCCGGACTCCTCGGCGAGTTGCTGGATCGTCCCCGGGTAGGCATCCGCGACAGCTTCTTCGACCTCGGCGGCACCTCGCTCAGCGCGATGCGCTTCATGCTGCTGATCGAGAAGCGCTATGGCGTCGACCTGCCGATGGCCGCGCTGATCGAGACGCCGACCGTGGAGGGCCTCGCCGAACGCCTGCGGGAACGCTCGGCGGTGCGCGCCTTCGACCCGCTGGTACCGATCCGTGCCGGCGGCAGCCGCCCGCCACTGTTCCTCGTCCACCCGCTCGGCGGCCACGTGCTCTGCTACCTGCCGCTGGTCCGCGCACTGCCGCCGGACCAGCCGGTATATGCCCTGCAGGCGGCCGGCACCGGCCAGGGCAGTACGCCGCTGGCGGTCCTCGAGGACATCGCCGCCAGTTACCTCGCGGCGATCCGCCGGGTGCAGCCGGAAGGCCCCTATTACCTCGGCGGCTGGTCGTTCGGCGGCTTCGTCGCCTACGAGATGGCCCGGCAACTGCGCGCGCTCGACCCGCAGGCGGTCGCCCAACTGATCGTGCTCGACTCCATCACCGTCGACCGCAACCACGCCGGCAGCGCCAGCGACGAAGCCCTGCTGCTGTTCTTCTACTGGGAACTGGTCTGGTTCGAGCGCAGCGACGAGGAGGTCGAGCCGCTGCCTGAAGGCGCGAGCCTGGAGCAGAAGCTCGACCACATCGTCGAACGCGCCATCGAGGCCGGCGTACTTCCCGCCGGCACCCCGCGCGCCACCGTGCAGCGGCTCTACGAGCTGTTCCGGGCGAGCTGGCAGGCACTCATCGGCTATCGCCCGGAAGTCAGCGACCAGGACATGACCCTGCTGCGCGCGGACGGCCCGCTGCCGCTGGCGCTGAAGCCGATGCACGACGCCGCCGGCACCCACTACGGCGACCCGAAGAACGGCTGGCAGCACTGGACCAGTGGCCGCCTCGATGTGATCGACGTCCCCGGCGACCACCTGGTGCTGATGAAAGAACCCTATGTCGAGACGGTCGCGGCAGAGATCGCCGCGTTGCTCGAACCCTCCACCTCCAGCGAACGGACCCGCCCATGAGCAGACACCCCCTGAAGATCGTCATCGCCGGCGCCGGCATCGGCGGGCTCGCCGCGGCCGCCTGCCTGAAGGCCGCCGGCTTCGAGGTCGAACTCTACGAGCGGGCCAGGGAGCTGCGCGCGGTCGGCTCGGCGCTGTCGCTGATGCCCAACGCGCTGACCGCCCTGGAGAGGGTCGGCGTGCGCCCTGACCTTACCCGCGCCCAGGCCTTCGACTCGCTACGGTTCCTCACCCGGCGCGGGCGACCGATCCGCGCCATCGACTTCGGCGGCCTGGCCCGTCAGCTCGGCCAGCCGAGCCTGGCGATCCACCGCGCGAGCCTGCAGCAGGCGCTGCTGGAACAGGCCCGCGACTGCCGCATCGAACTGGGCGTGAGCGCCACCGGCTACCTGCGCCACGCCGACGGCGAAGGCGTCACCGTGCTCTGCAGCGACGGCCGCGAAGTGCACGCCGACGTGCTGATCGGCGCCGACGGCTTCAACTCGGCGATCCGCGCCACCATGACCGGCCCGGAGCGTCCCACCGACTGGCACTACGTGATCTGGCGCGCCACGCCGGCGTTCCGCCATCCGAAGGTGACGCCGGGCTACGTCGCCCATTACTGGGGTCGTGGGCAGCGCTTCGGTCTCGCCGACATCGGCGAAGGCAACGTCTATTGGTGGGGCACCCGCAACATGCCGGCCGAACAGGCGAAGGACTGGCGCGGCGGCAAGGCGGGCATCCAGCGCCTCTACGCCGGCTGGGCCGACGAAGTGCAGGCGGTCATCGAGGCGACCCCGGAGGCCGACATCAGCAGCCTGCCGGCCCAGGACCGACCGTTCCTGGAGCGCTGGGGCGACGGCCCGGTGACCCTGCTCGGCGATGCCGCGCATCCGATGCTGACCAGCCTCGGCCAGGGCGCCGCCATCGCCATCGAAGACGCCGCGGTGCTGGCCCACTGCCTGGCCACCATCGACGACCCGCAAGCCGCCCTGCGCGCCTACGAGAACCGCCGTCGCGACCGCGCCAGGGCGATGGTCGAGACCTCGCGGGCGCTGAGCCGCATCGAGCAGTTGGAGCATCCGCTGCGCACCGTCGCCCGCGATCTCTACTTCCGCTTCGCTCCGGAGCGAACCTTCGCCCGGCAGAACGAACTGGCACTGACCTTCCCAGGAGTCGAATGATGGCCGAGATACGACGCCCGCTGTCCGCGGTGGAACGCTGGTACTGGCTCAGCGACCAGTTCTCCGCGCTGAACGTGATTTCCCGGGTGCGGGTCCATGGCCGGTTGTCCATCGACGACCTGCGCCGCGGCCTCGACGCGCTGCAGGCGCGGCATCCGCTGCTGCGCGCGCGGATCGAGCACGATGCCGGGCTCGATCCGCGCTGGGTGCCCTGCGAGCGGCCCATCCCGCTGCGCGAGGTGCGCGGCGGCGGCGAGGAGCAATGGCTGCGGGAAATCAACGAGCGCGAATTGCCGGAACGCATCGATCCGGACAGCGGGCCACTGATCCGTACCGTGGCGATCGCCACCGACGCCGGCGCCCACGACCTGCTGGTCGTGGTACCGCACATCATCGCCGACGGCACTACCGTGCTGACCCTCGCCGAACAATGGCTGACCCTGGCCGCCGACCCCGCCGCGCAACCCTGGACCGCCAGCGCCCTGCCGCCGGCGGAGGATCTGCGTCCGCGCCGCTTCACCGGCGACGAAGGCGCGGCGCGCCTGGCCGAGCAGACCGCCCAGGACGAAGCGCTGGTCGGCCGCCACCGCCCGGGCCGGATCGAGCCGAGCAACCCGGTGCCGCTGGAAGCGCGGCGTACCCGCCTGCTGCACCGGGAGCTGGACGGCGCGCAGCTGGAACAGCTGCAACGACGCGCCCGCGAACACGGCACCACGGTACACGGCGCGCTGACCGCGGCGCTGGCCATCGCCGCCGGCCACGACCACCAGCGCCGCCCTAGCCACATCGCCATCGGCTCGCCGATCGACTTCCGCGACGAACTGGAGCCGCCGGTGCGCCCCGACGAAGTAGGCACCTACGTCGCCACGGTACCGGTGGTGCTGGACATCGCCCGGCCGTTCTGGGAGGTCGCCCGCGCGCTCACCGACGACCTCGGCGAACGCCGTCGCCAGGGCCATCATTTCAACCTGGTCACCCTGGTCGCCAGCGCTGCGCCGCGCTGCATGGCCGACGCGCGGCCATTCATGGCCTTCATGGAAGCCGAAGGGCCGATCAACCTGTGCTCCTCCAACATCGGTCGCTATCCGTTCCCCGAGCGGATCGGCGCCTTGCGCCTCTCCGACGCGCAGTTCCTCACCGGCATCTCGGTGAACGGCTACTTCGTGGCCGCCATCAACTCCAGCCATGGCCGGCTGTTCTGGAACTTCACCTATATCGACGAAGCGGTCCCCGGCGAACGCGCCGAACGCCTGGCCGAAGATTGCCTGGGCACCCTGCTGTCGGCGATCCACGCCCCCCAACGATCCGCCCTCGAGGAGCAATGACATGTTATTCACCAGCAAACCTCTCTCGCCCCAGGGCCGCCACGTACTGATCACCGGCGCCTCCAGCGGCCTCGGCCGGGAAACCGCGCTGCACCTGGCCGAACAGGGTTTCCAGGTGATCGCCGGGGTGCGCCGCCAGGAGGATGGCGAGCGCCTGGCGAACGCCTGCCCGTCCGGCCGGATCAGCACGCTGCTGATCGATGTCACCGACGAGGAATCCATTGGCCGGGCCGCCGCGCAGGTGGCGGAGAAAGTCGGCGATACCGGGCTCTGGGGCCTGGTGAACAACGCCGGGATCTGCATTTCCGCGCCGCTGGAATGCGTCTCCAGCGACCTGCTGCGGCGCCAGCTGGAAGTCAACCTGATCGGCCAGCTCGCGGTGACCCGGGCGATCCTGCCGCTGCTGCGCCGTGGCGGCGCGGCGCGCCTGGTGAACGTCACCTCGGGCCTCGGCTCGGTCGCCATTCCCTACCTGGGCGCCTACTCCGCCGCGCAGTTCGCCAAGGAGGGAGTGAGCGACGCCCTGCGCCGCGAGCTGGCACCCATGGGCATCCAGGTCTCGGTGGTCAGCCCCGGGGCGATCTGGACGCCGATCTGGGGCAAGATCGCCAGCGAGGGCGAGCGCGCCCTGGCCGACGCCCCCGACGCCGTCGCCGACCTCTATCGCGATACCTACCTGCGCTTCCTCCAGGCCAACGAGGACGGCGCGCGCAACAGCGCGACCAAGCCCGCCGATGTCGCCGCCGCGGTGCATGCCGCGCTCACCGCGGCCAAGCCGCGGACCCGCTACCGGGTCGGCGCCGACGTGCGCCGCGGTACCCTGCTGGCGCGGCTGCTGCCCGATAGCGTGATCGACGGGATGTTCCGCCCCATCGTCACCGCCGCCCCGGCGGCGAAGGAGGAGCAACGTGCCTGATCGCAAACTGAGACTGGGCGAGGAACTGATCTCGCCACTGCACGCGCTCTACGACGGCCTGCAGGTGGACGGCGCGCCGCGTCCCGCGCATCGCGCCGCCGAGCATCCGGTGTGGGTGGTGACGCGCTACCGCGACGCGCGCAAGGTCCTCAACCATCCGGGCGTCCGCCGCGACGCCCGGCAGGCCGCCGAACTCTACGCGAAGCGTACCGGCAGCCCGCGCGCGGGGATCGGCGAGGGACTCAGCCACCACATGCTCAACCTCGACCCTCCGGACCATACCCGCCTGCGCTCGCTGGTTGGCCGCGCGTTCACCCCGCGCCAGGTGGAGCGCCTGCAACCGCATATAGAACGGATCACCGAGGCATTGCTGGACGCCATGGCCGGCCGCGAACAGGCCGACCTGATGGCCGACTTCGCGATCCCGCTGACCATCGCGGTGATCTTCGAGCTGCTGGGCATTCCCGAGGCCGAGCGCGAACACGCCCGCCAGTCCTGGGAGCGCCAGGCGGAACTGCTGTCGCCGGAGGAGGCCCAGGCCCTGGCCGATGCGCAGGTCGACTACCTGCGCGTGCTGCTCGAGGCCAAGCGCCGGCAGCCGGCCGACGACGTCTACAGCGGGCTGGTGCAGGCCGCCGACGAGAGCGGCCAGTTGAGCGAAGCGGAACTCGTCTCCATGGCCCACCTGCTGATGATGAGCGGCTTCGAGACCACCATGAACATGATCGGCAACGCGCTGGTCACCCTGCTGGTCAACCCGGAGCAACTGGCGTTGCTGCGGGCGCAGCCGGAACTCCTGCCCAACGCCATGGAAGAACTGGTCCGCCACGACAGTCCGGTGCGCGCCTCGATGTTGCGCTTCACCGTGGAAGACGTGGAACTGGACGGGGTCACCATTCCCGCCGGCGAATACATCCTGGTCTCCAACCTGACCGCCAACCACGACGCCGAGCGCTTCGACGATCCCGACCGCCTCGACCTCACCCGCAACACCGATGGCCATCTCGGCTACGGCTTCGGCGTGCACTACTGCGTCGGCGCCTCGCTGGCCCGGCTGGAGGGGCGGATCGCCATCCAGCGCCTGCTCGCGCGCTTCCCCGACCTCCAGTTGGCGGTCCCCCACGCGGAGCTGCAGTGGCTGCCGATCACCTTCCTCCGCGCCCTGATCAGCGTGCCGGTGCGCACCGGATGCAGCGCCCCGGCGAACACCGCCTCCCACGCCAACCCGATCGAGAGGATCGCCCAATGAATGCCAAGGAAATTCTCGTCCACAGCCTGCGCCTCCTGGAAAACGGCGATGCCCGTGGCTGGTGCGACCTGTTCCATCCGGAAGGCGTACTCGAATTCCCCTACGCCCCGCCGGGCTGGAAGACCCGCTTCGAGGGCCGCGAAACCATCTGGGCGCACATGCGCCTGTTTCCCGAGCACCTGACCGTGCGCTTCACCGACGTGCAGTTCTACGAGACCGCCGACCCCGACCTGGCCATCGGCGAATTCCATGGCGACGGCGTGGCCACCGTTTCCGGCGGCAAGCTGGCGCAGGACTACATCTCGGTGCTGCGCACCCGCGACGGACAGATCCTGCTCTACCGCGACTTCTGGAATCCGCTGCGGCACCTCGAGGCCCTGGGCGGGGTCGAGGCCGCCGCCAAGATCGTCCAGGGAGCCTGAGCCATGCCGCGCGCCGCCGTGGTCTGCGGCCTGGGCAGCTACCTGCCCGAGGCCGTGCTCAGCAACGACATGCTCGCCGCCGAGCTGGACACTTCCGACGCCTGGATCAGCAGCCGCACCGGCGTGCGCCAGCGGCATATCGCCGGCGACCTCGGCAGCGGCGACCTGGCCCTGCGGGCGGCCTCCGCCGCGCTCGCCTCGGCGGGGCTGGAGCGAGTCGATGCGGTGGTGCTGGCAACCAGCACCGGCGACTTCTGCTGCCCGGCCACCGCGCCCAGGGTCGCGGCGCGCCTGGGGTTGGTCGGCGCGCTCGCGTTCGACCTGTCCGCCGCCTGCACCGGCTTCGTCTACGGCCTGGCCAGCGTCGGCTCGCTGATCAGCGCCGGGCTGGCGGACAGCGCGCTGCTGGTCGGGGTGGACACTTTCAGCCATACCCTCGACCCCGCCGATCGCTCGACCCGCGCACTGTTCGGCGACGGCGCCGGAGCGGTGGTGCTGCGTGCCGGCGATGCCGAGGAAGAAGGCGCGCTGCTGGCCTTCGACCTCGGCAGCGACGGCCACCAGTTCGACCTGCTGATGACCCCCGCCGTGAGTCGCGCCGAACGCAGTTCCGGACAGGCCTCCAACTACTTCCGGATGGACGGCAAGGCAGTGTTCGGCCAGGCGGTGACGCAGATGAGCGACTCGGTGCGGCGGGTGCTCGACCGGGTCGGCTGGCAAGCTTCGGACCTCCATCACCTGGTCCCGCACCAGGCCAACACACGCATTCTCGCGGCGGTCGCCGACCAGCTCGACCTTCCCGTCGAGCGAGTGGTGAGCAACATCGCCGAGGTGGGCAATACCGTCGCCGCCTCGATTCCCCTGGCCCTGGCCCACGGCCTGCGCCAAGGCATCCTGCGCGACGGCGGCAACATGGTCCTCACCGGTTTCGGTGCCGGACTGACCTGGGGTTCGGTCGCCCTGCGCTGGCCGAAGATCGTTCCGACAATGGACTGAAGAGGGAAGAACAATGCCCAACGACATGGAAGACCATCTCCTCACCGTGCTCAGCGTCGCCAGCGGCGTGCCGAAGGAGGAAATCAGCCGGGACAGCAGGATGGAAGACCTGGCTTTCGATTCGCTGGTGGTCAGCGAGCTGTCGCTGAAGCTGCGCAAGGAGTTCGGCGTCACCGGGGTCGACGACGAACTCGACCTGCTGGAAACGGTGGACGAACTGTTCCAGCTGGTCGAGAAGCACCGCGCCGCCTGAGGCCAGCGAACGCCGGCGTTCCGTCGCTTCTCTGCCAGGCGAAGGCGGTGCCGGGACATGGGAACGCGCATCGCCTTCGATCAACCAACACCAGAGCGAGATTCGCTGGAGGAAGAGGTGAGTCAGAACATGGATCTCACGATCGGGACGCATCGGGAGTCGGCTTTCTACGAGCTGGAGTTCGGACCGAGGACGATAATGACCCTGGCCAACTTTCCGGACGACGTGCTGCCGTTGTTGCAAATGGAAAGCCTGATGACCTTCGAGGCGATGGCCTACCTGCGCTGCGACGCACTGGTCGAGCTAGGCTGCTACGACGGCCGGGCGCTGGAAATCGCGCGCCTGCTCAATGCCCGCTATCTCGGCGTCGACCTCGACCAGCGGGCGATCGAGACGCTGCGCACGCGGATCGAGCGCGAGGGCATGAGCGATCGCGCGGACACGGTGGTCGACGACATCCTCAACCACACCAGGCGCGGTGCCTCGGTCGGCTCGCGCGCGCTGTACCTGCTGCCGTTCAACCTGCTGGGCAACTTCCGCGAGCCGAAACGGCTGCTCGACTCCCTCGCCGAGCGCAGCGTGGCGGCGGTGGTCTCGGTGTTCGGCGACAGCGCCGAGGCCACCCGCGTCCGCCAGAGCTACTACCGCCGTTGCGGGGTGCAGGGCCTGGAGTTGCACACGCGGGACGACGGCACCGTGTTCACCGGCAGCGACGGCTTCTACTCGCGCTCGTATTCACGCGCCTGCCTCCACGCCCTGCTCGCCGAGTGCGGGCTGACCGTGGTGCGCAGCGCTTCGAACCTGTTCGCCCACTGCGTGACGGTGCTGCCCGAAGGCGCCGACCAGGGCTTCGGTTCGTCGGCGGCATGAGTCGCCGTCGTGCATTCATCGCGCGGCCACGGCACGGGCAGGTCGCCGTGGCTCGCTTCATCGTCGTCTGAACCGCTCGGGAGCTGGAAACATGCCTTTGATTGTCTACGTGCTCGGTGCCGCGATCTTCGCCCTGACCACCAGCGAATACATGGTCGCCGGGCTGATGCCGGCGCTGGCCGCCGAATTCGGCGTGTCCTTCGCCGCGATCGGCTACCTGGTCACCTTCTACGCCGGTGCGATGGCCGTCGGCGGCCCGCTGTTGACCACCGCCCTGCTCCGGGTGCCGCGCAAGAACGCCCTGCTCGGCCTGATCGCGCTGTTCGTGGTCGGCCAGGTCATCGGCGCCCTGGCGCCGGGCTATGCGGTGATGGTCGCGGCGCGACTGGTCACCGCGGTCGCCGCCGCGGCCTTCTTCGGCGTGGCGCTGACCGCCTGCGCCGAACTGGTCGAAGGCAACCAGTTCGGCCGCGCGTCGTCGCTGGTGCTCGGTGGCCTGATGGTCGGAACCGTGCTCGGCCTGCCCGTCGCCACCTGGCTGGGCGAATGGTACGGCTGGCGCGCGAGCTTCTTCGCGGTGGCGCTGGTGGCGGTGCTGGTCGGCCTGCTGGTGTTGCAGCTGATGCCGGCGATCCCGGGGTCGGCGGGCAGCGGCTCGCTGCGCGAGGAACTGAAGGTGTTCAGGAACGCCCATCTATGGTGGGTCTACGCCACCAGTCTGCTGCTGATCGGCGCCACCTTCGCCGGCTTCACCTATTTCGTGCCGATCCTCACCGAGGTCAGCGGCTTCTCCGCCTCGACCGTACCGCTGCTGCTGGTGGTCTACGGCCTGGCGACGCTGGTGGGCAACAACATCGTCGGCCGCCTGGCCGACCGCCATACCATCGCGGTCCTGGCCTTCGGCCTGCTGGCGGCCATCGCCGCGATGGTGGCCTTCGCCCTGTTCGGACAGGTTCCGGCGGTGGCGGTGGCGGCGCTGGTGGTGATCGGCCTGACCGGGGTGTCGATGAACCCGGCGCTGGTGACCCGCGGCGCACGTGTTGGCCATAACAACATGCTGGTCAACTCGGTGCACACCGCCTGCATCATGCTCGGCGTGATGGCCGGTTCCTGGATCGGCGGCCTGGGCATCGCCGGCGGATTCGGCCTGCAGGGCGCGCTCTGGGTCGGCGCGGCCCTCGGAGTACTGGCGCTGCTGACCCTGCTGCCGGAGCTGCGCTTCGCCCGCGCCCCGGTAGGCGGGGCACTGGGCCGCTGAGCAGGATCCCTCAGGCGCTGCGCGCCAGCCAGCGGCAGTAGCCGGCGACGCCCTCTTCCAGGCTCTGGAAATCGTCGCGGTAGCCCGCCTCGCGCAGCAGCTCCAGGTCGGCGCAGGTATGGCTCTGGTAGCGCGCCCGCAGCGACTCGGGGAACTCGCGGTAGCCGAGCAGGCCGCTTTCCACGGCCTGTTGCAGCGACAGGGGCGGCTGGTCGGCGTTGGCGCGGACGCTATTGATCACCGCCAGGGCGACCTCGTTGAAGGTCCGTGCCTGGCCGCTGCCGAGGTTGAAGATTCCCGAACGCTGCGGATGGTCGAAGAAATGCAGGTTTACCCGCGCCACGTCCTCCACCGCGACGAAGTCGCGCAGGTGGCCGCCGGGCGGGAAGCCGCCGTGTTCGCCGAACAGTTCGACCCGCCCGTCGCGGCGCAATTGCTGGTAGCAGTGGTAG
Source organism: Pseudomonas sp. TZ252 (assembly GCF_056110345.1). Classification (NCBI taxonomy): domain Bacteria; kingdom Pseudomonadati; phylum Pseudomonadota; class Gammaproteobacteria; order Pseudomonadales; family Pseudomonadaceae; genus Pseudomonas; species Pseudomonas sp. TZ252. Next base: position 4,213,837 of record NZ_CM148566.1, on the reverse strand, counting down.
GCCACCGAGGCCATCCGCCCCTTGTGTTCCTCGCGCGGCCCGTAGACGTTGAAGTAACGCAGGCCGACCACCTGGCTGCGCGCCTGCGGCAGCGCCCGCCGCACACGCTGGTCGAAGAGGAACTTGGAATAGCCGTAGACGTTCAGCGGCCGCTCGTACTGGCGCGCCTCGCGGAAGGTCCGGCCGGCGCCGTAGACCGCCGCCGACGAGGCGTAGAGGAACGGCACGCCGAGTTCCAGGCTGCTTTCCAGCAGGCGGCAACTGTAGCGGTAGTTGTTCTCCATCATGTAGCGGCCATTGCTTTCCAGGGTGCTGGCGCAGGCGCCCTGGTGGAACAGCGCGCGGACCGTGCCGAAGTCGCCGCGGGCGTAGCGCTCGAGGAAGTCGTTCTGGTCCAGGTAGTCGGCGATATCGGCGTCCGCCAGGTTGCGGAACTGCTCGCCGTCGGTGAGATCGTCCACCGCGATGATGTCGGTCTCGCCGCGCCGGTTCAGCGCCTGCAGCAGATTGCTGCCGATGAAGCCGGCGGCGCCGGTGACGATGATGCTCATGGGCACTCCCTTCGACAGGATGAATGCCCCCAGGCTATGCCTATGCGCCGTGCCGCCCGTTGACCTGCAACAAGCCATGGGCGGACGGCAGCGGTTCAGCGGGAAGGACGATCGTTGTGACCGAGGTCGCGTTGCGGGTCGATGCGGTCGCGAACCCGCTGTTTGAGCGCCTTGGCCTCGGGGAAGCCGCCGTCGGCCTTGCGTTCCCAGACCTGCACGCCGTCGCAGGTGATACGGAAGACGCCACCGGTTCCGGGCTCCAGGCAGACTTTTCCGAGATCGTCGGCGAAGGTGCTGAGCAGTTCCTGGGCCAGCCAGGCGGCACGCAGTAGCCACTGGCACTGGGTGCAATAGGTGATGACGATTTCGGGCTTGGCGGTGGGCATGTCGGCGGCTCAGGGGAAACGGTCGCGCCTATAATAGCCGCCTTTTCACCCGGCTCCGGATCGTTCTCATGCGCCGCCTGCTGCTCGTACTGCTGCTCCTGCTTCCCCTGTCCGCCCTCGCCACGGAGGCCCGGCCGAAGATCGGCCTGGTCCTCTCCGGAGGTGCCGCCCGTGGCCTGGCCCATATCGGCGTGCTCAAGGCCCTCGACGAACAGGGCATCCAGATCGACGCCATCGCCGGCACCAGCATGGGCGCGGTGGTCGGCGGCCTGTACGCCTCCGGCTACACCCCCGCCGAACTGGAGCGCATCGCCCTGGAGATGGACTGGCAGCAGGCACTGTCCGACGCACCGCCGCGCAAGGACGTGCCGTTCCGCCGCAAGCAGGACGACCGCGACTTCCTGGTCAAGCAGAAGATCAGCTTCCGCGACGACGGCACCCTCGGCCTGCCGCTGGGGGTGATCCAGGGCCAGAACCTGGCGATGGTGCTGGAAAGCCTGCTGGTGCACACCAGCGACAACCGCGACTTCGACAAGCTGGCGATCCCCTTCCGCGCCGTCTCCACCGATATCGCAACCGGCGAGAAAGTGGTGTTCCGCAAGGGCCACCTGCCCCAGGCGATCCGCGCCAGCATGTCGATCCCCGCCGTGTTCGCCCCGGTGGAGATCGACGGCAGGCTGCTGGTGGATGGCGGCATGGTCGACAACATCCCGGTGGACGTGGCGCGCGACATGGGCGTGGACGTGGTGATCGTGGTCGACATCGGCAACCCGCTGCGCGACCGCAAGGACCTGAGCACCGTGCTCGACGTGATGAACCAGTCGATCACCCTGATGACCCGGAAGAACTCCGAAGCCCAGCTGGCCACGCTCAAGCCCGGCGACGTGCTGATCCAGCCGCCGCTGTCCGGCTACGGCACCACCGACTTCGGCCGCGTGCCGCAACTGATCGACGCCGGCTACCGCGCCACCACGGTGCTCGCCGCGCGCCTCGCCGAGTTGCGCAAGCCGAAGGACCTCAACAGCGAAGCGCTCGACGTGGCGCGCACGCCGAACCAGCGCAAGCCGGTGATCGACGCGATCCGCGTGGAGAACAACTCGAAGGTCAGCGACGAGGTGATCCGCCACTACATCCGCCAGCCGCTCGGCACGCGCCTCGACCTCGGCCGCCTGCAGGACGACATGAGCACCCTCTACGGCCTCGACTACTTCGACCAGGTGCAGTACCGGGTGGTCAAGGAGAAGAAGCTCAACACCCTGGTGATCCACGCCACCGGCAAGAAAGGCGGCACCGACTTCCTTCGCCTGGGCCTCAACCTGTCCGACGACATGCGCGGCGAAAGCACCTTCAACCTCGGCGGCAGCTACCGCATGAACGGCCTCAACCGGCTCGGCGCCGAGTGGCTGACCCGGGTCCAGCTCGGCGACCGCCAGGAACTCTACAGCGAGTTCTACCAGCCGCTCGACGTCGGCTCACGCTACTTCGTCGCGCCCTTCCTGTTCCACGAGGCACAGAACGTCGACGTCACCGAGAACAACGACCCGCTGCTGCGCTATCGCCTGGAGCGCTACGGCTACGGCCTCAACGTCGGCCGGCAGATCGCCAACAACGGCGAAATCCGCCTGGGCGCGGTGCAGGCCTACGGCAAGGCCGACGTACGCATCGGCGACCCGAGCCTGCCGGACATCGACTTCACCGAGGGCTACTACGAACTGAAGTACTCGTTCGACACCGTCGACGACGTCAATTTCCCCCACGAGGGCGAGGAGATCGGCCTGACCATGCGCCGCTACGACAAGTCCCTCGGCTCGGACGACAGCTACCGGCAGTGGGACCTGCGGCTGAACAAGGCGCTCAGCTTCGGCGCCGACACCTGGGTGTTCGGCGGCGGCTACGGGCGCACCCTGGACGACGCCGAGGTGGTCACCTCCAGCTTCACCCTCGGCGGCGCCCGCGAGCTGTCGGGCTTCCGCCGCGACGCGCTGTCCGGGCAGAACTACAGCCTGGGACGGATCGTCTATTACCGGCGCCTCACCGAACGTTCCTTCCTGCCGCTGGACTTCCCGCTGTACCTGGGCGGCAGCATCGAGCGCGGACGCATCTGGAACAACGACAACGAATACGACAGCGGCTACATCAACGCCGCCAGCCTGATGATCGGCTTCGATACGCCGCTGGGGCCGCTGACCTTCAGCTACGGGATCAACGACGAGAACTTCAAGGCGTTCTACCTGAACCTCGGGCAGAACTTCTGAGCGGAGTTCAGGCGATCAGCGCCAGCAACTCGCGCGCCTCGGCCTTCTGCCACGGGTCGCCGTGCGCCACCACCAGGCGCAGGATGCGGCTGGCCTGGTCGAGATCGCCGCTGTCGATGCAGGCGCGGGCCCGGTCCAGGCTGGCCGAGGCCTCCTCCGGCGGCACCGTGGCCGGCTCTGGCTGGTCGAGTTCGAGGTGTTCGTACTCGGCGACATCCGGCAGTTCATGGAGATTGCTCTCGAACGCCAGGGGCTCCTCCGCCGGTTCCGCCTTGCCGGCAGCGGCGCGGCGCGGCAGGTCGGGGTTGTCCAGGGGATTCTCCAGGGCGCCCCAGTCGAGATCGAGATCGAGGTTGAGGTCGCCGAAGCCGTCGGCGCCCGAGGACGCATCCGGTTGCTGCAAAACGGGCGGCTCGGCCAGCGGCAGGTCGCTCCAGTCGTCGTCCTTGGTTGTTGCCGCTGGCGTCTCGGTCGCCGGCATCTGTAGCAGCGCCGGGTAGCGTCCGCGCAACTCGTCGATGGCCTCCGGGTTGCCGCCACTGGCCAGGGTTTCCTCGGCCAGCGCGTCGAAGCCGGCCGCATCGCCCAGCTCAGCCAGCACCAGCAACAGCTTCATCCGCGCGCTCAGGCGCTGCGGCTGCTCGGCGAGTACCTGACGCAGCAGGTCGCGGGCCTGTCCGTAGCGACCGTAGGCGATATAGATGTCGGCGCCGTCCAGCTTGTCCGCCGCAGCCATGGCGGCGCGCGGAGCGGCGGCCGGAGCAGGCGGAGGAGACGGCGGCGGGCTGGAGGGAACGGCGACCGGCGGCCTGGCCTGTTCCTCGACCTTTGCCGGCGCCGGTGCGGCCGCCGGGGGGCGCGGCGCACGCCGCAGCGGCAGGTTCAGGGCGACCCGGCGCTTCGGTTCGACCGCCGGGACAGGAGCCTCTTCGCGGCGGCGACGCAACAGCAACACGCCGAGCAGAGCGAGGACCAGCAGCAGGACGATCATCCAGCGCCAGTACTGCGAGTCCGTCGGCGTTTCAACCGGTTGCGCAACCGAAGGCGCGGCCGCGGCGGGCGGCGGCGCCGCGGGCCGCACCGCCTGGCGCCGGGCCAGTTGCTGTTGCAGTTCGGCGACCTGGTGATCGCGCTGCTGCAGTTGTTCCTGCAAGGCCTGCAACTGGCGTTGCAGATCGTCCATCCGCTGGCTCAGTTCCTCCCGTTGCCGGGCCAACGCCTCGGCCTCGGCATCCGCCTGGCGCTGCGCCTCGACGAGAGCCGCCGGAGCGTTTTCCACCACGGCGGCATCGGCTGGCGGCAGGACTTCCAAGGCCGCCTCCTTCACGGCGCCGGGCGCGCCTCGCTCCGGCTGGTAGCCGGCCGGCAGGCGCAGGCGCGCGCCGGCCTTGAGCCGGTGCCGGTCGGCATTGACGAAGGCCTGCGGATTGAGCTGGTACAGGGCCTCCATGAGTTGCGCGCGATCGGCGTTGCCGGCACCACGCAGGCGTCCGCTGATGGCCCAGAGGTTGTCGTTGGGGCGAGCCAGGTATTCGTCGCCCGGCTCCAGCAGTGCCGGGTCTACGACGGCCGCGGCACTACGCGGCGCGGGCGCCAGCGTCGAGGATTGCCGCTGCGGCTCGATCCCGCTGCGCGCGGCCGGAAGCATGCGCGTCGTATAACCGAGTGGATCGAGCAGTACGGTGAATTCGCGCACGATGCGGCCGTTGGGGCGTGCCACCTCCACCAGGAAATTCAGGTAGGGCTCCTGCACCGGTCGGCTCGAGGACACATGGATGCGATTGCCACCGCGCCCCTGGAGCACCGGACTGAAACGCAGCTCGTTGAGGAACTGCAAGCGTTCCACCCCGGCCGCGGCGAAGACGTCGGCGCCCGCCAGGCGGACCTCGATCTCGTCCGCGCCGAGATCGCCGACGTCGAGCAGTTCGATATCCGCATCCAGCGGCTGGTTGAGCGCCGAATGCAGGGTGATGTCTCCCACTCCCAGGGCGCTCGCCTGCCCGGCCAACAGGCACGACCAGGCACACAACATGACACGCAAGGCTTTACCGGGCATTCCGTTCTTTTCTCCGCACTTCGAGCACACAGCCGGCCAGCGGTCGACTGCTACATCTATTTCACGTTAGCCCGAATTTCGCCCCGCACAGGGCTGAACGCACCACATGGCGCAAGACATGGCTTTTTGCCATCACTGAATAGAGGAATGCCGTGGAAACGGTCAAGATTTTTCGTCAGAAAACCGACGAAAACCTCTGTAGAGGGCTTTCGGACGAAAGCCCAGGAGGTGATGCCATAAAAATGGCGATTCTAGCGGAATTTCGTGACGCAGTGCTCAGCGCTTTTCCAGGTTCGCCAGGATTCGCAAGAGCACCTGCTGGCACAGCGCCTGCTCGGACTCGTCGATGCCGGTCAGTACGTCGTTGCGAACGCTGGCGGCGATGGCCTCGATATCGGCGATCAGCACATCGGCCTTGGGAGTCAGCACGATGTGCTTGGCCCGCCGGTCCTCCGCCACCGCCAGGCGCCGTACCAGGCCCTGGGACTCGAGGCCGTCGAGCAGCCGCGCCAGGGTCGGGCCTTCGACCCCGACCGATTGGGCCAACTCGCGCTGGGTGGGCGAATCGCGATGGCGCGCCAGATGCAACAACACCAACCAGCGCGCCTGGGACAGGCCGAGGTGACTGAGGCGGCGGTCGAGTTCAGCGCGCCAAGCACGGGAAGTCTGGGCTAGCAAGGTGCCGAAATAGTGCTTGTCTGTCTGAGCCATAGGAAAAAGGAGGTCCGATATTTCATTTGACTAATTATTAGTCGGCTAATAATGCCCGTCCAATTTCCCCCCGTACAATGACAAATTGTCGCACGATATGCCCAGGCCAGGCCCTGTCTACCACTTCGCGTACTGGTCCTCGACGAAGCCCCAGAGCCGCTCGATCCTCACCTCGGCACGACCTCGCGGACGCAGCACACCGCTGAAACAACCGAATATCTGCTTGAAGTTGCTCGCCAGCAGACCGAGGTTCAGCCGCTCCTGATGCATGCCGTGAGCCTCGAAGCGCAGCTCCACCTGGCCATCGTATGAACGGATGGTCCAGGGCCGCAGCGGCTGGTCGCTGTCGACCTTCAGCAGTTCGCCGTCCAGCCAGTAGCAGTTCTCGGTGAAGCTGGTCTCGTTGACTCCGCACGACAGGTTCAGGCCGACCCGCAAGCCGTCCGCCTCGCCGGACAGGCAAGCCCAGTTCCAGAAGGTTTCCGGGCGCATGTAGCCCGCCGACCAGTCGTGATGGGCGAAGGCGTCCAGCGCCTGCAGGTCGTGGTCGCCGAGGGCGCTGCGCACGTCGCCGCGACAGCGCACGCCGGCCACCTTCTGCGCGTAGACCCAGCCGTTCACCGCGGTCGGCGTACATAGGCACATCGGCTGGAAGCTCGGCGCCTCCTCGCTGAAGCAGGCGTCGATGCGGGTGCCATCGTCGAGTTCCACCAGCAGGCGTTTCTCCCGGTGAGCCATACGGTTCTCCAGGCGTAGCAGGTTGCGCCCCTGGCGCAGTTCGCAGACGCCGTCGTCCGGGGTCTGGGAAAACCGGGTTCCGAACCCCAGCGGCAGCTTGAAGCGCCGCTCCAGCATGCGTCCGCTGGAAGGCTGGTAGAGGTAGACGAAGCCGACGCCAAGCAAGCTCAGCTGGGCCAGGGCGCAGCCGCCGATCAGCTCCGGGCTGATCAGGCCGAAGTACTGGAACTGATGGAAGCGTCGCCATTTTCCCAGGGCCCCCACGCGCCGGCCCATCGGCGAACGGAAGTCGAAATCGCGGTAATTGATGTGCTGCGGGGCACTCGGGAAGATGCCGTAGTGCGGTTGGCCGTTGGCCTGGATCAAGCGCTGCATGGGGTCCGTCCGGAAGTCGTCTCGCGGTGGGGCCGGCAGCTCTGCGAAGAGCGGCCGTGCCTGGCATTTTTTCCTGTCGAACCTAGCATTCGCCGCCTCGTCCCGCAGTCACCGGCGGCGCCAGCCACAGGGACAAAATCGGCCATGGACTCAGGCCACCACCTGGTTGCGGCCGAACGCCTTGGCTTCGTAAAGCGCGCGATCGGCATGCTCGTAGAGATCGTAGAGACGCTTCAGGTCGTTGCCCGGGGTCGGCCACAGGCAGGACACGCCGACCGACAGGGTCACTTCGCGCGCCGTGTCCGACGCCTCGTGCTCCATGCGCAGCGCCTGCACCTGTGCGCGCAGCGCTTCCGCGCGCAGCCTCGCCTCGTGCTCGTTGGCGCCGTACAGCAACAGGGCGAACTCTTCGCCGCCCAGGCGCACCGCCATGTCCAGCGGACGCCTGGCATTCGCCTCGAACACCGCGCCGATGCGCTGCAGGACCGCATCGCCAGCCTGGTGTCCGTAGCGGTCGTTATAGGCCTTGAAATGGTCGACGTCGCAAAGCAGCAGCGCCAGGGTCTTCTGTTCGCGCTGGGCCTGACGCCAGAGGCGGTCGAGGTGCTGGTTGAAGCTGCGCCGGTTGTGCAGGCCGGTCAGGCTGTCGTGGTCGGCCATCACCCGCAACAGGCGGCTGATGAGGAAATGCTCGCGCGACTTGAACTCCAGCAGGTAGCAGCCGACCGCGCCGATCAGGTTACCGAACAGCAGGAACAGCAGGTTGTTGCCCAGCGGCTCCTGGGTACCCGCCCACCACTCGAAACCCAGGTAGGCGAGCAGCACGACCAACGCACAGCTCAATGCCTGCGACAACCGCAGGCCGGCGAGGAAATAGGCGGCGAAACTGACCAGCAGCAGGCCTTCGTAGGGATAGCCGGGATCCGCCCGATGCGCCAGGCCGACCACCGCCGCCGCACCGACGCCAAGGGCGAGGACGCAGGCGATGCTCAGCGGCACCATCAGCTGGATGTGCCGGCGCAGCATGATCAGGCAGCCGCAGACCAGTAGCAGGACCAGCACGCCAAGGCGCACCGCCAGTACGCCCCACAGCGGGGGACCAGCGAGGAACAGCAGGTCGATGCCGATGAACGCCAGCCAGACGAGCATGCCGACGCTGAGGGCGATGCGTTTCAGCGCGAAGCTGTCCTCCAGCATGTAGCGCCGGTAGTCACGCTCCAGTTCGGGAAGGAAACGCAGACCGCGGAAACCGCGGTTCAATTGGTCGGCATAGAGATTGGAACGGGAGTCGTCCAACCGGTCCTTCTGTGTCACGCACACCTCTTCTCTTGGAGGGCTTGGCGTCACAGTAGACGCTTGCGAAGGACGTCACAAGATTGGCGTCAGAAAATACCGGCAAATGGCCATATCACGACTCCAGTTCCACCTGCAGGGCGGCGCGCACGCAGTGCAGCACGCCACTCGGCACCCGCTTGCCGAAACGCTCCTCCAGCGCCGCCACCGGCGGCAGTTCGCCGTCTTCCTCGAGGAAGGCGTCCTGGATTTCGCCGAGGAGTTCCTCGGGCAGATCCAGCGCCTGCTCCAGGCTCACCTGCTGACCGGCGATGGCCTCGGCGAGCATCGCGTAGACGTTCTTCTCGCTGCAATTGAGCTGGCGGGCTATCTGCGCCGGGGTCATCCCCGCACAGGCCAGGCTGGCCAATTCGTGGCGCAGGTCCTGCGGCGGCGCGGCGGGCGCCGCCGGCGAGTCGGTGAGGACATCGAGGAAGGCCTGGCCGTAGCGCTCCAGCTTGCGCGCGCCGACCCCGCTGACTTGGGCCATGTCGGATAGCGAGCGCGGCTGGCTGCGGAGCATTTCCAGCAGGGTCGCGTCGGGGAAGATCACATAGGGCGGCACCGAATGCTCTTCGGCCAGCTTGCGCCGCAGCGCGCGCAGGGCCTCCCACATTTCCCGCTCTTCGCTGCGCACCAATTGGCTGGCGGCGCTGGCGCCGCCGCTGGAGGAGCCCTTGGCGCGCTGTGGCTTGAGGTCGCGGCGCAGCTCCAGCCGCACCTCGCCCCGCAGCAGCGGACGACAGGCCTCGGTCAGGCGCAGGCCGCCGAAGCCGTCCAGGTCGACGTCGGCCAGGCCGCGCGCGACCAACTGGCGGAACAGGGTCCGCCATTCGTCTTCGCCACGCCCCTTGCCGATCCCGAACACCGCCAGGTGCTGGTGGCCGAGACTGCGGATCTTCTCGGTCTCGCGGCCGAGCAGGATATCCACCAGATGGCCGACGCCGTAGCGCTGGCCGCTGCGGTAGATCGCCGACAGCGCCTGGCGCGCGGATTCGGTGGCATCCCAGGTTTCCACGCCGTCCACGCAGTTGTCGCAATGCCCGCAGGGCTGCGGCATCTCCTCGTCGAAATAGGCCAGCAGCGCCTGGCGCCGGCAACGGGTTTCCTCGCAGAGCGCCAGCATGGCTTCCAGCTTGTGCCGCTCGACGCGCTTGTGCCGCTCGTCGCCCTCGGAACTCTGCATCATCTGCCGCAGCAGCAGGACGTCCTGCAGGCCGTAGGCCATCCAGGCGTCGGCCGGCAGGCCATCGCGGCCGGCGCGGCCGGTTTCCTGGTAATAGGCCTCGAGGCTCTTGGGCAGGTCGAGGTGGGCGACGAAACGCACGTTGGGCTTGTCGATGCCCATGCCGAAGGCGATGGTCGCCACCATGATCAAGCCTTCCTCGTTGAGGAAGCGCTTCTGGTGGTGGGCACGCAGTTCGTTGGACAGTCCGGCGTGATACGGCAGCGCGGGGAAGCCCTGGTTGCCAAGGAATTCCGCGACCTCCTCGACCTTCTTCCGCGACAGGCAGTAGACGATGCCGGCATCGCCGCGCCGCTCGGAGAGGAAGCCGAGCAACTGCTTGCGCGGCTGCTCCTTGGGCACGATGCGGTAGAAGATGTTCGGCCGGTCGAAGCTGGAGAGGAACTGCTCGGCGTTCTGCAGGTGCAGGCGCTGGATCATCTCCTCGCGGGTACGCATGTCCGCGGTGGCGGTCAGGGCGATCCGCGGCACCTGCGGGAACAGCTCGGCAAGCTGGCCGAGCTGCAGGTATTCGGGACGGAAGTCATGGCCCCATTGCGACACGCAGTGCGCTTCGTCGATGGCGAACAGGCCGACCGGCAGTCGTTGCAGGAAGGCCAGCATGCGCGGCTGGACCAACCGTTCCGGTGCCAGGTAGAGCAGCTTGATCTCGCCACGCTGCAGGCGCTCGGCGATGTCCCGCTGCTGCTCGGGGTTGAGGGTGGAGTTCAGCGCCACCGCCGGCACGCCGAGTTCGTCCAGGGTGGCGACCTGGTCCTCCATCAGCGCGATCAGCGGCGACACCACCACCGTCAGGCCTTCGCGCAGCAGCGCCGGGACCTGGAAACACAGGGACTTGCCACCGCCGGTGGGCATCAGTACCAGCGCATCGCCACCCTCGGCTACCCGCTCGATGATCCGTGCCTGGTTGCCACGGAAGGCGTCGTAACCGAAAACGTCTTTGAGGATGCGTAGGGCTTGCTCGCGCATGAAGGACTCCAAATCGAGCGGCGCATTATACGCCAGGGAGGCTCGATCGGGCCGGTACCTTGTCGCCGGAAAGGACGAAAACCTCAGCGATAGCGCTGACGTTCCTGTTTGAAAAGGATGCGGACGATGGCGAATTCGCGCTCCATCTGTTCGATCAGCGCCGGCGCCCGTTGCAGGTCGCCGCGCCTGGCGCTTTCCTCCAGCTCCTTGCAGTAGCCGGCGAGGAGTACCGCGCCCATGTTGCTGCTGCCTCCCTTGAAGCTGTGTGCGGTATGCCGCAAAGCCTGGGCATCGCCGGCCTGAAGGGCGGCATGCAGGCTGCGCAGGCGCTCCTCGGAGTCGAGCACGAAGGTATCCAGCAGGACCGGATATTCGTCCTCCATGACCTCCTGCAGCGAAGCCAGAACACGATCATCGAGATGCGGCGCGGACATTCGATCGCTCCCTGAAGTCGACTTCCGATGCCCTACCCATTAGGAGCACCGCGACGAAAGCGCGATTATGCCTGAGGCGACCAGAAAAACTCCACGGACACCACCTTTCCGTCGGCCGACCACTGGCAACGATCGGACAATTCGCGGATCAGGCGCAAACCCCTGCCGCAGAGGCGTTCCTGGCGCTCCACGGCATTCAGCGCGCGCTCCACGTCGAAACCTTCGCCGCTGTCCTCGACCCGCACCAGCAGACGCCCCCCCGCGCCATGCGGCGCCAGGTCCAGGTGCAGCCGCACGTAGCCGTCGCGCAAGGCCTGCAGGCGGCTGACCCGCTCCTGGTAATAGCGGGCGAATCCCGCCGCGTCGCTCTTCATCGTCGAATCGAGGCCGATGACGCCATGTTCCAGGGCGTTCGAATAGAGTTCGGCGAGTACCGTATACAGCGCGCCGCCGCGCGCGCGCAGGTCGTGGACCTCGAGCAGCAGTTGCAGCACATGGGGCAGCGGGTTGAAATGCTTGAGGGTTTCGGCGCGGAATTCGAAGCTTACCGACCAGTCCAGCGGACTGCTCACGCCGCTATCGGAAAACGCCAGCGGCGGGCATTGCAGGCCGCTATCCGGCTGCAGCCGCACTTCGAGCATGCTCACGTCGTCCTGCACCGCGCCGCGGAACTGCGCCAGGCTGCGCTGGATCTCGTCGAACAGCGCGGACGGCTGGCGATTGCGCTCGAACAGCTGGAGCAGCCGCGCCTCGCCGAACATCTCGCCAGCCTTGTTGCTGGCCTCGAGGACCCCGTCGGAAAACAGGAATATCCGATCTTCGATATCCAGCGGATAGGTTTCGCAACGGTCGCTGAACGCCGCCGGTTCGAGGATTCCCAGCGGCAGGTGGCGGGACACCAGGGCGACCCGCTCGCCGCTGGCGGCGCGCAGCAGGTAGCCGTCCGGCAAGCCGCCGTTCCAGACCTCCACCAGTTCGCGCTGGAAGCTCAGGTTGAGCAAGGTGGCGCAGCAGAACACGCCGACCGGCAGGATGCGCTTCAGCTTGGCGTTCATCTCGCGGAGGATGTCGGCCATCGGATAGCCCTTGGCGGTCATCCCGTAGAACACCTCGGCCAGCGGCATCGCGCCGATCGCCGCCGGCAGGCCGTGGCCGGTGAAGTCGCCGAGCAGCACGTGCATGCCGCCGGACGGCTTGTAGGCGGCCAGCAGCAGGTCGCCGTTGAACAGCGCGAGGGGCGATTGCAGGTAGCGCACGTTGCTGGCGTTCAGGCAGCCGGAATGAGCCACCTTGTCGAACACCGCCTTGGCCACCCGCTGTTCGTTGAGCAGGTGCTCGTTGTGCCGGACGATCAGGTCGCGCTGCTCCAGCACCGTTCGTTGCAGCAGGTGCAGGCGTCCCATGGCGTTGATCTTGGCTTCGAGGATCACCCGGTTGTACGGCTTGGAGAGGAAGTCGTCGCCGCCCGCCTCCAGGCTCTGCACCAGCGCCTCGGTTTCGCTGAGGGAGGTGAGGAAGATGATCGGCACCAACTCCTCGCCGGCCTGCTGCTTGATCCGCCGGGCAGCCTCGAAGCCATCCATCACCGGCATCATCACGTCCATCAGGACCAGTTGCGGCCGCTCGGTCTCGAACAGCGCCACCGCCTCCAGGCCGTTGCCGGCGGTCAGCACGCGATGCCCCTGGCGGCTGACGATGGTCGACAGCAGCAGGCGGTCGGCCGCGTTGTCCTCGGCGATGAGAATCGTCAGGCTCTCGATCCGCGCCGCCGGGGGATTCATCTCAGCTGATCTTGAACAACTGCTCGAAGTTGGAGATGGCGAGGATCTTGCGCACTTCCGGGCTGCAGTTCGCCAGGCTGATCTGCGCGTTCTCGCCGCCGGCGTGGTCGCGCAGCAGCAGGAGCATGCCGAGGGCCGAGCTGTCCAGGTAGGTGGCGTTGCGCAGGTCGACGACATAGCGTCGCGGAGTGATCGCGACGCGCTCGTAGGCGTCGCGGAAATCCTGATGGGCCCCGAAGTCGAAGCGCCCCTGGATCTGGATGGTCAACTCTTGCCCATCGGCCGAGGGCAGCGCAGTGATGGCCATGGAAGTCTCCTGGTAGGCGTGGCGGATCGAGGGAAGGCTTGAATCATGTAAGCAGTTCCCCGGCAAAGCGGCAACTTGCCAGATCACCTGACTATCAGAAATATCTGTCAATACAACTAGATCGCGCAGTCCTAAACTGCCCCGCTCCGAGCCAGCCGTCCTGTGCCGAGCGGGCTGCGACGGCGCCGCCGCGCGTGGCGCTCGGAGCCTGGGCAGTGGGCGAAAGTCTCGTCCCACCTGCCCGTCCCAAGCGGACCCGCGCCAGGCTGCCAGGTCACCCCCGGCGCAACCTGGCGCGGGTCCGCTTCCTTGCGCTACTTGGCCCGGTAGATGATGCCCGGGCTGCACTGCACCATCTGGTAGTGGTCGGGCAGGTTGTTCAACGCCTCGGAGGCGCCGAGGAACAGGTAGCCGCCAGGCTTGAGCGTGCCATGGATGCGCAGCAGGATGTCGCGCTTCACCTCGGCGGAGAAATAGATCAGCACGTTGCGGCAGAACACCATGTCGAACTTGCCGAGGCTGGCGTAGCTGTCCAGCAGGTTCAGGGCACGGAACTCGACGCGGCTGCGGATCGCCGGCTTGACCGCCCAGCGCCCCGGTCCCTTGGCGTCGAAATAGCGTTGCAGACGCTCCGGGGACAGACCGCGGCCCATCGCCAGGGTGTCGTATTCGCCGGCCTTGGCGGCGGTGAGCATCGACCCCGACAGGTCGGTGGCGACGATCTGCACGCCCGCCTTCAACTGCCCCAGGTTGGTCTTCTCGAACTCGTCGATGGCCATCGACAGCGAGTATGGCTCCTGGCCTGACGAACAGGCCGCCGACCAGATCCGCAGGCGCTGCCCGCCGTTGGCCTTGATCAGTTCGGGAAGAACCCGCTGCTTGAGCACCTCGAACGGGTAGGTATCGCGAAACCACAGGGTCTCGTTGGTGGTCATCGCGTCCACCACCATCTCGCGCAGGCCGCCGCGCTGGGTCTGGATGCGCTGCACCAGCTCTCCCAGGCTCTTGATGCCCTGCTGCTCCATCAGCTTGTTCAGCCGGCTCGAGACCAGGTACTGCTTGTTGCTGCCCAGCACAATGCCGCAGGTCTTCTCGAGGAAGACCCTGAACAACTCGAAATCCGCATTAGCTGCCGACACGCATAAGCCTCTTCGCCCTGGGCGACCGGAACGCAGCCGGTCGCCCGTATTCACATTGTTGTCGAGGGCCGATCGCTCAGCCCGCGTCCACCGCCTTGATCCGCTCCACCACCCGCGCCGCCAGATCGTCCGGACGGAACTTGGCGAGGAAGTCGTCCGCACCGACCTTCTTCACCATCGCCTGGTTGAAGACCCCGGACAACGAAGTATGCAAGAGAATGTGCAGTTTCTGCAGGCGGGGATCGCTACGGATTTCCGCCGTCAGGGTATAACCGTCCATTTCCGGCATTTCGATGTCGGAGATCAGCATCAGCAGCTCGTCTTCCGGACGCCGTCCCTCGGAGAGCATGTTCTGCAGGTACTCCAGGGCCTGGCGCCCGTCGTTGAGCGCGGTCATTTCCACGCCGACCGCCTCCAGGCAACGGATTACCTGCTTGCGCGCCACCGACGAATCGTCCACCACCAGCACCCGCTTGGTCACCGCGCGGCTCTGGGTCTCGGCGTCCACCACTCCGTGGGACACTTCCTCGGACGTCGGTGCGACCTCCGCGAGCACTTTTTCCACGTCGATGATTTCCACCAACTGCTTGTCCACCCGGGTCACCGCGGTCAGGTAATGCTCGCGGCCGGCGCCCTTGGGTGGCGGATGGATCTCTTCCCAGTTCATGTTGACGATGCGCTCCACCGAGCGCACCAGGAAGCCCTGCACCTTGGTGTTGTACTCGGTGATGATCGCGAAGCTGTTGGTCAGGTCCTGCAACCCGCGGCGGCCGGTGGCCAGCGCCAGGTCGAGGATCGGAATGGTGCCTCCGCGGATGTTCGCCACCCCGCGCACCACCGGGCTGGACTTGGGCATCACCGTCAGGCGCGGGCACTGCAACACCTCTTTCACCTTGAACACGTTGATGCCGTAGAGCTGGTTGCCGTCCAGGCGGAACAGAAGCAGCTCCAGACGGTTCTGTCCGACCAACTGCGTACGCTGGTTGACTGAATCCAAAACACCGGCCATTGGCGCTCCCCTCAGACGGTCGTGCCGGACTCCGGCACGACCATTGCTTAACCCGTTGCATGAAACAGGCAACGACAGTTTTTCGACGAATAATGGCATGTAGCCATACTTCTCTACGGTTTTTACCCGTTTTGCTCGGGCTCGGCTACCTGTGCGCGGCTAACAACAGCCAGGCCCAGGGTTTTACCGCTCCCGAGGTACTTATCGGCTCCACCCAGGGGTTTCTTGAATTCAAGGTAGAAGAATATCTGCAGAATAGCGGACTCGACGGGCGCTACCAGATTCAGGTCAATCGCGTCGACCCGCGCTTGCGCCTGGCCGAATGCGACAGGGACTTGACGCTCAGCCAGGAAAGTCCGGCACAACCGATCGGCAGGGTCACCGTACGCATCGGTTGCGAAGGCAGTGCGCCCTGGACCATCTTCATGCCGGCGCAGGTGAAGCTGTTCCGCCAGGTGGTGGTCGCAGTGCAGCCTCTCAAGCGCGCGCACGTGCTGGAGGATGCCGACATCGCCCTGGTCGAGCGCGACGTCGGCCTGCTGACCCAGGGCTACCTGACCGATCCGGCCCGCGTCGTCGGGCAGAAGCTGCGCCGACCGGTGGTCAACGACCAGGTGCTGGCGCCGGTCTTCCTCGAGCAGGCCGAGGCCGTGCGCAAGGGCGACCAGGTGGTGATCCTCGCGCGTACCGCCACCATCAACGTCAAGATGCCCGGCGAGGCGCTGTCCGATGGCGCCCCGGGCCAGCAGATCCGCGTGCGCAACCTGCGCTCGCAGCGGGTGATCAAGGCCCGCGTGATAGAACCCGGCACGGTCGAGGTGAATATGTAGAGGGAAAGCCGTGGCCGGTAGCGCTGGCGCTACCCCGGCGGGTTTCTCTAAACTGGGAAACGACGCACGAAAATAAGTCCTAAAGTTTTTCAAGCCTTCGCCGAAAAGCTAGGCAAGCGTCCAATACCTTCGAGGTTTACAACCATGGTCATCGACTTCAACCGGCTGAATCCCGGCAGCACGCCAGCCACCACCGGCCGTACCGGCAGCACCGCCGCGGGGCGTCCCGACGCCACTGGCGCCGACAAGGCAGGCCAGGCCGCGACTTCCGCTCCGAAGAGCGGCGAGTCGGTGCAGATCAGCGAAACCGCCCAGAACATGCAGAAAGTCACGGACCAGCTGCAGACCCTGCCGGTGGTCGACAACGATAAGGTTGCCCGGATCAAGCAAGCGATCGCCGATGGCACTTATCAGGTCGACAGCGAGCGTGTTGCCAGCAAGCTGCTCGACTTCGAATCCCAGCGCTGACCTCGAAGGACGCGCTGGAGGACATTGGACGCCGAATGAACTCCCGAGCCCGAGATGCCTGACTCCCCTACCCTGCTCGATCTGTTCGCCGAGGATATCGGCCACGCCAGCCAACTCCTGCAGTTGGTCGACGAAGAATTCCAGGCCCTGGAACGGCGCGAGCTGCCGGTCCTGCAACAGCTTCTCGGGGCCAAGCAGCCACTGATGCAGCAACTGGAGCGAAATGGCCGGGCCCGCGCGGAAATCCTCCGCGAAGCCGGCGTTTCCCTCGACCGCGAAGGCCTTGCCCGCTACGCCCGCGAGCGCGCGGATGGCGCCGAGCTGCTGGCGCGCGGCGACGAACTGGGCGAACTGCTGGAGCGTTGCCAGCAGGCCAACCTGCGCAACGGGCGGATCATCCGCGCCAACCAGGCGTCCACCGGCAGCCTGCTGAACATCCTCCGCGGCCAGGACGCCCCGAGCCTGTACGACAGCCGCGGCGGCACCGCCTCGAGCAGCCGGCAACGCCCGCTCAGCCAGGCCTGAACCCGACCAGCACACGTATCAAGGCACAGTGCTATCATTGAGGCATTCGTGCCCCAGGAGAGCATTGAAGGTGCCCAACCCGTTCGTCGAAGAAGCGGGGCCGCAACCCCCGAAGGTGCTCAAGGCCCCCGTGGAAATCCAGGCCAACCTGCGCCTGCTGCAGGATAGCCGCGACTCCCTGCTGATCACCTTTGCCGATCGCAACCAGCGCTTCCAGAGCTTCCTGGTGGACATCGACCGCGACCGCGGGATGGTCGCGCTGGACGAACTCATCCCCAACACCGGCGAACGTTTCCTGCAGAATGGCGAGGCGTTTCGCGTCGAAGCCTTCCACGAAGGCGTGCGTATCGCCTGGGAATGCGAGCGCCCGGTGCAGTTCGGCGAACACGACGGCGTTCCCTGCTACTGGGCCGCCCTTCCCGCCGAAGTGCTCTACCACCAGCGCCGCAACGCCTACCGCGCCAGCATCAAGCAGAGCCAGCCGATCGCCGCGGAAATCGCCGGGGAAAAACTCCGCGCGCCGCTGAGCGGACAACTGCTGGATATCTCCGCCACCGGCGCCAAGCTACGCTTCGCCGGCAATGTCGCCGAACGCCTGCATCCCGGCGAGATCTACGAAGACTTCAGCGCCCAGTTGCCACAGGGCGCGATCAGCAGCGCGATCGAACTGCGTCACGTGCGCTTCGACGAAAAGCTCGACGCGACCTTCGCCGGCGTCCGCTTCAGCGAGATGAGCGGCCTCGCCCAGCGCCAGGTGGATCGCTTCGTCTACCAGTTGCAACGCGAAGCCCGGCGCTTCGAGAAAGACGAACTGTTCTGAGTCTCACAGGACCACTCCCAGCGCCGCCAGGCGCGGCAGGTCCTCGGGACGGTCGACGTCCCAGAGCGCCGGCAACAGGTGATGCTCCCAGCCCAGTTGCCGGAGACGCTCGCAGGTCAGCGCCAGCAGGCGGTCTCCGCCCCAGGGCATCGACTCGAACAACAGCGGGTCGACCCGGGTCAGGCCGAGCAGCGCGTAGCCGCCCCGCTCCACCGGCCCCAGCACCGCCTGGTGGCGGCCCAGGGCGGTGCAGGCCGCTTCCAGGTAGTCGCCGTCCAGCACCGGGCAGTCGTGCCGAATCAGCAGTACCGCCTCGCTTTCCGCCAACCCCAGCGCCGCGATACGCCGCATGCGCTCGCCGGGATCGCCGGCCGGCTGGCTCATCAGGCTCCAGCCCAACGCCACCGCCAGCGCCTGCAGATCGCTGTCCAGATCGTCATCGAACCAGAGGATGCGGGCACTGAAACCGCGATCGGGCAGGCGCAGGGCGCGTTCCAGCAATACCCGCTGCAAGCGTCCCGCGCTCTCCTCGCCGATGGCCTGGGCGATCTTCGGCCGCCGCTGCCCTGGCGGCAGGTTGCGCACCATCAGGTGAAGGGAAAGCGTCGGACTCATCGCAACCTCTCCTGCCTATCGGCTCCCGCGGCGAGCGGAATTCAGTTCTGCATCGCGCCGTCGTCCTGCGGCGCGTCGGGCTCGCCATCGACCATCTGTTCCTGCACCGCCTGTTCGTCTACCCGCGGATCGAGCGCCGCGACCAGCGGGGAGCTGGTCATGTTGTCCGGGGTCGGCACGTGGTGCAGCGGCGCGTCGTCGACCCGGTGCAGGCCGCTGACCTTCTCCGGATGGACCCGCCAGACCAGGATCAGCGCGCAGGCGCTGACGAACGCATATAGCATGTTAGCGCCAAACAGCCGCATCAGCGCGCCGGCCGCCAGCGGCCCGATGCAGGCGCCGACGCCGAAGGTCACCAGCAGCATGGCGGTCAGCGAAACCCGTCGCTCGGTCTCCACATGGTCGTTGGAAAAGGCCACTGCCAGCGGATAGAGGGTGAACTGCAACATGCTCGCGGCGATTCCCAGGGCCAGCAGCAACGCCAGCGGCATCTGTTGCAACAATGCCAGCGGCAAGGCGAACAGGCACAGCAGGATGGCGCAGGCGCGGATCAGCCAGGCGCGGTCGCGACGGTCGGACAGCCAGCCGAGCGGCCACTGCACCAGCAGCCCGGCGAAGATGCAGGCGCCCATGTACAGGCCGACCTCCTCGTTGGGCAACCCCAACTGGTTGGCGTACAGCGGCGCCAGGCCATAGAAGGAGCCGACCACCAGCCCCGAGACCAATACGGTGGTCAGCGACTGCGGCACCCGGCGGATGAAGAAGCGTGGTTCGAGCGGCGCCGGGCGCAGCGCTGCGGGGTGGATCTTATGGGTCAGGGCCAGCGGCACCAGGCACAGGGCGAAGCAGAAGGCCACCAGCATCAGCAATTCCGGCCCCAGTTGCGGATGCGCCACCAGGATCATCTGGCCGAGCACCAGGCCCAGGTAGGAAGCCGCCATGTAGCCGCCGAACACCGCGCCGCGCTGGCTGGCATCGGCCTGCTCGTTGAGCCAGCTCTCGATCACCATGTACTGGCACATCAGGCCCAGGCCCATCACCATGCGCAAGGCGATCCACGCCGGCAGCCAGGGCAGCAGGCCATGGCCGAGGACCGCGGCGGTGACCACCCCGGCGCAGGCGACGTAGGCGCGGATGTGGCCGACCCGGGCGATCAGCCGGTGACCGACCTTGCCGCCCAGCACCAGGCCGAAGTAGTTGGCTGCCATCAGCGCGCCGACCCACAGGCCGTCGACCTTGTCCGCCGCCAGGCGCAGCGCCAGGTAGGTGCTGAGCAGGCCGGAGCCGGTGAGCATCAGCAGGGTAGCGAAATAGAGAGCGCGAAAAGAGAAGAAAATCCGCCGCATCGGACCTCCGGTCCCGTACAAGGGAGCCGGCGCCGCTCGCGGACTGCCCGGCTCGCACAGCGTTGGAGTCCCGGGGAGGCCCCGGGACAGGACGCGGGATGCCGAAGCCGGCACCCGACACCACGACCCTGCCGCCGCGAGGCGGCAGGGGGTGACACAGGGCTAGGAAAGTACCACGGTGGATCAAGCCTGGGCTGCCAGGACGCGACGTTCCCAGGGGCTGATCTCGTCGAAGAAGCTGGTCAGCTCCATGCTCTTGGTCGCCACGTAGCCTTCGACGAACTCGCTGCCGAACAGTTCGCGCGCCAGCGCGCTGCCTTTCAGGCGCCGCAGGGCGTCGTACATGGTGCAAGGCAGGGTCAACTCCTCCGGTACCTCGAACTCACCCTGGATCGCCGGGCTCGGCTCCAGTTCGTGCTCCAGGCCGTAGAGACCGGCGGCCAGGCTGGCAGCGATGGCCAGGTAAGGGTTGGCGTCGGCGCCCGGCAGGCGATTCTCGACGCGCCGCGCGGAGGCTCCGCTGGCCGGGATGCGCAGGCCGGCGGCGCGGTTGTCGTGGGACCAGCAGGCGTTGTTCGGCGAAGCGTAGGGATGGCAGAGGCGCTGGAAGGAGTTCACATGCGGCGCGAAGAAGGGCGTGAAGTCCGCCAGGCAGGCCTGCTGGCCGCCGATGAAGTGGCGGAACGCGGCGGAAGGCTCGCCATCGGCTTCGCTGAAGATGTTTCGCCCGCCGTCCAGTTCGACGATGCTCTGGTGGATGTGCATCGAGCTGCCCGGCGTCTTCGCCAGCGGCTTGGCCATGCACACCACGATCAGGCCGTGCTTGAGCGCGACCTCCTTGAGCAGGTGCTTGAACAGGAAGGTCTGGTCGGCCAGCAGGACCGGGTCGCCATGCAGGAAGTTGATCTCGAACTGGCTGGTGCCCATCTCGTGCATGAAGGTGTCGCGCACCAGGCCCAGCGCATCCATGCAGCGGTAGACGTCCTCGAAGAACGGCCGCAGGCCGTTGTTGGAAGACACGCTGAAGGCCGAATAGCCCAGCTCGCGCCGGCCATCCGGCCCCAGCGGGGCCTGGAACGGCTCGTTGGGATCGGTGTTCGGGGCGAAGACGAAGAACTCCAGTTCGGTGGCCACCACCGGTTGCCAGCCGTGGGCGGCGTAGCGCGCCACCACCTGCTTGAGCAGGCCGCGGGTGGACAGCCCGGACGGCGTGCCATCCAGTTCCTGCGCATCGCAGATGGCGAAGGCGCGCGGAGTGTTGCTCCAGGGCAGGCGATGGACCTGGGTCGGCTCGGCGACCAGCGCCAGGTCGCCATCGTCGCTGCCATAGAAGCGCGCCGGCGGGTAGCCGCCCATGATGCATTGCAGCAGCACGCCACGGGCGAGCTGCAGGCGCCGGCCGCTGAGGAAGCCCTCGCCGGTCATCACCTTGCCGCGCGGCACCCCGTTGAGGTCGGGGGTGACGCATTCGATTTCTTCAACTCCAGCCAGCCGTTCGGCGAGTGAGCCTTGGCCTTCGATAGTCATGACTTCTTATCCTTGTTGGTATCGCGGATGCCGCACCGGGCGGCGGCCGCGTACAAAATACGCATCGCTTGTTCAAGATATCAAGCATGCGGCACATTCTCGCGTGTGCAAAGCCTTTCGCCGCAGAGGCGTTCTGCCTTGCCTGCCGGGTACGAGGAAAAACGCCGGCCAGGCGTATATCCTCTGTGCCTTCGCCGCCCTACCCGCCACAGGAGTACTGCCGTTGATTCTCGGAACACCCAAGGCCGACTGGCTCGCCGAATTCCCGCGCCTGGCCGACCTCATCGCCCTGCGTCCGAGCGAGTGGTTCAACCCGGCCATCGCGCCGAGCGCCGAAGCCCTGGCCGACGTCGGCCTCGGCGCCGCCGACGTGGCCGACGCCAGCGCCCGCCTGCAGCGCTTCGCCCCGCTGATCGCCCGGCTGTTTCCGGAAACCGCCGCCAGCGGCGGCATCATCGAGTCCGACCTGGTCGAGGTCGCCACCTTCCACGATGCCCTGCGCCAGCATTACGCCGCCGAACTGCCCGGCCGGCTCTGGCTGAAACGCGATAGCCACCTGCCGATCTCCGGCTCGATCAAGGCCCGCGGCGGCATCTATGAAGTGCTCGCCCATGCCGAGCGCCTGGCCCTGGAGCACGGCCTGGTCGGCCTCGACGACGACTACTCGCGGCTGGCCGAGGCGGATTGCCGGGCATTCTTCGCCCGCCACCGGATAGCGGTGGGCTCCACCGGCAACCTGGGCCTTTCCATCGGCATCATCGGCGCCGCGCTGGGCTTCCAGGCCAGCGTGCACATGTCCGCCGACGCCCGCCAGTGGAAGAAGGACAAGCTGCGCGCCCACGGCGTGACGGTGGTGGAGTACGCCTCCGACTACAGTGTCGCGGTGGAACAGGGCCGCCGCGAAGCGGCCGGCGATCCCTACACCCATTTCGTCGACGACGAAAACTCCCGCGACCTGTTCCTCGGCTACGCCGTCGCCGCCGAGCGACTGCGCGGCCAGTTGGACGCCGCCGGCATCCGCGTCGACAGCGAGCACCCGCTGTTCGTCCATCTGCCCTGCGGGGTCGGCGGCGGTCCCGGCGGGGTGGCCTTCGGCCTCAAGCTGGCGTTCGGCGACGCGGTGCACTGCCTGTTCGCCGAGCCGACCCATTCGCCCTGCATGTTCCTCGGCGTCTATACCGGCCGCCACGAGCAGGTTTCGGTGCAGGACTTCGGCATCGACAACCGCACCGCCGCCGATGGCCTGGCGGTGGGGCGTCCGTCGGGCTTCGTCGGCCGCGCCATGCAGCGCCTGCTCGACGGCTACTACACGGTGGACGACGACGAGTTGTTCCGCCTGCTCGCCTTGCTCGAGCGCAGCCAGGGCATCCGCCTGGAACCCTCGGCCCTGGCCGGCGCGCCGGGCATCGCCCGGGTCACCCGTGAGCCGCAGGGCTATCGCGAACGCATGGGGCTGACCTCGGCGCGCCTGGCCAATGCCACCCACCTGGTCTGGGCCACCGGCGGCGGCATGGTGCCCGAGACGGAAATGCGCGCCTACCTGGAGCGAGGCCGCTCGCTGCTGGACTGACACCGACACGCGCGGGGCGCCACGACCGTCCCGCCACCTCCCAACGAGGACCTTGCATGCGCACACCCGCCTGGCTCGGCAGCGGCATGCCGCTGCTCTTCGTGCTGCTCTGGAGCACTGGATTCCTCGGCGCCAAGTTCGGCCTGCCGTACGCCGAGCCCTTCACCTTCCTGGCCATCCGCCTGCTCCTCGCGGCCGCCCTGCTGGCCGCCTTCGCCCTGCTCAGCGGTGCGCCCTGGCCGGGCTCGGCACGGCTGGCCGGGCATGTCGCGGTCGCCGGCCTGCTGGTCCATGGCCTGTACCTGGGCGGGGTGTTCCTCGCCATCGAGCACGGCATGTCGGCCGGCCTGACCTCCCTGTTGGTCGGCCTGCAACCGCTGGCTACCGCGGCCCTGGCCGGCATCTGGCTCGGCGAGCAGGTCAGCCGCCGGCAATGGCTGGGACTGGCGCTCGGCCTGGCTGGCGTAGCCCTGGTGGTACTCGGCCGCATCCACGGTGGCGCCGACGGCCTGGCCTGGGCCGCGGTGCTGGTGGCACTGGCGGCGATCACCTGCGGCACGCTGTACCAGAAGCGCTTCTGCGGCGGCATGGACCTGCGCACCGGCGGCGTCGTCCAGTACCTGGCCAGCGGCGCCCTGCTCGGCCTCGCCGCCCTGCTTTTCGAAAGCCGCGAGGTGCAGTGGAGCACGCCGTTCGTGCTGACCCTCGGCTGGCTGGTGCTGGGACTCTCGTTCGGCGCCGTCGGCCTGCTCTACACGCTGATCCGGCATGGCGCCGCGTCGAAGGTGGCGAGCCTGTTCTACCTGGTGCCGCCAGCGACCGCGCTGGCCTCCTGGCTGCTGTTCGACGAGCGCCTGGCGCCGGCGGCGATCGGCGGCATGCTGCTGGTGATGCTCGGCGTCGCGCTGGTCAACTGGCCGGGCCGGCGCGCCTGAGGCCTCAGTGGCTGTAGTGCCGGGTGGCGGCGAAGCGGTTGAGGAACAGGTGGATCACCAGCACCGTCATCAACGTGATCAGCACCGCGAAGCACACCGAGGTAAATCGGTAGAGCACGCTGTACATGATGTCGTGGGTTGGCGTCAGGTACTGGCCGAGGACGATCGCCAGGGTGGTCAGCGCGCCGAAACCGATCCCCGGTACGCCGTTCTCCAGCATGTGGATGCGCGCGCAGAACATCGCCGAGATCCACAGCAACAGGGCGACGAAGGGCAGGATGTCGTAGTGATCGTAGAGCAGCACCTGCAAGCCCACCGCCAGCGCACAGCCGAGCAGCGTACCGAGGGCGCGGATGCGCCCGGCGAAGTGCACGCCCTTCCAGTGCATGGGAAACAACACCAGGATCGAGGCGATCTGCGCCGACAGCGAGTCCTTCAGGTCGAAGGTCTGGAAGACCACGAAGGACAAGGTCGCCACCGTGGCCCCGAGCAGCGTCTCGTGGCGCCGGCTGGGGGCGTCCTTGGCCGGCGCCTGGCGCGGCGACCGCGGTTCGACGTCGGGGAACAGGTAGAACATCAGCACGGCGATGGCCACCGTCAGCCAGGTGGCGACCATGTTGCTGGCGAGCATGTCGAACAGATCGACGTCCGGATAGCTGGCAAAGTGCAGCAGCATCGAGAGGAACACCGAACTCAGTGCGCCGAAGAAGAACAGCGGGCCGCGCGCCATCAGGGCGAAGCGGTAGACGAAGAGGCCGAAGACGATAGGCGTCATCAGCAGCGGCCGGTCGCCGAACAACCCGTACAGCACCAGTACCTCGACGCTGATCACCACCGAGTTGGCGAGGAACTGGCGGACGATGTGCAGGTTGATCACCGGCGTCAGGCCGAGCAGCAGCATCGGGTAGACGCCGAAGAACGAGCCGTAGTCCCAGTTCATCAGCTTGCAGACGAAGAACCCCAGGGTGCCGCCGCCGGCGATGCGCAGGCACTGACGCAGGTCGTTGGCGGACATCGCGAGCTTGGCCGGCATGGCGTCAGTAGACGTAGTGCAGCAGGCTGATGGCGACGATCTGCGCGCGACCGAGCAGATGGCTCAGGCCGTCGCCGGGATAGAGCTGCACGGTGGCCTTGGCACCGGTGGGCAGCAGGCCTTCGGGAAGTTCGTCGAGCACCACGTGCAGGCGCTGGCGCTGGGCGTCGCGGACCCAGCGGTCGGAGGTGACCGGCGCGGCGAGGTCGCCGTTGGCGTCCAGCTGGCCCTCCTTGACCCCGGCGTCGATGGCCGCCACCCGCGCGCCGAACACTTCGCCGGGACGCGCGTCGAACACCACCGCCGCACGGTCGCCAGGGCGCACGTAGCGCAGCGATTTCTCGCGGAAGTCGGCGACGATGTCGATACGGTCGTCCACCAGCGCCGCCACCGGCGTTCCGGCCGGAACGTAGGTGCCCGGGGTCAGTTGCAGGTTGCTCAGGGTCCCGGCGCGGTCGGCCCGGACGCTGCTGTATTGCAGTTGCAGACGAGCCTGGGCCAGGGCATTGCGCGCCTGGCGCAGGCGCAGGTTGTCCTCGCCGGCCGTGCCGCGTCGCGCGGTCAGCTCGCCGATCCGCGCCTGGGCCGCGGCGACCCGGGCACGGGCGGCCTGGGCCTGGGCGCTGACCTGCTCGTGCATCTGCTGCGACACATGGTGGCGCTGCACCAGTTGGGCGGTGCGGCGCGCCTCGCTGTCCAGCTCGCCGGCGCTGCTGCGCGCGGCCAGGAGGTCGGCCTTGGCCGAGGCGATGGCGGCATCCAGCTCGCGGTTGGTGCGCTCGGCTTCCTCCAGTGCCAGTTCGGCCTGGCGCACGGCCAGTCGGAAAGGCTCGGGATCGAGGCGGAACAATACTTCGCCGGGCTGCACGTGGCCGTTGTTGGACACCAGCACCTCGGCGACCTGACCGCTGACACGCGGCGCGACGCGCACCACCGGCCGGGTCAACTGGGCCTGCGGGGTGAGCGGCATCCACAGGTCGGCGACCAGGAAGTAGACGAACAGCAACACGAATACCGCGATAGCGACTTGAACCCAACGGGCAAATCGTTGATCGGGAGTCATAGGGTACGAGCCTCGAATCCAGCGGGAATGCAGTCGCCGCAGCGGGGCCTGAATGCGGGGGTTGGCGCGGCCGGGATGGAACCGGCGACCCGGACGACGGCCAGTGGGTAGCCGTCGCCGCTGCGGCGACCAGGTGACGCAGTATATTTCGAGACAATCGCCCCTGGCCTGCCGGCATCGGCAATAGATCGTTACAGAAAGCGTAACAATCGAACGAGCCGGCACGGCAGGCCGCTGCCGCAGTCCGGCACCGGGCCATGCATCGCCAGTGCCAGGACACCCCTGTAGCCCTCCTGCGAACTCTAGCAGTGGTCGCGCCCGGTCGACGGCGTAGATTGGCTGAACGATGCGTCCTTCCTGCCTGCGCATCGCCTGCCGCCAAGGACTGCGGATTTCTCCCGACACGCCATACCGCGCGCCAGACGGCTGCCTGAAAAGGCAGGCCAGGTATTCAGTGGAGATACACCATGGCAACACAAGGAGTGTTCACCCTTCCCGCCAACACCCGGTTCGGCGTCACCGCCTTCGCCAACTCGTCCGGAACCCAGACGGTGAACGTGCTGGTCAACAACGAGACGGCCGCGACCTTCAGCGGGCAAAGCACCAATAACGCCGTCATCGGCACCCAGGTGCTCAACTCCGGCAGCAGTGGCAAGGTACAGGTCCAGGTCAGCGTCAACGGCCGCCCCTCGGATCTGGTCTCGGCACAGGTAATCCTGACCAACGAGCTGAACTTCGCCCTGGTCGGCTCTGAAGACGGCACCGACAACGACTACAACGACGCCGTCGTGGTGATCAACTGGCCGCTCGGCTAGGAGTTCGGAAGGGACGGGATGGCGGCAAGCCGCCATCCCTTTCCGACTTCCTGCTATACCTTGAGCACCTGCCCGAGCAGCAGCAGGCCGGGCAACCAGGCGGTGAATATGGCGCTGGCCAGGGTCAGGTAGGCCACCGGCTTCTGGATGCTGCGGGACAGCCCCAGCAGCAGGAAGAAACAGAACCAGAGCAACGCCCAGACTGTCCAGTTGACCGCGTTCCACAGGCCGAACGGACCACTGGCGCCGGCGAACGACTCGATCGCCACGGTGCAGGCGGTGAGGCTGACGAACAGGCAGAACCAGCCGAGGCCCTTGCCGTCCACCTCGAGGAACTGGTTGGCGGCCACCCACAGATAGGTAAAAGCGAATAGCAGGGTTAGCGCTCCGGCCTTCAGCGAGCCCTGCCCGGCTGCTGCGGAAAAGATCAGGTAGAACGCGACGCAGGCGCTCAGCACGCCGACCAGGAAGTTGATCACCGCCACCTCCCGACCGCTGATCTTGCCCAGCAACCAGACGGCATTGAGAAACAGCACCGCGCCAACGTACAGCAGAACCAGTCCCAGCATCATGACGATACCCCTCTTGTTATTGTTCTGGTCGGCCCGGATCGCTCAGGCGGACGGCTCGTTTCCCAGCAACTCCTGAGCGATCTTCAGGATCGGCTCGCGCCGCTTCATCGCTTCCCGCGACAGGTACTGGTGCGCCTCGCGCTCGTCCCAGCCATGGCGCTGCATCAGCAACGCCTTGGCCTGGTTGATCCGGGCCTGGCCGGCGATGCGTTCCTGAAGCTGCTCGGTCTTCTGCTTCAGCTTCGCCATTTCCTCGCTGATGCGCCGCGCCGATACCAGCACAGGCAGCACCCGGTGGGCGTCGAGCGGCTGGGTGATCACGCCGTGGCACTCCAGCTCGATGATCTGCGAGAGCACCGCGGGGCTTTCGTACTCCACCAGCGCCACCAGGGTAGTGCGCGGAGTTCCGGCGGCGAGCAGCGCAGCGATCTCGTCGTGGTGGCGATTCTGGAAAATGCTGGTGAAGACCACGTCCACCGGCACGTCGAAAGCTTCCGGCGGCGGCCAGCACTGGCGCACCGAACAACCGATGCGGATCAGTTGCAAGACCAGGGCGTCGCTGACCTCTCCCGGCGGGTTGAGTACCAGCACCTGCAACTCGCGCAGGCTGCCGAGCAGCGAGTTGGCGCTCATGGGAGCGCTCCCCCGCCCATGCTGGCGGACCAGTCGTCGAGGTTATGCACGACGACATAAGGATCGGGGCGAATCGGTTCGGGCGACTGCCAGCGGACCTGGAACACGCCGCGCGCATCGATTTCCGCGATGCGTGAAGACAGGCGGCTGTGGTTGTTCTGGCGCTCCACCCGGACCGGCCCCTGGGGCGCGTCGATGTCGATGTCGTACAGGTGCCGCTGCACGTCTTCCACCCGCCAGCTGCCTGCGGCCTGCGCGGCGCGGCCGAGCAACAAGGTCTGCCAGTAGGCCGCCTCGGCCCAGGCAGTGATGGTCGCGTTCTCCGGGAAGAAACCATGGCAGGCCTGGACGAAGGCTCGGCTGGCGGGCGTATCGATGCTGGAGAAGTAAGGCGCGACCACCACCTGCCCCTCTGCCACGTCGCTCTCCATCTTCGCCACCTCCGCCTCGCTGGTGGTCAGGCTGGCGATCGGCGGCCGCCTGCCATCGCCGTAGCGACGGGCGATGGCGCGATACAGCTCGGCGGTGCCGGTGCCCACCACGGTGGAGAAGACCACGTCGGCGCGCGCCTGGTAGATGCGCTCGACGGCGCGCTGCACGTCGTCGTCGGAGGGATACAGCGGAATGTAGATTTCCTCGAGCACCGTGCCGCCGTGCTGGCGGTACAGGTGGCGCATCACATGGTTGCTTTCCCGCGGATAGATGTAGTCCGAGCCGATGAACACCACCCGCTCGCCGTAGTGGCGAATCAGGTACGCCGCCAGCGGCGCACTGTTCTGGTTCGGCGCCGGACCGCCGTAGACGATGTTCGGCGAATACTCGAAGCCCTCGTAGGGGGTCGGGTAGCAGAGCAGCGCGTCGGCGCGCTCGACCACCGGCATCACCGCCTTGCGCGTGTGCGACATGTAGCAACCCACGAGGAACCGTACCCCCCGGTTGCGAATGAAGTCCTCGGCGCACAGCCGATAGCGGTCCGGGTCGCCGCCGGGGTCCTGGGACAGCGTTTCGATCGGGCGACCGCCGACGCCGCCCTCGCGGTTCAGTTGCTCGACCGCAAGCAATGCGCCATAGCGCTGCGAGCGCTCGATATCGGCGGTGACGCCGGTTTCGGAGAACAGCAGGCCGATCAGCGGCCGCTCCTGGTGCGATCCCATCCGTTTCCTCTCCTGTGACTGTCGCTCAGCGCCGCACGAAGCGAACCCGCTCGTGCTCCAGGCTCGCCAGGTAGGTCGTGCAGTTCCCGTCGCCCGGCTGGTGGTGGTCGAGCAGATGCTCGGCCAGCGGTACCTCGAGATGATGACGGACGCTGCGGCGCAACGCACGGGCGCCGAACTGCCGGTCGAAGCCGGCGCGGGCGATCTTCGCCAGCACCTCCGGGGTCGCCTCCAGGCGGCAGCGATGCTTCTCCAGGCGCCGGTTGAGCCGCTGCACCTCCAGCTCGACCAGGCGCGCGACGACGTCGCGTTCGATCCAGTTGAAGGTGACCACGCTATCGAGACGATTGACGAACTCCGGCGAGAAAGTCTTCAGCAGCCGGGCCCGGACCATCCCGTCGATGTCCCGCCGCCGGCGCTCGCCGCCGACCGGCAGCAGGCGCCAGGGCAGGCGCTGGCGACGCTCGTCGTAGCGCTGGATCTCATGGGCGCAGAGATTGCTGGTCATGAACACCAGGGTATTGCGGAAATGGTAGGTGCGTTCGCCGGAAGCGACCCGCAGCAGGCCGTTGTCGAGTACGTTGAGCAACGCATGGACCACTTCCGGGCTGGCCTTTTCCAGTTCGTCGAAGAGAACGATGCCGGGGCGCCCGGGACTGCCGTCCAGCTTGTCCTGCTCCAACAGGGTGGTGCCCTCCTTCGCCCCGACGTAGCCCGGCGGCGCACCGGTGAGGGCGGCGGCATAGTGCTCCTGGGACAGGGTGTTCATGTCCACCCGGCAGAACCCCTCGGCGTCGCCGTGCAGGGCCCTGGCCAGGGCGCGCACGATCTCGGTCTTGCCGACCCCGGTGGGGCCGAGGAACAGCGCGCTGAACAGCGGACGGCGCGGGTCGGCGATGTCCGCGCGAACCACCTTGAGCATGTCCTCGACGGCCTGTAGCGCCGGTTCCTGGCCGAGCACCTCGGCGCGCAGGCAGTCCATCACCGCCGCCGGGTCGAAACGGAAACGGCTGTGCAGGGCGCTGCGGTGACTCAGGTGGGCCTGGAGCAGACTTGCCTCGGCAAGATTCTCCCGCGCCAGGGCCTGTTCCTCGTCCTGCTGCCGGCGGGACTGGTCGAGCATGTCGCTCAGAAAAGGCATGGATGAAACTCCTTCTGCCACAGGGGGAAATGGCGGAGACGGCGTGCCGCACGACGGCACGCCGGTGCCGTCAGGCCTCCTTCTCCAGTCCCTCGGAGGGCAGCCGGCCGACCGGACATTGCGCCACACCGGTAGTCGAGCGGGTCAGTCGCTCGACATTCTCGCGCGCCTTCTCGGCGTCGGTGACCCAGGTGCGGTAGAACTCGAACGGACACTCCGCCAGGCCCCGGTCGCCATCGCCGGACGCCTGCAAGCCGCTGTAGCCGCGGTGGAGGATCTTGAACAGGTGGTTCTGCGACTGATCGTTGGCGCGCGCATCGCGGATCTGCGAAAGCGACAGCTGGGCGTACTGGATACCCATTTCCTCCTCGCCGCACTCACCGAGGGTACGACCGTCGAAGCCGATGATCGCCGAGTGGCCGAAGTAGGAATACACGCCGTCGAAGCCGGCGGCGTTGGCCACCGCCACATAGCAGTTGTTGGCCCAGGCCATGGCCTTGGCCATCATCACCTGCTGGTCCTTGGCCGGATACATGTAGCCCTGGCAGCGCACGATCAGCTCGGCGCCCTTCATCGCGCAGTCGCGCCAGATTTCCGGGTAGTTGCCGTCGTCGCAGATGATCAGGCTGATCTTCATGCCCTTCGGCCCTTCGCTGACGTAGGTCTGGCCACCGGGATACCAGCCCTCGATGGGGCACCAGGGAAGGATCTTGCGGTACTTCTGGACGATCTCGCCGTTGTTGTCGATCAGCACCAGGGTGTTGTACGGCGCCTTGCGCGGATGCTCCTCGTGCCGTTCGCCGGTGAGGGAGAATACGCCCCAGACGTTGGCCTTGCGGCAGGCGCGGGAGAATATCTCGGTTTCCTCGCCGGGGATCGCCACCGCGGTTTCCATCATCTCCGCCGGATCGTACATGATGCCCTGCAGGCTGTACTCGGGGAACACCACCAGGTCCATGCCGGGCAGGCCCTGCTTCATGCCAACGATCATGTCGGCGATCTTCCGGGCGTTGTCCAGGACCTCCGCCGCGGTGTGCAGGCGCGGCATCTTGTAGTTGACCACCGCCACTCCGACGGTGTCGTTGCTGCTGGAAATATCGCCGTGACGCATGGGTATCACCTCTTGTTGTTATTTTTTCGGGACGAAAAAAGGCCCTCCCGGGTAACCCCGGGAGAGCCCATTTGCTCTGTGCGTATGCGTTAGGTTCGGTCCCGCGACATCGACGCTGATGCGCACGACCTGATGGCGCCACTTATAAGCCCCGTCGGAAGGAGCTGTCAAGGCTCGGGTAAGGCCATGTAATCGGCGCGCTCGCGAAAGCGCACGGCGCGCGCCTGAGATAGCATGCAGCCATCATTCGCACGGAAGCTTCGCCAATGAAATTCGGACTCTTCGCCTCGATCGCCCTCTTCCTCCTGTCGGTCTGCGCACTTCCGGCGCTGGCCGCCAATAGCCCCTGCTCGGGAAAGAAAGGCGGTATCGCCGGTTGCGACGGCGATATCTTCCTCTGCAACGACGGCTCCATCAGCGCCTCGAAGCGCAGTTGCGCGGCCTACTTCGGCAACGCCGGCGGACGTACCGGACAACCCGCCGTACAGCGTCTGCAAGGCACGACGCAGGGCTGTGCCTGTGGCAGCGGCTCGTTCTGCACGGGCCCGCGCGGAGGGGTGTACTGCCTGACGCCGGGCGGCAAGAAAAGCTATCGGAGAAAGTGACGGCAAGCGGACTGGCGAAGCGGCGAGGGAAGCTGGAGCAGAGCATGAAATGGCGTCCCGGAGAGGGGTCGAACCTCCAACCTTCCCCTTAGGAGGGGGATGCTCTATCCAATTGAGCTACCGGGACACGCCGGACATGGTGAGCGGTGCGCCGCGTCCGGGCGGCATGTTAACGGCAGAGAAAGCGTTTGTCATGCCACTGCCACCACGGCTGCGCATAATTTTCCGCAACCCTGGAGGTGCAGCATGAACCAGACCGTCGCCATTCCCGCCGCACAGGACCTGCCGGACGCTCCGCGCCAGCCGCGGATACCGGACTCCCCCTTCGCCAGCTTCGACGTGCGGATCGCCAGCGAGCACGACGCGCCGCGCCTGTCGTTGCTGCTACAGCAACTCGGTAGCGCCGATCCGCGCCCGGACCCGGCGTTGCTGGCCATCCAGCTGCAACGACCGCGCGGCGACCGGGTCACCCTGGTGGCCGAGCGCGGCGAGCGCCTGCTCGGCACCTGCACCCTGCATCTGATCGAACACCTGGCGCACGATTTCGCCCGCTCGGCGATTCTCGAAGACATGGTGGTCGACCGCCACGCCCGCGGCCAGGGCGTAGGCCGCGAACTGATCGGCCGGGCCGTGGAGCGCGCGCGCAGTTGGGGCTGCTACAAACTGGCGCTTTCCAGCCACCAGGACCGGGAAACCGCGCAGCGCTTCTATGCCGCGCTAGGGTTCACCAGCCACGGCGTAAGCCTGGCGCTGCATCTGGGCTGACATCATCATGCATTTTGCAACCGGTAAAATGCCCATCCGTGCAAAGTGCATGCGAGAGAGTCTCAGGCACATATATAATTCATTGATTTAAAAGGATTTTTTATAGAAAAAAGTTGGCACAACCGCTGCTACAAGACCCTCAGGATCAAACCTTGGCCATCTGCCTGGCAAAGCTACGAAATGGAGGTGAACATGAGCAGCTCACGCAACCTGGTCGGCACCGGACTTCTTTCCCTGCTGGCTCTCGTAGTCTTCCAGAACAGCGCACTGGGCGACGAGGACAGGACGCAGGAACGCAACGGCGAAAGGCCGGTAGTGCTGGACAGCAACGCAACGCCGCAGTGGGCACCCGCTGCGCAACAACTGGTGATCCAGGCGCCCGACGAATCCCCGCGCATCGTCACCGTAGGCGAGGACGAGCGCGGCACGGCGCTGGTGACCGCGGCCGACGAACAGGCCTGGACATTCTGACGAAGCAAGCGCCGGGAGACCGGCATCCAACGACGCTACACCGCCGCACAGGTCCCCGGGATGCTGGCGGGCGGAAAGGGAGAAAGAACATGTGGATCCTGGCTTTGCCGCTGACCGCCCTGGCCCTTTCGGTCGGCGTCTACGGGCTGCTCTGGCTGATAGAGCGCGGAGGAGACGAATATCCAGCGAAGCTTCCGCTGAGCGACAAGGGCGCCACGGAACCTCGGCGCCACTGAGCCGGCACAAGGAACAGCGAGCCCGACGGAGAGGGCTCCGGGAGTGAAACCATGTCACGATCCGCCGTCATTCTTCTGTTCGTAGTGATCGCCAGCGCGATCCTGGCGCTGAGCCTGCCGCCCGAGGCCACCCTCCTCGCCTGGTGCGCCTGGGGTCTGCTGGGCATTTCCGGCGCATGGCTGCTGTTTGCACTGGTGGTAGGTCGGCGAATCCGCTTCGATCCAAGCCTGGACTGATTTCGCCCGCAGCGCTTTGCCGGGCGCTACAGCGTCACTCACAGCGGCAGGCACACGCCGTCGCGCGCCAGTTCCACCCCTTCGGGCAACGCAGCGGGGTGGTCCAGCAGCCAGGCGTCCAGCGTATGCCCGACGTGAGTCAACACGGCCTGCCGGGGACGCAGCGAGTCGATGCACTCCAATGCCCGCGTGAGGTCGTTGTGGTTGCGCGGCGGCCGCTCCTGCGGCGGCATCGAGCAGTCCAGCACCAGCAGGTCCAGCGGCGCCGCGAGCAATCGCGAGGCGCTGTCCGCCGGCAGCCCGACGGTATCGGTGAGGTAGGCCAGGCGCCGTATCGTTCCCTCCTCGGAAGCCCCCTCCAGCAAGTAGCCGAAGGTTGGCTTCGAGTGGACCAGCGGCAACGCGGTCGCCGCCAGCGCGCCCCACTGGCGCCGCTCGAAGGCGCCGAAGGGCTGGCTGAAATCGAGGATGCCCGGATGCTTGTAGAGGTCGGCGAGGCCCTCCGGGTCGGCCGGGCCGTGCACCGGGATCACCAGACCCTGGCCCCAGCGCAGGTGCAGCAGGCCCTGGGCGTGGTCGGCGTGGTAATGGGTCTGGAGGATGCCATCGAGGCTATGGGGCGGGAAGCGCTCGCAGAGATCGACCAGGCCGCTGTCGATCAGCCAACGCTGGCCGGCGCACTCCAGCAGCGCGCTACAGGGACGGCGACGCAGGCCGGCGTCGGCGCGGGCGTTGCGACAGGCCGGGCAATCGCAACCGTAGACCGGCACCTGGCGGGCGTCGCCGGTGCCGAGCAGGGTCAGGCGCATGCGCGGTCGCTGCCGAGACGGGCCAGGAGGGTGCGTAGCGTGTCGTCGAGATCACCGGAGTTGTCCAGTTGGAACAGCGGGCCCTCCAGGCCGGCGGCGAACTCGGCGTTACGCGCCAGGCGCGCCTCGATTTCCTCGGGGCTTTCCCGGCCGCGCGCCAGCAGGCGCTGGCGCAGCACCTCGGGTTTCACCCCGAGCAGGACCGCGAGCAGATCCGGATAGCGCCGGCGGGCCTGCGCCAGGTAGCCGCGCGAGCCGTTCACCAGCACGTCGTAGCCCTGCGCCAGCCACTCGTCGATCTGCACCGGAATGCCATAGCAAAGGCCGTTCGCGCGCCAGCTCATGGCGAACGCCGAGGCCCGCTCGAGGGTGTCGAACTGCGCCGGAGTCACCGCCTGGGCGTCCTCCCCCACCGCTTCCGCGGAGCGCGTGATCACCCGCCGCACGATACGGCAGCCGCGCAGCGCCAGGGGCTCGCGCGCGGCCTGCAACAGGCTGTCCTTGCCCGAGCCGGAAGGCCCCATCAGATAAATCAGTCTGCCTGTCATCAGAACACTCTCTGCCCGCCGCGCCAGACCTGACGCACCACCGGCTGGTTGTTGCCGAGCGCCCGCGCCTGCAGCAGATCGGCGCGCAGGCCGACGCGGATTTCGCCACGATCGGTCAGCCCGGCGGCCAGCGCCGGGGTACGGCTGACCATCGCCACCGCGCGCGGCAGGTCGTAGCGGATCGCATCATACTCGCTGTGCTCGCCGGCGAGCAGCAAGGCCGCATGCAGCAGGCTGGCCGGATAGTAGTCGCTGGAAAGGATATCCAGCACGCCGATTCCCGCCAGTTGCGCCGCCGCCACGTTGCCCGAGTGGGAACCGCCGCGGACCACGTTGGGCGCGCCCATCAGCACCTGCAGGCCGTGCTCGTGGCTGGCCCTGGCGGCCTCCACGGTGGTCGGGAACTCGGCGATGGCCATGCCGTAGCCGGCCGACTCGCGGACATGCGCGAGGGTCGCGTCGTCATGGCTGGCCACCGACAGGCCGCGTCCCTGGCAGACATCGACGATGGCCGCACGGGCGGCGTCGCTGTAGCGCTCGGAGTTGGCTACCTGCTCGACGATGAAGGCGTCCATCTCGGCATCGCTCAGGTGGTACTTGCCCTGGTAGTACTCGCGGTACTTCTCCAGCCTGGCGAACTGGCGCTGGCCGGGGGCGTGGTCCATCACCGAGACCAGTTGCACCAGCGGATGCTCGACCAGTTCGCGGAACACCTCCAGCGTCTGCGGATGGCTGACCTCGCAACGCAGGTGCAGGCGATGGTCGGCGCGCGCGTCGCCGCTGGCGGCGGCCTCGCCGATGGCCTCGAGCATCTTCGGCAACTGCTGCATGCGCTTGCCCTTGGGGTTGACGTCGCCGATGGACAGCGCGTCGAACACCGTGGTGATTCCCGCGGCGACGATCTGCGCGTCGTGCGCCAGCACCGCCGAGGCCGATGGCCAGTCGACGCCGGGACGCGGGGTCATGTGCTTCTCCAGGTTGTCGGTGTGCAGCTCGACCAGACCGGGCAGCAGGTAGTCGCCCCCCAGGTCCTCGGCCCCGGCCAGGTGGCTGCGGCCTTCGTCGACCGCGGCGATCAGGCCGTCGCGCAGCAGCACGCTGCCGACGAAGACCCGCTCGGCGCTGACTACCCGGGCATTGCTGAGAACGCGTTCAGACGACATGGGCTTGCTCCTGGCGGGAAAGCTCCTGGCTCATGTCCAGGTAGCGGCTGGCCACCGCCTCGCGGGCGGCGCGGTCGTGGAAGATGCCGATCAACGCGGCGCCAGCGGCCTTGGCTTCGCCGATCAGCTCCAGCACTACCTGGCGGTTGGCTTCGTCGAGGGACGCGGTCGGCTCGTCGAGCAGCAGGATCGGCCACTCGACCATGAAGCCGCGGGCAATGTTGACGCGTTGCTGCTCGCCGCCGGAAAAGGTACCCGGCGCCAGTTGCCAGAGGCGTTCCGGGATGTTCAGCCGGGCCAGCAGGCTGCGCGCCCGCAGTTCGGCGCTGTCGCGGCTCCAGCCACGGGCCAGGGCCGGCTCCATGACCACGTCGAGGGTCGCCACCCGCGGGATCACCCGCAGGAACTGGCTGACGTAGCCGAGGGTCTGGCGACGCACGGCGAGCACCTCGCGAGGCTCGGCGCCGACCAGTTCCAGCCAGTCGCCGGCGTGGCGCAGGCGGATGCTGCCGCCGGCCGGCAGGTAGTTGCCGTAGAGCGTGCGCAGCAGGGTGCTCTTGCCGGCGCCGGAGCGTCCGTGGAGCACCAGGCATTCGCCGCCGGCGACATTGAAGTTGAGCCCGCGCAGCACATTGAGCACTACGCCCTGTTGCTGGTGCAGGGTGAAGGTCTTGCTAAGGTCGCGGACCTCGATCAGGTTGTTCATCGCTACTTCTCCGGGCGCCCGTCGCGCGGACCGGCGCCGACGCTTCGGCTCAGGGTTGCAGGACCGACGACACCAGCAATTGCGTGTACGGATGCTGCGGGTCGTCGAGAATCTGGTCGGTGAGACCGGCTTCCACCACCCGCGAACGGCGCATGACCATCAGGCGGTCGGCGAGCAGGCGCGCCACCGCCAGGTCGTGGGTGACGAT
The DNA here is from genome assembly GCF_056110345.1 of Pseudomonas sp. TZ252. Lineage (NCBI taxonomy): Bacteria > Pseudomonadati > Pseudomonadota > Gammaproteobacteria > Pseudomonadales > Pseudomonadaceae > Pseudomonas > Pseudomonas sp. TZ252. The sequence continues at coordinate 4,176,642 of NZ_CM148566.1, read as the reverse complement.
CACCACCGCCAGGTCCAGCTCGCGCACCAGGCCGCGCAGCAGGTCGAGCAGGCGCGCCTGCACCGACACGTCGAGGCCGCCGGTGGGTTCGTCCATGAACACCAGGCGTGGCGCCGAGACCAGGTTGCGGGCGATCTGCAGACGCTGCTGCATGCCGCCGGAAAAGGTTCGCGGCAGGTCGTCGATGCGCAGCGGATCGATCTCCACCTGTTCCAGCCAGTCCAGCCCGGCCTGGCGCAGCCGACCGTAGTGGCGCACGCCCTGGGCCATCAACCGTTCGCCGATGTTGGCGCCGGCGGACACGCCCATGCGCAGGCCGTCGCGCGGGTTCTGCTCGACGAAGCCCCACTCGGTGCGCAGCAGGGTGCGCCGCTCGGCTTCGCTGGCGGCGTAGAGGTCCAGCCAGCGGTCGCCGTCGTCGCGGTAGGCGACCGTGCCGGCGTCCGGCGGACAGCGCCCGGAGAGCAACGAGAGCAGGGTCGACTTGCCCGAGCCGGACTCACCGACGATGCCCAGCACCTCGCCGGGGTAGAGATCGAAGTCGACCTCCTGGCAGCCCTTTTCCGGCCCGTACAGGCGGGTCAGGCCACGCACCGAGAGCAGCGGCCGGTCGCGCGCGTCGAGGTTCGCATCGATGGATTCGCAGACCGCGTTCATTGCGCGTCCTCCCCTTCTTCCTGGCAGGCACGCCGCTGCGTGCAGTAATCGGTGTCGGAACAGACGAAGCGCTTGCCGCCACGGTCGTCGACGATCAGTTCGTCCAGGTAGGACTCGTGGCTGCCGCAGAAGGCGCAGCTTTCTTCCCAGCGCTGGACTTCGAAGGGGTGGTCCTCGAAGTCCAGGCTCGCCACCCGGGTGAACGGCGGCACCGCGTACAGGCGTTTCTCGCGACCTGCGCCGAACAGCATCAGCGCCGGGCTCATGTCCAGCTTGGGGTTGTCGAACTTGGGAATTGGCGAGGGATCCATCACGTAGCGCTCGTCCACCGTAACCGGGTAGGCATAGCTGGTGGCGATATGGCCGAAGGTGGCGATGTCCTCGTAGAGCTTCACGTGCATCACCCCGTAGTCGTCGAGCGCATGCATGGTCCGGGTCTCCGCCTCGGAAGGCTCGATGAAGCGCAGCGGCTCGGGGATCGGCACCTGGTAGACCATGATCTGCTCGCCGCTCAGGGCGGTTTCCGGTATCCGGTGGCGGGTCTGGATCACCGTCGCCTCCGGGGTCCGTTCGGTGGTGGCGACCCCGGCGGTGCGGGCGAAGAAACGCCGGATGGATACCGCGTTGGTGGTGTCGTCGGCGCCCTGGTCGATCACCTTGAGCACGTCGTCGGCACCGAGGATGGCCGCGGTCACCTGCATGCCGCCGGTGCCCCAGCCGTAGGGCAGCGGCATCTCGCGGCCGCCGAAGGGCACCTGGTAGCCGGGGATCGCCACCGCCTTGAGCAGGCCGCGGCGGATCATGCGCTTGGTCTGCTCGTCGAGGTAGGCGAAGTTGTAGCCCTGCTCCGGCGCGGCGCTGGCTTGCGGGGAAAGGCTCATGCGCGCTTCTCCTGGACAGTGGGTTGCGCGGATTCGGCGACGCCGGGACGACGCAGCTTGCGAATCAGCTCCAGCTCGGACTGGAAATCGACGTAGTGCGGCAGCTTCAGGTGCGAGACGAAGCCACCGGCCTCGACGTTGTCGCAGTGCATCAGGACGAACTCTTCCTGCTGCGCCGGCGACACCACCTCCTCGCCGTATTCCTCGGCGCGCAGGGCGCGGTCGACCAGGGCCATGCCCATCGCCTTGCGCTCGGCGTAGCCGAAGGCCAGGCCGTAGCCACGGGTGAATTGCGGCAGCTCCTCGCGGGAACCGACGAACTGGTTGACCATCTCGCACTCGGTGACCTCGATCTCGCCCACCGGCACCGCGAAGCCGAGTTCCTCGGGCTCCAGCCAGACCTCGCAGGCGCCGATGCGGATCTCCCCGGCGAACGGATGGTTGCGGCCGTAGCCGCGCTGGGTCGAATAGCCCAGGGCGAGAAGGAAGCCCTCGTCGCCGCGGGCCAGGGCCTGCAGGCGCTGGGCGCGGCCGGTGGGGAAGTCGAGCGGCTCGCGGGTGATATCCGGCACCGCGCCGGGCAGTTCGTACTCCGGCGTCATCAGGCCTTCCCGGTCGAGCAGGCCGAGCACGCGCGGACAAGGCTCCAGGGACGCGCCCCGCTCCACTTCGGGGCCGGGGTAGTCGCCCTCGGCGAGCAGGCTGAAGTCGAGCAGGCGATGGGTATAGTCGAAGGTCGGACCGAGCAGTTGCCCGCCCGGCAGGTCCTTGTAGGTCGCCGAGATCCGTCGTTGCAGGCGCATCCCGGCGGTGTCCAGCGGCAGGCTGGCGGCGAAGCGCGGCAGCGTGGTGCGGTAGGCGCGGAGAAGGAAGATCGCTTCCATCAGGTCGCCGGCCGCCTGCTTGATCGCCAGTGCCGCCAGTTGCTCATCGTACAGCGAACCCTCGGTCATCACCCGCGACACGGCCAGCGGCATCTGCTGGCGGATCTGCTCCACCGACAGCTCCGGCAGCGCGGTATCGCCGCGGCGCTTGCGCGCCAGCAGGCGATGGGCGTTGTCGATGGCCTTCTCGCCACCCTTGACGGCTACGTACATCAGGCCACCTCCTCGACGGGTTCGCTGACCCGGGTACTGCGTGGCAGGCCGAGGATGCGCTCGCCAGCGGCGAAGAAGGCATCCAGGCCCCTGGGGAATTCGGTGCGTGCGGCACGCTGCGCCCAGAACCCGGTGCTCACCGGCAACGCCACCTGGCGCACCTCGGCGATACCCGGCCCGCGCCACTCCAGCGAGGCGCCGCCATCGAGGCCGGCAAGCTGGATCAGCAGGGTGCAGGACTGGTCCGGATAACGGTCGCTGCCGCTGTCGAAGCCGCTCAGGTCGTCCAGCTCGCCTTCGTCGAGCAAGGCGAACAGCGCCTGCTCACGCTCGGCGACGATCGGGCAGCCGCAATGGAAGGCCAGGTTGGCGCGCAACGTCGGGCTGTCGAGACCCGGCGCCAGCCACAGCGGGGTATCGGAGTCGAGGAAGCTCAGGCACAGCGCGTAGCTGGCCGGTTGCAACGCGGCCAGCGCCGGTGCGCGGTCGAGGTTGCGCACCAGCCCCGGTTCGGCGAGGGCCTTGAGCGCCGCGCGGAAACTCCGCTGGGCATCCAGGACCGGGTCCTGGAACGCCGGTTGCAATAGCGCGGCGGTATCCGCCGGGCTGGGAAGCGAAGCGCTGGTCATCAATCTTCTCCTCGGACCAGGGTGAAGAACTCCACCTTGGTAGTGGCGATTTCCGCCTCCTGGGCGGCGCGGCGCTCGGCCTGGGTGCGGGCCAGCGGTTCGATCAGGCGCGCCTGCCAGGCCGCCGCGTCGGCGCCCTGCAGGTGCGCGTCGGCCAGGGCGGCCAGTTCGGCGTGGCGCTTGTCGCGCCCGGCGACATAGCTGTAGCCGGTGCGTCCGTCACCGAGCCGCACCACGCAGCGGGTCACGATCATCTCGCCGAGGTTGAACGGGCTGCCGGTGCCGCCCATGCGTCCGCGCACCAGGGTCATGCCGGTCTCGGCGGCGCGCAGCAGGTGATAGTCGGCATCGCGCAGGGCGTCCGCATGGGCGTCCAGCTCCTCGCGACGGGCGCGGGCGAGCACGCCCATCCAGCGCTGTCGTGCGGCGATGGTGGGATCGGAATGCAAGGCGGTCATGGGCTTCTCCTAGGGGGCGACCTGGTACTGGAAGCGATCGGCGCGGCTGATCGACTGGGCCAGTTCCACCGGTTGGCCGGTACGGTCGCGGGACAGGGTGAGGACGGTGAGCAACGGCGCATGGCGGGGCATCAGCAGGCGCGCCGCCTCCTCGCGATTGGGCAGGCGCGCACCGATCAGGCTGTAGGTGCGGGTCAGCGGCAGGCCTTTGTCGGCCAGGTAGCGACGCAGCGAACCGCCCTGGTAGTCGGCGAGCAGCTCGCTGCGGGAAACGGCGTAGCAATGGCGGATCAGGCTCACTGGCTGGCCGTCGAGGTAACGCAGGGTGGTCAGTTCCAGCACCCGCCCGCCCTCGCCGATCCCCAGGTGGGTGGCCTCGGCGGCGCCGGCCGGACGCTGGCGCGCCTCCAGCAGCCGGGCCTCGACCCGGTGGCCCTGGGCCGAGAGCGACTCGGTGTAGGCGTTGGCGGCGCCCATCGGGTAGATCGTCGGCGCCTCCAGGACCTGGGTGCCCTTGCCCTGGCGCCGCAGCACGCGGCCTTCGAGCACCAGTTCGTCGAGCGCCCGGCGCAGGGTATGGCGGTTCACCGCGAAGCGCTGGGCCAGCTGGATCTCGCCGGGCAGGTAGTCGCCGGGGCGGTAGGCCAGCAGTTCCTGGCGCAGCCGTTCGGCCAGTTCGCGGTACAGCGGTTCGCTTTGTCTAGACAAGTGCATGGTTTGGAAAGGGCGCACCAGGCGCCCTCCTCGCGTCGTCAGATGAACAGCTTGCGCAGGCGTTGTGACAGAACGTCGATCAGGCTCACCACCACGATGATCACGATCAGCACGGCGCAGGTCTGGCCGAACTGGAAGCCGCGGATGGCCTCCCAGAGGATCACGCCGATGCCGCCGGCGCCGACCATCCCGACCACGGTGGCGGAACGCACGTTGGACTCGAAGCGGTACAGCGAATAGGAGATCCACAGCGGCAGGACCTGCGGGATGACCCCGAAGATGACCTCCTGCAGGGCGCTGGCACCGGTGGCGCGGACGCCTTCGACCGGACCGGGGTCGATCGCCTCGACCGCCTCGGCGAAGAGCTTGGCGAGCACCCCGGTGGTGCTGATGAACAGCGCCAGCACGCCGGCGAACGGGCCCAGGCCGACGGCGACCACGAAGAGCATGGCGAAGACCATCTCGTTGATCGAACGGCAGGCATCCATCACCCGCCGCACCGGCTGGTAGACCCACCAGGGCACGATGTTCTCGGAGGCCAGGATCGACAGCGGGATGGCGCAGACGATGGCCAGCACCGTGCCCCAGAGGGCGATCTGCACGGTGACCAGCATCTCGCTGAGGTAGAGCTTCCAGTTGCCGAAGTCCGGCGGGAAGAAGTCGGCGGCGAAGGTCGCCATGTTGCCGGCGTCGCGGAACAGCACGGCCGGGTTCATTTCCGCGCCCTTCCAGGACCAGGCGAGGATGGCGAGGAACAGGCCCCAGCCGACCAGGCGTCCCCAGGATGGCTTGCCGGTGGCGGCCGCCGCGGCGGTGGTGCTCAGAGTGCTCATATCGGGAATCTCGACAGCGGTATTGGCGAATCGGGTGGGCGCGGCGCCGGCCGCGCCCGGGGTGGATCAGCCGGCGTTGGCGGCGGTTTTCTGCTCGCGCTCGGCCATGCGTTTCTCCAGCTTGGCCAGCTCCTCGTCGAGGGCCTTCAGCTTGGCGGCCTTCTCCTCGGCGCCGAGGTTGGCGTTGTTCGCCACGTCGGTGCGCTGCTTGAACAGCTCGAGCTGGCGGATCGGCAGCAACTGGTCGTCGTCGGAGGGCTGGAACTTCGACCATTGCAGGTCGGCGAGGACCTTCTTCTGCTCGGCGTTGGCGCCGTACTTGAAGAAGAAGTCGCGCAGCTTGTTCTTCTGCTCGTCGCTCAGGTTGTTGCGCCACACCAGCGGGTCGCCCGGGATCAGCGGCGACTTCCAGATCACCTTGAGCTGCCTGGCCTTCTCCGGCTGGGTCAATTCCAGGCGCTCCATGCCCTCGGTATTGAAGGTGGCGACGTCGACCTGCTTGTTGGCCACCGCCAGTGCGTTGACCTCATGGCTGGAATTGAGGGTGCGCTTGAAGGCCTTGACCGGGTCGACGTTGTTCTTGGCGAACACGTAGTAGCCGGGCACCAGGTAGCCGGACGTGGAGTTCGGATCGCCGTTGCCGAAGGTCAGGCTCTTGGCGTTCGCCAGCATGTCCTCGAGGCTGTCGATCTTGCTGTCCTTGTTGGCGATCAGCAGGCTCCAGTAGCCCGGCGCGCCACTGGCGGCGACGGTCTGGGCGAAGATCTCGCCGTGGGCGCGATCCACCGCTTCCATGGCGGCCTTGTTGCCGTACCAGGCGATGTCGACCTTGTCGAAACGCATGCCCTGGATGATCCCGGCGTAGTCGGGGGCGAAGAAGGCCTTCACCTGGTAGCCGGTCTGCTGGCTCATGTCCTTGAGGAAGGGTTCCCAGATGCTCTTGAGGTTCTGCGACGACTCGGTGGAGATGATCCCGAAATTGATCACCGGTTGGTCGGCGTGCGCCATCCCGGCAAGGGAGCCGGCGAGCAGGGCGGAAGCCGCGAGCACACGACTGAAGCGTTTCAACATGGAGAGAACTCCTGGGCAGGGTTTGGCGGGTTTTTATGCGGTTCGAATGACGTCAGGCGCGCGCGAGGGTCAGTTCCGGCTGGCTCTCCGCCCCTCGCCGGGCACGGTCGGAAAACAGCAGCGGGGTGTCCCCTTCGGCGCCGTAGAGTTCGTTGAGGAAGCCTTCGGAAAGGTGCTCGCTGCTGCCGTCGAAGAGGATCCGGCCGCCCTTCAGGGCCACCGCGCGCGGGCAATAGCGCAACGCGTAGTCGACCTGATGCAGGGTCACCACCACGGTCTTGCCGTCGTGGCGGTTGATGTCGGCGAGGATGTCCATCACCTTGCGCGCCGACTCCGGGTCGAGCGAGGCGATCGGTTCGTCGGCGAGAATCACCTCGGCCTTCTGGGTCAGGGCGCGGGCGATGGCCACGCGCTGCTGCTGGCCGCCGGAAAGGGTCGAGGCGCGCTGCCCGGCGAAATCGGCCAGGCCGACCCGCGCCAGCGCTTCCAGGGCCTGGCGCTTCTGCTCGGCGCTGAACAGCCCCAGCGAACCGCGCCAGCGCGGCATGCGACCGAGGAAGCCGAGCAGGACGTTGTCCAGCACGCTGAGGCGGTTGACCAGGTTGAACTGCTGGAAGATGTAGCCGATGTCGGCGCGCAGGCGACGCACTTCGCCGCTCAGGCGGCCGGACGCCTGCAGGCGGCGACCCAGCACGTCGATGCTGCCGCCGTTGTCGCGGTCGCAGCGGGCGAGCCCGGCGACGTGACGCAGGAGCGTGGATTTGCCGGAGCCGGATGCACCGATCAACGCCACCATCTCGCCCGCCTGGATCTCCAGCCTCAGGTTGAAAAGCGCCTGCTTGCGGGCAAAGGTCTTGTTCAGGCTGTCGACACGGATCACCGCGCTCATCGTTCTCCCTCCAATCGGTTGCACGAAGACGCCAGCGGCGCCATCTGGTGTAGACCAAGATAGAAGGAGACTGTGTCAGCCCGGTGAAGTGACGATGACAGTCGAGTGACAATCCCTGAACGACCGGTGGTCAGAAGGCCATCATCCAACCCCCAGTAAAAAACTAGGCTTTTGCTGAATCGCTCGCATTTCAGATAGCTGGTACTGGCAAAACGCCGGCACGCAACGCACAATTGACGTCAACTAATTGTTGTTTCCGAAATAACAGACTGAACGGCTAGCGGAAATCGTGGTCATAGGCCCGAGAACAATGAACGCTTCCTCGGCACCGCTTTTCCCTGACTCTACAGGTTCAATGTATGCGCCCACTGAAACAGGCAACTCCTACCTACTCCAGCCGTACCGCTGACAAATTCGTCGTTCGTCTGCCCGAGGGCATGCGTGAGCAGATCGCAGAAGTCGCTCGCAGCCATCACCGCAGCATGAACTCCGAGATCATCGCCCGACTCGAGCAGAGCCTGCTCCAGGAAGGGGCGCTGCAAGACAATCTCGGTGTTCGCCTGGACAGCCCGGAACTCAGCCTGCACGAGCGCGAGCTGCTGCAGCGTTTCCGCCAGCTGACCCACCGTCAGCAGAACGCGCTGGTCGCCCTGATCGCACACGATGCGGAGCTGGCCCAGGCCTGAGCGCCGAAGCCCACGCGTAGCGCTTGAAATGGCCGGCATTCGCCGGCTTTTTCTTTATGGATGGCCAAACCATGGGCGAGTAACCGCAAGGCGGTTATCCGCCGGCCCCTGTAGCGGTGGCGTTATCCCTCCAACGCCACGAGGGAGAGCCGAATGAGCTATCGCCTGGCCGCCGATGCCCTGGTCTGGCTGCACCTGGGCTTCATCCTGTTCGTCCTGTTCGGCGGCCTGCTGCCGTTGCGCTGGCCACGCCTGGCCTGGCTGCACCTGCCAGCGGTAGCCTGGGGCTGCGCGGTGGAGTTTCTCGGCCTGCCCTGTCCGCTGACCCCGCTGGAGAATCGTCTGCGCCGGGCCGCCGGGGACGCCGGCTACAGCGGCGGCTTCGTCGAGCACTACCTGTTGCCGCTGATCTATCCCGCCGGCCTGACCCCGGCGGTGCAGTGGATCCTTGGCGCCATCGTTCTGCTGCTCAACCTGATCGTCTACCTGTATCTGTTGCATCGCCGCGGTAGCCGCTGAGCCACGGATGCCACGTCATTCCGTACCTGGATAATGCTGCGCCGGCAGCGAGGCGAATCGTAGGCTGATCTCCCCTGCCCAGCCCGGAGTGTTTCCCATGCATCCCTATTTCAGCCTCGCCGGCCGCGTCGCCCTGGTCACCGGCGGCAGCCGCGGCATCGGCCAGATGATCGCCCAGGGTCTTCTCGAAGCCGGCGCCCGCGTCTTCATCTGCGCACGTGACGCAGAGGCCTGCGCCGACACCGCCACACACCTCTCGGCCTACGGCGATTGCCAGGCGATCCCTGCCGACCTTTCCAGCGAAGCCGGTGCCCGGCGCCTGGCGCAGGCGCTCGGCGAACTCAGCGCGCGGCTGGATATCCTGGTGAACAACGCCGGCACCAGTTGGGGCGCAGCGCTGGAAAGCTATCCGGTGTCCGGCTGGGAAAAGGTCATGCAGCTCAATGTCACCTCGGTGTTTTCCTGCATCCAGCAACTGCTGCCGCTGCTGCGCCGCTCGGCCAGCGCGGAAAATCCGGCGCGAGTGATCAACATCGGCTCGGTGGCGGGCATCAGCGCCATGGGCGAACAAGCCTATGCCTACGGGCCGAGCAAGGCCGCGCTGCATCAACTGTCGCGGATGCTGGCGAAGGAACTGGTCGGCGAGCACATCAATGTCAACGTGATCGCTCCCGGACGCTTCCCGAGCCGCATGACCCGTCACATCGCCAATGACCCGCAGGCACTGGAGGCGGACAGCGCGTCGATTCCCATGGGCCGCTGGGGTCGCCCGGAGGAGATGGCGGCGCTGGCGATCAGCCTGGCCGGCACCGCCGGCGCCTACATGACCGGCAACGTGATCCCCATCGACGGCGGTTTTCATCTCTGAGCGCCGCCAATCCGGGTAACATGACGCCCCCGACCGCTCGCCTCGTCCCGCCATGACCCACAGCGTTTCTCCCATCGGCTACATCCGCTCCTGCTTCATGGAGAAGTTCGCCATCCCGCGCCAGCCGCTGCTCGCGCCGGCGGCGCGGGGGACCCTGGAACTGCTGCCGCCGTTCGACCAGGTGGAAGCGCTGGAAGGCCTGGAGCAGGTCAGCCATGTCTGGCTGCTGTTCCTCTTCCACCAGGCCCTGGAAGACAAGCCGCGACTGAAGGTGCGCCCGCCGCGCCTGGGCGGCAACCGCTCGCTGGGAGTCTTCGCCACCCGCGCCACCCATCGGCCGAACGGCATCGGCCAGTCGGTGGTGCGCCTGGAGGGCTTCGAAGCGGGGCGCCTGTGGCTTTCCGGAATCGACCTGCTCGACGGCACCCCGGTACTCGATATCAAGCCCTACGTACCCTACGCCGACGCCGTGGCCGACGCTCGCAACGGCATCGCCGACGCGCCGCCGCCGGGCATCGCCGTGGAGTGGAGCGAGCAGGCGCGGCGCCAGGCCCATGAGCACGGCCAGCGGTTGCGGCAGCCGGTAGCCGAGCTGATCGAGCAATGCCTGGCGCAGGACCCACGCCCGGCCTACCAGAAGCCAGAGCCCGGGCGCCGCTACGGGGTGCGCCTGTGGGACCTCGACGTGCATTGGCACTACCCGCGCCCGGACCTGATCCGCGTGCTGGACGTCGCCCGCGGCGACTGAGCCTTCTCAGCGCAGCGGATTGAGCGCCAGCGCGTCGCTTTCGAAGACTTCCTGTTCGAGGATCAGCGGCTCGACCAACGGTCGGCTGTCGCGGAAATGCGCGGTGCGGGTGTGCGCCTCGTAGGCCGCGTCATCGCGATAGACCTCGTAGAGATAGACCAGGTCAGGGTCCTGTCGGTCGCGGGAAACGTCGAACACCAGGCAGCCGGGCTCGGTGGACACGGAAGCGGCGGCGTTGACCTGGATGGCATCGATGAAAGCCTCGGCGCAGCCGGGCCTGAGGCGGGTCTTGATAAAGATGCAGTACACGGAAACTTCCTTTTGTTTTAGATTTACAAAATTATTGTATACAAAAAAGGAAGCAAACCCATGTCCGACCGCCCTGCCCGCCCCTCCCGCCTCAACGGCCTGCGTCACCTCGCCCTGCTGGTGCCCAACCTGGAAGAATGCGAGCGCTTCTATGTCGACGTACTGGGCATGGAAGTGCTGAACCGCGCCAACGAAGACCTGGTGTATCTCACCTGCGGCAACGACAACCTTTCCCTCGGCCGCGCCCACGCTGCCAGCAACGGCCTGCAGACCATGGATCACTACGGCTTCGTCGTCGACAGCGTGGAGGAACTGGAGGCCTGGTACCGTTACCTGAAGGCGCTGGGCGTGACCCTGCTCGACCAACCCTTCGACCACGGCGACGGCGCGCGCAGCTTCCACCTGCTCGACCCGGCGGGCAACAAGGTGCAGCCGCTGTACCATCCAGCGGTATCCGGGCAACGCCTGGCCTGAGCCTCGGGCAGCCCTCTCCCCTCTCCCTGAAGGGAGAGGGGCGACTCGGTACACTGAGTGCCAGCAACCTCGCTTGTTCCTCATCTCCACTTCTTGACTTTCATCAAGCGCGTTCCGCCCCCGCTCCTCCTAGCATCCGGCAACGGAAGCGATTCCACCGCCAGGCGCAGACCCCACCGCAGCGCGGCGTCCCTTTTTTCGCCGGTAGCCAGTAGTAGATGGAACCTATGCGCGCCCTTCGTTTTTCCGCCGGATCGTGGCGGTGTGTCTTCGCCTGGATGCTCCTGCTGGTCGGCCTCGCCGCCCAGGGTGCCGAACTCAGCGATTTGGAGCGCCTGCGCATCGCCCAGGTATTCCCCGCGGTCGAGCGGATCGGCGACCCCGAAGGCGACTACGGCGTACGCCGCCTGAGCAAGGGCGAGGAAACCCTCGGCTACGCCTTCCAGACCCTCAGCGTCACCGACATCCCGGCTTACTCCGGCAAGCCGATCAACCTGCAGGTGATCCTCGATCCGCAGGCGGTTATCCGCGACGCCTACGTCCTCGAACACCACGAACCGATCCTGCTGATCGGCATCCCGGAAGAGAAGCTGCACGCCTTCAGCGCCAGGTACGACGGCGTGCGCGCCGACCAGCGGGTGGTGGTCGGCCGCTCCAGCGACCCGCAGGCGGTTACCGTCGACGCGGTGAGCGGCGCCACGGTGACGGTGATGGTGGTCAACGAGATCGTCATGCGCGCCGCACATACGGTGGCGGTTTCCCTCGGCCTGATCGAGGACCGCGGCAATGTGCGGCCCAAGCCGGCGCAGGTGCGCCAGCAACCGGCAGCGACGGCGAGCTGGAGCGAATTGCTCGGCAACGGTGCGATCCGCCGCCTGCAGTTGAGTCGCGGGCAGATCGACGACGCCTTCAAGGGCAGCGAGGCCGAAGGCATCGGCGAAGCCGACGCGGCGCACCGCGACGAGCCGTTCATCGATCTCTACAGCGCCCTGCTCAACCCTCCCGCGGTGGGCCGCAGCCTGCTCGGCGACAACCAGTACCGCGAACTGATGGCGTCGCTGAAGCCAGGCGAATACGCCTTCGTCGTGCTCGGCGACGGCGAGTATTCCTTCAAGGGTTCCGGCTACGTGCGCGGTGGCATCTTCGATCGGGTCCAACTGCGCCAGTTCGGCGACATCATCAGCTTCCGCGACCTCGACTACCAGCGCCTGTCGGACGTCTATGCCGAAGGCATGCCGGAGTTCCGCGAGATGGCGATCTTCGTCGCCCGCGCCAGCCAGCGTTTCGATCCGGGCTCGCCCTGGACCCTGGAGTTGCTCGTGCGGCGCCAGACCGGCCCGGTGGCGGGGGTATTCACCAGCTTCGAGCTGGCCTGCCAGACGCCCGAGGAATACCTGGAGCGGCCGCAGCCAACGGCCGAGGAACTGGCCGCCCTGGAAGAGGCTGCCCGGCCGCTGTGGCTGCGGGTCTGGTACCAGAAGAGCTTCCAGATCGGGGTGCTCTGTACCGCCCTCGTCCTGCTCCTGGCGATCCTCTTCCTCCAGGACCGCCTGGTGCGACGGCCGCGCCTGATGCAGCGACTGCGCACCGGCTACCTGGCGTTCACCCTGGTCTACCTGGGCTGGTACAGCCTCGGCCAGCTATCGGTGGTCAACGTGCTGACCTTCGTCCACGCGCTGTTCGAAGGCTTCCGCTGGGAGCTGTTCCTCAGCGACCCGCTGCTGTTCATCCTCTGGACCTTCACCGCAGCCAGCCTGCTGCTCTGGGGCCGCGGCGTGTTCTGCGGCTGGCTGTGCCCGTTCGGCGCGCTGCAGGAACTGCTCAACGAACTCGCGCGCAAGTTCCGCGTGCCGCAGTTCCAGGTGCCGTTCGCCGTGCACGAGCGGCTCTGGGCGATCAAGTACATCATCCTGCTGGTGCTTTTCGGTCTCTCCCTGGAATCCCTGGCGCTGGCCGAGCAGGCCGTGGAGGTGGAGCCGTTCAAGACCGCCATCACCCTCGGCTTCGACCGCCAGTGGTGGTTCGTCGCCTACGCCGTCGCGCTGCTGGTGGTCAACCTGTTCACCCGCAAGGTCTATTGCCGCTACCTCTGCCCGCTGGGCGCGGCCCTGGCGATCCCGGCCAAGGCGCGCCTGTTCGACTGGCTCAAGCGCCGCGCGGAATGCGGCAGGCCCTGCCAGCTCTGTGCCCGCGAATGCGAGATCCAGGCGATCCATCCCGACGGCCGCATCGAGGCCAACGAATGCCACTACTGCCTCGACTGCCAGATGACCTACCACGACCAGGACAAGTGCCCGCCGCTGGTGAACAAGCGCAAGAAGCGCGCGAAGAGCGCGCCGGCGGACAACGCGCGGATACCCGCGGAGAACCTCTGACCTGGCTCCCTTTCCCCTGACTGCCCTTGAGGACGACACGAGATGAGCGACGACACGAAAAGCCCCCACGAAGAAACCCACGGCCTGAACCGCCGCGGCTTCCTCGGCGCCTCGGCGCTGACCGGAGCCGCCGCCCTGGTTGGCGCCAGCGCCCTGGGCAGCGCGGTGGTCGGCCGCGAGGCCCGGGCCGCGGGCAAGGGCGAGCGCAGCAAGGCCGAGGTCGCCCCCGGCGAACTGGATGAGTACTACGGGTTCTGGAGCGGCGGACATTCCGGCGAAGTACGCGTGCTCGGCGTGCCGTCGATGCGCGAGCTGATGCGCATACCGGTGTTCAACGTCGACTCGGCCACCGGCTGGGGCCTGACCAACGAGAGCAAGCGGGTCCTCGGCGACAGCGCGCGCTTCCTCAACGGCGACTGCCACCATCCGCACATCTCGATGACCGACGGCAAGTACGACGGCAAGTACCTGTTCATCAACGACAAGGCCAACAGCCGGGTCGCGCGCATCCGCCTGGACGTCATGAAATGCGACCGCATCGTCACCATTCCCAACGTCCAGGCGATCCACGGCCTGCGCCTGCAAAAGGTGCCGCATACCCGCTACGTGTTCTGCAACGCCGAGTTCATCATCCCCCATCCCAACGACGGCTCGGCCTTCGACCTGTCCGGCGACAACGCCTTCACCCTGTACAACGCCATCGACGCCGAGACCATGGAAGTGGCCTGGCAGGTGATCGTCGACGGCAACCTCGACAACACCGACATGGACTACAGCGGCAGGTTCGCCGCCTCCACCTGCTACAACTCGGAGAAGGCCGTCGACCTCGGCGGCATGATGCGCAACGAGCGCGACTGGGTGGTGGTGTTCGACATCCCGCGCATCGAGGCCGAGATCAAGGCGAAGCGCTTCGTCACCCTCGGCGACTCGAAGGTGCCGGTGGTCGACGGCCGGCGCAAGGACGGCAAGGACAGCCCGGTGACCCGCTACATCCCGGTACCGAAGAACCCCCACGGGCTGAACACCTCGCCGGACGGCAAGTACTTCATCGCCAACGGCAAGCTCTCGCCGACCTGCACCATGATCGCCATCGAGCGCCTCGGCGACCTGTTCGCCGGCAAGCTGGCCGACCCGCGCGACGTGGTGGTGGGCGAGCCGGAACTGGGCCTCGGCCCGCTGCACACCACTTTCGATGGCCGAGGCAACGCCTATACCACGCTGTTCATCGACAGCCAGTTGGTGAAGTGGAACCTGGCCGACGCGGTGCGCGCCTACAAGGGCGAGAAGGTCGACTACATCCGCCAGAAGCTCGACGTGCAGTACCAGCCGGGGCACAACCACGCCACCCTGTGCGAGACCAGCGAAGCCGACGGCAAGTGGATCGTGGTGCTCAGCAAGTTCTCCAAGGACCGCTTCCTGCCCACCGGTCCGCTGCACCCGGAGAACGACCAGTTGATCGACATTTCCGGCGAGGAAATGAAGCTGGTCCACGACGGCCCGACCTTCGCCGAACCGCACGATTGCATCCTCGCCCGCCGCGACCAGATCAAGACCCGCAAGATCTGGGACCGCAAGGACCCGTTCTTCGCCGAGACGGTCAAGCGCGCGGAAAAGGACGGCATCGACCTGATGAAGGACAACAAGGTCATCCGCGAGGGCAACAAGGTCCGCGTCTACATGGTCTCGATGGCGCCCTCCTTCGGCCTCACCGAGTTCAAGGTGAAGCAGGGCGACGAAGTCACCGTGACCATCACCAACCTCGACGAGATCGAGGACGTGACCCACGGCTTCGTCATGGTCAACCACGGCGTCTGCATGGAGATCAGCCCGCAACAGACCTCGTCGATCACCTTCGTCGCCGATAAGCCCGGGGTGCACTGGTACTACTGCAGCTGGTTCTGCCACGCCCTGCACATGGAAATGTGCGGGCGGATGCTGGTGGAAAAGGCTTGATCCACGCAGCGCGGTCGATGGCCGGGCGCCGGGCGGGGCCGCTCCTCGCCCTGCTCCTGCTCGGCCTCGCCACGGCCCGCGCGGAGCCGGTCGACGGCCTGCCGCTGCGGGCCGACGGCGATGGCCGCTGGAGCCTGGCGGCGGGCCGCTACGCCGGCAACTTCGTCATCGACCGGCCGCTGCACCTACGCTGCGAGGCCGGGGCCGAACTGGACGGCGGCGGCCACGGCAGCCTGCTGACCCTGACCAGCCCCGGGATCACCGTCGAGGGCTGCCGGCTGCGCAACTGGGGGCGCAACCTGACCGAACTCGACGCCGCGATCTTCGTCGGCAAGGCCGCCAGCGGCGCCGTGATCCGCGGCAACGACCTGCGCGGCGCGGGTTTCGGCGTCTGGCTCGACGCCACGGCGGGCGCGCAGGTGCTCGACAACCGCATCGAGGGCGACGAAAGCGTGCGCTCCCAGGATCGCGGCAACGGTATCCACCTCTATGCGGTGAAGGACGCCCTGGTCCGCGGCAACCGGGTCAGCCACACCCGCGACGGGGTCTACATCGACACTTCCAACGACAGCAGCATCGAAGCCAACCGCTTCGAGGAGCTGCGCTACGGCGTGCACTACATGTTCACCCACAACAGCCGGGTGACCGACAACCTGACCCGGCGCACCCGCACCGGCTACGCGCTGATGCAGAGCCGCAAGCTGACCGTGACCGGCAACCGCTCCATCGACGACGAGAACTACGGCATCCTGATGAACTACATCACCTACTCGACCCTGGCCGGCAACCGCGTCGAGGGCGTGCGCAGCGGCAGCACCGGCGACGCGATGATTTCCGGCGCCGAGGGCAAGGCGCTGTTCATCTACAACTCGCTGTTCAACCGCATCGAAGGCAACAGCTTCGCCGACAGCGCCCTGGGCATCCACCTCACCGCCGGCTCGGAGGACAATCGCATCGCCGGCAACGCCTTCATAGGCAACCGCCAGCAGGTCAAGTACGTCGCCAGCCGCGAGCAGGAGTGGTCCGCCGACGGCCGCGGCAACTACTGGAGCGACTACCTGGGCTGGGACCGCGACGACGACGGTCTCGGCGACGTCGCCTACGAGCCCAACGACAACGTCGACCGGCTGATCTGGCTGTACCCGCAGGTACGCCTGCTGTTGAACAGCCCGAGCATCGAGCTGCTGCGCTGGGTCCAGCGCGCCTTCCCGGTGGTGCGCTCGCCCGGCGTGCGCGACAGCCATCCGCTGATGCGGATGCCCGCCGCGGAGCCGAGGCCATGAGCCTGGTCGAGATCGACGGCGCGACCCTGCGCTACGGCGCCCTCACCGCCCTGAGCGGGCTCGAGCTGCGCCTGGAGCCCGGCGAGGTGCTCGGCCTGCTCGGCCACAACGGCGCCGGCAAGACCACCACCATCAAGCTGGTCCTCGGCCTGCTGGCCCCCAGCGAAGGCCGCGTGCGGGTCCTCGGCCACGATGCGAGGAGCCTGGAGGCGCGCCGCCAGCTCGGCTACCTGCCGGAGAACGTGACCTTCTACCCGCAGCTCAGCGGCGCGGAAACCCTGCGCCACTTCGCCCGCCTCAAGGGCGTGGCGCCGGCCGAAGCCGCGCGCCTGCTGGAACAGGTCGGCCTCGGCCATGCCGCCAGGCGGCGCCTGAAAACCTACTCGAAGGGCATGCGCCAGCGCCTCGGCCTGGCCCAGGCGCTGCTCGGCGAACCGCGCCTGCTGCTGCTCGACGAACCGACGGTGGGCCTCGACCCGCTGGCCACCGTCGAGCTCTACCAATTGCTCGACCGCCTGCGCGGCCAGGGCACCGGGATCGTCCTCTGCTCCCATGTGCTGCCCGGCGTCGAGACGCATATCGACCGCGCCGCGATTCTCGCCGGCGGCCGCCTGCAAGTGGCCGGCAGCCTCGCCGAACTGCGCCGCAGGGCGGCTCTGCCGACCCGCGTGCGCCTGGCCAGCCCGCATAACCCGCAGTGGCTCGAACGCTGGCACCGGGCCGGCCTGGCGGCGCGGAGACTGGACGACCAGCGCATCGAGGTACTGCTGGACGATGCCGAGCGCGACGGCGTGCTGGAAGCGCTGCTGGCCGCGCGCGAGTTCGACCTGGAAATCCTGCCGCCGTCGCTGGAGGACCTCTATCGCCACCACATGTCCCCCGCCCCCGCCGGAGCCACGCCATGCCCGTAGTCTGGACCATCGCCCGCAAGGAACTGGCCGACGGCCTGCGCAATCGCTGGCTGCTGGCGATCAGCCTGCTGTTCGCCCTGCTCTCGGTGGGCATCGCCTGGTTCGGCGCCGCCGCGGCCGGCCAGGTCGGCTTCACCTCGGTGCCGGCGACGGTCGCCAGCCTGACCAGCCTGGCCACCTTCCTGATGCCGCTGATCGCCCTGCTGCTGGCCTACGACGCCATCGTCGGCGAGGAGGAAGGCGGCACCCTGCTGCTGCTCCTGACCTACCCGCTGGGGCGCGGCCAGTTGCTGCTCGGCAAGTTCCTCGGTCACGGCCTGATCCTCGCCCTGGCCACCCTGATCGGCTTCGGCAGCGCGGCGCTGGCGATCCTCGCGCTGGTGCCGGAGGTCGAGGCGGCCATCCTGCTGGGCGCCTTCGGCCGCTTCATGGGTTCCTCGCTGCTGCTCGGCTGCGTGTTCCTCGCCCTGGCCTACGCCCTGAGCAGCCGCGCCAGCGAGAAATCCAGCGCCGCCGGGCAGGCGCTCGGCCTGTGGTTCTTCTTCGTCCTGCTGTTCGACCTGGCCCTGCTGGCGATCCTGGTCCTCAGCCAGGGTCACCTGAGCCCGCGGCTGCTGCCCTGGCTGTTGCTGCTCAACCCGACCGACCTCTACCGGCTGATCAACCTGTCCGGCTTCGACGCAGCCGCCGCCGGCGGGGTGGTTCCCCTGGCCAGCGACCTGCCGGTGTCCGCCAGCGCCCTCTGGCTGGCCCTGGCCCTCTGGGCCTGCGCTGCCCTGGCGCTGGCCCACGGCCTGTTCCGCCGCCGCCCCATCTGACTCACGAGGTTCCGCCATGCAACGTCATACCCTCCCCCTGCGCCCTCTGCTCGGCACGCTCCTGCTCGGCCTGCTGCTGGCCGGCTGCGATGCGTCGCGGGACGACGCCACGGCACTCGGCCCGGTGCCGATCGCCAGCGGCGACGAATGCCACGTCTGCGGCATGCTCATCGAGGAAATGCCCGGTCCCAAGGGCGAGGCGGTGCTTCCCGGCGCGGTGCGCAAGTTCTGCTCCACCGCCGAACTGTTCGGCTGGTGGCTGCAACCGGAAAACCGCCAGGGCCAGGCGCGCCTGTATGTCCACGACATGAGCCAGGCCGACTGGCGGCACCCCGACGATGCCCGCCTGATCGACGCCACCCGCGCCTACTACGTGGTCGGCATCCAGCGGCCGGGCGGCATGGGCGCCACCCTCGCCTCGTTCGCCGACGAAGAGGCCGCGACGCGCCTGGCGGCCGAGGAAGGCGGCCGGGTACTGCGCTTCGACGAGATCGACCAGGCGGTGCTGCAAGGCGTGGGCGGCGACCACCCGCACCGGCACCCGGCGCACTGAGCGGGGGCCGGAAAGCAGAAAGCCCCTGCCGCGGATACGGCAGGGGCTTTCTTCGCCTGGCGCGACGAGGCGCGGCGGAGGCCTACTTCTCGACGAAGGCGCGCTCGATCAGGTAGTCGCCCGGCTCGCCCATGCGCGGCGAGATCTTCAGGCCGAAGCTGTCGAGCACGGCGCTGGTCTCTTCCAGCATGCTCGGGCTGCCGCAGATCATCGCACGGTCGTCCTGCGGATTCATCGGCGGCAGGCCGATGTCCTCGAACAGCTTGCCGCTGCGCATCAGGTCGGTCTGGCGGCCCTGGTTGCGGAACGGCTCGCGGGTCACCAGCGGGTAGTAGATCAGCTTCTCTTTCACCTGGTCGCCGAAGTACTCGTGTTCCGGCAGGACCTTGGTGATGAAGTCGGCGTAGGCCAGTTCGCTGACCCAGCGCACGCCGTGGACCAGGATCACCTTCTCGTAGCGCTCGTAGGTTTCCGGGTCCTGGATCACGCTGAGGAAGGGCGCCATGCCGGTGCCGGTGCTGAGCAGGTAGAGGTGCTTGCCGGGCAGCAGGTCGTCGTGCACCAGGGTGCCGGTCGGCTTGCGGCTGACCATCAGCTCGTCGCCTTCCTTCAGGTGCTGCAGGCGCGAGGTCAGCGGGCCGTCCGGGACCTTGATGCTGAAGAACTCCAGGTGCTCTTCGTAGTTCGGGCTGGCAATGCTGTAGGCGCGCATCAGCGGACGACCGTCGACTTCCAGGCCGATCATCACGAACTGGCCGGTCTTGAAGCGCAGACCCGGGTTGCGGGTGGTCTTGAAGCTGAACAGGGTGTCGTTCCAGTGGTGCACGCTGAGAACGCGCTCGGTGTACAGATTGCTCATCAAAGACTCCTAGGAAAACGCGGGCGCACACCAACAGCAGCAGACGTGACGCAGTTGCGCGGCATTTTATCGGTTGCCAAAATATCCGCAAAATGAATTGTCTGGATAATGCTTATCCAGAATATGGATATGGGATAACACGATATCGGTCAGCCGCCGGCCGCCGAGGGCTCCCATCGCTCCCGCGGACGGGGCGCAAGGATAACCGAGCCAACCCCGCCGACGGAACGGCAAAATGTCGCGGGGGCCTTTCGCTCTAGACGAGGAAGCCTGGATGAAATTCACCCTCCGCCAGCTCGAGGTGTTCGTCGCCGTGGCCCAGCAGGAGAGCGTCTCCCGCGCCGCCGAGGGGCTGTCGCTGTCGCAGTCGGCGACCAGCACCTCGCTCGGCGAGCTGGAGCGGCAGTTCGACTGCAAGCTGTTCGACCGCGCCGGCAAGCGCCTGACCCTCAATGCCCTCGGCCGCCAACTGCTGCCGCAGGCGGTGGCGCTGCTCGACCGCGGCGAGGAAATCGAGAACCTGCTCAACGGCAAGACCGCCTTCGGCTCCCTCGACCTCGGTGCCACCCTGACCATCGGCAACTACCTGGCCACGCTGCTGATCGGCGCCTTCATGCAGCGCCAGCCGGACTGCCGGGTGCGCCTGCACGTGCACAACACCGCCCAGGTGGTGCAGCAGGTCGCCCACTACGAGCTGGACCTGGGCCTGATCGAGGGCGACTGCCGGCATCCGGACATCGAGGTGCAACCCTGGATGGAGGACGAACTGGTGGTGTTCTGCGCCCCCCAGCATCCGCTGGCGCGGCGGGGCGGCGCCGACCTGGAACGGCTGACGCGGGAGGCCTGGATCCTCCGCGAGCAGGGCTCCGGCACCCGCCTGACCTTCGACCAGGCCATGCGTCATCACCCGCGGCCGCTGAACATCCGCCTGGAGCTGGAGCACACCGAGGCGATCAAGCGTGCCGTGGAGTCCGGCCTGGGCATCGGCTGCATTTCCCGCCTGGCCTTGCGCGACGCTTTCCGCCGCGGCAGCCTGGTGCCGGTGGAAACGCCCGGCCTGGACCTGCGCCGGCAGTTCTACTTCATCTGGCACAAGCAGAAGTACCAGACCGCGACCATGCGCGAGTTCCTCGACCTGTGCCGCAGCGAGACCGCCGGGATCAGCCGCAGCGACGAGATCGTGCTGCCGCTGATTCCCTGACTCAGTTGGCCAGGGACAGGTTGCCGTCGCGGTACTGGCGGTACGAGGTATAGGGCAGCGCGAGGGTGTCGATCACCCCGGACAGCGCGAAGTCGAGGGCCAGCACCTCGAGGATGCCGTCGGCTTGCGCCGGCGCCACCGGCGATCCGGTCTTCACGTTGAGCCGGCAGAAGGTGTAGCTGACCCCGCTGTACACCCGCGGCAGGCTGGTGCAGGCGGTCGCCTTCAGGCGCAGGTCGTGGGCGGCGCTGGCGTCGTCGCGCACCAGCGTGTTGACGGAACCGCACCCGCCGAGCGTGGCGAGCCCCAGAAGCACCAGCAAAGAAAGCCCCGAACGAAACATTCCTTCATCTCCCTGTGCGAACGCCAGCCGAGTATGGCCGGCCTTGCGCCGCTTCACCAACCCTTGACGTTGTCCCAGCGCCAGTTGCGGTACTGGTACAGCAGCGTACCCAGCAACGCATAGGTGGCGGCCATGCCCAGCAGCACCAGGGCATGGTCGCTGACTTCGCGCAGCGGCAGGTCCATCTGGTTCATCTCGGCGATGGCGCGGATCGCCCAGGTCGAGGGGATCGCGTCGGCCAGCCAGCGTACCCAGTCCGGCATGGCCTGTTCCGGCCAGCTGTAGCCGGCCATGTAGAACAGCGGCAGGGTGATGAAGGTCATGGTCAGGTACACCGATTCCTCGGTGGGCAGCAGCTCGGCGATGAACTCGCTGAGGGCGATCACCGCGATCAGGAACGGCAGGACGATCCCCAGCAGCATGAAGAACGAGGCCGACTGGCGATAGCCCAGCAGGTGCGGCCAGATCACGTAGAAGAGCATCGCCAGCACGGTCCAGATCAGCAGTTGCGCACTGTAGCGGCCGAAGCGGGTCGACAGCGGCTGGCGCATGTAGCGCGGGGTGCCGCCGCGCAGCATGATGTTGCCGCGGGTGCAGCCGAGCAGCAGGCTGTGTTGCAGGATCAGCGACAGCAACCCCGGAAGGACGATGGCGGCGAAGCTGATGCCGGGGTTGAACAGGTCGGTCAATTGCCCTACCAGCGGGCTCAGCACCACCTGCGCCTGGGTCGCGGTGAAGCCTTCGCGTTCCAGCAGGGCAGCGTTGTAGCGGTTGGTCAGCGCGCTGTAGACCGCCGAGATGTCCTGCTGGATCTGGCCGTTGGCCATGCGGTTGGTGGCATCGCCGAAGTACGGGATCACCAGCGCCTCGCCGCGCAGCAGGCGCTTCTCGAAGTTCAGCGGGATCACGATGATCGCGTACAGCTCGCGCCAGGCCAGGTCGCGCTTGGCCTGCGGCAGGCTGTCGTAGCCGACCACGGCGACCTTCGGCGCCGAATCGAGCAGCCGGACCAGCTCGCGCGACACGTCGCTGTGATCCTCGTCGACCACCGCCACCGGCAGGTCGAGGGCGGTGTGGTTCATGTACGGCAGCGAGGTGATGCACACCGAGGCCACGACCATCAGCCACATCGGCTTGGACAGCATGGCCTTCAGGGTTTCCCGGAGGATCTGCAGGTAGTTCTTCATATCGGGCTCAGGTCCAGGCGGCTGCGCAGGCGCATCTTGGCGATCATGTAGGCGATCAGCGGGTACAGCGCCAGCTTGGCGCAGGTGTAGAGCGCCGAACTGGGCGGCGCCTGGCGCAGGAACTGGTCGAACAGGCCGTGCAGGGTGTGGGTCAGCGGCTCGGCCTCGGCGATCACCCGCGCCAGGGTCGGCATCGCCAGTTCCGGGATCAGCACTCCCGAGTAGGTCTGGGCGACGCCGATCAGCATGCCCACCAGCGAATAGGCGGTGAAGCGGTTGGCGGTGAAGACGAACAGCACCAGCCCGACGCTCTGCGCGGCGATCACGTAGAACAGCGTGATCATCAGCATCGCCAGCGGGCTGCCGTTGATGCGCGCGCCGGAGAACGCCACCAGCAGGAAGATTTCCAGCATCAGCAGCGCGGTGAACAGCAGCGTGTAGGGCGCCAGTTTGCCCACCAGGCGTACGCCGAGGGCCTTGGCCCGCAGGATGTGCGGCGAGGAGGCGCGCAGTTCCGGCGCCTCGCGGGCCAGCACATGGACCATGGTGACGATCACGAACAGCTGTAGCAGGTGCACGATGGCGGCGAACTGCTGGTAATAGATGTAGTTGCCGCTGGCATTGAACAGGCTGTCGTAGGACACGCTGATGCTCGCCAGGTGCGGCAGCGCCGCCGGCATCCCGGCGGCCAGGCGCGGACGCAATTCGCCGTTGAGGCTGGCGACCAGCGCCGAGAAGTCCTGGGTGGCGGCATAGCCGGCCGAATACAGCAGCGCGTTGTAGTACAGCTCGGCCTTCGGCGCGCGCCCGCCGAGCACGTCGGCCTCGAAGTCCGGCGGGATGTAGAGCAAGGCGTAGGCATCGGCCCGACGGATCGCGTCGAGCCCCTCCTGGACGCCGGCGGGAACGGTGATCACCTGGGCGTGGGAGGTCGCGTCGAGTTCGCGGATCAACTTGCGCGACAGTTGGCTATGGTCCTTGTCGATCACCGCCAGCGGCATGTCCAGCAGGGTACCGGCCTGGTAGACGCCGCTGATCACGCCGAACAGCAGCAGCGGCCAGCACCAGCCGAGCCAGTGGATGGTCCAGCTGCGGCAGGCGATCCGCGTCTCGGTGTTGAACGCCTGGACGAAACGGCTGGCGTTGCGCTTCAGCGCGGCCCACGCCATCGCTCAGTTCGTCCAGCGCCACAGCGCGCTCATGCCCGGGCGCAGGCCGGGTGTCGGCTGCAACGGGTAGAAGCGGATCTCGAAGGTCTTCAGGTCGAAATCGCCGGTGGCGCGGGTCGCGCGCCTGGTCGAGAAATCGCCCAGCGGGGCGATGTAGCGCAGCTCGGTCTCGACCTCGGCGCCGCCCAGGCCGGGCACCTGCATGACGATGCGGTCGCCCTTGCGCACCTTGGCCAGGATGTCCTCGCGCAGGTTGAAGACGAAGTAGCTGTCGTCCAGCCGCACCAGCGTCAGCAGCGGACTGTAGGCGTTGATCAGTTCGCCCTGTTCGGCGGGGATCGGCCCGACCTCGCCGTTGACCGGCGCGCGCACCTGCAGGTCGTCGATCTGCGCCTGTAGCTCGGCGATCTGCGCGTCGGCCCGGCGCACCGCGGCCTGCAACGCCTGGCGGCGCTCCTCGCGGTCGCCCTTGAGACCTTCGTCGAGATTGGCCCGCGCCTCGGCGACGCGGTCGCGGGCGACATCGCGCTCACGCCGCGAGAGGTCGAACTGGGTCCGCGAGAGGAAGCCGCGCTCGACCATCTGCTGGTTGCGCTGGAAATCCGACTCGGCGTTGCGCAACTCGGCCTCGGCCTGTGCCAGGCTGGCCTTGAGCGCGCGGATGCTCTCCTCGCGGGTACCGTGGAGCGACTCGTCGAGCTGCGCCTGGGCCTGGTTGCGCGCCGCGTGCAGGGCATCGAGCTGGGCTTCCAGCTCGGGGCTGTCGAGGCTGATCAGCAGGTCGCCCTGCTTCACCTCGTCGCCGCGCCGCACGTGCAGCACCTGGACCCGGCCCTTGGCCTTGGAGGAAACGATGACGTTGGTGGCGTCCGCCTCGCCCTGCAACAGCAGGGGCGGATTGTGCAGGCGCAGGTAGAGGGTGATGGCGACGATCGCGAGGATCAGCAGCGGGGTAAAGAGTTTCCATCCCTTCATGGGGCAGGCTTCCTGAACACGACCGGGCGATGGTAGTACATTGCCAGGCCGTTGCGCTGGCCGGAAGCGCGCCGGAGACCGGCTCCGGCGCGGCGACGAGTCAGGCTTCCCCTTCGGCGTCCTCGCTCGCCACCCGCCGCGCGGCGGCGCCGTCGGACTTCGCCGAAGGGAAGCGCGCCGAGGCGAAGCGCACCACCAGGATCGCCAGCGCCAGCAGCAGCAACGCCACCGAGACCAGGATGATGCCATCGTCCGGCGTATGGTTGTGCTGGATGTCGGCGATCATCAGGCGGGTCAGCGCGGTCATCGCCACGTAGATCAGGAAGCGTACCGGCATGTGGTTGGTCTTGAAGTAGATACCGACCATCGCGCCCAACTCGAGGTAGATGAACAGCAGGAGGATGTCGTCGATCGACGCATGCCCCTTGTTCACCATCCCCAGGAAAGCCGCGCCCGCCGCCCAGAACACCGTGGCGCCGATGGCGAACAGGGCCAGGTAGTGGAAGGCCTCCACCAGCAGGTTGCCGAGGCTCTCCGCCTGGTGGTGCATGCTTGCGCGCAGGCGCTCGGCCCAATTCTGTTTCATAGCTTCTCCCGACAAAGACGACGGCCACCTGGCCCGAAGCGTGCAAGGCCCAGGCCAAGGCACGTGCGCAGATAGACGTCCGCACGTCGGCGCAGGGTACAGCCCGGCGGTGACAAAGAACTTTCCGGGCGGTACCCAGTCCCAACCAGCACGACAGCATTCAGGTGGTCCACCATGACCGACAGCAGCCCTTTCCAGCTCCTCACCGAGGCCTTCCAGGCCGAGTACCGGGTCAACCTCAGCCTGGAGCGGCCGGACGGCAGCATCGTCCTCACCCTCTCCAACGAACGCGGGGTCGCCGCCAAGCGCCTGATCCGACCGGCGCAACTGCATGACCTGGAGCAGTTGCAGCGGATGATCGAGAGCATCCGCTTCGGCATCGCCATCGAAAACGGCACCAGCGCGCCGCAACTGTTGCAGGCGATGACCCAAGGCAAGGCACGCTGGCCGATAGCTATCTGATGGCAGCGGCGACCTGCGCGCGTCCTTCGCCGGCACCGAAATAGGCAGCCAGCACCGCCAGGTCGCGGTCTTCCAGCACCCCCGCCAGCTGGCGCAGGCGCAGCCAGGCGTTGAGGTAGGCGTAGCGCGCTTCCGCCAGGTCGCGGCGGGCGCCGTAGAACTGCTGTTCGGCGTCCAGCACGTCGCGATTGACCCGCTCCCCGCCGGCGACGCTGCGCCGCGTCGCTGTCACCTGTTCGCGCGCCGCCGCCACCGCCATCTCGTAGGCACGCACCTTGGCCAGGCTGCTGGCGGTCAGGTCGAACTGGCTGTGCAGGTCATTGATCACACTGGCCACCTGGGCATCCAGCTCGGCCTGGGCCTGGGCGTACTTGTCGCCGGCCTGGCGGGTCGCTGCCGACACCCGCCCGCCCTCGAACAGCGGCAGGCTGAGACGCAGGCCGACACTGTCGGTGTCGTATTTCTGCTCGTAGGTGCTTTCCGAAGCCGAGTGCGTCTTGCTGCTGCTGGCGTAGAGGCTGAGCCTGGGCAAGTGGCCGGCACGATTGCGCTCCACCTCGTAGGCTGCCGCCTCCAGCGCATGGCGCTGGGCGCCCAGCTCGGCGCTGCGTTGCAGGGCCACCTGGCGCCAGCCTTCGAAGGTCGCCGGTTGCAGGCGCAGCGCCGGGAAGCGCTCGATGGGCGCGGCCAGTTCGTGATCCTCCAGTGCCTGCCCGAGCATCGCCTCCAGCGTACGCCGCGCCGCCGCCGCGCGATCGCTGGCGGCGATCTCCTCGGCGCGGGTCAGGCTCAGCCGGGCGCGGGTCTCCAGCAGGTCGGTGCGGGTGCCCTCGCCTTCCTCGAAGGCACGCTGGTTGAACGCCAGCTGGGTTTCCAGGGCGCGCCGCTGGGCTTCGGCCAGGACCACCTGCTCGCGGGCGAACAGGGTTTCGCTGTAGGCGGCGAACAGGCGCACCGCCAGTTCCTGGCTGCGCCCGCGGAACTGTTCGTCGGCGAACAGCGCCTGGGCCTCGCCCTGGCGGTAGCGCGCGTAGGCCTCGTAGTCGAACAGCGGCTGCTCCAGGCTGAGGGTCGAGGCGTAGCTGCGATAGTCGCGCTCGACGCGGGCGTCGCCCTGGCTGACGGTGGAGTCGTTGCGCGCCTTGTTGTAGTCGTAGCGCAGGCTCGGCAGCAGGCCGGCACGGCCGATGGCGCGGTTTTCGCTGCCGGCGCGGCGCTCGTGGAGCGCCGCCTGGAAGGTCGGGTCGTGGCGCACCGCCAGTTGGTAGGCGTCCAGCAGGCCCAGCGCCTGGGCCGAAGAGGCCGAAAGCAGCACGGAGGACAGCAGGCAGGCTCGCAGGCGATTCATTCTTCCCCCAGCGCCAGGTGCGTACGGTCGGCCAGCGGCTTGAACAGGTAGTTCAACAGCGAGCGCTCGCCGCTGCGAACGAAGGCCTCCACCGGCATCCCCGGGCGGATCTCCAGGCCGGCCAGGCGACGTACGCCCTCCTCGCCTACGCGGATGCGCACCCGGTAGTACGGCGCCTCGCTGCGCTCGTCCAGCAGGCGGTCGGCCGAGACCAGGGTCACTTGGCCCTCCACCCGCGGCGTAGTGCTCTGGCTGAAGGCGCTGAACATCAGCTCCACCGGCAGGCCGACGCGGACCTTGTCGACCATCTCCACCGGCAGCCGAGCGTCCACCAGCAGCGGCTGGCGCTCCGGGAGGATTTCCATCAGTTGCTGGCCGGGCGCGATCACGCCGCCCTCGGTGAACACTTCCTGGCCGACCACCAGGCCGGCGACCGGCGCCCGTACCTCACTGTTGGCCAGGTCGAAGCGCGCGCTGGCCAGGCGGTTGCGCAACTCCTCGGCGCGCACCTGGGCGTCGGCCAGGCTGGCGCGCACCTCTTCCTGGAACTTCTCCCGCCGCTGGGCCATGCGCAGGCGCAGTTCGAGGATCTGCCGGCGGGTACTGCCGAGGCTGCCGAGGTCGCCGGCGATCTCGCCGTTGACCTGGGCCAGCAGGCGCTCGCTGTCGAGCAGGCGGTTGCGCGGCACGTAGCCCTCACTGGCCAGTTGGCGCAGGCCGCGCAACTGTTCCTCGAGGGCGGCGCGCTGCTGCTCCTTGCTGCGCAGCGCGGCTTGCAGGCCGTCCAGTTGCGCCTGGCTGCCGGCGACCGTCTCGGCGAGACCATCGAGTTCCAGGCGCAGCGCCCGCCGACGGCTGTCGTGCAACTGCCGCTGCTGTTCCAGCAGGGTCGGCAGGCGCGGGTCGTCCAGCGCCAGCAGCTCGGCGGGAAACTCGATCCGCGCCTTTTCATCGCGCTCGGCGCTCAGCCGCGCCAGACTCGCCAGCGCCGCCAGGTACTGGGCGAACAGGCCATCGGCCTGGGCCCGGGCCTGGGTAGCGTCCATCTCCAGCAGCACCTGTCCTGCCTCCACCCGCTCGCCTTCGTGCACGCGGATGTGCCTGACCAGGCCGCCGGTAGGGTGCTGCACGGCCTTGCGGCTACCGGCCACCATCACCGTGCCGGAGACCCCGACGCCCTTGTCCAGCGGGGCCAACCCGGCCCACAGGAAAAAGCCGACGAAGCCGAGCAGCACCAGCCCCCAGCCGAGCCGGGAAAAACGCTTCTCGTCCAGTTCCAGCGCCGCGCCGCCGGCGCCGACTTCGCGCAACCGCGCCTGCCCGCTCATCGCGCCGCTCCTCCCGGCACACCGCCGACCGGCATCCCCGGTCCCGGCCGGTAGCCGAAACCGAACGCCGGCGTCGGCCGTGTCGGCGCCGGGGCCGCAGCGGCCGGCGGCGAGGCGCTGGCAAGCACCTCGGCGGTCGCGCCGAAACGCTGCAGGCGTCCGCCATGCAGCAACAACAGCTTGTCGGTCAGCGCCAGCACCGCCGGCTTGTGGGTGACCAGCACCAGGCTGCTGCCCTGCCGGCGCATCGCCGCGATGGCATCGGCCAGGGCCGCCTCACCCGCCTCGTCAAGGCTGGCATTGGGTTCGTCGAGCACGATCAGCGCCGGTCGCCCGTACAGCGCGCGGGCCAGGCCGATGCGCTGGCGCTGGCCGCCGGAGAGACCGGCGCCGCCGTCGCCAAGGCGCGTGTCGTAGCCCTGCGGCAGGCGCAGCACCAGGTCGTGTACGCCGGCCAGGCGCGCTGCCGCCACCACCTTCTCGGCATCCACCTCGGCGAAGCGCGCGATGTTCTCGGCGATGCTGCCGGCGAACAGTTGCACGTCCTGGGCCAGGTAGCCGATGTGCGGCCCCAGTGCCGCCGCGCTCCACTGCCGCAGGTCGGCGCCGTCCAGGCGCACCGCGCCGGACAGCGGCTGCCAGGCGCCCACCAGCAAGCGCGCCAGGGTCGACTTGCCGGAACCGGACGGCCCGATCACGCCGAGCGCTTCGCCAGGCTCCAGGGCGAAACCGAGGTCCTGCAACAATGCCTGCTCGCGTCCCGGCGCGGCCGCGCAGAGCCGCTCGACGCGCAACGCGCCGCGCGGCGCCGGCAGCGGCATGCCCAGGGCAGCCGGCGGATTCTCCTCGAGCAGCCGCGCCAGTCGCTGGTAGGCCTGCCGCGCGCCGCTCCACTGGCGCCAGACCGCGATCAACTGGTCGATGGGGCTGAGCACGCGGCCCATCAGGATCGAGCCGGCGATCATCATCCCCGGGGTGATCAGGCCTTCCACCGCCAGCCAGGCGCCGAGGCCGAGCACCAGCGACTGCAAGGCCAGGCGCACGCCCTTGGAGGTCGCGCCGATCGCCGCGCTGCGCTCGCTGCCGAGGTTCTGCCGGGCAAGGAAGGCCTGGTGCTGGGCGAACCAGCGCGCACGCATGGCCGGCAACATGCCCATTGCCGCCAGGGTTTCCGCCTGGCGCAGGTTGGCCGAGGCCTGCTGGGTGGCGAGGATCGACAGTTGCCCGGCCTCGGCCAGCGGTTCGCGCGAGCGGCTTTCGTTGACCCAGGCGAGCAGCACCAGCAGCAGCGCCCCAACCAGGGCGAGCAGGCCGAGCCAGGGACTGAAGAGGAAGATCACCAGCAGGTAGAGCGGGAACCAGGGCGCGTCGAAGAAGGCGAACAGGGCGTTGCCGGTGAGGAACTGGCGCAGGCTGGTCAGGTCGTTCAGCGCCTGCCCGACGGCCTGCTCGCCGCGCTCCAGGCTGGCGCGGAACGAGGCGTCGTAGATGCGCTGGTTGAGTTGCATGTCGAGCTGGCCGCCGAGGCGGATCACCACCAGGCTGCGCACCCACTCCAGGGCGCCGAGCAGCAGGTAGAGGCCGAGCACCATGAGGGTCAGCATCAGCAGGGTCATGTGGTTGCCGGAGCCGAGCACCCGGTCGTAGACCTGCAGCATGTACAGCGACGGCGCCAGCATCAGCAGGTTGATCACCGCGGTGAACAGCGCGACGCTGCGCAGCGCCGGGCGGAAGCGGCCGAGGGTGGCGAGGATTTCATTGCGCGGCGAGGCCGGCCGGAGCTTCATCGGAGTCGGGTCCTGTGGGTGTCCGGGCCGCGAGCGGGCCCGGAGGACATTGCGGCAGTCTCCACTTGCCGGGCACGGCCGGCGGAGGAACAATCCGGGGGCCGCCGTCGCCACGGGTGCGAGGCGCAGCGACGGCGGTTCGCGCGCCGGAGAGGAGCGCCAACTCCTCTCCGGCCTTTAGCGCAAGCAGTCCACGAACGCTATCGTGGACAGTTGCTCAGGCCGCCAGGGCCAGGTCGTGCGGCAGTTCCTGCACGCCGACCACGCCGATTTCCGCCGCTGCCGCAGCCGGGGTGGCATGGGCGACGCCGGCCGCGGCCAACTGGTCGAAGGTGGAGTTGATCGACAGGCTCGGGTCGACCGCTTTCAGCAACGCGTCGATCTGCCCCTGCAGGGCGCTGCTGTCGCCGCTCATCAGGCCGTAGACCACCTTGTGCACGGTGCCGTCGCGGCCCTGGGCGATCGGCGAATCCAGGCCCAGGTTGCTGAAGCTCACCTCCTGGCTGTCCAGGGCGTAGCCACCGCTGGAGGCGCCGCCGGTCAGGGTGTCGCCGAGGGCGATGCTGTCCAGCTTGCCCCACAGGGTGTGGCTGGGGTTGCTGAACAGGGTGTAGTGGAGGTCGCCGCCGGCGATGAAGGCCGCGTCGCTGGCGGTGCTCTTCAGCGCGTACTGGCTGCCGTCGAACGGACCGGGGTTGAAGCCGCCGGTATTGCTGCCGTCCACCACCTGGCCCGGACGATGGTTGACGTCGCCGAAGTAGGCCGACCAGTCCGCCAGGTAATCCGCTACGGTCCAGCCGCTGTAGGTGGTGCTGTAGGAAATCGAAATGCTCATGCCAAAACTCCAATTCAACGAGTGGTGAATGCCGGAGCGCACGGATGCCCGCTCCGGTTTTGCCCTTCACTGGGCAAAACGGGGGTCAGAACTGGTATTCGAGGGTGCCTTGCAGGGTCCGCCCGCGACCGAGGGTGAAGGCCAGCACGTCGCCCAGCGGCACCAGGTAGGCGCGGTCGGTGACGTTCTCCATGGCCAGGCGCAGGGTCAGTTCATCGCTCACCCGGTAGCTGCCGTACAGGTCGTAGACGGTGTATTCCTTCCAGTCCGCCGGGTACACGCCGGCCTGCGACACCGTGGCGCCGCCAGCCACCGAGTAGCCTTCGCTGTAGCGGGCACGGGCGCCGACGTCCAGCCTGCGGTCGAAGAAGCGCATGCCCAGGGTCAGCGAGCCGCGGTCCATCGGCATGTGTTCGGCGGAGCCGAGCACCGCGCTGCAATGGGTGGCGGCGTTGGCCTGCTCGTCCGGCCGCATGTCGATCACCGGCGGGCGGCGACCGCTGCCCTTCACCGTCTGGGTGACGCCACCGAGCCAGGCGGTCTTCGAACAGAAGTCGTTGCTGCCGATCATGTGCGTGTAGGAGAGCTGCCCGTAGGCCAGCCCGGCATCGTAGTCGAGCTGGTACTCGACGCCACGGAAGCGCGTGCTGTCGAGGTTGTTGACGTAGGCGCTGTTGCCGATCCCGGCCATGCCGTAGCCCGGCGGCTGCATGCCCATGCCCATGAAGATGAAGTCGTCGACCCGGGTGTCGAAGTAGGCGACCTTCAGGCCCAGGCGGTCGTCGCTGAACCAGAGGTTCTCCTTCAGCACGTTGAAACCGACTTCCCAGGCCTTCGAGCGCTCCGGACTGAGGAACGGGTTGGGGTACATGTTTTCCGCGCCGCCGCCGTGGGGGCGGCCGGTGATCAGGCTCTCGGTCACCGCCGGCGGGCGCCAGCCCTTGCCGTAGGTGGCGAACAACTGCAACCAGTCGACGCCGGGCTTGACCGACAGGCCGAAGGTCGGCGAGAAGCGCCCCTCCTCGCGGTCGACGGCGTATTGCAGCGGCATGTCGGTCTGCCGGGTGGTGCCAAGGATGAAGGTGCGCGCGTTGAAGCCGGTGTCGCCGCGCAGGCGGTAGCGGTCGTAACGCAGCCCGGCGTTGAGGTTGAGCCAGTCGTCGTAGTCGTAGTCGAGACGGGCGAACAGGCTACCGAGGGCGCGGTCGCCCTTGGGGGTCATGCCTTCGGCCGCAGGGAAGCCGACCGCCGAGGTGCTCGCCCGCGGCTGGCTGGAGTCCGGCCGCACCTTGTCGTAGAAGAACTCCAGGCCATAGTTGGCGCGCAGCGTGGAGAGATCGTCGAGAGCGAAGGTCGAGGTGTTCTGCGCCTGCGCGCCGTAGGTGTCGGTCTGGTAGGTGATCGAGTAGCCGGGGGTGATACCGCGTTGCAGGGTCTGCTGGCGGTTGCGGTTGTCGACGTAGTAGAGCTTGGCCTTGAAGTCCACCAACGGGTTGTCCGGCGCGTAGCCGTAGTCGATGGCGAAGTTCTGCACACGCACGTCGCTGCTGCCGAGCTTTTCCCAGAGCGCCTGGTTCTCGGTGTTGAGCATGTTGGCGTCGTCGTAGGACACCTGGGTGGTCAGGTAGCTGAACTGCAGGCGCTGGTCCTGCGGCAGGGCGACGCCAAGCTTGGCCAGTCGCGAGCGCATCACGTAGCCGGAGTAGGCCACCGGCGAATGCTTGACCCGCTGCCCGGCCTCGGGATTGAACCAGGCGCCGGTGCGCAGCTCGCCAATGCTGCCCTTGGTCCCCGGGTCGTAGTCGCCCAGGTGGCGCTCGCTGGCGGCGACCAGCATGTCCCAGACCTCGGTGCCGATGGCGAAGGCCGCGCTGCCGATGAAGTGGGTGCCATTGGCGTCGCCGCCCAGGCCGCTGGTGAGGCGCACCCGGCCACCGACCTGCTTGCCCGGCCTGACCAGGTCGCGGGCCTCCAGGGTGCGGAAGTTGGCGATCCCGCCGATCACCCCGGCGCCGCCCATGGCCGAGCTGGCGCCCTTGTCGATGACCACCTCGCTGAGCAGCTCGGGATCGACGTAGAGCGTCCCGTTGCGCTGCTGGTGGCCGCTCTGCTGGTAGTTCTGGCGCATGCCGTCGACCGACATGTTGACCCGCCCGTAGTCCTGGATGCCACGGATGTTCACCGACAGGCCGGGGTCCTGCTGGCTCACCGAGGAGTACACCCCGGGGGTTTCCTCGAGCATGTCGGCGGCATGCCGCGGCGGGTTGCGCTCGATCTGCTCGCGGCCGATCACGCTGACCGAATGCGGCGTCTGGTAGACCCAGTCGTCCGGACGCGCGGCGGAGATCACCGAGGGCGACATCTGCACCAGGTCGTCCTGGCTGACGCGGATCAGGCTCAATTGGTCCTTGCCGGAGAAGCGGTATTCCACCGGGCTGCCCTGGAGCATCTGGCTCAGGCCGTCGGCCAGCACGTATTCGCCGTGCACCGCCGCGCTGCCGAGACCGGCGAAACGCTGGCTGTCGAAGAACACCTGGACCCCGGCCTGCTCGGCGAATCGCAGCAGGGCGCGGTTCAGCGGTTGTGCCGGGATGTCCAGCCGGACCCGGCGCAGCGCGGTCTGCTGCTGGCTCGCCGAGTCCGCCCCGTCTTGCGCATGCAGCGGTAGCGCGGCCGTTCCCAGCAGGACCAGGCCCAGCCCCAGGGCCAGTTGCGCCCCCTTGCGACCGCCTCGCACGGCACTCCATCCACGATGTTTCATGACAGCGCCTACACTCCATCGTTTTGTGTAATAAGAATCAGTCTCGTTAAGAGAACGATGGAGGCAGGGAAAGTCAGTAACGGAAATCGAGAAAATTTTTCGCCGGCGGGATCCACGGCTCGAAAATGCGCTTCCCGGCCCCTGCCGGAACAAGCGCGCGGGGCGACTGCCCGGCCCGTGGTCGAGGCTCTCGGAAGCGATCGCGCCGCTCAGTACAGCAGCGTCACTCCCGCCAGGCCCAGGCTGCGCACTCCCAGCTCATCGCTGATCGACTGCAACGAGGCCTCCAGGTCGGCGACCCGGAATACGCCGCTGACCCGCCGCTGCGCCAACGCACCGGGAGCCACCAGCAAATGCCCCGGCCGGTAGCGATTGAGCCGCGCCACCACCTCGCCCAGCGGCTGCTCGTCGAAGACCAGCAGGCCGCGCCGCCAACTGGTCAGGTCGTCGAGGCGACCGCCCAGCGGCGCCTCGACGCCGCCCTCCGCGCTGTAGCGCAGGCTCTCGCCCTCGCCCAGCTCGCGGCGCCCGACGGTCCCCGTGCGCGGATGCGCCAGGGCCACCGCGACGCGGTGTTCGAGCACCCCGACCTGGACGCTGCCGTCGTCGTTGCGGCTGACCAGGAACCGAGTGCCCAGCGCGCGAGTGCTGCCGCCGGCGCTTTCCACCACAAAGGGCCGGGTCTCCCGGCCCGCGCGGGGGGCGGCGCGGAAGATCGCGCTGCCTTCGAGCAGGCGCACCCGTCGCTCGCGGCTGTCGTAGGCGACATCGATGGCACTCTGTGCGTCCAGCTCGACCTCGCTGCCATCCACCAGCCGCAGGATGCGTACCTCGCCCTTGCCGGTAGAGTGGTCGGCCAGCCAGCTCACGCCGGCGTCGCGTTCGCTCCAGGCGCTGCCCAGGGCCAGCAGCACCGCCGCCGCCGCGGCCCAGCCGCGCCAGCCCTTGCGCCGCCCCCCGGCGCGGCGCGGCGCGCTGGCGACCGGCGTCGGAGCCATCGTCCGCGGTTCGGCCAGCGATCCCAGCTGTTTCCAGGTCCGTTGCGCCAGCGCCAGCGCGGCCGGGTGCCGGGGGTCGGCCGCCAGCCAGCCGTCCAGCGCTTCGCGCCGGGTCCGGTCGAGGTCGCCGCCGTCCAGGCGGATCGCCCATTCGGCGGCCTGCTGGCGGATCTGCTGTTGTTCCTGGGGGCTGTTCACGTGCGGCTCTCGTTGGTCGTTATAGAGGTTCAGACGCGCGAACCGGCAAGACTCGGTAATCCATTCAGCGGGAATCCTCGAGTGCCTGCATCACATGGGCCAGGGCGCGGGCCAGGTGCTTCTGCACCGAGCTATCGGAGATTTCCAGGCGTCTCGCCACCTCGGCATGGGTCAGCCCCTCCAGACGGTTGAGACGGAAGATCTCACGGGTGCGCGGCGGCAGTTCGGCGACTATCTCGCGCAGGCGGGCAAGCGCATCGGCATCCACCGCGGACTCCTCGGGGCCGGGCTGGTCGGCGACGAACCCGGCGAGGTCATCGTTGGGCCGGGTCTCGGTGCGGCGCCGCCGTTCCTGCCGGTAATGGTCGATGGTGAGGTTGTGCGCGGTGCGGTAGAGATAGGCGTCGACATGCTCGATCGGCTCCTTGTGCCGCTGCTCGGCCAGGCGCAGGAAGCTTTCCTGCGCCAGGTCCGCCGCCAGGTGTGGATCACGGGTCTTGCGCAACAGATACGACTGCAACTGCCGGGCATGCCTGAGAAACAGTGCCTTGAGATCCTGCTCCGCCAACGGCGCATCCACCCACGTCCTTTCAGAAGGACAGCAGCATATTTTTTATGATAATGATTTTCAATCGTATTCTTGTGAGATGCCGGGCTCAGCCGAACACCGAGCCGCCGCCGAGGTAGGCCAGGCCCGCGCCAAGGGCCGCCAGCGCCAGCGGCGGGCGCATCGGCGCGTCGTTGATGGCGAAGGCCAGTTGCGCCAGCGGAAACAGCAGCAGGCAGAGCAATGCGCAGGGGATCGAACGGCGACCGCCGCTGGCCACGGACCAGACGTAGCCGATGAGCAGAAGGGCGAAACCGAAGTCTTGCATGCCGGGCATCCTTGCGGGGCGGAAGGTATGCGCCGCGCAACGGGCGGCAGACGCGCAACCTTAGCAGAAGCGCGGGAGCCGAGGAAAACCCGGCGCGGCCCGTGCCGCGCCGGGTTCGCTCAATTGCCGCTGCAGCCGCTGCCCCAGGCCTTGTACTCGACGGTATGCCGCTCGCCCTGCGAGTCCTCGTAGACCAGGCGCGCCGGGACGATCCCACAGGCGCTCCACAGGTCGGTCTTGTAGATCACCCGGGCGATGTCCAGGCGCCCTTCCACGTAGTGCTGGCGGAGCGATTTCGAGTCCGGGTTGGGTCCGTAGGGCTGCTGCTGCGCCTGGGCCAGCGGCGCCAGGCCGAGCAGCGCGACAAGTGCCAACGGGATCACTCTCATGAGGATGTCTCCTTGGTAGAACGTTCAGCCTGAAACTACGCTGCGGAGACTGTCAGGCTCATGAGCCCGGCGTGACATTTCTGTCAGACGACGACCGCCCCGGCAATGCGCCGGCAATCCTGGCGCTATCCACGGACGGCAAGACGCCATATACTGGATGGATAACCAGTCAAAGCAACCTTGCGACTCAGAAGGCACAGAGGTGATGAATGGCCGTCGAAGTGGTGTACCGCAGCAGCCGGGATCAGGAGCGTTTGTTCATGGACAAGGCTGAAGCCGATCGTTACGACAAGATGCTGGAGCTGGCGGAAACGCTGGCCGAGGTGCTGCAGAAGGCGGTGCCGTCGCTGAAGGAGGAACAGGTGGAAGAACTCGGCATCTTCATGGCAAAGAACCGCGACGCCTTCGCCCGCGCCTTCAAGAACCAGCCGGACGCCCTCAACGAACTGTTCGAGGAAAACGCCGCGGACGAATGAGCCGCCGCTGCAAGCAAAGCGCAAGGAGCCGAAACATGCCGCGACAACTTGCCGGCCTGCTGTGCGTCCTCCTCGGCCTCGCCGGTGCCCCTGCCCTCGCCTGCCCGTTCCGGGCCACGGACGCCGAGACACCGGCAGTCTCTGCCGGCGCCGCGCAGGTCCTGGCCCTGGGCGGCGCCGGCAGGCTGCAACTCGACCTGCAACGGGCCCCCGCCACCCTGCTGCACAGCGGCGACCTGCTGATCGCCCGCTACGCCGAGGGTCACTACCTCGCCCACCGCCTGCTCGAAGGCAACGAGATGGGCGCGGACGAGGGCGAACGGCTCGACCTTCCGCGACAGGTTCGCCTGCTGTTCGGAGCCCTGCCGCTGGACGGCCTGCCCGACGCCGAGCGCGAGCGTCTCCAGGCGCAGCGCCAGGCCCTCGGTCTGTGCGACCGGCGCGCCAGCGTCAGCCGCTACCGCGTGGCCGGCACCGAGGTCTATCGCCTGCGCGGCAGCCAGGCCGGCAAGCCCTACCACGCGATCTACCTGCTCGACGGTCCCCAGGTGCACTACCTCGACAGCTCCGGCAGCGACGCCTTCGTCGAGCAGTTGCTCGCCAGCCTGCGACGCCGCTGAGTCCGCGCGGCGCTTGTCCGACCCGCGCCCGGCTTGCCGGAAACCGGCGCTTGCCGTACAACGCCCGGCAGCCCCATCGACCAGGAAGGTCCCATGCCCGCTCTCCCCGCCTCTCCCGTCCGCTCCCGACGCTGGCGCCTGGACCGGCGCAGCCTGCTGCTGGCACTGCTGCTGTTCGGCCTGCTGGTCCTGCTCGCCACCCTGGGCCGGCATTGGGGCTGGATACGCAGCTTCGGCGGCGACCTGCTGGCGGTGGTCTGGCTCTACTACCTGATGGGCAGCGCGCTCAGGGCGCCGGCCGCCTGGCTGGCATCCGCCGCCTTTGCCGTCGGCGCGCTGCTGGAACTGGGCCAGTACCTGGCGGCGCAACTGCATTGGCAATTCTCCAGCCCCGTGCTGCGCATCGTTCTCGGCAGCACCGCCGACGGCTTCGACCTGCTCGCCTACGCCCTCGGCGCGCTGCTGGCGTGGTGGCTGGAGCACCGGCGCTGATCAGCCGTCGGGCTGCTCCAGGGCGTTCACCAGTACCTTGAGGAAACGCGCCGCCTCGCCACCGGTGGCGGCGCGGTGATCGAAGCTCAGCGAGAGCGGCAGGATCGGGTGGATCGCCATCTCGCCGCGCCAGGCCACTACTTCGTCGCGGATGCCGCCGGCGCCGAGGATGGCCACCTGCGGCGGCACCACCACGGGGTTGGCGTAGCGGCCGAACAGGGTGCCGAAGTTGGATAGGGTCAGGGTCGCGCCGAGCATTTCCGCCGGTGGGATCGAGCGTGCCTGGACGTCTTCGCGCAGGCGCCGCATACCGGCGCGCAGGTCCTCCGCCGAACGCGCACCGACGTCGCGCAGCACCGGCACGAACAGGCCGTCCGGGGTGTCCACGGCGATCCCCAGGTCGAGCCGCTCATGCAGTTTCAGCGACAACGAGGCGCCATCGAACCAGGCGTTGAGGGTCGGCTCGGCGCGACAGGCCTCGGCCAGCGCCTGGGCCAGGCGGATCAACGGGTCGCGTGCGGTCTTCCAGCGATGCAGGTCGGCGTCGCCGTAGATCGTCACCGGCACCACCTCGGCATGCGAGCGCGCCATGTTCAGCGCCATGCTCCGCCGTACCCCGCGCAAGCGCTCGCCGCCGAAGCGTTCGCGGGCGCCCTGGGCGGCGGCCTCGACGTCGGCGCGGGTGATCAGGCCATCCGGGCCGGAGCCGCTCAGGCCGGCCAGTTCGACGCCCTGCTGGCGGGCGAACTGGCGCACCGCCGGGGTCGCGCGCGGTGCCAG
Source organism: Pseudomonas sp. TZ252 (assembly GCF_056110345.1). Classification (NCBI taxonomy): domain Bacteria; kingdom Pseudomonadati; phylum Pseudomonadota; class Gammaproteobacteria; order Pseudomonadales; family Pseudomonadaceae; genus Pseudomonas; species Pseudomonas sp. TZ252. The sequence goes on along the minus strand of NZ_CM148566.1, from coordinate 4,138,247 downwards.
GTGTTCGCGGGTGGACGGTGCGGCGCCGATGAAGAAACGGTCCTCCAGGGCGCTACCGCCGCCCTCCAGGCGCCCCACCACGGTACCGGCGTCCGCCTCCTCGCCCTCGAAGCCCACCAGCGGTTCGCCGACGTGGAGGATGTCGCCCTCGGCGCCGAACAGCTTGCCCACCACCCCATCGTAGGGCGCAGGGATGTCCACCAGCGCCTTGGCGGTTTCCACCGAGACCAGGCGCTGGTCGGCGCGCACGCTGTCGCCGGCCTTGACGTGCCATTCGACGATTTCCGCTTCCTGCAGGCCCTCGCCCAGGTCGGGCAGCTTGAAGTGCTTCATGGTCGTCTCCCCTTGGCTCAGGCGTAGCCGAGCACGGTGTCGCAGGCCGCCAGGATGTCCTCCACGGCGGGCATGTACAGCGCTTCCAGGCGGTACAGCGGCGGCGGGATATCGGCCGCGGCGACCCGCTGGATCGGCGCCCGCAGGTCGAACAGGACACGCTCGTAGAGGCTCGCGGCGATTTCCCCGCCGAGGCCGCCACTCTTCGGCGCCTCATGGACGATCACGCAGCGACCGGTCTTGCGCACCGAAGCTTCGAGGGTGTCGAGGTCGAGCGGCTTGAGGCAGGCGACGTCGATCACTTCGGCCTCGATGCCGCGCTGCGCCAGGCGCTCGGCGGCCTGCTGGGTCTCGTGGACGCTGGCGCCCCAGCTGACCAGGGTCAGGTCGCCGCCTTCGCGAAGGGTGAAGCAACTGTCCAGCGGCAGGCGCCGGGCGTCGTCCGCCAGCGGCTGCGGGTTCATCCGGTAGAGCCGGGTCGGTTCGAGGAAGATCACCGGATCGGGATCGTCGATCGCCGCCAGGAGCAGGCCGTAGGCCCGCGCCGGCGACGACGGCACCAGCACGCGGACGCCGGGGATGTGCGCGAACATCGCCTCGGTCGCCTCGCTGTGGTGCTCCGGCGCGCGGATTCCCGCGCCCATCGGCGTGCGCAGCACCAACGGGCAGGCTAGGCGGCCGCGGGTGCGATTGCGCAGGCGGCTGGCATGGGACACCAGTTGCTCCATGGCGGCGTAGATGAAGCCCATGAACTGGATCTCCATCACCGGCTTCAGGCCCTGGGCGGCCATGCCGATGGACAGCCCGGCGATCATGTTCTCCGCCAGCGGCGTATCCAGCACCCGCTTGAAGCCGAAGCGCTCTCGCAGGCCGAGGGTGGCGCGAAACACCCCGCCGTTGACCCCGACGTCTTCGCCCAGCACCACCACCGCCTCGTCCTCGGCCATGGCCCGGTGCAGCGCCAGGTTGACCGCCTCCAGAAGGGCCAGGCGTTTCGCTTCGCCGTTGCGCTCATTCATGTTCGGCCCCTCCCTGCCGCCGCGCGGCGCGCTCCAGCAATTGCTCGCGCTGCTCCTCCAGGACCGCCGGCCAGCGCGCGTAGACATGCTCGAACAGTGCCTGCGGCGCCTGCGCGGCGAACGTCTCGAAACGCTCCACCGCCTCCTGCACCCGCGCCTGGCACTCGCCCACCAGCGCCTGCTCGCGCTCCTCGTCCCACTGGCCGCGGCCGGCGAGGAAGGCGCGCAGGCGCTTGATCGGCTCCTCGCGCCAGGCCTGGTTGACCTCCTCGGCGGAACGGTAGCGGCTGGCGTCGTCGGCCGTGGTGTGGTCGCACAGGCGATAGCTGATGCACTCCAGCAGGGTCGGCCCCTTGCCCTGGCGCGCGCGCTCCAGGGCCGCGCGGACGCGTTCGGCGACCGCCAGCACGTCGTTGCCGTCCACCTGTTCGCCGGGGAAGCCGGCACCCACCGCCTTCTCCGCCAGGGTCGGCGCGCCGCACTGGATGCGCCGCGGCACCGAGATCGCCCACTGGTTGTTGTTGACCACGAAGAGCACCGGCAACTGCCAGGCGCCCGCCACGTTCAGCGCCTCGAGGAAATCGCCCTTGCTGGTGGCGCCGTCGCCGCAGGTGGTCACCGCCACCCGGTGCTCGCCGCGGATGCGGAACGCCGAGGCGACCCCGCAGGCATGCAGGGCCTGGGTGGCGATCGGCACACAAATGGGAAAGTCCTGCGCCGCCAGCGGTTCGGCGTAGTCGCTGCCGCGCTCGTCGCCGCCCCAGTAGAGGAGGATGTCCTCCATGCGCACACCGCGCATCAATTGCACGGCGGTATCGCGGTAATAGGGCACCAGCACGTCTTCGGCGCGCATCTGGCTGCCGATGGCCACACCGATGGCTTCCTGGCCGAGGGTTGGCGCATAGGTGCCGATCCGCCCGGTACGCTGGAGGACCACCGCCTTCTGGTCGAACAGGCGGGTCAGGAGCATCTGCCGGTAGAGGCCGACCAGCGCATCGCTGTCGCCGGCCCAGGCGGGCAACTCGCCGAGGGGCCGACCGTCACTGTCGAGGTAGCGGGTGAAAGGCGGGTCGATCCGGTTGTGAACCATCGCAAACCTCCTCCGCACGCCGGGTAGGCGTGCCGCTCAGGGTCGCGCCGCGGGTGGCGGCGTGCACGCGCGGCACCGCGGGGGTGGCCCGCACTGCCGCTGGCGAGGCCCGCTGGCGGCCTCGCCGGAAACGCCGGCCCGTCACTGCGGGCCGTAGAGAATCCGTTCCGCCAGACGGTCGGCGATCCGCGCCGGCGACTGGTGGTCGGCCTGGGCATGGGCATAGATCTCGGTGAGCCGCGCGGGAATCCGCGCCAGGTGCGCGGTGATGCTGTGCGGATCGGCGCCGCGGTGCTTGAGGGCGACGTAGATCAGGCCGCCGGAGTTGATCACGTAGTCCGGCGCATAGAGGATGCCACGCGCCTCCAGCTCGTCGGCGACCTCCGGCCGCTCCAACTGGTTGTTCGCCGCCCCGGCCACCGCCGCGCAGCGCAATTGGCTGACGCTCTGGCTGGTGAGCACGCCGCCCAGGCCGCAGGGCGCGAGGATGTCGCATGGGGTGGAGAGCAATGCCTCCGGCGCCAGCGGATGGGCACCGAGCTGCTCGACGGCCAGTTGCACCCGGCCGGGATCGAGGTCGCAGACCAGCAGCTCGGCGCCGACCGCCGCCAGTTGCTCGGCCAATGCGTAGCCGACGTGGCCGAGCCCCTGCACCGCGACCCGCAGGCCTTCCAGGTCGTCGCTGCCGAGGCGCGCCTGGGCGCTGGCGCGAATCCCGGCGAACACGCCGAGGGCGGTATGCGGCGAGGGGTCGCCGGCCTGGGTGGTGCTGGTGACGTGGCGGGTCTGCTGGGCGATGCAGTCCATGTCGGCGCTGGAGGTACCGCTGTCCACCGCAGTGATGTAGCGTCCGCCGAGGCTTTCGATGAAGCGCCCGAAGGCCTCGAACAGCGCGCCGCGATTGTCCAGGTGCGGCGGGCGGATGATCACCGCCTTGCCGCCGCCCTGCTCCAGCCCGGCCAGGGCCGCCTTGTAGCTCATGCCCTGGGCCAGGCGGATGGCGTCGCCGATGGCGGCTTCGTCGTTGGGGTAAGGCAGGTAGCGACAACCACCCAGCGCCGGGCCGAGTCGCGTGCTGTGGATGGCAATAATGGCCTTGAGTCCCGTGGCCGGGTCTTGGGCGAGGTGGAGACCCTCGAGCCGGGCCGCGTCCATCATGTCGAACATGCTGGGGCTCCCCTGCTTGCTGCTTGTTGTTCGGGCCGGGCCGTTGCCGCCCGGCACCTTCAGTATAGGCAGGCGTCGGCGAAACGCCCGCAAGGCCGACGACCAGGCCGCGGCGCTCGCCGAGCCGGGTACTGGACGAAGCTTCGGCGGACGGTTACAACCTTGGGGTCCGCCCGCTCGAAACCGGCCCCGGCGTGCTCCGAACGGCCCGTCCGCAGCGATCCAGGCGCACCAGGAGGAAAGCCATGGACCCGCGTCAAGCCTGCCTCGATTGTCTCGCCCAGGAACCGCCAGCGCTGTTCGAGGCGGCCCTGTGGATCGCCGCGGAGCACCTCCCGGCGTATTCGCCCGCCCACGCCCTGCGCGAGCTCGACGAACTCGTCCGGCAGATCGGCGCCAGCCTGGACGACCGCGCCTCGGCCAGCGAGCGCGCCCAGGGGTTGCTGCGGCGAATGAGCGAACAGGGTTTCTGCGAGGACGACGACTTCCCCCTGCAACCGCGCTCGGCCCTGCTCCCGCTGGTGCTGCAGCGGCGCCAGGGACAGCCGTTGTCGCTGGCGCTGGTGGCCATGGAACTGGCGCGGCGGCTGGACATTCCGCTGGTCGGAGTGAACTTCCCGGGACGCTTCCTGCTGCGCGTGCCGCAGGCCGACCATCTGCTCGACCCGGCCACCGGGCGACGCCTCTATACCCCCGACTGCCGCGAACTGCTGCTGCGCCTGCAGGGGCCGAAGAGCGAGCTGCAGGCCGCCTACCTGAAGCAGGCCTCTCCCGGGGAAATCCTCCAGCGTCTGTCGCGCAACCTGCGACAACTGCACAGCGCCGCCGGCGAGCCGCTGGCCGCGCTGAAGGATGCCCAGCGGGTGATCGAACTCGGCCCGGTGGGCGCTGCCGACCACGAGGCCCGCGCCGGCCTCTATCGGCAACTGGATTGCCCGCAGGCGGAACGCTACGACCTGGAACGCGCGCTCTTGCTCAGCGACGATCCCACCGAGCAACTGCGCCTCGGCCAGCGCCTGGGCGAACTCGCCCCGCCGACCGGCCGCGCACTGCACTGAGTCCGCTCAGGCGAGCAGGCCGAGGGCCTTGGCCCGCGCCACCGCCTGGGTCCGACGGGCCACCCCGAGCTTGCCGTTGATCCGCCGGGCGTGGGTCTTCACCGTGTGCAGGGAAATGAACAGTTGCTCGCCGATCTCCTGGTTGGAGCAGCCCTGGGCGATCAGGCCGAGCACCGCCAGCTCCCGACAACTGAGCGGACTGAGCCCCTCCTCTTCTTCCCCCGGCAGGGCGGCGAACAGTTGCGGCTGGCGATCCCGCAGTCGCCGCTGCGGCAGTTGCAGGCCCAGCCGCTCCGCCAGCTCCAGGCCGCTGCGCAGGGTCTGCTGGGCCTGGGGCAATTGTCCGGAGAGGAACTGGCACTCGGCGATACCCATGCGCACTTCGCAAAGCAGCGTCTGCCGCCCCTGCGCCTCGAGAATGGCGAGCAGCCCGCGCAGCCGCGCTTCGGCGGCGGCTGCCTCGCCGCTGTAGAGTTCGGCCAGTGCCAATTGGTGCTCTACCCGCGCTTCCAGCTCCGGTTCGGAGGGCGGCGACAGGCGCGCCCGTCCCGGCTGGAAGTAGGCGCGGACCCGCAGCAGGATCTCCCGCGCCTGCGCCGGCCTTCCCTGCTGCAGGGTCAGGGCGGAGCTGACCAGCAGCAGCGCGCCGCGATACAGCGGATCGGGGACATGGCGCTGCTGCATCAGCCGCTCGACCTCCAGCAGGCGGTTGAACGCCGCGTCCAGGTCGCCCTGCCCGGCCTCCAGCAAGGCCAGTCCCAGGTAGCCGTAGAGCGCCCAGGGATCGAGATTCTCCCGTGCCTGCTCCAGCCCCAGCCGATACCAGTGCCCGGCCTCGACCTCGCGGCCCTGCTGCAGGCACAGGCGCGCGCGGCGCAGGGCGATCCGGCCGAGCATCGGGCTGCCCTGCTGGCCGAGGTCCTCCAGGTAGCGCTGGGCGCGATCGAGGACGCCTTCCGCGCGCAGCAGTTCGCCGCGCTGCTCCAGCCACTGCGCCCGCTCCAGTTCGATCAGCGCCTCGAAGATCAGGCTGTCGTGCTCGCGCGCCAGGCGCAAGGCATCGCGGCCGATCAACCGCGCCTGGTCCATCCGCCCCTCGATCATCGCCAGTTGCATCAGCGCCGAGCGGCAGATCAGTCCCTGCGACCAGGCGTCCTCCGGCAGTTGCTCCAGCGCCTCGCGCAGGTAGTCGGCGGCGCCGCGCTCGCCGCGGCAGTGCAGGAGGATCCCGAACAAGCCCTGCCATTGCGCCAGCAGCACCCGCTGGCGGGACGCCGAGGGCATCGGCAGGAAGCGCGCCAACTGGCCGATGCAGTCCTCGGCTTCGGCCAGGCGTCCGGCGTAGAGCAGCGCCCAGGCATTCAGGATCACCAGGCGCGGCGTGCTGGCCAGCAGCGCCGCCGGCAGTTCGTCGCGCAGGGCCAGGACCATGCCGATGTTGTGGCCGTGCAGCAATTGCTCCTCGGTGAGCTTCTGCAACAATCCGGCGGCGGTTTCCGGTTCGTCGGCGGCCAGCGCCTGGTCGACCGCCTCGCGGGTCTCGCCGTGTTCGGCGAACCATTCGCAGGCTTCCCGGTGGAAGTCCCGCTGCGGGCGCTGCGGCGCTTCGCGCCAGGCCTCGCGGATCGCCGGTGGCAGGCTGTAGCGCTGGTTCGCATCGGCCAGCAGGGGGAAGCCCCGCGCCAACAGGTCGTCCAGCCCGTGGGGCAGCTCCTCGAACAGCCGGCGGAACAGCTCCGGACCGACTTCCGGCAGCCAGGCCAGGGCACGCGCGGCGTCGGCCAGCGGCGGCGGCAGCTCGTCGAGCAACTCGTGCTGGAGGTATTCCTGCAACAACGGTCCGGCCGTCTCTTCGCCGACCAGCAGGCGCAAGCGCAACGCGGCGCACCAACCGCCGCTGCGTTCCAGCAGTGTCCCGGCCGTAGCGGCATCGGCGCTGCGCCCGTGCAGGCGGAGCAGTTCGGCGACCTCGTCGGCATCGAACGCCAGCAGGCCGCCGTCGACCTCCAGCAACTCCCCTTCCAGCAGCAACCGCGCCAGGTTGCACTGCGGCCGCCGCCGGCTCGCCAGCCACCAGCCCACCCGTGGCGAGGCCGCGCTCAACAGGCGATCGAGGCAGGCGTCGAGGGCGGGGTCGGGGTGCCGTGGGTAATCGTCGAGCAGCAGCCACAGCGCGGAAGCGTTGCGCAGCCGCCGGCACAGTTGCGCTTCGTCGCTGTCCTCGGGCAAGCCGAGGGCGCCGGCCAGGCGGCGGCGGAAGGTCGCGGGGTCCAGCGCTTCCCCGCCCAGCGCCAGCCAGACCACCTGCACGCCAGGCGGCGCCCGCCGCGCGCATTCTCCGAGGAGGACGGTCTTGCCGCTGCCGGCGGGCGCGCAGAGCAGTCGCAGGCGGCATTCGCCGCGCAGCAGCGGCTGGTGCAAACGGGGCCGCGGCAGGTGCTGCGGCGGCAGCCGCGGCAAGGCGGCGGGCAGCTCGGTCGGCTCGGTCATGGCAGTGCTCTTGTTCTGTCGAAGCGCCTTGCCGGGAGCCTAGACCGCGCCTGCCCCGCTGCTGAACGATGATTGCGCCGGGTGATGGGCCGTCATAACGAACGAGCGCGTCGGCACAAGCCGCCACGCTCGTCGCGACTGGCCGGGACTCAGCGTACCCCGGCGTTGCGCAGGGCGGCCGGCGTGTAGTCGGCGGACGAGGCCTTGAAGCCGAACTCGTAGCCGCGCTTCTCCTCGTTGTTCATGCCCAGCGCCAGGTAGCGACCGGCGATCACGTCGTAGAGCGCCTCCAGGGTGTAGCCGGCGACCTTCTGGTCGTAGTGGTACTGCGCGTGGCCCTCGCCGACCCGCCAGAGCTGGCCGCGACCGTCGTAGTGGTCGACCAGGGCGATCTGCCAGCTGTCCTCGTCGATGTACATGTGGCGCTTGGCGTAGATGTGCCGCTCGCCCGGCTTCACCGTGCCGACCACTTCCCACACCCGGTGCAGCTCGTAGCGGGTCAGGTCCTGGTTGATGTGCCCGGCCTTGATGATGTCGCCGTACTTCAGGGTCGGGTCGTTGAGCTTGTAGGCGTTGTAGGGGATGTACATCTCGCGCTTGCCGACCAGCTTCCAGTCGTAGCGGTCCGGGGCGCCGGAGAACATGTCGAAGTTATCCGAGGTGCGCAGGCCGTCGGCGGCGGTGCCCGGGCCATCGTAGGCCACCTGCGGGGCGCGCCGCACGCGGCGCTGGCCGGCGTTGTAGACCCAGGCCAGGCGCGGCTCCTTGACCTGGTCGAGGGTCTCGTGGACCAGCAGCACGTTGCCCGCCAGGCGCGCCGGCGCGGTCACCTGCTGCTTGAAGAAGGTGAGGATGTTGGCCGCCTTGCTCTGGTCGAGGTCGGGCATGTTCTGCGGGAATGCCACCGACTCCTCGAAGCGGATCGGCGTGAAGCTGCCGTTGGTCTGCGGGGTGGCCTGGACGATGGTGCGCTTGAGGTTGCCGCCGCGGTAGCGGGTGATGTGGTTCCAGAGCACTTCGACGCCGTTCTTCGGGATCGGGAAGGCGTAGTAGCGGCTCTTCTCGAAATTCGACAGGCCGTTGCCGTCGTTGATCGGCTGCACGTTCAGCGCGCTCTGCCTGACCGCCTCGTCGATCTCGGCCGGCAGGGCCACCGTGCGATGGGTCTTGTACACCGGGATCCGGTAGGTTTCCGGGTAGCGCTTGAACATCGCCAACTGGCCGTCGGAGAGCTTGTCCTTGTATTGCTCGACGTTCTGCGCGGTGATGGTGAACAGCGGCTTCTCGTCGGCAAAGGGATCGGAAAGGAAGCCCTTGCCATCGACCTTGCCGGCGCTGGCCGCGAGGCCGCCGGTCCAGGCCGGGATGCTGCCGTCGGCGTTGCCTTCCTTCTGCGCGCCGATGGGGGTCAGGCTGCTGCCGAGCTTGGCGGCCTCGTCGGGCGAAACCGCCGCCGTCACCGAACCGGCCAGCAGGCTGAGGGCCAGCGCCCCGGAGGACAGGAGTCGTGCTGTTTTCATGCGTCGTTATCCTTGTTCGTATCCGCGAAAGCGGCCGCCCCGAGGGGCGGCGGACCTCAGAAGTTCACCCCGAAGCTCACCGCGAGGAAGTCGCGGTCGTTGATCGGGTTGTAGTTGCCGCCGAAGAAGTCGGTGTAGCTGATGCTGGCGGTATAGGTGTTCTGGTAGTCGGCATCGAGGCCGACGCTGACGGCCTTGGCGCCCTCGCTGAAGTTCGGCCCGTAGCCCTCGACGTCGTGCGACCAGGCCAGGTTCGGCTTCAGGTTGACCCCGGCGAACACGTTGGGATATTCGAGGATCCCGCGCAGGCGATAGCCCCACGAGTTGCGGGTGTAGAAGCCGTGGCTGTTGCACTCCTGCGGGTTGGCCACGTTGAGCGCGCCGGTGCACAAGGCGTTGTTCGGCAGTTCGCCGATGCCGTAGATGGCGTCGCGGCCGTAGCGCAGATCGTCGCCGTCGACCCCGCTGAGGTGGTTGTAGCCGACTTCGCCGACCACGGTCAGGCGGTCGGCCGCCAGTACCCGGTCGAAGAACTGGGTGACGGTCACCTGTGCCTGGGTCACCGGCTTGCGCACGTAGCCGTTGATCACCTCGCCGGCGCGCGGGGTGGCGAAGCCGCTGTCGTAGATCGGGTTGCCGAACAGGGTGGTCGGGTAGATCGCGGCGATCGACATGTCGGTGCTGTTGATTTGTAGCGGCATGTTCGGCCGGTAGCTCAGCTCGCCGGCCACCGAGGTGCTGCCGATGTTGGTCTGGAAGCTCAGGCCGTAGAGGCGGATGTCCTCGGGATAGTCGATGAAGTAATAGCCGGTGGAGCGCCCGGTGACCGGGTCGGAGGTGGCCAGGCCGTTGCCGGCGATCACACTGTAGTACGGGTTGCGACTGTGGTAGTTCATCGCGTACAGGCCGAACTCGGTGTCGTTCAGCTCCGCCGCGTACCAGCGCAGGGCCAGGCCCCACTGGCCGCTGTCGCGGGCATCGCGATCGCCGGCGCGCGGCAGGTAGCGGTAGCCGTTGGCCGGGTTCGGGTCGAAGTCGCTGCCGGCGTAGACCATCCGCTCGCAGCCATCGGCGACCACGTCGGTGGTAGAGAAGAAGGTGCCGCAGTTGTCGATCACCGTCTGGTCCCACTCCAACTGGTAGAAGCCTTCGACGGTCAGCGCGTCGCTGATGCCCTGGGACAGGTAGAGCATGCTCACCGGGATCAGGCCTTCCTTGATCTCCGCGCCGGGCCGGCGGAACGCGGCGACGTCCATCGGGTTGATGCTGTTGATCGAGTTCTGGATGAACGTGCTCTCGCCCCAGCTCACCACCTGCTTGCCGACCCGCACGCTGCCGGGCAGGTCGCCGATGCTGTAGTTGTGGTAGAGGAAGGCATCGAGCAGCTGCGCCCCGGAGGACTTGGCGCCCTCCTTGCGATTGTGGTCGTCGATGTCGTAGAGCAGGCGGTGTTCGTCCTTCAGCTCGAAGTCGTACCAGTACTTGCCACGGAAGAACGCGCCGGTGTCGCCGTACTTGAGTTCGAGATCGTGGATGCCCTTGAAGATCTTCGAGAAGGTTTCGCCCTTCTTGAAGTTCAGCCGGCCGTCGTCGGAGGTCTGCGACGAGGCGTGGCCGCCGTTGCGGGTGCCGATGTAGTCCTTGTCGGCGGAACGCATGGACCAGCTGGCCCCCACCGACAGCGACGAGTCGAATTGCCCTTCGATCTCCCCGATGTTGAATGACACGGCCGAGGCCTGGGTGGCGCAACCCAGGGCTGTGGCCGCAGCGAGTGCGTGCAGAGGGAAGATTCCGCGCCTTTTTGTTGTTGTCATGCGGCTCTCCTGACAGGGTCGAGGTGGCTACACCCTACCCAGCGGCCCGAACGGCGGTAAGCGCACCAAGGAGGTATTCCGGCTGTCGCCCGAAAGAGTGAACAGGGGCCCTGGAAAGCGCCTCGGCGAACGCCATATGCAGGATGGATACGCCGTCATCCAGTGCATGGATGACGGCGCGGCACTGTTCCGCCGGCGGCGGCGATGGCATCCTTCGCTGCATGCAGCCCGAACAGACCATTCCCGCCGACCGCGATCTCGCCGACGCCACCCGCGAGACGGTCATGCGTTATCACCTCAGCTGGAAGCACCGCGACATCGACGCGGTGATGGCGCTCTATCATCCCGAGGTCGAATACAACGACTTCTTCCAGAACCGCCGGATGCGCCTGGCCGATCTCCGCGAGTACGTCGAGGCGACCATGCCCAAGGGCCCCGACGAGTCGCTGGAGCACACCGACCGTATCCGCTTCGACGGCGATACCGCCTTCATCCAGTACCGCCTGCGGGTGACCCTCAGCGGCCGCCTGGCTTCGTTCCGCGCCAGCGAGGCGATCACCGTGCGCGACGGCCTGATCTGGCGCATCAACGAATACGCCTCGCTGGTCCACGAAAGCGGCGGCGGAGCCCAGGCCGGCGGCGACGGCCGGCCGCCGGCCAGCCGCCTGGGGCTTTCGGCCAAGCAGCTGAGCCTGCTGGCACGCGACCTGGAGCACTACTTCCAGCAGGCCCAGCCCTATCTCGATCCGGACCTGGACCTGACCCAGGTGGCCAATGCCACCGGCTATACGCGCAACCAGATTTCCTACCTGCTCAACCAGGTGCTCGGCCTGAGCTTCTACCAGTACGTCAACCAGACCCGCCTGCAACACCTGCTCGGCCAGCTTTCCGGCGAGCTGCCCGGACGGGTCGACGAACTGGCCTTCGCCGCCGGCTTCAATTCGCTGTCGGCCTTCTACCGCTGCTTCCGCCAGCACACCGGCCAGTCTCCGCGCGAATACCTGAAGCGCCTGTCGTCGCGCCGCTGAGATTTCCCAGCGGACCCGCGCGCACGACAGGCGCACGGCATCTTCCTACTCTCGCCGCATTCCCCCTTCCCTCTCGCTATGGAGCCCTCTATGTCGGCCTGGCGCCACCTCAGCCTGTGGATGAATCAACTGGACGATCCGCTCGAAGCGCGCCCGTCCCTGGAAGAATCCCTCGAGGTCGACGTGGCCATCGTCGGCGCCGGCTACACCGGCCTCTGGACCGCCTATTACCTGAAGCGCCGGGCGCCGCAGTTGCGCGTCGCCATCGTCGAGGCAGAAACCGCCGGCTTCGGCGCCTCGGGGCGCAACGGCGGCTGGCTGATGGGCAACCTGCTCGGCGAGGACGGCCTGCTCGCCGGCTTGCCGCCGGAGCGGCGCCGGGCCGGCTACGACCTGCTGCACGGGATTCCCGACGAAGTCGCGCGGGTGCTGCAAGAGGAAGGCATCGACTGCGACTACCGCAAGGGCGGCGTGCTCTACTGCGCGGCGCGCTACCCGGAACAGGAACGCCGCCTGCGCGCCTATCTGCATGATCTCTATGCCGAAGGCCTGGACGAAAGCGACTACCGCTGGCTGACACCGCAGGAACTCGACCAGCAGTTGCGCATCCCCGGCAGCTACGGGGCGATCCATTCGCCGCACTGCGCCACCATCCAGCCGGCCAGGCTCGCGCGCGGCCTGGCCCGCGCGGTGGAGCGCCTGGGCGTGCGGCTGTTCGAGAAGAGCCGGGTGCTGCACTGGCAACGCGGCCTGCTGCGCACCGAGCGCGGCGAACTGCGCGCCGAATGGATCGTACCGGCAGTGGAAGGCTACGCCGCCAGCCTGCCGCCGCTGGGCCACTACCAGTTGCCGGTGCAGAGTCTGCTGGTGGCCACCGAGCCGCTGCCGTCGTCGGTCTGGGCGGAGATCGGCCTGGAGCGCGGCCAGGCCTTCAGCGAATTCAGCCGCCAGGTCACCTATGGCCAGCGCACCGCCGACGACCGCCTGGCCTTCGGCGCGCGGGGCGGCTACCGCTTCGGCGGCAAGCTGCGCAGCGACTTCAGCCTCGACGACGAGGAAGTCGGCCTGCGTCGCTACCTGTTCGGCGAACTCTTCCCGCTGCTCAAGGACGCCAGGATCAGCCACACCTGGGGCGGCAACCTCGGCATGGCCCGGCGCTTCCGCCCGCACATGTTGCTCGACCGCGCCAGTGGCATCGCCCTCTCCGGCGGCTACGGCGGCGAAGGGGTCGGCGCCAGCAACCTCGGCGGCCGCACCCTGGCCGCGCTGATCCTCGGTGAGGACAGCGAGCTGCTGCGGCAGCCCTGGGTGCTGGGCGAGCGTCCGCTGGACAGCCTGGCCCGCTGGGAACCGGAACCCTACCGCTGGCTCGGCTACAACGCGATCATCCGCAGTTTCGTCCATGAGGACCGGGTCCTTGCCGACCCGCACAGCGCGCCCTGGCGCCGCAGCCTGGCGCAAACCCTCGCGGCCGGCATGGAAAGCCTGATGCGCTGAGAATCCCCTCCACCTCCCACAGAGGAAAAACCGCATGGCCCTGACCCTTCTGAAAAATACCGCCGGCGCCGATCTTGGCGCCGCCAGCCCGGTCGCGGTGCCCCTTGGCGAGCCGGTCGCGCAGACCCGCGCCTACGCCGTGGAGCGCACCGACCAGGTGGAAACCGGCATCTGGGAATGCACCCCCGGACGCTGGCGGCGGCAGATCGTCGAGCAGGAGTTCTGCCACTTCCTGCAAGGCCGCTGCACCTTCACCCCGGACGGCGGCGAGACCATCCGCATCGAGGCCGGCGATGCCCTGCTGCTGCCGGAGAACAGTCTTGGCGTGTGGGATGTGCAGGAAACCGTGCGCAAGAGCTACGTGATCATCCACCGCTAGCCCGGGCGGCGCGACGGCGTCACTCGAAGCGCCCGTGGCGCCCCTCGCCGTCCTTGAAGCGCTGCGCGCCCTCCAGGGTCTCGCCGCTCTCGATCACCGCCAGCCCGCCCTGGAATTCGTTGGCCAGGGCCACGTCGAAGGACAGTTCCCACTGCGCGTATACGCTGGCGCGATCGGCGAGCATGCAGGTCTGCGGGAAGGCGGCGAGTTCCGCCGCCAGCTCCTCGGCCTCGGCTCTCGCCGAACCGCTCGGCACCACCCGGTTGGCCAGGCCGATCTGCAACGCTTCGTCGGCCTTCACCGGACGCCCGGTGAGGATCAGGTCGAGCGCCCGGCCCTGCCCGACGATCCGTGGCAGGCGCACGCTGCCGCCATCGATCAGCGGCACCCCGAAACGCCGGCAGAACACTCCGCAGATAGCGTCCTCGGCCATCACCCGCAGGTCGGCGAGCAGCGCCAGCTCCAGCCCGCCGGCCACCGCATAGCCTTCGATGGCGGCGATCAGCGGCTTGCCGAGCTGCATGCGGCTCGGCCCCATCGGTCCGTCGCCCTCCGCCTCCAGGCGATTGCGCCGCTCGCCATCCTCGGCCACCGCCGCCAGGTCGGCGCCGGCGCAGAAATTGCCGCCGCTGCCGGTGAGTACCGCGACCCGCGCCGTATCGTCCGCTTCGAACTCGCGCAGGGCGTCGGCCAGGGCCTGGGCGGTCGGCCGGTCCACCGCATTGCGCCGCTCCGGGCGAGCGATGACCAGGGTGGTGACCGGGCCGTTGCGTTCGACGATGACACTCATGACAGACTCCCTGCGGAAAAAGCGAAAAAAGACACCGGCCGGATGGCAGAAGACCGGCGTCAGCCGGTCTTCACCTTAGTCCTTTTCCCGCGGCCGCGCCGCATCCGCCGGGCGTCTCAGAGCGCGTGCTTCTGCAGGTTGGCCATCATTTCACGGAGCGCCTCGACGTTGTCCGCCGGGTGCGCGGCGTTCTCGAAGTCGCAGATCTGCTGCCAGTGCGCGGCCACGTCCTCGGCGTCGAAGCCGGCCTTCGGATCGAAGCCGAAGCCCAGGCTGCGTTCCCAGCGTACCTTGCCGATCCAGCCACCGCCGACCTCATAGAGCCCCGAGGTATCCTCGCAGGCCGAACTGCCGAGGTAGACCACCAGCGGGCTGACCAGCTCCGGCTTGAGCTGCTCGAAGACCTGCGGCGGGATCAGCCCCTCGGTCATCCGCGTACCGCCGGTGGGGGCGATGGCGTTGACCAGGATATTGTTCTTGCGCCCTTCCAGGGCCAGGGTGCGGGTCAGGCCGTAGAGGCCGAGCTTGGCCATGCCGTAGTTGCTCTGGCCGAAGTTGCCGTAGATGCCCGAGGTCGAGGAGGTGAACACCACCCGCCCGTAGGCCTGCTCGCGCAAGTGCGGCCAGGCGGCGCGAGTGACCTTGTAGGCGCCTTCGACATGCACCTGGTAGACCAGGTCCCAGTCGGCGTCCTCCATCTTGTGGAAGGTCTTGTCACGCAGGATGCCGGCATTGTTGACCACCACGTCGACGCGACCGAAGGCGTCCAGCGCGTTCTCCACGATCCTGCCGCCGTCCGTGACCGAGTCGTGGTTGGCCACCGCGGTGCCGCCGGCGGCACGGATCTCCGCCACCACCTTGTCCGCCGCCGAGGCACTGGCGCCTTCGCCATGGGTGCTGCCGCCGAGGTCGTTGACCACCACCTGGGCGCCATGCTTCGCGAACAGCAGGGCGTGGGCGCGGCCAAGGCCGCCGCCGGCTCCGGTGACGATCACGACTTGGTCGTCGAAACGCAGGGCATCGCTCATGTTCGGGACTCCAGGACAGTAGGAAGGATTGCCCGAGTGTCGGCCAGCCCGCCGGCGGGGACAAGGCTTCGCGCCGCCATGAATGGCGCCCGATAAGGCAGCGGGATGTTCCGCTTCAGTCGAACGGAATGTACAGCCGGCCACGCGGGCCGAGCTTGAACAGCCACCAGTCGTAGTTGTGCCGGACCACCACCAGCAGCAGGCTGCCGAGCAACGCGAGGCCGGCGCCGACGGCGTACCAGCGACTGCCTTCCTGCCAGCACAGGTAGCCGAGCCCGAGCGCCAGCAGCAGGCCGAGTTCGGCGAGGACCATCCCGGACTGGCGGATGAACGGTTGCGCCTGCACCATCTGGCGGAACAACCAGGAGCCCTCGTCGAACACGCGCAAGGGAGAAACGGGATCGTGCATGGAGACCTCCATGGGTGACGAAACGCCTCGTCCAGCGAGGCGCCAGCACCCTAGCCCCGATCCTTGCGCGATGGCACTTGCTGCAATCTCAAACTCGCTTAAGAAAACTCTGAATCATCCAGTCGGGCGCGAAACGCCAGGTAATGTTCGAGCACCGCCGCCGGCGCTTCGATCTGCGGATAATGGCCGATGCCATCGAGCAGCACGCAGTCGGCATCGGCGACCAGTTGCCGGTAGCGCTCGACCATGTGCGCCCCGGAGATCGGGTCGACGGCGCCGTCGATCACCCGCAACGGCACCCCGCCGTGCTGCAACGCCGCCACCCAGCGCTCACGCTGCTCGCGGCGGTCGACGATGTAGCGGATCAGGCGATGCATCACCCGCTGCCCCTGGTTGCTTTCGATCAGGCTCCAGAAGGCATCCAGCTCGGTCTCGCCGGGCTGGCTGCGCGGGCCGAAGACCTTGGCGAAGTTGCGCGCCAGGGCGCGGCGGTCGAACAGCCGGCCGAACAGCCCGCCCAACGGGCTCAGCAACAGCTTCTGGCTGAGCACCGGGCGGTGCGTTTCCGGGAACAGTCCACCATTGAGGAACACGCAGGAGGCGAGCCGCAGCCGGCCTTCGTGATGGCGGGCGAGCAGTTCCTGGGCGACGCTGTCGCCGTAGTCGTGGGCCAGCACGTGCAGCGGCTCGTCGATTCCCAGGCGGCCGAGCAGCGCCTGTTGCAGGTCGGCCTGCTCCAGCAGGCTGTAGCGATGGGCGCGCGGCTTGGCCGAATCGCCGAAGCCGAGCAGGTCGCAGACCAGCACGCGGTAGCGCTGCGCCAGCGGCTCCCAGAGGTAGTGCCAGTCCCAGGCGGCGCTGGGAAAACCGTGGATCAGCAGCAACGGCCGACCCTGCCCGGCTTCCCAGTAGCGGATCGGGAAGCCCTTGAAATCCAGGGTGCGGCCCCGCCTCCGCCAGGCCTCCAGTGGAATGCCGGGCAGCGCCGCGGTCACTGGCGGTAGCCCGGGTTCTGCTGGTCGAGCTTGCGCAGCAGCGCCGGCCAGGCGAGCTGGCCGCCCATGCCGGTCTTGCTGCGCATCACCCCGGCGATCATGTCGCGCGCGCCGGCGAGGATCTGCCCCGGGATGTGGATCAGCTCGGCGCCGCCGCTCTGCGCCATCACCTGTACCTCGCAGGCGCGTTGCAGGGTGAACATCATGAGGAAGGTATCGGCGATGGAACCGCCGCAGGTGAGCAGGCCGTGGTTGGGCAGGATCAGGAAATTGCTGGCCCCCAGGTCGGCCTGCAGGCGGGCCTTTTCCTCATGGTTCAGGGCGACGCCCTCGTAGGCGTGGTAGGACAGGCTGGAGAGCACGAACAACGATTGCTGCGACAGCGGCAACAGGCCCTGCTTCTGGCAGGACACCGCGATCCCCGCGGCGGTATGGGTGTGCAGCACGCACTCGACGTCGTGGCGGACCTCGTGCACCGCGCTATGGATGGTGTAGCCGGCCGGGTTGATCTCGTAGGGGCTGTCCATCAGCTTCTTGCCGCTGGCATCCACCTTCACCAGGCTGGAGGCGGTGATCTCGTGGAACATCAGGCCGAACGGGTTGATCAGGAAGTCCTCGGTGCCCGGCACCTTGGCCGAGATGTGGGTGAAGATCAGGTCGTCCCAACCGTGCAGGGCGACCAGCCGGTAGCAGGCAGCGAGATCGACACGGGTCTGCCATTCGGCGGCGGAGACCTGGGCTTGCACATCGGCGGGCAGGGAGTGAACGGCGGTCACGGCGGCATCCTCTTTTGTCGTTATCGGATGCCCGCAGTCTAGCCCCGCCCTCCTCCGGCGACTGTCGCCGGGCTTACACTCGCGCGCCGGCTGAATGGCGGAGGATTCAGCCGGCCTATGCGCGCAGGCTACAGGCAGTGGGCGACCAGGGGCGCGACCAGCAGGTTGAACAGCCCGGTGAGAACCATCAGCAGACCGGCCGCCGAACCTTCCTCGCCGCCGAACTCGTAGGCCCGACTGGTGCCGGCGCCGTGCGCGCCGACGCCGAACAGCGCGCCGCGGGCCAGCGGCGTGCGCAAGCGCAGGACGCGCAGCAGGGTGCCGCCGATCACCGCGCCGAACACCCCGGTGATCATCACGAAGGCGGCGGTCAGTTCCGGCACGCCGCCCAGGTCGTGGGACATCTCCATGGCGAACGGCGTGGTGATCGAGCGCGGCAGCAACGACAGCGTGACCTGGCCGTCCAGCGCCAGGGCCTGGGCCAGCGCCCAGGAGCTGCCGATGGCCACCGCGGTGCCGGCGAACATCCCGGCCAGCAGCGCCGGCCAGTGGCGCATCAGCAGCTCGCGCTGCTGCCAGATCGGGATGGCGAAGGCCACCGTCGCCGGACCGAGCAGCGCCACCAGCCAATTGGTGTCGCGAGCGTAGTCGGCGTAGCGGGTATGGGTGGGAATCGCCAGGGCATAGAGCAGCACCGGGACGAACACGATGGGCGACAGCCAGTACCACTTCACCCGGCGGTACAGCTGGCGGCTCAGCAGGTAGCCGCCGACGGTCGCCGCCAACCAGAACAGGGCTTGCTTATCGAGACTCATGGCGCGCCCTCCAGCGGCACATCCACTCCACCGACACCGCGGTGACCAGCATCACCAGCAGGGTGCTGAGCATGATCACCAGGAGGATGCGCCAGCCCTCGCTGCGTAGCAGCGCGCCGTAGTCGAGCAGGCTCATCAGCGCCGGGATGAAGAACAGCAACATCTCCGCCAGCAACAGGCCGGCGCCGGCCTGCAGCCAGGCCGGACGCAGCAGGCCGCTGGCGAACAGCAGCAACAGTGCCGCCAGGCCGACCACCCCGCCCGGCAGCGGCAGGCCGATGGCCTTCGCCAGCCAGCCGCCGGCCCACCAGAAGGCGATGAGTACCGCCAGTTCGGCGGCAAGGCGGGACAGACGGCGGACGAGCGGGGGCAACATGGGAAAGGCCTTGGCTGGGAAATCGGGGATGGAGAAAGGATAAGGCCCGGCCTATCATCCCCAAAGCGAATTGTCCGCATGAGAGCCATTCCAGAATGGAATTCCGTCAACTCCGCAGCTTCGTCGAAGTGGTCCGCCAGGGCAGCTTCACCCAGGCGGCTCAGGTCCGCCACGCCAGCCAGTCGACCATCAGCAAGCAGGTCGCCCAACTGGAGCAGAGCCTTGGCGTGCAGGTATTGGAACGCAACGGGCCGCACGTGCGCCTGACCGACGCCGGCGCCGTGGTGTTTCGCCGCGCCGAGGAGATGCTGCGGCTGCGCCGCGACCTGCTCAGCGAACTGGACGACCTCAGCCAGCTCAACCGCGGCGAACTGCGCCTGGGCCTGCCGCTGCTCGGCGCCGACGCGCTGTTCGCCCAACGCTTCGCCGAATACCGGCGGCGCTATCCGAACATCGCCGTGCACCTGGTGGAAGGCGGCAGCAAGACCATGGAGCAGGCGGTGCTGGCCGGCGAGCTGGAACTGGCCGGCAGCCTCACCCCGGCGGACGACGGCTTCGACTACCAGCCGTTCTGCAACGAACCGCTGGACGTGCTGCTGCCGGCCGGGCATCCCAAGGCCGCTGCCGCCAGCGTCGCCCTCGGCGAACTGGCGGACAGCCCGTTCCTGCTCTACCAGCAGAGCTTCACCCTCAACGACCGCCTGCTGCGCGCCTGCCTGGAGGCCGGCTTCAGCCCGCGCGAAGGCGGCCGCAGCGGCCAGGCCGACTTCCTCGGCGCGCTGGTGGCGGCCAACCAGGGAGTGGTGCTGCTACCACGGGTGATCGCTCGCGAGATCGAACGCCCGGGAGTGGTGCGGGTCCTGCTCAGGGAGCCGGACCTGCGCTGGGACATCGCCTTCATCTGGCGCCGGGGCGGCTACCTGTCGCGGGCGGCGCAGGCCTGGCTGGAGCTGCTGCGCGAGCGGCCGCTGGAGGAAAGCCCGGCGTAGGGCGAATAACCGCCACGCGGTTATCCGCCGCCTCGGCGGGGTACGCCCGGGATCAGCCCTTGAGGGCGGCGGCGAACTCGGCCAGCCAAGGCTCGGCGTCGGTCTCGGGGGTAACGGTTTCGCTGGCATCCAGGCGCAGCATCGGCAGCACTTCGCGCACGCCCAGTTCGCCGAACAGTTCGCGAACCTGCTCGCCGCCACCGCAGAACGTGTCGCCGTAGCTCGAATCGCCCAGGCCGATGACCCCGCCCGGCAGGCCGTGCCAGGCCGGCAGTTGGTCGCGGATCGCGTAGTACAGCGGTTGCAGGTTGTCCGGCAGTTCGCCCATGCCGGTGGTCGAGGTCACCACCAGGAATGCCTCGGGGGCGAAGGCCTTGAGTTCGTCGAGGCTGGCGCGGGGCAGATGGGAGGCCTCGAGGCCGGCCGCGGACAGCAATTTCTGGGCGTGCCGGGCGACTTCTTCGGCGGTGCCGTAGACCGAGCCGGAGAGAATGGCGACTTTCATGAACACTCCGTAAGCCAACAGGGGTAAGCCGGGCATTATGCCGCATGCGTACGCCGAGCGGGACGCACCGAATCAATGCAGACAGGCCGCAAAAGCACCATTTCGGTGCGCGCCCTGTCATCGGGATGTCATCGCGCTGCCGTAGACACGGCAGCGAACCTTCGCCACCACGGCGGGAACGATCCTTGCCTGTCCTCCGACGCAGCCCACCACCCCCGGCGCTGCGCCGTTGTCCGAGGGCGCCCACGAAGCGCGCTCAACCGTTCCAGGAGATACACGATGTCTACCGCTCCCGTTACCCTGCTGGTGGCCCGCCGCGTCGCCGCCGGCCGTTACCGCGACTTCCTCGCCTGGCAGCGCGAAGGCGAAGCCCTCGCCGCCGACTTCCCCGGCTACCTCGGCTCCGGGGCGCTGGCGCCGCCCGCCGGCGGAGACGAATTCCAGATGATCTTTCGCTTCGCCGACGACGCCACCCTCGCCGCCTGGGCCCACTCCGCCTCGCGCCAGGCCTGGCTCGAACGCGGCCAGGGACTCTTCGACGAACCGCGCGAGCGCCGCGCCCACGGACTCGCCGCCTGGTTCGACGACAACCGCAAACCGCCGCGCTGGAAGCAGAGCGTGGCGATCTGGCTGGCGTTCTTCCCGGTCTCGCTGGCCTTCAACCTCGGCGCCGGCCCCTACCTCGGCGAGCTGTCGCTGGCCGCGCGGGTGCTGCTCAGCACCCTGGTCCTCACCCCGTTGATGACCTACTGGTTCATCCCTCTCTCCAGCCGCCTGCTCGCCCCCTGGCTGCACCGCCGCCCGCAGCGCGCCGCCAGCCTGCCGGAAGCGCACTGACGGCTTGCCGCCCACCCCGGCGGGGTGGGCCGTAGCGCAAGGCTTTGCCCGACTGGCTCAGTCGGGTACCCTGCATCCATCCGATTCCCTTCGCCTGCTGTGAGAGTCCCATGGCGACAGCCCCGATCCTGATCACCGGCGCCAGCCAGCGTGTCGGCCTGCATTGCGCCCGCCGCCTGCTGGCCGACGGCGAGTCGGTGATCGTCAGCTACCGCAGCGAACGCCCGGCGCTGGACGAACTGCGCCAGGCCGGCGCGCTGACCCTGCACGCCGACTTCGCCAGCGAGGCCGGCATCTTCGCCTTCATCGGGGCCCTCCGACAGCATACCGACAGCCTGCGAGCGATCGTCCACAACGCCTCGGACTGGGTCGCCGAGACGCCCGGCCACGAAGCCGAGGCGTTCCAGCAACTGTTCAGCGTGCACATGCTCGCGCCCTACCTGATCAACCTGCACTGCGCCGAGCTGCTGGAACGCTCGCAGCCTGCCGACATCGTCCACCTCACCGACGACGTGGCGCGCAAGGGCAGCGCCCGGCGTATCGCCTACTGCGCGAGCAAGGCCGGGCTGGACAACCTGACCCTGTCGTTCGCCGCGCGCTTCGCGCCGAGGATCAAGGTCAACGCCATTTCACCGGCACTGGTGATGTTCAACGACGGGGACGACGCCGAATACCGCGCCCGCACCCTGGCGAAATCCGCCCTCGGCATCGAACCGGGGCCGGAAGTCATCTACCAGAGCCTTCGCTACCTGTTGGACAACCCCTACGTCACCGGGACCACCCTGACCGTGAACGGCGGCCGCCACGTCAAGTGAGGCGCCAAGGACCCCTTATGAACCCAGCACTTTCCCAGCATTACCGGGAGATCCTCGTCGGTCTCGGCGAAGACCCGCAGCGCGAAGGCCTGCTCGACACCCCGAAGCGCGCGGCCAAGGCCATGCAGTACCTCTGCCACGGCTATGGCCAGACCCTGGAGGAAATCGTCAACGGCGCGCTGTTCGCCTCGGACAACGATGAAATGGTCATCGTCCGCGACATCGAGCTGTACTCCCTGTGCGAACACCACCTCCTGCCCTTCATCGGCAAGGCTCATGTGGCGTACATTCCCACCGGCAAGGTGCTCGGCCTGTCGAAGGTGGCGCGGATCGTCGACATGTTCGCCCGCCGCCTGCAGATCCAGGAGAACCTCACCCGGCAGATCGCCGAGGCGGTCCGCCAGGTGACCAGCGCCGCCGGCGTGGCGGTAGTGATCGAGGCCCAGCACATGTGCATGATGATGCGCGGGGTGGAGAAGCAGAACTCGCAGATGTTCACCTCGGTGATGCTCGGCGCGTTCCGCGACTCGAACACCACCCGCCAGGAATTTCTGCAATTGATCGGAAGGAGCAAGTGACATGCCGCGACTGGAACCGGGAATGGCGCGAATCCGCGTCAAGGACCTGCGCCTGCGCACCTTCATCGGGATCAAGGAGGAGGAAATCCTCAACAAGCAGGACGTGCTGATCAACCTGACCATCCTCTACCCGGCCGCGGACGCCGTGGAGGTCAACGACATCGAGCACGCGCTGAACTACCGCACCATCACCAAGGCGATCATCCGCCACGTCGAGGAGAACCGCTTCGCCCTGCTCGAACGGATGACCCAGGAAATCCTCGACCTGGTGATGGAGAACCCGGCGGTGCGCTACGCCGAGGTGGAAGTGGACAAGCCGCACGCGCTGCGCTTCGCCGAGTCGGTCTCGATCACCCTCGCCGGCCACCGCTGAGGCGGCCGACGAGCGAACCGCGCGAAGACGCGCACAAGCGTTGCCCGCCGGCCGCGCCAACTCTTATCATCGCCGGACCTGGCCCTGTGCCTTCACCCTGCCCCGAGCCATCGTCGAGAAACACCGCCATGACCGCAGCCAACCTCACCGAACAGCAACGCCTGGAACTCGAAGCCGCCGCCTTCCGCACCCTGGTCCATCATTTGCAGACCCGCAAGGACGTGCAGAACATCGACCTGATGAACCTCGCCGGTTTCTGCCGCAACTGCCTGTCCAAGTGGTACAAGGC
The DNA here is from genome assembly GCF_056110345.1 of Pseudomonas sp. TZ252. NCBI lineage: Bacteria > Pseudomonadati > Pseudomonadota > Gammaproteobacteria > Pseudomonadales > Pseudomonadaceae > Pseudomonas > Pseudomonas sp. TZ252. The sequence goes on along the minus strand of NZ_CM148566.1, from coordinate 4,115,277 downwards.
CGCCGCCGACGACCTCGGGGTGGAAGTCAGCAATGACCAGGCCCGCGAAGAGATCTACGGCATGCCCTATGCCGAGTGGAAAGCCAAGTACCAGAAAGAAGCGAGCCCGGAACAACAGGCCGCCTTCGCCAAGAGCCAGGGCAACGCCTGAGGCCACCGGGCCCCTTGCCAACCCTGCCCCAGACACCATGAGCCTGTTTCGATGACCCTGACCGACTTCCGCGCGCGTCTGCGCAGCGAACACCACCTGTTCACCGACACCCTGGCGTTCATCGCCGAGCACTACAGCTACACGCCGAGCGCCTTCGACAACGGCAGCGTGAGCAACCCGGCCGGGCAGAACGAAGGTTCCTGCAAGACCCTGGGCTTCGCCATCCTCGAAGGCCTCAGCCTCGAGGAAACCCTGCTGGCCTTCGGCGAGCACTACCGTGCGGTGCGCGACAACCCGGAAGGCGACGACCACGCCAACATCCGCGCCCTGCAACAGACCGGCCTGGCCGGCGTGCATTTCGAGCGCCAGCCCCTGTCGCGCCGGGGCTGAGAAGTCCCGGTCGCCCCCACGGCGGATGACCGCGAGCGGTTATTCGCCCTACCGACCGCTCCATAGCGACCCACGCCAGCCGTCGCCACCGGCCGGCCTTGCCGATACGCGACGAAAAAAGGCGGGGCCCCATCGGGGTCCCCGCCCTTCTCGCCACCGCAAGCGCGGCGCAGCCAGCGTCACAGCTTGGCGATGGATACCTCGGTGGACTTGACGAAGGCGATCACTTCGCTACCGATGGCCAGCTCCAGTTCCTTCACCGAACGCGTGGTGATCACCGAAGTGACGATCCCGGCGGCGGTCTGCACGTCGATCTCGGAGAGCACCGGCCCTTCGATGATTTCCTTCACGGTGCCCTTGAACTGGTTACGAACGTTGATGGCTTTGATGGTCATGGCGTTTCTCCTGGGGGGATTCGGAACGAGGCATGGTTGGTTAGAGCGCCCAGCGCAGTTGCGTGGGCAGGGGTGAAACGGGCTCGGGTTGCGGCGGCAGCTCCGGCTGCGCCAGCACCCGGTTGAGCACTTCGGCTTCCAGCGCGGCCAGTCGCGCCGAGCCACGCGAGCGCGGCCGGGGCAGTTCCACCGGCAGGTCGAGGCCGATCTCGCCGTCCTCGATGAGGATCACCCGGTCGGCCACCGCCACCGCCTCGCTGACGTCGTGGGTGACCAGCAGGACGGTGAAACCGTGTTCGCGCCAGAGTCCTTCGATCAGTTGCTGCATCTCGATCCGGGTCAGCGCATCGAGCGCGCCGAGCGGCTCGTCGAGCAACAGCAGGCGCGGCTCGTGGATCAGCGCGCGAGCCAGCGCGACGCGCTGCTTCTGCCCGCCGGACAGGGCCGCCGGCCACTCGTTGGCACGCTCGGCCAGGCCGACCGCCCGCAGCGCCTGCAGGGCCTTCGCCCGCCAGTCGCCGCGCAGGCCGAGGCCGACGTTGTCGATCACCCGCTTCCACGGCAGCAGGCGCGAGTCCTGGAACATCAGCCGGGTGTCCTCGCGGGCCTCGGCCAGCGCCGCCGAGCCGGCCAGCAACTCGCCGCGGCTGGGCTGGTCGAGGCCGGCCAGCAGGCGCAGCAAGGTGCTCTTGCCGCAGCCGCTGCGGCCAACGATAGCGACGAACTGCCCGGCCGGAACCAGCAGGTCGATGTCCTTGAGCACCTCGCGCTCGCCGAAGCGCCGCGCCACTCCGCGCAGGGCCAGCGGGATACCGCGCTTGAGGCGCTGCGGAGTGCCGCCAAGGGCGGCGTTGTGGGCATTCATGCGCCACCTCCCTTGACCTGGTAGGCCGGGTGCCAGCGTAGCCAGACGCGTTCCAGGCCGCGGGCGGCGAGGTCGGCGAGCTTGCCAAGGACGGCATAGAGCAGGATCGCCAGGACCACCACGTCGGTCTGCAGGAACTCGCGGGCGTTCATCGCCAGGTAACCGATGCCGGAGCTGGCGGAAATGGTCTCGGCGACGATCAGGGTCAACCACATGAAGCCGAGGGCGAAGCGCACCCCGACCAGGATCGACGGCAGCGCGCCGGGCAGGATCACCTGGCGGAACAGGGCGAAGCCGGACAACCCGTAGCTGCGCGCCATCTCCAGCAGGCCGGGGTCGATGCCGCGGATGCCGTGGTAGGTGTTCAGGTAGATCGGGAACAGCGTGCCGAGGGCGACCAGGAAGATCTTCGCCGACTCGTCGATGCCGAACCACAGGATCACCAGCGGGATCAGCGCCAGGTGCGGCACGTTGCGGATCATCTGCACCGAACTGTCGAGGAAGCGTTCGCCCCACTTCGACAGGCCGGTGACGAAGCCCAGCACCAGGCCGATGGCGCCGCCGATGAGAAAGCCGATCGCCGCGCGCCAGCCGCTGATCGCCAGGTGCTGCCAGATCTCGCCGCTGCGCAGCAGCGCCCAGCCGGCCTCGAGTACGGCGCTGGGCGCGGGGAGGATGCGGCTGGACAGCCAGCCGAACTCAACCGCCGCCTGCCACACCGCCAGCAGGACCAGCGGCAGCGCCCAGGGCGCCAGGCGCTCGGCCAGTCGTTTGGAAATGCTCATGTCGTTCGCTCCGACCGCTCTCAACTCTGCGCGGCCTGCCGGGGCAGGATGTCGTTGGCCACCATCTCGCCGAACGGGCTGACATAGCCGCGTCCCTCGGGCTGCGCCGGGCGCTGCACGTCGAGGTGCGGGAACAGCAGTTCGGCGACCCGGTAGGACTCTTCCAGGTGCGGATAGCCGGAGAAGATGAAGGTATCGATGCCCAGCTCGGCGTACTCCCTGACCCGCGCCGCCACCGTCGGCCCGTCGCCGACCAGCGCGGTGCCGGCGCCGCCGCGCACCAGGCCGACGCCGGCCCAGAGATTGGGGCTGACTTCCAGGTTGTCGCGCGAACCGCCGTGCAGCGCGGCCATGCGTTGCTGGCCGACCGAGTCGAAGCGCGCCAGGGAGGCCTGGGCGCGGGCGATGGTGTCGTCGTCGAGGTGCGCGATCAGGCGATCGGCGGCCTGCCAGGCTTCCTCGCTGGTCTCGCGGACGATCACGTGCAGGCGGATCCCGAAGCGCACCTGGCGGCCCTGGCGGGCGGCCTTCTCGCGTACCTGGGCGATCTTCTCGGCAACCGCCGCCGGCGGCTCGCCCCAGGTCAGGTACAACTCGACCTGCTCGGCGGCGAGGTCCTGGGCGGCCTCCGAGGAGCCGCCGAAGTACAGCGGCGGACGCGGCTGCTGCAACGGCGGATAGAGCAGTTTGGCGCCCTTCACCTGGATGTGCTTGCCGGCGTAGTCGACGGTCTCGCCCTCCAGCACACGACGCCAGATGCGGGTGAATTCGACCGACGCCTCGTAGCGTTCGGCGTGGCTCAGGTGCAGGCCGTCGCCAGCCAGTTCGTCGGGATCGCCGCCGGTGACCAGGTTGAACAGCGCGCGGCCGTTGGACAGCCGGTCCAGGGTCGCCGCCTGGCGCGCGGCGACGGTCGGCGAAATGATCCCGGGACGCAGCGCGACGAGGAACTTCAGGCGCTGGGTTACCGGGATCAGCGAGGCGGCGACCAGCCAGGAGTCCTCGCAGGAACGTCCGGTGGGGATCAGTACGCCGCCGAAGCCCAGGCGGTCGGCGGCCTGGGCGATCTGCTGCAGGTAGCCGTGGTCGACGGCACGGGCGCCCTGGGTGGTGCCCAGGTAGTGGCCGTCGCCGTGGGTGGGAAGGAACCAGAAAATCTCGAGGCTCATCGCAATTGACTCCAGGGTGAGCGCGCCGGCGTGGCGTAGCCGCGCGATGATCGTGTCGGTATGTGGGCGGTACGGGCTCAGGGTGCGCTGGCGACCTTGCCGGCCGGTGGCGTCCAGATCACGTCCTTGATGCTCAGCGGTTTGGGAATCAGCTTCAGCTGGGTGAAGGTGTCGGCGATCTTCTGCTGCGCCTCGACCACCGCCGGGGTGATCAACTGCGCGCCGTAGCCCTGGCGCTTCACCGCGGTAAGGGTGATGTCGGCGGGCAGCCCGAGCAGCGGCGCGACCTGCTCGGTCACCTGCTGCGGGTTGGCCCGCGACCAGTCACCGACCTCGCGGATCTCGTCCACCAGCTTGTCGAGCACCTGCGGATGCCGTTGCGCGTAAGTCCGGGTGGCGAGGTAGAACTGGTGGTTGTCGACCAGCTCGCGACCATCCACCAGGACCCGCGCGGACAACTGCTTCTCGGCGGCGGCCTGGTAGGGGTCCCAGATCACCCAGGCGTCGACGCTGTGACGCTCGAAGGCGGCGCGGGCGTCGGCCGGCGGCAGGTAGACGGGTTGGATGTCGCTGTACTTCAGGCCGGCCTGCTCGAGGGCGCGGACCAACAGGTAATGCACGTTGGAGCCCTTGTTCAGGGCGACTTTCCTGCCCTTCAGCTCGGCCACCGACCGAATCGGCGAGTCCTTCGGCAGGAGGATCGCCTCGCTGGTCGGCGCCGGCGGTTCGTAGGCCACGTAGAGCAGGTCGGCGCCGGCGGCCTGGGCGAATACCGGCGGGGTTTCGCCGGTCACGCCGAAGTCGATGCTGCCGACATTGAGTCCCTCGAGCAGTTGCGGGCCACCGGGAAACTCGGTCCATTGCACCTTCACGCCGTCTTCGGCGAGACGTTTCTCCAGGGTGCCGCGGGCCTTGAGCAGGACCAGGGTGCCGTATTTCTGGTAGCCGATCCGCAGGGTGTTGGCCGACTTCTCGTCGGCCTGAACGCCGTAGGACAGGGCCGCCACCAGCAGGGCCGCCAGTCCACGACGCAAAGCGATGGTGCGCATGGCGCTCTCCTTTGTCGTTGTGGGTGCCGAACCTGCCGCGCCGTTGACGGAACAGTGAGGTCGTCGTGTGTGCGTTGTGCAATCGGGCCGCGGCGCGCGTGCGCTGGCGGCGGACGGATCAGATGCTCCAGCGGGCGTTCACCAGGCGCTCGTTGAGCAACTGCGGGTCGATCGGCTGCGGCCGTCGCGAGAGGGCCAGGTGGAAGGTTTCCAGGGCGTTTTCCAGGCGCTGCTCGAGGACCGGTTCCAGGCGCGCCGGGTCGCTCTCGGTGGCGTAGGCGATCTGCTTGTCCACGGCGAATACGCCATGCAGTACCTCCTGGGCCTTGAGCGCGGCCAGGACCGGCTTCAATGCATAGTCCACGGCCAGCATGTGCGCGCTGCTGCCACCGGTAGCGAACGGCAGCACCACCTTGTGCTCCAGGGCGCGCTCGGGCAACAGGTCGAGCAGGACCTTCAGCGCGCCGGAAAACGAGGCCTTGTACACCGGGGTGGCGACCAGCAGGCCGTCGGCGCGGCCGATCTGCTCGGCCAGCGCCAGTACCGGCGGACTGTCGAGGCGGGCACGCAGCAGGTCCTCGGCGGGAAAATCCAGCACCTGGTGGCTGGCCACCTCGACGCCGCGACGGCTCAGCCAGTCCCTGGCACGCTCCAGCAACACCCCGGAGCGGGAGCGTACGCTGGGACTTCCGGCGATGGAAACGACGAGCATGGGGGGATTCCTTATAACCGGAAAACAGAATATTCGTTTGGCTTGCTAACCAAGTTGCATAGACCTTAACAGGCGGCCTCATATTCCAATAAATGTTTTTTATTCATTTATTTATTCCATAAAGCATATAAGAACCCGGTTCGGGGTCTTGCCTCAGAGCACGTGCGCCCGCTGCATTTCGGTCAGGGCCTCGCCGCGCAAGTAGGCCAGCTCCACCGCCCGGCGATCGCGGGGACGCGCCAGCGGTACGTGGAACTCGCGGCGGATGTGTCCGGGACGGCCGCCCATCAGCAGCACGCGGTCGGCGAGATAGAACGCCTCGTCGAGATCGTGGGTGACCAGCAGGACGCTGATCTCGTAGTTCTGCACCACGTCCTGCAGCAGGTCCTGGAGGCGCATGCGGGTGAAGGCGTCGACCGCGCTGAACGGCTCGTCGAGCAACAGCACCTGCGGCCGTCCGTAGAGACCGCGGGCGATCGCCGCGCGCTGCGCCATGCCGCCGGACAGTTGCTTGGGCAGCAATCCTCCGCAGCCGGCCAGTCCGACATCGGCGAGCAGGCGCTCGACCCAGTGCTCGTCCTCCAGCCAGCCGTCGGCGAAACCGACGTTCTGCGCCACCGTCAGCCAGGGCAACAGGCGCGGCTCCTGGAACACCACGCCGATTCCGCCGCTGCGGCCGTTCTCGCCGTCCGGGCCGAAGCCGAGGATCGGGTTGCGTTCGACAGTGCCCTGGAAGTCATCGTCCAGTCCGGCGGCGATCCGCAGCAGGGTGCTCTTGCCGCAACCACTGGGGCCGAGCAGGCTGACCACCTCGCCGGGCGCCAGCGACAGCGCCACGCCCTCCAGCACCCGCTTATCGCCATAGGCCTTGCGAATCTCCAGCAGGTCGAGCAGGCCGCTCATGCGCCGCCCTCCCCGTCGAAGCTGTCGCGCCAGCGCAGGGCCCGGCGCTCCAGCGAGCGGAGCAGGCCATCGCTGAGCTTGCCGAGGGCCGCCAGGACCAGGATCGCGGCGATCACCAGGTCCGGACGCGAGGTTTCCCGACCGTCACTGAGCAGGTAGCCGAGGCCCTGGGTGGCGGCGATCAGCTCCGCCGCGACGAGGAACATCCAGCTCAGGCTGAGCGCCCCGCGCAGGCCGGTGAACAGGTTCGGCAGCGCCGCCGGAAGGAGGATGCGGCGGACCAGGGCGAAGCGCGACAAACGGTAGAGCCGCCCCAGTTCCACCCACTTGCGATCGACCCCGCGTACCCCGGCGACCAGCGCGAGGTAGACCGGGAAGAAGGCGCCGAGGGCGATGAGGACGATCTTCGGCGTCTCGTCGATGCCGAACCAGAGCAGCAGCAGGGGCACCCAGGCCAGGCTGGGGATCGCCCGCAGGGCCTGGAAGCTCGGCTCCAGGTAGGCTTCGGCGCGACGACTGAGACCGACCCAGGTACCGACCACCAGGGCCAGGCCGCTGCCGATCGCGAAGCCGGCGGCGACCCGCGCCAGGCTCGCGCCGACATGCCCCCACAGCTCGCCGCGAGCCAGTTCCACCAGGGTCAGCAGGATGCCGCTCGGCGCCGGCATCTGGTAGGCCGGCAGCCAGCCCAGGCGCACCAGCGCCTCCCACGACGATAGTGCCAGCAGCGGCAAGGCCCAGGCCCGCCAGGCGCCCGGCACGCGCAGTCGCCACGCCCGGCGCGAGACTCGCCGGGCCAGTCGCAGGCTCTGGCTGACCATGGCTCAGGGCTCCGTGCGCGCCAACGGGACACCGCCGATGACCTCGGCGGCCCACTGAGGCGCGATCAGTTCGTCGACCACCTTCTGCACGTCCACGCCCGGCCGCACCAGGCGCTCGTCCGCCAGGATCGGCGCCGCGGCCTTGAGCGCGGCGACCTGTTCGACGCCCGGCAGCGGCTGGCTGAAATCGGTGCGCGACAGTTGCAGGCGAGCCACTTCCAGCGGCAGGCCGGCTTCCTCGGCAAGCAGTTGCGCGGCCTCGTCGGGATGCCCGATCACCCAGTGGCGCGCCTGCTCGTAGGCCGCCAGCACCTGGCGGATCAGTTGCGGATGGCGTTCGGCGAAATCCTCGCGGACATTGAGCACGCCGTAGCTGTTGAAGCCGAGGTTGCGGTAGAGCAGCCGCGAGCCGGCCTGCAACTCGCTGGCCGCCATGTGCGGATCGAGTCCGGCCCAGGCGTCGACCTGGCCCTTCTCCAGGGCTACCCGGCCGTCAGGATGCTGCAGGTGGACGATACGCAGGTCGTTCTTGTCCAGGCCCACGCTGTGCAGGCTGCGGAGCAGGAACAGGTAGGGATCGGTGCCCTTGGTGGCAGCCACCTTGCGCCCCTTGAGCTCGGCGAGGCTGCGGATCGGCGAATCCTTGCGCACCAGCAGCGCGGTCCACTCCGGGCGGCTGGCGACGTATACGGTACGTACCGGGCTGCCGTTGGCCCGCGCGAGTACCGCGGCGAGGCCGGCGGTCGAGGCGAAATCGACGCTGCCGGCGTTGAGGTACTCCAGGGAACGGTTGCTGCCCTGGCTGAACACCCAGCGCACCCGGGTGCCGCTGCCGTCCAGGCTTTTCTCCAGCCAGCCGAACTTCCTGAGCGCCAGGCTGGTGGGGGCGTAGTAGGCATAGTCGAGACGGATTTCAGCGGGGGCGGCGGCCTCTGCCGCGGGAAACACGGCAAGAACGGCGAGCAGGGCCAGCCAGGCCCGGCAGCGACGGAGAGCGGCAATCATGCGTCTGCTCCTGGAAGGAGGTGGATGAGCGAGCCTTCTCCCCGTCTGGCGGGCAAGTCAGAGCCGGTTTCGGAAATGGATGGCGGATAAAAAGCGTCGCGGCGACGCGCTGGCGCACATAAAAAAGAGGGCCGGTCGAAACCGGCCAAAAACCCTGCTCGTGGCTAAACAGCGTTGCATGACGGCACGCACCGTCGAATAAAAGGTCCCGCCTGCCGTGCCTGCCCATGCAGGCGGGACGAATCCGGCCTCAGCGGTTGGGCTGGGGCGTCAGGCGCAGGTAGGGCTTCACCGCGCGGTAGCCTTTGGGGAAACGCCGCTTGATCTCTTCCTCGTCCTTCAGCGAAGGCACGATTACCACCTCGTCGCCGTCCTCCCAGTTGGCCGGCGTGGCGACCTTGTGCTCGTCGGTCAGTTGCAGCGAATCGATCACCCGGAGGATCTCGTTGAAATTGCGCCCGGTGCTCGCCGGGTAGGTGATGATCAGGCGCACCTTCTTGTTCGGGTCGATGATGAACAGCGAACGCACGGTCAGCGTGTCGTTGGCGTTCGGGTGGATCAGGTCGTAGAGTTCGGAAACCTTGCGGTCGGCGTCGGCGATGATCGGGAAATTGACCCGGGTGTCCTGGGTCTCGTTGATATCGTCGATCCACTTCAGGTGCGACTCCACCGGATCCACCGACAGCGCCAGGACCTTGACCCCGCGCTGGGCGAACTGGTCCTTGAGCTTGGCGGTGAAACCCAGCTCGGTGGTGCACACCGGGGTGAAGTCGGCGGGGTGGGAGAACAGCACGCCCCAGCTGTCGCCCAGCCACTCGTGGAGGCGGATGCGCCCTTCGCTGGAGTCCTGTTCGAAATCGGGGGCGATGTCGCCGAGTCTGAGGCTCATGGGGTCACTCCTTGTTCGTGTTGGAGCCCACTATGCCCAAGGCCGGCTGACGTTAAAAAGAATAAATTCAGATTTTCTTATAACAAAAAATAGAATACCCAACCCTTCGCCTGGAAATCCGTCTCCTTTCGTCCGCCGGCCTGCCGCCCGGCCAACCCCCGCCTACACTGAAAACACCTTGGCCCGCTATCCAGGAGTCGCCGTCATGTTGGGGAAACGTTCCACCGATCCCACCCCAGCCACCCGCTTTCGCAGCGATCGCATAAGTTCGGTGAATGGGCAGTACTTCTTCTCCACCCGCGAAGGGACCCTGGAAGGTCCCTATTTCACCCGTTTCGACGCGGAGCGGGAAATCGACGCGTATATCCGCAGGATGCGCCAATCGGCGGAAATCCACGCGCCGGGTTCCCGCTGAAACGATACAGGCGCTGAATTTATTTCCCGGCGGCTGAAACGTTCAAGAAAGGGAAGGCAGGTATTCTCGGCGGAACGCCGAGGCAAATGTCACCGCATGTGAACGCACTCACATCGGGGGTGAGTTCCAGTATCATTCACCCGGTGAATACCTGCCATGTCGTGCGTATCCACGCTTCTCCACGTTTTCTAGCGGTAAATCCATGAAAAAAATCTTATTGATGCTTTTGTGCGTCAGCGTGCTGGGTTGCTCCAAAAACAGCGTCGAATCGGAAAAACCGGTCGACGTGCTCCTGATCGGTGGCGGCATCATGAGCGCCACCCTGGGTACCTATCTGAACGAACTGGAACCAGGCTGGACCATCGAGATGGTCGAGCGCCTGGACAAGGTCGCCGAAGAAAGCTCCAACGGCTGGAACAACGCGGGCACCGGTCACTCGGCGTTCTGCGAACTGAACTACACCAGCGAGGCCGCGGACGGCTCGATGGATATCAGCAAGGCGGTGGCGATCAACGAGAACTTCGAGATCTCCAAGCAGTTCTGGGCCTACCAGGTCGACCGCAAGGTGCTGAACGATCCGAAGTCGTTCATCAACAACGTCCCGCACATGAGCTTCGTCTGGGGCGACGACAACGTCGCCTTCCTCAAGAAGCGCCACGCCGCCCTGCAGCACAGCTCGCTGTTCCGCGGCATGGAGTACTCGGAAGACCCCGAGCAGATCAAGCAGTGGGTGCCGCTGGTGATGGAAGGCCGCGAGCCGGGGCAGAAGATCGCCGCCACGCGCATGTCGATCGGCACCGACGTCAACTTCGGCGAGATCACCCGCCAACTGGTGGGCTCGCTGTCGGCCAAGGACACCTTCAAGCTGCGCCTGCAACATGAGGTCCGCGACCTCAAGCGCAACGACGACAACACCTGGACCGTGACCATGGCCGACCTGGCCAATGGCGACAAGGAAACCAGCGTCAAGGCCAGGTTCGTCTTCATCGGCGCCGGCGGCGGCGCGCTGAAGCTGCTGCAGATGTCCGGCATCCCCGAGGCCGAAGGCTACGCCGGCTTCCCGGTGGGCGGTTCGTTCCTCGCCACCACCAACCCGGACGTGGTCAAGCGCCACCTGGCCAAGGTCTACGGAAAGGCTTCGGTGGGTTCGCCGCCGATGTCGGTGCCGCACCTCGACACCCGCATGATCGACGGCAAGCCGGTTCTGCTGTTCGGTCCGTTCGCCACCTTCTCCACCAAGTTCCTGAAGAACGGCTCGCTGTGGGACCTGCCGGGCTCGGTGACCAGCGGCAACATCGGCCCGATGTTCAACGCCGGCATCGACAACTTCGATCTCAGCCAGTACCTGATCGGCCAGCTGATGCTCAGCCAGGACGACCGCATGGCCTCGCTGCGCGAGTACTTCCCGGAAGCCCGCGACGAGGACTGGAAGCTGGTGCAGGCCGGCCAGCGCGTGCAGATCATCAAGAAGGACGCCGAGAAAGGCGGCGTACTGCAATTCGGCACCGAAGTGGTGACCGCCGCCGACGGCTCCGTCGCCGCCCTGCTCGGCGCCTCGCCGGGCGCCTCGACCGCCGCGCCGATCATGCTGTCGGTGCTGGAGAAGGCCTTCAAGGACAAGGTCGCTACTCCCGAGTGGCAGGCACGCCTGAAGGAAATCGTGCCGTCTTACGGGCGCAAGCTGAACAACGACATCGAGCTGACCAACAGCACCCGTGCCTGGAGCAGCGAGCGCCTGCAACTGATCCACGTGCCGGTACAGCCGGAGGCCTGATCGGCCACCGACGCGCGCGCATGAAAAAGCCCGGCAATAGCCGGGCTTTTTTGGGTTGGCGTTCGCCTTGCGGGGCGGCGCATCGGCGGATAACGCCGCTGGCGTTATCCGCCCTACCCGACAGGCAGCGCCGCCCACAAAGTCACTGCGGGCCGTAGGGCGAACAACCGCTCGCGGTTATCCGCCGGAACCTGCATGTCACCGATTGCGCCCTCCCCCGATATCACGCCCCTCCTTCGAGCCTGGCCAGGCGCTCCTCCAGCGCCGCCAGGCGCGTCTCCAGCTCGGCGATCCGCGCTTCCGCATCGGCCGACAGAGCGGCCGGCGCGGCGCGTTCCGGGTCGCTGCCCATCGCCTCCACGGCGGCCTCGAGGTCGGCCTGGCTGCCGAGCAGGTGCATGTAGCGCTCCTCGCGCTGCCCGGCGCGACGCTCCAGGTGCACGGCCAGGCCACGGCCGGCGAGGCGTTCCAGGTGGTGGCGGATCTGCTCGACGTCGTCGAAATCGTGCAGGCGGTTGCTGCGGGTGAGCAGTTCGTTGAGGGTCTGCGGACCACGCAGGAACAGCAGGCCGAGCAGCGCCACCTGTGGCGCCACCAATTCCAGGCCCTTGCCCAGGGTGTGCTCCCAGCGGTCGGCGCGGCTGCCCATCACCAGCCTGACCAGGCCGCGCCCCTCGAGCTGGCGCAGGCTCTGGCCGACCTGGCCGGGCGTGAGGTTCATCACCGGATCGCGGCTGGTCTTCTGGTTGCAGGCGAGGACCAGGGCATTGAGGGTCAGCGGATAGGTTTCCGGGGTGGTCGCCTGCTTCTCGACGAGGCTGCCGAGAACCCGTGCATCGACGGCGCTCAGCGGGTCGTCGACGAACGGCGAGTTGGGCTCGGTGGACATCGCTACATCCCTATGCAAGGAAAAAGGCGCCTAGCCTAGCGCGAGTCGCCGGGGATGGCACGGAGCGTCATGTAAATAAAACCCATGAGGCGAGCCCCGACCTGCGGGGCCCGCCGTCGCGCACGGGCTCAGCGTACGGCTTCGAACAGCCCGCTGGCGCCCATGCCGCCGCCGACGCACATGGTCACCACGCCGTAGCGCAGGTTGCGCCGGTGCAGTTCGCGGACCAGATGACCGACCTGGCGCGAGCCGGTCATGCCGAACGGGTGGCCGATGGCGATGGAGCCGCCATTGACGTTGTACTTCTCGTTGTCGATCTCCAGCCGGTCGCGGCAGTACAGGCACTGCGAGGCGAAGGCTTCGTTGAGTTCCCAGAGATCGACGTCGGCGATCTTCAGCCCCTTCGCCTTGAGCAGCTTCGGCACCGAGAACACCGGACCGATGCCCATTTCGTCCGGCTCGCAGCCGGCCACGGTGAAGCCACGGAAGAAGGCCTTCGGCTCCAGGCCCAGCGCCAGCGCTTTCTCCAGGCTCATCAGCAGGGTCATCGAGGCGCCGTCGGAGAGTTGCGAGGCGTTGCCGGCGGTGACCGAACCGTCCTCGGCGAACGCCGGCTTCAGCGAGGCCAGGCCTTCGAGGGTGGTGTCCGGGCGGTTGCAGTCGTCGCGGTCGACCACTCCGTCGAGCACCTGCTTCTCGCCGCTGGCCTTGTCCTCCACCGCGTAGCGGGTGGTCATCGGCACGATCTCGTCGGCGAACAGCCCGTCCGCCTGGGCTCGCGCCATCCGCTGCTGGCTCTGCAGGGCGTAGGCGTCCTGGGCCTCGCGGGTGATGCCGTAGCGACGGGCGACGATCTCGGCGGTCTGCCCCATGGGGTAGTAGATGCCCGGCACCTCCCTTTGCAGCAGCGGGTTCACCAGGTGGTCGGTGTTGACGCTCTTCAGGGTCAGGGTGATCGACTCGACGCCGCCGGCGACGATCACCTCGCTGCAACCGGAAGCGATCTGGTTGGCGGCGATGGCGATCGCCTGCAGGCCGGAGGAACAGTAGCGGTTGAGGGTCATCCCCGGCACCTGGATGCCGAGGCCGGAGAGCACCGCCACGTTGCGCCCGATGTTGTGACCCTGGGCGCCTTCGTTGGAGCCGGCGCCAACGATGCAGTCATCCACCAGCAGCGGGTCGAGGTCGTTGCGCGCCAGCAGCGCGTCGACGCAGTGGGCGGCCATGTCGTCCGGCCGGGTCAGGTTGAACTTGCCGCGGAAGGACTTGGCCAGGCCGGTCCGGACGCTGTCGACGATCACCACTTCACGCATGGGGGTACCCTCGCTGTTATTGTCGGTCGGCCGCCGGGGCAGCGGCCGGATCGAGCGAGGATAAGGCGAGGCAATCGCGCGAGGCACCGATCATTCATCCGGCGTATGCGTCGCCATCCCCTGGAGAGGACGGCGCCGCATTCCGGCGGGCCTCACTTGTCCTTCTTGTACGCCGCTTCGATGGCGTCGTTGATGGTGCGCAGCACCTTGACCCGGGCGAAGCGCTTGTCGTTGGCTTCGACCAGGGTCCAGGGCGCGATCTCGGTGCTGGTACGGTCGACCATATCGCCCACCGCGTCCACGTACTGGTCCCACTTGTCGCGGTTGCGCCAGTCTTCCTCGGTGATCTTGTAGCGCTTGTAGGGGGTTTTCTCGCGTTCCTTGAAGCGCTCCATCTGGGTCTGCTTGTCGATCGCCAGCCAGAACTTCACCACGATGATCCCGTACTCGCTGAGCTGCTCCTCGAAGTCATTGATCTCGCCATAGGCGCGTAGCCAGTCGGCCGGTGCGCAGAAGCCCTCGATGCGCTCCACCAGCACGCGGCCGTACCAGGAACGGTCGAAGATGGTGAACTGGCGACGCGCCGGAATGTGCCGCCAGAAGCGCCAGAGATAGGGCTGCGCACGCTCCTCTTCGGTCGGCGCGGCGATCGGCACGATATGGTACTGGCGCGGGTCCAGCGCGTCGGTGACACGGCGGATGGCGCCGCCCTTGCCGGCCGCGTCGTTGCCCTCGAACACCGCGACCAGCGAATGCTGGCGGAAGCGCTTGTCGCGGATCAGCCCGGCCAGGCGGGCCTGCTCGGCGGCGAGCTGCTCCTTGTAGGCGTCCTTGTCCAGGTACTGGCCCAGGTCCAGGGAGTCCAGCAGGCCGCGGTTGTCCAGGCTCGACACCAGCGGCGCGGCGTGCGGCTGGCGCTTGGCGCGCTCCTTGGTGGCCAGCGCGGCCTGCAACCCTTCGAGGAGGATGCGACCGACGGTCAGGGCGCGGTAGCGCTCGTCCACGCCTTCCACCACGTACCAGGGCGCGTAGTCCCGGCTGGTGCGGCGCAGCACGCGCTCGCCGTAATGCACGAAGCGGTCGTAGACCTCGCTCTGCTTCCAGTCCAGCGGACTGAGCTTCCAGCTGTGCTGCGGGTCCTTTTCCAGCGCCTTGAGGCGTTCCTTGAGCTGTTTCTTGGAGAGGTGGAACCAGAACTTGAAGAGCAGCGCGCCTTCGTCGCAGAGCATGCGCTCGAAGCGTTCGGCGGCATCGATGGCCTGATCCAGCTTGGCCTCCTTGATATGCCCCTCGACCCGCGCGTAGAGCATCTGGCTGTACCAGTTGCCGAAGAAGATACCGGTCCGCCCCTTGGGCGGCAGGCGCCGCCAGAAGCGCCACTGCGGCGGCCGCTCCAGTTCCTCGTCGGAGGGACGGAGGAAGCTCTGCACTTCGATCAGGCGCGGGTCCATCCATTCGTTGAGGAGCTTGACCGTCTCCCCCTTGCCGGCGCCCTCGATGCCGTTGATCAGGATGATCACCGGGAAGCGCGCCTGCTGCTTGAGCTCGAACTGCGCCTCGAGCAGCGCTTCGCGCAACTCGATGACGGCCTTCTCGTAGGTGTCCTTGTCGATGCTGTGGCCAACTTCCGCGGATTCGAACATGGAGGTCTCCCTTAACCTGAGTCCTTCAAGGTAGCGGATCGGCGTGCGGCTGTCTGCGCGGCGCCGCGGCATGTTCGCGCAGCGCCTCGCCGCTGGCCGGCAAAGCCCCGTAAAATGCGCCATCCGCTTTTTCAGGTTCTGCCATGTCCGACTTCCAGCATGCCCAGCTCGACTGGGACGAAAACGGCCAGCCGCTATCCCGCGCCTTCGGCGACGTATATTTTTCCCGGCATTCCGGGCTCAACGAGACGCGCCATGTGTTCCTCGCCACCAACCGCCTGGCCGAGCGCTTCGCCGCGCTGGGCGACGGCGAGGTGCTGTGCATCGGCGAGACCGGCTTCGGCACCGGACTGAACTTCCTCTGCGCCTGGCAGCTGTTCGAGCGGGTCGCGCCGGCCGGCGCGCGCCTGGAGTTCGTCAGCGTGGAGAAATTCCCCCTCGCCGCCGCCGACCTGCGCCGCGCCCTGGCGCTATGGCCGGAACTGGCGCCCTGGAGCGAGGCCCTGCTGGGCCAGTACCTTGCCGTGCACCCGGGCTTCCAGCGCCTGGCGTTCGCGGGCGGAAGGGTCGGCCTGACCCTGCTGCTGGGCGATGCCCTGGAGTGCCTGCCGCAGCTCGACGCGCGGGTCGACGCCTGGTTCCTCGATGGCTTCGCCCCGGCGAAGAACCCGGACATGTGGTCGCCCGTACTGTTCGCCGAACTGGCGCGACTGTCGGCGCCGCAGGCGACCCTGGGCACTTTCACCAGCGCCGGTTTCGTTCGCCGAGGGCTGATCGAGGCCGGTTTCGCCATGCAACGGGTACCGGGCTACGGACAGAAGCGCGAGATGCTCAGCGGCACCTACCAGGGGCCGCCGGCGAACGCCGGCAAGCCCTGGTACGCACGCCCCGCGCCCCACGCCGGGCGCCGCGCGGCACTGGTGGTCGGCGGCGGCCTGGCCGGCTGCGCCAGCGCCGCCAGCCTCGCCGCGCGCGGCTGGCAGGTGACCCTGATCGAACGCCATCCCGGCCTCGCCCGGGAAGCCTCGGGCAACCCCCAGGGCGTGCTCTACCTGAAACTCTCGGCCCACGGCACGCCGCTGTCGCGCCTGGTGCTCAGCGGCTTCGGCCATACCCGCCGGCTGCTCGAACGCCTGCGGCGCGGCCACGACTGGGATGCCTGCGGCGTACTGCAACTGGCCTTCGACGCCAAGGAAGCGCAACGCCAGGCGCAACTGGCCGCAGCCTTCCCCGCCGACCTGCTGCACGGCCTGGAGCGCGAGCAGGCCGAGCGCCTCGCCGGCGTCGCCCTGCCCGCCGGCGGCCTGTTCTATCCCGAAGCCGGCTGGGTCCATCCGCCCGCGCTGTGCCAGGCCCTGGCCGCCACCCCCGGGATCACCCTGCTGAGCGGCCGGGCAGTACGCTTGCGCCGCGAGGGCGACGACTGGTGCGCCTACGCCGGCGACGAATGCCTGGCCCGCGCGCCACTCGCGATCCTCGCCACCGCCGCCGACATCCGCGACTTCCCGCCCGCCGCCGAGCTGCCGCTGAAGCGCATTCGCGGGCAGGTCACCCGCCTGCCGGCCACCCCGCAAAGCCGGGCGCTGCGCACCGTGGTCTGCGCCGAGGGCTACGTCGCACCGCCGCGTGGCGACGAACACACCCTCGGCGCCAGCTTCGACTTCAAGAGCGAAGACCTGGCGCCGACCCTCGCCGAACACCAGGGCAACCTCGAACTGCTGCGGGAAATATCCCCCGACCTGTTGCAGCGCCTGGGCGCCGACGACCTGCCGCTGGAGCGCCTGGAAGGCCGCGCGGCATTCCGCTGCACCAGCCCCGACTACCTGCCCCTGGTAGGCCCGCTGGCCGAGCGCGCGGCCTTCGACGAGGCCTACGCGGTGCTCGCCCGCGACGCCCGCCAGGTGCCGGAGCGTGCCTGCCCCTGGCTGCCAGGCCTGTACCTGAACAGCGGCCACGGCTCGCGCGGGCTGATCAGCGCGCCGCTGTCCGGCGAACTGCTGGCGGCGTGGATCTGCGGCGAGCCGCTGCCGCTGCCGCGCGCGGTGGCCGAGGCCTGCCACCCGAACCGCTTCCTGCTGCGCGACCTGGTGCGCGGGCAGCGCGGCTGAAGCCCCGGGCGCACCGATTTGCGCTACCCTTCGGGCCTGCCGCACGCGCAGGCCATACCGGACCACCGGCTGGCTCACCCGCGGAAACAGTTGATCGACGATGGATGTACTGCTCTTCGAATCCCTGGGCATCGGCGCCGTTCTCGGCCTGCTGCTCGGCCTCACCGGCGCCGGCGGCTCGCTGGTCGCCCTGCCCCTGCTGCTCAGCCTGCACCTGCCGCTGCGCGACGCCATCGGCGTGAGCCTCGGCGCGGTCGCCCTGTCGGCGCTGATTGGCGCCATTCCGCGCGCGCGCCAGGGCCAGGTGGCCTGGCGGCCGGTGCTGGTCCTGGCGCTGGCCGGCCTGCCGAGCAACGCCGTCGGCCAATGGCTCGGCCGCTTCGTCCCGGAAGGCGTGCTGATCGTCGCCTTCTGCCTGCTGGTGCTCTGGTCGGCCTGGCGCATGTGGCGCGGCGCCGGGATGAAACGCGAGGCCAGCGACCAGGCACGGAGCCTGCCGCTGCTCGGCATCGGCCTGGCGGTCGGCTTGCTGTCGGGATTGATGGGCGTGGGCGGCGGCTTCCTGGTGGTGCCGGGGCTACTCTGGTTCACCCCGCTGTCGATGATGGCCGCCACCGCCACCTCGATGGCGGTGATCGCGCTGGTCTCCGGCGGCGGCTTCCTGATCTACCTGACCGGCGCCCACCCGCCGCTGCCGCTGCTCGGCGGCCTCGCCGCCGGCGGCGCGGTCGGCGTGCTCGGCGGCAACCTGCTGGCGCAGCGCCTCGGCGGCCCGACCCTGCAACGCCTGTTCGCGCTGATGCTGGTGGCGGTGAGCTTCTCCCTGGCGGCGCAGAAGCTCTACGGCGGGTAGCTTTCCTCGGCGGCCGGGGCACCGGGGAAGCGGCGTTATGCGCCCTACGCGAAGGTCACGCCATGGCGTACAACGCGCTTGTCCACCAGGCATCGGCAGGTTCGCCAGGTAAAGACCGCCGACGCGACTGTCTTTCGTAGCGAACCTGGCGCCCTCACTCTTCTTCGACGTCCTCTTCCGGCAAGCCGAACAGGTCGGCCGCGCGCAGCAGCGCGGCCAGCAGGCCGTGGCGCTCCCACTCGGGCAACGCGGCGAAGCGCTCGATCACGTACTCCGGCAATAGCGGCGGCGCCTCCGCCAGGGCTTCGTGGCCGGCCGGGTCGAGGTGCAGCCAGGACTTGCGCCGGTCCTGTTCGTCGCGCCGACGATAGAGCAGGCCGCGTCCTTCGAGGCGGTCGAGCACGCCGGAGAGCGATGCCTGGGACAGGCTGACCAGCTTGGCCAGTTGCGTCGCGGTCAGTTCTCCCTCCACCGCCAGGACATGCAGGATCAGCAATTGCAGCGGGGTCAGGCCACCGTATCGGCTGAGACGCTTGGAGTGGATTTCGGCGGCCTGCTGGAGACGGCGGATGGCGCGGAAAATAGCGAGCGAATAGGTATCGGCAGCGGTCTTATTACTTTCAACCATAATAAATTCTTCGTTAAGGGTCCTGATAGGCCCGGAAAATTCGTATAGAACTCCTTCCAACTGTAACGGTCCTCTGTTAGGTAAGTCATGTACCCGGAAGGGGTACGCAACCCACTTCCCCAACGGAGAACCGGTAAGGAATATGTGCGGCATATCAGGAGAGTTTCGTTTCGACAACCAGGCAGCCGACCTCGCAGCGGTCGAACGCATCACCCACCACCTGGCCCCTCGCGGCCCCGACGCCTGGGGCTTCCACGCCCAGGGTCCGATCGCCCTCGGACATCGACGGCTGAAGATCATGGACCTGGCGGAAGCTTCCGGCCAACCGATGATCGATCCCGATCTCGGCCTGGCCATGGTGTTCAATGGCGCCATCTACAACTACCCCGAACTGCGTGGCGAACTGGAAAGCCTTGGCTATCGGTTCTTCTCCGGCGGCGACACCGAAGTTCTCTTGAAGGGGTACCATGCCTGGGGCGCCGATTTATTGCCCCGGCTCAATGGGATGTTCGCCTTCGCCGTCTGGGAGCGCGATCGCCAGCGGCTGTTCCTGGCCCGTGACCGACTCGGCATCAAGCCGCTCTACTACAGCCTCGACCGCTCGCGCCTACGCTTCGCCTCGAGCCTGCCGGCCCTGCTCAAGGGCGGCGACATCGCCAGCGACCTCGATCCGCAGGCGCTGAATTTCTACCTCAACTTCCACGCCGTGGTTCCCGCCCCGCACACCTTGCTGGAGGGCGTGAAGAAGCTGCCGCCGGCGACCTGGATGAGCGTCGACCTCGACGGCAGCTGCGAGCAGCGCACCTGGTGGACGCTGGACTACGGCCCACGCCCGGACGAGCGCGAGCTGACGCTCGACGACTGGCAGGAGCGCGTCCTCGACGGCCTCCGCGAAGCAGTGGCGATCCGCCAGCGCGCCGCCCGCGAGGTCGGCGTGCTGCTCTCCGGCGGGGTCGATTCGAGCCTGCTGGTGGGCCTGCTGCACGAAGCCGGGGTGGACAACCTGCTGACCTTCTCCATCGGCTTCGAGGATGCCGGCGGCGAGCGCGGCGACGAGTTCCAGTATTCCGACCTGATCGCCGAGCGCTATCACACCCGCCACCATCGCCTGCGCATCGGCGAGCACGAAGTGATCGAGCAGTTGCCGGCGGCCTTCCGCGCCATGAGCGAGCCGATGGTCAGCCACGACTGCATCGCCTTCTACCTGCTCGCGCGGGAAGTCTCGAAGCACTGCAAGGTGGTGCAGAGCGGCCAGGGCGCCGACGAGCTGTTCGCCGGCTACCACTGGTATCCGAAGGTGGATGGCGCCGACGACGCCTTCGCCGCGTACCGCGCGGCGTTCTTCGACCGCGACCACGAGGAATACCTGGCCACCGTCGGCGAGCGCTTCCGCGTCGAGGACGTCGCCGGGCGCTTCGTCCGCGACCACTTCGCCAGCCCCGGCGCCGAGGCCGCGGTGGATAAGGCGCTGCGCCTGGATAGCACGATCATGCTGGTCGACGACCCGGTCAAGCGGGTCGACAACATGACCATGGCCTGGGGCCTGGAAGCCCGCGTGCCGTTCCTCGACTACCGCCTGGCCGAGCTGTCGGCGCGCATTCCCGCCCGCTTCAAGCTCGGCGACGGCGGCAAGCAGGTGCTCAAGGGTGCCGCGCGCAAGGTGATTCCCAGTGAAGTCATCGACCGGCCCAAGGGCTACTTCCCGGTGCCCGGCCTCAAGCACTTGCAGGGCCGCACCCGCGAATGGGTACGCGAACTGCTGCTCGACCCGAGCCAGGACCGCGGCCTGTTCCAGCCGGCGATATTCGATCGCCTGCTGAGCGATCCGAACGGCGACCTCACACCGCTGCGCGGCTCCAAGCTGTGGCAGCTGGCCGCCCTCAACCTCTGGCTCAGCGAACAGGGACTTTGAAAATGGGCCCCCAACGCAGGGGCCCGAACCAGGAGCGATCATGAAAGGCCACTTGCATCTGCCTCACCCGCACAACCAGCGCCTGCAACGTATCCAGGCGCCCACCTACGAACGCCTCCAGGCGCGTCTCGCCGAAGATCACAGCGAGCCCACCGAGAAACCGCTGAGCATCCACTGCGGCTGGGGCCGCCTGCTGATCGGGCAGACCTACCCGGACGCCGAGGAACTGGCCCGCGACCTGTTGCAGGAAGCCCCCGGCGAACGCGACATCGCGCTCTACGTGGCGGCGCCGCAGCAGGTCCTGGCCCACGCCCCGCAGCAGCTCTTCCTCGATCCCTCGGATACCCTGCGCCTGTGGTTCACCGACTACCGCCCGGCGCGCCGTCCGCCACGCGGTTTCCGCATCCGCCGGGTGCATACCGAGGAGGACTGGGCGGCGATCAACCGCCTGTACCTGGCGCGCGGCATGCTTCCGGTGCAGACCGAGCGCCTCAGCCCGCGCCACCAGGGCGGGCCGATCTACTGGCTGGCCGAGGACGCCGACACTGGCGTCGCGGTAGGCACGGTGATGGGCCTCAACCACGCCAAGGCGTTCCAGGATCCGGAGGGCGGCTCCAGCCTCTGGTGCCTGGCGGTGGACCCGCAATGCAGCCGGCCGGGCGTCGGCGAGGCGCTGGTACGGCACCTGGTCGAGCACTTCATGAGCCGCGAACTGGCTTACCTCGACCTCTCGGTGCTGCACAACAACCAGCAGGCCAAGGCGCTCTACCGCAAGCTCGGCTTCCGCGAACTGGCGACCTTCACCATCAAGCGCAAGAACGGCATCAACCAGTCGCTGTTCCTCGGCCCCGGCCCGGAGGAAGACCTCAACCCCTACGCCCGGATCATCGTCGACGAAGCCCACCGGCGCGGCATCGAGGTGCGCGTCGACGACGCCGAGGGCGGCCTGTTCACCCTGACCCAGGGCGGCCGGCAGATCCGCTGCCGTGAATCGCTCTCCGACCTGACCACGGCGGTAAGCATGACCCTCTGCCAGGACAAGGTCCTCACCCACCGCGCCCTGCAGCACGCCGGCCTGCGCCAGCCACAGCAGCGCCTGGCCGGCAGCGCGGAGGAAAACGCCGCGTTCCTCGCCGAGCACGGTTCGCTGGTGGTCAAGCCGGTGGACGGCGAGCAGGGCCAGGGCGTGGCGGTGGACCTGCGCACCGCGGAAGAGGTCGAGGAGGCCATCGAGGCCGCCCGCCATTTCGATTCGCGCGTGCTGCTGGAGAGCTACCACGCCGGCCACGACCTGCGCGTGCTGGTGATTGGCTACGAGGTGGTGGCCGCCGCCATCCGTCGTCCCGCCGCGGTGATCGGCGACGGCCGGCACAGCATCCGCGAGCTGATCGAGGCGCAGAGCCGCCGGCGCCAGGCCGCCACCGGCGGGGAAAGCCGCATCCCGCTCGACCACGAGACCGAGCGCACCCTGCGGGCCGCCGGCTATGGCTACGACGACGTGCTGCCCAGCGGCGAACACCTGGCCGTGCGACGCACCGCCAACCTGCACACCGGCGGCATCCTCGAGGACGTCACCGACGCCCTCCATCCGGCCCTCCGCGAGGCCGCGATCCAGGCCGCGCGGGCCCTGGAAATACCGGTGGTGGGCCTGGACTTCCTGGTCGAGGCCGCCGACCAGCCCCACTACGTGATCATCGAAGCCAACGAGCGCGCCGGCCTGGCCAACCACGAGCCGCAGCCGACCGCCGAACGCTTCGTCGATCTTCTCTTCCCCCTCAGCCGCGAGGTGCCTTCATGACCCCTCTGCCACAACCGGACCTCAACTACCTGCAACGGGTGCTGCTGGAGATGCTCGCCATCCCCAGCCCCACCGGCTTCACCGATACCATCGTGCGCTATGTCGCCGAGCAGCTCGACGAACTTGGCGTGCCCTTCGAGATGACTCGCCGGGGAACCATCCGGGCGACCCTCCAGGGCCGCCTGAATACCCCCGACCGGGCGGTTTCCGCGCACCTCGACACGATCGGCGCGCTGGTCCGCGAGATCAAGCCCAACGGCCGCCTCGGCCTGGCCCCGGTAGGCTGCTGGTCGAGCCGCTTCGCCGAGGGTAGCCGGGTCACGGTGTTCACCGAACAGGGCGTGTTCCGTGGCAGCGTGCTGCCGCTGCTGGCTTCGGGCCACGCCTTCAATACCGAGGTGGACAACCTGAAGATCAGTTGGGACAACATCGAGCTGCGTCTCGACGCCTATACCGCCAGTCGCGCCGACAGCGAGAGACTGGGCATCTCGGTGGGTGACTACGTGGCCTTCGATCCGCTGCCGGAGTTCACCGAGAGCGGCCATATCAGCGCCCGCCACCTGGACGACAAGGCCGGGGTCGCGGCGCTGCTGGCGGCGCTGAAGGCGGTCAAGGAAAGCGGCCAGGAGCCGCCGATCGACTGCCACCCGCTGTTCACCATCACCGAGGAAGTCGGCTCCGGCGCCGCCGGCGCCCTGCCCTGGGACGTCAGCGAGTTCGTCGGCATCGACATCGCCCCGGTGGCCGAAGGCCAGAATTCCAACGAGCACAGCGTCAGCGTGGCCATGCAGGACTCCGGCGGGCCCTACGACTTCCATCTGTCGCGGCACCTGCTGCGGCTCGGCGAGCGCCACGACATCGCCCTGCGCCGCGACCTGTTCCGCTACTACCACAGCGACGCGCAGTCGGCGATCGCCGCCGGCCACGACACCCGCGCCGCGCTGCTGGCGTTCGGCTGCGACGCCACCCACGGCTACGAGCGCACGCACATCGACAGTCTCGCCGCGCTGAGCCGCCTGCTCACCGCCTACATCCTCAGCCCGCCGGTCTTCGCCAGCGACGCCAAGCCCCGGGAAACCTCGCTGGAACGCTTCAACAAGCAGCTCGAGCATCCGGTGCACATGGAAAGCTGCACCCACGTCCCGCCGGTGGACGAAGTGCTCGACAGCAGCAACAACAGCGACAAGGACTGAACCCGCGCCGGCCTCCCCGCCCCCGGGGAGGCCGCCCTCCTCTCCAGCCAACTGCTAGGCTGATGGCAGGTTCCCTCGCCTGTCTCGTTTCCTCCGTAGCATCATGCGTGCCGACTCGTGTCCATGGAGTAGTTGCATGTCCCGACTCTGCCTGGTCCTGCTGTTGCTCTGCTGCGCGCTGCCGGCCCGGGCGCAGCCGCCCGCGCCGCTGGACGGAGAGGACCTGCGCCTGTCCCTGGGCGCATACGCCGAGTACTACCGCGACGCCGGCGGCAAGGCGCGCCTGGGCGACATCCTCGCCTTGCCGGCGCAGGCCTTCGCCGCCCTGCGCGGCGACCACGCGAACTTCGGCAAGAACGCCGCAGCCTGGTGGTTCAGGGTGCGCCTGGACAACCGCAACGGCACCGACCTGGCCGGTTTCCTGGAGATCAACTACCCGCTGCTGGACGACCTCAAGGTCTATCTGCTGACCGCCGATGGGCGCATCGAACAGCAGGAGAGCGGCGACCTGTTCGCCTTCTCCCAGCGCCCGGTGCAAGTGCGCAACTTCTGGTTCCCGCTGCGACTGCCGCCCGGCGAGAGCACCCTGCTGCTGCGCGTGCAGAGCACCAGCACCGTCTACGTGCCGCTGTACTTCAGCACCTACGCGGCCAGCGCGGCCAGCCAGGAAACCCTGATGGGCTTCAACGGGGCCTTCTACGGGGTGCTGTTCGGGTTGTTCTGCTACAACCTGTTCCTCTTCGTCTCGCTACGCGAGGCCACCTATGCCTGGTACCTGCTGTACAACCTCAGCCTCGGCCTGTTTTCCGCCAGCTTCGACGGCCTGCTGTTCAAGCTGCTGCCCGGACACGTGGCGCTGGAGTCGGCCGGCATCTACCTGCTGATGTACCTGAGCTGCCTGGTGTCGATCCAGTTCAGCCGCGGCTACCTCTACACCCGCCGCGACTTCCCGCGCCTCGACCGCTTCCTCCGCGGCCTGCTGCTGGCCTGCGTGGTCCTGTTGGCCAGCGAGCCGCTGGTGGGGCTGCGCGCCTGGAACGTCCTCGCCAGCCTGACGGTGATGCTGGTCTCCCTCAGCCTGCTGCTGGCCGGCGTCCACGTCTGGCGCCAGGGCCTGCGCTACGGCCTCTACTACATCCTGGCCTGGGGCGCGCTGCTGCTGTCGTTCCTGGTCACCACCGCCGCCTCGCTGGGCTTCGAACTGTTCGGCCTGTTCGGCAGCAGCGTGGTCAAGATCGGCATGACCGTGGAACTGGTGACCCTGTCCATCGGCCTCGCCGACCGCATCAATGCGCTCAAGGAGGAAGGCTTCCGCTCGCGCCAGGCGGCCGAGCAGGCGCGGGTGGAGAACGAGGCGAAGAGCCGCTTCCTGGCGAAGATGAGCCATGAGATTCGCACCCCGCTGAACGGCGTGCTGGGCATGCTGCAACTGCTCCGCGACACCCCGCTGGACCGCGGCCAGGCGGCCTACGTGGAGACCATCGCCAGCTCCGGCAGCGCGCTGATGTCGGTGATCAACGATATCCTCGACTACGCTCGCATCGAGTCCGGCAAGCTGCACCTGGAGCGCATCGACTTCGACCTGGAGGAACTGCTCTCCGACACCCTGGCGCTGTTCAGCGCCCAGGCCGTGGAAAAACGCCTGCGCCTGCATCTCGGCCTGGACAGGGGCGTGCCGCGCCGCCTCAACGGCGACCCGACGCGGTTGCGCCAGGTACTGATGAACCTGCTCAGCAATGCCCTCAAGTTCACCGCCGAAGGCCATGTCGCCGTGCGCGTGCAGCGGCGCTTCGACGAGGGCGGACACGAGCGCCTGCTGTACAGCGTCAGCGACAGCGGCATCGGGATATCCGCCCAGGCGCAGAAGACCCTGTTCGAATCCTTCTCCCAGGCCGACTCCAGCACCACCCGCCGCTACGGCGGCAGCGGCCTGGGCCTGGCGATCAGCCGCGAGCTGGTGCAGATGATGGGCGGGCGCATCGAGGTGAGCAGCGAGCCGGGCAAGGGCACCCGGTTCAGCGTCGACCTGCCGCTCAGCCCCGCCCTCGACGCCGGCGAAGCGGACGAACTGGCGCAACTGCTGCAACACCGCCCGGCCCTGCTGGCCAGCGAGGACAACCTGACCCTGGACTGCCTGCAGGCATTGCTGGAGCGTTGGGGACTGCGGGTCGAACGCTGCCTGCAGCCGAGACGGCTGAACGCCTACCTGGAGGACTTCAGCGCACCGCCCCTGCTGGTCCTGGCGGCGCCCTGGCCGGGGCCGCCGTCGATCTGGCTGGACACCCTCTATGCGCAACTGGAGCAAGGCCAGCGCATCCTCCTGCTATGCCCGCCGCAGCACTGCCAGGACCTGCCGCCGCACGAAGGCCTGCGCCTGCTGGCCCTGGCCCAGCCGGTGGCGGTGAAGGCCCTGCGCGAAGCCCTGCTGGAACTGTACCGGGAGCGGCGCCGACAGCCAGGGCGGAGCAGCGAGGCGGCCCCGGACGAACGCCTGGACGCCCCATGCATCCTGGTCGCCGAGGACAACCCGGTGAACCAGCTGGTGGTGCGCGGCTTCCTCGCCAAGCGCGGCTACGCGGTGCGCCTGGCCGGCAACGGACGGCTCGCGCTGGACGAGTACCTGCGCGATCCGAACGGCATCCAGTTGATCCTGATGGATGGCGAGATGCCGGAAATGGACGGCTTCGAGGCGACCCGCCTGATCCGCCGGGAGGAGCGTGCCCAGGGCTGGCCACGCGTACCGATCGTCGCCCTGACCGCGCACATCCTCGACGAACACCGCCGGGCCGGAATCGAGGCCGGCATGGACGCCTACCTCGGCAAGCCGGTAGACCGGGCGGAACTCTATGCCACCCTCGAACGCCTGCTCGGCCAGCCTTCGCGACAGGCATGACAGTGCGCGATGCGTCGCGCTAGCATTCGCCGCCATACCGGAGTACCGCCATGCTGATCCCCCACGACCTGCTCGAAGCCGACACCCTGAACAACCTGCTGGAAGACTTCGTCACCCGCGAAGGCACCGACAATGGCGACGAGACCCCGCTGGACGTGCGTGTAGAACGCGCCCGGCATGCCTTGCGGCGGGGCGAGGCGGTGATCCTGTTCGACCCGGAGAGCCAGCAGTGCCAGTTGATGTTGCGCAGCGAGGTGCCTGCGGAGCTGTTGCGCGACTGAGTCTCGGCATCGCCCCGCCTGGCGGGGCGGGTTCGCCGCCCTGCACACCCCGGAAACGCCGGACTGCGCCCCAGCTCCGCAGGGCGAATAGCCGCTCGCGGTCATCCGCCGCTCATCCGCGACATCGGCGGATAACGCCCATGGCGTTATTCGCCCTGCACACCCCGGAACCGCCGGACTGCGCCCCCGCTCCGTAGGGCGAATAACCGCTCGCGGTCATCCGCCGCTCATCCGCGACATCGGCGGATAACGCCCATGGCGTTATTCGCCCTACACACCCCGGAAACGCCGGACTGCGCCCCAGCTCCGTAGGGCGAATAACCGCTCGCGGTTATCCGCCACTCATCCGCGACATCGGCGGATAACGCCCATGGCGTTATTCGCCCTGCACACCCCGGAACCGCCGGACTGCGCCCCCGCTCCGTAGGGCGAATAACCGCTAGCGGTCATCCGCCGCTCATCCGCGACATCGGCGGATAACGCCCATGGCGTTATTCGCCCTACACACCCCGAAAAAGCCGGACTGCGCCCCCGCTCCGTAGGGCGAATAACCGCTCGCGGTCATCCGCCGCTCATCCGCGACATCGGCGGATAACGCCCATGGCGTTATTCGCCCTACACACCCCGGAAACGCCGGACAGCGTCCCCGCTCCGTAGGGCGAATAACCGCTCGCGGTTATCCGCCGCTTATCCGCCGCCCCCTCACTCCTTCGCCCCACCCTCCTCCGTCTCCAACGCCGCCCTGACGATGTTCCGGCTATGCGCGCCGAAATGCCCGATCAGCTCGATCAGTTGCGCGTTCAGCGCCGCATTGTCGTGGGCCTCAGGGCGTGGCTGGTTGCTCTCGCTGAAGTCCTGCGCGGCGGAGGCCGGGCGGGCGGCCAGCCATTCGCCGATGGCGGCGTCGAAGGCCGCGGCGTGGGCGTTCGACTCGGCGGCCACCACCTCGCGCAAGTAGGTCGGCGAATAGGCCGGATAGGCACCGTCGCGGCGGGTGTCGGCGTAGGCGTCGAGCATCGGCTGCGGGCGGCCGTCGCGGAGCAGTTGGCGCAGCCAGTCGAACTGGTATTTCTCCACCGCGGTATGGCGGTTCGCGACACGCTCGATGGCCGCCTGCTTTTCCTCCGGGTAGCCGAGCAATGCCTTGCCCTCCATCTGTAGCATCGCCGCCAGGCTGGCACCGGGCAGCGGCGTGGAGTGGTAGGGCTGGGTGATGTCCTGGATGTAGTGCATGCCCCAGCCAAGGAACCGGTAGCCCCAGTAAGGATGACCGTTGGCGAAGGCGAAGCGGGACAGGCCGAAGTACTGGTAGGCACGCCATTCCGGCCAGGCCCGGGCGAGGAACGGCGCGCCGCTGTAGATCACCGCCGCCTCGTGATAGAAGCCCATGTGGAACGGCGCCTGGGAGCTGAACTCGAAGCGCGGGTCGCCGAATGGCTGGGTGCCGAAGCCGTAGCGCTGGCCGGCTTCGCCGGGGTTGTCGCTGAACAGGTTGATGTCGTGGCCGTAGTCCGGTTCGTCGGCGGCGGTGGCCAGCACTGCCAGGGGCGCGACTCGCTCGCCGGGCTCCAGGCGGATGAAACGCCAGGCGGTCCACGGCGAGAGGTTCTGGAACACCAGCACCTCCTGTGGCTTGAGGTGCGGGCGCTGCGGCTGGTCCTGCCCGGGAAGCGGCTGGAGCGCCAGCGCCAGGCGGATCTCCGGGTTGACCCGCAGCGCCGCGAGGAACGCCTGACGCAAGTCGCCGGCCTCGCCCTCGGCAGCGAAGCGCAGGGCGTCCGGACGCGCCGGGTAGTTGCCGATATGCGCTCGGGCGTAGGCTTCCTGCTCGTCCAGCAGGGCGGCCAGTCCGCCGCGCTCGGCGGCGAGGAACGCCTCCAGCGGCTCCACCTCGACTTCCGGCGCCTCGCGGATGGCCGCCAGCTCGCGCAATGCCAGGTAGCTGCCCACCGTATGGTTGGACCAGGCCCACAGGCTCGGCGAGACGACCCACGCCCCCAGCAGCAGGCAACGCAACAGCAACTTCATCGGCTTTTCGCTCTTGTCTCGACTCGGTGCCGGCAAGCCTACCAATGCGGGACACCCAGGGCACTGTCCTGCCTGGACATCGGAACTCTCCGATAGCGCCATCGGACCAATGTCTATCCACGCCGGGCCGGCCCCATGACCGCCATCAATGGCGCCCAGGCGCCAGGCGGCTAGACTTTCCCGACATCAGGCACGCTGATACAAGGCACCCATCTGATGCTCCAGTCCGTTTCGCCCAAGCACGACCTGCCCCTCAAACCCGAAGGCCAAGCGGCCAAGCCAGAACGCACCGGCACCTGGGCGCCGTTCTCGATCCAGGCCTTCCGCATCATCTGGATCTGCAACCTGTTCGCCAACCTCGGCACCTGGGCCCAGTCGGTGGCCGCCGCCTGGGTGGTCACCGACGCCCACGCCAGCCCGCTGATGGTGGCGATGATCCAGGTCGCCGCGGCACTGCCGCTGGTGCTGCTGTCGATCCTCTCCGGGGTCATCGCCGACAACCACGACCGGCGCAAGATCATGCTCTGGGGGCTCAGCTTCGAGATGACCGGAGCGATGTTCGCCACCCTGCTGGCCTTCCTCGGCTACCTCGACCCGGTGCTGCTGATCATCTCCATCCTCTGGATCTCCCTCGGCGGCTCGGTGACCATCCCGGCCTGGCAGGCGGCGGTCAACGAGCAGGTGCCGGCGCGCATGGTCAGCGACGCGGTGCTGCTCAACAGCGTCAACTACAACGTCGCCCGCGCCGCCGGCCCGGCCCTCGGCGGCCTGCTGCTGAGCGCGGTGGGACCGGCCTGGGTGTTCCTGTTCAACAGCTTCTGCTACATGGCCCTGATCTGGGCGATCTGGCAGTGGCGGCGCGACGTGCCCAAGCGCAGCCTGCCGCCGGAAGGCATCCTCGAAGGCGTCACCGCGGCGCTGCGCTTCACCCAGTACTCAACCGTCACCCGCCTGGTGATGATGCGCTCCTTCGCCTTCGGCCTCTCCGCCAGCGCGGTCTGGGCCCTGCTGCCGCTGCTGGCGCACCGCAACCCGGACGGCGACGCGGCGATCTACGGCTACATGCTCGGCGCCCTCGGCCTCGGCGCGATCCTCGGCAGCACCCAGGTCTCGCGTCTGCGCCAGCGGATCGGCAGCAGCCGGCTGATCAGCCTGGCCGGCTTCACCCTGGCGCTGATCCTGCTGACCCTCGGCCTGGTGGACAACCTCTGGGTCCTGTTCCCGGTGCTGATCCTCGGTGGCGGCTGCTGGATCGGCGCCCTCGCCACCTACAACTCGGCGGTGCAGATC
The DNA here is from genome assembly GCF_056110345.1 of Pseudomonas sp. TZ252. Lineage (NCBI taxonomy): Bacteria > Pseudomonadati > Pseudomonadota > Gammaproteobacteria > Pseudomonadales > Pseudomonadaceae > Pseudomonas > Pseudomonas sp. TZ252. The sequence continues at coordinate 4,085,125 of NZ_CM148566.1, read as the reverse complement.
CTCGTCCCCGACTGGATCAAGGCGCGCGCCCTGGCGCTGTACCAGACCGCGCTGTACGGTGGCCTGGCGCTGGGTTCGTTCCTCTGGGGCCATCTCGCCGAGACCATGACCGTGCACGGCGCGCTGCTGGCCGCCGGCTGCCTGCTGCTGGCCTCGGTGATCCTCCTGTACAACTCGCGCCTGCCGGAAATGGACGCCGCCAGTATTTCCCGCGCGCCGGCGAGCATGCCCGGGCAGCCGAGCTTCGTCTTCAACACGCGGCGGGGCATGGTGCTGGTCTCCATCGAATACCGGATTCCCGCCGAGCGCACCCGCGACTTCGTTCGCGCCGCCCAGCCGCTGCGCCGCCTGCGCCTGCGCAACGGCGCGGAGCGCTGGTCGCTGTTCCGCGACGTGAGCAACCCGGAGGTCTGGCAGGAACTGTTCCTGGTGGACAACTGGATCCAGCACCTGCGCATGCTCGACCGCATGACCCTGGCCGACAAGATCGTCATCGACAACGTCACCGCCCTGCATGCCGGCGACGGTCCGCCGCAGATCCGCCATTGCGTGAGCTACGAGGCGAGCAGCTACGATACGCCGCTGGTGAAGAGTGCCACGCCGCCGGCCAACGACGAGGCGGGCGCGACGGCGGGGAGCTGAGAACGGGGCCAGGCAGTCCCCCGGGGCGGACAGCGCCAGCGGCGTTATCCGCCATCCAACGCCGGCGCGGCGGATAACCGCAAACGGTTATCCGCCCTCCGAAGCGGTCGGCGGCGCGCGATCACTCCGCCGTCGGCTTCTTGCGCTTGAGCGGCGCCATGCCGTCGGCGCTGACCACCGCCGACGGCCCGGCCTTCGGCCGCGCGGCGGGCTTGCGCTTGGCCGCGGGCTTGGCGGCGGCGCCCTTCCTGTCCTGCTTTTTCTTCTTGCTGCCGGCGGCCTTGCCCGACGCCTTGAGTTTCTTCGGCCCCTGGTAGGCGGCCTTCAGTTCCTTGATGTTGCGTCGTTCGAAGTTCTGCTTGAGGTAGCGTTCGACGCTCGACATCAGGTTCCAGTCGCCATGGCAGATCAGCGAGATCGCCAGGCCCTCGGCGCCGGCGCGACCGGTCCGGCCGATGCGGTGCACGTACTCGTCGCCGCTGCGCGGCATGTCGAAGTTGATCACCAGGTCCAGGCCTTCGACGTCCAGGCCGCGTGCGGCGACGTCGGTGGCGACGAGGATCTTCACCGCGCCCTGCTTCAGGCGCTCGATGGCCAGCTTGCGGTCCTTCTGGTCCTTCTCGCCATGCAGGACGAAGACCTTGTGCTGGTTGGCGATCAGCCGCCCGGTCAGGCGATCGGCGGAGACCCGGGTATTGGTGAAGACGATGGCCTTGGTGTAGGTCTCGTTGCTCAGCAGCCATTGCAGCAACTGTTCCTTGTGCGCCACGTCGTCGGCGGTGATGACCTGCTGGCGGACGTTCTCGTTCAGCTCGCCGACCTGGTTCAGGCGCAGCACTTGCGGCTCGCGCAGCACCTCGGCGATCACCTTGTTCAATCCGGCGCCGCTGTGGGTGGCGGAGAACAGCAGGGTCTGGCGCTCGGCCGGGCAGGCATTGGCCAGGGCCAGCACGTCGTCGGCGAAGCCCATGTCGAGCATGCGGTCGGCCTCGTCCAGCACCAGCACCTCGATGTCCTGCAACGGCAGGTTGCCGGCGTTGCGCTGCTCGAGCAGGCGGCCGGGGGTGCCGATGATGATCTCCGGGTTCTTGCGCAGGCGCGCGCCCTGCACCTTGAAGTCCTCGCCGCCAGTGATCAGGCAGGCCTTGATGAAGGTGAACTGGGCGAAGCGCTCGACTTCCTTGAGGGTCTGCTGGGCCAGCTCGCGGGTCGGCAGGAGGATCAGCGCGCGCGCCAGGGAGCGCGGCTTGTCCTCGGCCAGCAGGCGGTGCAGCAGCGGCAGCAGGAAGGCCGCGGTCTTGCCGCTGCCGGTCTGCGCCGTGACCCGCAGGTCGTGCCCCTCCAGCGCCTTGGGAATGGCCGCGGCCTGGACCGGCGTCGGCTCGCTGAAGGACAGGCTTTCCAGTGCCTTCAGCAGGCGTTCGTGGAGGGGAAATTGGCTGAACAAGGGAAACCTCGGCATTGCACGTGAAAATGGACAGGTGCATAGCCTAACGGTTGCCGCGCCGGCGCGCAGGCTTTATTCGCGCGGCGCGACGGCCAGCGCCGGCGTCGCAATCGGCTCGACGCCGGGTCGCCGCCAGGCAAGCACGGCGCGGGCGGCGATCGCAGACTCGTTCGACGCCCGCCGCCCAGAGGAACCAGGTCATGCCCGACGCGCCCGCATCCGCCGCCGAACGCCTCGAACGGCTGCCGCTGAGTCCATATCACCGACTGGTCTTCGTGATCATCGCGCTGGCGTTCTTCTTCGACTCGATGGACCTGGCGATGATGACCTTCCTGCTCGGCTCGATCAAAGCCGAGTTCGGGCTCGACTCGGCGCAGGCCGGGCTGCTGGCCAGCTCGAGCTTCTTCGGCATGGTGATCGGCGCGGCCCTGTCGGGCATGCTCGCCGACCGCTTCGGGCGCAAGCCGGTATTCCAGGCCAGCATCGTGCTCTGGGGCCTGGCCAGCTACCTGTGCTCCACCGCCGGCGACCTCGACAGCCTGACCTACTACCGGGTATTGCTGGGGATCGGCATGGGGATGGAGTTTCCCATCGCCCAGTCGCTGCTGTCGGAGATGATCCCGGCCAGCCGCCGCGGCAAGTACATTGCGCTGATGGACGGCTTCTGGCCGCTGGGCTTCGTCGCTGCCGGCTGCCTGTCCTACTTCCTGCTGCCGCTGACCGGCTGGCGCAGCATTTTCCTGGTGCTGGCGCTGCCGGCGGTGTTCGTCCTCGCCATCCGCTTCCTGATTCCCGAGTCGCCGCGCTGGCTGGAGCAGGCCGGCCGGCGCGAACAGGCGGACCGGGTATTGCGCGACATAGAAGCACGGGTGATGCGTTCGCTGGGCCTGTCCGAACTGCCGCCGCCGCTGCGCCAGCCGCAGCGGGAACGCAGCCGTCCGGGCTTCTTCAGCGCCTTCGCCGAACTCTGGTCGCCCGCCTACCGGCGCCGCACCCTGACCGTCTGGGGCCTGTGGTTCTTCGCCCTGCTCGGTTTCTACGGCCTGACCTCCTGGCTCAGCGCGCTGCTCCAGCAATCCGGCTTCGCCGTCACCCAGTCGGTGTACTACACGGTGCTGATTTCGCTGGCCGGGATACCCGGCTTCCTCTGCGCGGCCTGGCTGGTGGAAAGCTGGGGCCGCAAGCCGAGCTGCGTGCTGATGCTCCTCGGCGGCGGCGCGATGGCCTACGCCTACGGCCAGACCGCGGTGTTCGGCGGCAGCCTGGCACTGCTGATCGGCTTCGGCCTGGCCATGCAGTTCTTCCTGTTCGGCATGTGGGCGGTGCTCTACACCTATACCCCGGAACTCTATCCGACCTCCGCGCGCGCCACCGGCTCGGGCTTCGCCTCGGCGGTCGGGCGGATCGGCTCGCTGCTCGGCCCGCTGGTCACCGGGCTGGTCCTGCCGCTCACCGGCCAGGGCGGGGTGTTCACCCTCGGCGCCCTCTGTTTCGGCGTCGCCGCCCTGGTGGTCTGGGCCTTCGGCATCGAGACCCGCGGGCGCACCCTGGAGGAGCTTGCCGGCTGAGCCCGCGCGTCGGCGGAAAACCTTTGTAGACACGTCGGGGATGCGATCCGGCGCCCGATGGGGCACTCTTGGTTCCTTTGTGCGTTCCCGGCCCCCGCGTCGGGATGTCCGTTCAACCGCGGGGCCGGCCCGTCCCCCCCGCCCGCAACAAAGGAAGTCGCCTGTCCATGGACTCCACATCCCTTCTCGACCAGCTCTCCGGGTACTGGTCGGCGCTCGACCAACACCCTATCCTGCACGCCGGCCTGGCCTTCGGCCTGCTGCTGGTGGGCGCCCTGATCCTCGGCCGGGTGGCCCGCTACATCGTCCTCTACGCCGCCAACCTGCTCGCCCGCCAGCCCGCGCTGCACTGGCTCGGCGACCTGATCCGCAACAAGGTGTTCCAGCGCCTGGCGCAGACCACGCCCTCGCTGCTGGTGCAATTCGGCCTGCCATGGATCCCGGAGATGCCGGACAAGGCCGCGCACTTCCTCGGCAACCTGGCACTGGCCTTCACCGTGCTGTTCCTGATCCTCGCCCTCACCGCGCTGCTGAATGCCCTGCTGGACATCTACGCGCGTACCGAGCACGCCCGCACCCGTTCGATCAAGGGCTACGTGCAACTGGCGAAGATCGCCGTGTTCGTGTTCGGCGCGATCATCATCGTCTCGATCATCATCGACCGCTCGCCGCTCCTGCTGCTGTCCGGCCTCGGCGCGATGTCGGCGGTCCTCCTGCTGGTCTACAAGGACACCCTGATGTCCTTCGTCGCCAGCGTGCAGCTCACCAGCAACGACATGCTGCGGGTCGGCGACTGGATCGAGATGCCGCAGGTCGGCGCCGACGGCGACGTGGTGGACATCACCCTGTACACCGTGAAGGTGCAGAACTTCGACAAGACCATCGTCTCGGTGCCGACCTGGCGCCTGATGTCGGAGTCGTTCAAGAACTGGCGCGGCATGCAGCAGTCCGGCGGACGGCGGATCAAGCGGGCGATCTACGTCGACTCCAGCCAGGTGCGTTTCCTCGACGAGAAGGAAGAGCGGCGCCTGAGCCAGGTGCGCCTGCTCACCGAATACATGGCCCGCAAGCAGACCGAGTTGCAGGAGTGGAATGCCGCCAACGGCGGGGTCGCCCCGCTGGCCGCCAACCGCCGCCGGCTGACCAACATCGGTACGTTCCGCGCCTACGCCCTCGCCTACCTGCAGAACCACCCGGACATCCATCCGCACATGACCTGCATGGTCCGCCAGTTGCAGCCGACAGCCCAGGGCATCCCGCTGGAGATATACTGCTTCACCCGCACCACCGCCTGGGTCGACTACGAGCGCATCCAGGGCGACGTGTTCGACTACCTGCTGGCGGTGATGCCGGAGTTCGGCCTCGGCGCCTACCAGCAACCCAGCGGCCAGGACCTGCGCCAGGGGCTGCAGGGCATGCTCGAAGGGCGTGACGCCGAGGCCCGTTCGTTCGAGGCGTTGGCCGCACCGAGCCGCAGCGACGAAGCCACTGTCTGAAGCGAGGGGAGCGCCGTCCATGAAACCGCACCTGATCTACTACGTCGCCACCAGCCTGGACGGCTTCATCGCCCGTCCCGACGGTAGCGTCGACTGGCTCGACCGTTTCGCCGAGGGCGGCAACGACCATGGCTACAACGGCTTCTACCAGGGCATCGACGGGCTGCTGATGGGCCGCGGCACCTACGATATCGTGCGCGGCTTCGGCGACTGGCCGTATCCGGGCAAGCCCTGCCAGGTGCTCACCCGCAATCCCCGGGAGAGCGCGGTGGAAGGCGTCGAGTTGCGCCATGACACGCCCCAGGAAGGCCTCGCACGCCTCGGCGAACAGGGCTGCCGGCGGGTCTGGCTGGCCGGCGGCGGCAGCCTCGCCGGTAGTTGCCTGGCGGCCGGGCTGCTCGACGAGGTGATCGTCAGCGTCATTCCGCAGCTGCTCGGCGCCGGCATCCCGCTGTTCGCCGGCGGCCGCGAGCGGCGCCTGCAACTGCTGGAACAACATGGCTACAACAGCGGCATCGTACAGATGCGCTACCAGGTGATCGCCGAGGACGACCCGCAATGACCGACAACCTGCTGAGCATTTCCGCCGCCTGCCTGTTCGACGACCAGGGCAACCTGTTGCTGGTGCGCAAGCGCGGCACCCAGGCCTTCATGCTCCCGGGCGGCAAGCGCGAGCCGGGCGAAACGCCCCTCGCCGCGCTACAGCGCGAACTGCTGGAGGAACTGTGCCTGCCGATGGGCGCCTCGACCTTCGAGCACCTCGGCAGCTTCCAGGCGCCGGCGGCCAACGAGGCGAACACCCGCGTCGATGCCGATATCTACGTCGCCCGCTTGCCCCACGCCGTCTGTGCGCAGGCGGAGCTGGAGGAACTGGCCTGGCTGGTCCCCGGCCAAGCGCAGCCGGACAATCTCGCGCCGCTGCTGCGCGATCATGTCCTGCCGGCCCTGGCGCGGCGCGCGGCGGAAAACCCGGAAACCCAGGCCGAACACCGGACGCGCCCCGATCATGTGCGCTAGCGCTAGCGCTACCGTCAACGAAAAAGGCCACCTCGGGGTGGCCTTTTCGCGTTCTCGCACCGATCGCGCGGAATATCGGCGGTTAACGCCTCTCCCCCGTGCGCAGCCTGCGGCAGAGCCTCAGAACGAAGTCCGGCGGTAGGCACGGTAGCGCGGGAACCAGAAGTTCGCCTCGATGGCGTCGTTCAGTACCTCGTCGCTGGTATGCAGGGCCTTGCCCTCGGCCTGGGCCTGCTTGGCCACGGCGACGGCGATGCGCTTGCTGACCTCGCGGATGTCGCCCAGCGCCGGCAACACGGCGCCCTCGCCCTGGGTAACGATCGGCGAGCAGTTGGCCAGGGCGTTGGCCGCGGCCATCAGCATGCCTTCGGTGACCCGGTTGGCCCGCGCGGCGATCACCCCCAGGCCGATGCCGGGGAAGATATAGGCGTTGTTGCACTGGGCGATGGGAATCCGCTTGTCGCCCACCTGCACCGGTTGGAACGGGCTACCGGTGGCGACCAGCGCCTGGCCGTCGGTCCAGTTGAGGATTTCCTGCGGAGTCGCCTCGACCCGCGAGGTCGGGTTGGACAGCGGCATCACCAGCGGCTGCTTGCAATGGCTGTGCAGCTCACGGATGACCTCTTCGGAAAACAGCCCGCGCTGCCCGGAGACGCCGATCAGCACCGTCGGCCGGGCATTGCGGATCACTTCCAGCAACGCCAGGTCGTCGCCCTGCTGGCCGCCCCAGGCACCGAGATCGGCGCGCTTCTGCGCCAGGCGGTGCTGGAAGTCGAGCAGGTTGCTCATGTCGTCGGTGAGCAGGCCCCAGCGGTCGACCATGAAGATGCGCCGACGCGCCTGGGCCTCGTCCAGGCCCTCCAGTTGCATGGCGGCGATGATCTGTTCGGCGATGCCGCAACCGGCGGAGCCGGCGCCGACGAAGGTCACGGTCTGCTCGCTGAGCTTCTCGCCCTTGGCCTTGCAAGCCGCCAGCAGGGTGCCCACGGCCACCGCGGCGGTGCCCTGGATGTCGTCGTTGAAGCAGCACAGCTCGTCCTTGTAGCGCTCCAGCAACGGCATGGCATTGGTCTGGGCGAAGTCCTCGAATTGCAGCAGGACGTTGGGCCAGCGGCGCTTGATCGCCTGGATGAACAGGTCGACGAACTCCTCGTACTGCGCCCCGCTCACCCGCTCGTGGCGCCAGCCCATGTACATCGGGTCGTTGAGCAGGTCCGGGTTGTTGGTGCCGACGTCCAGCACCACCGGCAGGGTGTAGGCCGGGCTGATACCGCCGCAGGCGGTGTACAGCGACAGCTTGCCGATCGGGATGCCCATCCCGCCGATGCCCTGGTCGCCGAGGCCGAGGATCCGCTCGCTGTCGGTGACCACCACGATCTTCACGTTGTTCTTGGTGGCGCTGCGCAGGATGTCGTCGATCCGCTCGCGGTCCGGGTAGGAGATGAACAGGCCGCGGTGGGTCCGGTAGATCTTCGAGAACTCCTGGCAGGCCTGGCCGACCGTGGGGGTGTAGATGATCGGCATCATTTCTTCCAGGTGCTCCTCGAGCAGGCGGAAGAACAGGGTCTCGTTGTTGTCCTGGATCGAGCGCAGGAAGATGTGGCGGTCCAGATCGGTGTTGCACAGGTTGTACTGGCTGTAGGCGCGCTCGGTCTGCTCCTCGATGGTCTCGATGTTGTGCGGCAGCAGGCCCTGCAGGTTGAAATCGATGCGTTCCTGGGTACTGAACGCGCTGCCTTTGTTCAGCAGCGGCATCTCCAGCAGCGATGGGCCGGCATGGGGAACGTACAAGGGACGCTTGGCTGTTTCGGTCATATCTGGACTCGCTTCTACGGGCTTCACTCGGGTACGGGGAACACGAACATACCCCCGGCGCAGAGGCTTTCCAAGGCCACGGCGAACAACAGGTCATTGCCGGACCCGCAAGTATCGCCACTTGCACGGCGAAACCGGCGCGTCACATCCGGAACCGATCATTCGACGAATGGTCAGAAGGCCGGCGTCAAAATAGGTCACAATAGCCGCCGCTTTCGTAGGGGAATACGCTGGGAACGCCGATGAGTCCCCGATTTTCCTTCGTTAAGCCCGTTATCGCCGGGACAACCTGAATGCATCCAGGCCCGGAAGCAGTTGGCCGTTTCGTTTGACGGCCTGGTCGGAAGAGTCAGGAGGGCTCGTTCCGGTCACCCAGAAGACACTCCGATGAACAGAGAGTAACCACGAACCAGCGGAAGCCTGGACCGTTATTCACGCACGCGAAGACATGCCGAAATGCGTTCACCCTTTTTGACATGCCTGTCTGTAGGCTTCGCGGCCCTTCTGGCCGCCCTCTCGACGCCCAGCCTGGCTTCCAACCAGGTCACCCACACCTTCAAGCCGTCGAAGAATTCCACCCTGTCGCCCAGCCGGGTCGTCAGCACCCGCCAGTCCGCCAACCGCTCGGTGGTCGCGGCCGCCGCTTCCGAAGTCACCGACCGCGCCTTCAGCATGATCGGCACCCCCTACCGCTGGGGCGGCACCACGCCGAAGAAAGGCTTCGATTGCAGCGGCCTGGTCAACTATGTGTTCCAGGACGTCGACGACGTCGACCTGCCGCGGACCGCCCGCGCCATCTACAACATGGACAACAACAAGGTCTCCCGCGGCAAGCTGCAACCGGGCGACCTGGTGTTCTTCCGGATCCGCAGCCGCAGCGTCGACCACGTCGGCATCTACGTCGGCAACGACCGCTTCGTGCACGCGCCGCGGCGCGGCAAGAAGGTCCGCGTCTCCGACCTCAACAGCAGCTACTGGAAACGCCACTACCTGGCCGGCAAGCGCATCCTGCCGACCACCCTCGCCCAGGTCGAAAGCACCCGCAAGCGCTGATTCCGGCGCCTGCGGCTCGCTCAGATGCCCCGCCGCGCCTGTTTCCTCAGCAGGCGCGCGCTGTCCCAGCCGGTCAACAGCACCGCCAGCCAGATCGGCGCGTAGGTCCATAGCTGCTCGGGACGGAACGCCTCGCCGAGGAACAGTACCGCCACCAGGAACAGCAGCACCGGTTCGACGTAGCTGAGAATCCCGAACAGCCCCATCGGCAGCAGCCGGCTGGAAGCCATCATCGCGCCGAAGGCCAGCGCGCTGATCAGCCCCAGCATCGGCAGCAGCAGCCACAGGCGCGGCGCCTCGCGGAAGGCCTGGCTCTCGTCGCCCAGCCAGTACAGCGCGGCCAACGCCAGCGGCAGCAGGAAGAGCATCTCGAAGACGAACCCGGACAGCGCGTCCACGCCCATCCTGCGCCGCAGCATGAAGTACGGGGGATAGCCCAGCGCGGTGACCAGGGAGACCCAGGAGAACGCGCGGGTCAGCCAGAACTCGTGGAGCACCCCGGCCAGCGCGCAGGCCACGGCGATAGCCTGCAGCGGCGTCAGGCGCTCGCCGTAGAACACCCGCCCCACCAGCACCATCGCCAGCGGCAGGAGGAAGTAGCCCAGCGACAGTTCAAGGGTTTTCCCGGCCAACGGCGCCCAGATGAAGATGCCCCATTGCAGCAGCATCATCGCCGCGGTCAGCGGGAAGCAGGCCAGCAGCCAGGGCTCGGCGAACAGCCGGCACCAGGCGGCGCGCAGGGTCGGCCACTGGCGGGTGGCGACGACCAGCAGGAATACCATCGGGATCGACCAGACCACCCGATGCGCCACCACCTGCAGGCTGTCCAGCGGCTCCAGCAGGTGGACGTAGCCCGGCAGGGTAACGAACAGCACCGAGGCGGCCAGCGACAGCAGCACGCCCTGTCCGGAAATCCTCATGCACGCACCTCGCGCCGGCCGAGCCGGTTGACCCACAGCGAAGCGACGATCACCGCGCCGCCCAGGGCCAGGCGCGGCAGGTCGGCGTGCTGGTTCCAGATCAGCAGGTTGAGCAGCAACCCGACCGGCACGTGCAGGTTGTTCATCACCGCCAGGGTACCGGCGTCCACCTCGGTGGCGCCCTTGTTCCACCAGAACTGGCCGAGGGCGGTGGCCAGCAGCCCCATCCATACCAGTACGCCCCATTGCAGCTCGCCGGCCGGCAGGCGCTGCGGATCGCCGAACAGCAGCCAGGCAGGCAACGCCACCAGCAGCGCGCCAACGAAGAAATAACCGAAGCGCTGGCGCTGCGGCAGCTCGGACGGGTACTTGCGCACCAGGCGCTTGTACAGCACCTGGCCGGCGGCGAAGGTGGCGTTGGCCAGTTGCAGCAGCAGGAAGCCCTGGAGGAACTCGCCGGTGATCCCGTCGTAGCGGATGATCGCCGCGCCCAGCACCGCCACCAGCGCGGCGGCCAGGGCCCAGAAGTTGAAGCGGCGGTTGAGCAGGTCGTCGAACAGGGCCACGTGGACCGGCGTCAGCACGGTGAACAGCAGCACCTCGGGCACCGTCAGCACGTTGAAGCTCAGGTACAGGCAGACGTAGGTGATGCCGAACTGCAGCGCGCCGACCAGCATCACCCCGCCGACGAAACGCGGTTCGACGCCGCGCCAGCGGGTCAGCGGGAGAAACACCAGGCCAGCGAGAAGGACCCGGGTAAGCACGGCGAAGTAGCTGTCGACCTGGCCGGCGAGGTACTCGCCGATCAGGTTGAAGGAGAACGCCCAGAGGACGGTGACGAACAGTAGATAACGCATGGACCAGGCACCAGGATGGGGCGCCGACCATAACGTTTTTGCCGCCGCCAAGGAAGGCCGCGCGGGCCCGCGGCCAACCTCGCCGCCCCTGTATTACTTGCCGTGCGCGGTGGGCCAGCGGTATTCGAGCCAGTGCTCCATGCGCTGGCGCAACAAGCCGCTCTGCTCGGCGATGTGCAGCCACTGGTCGACGTAGCGCTTGAAGGCCTCGTCGCGCGGCAGCAGGTAGGCCTTCTCGGCGAAGTCGAAGGGTTGCTGCGGATGCACGGCGCAGAGTTCCGGGTGCAGACGCGACTGCAGGCGGGCCTCGATGGCGTCGGTCATCATCAGGTCGGCCTTGCCGTCGACGATCTGCTGGAAGATCGTCACGTTGTCCGGATGCACCAGGATCCGGGCCTTCTTCAGGTTCGCCCGGGCGAACTTCTCGTTGGTGCCGCCGGGGTTGACGATGGCCGTCACGCCCGGCTGGTCGATCTGCTCCAGGGTCTGGAAACGCGCTTCTTCGCTACAGAGGGTGATCGGCGTCTTGCCGTCGCGCAGGTAGGGAATCGAGAAATACGCCTGGCGCTGGCGCTCCAGGTTGATCGAGATGCCGCTCATGGCGATGTCGAAGCGGTCGTCGGCGAAATCGCGCATCAGGTTCGGCCAACTGGTCGGCACCACTACCAGCTTGGCCCCCAGGCTCTCGGCCAGGCGCTGCGCCATGTCCACATCGAAGCCAGCATAGCCGCCCTCCTCCGTGCGGTAGCTGAAGGGCTTGTAGTCGCCAGTGGTGGCGACGCGCAACACGCCGCTCTCGAGGATGCGGTCGAGGCGGCTCTCCTGCGCCTGGAGGCTGGCGCTGGCCAGCAGCGCAAGGCAGGCCAGGGCCTGGACGAGATGGCGGAATGACTTCGGCATGGCGACTCCTCGGGATGGCGGACCGCAGAGAGACTACGCAAGTCGGCAGCCGCGGCCAAATCCCGGAATGCAGGGGAACGCCCGATGACGCCGGGGCGCGGGCCGAGCATGCGGCAGGAGAAGCGGAAAAAAGTGCGCGAAACGGCTGACGACCTCACACCGCCATCGACAGCGGTACGCCCTGCAGCCATTCCGGGTGGTAGCGCAGCAGCATCTCCAGGCCGCGCTCCTGGTAGGCCGGGAAGCTGATCGCGACCAGCGTCTCGCCCTTGACCTTCTGCGGCGGGCCGAGGCGCTGGAGGATCACGCCGTTGCGAACGAAATAGCGCTCCATGGCCGTGGTGGTCACCGCCACCACCGAACTGGCGCCCAGGTACCAGGCGCATTGCAGGCTGGACCAGAATATCTTCATCGCCAGTTGCGGATCGTCCGCCGCGCTGGCGGCGTAGCGCGAAAGCTCCCATACCGACGGATCGCTGGGCGGGGTTTCGCTGCACAGGTAGGCGAAGACTTCCTTGAGCAGGTAGGCGTCGGTCGTCGGCAACAGGCGGGCGCAACCGCAGATACCCTGGCGGCCCATGGCGACGATGTAGCGGGTTTGCGGATGGTCGAACTGGTCGAACTCCTGGTCGCGGACCCTGGAGGTGGAGACCACGTCCCAGCCCAGCTTCTCGATGAAGACCTGATGCCGGTAGCGTCCCAGCTCGGCGATCATGGCGGCGGAAAGCCCTTCCAGCGATTCAGAGAGCAATTCGATCATGACCAAGTCCCCGTGTCGTGCCGGCCGAGAAAAAAAAGGCGGCATCCCTACCCTGATACTCCTGGGCCCTCTCAGTCGGAGGACATACCAGCACACACATGAGGGGGAAGACTAAAGGAGGATGAACGGCAGGCAACCTGCCAGATCTGGTAGGGCGCGCCGGCCGGCGCGCCCTACGCTTCAGATGAGGCCCAGCGCCGCGGCGTAGGCGGCAGCCAGCGTCTTGTTCGGCGCGTCGAACTTCTTCTGGATGTTCTTGTGGTGGAAGTTCACCGTGCTCTCGGAAATGCTCAGGATGATGGCGATTTCCCCGGAGCTCTTGCCGTCGGCGGTCCATTGCAGGATCTCGCGTTCGCGATGGCTCAGGCAGACCGGGTTGGACATCAGCATCGGATGCTCCAGGTCGGTCAGCTTCTGGGTCAGCAACTCGATCATGCAACGCAGCCGCAGGCGGATTTCCTCGCGCTCGAAGCTGGAGATGTTCTGCTGGTCGCGCGCCACGGAAAGCACGCTGAGCAAATTGTTCGGCGCGCGGATCGGCAGGGTCGCGCCGACACAGAGGCCCCAATCGCGAGCCTCGTTCCAGAGCATCCGGCTCTGGTCGAACAGGCTGTCGCTCCAGACCACCATTTCCGAGGAGCGCAGGCCGTTGAGGATCGCCGGATCCACGGCCCCGTAGTTCTGCATCTGGTATCGCTCCAGCCAGGCCTTGGGATAGGTGCCATGGACCTCGGTCTTCGGCCGGGTGAAGGGAATCGTGTGGCGCACGCCATAGGCGTAGTAATCGAAGCCCAGGCGCCGCACTTCCTTTTCCAGGACGGCGAACACGCCCTGGCTGTCGTGGATCGGCTGCATCTCGCTACGCAAACCGTCCCACCACAGCAAAAAGCCTCCGTCATTCCTCATTGCAGTAAGCCCTGATCGATAAAATGCATCACAGCAGAATTGGCCCGGGGTATGACGCTGTCAAGCGCGCAGCCTTGCCGATACGGCAAAATCATGGCAACCCTATCTGTTATGCCAGCACCGTTCAGGACGCAGCCTTCAGCCATCGAGCATCCCCCTCCCTATGACAACGTTCGACCACCTGGGCCGCTTTACCGCAAGCGATACTGTGCGGTTGTGACAATTCCATGAAACGCCGACAGGCCGCCGCCATGGCCGGGTCCTCGAGCAAGCGCCACAGCGCCCCGCGCAACTCCTGCTCGCGCAACGGCACGCCCAGGCGCATCCCGCAGCCGAGCCGGACCAGCCGTTCGGCATTGTCGAACTGGTCGTGGGCGCAGGGCAGCAGCACCTGCGGCACCCCCGCCGCCAAGGCCAGGCTCATGGCGCCGATACCGCCCGGATGGACCAGCCCGGCGCACGATGGCAGCAAGGCTCCCAGTGGCGCGTAGGCGCGCTGCAGCACGTGGTTCGGCAAGCCGCGCAGCGGTTCCTGGCCGGCGCCGGTGAGGAAGATCCCACGCGCGCCGAGGCGTTCCAGCGCGCGCAGGGCCATGGCGTAGAAGTCGCCCTGCAGGTGTTCGGTCGAGCCCTGGGTGAACACCAGCGGCCGGCTGCCCTGATCGAGAAAGCGTTGCAGTTCGTCGTCGAGCGGGGTCCCCGGGATACTGCCGTCGAACAGCGGGAAGCCGGTCATGTGCAGGGGTTGCGGCCAATCCTGCTGGGGCGGCGCGAACCAGGCCGGGAACAGGCAGACCACGCCCTGCGGTGAATGCATCCATTGGGTGAAGATGCGCTTCACCGGCGTCTCCAGGCCGACCTTGCGGCGCACCGCGTTGATCTCCGGCGCGCAGGTGCGATCCAGCTTGAAGCGCTCGATGCAGCGCCAGAGCAGCTTGCGCATCGCCAGCGGCATCTGCTCGGGCACGTTGAACTTGGGGTGTACCGGCGGCAGGTGCGCCGACAACAAGGTCGATGGCGAGACCTGCGCGGACAGGTAGGGAATCCCGTACTTCTCGTGAGCGATGCGTGCGCCCAGCGCCCAGAGCGAGCCGACCACCACGATGTCGTCATGGCGCTGCGCCGAGACGTACTCGTAGACCGGCTCGATCATCCCGGCGATGGCTTGCCAGAGCACGCCGAAGGACGTCTTGGGGTCCCACAGGCGCGGATCGCCCATGGTCCGGCGGTAGGTCAGTTCGTCGCTCAGCGGGACGAACGCGATGCCGTGCTGCTCCACCGCGTCGCGAAACACCGGGATGGTGCAGAGGCTCACGCGGTGCCCGCGCAATTTCAGGGTCCGGGCCAAGCCGATGAAGGGAAATACGTCGCCGGCCGAGCCGATGGCGATGAGGATGGCGTGCATGGGGCTACTCCGTGCGTTATGCAACCGCAAAGCCCGGCCAGGCCGGGTCTTCGCAGGTCAAGGGTTCAGGCGTAGCCGATGGCCATCTCGTGGAATCCCGCCGCGCGTTCCGCCCGCTGCGGCTCCGGTTGCTTCAGCAGGTGCTCGAGCAGGGCGCGGTGCACGCGTACCGCGGCCAGCTTGGACTCCAGGTCGAGGAAATGCCCGGTGCCCTCCACCCGCGAGAAACTGCAGTGCGGCAGGTAGTCGCGGAACTGGCGGGCGTCCTCGGCGGTGGTGTATTCGTCCCAGCTGCCGTTGATGAAATGCACGTGGCTCTGGATCCGCTCCAGGCAAGCCAGGTAGCCCCGATCGTTGAGCGCCAGCACCTGGTCGATGTGAAAGCGCGCCTGTTCGTATTCGCCGGTGGCCAGCGAAGCCATGTGCTGATGGTTGCTGGCTTTCAGGCGCGGCGGCAGGTATTTGCCGACGGTCTCGTTGAGCAGATGGCCGATCGCCGACTTGTCGTCCAGCTCGATCAGCGCCTGCGCCCGCCCGACGTAGTCGAGCATCGCCTGGTTCAGTCCAGGGGCGAATGCCATCACCACCGAGCTGCGGATGCCGCGCGGATTGCGCGACAGCGCCAGCAGCGTGGAGATGCCGCCCCAGGACGCGGAGACCAGGTGATTGACCTCGAAGCGCTCGATCAGCGCCAGGAGGATTTCCACCTCGTCGTCCTTGGTGATCAACCCGCGCTGCGGGTTGTGCTGACGCGACTGCCCGGCGAAGGGCAGGTCGAACAGCACCACGTTGAAATGTTCGGCCAGGCACTTGCAGGTCCGGGCGAACGAGGCGGTGGTCGCCATCGCGCCGTTGACCAGCATCACCGTGCTGCGCCCGGGATCCTGCCCAACGCGCTCGACATGTACCCGCAGGCCCTTGCAAACCGATACCAACAGACTTTCGCGCCGCATTTCACACCTCCCAAAAATTTTCGAACAGGCAAACAGCTATCGCTGCCACGGGTATCCCGGCATTACGTAGAGTTCGTTCTTATTGTTCGAACGGCAGACAAGTAACTCAGCGGCCATCCGCGCGGACCAGCCACGGCGGATGCGTACCCCTTCAGGCGAGGGGCTTGTGTGGGTCTTGCAGATCGGCCTGCGCAAACGATTGGCGTCCGTGTTCACGCGTAGCCGATGAACACTTTTTAGCCAATTCGAAAGCTAACGGTAACTGCCAGATTTCACAGGACGGGCGGCCGCCTGCGCATAAGCCCCTGCCCGCCCGCGATAAGGCGTGCCAGAGCGGCCGGCGGGGAACAGCGAGGGGTTGGCGGAAAAGGCATGAAAAAACCGGGCGCCAGGCCCGGTTTCCGGTGTCGAAACGCTCTGGCGTCAGGCTTTTGGCAGGGTCACGCCGCGCTGGCCCTGGTATTTGCCGCCACGGTCCTTATAGGACACTTCGCAGGCCTCGTCGGATTGCAGGAAGAGCATCTGCGCCACGCCTTCGTTGGCGTAGATCTTCGCCGGCAGGTTGGTGGTATTGGAGAACTCGAGGGTCACATGGCCTTCCCACTCCGGCTCCAGCGGGGTGACGTTGACGATGATGCCGCAACGCGCGTAGGTGCTCTTGCCCAGGCAGATGGTCAGGACGTCGCGCGGGATGCGGAAGTACTCGACGGTGCGCGCCAGAGCGAAGGAGTTCGGCGGGATGATGCAGACGTCGCTGTTGATGTCGACGAAGCTTTTCTCGTCGAAGTTCTTCGGATCGACCACCGCCGAATGGATGTTGGTGAACACCTTGAACTCGGCGGCGCAGCGCACGTCGTAGCCGTAGCTGGACACCCCGTAGGAAATCACCCGGCTGTCGTCCGCGCCGCGCACCTGGCGCTCGACGAACGGCTCGATCATGCCGTGCTCCTGAGCCATGCGGCGAATCCACTTGTCCGATTTGATGGTCATGGAGGGTGTCCTGTCGAAAGCTGCGAAAAATGATCGCGAATCTTACCGGGGCCGCCGCCCCAGGGCAAAGGCAGCCGTCGCCGACGGCTGCCCGAGCGCCTCAGTCGTCGCTGATGCTGATGTTCGGCAGGCCGACGCTGGCCCGCTCGCTGAGAACGATGCGCGCGCCGACATGGCGGGCGATTTCCTGGTAGAGCATCGCCAGTTGGCTTTCCGGATCGGCGATCACCGTCGGCCGGCCGCTGTCGGCCTGGGTGCGGATGGCGATCGACAGCGGCATGGACGCCAGCAGCTCGACGCCGAACTGCGCCGCCAGCTTCTCGCCGCCGCCCTCGCCGAACAGGTGCTCGGCATGGCCGCAGTTGGAGCAGATATGCACCGCCATGTTCTCCACCACGCCGAGCACCGGGATGTTCACCTTGCGGAACATCTCCACGCCCTTCTTCGCGTCGAGCAGCGCCAGGTCCTGCGGGGTGGTGACGATCACCGCGCCGGCCACCGGCACCTTCTGCGCCAGGGTCAGCTGGATGTCGCCGGTGCCCGGCGGCATGTCCACCACCAGGTAGTCGAGGTTGTCCCAGGCGGTCTGGGTGATCAGTTGGATCAGGGCACCGGAGACCATCGGCCCGCGCCAGACCACCGGCGTGCTGTCGTCGGTGAGGAAGGCCATCGACATCACCTGCACCCCGTGCGCCTCCAGGGGCTCGAACCACTTCTGCTCGCGGACCTTCGGCCGGGTGCCTTCCGGCAGGCCGAACATGATGCCCTGGCTGGGTCCGTAGATGTCCGCGTCGAGGATGCCCACCCGCGCACCCTCGCGGGCCAAGGCCAGGGCCAGGTTGGCGGCGGTGGTGGACTTGCCGACGCCGCCCTTGCCGGAAGCCACCGCGACGATGTTCTTCACGTTGCCCATCACCTCGACCTGCGGCTGTGCCTTGTGCGGCTGGATCACGCAGTCGACCCGGACCTCGGCGCGAGCGACGCCGTCGAGCGCCTCCAGGGCCATTTGCAGGGTTTGCGCCAGGCCGTTTCTGAACAGCCCGGCGGCGTACCCCAGTTCCAGGCGCACCCGCACGCGGTCGCCCTGGATCTCCACCTCGCGCAGGCAGCCGGCGCTGACGGGGTCCTGGTTCAGATAGGGGTCCTGGTACTGGCGGAGGGTGGCTTCCACCGTTTGGCGAGTGATAGCGGACATGGGGGATTTCCTGAGGGTTAAGCGGGGAATCGATGCCGGTCATCCTACCCGAGTGGCGCGCGGATGAAAAAAAACCGCCGCTTCTTTATAGTGACCGATCCGTTTAGCTCTCAGCCGATAAGCCGAACCCATGTCCGAACCACGCAAGATCCTCGTTACCAGCGCCCTCCCCTACGCCAACGGTTCCATTCACCTGGGACACATGCTGGAGTACATCCAGACGGACATGTGGGTGCGCTTCCAGAAGATGCGTGGCAACCAGGCCGTCTACGTCTGCGCCGACGACGCCCACGGTTCGGCGATCATGCTCCGCGCCGAGCGCGAGGGCATCACCTCCGAGCAACTGATCGACGCCGTGCGCGCCGAGCACATGGGCGACTTCGCCGACTTCCTGGTGGACTTCGACAACTACCACTCGACCCACTCGGAAGAGAACCGCGAGCTGTCCAGCGCGATCTACCTGAAACTGCGCGACGCCGGGCACATCGACACCCGCCCGGTGACCCAGTACTTCGACCCGGAAAAGCAGATGTTCCTCGCCGACCGCTTCATCAAGGGCTCCTGCCCGAAGTGCGGCACCGCCGACCAGTACGGCGACAACTGCGAGGCCTGCGGCGCGACCTACGCCCCGACCGAACTGAAGGACCCGAAATCGGCGATCTCCGGCGCCACCCCGGTGCTCAAGGAATCGCTGCACTACTTCTTCAAACTGCCGGACTTCGAGGCCATGCTCAAGCAATGGACCCGCAGCGGCGCCCTTCAGGAGTCGGTGGCCAACAAGCTCGCCGAATGGCTGGACAGCGGCCTCCAGCAGTGGGACATCTCGCGTGACGCGCCGTACTTCGGCTTCGAGATTCCCGACGCTCCCGGCAAGTACTTCTACGTCTGGCTGGACGCGCCGATCGGCTACATGGCCAGCTTCAAGAACCTCTGCGCGCGGCGTCCCGAGCTGGACTTCGACGCGTTCTGGGGCAAGGACTCCGGCGCCGAGCTGTACCACTTCATCGGCAAGGACATCGTCAACTTCCACGCGCTGTTCTGGCCGGCCATGCTCGAAGGCGCCGGCTACCGCAAGCCGACCGCGCTGAACGTGCACGGCTACCTGACCGTGAACGGCCAGAAGATGTCCAAGTCGCGCGGCACCTTCGTCAAGGCGCGCACCTACCTCGACCACCTGGACCCGGAATACCTGCGCTACTACTACGCGTCCAAGCTCGGCCGCGGCGTCGAGGACCTCGACCTGAACCTCGAGGACTTCGTGCAGAAGGTCAACTCCGACCTGGTCGGCAAGGTCGTCAACATCGCCAGCCGCTGCGCCGGCTTCATCCACAAGGGCAACGCCGGCGTGCTGGTCGGCGCCGATCCGGCGCCGGAGCTGCTCGCCGCCTTCCGCGAGGCCGCACCGGGCATCGCCGAGGCCTATGAGGCCCGCGACTTCAATCGCGCCATGCGCGAGATCATGGCCCTCGCCGACCGCGCCAACGCCTGGATCGCCGAACAGGCGCCCTGGGCGCTGGCCAAGCAGGAAGGCCAGCAGGACAAGGTCCAGGCCGTCTGCGGCCTGGGCATCAACCTGTTCCGCCAGTTGGTGATCTTCCTCAAGCCGGTGCTGCCGAAGCTGGCCGCCGCCGCCGAAGCCTTCCTCAACGTCGCCCCGCTGACCTGGGCCGACCACCAGACCCTGCTGGCCAACCACCAGTTGAACCCGTTCCAGCCCCTGATGACCCGTATCGAGCCCGCGAAAGTAGAAGCCATGATCGAAGCCTCCAAGGAAGACCTCGCCGCCGCATCCCAACCCGCCGGCAACGGCGAGCTGGTCAAGGAACCCATCGCCGCGGAGATCGACTTCGACGCTTTCGCCGCGGTCGACCTGCGCATCGCCCTGATCGAGAAGTGCGAATTCGTCGAAGGCGCCGACAAGCTGCTGCGCCTGTCGCTGGACATCGGCGACGCGAAGCGTAACGTGTTCTCCGGGATCAAGAGCGCATATCCCGACCCGAGTGCCCTGGAAGGCCGCCTGACGCTCTATGTGGCCAACCTGGCGCCGCGCAAGATGAAGTTCGGGGTGTCCGAGGGCATGGTCCTGGCCGCCGGCCCGGGTGGCGAGGAGATCTACCTGCTGAGTCCGGACAGCGGCGCCAAGCCGGGCCAGCGCGTCAAGTAACGCAGACCACGAAGCCACGGAGGGCTCGATAGAATGAACGCATGGAAGCTTGCCGCCGGCGTCCTGCTGGCGGCGCTCTACGGATGCTCCGCCGAACACGCCGAAAGCGTCTCCGGCAATGCCGGTTTCCAGGGCGAGACGGGCAAACCCGGCACCGCCCTCGCCTACGAACACCGCGTCGGCATCCGCCTTCCCGCCGCGCGTATCGACGCGCAACTCGCCGCCAGCCGCGACGCCTGCAACAGCGAGCGCTTCGGCCAGTGCGACGTGCTCGCCATCGAACAACGCGGCGGTATCGGCCATTACGCCGAACTCACCGTGCGCATCGTCCCGGACGGCGTGGAGAAGCTGGTCGCGGCCGCTGCCCAGGGCGGCACGCTGGAAAGCCGGCAGACCCGCGCCGAGGACCTGGCCCAGGCGGTCGCCGACACCCGCCAGCAACGCGAGCGCCTGCAACGCGAGTACCAGACCCTGCAGCAATACCAGGGGCGCAAGGACATGAGCGTCGGCGACCTGCTGGCCCTGGCCAAGGAAATCGCCGCGGTGGAAGCCCAACTGGCCGACAACGCCCAGGCCGGCGCCCAGCAGCAGCGGCGCATCGCTACCAACCTGCTGACCCTGAGCTTCAGCAGCGAGGCGCAGCCGGACAGCCGCCTCGGCCAGCTCGCCACGGCCGCCGGGCAACTGCTCGACGACCTTGTCGATGGCACCATCGCCGCGATGAAGTTCTTCGCCTACAGCCTGCCGTTCCTCGTCGTGCTGCTGCCGCTGGGCCTGTTGCTGCGCGGCCTGTGGCGCTGGCTGCGGCGGCCCGGCAAGAACGAGGCGCGCTGAGCCCAGGCATACGGGCGGACCGGGAGGGTCCGCTCTTTCGCCCAGGACCGCCTGACGGGCCTGGCAACTCACAAGGAGGAAGACCGATGACCGCCACCAGCGACCTGATCGAGTCACTGATTTCCTATAGCTGGGACGACTGGCAGGTGACCCGCCAGGAAGCCCGCCGGGTGATCGCCGCGATCCGCAACGACAACGTGCCCGATGCGACCATCGCCGCACTCGACAAGAGCGGCTCGCTGATCAAGCTGTTCCAGCGGGTGGGCCCGCCGGAACTGGCGCGCTCGCTGATCGCCAGCATCGCCGGGCGCACCACCATGCAGCGCTACCAGGCACGCAATGCCTTGATCCGCAGCCTGATCAACAATCCCCTGGGCACCCAGACCGACAACTGGATCTACTTCCCCACCATCACTTTCTTCGACATCTGCGCCGACCTCGCCGACGCCGCCGGTCGCCTGGGCTTCGCCGCGGCCGGCGCCACCGGGGTGGCCAGCCAGGCGATCCAGGGTCCGTTCAGCGGGGTCGGCGCCACCGGCGTCAATCCGACCGACCTGCCGTCCATTGCCTTCGGCGACCAGCTCAAGCTGCTCAACAAGGACCCGGCGACCGTCACCAAGTACAGCAACCCGCTCGGCGACCTGGGCGCCTACCTGAGCCAGCTTTCGCCGCAAGACAAGCTGAACCAGGCACAGACGCTGGTCGGCCAGCCGATCAGCACGCTGTTCCCCGACGCCTATCCGGGCAACCCGCCGTCGCGGGCCAAGGTCATGTCCGCGGCCGCGCGCAAATACGACCTGACGCCGCAACTGATCGGCGCGATCATCCTCGCCGAGCAGCGTGACCAGACCCGCGACGAAGACGCCAAGGACTATCAGGCGGCAGTCAGCATCAAGAGCGCCAACACCTCCATCGGCCTCGGCCAGGTGGTGGTCTCCACCGCGATCAAGTACGAGCTGTTCACCGACCTGCTCGGCCAGCCGGTGCGCCGCGGTCTGTCGCGCAAGGCGGTCGCCACCCTGCTGGCTTCCGACGAATTCAACATCTTCGCCACCGCCCGTTACATCCGCTACGTCGCCAACCTCGCGTCGCAACAGGACCTGCGCAAGTTGCCGAAGACCCGCGGCGCATTTCCCTCCATCGATCTCCGCGCCTACGCCGGCAATCCGCGCAACTGGCCGCGGGACAATGTCCGCGCGCTGGCCTCGGAATACACCTCGCGGCCCTGGGACGACAACCTGTCGCCGGGCTGGCCGATGTTCGTCGACGATGCCTACGCCACCTTCCTCGACCCTGGAATGAGGTTCCCATGAAGACAGTCGCCCTGATTCTCGCCAGCCTCGCCCTGCTGGCCTGCACCGCGGAGTCCGGGGTGGACTTCGACAAGACCCTGACCCACCCGAACGGCCTGGTGGTGGAGCGCCCCGTCGGCTTCGACGCGCGGCGCAGCGCCGAGGGCTTCCGCTTCGACGAAGGCGGCAAGCTGCGCAACCCACGCCAACTGGAGGTCCAGCGCCAGGACGCGCCGCCCCCGCCCGACCTGGCGAGCAGGCGCCTGGGCGACGGCGAGGCGCGCTACAAGGTAGAGGAAGACGACGGCGGCTCCGCCGGCAGCGAATACCGCCTGTGGGCAGCCAAGCCGGCGGGCGCGCGGTGGATCGTGGTCAGCGCCAGCGAGCAGAGCGAGGATGGCGAACCGACCTTCGCCCTGGCCTGGGCGCTGCTGGAGCGGGCCAGGTTGCAGTGAGCGCGACCCCGGGAGACGCAACGGCAGTCCGTCTCCCGGTCTTTCGTACGTGTTTGCGCTAGCCTTGCAGGGCAATCCCACCCGATAATAGGGGATTTCCCCCGACGGCCCCGGCCCTGCAACGAATGCTTCGCGTATGACTGAACTCGCCCTGATCCTGGTCAGCGCCATCCTGGTCAACAACTTTGTCCTGGTGCAGTTCCTCGGCCTGTGCCCGTTCATGGGCGTGTCGCGGAAGATCGAGACGGCCATCGGCCTGTCCCTCGCCACCACCTTCGTCCTGACCCTGGCGGCGATGTGCAGCCATATCCTGCAACGCTACGTGCTGCGCCCGCTGGACCTGGAGTACCTGCGCACCATCGGCTTCATCCTGGTGATCGCGGTGGTGGTGCAGTTCACCGAGATGCTGGTGAAGAAGACCAGCCCGCTGCTGTACCGGGTGCTCGGCATCTTCCTGCCGCTGATCACCACCAATTGCATCGTCCTCGGCGTCGCCCTGCTCAACGCCAACAAGGCTGAATACGGCTTCCTCCAGGCCACTACCCAGGGCTTCGGCGCCGGGCTGGGCTTTTCCCTGGTGCTGGTGCTGTTCGCCGCCCTGCGCGAGCGCATCGCCATCGCCGACGTGCCGGCGCCGTTCCGCGGCGCGGCCATCGGCATGATCACCGCCGGCCTGATGTCGCTGGCGTTCATGGGCTTCAGCGGGTTGGTCCGGCCATGAACGGCGTGTTCCTGGCGATCGGCGCGCTGCTGCCGATCTGCCTGGCCGGCGGTGCGCTGCTCGGCTATGCGGCGGTGCGCTTCCGCGTCCAGGGCGATCCGGTCGCCGAGCAGGTCAACGCCCTGTTGCCGCAGACCCAGTGCGGCCAGTGTGGCTACCCCGGCTGCAAGCCCTACGCCGAGGCGATCGCCGCCGGCGACAAGATCAACAAGTGCCCGCCGGGCGGCGAAGCGACCATCCGCGCCCTCGCCGACCTGCTCGACCTGGAGCCCGAGCCGCTCGACGCCGCCGAGGAAACCCCGCCGCGGGTAGCCTACATCCGCGAGGCCGAATGCATCGGCTGCACCAAGTGCATCCAGGCCTGCCCGGTGGACGCCATCGTCGGCGCCGCACGGTTGATGCACACGGTGATCGCCGACGAATGCACCGGTTGCGACCTGTGCCTGGAGCCCTGTCCGGTGGACTGCATCGAGATGCGCGAGATACCGGACGACGTGCGCCACTGGAAATGGCCGCAGCCGTCGCCGCGACTGATCGCCAGCGACCGGGAGCGAGCGGCATGAGCGCCCTGCACGCCTTCCCCGGCGGCCTCTGCCTGCCGGCCAACAAGGAGCGCTCCACCGCCCTGCCGATCCAGCAGGCGCCGCTGGCGCAGCGCTACATCGTGCCGCTCGGCCAGCACATCGGCGCGCCGGCGCGACCTTGCGTGGAAGTCGGCCAGGCCGTACTCAAGGGCCAGACCATCGCCCTCCCGGACGGCACCGTCAGCGCCGCGCTGCATGCCCCGACCTCGGGTACCGTGGTGGCGATCGGCGCACACCCCTATCCGCATGCCTCCGGTCTTCCCGCGCCGGCCATCGTCATCGCCAGCGACGGCCTGGAGCGCTGGACCGAGCTGCATCCCTGCCCGGACTTCCGCGCCGAAAGTCCGCTGGCGTTGCTCGAACGCATCCGCGCGGCCGGCATCGGCGGTCTCGGCGGCGCCGGCTTCCCCACCGCGGCCAAGCTCGCCGCGCGCCCGGCGGACAAGATCCATACGCTGGTGGTGAACGGCGCCGAATGCGAGCCCTACATCAGCGCCGACGACCTGCTCATGCGCGAGCGCGCCACGCAGGTGCTGGGCGGCATCGATATCCTGGTGCAGATCCTGTGCCCCGAAGAGGTGCTGGTCGGCATCGAGGACGACAAACCGGAAGCCATCGCCGCCCTCGGCGCCGCCCTCGGTGAACGGCCCTATCGCATCGTCGCCCTGCCGACCCGCTATCCCTCGGGCGGCGAGCGCCAGCTGATCCAGTTGCTCACCGGCAGGGAAGTCCCGGCGGACGGCCTGCCGGCGGACATCGGCATCCTGTGCCAGAACGTCGGCACCCTGGCCGCCGTGCACGATGCCGTCGTCCTCGGTCGGCCGCTGATCTCGCGGATCACTACCCTCGCCGGCGGCGCCCTGGAGCGGCCGATGAACGTCGAGGCGCTGATCGGTACGCCGGTACACGAGTTGCTGGCGTTCGCCGGCCTCGCCGAGGGACGCCTGGAACGCGTGCTGATGGGCGGGCCGATGATGGGCTTCGCCCTGCCCGATCTCTCGGTGCCGCTGATCAAGACCTGCAACTGCCTGCTCGCCGGCGATGCCACGGAGCTGCCGGAACCAGTGCCGGCCATGCCCTGTATCCGCTGCGGCGACTGCGCCCAGGTCTGCCCCGTCAGCCTGCTGCCACAACAACTGCATTTCTTCGCCCTGGGCGACGAGCACGAGCAATTGCTCGCCCACAACCTGTTCGATTGCATCGAATGCGGCGCCTGCGCCTACGTCTGCCCGTCGAGCATTCCCCTGGTGCAGTACTACCGCGCGTCCAAGGCGGAGATCCGCGAGCAGCGGCAGAAGCTGCTGAAGGCCGAACAATCCCGTGAGCGTTTCGAGCAACGCCAGGCTCGCCTGCGCCGCGACGAGGAGCGCCGGGCCGCAGAACGCGCCCAACGCGCGGAGAAGGCCGCGCTGGCGCGCGCCGCCCAGGCCGAGCGCGAGGAAGCCGCCCCCGCCACGGCGGTCGACCCGGTGCAGGCGGCGATCGAGCGGGCCAGGGCGCGCAAGCAGGCCGGTAGCGGCAGCGAACGGCTGAAACGGCTGAAGATCGAAGCGAGCATGGCGCGGGTGGCCCTGAAGAAGGCCGAGAAACAGTTGCTCAGCCACGACACCCCGGAACAGCATGGCCTGGTCGCGGAACTGCGCGCCGCCGCCGAGGCCGCCGACAAGGCCCTGGCCGATGCCGAAGCCAGCCTGCCGCGCGACCTACCCAGCGCACCGCCTGCCGCGCTCGACGACGAAGCCGAACTGAAGAAGGCCAAGGCCCAGGCCGCCATGGCCCGCGCCCAGCTCAAGCGCTCGGAAAAGGCCTTCGGCGAAGCGCCCGGCGCCGAGCAGCGGGCGACCCTCGACGAACTGCGCGCCGAGGTCGAGCGTTGCGAAGCCACCCTGGCCCGCCTCGAGCGTCACGCGCCGAAGCCCGCGGCGCCCGGCGACGACGGCCAGGCGGCGCTGAAGCGGGCGAAGATCGCCCTGGTCGGCAAGCGCGCGGCCTTGAAGAAGGCCGAGCAGGCCGGGGTGATGGACAGCGAGCTGGAACGCCTGCGCGGCGAGCTGCAAGCCGCCGAGCGCGACCTGCATGCCGCCGAGGACGCCTGCGGCAAGCCGGCGCCGGAGCTGGTGCGGATCGACAAGCGCCCGGTCGACCCGCGCACCCGCGAGCTGAAGACCGAGCTGGCCTACGCCCGCGCCGCCCTGAAGAAGCTCGAACGCCTGGCGAACGCCGACGCCGCCGCACTCGCCGCCGCCCGCGCGCGCCTGAGCGCCGCCGAGCGCGCCCTGACCGAACACGGCACGGAGTGACCATGGCCCTGCCCCGCCCCACCTCGCCCCACGCCCGCGGCTCCAACCGTACCCCGGCGATCATGCGCCTGGTGCTCGGCGCCTGCGTCCCCGGCCTGCTGACGCTGACCTGGCTGTACGGCCCGGGCACCCTGCTCAACCTGGCCTGGGCCAGCCTCGTCGCGCTGGCCTGCGAAGCCGCCATGCTGGCCCTGCGCAAACGTCCGCCGGGGGTGTTCCTCAAGGACGGCAGCGCGCTGGTCACCGCCCTGTTGCTGGCAGTCGCCCTGCCGCCCTACGCCCCCTGGTGGCTGACCCTGGTGGCGACCTTCTTCGCCCTGGTATTCGGCAAGCACCTGTACGGCGGCCTCGGACAGAACCCGTTCAACCCGGCGATGCTCGGCTACGTCGTGGCGCTGGTCTCGTTTCCCCTGGAAATGACCCGCTGGCCCTCGCCGGACAGCGCCCTCGGCCTGCCCGACAGCCTCCGCGAATTCCTCGGCCTCGCTACCCGGCCGGACGCCTGGGCCCACGCCACCGCCCTCGACGTGCTGAAGACCGACCGCAGCCTGACCGTCGATGAGCTGTTCGCCGGCAACCCGGCCTTCGGCCACCTCGGTAGCGCCGGCAGCGAGTGGGTCAACCTGGCGTTCCTCCTCGGCGGCCTGTTCCTGCTCTGGCGCCGGCTGTTCACCTGGCACGCGCCGCTGGGCATGCTCGCCGGCCTGTTCGCCATGAGCCTGCTGTTCTGGAATGGTTCCGGCTCCGATTCCCATGGCTCGCCACTGTTCCATCTGTTCAGCGGGGCGACCATGCTCGGCGCCTTCTTCATCGTCACCGACCCGGTGTCCGGCGCCACCAGCAATCGCGGGCGGCTGGTCTTCGGCCTCGGCGTCGGCGTCCTCACCTACGTCATCCGCACCTGGGGCGGCTATCCCGATGGCGTGGCGTTCGCCGTGCTGCTGATGAACCTGGCGGCGCCGACCATCGACTACTACACCCGGCCGCGCACCTACGGCCATCGCAAGGCCGAGCGCGGCTTCAAGGCAGGCGACTGATGGACGCCGCGACTCGCCGTTCGATGCTGCGCAACGCCCTCCTGCTCGGGCTCTTCGCCCTGGTCGGGGTGGGCCTGGTGGCCCTGGTGCAGCAATTCACAGAAGCGCGCATCGCCGAAGCCCAGCGCGAGGCGCGCGGCCGCGCCCTGCTGGAACTGCTGCCGCCGGGCAGCTACGACAACCATCCGCTGGACAGCCAGGTGCCAACCTTCGCGCCGAAGCTGCTCGGCCTGGATGCGCCGCGTCCGGCCTATGTCGCCCGCCTGCACGGCCAGGCCAGCGCAGTCATCCTCCAGGCCAGCGCGCCGGATGGCTACAGCGGCGCCATCCAGCTACTGGTCGGGGTCACCGCCCAGGGCCGGCTGCTCGGCGTGCGGGTCGTCGCGCACAAGGAAACCCCCGGCCTCGGCGACCGCATCGAACTGGCCAAGAGTCCCTGGGTGCACGGTTTCGACGGCAAGAGCCTGGGCGATCCGGCGGACGCCGGCTGGGCGGTGAAGAAGGACGGCGGTACGTTCGACCAGTTCGCCGGCGCCACCGTCACCCCGCGCGCCGTGGTCCGCGCCGTGCACAAGGCGCTGCGCTACTTCGACGCCAACCGCGAACGCCTGCTCGCCCCCGAAGAGGCTGCCGGACATGAGTGAACAAGATTTCCGCGAGATCGCCCGCAACGGCCTGTGGCGCAACAACCCGGGCCTGGTCCAGTTGCTCGGCCTGTGCCCGCTGCTGGGCACCAGCAACTCGACGGTCAACGCCCTCGGCCTGGGCCTGGCCACCATGCTCGTGCTGGCCTGCTCCAATGCCGCGGTATCGTTGGTGCGCGGCGCGGTGAGCGAGGCGATCCGGCTACCGGCGTTCGTCATGATCATCGCCGTGCTGACCACCTGCATCGAACTGCTGATGCAGGCCTGGACCTACGAGCTGTACCAGGTCCTCGGCATCTTCATCCCGCTGATCACCACCAACTGCGTGATCCTCGGTCGCGCCGAGGCCTTCGCGGCGAAGAACGGCGTGCTGCGCGCCAGCTTCGACGGACTGCTGATGGGCCTCGGCTTCGCCCTGGTCCTGCTGGTCCTCGGCGGCCTGCGCGAGCTGCTCGGCCAGGGTACCCTGCTGGCCGACATGCACTTGCTGTTCGGCCCGGCGGCGGCGGACTGGAAGATCCAGCCGTTCCCGCAGTACCAGGGCTTCCTGCTGGCGATCCTGCCGCCGGGCGCGTTCATCATGCTCGGCCTGCTGATCGCCCTGAAGAACCGTATCGATGAAAGCCTGGCGGAACGCGCCAAGGTGCAGGCGGGCGACGTACCCGCCACCCAGCGCCAGCGCGTCCGCGTCACCGGAGTGATTGAATGAATGCCGCCAAGCGCGCGGAGATCTTCCGCCGACTGCACGAAGACAACCCCGAGCCAAGGACCGAACTGGCCTACACCACCCCCTTCGAACTGCTCATCGCGGTGATCCTCTCCGCCCAGGCCACCGACGTCGGGGTGAACAAGGCTACCGCCCGCCTCTATCCGGTGGCCAACACCCCCGAGGCGATCCACGCCCTCGGCGTCGAGGGGCTGTCGGAGTACATCAAGACCATCGGCCTCTACAACAGCAAGGCGAAGAACGTCATCGAAACCTGCCGCATCCTCATCGAAAAGCACGGCGGCCAGGTCCCCGACAACCGCGAGGACCTCGAAGCCCTGCCCGGGGTTGGCCGCAAGACCGCCAACGTGGTGCTCAACACCGCCTTCCGGCAACTGGCCATGGCGGTGGACACGCATATCTTCCGCGTCGCCAACCGCACCGGCATAGCACCGGGAAAGAACGTTCTGGAGGTGGAGAAGAAACTGCTGAAGTTCGTGCCGCGCGAGTACCTGCTCGATGCCCACCACTGGCTGATCCTGCATGGCCGCTACGTCTGCAAGGCGCGCAAGCCGCAATGCGGAAGCTGCCGGATCGAGGACCTGTGCGAATACAAGCACAAGACTTCAGACGATTGATCAACTATTCGAAATCCTATCTTTACGATTGAAAAAATCTTTTTTACCAGCCACGGCTTTGTCGCTATAAGGTGCGCCATTACCACCCCATAAGTTGGAGTGAATGTCATGGCAAAAGCCAAAGAAGAACTCGAGATCGACGACGAAGCCGGCGTTGAAGAGGATGACGGCGAGGAAACCAGCGTCGAGGTGGCCAAGACCAACCTGACCAAGCGTCGCATCATCGACAACCTGCTGGAAGAACGCCGCCTGCAGCGCCAGTTGTCGGACTACGACTTCGACCTGTGAGAGCGCCGCCCACACCGCAAGCAAGCCCCGCAATTGGCGGGGCTTCGTTTTTCCGGGGGCCATGAAAAGCCCGCCGAAGCGGGCCTGAACACCGGTGCGATCGAGCCGAGACCGCCATGCCCAGCCGGCACGCGCCGGGCGGCGGCCACGGCAACCGCTATCCGACGGTCGCCGTCCCGGCCGTCCCGGATAACGCCGTCAGGGTCGCAGTTCGAACAGCGCCGGCAGCGGCGGCCACTCCGAAGGCACCTTGCGGAAGCGACTGAAGCCGGCGGCCTCGGCCATCTGCCGCGCGCGGTCCTCGCCCATGAAGGCGCCGAGGCCCTCGCCGCCGTGGGACAGCGAACAGGTCATGCAATACAGCGTGCTCTGCGGGTACATCACGCGACCGAACAGGTTCATGTTCTCGTGCAGTTCCTGCGACAGGTTGAGTTCCACCATCAGGTAGGTCCCATCGTCGGCGGTCGACTCGCGCAGGTCCTTCATCATCTGCTGCGGGTCGGTCGCGTCGTGGATGACCACGAAGGTCGTGACGAAGTCGAACTTCTTGCCCGCCAGCGCATCGGAATCGCTGACCTCGAAGCGCACCCGGTCGCCGACCCCCGCGGCCTCGGCGTTCGCCCGCGCGCGTTCGATGGACGGCGCGTGGAAGTCACAGCCATAGACCTGGGCTTCGGGGAACGCCTTGGCCATCATGATCGCGGCCAGCCCGCTGCCGCAGCCGAAATCGAGCACGCTGCCACCCGCCTGGAGCTTTTCCTTGACGCCATCCAGCGAAGGAATCCAGTGCTGCACGAGGAAGTGCTTGTACCAGGGCATGGTCATGCGCTCCATGCCTTCCCAGGTTTCCAGCGGGAAGGATTCCTCGGGGCAACCGCCGCCGCAGCGGAAGGCCTCGATGATCTTCGGCGCCATGCTCACGAAGGGCACGCTCAACTGGATGATCCCGCCGGCGAAATAAGGCGAGTCCTCGTCGGCGAGCACCGGGACGAACTCGGCCGGCAACCGATAGCTCCTGCTCTGCGGATCGTAGGCCAGGTAGTTGCCGGTGACCATGCTGCCCAGCCATTCGCGCAGGTAGCGGGTGGTGTAGCCGGTCTGCTGCGCCAGCTCTTCCAGGGTCACCCATTGGCCATGGGCGAGCGCCTTGAACAGCCCCAGGCGGTCGCCGATGTAGAGCATCGCGCCGCGCAGGGTATTGCCGTAGTCCTCCATGATCCGTGCTGAAAACTGCTTGACCTTCGCGGTTTCGATCTCGTTAGCCTTTGTCATTCTTGTTCTCCGTTGATGTGCAGTACCGCCGCCTCTGGCGGCGGGTGATTCAGTGGTGGCTGGCGACCTTGTCCAGCACCTTGTCGACGATGGTCCCGGCCATGCCGAGATGGGTCCGCGGCTCGAACAGCCTGGCCAGGGTTTCCTTCGGCATGACGGCGCCCACCCGCGGATCCGACTCGAGCGCCTGGCGCATCGGAATCCGCTTGCGCTGGCAGGCCTGGGTGATCTCGAAGATGATTTCGTAAGCGCTGCTCTTGCCCAGTTGCTTGGCCATCTCGAAGACGAACGCCTCGGTACAGATCGCATCGCTGTATGCATTCGCCGTCCGCGCCATGGTCTCGTCGTGGACCGTGAGCCCGTCGATGGTGTCGGTCAGCAGCGACAGCGCCATCAGCGCATAGTGGGAAACGTCCGCCACCGCACACCATTCCAGGCGCGTGCCGCGGTAGTCCCGCTCGTGCTCGAGGATCATGGCGTCCAACGCGAGCAGGACCTGGGCCTTGGCCAGCCGGGCCAGCACCACGACCTGCTCGCAGCCTTCCGGATTGCGCTTGTGGGGCATGGTGCTGCTACCGATCTGCTGCTGCGTCCAGCCCACCTCCAGCTCGCCGATCTCCCAGCGGTTCAGGGTGCGGATCTCGTCGGCGATCCGCGCCAGGGACGCGGTGACCATGGCCAGGGTGCTGACGAACTCGGTAACCCGGTCGCGGGACACGTGCCAACCCGCCAGCGGCACGTCCAGCGACAGCCGCCGCGCGAAGCTTTCGAGCAGGAGCATGGCCTCGTCGCCGAAGGCGGCCATCGTGCCCACGCCGCCGAACAGTTGCACCACCAGGATCCGCTTGCGCGCCTCGCCCAGGCGTTCGCGGTGACGCAGCAACTCGTCGATCCAGCCGGCCACCTTCAGCCCGAAGGTGGTCGGCAACGCCGGGATCGAGTGGGTCCTGGCGACCATCAGCGCATTGCGGGTCCCGCTCGCCAGCACCGAGAGCCGGTCCAGGAGGATGTCCAGCGCCCGCTCCGTTTCATCCAGCACATCGCGCATTTCCAGGGACTGCGCGGTGTCCTGGATATCCTGCGTGGTCGCGCCGAAATGCACGTACTCGCGCGCGCTGGGGCTGCAGTTCCTTTGCAGCGCGCCCAGCAGGGGCATCAGCGAGTGCCCGGTGCTGGCCACACCCTCGGCGATCTGCTGCAGGTCGACGGCCGAAAGCCTGGCGGCCTTCGCGATCTCCAGCGCCGCCTCGGGCGGAATGACGCCGACATCGGCCTGCGCCAGCGCCAGCGCCGCCTCCACGTCGAGCCAGCGTTGCAGGCGGCAGTGGCTACAGAAGATCCGGCGGCTCACCGGGCCGGCGTAGCCGCCGCCATGGGTTTTAGAGTCAACGATGTGACTGTGTTCGTGCTTGCAGGACGACTCGGCCGGTGCGCCGCCGAAGCTCTGCGGATGCGCGGTGCACGAGGAACGGGCAAGCATTTCCAGCGATTCAGCATCCATCACCTATCCTCCATCACGTACTGGGACTGACCGGGATTTCCTTGGGAAGAGGCGGCGCCTTCGGGCCTGTCGCCCGACGCGCCGGTTCGTGGTTTGCCGGCGACCAGGTCGACCATCTCGGCGGCGAGGCCGACGTAGCCGACGGGGTCGAGCAGTTCTTCGAGCGCCTCGGCGCTGAAACAGCCGCGCAACCTTGGCTGCCCGAGCAGCGCCTCGCGGAACGGAACGCCCTGCCGCTGGGAGGCCTGGGTTATCTCATGGAGCAGTTCGTGGGCGGTCTGCTTGCCGAACTGCCCCGCCAGCGCGAGCATGACCCGCTCCGACAGGATCAGCCCACCCAGCAGGTCGAGGTTGGCGCGCATGCGTTCCTCGCGCACCTCGAGCCCCTCGGCCAGCACCGCCTCCATGCGGGTCAGCAAGGCGCCGGCGTAGACGAACAGCTCCGGCAACGCCGCCCACTCGATGCGCCAGGCGGTGCCGTCGCGCTCGTGCAACTGGAACGCGGCATCGGTGAGCGCCACCATCTGTGCCCGCACCAGCCGCGACAGCGCGCTGACCAGGTCGACCGACGACGGGTTCCGCTTGTGCGGCATGGTGCTGCTGCCCACCTGTCCCGGCCGGCTGCCCTCGCGTACCTCATCGATTTCGCTGCGCTGCAGGTGGTAGATCTCGTTCGCCACCCGGCCCAGCGTCACCGACACCTGGACCAGCAACCCGGCAACCTCCAGCACCCGGTCCCGGGCGCTGTGCCAACTGGTCGACGGCGCGCCGAGACCAAGCCTGGCCAGGGTTCGCCGCTGTAGCTCGAAGCCCTGGGCGCCGAACGACGCCAGGGTTCCCACGGCACCGGTCAGGTTGCCGACCAGGACGCGTTCGCGCGCCTCGTCGAAGCGCGCCAGGTGACGGTCGATTTCATCCACCCAGACGGCGACCTTGTAGCCGAAGGTCGTGGGCAGCGCCTGCTGCCCGTGGGTGCGTGCAACCATCGGCGTGTGCTGGTGGCGCAGGGCGAGCGCCAGCAGATGGCCACGGATCGAGTGCAGGAGCCCGAGCGTATGGCCCCAGGCTTCCTTGACCTGCAGCATCAGCCCGGTGTCGAGGATGTCCTGGGTGGTCACGCCATAGTGCACGTACTCCCCCCAGCTACCCTCGCACAACCTCGCCAGGGCGCGGATGGTAGGCACCAGCAGGTGCCCTGTCTCCAGGCTTTCGCGGCCCAGTTGGGTGAGGTCGAAGCGCTCCACCTGGGCGGCGCGGTCGATCTCCCGCGCCGCCTCGTGGGGGATGATGCCCATCTCGGCCTGGGTCGCCGCCAAGGCTCGCTCGACATCCAGCCACCTCCGCACCTGGTTGGTATCGGAAAAGATCGCGGCGAATGCCGGGGACGAGTAGGCGCCCCCGTGTATACGGGATTCCGTAATGTGACTTGGCATTTTCGAGTGCTCGCTTTGTCCCGGTGGAAGTCACTTGACGCTCTGCATCTCTTCCCAGATCGCGTCGTAATAGGCCCTTTCCACACGGAAGTGCTGCGATAGCGAGGTCAGGAACGCATTCTGGAACTGCACGTCCGGAATCCGCCGCGCGATGAGTTGCCATTCGCGCTTGGCCCGCGGCGGTACGAGGCTGATGTGGACCTTGTAGTACTCCGCCTGGTCCTCGCTCAGGCCGGCCTGGAGCAGGGCCCGATAGAGCTTTTCGTGGTTCCCCGGCACGACCAGTTCGGTGATGTAGAACACCGCCAGCCCCCAACCGACCTCGGCATGCCGGAAGGCACGGGCGCGATTGTTCAGGTAGGCGATTTCCTCGGGCATCGTCGACACGGCCTGGAAGTCCGCCTCCAGGCCGATGGCCTCGAGCAGCTTGGCCAGCAGGCGCGGATGCGAACCCTTTTCGTCTTCCTCGCCCAACTCGCCATAGAGGTAGCGCGCAAGCGCCGCGGCCTCGTCCACATCGGTCAGGTTGACCAACAGGTCGGCCGCATCGCGGTACAGGCGGAAGGTGCGGAACCACTGGTGACGGAGGAACACCTGGAGCTGCGCGCGGGAGGCCGAGCCGGAGAACACGTACTGCGACATCGGGTGCCGCTCGCGGGACTGCGCGGCGATTTCCTGTTCGAGACGCTTTTGGAAATCCTCCTCGGACAACGCCCTGGAAAGATCGGCGGCGGGCATGAAACGCTCTTCGACGCGATAGATCGCCCGGGCCAGCCAGCGCCGGGTCTGGGCGGTCGCCACGTCGTCGCTCAACGAAAGGACGTAGAGCAACTGCTGGTACGCGGCATAGGCCTGGCGGTCGCCCTTGAGCCCTGCCTCGGCCAGCGCGGCCAGCTTGCTCGCGGCGCTATCGATCTGGCGGGAAGTAGCGTGGACGGCCAGCGCATCGGCAACGATGCGTGCTTCTTCGATGGGCAGGTTCTGCAACTGCGGCAGGGAAAAATTGCGGGTATTCATCCTGTACTCCTTGTTCTTGTTCTGGATAGGCATCAGGCCATGGCCAGGGAATTCGCCTGCATCTGCTCCCAGAGCAGGTCGAAGTAGGCCCGGTTGATTTCGAAGTGGCGCGCCAGCGACTGCATGAACTTGCGCTGGAAGTCTTCGCTCGGCGCGAACTTGGCGATCAGCGCCCACATCTCCTCGGTATCGATCTCGTCCTGGGTGCCGTGCAGGCGATGGAACTCGCTGGGTTGCTCGGGCACGCCCAGGCGCTGCAGGAGTTCGTAGATGCGCCGGTGGTTGACGCAGCTCACCGACTCGACCGCGTACAGGAGCGCAAGGCCCCAGGCGACATCGGTGTGCCGCACGCAACGGATACGGTTGTTGAGGTAGGCCTTCTCCAGCGGATGCAGCGCCGGGAAATCGATGCGCAGCGGAATGTCGAAGTAGGTCATCAGGT
The DNA here is from genome assembly GCF_056110345.1 of Pseudomonas sp. TZ252. Taxonomy (NCBI): domain Bacteria; kingdom Pseudomonadati; phylum Pseudomonadota; class Gammaproteobacteria; order Pseudomonadales; family Pseudomonadaceae; genus Pseudomonas; species Pseudomonas sp. TZ252. The sequence continues at coordinate 4,049,873 of NZ_CM148566.1, read as the reverse complement.
GGGACAGCAACGCGGGGTGCGAGCGCTCCGGCGTCTCCGCCCCGGCCTCGCCGTAGAGGTTGCGATAGAACACCGAGGCGTCCTCGATGTTTTCGAAGCGGAAGGCCAGCTCCGCCAGGAGGCTGTAGAAGTTGTAGGAACGGACCCAATGGTGTTCCAGGAAGAAGCGCACGTCCTCGACCGGCGGCGTGCCCTGGAACAGGTGGACCGACATGGGATGGCGCACCCGGCTGCGCGCCTCGATCTCGGCGTCGACCTTCTTGCGGAACTCCTCCACCGGGACGGCGCTGAAACCGGCCGGCTCGGGAGCGAAACGATCCTCGACCAGGTAGACCTGGCTCGCCATCCAGCGGCGGGTCGGCTCCGTATGCGGATCGCTGCCTACGTGCAGTTCCAGGAGCAACGCCTGGTACTGCGCGTAAGCCGAAGCATCGCCGCCCAGGCCTTTGGCCGTGACCGCGAGAATCGCCTCGAGCGCGAGCATGATCTGGTCCAGGGAGGCACCGGGTTTCAAGGCTTCAGCCAGGAGAGCCGATGCATTTCGGGCAGGTTCCGACATTGTCCGCTGGGAACGGATATTCATATCGGAGGAAGAACTGCAGCATTGCTGTAACGGATTTGAAGTCATTTGGATCACCCTTGTTTTTGTTGTTGTGCGGGGCGACCGTAAAGCTTGCCACGGTGGCAAGGTCAAGCAATGCAGCGGCCTTCTCGGCGGACAACGGAGTTCGCCGAAAGGTGCTCTTCGATAACACTGGATGCGCTGCGAAAAACCCCGAGCTAAAGGCCTGCGAATCCATCGGAGAATAACTTTTAGGGTTTCCTGTCAGCGCCTCTTTCCGTTCACATAACTGTCACCTCGCGGCCGACTGAAATATTGATTTACAAATTCCAAAGCGTTCTTTCCACAATAGCCAAGCGCCATTGATGGCATATGGCGCGCAGACTTCAATGAAAATCATTTTCCTATTGCCGGCACTGGGCGAAACGCTACTATCCGACCCTACGCCTGCGTCATGCCCATACACTCAACGGCCCTCCGGATAACCGGCCTCGCTCAACGCCTCGAGGAATGCGTGCTTGTCCAGAGTGCTCTCGACCCTAGCCTCGCGCCGAGGGGGATCGGTCTCTACGCGCGCCTGGGGATCGACGCCGTGCAGGATACGGGTGACAGTCTTGGCACAACCGCCGCAGGTCATGTTCGGAATATGGAAAGAAAACATCGCAACCTCCTGGTTTGTTGACTCCTGCGAACCATGAGTCCTGCCATCGTGACAAGGTCAACTCATAAATCTCTCAGGTAAACCAAACTTTCAAAAATTCATATGAATAGTTCCAGAAGTTATTCCGCAAACTTCAAACAACGGACAAAGCCAAGAACGAACATATAGAACAACTCCGCCAGGCAATCGAGACACCGCATCAGCCAGCTCCACTCACCACTGAAGAACCTCTCGACGATATGTATTCGACGTCTCCGTGCGGCGCGAGCGCAGAGGCACAGGAGTGACTTCGTTCAATAAGAAACGGCGGGCAGCCGGAACGTACCTGAAGAACAATGAGGAAGTAATACTTCCCCACTCTTCTGAACATTGAAGTCCCGAGCAGATACTTTCCATCTGCCCTCTTCATTCATCCATCTGAATGAACTACCGAAAAAGAGTTCGGAACCGACTTATCGATAAGGCGGACAGGGACGAGCGATCCGCGCCAGGCAATCCGTATTCCCGGGGTTCGCCAAATAACCGGAGGACGCGCCGCACGGCCCTCGACCTAGGCAGTCGAGCGAAGGCCGGCGGCCGGAAACCGCCGGCGGCTGATCAGGAGCGACTGTCGCGCTGCCGTGCCACGCCTGGAGAGGTATCGTCGGTAGCCACGCCACAGCGCCGCGCCCCCGCGCAGGCTTCCCAGCCACCACCCAGCGCCTTGTAGATACCCACGACGGCAAGGCGCTGCTCGGTGCGCGCGATGCTCAATGCGCGCCGGCTGAGGTAGTCCGAGCGTTCCGCCTCGAGCACGTCCAGGTACTCGCCGTCCCCCTGGACGAAGCGTTCCCGGGCCAGGCGCGCCGCCTCGCGATTGGCCGTCGCCTCGAGCAGGCGCAGGCGGAGCCTGTCAGCGGCAGCGCCATAGCCGTTGAAGGCATCATCGGTCTCCTGCAGGGCGCGCAGCACCGTCCGGTCGTAGAGGATCAATGCCTCCTGCGCACGGGCCTCGCTGGCGGCGATCCGCGCCCGCACGCGACCGCGGTCGAGTAACGCCCAGCGAATCACCGGGTTCAGGACGTTGAAGGACGTACCACTCTCGTCCAAAGCATCGAGATTGCCGGCGACCAGGCCAATCGAGCCGCGTACCTCGACCTGCGGATACAGCCCCGCGGTCTCGACGCCGATACGTGCGGTCGCGGCCGCCAGGTTGCGTTCGGCCGCGGCGATGTCGGCGCGACGCGCCAGCAGTCCCGCCGGGTCGCCGACCCCGAGGGTGCGGAGCGTCAGCCTTTCCCCGGAGGCACGGGCGACCGGCGGGCTGAAGGCCTGCGGGGCTTCCGCGAGGAGAACGGCCAGCGCATTGCGGGTGGCGGCGCGGCGCCGTTCGAGGTCGGGCACGGCCGCCTCGACGTTGTGCAATAACGCTTCGGCGCGCAACCGGTCGAACTCGTGGGCGGAGCCGGCGCTGACCAGGCGTTCGACCATCTCCAGGCTGTCGCGCTGGTTGCCGGCGATGTCATGGACCACCGCAAGTTCGGCCTCGATGCCCTGTAGCTGGAACCAGGTCATGGCAACCGTAGCCGCGACGCTCGCCTGCACGTTGCGCAGCAGGGCCTCGCGCGAGCCCGCCTGCGCCTCGGCGGCCTCCACCGAGCGCCGCACCCGGCCGAACAGGTCGATTTCCCAGGAAGCATCCAGCGCGCCGCGATAGGTCTCGATGTCGCGCTGCTGGCCGGCCGGTGTTTCCACCTCGCCGCGCCGCCGGGCCTGGTAATCGAACGCCGGGCCGCCGCGCGGCAGGAACTCTTCGCGGTTCTCGCGCAGCAGCGCCTTCGCTTCGTCCAGGCGCGCGCCGGCAAGGGCGATGTCGAGGTTCGCCGCGAGCGCCCGCTGGATCAGAGACTCCAGGGCTGGCTCGTCGAACCCGCGCCACCACTCGATCTCCACGCCACCGCCATCGATACCCGCCGGCATCGCGCCGAAGCTGGCCGGTGCGGACGCGCTCGGCGGCGCATAGTCGGGCCCCACCGCGGCACAGCCGCCCAGCAGGATCAGCGCGCTCAACGAAGACCGCAGGTATGGCTTCATGGACGGCCTCCCTCCAGATGCGCCAGGCTGCCGCCGGCGCGTCGCTCCAGGCGCGCCGCCAGTGCCCGTACCAGTACGTAGAACACCGGCGTGAGGAACAGGCCGAACAGCGTCACCCCGAGCATCCCGGCGAATACCGCGACGCCCATCGCCTGGCGCATTTCCGCTCCGGCGCCGCTGGCCATGACCAACGGCACCACGCCGGCGATGAACGCCAGCGAGGTCATCAGGATCGGCCGCAGGCGCAGGCGGCAAGCCTCGACCACCGCCTCCAGCGCACGGGCGCCCTCGGCCTCCAGCGTGCGGGCGAACTCGACGATCAGGATCGCGTTCTTCGCCGCCAGGCCGACCAGCACCACCAGCCCGATCTGGACGAACACGTTGTTGTCGCCGCCCACCAGCCACACCCCGGCGATCGCGCTGAGCAGGCACATCGGCACGATCAGCAGGACCGCCAGCGGCAACAGCCAGCTGTTGTACTGCGCGGCGAGGATCAGGTAGGCCAGCAGCACGCACAGCGGGAAGATGAACAGCGCGCTGTTGCCGGCCAGCTTCTGCTGGTAGGTCAGGTCGGTCCATTCGAAGGTCATGCCCTCGGGCAGCACTTCGCCGGCCAGGCGCTCCATCAACGCCACCGCCTGTCCCGAACTGACGCCGGGAAGCGCGCCGCCGCTGATATCCGCCGACGGATAGCCGTTGTAGTGGATCACCCGGTCGGGACCGGAGCTGGGCGTCACGGTGACGAACGAGGACAGCGGCAACATCGCCCCGGCGGCATTGCGTACCTGCAGGCGCCCGATGGCTTCGGCCTGCATGCGGTGCGGCGCATCGGCCTGGGCAGTGACCTTGTAGGTGCGACCGAAGCGGTTGAAGTCGTTGATGTACAGCGAGCCGAGGTAGACCTGCAATGCCTCGAACACATCGGCCAGGCGAACGCCCTGGCTCTTCACCTTGGTGCGGTCGACCACCACCTCGAGCTGCGGGGCATTGATATCGAAGCTGGTCATCAAGCCCCCGAGCTGGCCGGACTCAGTGGCCTTCATCATCAGCACCTGGGTCTGCCTGGCCAGGGCTTCCAGCCCGGCGCCGCCGCGATCCTCGACCTGCATCTTGAAGCCGCCGATGGTTCCCAGCCCCGGTACCGGCGGCGGCGGGAAGACCCCGAGGAAGCCGTCGGGAATGCTGGCGAACCTGGCTTGCAGGCGCCCGGCGATGGCCAGCGCGCCGAGATCGGCGGAGGTGCGCGATTCGAACGGATCGAGCATGAAGAACATGACCGCGGCGTTCGGCACGTTGACGAAACCGTTCACCGACAGGCCCGGGAAGGCCACGACGCTCTCCACCCCCGGCTCCTCGAGGCCGATCCGGGACATCTGCCTGACCACCGCATCGGTACGCTCCAGCGACGCTCCGTTCGGCAACTGGGCGATGCCGACCAGATAGTACTTGTCCTGCATTGGCACGAAGCCCGGTGGCACCGCCTGGAAACCGACCCAGGTCAGGCCAAGCAGGCCCCCATACACCACCAGGGCCAGGCCGCTCACCCGCACCACCTTGCGCACCGCGTTGCCGTAGGCCTCGGGGGCATTTCGCAACGGTCGGCCGAGGGCCTGGAGCAGTCGCTGGAAGCGCCCCGCCACCGCACCTCCGGCCGGCCGCGGACGCAACAGCAGGCCCGCCAGGGCCGGGCTGAGGGTCAGCGAGTTGAGCGCCGACAGGATGGTGGAGATGGCGATGGTCAGGGCGAACTGACGATAGAACTCGCCCTGCAGGCCACTGAGAAAGGCCGTGGGGATGAACACCGCCGCCAGCACCGAGGTGATCGCCATGATCGGCCCGGTGACCTCGTCCATCGCACGCCGCGCGGCCTGGAGCGGCGGCTCGCCGTTCTCGATGTGGCGCTCGACGTTTTCCACCACCACGATGGCGTCATCGACGACGATGCCGATCGACAACACCAGGCCGAACAACGACAGGGTATTCAGCGAGAAACCCATCAGGTGCATGACGGCGAAGGTGCCGACCAGCGAGACCGGCACGGCCATCAGCGGAATCAGCGAAGCACGCCAGCTACGCAGGAACAGCACCACCACCACCACGACCAGCAGGATCGCCTCCAGCAGGGTGGTGGCCACGGTCTGCAACGAAGCGCGGACGAACACCGTCGGGTCGTAGGCGATGCGCGCGCTCAGGCCGGCCGGGAAGTTGCCTTCGAGCCTCGCCACGGTGGCACGCACCGCCTCGGCGGTATCCAGCGCGTTGGCTCCGGGGCTCTGGATGATCTGCAAGGCCACCGCCGGCTCGCCGTCCAGCAGGCTGCGCAGCGCATAGGCATCGCCGCCCATCTCGATCCGCGCGACGTCGCGCAGGCGCGTCACCTGGCCGTCGGCGCCGGTGCGGACGATGATGTCGCCGAACTGCTCTTCGTCGCTCAGCCGCCCGAGGGTATTCACCGTGACCTGGAAGGCCGCGGTGGAGTCCGGCGCCTGGCCGACGGCGCCGGCCGCCACCTGGACGTTCTGTTCGCGTACCGCGGCGATCACTTCGCCCGCCGTCAGCCCGCGCGCGGCGATCAGGTCGGGGTCGAGCCACAGGCGCATGCTGTACTCGCCGGCGCCCCACACCACCACATCGCTGATCCCCGGCAGGCGCAGCAGTTCGTCGCGCACCTGGAGGTAGGCGTAGTTCGAGATGTACAGCGGGTCGTAGCGTTGCTCCGGCGACAGCAGGTGCACCACCATGAGGATGTCCGGCGAGGTCTTCTGGGTGACCACGCCCTGCCGCTGCACCTCGTCGGGCAGGCGCGAGAGCACCCGCGAGACCCGGTTCTGCACCTGGATCTGGGCCATGTCGGGATCGATGTGCTGGTCGAAGGTGATAGTCAGGATCATTCGCCCGTCGGTGGCCGACTGCGAGGACATGTACAGCATCCCCTCGACCCCGGTGATCGCCTGCTCCAGCGGTGTCGCCACCGTCTGCGCGATCACGTCGGGGTTGGCGCCGGGATAGGCGGTAGTCACCTGCACGGTCGGCGGCGTCACCGCCGGGTATTCGCTCAGCGGCAACTGGAAGAACGAAACGATGCCTCCGATCATCATCAGCACCGAAAGAACGATGGCGAAGATCGGCCTATCGATGAAGAAGCGTGGGAATGTCATTGTGCGGCCCCCACGGTCTTCGACAGGTCGACGGGCGTGCCATCGATTTCCGCAAGGCGCGGTGTGATCTGCATGTCCGGCCGGACCAGGCCCTTGACGACGATGCGCTCGCCCGGCTGCAGGCCCTGGCGGACGACCCGCAGGCCGTCGACCATCGGGCCGAGCTCCACCGGCCGGTACTGGGTCTTGTTGCCTTCGTCGACGACCAGCACATAGCGCCTGCCCTGGTCGGTGCCGATGGAATGGTCGGCGACCAGCACCTGCGCGCGAGGCTTGCCGGTCTCCAGCCTGACCTTGGCGAACAGCCCCGGCGTCAGTTGCCCGTCCGGGTTGTCGACCACCGCCCGAACCCGGACCGTGCCGGTCCCGCGGTCGGCGGCATTGGCGAGGAAATCGAGGCGACTGCTTCGTCCATAGGACTCGTCGGTGAGCAGCGCCACCTTGACCCTGGGGGCCTGCTCGCCTTCCCTGCCGCGGGTCGGCGCCAGGGCCTGCAGGTAGGTGCGCTCGTCGACATCGAAGTACACGTACAGCGGATCGACCGAAACGATGCTGGTCAGCGCGGTGACGCCATTGGTGACGTAGTTGCCCTCGGTGACCTGGATATGCCCGACACGCCCGCCGATCGGTGCCGTCACCCGCGTGAAGCCGAGATCCAGTTGCGCCGCGTCGAGGGCGGCCCTGGCCGCATCGACCTGGGCCTTGCTGGCATTGCGCGAGGCGATGGCGCTGTCGAGCCGCTCCCGGGCGACGACCTTCCGCGCATACAGCAGCTCGGCTCGCTCGTGTTCGGTGCGCGCCAGCAACGCCGCGGCCTCGGCCTCGCGCAGGCGTGCCCTGGCGGCATCCTGCGCCGCCTTGAACACGCGCGGGTCGATGAGGAACAGTTGCTGGCCCTTCTCTACCAGGCGGCCTTCCGGCACCGTAACGTCCTGGATGTAGCCGGCGACGCGCGGCCGCAGTTCTACCTGCTCGACAGCGGTCAGCGAGCCGGTGAACTCGGCGTAGGGTGTCACCGGGCGAACCACCACCTCGGCGACGGGAACGCTTGGCGGGGCGCTCGCCGCCCCCGGCGGCGCCGATTCCCCGCAGCCAGCGATAAGGGCCGCGACACCTAGCGTCGCGGTGATGCGGATGAAGTGTCTGAGATTCATTGTTGTGCCTTCCTGGTCTGAGCCTGCGTGGCCTGGCTGGACGAAACCGCTTCCGTGGCCGGTTATCGACCTTGACACCTTGGCAAGGTCAACCCCCCTTTTTTCCGACCTCATGGCGAAGGCGCAGCGAGCTTTCGGCCGGTCACCGGGGGCGGGACGCCTGGCACGCTCGGAGACGCAGCGGGCAGCTCGGGAGGGTGGCGGAGGCAGGCCGACCGGCTATCGACGGCCGGCCCAGGGAAGAGGCGAAACGCCCCGTAGGAAGGGAAGTCCGGCAAAGGGCCGGTCGCCGGGACGGGGACGATCCCGATCTCGCAGCCGGTTGCCGGCCACATGGTAAAATCCGCCTTTGACCGTGAAGCTCGAGGCAATGAAAATGCGCATTCTCCATACCATGATCCGGGTCGGAAACATCGATCGCTCGATCGATTTCTATACCCGGGTGCTAGGCATGACCCTGCTCAGGAAGAACGACTATCCCGACGGCCAGTTCACCCTCGCCTTCGTCGGCTATGGCAACGAGGCGGATTCCGCGGTGATCGAGCTTACCCACAACTGGGGCGTGGATGCCTACGAGATCGGCACCGGCTACGGCCATATCGCCATCGAGGTCGACGACGCCTACCAGGCCTGCGACGACATCCGCAACAACGGCGGCCAGGTCACCCGCGAAGCCGGGCCGATGAAGCACGGTACCACCGTGATCGCCTTCGTGACCGACCCGGACGGCTACAAGATCGAACTGATCCAGAAGTCTTCCTGAACGGCCCCGGCTATCGCTTTCAGCAATCAGGAACGAAGAACCCCGGCTCATGGCCGGGGTTCTTCGTTCCATCGCAGGCAGCGCGCGTCGGTCAGGACAGCGTGCGGCCCTTGTTCGCGGCGATGCGCATGCGCAGCGCGTTGAGCTTGATGAAGCCCGCGGCATCGGCCTGGTTGTAGGCGCCGCCGTCTTCCTCGAAGGTCGCGATGTTGGCGTCGAACAGCGAGTCGTCGGACTTGCGGCCCACCACCACGACGTTGCCCTTGTACAGCTTCAGGCGCACTACGCCGTTCACGTTGACCTGCGAGGCGTCGATCATCTGCTGCAGCATCAGGCGCTCCGGGCTCCACCAGTAGCCGGTGTAGATCAGGCTGGCGTACTTGGGCATCAGCTCGTCTTTCAGGTGGGCCACTTCGCGGTCCAGGGTGATCGACTCGATGGCGCGGTGGGCCTTGAGCATGATGGTGCCGCCGGGGGTCTCGTAGCAGCCACGGGACTTCATGCCGACATAGCGGTTCTCGACGATGTCGAGGCGGCCGATGCCGTTGATCCCGCCGACGCGGTTCAGCTCGGTGAGCACCTCGGCCGGGGTCATGTCCTTGCCGTCGATGGCGACGATGTCGCCCTTGCGGTAGGTCAGCTCGATGTAGGTCGGGGTGTCCGGCGCGTTTTCCGGGGAAGCGGTCCACTTCCACATGTCTTCTTCGTGCTCGGTCCAGGTATCTTCCAGCACGCCGCCTTCGTAGGAGATATGCAGGAGGTTGGCGTCCATCGAGTACGGCGACTTCTTCTTGCCGTGGCGCTCGATCGGGATGCCGTGCTTCTCGGCATAGTCCATCAGCTTCTCGCGGGACAGCAGGTCCCACTCGCGCCAGGGCGCGATCACCTTGACGCCGGGCTTCAGCGCGTAGGCGCCCAGCTCGAAGCGGACCTGGTCGTTGCCCTTGCCGGTGGCGCCGTGGGAGATGGCGTCGGCGCCGGTCTCGTTGGCGATCTCGATCAGGCGCTTGGCGATCAGCGGACGAGCGATGGAGGTGCCCAGCAGGTACTCGCCTTCGTAGACGGTGTTGGCGCGGAACATCGGGTAGACGAAGTCGCGGACGAATTCTTCGCGCAGGTCGTCGATGTAGATTTCCTTGACGCCCATCGCGCGGGCCTTGGCGCGAGCCGGTTCGACTTCCTCGCCCTGGCCGAGGTCGGCGGTGAAGGTCACCACTTCGCAGTTATAGGTATCTTGCAACCACTTCAGAATTACCGAGGTATCCAGGCCGCCGGAATACGCCAGGACTACCTTCTTCACATCCGCCATGCCATCACTCCACGGGGGTCGTCACGAAAAGCGACAATTCTACGCAGGGCATTCGGGAAATTACAGAGGGGCGACAGCTTTAGACGCAAAAGCGACAGATTCTATCGTTTGCGCGACTCAAACCGTGGGTTTTCCCTGAAGCGAGGCGGCCGGAGGCTTCGGTGCGGCAGGTTCTGCCGCGGGCGGCGCCGGCTTGTCCTCGGCCTTCGGCGCTTCCGTCGCCGGCTCGACCACCGCCTCGCGCGACAGGTGCACGGTGACCCGGCGGTTGCGCGCACGGTTGGCGGCGCTGTTGTTGGCCACCAGCGGGTAGCGCTCGCCGTAGAAGCGCACGTTGATCTGGCTTTCCGGCACCCCGTTGCTCTTCAGGTACTCCTGCACCGCCAGCGCGCGGCGGCGCGACAGGTCGCGGTTGGTCAGGCGGTTGCCGCTGTTGTCGGAGTGCCCGTCGAGTTCGATCCGGTTGATGCTCGGATCGGCCTTGAGCAGTTGCAGGATGATGTCCAGCTTGGCTCGCGCCACGTCGTTCAGCGCCGTGCCGCCGTCGGGGAAGCCGACCTGGGCCAGCTTGACCTGGTCGAAGTTCACCGGCAGCAGCTTGGCGATGCAGGCCTGGTACTGGCTGTAGACGCTGGCGAAGCGCGCCGGCAGCAGGCGCACCTCCAGGCGATCGCCCTGCCAGGTGCGATGGCGGACCAGCGGGCTGCGCCCCTCGAGCAGGCCGGTGAGCAACCGACCGGCCTGTTGCTGGCTGCTGTTGAACGGCACCTCGCCGCTACCGATGCTGACCTGGCCAAGGTTGATGTCGCCCTGCCCCGGTCGCCAGGGCGGCGCGGCAGCCAGCAGGGTCGCCGACCCGCGCCCCAGCCACTGGGCCTCGGGCTTCAGGCGGAAGGTCGCCTGCTCGCCGGCACGCCGGACGAACTCGCCGACTCCGAAATTCGCCACCGGCTGCGACAGGCGGCATTCGAACTGGTCGCCTTCGACCTTCCACTCGACGCTCTCCAGCCGCGTCTGGAAGGTCACCGCCAGCGCCGGCAGGCTGCTGAGCAGGAAAGGCAATAGAAGAAGGCGCGGCTGCACGACGGCGGGCTCCGGGAAAGCGTCCAAATACGAAGGATGTATCGGACGGCCCGGACAAAACTTGATAGCGAGTGCCCCGCCCCCCCTTTTCCGGTAGCATTTCCCCCCACGAAATCCCGTCCTGGAAGCCCCATGTCCGACCGTCTCACCCTCCTGCGCCCCGACGACTGGCACATTCACCTGCGTGACGGTGCCGCGCTGGCCAATACCGTCGGCGACGCCGCCCGCACCTTCGGCCGCGCCATCGTCATGCCGAACCTGGTGCCGCCGGTGCGCAACGCCGCCGAAGCCGACGCCTACCGGCAGCGCATCCTCGCCGCCCGCCCCGCCGCCAGCCGCTTCGAGCCGCTGATGGTGCTGTACCTCACCGACCGCACCAGCGCCGAGGAAATCCGTACCGCCAAGGCCAGCGGCTTCGTGCATGCCGCCAAGCTCTATCCGGCAGGCGCCACCACCAACTCGGATTCTGGCGTGACCCGCATCGACAATATCTTCGAAGCGCTCGAGGCGATGGCCGAGGTCGGCATGCCGCTGCTGGTGCATGGCGAGGTGACCCGCGCCGAGGTCGACGTATTCGATCGTGAGAAGCAGTTCATCGACGAGCACCTGCGCCGGGTGGTCGAGCGCTTCCCGACCCTGAAGGTGGTCTTCGAGCACATCACCACCGGCGACGCCGCCCAGTTCGTCCGGGAAGCCCCGGCCAACGTCGGCGCGACCATTACCGCCCATCACCTGCTGTACAACCGCAACCACATGCTGGTCGGCGGTATCCGTCCGCACTTCTATTGCCTGCCGATCCTCAAGCGCAACACCCACCAGGAAGCCCTGCTGGACGCCGCGGTGAGCGGCAATCCGAAATTCTTCCTCGGCACCGACTCGGCGCCGCACGCCCGCCACGCCAAGGAAGCCGCCTGCGGTTGCGCCGGCTGCTACAGCGCCTACGCCGCCATCGAGCTGTATGCCGAGGCCTTCGAACAGCGCAATGCGCTGGACAAGCTGGAAGGCTTCGCCAGCCTGCACGGCCCGGACTTCTATGGCCTGCCGCGCAACACCGACCGGATCACCCTGGTCCGCGAGGAATGGCAGGCGCCCGCCAGCCTCCCCTTCGGCGACTTCGACGTGGTGCCGCTGCGCGCCGGCGAGACACTCCGCTGGAAACTGCTGGAGGCCGGGGCATGAGCGAAGACAACTTCGACGACGAATTCGACGGCAACCTCCCCAGCGGCCCGCGCCATCCGATGGCGCGCCGCTTCCGCGGCTACCTGCCGGTAGTGGTGGACGTCGAGACCGGCGGCTTCAACTCGGCCACCGACGCGCTGCTGGAAATCGCCGCGACCACTGTCGGCATGGACGAGAAAGGCTTCCTGTTCCCGGAACACACCTACTTCTTCCGCATCGAGCCCTTCGAAGGCGCCAACATCGAGCCGGCCGCGCTGGAATTCACCGGCATCAAGCTTGACCACCCGCTGCGCATGGCGGTGCAGGAGGAAGCGGCACTCACCGAGATCTTCCGCGGCATCCGCAAGGCGCTGAAGGCCAATGGCTGCAAGCGGGCGATCCTGGTCGGCCACAACAGCAGCTTCGACCTCGGTTTCCTCAATGCCGCCGTGGCGCGTACCGGGATCAAGCGCAATCCGTTCCATCCCTTCTCCAGCTTCGACACCGCCACCCTGGCTGGCCTCGCCTACGGCCAGACGGTCCTGGCCAAGGCCTGCCAGGCCGCCGGCATGGAGTTCGACAACCGCGAGGCGCACTCGGCACGCTACGACACCGAGAAGACCGCCGAGCTGTTCTGCGGCATCGTCAACCGCTGGAAGGAAATGGGCGGCTGGATGGATGACGACGACTGAGCCTCGGCCCACCTAGGCGGATAACGCCAGGACGTTATCCGTCCTACGCGACCGGTCAGGCAATCTCCCCCTCTTCGGAGCGAGGCGCGTGACCTGGATGGGGCTGCCGGCCCCCGCGAACCCATGAAAAAGCCCCGCCGAAGCGGGGCTTTTTCCAACGCGCGAAGCAGGCTCTTCTTACAGCTTGCTGGCGTTCTCGGCCAGGTACTTGGCCACGCCTTCGGGCGATGCGGTCATGCCCTTGTCGCCCTTCTGCCAGTTGGCCGGGCAGACTTCGCCGTGCTCCTCATGGAACTGCAGGGCATCGACCAGACGCAGCAGCTCGTCCATGTTGCGGCCCAGCGGCAGGTCGTTGACGATCTGCGAGCGCACTACGCCTTCCTTGTCGATCAGGAACGCGCCACGGAAGGCCACGCCACCGTCGGACTCGACGTCATAGGCCTTGGCGATCTCGTGCTTGGTGTCGGCCGCCAGGGTGTACTTGACGGCACCGATGCCGCCCTTGTCCACCGGGGTGTTGCGCCAGGCGTTGTGGGTGAAGTGGGAGTCGATGGAAACGCCGATCACCTCGACGTTGCGCGCCTGGAATTCCGGGATGCGGTGGTCCAGGGCGATCAGCTCGGACGGGCAGACGAAGGTGAAGTCCAGCGGATAGAAGAACACCAGGCCGTACTTGCCCTTGATGGCCTCGGACAGGGTGAAGCTCTCGACGATCTCGCCATTGCCCAGTACCGCGGCAACGTTGAAGTCAGGCGCTTTCTTACCTACGAGTACGCTCATTCCATGTCTCCTTTAAGCGGAAGGTTGAAGGACGGCACCGCAGCCTGCCGGCTCCTCGTGAAGCCTCGATGGCAGGGGCGCCGTTCCCCGGGAAACAACCATCATACACCCCGCCCCAGCCGGCGCTAAGTCTTTGTCCGACAAAGCCATTTGTCGGGGGGCGAAAAAAACCCGACTAAAACGCTCCAGGGAACTTTGACAATCATTCTCATTATTATTAGTATCTTTTCCAACTCAACTTCCCAGTAGCCAGATCGCCATGTACGTCTGCCTCTGCCAAGGTGTTACCGACAACCAGATCCGCGATGCCATCTACGAAGGCTGCTGCAGCTATCGTGAAGTTCGCGAAGCCACCGGCGTCGGTACCCAGTGCGGCAAGTGCGCATGCCTGGCCAAGCAGGTGGTACGCGAAACCCTCAACGACCTGCAGAGTGCCCAGCCGGTACCGGCGTTCGGGACTACGGCGTTCGTCGCTGCCTGAAAAATATTTTTTATCCCTCTTTCAGAAGAACCGGGCCTGGCGCCCGGTTTTTTTATGCCTTCAATTCAATGACTTAGCGGCAGAACGCGGAAAGAAAACATTCGTATTCATATTCTTTTTCCCTTATATTTCAATAACTTAGGTTTGACACCCTGCTTCGTCGCGGCCAAACTTGGCGAATCACACCCACTACGACGGCAGGATTCGGCATGAAAGGCGACAAGAAAGTCATCCAGCACCTCAACAAGATCCTCGGCAACGAGCTGATCGCGATCAACCAGTACTTCCTCCACTCGCGCATGTGGAACGACTGGGGCCTGAAGCGCCTCGGCGCCCACGAGTACCACGAGTCGATCGACGAGATGAAGCATGCCGACAAGCTCATCGAGCGCATCCTCTTCCTCGAAGGCCTGCCCAACCTGCAGGACCTCGGCAAGCTGCTGATCGGCGAGAACACCCAGGAAATGCTGCAGTGCGACCTGAACCTGGAGCTGAAGGCGACCAAGGACCTGCGCGAAGCCATCGTGCATTGCGAGCAGGTGCACGACTACGTCAGCCGCGACCTGCTGAAGGACATCCTGGAGTCGGAAGAAGAGCACATCGACTACTTGGAAACCCAGCTGGGCCTGATCCAGAAAGTCGGCCTGGAGAACTACCTGCAGTCGCACATGCACGAAGACGACTGATCGGGAACCACGACGAAGCGCCGGCGGCCTGCCCCGCCGGCGCTTTTTTCTTGCCGCCAGAAAGCCTCAGGCGCTGCGCGGCCTGCGCCGGACCAGATCGGCGCGCAGGGCCAGCAACAGGCAAAGACCGACCAGTACCAGCAATGCCCAGCGCAGGCCGATCTCGTGGGCCAGCAGGCCGATCAGCGGCGGTCCCATCAGCAGTCCGCCATACCCCACGGTAGAGACGGCGGCGACCCCGATCACCGGATCGATGCCCGGCTGGTTGCCAGCAGCGCTGATCACGATCGGCACCATCACCGACAGTCCCAGGCCAACCACCCCGAAACCGGCGATGCTCAGCGCCGGCCAGGGGCTGAACAGCGCTACCAGCATGCCCAGCGTGGCCAGCGAACCCAGGCCGCGCAGCAATGGCGCATCGTCGATGCGTCCGCGCAGGCGGTCGCCGAACAGGCGCCCCACCACCATCGCCGCGGAAAACGCCGCGAAGCCCAGCGCCGCCACCCGCTCGGAAGCATCCAGAACGC
The DNA here is from genome assembly GCF_056110345.1 of Pseudomonas sp. TZ252. Taxonomy (NCBI): domain Bacteria; kingdom Pseudomonadati; phylum Pseudomonadota; class Gammaproteobacteria; order Pseudomonadales; family Pseudomonadaceae; genus Pseudomonas; species Pseudomonas sp. TZ252. Next base: position 4,034,786 of record NZ_CM148566.1, on the reverse strand, counting down.
TGTGCAGGAACAGCGCGCTCCAGTCAGCCACGCCGCCCTCGGAAACGAACGCACAGAGAATCAGCAGGCCCAGGCCGAGCAAGGCCCGCGGCGGCAAGGTGAAGCCGCCGCCCTTGCGCGCGCCCGCCTTGCTCGGGTCCGGCGGAAGCAACGCGCGTACGAAGAATGGCAGGCTCAGCAGGCCGAGTGCGGAGAGAATGAGGAAGTGCCAGAACGGCGTCAGTCCGGCCAGGGCCGCGGCGCTCAACGCACCGACCAGGCAACCGAGGCTGTACATGCCATGCAGCATGGACATGCAGGGCTTGCCGAGCAGGCGCTCGACATCCACCGCCTGGATGTTCATCGCCACGTCCATCCCGGCGAAGCTCACGCCCAGCACGTAGAAGGCCAACGCCAGTTGCCACCAGCCCTGGCTCAGGCCGAGCAGCGGAAACACCAGCAGCATGATCAGGCAACCGCCGATCACTACGCTGCGGCTGCCGATGCGCTGGACCAGGAAACCGCTCAACGGGAACGCCGTGAGCGCGCCGACCCCGACGCCGAGCAGGGCCTGGCCGAGCGCGCGCTCGTCCAGCTGGGTCTGCTCCTTGAGCGCCGGGATGCGTCCCATCAGGTTGCCGATGACCAGCCCGGCCATGGCGAAGAAATAGATGCAAGCCAGGCGACCCTGGCGAGGATTGACTTCCGACATGGAGGCTCCCGGTTTCCTTGCTGGTTTCTCCGGACAAAAAAGAAACCCCGCACAAGGCGGGGCTCTTCGTCGGATGCGCGGATCAGGCGTTGGCTTTGGCCGCCGCGTCCTTGACCAGGGTCTGCAGTTCGCCCTTCTCGAACATCTCGGCGAGGATGTCGCTGCCGCCGACCAGTTCGCCATTGACCCACAGCTGCGGGAAGGTCGGCCAGTTCGCGTACTTCGGCAGGTTGGCGCGGATTTCCGGGTTCTGCAGGATGTCGACGTAGGCGAACTTCTCGCCACAGGCCATCAGCACCTGGGCCGCGCGCGAGGAGAAACCGCACTGCGGGGCGTTCGGCGAACCCTTCATGTACAGCAGGATGGGGTTGTTGGCGATCTGCTCTTTAATGGTTTCGATGATGTCCATGGCTTACCTCAACAGGAACGTTTCGACACGGTAACTCGGCAAATAATGACCGGTATTGTATCGGAAAGCCTAGCGCGACGCTCGGCTTTACTCTCGCGTTCCGTCGACCCGCTCAGGCCGCTTCCACCTCCACCGGCAGGCCGTTGAGCGCGGCGTTACCCGACAGCAGGTCGAGATGACGCTCGTCGGTCAGGTCGTTGGCGCTGACGCCGGCCTGGGCGCGGGCGATCGCCAGTTGCACGCCGGGCCGCGCGTGGCCCCAGCCGTGCGGCAGGCTGACCACCCCGGGCATCATCTCGCTGCTCGCCGCCACCTCCACCTCCACGCTGCCGACCCGCGAGCGCACCCGCACCCGTTGCCCGTCGACCAGGCCGCGACCCTCCAGGTCCCGCGGGTGCATCAGCAACTGGTGACGCGGCTTGCCCTTCACCAGGCGATGGTAGTTGTGCATCCAGGAATTGTTGCTGCGCACGTGGCGTCGTCCGATCAGCAGCAACTGGTCGGACGCAGGCAGCGGCTGTGCGGCGAAGCGTTGCAGGTCGTCGACGAACAGCGGCGGCGCGGCCTGGATGCGCTGGTCGGCGGTCTTCAGGCGCGGCGCCAGGTTCGGCCGCAGCGGCCCAAGGTCGATGCCGTGGGGATGTTCGCGCAGAGTGGCCAGGCTCAGCCTGTGCTCGGAACGGTCGCCGTAGGCGCCAGCGCGCAGGCCGAGGTCGATCATCTGCTGCGGCTCCAGGGTCGGTTTCAGCTCCAGGCCGTTGCGCGCGGCGAAGGCCCGCGCCAGGCCGACGAAGATCTCCCAGTCGTGCAGCGCACCCTCGGGACGCGGCAGCACGGCCTCGTTGAAACGGGTCACGTTACGCACGGCGAAGACGTTGAAGGTGGTGTCGTAGTGATCGTGCTCCAGCGGCGCGGTGGGCGGCAGGATGAGATCGGCGTAGCGGGTCGTCTCGTTGATGTAGAGGTCGATGCTGAGCATGAACTCCAGGCCGTCCAGGGCCTGTTCGAGCCGCCTCCCGTTGGGCGTGGACAGCACCGGGTTGCCGGCTACCGTGACCAGCGCGCGCACCTGCCCCTCGCCTTCACCGAGGATTTCTTCCGCCAATGCCGCCACCGGCAGTTCGCCGCCATATTCCGGCAGCCCCGAGACGCGGCTGCGCCAACGGCCGAAGTGGCCACCCGAGGTACTCGCCACCAGGTCCAGGGCCGGCGAGGTGCACAGCGCGCCACCGACCCGGTCGAGGTTGCCGGTGACCAGGTTGATCAGTTGCACCAGCCACTGGCAGAGCGTGCCGAAGGCCTGGGTGGAAACGCCCATCCGGCCATAGCAGACCGCCCGTTCGGCGGCGGCGAAATCCCGCGCCAGTTGGCGAATGCTTTCGGCCGGCACGCCACAGCGCGCGCTCATGGACTCGGCGTCGAAGGCCGCGACCGCCTCGCGCACCCGCTCCAGCCAGTCGACCGGCAGCGGCGTGGGGCGACCGAGGTTCTCCTCGAACAGGGTGTTGAGTATCCCGAGCAACAGCGCCGCATCCTGGCCGGGACGAATGAACAGGTGCCGGTCGGCGATAGCCGCGGTCTCGCTGCGCCGGGGATCGACCACCACCAACCGGCCGCCGCGTGCCTTCAGCGCCTTCAGGCGCTTCTCCACGTCCGGCACGGTCATGATGCTGCCGTTGGACGCCAGCGGGTTGCCGCCGAGCACCAGCATGAAGTCGGTGTGGTCGATGTCGGGGATCGGGATCAACAAACCATGGCCGTACATCTGCTGGCTGACCAGGTGATGCGGCAACTGGTCGACGGAAGTCGCGGAGAAGCGGTTGCGCGTTTTCAGCAGGCCGAGGAAGTAGTTGCTATGGGTCATCAGGCCGTAGTTGTGCACGCTCGGATTGCCCTGGTAGACCGCCACCGCATCGTTGCCATGGCGCTCGCGGATCTCGCCGAGGCGGCTGGCCACCAGCGCGAAGGCCTCGTCCCAGCCGATCGGCTGCCACTCGCTGCCGACCCGGCGCAACGGCTGGCGCAGGCGGTCGGGGTCGTCCTGGATGTCCTGCAGGGCCACCGCCTTGGGACAGACATGGCCGCGGCTGAAGCTGTCCTGCGGGTCGCCCTTGATCGAGCGGATCCGCGGCACGCCGCCCTCGTCGCTCTCGGTCTCGATGGCGAGCCCGCAGATGGCCTCGCAGAGATGGCACGCACGGTAGTGGAGGGTCTTGCTCATGGCTCGCCTCTTCATTGTCGTCGCCGGCCGTCGCGGCCCGGCGCGTACGCGAGGACCAGACGACCGGTCTAGTCGTCGAATCGGCACTATGCGGCGCCTTCCGCCGCCGCGCCAGCAGCGTCAGTCGGCTGAATCGCCAGGCATCAGGCTGGCCGATGGGCGCGGTAGAGGGGAGGCGTGCCGTTTGTCCGGCTGTCAACTATCCACCTGGGAATTCCGGCGCGGCGAAAGCCGGTGCTAAACCTTGTCTCTTCGAGTCCACCCCTGTCCGACAAGACCAATAAAGCGTGGAGACCGCATGACCGACGACCACTCCTTCCGCCCTCGCCCCACCTCGTTGTCAGCCGCCCTGCTGCTGGGCGCCTGGATCGCACAGCCGGCCACGGCCGCCTATGTCGAAGCCGGTCGGCCCGGCGATCCGGCCAGTTGGCGCTCCGCCGAATACCAGCAGGACTGGGGCCTGGAACGGATGCGGGCCGACCAGGCCTATGCCGCCGGCATCGACGGCCAGGGCGTGAAGATCGGCGAGATGGACTCCGGTTTCGACCCGAGCCATCCGGATACTCCCGCCTCGCGCTACCAGCCGGTGACGGCCAGCGGCACCTATGTCGACGGCACGCCGTTCAGCGTCAGCGGCGCGATGAACGGCAACAACGACTCCCACGGTACCCACGTCGGCGGCACCCTCGGCGCCTCGCGCGACGGCGTCGGCATGCACGGGGTGGCCTACGCGGCACAGGTATATGTCGCCAACACCAACCAGAACGACAGCTTCCTGTTCGGCCCGACGCCCGACCCGAACTATTTCAAGGCCGCCTACCAGGCGCTGGCCGACGCCGGGGTGCGGGCGATCAACAACAGTTGGGGCAGCCAGCCCAAGGACGTCAGCTACGAGACCCTCGACGGCCTGCACGCCGCCTATGCCCAGCACTACGGGCGCTCCACCTGGCTGGACGCCGCCGCCGGCGTCTCCCGCCAGGGCGTGATCAACGTCTTCAGCGCCGGCAACAGCGGCTACGCCAACGCCAGCGTGCGCTCCGCCCTGCCCTACTTCCAGCCGGACCTGGAAGGCCACTGGCTGGCCGTGTCCGGCCTCGACCAACAGAACGGCCAGCGCTACAACCGCTGCGGCATCGCCAAGTACTGGTGCATCACCACGCCCGGCCGCCTGATCAACAGCACCATGCCCGGCGGCGGCTACGCCAACAAGTCCGGTACCTCGATGGCCGCGCCCCACGCCACCGGCGCGCTGGCCCTGGTCATGCAGCGCTATCCGTACCTGAACAACGAGCAGGCGCTGCAGGTTCTGCTGACCACCGCCACCCAGCTCGACGGCACGCCGACCGGCGCCCCCACCGACACCGTCGGCTGGGGCGTGCCGGATCTCGGTCGGGCGATGCATGGGCCTGGACAATTGCTCGGCCGCTTCGAGGCCAACCTCCCGGCCGGCCTGCGCGACGAATGGAGCAACCCGATTTCCGATAGCGCCCTGCTCCAGCGCCAGGCCGAGGACGCCGCCGAGCACGCGGCCTGGCAGCGGACGCTGAAGGACAAGGGCTGGGAAAACGGCTTGCCGGCCGGTGCCAGCCAGCAGGAGCGCACCGACTATGCCATCGGCATGGCCCGCGACCAGGCCGCCGCCCAGCGCCAGTACCAGGGCAGCCTGGTCAAGGCCGGTGCCGGCAGCCTGGTCCTGAGCGGCGACAGCACCTATCGCGGGCCGACCCTGGTCGATGGCGGGCTGCTCAGCGTCGACGGTTCGCTGCTGTCCGCCGTCGAAGTCAATGCCGGCGGCACCCTCGGCGGCAGCGGCAGGATCGGCGGCCTGCTGGCGCGCTCCGGCGGCACGGTGGCCGCGGGCAACTCCATCGGCACCCTGGAGGTCGCCGGGGACCTGCGCTTCGAATCCGGCTCGACCTACGCGGTGGAGCTTTCGGAAAGCGCCAGCGACCGGATCGTCGCCAGCGGCAAGGCGAGCATCGCGGGCGGCAACGTCACCCTGGCCATGGAAAACAGCCCCGACCTGCTCAGCCAGTCCCAGGTCGAGAGCCTGGTCGGCCGCCGCTACGACATCCTCGACGCCGCCGGCGGCATCGAAGGGCGCTTCGACGCGGTATTGCCGAACTACCTGTTCCTCGGCGGCACCCTGGACTACGCGGCCAACGCCATCCGCCTGGATATCGGACGCAACGGCACGACCCTCGCCAGCGTCGCGCAGACGCCCAACCAGGCGGCGGTCGCTGGGGCCGTGGAAACGCTCGGCGCCGGCAACCCGGTCTACGAAAGCCTGCTCCTGTCGGAAAACGCCGCAACCGCCCAACGGGCCTTCCAGCAATTGTCCGGGGAAATCTACCCGGCGCTCGCCGGCCTGTTGCTCAACGACAGCCGCTATCTGCGCGACAGCGTCGGCGAACGCCTGCGCCAGGCCAGCGACGGCGAGGCCGGCGGGGAGGCTCCCGAAGGCTGGTTCAAGGCGCTCGGCTCCTGGGGCAAGAGCGCCGATGGCAGCCACGGTAGCGAAGGCTACCGGCATTCGGTCGGCGGCTTCCTGCTCGGCGTCGACAGCCAGGTCGCCAGCGACACGCGCCTCGGCCTGGTGGCCGGCTACAGCAACAGCTCGCTGAACATGGACAGCAGCCTGCAATCCTCCGCCAGCATCGACAGCTACCACCTCGGCGCCTACCTCGGCCGGCAATTGCAGCAATGGCGCCTGAGCCTCGGCGCAGCGCACGCCTGGCACCGCGCCGAGGTCAAGCGCGACCTGCAATACGGCGCCGTGGCCGGCAAGCAGAAGGCCAAGCTCGACGCACAGAGCAGCCAGTTGTTCGCCGAGGCCGCCTACGCGCTGGGTTGGCGCAGCCTGGAGCTGGAACCCTTCGCCGGGCTGGCCTACGTGCACGTCGCCAGCGATGACTTCCGCGAACGCGGTAGCGCCGCGGCCCTGGAGGGTGGCGACGACAACCTGGACGCCGCCTTCACCACCCTGGGCCTGCGCGCGAAACGGCATTTCGAGCTGGATGCCGGACGCCGCCTGGCGCTCTCCGGCACCCTCGGCTGGCGCCACAACCTGAGCGACACCACCCCGCAACGGCACCTGGCGTTCGCCAGCGGCAGCCAGCCATTCAGCGTGGAAAGCGTGGCCCTGTCCCGCGACGCCGCGCTGCTCGGCGTCGACGCCAGCCTCGCGGTGAATCGCGAAGTGAGCGTGCGGCTGGGCTACAACGGCCTGCTGGGCAGCCGCGAGAAGGACCATGGCGTCGGACTGGCCGTCGACTGGCGTTTCTGACTTCGGTTACGAGGGCATGCCAGCCGTTGGATGGGTTCCGGCGGGCGGCAAGGGGAAAAAGCCACTTCATTGCCCTCGGTCACGAAACCGCTGCAAATATGAGAAAAAGACCTAACTAAAGGATTCATGCGAAATGCATAGCGCTATACTGTCCATCCAGCGCTGTACTATCCCTTCCAGCGCTGATCGCGACCCGGTGCCCGCACCACCGTGCCGCACGAGCCCCGGAGATCCGCACCTCCGGGGCTCACCTTTTGCTCCTCTCGCACCCTCCTTCCCCGGCTGAGCCCCCTCCCCCTGCAAATCCGCGACGAATGGCCGCAATCCGGCAATCCGATGAACGAGCGGCCGAACGGCGGGCGCCCAGGCTGCCTGCGCACAGTCGCTGAACGGGTCAGGCCTGGCGGAAGAAGAACATGCCGAACAGCACCGCCAGGGCGCTGAGGAACGACAACCCGGTTTGCCCCAGGACCATCAGGATCGCGGCCGCCGCCGTGCTCAGCGCATGCCAGCCCCAGAGCAGGCACGACAGGTTGAGGACGATGCCGGCCAGGGCCAGGTGACGCTTGCGGCTGCGCCTGAGCAGGCCGGCCAGGCCCAGCACCAGGCCGCAGGTCGATACCGCGAAGACCGCCAGCAAGGCGGCGAACAGGCCGAGCAGATGGTTCTCGTCGCTGAGGTCGATCCGCTCGCCGAGCGCCATCACCGCCAGCGCGATGGCGACCCCGGCCAGGGCGAGGAACAGCGACAGGCCGCCCAGCCGCGATTGGCGCAATGGCCGTGCCGGCGGCGCGGCGGCGAGTGTTTCTCCCGTGTGCATGTTCGACCTCCCTGGTCCGAAACCCGCCTCCTCCATGAAGGCATTCGGGCGCGCACAGCATAAAGCGTCGCCCCGCCCAACCGATAGATCGACGAGGCGGGACTTTGGCGGCGGGACAACGGCGAAGACCCGGGAAAAACCCCGTAACCCGCGCCTTCCAAGCCCCTCCTTGTGTTTCCGCGACATTTCCTTATAAGATCGCGCCTTCCCCTATTTTCCCGCACGTTGCGGTCCCGCCGCAGGTCCAGTCCCGTTTTCTCTCGCGAAAGCCGGCCAGTGCCTCGGCCAGCAGTAAAAATAAAAGGTAGTCAGCGATGAGCGTACGGCACTTTCTCTCGTTTATGGATTACAGCCCCGAAGAGCTGATCGGTCTGATCCGCCGCGGCAGCGAGCTGAAGGACCTGCGCAACCGAGGCGTGCTCTACGAGCCGCTGAAGAGCCGGGTCCTGGGCATGGTCTTCGAGAAGGCTTCGACCCGTACCCGCCTGTCCTTCGAAGCCGGGATGATCCAGCTCGGCGGCCAGGCGATCTTCCTCTCCCCGCGCGACACCCAGCTCGGCCGCGGCGAGCCGATCGGCGACAGCGCCCGGGTCATGTCGCGGATGCTCGACGGCGTGATGATCCGCACCTTCGCCCACGCCACCCTGACGGAATTCGCCGCGCACTCGAAGGTGCCGGTGATCAACGGCCTGTCCGACGACCTGCACCCCTGCCAGTTGCTCGCCGACATGCAGACCTTCCACGAGCACCGCGGCAGCATCCAGGGCAAGACCGTGGCCTGGATCGGCGACGGCAACAACATGTGCAACAGCTATATAGAAGCGGCGCTGAAGTTCGACTTCCAGCTGCGCGTGGCCTGCCCCGAGGGCTACGAGCCGAAGGCCGAGTTCGTCGCCCTTGCCGGCGACCGCCTGCGCGTCGTCCGCGACCCGCGCGAGGCGGTGGCCGGCGCGCACCTGGTGAGCACCGACGTGTGGGCCTCGATGGGCCAGGAAGACGAAGCCGCCGCGCGCATCGCCCTGTTCCGTCCCTACCAGGTGAACGCCGCGTTGCTCGATGGGGCCGCCGACGATGTACTATTCATGCACTGCCTGCCGGCCCACCGCGGCGAGGAAATCAGCGAAGAGTTGCTGGACGACCCGCGCTCGGTAGCCTGGGACCAGGCAGAGAACCGTCTGCACGCGCAGAAGGCCCTCCTCGAATTGCTGATCGAACACGCCCATTACGCCTGAGCCCATGAGCCACGACCTGCTGCTGAACCTGAAAGATCTCGCCTGCGGCTACGCCTCGCAGAAAGTGGTGCAGGACCTCGACCTGCACCTCAATGCCGGAGACATCGGCTGCCTGCTGGGTCCTTCGGGATGCGGCAAGACCACCACCCTGCGCGCCATCGCCGGCTTCGAACCGGTGCTGGCCGGGCAGATCGAGCTGGGCGGCGAAGTCATCTCGCGTCCCGGCTTCACCCTGGCGCCGGAGAAACGCCGGATCGGCATGGTGTTCCAGGACTACGCGCTGTTCCCCCATCTCAGCGTGGCCGACAATGTCGGCTTCGGCATCCGCAAGCATCCACAACGCGAACGCCTGGTGCGCGAGCTTCTGGAGCTGGTCAAGCTCGACCACCTCGCCGCGCGCCACCCCCACGAACTCTCCGGCGGCCAGCAACAACGGGTGGCCCTGGCCCGCGCGCTGGCGCCCGAACCGCTGTTGCTGCTGCTCGACGAACCCTTCTCCAACCTCGACGTGGAACTGCGCCGCAGCCTCAGCCAGGAGGTTCGCGAGATCCTCAAGGCACGCGGCACCAGCGCGATCCTGGTGACCCACGACCAGGAAGAAGCCTTCGCCGTCTGCGACCACATCGGCGTGTTCAAGGAAGGTCACCTGGAACAGTGGGACACTCCCTACAACCTCTACCACGAGCCGCTGACGCCCTTCGTCGCCAGCTTCGTCGGCCAGGGCTACTTCATTCGCGGCCAGTTGCTCAGCCCCGATACGGTGCAGACCGAACTCGGCGTGATCCGCGGCAATCGCGCCTACAGCCTGCCTTCCGGCAGCGCGGTAGACGTCCTGCTGCGCCCGGACGACCTGGTGCACGCGCCGCAGGGCGAGCTGAAGGCGCGGATCGTCGGCAAGACCTTCCTCGGCGCCGCCACCCTGTACCGCCTGCAATTGCCCACCGGTACCCAGCTGGAATCGATCTTCCCCAGCCATGCCGACCACCAGCCGGGCGATGACGTCGGTATCCGCGTCGCCGCCGACCACCTGGTGGTGTTCGCCGCCCGGGGCAGCGTCGCCGCGCACCTCGCTCCCGTCCAGGCCTGATACCTCGGCGCCGTTCGGTCGGCGGCGCCTTTCCCTATCGACCGCATAGGTGGAGCCGGACGTCTCCAGCCCCTACAATCGCCCGACGATTCGAGGAGCCTGAACGATGCTGATGGTGATTTCCCCCGCCAAGACCCTGGACTACGAGACCCCGCCGGTCACCCACCGCTTCACCCAGCCGCAATACCTGGACCACGCCCAGGAACTGATCCAGCAACTGCGCCAGCTCACGCCACTGCAGATCAGCGAACTGATGAAGCTTTCCGACAAGCTCGCCGGCCTGAATGCCGCTCGCTACGCCAGCTGGCATCCGGAGTTCACCCTGGAGAACGCCAAGCAGGCGTTGCTCGCCTTCAAGGGCGATGTCTACACCGGCCTCAACGCGGAAGACTTCGGCGAGGACGATTTCGCCTTCGCCCAGGATCACCTGCGCATGCTCTCCGGTCTCTACGGCGTGCTGCGCCCGCTCGACCTCATGCAGCCCTATCGACTGGAAATGGGCACCCGCCTGGCCAACGCCCGTGGCAAGGATCTCTACGCCTTCTGGGGCGAGCGTATCAGCCAGTGGCTGAACGAAGCGCTGGCCGCCCAGGGCGACGACGTGCTGCTCAACCTGGCCTCCAACGAGTACTTCGGCGCGGTGAAGCGCAAGGCGCTGCAAGCGCGGGTCATCGACACCGAGTTCAAGGACCTGAAGAACGGCCAGTACAAGATCATCAGCTTCTACGCCAAGAAGGCTCGCGGCATGATGGCTCGCTACGTGATCCGCGAGCGCCTGCGCGACCCGGCCGGGCTGAAGGACTTCAATGCCCACGGCTATTACTTCAGCGCCGAGCAATCCGGCCCGGATCAGCTGGTATTCCTCAGGGACGCCCCGCAAGACTGATCTCCCCGGCCCGCCGTCCTGGCGGGCCGCTCCTCTTTCGGCACGCCGACGCCTCCTGGCGCTACCGTTCGTCCCTCCGACACCCCTGCTGCGTCGCCTTTCTCCCCGGAAAAGCCCTTGTGGCGAATAGGCCTACTCAACCGTTCGTCTGCAAGTCATTCGGAACTGCATCACATTTTTTCACGCCCAGCCCACAGACTTTTCCCCAATTCAAGGCGGAAATGCCATCTCCGGCGTAATCCATTGGCCATTACCAGCCTCCCGCCATTACATGCAAATTACGATTGCAAAGTGCATGGGTCGAAGATTAAGGAATCCTTAAGGTTTGCTTAAGGCGGTAAAAGCGGCTTCTGTTTCATTCCGGTGACGCGGAACTTTCAGCCGCCATGCATTCTGCAACTAGTGGCCATTGGCAGGCATTTAACGGAAAGGCCATCAAGTTGGTATCAAGTGATATCAAACGGATATTTCCAAATATTTCGCGAGCGGGACAAACGGCCGGAACTTCCCTCGCAGAGAAAACATCCTATCACCGCGATGCCTATCGATAGTTATGGGCAGAGCAACTTGAAACCGTCTCGAATAATCGGACTCCGCTCCGAGGGACAAACTCAACCTGTTGAAATTAAAGGCCTTTAGAAACTTGAATTCTATGGACCGAACTAAAACGAAGCATCCAAGGTCGGGTTATGCACCGTTATTGAAACCCACCTGAAACATTAAAGGGCATGAACTTATAACTTGCCCTATTAGAGTGCCGAACAACTAAGCACTCTATTCGAAACTGCCTGAAGGCGGATCAAGGGCTCTGGATCGGGGCTCGTAGTAACGGCTCGCCAGATAGGGAAGTGGCCATACGGCCACCTCATTAACGGCGCGACAAACAATCGAGGTGAATGCGATGCGAATCAGCATCTTTGGTTTGGGCTATGTCGGTGCAGTATGTGCTGGCTGCCTGTCGGCACGCGGTCATGAAGTCATTGGTGTGGATGTCTCCAACACCAAGATCGACCTGATCAACCAGGGCAAGTCGCCCATCGTCGAACCGGGCCTGGAAGCGTTGTTGCAGCAAGGCCGGCAGACCGGACGGCTGTCGGGCACCACCGACTTCAAGAAGGCCGTGCTGGACTCCGACGTATCGTTCATCTGCGTCGGCACGCCGAGCAAGAAGAACGGCGACCTGGACCTGGGCTACATCGAGACCGTCTGCCGCGAGATCGGCTTCGCCATCCGCGAGAAGTCCGAACGCCACACCGTGGTGGTGCGCAGCACCGTACTGCCGGGCACCGTCAACAACGTGGTGATCCCGCTGATCGAGGACTGCTCGGGCAAGAAGGCCGGGGTCGACTTCGGCGTCGGCACCAACCCCGAATTCCTCCGCGAGAGCACCGCGATCAAGGACTACGACTTCCCGCCGATGACCGTGATCGGCGAACTGGACAAGCAGACCGGCGACCTTCTCGAGGAAATCTACCGCGAGCTGGACGCGCCGATCATCCGCAAGACCGTCGAGGTCGCCGAGATGATCAAGTACACCTGCAACGTCTGGCACGCCGCCAAGGTCACCTTCGCCAACGAGATCGGCAACATCGCCAAGGCGGTCGGCGTCGACGGCCGCGAGGTGATGGACGTGATCTGCCAGGACCACAAGCTCAACCTGTCGCGCTACTACATGCGTCCCGGCTTCGCCTTCGGCGGCTCCTGCCTGCCCAAGGATGTACGCGCCCTCACCTATCGCGCCAGCCAGCTGGACGTCGAGCACCCGATGCTCGGTTCGTTGATGCGCAGCAACTCCAACCAGGTGCAGAAGGCCTTCGATCTCATCACCAGCCACGACACCCGCAAGGTCGGCCTGCTCGGCCTGTCGTTCAAGGCCGGCACCGACGATTTGCGCGAAAGCCCGCTGGTGGAGCTGGCCGAGATGCTCATCGGCAAGGGCTACGAGTTGCGCATCTTCGACCGCAACGTCGAATACGCGCGTGTCCACGGGGCCAACAAGGAATACATCGAGTCGAAGATCCCGCACGTCTCCTCACTGCTGGTCTCCGACCTCGACGAAGTGGTGGCGAGTTCCGATGTGCTGGTGCTGGGCAATGGCGACGAGCTGTTCGTCGACCTGGTGAACAAGACCCCGAGCGGCAAGAAGCTGGTCGACCTGGTGGGCTTCATGCCGCACACCACCACTGCCCAGGCCGAGGGCATCTGCTGGTAGCGGGCCGCCCCCCTGGCCCCGTGAGCCGGTAAAGAACCTCTTTATCGCCCTCGGACCGAAGGCCGTCTCCGCGGCGTGCGCCATAACAACAACAAGCGCACGCCGGCGTCGAGGCCAAGGTCCCCAGCCCGATGGAACTGATGATGGAAACTTACAAACGTGGCCTCGCCGAAGCCACCGGCTGGCTGGTGTTCCTCAGCCTGCTGATGGTGCTCGCGCTGGCAGTGCCGAAGACCGTGTTCGACGCCGACTCCAAGGATTTCATCCTGCTTATCGGCGCCGTCGGCATCTGGCGCTACTCCATGGGCGGCGTGCACTTCCTGCGCGGCATGCTGTTCCTCCACGTGGTCTACCCGTACTACCGCCGGCGCGTGCGCCAGTTGGGCAGCGCGGCCGACCCGTCGCACGTGTTCCTGATGGTCACCAGTTTCCGCATCGACGCCCTGACCACTGCCATGGTCTATCGCTCGGTGATCCGCGAAGCCATCGACAGCGGCTACCCGACCACCGTGGTCTGCTCCATCGTCGAGATGTCCGACGAGGTCCTGGTCCGTTCTCTGTGGGAGAAGATGAACCCGCCGGACCGGGTCAGCCTCGACTTCGTGCGGATTCCCGGCACCGGCAAGCGCGACGGCCTGGCCTATGGCTTCCGCGCGATTTCCCGGCACCTGCCGGACGACGACGCGGTGGTCGCGGTGATCGACGGCGACACCGTGCTCGACCACGGCGTGGTGAAGAAGACCGTGCCCTGGTTCAAGCTCTTCCCCAACGTCGGCGGCCTCACCACCAATGAATTCTGCGAAGTGCAGGGCGGCTACGTGATGAGCGAGTGGCACAAGCTGCGCTTCGCCCAGCGCCACATCAACATGTGCTCGATGGCCCTGTCCAAGCGCGTGCTGACCATGACCGGACGGATGTCGGTGTTCCGCGCCCGGGTGGTGACCAACCCCGAGTTCATCACCGACGTCGAGAACGACCACCTGGAGCACTGGCGCCTGGGTCGCTTCAAGTTCCTCACCGGCGACGACAAGTCCAGCTGGTTCAGCCTGATGCGCCTGGGCTACGACACCTTCTACGTGCCCGACGCGGCGATCAACACGGTCGAGCACCCGCCGGAGAAGAGCTTCATCAAGGCCAGTCGCAAGCTGATGTACCGCTGGTACGGCAACAACCTGCGGCAGAACTCGCGCGCGCTCAAGCTCGGCGCGCGGCGCCTGGGCTGGTTCACCATGCTGGTGCTGTTCGACCAGCGCGTCTCGATGTGGACCAGCCTGCTCGGCCTGGTGGTGGCGATCCTCGCCAGCCTCAAGTACAGCATCGCCTTCCTGCTGGTGTACCTGCTCTGGATCGGCCTCACCCGCCTGGTGCTGACCCTGCTCCTCTCGCTCTCCGGGCACCGCATCGGCCCGGCCTATCCGCTGATCCTCTATTACAACCAGATCGTCGGCGCGCTGGTGAAGATCTACGTGTTCTTCCGCCTCGACCGGCAGTCCTGGACCCGCCAGCCGACCAAGCTGGAGCGCGGCCTGGCCAGCTTCCAGCGCTGGTTCAACGCCTGGTCGTCGCGGGCCATGACCTTCTCTGCCGCCAGCATCTTCGTCGCCGTGCTGCTGACCATCGTATGACCACCGAATCGACTACGGACAACGCCAGGGCCGCGGCCCGCGCGCAAATCGACCCAGATTGGACCGAACAGGACCCGACACCATGAATACAGCCGTCAACGTCAACGTCGTGCACGAATCCGAAGCCCAGCGCCAGTTCGCCCGGGTCAAGCTGCCGGCGCGCATCCGCTACATCGGCGCCAACCGCGAAGGCGTCGACGCACGCCTGCTGGATCTCTCCGCCGGCGGCTTCGCCTTCACCGCGAGCGGCGCGCCGATCCAGCCTGGCGACCTGTACAAGGGCAAGCTGCTGTTCCAGGTCGACAGCATCAGCTTTTCCCTCGAAGTGGAGTTCCAGGTGCGCTCGGTGGACCCCGCCAGCCGCCGCGTCGGCTGCGAGTTCCAGAACCTCAAGCCGCGCGAGGTGGCGGCCCTGCGCTACCTGATCACCTCCTACCTGGCCGGCGAGGTGATCGGCGTCGGCGACATGCTCAATACCCTCCAGCGCGAGAACTTCACCAAGGCCCGCAAGCAGGGCGGCGGCAACGGCGGGATGGGCTTCTTCGGCCGGGTCCGGGCGGTGACCCTGAGCACCGCGATCTTCGTCGTCGGAGTCGGCGCCTTCGCCTTCATCCTCAACCAGATGTACAACCTGTACTTCGTCACCCATGCCGATTCCGGCGTGGTCAGCGTCCCCAACCAGCAGATCACCATGCCCCGCGAGGGCACCGTGCAGAGCCTTCTCGGGCCCAACGCGGAAGTCGCCAAAGGCGCGCCGATCGCCACCTTCTCGGCCAACCTGCTGGACATGCTCAAGGGCAACCTGACCGAGGAGCAGCTCAACCCGGGCAACATCGAGAAGCTCTTCGGCCACCAGATGAAAGGGACCCTGACCAGCCCCTGCGACTGCCGCGTGGTCCAGCAACTGGTAGCCGACGGGCAATACGCCAACAAGGGCCAGGTGATCTTCACCCTCGCCCCGCGCGACAGCGTGGCCAGCATCGAGGCGCGCTTCCCCTACCGCAACGCCGCCGAGCTGGCGCCGGGCACCCGGGTGAACTTCCAGGTCGCCGGCGACGGCGTCAACCGCAGCGGCCGCATCGTCAACACCGCGCCGGTGGACGGCGACCTGTCCTCGGAAATCCGCGTGCAGATCCAGCCCGACCAGCCGCTCGACGCCCAGTACGCCGGCCGCCCGGCCGAGGTCAGCATCGGCGGCCTGCCCGGCCGCACCCTGCTGAACAAGGCCGTGACCCTGGCCACCGCTCGCTGACCGGTACCCGACCATGAAGATGCCCATCCTCCCTCCCCTGCCCCTGGCGTCCCGGCACCTGCTGCTGGCCTCGGCCATCGCCCTGGCCGCCGGCTGCGCCGGGCTGCCCGACCAGCGCCTGGCCCAGGAGGCCCTGGAGCGCGGCGACCTCGCCACCGCCCAGAGCAACTACCAGGCCCTGGCCGCGATGGGTTACGCCGACGCCCAGGTCGGCCTCGCCGACATGCAGGTCGCCAGCGGCGACAGCGCCCAGCAGGCCAAGGCCGAAAAGCTCTACCGCGAAGCCGCACAGACCTCGCCGCGGGCCCGCGCGCGCCTTGGCAAGTGGCTGGCGGCCAAGCCCGGCGCCAGCGACGCCGAGCACCGCGAGGCCGAGCGCCTGCTCAGCCAGGCCTTCGAACAGGGCGAGGACAGTGCCCTGGTGCCGCTCATCGTGCTCTACCTGCAGTACCCGCAGTCCTGGCCGGAAATCGACCCGCAGCAGCGCATCGACCAGTGGCGCGCGCGCGGACTGCCGCAGGCCGACCTGGCGCAGATCATCCTCTACCGCACCCAGGGCACCTACGCCCAGCACCTGGGCGAGATCGAGCAGGTCTGCCAGCGCTGGCTGCGGCGCATGGACGTGTGCTGGTACGAACTGGCCACGGTCTACCAGGTGCAGGGCAACGCGGAAAAGCAGAAGGCCCTGCTCGAACAGCTGCGCGCCGCCTACAAGGCCGGCCGGGTGCCCGGAGAGCGGGTCGACTCGGTGGCCGGGGTGCTCGCCGACGGCGAACTCGGCCAGCCCGACCCGCAGACCGCCCAGGCGCTGCTGGAAGAGATCGCGCCGAGCTACCCCGCGGCCTGGGTCAGCCTGGCCAAGCTGCTCTACGACTATCCCGACCAGGGCGACCTGGAAAAGATGCTCGGCTACCTGAAGAACGCCCAGGACGCCGCCCAGCCACGCGCCGAACTGCTCCTCGGGCGCCTCTACTACGACGGCAAGTGGGCGCCGCAGGACCCGCGCAAGGCCGAGCGGCACCTGCTCAAGGCCGCCGCCAGCGAACCCCAGGCCAACTACTACCTGGGGCAGATCTACCGCCGCGGCTTCCTCGGCAAGGTCTATCCGCAGAAGGCCGTCGACCACCTGATCCTCGCCGCCCGCGCCGGCCAGGCCAGCGCCGACATGGCCCTGGCCCAGCTCTGGTCGCAGGGCCGCGGCATCCAGCCGAACCGGGTCAACGCCTACGTCTTCGGCCAGCTCGCCGTGCAGCAGCAGGTACCGCAGGCCAGCGACCTGCTCGGGCAGATCGAAGCGCAACTGCCGCCGGCCGAACGCAGCCAGGCGCAGCAATTGCTCAAGCGCGAACAACAGAGCCGCGGCAACAACTGGCAGGCCACCGTCAGCCTGCTGCAGAGCCAGGACTCGCCGCTCAACGAAGAAGAGCCAGAAAGCCTATGAACAGCTCCCGTTCCGTCAACCCGCGGCCGTCCTTCGCGCCGCGCGCCCTGTCCCTGGCCATCGCCCTGCTGCTCGGCGCGCCGGCGTTCGCCGCCAACAGCGGCGAGGCACCGAAGAACTTCGGCCTGGACGTGAAGATCACCGGCGAATCGGAAAACGATCGCGACCTCGGCACCGCTCCCGGCGGCACCCTCAACGACATCGGTATCGACCTGCGGCCCTGGGCCTTCGGCCAGTGGGGCGACTGGAGCGCCTACTTCATGGGCCAGGCGGTGGCCGCCACCGACACCATCGAGACCGACACCCTGCAATCGGACACCGACGACGGCAACAACAGCCGCAACGACGGTCGCGAGCCGGACAAGAGCTACCTCGCCGCACGCGAATTCTGGGTCGACTACGCCGGCCTCACCGCCTACCCCGGCGAGCACCTGCGCTTCGGCCGCCAGCGCCTGCGGGAAGACAGCGGCCAGTGGCAGGACACCAACATCGAGGCGCTGAACTGGAGCTTCGAGACCACCCTGCTCAACGCCCATGCCGGGGTCGCCCAGCGTTTCAGCGAATACCGCACCGACCTCGACGAACTGGCTCCGGAGGACAAGGACCGCACCCATGTGTTCGGCGACATCTCCACCCAGTGGGCGCCGCACCACCGCATCGGCGTGCGCATCCACCACGCCGACGACAGCGGCCACCTGCGCCGCCCCGGCGAGGAAGTCGACAACCTCGACAAGACCTATACCGGCCAGCTCACCTGGCTCGGCATCGAGGCTACCGGCGATGCCTACAACTATCGTTCGAGCATGCCGCTGAACTACTGGGCCAGCGCCACCTGGCTGACCGGCGACCGCGACAACCTGACCACCACCACGGTCGACGACCGGCGCATCGCCACCGGCAAGCAGAGCGGCGACGTCAATGCCTTCGGCGTCGACCTCGGCCTGCGCTGGAACATCGACGAGCAATGGAAGGCCGGCGTCGGCTACGCCCGCGGCAGCGGCGGTGGCAAGGACGGCGAGGAGCAGTTCCAGCAGACCGGGCTGGAGAGCAATCGCTCCAACTTCACCGGCACCCGCTCGCGCGTGCACCGCTTCGGCGAAGCCTTCCGCGGCGAACTGAGCAACCTCCAGGCAGCCACCCTGTTCGGCTCCTGGCAACTGCGCGAGGACTACGACGCGAGCCTGGTCTACCACAAGTTCTGGCGCGTCGACGACGACTCCGACATCGGTACCAGCGGCATCAACGCCGCCCTGCAACCGGGCGAGAAGGACATCGGCCAGGAACTCGACCTGGTGGTGACCAAGTACTTCAAGCAAGGCCTGCTGCCGGCCTCGATGAGCCAGTACGTCGACGAGCCCTCGGCGCTGATCCGCTTCCGCGGCGGCCTGTTCAAGCCGGGCGACGCCTACGGGCCGGGCACCGACTCGACCATGCACCGCGCCTTCGTCGACTTCATCTGGCGCTTCTGAGCCCCGCGAGGAAACCGGACATGCCCGACATTTCCCTTTCGATCCCCCGCCGCCGGCTCCCGCGCCTGCGCCCGCTGGCCGCGGCAGTGCTCGGCGCGGTGCTGCTGCACGGCCAGGCGTGGGCGGCGCAGCCGGTGGAGAAACCGCAGCCGGTCCCGGCGCAGGCCGGCAACGAGCCGGGCCTGACCCAGGGCCTGAAGGAAACCGGCAACTACACGGTGACCACCGCGCCGGCCGAACCGTTGCACCTGGACCCGCCGAAACTGCCCGACCTCTCCGGCTACACCGCCGCCGCGGTGGAAGCCAAGATCGTGCGCAAGCCGGGTGGCCGCGCCAGCGTGCAGCGCATGGTCCAGCAGCAGCCGCTGAAGGAGTTCACCGGTGGCAGCAACCGCCTCGCCGAATGGGTCAAGCGCCAGCGCCAGATGCCCCAGGCGATCTTCATCGAAGGCGGCTACGTGAACCTCGCCCAGCTCGCCGGCAAGCTTCCCGCCAGCGCGCTGGAACAGGTCGAGCCGGGGGTGTTCGTCGCCCGCCTGCCGATCGTGGTCAGCCAGGGCGCGACCCTCGACATCGACAAGCAGGTCAAGGAACTGCGCCTGTCCCAGGAGCGCGGCGCGTTCCTGGTCAACGACGGCATGCTGTTCGTCCGCGA
This sequence comes from Pseudomonas sp. TZ252, assembly GCF_056110345.1. Classification (NCBI taxonomy): domain Bacteria; kingdom Pseudomonadati; phylum Pseudomonadota; class Gammaproteobacteria; order Pseudomonadales; family Pseudomonadaceae; genus Pseudomonas; species Pseudomonas sp. TZ252. The sequence continues at coordinate 4,015,500 of NZ_CM148566.1, read as the reverse complement.
CAGCAAGGTCACCGGCTGGAGCGAATCGAAGAAGGAGCCGGCCTGGTTCAAGACGCCCAACGAGTTCCGTCCGTTCCTGATCTCCTGGGGCGGCGCCGAGGTGTACCTGAGCAACAGCACCTTCACCAGCTTCGGCTATAACGCCTCCAAGGCCTACGGCATCTCCATCTCGCAGTACAGCCCGGGCATGGACAAGCAGATGAAGCGCCCGCGCCCCAAGGGCTGGGTGATCGACTCGACCATCGTCGACAGCTGGTACGGCTTCTATTGCTACGAGGCCGACGACCTGGTGGTGAAGGGCAACACCTACCGCGACAACATCGTCTACGGCATCGACCCGCACGACCGTTCGCACCGCCTGATCATCGCCGACAACACCGTCCACGGGACCAGGAAGAAGCACGGCATCATCGTCTCGCGGGAAGTCAACGACAGCTTCATCTTCAACAACCGCAGCTACGAGAACAAGCTTTCCGGGATCGTCCTCGACCGTAACAGCGAGGGCAACCTGGTGGCCTACAACGAGGTCTATCGCAACCATTCCGACGGCATCACCCTCTACGAGAGCGGCGACAACCTGCTCTGGGGCAACCAGGTCCTGGCCAACCGCCGCCACGGCATCCGCGTGCGCAACAGCGTGAACATCCGCCTCTACGAGAACCTCGCGGCGGGCAACCAGCTGATCGGCGTGTACGGCCACATCAAGGACCTCACCAACACCGACCGCAACATCGCCCTCGACCCATTCGACACCAAGGTCTCGCTGATCGTGGTCGGCGGCAAGCTCGCCGGCAACGGCTCCGGCCCGCTCTCGGTGGATTCGCCGCTGAGCCTCGAACTGTACCGGGTGGCGATGCTCGCCCCGACCAAATCCTCCGGCATCAGCCTGCCCGGCGTTCTCGGCGAGAAGCAGGACCAGATCCTCGACCTGCTGGTGCGCCAGGACAAGGCGGTGCTGATCGACCCCGTGGAAAGCCAGGCCGAACTCCAGGACTGAGGACCCAGACGCATGAAAACCCGCACTTCCCGACTGTTCCGCCTGAGCGCCCTGGCCGCCGGCCTCTGCCTGGCCCAGGCAGCCCTGGCCGCCGACCCCGGCGCGGCGCCGAGCTACCAGGCGCTGCCGGCCGGCAACCTGTGCCCGGCCGCCGCCGACGACTCGCGCTACAACACCAAGTACCTGGGCTTCTTCACCCACCTGGTGCAGGCCCAGGACGACTGGCTGTTCCGCACCACCTACGACCTGCGTACCGACTTCGGCACCAGCGCCGAAGGCTGGCGCGAACTCCGCGCACTGCGCGACGAACTCAAGCGCAAGGGCATCGAGTTGGTGGTGGTCTACCAGCCGACCCGCGGCCTGGTGAACCGTGAGAAGCTCAGCCCGGCGGAAAAGGCCGGCTTCGACTACGAGCTGGCGAAGAAGAACTACCTGGCGACCATCGCCCGCTTCCGCCAGGCCGGCATCTGGACCCCGGACTTCTCGCCGCTGTTCGACGAGAAGGAGGAGCACGCCTACTACTTCAAGGGCGACCACCACTGGACTCCCCATGGCGCCCGGCGCAGCGCGAAGATCGTGGCCGAGACGCTGAAGCAGGTGCCCGGCTTCGAGGAGATCCCGAAGAAGCAGTTCGAAAGCAAGCGCGTCGGCCTGCTGTCCAAGCTCGGCACCTTCCACAAGGCCGCCGCGCAACTCTGCGGCAACAGCTACGCCACCCAGTACGTCGACCGCTTCGAGACCGAGCCGGTGGGCGCCAGCGACAGCGGCGACCTGTTCGGCGACGGCGGCAACCCGCAGATCGCCCTGGTCGGCACCTCCAACAGCGGCCCGGCCTACAACTTCGCCGGCTTCCTGGAGGAGTTCAGCGGCGCCGACATCCTCAACAACGCGGTGTCCGGCGGCGGCTTCGACAGTTCGCTGCTGGCGTACATGACCAGCGAGGAATTCCACAAGAACCCGCCGAAGATCCTCATCTGGGAATTCGCCACCCACTACGACATGGCGCAGAAGAGCTTCTACCGCCAGGCCATGCCGCTGGTGGACAACGGCTGCTCCGGCCGGAAGACCGTACTCAGCCGCAAGATCAAGCTGCGCCAGGGCCGCAACGAGGTGCTGCTGAACAGCGCCGCGCTACCGATCCGTAGCGGCAGCTACGTCGCCGACGTGACCTACAGCGACCCTTCGGTACACGAGTTGAAGAACACCATCTGGTACATGAACGGCCGCCGCGAGCAGTTGAAGATCGAGCAGTCGAAAGCCGTCGATACCGGCGGCCGCTACGTCTTCCAGCTGCGCAACGACAGCGACTGGGCCGACCAGCAGTTCCTTTCCCTGGAAATCGAAGCGCCGGAGGACATGCCCCAGGGCCTGGAGGTCCAGGCCAGCATCTGCCAGGCGGCGCCCGCCAAGGCCAGCCAGTCGGTGGCCGGGAGGTAAACGATGAAAACGTCCCACCTGATCCGTATCGCCCTGCCCGGTGCCCTCGCCGCGGCATTGCTCGCCAGCCAGGTCAGCCAGGCCGCCGACCTGGTACCCCCGCCCGGCTACTACGCGGCGGTCGGCGAGCGCAAGGGCAGCGCCGGCAGCTGCCCCGCGGTGCCGCCGCCGTATACCGGCAGCCTGGTCTTCACCAGCAAGTACGAAGGCTCCGATTCGGCGCGGGCGACCCTCAACGTCAAGGCGGAGAAGACCTTCCGCTCGCAGATCAAGGACATCACCGACATGGAGCGCGGCGCTACCAAGCTGGTCACCCAGTACATGCGCAGCGGCCGCGACGGCGACCTGGCCTGCGCACTGAACTGGATGAGCGCCTGGGCCCGCGCCGGCGCCCTGCAGAGCGACGACTTCAACCACACCGGCAAGTCCATGCGCAAATGGGCGCTGGGCAGCCTCTCCGGCGCCTACATGCGCCTGAAGTTCTCCAGCTCGCGGCCGCTCGCGGCCCACGCCGAGCAGAGCCGGGAAATCGAGGACTGGTTCGCCCGGCTCGGCACCCAGGTAGTCCGCGACTGGAGCGGCCTGCCGCTGAAGAAGATCAACAACCATTCCTACTGGGCGGCCTGGTCGGTGATGTCCACCGCGGTGGTGACCAACCGCCGAGACCTCTTCGACTGGGCGGTGAGCGAGTTCAAGGTCGCCGCCAACCAGGTCGACGAGCAGGGCTTCCTGCCCAACGAACTCAAGCGCCGCCAGCGCGCCCTCGCCTACCACAACTATGCGCTGCCACCGCTGGCGATGATCGCCGCGTTCGCCCAGGTCAACGGCGTCGACCTGCGCCAGGAGAACCACGGCGCCCTGCAGCGCCTGGCCGAGCGGGTGATGAAGGGAGTCGACGACGAGGAAACCTTCGAGGAGAAGACCGGCGAGGACCAGGACATGACCGACCTCAAGGTCGACAACAAGTACGCCTGGCTGGAGCCCTACTGCGCCCTCTACCGCTGCGAGCCGAAGATGCTCGAGGCGAAGAAGGACCGCGAGCCGTTCAACAGTTTCCGCCTCGGCGGCGAAGTGACGCGGGTGTTCAGCCGCGAAGGGGGAAGTTGAGGGCGTGGCGGGAAGCGGGCGCACAGGCCGGGGGCCACGCGCCCCTCTACCCCGCTCGCCGACCAGGCGTCCCACCAGGCGCCACACCCCGACCCATGCGCGACAGACGCGGGCGGGCGCAACACCTTAGGCAACACCACGGGGAGGAAAACGGCGGGTCGTCCCGCCTTTCCTCGAGCGCTCCAGGGCGCGGAAAGGCAGGGCCGACCTGAATGGTTGACGCTCTAGAGAGAGAGACGGCATGGTCTTTTCTTCAAACGTGTTCCTGTTCCTGTTCCTGCCGGTCTTTCTCGGCCTGTACTACCTGAGCGGCGAACGTTACCGGAACCTGCTGCTGCTGATCGCCAGCTACGTGTTCTACGCCTGGTGGCGGGTGGACTTCCTCCTGCTGTTCGCCGGGGTCACCGTCTTCAACTACTGGATCGGCCTGCGCATCGGCGCCGCCGGCGTACGCACCAGGGCCGCGCAACGCTGGCTGATCCTCGGCGTGGTGGTCGACCTCTGCGTGCTCGGGTACTTCAAGTACGCCAACTTCGGCGTCGACAGCCTCAACGAGATCATCACCTCGTTCGGCATGCAGCCGTTCGTGCTGACCCACATCCTGCTGCCGATCGGCATCTCCTTCTACACCTTCGAGTCGATCAGCTACATCATCGACGTCTACCGCGGCGATACCCCGGCGACCCACAACCTGATCGACTTCGCCGCCTTCGTCGCGATCTTCCCGCACCTGATCGCCGGCCCGGTGCTGCGCTTCAAGGACCTGGTCGACCAGTTCAACCACCGCACCCACACCGTCGACAAGTTCGCCGAAGGCTGCACCCGCTTCATGCAGGGCTTCGTCAAGAAGGTGTTCATCGCCGACACCCTGGCCGCCCTCGCCGACCACTGCTTCGCCCTGCAGAACCCGACCACCGGCGACGCCTGGCTCGGCGCCCTGGCCTACACCGCGCAGCTCTACTTCGACTTCTCCGGCTACAGCGACATGGCCATCGGCCTCGGCCTGATGATGGGCTTCCGCTTCATGGAGAACTTCAACCAGCCTTACATCAGCCAGTCGATCACCGAGTTCTGGCGGCGCTGGCACATCAGCCTGTCGACCTGGCTGCGCGACTACCTCTACATCAGCCTGGGCGGCAACCGCGGCAGCACCTTCCAGACCTACCGCAACCTGTTCCTGACCATGCTCCTCGGCGGCCTGTGGCACGGCGCCAACTTCACCTACATCATCTGGGGCGCCTGGCACGGCATGTGGCTGGCGATCGAGCGGGCCCTCGGAGTGAACGCCGCGCCGCGCGTGCTCAACCCTTTGAAGTGGGCGTTCACCTTCCTCCTGGTGGTGATCGGCTGGGTGATCTTCCGCGCCGAGAACCTGCAGGTCGCCTGGCGCATGTACGAAGCCATGTTCAGCTTCGGCACCTGGCAGCTCTCCGAACTGAACCGCGCCAGCCTCACCGGCCTGCAGGTCGGCACCCTGGTCCTGGCCTACCTGGTGCTGGCGTTCTTCGGCCTGCGCCAGTTCTACAACCAGCCATTGCAGACCAAGGCGCCCAAGGCCGCGGCGAACAGCGACGAAGTGGCCGCCGACGGCCCGGCCAGTGCCCAGCCGCGCGCCCCGCGCGAGGCCGCCGGCGACCCGGCGGCGATCGCCTACTCGCCGAGCGGCGCGCTGGTCTACCAGCCGAGCTGGCTCAGCCAGTTGCCCGTCCTGGCCACCCGCCTGGCGCTGCTCCTGCTGTTCGCCGCCTCGGTGCTGAAGCTCTCCGCGCAGAGCTACTCGCCATTCCTCTACTTCCAGTTCTGAGCGAGGCCCACGCCATGACACAGAGCATTTCCCGCCCCCTGCAATACGCCTATATCGCCGCCTTCGGCGGGCTGCTGCTGGGGCTCGCCGGATGGTCGCTGAAGAGCGTGCCGGGCTTCTCCGCCGCGGCCGATACGCCACTGCTCAACGGCAAGCTGGCGCACGCCTTCGAAGCCCACTACGACAAGGAATTCCCGATCAAGCGCCTGGGCACCAACCTCTGGGCCGCACTCGACTACACGCTGTTCCACGAAGGCCGCCCCGGCGTGGTGATCGGCAAGGACGGCTGGCTGTTCACCGACGAAGAGTTCAAGCCGGCACCGAGCGGCCAGCAACTGGAAGACAACTGGGCACTGGTACGCGGCGTGCAGCGGGAGCTGAACCGACGCGGCGTCAAGCTGGTGCTCGCGGTGATCCCGGCCAAGGCCCGCCTGTATCCCGAGCACATCGGCCGCGAGCAGCCGGCCGCGCTGCACGACAGCCTCTACCAGGACTTCCTGGCCCGCGCCCGCGCCGCCGGCATCGACAGTCCCGACCTGCTCGGCAGCCTGCGCCAGGCCAAGGACAACGGCGCGGTGTTCCTGCGCACCGACACCCACTGGTCGCCGCTCGGCGCGGAAACCGTGGCCCAGCGCCTCGGCGCGGAGATCCGCGAGACGCACCTGCTGGATGTGCCGGCGCAGAACTTCGTCACCCGCGTCGGCGAAGAACGCACGCACAAGGGCGACCTGCTCAGCTTCCTGCCGCTCGACCCGCTGTTCGACGAACTGCTGCCGCGTCCGGAGCAGTTGCAGCAACGCACCACCGAAGCCGCGCCGGCACTGCCGGGCGGCCAGCAGTCCGGCGCGGGCGACGACCTCTTCGGCGATAGCCAGCAACCGCGCCTGGCGCTGGTCGGCACCAGCTACAGCGCCAACCCCAGGTGGAACTTCGAGGGCGCGCTGAAACAGGCGCTGTCCGCCGACCTGATCAATTACGCGAAGGAAGGCAAGGGCCCCCTCGAACCGATGCTGGAACTGCTGCAGGACGAAGGCTTCCGCAAGGACCCGCCGCAACTGCTGGTCTGGGAGTTTCCCGAGCGCTACCTGCCGATGGCCAGCGACCTCAGCCAGTTCGACGCCGACTGGGTCGCCCAGCTGAAGGCCAGCGGCGGCCGCGATGAGCGCCTGGCCGCCAGCCGCAACGATTGAACGAACACAGCTAAGGCTGTTTACCCACGGGGCCGAGCGCCCCGCTGAAGAAGAAGCAACGGAGGAATACCCATGAACCCGATGACCCGCCGCCACACCTGGACCCGCCTGGCCTGCGCACTTTCCCTCGGCGTCGCCGCATTCGCCGCGCAGGCCGACGAGGGCGCCCTGTACGGGCCCCAGGCACCCAAGGGCTCGGCCTTCGTCCGCGCCTACAACGCCGGCAACAGCGAACTCGACGTGTCGGTCGGCAGCACCAGCCTGAACGACGTCGCGCCGCTCGGCTCCAGCGACTTCAAGTTCCTCCCCCCCGGCAGCTACACCGCCCAGGTCGGCCAGCAGAGCCTGCCGGTCAAGCTCGACCCGGACAGCTACTACACCCTGGTCAGCCAGCCCGGCGGCAAGCCGCAGCTGGTGGCCGAGCCGCCGTTCAAGAACAAGCAGAAGGCGCTGGTACGGGTGCAGAACCTCAGCGGCTCGAAGCTGACCCTGAAGACCGCCGACGGCAAGACCGACGTGGTCAAGGACGTCGGCCCGCAAAGCCACGGCGACCGCGAGATCAACCCGGTGAAGGTGAACCTGGCGCTGTTCGACGGCAGCAAGAAGGTCAGCGACCTGAAGCCGCTCACCCTGGCCCGCGGCGAGGTGGTCTGCCTGTACGTCACCGGCAGCGGCGGCAAGCTCGCGCCGGTCTGGGTCAAGCGCCCGGTGAAGGCGGACTGAGACCGACCGGGAGAGGCTCGCCCCTCCCGGCATTCCACACAACAAGACCGGCCCGACACCGGCGCACCAACCGTCAGCGCTCCCGCAGAAGGAGCGCACTGGAGAGGTCACCCGGGGCTCCGTGGAGCCCGGTAACGAGATATCCCGCCGCGCGGCGGGATCCCTAGACAGACGCATCGCTTCAAGGAGAAACAACATGATCCCAGTAATCCTTTCCGGTGGCAGCGGCTCGCGACTCTGGCCTCTTTCCCGCAAGCAGTACCCCAAGCAGTTCCTCGCCCTCACCGGCGACGACACCCTGTTCCAGCAGACCATCAAGCGCCTGGCCTTCGACGGCATGCAGGCACCGCTGCTGGTGTGCAACAAGGAGCACCGCTTCATCGTCCAGGAACAGCTGGAGGCACAGAACCTGGCGAGCCAGGCGATCCTCCTCGAACCCTTCGGCCGCAACACGGCGCCGGCGGTGGCCATCGCCGCGATGAAACTGGTCGCCGAAGGCCGCGACGAACTGCTGCTGATCCTTCCCGCCGACCACGTGATCGAGGACCAGCGCGCCTTCCAGCAGGCCCTGGCGCTGGCCACCAACGCCGCCGAAAAGGGCGAGATGGTGCTCTTCGGCATTCCCGCCAGCCGCCCCGAGACCGGCTACGGCTACATCCGCGCGAGCGCCGATGCGCAACTGCCGGAAGGCGTCAGCCGGGTGCAGAGCTTCGTCGAGAAGCCCGACGAAGCCCGCGCCCGCGAGTTCGTCGCCGCCGGCGGCTACTACTGGAACAGCGGCATGTTCCTGTTCCGCGCCAGCCGCTACCTGGAAGAACTGAAGAAGCACGACGCCGACATCTACGACACCTGCCTGCTGGCCCTGGAGCGCAGCCAGCACGACGGCGACCTGGTGAACATCGACGCCGCCACCTTCGAATGCTGCCCGGACAACTCCATCGACTACGCGGTGATGGAGAAGACCTCACGCGCCTGCGTGGTGCCGCTGTCCGCCGGCTGGAACGATGTCGGCAGCTGGTCGTCGATCTGGGACGTGCACGCCAAGGACGCCAACGGCAACGTCACCAAGGGCGACGTGCTGGTCCACGACAGCCACAACTGCCTGGTGCACGGCAACGGCAAGCTGGTCTCGGTGATCGGCCTGGAGGACATCGTGGTGGTGGAAACCAAGGACGCCATGATGATCGCCCACAAGGACCGGGTGCAGGACGTCAAGCACGTGGTCAAGGACCTCGACGCCCAGGGCCGTAGCGAGACCCAGAACCACTGCGAGGTCTACCGCCCGTGGGGCTCCTACGACTCGGTGGACATGGGCGGCCGCTTCCAGGTCAAGCACATCACCGTGAAGCCCGGCGCGCGCCTCTCGCTGCAGATGCACCACCACCGCGCCGAGCACTGGATCGTGGTTTCCGGGACCGCCCAGGTGACCTGCGACGACAAGACCTTCCTGCTCACCGAGAACCAGTCGACCTACATCCCGATCGCCTCCGTGCACCGCCTGGCCAACCCCGGCAAGATCCCGCTGGAGATCATCGAGGTGCAGTCCGGCAGCTACCTCGGCGAGGACGACATCGAGCGCCTGGAAGACGTCTACGGGCGCACCGCCGAACCGGCCCTGCAAGTGGTCGCCGGCAGCCGCTGAAGCGTCGACCCGGCCCCCTGGCGGAGCGATCCGCCAGGGGGTTGTTTTTTTCCGACAACCTACGGGATTGACTTTCCCTGGCCCTCCCCATGTTTCCATGAAGTTTCCGGAATATTCACGGGGAGCGGACATCGAGTATTAATGAACCCTTAAAGAAACAGGACTCGGGTTATTAATAAAAGCCACTCAGAAAACACCCGAGATCCATTCCAACCAACCCTGCAAGCCCCTGAAAACGAGGCTTCCGGCTTTATCCTCCAGTTTCTTCGAGTTCGTTCAGTCTTCATTCAGCCGTTGTTAAGCGAGTCTTAACAAACGTTCAGGCAGCATTCAGCGACATATAAATAACCTCTTCGTACCGCCCTCCCAGTACCGAGGCTTCATTACATGTCACTGGACTTTCTGCCATTCTCCCGGCCAAGCATCGGCGAGGACGAAATCGCCGCCGTGGAGCAGGTCCTGCGTTCCGGCTGGATCACCACCGGGCCGAAGAACCAGGAGCTCGAACAGCGCTTCGCCGAACGCCTCGGCTGCCGCCACGCGGTGGCGCTATCCTCGGCCACCGGCGCCCTGCACGTCACCCTGCTGGCGCTGGGCATCGGCCCCGGCGACGAAGTGATCACGCCGTCGCTGACCTGGGTCTCCACCGCCAACGTCATCACCCTGCTCGGCGCCACCCCGGTGTTCGTCGACGTCGACCGCGACACCCTGATGTGTTCGGCGCAGGCAGTGGAAGCCGCCATCGGCCCGCGCACCCGCGCCATCGTGCCGGTTCACTACGCCGGCTCCACCCTGGATCTCGAAGGCCTGCGCACGGTCGCCGGGCGCCACGGTATCGCCCTGGTCGAGGACGCCGCCCACGCGGTCGGCAGCGAATACCGCGGGCGCCCGGTAGGCTCCCGCGGCACGGCGATCTTTTCCTTCCACGCGATCAAGAACCTGACCTGCGCCGAAGGCGCGATGTTCGTCAGCGACGACAGTGCCCTCGCCGAACGGGTCCGCCGCCTCAAGTTCCACGGCCTCGGGGTCGATGCCTACGACCGCCTGAGCCATGGACGCAAGCCGCAGGCGGAAGTGATCGAGCCCGGTTTCAAATACAACCTGGCCGACCTCAACGCCGCCCTCGCGCTGGTCCAGCTCAAGCGCCTGGACGCGCTCAACGCGCGCCGCCAGGCCCTCGCCGAACGCTACCTGGAGCGCCTCGCCGGCCTGCCGCTGGCGCCGCTCGGCCTGCCCGCGCACAAGCAGCGCCACGCCTGGCACCTGTTCATCCTGCGCATCGACGCCGAGGCCTGCGGCCTGGGCCGCGACGCCTTCATGGAAGCCCTGAAGGTGCGCGGCATCGGTAGCGGCATCCATTTCATCGCCAGTCACCTGCACCACTACTACCGCCAGCGCCAGCCGCGCCTGAGCCTGCCCAACAGCGAGTGGAACTCGGCCCGCCTGTGCTCCATCCCGCTGTTCCCCGACATGCGCGACGACGACATCGAGCGCGTCGCCCGCGCCATCGAGGAGATCCTGGAGAAACGTCGATGAAGCCCTATCCGATCGACCTGGTCTCGGTGGTGATCCCGGTCTACAACGAGGAAGCCAGCCTGCCCGAACTGCTGCGCCGCACCGAGGCCGCCTGCCTGGAGCTGGGCCGCGCCTTCGAGATCGTGCTGGTCGACGACGGCAGCCGCGACCGCTCCGCGGAACTCTTGCAGGCCGCCGCCGAACGCGACGGCAGCGCCGTGGTGGCGGTGATCCTCAACCGCAACTACGGCCAGCACGCGGCGATCCTCGCCGGCTTCGAACAGTCCCGTGGCGACCTGGTGATCACCCTCGATGCCGACCTGCAGAACCCGCCGGAGGAAATCCCGCGCCTGGTGGAGCGCGCCGCGCAGGGCTACGACGTGGTCGGCAGCATCCGCGCCGAGCGCCAGGACTCGGCCTGGCGGCGCTGGCCTTCGCGCCTGGTGAACCTGGCGGTGCAGCGCTCCACCGGGGTCGCCATGCACGACTACGGCTGCATGCTGCGCGCCTACCGGCGCAGCATCGTCGAAGCGATGCTGGCCTGCCGCGAACGCAGTACCTTCATCCCGATCCTGGCCAACGGCTTCGCCCGGCATACCTGCGAGATCCGCGTCGCCCACGCCGAGCGCGCCCACGGCGAATCGAAATACAGCGCGATGCGCCTGCTCAACCTGATGTTCGACCTGGTCACCTGCATGACCACCACGCCGCTGCGCCTGCTCAGCCTGGTCGGCGGCGGCATGGCCCTGGCCGGCTTCCTCTTCGCCCTGTTCCTCCTCGTGCTGCGCCTGGCCTTCGGCGCCGCCTGGGCCGGCAACGGCCTGTTCGTGCTGTTCGCCGTGCTGTTCATGTTCAGCGGCGTGCAGTTGCTCGGCATGGGCCTGCTCGGCGAGTACCTCGGGCGCATGTACAGCGACGTGCGCGCGCGGCCGCGCTTCTTCATCGAGCGCGTGGTCCGCGCCACGCCCTCCGCGCTTCCCTCGGCCCTGCAGCGGGCCGGTTTCACCTCTTCATCCAGCGAGCCTTCCACGCCATGACCTCGAAAGCCGTCGTCTTCGCCTACCACGACATCGGTTGCACCGGTATCGAAGCCCTGCTCAATGCCGGCTACGAGATCGCCGCCGTCTTCACCCATGCCGACGACCCACGGGAAAACACCTTCTACGCCTCGGTCGCACGCCTCTGCGCCGAGCGCGGCATTCCGCTGCACGCGCCCGAGGACGTGAACCATCCGCTGTGGCTGGAGCGTATCCGCCAACTGCGCCCGGACTTCCTGTTCTCCTTCTACTACCGCCGCCTGCTCGGCGCCGAGCTGCTCGCCTGCGCCGCACGCGGCGCCTACAACCTGCACGGTTCGCTGCTGCCGCGCTACCGCGGACGCGCCCCGGCGAACTGGGTGCTGGTCAACGGCGAAACGCAGACCGGGGTGACCCTGCATCGCATGATCGAGCGCGCCGACGCCGGGCCGATCCTCGCCCAGCAGGCCGTCGCCATCGACCCCGAGGACACCGCCCTGAGCCTGCACGGCAAGCTGCGCAAGGCCGCCGGCGCCCTGCTGCGCGACAGCCTGCCGCTGCTCGCCCTCGGCGTGCTGCCGGAAGTCGAGCAGGACGAGAGCCAGGCCAGCCACTTCGGCCGGCGCACCCCGGCGGACGGCCTGCTCGACTGGCACAGGCCGGCACGGCAGTTGTACGACCTGGTGCGCGCGGTGACCCAGCCCTACCCTGGCGCCTTCTGCCAGGTCGGCGAACAGAAGCTGATCGTCTGGAGCGCCGAGGTGGTCGCCGGCAACCACGGCCGCGAGCCGGGCAGCGTACTGTCCTGCGACCCGCTGCGGATCGCCTGCGGCGAGGACTCGCTGGTGCTGCGCTTCGGCCAGCGCGGCGAGCGCGGCCTGTACCTGGCCGGCACGCAACTGGCCACCGAGCTGGGCCTGGTCGAGGGCGCGCGCCTGCGTGGCGCGGCATGCAGTCCGCAGCGCCGCACGCGGGTGCTGATCCTCGGGGTCAACGGCTTCATCGGCAACCACCTGTCCGAACGCCTGCTGCGCGACGGTCGCTACGAGGTCCACGGCATGGACATCGGCTCCGACGCCATCGAACGGCTCAAGGCCGACCCGCATTTCCACTTCGTCGAAGGCGACATCGGCATCCATTCGGAGTGGCTCGAATACCATGTGAAGAAATGCGACGTGGTCCTGCCGCTGGTAGCCATCGCCACGCCCATCGAGTACACGCGCAACCCGCTGCGGGTGTTCGAACTGGACTTCGAGGAAAACCTGCGGATCGTCCGCTACTGCGTGAAATACGGCAAACGCGTGGTGTTCCCTTCCACCTCCGAGGTCTACGGCATGTGCCAGGACCCGGACTTCGACGAAGACCGCTCGAACCTGGTGGTCGGGCCGATCAACAAGCAGCGCTGGATCTACTCGGTGTCCAAGCAGTTGCTCGACCGGGTGATCTGGGCCTACGGCCAGCAGGGCCTGCGCTTCACCCTGTTCCGTCCGTTCAACTGGATGGGCCCGCGCCTGGACCGCCTGGATTCGGCGCGGATCGGCAGCTCGCGGGCGATCACCCAGCTCATCCTGCACCTGGTCGAAGGCACGCCGATCCGCCTGGTCGACGGCGGCGCGCAGAAGCGCTGCTTCACCGACGTCGACGACGGCATCGAGGCCCTCGCGCGGATCATCGACAACCGCGACGGCCGCTGCGACGGGCAGATCGTCAACATCGGCAACCCGGACAACGAGGCGAGCATCCGCCAGCTCGGCGAGGAACTGCTGCGCCAGTTCGAGGCCCACCCGCTGCGCGCGCAGTTCCCGCCCTTCGCCGGCTTCCGCGAGGTGGAGAGCCGCAGCTTCTACGGCGACGGCTACCAGGACGTGGCCCACCGCAAGCCGAGCATCGACAACGCCCGGCGCCTGCTCGACTGGCAGCCCACCATCGAACTGCGCGAGACCATCGGCAAGACCCTCGACTTCTTCCTCCACGAAGCGCTCCGCGAGCGCGAGGCACAGGCGTGATCCAGGCCGGCCTGCGCATCGACGTCGACACCTTCCGCGGCACCCGCGACGGGGTGCCGCGGCTGCTCGAGCTGCTCGACGAAGCCGGGCTGAAGGCGACCTTCTTCTTCAGCGTCGGCCCGGACAACATGGGCCGCCACCTCTGGCGCCTGGCGCGCCCGGCGTTCTTCTGGAAGATGCTCCGCTCGCGCGCCGCCAGCCTGTATGGCTGGGACATCCTGCTGGCCGGCACCGCCTGGCCGGGCAAGCCGATCGGCCGCGAACTCGGCCCGCTGATGCGGCGGACCCAGGCCGCCGGCCACGAGGTCGGCCTGCACGCCTGGGACCACCATGCCTGGCAGACCCACGCCGGCGTCTGGAGCGTGCAGCAGCTCGGCGAGCAGATCCGCCGCGGCAGCGATTGCCTGGCGGACATCCTCGGCCAGCCGGTGCGTTGTTCCGCCGCCGCCGGTTGGCGCGCCGACGGCCGGGTGGTCGAGGCCAAGCAGCCCTTCGGCTTCCGCTACAACAGCGACTGCCGCGGACGCGGCGCGTTCCGCCCGCGCCTGGCCGACGGCAGCCCCGGCATCCCGCAGGTGCCGGTGAACCTGCCGACCTTCGACGAGGTGGTCGGTCCCGGCCTGCCGCGCGAGGCCTACAACGACTTCATCCTGGAACGCTTCGCCGCTGGCCGCGACAACGTCTACACCATCCACGCCGAGGTCGAGGGGCTGCTCCTCGCCCCGGCGTTCCGCGAACTGCTGCGGCGCGCCGAACGGCGCGGCATCCGCTTCCGCCCGTTGGGCGAACTGCTGCCGGACGATCCGCGCAGCCTGCCGCTGGCCGAACTGGTGCGCGGTCGCCTGGCCGGCCGCGAGGGCTGGCTGGGAGTGCGCCAGCCATGAGCCGCCGCCAGACCTGTTCGCTGCTGCTGATCGCCTTCGGCCTGTTCTACCTGGTTCCATTGAGCAACCATGGCCTGTGGATTCCCGACGAGACCCGCTACGCGCAGATCAGCCAGGCGATGCTGCTGGGCGGCGACTGGGTGTCGCCGCACTTCCTCGGCCTGCGCTACTTCGAGAAGCCGGTCGCCGGCTACTGGATGATCGCCCTCGGCCAGGCGGTCTTCGGCGAAAACCTGTTCGGCGTGCGCATCGCCTCGGTCGTCGCCACCGCCCTCAGCGTCCTGCTCGCCTACCTGCTGGCCCGCCGCCTGTGGCGCGACCCACGCACCAGCCTGGCGTGCGCGCTGCTCTACGCCAGCTTCGGCTTGATCGCCGGGCAGTCCGGCTATGCCAACCTCGACCCGCAATTCACCTTCTGGGTCAACCTGAGCCTGGTGGCGCTGTGGCATGCCCTCGACGCGGGGAGCCGCCGCGCGCGCCTGCTCGGCTGGACCCTGCTCGGCCTCGCCTGCGGCATGGGCTTCCTGACCAAGGGCTTCCTCGCCTGGCTGCTGCCGGTGCTGGTCGCCCTGCCCTACATGCTCTGGCAGCGGCGCTGGCGCGAGCTGCTTGGCTACGGCGCGCTGGCGGTGCTGGCGGCGCTGCTCGTCTGCCTGCCCTGGGCGCTCGCCGTGCATGCGCGGGAAGCGGACTACTGGCGGTTCTTCTTCTGGCACGAACACATCCGCCGCTTCGCCGGCGAAGACGCCCAGCACTCTCGCCCGTGGTGGTTCTACCTGCCGTTGCTGGCGATCGCCTGCCTGCCCTGGAGCGGCCTGCTGCCGAGCGCGCTGCGCCAGGCCTGGCACGAGCGGCGCCAAGCGCCGGTGGTCTTCCTGGCGCTATGGCTGCTGTTGCCGCTGGCGTTCTTCAGCCTGAGCCGGGGCAAGCTGCCGACCTACATCATGCCCTGCCTGCTGCCGCTGGCACTGCTCATGGGCCACGCCCTGGTGCAGCGGCTGCGCCTGGGGAACAGCGTCGCGCTGCGCGGCAACGGGCTGCTCAACCTGGGCCTGGCGCTCCTCGCGCTGGCGGCCCTGGCCTACCTGCAACTGCGCAAGCCGGTGTACCAGGAAGAACCCTTCGAGCTGTTCCTGGTCCTGCTGGTGATCGGCGCCTGGGCCGCCGCCGGCCTCGCCCAGTGGCGCTACCCGCTACGCGCCTGGGCCGCGCCGCTGCTGGCGAGCTGGGTGCTGATCGCGCTGCTGCCGGCAGCGATGCCCAACCATGTGGTGCAGAACAAGACCCCCGACCTGTTCGTCGCCGAACACCTCGACGAACTGACCGGCGCCCACCATCTGCTGAGCAACGACCTCGGCGCCGCCTCGGCCCTCGCCTGGCGCCTGCGTCGTAGCGACGTGACGCTCTACGACACGCGCGGCGAGCTGAAGTACGGCCTCTCCTACCCCGAGCACAGCCAGCGCAGCGTGCCCTTGGCAGACATCCGCCAGTGGCTCTGGCAGGCACGCCAGGACGGCTCGGTTGCCGTGCTGCTGCGGATCAACAGCGCCAGCGACCGCTACCAGCTGGCGCTGTTGCCGGGCGACGGCGAACGCTACCGGAACGGCAACCTGGTCCTGGCGATCCTGCCGCAGGTGCGCCCATGAGCGCCGCGCTGCTGCTCGCCACCCTGCTCATGACCGGCCTCGGCCAGGTTGCGCAGAAGCTCACCGTGGAGCACTGGCGCCTGGTCGCCGCCGACGGCTGGACGGCGCGCCTGCGCAGTCCGTGGCCGTGGCTGGCGCTGCTCGCCCTCGGGCTCGGCCTGCTCTGCTGGCTGCTGCTCCTGCAACGGGTGGAAGTCGGCAGCGCCTATCCGATGCTGGCGCTGAACTTCGTCCTGGTCACCCTGGCGGCACGCTTCGTCTTCGATGAGCCGGTGGATCGCCGCCACCTCGCCGGCCTGTTGCTGATCGTCGCCGGCGTGGCCCTGCTCGGGAGGAGCGCATGAACGCGCTACGCGGCTGGCTGGCGGCGCTGGGCAGCATGCTGCTGGCCAGCGCCGCCCAGCTCGGCATGCGCTGGGGCATGAGCCGCCTGCCGCTGCCTGAAGCCTGGGCCGGGCAAACGCCGGAGCGCGCCGCGTTGCTCGCGGTAGCCCTGGCGGTGGCGGCCTACGCCGCCTCTCTGCTGTGCTGGCTGGCCGCCCTGCGCCACCTGCCGCTGGGCCGCGCCTACAGCCTGTTGAGCGCCAGCTACGCGCTGGTCTACCTGCTGGCGGCGAGCCTGCCCGCGTTCGATGAAACCTTCAGTACCAGCAAGACCCTGGGCGTAGGCCTGGTGGTGCTCGGCGTGTTGACCGTCAACGCCCGCCGCACCGCTGCCGCGCCCGCGCATCATCCGTCGAGGAAAGCACCATGAAGATCAGCGTATTCGGCAGTGGCTATGTAGGACTGGTGCAGGCCGCCGTCCTCGCCGAAGTGGGCCACGATGTACTGTGCATGGACATCGACCGGAACAAGGTCGAACGCCTCGCGCAGGGCCTCGCCAGCATCTACGAACCCGGGCTCGACGCCTTGCTGCGCGAAGGCCTGGACAGCGGCCGCCTGCGTTTCAGCAGCGATGCGCGCCTGGCCGTGGAGCACGGCCGGGTGCAGTTCATAGCGGTCGGCACCCCGCCTGGCGAGGACGGCGCGGCCGATCTCGGCGCGGTCTTCGCGGTGGCCGATGCCATCGCCGAGCATCGCCGCAAGCCCGTCATCGTGGTGGAGAAATCGACCGTCCCGGTAGGCACCGGCGACCGCCTGCGCGCGCACATCGAGCGGCGCCTGGAAGCCGACGGACGCAAGCTGGAATTCGAAATCGTCTCCAACCCGGAATTCCTCAAGGAAGGCTCCGCCGTCGCCGACTGCCGGCGCCCGGACCGCATCGTGGTCGGCTGCGACAACGAAGAGGTGCGCCAGGTGATGCGCGAACTCTACGAGCCGTTCAACCGCAACCACGACCGCTTGCTGTTCATGGGCCTGCGCAGCGCCGAGCTGACCAAGTACGCGGCGAACGGCATGCTGGCGACCAAGATCAGCTTCATCAACCAGATCGCCGAACTGGCCGAACACCTAGGCGCCGACATCGAGGCGGTGCGCCAGGGCATCGGCGCCGACCCGCGGATCGGCTACCACTTCATCTACCCCGGCTGCGGCTACGGCGGCTCCTGCTTCCCCAAGGACATGCGCGCGCTGATCCACAGCGCCGAGCAGGCGCATTGCTCCAGCGACCTGTTGCAGGCAGTGGAAGCGATCAACCGGCGGCAGAAGCACAAGCTGTTCGAACGCATCCGGGTGTTCTACGACGGCGACCTGCGCGGCAAGACCTTCGCCCTCTGGGGCCTGGCCTTCAAGCCGAACACCGACGACATGCGCGACGCGCCCAGCCGCGAACTGATGGAAGCGCTCTGGCGCCACGGCGCGCAGGTGCGCGCCTACGATCCCGAAGCCATGCAGGAAACCCAGCGGCTCTATGGCCACGACGAACGCCTGAGCCTGATGGGCACCCCCGAGGCGACCCTGGGAGGCGCCGATGCGCTGGTCATCTGCACCGAGTGGCAGCAATTCAAGGCACCGGATTTCGAGCTGCTCAAGGAGCGCCTGAAGGCCCCGGTGATCTTCGACGGGCGCAACCTCTACGACCCCGAGCGCATGGCCCGCCACGGCTTCCACTACTACCCGATGGGACGCGGGCAGTCCTGCTCGTTGCCGATCAACGAGGCCAGCCTCGCACAGGAAGATGGCATGCGCCTGTTGCGCCAGGCCTGAGGCCGCCCCAGGTCGGATCGACCGCTGGGGCGGATAACGCCTGCGGCGTTATTCGCCCTACCCTCTGCCACGTCGCTCAGGTGGCGTAGGGCGCATGACCGCCTCGCGGCTATCCGCCAGCCGCCGGCTCCCGCGAGGACGAGGTCCCCAACGCCAGTCCCGGCTCGGCGCCGCGCTTGAGCACGGCGTAGAGCAGCCCGGTAAGCAGGCTGCCGGCGACGATCGCCAGCAGGTACGCCAGGGCGTGGTTGATCGCGTTGGGCACCAGCATCACGAACAACCCGCCGTGAGGCGCCTGCAACTTGCAGCCGAAGTACATCGACAGGGCGCCGGTCAGCGCGCCGCCGGCGATGCTCGCCGGGATCACCCGCAACGGGTCCTTGGCGGCGAACGGGATGGCGCCTTCGGAGATGAAGCACAGCCCCAGCACCGAGGCTGCCTTGCCGGCCTGCCGCTCGCTCTCGGCGAACTTGCGCCGCGCCAGCAGGGTCGCCAGGCCCATGCCGATCGGCGGCACCATGCCCGCCGCCATCACCGCCGCCATCGGCGCGTAGCTGTGCGACGAGAGCAGGCCGACGGAAAAGGCGTAGGCGGCCTTGTTGACCGGTCCGCCGAGGTCGACGCACATCATCCCGCCGAGCAGCAGGCCGAGGAGGATGGCATTGGAGGTACCCATGCCGTCGAGGAACCCGGTCAGTGCCGCGAGCATCCCGGCCACCGGCTTGCCGACCACGTAGAGCATCAGCAGGCCGGTGACCAGGCTGGCCAGCAACGGGATGACCAGGATCGGCTTCAGCGCTTCCAGGCTCGCCGGCAGCCTCAGCCCGTGGCTGATGGCCCGCGCCGCATAGCCGGCGATGAAGCCGGCGACTATCCCGCCGATGAACCCGGCGCCGAGGGTCCCGGCGAGCAGGCCGCCGAGCATGCCCGGCGCCAGGCCCGGGCGGTCGGCGATGGAATAGGCGATGTAGCCGGCGAGCATCGGCACCATCAGGACGAAAGCCGTGTCGCCGACCGTCCTCAGCACCGCCGCCAGGCTGCCCGGCTGCTTGTAGGCATCGATGCCGAAGGCCAGCGACAGGGCGATCAGCAGGCCGCCCGCGACCACCATCGGCAACATGAACGACACCCCGGTCAGCAGGTGCTTGTACACCCCGCGCTTCTCGTCCCTGGCGACCACCGCGCTGGCTGCGCCCGCGCTCTCGACCTGCCCTTCCGCCAGCGCCCGCTCGAGCGTCGCGCGGGCCTGCTTGAGGGCCACGCCGGTGCCGCAACGGTAGATCTTCTTGCCGGCGAAACGGGCCGTGTCCACGTCGATGTCGGCGGCCAGCAGGACCACGTCGGCGGCGGCGATGTCCGCCGGGTCGAGCGGGTTGCGCGCGCCGACCGAGCCCTGGGTCTCGACCTGCAACGCGAAGCCCAGTTGCCCCGCCGCGAGCTGCAACGCCTCGGCGGCCATGAAGGTGTGCGCCACGCCGGTCGGACAGGCGGTCACCGCGACGATCCGCGGTGCCGCTCCGGCCTCCGGCGCAACCAGGCCGGCCTCGTCCCCGGCGACCTCCACGCTCGCCAGGGCGGCGGCCCGCTGGAGGAAGGCGCGCGGATCGGCCAGCGCCTCGGCGGGACGCGCGCGATACACCGGCTTGCCGACGAAACGCGCCGCCGCCAGCGGCTCGACGCCGACCAGCAGGACCCAGTCGGCTTCGGCGATCTGTTCGGCGCTCAGTTCGCCCTCGGGCCTCGACCCGGCATTCGCCTCGACGCAGGTTTCCCAGCCCAGGCGCTCGGCGGCGCCCCGCAGCAGGCGCGCGGCGAGCACGCTGGTGACCTGTCCGCCAGGGCAGGCGGTGACGATCGCTAGTTTCATCTCAGGCCTCCTCGACCAATGGCTGTACCACGACGCCCGCTTCGATCCGCGCCAGGCGCTGCGGATCGCCGATGCCGAACTCGAACTGGGTCACCGCCAGGCTGGCGATGGCGGTGGCCTGACGCAGCACCCGCTCGGCCGGCCAGCCGCTGGCCAGGCCGTGCAGCATGCCGGCCAGCAGGGAATCGCCGGCGCCCACCGTGCTGGCCACTTCCACCGCCGGCGGCCGCGCCTGCCAGGCACCCTCGGCGGCGAACCAGTTGACCCCCGCGGCGCCCTGGGAAATCACCACCTGGCCTACCCCGTCATGGCGCAGACGTTCGGCCGCCTGGCGCTGTGCGACCAGGTCATCCATCGGCGCCGAGCAGAGATCGGCCAGTTCCTCGACGTTCGGCTTGATCATCCACGGCGCAGCCTTCACACCTTCGCGCAGGGCCGCGCCACTGCTGTCGAAGGCGACCTTCAGGCCGAGGCGCCGCAAGCGCCGCAGCAGTTCGCCCAGCCATTCCGGCTCGACCCCGCGCGGCAGGCTGCCGGCGACCACCGCCAGCTCGTGCTCCCCGGCAAGCCGGTCGAGGCGTTCGAGCAACGCCGCCTGGGCTCGCTCGTCGGCCTCCGGGCCCGGCCCGTTGAGGTCGCTGACGCGCCCGCCGCGCTCGGCCAGCTTGATGTTGCTGCGGGTTTCGCCCGGCACCCGGACGAACGCATCGGCGAAGCCACGACGCTGGAACATGGCGGTGAACGGCGGCTGGTTGTCTTCGCCGAGGAAGCCGCTGACCGTCAACCGATGGCCGAGGTCGGCAAGCACCTGGGCGACGTTCAGACCCTTGCCGGCGGCCTGGGTCAGCACCGCCTCGCTGCGGTTAACCGCCCCCAGTTCCAGCTGGCGCAGGCGCACGGTGAGGTCCAGCGCAGGGTTCAGGGTAATCGTCAGGATCCGCGCCATTACTGCACCTCCGCTTCCACCAGGGCCCGGACCTCGGCGGCGCTCGCCAGGCCCAGGGCTTTGCGGGCCAGGCCGCGCGCAGCGACCAGCTGCAGTTCGCGCACGCCGGCCTTGACCAGGGCGATGCTGCGCGCCGAGACGCTCAGCTCGTCCACTCCCAGGCCGACCAGCAGCGGCAACGCCAGCGGGTCGGCCGCCAGTTCGCCGCAGACGCCGACCCACTTGCCCTCGGCGTGGGCGGCGCGGACGGTCATGTCGATCAGTTGCAGCACCGCCGGATGCAGACCGTCGGCCTGGGCCGAAAGACTCGGGTGGCCGCGATCGATAGCCAGGGTGTACTGGGTCAGGTCGTTGGTGCCGACGCTGAAGAAGTCCACCTCGCGGGCCAGCACCGGCGCGAGCAACGCCGCCGAGGGCACCTCGACCATGATCCCCAGTTGCAGGTCGGCCAGCGGGATTTCCTCGCGCAGGCGCAGCGCCAGGTCACGCGCCTGGCGCCATTCGTCGAGGCTGCCGACCATCGGGAACATCACCCGCAGCGGCCGCTCCCCGGCGGCGCGGAACAGCGCGCGCAACTGGGTCTCGAGGATCTGCGGTCGCTGCAGGGTCAAGCGGATACCGCGCAGGCCCAGATAGGGATTCTCTTCGTGGGGAATCGGCCAGTACGGCAGCGGCTTGTCCCCGCCGACATCCAGGGTCCGCGCCACCAGCGGACGTCCGTCGAGGGCGTCGAGCACCCGACGGTATTCCGCTTCCTGGGTCGCCAGGTCCGGCGCGCGGGCGTTGTTCATGAAGACGAACTCGGTGCGCAGCAGGCCAACGCCCTCGGCGCCCAGCTCCACCGCGCGCGCGGCGCCGGCGGTGTCGCCAAGGTTGGCGCAGACTTCCACCGCGTGGCCATCGCGGGTCCGCGCAGGCTCCAGCCGCTGCGCGTCGGCGCGGGCCTGGCGCTGCTGGCGGGCGTCGCGCTCGGCGGCGGCCTGCTGCAACTGTTCGGTGCTCGGCGCCACCTGCAGCCAGCCGTGCTCGCCATCCAGCAGCAGTGCCGTGCCCGGCTCCAGGCCGAGCACCGCCGCGCCGGCGCCGACCAATGCCGGAATGCCGAGGGCGCGGGCGATGATCGCGCTGTGCGAAGTGGCGCCGCCGCGCGCCGTGAGGATGCCGGCGACCCGCTGGGCGTCGAGGCGGGCGACATCGGAGGGGCCGACCTCGTCCATCACCAGGATGTACGGCTGCTCCGGCTCGCGCGGCGCCTCCACCCCGCAGAGCCTGGCCAGCACCCGCCGGCCGAGGTCGCGGAGGTCGGCGGCGCGCTCGGCGAGCAGCGCGTCGTGCAGCGCCTCCTGTTGCGCCGCGCTGTCTTCCACCACCCGACTCCAGGCCGCTTCGGCGCTTTCGCCGCGATTCAGGCGCAGTTGCACCTGCTCGGCCAGTTCCGGATCGTCGAGCATCTCCCGGTGGGTGACGAAAATCTCGCGGATCGCCTTCACCGTGCTGCGTTCGACCAGGCCGACGATCTCCTCGTCCACCGCCCGCTTGGCCCGCAGCAGGCGCTCGCGTTCATGGGCCGGCGACTCGCCGCGCGGCTGGAACTCGAAGCGCTGCGCCACCTGGACATGCGCCGGACCACTGGCGATGCCCGGCGACGCGGCGATTGCCTGCAGGCGCTCGCCGGCGCGCAGCGGCGCCGGCCGGGCATCCTCTTCCGCCTCGCCGACGGCATCGGGCAAGGCCTCCTCCGCCAGCGCTTCGACCTCCTCGCCGAGCCCCTCGCGCACCGCGGCCAGCAAGGCTGGCAGCGCGTCCTCGGCGATCGCCGGCTCGGCGCTGAACTCCAGCGTCTGGCCGCGTCGCGCGCCGAGGGCGAGCAGCTTGCTCAGGCTCTTCGCCGAGACGGGGGCCGCCTCGCTGTCGGCCAGGCGTACCCGGATCTCGCCGGCGAAGCCCTTGGCCAGCTGCGCCAGCGCCTGCGCCGGGCGGGCATGCAGGCCATGCGGGTTGGCCAGGACCGCTCGCGCGCTGGGCCAGTCCGGCGGCAGCTCGCCACCGAGCGCCGCGAGTACGCTGCGGCTGCTGGTGGCGCGCACCAGCTCGGCGCCACGCCCTTCCAGCAACAGGTCGCACAGGCGTTCGAGCAGCGCCTGGTGCGCTTCGCCCAGGCTGGCCAGGCAGAACAGCCCGGTGACCAGTTGCCCCTGGTGCTGCAACGGTTGCGCCGGAGTGACGAAGGCCAGCCCGGGGCGCTTCACCAATTGTTCGCTGTGCAACCAGCACAGCCCGTCGCCCAGCGGCAACGGTTCGGTCTGCTGGAGCACGGCGGCGAAGCCGTTCTCCACGCAGCCGGCCTTCTTCAACAGGCGCGCGCCGAGCCAGGCCAGTTCGTCGAGGTCCTCGGCGTTCTGGCCGAGGCCGACCAGTTGTGCGTCCAGCGCCAGTTCCTGCGGCGCGCCCTGCAACAGGCCGAGGACTTCCTCGGCGCTGGCGGCCGCGCTCAGCGCCGGTCCCAGGTCGGCCTCGCCGAGGGCACGGGTGAGCAATTGCAGGAGCTGCAGGTGTTCGTCGGACTTCGCCGCGATGCCGATGGCCAGGTAGACCTGCTGGCCATCGCCCCAGTCCACTCCCTCGGGGAATTGCAGCAGGCGCACACCGGTGCTGAAGACCAGCTCGCGGGTATCCGGGGTCCCATGGGGTATGGCGATGCCCTGGCCGAGGTAGGTGGAGCCTTGTGCCTCGCGCGCCTTCAGGCCCTCGGCATAGCCGGGCGCGGCCAGGCCGTCGGCGACCAGCGCCGCGCCGAGCAGGCGCAGGGCTTCGGCCTTGTCCGCGGCGCGCTGGCCCATGCGGATCTGCCGGGTATCGAGTTCGAGCATGGAAACCTCCTCAGGAGCGAACGGCTCCCCGTCTCACGTCCGGATCGTCCCGCCGCGCCGAGGCGCGGGCGCGGGATGTGCCGGCGGTAGCGGAAAGCGGCTCGCGGGAGCCTTCCGTACAGCCTGGGGCGGTGATCCGCTTGTTGTCATTGACCTGCCATAGCGTAGGCGGCGCCGCGTTCGGGCTGCGCGAGGCAGCCTGGGGCAGGGGGCGCCGGCTTCGCCGGAATCTTTTGCTGAATCGATTCACTTAATTAAATTGGCACGTTACCCGATAATGATTGATCCTTGAAGCCCAACTTGTCGTCGCCTCCAGTAGAGATCGGTTTGAAACTCAGTGATATCGCCCGCCTGGCCGGGGTCTCGGTGACCACCGCCAGCTACGTCATCAATGGCAAGGCCGCCCAGCGGCGCATCAGCGCCGCCACCGTCGAGCGCGTGCTTGCCGTGGTCGAGGAACACGGCTACCAGCCGGACCAGCAGGCCGCCGGCCTGCGCCGCGGGCAGACCCGCACCCTCGGCTTCATCCTCCCGGACCTGGAAAACCCCAGCTACGCCCGCCTCGCCAAGCAACTCGAACAAGGCGCCCGGGCGCGCGGCTACCAGTTGCTGATCGCCTGCTCCGACGACGAGCCGGAGACCGAGCGCCAGGTGGTCAACCTGTTCCGCGCGCGCCGCTGCGACGCGCTGATCGTCGCCAGTTGCCTGCCGGCCGGGGATGATACCCATGCCCGGCTGGTCGCCGAAGGCCTGCCGGTGGTGGCCATCGACCGCCAGCTCGACCCGCAGCGCTTCGCCTCGGTGATCAGCGACGACCAGGACGCCGCGCGCCGCCTCACCGAAACCCTGTTGCAACCGGCGCCGCGCCATATCGCCCTGCTCGGCGCGCGGGCGGACCTGATCATCAGCCACGACCGCGCCGCCGGCTTCCGCCAGGCGCTGAAGGACTTCCGCGGCGAGGTCATCGTCGAGCATGCCGAGGTGTTCAGCCGCGAGTGCGGACGCCGCCTGATGGAGCAATTGCTCGAGCGCCTGGGCTACCTGCCCGACGCCCTGGTGACCACTGCCTATGTACTCCTCGAAGGCGTCTTCGATGTGTTCCAGGCGCGCGCCGACGGTTGGCCCGAAGGCTTGCGGGTGGCGACCTTCGGCGACACCCAGTTGCTCGACTTCGTGCCGCTGAAGGTCAACTCGATCTACCAGCAGCACGCGCTGATCGCCGCCAACGCCCTCGAACTGGCGCTCCGCGCGGTCGAGGAGAACAACTACCGGCCGGGCCTGTACGCCGTCCCCCGGCAACTCAAGCTGCGCGACTGAGCCGGCCGCCATGCGCCTGGTCGACACCCACAACCACCTCGACTTCCCGGACTTCGACGCCGACCGCGCCGCGCTGCTGCAACGCAGCCGCGCGCTGGGGGTCGAGCGCCAGGTGGTGCTCGGCGTCTACCGCGAGAACTGGCAACGGGTCTGGGACCTGGCGCAGGCCGAGGATGGCCTGTACGCGGCGCTCGGCCTGCACCCCGTCTACCTGGCGCGGCACCGCCCGCAGCACCTGGACGACCTGCGCCAGTGGCTGCAACGCCTGCGCGGCGAGACGAAGCTCTGCGCGGTCGGCGAGATCGGCCTGGACTACTACCTGGAACACCTCGACCGCGACGCCCAGCAGGCGCTGTTCGAGGCCCAACTGCGGCTGGCCGCGGAATTCCGCCTGCCGGCGCTGATCCACGTGCGCCGCGCCCACGCGGCGACCATCGCCACCCTCAAGCGCATCCGCCTGGAGCGCCGTGGCATCATCCATGCCTTCGCCGGCAGCCGCGAGGAAGCCCGCGAGTACCTCAAGCTCGGCTTCCGCCTCGGCCTCGGCGGCGCGCCGACCTGGCCGCAGGCCAACCGCCTGCGCAAAGTGGCGGCGGAGCTGCCGGCCGAGGCCATCGTGCTGGAAACCGATGCGCCGGACATGGCGCCATCGATGCATCCCGGCCAGCGCAACAGTCCGGAGCACCTGCCGGACATCTGCCGCGCCCTCGCCGAGCTGCGCGGGGTCGACGCCGAGGAACTGGCGGCGAGCAGCAGCCGCAACGCCGCCGAGCTGTTCGGCTGGGACTGATCAAGCGTCGCGCAGGAGTTAAACATCCCAGTTGCGCCCTTACCATTGCTGCAGCGCCAGGGCCTCGCACAGGCGCTCGTGGGGGACGATAGCTAGCAAAGACAAGATCGTACGCTAAGCGTGCAGCCTGCCAGTGAGGCCCTAGAGGTAGCAGGCGAGGCGTCAGAAAATGCATGGATAAACCCTACCCTGACATTGCCCAGCCGCTCTGACGCCCAGTTAGGGCGTAGCCCAATTTGACATCGCGAGAACTTAGGATGCGGCAGCGCCAAGCTAACTCGGTAACGATGAAAGCGAATACACGGCTACTGCGACAGCAAGAGGAGATATTGTAGTTTATTTTCGTGTATCGCTCGTGCATTAAAGCTTATTCATGGTCACTATCTTTAATGCTCCGCAGCAAACCCGAAGAATCCCAATTGCCTACCAGGCAGGTAGTAAAAGCAAGTTCTCTTTACGGGGATTCTTAAGGAAAATATCATGAGCGACGTTTTTGACCTTGGAAGCATGACCACAGTAGCAACCGCTACTGGTCAGTACTCTTTCTACACACCTCCGCCACCCACCCCTATCCCATACCTTACCTATATCGCCCGTCCCGGCATAAATAAATTTGATCTTCCTGAAGGGGCGAAAATCAAGGATCTTATCAAGCGATACCAATATGAAAGGTCTCAAGTCCCCGCTGCGATCATGATTCGTGGTGTACAGGAAGAGATCAAAAAATCCACGAACACTGCCTTGGCCAATGTGGGATCGATTGTCGATGGCGAACTGGCGTATCTTGCTAGCCAGAAAAAGGAAAAATTAAATCCTACCGGGGCGACACCCTTGCAGATGGCCACTGCTGAAAAGGCCGCGGCGCTGGAACTGCTTGCGTCCAAACAGAAGGAACTGGCTGACGCACGAACCATTGCAAATGCATTCTTTGGCTATGACCCTCTCACGGTCAATTATGTCAATGTAATGAATGAAATCTACGGCCGCCGCGAAGATAAAGATTTTAGTTTCGACAACTGGTCGAAGTCTTATTCAGCCGCACAAAAGATCCGCTTGATCGAAGCGGAAATCAGCGTCCTCAATAGCCGCTCCTCCGCCCTGGATGGCAAGGTCGCCGAACTGACCCGGCTTCAGCGGCTGGAGGACGCACAGCGCGCCGCAGAGGCCGCCCGGCAGACGGAAGCGGAGCGCTTAGCGCAAGAGCAACGTCAAGCTGAAGCCCGACGGCAGGCCGAAGAGGCTCGTCGCCAGGCCGAGGCTCAGCAACAAGCCGAACTGCAACGCTTGGCCGAAGCAGAGGCCAAGCGAGTCGCAGAGGCGGAGAAAAAGCGTCAAGACGAAATCAATGCGCGGCTTCAGGCCATTGTCGTATCGGAAAGTGAAGCCAAGCGCATCGAGGAAATCTACAAGCGTCTGGAAGAACAGGACAAAATCAGCAACCCCACCGTCACTACACCTCCCGCAGTCGATGCCGGCTCTCGGGTCGATGACGCACTCACCCATACCGGAACCCGTGTGACCTCTGGAGGAGAAACTGGAGCAACGGGCGGTTCCGGTCGGGATGTTGATACGGGTACTGGACAAGGAGGCATCACGGCGCGCCCGGTCGATGTCAGCAGTGTTTCAATCCCTGACCGGCGTGACCCGAAAATTCCCGACCAGCCAAGGAGGGATCTTGGCGCGTTGGTTCCTACTTTTCCCGACTTCCCCACCTTCCCTAGTTTTCCAGGCGTCGGCGTACCGGTAGCGCCCAAACCTCTGGCCCCGGCAGGGGGTGGTGCCGCCAGCGTTTCCAGGACTCTCAAGACCGCAGTGGATTTGCTTTCGGTGGCTCGCAAGCCCCCTGGTGCAATGTTGGGTCAGGTAGCCGCTGTCATCGCCACTATGGCGGTCAGTTCCTTCTGGCCGAAACTGAACAATGGTGAACGGCAGGCCTCCTTTGCCATTCCGGTTGCGGAACTGTCTCCGCCCCTGGCGGTTGACTGGCAAGCCATTGCCGCCGCCAAAGGAACGGTGGACCTACCTTACCGGCTGAAAACCCTCAATGTCGATGGGTCGATTCAAATCATCGCCGTACCCACCGAGCCGGGTAGTGCGGCGGTCCCCGTCAGGGCGCTGACTCTGGACTCCGCCTCGGGGACCTACAAATACACGACTACCGGCCCTGGCGGCGGCACCATCCTAGTCACCCCGGATACTCCACCTGGCCAGATCGATCCGTCGTCTTCGACACCCGCAGTGCCCCATGGCCCGCTGATCATGCCCGGCACACTGCTGATTCCGAAGGAACCGCAGATCGAGTCCTATCCAGAACTCGAACAACGGGAGTTCAACGACGGGATCTACGTCTACCCGGAAGACAGCGGTATTCCGCCACTCTATATTGTTTATCGGGATCCGCGGGATGAGCCCGGCGTTGCTACCGGTAATGGCCAGCCGGTCACTGGGAACTGGCTGGCCGGCGCCTCACAGGGTAACGGAGTACCGATTCCGAGCCAAATCGCCGATCAGTTGCGCGGCAAGGAATTCAAGAGTTGGCGAGACTTTCGGGAGCAGTTTTGGATGGCCGTTAGCAAAGACCCATCAGTTCTCGAAAACCTCTCCCCCAGTAATAGGTACTTTGTCAGTCAGGGCCTTGCTCCTTATGCTGTGCCAGAGGAGCATCTGGGTAGCAAAGAAAAGTTTGAGATTCACCATGTAGTCCCTCTGGAAAGCGGCGGCGCTCTTTACAATACAGACAATCTTGTTATCGTCACTCCGAAACGCCACAGCGAAATTCATAAAGAACTGAAATTTAAACGTAAGGAGAAATAATAATGGATATTAAAAATAACCTTGCCGATTATACTGAAAGTGAGTTCCTGGAGATCATTGAAGAGTTCTTCAAGAACAAATCAGGACTAAAGGGTAGTGAGCTAGAAAAGAGAATGGATAAACTGGTCAAGCACTTCGAGGAAGTTACTTCTCACCCACGAAAGAGTGGTGTAATTTTCCATCCGAAACCTGGCTTTGAAACGCCCGAAGGCATAGTGAAAGAAGTCAAAGAGTGGCGTGCCGCCAACGGCCTCCCTGGCTTCAAGGCTGGCTAATTAGCCACCAACAAGCCCCGTTCCGACGGGGCTTGTTTTTTGAGAGACTTTCCTTATTTTTCTGGACGCTACTGACTCTAGCCCTGACGAGTCCATTTAATTGGCTTGCAGAGTTTTCGGCGGTTTCGGCTTGCGCCCCAGGCTGACTCATTGAAGAGCATATTCTCAGGCTCACAGAAACCTTAGCGTAGGATTTTTCCGAATTCTGCGGTTTCCCCTCGTGCAAGCGCGCGGCGCTGTCCACGTCCGCCAGCTCGATGGCCAGGCTCGCCGCCCGGTTCAGTTCCTCGTCCATGGAGCCTCCGCCAGCAATGCGTCGCAACGCTCGCGCACGAACGCGCGCAAGAGGGTCACCGGGCGGGTCAACTGGGCGCGGTGGGTACACAAGAGGTTCATCGGCGTCGCCTCGCCCTGCCACTCCGGCAGCAGCAGGCGCAGGCGCCCGGCGCGCACGTCCTCGGCCACGTCCAGCCAGGACTTGTAGACCAGCCCCTTGCCGGCCAGGGCCCAGCGCCGCACCACGTCGGCGTCGTCGCAGACCCGGTCGCCGGCGACCGTCAGGGTCAGGCTGCGGCGGCCCCGCTGGAACGCCCAGCGGTCGTGTACCCGGCCGCCGAGTTGGTAGAGCAGGCAATTGTGCTCGCGCAGGTCGTCCGGCTGGCGCGGCTCGCCGCGCTCCGCCAGGTAGCCCGGCGCGGCGCAGAGCACTCGCCGGTTGTCCGGCGCCAGCGGCAGGGCGACCAGGCTGGAGTCGGCCGGTGCGCCGTAGCGGATCGCCACGTCCACCGGTTGCCGGTAGAGATCGGTCACCCGGTCGCCGAGCAGCAGGCGCAGGCTCAGTTGCGGATAGCGCGCCTGGAACTCGTCGAGCCATGGCAGCAGCAGGTTGCGGCCGAAGTCGGAGGGCGCGGAAAGCTGCAGTACCCCGGCGATCTGGTCCTTGCCGCCCTGCAGCAACCGGCGCCCCTCCTCCAGGCTGCGCAACGAGGCGCGGGCATGCAGGAGGAACGCGTCGCCCTCGGGAGTCAGGCGCAGGCTGCGGGTGGAGCGGGCGAACAGGCGTACCTCCAGCTCGCTTTCCAGGCGCTTCAGCGCCGCGCTGGCCACCGCCGGGGAAATCTCCAACTGGCGCGCGGCGGCGGACAACGAGCCGCTGTCGCTGGTGTGGACGAACACCTGGAGGTCGTCGTAACGCAGCATTTTCAAGATTCCTTTGAAAGAGTCTTCCCTGATAGCCTGTTTTTCAGCGATTTGAAATAGCCCATCCTGACTCCGCCCCATCGAAGGAACCCACCATGAGCACACCCCTCACCCTGATCGCCACCATCACCGCCGCCCCCGGCCACGCCGAGGCCCTGGAACGCGAATTGCGCGCCCTGGTCGCCCCGTCGCGCGCCGAGGCTGGTTGCCTGCAGTACGACCTGCACCAGGACCGCCACGACTCCCACCTGTTCTACATGATCGAGCAGTGGCGCGACGACGCCGCCCTGGAGCGGCACCAGAACACCGAACACTTCCTGCGCTTCAGCCGCGGCAACGAAGCCCTGCTGCAGAACGTGAAGATCGACCAACTCTATCGCCTCGCCTGAGGCCCGTTTCCCGGAGTTCCCATGAAAGCTGTCGGTTACTACCAATCCCTGCCCATCGACCATCCCGACGCCCTGCTCGACCTCGAACTGCCCGAGCCCACGCCGGGCCCGCGCGACCTGCTGGTGGAGGTCCGCGCCATCTCGGTCAACCCGGTGGATACCAAGGTCCGCCAGCGCGCCCAGCCGGAAGCCGGCCAGGCCAAGGTGCTGGGCTGGGACGCGGCGGGCGTGGTGCGCGCGGTCGGCAGCGAGGTCAGCCTGTTCCGTCCTGGCGATCGGGTCTGGTACGCCGGGGACATCACCCGCCCCGGTAGCAACAGCGAGCTGCATCGGGTCGACGAGCGCATTGCCGGGCACCTGCCGAAAAGCCTCGACTTCGCCCAGGCCGCGGCCCTGCCGCTGTCCACCATCACTGCCTGGGAACTGCTCTTCGAGCGCTTGCAGATCGCCGAAGGCAAGGCCGACCAGGGCCAGAGCCTGCTGGTGGTCGGTGCCGCCGGCGGGGTCGGTTCGATCCTGGTCCAACTGGCCCGGCAACTGACCGGCCTGAACGTGATCGGCACCGCTTCGCGCGCAGAGACCCAGGCCTGGGTCCGCGACCTCGGCGCGCACCATGTGATCGACCACGGCAAGCCGCTGGCCGAAGAGCTGAAGCGGATCGGTGTCGCCGAGGTCAGCCACGTCGCCAGCCTGACCCACACCGACCAGCACCTCGAACAGATCGTCGCCGCGCTGCGCCCGCAAGGCCGCCTGGCGCTGATCGACGACCCGGCGTCGCTGGACATCGGCAAGCTGAAGCAGAAGAGCCTGTCGCTGCACTGGGAGTTCATGTACACCCGCTCGATGTTCCAGACCGACGACATGATCGAGCAGCACCGGCTGCTGGAGCGGGTCGCCGGGCTGATCGACGAAGGCGTGTTGAAGACCACCGTCGGCGAGCATTTCGGCCGCATCGACGCGGCCAACCTGCGCCGCGCCCACGCGCTGCTGGAGAGCGGCCGGGCCAAGGGCAAGATCGTTCTCGAAGGGTTCTGAACGGCAGGACCACGGGGCGCGGCGTTTTCCACCCTACCGCCGTGCCCCTGGCCTTTGCTATCCCGCCTTGCGCACCCTCAGCGCAGCCTCGATCTCGCCAAGGATCGTCGGGTCGTCGATGGTCGATGGCGCCGCGTAGTCCTCGCCATCGGCGATCTTGCGCAGCACCGCGCGGAGGATCTTCCCGGAGCGGGTCTTCGGCAGCCGCTTGACCACCACCACCCGCTGGAAGCAGGCCAGCGCGCCGATCTGTTCGCGGACCAGCGCCACCAGCTCGCGCTGCAGTTGCTCGGCGGCGATCCCGGCATCGTCCTTGAGCACCACCAGGCCCAGCGGCACGTGGCCCTTGAGTTCGTCCCGCACGCCGATCACCGCGCACTCGGCAACCGCCTGGTGCTGCGCCACGCGTTCCTCCATCTCGCCGGTGGAGAGGCGATGCCCGGAAACGTTTATCACGTCGTCGGTGCGCCCCATGATGTAGACGAAGCCGTCCTCGTCGAGATAACCGCCGTCGCCGGTGTGGTAGTAGCCGGGATAGTTGCCCAGGTAGGCCTGCAGGTAGCGCGGGTGGTCGCCCCAGAGGGTCTGCGCGCAGCCCGGCGGCAACGGCAGGGCGATGACGATCGCGCCCTGGCGGTTCGCACCCAGCGGCCGGCCTTCGTCGTCCAGCACCTGCACGTGGTAGCCGGGCACCGCGCGGTTGGTCGAGCCGGCCCGCAGGTCGTGGCCGGCGATCCCGATGCAGGGCGCGGTCACCGGCCAGCCGGTCTCGGTCTGCCACCAATGGTCGTGGACCGGCCGCCCGGTGTGCTCCTCCAGCCAGTGCTGGGTGCTGCTGTCGAGCTTCTCGCCGGCCAGGAACAGGTGGCGCAGCGAACCCAGGTCGTAGCGCTTCACCCGTTCGCCATGCGGGTCTTCCTTGCGGATCGCGCGGATCGCCGTCGGCGCGCAGAACAGGCTGTTCACCCTGTGCTCTTCGATCACCCG
The DNA here is from genome assembly GCF_056110345.1 of Pseudomonas sp. TZ252. Taxonomy (NCBI): domain Bacteria; kingdom Pseudomonadati; phylum Pseudomonadota; class Gammaproteobacteria; order Pseudomonadales; family Pseudomonadaceae; genus Pseudomonas; species Pseudomonas sp. TZ252. Next base: position 3,982,898 of record NZ_CM148566.1, on the reverse strand, counting down.
CCAGTAGGCGCCGGCGTCCGGCGTGCGCACCGGCTTGCCTTCGTAGAACACCGTGGTACAGCCGCACATCAGCGGGCCGTAGACGATCAGCGAGTGGCCGACCACCCAGCCGACGTCGGAGATCCCCCACCAGACGTCGCCGGCCTGCATGCCGTAGATAGTGCGGACCGCGTAGCGCACCGCGACCGCGTGGCCACCGTTGTCGCGGACGATACCCTTGGGCTTACCGGTGGTGCCCGAGGTGTACATGATGTACAGCGGATCGCCGCTGGCCACCGGCAGCGGATCGGCCGGCTCGGCGGCGGCGAGGCAGTCCTGCCAGTCCAGGTCGCGGCCCGGGTGCAGGCGCGCGGGCGCCTGCGGGCGTTGCCAGACCATGACGTGGGCAGGCTGGTGGATCGCCAGTTCGAGGGCCTTGTCCACCAGCGGCTTGTATTCGATCACCCGATCGAACTCCAGCCCGCAGGAAGCGGTGAGCACCAGCTTCGGCGTGGCGTCGTCGATGCGCAGGGCCAGCTCGTAGGGAGCGAAGCCACCGAACACCACCGAATGCACCGCGCCCAGGCGCGCGCAGGCGAGCATCGCCATGGCCGCCTGCGGCACCATCGGCATGTAGATGATCACCCGGTCGCCCTTGCCGACCCCGAGGGCCCGCAGGGCGCCGGCCAGGCGCGCCACTTCGTCGCGCAGCCGCAGGTAGCTGTAGCGGTCCTGGGTACCGGTCACCGGCGAGTCGTAGATCAGCGCGGTCTGTTCGCCGCGCCCCTCCTCGATCTGCCGGTCGAGGGCCAGGTAGGCGCTGTTCAGACGGCCATCGGCGAACCAGCGATGGGTGCCGTCGGGCAGGCTTTCGAGGATGTTCGCGGGCGCCTGGTACCAGGCCAGGGAACGGGCCTGTTCGGCCCAGAACGCGGCCGGCTCGGCGATCGAGCGGGCGTGCTGCTGCAGGTACGTCATGTTCCAGCCCTCTGATTGTTCTTATTAGGGATGAAGCAGTGAGTGAGCCTTGGAGTATGGGCGGGCGCCGGGCACCCGCCATCAACCTTTGGTCGTAGAGGTCAGTCCTTGCCGCGGTAGAGCTTCTGGATGCTGGAGAAGTCCAGCCCCTCGTGCTCGGCATCGGCCTGGGCGTGCAGGCTGAACAGGTTGCGCGCCAGCGCGCCGAGCGGCGTCGAGGCCTGCACCGCCTGGGCGTTGGCCAGCGCCAGGCCGAGGTCCTTGTTCATCAGGCGCACCTGGAAACCGCCGGCATAGCCGTTGCTCGCCGGCGCCTGCGGCATCACCCCGGGCCAGGGGTTGTAGAGGTTCAGCGCCCAGTTGCCACCGGAACTCTGCTTCATCACCTCGGACAGCACCGCCGGGTCGAGGCCGTTCTTCACCCCCAGCGCCAGGGCCTCGGCGGTGCCGGCCATGAGGATGCCGAGGAGCATGTTGTTGCAGATCTTCGCCACCTGGCCGGCGCCGTGATCGCCGGCGTGGAAGATGTTCCGGCCCATGTTCTCGAGGATCGGCCGGGCCCGCGCGAAGCCTTCGGCGGGGCCGCCGACGATGAAGCTCAGGGTTCCGGCGCGGGCGCCGCCGACGCCGCCGGAAACCGGCGCGTCGAGCAGGGTCAGGCCCTTCGCCGCGGCGGCCTCGGCGACCTTGCGCGCGGTCTCCGGGGCGATGGTCGAGCAGTCGATCAGCAGGGGCTTGGCGGCGACCCGCGCGAGCAGGCCGTCGTCGCCGAGATACAGGCTTTCCACGTGCTGCCCGGCCGGCAGCATGCTGATCACCACTTCGGCGCCTTCGCAGCACTGCAAGGCGCTATCGGCGCCCTGCGCGCCCTGCTCGACCAGGCTCAGCACGGCCTTGGGCTGCAAGTCGAAGACATTCACCCGGTGGCCAGCCTTGAGCAGGTTGGCGGCCATCGGCCCACCCATGTTGCCCAGGCCGAGGAATGCGATGTCGGTCATCGGTCCGTCTCCCTTTCAGCGCATCTGGATCGAGAAGTTGGTCCCGGCCACGCTATCGCTGTCGAACCAGCGCGCGGTCACGGTCTTGGTCTCGGTGTAGAAGCGCACGCCCTGCTTGCCGTAGGCGTGCAGGTCGCCGTAGAACGAGCCCTTCCAACCGGTGAAGGAGAAGAACGGCAGCGGTACCGGGATCGGGATGTTGATGCCCACCTGGCCGACCTCGATGTGGTGCTGGAAGGTCCGCGCCGCGGCGCCGGAGCTGGTGAAGATCGAGGTGCCGTTGCCGTAGGGGCTTTCGTTGATCAGGCGGATCGCCTGCTCCAGGCTGTCGACCTCGGCCAGGCAGAGCACCGGGCCGAACACCTCTTCGCGGTAGATCGCCATGTCCGGGCGCACCCCGGCGAACAGCGTCGGGCCGACCCAGTTGCCGTCCGGGTATCCCTCGACCTTGTAGCCGCGGCCATCCAGCAGCAGTTGCGCGCCCTCCTCCACGCCCTGGCCGATCAGGCGCTCGATGCGCGCCTTGGCCTGCGGGTTGATCACCGGGCCGTAGCTGGCGCCGCTGTCGTCCCATGGGCCGGGGCGGACCTTGGCCAGCGCGTCGCGGATTTCCGGAATCCACTCGCGGGCGGCCCCCACCAGCACCGCCACCGAGATCGCCATGCAGCGCTGCCCGGCCGCGCCCACCGAGGCACCGACCAGGTTGCTGATGACCTGTGCCTTGTCCGCGTCGGGCATGATCACCATGTGGTTCTTCGCCCCGGCGAAGCTCTGCACGCGCTTATTGTGCGCGGTGCCGGTGTGGTAGACGTACTGGCCGACGGCGACCGAGCCGACGAAGGACACCGCCTTCACCTGCGGGTGCTTGAGCAACTGGTCGACCTGTTCCTTGCCGCCATGCACCACCTGCAGCACGCCCTTCGGCGCACCGGCCTCGAGGAACAGCTCGGCGAGCCGCACGCTGGTCAGCGGCACCTGCTCGGAAGGCTTGAGGATGAAGGCGTTGCCGCAGGCGATGGCCAGCGGGAACATCCACAGCGGGATCATCGCCGGGAAGTTGAACGGGGTGATGCCAACGCACACGCCCAGCGGCTGGGTGATGCTGTAGGTGTCGATGTTGCGGGCGACGTTCTCCACCGTCTCGCCCATCAGCAGCGAGGGCACGTTGCAGGCGTGCTCGACCACCTCGATACCGCGCCAGACGTCGCCCTTGGCGTCCTCGAAAGTCTTGCCCAGCTCGCTGGAGACGATCTTCGCCAGTTCGTCGTGGTGTTCCTTGAGCAACGCCTGGTAACGCAGCATCACCCGCGCGCGCTCGGAAACCGGGGTTTCCTTCCAACTGGCGAAGGTTTCGCGGGCACTGGCCACCGCCTGCTCGATCTGCTCCGCGCTGGCGCAGGCGATCTCCGCCAGGGTGCTGTTGTCGAGGGGATTGCTGACCGGGATGCGCTGGGCGCCGAGACCTTCGACGAAGGCTCCCGCGATGAGGTGGCGGACTGGGACTGACATGAACCCTCCTGCACCGGCCAGGCCGGCTTTTATTGTTGTGGCGGACTGGTACGAGGTCGATTCGGACCTCGCTTCGGCCAAGAAGCTATCACTGGGCGGAAGGTCGCGAGATCGACTAAATTGTGTTGTTCATGGACTATATTGCGGAGCCGGCTACCGACATGTCGCACACCTCCGACTGGCCCCTGCCGGCCGACAGCCTGCGCTTGCCGATCCCGGCGGCGCTGCTGGAGAAACTGGCGGTCCACCCGCTCAGCCGCGACCTCTACCCCACCTCCCTGGGCCACTACCGGCGCGCCCGCGACCACCGCATGAGCCGCGAGCGCCATGACGAGCACCTGCTGATCTATTGCAGCGAAGGCCAGGGCCTGTTGCGCGTGCGTGAGGGCGACGCCTGGCGCGAATACCGGGTCGGCAGCGGCGACCTGCTCTGGCTGCCGCCGGGCATGGCCCACGACTACGCCGCCGACGACCGCCAACCCTGGACCATCTTTTGGACCCACCTGCGCGGCGACAGCGCCACCTGGCTGCAACACAGCGCCGGCTACCGCGACACCCCGCTGCGCCATTGGGGCCTGCAACACGCCCTGCTCGGCGGCTTCGAGCAACTGCTGGAGGTGCGCCACAGCGGCTACCGCTTCCAGCACTTCCTGCTCGCCGCCAGCCGCCTGCGCAGCCTGCTCTGCCAGCTACCGCTGCTGCGCCCGCTGCGCGAGGGCAGCCTGGACCTCGACGGGCTGCACGCCTACATGCGCGAACACCTGCATGCGCGCCTCGAACTGGAACGCCTGGCGGCCTTCTGCAACCTGTCGAAGTTCCATTTCGTCAGTCGCTACAAGGCGATCACCGGCCGTACGCCTATCCAGCACTTCCTGCACCTGAAGATCGAGTACGCCTGCCAGTTGCTGGACAGCAGCGACCAGAGCGTGGCCCGGGTCGGCCAGGCGGTCGGCTACGACGACAGCTACTACTTCTCGCGCCTGTTCAGCAAGGTCATGGGTTTGTCGCCGAGCGCCTACCGGCAGCGGGTAAGGCAGGGCGAGGGAGGAGCCTGAAGCGCTCTGCGGCGGGGCTGTAAACGAAGCGGCGACCAGTTGTCGGCAAACTGATCCCGGTCAGTGTTTTCCGGGCCGACAGGACTAGACTGAAGCTCCCTTTCCAGCCCCGATGGATGAATCGCCATGAACATCCTCGTCCGCCCGTCGCAAACCCCGAAAGGCCAATGCTGGCAAGTCTGCCTCGACCAGCAGGCCGTCAACTTCCGTAGCGAAAGCGAGGCCCGGCGTTTCGTCGACCGCCTCGAGGCGCGCCTGCGCGCGCCCCATGTGCTGCCCGAACTGAAACAGCGAACGGCCTGATCCGCGCTCAGGCGGCCTGGCGCTCCAGGCGCCCGGTCTGCCAGGCGAGCAGGGTCGCGACCGCGCCGCAGACGGCGATCACCAGAGTCATGGGGATCGCCGTGCCGTCGTGGAGCACGCCGACCAGCGCCGAAGCGCCCGCCGCCACGCTGAACTGCAGGCTGCCCATCAGCGCCGAGGCGCTGCCGGCGTGCTGTCCCTGTCCGGCCATGGCGCAGGCGGAAGCGTTGGGAATGATGCAGCCGAGGCTGGCCACGCATCCGAACAGCGGAACCAGCAGCGGCCACAGCGTGGCCGGTTGCAGCGAAGCGATGCCCAGCAGGGCCAGGCCGCACACCAGGTAGCCCCAGATGATCCGCCGCAGCCAGTACGCCGGCCCGCGATAGCGCAGCAGCCGCGCGTTGACCTGTGCCATGACGATGAAGCCCGCGGCATTGCTGCCGAACAGCCAGCCATAGTGCTCGGCGGGAATCCCGTAGAGCTGGATGAACACGTAGGGCGAACCGGCGATGTAGGCGAACATCCCGGCCATCGCCACCCCGCCGGAAAGGCCATAGGCGAGAAACAGGCGGTCGGCGAACAGCCGCCGGTACTGCCCCAGCGCGCCGGACAGCGGCGGTCGCTCGCCGTCGGCCGGGATGGTTTCCGGCAGCCACAACGCCACGCCGAGGCCGGCCAGGGCGGCGAACAGGGTCAGGCAGACGAAGATCGATTGCCAGCCCTGCCAGTCCAGCAGCAGGCCGCCGGCCACGGGGGCGAGGATCGGCGCCAGGCCCATCACCAGCATCAACTGGGAAAACGCCTTGGCGGCGCCGATCGGATCGCACAGGTCACGCACCACTGCCCGCGAGATGACCATCCCGGCGCAGCCGCCGAGGGCCTGGACGAAGCGCGCGGCGATCAGCCACTCCAGGCTCGGCGCCAGGGCGCAGGCGGCCGAGGCCAGGGTGAAGATACTCACCCCCACCAGCAGCGGCAGGCGCCGGCCATAGCGGTCGGCCACCGGGCCATAGAGCAACTGGCCGATGGACAGGCCGGCGAAGTAGGCGGCCAGGCTCAGCTGGACGTGCTCGACGTCGGTGGCGAAGGCCTTGGCCAGGGTCGGGAAGCTCGGCAGGTAGAAATCGATGGCCAGTGGCCCGAAGGCGCTCAGGGCTCCCAGTATCAGCAGGATGCGCAGGTTCATGGATCGCTCGGCACGGGGCGCGTCGGTGGCAGGCAAGGCACTTCCCTGCGCGGCTCCCGGCAAGCGGGACGACGACGCCTATCATTGAATCGTCTGTGAGGGCGGGCGGCTCCAGGCCTGAAGGCCGGTACTGGCGGGAAGATGCTACGGACAGCCGGGGAGTCGCCGAAAAAGCAGCGCGCAGCATAACACCGAAGACGCCCGCCGATCATGGCCGGAGACCGTGGAACCGCGGAATCCACGACTCATGAATGAGCAGCATTAGACAAAGGTGGTGTCGAAATACTTCGAGTCCGCCCGAGCGCGGCTAAAATCGGTACACTCCCCGCCCCGTTGCCGAGACCGATTCGACTACCCAGCACAGCATGCGACGCACAAAGGAAGATTCTGAAAAAACCCGTACGGCCATCCTCCTGGCCGCCGAGGAACTGTTCCTGGAAAAGGGCGTGTCCCATACCAGCCTGGAACAGATCGCCAGGGCCGCTGGGGTGACCCGTGGCGCCGTCTACTGGCACTTCCAGAACAAGGCCCACCTGTTCAACGAGATGCTCAACCAGGTACGCCTGCCGCCGGAGCAACTCACCGAGCGCCTGTCCGGCTGCGATGGCAGCGACCCGCTGCGCTCGCTCTACGACCTCTGCCTGGAGGCCGTGCAATCGTTGCTGACGCAGGAGAAGAAGCGCCGCATCCTGACCATCCTGATGCAACGTTGCGAATTCACCGAGGAACTGCGCGAGGCGCAGGAACGCAACAACGCCTTCGTGCAGATGTTCATCGAACTCTGCGAGCAGTTGTTCGCCCGCGACGAATGCCGTGTGCGGCTGCATCCGGGCATGACCCCGAGGATCGCCTCGCGCGCCTTGCACGCGCTGATCCTGGGCCTGTTCAACGACTGGTTGCGCGACCCGCGCCTGTTCGATCCGGATACGGACGCGGAACACCTGCTGGAGCCGATGTTCCGTGGCCTGGTGCGCGACTGGGGTCAGGCCAGCTCGGCGCCGTAGCCCTCCTCGCGGATCGCCTCGAGTACCTGGGTGCTGTCGAGCCGGCTGGCGACCCGGACTTCGCCGGCGCCAAGATCCACCTGGACGTCCGCCGCCGAATCCTTCGCCTGCACCGCATGGGTGATCGCCCGTACGCAGTGGCCGCAGGTCATGCCCTGAACCTTGAAGACTTGCATGGTATTGCCTCCTGTTGGTCATCGATGGGGCGATTTTCGACCTTGACATGGTGTCAAGGTCAATCCTCGAAATATCCGGTAACCGACAAAGCGTCAAGAACGGGTAAAGGCGGAGTAAAGAGGCTTAAACCCTACAAAGCACATGGTTAACATGTTCACCTTGTTCTTCACGAGGTAGAACCATGTCCATCCGCCGCTATTCCCCGTCACAGATCGCCCTGCACTGGCTCAGCGCCGTCGCGGTCCTGCTGATCATCGCCCTGCCCTACGGCGCCGACTTCTTCGCCGGCCTGCTCGGCGGCAAGGGCAACGTCTTCACCCTGCACAAGTCGCTGGGCGTGGCGGTACTCCTGCTGACCCTGACACGCCTGGCGCTGCGCCGCGTCCAGGGTGTCCCGGATACCCTGGAGGGGAACCCGGACTGGCAGCGCGCGGCCGCCAAGGCCGGGCATTTCCTGCTGTACGCGGTGCTGATCGTCATGCCGCTCTCCGGCATGCTCGCCGGCAAGCGTCCGCTGGACCTGTTCTGGCTGGTGCAGATCGGCCCGTTCGACCTGCCGGAAGCCTTCAAGGCGTTCGCCGGCGGCACCCACGTCACCGTCCAGTACCTGCTTTTCGCGCTGATCCTCGGCCACGCCGCCGCGGCCATCTGGCACCACCGCGTGCAGAAGGACGACGTACTGCGCGCCATGCTGCCGCAACGCGGCGCCTGACCCCAGCGACGGACGGGCACGCGGATGCCCGTCCCGACTTGTCCCGGGCCCCGGCTTCGGCCAAGCTTTTCCCTACGCCCCCGCCGCCGAGGCCCGCCATGTTCCCCATCCTTCGCCCGCTGCTCCATACCGCTGCCCTGGCCTGCGCCCTCCCGGCGCTCGCCGCGGACCCGCAACCGGCCAGCGGCGGCTGGGCGCAACCCGACCCGGCGCCGATCGGCTATGCGGTGCTGAACGTTTCCCGCGAGCGGGTCGAGTCCGGCACTGCCTGCGATATCGGCCTGTACGTCCACGACGAACTGGTCGGCAACCTGCAACCGGGCGCCAGCCTGGCCCTGAACCTGCAACCCGGCGCGGTGGACGTGCGTCTTGCGCCGAACGGTCCTGGCGACGCCTGCCGGAACGGCATGACCATCCTCGCCGGACAGACCCTGACCCTGCGCGCCGGAGAGATCCGCAACCTGCGCATTACCCTCGGTGCGGGCGGGCTCTACCTGGCACCGGTGGCGGATGGGTACTGAGGGGTAGCGACTTGCCGTGGAGCATTGGCCATGACTCAGGGCACGAAGGTGGCGTTTCGGCACCGGGTGCACGGGGACTGCCTGGCGGGCCGTGAATGCGTGCACTGGCCCCCAGCTCCCGTCGCTGCCTGCACGGCAGTAAGGGGCAAGCTGCTGCTTAGCGCTTGAGCGGGCGTCATGGTTGCCGGTCAAGCTGCTTGTCGTGCTTGCCTTGGCCTCTTGTTTCGCCTTTCCAGGCGAGTTCCTTCTGCAAGCGTCCAAAAGACTCGCCCTGCCCCTCGGAGGGCATGCCAGGAGCCCGATCCGTAGGGCGAATAACCGCTTGCGGTTATCCGCCGGCTCTCCAGGGCATCGGCGGATACCGCCTGTGGCGGTATTCGCCCTACGGGACGTTCGAGCGGGCTTCATGTTTGCTGCTCAAGCTGTTTTCTGTGCCTGCCTTGGTCTCTTGTTTCGCCTTCCCAGGCGAGTTCCTTTTGCAAGCGTCCAAAAGGAACCAAAAGACTCGCCCCGGCATCCGGCCCCAGCCGCTTCTCGGCTGGGGTGCCCTCGCTGCATCGTTGCTCCCGGCGGCACGCCGCCACGGTCCTTCGTGGACCGAGGCGGCTCTCGCGGCATCCTGCCACTCGTCCCCCTCCGCAACGATTCCGCTCGGCCTCCTGACGGGGCGGGTTTGCCGCCCCACCACTCGGAGGGCAAGCCTCACTTCGTGGATGCCAGGAACCCGATCCGTAGGGCGGATACCGCCTATGGCGGCATTCGCCCTACGGGACTACACGGCAATGAACGGCGCAGGCTGGCCGTTCTGCTCTTTCTTGAGTTTCTTAGCTGCCTATACGGCAGTGAACAACGGTTTGACTTACCGCCGCCATGGCACGCTTTTCTTAGCTGCCTATACGGCAGTGAACTCCAAGTGACTTTTCCCTGGCTGAGTCAGTATTTTCTTAGCTGCCTATACGGCAGTGAACATGAGCCTCGACGAGTACAACGACAAGCTCAATTTCTTAGCTGCCTGTACGGCAGTGAACGTCCAGCAGCAGCGGAGTAAGCCCTGGCTGCATTTTCTTAGCTGCCTGTACGGCAGTGAACACCGGCTGATGCGCCGCGTAGGCGCCGGCCCATTTCTTAGCTGCCTGTACGGCAGTGAACGTGGGCTGGGAGAAAATGTGGGTAATCGATAATTTCTTAGCTGCCTGTACGGCAGTGAACTAGCCCCGAAAACCTATAACCATTTGAAGGAAAAGGAAATACCGAGTTTTTCCTGCCAGAAACCCTCTTTTTTCGAGGTCTCGTAACTTGCTGATTTATAAGGGCGTAAGAAATCGTCCGAAAAAAGGGTCGGAAGCTTCGGGCAATTGGCGGCCGTTTCGCGAGGACCGGGACGGGCGGTGAGCCTCGCCGTTCGAGCGCGAAAGGTCTTGTGATGGGCGATGCAACAAAGCCCCCGGCCAGGCCGGGGGCGTCGCGCCGGGGAGCGGCGCTACAGGCTCGGGTGGCCCGCCTCGATTTCGGACAAGGCATCGCTGAGCAGCGACAGCAACGCACCGTTGATGTAGGCCAGGGTGCCACCGGGCTCTTCTTTCTCATCGAGCAAACGGGTCATGGCCAGGATGTTGATTGCCGACCTCAAGCGCACTTTCGCGTTGTCGAACAAGTGCGTGGGGAGTGCATGGGTGTCCACGTACAGGGTGGCGCTACGCGGACACATGTCGGCCTGGGAGGTGGGTAGCAGTGGGACGAAGCGGGGGGACGATTCTGTTACCTCGGGGTTGGACGTATCATTCGGCTTAGCCATGGGTCAGCTCCTTAGTAAGCTGGGTTGTGGTTAGCGGGTCGTAGGTGTTCCACCACCTGCGGCCCGCGTCCTTCCGCCCTCAAAAACAGAGGGCAGTGCCGTTCGTCCTGTCCCTGCGGGATGGATTTGCCGGCCCCTCCATCATCCTCCTACTGGGTTTTTATCCAATTCCCGGGCTTCTGAGAGAGCCTGCGGAAATGTCCGGGGGAGCTGTCCGGCGTTTCTAGGGCCTGTAGGGCGAATACCGCCACAGGCGGTATCCGCCGATACCCCGGATAAGCGGCGGATAACCGCGAGCGGTTATTCACCCTACGGATCAGGGCTTCAGTATGTGGAAGTCTGGCATGCACGAGGTCATCCCCCTCCTGAAGCGCCCCTCAGCCCAATCGAATCCTTCCGCTCGCCACCAGCACCGCATGCCCGGCGATACTCACCCGCTCGCCCTCCAACCGGCACCACAGCTCGCCGCCGCGCGCCGAGCACTGCTGGGCGGTCAGCGACAGTTTGTTCAAGCGCTGGGCCCAGTAGGGAATCAGGCTGCAATGCGCGGAGCCGGTGACCGGGTCTTCATCGACGCCCATCGCCGGGGCGAAGAAGCGCGAGACGAAATCCTTCTGCAGGCCCCGCGCGGTGACGATCACTCCACGCCAGGGCAGCCGCGCCAGGGCCGCGAAGTCGGGGCGACAGGCGCGCACCGCCTCTTCGGACTCGAGCAGCACCAGCAGCTTGTCGGTGGAGCCCAGCACGTCCACCGGCGGCAGGCCCAGGGCCTGCTCCAGCTCGACGGTGCTACCGACCTCGCTCGGATACTGCGCGGGGAAATCCAGGACCAGCCGCTCGTCCTCGCGGTTGACCCGCAGCGCACCGGAGCGCGAGATGAATTCCAGGCGCTCGCCCGGCTCGTCGTAGACCTCGAACAGTACGTGGGCCGCAGCCAGTGTGGCGTGGCCGCAGAGCGCCACCTCGACGCTCGGGGTGAACCAGCGGATCCGCCAGGCCTCTCCTTCGCGAACGACGAAGGCGGTCTCGGAGAGGTTGTGCTCGGTCGCGATCATCTGCATCAGCTCGTCCGCCAGCCAGGCATCGAGGCGATAGACCACGGCGGGATTGCCACTGAACGGGCGGGAAGAAAACGCGTCGACCTGGTGGAACTCGAGCTGCATGGCAGACCTCCTGGGAACGATCGCCACAGCATGCCGCCGCAGGCTCCGGGATGGGCGATACAGTGCGATCTTTTCCGATCGTAACAGTGGGACTTCGCCCTGCCTTCGACCCATTGCCCGAGCGGGCGTTTGCGGCGACCTGCCGGCGTTGTGAAGCCGCCGGCAAAAACGCCGCCTTTTTCCGCGAAACGCCGCTCAGGCCTCGCTGCGCACCCGTCGCACCGCGTTCTGCCAGCCGGCGTAGAGTTCGCCGCGGCGCTCCTCGGCCATGTGCGCGGCGAAGCGGCGCTGCAGGTGCCAGTGGCTGGCGATGTCGTCCAGGTCGCGATAGAAGCCGGCCTTCAGCCCGGCCATGTAGGCCACGCCGAGGGCGGTGGTCTCGGTGACTTCCGGGCGCTCCACGGTGACACCAAGGATGTCGGTGAGGAATTGCATCACCCAGTTGTTCACCACCATCCCGCCGTCCACCCGCAGCGCGCTGGGCGGCGTGCCGTCCTGGCGCATCGCTTCGAGCAGGTCGCGGGTCTGGTAGCAGACCGATTGCAGCCCGGCGGTGACGATCTCCTTGATTCCGGTGTCGCGGGTCAGGCCGAAGATCGCGCCGCGCGCCTTCGGGTCCCAGTAGGGCGCGCCGAGGCCGGTGAAGGCCGGCACCAGGTAAACGCCGTTGGAGTCGCCGGCCTGGATCGCCAGGGCTTCGCTCTCGTGGGCGTGGTCGATCAGCTTGATGCCGTCGCGCAGCCATTGCACTGCGGCGCCGGCGACGAAGATGCTGCCCTCCACCGCATAGCTGACCTTGCCGTCCAGGCGGTAGCCGACCGTGGTAAGCAGGCGGTTCTTCGAGGTCACCGGCTGCTCGCCGGTGTTCTGGATCATGAAGCAGCCGGTGCCGTAGGTGCTCTTCACCATGCCCGGCTGGAAGCAGGCCTGGCCGATCAGCGCGGCCTGCTGGTCGCCGGCCATGCCCAGCACCGGGATCGCCGCGCCAAGCAGCGACGGCTCGCTGACGCCGAACTCCGCCGCGCAGTCGAGCACCTCCGGCAGCAGGCTGCGCGGGATCTCGAACAGCGCCAGCAATTCCTCGTCCCAGTCCTGGCTGTGGATGTTGAACAGCAGGGTGCGCGAAGCGTTGGTCGCGTCGGTGCGATGGGAGCGGCCGCCGGTCAGGCGCCAGAGCAGGAAGCAGTCGACGGTGCCGAAGCGCAGCTCGCCGCGTTCGGCGCGCTGGCGGGCGCCGGGCACGTTGTCGAGGATCCAGCGCAGCTTGGTGGCGGAGAAATACGGATCGATCAGCAGCCCGGTACGCGCGCTGACGTTCGCCTCGTGGCCGGCGGCCTTGAGTTCGGCACAGTAGTCGGCGGTACGACGATCCTGCCAGACGATGGCCGGGTGGATCAGGTCGCCGCTGGCGGCGTCCCAGACCAGCGTGGTCTCGCGCTGGTTGGTGATGCCGATGGCGGCGATGTCGGCCGCGCGCAAGCCCTTGCGGGCGAGCGCGTCGCGACAGACCTGGAGGGTGGTCAGCCAGATTTCCTCGCCGTCGTGCTCCACCCAGCCGTCCTTCGGGAAGTACTGCTTGAATTCCTGCTGGCAGCTCGCCACCGGCAAGCCCTGGGCACTGAACACGATGGCGCGGGAGCTGGTGGTGCCCTGGTCGATGGCGAGGAGATAGTGGGACATGGAAAACCTGACAGATTGAAAAGTAAGACGAATGCCGACCGCTAGGCCGGCGGGATTAGCGGCTCATTCGCGGCCGATGGCGGCGAACGAACCCTGGGTCAGCTGGGCCAGCACCTCGGCCGCCAGCTCCACTTCCAGCCCGCGCCGTCCTGCGCTGACATGGATGCTCGGGTACTGCCGCGCGCTTTCATCGATGAAGGTACGCAGGCGCTTCTTCTGCCCCAGCGGGCTGATCCCGCCCACCAGGTAGCCGGTGGCCCGCTGCGCCGCCTGCGGATCGGCCATGTCGGCCTTCTTCGCCCCCGCCGCATGGGCCAGGGCCTTCAGGTCGAGACTGCCGATCACCGGTACCACCGCCACCAGCAGCTCGCCCTTCTCCGTGGCGGCGAGCAGCGTCTTGAACACCCGCTGCGGGTCCAGACCGAGCTTTTCCGCGGCCTCCAGGCCATAGGAAGGTGCCTTGGGGTCGTGGCTGTAGCTGAGCACCTTGTGCTCGGCGCGGGCCTTTTTCAGCAGGTCGATGGCAGGGGTCATGGTCACTCCCGGAGAAGAACGTTGGCTGAAAACCGGCGCCTACCTTAAGCCATCGCCGCCCCTGCTGCACGGGCGCCGATGCCGCGGCCCGCGTGCCTCGGTAGCGATATTCGATTGGCCGCGAAAACGAAACCGGAGGGTCGTTTTTCGGACAAACGTTCATCTTCGCGCTTTGACAGCATTCCTTTGTGAATATATTTTTTCGAAACTGAACAATTTTCACGGCTGCCCGCCATAATTACAAGAACAGACAAGAGAGGCCCCATGACCACCGCCGCCCCGACCCCGTCCCTGTTCGGCCAATGCCTGGCCGAGTTCCTCGGCACTGCCCTCCTCATCTTCTTCGGCACCGGTTGCGTCGCGGCCCTGAAGGTCGCCGGCGCCAGCTTCGGCCTGTGGGAGATCAGCATCATCTGGGGGGTCGGCGTGAGCATGGCGATCTACCTCAGCGCCGGCGTCTCCGGCGCCCACCTGAACCCGGCGGTGAGCATCGCGCTATGGCTGTTCGCCGGCTTCGAGGGGCGCAAGCTGCCGTTCTATATCACCGCCCAGGTGGCCGGTGCGTTCTGCGCCGCAGCGCTGGTCTACACCCTCTACAGCAGCCTGTTCATCGAGTTCGAACAGGCGCAGAACATCGTCCGCGGCAGCCAGGACAGCCTGGCCCTGGCCTCGGTGTTCTCCACCTATCCGCACCCGGCGCTGTCGGTCGGCCAGGCGTTTCTCGTCGAAGTGGTGATCACGGCCATCCTCATGGCGGTGATCATGGCCCTTACCGACGACGGCAACGGCCTGCCGCGCGGTCCGTTGGCGCCGCTGCTGATCGGCCTGCTGATCGCCGTGATCGGTAGCGCCATGGGCCCGCTGACCGGTTTCGCGATGAACCCGGCGCGCGACTTCGGCCCCAAGCTGATGACCTACCTGGCCGGCTGGGGGCCCATCGCCTTCACCGGCGGCCGCGAGATTCCCTATTTCCTGGTGCCGATCTTCGCCCCGATCCTCGGTGCCTGCCTCGGCGCCGGCGGCTATCGTGTACTGATCGCGCGCCATCTGCCGAGCGCCGCGGCGCCCGCCGAAGCCGAGCCGGAGAAGGTTCGCGCTTCCTGACCGCCCGCTCTTTCCTGCCATAGCCACAAGGCCACAGCCATGACCGACAAGCACAACAAGAAATACGTCGTCGCCCTGGACCAGGGCACCACCAGCTCCCGCGCCATCGTCTTCGACCGCGATGCCAACGTGGTCAGCCAGGCCCAGCGCGAGTTCGCCCAGTTCTATCCGCAGGCCGGCTGGGTCGAGCACGACCCGATGGAAATCTGGGCCACGCAGAGTTCGACCCTGGTCGAGGCCCTCGCCCAGGCCAGCATCGAGCACGACCAGGTGGCCGCCATCGGTATCACCAACCAGCGCGAGACCACGGTGGTCTGGGACCGTCACAGCGGTCGGCCGATCCACAACGCCATCGTCTGGCAGTGCCGGCGCAGCGCGGCGATCTGCGCGCAGCTCAAGCGCGACGGGCTGGAAGACTACATCCGCGAAACCACCGGGCTGGTCACCGATCCGTACTTCTCCGGGACCAAGCTGAAGTGGATCCTCGACAACGTCGAAGGCGCCCGCGAACGCGCGCGCAACGGCGACCTGTTGTTCGGCACCATCGACACCTGGCTGATCTGGAAGCTCACCGAAGGCAAGGTCCACGTCACCGACTACACCAATGCCTCGCGGACCATGCTGTTCAACATCCACAGCCTCGACTGGGACGCACGGATGCTCGAGGTGCTCGACATTCCCCGCTCGATGCTGCCCGAGGTGCGCAACTCTTCGGAGGTCTACGGCAACGCCCGGATCGGCGGGGTCGGCGGCGGCGAGCTGCCGATCGCCGGGATCGCCGGCGACCAGCAGGCCGCCCTGTTCGGCCAGATGTGCGTGGAACCGGGCCAGGCGAAGAACACCTACGGCACCGGCTGCTTCCTGCTGATGCACACCGGCGACAAGGCGGTGAAATCCACCCATGGCCTGCTCACCACCATCGCCTGCGGCCCGCGCGGCGAGGTCGGCTACGCCCTGGAGGGCGCGGTGTTCAACGGCGGCTCCACGGTGCAGTGGTTGCGCGACGAACTGAAGGTGATCAACGACTCCTTCGATTCCGAATACTTCGCCACCAAGGTCAAGGACAGCAACGGCGTCTACCTGGTACCGGCCTTCACCGGACTCGGCGCGCCCTATTGGGACCCCTATGCGCGCGGCGCGGTGTTCGGCCTGACCCGTGGAGTCAAGGCCGACCACCTGATCCGCGCTACCCTGGAATCCATCGCCTACCAGACCCGCGACGTGCTCGACGCCATGCAGCGCGATGCCGGCGAACGCCTGCGCGCCCTGCGCGTCGACGGCGGGGCGGTGGCCAACAACTTCCTCATGCAGTTCCAGGCCGACATCCTCGGCACCCGCGTGGAACGTCCGGTGATGCGCGAGACCACCGCCCTCGGCGCCGCCTACCTGGCCGGCCTGGCTTGCGGCTTCTGGAGCAGCCTCGACGAGCTGAAGAGCAAGGCGGTGATCGAGCGGGTGTTCGAGCCGGAGTGCGACGAGCCCCGGCGCGAAAAGCTCTATGCCGGCTGGAAGAAAGCGGTGGAGCGCACTCGCGGCTGGGACGACGGCGAACTGTGACGAGCTGGCGCCATTCGTCCGCCGCAATGCGGCGAATGGCGTGTTCCCGGGCGCCGCTCTGGCATGCCCTGGGTAACGTTTGCGCGCGGCGGCCGGGTGCCGCCGCGGCGCCCTCTACGACTCATGCACGGCTGACAACGGCCCCCCGCGTGCGGCATTCTTGGCGACTTTCCAGGGTCCCGGCCCGGCAGCACGAGAACAACCCATGAACCTGCCCCCCCGACAGCAAAGCATCATCGAGGAGGTCCGCGAGCGCGGTTACCTGAGCATCGAGGAGATGGCGCAGATGTTCGCGGTCACCCCGCAGACCATCCGCCGCGACATCAACCAGCTCGCCGAACAGGGACTGCTGCGCCGCTACCACGGCGGTGCGGCCTACGATTCGAGCATCGAGAACACCGCCTACACCATGCGCGCCGACCAGATGCGTGACGAGAAGCAGCGCATCGCCGAAGCCGTGGCCAGCCTGGTGCCGGACAACGCCTCGCTGTTCATCAACATCGGCACCACCACCGAGGCCATCGCCCGCGCCCTGCTCAACCACCGCAATCTGAAGATCATCACCAACAACCTGCACGTGGCCGCCACCCTCAGCGCCAAGGAAGACTTCGAAGTGCTGGTCGCCGGCGGCACCGTACGCAGCGACGGCGGCATCGTCGGCCAGGCCGCGGTGGATTTCATCCAGCAGTTCCGCGTCGACTTCGCCCTGGTCGGCATCAGCGGCATCGACGAGGATGGCAGCCTGCTCGACTTCGACTACCAGGAAGTGCGCGTATCCCAGGCGATCATCGACAACGCGCGGCAAGTGTTCCTGGCCGCCGACTCGAGCAAGTTCGGGCGCAACGCGGTGGTCCGCCTGGGACCGATCTCGCTGGTCAACCGGGTCATCAGCGACAGCCCGCCGCCCGCCGCCATCGCCCGCCTGATGGCACAGCACAAGGTTCACCTGGACCTGGTCTGAGGCATTTCCCCTGCCACGGCGCCGTTCGGCGCCGTGAATGTTCGTTTCAGAAAAGCCACCTGCCGCCCCCTGCCCATGCGCCACGACCCTCGGCGGCCGCTTTCCCGCATGCGGAAGAGGGGCTGTTCCCGCGCGGACGGGCAAACCGGTAGCGCCCGGGCAACCCTTCGAAATTGAAAAAGCCTGATGCATCGGGCTGGTCAATAACTGCGCAATCGACTAAGCTATTTTCGAATTCGAACAAAACTACGTTCACTTTCGACTTCAGGGCCTTTCACATGAGTCAAGCGCACCCCCCCTCCGCTCCACTCGCCGAAGTCTACGATGTCGCCGTGGTCGGCGGTGGCATCAACGGTGTAGGGATCGCCGCCGACGCAGCCGGGCGCGGCCTGTCCGTGTTCCTTTGCGAACAGCATGACCTGGCCCAGCACACCTCCTCGGCCAGCAGCAAGCTGATCCACGGCGGCCTGCGCTACCTCGAACACTACGAATTCCGCCTGGTCCGCGAAGCCCTGGCCGAGCGCGAGGTCTTGCTGGCCAAGGCGCCGCACATCGTCAAGCCGCTGCGCTTCGTCCTGCCGCACCGTCCGCACCTGCGCCCGGCCTGGATGATCCGTGCCGGCCTGTTCCTCTACGATCACCTCGGCAAGCGCGAGAAGCTGCCCGCCTCGCGCGGCCTGCGCTTCACCGGCAGCAGCCCGCTGAAGGCCGAGATCCGCCGTGGCTTCGAGTACTCCGACTGCGCGGTGGACGATGCGCGCCTGGTGGTGCTCAACGCAATCTCCGCCCGCGAGCACGGCGCCCACGTCCATACCCGCACCCGCTGCGTCAGCGCCCGTCGCAGCAAGGGACTCTGGCACCTGCACCTGGAACGCAGCGACGGCAGCCTGTATTCGATCCGCGCCCGCGCCCTGGTGAACGCCGCCGGCCCCTGGGTGGCGCGCTTCATCCAGGACGACCTGAAACAGAAGTCGCCCTACGGTATCCGCCTGATCCAGGGCAGCCACATCATCGTGCCGAAGCTGTACGAAGGCGAGCACGCCTACATCCTGCAGAACGAAGACCGCCGCATCGTCTTCGCCATCCCCTATCTGGACCGTTTCACCATGATCGGCACCACCGATCGCGAGTACCAGGGCGACCCGGCCAAGGTGGCGATCAGCGAAGAGGAAACCGCCTACCTGCTGCAAGTGGTGAACGCCCATTTCAAGCAGCAACTCGCGGCCGCCGACATCCTGCACAGCTTCGCCGGCGTGCGTCCGCTGTGCGACGACGAGTCCGACGAGCCTTCGGCGATCACCCGCGACTACACCCTGTCGCTCTCCGCCGGCAACGGCGAGCCGCCGCTGCTCTCGGTGTTCGGCGGCAAGCTGACCACCTACCGCAAGCTGGCCGAATCGGCGCTGACGCAGCTCCAGCCGTTCTTCGCCAATCTCGGCCCGGCCTGGACCGCCAAGGCACCGCTGCCGGGCGGCGAGCAGATGCAGAGCGTCGAGGCGCTCACCGAGCAACTGGCCAACCGCTACGCCTGGCTCGACCGCGAACTGGCGCTGCGCTGGGCGCGCACCTACGGCACCCGGGTATGGCGCCTGCTGGACGGGGTCAATGGCGAAGCCGATCTCGGCGAGCACCTGGGCGGCGGCCTGTATGCTCGCGAAGTGGACTACCTGTGCAAGCACGAGTGGGCCCAGGACGCCGAGGACATCCTCTGGCGCCGCAGCAAGCTCGGCCTGTTCCTCTCGCCGAGCCAGCAGGTGCGCCTCGGCCAGTACCTGCAGAGCGAGCATCCGCATCGCCCGCGGGTGCATGCGGCCTGATCGCCAGCCAGAAACGTCGAGGCCCGCTTTTGCGGGCCTCGTTCGTTATGGAAGGGTACGGGACGATCCGGGCATAATGCGCGACGCCACCAAACCGGTGGCGCCGCCGCAGTCGAGAATCCCGTGGACCTGATGTTCAAGGCGCTGATCGGCGCCGCCGTGGTCGTGCTCCTCGCCGTCCTGTCGAAGACCCGCAACTACTACATCGCCGGCCTGGTGCCGCTGTTTCCCACCTTCGCCCTGATTGCCCACTACATCGTCGGCAAGGGCCGTTCGCTGGACGACCTGAAGACCACCATCGTCTTCGGCATGTGGTCGATCATCCCCTACTTCGTCTATCTCGCCGCGCTCTACCTGCTGGTCGAGCGCTTCCGCCTGGAGACCTCGCTGGCCCTGGCGGCGCTGGCCTGGCTGGTGGCGGCAAGCGTGCTGGTGGGCCTCTGGGTACGCCTGCACGCCTGAGACCGCGAGCGCGGCTTCAGAGCTGGACGACGCTGGCCTGCCGATGAGCCTTCAGGTAAGGCACCACCGCCGCCAGCAACGGCTCCTTGAAGGCTTCCTGGAAGCGATGGGCGAGACCGGGGATCAGCTTCAGCTCCGAGCCACGGATATGCGCCGCCACGTGCACGCCGTGCATCACCGGCAGCAGCGGATCGGCGGTGCCATGGATCACCAGGGTCGGCACCTGCAGACGGTTCAGCAGCGGCACCCGGCTGGGTTCGGCGAGGATCGCCAGCAATTGCCGCTGCACGCCTTCCGGGTTGAACGCGCGGTCGTAGGAACGTGCGGCCTGCAACAGGAGCTGCTGGCGATCGTCGCGCACTTCCGGGCTGCCCAGCGCCGCCAGCAGGTCGGCCTGCTGCTCGACCGCCTGCTCGCGGCTGGCCGCCTCGCGCCGCGCCAGCAGGCGCAGCAGCGACTCGCTGGGCGCCGGCAGGCCTTCGGCGCCGGAGCTGGTCATCACCAGGGTCAGGCTGAGCAGGCGCTGCGGCGCCATGTCGGCGATGTGCTGGGCGATCATCCCGCCCATGCTGGCGCCGAGCACATGGGCCTGGGGAATATCCAGCGCGTCGAGCAGATGCAGGGCATCGCCGGCCATGTCGGTGAGGGTATAGGGCGCGCTGACCGGCAGGCCGAGGCGATAACGCACCACTTCGTAGGTCAGCCGCGAACTGGGCACCGGCACGTTCCAGGCCGACAGGCCGACGTCGCGGTTGTCGTAGCGGATCACCCGGAAGCCTTGCTCGCACAGGGCGCTGACCACCTCGTCCGGCCAGTGGATCAGTTGCCCGCCCAGGCCCATCACCAGCAGCAGGGCCGGATCGCTGTCGCGGCCGATGCTCTGGTAGGCCAGGCGCACGTCGCCCAGTTCGACCGTCTCGGTAGGTACGCGTGCGTCGCAACGCGCCGCCGCAAAGGAGGAGAGGCTGCACAACAAGGCGGCCAGGAAGATGAAAGCACGCATGAAGAAAACCCAGAACGCAAAACCCCAATGGAGCGCGATTCTGATTAAATTTCGTCCAGCGCGCTGCCACAGTAGCGTGACAGTTTGATGAATGCCGCCAGGCGGTCGTGGCGTTGTGGCTCTGCGGCGTTGCGCCGCTGCTCCGTGCCGCCGTCCCGTGTGCCGGGCTCTTCTCCCCGTCGCTCCACGATCGCACGCTCTGCGGGATCGAGGCCATCGCTTGTCGACAGCCCCTGGCGTATGAGACAAACTCAACGAATCCGCACCGCTATCAAGTTTTGCTCATACAGAGGCCGCCATGCTCGAACTTCGCCACCTCAAGACCCTGCACGCGCTGCGCGAAGCCGACAGCCTGGTGGAAGCCGCCGAGCGCCTGCACCTTACCCAGTCGGCGCTGTCGCACCAGTTCAAGGAACTGGAAGAGCGCCTGGGCATGCAGTTGTTCGTGCGCAAGACCAAGCCGGTACGCTTCACCAGCGCCGGGCTGCGCCTGCTGCAACTGGCCGACTCGCTGCTGCCCCAGCTGCGCACCGCCGAGCGCGACCTGGCGCGGCTCGCCGGCGGTACCGCCGGACGCCTGCACATGGCCATCGAATGCCACAGTTGCTTCCAGTGGCTGATGCCGACCATCGACCAGTTCCGCGACGCCTGGCCGGAAGTCGAACTGGACCTGGCCTCGGGCTTCTCCTTCGCGCCGCTGCCGGCCCTGGCCCGCGGCGACCTCGACCTGGTGGTGACCGCCGACCCGATCGAGTTGCCCGGCATCACCTACGTGCCACTGTTCACCTACGAAGCGCTGCTGGCGGTGGCCAACCAGCATGCCCTGGCTGGTCGACCGTACGTCGTCCCGGAGGACCTGGAGCGGGAAACCCTGATCACCTATCCGGTGGAACGCGATCGTCTCGACGTCTTCACCCGCTTCCTCGACCCCGCCGACGTGGAGCCGGCGCAGGTGCGCATAGCCGAGCTGACCGTGATGATGATGCAGCTGGTGGCCTCCGGTCGCGGCGTCTGCTGCCTGCCGAACTGGGCCCTGCACGAGTACAGCTCGCGCGGCTACGTGACGGCCCGGCGCCTCGGTGAAAAGGGCCTGTACTGCACGCTCTTCGCCGCCATCCGCACGGACATGTTCGATGCGCCATTCATGCGCGACTTCCTGCTCACCGCCAAGGACACCTCCTTCGCCACCCTCGAAGGGGTCAGCGCCGCCAAGGGCTGAGCGGCTCAGAACAGCGGCAGCTCATAGGTCAGGTACAGGCGGTTCTCGTCGATGTCGCGACTGAAGGCCGAACGGTAGGTAGCGTTGCGCCAGACCAGCCCCAGTCCCTTCAGCGCACCGCCCTGCAACACGTAGCGCAGGTCGCTGTCGCGTTCCCACTCGCGACTGCCGTCGGCGCCCTTCGGTTTCGCGCCGTGGCCGCTGAAATAGCGCGTCATCAGGCTCAGGCCGGGCACCCCGAGCGGCGCGAAGTCGCAGTCGTAGCGCAGTTGCCAGGAGGATTCGCCAGCCTCGGCGAAGTCGTTGTACTGGCCGAAATTGACCAGGTACGGATCGGTCCCCTCCAGGTAGGGGAAACCGTGGTCGCCGCTCATCCGCTGGTAGCCCAGGCCGAAGGCCTGGCCGTTGCGCAGGCGGTAGGTGAGCGACCCGCTGAAGGAACGGTTGTCGATGCGCCCGCCGCGAGCGCCGCCGGTATCCCGGCTGAGCGCCAGGCGCAAGTCGCTCTCCAGGCTGTCCGCAGCGATGCCGATGCGCCCCTTGAGACCGAGGAAATGCTGGGCGTAGACCTGCTCCAGTTCGCCATAGTGGTAGCTGCCGGTCCAGTCCGGGGCGATACGGTAGTCCAGGCCGGCCAGGTCGAAACGGTCCGCCTGCGCCGCGCCGGCGAAACGCCGGTTGCGGTTGAACAGCGCCAGGTCGCTGGTGCCCGCCTCGTTGCGCTGGCTGACCTCGGTCAGCCGTCCCAGGTTCAGGCTCAGTCCGCTCAGTTCACCGGAAGTCAGCAGCGCGCCCTGGAACACCTGGGGGAATAGCCGCCCGTAGTTGGGCTGGATGGTCGGTAGCTTCGGTACCAGGCCGCCGACCTTCAGTTCGCTGCGCGACAGGCGCAGCTTGGCGGTCGCGTCCAGCCGCGCGTAGTCGCCCGCCGCGCTGCCATCGTCGCGAAGCGGAAGCAGGCCGGTGCCGCTACGCCCCGCGCCGGAATCGAGCCGGACGCCGAGCTTGCCCAGCAGGTCGAGACCCACGCCGAGGGTGCCCTCGGTATAGCCCGAGCGGTAGTCGAAGAGAAAGCCCTGGGCCCACTCCTCGCTTTTCGCACGCCCCGCGCCATCGCGGAAGTCGCGGTTCATGTAGAAGTTGCGCAAGGCCAGGCTGGCCCGCGAGTCTTCGAGGAAGCCCTCGGCCAAGGCGGGAACGCTATCGCCGGCAAGGATCGGCAGCAGGAAAAACGCGCATTTCTTGTTGTTGTTCATACGCACTCCGAACGGGCGCCTGGGCGCCTCTTTTTCTAGGGGGAACGGTGTCTCATCGGCAGCGCTCGATCACCATCGCCACGCCCTGGCCGAGCCCGACGCACAGGCTGACCACCGCGTAGCGCCGCTCGATGCGTTGCAGCCCGCGGGCGGCGGTGAGCACCAGGCGCGCACCGGAGGCGCCGAGCGGATGGCCGAGGGCAATGGCGCCGCCATGGGGATTGACCCGCGGGTCCTCGTAGTCCAGGCCGAGCAACTTCAGGCAGGCCAGGACCTGCGGCGCGAAGGCTTCGTTGATCTCGATCAGGCCGACCTCGTCCAGGTCGATGCCGGCGCGTTGCAGCGCGCGGAGGATCGCCTGCTGCGGGCCGATGCCCATCAACCGGGGCTCCACGCCGACGCTGGCGCTGGCGAGGATCCGCGCCAGCGGCCGGATGCCCTCGCGCTCGCCGATCGCGCGATCGCCCAGCAGCACTACCGCCGCCCCGTCGTTGATCCCCGACGCATTACCGGCGGTCACTACCCCACCGGCGAACAACGCCGGCAAGCGTGCCAGGGCCGCCAGGTCGGCCTGCGGTCGCGGATGCTCGTCGCGCTCCACCAGCCGCGTCTCGCCCTTGCGTCCGGCGCGCACCTCCACCGGAAGGATCTCGCCGAGGAAAAAGCCCTCCTCCAGCGCAGCCTGGTAGCGCGCCTGGGAAGAAGCGGCGAAACGGTCGGCGTCTTCGCGGGCGATGCCGAAGGCGCGGGCCACGTTGTCGCCGGTCTCCGGCATGCTGTCGTTGCCATAGCGCTCGACCAGCCTGGGGTTGGCGAAGCGCGCGCCGATGGTGCTGTCGAAGACCTCCAGCGTGCGGCTGAAGGCGCTCTCCGCCTTGGCCATGACGAACGGCGCCCGGGACATGCTTTCGGCGCCGCCGGCCAGGTACAGCCGGCCCTCACCGCAACTGATCGCGCGCGCCGCGTCGATCACCGCCGACAGTCCGCTGGCACACAAGCGGTTGACCGTCTGTCCGGGCAGCCGCGCCGGCAGGCCGGCTGCGAGCAGCGCGTTGCGCGCCAGGTTGCGGCTGTCTTCGCCGGCCTGGTTGGTGCAACCGAGGATCACATCCTCCAGGTCGTCGACGGCGAACCCGGAGGTTTCCGCGAGACGCGCCAGCAGCAGGCCGGCCAGGTCGTCCGGACGCACCGTCGAGAGTGCGCCGGCATGCCGGCCGAAAGGCGTACGCAGGCCGGCGTAGATATAGGCATCGAGCATGGTGTGTTTCTCCGCGAAGGGATCAGGAGGCCAACGGGCTGTCCGGCTGGCGCAGGGAAAGGCCCAGTTGGGCGCGCCGGCGCAGCCAGGGGCTGGGGCGATAGCGCGGGTCGCCGCTGAGCGCATGCAGGCGTTCGAGGATGCGCAGCACGCGCCCGGCACCCATTCGGTCGCCCCACTCCAGCGGCCCCAGCGGATAGCCGAGACCGAGGCGCACCGCCAGGTCGATGTGCTCCACCGAAGCGATACCCTGCTGGGCGATGTCGCAGGCGAGATTGACGATCGAGGCGAGGGTGCGCTGGACGATGAACCCGGCGCTGTCGCGAATCAGCGTGACGCCCACGCCGTCCCGTGCGAACAGGGTGCGAGCCGCCTGCTGCAGCTCCGCTCGGGTCGCCGGGCAGGCCATCAGGCAGCGGTGTCGCTCCAGGTCCGACAGCACGTCGATGGCCAGGCTGCGCGTCGGATCGACGGCGAACCGCCGCGCTGCGGCGCTGACGTCGGCGCCCAGTGGCGCAAGCAGGCACAACGCCGCCCCGGAAGGACGCTCGCCGCTCTCCACCTCGGCGCCCAGACGTTGTAGCAACATCAGCAATGGCGCGCGGTCATGTTCGTCGTCGACGCCCAGCCACACCGGCGGCAACGCCGCGCCTGGCGCAACCGCCGGGGCGGCGGCGGGCACCTGCCCAGCGCCGTCGTAGCGGTAGAAGCCCTGGCCGCTCTTGCGCCCCAGGCGGCCGGCGGCGAGCATCTGGCGCAGCAAGGGATGCGGACGATAACGCGGCTCCTCGTAGTACTGCCGGTAGATCGACTCCATCACCGGCAGGCTGACGTCCAACCCGACCAGGTCGAACAGCTCGAACGGGCCCATGCGGAAGCCGGCGCCCTCGCGCAGGACTTCGTCGATCGCCGCCACCGGCGCCACGCCCTCGCCGAGGATACGCAGCGCCTCGGTGCCGAAGGCCCGTCCGGCATGGTTGACGATGAAGCCGGGGCTGTCCGTGGCACGCACCGACTGGTGGCCGAAGGTCGCCACCAGGGCGCACAGTCGCTCGGCGATGCCGGTGCGGGTGGCGAGACCGTCGATCACCTCCACCAGACGCATCAGCGGCACCGGATTGAAGAAGTGCAGACCGGCGACCCGGCCGGGATCGCGACAGGCCGAGGCGATCGCGGTAACCGACAGCGAGGAGGTATTGCTGGCGAGGATCGCTTCGTCGCCGACCACCTCTTCCAATTGGCGGAACAACGCCTGCTTGGCCTCCAGGTTCTCAACGATCGCCTCGATCACCAACTGGCAGCCGCGTAGGACCCGCATGTCCTCGACCACCCGCAGATTGCCCATCGCGCGCTCGACAGCCTCCGCCTCCAGCCGGCCCCGCTCCACCTGCCGGGCAAGGACCGTGGCGATCTGCTCGCGTGCTTGCAGCGCCGCACCCTGGCGGCTGTCGTAGAGCAGCACCAACAGGCCGGCACAGGCAGCGAGCTGGGCGATGCCCTGGCCCATGGCACCGGTACCGACGATACCGATGAGAACGATCGGTGGTTCGCTCATTTTCCCAGGTACTCCGCTGTGCGTTTTTCCAGGAAGGCACGCATGCCCTCCTTCTGGTCGTGGCTGTCGAACAGCAACTGGAAGGCCTTGCGCTCCAGCGCCAGGGCCTGGTCCAGCGGCAGGTCGGCGCCGGCCAGGACCACTTCCTTGATCTGCGCCAGCGCCAGCGGCGGCAGGCCGGCGATCTGGCGAGCCAGTTCGAGGGCGCGATCCAATGCCTGGCCATCCGCCGCCACCTCGCTGACCAACCCTATGGCCAGGGCCTCCGGCGCCCGTACCGTGCAACCGGTAAACAGCATGCGCAGCGCCTGGAACTTGCCCACCGCTCGCACCAGGCGCTGGGTGCCGCCGGCGCCGGGCATCACGCCGACACGAACTTCCGGCTGGGCGAAGCGCGCCGAGGCACCGGCGACGATCAGGTCGCAGTGCATCGCCAACTCGCAGCCTCCACCCAGGGCATGGCCCTCCACGGCGGCGATCAGCGGTTTGCGGCAGGCGGCGAGGGCCTGCCAGTGGCGCTCCACCCCGCGCTGCTGGATCTCCAGCACGGACGCCTCCGCCAGTTCGTTGAGATCGGCGCCGGCGGCGAACGCCGCGCCATTTCCGGTGAGGACGATGACCCGGGTATCGGCGCACTCGTCGAGGCGCCGTACGTGCTCCGCCAGAGCCTCGCGCAGGCGCATGTTCAGGGCGTTGAGCACTGCCGGGCGGTTCAGTCGCAACAGGGCCACGCCCTGCTCCGGCCGCTCCAGCAGCACGAGTTCGGGGCGCACCGCCCCAGGGGAGGAATCCATGGCCATCTCCAATTGCCCGGGGATTGAGTTGCACGGCGCAGGCCGTGCCGTGAGGGGTTTCAGGCGCGGACGATGCCGCGCCGGACCAGCGCGTCGATCGCCTCGGCGCTCAATCCCAGTTCCGCCAGGACTTCCCGGGTGTCTCCGCCCAGCACCGGCGGCGCGGCGCGGTAGCTGGCCGGGGTGCGCGAAAGCTTCACCGGCGAGGCGATGCCGCGATAGCCCTCGAGTTCGACGACCATCCCGCGATGGCGGGTGTGCGGGTGCTCCACCACCCGCTCCACCGTGGCGATGGCTCCGCAGGGCACGCCGAGACGGATCAGCCGCTCGGCCAGCTCACGGCCGTCGTGGGCCGCCAGGTAGTCCTCCAGGGCGCGCTTCAGCGCCTCGCGGTTGACCGAGCGCTTGCCGTTGTCGGCGAAGCGCGGGTCCCCCGGCAGTTCATCCGCTCCCAGGTACTCGCACAGGCGGGCGAACTGGCGGTCGTTGCCGACGGCGAGGAAGATCGGCTCGGTACCGGTGCGGTAGCTGTCGTAGGGCGCGATGTTCGGGTGGGCGTTGCCGCTACGCCGGGGCGTACGTCCGGAAGCGAAGTAGTTCGGCAGGTGCGGGTGCAGCAGGGAGATACCGCAGTCGTACAGGGCGATGTCCACCGACTGCCCGCGCCCGCTGACCTGTCGCTCGTGGAGGGCGAGGAGGATGCCGGCCATGGCGTTCAGCCCGGTGACCATGTCGACGATCGGCAGGCCGATGCGCAACGCCTCGCCGCCGGCCTCGCCGTTCACGCTCATCAGTCCGGCCATCGCCTGGATCGCCGCGTCGTAGCCGGGCAGGCCGCCGAGCGGGCCGTCGGCGCCGAAGCCCGATACCGCGCAGTGGACCAGCCGCGGGAAGCGCTGGCGAAGCACCTCCTCGTAGCCGATCCCCCAGCGCGCCAGGGTGCCGGGCTTGAAGTTCTCCAGCAGTACGTCGGCGTCCTCCAGCAAGCGCAGCAGCAGCTCGATGCCCTCCGCCGTCGCCAGGTCGACGGCGATGCCCTTCTTGTTGCGGTTCACGCCCTTGAAGTAGGACGCCGTGTCGCCCTCGAAGGGCGGCCCCCAGCCACGGGTCTCGTCGCCGCCGAGGGGTTCCAGCTTGATCACCTCGGCGCCGTGGTCGGCCAGCGCCTGGGAGCAGTAGGGTCCGCCGAGGACCCGGCTGAGATCGATGATTTTCAGGCCACGCAGGGCGCCCGTCTGATTGGTCATGGCGACTCTCTGGTTGTTGTGAGCGGGAATGCGGGCAATCAGGCCGGCAGCAATTGCATGGCTTCGGCCTGGCTCAGCGGCACCTCGCCGACCACCCTGGCCAGCAGTTCGGCCTGGTCGGTCCAGCCCTCCAGGTGCAGCGGGTCGCGCGGCAGCAGCTTGTGCCGGGCGACCAGGAAGGCCAGGGCCAGGCGGCGCTGGTCGGGTGCCTGGCGGCTGGCTTCCCAGGCCATGAAGATCGCCGTGCACAGGTGGTAGAGGGCGCTGCCGGCCTGGCGCACCTGTTCATCCTGGCGGCGCTCGGCGACGTCGGCCATGGTCGCGACCACTCGCACCAGCAGTTCGTCGAAGAGGTCGCGGGCGTCCCCTGGCAGATCGCTGTCATCCAGCAGCCGGCGCAGGTGGCGCTGCAAGGGTTCGAGCGCCTGTTCGCGGCTCACCGCACGGGCGACGTCCAGCGCCACGATGTTGCTGGTGCCCTCCCAGATCGACCCCAGGTGGGCGTCGCGCACCAGCCGCGGGTCGCTCCACTCCTCGATGTAGCCGACCCCGCCGCGCACCTCCATGGCGTCGCCGGTGACCCGTCGCGCATCGCGGCAGGCGCGGAACTTGATCAGCGGGGTGAGGATCCGCACGCATTTCTGCGCCTCGACCTCGCCGCCATCGGCGCGCGGCAGCAGCGTGGCGATCTGCATGAACATCGAGCGCGCCTGTTCGGTGGGCAGCATCATCTTCAGCAACTGCTTCTGCATCAGCGGCATATCGATCAGGTGCTTGCCGAAGGCGCGCCGATGGCGGGCGACGAACAGCGCCTCGCTCAGCGCCCGGCGCATCAGCCCGGCGGCGCGCACGCCGTTGGACAGGCGCGACATGTTGACCATGTCGGCCATCTGCTGGAAGCCGCGGCCGATCTCGCCGATCAGGTAGGCGCTGGCGCCTTCCAGGCGGACTTCGCCGCTGGCCATGGAGCGGCTGCCCAGCTTGTCCTTCAGGCGGACGATGCGATAGGCGTTGCGCGTGCCGTCCTCGCGGACCTTCGGCAACAGGAACAGGGTCACGCCCTTCATTCCTTCCGCCGCGCCTTCGGGGCGGGCCAGGACCATCGCCAGGTCGGCGTCCGGGTTGGAGCAGAACCACTTGTCGCCGTAGAGCTTCCACTCGCCGCCCTGCTCCCGCGCCACGGTACGGGTCCGCGCCACGTCGGAGCCGGCGGCCTGCTCGGTCATGAACATGGCGCCCTGGAACAGCTCGTCGAAATCCCGCGAGGCGAGGGACGGCAGGTAGCGCTCGACCAGTTCTGGCGCGCCGAACCTGCGCAGGGTGCGGGTCAGCGAGTCGGTCATGCTGACCGGGCAGCAAAGGCCGAACTCGGCCTGTACGAACAGGTGGGTGAGCGCATACTTCACCAGCGGCGGCGGGCCGTCCGGGCGATGGCTCATGGAAGCCAGGCCAAGTTCGGCATAGGCCACCCGTTCGAGGGCGACGTAGTCCGGATGCTTGCGAATGCTCTGCAAATCCTCGCCGCGGCGGGTGCGCGGCGCCAGCACCGGCGGGTTCTTGTCCGCCGCCAGCGCCAGCACGTCCAGCTCGCCGCCGGCACGGGCGCCGAGCCGTTCGAGGAGCGGCCGCCATTCGGCGAGCAACGCCGGCGGCAGGTATACCTCCAGCAGCCGCTCCAGGGCCGGATCGCAGGTGTAGAGATTCAGCCCACGGCTGTCGGGGATGTTCAGCGTATCTTCGCGAAGTACTTCGGGCATGGCGGTCATGGCGCGGCTCCTGCTTGTCTTGCGCCGAGACTAGGCGAGTGCTTCGATAAGCATCCAATACAAAAAAAATCATCGACGATAAGAAAAACAGATCGTAGAACCAGGTGCCTGCCATGGATCTCAGACAGCTTCGCTACTTCATCGCGGTCGCCGAGGAACTGCATTTCGGTCGCGCCGCGGCTCGCCTGTTCATCTCCCAGCCGGCGCTGAGCTTCGACATCAAGAAGCTGGAGGAACAGCTCGGAACCCAATTGCTGCTGCGCAACAACAAGTCGGTGAAGCTCACCGGCGCCGGCCAGGTCCTGCTGGTGGAAGCGCGCAACCTGCTGCTGCAGGCAGAGAAGGTGAAACGCCTGACCCAGCTATCCGCCGAGGGCGACGTCGGCCAACTGCGCGTCGGCTTCGTCAACTCCATGCTCTACCGCGGCCTGCCCAGGGCCATGTCCCGTTTCGAACGGGAGCACCCGAACATGGAGGTGGTGCTCGGCGAAATGAACAGCGCGGAGCAGGCCCAGGCGTTGCAGCGCGGGCAGATCGACCTGGGCTTCGTGCACTGGGGCAGGCTGCCGGCGGAAATCGTCTCCGAACCCTTGATCAGCGACCCGTTCCTCTGCTGCCTGCCCGCCGGGCACCGCCTGGCTGGCCAGGCGCGTCTGGACCTCGCCGAACTGCGCGACGAAGACTTCATCCTCTTCCCGCGCCATGTCTCCCCGCACTACCACGACCTGATCATCGCCCGCTGCGTGGACGCCGGCTTCAGCCCGCGCATCCGCCACGAGGCGCGCCTGTGGCAGACCGTCGCCGCCATGGTCGGTCTCGGCATGGGCGTGGCGCTGATCCCGGAAACCCTCTGCCTGGCCTGGCGGAACGAGGTGCGCTACCTGGAGATCGAGCCGGCCGGCGCGCGTTCGGAGATCCACGCGATCCTTCCGGCCAGCGAACCTTCCCGGGCGGCGCAGGCGTTCCTGGCGACGCTGAAGAGCGGCCTGGACGACGCCTGAGCGAGGGCTGACGGAAAACGTCGATATGGAATCCCTTATCGAGCCATAAGATTAAAAGACTATTGATTTGCGGGGGTGCCACCTAGACTCCGAGGCACCCGGGTCAACACCGACGCACGCTCTCCATCCACGGAAACCAGCGTTTCCGCCCCGCCTTTCAGCGAAGGGCGGTAGGGCGCGGCGTGTCGGCGAGAACAACAATAAACAGGACTCGACCCATGCCGCGCTCGCCCTCTCCCGAAGACGCCGACCTGCACAAGAAAGCCCGCAGGGCCGGTATCGCCTCCTTCATCGGCACCACCATCGAGTGGTACGACTTCTACATCTACGGCCTGGCCGCCGCCCTGGTGTTCGGCAAGGTATTCTTCCCCGCCAACATGGATCCGGGCCTGGCCACCCTGCTGTCCTTCGTCACCCTCTGGTCGGGTTTCATCGCCCGCCCGCTGGGCGGGATCATCTTCGGCCATCTCGGCGACCGCATCGGCCGCAAGACCACCCTGGTGATCACCCTGATCATGATGGGCATCGCCACGACCTGCATCGGCCTGTTGCCGGTCTATACGCAGATCGGCATCTGGGCACCGATCTCCCTGGTGGCGCTGCGTATCGTCCAGGGCATCGCGGTCGGCGGCGAGTGGGGCGGCGCGATCCTGATCGCCAGCGAAAGCGCGCCCAAGGGCAAGGGCATCCTGTACGCCGCCTTCGCCCAGCAGGGCTCGCCCACCGGCAACCTGCTGGCGACCCTGGCGTTCTTCGCCCTCAGCGCCCTGCCCGCCTCGGACTTCATTCTCTGGGGCTGGCGCGCGCCGTTCCTGCTCTCTGCGGTGCTGGTCATCGTCGGCATGGTGATCCGCCTGAAGCTGGAGGAGTCGGAAGACATGAAGCGTGTGCTGGCGCAGAAGCGCACGGTGAAGCTGCCGCTCGCCGAGGTGCTGGGCAAGCACTGGAAGATCGTCCTGCTCGGCGCCGGCGTGCTGCCGATCATCCACGTCACCTACTTCAAGAGCACCTTCGCCCTCTCCTGGGCGACCAAGACCCTCGGCTACAGCCAGGGCACCTTCCTCAGCATCATCGTGGTCGCGCTGGTGGTGCAGTTCCTCAGCCAGCCGCTGGGGGCGCTGCTCACTTCGCGCATCGACATGCGCAAGGCGGCATGCCTGATGGTGCTGCCGGAGTTCATCCTGATGCCGGCGATGTTCTTCGCCGTGGAAACCAAGGTCTACTGGATCGCCGCGGTCGGCATGTGCCTGGCCACGGTGCCGCACGCGATGTTCTACGGCGCGGTGGGCGGTATCCTCGCCCGAGCCTTCCCGGCGCGGGTGCGCTACACCGGCCTGTCGCTGGCCTACCAGCTCTGCTCGCTGCTGGTCGGCGGCGGTACGCCGGTACTGGCCCAGTGGATTCTCAACAGTACCGGCAGCATCGTCGGCGTGGCCCTGGCCTCGGCCTGCTACGCGCTGGTCTCGCTGGCCTGTACCCTGGCCCTGTTGCGGATCACCG
The DNA here is from genome assembly GCF_056110345.1 of Pseudomonas sp. TZ252. Lineage (NCBI taxonomy): Bacteria > Pseudomonadati > Pseudomonadota > Gammaproteobacteria > Pseudomonadales > Pseudomonadaceae > Pseudomonas > Pseudomonas sp. TZ252. Next base: position 3,950,804 of record NZ_CM148566.1, on the reverse strand, counting down.
GGTTCCACGCCAGCGACCTGTCGACCGCCGAGCGCGCCGACGCCGAGGACTTGCAGCGGCCCGCAGCGGTCGAGCGGGAACCGGTGTTGCGCGCCCCCGCCCGGCTTCTGGGCGGCGATCCCGGCTAGCCGGCAGCGCCCATGCGCCGCTCGTGCTCCAGCAACCAGCGCTTGCGCCACAGGCCACCGCCATAGCCGGTCAGGGAACCGTCCGAACCGATGACGCGGTGGCAGGGAATCACGATGGCGATCTGGTTGGCTCCGTTGGCGCGGGCCACGGCGCGCACCGACGACGGCGAGCCGATGGACCTGGCCAGCCCGGCGTAGCTCTGCGTGCTGCCGCACGGTACCTCGCGCAGCGCCTGCCAGACCGTGCGGGTGAAGGCCGAGGCGTTCAGCGCCAACGGGGTCTGGAAGCGCACTGGAGTACCGCCGAAGAAGTCGGCGAGTTCCGCCTCGATCCTGTCGATGGAGGCGAAACGGCCGAAACCGATGCTCGATCCGCTGCTCTTCTGCAGGCGTTTCAGCTCCCCGCTCAACGCCGGGCGGTCGAAGAACTCCAGCAGGTGCAGGGCCTGCGCATCGGCCACCGCGAGCATGGCGCCGAGCGGGGTCTGCAGCCAGTCCGCCTTGAGCAGCTCGCGCCCGCGCAACTGCGACGGCGGCTCGCCCAGCAGGCGCGCGAAGGCGCTACGGAAGCCGCTGTCGGAGTCGAAGCTGGCATCCAGTTGCGCGTCGATCACCCGCGCGCCCGAGGACAGCCGCTCGGCGACCTGGCCAAGACGGCGCAAGCGAGCCATTTCCAGAAAGGTCACGCCGAACTCGCGCTTGAAGGCACGGCGCACGGTGGACGGGTCATAGCCCAGCGCCGCCAGGTCGTCTTCGAACCAGCGCCGCTGCGGTTGCCGACCGAGGCGCTGGAGCAGGTCGCTGACCAGCGGCCCCTGCGTGCCGAGCCGCTCCAGCGGCCGGCAACGCAGGCAGGGTCGGAAGCCGGCCTCGACGCAGCCCTTGATCGAATCGAAGAACAGGGTGTTCTCGCGCTTCGGCTTGCGCGCCGGGCAGGTCAGGCGGCAGAACACCCCGGTGCTCTTCACCCCGACGAAGGCGAAGCCATCGTAGGCGGGGTCGCGCGCCAACAGCGCGGCATACAGGGTGTCGTCATCGGGAAGGGGAAGGAACAACGCTGCGTCGGACATGGCCGGCTCCGGAACCAGGGAGGCGATGGATAGCCACTCTAGGCCAGGAGCCTGCGCCTTGCCGCCGCGAAACGGGCGTCGATTCCTCTCAGCCCTCCTCGAAACGCATCTCCGGCGGCGGCTCGCGGAAACCGTGGGTGATCGCCGCCAGGTACACCGCGCCCAGCGCCAGCCAGCAGAGGCCGAGGATGATCGCCAGATGGTCGAGGCTGGCCATCAACCACAGGTCGGCGACCAGGCCGATGCCAGGGAATACCAGGAACAACAGGGTTTCCCGTGGACCGCGGCGCTCGGCGCCAAGGTAGTAGTGGAAGACCACCGACAGGTTGACCAGGCTGAAGGCGAGGAAGGCGCCGAAGTTGATGAACGAGGTGGAGGTGGTCACGTCCATCTGTAGCGCCAGCAAGGCCACCACACCGCACAGGACGATGCTGTTCACCGGCGTCTCGAAGCGCTTGCCGAGACGACCGAAGAACGGCCGCGGAAGGACGCCGTCGCGGCCCATGGCGAAGAGCAGGCGCGAGGCGCTGGCCTGGGCCGAGAGACCGGAGGTGAACTGGCCGACGATCAGGCCGACCAGGAAGAAGGTCACGAACAGGTCGCCACCGATGTTGCGGGCGATCTCGTAGGCCGCCGAGTCCGCGCTGTCGAAGGCGAACGACGGGTGCGCCAGTTGCACGAAGTACGAGGTGACGATGAAGATCAACCCGCCCAGCAGGGTGATCAGCAGGATCGCCCGCGGGATGTTGCGCCGCGGGTCGCGGGTTTCCTCGGTCAGGGTGCTGACCGCGTCGAAACCGAGGAACGAGTAGCAGGCGATCGCCGCACCGCTCATCACCAGCGGTACCTGCAGGTCGCCACCGAGCAACGGTTGCAGCGACCATAACGGCTTGCCCGGGTCGCCCAGCACGTAGTGCGCGCAGAGCGCGACGAAGGCGCCGAGGACCAGGAACTGCACCAGCATCAGCAGGCCATTGACGTTCTTCGCCAGGCGCAGGCCGACGATGTTGATCGTCGTGGTCACGCCGATGAACGCCAGCACCCAGACCGCGTTGGGTACCGCGGGAAAGGCCGAGTGCAGGTAGGCGGCACCGATCAGCCAGATCGCCATCGGCAGGAACAGGTAGTCGAGCAGCACCGCCCAGCCGGCGATGAAGCCGAGCCGGGAATCGATGGCCTTGCGCACGTAGGTATAGGCCGAGCCGGCCACGGGGAAGGCCGCGGCCATGCGCCCGTAGCTGAGGGCGGTGAAGAGCATCGCCAGGGAAGCGGCGATGTAGGCGGCGGGAACGTGTCCCTGGGTGGTCTCGGCGAGGATGCCGAAAGTCCCGAGGACGATGATGGGGGTCATGTAGGCGATGCCGAACAGCACCACGGAACCCAGCGACAGGGTGCGCTTGAGTCTGGCCATTACTGCTTACTCCGGAATTATCGTTTGTTATGGCAGTGGCCCGCAGCCGGCCGGGCCGCGGGGCGCAGGGGCCTCCCCTCACCTGGGAGACCGGCGGACGCTCGGGCGCCCATCGTTGTGCTACGGCTTTCCGGGCCGATCCTCGCCCGCTCGCTGGCGGGCGGAGGACGACGCGACGCTCCTGTCGCGCCGCGGTGAATCAGGGAATCAGCAGCTCGCGCAGGCCGTCCGGGTGCTCGCGGCGCTCGCCGGGCAGGACCAGGCGACGCTCTTCGAGGTAACGGTAATCCCGACGCGCATCCTGCAACCGGCCGAGGTCCAGTTCGACGATCTGCCGGCATTCTTCGCGCCCGGCCTCGCAGAGCAACTGGCCATAGGGATCGACCACCGCGCTGCCGCCGGCGAAGACCAGCCCGCCGTCGCCATGCCCGACGCGGTTGACCATCACCGCGTAGGCCTGGTTTTCCATGGCGCGGGCCATGATCGCAGTGCGATGGGTCGGGCCATAGGGGTCCATGTTGCCATTGGTCACGATGATCAGTTCCGCACCCAGTTGGCCGAGGGCCCGCGCGCTTTCCGGGAACTCGATGTCGAAGCACACCAGCAGGCCGACCCGGATGCCGTTCCACAGGGCGGTGGCGTAGCGGTCGCCAGGCGTGAAGATGCCGCGGTCGGAGGCCCACAGGTGGGTCTTGCGGTATTTCAGGGCGATGCCGTCGGGAGCGATCAGCAGGGTGGTGTTGTAATAGCGGCCGGCGTCCGCCTCGGCGATGCCGATCGCCACCGAAACGTTACGTTCACGGGCGACGCGCTGCACCGCGCTGACCGTCGGGCCGTCGAGCGGCTCGGCGAGGGCGGCGATGTTGTCTTCGCTGGGGAAGCCGGTCAGGTGGGTTTCCGGGAACACCACCAGTTCGGTGTCCGCCGCACAGTCGGCGATGGCCGCCAGGGCGCGTTCCAGGTTGTGCGCGGTGTCACCATCGCGACCGGCGATCTGGACGAGTTCGACTTTCATCGGAATTCCTTGTTGTTCTCGGCGCTGTTCGGCACGCGCGCTGTTCGTATGCAGGGGTCGGCACAGTATGCTTGGCGTTCCCCGCGCCGATAATTACGTCCGAGGGTTAACCCAACAGGGGTAGAAGATGAGTTTCACCTTGCAGGACATCGCCTGGCACCGCTCCGTCGGGCAACTGGTCGAGGCGCTGGATGCGCCGGACTTCTGGATTCGCCTGGTACGCCTGCTCGAACAGTACGTTCCGTTCGACAGCTGGGTGGCCCTGCTGTTCAGCCAGGGCCGGCCACAGGTGTTCGCCGAATGCCCGGGCGCCGACGGCGGGCCGGACCCGCTCTTCCAGGACTACCTGCGAGGCCTCTACCTGCTCGACCCGTTCTACATCGCCAGCCGCGAGAACCCGTGCAGCGGCCTGTTCCGTCTGGCCGACGTGGCACCGGAATGCTTCGAGCAGACCGATTACTACCAGCGTTACTTCCGCCTCAACGTGGTGGCCGATGAAATCCAGATCAACGTCCAGCTCTCCGGCGAACGCACCCTCTGCCTGTCGCTCGGCTCGCGGCGCCGCTTCACCCCCGAGCAACTCGCCGTGCTCGGCCTGGTGCGGCCCTGGGTGGCCGGGCTGATGCGCCAGCGCCTGGCCTTCGAGGACGAAGTGTTGAACAGCCCCGCGGCGCCGGAGCCGGGCTGGCAGGGTTCGCTGGAGAAGGTCGCGGAGCAGATGGGCACGCCGCTGACGGCGCGCGAACTGGAGGTCGGCAGGCTGATGCTCAGCGGCTGCTCGAGCAAGGAGATCGCCCGCAAGCTGGCGATCTCGGCGGAAACCGTGAAGGTCCACCGCAAGCACATGTACGGCAAGCTCGGCATCAAGTCGCAGTCCGAGCTGTTCGGCCTGTTCCTCCAGGCCCAGGGCTGACGGGACGGGCGACCGTCCCGTCGCCGCTCAGCGGCGCTTGATCTTCGGCTTCGGCCGGCCCTGCACGCACTTGAAGCGCGGATTCGACTTGCAGATCACGTAGAGCCGGCCACGGCGCTTCACCACCTGGCAATCGCGATGGCGCAGCTTGGCCTGTTTCAGCGAGGCGAGGACTTTCATCAGGCCCCCTTGCCGCCGACGAAGCCGGCGAAACGCTTGTTGAACCCGGCCACGCGGCCTTCGCTCTTGGTCTTGCGCTGTTCGCCGGTGTAGACCGGGTGCGAGGCGCTGGAAACGTCCAGCGTCACGTAGGGATAGGTCTTGCCGTCGGTATGGGTATGGGTCTTGTCGGTCTCCGCGGTGGAGCCGATCAGGAAGTACACGTCGGCCGAGGTGTCATGGAACAGGACGGGACGGTATTCGGGATGGATGCCGGGTTTCATGGGGATGCCTCCTACATAATGTTATATAGTTACATATTACTCCGATAAGAATAATTCGCAACTCCGGAAAGAGTTCCCGGCGACCATTCGGCTGCTCGACCATCCAGACACAATTATTAGCTTGCTTTCTATCCCCGTTTGTTTCCCATAATCAGCGCTTGGTTAGCGCGGGGGGAACCCGTCGTAGACGCCTCGAAGAAGGTGACTACCATTTTGAACCGAAGCCTGAAGATTGGAGACATGATGAATCTGTCGCTACTCAGTCGCTATGCGTTTTTCGCCTGTATCGCCCTGTTCACCTTGGTCAGCCTGCCGTTCCTCGGCAGCACCGAATGGCTCTGGCCGTTCACCCTACTGGGCGTGGCCCTGAGCCTGCTCGGCCTGTTCGACCTGATCCAGACGCCCCACGCGGTGCGCCGCAACTATCCGATCCTGGGCAACATCCGCTATCTGGTGGAAGGCATCCGCCCGGAGATCCGCCAGTACCTGCTGGAAGCCGACGGCGACGCCCTGCCCTTCTCCCGCGCCCAGCGCTCGCTGGTCTACTCGCGGGCGAAGAACGAAAGCTCGGAGAAGCCCTTCGGCACCCTGATCGACGTGTACACCGCCGGCTACGAATTCATCAGCCACTCGATGCGTCCGGCGCCGCTCAGCGATCCCTGCGAGTTCCGCGTCGACATCGGCGGGCCACAATGCAGCAAGCCGTACTCCGCTTCGCTGTTCAACGTCTCGGCGATGAGTTTCGGCGCCCTCAGCGCCAACGCCATTCGCTCGCTGAACCGTGGCGCGCAGATGGGCAACTTCTACCACGACACCGGCGAGGGCAGCATCAGTCCCTATCACCGCGAGAACGGCGGCGACCTGGTCTGGGAACTGGGCAGCGGCTACTTCGGGTGCCGCACCCGCGATGGCAAGTTCGACCCTGAGCGCTTCGCCGCCCAGGCCCTCGACCCGCAGGTGAAGATGATCGAGATCAAGCTCAGCCAGGGCGCCAAGCCGGGACACGGCGGTATCCTGCCCAAGCACAAGGTCACCCCCGAGATCGCCGCCACCCGTGGCGTGCCGATGGGTGAGGATTGCGTTTCGCCGTCGCGCCACAGCGCCTTCTCCACGCCGATCGAGCTGATGCAGTTCATCGCCCAGCTGCGCGAACTGTCCGGCGGCAAGCCGGTCGGCTTCAAGTTCTGCCTGGGCCATCCATGGGAGTTCATGGGCATCGCCAAGGCCATGCTGGAGACCGGCATCCTCCCCGACTTCATCGTCGTCGACGGCAAGGAAGGCGGCACCGGCGCGGCGCCGCTGGAGTTCACCGACCATATCGGCGTGCCGCTGCGCGAAGGCCTGCTGTTCGTCCACAACACCCTGGTCGGCCTCAACCTGCGCGACAAGATCAAGGTCGGCGCCAGCGGCAAGATCGTCAGCGCCTTCGATATCGCCAGCGTCCTGGCCACCGGCGCGGATTGGGCCAACTCGGCGCGCGGCTTCATGTTCGCCATCGGCTGCATCCAGTCGCAGAGCTGCCATACCAACAAGTGCCCGACCGGCGTCGCCACCCAGGACCCGCTGCGCCAGCGCGCGCTGGTGGTGCCGGACAAGGCCGAGCGGGTGCGCAACTTCCATCGCAACACCCTCAAGGGCCTGGCCGAGATGCTCGCCGCGGCGGGCCTGGAACATCCCTCGCAGCTCGAAGCCAAGCACCTGGTGCGACGCATCACCGACACCGAGATCCGCCTGTTCTCGCAGCTGCACTACTTCCTCAAGCCGGGCGAACTGCTTTCCGGCAAGATCGAGGGCGAGTTCTACGAGCGCATGTGGAACATGGCGCGGGCCGACAGCTTCGACGCGGCGGCCTGAGCCGCCGCCCTCGCACGCAAGAAAAAGCCGGAGGCATCGCTGCCTCCGGCTTTTTCATGTCCGCGTAGATCAGCCCAGCAGGATGGTCGCCCAGGTCACGGTGATCACGGTGAGGGCCACGAACTGCGCGGCGCTGCCCATGTCCTTGGCATTCTTCGACAGAGGGTGGCGTTCCAGCGAGACGCGGTCGACGGTGGCCTCGATCGCCGAGTTGAGCAGCTCGACGATCAGCGCCAGCAGGCACACCGCGATCATCAGCGCGCGTTCGCCGCGACTGACGTCGAGGAGGAAGGCCACCGGGATCAGCACCACGTTGAGCAGCACCAGTTGGCGGAAGGCGGCTTCACCGCGGAAGGCGGCGAGGAAACCTGCGAGGGAATAGCCGGTGGCGTTGAGGATACGCTTGAGGCCGGTCTGGCCTTTGAAGGGGGAAGGCGACACGTCGGGTTCTCATCGATTCGGAAGGCCGGCAGTCTAGCCGCCGGCTGGTCAAAAAAGCGTTAAGCCGTCTCTCAATGAGAAGCGGGAACCGTCTCCATTTGTTGCAGCAGCAGCGCGGCCTGGGTCCGGGTGCGCACGTTGAGCTTGCGGAAGATCGCCGTGACGTGGGCCTTCACCGTCGCCTCGGAAACGTTCAGGTCGTAGGCGATCTGCTTGTTCAGCAACCCTTCGCAGACCATGGTGAGTACCCTGAATTGTTGCGGGGTGAGGCTGGCGAGCCCGGCGCTGGCGGCCTTGGCCTCCTCGCTGAGGGCTTCGGCGGCGGCATCCTGCGGCGGCCACCAGGTGTCCCCGTCGAGCACCGCGCGCACCGCCTGCTGCAGGGTTTCCAGCGGACTGGACTTGGGAATGAAGCCGCTGGCGCCGAACTCGCGGGAGCGCTGCACCACCGCGGCCTCCTCCTGTGCCGAGATCATCACCACCGGCACCTGCGGGTATTGCCCGCGCAACAGCACCAGGCCGGAGAAGCCATAGGCCCCCGGCATGTTGAGGTCCAGCAGGACCAGATCCCAATCGGCCTTCTCGTTCAGCCGCGCTTCCAGTTCGGCGATGCTGGCGGCTTCCACCAGGCGCACGTCGGGGCCCAGCCCGAGGGTGAGGGCCTGGTGCAAAGCGCTGCGAAACAGGGGGTGATCGTCGGCGATCAGGATCTCGTAAGAAGCCATGACATGTCCTAGTTTGTTCGGCCCAGCCGAGGCGGCGCTCAGGATGCCGACCGAGGGCGGACCGGTCAAGCCGAATGAGGGATACCTCGTACACCGCGTTCGTCTTTTCAAACACCCCGGCTTGCTGGCAGAGTGGCGGACCCTCCCCGCCCCGTCGAGCGAGCCATGCGAAGCCAAGCCCTGCGTGCCGATGTCCTGATGCTGATCACCGCCATGATCTGGGGGGTGTCGTTCGTCGCCCAGCGCCTGGGGATGGACGCCATCGGGCCGTTCCTCTATACCGGCCTGCGCTTCGTCCTCGGTGCCCTGGTGCTGGTGCCACTGCTGATGCTGCGCTCGCGACGCGACGGCGCGCAACCCTTCAATCGCGGACAGTTGCTCGCCGGTGTGATCCTCGGCGTCGCCCTGACCACCGGGATCAACCTGCAGCAGGTCGGCCTGCTGTTCACCAGCGTGACCAACTCCGGCTTCATCACCGGGCTCTACGTGATCGTCGTGCCGTTGCTCGGCCTGCTGTTCGGCCAGCGCACCGGCGCGGGCACCTGGCTGGGGGCGTCGCTGGCGGTGCTCGGCATGGCCCTGCTGAGCATCGGCCCGGGCTTCCAGGTCGCCTCCGGCGACTGGCTGCAACTGGCCGGCGCGGTGGTCTGGGGCGCGCACGTCCTGCTGGTAGGCCTGTTCGCCAGCCGCTACGACCCGATCCGCCTGGCCTTCCTGCAGTTCGCCACCTGCGCGGCGGTCAGCCTGCTGCTGGCACTGGTCTTCGAGGAAATCCACTGGGACGCCATCGTCCAGGCCGGTCCCGCCCTGCTATACGGCGGCCTGCTCGGCGTCGGCACCGGCTTCACCCTGCAGGTGGTGGCGCAGAAGCACGCCATCGCTTCCCATGCGGCGATCATCCTGTCCCTGGAAGCGGTGTTCGCCGCCATCGCTGGCGCCCTGTTCCTCGCCGAGACCCTGCACCTGCGCGGCTATTTCGGTTGCGCGCTGATGCTGGCGGGCATGCTGGTGGCGCAGTTGTGGCCGCGCAAGCTCGCCGCCGAAGCGCGCCCGGCCTGACGCTCAGCCACGGAACGGCGCCAGGGCACGGTGCGCCGGGCTGGCCTCGTCCAGCGGAATGTGCCGCTTGGCGCCCAGGTAGCGCTCGCTGAACACCTCCAGGTAGGCGCCGAGCGCCTCGCCCGCGGCCTCGTCGCCAGCCAGCTCCAGGCACAGCGCCGCCACTTCGGCGGTGCACAGGTGCTCGCCACGGGTCGAGCGACGCAGGCGATAGCGCGAGAGCTGCTCGGGCAGCAGGCTGAGCACCGGGAACGGCTCCAGGTAGGGACTCTTGCGGAACATCTTGCGCGCCTCGGTCCAGGTCGCGTCGAGCAGGATGAACAGCGGTCGCTTGCCTTCCACCAGCGGGGCGACCTCGTTCACCACCCGCTCCGCCGCCACGTATTCGCCGGGGAACACCAGGTATGGCTGCCACTGCGGGTCGGCCAGCAACTCCAGCAAGCGCGGGTCGACCTCGGTGCGCGACCAGCCGAAGGCGAAGGTGTCGGCCACGGTATCGGCGATCAGCCAGCCGGTGTTGGTCGGTTTCAGCGCCTCGATGTCGTGCATGACCAGGCACATGCCGGCGCGCGCCTCGACCCGCGGCCGCCAGGCGCACATGCAATAGCTCGGCAGCAGCCGACAGCCTTCGCAGCGCGGCATGCGCGAACCGCGCGCGACGAAGGGTTTCAGGCTGCGCGCCAGGCGCTCCTGGCGCAAGCGGGAAACGGCATGGCTCATCGGGCAGGCTCCCGATACGGAAAGGACGGGCGAAGGAACATCGAAGACTCGAGGAAACGGGCTGGAAAGCGACCGCGAAATTCTATCAGAGCCCGCGTGGCTCCTGCTTTGTCGGACAACGTCCGAGGCCGCGAAAAAAAATTCCTCACAGGGGCCTCAGACGTCTAGTTAGAGCGGGATGCGATCCCTATAATCCGCCCCCTTTTTCGACACCGGGCAGCCGGCTCCGCCCGCTGACCTTACTGCCTCTCCAGACGAGTGACGCCCCCCTTGCTCGAGATCCGCAACGTGACCCGCCGCTTCGGCGACTTCACCGCCGTCGACAATGTCAGCCTGACGATCAACACCGGCGAATTCTTCACCCTCCTCGGCCCTTCCGGGTGCGGCAAGACCACCCTCCTGCGCATGCTCGCCGGCTTCGACCAGCCGGACAGCGGCGAGATCCGCCTCAACGGCCAGGACCTCGCCGGCGTCGAGCCGGAGAAGCGCCCGGTGCATACGGTGTTCCAGAGCTACGCGCTGTTCCCGCACATGAGCGTGGCGCAGAACATCGCCTTCCCGCTGAAGATGGCCGGAGTGGCGAAGAGCGAGATCGACGCCCGCGTCGAACAGGCCCTGAAGGACGTGCGCCTGGCGGACAAGGGCGGGCGCATGCCGACACAGCTTTCCGGCGGCCAGCGCCAGCGCGTGGCGATCGCCCGCGCGCTGGTCAACCGGCCGCGCCTGCTGCTGCTCGACGAACCGCTGTCGGCGCTGGACGCCAAGCTGCGCGAAGAAATGCAGATCGAACTGATCAACCTGCAGAAGGACGTCGGCATCACCTTTGTCTATGTCACCCACGATCAGGGCGAAGCCCTGGCGCTGTCGCACCGCATCGCGGTGATGAACCAGGGCCGGGTGGAGCAACTGGACGCCCCGGAAACCATCTACAGCTTCCCGCGCAGTCGTTTCGTCGCCGACTTCATCGGCCAGTGCAACCTGCTCGACGCCACGGTCGAGGCGGTCGACGGCGAACGCGTGCGCATCGACCTCAGGGGCCTGGGCGAGGTCCAGGCGCTGAAATCCTTCGACGCCCAGCCCGGCGAGGCCTGCGTGCTGACCCTGCGGCCGGAGAAGATCCGCCTGGCGCAGAGCGTCACCGCCGACAGCGACGAGGTGCACTTCCGCGGTCGCGTCGCCGAACTGCTCTACCTGGGCGACGTGACCCTGTACATCGTCGAGCTGGAGAACGGCGAGCGCCTGGAAACCCTGCTGCCCAACGCCACGCCCGGCCGAGCCAAGTTCTTCGAGGTGGGCGACGCGGTGGAAGCCGCCTGGCGCTTCGATGCCGGCCATCTGGTCAGGGCCTGACACGATGAGAAAGAACCTCGGCAAGTGGCTGCTGGTCTGGCCGCCGCAAGCGTATCTGCTGTTCTTCTTCCTGGTTCCGGCGCTGATCATGCTGTTCGCCTCGTTCCGCTTTCCCGGCGACTACGGCGGCCTGGCGCCCTGGATGTACAGCGAGGACGGGCAGACCGTCTACGACCTCAGCGTGGAGAACTACACCCGGCTCACCGAGAGCTGGGTGTACCTGCAACTGTTCGTCAAATCCTTCGGCTACGCCCTGGTCACCACCCTGGCCTGCCTGCTGCTCGCCTACCCGGTGGCGACCACCCTCGCCCGGGCCCCGGCGAAGTGGCGCAACCTGCTGATCCTGCTGGTGATCCTGCCGTTCTGGAGCAACCTGCTGGTACGCGTCTACGCCTGGATGATCATCCTCTCGCCGTCCGGTGCCCTGACCCGCGGGATCAACGCCGCGCTGGACCTGTTCGGCGCGCAGCCGATCAGCCTGATGTTCACCCCGTTCGCGGTGATCCTGTGCATGGTCTACGTGCACCTGCCGTTCATGATCCTGCCGCTCTACGCCAACCTGGAGAAACACGACCCGGCCCTGCTGGACGCCGCCCAGGACCTCGGCGCCGGTCGTTGGCAACGCTTCTGGCGGGTGACCTTCCCGCTCTCGCTGCCGGGCGTGGCCGCCGGCGCGGCACTGGTATTCATCCCGGTTCTGGGAATGTTCGCCATCCCCGACCTGGTCGGCGGTACCGACGGCATCATGATCGGCAACCTGATCAAGAGCCAGTTCCTCGACTCCCGCGACTGGCCGTTCGGCAGCGCGCTGTCGATCGCCCTGACCGGCTGCATCCTGCTGCTGGTCGCCCTCGGCATGGGCGCCGCGCGCGCCCGCAAGGGAGGCGCCCATGCGTAGGCCCTACCTGCTCTGGAGCGCCACCGCGCTGGTGTACCTGTTCCTCTACGTACCGCTGGTGATCGTGGTGCTGTACTCCTTCAACGACTCGCGGCTGAACGCCGAGTGGGTGGGCTTCACCCTGGACTGGTACCGCAAGCTGTTCGGCAACCGCGACATGCTCCAGGCCGCCGCCAACTCGCTGGTCATCGCGCTGGTTTCGGCCAGCGTGGCGACCCTGCTCGGCACCCTCGCCGGGGTCGCCCTGCATCGCTTCAAGCTGCGCGTGCTGCCCCTGCTGGTGCTGACCCCGATCGCCATTCCGGAACTCCTGATGGGGGTCTCGCTGGTGATCTTCTTCATCGGCCTGAACATGAGCCTGGGCATGCTCTCGGTGACCCTCGCGCACATCACCTTCTCGGTCGGCTTCGTCGCCCTGGTGGTGCAGGCGCGCATGTCGGGCATGGACGAAAGCCTCACCGAGGCGGCCCGCGACCTCGGTGCCACGCCCTGGCAGAGCTTCCACCTGGTGACCCTGCCGCTGATCATGCCGGGCATCGTCGCCGGCGCGCTGATGGCCTTCACCCTGTCCATCGACGACTTCGTGATCACCTTCTTCACCGCCGGCGGCGGCTTCGCCACCCTGCCGACGCAGATCTACACCATGATCAAGATCGCCGTGACGCCCGAAGTGAACGCCGTCTCCACCCTGCTGATGCTGCTCACCCTGGTGCTGATCGTGATCGCCTCGAAACTCTCCCCCAGCGCCATCAAGGGCCATTGATCCGCCGAAACCCGCGTGCCTCCCGGAGAGGCCCGCGGCCTTGCCCTGCTCCGGTTTCCGGAGCCCTGCCACCCCGTAACAAGGAACCATGATGAAAAAGCTGTTGCTCGTCGCAACCCTCATGGCAGGAGCCGCCCAGGCCACCGCCGCCGAGAAGCTGTATCTGTTCAACTGGAACGACTACATCGCCGAGGACACGCTGAAACGCTTCGAGCAGCAATGTGGCTGCGAGCTGGTGCAGGAGTTCTATTCCGGCACCGAGGAAATGATGGCCAAGCTGGCCGCCGGGGCCAGCGGCTACGACGTGATCATCCCGACCCAGAACGCGGTCGAGGCGCTGATCCGCAAGGGCGACCTGCTGGAGCTGGACAAGAGTCGCCTGGCGAACCTGAGCAACGAGGCCGCGGGCTACCTCGACAAGGATTTCGACAAGGGCAACCGCTATTCCCTGCCCTACGCCTTCACCACCACCCTGGTCGGCTACAACAAGACCGAGCTGGACAAGCTGGGCATCGACCCCGCCGACTGGTCGGTGATCTTCGACCCGGCGGTCCTGGAGAAGATCAAGGGCAGGGTCACGGTGATGGACGACCCGCAGGAACTGTTCGGCGCCGCCCTGAAGTACCTCGGTCACTCCGCCAACGACACCGACCCGCAGCACTGGAAGGAAGCCCAGGCGCTGATCCTCGCGGCCAAGCCGTACTGGGCCGCGTTCAACTCGTCGAGCTATATCAAGGAGCTGACCCTGGGCAACATCTGGGTCGCCCATGGCTACTCCAGCGACATGTACCAGGCCAGGGCCGACGCGGAGGCTGCCGGCCGCGCCTTCAAGGTCGACTTCGCCCTGCCCCGCCAAGGTGCGGTGCTGGCCATCGACAACATGGTGATCCACAAGGGCTCGAAGAACCCTGACCTGGCCTACCGCTTCATCGACTTCATGCTCGACGGTCGGAACGCTTCCGAGCTGACCAACCAGATCGGTACCGGCACGCCCAACGCCGCCGCCCTGCCCTTCATCAAGCCGGAAATCAAGACGCTCGCCGCCCTGTTCCCGGACGCCACCACCCAGGCCAGGCTGGAGCCGCTGAAGGACCTGAACTCGCGCCAGCGACGCGCCCTGAACAAGCTCTGGACAGAGATCAAGCTGCGCTGATCCGCACCGCTATCGACGAAAGGGCGACCCTCGGTCGCCCTTTTGCGTTTCCGTGCCCCGCCCCGAACGCGGTAACATGGCGCCCATTCGCCACCGTCCGTCCCGGGAATGGGCCGACGGAAACAATTCGCCCCCTCCATCGGTCGAATCCGCTTATTGCCCCAGGAGATCTTCGATGTCGCGCTTCATGGCCCTTGCCCTTTGTTTCGTCCTGCCCACCGCCGCCCATGCCGCCTCGCTCAAGGATTTCGAACTGAGCAAGATGCTGGAGAAAGTGGCCAAGGAAAGCAGCGTAGGCACTCCCCGCGCCATCAACGAAGACATCCTCGACCAGGGCTACACCGTCGAAGGCAACCAGTTGATCAATCACCTCAGCGTACGCGCCAGCCACGCCGAGCGCATGCGCTCCAACCCGGACAGCGTGCGCAGCCAGCTCGGCGATAGCGTGTGCAGCAACACCGGCTATCGCCAGTTGCTCGCCCGCGGCGCGATCCTCACCTACAGCTTCACCGAGTACAAGACCAACCAGCCGGTCGCCACCGAACGCTTCGATGCCGGCAGCTGCCGCATCCAGGGCAAGAAGTAAGCGCGCCGCGCGGTCGCCATGCTGGACAAGCAGCATCTGCTGAAGATCGCCAGGACGCCGATGCCGTTCGGCAAGTACCAGGGACGGATGCTGGTCGATCTGCCGGAGGAGTACCTGCTGTGGTTCTACAAGAAAGGCTTCCCGCCTGGTGAACTCGGGCGGCTGATGCAGTTGACCCTGGAACTGAAGATCGACGGGCTGGACGGGCTGCTCAAGCCGCTTCGTCCCCCCGCTCCGTAGGCGAATGACGTCGCCGACGCTATCCGCCGACACCCTGCCCACACCCTGCCTTCGCCAGACACCCGCCCCCGTTCGGCAGGGCGAATAACGCCACAGACGTTATCCGCCGATACGCAGCCGAACTCAGCGCAACAACGCCGGATCGCCCTTGCCGGCCACCGCCGCCGCTTCCTCCGGAGTCAGCAGCGCGGTGCGCGGCACCTCCATCAAGCGGGCGCAAGCCGCCAGCACGTTGCCCCAGCAGGCGCGGTTGGCGAACTGCATGCCCGCCTCGTCGAGGGTGCCGCCGCGGTTGCGATAGCCGAGTACCGAGGTGCGCCGGGCATCCGGCAGGATCGGCCAAAGATGACCGCGCGCCACTTCCGCGCGCATATGGGTGAGTAGCACGCGGCGCTCATGGCTATCCGGGAACAGTCGTTCCACCAGCGCCTCGTCGGCCACCGCCTCGACCTCCCAGCGATCGCGCGGCGCGCGGAAGCGTCCCGGCTCCTGCAGGTAGACCAGCCGGTAGGCCTGCCCGGCCTCGGCCAGGCGCTGCGCGGCGCGGCGCATCTGTTCGAGCTGGTAGCTGCCGTTGGCGATCAGCAGCAGCGGATCGGAGCCGCAGCGCTCCTCGACCAGGATCGCGCCGTCGCGGGCCAGGCGCTCGGCCTGGACGGCGTCGAACACCATCGGCCGGTCGCGCTTGGGGATCACCAGGCAGGCCAGTTGCCCCCGGCTGCGGTAGATCGTCGGTAGCAGCGCCAGGGCGCTGTTGTGATCGGCCGGGAAGAGCACCCGGACCATGTCGCTCATCTCGCCAAGCAGGGCCTCGCAGAAGGTGGTGTCCTGGTGCGACTGCTGGTTCTTGCCGTTCTCCCAGGTATGCGAAGTAGCGACCAGCGGCCAGCCCAGCCAGCCGGCCGGACGCCCGACTTCCTTCTGCTGGCGGGCGAAGATCAGGGTCTGGCGCACCGCGCCGAGCATCTTCACGCAGAACGCCTCGTAGCTGGCAACCAGGTTGAGTCCGCCCTGGTTGGCCAGGCAGGCGGACACCACCGCCTCCTCGTTGAGCGCGGTGATGACCCGACCGCTCACCGATTCCAGTTCGCTCTCCGGCTCGCTGACCCGATGCTTGAGCGCCTTGAGCACGCCGCCGAGGCGGTTGCTGGCCAATTCGTCGGGATTGCCGACCCGGGCGCGCAGGTCGGGGTTGGCCTCCACCAGCTCGGTATAGAAGCGGTCCAGCGCGGCCATCGGCGAGCAGGCGTCGTCGCGATAGCGCAGCGGCGGGATGATCGGTTCGATGGGATGGCGCAGGGCCAGCGGGTTGTCCCGTTCGAGGGGACGCTCGCCACGCTGCTCGGCGAACAGCCGGCGGGCCAATTCGAGAGCCTCAGGCTCGACCCAGAGTTCGTTTGCATGCTGGTTGAACAGTTGCCGGGCCTGTTCGTCGTTATGCGGATTGCCCGGCAGCGGCAGGTTGTGCGCGGCGTTGCTGCCGGCGCCATAGAAGCCGAAGCCCTTGACCGTCTCGGCGATGCCGTAGGGAATCGGCAGCGGGTAGCGGAGGATGCCGCTGTTCTTCTCCTGCACGCGCCGCTCCAGGCGCTGCTCCATCTCCCAGAGCGTACAGACGAAGGCGGCCGGGTCGCGCCCATCGAAGCTGATCGGATCGAAGCCGCAGCGGCGCAGGTGCAGCTTGAAGCCCTCCAGCCCCTCATGGGTGCCCAGTTCGGTGCGCTGCTCGATGCGCCGGCCATTGGCGATCATCACCGGCAGCGCCGCCCCGCAATCCTCGGCTCGCCACCAGCGCGGAATCCAGTCGCTGCCGCGCTGTTCCTCGGCGGCACCATCGGAGAGGAACGCCACCAGGGTCTCGCCGGGCAGCGGCATGTGCGCGTACTGCAATTCGGCGAAGCCGAGGTAGCCGCCCTCGGCGATACCGCCGGCGGTATGCGGATTCACGTGGCTGCCCAGTGGCGCCGCCGGTGCGCCGTTGGGGGCCTGGGCGTAGCCGTAGAAGTCCTGCAGCAAGCGGTTCAGCCCTTCCTCGCCGTCGGCATAGGCGCGCTCCTGCTCCGGGTGCAGGTTGCCGGTGAGGACGTTCAGCGCGTCGATGGCGGCCACGCAATGGCCCTGGCCCATCAGCCAGGCGCGAGTCTTGCCGGTCAGGACGTTGAGTGCCAGATAGCCGGCGTAGGCCGGGACCATGTTCAGGGCTCCGCCGGTGTGGCCCTCGGGCTGTGTCTTGAAATCCTCGGCCTGCAACGGCTGGCCGTCCAGGCGGATGCGCCGGGCGTAGGTCATGTGCACGACGATGCGCAGGGCGCTGGCGGTCAGCCGGTCGATGGCGCGGAACAGCTGGTAGACGCTGGCCAGGTCCGGTTGCAGCCCGGCTTGGACCAATTGATGAGCGGTGCGGAACACGGCGGCGCGGGTCTCTGCGCTATGCTGGAGCGGACCATGGCCTTGCAGCCACGCGGCAAACGCCGGCTCGGCCGCCGCATGGGCAAGCAACTCGTCCTGACTGGGCAGAATCTGACTCATGGTGGGTAGCCTCCCTAGTGGTGCCTTGCAGTCTAGGCAGCACACGGCAAAGGGCGCTGACCTGCATCAAGCTCCCCGCCCCCGATTCGTTCACCCTGGCCCTGTACGAAGGTTCCATGGCATTCCACGATCCCCGAAAGGTATCGGGGTGTCGACAGAGCTCTGACGGAGGAGGCTCGATGGCATCACTGACGTTTCTAGGCGCCGCCCAGGAGGTCACTGGCTCCTGTTATCTGCTGGAAACCCTCGATGGCGTGAAGGTCCTGCTCGAATGCGGCATGCGCCAGGGGCGCCGCGAAGCCGACAACGGCAACCGCGCGCCCTTCCCCTTCGATCCCGCGAGCATCGACGCGGTGGTCATCTCCCACGCCCACCTGGACCACAGCGGCCTGCTGCCGCGCCTGGCGGCCGAGGGCTTCAAGGGCCCGATCTTCGCCACCGAGGCCACCTGCGAACTGCTGGAACTCATGCTGCTGGACTCCGCGCACATCCAGGAAAAGGACGCCGAGTGGGAGAACCGCTGGCGCAACCGGATCGGCAAGCCGAGCATCAAGCCGCTGTATACCCAGGCCGACACCGAACGCGCGCTCAAGCTGCGCCGGCCGATCAGCCTCGGCAGCACCGTGGCGGTCGCTCGTGGCGTGCGGGTGACCTTTCACAACGCCGGGCACATCCTCGGCTCGTCGATCGTCGAAGTGCAATTCCACGACCAGGTGCAACCGCGCCGCCTGGTGTTTTCCGGCGACCTCGGCAACACCTGCTCGCCGTTGATGCGCGCGCCCTCGCCGCTGAGCCGGGCCGACGTGGTGATGCTCGAATCCACCTATGGCGATCGCGATCACCGCGACAGCAACGACACACTGGAGGAACTGGCGGCGATTCTCGACCAGGCGCACCGCGACGGCGGCAACGTGCTGATCCCGTCGTTCGCCGTCGGCCGCACCCAGGACCTGCTCTACTACCTCGGCCGCTTCTACCAGGAGGGCCGCCTGCCGCAACAGGCGGTATTCCTCGACAGCCCGATGGCCGCCCGTGCCAATGGCATCTACCTGCGCCACAGCAACGAGTTCGACGACCGCGACCGCGAGTACATTCGCGGCACCGGCACCACCCGCCTGGAGGAATGGCTGCCGGTGCTGCGCGTCACCCGCAGCGCCGACGAGTCGATGGCGATCAACCGGATCAAGAGCGGCGCGGTCATCATCGCCGGCAGCGGCATGTGCACCGGCGGCCGTATCGTTCATCACTTCAAGCACAACCTCTGGCGCCCGGAATGCCATGTGGTATTCCCCGGCTTCCAGGCGCGCGGCACCCTGGGCCGCAACATCGTCGACGGCGCCAGCGCGGTTCGCGTGTTCCACCAGCGCATCGCGGTCAAGGCGCAGATCCATACCCTCGGCGGCTTCTCCGCCCACGCCGGGCAATCGCAGCTGCTCGACTGGGTCGGTCACTTCGCCCACCGTCCAGCGCTATACCTGATACATGGCGAGCGGGAAAAGATGGAAGCGCTGCAGGGCGCGATCCGCGAGCGTCTCGACTGGGATGCCGAGATACCGGAACCCGGCGAACGCATCGAGATCTGAGCCGCCGTCCGCAACTGTCACGCAGTCCGTGGCAGTATGCGGATGACCGCCTGTCCAGGGTGGTTGTAGAAGGAGTATGCGAATGCCCTACGAAGCCGATGACTATCTTTCCCGGCACTTCCAGACCAGCGGCACCGACCTGGCGCGGAAGGTCGACGAACTGGCGGCCCTTGCGGCTCCCGGCGACAGCCCCAATCTCGCGCTCTACCGCGAGATGCTCTTCACCGTGACGCGCATGGCCCAGGCCGACCGCAACCGCTGGGACGCCAAGATCATGCTGCAGACCCTGCGCGAGATGGAGCATGCCTTCAGCGTCCTCGAGCAGTTCAAGCGGCGACGCAAGGTCACCGTGTTCGGCTCGGCGCGCACGCCGGTCGAACATCCGGTCTATGCCCTGGCGCGCAAGCTGGGCGAGGAACTGGCCCGCTACGACCTGATGGTGATCACCGGCGCCGGCGGCGGCATCATGGCCGCCGCCCACGAAGGCGCCGGGCTGGAGAACAGCCTGGGCTTCAACATCACCCTGCCCTTCGAGCAGCACGCCAACCATACGGTGGACGGCAGCGGCAACCTGCTGTCGTTCCACTTTTTCTTCCTGCGCAAGCTGTTCTTCGTCAAGGAAGCCGACGCCCTGGTGCTCTGCCCCGGCGGCTTCGGCACCCTAGACGAGGCACTGGAAGTGCTGACCCTGGTACAGACCGGCAAGAGTCCGCTGGTGCCGATCGTGCTGCTCGACCAGCCGGGCGGCCGCTACTGGGAACACGCCCTGGAGTTCATGCAGGAACAGTTGCTGGAGAATCACTATATCCTGCCGGCCGACATGCGCCTGATGCGCCTGGTGCATTCGGCCGAAGACGCGGTGAAGGAAATCGCCCAGTTCTACCGCAACTTCCACTCCAGCCGCTGGCTGAAAGGCACTTTCGTGATTCGCCTGAACCACGCCCTGAACGAAGCCGCGCTGGCGCACCTGCACGAACACTTCGCCAGCCTCTGCCTGAGCGGCGGCTTCCAGCAGCAGGCCTACAGCGAGCAGGAACAGGACGAACCGGAGTTCCGCAACCTGACCCGCCTCGCCTTCGTGTTCAACGGGCGCGACCAGGGGCGGCTGCGGGAATTGCTGGACTACATCAACCTGCCGGAAAACTGGGACTGAAGCTGCCGCTCCGGCACGCGCTCAATCGTCGCTGCGGCCGTTCAACAGGCGGCTGATCGACTCCATGGAGTAACCCCGGTACGCCAGGAAGCGGCCCTGCTGGGCCTTTTCCCTGGCGTCCTGCGGCAGGCGGGCGAACTTGCGGCGCCAGACCTCACGCAATTGCGCACTCCAGTCGACCTCGCAGGCACCCAGCGCCCTTTCGATATCGGCGCGCGGCAGACCGCGTTGCGCCAGTTCCTCACGGATGCGCAACGGCCCATGGCCGCTACGGGCGCGACTGGCGATGAAGCTTTCGAGATAGCGGGATTCGTCGAGCAGACCTTCCTCGGCCAGGCGGTCGAGGGCAGGATCGATCAACTCGGCAGACGCGCCACGCTGGCGCAACTTGCGGGAAAGCTCGGCGCGCCCGTGCTCACGGCGCGCCAGCAGATCCATGGCCGCCCGCCGCACGGCGACGGGCGTATCGAGCACGATCGCCATTGGCCTCAATCGGCTTCGGCGTCAGCCACTTCTTCGGCGTCGGCCTTCACCGGGCCGCTCTTGGCCAGCAACTGGTCGCGAATGGTCTTCTCCAGTACCGAACCGATTTCCGGATTGTCTTCCAGGTACTTGGCGGCGTTCGCCTTGCCCTGGCCGATCTTGCTGCCCTGGTAGCTGTACCAGGCGCCGGACTTCTCGACCAGGCCCAATTGCACGCCCAGGTCGATGATCTCGCCGGTACGGTAGATGCCCTTACCGTAGAGGATCTGGAACTCGGCCTGGCGGAACGGCGGGGAAACCTTGTTCTTCACCACCTTGACGCGGGTTTCGCTACCCACCACCTCGTCGCCTTCCTTCACCGCGCCGGTACGACGGATGTCCAGGCGGACCGAGGCGTAGAACTTCAGTGCGTTACCGCCGGTGGTGGTTTCCGGGTTGCCGAACATGACGCCGATCTTCATGCGGATCTGGTTGATGAAGATGACCAGGCAGTTGGCGTTCTTGATATTGCCGGTGATCTTGCGCAGCGCCTGGGACATCAGGCGTGCCTGCAGGCCGACGTGGGCGTCGCCCATCTCGCCTTCGATCTCGGCCTTGGGTACCAGCGCGGCCACGGAGTCGACGATGATCACGTCGACCGCGTTGGAGCGCACCAGCATGTCGGTGATTTCCAGGGCCTGCTCGCCGGTGTCCGGCTGGGAGACCAGCAGGTCGTCGACGTTGACGCCCAGCTTGCCGGCATAGTCGGGATCGAGCGCGTGCTCGGCGTCGACGAAGGCACAGGTGGCGCCCTGTTTCTGGGCCTCGGCGATCACCGAGAGGGTCAGGGTGGTCTTGCCCGAGGATTCCGGACCGTAGATCTCGACGATCCGGCCCTTGGGCAGGCCGCCGATGCCGAGGGCGATGTCCAGACCCAGGGAGCCGGTGGAGATGGCCGGGATCGCCTGGCGCTCATGGTCGCCCATGCGCATGACCGCGCCTTTGCCGAATTGGCGTTCGATCTGTCCCAGGGCCGCGGCCAGGGCGCGCTTCTTGTTCTCGTCCATTGAAGTCCTCGCGAAGTCAGGGCGGCCGGACGGCCACGAACAACTGTATAAGTAGACAGTATTATTCCACAGGGCAAGTCGCTCGCCTACCCCCGACGGGAAGAATGTTCCGAACGGTTGCCCGCAGGCGCGGCTAGCCCGGGTTCTCGCCGTTGCTCATGCGCAGCAGGCCGGTCAGCGCGGTCGCCACCGTCTGCCGGCGCACGGCGTCGCGGTCGCCGTTGAACTGGCAGCGCTCACTGACCAGCCGCTCGCCGTCGGCCCAGGCCAGCCAGACCGTGCCTACCGGCTTTTCCGGCGAGCCGCCGTCGGGCCCGGCGACACCGCTCACCGCCACCGCGAAACGCGCCCCGCTGTGCCGCTGGGCGCCGCGCACCATGGCCTCGACCACTTCCCGGCTGACCGCGCCGACTGCCGGGAACAGCGACTCGGGCACCTCCAGCTGGAGGGTCTTCTGGCGGTTCGAGTAGGTCACGTAGCCAGCCTCGAACCAGCCCGAACTCCCCGGGATGCGGGTGATCGCCTCGGCGATGCCGCCACCGGTGCAGGATTCCGCCGTGCTGACCTGCTCGCCCAGGTAACGAAGGCTTTCGCCGAGGCGGGCGGCCAGTGCGGTCAGGTCGGACTCCATCAGGGTCATCACTGTTCTCCAGGGTAGAAACGGAAAGGGACTACCCTACACCATCGGCTTTTCCATTCAGAAGCAGCTTTCGGACAAGCGCAACCGCGCGAAGGCAGCGAATGCGCGAACATGCGTGTTCCATCACCGTCCAAGGAAAGGCACCCCATGAACATCGCGCCACTCAAGGTCTCTCTGCTCTCCCTCGCCCTGCTCCTCTCCCCCGTAGCCAGCCTCCCCGCCCATGCGGCCTGCACCGCCAACCTGGCCCTGCAACCCGCCAGCAGCCTGCCCGCGCTCGGCGGGCGCCTGGTCTACCACAGCTATATGGAGTACGGGGACGGCTCCTCGAACCTCTACCTGCACGACTTCAAGAGCAAGAGCACCCGCCAGCTCAACCAGCCCGGCTGGAACATCGAGGACCCGATGAATGCGCATTTCTCCCCGGACGGCCGCTACCTGACCTTCATGGGCCGCCAGAATGGCGCCTGGCACGTGTTCGCCTGGGCCATCGGCGGTACCCAGGCGCCGAGCAACCTGACCGCGGCCATCGGCGGTCGCAACGAGGATCCGAAGTTCTCCTTCGACGGCCGCCAGGTCGTGCTCAAGCACGAGGGCGACATCCGCCTCGCCACCCTGGTCTTCAATGGCGATGGCAGCGTCGGCGTGAGCGCCTGGAAAGCCGTGACCGGCGACGGCTGGAGCACCGAGGAGTCGATGCCGTTCCTCACACCCTCAGGCAAGTACGTGGTCTACGCGACAGGAGCCGGCGACAGCCTGCGGGTGGTGCGCAGGAACCTGGAGAACGGCCAGGTCAGCGCCCTCGCCACCCCGGCCGCGGGGGGCCGCGACTATTACCCGGTGGTACGCGACTACACCGCCTACTTCCTCTCGCGTACCCAGCCGGCCGGCAACGACCAGTTGGCCATGGTCGTACCCAACAGCCCGCCCGGCACCCCGGCGATCCTGCCGCTCAACCACTGCCAGGGCGACAATTCCGACGCCGCGCCGGTGAACGAGGACTACCTGATCTTCTCCAGCACTTCGTTCGACCCGACCTACAGCCTGCTCCTCGGCGACATCGCCGCGGCGCGGGTCTGGCGTCTCGACCCGGCGCAGATCAACCTGCCCGACGGTCGGCAGAAGCTCGGCGCCAGCTATACCGCGGCACGCTGAAAGCAGCCCGCACAGGCGCGGACCTGAGGGTCCGCGCCGGTTCCGAACGGACCCGACACAGGCCGGCGAATCGGGTTAACATTACCCTCTTTTGCACCGTCCAAAGCCCGCTTCCGAAGGCCCGTATGACCGACCTCTCCCAGCACACGCCGATGATGCAGCAGTACTTCAAACTGAAGCATCAGCACCCCGACCAATTGATGTTCTATCGCATGGGCGACTTCTACGAGCTGTTCTACGAGGACGCGAAGAAGGCCGCCAAACTGCTCGACATCACCCTGACCGCACGCGGCCAGTCCGGCGGCAAGGCGATCCCGATGGCAGGCATTCCCTTCCATTCCGCGGAGGGCTACCTGGCCAAGCTGGTCAAGCTCGGCGAGTCGGTGGCGATCTGCGAGCAGATCGGCGATCCGGCCACCAGCAAGGGGCCGGTGGAGCGCCAGGTGGTGCGGATCATCACTCCCGGTACGGTGAGCGACGAAGCGCTGCTCGACGAACGCCGCGACAACCTGCTGGCGGCGATCCTCGGCGACGAGCGCCTGTTCGGCCTCGCCGTGCTGGACATCACCAGCGGCCGCTTCAGCGTCCAGGAGATAAAAGGCTGGGAAACCCTGCTGGCCGAACTGGAGCGCCTCAACCCGGCCGAGCTGCTGATTCCCGACGACTGGCCACAGGGCCTGCCGGCGGAGAAGCGCCGCGGCGTACGTCGCCGCGCGCCGTGGGACTTCGATCGCGACTCGGCGCACAAGAGCCTCTGCCAGCAATTCGGCACCCAGGACCTGAAAGGCTTCGGCTGCCAGAACCTGACCCTGGCCATCGGCGCCGCCGGCTGCCTGCTCGCCTACGCCAAGGAAACCCAGCGTACCGCCCTGCCGCACCTGCGCAGCCTGCGCCACGACCGCCTCGATGACACGGTGATCCTCGACGGTGCCAGCCGCCGCAACCTGGAGCTGGATATCAACCTCAGCGGTGGCCGCGAGAACACCCTGCAATCGGTGGTCGACCGCTGCCAGACCGCCATGGCCAGCCGCCTGATGAGCCGCTGGCTGAACCGTCCGCTGCGTGACCGCGCGGTACTGGAAGCCCGCCAGGAGTCCATCGCCTGCCTGCTGGAACGCTACCGCTTCGAGAACCTGCAACCGCAGCTCAAGGAAATCGGCGACCTCGAACGCATCCTCGCCCGCATCGGCCTGCGCAACGCCCGCCCTCGCGACCTGGCGCGCCTGCGCGACGCGCTGGCGGCGCTGCCGGACCTGCAGAACGCCATGACCGAACTGGAAGCGCCGCACCTGCAGGCGCTGGCCACCACCATCGGCACCTATCCCGAACTCGCCGAACTGCTGGCCAAGGCGATCATCGACAACCCGCCAGCGGTGATCCGCGACGGTGGCGTGATCAAGACCGGCTATGACGCCGAGCTGGACGAGCTGCAGGCGCTGAGCGAAAACGCCGGGCAATTCCTTATGGACCTGGAAGCGCGCGAGAAGGCCCGCACCGGCCTGCCCAACCTGAAGGTCGGCTACAACCGCATCCATGGCTACTTCATCGAGCTGCCACGGGTACAGGCCGAACAGGCTCCGGCCGACTACATCCGCCGGCAGACCCTGAAAGGCGCCGAGCGCTTCATCACGCCGGAACTGAAGGCCTTCGAGGACAAGGCGCTGTCGGCCCAGAGCCGCGCCCTGGCCCGCGAGAAGGCGCTCTACGAAGAGCTGCTGGAACGCCTGATCGGCCACCTCGCTCCGCTCCAGGACAGCGCCTCGGCGCTGGCGGAACTGGACGTGCTGGCGAATCTCGCCGAACGCGCGCTGAACCTCGACCTGAATCGCCCACGGTTCGTCGAACACACCTGCCTGCACATCGAGCAGGGCCGCCATCCGGTGGTCGAGCAGGTGCTGGAGACACCGTTCGTGGCCAACGACCTGGCGCTGGATGCCGACACCCGGATGCTGGTGATCACCGGTCCGAACATGGGCGGTAAATCCACCTACATGCGGCAAACCGCGCTGATCGTGCTGCTTGCGCACATCGGCAGCTTCGTTCCGGCTGCACGCTGCGAGCTGTCCCTGGTGGACCGCATCTTCACCCGCATCGGCTCGTCCGACGACCTTGCCGGCGGCCGCTCGACCTTCATGGTGGAGATGAGCGAAACCGCCAACATCCTGCACAACGCCACTGACAAGAGCCTGGTGCTGATGGATGAGGTCGGCCGCGGCACCAGCACCTTCGACGGCCTGTCGCTGGCCTGGGCAGCGGCCGAGGACCTGGCCCGGACTCGCGCCTTCACCCTGTTCGCCACCCACTACTTCGAGCTGACCGTACTGCCGGAAAGCCAGCCCGCGGTAGCCAACGTGCACCTGAACGCGACCGAGCACAATGAACGCATCGTGTTCCTGCACCATGTACTGCCGGGACCGGCGAGCCAGAGCTACGGCCTCGCGGTGGCCCAGTTGGCCGGCGTGCCGGCCCCGGTAATCCAGCGCGCCCGCGAACACCTCAAGCGCCTGGAAACCACCAGCCTGCCGCACGAGATGCCGAGCCAGCAGAGCGGCAAGCCCGCCTCGCCGATGCAGAGCGACCTGTTCGCCAGCCTGCCGCACCCGGTGATCGATGAATTGTCGAGGATCAATCCCGACGATATCAGCCCGCGGCAAGCTCTCGATCTGTTATATGCATGGAAGATGCGGGTCTGACGGACTACCGCACAAGCTGCTAGAATCGCGCGCGCTTAGCCGCCCGCCTGAGGAGAGAACTAGAAAATGACCTTCGTCGTCACCGACAACTGCATCAAGTGCAAATACACCGACTGCGTGGAAGTCTGCCCGGTAGACTGCTTCTACGAAGGACCCAACTTCCTGGTCATCCATCCGGACGAGTGCATCGACTGCGCCCTGTGCGAGCCCGAATGTCCGGCCCAGGCGATTTTCTCCGAAGACGAAGTGCCGGAGAACATGCAGGAATTCATCGAGCTGAACAGCGAGCTGGCGGAAGTCTGGCCGAACATCACCGAGAAGAAGGATGCCCTGCCCGACGCCGAGGAATGGGACGGCGTCGCCGGCAAGCTCCAGCATCTGGAGCGCTGATACGCCAAGGCCCGCAATCAGCGGGCCTTTTCTTTGGCGACGAGTAAAACGGCAGGCAAAAAAAAGGGGCGGGGTATTACCCCGCCCACTCTTCAGTCCCTCGTCATCATCCTGATGAATCGCCTCCCTGGCGACGTCCCTTCCCCGATCCTTCGGGGTTGCGTGTTCCCTGTACGCAGGAGTGATATTAGCGATTCCCAGTGCTCCCGCAACCTGCCAGAAAACCCAGCGAAGCTTCTTCGGCAGCCATTTTAGAAAAATATATTCCTTTAATTTCAATAAGTTACTTAAATTCACCGAGCGTTTTTGGCAAACCTCCCGGGCATTTATCTACTTAGGCTCACACGCCGTGTAAGTTAATGCTTACAAGAGCAGACACAAAAAACCCGGCGAACGCCGGGTCTTCAGTGGGTCTAAGGTTTTCCGTCACTGGAACAGCGCGTCACTCGACAGGCCATTCTTCTCCAGGATCTCCCGCAGGCGCTTCAGCGCCTCGACCTGGATCTGACGAACCCGCTCGCGGGTCAGGCCGATTTCCTGGCCGACCTCTTCCAGCGTGCTGCTTTCGTGACCGCGCAAGCCGAAGCGGCGAATCACCACCTCACGCTGCTTGTCGGTGAGTTCCGTCAGCCACTGGTCGATGCTTTCGCTGAGATCGTCATCCTGCAGCAGCTCGCACGGGTCGGTGGGGCGATCGTCGGTGAGCGTATCCAGCAGGGTCTTGTCCGAGTCCGGACCAAGAGAGACGTCTACCGAAGTCACCCGTTCGTTCAGGCCGAGCATGCGCTTGACCTCGGCGACCGGCTTCTCCAGCAGGTTGGCGATTTCTTCGGGTGAAGGTTCGTGGTCGAGCTTGTGGGTCAGTTCCCGCGCCGCACGCAGGTAGACGTTGAGCTCCTTGACCACATGGATCGGCAAGCGAATGGTCCGGGTCTGGTTCATGATGGCCCGCTCGATGGTCTGGCGGATCCACCAGGTGGCGTAGGTCGAGAACCGGAATCCGCGCTCCGGATCGAACTTCTCCACGGCGCGGATCAGGCCTAGGTTGCCTTCCTCGATCAGGTCGAGCAGGGACAGTCCGCGATTGACATAGCGCCGGGCGATCTTCACCACCAACCGCAGGTTGCTCTCGATCATCCGCTTCCGACCAGCGGGATCGCCCTTCTGCGCCAGACGAGCGAAGTGGACTTCCTCTTCGGGCGTCAACAGGGGCGAGAAACCGATTTCGTTGAGATACAGCTGCGTTGCGTCCAACGCGCGCGTGTAGTCGATGTGCTTGTGTTGTTTGGAAGAGAAGGAAGTGGTGGCTTTTGGAGTTGCCCGGGGAGAAGGCTGCTCGTCGGCAGACGACTCGTCCAGCATGATGCCGGGCTCCAGGAGGAGCACTTCATCATCGTGGTCAAACTCCGGCCCTTCTTTTTTGAGTGCCATGTCGTTATCCCTTGCATGAGTTCGACTCAAGCCCGGGCGATTCCTTTCCCGCTGGACACGCCCGGACCCGCTCACCTACATGATGTGGGCGGGCGAACTCCCGGTCAGCGACGTGGCAAATATTGCAGTGGATCGACAGGCTTACCCTGGCGGCGAATCTCGAAGTGCAGCTTCACCCGATCGGTTCCTGTGGAGCCCATCTCGGCAATCGATTGCCCTACCTTGACCTGTTGCCCTTCCCGCACCAGCAGCCTGCGGTTGTGACCGTAGGCACTCACGTAGGTCTCGTTGTGTTTGATGATGACCAACTCGCCGTAGCCCCGCAAACCACTACCGGCGTATACAACGGTCCCACCAGACGCAGCCAGGACAGGCTGGCCCAATTGACCGGCTATATCAATCCCTTTATTCAAACTTCCGTTTGAGGCAAAACGGCCGATCAGAGTACCGCTCGCAGGCCATGCCCACCCCCCCACCGCAGGCCCCGCGACGACGGGAGTCGCGCCGCTGCTGGGTGGGGTCGTGGTCGAGGCCGGAGCCGGTGCGGGCTTGGCAGGTACCGACGTACTAACTGCGGGTGGAACCGGGGTAGGCTTGGTCGCCACGGGCGCAGCGACGACCGGCGTGTTTTTCGCGACGGACGGTTGCGTCGATGCCCGCCCACCAAATTGGATAGCTTGACCGACCTGGATGGTATAGGGCGGCGCGATGCCATTGCGCGCGGCCAGGGCTTTCCAGTCCCAGCCGAAGCGGAAGGCAATGGAATACAGGGTGTCGCCGCGGCGCACGATGTACTGCCCGCTGGTGACCGGCGTACGCCGCGCAGCGGCAGGCGCGGAACCGTTGCGATCGACGACCTTGACCCCGCCGGGAGGCGACGACGAACAGGCGGCGAGAAGGGAACAGACGACGGCCCCAAGCAACAGGTGGCAGCCACCATAGAGCCGAGTCCATTGCCGCAGGGTCGCTGCTAGCCTCAATCCTTCCCCCTTATCCATCTTCTTCGCTTTCGTTCAATCGGGCCGGCGACGCCGGCCGCCGGCTCAGGCGATCGGGCCGTTGAGCAGCGGGACGAAACGTACCGAGTCGAGTACCTGGCGGCTGAACCCGTCCTCGGTGCGGACGATCAGCATCAGTTGCTGGACCTCGCCGCCACCGACCGGGATCACCAGGCGCCCCCCCGGGGCCAACTGGTCCAGCAACGACTGCGGGACTTCCGTGGCCGCCGCGGTGACGATGATTCCATTGTAGGGAGCCAACGCCGACCAGCCCTCCCAGCCATCGCCCCAACGAAAGACAACATTACGCAGGTTTAGCTCCGCAAGACGCTCCTTGGCCTTGTCCTGCAACGCCTGGATCCGCTCGACGGAGAAGACCCGCTCGACCAGTTGCGCCAGCACCGCGGTCTGGTAGCCGGACCCGGTACCGATCTCCATGACCTTGTCCAGCGGGCCGGCCGCCAGCAGCAACTCGGTCATCCGCGCCACCATGAATGGCTGGGAAATGGTCTGGTTGTGGCCGATCGGCAGGGCGGTGTCTTCGTAGGCGCGATGCGAGAGCGCCTCGTCGACGAACAGATGACGCGGCGTGCGGCGGATCACCTCGAGCACGTGGGCGTTGGACAGGCCTTCTTCGTACAGGCGCTGGATCAGGCGCTCTCGGGTACGCTGGGAGGTCATGCCGATACCCCGGCGATGCAGGTCTTCGGACATCACGTCAGTCCTCCCAGCCACTCGTCGAGGCCGCCGAAGGCTTCGTGGAAGGTGCGGTCCAGCTGCAACGGAGTGATCGACACGTAGCCTTGCATGACCGCGTGGAAATCCGTCCCCGGCCCGCCATCCTCGGCATCGCCGGCCGCGGCGATCCAGTAGCCTTCCTTGCCGCGCGGATTGACCACCTTCACCGGTGCGGCGGCACGGGCGCGGTGCCCGAGGCGGGTCAGTTGGATACCACGTACGCGATCCAGCGGCAGGTTCGGGATATTGACGTTGAGCACGGTACGCGGCGGCACGGCCAGGCGCTCGTGGGCGGAGACCAGCAGGCGGGCGAAGTGCATGGCGGTGGGCAGGTTGTCCGTCAACCGCGAGACCAGCGAGAAGGCGAAGGCCGGCCCCTTCAGGAAGCGCCCTTCGATGGCCGCCGCCACGGTACCGGAATAGAGGACGTCATCGCCGAGGTTGGCGCCCAGGTTGATACCCGAGACCACCATGTCCGGCAATTCCTCCAGCAAGCCGTTCAGGCCCAGGTGCACGCAGTCGGTCGGCGTGCCGTTGAGGCTGATGAATCCGTTGTCCAGGCGCTGCGGGTGCAGCGGGCGGTCCAGCGTCAGGGAACTGCTGGCGCCGCTCTTGTCCTGGTCGGGGGCGATCACTACGCAATCGGCATGATCCGCCAGCGCGTCGTAAAGCGCGGCGATACCGGGTGCGGTCACCCCGTCGTCGTTGGCAATCAGTATGCGCATGGGTTTTCCGTCTGCCCTGTCGGTACCAGGTCGAGGATTTCACGCACCACTACGGTGGCGAAACAACCGGCCGGCAGGACGAATTCCAGTTGCAGAACATCAGGTTCGGGATAATGCCACGCCAGCCCCTGGATGGGGAGCCGCAGGATGCGCCGTTCGTGCGCCATGCCCGCCTTCGCCAGCCAGCGGCAGAGCGCCGGCTCGCGCCCGGCCAGGGCCAGCTCGCGTTCGAGGACGCCGGCGCCGCTCGGCGGATCGCCCTCGCCCCAGAGCGGTCCGGTGGGGTGCAGGTCGAGGGCGGCCAGACGGGCATCGCGGCATTCTTCCTCGCCAGCGAGGAAAAAGCTGCGGCTGTCGGTGAAGGCCAGCAGGTCACCGACCGCTGCCCGGTTCCAGCTACCCTCCGCGACCCGCTCGGCGAGCAGGCGATTGAACAGGTAGCTGCGCCCGGCGGAAAGGAAGCGCGAACGCAGGTTGCGGTTCGCCGGCAGCAGGTCCTGTTCCGCGCAACTGCGCGCGTCGACCAGGTTGCCGCCGCCGTGGCCGAAGCGTTGCAGGCCGAAATAATTGGGCACGCCGTCCGCGGCGATACGTTCCAAGCGCGCGTCGAGAAGGGCACGCTCCGCCCGCAGCCCGGTCAGACGCAGGGTGAAGCCGTTGGCGGCATGCGCGCCTCGCTGCAACTTGCGCGAATGACGGGTGCAGCGAAGAATCCGCAGGTCCGCGCCCTCGGCTGCACCCAGGTCGGGATCGGCCTTGCCCGGCAGGTGCAGGCTGAACCATTGCCGGGTCAGTGCCTGGCGGTCCTTCAACCCGGCGTAGCTGACGTTCTTCTGCTGCACGCCGGCGGCGCGGCCGAGGCGACGGGCCGCCTCCTCGGTGTTCAATCCGCGCTTTTCCACCCACAACCAGAGGTGCTCGCCTTCACCGCTGAGGGGAATGTCCAGCACCTCGTCGACCTGGAAGTCCTCGGCCACGGCCTTGAGCACCGCCTCGCCGCAGGCTGCCCCATGGGCGCGCGGCCCGAGCAGGTCGAGTTCGCCGAGAACGCTCATCGGGCCATCAGCAAAGCGACCGCATGTACAGCAATGCCCTCTTCGCGTCCGGTGAAACCTAGCCGCTCGGTAGTGGTGGCCTTGACGTTGACCTGGTCGACCGCGACGCCGAGGTCCTCGGCGATCAACCCGCGCATGGTCTCGATGTGCGGCGCCATCTTCGGCGCCTGGGCGACGATGGTGGCGTCGACGTTGCCGACCTTCCAGCCCTTCTCGGCGACGATGGCGACCACGTGTCGCAGCAGCGCGCGACTGTCGGCGCCCTTGAACCGCGGGTCGGTGTCCGGGAAGTGCTTGCCGATGTCGCCCAGCGCCGCCGCGCCGAGCAGCGCATCGGACAAGGCGTGCAGCAGCACGTCGCCGTCGGAGTGGGCGACCAGCCCATGTTTGTGGGGAATGCGCACACCGCCGAGGGTGATGAAGTCGCCCTCGCCGAAGCGATGCACGTCGTAGCCATGGCCAATTCGCATGAAAAAACGCCCTGGTTGGAATCAGGGCGTGATTCTACCCCGGATCGGGACAGGCTTCAGGTATCGCGGATCAACCGTTGAGAACCCCGGCATGATGGCGCAGGTGATCCTCGATGAAACTGGCGATGAAGTAGTAGCTGTGGTCGTAGCCTGGTTGCAGACGCAGCTCCAGCGGGTGGCCGGCCTTGTCCGCCGCATTGCGTAGCGCTTCCGGCTTGAGCTGGACGGCGAGGAAGTCGTCGCGCTCGCCCTGGTCGACCAGGATCGGCAAGCGTTCGGACGCACCCTCGAGCAACGCACAGGCATCCCACTCGCGCCAGGCCGCCGGGTCCTCGCCCAGGTAGCGGGAGAACGCCTTCTGGCCCCAGGGACAATCGCTCGGATGGCAGATCGGCGCGAAGGCCGACAGCGACAGGTAGCGCCCCGGGTTGCGCAGCGCGCAAACCAGCGCGCCATGCCCACCCATCGAGTGCCCGCTGATGCCGCGCCGCCGGGACACCGGGAAATGCGCCTCGATCAGCGCCGGCAACTCGTGCACCACGTAGTCGTGCATGCGGTAGTGCGCGGCCCAGGGCTCCTGCGTGGCGTTCAGGTAGAAGCCTGCGCCCAGGCCGAAGTCCCAGGCGCCGTCGGGATCGCCGGGGACACCGCTGCCGCGCGGGCTGGTATCCGGCGCCACCAGTACCAATCCCAGTTCGGCGGCGACCCGCTGGGCGCCGGCCTTCTGCATGAAGTTCTCGTCGGTACAGGTCAGCCCGGACAGCCAGTACAGGGCCGGCAGCGCCGCCTCCGGCTCGGCCTGGGGCGGCAGGTAGATGGCGAAGACCATCTCGCAGTTCAGGGTCCGGGAAAAATGACGGTAACGCTGGTGCCAGCCGCCGAAGGTCTTCTGGCTGCCGATCAGTTCGAGGGAATCCTTCACGTGACCTCCGTGAAACGGTCGTGGCGAGCCGCAGGGCCCGCCGCGACGGCTTGTCAGTAATGAATGACGGTGCGGATGCTCTTGCCTTCGTGCATCAGCTCGAAGGCCTCGTTGATGTCCTCCAGCCCCATGGTGTGGGTGATGAAGGTATCCAGCGGGATCTCGCCCTTCTGCGCCTTCTCGACATAGCTCGGCAACTCGCTGCGCCCGCGCACCCCGCCGAACGCCGAACCGCGCCAGACGCGGCCGGTGACCAGTTGGAACGGCCGAGTGCTGATTTCCTGGCCGGCACCGGCGACACCGATGATCACCGACTCGCCCCAGCCCTTGTGGCAGCATTCCAGCGCGGCGCGCATCAACTGCACGTTGCCGACGCACTCGAAGGAGTAGTCGACGCCGCCATCGGTCAGTTCGACGATGACGTCCTGGATCGGCTTGTCGTAGTCCTTCGGATTGATGAAGTCGGTGGCGCCCAGTTCCCTGGCGATATCGAACTTGCCCGGGTTGATGTCGACCGCGATGATGCGCGCGGCCTTGGCCATCTTCGCCCCGATGATCGCTGCCAGGCCGATGCCGCCCAGGCCGAAGATGGCAACGGTAGCGCCCTCTTCCACCTTGGCGGTATTCAGCACGGCGCCGATCCCGGTGGTGACGCCGCAGCCAAGCAGGCAGACCTTCTCCAGCGGGGCATCCTTGGGAATCTTCGCCAGGGAGATTTCCGGCAGCACGGTGTATTCGGAGAAGGTCGAGCAGCCCATGTAGTGGAAGACCGGCTCGCCCTTGTAGGAGAAACGGCTGGTG
Source organism: Pseudomonas sp. TZ252 (assembly GCF_056110345.1). Classification (NCBI taxonomy): domain Bacteria; kingdom Pseudomonadati; phylum Pseudomonadota; class Gammaproteobacteria; order Pseudomonadales; family Pseudomonadaceae; genus Pseudomonas; species Pseudomonas sp. TZ252. Next base: position 3,917,223 of record NZ_CM148566.1, on the reverse strand, counting down.
CCGTCGGGCATCAGGCCCTTGCCCTGGGTGGCGCGTACGGCCTGGCAGAGGTTGGTCTTGCCGGACAGGCAGAATTTGCACTTGCCGCACTCGGCGGTGTAGAGCGGGATGACATGGTCGCCCACCTGCAGGGAGGTCACGCCCTCGCCCACCGCTTCGACGATACCGCCACCTTCGTGGCCCAGGATGCACGGGAACACCCCCTCGGAATCCTGGCCGGACAGGGTGTACGCGTCGGTATGGCAGACGCCGGTGGCGACGATGCGCACCAGTACCTCGCCCTTCTGCGGCGGCGCCACATCCACCTCGACGATTTCCAACGGCTTGTTGGGGGCGAAGGCGACGGCGGCACGGGACTTGATCATCTGGGAACTCCTGAACGATGGAAGCCGGCGGGCCGCTAAGCGACCCACTGAAACGGAAAGTGTAGAAAACCGCGTTTCAAGGAATAATCAGGCAATAATCAAAACATTATTGCCATACAGGGACAATCCAGATGAATCGCTGGGAAGGACTCGACGAATTCGTCGCTGTCGCCGAAACCGGGCAGTTCACCGCGGCAGCCGAACGCATGGGCGTTTCCTCGTCGCACATCAGCCGCCAGGTCGCCCGCCTGGAGGAGCGCCTGCAGACCCGCCTGCTCTACCGCAGCACCCGGCGAGTATCGCTGAGCGAAGCCGGACAGACCTTCCTGCAACATTGCCAGCGCCTGCAGGACGCCCGCGACGAAGCCCTGCGCGCGGTCAGCGACCTCTCCGCGGAGCCCAAGGGCCTGCTGCGCATGACCTGCGCGGTAGCCTACGGCGAACGTTTCATCGTGCCGCTGGTGAATGCCTTCATGGCCGACTATCCGCAACTGCGGGTCGACATCGAGCTGTCCAACCGCCAGTTGGACCTGCTCCACGAGGGCTTCGACCTGGCCATCCGCCTCGGCCGCCTGAGCGATTCGCGATTGGTCGCCACACGGTTGGCACCACGCGTCATGTACCTCTGCGCCACCCCGGAATACCTGCGCCGCCACGGCACTCCGCAGTCGCCGGCGGAACTCGGCCAGTTCAACTGCCTGATCGGCAGCAGCGACCTGTGGAGCTTCCTCGAGGACGGCCGGGAAACCCAGCACCGGGTCCAGGGCAACTGGCGCTGCAACAGCGGCCAGGCGGTGCTCGACGCCGCCCTGCGCGGCTTCGGCCTGTGCCAGCTGCCCGACTACTATGTGATCGAGCATCTGCGCAGCGGCCGCCTGGTCTCCCTGCTGGAAGGCCACCAGCCGCCGAATACCGCGGTATGGGCGCTGTACCCGCAGCAGCGGCACCTGTCGCCGAAAGTCAGGCAACTGGTGGACTATCTCAAGGAAGGCCTGGCGCAATCCCATCCGGGACTCGCCGGGGAGAAAAACCTGCGCTGAAGCAGTAAGGCGATTCACCGCTGCGATAGACTTGGCGGTTTCCCGTTCCATCCGCTATCGATTCAAGGAAGTCGCATGTCTGCCTTCAATGCGTTTCGCCAACGCTACCTGGTGAGGTTCTGGTCGCCGCTGCCGGCGCTGGTCGCCCTCGGCGTCGCCTCCGCCTACTACTTCGCGCTCACCGGCACCTTCTGGGCGGTGACCGGCGAATTCACCCGCTGGGGCGGCCACGTGCTGTCCTGGTTCGGCTACCAGCCACAGGACTGGAGCTACTTCAGGCTGATCGGCCTTCAAGGCACGCCGCTGGACCGGATCGACGGAGTGATGATCATCGGCATGTTCCTCGGCGCCCTGTGCTGCGCCCTCTGGGCCGGCAACGTCAGCCTGCGCTGGCCGACCAGCAAACGTCGCCTGCTGCAGGGTCTGGTCGGCGGTATCGTCGCCGGCTTCGGCGCGCGCCTGGCGATGGGCTGCAACCTGGCGGCGTTCTTCACCGGTATCCCGATGTTTTCCCTGCACGCCTGGGCCTTCATGTTCGCCACCGTCGGCGGCGCCTGGATCGGCGTGAAGATCAGCCTGCTGCCGTTCCTGCGCACACCGCTGAAAGTCGGCGCCACGGCCAGCGCCCTGCCCAGCGCCGAAAGCCTGGCCCGACGCGCACGCCTGCAGGCCCGCCTGGGCCTGGCGGTGCTGGCGCTCGCCGCGCTGTTCGCCGCCTGGCGCTTCGAGGTATCGCTGGTGCTGGGCATGGCCTGCCTGTTCGGCCTGCTGTTCGGCGGCCTGATCGAGCGCGCGCAGATCTGCTTCACCAGTGCCGCACGGGACCTCTGGACCACCGGCCGGACCCGCGCCGCCTTCGGCATCCTGCTCGGCATGGCGGCCGCCTGCATCGGTACCTTCGCCGCGATCCGCCTGGGCGTCGCGCCGAAGATCTTCTGGATGGGCCCGAATGCGATCATCGGCGGCATTCTCTTCGGCATCGGCATCGTCCTCGCCGGCGGTTGCGAGACCGGCTGGATGTACCGCTCGATGGAGGGCCAGGTGCACTTCTGGGTGGTCGGCATCGGCAACGTCATCGGCGGAACCCTGGTGGCGATCTTTTGGGACCAGTTGGGCACCCGCCTCGCCCTGCCCTATCCCAAGCTCAACCTGCTGGAAAGCTTCGGGCCCGGCAACGGCCTGCTATTGACCTTCGCCGGCCTGGCCCTGTGCCTGCTGCTGGTGCAACTGAACGCCTCCCGATTCACCCGACCGCGGAAACCGAACCATGAGCCAGACCGACAAACCGACCCTGTCGCTTGACCTGCGCGGCGAACATTGCCCGTACAACGCCATCGCCACCCTGGAAACCCTGGCGACCATGCAGCCGGGCGAACGCCTGGAAGTGGTCACCGACTGCTCGCAATCGGTCCACGGGATTCCCGAAGATACCCAACGCCAGGGCTACAAATGCCTGGCGGTGGAGCAGCATGGCGCGCTGTTCCGCTTCCTCATAGAGGTGCCGCTGGAAAGCTGAACGAGCGAGCCTGCAACGACAAGAAAGCCGACCCTCGGGGCGGCTTTCTTGTGCCAGGGTTCAGTGCGGAAAACTGCGCTGCAGGCGCAGCAGGTCTTCCGGGGTGGTGATCTTCAGGTTGTCGGCGCGCCCTTCCACCAGCTTCGGCGCATAGCCGGCCCACTCCATCGCCGAAGCCTCGTCGGTGATCGCCACGCCGGCCACCAACGCATCGGCCAGCGCCCGGTGCAGGGCGCCGAGGCGGAACATCTGCGGCGTATAGGCCAGCCAGACCACCGAGCGGTCGATGGTTTCGCTGACCCGGCCGTCGCGGTCGGAGCGCTTGAGAGTGTCCCTCGCCGGCACCGCCAGCAGCCCGCCGACCGGATCTTCGGCGAGTTCTTCGAGCAGGCGGTCGAGGTCGCCGCGGGTCAGGTTCGGCCGCGCGGCGTCATGCACCAGCACCCAGTCGTCGGCCTGTGCCCCCAACTCCAGCAGGCGCAGCAAGCCGTTCAACACCGAGCCGGCGCGCTCGACGCCCCCGGCGGCGCGCTGCACATGCCGGCTGGCGGCGCAGTCCAGCCCGGGCCAGTAGGGATCGTCCTCGGCCAGGCAGACCACCAGGCCCCTGAGCATCGGGTGTTCGAGGAAACAATCGAGGGTGCGCTCGATCACGGTGCGACCGGCAAGATCGAGATATTGCTTCGGGCGGTCGGCGCGCATGCGCGAACCCACGCCGGCGGCGGGGATCACCGTCCAGAAGGCGGGAAGGTCGGAAGTCGTCATCGGGAGAAGGGTCGTCAGCTCACTTGGCGAGCTGGTAGAGGGTTTCGCCGTCCTTGACCATGCCGAGCTCGTGCCGCGCACGCTCCTCGACGGTCTCGGTGCCTTTCTTCAGCTCGGCGACTTCGGCTTCGAGAATCCGGTTGCGCTCCAGCAGGCGCTCGTTCTCGCCATGCTGGTCGGCGATCTGCTTCTGCAGGTCGCGCACCTGCGCCAGGCTGCCATCGCCGACCCACAGGCGATATTGCAGGCCCGCCAGCGCCAGGATCAGCACCACGAACAGCCAGTAGGGGCTACGTAACCTCAAGCCTCGAACTCCTTGAGAAGAAAAGGGGTGGCTCTTGCCACCCCTTCACCGTACCAGACTAGGCTCAGCCGCGGAATTCCGCGCGACCACGGTACGGCGCCTTGGCGCCCAGTTGCTCTTCGATGCGCAGCAACTGATTGTACTTGGACACGCGGTCGGAGCGGCACAGCGAACCGGTCTTGATCTGACCGGCGGCGGTACCCACGGCCAGGTCGGCGATGGTCGAGTCCTCGGTTTCGCCGGAGCGGTGCGAGATCACCGCGGTATAGCCGGCGGCCTTGGCCATCTGGATGGCTTCCAAGGTCTCGGTGAGCGAACCGATCTGGTTGAACTTGATCAGGATCGAATTGCCGATGCCCTTCTCGATGCCTTCCTTGAGGATCTTGGTATTGGTCACGAACAGGTCGTCGCCGACCAGTTGGACCTTGGCGCCGATCTTGTCGGTCAGGCCTTTCCAGCCGGCCCAGTCGGACTCGTCCATGCCGTCCTCGATGGAGATGATCGGGTAGCGCTGGGTCAGGCCGGCCAGGTAGTCGGCGAAACCGGCGGCGTCGAATACCTTGCCTTCGCCTTCCAGGTCGTACTTGCCGTCCTTGAAGAACTCGCTGGAGGCGCAGTCCAGGGCCAGGGTCACGTCGTCGCCCAGCTTGTAGCCGGCCTTCTCGACGGCCTCGGCGATGGCGGCCAGGGCGTCTTCGTTGGACGACAGGTTCGGCGCGAAGCCGCCTTCATCACCGACGGCGGTGTTCAGGCCACGGGCCTTCAGCACGGCCTTGAGGTGATGGAAGATCTCGGCGCCCATGCGCAGCGCCTCGGCGAAGTTCTTCGCGCCGACCGGCTGGACCATGAATTCCTGGATATCGACGTTGTTGTCCGCATGCTCGCCGCCGTTGATGATGTTCATCATCGGCACCGGCATGGAGTACTGGCCGGGAGTGCCGTTGAGGTCGGCGATGTGCGCGTACAGCGGTACGCCCTTGGCCTGTGCGGCGGCCTTGGCGGCAGCCAGGGACACCGCGAGGATCGCGTTGGCGCCCAGCTTGGCCTTGTTCTCGGTGCCGTCCAGCTCGATCATCGCGTGGTCGAGGGCTTTCTGGTCGGCCGCGTCCTTGCCCAGCAGCAGGTCGCGGATCGGGCCGTTGATGTTGGCCACGGCTTTCAGCACGCCCTTGCCCAGGTAACGGCTCTTGTCGCCATCGCGCAGCTCGAGGGCCTCGCGGGAACCGGTGGAAGCACCGGAAGGCGCGCAGGCGCTGCCGACGATGCCGTTGTCCAGGATCACGTCCGCTTCAACGGTAGGGTTGCCGCGGGAGTCCAGGACCTCACGGCCCTTGATGTCGACGATCTTTGCCATTCTTGTTAACACTCCGAAGTGAATGAACGGGGCGGTCTGAGGAGACTAGGCAGTCTCGATTGCAGGAAAGCTCTTGATCAGCTCGTCCAGTTGCTTGAGCTGGGACAGGAAGGCTTCGAGTTTGTTCAGGCGCAGCGCGCACGGACCGTCGCACTTGGCGTGCTCGGGGTCCGGATGGGCCTCGAGGAACAGCCCGGCGAGCTTCTGGCTGAGCCCGGCCTTGGCCAGGTCGGTGACCTGGGCGCGCCGGCCGCCGGCGGAGTCCGCGCGACCGCCAGGCATCTGCAGGGCGTGGGTGACGTCGAAGAATACCGGGTACTCGAACTGCTTCATGATGCCGAAGCCGAGCATGTCGACCACCAGGTTGTTGTAACCGAAGGAGGAGCCGCGCTCGCAGAGGATCAGGCGGTCGTTACCGGCTTCCTCGCACTTGGTCAGGATGTGCTTCATCTCCTGGGGCGCGAGGAACTGGGCCTTCTTGATATTGATCACCGCGTTGGTCCTGGCCATCGCCACCACCAGGTCGGTCTGTCGCGAGAGGAAGGCCGGCAGCTGGATGATGTCGCAGACCTCGGCCACCGGCTGGGCCTGGAACGGCTCGTGGACATCGGTGATGACCGGTACCTTGAAGGTCTTCTTGATCTCTTCGAAGATCTTCATTCCCTCTTCCAGGCCCGGACCACGGAACGAGTGGATCGAGGAACGGTTGGCCTTGTCGAAGCTGGCCTTGAACACATAGGGGATACCGAGTTTCTCGGTAACCCGTACGTATTCTTCGCAGACCTGCATGGCCAGGTCGCGCGACTCCAGCACGTTCATGCCGCCGAACAGCACGAACGGCAGGTCGTTGCCGATCTGGATATCGCCGACGCGAACGATCTTCTGTGCCATGCTCAGGCCTTCCCGGAATATTTCAGCGCGGCGTTGACGAAACCGCTGAACAGCGGGTGGCCATCACGCGGTGTGGAGGTGAACTCCGGGTGGAACTGGCAGGCGACGAACCACGGATGCTCCGGGGCCTCGACCACTTCCACCAGGGCGCCGTCGCCGGAGCGGCCGGAAATCTTCAGGCCGGCCTGCTCCAGTTGCGGCAGCAGGTTGTTGTTCACTTCGTAGCGATGGCGATGGCGCTCGACGATCACGTCCTTGGCATAGCAGTCGTGCACCAGGGTGCCGGTCTGCAGCTGGCACTCCTGGGCGCCCAGGCGCATGGTGCCGCCCAGGTCGGAAGCTTCGGTGCGGATCTCGGTGGCGCCGGTCGCGTCCTGCCACTCGGTGATCAGGCCGACCACCGGATGGCCGCTGGACTTGTCGAACTCGGTGGAGTTGGCGTCGCTCCAGCCGAGCACGTTGCGGGCGTATTCGATGACCGCGACCTGCATGCCCAGGCAGATGCCCAGGTAGGGGATCTTGTTCTCGCGGGCGTACTGCACGGTGCTGATCTTGCCTTCCACGCCGCGCAGGCCGAAGCCGCCCGGGACCAAGATGGCGTCGACGCCTTCCAGCAGGCTGGTGCCCTGCTGCTCGATGTCTTCGGAGTCGATGTAGCGCAGGTTGACCTTGGTGCGGCTCTGGATGCCGGCGTGGGTCATCGCCTCGATCAGCGACTTGTACGCGTCCAGCAGTTCCATGTACTTGCCGACCATGGCGATGGTGACTTCACGCTCGGGGTTGAGCTTGGCATCGACCACCCGGTCCCATTCGGACAGGTCGGCCTGCCCGCACTCCAGGCCGAAGCGCTCGACGACGATGTCGTCCAGGCCCTGGGCATGCAGCACCGACGGGATGCGGTAGATGGTGTCGACGTCTTCCAGGGCGATCACCGCGCGCTCCTCGACGTTGGTGAAGAGCGCGATCTTGCGCCGCGAGGAGACGTCGATCGGGTGGTCGGAACGGCAGACCAGCACGTCCGGTTGCAGGCCGATGGAGCGCAGCTCCTTGACCGAGTGCTGGGTCGGCTTGGTCTTGGTCTCGCCGGCGGTGGCGATGTACGGGACCAGGGTCAGGTGCATCAGCATCGCGCGCTTGGCGCCGATCTCGACGCGCAGTTGGCGGATCGCCTCGAGGAACGGCTGCGACTCGATGTCGCCGACGGTGCCACCGATCTCCACCAGGGCGACGTCGGCATCGCCGGCGCCCTTGATGATGCGCCGCTTGATCTCGTCGGTGATGTGCGGGATCACCTGCACGGTGGCGCCCAGGTAGTCGCCGCGGCGTTCCTTGCGCAACACGTCCATGTAGACGCGGCCGGTGGTGAAGTTGTTGTTCTGGGTCATGGTGGTACGAACGAAGCGCTCGTAATGGCCCAGGTCCAGGTCGGTCTCGGCGCCGTCCTGGGTCACGAAGACCTCACCGTGCTGGAACGGGCTCATGGTGCCCGGGTCCACGTTGATGTAAGGGTCCAGCTTGAGCATCGTGATCTTCAGGCCACGCGCTTCCAAGATCGCAGCCAGAGAAGCCGAAGCGATGCCTTTCCCCAATGAAGAAACAACACCACCCGTGACGAAGATGTAGCGCGTCATGAAAAACCCTAGAAGTCAGCGTTTAGGCGGGATCAACCGCCGGGGATTCGGAGAAGGGAGGCCAGCTCCCGCCACGGACAAATCCGTGGGCAAAGCAAACTCCTGCTGATTCCGGAGGGAATCGGCGGGAGCAGTACAAGACGGGAGCGTAGTCTACTGGAAACGGCTTACTAGCTCAAACCCGGGTCGTTCGTCGGCGGGCTCCAGGACAGTCGCCAGCCCCCCTCGCGGGGACTGTCCAGGCCAGGAATGTTGGCCACCGCGAGCAGTTCGTCGGCTCGGAAGAGCAGCGGCAAACGACCGCGCAGGAAGCTCGGTACGCCCGCTTCGTTGAGCAATCGCTTGAGGTCGCGGCGACCGCGCCCGGCCAGGGCCAGCACCTCCCCACCCCGCCGGTAGTCGACGCGCAACGGCCCCGCCGGAACCTCGCCGAGCAACGCCAGCCGACCATTGCCGGGAAGAAGCAATGGATGAGCGGGACGCTCCCAGACGAACGGTCCCGCCGCCGCCCGCCAGTCCGCCGGCAACCACCAGATCCGCCCCGCGCCGCGACGCAGCTCGCCGCTCTCCAGGCGCCAGATCGGGTCGGCATCGTCGCCGGCATCGCGCAACGACTCCCAGCCGGCCCAGTGGTCACTGTCCGGCAACCGCGTCAGCTGCCCCAGCCAGGCCCGCAGCAGGTTGCGCTGGCGCGCAGCGCTGAGGCGGCGCAGAGGCTCCAGGGCGATCCGGGGCAGATCCAGCCAGTCCGGCCAATCCAGTTCCGAGGGTTGGCGGCAGGCCCGGAGGTCGATGGCGGCCAGTTCAGCCAGCAGGTCTTCGGCCTCGCGCAGATGCGCCGCGCAGCGCGCCATGCCGGCGACGGCCTGCGGCCAGTGGGAGGCGAGACGCGGCATGATCTCCCGGCGCAGGTAGTTGCGCGAGAAGCGCGGATCCTGGTTGGAAGGATCCTCCACCCAGTCCAGCCGGTGCGCCTGCGCATAGGCTTCCAGTTCGGCGCGGGAAACCCCGAGCAAGGGTCGGCACAGGCGGCCGCCGCCCAGCGGCCGGCTCGCCGGCATCGCCGCCAGGCCGCGCAGGCCCGCTCCACGCAACAGGCGGAACAGCAGGGTCTCGGCCTGGTCGTCGAGGTGCTGCGCGGTGAGCAGCACCTGTCCCTCGCCCAGGCTCGCCTGGAATGCGCGATAGCGGGCGTCGCGCGCCGCCTGCTCGATGCTGCCGCCAACGGCGACCTGCACCCGCTCGACCCGCAGCGGGATACCCAGCGACCGGCAGACCGCCTGGCAGTGCGCCGGCCAACCGTCCGCCGCAGCCTGCAAGCCATGGTGGACATGCAGCGCCGACAGCGCCGGCAAGGCTTCGCTCCGGGCCAGTTGGGCGAGCAGATGCAGCAACACCGTGGAATCCAGCCCGCCGGAAAACGCCACGCACCAGCCCCCCGCTTCGCGCCAGGGCGCCAGGGCCTGTAACAGACGGGATTCGAGCGGCACCGCCGGCATGCTTGCGCTCCTCATGCGACAAGCCCGGCGAATGCCGGGCTTGTCGATCGTACCAGTGCGCCGGATGGCTTACGGCGCGCCGTAGCTCATCAGGCGGTCGTAACGACGCTCCAGCAACTCACCCATTTCCAGGCCCTGGAGCATCTTCAGTTGCGTCAGCAGTTCGCCACGGATCGATTCGGCCATGCTCGCCGGATCGCGATGGGCGCCGCCCAGCGGTTCGTCGATGACCTTGTCGACGATGCCCAGGCCTTTCAGGCGCTCGGCGGTGATGCCCATGGCCTCTGCGGCTTCCGGCGCCTTCTCGGCGGTCTTCCAGAGGATGGAGGCGCAGCCTTCCGGCGAGATCACCGAATAGGTGGAGTATTGCAGCATGTTCAACTGGTCGCAGACACCGATGGCCAGCGCGCCGCCGGAACCGCCCTCGCCGATCACGGTGGCGATGATCGGCGTCTTCAGTCGCGCCATCACCCGCAGGTTCCAGGCGATCGCCTCGCTCTGGCCGCGTTCCTCGGCATCGATGCCCGGGTAGGCGCCGGGCGTGTCGATGAAGGTGAGGATCGGCATCTTGAAGCGTTCGGCCATTTCCATCAGGCGGCAGGCCTTGCGATAGCCTTCCGGACGCGGCATGCCGAAGTTGCGCCGGACCTTCTCACGGACTTCGCGGCCTTTCTGGTGGCCGATGACCATCACCGGGGAACCGTCGAGGCGGGCAACGCCACCGACGATCGCCGGGTCGTCGGCGAAATGCCGGTCGCCGTGCAGTTCCTCGAAATCGCTGAACAGGTAGCCGATGTAGTCGAGGGTATAGGGACGCTTGGGATGGCGCGCGAGCTGGGCGATCTGCCAACTGGACAGATTGCCGAAGATGTTTTCGGTGAGCGCCTTGCTCTTGTCCTGCAGACGCGAGATTTCGTCGCTGATGTTCAGCGCATTGTCGTTGCCCACCAGGCGCAGCTCTTCGATCTTGGCTTGCAGGTCGGCGATCGGCTGTTCGAAATCAAGAAAGTTCGGGTTCATAGGCTTCCGTCGTGCGCAGATTCTAGTGGGCCGTTTCCGTTTGGCGCCCTACCTTACGGGATCGGGCGCCAGGGGTCGAGCCGGGAGCAAGGGCGATCCGCGTTTTCCCGCCGCAGAGCGCGGAACAACGGCGTTATCGCCCATCGCGATTAACGATAATTGAGGAAGACGTTGTCGCGCCCGAACTGGTCACGCAATGCCTGGATCAGATCGTCCGCCGGATCCACCCGCCAGCTCTCGCCGAACTGCAGCAGGGCCTTGGCGTCGGCGCTGGTGTAGTCCAGGGTGATCGGGCAGGAACCGCGATGGCGGTTGAACAGCTCGCCCAGCCAGCGCAGGCGATCGCCCTTCAACAGGTCGGCGTGCAGCTTCATCCGCAGGCTCTCCGCCAGGCCGGTACGCGCCTCCTCCAGGCTCATCACGCGCTTGGCGCGCAGGCGCAGTCCGCCGGAGAAGTCGTCCTGGCTGACCTCGCCCTCGACCACCACCAGCGCGTCGGTCTGCAGCAGCGACTGGGCCGCGGCGAAGGCTTCGGAGAACAGCGAGGCCTCGATCCGTCCGGAGCGGTCGTCTAGGGTGACGAAGCCCATCTTGTCGCCCTTCTTGTTCTTCATCACCCGCAGGTTGACGATCAGCCCGGCCACCGTCTGGGTATCGCGCGCCGGCTTCAGCTCGACGATGCGCTGGCGGGCGAAGCGCCGCACCTCGCCTTCGTACTCGTCGATCGGATGGCCGGTCAGGTACAGGCCGAGGGTGTCCTTCTCGCCCTTCAGGCGTTCCTTGAGGGTCAGCTCCTTGACCTTGCGGTGGTTGGCGTAGACATCCGCCTCCGGCTCGGCGAAGACTCCGCCGAACAGGTCCATGTGCCCGCTGTCGTGGCTGCGCGCGGTCTGCTCGGCGGCCTGGATCGCTTCCTCCATCGCCGCCAGCAGCACGGCGCGGTTGAGGTCGACGGTAGCCTGGTAGGCCTTTAGCTCGTCGTGGTAGTGCGGCCCCAGGCGATCCAGCGCACCGGCGCGGATCAGCGCTTCCAGGGTGCGCTTGTTGATGCGTTTCAGGTCGACGCGGTCGCAGAAGTCGAACAGGGTGTTGAACGGCCCGCCTTCGGCGCGGCACTCGGTGATCGCCTCCACCGGCCCCTCGCCGACGCCCTTGATCGCGCCCAGGCCATAGACGATCCGGCCATCGTCGTCGACGGTGAAGCGGAACTCGGAGTTGTTCACGTCCGGCGCCACGATGCGCAGCTTCATGTGCCGGCATTCTTCGATCAGCGTCACCACCTTGTCGGTGTTCTGCATATCCGCGGTGAGTACCGCGGCCATGAACGGCGCCGGGAAGTGGGTCTTCAGCCAGGCGGTCTGGTAGGAGACCAGGCCGTAGGCTGCCGAGTGCGACTTGTTGAAGCCGTAGCCGGCGAATTTTTCCACCAGGTCGAAGATGTTGCCCGCGAGGTCGGCATCGATGCCGTTGTTCTTGCAACCCTCGATGAAACCGCCGCGCTGCTTGGCCATTTCCTCGGGCTTCTTCTTGCCCATCGCCCGGCGCAGCATGTCCGCGCCACCGAGGGTATAGCCGGCCATGACCTGGGCGATCTGCATCACCTGTTCCTGGTACAGGATGATGCCGTAGGTGGGCTTGAGCACCGGCTCCAGGCCGGCGTACTGGTAATCGGGGTGCGGATAGGACAGCTCGGCGCGACCGTGCTTGCGGTTGATGAAGTCGTCCACCATGCCCGACTGCAGAGGACCCGGGCGGAACAGCGCCACCAGTGCGATGAGGTCTTCCAGGCAGTCCGGCTTGAGCTTCTTGATCAGCTCCTTCATGCCGCGCGATTCGAGCTGGAACACCGCAGTGGTCTCGGCCTTCTGCAGCAGCGAATAGGTCGGCTTGTCGTCCAGCGGGATGAAGTCGATGTTCACCGGCTCCAGGCCCTTCTTGGCCTGCTCGCGGTTGATGATCTCCATCGCCCACTTGATGATGGTCAGGGTCCGCAGGCCGAGGAAGTCGAACTTCACCAGGCCGGCCGCCTCCACGTCGTCCTTGTCGAACTGGGTCACCAGGCCGCCGCCTTCCTCGTCGCAGGCGATCGGCGAGAAGTCGGTCAGCTTGGTCGGCGCGATCACCACGCCACCGGCGTGCTTGCCGGTACCGCGAGTGATGCCTTCCAGCTTGAGGGCCATCTCCCAGATCTCGGCGGCTTCCTCGTCGCTCTTGAGGAAGTCGCGGAGCATTTCTTCCTGCTCGTAGGCCTTATCCAGGGTCATGCCGACTTCGAACGGAATCATCTTCGACAGCCGGTCGGCGAGACCGTAGGACTTGCCCTGGACCCGCGCCACGTCGCGTACCACCGCCTTCGCCGCCATGGTGCCGAAGGTGATGATCTGGCTCACCGCGTTGCGCCCGTAGGCGTCGGCCACGTAGTCGATCACCCGGTCGCGGCCCTCCATGCAGAAGTCGACGTCGAAGTCGGGCATGGAGATCCGTTCCGGGTTGAGGAAACGTTCGAACAGCAGGTCATAGGCCAGCGGATCGAGGTCGGTGATCTTCAGCACGTAGGCCACCAGCGAGCCGGCGCCCGAGCCCCGCCCGGGGCCTACCGGTACGCCGTTGTTCTTCGCCCACTTGATGAAGTCCATCACGATGAGGAAGTAACCGGGGAAACCCATCTGGATGATGATATCGAGTTCGAAGTTCAGGCGATCGACATAGACCTGGCGCTTGGCCTCGTAGTCCGGGGTGTCCTTCGGCAACAGCACCTCCAGGCGCTCCTCGAGACCTTCGAAGGAGGCGTGCCGCAGGTAGTCGTCGATGCCCATGCCATTGGGCGTGGGGAAGTCCGGCAGGAAGTACTTGCCCAGCTGCACCTCGATGTTGCAGCGCTTGGCGATCTCGACGGTGTTTTCCAACGCTTCCGGCAGGTCGCTGAACAGCTCGGCCATTTCCGCCGGCGACTTCAGGTATTGCTGGTCCGAATAGGTACGCGGCCGCCGCGGATCGTCGAGGGTCCGCCCCTCGCCGATGCAGACGCGGGTCTCGTGGGCCTCGAAGTCCTCCTGCTTGATGAAGCGCACGTCGTTGGTCGCCACCAGCGGCGCGTTGCAGCGTGACGCCAAAGCCACCGCCGCGTGGAGGTGCTCCTCGTCGTTGACCCGGCTGGTACGTTGCACTTCGACGTAGAAGCGCTCGGGGAACACCTCCATCCACTCGCGCAACAGCGCCTCGGCCTTGGCTTCCTCGCCATCGAGCAGCGCGTGGCCGATCTCGCCCTCCTTGGCCGCGGACAGCGCGATCAGGCCTTCCGCCGCCTCCTTGACCCAGTCGCGCTCGATGATGATCTCGCCGTTGCGCTGGCCTTCGCTCCAACCGCGGGAAATCAGCTCGGTGAGGTTGCGATAGCCCTTCGCGTTCATCGCCAGCAGGCTCAGGCGACTGAGCGGGCCATCTTCCTCGCGGCTGGCGAGCCAGATGTCGGCCCCACAGATCGGCTTGATGCCGGCGCCCATGGCGGTCTTGTAGAACTTCACCAGCGAGCACATGTTGCTCTGGTCGGTGACCGCCACCGCCGGCATGCCCAGCCCTGCCACTGCCTTGGCCAGGGGCTTGACCCGGACCAGGCCGTCGACCAGGGAGAATTCGGTATGCAGACGCAGGTGAACGAAGGATACGGTCATGAAGGCCCCGGAGCAGAAATAACGCAAAAACGACAAGGCCCGGATTGTACCGGGCCCGGTGGCAAAGCTACAGGTTCAAGAGCGGACGATGCGCCTCGGCTGCGCCGAGAAACCTCGCCCGCCCCGCGCTCAGGCGCGGCGGTCGTCCCAGATGCCCGGCTCGAGCTTCTGCTGGACTTCCGGGAACTGGCTGGCGTCGAAGGTCGGCAGCTTGCCGGCCTTGCGCTGGGCGTTGTAGTCCTTGGCCAGCTTGATCGCGAGGTTGGACAGCAGCAGGATGGCGATCAGGTTGGTGATCGCCATCAGGCCCATCGACACGTCGGCAAGGTTCCAGACGAACGGCAGCGAAGCCAGCGCGCCGAACATCACCATCGCCAGCACGATCAGGCGGAAGATCAACAGGCCCGCCAGGTGGTTGTGCTCGAGGAATACCAGGCAGTTCTCGGCATAGAAGTAGTTGGCGACGATCGAGGTGAAGGCGAAGAACAGGATGATCACCGCCAGGAAATAGCGGCCCCAATCGCCGACCTGGCTGGTCAGGGCATTCTGCACCAGCATGATGCCCTCGCCTTCCTGCGGTCCGGCCAGCAGGATGATGGCGGCGGAAGCGGTACAGATCAGCAGGGTATCGATGAACACGCCGGCCATCTGCACGTAGCCCTGGGACGCCGGGTGCGGCGGATAGGGCGTGGCCGAGGCGGCGGCGTTGGGCGCCGAGCCCATGCCTGCTTCGTTGGAGAACAGGCCGCGCTTGAAGCCGTTGAGGATCGCCGCGCCGATGCCGCCGGCGGCGGCCTCGTGCCAGCCGAAGGCACTCTTCACCACCATCGCCAGGACGCCCGGCAGTTCGCTGAGGTTGAACAGGATGATGCCCACCGCCAGCAGCAGGTAGGCCACCGCCATGAAGGGTACCGCCAGTTCGGAGAAGCGCGCGATGGAACGCAGGCCGCCGAAGATGATCAACGCGGTGAGGATCACCACGGCGATGCCGCTGATCCAGGTCGGCACGCCGAAGGCGCCCTGCATGGCACCGGTGATGGTATTGGCCTGCACCGAGTTGAAGACGAAACCGAAGGCGATGATCAGGAAGATCGAGAACAGGATGCCCATCCAGCGCGCGCCCAGGCCCTTCTCCATGTAGTAGGCCGGGCCGCCACGGAACTGGCCCTTGTCGTCGCGAATCTTGAACAACTGGGCCAGGGTCGCCTCGACGAAGCCGGTCGCCATCCCCACCAGGGCGATCGCCCACATCCAGAACACTGCGCCGGGACCGCCGAGCGTGATCGCTACCGCCACGCCGGCGACGTTGCCGGTACCGACCCGCGCCGCCAGAGAGGTGCAGAGCGCCTGGAACGAGGAGATTCCCGAGTCGTCCGACTGGCGGCTGCCCTTGAGCACGCTGAAGGTATGACCGAAGTGGCGGAACTGGATCAGCCCCAGGCGCACGGTGAAGTACAGGCCGCAACCGACCAGCAGCCAGATGAGGATCTTGCCCCAGATAAGGCCGTTGAGCAGGTCGACGACCTGAGTGGCGAATTCTTGCATGGATAACTCCCCTGTTCCGCTTGTGGCGGATTGTTGTCAGCCGACCTCCCGGGTAGAAGGCCGCGTGTTTCGGACACACACGGAATGACGTGCGAGCCGAAGGAAATTTCGCTGTGAATGGCACTTGGCAGGAAGGGGCAGGACTTTCCGCTATTGACGTCGCTCGCCGCTTGTCACCAGGCGACAGATACGGTCAGTCACGCGACATCCGTTCAATTATTGAACAGAGACGTCCAGCAATTCGCGAACCGGCGCAAACGAGCGTCGATGGATCGGCGTCGGGCCGAGGCGGGAAAGCGCCTCGAGATGGACCGCGGTCGGATATCCCTTGTGCCCGGCCATGCCATAGCCCGGATAGACCCGGTCCAGCTCGACCATTTCCCGGTCGCGACTGACCTTGGCCAGGATCGACGCCGCAGCGATCGCCGGCACCTGGCTGTCGCCCTTGACCACCGGCGCGCAGGGCACCGCCAGTTTCGGACAACGATTGCCGTCGATCAGGGCCAGCCGCGGAGTCACGCTGAGGCCTTCGACCGCGCGCTGCATGGCGAGCATGGTGGCATGCAGAATGTTCAGCCGGTCGATCTCCTCGACCTCGGCGCGGGCGATGCACCAGGCCAGGGCCTTCTCGCGGATCTCTTCGAACAGCGCCTCGCGGCGGGCTTCGCTGAGCTTCTTCGAGTCGTTCAGGCCGAGGATCGGGCGGCTCGGGTCGAGAATCACCGCGGCGGTGACCACCGGGCCGCACAACGGACCGCGACCGACCTCGTCGACGCCCGCGACCAGATCCTCCACCAGATTGAAATCCAGCCCCAGTTGCATCAGCGGCGCTCCACCAGTTGCAGGACGGCTTCCGCCGCCTGTGCCGAGGCATCCTGGCGCAAGGCCCGATGGATGGCATCGAAGAATTCCACCTGCTGCGAGCCGTCGTCCAGCAGCGGCAAGAGGGTTGCGGCCAGCGCTTGCGGAGTCGCGGCGTCCTGGATCAGCTCCGGCACCAACAGGCGTCCGGCCAACAGGTTCGGCAGGGAGATGTACGGGCTTTTCACCAGGCGCTTGAGAATCCGGTACGTCAGCCCGGCGACCCGATAAGCCACCACCATGGGCCGCTTGTAGAGCAGCGCCTCGAGGGTCGCGGTACCGGAGGCGATCAGCACCGCATCGCAGGCGGCAAGCGCTTCATGGGACGCACCGTCGAGCAGCGTCAGCGGCAGAGGCTCGCGGCCCTGGAGCATCTGCTCGATCTGTTCGCGCCGTGCAGCGCTGGCGCAGGGCAGCACGAAACGCAAGCCCGGCCGTTCGACGAGCAGACGCTGGGCGGTGTCGAGGAACAAGGCGCCGAGCTTGCCGACCTCGCCGCCGCGACTGCCCGGCATCAGCGCCAGCACCTGTCCGTCCGCCGGCAATCCGAGCCGCGCGCGGGCCGCAGCGCGATCCGCCTCCAGGGGAATGGTGTTGGCCAGGGGGTGGCCGACGAAACGCACAGGCACCCCATGCTCTTCGTAGAAACGTGCTTCGAAGGGGAACAATGCCAGCATCAGATCGCAGGCTTCGCGAATCTTCAGCACCCGCTTCTGCCGCCAGGCCCATACCGAAGGGCTGACGTAATGCACGGTGCGCAGGCCAGCCTGGCGCAGCTTGTGTTCGACGCCGAGGGTGAAGTCGGGAGCGTCGATGCCGATCATCACATCCGGCCGGGCCTCGATGAGCGTGCGGATCAGGCGCTTGCGCCGTCGCAACAACTCCGGCAGCCTGCCCAGCACTTCGACCAGGCCCATCACCGACAGGCGCTCCATGGGGAAATAGCTGGACAGCCCTTCGGCCTCCATGCGCGGCCCACCGACGCCGATGAACTCGATATCCGGGTGCCGCGCCCGCAGCGCCTGCATCAGTCCGGACCCGAGGATGTCGCCGGAGGCCTCGCCGGCGACCAGGGCTACGCGTAATCCGTCAGCCATGGCTCAGCGGGTGATGCCGCGGGTTGCGCTCTGGATGGAATCACGGAACACCGCGACCTCGGGGAACTGGGCAGCGCTTTCGGCCAGCTCGGCCAGGGCTTCCTCGACGGTATGTCCCTGGCGATAGACCACCTTGTAGGCACGCCGCAGGGCATGGATGGCCTCGCTGCTGAAGCCGCGCCGACGCATGCCTTCGAAGTTCATGCTGCGGGCTTCGGCCGGGTTGCCGAAGACCGTCACGTAGGCCGGGACGTCCTTGCCGATGGCGCTGCCCATGCCGGAAAAGCTGTGCGCGCCGATCCGGCAGTACTGGTGCACCAGGGTGTAGCCGGACAGGATCGCCCAGTCGTCCACGTGGACATGCCCGGCCAGCGCCGTGTTGTTCACCAGGATGCAATGGTTGCCGATCACGCTGTCATGGCCGATGTGCGCATAGGCCATGATCAGGTTGTGGTCGCCAATGGTGGTTTCCGCGCGATCCTGGACGGTTCCGCGATGGATGGTCACGCCTTCGCGGATCACGTTGTGGTCACCGATCACCAGGCGCGTCGGCTCGCCCTTGTATTTCAGGTCGGGAGTATCCTCGCCGACGCTGGAAAACTGGTAGATGCGGTTGTGCTTGCCGATCTTCGTGGGGCCCTTGAGCACCACGTGCGGACCGATCACCGTCCCTTCACCGATCTCCACTTCCGCCCCGACGATGGACCACGGGCCCACCTGGACGTCAGCCGCCAGCCTGGCGCTCGGATCGATGATGGCGCGAGGATCGATCAAACTCATAGTTTGCGTTCCGCACAGATGATTTCAGCCGAGCATACCGGCTTGTCGTCGACGGTAGCGTGGCAGTCGAATTTCCAGATGCTGCGCTTCACGCTGATGAACTTGGCGTGCAGTTGCAGTTGGTCGCCCGGCAGGACCGGCTGGCGGAAGCGCAGCTTGTCCGAACCGACGAAGTAGTAAAGGGTGCCGTCGGCGGGCTTCACGTCGAGCATCTTGAAACCGAGGATACCGGCCGCCTGGGCCATCGCCTCGATGATCAGCACGCCCGGCATGATCGGGTGCTCGGGGAAATGTCCGTTGAAGAACGGCTCATTGATACTGACATTCTTGTAGGCGCGAATGCGCTTGCCCTCGATGTCCAGCTCTACCACCCGATCCACCAGCAGGAAAGGATAGCGATGAGGCAGGTATTCGCGAATCTCGTTGATGTCCATCATGTTAGGGGGAGCCTGTTCAGAAAAGGGTGACGCAAAAAACGTCAATTACGCATCAGATGAAGCGTCACCGCTTGAGGTCACGGCAGCCAGGCGTTTTTCCAGCTGCTGAAGTCGACGCGCCATGTCGTCCAGTTGACGAATGCGCGCGGCGCTTTTTTTCCATTCGGCCGCCGGTTGCATGGCGGTACCGGAGGAATACGATCCCGGCTCGGTGATCGAGCGGGTCACCATGGTCATGCCGGTCACGAAAACGTTGTCGCAGATCTCGATATGGCCGACCAGGCCAACGCCGCCGGCGAGCATGCAATGCCTGCCGATCTTGGCGCTGCCGGAAATGCCGACGCAAGCGGCCATGGCGGTATGATCGCCGATCTGCACGTTGTGCGCGATCATGATCTGGTTGTCCAGCTTCACACCGTTGCCGATCAGCGTATCGGACAGTGCTCCACGGTCGATGGTGGTGTTCGCGCCGATCTCGACGTCGTCACCGATGGTCACCCCGCCGATCTGGGCGATCTTCTGCCAGACGCCCTTCTCGTTGGCGAAACCGAAACCTTCGCCGCCGATCACCGCGCCCGACTGGATACTCACCCGCGCGCCGATGGTGACGTCGTGGTAGAGCGTGACTCGCGGCGCCAGCCAGCCGCCTTCGCCGATCACGCTACGGGCTCCGATCACGCAGTGCGCGCCGATGCTGACGCCAGCGCCGATGCGGGCGCCACTCTCGATCACCGCATAGGCGCCGACGCTGGCGCTCGGATCGACCTCGGCGTCCGCCGCGACGATGGCGGTAGGATGGATACCGGCGGCCGCCTTCGGTTTGCGATCGAACAGGTGCGACAGGCTGGCATAGGCCAGGTAGGGGTTGGCCACCACCAGCGCGGTACCGGCGAACCCGTCGGCGTCGGCAGCCGTCAGCAGGACGGCGCCGGCACGGCTTTCGGGCAGGTACTTGCGATACTGCGGGTTGGCCAGGAAGCTCAGCTGAGCCGGTCCGGCCTCCTGCAAGGTCGCCAGGCCCTGGATCGGCAAGTCCGCGTCGCCACGGACTTCCGCGCCGACATGCGCGGCCAGCTGGCCCAGGGTGTAGGACAAGGTACTCATCATCAACGCAGCTGGTTCATCCGCTCGATCACCTGGCGGGTGATGTCGTATTGCGGCTTGACGTCGACCACGGCGCCACGTTCGATGACCATGTCGTAACCACCTTTCTTGATGGTCTCCTCGACGGCCTGGTCCAGCTTCGGCTTGAGTTTCTTCAGCATGTCGCGGTCGGCGGCGGCCTTCGACTCGTTCAATTCCTTGGACTGGAACTGGAAGTCACGGGCCTTCTGCTTGAAGTCCAGCTCGGCCTTCTCGCGGTCGCCCTGGGACATCTTGCTGCCGTTGGAAACCAGCTTGTCCTGCAGCGCCTTGGCGTCGCGCTCGAGGTTCTTCAGCTTGTTCAGCTGGGGGCCGAACTTCTTCTCGGCATCCACGGCGTATTGCTTGGCGGCATCGGACTCGAGCAGCGCCATCTGGTAGTTGAGCACCGCGATCTTCATTTCAGCGAACGCCGAAGGAGCCGCCATGATGGCTGCGGTGATCAGGACGAACTGGGTGAACTTACGCACGATGCACTCCTGCACAAAGCATGGTTTCGTTACTCGGTACTACGTACAAATCAGAAGGTCTGGCCCAGGGAGAACTGGAAGACCTGGGTTTCCGCGTTGTCCGGCTTCTTGATCGGCGTCGCCAGGCTGAAGCTCAGCGGGCCCAGCGCGGTGATCCAGGTCAGGCCGACGCCCACGGAACTGGCGAGGTTGTCGGTCTTGATGCCGTCGCAGTTGGTGGTGGTCTTGGTCGGGCAGTCGGTATCGAAGGTGCTACCCACGTCCCAGAACAGCACGGTACGCAACTGGCGCTGGTCCTTGACGAACGGCAGCGGGAACAGCAGCTCGGCGCCGCCGGTGATCAGGATGTTACCACCGAAGGCTTCGGGATCCTGGTCCGGGTCGGTGTAGCGACCACGCTCATCAGGCCCAGGAATGATCTTCCCATCCTTGTAAGCCCTAGAGGGGGTACTACGAGGCCCCAGCGTGCTGTCCTTGAAGCCCCGCACCGAGTTGAAGCCGCCGGCGTAGTAGTTCTCGTAGAACGGCAGGCGCTCGGTGGATCCGTAGCCGTCGCCATAGCCCAGCTCGGTGTGGAAGCGCATGGTGTAGTTGTCGGTCAGCGGGGCGAAGACCTGCCCGCGGTAGTCGATCTTGTAGAACGACAGGTCGCTGCCCGGCAGGGTGGTTTCCAGGGTCAGGCTCTGCGAGTGACCACGGGTGGCCAGCACGCCCTTGTTCAGGGTCGATTCGGACCAGCCGATGGAAGCCTTGAAGTTGGTGAAGTTGTCGCCTTCCTTGTCGAGGAAGTCGTAGATCTCGTCCACGGTGTAGCGGCCGGTGTCGATCTGGTCGCGCTGCACGCTCAGGCCATAGGTCAGGCGCGAGGTCTCGCTGATCGGGTAGCCGATGCTCATGCCGGCGCCCAGGCTGTTCACCGAGTAGCTGGCGACGTCGACGTCGAGTTCGTCGTAGTCGGTCTTCCGGTAGAAGGCGTTGTAGCCGAGGCTGACGCCGTCGACGGTCCAGTAGGGGTCGACGAAGCCGAAGTTGTAGCGGGTCTGGTATTCGCTGCGGGTCAGGCCGATGCTGACCTTGTTGCCGGTACCCAGGAAGTTGTTCTGGCTGATCGAGCCGCCGAGTATCAGGCCGGCGCTCTGGGCGAAGCCGACGCTGGCGGTGATCGAGCCGGACGGTTGCTCTTCGACGCTGTAGTTGACGTCGACCTGGTCGTCGGTGCCGGGAACCGCCGGGGTCTCGACGTTGACTTCCTTGAAGTAGCCGAGGCGCTCCAGACGGGCCTTGGACTGGTCGATCAGGTAGGTGGAGGCCCAGCCGCCTTCCATCTGGCGCATTTCGCGGCGCAGCACTTCGTCTTCGGTCTTGGTGTTGCCGCGGAAGTTGATGCGGTTGACGTAGGCGCGCTTGCCCGGGTCGACGACGAAGGTCACCGAGACGGTCTTGTCGTCGTCATGGGCTTCCGGCACGCCGTTGACGTTGGCGAAGGTGTAGCCCTCGTTGCCCAGGCGACGGGTGATCAGGTCGGAGGTGGTGGTCATCACCTTGCGCGAGAACACCTGGCCCTTCTGTACCAGCAGCAGGCGCTTCACTTCCTCTTCCGGCACCTTCAGGTCGCCGGTCAGCTTCACGTCGCGGATGGTGTACTTCTCACCCTCGTTGATGTTGACGGTGATGTAGACGTGCTTCTTGTCCGGGGTGATGGATACCTGGGTGGAGGCGATATCCATGTTGATGTAGCCGCGGTCCAGGTAATAGGAGCGCAGGCGCTCGAGGTCGCCGGAGAGCTTTTCGCGGGCGTACTTGTCGTCGTTCTTGAAGAACGACAGCCAGTTGGTGGTCTTCAGTTCGAACAGGTCGGTCAGGTCTTCTTCGGAGAAGACGGTGTTGCCCACCACGTTGATGTGGGAAATCGCGGCGACCGTGCCTTCGTTGATGTTGATCTTCAGCGCGACGCGGTTGCGCGGCTGCGGGATCACTTCCGCGTTGATCTCGGCCGAGTAGCGGCCCTGGGCCACGTACTGGCGTTGCAGCTCGTTGCGCACGCCTTCGAGGGTGGCGCGCTGGAAGATCTCGCCCTCGGCCAGGCCGGACTGTTTCAGGCCCTTGAGCAGGTCTTCCTTGGAAATCGCCTTGTTGCCCTCGATCTCGATGCTGGAGATCGACGGGCGCTCGACTACAGTGACTACCAGCACGTTGCCATCGCGGCCGAGCTGGATGTCCTGGAAGAAACCGGTCTTGAACAGGGAGCGGGTGGCCTGGACCAGGGCCTGGTCGTCGATGGTCTCGCCGACGTTCAGCGGCAGGGCGGCGAACACGCTACCGGCGGACACGCGCTGCAGGCCATTGACCCGGATATCGGAAACAGTGAAGGACTCGGCGTGAACCTCGGCGATCATCAGCGCTGACAGCAGCGCGGGTAGCAGAAAGCGTTTCATGGAGTCCTTTTTTTTCCAACTGACAAATAGAGAATCTGCCGCAAAGGGCGGCAGATTCGAATTCAACATGACTACAGACGACTCAGATCGTTGACCAGAGCGAGCAACATCACGCCAACGACCAGACTGATGCCGATCTGCATCCCCCAAGCCTGTACCCGTTCGGATAATGGGCGCCCGCGCACCCACTCAACCAGATAGAACAGCAGATGCCCGCCATCGAGGACAGGGATCGGCAGCAGGTTGAGAACCCCCAAGCTAATGCTCAGATAGGCCAGGAAATTGAGAAAATCCCCCACGCCAGACTGGGCTGAAGCGCCCGCCACTTTAGCAATGGTTATCGGCCCGCTCAAGTTTTTTACCGAGAGCTCGCCGAGCAACATTTTCTTTATGGAGTCGAGCGTTAGCAGGCTCATGGTCCAGGTTCGGGAAAGCGCCTGACCCACCGCCTCCAGCGGTCCGTAGCTCACTTCGCGGAGCATTTCCGCCGGCCATTCGGTACCGGCGACCCCCGCCCCCATGTAGCCGCTCCGGGCCTTGCCCTCGCCGCGCACCGCCAGCTCCAGGGCAACATCCAGCACTTCGCCGTCGCGCAGCACCTTGAGCTGGACGCGCTGCCCGGGACGGGCACGGACGCTGTCCACCACCTGCTGCCAGTCGTCGACGGCGATGCCATCGATGCTCTGCAAGCGGTCGCCGAGCTTCAGCCCGGCGGCCTGCGCCGGCCCCTTGGGGTCGAGTTCGGCCAGCACCGGCGGCAAGGCCGGCCGCCAGGGCCGGATGCCCAGCGAGGCGATGGGATCGGGATTGTCCTCGCCCTTCAGCCAGCCATCCAGACGCACCTGGTGGGTGGAATCGACATTCGAGCCCTTTTCCTGCACCCGCACTTCCAGCGTACCGCTCTCGCCGAGACGGCGAACCAGCTGCAGGTTGACCCCGCTCCAGCCGGTGACGGGCTCGCCGTCCACCGCCAGCAGTTCCTGCCCGGCCTCCAGGCCGGCCTGGGCGGCCAGGCTCTCCGGCGCCACGGAACCGATGACCGGGCGCACCTGCTGGCTACCGAGCAGGGCGACGCCCCAGAAGAACAGAATCGCCAGTAGGAAATTGGCGATGGGACCAGCCGCGACGATGGCGATCCGCTGACGGACCGTCTTGCGATTGAAGGACTGTTCGAGCAGATGGGCCGGTACTTCCGCCTCGCGCTCGTCGAGCATCTTGACGTAGCCGCCCAGCGGAATGGCCGCCACCACGAACTCGGTGCCGTGCCGGTCGTGCCAGCGCACCAGCGGCGTGCCGAAGCCGACGGAGAAGCGCAGGACCTTCACCCCGCAGCGTCGCGCGACCCAGAAGTGGCCGAATTCGTGGAACGTCACCAGCACGCCCAGGGCCACCAGGGTACCGACGATCATGTAAAGCGCACTCATCTCCTACCTCCAGGCCGTCCGAAGAC
The DNA here is from genome assembly GCF_056110345.1 of Pseudomonas sp. TZ252. NCBI lineage: Bacteria > Pseudomonadati > Pseudomonadota > Gammaproteobacteria > Pseudomonadales > Pseudomonadaceae > Pseudomonas > Pseudomonas sp. TZ252. The sequence goes on along the minus strand of NZ_CM148566.1, from coordinate 3,892,949 downwards.
TAGCCGGCGTGTCGGGTCAACCATTGCCCGGCGACCGAACGGGCGCGGCGATCGGCGGCCAGGACCTGATCGAGCGATTCGACTGCGGTCACCGCCTCGCGGTTCAGCACGTCCTCGATGATAACCGCGATGTCGCTGAAGCGGATGTGCCGCTCGAGAAATGCGGCCACGGCCACCTCGTTCGCGGCATTCAGCATGGCCGGGGCGCTGCCGCCGGTTTCCGCGGCCTGGCTCGCCAGGCGCAGGCAGGGGAAGCGCTGCTCGTCGGGGCGCTGGAAATCCAGGCGACCGACGGCGAACATGTCCAGCGGCGAAACGCCGGAATCGATTCGCTCCGGCCAGGCCATGGCATAGGAAATCGGCGTGCGCATGTCCGGATTGCCGAGCTGGGCGATCACCGAGCCGTCGACGTAGTCCACCATCGAGTGGATCACGCTCTGCGGGTGGATCACCACCTCGACCTGGCTCGGCTGGGCGTCGAACAGCCAGCACGCCTCGATCAGTTCGAGCCCCTTGTTCATCATGCTGGCGGAATCGACGGAAATCTTCCGCCCCATCGACCAGTTCGGGTGCGCACAAGCCTGCTCCGGCGTCACCGAAGCGAGTTGCTCCAGCGGCGTCTCGCGGAACGGGCCGCCGGAGGCGGTCAAGAGGATCCGGCGCACGCCGACCCGCTCCAGGCCATCGGCATAATTGCGCGGCAGCGACTGGAAGATCGCGTTGTGCTCGCTGTCGATCGGCAGGAGCACCGCGCCGCTGCGCTTGACCGCCTGCATGAACAGCGCGCCGGACATCACCAGCGCTTCCTTGTTGGCCAGCAGTACGCGCTTGCCGGCCTCGACGGCCGCCAGGGTCGACGGCAGCCCGGCGGCGCCGACGATGGCCGCCATTACCATGTCCACTTCGGGCGCGCTGGCCACTTCGCACAACGCCTGCTCGCCGAACAGCACCCGGGTGCGGATACCCGCCGCGGCGAGCGAGCCCTGCAAGGCGATCGCCGCGGCCTGCTCCGGCACCACCGCATAGACGGGGCGGTGCCTGAGGCACAGCGCCTCGAGTTCAGCCAGGCGGCTGAAGCCAGTCAGGGCGAAGGCTTCGTAACGATCGGGATGACGCTGGACGACGTCCAGGGTGCTCAGGCCGATCGAGCCGGTCGCGCCGAGCACGCTGATCCGCTGCGGTCGACTCATGGCGCACCCCAACCGGCGGCCCAGAGCAGGGCCGCGAATACCGGGATGGCGGCCGTCAGGCTGTCGATGCGATCCAGCACGCCACCGTGGCCGGGCAGCAGGTTGCTGCTGTCCTTAATTCCGGACTGGCGCTTGAACATGCTTTCGGTGAGGTCGCCGACGATCGAGACGAACACCACCAGCGCCGCGCCGAGCAGGGCCAGGAGCAGCGCGCCGAGGGACCAGCCGCGGTAGAGGCCGACCGCCAGGGTGATCGCCAGGCTGGCCGCCAGGCCGCCGTAAACGCCTTCCCAGCTCTTGCCGGGGCTGACCCGCGGCGCCAGCTTGCGCTTGCCGAAGGCCTTGCCGGAGAAGTAGGCGCCGATATCCGCGCCCCAGACCAGCACCATCACGGCGATGATCAGGCCATTGGCCAGCGGCCACTGCTTGAGCAGGACCAGCCCCTGCCAGGCCGGCAACAGGATCAGCAGGCCCATGCCCAGGCGGCGCCAGCGTCCGCCCCAGTAGCCGACGCTTTCCGGGTAGGTGAGCACCAGCACAGTGGCCAGCGTCCACCAGACCAACGCCAGCAGCAGCACGGCTCCGGCAAGCTGCGGCAGATGGTAGAGAGCGACCATCAGTACGGCGACCGTCGCCGCGTAGGCAACGCGGCCGAACTGCTGTTCATAGCCGGCCAGGCGTGCCCATTCCCAGGCCCCCAGGCTCACCACCGCGCCGATGAACAGGGCGAAGAACGCCCCTTCGAGAAGGAAAAAACCACCCAGCGCGATGGGCAGGAGCACCAGCGCCGTGATGATCCGTTGTTTCAGCATGACGGACGGGCCTCGGCCTCGACTTGCTCGCTGGTCTTGCCGAAGCGGCGCTGGCGCTTGGAGAAATCCGCCAGGGCAGCCCGCATCGCCGCGTGCTTGAAGTCGGGCCAGAACAGGTCGGAGAAATACAGCTCGGCATAGGCCAGCTGCCAGAGGAGGAAATTGCTGATGCGATGCTCGCCGCCGGTGCGGATGCACAGGTCGGGCAGCGGCTGGTCGCCGGTCACCAGGCAACCCTGGAGCAGCTCGGCGGAGATATCGTCCGCCGCCAGGTGCCCGCCCTGGACCTCGCGCGCCAGGCGCTGTGCGGCCTGGACGATGTCCCACTGGCCGCCGTAGTTGGCGGCGACCTGGAGGAGGAAACGGGTATTGCTGGCAGTGGCGGCTTCCGCTTCGCGCATGGCCGCCTGCAACTCCGGATGGAAACGCGTGCGATCGCCGATGATGCGCAGGCGGATGCCGTTCTCGTCGAGCTTGCGCACCTCGCGGCGCAGGGCCACGAGAAACAGCTCCATCAGCGCGCTGACTTCGTCCGCCGGACGCTGCCAGTTCTCGCTGGAGAACGCGAACAGGGTGAGGACCTCGACCCCTGCCTCGGCGCAGACCTCGATCACCGCCCTGACGGCATCGACACCGGCCTTGTGGCCGGCGACGCCGGGCAGAAGACGCTTCTTCGCCCAGCGATTGTTACCGTCCATGATAATGGCCACGTGGCGTGGCACGCACACATCCTTCCGGGTCTTTTCCATGACGTCAGCCCGGCCTCAGACAGCCATGAGGTCCGCTTCTTTGGCTTCCAGTGCCTTCTCGATCTCACCGATGAACTTGTCGGTCAGCTTCTGCACGTCGTCGCCGGCGCGGCGCTCTTCGTCCTCGCTGATTTCCTTTTCCTTCTGCAGGTCCTTCAGCTGGGCCAGCGCATCGCGACGGATGTTGCGCACGGAAACCCGCGCCTGCTCGGCCTCGGCACGCGCCTGCTTGGTGTAGCCCTTGCGGGTCTCCTCGGTCAGGGCCGGCATCGGTACGCGGATGGTGGTGCCGGCGGTGGCCGGGTTGAGCCCCAGGTCGGAGGTCATGATGGCCTTCTCGACCGCCTGGATCATGCTCTTGTCGAACACGGCCAGGGCCAGGGTACGGGAGTCTTCCACGGTGACGTTGGCGACCTGGCGCAGCGGCGTATCGGCCCCGTAATAGGAAACCATCACGCTATCCAGGATGCTCGGATGCGCGCGACCGGTGCGAATCTTCGCGAAGGCATGGCCCAGCGCTTCCAGGGTCTTGCCCATGCGCTCCTGCGCTTCCTTCTTGATCTCGTTGATCATTCTCAACCCTCCTCGATCAGGGTGCCTTCGGCACCACCAACAACAATATTCAGCAATGCGCCCGGCTTGTTCATGTTGAACACCCGCAGCGGCATGTTCTGGTCACGGCACAGGCAGATGGCGGTCAGGTCCATCACGCCGAGCTTGCGGTCGAGCACTTCATCATAGGTCAGGCGCTCGAACTTCTCGGCATTCGGGTCCTTGAACGGGTCGGCAGTGTACACGCCATCGACCTTGGTAGCCTTAAGGACCACGTCGGCGTCGATCTCGATGGCGCGCAGGCAAGCCGCCGAGTCGGTGGTGAAGAACGGGTTGCCGGTACCGGCGGAGAAGATCACCACCTCGCCACCGCCGAGGTGGCGCATGGCCTTGCGGCGGTCGTAGTGGTCGGTCACACCGACCATGGAGATCGCCGACATCACCAGCGCGGGGATGTTCGAGCGCTCCAGCGCATCGCGCATCGCCAGGCCGTTCATCACGGTGGCCAGCATCCCCATGTGGTCGCCGGTCACCCGGTCCATGCCGGCCGCGGACAGGGCCGCGCCGCGGAACAGGTTGCCGCCGCCGATGACCAGGCCGACCTGCACGCCGATCCCGACCAACTGGCCGATTTCCAGCGCCATGCGGTCCAGCACCTTGGGATCGATGCCGAACTCCTCCGAGCCCATCAGGGCTTCGCCGCTCAACTTTAGAAGAATGCGTTTATAGCGAGGTTGACGAGCGCTCAGTTGCTGAGCCATGACCTTTTCTCCTGCGGCGATAAAAATACGTGACGGCCGGGCCGTCGTGTGCGGAGACGACTTTGCGCCTGCGTTGCGTGCAAGCCCGCCGAGCGGGCCGGCAACGCGGAAGCTGCCCCGAACGCTTCCCCATTTGACGAAGAGGCCGCACGCATCAGCGGGCAGCCTCTTCCGGGGCGACAGTCGAAACCGTCTTTGTTACTGCTTGGTGGCGGCTACTTGAGCGGCAACTTCGGCAGCGAAGTCCACTTCGGCCTTCTCGATGCCTTCACCCACTTCGTAACGAACGAAGGAAACGATTTCGGCGCCGGCCTGCTTGGCCAGGTCGCCGACCTTCACTTCCGGGTTCTTCACGAAAGGCTGCTCGACCAGGCTCGCTTCGGCGAGGAACTTGCTGATGCGGCCCTTGACCATGTTCTCGACGATGTTCTCCGGCTTGCCGGCGATCTTGTCGGCGTTCAGCGCCAGGAAGATTTCCTTCTCTTTCGCGATCGCTTCTTCGGAAACTTCCGAAGCGCTCAGGAACTGCGGGTTGCTGGCGGCGACATGCATGGCGATGTCCTTGGCCAGTTCCGGGTTGCCGCCTTTCAGGTTGACCACGACACCGATGCGGTGGCCGTGCAGGTAGGCGCCGACCACGTCGCCCTCGACGCGGGTCAGGCGGCGGATGTTGACGTTCTCGCCGGTCTTGGCGACCAGGGCCAGACGAGCTTCCTCACGTGCTTCGACCAGCGGAGCGGCGTCGGTCAGCTTCTCGTTGAAGGCCTTTTCCAGGCTCTCGGCGACGAAGCCCTTGAAGTCGTCCTGGAGGGCCAGGAAGTCGGTCTGGGAGTTGACTTCGATGATCACGGCGGCCTTGTTGTCGGCAGCGATCTTGACGGCGATCGAGCCTTCGGCGGCAATGTTGCCGGCCTTCTTGGCAGCCTTGATCGCACCGGCAGCGCGCATGTCGTCGATGGCCTTCTCGATGTCACCGCCAGCGGCGGTCAGCGCCTTCTTGCACTCCATCATGCCCAAGCCGGTACGCTCGCGCAGTTCTTTAACCATGGCTGCAGTAATTTCTGCCATTTCGAAATCCTCTTGAGTGGTAGCTCTCAAAAAACCTTTGTGCCCGGCCTGCCGGACAGAAACTCAAAGGTGGCAAAAAGGGGGCCTAGCCCCCTTCCTGCGCACCGTCGGACGTCTGAACGTCCCGGAATCAGCCTTCGGCGGATTCGGCCGGCGCTTCCTCGACGAACTCGTCGGCGCTGGTGGCAGCGCCCTGCTTGCCGCGGATTACCGCTTCGGCCATCGAGTTCAGGTAGAGTTGCACGGCGCGGATGGCATCATCGTTACCGGGAATTACATAGTCGACGCCTTCCGGGCTGCTGTTGGTATCGACAACGCCGATGACCGGGATGCCCAGCTTGTTGGCTTCGGTGATGGCGATGCGCTCGTGGTCGACGTCGATCACGAACAGAGCGTCCGGCAGGCCGCCCATGTCCTTGATGCCGCCCAGGCTGCGCTCGAGCTTCTCGAGGTCACGGCTGCGCATCAGGGCTTCTTTCTTGGTCAGCTTGTCGAAGGTGCCGTCCTGGGACTGGGTTTCCAGGTCGCGCAGGCGCTTGATCGACTGACGGATGGTCTTGTAGTTGGTGAGCATGCCGCCCAGCCAGCGATGGTCGACGTACGGCATACCGCAACGAGCGGCTTCCTCGCGAACGATCTTGCCGGCGGAACGCTTGGTGCCGACGAACAGGATCTTGTTCTTGCCAGCGGCCAGGCGCTCAACGAAGGTCAGGGCCTCGTTGAACATCGGCAGGGTCTTTTCGAGGTTGATGATATGGATCTTGTTGCGCGCGCCGAAAATGAACTTGCCCATTTTCGGGTTCCAGTAACGGGTCTGGTGGCCGAAGTGCACACCGGCCTTCAGCATATCGCGCATGTTGACTTGGGACATGATAGTTCCTCGATAAGTCGGGTTAGGCCTCCACGCATCCCAATGACCAACCCTTGCGGGCACCCAGGCCATCGTGTCGATGCATGTGTGGGTTTGTGCTCCGGAAAAGGCCGCAGCCTCGGAGCGGGGCGCTTTATACCATAACCGTGGACGCAGTGAAACCCGCCGCGGATGGCCGGGCGGGAGTAGATCGGTCGGTCAGGTCTGCTAGAATCGCGTATTCCTTATTATTCATGCGTGCTTGCACGCCCGAAGAGAATTCGCATGACCGTCACCATCAAGACGCCCGACGATATCGAGAAGATGCGCATCGCCGGCCGCCTGGCCGCCGAAGTGCTGGAAATGATCGGCGAACACATCAAGCCCGGCGTGACCACCGAGGAGCTGGATCGCATCTGCCACGACTATATCGTCAACGAGCAGAAGGCGATTCCCGCCCCGCTGAACTACAAGGGCTTTCCCAAGTCGATCTGCACCTCGATCAACCATGTGGTCTGCCATGGCATCCCCAACGAGAAGCCGCTGAAGGAAGGCGACATCCTCAACGTCGACATCACCGTCATCAAGGACGGCTACCACGGCGACACCAGCAAGATGTTCCTGGTCGGCAAGACCCCGGAATGGGCCGACCGCCTCTGCCAGATCACCCAGGAATGCATGTACAAGGGCATTTCCGTGGTGCGTCCGGGCGCGCACCTGGGCGATATCGGCGAAATCATCCAGAAGCACGCGGAAAAGAACGGCTTCTCGGTGGTCCGCGAATACTGCGGCCATGGCATCGGCAAGGTGTTCCACGAGGAGCCGCAGGTCCTCCACTACGGTCGTGCGGGTACCGGCATCGAGCTGAAGGAAGGCATGATCTTCACCATCGAGCCGATGATCAACCAGGGCCGCCCGGAGACCCGCCTGCTCGGCGACGGCTGGACCGCGATCACCAAGGACCGCAAGCTGTCCGCGCAATGGGAGCACACCGTGCTGGTCACCGCCGATGGCTACGAGATCCTCACCCTGCGCAACGACGAAACCTTCCCGCGCACCTCGGCAGCCTGATCCGGCCCGGCTTTTGCTGCCAGCCGTGCGCCTCGACGCCCCGCCCCATTCCGGCGGGGCCGACGCCCCGATTCGGCGCAGCGCGCGCACCAATACAGCGCAAAAACGCACCAAGACGGGGCGCTCGCGTATCGAACCCAACCGCTAGCAGATAAAGGAAGGCCGCATGCCGCAGGTGGATCCCGAATTGTTCGATCGCGGGCAGTTCCAGGCGGAACTGGCCTTGAAGTCCAGCCCGATCGCCGCCTTCAAGAAGGCCATCCGGCAATTCCGCGAAGTGCTCGACAACCGTTTCAACAGCGGCCGCGACATCCGCCGCCTGATCGAAGATCGCGCCTGGTGCGTCGACCAGATCCTGCAACAGGCCTGGCAGCGCTTCGACTGGGGAGACGACGCCGACATCGCCCTGGTCGCCGTGGGCGGCTACGGCCGCGGCGAACTCCACCCCTACTCCGACGTCGACCTGCTGATCCTCCTCGACAGCGAGGACCAGGAGAGCTTCCGCGAACCGATCGAAGGCTTCCTCACCCTGCTCTGGGACATCGGCCTGGAAGTCGGCCAGAGCGTGCGCTCGGTGCAGCAGTGCGCGGAGGAAGCACGCGCCGACCTGACGGTGATCACCACCCTCATGGAGTGCCGCACCATCTGCGGCCCTGACAGCCTGCGCCAGCGCATGCTGCAGGTTACCGGCAGCGCGCACATGTGGCCGAGCAAGGAGTTCTTCCTGGCCAAACGCCACGAACAGCAGCGCCGCCACGCCAAGTACAACGACACCGAGTACAACCTCGAGCCCAACGTCAAGGGCTCCCCCGGCGGCCTGCGCGACATCCAGACCATCCTCTGGATGGCCCGCCGCCAGTTCGGCAGCCTCAACCTGCACGCCCTGGTGCGCGAAGGCTTCCTGGTGGAAAGCGAGTGCAGCATGCTGGCTTCCAGCCAGGAGTTCCTCTGGCGGGTCCGCTATGCCCTGCACATGCTCGCCGGGCGCGCCGAGGATCGCCTGCTGTTCGATCACCAGCGCAGCATCGCCCGTCTGTTCGGCTACGAAGACAACGACGTCAAGCTGGCGGTCGAACGCTTCATGCAGAAGTACTACCGGGTGGTGATGGCGATCTCCGAGCTGAACGACCTGATCATCCAGCACTTCGAGGAAGTCATCCTGCCCTGCGAGCAGCCGGTGCAGATCCAGCCGCTGAACAGTCGCTTCCAGTTGCGCGATGGCTACATCGAGGTGACGCACCCGAACGTCTTCAAGCGCACCCCGTTCGCCCTCCTGGAAATCTTCGTGCTGATGGCCCAGCACCCGGAAATCAAGGGCGTGCGCGCCGACACCATTCGCCTGCTGCGCGACAGCCGACACCTGATCGACGACGAGTTCCGCCACGACATCCGCAACACCAGCCTGTTCATCGAGCTGTTCAAGAGCAGCCAGGGTATCCACCGCAACCTGCGGCGGATGAACCGCTACGGCATCCTCGGTCGCTACCTGCCGGAGTTCGGCCATATCATCGGGCAGATGCAGCACGACCTGTTCCATATCTATACGGTGGACGCCCACACCCTCAACCTGATCAAGCACCTGCGCAAGCTGAATCGGCCGGAGATGGCCGAGAAATATCCGCTGGCGAGCAAGATCATCGATCGTCTGCCCAAGCCGGAACTGATCTACATCGCTGGCCTCTACCACGACATCGCCAAGGGCCGTGGCGGCGACCACTCGGAACTCGGTGCGGTGGACGCCGAGGCCTTCTGCCAGAGCCACCAGTTGCCGCTCTGGGACACCCAACTGGTGTCCTGGCTGGTGCAGAACCACCTGGTGATGTCGACCACCGCGCAACGCAAGGACCTCTCCGACCCGCAGGTGATCTTCGATTTCGCCCAACTGGTCGGCGACCAGACCCACCTCGACTACCTGTACGTGCTCACCGTGGCCGACATCAACGCCACCAACCCGACGCTCTGGAACTCCTGGCGCGCCAGCCTGCTCCGGCAGCTCTACACCGAGACCAAGCGCGCCCTGCGCCGCGGCCTGGAGAACCCGGTGGACCGCGAGGAGCAGATCCGCCAGACGCAGACCGCGGCCCTCGACCAACTGGTACGCAACGGCATCGACCAGGACGATGCCGAGCAGTTATGGAGCCAGCTCGGCGACGACTACTTCCTGCGCCACACCGCCGGCGACGTGGCCTGGCACACCGAGGCGATCCTCCAGCACCCGGACGACGGCACGCCGCTGGTGCTGATCAAGGAAACCACCCAGCGCGAGTTCGAGAGCGGTTCGCAGATCTTCATCTACGCCGCCGACCAGCACGATTTCTTCGCGGTCACCGTGGCCGCCATGGACCAGCTCAACCTGAGCATCCAGGACGCGCGGATCATCACCTCCACCAGCCAGTTCACCCTCGATACCTATATCGTGCTCGACGCCGACGGCGACTCCATCGGCAACAACCCGGAGCGCATCGCCGAGATCCGCGAGGGGCTTATCGACGCATTGAAGAACCCCGACGACTACCCAACCATCATCCAGCGCCGGGTGCCGCGCCAGCTCAAGCACTTCGCCTTCGCCCCGCAGGTGACCATCTCCACCGACGCGCTGCGCCAGGTCTCGGTGCTCGAAGTCATCGCCCCCGACCGCCCCGGCCTGCTGGCGCGGATCGGCGGCATCTTCCTGGATTTCGACCTGTCGGTGCAGAACGCCAAGATCGCCACCCTCGGCGAGCGCGTGGAGGACGTCTTCTACATCACCGATGCGCGCAACCAGCCGCTCGCCGACCCCGACCTGTGCAAACGCCTGCAGGCCGCCCTGGTCGAGCAGCTGTCACAAGACAACGGACGGGACACCCTGCCTACCCGGATAAACTTCTGAGAAGCCTTGCCAACGCCATGAATACCGCACTCGACAACCTGCAACCCTACCCCTTCGAGAAGCTCCGCGCCCTGCTCGGCGGCGCCCGGCCGCCCGCGACGCTGAAGCCGATCGCACTGTCCATCGGCGAGCCCAAGCACCGCTCGCCGAGCTTCGTCGCCGAAACCCTGGCGGAGAACCTGGACCAGCTCGCGGTCTACCCGACCACCCTCGGCCTGCCAGCCCTGCGCGAAGCCATCGCGCGCTGGTGCGAGCGGCGCTTCTCGGTGCCGGCCGGCTGGCTGGATGCGGCGCGCCACGTACTGCCGGTGAACGGTACCCGCGAGGCGCTGTTCGCCTTCACCCAGACCGTGGTCCGCCGCAGCGAGCCCGGCGAGACGCCCGGCCTGGTGGTCAGCCCGAACCCGTTCTACCAGATCTACGAAGGCGCGGCGCTGCTCGCCGGAGCCGTGCCGCACTACCTGCCCTGCCGCGAGGAAAACGGCTTCAACCCCGATTTCGACGCGGTCGACGAGGCGACCTGGCAGCGCTGCCAGATTCTCTTCCTCTGCTCGCCGGGCAACCCTACCGGGGCCCTGGTACCGCTGGAGACCCTGAAGAAGCTGATCGCCCTGGCCGACCGCTACGACTTCGTGATCGCCGCCGACGAGTGCTACAGCGAACTCTACTTCGACGAAAACGCCCCGCCGCCCGGCCTGCTCAACGCTTGCGCCGAGCTGGGCCGCACGGACTTCAGCCGCTGCGTGGTGTTCCACAGCCTGTCCAAGCGCTCCAACCTGCCCGGCCTGCGCTCGGGCTTCGTCGCCGGCGACGCGGAGATCCTGAAGAAATTCCTCCTCTACCGCACCTACCACGGCTGCGCCATGCCGGTGCAGACCCAGTTGGCGAGCATCGCCGCCTGGAACGACGAGGTCCATGTGCGCGCCAACCGCAGCCTCTACCGCGAGAAATTCGACGCCGTGCTGGCGATCCTCGACGGCGTGCTCGACGTACAGCGCCCGGACGGCAGTTTCTACCTGTGGGCACGTACCCCGGTGGACGACACCGTATTCACCCGCGAACTGTTCGAGCAGCAGCACGTGACGGTGGTGCCGGGTTCCTACCTGTCGCGCGAGGTGGACGGCGAGAACCCCGGCGCCAACCGCGTGCGCATGGCCCTGGTGGCACCACTGGCCGAGTGCGTCGAAGCCGCCGAGCGCATCCGCGACTACCTGCGGGCGCGCTGAAGCCTGCGCGGAGAAACGAAAAGGGATCGCCGCGGCGATCCCTTTTTCGTTCACACCCAGCGGGCGAAGCGATTGGTCAGCCAGCTTTCCTGCTGGTCCAGCTCGCGCAGGATGTCGCCCAGGGTCTCGTCGTCGATCTCGTTGTTGCGCCGCTGCCGGTACAGTTCCAGGCGCTGCGCGCGCAACGCCTTCAGGCGCAAGGCCTTGTCGGCGATCTCCAGGGCTTGGGCCTGGTCGCGGGCCTCATCGGTGGTCGGTGCGGTATCCAGCGACTGGCGGTATTCGGCCATGATCTGCGCACGCGCCTCGGCGACCCGCGAAGTATTCGCCGCATCGTTGCCTTCCACCTGCGGCAATTCCTCGCTCTCCAGGGCCCGGATCGCCGCCTCCGCGGTCTTGCGCCAGGCCTCGCGCCGCTCGCGCTCGTGGGCGCCATTGTTGCTCGCCGGCAGCCCGCGCAGCAGCAGCGGCAGGCCGATGGTCGCGCCGATCAGGGAAATCAGGATCACGCTGGTGGCGATGAAGATGATCAGGTCGCGCTGCGGGAAGGCGCTGCCATCCATCAGGCTCATCGGTACCGACAGCACCGCCGCCAGGGTCACCGCACCACGCACGCCGCTCAATGCACTGAGGGCGGAGAGACGGCGCAGGGAGATGCCGCTCAGCCCGGGCGGGCTCTTGCCGCGCCAGCGGTCGATGCGCAGCGACAGCTTCCAGTAGCCATAGACCCAGCCGTAGCGGATCAGCATCAGCACGGCGGTGATCGCCGCCACGTAGGCCAGCAGCAGCGAGGAACGCCAGAGCAGGTCGCCGTGGTGGTTGGCCACCGACTTCATGATGTCCGGCAACTGCAGGCCGAGCAGCAGGAACACCACGCCGTTGAAGGCGAACTCCAGCATCGACCAGACGCTGCGGTTGAGCAGGCGCGTGGAAGTCTGCCGCGGCAGCAGGTCGACCCAGCTCTGCATCATGCCGGCCGCTACCGCCGAGAGAATCCCGGAGACGCCCAGGTGTTCCGCCACCATGTAGGAGGCGAACGGCAGCAACAGCATCAGTACCACGTGGGTCGCCGGGTCGTCCCAGCCACGGGAGATCATCCAGGCGCGGATGCGGCCCAGCGACCAGCTGAGGAACACCCCGATGGCCAGGCCGCCGACCGCGACCAGGAGGAAGTTGAGGCTGGCGTCCACCAGCGAGAACACGCCGGTCATCGCCGCGGCGATGGCGAACTTGAATGCCACCAGGCCAGAGGCATCGTTCATCAGCGCCTCGCCCTCCAGCAGGTGCATCAGGCGCTTGGGCAGCCGCCCCTGGGTGATCGCCGAGACCGCCAGGGCGTCCGTGGGCGACAGCACGGCGGCGAGGGCGAAGGAAGCCGCCAGGGGAATTTCCGGGATCAGCAGGTGGATGAAATAGCCGGCGCCGACCACGGTGAAGAACACCAGGCCGAACGCCATCATCAGGATCGGCCAGCGCATCCGCCAGACTTCCCGCTTGGGAATACGCCAGCCGTCGACGAACAGCAGCGGCGGAATGAACAGGAAGAGGAACAGCTCCGGGTCGAGGGCAATGTGCAGTCCGAGGGACGGCAAGGCCAGCAGGGCCCCGGCGGCGATCTGGATCAGTGGTAGCGGCAAGGGCAGCAACTGGGCAGCCAGGCGGGTGGCGCCGACGACCAGCAGCAGGGTCAGAACGGTGTACACGGTTTGCATGAGGGCGGGGATCTCCGGCTTCGTCCCTGGACGATGCGACTGCGTCGATTGCACCATCGCGATCGGTAGGCAGCTATCCGACATTCGCACAATCCGTACGGTCTTTCCTAGCCCCGCCGCTCTACCCCGCGCGTCCGCCCCCTCCGCGGCGACGACCGGGGCGCCCGGCCAAGGTTCCCGCACTAGTACATCCGAGCTATTTCATAGCGGTGCGAGACGCTCCTACACTCCCCTTCAGTCCAGGCCCGCCGTAGCGTCGGCCAGGACGACGCCCCGAAGGAGTACGGGGTGCAGCGCCCACTCAGACAAAGGAATGCCGCCATGACAAGCAAGGGACTTACTTCCGCACTGCTGCTCGCCTCGATGTTCGCCGCCACCTCCGGCTGCCTCCAGCAGAACGCACTGACCCAGGGCTACCGCACCACCCAGCCCGGGCAACCCGGCCAGGCCCAGGTCGCCTCCGCCAACACCCCTTGCACCCCCAGCGCCACCAATGACCTGATCGCTACCGGTCGCAGCCTGCTGGACATCACCACCAACCTGATCAAGACCCGCAACCAGATGAGCGACGGCGGCAGCATCATGCGCGACGTCGACGACGTGCAGAAGGTCGGCAAGGGCCATGCCGTACTGGACAGCGTCGAGAGCATGACCGGCGGTCCGCAGCAGCCCTGCGGCTAAGCGCACCACGACGATTCATCCCGGACAGCGAGCCCCCGCACGCTGTTCTCCCCCTGAGCCTCGCCTACCCGGCGGGGCTTTTTTTGTCCTGCGCCAAACAGCCGCCGCCCCGCATCAAGGAACTCGCCCATCACCCGGCCATGCAGACCAGGCCGCTTCGAGTCCCGTTCGTCACCTGTGCAAGGCGTCTGGAACGCGACTATTGTCCGACGATCGAAGTGATGGCAATGTAGAATTACACCTTTGGATGTAGTCGTTTCGGGTAGGTCGCGAGATGGAACGAGCTTTTTCCCCTACCGCGGAATCGCGGAGCAGCGGCCCATGAGGCGCGCCGAGATGCTGTTGCTGAAGAGCCTGGCTGAGACACTGATGGCCGACCGGGACAACCGCCACGACGACTTGCAGGCGACCATGCGGCTGGCGCACCTGAGTTCGCCGGAGATGATCCTGTACATGGTCAACCGGGTGCTCGAGCTCGAAGAGAGCATCGAGCGGATCGCCGCGGTTCTCCAGAAACTCTCTGCGGACGAGCCGATGCCCCTAGAGGAAACGCCGCCCGAACCAGCCTTCGAACCGGCCCTGCAGTCCCGCGCCACCGAGACCGCGGAAACCTAGCGGCGGGCAGGCCGCTACACCAGCACCTGGCGAGTGCTGGCGATCAGCGCATGCACCTGTCGCTCCACCTGCTCCGCCACCGGCACTTCGGGCCCCCGCCCCTCCGGGCAGGGCAGGTTCGGCGTGGTGCCGAACAGCCGGCAGATCAGCGGACGTTCCTCATAGGCCTCGCAGCCGTTCGGTCCGAGATGGACGCAGTTCCACTCGGCCAGGGCGGCGTCGTGTTCGGCCTCGCTCTTCACCGGCAGGCGGGCCATCTCTTCCGACGAGGCGGTAACCGGCCCGCAGCAATCGTGGCAGCCGGGCTTGCAGGCGAAGCCCGGTATCTGCAGGCGTAATTGGTCTATCTGGCGACCGATGCAACTCATGGGAAATCTCCTCGGCGGGGGAAGGATTGTACAGCGCGGACCGGAGCATTCCGAAAGTACCGGTAAGGATGCTCTCCAGCGAGCCGAATCGACCTGTTCAACCTGCGCTCTCTCCGTTCCCGGCCAGGGAAACAGCCCGGCTCCCTGTCCGCCCGCCCGTCCACGGCTATCTGCCGTCACGCCGCTCCCGAGCGCGGTAGCCCCGAGACCGCACAGGGGCGGAACGACGTGGCATAATCCGGCGATCACCTTTCGGCGACCTATCGGCAGGGCCCGGGAAGACCCGGGCCTCGGGAGAAGCAATGACCTACGTTCTCTACGGCATCAAAGCCTGCGACACCATGAAGAAGGCTCGGACCTGGCTCGACGAGCACAAGGTCGCCTACGACTTCCACGACTACAAGGCCGTCGGCATCGACCGCGAACACCTGCGGCGCTGGTGCGCGGAGCACGGCTGGCAAACCGTCCTCAACCGCGCCGGCACCACCTTCCGCAAGCTCGACGAAGCGCAGAAGGCCGATCTCGACGAAGCCAAGGCGATCGAGCTGATGCTGGCCCAGCCGTCGATGATCAAGCGCCCGGTGCTGGAGCTGGGCGGCAGGACGCTGGTCGGCTTCAAGCCCGACGCCTACGCCGCCGCCCTGGCCTGAGCGGGAGGCCGCATGAGTGTCGCCTGGGCCCTGTTCGTACCCGCCTGCTTCGCCCTCAACCTGGCGCCGGGGCCGAACAACCTGCTGTCGCTGAACAACGCCGCCCGGCACGGTTTCGCCACCGCCTCGCTGGCCGGCGGCGGGCGCCTGCTGGCATTCGCCGGCATGCTCGCCCTGGCCGCCTCCGGGCTGGCGCTGGTGCTGCACACTTCGGCCTGGCTGTTCCTGGCGATCAAGCTGCTCGGCGCTGCCTACCTGTTGTGGCTTGCGGTGCAATTGTGGCGGACCGATGCGCAGCCACTGGCGAACGAAGCCAGCCCGGCGCGCCCCAGCCTCTGGCGCCTGGGGCGCCAGGAGTTCCTGGTGGCGGCGGGCAACCCGAAGGCGATCCTGATCTTCACCGCCTTCCTGCCGCAGTTCGTCGATCCCGGCCAACCGCTGGGCGCCCAGTTCGCCCAGCTCGGCGCGGCATTCCTGCTGCTCGAATGGCTGGCCATCGCTCTTTATTCCTATGCCGGGCTCCACCTCGGCCGGCTGCTCGCCGGCCAGCGGGCCCGGCGTCTGTTCAACCGCGGTTGCGCCGCGCTGCTCGGCAGCGCGGGACTGGGCCTGCTGCTCAGCCGCCGTCCGGCCTGACCGTTCCACTCCGTTTCGAGGAAACCCACATGTCGCAATCCCTGTTCAGCCTGGCCTTCGGCGTCGGCACCCAGAACCGCCAGGAAGCCTGGCTGGAAGTGTTCTACGCGCTGCCGCTGCTCAAGCCTTCGAGCGAAATCGTCGCCGCCGTCGCACCGATCCTTGGCTACGCAGCCGGCAACCAGGCGCTGACCTTCACTTCGCAGCAGGCCTACCAGTTGGCCGACGCCCTGAAGGGTATCGACGCCGCTCAGTCGGCCCTGCTCTCGCGCCTGGCGGAAAGCCAGAAGCCGCTGGTCGCCACCCTGTTGGCGGAAGACGCCGCGCCGTCCTCCACCCCGGAGGCCTACCTCAAGCTGCACCTGCTCTCCCACCGCCTGGTCAAGCCGCACGCTGTGAACCTGAGCGGCATCTTCCCGCTCCTGCCGAACGTGGCCTGGACCAACATCGGCGCGGTGGACCTGGCCGAACTGGCCGAACTGCAACTGGAAGCGCGACTGAAGGGCAAGCTGCTGGAAGTCTTCTCCGTCGACAAGTTCCCGAAGATGACCGACTACGTGGTCCCGGCCGGCGTACGCATCGCCGACACCGCCCGCGTGCGCCTGGGCGCCTACATCGGTGAAGGCACCACGGTGATGCACGAAGGTTTCGTCAACTTCAACGCCGGCACCGAAGGCCCGGGCATGATCGAAGGCCGCGTATCCGCCGGCGTGTTCGTCGGCAAGGGGTCGGACCTGGGCGGCGGCTGCTCGACCATGGGCACCCTTTCCGGTGGCGGCAACATCGTCATCAGCGTCGGCGAAGGCTGCCTGATCGGCGCCAACGCCGGCATCGGCATCCCGCTGGGCGATCGCAACATCGTCGAGGCCGGCCTGTACATCACCGCCGGCACCAAGGTCGCCCTGCTCGACGAGCAGAACGCCCTGGTGAAAGTGGTCAAGGCCCGCGACCTGGCCGGTCAGCCCGACCTGCTGTTCCGCCGCAACTCGCAGAACGGTGCGGTGGAGTGCAAGACCAACAAGACCGCCATCGAGCTGAACGAAGCGCTGCACGCGCACAACTGAGCCCAGCTCGCCTCCCCGCTCGCCCGACGGTGCTCGCCAGCGCCGCCGGGTGCGCTACCCTTTCCCCTGTAACCGTCCTCGCACAGTGTCCGCCATGTCCCTGCCGTCTCCCTGGCGCGCCGACTTTCCGGCCTTTTCCGCCTTCGCCGCGGAAGGCCTGACCTACCTCGACAGCGCCGCCACCGCCCAGAAGCCACAGGCCGTACTCGACGCCCTGAACGGCTACTACCTCGGCGGCGCCGCCAACGTCCACCGCGCCCAACATGTCCCCGGCGAGCGCGCCACCCGGGCCTTCGAGGCCGCGCGCAGCCGCGTCGCCCACTGGCTGCACGCCGGCAACCCGGCCGAGGTACTGTTCACCCGCGGCACCACAGAGGCGATCAACCTGGTGGCCTATGGCCTGGAGCGGCATTTCCGGCCTGGCGACGAACTGCTGGTCAGTGCCCTGGAACACCATGCCAACCTGCTTCCCTGGCAGCAGTTGGCCCTGCGCCGCGGCCTGGTCCTGCGCGTGTTGCCGCTGGACGAGCGCGGGGTGATCGACCTGGAGCAGGCCCGCCATATCATCGGCGAGCGTACCCGCCTGCTGGCGATCAGCCAGTTGTCCAACGTTCTCGGCACCTGGCAACCGGTGGTGGAGTTGATCCAGCTGGCCCGCGAGCGCGGTGCCTGGACCCTGGTCGACGGCGCCCAGGGCAGCGTCCACGGACGCCACGACCTGCCGGGCCTGGGCTGCGACTTCTACGCATTCTCCGGCCACAAGCTCTACGGCCCCGACGGCATCGGCGTGCTCTGGGGTCGCCCACAGGCCCTGGAGCAACTGGCGCACTGGCAGTTCGGCGGCGAGATGGTACGCCACACCGGCTTCCACGAAGCCAGCTTCCATGCCGCTCCGCTCGGCTTCGAGGCGGGCACCCCGGCGGTTTCCGCGGCGATCGGCCTGGGCGCGACCATCGACTGGCTGGCCACCCTGGACGAAGCCGAAGTCGCCGCCCACGAAGGCGCCCTCCACGCCCGCCTGCTCGCCGGCCTGCTGGCGCGCGACGGCGTCAGCCTGCTCGGCGAACCGCAGGCGGCGCTGGCCAGCTTCTGCGTCGACGGCGTGCACGTCGCAGATCTCGCCCACCTGCTCGGCGAACAGGGCATCGCGGTGCGCGCCGGCCACCATTGCGCGATGCCGCTGCTGCAACGCCTCGAGGTACCCGGCGCCCTGCGTGTCTCGCTGGGCTTGTACAACGATGCCGACGACCTGGAGCGCTTCTTCCTGGCCCTCGACCGCTCACTGGAGTTGCTGCGATGAACCCGGTTCTCCCCGAACAGGCCCAGGAGGCACTGGACGCCTTCGGTCACACCGCCAGTTGGGAACAGCGTGCGCGTCTGCTGCTGCAATGGGGCGAGCGCCTGGCGCCGCTCGCGGAACACGAACGCCAGGAAGAGCATCGCGTGCACGGTTGCGAAAGCCTGGTCTGGCTGCTCGGCGAGCAGCGCGACGGCCACTGGCGCTTCCGTGCCGACAGCGACGCGCGCCTGATCCGCGGCCTGCTGGCGGTGCTGCTGGCACGGGTCGACGGCATCGAGACCCGCGAACTGGCGCGCCTGGACCTCAACGACTGGTTCACCTGCCTGGGTCTTTCCCGCCAACTGTCGCCCTCGCGCAGCAACGGCCTGAACGCCGTGCTGCAACGCATGCGCGAACTGGCCGGCCAGACCGCCGGCTGAGCCCGCTCAGCGCGCCAGCAGTTCCGGCAGGTGCCGGGCCAGGGCGCGGTAGCGGTCCTCTTCGATCCGATAGGCCCAGTCAGGATGGGCGGCGACCTCGCCCTCGGCGAAGCCCTCGACGCTCTTCGGCAACAACCAGTATTGCTCGCCCTGGCGCCGAATATCGCCATCCAGGCGCGCGCCGGAAAACGTCCGCAGGCTGAACGCCAGGAGCAATGGCGCCTGCCTGAATCCCACCTGCGCCAGCGGCGCTACATCGGCGAAACGCAGGTCGGCGAACAGCGTCGCCGCGCCGTTGGCCGCTGCCTCATAGGCCAGCTTGCGCCCTGTGGGCAATTGCCGAACCTGCAGGTTCGGCTGCCCGGCGTCGTCGCGATAGAGATCCAGGCGTTCGCCCTTCGGATAGCGCAGTTGCAGTTCGCGCACCCGGGCGAAGGGCAGCGTGGCGATCCGCCGGTCGAGCCACTCCAGCTCGTTGTTCGGCAACGGCAGGCGCTTGTCGATCAGCCAGGCCTGCGGGTCGCCCAATCGTCGTACGAAGCTACCGCCATGCTGCGCATCCTTGCCCACCAGCAGCACCAGAGGCTCGCCGGACTGCCAATGCAGGCTCAGGCGTAGCGCCTGCCCCTCGCCACGCTCCGCCAGGCCAAGCAGCGCGTGGTTCTTCGGGTTGGCGCTCTTCGCCTCGAGCTTGCGCGCCTCTGCCAACGCCTCGAGCAGCGCCGACAAGCGTAGCCGGTCGGCCGGATAGTCGGCCTTGGCCGGCAGGACCCACGCGCCCGCACGCCGCTCGACCCGGATATCCGGCGAACCGTCGGCAAACTGCATGTGCAGGCCACTCAGCGTCGCGCTGTCCAGTTCCGGCAGCCAGCGCTCTGCCGCCGGCAAGGCAGGTACCTCGGTTGCGCGCTCGCGCTGCAGCCAGGCGAAGGTTCCGGCCAGCGCCGCCACCAGCGCCAGCAGGACGATCAGCGTATTGCGCCGCATGCGTCAATGCCCTCCCCGGGCCATGCGCCGGCGCCGCCAGAGCCAGCCGAGCAGCACGCCGACCGTGAGCAACGAGGGAACCAGGGCGATATTGACCAGCTTCAGGGTGCGGCCCAGTGCGTCGATATCGGCGTTCAACTGGTACTGCACCTCGCGCAGCTCCTTGCGGATGCGCAGCTTCTCCTGCATGTACTGGCGCACCGTGGCCTGCTGTTCGGGCGTCAGTTCGACGGCCTTCTCCGGGGCGGCGCCCTGCTGGAGGGCGGCGAGTTGCTGCTCGGTATCGGCGAGGCGCTGCTTGAGCTGGTCCTCCTTTTGCCGGAAGCTCGTCTCGGCCTCGCGCTGCAGGCGCTCGACCACCACGAACGGCCGGCTGAACCGGCCGCGGGAGCGCACGCTGATCAGCGCGTCGGTGCCCGACAGGTTGTCCAGCGCGTTGACCACCAGCGCGCCGTTGTCGGCCCAGGGCTGCGGCACGCGCTGGCCGAAGAAGTCCTGCACCTGGACCCACATGCGATCGCTGAGCAGGTCGGTATCGGCCACGACGATGACATTGATGTTGCGCGCCTCCTTCAGGCCTTCGCGATGCCCCTCGATGCCCTCCGCGAAGGCACTCTTCGCCGGCCCCTGGATACGGGCGGCGAGAGTATGCCGCCGGCCGCTCGGGCGCAGCTCGCGCATCAGATCGCCGGGGTCGCGCAGCAGGCCGAAGCGCGAGGCATCGAACGGCATCGCCTGGGCCGAGCTTTGCAGCAAAGGCGTGAAGCTGGTGCTCGCTCCGGGGAGCCTTTCGAGGATGCCGGGCGTCGCCAGGGTCAGGCTTTCCAGGCCGGCAGTGGCGATGTCGTCCTGGTCCAGCGCCTCGCGCGGCAAGCTGAGCCAGGCCGGATGCCGGGCCGGACGCTGGTCCCGGCCAAGACTGATGGACATCGCATAGGCGCCGTCGCCGAGCACCTTGCCCGGCAGCAGGCGCAGCCCCCAGGCCTCGAACAGCGGCGCGAGGTCGGACGACTTGTCGCCATCCAGCGTAGCGGCGAAATCGCTGCCGCTGTCGGCCTCGCTGAAGGGGTCGACGAACGCCAGCAGCTTGCCCCCGCGCAGGACGAACTGGTCGATGGCGTATAGCGTCTGCTCGGGTAACTGCTTGGGATGCACCAGCAGCAGCACCGAGACCTCCGGCGGGATTTCCGTGGCATCGCTCTTGAGGCTGCGCAGGTCGAATTGCTGGCGGATTTCCTCCATGACCATCCACGGCGAGGTCGGCTGCCGGCTGGCCATGTCGAAGCCGCCATTGAGCGGCAGCGACGACATCAGGCCGACCACCGGCCGCTGCGGCTGTGCCAGGGTCTGCACCAGGCGGCTGATGTCGTATTCGAGGAACTCCTCCTGATCGAGCGGGAAGAAGGGTATGACCTGGACTCCGTCCAGGGCGTTGCTGCCGGCCAGGCCGAAGTACAGGTTGTCGCCGCCCTGCTGCAGGGGAATTCCTTGCAGGCCGAACTCGGTGGCCTTGTCCTCGTTCTCGGAGAACGGCTCGGGATCGATCACCTGCAGGCGAATCCTGCCGTTCGCCTCGCGCTCGTAGGCGCGCAGCAGTTCCTCGACGCGCCTGGCGTAGTTGCGCAGCGGCACCAGTTCCCGGGCACCGCTATCCGAATAGAAGAAGTACAGGTTGATCGGCTCGTCGAGGCCGGCCAGGATCCGCTTGGTGCCGGGGCTGATGGTGTAGAGCTTCTGCTCGGTCAGGTCGAGCCGCGCGCCGCTGAACAGCAGGCCGGAGACCATGTTGAAGGCCAGGAACGCCAGCGCGATCAGCAACAGCCCGGCGCCAGAGGACAACACGCGTTTCATCGACTCCCCCTCATTCGGCTTTCTTCAGGTCGACCGCCACCGCCGTGGCGGCCAGCCAGGCGACGATCAGGCTGACGAAATACAGCAGGTCGCGCAGGTCGATGACGCCCTTGCTGACGGCATCGAAGCGGGTCAGCAGGCTCAGCGAGGCCACCGCATCGAGCAACCACTGCGGCGCCCACTGGCTGAACGCATCGAGCACCAGCGGAAAGCCGCTGAGCATGAACAGGAAGCAGGCGGCCACGGCGAGGATGAAAGCGATCACCTGGTTCTTCGCCAGGGCCGACATGCACGAACCGATGGCCAGGTAGCCGCCGGCCAGCAGCCAACTGCCCAGATAGCCGGCGAGAATCGCACCGTTGTCCGGCTCGCCCAGGTAGTTCACCGTGAGCACCATGGGGAAGGTCAGCAGCAGCGCGATTCCGGCGAACGCCCAGGCGGCCAGGAACTTGCCGGCCACGGCTTCGAAGCGGGTCAGCGGCAGGGTCATCAGCAGCTCGATCGAGCCGGACTTGCGCTCCTCCGCCCACAGGCGCATGGCCAGCGCGGGAACCAGGAACAGGTAGAGCCAGGGATGGAAGGCGAAGAAGGAGGCCAGGTCGGCCTGGTTGCGTTCGTAGAAGTTGCCCAGGTAGAAGGTGAACACGCCCGCCAGGACCAGGAAGATCACGATGAACACATAGGCCAGCGGCGTGGCGAAATAACTCGCCAGCTCGCGCTTGAAGATCACCGGCAGTTGCTTCATGCCTCCGTCCCCCGGGTCAGGTTGCGGAATACCTCGTCGAGCCGGCCGCGCTCCACGTCCAGTTCGCGGATCCGCCAGCCGCGCTCGGCGACCAGCCCGCTGACCTGGGGAAAGATCACCGCGCCCGGCTGCGCCAGGACGGTCAGGCTGCCTTCGGCGGGGTTCTCCTCGATGCCCGCCACGCCCGGCAGCACCGCCAGCGCCACGGCATCCAGGGGCTCGTCGCTGTAGAGCGTCACCGCCTGGTGGTAGCGCGAGCGGCTGGCCAGCTCCAGCGGCGTGCTGTCCGCCAGCAGCCGCCCGCCGCCGATCACCAGGGCGCGGCTGCACAGCGCCGAGACTTCCTCGAGGATATGGGTGGAGATGATCACGATGCGCTCCTGCGCGAGGCCGCGGATCAGTTCGCGGACCTGGTGCTTCTGGTTCGGATCGAGCCCGTCGGTGGGCTCGTCGAGCACCAGCGCCCGCGGTTCGTGGAGGATCGCCTGGGCCAGGCCGACACGCCGGCGGAAGCCCTTGGAGAGGGTTTCGATGGTCTGCCGGCGCACCTCGTCCAGTTCCAGCAGCCCCAGTGCCCGGGCGACCCGCTCGCGCTTGCCGGCACCACGGTAGCCACGGATCTCGGCGATGAAATCGAGGAAGCCCTGCACGGTCATTTCCGCGTAGCAGGGCGAACCTTCCGGGAGGTAGCCGATCAGCCGCTGCGCCTGCAGCGTGCGGTTGCGGATGTCGAAGCCGAAGATGCTCGCGGTGCCGGCGCTGGGCGCCAGGAAGCCGGTGAGCATCTTCATGGTGGTGGACTTGCCGGCGCCGTTCGGACCGAGGAAGCCCAGTACCTCCCCCGTCTCCACCTGGAAGGACAGGTCGTCCACCGCCACCCGCGAGCCGAAGCGTTTGCCGAGGTTTCTTGTTTCGATCATGGTCCCCTACCTGTTCCGGCGGCCGCCGCCATGTCCGGCCAGGGCCGCGAAAAACGCGCAGGGACTATAGCCGAAGCGCCCCGCCGCCTGGCAATACGGGGCATCGGGAGAACCTTGGCAAAACGTGACAGAACCCGAACGCTTGCCGAAGGTTCTACATTCGCAACCTGTTCGCCGCCGTTCGCCGTAGGACGCGTTGCGTTCTTTTGCGGCCCTCCGGGGATTGCGGCAAACTAGCCGCGCCCGTCACGCCGGGTCCCGATCAACTGCCAGTAGACACCGTATGCCCCGCTACCCTTTTCGCCGCTTTGGTTTTGGCGCCCTGCGCCGCCTGCTGTACCTCTGGGTACGCTCGGAAACCATCAACCAATCGGCCTTCACCCTGAAGATCGACCGCAGCAAGCCGGTGCTCTACGTGCTGCAACAGCCTTCGGTCAGCGATCTCGCGGTAGTGGATACCGAATGCCGCAAGGCCGGGCTGCCACGTCCGGTGATGCCGGTAGCGGTAGGCGACGCCATCGAGCCGGCGGCGTTCTTCTACCTGACGCCCGAACCCGACTGGCTGGGCCGCCAGGACAAGCGCGGCGCCTCGCCGACCCTGGTGCGCATGCTCGCCGCGGTCGGCCAGAACGGTCTCGACGACGCGCAGATCATTCCGGTCAGCGTGTTCTGGGGACAATCGCCGGACAGCGAATCGAGCCCCTGGAAGCTGCTGTTCGCCGACAACTGGGCGGTCACCGGGCGCCTGCGCAAGCTGGCGCGCATCCTGATTCTCGGACGCAAGACCCGCGTGCAGTTCTCCGCGCCGATCCACCTGCGCGAGCTGGTGGAACAGGGCAAGGGCCACGAACGCACGCTGCGCATGGTCAACCGTATCCTCCGGGTGCACTTCCGCAACCTGAAGACCGCGGTAATCGGTCCCGACCTGTCGCACCGCCGCAACCTGGTCAAGGGCCTGCTGCGCGCGCCGCTGGTACGCCAGGCGATCAACGAGGAATGCGAGAGCGAACGGATATCCCAGGAGAAGGCCGAAGGCATCGCGCTGCGCTACGCCAATGAAATCGCCTCGGACTTCTCCTATCCGGTGATCCGCTTCCTCGAAGTCATTCTCAGCTGGTTCTGGAACAAGCTGTACGAAGGGGTCAAGGTCAACCACATCGAGCGGGTGCAGGACGTGGCCCAGGGCAACGAGATCGTCTACGTGCCCTGCCACCGCAGCCACATCGACTACCTGCTGCTCTCCTACCTGCTGTTCCGCAACGGCCTGACCCCGCCGCACATCGCCGCCGGGATCAACCTGAACATGCCGGTGATCGGCTCGATCCTGCGCCGCGGCGGAGCCTTCTTCATGCGCCGCAGCTTCAAGGGCAACCAGCTCTACACCGCGGTGTTCAACGAGTACCTGCACACCCTGTTCTCCCGCGGCTTCTCCACCGAGTACTTCGTCGAGGGTGGCCGTTCGCGCACCGGGCGCATGCTCCACCCACGCACCGGCATGCTCGCCATCACCCTGCGCAGCTTCCTCCGAGACTCGCGCCGGCCGATCGTCTTCGTACCGGTCTACATCGGCTACGAACGCGTGCTGGAAGGCCGCACCTACCTCGGCGAACTGCGCGGCGCGACCAAGAAGAAGGAGTCGATCTTCGACCTGTTCAAGGTGGTCGGCGCCCTGAAACAGCGTTTCGGCCAGGTCTGGGTGAACTTCGGCGAGCCGATCCATCTCGACCAGTTCCTCGACCGCCACCAGCCCGACTGGCAGGACCAGGACCTCGGCCCGGAATACCGCCCCGACTGGCTGCCGCAGACCACCAACCTGCTGGCCAAGGTCGTCGCCCGCCACCTCAACGACGCGGCGGCGATCAACCCGGTCAACCTGGTCGCCCTGGCACTGCTCTCCACCAGCCGCCAGGCCCTCGACGAAAGCGCCCTGGCGCGAATCCTCGACCTCTACCTGGCGCTGCTGCGCAAGGTGCCCTACTCGCCCAGCGCGACCCTGCCGGACGGCGACGGCCAGGCCCTGATCGAATACGTGAAGAGCATGAACCTGCTGGCCGAGCAGAAGGACGCGCTGGGCCGCATCCTCTATCTCGACGAACAGAACGCGGTGCTGGCGACCTACTACCGCAACAACGTCCTCCACGTCTTCGCCCTGCCGGCGCTGATCGCCAGCTTCTTCCAGAGCAACTCGCGGATCAGCCGCGAACAGTTGCTGCGCTTCGCCCGCGCGCTCTATCCCTACCTGCAGGCGGAACTGTTCATCCGCTGGAGCCTGGACGAACTCGACGCGGTGATCGACCAGTGGCTGGCGGCCCTGGTGGAACAGGACCTGCTGCGCCAGGAGAACGACACCTTCATCCGCCCGGCGCCAAGCTCGCGGCAATACGTGCTGCTGATCCTCCTCGCTCGTTCGGTGACCCAGACCCTGCAGCGCTTCTACATGGCCATCGCCCTGCTGCTCAACGCCGGGCAGAACGCCCTGACCGCCGAGGAACTGGAGAACCTCTGCACCGTGATGGCCCAGCGCCTGTCGATCCTGCATGGCCTGAACGCCCCGGAGTTCTTCGACAAGAGCCTGTTCCGCCACTTCATCCAGACCCTTCTCGACCTGCGTGTGCTGCGCAAGGACGAGGCCGGCAAACTGAGCTACCACGAACTGCTCGGCGAACTGGCCGAAGGCGCCGCCAAGCGCGTGCTGCCGGCGGAGATCCGCCTGTCGATCCGCCAGGTGGCGCTGGAGCGTCCCGCCGAGGAAGCCGCCGCCGAAAGCAACGACGCAGCCGCCAACTGAGACCCGGCGCCCGCCCTGCGAGGGGCGGGCGCCGCTCCGCTGAAATATCCTGCGACCTTTCCCTGTTCCGGCCCGGCAACCTATGCTGGTTTCCCGGGTCAGAGGCCCGCTCGTTTTTTGTTCCGTCTGAAAGGAGGCTCCCATGAAAAAACTGCCATTGCTGCTCGCCGCCAGCATCCTCGCCGGCTGCGGTACCCAGCAATCGACTTCGAACGCCAGCTTCGATGGTGAGGTCTTCTACCGCGAGCGTATCGCCCTGCCGCCCTCGGCGCGCCTGAGCGTGAGCCTGGAAGACGTGTCCCTGGCCGACGCCCCTTCGGTGCAGTTGGCCAGCCAGACCCGCGAGATCACCAGCCAGGTGCCGCTGGCGTTCCACCTGGAGTACGACCCGAAGCAGGTCAAGCCGGGCCACAGCTACGCGGTGAGCGCGCGCATCGAGCTGAACGGCCGCTTGCTGTTCATCAACACCACCCGCCACTCGGTGAAACTCGACGGCAGCGACCCGCAGCCCTATCGCGTGCAGGTCGAATCGGCGCGCTGAAGCACACCGCGGCAAGCCGCCGGTGCGAATCGGCGGTTCCCTCCAGTACACTCCACCTCCTATTCGCTACCGGTTGCCGATCCACCTCACGACGAGCGGCCGGATACCCCGTACGTTCCACATCAAGGACGCTGTCATGTTCCGACTCACTGCCCTCTGCGCCGGCCTGCTGCTCTCGGCCAACGCCCTCGCCCTGTCCCTCGCCGACCTGTCGCAGAACGACGCCTCCAGCGGCCTGAAGGACGCCCTGACCCAGGGCGCGCAGATCGCCGTCCGCCAGCTTGGCCAGCCGGGCGGCTTCAACAACAACCCGGACGTGCGCATCGAACTGCCCGGCAAGCTGGGCAAGGCGGCGAAGCTGATGAAGCAGTTCGGCATGGGCGCCCAGGTCGACCAGCTCGAGGCGAGCATGAACCGCGCCGCCGAGGCTGCCGTGCCGCAGGCCCAGGGCCTGCTGGTGGAGGCGGTGAAGAAGATGACCGTGGCCGACGCCAAGGGCATCCTCAAGGGCGGTGACGACGCCGCCACCGAATACCTGGACAAGTCCAGCCGCGAACAGCTGCGCGCGAAGTTCCTGCCGATCGTCAAGCAGGCCACCGACGAGGTCGGCCTGGTCAAGCAGTACAACGCCTTCGCCAGCCAGGCGGCGACCCTTGGGGTGGCCGATGCGAAGAGCGCCAACGTCGAGGGCTATGTCACCGAACAGGCCCTCGACGGGCTCTTCGAGATGATCGCCAAGCAGGAGAAGAGCATCCGCCAGAACCCGGCGGCGGCCGCCACCAGCCTGGCCAAGAAGGTCTTCGGCGCGGCCAGGTGAGTCGACGGACGGGGCGCGATCGCCCCGTCCCCTTCTCCCGTCAGGCCCGCGCCTCGTCCTTCTTCACGCGGAACCAGGCGGCATAGAGCGCCGGCAGGAACAGCAGGGTGAGCACGGTGGCGACGATCAGCCCGCCCATGATCGCCACCGCCATCGGCCCGAAGAACACGCTGCGCGACAGCGGGATCATCGCCAGCACCGCCGCCAGCGCGGTCAGCACGATGGGCCGGAAACGCCGCACGGTAGCCTCGATGATGGCGTGCCAGCGATCCAGTCCATGGCTGATGTCCTGTTCGATCTGGTCCACCAGGATCACCGAGTTGCGCATGATCATGCCGGCCAGGGCGATGGTCCCGAGCATCGCCACGAAGCCGAACGGCTGGCGGAACAGCAGCAGGAACAGGGTCACGCCGATCAGGCCCAGCGGTGCGGTGAGGAATACCATCGCCATCCGCGAGAAGCTGCGCAACTGCACCATCAGCAGGCTCAACACCACCACGATGAACAGCGGCACGCCGGCGTTCACCGAACTCTGGCCCTTCGCCGCGTCCTCCACCGTTCCGCCCACCTCCAGCAGGTAGCCGTCCGGCAGCTCGGCGCGGATCGGTTCCAGGGTCGGGGCGATCTGCGCGACCAGGGTCGCCGGCAGCGAATCGTCGTAGATATCGGCGCGCACGGTGACCGTCGGCAGGCGGTTGCGGTGCCAGATGATCCCCTCTTCGAAACCGTATTCGAGCGTGGCGATCTGCGACAGCGCCACGCTCCGGCCATTCTCGGTCGGCACCGCCAGGCTCGGCAGCAACGACAGGTCGCGACGCTCCTGCTCGGTGCCGCGCAGGAGGATCTCGATCAGCTCGTTGTCTTCGCGGAAGAAGCTCACATGCGAACCGGTCAGCGCGCTCTGCAGGAACTGCGACAGGCTGGCGGTGCTCACCCCCAGGGCACGGGCGCGCTCCTGGTCGATGCTCAGGTACACCACCTTGCTCGGCTCTTCCCAATCCAGGTGCACATTCACCACGTGCGGGTTCTCGCGCATCCTGTCGGCGACCTTGCGCGCCAGTTCGCGAACCTGCGGGATGTCCTCGCCGGAAACCCGGAACTGCACCGGATAGCCCACCGGCGGCCCGTTCTCCAGGCGACTGATGCGGCTGCGCAGGTGCGGGAAGTCCTCGTTCATCCGCTCGATCAGCCACTTGCGCAGCGCCTCGCGGCTCTCCAGGTCCTTGGCCAGCACCACCACCTGGGCGAAGCTGGCCGCCGGCAATTGCTGGTCCAGCGGCAGGTAGAAGCGGGGCGAGCCGGTGCCGACGTAGGCCACGTAGTTGTCGATGCCGTCATGGCCCTGCAGCATTTTTTCCAGGCGCTGGACTTCCTCGCCGGTAGAGCGCAGTGAGGCGCCCTCCGCCAGCTTGATGTCCAGCAGCAGCTCCAGGCGCGCCGAGGGCGGGAAGAACTGCTGCGGCACCAGGCGGAACAGCAGCAGCGCGCCGACGAAGGCGGCGAGGGTCAGGACGATCACCGTCTTGCGGTAGCGCACGCACCACTCCACCAGACGCCGGAAGCGCTGGTAGAAGGCCGTAGCATAGGGATCGTAGCCATCGGCGCTGCCGCCGTGCTTCTGCGCGTGCAACCTGGCCAGGTCCGGCAGCAGCTTGGCCCCCAGGTAGGGAACGAAGACCACCGCGGCGAACCAGGAGACCACCAGGGCGATGGTCACCACCTGGAACAGCGAGCGGGTGTATTCGCCGGTGCCGGACTGCGCGGTGGCGATCGGCAGGAAGCCGGCGGCGGTGATCAGGGTGCCGGTGAGCATCGGGAAGGCGGTACTGGTCCAGGCGAAGGCGGCCGCCTTGAGACGGTCGTAGCCCTGCTCCATCTTCACCGCCATCATCTCCACCGCGATGATCGCGTCGTCCACCAGCAATCCCAGCGCCAGCACCAGGGCGCCGAGGGAGATCTTGTGCAGGCCGATGCCGAAGTAATGCATGGCGGCGAAGGTCATCGCCAGCACCAGCGGGATCGACAGCGCCACCACCAGGCCGGTGCGCAGGCCGAGGGAGAAGAAGCTCACCAGCAGGACGATCACCAGCGCCTCGGCCAGCACCCGGATGAACTCGCCGACCCCGGTACGTACCGCCGCCGGCTGGTCGGACACCTTGCGCAGTTCCAGTCCGGCCGGCAGCGACTGCTGCAGGCGGGCGAACTCGGTTTCCAGGGCCTTGCCCAGCACCAGGATGTCGCCGCCCGGCTTCATCGCTACCGCCAGGCCGATGGCGTCCTCGCCCATGAAGCGCATGCGCGGCGCCGGCGGATCGTTGAAGCCGCGGCGAACCTCGGCCACGTCGCCGATGCGGAAAGTGCGGTCGCCGACGCGGATGGGGAAGTCGCGGATCTCCTCCACCGAATCGAAACGCCCGGAAACGCGCAATTGCACGCGGTCGCTGGCGGTCTCGAAGAACCCGGAGGAGGCCACCGCGTTCTGTTCCTCCAGCGCCTTCTGCACCGCCGCCAGGGGCAGGCCGAGGGTGGCCAGCTTGGTGTTGGACAGGTCGATCCAGATCTTCTCGTCCTGCAGGCCGATCAGTTCGACCTTGCCGACGTTCCTGATCCGCTGCAATTGCAGTTGCAGGCGGTCGGCATAGTCCTTCATCACCGCATAGTCGAAGCCCTTGCCGGTGAGCGCATAGATATTGCCGTAGGTGGTGCCGAACTCGTCGTTGAAGAACGGGCCCTGGATGCTTTGCGGCAAGGTGGCGCGAATGTCGCTGATCTTCTTGCGGATCTGGTACCAGAGTTCGGGGATCTCGCTGGAATGGATGTCCTCGCGGGCCATGAAGGTCACCTGCGAGACGCCGGGGCGGGAGAAGGACACGATGCGATCGTAGTCGCCGGTTTCCATCAGCTTCTTCTCGATACGCTCGGTGACCTGCCGGGCCACCTCTTCGGCGCTGGCACCCGGCCAGTTGGTCTGCACCACCATGGCCTTGAAGGTGAACGGCGGGTCTTCGCTCTGCCCCAGCTTGCTGTAGGACAGCGCGCCAACCGCGCCAAGCAGGAGCATCAGGTACAGGACGATCTGGCGATTCTGCAACGCCCAGGCGGAAAGGTTGAAGGACATGCGACTACTCCTTGGCCGCCAGTTTCACCGTGCGGTTGGCCCGGTCGATCGGACGCACCTGCTGCCCTTCGCGAAGCACCTGGACCCCGGTGGCCACCACCCAGTCGCCAGCCTTCAGGCCTTCGAGCACCGGCACCCGGTCCTCGGCATAGGGACCGGTGCGCACCGCCTGCCGGCGCAGGGTCGAGCTGCCCGGTTCGACCACCCAGACGAACGCCTGACCGGCCTCTGCGGTCAGCGCCGACAAGGGAACCGATAACGGCACCGCCTCGGCGGCGGCGACGTAGACCCGCGCGCTCTGGCCCAGTTCGGCCGGAGTCGCGCGGTCGTCGAAGGCCACCCGGGCGGCGAAGGTACGCGATTGCGGATCGGCCGCGGGCGAGAGTTCGCGGATATGCCCGGCAAAGCGTCTGTCGCGTTGCGACCAGAGTTCGACCGACACCGGCTGGCCGATGCGGAAACGTTCGAAGCTGTGTTCCGGCAGGCCGATCAGCACCTCGCGCTCGCCGTCGGCGGCCAGGCTGAAGACCGTCTGCCCGGCCGCCACCACCTGGCCCACCTCGACGCGCCGGCTGGCGATCACGCCATCCTGGGGCGAGCGCAGCACGGCGTAGCCGGCCTGGTTGTCGGCGACGTTGAATTCGGCGCGGATCTGCTTCAACCGCGCCTCGCCGGCGCGGTAGCTGTTCTGGATGTTCTCGAACTGGGAATGGCTGACCAGGTTGCGGTCGAGCAAGGTGCGGTAGCGCCGGTACTCGGCGCGCACGGTCTGCAAATTGGCCTCGGCGGCACTGACCTGGGCCCGCGCCGCCTCCAGTTGCAGGCGCACGTCCTGGGGATCGAGTTCGGCCAGGGGCTGGTCCTTCTTCACCCGCTCGCCGACTTCCACCAGCCGGCGGATGACCTTGCCGCCGATGCGGAAGGCCAGCTCAGGCTCGTGGCGGGCGCGGATCTCGCCGGGAAAGGCCTGGCTCACCTCCCCCGCCGGCTGGGGCTGGACGACGATCGCCGGACGCGCCGCGGCTGGCGGCGGCGTGCCGTTGCCGCAGGCGGCGAGGAACAGGGAGGAAAGCAGGGACAGGGCGACGAGCGGGATATGGCGGTACATGTGACACCTTCCGCAAACTGCGTTCGAGTTCTTATACTGGGCGGTATAGTAAAAATACAGAACCCATCAGTCCAGTATTTCAATTGTATAAGCGCATGTCAGAACCCACCTCCTCCGTCGGTCCCGGCCGGCCCAAGGACCCGGCCAAACGGGAAGCCATTCTCGAGGCGGCCAAGCGCCTGTTCCTCTGCAACGGCTACGACGGCAGCAGCATGGAAGCCATCGCCTCGGAAGCCGGCGTTTCCAAGCTCACCGTCTACAGCCACTTCACCGACAAGGAAACCCTGTTCAGCGAAGCGGTGAAGGCCAAGTGCGCCGAGCAGCTTCCCGCCCTGTACTTCCAGCTGGCCGAAGGCGCGCCGCTGGAAAAGGTCCTGCTGAATATCGCCCGCGGCTTCCACCGGCTGATCAACAGCCACGAGGCGATCGCCCTGACCCGCCTGATGGCCGCGCAGGCCGGGCAGAACCCCAAGCTTTCCGAGCTGTTCTTCGAGGCCGGGCCGAAGCAGGTGATCGACGAGATGGAACGCCTCCTCGAGCAGGCCCGCCGCAGCGGCAAGCTGGCGTTCCCGGACGCGCGCCACGCCGCCGAACACTTCTTCATGCTGGTCAAGGGCTGCGCCAATTACCGTCTGTTGATCGGCTGCGCCGAACCGCTGGACGAGGCCGAAGGCGAGCGGCACGTGGAAGAGGTGGTGGCGCTGTTCCTGCGCGCCTTCGCCGCGGGCGGCTGACGCGGCTCAGGCGCGACGGCGGAAACGCACCCGCGCTCGCTGCGGACGCAGTGAAAACCAGCCGCGCGGCGCCAGGTCGCCGTCGTGCATGATGTCCCAGTGCTCGACCCAGTAGGCCAGCGCCGCCGCCAGATCGATCATCGCCATCGCGGTGCCGGGGCAGGCGCGGTCACCGAGGCCGAAGGGGAAGTAGGCGCCACGCGGCCAGCGCGCCGGTTCGAGGAAGCGCTCGGGACGGAACTCCAGCGGCGCCTCGAACCAACGGGGATCGCGCTGGGTGATCCAGCTCGAGACCATGGTCACGTCGCCGCGCTTCAGCCGCTGGCCGAACACCTCGATGTCCGCCGTCACCTGCCGCGGCGCCAGGCCGTAGGCCGGCGGGTACAGGCGCAGGCACTCCTGCAGGACCGCCCTGAGCAGCGCGCAATCGCGCAGGTCGGCGACCGAGCGGATCGCCGTCCAATTCACTCCCGCCAGCTCGGCGCGTAGCCGCGCGAGCAACTCGGGACGCTGGGCCAGCAGCAACAGGCTCCAGGTCAGGGTCACGCCGGTGGACTGGTGGGACGCCATGAGCAGGGTGCAGAGTTCATCGCGTAGGTCCGCCAGCGGCCGCGGCGAGCGCTCCGCCACCTCGCCCACCGCCTCGCGCAACTGGCCCAGCGCCCAGCGCTTGCGCGGACACAGTTTGCTCGGAAACCAGTGGCCCAGCGGCAGGCCGGTGCTCATTTCCAGCAATGCCACCCGCGACAGCAGGCGCACCGCCTTGGCGATCCGATAGGCCGACGGTTGCAGGTCGACGTCGAACAGCGCGTGACCGCTGAGGGTGACGCTGAACGCAGCCATTTCCAGGTCGAGGTCGTATTCTCGCCCCTCCTCCACCCGCTCGCCCCACTCCGCGGCCAGGCGGCGAACCTCGCTGGCCGGCGGCGGCGCCAGGTGCGGCCGTACCTCCTTGCGCCGGGCCTGGGCGGGGGCGCCCTCACGCATCATGAAGCTGCGCCCGTTCCACTGTTTCAGCATGCACAGCGCCGGCTGCCAGCGTTGCAGGTCATCGCGGCGATCGACCATCAATTCCTGCACCGCCTGCGGATGGAACAGGCACCAGAGGCGCTGCGGGCCCATGCGGGCAACCGCGAGGTCCGGCTGCGCGACGTGCATCTTCTGCAACCAGGCCAGCGGATCGCGCTGCATCTCCAGCCAGTGGCGGACACCGGCACGCCCGTCGTTGGCCCAGGGCAGGTGCGCCAGGCGCCGGCGAATCGGACAATCGATGGTCTGCTGCATGCTCGCCGCCTCCCTGCGGTGTCGACACTCAGCCCTTGCCCAGGGCCTTCTTCGGATAGATGTCGTAGCGGCTGGACTTGCCTTCCAGGCTATAGCCGGGCTTGGGCCCTTCGATGATCGGCGCCTTGCGCGGGCGCTTCACCACCACCCGGTGGCTGGCCAGGGCCAGGGCCGCCTGCAACAGCGCCGGGGCGTCGAGATCGTCGCCCACCAGCGGCCGGAACAGACGCATTTCCTTCTTCACCAATGCGCTCTTGTCGCGATGGGGAAACATCGGGTCGAGGTAGACCACCTGCGGCGCCTCGCCGTCCCAGACGCGCATCAGGTCCGCCGAGTTGCCGCCGAGCAGACGCATCCGCGCGGCGATCGGCGCCACGTCGGGATCGCGCCGGGCGCGCTCCAGGCCATCCTCGAGCAGGGCGGCGATCAGCGGCTGGCGCTCGACCAGGGTCACCTCGCAGCCCAGGCTGGCGAGGACGAACCCATCCCGGCCCAAGCCGGCCGTGGCGTCCAGGACCCGCGGACGGATGCCTGGCTGGACGCCGACCGCCTTGGCGATCATCTGTCCGCTGCCGCCGCCGAACTTGCGCCGGTGGGCGCTGGCGCCCTCGACGAAATCGACCCGCACCGGACCGGGGGAGTCCGCCCCCAGTTGCAAGACCTGCAAGCCCTGCTCGCCGACCTGCACGGCGAACTCCGCCTCGTCGTCCGCCGCCAGCGGCAGGCCGAGCCGCTCCGCCCAGCGCCGCGCAGCCTCGGCGCAACCGGCGGACAGGGCTTGGACATGCAGGCGAGGAGCGGCGGAATCGGTCATGGTCGGGCAATCGTCGGGGAAAGCGCGGATTTTGCCAGAGTTGGCCCGCGCGCGCTCACCGGCAGACCTTCCATAGGCCCATGTCGAGGTGGAAGTGATCCCGGTGGGCGGCGTTGTAGTCGGGCCCCAGCACCGCATTGAAACTGGCGCAGGCGCCATCCCGCACGCGGCGCAGGAAGCGCCCGTCGGCGCTCTCGCCGGCCCAGTCCGTGGCCAGGCGGATCCGCCTCCCGTCGGCCAGGCGGAAGCCGCTGATGTCCAGGGCATTGGCCGAGGCATGCTGGCTGCGCCGACCGTCCTCGCGGTTGTAGACGTTGCGGCAGGCGAAGCTGCCGACATGCTCGACCCGCGCCAGCGGCTGGCCATAGATGTCCAGGGCTGCCGGTTGCAGCACGTGCCGCTCGAACAACGCATAGCTCACCGCCAGCGAGCAACTGGCGAGAAAGCTGCTGCTCAACTCCAGCGCCGCCCCACGCACGCGCAGGCTGTTGCTCAACGGGCAGGTAGCCGATGGCGGGTCGTCGGCTACCCGCTGGTAGCGCAGTTGCGAGGTGGCCAGGGCGGCGTCGCAGAGGCTCCGGTCGTCGGCCAGCCGCCATAGCTTGTAGCGGGTCAGCAGGTTCGGCGGTTCGCGCACGTCCAGCGGCAGCCAGGGATTCCAGCGCGCCGGCAGATCGAGCCACTGGTAGCGCAGGGCGCCGATGGCCCCCGCCAGCAGCAGTAATGGCAGCAACCAGGCCAGGCGGCGCACGGGTTCAGCGGAACAGGTCGTTGATACGGTCGAAAGGCATCGCCGCACGGGTCGCTTCCAGGTCGCGCCGCGCCAGCGCCTGCGCCGCCTGATGGAAAGCGCCGAAGGCGACCCGGGCAAGATTCGAGCCCAGGCTCACGCGCTTGACGCCGAGGGCTTCCAGCTCGTCCAGCGACAGCTCCAGGCGCGGCGAACCGACCAGCACGTTGATCGGCTTCGGCGCCACCGCTTCGAGCACCGCGACGATCTGTTCGCGGCGGTTCAAACCGGGCGCGTAGAGCACATCGGCGCCGGCATCGGCGTAGGCGCGCAGACGCCGCAGGGTGTCGTCGAGATCCTCGCGACCATGCAGGAAGTTCTCCGCGCGGGCGCAGAGGGTGAACGGAAATGGCAACGCACGGGCCGCCTCGACCGCGGCAGCGACCCGCTCCAGCGCGGCGGAGAACTCATAGATGGGCTGTCCGGCGCGCCCGCTGGCATCCTCGATGGAACCACCGACCAGACCGGCCTCGGCGGCCAGGCGGATGGTCGTGGCGCAGTCTTGCGGAGCATCGCCGTAGCCGTTTTCCAGGTCGGCGGCGACCGGCAGATCGGTGGCGGCGACGATCGCCCGGGCGTTTTCCAGCGCCTCGGTCCGGCTCACCGCGCCTTCCGCGTCGCGCCGGCCCAGGGAGAACGCCAGGCCTGCGCTGGTGGTGGCAAGGGCGTCGAAGCCGAGGCTGGCGAGCATCTTCGCCGAACCGGCATCCCAGGGATTGGGCAGGACCAGCATGCCGGGCCCCTGGTGCAGGTCGCGGAAACGTTCGGCGCGTTGGCGTTGGCTGGTCATGGCGGCGGGCTCCGTGGCGGGGAAAGGACTCCCTAGCCTAGGCGCAGGCCGGTGGAGCGTCGAGCGCCGCGCTCAGAGCAGGCCCAGTTGCTCCACTTCCGGGGCTGGGATCGGCTCGGGTAGCGCCGGCAAGCCTGGCAGGCGCTGGCCCAGCAGCGCATGGAAACGCTGGGCCTGCTGGGCCGCCAGGTGATTGTCGGGGGTATGCAGGAATACGTATGGAGTCAGGCCGGCCTCGATCCAGTCGGCCACCTTGTCGACCCAGGGCAAAAGGAACACCTCGTTGGCCGGCAGGTCGGGACCGCCGATGAAACGCACCTGTGGCGTATCGCTGAAGGCCGCCGGACGGATCGGCAGGCGCGGCTTCTTCGACTGGGCGTGGAGCACCGCCGGATCGTCCGAACGGCAACTGAACAGCGCCCGCGAATCCAGGCAGATGCGCTCCACGCCACGCTCGCGCAGGTGGCGGTTGAGCAGGCGCTCGTCCTCGCCTTTGTCGAAGAACGCCGGGTGGCGTACTTCCACGGCAATCCGTCGCGGACTCAGCTCATCGAGGAAATACAGCAGTTCGCCCAGGCGCTGCGGGGTGAACGCCGCCGACAGTTGCAGCCACAGCGGGCTGACCCTTTCGCCAAGCGGCGCCAGCAGTTCGAGGAAGTCGCCGGCGGCCTCGAGCCGTTCGCGCAGGTCGCCTTCGTGACTGATATCGCGGGGAAACTTGGCACAGAAGCGGAACCCCGCCGGCATCGTCTCGGCCCAGCGCCGCACGGTTTCCGCCGAAGGCCGGGCATAGAAGGTGGTATTGCCCTCGACCGCGTTGAAGATGCCGCCGTAGTGTCCGAGGTAGTCGGCGGAACGCAATTCGCGCGGATAGAAGCTGCCGCGCCAGGCCGCCTCGTTCCAGGATGGACAACCGAGGAAATAAGGAAGGGAAACCACGGGAGCGCAGGGAACCGCTCAGGCGTAGAGGTCGAGGCCGAGGACATCCTCGGCGCCGGCGTCGATGTTGAGGCTGGCGGTGGAGTTGTAGCTGGCCAGGGCCATCGCCGCATGGCTGCTTACCGGGCGCTGGAACGCCAGCAGGTCGCGGGCGCTGACCGGCAGGCTGTCGCCGCCCGCCGAACTGGCCTGGACCTTGCGCGCCTGCGGCGCCTGCTCGAAGCCCTGGCTGCCGGAAACCGGCGCCGGCTGCTCGCGCCGCGCCTCGACCTCGCGCTGCACGTCGCGATACGGCGTGACCGCGGAGCCCGGTCGGGCGCTGCGCTCCAGCGGCAACGAAGAGGAAGAAAGTCCGTCGATACGCATGATCAAAACCCGGGGAAGTCTCCACACTCTAGCCAGCCCCGAAAGGCTTGGCAATTACCGCTGCGCGGCATTTTCAGGGCGCTTTTTTCGGCGTCGCCACGTTGTCGCGCAGGTACACCGGCAGCGCCTGTTCCGCCTCCACGCCTTCGCCGCGCGCCCAGGCGAAGCCGGCCAGGCTGAGCAAGTCCTCGGCATGCGGCAGCAGGCTCGCGTCCAGCGCGGCCGGGCGCTGCGGCATGCGCTCGACGTAGCCCCAGCCGGTGCCGGCGCCGAACCAGTCCGCGGCAGCGGCGTCCCACGGTACGGCGACCCGCTCGGGCGGCAGTACCGCTTCGCTGCCGGCCAGGCGCATCTCGCCCTGTTGCAACTGGTAGCAACCCCAGTAGACCTCGTCCATCCGCGCGTCGATGGCCGCGGCGACCCGCTCCGCACCCTGCTCGCGGTAGGCCCGCTGGGCCAGGATCGCCAGGTCGGAGACCGCCAGTACCGGGCGCTGCAGGGCGAAGGCCAGGCCCTGGACCACGCCGATGGCGATGCGCACGCCGGTGAAGGCGCCCGGACCGCGCCCGAAGGCGATGGCGTCCACCGCGGACAGGGCGACGCCGGCCTCGTCGAGCAGGTCGCGGACCATCGGCAGCAGGCGCTGGGCGTGCAGGCGCGGGATCACCTCGTAGTGACTGAGCGCCCGCCCCTCGTGGAGCAGGGCGACGGAGCAGGCTTCGGTGGAGGTATCCAGGGCCAACAGAGTGGACATCGACGGTTCCGCGTGGTGAAAAAGACGCCGATTGTACCAGCCTTCGCCGCCCCGGAAACGCCGACGGCCCGCAAGCGGGCCGTCGGTGCTACAGCGCTGCGGATCAGCTCAGGGCCGAAAGCACTTTCGCGGTGATCTGCTCGACCGAGCCGACGCCGGCGATGCTGTGGTATTTCGGGGTGCCTTCGGCGGCCGACAGCTTCTGGTAGAAGTCGACCAGCGGCTTGGTCTGCGAATGATAGACCGACAGGCGGTGACGCACGGTCTCTTCCTTGTCGTCCTCGCGCTGGATCAGCTCTTCGCCGGTAACGTCGTCCTTGCCGGCGACCTTCGGCGGGTTGTGCTCGGTGTGGTACACGCGGCCGGAGGCCGGATGCACGCGACGACCGGCGATACGCGACACGATCTCCTCGTCGTCGACGGCGATCTCGACCACGTGGTCGATGGTCACACCGGCGTCCTTCAGCGCTTCGGCCTGCGGGATGGTCCGCGGGAAGCCGTCGAACAGGAAGCCCTTGGCGCAATCGGCCTCGGTGATGCGTTCCTTGATCAGGGCGATGATGATGTCGTCGGATACCAGGCCGCCGCTGTCCATCACGCCTTTCACCTGCTGGCCGAGCGGGCTGCCGGCCTTGACTGCGGCGCGCAGCATGTCGCCAGTGGAGATCTGCGGAATGCCGAACTTCTCGGTGATGAACCGTGCCTGGGTGCCTTTGCCGGCACCGGGTGCCCCGAGCAGAATCACACGCATCGATATGCTCCTTAGAATTGGTAAGCGAAAGTCTGGATCCGCCTCGTGGGGCCAATCTCGTATTTGCAGGAAACGGCACTGTATGGCGCCGAAAAGGCTGTCCAAGATACACAGCGCCCCCCCACCGCACAAGACACCGAAAGTTGCCCCCCGCCTTCCCTCATCCGGTGTTGCGCAGTCCGGCGGCGACCCCCGCGACCGTCACCAGCAGCGCCTGCTCCAGGCCGCCGCAGGCGTCGCCCTGGCAGCGCCGCGAACGGGCCAGAAGCTCAGCCTGGAGCAGGTGCAGCGGGTCTAGATAGCTGTTGCGCACGCTGATCGACTCGCGGGTCTCGCTGGCGTGGGCGAGCAGCAGCGACTGCCCGGTCAGTCCCAGTACCACGCGCACCGCCTGCGACAATAGGTCGCGTAAACGACGCCCCAGCGGACGCAGCTCGAGCGGCACTAGACGTTCGTCGTAGAGCCGCGCGATATCCGCGTCGGCCTTGGCCAGGACCATTTCCAGCATGTCGATGCGGGTGGTGAAGAACGGCCATCGCTCGCGCATCTGCCCGAGCAGCGCGCCCTCGCCACGCTCGATGGCGTTCAGCAAGGCGGTCTCCCAGCCAAGCCATGCCGGCAGCATCAGGCGCGTCTGGGTCCAGGCGAAGATCCAGGGAATCGCCCGCAGGCTCTCCACCCCGCCTTCGCGGCGCTTGGCCGGGCGGCTGCCCAGCGGCAGACGGCCCAGTTCCTGCTCGGGCGTGGCCAGGCGGAAATACTCGACGAACTGCGGATCGTCGCGCACCACCCTGCGGTAGGCCAGCAGCGCGTCCTTCGCCAGGCGGTCCATCTGCGCGCGCCAGGCCGGCTCCGGAGCCGGCGGCGGCATCAGGGTCGCTTCCAGCACTGCGGCGAGGTAGAGATTGAGGTTCTGTTCGGCGATGTCCGGCAGACCGAACTTGAAGCGGATCATCTCGCCCTGTTCGGTGACCCGGAAGCGCCCGGCCACCGAACCCGGCGGCTGCGACAGGATCGCCGCGTGGGCCGGCCCGCCGCCGCGACCGACGGTACCGCCGCGGCCGTGGAAGAGCAGCAACTCGACCTCGTGCTGGCGGCAGATCTCCACCAGTTTCTCCTGCGCCCGGTACTGCGCCCAGGCCGCCGTGAGGGTACCGGCGTCCTTGGCCGAATCGGAGTAGCCGATCATCACTTCCTGCACCCCGGAGAGCCGCGAACGGTAGCCCGGCAGCGTCAGCAGGCGCTCCATGCAGGGGCCGGCGTTGTCCAGGTCGTCGAGGGTCTCGAACAGCGGCACCACGCGCATCGGCCAGTCGACGCCGCTTTCCTTTAGCAGCAGTTGCACCGCCAGCACGTCGGACGGCTGGCCGGCCATCGAGATCACGTAGGACCCCAGCGACGCCGGTGGTGCGGCGGCGATCGCCCGGCAGGTGGCGAGCACCTCGGCGGTATCCGCCGAAGGCTGGTAGTGCGCCGGCAGCAGGGGGCGGCGGCTGTTCAGTTCCTCGAGAAGGAATTCCAGGCGGGTCTTCTCGTCCCACTCGTCGTAGCTGCCCAGCTCCAGGTACTCGGTGATCTCGCTCAGCGCGGCGGCATGGCGGGCCGAGTCCTGGCGCACGTCCAGGCGTACCAGGAACAGGCCGAAGGTGGCGGCGCGGCGCAGGCAGTCGAGCAACGCGCCATCGGCGATCACGCCCATGCCGCAGGCGTGCAGCGACTCGTGGCACAGTTGCAGCGGCTCGACCAGGTCGCGGTTGTGCTCCAGGACGCCCTCCGCGGCCGGCACCTCGCCGGCCAGGGCCTGGTGGGTCCAGTTGCGGGTCACGCGCAGGCGCTCGCGCAATTGCTTGAGCAGGGCGCGATAGGGCTCGGCGCTATCGCCGACCCGCGCCAGCAGCTGCGGCGAGGCCTGCTGCATGGACAGCTCGGCGGCCAGTCGGTCGATATCGCGCAGGTACAGGTCGGCGGCCATCCAGCGCGCCAGCAGCAGGACCTCGCGGGTCACGCTGGCGGTGACGTTGGGATTGCCGTCGCGGTCGCCCCCCATCCAGGACGCGAAGCGCAGCGGCGCGGCGGTCAACGGCAGGCGTTCGCCGGTGCTGCGCAGGAGTACCTCGTCGACGTGCCGAAGGACGTTCGGCAAGGCCTGCCAGAGAGAATGTTCGATCACCGCGAAGCCCCATTTCGCCTCGTCCACCGGGGTCGGCCGGACCTTGCGGATCTCGTCGGTATGCCAGGCCTCGGCCACCAGCCGCTGCAGGCGCTGCTGGATGCGACTGCGCTCCTCCGGCAGCAGGTCGGCATGGTCCTTGGCCGCCAGCTGCGCGGTGATCGCATCGTATTTCTGGATCAGCGTGCGCCGCGCCACCTCGGTGGGATGGGCGGTCAGCACCAGTTCGATCTCCAGCCCGGCGAGCTGGCGAGCCAGTTGCCCGGGGGCATGCCCGGCGTCCTTGAGACGCCCCAGCAGCTCTTCCAGCACCAGGTTCTCGAAGGGTTCCGGCTCGTTCGGCCGGCGCCGGCGGATACGGTGGTATTGCTCGGCGATATTGGCCAGGTTGAGGAACTGGTTGAAGGCCCGCGCCACCGGCAGCAGTTCGTCTTCCTCGAGCCCGTCGAGGGTGGCGGTGAGCTGCTGGGCGCCCTCCGCGGAACCGCGGCGGGCAGCCTTGGCGCCCTTGCGGATCAGCTCGATCTTGTCGAGGAACCGCGGGCCGTACTGCTCGCGGATGGTGTCGCCGAGCAATTCGCCCAGTTGGTGGACGTCCTCGCGCAGGCGCGCATCGATTTCCGGCATGACCTGTCTCCACTGCGGGTGGGAAACCAGCTTGGCTCAGGCGCCCCCGCGCTTACAAGCCCGCAGGGTGCCAGTACGGCGCCGCCGGGCCGGAAGCGAGGCTGCCGGCGCCGATCGGGTCTAGTCTGAAGGAAGTGCCCGCACCGAGGCACGGCCCCACGAGGGCCCCCCAGCACGCCCGCCACGACCGGGCTGAAGAGGTCAGCATGAAGATCCGTGAGCTTGTCCGCCATTGGGAACACACCGCCAAGGGCCGCATGGCCCGCAACCACTACAGCATCCCGCTGGACGTCGAAAGCGCCGCGCGCCTCGCCGCGCTGCACGAGATGTATCCGCGGCGCAGCGTCGAGGAACTACTGGGCGAGCTGGTCGGCGCCGCCCTGGAAGAACTGGAGGCGAGCTTTCCCTACGTGAAGGGGAGTCAGGTGGTGGCCACCGACGAACAGGGCGATCCGCTCTATGAGGATGTCGGCCCTACCCCACGCTTCCTGTCGCTCTCGCGCAAGTACCTGCACGAACTGGTCGCGCAACAGGACACCTCCAGTCACTGAGCGCGGCTTCAGCCATGCCGGCGGTGCACGCCGGGGACGTGCATGTGCCCGGCCTCGGCGCATTCCTCGGCGATTGGCGACAGCGGCGCGGGCTGCTCCAGTTCGCGGAGGATGCCGCAGGCCTGGCTGTTGCCGGCGACCGTACAGCGTGAGCCGAGATCCCGCAGTTGCTCGCGCAATGCCTGGAGTTCGGCGATGCGCACCTCGACGTGATGCAGGTGCTCGTCGATCAACCGGTTGGCGGTGCCGCAATCCGCCTCGGGACGGTCGCGCAACGCCAGCAGGGTACGGATTTCCTCCTGGGTCATGTCCAGCGAGCGGCAGTGACGGATGAACGACAGGCGCTCGACATGCGCCAGGGTGTATTGCCGATAGTTGCCTTCGCTACGCGCGGGCTCGGGCAACAGGCCTTCGCGCTCGTAGTAGCGGATGGTCTCCACCGGGCAACCGGTTCTCTTCGCCAGCTCACCGATCTTCATGCCAACCCTCCTCCAATCGCCGACGCGGCTACCCGAATTGGCAGTACCGCTTGACTCTGTAGTTGCTACAGGGTGTGCAATCGCACCCAACACGTCAAACGGGAATTGTTTCCATGAGCCACGAACACGCCGACACTTGCTGTCACGGTCACGGTCACGGTCACGGTCACGGTCACGGACATGATCATGGGCACCGCCACGCGCCTCGCCCGGCGGTGGCCGCCATCGGAACCCTGGCCGGCAACGCCGAGTTGCGCTGGAGCGACCTGCGCATCGAAGCGATGGACTGCCCGACCGAGGAACGCCTGATCCGCGACGCCCTCGGTCGCCAGCCGGCAGTGGAGTCGCTGGAATTCAACCTGATGCAGCGCCTGCTGCGCGTCCAGCATCGCTTCGACAGCGTCGAGCCGCTGCAGAAGCTGATCGCCGGCCTCGGCATGCAGGCGGTGCCGCTGGATGCCGGCGAAAATACCGACGGCCCCTCGCAAGCGCCGGCGAAGCCCTGGTGGCCGCTGGCCCTGGCCGGCGCGATGGCGCTGGCCTCGGAGATCGTCGAATGGTTCGGCCTGGCGCCGGACTGGGTGGTCGCCGGCCTCGCCCTGCTGGCCATCCTCGGCGCCGGCCTGCCGACCTACCGCAAGGGCTGGATCGCACTGAAGAACCGTAACCTGAACATCAACGCCCTGATGAGTATCGCCGTGACCGGCGCCGTGCTCATCGGCCAGTGGCCGGAAGCGGCGATGGTCAGCGTGCTGTTCGCCATCGCCGAGTTGATCGAGGCGAAGTCCCTGGATCGCGCGCGCAACGCCATCCGCGGCCTGCTGCAACTGGCTCCGGAACAGGCCACCGTGCTGGTCGGCGGCGAATGGAAGGAACTGCCGGCCAAGCAAGTGGAACTGGAAGCCACCGTGCGCGTGAAGCCCGGCGAACGCATCGCACTCGACGGCGAGGTGACCAGCGGCCGCTCCAGCGTCAACCAGGCGCCGATCACCGGCGAAAGCCTGCCGGTGGAGAAGGAGGTCGGCGAGCCGGTGTTCGCCGGCAGCATCAACGGCGAGGGCGCGCTGGAGTACCGCGTCACCCGCCGCGCCGACGACAGCACCCTGGCCCGGATCATCCACGCCGTGGAGGAAGCCCAGGGTTCCCGCGCACCGACCCAGCGTTTCGTCGACAGTTTCGCCCGCGTCTACACCCCGGTGGTATTCCTCATCGCCCTCGCCACCGCGGTGCTGCCGCCGCTGCTGTTCGGCGGCGCCTGGCTGGACTGGATCTACCGCGCCCTGGTGCTGCTGGTGATCGCCTGTCCCTGCGCGCTGGTGATCTCCACCCCGGTGACCATCGTCAGCGGCCTTTCCGCCGCGGCGCGCCTGGGCATCCTGATCAAGGGCGGGGTGTTCCTCGAACTCGGGCGCAAGCTGTCCTGGGTCGCCCTCGACAAGACCGGCACCATCACCCATGGCAAACCGCAACAGACCGACTACCTGCCGATCGCGGAGGCTGACGGGACGGATGCGCGCCTGCTCGCCGCCAGCCTGGCCGCGCGTTCCGACCACCCGGTATCGCGCGCCGTGGCCAACGCAGCGGAAGAGGACGGCCTTGCCCTGGGCGTGGTCGAGGACCTCGCCGCCTTGCCGGGACGAGGCGTCAGCGGACGCATCGACGGCGTCCTCTACCACCTCGGCAACCATCGCCTGGT
Organism: Pseudomonas sp. TZ252; assembly: GCF_056110345.1. Classification (NCBI taxonomy): domain Bacteria; kingdom Pseudomonadati; phylum Pseudomonadota; class Gammaproteobacteria; order Pseudomonadales; family Pseudomonadaceae; genus Pseudomonas; species Pseudomonas sp. TZ252. Next base: position 3,848,736 of record NZ_CM148566.1, on the reverse strand, counting down.
GGAGGAACTGGGCCTCTGCTCGCCGGCCCTGGAAGAGCGCCTGGACGCCCTGGAACGCCAGGGCAAGACGGTCATCGCGCTGTGCGATCCGCAGCGCGTGCGGGCCCTCTTCGCCGTCGCCGACGGGGTCAAGGACAGCAGCCGCGAGGCGATCCGCGAGCTGCACGCGCTGGACGTGAAGACCCTGATGCTCACCGGCGACAACCCGCACACCGCAGCCGCCATCGCTGCCCAGGTAGGCATCGACGCAGCTCGCGGCAACCTCCTGCCGGAGGACAAGCTGCGTGAAGTGGAAGCGCGCCAGGCCGACGGCTCGCGGGTCGGCATGGTCGGCGACGGGATCAACGACGCGCCGGCCCTGGCCCGCGCCGACATCGGCTTCGCCATGGGCGCGGCGGGCACCGACACGGCCATCGAGACCGCCGGCGTCGCGCTGATGGACGACGACCTGCGCAAGTTGCCGCAATTCGTCCGGCTGTCGCGCACCACCCACGCGATCCTGGTCCAGAACATCACCCTGGCCCTGGGCATCAAGGCGGTGTTCCTCGCCCTTACCCTGGCAGGCGAAGGCACCCTGTGGATGGCGGTATTCGCCGACATGGGCGCCAGCCTGCTGGTGGTGTTCAACGGTCTGCGACTGTTGCGCAAGCGTTTCTAAAAGGCCCCACTGGCCTCCTCCAGCCCCACTCAGGTGGGGCTTTTTTCTGCCCGAGTGTTCCGTCCTGGAGCGCTGCGGCAGTTGTGCGTTTCGTGGACTAGAGCCCTGTAGGACGGGCTTTAGTGAGCAGAGGTGGCGTTCTGCGACCACGCCGGAAGCCGACTGTTCAGTCAGAAAATTTCAGATTTTTTTTTGAACCCCTGAACCAGCGGGGGAGTCACTAAAAGTACATGGCCAATCGCCAAGCCCCTGAAACAGAGGCCTGGCAGAGGCTTGCTCAGTGAGCAGGAAGAAAAGACCGGAGGGCCGGAAACGCGCCCACGGTAATGGCCAGAGATGAAAGCCAAGGAATCAGCATCCCTGTCAGAGGAAATTTCCCATGGAGCAAAAAGCGATGAGCAAGCAACACACCGGTTCCCTGCGTGGCCTCAAGCTGGCCCTGCTGGCCGTAGGCAGCAGCCTGGTCCTGGCCGGCTGCGCCGGCAACCCGCCGACCGAGCAGTTCGCCGTGACCGAATCCGCGGTGAATAACGCGGTGAGCGCCGGCGGCCCGGAATATGCCCCGGTCGAGATGAAGTCCGCTCAGGACAAGCTGAGCCAGGCGCGCATCGCCATGAACGACAAGGAATACGACCAGGCCAAGCGCCTGGCGCAGCAGGCCGAGTGGGACGCCCGGGTCGCCGAGCGCAAGACCCAGGCCGCCAAGGCGCAGAAAGCCGTGAAGGATGCCCAGCAGGGCGTCATGGAACTGCGTGAGGAAGGCATGCGCGATACGCAGCACTAAGCCGGATTCCGCCCTTCTTTCGTCGATTCGTGATTAAGGATGACCCCTATGCGTAAGTACATTGCCCTCCCCGCCGTATCCCTGCTGGCCCTGGCGCTGGCCGCCTGCTCCACGCCGCCGAACGCCAACCTGGAACAGGCCCGCAGCAACTTCTCCGCGCTGCAGTCGCAGCCCGACGCGACCAAGGTCGCGGCCCTGGAAACCAAGGACGCCGGCGACTGGCTGGCCAAGGCCGACAAGGCCTACCAGGATGGCGAAGACCAGCGCGACGTGGACCAACTGGCCTACCTGACCAACCAGCGCATCGAACTGGCCAAGCAGACCATCGTCCTGCGCAATGCCGAGGCGCAGTTGCAAAATGCCTCCGCCCAGCGCGCCCAGGCCCGCCTCGACGCGCGCACCGCGCAACTGGACAAGCTGCGTAGCCAACTGAATGCCAAGCAGACCTCGCGCGGCACCATGGTGACCTTCGGCGACGTTCTGTTCGATCTCGACAAGTCCGACCTGAAGCCCGGCGCCATGCGCAACATCCAGCAACTGGCCGAGTTCCTCCAGCAGAACCCGGAGCGCCAGGTGATCGTAGAGGGCTACACCGATAGCACCGGTTCCGCCAACTACAACCAGCGCCTGTCCGAGCGTCGTGCCGACTCGGTGCGCATGGCCCTGCTCAGCCGCGGCATCAGCCCGGAACGCGTAGCCACCCGTGGCTACGGCAAGGAATATCCGGTGGCCAGCAACGGCACCAGCTCCGGCCGTGCCATGAACCGTCGGGTGGAAGTCACCATTTCCAACGACGCCAAGCCGGTCGCGCCACGCTCCTCCGTCAGCGGCTGATAAGCCCTACGGAAGCCCAAAAGCCCCGCCATCCGGCGGGGCTTTTTCATGGGCGGGGCTTGAGCTTTCCAGGTATCAGCGGGCCACAGGCCGCTCGCCGAGCAAGCGCTGGTAGCGCTCGGCCATCGAGCTATCGAAGGCAACCAGGACGATTTCCTCCAGGCTGCTGTGCGCCGGGCGTTGCCGGCAGACCTCTTCGACGGCAATGGCCGCGGCCTGCTCCACGGGATAGCCGTAGATGCCGCAGCTGATGGCGGGGAACGCGACGCTGGCCGCCCCGGCCTGCTCGGCCAGCGCCAGGCTGCGCCGGTAGCAGCTGGCCAGCAGCTCCGCTTCGCCGTTGTCGCCGCCGCGCCAGACCGGGCCGACGGTGTGGATCACGTGGGCCGCCGGCAGACGGAACCCACGGGTGATCTTCGCCTCGCCGGTCTTGCAACCGTGCAGCAGGCGGCAGGCCGCCACCAGTTCGGCACCGGCGGCGCGGTGGATGGCGCCGTCGACACCGCCCCCACCGAGCAGCGAGGAGTTCGCCGCGTTGACGATGGCATCCACCGCAAGACGGGTGATGTCTCCCTGCCAGACGCGGACCTCGGTCATTTCACTTCCTGCGGGACTTCCTGTCCGGCGCAGCGCACGGCGTGCTTCCTGTTGTCCACCAGCACGCCGGAAAGGCCCTTCTGCTCGGTGTCGAACAGCACCAGGACGCCATCGATGCACTGCGCGACCTGCTTGGCCGGCTCCAGGGACAGCTTCACATCTTCGCCGGGCAGGCTCTTCAGCATGGTGAAGTCGGCCAGCAACAGGGCGTCCTGCGGCTTGGCGAAATGCAGGTAGCCGTAGTACCAGAGCACGCCGACGGTGACGAAGATGGTACCGATGCCGGTCAGGATGCAGGGGAGTACGTTACGGTCGCTCATGGATTGCCTTCGGGTTTCGCGGATTCGCGGTTCGGGATTTCGGCCAGCCGGCGCAGGCCGGTGAAGCCATGGGGGTCGTCGAGGAAGCGCAGCATCACTTCCTGCCAGGTCGCTTCGGCGAAGGTCTGCACGTGGCCGCCTCGGGTCAGTTGCAGGACCTTCGGCGGCCGCGCCTGGCGGTACAGGGCGATGCCGTTCTCGAGGGGCACAATGGTATCGTCGATGCTGTGAAAGAACAGCATGGGTGCGCCAGAAAGCCGCGCCACCGAATGGATGGCGCTGTCGTCGTCGGGCACCAGCCAGGACAGCGGCACCTGCAGCGGCCAGGTCAGCCAGGAACCGTCCAGCATGTGCCGGGCGATGCCGCGGTAGCTCGCCGGTACCCCGTCGAACACCAGCGCCTTGAACTGGCCCTGGCGCTGCGGATGCTCGACCAGGTAGTGGATCGCCAGCGCGCCGCCGAGACTCTGCCCCAGCAGCACGCGCTCGGTGCCCTTCACCTCCGGCGCCTGGTCGAGCCAGGCGAACGCCGCGTCGATGTCGCGGTAGACCTCCGGCAGTCCCGGCTGGCCCTCCGACTGGCCGTAGCCGCGATAGTCGAGCATCAGCACCTGGTAGCCCTCGGCGGGCAGCCACCACGTGCCGCCGAGGTGCCAGGACAGGTTGCCGCCGTTGCCGTGCAGGTAGAGCACAGTGCCTTTCACCGGCACGCCTTTCTTCGCCGGCAGCCACCAGGCGCGCAGGCGCACGCCGTCGGCGGTGGTCAGGGTGACGTCGCGGTACTCCAGCCCGGCGCGCGCCGGAGTGATCTGCACCACCGGCTCGGGATAGAACAGCAGCGAACTGCAGCCACCGAGGAACAGCGCGCCGAGTACCAGCAGCGGGATCAGCAGGCGCTTCATCCGTTGTTGGTCCTTACCTCTTCGCGGGCGCGAAAGGTGGCGTCGTAGATGCGCCCGGCCAGGCGCGAGAACGGCAGGCTCTGCAGCCAGACGGTGCCGCTGCCCTTGAGGGTGGTCAGCAGCAATCCTTCGCCGCCGAACAGCATGCTCTTCAGGCCGCCGGCCAGTTGCACGTCGTAGTCGATACCGTCGGTGAAGGCCACCAGGCAACCGGTGTCGACCCGCAGCGTCTCGCCATTCAACTGGCGGCGGATCAGCGTGCCGCCGGCGTGGACGAAGACCAGGCCATCGCCCTCGAGCTTCTGCAGGATGAAGCCCTCGCCGCCGAAGAAACCGGCGCCCAGGCGCTTGGTGAAGGCGATGCCGACCCGGGTGCCATAGGCTGCGCAGAGGAACGAGTCCTTCTGGCAGAACAGGCGCCCGCCGACATCGTCCAGGTCCACCGCCACCACGCTGCCCGGATAGGGCGCGGCAAAGGCCACGTGCTGCTTGCCCTGGCCTTCGTTGGTGAAGTGGGTCATGAACACCGACTCGCCACCGAGCTTGCGCTTGCCGGCGCTCCACAGCTTGCCCAGCAGGCTGCCGTCGGAGCCGTCGCCCATCCGCGCGGTGAAGCGGATGTCGCCGGTCATGTAGTTCATTGCCCCGGCCTCGGCGATCACGGTTTCCCCGGGGTCGAGTTCGATCTCCACGGTCTGCATGGATTCGCCGAGGATGCGGTAGTCGAGTTCGTGGCTGGCCATCGCCGTTCTCCTTGCTTGCCGGCCGACCGCCCGCGCGCACCGGGAAAGACCGGCACGGCGGGGAACGGTCAGAGGATGTTCGCGTAATCCGCTTCGATGCGGTCCAGGCTGAGGTGGTTGAGGAAGTTCGAGAAGCACATCCAGGCCGACAGCGCGTTGAGGTCGCGGAACTGCGGCGGCAGGTACTTCGGCGGCGCCACCAGGCCCTCGTCCACCAGTTGGCGCAGGGTGCGCATGTCTTCCAGGGTGGTCTTGCCGCAGAACAGCAGGGGGATCTGTTCGAGCTTGCCCTTGCGCACGGCGAGCTGGATGTAGTTATAGATGAGGATGAAGCCCTTCAGGTAGGACAGGTCCTTGGTGAACGGCAGGCCATCCGGGGTCGAGCCGCGGAAGACCCGGCTGGCGTTCTGGTAGCTGTCCTCCAGGCTGTAGCCCTGCTCGCGGTAGAAGTGGAACACGTCGAGGAAATCGGCGCCCTCCTCGGCCATGTGGATCGCCCGGGTGCGATTGGTCAGCTTGCGCAGGCGGGTCGGGTAGGAGGCGAAGGCGATCACCTCCATCAGGATCGCCAGGCCTTCCTGGGTCACGGTGGAGGACGGCGGTCCCTTGGCGAGGAAGGTGCAGATCGGCTGGCTCAGGCCGTTCAGGGTGGTGCCGACGTGCACCAGGCCCTCGTGGACCTCCAGCGCGCGCACGTCGCGCTCGTTGAACAGGGCGTCGGCGCGTACCTTGATGTAGTCGGCGCCGGCCGCCGCGTCGGCGACGATGCCGTCGGACTCGAACACGCGGATGGTGCCCTCCTCCTCGCCGAACACGGTGTTCAGCCGCGCCTGGAGGATCGGTACGACCTCCTTGGCGGTCAGGGTCTTGGGTTCGTCCTTGAGATCGCCGCGGTCGGCGATGTTGTTCAGGTAGTCGGAGAGCATCAGGCCGAGGTCGGCCAGGGTCGGATCGCCGGCATGGAAGGCGTCCGAGGCCGAGCCGTAGAGTTCCTGGGAGATCAGCCCGAGGTCCGGGGTGCCGCGCGCCTCGAGCATGCGAATGACCATTCGGTATTCCTTGCACATCCGCCGCATGATCTGCCCGACCGGGTTGAACTGGCCCAACTGGCGGGTGATGTCGCGCTCGATGTTCTGGAATTCCTGCTTCTTGGCGCTGGCGTCGAAGGCCAGCGGGCGGCTGTCGTAGTAGCCGCGGTCGACCTTCGGCGCATGCTTGCCGCGGCCCTTGAGGAAGTCCTGGCGGATCCCGTCGTCCCATTTGATCGCATCCAGCACGCGGATCGGCGTCTGCGCCTCGACGATGCGATCGGACAGGGAGCGGATGATCTTCTGGTAGTCGTTCTGCGCCTTGCGCTGGCTCATCGGCAATCTCATTGGGTGACCCGCTGGAAGCGGGCGGCCTCGACGAACACGTCGGAATTGGCGGGATCGTTCAGGTAGGCGAAGACCTTCGCCAACGGGCTGCGCACCAGCGCGCCCTTGCCCTGATCGCTATCGACGGTCTCGCCGTCGAGCTGGCCGGCGCCGAGGTCCTCGACGATGCGCTCGACGTCGAGGTTGTAGATCACCAGCTCGTCACCGTCGGTGATCTCGAAGCCGGCGACGATGAAGTTGCCGCCCAGGCTCTTCGGCAGGCCGGCCGACAGGTACCAGCGCTTGCCCTGGTGGGAGACGGTGAAGCCGTAGTCTTCCAGGCTCTCGGTATTGTCCTTGCTGTCCACGTAGCTGAGCGCACGGTAGACATTGCTGCCGGAACGGGTGATCTCCAGGAATTGTTCTTCCTTCCACTCGTTCTCGCGGCTCCAGGTCCCGAGCAGATGGCTCGGCGCCGCCTCGCGCGGCGGTATCGGCTCCTTGAAGGTGACCAGGCAACCGCCCAACAGCAGGAAACTCAGGACCACCAGGCAACGCCAGGCTTTCATCACACGCTCCTTAGGAACCCTCCGCAACCTGCGACCGGCTGGCCGAGGGAAGGTTCGGGTATGAAAAACCCCGCCATGGCGGGGTTGACGCTCAGGTCACAGGCCCATGACCAGATTCAGGTACCGTCTGAGTATGGCGCGCATTTCGTCCACGGCCAGTTGCTCGACCCCGTCCACGAGGCCCTGATATTCCATCTGCAGAATAATCGACGTCAACACCTTGGCGTCCTGCTCGGGCTGCCCGGAACCGAGCACCTGGAAGAAATGCACGGCGCCGAGGGAGAGAATCCGCTGGTGGGCATCGGCCAGTTCGCGCAGGCGCGGGTTGAGCAACGCCTCCTGGCGGAAGGCCTGTTCGGCCAGCAGGTGCTCGCGGCGCTCGGTGAGCTGGACCTGGACATACTGCACGGCCAGCTCGACGATCCGTTCCACCAGCGAGCCACGGGCGCCGGGGTCGTCGGCCAGCACCGCGGCCATCTCCTGGAGGTCGCCCTCCACGCTGCTCCAGAACGCCGACAGCGCCTCTGCGTTGCGCTCGACGAAGAGGCCGAAGGTGTCGGTGATGAGATCGTCGATGTCCTTGAAGTAGTAGGTGGTGGCCGACAACGGCACCTGGGCCTCGGCGGCCACCGCGCGGTGGCGCACGGCCCGTACGCCGTCGCGGACGATCAGGCGCATGGCGGCATCGAGAATCGCCTGGCGCCGCTGCTCGCTGCCCTGGCGGCTGGCCTTGCGGCCCTGGTAACGAACGCTTTCGGCTACCGCGCTGGCGGCCTGCGCGGCGCTGTCTCTGGGAGCTACTCGGGACACGGTGTTTCCTCCGCTCGCGGACGATGGGGCATTGTTCGGACTTTTTCGCGTGGAATCAATCGGCCGCTATCGGGGAAGCTCCGATCCCACCCGCACCTTCCGTGGTCAGCCGGCGGATCGGCGGCTATCGGCCCCTGGCCCGGCGGCCGGGACACCGCGCGGCCATGAAAAAACCGCCCGAAGGCGGCTTTTCCATGGACTGTTGCGGCGCTCAGGCCTGCGGGCGCATGTGCGGGAACAGGATCACGTCGCGGATCGACGGCGAGTTGGTCAGCAGCATCACCAGGCGGTCGATGCCGATGCCTTCGCCGGCGGTCGGCGGCATGCCGTATTCCAGGGCATTGATGAAGTCGGCGTCGTAGTGCATCGCCTCGTCGTCGCCGGCGTCCTTCTCCTTGACCTGCAACATGAAGCGCTCGGCCTGGTCCTCGGCGTCGTTCAGCTCGGAATAGGCATTGGCGATCTCGCGGCCGCCGATGAACAGCTCGAAGCGGTCGGTGACGCTCGGGTCTTCGTCGTTGCGGCGGGCCAGCGGCGAAACCTCGAAGGGGTAGCGGGTGATGAAGTGCGGCTGCTCCAGCTTGTGCTCCACCAGTTCCTCGAAAATCATCACCTGCAGCTTGCCCAGGCCTTCGTGGCCGAGGACCTTGGCGCCGGCCTTCTTGGCGATGGCCCGCGCCTTCTCGACGTCGTTGAGGTCGGCGGCGGTGATCTCCGGGTTGTACTTGAGGATCGAATCGAACACCGACAGGCGCACGAACGGCTCGCCGAAGTGGAAGACCTTGTCGCCGTAGGGCACGTCGGTGGTACCGAGTACCGCCTGGGCCAGTTCGCGGAACAGTTCCTCGGTCAGGTCCATGTTGTCTTCGTAGTCGGCGTAGGCCTGGTAGAACTCGAGCATGGTGAACTCGGGGTTGTGCCGGGTCGAGACGCCTTCGTTACGGAAGTTGCGGTTGATCTCGAAGACCTTCTCGAAACCGCCGACCACCAGGCGCTTGAGGTACAGCTCCGGGGCGATGCGCAGGAACATGGCCATGTCCAGCGCGTTGTGATGGGTCTCGAACGGCTTGGCCGCGGCGCCGCCGGGGATGGTCTGCAGCATCGGGGTCTCCACTTCGAGGAAACCGCGCTCGCTGAGGAAACGGCGGATGTGGGCGATGACCTGGGAACGCACGCGGAAGGTGTGGCGGGTTTCCTCGTTGACCATCAGGTCGACGTAGCGCTGGCGGTAGCGCTGCTCGGTGTCGGTCAGGCCATGGTGCTTGTCCGGCAGCGGACGCAGCGACTTGGTCAGCAGGCGCACGCTGGTCATGTCGACGTACAGGTCGCCCTTGCCCGAGCGGGCCAGCACGCCTTCGGCGCCGATGATGTCGCCCAGGTCCCAGGTCTTGATCTCGGCCAGGGTTTCTTCCGGCAGGGTCTTGCGGTTGACGTAGACCTGCAGGCGCTCGCTGCTGTCCTGGAGGACGATGAAGGAACCGCGGTTGAGCATGATCCGACCGGCCACCTTGACCGGGATCGCTGCGGCTTCCAGCTCTTCCTTGGTCTTGTCGGCGTACTGTTTCTGCAGGTCCGCGAAGTAGGCGTCGCGGCGGAAGTCGTTGGGGAAGGCGATGGCCCGGGCTTCGCGCACGGCGGCAAGTTTTTCCTTGCGCTGGGCGATCAGCTTGTTTTCTTCCTGTTGCAGTTCGTGCTGGTCGAGTTGTTGGTCGCTCATGGTCTTGGTGGTTCCTGGTTAGGCTCTCTTGCCTGTGGAAACGGATTGCGCAACAGGGGCGAAAAGCGTAGCGAACGCCGGCCAGGCAAGGCGGGAAATGGCGAGGACACGGAGTTCACGATCATAAAAAAACGAGCAGTCCGAACCATTTTCCAACGCGGCCTGGCCAGGCGCAGCAGCTTTACAGCCCCTGTTTGAGGCTGGCTTCGAGGTATTCGTCTAGATCGCCGTCGAGCACCTTGTCGCAGTCGCTGCGCTCGATACCGGTACGCAGGTCCTTGATCCGCGACTGGTCGAGCACGTAGGAGCGGATCTGGTGGCCCCAGCCGATGTCGGACTTGGAGTCCTCCAGGGCCTGGGACGCGGCGGTACGCTTTTGCATTTCCAGCTCGTACAACTTGGCCCGCAGCATCTTCATCGCGGTGTCCTTGTTGGCGTGCTGGGAGCGTTCGTTCTGGCACGCCACCACGGTATTGGTCGGCACGTGGGTGATCCGCACCGCCGAATCGGTGGTGTTCACGTGCTGACCGCCCGCGCCGGAGGAGCGGTAGGTATCGATGCGCAGGTCGGCCGGGTTGATCTCGATCTCGATGTTGTCGTCGATTTCCGGCGATACGAACACCGCGGTGAACGAGGTGTGGCGACGGTTGCCGGAGTCGAACGGACTCTTGCGCACCAGGCGGTGCACGCCGATCTCGGTGCGCAGCCAGCCGAAGGCGTACTCGCCCTTGATGTGCACGGTGGCGCCCTTGATGCCGGCGACCTCGCCCTCGGACAGCTCGATGATAGTGGCGTCGAAGCCGTGCTTGTCGGCCCAGCGCAGGTACATGCGCAGCAGCATGTTGGCCCAGTCCTGGGCCTCGGTGCCGCCGGAGCCGGCCTGGATGTCCAGGTAGGCGTTGTTCGGGTCCATCTCGCCGCTGAACATGCGGCGGAACTCCAGCTTCTCGAGGATCTCGCGCAGACGCTCGACTTCGTTGGCAACGTCGTCGACGGCGCCCTCGTCGTCTTCCTCGACCGCCATGTCCAGCAGGTCGCGGGAGTCGGCCAGGCCGCTGGTCAGGTCGTCCAGGGTTTCCACCACCTGCGCCAGCTGGGCGCGCTCGCGGCCGAGGTTCTGGGCGTATTCGGGGTTGTTCCAGACGTTGGGGTCTTCGAGCTCGCGGTTTACTTCGACCAGGCGATCATGCTTCTGATCGTAGTCAAAGATACCCCCGAATGGTCTGGGTGCGCTCGGAGAGGTCCTTGATGCTGTTGAGGATCGGGTTGATTTCCATGGCTGGCGCTCACTCGCGGGAAAACGTCGAAAAGCTGCGAAGTATACTGCACTTGCGCCCCACAGGCAGTACGCCGGCCTCTATTTAATGCCGGCCGGCGACGCATGGCCGCCGCGCGCCGCTCAGCCCGCCGGGGCCGGCGGCACCGGCTGTTCCATCAGGCCGACCTGGTTGCGGCCATTGTTCTTGGCCTGGTAGAGCGCCTGGTCGGCCATCTCGATGAGAACCCGGAAGGTTTGCCCGCCGCCGCCCGGCACCAGGGTGCTGACGCCGATGCTGACGGTCAGGTGCGAGCCCGGACGTGGCTGGTCGTGGCTGATCTGCAAGCTCTCCACCGTGCGCCGGACCTTCTCCGCCAGCAACCGTGCGCCGCCCGGCGAGGTGCCCGGCAGGACCATGGCGAACTCCTCGCCGCCGTACCGAGCCGCCAGGTCCGAGGAGCGACTGCAGCCCTCGCGGATGGCCCCGGCGACCTGGCGCAGGGCCTCGTCGCCGGCGACGTGGCCGAAGGTGTCGTTGTAGCTCTTGAAATAGTCCACGTCGATCATCAGCAGCGACAGTTGCGACTGCTCGCGCAGCGAGCGGCGCCACTCCATCTCCAGGTATTCGTCGAAGTGACGACGGTTGGAGAGCCCGGTCAGGCCGTCGGAGTTCATCAGCCGCTGCAGCACCAGGTTGGTCTCCAGCAACTGCTGCTGGCTCTCGCGCAGCGCCCGATAGGCCTCGTCGCGTTGCTGCAGGGCGATGTACGAACGCGAGTGGTAGCGGATCCGCGCCACCAGCTCGATGGCGTCAGGCAGCTTGACCAGGTAGTCGTTGGCGCCGGCGGCGAACGCCGCGCTCTTCACCGTCGGCTCTTCCTTGGTCGACAGGACGATGATCGGGATGTCGCGGGTCGCCGGGTTGCCGCGGTAGGCAGCGAGCAGCGTGAGGCCGTCGACGCCGGGCATCACCAGGTCCTGGAGGATCACCGTCGGCTTGATCTGGTTGGCCACCGCCACCGCCTGCTGCGGATCGGAACAGAAATGGAAGTCGATGCCCGCCTCGCTCGCCAGTGAGCGACGCACAGCCTCTCCGATCATGGCCTGATCATCGACAAGCAGTACCATGACCGCGCCGTCCAGAGGGGCGCCCAGGTCGGTCTTGCTCTCATGAGGGTTGTGCATGTTTCTCTCCGGGACCGGGGCCCCTCGTATCAAATTGAATGCTGTTCCACGCACCGCCGCGGCGGGCGCCGGCGCCTACCCTGGCGCCTGGCCGGAGTCGAACCCGGCTAATCGAATACCTCCGCCAGGCGCGGGGCGATCTTTTCCAGGGAAAGGATCTGCACCGCTGCATCGATCGCCGCCGCGGCCTTCGGCATCCCGTAGACCGCGCAACTGGCCTGGTCCTGGGCGATGGTGAGGAAACCGCGCTCGCGCATCTGCTTGAGGCCCTGGGCGCCGTCGCGGCCCATGCCGGTCAGCAGCACGCCCACGGCATCGCCACGCCAATAATTCGCCACGCTCTCGAAAAACACGTCGATGGACGGCCGGTAGACGAAAGAACGCGGTTCGGCGGTGTACACCAGCGAACCGTTGCGCAGCAGGCGGATGTGATTGTTGGTCCCCGCCAGCAGGATCTGCCCCGGTATCGGCGGCTCGCCATCGCGCGCCAGGCGCACCGGCAGCTTCGATTCGCTGGCCAGCCATTCGGCCATGCCGGCGGCGAATACCTCGTCGACATGCTGCACCAGCACCACTGCGGCATTGAAACTGGCCGGCAGTTGCTTGAGCAACACCGCGAGCGACGCCGGACCGCCAGCCGAGGCGCCGATCGCCACCAGACGCTGGCGCGCCCCGCCGGCCTTCGGCGGCACCACCTGGACCTTGCCACGGTTATCGCGCTGGCCGATCAGCCAGCCGACGTTCTGAATCTTGCGTAACAACGGCGCCGCCGCCGTTTGCGGGTTGCCGATGCCCAGCGCCGGCGTGTTCACCGCATCGAGCGCCCCATATCCCATCGCTTCGAAAACCCGGTGCACATTCTGCTCGATATCGACGGTAACAATCACGATCGCGCAAGGACTTTCCGCCATGATCCGACGAGTTGCCTCGACGCCGTCCATCACCGGCATGAGCAGGTCCATCAGCACCACGTCGGGCGTATCGGCGGCGCACTGGGTCACCGCCTCGGCACCGTTGCTGGCGACCCAGACGATCTGGTGCTGCGGCTCGAAGGCCAGCGCGCGGCGCAGCGCCTCGACGGCCAACGGCATGTCATTGACGATTCCGATCCTCAACCCTGTGCTTCTCCGATCAGGACGACGACGGCATCCAGCAAGGCCTCATCGTGGAAACTGGCCTTCGCCAGATAATAGTCGGCGCCGGCGTCGAGACCGCGCCGACGGTCCTCCTCACGATCCTTGTACGACACCACCATCACCGGCAGCGACTGCAGGCGGCTGTCGCGACGCACCAGGGTGACCAGTTCGATACCGTCCATGCGCGGCATGTCGATATCGGTGATGAGCAGGTCGAAATGCTCCGAGCGCAGGGCGTTCCAGCCGTCCATGCCATCCACCGCCACTGCCACGTCGTAGCCGCGGCCGAGCAGGAGCTTGCGTTCCAGCTCACGCACCGTGAGCGAGTCGTCGACCACCAGGATGCGCTTGCGTTGCGCCCCGCCGGCCTGCCGCCGGCTGCGATCGATGCGCTCCAGGCGGCCGCTGCTGAGCAGCTTGCCGACCGAATGCAGGAGGTCCTCGACGTCCAGGATCAGCACCGGCGAACCGTCATCCAGCAAGGCGCCGGCGGAAACGTCGCGCACCTTGCCCAGGCGCGGATCGAGAGGCATCACCACCAGGGTACGCTCGCCGACGAAACGCTCCACGGCGACGCCGTAGACCGCATCGCGGTCGCGCACCACCACTACCGGGATGGCCCCTTCGGTGCGGCTGCTCTCGGGCCGTTGCAGCAGTTGCGCAGCCGAGACCAGGCCGACATGGCGACCCTCGTACCAGAAGTGCTGGCGACCTTCGAGCTGGACGATCTCCTCCGCTTCCAGCTCGCACATGCGCTCGATGTGCGCCAGCGGGAAGGCGTAGGCCTCCTCGCCGATCTCCACCACCAGGCTGCGCACCACGGACAGGGTCAGCGGCACCTCGACGTGAAACAGCGCTCCCTGCCCCTGGCGTTGCTCCATGCGCACGCCGCCGCGCAACTGGCGGACCATGTGCTGCACGGCGTCCAGTCCGACGCCGCGACCGGACACCTCGGTGACCTGCTCGCGCATGCTGAAGCCGGGCAGGAAGAGAAACGCCAGGAGTTCCTCCTCGCTCAGTTGCGCCACGGTCTCGGCGGTGGCGAACTGGCGATTGAGCACGGTCTCGCGCAGGCGCTGCAGATCGATGCCGCCGCCGTCGTCGCTCAGTTCCAGGACCAGCATGCCGGCGTGGTGGCGGGCGCGGATGGTGATCCTGCCCTCGGCCGGCTTGCCGGCGGCGAGGCGGGTTTCCGGCGCCTCGATACCGTGATCGACGGCATTGCGTAGCAGGTGGGTGAGCGGCGCTTCGAGTTTTTCCAGGACATCCCGGTCGACCTGGGTGCTTTCGCCCTCGACCAGCAGGCGCACCTGCTTGCCCAGCGAGCGGCCCAGGTCGCGAACCATCCGCGCCTGGCCGCTAAGGACGTCGGCGAATGGCCGCATCCGCGAGGCCAGCGCCGCGTCGTAGAGCACCTGGGCACGCTGGCCGCCCTGCCAGGCGAACTCGTCGAGATCGGCGATGTGCTGCACCAGCATCTGCTGGCATTCGCCAATCAGTTGCCGCGCCTCGCCGAGCATGGCCTGGGCCTGCGGGTCGAGGGCGGTTTCCTGGACCGTCTCGCGTACCACGTCGAGCGCGCGGCTGGCGCTGGACTGCAGGCGACGCAGGCGTTGCAGGGAATCGGCCAGCGGCTTGATGCGCTGGAACTCCACCAGCGACTTGCTGGAGATATCCAGCAGCCGGTCCAGGCGTTCGGCGGTGACCCGCAGGACCCGGCTGCGGCGCTCCTCGGCCTGTTCGCCGCCCGCCTGCCCGGCGGGCTCCTCGTCGTTGTCGTCGCTGGCGGCCGCTGACGCCGCTGGCGGCGCCTCGGGGACCGCTTCCGGCAGACCGGGAGTCGTCGCCGGCAGCTCCGCGCGGGCCAGCGGCAGGCCGCTGCGCACCAGGCCTTCGAGGCGCAGCACCAGGCCGTCGATCTCTTCCCGCCCGGCGCCTTCGGCCCAGCCTGCGTCGCCGGCTGGCGGGGTGCCGATACGCAGCAACAGGTCGCAGCCCTGGAGCAACGCATCGATATGTTCCGATTGCAGGAGCAGGCGTCCGTCCTGCGCCTCCACCAGGCAATCCTCCATGACGTGCGCCACGCGCACGCCGGCGTCCAGCCCGACGATACGCGCCGCGCCTTTCAGCGAGTGCGCGGCGCGCATGCAGGCTTCCAGTTGGTCGGCCTGGGTCGGGCTGCGCTCCAGCGCCATCAGGCCGGCGTTGAGCACCTGGGTCTGGGCCTCCGCCTCGAGCCGGAACAGCTCGAGCAGCGACGCGTCTCTCATCTGGTCCGGGGTCATGCCAGGCTCCGCGCTACGGCTTGCAGGAGAGGGCCTTCGTCGAGCAGGGTGATGCTCCGCTCGCGCCATTGCAGCACGCCGGCCACGTGCCGGCGCGAGGCCTGGCCGTCGGCGTGGTTGGGCGGCAGTATCCGCGCCAGCGGAATCGCATGGATGCCGTCGACTTCCTCCACCGGCGCCACCACCGGACCGCCGGCGGCGGAAATGATCAGCATGCGCGGAACCACCCGGCGCTCGCTGACCGGCGCGGCGCCGGGTTCGAGATCCAGCAGTTCGCCGAGGGAAAGGCAGGCGACCAGCGCGCCGCGCACGTTGGTCACCCCTTGCAGGGCGCGCGAGCGCTGGTGCGGCAGGGAATGGATAGGATTCATCGGCGCCACTTCCACCAGGCTGCCGGTGGCCAGGCCGAACCACTCTTCGCCCAGGCGGAACACCAGGATCGAACGCGTCTCGCCGAGGTCGCTCTGTTCGCGCTGGCTGTCCATCGTTTCGGCGCTGTCGAGCTGGTCCTGGCGCAGGGCGATGCGGTCCAGCAAGTAGGTCGCCGCGGCAGCGTAAACCTCGCAGTTGCGGCAATGGACATGCTCGGCCAGGCGTTCGCAGGACTTGTCGCCATGCACGCCGATGCGGTTCCAGCAGTCATCCACCTGTTGGGTATCGAGCAAGGTCAGGCTCGCCTCAACCATCTTTGTTCACTCCACGGGCCGCACGTTGCTGCAGGCGCCGGGCGCCGGCATGGTCGCCGCGAGCGGCGAGCAGCGCCGCCAGGTGCGCCAGCGCCTCGGCGTGCTGCGGCTCCAGGTACAGGGCCTTGCGGTAGAAATCCTGGGCTTCCTGCTCCTGCCCGGCGACATCGCTGAGCAGCCCGAGCCAGTAGAAGACCGTGGCCGACGGCCCACGCGCGGCCAGTTGGCGCTCGCAGGCGGCGCGCGCCTCGCGGTGCTGGCCGGCATCCGCCAGGCGGGCGATTTCGTCGAACTCGCCGACGGGACTGGCGAGGGGCTGGCCGCTGGCTGGCGGAACCAGGCTGGACAGCCGCTGGCGCGGTTTCGCCGGTGGCGGCGGCGAAGGCCGAATACTCGCACGCTCCACGGCGGCGGCAACGACCGGGCGCGCTCCGTCGCTCACCGCCTTGGGCCGCGCGCCGCGGGGCGCCTCGCTGGTCCGGCGGAACACGAAAGACAGCGGCACGCCGATCGGCTGCATGCCGTGCTGGCTGAGCAGGCTCGCCTCGGCCGGACCGATGAACATCGCGCCGTCCGACCGCAACAGGCGCTTGAGCACCTCGACCACCTCGCTCTGGGTCGGGCGGTCGAAATAGATCAGCAGGTTGCGACAGAACACGAAATCGTAGGGTGCCTCGCCCGCCAGTAGCCCGGGATCGAGCAAATTGCCGCAGCGGAAGCGCACCTTGCGGCGAACCTGCTCGGCCAACTGGTAGCCCTCGGCAACCTCGCTGAAATGGCGGTCGCGAAACCCCAGTTCGTCGCCGCGAAAGGAATTCCTGCCGTACACCCCGAGGCTGGCGCGCTCGATCACCCGAGCGCTGACGTCGAGGGCGTCGACCTCGAACAGGTACTCGGAGAGCCCGGCATCGAGCAAGGCCATGACGATGGAATACGGCTCCTCGCCGGTGGAACAGGGCAGGCTGAGGATCCTTAGCGCGCGTCCGCCGCCCAGGCTCGGCAGGCGCTCGAAGGCCAGCCTGGCGAGGGTGGTGAACGACTCCGGGTAGCGGAAGAACCAGGTCTCCGGCACCACCACCGCTTCGATCAGCGCCTGCACCTCGCCCGGCGAGCCGTTCAGGCGCATCCAGTATTCGTCCTCGTCGTGCAGCGCGAGGCCGCTCATGCGCTGGCGTACCGCGCGCTCGATCACCGCGCTGCCCACCGAGCTGGCATCCAGGCCGATCCTGCTCTTGAGCAGGCGTTCGAAGCGATCGTTCATGCCGTCCCCTCGCCGCACTCCGGCGGGAACAGCAGGGCGCGCACTTCGTCGGGCAGCAATGCCTCGACCCGCACCCATTGCACCAGTCCCCGTGGTCCTTCATAGACCGGACCGAGATAGCGGGCCCCGCCGTTGTCCAGGCCATAGTCGCGGAACGCCGACGGTTCGCAACGCAGGGTATCGGTGGCCTGTTCGAGGATCAGTCCGAGCCAGACCGGCTCCCGGTCCTGGCGGGCGCGGTATTCGACCAGCACGATGCGCGTGCTGGTGCGTGCCAGCGCCGCGCGGCCGAAGGCCATTGCGCAGAGGTCGAGCACCGGGACCAGGACGCCGCGATGGGAGAACACCCCGGCGACCCATTCCGGCGCCTCCGGAATGCGCTTCAGGCGCAGCAGCGGCAGCACTTCGACCACTTCGCGGGCATCCAGGGCATAGCGGTCGCCTTCCATGCGGAACAGCAGGAACAGCTTGCTGGTGCGTCGATGATCGCCGGTGGAGCGGGACACGGTCACAGCCTCAGACTTTGAAGCGGGATACGCCGTTGCGCAGCCCGTTCGCCACCAGGTTCAGCTCATCGATGGCGAAGCTGGCCTGGCGCAGCGACTCCACGGTCTGCCCGGTGGCCTCGCCCAGTTGCACCAGCGCCTGGTTGATCTGCTCGGCACCGGTAGCCTGGGCCTGCATACCCTCGTTGACCATCTGCACCCGCGGCGCCAGCGCCTGCACCTGCTGAATGATCTGCGACAGTTGCTCGCCGACCTGGCCGACCTCGGCGATACCGCGGCGGACCTCCTCGGAGAACTTGTCCATGCCCATCACCCCGGCCGATACCGCCGACTGGATCTCGCGCACCATCTGCTCGATGTCGTAGGTGGCGACCGCGGTTTGGTCCGCCAGCCGGCGCACCTCGGTGGCCACCACGGCGAACCCGCGGCCGTACTCGCCGGCTTTCTCCGCCTCGATGGCGGCGTTCAGCGAGAGCAGGTTGGTCTGGTCGGCGACCTTGACGATGGTGGTGACCACCTGGTTGATGTTGCCGGCCTTCTCGTTGAGGATCGCCAGCTTGGCGTTGACCAGGTCGGCCGCGCCCATCACGTGGTGCATGGTTTCCTCCATGCGCGCCAGGCCCAACTGGCCGGAACCGGCCAGGGTCGACGTCTGCTCGGCGGCGCCGGAGACTTCGCTCATGGTCCGCACCAGGTCGCGCGAGGTGGCGGCGATCTCGCGAGAAGTGGCGCCGATCTCCGTGGTGGTCGCGGCGGTTTCGGTGGCGGTGGCCTGCTGCTGCTTGGAGGTCGCGGCGATCTCGGTGACTGAGGTGGTGACCTGCACCGAAGAACGCTGGGCCTGCGACACCAGGCCCTTGAGCTCTTCGGCCATGCCGTTGAAACCGGTCTCGATGGCGCCGAATTCGTCACGCCGGCCGAGGTTCAGGCGTGCGGTGAGGTCGCCACCGGCCATCAGGTCGAGGCTGCGGACGATCTTCTGGATCGGCTGGGTGATCGCCCGCAACAGCAGGAAACCGCAGATGCCGGCTACCACCACCGCCAGCAGCAGGGTCACCAGCATGCTCAGTTCGGCATCGTCCACCGCGTTTACGATGTTGTCCGAGGCGCGGTCGGCGATGTCCTTGTTCAGCTCGATCATCTCGTTGAGGTACTTGCGGCCCTCGCGCCAGTGCTCGGTCAACGGGCCGGCGACGAGCTTGCCGGCTTCCTCGAAGCGCTTCTCGCGGTAAAGCTCGAGCACCTTGTCGTGCTGCTCCAGGTAGTTCTTGCGCACGGCCTGGAAACCGGCGAGCAACTCGTGGTCGCGGGCCTCGTCCGGGTTCATGGTCTTCTGGTAGGAGGCGATCTGCTGGTCCAGGCGCTCCTCGCTGGCGAGGATACTGTCGGCCTCGGCCTTGCTCAGCTCGTGGTCGTCGGTGATGCCGAACAGTTCCTGGGTCTGCAAGTAGTTGTCGGTCCACGAACTGCGTACCAGCGTGATGAAGTACATCCCCGGCATGGCGTCGTCCTGGACACGGTAGGCGCCCTTTTCCACCGTCAACATCTTCACGTACGCAGTAGCGGCCATCAGCAGCATGATCGCGATGATCACGGCGAAACTTGCCAGGATTCGCTGGCGAACAGTCCAGTTCTTCACATTTTTCCCCAAGACTCGAGTCCGGATTCGTTCCTGCCGCCACAACGGCCCGTCAATCGCGCGGACTGTATAGGCCGTCCCCGGCACCGGCAAGCAGCGCCATAGGGTTTTCCCGCTATTGTAGGCGCTGGAAAGGCGTTTTTTGACGCCAGAAGTGTGGCAGAAAGAGAAAGAAAGAAAACTGGCATGCCAGACTTTTCTGAGAAGACAGGCTCATCACGGAGGGAATGTGCGCCCCGTCCCCATGCCGGGAACGGGGCGCGATTTCACCGGTGGATGTCGGTATGGCGGGTTTCGCGGAGGAACAGCAAGGCGCAGACCAGGCTACCGCCGGTGATCAGCACCGGATACCAGAGGCCGTAGAAGATGTCGCCGGTGTACACCACCAGGGCGAACGAGACCGTGGGCAGGAAGCCGCCGAACCAGCCATTGCCGATGTGGTACGGCAGGGACAGCGAGGAATAGCGGATGCGGGTCGGGAACAGTTCGACCATCAGCGCCGCCAGCGGGCCGTAGCAGAGGGTGGAGATCAGTACCAGGGCGAAGATGATGGCGATCACCATCGGCTTGTTCACCTGGCTGCCGTCGGCCTGCTGCGGATAGCCTGCCGTCTTCACCGCGGCCGCCATCGCTTCGGCGTCGAAGCCGGCGATCTCGGTCTCGCCGATCCGCACCCTGACGTCGCTGCCGGCGGGCGCCGCCACCGTCGAGTAGGGCAGGCCGGCCTTGACCAGGAAGGTCTTGACCTTGTCGCAGGGGCTGTCGAAGGTCGCCTTGCCTACCGGGTCGAACTGGAAAGTGCAGGTCGCCGGGTCGGCCACCACGCTGATCGGCGACTGCCGGCTGGCCTGGTCGATGGCCGGGTTGGCGTAGTGGGTCAGGCCCTTGAACAGCGGGAAGTAGAACAGCGTGGCGAGCAACAGGCCGGCCAGCAGCACCGGCTTGCGGCCGATGCGGTCGGACAGCCAGCCGGCGACGATGAAGAACGGCGCGCCAAGCACCAGGGCGACGATCAGCAGACCGTTGGCGGTGCCGCCATCGACCTTGAGCACCTGGGTAAGGAAGAACAGCACGTAGAACTGCGCCGTGTAGAAGGTCACCGCCTGGCCGGCATTGATGCTGAACAGCGCGGTCAGCACCACCTTCAGGTTGCCCCACTGGGTGAAGGACTCGCGCAGCGGCGCCTTGCTGACCTTGCCCTCGGCCTTCATCTTGAGGAACGCTGGCGACTCGCGCATGGACAGGCGGATCCAGGTGGAGATGCCCAGCAGGACGATGGACAGCAGGAATGGCAGGCGCCAGCCCCAGGTCTCGAACTCGTCGCCGGTCAACTGGCGACAGGCCAGGATCACCAGCAGCGAGAGCAACAGGCCGAGGGTCGCGGTGGACTGGATCCAACTGGTGTAGCTACCGCGCTTGTTCGCCGGGGCGTGCTCGGCGACATAGATCGCCGCGCCGCCGTACTCGCCGCCCAGGGCCAGGCCCTGGAGCATGCGCAAGGTGACCAGGATGATCGGCGCGGCGACCCCGATCGAGGCATAGGTGGGCAGCAGGCCGACAGCGAAGGTCGACAACCCCATCAACAGGATGGTCACCAGGAAGGTGTACTTGCGCCCGATCATGTCGCCCAGGCGGCCGAACACCAGCGCGCCGAAGGGCCGCACCAGGAAGCCGGCGGCGAAGGCCATCAGGGCGAAGATGAAGGCCGTGGTGTCGTTGACGCCGGCGAAGAACTGCTTGCTGATCACCGCCGCCAGGGCGCCGTAGAGGAAGAAGTCGTACCACTCGAAGACCGTGCCCAGCGAGGAGGCGAAGATCACCTTGCGCTCCTCCTGGGGCGTGGTCGCAGGCACTGTGTAGGAAGGGGTCGTTGCGTACTCGGTCATTGCGGCTCTCCCGCCCCTTGTGGGGGCTCTTATTGTTGTCTGCCATTTCCGTTTTCAGCGTCGACCGCTGCGGCGCCGGGCGCCACGCGATACGGGGTGTAGCGATCCTCAGGCCTCCACCGCCTCCTTGCCGCCGGCCGCCATGGCGCTTTCGACGACCTGCGGCGCGGCCTCGCGGCGGCGCTCGGCGAGAATCATCTGCGCCGCCTTCTCGGCGATTACCAGCACCGGCGAACAGGTGTTGCCGGAGGTCAGGCTGGGCATGATCGAGGCATCGGCGATGCGCAGGCCGGGGATTCCGTGCACCCTCAATTGCGCATCCACCACCGCTTGCGGCCCCTGGCCCATGCGGCAGGTGCCGGCAGGGTGGAAGATGGTGGTGCCGATCTCCGCCGCAGCGCGCTGCAGATCCTCTTCGCTGCGGTATTCCGGGCCGGGCTTGTATTCCTGCGGACGGAAGGCGGCCAGCGCCGGTGCGGCGGCGATGCGGCGGGTCAGGCGTATGGCGTCGGCGGCGACCTTCAGGTCGCGCGGATCGCTCAGGTAGTTGGGCTGGATCGACGGCGCCTCGCCCGGGTCGAGCGAGCGGATGCGCACCGTCCCCCGGCTGTGCGGGCGCAGGTCGCAGACCGACGCGGTGAACGCAGGGAAGGCATGCAGCGGCTCGCCGAAGCGATCCAGCGAGAGCGGCTGGACATGGTATTCGAGGTTGGCCGAGGGCTGCTGCGGATCGGAGCGGGCGAAGGCGCCCAGTTGGCTCGGCGCCATCGACAACGGCCCGCTGCGGCTCGCCAGGTAGCGCAGGCCCATGCCCAGCTTGCCCCATAGGCTGCCGGCGATCTGGTTGAGGGTGGGAACGCCGTCGACCTTGTAGATCATGCGCAGCTGCAGGTGATCCTGGAGATTGCCACCGACCCCGGGCAACTCGTGGACGACCCCGGCGCCGAGCCGCTCCAGCAGGTCCCGCGGGCCGATCCCGGAGCGTTGCAGCAGGCACGGCGAACCGATCGCGCCGGCGCTCAGGACGATCTCGCGGCGCGCCTCGAAGCGCTGCTCGCGGCCCTGCCAACGGACCGACAGGGCCCTGGCGCGGCCGTCCTCGAGGAGCACTCGCTGGACTTCGGCATGGGTCAGAACCGTCAGGTTGGCGCGCTGGGCGATGCCGCGCAGGAAGCCTTTCGAGGCATTCCAGCGCACCCCGCCGCGCTGGTTGACCTGGAAGTAGCCGCAGCCTTCGTTGTCGCCACCGTTGAAATCCTCGACGCTGGCGATGCCGGTCTGCGCCGCCGCCTGCTGGAAGGCATCGAGCAGCTTCCAGGAGAGCCGCTGGCGTTCTACCCGCCATTCGCCGCCGGCGCCGTGCATTTCGCTGGTCCCGGCGAAATGGTCCTCCATCCTGCGGAACAGCGGCAGCAGCTCTCTCCAGCTCCAGCCCGGATTGCCTTCGGCCACCCACTGGTCGTAGTCGCGGGCCTGGCCACGCATGTAGATCATGCCATTGATCGAGGAGCATCCTCCGAGCACCTTGCCGCGCGGGTACTTCAGGGAACGACCGTTGAGCCCGGGGACCTCGTCGGTGTCGAAGCACCAGTCGGTACGCGGGTTGCCGATGCAGTAGAGGTAGCCGACGGGAATGTGGATCCAGGGATAGTTGTCCGGGCCGCCGGCTTCCAGCAGCAGGACACGGTTGGCAGGGTCGGCGGAAAGCCGGTTGGCCAGCAGGCAGCCGGCAGGTCCGGCGCCAACGATGAGGTAGTCGTAGGTATCCAGTACCTCGGGCATGGCGAGCCTCGTCTTGTCGTTCTTGTGATGGGCCGTCGGACCTGCGGATGACCGGCAAGTCTCGAACGGCTTGAGGCTAGTCGTTCATTCGCGATAAAAAAACAAACGTTTCGGGGCAGCTATTGTTCGTTTTCTAACAGCCCCCCCCTCGGCCCGGCAGAAGGCGCTCCCCATGTTCGACTGGAATGACCTGCGTTTCTTCCTCGAGTTGCAGCGCAGCGGTCGCCTGCTGACCGCCGCCAAGCGTCTCGGCACCACTCACGCCACGGTGGCCCGGCACATCGAGAACATCGAGCGCGACCTCGGCACCCAACTGTTCGCCCAGCACACCGGCGGCTACCAGTTGACTCCGGCCGGCCAGGCGCTGCTCAAGCACGCCGAGGCGATGGAGAACACCGCGCTGCTCGCCCAGGAAGAAATGAGCCAGAGCATCTCGCCGCTGGGGCAGATCCGCATCGGCGTCACCGAAGGCCTCGGCAGCGTCTTCCTCGCTCCGCGCCTGGCGCAATTGATGCGCCACTACCCGGGCCTGGAGGTCGAGCTGGTCTCGGTGCCGCGCTTCGTCAGCATCACCAACCGCGAAGCGGACATCGCCATCTCCCTCGACCGGCCGAGCGCCGACCTGGTGATCACCCGCCTGCTGACCCGCTATCGCCTGGCGTTGTTCGCCAGCCCCGCCTACCTGGAACAGGCGCCGCCGCTGCGCGACCGCGACGACCTCGGCAGGCACCAGTGGATCGGCTACGTCGACGACCTGCTGTTCAGCCAGGAACTGATGTTCCACCACAGTTTCTGCCGCCACCCGCAGGTCGTGTTCCGCAGCACCAGCGTGGTCGCCCAGCAGCAGGCGGCACAGGCCGGCATCGGCCTGGCGATCCTGCCGCACTTCATGGGTAGCCGCGATCCGTTGCTGGTACCGGTGCTGCCCGAGGAAAGCATCCAGCGCGAGTACTGGATGAGCACTCGGCGGGAGTTGCACCGCTCGGTGCGCCTGCGGGTGGTCTGGGACTTCCTGCTGGAGCTGTGCCAGCGCGAGCGAGAGGTTCTGCTCGGCCCTTCGGCAACGCCGCCGCCCTGATGGCGGCGGTTATCCGCGGAACGACACTCCGCCGTCTCAGGCCAGGCGTTGCAGCGCCTGTCTGGCCTGGTTCTCCAGCTCCAGCTTGAACGAGGGCTCCAGGCGCAGCTGCCGCGCCAGCTCCTCGAGGTAGGAGCGCTCCATGAAGCTTTCCTCGTCGACCATCAGCAGGCTGGCCAGGTACATCTCCGCGGCGATCTCCGGGGTGCTCGCGGCACGGGCGATCTCGGCCGGGTCCAGCGGCTTGTTCAGCTCGCGCTCCAGCCAGCCCTGCACCTCGCGGTCGCTGGTCAGCTTGGCCACCTCGCCTTCGATCATCTGCCGTTCGCGCTCGTCGATGTGGCCGTCGGCCTTGGCCGCACCGACGATGGCCTGGAGGATCGCGTGGCTATGCACTTCGGCCTGGGCTTCCGGCAGGCGGTCGACGGTCTGCGGCTGCGCCTGCGGCGCGGCGCCGTTCTGTTGCTGCTGCCAGTTGTTGTAGGCCTTGTAGGCGATCACCCCGAGCGCGGCGAGGCCGCCGTAGGTGATCGCCTTGCCGCCGAACTTGCGCGCCTTCTTGTTTCCCAGCAGCAGGCCGATGGCGCCGGCCGCCAGGGCTCCGCCGCCAGCGCCGGAAAGCAGGCTGCCGAGCTGTCCGCCGCCGCTGGCGCCGGGCTTGCCGCCGGACTTGTTCTGCAACATTTCCTGCCCGGACTTGAGCAATTGGTCGAGCAAACCACGGGTATTCATGAGGAACCTCCAGGACGTTCGGTAACAACCGGATTCGACCGACTCTAGCCCTTCGCGTCCGCGCTGCCCGCCGGGAGTTTGCTTCGAGATATTGCCGGCCTCCCCGGACACCGTGGCAAAGCGCGACACATGTCACATTTCTCCAGACAGAGGCCTAGTGCCAGCAGAAAGCCCTTCGACGCGCCGGCATGGCCCTCTAAACTCCGCGCCCGCCCGCGACTGCGGGTCGGCGTCCGACGCCAGCCGCTCCGCGCGCATTCGCAACAGCAATCTGTGAACATGGCTCCCCCGAGCCACCCACTGCCTCGCAAAGGACTTCCCATGACCATCTCCCGCCGCGACTTCCTGAACGGCGTAGCCCTGACCATCGCCGCAGGCCTGACCCCCGCCGAGATCCTCCGCGCCGCCCCCGGCGGCCGCTACTATCCGCCCGCGCTCACCGGCCTGCGCGGTAGCCATCCGGGCGCCTTCGAAGTCGCACACCAGATGGGCTGGGAGAAGAAGACCTTCGATGTCGACCACCTGCCGATCGAAGAGGAATACGACCTGGTGGTGGTCGGCGGCGGCATCAGCGGCCTCGCCGCCGCCTGGTTCTATCGCGAACGGCACCCCGCGGCGCGCATCCTGGTCATCGAGAACCACGACGACTTCGGCGGCCATGCCAAGCGCAACGAATTCCAGGCCGGCGGGCGCACTATCCTCGGCTACGGCGGCAGCGAGTCGCTGCAATCGCCGAACGCCCTCTATAGCGAAGACGCCAAACACCTGCTGAAACGCCTGGGCGTCGAGCTCAAGCGCTTCGAGACAGCCTTCGACACCGACTTCTACCCCGGCCTGCGCCTGTCCCGCGCGGTGTTCTTCGACAAGGCCAGCTTCGGCGTGGACAAGCTGGTCAGCGGCGACCCGACGCCGATGGTTGCCGACGAGGTCCCCCGCGATCGTCTCAATGCCCGCTCCTGGCGCGCCTTCATCGGCGACTTCCCGCTGAGCCGCGAAGACCGGGAGGCGCTCATCGCGCTGTACGAGTCACCTCGCGACTATCTTGCCGGCAAGAGCGTGGAAGAGAAGGAAACCTACCTGGCGAAGACCAGCTACCGCGACTACCTGCTCAAGAACGTCGGGCTCTCGGAAACCTCGGTGAAGTACTTCCAGGGCCGCAGCAACGACTTCTCTGCCCTCGGCGCCGACGCCCTGCCGGCGGCCGACGCATACGCCGCCGGCTTCCCCGGCTTCGACGCCCTCGGCCTGCCGCAACCCAGCGAGGAGGCCCAGGCGGAAATGGACGAGCCGTACATCTACCATTTCCCCGACGGCAACGCCTCGCTGGCTCGGCTCATGGTGCGCGACCTGATCCCCGCGGTGGCGCCGGGCCGAGGCATGGAGGACATCGTCATGGCCCGCTTCGACTACTCGAAGCTGGACCTCGCCGGGCACCCGGTGCGCCTGCGCCTGAACAGCACCGCCGTCAGCGTGCGCAACCGCGCCGGCGGCGTCGATGTCGGCTACAGCCGCGCCGGCCGCCTGCACCGGGTACGCGGCAAGCACTGCGTGATGGCCTGCTACAACATGATGGTGCCGTACCTGCTGCGCGACCTCTCCGAGGAGCAGGCCCACGCGCTGAGCCAGAACGTCAAGTTCCCGCTGGTGTACACCAAGGTATTGCTGCGCAACTGGCAGGCCTGGAAGACCCTCGGCATCCACGAGATCTACGCGCCGACCCTGCCCTACTCGCGGATCAAGCTGGACTTCCCGGTCGACCTCGGCAGCTACCGGCATCCACGCGACCCGCGGCAGCCGATCGGCGTGCACATGGTCTACGTGCCGACCACCCCGAACGCCGGCATGGACGCCCGCACCCAGGCTCGCGTAGGCCGCAGCAAGCTCTACGCGATGAGCTTCGAGCAACTGGAAAAGGACATCCGCGACCAGCTCCAGGCCATGCTCGGCCCGGCGGGCTTCGACCACCGCCGCGACATCACCGGCATCACCGTGAACCGCTGGTCGCACGGCTACTCCTACTTCATGAATACCCTCTACGACGACGAGGCGGAAAGCGAAGCGCTGATGGAACTGGCGCGAAGCAAGGTCGGCAATGTCGCCATCGCCAACTCGGATGCGGCCTGGGATGCCTACGCCCATGCCGCCATCGACCAGGCGGTGCGGGCAGTCCGCGAACTGGGTTGAAGGACGGCGACGGCAGCGGAACCCGCGCTGCCGTCGCGCCCTTCCGATGTCCAGCAAGACTGACAGAAATGTACTGACAGCGATTTCAACCCCTACTCCACGAAAGCCGTTCAAAGACCCTATGTTTCTCGGCCTCCCCTCGAAATAACCTAGGGAAAACACATAGGAAATTTCCTACTAGCATTCAGAAAAGTCCTGATTAAACCGACAGACACCATCGCTAGAATTCGAGCCCGTCCGGAGCTGCCTCCTGGCGGATTATCCGCCTGCCGGCGTTGCCGGTAGCCGCTGCGGAAACCCCCACCTCGATCGGGTTCGATTTCATGAAAACACGCGTCATCCTCGTCGACGACCACGCCCTCACCCTGATCGGCATGCGCTATCTGCTGAGTGCGTACGACGACCTGCGGATCGTCGCCCAGGCCCAGGACGCCGATGGCTTGCTGGCGCAGCTCGAAGCGCACCCCTGCGACCTGCTGATCACCGACCTGATGATGCCCGGCAGCCAGCAGGCCGACGGCTTGCGCCTGGTGCAGAAGGTCCGGCGGCGCTATCCGGACCTGCCGATCATCGTCGTCACCATGCTCGGCAACCCGGCACTCGTTTCATCCCTGCTCAAGCTGGGCATTCACGGCCTGGTGAGCAAACGCGGCATGCTCGACGATCTGCCCAAGGCGATCCGCCACGCCGGCCGTCGACCATTCATCTCGCGCTCCATCGCACACCTGCTGGAAGTGGGCGAAGCCGAGCACGGCAAGCCGCTGGCCAGCCTCGAACAACTCACCCCGCGCGAAGTGGAAGTGCTGCGCCTGTACGGCAGCGGCCTGGCGGTCGGGGAAATCGCCATCCGACTGTGCCGCAGCAAGCAGACCATCAGCGCGCAAAAGAGCAGCGCCATGCGCAAGCTTGGCCTGGACAGCAATGCCGGACTCTTTATCTACATCCGGGAAAACGGCCTGGCCTGAGCAGCGCGGCCGCGATATGTCCGCCCCGCCAGCCCACTTCGCAAGGTCCGCGCAGCCGCTAGAATGTCCCGCAGCGCCGGGCGTCTTCCGTGCCCGCCTCCACCAAAGGACTCTTTTCACATGGACCGTAACCGCCGCCTCTCCGCCCGACTCTGCCTCCTGCTGCTGGGACTCGCCAGCCAGGCCGAAGCCCGCGAACCGCAGCCCTGCGCGTCGCGACTGCTTGACGCCGTAGCCAGGCAGGTCGGCCACGATGGCTGGATAGCCCCTTCGTACGAATCTTCCGGTCCGTTCCTCGCCGTGGCCTGCAAGCCCTGGCCGGACGACCCCGCGCAGACGGTGATCGCCATGGCCTACCTGGATCCGGGCGACACCGCCGTGGAAGGCGAACGCCACCCGCATCTGCTATTGGCCAAGGCCGACAGCCGCAGCGGCAGGCTGCTCGAACGCTACGACAGCGACTTCGAAGAAGACGCGTCCGTCGCCGTCGGCAGCGACAGCCTCTGGCTGGACACCGCACGCTATCGCCTGAGCCCGACGGTGCGCGCCTTCGGCGTGGTATTCCATAGCGTGGCGCGTGGCGCCAGTTGTCCGGAAGCCGGCTTCGACAACCTGCTGACCCTGGTGGTGCCGGCCGGCGAAGGCAAGCTGCGGCCGGTGCTCAATACCTACCTGGACCAGTGGAGGACGCTGAAAGGCTCGGTCTGCTCCGCCGAGCCCGGGTTCGAACAGGAAGTCTCGCACCTGACCCTGGAACTCGGCCGCGGACGCTCCAACGGCTTTGCCGACCTGGTCATCACCTCGCGGGTCAGCGACGGCGAAACGGAGAACGGCAAACCCTTGCGCACGGTGAAGCGCACGCTGCGCTATGACGGCGAGCGCTACCCGTTCGAGGAGTATTCGGACTTCTGGCACCGCCAGTGAGGGGAGACCGTGGCCAGCAGCCACGGCGAAACAGCGGAACCGCGCGCCCGCCGCAAGGGACGGACGCGCTCGGGGAACTCAGCTCTCGCTGGTTTCCTCGCTCTCTTCGACGGGCGCCGGCTCCTGCTCCGGCTCGCCTTCGTCGTCCTGCTCGTCGTCCGACTGGCAATACGGGGTCGGGTCCTGCGGCCAGATCGCCTTGCCATTGCCGTCGAGCAACTGTTCGGCGCCGCAATCGGTGGTGGCCACGGTGAAGCGCGGCTTGCCGTTCAGGTCGTACAGTGCGCGCAAGGTTTCCGTCGCCTCGTCGCCAGTGCCGCTGACTTCGTAGCCCAGGATGTAACCCTGCTGCGGATTCACCTCCAGCTTCTGCCAGAGCGCTGGAACCAGCGTGCGTCCCTGGCGATCGAGCAACACGGTGTGGGCAGCGTTGTCCATACCGTCGAGACCTTCCAGGAAACGACCGTCATACGCAGACTGGATGCTGATCAGTTCGCCCGGCTCCAGCAGCATCTTGCCGCTGCGGTCCATCAGGCCCACCACCGGCACCTGGCTTTCCGAACCCATGAAGCTGACGGTCTTCTGCGGCCCGCCCTTCTTCGCCACGACGAACAGGTCGTTGCCCAGCGCGCCGATCTGCGCATAACCCGGCTTCACCCACTCGCTGCCTTCGTCGAGGTTGAAGATGCCGAAGTCGGCGCTGAACAGGCCGGTGCTCACGCCGACGGCAGCCAGGCCGGGCACGTCGACGGTGTAGCCAAGCGCGGTGAGGCCGGCGCTGTCGGCCGAATCGTACTGCGGCTGCACCTTCCAGGCGCCGCTGCGATCGATCAGGCCGTACTTGCCCGACGAGCCATCTTCCATGCGCTGCTGGGCCAGCCCGCCCTGCTTGCCGAAGGCGCCGCAACCGGCGAACTGGGCGGCGATCGCCACCTTGCCCTGGTAGTCGAGGTAGCCACAGGGGCTGTCGTACTTCTCGCGGAACGCGACCAGGCCGTTGGCCGGGGTGCCCAGGTAATCGTAGCTCTTGCCGTCACCGACCACGTCGCCCTTGGCATCCACCAGTTGGGAGCCCTTGCCGATGACGCTGGCGCTCATCACGCCGTCGTGGAGGTCGCCCAGGCTCTCGTAGGCCACGGCCTTCTGTTCGCCGGTAGCGAGGTTGATGATCCACTTCTCCTCGCCACGCTCGGCGCTGATCAAGCCGCCGTGTTCGGCGACGCTGCCGTTGACCAGGGTGGTGTCGTAGAGCGCCTCGGTGAGCTGCTTGCCCTTGGCATCGAGGATGCCGCGCTTGCCATCGATCTCGTAGATGATGAATTCGTTGGCACTGTTGGGGTAGATGTCGTCGAAACGCGGCGCCTGGACTTCCTTGCCCTGGCCGTCGACCACGCCGTACTTGCCATCGCGGACGAAGCCATAGAGGTTGGGGGTGAGCAGCGACAGGGCTTCGCCGATATCGTCGCGCAACACCTTGCCGTCCTTCGCCTGGATCAGGTTCCAGCGCTCCTCGCGCGCCGCCATCAGGGTGCCCTGGTAGGCGCTGGCGACGATATTGTCGTAGTCGTTGTCGAACGGCACGAGCAGCTTGGCGTCCTGGTCGATCACCGCGCACTGGCCGTTGAGGCATAGCGGGATGCTCAGTGCAGCCATGCTCGGTGCGGCCGGTTGCGGCGCGACCGCCGCAGGCTTCGGCGCATCGTCGCCCTGGTTGCAGGCGCTGAGGAGCAAGGTGGAAACGGAGACGGCGAGGGTGTTGCGGCCGATACGCGACAGTCTTTGCATGCGGATATGTTCTCGTATGATCCCTGAGATATGTGTCCAGCCGCGATGCGCGCGACATCGCGGAACGCGGTAGCCTTCCCGACGGAAAGGCGCGGGCATGATGCCCGTGCCGCGGACCGCCTGGCAATGCCCTGATCCGTCGGCTCGGCGACAGGCGGCGCGCTTGCTGGCAGAATCGCGGCTTTCCGCAAACCGCGCAGGTACCGCCCCATGAACGACCGACTGCAGATCGAAGACCTCCTCCTGGGCGACGGCAAGGAGGTAGTGAAGGGTGCGCTGATCACCACCCAGTACAAGGGCACCCTGGAAGACGGCACGCTGTTCGACTCCTCCTACGAGCGCGGCCGGCCATTCCAGTGCGTGATCGGCACCGGACGAGTGATCAAGGGTTGGGACCAGGGCCTGATGGGCATGAAGGTCGGCGGCAAGCGACGGCTGTTCGTCCCTTCCCACCTGGCCTACGGCGAACGGCAGGTCGGCGCGCACATCAAGCCCCATTCCAACCTGCTGTTCGAGATCGAACTGCTGGAAGTGCTCACCCGCGACGACTGAGCCGAGGGACGGCGGCGGCCTCTGGCCGCCATGCGCAGGACGAATAGTCGCTCGACTATCCGCCCTGCACGAAGCCGGTTTCTCTTCTAATCCGCGGGCCGAGCCGCGGAACCCGTGGCAATGGCGCGAGGCAGGCCGTCCAGCGCACGCAGCAGGCAGAACCCCAGGACGGCCCCCGCCGCGCCCGCGACCAGCATCAGGCCGATCGCGCCCGACCAGTCGAAACGGCTGACGATCAGGCCGATCAGCAAGGGGCCGATCACCTGCCCCAGGTAGTTGCCCTGCATTACCCAGCCGATGGCCAGTGGCGTCAGCGAAGGCGCGGGCGAGGCCAGCGGCGCGGTCGCCAGCACGGTGGTGGGGAGCATGCCGGCGACCGCCGAGAAGACGAACCCCAGCGCAATCGCCAGGAGCCCCGGCATCGCGGCATGGAAGAACGCCGCACCGGTGAGTCCCATCAGGATCGCGGTGCTCGCCAGCAAGGCGCCGGGACGTATGCCGCGGGAAAGGATGAAACCCGCCGCGACATTGCCCAGGGCGTTCGCCGCGACGATGGCCGCGCCGATGAGTCCCGCAGTCTCCAGGGCGACACCCAGGCGCTGCATGAGGAACACGGGGAGGAACGTCATCAGGGCGAAGAACTGCAGGTTGTAGGTGGTGAAGCCGAGCGCCAGCAGGGTGATCGCCGGAACCTTGAGCAACGTGCCAAGACCGGCCGGCCTCACGCCTGCCGCCCTGCACCCATCGTCGGCAGGGACGCTGAGCGGCAGCAGCAGCGCCGCGACCAGTACCAGCAGTGCGCTCAGTTGCCAGTCGGCACGCCAGTCCGCGAGCAGCGGCCCGAACAGCATCGAGAGGGCGATTCCGCCTGCCATGAAGGTGCTCCACAGACCGAACACCACGCTGCGCCGCGTCTCGCTGGTGATCCTGTGCAACACGGCGGGCGCCGCCACTACCACGATGAGGAAACCGAGCCCCTCGACGAAGCGAGTGGCAAGCAACCAGGCGAAGTCCTGCATCGACGCACCGAGGAGGCTCGCCCCGCCGAGAATCGCCAGCCCACCGGTCAGCAGCCGGCGATCTCCCCAGCGACGCACCAGGAGGCCGGCGGCGATGCCGCCGAATACGCCGACGAACGGAAAGGCGGACATGATCCAGCTCAGCGCGGCGAGGTCGCCGCCGAAGCTCCGTTGCAGCGACGGCAGGGCGATGGTCGCCTTGCCGACATGCAGGGCAGCGGCGATGCCGGCGAAGATCACATTGGCAACTGCCAGCCATCGCGGGCTGGCCTGGGGGTGCGGACGAGCGAGAGTGGACGGGCTATCCATCGTTGCCTCCGGGCATGGAGTGGCGCCCGGCAAGATCGCCAGACGCTCTGCGCGGATTCTGATAGCTCAAGTTAACTTGAGGTAAAGAGCCCAGGAATCAAACGATGTGTTCCATCGCCCGCACCAATGGCAATCCGGCACGCCCGCTCAGTAGAAGTGCTCGCCGTAGAGGTCCCAGGCATTGCGCCGGGCTGCCCGGCGCAGCTGCTCGGTGTAATCCCGCCGGCCGACGGCGGATCGTCCCGAGCTGGCAGCGACAGCTTCGGTCTCGGTGCGGGACGGTTTGTTGCGCGGAGTGTTCAGGGACATGGCGGCGTCACCAGTTCATCCCCGTCGCCGGCCCGCTCAGCAGTGCCTTCGCCATGCCGCGGGCGGACGCCAGGTCCGGCGCCACGCTCACCGGCGGGCCGTAGACAGCCTGCAGCACCGGCGCCAGTTGCTGCAGGTCGGCGAGGTTGTCCGGCTGGCCGTTAGCACTGAGCAGGATGCCCCGGCAATGCTCGACGAAGCGCTGGCGATTTTCCTTGAGCCACAACACCAGGCGCTTGCGCGCCTGCTGGTCGCCTTCAGCTGTTTCCTGCGGGAGCGGCGGATAGACCAGGGCGAAATCGCGCTCGACGGCCAGCAGCGCCTCGACCTCCTCCAACCAGCGCTCGACATCGGCCAGCTCGCGGGGCATCTCGCGGACCTGGACCAAGGGAAAGGCATCGATATCCAACAGGCTCTTAGCGGGGGCATTCATGGGGGGACTCCTGCGGGGAGGCAAGGCGGAGGAATGAGCGGAAGTGCTTGCCAAAACAGTACTGTACGATACAGTTCTTAAATGACCAGCGTCAACCCTAACGAGAAACGCTCTCAGCAAACCGCCTGGAGGCTTGAACGGACCGTCCCGACGGCCCACCATGCGCACCTTCCGACCGCCACCCCGCGAGGCCCGATACCGCTCATGAACGATGCTTCTCCCCGTCTGACCGAACGCGGCAGGCAACGCCGCCGCGCCATGCTCGACGCCGCTACCCAGGCCTTTCTCGAACACGGTTTCGAAGGCACCACCCTGGACATGGTGATAGAACGGGCCGGTGGTTCACGGGGGACCCTGTACAGCTCCTTCGGCGGCAAGGAGGGCCTGTTCGCCGCGGTGATCGCCCACATGATCGAGGAAATCTTCGACGACAGCGCCGATCAGCCGCGCCCCGCCGCCACGCTGAGCGCCACCCTCGAGCATTTCGGCCGGCGCTTTCTCACCAGCCTGCTCGATCCCCGCTGCCAGAGCCTCTATCGCCTGGTGGTGGCGGAATCCCCGCGGTTTCCGGCGATCGGCAAGTCCTTCTACGAGCAGGGGCCGCAGCAGAGCTATCTGCTGCTCAGCGAGCGACTGGCCGCGGTCGCTCCCCACATGGACGAGGAAACGCTCTACGCGGTGGCCTGCCAGTTTCTCGAGATGCTCAAGGCCGACCTGTTCCTCAAGGCCCTCAGCGTGGCCGACTTCCAGCCGACCATGGCGCTGCTGGAAACCCGCCTCAAGCTGTCGGTGGACATCATCGCCTGCTACCTGGAACACCTGTCGCAGCGCCCCGCGCAGGGCTGAGCGACGCGCCGATCAGGCGGAGGGCGGCAGCGCCTGGCCCGGCAGTTCGGTGAGGTGGATCTCGGTGACCAGGGGTTCCTGGCGCGGCAGGGTACGTTCGAGCAGGGGTGAGAAACGCGCCAGCGCGCCGATCAGGTCCCACTGGGTCTCCAGGGCGGCCCCCAGCTCCGAGAGTTCGTTCAGGACCCGATGACCGACCCGTTGCAGGCGTGGCTCTTCGCTCTGGCTGAGCTCCACCGAAAGGTGCGCCAGCATGGTGGTCATGTTGTTCATGTTGCGTGTCGCCAGGACCAGGATATTGGCCAGCAGGGCGACATCGCTGTCAGGCAGGGAGGCGTGGGGAGAACCGGCGTTGGCGTGCATGCGAGCATCCTTTCTCGAAGTGCGGTCCGGAGCGAACGTCGCGGGAGAATAACATCATATTGCCATTACGCAATATCTCCCACGAAACGCTCAGGTTGATTTCCTGATGCCAGGCAGACCGCCAAGGTCGGCAAAGGTTTCCATCAGGTGGGCCGCCAGCGCCTCGCCGCGCCGACGGCCCCGACGGCTCACTGCATTTCCAGGGATTTGCGCGGCGGCGTGCTGCGATGAGCGGCTCGCAGGTACTGCGGCGGCCAGGGCATCTGCTCGTTGCGCAGTTCGTCGGCGGCGTGCAACGGCCAGTACGGATCGCGCAGCAGTTCACGGGCAAGCAGGATCAGGTCGGCCTGACCGGTGCGCAGGATATGCTCGGCCTGCACCGGCTCGGTGATCATGCCCACCGTGCCGCTGGCGATGCCGGCCTCCTTCTTCACCCGTTCGGCGAACTCGGTCTGGTAGCCCGGTCCTACCGGGATTTCCGCATTTGCCGCGGTACCGCCGGAAGACACGTCGATCAGGTCCACGCCCAGGTCCTTCAGGTGCCGGGCCAGTTCCACGGTCTCGTCGGGGTTCCAGCCATCCTCCACCCAGTCGGTGGCGGACAGCCGCACGAATAGCGGCAACTCTTGCGGCCAGGCCTTGCGCACCGCGGCGGTGACCTGCAGAAGCAGGCGGATGCGGTTCTCGAAGCAGCCGCCGTACTGGTCGCGACGCTGGTTCGACAGCGGCGAGAGGAACTGATGCAACAGGTAGCCGTGGGCCGCATGCACCTCCGCGACCTTGAAGCCGGCAGCCAGGGAGCGCTCGGCGGCGCGTACGAAGGCCTGCACCAGCGCCTCGATCTGCGCCTCGCTCAGGGCCTCGGGGGTCGTGTGCTGGGGATCGAACGGGATCGCCGACGGCGCCACCGGTATCCAGCCGCCGTCGCCGATCGGCACGCTGCCGTGCTTGCCCAGCCACGGCCGCCAGGTACTCGCCTTGCGCCCGGCGTGGGCCAGCTGGACCCCGGCGACCGCGCCCTGGGACTCGATGAAACGGGTGATGCGATGCAACGGCTCGACATGCGCGTCGCTCCAGATGCCGAGGTCGTCAGCGGTGATGCGCCCCTCGGGCAACACCGCGGTGGCTTCGACTATCACCAGGCCGGCGCCGCCCACCGCGCGGCTGCCCAGGTGCACGAGATGCCAGTCGTTGGCCAGGCCCTCCTGCGCCGAGTACTGGCACATGGGCGATACGGCGATGCGGTTGGGCAAGGTGATTTGACGCAGGCTAAGAGGCTCGAACAGCAGACTCATGGCAGGACTCCCGGTCGGTCTTGGAATAAGTGCTCACACCTGAACTTTAGACCGGGTTCGCGGAGGCCAACGGCCCAAGCGACATAAAGCAGCCGCCCTCCTGGCGGAAGACGGCTTGAGCGACCCCGACCGGCATTCCTTCCTGGAGTGCCGGCCGGGACCACCGAGCTTACAACGCGCTCGGGCAGGTCACGCCGACGGTGCTGAACGCCCGGGTGACGTCAGCCGCCGAGTAGTTGCGGTTCTGCGCCGAGCGAATCACCCCGCAGGCGCCGCTGTTGTAGTTGCTGGTGGCGGTCCAGTAGTAGCGGTTGGCGTCGACGAACACCTCGAAGGCCTTGCGGGTATCCCAGCCCGGCGAATTGGCCAACAGGTAGAACGCACGGTTGTACACGCCGCTGGAGTGGTGCACGTCGATGCCGTTGTAGTACTGCGACGCGTTGTCGATGGATCGCCCGTCGCGGCTGGGCTGGTCCATGTAGCGCAGCGCACCGCTGCCCTTCTTGATGTCGTAGCCGATCAGGAAGTCGTTCTTGCCGCGCATGTAGAACTCGGCTGCCTCGCCGGCCATGTCGGAGAACGCTTCGTTCATTCCGCCTGATTGCCCGCGGTAGATCAGCCCGGAGTTCTGCTCGGTAAAGCCGTGGCTGACCTCGTGGGCCGCCACGTCCAGCGACACCAGCGGATAGAACATGGTGGCGCCGTCGCCGAAGAGCATCGCCGTGCCGTCCCAGTAGGCGTTCTCCACGCTGCGCCCGTAGTGCACCTTCATGTACAGCTTGTGGGTCAGCGGGCTGGTGCCGAACCAGTCCCGGTACAGTTTGAACACCACGCCGCCGAAGAAATGCGCGTCGTTCAGCGGCGAATAGGCGCCGTTGACCTGCTTGTAGGTGTTGGTCGGGCAGGCGAAGCGGAACGGCGTGGTCTTGCTGTCGTCGGTGCTGCCGTTCATGTCGACGGTGATGACGTTGCCGTCGTCCATCTCGCAGCGGTCGTTGACGATCAGCGGACCGTAGTCGCTACCGTAGGTGTACTTGCCGATCTTCTGGTTGCCGCCGGGGCCGCCCGCCTCGGCGTGGGCCAGGCCTTCCCACTGATCGAGCACTTCGCCGGTCTTGGCGTCGATGACGAAATGCGGCCGCGACAGTCCCTCGCCGGGAATCAGGTAGGAGACGTTGTAGACCAGTTGGGCGATGTTGTTCTCGCCCAGGCGGATCACCAGTTCCACTTTGTCATTCTCGGTCTTGCGGCCCTGGGCCTTCAGGCTCTTGGCCTGGGCCAGCACCTGCTCGGCGGATACCGCCGCGGTGGTGCTGCCCGGCAGGTCGGCAGCGATGTTGGCGACGAAATGGCCGCTGCGCTGCGCCGCCACGCTCTTGCCGGGACCCTTGACTTCGGTGATGGCTTCGCCGACCACCCGTACGCCGTTGTGGAATTGCTCGTAGCGGGTGACCTGCTTGCCGTTGGGCAGGGTCGTGCTGCGGATCGCTTTCAGTTCGTCGGCACCGCCAGCGCCGACCGCGGCTTGCAAGGTGACCGGGCCGGGCGCGCCCTGGGCAGCCTTGCTGGGGAGTTTGGACACGTCGATCAGGTCGGCGGCAAAAGCGGCCGGCGAAACACCCATGATCGCAACGAACAACAGGTCAAGCGTAGAAACCTTCTTCATCTTGTTCAGTTCTCCTGGTTTTTTCAGGCCGAAGTACTCGGCCGACGCTTACCGCCGCCTTGTGGGCTGATCGGAACAGCCGTATCAGTCCTTCGGGTAGAAGGAACTGCACTCCCCTGGCTCGGTCCCGTTTTCGACGGTGCTTTCGTGTACCAAAAAGAACCCGCGGCCAAACCTGCCAGAACTGGCAGGTAGCCTTGATTTCGCCGGAAATCTGTATGTTTTCGCTGGAATAGCTAGCAGAAAAGCAGGTGGCAGCTAGGTTGCCCCCAGCTCCGGGACGCGCTCAGCGAGGGGCCATGTGGACGATCATCAGTTGCACGCTTTCCTGGCCGCGGAATTCGTTGACGTCGAGCTTGTAGGCCAGCTCGGCCCAGCGCACGGTAGGGTTGGGCCACTGCTCGCGGTCGATGTTGAAGGCAATGCCATCCAGTTGCAGCGAGCCGCATTCGCTTTTCAGCACCAGCTTCAGGTGACGCTCGCCGACGATCCGCTGCTGCACCAGCTGGAACACCCCGTGGAACATCGGCTCGGGAAAGTGCTGGCCCCAGGGACCGGCCTGGCGCAACGCGCGCGCCAGCTCCAGGTGGAACTCCTGGATGCTCAACTGGCCATCGGAGAGCAGGCGCCCGGCCAGGTCCTCCTCGGCCAGTTGGCGGCGTACTTCGGCATCGAAGGCGGCGGAGAAAGCGCCGAAGTTTTCCTGCGGCAACGATAGTCCGGCAGCCATCGCGTGGCCGCCGAACTTGCTGATCAGCCCGGGATGACGGGCGGCTACCGCGTCCAGCGCGTCGCGGATGTGGAAGCCGGGAATCGACCGTGCCGAGCCTTTCAGGCTGCCGTCGCCGGCATCGGCGAAGGCGATGGTCGGCCGGTGGTAGCGCTCCTTCAGGCGCGAGGCGAGGATTCCGATCACGCCCTGGTGCCAGTCGGCGTCGAACAGGCACAAGCCGAACGGCAGTTGCTCCAGGCTCAGCTCCTTGAGCTGCGCCAGCGCCTCGCGCTGCATACCCTGCTCGATGGCCTTGCGGTCCTGGTTCAACTGGTCGAGCTGCACCGCCATGTCGCGGGCCAGCGCTTCGTCGTCGCAGAGCAGGCATTCGATGCCGAGGGACATGTCGTCGAGCCGACCCGCCGCGTTCAGGCGCGGACCGAGGATGAAACCCAGGTCGGTGGAGGTGATCCGTACCGGAGGCCGCCCGGCCACCTCCAGCAGCGCGCGCAAGCCCGGCCGGGCGCGGCCGGCGCGGATGCGCGCGAGGCCCTGGTGGACCAGGATGCGGTTGTTGGCATCGAGCGGCACCACATCGGCGACGCTGCCCAGCGCCACCAGGTCGAGCAGCTCGGCGAGGTTCGGTTCCTTCAGCCCGCGCCGGGCGAACCAGTCCAGCTCGCGCAGGCGCGCCCGCAACGCCAGCATCACATAGAAGATCACCCCGACCCCGGCCATGGCCTTGCTGGGGAATTCGCAGCCCGGCTGGTTGGGGTTGATGATCGCATCCGCCGCCGGCAGTTCCGGGCCAGGCAGGTGGTGGTCGGTGACCAGCACCTTGAGCCCCGCGGCTTTCGCCGCCTGGACGCCGTCCACGCTGGAGATGCCGTTGTCCACCGTCACCAGCAGGTCGGGACGCTTCTCCAGGGCCACGCCGACGATCTCCGGGGTCAGGCCGTAGCCGTACTCGAAGCGGTTCGGCACCAGGTAATCGACCCAGGCCGCGCCGAGCATGCGCAGGGCCAGCACGCCGACGCTGCTGGCGGTGGCGCCGTCGGCGTCGAAGTCGCCGACGATGAGAATCCGCTGGCCGCCCTCCAGGGCGTCCACCAGCAGCGCCACGCCCTCCTCGATGCCTTTCAGCCGCTGGTAGGGAATCAGCCGCGCCAGGCCCTTGTCCAGCTCCTCGGCGCAACGCACGCCACGAGCCGCGTACAGGCGCGCCAGCAATGGCGGAAGGTCGCCGAGATCGGGCAGGGTTTCGGGCAGGGGGCGGGGTTCGATACGCATCAGGTCACTCGTTCGGCTCGACGGAAGGAAACGGCGGCGGCGATCAACGCTCGCCCTGCAGCCACTCCAGCTGCAACTCGTGCTGGCCGTTCTCGTCGGTGACGAACAGGGTGCCCTCGCTGATCATCACGGTCCAGTTGATCGAACGCGGCAGGTCGCGGGACAGGCTCTCCAGGGGTTCCTGGGGCACTGCCGCGACGTTGATGTTCTTCAGGCTGCGCACGCTGTCCAGCACCTTGGTCTGCCAGACCCGCAGGTTGCCATAGGCGAGCAGGCTGAAGCGCTCGCAGCGACGCGAGCACCAGGTGATGCGCTCGGCGTCCGGCTGGCCGACTTCGATCCAGTGCAGGACCCGGCCGTCCAGGCTCTTTTCCCAGAGCGCCGGTTCGTCCACGTCCGACAGGCCACGCCCGAAGGCGATCTGCTCGCCGTACCACAGCACATAGGCCAGCAAGCGCACGGCCAGGCGCTCCTCGGTCTCGGAGGGGTGCCGGGCCACGGTCAGGCGCAACGTCTCGTAGACCCCGCGGTCCAGGTCGGTGAGGGAAATATCGGCTTTATAGGGCGTGGATTGCAGGGCCATGGGAATACCGGCGTGGGAAGCGAAAGGGCGCAAGTCTAACCTGAAACCCGCCCGCGTGCGGTCCGCCGGCCGACCGCCTGCCCTGCCTTTCTCGCGTCGCTGCCGCTCAGCGCGGGGCGTAGCGGCCCCAGAGTTCCTCGAACTCGCGCCGATAGGCGCCGATCAGCACGGCGTCGTCGGTTACCAGCAGGTTCTCTTCGTTGTTGACGCTGGCGCTGCGGGTCCAGTTGAAACTGCCGTTGAGCAGCCAGGCGCCATCCACCAGGGCGAACTTGTGGTGCATGTGGAAGGGACTGTCGTCGATTCGCAGCGGCACGCCGGCCTCGCGCAGCGCATGGATGTCGCTGCCTTCGTCGAACTGCTTGTCATCGTCGCTGATGATCCGCACCGGAACGCCGCGCCGATGGCAGGCCAGGATTTCCGCACTGAGCTGGTCGTCGGAGATGGTGAACACGCAGATGTCCAGGCTCTGCCTGGCCTGCCGGCACAGTTCGCGGATCTTCCGCCGACACTCCTCGCCGGGACTGAAATAGGCGCTGGCGCGGCTGCGCGGCGGCGCCGCGGTAACCTCCAGGGTGCGCACCACCTGCTCCAGCCACTTCAGAGCGGCTATCCGTTCGCCCTGCTCCTCCAGGAGGACCAGCTCACGCACCAGGTCGAAGGCACGGTTGCGCAGGAAACGCACTTGGTCGGGTGCCAGCTCGCTGCCCAGTTGGCGCAGTTCGTCCCGCTCCTCGTTGCTCAGTTTCAGATCGGCCAGGCTGTCGCGCAGCTGGCGGTCCAATCCGTCGAAGTCCATTTCCCGCTCCTCGTGTCCTCAGGGTTGATCGTTCTCCAGCGGCCTCTGCTCGCCGCCCAGCAACCGGCCCAGTTCGTCGAGGCGGCTGGATATCTCGTTGATGCGGTTGTGCGTGCGCAGGTCGACGTCGATCTTGCGGTCCATCACCTTGATCAGCGGCAGGAAACTGTCCTGCAGGCAGGCGGCAAGGCTCTCCAGCACCTGCTGCACGCCCGGCTGCGCAGGCGCCGTCACCTCGACGTTCAGCGCCGGCGCACCCTGGCCGAGCTGGCGCAATCCAGCCAACAACTCGTCCCAGGGCGCCGGTTGTACCGGCTGGGGTTCGCGAGCCAGGCCACGGACGCTTTCCACAAGGTCGTTGAGCTGCGCAACCAGCCGTCCGCCGACGTCGGCGTCGCTGCCGCCCATGGACTTGTTGCGCAGGAAGTCACGCTTGATCTGCGCCCAGCGCTCGGCCTGCTCGGGGCTCTGGTTGCCGCGCAGTTCGGCGAGCTTCAGCAGGTTCTCCTCGGCTCCGGTGGTCAGCAGTTGCGACTCGCCCTGGTAGTGGTCGGCGATCAGTTGCAGCAGCTCGGCATCGTTCATCACCGCGGAGATCTTCTCCGCCATCTTGTTCATGTTGCGGTAGCTGCCCTGCAGCTTGAACGGCGGCTCGCTGCGGTACTGGTCGGCCTGGGCGGCGCTGGCGATGTACTGCTGGTTGACCTTGAGCACCACGTCGCGCACCTGCATGAGGCGTTGCAGGGTGCTGCTGATCTCGTTGATCTCGGCACCGCTGTAGCCGTGGG
The DNA here is from genome assembly GCF_056110345.1 of Pseudomonas sp. TZ252. Classification (NCBI taxonomy): domain Bacteria; kingdom Pseudomonadati; phylum Pseudomonadota; class Gammaproteobacteria; order Pseudomonadales; family Pseudomonadaceae; genus Pseudomonas; species Pseudomonas sp. TZ252. The sequence continues at coordinate 3,807,191 of NZ_CM148566.1, read as the reverse complement.
CCAGCTCGTTGCTGGAGAACGGCTTGCCCTCGGCCTTGGCGACGAAGCGATAGACGTCGGCCATGTCGCGGGTGGCCAGCGGCGCGAGAACCGGGTTGGAGGTCAGGGCGTTCTCGATGTAGCTGAGGGAGAACGCCTCCTGCATGCCGCTGAGGGTGTCGCCGAGGTTGTAGATGTCGGCGCGGTTGGCGAGCATGTCGGGAATGCGGAAGACCTCGCCGGACTCGGTGTAGGGGTTGCCCGCCATCACCACGCAGAACTTCCGCCCACGCATGTCGTAGGTCTTGGTCCGGCCCTTCCACACCCCTTCCACCCGGCGCGTGCCGTCGCAGAGGGAGATGAACTTCTGCAGGAACTCCGGATGGGTGTGCTGGATGTCGTCGACATAGAGCATCACGTTGTTGCCCATCTCCAGCGCCAGGTTGAGCTTCTCCAGTTCCTGCCGCGAAGTCGCGTCCGGCGCCTGCCCGGGGTCGAGCGAGCGCACCTCGTGGCCGAGGGCAGGACCGTTGATCTTCATGAAGATCAGCCCCAGGCGGTGCGCCACGTACTCCATCAGGGTGGTCTTGCCGTAGCCTGGCGGGGAGATCAGCATCAGCAGGCCCATCAGGTCGGTGCGCTTGTTCTCGCCCACCGTCCCCATCTGCTTGGCCAGGTTGTCGCCGATGACACCCAGGTAGACGTCATTGATCAGCTTGTTGCGAACGAACGAGGACAGCGGTCGCGGCTTGAACTCGGCCAGGCGCAATGCCTCGCGCTCGTGTTCGACGATCTCCTGGCGCAGCGCCTGGTAGCGCCGCAGCCCCGGCAGGAATTGCTGGCGATGGCGACGCAGGCGGCCGAAGAAGTCGTCCACCGCCAGCGCCAGGCCGCGTTCGAAGATGCGCGGATGCTCGCCCATCAGGCCGTCGACCTGGAAGCGCAGGTCGACCTCGGTGATCCGTCGTGGCATCTCCTCGTCCAGCAACGAGAGCGCCACCGCCTCGTCCAGGTAGGCCGCCAGCGGCTGGAACTCGGCGTCGCCACATAGTCCGCGCAGCCAGTTGCCGGCCAATTCCCACTGGGCGGCGGGCCGCTCGCCGAGACGCTCCAGGGTCTGCCGGTAGTCGTCCCATAGACGCGCGCCTTGCAGGCGCAGCTTGAGTCCTTCCTGCAATTGCCGGGCATATTTGCTGAAGGTGAATTCGGGACGCTCGGCGGACAATTCCCAGACCAGGTACTCGGCCGCCTCGTCGATATGCTGCGGGTCCAGCGCGATGGGCTGTTCGGCGAGCAGCGCACGCATCGCCACGGCCACTTCGCCGCGAAGGGCGAGCAGGCCGTCGTCACGACCGAACATCTGCTGGATGCTGCGGCTGCTGCGTGCCCGCTCGGGCCAGCCGGCGACTTCCCGCTCCTCGCGCCGGCGGCTCCAGAACAGGCTGGCGAAGGCCCGCGCCGAGGGTGCGTAGCGTAGCAGTCCGGCGCTCTCGCGCAACGGCAGCAGGCGAACCAGGATCGCCGCCGCATCGTGGTCGTGAATGCCTTTCTCGTAGCCCTCCTTGTAGCGCGGTGCGGCGAAATCGCGGATCGCCCGCGCCAGCTCGTCCGGCTGCGCCAGCAGCGCCTGCAAGCGCTCCAGGCTGAAGCCATCGCAGCCCGCGTCGGCGGCGGCGAGCACTTCGCCGGCGAGATATTCGGCGCGGTACAGCGTCTCCGATTCGGATTCCAGGTTCACCTGCCAGAACTCGCGCAACTCATTGAGCCGCGGGTCCTGCAGCGGTTCGAGGAAATCGGTGCCGGTCAGGTGCAGGTACAGCGCGTCGCCGCGCGGCATCAGGGTCAGGTCGAGTTCCTGGGTGTTGACGCTGAAGCGGTGGCGCGGGCCCAGGCGGATGACGTCGCCGCCCTCCTCGAACAGCTCGCTCTTGTCGCGCAATGCGCGGACCGCCTGGTCGCGCGCGGCCTTCAGGCGCGCCTCGACGTCGTCGGCCTTGACGCTGTCCTTCAATTCGCGAAGACGTTCGGCCAGTTCGCGCAACTTGAGGATCAGCGGGTCGGCGGCGAAGAACGCGTTCAGTTCCTCCGCCTGGGTGAAGCGCGCGGTGCGTCGTTGCAGGCTGTCGAGAATTCGCCGGGCGGCGTCGAGCAGTCCCTGGGCCTTGCGCTGGCGCTCGTCGAGCAGGGTCTGCTTGTGCGCTTCGAAGGTTTCCAGCAGCTCCTCGCGCTTGGCCAGGATGTCGCCGAGGAACTGCTCATGGTCGCCGAACTGGCTTTCCAGTTCCTCCAGTTGCACCAGCAGGCGCGACAGTTGCTCGTCGCAGCGCTCGGGGTCCTGGGCCTGGGCCAGGGCGTTGGTGATGCCCTGGCCAAACAGTTTGAACTGGGCGCCGAACTGGGCCACGGTCTCGCTCGAACCGAGTCCCTTGCGCCGCTGCTCGGCGCGCGCCTTGGCCTGGTTCAGGCGGGCGTAGATCTCCGAGATCGACTCGATGATGCGGGTCCGCTGGGTCGCGTCGTCGATGCGCAGCGAAGCCATCAGCGAGGACAGCATGTCGAGGTCGCCGGCCATCGCCTCCAAGGCCGCCAGCGGCTCGCCGAGCTGGGCCACGGTCTCGGCTTTCTGCGCCTCGCCATCGAGGCTCTGCAGGCGCTCCAGCAAGGGCTGCAGGGCCTGTTCGCTGGCGAGGAAGGTCGCGGTGGCGGCGGCCACCCGCTCGTGGGCCGCGAGCAGTTCGGCCTCCATGGCGTCGAGTCGCGCCACGTCGATGTAGCGGTACTCGCGGATGGTCAGCAGCAACCCACGCTGGGCGGTGATGCCATTGAGCCCGTCGACGAACTGCTGCACCCGGTCCCAGCCGTCGGGCAGCAAGCCGGAGAGCAGCGCCTTGTGCCGCTCCTCCGCGTCGATCATCGCCTGGGCCGACTGGCGGCGGATACTTTCGACCTTCTCGTACTCGTCGAGCACCAGCTCGGCGGTCGCCGCCACTTCGCGCAACAGCGGCGCCAAGCCGTCCAGTTGGTCGCTGCCGAGCCAGTGGTAGACGTCGAACAGGCGCTGGGTGTTCTGGCACAGCAGCGAGTAGCGCTGGATCGAAACCGCCGGGGTCTCGATCTCCCGGCACAGGTCGTAGAGGTCGGAGACGCCGCGCACCAGCTCGGCATTGCCGATCCGCCCGAGAAAACCGCTACGCGCCGGTTGGCGGGCCGCGTACTCCTCGGTGCAGAACGGCGTCTGCCAGACCTGCATCGGATGGATGCGGGTCGGTTCCTCGCCTTCGGCGGCGAAGATCACCATGCGCCCGTCCTCCAAGCGCGCGTAGCCGTGGCCGAACAGCGGATTCTGCAACTGGCGGTTGATCAGGTTGTAGGTGAGCAGCACGTTCCGCCCCTGCTCGGGATGGTAGAAAACGTACTGCACGTCCTCGCCGTTGGGCGAGCGTACCGAGCGCTTGAAGCGCATGCCTTCCATGGATTGCTCGAAGGTGCGGTACTCGCCGTTCTGCAGGTAGTAGCCGCCGGGGAAGATGATCCCGTGGTCCTCCGGCAACTGGATGCAGGCCAGGCCGATGGCGTCGATGCGCTCGACCTTGCCGGTCAGGCTGTTGAACACCAGGTAGCGCCACTGCTCCTCGCGATAGGGCAGGACCTTGAGCAGCAGCAGGCTGCCGAGGCGGGCGAACTCAACCTGCGCGTCGTCCAGCGACTGGGTCTTGTCCATCACCTCTTCGCGATAGATGCCCAGGCCGACCTCGGTGTTGTTCTCGACCTTGATGGTCAGGTCGCCGCCAATGGTCTCGACGAACAGGGTGTCGAGGATGTTCAGATGCGGGAAGCGGCCCTCCACCACCATCTCGCGGGTAGCCCGCTGCCATTCGAAGTCGAACGGTGCCGGCAAGGCGATGTCGCGCTCGCCGCGGTTGTCGATGTAGCGGACTTCGCTGCCGTCGCTGGAGATCGACCAGCGGAACACGCGGATGTCGGTGATCCGCTCGCCGATCTGGAAGCTGGCCAGCAGCTTGCCGTCGCGGATCGCCAGTTGCAGCAGGCGGGTGTTCTTGTAGTAGGTGTAAAGCTCGTTGAAGTCGTTGACGAAGCCCGGCGCGGCGAGAAAGCTGTCCCCCAGTGGCACAGGCTCCGCCTCGTAGCCTTCGCTGCCCTCCACCAGGCGGTAGAGGGAGAACACGTCGGCCACGCCGGTTTCCTTGCGCAGGCCGATGAACACGTTGTAGCCGAACAGCAGGCAATCGCCGACCTGGACGATATCGCGGGCGATGCAGTTGTTCTCGGTACGGATGCGGACCCGGCCGATCACATCCATCTGGCTGTCGCCGAACTCCTCCAGGCGACTGGCGTTGAGCCTTTCGGCGGTCTGCCGCAGGCGCAGGCCCTGCTCCAGCAGGCGCTTGTGCAGCACCTCGTAGGCGCCGCCCTCGGCAACGGCCTTGTCCAATACGTCCTGCGCGGGAGTTGCGGCTTGAGTGTCCGACATCCTGGTCTTCCTGGGTCTACGGCGGTCATCGATGGAAACCGGCCCGAGCGGCCTGCCCCGGGCGCAGCCAACAGGCCACGCCAGGGGCTGCGCCGCTCAGGGCGCGGGCGGAACGCCTCCGCAGTTGGCGGAGGAGGCTGCGGGTCGACTCAGACTTCCGCCGCCGGCTCGTTCTCGTGGCCGCTCTTGCGTTCCGGCATCACCGCAGCGGCTGCGCCACGGCCGTTGAGCAGGCGGGCGAGGACGTCCTGCACCACCGGGCTCTTGCCGACCACACCTTCGATGGCCTTGCCCACCGACAGCGACTTGGCGAAGGAGTTGAAGAAGTCGCCCTCGCCGCCGACGATCTCGATGTTCGCCTTGCCCAGCGCGGTGGCGAGCACCTCGGCCTGGTCCTTGGCGATGTCCTTGTTCGCGGCGATGGCCGCCATGGCCTCCTCGAAGCTCTTCTCCAGCTGCATGCGGAACTCTTCGTGCTGGCGAGCGCTGTCGCTGAGGGCATCCAGGGCGCCGAACTTCTTGCCAAGCCCCTCGGCCTCGGCATTCAGGCGCTGCAGCAGTACTTCCGCTTCCGCGCTGCCCTGGTCCTTGGTGGCCTTGGCCTTGGCCGCGCCGAGCTGCTCCTCGCCGCGCGCCTGGGCGCCGAGCTTCTCGGCCAGCACCTTGGCTTCGGCCAGGCCGTCCTTCTCCTTGGCCGCGGCCTGCGCCTCGAGCACCCGGGCGTCGGCCAGGCCGCGCTCTTCGTCGCCCCTGGCTTCGGCGATCAGTTGTTCGGCACGTACCCGCGCCGCTGCCAAGCCATCCTTTTCCTTCGCCGCGGCGGTGACTTCCAGCACCCGCGCATCGGCCAGGCCCGGCGCTGCGCGCTCGGCCTCGATGCCCTCGGCCAGACGCTTCTTCGCCTCGGCCTGCTTCGACGCCGCCTCCAGCTCGGCCTGCGCCATGGTGTTGATTTCCACCGCCTTGTGCTTGGAGCGGGCCTCGTCGGCTTCCGCCTGCTTGACCTGGCGTACCAGCTCCTGCTCGGCTTCCGCCTGGGCCTGCAGCAGTATCACCTGCTTGACCCGCTCGGCCTCGGAAACCTCGCGCACCTCCTTGATCCGCTCCTCCTCCTGGGCCACGGTCTTTTCCACCGCGACGCGCTCGCGAATCACATTGGCAATGTTCTTGCGCTGCTCTTCCAGCGCCTTTTCCTTCTCGATCTTCTGCAGCTCCACCTCACGCTCGCGGGCGACGATCTCCAGGTCCTTGGCGCGGGTGACCTTCTCCACCTCGATGACCACCGCGCGCTGGCGGTTCTGCTGCGCCACCTCGACCTCGCGCTGGTGGTTCTCGGTGCGCACGTCGATTTCCTGCTGCGCCTGGATCCGCGCCTGCTCGGCCTTCAGCCGCTCCTCTTCCTTGACCCGCGCGGTTTCCGCTTCCTCGCGGGCACGGATGGTCTCGATCTCGCGCTTCTGCCGGGCCTCGGCGTCAGCCTGCTGGCGCTCCAGGGCCAGGGCCGCCTCGCGGGTCTCGACGTTCTTCTTCTTGATCGCCAGCTCTTCGTTGCGCTCCAGTTCGTTGGTGATGACGTTCTGGGTGGCGGTCAGCTCGGTGATCTTGCGGATGCCCTCGGCATCAAGGATGTTGCTCGGGTCCAGCGAGTTCTTCGCGGTCTGCTCCAGGTAGTCGATGGCGACGTCTTCCAGGACGTAGCCGTTCAGGTCGTTGCCGATCACCTCGATGATGCGGTCACGGAAGTCCTGGCGATTCTCGAACAGCTGGACGAAGTCGAACTGCTTGCCGACGGTCTTCAGCGCCTCGGAGAACTTGGCATTGAACAGCTCGTTCACCGCCGAACGGTCGGAAGCACGGTCGACGCCGATGGCCTTGGCCACCTTGAGCACGTCGTCCTGGGTCTCGTTGACCCGCAGGTAGAAGGCAACGGTGATGTCCGCGCGCATGTTGTCGCGGCAGATCAGGCCGTCCTTGCCGCGCCGGTCGACCTCCAGGGTGATCAGCGAGATGCGCATGAACTCCTTCAGGTGGATCACCGGATAGACCAGCGCACCGGTGAAATGCACCTTGGGCGTCGACGACATGTCGTTGACGATCAGCGCGGTGCCTTGCGGGACCTTGATGTAGAAGGCCTTGAACAGGGCCAGCAGGCCCACGACCAGCAGAACAACCAGGCCCACTCCCAGCAGGAGGGGCATCAGCGACGTCATATCCATAGCAGCAGTTCTCCTTGATTCTCACCGAGCCCGGGTCAGATACCGCGGAACTCTTCCTCGGTAACGACCCGATAGGCGTGCTCCGCCTCCAGGTACTCCAGCAGCACGACGCGATCGCCGCGCTTGAAGCCTTTGTTTTCTTCCGCACGAACTTTCAGGATCAGCCCGGCGCCGCCGTCTTCCAGCAACGCCTCGCCATGTTGCAGGGTGACCCGCCCGCTGCGCACCACCGCGACCTGGCCCAGCACCGACTTGCTGCTGGTGCTTTCCAGCTTGCGGAACAGCGGCCGCAACGGCCGGCACAGCGTGGCCGCCAGCGGCGCCGCCAGGAACAGCGCGCCCACCGCCACCACGGCGCCCAACGGGTAGCGCAGCCAGCCGAGCGGCAATGCGCTGAGCAGCCACAGCTGGACGAAGTAGCAGAGGAACCAGGCGAAGAAGGACAGCAGGGTCAGCACCAGGGTGACCGGTACGCCGTTGAGTTTCAGCTTCGCCAGCAGCGCGGCGAGGCCTTCGGCCTGGCCGGCGCCATCGACGACCGACTCGGCGTCGAGATCGAGCACATCGATCTCGACCATGCCCAGGGCGACGATGCCCCAGTAGATGATCGCGAGGATCAGAAGAAAGCTGAACAGCACGGTCGGGAACGACAGCGCCGTCTGCAGGAAACCTTCCATTGTCGCTCTATCCCTGAAAAACGGGCCCGGACGCCTTCGCCGGGCCGCGGGCCTATCAGGCCTTGCCCTTTTCCTTCAGGCGCGCCAGCACGCCATCCACGCTGTTGCCCGAGGCCTTGATCCCGGCCGCGCGCAGCTTGGCGTCCAGCGCATCGTCCGGCGCCGCCGCGCTGGCCAGTTCGGCCGCGGCATCCATGGTCGCCGCGCGTTCGGCCTGGCGCTGCTTGATCCGCTCCAGGGAGTCCACCGCGGTCTGCAGCTTGCTCTTCGAGTTGCCGTAGCGCTGGGCAACGGCCATCTGCGCCTTCTGCACGCTCTCGGTGGCCTTGACCGTATCCACCTGTTGCTTGAGTTGGCGGATGTTGCCTTCGGCCTGGCTCACCGACTTGCGCAACTGGGCTACGCTGGCGGCGAATTCCGCGACCTGGGCACGCTCGCCCTCGAGCTGGTTCTCCAGGGTCGCGATCTTCTCCGCGACCTCCCGGGCCAGCTCCTCGTTGCCGGCCTCCAGTGCCTTGATCGCGTATTGCTCGTACTCGGCGACCTGGGCCGCGCCCTTCTCGACGCGCTCCTGGGCCAGGCGGTGGCGGGCCATGATCGAGGCCAGCGCTTCCCGCGACTTGCGCAGTTCGACGTCGGCGTCGCGGATCTCCTGGTCGAGGATGCGCAGCGCCTGGCTGTCGACGATCGCCTCGCCAACCTCGTTGGCTCCGCCGCGCAGGGCGCTCAGCAGCTTGCTCCATACCGTCATGATGGTGTCCTCCCTCAGGCCCGGGCTTTCAGGTAGCCGGCGTAGACTTCCGTGGCGCGGATCACGTTGCCGGCCAGGGTTTCGATTTCGTGCAGCACGCTGGCCAGCGACGAAGTCGTGCTCAACGCGCCGAACATGCTGTAGCAGCGCTCCTCGCCCGGCAGGTTGAGCAGGCCGATGCTCGACAGCGGGAACAGTTGCCGGCTGAGCAGGACCTCTTCGTTGAAGGCGGTCGCGTCGGTAACGTCGCTTTCCGGCCAGAGCAGCGCCTCGACGATGATCTGCTCGCCCTGGGGCGCGACGAACACCGGCAGGTCGCCGTATTCGCGCATGATCACGTAGAGACTCGCTTCCGCCCCCTCGATCAGCTCGATCTGGGCCTCGCCGCTGCTGAACAGCTCGGTGCCGCTCAGGGCCTCGGCCAGCGAGCGAGCGTTCCATACCCGGGCTTCCGTCATGTCTTCCTCCTTCTCCAAATGAGCCGCTCCGGCAGCCGGGCGACGCAGCATCCGCTCGATGCCGGCGAGCGCCGCGGCGTTCTCCGGCAAGATCCAGACTTCCTTCTTCACCAGGCCCTGCTCGCGCAGGCGCTGGCGAAAGACACGCTGATAATGGGCTGATGATTTCCGTTGCATGGACTCACACTACGAGATCACATGTAAGATTTCAACAGATCACATGTAATAAAAACCAACGCACGCGCATATCTACGCCGGGCCGGCCGGAGCATGGAAAAGAAACACGGGGAGGAAAGAGAGAAAGAAATGGCACGAGGGGCCTCCCTGGCTCGGTGTCTGGCGCGCTACATCCTGTATCGACTCCCGCATTAAACCCTCTATGCAAAAGGAATTGAAGGACCGCCGGGCATATCGGGAAAAAACGGGAAACGTCTCACCCTACCGCGGCACCCGCCCGCACCGCCGGCAAATGCTCTAGGCTATGCGCACACTGCAGCCTGACGGACACCGCATGGAACATTCGCCCAAACCGCTGGCCGGCCTGAAGGTGGTCGAGCTCGGCACCCTGATCGCCGGCCCTTTCGCCTCGCGGATCTGCGCCGAGTTCGGCGCCGAAGTGATCAAGATCGAGTCGCCCGACGGCGGCGATCCACTGCGCAAGTGGCGCAAGCTCTACGAAGGCACCTCGCTGTGGTGGCTCGTTCAGGCACGCAACAAGAAATCCCTGACCCTCAATCTCAAGCACGCCGAAGGCCAGGCGATCCTGAAACGCCTGCTCGGCGATGCCGACATCCTGATCGAGAACTTCCGCCCCGGCGTACTGGAAAAGCTCGGCCTGGGCTGGGATGTCCTCCACGCGCTGAACCCGCGCCTGGTGATGGTGCGCCTGTCGGGCTTCGGCCAGACCGGCCCCTACAAGGACCAGCCGGGCTTCGGCGCGGTCGGCGAGTCGATGGGCGGACTGCGCTACATTACCGGCTTCGAGGACCGCCCGCCGGTTCGCACCGGGATTTCCATCGGCGACTCGATCGCCGCCCTGTGGGGCGTGATCGGCGCGCTGATGGCGCTGCGACACCGCGAGGTCAACGGCGGCGAGGGACAGATGGTCGACGTCGCCCTCTACGAGGCGATCTTCGCCATGATGGAAAGCATGGTTCCGGAATTCGACGTGTTCGGTTTCATCCGCGAGCGCACCGGCAACATCATGCCGGGCATCACCCCCTCCTCCATCCACACCAGCGCCGATGGCCGCCACGTACAGATCGGCGCCAACGGCGACGCGATCTTCCGCCGCTTCATGCAGGCCATCGGCCGCGACGACCTGGCCAGCGACCCGCAACTGGCCAGCAACGACGGGCGCGATGCGCGCCGCGACGAACTCTATGGGGTTATCGACCGCTGGGTCGCCTCGCAGTCCCTGGAGGAAGTGCTGGCGGTGCTGGCGCGAGCCGAAGTCCCGGCCAGCCGCATCTACTCCGCCGAAGACATGTTCCGCGATCCGCAATTCCTTGCCCGCGAGATGTTCCTCTCGGCACGCTTGCCGGACGGCAAGCCATTCCGCATGCCTGGCATCGTGCCCAAGCTGTCCGCCACGCCAGGCTCGGCGGATTGGGTAGGCCCGGAACTGGGCGAGCATACCGATGCCCTGCTCGCCGAGCTGGGCTACGACAGCGAGGGCATCGCCGCCCTGCGCCGGGAAGGCGCCATCTGAACGGTACGCGGAGCCCTTCATCGGTGCTCCGCGGACAGGGCGGCCCCTCTCCCCTATCCAGCCAGGGAGAGGGGGTTATCCGCACGCTTCCACGAGCATGGCGCCATCCGGCAAGAGCCGCTGCACCGGCGCGCGCCTTCGGCCTGACCGCCCGATGCGCAACGCGCCCTCGAACGAGACGGTGCTAGCGCGACGAATACAGCAGCACGTGATCCCGCTCGCGGAAGGTCGCCAGCACGTCTTCCTCCATCCGCCCGACCAGCACCTGCAATTCCCGGCGAATGGTCTGCACGGCATCCTCGAGATAGCTTTCGTCGTTCAACTGCACCTTGGCGATGACCCGCTGCAACAGGGTTTCCCCCTGCGGATCGACCAGCGTGACCACCCGTCCGCCATCGGGCCGGGGCTGGCTGAGGGTGAAGGGATGGGGAGCGAAGGCATCGGCCAGTCGTTGCTTCAGGCTGTCCAAATCAGGTCTCCTGTTTCGACGAATAAGACTCGTCAAAGACCGAAAAAACGCGAATAGGGTTCGTCGATGCAAGCATTTACCGGACTAACGGCAGCATCTGGCGAAAGGCCACGTGCCGGCGCAAATAGCCATTCGAGCCGAACCAGGCCAACGCAACGATCAGCCCGCTATAAGGGAAGCACCGGGAAAAACTCCAACCATCCCACCCTCGCGCAACACCTTCACCTGCTTGAAATTGCAGTATCCGGCGCGTCCGTCAGGCAGTAACAACGAGACTTCCCCCTGCGCATCGAACAGCGAGGATCTCATGACTGCCTTCGCATCCCCCCGCGGCGCCTGGCGCGCCTTCATCCTCGCGCTGGCATTCGCCGCCGGCACGGCACAGGGCTCGCTGCTGTTCGGCGCCGTGGGCCTGGCCAACGACCAGTACGCGCGTCCGGTCGCCGACACCGAGATCGCCAGCACCGCCGTGCTCGCCGATTGTCGTGGCTTCGTCGGGACCATCGCCAGGATCGTCCTGCTGGACGGCTCGATCCGCTGCAACGAGGCTTTTCCCTATGGCTTCGCCAGCCCGATCAGTACCAGCGTCTACTATCCGGCGGACATCGCCGCGTCCGACGCCAAGCTTCCGGTCATCACTTTCGTCGGCGGCATACTTTCCAACGCCGGCAACTATCACGAACTGATGAAACTGTGGGCCAGCCACGGCTTCATCGTGGTGATCTCCTCCGACTTCATCAATTCCTTCCCGCTGATGCACGCCCTCGGCATCCTTGAGGTCGCGAAACTGGACAGGGACCCGAGCTCGGCCCTGCATGACCGGGCCGACTTTTCCCGGACGCTGGTCGCCGGGCACTCCGCCGGCGGCCAGGCCACACTGCAGAGCGCCAGCCTCTCTGCCCAAGCCCTGCAATTCATCGAGCCACGGTTGAAGCTGGTCGGCGCCCTGCCGATCGAGCCAGGCCCCCTGGCCATCGGTTCCACGGTAAAGACCCCGACCCTGCTGCTGACCGGACTGGCCGATGTGGTCGTGCCGCCGCTCAGTTGGCCGATCCTCTGGCAGGGCCCGTTGATCCGCGACGTGCCCGCCTGGGGCGCCACGGCCACCACGGCGACCCACTTCAGCCCGCTGCGACAGATCGAGTACAACGAGTTCGCCGGCATCAGCGTCGCCTGGGTGCTGTACCAGGGAAAGAACGATGCCCAGGCCCGCGACTATTTCGTCGGGCGCTACTACAAGCTGGCCAGCGACATCCAGTTCAACGATCCACTGAGGCTGCTCCGCCCCTCGCGCAACAAACTCGCCGCTGCCCTTTGAGAAGACATGAAAAAGCCCGCCATCAAGGCGGGCTTCTTCCTTTCACGACAGGCTCAGAGCGGCTTGCCGCGATTGCCGTGCTGGCTGACGAAGGCCTGTACCTTGGCCAGCTCGTTCGGCAATACGGTGCAGCGCTCCTCGCGCTCGAACAGGTCGGCGAGGTGCGCAGGCAGCGCCGGTGCCTGGCCGATGCCGGCCTTCTCCACCGCTTCGGGGAACTTGACCGGATGCGCAGTACCCAGGGTCACCATCGGCACGCTCAGGCTGCGCCGGCATTCGCGGGCGGCACGCACGCCAATGGCGGTGTGCGGGTCGAGCAACTCGCCACTGGAGCGGTATACCTCGGCGATGGTCTCGCAGGTCTGCTCGTCGCTGACCGCCAGGGAGTCGAACAGCTTGCGCGCCTCGGTCCAGCGCTGGTCTTCCACCGACAGCTTGCCGCTGGCCTTGAAGGCATCCAGCAGTTCGGCGACGGCCTTGCCGTTGCGGCCGTGCAGGTCGAACAGCAGGCGTTCGAAGTTGGACGAGACCATGATATCCATCGACGGCGACAGCGAGGGATGCAGGGTGTCCTTGTCGTAGCGATTACCGCTCATGAAGCGGTGCAGGATGTCGTTGCGGTTGGTCGCGACGATCAGCTGGCTGACCGGCAGGCCCATGTTGCGCGCCAGGTAGCCGGCGAAGATGTCGCCGAAGTTGCCGGTCGGCACCGAGAACGCCACCGAGCGATGCGGCGCGCCGAGCTGCAGCGCGGCATGGAAGTAGTAGACGATCTGGGCCATGATCCGCGCCCAGTTGATCGAGTTCACCGCTACCAGGCGGGTACCCTTGAGGAAGCCCTGGTCGGCGAAGCTGGCCTTGACCATCTCCTGGCAGTCGTCGAAGTTGCCTTCGATGGCGATGTTGTGGATGTTGTCGCCGAGGATGGTGGTCATCTGCCGGCGCTGCACCTCGGACACGCGGTTGTGCGGGTGCATGATGAAGATGTCGACGTTGTCGCAACGGCGGCAGCCTTCGATGGCCGCGGAGCCGGTATCGCCGGAGGTGGCCCCCATGATCACCACGCGCTCGCCGCGCTTGGCCAGCACATGGTCGAGCAGGCGGCCGAGCAGTTGCAGGGCGAAGTCCTTGAAGGCCAGGGTCGGGCCGTGGAACAGCTCCAGCACCCATTCGTTGCCGTTCAACTGGCGCAGCGGCGCCACTGCGTCATGGGCGAAGACGCCATAGGTTTCCTCGAGGATCTTCTTGAAGTCGGCATCGGCGATGCTGCCGGCGACGAACGGGCGCATCACCCGGAAGGCCAGCTCGTGGTAGGGCAGGCCGACCCAGGAGGCGATCTCCTCGAGGGTGAAGCGTGGCAGGTTTTCCGGGACGTAGAGGCCGCCGTCGCTGGCCAGGCCGGCGAGGAGGACATCTTCGAAGTTCAGGGCGGGCGCTTGGCCGCGGGTGCTGATGTAACGCATGTTCAAAACCTTCGCTGTTGACGCGGGCCCGCGAGCGGCGCCCGGCGTTCGATCAATTCAGTTGTTCGACACGGATGCGGACCACCGGCCCGGACACGCCTTCCAGCGCTTCCAGGGCGGCGATGGCATCGTTGATGCGTTGTTCGATGACCCGGTGGGTAACCAGGATCATCGGCACCAGGCCGTCCTGTTCCTCGGCCTCCTTCTGCATGATCGATTCGATGTTGATGCCGCGCTCGGACAGGATGGTGGCCACCTGGGCCAGTACGCCCGGGTGGTCCTTGGCCTGGATGCGCAGGTAGTAGGCGCTTTCGCAGGCTTCGATCGGCAGGATCGGGTGGTCGGACAGCGCGTCCGGCTGGAACGCCAGGTGCGGTACGCGGTTCTCCGGATCGGAGGTCATGGCGCGGACCACGTCGACGAGGTCGGCCACCACCGAGGAAGCGGTCGGCTCCATTCCGGCACCGGCGCCGTAGTAGAGGGTCGAGCCGACGGCGTCGCCGTTGACCATCACCGCGTTCATCACGCCGTTGACGTTGGCGATCAGGCGATCCGAGGGAATCAGGGTCGGGTGCACGCGCAGCTCGAAGCCGCTCTCGGTGCGACGCGCCACGCCCAGGTGCTTGATGCGATAGCCGAGGGCGTCGGCGTAGTTGACGTCGGCGCTGGTCAGTTTCGAGATGCCTTCGGTGTAGGCCTTGTCGAACTGCAGCGGAATGCCGAAGGCGATCGAGGCGAGGATGGTCAGCTTGTGGGCGGCGTCGATGCCTTCCACGTCGAAGGTCGGGTCGGCCTCGGCATAGCCCAGGGCCTGGGCCTCGGCGAGCACGTCGGGGAAGGTACGGCCCTTCTCGCGCATTTCGCTGAGGATGAAGTTGCCGGTACCGTTGATGATCCCGGCCAGCCAGTTGATGCGGTTGGCCGACAGCCCCTCGCGGATCGCCTTGATCACCGGGATGCCGCCGGCGACAGCGGCCTCGAAGGCGACGATCACGCCCTTCTCGCGGGCCTTGGCGAAGATCTCGTTGCCGTGCACGGCGATCAGCGCCTTGTTCGCGGTGACCACGTGCTTGCCGTTCTCGATGGCCTTGAGCACCAGCTCGTGGGCCAGGGTGTAGCCGCCGATCAACTCGACGACCACGTCGATCTCGGGATTGCACGCTACGTCGAAGATATCGGCGGTGATGGGGGTCGCACCGGTATCGCACTTCGGGTTCGGCCGGCGGGCGGCGATCTGCGCAACCTCGATACCGCGCCCGGCACGGCGGGCAATCTCCTCGGCGTTGCGTTTGAGTACATTGAAGGTACCGCCACCGACGGTCCCCAACCCACAGATGCCTACTTTGACCGGTTTCACGCTGGAACTCCCCATCTCACCTACGACGGCCGGACGCGCCGGCCTGCTATGGTTCCCCGAGCGAATCGAGGTTGACGCGACCACTGTACGGGCCACGACACATCCTGGCGATGGATTCCGCCAGCGGGCGGCGGAAATCGCCAATGATGAAAACAAAAGAGCCGCACATTACGAAGCGGCTCTTTATTAGTCAATTGTTCGGCAGACCCGGCGCTATTTGGCCTCCAGCGCCAGCTTGGCCAACTGCTTGGCCGGCTGGTAGCCGGGGAGCAACTGGCCGTTGGCAAGGACGATCGCCGGCGTTCCCTGCACCCCGACCATCTGGCCCATCTGGAACTGCTTGTCGACCGGGTTCTTGCACTCGGAAGACTTGATCTCCTTGCCGTTCATCATGGCGTCCATCGCCTTGGTCGGCTCCTTCGCACACCAGACCGCCTGCAGTTGCTTGTCGCCCGCCGACTGCAGCCCCTGGCGCGGGAACGCCATGTAGCGCACCTCGATCCCCTGCTCGGTCAGGTCCGGCACCTCGGCATGCAGCTTCTGGCAGTACGGGCAGGTGGTATCGGTGAACACCGTGATGTGCGCCTTGGCCTGGCCCTTGGCCGGATACACCACCATCTCGCTGGCGGGCACGCCGTTGATCGCCTTGGCGATCGCCTGGCTCTCGGCCTTCTCGGTCAGGTTGACCGGCTTGCCGTCCTTCACCTGGTAGAGGTAGCCCTGCATGACGAACTGGCCGTCGGCGCTGGCGTAGAGCACCCGGCCGCCCTTCAGCTGCACCTGGTAGAGCCCCTGCAGCGGGCTGCTGGCGATGGAGTCGATGGGCAGGTCCGGTTGCAGGGCCTGCAGGGTCTTGCGGATGTTCTGATCGGCATTGTCTGCCAGGGCCAGGGTACTCATCAGGCCGAGGGCGGCAGCAGCCAGAAAACGGGTCACGCGCATGTGTCACTCCTGTCGTGCGGTCGGCGAAGCCTACCATAGACCGCTATCCCGACGGGCCCGACGCTTGTCGCAGAACGCTACGAAAGCGCCTCTTTTCGGGTAGGTACGGATTTTTCGGACAAAGCGTCAGCCTCGCGGGTGGTGGCGTGCGTGCAGATCCTGGAGGCGGGCCCGGGCGATATGGGTATAGATCTGGGTGGTCGACAGGTCGCTGTGGCCGAGCAGCATCTGCACCACCCGCAGGTCGGCGCCATGGTTGAGCAGGTGGGTGGCGAAGGCGTGGCGCAGGGTGTGCGGCGAAATCGACGTGCCGATCGCCGCCACCTGCGCGTGATGCTTGATGCGATGCCAGAAGGTCTGGCGGGTCATCTGTTCGCCGCGCAGGCTGGGGAACAGCACGTCGCTGGGCCGCCCGCCGAGCAGGTCGCCGCGGGCCTCGCGCAGGTAGCGTTCGAGCCAGCCGATGGCTTCCTCGCCGAGCGGCACCAGGCGCTCCTTGCTGCCCTTGCCGAACACCTTGACCACGCCCTGGCGCAGGTTGACCTGCTCCAGGGTCAGGCCGACCAGTTCGCTGACCCGCAGGCCGCAGGCATACAGCACTTCGAGCATGGTGCGATCGCGCAGGCCCAGCGGGTCGTCGACTTCCGGCGCCGCCAGCAATGCCTCGACGTCCGCTTCGGAGAGGGATTTCGGCAACGGCTTGCCCAGTTGCGGCAGGTCCACCTGCAAGGTGGGATCCTCGGCGATCAGGCCGTCGCGCAGGCAATAGCGATAGAAGCCACGCAGGCCGGAGAGGAAGCGCGCGGTCGAGCGGGCCTTGTAGCCCTGCTCCAGGCGCCAGGCCAGGTGATCGAGGATCGCGTCGCGGCCGATGCCCTCCAGGCGCAGCCCGCGACCATCGAGCCAGGCGTTGAACTGCTGGAGGTCGTTGCGATAAGACTCGCGGGTGTTGTCGGCAAGGCCTTTTTCCAGCCACAGGGCATCGAGGAAACGGTCGATCAGGGGATGTTCGAGGGTACTCATGGATGAAGGCTGCGAACCAAATGAAAGCGCGGCTAGTCTTTCATAGCCTGGGCGCTATCGCGAGCGTTGGCCGTCATCGCCACGTAATGGTTAGTCAGGCCGGTCGACAGGAGGTCGGCCGGCTTCCCGTGCCCGCGGGAAAAAGCGGAGCCATGTGGCTCGATGGTTCGCCCCGGCTCAGGACGAGCGGAGCGACGCTGACAAGGAATCCTCGATGGACCAGAACGCTATCCTGCTCGCCCTCGGCGGCATCGGTGCCGCCGCCCTGCTCAGTCAATGGCTGGCCTGGCGCCTGCGCCTGCCAGCCATTCTTTTCCTGCTGCTATCCGGGATCGTCGCCGGCCCGCTACTCGGCTGGCTCGATCCGGACGAGATGTTCGGCCCCCTGCTGTTCCCACTGGTATCCCTGGCAGTGGCGCTGATCCTCTTCGAGGGCAGCCTGACCCTGCATTTCAGCGAATGGAAGGAAATCGGCACCGTGGTGCACCGAATGGTGACCATCGGCGCGCTCTCGACCTGGGGCGTGATCGCCCTGGCCGCCCACTACCTGCTCGACTTCAGCTGGGAAATGGCCCTGCTGTTCGGCACCCTGACCCTGGTCACCGGGCCCACGGTGATCGTTCCGATGCTGCGGGTGGTCCGGCCCAAGGTCGCGGTGGCGAACATCCTGCGCTGGGAAGGCATCGTCATCGATCCCATCGGCGCCCTGCTGGCGGTAGTGGTGTACAGCTTCATCATCTCCAGCGGCGAAGGCGATGGCTGGCTACACAGCCTGCAGACCTTCGGTGGAGTGATCCTCTGCGGCAGCCTGTTCGGCATCCTCGGCGGCTGGGCGCTGGGCATCGTCCTGCGCCGCCACTGGCTGCCGGACTACCTGCACAACCTGGCGACGCTGGCCGCGGTGCTGGGCGTATTCATCGCCTCGAACCGGGTGATGCACGAATCCGGACTGCTCGCCGTCACCCTGATGGGAATGGGCCTGGCCAACATGAAGGGCGTCGACGTACGGCAGATCCTGCACTTCAAGGAAAACCTCAGCGTCCTGCTGATTTCCGGCCTGTTCATCCTCCTGGCCGCGCGCCTGGACATCAATGCCCTGCTCGGCCTGGGCCCGGCGGCGCTGCTGGTGCTGCTGCTGATCCAGTTCGTCGCCCGGCCGCTGAACGTGGCGCTGTCGACCTGGGGTTCGCCGCTGAGCTGGCGCGAGCGCGCCCTGCTCAGCTGGATCGCCCCGCGCGGGATCGTCGCCGCGGCGGTCTCGGCGATCTTCGCCATCCGCCTGAGCGCCGAAGGCCATGCCCAGGCGGCGCTGCTGGTGCCGCTGACCTTTCTGGTGATCATCGGCACGGTGGTCCTGCAAAGCGCCACCGCCCGCCCCCTGGCGCGCCTGCTGAAGGTCGCCGAGCCCTCGCCCAGCGGCTACCTGATCGTCGGCGCCAATCCGGTCGGGCGCGCCATCGGCAAGGCCCTGAAGAGCCTCGGCAGCCGCGTGCTGCTGACTGATTCGAGCTGGGAAAACATCCGCGCCGCCCGCATGGACAACCTGCCCACCTATTTCGGCAATCCCACCTCGCAGCACGCCGAAGCCCACCTCGACCTGGTCGGCATCGGGCACTTGCTGGGGGTTTCTCCAGCCGGCGAGCTGAATACCCTGGCGGCCATGCGCTTCCGCCACGAGTTCGGCCATCGCCAGCTGTTCGGCCTGCCGACCAGCCAGGAAGCCAAGCGTACCGACAAGCACCGCTCCAGCGACGAACACCGTGGCCGCCCACTTGGCCAGCGACCGCTGACCTACGCGCAGTTCGCCAGCCTGCTGTCGCGCGGCGCCGAAATCCGCACCACCCTGCTCACCGACACCTTCGGCTGGAACGACTACCAGGCGCTGCACGGCGAGTCCGCGATCCTGCTGTTCGCCCGCGATCCGAACGGCAGGATGCACGTCGCCACGCCACAGTCCACGCTGGCGCCGGGCACCGGCTGGACGCTGCTGTCGCTGATCGAGGCGGAACCGTCAGTCAGCAAGTCGCAGGCCACGGAAATCGCCGACTAGACTTCAACGAACCGACGAAAGACCGTCGTCACCCTATCCAAGGTTGGGTGACAAACGAAGCCCACGAAGAGGATGATTGCATCTAGCCATCATCCTCTTTTTTCATCAGGCCATGACCATGTCCAATCAACAACATTCCCGCCTGGGCCAGATCCTGATCAACAAGGGGCTGATTAGCGCCGCCCAACTGGACGCCGCGATCCAGGCGCAGTTGAGCAACCACAAGCGCCTGGGCGAAACCCTGATCGAGCAGGGCCTGCTGAGCGAACGGCAACTGAAGAAGGCGCTGAAGAAGCAGACCAACCTGCGCCTGGCCGCGACCCTGGTCGCCGCCCTGCTCAGTCCGTTCCAGATGGCCAGCGCCGACATCCAGCGCATGCAGCCGCCAGCGGCCATGAGCCGCCAGGAATTGCCGAAGAACCTGCGTCCGCTGACCGACGTCGAGATGAGCAACGTCAACGCCCAGGGCCTCAACGAAAGCCTCGAGGGCCTGTTCCTGAAGGCCGAGGGCGGCGACGGCCTGGCCGCGGTGAAGCAACTGGCGAAGCTGGTGATGCCGGTGCTCGACAGCCTGGAGGCGGAAACCTCGATGAGCGACGTTCGCTACGAAACCGGCAAGACGCAAAGCACGCTCAACCCCGACGGCTCGGTCAACCTGCGCCTGCCGAGCAGTATCGGCGAGGTGCGCTTCGACAATATCCGCATTGCCGGCGCGCCGCGCGAGCAGACGTTCGGCAGTGTCAGCCTGCAACAGATCGACCTGTCCCAGGCTTCCCTGAAGATCAGCCTGCGGCCCTGATCCCAACCCAGGGCCGAATCGTCCGGGGATATGGAAAAGGCACCCGTGAGTGCCTTCTTTCCGCCTGGCTCAAGCCGCCTGGCTGGCCGGGAACCCCGGCAGGACCGGAACCGGCCGCTTTTCGTCGTCGATGGCGACGAAGCTGAACAGGCCGTGTATGGCCTTCTCGCGACCGTCGGCGTACATGCTTTCCAGGTACACCTCGACCTCCACCTTGAGGCTGGTGTTGCCGACCTTGACCACCCGGCCGACCAGTTCGACGATCGAGCCCGCCGGGATCGGGTGGTTGAAGTCGATGCGATCGGTGGAGACGGTCACCAGCGGCAGGCGGCAGAAACGGGTCGCGGTGATGAACGAGACCTCGTCCATCCAGGCCAGCGCAGTCCCGCCGAACAGGGTGTTGTGGTGATTGGTGGTGGGCGGGAATACCGCCTTGGTCACACGGGTTTCGGAAAGCTCGGTGCGACGCAGGATTTCTTGCTCTCTGGGGGTCATGCCACGAATACCGGATGGAGTGGCTGCCTGGGTGCCGCGGATGTTGTACTGGTTATGCGCTGCCGTGGGCAGTAGGAAGCGCCGCCGGAAAGGCGAACGCCAGACATGAAAAAAGCAGCCCTCGGGCTGCTTTTCTCGGAGAAGAACCGGATTAGACCAGTTTTTCCTTGATGCGCGCGGCCTTGCCGGACAGGGCGCGGAGGTAGTACAGCTTGGCCTTGCGCACGTCGCCGCGACGCTTGACGCTCAGGCTGTCGACGATCGGGCTGTAGGTCTGGAAGGTACGTTCCACGCCCACGCCGTTGGAGATCTTGCGCACGGTGAAGGCGCTGTTCAGGCCACGGTTGCGCTTGGCGATGACGACGCCTTCGAAGGCCTGCAGACGCTGACGGTCGCCTTCCTTCACCTTGACCTGGACGATCACGGTGTCGCCGGGGGCGAACGCCGGGATCTCTTTGTTCATCTGTTCAGCTTCGATCTGCTGAATGATCTTGTTGGTCATGCTGTGCTCCTAAGACCGGCAATCGGCCAGCCATCGATACGTTAACTATCGTCCCGCTGACGGATGTATTCCGCCAGCAGCTTCTGCTCTTCTCCAGAAAGCGAGCGGCTATCCAGAAGATCGGCGCGTCGTTCCCAGGTCCGCCCAAGGGCCTGCTGCAAACGCCAACGCCGGATGTGTTCATGGTTGCCACTGAGCAACACTTCAGGAACACGTTTGTCCGCGTACACCTCGGGTCGGGTGTAGTGCGGGCAGTCGAGCAGGCCATCCGTGAAGGAGTCCTCCTCGGCGGAATCTGCATGACCCAATGCACCGGGCAGCAACCGCGTCACTGCATCGACCAGCACCATGGCCGGCAACTCACCGCCGGACAGGACATAATCGCCGATCGACCATTCTTCATCGACGTGCTCTTCGATGAAGCGCTCGTCGATGCCTTCGTAGCGCCCGGCGATGAGGATCAACGCTTCCTCTTCGGCCAGTTCGCGTACGCCCGCCTGCGTCAGCTGGCGGCCTTGCGGCGAAAGGTAGATCACCTTCGCCTTCCTGCCCCCGGCGGCTTGCCTTGCATCCGCCAGCGCGCCCTCCAGAGGCTTGATCTTCATCACCATGCCAGGGCCACCGCCGAAGGGCCGGTCGTCCACCGTCTGGTGGCGGTCCTCGGTGTAGTCCCGTGGATTCCAGCAGGTCAGCGTGAGCAACCCCTGCTTTACCGCACGGCTGGTGATGCCATAGTCACTGATCGCGCGGAACATCTCCGGAAAGATGCTGACGACGCCCACCCACAAACGCTTGTCCATGGATGATCAGAAGTCCGCGTCCCAGTCCACCCGCATCTCGCCAGCGGCCAGGTCGATCGACAGCACGCACTGCCCGGTGTAGGGCAACAGGCGCTCGCGGTCGTCCAGGCTGCCCGCGCAGGGCTTGACCACCATGACATCGTTGGCACCGGTTTCCAGCAGATGGTCGATCACGCCGAGCAACTGCCCGCCCTGGTCGATCACCTTCAGGCCTTCCAGCTGGTGCCAGTAGTACTCACCTTCCTCGAGAGAGGGCAACTCGCTACGCGGGATGCAGATCTCGTAACCGGTGAAGGTGCGGGCCTCTTCGCGATCGTCGAGCCCCTTGAGCTTGGCGGCCAGGACCTTGCCATGCAGGCGCCCCCTGACCAGCTCGGCCTGCCGAATCTCGCCGTCGCGCCGGAGCGTCCAGCGGCGATAGTCCAGCAGGTTGTCCAACGGGTCGGTAAAGGAATACACCTTCACCTCACCGCGGATGCCGTACACCGAAACGATCTTGCCGATCACGACCAGGTCGTCGGCGGGTGTCGGCATTTCACTCATGACGGCTTAGGCGTTTGCCTTGGCAGCGTCCTTGAGCAGCTGAGCAACGCGCTCAGACGGCTGTGCACCCTGGCCGAGCCAGTAGGTAGCACGCTCCTGGTCGACGGACAGACGCACTTCGCCACCAGTCGCAACCGGGTTGAAGAAACCGATGCGCTCGACGAAGCGACCATCGCGCGCATTGCGGCTGTTGGTCACGGTCAGGTGGTAGAAGGGGCGCTTTTTGGAGCCGCCACGAGCAAGACGGATGGTTACCATGTGAACTTCGTTCCTGTAGTCGGTGCTTGCAAAATGAATGCACGCTGGGCCCACGGCCCGAAAGGCCGCATATTCTAAGGATTATCGGGGAATTTGCAAATCTCTTTTTCGGCCACCCATCGGCCGGCGCGGAGAGCGCGGGAAGCACACGGTCCGCCCGCCGGCCGACGGCGCGAAACCGTCGGCGTGGCCAGCGGCCGCGCGTCCGATCAAAGCTTGGGCATGCCCCCCGGGAACATGCTGCCCATGCCTCGCATCATCTTGGCCATGCCGCCCTTGGCGGTGACCTTCTTCATCATCTTCTGCATCTGCTTGTGCTGCTTGATCAGCCGGCCGACGTCCTGCACCTGGGTACCGGAGCCAAGGGCGATGCGGCGCTTGCGCGAGCCGCTGATCATTTCCGGATCGCGCCGTTCGCCGGGCGTCATCGAGTTGATGATCGCCTCCATCTGCTTGAACTGTTTCTCCGCAGCACCCTGGGCATTGCCCATCTGCGCCAGGTTGACCCCGCCGAGCATCGGCAGCTTGTCCATGAGCCCGCCGAGGCCGCCCATGTTCTTCATCTGTTGCAACTGGTCGCGGAAGTCTTCCAGGTCGAAGCCCTTGCCCTTCTTGATCTTCTTCGCCAGCTTCTCGGCCTTGTCGCGGTCGAGGTTCTGCTCGGCCTGTTCGATCAGGCTGAGCACGTCGCCCATGCCGAGGATGCGCGAGGCCACGCGGTCGGGATGGAACGGATCGAGCGCTTCGCTCTTCTCGCCCATGCCGAGGAACTTGATCGGCTTGCCGGTGATGGCCCGCACCGAGAGCGCGGCACCGCCACGCGCGTCGCCGTCGACCTTGGTCAGGACCACGCCGGTCAGCGGCAAGGCGTCATTGAAGGCCTTGGCGGTGTTGGCGGCGTCCTGGCCGGTCATGGCATCGACCACGAACAGGGTTTCCGCCGGCTTGATCGCCGCGTGCACCTGCTTGATCTCGTCCATCATGTCGGCATCGATGTGCAGGCGGCCTGCGGTATCGACGATCACCACGTCGATGAACTTCAGCCTCGCCTCGCGGATCGCCGCCTCGGCGATGGCCACCGGCTTCTGGCTGACGTCGGAAGGGAAGAAGGTTACGCCGACCTCGCCCGCCAGGGTTTCCAGCTGCTTGATCGCGGCGGGACGGTAGACGTCGGCGGAAACCACCATCACCGACTTCTTCTTGCGTTCCTTAAGGAAGCGCGCCAGCTTGCCCGCGGTGGTGGTCTTGCCCGCGCCCTGCAGGCCGGCCATCAGGATCACCGCCGGCGGCGCGACGCTCAGCGCCAGGTCCTCGTTGGCCGCCCCCATCAACTCCTCGAGTTCGGCGCGGACGATCTTCACGAACGCCTGTCCCGGGGTCAGGCTCTTCGAGACCTCGGTGCCGACGGCGCGCTCCTTGACCTTGTTGACGAAGTCCTTGACCACCGGCAGGGCCACGTCGGCCTCGAGCAGGGCCATGCGCACTTCGCGCAGAGTGTCCTTGATGTTGTCCTCGGTCAGCTTGGCCTTGCCGGTGACATGGCGAAGCGTCTGCGAGAGGCGGTCTGTAAGGTTTTCGAACATGCGCGATCCTTCCACGGGGGTTGCGGCAAGCGGCGGATTATAACCAAGAGCGCGTCGCGGGACACGCGATGAAAGACGGAGTGTGTGTCCGGCGACGACCGGAGGCCAGCCTCAAGTCCTTGATTTGCCGATGCGTTCCGTCTTTGCCGAAGCGACTGCCGGGCCAGGAGGTCGCGGCGCCCGCGGCAGGCGGCCCGCCAACCCGGCCACAGGTACGAGAGAACTGTTCGCAACGGCTTTCTCGCGACGCTCGATCTATGCCAAACTCCCTTCCTTTCGGGCCCGCGATTACAAGGACTTATGCATCCCCTGCTGCCCAGCCTCATCGCTGCTGTTCTCTATCTCGGCACCGCCGCCTACCAGGGTGCCTGTGTGTCCAAGCGCACCGCGCCGGGCAAACCCCTGCTGCTCCTGTTCGGACTCCTGGCACTGGTCGCCCACGCCTTCAGCCTCTACCAGCAATTGCTGACCCCGGCCGGCCTGGTGCTGGACTTCTTCAACGCCGCCAGCCTGATCGCCGCCGCGGTAATTCTCCTGACCCTGCTGGCGACCTTGCGGATACCGGTGGAGAACCTGCTCCTCCTTCTATTCCCGCTGGGCGCCCTCACCACCCTGCTGGCGGTACTCATCCCCCACGGCACCGTCGAGCCGATCAACGAACAGCCGGGCATCCTGGCCCACATCCTGCTCTCGATCCTGGCCTACGGCCTGCTCACCATCGCGGTGTTCCAGGCGCTCTTGCTGCTGCTCCAGGACTACCGCCTCAAGCACAAGCATCCGTCCGGGCTGATCCGCAACTTCCCGCCCCTGCAAACCATGGAAAGCCTGCTGTTCGGCTTCCTCTGGGGCGGCTGGTCGCTGCTTTCGCTGTCGCTGCTGTCCGGATGGCTGTTCGTCGACAACCTGTTCGCCCAGCACCTGGCGCACAAGACCATCCTGTCCTGCTTCGCCTGGGTGGTCTTCGCCGTGCTCCTCTGGGGTCGCCACCAGCTCGGCTGGCGGGGCCACAAGGCGATCCGCTGGACCCTGGCCGGTTTCTGCCTGTTGATGTTGGCGTACTTCGGCAGCAAGCTGGTGCGGGAATTCATCCTGCACATCTGATGGGCCTCCTTCATGGATGAGCTGCACCCCGGGTACCTGGTCGGCCTGCTGGTTCTCTTGGTCGCCTGCTCGGCGTTCTTCTCCTGCGTCGAGACCGCCCTGCTCAACCTCGACCGTTACCGCCTGCGCCTGCAGGCCAAGCAAGGCCTGCGCGGGGCCCGGCGCAGCAGTTGGCTGCTGCTGCACGACGACCGCCTGCGCGGCACCCTGTTGTTCGGCCGCACCCTGGTCAACGTCAGCGCCGCCGCCCTGGCCAGTTGGGCCGCGCTGCGCCACTGGGGCGTCATCGGCCTGGCCGTCGCCATCCCCGGCATGACCCTGCTCCTGCTGCTGTTCGGCGCCCTGCTGCCGCGCCGCTACGGCGCCCTTCGCTCGGAACGCGTCGCCCTGCCGCTCAGCCTGCCGCTCCTGATCCTGCAGCGCCTGTGCTGGCCCCTGCTGTGGCTACTGACCCTGCTGAGCAACGCGCTGCTGCGCCTGCTCGGCGTCGCCGCGGCGGAACAGGACGACAGCGGACGCAGCCGCGACGAAGAGGCCCTGCATCCGGCCGACAACCCCCAGGCCAGCGAGGTCAACCGACATGACATGCTGCTCGGCCTGCTGGACCTGGAGAAGGTCACGGTCAACGACCTGATGATCCCGCGCAACGAAATCGAAGGCATCGACCTCGACGACGAACTCGAGGTCATCGTCGAGCAGTTGCGCACCACCAGCCACACCCGCCTGCCGGTCTACCGCGACGACGTCAACCAGATCGAAGGGGTCGTGCACATGCGCCAGATCGCGCGCCTGCTGACCCAGGGCCGCCTGACCAAGGAGAATCTCCGCCAGGCCTGCATGGAGCCGTATTTCGTGCCGGAAAGCACGCCGCTGTCGACCCAGTTGGTGAACTTCCAGAAGGAGAAGCGCCGTATCGGCGTGGTGGTCGACGAATATGGCGAGGTGATCGGCATCGTCACGCTGGAGGACATCCTCGAAGAGATCGTCGGCGACTTCAACGACCTCGACAGCCTCGACAACCCGGATATCCAGGCCCAGGAGGACGGCAGCTTCGTCATCGACGGCAGCGCCAACCTGCGCGAGCTGAACAAGTCGCTTGGCTGGCAATTGCCCTGCGACGGCCCGAAGACCCTCAACGGCCTGGTCACCGAAGCCCTGGAGCAGATCCCCGATTGCGCGGTGTGCCTGCGCATCGGCCCCTACTGCCTGGAAATCCAGCAGTCGGCGGAAAACCGTGTGAAAAGCGTGCGCGCCTGGCATCCCCGCGCGCTGACCCCGCTGGTCGAAAGCGACGCCAGCGTCTGATCCGGGATTGCCGAACCGGCCCCGCGGCGCTCTATAATCGACCCCAGCTTATCCAGCCCTGCCGCCGGTTCCGCCGCTACCCGCAGCCCGAGCCCCGGCCAGTCACCCGCCAGTCCCGCCTGCCCGCCCGGCCCCGATGCCGACGGTACCAGCCGGCGCACGGCGCGCAGCCCCATCCTCCCTGCGCGACCGATCTCGTCCGCCCCACCCGGGCGCCGCGCCGCCGCATCGGCGCACTGGCCATAACCATCCGGCCGCACGGAAGCACTCCGTCGTGCCCCGACTGCCAGGGACCTTCCCACCATGACCGCCGCCACCCTCGCCGCCGACGCCGCTCCGGAACCGGCCAACTCGACCACCCGGGTCGCAGTCGCCAGCTTCATCGGCACCGCCATCGAGTTCTACGATTTCTACGTCTATGCCACTGCCGCCGCCCTGGTGATCGGTCCGGTATTCTTCCCGCAGACATCCGGCACCGCGCAGATGCTCAGCGCCTTCCTCACCTTCGGCATCGCCTTCCTCGCCCGTCCGCTGGGCTCGGCGCTGTTCGGCCACTTCGGCGACCGCATCGGGCGCAAGTCAACCCTGGTCGCCTCGCTGCTGCTGATGGGGGTGTCCACCACCCTGATCGGCGTCCTCCCCGGCTACGACAGCATCGGCTACTGGGCGCCGTTGCTGCTCTGCGTGCTGCGCTTCGGCCAGGGCCTCGGCCTCGGCGGCGAGTGGGGCGGCGCCGCGCTGCTGGCCACGGAGAACGCGCCGGCCGGCAAGCGCGCCTGGTTCGGCATGTTTCCCCAGCTCGGCCCGTCGATCGGCTTCCTCGCCGCCAACGGCCTGTTCCTGGCCCTGGCGATGCTGCTCAGCGAGGAGCAGTTCCGTGAGTGGGGCTGGCGGATCCCGTTCCTGCTCAGCGCGGCGCTGGTTGTGGTCGGCCTCTACGTACGCCTGAAGCTGGCGGAAACCCCGGTGTTCGCCAAGGCCATGGCCAAGCACGAGAGGGTCCGCCTGCCGATCGCCGAGCTGTTCGCCCAGCACTGGCGGCCGACCCTGCTCGGCGCCCTGGCGATGGTGGTGTGTTATGCGCTGTTCTATATCTCCACGGTGTTCTCGCTGAGCTACGGGGTGGCCAGCCTCGGCTTCAGCCGCGAGGAGTTCCTTGGTCTGCTGTGCCTCGCGGTGCTCTTCATGGCCGCCGCCACGCCGCTGTCGGCCTGGCTCAGCGACCGCTTCGGACGCAAGCCGGTACTGCTGCTCGGCAGCCTGGCGGCGATCGCCTCCGGCTTCGCCATGGAGCCGCTGCTCAGCCAGGGCTCGACGTTCAGCGTCGCCCTGTTCCTCTGCATCGAGCTGTTCCTGATGGGGGTCACCTTCGCCCCGATGGGCGCGCTGCTGCCGGAAATATTCCCCACCCACGTGCGCTACACCGGCGCGTCGGCGGCCTACAACCTGGGCGGCATTCTCGGCGCCTCGGTGGCGCCCTATATCGCCCAGAAGCTGGTCGGCATCGGCGGCCTGGGCTGGGTCGGCGGCTACGTCTCCGCAGCGGCGCTGCTCAGCCTGCTGGCGGTGCTGTGCCTGAAGGAAACCCGCGACAACGACCTCGGCGCAGTGTCCTGAGTCTCGCTCAGGCTACCGCGACGCCGCCCTTCTCCCTCGCCGCCAACCAGTCGGCGAGGGCCCCGGCCCAGACCTGGTAGCCCAGCTGCGACGGATGAAAGCCGTCGATGGCCAGGTAGCCCGGAAGCAGGTCCAGCGAGATCGGGCAGTAGCCGGCGCCGGTCGCGCCAGCGAGATCGCGCAGCGCCTCGTCGAGCAGCCGCCCGCGCCACCCCAGCAGGGCCCGCAGCAACCCGGGCAAGGCGGAAAAATGCCGCAGCGGCGGCACCGCGGTGCAAGTCACCTGCGCGCCGGCCGCCTGGAAGCCGTCGATCAGGGCCGCGCAGTCGGCGCGCCAGCGTTCGAGGGAGCGCAGGCTGGTGGTGTCATTGACGCCGAAGACCAGGATCACCTGGTCGAAGAAACGTCCCGCCACCTGCGGTAGCAGGCGTTCGCGCGCCTCGCCGCTGGTGATGCCGTTCTCGCCCAGCGCCTGCCAGGCCACCGGGCGGCGCAGACGCTCGCCCAGCGCCGCGGCCAGGCGGCCGGCCAGGGCGTAGTCCAGGCAACTGGCGCCGACCCCGGCCACTGTCGACTCACCGAACAACAGCAAGCGCAGCGGCTCTTCGGCACCGGCCCCACCGACCAGCCCTTCGCGAGGTCCCGCCGCGGGCGCCAGGCGCAAGGCTCGGCGGCGGGTGCGGATAGCCAGCGGCACCGCCAGCGGCAGCAACGGCAGAGCCGCCGCCCACCAGGCCAGCGTTGCCAGCCGGCGCATCTCAGAGTTCGACGCGAACCGCCTGGGCGGCCCGGGTCGCCTTGGCGCGGGCGGCGTCGATCGACTCGTCGCGCGCCAGGGCCACGCCCATCCGCCGCTGGCCATCCACTTCCGGCTTGCCGAACAGGCGTAGCGCCGTAT
This sequence comes from Pseudomonas sp. TZ252, assembly GCF_056110345.1. Taxonomy (NCBI): domain Bacteria; kingdom Pseudomonadati; phylum Pseudomonadota; class Gammaproteobacteria; order Pseudomonadales; family Pseudomonadaceae; genus Pseudomonas; species Pseudomonas sp. TZ252. The sequence continues at coordinate 3,778,384 of NZ_CM148566.1, read as the reverse complement.
CCGCCTCGCTCAGCGCGGCGCCGAGGTTGGCGAAAGCGACCTGCCGGGACTTGCCTTCCACCAGGATCACCGCCGAGGCCGACGGGCCGAGCTGGCGGATCACCGGGATCGGCAGGCCGAGGATCGCCCGCGCGTGCAGCGCGAACTCGGAAAGATCCTGGGAAATCAGGGTCACCAGGCCGGTATCGTGCGGACGCGGCGACACCTCGCTGAACCACACCTGGTCGCCCTTGACGAACAGTTCGACGCCGAACAGCCCGCGTCCGCCGAGGGCCTCGGTCACTGCCCGGGCGACCCGCTCGGACTCGGCCAGGGCCTGCGCGCTCATCGCCTGCGGCTGCCAGGACTCGTGGTAGTCGCCCTTGACCTGGCGGTGACCGATCGGCGCGCAGAAAGTGGTGCCGTCGACGTGGCGCACGGTGAGCAGGGTGATTTCGTAGTCGAAATCGATGAAGCCCTCGACGATCACCCGGCCCTTGCCGGCGCGCCCGCCTTCCTGGGCATAGTCCCAGGCCGCCTGCAGGTCGTCGGGGCCTTTCAGGACGCTCTGGCCCTTGCCCGACGAACTCATGATCGGCTTCACCACGCAGGGGTAGCCGACGCGCTCGACGCCACGGCGGTAGTCCTCGAAGGTATCGGCGAAGTGATAGGGCGAGGTCGGCAAGCCGAGCTCCTCGGCAGCCAGCCGGCGGATACCCTCGCGGTTCATGGTCAGTTGCGCGGCGCGGGCGGTGGGCACCACGGTGTAGCCTTCGGCTTCCAGCTCGACCAGGGTCGCGGTGGCGATGGCCTCGATCTCGGGCACGATGTAGTGCGGCTTCTCCTGCTCGATCACCGCGCGCAGGGCGGCGCCGTCGAGCATGCTGATCACGTGGCTGCGATGTGCCACCTGCATGGCCGGCGCGTTGCCATAGCGATCGACGGCGATCACTTCGCAACCCAGGCGTTGCAGCTCGATGGCGACTTCCTTGCCCAGCTCGCCGGAGCCACAGAGAAGGACGCGGGTCGCGCTCGGCGACAGGGGGGTACCGATACGGGTCATGGAAGAACCTCGGAAATGAAAGAAAACGGAATCCGCTTCAGGCGGAACCGCTGACCAGCCCTTGCGCCTTGGCGCGCTCGAAACAGCGACCGAGCACCTCGCGGCGCTCGTCGTTGCTCATCAGGCCCCAGCGGGTGATCTCGGCCGCCGTGCGCTGGCAGCCGATGCAGATGTCCTGCTCGTCCAGCGCGCAGACATGCACGCAGGGCGAAGCCACCGGTCGCTCGTTCACGCCGGGTCCTCGACGAGGTCGCGGGCGTAACGGCGGGCATTGTGCACATAGTGGGCGGCGCTGGCCTCGAGCATCTTCTTCTGCGGCTCGCTCAGCTCGCGCACTACCTTGCCCGGCGAGCCCATCACCAGCGAGCCGTCGGGAATCTCCTTGCCCTCGGGAATCAGCGCGTTGGCGCCGATGATGCAGTACTTGCCGATCTTCGCCCCATTGAGGATCACCGCGTTGATCCCCACCAGGCTGTAGTCGCCCACGCTGCAACCATGCAGCATGGCGTTGTGGCCGACGGTGACGCCCTTGCCGAGGGTCAGCGGATAGCCCATGTCGGTGTGCATCACCGAGCCGTCCTGGACGTTGCTGTGCTCGCCGATATGGATCAGCTCGTTGTCGCCGCGCAGCACCGCGCCAAACCAGACGCTGGCGCCGGCATCCAGGCGAACCTTGCCGATCACCGCTGCGCTGGGCGCGATCCAGCTGTCGGGATGGGTTTCGACGCGGGCATCGCCCAGGCGGTATTTCATCGCGATCTCCTCATGGCCGGGGTCTGCGCCCCGTCGGTCAACTCAGTTTGATGAACGAAGCCGGCGGCGTGTGCAGGTCGATGGGGTCGTCGTACAGCAGGTTGACCAGCTCCACCACCATGATGGCCGTCAGGCCCCAGATCTTGAACTCGCCGAAGCGATAGCTGGGCACGTACCAGCTGCGGCCGAAGTAGTCGATGCGGTGGGTGACCTCGCGCGGGTCGTCGCGAAAGAAACTCAGCGGCACGTTGAACACCGCGGCGATCTCGCCGTCGTTGGGCTGGTACTCGACGAAGTCGGGAATGAAGGCGACATAGGGAGTGACCTCGATGCCATGCCGCGAGACCAGGGTGCTCAGCGGCCCGACCACTTCCACCAGGCCCGGCGGCAAGGCGATCTCCTCCTCCGCCTCGCGCAGGGCGGTGCGCACCAGGTCGGCGTCTTCCGGGTCGCGCCGCCCGCCGGGGAAGGCGACCTCGCCGCCATGGGTGGACAAACCGGCGGCGCGCAGGGTCAGCACCAGCTCCGGATCGTCGCTGCGGGTGATGGGCACCAGCACGGCCGCTTGGGGGAAGCGCTGGTCGGTATCCAGTTGGCGGGGGCGGTGCGCCTCGATGCGTTGGCGCAGCTGGTCGAGCGTGCAGTTCATACTGCCGGGGTTTCCGAGGTCTTGTCGTTTCCCCGAGATCATGGCACGAAAGCCCCGGCCAGCCCACCCCTCCCGCACGGGGCCTTGTCGCCTCCCGGCCAGCCGAGCAAGATAGGCCTTTCCCCGAAGAAGAACCTGGCATGAAATTCTGCAGCCTGTGCGGCGCCACGGTGGTCCAGCGCATCCCGGACGGCGACAACCGCCTGCGCTACGTCTGCGACGCCTGCCACACCGTGCACTACCAGAACCCGCGTATCGTCGCCGGCAGCCTGCCGGTGTGGGACGGCCAGGTCCTGCTCTGCCGTCGCGCCATTGCGCCGCGCCTGGGCTACTGGACGCTGCCGGCCGGCTTCATGGAGAACGGCGAGACCCTCGCCCAGGCGGCGGCCCGCGAGACAGAGGAAGAAGCCAACGCGCGGATCGGCGACCTGCAGCTCTATACCCTTTTCGACCTGCCGCACATCAGCCAGGTCTACCTGTTCTTCCGCGCCGAGCTGCTCGACCTGGATTTCTCCGCCGGCGATGAAAGCCTGGAGGTGCGGCTTTTCGACGAAGCGGAGATTCCCTGGTCGGAGCTGGCTTTTCCGACCATCGGCCGTACCTTAGAATGCTACTTCAGCGACCGCCGCGAAGGCTGCTTCCCGGTGCGCAACGAAGCCATTGCACCTATGCTGGCTTCCTATAAGAAAGACTGAACGCCAAACACTCGAACACCGCCGCCGTTGCGGCTCAAGGGAACATCGGGGATTTCACTTCCATGCGCTGGTTGCTTGCTTTGCTGTGCTTGACCTTCGCCAGTCTGACCCAGGCCAATGCCGCGCCGAGCCTGGAAGGCAAGGTGGACAAGGTCCTGGTGCTCAAGTCCGAGCGAAAACTGCTGCTCCTCAACAAAGGCAACGTCCTGAAAAGCTACCGTGTCTCGCTGGGCAAGCGCCCGACCGGCCCGAAGCTGGCCGAAGGCGACAACCGCACCCCGGAAGGCTTCTACTGGATCGACTGGCGCAAGACCAGCAACAACTACAACCTCTCCATGCACATTTCCTACCCCAACGCCCGCGACGTGGCCAAGGCCCGGGAAAAGGGCCTGCCGGCCGGTGGCATGATCATGATCCACGGCACCCCGCTGGATGACGAATACCCGGAGTGGTACTTCTCCACCCTGGACTGGACCAATGGCTGTATCGCCATGAACAACACCGACATGCGCGAAGTCTGGAGCGTGGTGAAAGACGGCACGCTGATCGAGATCCGCCCCTGACAGAACCAGGCTGATACCACTCGTCAGCCGTCAGCCACGCCAGGAACGCCGCCGCGAGATTTTCCGGCGGCGTTTTCTTTTATCCGTCAAACCCTTGCATCCCTTACTCAGGCCGAGTCAATCGACGGGACGGCTGGCTGACGCGTGCGCGACGCACAACTGGCATTGACGTGGTATTCAAGTGGTATTAGTTTTCCCAGCATTACCGGGCGACAACAACACAATCCGCATCGGAACCTCTCATGAAGACAGCCCACGACCTGCTCCTGGCCCTGCGTCCCGACGAGGCGCAACCCACCCCCCTCTATCTGCAGCTGGCGCGCAATCTCGAGAGCGCGATCCATGCCGGCCAGTGGAAAGCGGAGGAAGCGCTGCCCTCCGAACGCAACCTCAGCGAAACCCTGAACATTTCCCGCGTCACCGCGCGCAAGGCCCTCGAAGTACTCTTCGAGCAGGGCCTGATCCGCCGCAACCAGGGCTCCGGCACCTTCATTACGCCGCGTCTCGAACAACCGTTGTCGCGTCTCTCCAGCTTCAGCGAGATGCTCCGCCTGAAAGGCTTCACCCCCGGCTCCACCTGGCTGGAGCGCGGCATCGCCCTGCCCACCCACGACGAACTGATCCGCCTCGGCCTCTCGCCGACCGAGAAGGTCACGCGCATGAAGCGCCTGCGCAAGGCCGACGGCACAGTGATGGCGATCGAGAACAGCACCCTGCCGGCGCGCCTGCTGCCGGACCCGACAGCGGTCGGCGATTCCCTCTACGAATACCTGGACGGCATCGGTCGCCCAGTGGTCCGCGCCCTCCAGCACGTGCGCGCGATCAACGCCTCCGCGTCCGATGCCGCGCTGGTCGGCATCGCGCCGGGCACCGCGATGCTGCTGATGACCCGGATCGGCTACCTCGAGGACAACACCCCGATCGAGCTGACCGACACCTACTGCCGCAACGACTACTACGACTTCGTCGCCGAACTGCGACGCTGACCGACACGGAGCCGCCATGCTCGAAGGCAACATTCTCACCCCGCAAGGCTGGGTCCTCGGCCGCCTGCACATCCAGGACGGGCGTATCCAGCGGATCGAAGGCGAGCCCTGCGATCCGGCCGGCAACGCCGATCCGTACCTGCTGCCAGGCTTCATCGACCTGCATGTGCACGGCGGCGGCGGCCGCGACATCATGGAAGGCGGCGACGCCTTCGCCACCATCGCCCGCACCCACCGGCGCTTCGGCACGACCTCGCTGCTGGCCACCACCATGACCGCACCGCGCGAGGAGATCGCCGACATCCTCAGCCAGCTCGGCGCTTACTGCCGCCGCTCGCTGGAGGGCGGTTCACGGATACTCGGCGTGCACCTGGAAGGCCCCTACATCAACTCCGGCAAGCTCGGCGCGCAGCCCAACTTCGCCCATGCCGCGGTGCTCGAGGAAGTCGAGGACTACCTGCGCCGCGCGCCGATCCGGGTGATCACCATCGCCCCCGAGATCGCCGGACACCGGCCGCTGATCCGCGCCCTCGCCGAGCGCGGCGTGCGCCTGCAGATCGGCCATACCCTGGGCAGCTACGAGGATGGCGTGGCCGCACTGGAAGCCGGCGCCAGCAGCTTCACCCACCTCTACAACGCGATGACCGGCCTGCACCACCGCGAACCGGGTATCGTCGGCGCGGCCCTGGCCCACGCACGCTACGCCGAGCTGATCCCCGACCTGCTGCATGTCCATCCCGGCGCCATCAGGGTGGCCCTGCGTTCGATCCCGTGCCTGTACTGCGTGACCGACTCCACCGCCGCCGCCGGCATGCCCGACGGCCAGTACAAGCTCGGCAGCCACACGGTGACCAAGTGCCTGGGCGGCGTGCGCCTGCCCGACGGCACTCTGGCCGGCAGCACCCTGACCATGGACCAGGCGCTGCGCAACCTGGTGAAGATCGGCCTGCCCCTGGCCGAAGCCTCGCAACGCCTTTCGCAATTCCCCGCCGATTACCTCGGCCTCACCGAGCGCGGCCGCCTGGCGCCCGCAGCCTGGGCCGATGTGGTGCGCCTGGATCGCTCCCTGGAACTCGACGCCGTGATGGTGGAAGGAGAACTCGAATGACTTCGCTGATGCTCGAGGAAGCGCTCTCCGCCGCCACGGTGGCGAGCCGTCAACTGGCCGTGCTCGACGCTTGCCTGCCGGCGCTTGGCCAGCGTCTGCGGGAGGTCGATCCGAACCTGGCACTGACTGTCGCGCGCGGCAGCTCCGACCATGCCGCCAGCTACTTCGCCTACCTGGCCATGCAGCACGCCGGCTTGCCGGTGGCCTCGCTGCCCATGTCGGTAGTGACCCTGAACCGCTCGCCACTGCGTGTCGCCGGGCAGGCCGTCTTCGCTTTCTCGCAGTCCGGGCAGAGCCCCGATCTCGTGGACAGCCTGCGCATCCTGCGCGAACGCGGCGCCCTGGGCATCGCCCTGGTGAATGCCGAGGATTCGCCGCTGGAAGCCGCCAGCGAATTCGTCGTGCCGCTCTGCGCCGGCAGCGAGCGCAGCGTCGCAGCGACCAAGAGCTTCATCGCCACGCTCAGCGCCAGCGCTCGCCTGCTCGCCCACTGGCAGCGCGACAATGCCCTGCTGGCCGCAGGCCAGGGCCTGGCGGCCGGGCTGGAGCAGGCCGCCAGGCTCGACTGGTCGCCGGCCATCGAGGCCCTGCGCGACTGCCAGCGGCTGATGGTGATCGGTCGCGGCGCCGGCTACGCCATCGCCCAGGAGGCCGCGCTGAAATTCAAGGAAACCTCGGCGATCCAGGCCGAGGCCTTCAGCAGCGCCGAGGTCCGCCATGGACCGATGGCGCTGGTCGAGGAGCGCTATCCGCTGCTGGTGTTCGCTCCCCGCGGCCCGGAGCAGGAAGGCCTGCTGGCGCTCGCCGAGGATATGCGCCAGCGCGGTGCGCAGGTATTGCTCGCCGCCCCGGACGACATCGCCGAACGCGACCTGCCGCTGCAGCGCGCCGCGCATCCGGCGCTCGATCCGATCCTGGCGATCCAGAGTTTCTACGTCATGGCCGCCGGCCTGGCCGAAGCCCGCGGCATGGACCCGGACCAGCCACGGCACCTGAGCAAAGTCACCCGAACCCACTGAGCCTGAGCGCGCGCCCATGAACAACAAGAATCTCGCCCTCAAAGCGCCCCTGAGCGGCCCCGTGATGCCGCTCAACCGAGTACCCGACCCGGTGTTTTCCAGCGGCACCCTGGGCGAAGGCATCGCCATCGACCCGCTCAACGACTGCCTGCACGCGCCCTGCGCCGGGCTGGTCAGCCACTTGGCGCGAACCCGCCACGCGCTCAGCCTGCGCGCCGACAACGGTGCCGAGCTGCTGCTGCACGTCGGCCTCGACACCGTACAGCTGCAAGGCGAAGGCTTCGAGGCGCTGGTCGAGGAAGGTGCGCGGGTGATCGAGGGCCAGCCGCTGCTGCGCTTCGACCTGGACCGCGTCGCCCGCGGTAGCCGCAGTCTGATCACGGTGATGATCCTGACCAACGGCGACGGCTTCCAGGTACGCCCGCTGACCACCAACCCGGTGGAGGTCGGCGCGCCGCTCCTGCAACTGAGTCCGGAGAAGGCCGAGCAACGTCCGGCCAATCCCGCGCCTGGCGAAGGCTCCGCGCAGCGCCAGGTCCGCGGGCGGGCGCGGGTCGCCCATCATGGCGGTCTGCACGCACGCCCGGCAGCGCTGCTACGGAAGACCGCGCAGGGCTTTTCCAGCCAGGCCGAACTGCACTTCGCCGGGCAGGTGGCCAGCGTCGACAGCCTGGTCGGCATCATGGGCCTGGGGGTCGCCGAACAGGACGAGGTAGAGGTGATCTGTCGCGGCGAAGACAGCGAGGCGGCCCTCGGCGCCCTGCTCGCGGCCCTCGCCAGCGCCACCGCGGGGGCTCCGAAGGATGCCCCGCGCGCTATCGCCCCGGGCGAGCCGGCGCGACCTGCGGCTGTCGCCGGTATCCTGGCCGGCGTCTGCGCTTCGCCCGGCCTGGCCAGCGGTCCCCTGGCGCGGCTCGGCGCCATCAGCCTGCCGGCGGATGACGGCCGGCATCGTCCCGAGGAACAGCACCTCGCCCTGGACCAGGCCCTGCAACGGGTGCGCGACGACGTACAGGGGAGCCTGCAGCAGGCCAGGCTCGGCGGCGACGAGAACGAAGCGGCGATCTTTTCCGCGCATCTCGCGCTGCTGGAAGACCCGGGTCTGCTGGACGCCGCCGACATGCTGATCGACCAGGGCGTCGGCGCCGCCCACGCCTGGCACCGGGCGATTCAGGCCCAGTGCGAGATTCTCCAGGCGCTGGGCAACCTGCTGCTGGCCGAGCGCGCCAACGACCTGCGCGACCTGGAAAAACGCGTGCTGCGGGTGCTGCTCGGCGACACCGCACCGTTGCGGGTGCCTGCTGGGGCCATCGTCGCCGCCCGGGAGATCACCCCCTCCGACCTCGCTCCGCTGGTGGATGCCGGCGCGGCTGGCCTGTGCATGGCCGAAGGCGGCGCCACCTCCCACGTGGCCATCCTCGCCCGTAGCAAGGGCCTGCCGTGCCTGGTGGCGCTCGGCGCCGGGCTGCTGGAGCTGGAGGAAGGCCGGCAGGTAGTACTGGACGCCGGCCAGGGCCGGCTGGAACTCAGCCCCGACGCTCGACGCCTGGAGCAGGTCGCCTTGCAAGTGGCGCAGCGCGAGGAACAACACCGCCGCCAGCAGGCCGATGCGCAGCGCGAGGCGCTCACCCGCGACGGCCGGCGCATCGAGATCGGCGCCAACGTCGCCTCGCCGCGCGAGGCCGCCGAAGCCTTCGCCAACGGCGCCGACGGGGTCGGCCTGCTACGCACCGAGTTTCTCTTCCTCGAGCGCCGCGCCGCGCCCGACGAAGAGGAGCAGCGCAACGCCTACCAGGAGGTCCTGGACGCCATGGGCCAGCGCAAGGTGATCATCCGCACCATCGATGTCGGCGGCGACAAGCACCTCGACTACCTGCCGCTGCCGGTGGAAGAAAACCCAGCACTGGGCCTGCGCGGCATCCGCCTCGGCCAGGCGCGCCCGGAGCTGCTCGACCAGCAGTTGCGCGCGCTGCTGAGGGTCGAACCACTGGAACGCTGCCGGATACTGCTGCCGATGGTCAGCGAGGTCGACGAACTGCGCGCCATCCGTCGCCGCCTCGGCGAGCTGGCCACGCAGTTGGGGATCGAGCGCCTGCCCGAACTCGGGGTGATGATCGAAGTGCCCTCCGCCGCCCTGCTCGCCGATCAACTGGCCGAACACGCCGACTTCCTCTCCATCGGCACCAACGACCTGTCGCAGTACGCCCTGGCCATGGACCGTTGCCACGCCGGCCTGGCCGACCGCATCGACGCCCTGCACCCGGCGCTGCTGCGGCTGATCGCCCAGACCTGCGCCGGAGCAGCCCGCCACGGCCGCTGGGTCGGCGTCTGCGGTGCGCTGGCCTCGGACCCGCTGGCGACACCGGTACTGGTCGGCCTCGGGGTCGAGGAATTGTCCGTCGGGCCGAACCTGGTCGGCGAGATCAAGACCCGGGTGCGCCAGCTCGACGCCGCTGAATGCCGCCGCCACGCCCAGGCGCTACTGGACCTGGGCAGCGCCCGGGCGGTGCGCGACGCCTGCCTGCAACACTGGCCGCTGGCCTGACAAGAACAATCGGAGACCACCGCCATGCCCCCGTTCCTGATCGAAAGCCTGCAACGCCTGGGCCGCGCCCTGATGCTGCCGATCGCGATCCTGCCGATCGCCGGCCTGCTGCTGCGCCTGGGCGACGTCGACCTGCTCGACATTCCGCTGGTCCACGACGCCGGCAAGGCGATCTTCGCCAACCTGGCGCTGATCTTCGCCATCGGCATCGCCGTCGGTTTCGCTCGCGACAACAATGGCACCGCCGGCCTCGCCGGCGCCATCGGCTACCTGGTGATGATCTCGGTGCTCAAGGTGATCGATCCGGGCATCGACATGGGCGTGCTCTCCGGCATCATCAGCGGCCTGGTGGCGGGCGCCCTGTATAACCGCTTCAAGGACGTGAAGCTGCCGGAATACCTGGCGTTCTTCGGCGGCCGCCGCTTCGTGCCGATCGCCACCGGGATCAGCGCGGTCTGCCTGGGCCTGCTGTTCGGGGTGATCTGGCCACCGCTGCAACAGGGCATCAACGGCCTCGGCCAACTCATGCTGGAAAGCGGCAGCTTCGGCGCCTTCGCCTTCGGCGTGCTGAACCGCCTGCTGATCGTCACCGGGTTGCACCACATCCTCAACAACCTGGTGTGGTTCGTCTTCGGCAGCTTCACCGACCCGGAAACCGGGCGCGTCGTCACCGGTGACCTGGCGCGCTATTTCGCCGGCGACCCGAAGGGCGGCCAGTTCATGGCCGGGATGTTCCCGGTGATGATGTTCGGCCTGCCCGCCGCCTGCCTGGCGATGTACCGCAACGCCCGTCCGGAGCGGCGCAAGCTGATCGGCGGGCTGCTCCTGTCGATGGCCTTGACCGCCTTCCTCACCGGCGTCACCGAGCCGGTGGAGTTCGCCTTCATGTTCCTCGCGCCGCTGCTCTACCTGCTGCATGCGCTGCTCACCGGCCTGTCCATGGCCCTCACCGACCTGCTCGACATCCGCCTCGGCTTCACCTTCTCCGGTGGCGCCATCGACCTCGCCCTGGGCTGGGGCCGTTCCACCCACGGCTGGATGCTCTGGCCGCTGGGCCTGCTCTATGCCGGCATCTATTACCTGGTGTTCGACTTCTGCATCCGCCGCTTCAACCTGAAGACCCCGGGCCGCGAAGACGACGCGAGCAGCGAATCGGGCGACAACGCCGAAGCCGAGCGCGCCCCGGCATTCATCCGCGCCCTGGGTGGCGCAGCCAACCTCGAAGTGGTGGACGCCTGCACCACGCGCCTGCGTCTGCGCCTGGTCGACCGCGACAAGGCCTCGGACGCCCAGCTCAAGGCCCTCGGTGCGATGGCCGTGGTACGTCCGGGCAAGGCCGGCAGCCTGCAGGTGGTGGTCGGCCCACAGGCCGACAGCATCGCCGACGAGATCCGCCGCGCCCTGCCCTTCGATACGCAACCGGGCGAAGCCGTACCGCCGCTGGGCAGTCCGAACGCAGCCGAAGAGGTGGTGTCGATGCAGGCCACCGTCGACGCCGCCGAAGCCCAGGCCTGGCTCGGCGCCCTCGGCGGCGCCGGCAACCTGCGCGAGGTACGGGACGTCGCACTGACCCGCCTGCGGGTCAGCGTGGCGGACGAACGCAAGCTGGCCACCGAGCAACTGCGTCGTCTCGGCGGACAGGGCGTAAGCTCCCTCGCCGGCGGCATCTGCCATATCCTGGTGGGCCCCCGCGCCGCGGCCCTGAGCCAGGCCCTGCAACCGCTACTGCGGCGCTGACGGCAGGAGGGCTGGACCTCGGCCAATCGGCGGATAACCGCCAAGCGGTTATTCGTATATGGACTCCTCCCGGTTTGCCAGTGTTTGTCTTGATTTCAAACCTGTGTACGACTGCATCCGTATATCCGGCTTCATGGAGTGGTGTTGCAACTCCCGAGCCCTGATGAAATGCGCGCCTACATACCTGATCGCCCTAACGGCTTTGCTTCACTGCAGCAGGGAGCCCACGTATAAACCAGGTTTCATGCAGGCCGGTTCGACCGGTTCGTCATCATTGTCATTCACTGAGCAATCGTGGTGGATGTTTCAACTACGGTGTGGCAGGAACGCTCAACCGGGCCGGTAGCATGTCTCCCGGCTGAGTAAGGCCCAAAGGATCCGGGCATTCTTGTTGGCCAGGGCAACGGCGACGACATTGGCAGGACGCCGTTGCAGCAGACCTTGCAGCCAGCGGCTGCGGGCATCGGTCTTGTTGGCGCAACAGCGCACGACTGCACGGGCGCCATGGATGAGCAAGGTCCGCAAGTAGGTATCGCCGCGCTTGCTGATGTTGCCCAAGCGCTGCTGCCCGCCCGTGGAGTGCTGCCGTGGCACCAGGCCCAGCCAGGCCGCAAACTGGCGGCCCGTGCGGAATTGCCGTGCATCACCGGCGGATGCCGCCACGGCGCTGGCGCTGATCGGGCCGATGCCATCCACCGCCAGCAGGCGCTGGATGCGGGCATCGCCACGTACGTGAGCCTGAATCTGTCGCTCCAGTCGAGCGATGCGCGCCTCCAGCGTCTGCAATTCATCTTTCAATTCACGCAACAGCTCGCCCATCGGGGCCGGCAAGGGCGCCGGTTCGGTAGCCGTGACCGTTTCGAGCAAGGCCATCGTCGCCGCTCGCCCACGTCGCGTCGCGATCAGCCCGAACTCACCCAGCAAGCCACGCACCTCATTGCACAACGCCGTGCGGGCCCGCACTAGACGACTGCGCACCCGATGCACCGACTGCACGGCCTGCTGCTCTGCGCTCTTCACCGGGACATAGCGCATGCTCGGACGACTGGCGGCTTCGCAGATCGCCTCGGCGTCGTGTGCATCGTGCTTGTCACCCTTGACGTAGGGTTTGACGAACTGCGGTGCGATCAGGCGTACCGTGTGGCCCAGCTCCCGCAACTCGCGCGCCCAGTAGTGCGCACTGCCGCAGGCCTCCATCGCCACCAGGCACGGCGGCAGTTGGCGAAAGAAATCCCGCACCTGTGCCCGCTTGAGTTGGCGACGACATACCACATGCTCGTGACGATCAACGCCGTGCACCTGGAATACTTGTTTTGCCAGATCCAGACCAATGCGACTAAGGTTCATGCTGACTCCCCCTCCGGGACTTGTGGCTGCACCATTAGTCTGGCGCTTGACGCCGTAGGAGGGAGGAGTCCATTTCATTGCCCTACGCCACAGCTCCCCCGTTCGGGTTCGATAATCGCGAAGCGGTTGTTCGCGCCACGCCACAGCCCCGGGTCGGGCTCTCCCCGTGAGGCGGATAACGAAAAGGGCGGCAACTGGCCGCCCTTCTTGCTTGTCCGAGGAAAACTCAGAAGACCATGTCGGTCAGTCGCCAGACTTCGTAGGCCGGGGTCTCATAGGGATGCGCCGCCTTCAGCGCCTTGACGCTGGCGTGGATGAGCTCGTCGGCCACCACCAGCTCCACTTTCCACTCCGCCACGTGCTCGACCTGGCCGACCTGGCCCAGGTAGGGTTGGCTACCGTCCAGGGGCCGGAACTGGCCCTGGCCAAGGGACTGCCAGCAGCAACTGTCGTACGCCCCGATGCGCCCGCCACCCGCGGCGAACACCGCTTGCTTGACGACATCCAGATGGCTCTCAGGCACATAGAAACACAGCTTGTACATCGTTTTCTCCGCACGAATCGAATGCTGCACGAGGCGGTCGGTGGTTGTGCGACTGCCGACGCCAAATAATGGCACTTTGCCTTGACATGATGAATATTTGACGCTGCCTTTACGACAGATAAGCGCAACATTTGTTCGCTCGTCACAACACCTTCGTGCGGGCGTTCACAGATTTACGCTCAGCCGCGGAAACGCCGCCACCTGGCCTTCAGCCCGGAGGCGGAAGGCGCATGGCTGCCGTCGCAATACGGCAGGTCGGCGGAGCGCCCGCAGCGGCACAACAGCAACAGGCGCTCGCGGGTCGCGTGGAGCGTCAGGCCGTTGCGGCAGTCGGCGGGACAATCGGGAAGCGAAGCCGAAGCCCCGCAGGTACAGAGCCGCAAGGTGTCGCCGGGAGAGACCCGGCGAACCTCGGGAAGAAGGTCGGGCGACGAGTTGGAGTCCGCATCGCCCGCCATGCCGGATCAGTCCACCCAGACCCGGGCGTTGCGGAACATGCGCAGCCAGCCGCCGTCTTCCTGCCAGTCGTCCGGACGCCAGGAATTCTGCACGGCGCGGAACACCCGCTCGGGGTGCGGCATCATGATGGTGACCCGGCCGTCGCGGCTGCTCAGCCCGGTGATGCCGCGCGGCGACCCGTTGGGGTTGGCCGGGTAGGCTTCGGTGACCTTGCCGTGGTTGTCGACGAAACGCAGCGACACGCAGCCGGAAAGGTCGGCCTCGAGCAACGCTTCCTCCGACTCGAACTCCGCATGGCCTTCGCCATGGGCGATGGCGATCGGCAGGCGCGAACCGGCCATGCCCTGCAGGAAGATCGACGACGACTCCTGCACCTGGACCATCGCCACCCGCGCCTCGAACTGCTCGGAACGGTTGCGTACGAAGTGCGGCCAGAACTCGGTGCCGGGAATCAGCTCGTGCAGGTTGGACATCATCTGGCAGCCGTTGCAGACGCCGAGGGCGAAGCTGTCCTTGCGCGCGAAGAACGCCTGGAAGCCGTCGCGGGCGCGGGCGTTGAAGAGGATCGACTTGGCCCAGCCCTCGCCGGCGCCGAGCACGTCGCCGTAGGAGAAGCCACCGCAGGCCACCAGGCCCTTGAAGGCGTCCAGGTCGACCCGCCCGGCGAGGATGTCGCTCATGTGCACGTCGATCGCGGCGAAGCCGGCGCGGTCGAACGCCGCGGCCATCTCCACCTGGCCGTTGACGCCCTGCTCGCGGAGGATCGCCACTTTCGGCCGCACGCCCTTCTTGATGTAGGGCGCGGCGATGTCGTCGTTGACGTCGTAGCTGAGCTTGATCGACAGCCCGGGGTTGTCTTCGTCCAGCAGCGCGTCGAACTCCTGCTCGGCGCAGTCGGCGTTGTCGCGCAGACGCTGGATCTGGTAGCTGGTCTCGCTCCAGATGCGTTGCAGGATGCGGCGCTGGGCGCTGTAGACGGTCTCGCCGTTGTAGTTCAGGTTGATCTCGTAGCCGTTGACCGGCTGGCCGATCACCGCCACGCAGTCGTCGAGACCGGCGGCGCTGAACTGCGCGAGGACTTCCGGAGTGGCGCCCTCGCGAACCTGGATCACCGCGCCCAGTTCCTCGCTGAACAACACGGCCGCCAGCTCTTCGCGGCTATCGGCCAGGGCATCGAGGTTCAGCTCGACGCCGCAGTGACCGGCGAAGGCCATCTCCAGCACGCTGGTGATCAGGCCGCCGTCGGAACGGTCGTGGTAGGCGAGGATATGGCCGTCGGCATTGAGTCCCTGGATCACCGCGAAGAAGGCTTTCAGGTCCTCGGCGTCGTCGACGTCCGGCACGGCGCGGCCGAGCTTGCCGTGGACCTGGGCCAGGATCGAGCCGCCGAGACGGTTCTTGCCGCGGCCGAGATCGATCAGGATCAGGTCGGTCTCGCCCTTGTCCAGGCGCAGTTGCGGGGTCAGGCTCTGGCGCACGTCGGCGACCGGGGCGAAGCCGGTGACGATCAGCGAGACCGGAGAAGTGACGCTCTTGTCCTCGCCATTGTCCTGCCAGCGGGTCTTCATGGACATCGAGTCCTTGCCCACCGGGATGGTGATGCCCAGTTCCGGGCACAGTTCCATGCCCACGGCCTTGACCGTGTCATACAGGCGCGCGTCCTCGCCGGGGTGGCCGGCGGCGGCCATCCAGTTGGCGGAAAGCTTGATGTCGGACAGCTTGCCGATACGCGCGGCAGCCAGGTTGGTGACCGTCTCGCCGATGGCCATGCGTCCGGAAGCCGGGGCGTCCAGCAGCGCCAGCGGGGTACGTTCGCCCATCGCCATGGCCTCGCCGGTGTAGACGTCGAAGCTGGTGGCGGTGACGGCGCAGTCGGCCACCGGCACCTGCCAGGGCCCGACCATCTGGTCGCGGGCCACCAGCCCGGTGATGGTGCGGTCGCCGATGGTGATCAGGAAGCTCTTGCTGGCCACGGCGGGATGGCGCAGGACGCGCTCGACGCTTTCCTGCAGCTCCAGCCCGGCGGCGTCGAAATCGTCGCCCAGCTCGGCCTCGCGGGTAACCGCGCGGTGCATGCGCGGCGCCTTGCCGAGCAGGACTTCCAGCGGCATGTCCACCGGCTTGTTGTCGAAATGGCTGTCGGCGACGGTCAGTTGGCGCTGCTCGATGGCCTCGCCGACCACCGCGAACGGGCAGCGCTCGCGCTCGCAGATGGCCTTGAAGGTCTCGAAGTCGGCGGCGTCCACCGACAGCACGTAGCGCTCCTGCGACTCGTTGCACCAGATTTCCAGCGGGCTCATGCCCGGCTCGTCGTTGGGCACCGCGCGCAGCTCGAAGCGACCGCCGCGGCCGCCGTCGTTGATCAGTTCCGGCAGGGCGTTGGACAGGCCGCCGGCACCGACGTCATGGATGAAGCTGATCGGGTTGCGCTCGCCGAGCTGCCAGCAGCGGTCGATCACTTCCTGGCAACGTCGCTCCATTTCCGGGTTGTCGCGCTGCACCGAGGCGAAGTCGAGGTCGGCGGAGCTGGCGCCGGTGGCCATCGAAGAGGCGGCGCCGCCGCCCAGGCCGATCAGCATGGCCGGGCCGCCAAGGACGATGAGCTTGGCGCCGACGCTGATCTCGCCCTTCTGCACGTGTTCGTCGCGAATGTTGCCCATGCCGCCGGCGAGCATGATCGGCTTGTGGTAGCCGCGCACTTCCTCGCCGTGAGGGGTAGCGATCTTCTGCTCGAAGGTACGGAAGTAGCCGGTCAGCGCCGGACGGCCGAACTCGTTGTTGAACGCGGCGCCGCCCAGCGGGCCCTCGATCATGATGTCCAGCGCGGTGACGATGCGCTCGGGCTTGCCGTAGGGCACTTCCCAGGGCTGTTCGAAACCGGGGATCTGCAGGTTGGACACGGTGAAGCCGGTCAGGCCGGCCTTCGGCTTGGCGCCGCGGCCGGTGGCGCCCTCGTCGCGGATCTCGCCGCCGGAACCGGTGGAGGCACCGGGGAACGGCGCGATGGCGGTCGGGTGGTTGTGGGTCTCCACCTTCATCAGGATCTGCACCGGCTCGCGGCTGGCGGCGTATTCGCGGGTCTGCGGATCGGGGAAGAAACGCCCGGCGACATGGCCGACGATGACCGCGGCGTTGTCCTTGTATGCGGACAGCACGCCTTCGCGGTTCATCTCGTAGGTGTTCTTGATCATGCCGAACAGGCTCTTGTCCTGGGCCTGCCCGTCGATGTCCCAACTGGCATTGAAGATCTTGTGCCGGCAATGCTCGGAGTTGGCCTGGGCGAACATCATCAGCTCGACGTCGTGCGGGTTGCGCCCCAGTTCGCCGAAGCTCTTCAGCAGGTAGTCGATCTCGTCCTCGGCCAGGGCCAGGCCCAACTCGACGTTGGCCTTCTCCAGCGCGGCGCGACCGCCGCCAAGCACGTCGACGGCGGTGAGCGGGCGGGGCTGCGCATGGCTGAACAGCTCGGCGGCGCCTTCCAGGCGGTCCAGCACCAGTTGGGTCATGCGGTCATGCAGGCGGGCGGCGACCTGCTGGGCGTCGCTCTCGGACAGTTCGCCCTGCACATAGTAGGCAATGCCGCGCTCCAGCCGGTCGATCTTCGCCAGGCCGCAGTTGCGGGCGATGTCGGAGGCCTTGCTCGACCACGGCGAGATGGTGCCGAAGCGCGGCACCACCAGGAACAGCCGTCCGCTGGGCTCCTGCACCGGCACGCTCGGGCCGTATTTCAGCAGCCGCGCCAGCACCTGCTCCTCGTCGGCGGTGAGCGCGCCGGTGACGTCGGCGAAATGCGCGAACTCAGCGTACAGCCCGGTAACGGCAGGTACGTGCTGGGTCAGTTGCTCAAGCAGTTTGCCGTGGCGGAAAGCGGAAAGGGCGGGAGCGCCGCGCAGGATCAGCATTGTCGGAACAGCCTCTGGAGACGGGAAGGTGTGGGGGCCGGCCGGGCCGGCCCGCAGAGGCCGTGCATTCTACCGTAAAGCACCGCCCGGCGGCACCCGCGCCGATGGCTATCGCATAGCCCTCCATCGGATCCGCGGCGGCCCGCTTCGAAGCACTTCGAGAACGGCGCCGCAGCGCTCTGCGACGGGGCAAGCGAAACGGCGGACGAACGGTATCCCGGCGATAGCAGAGAAGGTCCCGGCTGTCGAGATATGGCGCCGTCTCGCCTTTGCGTATACTGCGCCGATGTTTGCCCTGACCGCGTACCGCTTACGTTGCGCCGCCTGGCTGTTGGCGACCGGCATCTTTCTGCTGCTTGCGGGCTGTAGCGAGGCGAAAGCCCCTACCGCCCTGGAGCGCGTGCAGAAGGAGGGCGTACTGCGCGTGATCACCCGCAACAGCCCGGCCACCTACTTCCAGGACCGCAACGGCGAAACCGGCTTCGAATACGAACTGGCCAAGCGCTTCGCCGAGCGCCTCGGCGTCGAGCTGAAGATCGAGACCGCCGACAACCTCGACGACCTCTATGCCCAGCTTTCCCGCGAGGGCGGCCCGGCGCTCGCCGCGGCCGGCCTGACCCCGGGACGCGAAGACGACGCCAGCGTGCGCTACTCGCACACCTACCTCGACGTCACCCCGCAGATCATCTACCGCAACGGCCAGCAGCGCCCGACCCGCCCGGAAGACCTGGTCGGCAAGCGCATCATGGTGCTTAAGGGCAGCAGCCACGCGGAGCAGCTCGCCGAGCTGAAGAAGCAGTATCCCGAACTGAAGTACGAAGAATCCGATGCTGTCGAAGTGGTCGACCTGTTGCGCATGGTCGACGTCGGCGACATCGACCTGACCCTGGTCGACTCCAACGAACTGGCGATGAACCAGGTGTACTTCCCCAACGTCCGCGTCGCCTTCGACTTCGGCGAAGCCCGCGGGCTGGCCTGGGCCTTGCCGGGGGGCGACGACGACAGCCTGATGAACGAGGTCAACGCGTTCCTCGACCAGGCCAAGAAGGAAGGCCTGCTGCAACGCCTGAAGGACCGTTACTACGGGCATGTCGACGTACTCGGCTACGTCGGCGCCTACACCTTCGCCCAGCACCTGCAGCAACGCCTGCCGCGCTACGAAAGCCACTTCAAGCAGAGCGGCAAGCAGCTGGATACCGACTGGCGCCTGCTCGCCGCCATCGGCTACCAGGAATCGCTGTGGCAGCCCGGCGCCACCTCCAAGACCGGCGTGCGCGGCCTGATGATGCTGACCAACCGGACCGCCCAGGCGATGGGCGTGTCCAACCGGCTCGACCCGAAGCAGAGCATCCAGGGCGGCAGCAAGTATTTCGTGCAGATCCGCAGCGAACTGCCCGAGAGCATCAAGGAACCGGACCGCAGCTGGTTCGCCCTGGCCGCCTACAACATCGGCGGCGCGCACCTGGAAGACGCGCGCAAGATGGCCGAGAAGGAAGGCCTCAACCCGAACAAGTGGCTGGACGTGAAGAAGATGCTGCCGCGCCTGGCGCAGAAGCAGTGGTACGCCAAGACCCGCTACGGCTATGCGCGCGGCGGCGAGACCGTGCACTTCGTACAGAACGTGCGGCGCTACTACGACATCCTCACCTGGGTGACCCAGCCGCAGATGGAAGGCAGCCAGATCGCCGAGAGCGGGTTGCACCTGCCCGGCGTGAACAAGACGCGCCCGGAAGAAGACAGCGGCGACGAGAAACTCTAGCCGCCCCCTCCCCTCAGGATTCTCCGTCGCTTGCCAGCCAGGCGGCGTGCTCGCGCACATCGGTCGGCCAGCCGGCGATCCGCTCGGCGAAGCCCTCGCGATCCCCGGCGAACAGCGCACGCGTCGCCTCCTCGAAGCCCGGCAGGTCGCCGGCCATCGCATTCATGAAATGGTAGGCGCGCTCCTGCGCCTGCCGCGCACGCCCGGACTGGCTGCGGCGCGCCTCCTCGACCAGCTTGCGCAGCGCCACCGAGGCGCCCCCGGGCTGCGCGGCGAGCCATTCCCAGTGGCGCGGCAACAAGGTCACCTCGCGCGCCACCACGCCCAGCTTCGGCCGCCCGCGCCCGCGCGGCGCGGCCTCCTCCGCCGGTTGCCGCTCGCCTGCGACGACCAGGCGCGCCAGCAGGTCCTCGCTGGAACCACGGATATCGAGATCGACGGAGCGCCCAGTGGCATTGTCGAATACCAGCAGCGGTCCGGCTGCACCGCCGGCGACCGCTTGCTTCAAGGCCAGCGCGACCTCCGGCAGCGCCGCCGTCAGCAGCCGGCGCGTGCCGTCGAAGCAGGTGAAGGATTGGATGTATGGATCATTGGCCATGACAGGCTCCCATGGATGGAACGCCCGAATAATACCCGGATATAAATAGAGCAACAATATTATCCGGATAAAATAAATCCCATGAAAAAGGCCGCCCTATGGCGGCCTCTTCCGGCAGCGATGACCTACCAGCCGGCCGGCAGCAGGTTCATGGCGCTGCAAATGGCGTAGGCGGCGCTGGCCAGGTAGATCGTCACGATCACCGCCTGGATCGCCGGATGGGCGATCCAGCCGCATTTCCAGGCCGGCTCGAAGTCGCCGTTCCTACGCGCCGAGCGCAGCATCAGGATCGGCATGATCGAGAGAATCACCCCGCTGAAGGCCCCGGCGAAGTACAACGCGTTGACGAAGCCGACCAGCCCGCTGTAGGCCAGGACGAACGGCGGCAGCGCGACGATCGCCAGCACCAGCAGGCGGGTCTTCGGCCGGTTCTCCGGACCGAGCTTGTGGAACTTGTCGAAGATGTTGGTCAGGAAGCTACCGCCCAGGCCCCAGTAGGACGTCAGCATGGCGCACAGGGCGAAGGTGTTGGCGGTGAAGAAGGCCCATTCGCCGAGCGCCTTGCCCCAGGCCAGGGTGGCGACTTCGGACTGGTTCTCCAGGCCGGTCAGGGCGATCACCGAGAGCGGCACGATGCTGAGCAGGACGAAGGTGGTCAGCATCCCGGTGATCACCGCCTTCGGCAGGCGCTCCGGGGCGTGGCTGAAACCACGGGCCATCTCCGGGACGATGTACTGGGCGGAGAAGCAGAACACCGCGATGTTGAATACCGGCACCATGTAGATCCAGTCGCCGTCGAGCAGACGGGCGAACTCGGTATTGTCGTTGAGCAGGGTGGCCGCCACCAGGATCAGGATCATGCTGACCATGCCGATGCTGATGAACTTCTCGCCCTTGCCGATGGCGCTCAGCCCCAGGTACAGCACGCCGGCGGCCGGAATGAAGAACAGCACGCTGCCCAGGGCCGGGCTGATACCGAAGAAGGCGCTGAGGATCTTGCCGCTGCCGCTCATGTAGGCGATCAGCGCGCCGATGCTGTTGACCGCTACGGACAGGAAGATCGCCCAGGCGCCGAAGGAGCCGACATAGCGCTGGGCAAGGCCGCTCAACTGGTTGTGGGTGCGCGTGCGCAGGGCGGTTTCCGAGACGTAGAGCATGGAAATGGTGGTGAACAGGCCGGCCACCGCCAGCCAGAGCAGCAATGGCATGAAGCCGGCCTTGCGGCTGGCGTAGGCCATGGACAGCACGCCTGCGCCGATGTTGGTTCCGACGATCATCGCCACCGCCTCGAGGAACGTCAGGCGCTTGACCTCCAGTCCCGAGGAATCGACGGCTTCCGCCCCGGCGTGATCCTGATACTGCTGGACCCGGGTATCACTCATGACAACAACTCCCTGCATTTCGAATTGGCATTGTGCGGGAGGCGGCCAGGACCGCCGTACCGATGGCCTTCTTCGAGGACAATGCAGGGCCGGGAATCGCGGACGCCTCCGGACCGGCCGCGCTTTTCGGCTGCGCGGTCCGGCGGGGGTATCCGCAGGCGGGCTCGCTCTCACCTGAAGCCATTGCCTGCGGGCCGCTTGCTCAAGCGGCCGTGCAAAATATCACACAATTCGACGAAGGAAGCGCGCGACGACTACGACTTTACGCCTATGCCGATCGTCCGAAATATCCGGATAAATAATTGATGCAGATGGCTTTTGAAGGAGAGGAAGGGGCAAGGACGTGCTTTAACGTTTCAGCCGGAGCGTTCGAAAAGAGAAACATCCGTCAGTCTTCGCGAGGCTTCTTCGCCGCTTCGCGCCGCGCGCGGAAGAACGCCGAGAGCGCCTGGCTGCATTCTTCCGCCAGCACGCCACCCTCGACCATGACCCTATGGTTGAGATGCTCCTGCTCGAAGAATCGCCCACGGCTTTCCACTGCGCCCGACTTGGGCTCGACCGTGCCGTACACCAGGCGCTGGATGCGTGCGTGCACCAGCAGTCCGGAACACATGCTGCAGGGTTCCAGGGTCACATACAGGGTGCTGCCTGGCAGCCGGTAGTTGCCCGCCTCCGCCGCTGCCATGCGGATCGCCAGCATTTCGGCGTGGGCACTGGGATCGTGGCTACTGATCGGCCGGTTGAAGCCCCGCCCGATGATCTCGCCCTCGCGCACCAGGACCGCGCCCACCGGCACTTCGCCGAGGGCCGCGGCCTTTTCCGCCTCTGCCAGGGCCTCGCGCATGAAATGCGGGTCCCGGCTGCGATCGATGATCGGACGCACGCCTTTTACCGTCGGGTAGCCCTTGCCGTTGCTGATCAGCTTAGTCACCCGCACCAGGCCTCGCCGACCGCGATGGTCCCCATCAGGCCGGTCTCCATATGGTCGATGACGTGGCAGTGGAACATCCACAGGCCCGGATTGTCCGCCACCAGCGCCACGCGGGCAGTCTCGTTCTTGCCCAGCAGGTAGGTGTCGGTGAAGTACGGGATGATGTCCCGGCGATCCGAATCCAGCACCTTGAAGGCCATCCCATGCAGGTGGATCGGGTGCTGGTACTGCGCCATGTTGCGCAGCTCGAAGATGTAGCTCTGGCCTTCCTTGAGCTTGGCCAGCGGCGGCGCGTTGTGCTTGTGCTCCTCGCCGCCTTCCCAGGCCTTGCCGTTGATCTGCCAGAACGACGGATAGGGATTCTTGCCGCTGGTATCGGACATGGCCCCGACCCACTCGAAACGGAAACCGATCTTCTCGGCATTGGCCAGGTCCGGTTCGCTCACCGGATTCGCCGGCAACGGCTTCGGCCAGTCGCCGGCAGGTGCCTCGGCGCTGGCCACGCTGCGGATCGTCGCCAGGCGTACCGGCCCGTCGCGCAGGGACAGCTCGGTGCCCGCTTCCGGCACCTTCAGCGCCAGCTCCAGGCGCATCCCGGGACCGATCCAGTACTGCCCCTCGAAGCCGCGTGGTTCCACCGGATGGCCATCGATGGCATAGATCCTCGCCTCGCCGTTGGGCAGGTTGAGACGGTAGGTGACGGTGTTGTCGACGTTCAGCAGGCGCACCCGGACGATCTGCCCGGCCGGCAGGTCGATGGTCGGCACATGCTTGCCGTTGATCGTCGAATAGCGCCCGCGGGTGCCTTCGCGCGCGGCCTGGCGCGGCACGCTGAAGGGGGTGAAGGCGCCCTGCTCGTCCACGTGCCAGGTCTTCAGGCAGAGAACCTTCTCGTGGCGGAACCCGGTGGGTTCGCGCTCCTCGATGATCAGCGGGCCGACCAGTCCGCGGCCGAGCTGCTCGCTGCTCATCAGGTGCGGGTGGTACCAGTAGCTGCCGGCGTCCTGGGTCTTGAACTGGTAGATGAAGCTCTCGCCCGGCTGCACCGGCGGCTGGGAAATGTACGGTACGCCGTCCATCTCGATCGGCAGGCGGATGCCGTGCCAGTGGATGGTGGTCGGTTCGTCCAGCCTGTTGGTGAAGCGCACCCGCAGCCACTCGCCCTGCTTCGCCCGCAACTCCACGCCGGGGCACTGGCCGCCATAGGCCAGCGCCGGACTGCTGAAGCCCGGGACGACCTCCAGGTCCAGCGGCGCGGCGATCAGTTCGTAGTCGTACTCCTGCGCCACCTGCGGACGCGCCAGCCAGAGGCGCGCGCCGCCGGCGCCGAGGCCGACCACCGCCAGCCCGGCGAGGCCGCCGAGCACTTGTCTACGGGTAAATGTCATGGAGCCTTCACCTTCGCGGGTACTACTGCGGCT
This sequence comes from Pseudomonas sp. TZ252, assembly GCF_056110345.1. Classification (NCBI taxonomy): domain Bacteria; kingdom Pseudomonadati; phylum Pseudomonadota; class Gammaproteobacteria; order Pseudomonadales; family Pseudomonadaceae; genus Pseudomonas; species Pseudomonas sp. TZ252. The sequence continues at coordinate 3,754,944 of NZ_CM148566.1, read as the reverse complement.
GGGAAATGATAGATTTTCTCATTTCCCAGCCGCGAAGGCGAGCCATCGCTCCGTGCAACCGCCTCTTTGCTGATCCGGAGCAAACGAAAAGGGCAGCCGAAGCTGCCCTTTCCTCTCATCGGCGCGAGCCGATCATTCCCACTCGATAGTCGCCGGCGGCTTGCTCGACACGTCGTAGGTGACCCGGGAGATACCGGCGATCTCGTTGATGATGCGGTTCGAGACCTTCTCCAACAGTTCGTAGGGCAGGTGCGCCCAGCGCGCGGTCATGAAGTCGATGGTCTCCACCGCGCGCAGGGCGACGACCCAGGCGTAGCGACGGCCGTCGCCGACCACGCCGACCGATTTCACTGGCTGGAACACCACGAACGCCTGGCTGGTCTTGTGGTACCAGTCGAAGGCGCGCAGTTCCTCGATGAAGATGTGGTCGGCCTGGCGCAGCAGGTCGGCGTACTCCTTCTTCACCTCGCCGAGGATGCGCACGCCCAGGCCCGGGCCGGGGAACGGGTGGCGGTAGACCATGTCGTAGGGCAGGCCCAGCTCCAGGCCGATCTTGCGCACTTCGTCCTTGAACAGTTCGCGCAGCGGCTCGACCAGTTCGAACTGCATGTCCTCCGGCAGGCCGCCGACGTTGTGGTGCGACTTGATCACGTGGGCCTTGCCGGTCTTGGCGCCGGCCGACTCGATCACGTCGGGGTAGATGGTGCCCTGGGCGAGGAACTTCACGTCCTGCAGCTTGGTGGCTTCTTCGTCGAAGACTTCGATGAAGGTGCGGCCGATGATCTTGCGCTTCTCTTCCGGGTCGGCGACGCCGGCCAGGCGGCCGAGGAACTTGTCCTCGGCGTTGGCGCGGATCACCTTCACGCCCATGTTCTCGGCGAACATGGCCATCACCTGGTCGCCTTCGTGCAGGCGCAGCAGGCCGTTGTCGACGAACACGCAGGTCAGTTGGTCGCCGATGGCCTTGTGCAACAGCGCGGCGACCACCGAGGAGTCCACGCCGCCGGAGAGGCCTAGCAGGACCTTGGAGGAACCGACCTGGGCGCGCACGGTGGCGATGGCGTCGTCGACGATGTTCGAGGGGGTCCACAGCGCGGCGCAACCGCAGATGTCGAGGACGAAGCGCGAGAGAATGCGCAGGCCCTGCTTGGTGTGGGTGACTTCCGGGTGGAATTGCACGCCGTAGTAGGCGCGGGCATCGTCGGCCATGGCGGCGATCGGGCAGCTCGGGGTGCTGGCCAGGATGTGGAAGCCGGCCGGCATCTCGGTGACCTTGTCGCCGTGGCTCATCCACACGTCGAGGCCGAGCACGCCGTCGTCGTCCACGTGGTCCTCGATGCCGTCCAGCAGGCGCGCCTTGCCGACCACGTCGACGCGGGCGTAGCCGAACTCGCGCAGGTCGGAGCCCTGCACCTTGCCGCCCATCTGCTCGGCCATGGTCTGCATGCCGTAGCAGATGCCGAACAGCGGCACCTTCAGGTCGAACACCGCCTGCGGCGCGCGCGGGCTGTCGGCTTCGTGTACCGACTCGGGGCCACCGGCGAGGATGATGCCGCGTGGCGCGAAGGCGATGATCGCCTCGTTGCTCATGTCGAAGGGATGGATTTCGCAATACACGCCGATCTCGCGCACGCGGCGGGCGATCAGTTGGGTGTACTGGGAGCCGAAATCGAGGATCAGGATACGGTGGGCGTGAATGTCTTGGGACATGGCCATCTCTCGCTACGGAATTCGAAAACGACACGGGGCTGAATCGAACAGCCCCGTGCAGCACTCATTTCAATCAGCCTCAACCAACCCGGTAGTTGGGGGCTTCCTTGGTGATCTGGACGTCGTGGACATGGGACTCGGCCATGCCCGCGCCGGTGATCCGGACGAACTGCGGCTGCGTGCGCATCTGCTGGATGTCGGCGCTGCCGGTGTAGCCCATGGCGGCGCGCAGGCCGCCCATCAGCTGGTGGACGATGGCGGACAGGGCACCCTTGTACGGCACGCGACCCTCGATGCCTTCCGGCACCAGCTTCTCGGCGCCGGCGGAGGCGTCCTGGAAGTAGCGGTCGGACGAGCCCTGGGAGCCGGACATGGCGCCCAGCGAACCCATGCCGCGGTAGGACTTGTAGGAACGGCCCTGGAACAGCTCGATCTCGCCCGGCGCTTCCTCGGTACCGGCGAACATCGAGCCCATCATCACACAGTAGGCGCCGGCGACCATGGCCTTGGCCAGGTCGCCGGAGAAGCGGATGCCGCCGTCGGCGATCAGCGGTACGCCGGTGCCTTCGAGGGCGGCGGCGACGTTGGCGATGGCGGAGATCTGCGGCACGCCGACACCGGCGACGATGCGGGTGGTGCAGATCGAGCCCGGGCCGATGCCGACCTTGACCGCGTCGGCGCCAGCTTCGGCGAGGGCCTTGGCGGCCTCGGCGGTGGCGATGTTGCCGCCGATCACCTGGACGTCCGGGAAGGTCTGCTTGACCCAGCGCACACGCTCGATCACGCCCTTGGAGTGGCCGTGGGCGGTGTCCACCACCACCACGTCGACCCCGGCGGCGACCAGCGCGGCAACGCGCTCGCCGGTATCGGCGCCGGTGCCGACGGCGGCGCCGACGCGCAGGCGGCCCTGCTCGTCCTTGGACGCCAGCGGGTAGGTCTTGGCCTTCTCGATGTCACGGAAGGTCACCAGGCCACGCAGGTAGAAGTTCTCGTCGACCACCAGCATCTTCTCGATGCGGTTCTCGTAGAGCTTGGCCTTCATCTCTTCCAGCGGGGTGCCTTCGCGGGCGGTGACCAGCTTGTCCTTCGGGGTCATGATCGCGGCGACGGTATCGCCGGCGTTCGGCTTCACCCGCAGGTCGCGACCGGTGACGATACCGACCAGCTCGCCCTGCTCCACCACCGGGAAACCGGAGAAGCCGTACTCGCGGGCCATCTGCAGCAGTTCGATGATCTTGGTCGAGGGGGTCACGGTGACCGGGTCGCGGACGATGGCCGTTTCGTGCTTCTTGACCTTGCGGACTTCCGCGGCCTGCTGCTCGATGCCCATGTTCTTGTGGATGATGCCGATGCCGCCTTCCTGGGCCATGGCGATGGCCAGGCGGGCTTCGGTCACGGTATCCATCGCGGCGGATACCAGCGGGATGTTCAGTTCGATGCCGCGGGTCAGGCGAGTTTTCAAACTCACGTCCTTGGGCAGGACTTCGGAATAACCGGGGATCAGAAGGACGTCGTCGAAAGTCAGGGCTTCTTGACTGATTCGCAGCATGGCGGGCGCTCCCAGACGGGAAAAATGGAAGCGCGACATTATACCCAGCCACGGGCTTCCGCTCAACGCAGTTGATCGCCGAAAACGGCGAATGGGCAAATATCTTGCAAGGCGCCCGCCAGGCCCCGTTCCGCCTGTCCTATCCCGCATTTGCAGGATGGCAGCGCGGCGGCGGATGGCCGGATACTGCGTACGTCACCCAGCGACCGCCCAGGCGGCGGGACGCCGATTCCAAGAACTATAAAAGTGGGACGGGGGAGAGAATGAAAGGGAGCACTGACCCGCATTCGTCATCCGCAGCCTTGCTCGCGGCGTTCGGCGCCGCCGTGCTGGACATCAACCGGCTGGCGCGCGACAAGACCCTGGAGCGTTTCCATCGCACCGCGCTGGAACGTCTGCAGCAACTGGTGCCGTTCCAGCGTGCCTGGTGGGGCCGCGCGGCGCTGATCGACGGTGTGCCGGTGGAGCACAGCGCACACCTGTTCAACCTCGAAGAGCACTATGTCGAGGACTGGAAATCGATCAGCCACGACGACATCACCGTCGGCCTGGTACACGCCCGCCCGGGCACCGCCGTGGCCGTTGACATGCAGGCCACCGCCGGGCTGCGCTGGCTTGGCGCGCGTCACGACATCGGTGAGCTGCTCTGCGTGATCCACGTCGATCCGATCACCCGCCTCAGCGACCATGTCGCCCTCTATCGCACGCCTGGCGGCCCGCCCTTCGCGGACCAGGAGAAGCTGCTCCTCGGGCAACTCTCGGCGCACCTGGCCGCGGCCGTCTCGGCCAACCAGATCCGTACCCTGGTGGCCCTGCGCGAATCCCTCGAACGCCAGGCTCTGGCCATGGCGGTATGCGACCGCTACGGCGTGCTGCATTGCGCCGAACGCGGCTTCGTCGACCTGCTGCTCGGCGCCTGGCCGGGCTGGACCGGTCCGCAGTTGCCGGAGGAAACCAGCCCGCAGGGCTATCGCGATGCGCGCCTGGTGATCGACTCGCGGCAGGTCGGCGACCTCTACCTGCTCACCGCGCGGCAACCGAGCGCGATCGAACAGTTGAGCAATCGCGAAGGCGACGTCGCCCTGCTGTTCAGCGAAGGCAAGACCTACAAGCAGATCGCCCGCGACCTCGGCCTGGCGCCGAACACCGTGCGCCATCACATACGCACCATCTATTCCAAGCTCGGCGTCAACGACAAGGCGAGCATCGCCCACCTGCTGCACCAGTTCCCGCCTGGCTGACAGCCCTCCACCCCTGCCATCACCGCTTCGACCGCCCCGTCAAGGGCGGCATGGGCGCCCTTTCGCCTGCGAAAAGGCGCAACCACCACCGGCGCGACGAACGCCGGGCACACAACGACCGGGGAGACCGACACATGACCCACCGCACCGCCTCGATGGCCGCACCGACCGCCAGCGCCCTCGCGCTGTTCGGCATCCAGCTCCTGCTGGGCGCCGAGGCCGGCGCCGCCGACCTCAACGCCCGCGACTTCTTCGGCGCCCCGGCGGGCACCACGCTCGGCGTACTCTACCTGCCGGCGACCCGCGCCCATGAGTTCCACGGGCCGGCCGATCGCAACGGCAAGGCCGAACTGAAGACCAACGCGGTGGCCTACCGCCAGGTGTTCTTCAGCGACATCTGCGGCACTCTCTGCACGCCGCAGTTCATCATTCCCTTCGTCGACATCGATGCGCGCCTGCCCGGCAGCGTCGGGCATACCGGCGAGACCGGTTTCGGCGATCCCCAGGTCGGCGGCACCCTGTTTTTCGTCAACGACCCGGAACGGCGCCGCTACAGCGGCCTGCTGACCCTGATCACCCTGCCGCTGGGCGAGTACCACGCGAAGAACCCCGATGTCTCGCCCGGCGCCAACCGCTGGGGCGCCACCTTCGTCTACAACTACACCCAGGGCATCGGCCGCGACTGGGTGCTGGAAGCCAACCTGGAAGCGCAGTTCTACGCGAAGAACGACGACTACTTCGGCAGCGACCTGGAACAGAAACCGCTCTATCGCCTGCAAGCCTTCGCCTCCTACGACTTCAGCCAGAGCACCTACGGCGCCCTCAAGCTGGTGCACGCCGATGGCGGCGAACTGAAGCTGCAGGGCCATACCCTCGACGACACCCACCAGCGCTACACCCAACTCGGCTTCGAGCTAGGCCACTGGCTGGACCGGCGCAACAGCCTGATGTTCGGTCTCTCGCGCAACGTCGCCACCGACAATGCTTTCCATGGCAGCCAGGCCCTGTTGCGCCTGGTCCATGTGTTCTGAGGAGGCGCAGCCATGAGCGCTTCCGACAAGACTCTCGCCAGCGCCTCTCCGGCGTCCGGCAACCTCGCGCTGCTCGCGGCCATCGTGGTGTTCGCCGCGATCACCCCGACCATCCTGATGACCGCCCCCGCCGTCGCCGCGCAACTGGCGACCCAGTGGCAACTGAGCCCGGCGCGGGTCGGCGACCTGTTTTCGGTGGAGCTGGGCGCCATGAGCCTGGCGACGCTGCCGGCCTTCCATTGGCTGAAACGCGTCGATTGGCGCCACGCGGCGCTGCTCGCCGGCCTGCTGTTCATCGCCGCCAACCTGGCCTCGGCGCTGGCCGGCAGCTACCCGCTGCTGCTCGCCCTGCGTTTCTGCAGCGCCCTCGCCGGCGGCTCGCTGATGATCCTCTGCCTGTCCAGCGCCGCCAGCACCGCCACCCCGAGCCGGGTCTACGGGCTCTGGGTGATGGGCCAACTGGTGGTCGGCGCCGTCGGCCTGGCACTGCTGCCGGCGCTGTTCGAACGCTTCGGCCTGGCCGCCTGCTACCTGTTGCTGGCCGGCCTGATGGGCCTCGCCCTGCCGTTGTCGCGGGCCTTCCCCAGTGGCAGCCCGCCAGCGGAAGCCCGCGCCAGTACCGGCGCGGTTCACTCGCGACTGCGGGTCGGGCTGGGTATCCTCGCCGTGCTCACCTTCTATATCAGCCTCAGCGGCGTCTGGACCTTCATCGGCGCCATCGCCGAAGGCGCGGGGATCGGTGCCGGCGCCAGCGGCGAGGTACTCGCCGTCGCCACCCTGATGGGCATCGCCGGGGCGGCCTGCGCCTCCTTCATCGGCAACCGCCTGCCGCGCGACCTGATGCTGCTCGGCGGCTACATGGCGATGGCCGCGGCGATCCTCCTGCTGATCGGCCAGCCGCCGCTGGCGCGCTTCGCCCTGGCCGCGCTGCTGTTCAAGTTCACCTGGACCTTCGCCCTGCCGTTCATCCTCGCCTGCCTCGCCGACCTGGACCGCTCCGGCCGCCTGATGAACGCCTCCAACCTGGTCATCGGCGGCGGGCTGGCCATCGGCCCGGCGCTGGCAGGACGACTCATCGAAGACAGCGGCGGTTTCCTCCCGCTGCTGCCGATCGCCGCCGGCCTAGCCGCCCTCTCGCTGCTGCTGGCCCTGGCCTGCCGGCCACGCTGAAACCCTTTCCCGAACCACGGATACCCGCCATGACCCGACGTACCGCTTTCTTCTTCGACGAACTCTGCCTCTGGCACGCCGCCGGCCCGCACGCGCTGACCCTGCCGGTCGGCGGCTGGGTGCAACCGCCTGCCGCCGCCGGACACGCCGAATCACCGGAAACCAAGCGCCGGCTGAAAAGCCTGCTCGACGTGTCCGGCCTGACCGCCCGCCTGCAACTGCGCAGCGCACCGCCGGCGAGCGACGAGGACCTGCTGCGCGTGCATCCGGCGCACTATCTGGAACGCTTCAAGGCGTTGAGCGACGCCGGCGGCGGCAGCCTCGGCCAGGACGCGCCGATCGGCCCGGGCAGCTACGAGATCGCCCGGCTCTCCGCCGGCCTGGCCATCGCCGCGCTGGACGCGGTGCTCGCCGGCGAGGCGGACAACGCCTACTCGCTGTCGCGGCCGCCGGGTCACCACTGCCTGCCGGACCAGGCGATGGGCTTCTGTTTCTTCGCCAACATCGCCGTGGCCATCGAGGCGGCCAAAGCGCGCCACGGCGTCGAGCGGGTCGCGGTGCTGGACTGGGACGTGCACCACGGCAACGGCACCCAGGCGATCTACTACCGGCGCGACGACGTGTTGAGCATTTCCCTGCACCAGGACGGCTGCTTCCCGCCTGGCTACAGCGGCGCCGAAGACATCGGCGAGGATCGCGGTCGTGGCTTCAACCTCAACGTGCCGCTGCTTCCCGGCGGCGGTCACGACGCCTACATGCAGGCCATGCAACGCATCGTGTTGCCGGCGCTGGAGCGCTTCCGCCCGCAATTGATCGTGGTCGCCAGTGGCTTCGACGCCAACGCGGTGGACCCGCTGGCACGCATGCAACTGCACAGCGACAGCTTCCGGGCGATGACCGCGATGGTCCGCGACGCGGCCGAGCGGCATGCCGGCGGACGCCTGGTGGTGGTCCACGAAGGCGGCTACTCGGAAGCCTACGTGCCGTTCTGCGGCTTGGCTGTGATCGAAGAACTCAGCGGCGTGCGCAGCGCGGTGCGCGACCCGCTGCGCGACTTCATCGAGTTGCAGCAGCCCAACGCGGCGTTCCGCGACTTCCAGCGCCAGCGCCTCGAAGAGCTGGCCGCACAGTTCGGCCTGTGCCCGGCGCAGCCGCTTCAAGCGGCCAGGTAGCGCCCGACCAGCGCCAGGCCGCTGCACAGCACCAGCCAGGTGACCAGGCGGACGAAGGCTTCACGCGACAGACGCAGGGTCACCCGACGGCCGATCCACAGGCCCAGCGCCATGCCCGGCAGCAGGCAGGCGGCGAGCAGCCAGGGCTCGCGCGCGGCATACAGCCCGGCGAGCAGGAACAGCCCCAGGCGGACGAAGGTGCTACAACCGATCAGCGCGCTCTGGGTGGCGCGCATCTGCTCCTTGCTCGCCAGGCGTCCGTTCAGGTACAGCGAATAAAGGAAGCCGCCGCTGCCGAACAACGCGCCGAACAGCCCGCCGAAGACACCGAAGGGCAACGCCCAGGTCGCCCGCCAGCGCGGCTGGCCGCGTGGCTGGAGGAACAGCGCGTAGAGCGCATAGAGACTGACGAACACGCCGAGGGCCAGCATCAGCAGCTCCGCGCGTAGCGCCAGAAGTCCGTACGCCCCCAGCGCACAGCCCAGCAACATGCAGGGCAGCAGACGCTTGAGCTCAGTGATGGCGATCTGCCGCCGCGCCGGCAGCCAGTTGCCGAACGACGCGCTGAAATCCAGCAGGACCAGCAGCGGAATGATCTGCGACAGCGGCAGCACCCCGGCCAGCAACGGGCCGGCGACCAGCGCGGTGCCGAAGCCGGCGATGCCGAACACCACATAGGCGAGGACGATGGCCAGTTCGACCAGCAGCCATTGCCATAGGCTGAACGGCAGGGCGGCGAACAGGACTGACGGATCGAGCGAGTACATGGCGACTCCCGGAACGACGACCTGCGCACTCTAGCGAGCGCAACGGCGCGCCAGCCAATACAATCCGAGCCCTGTAGCCATCTCGAAAAGGCATGGGGAATCTTCCGATGATCTCTTTGCGGCAACTCCATTACTTCGTCGAAATCGTCGAGTCCGGCGGCTTCAGCCGTGCCGCCGAACGCCTGTTCGTCGCCCAGTCGGCGCTCAGCCGGCAGGTGCGCGAACTGGAGGACAGCATCGGCACCCCACTGCTCCGCCGCGGTCCGCGCCAGGTCGAGCTGACGCCGGCCGGTCGCGCCTTCCTGCCACGCGCGCAGCGCCTGCTCGACGACCTGGAGGCCGCCCGGCGCCTGGCTCGCGAGGTCGGCGAAGGCGGCCATGGCCTGCTGCGCCTGGGGCACTCCAGCTCGGTGCCGCTGGTGGGCGGCCTGCAAGCGGCGCTGCGCGGCTACCTCGCGGCGCAGAGCGGCGTCCGCCTGGAACTGACCCAGCAATCCTCCGAGCAGCAACTCGCCGATCTCGCCGAAGGACGCCTGGACCTTGGCCTGCTGCGCCTGCCGGTGCTGCGCCAGCATCCCCGGCTGCACCTGCGCGCCCTGTACCGCGAGCCGTTGCTCCTGGCTCTCGCCGCCGACCATCCGCTGGCCCGCCGTGAAGCCCCCGTGGCCCTGGCCGCCCTGGCCGGAGAAACCTTCGTCTCCATTCCCCACCTGCAACGCGGCGGCCTCAGCTATCGCGCCGCCGAACTCTGCCTCGGCGCCGGTTTCTACCCACGCCCGGCGCGCGCGCTGTCGCGCAAAACCAGCCAGTTGCAACTGATCGAGGCCGGCTTCGGCGTCGCCCTGGTGCCCGCCTCGATGCGCGCCATCGCACCGCCCGCCGTGCGCTTCATGTCTCTGGCCGAGGCCGAGGCATACAGCGAGGTGGCGCTGGCCTGGCGACGCGACGATAGTCCCCTGGTGGAAGGCTTCGTCGAATATTTCCTGGAGAATCTGCCGAACGAAGCCAAGGATTGATCGCACATCCCGGTGCGCCGCCTTATCATGCCGCCCATGCGTAACGATCCCTTCCAACGGCTCGGCCTCGATCGCGAGGTGCTGACCGTCAGCCAACTGAACCAGCGCGCCCGCCTGCTGCTGGAAGACGTGTTCCCGCAGGTCTGGGTCGAGGGCGAGCTGTCCAACCTCGCCCGGCCGGCCTCCGGCCATGTCTACTTCACCCTCAAGGACAGCAACGCGCAGATCCGCTGCGCGCTGTTCCGGCAGAACGCCCTGCGCGTACGCCAGGCCTTGCGCGACGGGCTGGCGGTAAAGGTGCGCGGGAAGATCTCGCTGTTCGAGGGACGCGGCGACTACCAGTTGATCGCCGATACCGTCGAGCCGGCCGGCGACGGCGCCCTGCGCCTGGCCTTCGAGGCATTGAAAGAAAAACTCGCCGGCGAAGGCCTGTTCGCCAGCGAACGCAAGCGTCCGCTGCCCGCCCATCCGCGCCGCATCGGTATCGTCAGTTCGCCCAGCGGGGCGGTGATCCGCGACATCATCAGCGTGTTTCGCCGCCGCGCACCGCAGGTCGAGCTGACCCTGGTGCCCACCGCAGTGCAGGGCCGCGAGGCCGTCGCGCAGATCGTCCGCGCGCTACAACTGGCCGACCGGCAGGGCTTCGACGCGCTGATCCTGGCCCGTGGCGGCGGTTCCCTGGAAGACCTCTGGTGCTTCAACGAAGAAGCGGTGGCGCGCGCCGTGGCGGCCTGCGCCACGCCGATCGTCAGCGCGGTCGGCCACGAGACCGACGTATCGATCAGCGACTTCGTCGCCGACGTGCGCGCGCCGACGCCTTCGGCCGCCGCCGAACTGCTGGCGCCCAACGCCGGCGACCTGCAGCAGCGTCTCGACGGCCTGCGCCGGCGCCTGGTGCTGCGCATGCGCGACCAGTTGCTGCGCGAACGCCTGCGCCTGGAAGGCGTCGCCCGCCGCCTGCGCCATCCCGGCGAACGCCTGCGCCAGCAGGCACAGCGCCTGGACGACCTGGACATGCGCCTGCGCCGTGCCTTCGAGCGCCAGCTGGCGGTCCGCCACGAACGCCTGGTCCGCCTGGAGACGCGTCTCGCCGCACAGCATCCGGGCCGCACCCTGGCGCTGCTCCGGCAGAAGCTCGACAGCCTCGCCGCGCGCCTGCCGCGCGCCGCCCGTGAGGTACTGAAGGATCGTCGTCAGCGCCTCGAAGGACTGGCGCAGACGCTCAACGTGGTCAGCCCGCTGGCGACCCTGGGCCGCGGCTACAGCATCCTCCTCGACGAGCGTGGCCGGGCGATCCGCGATGCCGGCCAGACCCAGCCGGGACAGCGCCTGAAGGCGCGCCTGGCGGAAGGCGAACTGGAGGTGCGGGTCGAGGACAACCACCGGACGCCGGTGACCCTGTCGCTGCTGGACTGAGCCGCGATGATCCGCCTCAGCCAACGGGCCCTGGCCTACCTCAACGAGGTGATCCACCACGGTTCTCTTCGCCGCGCCGCCCAGCACCTGAACATCGACCCCTCGGCCATCAGCCGGCAGCTCGCCAGCCTGGAGGAACATCTCGGCGTGCGCCTCCTGCAACGCACCCCGCAGGGCGTGGCGCCTACCGAGGCCGGCGAACTGCTGGTGGCGCACTACCGCCAGCAACGGGCCAACGAAGAGGGCGTGCTGTCGCGTCTGTCGGCCCTGCAGGGGCTGCGCCAGGGCAAGGTGCGCCTGGCGGTCGGCGAGGGCTTCATCGCCGACCTGATCTCCCAGCCATTGCAGAGCTTCATCCTGCGCTACCCCGGCATCGAGCTGGAGGTCCGCATGGCCGGGGCCAACGAAGGCGTGGCGCTGGTCAAGGAAGACGCCGTCGACCTGGCCCTGGTCTACGCCCCGGTCGAGGACGGCGAACTGGACGTGCACGTCGACACCCGCCAGCCCCTCGACCTGATCATCCCCGCCAACCATGCCCTCGCCGGACACCGCGGAGCGGTGCCGATGCGCGCGCTGCGCAACGAGTCGCTGGCGTTGATCCACAACAGCACCGGCATGGGCCAACTGGCGGTGATCGCCGCCCAACTGGAGCGCATCGAGCTAAGGCCGAAGCTGCGCACCAACTCGGTGGCGGTGCTGACCAATTTCGTCAAGTCCGGCATCGGCGTGGCCTTCATGCCGGAGTTGACGGTCAGCCACGAGATCGAGGCCGGGCATATCCGTTGCCTGCCGCTGGCCCACCCGGCGCTGCGCGACGCCCGCGCGCGGATCGTCAGCCACAAGGGCCGCGAGCTGACCGTGGCGGCGATCGCCTGCCTGGAACACCTGCGCCGCGGCATGCGCTTCTTCAGTGGCGACGCGCCCGGGCTCTCGCAGCGCTGAGGCGTTGCCTTTTTCGCATCACGTCCGGACTTGAATAGTCAACGAGACAACGGCTAGCGTTGCTTCGCTTTCGTGCGAGCACCCGGCCCCGCGCCCCGACAAGAAGTGCCGCCGATCCCTCGACCGTTCGGACTGCCATAAGGAAAACAACATGCACACGAATCCGCGCCGCGGCCTCGCCCGCCGCTTCGCCGCCGGACTGCTGGCCGCCGCCCTGGGCCTGGGCGGCAGCCTCGCCCAGGCCGCCACCACCCTCAACCTGAGCTATAACGGCGCCGCCGACAGCGAGAAGAACCTGGTGCACCTGTTCGCCAGCAACCTCAAGCGCCTGGCCGAGGAAAAGAGCGGCGGCGAACTGCAGTTCAAGCTCTACCCCAACAGCATGCTCGGCGAAGAGGAGCAGCGCATGGAACAGGTGATGACCGGCCCCGGCCTGAACATCGCCTCCTTCGCCGGGATCGCCCCGCTGTTCCCGGAGATCTACGTCAGCGCCACGCCCTTCATGTTCAAGGATGCCGCCGCGGCCCACGCCTTCTTCGACAGCGGCAGCTACTGGCAGGCCGCCCGCGAGGCCTTCCGCGAGCGCACCGGCACCGAGCTGCTGGCGGTGGTCGAGGAAGGCGGCTTCCTCAACTTCACCAACGGCAAGAAGCCGATCCACGGCCCGGCGGACTTCCAGGGCCTGCGCTTCCGCGCCATGGATCCCAGCCAGGTGGCGCTCTACGAAGCCTTCGGCGCCTCCGGCACGCCGATCCCCTGGACCGAGTTGTACATGGGCCTGCGCACCGGCGTCGCCGACGGCCAGATGAACCCGACCTCCTACATCATCCTCGGCAGCCTCTACCAGGTGCAGAAGTACCTGACCCTGGCCAACATCCAGTACTCCGACCAGTTCCTGGTGGCCAACGGCGATCTGCTCGCCAGCCTCCCGGCAAAGGAGCGCCAGGCCCTGCTCGACGCCGCCGCCGAAGCCACCCGGCTGAACCGCGAGGCGGTCGCTGCCCAGCAGGAGCGCGACCTGGCGTTCCTCAAGGAAAAGGGCATGCAGATCATCCAGCCGTCCGCCGATGACCTCGCCGCCTTCCGCGAGAAAGGCCAGCCGTCCTACCTGGCCTGGCTGAAGACCCAGGACATCGAGCCGCGCTGGACCGAGATGGCCTTCCGCGACGCCGGTCTCGCCACCGCCCCCTGACCTTCGCGCGTTGCCCCCCGACGGCCGCTGCCGTCGGCCGGGCGCGCCTGTCCGACTTTCCGGAGTGCCTCCCATGCCGTCATTGCTCAAGGGCATGCGCGCCGCGTTGCTGAACCTCGCCACGCTGCTGTTGCTGCTCGACCTGGTCCTGCTCATCTACGGCGTGTTCGCCCGCTACCTGCTCGGCAGCTCGCCGATCTGGATGGACGAACTGGCCCGCTACCTCATCATCGGCGCAGTAATGCTGGCGCTCGGCGCGGTATGGATGGAAGGCGGGCACATGCGCGTCAACCTGTTGGAACAACGCCTGCCGCCGCGCCTGGCGCAGGCCCTCAGGCTCTACCAGTGGCTGCTGGCGCTGGCCTTCTTCGCCTTCGCCGCCTGGGTCAGCACCCGCTACGCGCTGAACGCCGGGCGCTTCCGCAGCCTCGGCCTGGGCATCAGCCGCACCTGGCCGTTGCTCAGCCTGCCGCTCGGCTTCGGCCTGCTGACCCTCATGCTGTTGCTCCAGGGGCCCTGGCCGCGGCAGCCGGCCAGCACCACCGTCGAGGGAGGGTCGCAGGCATGATGGCCATCGCCATGATCGCAGCCTTCGTGGTCAACCTCCTGCTCGGCCTGCCGCTGTTCCTCTGCCTGCTGCTCACCGCGCTGGTGGGGTTCCTCTTCGTCGACCCGGCGCTGTTCGCCAACACCCTGCCGCAGCGCTTCTTCGGCGGCATGGACATCTTCTCGCTGATGGCGATCCCGCTGTTCGTGCTGGCCGGCAACCTGATGAACCATTCCGGCATGACCCCGCGCCTGATGCGCCTGGCCAACGCCCTGGTCGGCCACTTCCGCGGCGGCCTCGGCCACGTCAACGTGGTCGCCGGGGTGTTCTTCGCCGGGGTCAACGGGTCCGCCGCGGCCGACGCTTCGGCACTCAGCACCCTGCTGGTGCCGGCCATGGAAAAGGAAGGCTACTCGCGGCGCTTCGCCGCCGGGCTGACCGCAGGCAGCTCGCTGATCGGTCCGATCATCCCGCCGAGCATCTTCATGATCCTCTATTCCTCGCTGACCAACACCTCGGTGGGCGAGCTGTTCCTCGCCGGGGTGATTCCCGGCCTGCTGCTGGCCGCCGCCTTCATGCTGCTGAACGCGGTGTACGCCTACCGCAACGGGCTGCAGGCGCGCCATGCGGCGCCGGCCTGGGGCGAGATCCTGGCGGCGCTGTCCGGCGCCCTGACCGCGCTGATCGCGCCGGTGATCATCGTCGCCGGAATCGTCCTGGGACTGGTCACGCCCACCGAGTCGGGCGCCTTGATCGCTCTCTACGTGGCGCTGGTCGGTCTGCTCCAGCGCCAACTGAGCCTGGTCGGGCTGTGGAACTCGCTGCGCGAGACGGTACGCCTGACCGCCAGCATCTACGTGATCATCGCCGCCGCTTCGGTGGTCAACTGGTTGCTCAACTACGCCCAGGTCGCCAGCGAGTTCGCCCAGTTGCTGGAGCCGTTCGGCCACTCGCCGACCCTGATGCTGTTCATCATCAGCGCGGTGATCTTCGTCTGCGGCATGCTCATGGAAGAAGTCTCGGTACTGATGCTGCTGACGCCGATAGTCGCTCCGGTGGCGCTGGCCGCCGGCGTGGATCCGGTGCACCTGGGGCTGATCTTCACCCTGAACATCACCATCGCCCTGATCACCCCGCCAATGGGCGCCTGCCTGTTCATCGTGGCGACCATCAGCCGCCTCGATATCCTGGAAATGTTCAAGGGTATCTGGCCGTTCATCCTCGTGGCCCTGGGGGTGCTGTCGCTGCTGATCCTGTTCCCCTCCCTGACCCTGTGGCTGCCACGCCTGCTCAATTGACGCCATGACCGACTTCACCCAAGCCATCCCCGTTCTCCCGGAGCCCGACTGGCACGCCGTGGCCGGCATCCCCATCGTCGATGCCGGCACGCCGCTGGAGGCGCTCGGGCTGAGCCGCGACTTCAGCGTCTGGCCGGCCTACCACAAGCTCGGAATTCCTCACGCGATCCCGGAGTGCCACGCTCGCGGCGAGGTCTTCGAGCGTCTCCTGCGGGTCGCCGCCGCCCTCCCCGGCGGCGTGCGCCTGGTGGTGCTGGACGCCTGGCGGCCGTTCGCCGTGCAGCAGTATCTCTACGACAGCCTGTCCAGCGCCCTGGCCGCGCACTACCCACGGGCCGGCGAGGCCGAGCTGGAACGGCTCACCCGCCAGTTCGTCTCGCCGCCGAGCAGCAGCCGCGAGGCGCCCAGCCCGCATCTCACCGGCGGCGCGGTGGACGTCACCCTGTGCGACGCCCAGGGCCGCTGGCTGGACATGGGCAGCGCCTTCGACGAAGCCGTGCCGGCCTCCTACACCGCCTACTTCGAACGCCTGGCGGAGCCCGACACGCGCCAGCGACGCGTCCGCGATCACCGTCGCCTGCTCTATCACGCGATGCTCGACGCCGGTTTCAGCAACCTGCCCAGCGAATGGTGGCACTACGATTTCGGCGACCAGCTCTGGGCCTGGCACACCGGCGCGACGCAGGCGCTGTTCGGCCCGGTGCAGTTGCAGGCGATGGACGCGCTCTGGCGCCAGCAGTTGCAGAAGCGCCCTCCGGCGGACTAGGAGGCGAAGGCGCGCCGGTAGCCCAGCGGCGGCAGGCCGAACGCGGCGGAGAACTGCTGGCGCAACGACACCGCCGAACCGAAGCCGGCCAGCCCGGCGATCGCCTGCACCGAATGCTCGGTGGTTTCCAGCAGGCGCTGGGCCAGGGCCAGGCGTTCGGCCTGCAGCCACTGGCTGACGGTGGTGCCGGTGAGCTGGCGGAAATGCCGGGTGAAGGTCCGCCGGCTCATCAGCACCCGCTGTGCCAGGCTGTCCAGGCTGTGCGCCTGGTCGAGGTTCTGCCGCAGCCACACCAGCAGCTCGCCGAGACGGCCGTCCTGGGCACTGTCCGGCAGCGGCTGCTCGATGAACTGGGCCTGGCCGCCCTGTCGATGCGGCGCCACCACCAGGCGCCGGGCCAGGTGATTGGTAGTCTGCGCACCGAGCCGCTGGCGGACCAGGTGCAGACAGCAGTCGATGCCGGCGACGGTGCCTGCCGAGGTCAGCAGGCTGTCGTCCTCGATGTACAGCACGTCGGGCTCCACCCGCACCGCAGGGAAGCGCCCGGCGAAATCCTCCGCCCACATCCAGTGGGTGGTGGCGCGGCGACCGTCGAGCAACCCGGCCTCGGCCAGCACGAAGGCCCCCAGGCACAAGCCCACCAGTTGCGCACCGCGTGCACGGGCCGCGATCAACGCATCCAGCAGCGCTTGTGGCGGACGCTCGTGTGGATCGCGCCAGCTCGGCACGATCACGGTCTGCGCCTCGGCCAGCGCTTCCAGCCCGGCCTCGGCCTCGATGGTGAACCCCACCGTGGTTCGCAGCCGGCCCGGCTCGGCGGTGCAGACACGCAGGTCGAAGGCCTGCGCGCAGGGGTCGTAGCACTCCTGGCCGAACACCAGGCAGGGCACCGACAGGTGGAACGGACTGATGCGGTCGAAGGCCACCACGGCCACGGACTGGCGGGACATGCGCACCTCGGTGGGTATGAGCGGGTTGGCCCGATTCTAGCGAAAGTTGTCTCTCAGGCCACTCACTCGCTACGCCGCGCCGGGACCAGAATCTGCCTCACCCACTCAGGAGGAAACGCCATGTCCGCACGTCAACCCAAACGCGCCTTGCTGGTCATCGACGTACAGAACGAATACGTCAGCGGCAACCTGCGTATCGAATTTCCCGCCATCCAATCGTCGCTGGAACGCATCGGCGCCGCCATGGATGCCGCCCACGCGGCGGGCATCCCGATCGTCGTGGTGCAGCACCTGGCACCGGCGGACTCGCCGTTGTTCGCGCGCGGCAGCCGGCAGGCCGAGCTGCACGAGGTGGTCGCCTCGCGGCCCTACCAGCACAAGGTGGAAAAGCAACTGGCCAGTTCCTTCGTCGGCACCGGGCTGGCCGACTGGCTGCGCGAGCGCGACATCGACACCCTCGCCGTGGTCGGCTACATGACCCAGCACTGCGACGACTCGACCATCCGCCAGGCGATCCACGAAGGCTGGCAGGTGGAATACCTGCACGACGCCAGCGGCTCGGTGCCCTACCGCAACCGCGCCGGCCAGGCCAGCGCGGAAGAGATCCACCGGATCTTCGGCATCGTCCTGCAGTCCTCCTTCGCCGCCGTGCTCAGCACCGAGGAGTGGCTGGAAAGCCTCGCCGGCCGGCACGTTCCGGAACGCGACAACATCTACGACTCCAACCAGCGAGCCCTGGCCAACCGCTGAAACGGCGCCGCCCCCCCCACGCGGGGCGGCGAGCGCTCAGCCGACCAGCGAGCCGCGCGCCGGCAACGGCTTCCAGCCCGGGAACTCGCGCAGCCGCGGGTCGGGCACCGCGCAATAGGCGAATGTCCAGTTCGGCGCCGGCAGGTCCAGGCGCTCCAGCGGCACACGCGTGCCGGCGCCGGCCTGCGGCGCCTTCCAGTCCTGGGTGATGTGCGCACCGCCCTGGCTGGCCAGGAGGATGCCGCGGTTGGCGCTGGTGTCGTCCACCGTCCAGCGCGCGGCGGAGGCGTCCATCAGCACCTCCAGATGCTCGTCGGTCACCTTGGCGCCGAACGGCGACTGCAACAGCCAGCAGTACAGGCGCAGGTGCATCGCCCAGTTCCAGGCGGCCTTCTGCTCGGCCGCCCATTGCAGGAAACCGCGGAGGATGGTCAGGCCATCCGGCGGATCGATCTTCAGCAGTTCCGGGCAAAGGTCGTAGAGATGGTGCCAGGCGCTGCTCAGGCGCTTGTTGAGCTGGTCCGGACGCAGGGTGGAGTTCTTCGGCGGCAGGCCGGGAGCCACCACCAGGCCGGTCTGCGCCGGCAAGGGATATCTGTTGCTGTTCATGCTCTGAACCTCGCACGCAAAGGCGGGGCGCCGGGCGCCCCTGCTCGACACAGCGCTCAGTGGCCGTGCTGCTCGTGCCCGCCCTGTTCGGCCGGCGCCTTGGACTCGACGACGATTTCCACCGGCACGTCGCCGGCCTTGCGGAAATGCAGCGTCAGCGGGAAGCGCTCGCCGGCCACCAGTGGCTGCTTCAGGCCCATCAGCATCAGGTGGTAGCCGCCGGGAGCGAAGCGCAGGTCCTTGCCTGGTGCGACGTCGACGCTGTCGACTTTCTGCATGCTCATCATGCCGTTCTTGTGCACATGCTCGTGCACCTCGGCGGAAGCCGCGCGCGGCGTGTCGGCGCCAAGCAGGGTGTCGTTTTCCTTGCCGTGGTTCTGCACCACGAAGTAGGCCGCGCCGTTCGGCGAGGTCGGCGGCAGGGCCAGCGCCCAGGGATGCTCGATGTGCAGCTGGCCGGCGTTGTACTCGTGGGCCTGGGCGAAAGCGGAAACGGCCAGCAGGGCCGCGGCAGCAAAGAAGGATGTGCGCATGGTGACTCTCCAGTAGCGTATGACCGGTCTTTTTCCGTCGGACCGGCGATTCCAGGGGGGAAGCTAGGGTATTGCGCCGCGACCTGCCCCGACCCGAAGGTCCAGGTTGTCGAAGGCGCGGGGGAGGAGTCAGGCGACAGGAGAAGCGCGCGGATTGGCGAGGCGCCAATAGCGCAGGGGAGGCAGGTCGGTGGCGGAGAAGGCGTTACGGGCCGGGCTGGCCAGCGGCGCCAGTGGCAATGCCGGCCAGGAGGCGACCAGTCCGGGCGTGCCGGCGGCGCCGGCGCAGCAGCAGAGGTGCGGGGCCAGGCTTTCGTGGTCGTCGGGAAGATCGATGTCCTTGAGCGCGGCACCCAGCTTCAGGCGCAGCAGCGAATCGGACGAGGTGCTGCAGAAGCCGCCGAGCAGCAACGAGGCGCGCTCCTGCGTCGTCAGCGCCTGCGAAAGCGGCACCACGAACAGGTTCATCAGCACGGCCAGGCTGGCCAGCCAGGCCACGGGGCGCCGTGACAGGGGCATCGTCGGTTCTCCGGAGAATGGGCCCTTTATGCCTGAGCGCGGGGCAAAAGTAAAAACGCCGGGCGCGACAGAGTGCCGCAGGTGAAAACGTTTGCAACCCTTGCGGGCTTTCCCCCGCCGCGCTCTTCCGCCAGCATAGACGGCTTTGACGCCCGACGAGTCGAGAAGCCGATGCCCCGCACCCTAGCCTTCGTTTCCACGCTGTTGCTCGCCGCTTTCTGCGCCCTGCCCGCCCAGGCCGACAGCTTCATCATGCGCCTGCTGAACAAGCCGGTGCCCGGCGGGGTGGCGGTGGTCGACCTCGGCGAGGAAGGCCCGCCGCCGCGGGCCTTCTACCAGGGCAAGCCGGTGCTGGTGGTGCGCGAGGAAGGCCGCCGCTGGATCGCCGTGGTCGGCATCCCGCTGAGCACCAAGCCCGGCCCGCAGAAGCTGGAAGTGCGGGCGGCGACCGGCAACCACGAGGAACGCTTCAGCGTCGGCAGCAAGCACTACCGCGAGCAGCGCATCACCCTGAAGAACAAGCGCCAGGTCAATCCGCTGCCGGAAGACCTCAAGCGCATCGAACGCGAACTCGCCGAGCAGACCGCCGCCTACCGCCGCTTCAGTCCCGGCCTGCCCAGCAACCTGATGCTCGACAAGCCGGTCGACGGTCCGCTCTCCAGCCCCTTCGGCCTGCGCCGCTTCTTCAACGGCGAAGAGCGCAACCCGCATTCCGGTCTAGACTTCGCGGTACCGGCCGGTACGCCGATCAAGGCGCCGGCGGCCGGCAAGGTGATCCTCATCGGCGACTACTTCTTCAATGGCAAGACGGTGTTCGTCGACCATGGCCAGGGCTTCATCAGCATGTTCTGCCACCTGTCGAAGATCGACGTGAAGCTCGGCCAGCAGGTGCCGCGCGGCGGCGTACTCGGCAAGGTCGGCGCCACCGGCAGGGCCACCGGACCGCACATGCACTGGAACGTCAGCCTGAACGACGCGCGAGTCGACCCGGCGATCTTCATCGGTGCCTTCCAGCCCTGAGAAGTGAGCAACGCGGCGCCGGCTGAGGTCAGAAGGAACAGGGGGCGCGTCGATGCACCCCTTTCATGACCAAGGGAGACACCGCATGACTCACCCGCTTCGCCTGCTCTGGCTGTGCTCGACACTGTTCGTGGTCCTCGGCCTGGGCTTCGTCTTCTTCCCCGGCCCGCTCGCCTCCCTGCTCACCAGCGGCGAACCGCTCACCCCCGCCGCCCTCACCGACCTGCGCGCCAGCTACGGCGGCACCAGCTTCGGCATCGGGCTGCTGCTCGGCTATGCCGCCCTGCGCCCCCGCTACCTGGTGCTCGGCCTGCTCGCCGCCCTGGCGGTGATCGCCAGCGGCGGCGCGGCGCGCCTCTACGGTGTGCTGATCGACGCCTCGCCGGCGCTAACCACCTTCCTCTGGCTCGGCACCGAGGCGCTGCTCTGCGTGCTGTTGCTGGCGGCACTCTGGAAGACCCGCCAGCTCGACCTCGACTGAGCGCCGGGCAGCAGGTCTCAAGCCAGGACCCGGCGAACCGCCGGCAGCCGCGACAGCACCAGCCAGTCCAGCGCCCAGACCAGCAGGAGCGAGGCCCCCACCAACGGGAAGGCCACGCCCAGCGCCAGCATGATGGCGATGCCGCTCTTCCAGCGCGGCAGCTCGTGGCGCAGCGGCGGCACGCCAAGGCGTCCGGCCGGCTTGCGCTTCCACCAGATCCACAGGCCGCTCGCCGAGCTGAGCAGGATCGCCAGGCAGACCGCGAGCATCAGCAACTGGTTGCCGAGGCCGAAGAGCTTGCCTTCGTGCAGCACGACGCCCATCTGCACGCTCCTCGCCACCGCGTTGTAGTCCTGCCAACGCACGTCGGCGAGAACCTTGCCGCTGTACTGGTCGATGTGCAGGGTGGCGTCGTGGCGCGGATCGTCGGGGAACACGGAAATCGTGTAGACCCCCTCCATCCCGCTCGGCAGGGCGATCCCGTAGCCCGCCGCCACGCCGCGCTCGCGGGCGATATCCACCACCCTTTGCAGAGGGATGCCCGCCGGCATCGGCATGTCCATCGGCATCGCGTGCCCGGCCTGGGCGGAATGCCCGCGATGCTCGGCATGGGCGTCGGCCGCCGGCGGCTGCGAGCGCGGCAGCGGAGTGTTCTCCAGCGGCCAGGGCACCTGCTGGCGCGACGCGCTGTTGAGGCTACCGGCCTGCATGTCGGAGGTCGGCACATCGTTCCACATCGCCGCCGGGAAACGGTTCCAGACATCGGCGAACTGCTTGCCCCAGTAGCCGGTCCAGGTCATCCCGCTGAGCAGCATGAACAGCAACAGCAGGCTGCCCCAGAAACCGGCGAGCACATGTAGCTCGCGCCACAGCGGTCGTCCGCGCAGGTGCAGGCGCGGCCAGAACAGCGCGCTCGCCGCCCGCCCGCGCGGCCACCATAGGTAGAGACCGGAGACCACCAGGACGATGCCCCAGCCGGCGGCCAGCTCGATCAGCCGGTCGCCGACGGTCCCGACCATCAGCTCGCCATGCAGTGCCCGGGCCACCGCCTGGAGATTCAGCTGCGCATCCTGGCGGCCGAGTTCGCGCCCGCTGTAGGGATCGACGAAGAGGTTCCATTGCCTGCCCTCTTCGCCAATCACGAATTGCGCGCTGCGCCCCGCCTCGCTCGGCGGCAGGTACTGGCTGACGGCGGCCTGCGGGTGCGCCTGGCGCACCCCGGCGAGCAACTGGTCGGCGCTGCGCATCTGCGCACCGGCCTCGACCCGCAGCAGTTGCGGATAGAGCAGCGCATCCAGTTGCGGCTTGAACAGGTAGACGATTCCGGTCAGCGCCAGCAGGATCATGAAGGGCGCGACGAACAGGCCAGCGTAGAAATGCCAGCGCCAGGCCAGCGCGTAGAAGTCACGGCCGTTCTTTTCGTTCGATTGCATGGATCACCTCATCGGAGCGCACACAGGCAAGGCGGGCCCCGCTGGACGGGGCCTCGTTGAAGGTTCAGAAGCTGAAGTCGACCTTGGTCCAGAAGGTCCGGCCCGGCTCTGGAACCGTTTCGTTGGCGGAGAAACCGAAGCCGGCGTCGCCGGCCTTGTTCAGGTGCTCGGTGTAATCCTTGTCGAACAGGTTATCGACACCGGCGCTCAGCTTGACGTTGCGAGTCACCCGGTAGGCGCCGTTGAGCGAGAAGACGCCGAAGCCGGCGCTCTTGTCGAAGTCCTTGCCGACCACGTTGCCCTGGTCCCTGGCGATGCGATTCTGCGGCGCGACCACCCGCCACAGGCTGCCGGCACTCCAGTCGCCTTCCTCGTAGGTCAGGCCGAAGCGCGCTTCCAGCGGCGGGATCTGCGGCAGCGCGCGGTCGTCCGAGCTGTTCTTGCCCCAGGCATAGGCCAGGCTGGCGTCGGTCTTCCAGTTGCCGGTGAGCTGGTAGGAAGCGCCCAGCTCGCCGCCCATGATCCGCGCGTCGACGTTGGTCGCCTGGGTCGAGGAACCCATCATGCCCTCGCGATAGCTGAACAGGATGAAGTCCTGGACCACCCCGACGTAGCCGGAGGCCCAGGCCTGCAGCTTGTCGCCGTTGTATTGGAGGCCGAAGTCGAGCTGGGTGGTCTTTTCCGGCTTGATCTTGTCGAAGGCGTTGACCGACCCGTTCGGCCCGCGCTTGGGCGAGAACAGCTCCCAGTAGTCGGGGAAGCGCTCGGCATGGCCGAGGCCGGCGTAGAGGGTGGTCGGCGAGTCGGCGAGGTCGTGCTCGTAGCGCACGAAGCCGCTGGGCAGGGTATCGGCGCGGGTGTCGTTGGCCGTCGGGTTGGCCATGGCGTGGCCCATGTGCCCGGACTTCAGGGTCTGCCGGTAGTCCTTGACCGAGGCGCGGTCCAGGCGCAACCCGCCGATCAGCCGGTCGCGCTCGGCGGCGAACCAGGTCAGTTCGCCGAAGGCCCCGTAGTTGTGGAACACCGCGTCCTTGCTCCAGGGGAACTGGTCGGCGTCGGTGTAGTAGTCGGTCATCATGTCGTACTTGGAGCCGCGCGCGCGGTGCTCGTTGCGCATGGCGTCGACCCCGGTGACCAGCTTGAAGTCGTCCCAGCGCCAGGTGGCCGCCAGGCGACCGCCGAGGGTGCGTCGGTCCACCTGGGACGCCATCGGCATGGGCATCATGCTGGATGGGTCGGGAGTGCGCAGGCGGAAGTTGTCCATGATGTGGTCGGCGTAGTTGTAGTAGACCTGTGCCTCGACCTTCTCCAGCACATCGCTGACGTTCGATTTGACGAAGCGCAGGCCCAGGCTCTCGCGCTTGAACTGCGAGCCGTCCATGCCGCGCCCGGCGTAGCGTGCCTCGCCGTCGCCCTTGCCGGCGGTGAGTTCGATCAGGGTGTCCTCGTCGGGGGTCCAGCCGACCGCGACGTCGCCGTTCCACTTCTTCCAGCGCGACGGCACGGTATTCCCGGCGCCGTCCTCGTAATCGTCGGACTGCGCGTGGTTGCCGGTGAAGCGCAGGTAGCCGAGCCGGTTGCCGGCGGCGGCGTCCAGCACCTTGTCGAAGCGGCCATTGGAGCCGGCCAGCAGGCTGGCGTTGACCCGCGAGCCGAGTTCGCCGAAGCGCTCCGGCTCACGCTCGAAGAGGATCGTCCCGGCCGACGCGCCCGGCCCCCAGAGCACCGTCTGCGGGCCCTTGATCACGGTGAGCTTGTCGTAGGTTTCCGGCGAGATGTAGGAGGTCGGCGCGTCCATCCGGTTCGGACAGGCACCGAGCATCATGCCGCCGTTGGTGAGGATGTTCAGGCGCGAACCGAACATCCCGCGCAGCACCGGGTCGCCGTTGCTGCCGCCGTTGCGGATCACCGCGAAGCCGGGAATGGTCTTCAGGTAGTCGGCCCCATCGCTGGCCGGCACCGGTTGGCGCGGCTCCTTGGGATTGGTGACGATGGTCAGCGGCGAACTCTGGGCGACTCCGGTGACCACGCTCGGCGCCAGCTCCACGGCGTGATCCTGGTACTGTGAGTGTTCCTCGGCCAGGAGCGCCGACGGAGACAGGGCCAGGCCGCACAGAGCGGCGAAGGCTCCCGCCCAGCGGCGGCGTTGTGCGAGACGGGCAGGGTCGAAGCTGAAAGCGGCGGTCGGGCAGGCGTTGCCGGCCGCTCGTTGTTGAGTAGACATACGTTTTTCCATGATCTATGTGACTTCCGCCCCGCCCCCACGGCGAGCAGGCACGCGGCCAGGCTCGCGTCACCGGCGCGGCGAAGACGCGCCGGTGCCCCCAGGAAGCGGCGGCTATCGGATTGAAAGAGGTCAGGCGATCAGGAACGGCGGCGCACGGGTACGGGCGCCGGGAAACACCGGCGAGGCGACGAACGCCTCGTTCAGGAAAGCGACGGCGGGCGCCGTCGCGAAGGGAACGGAGAACAGCGCCAGGCAGGCGTCTTCGGTGAGCGGCGGGCTGTGGAACAACAGGCTGCAATAACCGCACTTCTCCCAGAGCACGTCGCTGGCCAGGCGATTGCCTTCCTCGCCGCCCATCCCCGGCATGCCGGCATGGACGACGGAGCGCTGGGTATCGGAACAGCCGGCATGGGCCATGTCGCCATGGTCCATGTTCTCGTGGGACATGCCTTCGTGGCCCATCCCCACGCCCATCGGCATCGGGTGGTCCATCGGCATCGACTGGGAGATCAGCGGCCCGACGAAGATCATCAGCATGGCGAACAGAGCCAGCCATGCACCGATGCCTTGTCGTTTCAGAGTGGTCGCCACCTGCGACTCCCGCCGTCTTGAATGAAGACCACCGCGTAGCGGGCCGGATGGCCGCTCGCGCCGGGTCATGCCGAAAAGAAGAATGCGCCTGTCGTTATACGCCCCAGGCACGGGGAACGAAATGATCGCACAAGGGCGGCTGGCTCTTCTGCGGCATGGGGCCGCAGAATTTTCCGTTGCGGAGAGCGTGCCGGCGGCGCAATCGAGGACAAGCTTTCACCGCCGAGAAAGAATAAAAACCCACAAAAGCCGCACAAATGGGAAATTCTACTAATTTTCCTTTAATGCTTGCCATTCAAATGCAGTCTCACTAGTGTGGTACGCATGAAAACACCACACACCCTCATCCTGCTCCGCCAACACGCCTGCCTGTGCCTGGTCAGCCCGCGACTGCGTGGCTGAGCGACGCTTCTCTTCATCTCGTCACTGCGTTCGCCTGGCCCCGCCGGCCCAGGAACCGACTCCAAAGGATTAGCCCCATGAGCATGTTGAAAGACCCTTCGCAGAAATACCGCCCATTCCCGGCCATCAATCTGCCCGACCGCACCTGGCCGTCGAAGACCATCACCGAGGTGCCGATCTGGTGCAGTTCCGACCTGCGCGACGGCAACCAGTCGCTGATCGAACCGATGGACGCGGCGAAGAAGATGCGATTCTTCAAGACCCTGGTGCAGGTCGGCCTGAAGCAGATCGAAGTGGCCTTCCCGTCGGCTTCCGATACCGACTTCAACTTCGTCCGCGAGTTGATCGAAGGCAACCACATCCCGGACGACGTCACCATCCAGGTGCTGACCCAGGCCCGCGAAGACCTGATCACCCGCACCTTCGAATCCCTGCGCGGGGCGAAGAAGGCCATCGTCCACGTCTACAACGCCACCGCCCCGTCGTTCCGCCGCATCGTCTTCAACCAGGACAAGCAGGGCGTCGTGGACATCGCCACCAACGCCGCGAAACTGATCAAGAAGCTGGCCGCCGAGCAACCGGATACCCAGTGGTCGTTCCAGTACTCGCCGGAAATCTTCAGCTCTACCGAGCTGGAGTTCTCGGTGGAGGTCTGCAACGCGGTGATCGACGTCTGGCAACCGACCCCGGACAACAAGATCATCCTCAACCTGCCGGCCACCGTGGAGTGCGCCACGCCGAACGTCTACGCCGACCAGATCGAATGGTTCGGCCGCCACGTCGACAAGCGTGACAGCGTGATCATCAGCCTGCACACCCACAACGACCGTGGCACCGGCGTGGCCGCCACCGAGCTGGGCCTGATGGCCGGCGCCGACCGCGTCGAAGGTTGCCTGTTCGGCAACGGCGAGCGCACCGGCAACGTCGACCTGGTGACCCTGGCCTTGAACATGTACACCCAGGGCCTGCATCCGCAACTGGACTTCTCCGACATCGACGCGGTGCGCAAGGTGGTCGAAGAGTGCAACCAGTTGCCGGTCCACCCGCGCCATCCATATGTCGGCGACCTGGTCCATACCGCTTTCTCCGGCTCGCACCAGGATGCCATTCGCAAGGGCTTCGCCCAGCAGAAGGAAGACGCGATCTGGGAAGTGCCGTACCTGCCGATCGATCCGGCCGACATCGGCCGCGACTACGAAGCGGTGATCCGGGTCAACAGCCAGTCCGGCAAGGGCGGCATCACCTTCCTGCTCGAACAGGAGTACGGCATCAGCCTGCCGCGGCGCATGCAGATCGAGTTCAGCCAGGTAGTGCAAGGCGAGACCGACCGTCTCGGCCTGGAAATGACCGCACAACAGATCTACTCGCTGCTGGAAAACGAATACCTCAAGGCGACCTCGCCCTACGTCCTCGCCAGCCATCGCCTGCAGGAAGAGAACGGCACCAGCGCCGTCGACCTGGAAGTCTCCTTCGACGGCGAGAAGCAGCACTGGCGCGGGATCGGCAAGGGACCGCTGGAAGCCTTGGTGGCCGCCCTGCCGGTCAAGGCGGAAATCATGGACTACCATGAGCACGCCATCGGCGCCGGCGCCAATGCCAAGGCCGCGGCCTATATCGAGATCCGCCTGGAGGGCCAGCGCCCGCTGCACGGCATCGGCATCGACGAGAACATTACCACCGCCAGCTTCCGCGCCCTGTTCAGCGCGCTGAACCGCGCGGTGACCCAGGCCGAGGCCAAGGCGGCCTGACCGGCACGGAAGGGAAAAAGGGAGCCAGGCGGCTCCCTTTTTTCATGGGATCTTTCAGCTGAATCGCTTCACTCATCCTCGCCGCTGGCGCTGACCGCTCCCAGGCAACGGAGCTGGTACGCCCCCTCCCCTGTGGTCAGGCGCCAGGACTCGCCATCGGCCTGGGGCTCGGCTTCCATCACCGCGTTGTAGGAAAAACGCCACTCGCGACGGGTGCGTCCATCCAGGCTTTCCACCGCCAGCACCCAGTCTTCGCTGGCGAACGGCTGGTCGGCTTCCGCCGCCAGGTCCGCCTGGTCCAGCAGGTTCTCGTTGAGTTCGAAGCGCCAGGCGTGCAGACCGTCGATCTCGAGCATGTCGGCGGTTTCCAGTTCATCGAGCAGGTAGCGTTGTGTAGTCATGGCCAGTCATCGCGGATAAAGAACTCATGATAAGGCAAAGCGCGGGCTGCCCCTCACACCACCAGCATCACCACCGGGATCGCTACCGACAGGACCACCAACATGAACAGCAGGCCGATCCCCGCCGCCCGCCAGTTGGAAATGAACGCTCCGCCCGCTGCCTTGTGGCTGTCCAGGGCCGGACCGAAGGCTGATTTGGCGTAGTAGACCATGCCGAATATCTGCGCCACCGTGAAGCCGATCGAGGGGATGTTCTCCGGCAGTATCGCGCCCAGAACTGGCAGCAGGACAAACAGGCAGAGGCCGACCAGCCAGGTTTTCCCGACTTCCTGCGCCCGTCCCAGGCGACGGAGATTCACCGCCGCGAGGAAGGCACCGGCCAGGGGCGTGCCGATGAAGGTACCCAGACCGATCGC
Organism: Pseudomonas sp. TZ252; assembly: GCF_056110345.1. Classification (NCBI taxonomy): domain Bacteria; kingdom Pseudomonadati; phylum Pseudomonadota; class Gammaproteobacteria; order Pseudomonadales; family Pseudomonadaceae; genus Pseudomonas; species Pseudomonas sp. TZ252. Next base: position 3,727,047 of record NZ_CM148566.1, on the reverse strand, counting down.
GGAAAGCCTGTACAGCGGCTCGCCATGGGTGGCGTCAGGCTCGTCCAGGCGGGCCTCCGGTGGGCGGAACGGATTCTCGGTGTCGCTGTTCATGCGTGTGCTCCCTGCGGATATTTACTGAAGCTTTACCAGGGCCGGCATTGGAAAATCCCGGCAACCGGCAGAGTCTATAGGACGCTGCGCGCCGGCTGAACATTCCGCGCCCGCCGGGAGTCACAGCAAGACGTGCGAACGAAAGCGCCCACACAGGACCGCACTCAGGAGGGATGACGCATGACCACACGCAAACTCGGCAACTCCGGCCTGGAGATACCGGCACTGGTATTCGGCGGCAACGTCTTCGGCTGGACTGCCGACGAAAGCACCTCCTTCAGGCTGCTGGACGCCCTGCTCGACGCCGGCCTGAACTGCATCGACACCGCCGACGTATATTCGCGCTGGGTTCCCGGGCACCAGGGCGGCGAGTCGGAAACCCTCATCGGCAAGTGGCTGAAACGCACCGGCAAACGCGACCGCATGGTGATCGCCAGCAAGGTCGGGATGGACATGGGCAATGGCCACAAAGGTCTCTCCGCCGCCTATATCGAGCAGGCCCTGGAGCGCTCGCTACGACGCCTGCAGACCGACTACCTGGACCTCTACCAGTCGCACACCGACGATCCCCACACCGACCTGGAGGAAACCCTTTCCACCTATGGCGAACTGATCAAGAAAGGCAAGGTACGGGTCATCGGCGCCTCCAACTACGACGCCCGGCGCCTCCTCGAAGCACGCCAGGTCAGCGCCCGGCTTAACCTGCCGAGCTACCAGAGCCTGCAACCCGAATACAACCTGTACGATCGCGCCGACTACGAGACCAACCTGGAGCCGACGGTGGAAGAACTCGGTATCGGGGTGATCAGCTACTACTCGCTGGCCAGCGGCTTCCTCAGCGGCAAGTACCGCAACCAGGCCGACACCGCCGGGCGAGCCCGGGGAGAGAAGGTGAAGGGTTATCTCAACGAGCGCGGCGTGGCCATCCTCGCGGCGCTCGACGAAGTGGCCGAGCAGTACAACGCCAACCCGACCCAGGTCGCCCTGGCCTGGCTCATCGCTCGTCCGACGGTGACCGCGCCGATCGCCAGCGCCACCAGCCTGGAACAGCTCGACGACCTGATCGACGCCACCCACCTGAAGCTCGACGAACAGGCGATCCACCGCCTGGACAGCGCCAGCGCCTATTGACCGACCTGCCGTCGAGGGCGGCCTCGCCCCGTTGAGTGGAGCGGATAACCGTATCGCGGCTATCCGCTCCGCATCGACGGGAAAGCCTTAGCTGAAGCGCGCCAGCAGCGAACCGATGTCCAGGTCGCCCTGCGGCGCCTGGCCGTCCGGCGTCAGCTTGTTGACCAATTCCGGCAGCAGGCTGCTCAGGTGTTCGGCCGCCTCGCCCTGGCTGACTCCGGCGGAGTCCGCCAGTTGCTGCAATTGACCGTCGCCGAAGACCCGGGAAATGTCCGCCGCCGACACCGACTGGTTCGGCCCACCGCCGATCCAGGAATTCAGGGCATCGCCCAAGCCTGCGTTCTGGAGCATCTGGAACAACCCGCCGAGTCCGCCCAGTGAGCCGGCCTCCACGCCCGGCGCCGCCTGCCCGGCACCGCCCGCGGCGCCACCGAGCAGATCGACGAGGACGCCACCCAGCCCGCCGCTCGCGGCCCCGCCGCCGGCACCACCAAGGATGCTGCCCAGCGAACCGAGCAGACCACCGCCATCGCCACCGCCCTGTGCCGCACCGCCCTGGCGCGACATCAGCATGGTCACCAGCCCGATCAACAGGGCCACTTTCGGATCGCGAGCACCTCCCTGTCCTTCAGAGCCACCCAGCGCCGAACCGAGAATCGAATCGAGCAGTCCCATTGGTCTTCCTCCTGATCTGATGCCCACGGCGCGGCGCCGCGGGATACGGGTAACTCCATTCCCGGCACTGCGCCATCATGCGCAGCGCCGGGTCATGGCCTCGGACATCGACCGGAAGCGGACGTTCCGGCACTCAAGGATGGATTTCGAAGCGATCCGCGTCCATGTAGGCCGGGAAACGCTGGCGATAGGCCGCCAGTGCCGCCGCGTCCAGCCGGACGCGGAACACGCCGTCGGCGTCCGCCGCGTTGAACAGGCTGTCGCCCTGGAAGTCCAGGACCTGGCTATCCCCAGCGTAGCGCAAGGCGTTGCCGTCTTCGCCGATACGGTTCACCGCCACCACGTAGCAAAGGTTCTCGATCGCCCGCGCCGGCAGCAGGCGGTTCCAGTGCTGTCGACGAGGCGCGGGCCAGTTGGCGGTGTAGAGCAACAGGTCGGTGTCGTGCGGGTCGCGGCTCCACACCGGGAAACGCAGGTCGTAGCAGATCAGCGGGCGCACCCGCCAGCCCTTGAGTTCGAACAGTTCCTGGCGTTCGCCGGGACTGTAGTGCTCGTGTTCGCCGGCCATGCGGAACAGATGGCGCTTGTCGTAGTGCAGCATCTCGCCGTCCGGACGCGCCCAGAGCAGGCGGTTGCGATGGCTGCCGTCGGCGAGCTGGACGATCAGGCTGCCGGTGACCACCGCGCCAAGGCGCCGGGCCTGCTCCAGCAGCCAGGCATGGGTCGGCCCCAGTTCGGGCTCGGCCTGCTCGGCCGAAGCCATGCTGAAACCCGTGGTGAACATCTCCGGGAGGACCACCAGGTCGGCACCGGCGGCGCTCTCCAGCAGGGCGGCGAAATGCTCGCGGTTGGCCTGGGCGTCGTGCCAGACCAGGGAGGATTGGACCAGGGCGATGTCCAGGTCCGGCAGAACCGTCAGATCGCGCATAGCTTTTCCGCTGCCTGACGCAGCGTCTCCTCGCGTTTGGCGTAACAGAACCGGACCAGCCGCATGGCGTCCGGAGCCTTTTCATAAAACACCGAAACCGGGATCGCCGCCACTCCGTGTTCGCGGGTCAGCCACTCGGCCATGGCCACGTCGTCCAGGTCCGGACGGATGGCCGAATAGTCCACGCACTGGAAGTAGGTGCCCGGCGCACGGGTAAAACGGAAGCGAGAGTCCAGCAGCAGGTCGCAGAACAGGTCGCGCTTGGCCTGGTAGAAGCCGGGCAATTGCCGCAAGTGCTCCGGATGGCCGGCCATGTAGTCCGCCAATGCCCATTGCAGCGGCGTGACGCCACAGAAGTTGACGTACTGGTGAACCTTGCGCAGCTCCGCGCTGAGCGCCGGCGGCGCGACCACGTAGCCGGTCTTCCAGCCAGTGACGTGGTAGGTCTTGCCGAACGAACTGACCACGAAGGAACGCGGATACAACTCGTCGTGGGACAGCACGCTGGTATGGGCGACACCGTCGAACACCAGGTGCTCGTAGACCTCGTCGCTGATCAGATAGATATCCCGGTCGCGGATCAGCGCGGCCAGGCGGTCCAGTTCCTCGCGGCTGATCAGCGCGCCGCTGGGGTTGTGCGGGGTATTGATGATGACCAGCCGGGTACGCGGCCCGATGGCCTCGGCCATGCGCTGCCAGTCGATGGAGAAGTCCGGCAGCGCCAGCGGCACGTGCACGCAACGCCCGCCGGCGAGTTGCACGGAGGGTTCGTAGCTGTCGTAGGACGGGTCGAGTACCACCACTTCGTCGCCCGGATGGACCAGCGCCTGGATCGCGCTGAAGATCGCCTCGGTCGCCCCCGGCGTGATGGTCACCTCGCTGTCGGCGCTCACCCGGCGTCCATAGAACTGCTCGATCTTCTTCGCCACCTGCTCGCGCAGGGCCGGCAAGCCGGTCATCGGCGCGTACTGGTTGTGCCCGGCGGCGATATGCCTGCCTACCGCCTCGCGCAACTCCGGCGGGCCGTCGAAATCGGGAAAGCCCTGGGAGAGGTTGATCGCGCCACACTCGGCGGCCAGTTGCGACATGCGGGTGAAGATGGTGGTGCCGACATTCGGCAGCTTGCTCTGAATCATCGGGACTTCCTGCAGAGACTCGCCGGACGACAGCCCGGCCAGACGGGTGGCAGGGCAGGATAGCCGATCCGGGAGCGACGCTGCAGGGGCACGCCTTAGAAAAAACCGTGACCGCTTCAGGTCAGAGGGGAATATGCGCCAGGCGATGGCGCAGGACGAATAACCACCTCGCGATCATTCGTCGCCACGACAGGGAATCGGCGGTCAACGCCGGCGGCCTGGTTCGTCCCGCGGGCTACAGCCGCGGCCAATGAAAAAGGCCCGACAGGGATACCTGCCGGGCCTTTCGACGAAGGAAACGCCACCCTCAGCGGCGCTTGTCCTTCTTCTTCTTCTCGGCTTTCTTGTGGTGCGACATCAGCCGGCGCTTCTTGTTGACCTGGCGCGCGGTGAGCGAGTTCTTCTTGCCCTCGTAGGGGTTCTCGCCGCCCTTGTACTCGATGCGGATCGGCGTACCGACCAGCTTCAATACCCGCCGGTAGGTCTTCTCCAGGTAGCGGGTATAGGCCTTCGGCACCGCGTCCACCTGGTTGCCGTGGATCACGATCAGCGGCGGATTGGCGCCGCCCAGGTGGGCGTAGCGCAGCTTGATCCGGCGACCGTTGACCATCGGCGGCTGGTGCACCTGCACGGCGTCCTCGAGGATGCTGGTCAGGCGGCTGGTCGGCCAGCGGGTCACCGCCGAACGGAAGGACTCCTGGACCGACTTGTAGAGATGGCCGACGCCGGTGCCATGCAGGGCCGAAATGAAATGGATGTCGGCGAAGTCGACGAACAGCAGGCGCCGCTCCAGTTCGGTCTTCACGTAGTCACGCTCGGCCGCCTCCATGCCATCCCACTTGTTCAGGGCGATGACCAGGGCACGGCCGGTCTCGAGGACGAAACCGAGCAGGTTGAGGTCGTGCTCGACCACCCCTTCGCGGGCGTCCATGACGAAGATCACCACGTTGGCGTCCTGGATCGCCTGGAGGGTCTTCACCACCGAGAACTTTTCCACCGCCTCGAAGATCTTGCCGCGACGCCGCACGCCAGCGGTGTCGATCAGGGTGTACTTCTCCTCGTTGCGCTCGAACGGGATGTAGATGCTGTCGCGGGTGGTGCCGGCCTGGTCGTAGACGATCACCCGCTCTTCGCCGAGCATGCGGTTGACCAGGGTCGACTTGCCCACGTTGGGCCGGCCGATGATGGCAATCTTGATCCCGTCCTTCTCGCTGGGACCGGGAATCCGGGTCGGTTCCTCGCCTTCGGCGACCTCTTCGCTCGCCGGCTCGCCCTCGCCCTCTTCCTCCGCGTTGTCCTTGGGGAAGATCCCCAGGGCTTCCTGCAGCATATGGTTGATGCCGCGACCGTGGGCGGCGGCGATCGGCAGCGCATCGCCCAGGCCCAGCGGGCTGAACTCGGCGCGAGCGAGATCGGGATCGATGGTGTCGACCTTGTTGGCGATCAGGAAGCTGCGCTTGTTCCGCTTGCGCAGGTGCTCGGCGATCATCTGGTCGGCGGCGGTCATGCCGGCGCGCGAATCGACCAGGAACAGGACGGCATCCGCCTCCTCGATGGCCTGCAACGATTGCTCGGCCATTTTCGCATCGATGCCTTCCTCATCGCCGGAGATGCCTCCGGTATCGATGACGATATAGGTGCGGCCCTGCCAGCGCGCCTCGCCGTACTGGCGATCGCGAGTCAGGCCTGCGTACTCCGCCACGATGGCGTCGCGCGACTTGGTCAGGCGGTTGAACAGAGTGGACTTGCCGACGTTCGGGCGACCCACCAGGGCAATAACGGGAACCATGCGGCTCTCCACGAGAATTCAGAAAACACAAAGGCCGCTGACGTCGGACGGCAGCGGCCGGACACTTGAAACCCAGTCTAGCGGATGGTGTAGGCGACGAGCTTGCCACCGTTGCCGAACACGTACATCCAGCTCCCGACCACCAGCGGACGAACCCGCACGCCATCGCTGTCGACCCGCTCGCGACCGACGAAGCGACCGTCCACCTGGCTCAGCAGATGCACGTAGCCTTCCAGGTCGCCGACCACCACGTTGCTGGAGAACACCGCCGGAGCCGACAGTTGGCGACGCGCCAGGGCGTCGTTGTTCCACAGCGAAGAGGCACCGCGCGAGTCCAGGCCTTCCACCGAACCGCTGGCCTGGCTGACGTAGATATTGCCGAAGCCTTCGGCGACGCCGACGTAGCTCGACGCTTCGCGCTGCCAGAGCAGGCGGCCGCTGTTCACGTCCAGCGCCGCGGCACGGCCCTGGTAGCTGACCACGTAGAGGGTGTCGCCGGACAGCAGGAGGCCGCCGTCGATGTCCACCACGCGATCCAGTTCGGAACGCCCCTGGGGAATCGCTACCCGCTGCTCCCAGATCGGCAGGCCGCGCTGTACGTCGACCGCCACTACCTTGCCGCTGGCCAGGCCAGCCAGGGCCATGTTGCCGGCAATCAGCGGCGCGCCGGTGCCGCGCAGGGTCAGCACCGGCACGGTGCTTTCGTAGATCCAGCGCTGGTCGCCGCTGGCCGCATCGAGGCCGATCAGCTTGTCGTCCTGGGTCTGCACCACCACCACGTCGCCATTGGTGGCCGGCGCCGACAGCACTTCGCTGTTGACTCGCTTGGTCCACTTCTTCTTGCCGGTGGCTTCGTCGAGGGCGATCACGTCACCGCGCAGGGTACCCACCAGCACCAGGCCGTAGCCAACGCCGACACCGCCGGAAACCGGACGCTCGAGGTCCTTCTTCCAGAGCACGTCGCCGGTCTCGCGCTGGATCGCCATCACCCGCCCTTCGGCGGACGCGGCGTAGATGGTGGAACCATCGACGGCCGGTTCGAGCAGGTTGTACAGGTCGCCCTGACCATCACCGACCGAGCGGCTCCACTGCTTGCTCAACACGACTTCCTCTTTGAAGTCGGTCAGTTCGGCGGGCGGGAGTTCCTTCTTGCTGTTGCTGCTGCAACCCACGACCGCCAGGGCCAGGGCGAGCAGCGCCGCGTGTTTCCATTGCACCATCTCAGGCCTCTCCCTTGGACAGGTCGTCGAGCTTGATCTGCAGGGCATCGCCGGCACCGTCTTCGGGCAGCGACTGCTTGGCTTTCTCGTAGGCCGCGCGCGCCTCGTCGGTGCGCTTGAGCTGCACCAGCAGGTCGCCCCTGAGCTCCTCGCGGGTCGAGACGTAGGCCTTGTCGGCATCGCCATCGAGCAGCTTCAGGCCTTCCTCGACCTTGCCCTGGGCCGCCAGGACCCGGGCCAGGCGCTGCCGCGCCAGTTCGCCGAGGGTGGCGTCGGCCGGCTTGTCCATGACCGCCTTCAGCTCGGCAACGGCGTCATCCAGCTTGCCGCTGTCGACCGCGACCTTGGCCACGAACAGGCTGCCGTACTGGGCATAATGGGTGCCGCCGAACTCGCTCTTCAGCTTGCCAGCCAGCTCCGCCACCTTCGCCGGATCCGGCTGGCCGGCCGGATTCAGCGCGGTTTCGATCAGTTGCTGGTAGACGATCGAGGCGCCCTGCGCCTGGTTGGTCTGGTACTTCTGCCAGGCCTGCCAGCCGAATACCACTGCCAGCGCGAGGATGCCGCCGGTGACCAGGGGCTTGCCGTTGCGCTGCCACCAGTCCTTGATCTGCGCCAGGTCTTCGTCTTCGGTACGCGATGTCACCCCAATCACTCCTATTCTTTATGTTCTCAAGCCTGTGCCAGACAGGCTGCCAGGTGCTCGGGCAGAGCATCCCAGGCAATGCTTTGTTGCTCGCCCTCGTCACGCAGGGGCTTGAAACCTACCACGCGATTGGCCACCTCGTCCTCCCCGAGGATCAGGGCAAAGCGCGCGCCGCTCTTGTCGGCCTTCTTGAACTGGCTCTTGAAGCTACCGGCGCCGGCGTTGACCAGCAGGCGTATGCCGGGAATGGCGCTGCGCAACTGTTCGGCCAGGGTCAGGGCGGCCAGCTCGGCCGGTTCGCCGAAGGCGCAGACGTAGAGGTCGGCCGGACGGTTCAGTTCGGCGGGGATCACCCCCAAGGTTTCCAGCAGCAGCACCAGGCGTTCCACGCCCATGGCGAAACCGACACCCGGGGTCGGCTTGCCGCCGAACTGGCTGACCAGCCCGTCGTAGCGGCCACCGCCGCAAACGGTGCCCTGGGCGCCAAGCTTGTCGGTGACCCACTCGAAAGCCGTGCGGCAGTAATAATCCAGGCCGCGCACCAGCTTCTGGTTAATTTCGTAGCGCAGTCCGACAGCATCCAGGCGGGCCTTGAGACCCTCGAAGTGGGCGATCGATTCTTCGTCGAGATAGTCGTGCAGGGTCGGCGCGCCAACCAGCAACGCCTGGGTGCTCTCCACCTTGCTGTCGAGGATTCGCAGCGGATTGGTGGTCATGCGCCGCTGGCTGTCTTCGTCGAGTTGCTCGAAGCGCTCCTGCAGATGGGCCACCAGGGCCTCGCGATAGCGTGCGCGGGCCTCGCTGGAGCCGAGGGTGTTGAGCTGCAGGGTCACCGCGTCGGCCATGCCGAGCTTCTGCCACAGGCGCCAGGTGAGGATGATCAACTCGGCGTCGATGTCCGGACCGGGCAGGTTGAAGACTTCCACGCCGATCTGGTGGAACTGCCGGTAGCGACCTTTCTGCGGTTTCTCGTAACGGAACATCGGCCCGGTGTACCAGAGCTTCTGCACCTGGCCACCGCCGCTCAGGCCGTGCTCCAGCACGGCGCGCACGCAACCGGCGGTACCTTCCGGACGCATGGTCAGGGATTCGCCGTTGCGGTCGAGGAAGGTGTACATCTCCTTGTCGACCACGTCGGTACCTTCGCCGATGCCGCGGGCGAAGAGTTCGGTGAACTCGAGGATGGGCAGGCGGATCTCGCTGTAGCCGTAGCCGTCCAGCAGGCCGGCGAAGGTGCGTTCCAGATAGCGCCAGGCCGGAGTCTGCTCCGGCAGGATGTCGTTCATGCCACGAATGGCTTGCAGGGACTTGCTCACGTAGGGTCCTTAAACGGGTCAGCCGCGGGCGATCAGGCTCGCATCGGCTTCGGCCTTCTCGGCCGCCTTCTGGCGGATCAGCCGTTCCAGCTCGTCCACCAGGTTGTCGTTGGTCAGTTTCTGCGACGGCTTGCCGTCGATATACACCAGGTTCGGAGTGCCGCCGGTGAGGCCGACATGGGCCTCCTTGGCTTCGCCCGGACCGTTGACGACGCAACCGATCACGGCCACGTCCATCGGCACCAGCAGGTCCTCCAGGCGCCCTTCCAGCTCGTTCATGGTCTTCACCACGTCGAAGTTCTGCCGCGAACAGCTCGGGCAGGCGATGAAGTTGATGCCACGGGAGCGCAGGTGCAGGGACTTGAGGATGTCGAAACCGACCTTGATCTCCTCGACCGGATCGGCAGCCAGGGAAATCCGGATGGTGTCGCCGATTCCCTCGGCCAGGAGCATGCCCAGCCCCACCGCCGACTTCACCGTGCCGGAGCGCAGGCCGCCGGCCTCGGTGATGCCCAGGTGCAGGGGTTGCTCGATCTGCCTGGCCAGCAGGCGATAGGCGGCGACGGCCATGAAGACGTCGGAGGCCTTGACGCTGACCTTGAAGTTCTGGAAGTCCAGCTTGTCGAGATGATCGACGTGGCGCATGGCCGATTCGAGCAGGGCTTCCGGGGTCGGTTCGCCGTATTTCTTCTGCAGGTCCTTTTCCAGCGAACCGGCATTGACGCCGATACGGATCGGGATGTTGCGCTCGCGCGCGGCATCGACCACGGCCTTGACCCGGTCCTCGCGACCGATGTTGCCCGGATTGATGCGCAGGCAGTCCACTCCCAGCTCGGCGACGCGCAGGGCGATGCGATAGTCGAAGTGGATGTCGGCGACCAGCGGCACGTTGACCTGCTGCTTGATCTTGCCGAATGCCTCGGCGGCGTCCATGTCGGGGACGGAAACCCGCACGATGTCCGCGCCGGCATCTTCCAGGCGGCGGATCTGCGCGACGGTGGCAGCGACGTCGCAGGTCTCGGTGTTGGTCATGCTCTGCACGGCGATCGGCGCATCGCCGCCCACCGGGACGTTGCCGACCCAGATTTTCCGAGACTTGCGGCGAATGATCGGAGAAGCGCTATGAATGCTCATTGTCCTACCTTCAGACGGGCCGTTTCGCCGCGGACGAAGGGGGTCACGTCCACCGGCTGGCCGTTGTAGCTGACCTGGGCGCCGCGAGCGAAACCGAGGCGCAGCTCCAGCGGGGCCTTGCCGGCCAGTTCCAGGCTGTCGCCCTTGCGCTTCAGCGCGCTGACCAGGACCTTGCCGTTGGCGTCGGTGACCTGGGTCCAGCAATCGGCGACGAACTGTACCTTGACCACCCCCTGGCCCTCGCCAGCCACCACGGGCGCGGCGGCAGGTTCGCTCGGCGCTGGCGGGGCGGCCGGACTGGCCGTCGCTGGAACGGCTGGAGCAGTACCGGGAGCGGGAGCCGTGCCGGCAGGCGCGGCGGTAACGGGCTGCTGGGGTGCGGCGGGGGTGCCCTGGGCCGGAGCGGCGGGAACCTGCGCGCCCTCGCTCGCCACCGGCGGCGCTCCCTCGGCCTGGGCAGCGACTTCCGGAGAAACCTCGGCGGGCGCTTGCTCGCCTTCCTTCTGCGCTTCGATCACCGCCTGGTCTTCAGGCTCGTCCAGGGTATGGATCTCGGTGGTGCCGTCGGCGCTTTCCACTTCGACATGCTCAAGGCTCAGACCGGCGGTTTCCGGCGTGCGCGCGGAATGCTCCTGCCACCAGAAGTAGCCGAAGCCGATCAGCAGGGCGAGCAGTAACAGACTGACGATACGCAGCACGTTGCGCGACAGGCGCACCGGCTCGGCGACCCGTCCCAGGCTCTGTACGGTGCTGCCGCTGGCATTGGTGCCGGTGAAATGGTCGAAGCTGTTGACCAGCTCGGCCTGGTCGAGGCCCATGAGCTTGGCGTAGGCGCGGATGTAACCGCGCGAGAAGGTGTGTCCCGGCAGCTTGTCGAACGCGCCGTTTTCCAGCTGACGCAGCGAATTCTCGGTCAGGTTCAGTTGCCCGGCCACCTGCGACAGCGACAGGCCCTTCTGCTCGCGCGCCTGGCGCAGGGTTTCCCCGGGGTTCTGACGGGAAGCGGTGGCTACGACTTCGGGCTGCGGCGCTTTCATCATTTTTCCGCCTGGAATTCCTGATATTCGGGAGAGCCTGGGTACAGGCGTTTCAACTGCAGGCCATAGCTGGCGGCCGTGTCGCGGTCTTCGAAGACCTTCGCGAGACGAATGCCCAGCAACAGACTGCGGGCGTTCTGCCCGCCGCCCTGGGCAAAGAGATCATAGTACTGGCGAGCCGGCACGTACTCGCGCTCCTTGTAGAGCAGGTCGGCCATCTCCAGCGCGACGCTGGGCTGGTTACGGTTCAGACGCAGGGATTTCTCGAAGTACTCCTTGGCCTGGGCCGGTTTCTTCATTTGCAGCGAAACCAGGCCGAGGTTCTCGAAGACCCGCGAGCGCTCGGGATAGAGGGTGTCCTGGCTGGCCTCCAGGAGACGCTGGTAGGCCTCCTCGTAGCGCTTCTGCTCGTAGAGGAAACCGCCGTAGTTGTTCAGTACCCGGGCATTGCGGCTATCGCTGGCGAGCGCCTTGCGGTACTCCTCGTCGGCCAGCTTGGGCTCCATCTCGGTCTGGAACACCACCGCCAGCGCGGCGTGCGCGTCGGCGCTGGAAGGGTCGATCTCGAGGGCCTTGCGCAGCGGCACCTTGGCCTGCTCGGTGTTCCCCCGCTGGAGATAGCCGAGGCCAAGCTGGATATAGGCGTCGCGCGCCTCGTCACGGCCCTTGTCGGTTTTCAGGGGATTCTGATCTCCGCTCGTCACGCAGCCTGTCAGCCCAACTGCCAACAGGAACACCAGCGCGGCGCGTACAGTCATCGGAACCCTCCTCTCACTCAATTTCGATTCGCCGCCGACTCGGACTCGGCCAGTTGGCGCACGGCAATATAACGTTCGCTCCGGCGGGTACGATCCATGACCTGACCAACCAGTTGGCCACAGGCCGCGTCGATGTCGTCGCCGCGGGTGGTACGCACGGTCACGTTGAAGCCGCCCTTGTGCAACATGTCCTGGAAACGCCGGATGGCATTGTTGCTCGGGCGCTCGTAGCCGGAGTGCGGGAATGGATTAAACGGAATCAGGTTGATCTTGCAAGGCGTGTCTTTCAGCAATGCGATCATCTGCTCAGCATGCTCGGGCTGATCGTTGACATCCTTGAGCAGGGTGTATTCGACGGTCAGCACGCGCTTCTCGCCGAGCCGGGAAATATACCGGCGGCAGGCATCCAGCAGCATGCCCAGCGGATATTTCTTGTTGATCGGCACCAGCTTGTTGCGCAACTCGTCGTTCGGTGCGTGCAGCGACAGGGCCAGGGACACGTCGATCACCTCGCCGAGCTTGTCGATCATCGGCACCACGCCGGAGGTGGACAGGGTCACCTTGCGCTTGGAAATACCGTAGCCGAGGTCGTCCATCATGATGTTCATGGCGGCGACCACGTTGTCGAAGTTCAGCAGCGGCTCGCCCATGCCCATCATCACGACATTGGTGATGGCGCGGTCGATCTTGGCCGGAACGGTACCGAACGACTTGTTGGCGATCCACACCTGGCCGATCACCTCGGCGGCGGTGAGGTCGCTGTTGAAACCCTGCTTGCCGGTGGAGCAGAAACTGCAATCCAGGGCGCAGCCCGCCTGGGAGGACACGCACAGGGTGCCGCGTCCGCCCTGGGGGATGTACACGGTCTCGACGCAACTGCCGGACGCCACCCGGACCACCCACTTGCGGGTGCCGTCGGCGGAAATATCCTGGCTGACGATCTCGGGACCGCGTATCTCGGCTGAGGCCTTGAGCTTTTCGCGCAAGGCCTTGCCGACGTTGGTCATGGCGTCGAAATCGTCGACGCCAAAGTGGTGAATCCACTTCATGACCTGGCCGGCCCGGAAACGCTTCTCGCCGATGGACTCGAAGAACTGTTCCAGCTGCGGCTGGGTCAGGCCCAGCAGGTTCACCTTGCCGGCGGTGGTCGTTGTCATGGTTTCACCCTCACCCACGCTCGATCAGCGAATGCGCTCGCAGACTTCGGTAGCCGCGAAGAAGTAGGCGATCTCGCGAGCGGCGGAAGCTTCGGAATCGGAACCGTGGACGGCGTTCTCGTCGATGGAGACGGCGAAGTCGGCGCGGATGGTACCGGCGTCGGCTTTCTTCGGATCGGTGGCGCCCATCAGCTCGCGGTTCTTGGCGATGGCGTCCTCGCCTTCCAGGACCTGGACTACAACCGGACCGGAAGTCATGAAGGAAACCAGGTCCTTGAAGAACGGACGCTCTTTGTGCTCGGCATAGAAGCCACCGGCTTCACGCTCGGACAGCTGAACCATTTTAGCGGCGACGACGCGCAGGCCGGCTTTCTCGAAGCGGGTCAGGATTTCGCCGATCACGTTCTTGGAAACGGCGTCCGGCTTGATGATGGACAGGGTGCGTTGCAGTGCCATTGGTAAAACTCCGAAACAAGGTTGTCTAGCATGGGCGGCCCCGCCAGCGGGGCGGGACGCCGTGATTCGTTCAGGACGCTGACGAAAACGGCCCGAAAGGGCCGGAATCAGCGTGGCTGCGCCTGGCATCGGGCCCGGCGCGCCTAGCCTGGAATGCGCCCGCGGGCGATTTCAGGCCTTACCTAAAATAAAACCCGCGAATTATACGCGGGTTCCCGGCAAATGCGTAGGGCGGGCCTATGGCTAGTCCCGTTCCTCGATCCAGGCGGCCTGGATGGCCTCCAGGACTTTCTCCCCGCTACGCTGAGGATCGTCGGAGAACTCTGGAAGTTCCACCACCCAGCGCCGCAGATCGACGAAGTTGACATATCGCGGATCGACCTCCGGCTTGCTTTCGTCGAGCTGGATGGCGATTTCCAGCACATCGGTCCATTTCAGGCTCATTGCACGCTCCTCTCTACCGCCGGGCTCAGTGGCCTTCCGACACCTGGTTGATGGTGTACTTGGGAATCTCGACCACCAGGTCTTCGTCGGCCACCACTGCCTGGCAGGATAGCCGCGAATCGGGCTCCAGGCCCCAGGCCTTGTCCAGCATGTCGTCTTCGAGTTCGTCGGACGGCTCCATGGAATCGAGGCCTTCGCGGACGATTACGTGGCAGGTCGTGCAGGCGCAGGATTTCTCACAGGCATGCTCGATCTCGATGCCATTGCGCAACGCGGCATCCAGGATGGTTTCGCCGGGCTTCGCCTCGAATACCGCCCCCTCGGGGCAGTGGTCGGCATGGGGCAGAATCACGATCTGCGGCATCTTCGCTTATTCCTCGATTTCGTTGAGCCGGCGGCCGGAGAGCGCGGCCTTGACGGTCGCGTCCATCCGCCGCGCGGCGAAAGCGTCGGTCACCTGGGACAGGCGCTTGATCTGGTTCTCGATGGCCGCGGTGTCGCTACCACCGGCCAGTTCACGCAAGGTGTCCATCTGCGCCGCGATGGCCAGGCGCTCCTCTTCGTCCAGGAGCCGCTCGCCGTCGACGTCCAGCGCCGACTGCACGGCCTCCAGCAGCCGCTGCGCCTCGACCTGCTGTTCGCGCAGGGCGCGGGCAGCCTTGTCGTCGCCGGCGTAGTCGAAGGAGTCCTTGAGCATCCGCGCGATCTCGCCGTCGGTCAGCCCATAGGACGGCTTGACCTGGATGCTGGCCTCGACGCCGGAACTCAGTTCGCGTGCGGACACGCCGAGCAAGCCGTCGGCGTCGACCTGGAAGGTCACCCGGATTTTCGCCGCGCCCGCCACCATCGGCGGAATGCCGCGCAGCTCGAAGCGCGCCAGCGAACGACAATCCTTCACCAGCTCGCGCTCGCCCTGCAGCACGTGGATCATCATGGCCGTCTGGCCGTCCTTGTAGGTGGTGAACTCCTGGGCGCGCGCCACCGGGATGGTGGTATTGCGCGGAATCACCTTCTCCATCAGCCCGCCCATGGTTTCCAGGCCGAGCGACAGCGGAATGACGTCCAGCAGCAGCAATTCCTCGCCGCGCTTGTTGCCGGCCAGGGCATCGGCCTGGATGGCCGCGCCGATGGCGACCACCTGGTCCGGATCGATATCGGTCAGCGGCTCGCAGCCGAACAACTCGCCAACCGCCGTGCGCACACGGGGCACGCGGGTCGAGCCACCGACCATCACCACCGAGCGGATTTCTTCCAGATCGACACCGGAGTCGCGCACCGCTCGGCGGCAGGACTTCAGGCTGCGAGCGACGAACGGCTCGATCAACTCGTCGAGCGTCGCCCGGCTCAGCTCGCCGCTCCAGTCGCCGTAGGCGACCCGGACCGACGCCTCGTCGGTAAGACGCTCCTTGGCCGCACAGGCGATTTGCAGCAACTGCCGCTGGCTGCCCGGGTCCAGATCGGCAGAAAGGCCAGCCTCCTCGATCACCCAGCCAGCGATGGCATGGTCGAAGTCGTCGCCGCCCAGGGCCGTATCGCCGCCGGTGGCCAGGACTTCGAAGACACCGCGGGTCAGGCGCAGGATGGAAATGTCGAAGGTTCCACCACCCAGGTCATAGATGGCCACCAGGCCTTCCGCGCCCTTGTCCAGGCCGTAGGCCACGGCGGCGGCGGTCGGCTCGTTGAGCAGGCGCAGGACGTTCAGTCCGGCCAGGCGCGCGGCATCCTTGGTAGCCTGGCGCTGGGCGTCGTCGAAATAGGCCGGCACAGTGATCACCGCACCCACCAGCTCGCCACCGAGGGTGGTTTCGGCGCGCTGGCGCAGCTCACGCAGGATGTCCGCCGAGACTTCCACAGGACTCTTCAACCCCTGTACGGTCTCGATGAAGGGCATGTGCGACTCGCCCTGGCGGAAGCGGTAGGGCAATTGCTCGCCCAGTTGCTTGACGTCCTCCAGGCCGCGCCCCATCAGGCGCTTGACCGAAATGACGGTATTGAAGGGATCCTCCGCGGCGGCCGCGCGGGCGCTCTCGCCCACTTCCGCCCGCTCGGCGTGATAACGCACCGCGGAAGGCAGGATCAGGCGCCCCTGCGCATCCGGCAAGGGCTCGGCGACGCCGCTACGCACCGCGGCGACCAGCGAATTGGTGGTACCCAGGTCGATCCCAACCGCCAGGCGACGCTCATGGGGCTTGGGACTCTGACCGGGCTCGGCGATCTGCAGTAGGGCCATGCTCTGTCTTAACTATGGGGTGCGGCCCGGGGGCCGCAGGGATTAATCGTCGAGTCGCTCTTCCAGCTGGCGCACTTCCTGCGCGAGCTTGTCGAGGAACTGCATGCGACGGACCAGGCGTTCGGCCTCTTCGCGGCGCTGCGCATCGTCCCAGCACGCGGCGAACTCACGCTCCAGCTCGGCCTGGGCGGCCTTGAGCCGACGCTTGAAAGTCGCCACGCCGGCCAGGTCGGCGCTGTCCTGCAACTCCTCCAGCTCCTCGCGCAGCTGCATCTGCTGCAGGAGAAACTCCGGATCCTGCACCGTAGCCTCCAAGGGCAACTCGTGACCACTCAGGGTCAACAGGTACAGGGCCCGGCGCGGAGCGCTCTTCAGGGTCTGGTAGGCCTCGTTCAGTTGCGCCGCGCGTTCCAGGGCGAGACGCTGCTCGCGCTCGGGAGCGTCGGCGAAACGGTCGGGATGGACGCTGCGCACCAACTCGCGATAGCGCTGGCCGAGCTCGTCGAGATCGACCAGGAAAGCCGGTTGCAGGTCGAACTGGGCGAAATGACAGGGTTTACCCACGCCGGCCTCAGACGTTGAAGCTTTCGCCGCAGCCGCATTCGCCACGAACGTTGGGATTGTTGAACTTGAAGCCTTCGTTGAGCCCTTCGCGAGTGAAGTCCAGCTCGGTGCCATCGAGATAGACCAGGCTTTTCGGGTCGATGATGACCTTCACGCCATGGCTCTCGAAGACCAGGTCCTCGGCCGCCAGTTCATCGACGAATTCGAGGACATAGGCAAGCCCGGAACAGCCAGTGGTGCGCACGCCAAGACGGATACCCTCGCCCTTGCCGCGCCCCTCGAGGGAGCGCTGCACGTGTTTGGCGGCGGCTTCGGTCATGCTGATGGCCATTGCAACTCCTTACTCGTCACGAGCGGCTTAGAGCAAACCCTTCTTCTGCTTGTAGTCGCGAACGGCGGCCTTGATGGCGTCTTCGGCGAGAACGGAGCAGTGGATCTTCACCGGCGGCAGGGCCAGCTCTTCGGCGATGGTGGTGTTCTTGATGGTTTCCGCCTCGTCCAGGGTCTTGCCCTTCATCCACTCGGTGGCGAGGGAGCTGGAGGCGATCGCGGAACCGCAACCGTAGGTCTTGAACTTGGCGTCTTCGATCACGCCCTGCTCGTTGACCTTGATCTGCAGGCGCATCACGTCGCCGCAGGCCGGCGCGCCGACCATGCCGGTGCCGACGTTGGGATCGGCAGCGTCGAGCTTGCCGACGTTGCGCGGGTTTTCGTAGTGGTCGATGACCTTTTCGCTATATGCCATGGCTAATCCTCACGTTTTTCCGGGGCACGAGGCGCTCAGTGCGCCTGCCATTCGACCTGGGACAGGTCGACGCCCTCTTTGTACATATCCCACAGCGGCGACAGTTCGCGCAGCTTGGAAACGGCCTCGACCACCTTCTTCGCGGCATAGTCGATCTCTTCCTCGGTGGTGAAGCGACCGAAGGTGAAGCGGATGGAGCTATGCGCCAGTTCGTCGTTGCGGCCCAGGGCGCGCAATACGTAGGACGGTTCCAGGGACGCCGAGGTACAGGCCGAACCGGAGGAGACCGCGAGGTCCTTGAGCGCCATGATCAGCGACTCGCCCTCGACGTAGTTGAAGCTGACGTTGAGGTTGTGCGGGACGCGGGAGGTCATGCTGCCGTTGATGTAGAGCTCTTCCAGGCCGTCGATCTGCGCGAAGAAGCGGTCGCGGAGCGCCAGCACGCGGGCGTTCTCCTGGGCCATTTCTTCCTTGGCGATGCGGAACGCCTCGCCCATGCCGACGATCTGGTGGGTGGCCAGGGTGCCGGAACGCATGCCGCGCTCATGGCCGCCACCGTGCATCTGACCCTCGATGCGGACGCGCGGCTTGCGCCGGACGTAGAGCGCGCCAATGCCTTTCGGGCCGTAGGTCTTGTGCGCGGAGAAGGACATCAGGTCGACCTTGAGCTTGTCCAGGTCGATCTCGACCTTGCCGGTCGACTGTGCGGCGTCGACGTGGAACAGCACGCCGCGGGAGCGGGTCAGCTCGCCGATGGCGGCGATGTCGTTGACGGTGCCGATCTCGTTGTTCACGTGCATGACCGAGACCAGGATGGTGTCGTCACGCAGCGCCGCCTCGACCAGAGCAGGAGTGATCAGGCCATCTTCGCCCGGCTCCAGGTAGGTCACTTCGAAACCTTCGCGCTCCAGCTGGCGGCAGGTGTCGAGGACCGCCTTGTGCTCGATCTTCGAGGTGATGATGTGCTTGCCCTTGCCCGAGTAGAAGTGCGCGACGCCCTTGATCGCCAGGTTGTCGGACTCGGTGGCGCCGGAGGTCCAGACGATCTCGCGGGGATCGGCGTTGACCAGTTCGGCCACCTGGCGACGGGCGTTTTCCACGGCTTCTTCGGCTTTCCAGCCGAACACGTGGGAACGCGAAGCCGGGTTGCCGAAGTTGCCGTCCATCAGCAGGCATTCGCTCATTTTCTGGGCGACGCGGGGATCGACGGGAGTGGTCGCGGAGTAATCGAGGTAGATCGGCAATTTCATCAGGTAACTCCTACAGGCTGGCGCCCTGCTCAGTCGATGGCGGACGCTTCAATCTTGTCGAGACGAGGCGTCTTGCCTGAGCAACGGCGTTCGTCCTGGCGCAGCGCGACCTCCTGGACCTCCTGGCGGCTGACCAGATCGGCCAGGCTGATGCCGCTGAGGAACTCATGGATCTGCAAACTGAGGTCGCACCACAGGTGGTGGGTCAGACAGGTATCGCCGGAGTGGCAATCGCCCTGCCCCTGGCAGCGGGTCGCATCGACGGATTCGTTGACCGCGTCGATCACCTGCGCCACATGGATGCCCGACATATGGCGGGACAGCTGGTAGCCGCCGCCCGGGCCGCGCACGCTGGTCACCAGGTTGCCACGGCGCAACTTGGCGAACAGCTGTTCGAGATAGGACAGGGAAATGCCTTGGCGTTCGGAGATATCGGCCAGCGAGACCGGACCTTGCTGAGCATGCAGCGCCAGGTCGAGCATGGCGGTTACGGCGTAGCGGCCTTTGGTGGTCAGACGCATGGGCTTTTCCCATCGGGATCATTCGGGGTTGACGCGGATTATGCTCTTATCCGAGTAATTAGGTCAACTATAAGACCGATCAAATTACTCAGGATTAGGCAAATTCAGGGCGCTACATGCTAGCAGAAAGCCGCCGGCCGCGCATTACGCGGCCGGATTGCCGTCCTCATCCTTGACTCCGGCGAAATCTTCCTCGCGCAATACCGGCAGGTCCTTCGCGCAATAGTCGCTACCCAGGGCGGTGAGCGCCTGGCACATGCCCTCGAGCCGGCCGTCGACGGCCTGCAGGTGATCGAGCAACTGACCAATGGCACGCGCCACCGGGTCCGGCATGTCCTGGCTGACCCCATAGGCATCGAAGCCGAGCTTCTCCGCCATCGCCTGGCGCTTGGCCTGCTGCTCGGAGTCCTCGCGCATGATGATCCGCCCGGGAATGCCGACCACGGTGGCACCCGGCGGGACTTCCTTGGTCACCACGGCGTTGGAGCCGACCTTGGCGCCCTCGCCGACGGTGAACGGGCCGAGCACCTTGGCACCGGCACCGACCACTACGTTGTTGCCGAGGGTGGGGTGGCGCTTGCCCTTGTTCCAGGTGGTGCCGCCCAGGGTAACACCCTGATAGAGGGTGACGTCGTCGCCGATCTCGGCGGTTTCGCCGATGACGATGCCCATGCCGTGGTCGATGAAGAAGCGCCGGCCGATCCTGGCCCCCGGGTGGATCTCGATGCCGGTCATCCAGCGGCCGAAATTGGACACCAGGCGCGCCAGCCACTTCCAGCCGGACGTCCACAAGCCGTGGGCCAGCCGATGCAGCCAGACGGCGTGCAGGCCCGGATAACAGGTGAGGACCTCGAGTGCGTTGCGAGCCGCCGGATCACGGTGGAATACGCTTTGGATATCTTCACGCACACGTTCGAACATCAGTCGTCACTCCGCTTGTAGGACAGGCCTCGGGCCACCTTCTGGGTTTCGGTCAGGATCCCGCGCAGGATATTCATTTCCAGCTTGCTGATCGCGCTGCGCCCATACAGGCGCCGCAACCGCGACATCAGGTGGCGCGGCTTCTCCGGATCGAGGAAGCCGATATCGATCAGCGTCCTCTCCAGATGCGCGTAATAGAGTTCCAGCTCGTCGGCCGTCACCAGCTCGGTGTTGAGCATCGAGGTGGACTCGAACTTTTCCATCTTGGTCGGCTTGCCCTGGGCCGCCAGCCACGCCATGCGCACCTCGTAGGTGAGCACCTGGACCGCGGCCGCCAGGTTCAGCGAGCCGAACTCGGGATCGGAGGGGATATGCACATGGAACTGGCAGCGCTGCAATTCTTCGTTGGTCAAACCCGCATATTCGCGCCCGAATACCAGGGCCACCTCGCCATTCGCCTCCAGGTGCTCCAGGCAGGTCGTCGCGCACTCGCGCGGATCCAGCAGCGGCCAGGGAATCCGCCGGTCGCGGGCGCTGGTGCCGAGCACCACGCTGCAGCCGATCAGGGCCTCTTCCAGGGTGTCCACCACCCTTGCGGCGTCGAGGATGTCGGTGGCGCCGGAAGCCCGCGCCACCGCGTCGCCGTGGGGAAAGCTTTCCGGCTGCACCAGCACCAGTTGCGACAGGCCCATGTTCTTCATGGCACGGGCCGCCCCGCCGATGTTGCCGGGATGACTGGTGTTGACCAACACCACACGAATACGGTCGAGCAACGCCGATGCTCTCCAACGCCAAGTTACTGAAGGGTGTGAAATCCTACAGCAGAGGTCAGCTTTATACCATGCGGCCGACAGGTCGCCCTTCAAACGCCATCGGTTTCTGCTAGAATGGCCGGCTTTCTTTAACGACCCAGGTGACCTCTCCATGCAGCCTATGCTGAATATCGCCCTGCGCGCCGCTCGCAGCGCCGGTGAACTGATTTTCCGCTCCATCGAACGCCTGGATGTCATCTCGGTCAACGAGAAGGATGCCAAGGACTACGTGACCGAAGTCGATCGCGCCGCCGAGCAGACCATCATCGCCGCGCTGCGCAAGGCCTATCCGACTCACGCGATCATGGGCGAGGAAGGCGGCTTCATCGAAGGCAGCGGCGAGGGCGCCGATTACCTCTGGGTGATCGATCCGCTGGACGGCACCACCAACTTCATCCATGGCGTACCGCACTTCGCCGTGAGCATCGCCTGCAAGTACAAGGGCCGCCTGGAGCACGCCGTGGTCCTCGACCCGGTACGCCAGGAAGAATTCACCGCCAGCCGCGGTCGCGGCGCCGCCCTCAACGGTCGCCGCCTGCGCGTCAGCGGCCGCAAGAGCCTGGAAGGCGCCCTGCTCGGCACCGGGTTCCCGTTCCGCGACAACCAGATCGACAATCTCGACAACTACCTGAACATGTTCCGCAGCCTGGTCGGCCAGACCGCCGGCATCCGCCGCGCCGGCGCCGCCAGTCTGGACCTGGCCTACGTCGCCGCCGGACGCTACGATGCCTTCTGGGAATTCGGCCTGTCCGAATGGGACATGGCGGCAGGCGCCCTGCTGGTACAGGAAGCCGGCGGCCTGGTGAGCGACTTCACCGGCAGCCACGAATTCCTCGAGAAGGGTCACATCGTCGCCGGCAACACCAAATGCTTCAAGGCACTGCTGACCACCATCCAGCCGCACCTGCCGCCGTCGCTGAAGCGCTGATCCGCCGCTGACGAAGAACCCGGCCTGGCGCCGGGTTTTTCATCTCCATGAAAATGCACAAGGGCGCCCGCGGGCGCCCTTGTGCATCATTGCGACAGTCAGGCTCAGCGCAGCGTTTCGCCCTGGCTGAGGATCAGCCGGCCATTCTTGTCGACCGGGATCTGGCTGCCCGGATCGCGCTCCATGCGGATCTGCCCGGCCTTGCCGTCGAGCATGTACTTCACGTCATAGCCGACGACCTTCTCGCTGCTGTCGTGCACGGTGCTGCAGCGGGTTTCGGTGGTGGTGTAGGTGTCACGCTCCTGCATGCCTTCCTGCACCTTGTTGCCGGCGTAGCCGCCGCCGACGGCGCCGGCCACGGTGGCGATCTTCTTGCCGGTACCGCCGCCGATCTGGTTGCCCAGCAAGCCGCCGACCACCGCACCGATGGCGGTACCGGCGATCTGGTGCTGGTCCTTGACCGGACGCTGGCGGGTCACGGCCACGTCCTTGCAGACCTGGCGCGGCGTCTTGATGGTTTCCTTGACCGGCTGGACAGCGACGACCTCGGCGTAGTCGGGACCGCGATCCACCAGGCTATAGGTGGCTACCGCGCCACCTGCGGTCACGCCTACGGCACCCAGAACGGCCCCGACGAGCATCGACTTGTTCACATGTACCTCCTGGCTTTCATCCAATGCGGGCTATGTTCGCCCTTTGCCTTGCCTAGGACTGGGCAAAAACCACCAAGTTCCAGGCTCCCGACAAACGTTTCGTTGGCGCAGATACGAAAACTCCCGCCAAAAGCGGGAGTCCTCGAGTGACCGGCAGGCGCCGGAGTGCCGAACCAGAGCGCCTCAGGGGCGATCGTCGACGGTGTCCTTGGCCTGCGGCGGGATCAGGTCCTCGCTGGTCAGGTTCAGCCAGATCAATACCACGTTGGCGATGTAGATCGACGAGTAGGTACCCGCCATTACACCGACGAACAGGGCGATGGAGAAACCGAACAGATTGTCGCCGCCGAAGAACAGCAGCGCGGCGATGGCCAGCAGCGTGGAAACCGAGGTGGCGATGGTACGCAACAGGGTCTGGCTGGTGGAGATGTTCAGGTTCTCGACCAGATCGGCCTTGCGCAGCACGCGGAAGTTCTCGCGCACCCGGTCGAAGATCACGATGGTGTCGTTCAGCGAGTAACCGACCACCGCCAGCACAGCGGCGAGGACGGTCAGGTCGAAGGTCACCTGGAAGAACGACAGCACGCCCATCACGATGATCGCATCGTGCACCAGCGAGAGGATCGCACCGAGGGCGAACTTCCACTGGAAGCGGAAGCCGACGTACAGCAGGATGCCGCCCAGCGCCAGGAGCATGCCGAGGCCGCCCTGGTCGCGCAGTTCTTCACCCACCTGCGGGCCGACGTACTCGACCCGCTTCAGGTTCGCCGGGTTGCCGGCATCGGCCTGCTGCAAGGCGGTAGCGACCTTCTTGCCCAGTTCCGGGTCCTCGCTGGGCATCCGCACCAGCACGTCGCGGGCGTCGCCGAAGCTCTGCACCACGGCGTCCTCGTAGCCGGCGCCGACCAGTTGACCACGCACCTTGCCGAGATCGGCCGGTTGTTCGTAGGTCAGCTCGATCAGCGTACCGCCGGTGAAGTCGAGGCCGAAGTTGATGCCCTTGGTGAACCAGCTGCCCAGGGCGATGACGGTCAGGATCAGGGTGACGGCAAACGCGATGTTGCGGATGCCCATGAAGTTGATGGTACCGATCTTGATATTCATCTCAGTCCCCTTAGATCCACAGCTTCTTGAAGTCACGCCCGCCGAAGATCAGGTTGACCATTGCGCGGGTGACCATGATGGCCGTGAACATCGAGGTGATGATGCCGAGCGACATGGTCACGGCAAATCCTTTCACCGGGCCGGTGCCCATGGCGTAGAGGATGCCGCCGACCAGCAGCGAGGTCAGGTTGGCGTCGAGGATCGCGGTGAAGGCACGGTTGAAGCCTTCGTGGATCGCCCTCTGGACCGACATGCCATTGGCCAGCTCCTCGCGTATCCGCGAGAAGATCAGCACGTTGGCGTCCACCGCCATGCCCATGGTCAGCACGATACCGGCGATGCCCGGCAGGGTCAGGGTCGCGCCGAGGATCGACATCAGCGCTACCAGCATGACCATGTTGAAGGCCAGCGCAACGGTGGCGATCACGCCGAAGAAACGGTAGATGACGATGATGAACAGCGATACGAAGAGCATGCCCCAGAGCGACGCATCGACACCCTTGGCGATGTTGTCCGCCCCCAGGCTCGGGCCGATGGTGCGTTCTTCGGCGAAGTACATCGGTGCAGCCAGGCCGCCGGCACGCAGCAGCAGGGCCAGTTCGGAGGACTCGCCCGGGCCATCGAGGCCGGTGATGCGGAACTGGTTGCCCAGCGGCGACTGGATGGTCGCCAGACTGATGATCTGCTTCTCTTCCTTGAACGCCGGAACCGCGACCTCCTTCTCGACGCCATCGACCATCTGCTTGGTGTAGCGGGTCACCGGCTTCTGCTCGATGAACACCACCGCCATGCTGCGGCCGACGTTGTTGCGGGTGGCGCGGTTCATCAGCTCGCCGCCGTGGCCATCCAGGCGGATGTTCACCTGCGGGCGGCCGTTCTCGTCGAAACTGGCGCTGGCGTCGGTGACCTGGTCGCCGGTGATGATCACCCCGCGCTCCAGCGGCACCGGCGGACGGCGCGGCTCGCGGAACTCGAAGGTCTCGGTGGCGGACTTCAGGGCGTCCGGCTCGGCGGCCAGGCGGAATTCGAGGTTGGCGGTCTTGCCGAGGATTCGCTTGGCTTCCGCGGTGTCCTGCACGCCCGGCAGCTCGACCACGATGCGATTGGCGCCCTGGCGCTGCACCAGCGGCTCGGATACGCCCAGCTCGTTGACCCGGTTGCGGACGGTGGTGAGGTTCTGCTTGATGGAGTACTCGCGGATTTCCGCCAGTTTGGCCTGGGTCAGGGCGACACGCAGGACCTGCAGGCCGTTGCGCTCTTCGGGCACGACCTCGAAATCGCGGAAGTCCTTGGCGATCAGGCTGCGCGCCTTGTCCAGGAATTCGCTGTCGGTGAAGCCGAGCTGGATCGCGCGATCCTGGATCGGCAGGCTGCGGTAGCGCACGCGCTCCTTGCGCAGCAGGCTCTTCACTTCGCTTTCATAGACCTTCAGGCGGGCATCGACCGCCTTGTCCATGTCCACTTCCAGCAGGAAGTGCACGCCGCCGGACAGGTCCAGGCCGAGCTTCATTGGGCTGCCGCCCAGCTTGCGCAGCCACTCGGGAGTGGTCTGGGCCAGGTTCAGCGCCACCACGTAGTCGTCGCCCAGGGTCCGGCGCACCACTTCCTTGGCGGGAAGCTGGTCGTCCTGCTTGACCAGGCGGATCAGGCCGCCCTTCTTCGACAGGCTGTCGGCCTTCACCGCGATACCGGCGTCGGTCAGCGCCTTGGCAGCGCGGTCGACGTCGGCCTGGGTGACCTGCAGCGCCGTGTTGGCGCCGCTGATCTGCACCGCCGGGTCGTCCGGGTAGAGGTTGGGTGCGGAATAGATGAACCCGACGGCGAGGACCGCCAGGATCAGCAGATATTTCCACAGAGGATACTTGTTGAGCATGACACCGCCCGTTATGACGCGGGGCGCCTTGCGCGCCCCGTCATGTGTTTAGGTGAAAATCAGATCGCTTTCAGGGTGCCTTTCGGCAGGGTCGCGGCAATCGCGGCCTTCTGGAACTTCAGCTCGACGTTGTCGGAGACCTCGACGACGACGAAATCGTCGGCGACCTTGGTCACCTTGCCGGCGATACCGCCGGAAGTGACGACTTCGTCACCTTTTTGCAGGTTGCCCAGCAGGTTCTTGTGTTCCTTGGCGCGCTTGGCCTGGGGACGCCAGATCATCAGGTAGAAGATGACCAGGAAACCAACCAGGAAGACCCACTCGAAACCGGTGCCGGCCGGGCCAGCGGCTGCCGGAGCGGCTGCGTCGGCGTAGGCAGCGGGAATTAGAAAGCTCATGTAGCACTCCTGTCACAAAGCAATAGAGTTGGATAAAGGAAAGTCAGGCATCCAGCGGCGGCGTGGGAAGGCCGCGCTTGGCATAGAAGGCATCGACAAAGGCGGCCAATGTACCCTGTTGGATTGCCTCGCGCAAACCAGCCATAACCCGCTGATAATGCCGCAAGTTGTGGATGGTATTGAGCATGCTACCGAGCATTTCCCCGCACTTGTCCAAGTGGTGCAGATAGGCGCGGGAAAAATGTTTGCAGGTGTAACAGTCGCAGGTCGGGTCGAGCGTGGAGTCGTCGTGCTTGTGTACCGAGTTGCGGATCTTGATCACCCCGCTGTCGACGAACAGGTGGCCGTTGCGCGCATTGCGCGTCGGCATCACACAGTCGAACATGTCCACGCCGCGGCGCACGCCTTCCACCAGGTCTTCCGGCTTGCCCACGCCCATCAGGTAGCGCGGCTTGTCGGCCGGCATCTGCGGCGGCAGGAAATCGAGCACGCGGATCATCTCTTCCTTCGGCTCGCCCACCGACAAACCACCGATGGCCAGGCCGTCGAAGCCGATCTCCTGCAAGCCATCCAGCGAGCGCAGGCGCAGGTCCTCGTGCATACCGCCCTGGACGATGCCGAACAGCGCCGACGGGCTATCGCCATGGGCGATCTTCGAGCGCTTGGCCCAGCGCAGCGACAGCTCCATGGAGCGCTTGGCGACGTCATGGTCGGCCGGGTACGGCGTGCACTCGTCGAAGATCATCACGATGTCCGAGCCCAGGGCGCGTTGCACCGCCATGGACTCCTCCGGCCCCATGAAGACCTTGGCGCCGTCCACCGGCGAGGCGAAGGTCACGCCCTCCTCCTTGATCTTGCGCATGGCTCCCAGGCTGAACACCTGGAAACCGCCGGAATCGGTGAGGATCGGGCCTTTCCACTGCATGAAGTCGTGCAGGTCGCCGTGGCGCTGGATCACCTCGGTGCCCGGGCGCAACCAGAGATGGAAGGTGTTGCCGAGGATGATCTGCGCGCCGATGTCCTCGATGTCGCGCGGCAACATGCCCTTCACCGTGCCGTAGGTGCCCACCGGCATGAAGGCCGGGGTCTCGACCACGCCGCGGGGGAAGGTCAGGCGGCCGCGACGGGCCTTGCCGTCGGTCGCCAGCAGCTCGAAGTTCATGAAGCTCATGGATCAGTCCTCGGGTCCGCGGGGCGCGGGATTGCGGGTGATGAACATGGCATCACCGTAACTGAAGAAGCGATAGCCCTGCGCCACCGCCGCGGCGTAGGCGGCCATGGTCTCCGGGTAGCCGGCGAAGGCCGAGACCAGCATCAGCAGGGTGGATTCGGGCAGGTGGAAGTTGGTGACCAGGGCATCGACCACATGGAACGGCCGGCCCGGGAAGATGAAGATGTCGGTGTCGCCGCTGAACGGCTTCAGCTCACCGTCGCGTGCCGCGCTTTCCAGCGAGCGCACGCTGGTGGTGCCGACGGCGACTACCCGGCCGCCGCGGGCCCGGCAGGCGGAAACCGCGTCCACCACGTCCTGGCCGACCTCCAGCCATTCGCGGTGCATCACATGGTCCTCGATACGCTCGACACGCACCGGCTGGAAGGTACCGGCGCCGACATGCAGGGTAACGAAGGCGGTATCCACCCCCTTCGCGCGGATCGCCTCGAGCAGCGCCTCATCGAAGTGCAGGCCGGCGGTCGGGGCCGCCACCGCACCGGCGCGCTGGGCGTAGACGGTCTGGTAGCGCTCGCGGTCGGCCGCATCGTCCGGTCGGTCGATATAGGGAGGCAACGGCATGTGCCCGACCCGCTCCAGCAAAGGCAGCACAGGCTCGGCGAAAGCGAGTTCGAACAGGGCGTCGTGGCGTTGCAGCATCTCCGCGCTGCCACCGCCTTCGACGAGGATCCGCATACCGGGCTTGGGCGCCTTGCTGGCGCGTATGTGGGCAAGCACCCGGTGCTGGTCGAGCACGCGCTCGACCAGGACCTCCAGCTTGCCACCGGACTCCTTCTGGCCGAACAGGCGCGCCGGGATCACCCGGGTATTGTTGAACACCATCAGGTCGCCCGGACGCAGGTAGTCCAGGAGATCGGCGAATTGTCTGTGGGCGAGGGTTCCCGTCGGGCCATCCAGCGCCAACAGGCGGCTTGCGCGGCGTTCAGGCAGGGGATGACGGGCGATCAGGGCCTCGGGCAAGTCGAAATGAAAATCGGCGACACGCATGGGGAGACTCTCGAAAGGCCGCGTAGCTTACCGGAAATGTGTTTTCCCCGCCACGAACCCGATTGACCAACGGTAGGCGCCTCCCTATACTGCGCCGCCATTGCCTCGGTGGCGGAATCGGTAGACGCGGCGGATTCAAAATCCGTTTCTGGCGACAGAGTGAGAGTTCGAGTCTCTCCCGAGGCACCATCCTGACTTCCCAAGCGTTTCCAGGGGAGCACAGGACAGCAGAGAAACCGGCCTTCGCGCCGGTTTTTTGTTGTCCGCGATCTGGCTGATCCGGCCTGCAAATAAAAAAAGGCAGCGCTGGAGTCGAGACGCTGCCTTTTACCCGAGCTGCTGTCTTCCCAGCTCGGCGAAAAAAATCTACCACAGCCGACGCCAAAAAGAAGCCCCGCGGATGCGGGCTTCTTGTCGCGCCAGGGGCGGTTTGCACCTGTTCGGTCTGCGGGTCTTTTGCTCATCCGTGACGAATAAGCTGGCAGCTCGCCCCTGGCGCGGGACTTTCAGCCGCTAGCCTCCGTCCGCCGGCAGTGCGACGACGGAAGCCCCCTGCCCTTCCTGCACAGTCAGGCTGGAAAGCAGACTCTCCAGCGGCATCGGCCGGCCGATCAGGTAGCCCTGCAGGTAATCCACCCCGCGGGCGGCTAGGTAGTCACGCTGCTCGGGGGTCTCCACGCCTTCGGCGACGATATCCAGGTCGAGCTTGGCGGACAGCTCGACGATGCTGTCGAGAATATGCCCGGAAAGAGTATCGATGCCGATGCGGGCGACGAAGCTCTGGTCGATCTTCAGGCAGTCCACCTGGAACTTGCGCAGGTAGGCCAGGCTGGAATGTCCAGTGCCGAAATCGTCGATGGCGATCTTCACTCCCAGGGCATGCAATTCGTCGAACAGGCGGTCGGTGACTTCGCTCGACTCGATCAGCTCGCGCTCGGTCAGTTCCAGGACCAGGGTGATGTGCCCGGGCGGAAACGCCGCCAACAGCTCGCGACAGTCGTCCACCAAGGCCAGTTCGTGGCAATGGGTGGCACTGATGTTGAAACCGATGTGGAAGCCTGGCTCCAGCTTCCCGGCATGCCCGCCCAGGTCTTCCGCGACCTGGCGCATCAGCGCGCGCGTCATCGGTACGATCAGTCCCGAGCGCTCGGCGAAAGGTATGAACAGGTCGGGCCGGATCAGTCCCTCACGCGGATGACGCCAGCGCATGAGCACCTCGACGCCTATCCAGCGTCCGCCCTGGCCGGGACTCAGCGGCTGGTAGTAGGGAATGAACTCGTTGGCCTCCAGGGCCCGGCGCAGTTCGCTGCTGGGCGAGGCGACCCGCCTGGATAGCCAGTAGCACAGAGTGCCGGCCAGCAGTCCGAAGAACAGTAGCAGGCCGAACATCGCCGGGTTCTGCGAGCGGATCGATCGCCACTCCTCACCCTCGGGGAAGCCCGACAGCACCCGCAACGGATAACGCTGCGAAGCGAGCGATACGGCGGCGACCTCATAGGTGGGCGGCGCGTCGCGGTGGGTGCGGCCCTCGGCATCCAGCCAATTGGGACCGACCACCAGCACCTGGCGGCTGCGTCGGTCGACGAGGTCCAGCACGTAGCTCAAATAGCGCCCGTCGATCGCCGCCAATACCCCGCGCTTGCCGTCGGAGTCCCGCAGGACCAGCAGCGCGGCGTCCGGCGTGACCTGGTTGCCGGGCATAAGCCAGAGGCGCCCGTCGACATAGTTCTCGATCCGCACCGGCTCGTCGAAGCCGCCGAACAACGACGTGCAATAGATCGTATTGTCGCGCGTCAAATTGACCGAGCGCACGAACGGCATGGTCGCCACTTGCTCGCGCAGCGCCAGTTCGGCCTCGGGACAGGAGCGCCCCGCCACCGGCATGACCTTGCGCGCAGCCAGCGCGGCGTTGTCGAGCATCCGTTCGAACTGCCGCACCGCATTCCCGGCTGCCTGCTCGGACGTTTCCTGGAGGCTTCGCTCGGCCTGCCAGTAGAGGATGAGCAGACCCAGGAGAATGGGCATCACCCCGACCAGCACGGACAACGACAGCCGGAGCGCCTTTCTCCTGGCTCGCTTCACCGGAATCGGCATAGAAAAGACTCGTAATGATTGGGGTCTGCGCAAAGACTAGAACAGCCGGGGAAAAGCGTTGCCCGGGTGGGCGGCGCAAGCTGCGGATGGACGTATAATCCCCGGTTTTGCCCCGCACGGAACACGCCGATGCCGAAACACATGCTTTCTCCCCAGGGCGACTATGCCCCTGCCGGTCTGGTCCGCCGCCTGGCGGCGATGTTCTATGACTTCCTGCTCTGCGTGGCGCTGATGATGGTGGTCACCCTGGTCTACCAGCAAGGCATCCTTCGACTGATCTACGGCAGCGACCATCTGCGCGAACTGGCCGACCGCGGCGCGCTGATCGGCGACCCGCTGCTCTCGACCCTGCTGGTGTTCGCCCTGTTCGGCTTCTTCGCCAAATTCTGGACCCACAACGGCCAGACCCTGGGCATGCAGGTCTGGGGACTGCGCGTGCAGAACCGCGACGGCAGCGCCATCAGCCTGCTCCAGGCGCTGCTGCGCTTCATGATCGCCATCGCCTCCTGGCTGTGCCTCGGCCTCGGCTTCCTCTGGATGCTCTGGGACAAGGACAAGCGTACCTGGCACGACCGCTATTCGGAGAGCCAGGTGGTCAGGCTGCCGAAGAACACTCACAAGAAGTGAGCGAAACAGGTCCGCAGAACGCGCTGTTTTCGCCTTCGTCGCGCCGGCGGCCAGGCCGCTGGATCCCCGCCCGACGCGAAAAGGAAATACAAAGGCCACCCGAAGGTGGCCTTTTTTCATACCCGGCCTGCCGGGCCTGTCAGCCCGCCCGGCGTAGCAGCCAGACACCCGCCAGTGCGCAGATCGAGGCGGGGATCACCACCGCCAGCAGCGGGGGGAAGTCGAACACCAGGCTGGAGGGTCCGAGCAGGTCCTGGGCGATGCGGAAGACGAAGCCCACCAGCACGCCGGTGAAGATCCGCTGGCCCAGGGTCACCGAGCGCAACGGACCGAAGATGAAGGAAATCGCCATCAGCACCAGCGCGGCGGTCACCAGCGGTTGCAGGACCTTGGTCCAGAACGCCAGCCAGTAGCGGTTATTGTTCAGGCCCTGGCCGGCGAGATAGTGGATGTACTGCCAGAGACCGCTGATAGACAGCGCCTCGGGCTCCATCACCACAGTGTTCAGCAGTTGCGGGCTGAGCTGCACGTCCCAGGGCTCGGTCAGCGAATTCATGACCACCGTATGCTTGACTTCCTTCATGTAAAGAAACGTGGTGGTCACTTCTTCCAGTTGCCACTGGCCGTTCTCGAAGCGCGCGCGCTTGGCGAAACTGGCCGATTCCAGGCCACGCTGCTCGTCGAAGTGGTAGCGGGTCACGCCGTACAGCACGCCATTGGGCTGCACCGCGTTGATGTGGATGTACTCGCGCCCCTGGCGATGCCACAGACCGCGCTTGGAGCTTTGCGAATCGCCGCCGCCCTGGGCCAGGGCGCGGCCGCTCTGGGCGATGTTCTCGGTCCAGGGCGCGACGTACTCGCCAACCAGGATGCCGGCCAGCATCAGCACCAGCATCGGTTTCATCACCGCCCAGACGATCCGCGACAGGGATACCCCGGCCGCGCGCATGATGGTCAGTTCGCTGTTGCTGGCCAGGGTGCCGAGGCCGACCAGGCAGCCGATCAGCGCCGCCATCGGCAGCATGTCGTAGGCGCGCCGTGGCGCGGTGAGGAAGATGAAGCGCAGGGCATCGCCAATGCCGTAGCTGGCGCTGATGTCGTTGAGTTCGTCGATGAAGGCGAACAGCAGCGCCAGGCCGAGGATCACCCCGAGCACCGCGAGGATCGCGACGAAGACGGTGACACCGATGTAACGATCGAGCTTAACCATGCGCCACCTCGCGACCGGCACGGGAGGACGCCAGCTTCAGGCGCAAGGGTTCCCAATAGAACAGAAGAAGACCGATCGCCAGGAATAGTCCGTGGACCCACCACAGGCCGATGGCCATGGGGATCTTGCCTTTGTCCAACTGGCCACGGACAGCGATCAGCAGGGCCAGGTAGCCCATATAAAGGAGGATCGCCGGCAGCAGCTTGAGGAAGCGCCCCTGGCGTGGGTTGACCCGCGACAGCGGCACCGCCAACAGGGTCACCACGAACACCAGCAGCGGGGTCGACAGGCGCCACTGCAATTCGGCCTGGTAGCGTGGGTTGTCGCTGCCGAACAGGTCGGCGGTGGGCACCGCGTCACGCTCGCTCACCTCGCTGCTGGCCTCGGGCTTGGGCAGCATCACGCCATAGGTGTCGTACTGGATCGCCCGGTAGTTGGCCTGCCCGGGATTGCCGTCGTAGCGGTAGCCGTTGTGCAGGATCAGGTAACGGCTGCCATCCGCCTGGATGTTCTGGGTGCCCTTCTCCGCCACCAGGATGGAGATGCCGCGTTCCTGGTTGCTACTGTTGAGGTCCTTCTGCGAAATGAAGATGCCGGCCAGTTCGCCGCGATCCTTCGACAGTTCCTCGGTATAGGTCACCCGGGTACCGTCGCGCATTGCCTGGAAACGGCCCGGGACCAGGGTGTCGAACTCGGTCAGGGTATCCTGCTTGTTCAACAGCAGGGCGAACTGGTTGATGCCCTGGGGCGCCAGGAACAGGCTCAGCCAGGCCACCAGGATCGCCACCAGCAGCGCCGGCGCCATGGTATAGCCGAGCAGGCGCTTCTGGCTCATGCCGGTCGCCGAGAGCACGGTCATCTCGCTTTCCAGATAGAGTCGCCCGTAGGCCAGCAGGATGCCGAGGAACAGGCCAAGCGGCAGGATCAGCTGCAGGAAGCCGGGAATCCGGAACGCCATGATCAGGAACAGCGAACCGGGGTCGAGCAACCCCTGCGCCGCTTGCGCCAGGTACTTGATGAAACGGCCACTCATGATGATCACCAGCAGCACGGCGCTGACGGCGCTCATGGTGACCAGCACTTCACGGGACAAATAACGGAAAACGATCAATCCGGACACTCCTGGGTTGCCAGGCTCTGACGGGGCCCGTCGGCCCCGTCATCACGCGTTTCCGGCCATGGCGGCATGGCGCGGAGAAAATAGCCGGCATTATCCTGCGATTCGGCGGGCCTGTCACTGCGCAGGCCGAACCAAGAGCCCGATAGACCGTCGAGGCGAACGCTCGTTCAGCGCTTGCCGATTTATTCGACGACTGTCGCTGGCTGCTCGCCGCCCTCTCCGAGATGACGGACGAACCAGTCTGCCGCAGCCTGGCTGGTGGCGTCGAAATGCTCGATGTACGGCGTGAAATGGCCGCCGGCGAGCATCAGCAGCCGCTTGGGCGGCAACGCCCGCTGGTAGGCCTCCAGGCAAAGGTCCGTGGGCGTAAGCAGGTCCCGGTCGGCAACGATCATCAGCAGCGGCGTGGGGCTGATCCGCCCAATGTGAATGCCCGGCTCGTTCTCTCGCGCCAGCTCGGCGCTACGCAGGGTCACCCGGTTGCACCAGTTCGGTGCCAGCGCCGCGCTGTCGGTGAAGAACCGGTGGGCGTCCGCGCCGGCCATCGCGCAAGGCTCGTCGGGGCTCGCGGCGACCGCCGGCAACAGCGCCGGCGGCAAGCCCTCGAAGCGCCGCTGGCGGTCCGCGTCGAAGCTTGCCAGCAATGCCGGCAACTGCTCGGCGCGGGTCCGGCGCAACGCCGAGGCATGGCCGCTGACGGTCGGCACCTGCGCCACCACGCATTTCACCCGCCGATCCAGTGCGGCCACTTCCAGCACATGTCCGCCGCTGTAGCTGGTTCCCCAGATGCCGATGCGCCTCGCGTCGACCCGTGCCTGGGCGCCCAACCAGGTGATCGCGTCGCGATAGCCGCGACGCTGGATCACCGGATCGATTTCCTGGCGCGGCTCGCCGTCGCTGTCGCCGAAGTTCGGATGATCGTAGAGGAGCACGACGAAGCCGGCGGCGGCGAATACCTCGGCGTAACGGTCCAGGTACTGCTCCTTCACCCCGGAAAAACCGTGCGTCATGACGATCGCCGGCCGCTCGGCACGCGCTTCCGGCAAATACAGCCAGCCGCGCAGGGCGACACCCTCGGAGCAGAATTCCACGTTCAGTCGTTGCATGCTTGCCTCCCGGGGCAGTCGTCTGGAAACGGGCCCAGCATAGGAATCCTGCCGCGTCGGCGCCGCCCGCCAACGGACGAAGGCTACGCCGAATCGGACAAGGCGAAGTAGCGGCTCGGCGTGCTCCCGGTCAGGCGTCGGAACATGGCACTGAATGCGCTGGGCGTCTGGTAGCCGAGATCCACGGCGATCCGCGCCACCGCTTCGCCAGCCGCCAGGCGTGGCAGGGCGGCGGCCAGGCGCACCTGGTGGCGCCAATGGACGAAGGTCACTCCCAGTTCGGAGAGAAACAGCCGTGCCAGGGTCCGCGAGGACGCCCCCACGTAGCGCGCCCACTCCTCCAGCCCGCGAGGGTCGGCCGGGTTCTCCAGCAGCGCCTGGCAGACTCTTCCCAGGCGTCGGTCCGCGGGGTCGGGCAAGGCCAGGGGCTGTTCCCGCGACCACTCCAGTTCGTCCAGCAGCACCGCCATCAACCGCCCCTCCCGGCCGCGCTCGTCGTACAACAACGGCAGGCCGGCGGCGCGCACGATCAACTCGCGCAACAATGGGCTGACCATCACTCCGCGCGGCACCCGGGGGAATTCCGGCGGGCAGGACTGCGGCCGGACATAGACAGTGTGCAAGCGGACCTCGCCGCGCGCCAGCATCGCGTGCGCCATCCCCGCCGGCATCCATACCGCGCGCTGCGGCGGGACCAGCCATAGCGTGCGACCGACATGCAGTTCGATCACGCCCGACAGGGCATGGATCAACTGCGCCCGCTCGTGCCGGTGCTCGGCGACCACGAAACCCGCCGGGAAGGTCTTGGCCATGACCCCGAGCGGCCGGCCGACTCGCTGGTAATCGCGCGGATCGGTACTCCGGGCGGGATCCGCGACTGGTTTGCTGGCGGGCACGGTGCGACTCCTGCGGAACGAAACGTTCATTATAGGGACGCGGCATGGCCGCGGGTTCCCATGCGTACACAGTCGTGCCAGACACGCCGCAGTTGTGCGACCATGTGCGGCAACGGCCGGGAGGCACCGCCAACCCGGCTCCGGCGCTGTAGAACCTCGGTTGCCATCCTCGGCATGGAACGACCCCCGCCGCAACGACTAAGCTGTCGCTGCCTGCGTCACCGCCCCGGCGGCGACCGTCAGTCCTCGGGACGAATCGTGCTTGGAACAATCGCTTACCGCTAACGGATGCCGCCCCTTGCGCCATCCCGACTGTCTGTATTGGGGACCTCTTCCATGGAATTCCTTGTTAAAAGCGTACGCCCGGAAACCCTGAAAACCGCCACCCTGGTGCTCGCCGTAGGCGAAGGCCGCAAGCTCGGCGCCAGCGCCAAGGCGGTCGACGACGCCACCGGCGGCGCCATCAGCGCAGTGCTCAAGCGTGGCGACCTGGCCGGCAAGGTCGGCCAGACCCTGCTCCTGCAGAGCCTGCCCAATCTCAAGGCCGAGCGCGTGCTGCTGGTCGGCGCCGGCAAGGAGCGCGAACTGGGCGACCGCCAGTACCGCAAGCTGGCCTCCGCCGTGCTGTCGACCCTCAAGGGCCTGGCCGGCGCCGATGCCGCGCTGGCCCTCGGCGATCTCGCGGTGAAAGGCCGCGATGCCCACGCGAAGGCGCGTCTGCTGGTGGAAACCCTGGCCGATGGCCTGTACGTGTTCGATCGCTACAAGAGCCAGAAAGCCGAGCCGCTGAAACTGAAGAAGCTGACCCTGCTCGCCGACAAGGCCGACAGCGCCGCCGTCGAGCAAGGCAGCAAGGAAGCTCAGGCCATCGCCAATGGCATGGCCCTGACCCGCGATCTCGGCAACCTGCCGCCGAACGTCTGCCATCCGACGTTCCTCGGCGAGCAGGCCAAGGGCCTGGCCAAGGAGTTCAAGGGCCTGAAGGTCGAGGTCCTCGACGAGAAGAAACTGCGCGAGCTGGGCATGGGCTCGTTCCTCGCCGTCGCCCAGGGCAGCGACCAGCCGCCGCGGCTGATCGTCCTGCAATACAACGGCGCGAAGAAAGACCAGGCCCCGCACGTGCTGGTCGGCAAGGGCATCACCTTCGACACCGGCGGCATCAGCCTCAAGCCGGGCCAGGGCATGGACGAGATGAAGTTCGACATGTGCGGCGCCGCCAGCGTCTTCGGCACCTTCCGCGCGGTGCTCGAACTGCAGTTGCCGATCAACCTGGTCGGCCTGCTCGCCTGCGCCGAGAACATGCCCAGCGGCGGAGCCACCCGTCCGGGCGACATCGTCACCACCATGAGCGGGCAGACCGTCGAGATCCTCAACACCGACGCCGAAGGGCGCCTGGTGCTGTGCGACGCACTGACCTACGCCGAGCGCTTCAAGCCTCAGTCGGTGATCGACATCGCCACCCTCACCGGCGCCTGCATCGTCGCCCTGGGCAGCAACACCTCGGGCCTTATGGGCAACAACGAAGCGCTGGTCAGGCAACTGCTCAAGGCCGGCGAGTTCGCCGACGACCGCGCCTGGCAATTGCCGCTGTTCGACGAATACCAGGAACAGCTGGACAGCCCGTTCGCCGACATCGCCAACATCGGGGGGCCGAAGGCCGGCACCATCACCGCCGGCTGCTTCCTCTCGCGCTTCGCCAAGAAATACCACTGGGCGCACCTGGACATCGCCGGCACCGCCTGGATCAGCGGCGGCAAGGACAAAGGCGCCACCGGCCGCCCGGTTCCGTTGTTGACCCAGTACCTGCTGGAACGGGCCAAGTGACCCGGGTCGATTTCTACGTGATCCCCAGCGCCGATCCGTCGGCGCGCCTGCAGGTCGCCTGCCGCCTGGCCGAGAAGGCCTGGCGGCAGGGCATGCAGGTCTACCTGCATTGCGCCGACGAGGCACAGCGCAGCGAGTTGGACGGCCGCCTGTGGAGCTTCCGCGGCGAGGCCTTCATTCCTCACAGCCTGGCCGAGGAAGACGCCGAGGCGCCCGTCGCCCTGGGCCTGGGCGAGCCCCCAGGGAACCATCGCGACCTGCTGATCAACCTGACCCTCGAGGCCCCCGGCTTCGTCCCGAACTTTTCGCGGGTGGCCGAACTGGTGGTCGAGGAGCCGGCGATCCGCCAGGCGGCACGGGATAAATTCCGCTTCTACCGGGAGCAGGGCTATCCTCTACAGGACCATCGCCTGCCGCGTATCTGAAGTGCACGACCATGGACAGCCACAAACCGACACAACCCCCGGAGCAGTTGCTCGATGACCTGGAGTCGATCCACGACCTGCTCTACGAACGGAACGAGCCGCCCTTGCTGACCGAATCCTTCGAGCCGGACAACATTCCCCTGCTCTCCGACGTCGTCTCCCCCGGTACCGCCCCGCGCGCGCCAGAGCCGCAGGCCGCGGCAGCCACCACGGCAGGGCTGGCGCCCGCCGAACAGGAGCGCCTGGACGACGAGTTGCGAGCGTCCGCCGAACTGATCCTGCAGGAAGTCATCGACGACTTCGCCCCGCAGATCGAAGCCGAACTGCGCCGCCGCCTGCAAGCCCGCCTGGGTCGCCTGCTCGGCCAACGCAACGGCTGATCCGGACGCGGCGGGCGCCCGCCGCGGCCCGCGGCCTTACCCCCGGGCTGCCATCCCCGCTATACTCCCGGACTTTCTTCGCATTTTCCCCAGCCATATTCAGCTTTGGTCCCCTTTCGCATGGACAAGACTTACCAGCCGCACGCCATCGAGACTTCCTGGTACGAGACCTGGGAGTCCAACGACTACTTCGCTCCGAGCGGCGAAGGCCAGCCCTACACCATCATGATCCCGCCGCCGAACGTGACCGGCAGCCTGCACATGGGCCATGGCTTCAACAACGCGATCATGGACGCGCTGATCCGCTACCGCCGCATGCAGGGCCGCAACACCCTGTGGCAGCCGGGCACCGATCACGCCGGCATCGCCACCCAGATGGTGGTCGAGCGCCAGCTCGGCGCCCAGGGCGTGAGCCGCCACGACCTCGGCCGGGAGAAGTTCCTGGAGAAAGTCTGGGAATGGAAGGAACAGTCCGGCGGCAACATCACCCGGCAGATTCGTCGCCTGGGCTCCTCGGTGGACTGGTCGCGCGAGCGCTTCACCATGGACGACGGCCTCTCCGAAGCGGTCAAGGAAGCCTTCGTGCGCCTGCATGAAGACGGCCTGATCTACCGCGGCAAACGCCTGGTGAACTGGGACACCAAGCTGCACACCGCGATTTCCGACCTGGAAGTGGAAAACCACGACGAGAAGGGCCACCTCTGGCACCTGCGCTACCCGCTGGTGAACGGCGCGAAGACCAGCGAAGGCCTGGATTACCTGGTGGTCGCCACCACCCGTCCGGAAACCCTGCTGGGCGACGCCGCGGTCGCGGTGCACCCGGAAGACGAGCGCTACGCCAAGCTGATCGGCCAGTTCGCCGAACTGCCGATCGTCGGCCGGCACATCCCGATCATCGCCGACGAGTACGTCGACCGCGAATTCGGCACCGGCTGCGTGAAGATCACCCCGGCCCACGACTTCAACGACTACGAAGTGGGCAAGCGCCACGACCTGCCGCTGATCAACATCTTCGACAAGAACGCCGCGGTGCTGGCCCAGGCCCAGGTGTTCCACCTCGACGGCAGCGTCAACCCGAACCTCGACCCCAGCCTGCCGCAGAGCTACGCCGGCATGGACCGCTTCGCCGCGCGCAAGGCCATCGTCGCCGAGTTCGAGGCCATGGGCTTGCTCGAGAAGGTCGACGACCACGCGCTGAAAGTACCGAAGGGCGACCGCTCCGGCACCGTCATCGAGCCCTGGCTGACCGACCAGTGGTACGTCAGCACCAAGCCGCTGGCCGAAGACGCCATCGCCGCCGTGGAAGACGGCCGTATCCAGTTCGTGCCCAAGCAGTACGAGAACATGTACTTCTCCTGGATGCGCGACATCCAGGACTGGTGCATCAGCCGCCAGCTCTGGTGGGGCCACCGCATCCCGGCCTGGTACGACGAGGCCGGCAACGTCTACGTCGGCCGCGACGAGGTCGAGGTGCGCACCAAGCACAAGCTCGGCAACGAGGTCGAGTTGCGCCAGGACGAAGACGTTCTCGACACCTGGTTCAGCTCCGGCCTGTGGACCTTCTCCACCCTCGGCTGGCCGCAGCAGACCGAGTTCCTCAAGACCTTCCACCCCACCGACGTACTGGTCACCGGCTTCGACATCATCTTCTTCTGGGTCGCGCGGATGATCATGCTCACCATGCACCTGGTGAAGAACCCCGACGGCACCCCGCAGATCCCGTTCAAGACCGTCTATGTCCACGGCCTGGTGCGCGACGGCCAGGGCCAGAAGATGTCCAAGTCCAAGGGCAACGTGCTCGACCCGCTGGACATCGTCGACGGCATCGACCTCGATACCCTGCTGCAAAAGCGCACCAGCGGCATGATGCAGCCGAAGCTGGCGGAGAAGATCGCCAAGCAGACCCGCGCCGAATTCCCCGAAGGCATCGCCAGCTACGGCACCGACGCCCTGCGCTTCACCTTCTGCTCGCTGGCCTCCACCGGCCGCGACATCAAGTTCGACATGGGCCGCGTCGAAGGCTTCCGCAACTTCTGCAACAAGATCTGGAACGCCGCCAACTTCGTCATCGAGAACACCGATGGCCAGGACACCGGGGTCAACGGCGAGCCGGTCGAGCTGTCCTCGGTCGACCGCTGGATCATCTCCCAGTTGCAGCGCACCGAGCAGGAAGTCACCCGCCAGCTCGACGCCTTCCGCTTCGACCTGGCCGCCCAGGCCCTCTATGAGTTCATCTGGGACGAGTACTGCGCCTGGTACCTGGAGCTGGTCAAGCCGGTGCTGTGGGACGAGAACGCCCCCATCGAGCGCCAGCGCGGCACTCGTCGCACCCTGATCCGCGTGCTGGAGACGGCCCTGCGCCTGGCGCACCCGTTCATGCCGTTCATCACCGAGGAAATCTGGCAGCGCATCAAGGGCCAGGCCGGCAAGGAAGGTCCGACCCTGATGCTGCAACCCTGGCCGGTGGCCGACGAAGGCAGGATCGACGCCGCCGCCGAAGGCGACATCGAGTGGGTCAAGGCGCTGATGCTCGGCGTGCGGCAGATCCGCGGCGAGATGAACATCTCCATGGCCAAGCGCATCGACATCATCCTCAGGAACGCCTCGCCCAGCGACCACCGCCGCCTGGCCGACAACGAGCCGCTGCTGATGAAACTGGCCAAGCTGGAAAGCATCCGCGTGCTGGAAGCCGGCGAGGAAGCGCCGATGTC
The DNA here is from genome assembly GCF_056110345.1 of Pseudomonas sp. TZ252. Taxonomy (NCBI): domain Bacteria; kingdom Pseudomonadati; phylum Pseudomonadota; class Gammaproteobacteria; order Pseudomonadales; family Pseudomonadaceae; genus Pseudomonas; species Pseudomonas sp. TZ252. The sequence continues at coordinate 3,686,517 of NZ_CM148566.1, read as the reverse complement.
CGCCACCGCCCTGGTCGGCGACATGGAAGTATTGGTGCCGATGGCCGGCCTGATCGACAAGAGCGCCGAACTGGGGCGCCTGGACAAGGAGATCCAGCGCCTGGAAGGCGAGGTCAAGCGCGTCGGCGGCAAGCTGTCCAACGAAGGCTTCGTCGCCAAGGCCCCGGCCGACGTGATCGAGAAGGAACGCGCCAAGCTCGCCGAGGCCGAACAGGCCCTGGCCAAGCTGGCCGAGCAACGGCAGAAGATCGCCGCGCTCTAACTCCAGCGCCCGCCTCCCAGAGGCGGGCGTTTTGCTTTCACTCGCTTAGAGGCATCGGTACTTCGCTGCGGAAACCGCAGACCTCGCACACCAACCGACGCCGGATCGGCCACAGCGGTACGTTGAGCAGCAGGATCCCAAGGAAGGCCAGGCGGCGGCCGTCCACCTTCCAGGCCACCTGGTCGCCGCCACAACGCAAGCACTGGAACTCGCTGCTGCCCTGCTCGGCCCGCAGCGCCTCGCTTTCATCGGTGGCCAGCAGCGCCACCGCGTCTTCGCGACAGACCATGGGCACTTGCAGGCGCACGCCGCCCAGTGCGTTGGAGTACAGCCACTGCATGTTGATGGTGTGCTCGTCGGCGACGAACGCCGGAATTCCAGCGGCCTCCAGGCGGGCGCGAGCGATCTGCGCCTCCAGGGGATGGGAAAAACGGCCGATGGTCGTGAGCATGTCGCCTCCTTTCGGTCACGGTCCGACGCCGACACCTTACCCGGATCACCCCCAGCGGTAATCCCACCGCAAGAAAAAACATCAAACCTGCTGACGACTTGCGCGAAAAATGCGATGTTTCGGCCACGCTGTACCCGCACCGCCCAATCAGAACAATTCGCTACAGCGCGCCAATACAATCAGGAGATCGCCGCATGATGCAGGCCTATAAGAATAAATGGTTGCCCCTCAGTGCCCTGGCCCTTGGCATGGCCCTGTCCTTCGGCGCCAACGCCGAAGAGCAGAAGTCGGTGGCCGTGACCGCCATCGTCGAGCACCCGGCGCTGGACGCCGCTCGCGACGGGGTCAAGGAGGCCCTCCAGGAGGCCGGCTACGAAGACGGCAAGAACCTCAAGTGGCAGTACCAGAGCGCCCAGGGCAACACCGGCACCGCCGCGCAGATCGCCCGCAAGTTCATCGGCGACAAGCCCGACGTGATCGTCGGCATCGCCACTCCATCGGCCCAGGCGCTGGTGGCCGCGACCAAGAGCATCCCGATCGTCTTCAGCACCGTCACCGACCCGGTCGGCGCGCACCTGACGCCGAGCTGGGAAGCCTCCGGCACCAACGTCACCGGGGTTTCCGACATGCTCGCGCTGGACAAGCAGATCGAGCTGATCAAGAAAGTGGTGCCGGGCGCCAAGCGCATCGGCATGGTCTACAACCCGGGCGAAGCCAACTCCGTGGTGGTGGTCAAGGAGCTGAAGGAACTGCTGCCGAAGATGGGCCTGAGCCTGGTCGAAGCCTCGGCACCGCGTTCGGTGGACGTCAGCTCGGCGGCGCGCAGCCTGGTCGGCAAGGTCGACGCGATCTACACCAACACCGACAACAACGTGGTGTCCGCCTACGAGGCGCTGGTCAAGGTCGGCAACGACGCGAAGATCCCGCTGATCGCCTCCGACACCGACAGCGTCAAGCGCGGCGCCATCGCCGCCCTCGGCATTAACTACAAGGAGATGGGCAAGCAGACCGGCCGCATGGTGGTGCGCATCCTCAAGGGCGAGAAGCCGGGCGAGATCAAGCCGGAGACCAGCGACAACCTGCAGCTGTTCGTCAATCCCGGGGCCGCGCAGAAGCAAGGCGTGACCCTGTCCGACGAACTGCTCAAGTCAGCCGCGGAAGTCATCAAGTAAAAAAAGCGGCCGCCGGCCGCGGGCGTTCCGCCCGTGGCCGGACGGCACGATAATCCTGCCTTCACGCACTCGGTTACGAAGTCATGTCTCTGTTTTCCCTGTTCGGTGCCCTGGAGATCGGCCTGATCTTCAGCCTCGTGGCACTCGGCGTGTTCATCTCCTTCCGCCTGCTGCGCTTCCCCGACCTCACGGTGGACGGCAGCTTCCCGCTCGGCGGCGCGGTCTGCGCGACCCTCATCGCCCTTGGCTGGGACCCGTACAGCGCGACCCTGGCGGCCACCGCCGCCGGTGCACTGGCCGGGCTGGCCACCGGCCTGCTCAACGTCAAGCTGAAGATCATGGACCTGCTCGCCAGCATCCTGATGATGATCGCGCTCTACTCGATCAACCTGCGCATCATGGGCAAGCCCAACGTACCGCTGATCGCCGAGCCGACATTGTTCACCCTGCTGCAGCCGGAATGGCTCAGCGACTACGTGTTCCGCCCGCTGCTGCTGGTGTTCATCGTGATCGCCGCGAAGCTGCTGCTGGACTGGTTCTTCACCACCCAGAAAGGCCTGGCGATCCGCGCCACCGGCTCCAACCCGCGGATGGCCCGTGCCCAGGGGGTCAACACCGGCGGCATGATCCTGCTCGGCATGGCCATCTCCAACGCGCTGGTGGCGTTGGCCGGCGCGCTGTTCGCGCAGACCCAGGGCGGCGCCGATATCTCCATGGGTATCGGCACCATCGTCATCGGCCTGGCCGCGGTGATCGTCGGCGAGAGCATCCTGCCCTCGCGCCGGCTGATCCTGGCGACCCTCGCGGTGATCCTCGGCGCCATCGTCTACCGCTTCTTCATCGCCCTGGCGCTGAACAGCGATTTCATCGGCTTGCAGGCCCAGGACCTGAACCTGGTCACCGCGGTGCTGGTCACCGTCGCCCTGGTGATTCCGATGATGAAGAAACGCCTGCTCGGCAAGAAGGGAGCCTGACCATGCTCAGCGCGAAGAACCTGAAGATCACCTTCAACCCCGGCACCCCCATCGAGACCCGCGCCCTGCGCGGCCTGTCGCTGGACATCCCGGCCGGCCAGTTCGTCACCGTGATCGGCTCCAACGGCGCCGGCAAGTCGACCTTCCTCAACGCGGTATCCGGCGACCTGCCGATCGACAGCGGGCAGATCCTGATCGACGACGAAGACGTCACCCGCAAGCCGGTCTGGGCCCGCGCCAACCGCGTCGCGCGAGTGTTCCAGGACCCCATGGCGGGTACCTGCGAGGACCTCACCATCGAGGAGAACATGGCCCTGGCGCAGCGTCGCGGTGCCGGTCGCGGTCTCGGCAGGGCGGTGCAGGCATCGATGCGCGACGGTTTCCGGGAAAGCCTGGCGACCCTCGGCCTCGGCCTGGAGAACCGCCTCGGCGACCGCATCGGCCTGCTCTCCGGCGGCCAGCGCCAGGCCGTCAGCCTGCTGATGGCGGCGCTGCAGCCGTCGCGCATCCTGTTGCTCGACGAACACACCGCGGCGCTCGACCCGCGCACCGCCGACTTCGTCCTGCATCTCACCGCACGGATCGTCGCCGAGAAGAAACTCACCACCATGATGGTCACCCACAGCATGCGCCAGGCGCTGGACGTGGGCGAGCGCACGGTGATGCTGCACCAGGGCCAGGTGGTGCTGGACGTCTCCGGCGAGCAACGCAAGGGCCTCGACGTACCGGACCTGCTGGCAATGTTCGAGAAGGTGCGCGGCGAGAAGCTCGCCGACGACGCCCTCCTCCTCGGCTGACAGAGCCACGGCGCCTCTCCGCTGCGAAGCGGGGAGGCGCCGTCGACCTGCAGCAGATCAAGGCGCGATCCGCGTCCGTCTGCCACACTCGCAGGCATCCTCCCGCTCAGATGCCCGCATGAACCTCGAACTGCTCTGGGTGGTCGGCCTGCTCGCCACCACCGTCGTCCTCTTCATCCACAACCGCCTGCGCCTGGACGTGATCGCCCTGCTGGTGATCATGGCCTTCAGCGTCAGCGGAACCCTTACCCTCAACGAAGCCCTGGCCGGCTTCAGCGATCCCAGCGTGATACTGATCGCCGCGCTGTTCGTGATCGGCGAAGGCCTGGTGCGTACCGGGGTGGCCTACCAGGTCGGCGACTGGCTGATCGCCCGCGCCGGCAGCAGCGAAGCGCGCCTGCTGGTACTGCTGATGCTGGCGGTGGCCGGGCTGGGCTCGGTGATGAGTTCCACCGGGGTGGTGGCGATCTTCATCCCGGTGGTCCTGAGCATCGCCGCCAAGCTGAAGATCCCTCCGGGCCGGCTGATGATGCCGCTGGCCTTCGCCGGACTGATCAGCGGCATGATGACCCTGGTCGCCACGCCACCGAACATGGTGGTCAACAGCGAGCTGGCGCGCGAGGGTCATGCCGGCTTCGGCTTCTTCGCCTTCACCCCGATAGGCCTGATGGTGCTCGCCATCGGCGTGGCCTACATGCTGCTCACGCGCAACTGGCTGAACGCCGCCAGCCCGGCGGAAGTCGGCGCGCCGAAGGCACGGCGGACCCTGCGCGACCTGATCCGCGACTATCGCCTGGCCGGCCGCGAGCGGCGCCTGCAGGTCCAGCTCGGCTCGCCGTTGATCGGCAGCACCCTGGAAGAACTGCAACTGCGCACCCGCCTGGGCGCCAACGTGGTCGGCCTGGAGCGGGTACGCAAGTTCCACAGCGAGGTGGTCAAGGTCGGCGGCAGCACCGAGCTGAAGGCGGGCGACGTGTTGCTGCTGGACGTCTTCGCCCCTCCGGAGGACATGGACCGGCGCTGCGCCGAGCTGAACCTGGTGCGCCTGCCGTTCCGCGCCAGCTACTTCATCGACCAGTCGCGGGAGGTCGGCATGGCCGAGGTGACTCTGCCGCCGGACTCCACCCTGCTCGGCAAGAGCGTCCTGGAACTGGGCTTCCGTTCGCAGTACGGGCTCAACGTGGTCGGCCTGCGTCGCGACCACGAAGCGCTCACCGACGGCATGCTGGAAGAGAAGCTGCGCCTGGGCGATACCCTGCTGGTGATCGGCGCCTGGAAGGCGATCCGCCAGTTGCAGGGACGCAACCGCGATTTCCTGGTGCTCAGCCTGCCGGCGGAGATCGACGAGGTGGCGCCGGCCCTGAGCAAGGCGCCGCACGCCCTGCTCAGCCTGGCCGTGATGGTGGCGCTGATGGTCAGCGGGGTGGTGCCCAACGTGGTCGCGGCACTGGTCGGCTGCCTGTTGATGGGCCTGTTCCGTTGCATCGACATGGACGGCGCCTACCGCGCCATCCATTGGCAAAGCCTGGTCCTGATCGTCGGCATGCTGCCCTTCGCCCTGGCCCTGCAGAAGACCGGCGGTATCGACCTGGTGGTCTCGCTGCTGGTCGACGCCCTCGGCGACGCCGGCCCGCGCGTGCTGCTGGCCAGCCTGTTCCTGCTCACCGCGGCCATCGGCCTGTTCATCTCCAACACCGCTACCGCGGTGCTGATGGCGCCGATCGCCATCGCCACCGCCAAGCAGATCGGCGCCTCGCCCTACCCCTTCGCCATGGTGGTGGCGGTGGCGGCCTCGGCAGCCTTCATGACGCCGATTTCCTCGCCGGTGAACACCCTGGTGCTGGGCCCTGGCCAATACCGCTTCGGCGACTTCGTCCGGATCGGCGTGCCATTTACCCTGCTGGTGATGTTCGTCTGCGTGCTGGTGATTCCGTGGCTGTTTCCATTGTGACCGGGCCAGGAGCGCGCCGCTCGGCAGAAACACTGGCCAGCCTCCGGCGGATGTGAATAATGCCCGCCTCGCCGTCACGGAAACCGAGAACATGCCCCGCCCGACCAGCCCGCATCCCGACGCCGAGCGCAAGAGCGCCAGCCCGCTGCACCCGCGCAATCGCCACCTGGGACGCTACGACTTTCCGCGCCTGATCGCCGGCAGCCCGGAACTGGAGCGCTTCGTCATCCTCAATCCGTACGGCAGGCAGAGCATCGACTTCGCTGATCCGGCGGCGGTGAAAGCCTTCAACCGCGCGCTGCTGCAACAGTTCTACGACGTACGCGAGTGGGATATACCCGATGGTTACCTGTGCCCGCCCATCCCCGGTCGCGCCGACTACCTGCACTACCTGGCCGACCTGCTCGGCGCCAGCCACGATGGCCTGATTCCACGCGGTCCCGGCCTGCGTGCGCTGGACGTCGGAACCGGAGCCAACTGCATCTACCCGCTGCTCGGCCACCACGAATACGGCTGGCGCTTCGTCGGCGCCGACATCGACCCGCAATCGCTGGCCTCGGCCGCTGCGATCCTCGCCGCCAACCCACGCTTCGCCGCTGCCATCGAGTTGCGCCGGCAGCCTGATCGCAGGCAGATATTCCAGGGCCTGATCGGCGTCGATGAGCGCTTCGACATGACCCTCTGCAACCCGCCCTTCCACGCCTCGCTGGACGAAGCCACGCGCGGCAGCCGGCGCAAGTGGAAGAACCTCGGCAAGCTCGACCCGACCCGTACCCTGCCGCTACTGAACTTTGGCGGCCAGGGCGCCGAGCTGTACTGCGAGGGCGGCGAAGCGGCCTTCCTGGCCGGCATGGCCGAGGAAAGCCGGGCGTTCGCCACGCAGGTGTTCTGGTTCACCACCCTGGTATCCAAGGCGAGCAACCTGCCGAACCTCCAGGAGCGCCTGAAGACGTTGGGCGCCAGCGATATCCGCGTGGTGGACATGGCCCAGGGACAGAAGCAGAGCCGCTTCGTCGCCTGGACCTACCTCGACAAGAAGCAGCGCCGGGCCTGGCGCAAGGAGCGTTGGACAGCAGCCCTCCTGGAACCACTGGGCGAATAGCCAGCACGCCTCTCCACCCAGATCCGCTGCCGAGCCAAGAATCGGACACCCCAAGGTGTCCGTTCGTGACGTCTTTCTTTTACGACCGGTCAGGCCAGATCAAGGCCACGCATCCTCAGGCGTACATCCTGTTCCTGGACCTCGCCTGAACGTTCCGGTTTGCTTGCCAGGTCGAGAGCATCGAGCAGTCCCTGGCTATGGCCACTCTGCTCCCCCAGGGCCGCCTCTTCGAGGACCCGGCGGGTCACTCCCTGCTCATCGCTGGCGCTCAGCAGCACGCGCATGTCGGTCTCTTTGTTATAGAGAATCTCTTTTTCATTCTTGTAGTTCGATATCCCGCTGACATCGATTCCGGACCTGCCGAACACGGTGGATATCGTGCCCTGCCCGAAGCTCCTCGCGACACCGGGGTTCAGGGAGGTGGAGAGATAGCCGTCGTCGTGGCCAACCTTGCCCTCTTCCACCGCATTGAAGGCATCCCCGCCACGGGTGCCACGGAAAGTCTTCACTACCTGTTCAGCCTGTCCGCTCTTCTCGAAGGCCGCGGACATACCTTGGTCGATCAGCTTTTGTCCCGCATCCAGCTCCTGCCCCTGACGCAGAGCGCGATTCAGGTCCGCGTAGTGAATGCCGGTGTAGAGACCAAGCGCCATCACTTCGGCGTCACTGTGGATGCCACCAGGCTGTCTGCCCAGGTACTTTTCCGCATCCGCCCCGAACCGCTTCACCAGGCCATCCGCCAGCGCCTTGTCGGCCGATACTCTGCTGACCTCGCTCTCTACCGCTTGGCGCAACAGTGCGACCTCGCTCATTACCTGATGCAACTGGTCGGTGATTTCGCGCCGCAGTTCCGGGCTTGCGTCGAGCACCAGTTGACTCGCGGCACCGCCGGTGGTGCCCCACTGCTGCAGCGCGATCCCGCCGATGCTCCGTTCGAGCAGGCGGCCAGCCTGGATACGGGACTCCTCGACCTGGCTGCCGGCACGAATGCCGGCCAAGGCGGTGCTCAGCGAACGCAGCGCCCCATCTCCGCTGGCCAGGCGGGAGTGCTCCCGGGCCAGTCCTTCCGGTGTCAGGGTCGCCAGCTCGCTCGCCTTGTCGAGTCCCTTCAAGGTCATGGGCAATGCCTGCTGCAGCACCATCTGCTTGAACACGACGGCCGAGGACATGACCGCAGGCTGCGCGTCCTGACTGGGCTGCGGGCCGGTGCGGGCGTGGGAGCCCAACAGTTTGCCCAGCCAGTCCATGATCGCCACGAAGGGACGCACGAGCGCCGCGCCCAGGCGAGCGAGCAGCCCCTCACCCTTCGGCGCGTCCTGGCGCTGGGCCAACTGCTGCGCTTCACTGGGGGTGGCGACCTGGCGGGCCTCAATCTGTCCCAAACGCCCACTGGCGGCCTGGTGCAATTCGACGGCGAAAGACGGACTCTGCTGAAGCGATTGAATATGCATGATGGTTGCCTTCTCCTGATGTTTCTCCGCCAGTCTAGGAACGGGAAACCCCATCGCCTATCAGGATTGGCCGCCGTTTTTTCACTGGAATCGGCAGCGGCAAAACCTAAAAAAAGAGAACCACGATTAACAGTCTCTCCGGGCTGGCACTGCTCTAATAGCCGCCTCCAGTGACTCGGAACACGCCATGAATCCACTCTACCGCGCCGCCATCCACCAGCTTTTTCTCGCTCTCGATCTCCCGACGCCCAATGACGAGGAGAGCGTACTCAGCCTGCAGGTGGGCCCGCATCTCTGCCATCTGGCAGAACATCCGACCGATCACCTGTTGATGTTCACCCGCCTGGAAGGACAAGGAGACGCTACGGCCAGCGAGCAGAACCTGTTCAGCCAGGACCCTTGCAAGCCGATCCTGGGCCGCGACCCCGAAAGCGGCGAACGGCTGCTCTGGAACCGCCAGCCCTTGCAGTTGCTGGACAGGGCCCAGATCCACCATCAACTCGAACAACTGGTCGCCGCCGCCGAAGAGCTGCGCTGAGCCCAGTCGGGCGAAAGGAGCCGATGCAGCAGGTTCTGCTTTTCTCGAAGAACCCGGGGCTGAACTCCAGTGACCATGCCGAGCCAGCCGGAGCACCTGCCCTCGAGGCAGCCGGCTGCCACTGCCCGGGGGCAGTTCCAACTGCGTCAGCCCATGCAGCGCGTGCGAACAGAGGGGAGCCGAGGGATCGGGTGGCAGGAGCGAGATGCGACTTCGCGCTATCGACGGGCGTCCGGCTCGCTCCACTGTCGCCGTCCTCGCGTCCTGCTCCTCGTACCGGCAGTCCCCATCAGTTCCAGCGGACGTTGAGCACGAAGAAGTTTGCCAGCACCCAGACCACCAGCAGCAGGTGGGTCAGTTGCAATCCCTCCTGGCGGATCCAGTAGCCGAACCAGAGCCCGCCCAGCAGCATGCCGAAGAGCAAGCCGAGGGCCGCGCTCAGGACCAGGCTGAGCCAGGGCCGGGCCGCCTCCAGGCCGGCGCCGAACAGCAGTTCGCAACAACCGGTCCGGGCCGTGACGACGGCAGCGACCTACAGCGAACCGAGGCCGGGCGCAGGCGGAATCGAGCCGTTCGAGGGGCGCCAGCCTGGCGCCTCGCGGGCTCAGACCGGCGGCGTATCGAGGAACACCGGCAACCCCTCCGCATAATCCGAATAGCTTGCCAGTTCCGGGTATTCGCTGGCGGCGACCCGCTCCGCGACCACCAGTTGGCTGAAGCGCCAGGCCACCGCGACGGTCACCCCGACCAGCTCGATGCCACCGTCGCGTGCCAGCGGCTCCTGGCGCAGCGCTGCCTCCAGCCAGTCGTAGGCCGCCAGCAACTGCCCCTCCACCCGCTCCAGCCAGGGGCCGTGGCGGCGTTCCTCGGGACGCAGGTTCAGTTCGTAGTAGATCTGCACGGATTTCTCGCAGGCCACCAGCGCCGCGCCGATCAGACTCAACGCCCGTGCACGGGCCTGCGGCCGTTGCGGCAGCAGACTGCGTTCGCGGCCGGCCAGGCACTCCAGGTAATCGAGGATCAGGCTGGAGTCCATCAGCACGGTGCCATCGTCCAGCACCAGCGTGGGCGCCTTGACCATCGGGTTGAACAGGCTGAACGCCTGGAAATTGCGGAACACCGACAGCGGCCGGTGCTCGTAGGGCAGGTCCAGCAGGCGCAGGGCGATGGCGACCCGGCGCACAAAAGGCGAATCCAGCATACCGATCAGTTGCATCGCGGCATCCTTTGTCGATGATTAAGCGCCGCTAAGAGGGCGACGCCTGGGAAAATCACTCTAGTCGTTGCACAACGCGAAAAATATCGAGATAAATTCAGCGAATCCTTTAGAAAAACTTACATGAGCGACCTCCCTCCCCTCACCGCCCTGCGCAGCTTCGAAGCGGTCGCCCGGCTCGGCAGCATCAGCCAGGCCGCCAGCGAGCTGCACGTCACCCACTCAGCGATCAGCCAGCAAATCAAGCTGCTGGAAAACCTCCTCGGCCTGGCCCTGTTCGTCCGCGAGGGGCGCGGCCTGCGCCTGAGCGAGAACGGCCGGTTCTACGCCCTGCAGGTACGCGCCTCTCTGGGCGAGATCGCCGACGCCACGCGGGTGGTGCGGGCGCGTCCGCGGGAGGGCGAGCTGGTGGTCACGGTGATGCCGTCCTTCGGCCTGAACTGGCTGCTGCCGCGCCTGCCGCGCTTTCGCGAGCGCCATCCGCACTGTCGCGTGCGGCTGGTGGCCAGTCTCGACGTGCAGAACCTGCGCCAGGGCCTGGCCGACCTCGGCGTACGCATCGGCAAGGGCGACTGGGAAGGGGTCGGTCGGGAACGCCTGTTCGACGACGAGTTGCTGATGGTCGCCGCGCCCGACTTCAACGGCGGCCGCCTGCCGCGCACGCCGAGCGAGATCGTCGCCTGCCCTACCCTGCGCTCCACCGAATCCTGGGCGCTCTGGTGCCAGCGTGCCGGCGTGGCGGAACCGCAGCACGGACTGCTGATCAACGACTCGAACCTGCTGCTGGAAGCCGTGCGCCTGGGCCAGGGCATCGCCCTGGAGCGTCGCAGCCTGGTCGCCGGCGCCCTCGCCGAGGGCCGCCTGGTGCAACTGGGCGACATCCGCGTGCCCTACCCCTATCCCTACTGGCTGGTCTGGCCGCAGCGCGAGCCGCCGAGCGACCGCCACCAGGCCTTCGCCGACTGGCTGCGCGAGGAGGCCCGGCGCTACCAGGCCGAGCAACCGCCGCTCAGCGAATGAAGTTGCGGCTGATCTCGCGGAAGCGGTCGCTGCCGGCGCGTTCCATCCATTCGAAGGCGACCATCTCCCGCGACACGATCATCGCCCCGGCCTGGCGCATCCGCTCCACGGCCAGCGCCTTGTCGCTCGGCCGCCGCGAGCCGATCGCCTCCTCCACGACGAACACTTCGCGACCACGGCCAAGCAGGTCGAGCACGGTCTGCAGCACGCAGACGTGCGCCTCGCTGCCGCAAACCACGAACTGCCGGCGGTCGCCGCCGGGCGCGCGCAGCAGGGCGCCGTCGGCGGCGGCCGAGAAGTCCAGCTTCTCGAGGATCTGCGTGGGCTCCAGCTCATCGCGCAGGGCCGCCACCGTCGGCCCCAGGCCCTTGCTGTACTGCTCGCTGGCCAGCACCGGCACGTCCAGTGCGCGGGCCACGCGCAACAACCACTGGCTGTACTCGACCAGCGCCGGACCGTCGTCGATGGCCGGCAGCAGGCGTTCCTGGATATCGACCACCAGCAGGGTCGAGGTTGCGGCGCGGATCAGCATGGCGTCCTCCTTCGGTTCGACGTCTCGGTTCGTCTGGCTTAGGCTTGCACGGCACGGGCGCCATGGACAGCGCGTCCTCCCACAACCCTAGCAGGAGCCTGCGATGAATATCAGCCTGCATTTCGAATCGCGCCTGCAGGCCAGCCCCGAACAGCTCTGGCGGTGGATCACCTCGGTGGACGGGATACTCCGCGAGATACGCCCGTTGCTGAGCATGAGCGTACCGCCCGGTATCCGCAGCCTCGAAGACCTGGAGGTAGTGCCCCGGCGCCCGCTGTTCCGCAGCCACATGCGCCTGTTCGGCTTGCTGCCGCTGGGCACTTCGCAACTGACCCTGCTGGAGCTGACGCCCGGCCACGGCTTCATCGAACAGTCGCCGATGACCGGCATGCGCCTCTGGCGCCACGAGCGACGCATCCTGCCGACACCGGGCGAGGCCGGGGAATGCCTGCTGGTCGACCAGTTGACCGTGCGCCCGCTATTCGCCGCCGGACTGGTACGCTGGTTCCTCACCCGCATCTTCCGGCATCGCCACCGGGTGCTCTGCCGGCAGTTCCGCACGGACCGCCGGTGACCCTCGGCTACGCTGAGGAGTGCGCCCGCCCGCATCCGTCATACCCTTCTGGAGAGCAGCACAAGGACCGCTCATGAATCGCATCAAGCACCTGCTCAAGGACCTCGCCATCCTGATCCGCGCCAACCTCTGGCTGATCCCGGTGATCGCCGCCCTGGTCGCCGCGGTGTTCTATTTCGTCGCCCCACCGCCGCCGATGAGCGCGACCATGGCCACCGGCGCCGAGGGCGGCGGCTACGCCGTGTTCGCCGGCAAGCTCCGGGAAAAGCTCAAGGAGCAGGGCTTCGAACTGAAGCTGGTGCCCAGCGCCGGCTCGCGCGACAACCTGGAGCGCCTGCTCGGCACCGGCGAGGTCGACATCGCCTTGGTCCAGAGCGGCCAGGAGCGCCAGCTCGAAGCCGGGCAGGCGCGCCAGTTGCAGACCCTCGGTGCGGTCTACCAGGAACCGCTCTGGCTGTTCCACCGCAGCAACGTGCACATCGACCAGCTCAGCGACCTGCTGCACCTGCGCCTGGCCATCGGCAGCGACGGCAGCGGCACCCGCGCCGCCACCGAGGCGATCCTGCAGGCCAACGACATCGCCCCGGGACACTATCCGATCACCTGGGAAGCCCGCGGCGGCAACGCGGTGGTCGACGACCTGCTGGCCGGCAAGCTGGACGCGGCGTTCATCGTCGGCCCGGCGGAGAACCCGGCGATCCAGAAATTGGCCGACAACGACCAGCTTCGCCTGGTCAACTTCCGCCGCAGCGCCGCCTACGAGGCGCGCCTGCCGTTCCTCAAGCGGGTCGAGGTCGGCGAAGGCCTGCTCAACCTGCCGCGCAACGTGCCGGAACGAAACATCAGCACCCTGTCGCCGGTGGCCACCCTGGTGATCAACGAACGCTTCCACCCGGCGCTGATCCCGCTGGTGCTGGAAGCCGCGCGCGAGGTGATGAAGGACGGCAGCCTGCTCGACAAGCCCGGCGCCTTCCCCAGCGCCGAGCCGCGCACCCTGCGCCTGCACGAGGACGCCGAGCGCTACTACAAGAGCGGCCTGCCGCTGCTGCAGCGCTACCTGCCGTTCCGCATCGCCTCCCTGGCGGACCGCTACATCATCCTGCTGATCCCGTTCATCGCCATCCTCATCCCGCTGATGAAGTCCATCGGCCCGCTGTATCGCTGGCGCATCCGCGCGCGCATCTACCGCTGGTACCGCTACATCCGCGACATCGACCGCAAGCTCGACAGCGGTACCGACGCCGAGCAACTGAGAAGCGAGATCGAGCGGCTGGAGAAACTGGAGAGCGAGCTGAACACCGTGGAGGTGCCGCTCTCCTACTACCACGAGCTGTACGAGCTGCACCTGCACCTGAACTTCGTGATCAAGCGCCTGCACGGTCTGCAGGAACGCCAGGCGACGCAGGCAGAAGCCGGCAACCTCGGGTAAACTGGCCGATCCGCGGGCGCGCCAGCGGCGTGTCCCGCAGCGTCGCGGAAACCTGCGCGGCGCCGCCGATTACCTGAAAGGTCGAACCTGACATGCCGATCCATCACGCCATCGTCCACCTGATCGAGAAGAAGCCCGACGGCACCCCGGCCGTGCTCCACGCGCGCGACGCCGAGTTGGGCGACTCCCAGGCCATCGAGAACCTGCTGGCCGACCTCAACGAAAGCTACAACGCCAAGAACAAGGCCTGGGGCTTCTTCCAGGGCGAGTCCGGGGCCTACCCGTTCAGCGGCTGGCTCGGTGAGTACCTGGAGGGCGATCGCGACTTCGTCGGCTTCAGCCGCGAAGCGGTCGAACACCTGCAGAAGCTGATGGAGGAGTCCAATCTCTCCACCGGCGGCCACATCCTGTTCGCCCACTACCAGCAAGGCATGACCGACTACCTGGCGATCGCCCTGCTGCACCACAGCGAAGGCGTGGCGGTGAACGAGTCGCTGGAGGTCACCCCGTCGCGCCACCTGGACCTCGGCCAGTTGCACCTGGCCGCGCGGATCAATATCTCCGAATGGCGCAACAACAAGCAGTCGAAGCAGTACATCTCGTTCATCAAGGGCAAGGGCGGGAAGAAGGTCTCCGACTATTTCCGCGACTTCATCGGCTGCCAGGAAGGGGTGGATTCGCCGAGCGAGACGCGCACCCTGCTGAAAGCCTTCAGCGATTTCGTGGAAAGCGAGGACATGGCCGAGGAACAGGCCCGCGAGAAGACCGAGACGCTGGTCGACTACGCCACCTCCCAGGCGCGCATCGGCGAGCCGATGACCCTCGACGCGCTTTCGGAACTGATGGACGACCAGCAACCGCGGGCGTTCTACGACTACATCCGTAACAAGGACTACGGCCTGTCGCCGGAAATCCCGGCGGACAAGCGCACCCTCAACCAGTTCCGCCGCTTCACCGGCCGCGCCGAAGGCCTGTCGATCAGCTTCGAGGCGCACCTGCTGGGCTCCAAGGTGGAATACGACGAAGAGCGCGACATGCTGATCATCCGCCAGTTGCCGACCCAGTTGAAGGACCAGCTCAAGCGGCGCAAGGACTGACCCGCGCCGCCCCGGAGCGCCGCCGGCGCTCCCTTTCCCTCCTCAGCCGCAGGCCCAGTCGAAGCGCATGTCGCGGAAATCGAGCTGGGCGTTGCCGCCGCCGAAGTTGTAGCCGCCCAGGTATTCCTCGAACTCTACGTAGAAGGGACTCATCTCCGGTACGCCCTGCACCGGACGCATGGTGCCGCCGATATGGTTCGGCAGGTGCCCTTCCACCCAGGGATGCTCGCGGTAGTTGTCGCGCTCGATCTTGCCGTCCAGCCAGTAGTGCGGCAGCTGGTAGCCGCCGTCGCCGTATTCGCTGGGCACCACCCCGGCGTTGGGGTCTTGCGCCCGCGCCGTCCAGCGCAGGGGGTAGCGCTGCTGGTGGCCGGCCGCCGGGCGGCCACCGAGGGCGCGCAGCAGGTAGTAGTCGTCCTCCGCCCAGTCCGGCACGAAGCTGGCCGCCGAACCAGCCTCCAGCCACTGCGGCGGCTCGGTCTGCGCCAACAGCGGGTTGCCCGCCGGCAGCGCCGGCGGCTGGCAGGGCGCGCCGCTGAATTCAGCGGCGTCGAGCAGGATCAACGCATAGGCGCCGCCAAGGATGTCCTCCATCCGATGCAGACGCGGATGGCTATTGCGCCCGGCCTCCCAGAACGGCCGCAGTTCCGCGTCGGCCGGCGGTTGCGCGGGCGGATCGATGAGCATCTCGCGAATGCCGTCGACGCTGGTCGGTCCACCGTCGTTCTGGTCCGGGGCGAGGGAGAAGAAGCTCAGCGCGACGATCTCCGGGCCATGCACCCGGTAGTCCTCCGGCAGCAGCAGGGTGAAGCCGTGCATCAGCGGATAGCCGGTGTCCGGATCCAGCGGCCACTGCTCCGGACGGATGCCCGGCGGCAGGCCGAAGCACCAGCCGTGGTTGGCTTCGCCGGCGTGCGCGGCGTCGTTGACGATTTCGATGTCGTAGGCGTTCATGGCCACTCCCTGGTCGGTTTTTCCTGTTCCCGGCCACGCCGGCCGGGTGTCGCAGTGTAAAACGGCGTCCCCGGCAGGCGAAGGACTTTCAGCCCAGGCCCACGCCGAGCGCGGTGCCCAACCCATAGGTGAAGGCCGCGGCAAGGGTACCGACCAGCACCTGGCGCAACGCCGAGAACGCCAGCGGCCGCCCGGTGAAACGGGCGGTGACCGCGCCGCTGAACAGCAGCGCAAGCAGGCTGGACAGCAGGCTTGCGACCAGCGCCGCGGCACCGTCGAGGAACAGGAACGGCGCCACCGGCACCAGGGCGCCAAGGGAAAACAGCAGGAACGACGTGCCCGCCGCGTTCCACGGGTTGCCGCCCAACTCCGTCGGATCGATGCCGAGGGCCTCGCGGGACAAGGTGTCCAGCGCGCCACGACCGTCGTTCATCAGTTGCAGGGCCACGCGCCGGGCGGACACCTCGCTCAGCCCCTTGGCAGTGAAGATATCGATCAGTTCCTGGGTCTCGGTGTCCGGGCAGAGCCTGAGCAGGCGTTCTTCCTCGGCGATGCGCTTGCTCGCCATCTCGCGGGCGTTGGTCACCGACAGCCACTCGCCGAGGGCCATCGAACAGGCCCCGGACACCAGTCCGGCCATCCCGGTGAGGACGATGGACGAATGCGCCATGCTCGCACCCGCCACGCCCATCACCAGGCACAGGTTCGACACCAGGCCATCGTTGGCACCGAGCACCGCGGCGCGCAGCTTGGTGCCGGCGTCGCGGTCCGGCCTCGCCTCGGGCAACGCGCACTGCGGCGGATCGGCGTCCGGCCGCAGCGGCGGGGTCTCCGCCGGCATGCCTCAACGCGCCTCGATGCGAAAGCCCAGGCGCGGGAAATGCACATGCACGGTACCCGCCCGCGGGTCTTCGCGGCGCAGGATGAGTTCCTCGCTGCCGGCGAAGAGCAGTTCGCCCTGTACCGCGTCGACACCGTAGTCGGTGGCGGCGATGGCGACCGCCTGGCCGGGCAGGAAACCGTTGGGGTCGCTGAAGGATTCGTCCGGCAATGCCGCGGGCTGGCTGCCGCGAGCCACCTCCAGGGCTTCCTCCGCACTCATCTCGGCTGGCGCGCCATGGCCGAAGCCGAGCACCCGTCCCAACCAGGCCTGCACCTGCGGGTAATCGTCGACCAGCGGCGCGGTGACCGGCGTGCCCTTGAGGAACCACAGGCAGTGCGCCACGGCGAAGTCGGCGACGGACGCTTCGCCGAACAGGAAATCGCCGTCCTCGCGCGACAACTGGCGCTCCAGTCGCGCCATGAATGCCGGCCACTGGTGGCGCGCCTGTTCCAGCGGCAGGCGGCCGGCGCTGCCGCCGCTGAATAGCTGGCTGCGATCGGCCATGAAGGCCTTGAGGAATTCCGGCGGCAGCTTGCCGAAACGCACGGCGATGGACTCCGGGGCGAACGCCAGGCTTACCGCGTGCTGGAACAGCACCGCGTCGGCCCACTGGGCGAAGCTCGCGGCGACCATCTCCTGGCCTTCGGGAAACAGCGCCGGAACCGCCTTTTCCTGCTCCAGGCGACGGGCGATCAACGCGGTATCGCAATACACATCGGCGCCGACCTGCAACACCGGGGTCTTCCGATAGCCGCCGGTCAGCGCCACCAGGTCCGGCTTGGGCATCACCGGCGGAATCATCACCGAACGCCAGGACAGTTGCTTGAAACCGAGCAGCAGGCGCGCCTTCTCGGCGAAGGGCGAAGTGGGATAGTGATGCAGGATCAGCTCTGACATGGGCGCCTCCGGGCGGATGTGAGGCACCAGCTTAGCGCGGCTGAGAAAACACGCCTATGACAATCCGGGACATGAAGGGCGCCCCATCGCCTGGCCCGATGGGCCTGGCGATGGGCGCGCTCAATCCAGCCGGCACCCCTGGCGGGTGATGGTCATCCGCCGGTACGCCGCACGCGGCGCCTCGCGCGCCTCCAGGGCGGCGAGGAACTCCCGGGGTCGGTCCAGCGGCAGGCCGGTGAGGAAGGCGCTATCCAGCTCCCACCAGCGTGAGGCGAGCAGGCCCTCGATGATCTCCGGCGGATGCCGGTAGCGGATCACCTGCGCCGGAGTCCCGGCGACGATGGCATAGGGCGGCACGTCGCGAGTGACCACGGCGCGCGTGGCGATGATCGCCCCAGTCCCGACCTTGACCCCTTCCATCACCATCGCGCTGTGCCCGATCCAGACGTCGTGGCCGATTTCCGCGTAGCTCAGCGCCGGCTCGTAGCGCAGCGCGGTGCCGGTGTGCTGGAAGGGGTGGCTGCTCACCCAGTCGCTGGGATGGGTGTGTTTTTCCTGGCCGATGAAGCAGTCCGAGCCGATCGAGCAGAAACGCCCGATGGACGCCACCAGGGACAGGTCGGTGCCGCTGCGCACATAGCTGTAGGCGCCGATCTCCAGCCTCGGCGGGACGATGCGCAGGTGGCCGAGTTCGACCCGCTCCTCGAGCACCAGCGTGGTGCGCTTGCCGACACTGGCCGGGCCGCCGGCCAGCTTGCAGCCGCGGCGGCGGATCCAGCGTTTCCACCAATGATTCTTCAGGTAACCCACGAATACCCCATGACCGCAGATGAACGTCCTAGATTGCCGGCTCGCCGACCTCGCGCAACACCGGTACGCCGACCAACAGGCGCTCCTTGGCGCGCTTGCTCAGGGCCTTGATCGCCCGCTCGCGGCGCAGGGCGTCGCCCTTGCTGGCGCAGGCCTCGACGTAGACCAGCGCGCGGGCGGGGCTGGAATGGAAGAACCGCGCGCCCTTGCCGCTGCAATGAGTGTCGAAGCGGCGCAGCGGATCGTCGCTGATGCCGCAGTACAACGCGCCGTTTTCCGCCCTCACCAGGTAGACCGACCAACACTTCCCGATCGCCGCCGTGGCGGCCGTCGCCTCACTCACTCCAGACCCGCTCCCGCATCCGCTCGCAATACGCCACCAGGCGCGGATAGCCTCGCGCCACATGGCTGAGTGGGGTATCCAGGGTCGCCTCGATGAGGTTGGCGAGGATACCGTAAGCGGCGGCATCGGCGCTGCACGGATGTTCGCCGCCGTAGTACGGGACCTGGCCAAGCAGGCCGTCGAGGGCATCGAGGTCGTCGCGGGCGAAGGCCAGCAGTTCGTCCCTGCCGTGGACCCCGAGTCCCTGCGCCCTGAGGGTAGCGCGGACCTTGCGGCGCATGGCCCAGGCCACCGCGTCGCGCACGCCGAATGGCAGCGAGCCGAAGAATACCGGCTTGAGCACGCGCCAGCTGTCCTCATCGAACCAGCGGAAATACAGCATCAGGTAGTACAGGTGTTCGTCGCACAGGCGCGTGATCGCCCGTGCCCAGCCCTTGCCCCGGGCATCCAGGCCGGCGTCGAGAGTGACCCCGTAGCGCTCGCCGAGGGTACGGATGACGATCTCGCTGTCACCGATCGCCTCGCCCTCGATACGCACGTAGGGCAGCTTGCCCTTGGGCGCCTTGCGCGGGTCGCTGACGACCTTCACCTGATACTCCAGGCCGGCCAGGCGCAACCAGGTTTCCAGTTTCAGGCAGTAGGGACTGGCATTGGGTACGTTGAATGCGGCGGGAAACTGGAAGAGCGTGATCATCGCGGCGTCCTGCGGGTTGTCCGCGGCGAGCTTAGGAGATTATCCGCGCTTCGGCCACCGACAGCCTCAGCCGGCCGCCGGATGGGCAGCCTGGTAGGCGGCCAGGCCCTTGCGCGCCTGCCCGCGGATCGCCCGCTGCACCGGCGGCGCCCAGCCCAGCAGCAGGCCCTTGGCGCCAAGCGCCTGGCGGCTCCAGCGCCACAGGTCGAACTGGTCGCGATGCTCGACGATCAAACCGCCGGCGAAGCGGAAACGGGCCTCGATGCGATTCTCCACCCTGCGCCCGGTCTGGGTGAACAGGTAGTGGGCCACCCATTGCGCACGCCCCTCGTTCTCGTCGGCGCGGACGTTCGCGTAGTCCAGGCGGAAGTCCCGCGCCCGGCTGGTCAGCAGGCGCCACATGTCGCCCACCTCGCGCCCGCGCAGTTCGCCGAAGGCCGGGTCGTGGAAGGTCGCCTGGGGAGCGTAGCAGGCCGCCATGGCCTCGCCGTCGAGGCGCTGGAAGGCCTGGTAGAAGCGCTCGATCAGTTCGGCGTTGGGGTGGGCCATGCGGGGTTCCTTGCGATGATAGGGACTTGCCAGGCGTCCCCAGGCGGGAACGCCGTCGTGCCGGGTCGTTTCAGCCGAACCACTCGCGGGCGCTGCGCCAGAGGCAGATACCGACGAAATAGGCCGAGGCGGCGAACCACAGGCCGAGCAGGATCGGCAGGTCGGCCGGCTGCTGAACGATCAGCAGACCGCTGCTGATCAGCCAGACGAAAGTCACGGCGATGTTCAGCGGCATGAACTGGCGCACGCGGAACGGGTGGAGGAACTTCATCCGGGTCAGGGTCAGGGCAGCCAGCACCAGCACCGTGGCGAGGTTGACCCAGGGGTGCAGGTCGAGCACGTAGAAGTACACCGCCACCACGTTCCAGGCGGCCGGGAAGCCGACGAAGTAGTTATCGGTGCTCTTCATGTTGACGTTGCAGAAGCAGAACAGCGATGAAACCAGGATCACGCCCACCGCCAGCAGCTCGAAATGCTCCGGCAGGGGGATGTAGCGGTAGATGAAGATGGCCGGGATGAACACGTAGGTCAGGTAGTCGATCACCAGGTCGAGCACCGAGCCGTCGAAATGCGGCAGCATTTCCTTGACTTCGTACTTGCGCGCCAGGGTGCCGTCGAGGCCGTCCACCAGCAGGGCCAGGCCGAGCCAGAGCAGGCAGGCCTGGGGTTTGTTGTCGACCAGCGCGAGCAGGGCCAGCAAGGCCAGGATCACGCCACTGGCGGTGACGGCGTGGACGCCCCAGGCCTTGGCTTTGTTGATGGGAGTCATCGATAGGTTCACGGGCATTTCTCTTGTTCGGTGTTCGGCATGACGCGTCGCTCTATAGTGCACCGGCACCGGTGCGTCTGTCTGTTATCGGATTGTCGGTGCTGGCGAGAGTTCAGCCAGCCCCGCCGGTCAGCGAATCGGCGGCGCATAGTGCAGGCCGCCGAGATTCCATTGCGCGTTGAGGCCGCGCGGCATCTTCAGCGGGCTGCCGTCGCCGACGTTGCGGGCGAAGATCTCGCCATAGTTGCCGACCTGGCGCACCATCTGCACCACCCAGTCGCGCGGCAGTTGCAAGTCCTTGCCGGCGTCGCCCTCGCTGCCGAGCAGGCGGGCGACGTCCGGGTTGCGGCTGTCCCTGGCCTGGCGCTCGACGTTGCTCGAGGTGACCCCCAGCTCCTCCGCGTTGAGCAGGCCGTACAGGGTCCAGCGGACGATGTTGAACCAGGCTTCGTCGCCCTGCCGCACGGCCGGGCCGAGCGGCTCCTTGGAGATCACTTCCGGCAGCACCACGTACTGCTCCGGCTTGGCCAGCTTCAGGCGCTGGGCGTAGAGCTGCGACTGGTCGGAGCTGAGCACGTCGCACTGCCCCGCCTCCAGTGCACGGGCGCTCTTCTCGTAGCTGTCGTCGAGCACCGCCTTGTAGCGGATGCCGTGCGCCCGGAAGTAGTCCGCCACGTTCAGCTCGTTGGTGGTGCCGGACTGGATGCACACCGTCGCGTCCTTCAGTTCGCGGGCGCTGGACACGCCGAGCTTGCGATTGACCAGGAAGCCCTGGCCGTCGAAATAGGTGACGCCGGTGAAGTGGATGCCCAGCGCGGTATCCCGCGAGCTGGTCCATGAGGTGTTGCGCGACAGCAGATCGACCGTGCCGGACTGCAACGCCGAAAACCGCTCGGTGGCGGACAGCGGGGTGAAGCGCACCTTCTCGGCATCGCCGAACAGCGCGGCGGCCAGCGCCCGGCAGATGTCGACGTCGAGCCCCTTGAAACGGCCCTTGGCGTCGGCGTAGGAGAACCCCGGCAGGCCGTCGCTGACGCCGCACTGCACGTAGCCCTTGCGCTTCACCGCATCCAGCGTCGCACCGGCCTCGGCCGTGGCGCTGGCGCCGAGGCAGACAGCGGCCAGCAGCAGCCAGGTACCTTTCATTATTGTCATCTGTTCGCCACTCCCTTCGCCGCCCCTGGGTGAACCGCCGGCCCCGCGCCGGTCGCTTCCCGGGCCGGTCGCCGCACTGTAACCGCAAGCGCCGCGGCACCGGCAGAGGCAGCCGGCGGCGCGACCGCGGCGGGCGACGAACGGCGTACCCGGCGCACTTCCCTTAGCAAAGCGCATCCGCGGGAAATTGGCGAATGCATGATCTGCGACAATCTGGCCGACTTGCGAGCGGGAAAGCGCCTGTTGTCGAATGGTCCTCCCATTCCGAACGCATATGCCCCCTGCCTGGAGCCGTCATGAGCGAACCCCTGATCCTCGATGCCCCGAATGCCGACGCCTGTATCATCTGGCTGCACGGCCTGGGCGCCGACCGTACCGACTTCAAACCGGTGGCCGAAGCCCTGCAGATGGTCCTGCCGAGCACCCGCTTCATCCTCCCCCAGGCGCCGAGCCAGGCGGTGACGGTCAATGGCGGCTGGGTCATGCCGAGCTGGTACGACATCCTTGCCTTCAGTCCGGCGCGGGCCATCGACGAAGACCAGTTGAACGCCTCCGCCGACCAGGTCATCGCTCTCATCGATGAACAGCGCGCCAAGGGCATCGCCGCCGAGCGGATCATCCTCGCCGGTTTCTCGCAGGGCGGCGCGGTGGTCCTGCATACCGCCTTCCGCCGCTACGCCCAGCCGCTCGGCGGGGTGCTGGCGCTATCCACCTACGCGCCGACCTTCGACGACCTGGCGCTGGACGAGCGCCACAAGCGGATTCCGGTCCTGCACCTGCACGGCAGCCAGGACGACGTGGTCGACCCGGCGCTTGGCCGCGCGGCCCATGACGCCTTGCAGGCGCAGGGCGTGGAGGTGGGCTGGCATGACTACCCGATGGGCCACGAGGTGTCCCTGGAGGAAATCCACGACATCGGCGCCTGGCTGCGCAAGCGCCTCTGACGCCCGGAGCTTCTCTCAGACGGCGTGCAGCCGGTAGTTCAGCGCGTAGCCGCCGAGCAGCTCTTCCAGCGCCGCCTGGCGTCTTTCGTCAAGCGCGGGAACGTGCAGGTGGGCGAGCTGGCCGTGGCGCTCGTCGGCGACCACCTCCACGCGGATATCCTCGGCGATCCTCCGGCTTTCCTCCTCCAGCACCCGGCGGATCGCGTCCAGGCGCAGCGCCGGCTTGAAGGTCTTGCCCACCGCGGTGACCGGCATGCTCTCGATCAGCCAGATATCCTTGGGCACCGCCGCGCGCTCCGGTACGTGGCGGCTGGCGTGCTCCAGCAGCTCTTCCTCGCTGGCGCTGGCGCCGGGCTTGAGCTGGATATACGCCACCGGCAGCTCGCCGGCCTTGGCGTCCGGCTTGCCCACCGCCGCCGCCAGGGCCACGGCCGGATGCCGGTGCAGCGCTTCTTCGATCATCTGTGGGTCGATGTTGTGGCCACCGCGAATGATCAGGTCCTTGCTGCGCCCGGTGAGCCAGATGTAGCCGTCCTCGTCGATACGACCGAGGTCGCCGGTATTGAACCAGCCATCGCCGATCCAGATATCGCGGTTCCGGTCCTGTTGCAGGTAGCCCTTGAACACCGTCGGGCCCTTCAGGCAGAGGTTGCCCACCTCGTTCGGCGCGGCATCGCGCAGGTAATTGCCCTCGCCGTCGAGCACCGCGACCTTCACCTGGCAGTACGGCAGGCGCAGGCCGATCGAACCCGGCCGGCGCTCGCCGCCACGCGGGTTGCAACTGGTGCCGCAGGTACCTTCGGTGAGGCCGTAGCCCTCGATCACCTTGAGCCCGGTACGCGCCTCGAACTGGCGGATCAGCTCCACCGGCATCGGCGCCGCGCCGCACAGGGCGAAACGCAGGCTGGACAGGTCGCGGCCATCGCTGGGGACCTGCAGCAACGCCGCGTAGATGGTCGGCACGCCACTGAAGCTGGTGACCCGGTAGCGTTCCACCAGCTTCCAGAAGTCCTGGATCAGGGTCGGATTGCGGTAGCCCTGGGGCCCGGCCAGGAGCACCTGGGCGCCGCGATGGAAGGGCGCCAGGCCGGTAACCATCACGCCGTTGACGTGGAACAGCGGCAGGCCGCAGAGCAGCACGTCGTCCACCCCGTAGTCGGCGTTCAGGCCCATGATCTCGGCCATCGCCACCTCGTTGAAGTGGCTGTGCGGCGCCAGCTTCGGCGTGCCGGTGGTGCCGCCGGTGTGGAAATAGGAAGCGACGTCGTCCGGATGGATCGCCCGTCCGCTCTCCAGGCGGTCTGCCGGGCAGTCGGCGATCAGCGTATCGAAGTCCAGCACGCCCTCCGGCAGCGGCCCGCGCTGGGCCTTGAGCGCCTCGCGCTGCGGCGCCGGCAACAGGTTGGCCGGATCGACCACGACGATCGCGTACAGCTCCGGCAGCTGCGCGCGCAGGCCGGCGACCTTCTGCCACAGGTCGGTGCCGGGGAACGGCGCCAGGGTCACCAGCACCCGGGTGTTGGAGGCGCGGATCAGCTCGGCGATGTGCTCCGGCTCCAGCAGCGGGTTGATCGCATTGACGATCCCGGCAGCCTCGCCGCCCCAGATCACGTAGTGGGTCTGCGGCAGGTTGGGCAGCAGGAAGGACACCGCCTGGTGGCTTTCCAGGCCCAGCCGGTGCAAGGCGTTGGCGGTCTGGGTGACGCGGGCGAACAGCTCGGCATAGCTGATCCGCAGCGGTTCTTCGGCGGCGCTGCCATGCAGCAGGCAGCTCAGGGCGATACGCTGGCCGTGGCGCTGGGCCGAGCGTTGCAACAGTTCGTAGGTGCTGGACGGCAGGTCACGCTGTTCCAGCGGCACGCGTTCCAGGGCTTCGATATCGCTCAGCCCGGCGATCGATGGGGACGGATTCATGGTTTTCTTGTTCTTCCGTTGGTGAGTGGGCGGACACTCGCCGGATCGCTCCGGCACCGTCCCGAAGATGCCACCCCCGTCGTCGCCCTACCGTTGTCTTTTTGTAGCGCGCCACCGGTCGCGCGCACGAGTCCTCCCGAAGGCTGCCCCGGGAGCTTCGCGCAGCCCCCTCCAGGCCCCGTCCGGCCAGGGCTGGAGGGCGCCGGCCAAGCATGGATTTCTCCCCGCTGGCAACATGCTTTACACTGGCGCCCGTTCATTCCTTAACCACTACGAGATCGCCGTGCTCAAAGCACTCAAGAAAATCTTCGGCAAGGCCGACGGAACCCAGCCGCAGAGCGGTTCCTCCCCGGTCCCGCAAGGCCCTGCCGGCGCTACCGCGAAAGGTACCGCCCCCACCGGCGAAAAGCCGACCGAGAAACGCCCACGCAAACCGCGCCCCCCGCGCGCCGACAACGAGTCCGGCGCCCCGCGCGCCGCTGAAAAGGCCGAGAAAGGCGAAAAGCCCGCCAAACCCGCCGCCAAAGAAGGCCGGGACGCCAAGCCGCGCAGCGACAAGCCGCGCCGCGAACGCAAGCCGAAGCCGGTGGACAACTGGAAGCTGGAAGACTTCGTGGTCGAACCGCAGGAAGGCAAGACCCGCTTCCACGACTTCAACCTCGCCCCGAGCCTGATGCACGCCATCCATGACCTCGGCTTCCCCTACTGCACCCCGATCCAGGCGCAGGTACTGGGCTTCACCCTGCGCGGCCAGGACGCCATCGGCCGCGCACAGACCGGCACCGGCAAGACCGCCGCGTTCCTCATCTCGATCATCACCCAATTGCTGCAGACCCCGCCGCCGAAAGAGCGCTACATGGGCGAGCCGCGCGCGCTGATCATCGCCCCGACCCGCGAACTGGTGGTACAGATCGCCAAGGACGCCGCGGCGCTGACCAAGTACACCGGGCTGAACGTGATGACCTTCGTCGGCGGCATGGACTTCGACAAGCAACTCAAGCAGCTGGAAGCGCGCTTCTGCGACATCCTGGTAGCCACCCCAGGCCGTCTGCTGGACTTCAACCAGCGCGGCGAGGTGCACCTGGACATGGTCGAGGTGATGGTCCTCGACGAAGCCGACCGCATGCTCGACATGGGCTTCATCCCGCAGGTCCGGCAGATCATCCGGCAGACCCCGCACAAGGGCGAACGCCAGACCCTGCTGTTCTCGGCGACCTTCACCGACGACGTGATGAACCTCGCCAAGCAGTGGACCGTCGATCCGGCGATCGTCGAGATCGAGCCGGAGAACGTCGCCAGCGACACCGTCGAGCAGCATGTCTACGCCGTGGCCGGCAGCGACAAGTACAAGCTGCTGTACAACCTGGTGGCGCAGAACAACTGGGAACGGGTGATGGTCTTCGCCAACCGCAAGGACGAAGTCCGCCGCATCGAGGAACGCCTGACCAAGGACGGCATCAGCGCCGCCCAGATGTCCGGCGACGTGCCGCAGCACAAGCGCATCCGCACCCTGGAAGGCTTCCGCGAAGGCAAGATCCGCGTCCTGGTGGCAACCGACGTGGCCGGCCGCGGCATCCACATCGACGGCATCAGCCATGTGATCAACTTCACCCTGCCGGAAGACCCGGACGACTACGTGCACCGTATCGGTCGTACCGGCCGCGCCGGCGCCTCGGGCACCTCGATCAGCTTCGCCGGCGAGGACGATGCCTTCGCCCTGCCGCCGATCGAAGAACTGCTGGGCCGCAAGATCACCTGCGAGATGCCGCCGGCCGAACTGCTCAAGCCGGTACCGCGCAAGCACTGAACGCAGGCGTGGAGAAAAAAGGCGAAGCCATCCGGCTTCGCCTTTTTCGTTTCTGCGACACGCAGGTGCCGCCGTCGGTCATCGAGGCGGGTCGGCGCTTGCCCGGCAATACCTTAAAGTCCAGAATGGACAAATTGTTTACATCCATTCCGGAGATCGCATGAGCGCCGCCACTCCCCTGATCGTCCAGCAGGCCGAAGCCGAGCAACTGCTCGCCCGTATCGACGTCCTCCAGGCCATGCGCCAGCTGTTCCTCGACCTGGCCGCCGGCCAGGCGCTCCAGCCGGCCCAGCAACTGGTGGAGTTCCCCGCCGGTCGCGGCGACTTCATCAACTACCTCGGCGTGCTCGCCCAGGAACAGGTCTACGGAGTCAAGACTTCGCCCTACATCGTTCGCGAACAGGGCCCGTTGGTCACCGCCTGGACCCTGCTGATGTCGATGCAGACCGGCCAGCCCTTGCTGCTCTGCGATGCCGCCCGGCTGACCACCGCGCGCACCGCCGCCACCACCGCGGTGGCGGTGGATGCCCTGGCTCCGGCCGAGGCCGGCCGCCTGGCGCTGATCGGCAGCGGACCGGTGGCCCATGCCCACCTGCAATACGTGAAGGGCCTGCGTGACTGGCAGGGCGTGCGAGTCCATTCGCCGAGCCTGGACGAGCGCCGCCTGCAAAGCCTCCGCGCCATCGACCCGCGCGCCGAAGCCGCAGGCAGCCTGGAGGAAGCGCTGGACGAAGCCGATGTGATCCTGCTCTGCACCTCCTCGGCCCGAGCGGTGATCGACCCGCGCCAACTCAAGCGCCCGGCGCTGGTCACCTCGATCAGCACCAACGCGCCCCGCGCCCATGAGGTACCGGCGGAAAGCCTGGCGGCCATGGACGTCTATTGCGACTACCGGCACACCACCCCAGGCTCCGCCGGCGAGATGCTGATCGCCGCCGAACAGCATGGCTGGAGCCCCGAGGCGATCCGCGGCGACCTCGCCGAACTGCTCAGCGGCCAGGCGCCACGTCCGGAATACCGGCGCCCGGCGTTCTTCCGCTCGATCGGCCTGGGCCTGGAAGACGTAGCCCTGGCCAACGCCCTCTACCGCCTGCGCCAGGCAGGCTGATCGCGCGATGCAGGAGAGCAGCATGATCGAAGCGGATTACCTCGTCATCGGTGCCGGCATCGCCGGCGCATCCACCGGCTACTGGCTGTCGGCCCACGGCCGGGTCGTGGTGCTGGAGCGCGAGGCGCAGCCCGGCTACCACTCCACCGGCCGCTCCGCCGCGCACTACACGGTGGCCTACGGCACACCCCAGGTGCGCGCGCTCACCGCCGCCAGCCGGGCCTTCTTCGACAACCCGCCGGCCGGCTTCTGCGAGCATCCGCTGCTCAGCCCGCGTCCGGAAATGGTGGTCGACTTCAGCGACGATCCGGAAGAACTCCGCCGCCAATACGAAAGCGGCAAGGCGCTGGTGCCGCAGATGCGCCTGCTGGACGCGGAACAGGCCTGCTCGATCGTGCCGGTGCTGCGTCGCGACAAGGTCTTCGGCGCCACCTACGACCCCACCGGCGCCGACATCGATACCGACGCCCTGCACCAGGGCTACCTGCGCGGCATCCGCCGCAACCAGGGGCAGGTCCTGTGCAACCACGAAGCGCTGGAGATCCGCCGGGTCGACGGCGCCTGGGAAGTCCGCTGCGACGCCGGCAGCTACCGCGCGGCGGTGCTGGTCAACGCCGCAGGCGCCTGGTGCGACGCCATCGCCGGGCTGGCCGGCGTCCGCCCGCTGGGCCTGCAGCCCAAGCGCCGCTCGGCCTTCATCTTCGCCCCGCCGCCGGGCATCGACTGCCACGACTGGCCGATGCTGGTCAGCCTCGACGAATCCTTCTACCTGAAGCCGGACGCCGGCATGTTGCTCGGCTCGCCGGCCAACGCCGATCCGGTCGAAGCCCACGACGTGCAGCCCGAGCAACTGGACATCGCCACCGGCATGTACCTGATCGAAGAAGCCACCATCCTCACCATTCGCCGCCCGGAACACACCTGGGCAGGGCTGCGCTCGTTCGTCGCCGACGGCGACCTGGTGGCCGGCTACGCCGCCGATGCGGAAGGCTTCTTCTGGGTCGCCGCCCAGGGCGGCTACGGTATCCAGACCTCGGCGGCGATGGGCGAGGCCAGCGCCGCGCTGATCCGCCACCAGCCGCTGCCGGCGCACCTGCGCGAGCACGGCCTGGACGAGGCGATGCTGTCGCCGCGCCGCCTGTCCCCCTGATGACCCGGCGGCGGGTTTGCGGCACACTCGCCTCGCCCGTCGTCCCACGAGAGTTCCTGCGCATGAGCCCGAGCCAAGACCCCAGCCTGGAGAACTACCGGGCGATCGCCGACGGCATCGCCACCCTGTTCTTCCCCCACGCCGAAGTGGTCCTGCACGACCTGCGCAGCCAGCGGGTCGACTACATCGCCAACAACCTGTCCAAGCGCGAGGTCGGCGACGACTCGGCGCTGGAAGACATGCTCGAAGGCGATAGCGACGAGCGCAACATCGGTCCCTACGAGAAGCTCAACTGGGACGGGCAGAAGATCCGCTCGGTCAGCACCGTGCTGCGCGACTCCGCCGGCCAGCCGCTGGCGGTGCTGTGCATCAACCTGAACATCAGCCTGTTCGAGAGCGCCAAGGCGGCACTCGACCTGTTCCTCTCGCCGAGCAAGCTGATCCCGCAACCGGACGCGCTGTTCCGCGACGACTGGCAGGAGCGCATCAACACCTTCCTGCACGGCTGGCTGCGGCAACGCCAGCTCGGCTTGAACCTGCTGACCCGCGAGCACAAGCGCGAACTGGTCCTGGCCCTGCACGCCGAGGGCGCGTTCAAGGGCAAGAGCGCCGCCAACTATGTGGCCAACGTGCTGAACATGGGCCGTGCGACGGTCTACAAGCACCTCAAGGAGCTGAAGGAAGGCGGCGACTGACGGCAGCCGCCGCCGGCGAGCGGTCAGTCGCCGTAGATGTCGCTCTTGAAGTACTTGCCCTCGATGCGCTTGTAGGTCCCGTCGGCACGAATCGCGTCGATCGCCGCGTTGAGCTTGCCGACCAGCTCGGCGTCCCCCTTGCGCACCGCGATCCCGGCGCCCTCGCCGAAGTATTTCGGGTCCTTGAACTCCGGCCCGACGAAGGCGTAGCCCTTGCCGCGCGGGGTATCGAGGAAGCCGGTCTGCAACGGGATGGAGTCGGCGAAGGTGGCGTCGAGGCGGCCGGCCACCAGGTCCAGGTAGATCTCGTCCTGGCTGGTGTAGCGCACCACTTCGGCACCGGCCTTGGCCAGCACCGCACTGGCGAAGCGGTCGGCGGTAGCGCCGCGCTGCACGCCGATGCGCTTGCCGGCCAACTGGCTGAAGCTGTCGTCGATCTGGGCGCCTTCCTTCATCACCAGGCGGCCCGGCGTGAAGTAGTACTTGTGGGTGAAGTCCACCGAGCGCCGGCGCTCCTCGGTGATGGTGATGGAGGACAGCGCGGCGTCTATCTTGCGAACTTTCAGCGAGGGAATCAGGCCATCGTACTCCTGCTCGATCCACTGGCACTTCACCTGCATCTGCGCGCACAGCGCGTTGCCGATGTCGTAGTCGAAGCCGGCCAGTTCGCCTTCGGCGGTCTTGAAGGAAAACGGCGGGTAGGCGGCCTCGATGCCGATCCGCAGGTTGCCATCGGCGGCGACGGCGGATCCGCTGGCGAGCACGCCGAGCAGCAGGCCTCCCAGCAGGTTCTTGGTGTTCAGCGACTTGATCATGGACGACTCCAGGGGTGACGAAGGTGCGCCCGCGGCCCGGGCGGGAAATAGACGGTGATCCGCCTTTATACTTTTCGTCCAATCTGGACCAAAAAGTACACACCGTCAATCGCTGTCCCTCCTCCGCTACCCCTCCTTACCTCCTTCGAGGAATAGGCCCGCCGGCCCGCGGGACTTAGTCTTGAGCCATACACAGCCACCCCGCGAGGTGTTCCGCTACGCAGACATCACCCCTTGCTCCATTTCAGCTATCACGGTTAAGGCTCTATTTACGCCTGGATCCCCGCGTCACGCTCATGCCGCGGGGATTTTTTCGTTTCGTCAACGCCCTTGAGAGGCTTCGCTACCCGTCGCAAGCCGCGCTCCGCCAGCTAGCGCGCCCAGGTCGGCGCCGAGCGCGAGTACCGAAGGGTGCCTGAGCGACGTACGGGACCCGGTCGGGCTGGACATGCCCGGCCACCCGGACGCGCGGCGCAGCTAGGTGATCGCACGCAGTTCCTGCGACGGTTATGCCGTGATGTTTTCCGGGGGCGAGCTGTACAGCAGCGAGACCGGCGACGAGACCCTGCTGGCCTACCAGAAGAGCGGCCTCGCCCTGGCCGCTGGCGAAGGCCCGCTGGAGGCGCCCCGAGTCGCCTCAGCCGCCGCTCATGTTCATGAAGCGCAGCACCTGCACCTCGCCGGCGGCGCTGAATTCATGGCGCGCCGGCTTGCGCTGGAGCGCCTCGCCGATCGCTTCCAGCAACGGCCCGTCGTGCAGCGGGTGGCGGCGCAGCAGCGCGCGCAGGTCGAGCGAATGCTCGTGGCCGAGGCACAGCAGCAGGCGGCCCTCGACGGTCAGGCGCAGGCGGTTGCAGGTGGCGCAGAAGTTGTGCGAGTGCGGCGAGATGAAGCCGATGCGTGTCTGCGGATGCTCGACCAGGCGCACGTAGCGCGCCGGCCCGCCGCTCTGCTCGGCGCTGTCGAGCAAGGCGTGGCGCTGGGCGATCAGCGCGCGTACTTCGTCGCTGGAGCAGAAGCTCTCGCCACGTTCGCGGCCGACCTGGCCAAGCGGCATCTCCTCGATGAAGCTGATATCCAGGCCGCGGGCGATGGCGAAGTCCACCAGCGCCGGCACCTCATCGGCGTTGCGCCCCTTCATCACCACCGCGTTCAGCTTGATCCGGCGGAAACCGGCGGCCTGGGCGGCGTCGATGCCGGCCAGCACCTTGTCCAGCTCGCCGTTGCGGGTGATCGCCCGGAAGCGCAGCGGATCGAGGGTATCGAGGCTGATGTTGAGACGCGACAGGCCGGCGTCGTACAACGGCCGGGCGTAGCGCACCAGTTGCGAGCCGTTGCTGGTCATGCACAGTTCGCGCAACCCCGGCAGTGCCGCCAGGCGCTCGCACAGGCCGACGATGCCGGGCCGCACCAGCGGCTCGCCGCCGGTCAGGCGCAGCTTGCGCACACCGCCGGCGACGAACAGCCGGGCGACCCGCTCGATCTCCTCCAGGGTCAGCACCTGCTGGCGCGGCAGGAAGCGCATGTCCTCGGCCATGCAGTAGACACAGCGGAAGTCGCAACGGTCGGTGACCGACAGGCGCAGGTAGTCGATCTGTCGGCCTTGGCCATCGATCCAGTCGGTCATGTCCTGGGTACTCCGTTTGATCTTCGGGAGGGAGAGGGAAACATCGGCGCCGAAGGCTATTGCACCAGCGCCCCATCCGCACCCTCGAAGGCGAAGCCCTCGATGCAGGCGTCTCCCGCCAGCACGCCGATGTACTGTCCCACCGCTCGCTGCAACACCTGCGCTTGCAGGTGCGCGGCGATCTGTGCGCGGGCCGCGTCGAAGTCGAGCGGCTCGCCGCCTTCGCGCGCCAGCAGTTCCACCACATGCAGGCCATAGCGGCTTTCCAGCGGATGCTCGAGCAGCCCGGGCGCGCGGCGCAGCAGGCGCTTCTCGAATTCGGGGACGGTCTGCCCCGGCTCGATCCAGCCAAGGTCGCCACCCGACTCCTTCGACGGGCAGGCGGAGAAACGCCGGGCCAGGTCGACGAAGCGCTCGGGATGCCCGCGCAACTCGTCGAGCAGCTCCGCGGCCTGCTTGCGCGCCGTCTCGCGGCCTTCCAGGTCGTCCGGCGCGCAGGCCAGCAGCACATGGCGCAATTGCAGGCGCCAGGGGCCGAGCAGGCGCCCCGGATTGGCCGCGTACCAGGTCCGGCAGGCGTCTTCGTCGGCTTCCGGGACCTGCACCTCTTCCTCCAGCAATTGGCGGATGCGCGCTTCCTCCGGCGTCTCGCCGTCTTCGCAGCGGGCCTCGATGCCCAGCGCGTCGGCCCGTTGCAGGAGCAACTGGCGGACGATCAGCGCACGGCAGGCGGCCTCCAGCGCCAGCGCATAGCTGTCCGCCGGGTGGTATTGCAGTTCGCGGGCCAGCAGGTCTTCGCCGATGGCCATGCCGTTGACCTTCAGTTGCGGCAGTTCGACCTTCTCGACGCGTTCTTCGTAGTGGGAGCAACTCATGATCGATCACCTCGGTTCGGCGGGCCGGCGCCGGATGCGCCGGCCGCCCAGGGTTCAGGCAGGACGTTTCTGACGCACGATCTGGTAGCGCCGGCCCAGGTACCACACCGGCGCGCTGACGATGTGCACCAGGCGGGTGAAGGGGAACAGCACGAACAGGGTCAGGCCCAGGCCGACGTGCAGCTTGTAGACCAGGCCCACCGGCGCGATGGCCTCGGCCGCCGCCAGCGGACGCAGGGTGACGATGGCCTGGGCCCAGTCGGTGAGCATCACCATCACCGAGCCATCCATGTGATGGGTCGAGGCGACGATGGTGGAGAGGCCGAGGATCAGCTGGGCGTAGAGCACCAGCAGGATCATCAGGTCGGAGGCGTTGCCGGTGGCGCGCACCCGCGCGTCGGTCAGGCGGCGCAGGATCAGTCCGCTCAGGCCGATGAAGCAGAGCACGCCGAAGAAGCCGCCGGAGACCATCGCCAGCAGTTGCTTGTTCTCGGTGCTGATCAGGTGGTGGTAGACCGAGGCCGGGGTCAGCAGGCCGACGAAGTGGCCGGCGAGGATGAACAGCACGCCGACGTGGAACAGGTTGCTGT
Source organism: Pseudomonas sp. TZ252 (assembly GCF_056110345.1). Taxonomy (NCBI): domain Bacteria; kingdom Pseudomonadati; phylum Pseudomonadota; class Gammaproteobacteria; order Pseudomonadales; family Pseudomonadaceae; genus Pseudomonas; species Pseudomonas sp. TZ252. The sequence goes on along the minus strand of NZ_CM148566.1, from coordinate 3,653,372 downwards.
ATACCCGCATGCCCTTCTTGCTGAGCATCTGGCTGGAACCGGCCTTCCAGGTGTACTGCGAGAGGTCGAAGCGCGCCCAGCTGCCGACCAGGCAGATCAGCAGCGCGACATAGGGATAGATCCCGAAGAACAGAAGATTGGTCGACATGCTCAGACTCCTTCGCGGGCCGCGCGGTACTGCATCTGCGGTACCGGCTGGGCGACCCATTGCAATGGTTGTTCGGTGGACGCCGTTGGACGGCGGCCGCTGCTCGACGGGCAACCGCCGGCGGGGTCGGTGAAGCTCACCGGGGTTTCCTCCCAGGCCCGGTCGATGGCCTCCAGGCTGTCGTCGCGCTGTTCCTGGGCCTGGTCGCGACGCAACGCGCCGAGGTCCGGGCGCTCGCCGCCGAGTTCCAGCAACGCCTCGAAAATCGCCGCATAGGCGCTGCCGCGTTCCTCCAGGCGCAGCGCCAGCAGGCCGAGGATGTGCGCCACTTCGGCGAGCCCTTCGCTGGCCGCCGCGAACGGCAGCAGCGACAGGTATTCGAGGTACAGCGGCAGGTAGTCCGGCAGCTCCGGTACGTCGATTTGCAGGCCGGCCCTGGTATAGCGGTCGAGCAGGTCGACCATCGCCTGGCCACGGTCGCGGCTCTCGCCGTGGACGTGCTCGAAGAGCAGCAGCGAGACCGAGCGGCCGCGCTCGAAGAGACCGTCGTAGCGCGCCTGGACGTCCAGCAGGTCGCCCTGGCAGAGCTCGTTGAGCAGCGCCGCGAGGCCGTCGCGCAGCGCTTCCGGCAGTTCGCAGGTGCGGATCAGCGCATGCAGGCCGAGGCTCTCCTCGCGCAGCTCGGCGCGTGGATAGTCGAGTAGCAGGGCGAGCAGGCGGAACAGTTGGCTGTGATCGTTCATGGCGCTCACTCCTGGATCTGCACGACCTGGATCACGTCGCGGCGGTTGGTCGGCTTGCCGCCGAACAGGTTGACGGCGGAGTTGCTGCCGCCGGAACAGCCGTTGCCGAAGCTGAAGCCGCAGCCGGAACGCTCGGCGAAGGCATCGGAAAGCGCTTCCTCGCGGTGCGCGCTGGGGATCACGAAGCGATCCTCGTAGTTGGCGATGGCCAGGTAGCGGTACATCTCCTCCACCTGCTCCTCGCTCAACCCGACCTTGGCCAGCACCTCCAGGTCCTGGCGGCCTTCGACGTGCTCGGCGCGCTTGTAGGCGCGCATCGCCAGCAGGCGCTTGAGCGCCAGCAGCACCGGCGCGGTGTCGCCGGCGGTGAGCAGGTTGGCCAGGTACTGCACGGGGATGCGCAGCGACTCGACGTCCGGGATCACCCCGTCGCTGCCGATGTGCCCCTCGGCGGCGGCGTTCTGGATCGGCGACAGCGGCGGCACGTACCAGACCATCGGCAGCGTGCGGTATTCCGGGTGCAGCGGCAGGGCCAGCTTCCAGTCCATCGCCAGCTTGTACACCGGCGACTTCTGCGCCGCCTCGATGACGCTGTCGGCCACCCCGTCCTTGCGCGCCTGGGCGATCACCGCCGGGTCGAACGGATCGAGGAATATCTCCAGTTGCTTCTCGTACAGCTCGCGCTCGTTCTCGCAACTGGCCACTTCGTGGATGCGGTCGGCGTCGTAGAGCAGCACGCCGAGGTAGCGGATGCGCCCGACGCAGGTCTCCGAGCAGACGGTGGGCTGGCCGGCCTCGATGCGCGGGTAGCAGAAGATGCACTTCTCGGACTTGCCGCTCTTCCAGTTGAAGTAGATCTTCTTGTACGGGCAGCCGGAGATGCACATCCGCCAGCCGCGGCACTTGTCCTGGTCGATCAGGACGATGCCGTCCTCCTCGCGCTTGTAGATCGCCCCGCTCGGGCAGGACGCCACGCACGCCGGGTTCAGGCAGTGCTCGCAGAGGCGCGGCAGGTACATCATGAAGGTGTTCTCGTACTCACCGTAGATGTCCGCCTGGACCTGGTCGAAGTTCTTGTCCTTGCGCCGCTTGGCGAACTCGGTGCCGAGGATCTCCTCCCAGTTCGGGCCCCACTCGATCTTCTCCATGCGCTGCCCGGAGACCAGCGAGCGCGGACGCGCCACCGGCTGGTGCTCGGCCTTGGGCGCGGTATGCAGGTGCTGGTAGTCGAAGTCGAACGGTTCGTAGTAGTCGTCGATCTCGGGCAGGTCCGGGTTGGCGAAGATGTTCGCCAGCACGCGGAACTTGCCGCCGATGCGCGGGCGGATCGAACCGTCTGCCGCGCGCACCCAGCCGCCCTTCCACTTCTCCTGGTTTTCCCATTCCTTCGGGTAGCCGATCCCGGGCTTGGTCTCGACGTTGTTGAACCAGGCGTACTCCATGCCTTCGCGGCTGGTCCAGACGTTCTTGCAGGTGATCGAGCAGGTGTGGCAACCGATGCATTTGTCGAGGTTCAGCACCATGCCGACTTGCGAACGAATTTTCATGGCGTCTCTCCTCAAATGTCCTGGGGCAGCGGTTGCGGCAGGGCGTCGCCGCCGAGTCCGCCGTGGCGGGGTTCGTCCAGCCAGTCGACCTTGCTCATCTTGCGCACCACGACGAACTCGTCGCGGTTGCAGCCGACCGTGCCGTAATAGTTGAAGCCCCAGGCCTGCTGGGCGTAGCCGCCGATCATGTGGGTCGGCTTGAGCACCACGCGGGTCACCGAGTTGTGGTGGCCGCCACGGGTGCCGGTGGTCTCGCTGCCGGGTACGTTCACGATGCGTTCCTGGGCGTGGTACATCATCACCATGCCGTCCTTGACCCGCTGGCTGACCACCGCGCGGCAGGTCGCCGCGCCGTTGGCGTTGAACACCTCGACCCAGTCGTTATCGACGATCCCGGCCTTGGCCGCGTCGTGCTCGCTGAGCCAGATGATCGGACCGCCGCGCGACAGGGTGAGCATCAGCAGGTTGTCGCTGTAGGTGGAGTGGATGCCCCATTTCTGGTGCGGGGTGATCCAGTTCAGGGTGATCTCCGGGTTGCCGTTGGGCTTCCTGTTCAACAGTTTCTCGGTGGTCCGGGTGTTGACCGGCGGCCGGTAGCTGACGAAGCCTTCGCCGAACGCCTGCATCCACGGGTGATCCTGGTAGAACTGCTGGCGACCGGTGATGGTGCGCCACGGGATCAGCTCGTGGACGTTGGTGTAGCCGGCGTTGTAGCTGACGTGCTCATCCTCGAGGCCGGACCAGGTCGGGCTGGAGATGATCTTGCGCGGCTGCACCTGGATGTCGCGGAAGCGGATCTTCTCGTCTTCCTTGGGCAGCGCCAGGTGGGCGTGCTCGCGGCCGGTGATCTTCGACAGCGCTTCCCAGGCCTTGACCGCGACCTGGCCGTTGGTTTCCGGAGCCAGGGCGAGGACCACCTCGGCGGCGTCGATGGCGCTGTCGATACGCGGCCGGCCCTGGCTGACGCCGCTCTCGACCACGCGATGGTTGAGGTCGCCGACCAGCTTCACTTCCTTCTCGGTGTTCCAGCCGATGCCCTTGCCGCCGTTGCCCAGCTTGTCCAGCAGCGGACCGAGCGAGGTGAACTTGCGGTAGACGTTCGGGTAGTCGCGCTCGACCAGGTGCAGCGTCGGCAGGTTGCGTCCCGGCACCGGCTCGCACTCGCCCTTCTTCCAGTCATGGCCGTCGCCGCCGAACGGCTGCGCCAGCTCGGTGGGGGTGTCATGCAGCAGCGGCACCGTGACCAGGTCCTGCTCCACGCCGAGGTGGCCTTCGGCGACGGCGGAGAACTTCTTGGCGATGGCCTTGTAGATCTCCCAGTCGCTCTTGGCTTCCCAGGCCGGATCGGTGGCCGCCGACAGCGGATGGATGAAGGGGTGCATGTCGGAGGTGTTGAGGTCGTCCTTCTCGTACCAGGTAGCGGTCGGCAGGACGATGTCCGAGTACATGCAGGTGGAGGACATGCGGAAGTCCAGGGTGGTGACCAGGTCGAGCTTGCCCTCGGCACCGTCGTCGACCCAGTCGACCTCGGTGGGACGCGGACCGCCGGCCTTGCCGAGGTCATCGTTCATCACCCCGTTCTTCGCCCCGAGCAGGTACTTGAGCATGTACTCGTGCCCCTTGCCGGAGGAGCCCAGCAGGTTGGAGCGCCAGATGAACATGTTGCGCGGGAAGTTCTGCGGATCGTCCGGCGATTCGCTGGCGAAGCGCAGGCCGCCGCTCTTCAGTTCACGCACCACATAGTCGGCGACCGGCAGGCCGGCGGCCTCGGCCTCGGCGGCGATGCGCAGCGGGTTGCGGTTCAGTTGCGGCGCCGACGGCAGCCAGCCGAGGCGTTCGGCCTGGATGTTGTAGTCCAGGGCGTGTTCGGCGAAGCGGCTGGCGTCGGCCAGCGGCGACAGCACCTCGTGCATCGACAGCTTCTCGTGGCGCCATTGCGAGCTGTGCAGGTAGAAGAAGCTGGTGCCGTTCATCTGCCGCGGCGGCCGGCTCCAGTCCAGGCCGAAGGCCAGCGGCGCCCAGCCGGTCTGCGGGCGCAGCTTCTCCTGGCCGACATAGTGCGCCCAGCCGCCGCCGCTCTGGCCGATGCAGCCGCACATCATCAGCATGTTGATGACCGCGCGGTAGTTCATGTCCATGTGGTACCAGTGGTTCATCGCCGCGCCGATGATCACCATCGCCTTGCCGCGGGTCTTGTCGGCGCTGTCGGCGAACTCGCGGGCGACCTGCGTCGCGCGCGCCGCCGGGACGCCGGTGATGCGCTCCTGCCAGGCCGGGGTATAGGGCGTGTCGGCGTCCTCGTAGGAGGTCGCCACGTTGTCGCCGCCCAGGCCGCGGTCGATGCTGTAGTTGGCCATCTGCAAGTCATAGACGGTGGCCACCCGCAGGCGCTTGCCGTCCGCCGCGACGATCTCGCGGAACGGCACCCGGCGCAGCAGTACCTCGTCGTTGGCGACGCCCTTGAAGTGCGGGTGCTCCTGCCCGGCGAAGTACGGGAAGGCCACCTCGCAGGCATGTTCCGGGCCATCGAGCAGCGACAGTTGCAGGCGCGTCTGGTCACCGCTCCTGCCGTCCAGCTCGGCGATGTTCCACTTGCCAGACTCGCCCCAGCGGTAGCCGATGGCGCCGGTGGGCGAGACCAGCCCGCCGCTGCGCTCGTCGTAGGCGATGGTCTTCCACTCGGGGTTGTTGTCCTGGCCGAGGTTGTCCGCCAGGTCGGCGGCGCGCAGGTAGCGGGTCGGCTTGAACGCGCCGCCGGCGTGTTCTTCCAGCAACACCAGCATCGGCATGTCGGTGTACTGGCGGCAGTAGTCGACGAAGTAGGCGCTCGGCCGGTCGAGGTGGAACTCCTTCAGGATCACGTGACCGAAGGCCATGCCCAGCGCGGCGTCGGTGCCCTGCTTGGGGTTGAGCCAGAGGTCGGTGAGCTTGGCCACCTCGGAATAGTCCGGGGTGATGGAGACGGTCTTGGTGCCCTTGTAGCGCACCTCGGTGAAGAAGTGCGCGTCCGGGGTCCGCGTCTGCGGCACGTTGGAGCCCCAGGCGATGATGTAGCTGGAGTTGTACCAGTCGGCCGACTCCGGCACGTCGGTCTGCTCGCCCCAGATCTGCGGGCTGGCCGGCGGCAGGTCGCAGTACCAGTCGTAGAAGCTCAGGCAGACCCCGCCGATCAGCGACAGGTAGCGGGCGCCGGCGGCGTAGCTGACCATCGACATGGCCGGGATCGGCGAGAAGCCGATCACCCGGTCCGGACCGTAGGTCTTGGCGGTGTAGACGTTGGCCGCGGCGATGATCTCGGTGACCTCGTCCCAGCTGGAACGGACGAAGCCGCCCAGGCCGCGCTGGCTCTTGTAGCTCTTCGCCTTGGGGGCGTCCTCGACGATGCTGGCCCAGGCGTTCACCGGGTCGCCGTGCTGCGCCCGCGCCTCGCGCCAGAGCTTGAGCAACGGCTTGCGCACCTTCGGGTACTTCAGGCGGTTGGCGCTGTAGATGTACCAGGAATAGCTGGCCCCGCGCGGGCAGCCGCGCGGCTCGTGGTTGGGCAGGTCCGGACGGGTGCGCGGGTAGTCGGTCTGCTGGGTTTCCCAGGTGATCAGGCCGTTCTTCACGTAGATCTTCCAGGAGCAGGAGCCGGTGCAGTTCACCCCGTGGGTGGAGCGCACGATCTTGTCGTGCTGCCAGCGCTGCCGGTAGGCACCTTCCCAGGCGCGGCTCTCGTTGCTGGTCTCGCCGTGGCCATCGGCGAATTCGCCCTGCTTCTTCTTGAAGAACTGCAGGCGGTCGAGCAGGTGACTCATCTTGATCTCCTCACCCGGTCTGTGCCGGGCGTTACAACGCTAATCAGGGGTTGCCGCGGGCTGCTGCCGACGGACTCAACAGGGACTCTCCGCACCCTTGCGCGCGTACCACCACCAGGTGGCGACGATGCAGCTCAGGTAGTAGGCGATGAACACGTAGAGGGCGCCCTCGGCGCTGCCGGTCATGTGCAGCGAGGTGCCGAACGCCTTCGGGATGAAGAACCCGCCGAAGGCGCCGATGGCGGCGGAGAAGCCGATCACCGCGGCCGACTCCATGCTCGCGTTGCGCGCCGCGCCGGCTTCGTCGGCCTGGCCGTCGCGCACCCGCCGGGCCCACTCGTTGCGGAAGATCACCGGGATCATGCGGAAGGTGGAGCCGTTGCCGATGCCGGCGAAGAAGAACAGCAGGATGAAGGCGCCAAGGAAGCCGAAGAAGTTGCCCTGGCCGCCGTCGCCCGGCAGGAAGGCGATCACCGCGAACACCCCGCCGATCATCAGCGCGTAGTTCCACAGGGTGATCCGCGCGCCGCCGAACTTGTCCGCCAGCCAGCCGCCCAGGGGCCGGCTGAGGGCGCCCACCAGCGGACCGAGGAAGGCGTATTGCAGCGGGTTGACGTCGGGGAACTGGGTCTTGCTGAGCATCGCGAAGCCGGCCGAGAAGCCGATGAACGAGCCGAAGGTGGCCACGTACAGCCAGCACATCAGCCAGTTGTGCTTGCGCTTGAAGATCACCGCCTGGTCGCGGAACGAGGCCTTGGCGTCGGCGATGTCGTTCATCCCGAACCAGGCCGCGACCGATACCACGGCGATGAACGGCACCCAGATCCAGCCGGCGTTCTGCAGCCACAGGCGACCGCCGTCGCCGAGCTGCTGCGGCTCGCCGCCGAAGGCGCCGAACAGGCCGCCGGCCACCGCCAGCGGCACGGCGAACTGCATCACCGAGACGCCGAGGTTGCCGAGCCCGGCATTCAGGCCGAGGGCGGTGCCCTGCTGGCTCTTCGGATAGAAGAAGCTGATATTGGACATGCTCGAGGCGAAGTTGCCGCCGCCGAAGCCGCAGAGCAGCGCGATCAGGGCGAACACCCAGTACGGGGTGCTCGGGTCCTGCACGGCGAAGCCCAGCCAGATGCACGGGATCAGCATCGAGGCGGTGCTCAGGGCGGTCCAGCGACGACCGCCGAAGATCGGCACCATGAACGAATAGAACACCCGCAGGGTGGCGCCGGAGATCGACGGCAGCGCCGCGAGCAGGAACAGCTGGTCGTTGCTGAAGGCGAAGCCGGCGCTGTTCAGGCGCACAGTCACCGTGCTCCAGATCATCCACACGGCGAAGGCGAGCAGCAGCGCGGGGATCGAGATCCACAGGTTGCGGCTGGCGATGCGCTTGCCGTTGCGCGCCCAGAACTCGGGGTCCTCGGGGCGCCAGTCGAGCAGCAGCGGTCCCCGTGCGGCTTTCAGTTGGGTATTGGCGATCATGCCCATGACGGCATTCCTCAGGAGTGGGTGGGAAGGGTGGGAGGAAGGTCGACGTCGGCCGAGGCGGCCTGGCCGTCGATGCGGCGTTGCTGCTTGATCGCGTAGTGCATCCAGACCATGCAGACCACGGTCAGGCCGAACAGCAACATGAAGCAGGAGGAGCGCACGCCGATGTGGTCGGCGGCGTAGCCGAACAGGATCGGCAGGCAGAAGCCGCCGAGGCCGCCGATCACCCCGACCATGCCGCCGACGGTGCCCATGTTGCTCGGGTAGTAGTCGTGGATGATCCGGTACACGCTGGCCTTGCCGAAGCCCTGGGCAATGCCGACGACGAACACCAGGAAGGTGAACAGCCAGACGTTCAGGCCGATGCCCAGGCTGAGGTCGCCCTGGATGCCGTGGATGGTCATGGTGGTCTGCGGGTAGGAGAGGAAGAACAGGCACACCAGGCAGACCCAGAACACGCCCCAGTTCACCGAGCGCGCGCCGTAGTGGTCGCTGAACCAGCCACCGAGGGCGCGGATCAGGCCGGACGGCAGGGTGAACAGCATGGTGATGAAGGACGCGGTCTTCAGGTCCAGGCCGTATTCGGCGATGTAGTACTTCGGCAGCCACAGGGCCAGGGCGACGAAGCCGCCGAAGACGAAGAAGTAGTACAGGCCGAAGCGCCAGACGCGCAGCTCGGCGAGCGGCGCCAGTTGCTTGGCCAGGGTCGGCCGCTGGCTGGCCTCGGCGGCACCCTTGAGGTGCGCCGGATCGGTCCAGGTGAACAGCCAGAACAGCACGGCGGTGACCAGCATGGCTACCGAGTAGACCTGCGGCACCATGCGCCAGCCGAAGGCGACCACGATCATCGGCGCCACCAGGTTGGTGATCGCCGCGCCGGCATTGCCAGCACCGAAGATGCCCATCGCGGTGCCCTGGCGCTCCTTCTCGAACCAGGCCGAGGTGTAGGCGATGCCGACCGCGAAGGAGCCGCCGGCCAGGCCGACGAACAGGCCGAGCACCAGGTAGTGCCAGTACTGGCTGGCGAAGGCCAGGCCGTAGATCGGGATGGCCACCAGCAGCATGTGGATGAAGAACACGATGCGGCCGCCGAAGCGGTCGGTGATCAGGCCCAGCGGCAGGCGCACCAGGGAGCCGGTGAGGATCGGCAGGGCGACCATCAGGCCGAACTGGGATTCGCTCAGGCCAAGCTCGTCCTTGATACGGATGCCGATGATCGAAAACATCGTCCACACGGCGAAATTCACCGCGAAGGACAAGGTACTCATACCGAGGACGGAGTACTGTTTCTGACGTAGGGAAGCCATGGCTAAACTCTCTGCACGGACAGCGTTCAGCGAGAGCCTAGGGAAGGTGTTCCTATGCAAATTTGATAGGAATCAATGAAATACCGGCCGTTCCGTGCCTAGATGCGCGCCCCTACCTCGAAAGAGGTACGGCTGAAATTATTGCGCAACTCACTGTTTTAAAAGGCTTTTCTCATGAACAAGGCGACCGCGCCGGACGCTGACCAGCGGGACAGATTCTTTGGAGGTAGTGACAGGGCCGGAAAGCCGATCCTGCGCCGCTCCCTGGTAGTCCGCTTCGGCTGCTACCTCACCCTGCTGGTATCGCTGGCGCTGATCGGGATGTTCAGCGCCCTGCTCTTCGCCGACTACACGCACCAGGACGCCGCGGTGATCAACCACGCCGGCTCGTTGCGCATGCTCACCTACCGGGTCGCCCTGGAGCCCAGCCTGGAAGGCCGCCAGGCGCTGCTCGGGACCCTCGGCGAACGCCTCGACAGCGGCGACATCCGCCGCCTGCTGCAACGCCAGGACGCCGACGACCCGATCCGCCAGTTGCACCAGGAGCTGCGCGAGGGCCTCGCGCGCCTGGACCCGCGCGCGCTGCCCGGACGCGCCGTGCTGGACGCCTACGTCGGCGACATCGACCGTTTCGTCGGCATCCTCCAGGCCAAGGCCGAGCGCCGCTCGCAACTGCTCAGCACGGTGCAGGGCCTGTGCCTGTTCCTCAGCCTGCTGGTGGTGTTCGTCACCCTCTACGACCTCAGCTATCACGTCATCGGCCCGCTGCGCGAACTCACCAGCACCGCCCGCCGCCTGGGCCGCGGCGAGCTGGACGCGCGGGTCACCTACAGCGGCGAGGACGAACTGGCGCAACTGGGCGAGCGCTTCAACCAGATGGCCGGCGAGCTGAAGAGCATCTACGGCGACCTGGAAGAGCGCGTGGAGGACAAGACCCGCGCCCTCTCGCAGAGCCACCAGCGCCTCGAACTGCTCTACGCCAGCGCCCGCCGGCTAGGCGAGAACCCCTACGACAGCCGCACCCTGCAACCGCTGCTGAACCAGTTGGAGAAAGTGCTCGACGCCGGCCGCGTGACCCTCTGCCTGAACAAGGACGGGGTCGAGCGCGCCTACAGTTCGCTGACCACCACCGAGCGCCCGGCGGACTTCTGCCTGCAGGGCGACTGCGGTAGCTGCCGCGAGCAGGCCAGCGCCTGCGACCAACCCTCGTCCCTGGCCCAGCCATTGCTGATGCAGCCCTTGTCCATCGCCGGCCACCGTTTCGGCGAACTGTTCATCGAAAGCCGCAGCGGCCGCCTGGAGAACTGGCAGCAGCAACTGATCGAGACCTTCTGCGACAACATCGCCCGCACCTTCGCCCTGTCCCTGCAACAGGAACAGGAAAGCCGCCTGGCCCTGTTCGCCGAGCGCGGCACCATCGCCCGCGAACTGCACGACTCGCTGGCACAGTCGCTGTCCTACCTGAAGATCCAGGTCAGCCGCCTGGGCACCCTGCTCAAGCGCGAGGCGCCGGCGGAGAAGATCGAGGACACCCTCGACGAACTGCGCGAAGGCCTCAACGGCGCCTACCGGCAACTGCGCGAACTGCTCACCACCTTCCGCCTCAGCCTCGACGAGCCGAGTCTGGAAGCCGCGCTGGGGAACGCCGTGGCCGAGTTCGGCGAGCGCGGCGAGGTGACGATCGAACTGGACAACCGCCTGCAACACGTGCCGCTGAGCCCCAACGAGGAAATCCACGTCCTGCAGATCGTCCGCGAGGCGCTTTCCAACGTGGTTCGCCATTCGCAGGCGCAACGGGCCTGGGTGCGCCTGAGCAGCCAGGCCGACGGCCAGGTGAGCATCGCCGTCGAGGACGATGGCGTCGGCTTTGATCCGCAGCAGAACCGCAGCGGCCATTATGGGCTTACCATCATGCAGGAGCGCGGCCAGACCCTCGGCAGCCAGTTGCGCTTCGAAGCGCGCGCACCTCACGGCACGCGAGTGCTCTTCAGCTTCGTGCCGACCGCCCTGCAACCCTCCGCCGCCAAGGAGCCGACCCCATGACGGACATGCCAGCCACCGCCGACGAACCGGTTCGCCTGCTGCTGGTGGACGACCATCCGATGATGCGCAAGGGCGTCGCCCAGTTGCTCGAACTGGAAGACGACCTCAGCGTGGTCGGCGAGGCCGGCAGCGGCGAGGAAGCCCTGCGCCTGGCCGCCGAGCTGGACCCGGACATGATCCTGCTGGACCTGAACATGAAGGGCATGAACGGCCTGGACACCCTGCGCGCGTTGCGCGAGGCCGGAGTCGACGCGCGCATCGTGGTGTTCACCGTGTCCGACGACAAGGGCGACGTGGTCAACGTCCTGCGCGCCGGCGCCGACGGCTACCTGCTCAAGGACATGGAGCCGGAGCGCCTGCTCGAGCACATCCGCCAAGCCGCCACCGGACAGATGACCCTCAGCCCGCAGTTGACCCAGATCCTCGCCCAGGCCCTGCGGGGCGACGACCGCTCGAAGAGCCTCGACGAGCTGACCGAGCGCGAACGGCAGATCCTCCGCCAGATCGCCCACGGCTACAGCAACAAGATGATCGCGCGAAAGCTGGACATCACCGAAGGCACGGTGAAGGTCCATGTCAAGCGGGTGCTGCACAAGCTCGGCATGCGTTCGCGGGTCGAGGCCGCGGTGTGGGCGGTGGAGAACGACCTGGTGTGAGCCGCGCGCGGGCTTGATTCCGGTCAAGAAATCCACCGCGGCGCTGCGTCGATACTGGCGGCTTCCTTCCACGAGGCGCCCGTCATGATGTTCGAACGCAGCCCCGACGATCCCCTTCCCCTGGTCTACGCCTGCTCCGGCTGCTCCAACGTGGCGCAACTGGCCAACGATCTCGCGCTGCGCCTGGATCGCGCCCGGCTGGCGGAGATGTCCTGCATCGCCGGAGTCGGCGGCGACGTCCCGCTGCTGGTCCGCCGGGCCCGCTCCGGGCGACCGATCCTGGCCCTCGACGGTTGCCCGCTGCATTGCGTGAAAGGCTGCCTGGCGCGCCACGAGGTAGTCCCGACCCTGCACCTGACCCTCAGCGAACACGGCCTGAAGAAGCGCTACGGCGAGGACTGCGAGGCGCAGGACGCCGAGCGCCTGTTCGTCGAGCTGGAGCGTCTGCTGACGCCGGGCGGCAAGCGCCGCTGCGAATGACGGCGAGGCCGGGGGCGGCGGCTATCCCCAGCCTGCCGAAACCCGCATCCCCGCCTTTCGGCCTCCCTCGCGCATATCGCGGCGCCTCCGCCGCGTAAGCGTGCCCGTACCGCCTGCGATACGCAGCAGTGCGCTAGGATGTCCCCTCGGCTTCGAAGAAAGGACATTTCAATGCTGATCGGTGCGCTGCTGGTTCTCACCTGGGTCATCCTCCTCGTCCGATACCCGGCCAAGGCCCTGCCGGTCTCCCTGGCGGCTCTCGCCGGGCTGGGCCTGGTGGCGGCCTGGGTGATCTGGCAGGACAACGACGAAAGCCGCCACCTGCAACGCCAGGAACTGCGCCTGAGCTATGCGCCGGAACGCTGTCCGGTGGACCGGCCGCTGGCGGTCGAACTGAAGAACGGCAGCGACCGTCCGTTGCTGGAGCTACGCTGGAGGATCGCCGCCTACCGCCCCGGCGACAGCGTCAACCTGGCCGACACCAGCTTCGACAGCCCGCGCTACCGGGCGCCGAACGCCCTGCTCGGCGGCGACAGCTGGCACGATTGCCTGCCGCTGCCGCCGCTGCGTCCGGGCTATCGCGCCAGCACCCTGGAATTCCGCGCCGAACGCCTGGACGGGCGTTTCGGCAACTGACCGAGGGAGGACCCGATGGAAACCCGCCGTCTGTTCGACCAGGGCTCCGCTGCCTACGCCAGCGCCCGCCCGCGTTATCCCGATGCGCTCTACCGCCATCTCGCCGGGCTCTGCGGCCAGCGCCGGCGCGCCTGGGACTGCGCCACCGGTACCGGCCAGGCCGCGCTCGGCCTGGCGCAGTACTTCGGCGAAGTCCTCGCCAGCGACACCAGCACGCAGCAGATCGAACACGCCGTTGTCCATCCGGGTATCCGCTACAGCGTGCAGGACGCCGAAGCCACCGACTATCCCGACGCCGCCTTCGACCTGGTCTGCGTAGCCCAGGCCTGGCACTGGTTCGACCATTCGCGCTTCAACCGCGAGCTGCTGCGCGTGCTGCGTCCCGGCGGCGTGTTCGCCGCCTGGGGCTACGGCTGGTTCAGCATCGACGCGCAGATCGATGCCGCCATCGACGAGGAATACCTGCGCCCGATCGGCCCGTACTGGGCGCAACAGAACCGCCTGCTGTGGAACGCCTACCGGGATGTCGAGCTGCCGCTGGGCGAACTCCCCGCGCCGGCCTTCGTCATCGAGCAACAATGGAGCCTGGCCCGGTTGTTCGACTACATGGCCACCTGGTCGGCCAGCCGCCTGTGCCGCGAGGCGCAGGGCAACGCTTTCGTGCGCCAGGCCCTGCAACGGGTCGCCGCGCTCTGGGGCGAGCCGACCTCGACACGCAGGGTTCGCATGCCGCTGGCGCTGCGGATCGCGCGCAAGGACGCCTGACCGAGCCTTCGAGCGGTTTTCCGCGGCCGGCGAATCCAGTACGGTAGGCCGCCCTCCTTCCAACTCCCAGCCAAGGAACGCTGCCCATGAGCCAACCCGTCGCCTTCGTCACCGGCTGCTCCAGCGGCATCGGCCGCGCCCTCGCCGACGCCTTCCAGCGCGCCGGCTACCGGGTCTGGGCCAGCGCGCGCAAGGAGGACGACGTGCGTGCCCTGGCCGAGGCCGGCTTCCAGGCGGTGCAACTGGACGTCAACGACGCCGCCGCGCTGGCCCGTCTGGCCGAGGAACTGGAAGTCGAAGCCGCCGGCCTCGACGTGCTGGTCAACAACGCCGGCTACGGCGCCATGGGTCCGCTGCTGGACGGCGGCGTCGACGCCATGCGCCGGCAGTTCGAGACCAACGTGTTCGCCGTGGTCGGCGTGACCCGCGCGCTGTTCCCGCTACTGAGGCGCAAGTCCGGCCTGGTGGTGAACGTCGGCAGCGTCTCCGGCGTGCTGGTCACGCCCTTCGCCGGCGCCTACTGCGCCTCCAAGGCCGCGGTGCATGCGCTGAGCGATGCCCTGCGCCTGGAGCTGGCACCGTTCGGCGTCGAGGTGCTGGAAGTGCAGCCGGGCGCCATCGCCTCGAACTTCGGCGCCAGCGCCAGCCGCGAGATGGACAGCGTGGTCGACGAACGCTCGCCCTGGTGGCCGTTGCGCCGGCAGATCCAGGCGCGCGCCGCGGCATCCCAGGACAATCCCACGTCCGCCGAAGACTTCGCCCGCCAGTTGCTCGCCGCCGTGCAGCGCCGTCCGCGCCCGCCGCTGGTGCGCATCGGCAATGGCAGCCGGGCCCTGCCGGCGCTGGCCCGCTGGCTACCGCGCGGCCTGCTGGAGCGGCTGCTGAAGAAGCGCTTCGGTCTCGACACGCGCCTCTGAAACCGCCAGGAGATACCGCCATGGGCGACCGCCTTGCCGTACCCATCCGCTACTACGCCCTGGCCGGGATCGCCGCGGCGATCCTGCTCAACGTGCTGCTGCGCGGGGTGGTCCGCTTCGGCGGCCTGCCGGCCAGCCTGCTGATCGCCGCGCTGGTCGCCGGCGGCCTGGCCTGGTGGTTCGCCCGCGCGCAGCGGCGCTGGCCGACCTGGGGCGAGCGCTTGCGCCTGGTCGCCCTGTATGGCGGAGTGCTCGGGGTCCTTTACCTGCTGCTGGTCGGCCTCGCCTCGCTGAAAGGCGATCCCAGCCCGGCGGCACTGCTCATCGTGGTGCTGCACTACCTGTGCTATCCGGCGCTGTTGCTGGTGTTCTTCTCCGGCAGGGTCTATGGATTCTTCCTGCGCTGACAGGTGAGGCTGCCTCAACGAATTCTTCACATTCTCTTCAGCTCGGCTTGACCCGCCCTCGCCTAGTGTTGGCCACCCACCGCACGAGGCCGACATGCACCGTTCACCGCTCGCCTGGCTCCGCCTGCTCCTCGCCGCCGTGCTCGGCGCCTTCCTGCTCGGCGGCCCGCTGCATGCCGCCGAGACTGCCGCCACGCGTTCGCCAGCCTGGGCGCAAGCGGTCGACCCGTCGATCAACCTCTACCGCATGAGCCCCACCCTCTATCGCAGCGCGCTGCCCAACGCACAGAGCGTCGCGCTGCTGCAACGCCTGCAGGTGAAGACGGTGGTCAGCTTCATCAAGGACGACGACCGCGCCTGGCTGGGCCAGGCTCCGGTGCGGGTGCTCAGCCTGCCAACCCACGCCGACCGGGTCGACGACGCCGAGGTGCTCAGCGTCCTCCGCCAGTTGCAGGCCGCCGAGCGCGAAGGCCCGGTACTGATGCACTGCAAGCACGGCAACAACCGCACCGGACTGTTCGCCGCCATGTACCGCATCGTCGTGCAGGGCTGGGACAAGCAGGCCGCGCTGGAGGAAATGCAGCACGGCGGTTTCGGCGACGAGGACGACATGCGCGACGCCAGCGCCTATGTGCGCGGCGCCGACGTCGACGGCCTGCGCCTGGCGATGGCCAACGGCGAATGCAGCCCGTCGCGCTTCGCCGTCTGCCATGTGCGCGAGTGGATGGCCCAGGCGCTCGACCGGCCGTAAACACGCGCAGGGCCGAAAGGCTTGGTCCCGTCACGCAAGTTTGGCACCCTTGGGACTCGCCGCCGCACGCGGCGGCCCACTTCGACAGCCGCGACGAGACTCCCATGAGCGATGCCCCGACCTCCCCGCGCTTCAGCGCCGCCACCAGCACCCGCCTGCTCGACCATGCGCAACTGGAGGCGCTCTGCGCCGACTATGACGGCTTCCTTCTCGATCTCTGGGGCGTAGTGATGGACGGCGCCGAGGCGTTCCCCGGCGCCCTTGCCTGGCTCGCCCAGCGGCACGCCGAAGGCCGCCCGGTCTGGTTCCTCAGCAACTCGTCCAGCAGCGTGGTGGAAATGAGCGCCGGGCTCGAGCGCCTGGGCATCCGGCGCGACTGGTTCGCCGGCATCACCACGTCCGGCCAGTTGACCATCGACGCCCTGCTGCAAACCGCCGAATACCGGCGTGGCGGTATCTACCTGGCCGGCGTCGGCCTGGCCCAGCAGAGCTGGCCGGCGGAAATCCGCGAGCGCTTCGTCGAGGACATCGCCCAGGCGGCGCTGATCGTCGGCGTCGGCAGCTTTCCCCAGGATGAACTGGAACAGCGCTTCGCGCCCCTGCGCGGCGCCACCGACCTACCGTTCCTCTGCGCCAACCCGGACCGCGTGGTGGTTTCCGGCGGCCGCACGGTATACGGCGCGGGCATGCTCGCCGAGCTGTTCAGCGAGGAAGGCGGCCAGGTCAGCTGGTACGGCAAGCCCGACCCGGCGGCCTTCCGCATCGCCCAGCGGCAACTGGAAGCGCGCGGCGCGCGGCACATCCTGTTCGTCGGCGACTCGCTGGTGACCGACGTCCCCGGCGCCCTCGCCGCGCGCATCGATACGCTCTGGCTGGGCGCCACCGGCATCCACCGCGAAGCCCTGGGCGCCGAGTTCAACGGAGCACTCGACGAGGAGCGGGTCAGGTCGCTGCTGCACGGCTATCCGATCCGACCGCACTTTGCCGCGCCAGGGCTGGTCTGACCCTCAAAGGTCGGAAAAAGGATGCACGCATGCACTGGCTGGACTACCTGCAATGGCCCGCCATGCTGGTCACGGTGGTGGCCGCCTGGCTGGTGGCGTCGGCGCATCGGCGAAGACGCAAGGTCGGCTTCTGGGTGTTCCTCGCCAGCAACCTGCTGTGGATCGCCTGGGGCCTGTACGCCCAGGCCTATGCGCTGATCCTGCTGCAGGTCTGCCTGGCGGCGATGAACCTGCGCGGCACCCATCGCAACGAAGCGCCACAGGACAGCGCCTGATGGCCGCCAACGAAAACGCCCGCCATGACGGCGGGCGCTCGCTTTGCGAAGGCTGCGCTCAGTGCGCCCCCTCGCTTTTCTCCAGCGGCTGGCCGGCGTAGATACGACGCACCAGCGGGCCGATGGAAAGCCCCTGGAGCAGGATCGATACCAGCACCACGATGTAGGTCAGGCTGAGGATCAGGTCGCGCTCCGGCCCCAACGGCAGGGACAGCGCCAGCGCCACCGAGACGCCGCCGCGCAGCCCACCCCAGACCAGGATGCGGATGGTGCCCGCCGGTACCTGCCGGTTGGCGCCACGGAAACGGCGCAGGACCAGGATCGCCGGGCCCACCGTGAGCAGGCGCGAGACCAGCACCGCGCCGCCTAGGGCGAAGGCCGCCGCCACGTGCAGCCAGGAGAACGGCAACAGCAGCAGCTCCAGGCCGATCAGGGCGAACAGCAGGGCGTTGAGGATCTCGTCGATCAGTTCCCAGAACTTGTCCACGTAGCGCCGGGTCTCGTCCGACATCGCGTAGTGGCGTCCGTGGTTGCCGATGATCAGCCCGGCCACCACCATCGCGATCGGCGCCGATACGTGCAGGCGCGCGGCCAGCGCGGCACCGCCGATGACCAGGGCGAGGGTCAGCATGACCTCCACCTGGTACTGGTCGATGCCGCGCATCATCACGAACACGCCGTAGCCGAGCACCGCACCGAAGACCACGCCGCCGATGGCTTCCTGGACGAAGAGGATCGCCGTGGCGCTGACCGTGGGCGCCTCGCCGAGCTGGAGGATGCCGAGGATGATGGCGAACACCACCACCGCGGTGCCGTCGTTGAACAGCGACTCGCCGACGATGGTGGTCGCCAGCGGTTTCGGCGCGCCGGCGGACTTGAGGATGCCGAGCACGGCAATGGGGTCGGTCGGCGAGATCAGCGCGCCGAACAGCAGGCAGTAGATGAAATCCACCTGCCAGCCGAACAGCGGGAAGGTGTAGTAGGCCAGGCCACCGATGACGAAGGTGGCGATCAGCACCCCGGCGGTGGCCAGCAGGCCGATCGGCCACTTGTAGCTGCGCAGGTCGGAGAGGTCGACGTGCAGTGCGCCGGCGAACAGCAGCGCGGGCAGGAACCAGGTCATCAGCACTTCGGAGAAGTCGATGCGGCGGATGATTTCCTGCATCTCCACCTCGAGGATCGGATAGCCCAGTTCCGACAGCCCCTGGACGATCAGCGAGAACACCAGCGCCGTGGCCATCACGCCGATGGTCGGCGGCAGGCGGATAAAGCGGTAGTTCACGTAGGTGAGCAAGGTGGTCAAGGCAATGAATGCCGCGACGAGATCGAGCATGACGCGGGGTACTCCCTTAGCAGAAGGTAAAACACCTACCCCAAAAGGCCGATCCGTGAACCGTGGGGTGCGAATGTCTGGAAAAGCCCGAGAAAATTTCGGAACCCGCATCATAACCGCAGAAAAGCCCTGGACGTCCAGCGCACCGATACGGTGCATGGCGCGCCGCCGACACGGCAGCGCCATTATCGACCGCTTCCCCGGGAAAATTTCTTCGTTCGCCGCCAGCCCAGGCGAGACGGCGGCTGCGGCCGCTTGCCCAGGCCCGGTCATGGCACAAGCATGGCCGTTTCGTTGAACCTCCGCGAACGACGAACGGTCAACCCTTTCAGGGTCGGGAATTCGGTGCCCATCCGAAGCCTTTGATTTCCGGCCTGTTTCCGCGCTTCGACGAAGCGCCCGACAGCGTAGCCAACGCTCATTCCGAAGGGAGTCCCGACCATGGTGAAAACCTGTGGCAAGGCCCTGCTCGGCCTCTGCGCCGCAGCCGCCGTACTGGCCTTGCTGATCCACTGGATCACCCCCGCGACCATCCTCCACTACCGCGAGGACCTGCTGTTCTACTTGCAGGCCCACCTGGTGCTGGTCTTCAGTTCGATGGCGGCCGCCCTGCTGGTCGGCGTGCCGGCCGGCATCCTGCTCAGCCGTCCCGGCATGCAGGCCCAGGCCGAACGCCTGATGCAGGTGTTCAACGTCGGCAACACCATCCCGCCGCTGGCGGTGCTGGCCATCGCCCTGGCGATCATCGGCATCGGCAACGGCCCGGCAATCCTCGCCCTGTTCCTCGCCTCGCTGCTGCCGATCGTGCGCAACACCTACGAGGGCCTGCGCAATGTCTCGCCGGCGCTGAAGGAAGCCGCCACCGGCATCGGCATGACGCCCAACCAGGTGCTGCTGCGGGTGGAACTGCCGAACGCGGTGCCGATCATCGTCGGCGGCGTGCGCGTGGCCCTGGCGCTGAACGTCGGCTCCGCGCCGCTGGCGTTCCTGATCGGCGCCAACAGCCTGGGCAGCCTGATCTTCCCCGGCATCTACCTGAACAACCACCAGCAACTGCTGCTCGGCGCCGCCTGCACGGCGCTCCTCGCCCTGCTGCTGGACGCCCTGGTGGTGCTGTTCAGCCGCATGTTCCTGGAACGCGGCCTGACCGCCAAGGAGGCCTGATGAACCGACTGATCCGCTCACTCTGCCTGGCCTGCGCCGGCCTGTTCGCCGCCGGCCTGGCGCAGGCGGAAACCCTGCGCATCGGCGGCAAGACCTTCACCGAGCAGCGCATCCTCACCGCCATCACCGCGCAGTTCCTGCAGAAGCGCGGCTACGACGTGACGGTCACCACCGGCCTGGGCAGCACCCTGGCCCGCGCCGCCCAGGAAAGCGGCCAACTGGATATCGTCTGGGAGTACACCGGCTCGTCGCTGATCGTCTACAACCACATCGACGAGAAGCTCGACGCCGCGGCTTCCTACCGCCGGGTCAAGCAACTCGACGAAGCCCAGGGCCTGGTCTGGCTGAAGCCGACCCGCTTCAACAACACCTATGCCCTGGCCATGCCCGAGGAACAGGCCGAGCACCTGGGCATCCAGAGCGTCAGCGATCTCGCGCGGGTGCTCGCCGAACAGCAGGAGGCCGAGCCCGGGAGCACCCACCTGTTCGCCATGGACCCGGAGTTCGCCGGCCGCCCCGACGGCCTCGGCCCCATGAGCGAGCTGTACGGCCTGCACTTCACCCGCAACGACATCCGCCAGATGGACGCCGGGCTGGTCTACACCGCGCTGAAGAACCGCCAGGTGTTCCTCGGCCTCGTCTACACCACCGACGGCCGCCTGAAGGATTTCAAGCTGCGCGTGCTGAAGGACGACAAGCAGTACTTCCCCTTCTACAACGCCGCCCCGGTGGTGCGTAAGGAGGTCATGCAGCGCCATCCGGAGTTCGCCACGCTGTTCGATCCGATCATCGAGCGGCTCGACGACGCCACCATGCAGGCGCTCAACGCGCGGGTCGATATCGAGCAGCAGACGCCACAGAAGGTCGCCGCCGACTTCCTCCGCGAACACCACCTGCTCGACGACGGCCAGGCCGGCCAGGGAGGTAGCCAGTAATGGACTTCTTCAGCGTGCTTTCCCATCTCGACTGGTCCCAGGTCGGCCAGCTCACCCTCCAGCACCTGCTGCTGGTACTGGTCGCCGTAGGCCTGGCGATCCTCGTCGGCGTGCCGCTGGGCGTGCTGATGACCCGCTTCACGTGGCTGGCCGGCCCGTTGCAGGGCGCCGCCACGGTGATGCTGACCATCCCCTCGATCGCCCTGTTCGGCCTGCTGATGCCGGTCTACTCGGTATTCGGCCAGGGCCTCGGGCCGCTGCCGGCGATCACCGCGGTGTTCCTCTATTCGCTGCTGCCGATCCTGCGCAACACCTACCTCGCCCTGACCGGCGTCGAAGCGGGCATCCGCGAGGCCGGCAAGGGCATCGGCATGACCTTCTGGCAACGCCTGCGGATGGTCGACATTCCCCTCGCGGTGCCGGTGATCCTCGCCGGCGTACGCACCGCCGTGGTGATGAACATCGGCGTGATGACCATCGCCGCGGTGATCGGCGCCGGCGGCCTGGGCGTGCTGATCCTCACTTCCATCAGCCAGAGCAACATGCCGATGCTGGTGGTCGGCGCGGTACTGGTCAGCCTCCTGGCCATCGCCGCCGACCTGCTGCTGCAATGGCTGCAACGCATCCTCACCCCCAAGGGACTGCGCGCCAGCGCGCACTGACAGGAGCCGAACATGATCGAACTGGACAAGCTCAGCAAGACCTTCACCCAGAAGAACGGCAAGGAGTTCCGCGCCGTCGATTCCGTCAGCCTGACCGTGGAGAAAGGCGAGATCTGCGTCTTCCTCGGCCCCTCCGGCTGCGGCAAGACCACCACCCTGAAGATGATCAACCGGATCATCCCGCCGACCTCCGGCCGCGTGCTGATCGACGGCCAGGACACCGCGGACCTCGACGAAGTCACCCTGCGCCGCCACATCGGCTACGTGATCCAGCAGATCGGCCTGTTCCCGAACATGACCATCGAGGAAAACATCATGGTCGTGCCGCGCCTGCTCGGCTGGGACAAGGCGCGCTGCAAGGAGAAGGCCCGCGAGCTGATGAGCATGGTCAAGCTGGAGCCCAAGCAGTACCTGCAACGCTACCCGCGCGAACTCTCCGGCGGCCAGCAGCAGCGCGTCGGGGTAATCCGCGCGCTGGCGGCGGACGCGCCGCTGCTGCTGATGGACGAGCCGTTCGGCGCGGTCGATCCGATCAACCGCGAGTCGATCCAGAACGAGTTCTTCGAAATGCAGCGCAAGCTCGGCATGACCGTGATCATGGTCAGCCACGACATCGACGAAGCCATCAAGCTGGGTGACAAGGTGGCGGTGTTCAAGAGCGGCCGGCTGCTCCAGTACGACCACCCGGACACCCTGCTGGCGCACCCGGCGGACGAGTTCGTCAGCGCCTTCACCGGCCAGGACAGCACGCTCAAGCGCCTGCTCCTGGTGCGCGCCGAAGACGCCGCCGACAGCAGCCTGGTCACCGCCCGGCCGCAGACCCCGGTGGCCGAGGCGCTGGAACTGATGGACGAGAACGACCGGCGCTACCTGATCGTGGTGGATGACCAGGGCAAGGGCCTGGGCTACGTGCGACGCAAGGACCTGCGCCGCCAGGAGGGCACCTGCGCGCCGTTCGTCACCCCGTTCCGGGTCACCGCCAGCCACGACGAGCACCTGCGCATCCTGTTGTCGCGGATGTACGAGTTCAACAGCTCCTGGCTGCCGGTGCTCGACCCCGACCAGCAGTTCCTCGGCGAGGTCACCCAGGAATCCATCGCCGACTACCTCAGCTCCGGCCGCTCGCGCGGCGGCAAGGGCCTGATCGTGTCGCCGGCCGAACAGGTCGGGGCCTAGGCCGCCGGGTGGATATTCACCGCCGGCAGCCGCCAACCGCAGCGTATTCCTGGCGAGTGGCGCCCTCTTCCGCCCCGCCGAAACGAAAAAGCCCGGCATCCGCCGGGCTTCTCCCTGCCCCTTCCACTCAACCGGCCCGCCCCGGCGCCTGCGCCGCCGAGGCCTGGTCGTCGCGCCCTTGCGGCTTGACGATCACCGTGCAGGTGATCCCCGCCGAGAGCAGCACGCCGTCCGGCACTTCGTCGATGTGTACCCGCACCGGCACGCGCTGGGCCAGGCGCACCCAGTTGAAAGTGGGGTTGACGTCGGCGGTCAGCTCGCGGCTTTCCGGGTTGTCGCGGTCGTAGATGCCGCGGGCGATGCTTTCCACGTGGCCCTTGAGGTGTTCGCCGCTCATCAGCTGCATGTCCACCGGGTCGCCTTCGCGGATGTACGGCAGCTTGGTTTCCTCGAAGTAGCCGTAGACCCAGTAGGAGTTCTTGTCGATCACCGCCATCTTCGCCTCGCCGACCCGCGCGTAGTCGCCACGGTGCACGTTGAGGTTGGTGACGTAGCCGTCGACCTGCGCCACAACCCGGGTGCGCTCCAGGTTCAGGCGCGCGGCGTCGAGCTGGGCCTTGGCCTGCTCGTAGTCGGCCATCGCCGCGGCGGCGGTGTTGTGGGCCTCGTCGCGGCTTTCGCGGGAGACCACCATCTCATCCATTTCCGCGCGCCGCCGGGCGTTCAACTGGCGCATCTCCAGGGTCGCCTTGCGCGAGGCAACCAGCGACTCGGCCTGCTTCACCGCAATACGGTAGTGGTCGGGGTCGATCTGCATCAGCAGGTCGCCTTTCTTCACCAACTGGTTGTCGCGCACCGGGACGTCGACGACGATCCCGGAAACGTCGGCGGCGACATTGATCACGTCGGCGCGCACGCGACCGTCACGGGTCCAGGGGGTGTCCATGTAGTTGACCCACAGGGTCCGCCCGATGAATACGGCGACCAGCAGGATCAGCAGGGTCGCCAGCAGGCTGATTACGGATTTCAAGGTCATGGTCGGCTCACGATAACGAAGAGGTGCGCTACCGCCTCAGCGGTAGATGGTCAGGGACAGGCCGCCGTACAGGCAGGCGAACAGGCTGACCCGGAACAGCGCCGGGTGCCAGGTGAAGCGATACAGGCCAACCGAGGCGAAGATCCGGTCGAGCCCCCAGGTGAGCGCCGCGGCGATCACGAACAACAGCGTCAGGGTCGGCATGTAGACCCCATGGATGGCGATTTCACGAGGCATGGACGGTACCTTGGCCGCTCGTCCGGCCGGCCAGTTCGGTCAGTGGCGAGGTCGGCGCGAGCAGGGAAGAACGGATGAAGTGCAGGTAGCTGCGCACCCGCCGTAGCGGCGAGCTGTCGAAGTGCGGCGCGCAGGGTTCGTCGGTGTGCCTGGCCGCGTGGATGGCCTGGTCGACAGCCGCCAGGGCGCGCTCCAGGTTCTCCGCACCGGGGCGCACGAACAGCCGGATCAGGGCCCGCCCCATGGCGCGGATCGCCTGGCGCCAGGGCATGGCCTCGGCGTAGCAGGGTTCGTCCGGCAGGCGCTCCTGCTCGCGACGCAGCTCGATGATCGCGTGGCCGACCTCGAGCACCAGGAACATCCAGCGCAGCAGCCCGCGCTGCACGTCCGGGCGCCCGGCGGCGACGCCATAGGCCTGGTTCAGCAGGTCGCGGGTACCGCTTTCGAAGGCCGAGCCAAGCCCCCTGCTCCTGCCGCTGATGGCGAACACCACGCGCATCCGCAGGTCGCGCTCGAGGCGCTTCCACAGCCAGGCGCTGTTGGGCGGCAGAATGACCGCGGCGGCCGCGGCCGAGAGCAGCATCGAGAGGATCAGGGCGATGTACTCGTTGATCACGTGGGCCGGGTCGTAGACGGTCAGGTTCGCCGGCACCGAACCGAAGCAGAAGAACACCAGCAGGCCGAGACCGTAGCCGGCCCACTGCGGCCGCGAGGAGATGAACGCGCCGAGGGCGAACACCGGCGCCAGTACCAGGCATAGCAGCGGGAAACCGTCGATATGCGGGTAGACGAAGAACATCTCGCTGAAGCCGAGCAGCGCCGCCGCCATGGTGCCGATGGCCATCTGCATGGCGACCTTCTTCGGGTTCGGCGCCGCCGAAGCCAGCGCCGAGACCGCCACCGCGTTGAGGGCGAAGGTGCCGCCGCTGGGCCAGGTGCTGTAGATCCAGAAACAGCCGAACAGCAGGATCATCAACCCGGTGCGCATCCCCGCCACTGCCGCCGCCACCGCGTTGGCCTTGGCGGTGAAGGCGTCCTTCCACTGCTCGCGCTCGTGGCGGTGAGCGGCCAGCGAGGCATGGGTCAGGGCGTAGTCGTGCATTTCCTCGGCGAAACGGTAGAGCAGCTCGGCGGCGGTATTGAAGTCCAGCCGCGCCTCTTCGCCCGGCTCCCGCGCCAGCAGCTCGCCGCGCGCCTGGCGGATACGCGCCATCAGGCGTTCGCGGCAGTCGGCGAGGCGCTGGGCGAAGCGCTCGGCGTCATGGTCGGTGACGGCGCGGCCACGGATCTCCTCGAGCAGCCCGGTGATTTCCTCCAGGCACGGCTCGAACGCATCCAGCACCTGGGTGGAGTCCTGCGCGCGCAAGCGTTCGAGCAACTGGTGGAGGGCGTGGAAACGGGTATTCATGGCCATGAACTCGCTGCTCAGGCGAATCAGCCGGCCATTGCGCAGGCGCATGTGCGGATCCTCGAAGGCGCTCGCCGCGCGCATCGTCTCCAGGCCCACCGCCTGGGCGGCGAAGGCCACGTTGCTGCTTTCGAAGCGCTCGCGCCCGCCGACCCCGCGCAGGCTGTCGAGGACGAACGCGGCGAACAGGCCGAAGCGCACGTACAGCGCATTGCGCATCGCCGCGCTGGTGGTCTGCGGCATGATCACCGCGCTGACCACCCCCGAGCAGAGGATCGCCAGGCTGATTTCCAGGACCCGCCAGATCGCCTGCATGAAGGCGCCTTCCGGATGGCTGGTGGCGGGGATGCCGATCAGCGTCGCGGTGTAGCCGGCGAGCACGCAGGCGTAGGAGCGGAAGTCACGGTAGCGGGCGGCCCCGGCGGTGCAGAGGCCGATCCAGATCGCCGAGCTGAGCAGGAACAGCACTCGCTCCTGGGCGAACAGGGCGATCAGGGTGACCATCACGCTGAGGCCGACCAGGGTGCCGAGGATGCGGTAGAAGCTCTTGGCGAACACCTGGCCGCTCTGCGGCTGCATGACGATGAACACGGTGATGGTCGCCGTGCTCGGCTGCGGCAATTCCAGGCGCATCGCCAGCCAGAGGGTCAGGAAGGCCGCGCAGAGCACCTTGAACACGTAGATCCAGGTCGCCCCGTCGCTGCGCGCCCACTCGGCCAGCGCGCGCCGCCACTCGTCGCGGCTGGGCAGGGCGAAACCAGCGGAGCGGCCGCTCATCGCGAAGACACCGCTCTGACCGGGACGTTCTCCGGCGCCAGCTTCCGCTGCACCGGCGTATCGGCGCCGGCCCCGACGCCGCCGCCGAGGGCGGTGAGCAGGCTGGCATGGGCGGCCAGCCGGGCGGCCTGCACCTGCTCCTGGACCAGTTGCTGCTGGAACAGCCGGGTCTGCGCGTTGAGCACGTTGAGGTAATCGGTGAGGCCGCGCTGGTAGGCCAGGGTGGCGATATCGTAGGTCTTCTGCGCGGAAGCCACCGATTGCGCGGCGAAGTCCTTCTGGATGTCCACCGAATGCAGGCGGATCAACTGGTCGGAAATGTTCTTCAGCGCATCCACCAGGGTCTGGTTGTATTGCTCCACCGCCGCGTCGTAGCCGGCCGCCGCCTCGCCCAACTGCGAACGCAGGCGGCCGCCGTCGAAGATCGGCAGGGTCACCGCCGGGCCGGCGCTGTAGGTGTACTTGGCGCTGCGGAAGAACTCCAGCATGCCGCCGCCGACGGCACTGAAGCCGACCGAGGCCATCAGGTCGACGTTGGGGTAGAAGTCGGCGCGCGCCACGTCCACGCCCTTGGCCAGGGCGGCGACCTGCCAGCGGCGGGCGACCACATCCGGGCGGCGACCGAGCAGTTCGGCCGGCAAGGCGCTGGGCAGGCTCGGCTGCGCCGCCAGGTTCAGGCTTGGCCGGCGGATCGTGCGGCCCTCGCCCGGGCCCTTGCCGGCCAGGGCGGCGAGCAGGTTGCGGGTGAGCTGGATTTCTTCGTCGATCACCTCGATGCGGCGCTCGGTCTCGGGCAGCGGCACTTCCGCCTGGCTGACCTCGAAATGCGTGCCGATGCCGCCGCGCAGGCGACGCTGGGCCAGGGCGAGGATGTCGCGCTGCTGTTGCAGCATGGCCTTGGCGATGTCCATCTCGGCGTACTGCAACGAGAGCTGGACGTAGGCGCGGACGATGTTGCCCTCCAGCTCGAGCTGCGCCTGGCGCGCCTCGGCGGCGGCCATGTGGGCCAGGTCGACGGCGCGCTCGCTGTCGCTGCGGTCGCGCCCCCAGAGATCGAGCTTGTAGTTCAGGCCGATCTCGGTGGAGTTGTTCCAGGAAGTGGTCCGCGCCAGGTCGCCGGGGCCGTAGAAATAGTCGTCCGGCCAGCGGTGGCGGACCAGCGAGCCCTTGCCCTCGATCTGCGGCGACTCGATGGACTCCACCAGCCCGGCCATGGACTTCGCCTGGCGTACCCGCGCATGGGCTACCGCCAGGCCTGGATTGCCGTCCAGCGCCTTCTCGATCCAGGCGTCCAGCTGCGGATCGGCATACACCTTCCACCACTGCGCCTGCGGCCAGCCGGCCTCGCGGGCGGCAGCCTGGATCGCATGGTCGGTGGCCAGGGCGTTGGCGTCGAGCGTGGCGGCCTCGGGGGCGATATCGCCTGTACTGACACAACCGGATATTGCGGAGAAAACGACGAGAAAACCGACGAAGGAGCCGACCAAGGTCAGTTCCTTCCTGAGAGCACGCGGCACGTTGTCTGATCCTGGAGGGGCGAAGCACGGAATTTGAACGGTACGGGCGCCGTTCAACCCGCTCGAGCGTTCGTGCGCTCGGGGGCCGATGAATTTTAAGAGGCTGGCGGCTGCTGATAAGCTGGCTCAAGTGCGATTGTTTATTGCGTAATGTGAAATAATCCGCCCTCGCAACAATCTGACACACTTCTGCGCGTGCCTAGGAGGCCCCGTCGATGGACACCCTGCAAAACATGCGAGCCTTCGTCTGCGTGGCGGAAACCGGAAGCTTCACCGCGGCGTCCCAGCAGCTCAACACCACCACCGCCTATGTTTCGCGGGCGGTGGCCAACCTCGAGACGCACCTGCGCACCCGCCTGCTCAACCGTACCACTCGTCGCATCGCCCTCACCGAGGCCGGCCAGCGCTACCTGCTGCGCTGCGAGCAGATCCTCGCCTACGTCGAGGAAGCCGAGGCCGAAGCCAGCGATGCCCATGCCCGTCCCGCCGGCAAGCTGAAGCTGCATTCGATGACCGGCATCGGCCAGCACTACGTGATCCGTGCCATCGCCGGCTACCGCCAGCAGTACCGCGACGTGACCTTCGACCTGACCATGGCCAACCGCGTGCCGGACCTGCTCGACGAGGGCTTCGACGTGGCCATCGTGGTGGCCTCCGAGCTGCCCGATTCCGGCTTCATTTCCCAGCGCATCGGCGAGACCTACAGCATTCTTTGCGCCTCGCCGGAGTACCTGCGCCTGAACGGCACGCCGAGCGAGCCTTCGGAGCTGGCCAGCCACGACTGCCTGCGCCTGGTCAGCCCGGTGGTGCCGCTGGATCGCTGGCTGTTCGACGGTCCCAACGGCCAGGAAATGGTCTCCATCGGCGCCTCGCCGTTCCAGGTCAATGTCGGCGACGCCATGACCGAGGCAATCCGCTCCGGGCTGGGCATCGGTATCCTGCCGGTGTATTCGGCCATCGAGGACCTGGGCAAGGGCACCCTGGTGCGGGTCCTGCCGCAACACCGCCTGCAACAGCTCAACGTCTATGCGCTGTACCCTTCGCGGCAGTATCTCGACGCGAAGATCAAGACCTGGGTGGAATACCTCAAGGAAAGCCTGCCCGGCCTGCTCCAGCGCGACGAAGCGGCGCTGGTGGAGCTGGGCCTGGAACTCGGAAGACCCTCCTGAGCCGATAATCGCCCGCCCAGTGGCGGGCCCCTGCCCGCCGCTTCGATGGCGGTGGTATGGTCGGCGCTTTCGCTCCCGCTTGCAGAGTCCCGTCATGAAAAAGAACGTCTTCGTCTTCAGTCGCCTCGCCCCCGAGCATCTCGAACGCCTGCAATGCCAGTTCAACGTCCGCGTGCTCGAACCGAAACAGGGCGACATCGACGCCCAGTACGCCGCCGCCCTGCCCGATACCCACGGCATGATCGGCGTCGGCCGGCCGCTCGGCGCCAGGCAACTGGAACAGGCGAAGCAGCTGGAAGTCATCTCCAGCGTCTCGGTCGGCTACGACAACTATGACCTGGACTACCTGAACCGCCGCGGCATCGCTCTCACCAACACGCCCGACGTCCTCACCGAGACCACCGCCGACCTCGGCTTCGCCCTGCTGATCAGCGCCGCGCGACGGGTCGCCGAGCTGGACGCCTGGGTCAAGGCCGGGAACTGGAAGCGCACCGTCGACGCCCCGCAGTTCGGCACCGACGTGCATGGCAAGAAACTCGGCATCCTCGGCCTCGGCCGGATCGGCGCGGCCATCGCCCGGCGCGGCCGTTTCGGCTTCGGCATGCAGGTGCTCTACCACGGCAACAACCGCAAGCCGGAACTGGAACAGGAACTCGGCGCGCGCTTCCTCGGCTTCGACGAACTGCTCGGCGAGGCCGACTTCGTCTGCGTGGTGGTGCCGCTGGGAGCGCAGACCCGGCAGTTGATCGGTGCGCGCGAACTGGGCCTGATGAAACCCTCGGCGATCCTGGTCAACGTCGCCCGCGGCCAGGTGGTCGATGAGGCCGCGCTGGTCGCCGCCCTGCGGGAGAAGCGCATCCTCGGCGCCGGCCTGGATGTCTACGAGAAGGAACCGCTGGCCGAATCGCCGCTGTTCGCCCTGGACAACGTGGTGACCCTGCCGCACATCGGCTCGGCCACCCACGAGACCCGCCGGGCCATGGCCGAGCGGGCGCTGCAGAACTTCGAGGCGGCCCTGCGCGGCGAGCGGCCTTTGGACCTGGTCAATCCACAGGTGTGGCGACGCGGCTGAGCGCGCCTCCCTCTCCGCTAGGTCGAGCGCGCCGGCCCGGCCAGCGCCGGCGCCTTCGGCTTGCGGAACACCAAGACGTTGCCGAGCATCACCAGGACCAGCCCGGCCAGCGCCGGTGCGGTCCAGCGGTAGCCCTCGGCGAAGGCCGAGATGTTCAGCGCCACCACCGGGAACAGCACGGTGCAGTAGGCGGCGCGATCCGGACCCATGCGCCCGACCAGGGTCAGGTAGGCGGTGAAGCCGATCACCGAGCCGGGGATCGCCAGGTACAGCAGCGAGCCGACGTAGCGCGCGCTCCAGTCGAAATTCAGCGGCACGCCCTGGAACAGGCACAGCGCCAGGAGGATCAGGGTGCCGTAGAGCATGCTCCAGGCATTGCCGGTGAG
Organism: Pseudomonas sp. TZ252; assembly: GCF_056110345.1. Taxonomy (NCBI): domain Bacteria; kingdom Pseudomonadati; phylum Pseudomonadota; class Gammaproteobacteria; order Pseudomonadales; family Pseudomonadaceae; genus Pseudomonas; species Pseudomonas sp. TZ252. Next base: position 3,623,542 of record NZ_CM148566.1, on the reverse strand, counting down.
CGGGCGGATGCCGGCCTTCTGTTGCAGGCTGGAAAGCATGTTGCCGGTGGAGAAGCACAGCGTGCCGAGCAGGGCCAGGCCGAGGCCGTAGAAGGTTTCCGGGGTGGCCTGGTGACCCACCAATTCCGGCCAGAACAGCAGCCCCAGGCCGAGCAGGCCGAGACCGCCACCGGCCATCACGTTCGACGCGATGCGCTGGCCGAACCACAGGCGGGCGTTCAGCGCATTCCACAGGGTGGCGGTGGAGAACACCACGGCCACCAGGCCGCTGGGAATCCACTGGCTGGCGGTATAGAAGCAGATGAAATTCAGGCAGAACAGGCATACGCCCTGGGCCATGCACAGGCGTTGGCCCCGTGCGTCGAGCCTTTGCAGGCGGCGGCCGAGCAGCAGCACGGCGAACAGCACCAGCGCCGCCAGGGCGAAGCGGTAGGCGATCGACAGGGTGATCGCCACCGGGCCCATCTGCAGCTTGATGGCGATCCAGGTGGTGCCCCAGATGAGCACGGTGAGCAGGTACAGCGAAAGATTCATGGCGACTCCGCAACGACAGGATGCCGTCAGTCTGCGGGCGAGGCCGGGCGCGACCATTGTCCATTCTTGCGCTTTTCATCCGCCGCCTCTCGCGGCAGCGTCCGGGCGCGGGTAGCATGGCCGGCATGCACCAACCCAGTGATTTCCAGGTATTCCGCACCCTCGACCGGACCTCCAATGCGCGCCTGCTGCGCAGCAGCACGCTCAGCGACGGCCTGGCGCTCGCCCATTGGTACCGCGACGAAGCGGAGATCCTCGGCTACAGCGACCCCGGCCATCACACCCTGTCGCTCTACCTGCAGGGCGGCTGGCAGACCTTCCGCCGCGATCGTCCCGGGCTCTATGGCGGCCCCGACCGCTTCTGCGTGATGCCGGCCGAACACCACTCCGACTGGGCGGTGACACGCGGCCTGGGCTTCATGCACCTGTACATCAGCCCGGAACGCCTGGCCGGCGCGGCGGTACGCACCCTCGATTGCGAACCGCGCAGCCTGCAACTGGAGGAGCGCACCTACATCCAGGACGAGCCGCTGGCCGCCCTGTGCCGGACCCTGGAACGACAGGACTGGAACGAACCCGGCGAGCGCCTGCTATGCACCAGCCTCGCCCACCAGGCGGTGGACCACCTGCTGCTCACCGGGTGCGGCAGGCGTACCGACGTACGCTGGCAGGGCGGGCTGGCCGCGCACGTGCGGCGGCGCCTGGCCGACTACATCGAAAGCCACCTGGAGCAGCCGCTGGAACTGGGGTCGCTGGCGGAGCTGGCGGCGCTCTCCGAGTACCACTTCGCGCGCATGTTCCGCGTCTCCTTCGGCCTGCCGCCGCACCGCTACGTGCTGGAACGACGCCTGGCGCGGGCCCGCGACCTGCTGGCGTACTCCGCGCAGTCGCTCCAGGAGGTCTCGCTGGCCTGCGGCTTCGCCAGTCCGAGCCATTTCAACCGGCGCTTCCGCGAAGCCCATGGCGCCACCCCGGGGCAGTACCGCGCCGCCCTGAAAGCCTCCTGAAAGCCAGGCGCCGACAGCCTGCGGTTGTAGGCAGGCATTCCCGCAGCATAAAATGATAACTATTATCATTCGTTAATCCTTCTGCTCCGGGAATGTCCAGGTGTCGAGCGCCGACCTCGCCCACGCGGCCGCGTTGCATACCCTCTACAGCGACCACCACCACTGGCTCACGGGCTGGCTGCGGCGCCGCCTCGGCTGCCCGCAGAACGCCGCCGACCTGGCCCAGGACACCTTCGTCAAGGTCCTGGTTTCGCGCCAGGCCGCGCGCATCGACGAACCACGCGCCTTCCTCACCACCATCGCCCGCCGCGTGCTGTGCAACCACTACCGCCGCCAGGACGTCGAGCGCGCCTACCTGGAAGCCCTGGCCAGCCTGCCCGAGCGGGAAGTCCCCAGCGAAGAGACCCGCGCCATCGTCCTGGAGACCCTGGTCGAGCTGGACCGTCTGCTCGACGGTCTGCCGCCGCTGGCCAAGGAGACCTTCCTGCTGGCCCAACTCGACGGCCTGGGCTACGCCGAGATCGCCACGCAGCTGGGCATCTCCCTGAGCAGCGTCAAGCGCTACATGCTCAAGGCTGCGCAACGCTGCTACTTCGCCGAGCTGCCATGAGCCTGCCCGCCGCGCCCAAGGTGCCGCCGCAGGTGGCCGAACAGGCCGTGCGCTGGCTGGTCGAGCTGCAGGGCGGCGCCGACGACGAACGCCTGCGCCAGGCCTGGCAGTGCTGGCGCCAGGCGGCCCCGGAACACGAGCAGGCCTGGCGCCACATCGAGGCGGTCAACCAGCGCCTGGCCGGGATAGGCACGCCACTGGCCCTGGCCGCCATCAACGCACCGCATTCGCCGCAACGCCGGCGCGCGCTGAAGACCCTGCTGCTGGTCCTGGCCGCCGGCGGCAGCGCCTGGGGCCTGCGCGAGAGCGGCAGCCTGCAGCGCTGGAGCGCCGACTATGCCACCGGCGTCGGCGAACGCCGGCGCCTGGCCCTGGCCGACGGCAGTCGCCTCGAGCTGAACAGCGACACGGCGGTGGATGTCCGCTTCGATGCCGGCGAACGGCGCCTGCTCCTGCTGCGCGGGGAAATCCAGCTCAGCACCGGCCACGACCCGCGCCCGCTGCACGTGTACAGCGCGGAAGGCCGGCTGCGACCGGTGGGCACCCGGTTCGACGTGCGCCAGTTCGCCGGACGCACCCGCGTCGCCGTCCACGAAGGCGCGGTACAGGTGGAGAACCGCGCCGGCCAGGGCCTGCTGTTGCCCAGCGGCCGGCAACTGGACTTCGACCGCGAGCGACTCGGCGCTCCGCAGCCGCTGCCGGTCGGCAGCGGCGCCTGGACCGACGGCATGCTGGTGGCCGCCGGCATGCGCCTGGACGAATTCCTCGCCGAAGTCGCGCGCTACCGCCCCGGCCGGCTGGGCTGCGACCCGCGCATCGGCGGCCTGCGGATTTCCGGCAGCTATCCGCTGGACGATAGCGAGCGGATCCTCGCCACCCTGCCGGCGGTGCTACCTGTGGAGGTACGGCGCGTCACCCGCTACTGGGTCGGCGTGCACCCGCGCGAATGAGCGGAAAGATATTTCCGCGCACCTGAGCCTTTTTCCCCACCTCGCGTGACAGAGGAGGAAAGCCAACCTCGAAAGATCCACTGGAGTGTCCCTCATGTCCCCGTCACGCGCCCTGTCGCCGCTCAGCCGCGCCCTGCTCCTCGCCTGCCTCGGCGGTCCCGTCCTGGTTTCCGCCGGCAGCGCCTGCGCCGCCGAGATCCGCACCGATGCCCGCCAGTACTACCGCCTGCCTGCCGAGCCACTGGAGCAGGCGTTGAACCACCTAGGCCGCCAGGCCGGCGTGCTGATCGCCTTCAGCCCGGAACAGACCGCCGCGCGACGCAGCCAGGCGCTGGACGGCGAGTACACCCTGGAGGAAGCCCTGGCCGCCCTGCTCGCCGGCTCCGGCCTGGAGGCGCGCGCCCGCGGCGACGGCGCCTACACCCTGGAAGCGCTGCCGGTGGAAGACCCGGCCAACCTGCAGGCGCTCACCGTGGTCGGCGACTGGCTGGCCGACGCCAGCGCCGCCGACGTCTTCGAGCATCCCGGTGCGCGCGACGTGGTCCGCCGCGAGCAGTTCCAGGCCCAAGGCGCGGCCAGCACCCGCGAAGTGCTGGAGCGCATTCCCGGGGTCAGCGCGCCGCTCAACAACGGCACCGGCAGCCACGACCTGGCATTGAACTTCGGCATTCGCGGCCTCAACCCGCGCCTGGCGTCGCGCTCGACGGTGCTGATGGACGGCATCCCGGTGCCCTTCGCCCCCTACGGCCAGCCACAGTTGTCGCTGGCGCCGGTGTCCATCGGCAACATGGACGCGGTGGACGTGGTCCGCGGCGGCGGCGCGGTGCGCTACGGGCCGCAGAACGTCGGCGGCATCGTCAACTTCGTGACCCGGGCGATCCCCGAGGACTTCGCCACCAAGCTCGACGTGCACAGCGAACTCAGCCCCAGCTCCAGCCAGGACGGCCTGAAGACCACCCACAACGTGCTGATCGGCGGCACCGGCGCCAACGGCCTCGGCGGCGCCCTGCTCTACTCCGGCACCCGCGGCGGCGATTGGCGCGAGCACAGCGATACGCGGATCGACGACCTGATCCTCAAGGGCCGCTTCCAGCCCAGCGACGAACACACGTTTTCGGCGATGACCCAGTACTACGACGGCGAGGCCGACATGCCCGGCGGCCTCGGCACCGCGGCCTACCGCGACGACCCGTACCAGTCGACCCGTCCCTACGACAAGTTCTGGGGCCGCCGTACCCTGGCCAGCGCCAGCTACGAATACACCCCCAACGCCAGCCAGAAGCTCAACGTCACCGGCTTCTTCACCAAGACCCTGCGCAGCGGCTACCTCGACCAGGGCCGCAACCTCACCCTGTCGCCGCGCGAATACTGGGTGCGAGGCCTGGAAACCCGCTTCAGCCAGGGCTTCGAGCTGGGCGAAAGTCGCCACGAAGTGGGCATCGGCCACCGCTACGTCAACGAAGCCAGCCACGAGCTGCGCTACTGGACCCGCGCCGACAGCGGCCAGCTACCCAGCACCGGCAGCCGCAACGACCGCGACACCCGCGGCAGCACCGAAGCCAACGCGTTCTACATCGACGATCGCATCGACATCGGCAACTGGACCATCACCCCCGGCATCCGCTACGAGAAGATCGATTCCGAACAGAAGAACCTGCTGAAGAACAGCAAGGACAGCGGCCGCTACAACGCCTCGCTGCCGGCGCTCAACGTGACCTACCACCTCACGCCGAGCTGGAACCTCTACGCCAACACCGAGGGCTCGTTCGGCACCGTGCAGTACAGCCAGATGGGCAAGGCGGTGCGCAGCGGCGACATCGAGCCGGAGAAGGCCCGCACCTGGGAACTCGGCAGCCGCTACGACGACGGCATCCTGCGCGCCGAACTGGGCGCCTTCCTGATCAACTTCGACAACCAGTACGAGAGCAACCAGCAGACCGACAGCGTGACCGCCCGCGGCAAGACCCGGCACAAGGGCATCGAGGCGGCGATCGCCTACGACCTGGCCGATCTCGACCCGCTGCTCTCCGGCTTCGACGTCTATGCCAGCTACGCCTACGTCGACGCGAGCATTCGCGAAGACGGGCCGAACAAGGGCAACCAGGTGCCGTTCTCCTCGAAGCACAAGGGCACCCTTGGCGCCAACTACCGCACCGGCGCCTGGAGCTACAACCTCGACGGCAGCTTCCAGACCAGCCAGTACGCCGACAACGCCAACACCGAGAGCGAAAGCGCCGACGGCAGCACCGGGCGGATCGCCGGCTGGATGGTCTGGAGCGCGCGCGGCACCTACGACTTCGGCCCGCAACTGAACGACCTCAAGCTCGGCCTGGGGGTGAAGAACCTGTTCGATCGCCGCTACTACACCCGCTCGTTCGACGACAACAACAAGGGCCTCTACGTCGGCCAGCCGCGCACCCTGTACGTACAGGCCTCGGTCGGTTTCTGAAGGAAGACCGCGGGAGCGCATGGCGCAACGGCGGACGATCGCCAGCGATCATCCGCCCTTCCCGCCGCCGGGCCTGGTCCCCCTCAGGCCCGGCGTCACTTCCAGTTCGGATCGCTCTCCAACTGTTTCATCAGCAGCTCGCGGACCTGCCTGGAGGGTTCGCCGTACCAGCGATAGGTGGCGTACTTGCTCGGCGTCTGCATGACTTCGGCGGGCTCGTCCGGCAGGCTCACCTGCAGCCCGTAGGCGGCACTCTTGTCGCCACGGAACGCCACCAGCAGGCGGTTGTTGCCGCAATCGTGGGGTTTGCAACTGTTGGCCAGGACGTAGGGCTGGCCCTCCAGGCTCAGGCTGGTGGACGGGGAACTCGGGCCGCTGGCGTCGGAAACCCATTTCGGCACGTCGCTCTCGCCCTTGAACATGGCGTGCCAGGTGGCCTTGTAGCCGGGCTGGCCGAGCAGTTCGAACAGCCGCGGCTGCTCCTCGGCCTGCGCCGGCGCCCAGTGCAGCGCCGCGCCCAGCAACGCCAGGGAGAGCAGTCTGGATACTCCGTTCATGGTGATTTCCTTCGATCGGGTGAAATGAAAGCAGTCTATCCGGCGGTGGCCGCCGCTGGCTGCTTGGAACGGCACGACTGCGACAAGTTCGCTGTCCACCGGCAATTCCATCGATCGCCGGATGACAGGCATCCCGACGCGCCGCGTTTTACCGCTATAATCCCGCGTTTTTCCGGGCCGTCCCGCGCCCACGCCAACGGATTCCAGCAGGCACGCATCCATGACCACTCAGGCCGCCGAAGTCGCGAAGCGCCGTACCTTCGCGATCATTTCCCACCCCGACGCCGGTAAGACCACCATCACCGAGAAGCTCCTGCTGATGGGCAAGGCGATCGCCGTCGCCGGTACCGTGAAGTCGCGCAAGTCCGACCGCCACGCCACGTCCGACTGGATGGAGATGGAAAAGCAGCGCGGCATCTCCATCACCACCTCGGTGATGCAGTTCCCCTACCGCGAGCACATGATCAACCTGCTCGACACCCCCGGCCACGAAGACTTCTCCGAAGACACCTACCGCACCCTGACCGCGGTGGACTCGGCGCTGATGGTGCTCGACGGCGGCAAGGGCGTCGAACCGCGGACCATCGCCCTGATGGAAGTCTGCCGGCTGCGCGACACGCCCATCGTCAGCTTCATCAACAAGCTCGACCGCGACATCCGCGACCCCATCGAGCTGCTCGACGAGATCGAGGCGGTGCTGAAGATCAAGGCCGCGCCGATCACCTGGCCGATCGGCTGCTACAAGGACTTCAAGGGCGTCTACCACCTGGCCGACGACAGGATCATCGTCTACGTCCCGGGCCACGGCCACGAGCGCATCGAGACCAAGGTCATCGAAAAGCTCGACTCCGACGAAGCCCGCGCCCACCTCGGCGATCTCTACGACAATTTCGTCGAAGAGCTGGAGCTGGTGCAGGGCGCCTGCCACGAATTCGACAAGGATGCCTTCCTCAAGGGCGAGATGACCCCGGTGTTCTTCGGCACCGCGCTGGGCAACTTCGGCGTCGACCAGGTCCTCGACTGCATCGTCGACTGGGCGCCGCAGCCGCTGTCGCGCGCCACCCACGAACGCAGCGTGGAGCCGACCGAGGAGAAGTTCTCCGGCTTCGTGTTCAAGATCCAGGCGAACATGGATCCCAAGCACCGCGACCGCATCGCCTTCATGCGCATCTGCTCGGGCAAGTACGAGAAAGGCATGAAGATGCGCCACGTGCGCCTGGGCAAGGACGTGAAGATCGCCGACGCGCTGACCTTCTTCTCCTCCGAGCGCGAGCAACTGGAAGAGGCCTATGCCGGCGACATCATCGGCCTGCACAACCACGGCACCATCCAGATCGGCGACACCTTCAGCGAAGGCGAGAACTTCGGTTTCACCGGCATCCCGCACTTCGCCCCGGAACTGTTCCGCCGCGTGCGCCTGAAAGACCCGCTGAAGTCCAAGCAGTTGCGCCAGGGCCTGCAGGAACTGGCCGAGGAAGGTGCGACCCAGGTGTTCTTCCCCGAGCGCAACAACGACATCATCCTCGGTGCGGTGGGCGTGCTGCAGTTCGACGTGGTCGCCAGCCGCCTGAAGGAGGAATACAAGGTCGAGTGCGCCTACGAGGCGATCAACGTCTGGTCGGCACGCTGGATCGAGTGCGACGACGAGAAGAAGCTCAAGGAGTTCAAGGACAAGGCCTTCGAGAACCTCTCCGTGGACGGCGGCGGGCACCTCACCTACCTGGCGCCGACCCGCGTCAACCTCAGCCTGATGGAAGAACGCTGGCCGGACATCCGCTTCCGCGCGACGCGCGAGCATCACTGATCGCACGGGAGGAGCCAGGAACAGCCTCCCTGTCTCCTCCCGCGGCGGTCTCGGCGCAGGGCGGATAACCCTATCGCGGCTATCCGTCGCTCCAGCGCGGTATCGGCGGACAGCCCCTGCGCAGGCAAAGCGAACGCGACGCTGTGCGAAACGCCTCCTTCCCTCCTCCCAGGCTCCCCTCCCCATCGCGCCATCGCTCCGTACGCCTGCGCCTTTCGCAGGCGGGTGACGAGACTTCCAGGTAGGAAATCCCTTCAAGCGCAACCAGGCAAGGACGCGGTTGCCCAAGCCGTTTCCGAAGGTGCCTCCTGAGCAGTTCAGATAGGTTGTCCGCCCCCGACTGGCACGGCAGAGTGCCAGGGTTTATCTCATAGGGACTTGAGCATGAGCGGCAAACCCGCTGCGCGCCTGGGCGATCCGACCGCGTGTCCGCTACCGGGCCACGGCAGCAACCCAATCGTCGGCGGCTCGCCCGACGTCTTCTTCGACCATCGGTCCGCCGCCCGCCAGGGCGACGCCACCGCCTGCGGCGCCACCCTCAGCGCCAACGTCATCGCCAACGTACTGATCAATGGCAAGCCCGCCACCGTGGTAGGTAGCGTCGGCACCCACGGCGACCTGGTGGTCGGCGGCGCGGGCACGGTGCTGATCGGCAACAGCGGCGGCGGCGCACCCGCTCTCGCCCTCGCCCCACCGAAGCTGTGCCTGCAATGCCTGCTGCTGGCGGCACGCCGCAACCAGGCCCTGGTGCCCCTGGAAAGCCTCGGCGGCGCACCGTGAGCCGGCTCCAGCCAGCGCTCGCGGCGCCTACGCCGGACAGCCGCCTGTTCGCCCTGGCGGACGGCGCCCGCTACCTGACCCTGGACACCCGCCTGGAAAAGGCCGCGGGGGAAATCCGCTCGCGCTGGCTGCTGGCCGGGAGCGAGCTGGACGATATCGCCCATGCCGGGCCGGTCCTGATCGAATTCATGGACAGCGCCCCGCTTTCGTCATCGGGCGAGTTCCTCGGCTGGCTGCGCGACTGGGACCGCCGCTCGCCCATGGCCTCCTGGCTGTGGAGCCGGGCGTCCTTCGAAAACCTCGCGAAACACTTCGCCGGGCTGCTCTTCACCCGCATGCCCGACGGCCGCCGGGCGCTGTTGCGCTACTACAGCCCGGAAGTGCGCCGGGCGCTGGAACAGGTCATGACCGCGCGGCAATGGACGCAAGTGATGGCGCCGCTGGAGCGTTGGCAGGTCTGGCAGCCCCTGCAGGGCGGCTACCTCGTCTATGACCGGGAAACGGAGCGGACCGCCGATGCTTGAACTGGATGCCGGCCAACTGGATCGCCTGCAGCGGGTCCGCGACGACGAAGTCATCGAGCGGGTCCTGCTGGAGGTACGCCGGGAGGCTCCCGCCTGGCTCGAACGACGCGGCCTGCTGCCCGCCATCCGGCAACTCGGCGAGCTGCGCGCGACGGCGCTGGAACTGGGTATCGAAGAGCCCGGGACGATCGAACGCTTTCTTCTGCACGGCCTGGCCTTCCCCGCTTTCCAGGACACGCCGGCGTTTCTCGCACACATGCGCCGGCCGCTGGCGGACAGCCCGGAACAACGCTTCCAGGACTACGAACGGATCGTCGAGTTTCGCCTGGCCAGCCAGAAATGGCGCGCGTACGAAACCTCGGGGAGACCGGCATGAGCGGCATAGGCGCGCTTTTCCGACCGCTGCCCCGCATGGGTCCGCGGCTGCCCTTCGAACTACCCGCGCCGCCCCGGCCGCACTTGCCGATGCCGGCGCCGCGCCCGCTGCCGCGACCGGCCCCCGGCGCGCTGCCCAGGCCGGTACCGCGTCCGATGCCGGTTCCGCAGACCCTGCCCAGGACCGAGACCGGCACGCTGAGCCGCGACCGGACCCGGGAAGCCGAGCGCGATTGCAGCAAGAGCCAGGGCCGCGACAAGGACTGCGTGGAGTGCCCGCCGTCCCGGGGCGAAATGGCCATCGCCAATAACGGCAAGGGCCACAGCATGTCGGACCTGTCCGCGCGCTACCAGCAGTGGGTGACCAATTTCCCGTTTCCCCACGAATGGTTCTGGAGCGGCACCTGGTGGGACGGCTTCGACGAGCCGCGCTGCACCCTGCTGGAGGCGAAGGCCAACTACGCCTTCCTGTTCGTCCCGCTGCTCGGCGTGCCCAGGCCCTGGGCGCGGGCCAAGGTGAAGTCGGACCTGCTGCAGAAGGCCGAGGTCCACAGCGACAAGGCCCGACCGACCCCGCCGGTGTTCGTCGAATGGCACTTCCTGCAGCGGATCGTCTACGAGTACTGCGCCGCGGAGTACCTGCGCATGGGACTGGCCAACCTGAAGGCATTCTGGAATCCGATGCCGGGAACGGACGAGCACGACGACTACCAGGAAACCCGCGCGAAGGAACAGGAAGAGATGAAAAGGTTTTGCGAAGAGAACCCGGGGTATTGCGCATGACGGACGCCAAGGCTTTCAGGCGCTACATATTCGAGCTGTACTTCGATCCGGCACGGCTCCTCGCACTGGACGACGACCAGCACCTGCAACGGATAGAACGCTTCCTCGATGCCCTCGCGCCCCTCCATCCGGTGCTGGAGAACTGGTACCTGTGCGGCGACTCCCTGCGCGATGCCCTCAGCCACAACGTCACCGAGCACCGCCAGGATCTCGCCAAGGCCCTGTCGCGTGACCGACGCACCCGGGCGGTGGAACTGGTGCTATGGAACGGCGAGGAGGATCCGCTCAAGGGCGGGTTGTCGCTGGACTACGAGGCCAGCGGCAGGGCCGTCTCGTCCAGGCTCCAGTTGGAAGATGCCGGCAGCCTGCTGCAAGTGTTCGACGCACCGGCTTCCTCCTTCGTCGCGATCTTCCTCGCGGCGCTGGAAATCTGGCCCGAAACGACCTGGGGCATGCTCGCTCCGCATGCGTACTTCATACACCAGCGGACCTTCCCGGACCGCCGCAGCATCGGCTGGATCGGCTTCTGCCCGCATCCGCTAAGGGCCACGGACTTCCCGGCGGCTACGGAGCTGGTCGACATTCCCGGCCGTGGCACCCTGCTGCTGAACGGCCGCGAACCGATGGACGAAACCCGTCGCGAACATTTCGAGCGCGTCGGCGAAGCGGACATCAAGCTGATGGAACTGGGCTACCTGCCGCCGCTGCGCGGCTGACGACGTACGAACCTGGTGGGGCCTCCGTTCCGTGGGGCGAATACGCCACCGGCGTAATCCGCCGGCATCCCGCCGCAACGGCGGATAACCGCAGGCGGTTATTCGCCCTACCAGGCCCACGTGCCACGCAGCAAGGCCACCCTGGAGTGACCTCCGTTCCGTGGGACGAATACGCCACCGGCGTTATCCGCCGAGATCCCGCCACGACGGCGGATAACCGCAAGCGGTTATTCGCCCTACCAGGTCCACGTGCCACGCAGAAGGCCACCCTGGAGGGGGCTCCGTTCCGTAGGGCGAATAACGCCACCGGCGTTATCCGCCGATATCCCGCCGCAACGGCGGATAGCCGCAAGCGGTTATTCGCCCCACCAGGCCCACGTGCCACACTGGAAGGCCACCCTGGAGGGGGCTCCGTTCCGTAGGGCGAATAACGCCACCGGCGTTATCCGCCGGCATCCCGCCGCAACGGCGGATAACCGCAAGCGGTTATTCGCCCTACAGGCCCACGTGCCATGCAGAAAGGCCACCCGAGGGTGGCCTTTCTGCATGGCGACCAACGCCACGGGCGCTATCCGCTGCCTACCTGCGGTGCTTCTTCATCGCCACCCGGCGCAGGTCGATACCGATCACCACCGGGTCGTGGTCGGAGGCCCGGTACGGCTCGGCGTTGTACAGGCTGTCCTGCTGCCGAGGGGTCTTGAACTCGACGTTGTAGTCCAGCACCCGGGGCTCGTCGGCGTTGATGTGCCACTCCACCGCGCCGCGTACCTGGCGCGCCAGGCTGGCGTTGGCGAGGGCGTGGTCAAGGTAGCCGGACTGCCCGGAGAACACGTAGGAATAGCCCTTTCCTGCGCCCGCCTGACGCGCCACCAGGTCGGTGTAGCCGGCGCTGCGGATGACGTTCACCGGGTCTTCCTTGGCATAGGAATTGAGGTCGCCGATGATCAGGCGATCAGGCTCCTTGGCGCCCGTCGGATCGCCCGCCAGCCAGTCCACCAGGGCCTGGGCGGCGCGCGCCCGGGTCAGGTTGCAGTTGCCCTGGCCGTCGCCGGTGTCCGGGTCGCCGTCGCAGGCCGAGCCCTTCGACTTCAGGTGGTTCACCGCGATGGTCAGGCGTTCGCCGCCATTGATCTCCTGGAAGGTCTGGGCCAGGGTCGGACGGTTGCGGGTGTCGTCGAACTCCGGGTTCACCGAACTGTCGAGCACCGCCGCGGATCGATAGGTGCGGACCTTGTCGCCGCGATAGATCAGCCCCACGGCAATTTCGTCGCTGCCCAGCTTCGCCCGGTTCGGGTTGACGAAGGCATAGCGCTGGCCCTGGGGCAGGCTGGCGTTGAGGCCGTTGACCAGGTCGGCGATGGCGCTGAACTCGCCGTAGCCGTCGTTCTCGATCTCCATCAGGCCGACGATGTCCGCCTTCGAGGCGAGGATCGCCGCGACGATCTTCGCTTTCTGCCGTTGGAACTCCTCGGCCGTGTTGGCTCCGCGCGAGGTGGGGAAACCGCCGCCCTTGCCATCGCCGTTGAAGTAGTTGAGCACGTTGAAGCTGGCCACCCGCAGGCGCCCTTCCACCGCCGGCTGGGCCGGACGCGGATTGGCCGCCTCGAAGGTCGGCGTCTGCAACGGCTGGATACGGTAGCTGCCGGCCGAGTAGTCGAGCACGCCGTCGATGGCGCTGGTACGGTCGCCGACGCGCAGGCTGTTGTAGGCGCTCAGTTCCGGTGCCGGGTAGCGGATCGGGTCGGGGTTCTGCCCGCTGCGGCCGTCGTCGAGGAGAATCCGGTCGAGGTCGTTGCGCGCCTGCATGGCCTTGGCCTGTTCGCCGGGAGCCACCACGTTGGTCGGAGTCATCTGGCGGCCGCCGGAGGACAGCAGGACCTCGCCGTAGCGGCCGAGGTTGTAGACCTCGTTGACGGTCAGCGTCTGGCGGAGCTGCACGCGCATGCCTTCGTAGCGCTCCAGCGCATCGGCGCTGGCCAGCGGCAGGCTGATGCCGGCCGGCGTCGGCAAGGCCACGCCGCTCGCCAGGACGCTGACCTGCAGCGGCCCGACCAGTTCGGTGAGGCCGTTGAACTCGCGGACCTGGCCGGTCACCCGGACGCGGTCGCCGAGCTTGACGTCGCTGCCGTTGCCGCCGTCGTAGACGAAGATGCCTTCGGAGGTCGCCGGGTCGCCGTCCACCGTGGCATCTTCCTGCTGCACGTAGAAGCCCTTCAGCTCGCTGGCGTTCTGGAAGTCGCCGACCACCACGCCCTCGATGGCGACCCGCTGGTTCACCAGCGGACTTTCGGCGCCGGCGCCCTGCACCTCGTGGATCGGTCGCAGGCCGGCCTCCTCGCCGCCGCCGGGCTCACCAGCGCCATGCTGGCCGAGGTTGGCGAAGGTGTCGCGCGGGTAGCCCAGCCATTGCGCCGCCGGGTCGAAGGCGTCGCTGGGATCGCTGTCGCCGTCGCGGATGTCGGCCTTGCGCACCAGGCTCCGGTCGAGGGTCTGCACATCGCCGCTGCCCCAGGTCGTGCCGGGGTTGAAGCCGACCTGGCCGAGGCTGTCGAGGATCTCGCCGCCGCGCCGGCGCAGCAGCACCGCATCGTTGCCATTGAACCAGCTGCCTTCCACCCGCTGGCTGGCCAGCGCCAGCAACGCCGGGTCGGCCACGCCGTTGGCGAGGACGAAGGTCTTGCCCGGCGCCAGGCTGCCGCTCAGGTCGATGCTGCGGCCCGCCGCGCTGGCGCCGTTGAAATAGAACTCGACGCGGTAGGCGGAGAGGTCGAGGACCTGGCTGCCGCTGTTGTAGAACTCCAGCGCCTTGTTGTTGCCGCTGCCTTCGACATACTCGGAGATGATCAGCTCGGCGGCGTTGGCCACCGGCAGGCCCAGCAGGGCCAGGCCGCCCAGCAGGGCGGCGTTACGCAAGGGGTGCATCGGGATACTCCTTTATCGGAATGGGGTCGCCGCGGCTCAGGCGCCGTCGGGCTGCAGTTCCTGGGAAAACACCGGCTCGCCGTCGAGGTCGCGCAGGGTGACGGTGAGCGCGCGGCTTTGCGCATCGATCTCCACCTCGCCGAAGAACTGGTAGCCGGCGAAGGGGGAACTGTTCTGGACCAGCGGGGCCTTCTGGAACATCACCTGCGGGCCGAACGTGCCATCCAGCGCGTTGGGTCCGAAACTACCGGCATTGAGAGGCCCGGCGACGAACTCCCAGAACGGCGCGAAGTCCTTGAACGCGGCGCGCTCCGGGCTGTAGTGGTGGGCAGCGCAGTAATGCACGTCGGCGGTCAGCCAGACGGTGTTGCGCACCCCGGCGCGCTGGACGAAGCGCAGCAGGTCGGCGATCTCCAGCTCGCGGCCGAGGGCGGCGCCGTCATTGCCGTTGGCGATGGCCTCCCAGCGGTCGCGGCCCTGGGCGTCCTTGCCATCGGGCACGCAGAGGCCGATCGGCATGTCGGCGGCGATCACCTTCCACTGCGCACGCGAACCGCGCAACTCGCGCTTGAGCCATTGCAACTGCTCACGGCCGAGGAAATCGGTGGCGGCGCTGCGCCGCGCCTGCAGGTTGGCGCTGTTGCCGCCGCGGTAGCTGCGCATGTCGAGGACGAACACGTCGAGCAAAGGGCCGTAGGCGACCTTGCGGTAGATCCGCCCGTCGCGCCCCTGGCGCTGGAAGCGCAGCGGCGCGTATTCGAGGAACGCCTGGCGTGCACGGGCCGCCAGCACGTCGATGTCCTTCACCTGGTAACGCTCGTCGAGCTGCTTGCTGGAGGACCAGTTGTTGGTGGTCTCGTGGTCGTCCCATTGCCAGATCTGCGGCACCTCGGCGTTGAAGCGGCGCAGGTTGTCGTCGAGCAGGTTGTAGCGGTAGTTGCCGCGGAACTCGTCGAGGGTCTCGGCGACCTTGCTCTTGGCCTCGGTCACCCGGTTGCGCCAGATGCGCCCGCTCTCGGTCTCGATGCGTTCGGGGATCGGCCCATCGGCATAGATG
This sequence comes from Pseudomonas sp. TZ252, assembly GCF_056110345.1. Taxonomy (NCBI): domain Bacteria; kingdom Pseudomonadati; phylum Pseudomonadota; class Gammaproteobacteria; order Pseudomonadales; family Pseudomonadaceae; genus Pseudomonas; species Pseudomonas sp. TZ252. The sequence continues at coordinate 3,608,474 of NZ_CM148566.1, read as the reverse complement.
GTGTCGCCGCTGTGCAGGAAGAAATCCGGCTGGCGCCGGCGCATGGCTTCGTAGATACGCATGCCGCCGATATCCGGATTGATCCCGAAACCTTGCCCGCAGGTGTCGCCGCTCCAGACGAAACGGATATTGCGCGCCTCGCTCGGCGCACTGCGCAGGTGGCCGAACCAGGGCTTGCTCAGGCTGCCGTCGCGGGCATCCTCGAAGCGCACCCGGTAGAAGATCGACTGGTCGGCCGGCAGGCCACGCAGGTCGATGCGCGCGGTGTAGTCGAGGCGCTCGTCGGTGACCGGCGAGACCAGCCGACGCGGCTCGCTGAAGACGCTACGGGTGTCCCATTCGACGATCATCCGCGCCGGGCGGTCGGTGCGGCTCCAGACCAGCGCGCGGTCGCCCTGCACATCGCCGGATTGCACGCCATCGGTCAGCTTCGGCCGCGCCCTGGGCGAGGCGATCACCGCCGGCGCGCCCAGCGCCGGCAACAGCAGTCCAGCGCCCAGGCCTTGCACGACGCGGCGGCGCTTGAGGTCCATCCCACTCATACCGGAGTTCTCCGCAGGCTTCACGAAGGTCCGGTTTACCGGGGCAAGTTGACAGGGGCGTTACGGGGACAGACAGGCTATCCGTTTGGTCAGGGGAAACGCCCATTCGCTCCGCGCCGCCCATGCGGCAACGAACCGGGCGTTGCCTCGCTGAAAAGAGCTTCAGTGAGTTTCAGGCTTCAGGGAATACACCCAATCGGAGGGGCGCGCCCAGCGACATTGGCGTCGCTATACGCCCCTTTCCACCGACCTCAGCCGCCCCGCGCGCCCTGGACCGGCCCCTGGGGCGCCTCGCCGCGCTCCTCCTGCACTGCCCGCCCGGCCCGTTCCACGGCGTTCCACAACCAGGGCGGCAGGTGCTCCGGGTCGAGGCTGTCGAGGAGGTTCTTGACCGCCAGGCCCAGCTCGGTGTCGCCCTCGATCACCAGGCGGCGGCGGAAGAACAGGGTATCCGGGTCCTCATGCCGGCTGGCCAGCAGCAGGAAGTCGCGCCAGTCGCCACGGATGGTCACGCTGGCCCGTGGCCGTTCGACCAGGCGCAGGCCGCCGGGCACCCGGGTGACGCACCAGCCGACGCCGAGGTCCCTGACTTCCAGGCGCAGCCAGCGACCTTCCAGCAGGTCGAAGGCGCCCTCCTCCAGCGGCTGGGCGAACAGCCGGTTGGCGACCCGTTGCAGGACCAGGTGCTGGAGCCCGCGCGGAACCTTCGCCGCCAGCGGCAACAGGCGTCCGGCGACGCCGAGGAGCAGGCGTTGGCGGTTCAGCATAGCCCTGCCTCCTCTGCCCGCAGCATCCCCGGCCGGCCGTGCCAGTAGCCGTTGCAGCCTTCCACAGCGAGCGGCGGAGCGGCACCCTTGCGTACCCGGTCGAAGGCCGCGATCACCTCGGCCATGCCCTGCGCCCGAGGACTCAGGCGTAGCAGGTCGGCGCCGCTATGTTCCAGCGAGCGGTAGTCGGCCAGCAGGTTGCTGACCTTGCCGGACATGGTCTGGATGCCGTTGAGGGTGAACAGCGCCTCGCCCTCCTGGCTGAGCAGCGGGATACCTTCGGGATACTGCTGGCAGCAGAACTGGCAGTCGTCCTTGGGCCGGTTCTCCGCCCGCGCGGTGAAGCAGCGCGCCGAGTAGGCCAGCGGCAGGTGACCGTAGGCGAAGACCTCGGTCTGCAATTGCTCCAGGCCCAGCTGCGCAGCCTGGTCGAGCACCCCGCGCAGCAGCTTGCCGGAGACTTCCACCGGCGGAATCCAGCGGCGCATGCCCCAGGAATACAGTTCGGCCAGGGCATGACCGTTGTAGAGGTTCAGCGCCGGACCGCCGACAAAGGGCACGCCGCGCTGGCTGAGGTAATAGACGGCGGCCATGTCGTTGGCCTCGACCCGGAGTTCGCCGTTCTCGCATAGCCGGCGCAGGCTGGACAGCTCCGAAGCGGCCTCGATCAGCGCCAGCCCGGAGAGCACCAGCTCGGCACGGGTCGCCTGCGCCAGCTCGCGGGCCAGCGCCTGCCAATCGTTCAGGGACAGCGCCCGGCGCTTGGCGCAGACGGTCTCGCCGAGGTAGATGACGTCGAGCGGCTGGCCGGCCATCTCGGCGTAGAAATCGAATATCTGCCGCTTGTCCCAGTAGAACAGCAGCGGTCCCAGGCTCAGTTTCATCGCGGCGGTCCTCACTGCCAGGAACGGTGATAGGCGCCCAGGGTGGTCTGGTGCCCTTCGGAAAGTCCGGCCAGCGCGCGCTGCCATTGCGGCTGCACGCTATAGGCGCCCGGCGCGCTGGCGTAGCTGTCCAGCGCCTGGCGCCAGACCCGGGTGACCTGCTCGACGTAGGCCGGGCTGCGCTGGCGGCCTTCGATCTTCACCGCCGCCACGCCGATTTCCGCCAGTTGCGGGACCAGGTCCAGGGTGTTCAGGCTGGTCGGTTCCTCCAGCGCATGGAAGCGCTGGCCATTGACCAGGAAACGGCCCTTGCAGAGGGTCGGGTAGCCGGCCGCCTCGCCGGCGGCGTAGCGGTCGATGAGCACTTCGTTGAGGCGCGAGGTCAACCCCTCCGGTTCCTCGCTCCAGCGCACCGCCCTGGCCGGCGAACAGACGCCGCAGAGGTTCGGCGACTCGCCGGTGACGTAGGAGGACAGGTGGCAGCGGCCCTCGGCCATGATGCACAGGCTGCCGAAGGCGAACACCTCCACCGGCACCGGGCTACCGGCCGCCACCTGGCGTACCTGCGCCAGCGATAGCACGCGGGGCAGGACCGCGCGACGGATGCCGTAGCGTTCGTGATAGAGGGCCAGGGCCGCGGCATTGGTTGCCGAGCCCTGCACCGACAGATGCAGGTTGAGCCGCGGATGACGCTTCGCGGCATAGCCGAGCACCGCCACGTCGGCGGCGATCAACGCATCGACGCCGAGGTCGGCGGCCTGGTCCACCGCGCGCTGCCAGCGCTCCCAGCCCTGCGCGCTGGAATAGGTGTTGACCGCTACGTAGAGCTGCCGCCCGGCCTCGTGGACTCGCCGCAGGCCTTCCTGCAACTGGCGTTCGTCAAGGTTGAGGCCGGCGAAATGGCGGGCGTTGGTGTCGTCGCGGAAACCGACGTAGATGGCATCGGCGCCCTGTCGCAGGGCCGACTTCAAGGCGGGCAGGCTGCCCGCCGGACAGACCAGTTGCATGGGGTTGCTCCTCTGGCGAAAAACGCGCTCCGCGGCAGTGGGCAACCCCGGGGCACAGGCGCCACACTCTAGAAAGACGCTCCCGGTCGGCGCTTGACCGGGATCAAGAAGGCCTCAGGCCATCAGTGCGGAGAACGGCAGAAAGTCGATCGCATCACCCACGCCCAGGGTGGCGCCGCGCTCGATCACCGCCAGCCCGTCCGCCCAACTGGCGGCAAGCAGCATCGCCGAGCCCTGCTGCGGGTGGATTTCCACCCGCCCCCGTTCATCGAGCCGCGCCCGCAGGTACTGGCGACGCGCCCGCGGTTGCGGCCAGTCGAAGGCCGCCGGCAACGCCAGCGGCCGCGGCACTACGTCGAACAGTCCCTGCTGGCGAAGCAGGAACGGACGCGCCACCAGTAATGCGGTGACCAGCGCCGCCGCAGGGTTGCCGGGCAGCCCCAGCCAGGGCTTGCCGGCCACGGAGCCGAAGGCGAACGGCTTGCCCGGCTGGATCGCCAGGCGCCACAGGTTGACCTCGCCAAGCTCGGCGATGGCGCGCTTGAGGTGGTCTTCCTCGCCTACCGAGACACCGCCGCTGGTGACCAGCGCGTCCCATTCGGAGGCCGCCAGGCTGAGCGCATCGCGGCTGGCCACCAGTTCGTCGGCCAGCACTTCCTCGTCGTGCACCTCGAAGCCGAGACCGCGCAGCAAGGCGCCGATGCAGTAACGGTTGGCGTTGTAGATCTGCCCGGCCAACAGTGTCTGGCCGGGCTCGCGCAATTCGTCGCCGCTGCTCAGCAGGCCGATGCGCAAGCGCCGACGCACCGAGACCGTGGCGACGCCGAGACTCGCCAGCAGGCCGAGTTCCTGCGGGCGCAAGCGCTGTCCGGCACGCAGCACCGGCGCGCCGCGACGCAACTCCTCGCCGCGCCGGCGCACATGCTGGCCGGCGCTCACCGGCGGCAACTGCACGCGCTCGCCGTCGACCACGCAGAGTTCCTGCGGCACCACGCAGTCGGCGCCGGTCGGCAGCGGCGCGCCGGTGAAGATCCGCGCCGCCTGGCCCAGCGGCAGGCTCATGCCGCGGGTGTCGCCGGCGGCGATCCGCGCGCCGACCGTCAGGCTGCCGCCGCTGCGCGGCAGGTCGGCGGAGCACAAGGCGTAGCCGTCCATCGCGCTGTTGTCCCAATGCGGCAGGTCCATCGGCGCCAGCAGGTCCTCGCCGAGCACTCGTCCCAGCGCCCGCTCCAGGGCCAGGCTCTCGCAGGCTGGCGGGCGCGGCGCGCGCGCCAGCAGTTCGGCCAGCGCCTCGTCGAGCGGGCGCAGTTGGCCGCCATCGCAGGCGCAAGCGCTCACGAGCGGCACCCGCAGCCGGCCACCGGCGCCACGGCTGGCGGGGTCTTCAGGTGCGGGACGAAATTGCACGGGCGGGTGCGGCTGTCCAGTTGCGCCAGGAGAATCTCGTTCCAGGCGGTACGACAGGCGCCCGGCGAGCCGGGCAGGCAGCACACCAGGGTACCGTTGCTGAGCCCAGCCAGCGCCCGCGACTGGATGGTGGAAGTGCCGATCTCGCGCTGCGAGACCTGGCGGAACAGTTCGCCGAAGCCCTCGACATAGCGCTCGAACAGCGGCCCGACCGCCTGCGGGGTGTTGTCCCGCGCGGTGAAACCGGTGCCGCCGGTGATCAGGCCGACCTGTACCTCGGGGTCGGCGATCCAGGCCGAGACCACCGCGCGGATCTGGTAGATGTCATCGGTCTTCAGGCTCCGCTGGTGCAGGCGATGACCGGCGGCCAGCAGCGCGTCGGCGAGGGTCTGGCCGGAAGTATCGGTTTCCAGGGTACGGGTGTCGCTGACGGTGAGGATGGCGATGTTCAGCGGCTGGAAGGTGGAGGTGGCCAGGTGGCTCATGGAAGGGGTCCTAGGAACGGGCGATGCCTCAGCCTGAACCGCGGGCCCCCGGCTGGCTATTCCTCCGAAGAGGTAAGCCGGCGGCGCGAGGAGGTAGACGTCACTCCTCCCAGCGCTGCGCGGCGGCCTGGTCGCTGCAGCGGCCTTCGACCCAGCGCGGGCCTTCGGCGGTGTCTTCCTTCTTCCAGAACGGCGCGCGGGTCTTCAGGTAGTCCATGACGAAGTTGCAGGCGTCGAACGCCGCCTGCCGGTGGGCGCTGGCGCAACCGACGAAGACGATCGGCTCGCCCGGCTCCAGGCGGCCGATGCGGTGGAGGATCTCCAGGCGCAGCAGCGGCCAGCGCTGCCCGGCCTCGGCGGCGATCTTGCCGAGGGCCTTCTCGGTCATGCCCGGATAATGTTCGAGGAACATCCCGCCGACCTCGCGACCGTCGTTGAAGTCGCGCACGTAGCCGACGAAGCCGACCACCGCGCCGATGCCGACGTTCTGCGCATGCAGGGCGTTAAGCTCCTGCCCCGGATCGAAAGCTGCCTGCTGGACGCGGATGGCCATGGGTTCAACCTCCGGTGACGGTGGGGAAGAAGGCGACTTCGTCGCCGTCCTGCAACGGCTCGTCGAGGCCGCACAGTTCCTGATTGCGCGCACACATCAGGTTCTGCTCGCCGAGGGTACGCTCCCAGGCCCCGCCGCGCTCCACCAGGAGCTGGCGCAAGGCGCCGAGGGTCGCCAGCCCGGCGTCCCAGTTCAACTGCTCGCCGTCGATGCCGAGGGCTTCGCGGTAACGGGCGAAATACTGCACGCGGATCATGCCTGCCCTTCCTCCTCTTTGCGGTAGTGGCCGCTCTTGCCGCCGAGCTTCTCCAGCAACTGGACCTGCTCGATGACCATCCCGCGGTCCACCGCCTTGCACATGTCGTAGATGGTCAGGGCCGCGACGCTGGCGGCGGTGAGCGCCTCCATCTCCACGCCGGTCTGCCCGGCCAGCCGGCAACGCGCGCGGATGCGCACGGCGTCCGGCGCCTCGGCCTGCAGTTCGAGCTTGACGCTGGTGAGCAGCAGCGGATGGCACAGCGGGATCAGTTCGTGGGTGCGCTTGGCCGCCTGGATGCCGGCGATCCGCGCCACGGCGAAGACGTCGCCCTTGGGATGGCCGCCGTCCTGGATCAGTTGCAGGGTTTCCGGGCGCATGCGCACCACGGCCTCGGCCGTGGCTTCACGGGAGGTCACGGCCTTTTCCGTGACGTCGACCATGTTGGCGCGGCCCTGGGAATCGAGATGGGTCAGCACGTGGGTGCTCCTGGAAGAGGATACTGGCCAGTCATTGTAAGCCCTGGAGGGCATGACGCGATGCCTGGGGGAGGTTCGGAAGGGGGATGATTGTATACATAAAGAGGTAGGGCAGGCCGGCGCAAGGCGCCTCATCCCGATCGGGTAACGATGCGGGCCCGGTCCCCGGACCGGGCCTGGCAGGATGTATATCCCGCCCGGCTTTTTCAACCGGGCGGGATATCGGCCGGCGATTGCCGCCGGCTACTTCACATGTGCGCCTCGGCGTACTCCGCCAGCACCGAGCGCGGCACCCCTTGCAGGGTCACGTGCACGCCGTGGGGGAAGTCCTTGAAGCGTTCGGTGAGGTAGGTCAGGCCGGAGCTGGTGGCGGACAGGTAGGGCGTGTCGATCTGCGCCAGGTTGCCCAGGCAGATCACCTTCGAACCGCTGCCGGCGCGGGTGATGATGGTCTTCATCTGGTGCGGCGTGAGGTTCTGGCATTCGTCGATGAGGATCAGGCTCTGCTGGAAGCTGCGCCCGCGGATGTAGTTCAGCGACTTGAACTGCAACGGCACCTTGCTGAGGATGTAGTCGACGCTGCCATGGGTGCATTCGTCGTCCATGTGCAGCGCTTCGAGGTTGTCGGTGATGGCGCCGAGCCAGGGCTCCATCTTTTCCGCCTCGGTGCCGGGCAGGAAGCCGATGTCCTCGTCCAGGCCCTGCACGCTGCGGGTGGCGATGATGCGCCGGTAGCGCTTGCTGACCATGGTCTGCTCGATGGCCGCGGCGAGCGCCAGGATGGTCTTGCCGGAACCGGCGGCACCGGACAGGTTGACCAGGTGGATGTCCGGGTCGAGCAGCGCGTACAGCGCCAGCGACTGGTACACGTCGCGTGGCCGCAGGCCCCAGGCTTCCTGGTGCAGGAGCGGCTCCTGGTGCAGGTCGAGGATGGTCAGCTCGTCCTGCTGGATGCCCTTGATCCAGCCGACGAAGCCCTGTTCGTCGACGATGAACTCGTTGATGTGCACCGCCGGCAGGTTGTCGGTGAGCTGCACGCGATGCCAGGTACGGCCGTGGTCCTGGCGGGTCTCGACCTTGCTCACGCGGTCCCAGAAAGAGCCGGCGAGGGAATGGTAGCCGCGCGACAGCAGGGCCACGTCGTCGATCAACTGGTCGGTGTGGTAGTCCTCCGCGTCCACCCCGCAGGCGCGCGCCTTCAGGCGCATGTTGATGTCCTTGGTCACCAGCACCACGCGCACGCCGCTGTGGCGGCTCTTCAGCTCGACCAACTGGTTGATGATCTTGTTGTCGTTGAGGTGCTCCGGCAGCCAGGTGATGGGCTCGGCACGCTTGCTCATGAGGATCGACAGGCTGCCGCTGGGGCCGTTCTTGCCACGCTGGATCGGTACCCCTCCCTCTACCTGCTCGGGCGTGGCCTCGCCGAGTACCTGGTCGATCAGGCGGATGGCCTGGCGGCACTCGGCGGCGATGGTGTGCTTTCCGGTCTTCAGCTTGTCCAGCTCTTCGAGCACCGTCATCGGGATCGCGACGCGGTGTTCCTGGAAGTTCAACAGGGCATTCGGATCGTGGATCAGGACATTGGTATCGAGGACGTACAGGGTGGGCTGGGTGGGGCGGGAACGTCCGTGGTCATCCATACGCGATCACCTTCTGCTAAGGGCCTGGCGACGGAATGCCGGGTCGGCGCTCCGCCGGGGGGCGAGCCGCCTTCTCTCTTCCGGTGGGGAGAGCCTGACAGCAGAGGTGAGGGCCGGGGCCGCCACCTGTGCTGCAGGGTTCGGCGGTCTACGGTTCCACAAATACCGCAAAAAATATGACGGTAAAAAGTACTTTTCGTCATCAGCAGGTTTTTTTTCCGCAAGCGACGAAATACCTTGGCGCAGCCCATCGCGAGGTCTAGTGTTATCGGTCCCACCCCTGTGAAAACCCTCCGCTTTTCCGTGCCGCAACGGTTTTCCAGCGCCATTCCCCCTCCCCCCTGCCCCTGCGACATAAAGCCGCCACTGCGCCCTGCGCCGCCTTCCTGTATGAATCCGGGGCTTGACCTTGACACGATGTCAAGGCTGAACCTGGCGACAGATCTCACCGGCGCCTCCCAGGCCGCCTGCGGTGCCACTTCTGTCCATTCCAAGGAGGACTCATGAACAGCGCCACGCTAACCGAGCTCGATCTGCCGGTCAGCGGCATGACTTGCGCGTCCTGCGCCGGCCGTGTCGAACGAGCCCTGAAGAAAGTGCCCGGGGTCGCGGCCGCCTCGGTCAACCTGGCCAGCGAGCAGGCCCGCGTACAGGCCCCGGCGGACAGCCTGCCGGCCCTAGTGGCGGCGGTCGAGCAGGCCGGCTACCAGGTTCCGGCGCGCAGCCTGGAACTGTCCATCGAGGGCATGACCTGCGCCAGTTGCGTCGGCCGGGTCGAGCGGGCGCTGAAGAAGGTGCCCGGCGTACGCGAGGTCAGCGTCAACCTGGCTAGCGAGCGCGCCCACCTCGAGCTGCTCGGCGCCGTGGACAGCCAGGCCTTGCTACAGGCGGTGGAACAGGCCGGCTACAAGGCCCGCCTGCTCGACGCGGGGCAACCACGCCAGGACGATGCCGAGCGCCGCCTGCGCCGCGAACGCTGGTGGGTGATCGCCGCGCTGTTGCTGGCGTTGCCGCTGGTGCTGCCGATGCTGGTGGAATGGGCCGGCCTGCACTGGATGCTGCCGCCGTGGGCGCAGTTCCTCCTGGCGACCCCGGTGCAGTTCGTCATCGGCGCGCGCTTCTATGTCTCCGCCTGGCGCGCGGTGAAGGCCGGTGCCGGCAACATGGACCTGCTGGTCGCCCTCGGCACCAGCGCCGGCTACGGCCTCAGCGTCTACCTCTGGCTGACCGCCCCGCCCGGCCACATGCCGCACCTCTACTTCGAAGCCTCCACCGTGGTGATCGCCCTGATCCTCCTCGGCAAGTACCTGGAAAGCCGCGCCAAGCGCCAGACCGCCAGCGCCATCCGCGCCCTTGAGGCGTTGCGCCCGGAGCGCGCGGTGCGCCTGCGCGACGGTCGCGAGGAAGAGGTGGCGATCGCCGAGTTGCGCCTCGGCGACGAGGTGGTGGTGCGTCCCGGCGAACGCTTCCCGGTGGACGGCGAGGTGCTCGACGGCAGCAGCCACGCCGACGAGGCGCTGATCACCGGCGAGAGCCTGCCGGTGCCCAAGGCTCCCGGCGACAAGGTCACCGGCGGCGCGATCAACGGCGAAGGCCGCCTGCTCCTGCGCACCACTGCGCTCGGCGGGGAAACGGTGCTGGCGAAGATCATCCGCCTGGTGGAAGACGCCCAGGCCGCCAAGGCGCCGATCCAGAAGCTGGTGGACAAGGTCAGCCAGGTCTTCGTCCCGGTGGTGATCCTCATCGCGCTGGTCACCCTCGGCGCCTGGCTGGTCGCCGGGGTCGGCCTGGAGCAGGCCCTGGTTAACGCCGTGGCAGTGCTGGTGATCGCCTGCCCCTGCGCCCTCGGCCTTGCCACCCCGACCGCGATCATGGCCGGCACCGGCGTGGCCGCGCGCCATGGCATCCTGATCAAGGACGCCGAGTCCCTGGAAGTCGCCCATGCGGTCACCAGCGTGGCCTTCGACAAGACCGGCACCCTGACCTCCGGGCGACCGCAGATCATCCACCTCGGCGGCGACGACCAGGAGCAACTGCTCAGGCTCGCCGGCGCCCTGCAACGCGGCAGCGAGCACCCGCTGGCCAAGGCCGTGCTCGAGCGCTGCGCCGAGCGCGACCTGGAGGTTCCGCCGGTGAACGCCAGCCAGGCCCTCAGCGGTCGCGGCATCCAGGGCGAGGTCGAGGGTCGCCGGCTGGCCCTGGGCAACCGCCGCCTGCTCGACGAGCAGGAACTCAAGCCCGGCGCGCTGGCGAGTGCCGCCGCGGACTGGGAGGCCGAGGGCCGCACCCTGTCCTGGCTGCTGGAACTGGCTCCGGAGAAACGCGTGCTCGGCCTGTTCGCCTTCGGCGACAGCCTCAAGGACGGCGCCGCCGAAGCGGTGGAGGCCCTGCGCGGACGGGATATCCACAGCCACCTGATCACCGGCGACAACCGCGGCAGCGCGGCGGTGGTGGCCAAGGCCCTGGGCATCGACGACGTACACGCGGAAGTGCTGCCGGCGGACAAGGCCGCCACGGTCGCCGAGCTGAAAGGCCGGGGCCGGGTGGTGGCGATGGTCGGCGACGGCATCAACGACGCCCCGGCGCTGGCCGCCGCCGACGTCGGCATCGCCATGGGTGGCGGCACCGACGTGGCCATGCACGCCGCCGGCATCACCCTGATGCGCGGCGACCCGCGCCTGGTGCCGGCGGCGCTGGACATCTCGCGGCGGACCTACGCGAAGATCCGCCAGAACCTGTTCTGGGCCTTCATCTACAACGTGATCGGCATCCCGCTGGCGGCCTTCGGCCTGCTCAACCCGATGGTGGCGGGCGCGGCGATGGCCTTCTCCAGCGTCAGCGTGGTCGGCAACGCCCTGCTCCTGCGACGCTGGAAGCCCTGAGCCAGCACGCCAGGCACATGGGGTGGCGCGCCTAGCGCAACAACCCCATGTGCTTGGCCCGCGCCACCGCCTGGGTGCGACGCTCGACGCCGAGCTTGTCGTTGATATGGCGGGCGTGGCTCTTCACCGTATGCAGCGAGATGAACAGCCGCTCGCTGATCTCCTGGTTGGACAACCCCTGGGCGATCAGCTCCAGCACCGCCAGTTCGCGCCCGCTGAGCACCTCGCCCGCACCGCCCGCGGGCTCGGCGGGCGGCTCCGGCAACAGCGCGCGCATGCGCTGGGCGCCGGGACAGGCAGGGAAGCGCTGCAACTGTTCGCGCAACCATTCCGGCTGCTGCACGAGCAATTCGTGGAGCGGTAGCAAGGCTCCACCGACTGCGCCCTCCATGGCCTGTTGCAGGGTCGCCAGCGCCTCGCGCTCGCGGCCCTGCTCCAGGTGCAGCGCGGCCAGTTGGCCGAGGGCCAGGCGAGCCGGCAGCAACGCGCCGTTCTCCCGCGTCGAGCGGGCCAGCCGGTCCAGGCGCCGGGCGGCTTCCTCCGGGCGTCCTTCGCGGCGCTCCAGGCCGGCCTGGAGCAACTCCACATGCAGCGGCAGCAGCGGACTGCACTCCGGCGGCGTGGCCGCCTGCCCGCCGTAGGTGCCGCCCAGGCGCTGTAGCCAGACGCCGGCCAGTTCGGTCTGGCCCTGGGCCAGCCAGAGTTCGCACTTGATCAGGGTGATCGCCGCCAGGTAGTAGATCGGCGGGATATCCCAGGCATGCATCAACCGCTCGACGTCGCCAAGCCGGGCGAACGCCGCCGCGTAGTTGCCCAGGCGCCCTTCCAGGCTGGCCAGGACGCAATAGCCGATCACCAGGCTGACATCCCGGCAGCTGCGGGTTTCCTCGATTCCCTGCTTGATCCACTTGCGCGCTTCGTCCGGCTGCAGCGCCAGGCTGCGCAGGTAGCCGCGGTACAGCAGGAGCCGCCCGCGCACCGCGTAGCGGCGTTGTGCCGGCAGGTGCTGGAGGCGTTCCAGGCCCTGGCGCACCTCCTCCTCGGCGCGCGCCACCTCGCCGCGCGCCTGGAGGACGCGGGCGCGGTCGTAATGGACCAGTGCCTCGAACAGCGGGTTGCCGTAGCGCTGGGCGAACTCCAGGGCGTCGCGGTTGTAGTTGCGCGCCTGCCAGAAGTCGCCACGGGTCACCGCCAGGTTGCTCAGCGTCGACAGGCATTGCAGGCGGGTGCCGTAGCGCTCCCCGGCGAGGTCCTGCAAGGCCTCGCGGCAGTGCGCCTCGGCCTTGTCGATGTCGCCGCGGCCGCGCGCGATCACCCCGCTCAGGGCCTGCCACTGGGCCAGCAGGTCGCGTTGCGCGGACTCGTCCGGCGCCGGCAGGAAACGCGCCAGTTGGCCGGCCAGCTCTTCCGCGGCATCCAGCTGGCAGGCCAGCGCCAGCGCCCAGCCGTACAGCAGGATCAGGCGCGGCGTGCTCGCCAGGAGGCTGTCCGGCAGGTCCATCTTCCAGCGCAGCAGGGTGGCGATGTTCTGCTCCGCCAGCAGTTGCTCTTCCGACAGGTTCTGCACCAGGCTCGCCGCCACGTCCGGCTGGCCGGCGCGCAGCGCCTGCTCCACCGCCTGGTCGAGCAGGCCATGGCGGCTGAACCAGCCGCAGGCGCGCAGGTGCAGGGAGCCGGCGGACGGACCGAAGTCGGGCAAGGGACGCGCCAGCAGCAGGTCGGAGAACAGGTGGTGGTAGCGGAACCACTGGCCGTTTTCGTCCAGCGGCACGAGGAAGACCTGGTGCTGCTGCAGGTGGTCGAGGATCGCCGCGCTGTCGCCGGCCTCGCGCACGGTATCGCAGAGCTCGGCGCAGAAGCGCTCGAAGCGCGCGGTCTGGGCGAGGAACGCCTGGACCTCGGGCGGCTGCCGCTCGATCACCTCCTCCAGCAGGTAGTCGCGGATCAGTTCGTCGGCGCCGTGTACCCCGGGGCTGACCTGCTCCTCTGGATCGCCGCGCGCCAGCAGCCAGAGGCGCAGCCCGGCGACCCAGCCTTCGCTGCGCTCGAGCAGCGCGTCCAGCGCGTCCTCGTCGAGTTCGAGGCCGCTGGCGGCCATCAGCGCCCCGCTCTCCTCAGCGGTCAGGCGCAGGTCCTGTTCGCTGAGTTCGAGCAATTGCCGCGACAGGCGCAGGCGCGCCAGGTGCCAGTCCGGCCGCTGCCGGCTGGTGACCAGCAGCACCAGGCCCTCGGGCAGGTGATTGAGGAGGAATTGCAGGCAACGGTCGAGCACCGCGCCCTGGGCCAGGTGGTAATCGTCCAGCACCAGTAGCAGGGGACGCTGCGGGTCCAGGCAGGGGCCGAGTTCGTCGAGCAGGTCGTCGAGCCAGGTCTCGAAGGCGAACGGCTGGTGACGCTGGCGCATCTTCAGCAGGCCGAGGGCCTCTTCGCCCAGGGTCGGGTGGTACTGTCGCAAGCCATCGAGCAGGCGTTCGAGGAAACGTCCGGGATCGCTCTCGCGGCTGCTCAGTCCCAGCCAGAGGCTCTGCCAGCGCGGATCGAGGCTTTCGCAGAACTCGATGGCCAGGGAACTCTTGCCGAATCCGGCGGGCGCGGCGATCAGCAGCAGGCGACCGTCCAGTCCGTCGCGCAGTCGACGGCAAAGACGCGGGCGCGCCACATGGGCCGACGGCAGCGGGGGGCGGAAAAAGCGGTTGGCCGTCGGCAGGACGGCGGATGGAGTGCCCGAGAAGGTGCGCGAGAAGTCAGTCATCACCCGGTTTCTTGGTTTATGTATGGGGCGTGAACGCTCCGGAGACTAACCACAAGTGATGGCTATTTGAAGCACTATCCATCGGCTCGGACGAAATAGCGCACCGGCGCTTCAGCTCGATAACCAAGGAAAGACCGGTTTCCCGGCGCGGTCCAGGCGCGGCAAACGTTTCCCGGCCACACAGGTGCCCGCCGGGAGGATGGCGACGACGGAATCCGCGGGCGAGGCGGGAAAACACTTTGTAATGAATTGACGGCCGGAGCGGCACGCCGCCCGCGAAAACGAAGAAACCGGCACAAGGCCGGTTTCTTCGTGGCTAGGAACGCCGTTTCTCAGCGTACCCCTTCCTGGCGCAGCGCCGCCGGGGTGTAGTCGCTTTCCGAAGCGCTGTAGTTGAAGTCGTAGGCCTGTTTCTCCTCGTTCTTCATGCCCAGCGCCAGGTAGCGGCCGGAGAGCAGGTCGTAGAGGGTTTCCACCGCGTACCAGGGCACCTGCTTGTCGTAGTACTGCTCGGCATGCGCCTCGGCCACGCGCCACAGGGTGCCGCGACCGTCGTAATGGTCGATCTCGGCGGCCTGCCAGGTGTCCTCGTCGATGTAGAAGTCACGCTTGGCGTAGATGTGCCGCTCGCCCGGCTTCAGGGTCGCGACCACATGCCAGACGCGGTGCAGCTCGTAGCGGGTCAGATCCTGGTTGATGTGGCCGGCCTTGACGATTTCGCTGTACTTGATCTTCGGATCGTCGAGCTTGTAGCTGTTGTAGGGAATGTAGATTTCCTTCTTGCCTTCCAGCTTCCAGTCGTAGCGGTCCGGCGCACCGTTGTACATGTCGAAGTTGTCCGAGGTGCGCAGGCCGTCGGCGGCGGTGCCAGGACCGTCGTAGGACACCTGCGGAGCCCGCCGCACGCGGCGCTGGCCGGCGTTGTAGAGCCACGCCAGGCGCGGCTCCTTGACCTGGTTGAGGGTCTCGTGGACCAGCAGCACGTTACCGGCCAGGCGCGAGGGCGCGGTGACCCGCTGCTTGAAGTAGAACAGCACGTTGCTCGGCTTGTTCGGGTTGTAGTCCTTCAGGTTGGTACGGAAGGTGAAGGCATCCTGGAAGTAGACCAGCTGGTAGGAGCCGTTGACCTGCGGAGTGGCCTGGGTCACCAGGCGCCGGACGCTGCCGCCGCGATAGCGGGTGATGTGGTTCCAGATCACCTCCAGGCCGTTCTGCGGGATCGGGAACGGGTTGGCGGTATCGAAGTTCTCCAGGCCGTTGCCGCCTTCCACCAGCTTGGTGGTGGTGGCGTTGCGCTTGGCCGCCTCCTGCACCGCCGCCGGGACGGTGGCGCTGCGGTGGGTCTTGTATACCGGGATCTTGTAGGTATCCGGGTAGCGCTTGAACATGGCCAGTTGGCCGGGAGTCAGCTTGTCCTTGTACTGGTCGACGTTCTGCGCGGTGATGGTGAACAGCGGTTGCTCGCTGGCATAGGGGTTGGCGAGGAAGCCACGGCTGTCGACGCTGCCGGCGTTGGTCGCCAGGCCGCCGTCCCAGGCGGGGATGCTGCCGTCGGCGTTGCCGGCCTTCTCCGCCCCCAACGGAGTCAGGCTGGTGCCGAGCTTGGCCGCTTCGTCGGCGGATACCGCCGCCATCACCTGGGTGGCCAGCAGGCTCAGGGCCAGTACACCGGTATGCAGAAGAATCTTCGTTGTTTTCATTCGCTCGTCGTCCTCGTTAAGTCCTGCTCGCCGGCCCGGTTCGCACCGGGCCGGCGTACATCAGAAGTTCATGCCGAAGCTGAGCGCGACGAAGTCGCGATCGTCCACGGTGGTGTACTTGCCGTCGAAGAAGTTGGTGTAGGAGAGGCTCGCGGTGTAGGTGTTCTGGTACTCCGCGTCCACCCCCAGGCTGACCGCCTTGCGGCCTTCCTCGAAGTTGGCGCCGGGACCGGGCGAATAGCCATCGACGTCGTGCGACCAGGCCACGCTGGGCTTGAGGTTCACGCCCATGAACACGTCGTTGTAGTCCCAGATCGCACGGGCGCGATAACCCCAGGCGTCGGTCGTGGTGTAGCCGTCTTTTTCACAATAGCGAGTGACGTTATTGGCGTTCGGATTTCCCGTCACACTTGCGGCTAAGCCTGAACAAGTGCTCAGGCCATTTAACGTTCCCTCCATCGGGCCGGAGCCAAATGACGGATCACGCCCGTAACGAACGACGGAACTACTTTCCAGCCCGCCGACATGGGTCCAGCCGATCTCACCTACCACTGTCAAGCGCTCGGCACCCATGACCTGGTCAAAGAAGTGCGTCAGGGTGGTCTGCAGTTGGGTGATTTCCTTGCGCCGATAGCCATGCATGTCCTCACCCGGCCGACCGTTCAGCAGCGATGCGTTCTCATAAGGTCGGCTACCACCGATATTCACGGGGTCCAGAGCGGAGTAGAGAATATCGGTGGTGTTCAGTTGTACGGGAGCATTCGGCCGATAGCTGACCTCACCGCTCCAGGCGGTACCATTGGGCAGCGTGGTTGAGAAACTCAGCCCGAACATGCGAATGTCTTCTGGATACTCGATGAAGTAATTGGAGTTGCCCGCAGTGGCTGCCGCCGCTGCCTGAGCAGCCAGGCTGGGACTGATAGCAGCGATATTGGTCGCAAAGTTGTTGATGGCCGCCATCTTCGCGGCGGACGGTCCCTGACCACTAAAGATCGGCAGGCGGCTGTGGTAATTCATGTAGTAGGCGCCGAACTCGGTGTTCAGTTCGTCGGCGAAGTAGCGAAGGGCGAAGCCGTACTGGCCACTGTCACGAGCGTCACGATCCGGACCACGCTGCACTACGATCCCTTCGTTCCAGGGAGACGGAGTGATTCCCAGACCTGCTCCGGACAACAGGCTGTTGAGCAGGTTGATGGACGCCTTGTTGTTGGTCAGCACCGCCAGGTTCTGGTCGCAGCCATCGGCCACCACGTCCGGCTGGGAGAAGAAGGTGCCACAGTTGTCGACCACCGTCTGGTCCCACTCGATCTGGTAGAAGCCTTCGGCGGACAGGTTGTCGGTGAGGTTCTGCGACAGGTAGAACATGTTCACCGGGATCAGGCCTTCCTTGATCTCCGAGCCGGGCCGGCGGAAGGCGGTGACGTCGATCGGGTTGATGGCGCTGATGCCGTTCTGGATGAAGGTGCTCTCGCCCCAGTTCACCACCTGCTTGCCCAGGCGCACGCTGCCCGGCAGGTCGCCGATGGCATAGTTGTGGTAGATGAAGGCGTCGAGCAGTTCGGCGCCGGAGGACTTGGCCAGGGTCTTGCGGCCGCTGTCGTCGATGTCCTTGAACTCGCGGTGCTCGTCCTTCAGCTCGAAGTCGTACCAGTACTTGCCGCGCAGGAACACACCGGTATCGCCGTACTTCAGTTCGAGGTCATGGATGCCCTTGAAGACCTTCGAGAACGTTTCCCCACGCTTGAAGTTCAAGTGGCTGTCGTCGGAGGTCTGGGAAAGTCCCTTGCCGCCGTTGTTCACACCGATCAGGTTCTTGTTCGGCTTGGCGGTCGACCAGCTGGCCCCGACCGACAACGCCGAGTCGAAGGAACCTTCGATTTCCCCGATGTTGAAGGTCACCCCAAAGGCCGGAGCCGCCAGCGAGGAAGCCAGGCTGACGGCCAACGGCAACCGGGCCCGACGCGAGAACGGATTACGGGTTGTCATCGACGCTACTCCATGTGTGTTTTTTGTTATGAGTGCGTGGACTATAGCTAGCGCTGCCTGCCGCTTGATCCCTCGAAAGTGTGATTTGCGCGGCGCAACCACTCTGGCTCGCGCCTTTGCGGCGGATGGAGAATGACCGGGCGGTCGCGAAAACGCGGAGACCAAGCGTTTGCTTGGCCTCCGGGCGTTTCGGCGGTGTAGGAAAGCCCCGTCAGACGGTCGACAGGAAGGCGCTGCCGGCTTCCTGCCACTGGGCGATCTCGATACGGATGCGCTTCTTGTCCAGCTTGCCGACGCTGGTCTTGGGAATATCGGTAACAACCGCGATCTGCGAGGGGATCGCCCACTTGTTGATGTTGCCCTGCTCGACGAAAGGCTTGAGGTGCTCCTTCAGGCCACGGGCGTCCAGTTGCTGGCCCTCGCGCACCACCAGCAGGACGAACGGGCGCTCGCCCCATTGCGGATCGGGCACCCCGACCACCGCCACTTCGCGTACCGCCGGATGGCGGCTGATCAGGTCTTCCAGCTCCAGGGAGGACAGCCACTCGCCGCCGGTCTTGATCACGTCCTTGATGCGGTCGCGGATCTCGATGAAGCCCATGCCGTCCAGGGTCGCCACGTCGCCGGTGTGCATCCAGCCGCCGCGCCACAACTCCTCGCCGCGCTCGGGTTCGCGGAAATACCCCTGGGTCAGCCATGGCGAGCGCAACACCAGCTCGCCCTGGGACTCGCCGTCGGCCGGGAGGAAGCGGCCCTGTTCGTCCATGATCGCCGCATCCACCAGCGGCACCGGCACGCCGGCCTTGATCCGGTAGGTGGTGCGCTCGTCCTCGCTTCCGGCCAGCAGTTCGTCGTTGAGGTAGGCGCAGGAAATCAGCGGACAGGTCTCCGACATGCCGTAGGCGGCGGTCAGCTGGATGCCGCGCGCCTTGGCCGCCTCGTAGAGCGAGCGGTTCAGCGCGCTCCCGCCGATGATCACCTTCCAGCCCTTGAAGTCCACGCCCTGGGCAGCCCTGGCGTTCATCACCATCTGCAGGATGGTCGGCACGCAGTGGGAGAAGGTGACCTTCTCGCGCTTCCACAGTTCGACCAGCAGTTCCGGATCGTAACGCCCGGGATAGACCTGCTTGACCCCGAGCATGGTCGCCACGTACGGAGTGCCCCAGGCGTGGACATGGAACATCGGGGTGATCGGCATGTACACGTCGCTGGTACCGAGCAGGCGGATGCTGTCCAGGCTGCCGATGGTCGAAGCCATCGCCAGGGTGTGCAGGACCAGTTGCCGGTGGCTGAAATACACACCTTTCGGATTGCCGGTGGTGCCGGTGGTGTAGAAGGTGGTGGCGATGGAGTTCTCGTCGAAATCGGGGAAGTCGTAGCGCGGGCTGGCCGCGGCCAGCAGCGACTCGTATTCGCCGACCAGGCCGGGCAGTTCGGCGCTCTTCTCCGCGCCGTCGGTGAGCAGGATGGTCCGCTCCACCGTGGCCAGCTGCCCCGCCACCGCCTGGTAGAGCGGGACGAACTCGCTGTTCACCAGCACGAAGCGATCCTCGGCGTGGTTCATGGTGTAGAGGATCTGCTCCGGGGAGAGGCGGATATTGATGGTATGCAGCACCGCCCCGATCATCGGGATGGCGAACATGCATTCCAGGTAGCGATGGCTGTCCCAGTCCATCACCGCCACCGTGTCGCCGGCCTTCACCCCGGCCTCGCTGAGTACGTTGGCCAGGCGCGCGACGCGCTCGTTGAAGGTGGCGTAGCTGTAGCGCACCTGGTCGCGGTAGACGATTTCATGACTCTTTTCGTAACGACGGCCGGAAAGCATCAGGCTCTTGATCAGCAACGGATACTGATAAGCGCCGGCGGCGGCCGGGATGAGACGGGTCTTCAGCATGGGGCGTACACCTGGGAGCGGGTTCGTTGTCAGGATGAGGCCGACTCTAGAGCCGTCGGCGGGCTTTGTTCATCAGTCAAAAGAGTGATTTGCCCCGTGACCTTTCGGAGCCTCCCGGTCACAAGATAGAATCCGCCCACTGAATCGTTCAGACCCTATCCAGAACAAGAGGTAACGTTCCATGTCCGATATCGTCATCGTCGCCGGCGCCCGTACTCCCATGGGCGGCTTCCAGGGCAGCCTGGCCGGCGTTTCCGCGGTCGACCTGGGTGCCGTCGTGATCCGCGAAGCGGTGCAGCGCGCCGGCATCGCCGCCGAGGACGTACAGGAAGTGATCATGGGTTGCGTCCTGCCCGCCGGCCTGAAGCAGGGCCCGGCCCGCCAGGCCGCGCTGGCGGCCGGCCTGCCCGCCGCCACCGGCTGCACCACCATCAACAAGCTGTGCGGCTCGGGGATGAAGGCGGTGATGCTGGCCCACGACCTGCTCAAGGCTGGCACCAACCAGGTGATGGTCGCCGGTGGCATGGAAAGCATGTCCAACGCGCCCTATGTCCTGGAGAAAGCCCGCAGCGGCCTGCGCATGGGCCACGGCGAGATCAAGGACCACATGTTCCTCGACGGCCTGGAGGACGCCCGTACCGGCCGTTTGATGGGTTCGTTCGCCCAGGAGACCGCCGACAAGTACGGCGTGACCCGCGAGGAGATGGACGCCTATGCCATCGAATCGCTCAAGCGCGCCCAGGCCGCCATCGCCGATGGCTCGCTGGCGGCGGAAATCGTCCCGGTCACCGTCACCAGCCGCAAGGGCGAGAGCGTGGTGAAGGACGACGAGCAACCGCTGACCGCCAACCTGGAGAAGATCCCGAGCCTCAGGCCGGCGTTCCGCAAGGACGGTACCATCACCGCCGCCAATGCCAGCTCGATCTCCGACGGCGCCTCCGCGCTGGTCCTGATGACCGCCGAGGAAGCCCAGCGCCGTGGCCTGAAGCCGCTGGCGCGAATCGTCGGCCATGCCACCCAGAGCCAGGACCCGAGCGAGTTCACCCTGGCGCCGATCGGCGCGATGACCAACCTGTTCGCCAGGACCGGCTGGAGCAAGGACGACGTCGACCTGTTCGAGATCAACGAAGCCTTCGCCATGGTCACCATGCTCGCCATGCGCGAACACGGCCTCGATCATGCCAAGGTCAATGTCTATGGCGGCGCCTGCGCCCAGGGCCATCCGGTCGGTTCCACCGGCTCGCGGATCATCCTCACCCTGATCAACGCCCTGCGCCAGAAAGGCGGCAAGCGCGGCGTCGCCTCGCTGTGCATCGGCGGCGGCGAAGCCACCGCCGTGGCGCTCGAACTGCTCTGATACGGCGTTGAGCCATCGGCGCCCGGCCGGCTCGCGCTGTCCGGGCGCCCTCTTCCTCAGGTGCCCACCGCGGCGCTGCGCGCCGGACGCGGAAACACCAGCGCCGCGGCGAAGGTCAGCGCGGCGAAGCCCGCCAGTACCAGGTACAACCCCAGCAGCCCCTGCCGTGGCTCCAGGTAGGCGATCATCGGGATCGCCGCCGCGCTGGCGCCGAACGACAGGAAATAGCGCAGGGCGAAGACCCGCGCCTGCCACTGCGGCGCGACGAAGTGGGCGACCATCGCATCGTTCACCGTCACCTGGCCGAACACCGCGAACATGAACAGCGCGCCGAACAGCACCACTGCGCTGCCGTGGCCGTAGGCCAGGGCCAGCAGCAGCGGCACCTGGCAGAAGGTGAGGAAGACGAACGGCAACTTCAGGTTCAGGCGATCGATCAGGCGGCCCATGATCAGTTGCGCTACCGCGCCGAAGGCATAGGCCAGGCTGACCACCACGCCGAGGGTCTGCGGCGACGCCAGCAAGTCGCTCAGGCGCTCCTGGAACAGCTTCGGGTAGGTCACGGTGCTGGCGTTGAACACCACCCCGCCGGTGGCGGTGACCAGCGCCAGCACGCCGAACACCCGGCGCATCGACAGGCCCTCGCTGTCCTCGCCACGCGCCGCGGCCTTGGCCGACAGGTGCGGCGATGGCTCCTCGCGCACGCAGAAGAAAAAGCCGATGCCGAGCAGGATGGCCACCCCGCCGGGCAGGATGAACGCCGCACGCCAACCGAAGTGCGCGGTGAGAAAGCCGGTAAGCAGCGCGGCGAAGGCGACCCCGAGGTTACCCCACATGCCGTTGATGCCGATCTCGCGGCCGCGGTTCTCCGCGTGTGCCACCAGCATCGCGGTGCCGACCGGGTGGTAGATCGCGGCGAATACCCCGATCAGGGTCAGCCCGGTCACCAGCATCGGTACGCTGCCGGCCAGCCCGGTGAGCAGTGCGGCGGCGCCGATACCGAAGAAGAACAACAGCATCATCCGCCGCCGGCTCCAGGTATCGCCCAGCCAGCCGGCCGGCAGCGAACAGGCGCCGAAGGCGATGAAACCGCCCAGCGACAGGCCGATCAGACCGGCGTAGTCGAGGTCGAAGCTGCCGGCCATGCCGAGCACGGCGGCGGGGAAGATCAGCATGAACATGTGGTCGATGACATGCGCGGCGTTGATGAAGCGGATAACGGTTCGAGGTCGGTTCATGGCGTGTAGTCTGAATGGTCGGTGAGGAATGGGCGTCATGACCCGGGCATGATAGGTTGACCGAAAAGCGCAGACAGGACAGCGAGGTCATCGAAACGGACATGCTGATCGAGCACCGCCCGGACGGCCTGCTGGCCGCCATCTCCCTCGACTTCCCCGACGGCCATCACCTGGGGCGGCATTTCCACCCGCAGGCGCAGTTCCTCTACGCCGCTCGCGGCCTGATGCGCCTGGCCACCCACCACGGCGCCTGGGTGATCCCGCCTACCCGCGCGGTATGGATTCCGCCCCGGGTGGAGCACGAGATATTCATGTCCGGCGAGGTGCACATGCGCACCCTGTTCATCGAGCAACCCGAAACACCGACACCGCTAAGCGACTGTTGCGTACTGGCGGTGACGCCGCTGCTGCGGGAAATGATCCTGCGCGCCATCCACCTCGAGAGCCAGCCGCGCCTGGACGACTTCCGCCAGCGCCTGCAAGGGCTGATCCTCAGCGAGATCGCCAACCTCGAACGGATGCCGCTGTACCTGCCGATGCCCCGCGACCGCCGCTTGCAGGCGATCTGCCAGGCATTGCTGAAACAGCCGGAACTGGGGCTGACCCTCGATGACTGGGGCCTGCGGGTCGGCGCCAGCTCGCGCACCCTGGCGCGGCTGTTCGCCCAGGAACTGCAGATGAGCTTCCATGAGTGGCGCCAGCAACTGCGCCTGACCGAAGCCCTGCCGCGCCTGCTGGCCGGCGACAGCGTGCAGGTGGTCGCCCGCGACCTCGGCTACGGCAGTACGCGGGCCTTCAGCAGCATGTTCCGCCGCCTGCTCGGCGAAACCCCGCGCGACTACCTGGGGCGACTGGAGCAACTGGCACGGATCAGGGGCCGCGAGGACTGATGCCCCACGGCGCAACGCCAAGCAATGGCGAATCGGCGGATAACGCCTGCGGCGTTATTCGCCCTACCAAGGCTTCAGTAGGGCGCATCCGCCGCTCCCGTAGGGCGGATAACCGCAGCGCGGCTATCCGCCGAACCGGCCTGGATGGTGCAAGGCGGGAACGCGAGGATTGACGCCCTAGGGCGCAACACCGAGCACTGGCGGATCGGCGGACAAAAAGAAGCCCTCCAGCGGAGGGCTCTCGGAAAAGGGCGCCGGAGCGCCCGGATGGGATCGTCGATCAGTGCGGGACGCCCAGCCCCGCCGCGCTCATGAACAGGCGCATCAGCCAGGCGGCGACGCCCAGGGCCAGCACGCTGGCGGTCCAGATACCCGCCAGCCAGGCCAGGCGTCGCCAGAGCGCTGGCTTGGCCGCGCTATCTCGTTCGGGATGACTCGGCGTACGGACCATATGCGGCGCCTCCTCAGTGATAGCCATCGCCGTGCTTCACCTTGCCGCGGAACACGTAGTAGCTCCAGGCGGTGTAGCCGAGGATGAAGGGAATGATGAACAGCGCGCCGACCAGCATGAAGCCCTGGCTCTGCGGCGGCGCCGAGGCCTCCCAGATGCTCACCGCCGGCGGGATGATGTTCGGCCACAGGCTGATCCCCAGGCCGCTGTAGCCGAGGAAGATCAACACCAGGGTGAGCACGAACGGCTTCACGTGGTCGTTGTTGGCCACCGAGCGCAGCAGCGCATAGAAGGTCACCAGGACCAGGATCGGCACCGGCAGGAACCAGAACAGGTTCGGCAGGCTGAACCAGCGTGCGGCGATCTCGGCATGGGCCAGCGGCGTCCACAGGCTGACCACCCCGATGATCGCCAGCAGCACCAACGCCAGCGGGCGCGCCAGGTCGTGCATGCGCTCCTGCAGGCGGCCTTCGGTCTTCATGATCAGCCAGGTGCAGCCGAGCAGGGTGTAGGCGACGATCAGGGCCAGGCCGCAGAACAGCGGGAACGGCGCGATCCAGTCCAGCGAACCGCCGGCGAAGCTGCGGTTCTCCACCGGGATGCCTTCGATGAAGGCGCCCAGCGCCACGCCCTGGAAGAAGGTCGCCACCAGCGAACCGCCGATGAACGCCTTGTCCCAGATGTGCTGCTTGGCCGGCTTGGCCTTGAAGCGGAACTCGAAGGCGACGCCGCGGAAGATCAGCCCGACGAGCATGAAGATCAACGGCAGGTAGAGCGCCGACAGGACCACCGCGTAGGCCAGCGGGAAGGCCCCGAACAACGCCGCGCCGCCCAGCACCAGCCAGGTCTCGTTGCCGTCCCAGACCGGCGCCACGGTGTTCATCATCACATCGCGGTCGCCGCTGTCCTTGAAGAACGGATAGAGCATGCCGATGCCCAGGTCGAAGCCGTCCATCACCACGTACATCATGATGCCGAAGATGATGATGACCGCCCAGATGAGGGGAAGATCGATACCCATGTCTCAGTTCCTCTTGTCCTGGTCGCGGTCGGCCGCTTGCGCGTGGCCGTCGTGCTCTTCGTCGAAACCTTCGCCGGCGGCCGACAACGGCCGTGCCGGCGTGCGCTTCTGCCCGGCGCCTCCCGGGTTGGTCTCGCGTCCCTCATGGGTGACCGGGCCCTTGCGCACCAGGCGCATCATGTAGCCGATACCGACGCCGAACAGCGAGAAGTACACCACCACGAAGGTCAGCAGGGTCAGGCTCATCTGCGTCACGCTCTGCGCCGAGGAGGCGTCGGCGGTGCGCATCAGTCCGTAGACCACCCAGGGCTGGCGGCCCATCTCGGTGGTGAACCAGCCGGCGAGGATCGCGATCAGGCCGGACGGTCCCATCAGCAGGGTCAGGCGCAGGAAGGCCTTCGAGTTGAACAGCTTGTCCTGGCCGCGCCAGCGCAGCCACAGGCTCCAGACGCCGACCAGGATCATCAGCATGCCGAGGCCGGCCATGATCCGGAACGACCAGAACACCACGGTGGAGTTCGGCCGGTCTTCCGGCGGGAAGTCCTTCAGCGCCGGGATCGGCTCGGTCAGGCTGTGCTTGAGGATCAGGCTGCCGAGCACCGGGATCTCCACCTTGAAGCGGGTTTCCTCGCGCTGCATGTCCGGCCAGCCGAACAGGATCAGCGGGGTCGGCTCGCCGCTGCTGTTGTCCCAGTGGCCTTCCATCGCGGCGATCTTCGCCGGCTGGTGCTCCAGGGTATTGAGGCCATGGGCGTCGCCGATCAGCGCCTGTACCGGGGCGACGATCAGCGCCATCCACATGGCCATCGAGAGCATCTTGCGGATCGCCGGGTTGTCGCGCCCGCGCAGCAGGTGCCAGGCGGCCGAGGCGCCGACGAAGAAGGCGGTGGCGAGGAACGCGGCGACCGACATGTGCAGCAGGCGGTAGGGGAACGACGGGTTGAAGATCACCGCCAGCCAGTCCACCGGGATCACCCGGCCGTCGACGATCTCGAAACCCTGCGGGGTCTGCATCCAGCTGTTGGAAGCGAGGATCCAGAACGTCGAGATCAGCGTGCCGATCGCCACCATCACCGTGGCGAAGAAATGCAGGCCCGGTCCCACGCGGTTCCAGCCGAACAGCATGACCCCGAGGAAACCGGCCTCGAGGAAGAACGCGGTGAGCACCTCGTAGGTCAGCAGCGGACCGGTGATGGACCCGGCGAAGTCGGAGAAATGGCTCCAGTTGGTGCCGAACTGGTACGCCATGACCAGCCCGGACACCACGCCCATGCCGAAGTTGACCGCGAAAATCTTCGACCAGAAATGATAGAGGTCGCGGTAGACCTCTTCGTTCGTTTTCAGCCAGAGGCCTTCCAGTACGGCCAGGTAGCTGGCCAACCCGATGGTGATCGCCGGGAAGATGATGTGGAAGGACACGGTGAACGCGAACTGGATGCGGGCAAGGTCGATAGCCTCCAATCCGAACATGGCAACTCCTCTTCAGGTTCTCGGCCCTTCCGGCTTACGTGCGGATTCGGCCGTGCTTCCTCACGCGCAACGCTACGCAAGGTTTTGGAACACATCCTTCAGCTATCGTTCTTGTCATTGGAAAGCGACCGCAGCCCTGGATGGCAGGAATGCGGGAAGGGTCGCAAGCAGATTCCCGGACCGCCCGCCTTGATGCAGAGCAATTCGGTACGAAAATCTTACCCGTTAGCCTAGACCGTCCTGCTGTGGTCGGTTGTCGCGAGACAAATTGCCTCAGCTCTCTCATATTCATTAATAGAATATAAAAATAAACAAATAATATTTTTATGGAATAAAAAGAGTCGCTACTCTCCCCTTCAAGCCGCCCCTCGCGTGTTGGCGCCCCTCCTTCACCGCCCTGAACGCAGCGGCGGACATCGCCCTACAAGGATCGAAGAATGAAAAAACTGCTCCTGCTGACTGCCCTGGCCTCCGTCATCAGCGTTTCCGCCAACGCAGCGGAAAAGCTCCTCGTCGCCGCCACGCCGATCCCCCACGCGGAAATCCTCGAGCTGATCAAGCCGACCCTGGCGAAGGAAGGCGTCGACCTGCAGATCAAGGTGTTCACCGACTACGTGCAGCCCAACGTGCAGGTCGCCGAGAAGCGCCTGGACGCCAACTACTTCCAGACCCTGCCGTACCTGGAGAACTTCAACAAAGGCAAGGGCACCAACCTGGTCACCGTGGTCGGCGTACACGTCGAGCCCTTCGGTGGTTATTCGAGGAAATACAAGTCGCTGGCCGAGTTGCCCGACGGCGCCACCGTCGCCATTCCCAACGAAGGCAGCAACAGCGGGCGCGCCCTGCTGCTGTTGCAGAAGGCCGGCCTGCTCAAGTTGAAGGATCCGAACAACGCCCTGGCCACGCCCAAGGACATCGCCGAGAACCCGAAGAACCTGAAATTCAAGGAACTCGAATCGGCCCTGTTGCCGCGCGTGCTGGACCAGGTCGACCTGGACCTGATCAACACCAACTACGCGCTGGAGGCCAAGCTCAACCCGGCCAAGGACGCGCTGGTCCTGGAAGACCGCGACTCGCCCTATGTGAACTACCTGGTGGCGCGTCCGGACAACAAGGACAGCGACGCCCTGAAGAAGCTTTCCGCCGCGCTGACCAGCCCGGAAGTGAAAGCCTTCATCGAGAAGAAATATGCCGGCGCGGTGGTCCCGGCCTTCTGACCCCAGCCCGTCCCGACTCCCACGCTGGGCGCCGTTGCAGCGCCCCTTGTTCACGCCGGTGTCGCATGGCTTGCACCGGCGTTTCTTTTTCCGCAACGGCCCCCGCCCGCAGCCGTTCCGGCCGTCGTCACGGCGCAGGCGCTGGAGGCGCCCCGTGCCGCCAAGGAGTTACCCATGAGCGAGAAACCACGCCCCGCGCCGCTGACCTTCCCCGACGCCGACCGCAGTCCGCTGAGCATCCGCGCCAAGGCCCTGGTGTTCTTCGACCCACGCTCGCACCGGGTCCGCGAAGAACTCGAGCGCCTCGCGCCACAGGGCCAGCCGGTGCTGATCGAAGGCGAGACCGGCACCGGCAAGGAGCTGCTCGCCAGGCAGATCCACCGCCACAGCGAACGCGCCGGTCTGTTCGTTGCGGTCAGTTGCAGCGCCCTCAGTCGCAACCATGCCGAAGCCGAGCTGTTCGGCTACGCTCCCGGCGCCCATAACGGCCCGGTCGGCAGCCGCGCCGGCTGGTTCGGTTCGGCCAATGGCGGCACCCTGTACCTGGACGAGATCGCCGACCTGCCGCTGACGCTGCAGGCCAGGCTGCTACAGACGCTGGAGGAACGCGAGGTGCTGCGGGTCGGTGCGCAGCAGCCGATTCCCCATGACGTGCGCCTGGTCACCGCCACCAGCGTCGACCTGGACCAGGCGGTGCGCGCCGGCAAGTTCCTGGCCGGCCTGCAGCAGTACCTGCACGACGGCCGCCTGAGCCTGCCGCCATTGCGCGAACGTCCGGGAGACATCCTGCCGCTGGCGGAATACTTCGTCGGCGTCTATGCCCAGCGCCTGGACCTGCCGGTGCCGGCCATCGGCGTGGAAACCCAGCGGATCCTCGAGAGCTATCCCTGGCCAGGCAACATCCGCGAGCTGGAAAACGTCGTCCACTTCGCCCTGCTGGTCAGCGACAAGGAAGAAATCCTGCCGCAGCATCTGAATTTTGGCGGGGCAACGCCAGACCCATCGCTGGCCGGTCTGCGGCGCCTGCTCGGCCAAGCCGGAGCGCCGTCGCTGGAGCAGATACAGGCCCTGCTCCTGCAACTGGCCACCGAGCAGGCAGGCGGCGACGAGGAGGCGGGAAGGCGGCGCCTGGGACTGGCGGCGAACTGAAGGAATCCTTCGGCGAACGTGCGGGAAAAGCGCGGCGCCGAAGGCTTCCATACGTCCGAAGGATTGGCTCCCGGGCCCTTGATCGTGTTTATATTGAACGCTTGATCAAATTAAGGACGAGGAGACCAGCCTGTTTTGACTGACGCACAATCGCCCTCCGCCACCCCCTCCACCCCCACGCCCATCCGCATGAATCCCCCGGTGTTCTACGGTGCGGCGATCCTGATCCTGCTGTTCGCCGCAGTGGTCATCGGCTTCCCCCAGCGCGCCGGCGAATGGCTGCTGGCCGCGCAGACCTGGGCCTCGCAGACCGTCGGCTGGTACTACCTGCTGGCGATGACGCTGTACCTGATCTTCGTGGTGGTCACCGCGCTTTCCGGCTACGGCAAGATCAAGCTCGGTGCCGACCACGACGAGCCGGAATTCAGCTACCTGTCCTGGGCCGGCATGCTGTTCGCCGCCGGCATCAGCATCACCCTGTTCTTCTTCTGCGTATCCGAACCGCTGACCCACTTCCTCCAGCCGCCGCAAGGCGAGGCCGGTACCCAGGAAGCCGCGCGGCAGGCCATGGAACTGCTGTTCCTGCACTGGGGCCTGCACGGCTGGGGCGTATTCGCCCTGGTGGCGATGGCGCTGGCCTACTTCGCCTACCGCCACAACCTGCCGCTGGCCCTGCGTTCGGCGCTCTACCCGTTGATCGGCAAGCGTATCAACGGGCCGATCGGCTACACGGTGGACTGCTTCGGCATCATCGCCACGGTGTTCGGCCTCGGCGCCGACATGGGCTTCGGCGTGCTCCAGCTCAATTCCGGGCTGGACTACCTGTACGCCATACCGCATACCCATGCGGTGCAGATGGTGCTCATCGTGCTGATGATGGGCGCGGCGATCTCGGTGGCGGTCTCCGGGGTCGACAAGGGCATCCGCATCCTCTCCGACATCAACATGCTGCTGGCTTGCAGCCTGTTGCTGTTCGTGCTGTTCGCCGGTCCGACCCAGCACCTGCTCAACACCCTGGTGCAGAACGTCGGCGACTACCTCGGCCACCTGCCGGGCAAGAGCTTCGACCTCTACGCCTACGGCGGCCCCAGCGACTGGCTGGGCTCGTGGACGGTGTTCTACTGGGCCTGGTGGATCGCCTGGGCGCCCTTCGTCGGCCTGTTCATCGCGCGCATCTCGCGCGGCCGGACGATCCGCGAATTCGTCTTCGGCGTGCTGTTCATCCCGCTCGGCTTCACCCTGGCGTGGATGTCGATCTTCGGCAACAGCGCCCTGGAGCAGGCCCTCGGCGGCGCCAGCGAACTCGGCCGGGTGGCCATCGAGCAGCCGTCGATGGCCCTCTACCAGATGCTCCAGAACTACCCCTGGAGCCGCGCGGTGATCACCGTCACGGTGCTGGTCAGCTTCGTCTTCTTCGTCACCTCGGCGGACTCCGGCACCGTGGTCCTCTCCACCCTCTCCGCCCACGGCGGCAGCGCCGACGACGACGGGCCGAAGTGGCTGCGGGTGTTCTGGGGCTCGGTCACCGCGCTGGTCACCGGCGGGCTGCTGTTCGCCGGCAGCATCGACGCGCTGAAGTCGGCGGTGGTGCTGACCTCCCTGCCCTTCTCGCTGATCCTGCTATTGATGATGTGGGGCCTGCACAAGGCCTTCTACATGGAGTCGCAGCGCCAGCGGGCGCGGAGCCACTCCCTGGCGCCGCTGATGAGCGGCAACGGCAAGCGCTCCGGCGGCTGGAAGCGACGCCTGTCGCAGGCCGTGCACTTCCCCTCGCGGGACGAGGTGTACCGCTTCATGAACGACGTGGTGCGCCCGGCGATCAGCGAGGTTTCCGAGGTGTTCCGCGAGAAGGGCCTGGCGGTGGACGCCCAGCTCGATCCGGGCAACGCCTCGCTGAGCCTGGAGATCGGTCATGGCGAGCAGCATCGGTTCCTCTACCAGGTGCTGATGCGCGGCTACTTCACGCCGTCCTTCGCGCGTGCCGGCATGGGCGGCCTGCACCTGAAGAATCGCCGCTACTTCCGTGCCGAGGTGCATCTCGCCGAAGGTAGCCAGGACTACGATCTGATGGGCTACACCAAGGAGCAGATCATCAACGACATGCTCGACCAGTACGAGCGGCACCTGCAGTTCCTGCACCTGGTGCGTTGAGCGCAGGAAAAGGGGGCGCGCAGGGCGCCCCTTCCCTCATCCTCCGTCCCTGACCGCGGGGAATGACGCTAGCGGCAACATCCCATCCCCGTGCAGCTGCGAATCCCTCAGCGCGCCAGCACTCGCCGGTAGAACAGCACGCAGATCGCGACGAATACCACCAGTCCCAGCCACTGGGCGATGCCCGCGAAGCCGGCGCCGGCCAGCGCCAGCGGCGCGTCCTCGCCGGTGGCGCCGATCACCCCGGCGAGCAGGATGCCCATCAGGCTCTCGCCGACGATCAGCCCCGAAGCCAGCAGCACGCCGCGTCGCTTCGGCTCTTCGGCATAAGCCTCTTCGTCGACCCCGGCCGCCGCCGCACGCTTCTTCAGGGCATTTTCCAGCAGCCAGGAAATCAGCGCACCGACCACCAGGGTCATGCCGATGGTCGGCGGCAGGTAGATCCCCAGGCCCACCGCCAGCACCGGCAGGCAGGCCTTGCCGGTACGGCGCAGGAGCAGGTCGACGAGGATCAGGGCGATGCCCAGGGCGACGCCGATGAGGATCATGTTCCAGTTCAGCGCGTCGTGGAAAATCCCGCTGGCGATCGCCGTCATCAGGGTCGCCTGCGGCGCGGCCAGGGCCTGGCCGGGGTCCATTCCCTCGCGCGGCAGGGCCCCGGTGAAGCCGTAGGCGCTGTAGAGCAGTTCCAGCACCGGGGGGATCACCAGCGCGCCGACGATGCAGCCGACGATCAGCGCGACCTGCTGGCGCCAGGGCGTGGCGCCGACCAGGTAGCCGGTCTTGAGGTCCTGCAGGTTGTCGTTGGAGATCGCCGCGATGGCCAGCACCACCGAGGTGGTAAACAGCGCCAGGGCGATCGCCAGCTTGCCGTTCTGGCGGTCCAGCAGGCCGCCCTCGATGCTGCCGAAGCCGAGTATCAGCAACGACACCAGGATGACCGCGATGATTCCGATCCCCGAGATCGGACTGCTCGACGAACCGACCAGGCCGGCCATGTAGCCGCAGGCGGCGGCGATCAGGAAGCCGAAGAAGAAGGCGAACACCACGCATACCGCCACCAGGCTCCAGAACTGCGGGCTGGCCATGTCCGGCGCGGCGGCACCGAGGAAGTGGCTGAAGACCACGAACAGCGAGACCAGCAGTATCCCGGCGATCAGCAGGATCCACTTGGCCGGCATGTCCAGCTCGGTGCGCAGGCTGTTCGCCTGGCTATTGCCGCGCACTGCCCCGAGGGAGGCCCAGACGCCCCGTACCATCGGCTTGAACAGGGTCGCCAGGGTCCACAGCGCGGCCACGCCGATGGTGCCGGCGCCGAGGAAGCGCACCTGCGAACTCCACAGTTGGGTGGCCAGGTCCGACAGGCTCTGGCCGTCGGCCGGCACGCTGTTGACGGTCAGCAGCGGCACCGCGACGCCCCAGGAGATCACCACGCCGATGAGGATCGCGATGCCGGCGGTGATGCCCATCAGGTAGCCGGCACCGACCAGCGCCAGGGAAAAACCGGTGGAAAGGCGGAACGCCGCCTGCCCGGCACTGAGCCAGACGCTGAAGCCTTCGGCGAGAACCTTGAAGCCGCTGCTCCAGAGGCTGAACAGCGCCGCCACCAGGCCGCCGCCGAGGATGTCGTAGAGCCCCGGCGCGTTACCGGCGGCACGCGGCGCGCGGGCGTCTTCCTCGTCCTCGGCGCCGTCGCTGCCGACCCGGAGGATTTCCGCCGCCGCCACCCCTTCCGGATACGGCAGTTCGCTCTGCACCACCATCACCCGGCGCAGCGGAATGGTATAGAGCACCCCGAGAATGCCGCCGATGGAGCAGATCGCCGCGGTCTGCCAGAACGGGAAGCCACTCCAGTAGCCGATCATCAGCAGGCCGGGAAGGATGAAGATGATCGAGGACAGAGTGCCGGCCGCCGAGGCCTGGGTCTGCACCATGTTGTTCTCGAGGATGTTGGCGCCGGAGAAGTAGCGCAGGACGGCCATCGAGATCACCGCCGCCGGGATCGACGAGGCGAAGGTCAGGCCGACCTTCAGACCAAGGTAGACGTTGGAGGCGGTGAAGACCACGGTGATCAGCGCACCGAGGATCAGGCCACGCAGGGTGAGCTCTGGCAGGGTCAGCTCATCCGGGATGCGTTCTTGCATGGATGAAAACTCTCGAAACAATTGGACCCGCCAAGCTTAGGCGAGAGCGGCACGCCGGGACACGACAGCGAATGTCGCAGAGGCGACCTTTTCGAGAGCAAAAGCTGGCGGAACGGACAGTTGCCGGCGCGGGCCGCCGGAGGAAGCCCGCGCGCGGCGTCGTCAGAAGGGCTTGTCGCCGAGGATGGTGGCGCGATGCATGACCCGCCGCTGTGGCCGGTAATCGTCCACCGCGTAGTGCTGCGTCACGCGGTTGTCCCAGAACGCCACGTCGTTTTCCTGCCAGCGCCAGCGCACGGTGAATTCAGGTCGCGTGGCATGGGCGAAGAGGAACTTCAGCAGCGCATCGCTCTCGGCCGGCTCCAGTTCGTTGATGCGGGTGGTGAAGCCATCGCTGACGAACAGGCCCTTGCGCCCGGTGACCGGATGGGTGCGCACCACCGGATGCGAGCGCGGCGGATTCTTCAGGCGGGCCTCCTCCAGGCGCGCCAGGTCGGCCTCGGTGACGCCGAAGCGCTCGCGGGGGAAGGACTTGCCGATGTCGTGGGTCGCCGTGAGGCCGTCCAGCAGACGCCGCAGCGGCGCCGACAGCGCCTCGTAGGCCGCCGTGCTGCTCGCCCAGAGGGTGTCGCCGCCGTACGGCGGCAATTGCTTGGCGGCGAGCACGGCTCCCAGCGCCGGGGTCTCGAGGAAGGTCACGTCGGTGTGCCAGATGGCATTGTCGCGCACGTCGGTGACCGCGGTGTCGAGGACGATGACCTCCGGCTGCTCCGGCACGCTGGGGTAGATCGGATGGATGTGCAGGTCGCCGAAGCGGGCGGCGAAGCGCGCCTGGCTCCTGGGTTCCAGCGACTGGTCGCGGAAGAACAGCACCTGGTGTTCGAGCAGGGCCTGCTCGATGGCCCGCTGGCCGGTGTCGTCCAGCGGCGCGCCGAGGTCGATGCCGGAAACGATGGCGCCCAGGGCCGGGCTGATGGGTTGGATGGTCAGGCTCATGTCGTACTACTCGTCGGGCAGGTTGCGGGCGCGCCCTGCGCGCCCTCGCTCCGGCCTTCGCCGCGTGAGTGAAGGCCGGTTCGGAAATGACTCGGGACTCTCGCGCTCAACCCCAGGCGGCGAAGCGCCGCTGGACCCAGCGCAGCCCCAGTTCGAAGGCCAGGGCGATGGCGGCGATCAGCAGGATGCCGACCACCACCACGTCGGTGGCGAGGAATTGCGCGGCGGACTGGACCATGAAGCCGAGGCCTCGGTTGGCCGCGATCAGCTCGGCGGCGACCAGGGTCGACCAGCCGACGCCGAGGGCGATGCGCAGGCCGGTGAGGACCTCCGGCAAGGCACTCGGCAGGATCACGTAGCGCACCACCTGCCAGCGGCTGGCCCCCAGGCAGCGCACCGCCTGCACCCGCGATCGGTCTACGCGACGCACGCCGGCGGCGGTAGCGATCAGCAGCGGCGCGAACAGCGCCAGGTAGATCAGCAGCACCTTGCTCAGCTCGCCGATGCCGAACCAGATGACGATCAACGGCAGGTAGGCCAACGGCGGGATCGGCCGGTAGAACTCCACCAGCGGATCGAGGGCCGCTCCGGCCAAGGGATTGAGGCCCATCAGCACGCCCAGCGGGATCGCCGTCAGCACCGCCGCGCCGAGCGCCAGGAGCACCCGCAGCAGGCTGGTGCCGACGTGTTGCAGCAGGCTGGCATCGAGGTAGCCCTCCTGCCATAGCCGTTGCAGGGCTTCGAAGAGCTGTTCGGGCGCCGGCAGGAACAGCACGTCGACCCAGCCGAAACGGGTCGCCGCCCACCACAGCAGGGCCAGGGCCAGCACGCTGGCACCGGCGGCCCAGCGCCGACGGTCGCCGGGCAGACGGCGCTTGCGCGGGACAGGATTGGCAACGGCGAGTCCGAGGGTATCAGTGGGCATGTTCGGCCTCCGCGACATCGAGGAATTCGTCCAGCAACGCCTGGCGCAAACGGCCGAACTCGGGATCAGCCTTGATCGAACGCACCGTTTCGCCGGCGGCGTAACGCCGCGCGAAGTCCACCGGCAGGCGCTTGACGATGCGCGCCGGCGGGCCGTCCATCACCACCAGGTCGGTAGCCAGGAACAGGGCTTCGTCGACGCTGTGGGTGATCAGGAAGAGGCCCTTGCCGGTCTGCTTCCACAGGTCCAGCAGGAGCACCTGCATGCGCTCGCGGGTCAGCGCGTCGAGCGCGCCGAACGGCTCGTCGAGCAGCAGGAAGTCCGGCTCGACCGCCAGCGCGCGTGCCAGCCCGAGGCGTTGCCGCTGGCCGCCGGAGAGCTGGGCGACGGACTGCTCGGCGTACTCCTGGAGGCCCACCAGTTGCAGGACCTGGCGCGCCCGCGCGCTGCGCTCGGCCTTGCCCAGGCCACGGATGCGCAGGCCCAGGGCGACGTTTTCGAGGGCGTTGAGCCAGGGCATCAGGGCGTCGTCCTGGAACACCACGCCGCGCTCGCCGCCGGGCCCTTCGAGTGTCCGGCCGTCGATCTGCACGCGTCCCTGGTCCGGCTTCTGGAAACCGGCGAGGATGTTCAGCAGTGTCGACTTGCCGCAGCCCGAAGGACCCAGCACCACCAGCGACTCGCCCTTGGCCAGGCCCAGGCTGAGATCGCGGAGGATGGCGCGGCGCTGGCCGCGCTGTTCGAATGAGAGGCTGATCGCCTCGGCCGTCAGACGGCTCATGTGTTCTGCCCTCCGTAGGGTAAGAAAGCCTCCGCTCCGACAGGCCGGAGCGGAGGCGCGGAATTCAGCGCTGGCCGACCTGGACCTGCTCCGCCTGGCGCACGAAGTCGGCGCTGACGTAGGGCGAGTAGTCGCCGAGGACGGCCGGCACGCGCTTCTGTTCCTTGAGGAATTCGGCAGTGCCGGCGATAGCCTTGGCGGTGCCGCCGCCGAGCAGGTCGGCGGACAGTTGCGCCTGGCTTTCCGGGAAGGTCGAGCCGGCCAGCAGTTCGGGGACGTCCCTGGGATCGGCGCCGGTCAGCCGGGCGATCTTCTTCACCGGCTCGGAGTCGGCGGTCCATTCGGCCTTGTGCGCGTTGTAGTCGGCGAAGGAATCGAGGCTGACGCGGGCGAAGCGGGCGACGATTTCAGGATGCTTCTCGGCGAAGTCCTTGCGCGCCACCCACACCTCGAATGTCGGCGCACCCCACTGGCCGACTTCGGCGGCGTCGGTGAGGACCTTGCCGCTTTTCTTGATCTCGCCCAGCGCCGGCGACCAGACGAAGGCCCCGTCGATGTCGCCGCGACGCCAGGCGGCAGCGATCTCGGCCGGGTTGAGGTTGACGATCTTCACCTTGGACGGATCGATCTGCCAGTGCTTGAGGGCGCCGAGCAGGCTGTAGTGGGAGGTTGAAACGAACGGGGTAGCGATAGTCTTGCCGACCAGGTCCTCGGGTTTCCCGATCCCGCTTCCATTGCGCACCACCAGCGCCTCGGCGGCGTTGATCTGCGCGGAAACGATGAAGGCGACGATCGGCAGCTTCCGCGAGGTCGCCGCTGCCAGCGGGCTGGACCCGATGTTGCCGAGTTGCAGGTCTCCGGAGGCGAGCGCGGCGATCACTTCCGGACCGCTGTTGAAGCGGCGCCAGTCGATCTTCTCGCCGATGGCTTTCTCGTACAGGCCATCGGCCTGGGGCACCTTGGTCGGGTCGATGCCGGTCTGGTAGCCGACCGTGATGTCGGCGGCCTGGGCGGCGACGGAAAGGCTGGCAAAGGCCAGGGCTGCCACCAGGCGGTGCAGGGAATTCGGGCGTTTCATCGGGCGAACCTCGGAGGCAACGGTGCCGCGCTCCGGAGGAGAACGGACCAGGGACGGGCAATGGGTGGCGACAGCGAGTCCGGTGGTCCGGTGCGATGCAGATTACAGATATAAAAAACTCGATATAAATAATATTTTGGAATTAGTTTATGAGCGCGAATGCGCCTCCGGATGCCCTTCCGCCCTTGCTCCATGCCCCCGTCCCTACAGGGCCGCGCCCAGCAGACGGGCTTCCAGGGCCTGTCGGCGCAGGCAGGCGAGCAGCCCGGCGCGGGCCACCGCCTCCGCCTCGCTCGCCAGCAGCGACGCCGCCGCGCTTTCGCGGAATGTCAGCGCGCCGCCGCGGGCGAATGCCGCCTGGAAGGACTCCGCCGCCAGTTCGACAAGACGCAGCGCGAGGGCGAGGAGACGCGGCGCCTCTCCCTGCCCCGCCACGTCGCCCGGCACCCGCGCAGCCTGGCCCAGGTCGAGATTGGCCTGGGCCAATCGGGTCAAGCCTTCGCGCAGTTGCCCGCACGGGGTCGGCGGCAGGCCGGGCGGCACCAGGATGTCCTCGGGATGCAGCCGCAGCCGCTGGTAATGCAGTCGCTGCCCGGCGGGCAAGAACAGCCCCGAGCCATCGGCGAGGCCGGAGATGTCGATGCCTGCCCGCCCCGTTTCGGCGACAGCGATCAGGTGAGCGCGGGAGGGCGCGTGCCAGGCTGAGATCAGCAAGCGATCCACGTCTTCCACGGCGAAGCAATCGCTACCCCGTCCACCCACCAGGAAACCGCCCCGCCAGTGCTCCTGCGCTTCGGGCTGGGCGCGCCGCAGATCGACCGCCTCGCTCCACAGCCAGCGGCGCTCGACGCTGGCCGGCAACAGGCGGCGCTGCTGTTCAGGACTACCCAGCAGGCGAATGGAAGCGATCTGCAGATGATGCAGGGCCAGGCGCCGTGCCAGCTCGAGTTCCTGCTCGGCCAGGTGGCGGACGCCAGCGAAGATTTCCCCCCAGTCCCGCTCCATGCCGGCGAACACGCGCGGCACTGCCAGCGCCAGCAGTCCACTGTCGCGCAGGCTTGCCGCCCAACCGGCCATGGGTCGCGGTGTCCTGGGGGCGGGCGAGTGGAGCCGGGCTTCGCTCATGCGGCACCTCGAACGGGGAGCGAGGGCCAGGCGTTGGCGCGAGGTAAGCAGGCTCCGGTGATGGAAAGGGACGGGATGTCCTGCTTATAACCCTAATGGATGAAACCCTAACCTATAAATAACCAATAATCCTTAACTAAGAACCGGAGGCATGCGCCCCTGGCAGAACCATGAGGATGCGTCGGGCAACCGACGCCGGCATCATTCCGGACAGCCGCGAAAACCTCTGTAACGGCTCTGTCATGCGCGTCGTGCGAGGAAACAAATAAGCGGAGAAAAGGGAACCTTATTCGCGCCAAGCTGTTTAAAATCACGCCCGTTTCTGTGCGAGGCCCCTCGCGCAGTCTTTTACCAAGGAGCTACACCACCATGGCACTGACCAAAGACCAACTGATCCAGGACATCGCCGAAGCCATCGACGCGCAGAAGACCACCGTTCGCAGCGCGCTCGACCAGCTCGCCGAGATCGTCAAGGACGCCCTGGAGAACGAT
The DNA here is from genome assembly GCF_056110345.1 of Pseudomonas sp. TZ252. Taxonomy (NCBI): domain Bacteria; kingdom Pseudomonadati; phylum Pseudomonadota; class Gammaproteobacteria; order Pseudomonadales; family Pseudomonadaceae; genus Pseudomonas; species Pseudomonas sp. TZ252. The sequence continues at coordinate 3,570,755 of NZ_CM148566.1, read as the reverse complement.
GGCGAAATCACCCTGCCGGGTATCGGCAAGCTGAAGGTCTCCGAGCGTCCCGCGCGCACCGGCCGCAACCCGCAGACCGGCAAGGCGATCGAGATCGCTGCCAAGCGTGTAGCCAAGTTCGTTCCGGCCAAGGCACTGACCGACGCGATCAACGGCTGATAACGGCCGCCGCATCCCGCACGGATGCGCAGGAAAAAAGCGCAGGAGCCTGGCTTCCTGCGCTTTTTTCGTTTTCGGGGAGCCGCTGGCGCTGCCGCCCTCGAGGTTTTCCGCCGGATATTCCTACGGCGTTTGCAGTTGCTCGAGCAACGCATGGCAATCGGCAGCGTGCCAGTCGGCCAGCTCCGGCCAGGGGTTTTCCGGCAGGTTGACCAGCACCGTGCGACTACCCGCGGCGCGTCCGCAGTCGAGGTCGAAACGGTAGTCGCCGACCATCACCAGCTCCGCCGGCGTCACGTTCCAGCGTCGGGCGATGCGCAGCAAGCCATCAGGGTCCGGCTTGGGCCGCGCCTCGCCGCGCCCGAGGATGTGCTCGGTGGGGAAGCAGCCGCCCAGGCCGATCGCTTCGAGGGTGATCAGCGCCAACTGGTGGTCGTTGCGGGTCAGGATGCCCAGGCGCACGCCGCGCCGCTGCAACTCGCGCACCAGTTCCAGTGCGCCCGGCGCCGGCCGCGCGGCCTCGGCCAGGGCGCGCTCGTGTTCGAGCAGCCAGGCGTGCTTGGCCGCCGCCTCGGCCTCGGGCAGGGCGGCGAGGTGCAGCAGGATGTCGTCCTGCTCGGGGATGTCCAGCGCTCGGCGGATCGCCGGGAAGTCGTGCACAGCCCGGGTCAGGGTGCCGTCCATGTCGAACACCCAGTGGCGGATGTCGGCCAGCCTCACGCCCAGTCCTCACGCTTGCGGATCAGGCCTTCCTGGCTCGACGAGGCGACCAGCTGGCCGCTCTGGTTGAAGATGCTGCCGCGCACGAAACCGCGTGCGTTGCCGGCCCAGGGGCTGTCGATGGCGTAGAGCAGCCACTCGTCCGCGCGCAGGTCGCGGTGGAACCACAGGGCGTGGTCGAGGCTGGCGACCTGCATGGTCTTCTGCCACACCGAAACGGCATGGGGCTGCATCGAGGTGGTAAGGAAGCCGAAGTCCGAGGCGTAGGCCAGCAGGTACTTGTGCAGCGCCGGGACGTCCGGCAGCTTGCCGTCGGCACGGAACCAGAGGTACTTCACCGGTTCGTCGGGCTGCGGGTCGTAGGGGTCGTGCTGGGTGACCGGACGAATCTCGATGGGCTTCGGATACAGCAGCTTGTCGCGGATGCGCTCGGGAATCCGCTCGGCGCGCTGGCGGGTCAGCTCCAGCTCCGAAGGCAGGTTATCCGGGCCAACCACCTCGGGCATCTCGATCTGGTGGTGGAAACCTTCCTCGTCGTACTGGAAGGAGCTGCTCAGGGTGAAGATCGGCTGGCCTTTCTGGATCGCGGTGACCCGGCGGGTGCTGAAGCTGCCGCCGTCGCGCACCCGGTCCACCTGGTACACCACCGGCATGCTGGCGTCGCCGGGACGCAGGAAGTAGCCGTGCATGGAGTGTACGTGGCGATCGTCCTCCACCGTCTGGCTGGCCGCCGACAGCGCCTGCCCCAGGACCTGGCCGCCATAGAGCTGGCGGAAGCCGAGATCCTGGCTCATGCCCCGGAACAGGTTCTCCTCGATGGGTTCCAGGCTCAGCAAAGCCACCAGGTTGTCCAGTATCTGGGTCATGGGGTGTTTCCTCGAATTCGGGCTGTCGACGGGCTAGTCGCGGCGCATGGCCGGGTACGCGGGCATGTTGCAAAGACGAGTGTCCCACACCGCGCGGCCGAGGGTGAAATGGTAGAGACTGGCCATGGACTCATCCGTTAGTCCAAGCAGCTCATGCACCAGGGGGTCGTAGTAGCAGCCGATACCCGTCCCAGACAGCCCGGCGGCCTCCGCCTCGAGGTAGAGCAACTGGCCGACCTGCCCGCATTCCCAGTACAGCCGCGGATAGCACCAGGGACCTTCTTCGAGCGCCGCGCCGAGATGGGCGAGCATGGCGAGCGCGACGCAGCCGTCGCCGGCGATGTCCTGCTGGCAGGAGAGATACGCCGACAGCGCGCGCGCATCGCCTTCCTGCAACAGGTACAGCGGCAACTCCGGATCGACGCGCTGCCAGAGGAAATCCTCGCGCATCGGCGGCCGCCGCAGGCCGCTGCGGTCCAGCCAGTACAACCCCGGCACCAGGCCCCGGACGCGATGGACGAACAGCAGCAGATCGACCCGCGCGGCCTCGCCGGTGACCGCGAAAGGCACCGGCGAGCGCTCCGGCAGCAGCCTGCGCAGCCAGGCCCGCAGCAGTTCGACATCGATGCCGGCGCGCCCGTCCATGCGCTGCGCGCTACGCCGCCGATGCAGCAGCGGTCGCAGCGGCAGGCCGGGGTTGTCGTTGCCGGGCTCGCCCGGTGCGACCCTCCACGGGCGTGCCGGCAGGCGCGGCGCCCGACATAGCCCATGTATCCGCTGCAACTCCGGCCAGTCCCGGTACTCCCGCGACAGCCGGTTCGGCGCGCCGGCCAACGGCAGGGCCGCCAGTCCTTCGCACAGGCGCGGCGAAAGGGAAGGCTCCTGCGTGAGCGCCGGCCCGATCCAGAACAGTGCGTCGACGCTCTCGCACTCGGCGAAGCCGTCCCGATCAAGGCCGAACAGGCCGTCCAGTGCGCTTTCGGCGACGCCGCGCAGCAGGCGCATCTCCCAGCCCTGGATCGCCGCGGCGATCGAGAGGCAGGCCAGCGCGTGGCCGAGGTCATGCTGGCAGTAGCGATAGGCTCGCTCACCGTATTTCCAGGCCTCGCGCCAGGGCACGCTGGTCAATGCCAGGAGGCAGCCGCCGGCCGGCAAGCAGTCATCCAGCAGCGAAGCCAGCGTTGCCGGCAGTTCGCCGCGCACCTCCAGGGCATGCTTGTCGGGACGGTAATGGGCGAGCAGCGGCGCCGGCTCCAGGGTACCGCCGGGAAGCAGCAGGTAGGCTTCGGTGGGATGCAGGTTGCCGCTCGACGGATTGACCCGCAGCGCCCAGCGAGTGCCGCCGGCCTCCTTCCAGGCCGACAGCGCCAATCCGTCGTAGAGCATCTGCGAGAGGCTGCGGCGATCGAGCCGAGAGGGCGCGGCCGCCGGCCCGGAAAACACCCCGTCGTAGGGTGGCGACTCCTCCAGCGGCCGATGCAGCAGTTCGATTTGCCGGCAGCCCCGGTACTGGCGGAACGGCGCCGGCTGGGTCGCCCAGTCCAGTCCGCCGGGACCGGGTGCGTAGCGCTCCGGGCGATGCATGCTGAGGCGATGGTAGGAGAGCACCTCGCCGCCGCCGTCGCCCATGTTCACCGCTCCGCCCAGCGGGCCGCGTCGACGCGATAGAGGATATGCCGGCGCATCGGGTGATCCGCTGCCAGGAGTGGGTGGTCGAAATCCTCGGCCGGATCGCGACGCATGCCCAGGCGCTCCATCAAGCCCCAGGAGCGGCGGTTGGGCGGCGTGGTGAAGGCCACCACCTCGGGCAGGCGCAGCCGCTCGAAGGCGAAGTCCAAGGCGGTTTCCGCCGCTTCGCGGGCGAGTCCACGCCCCCAGTAGGCGGGCGCCAGGCGCCAGCCGATCTCCACGGTCGGGGCGAAGTGCACGTCCATGGTCACGTCGAACAGGCCGGTGAATCCGATGAACGCCGCCTCGCCCGGTAGCTCCAGGGCCCAGGGCCCGTAGCCACGCTCGGCAAAATGCGCCTGGACGCGATCGACCAAGGCGTCGCTCTGCGCGCGGTCGAGCACACTGGGGAAGAATTCCATTACCTGCGGGTCGGCGCACATCTCGGCGAACGCCTCGCGGTCGCTGTCGCGCCAGGCGCGCAGCAGCAGGCGCGGGCCATGCAGTTCGGAAATGGCGGAAGGGGGAAGGTTCGCGTTCATGGGAGGCCTTTTCGGAAACGGCCGACTCATCTGCGAAGCCAGTCCTCGCGCGTCAACCGGTACAGCACATGATGCCGCAAGCGGTGGCCGGGAGGCAGGTCGGGATGCTCGAAGTCGTCGGTGGGATCGCGATGCATCCCCAGGCGCTCCATCAGCCCCAGGGAGTTCTCGTTGGCCGGTACGGTGAAAGCCACCACCTGGTCCAGGCCAAGGGTATCGAAGGCGTAGCTCAGCGCCGCCTCGGCCGCCTCGTGGGCGAAGCCCTCCGCCCAATGCTCGGCGGCGAGACGCCAGCCGATGGCCACCGCGGGTACGAAGGGCGCATCGAAGTCCACGACCTCCAGCCCCACGTAGCCGATGAAAGGATCGCCGCCCTTGACCTGCAGCGCCCACCAGCCAAAACCGTGCTCGGCGAAGTGCGCGTCGATGCGGCGCAGCAACGCGTCGCTCTGGGCACGATCCAGGCAGGACGGAAAGAACTCCATCACCAGTGGATCGGCATTCAGCTCGGCGAACCTGGCCCGGTCCTGCACCAGCCAGGGCCGCAGGATCAGACGGTGGGTATACAGCCGTGGCGAGCGAAGATGCTCGATGCTCAGGCTGGTCAGGTCGGCCATCGCTTGGTTCCTTTCGTTCAACGCACTCCAGAAGGACTATCTGACCGCAGGAATCGGCTGGGGTGCCCGCGAGGGCGGTATTCCGATCTTTGGTCAGGCTCCGCGGAAAAGGCTCCCCAACCGGAGTGTAGTCTTTTCCGCGCCTGGACATGCCCGATCCTCGGGCAAAGCGATGACGATTGGTTTACCGCCCGGGCAACGGGCGCGGGCCACGTCAATCCGTGCACTCTTCCACCAGGCTTTCGTCCAGGGCGAGGATCGCCAGTTTCACCCCAACGGCGCACTCTTCCACCCAGGCGAACGAGGCGTTCGGGCTGAGGCAGGCATCCTCGAGGCGCCGGCAGCTTTCCACCAGTTGCTCGCCACGCACCACCCTCGCCGCGCCCTTGATCCGATGCGCCAGCTCGGCCAGTTCGCCGGTCTCCTGGCGTTGCACCAGTCCCTCGAGGGTCTCCAGGTCCTTGCGGTTGCTGGTCAGCAGTTCGTCGAGCAGCCGCCTGAGCATCGTCGGCTCGCCGCCGGTCAGCGCATGCAGGGAATCCAGGTCGTAGAGACGGGGGGCCGTCGGTATGGCGACGGGTTCGGCATCGATGGTGACGGGCAGCTCGTCGGCGGCGAAGCCCAGGGCCAGCAGGCGCTCCTCGAGGACATCGAGGCCGATGGGCTTGATCAGGCACTCGTTCATTCCAGCCTGGATGCAGCGCTCGATCTCCTCCGGCTGGGCGTCCGCGGTGAGGCCGATGATGACCACCGGCTCCTCGCCATTCTCGCGCTCCTCCTGGCGGATCGAGCGGGCAAGGTCGGAGCCGCTCATCAGCGGCATGTGGCAGTCGGTGATGACCATGTCGAACGGTTGCCCATGCCACAGGTTGAGAGCGCTCAGGCCGTTCTCCGCTTCCTCCACGTCATGACCGAGGAAGCTCAGCTGTTGATGGAGGATCTGCCGGTTGACCGCATGATCGTCCACCACCAGCACCTGCAACCGCCGCGCCTGGCGACTGCCGAGCGGGATCGCCCGCACGTTCTCGACGATCGGTTCCAGCACCTGCAGGCGCAGCTCGACGTCGATCCGCGTACCCTGCCCCAGCTCGCTGCTCATCACCAGGCGCCCTCCCATCATTTCGCACAGCGAGCGCGAGATCACCAGGCCGAGCCCGGTGCCCTCGGTGTTCTGCAGGTTGCGGTTGACCTGGGCGAAAGGCCGGAACAACTGCTGCTGGTCGCCCAGGGAAATACCGATGCCGGTGTCTTCCACACAGAGATTGACCTGCAACAGCGACGGCTCCACCTGGCGGCCATCGATGCGGATGCGGATCGAGCCCTCGTCGGTGAACTTGATCGCGTTGCTGACCAGGTTGGAGAGGATCTGCTTGAAGCGCATGGCATCCAGCAGTACGTCGCCGTTGATGCTCGAATCGATCTCCAGCACCAGGCTCAGGCGCTTTTGCCGGGCCAGGCCTTCGAATACCCGTGCCACCGATTCCACCAGCTCGCGCAGGTTGGCCCGTTTCGGCGACAGGCTGAGGCGACCTGACTCGATGCGGGCGATGTCGAGAATATCGCCGATCAGCTCCAGCAGGCTCTTCGCCGAGGCATAGGCGATCTCGATGCTGGAACGGTCCACCCGACCGGTCTCGGCACGCTTGAGCGCCAGTTCGAGGATACCGATCACCGCGTTCATCGGCGTGCGGATCTCGTGGCTCATGGTCGCCAGGAAGGTGGTCTTGGCCCGGCTCGCTTCGTCGGCCAGATTCTTTGCCTCTTCCAGCTCATCGATCAACTGGCGGTGCTCGGTGATGTCCAGCCAGCCACAGATGACACCGCGGATGGTCCCGCTGGAATCGCGGAACGGCTGGATCCAGTGGTCGATCCAGCGCTCCCGACCGCCCAGCACCACCGGGTAGACCGCCTCGATGGTCCTGCCCTCGCGCATGGCCATCAGGTAGCTGCGATGGAACTCCGGAGCGGTCTCGAAGTTTTCCATGGGCAGTTCGAGCACGGTGCGGTTCATCACCTCCTCGGAACTCAAGCCGACGCTCTGCAGGTAGCTGCGGTTGCAGGACAGCATCCGTCCGTTGACATCGCGCACATACAGCGGCGGAGGCATGCAGTCGGTCAGGGCCTCGACGAACCGCAACTGGTCGCTGAGCGCCTGTTCGACCCGCGCGCGCACCCTGATCTGCCGGCGCTGATAAGTGACCCAGCCCAGGCAGAGCAGCAGCAAGGCCGCTGCGATCGCCAGGATCTCGGTGATCACCAGGATGTAGTCGACCCAGGTCTGGCCGCTCATTCCCGGCGGCGAGCGCCAGCGATTGACGATATCGCTCAGGTCGTCCGGCGAGATGCTCAGCAAGGCCTTGTCGAGAATCGACTGGAGTTCGGCGTCGCCTCGGCGAACGGCGAAGTGGGCGGTGGCCGCACCGATGGGAACCAGGTCGGCGATCGCCAGCCTCTCGCGGAACAACCGGACGATGTAGTAGCGAGCGGTGACCAGCGGCACCACCGCCGCGTCGGCCCGTCCTTCGTAGACCAGGTTCATGGCATCCAGCGCGACGCCGACCTCCACCATCGAGGCCTGCGGATAGCGCTCGCGCACCTGTTGCATGCCCACATGGCCGGCGGGAATCGCTATGCGCTTGCCGTCGAGGCTCCCGGGGCTCTCCGCGCGTCCCTTGTCGTCCGCCCGGGTGACGAGGACGTACGAGGTGGACAGGAACGAGCGGGTGAAACGCAGCATTTCCTCGCGCTTGCTGCTGCGGCTCATGATCGCCAGGTCCGCCTCCTTCCTGGCCAATACGCCGATCTGCTCGGGGAAGCCGCCACTGCGAGGCGTGACCTGGAAATGCAGGCCGGTGCGGCGGGAAATCATGTCCAGCAGGTCGGAGGCGATGCCCGAGAAGGTCTCGTCGGAATTGAAGAAGGCCAGCGGCGCCAGGTCGTCGTTGATGACCAACCGCACCACCGGGTGGCGAGCGATCCAGCGACTCTCCTGCGGCGTCAGCGCGATACGCTGGCCCGTTGGCAGGGAACCGCTGCCGACCCAGCGCCTGGCGATGCTTTCGAGACGGTCCTGGTTGATCGCGCCGATGGCCGAGTTGACGACGCGCAACAGGTTCGTGTCGCCGCGACGAAGGAGGAAGCCGTAGCCCCCTTCCAGGCGGGCATCGGCAAACCGCTCGAACCTCACGTAGCCGTAATAGGACCGATTGATCCGGTGGTAGGCGCTGAGCACATCGTCGAGATACAGGTCGGTATGTCCGAAAGCCACCGCGGCAACGGCCTCGTCATGGCTGCCGAAGACCACGAAACGCGCCCGCGGGAAACGCTGGCGCAATTCCCCGACATGCTCCCGGGCCACCGCCACGCTGAGTCCGGCGAGATCCTCCGGCGAGTTGCGCTTTTCCCCCATCCGCTTGAACACCGCCAATCGATCACGGGCATAGGGTTGGCTGAGCACCAGGGAGGAATCACCCGCCGAGCTGTAATGGCTGCCAAGCAGGTCGATCTTTCCGGCAGCGAGCGCCGCCACGGCATCCGCATGGGTATCGAAGCTCACGACCTTGATGCGCATGCCGAGCAACTGCCCGACCAGCGTGGCGACGTCCGCCGTTATGCCTTCGTAGTTCTCGTCGTCGAGCCGGACGTTGAAGGGCGAGGTCTCGTCCAGCGCCGCGCCGAGCCTCAGGTGACCCTTGTGACGCAGCCAGGCCCAGTCGTCCTCGGCGATCGCCATGTCCTCGTGCTCGATGCGCAACTGGCTGAACAGCGTCAGGGACGGATGCGCTTCGACGGCGAACAGGCGTCCGCCCGACAGCAGCAGGCAGAAGAACAGCAGGAATAGTTTTGATCGCATGAAAGGTCTGTGCGGCAGGGCCGGCAGTTGTATGGAAAGGAAACGCGTCCGGCGCGAGGCCCGGCGTTCGGCTAGAGGCAGCCGAGGCCAGGGCGGCGGCGTCAGGATCCGGAGCAATAGTCGAGAAAGTGCTGTTCCGGCATCGGCCGGGCGAACAGATAGCCCTGGGCTATGGAGCAACCGAGTTCGATCAGGCGTACCCGTTGTTCGTCGCTCTCCACCCCTTCCACCACCAGGGAAATTCCCAGCGCCTGCGCCAACGCCACGACACTGCTGATGACGGCGCAACTCCTGGGCTGGGTCTTCATCTTCTGGACGAAGGTTCTGTCCAGCTTGATCTGGCTGAAGGGAAACTCGCAGAGCCGGTCGAGGGACGAATAGCCGGCGCCGAAATCGTCCATCGCCAGGCCGCAGCCCATGATCCGCAGACGCACGAGGTTCTCCAGGCTGCTGGCAGGAGCGCTGATCAACCCGGTCTCGGTGATCTCGAACATCACCGAACTGGGCGGCAGGTGGAACTCGGTCAGCAACGCCGAGATGTTCTCGGCCAGGGCACGCGAACCCAGTTGCGAAGGATGGACGTTGAACGCCAGGTTGATCGGCTGCCCCAACTGCGCCAGCTTCCTGCGCGTCGCCAGCCCCTGGCTGAACAGTTGCCAGAACAGCTTGTCGACCAGGTTGTAGGTTTCCATCACATAGAGGAAATGCGACGGCGGCAATACGCCGAGATGCGGGTGGTTCCAGCGTGCCAGGACCTCGGCGCCGATCAGGCCGCCGCCATCCAGGGCCACCTTGGGCTGGTAGTAGGCTTCGAACTCGCCGTTGTCGAGGCCGCGCACCACGTCCGCCACGGAGGGCAGCTCGGCGACTTCGATCTGTCGCGGCAGGTCCTGGCGACGAGCGTTGTAGCGGGTCAACAGGGCGGTGATCCGCTCCAGGCTGAATGGCTTGCCGAGGTCGCCGAGAAAATTGAGGCCCAGGCACTCGATCATCGAAATGGTGGCCTGGCGCAGGATGGGATCCACCTCGCTGCTGAGGATCACCGAATGGACCTTGCCGCTCAGGCTTGCGTGGCGAAGGAACGCCAGGCCGTCCATGCCGCTCATCTGCAGGTCGCAGATGGCGATGTCGACGTGTCCGCAGGACTCCAGGATCGCCACCGCCTCCTTGCCGTCCGCCGCCTCGAGGATCGATCCGGGCACCACTTTCTTCAGGGCTGTGACGGCTACCAGGCGCTGAAAAGGCTCATCCTCCAACACCAGAACATTCAAATCATTCATCACGGTCCACACAGGGTTTCCAGGAAATACCGGCGATATACTGCTGTGTTTCCCTTACTAGACCTATGGGACAAGTCCCCATGTTTTGTGGGAATTTTCCTACTGATTTGGAGGTTCGGTTGGATTAGCATGGTTCCACATGAAAAACCGAGTCGCCCCGCCTTAACAGGCTATTCTGGACGGCGATCTCGGCCTAGCGCCCAACATGGATGACCACCGGCGGCAGCGCCCGGGAAATCGAATCCCGACCCTGTCCCGGTCCCTCAAGGTAAATCGAATTTATGCATACCGTCCTGATCGTCGACGACCACCCCGTCATCCGTCTCGCCGTGCGCGTCCTGCTGGAAAAGCATGGTCTGCAGGTGGTCGCCGAGACGGACAATGGCGTGGATGCCATCCAGTTGGTCCGGGAGCACGAACCGGACGTGGTGATTCTCGACATCGGCATTCCCAAACTCGATGGCCTGACCGTGATCTCGCGGATCAAGTCCCTGGGACTGCGTAGCCAGGTGCTGGTACTCACTTCGCAATCCGCAGAGGCGTTCTGCAAGCGCTGCATCCAGGTCGGTGCCCGTGGATTCGTCAACAAGGAAGAAGACCTGAACAACCTGATCAACGCCCTGAACGCGGTGACCGCTGGCTACACGTTCTTTCCTTCGCTCACGTTCGATACCCTCGGCACCCCGCCGGAACGCATTTCCGAAAGCGAGCTTATCGGCCTGCTCTCCGACCGCGAGATGATCGTCCTCCAGCATCTCGCCATGGGCTATTCGAACAAGGCCATCGGCGAGAAGCTGTTCCTCAGCAACAAGACCGTCAGCACCTACAAGACCCGCCTGCTGCAGAAGCTCGGCCTGGGTTCGCTGGTCGACCTCGCAGAGTTCGCCAAGCGCAATTCGCTGATCAACTGACCTGGCGCTTCGCTGTCGAAGCCCAGGCCTAGGCACCTTCGAGCAAGCGCGGCCGGAAGCCGTTCCTGCCACGCCACGAGCATCGGCGGATTTCCACAAAGCATGTGGATCCGCCTGTGGATAAGGTGCGAAAAACGCTCCGTGCAGCGCATCGTGCCTGGCCTTGCGACGCTTGATCAGTTCCTGACCAGGCGCACGGCGAGCGGACCAGGTGGCATCGACAAGGCTCGGAGGCGGTCTTCGCCTCGGTTACACTGCACGCCGGTTTCCCCAGGTCTCGCTCGTCGTCCACATGCCCAGTCAAGCATCCTCCCCTTCCCCCCAGGTCGCCATCGTCGGCGGCGGTCCCGCAGGCCTGATGGCCGCGGAGGTCCTGAGCCAGGCGGGCGTACGCACGGAAGTGTTCGACGCCATGCCCTCGGTCGGCCGGAAATTCCTCCTCGCGGGCGTCGGCGGCATGAACATCACCCATGCCGAGGCCAGGGAACAATTCCTCGGCCGCTATGGCAGGCGCCAGAAGGAAATCGCCGCACTGCTCGGCGAATTCGACGCGGATGCGTTGCGCGCCTGGATCCACGGCCTGGGTATCGACACCTTCGTCGGCAGTTCCGGCCGGGTGTTCCCCTCCGACATGAAGGCCGCCCCGTTGCTCCGTGCCTGGCTCAAGCGCCTGCGCGAGCAAGGCGTGCTCATCCACACCCGCTGCCGTTGGCTGGGCTGGAACGCGGACGGTACGCTGGACATCCAGAGCGCCGCCGAGCGCCTGTCGATACGGGCCGACGCCGTGATCCTGGCGCTCGGTGGCGGCAGTTGGCAGCGCCTGGGCTCCGACGGCGCCTGGGTGCCCCTGCTGCGCGCCCGTGGCATCGAGGTCGAGCCCCTGCGGCCAAGCAATTGCGGTTTCGAGATCGGCGGCTGGAGCGAGCTGTTTCGCGACAAGTTCTCCGGCGCTCCGGTCAAACCGGTGGCCATGGGACTGGCGGGCGAAACGCCGCGCCAGGGCGAATTCGTCGTGACCCGCGACGGTATCGAGGGCAGCCTGGTCTATGCCCTCTCCGCCGCCATCCGCGAACGGATCGAGGCACAGGGATCGGCCGAAGTATGGCTGGACTTGTTGCCGAACAGGCGTCGCGAGCAGATCGAGGCAGCCCTGGCTCGCCCGCGCGGTTCCAGGTCGATGGCCAATCACCTGCGCAGCCAGTTGGGCATCGATGGGGTTCGGGCCGGCCTCCTGCGTGAACTCACCCCCGCCGCCACCTATGCCGAGCCGGCCCGCCTGGCGGCGGCGATCAAGCGCCTGCCGCTGACGCTGCTGCGCCCGCGTCCGCTGGACGAAGCGATCAGCAGCGCCGGCGGCGTGCGCTTCGAGGCGCTCGACCGCAACCTGATGCTCGCTGGCTTGCCCGGCGTGTTCTGCGCCGGGGAAATGCTCGACTGGGAGGCGCCCACCGGCGGCTACCTGTTGACCGCCTGCTTCGCCAGCGGGCGCGTAGCCGGACTCGGCGCGCTGGCCTGGTTGCGCGGCAGGCGCTAGAGGCCAGTACGCCAGCGCCTCGCTATTTGCCGGACGGCCGCTTCTTCGGCTTGCCCGCCGCGCCCGCGCCGAAGCCCGGCGCCTTGCGCACCGCCTTGACCGTCGGCGCGCTGCTGTCGAACCAACTGCCCAAGTGGATCTTGCCGGGCTTGCCGGCGCTCTCCGCGGCCTTGGGTTTCTTCGGCTTCTTCGGTTTCTTCAGCACCACGCCGCCCGGCGCGGTCTGCGGCACCCGGTGCTCCGGCTCGAAGTCGGGCTCCTCGCGGCGCTGCAGGGTCTGCCCGATCAGTGTCTCAATCGCCGCCAGCAGCTCCACTTCGTCGGCGCAGACCAGCGACACCGCCTGGCCGGAGGCACCGGCACGGCCGGTACGGCCGATGCGATGCACGTAGTCCTCGGCGACGATCGGCAGGTCGAAGTTGACCACCAGCGGCATTTCCTCGATATCCAGGCCACGCGCGGCCACGTCGGTGGCTACCAGCAGGTCTACCTCGCCGGCCTTGAACCGCTGCAAGGCGCGCAGCCGCGCCGGCTGCGGCTTGTCGCCATGGATCGAGTCGGCGGCGATACCCTGGCTCTGCAACAGTCCGACCAGTTCCTCGACGCTCTTGCGGGTCTTGGCGAAGACCAGCGCCTGGCGCCAGCGATTGGCCTGCAACAGGTGGCAGAACAGCTCGGCCTTGCGCTTCTTGTCCACCGGCACCAGCCATTGCCTGATGCTCTTCGCCGCGGTATTGCGCGGACTGACCTCGATGGACAGCGGGTCGCGCAGCAGTTCGCGGGCCAGCGTGCGGATGGCGTCGGAGAAGGTCGCGGAAAACAGCAGGGTCTGGCGCTTGCGCGGCAGCGCGGCGAACAGTTCGTCCAGCTCGCGGGCGAAACCGAGGTCGAGCATGCGATCGGCTTCGTCCAGCACCAACGCCTGGAGCTGGGCGAACTTCACCGCGTTCTGCCGATACAGGTCGAGCAGCCGCCCGGGAGTGGCGACGAGGATATCCACTCCCTTGCGCAGCTTCATCATCTGCGGGTTGATGCTGACCCCACCGTAGGCCACCGCGGTACGCAGCGGCAGGTGCTGGCCGTAGTCGCGGACGCTGGCGTGGACCTGCTCGGCCAGTTCGCGGGTCGGAACCAGGACCAGTGCACGCACCGAGTTCGCAGCGACCTGCGGCCCCTCCAGGGTCAGCCGCTGCAGCAACGGCAGGGCGAAACCGGCGGTCTTGCCGGTGCCGGTCTGTGCTGCGGCGAGCAGGTCGCGGCCCTTGAGCGCCGGGGGTATGGCTTGGGCCTGGATCGGCGTAGGCGTGCCGTGGCCGAGCCCTTCGAGGGCCTTGAGCAGGGGGTCGAGCAGACCGAGGGAAGCGAACGTCATGAGCGACTCGGAAAAAAGGAAACGGACGGCATTCTAGCGGATTCGCCGTCTCCCATCGTCCTCTGGAGCGCGGCCGGTCAGCCCTTGAGCAGCAGTCCGCCCTCGATCGGCACGTAGCGCGACGCCGCGCGGATCAGCGCGTTGGCGGTCAGGCCAGGCACCCCGTAGGCCGTAGCCACGACGCCGTGGGCGCGGATGACCTTCTCCAGCAGCAGATCGAAGTCGCCGTCACCGGAGAGCAGCACCACTTCATCCACCCGCGGCGCGGCATCCAGTACGTCGATGGTGATGCCGACATCCCAGTCACCCTTGGCCGAGCCGTCGGCACGCTGGATGTAGGGCTTCAGCTTCACCGTGAAACCGAGGTTGCGCAGAATCTGCTGGAACTGTTGCTGACGCGGGTCGCCGCGGTCGATGGCGTAGGCATAGGCCTCGACGATGCTCCCGCCGCGAGCGATGTCTGCCCACAGGGCGGCGTAGTTGAGATGGCAGCCGTAGGCCTGGCGCACGGTGTAGTAGAGGTTCTGCACATCGGCGAAGACAGCGATCTTCTTCGCCGCGGGCGACTCGGGACGACTCAAGGGGAACTCCGGAACGACGGCAGTGGGCCACCATTATCGCAGCCCACGGCCCGCAACCCTAACGGTCAGGTGAACAAATCGTCGTCGCCGAGGAAGCTGGAGTCGTCGTTGAAGTCGCTATCGCTGAAATCGCCATCGGCGAAACCGCCGTCGGCGGGATAGTCGCTATCGGCGAAGCGCTCGGTTGCCGGCTCGGGATCGGCAAACTGGCTGGCGTCGAGGTTATCCACCGGGACGTCCTGGATCACCTCGACGATTTCCTGCGGCTGGCTGTGGCGGAACATGCCGGTGAGCAGGTCGGCCACCAGCATCCCGCCAGCGACCCCGGCGGCCGTCTGCAGCGCGCCGCCGAGAAAGCCGCTGGCCCGCGAAGGCGCGGCCGCCGCGGCGGGCGCCATACCCGGACGCATGTCGCCGGTCGCCGCCGCCGGATTGGAGAAACGCGTCTCGCCCCAGCCCGCCGGGCGCCCCGATTGGCTCGGCGCCGGCTCGTCGCGCGCGCCGCCGCCGAACAGGCCGGAGAGGAAACCGCCGCTGCTCGGACGGCTCTGCTGCAACTGGGCGACCTGCGCCTCGAGTTCCTTCACCCGTTGGTCGAGGCGCTTCAGCGCGGCTTCCTGGATCAGCACCACCTGCGCCATGTAGTACGGCGCCGCCGGCTGCCGCACCAGGTGCTGGTTGATCTGCGCCTCGGCCTCGGCGTCACGCGGAGCGGACTGCCCCTCGGCCTCGCGCAGGCGGCTGAACAGGCCGTCGATCAGGGTTTTCTCATCGGATTTCATCGCACGCCTCGACTGCATTTCGAGAAGGAAGGATGGATTGCACCAAAGGGAAATATTGGAGCACCCTGCACGATCTCAAGTTCCTCCGGTGAATTCCCGATGAATGACGATGCCCAGCGCTCCGCACGGTCCCAGGTCGCCCTGCTGATCGTCGACCTGCAACGCGGCATGCAGCGCCACGACCTGCCGCCGCGCAACAATCCCGGCGCCGAGGCGCGCATCGTCGAACTGCTTGCCGCCTGGCGCGTCGCCGGCTGGCCGGTGGTGCACGTCCGGCACGTATCCCGGCAGCCCGGCTCGCCCTTCGCGCCCGGCCAGCCTGGCGTGGAGTTCCAGCCAGCGCTGGCGCCGCGCGACGACGAGGCGGTGTTCGAGAAGAACGTTCCCGACGCCTTCATCAACAGCGGCCTGCAACGCTGGCTCCATGTCCGCGACATCCGCCAGGTGGCGCTCGTCGGGGTAGCCACGGAGAACTCGGTGGAAGCCAGCGCACGCAGCGCCGGCAACCTCGGCTTCCAGACCTGGGTAGTGGCCGACGCCTGCTTCACCTTCGCCAAGCCCGATTTCCACGGCACCCCGCGCAGCGCCGACGAGGTGCATGCGATGGCGTTGGCCAACCTGCACGGCGAGTACGCCGTGGTTCTGCGCGCCGCCGAACTGTTGCAGCGCTTGCCGGCCTGACTGTCTGCCGGGCAACAGCGGGACAACAGGGCTGTCCGGCAGAAGACAGGCCGGTTCCGCCATATCCCCCATAAGCCATTGATTCGAAAACATGAATCCGGGATGGCACGGTTCCTTCATAGACACCGGACCACGCCCCTACCCGGAGATACCCCCGATGAGCCAAGAGCAACAGCCGATCCGCTTCGCCTACTGGGTCCCCAACGTCAGCGGCGGCCTGGTGGTGAGCAAGATCGAGCAACGCACCAGCTGGGACATCGACTACAACCGCAAGCTGGCCCAGTTGGCGGAACGCAACGGCTTCGACTACGCCCTCTCGCAGATCCGCTTCACCGCCGGCTACGGCGCCGAGTACCAGCACGAGTCGGTGGCCATCAGCCACGCCCTGCTGGCGGCCACCGAGAAGCTCAAGGTGATCGCGGCGATCCTGCCTGGCCCCTGGCATCCGGCGGTGGTGGCCAAGCAACTGGCGACGATCGACCAACTGACCAATGGCCGGGTCGCGGTGAACATCGTCAGCGGCTGGTTCAAGGGAGAGTTCACCGGCATCGGCGAACCCTGGCTGGAGCACGACGAACGCTATCGGCGCTCCGAGGAGTTCATCCGCGTGCTGAAAGGCATCTGGACCGAGGAAAACTTCACCTTCAAGGGCGATTTCTATCGTTTCCACGACTACACCCTGAAACCCAAGCCGATCCAGCAGCCGCACCCGGAAATCTTCCAGGGCGGCAGCTCGCGGGCGGCGCGGGACATGGCCTCGCGCGTGTCCGACTGGTACTTCACCAACGGCAACAGCATCGACGGCATCCGCGCCCAGGTCGAGGACATCCGCGCCAAGGCGGCGGCCAACGGCCATTCGGTCAAGGTCGGAGTGAACGCCTTCATCATTGCCCGCGACACCGAGGAGGAAGCGCGGGCGGTGCTCGACGAGATCATCGCCAAGGCCGACTACGAGGCGGTGAACGCCTTCGGCGACGCGGTGAAACAGGCCGGCAAGGCCTCGCCGGAGGGCGATGGCAACTGGGCCAAATCCACCTTCGAAGACCTGGTGCAATACAACGACGGCTTCAAGACCAACCTGATCGGCACGCCACGGCAGATCGCCGAGCGCATCGTCGCGCTGAAGGCGGCCGGGGTCGACCTGGTGCTGTCGGCCTTCCTGCACTTCCACGAAGAAGTGGAGTATTTCGGCAAGCACGTGTTGCCGCTGGTCCGCGAACTGGAGCAGGCCCAGGCTCGCGAAGCGGCCTGAACGGCAACGGCGGCCGCCAGGCGTTGGCCTCGGCGGCCGGCTGGGTTAGAGTCGCGGGCTCGTATCCGATCTGCCGACCCGCGATGAATCCTCTGCTGCCGCTGCGTGACGCCTGGTTCTTCTTCACCCGCCACCTGACCACCCTGGTGCCGCTCTGCCTGCCCTGGATATTCCTCGAAAGCCTGCTCCAGCAGCAGATCGACGAAGCCGTCGGCCCCCAGCAGATGGGCGCCTGGAGCCTGGTCGCCGGACTGCTCTTCTACCCGCTCTACACCGCAGCCCTGATCCTGTTCATGGACGCGCGCGGGCGCGACGAGCGGCCTCGCGTCGGCCAGCTGTGGAGCGCCGCGCTGCGCCTGTGGCCAGCCTTCGCGCTACTCGCGGCGCTGACTTCGCTGCTGATCGTGCTCGGCCTGTCGCTGCTGATCCTGCCGGGCATCTTCGTCATGGTGAAGCTGTCCTTCGCCGAATTCTGCCTGGTGCTGCGCGGCCGTAGTCCGCTGCAGGCGCTGCGGGAAAGCTTCGAGTTCACCCGTGGGCGATTCTTCCTGATCCTCGCCTGTTCGCTGGTGATCCTGCTGCCGGTCTGGAGCCTGGAAGCCTGGCTCGCCGATTCGGCCGGCGACGCCGTCGTGCTGCGGGTCGCCCTGCATACGCTCAGCGGGTTCTTCCAGCTGCTGTTGACCATCGTCGCCTTCCGCATCTACAGCCTCGGTCCGGCGCCACGCAACGGGATGTGAACGGCGCCGCGCGCCGATTCGCCGCGCTGGCCTATGCTTGACGAGCCCTGCCTCGAGGAACGGACCATGAGCGACGAATCGGCCAACCCCAGCTGCATTTCCCACCTGTCCATCGGCACCAACGACTTTCCCCGTGCCCGAGCCTTCTACGACGCGGTGATGGCCGCCCTCGGCTGCAAGGTGATCCTCGAATACCCCGGCGCCGTAGCCTACGGCAAGCTCTATCCGGAGTTCTGGGTGCAGGCGCCGATCGACGGCCGTCCCGCCAGCGTCGGCAACGGCAGCCACGTCGGCTTCTTCGCCGACAGCAAGGCCCAGGTCGACGCCTTCCACGCCGCGGCCCTGGCCGCCGGCGCACGCGACGAGGGCGCGCCGGGCCCGCGTCCGCTGTACGGCGAGCCCTACTACGGGTGTTTCATCCGCGACCTCGACGGGCACAAGGTCGAGGCCTCCTACTGGGACATGAGCCAGGGCTTCGACGCCCACGACCACGCCCACTGAGCACCGTCAGGGTTGCGGCTTGAGTCCCGACAGGCGCGGCACCAGCAGCTTTTCGAAGAGACGCGGAAAGAAGCGCGCCAGCAGCCGCGCCCGCCAGTTGACGTTGGACAGCACCAGCAGGCGCCGGCGCCGCGCGGCGCCCTGGAAGATCGCCTCGGCGACCTCCACCGGCGATGCCACCTGGCTGCCCAGCACTTGCACCGGCTGGCGAGTCACCGAGCCATCGCCGACCAGCGCGTTCTTGCGCAGGTCGGTGGCGGTGAATCCCGGGCAGGCCAGGGTCACGCTGACGCCGGTGCCTTCCAGCTCCATCCGCAGGGTGTCGAACAGACCGTGCAAGGCATGCTTGCTGGCGTTGTAGGCGCTGCGGTAGAGCAACGGGGCGAAACCGGTCAGCGAACCGAGCACGACGATCTGTCCGCGCCGTTCGAGCAGGCTCGGCAGCGCCGCGCGGGTGCAATGCACGGCGCCGAAGAAGTTCACCGCCATGACCTTGCGGAAAACCCCCAGGCCGGTTTCGGCGAAGGTACCGCGGTGGGTGATGCCGGCGTTGTTGACCAGCACGTCGATGCCGCCGAAGCGCTCCACCGCCAGCGCCACGGCACGCTCCACCGCATCGGCGTCGGCGACGTCGCAGCGCAGGCCGAGCGCCTCGCCGCCGAGATGGTCGCGCAGGTGCTGGACCAAACTGTCCAGCGCCGCCTGGTCGAGGTCGAGGATCGCCAGTCGCGCACCGGCCCGGGCGAAACGCAGCGCCAGCGCGCGACCGATGCCGGAACAGCCGCCGCTGACCAGCACCACCTTGTGGCGGTAGGCCTGGCTGCTGAATACCTTGCGCGGCATGCGGTACCCTCCCGCTCGAAAAAACGCGAACCCTTGCGTCAATTCGACCTGCAAGGATGAAATGCGCGGCGGCAAGCTCTATGCTCTGGTCCTTTCCAGCATAGTCTCGATTGCGATGTCACTGCCCCGTCTACGCAACCTGCTGTTCGTCGGCCTGCTCCTGCTGGTCGGCGGTGCCCTGCTCGCCAGCTACCTGCTGAGCTGGCAACCCGCCGATCGCGAAGCCGCGCCCCTGCATTGCCAGGGCGCCGCGCCGGCGCTGAAGCCGGGGCAGGCCCTGAAGGTGATGACCTGGAACATCCAGTACCTGGCCGGCAAGCGCTACGTCTTCTGGGACGACCTGCCGGATGCCACCGGCCCGGACCAGCGCCCCACCGCCGAAGACCTGGCGTTCACCCTCGACGAGGTGGTCCGGGTGATCCGCGACGAGCAGCCGGACCTGGTCCTGCTCCAGGAGATCGACGACGGCTCCAGCGCCACCGACGATCAGGACCAACTGGCGCTGATCCAGGAGCGCATCAACGATCTCTACCATTGCAGCGCCCAGGCCTACGAGTGGAAGTCGGCCTTCGTGCCGACGCCGCACATCTTCGGCAGCGTCGGCCGCAAGCAGGCCACCCTGAGCCGCTATCGCATCGATAGCGCCGAGCGGCGCCAGTTGCCGCCACGCGATGGCTGGCTGTTCGACCGCCTGTTCGGGCCGCGCCCGGCGATCCTGGTCAGCCACCTGCCGATCGACGGCGGCGGCGAGCTGGCCGTGCTCAACGCCCGCTTCGACCGCCCGCAGGCGAACGACGACACCCTCGAGCGCCAGGTCGAGACCACCCGTACGCTGCTCGACGAACTGCAGGCCAGGCGCACGCCCTGGCTGCTCGGCGGCGACCTCAACCTGCTGCCGCCCGGCCAGTATCCCTACCTGCTGGCGCCGCTGCGCGCGCCCTACCGGGAAGACAGCGAACTGGCCGTCCTGAGCGGGCGCTTCCCGATGGTGCCGTCGCTGGAAGAGGCCAGTGGCGTCGACCAGGTTCGCTGGTACACGCACTTCCCCAACGACCCACGGGTCCAGGGGCCGGATCGGACCCTCGACTACCTGTTCCACAGCCCCTCGCTGACCCGTCTCGATGCCCGGGTCCGGCGCAGCGATACGCTGCAGATCTCCAACCACCTGCCGCTCGCCGCGCGCTTCCTGCTGCCCCATTGACCGGGCGCGCGCCGGGCTGGACAAGCGGCCCGGCGCGCCGCATGCTTCGCCCCCATTCATAACAACAAAAAACGGCAAGGCCGCACACCATGCCCCTACGCACCACAACGCCCCTGCTCGCGCTGCTGGCGTTCGCCCTGCTGGCCGCCCCGCAGCTCCATGCGCAGGACGCAAGGCCGTCGTTGAACGTCGGCTACTACGAATTCCCCCCCTACATCTATACCGCCCGGGATGGCCACGCCGCCGGTTCCGGCGCCCGCCTGGTCCGCCTGCTGCTGGAGCGGGCCGGCTATCGTCCGGCGTTCCGCGCCCTGCCCAGCGCGCGCCTGTACCTGGGGCTGCAGGATGGCAGCGTGGCGCTGTGGGCCGGCGCGGCCAAGCCGGAGCTGGCCGCCGACACCCTCCAGGCGCGGCGCGTGCTCGGCCACGTCAGCCTGAACCTGTACTACCCGGCGCACCAGCCGGCACCGCGGGTTCCCCAGGACCTGGCCGGACGCCGGCTGATCCTGATCAGCGGCTACAGCTACTGGAAACCGGTCACCGACTTCATCCAGGACCCCAACCTGCACCTGCGCCTGTACCGCACCGGCACCCACCACGCCGCCTTGCGCATGCTCGAACTCGGGCGCGGCGACTACCTGCTCGACTACCAGGCGCCGGTGGAAGCGGCCAGCCGCCAGGCGTTGGCAAGCCAGGAACTGTACCGCCTGCCGCTGCGGATGATCGTCTCGCGCCACATTCCCGGCGCCGAAGCGCTGCGCGACCGCCTGGACCAGGCCTACGACCAGTTGCGGAGCGACGGCGCCGACCTGTCCCTGCTGTGAACCGACCCCGGAGGAGGAGCCCGATGCATACCGCCATCCCCTGCTGCACGATCAACGGCGAACAGCCCGCCCTGCGCGGACAGGTCTGCCAGTCGCTGCTGATCCAGGAATGGTGGTGGGAAGGCCGTCCGGCCGATCCGGTGAACGTGGTCTACCTGCAGTTCGAGCAACGCTGGTATCGCCTCTACTTCGAGGGCGAGACGGTGTTCTGGCGCAGCGGCGAAGCGCCGCGGCCCTGCGAGAACGACGAAGGCCCGGGCGAGTACCGCCTGCACGACCTCGGCCGGCAGCGCGGCCTGGCCGGTGTGCGCCTGCTGGCCTTGGAGTTCGTCCTCAACGGCCCGACCCTGGACAGCCACTTCGACTTCGCCGACGGCCAGCGCCTGAGTTTCCGGCACTTCCTCGACGACGACCTGACCCGGGTGCTCTGAGCGCCGTCGACTACTTGCGTGGCTTGGCCCGGGCAGTGGCCTCGGCCACCAGCGGGTCGTCCGGCCAATAATGCTTCGGATAGCGTCCCTTCAGGTCCTTCCTGACTTCCGCATAGGTGCTGCGCCAGAAGTTCGCCAGGTCCTGGGTCACCTGCACCGGGCGATGCGCGGGTGACAGCAGGTGCAGCTTCACTGCCAGGCGGCCCTGGGCGATGCGCGGAGTGTCGCCGAGGCCGAACAGTTCCTGCAGGCGCGCCGCGAGGATCGGCGGGGTTTCGCTGTAGTCCAGGCGGATGCGCGAGCCGGAGGGGACTTCCAGGGTTTTCGGCGCCCACTCGTCGAGACGCTGCGGTAATGGCCAGGGCAACAGCCCGGCGAGGATCGAAGCCAGGTCGAGGTTGGCGAAGTGAGCCAGGCGGGTGACCTTGCCGAGATAGGCCGGCAACCATTCCTCCAACCGTTCCAGCAACGCGGCGTCGCTGACGTCCGGCCACTCGCTCTCGCCCTTGTCTTCCAGGTCCAGCCGGCGCAGCAAGCCGATGCGCGCCTGCCACTGGCGCAGTTCCGGGGTCCAGGGCAACAGCTCCAGGCCCTTGCGCCGGACCAGGCCGAGCAGCGCCTGGCTGCGCGCCGCTTCGTCGAGGCCGGGTAGCGCCTCGCTGGACAGCACCAGTTCGCCGACCCGGCGCTGGCGCTCGGCGCGCAGCACGCCTTCGCGCTCGTCCCACTGCAGCTCGTCGCGCTGGCTGACCTGCTCCGCCAGGACCGTATCGAACAACCTCGGATCGAGTTCGGCGGCCAGGTAGATCCGCTCTTCGCGCTGGCCCTGGCGGCTGCCCAGATCGGCGATCACCAGCCAGGGCTGCTTCATCAGGCTGTCCGGTTCGCCGAACTGCGCAGCGCGTCCATTGGCCAGCCGGTAGTCGCCGCCACCGGCGCGGCGCTGGCGAGCGATGCGGTCGGGATAGGCGAAGGCCAGCAGGCAACCCAGCCAGCGCGGATGACCGGGATCGACGACCGCCTCGCTGGCGGCGCCGCGCAGGTAACCGCGGAACTGCCGGGCCAGTTGCCGGGCGCGCTGTACCGCGCCGCGCGAGGCGCCAGTGCGGGCCTCGCCGGCGAGCAGGGCGAGACGGCTGTGCAGGTCGGCGCCGCCGCCACGCTGTATGTCACGTTCGCCGAGCAGCGCCGCTACGTCGCAAGCCAGTTCGCCAAGGCCGAGGGCCTGGCCGCGCAGCAGCAGGTGGGCAATGCGCGGATGGGTCGGCAATTCGGCCATCGCCTGGCCATGGGCACTCAACGCGCCGCTGGCGTACAGCGCCCCCAGCCGCCCGAGCAGCTCGCGGGCCTGGGCGTAGGCCGCCGCGGGCGGCGCGTCGAGCCAGGCCAGCTCCTCCGGCGCCACGCCCCAGCGCGCCAGTTGCAGGGCCAGCCCGGCCAGATCGGCCTGGAGGATTTCCGCCGTGCCGTAGGCAGGCAACTGCTCATGCTGGCTCTCCGACCACAAGCGGTAGCATACGCCCGGCTCCAGGCGCCCTGCGCGGCCGGCACGCTGGGTAGCGGAGGCGCGGGAGATGCGCTGGGTCTCCAGGCGGGTCATGCCGCTACCCGGATCGAAGCGCGGCACCCGCGCCAGGCCGGCGTCGATCACCACCCGTACGCCGTCGATGGTCAGGCTGGTCTCGGCGATGTTGGTCGCCAGCACCACCTTGCGCGTGCCCCGCGACGCCGGCTCGATGGCGGCGCGCTGGGCGGCGAGGTCGAGCTCGCCATGCAGCGGGCAGAGCAGCACCTCGGGGCGACCGCCAAGGGCCTCCCGCAAGCCTTCGTGAACGCGGCGGATCTCGGCCTGGCCGGGAAGAAAGACCAGCACGCTGCCGCTTTCCTCCGCCAGCGCCTGGAGCACCGCCTGCTGCACCCGCGGCTCGATGAACTCGCCGGGTTGCGCCGCCCGTCCCCAGCGGATATCCACCGGGAACATGCGGCCCTCGCTGCGCACCACCGGCGCTTCGCCGAGCAGCGCCGCAAGACGCTCGCCCTCCAGGGTCGCCGACATCACCAGCACTTTCAGCGGCGGCTCGTCGCGCAACAGTTCGCGGCCATTGAGAGTCAGCGCCAGGGCCAGGTCGGCATCCAGGCTGCGCTCGTGGAATTCGTCGAAGATCACCAGGCCGACACCGTCCAGCGCCGGGTCGTCTTGCAGGCGACGGGCAAGGATACCCTCGGTGACCACTTCGATGCGGGTCTTCGGGCCGACCCTGCTCTCCAGGCGGATCCGGTAGCCGACGGTCTCGCCGACCTTTTCGCCCAGCTCGGCGGCCAGCCGCTCGGCCGCAGCCCGCGCCGCCAGGCGTCGCGGTTCGAGCATGAGGATGCGTTGGCCGGCGAGCCAGGGCTCGTCGAGCAGGGCCAGCGGCACCCGGGTGGTCTTGCCGGCACCCGGCGGGGCTTCCAGGACGGCCTGGTGTTGTGCGCCAAGGGCCTGGCGCAGGGCGGGAACAACGGCGTCGATGGGTAGGGAAATCATGCTGGCTCCGGACTGACCGACGAAGTATACCGGCGAACCGGCAGGCGCTTTCGACGGTCTTATCGTCATCGTCGCGGCAGAAGATTGCCGAACGCTGGTCGATTGCTATAGTTCGCCGTCATGTTCACCCGGAGGTCATACATGCGCCTTGCCACCCGCGTTTCCTGTGCCGTTCTCAGTGCAGCCCTGCTGAGCCAGTTGTCGGCCTGCGGTACGCTGTTCTACCCCGAGCGACGCGGCCAGATCGACGGTCGCATCGATCCGGCCATCGTCGCCTTCGACGCCATCGGCCTGCTGTTCTATATCATCCCCGGCCTGATCGCCTTCGGCGTCGACTTCGCCACCGGCGCCATCTACCTGCCCGACGCCAAGTACTCGGTCGCCCCGGAAGTGCTCAAGGATGCCGTCGGCGCGGACGGCAAGGTCGACAACCGCAAGCTCAAGGCCATCCTCGAACGCGAGATCGGCCGTGAACTGCCGCTCGACGACCCGCGCCTCATCCGCCACAGCGGCAGCGTCGAGCAACTGGCGGCCTATGGCCTGAAGCCGGCCGCCTGATCCGCCCTCCGAGCGCGACCGTGCGTCAGTGCCCGGTCGCCGCCCGGTTGGTTTACAGTGGCGCCGTCCCTCCTGACAGAAGCGCCCCATGAGTCCCGATTCCCCCCACGCCCGCCTGCTGCGCCTGGCCACCCTGGCCTCGCTCGGTGTCGCCGTCACCCTGGTCATCGGCAAGGCCATTGCCTGGTGGCTGAGCGGTTCGGTGAGCCTGCTCGCCGGCCTCACCGACTCCCTGCTGGACAGTGCCGCCTCGCTGCTCAACCTGCTGGCGGTGCACTATTCGCTACGCCCGGCCGACGACGACCACCGCTACGGCCACGGCAAGGCCGAGGCCCTGGCCGGCCTGGCCCAGGCCATGTTCATCGGTGCCAGCGCGGTGCTGGTGGCTATCCAGGCGGTCGAGCAATTGCGCGACCCGCAGCCCCTCGGCGCGGCCACCTGGGGCATCGCGGTGATGCTGCTGTCGCTGCTGCTCACGGCCCTTCTCCTGGCCTTCCAGACCCACGTCATCCGCCGCACCGGTTCCACCGCGATACGCGCCGACTCGCTGCACTACCGCTCGGACCTGCTGCTCAACGCCAGCATCCTCGTGGCACTGCTCCTGGCCCGCTACGGCTGGCCACAGAGCGACGGCCTGTTCGGCCTGGGCATCGCCCTGTACATCCTCTGGAGCGCCCTGCAGATCGCTCGCGAGTCGGTGTCGATCCTGATGGACCGGGAACTGCCCACCGACATCAGCGAGCGCATGCGCGAACTTGCCTGCAGCGTGCCGGGAGTGCTCGGCGCGCACGACGTGCGCACGCGGATCTCCGGCAACCACTGGTTCGTCCAGTTGCACCTCGAGCTGCCCGGCGAGCTGAGCCTGTCGGTGGCCCACGCCCTGACCGACCGCGCAGTGCTGGCGATCAAGCGCGAATACCCGAAGGCCGAGGTGCTGATCCATGCCGACCCGCAGGAAGTGGTCGGCAAGGAAACCGTCAGTTGACGCTGTAGCCGCGCCCGCTCAGGCAGGCGGCCATGGCCCGGCGGTAGCCGTTGGCGACCTCGGCGGCCGGCGCGTAGGTCGCCCCCGCCGGGTCGAAGCCGCTCTCGCCCACCGCCCAGCGGTGGCACTCGTAGCGGTCGCGGCTCTGCTGGTCGGGCCCCTGGCCGCGCGCGGGGTAGGCCACCACGTCGTAGCCGGTGGCCGGCCCGCTGACCGGATAAACGGGTCCCGCTGCCCGCGGCGGCGGGCTGACCACTTCGTACTCGCGGGTGTCGGCATGCCACAGGTAGTAAGTGCCGGCGGCAAGGAAGTACAGCACGCTGCCCAGCCAGACCTGCTCCGCATAGGGTGGCAGGCTGCGGACGCGCACCCCGCGGGGCGGCACGATCAGCACATAGCGCGGGCCGTCGGGTCGGTACCAGTAGCCGTCGTCGAAGAAATACTCGCCGCCGCGATAGGGCACCCGCAGGTGTCCGCGCGGCAAGGCCTCCACCACCCGGCCCGGACGCCAGTCGGGATGCGGTCCCCAACTGCCGCCATGCGCTTCGCCGCGGCCAGGTCCCGGTTGTCCGTGGGCAACACCGCGCTCGCCGCCGGCTCCACCGCGTCCCCCTCGGCCGTCGTCGGCCTGCGCCTGGACGCACAGGCTCAGCGAGAGAGCGCCCACCCCGAGCATTCGCCACCATCCACCGTTCATCGTCTGCCTCGCCCCGGGCCTGGTCGCCCGGCCACGTTCGAATGATCCCGGGAACGACTTTCCGCCGTTTTCCGCCAAGGGTGGGTAAACGCCGGGTAAAGAATGGGTAAAAGCGCGGCACGGGCCGGATCGCGGACAAAGAAAAAGGGAGGCCCGTCGACCTCCCTTCTGGGGTAACTGTCCTGGCTCGGCGCTGTTGGCGACGGCTCACCTCACTCCACCTTCTGGGCGGTGTGCAACCCGGAGGCCGGCGCAACCCTGTAGGGTCGGCGGCCACGGCTGGCCTGATTGGGCGAGCCGTGATGGACGAGATGTCCGGGCCGTGAATCTGGGTAAAAGAATACGTCGCCAGGCGCGACCAATGATTGCTAATATTGCTCACCAGAACCTTGATTGCGCAATAAATCACTCAAATTCACCTTGCCGATGGCAATCAACCTGAAAGAAATCCTCGCCATGAACAAACTCGACCGCTACGACCTGCGTATCCTCGAAGAACTCCAGCGCGACGCACGCATCTCCAACCAGGAACTGGCAGAACGGATAGGCCTGTCGCCATCGCCCTGTTCGCGACGGGTCAAGCAGCTCGAGGACGACGGCTACATCGTCCGCCAGGTAGCCTTGCTGGACCGCAAGAAACTCGGCCTGAGCCTCACCGCCTTCGTCCTCATAGGCATGGACCGACACACCCCGGAACGCTTCGAACATTTTCAGGAAGTCATCGGCAAATGCCCGGAAGTGCTGGAGTGCAGCCTGGTCACCGGGATGGACGCGGACTACCAGTTGAAGGTCGTGGTGCCGGACATGGACCATTACCAGAAACTCCTGCTGGGTACCCTGACGCGCATCGAGGGGGTCTCCAGCGTGCGCTCCAGCTTCGTCCTCAACCAGGTGCTGGCGAGTACCGAACTGCCGCTGGAGCACCTGCGCGATTGATCGTAGCGAGACCTGGGACATGACACGGAACAGGCGGCATGCCGTATAATCGGCAGCCTGTTTCAGTTGTCATGCCCGCGTGGCCCCCGCATATAAAGAGCAGCCTGCTCGTAGAACGATAAACGCCTTGCCCGCCCCCCATGGCACGCTCCGTCCGACCGCGAGCCGGACTTCGTTTGCTTGAAAATCCGGAGGTTGCCAATGGATCCCGAACTGTTCGAAGAGTGGATGATGACCGGTCTGGTGACCGTGCTTATCCTGTTCATGGCTTTCATCGTGTGGGACCTGGCGAAGAAGTCGAAAGCCGGCAAGTTCGGAACCCTGATCCTGTTCTTCGCCCTCGGCCTGGGCGTACTGGGCTTCATCATCAAGGGCCTGGTCATCGGCAGCCTCGAAGGCGCGGGCATGTAACCCCGGCGCCACGCGCGTCATCCAACCACTCGTAATCATCCGCCGGCCCCGGCCAACGGGGCCGGCTCGCCTTGCCATTGCCTAGAACAAGGGAGTCGCCATGAACGCCGCCGACCGCGTCATGCAGAGTTATGGACGCTGCTGTGCCAGCACCGGATTCTTCGATGATTTCTACCGGCATTTCCTTGCCAGTTCCCCGCAGATTCGCGCCAAGTTCGCCACCACCGACATGACTGCGCAGAAACACCTGCTGCGTGCCGGAATCATGAACCTGGTGATGTACGCCCGCGGCATGTCCGACAGCAAGCTGCGCGCCCTCGGCGCCAGCCATTCGCGCGCCGCGCTGGATATCCGCCCGGAACTCTACGACCTGTGGCTGGACGCCCTGCTGATGGCGGTCGCCGAGCACGACCGCGACTGCGACGCCGAGACCCGCGACGCCTGGCGCGAAGTGATGGGTCGCGGCATCGCCGTGATCAAGTCGTACTACTGATCGTTCCGCGCCCGCTGGACGACGCCCCTCTCGTCAGTCCAGCCGCGCCGGCACTTCCCGCCATTCCCCGAGGCCCAGGCCGTCCAGGCTCCAGGGGCCGATCCGCACCCGCACCAGCCGCAGCGTCGGCAAGCCCACCGCCGCCGTCATCCGCCGTACCTGGCGATTGCGCCCCTCGCGAATCACCAGTTCCAGCCAGTGGGTCGGCACCGACTTGCGAAAACGCACCGGCGGCACCCGCTCCCACAACGTCGGCTCATCCAGCAGACGCGCCTCGGCGGGCAGCGTCGGGCCGTCGTTGAGCGTCACGCCCTCGCGCAGGCGCCGCAATTGCTCCTCGTCCGGCGTGCCTTCGACCTGCACCCAGTAGGTCTTCGGCAGCTTGTGCCGGGGGTCGGCGATGCGCGCCTGCAGGCGACCGTCGTTGGTCAGCAGCAACAGGCCCTCGCTGTCGCGGTCCAGGCGCCCGTCCGGATACACGCCCGGCACCGGGATGAAGTCCTTGAGGGTCGAGCGCCCTTGCTCGTCGTTGAACTGGGTCAGTACGTCGAACGGCTTGTTGAACAGCAGCAGCTTCGGCTCGCTCGGCGGCGCCTTGGCCACCCGGCGTGGCGCAGGGCGGACGGGATGACGCGGGGAAGGACGCGGGGGACGGGACATGACTGGAAACGAGTTGGCTTGATCGGGGTACCGGGCGGCATGCTAGGTTGTCCGAGAGCCTGACCGCAAGAGCATCCCCTCATGCCCTCCCTGCGTCCCACCTGGCTGATCAGCCTGCTGACCCTGGCCGGCTGCGCTGGCAGCGCCTATCAGGGTCCGCCTTCGGACCATTTCGACGGCGAACGTTTCCGCAATATCCAGCCGACCGCGCACAAGAGCCTGCGCGACCTGCTCAAGTGGCAGTGGAACCGCCCGCCGCAACGCCCGTGGTTCGCCCTGCCGCCGACGGCAACGCCGCCAAGGGTGAACGAGCGCGCCCGCGGCGAAGAACTGCGGGTCACCTACATCAACCACGCCACCCTGCTGATCCAACACCGCGGCCTGAACATCCTCACCGACCCGGTCTGGTCGCAACGGGTCAGCCCGCTCGCCTTCATCGGCCCGAAGCGCCACCATCCGCCCGGGTTGACGCTCGACCAGTTGCCACCGATCGACCTGGTGCTGGTGAGCCACAACCACTACGACCACCTCGACCTGGAAACCCTGCGCCAGCTCCACCGGCGCTGGCCGACGGCCAAGGTGGTCAGCGGCCTGGGCAACGCCGGGCTGATCCGCCAGACAGGTTTCGCCGACGTCGTGGAGATCGACTGGTGGCAGGCCGTGCCGCTGGGCGCTGGCCTGACGCTGCATGGCGTACCGGTGCAGCACTGGTCGTCGCGCACCCGCAGCGACACCAACCGCACGCTCTGGCTCGGCTTCGTCATCGACTCGCCGGACGGCCCGCTGCTGTTTCCCGGCGATACCGGGCTCGGCCCGGAGTTCGGGCTGATCCACCAGCGCTTCGGGGCGATGCGTTTCGCCGCCCTGCCGATCGGCGCCTACGAGCCGCGCTGGTTCATGCGCGACCACCACATGAATCCCGACGACGCGGTGCAGGCCCATCGCACGCTGCAGGCGCAGACCAGCATGGCCATCCACTTCGGTACCTTCAATCTCACCGACGAACAGCAGGACGACCCGCCCAAGGCGCTCCAGGCGGCGCTGCGCAGCCAAGGCGTGGACCCGGCGACCTTCGGCACGCCGAAACCCGGCGAGCAGTGGCGCGTCGCACCGCGCAACGTCGCTCAGGAGGCCGGGGCCACCAGGCGGGAGCAGCAGTTGCGGTAGCGCTTGCCGCTGCCGCACGGACAAGCCTGGTCGCCACGGCCGCCCAGGGCCAGCCAGCTTTCCAGGCGCGCGGCCATCCCGGCCAGGCGCTCGCGGGCCTCGTCGTCCAGGCCGGCGCGGGCCAGTTGGCGCCGCAGGCCGAGGTAGTCTTCCAGCAGGACATCGCGGCTGAGCGCCTGGTACTGGTCGGCCAGCGGCACGCCTTCGTAGCGCCGCTGCGGGTCGGCCAGGAAAGCGATGGCGCCCGCCTGCGGCAGGACATTCCAGAGGTTGCCGCGCGGATCGCGCCAGCAAGCGCTGAAACGCGCGCGCAGGGCCAGGCCGCGCCATTCTTCCAGGATCCAGCCGTCGACCCGCTCGCCGCCGAGGGCTTCGACCGCCCGACCGACCGAGAACCACGGTTCGCCGGCCAGGCTTTCCGGCATCGGCAACGGCGCTGCCACTTCCGGCGCGGCATCGGGCACCAGGCGGCGGGCGAAGCGACGGAGCGGGTTGCTGAGATGAGTGGGGGCGCTGAACGGCATGGGGCTCACATCGATGGCAGGCGTGGTCGTTCCGACCGGCAGAAGGCGCCGCGGTTCCACGCAGGGCGAAGGGCCGTCATTGTAGGGCCTCGGCGCCGCGAGGCGTAGAAGCGCGCCGCGGTTTCCGCACGGAAACCGCGGCGCGTCCGATCAACGGAACGGCGGCTCGTCGAAACTCCGCAGCTTGCGCGAGTGCAGCGAGTTGAGCTGGCTGCGCAACAGGTCGAGGGCGGCGATGCCGATCCGCAGGTGCTGGTTCACCGCGCGCTCGTAGAAGGCGTTGGCCGAGCCGGGCAGCTTGATCTCGCTGTGCAGCGGCTTGTCCGAGACGCACAGCAACGTGCCGTAGGGCACCCGCAGGCGGTAGCCCTGGGCGGCGATGGTGCCGCTCTCCATATCCACCGCGATGGCCCGCGCCAGGTTGATCAGTGGCCGCTCCTGGGCCCAGCGCAGCTCCCAGTTGCGGTCGTCGTAGGTGAGCACGGTGCCGGTGCGCAAGCGTCGCTTGAGCGACTCGCCGCGCTCGCCGGTGACTTCGGCGGCGGCTTCCTGCAAGGCGACCTGGACCTCGGCCAGCGCCGGGATCGGGATGTGCGGCGGCAGCGCGCGGTCGAGGATGCCGTCGCGGCGCATGTAGGCGTGCGCCAGCACGTAGTCGCCGATGGTCTGCGACGGCCGCAGGCCGCCGCAGTGGCCGATCATCAGCCAGCAGTGCGGACGCAACACCGCCAGGTGGTCGGTGATGTTCTTCGCGTTGGACGGGCCGACCCCGATGTTGACCAGGGTGATGCCGTCGCCATCGGCGGCGATCAGGTGGTAGGCCGGCATCTGGTAGCGGTGCCAGACCACCCCGGCGACGATGGCGTTGGCCTCGCCTTCGTCCATCCCGCGCTCGATGATCACGTTGCCCGGCAGGACCATGCGCACGAAGCGCGGGTCCTCGCGCAGGCGGGTCAGGCCGAGGCGGATGAACTGGTCGACGTAGCGGTGGTAGTTGGTCAGGAGGATCCACGGCTGCACGTGGCGCCAGTCGCTGCCGGTGTAGTGCACCAGGCGGCGCAGGGAGAAGTCCACCCGCGCGGCGTCGAACAGCGCCAGCGGCAACTGGTCAGCGCGTTCCCATTCGTAGAGGCCGTCGGCGATGTCGTCGGAAGCGGCGGACAGGTCGGTGCTGGGGAACACCCGCGCCAGCTCGGCGGCGGTCACCCCGGAGCCGGCCAGCTCATCGCCCTGCTCGACCACGTAGGGATAGGGGATGTCCTGTTGGCTCGGGCCGACCTGCACCTGCACGGTGAAATCGTCCATCAGCGGACGCAACTGTTCCAGCAGGTACTTGCGGAAGGCGTCGGGGTGGGTGACGGTGACGCTGTATTCGCCCGGCACCTGGACCTTGGCGTAGGCGCGGGTGGTGGACGGCACCTCGCCCTGGCAGCGGTAGCCGATGCGCAGTTGCGGGTAGTGGAAGTTCTGCCGCTCGGCCTCGCTCGGCTCGATGCGCTCCTTGATGTAGCGCTTGAGCGCCTGGCTCAGCGCCGCGGTGGCCTGGCGGTGCAGCTCGGCAAGACGGTCGACGGCCTCCTCGGCCGTGCGGGCGACGACGAACCCGTCGTCGGAATCGATACTCATGGTGGGCTTCCTGTCGGTTCGCATGGAAAACATCTTGCCTGTACCGACAGGAAAACACAGCGCTTTTCTCCCGTTACCTCATTCGGCCAGCGCCACCACCGCCATGGTCACGGTGGCCTTGCTGAACAGGTGCCGCCGCCCGTCCCGCTCGGCGAACACCTCGGCCTCGACCACCGTCACCTGGCGCCCGGCCTTGAGCACCTCGGCGCGACACAACAGGCGCTGGCAAAGCGCCGGGCGCAACAGGTTGAGCTTGAACTCCAGGGTCAGCACCGTCTGCCCCTCCTCCACCAGGGTCGCGGCGGCGGCCCCGGCGGCATGGTCGGCCAGGGTCGCCTGGACCCCGGCATGGATGAAGCCGTTCTGCTGGGCGTGGCGGGGCAGGATGTCCAGCCCCGCTTCGACCCAACCCGGCCCGCAGTCCAGCGGACGGATGCCGAGGTCGCCGACGAAACTGGCCGCGGCGAAGCCCTGCTCGACCAGCTCCCGGTAGCGCGGATGCGCCTGCATCGCGACGCGCCTCAGGTCAGGTGCGGGGTGGCGCGAGCCAACAGCGCCTCGACCTCGACGCCGCGCGGGAGGGTGCCGTAGACACGCCCGCCGTCCCCCAGGCGACTGCCGATGAAGGCGTCGGACACCGCGGAGTTGCCGGCTTCCAGCAACAGCTTGGCCTGCAGGGCGATCGCCACGTCCTCGGTGAGCTGGCGGGCGCGGTACTGGATGTCGGCGGTGTCGGCGAAGGCCGCCTTGAGGTTGCCGATGTGCGCGGCGAGACGGGCGTCGCCATGGCCGTCGCCCAGTTCGGCGAACAACGCGTCGAGCACCCCCGGCTCCTTCGACAGGGCACGCAGCACGTCCAGGCACTGCACGTTGCCGGAACCTTCCCAGATCGAGTTCACCGGGGCCTCGCGGTACAGCCGCGGCAGGATGGTTTCCTCGACGTAGCCGGCACCGCCCATGCATTCGGAGGCTTCGTTGATCATCGCCGGGGCACGCTTGCAGATCCAGTACTTGCCCACCGCGGTGACCAGGCGGGCGAACTTCTCCTCCTGCTCGTCGTGGGCACGGTCCAGGGCATGCCCCATGCGCAGGGTCAGGGCCAGCGCCGCCTCGCTTTCCAGGGCCAGGTCGGCGAGCACGTTCTGCATCAGCGGTTGCTCGGCCAGCACCCGCCCGCCGACCTTGCGGTAGGCACAGTGGTGGGCGGCCTGGGTCAACGCCTGACGCATCAGTGCGCTGGAGCCGATCATGCAGTCGAAGCGGGTCATGGCGACCATCTCGATGATGGTCGGCACGCCACGGCCCTCCTCGCCGACCATCCAGGCCAGGGCGCCGCGATACTCGATTTCGCTGGAGGCGTTCGACCAGTTGCCCAGCTTGTCCTTCAGGCGCTGGATGTAGAACTGGTTGCGGCTGCCGTCCGGCCGGTGGCGCGGCAGCAGGAAGCAGGTCAGGCCCTTGTCGGTGTAGGCCAGGGTGAGGAAGGCGTCGCACATCGGCGCCGAGCAGAACCACTTGTGCCCGACCAGTTCGTAGGCCTGCCCCGGCCCGGGAATCCCCACCGGGTAGGCCCGCGTGGTATTGGCCCGGACGTCGGTGCCGCCCTGCTTCTCGGTCATCGCCATGCCGATGGTGACGCCCGCCTTCTGCTCCATCGGCACGTTGCGCGGGTCGTACTCGCGGGAGAGGATCTTCGGCAGCCATTTCTCGGCCAGGTCCGCCTGCAGGCGAATCGCCGGCACGCTGGCGTAGGTCATGGTCAACGGGCAACCGGTGCCGGCCTCCGCCTGGCTGTGCAGGTAGGACAGCCCGGCCCGCGCCACCTGGGCGCCGGGGCGCGGGTCGGTCCAGGGCAGCGAGGGCAGTTCGTGCTCGATGGCGGCGCGCATCAGCTCGTGGTAGGCGGGATGGAACTCCACCAGGTCGACGCGGTTGCCGTAGCGGTCGTGGCTATGGAACTCCGGCTTGTGCTGGTTGGCCAGGAAGCCGGCCGCCATCAGCGGGCCGCCGGCCAGCTCGCCGTAGCGCTGCAGGCGCTCCTCGGCCCAGCCGCCCTGGTAGCGACGCACCCACTCCTGGAGAGGCAGGTCGAGGCGGTAGAGGTTGGCACCATCCAGCGACGGTACCTGGTTGGTCACTTCGTGGGTTTCGGCGTACTGGTGCAGGTTCATGAGGGTTCCTCGCAGACAGGCGCGCCCACCGCGCGCAGGCAGAAGTTCACCAGAGCCGTACTCACCGGCTCCAGACTCGGTTCCGGCTGGCCGCTGTCGCGAGCGGCGCGCGCCGGGGGAGACAAGGGGCCGACCAGCGCCTCGGCGATGGCCCCGACCAGGCAGGCCGCGGCAAGCGGCACCAGGGAAAGCTGGAATGCGCCACTGCGCCGGCCCTCCTCGAGCAGTTCGACGAACAGTGCGGCGTAGGCCTCGCGATAGCGCAGGCGCTGCTCGTCGACTTCAGGATCCACCGGCTCGGCGATCAGGGCGAAGGCCAGCCGCTGGCTGCTCCAGGCGCGCGCGGCAAAGCGCCGCAAGCCCTCGGCCAGGCGCCAGGCGGGCGCGCCGGGACCGCGCAGGACCACGGCCAGGGCATCGACCTCACGCTGGCTGGCGCGGCGGAAGATTTCCGCCGCCAGCTCGCCCTTGCCCCGGAAGTGGCG
The DNA here is from genome assembly GCF_056110345.1 of Pseudomonas sp. TZ252. Lineage (NCBI taxonomy): Bacteria > Pseudomonadati > Pseudomonadota > Gammaproteobacteria > Pseudomonadales > Pseudomonadaceae > Pseudomonas > Pseudomonas sp. TZ252. The sequence continues at coordinate 3,536,157 of NZ_CM148566.1, read as the reverse complement.
GTACAGGCTGCCGGTGGCAATCCCCGCGTCGTCGGCCAGGGCCTGCATGGTCAGCGCGGCGAAACCGCCCTCCGCGACACGCCGCAGGCCTAGCTGGAGGATGCGCTCGCGCAGCGCGGAATCGCGTTGCAGGCGGCGTTCGGTGACACGATAGACCATGACTGAATCCGGATTCACTTTTTCCCAGTGAATCACGCTTCAGGCTTTGCCTAAAGAGACATACAGGTCGCGCAGGCCGGCATTTCAGCCAGCCGCGGAACGGCTTCAGGCGGACTTGGTGACGATCGGCTGGCACAGCAGCCAATCGTGCAGCAGGGTCTGCAACTCTTCGAACTTGACCGGCTTGGCCATGTAGTCGCTCATGCCCGCCGCCAGGCAGCGCTCGCGATCGCCGCTGTGGCTGTGGGCGGTCAACGCCAGCACCGGCAGTTCCGCGCAGCCGGGCAGCGCGCGGATCGCCCGACAGGTGGCGAAGCCGTCCATCACCGGCATCTGGCAGTCGAGCAGTACGCCGTCCGGCCGCTCGCGCGCCAGCAACTCCAGGGCCTCGCTGCCGTTGTCGGCGGTGCGCACCCGGTAGCCGAGCTTGAGCAGCATGCCGCGAGTCACCAACTGGTTGATGGCGTTGTCCTCCACCACCAGCACCGTGCACTCCTCGGGACGCCGCACCGCCTGCCCGCCGGCGCGCCGCGGCGGCGGCGCCAGGCCCTGGGCCGGCTGGGTCAGTTGCAGGCGCAGGAGGAAGCGGCTGCCCTGCCCCGGCCGGGACTCGTGGGTCAGCTCGCCGCCAAGCAGTTCCACCAGCTTGCGGCACAGCGCCAGGCCGATGCCGAGGCCTCCGTAGCCACGGGTCAACGAGCTGTCGGCCTGGACGAAACGCTGGTAGAGGTCGCTGCCGGCGGCCATGTCGAAACCGATGCCGGTGTCGATCACTTCCACCCGCAGCGCCACCCCGTCATGGGTACGCCCGGCGGCGACGCGCAGGGTCACGCTGCCCCTGGCGGTGAACTTGATCGCGTTGTCGACCAGGTAGCCCAGCGCCTGGGCCAGCTTGCCGGCATCACCTTCGAGGGTGTCCGGCAGGCTGTCGTCCAGTTGCAGGGCGAAGCGCAGGCCCTTCTCCTCGGCGCGCGGCGCGTACTGCGCGCGCAGGCTGTCGAACAGGCCGCGCAGGCTGAACGGCTCGCGGCGCGGGTAGAGCTTGCCGGCCTGCAGTTCGATGAGGGCGAGGATGTCGTTGACCATCCGCATCATGTCCCGCGCCGAACCGGCGGCGGTGCGCTGGTACTCGGCGAGTTCGACGTCCATCGGCACCGTCTGCATCAGCTCCAGCGAACCGATCACCCCGCTCATCGGGGTGCGCAGTTCGTGGGTGACGGTGGCGAGGAACTCGTCCTTCAGGCGGTTGCTGTTGGCCAGTTCCTGGTTCAGCGCTTCCAGCTTGCGGCTGGACTCCTGGAGGATTCGCGCGCGCTCCTCCTTCATTGCGTTGATCCGGTCGGCCAGTGCCAGCGACAGCAAGCCCACCTCCAGCGCCGAACCGATCTGGCTGGCATACATGGTGAGGAACATGTTCGGCAGGTAGCCGAGGACCATCAGGGTGTTGACGATGCCGCCGAGAAGGAAGGCGGTCCAGGCGATGATGAAATAGCGCGCCACGCGCATGCCGCGCAGCCAGGCGAGGATGCCGGCGGCGAAGATCAGGCCGGTGAAGGCCAGCGCCAGGTAGGTGGCCAGGCGCAGGGCCACGGCGTAGCTCATGGTCAGCGCCATCAGCATGACCAGCGCGCCGACCGCCATCAGCGCCAGCAGGCCGCGGTCGACCCACACGCTGTGGTCGCGGGTATGCAGGAAGCTGCGCGCGAACTGGCAGCCGAACAGCGCCGCCGAACCGATCAGGAATGGCGTGGCGGCGTTCGCCCACCAGGGGCTGTCGGGCCAGAAGTACTCGATGCCGGCGCCGTTCACCGAGACCTGGTAGAGCCCGAACGAAGCGATATAGAGGATGTAGTAGAGATAGCTGGTATCGCGGACGCTGAGGAAGATGAACAGGTTGTAGATCAGCATCACCAGCAGCACGCCATAGATGATGCCGAGCACATAGATGCGTTCGGGCTGCTCCTCCAGGTAGGCCTTGGGCGACCACAGGGTCAGCGGCGCCTGGATCGACCCCTGGCTTTCCAGCCGCAGGTAGACACGCTGCGGCTTGTTCGGCTCGAGGCCGAGTTCGAACAGGTAGTTGTTCTGCCGGATCGGCCGACTGGCGAACGGCAATGTGTCGCCGGTGCGCTGGGCGAGGCGGTAGCCGCCCTGGCCATCGGGCAGGTAGAGGTCGAGCTTGTCCAGCGGCGGATAGGCCAGCTCCAGCAGCCAGGTGCGCGGATCGCTGGAGGCGACCGGCCGGTAGTCCAGGTCCAGGCGCAACCAGAACACCGAGCGCGAATAGCCGGCATTGAGCACGTCCTTGTCATGGCGGCGGAAGCTGCTGTCGATGGCCCGCGAGGTGATGTCGTTGATATCGGCGCTACCGCGCACGTCCTCGAACACGTCGATGGACTGCCCCAGCGGCAGGCGCTCGACCTGCTCGTTGAAGCTCACCGCACCCGCCAGGCACGGCAACGCAATAAGAAAGAGAATCAGCCAGTGCCGCATGATGCCCCGCAGTGCTCCTCGAACGGACCGGGAGCCCCACCTCCCTCGTCATGGTCCGCCCTTGGCGAGCGTTGTATGAATATTCGCCGAACTTTAGCACACGCCACGCCACGTCAGGCCCGGGACGTGTCACGCAGGGCCCGGGCGCGGCGCCCGAAAGGTCGTCCGCGCAGCCGCCACGAAGCGCTTTTAGTGGTAAGCTCACGCGCCATGAAAACACCGACTTCCCGCCCCGTAGTGCTCTGCCTGTCCGGTCACGACCCCAGTGGTGGCGCCGGACTGCAAGCCGACATCGAAGCCCTGCTCGCCCAGGGCTGCCACGCCGCCCCGGCGGTCACCGCGCTGACCGTGCAGGACACCGTCAACGTCAGCGACTTCCGCGTCCTCGACCGCGAGTGGGTGCTGGCCCAGGCCAACGCCGTACTCGCCGACCTGCCCGTCGCGGCGGTCAAGCTGGGTATGCTCGGTTCGCTGGAGATGGTCGACACGGTGGCCGAGATCCTCGCCGCCCACCCGCACTTGCCGGTGGTCTGCGATCCGGTGCTGCGCGCCGGCGGCGGCGGTGCGCTGGGCAAGGGCGACGTCGGCTTCGCCATGCGCGAGCGGCTGCTGCCGCGCGCCACCATCGCCACGCCGAACCTGCCGGAAGCGCGCCTGCTCGCCGACCTGCCCGAGGGCAGCGCCGACCAGTGCGCCGAGCGCCTGCTGGAACACTGCGAGCACCTGTTGATCACCGGCGGACACGGCAACGAAAGCGAAGTGCACAATCGCCTGTACAGCCGCGACGGCAGCCGCCGCACCTTCACCTGCCAGCGCCTGCCCGGCAGCTACCATGGCTCCGGCTGCACCCTGGCCAGCGCCCTGGCCGGTCGCATCGCCCTCGGCGAAGCGCTGCACGGCGCCGTGCAGAGCGCCCTCGACTACACCTGGCGGACCCTGCGCGACGCCGAGAGTCCGGGCCACGGCCAATACGTGCCGCGCCGCCTGCCCACCGACTTCTGTCACTGAGAGCCAGCCGATGAAACTGCGCGGCCTGTACGCCATCACCGATAGCCAGCTACTGGACGACGGCCGCCTGCTGCCCTACGTCGAAGCCGCGCTCCGCGGCGGCGCGCGCCTGCTGCAATACCGCGACAAATCCAGCGACCAGGCGCGGCGCCTGCGCGAGGCGGAAAGCCTGCGCGAACTCTGCGAACGCCACGGCGCGCAGTTGATCGTCAACGACGACGCCGAACTCGCCGCGCGCCTGGGCGTCGGCCTGCACCTCGGCCAGACCGACGGTTCGCTGTCGGCGGCGCGCGCCCTGCTCGGCCGCCAGGCGATCATCGGCGCCACCTGCCACGCCCAACTGGAACTGGCCGAGCAGGCGGTGGCCGAGGGCGCCAGCTACGTCGCCTTCGGCCGCTTCTTCAATTCCAGCACCAAACCCGGCGCCCCCGCCGCCAGCGTCGAACTGCTCGACCAGGCCCGGCCGCGCCTGCACCTGCCGATCACCGCCATCGGCGGCATCAGCCTCGACACCGCGCCCGGCCTGATCGCCCGCGGCGTCGATCTGGTCGCCGTGATCCATGCGCTGTTCGCCGCCGCGTCCGCCGCCGAGGTGGAACGCCGCGCCCGCGCCTTCAGCGCCCTGTTCGAACCTGCCTGACGCCTCCGCGCCTCGCCCGAGAGATAGAGAGCTAGCCATGTCCCGTTCCGAAACGCTGTTCAACAACGCCCAGAAACACATTCCCGGCGGGGTCAACTCCCCGGTGCGCGCCTTCAAGAGCGTCGGCGGCACCCCGCTGTTCTTCAAGCACGCCGAAGGCGCCTATGTACTGGACGAGGACGACAAGCGCTACGTGGACTATGTCGGCTCCTGGGGCCCGATGATCCTCGGCCACAGCCATCCGGACGTGCTCGACGCGGTGCGCCGGCAACTCGACCACGGCCTGTCCTATGGCGCGCCGACCGCGCTGGAAGTGGAAATGGCCGACCTGGTCTGCTCCATGGTGCCGTCGATGGAGATGGTGCGCATGGTCAGCTCCGGCACCGAGGCGACCATGAGCGCCATCCGCCTGGCCCGCGGCTACACCGGGCGCGACAGCATCATCAAGTTCGAAGGCTGCTACCACGGCCACTCCGACAGCCTGCTGGTGAAGGCCGGCTCCGGCGCCCTGACCTTCGGCGTGCCGAACTCCCCGGGCGTTCCGGCGGCCTTCGCCAAGCACACCCTGACCCTGCCGTTCAACGACATCGAGGCGGTGCGCAAGACCCTGGGCGAAGTCGGCAAGGAGGTCGCCTGCATCATCGTCGAGCCGGTTGCCGGCAACATGAACTGTGTGCCGCCGGCGCCGGGCTTCCTCGAAGGCCTGCGCGAAGCCTGCGACGAACACGGCGTGGTGCTGATCTTCGACGAAGTGATGACCGGCTTCCGTGTCGCCCTCGGCGGCGCCCAGGCCTACTACGGGGTCACCCCGGACCTGTCGACCTTCGGCAAGATCATCGGCGGCGGCATGCCGGTGGGCGCCTTCGGCGGCAAGCGCGAGATCATGCAGCAGATTTCCCCGCTGGGCCCGGTCTACCAGGCCGGCACGCTCTCGGGCAACCCGCTGGCGATGGCCGCCGGCCTGACCACCCTGCGCCTGATCAGCCGCCCCGGTTTCCACGACGAACTGACCGCCTACACCACGCGCATGCTCGACGGCCTGCAACAGCGCGCGGATGCCGCCGGCATCCCCTTCGTCACCACCCAGGCGGGCGGCATGTTCGGCCTGTACTTCAGCGGCGCCGACGCCATCGTCACCTTCGAGGACGTGATGGCCAGCGACGTCGAACGCTTCAAGCGCTTCTTCCACCTGATGCTCGACGGTGGCGTGTACCTTGCGCCTAGCGCCTTCGAGGCCGGCTTCACCTCCATCGCCCATGGCGACAAGGAGCTGGAAATCACGCTGAACGCCGCCGAAAAAGCCTTCGCCGCGCTGAAATGATCCTCTTCGCGGCGCCCTTCCCGGGCGCCGCCCTCCTCCCCGCCGGAACGCCTTCCTAGCCGAAATGCATAAACGCGCCGACAAAGTTCCCGAAAAGACAGTAAAGACTTTGTAAGGAGGCGTCGGCTTATTTCATAATGTGAGGGTCAGCGCATTTCGTTGGCCGGGCAGCCCTTGCCCGCCCCGATCCAGGAGGTGTCTTCCCCTCATGTTCCGTACCGGCCGCACCCTCGCCCTGGGTTGCCTGTTGATCCTCCAGCCGCTGCTCGCGCAGGCGGGAGGCAACTCGTTGCTGATCCCAGCGACCGGCCGCTGCGCGCTGAACACCGTTCCCGAAGAATTGCAGCAGGCGCTCGCCGCCTGCCAGCAGGTCGCCAATGGCGGCGACGCCGAGGCGCAATACGAACTGGGCGAATTCTTCTACGACGGCGAGCGCATCCCGCGCGACCTCCAGGCCGCCCTCAACTGGTTCGAGAAAGCCTCGCTACAGGGCCATGCCCAGGCCCAGTACCACCTCGGCACCATGTTCTTCCGTGGCGAAGGGGTTCCGGCGAACAACGTACAGGCCTACATCGTGCTGAAGATGGCAGCGGTGAACGGCGCCGAGGACGCCCTGGACAGCGCCGACCTGGTAGCCGAGCAGATGAACCGCGACGAACTGGACATCGCCACCCGGGTGCTGGGGCAGATCTTCCGCAACTACCTGATCGAACTGCAGACTGCCGGCGGCGTCACGCCCTTCGCGCCGCTGCCCTGACGTCCCTTTCGCGAATCAGTCGCTCTTGCCGGGCATCGGCATGGGGAACGGCATGACGTTGCCCGCGCCCTTGGCCTCGCTGATCTTCGGCGTACCCAGGCGCTCGACCTCGTCGATGCGGACGATCGCGTGCATCGGCACGAAGCTGCGCAGAACGCCTTCGAACTGCGCCTTGAGCTTCTCCTCGCTGGGGTCCACCACCACCTGGGTGCGCTCGCCGAAGACGAACTCCTCGATTTCCAGGAAGCCCCACAGATCGCTCTGGTAGATCTGCTTGGCATACATCTCGAAGACCTGGCCCTGGTTGAGGAAAATCACCTTGTAGATGGGGTTTTCGCGCTTGTTCATGGCGGGGAAAGCAATGCCGGAAAATGAAGGGCGCGAATCATAGCACAGCCTTTCGGCCAGCAACGCTAGGAACCGGGGGCCCCGCCCTCTATAATGCGCGGTCCTTTTCGAACTGTCCGACGAAGCGCATGGCCAAGAAGCTTTTCATCGAAACCCACGGCTGCCAGATGAACGAGTACGACTCGTCGCGAATGGCGGACCTGCTCGGTGAACACCAAGCCCTCGAGGTGACCGAAAACGCCGCCGAGGCCGACGTCATCCTGCTCAATACCTGCTCGATCCGCGAGAAGGCCCAGGAAAAGGTGTTTTCCAAGCTCGGCATGTGGCGCGAGCTGAAGCAGCAGAATCCCGACCTGGTGATCGGCGTCGGCGGCTGCGTGGCCAGCCAGGAAGGCGCCGCGATCCGTGAGCGCGCGCCCTATGTCGACGTGGTCTTCGGCCCGCAGACCCTGCACCGCCTGCCGGAAATGATCGACGCCGCGCGCAGCACGCGCAAGCCGCAGGTCGACGTGTCCTTCCCGGAAATCGAGAAATTCGACCGCCTGCCGGAACCGCGGGTCGATGGCCCCACCGCCTTCGTCTCGGTGATGGAAGGCTGCAGCAAGTACTGCAGCTTCTGCGTGGTGCCCTACACCCGCGGCGAGGAAGTCAGCCGACCATTCGACGACGTGATCGCCGAAGTGATCCACCTGGCCGAGAACGGCGTCCGCGAAGTCACCCTACTGGGACAGAACGTCAACGGCTTCCGCGGCCTGACCCACGATGGCCGCCTGGCCGACTTCGCCGAACTGCTGCGGGTGGTCGCCGCCGTCGACGGTATCGAGCGCATCCGCTATACCACCTCGCACCCGCTGGAATTCTCCGACGCGCTGATCCAGGCCCACGCCGAGGTGCCGGAGCTGGTGAAATTCATCCACCTGCCGGTGCAGTCGGGCTCCGACCGCGTGCTGGCGGCGATGAAGCGCAACCATACCGTGCTGGAATACAAGTCGCGTATCCGCAAGCTGAAGGCCGCAGTACCGGACATCTGCATCAGCTCCGACTTCATCGTCGGCTTCCCCGGCGAAACCGAGAAGGACTTCGAGCAGACCATGAAACTGGTGGAGGACGTCGGCTTCGACTTCTCCTTCTCCTTCATCTACAGCGCGCGGCCCGGCACGCCCGCCGCCGACCTCGCCGACGACCTGCCGGAAGAAGTGAAGAAACAGCGCCTGCAGATCCTCCAGAGCCGCATCCACCAGCAAGGCTACGAGATCAGCCGGCGCATGGTCGGCAGCACCCAGCGGATCCTGGTCACCGACTTCTCGAAGAAGGACCCGGGCATGCTCCAGGGGCGCACCGAGAACAACCGGATCGTCAACTTCCGCTGCGACAATCCACGCCTGATCGGCCAGTTCGCCCAGGTGCACATCGACGACGCGCTGCCGCACTCGCTGCGCGGCACCCTGATCGACAGCACCCTGCATTGAGGCCGACGACCGTACGGCGGGCTCGCTGAACCTTCCCGCCGCCACGGTGCACCAACGTTTCAGCGGGAACCGGGAAAACGCCGCCGCGATACGGCAACTTTGCGCGACGATTTCCAGCGGTTATTCTCTTCCCTATCAATCAGCCACTGGCGAGTACGACAGAACACCTTGAACGCCCCCCAGGAACTTCATCGCTTTATCCTCGAGCCGTTCGACGCCCGCAGCTTCGCGACACTTTGCGGGCAGTTCGACGAGCATCTCCACCAGATCGAGAAACGCCTCGACATCGAGATCCGCAACCGCGGCAACCAGTTCGAACTGGCCGGCGAACCGCGCCGGACCAAGGTCGCCGAACGCCTGCTGCAGCGTCTCTACCGCGAGGCGCAGAACGGCACCGATCTCACCCCCGACACCGTGCACCTGTACCTGCAGGAGTCCGGCCTGGAAGACCTCGAGGAATTGCAGAGCGCGCCGCAGGTCACCCTGAAGTCGCGCAAGGCGCACATCCGCCCGCGCGGCGCCAACCAGCAGCGCTACGTCAAGGCGATCCTCGACCACGACATCAACTTCGGCATCGGTCCGGCCGGCACCGGCAAGACCTACCTCGCCGTGGCCTGCGCCGTCGACGCCCTGGAGCGCGAGCAGATCCGCCGCATCCTGCTGGTGCGCCCGGCGGTCGAGGCCGGCGAGAAGCTCGGTTTCCTTCCCGGCGACCTGTCGCAGAAGATCGACCCCTACCTGCGCCCGCTCTACGACGCGCTCTACGAGATGCTCGGCTTCGAACACGTGGCCAAACTGATCGAGCGCAACGTCATCGAGGTCGCGCCGCTGGCCTACATGCGCGGGCGCACGCTGAACAACAGCTTCATCATCCTCGACGAGAGCCAGAACACCACCGTCGAGCAGATGAAGATGTTCCTCACCCGGATCGGCTTCGGCTCCACCGCGGTGATCACCGGCGACGTCACCCAGGTCGACCTGCCCCGCGGCACCCGCTCCGGCCTCAAGCACGTGATCGAGGTCCTGCAGGACGTCCCCGGCATCAGCTTCACCCATTTCAAGCCCAAGGATGTGGTCCGCCACCCGCTGGTGCAGCGTATCGTCGAAGCCTACGAGCGCCATGAGAACCGCCAGCAAGGCCAGGTGCGGCCGGTCGAGGGAACGGGCAAGGGCGGTCACGATGCCGCTTGAGCTCGACCTGCAGGTCGCCAGCGCCGCCCCGGACCTGCCCTCCGAAGCACAGTTCCGCGCCTGGTGCGAACTGGCCCTGCGCCAGCGTCCGGAGTCGGAGCTGACCATCCGCCTGGTGGACGAGGCCGAAGGCCTGGAACTGAACAGCACCTACCGGCACAAGGACTACGCGACCAACGTGCTGTCCTTCCCCGCCGATGTCCCGGACGAGCTTCTCGATATCCCGCTGCTCGGCGACCTGGTGATCTGCGCCCCGGTGGTCGCCCGCGAAGCCCTGGAACAGCGCAAGCCGTTGCAGGCCCACTGGGCCCACCTGGTGATCCACGGCTGCCTGCACCTGCTCGGCTACGACCACATCGACGACGCCGAAGCGGAAGAAATGGAAACACTGGAACGTGAATTGCTGGCGGAACTGGGTCATCCCGATCCGTACGCCTGCGACGACGAAGAGCCACCGAGCAAGGAAAAATGAGCGAAGACCGATCGAGCAACGGGCACAAGTCCTGGCTGGACAAGATCACCCAGGCTTTTGCCCACGAGCCGAGAAACCGCCAGGAGCTCCTCGAGCTGCTGCGCGATGCCCACGACAACAAGCTGCTGGACAGCGAGGCGCTGTCCATCGTCGAGGGGGCGATCCAGGTCGCCGACCTGCAGGTGCGCGACATCATGGTGCCGCGTTCGCAGATGATGAGCATCCGCTCGACCCAGACGCCGAAGGAATTTCTTCCGGCCATCATCGAAGCCGCCCACTCGCGCTACCCGGTGGTCGGCGAAAGCCTCGACGACGTCATGGGCGTACTGCTGGCCAAGGACCTCCTGCCACTGATCCTGCACAACGACGAGCGTCCCTTCGACATCAAGGAACTGCTGCGTCCGGCCACCTTCGTCCCCGAATCCAAGCGCCTCAACGTGCTGCTCCGCGAATTCCGCGCCAACCGCAACCACATGGCTATCGTCATCGACGAATACGGCGGCGTGGCCGGCCTGGTGACCATCGAGGACGTGCTGGAACAGATCGTCGGTGATATCGAGGACGAGCACGACGTCGAGGAGGACAGCTACATCAAGCCGCTGCCCAGCGGCGATTTCATCGTCAAGGCGCTGACCCCCGTGGACGCCTTCAACGACTTCTTCGGCTCGGAATTCTCTGACGAGGAATTCGATACCGTGGGCGGCCTGGTGATGAGCGCCTTCGGCCACCTGCCCAAGCGCAACGAAGTGGTCGAGCTGGGCGAGTTCCGTTTCCGCGTACTCAACGCCGACAGCCGCCGCGTCCATCTGCTGCGCCTGTCTCCCCTGCAGAACTGAGCGCGCCCCCTCCGCCGCGGCGGAGGGGGCATCTTCCCGCGCCGTCCTTCTGGCGTCTCGCCAGCCCCTCCTTTACTCTTGCGCCTTGCGCCAGACTCCCCTGTCGCCGCGGACGTTGCCGTCCGGCAGCCGAAGGCGGCCCCGGTCTGCGCAGTCGGACATTGAACAGGCTCTAAGGACATTCGATGCGTTGGATTTCTCGTCCCGGCTGGCCCGGACACCTGCTGGCACTCGCCGCAGGCGCGCTCACACCCCTGGCCCTGGCGCCCTTCGACTATTGGCCGCTGGCGATCCTCTCGATCGCCCTGCTCTATCTCGGCTTGCGCGGCCTTCCCGGCAAGTCCGCCCTGTGGCGCGGCTGGTGGTACGGTTTCGGCGCGTTCGGCGCCGGCACCAGCTGGATCTACGTCAGTATCCATGACTACGGCGCCGCCTCGGTGCCGCTGGCAAGCCTCCTCATGCTCGGCTTCACCGCCGGCGTCGCCTTCTTCTTCGCCCTGCCGGCCTGGCTGTGGGCGCGCTGCCTGCGCCGCGACAACGCGCCGCTGGGCGACGCCCTGGCGTTCGCCGCCCTGTGGCTGGCACTGGAGCTGTTCCGCAGTTGGTTCCTTACCGGTTTCCCCTGGCTCTACGCCGGCTATAGCCAGTTGCAGGGACCGCTGGCCGGGCTGGTACCGGTGGGCGGCGTATGGCTGTCCTCCTTCGTCATCGCCCTCAGCGCGGCCCTGCTGGTGAACCTGCCGCGCCTCTTCCCGCACGGTGCCAGCCTGCTTCTGGGGCTGGTCCTGCTGCTCGGCCCGTGGGCGGCCGGCCTCTATCTCAAGGGCCACGCCTGGACCCATTCGGCCGGCGAACCGCTGAGGGTAGTGGCGATCCAGGGCAACATCGCCCAGGAGCTGAAATGGGACCCGAATCAGGTCCGCGCGCAACTCGACCTCTACCGCGACCTGAGCCTGCCGCAGCAGGACGTCGACCTGATCGTCTGGCCGGAAACCGCGGTGCCGATTCTCCAGGACATGGCCAGCGGCTACCTCGGCGCCATGGGCCAGGTCGCCGACGAGAAGAACGCCGCGCTGATCACCGGGGTCCCGGTGCGCGAACGTCTCGCCGACGGCAAGAGTCGCTACTTCAACGGCATCACCGTGGTCGGCGAAGGCGCGGGCACCTACCTCAAGCAGAAGCTGGTGCCGTTCGGCGAGTACGTGCCGCTGCAGGACCTGCTGCGCGGCCTGATCGCCTTCTTCGACCTGCCGATGTCCGACTTCGCTCGCGGCCCGGCCGACCAGCCGCTGCTCAAGGCCAAGGGCTACGAGATCGCCCCGTACATCTGCTACGAAGTGGTCTACCCGGAGTTCGCTGCCGCGCTCGCGGCGCAGAGCCAGGTGTTGCTGACAGTGAGCAACGACACCTGGTTCGGCACTTCCATAGGCCCGTTGCAGCACCTGCAGATGGCGCAGATGCGCGCCCTGGAAAGCGGTCGCTGGATGATCCGCGCGACCAACAACGGCGTCACCGGCCTGATCGATCCCTATGGCCGGATCGTCCGGCAGATCCCGCAGTTCCAGCAGGGCATCCTGCGCGGCGAGGTGATACCCATGCAGGGCCTGACGCCCTATCTGCAATACCGCGTCTGGCCGCTGGCCGGGTTGGCCGGCGTGCTGCTGCTATGGGCTCTGCTCGGCCGCCAGTTGCGTCCGCAGGAGCGACGCCTGTTCGGCTGAAACCAGCCCCTCCTGGAAAGACCGGCGCCCCTGCGGCGCCGGTTGCGTCTCAGCGGTAGAACAGGCGATAGCCGACCAGGCCGATCGCCTCGTTCAGCAGCATGCCGCTCTGCCAGAAGGCCTGCGCTTCCGGCAGCCAGCCGCCGAAGGGCCGCAGGTTGGCCCCGCCGAGGAAGCCGACCGGCGCCGGGATCACCTCGAACCCCTGGCGCTCGAAGCTCCAGCGTGCCCGCTGCATGTGCCAGGCCTGGGTCACCAGCACCACCCGGCGCACGCCGGCCTCGCGCAACTGCGGGGCGCTCAGGGTGGCGTTTTCCCAGGTGGTACGGCTGAGACCTTCCTGCCAGCGCGTCGGCACGCCGAAGTCCTGCAACAGGGCATTGGCCATCAGCGCCGCCTCGCTGGGCGGGCGTCCGTAATGCAACCCGCCGCTGATCAGTACCGGCAGCGCCGAGGTCTTGGCCAGCCGCGCGGCATAGCGCAGCCGCTCGGCCGCCAGCAGGCTCGGCGCATCGTCGCCCCAGGCCGGGTCGTTGGTCTGCCGGCCGGCACCGAGGATGACGATGGCGTCGGCGCGCTGCGCCAGGCCCGGCAGATCCTCCGCCAGCAGGGCCGGTTCGCTTTCGAGCCAGCGCGCCATCCACTCCACGCTGAGCGGCATGCTCATCAGCCACAGACCGAAGAACCCGCAGACACCGCACAGCCGCGCCAGCCTCGGTCGGCTGGTGCGCCACCAGAAAGCGAAAAACAGCAGCAACAACAGGCCGCCCGGCGGCAGCAGAAGTTGCTTGAAGAAATAACGGATCGGCATCGCCCCCTCCCTGTCGGAAGAGGCAATCTAAAGGATTGCGCGACGCCTGGCGAAACTTCCCGGAAAGAGACCCTAGCGGCCGTTGCCCGAACGGAACAGTTGCGAGCCGCAATGGCCGCACGGCAACACGCCATGCCCCTTGCTCCACTGCACCGGCGCACCGCAGAGCGCACAGAGCAGTTGCCGCTGTTTCAACGAGACGTGGCGACGGGGCGCCGGCGGTTGCGGCCGGGGCGGCCGGGGTGTCCTGCCGGGCTGGCGCTCGAGCAGCGCCAGCTCCTCGGCGGCCGCATGCCAGCCGCGCAACCAGTGCAGGTCCTGGTCGAGATAGGCGCGTATCAGCCCCATCTCCGCTTCGCTCAAACCACGCAACTCAAGCTCCGTGGGATGCTCGTCACGCAGGCGCTCGGCCGTATCCGCTTCATCCAGAGCCAGGGCGAGACGCTGCAGCAGCCTCTCGTACAGCCCACCTCCCGTCACACTCGCGCGTTGCAGCTCAGCCATCGAACACCTCTGAAGGTACCACTGGGCAGCCAGCCATCGACGGCCCATAGGGCAAGCTTAGCGTTCCCGTTCGGCTGAACCGCCCCCGGCGACAAACGGCGCGGGCTATCGACAGGAGTGGGGGTCATGTATGCTACGAGGCTTTCGAACAGTCACGTCTAAGTAGCGCCATGCACGAGCAATATCAGCCACTCGAGATCGAAACCCAGGCCCAGAACTACTGGAAAGAACACCAGTCCTTCCTCGTCAGGGAGCTACCCGACAAGGAGAAGTTCTACTGCCTGTCGATGTTCCCGTATCCGAGCGGCAAGCTGCACATGGGCCACGTGCGCAACTACACCATCGGCGACGTGATCAGCCGCTACCACCGCATGCAGGGCCGCAACGTGCTGCAGCCGATGGGCTGGGACGCGTTCGGCATGCCGGCGGAAAACGCCGCGATGAAGAACAACGTCGCCCCGGCGGCCTGGACCTACGACAACATCGCCTACATGAAGTCGCAGCTGGACAGCCTCGGCCTGGCGATCGACTGGAGCCGCGAGGTCACCACCTGCAAGCCGGACTACTACCGCTGGGAGCAGTGGCTGTTCACCCGCCTGTTCGAAAAAGGGGTGATCTACCGCAAGAACGGCACGGTCAATTGGGATCCGGTCGACCAGACCGTACTCGCCAACGAGCAGGTGATCGACGGGCGCGGCTGGCGCTCCGGCGCGCTGATCGAGAAGCGCGAGATCCCGATGTACTACTTCAAGATCACCGCCTACGCCGAGGAACTGCTGGAGAGCCTCGACAACCTGCCCGGCTGGCCGGAGCAGGTGAAGACCATGCAGCGCAACTGGATCGGCAAGTCGCGCGGGATGGAGATCGGCTTCCCCTACGACCAGGCCTCCATCGGCCACGCCGGCCAACTGAAGGTGTTCACCACCCGTCCGGACACCCTGATGGGCGCCACCTACGTCGCCGTCGCCGCCGAACACCCGCTGGCCACCCAGGCAGCGCAGAACGACCCGCAGTTGCAGGCGTTCATCGACGAATGCAAGCGCGGCGGCGTCGCCGAGGCCGACATCGCCACCCAGGAGAAGAAAGGCATGGCCACTTCCCTGTTCGTCGAACACCCGCTGACCGGCGACAAGCTGCCGGTATGGGTCGCCAACTACGTGCTGATGAACTACGGCGAAGGCGCGGTGATGGCGGTGCCCGGCCATGACGAGCGCGACTTCGAGTTCGCCAACAAGTACGGCCTGCCGATCCGCCAGGTGATCGCCAAGGTCGAGGGCGACAACGACTTCGAGTCCAGCGTCTGGAAGGAGTGGTACGGCGCCAAGGACGAGTCCGTGCTCACCGTCAACTCCGGCAAGTACGACAACCTCGGCTACCAGGCCGCCTTCGACGCCATCGGCGCCGACCTCGAGGCCAAGGGCCTGGGCCAGGCGCGCACCCAGTTCCGCCTGCGCGACTGGGGCATCAGCCGCCAGCGCTACTGGGGCTGCCCGATCCCGATCATCCACTGCGAGGCTTGCGGCGACGTCCCGGTGCCGGCCGACCAGTTGCCGGTGGTGCTGCCGGAAGACGTGGTACCGGACGGCTCCGGTTCGCCGCTGGCGAAGATGCCGGAATTCTACGAATGCAACTGCCCGAAATGCGGCCAGCCGGCCAAGCGCGAAACCGACACCATGGACACCTTCGTCGAGTCGTCCTGGTATTTCGCCCGCTACGCCTGCCCGCAGTTCGAAGGCGGCATGCTGGACAGGAAGGCGGCCGACTACTGGCTGCCGGTCGACCAGTACATCGGCGGCATCGAGCACGCCATCCTGCACCTGCTCTATGCGCGCTTCTTCCACAAGCTGATGCGCGACGAAGGCCTGGTCGGCAGCGACGAACCGTTCAAGAACCTGCTGACCCAGGGCATGGTGGTCGCCGATACCTACTACCGGACCACCGCCAACGGCGGCAAGGACTGGTTCAACCCGGCCGACGTCGAGGTCGAGCGTGACGCCAAGGCCAAGGTCGTCGGCGCGCGCCTGAAGAGCGACGGCCAGCCGGTCGAGATCGGCGGCACCGAGAAGATGTCGAAGTCGAAGAACAACGGCGTCGACCCGCAATCGATGATCGACCAGTACGGTGCCGATACCTGCCGCCTGTTCATGATGTTCGCCTCGCCGCCGGACATGAGCCTGGAGTGGTCGGACGCCGGCGTCGAGGGCGCCAACCGCTTCCTCCGCCGCGTCTGGCGCCTGGCTCACGCCCACGTCAGCGCCGGCCTCCCCGGCGCGCTGGACGTCGCCGCCCTGAGCGACGCGCAGAAGCAGGTCCGCCGCGCCATCCACCTGGCGATCAGGCAGGCCAGCCAGGATGTCGGCCAGCACCACAAGTTCAACACCGCCATCGCCGCGGTGATGACCCTGATGAACGTGCTGGAGAAGGCGCCGAACCAGGACGCCCAGGACCGCGCCCTGATCCAGGAAGGCCTGGAAACCGTGGTCCTGCTGCTGGCGCCCATCACTCCGCACATCTGCCACGTGCTCTGGGGCCAGCTCGGCCATGCCGAAGCGGTGATCGATGCGCGCTGGCCGAGCGTCGACGAGAGCGCACTGGTGCAGGACACCCTGCAACTGGTGGTGCAGGTCAACGGCAAGCTGCGCGGACACATCGACGTGGCCGCCAGCGCCAGCCGCGAGGATGTCGAGGCCGCCGCGCGCGCCAACGAGAACGTGCTGCGTTTCACCGAAGGCCTGAGCATCCGCAAGGTCATCGTGGTACCGGGCAAACTGGTCAACATCGTCGCCAACTGATACGCGATTCCATTGGACGCCCCCGGCCATCCGGGGGCGCTGATCAACAGGAGTGAGGGAAGCTTGATGAAACGTATCCTGACCAGCGCCGCGCTGATCGGTATGACCACCCTGCTGGCCGCCTGCGGCTTCCAACTGCGCGGCCTGGGCGATGCGCAATTCGCGCTCAAGGAAATCGACGTGTCCGCGCGCAACGCCTACGGCCCGACCGTGCGCGAACTGAAGGAAACCCTGGAAAACAGCGGCGTGAAGGTCACCAGCAACGCGCCCTACCACCTGGTGCTGGTCCGCGAGGACAACCAGCAGCGCACCGTCAGCTACACCGGTTCCGCGCGCGGCGCGGAGTTCGAGCTGACCAACACGATCAACTACGAGATCGTCGGCGCCAACGACCTGGTCCTGATGAGCAACCAGGTACAGGTGCAGAAGGTCTACGTGCACGACGAAAACAACCTGATCGGTTCCGACCAGGAAGCCGCGCAGCTGCGCAGCGAGATGCGGCGCGACCTGATCCAGCAGTTGTCCATGCGCCTCCAGGCGCTGACCCCGGCGCAACTCGACGAAGCCCAGCGCCAGGCAGAAGCCAAGGCCAAGGCGGAAGCCGAAGCCCTGCGCGCCGCCGACGAGGCGGAGCGCCAGCGCCGCGCCGCCGAGCCGCAGCAGTCGCCGATCGAGTTCCCCACCCCGTGATGCCCCGGGGCCGGTTTCGCCGGCCCCGTCTTCTCCTATGAAGCTGACTCCCGCGCAACTCGCCAAGCACCTCCAGGGCCCCCTGGCGCCCGTCTATGTCGTCAGCGGCGATGAACCGCTGCTCTGCCAGGAAGCCTGCGATGCCATTCGCCAGGCCTGCCGCGAGCGCGACTTCGGCGAGCGCCAGGTATTCAATGCCGAAGCCAACTTCGATTGGGGCTTGCTGCTGGAGGCCGGCGCCAGCCTGTCGCTGTTCGCCGAGAAGCGCCTGATCGAACTGCGCCTGCCCTCCGGCAAGCCCGGCGACAAAGGCGCGGCGATTCTCCAGGAATACCTGCAACGGCCGCCGGAAGACACCGTGCTCCTGCTCAGTCTGCCCAAGCTCGATGGCAGCACGCAGAAGACCAAGTGGGCCAAGGCCCTGATCGATGGCAACGCCGCGCAGTTCATCCAGGTCTGGCCGGTCGACGTCCACCAGTTGCCGCAGTGGATTCGCCAGCGCCTGTCCCAGGCCGGCCTGTCCGCCAGCCCCGAAGCCCTGGAGCTGATCGCCGCGCGCGTGGAAGGCAACCTGCTTGCCGCCGCCCAGGAAATCGAAAAGCTCAAGCTGCTCGCCGAGGGCAACCAGATCGACGCCGCCACCGTACAGGCCGCGGTCGCCGACAGCGCACGCTTCGATGTCTTCGGCCTGATCGACGCTGCCCTTGGCGGTGAAGCGGCCCACGCCCTGCGCATCCTGGAAGGACTGCGCGGCGAAGGCATCGAGCCGCCGGTGATCCTCTGGGGCCTGGCCCGCGAGATCCGCCTGCTGGCTGGCCTGTCCCAGCAATACGGCCAGGGCATCCCGCTGGAGAAAGCCTTCGCCCAGGCGCGTCCGCCGGTCTGGGACAAGCGCCGTCCGCTGCTGACCCGTGCCCTGCAACGCCACTCCAGCAGCCGCTGGAACCAGATGCTGAGGGATGCCCAGTTGATCGACGCGCAGATCAAGGGACAGGCACCCGGCAGCCCCTGGAGCGGTCTCTCGCTTCTCGCCCTGAGCCTCGCCGGCCAGCGCCTCGGCCTGCCGGCAGCCTGAAGGCGCAACCGGCACTGGACAATCCGCGGCGACAGGCAGATGATGCGCGCGCTGGCGAGCGCCAGCCCGATCACCTTCGAGGACCTATGCCATGGCAAAGAAAAGCAAGCGGCCGAACAAGGCCAAATCCCTGGTCGCCCAGCCACTGTTCCGCAGCCGCCAGGAACAGGCGAAGAAAGGCAAAGGCAGCTACCGCCGCGAAGCCTCCCGTAACTGGGAGGCTTCTTTCGTTATGGCGGCCTGAAACAGCCGCTGGTCCATCCTCCCGCAACGCCCTCCTCACCCACGCGCCCCGCCTACCCCGCCCGAAGCCCGTCGACAAGACCAACCCCACCGCCAGCCTGCCGCCCATGGGCACACTATCGTCGGCGCGCAAGCCCTGGCCCCATCGGGTTGGGCGAAAAGCCAATGGTTCCTCCATCATGATCCGCGGCCTCGACATCCCGCGCGGCCGACTGGCAACCCTCTGGCCATTACAGCGCACGAACCAGGCTCGGGCGTTCGATGCCGACGCCGAAGCGGGTAGCCATGTCGCGCAGAACGAAGGCCAGGAAGAAGAAGTCGAAGGCCTCGAGCATGCCGCGCGCCCCGTCGCCGATCCCGACTCGGGTGCGCCGCGAGGCTTCGACAGGCGGCGGAGCGATACGGACGAAACCATTGGCCGCCCGACAGTGACCGAACATATGGCGAACGATATCCACCGCGCCGATGGAACCACATTGACGAACCCGGGGCCCCGCCGGCGCGTCCAACGACGGCAGACGCGTCCTGGCCGGCGTGCTAAGGTGGCCCGTCCCGAGGACCCTGCTGAGGAGAGCAATGCGTAACCCCGAACGATCCGCCCTGCTGAAGGTGAGCGGGCTGCTGGGCAGCACCGTCGTCGCCATGGGGCTTGGCCTCTCCAGCGCGTGCGCGCAGAAGAATCCGACAGTCGAATACAACCAGCCTGCCGCTCCCCAGCAGACCAAGGCGCCCTTCTCCGGCGCCGGCCCGGCCGCCTCGGTGCCCGCTGGCGCGCCGAACGAGGCCCAGCCTGGGCAAAGCTTCGAACAGTGGCGCGACGCCTTCCGTCAACAGGCGCTGGCCGGTGGAATCGATGCGCAGACCTTCGATCGCGCCTTCGCCGGCGTCCAGCCCGATCCCGCCGTGGTCGAAGCAGACCGCAGCCAGCCGGAATTCACCCGACCGGTATGGAAGTACCTGGAAGGCGCCCTCGATCCGCTGCGCGTTCGCCAGGGCCAGGCGCGCCTGGCGCAGCATGCGCGCATCCTCGGCGAAGTCGACGCGCGCTATGCGGTGGATGCGGATGCGGTGGTGGCGATCTGGGGCATGGAGAGCAACTACGGTTCGCACATGGGCAACAAGAACGTGATCCGCTCCCTGGCGACCCTCGCCTATGAAGGACGCCGCCCGGAATTCGCCCACGCCCAGTTGCTCGCCGCCCTGAAGATTCTCCAGCACGGCGACGTTCCGGCCTCCTTCATGATCGGCTCCTGGGCCGGCGCCATGGGCCAGACCCAGTTCATCCCGACCACCTACAACCAGTATGCCGTGGACTTCGACGGCGACGGCAAGCGTGACATCTGGGGCTCGCCCGGCGACGCCCTGGCCTCCACCGCCAACTACCTGAAAGCCTCCGGCTGGATCGCCGGACAACCCTGGGGTTTCGAAGTCCGCCTGCCGGCAGGCTTCGACTATTCCCTGGCGGAACTCACCATCCGCAAGCCCCTGGGCGAATGGCAAGGGATGGGCGTACAAGGCGTCAACGGCGGCCCCCTGCCCTCCGGACTCTCCGGCGAACAGGCCTCGCTGCTGCTGCCGGCCGGGCACCGCGGCCCGGCCTTCCTGGTGCTGCACAACTTCCGCGCCATCCTCAAGTACAACAACTCCAGCGCCTACGCCCTGGCCGTCGGCCTGCTCGCCGACAGCTTCAAGGGCGGCGGCCGGATAGTCGGCGCCTGGCCGCTGGAGGATGTTCCGCTGAGCCGCTCGCAGCGCATCGAGCTGCAACGGCAACTGGCCGCCCGCGGACACGATCCGGGCGCGGTGGATGGCATCATCGGCGCCAATACGCGCAAGGCGATCCGCGCCTGCCAGCAGGAGTTCGGCTGGCCGGCGGACGGCTATCCGACCCCGGCGCTGCTCGACCGCCTGCGGACGCCATAGGGCTGCCGGCGGAGCTTACGACCCCACGTCCGCCGCGACCGCTCGCGGCACACCGGTTCGTAGGGCGGATAGCGCCATGGGCGTTATCCGCCGCTGCGGTGTCCAGGACCTAGTCATCCGCGCAGAACCGCAGGATAGCGTCCGCCACCTGGGCGGCCGCCTCGCGCTGCGGAAAATGGCCGACGCTCTCCAGCACCAGCCGCTGGTAGCGCCCGCTGAAGTAGTGCTCGCGTCCGCGGGAGCCGTCGGGGTGGGTGCAGGCATCCGCGCCGCCGTGCAGCACCAGGGTCGGCAGCGCCAGGCGCGGTGCCGGGAGCAAGCGCTGTTCCGCCGACCCGTAGCGCGGCTCCCCCGCGACGAAGCCCCAGCGATGCCGGTAATAGTGCAGCACCACGGCGACCCAGTCCGGCCCGGAGAAGGCCTGGGCGGCCTCCTGGAAATCGCGCTCGGCATACCATCCCGGCGGCGACCAGGTGTCCCACATCTGCCGGGCGAACGCCTCGCCCTCCTCGCGCAGCGCGCGCTCTCCGCGTGGCGTAGCCATGAACCACTGGTACCAGAAGCTACGGGCCTGCGGCAGGGAAAGAACTTGCTGCGGATCGTTGCTGGCGTACCCCACCGAGAGCATCACTAGGTGCGAGGCTACGCCCTCGCGCAGTCCGCAGGCACTGGCCACCGCGCGAGCCCCCCAGTCATGGCCGACCAGCAGGGGACGTTGCAATGCCAGGCTGTCGACGAATGCCAGCAGATCGCAAGCCAGAGCCGCCAGTTGCCCGCTGCGCGGAGTAGACGCATCGCGGAAGCGGGTCGGGGCGAATCCCCGGAGGGCTGGTGCCAGCACCCGATAGCCGGCGTCCGCCAGGGACTCCGCCAGGTCTTTCCAGGCATGCGGGCTGTCCGGCCAACCGTGCAACAAGACGGCGCTGCGCGCTCCCTGCGGATTCCACTCCAGGTAGGCGATATCCAGGACATCGGTGGAAACGAAGGCATAGCGGCTCATCGGACCTCTCCAAGAGAAAGAAGGGACATCCTAGGACGCTTGCCAAGGGTGATTCATGAATAGTTAGCGTCTACTATTCATGAAACGAGATGAATGGAAGACCTCATGGAGCTTGCCGTCCCCACCTCCCAATCCCTGGATATCGTGTTGTTGCGTACCTTTCTCGAAGTGGTCGACAGCGGCGGTTTCGCCCTCGCCGCGGACAATCTCGCGCTCACCCCCTCCGCAGTCAGCGGGCATATCAAGCGCCTGGAACAGACAGCCGGCGTCAGCCTGCTCAGCCGCACCACCCGCCGCCTGGAGCTGACCCAGGCGGGCGAGACGCTCTACGCCTATGCCCGCAACATCGTCGAGCTGGAGCGCGAGGCCCGCGCCAGGCTGCACGGCACGCCGATCCGCGACCGCCTGCGCATCGGCGCTTCGGAGGACTTCGCCAGCGCCTGGCTGCCACGCGTCCTGCAACGCTTTCGCCGCTGGCACCCCGAAGCATCCATCGAACTCAAGGTCGGTATCACCACCGACCTGCTCCGCCAGCAGGCCCAGGGGCGCACCGACGTGGTGTTCGGCAAGCAGTGCCGGCGGGTCGGAGACGACGGCGAACTGCTCTGGGAGGAACCGCTGGTCTGGGCCGCGGCGACCGCGATCGAGCTGCCCGTGGGCGAACCGCTGCCGCTGGCGCTGTTCCCCGAACCCTGCGTCTACCGCGAAGCGGCAATCACAGCCCTCGGCGCCGCTGCGCGTCCCTGGTGCCTGGTGTTCGAGAGCGCCAGCATGGCCGGCTGCCTGTCCGCCGCGCTGGCCGGTTTCGCCGTGACGGTGGTGGCGCGCAGCCAGATGCGCGAGGGGCTGCGCGAACTGGGCCCGGAACAGGGTTTTCCGACGCTGCCGGAGGCGCGTTTCTACGCCTTCTCGCGCCAACCCAGCCTGGCGGCCGATGCACTGATCGAGGCGGTGCGGCAGCTCGGCCAGCGCAGTCGCTTCGTTACCGCGCAGGGATGAGCGCAAACGGCACTCACCTACGCGCCGGCGGATAACCGCAAGCGGTTGTTCGTCCTACGTCCGAAGAGGCTTGGTGGCTGCCCAATGAAAAACGCCGCGTCCCTGTGCAGGGACGCGGCGTCGGAAGGCATTGGCGCGGCGTCGATCAGCCGATCTTGTTGCCGTGCGCCTGCTGGTCGGCATGGTAGGACGAACGCACCAGCGGACCGGACGCGACGTTCTTGAAGCCCATCTTCTCGCCTTCCTCGGCGAACCAGGCGAAGGTGTCCGGATGCACGAAGCGCTGCACCGGCAGGTGGTTGCGCGACGGCTGCAGGTACTGGCCGAGAGTCAGCATGTCGATGTCGTGCTCGCGCATCCGCTGCATGACCTCGATGACCTCGTCGTCGGTCTCGCCCAGGCCGAGCATCAGCCCGGACTTGGTCGGTACGTGCGGAACCATCTGCTTGAACTTCTGCAGCAGGTCCAGCGACCACTCGAAGTCCGAGCCCGGCCGCGAGGAGCGGTACAGGCGCGGCACCGTCTCCAGGTTGTGGTTGAACACGTCCGGCGGCTCGTTGGCGGTGATCTCCAGGGCGATGTCCATGCGACCGCGATAGTCAGGCACCAGGGTTTCCAGCTGGATCCCCGGCGACAGCTTGCGGATCTCGCGCAGGCAGTCGGCGAAGTGCTGGGCGCCGCCGTCGCGCAGATCGTCGCGGTCCACCGAGGTGATCACCACGTACTTCAGCCGCAGGTCGGCGATGGCGATGGCCAGGTTGGTCGGCTCGTCGACGTCCAGCGGCTTCGGCCGGCCATGACCGACGTCGCAGAACGGGCAGCGTCGGGTGCAGATATCGCCCATGATCATGAAGGTCGCGGTGCCGCCGGAGAAGCACTCGCCCAGGTTCGGGCAGGACGCCTCTTCGCAGACGCTGTGCAGCTTGTGCTTGCGCAGCAGTTGCTTGATGCGGTCGACCTCGGGGGAAACCGGGATGCGCACGCGGATCCAGTCGGGTTTCTTCGGCAGTTCCTCGGTGGGGATGATCTTCACCGGAATCCGCGCGACCTTTTCCGCGCCGCGCAGCTTCACGCCGACTTCCACCTTGCCCGGCTTGGCTTCTCCGGACTTCTCCACAACAGTGCTCATGTCAGTTCGATCCCGCCCGTAAGGGTCTTCTGTTCAGCGTAGCCAAGGCGTGAGACGAGCTCAGCGCGCAATCGGGTACACACCTCGGCAAAATCCACCGGCCCAACCAGGTCGCGCAGTTGGGTCATGGGCATCCCGGCGTAGCCGCAGGGATTGATTCGTTGGAACGGTCGCAGGTCCATGTCCAGGTTCAGCGCCAGGCCATGGAAGGAACAGCCGTTGCGGATGCGCAGGCCGAGGGAGGCGATCTTCGCCCCGTCGACGTAGACACCCGGCGCGTCCGGCTTGGCCACGGCCTGCACGTCATAGGACGCCAGCAGGCCGATCAGGCTCTGCTCGATCCGGCTGACCAGCTCGCGCACGCCCAGTCCCAGGCGGCGGACATCGAGCAGCAGGTAGGTGACCAACTGGCCGGGGCCGTGGTAGGTCACCTGGCCGCCGCGATCTACCTGGATCACCGGGATGTCGCCGGGGAACAGCACATGCTCCGCCTTGCCGGCCTGCCCCTGGGTGAAGACCGCAGGGTGCTGCAACAGCCAGGCTTCGTCCATTACCGATTTGTCGCGTTCGGCAACGAAGCGCTGCATGGCATGCCAGGTCGGTTCGTAGGGAACCTCGCCGAGCTCACGGAAGCCCAGCTCGAGTCCCATCAGAGCACCATGTGCACGCGTCCGGTCGCGCGCAGGTCGTTATGGATGGCTTGCAGTTGGTCGACATCGGTGGCGGTGATCAGCACCTGCACCGAGAGGAATCGCCCCTTGCTGCTGTCACGGACCACCAGGGTCTCGACGTCGAGATCCGGCGCGTGGCGCTGGATGATTTCCACGACCAGGTCGGAGAAACCTTCGCCGGCGTCGCCGATCACCTTGATCGGATAACGCTCGCAGGGGAATTCGATTTTCGGGGGTTGAACGTCAGGGGTATCGGTCATGGCGGCGGCGGACCCGTGGTCCGCGGGGACGGGCGCCCGCTGGCCTCGTGAGCGGGCGGGCGCCGGTCGGTCAGTTGAACAAACCGTAGAAGAACAGGCGGATGCTATCCCACAGGCGGCGGAAGAAACCACCCTCCTCGACGGCGTTGAGGGCGACCAGGTCGGCGCTGCGGATGACCTTGTCGTCCAGCTTCACTTCCACCTTGCCGATCACCTGGCCCTGCTGGATCGGCGCCATCAGTTGCGGCTCCAGGACCATGCTGGCCTGCAGCTTCTGCATCTGGCCGCGCGGCAGGGTCATGGTCAGGTCTTCGGCGAGGCCGGCTTTCACTTCATGCTCGGAACCCTTCCAGACCAGGCCCTTGGTCAGCTCGGTGCCCTTCTTGTAGAAGTTGCGGCTTTCGAAGAAGCGGAAGCCATAGGTCAGCAGCTTCTGGGTCTCGGCGGCGCGGGCCTGCTCGCTGTTGGTGCCGAACACCACGGCGATCATGCGCTGGCCGTCGCGTACCGCGGAAGCTACCAGGCAGTAGCCGGCTTCGTCGGTGTGGCCGGTCTTCAGGCCGTCGACGGTCTTGTCGCGCCACAGCAGCAGGTTGCGGTTCGGCTGCTTGATGTTGTTCCAGAGGAATTCCTTCTGCGCGTAGATCGCGTAGTGGCTCGGCTCGCCGTAGATGATCGCGCGGGCCAGCACCGCCATGTCGCGGGCGGAGGAATAGTGGTCCGGGTTGGGCAGGCCGGTGGCGTCCATGAAGTGGGAGTTGGTCAGGCCCAGCTTCTGCGCGGTGGTGTTCATCATGTCGGCGAAGGCGTCTTCGCTGCCGGCGATATGCTCGGCCAGGGCGACGCTGGCGTCGTTGCCGGACTGGATGATGATGCCATGCAGCAGGTCGCTCACCGATACCTGGCTGCCGACCTTGATGAACATCCGCGAACCGCCGGTGCGCCAGGCATGTTCGCTGACGGTGACCAGGTCGTTCTCGCCGATGCGGCCGGCCTCGATCTCCTTGGTGGCGATGTAGGCGGTCATCAGTTTGGTCAGGCTGGCCGGCGGCAGGCGCTGGTCGCCGTTGTTCTCGACCAGAACCTGGCCGCTCTCGCCGTCCATCAGGACGTACGACTTGGCGGCCAGTTGCGGCGGCGCCGGAACCATGGATTCAGCAGCCCAGCCAGCCGTAGGGGCGATGAACAGGACAAGCAGTGACAAGCGTTTCGCGATAGTGGTGATGTTCATCCGTCTCTCTGGTTCTACCAATGGTCAAACAATCCCTTGCGGGAATTCCCTGCGTGAGTAGGCGCTCAGTCGGGGCGTACCAGCGTCGGCTGGCCAAGGTTGGCCACGCGGATGCTGTCCTGGGTGCGGCTAACCTCGTCCGCCGAACCGATCGGTCCCAGCCGCACCCGGTGCAGAATCTGCTGGTTGCGCACGACCGAGCTGATAAACACCGGCGCAGCCGTCACGCCGCTCAGCTTGGCCTTCAGCAGCTCCGCCGCATCCGGGTTGGCGAAGGCGCCCACCTGGAGATACAGGCCATCGGCTGGTAATGAAGCGTTTTTTTTTGAGTCGATCTGCACCGGCAGCACGGCGGCCGCGTGCTGCGCCGGCGGCGGAGTGTAGGTCTCGATCGGCTGGGCCATCGCCACCGCCTGCGTCTGCGCCGCGGCGGGAGCGGCCTGGGCCACCGCCTGCTTGGGCTGCGCCAGGACCATCGGTGCCGGCCGGCCGCGCTGGGCCCACCACTGCACCGGGTCGATGCCTTCGACCTTGACCCGCGCGGTGCCGGTCTCGGCATAGCCGAGCTTCTTCGCCGCGGCGAAGGACAGGTCGATGACCCGGTCGGAATAGAACGGGCCGCGGTCGTTGACGCGGACGATCACGCTCTTGCCGTTGTCCAGGTTGGTCACCCGCACATAGCTCGGCAACGGCAGGGTCTTGTGCGCGGCGGTCATGCCGTAGAGGTCGTAGGTCTCGCCGTTGGCGGTGGCCTGGCCGTGGAACTTGGTGCCGTACCAGGACGCGGTGCCGACCATCCGGTAGGCCCGCGCATCGTTCATCGGGTAGTAGGTCTTGCCCAGCACGGTGTAGGGGTTGGCCTTCACCGAACCGTTGTGCGGCATCGGTACCGCATCGGGGATCCGCGACACGTCGACGTCCCACCAGGGGGCGCCGTCGCGATGCGGACGGGAATAGTCGCCCGGCCCGGAAATGCCCGCCTGCCTGGCCGGCTGCTGGGGCGCCTTGCTGGAGCAACTGCTCAACAGCACGGCCGCCAGCCCGAGGCCGCAGACGGCGGGCAGGATCAGGGAGGAGCGGACACGCTTGCTCAATGGGCACCTCGCGCGCGGGCAATCTCGCCCGCCAGCTGATAAACCGCCATGGCATACATGGCGCTGCGATTATAGCGGGTGATCACGTAGAAGTTCGGCAAACCGACCCAATACTCGATGCCCTTGTCGCCGACGAAACGCATCGCCGTGACCTTCTGGTCGTCGCGCAGCGCATCGTGGGTGCGCCAGCCGCGGGCACGCAGCTCGCCCAGGCTCATGGTCGGGTCGACGCCCCTGGTCACCGCGCTCTCGGCGCTCTCGTCGTTGATCTCGGCCACCGAGACCACCGGCTCGCCGGTGACCCAGCCGTGCTGCTTGAAGTAGCTGGCGACGCTACCGATGGCGTCGGTCGGGTCGCTCCAGATATTGATGTGGCCATCGCCGTCGAAGTCCACCGCGTAGGCGCGGAAGCTGCTCGGCATGAATTGCGGCAGGCCCATGGCGCCGGCGTAGGAGCCGGTCAGGCTGAGCGGGTCGACCTGCTGTTCGCGGGCGAGCAGGAGGAACTCGCGCAACTCCTTGCGGAAGAAGTCGGCTCGCGGCGGGTAGTCGAAGCCGAGGGTGGACAGCGCGTCCATCACCCGGTAGCTGCCGGTGTTGCGGCCGAAGAAGGTTTCCACGCCGATGATCGAGACGATGATCTCGGCCGGCACGCCGTATTCCTTCTCCGCCCGCGCCAGGTCTTCGGCATGCTTGTTCCAGAAGTCGACGCCACGACTGATGCGCGCGTCGCTGATGAAGATCGGCCGGTATTCCTTCCACTGCTTGACCCGCTCGGCCGGGCGCGAGATCGCATCGAGGATCGACTGCTTGCGGTTCACGTCGCGGAACAGCCCCATCAGCTGCTCTCCGGCGAAGCCGTAGTCGCGGGTCATTTCGCTGACGAACTCGGCCACTTGCGGCGAGCCGTCGTAGTCCCCCGCCTGGGCCGCCCCGGACAGGCCAATGACGCCGGCTACGCCGACCCATTGGACGCCCCTGGCCGCCCATGTACGCAGTACTTGCATTGCGTTCTTCACTCTTGGTCTCAAACCTGGGCGATCCACTTCCGATGGGTATGGATCGACATCAGAACCCCGAACCCTGACAACAGGGTAACCAGCGAAGTTCCGCCATAACTAATGAAAGGCAGCGGTACCCCCACCACCGGCAACAACCCGCTCACCATACCGATATTCACGAAGACATAAACGAAAAACGTCATGGTGATGCCACCGGCCAGCAGTTTGCCGTAGAGCGTCTGCGCCTGGGCGGTGATCACCAGGCCACGACTGATCAGCAGCAGGTAGAGCACCAGCAGCAGGCAGACGCCGACCAGGCCGAACTCCTCGCCGAGGACCGCAATGATAAAGTCGGTGTGGCTTTCCGGCAAAAAATCCAGGTGCGACTGGGTGCCCAGCAGCCAGCCCTTGCCGAATACCCCGCCGGAACCGATGGCCGCCTTAGACTGGATGATGTTCCAGCCGGTGCCCAGCGGGTCGCTTTCCGGGTCGAGGAAGGTCAGCACCCGCTGTTTCTGGTAGTCGTGCATGATGAAGAACCACATCGCCACGGCGATCGGCACCGCCGCCGACACCGCGCCGACGATCCAGCGCCAGCGCAGGCCGCCGACGAACAGCACGAAGCCGCCGGAAGCGAGGATCAGCATGGCGGTGCCGAGGTCGGGTTGTTTCAGGATCAGCACGAACGGGGTGATGATGATCGCCAGGCTGATCACCATGTGCTTGAGCCCCGGCGGCAGGTTGCGCTTGGACAGGTACCAGGCCACCGTCATCGGCATCAGCAGCTTCATGAACTCCGAGGGCTGGAAGCGGATCACCCCGGGGATGTTGATCCAGCGCGTCGCCCCCTTGGCGTCGTGGCCGATCACGTCGACCACCACCAGCAGCGCGACCCCCACCAGGTAGCCCAGCGGCACCCAGCGGGCCATGAAGCGCGGCTCGATCTGGGCGATCACCACCATCATGCCCAGTCCCAGGCCGAACGAGGTGGCCTGCTTCATCAGCATGTCCCAGCTCTTGCCGCTCGCCGAATAGAGGACGAACAGGCCGGTGGCGCCGAGGATCAGCAACAGCAGCAGGAGAATCCCGTCGATGTGCAGGCGCTGCAACAGGCTGGCGCGCCGGCGCATCACGTCTTCGTTGGACAGGGTGCGGTCGAAGTTACTGTTCAAGGGCGGGCGCCTCCGGCTCGGCTGCCGTGGGTTCGGGCTTGGCCACCGCCGCCGCGAGCGGCGCGACGGGTTCCGCGTATTCGGCCTTGAGCTTGCCGTGCTCGTCGAGCAGCCAGGCGTCCATCACCTGCTTGACCACCGGGGCGGCGACGCCGGAGCCGGACTCGCCGTTCTCCACCATCACCGCCACCGCGATCTGCGGGTTGTTGGCCGGCGCGAAGCCGACGAACAGGGCGTGGTCGCGGTGCCGCTCGAGCAGCTTGGAGCGGTCGTAGCGCTCGTTCTGCTTGATCGCCACCACCTGGGCGGTACCGCTCTTGCCGGCGATCAGGTAGGCCGAGGTGGCGCCGACCTTGCGCGCCGTGCCGCGGGCGCCATGCACCACCTGCTGCATGCCGTAGTCGACGCGGTCCCAGTTGGCCGGGTCGCGCAGCACGATGTCGGGCATCGGGTCGGGGTCGACCGGCGGCTGGCCGTCGATGGTCTTGGCCAGGTGCGGGCGGATCCAGTGGCCCTTGTTGGCCAGCAGCGCGGTCATCTGCGCCAGTTGGATCGGCGTCGCCTGCATGTAGCCCTGGCCGATGCCGAGGATCAGGGTCTCGCCCGGGTACCAGACCTGGCGGCGGGTCTTGCGCTTCCATTCGCGCGAGGGCATCAGCCCGTCGGCTTCGCCGAACATGTCCAGGGCGACTTTCTGGCCGAAGCCGAAGCGGCTCATGAAGGCGTGCAGGCGGTCGATCCCCAGCTTGTGCGCGAGGTCGTAGAAATAGGTGTCGTTGGACCGGTAGATCGCCGACTCCAGGCTCACCCAGCCATCGCCGTAGCGGTTCCAGTTACGGTACTTGTGGTCGTAGTTGGGCAACTGGTAGTAGCCGGGGTCGAAGACCCGCGAGGTCGGCGTGACCACCCCGGCGTCGAGGCCGGCCAGCGCCACCGCCGGCTTCACCGTCGAGCCCGGCGGATAGAGCCCGCGCAGGACGCGGTTGTACAGCGGCCGGTCGATGGAGTCACGCAGCTCGGCATAGGCCTTGAAGCTGATGCCGGTGACGAACAGGTTGGGGTCGTAGCTCGGCTGGCTGACCATCGCCAGCACGTCGCCGGTGGACGGCTGGATCGCCACGATGGCGCCCCGCCGCCCGGCCAGGGCGTTCTCGGCGGCCTCCTGCAGGCGGCTGTCGATGCTCAGGACGATGTCCTTGCCGGGAATCGGGTCGGTGCGCTTGAGCACCCGCAGCACCCGCCCGCGGGCGTTGGTCTCGACTTCCTCGTAGCCAACCGTGCCGTGCAACTCGCTCTCGTAGAAGCGCTCGATGCCGGTCTTGCCGATATGGTGGGTGCCGCTGTAGTTGATCGGGTCGAGGTTCTTCAGTTCCTGCTCGTTGATCCGCCCGACGTACCCGACCGAATGGGCGAAGTGCTCCTTCAGCGGGTAGTGGCGGACGAACTGGGTCGCCACGTCGACGCCCGGCAGGCGGAACTGGTTCACCGCGATGCGGGCGATCTGTTCCTCGTTGAGTTCGAACATGATGGGAACCGGCTCGAACGGACGCCGCCCCTGCTTCATGCGCTTCTCGAAGATGGCCCGGTCGTCCTCGGTCAGGCCGAGGATCTCCACCAGCGTGTCGAGGGTCTTCTGCAGGTCCTCGGTGCGTTCGCGGGTGATGGTCAGGCTGAAGCTCGGCCGGTTGTCGGCGATGATCACGCCGTTGCGGTCGAAGATGATCCCGCGGGTCGGCGGGATCGGCTGCACATGGACCCGGTTGTTCTCCGACAGCGTCGAATGGTACTCGTACTGGGTCACCTGCAGGTGGTACATGCGCGCCACCAGCACCAGGGTCAGCAAGACCACCGCCACCGCCCCGACGATGACGCGCCGACGCACCAGGCGGGCGTCTTTCTCGTGGTCTTTCAGGTGGATCGGCTGCGGCATCGGGACTGGGGACTATTTGTGGTAGGGGTGCCCGGACAATACGGTCCAGGCCCGGTAGATCTGCTCGCCGACCAGGATCCGCACCAACGGGTGCGGCAGCGTCAACGGCGACAGCGACCAGCGCTGCTCGCTGCGCGCGCAGACCTCCGGCGCCAGCCCTTCCGGGCCGCCGACCATGAGATTCACGGTGCGTGCGTCGAGACGCCAGCGATCCAGTTCGCGAGCCAGTTGCTCGGTGCTCCAGGGCCGACCTTCGACCTCCAGGGTCACCACCCGTTCCCCCGGCTGGACGCGCGCCAGCATGGCCTCGCCTTCCTGACGGATCAGGCGCGCCACGTCGGCGTTCTTGCCGCGGGTGTTGAGCGGGATCTCCACCAGTTCGAGGGACAGCTCGGCCGGCAGGCGCTTGACGTATTCCTGCCAGCCTTCCTCGACCCAGCGAGGCATGCGCGAGCCAACCGCGATCAGGCGCAACCGCATGCCGGCGTCACTCTTCCGGCTGGTGCTGGGCGCGGCTCTGCTCGGCGCCCTGCCACAGGCGCTCCAGGTCGTAGAACTGGCGGGTCGCCGGGAGCATCACGTGGACCACCACGTCGCCCAGGTCGAGCAGCGCCCATTCGCCGGACTCCAGGCCTTCGCTGCCCAGGGGCTTGACGCCGTTTTCCTTGGCCTTGGTCAGGACGTTGTCGGCCAGCGACTTGACCTGGCGGCTGGAACTGCCGCAGGCGATCACCATGTAGTCGGTGACGCTGGTCTTGTCCCGCACATCGAGGGTCACGATGTCCTGGGCCTTGAGGTCTTCCAGGGCATCGATGGCCACTTGGACGAGTTGTTCGGTTTGCATTGAGTCGGTCTCTGTTTCTTTATCAGTGTGGCGCACGATACAGGTGGTGCGCCTCGATGTAGTTCAATACCGCGTCCGGCACCAGGAAACGCACGGAGCGCCCGGCACCCAGCAGCGCGCGGATCTGGGTGGCGGACACCGCCAGCGGCGTCTGCCAGACGAAGGTGATCTGTCCGCCCGGCCCTTTCAGGGCCTGCGGGTCGGCCACGCTCCGCGCCGCCAGCAGGTCGCGCAGCGACTCCGGCGGCTCGCTGTCGGCATCCGGACGCTGCAACACGACGATGTGGCAGTGATCCAGCAACGCCTCCCAGCGGTGCCACGTCGGCAAGCCGCAGAAGGCATCCCAGCCGATCAGCATGAACAACTGGTCGTCGGCCGCCAGCTCCGCCCGCACCGACTCCAGGGTGTCGATGGTGTAGGACGGCTTGTCGCGCTGCAGTTCGCGGGGATCGACCGTCAATCGCTCGACTCCCGCCACCGCCCGCTCGACCATCGCCAACCGCTGCGCGGCCGACACCTGCGGGGTTTCCCGGTGCGGCGGCCGCGCATTGGGCAGCAGGCGCAGTTCGTCGAGGGCGAACTGCTCGGCCATTTCCACGGCGCTGCGCATATGTCCGATATGCACGGGGTCGAAAGTGCCGCCGAACAGGCCGATACGTTTGCCCATCAGGTGCGCACGTGACCGTCGCCGAAGACGACGTACTTCTCGCTGGTCAGGCCTTCCAGGCCGACCGGGCCGCGGGCGTGCAGCTTGTCGGTGGAAATCCCGATCTCGGCGCCGAGGCCGTACTCGAAGCCGTCGGCGAAGCGGGTCGAGGCGTTGACCATCACCGAAGCGGAATCCACTTCGGCGAGGAAACGCCGCGCATCGCTGAAGTTCTCGGTAATGATCGCGTCGGTGTGCTGCGAGCCGTAGGTGTTGATGTGCTCGATCGCCGCGTCCAGCCCGTCGACGATGCGGATCGACAGGATCGGCGCGTTGTACTCGGTACGCCAGTCCTCCTCGGTAGCCTCCAGCACGTCTGCGCCGAGCAGCGCACGGGTCGCGGCGTCGCCGCGCAGTTCCACGCCCTTCTCGCGGTAGATCGTGGCCAGCGGCGGCAGCACCCGCTCGGCGATACCGGCATGTACCAGCAGCGTCTCCATGGTGTTGCACGGCGCGTAGCGCTGGGTCTTGGCGTTGTCGGCGACGCGAATCGCCTTGTCCAGGTCGGCGGCGACATCGATGTAGACGTGGCAGATGCCGTCCAGGTGCTTGATCACCGGCACCTTGGCCTCGCGGCTGATGCGCTCGATCAGGCCCTTGCCGCCGCGCGGGACGATCACGTCGACGTATTCGGGCATGCTGATCAGCGCGCCGACCGCGGCGCGGTCGGTGGTTTCCACCACCTGCACGGCGGCGGCCGGCAGGCCGGCCTCGGCCAGGCCCTGCTGGATGCAGCGGGCGATCGCCTGGTTGGAGTGGATCGCCTCGGAGCCGCCGCGCAGGATGGTCGCGTTGCCGGACTTCAGGCACAGGCTGGCGGCGTCGATGGTCACGTTCGGCCGCGACTCGTAGATGATCCCGACCACGCCCAGCGGCACGCGCATCTTGCCGATCTGGATGCCCGAGGGCACGTAGCGCATGTCGCGGATCTCGCCGATCGGGTCGGGCAGCGTGGCGACCTGGCGCAGGCCCTCGATCATGTCGTCGATGCGCGCCGGGGTCAGCGCCAGGCGGTCCAGCATCGCCGGCTCCAGGCCATTGGCGCGGCCGGCGGCGAGGTCCTGCTCGTTGGCGTGGGACAACTCCGCGCGGGCGGCGTCCAGCGCATCGGCCGCGGCCAGCAGGGCGCGGTTCTTCTGCGCGGTGGCGGCGCGCGCGAGCAACCGCGAGGCGGCGCGGGCATCGCGGCCAAGGCGGCTCATATAGTCGAGGACGGACTCGGTCATGGTCTCGGCATCTGGCGTCAGGGAAATGCGCGATTATAGCGAGCCAGCCCCGGCGCGCCCAGCCGCAACAGCCGGTCGGTAGACAGTGCGTTCCATCGCCCCCGGCGGTAACGCGGCAGCCCCGCTGCGCCTGGGGCTGTGCGCGAGACGGTGACACCCGGGCGCAGGCGCCGGCCGAAGGATAGGTAAACAAAATTGCTACCTCTGTTTACCTTCGAGGCGAGCCTGGCCACTGCCACCCACCGGCACCCGCTCGGCAGAACAACAATAACGACGCACACACCGCGGGGCCTCGCCATGCGCTACCGTACCGACTACAGCGCACAGTCGCTGAGCAGCGAACCGGATATCCTCTTCCTAGACGGCTGGCAACTGCGCTACCAGGCCTTCGCCGCCCGCGCCGACGACCCGCGCCCGCCGGTGCTCCTGCTGGGCGGCGCCTTCCAGAGCTTCCGCTCGTTCACCGGCGAGGTCAGCGAACTGCTCGCCGAGCACCCGGTGATCCTGCTCGACCTGCCGAGCCAGGGCGGCAACCTGCAACTGGCGGCGGAACTGAGCCTGGAAGACCTCGCCGACCTGATCGCGGCCTTCGCCGAACGGCTCGGCCTGCCGCCGTTGATGCCCATCGGCCTGTCCTACGGCTCGGCCCTGGCCGCGCTGTTCGCCGCCCGCCATCCGCGCCGCTGCGCGCGCCTGCTACTGGCCGGCATCACCGCATTCGGCCGCCCCGGTGCGCGGCTGCTGCTGGAAGAAGCCCTGGCCCGGCTCGACGAGGGCGACCAGAGCGCCTTCGCCCACGGCGTACTGACCGGCCTGATCAACCCGCTACAGCTGGAACGTACCGGCGTCTCCCCGGTATTTCGCAAGGCCATGCTGCGCCAGTTGCAACGCCTGACCGCGGCGGAGATCGAACGCTACCGGCAGAATAGCCGGCGCCTGTTGGCCTTCGGCGGCTTCGAGCGGCACCCGACCTGCCCGACCCTGGTGCTCGCCGGCGAGTACGACCATTTCACCCAGCCCTGGGAACATGCGGTGTTCGCCCATGCCTGCGGGAACGCCGAGTTCGCCCTGATCCACGACGCCGACCATCTTGCCCAGTTCGAACGACGCGAGGCCTGCGCCCGGCTCTACGGCCCGTTCCTGCGCGGCGAGGCACTGCCGGAGCGCGCCGAGGGCAGCACGCGGATCCCGCGCACGCGCCTGCTCGGCCTGGAGCGACGCTTCGAGGTCCGCCATCGGCCAGCCCAGGGGCACGCTCGGCTGGAACATCCGCAGTTCGGCGTCTATGCGGCGGAACTGATGGAACTCGGCTATTTCGGCGGGCGGCTGCACGCCGAGCTGCCCGAATCCCGCCCGCAACGCGGCTGGCGGTTGTGCTGCGACGGCCTGGCGGACTTGGACATCCTGCCCCTGCGCTCGACCGCCGGCGGCTTCGCCTTCATCTTCCCGCACTCCGATCCGGCGGCCAGCGCCGGACTGGCCGACCTCCTCGCCGCCTGGGAGCGAGCGGAGGTCGCCTGAGAGGCGGCTATGCCGTGCGGCTTTCGATCACCCGCACCAGGCTCGGCAGGCGTCCCTGCGGCACGCCCAGGGCGGCGCCTTCGCGCTGCGGGTCGAGCACCAGGGTGGAGGCAAAGCCGCAGCGGGCGAAGGCCGCCTCGATTTCCGCGGCATTGCGGTAGTGCAACGGATAGCTTCCCCGCGTCAGCCGCCCGATGATCCCCACTCCCCAGCGTATCTGCCGGTAGCGCGGGTGCTCGCGGAGATCGGGATAGAGGTCGGTCAGGTAGGTGCCCTGGGGGAAGCGTTTAAGTTCGGTCGCCAGGCGACTCCAGAAGGCCTCGATCACCGGGCGCTGGAAATAGTTCACCAGCCCCTCGGTGATCACCACCAGCGGGCGCTCGCGATCGAGCCCGGCGAACAGCGCGGCGAGGCTGCGCTCGCCGTCCTCGGCGAGGATATCCACAGCCGCCACCGCGTGCTCCGGGCCCAGCCAACCCTGCTCGCGAAGCAACGCCGCCTTGCGCGCGGCCATCGGCGGCAGGTCGGCCTCCAGGTAGCGCAACTGTGGATAGCGTTGCCGGAAGCGTCGCCCGCGCGGCGAGAGCCCGCAGGCCATTTCCACCACCTGGACCACTCCCTCGCGTTCGACGGCCTGGGTCAGGCGCGCGTCGATCATGAGGTGTCTTTGTAACAGGAAATCCTCGATGTTCAGCCCGAAACCGAGCTGCGCGCCCCAGTTGATCGGCGCGACGAAGCCGTGTACCCAGCGGCCGAAGACGGTGGCGAAGGCCGGTTCGGCGAGTCGATGGCGGAACCAGACGTAGCCGGTGTAATGGGCGCTGGGCGTGATGTGGGCACTGTCGACACGCTCTCGTTCAACCATGATTCAGGCTCTTGTTGTTATCATTCGCCAGCCTATGACTGCCATGGTCCCAGCGACAATCCCATGTCCCGCGATCCCATCCTTAGTTTGCCCTGGCCCGACGCCCGGCCACTCCCCGACACCTTCTTCGACCGCGATGCGTTGCTGGTCGCCCGCGAGCTGCTGGGCAAGGTGATCCGCCATCGCCAGGGCAATCTCTGGCTGGCGGCGCGAATCATCGAGACCGAGGCCTACTACCTGGAGGAGAAAGGCAGCCATGCCTCGCTCGGCTACACCGAGAAGCGCAAGGCACTGTTCCTCGACGGCGGGCACATCTATATGTATTACGCGCGCGGCGGCGACTCGCTGAACTTCAGCGCCGGCGGGCCGGGCAATGCGGTGCTGATCAAGTCCGGCCATCCCTGGCTGGATCGCATCAGCGACCACACGGCGCTGGAGCGGATGCAGAGCCTGAACCCGGACAGCCAGGGTCGGCCCCGCGAGATCGGCCGCCTGTGCGCCGGCCAGACCCTGCTGTGCAAGGCCATGGGGCTGAAGGTGCCGGAGTGGGACGCACAGCGCTTCGACCCGCAGCGACTGTTCGTCGACGATGTCGGCGAGCGCCCCAGCCAGGTGATCCAGGCCGCTCGGCTGGGCATTCCGAAGGGGCGCGACGAACACCTGCCGTACCGTTTCGTCGATGCCACCTTCGCCGCCTTCTGCACCCGCAACCCACTGCGCCGCGGCCAGGTCGCCGGGCGCGACTATCATCTACTCGGACATCAGGACCCGCACCTGCAATGAGTCTCGACAGCTTCAACGCCTGGATGGCCGCCAACCCCGAGTGGCTGGGGCTGGCCATCTTCCTCATCGCCTTCCTCGAATGCGCGGCCATCGTCGGTATCGTCCTCCCCGGCGTGGTGCTGCTGTTCGGCGTCGCGGTGATCGCCGGCAGCGGCGCCCTCGGCCTCGGCGAAACCCTGCTGCTGGCCTACGCCGGCGGGGTGCTGGGCGACCTCAGCTCGTACTGGATCGGCCGCCGCTTCCACCAGAACATCCGCCGCCTGCCCGGCCTGCGCAGCCATCCGCAGTGGATCACCGCCGCCGAGGTGTACTTCGAACGCTACGGTATCGCCAGCCTGCTGGTCGGCCGCTTCATCGGCGCCCTGCGACCGATGCTGCCGATGGTCGCCGGCATGCTCGACATGCCGTTCGGCCGTTTTCTCGGCGTTTCGCTGATCGCCGCCGCCGGCTGGGCGGTCGCCTACCTGTTGCCCGGCTGGGCCACCGGCGCAGCCCTGCGCCTGCCGTTGCCGGAAGGCTTCTGGAGCGAAGCCGGGATCGTCGCGGCCTGCCTGGCGGTGCTGGTCGGCGTGGTAGTCCAGGCCAGCCTGCGGCGCAAACGCTGGGCAACCGCTGTGGCGGCCGCGCTGAGCCTGGTCCTGCTGCTGGCGATGACCGTCGCCTGGCCGTACCTCCAGGACCTCGACCAGGGCCTGATGACGCTGGTCCAGGAGCATCGCAACGCCGACCTGAACCCGGTGATGGTGGTGGTCACCCGGCTCGGCGATTTCCGCACCCAGTTCATCGCCGGCGCGCTGCTCGGCGGTATCCTCCTGCTGACCCGGCAATGGCGTCCGGCCATCTTCGCCATCGGCACCCTGGTGGGTACCGCGCTGGCCAACCAGACCCTGAAGACCCTGTTCGCCCGCGCCCGCCCGGAAGTGCTGGCCGAACCGCTGAGCAGCTTCAGCTTCCCCAGCGGACACAGCTCGGCGTCCTTCGCCTTCTTCCTCACCCTGGGCGTCCTCGCCAGCCGCCAGCAACCGCCGCGCTGGCGCCTGACCTGGGTACTGCTGGCGGTGATCCCGTCGCTGAGCATCGCCCTGTCGCGGGTCTACCTTGGCGTGCACTGGCCGTCGGACATCGTCGCCGGCGCCCTGCTCGCCACTACGGTCTGCGCCGCCAGCCTGTGGCTGAGCCAGCGCCGCGAGTCGCTGCCGGCGCTGCCGCAACGGGTCTGGTGGCTGCTGTTGCCGGTCTGCGTGGCGACCCTGGCGATCGCCGCCGGCTGGGCCCTGCCGGAAGCCATTGCGCGCTACCGGCCGCTGTGAGGGTTGGCGCTCAGTCGATACCCAACTCGCCCTGCAGGTGCTCCAGCAGCACCTGGATCCGCGCCAGTTGCATCTGCGCGTCGGGCAGGGCGAGCAGTTCGAGCTTGCGTTCGGTATCGAACGGCAGCAGGTAGGCCAACTGGTTGGCCAGGTCCTGCTGGCCGCCGGGCTCGCCGCCCATCTCCAGCGCGGCCACCATCGGATGCTCGGCCAGCACGCTGAGCAACGCGGCGAGATCGTTGTGTTCGTAGGTCAGGGGTTGCTCCGGCAGGTCTTCGAACCACTCGATCTCGCCGACGCTGAGCTGGTCGGCCTGGACCTCCACCGACAGCACCTGGAAACGCCGACCGCCCTCCACGCGGATGCCCAGCAGGCCGTTCGGGCGCTGCTGCCAGTCGCGGACCGAGGCCTCGCAGCCGACCATCGCCAGGCGGCTCGGCGCTTCGCCGACCTCCCGCCCTTCGCCGATGGTCACCACGCCGAAACCGGTGCCCTGCTTCATGCAGCGGCTGATCATGTCCAGGTAGCGCGCCTCGAAGATCTGCAGGTCCAGGCGGCAACCGGGGAACAGCACGGCGTTGAGGGGAAACAACGGCAACTTCATCGCGACTCCTCGGGCATCGTCAGGCAACCAGCGCTACCGCCAACGGTAGCAGCACTGCGGTGGCAACGCCCATCAGGCTCATCGCCAGGGCGGCGAAGGCGCCGCACTCCTCGCCTTCCTGCAAGGCCCGCGAAGTGCCTACCGCGTGGGCCGTCATGCCCAGCGCCATGCCCTGCGCGGCGGGGTGCCGGACGCCGATGGCGCGCAGCAGCTCCGGCCCGAGGATCGCCCCGAGTACCCCGGTGATCAGTACGAACACGGCGGCCAGCGCCGCCACGCCGCCGATCTGGCTGGCCACCAGCATGGCGATCGGCGAGGTCACCGACTTCGGCGCCATGCTCATCAGCATCCGCGGCTCGGCACCGAACAACCAGCCGAATGCGATGCCCAGCACCGTCGCCAGCGTACCGGCGACCACCAGGGTCAGCAGGGTCGGCCAGAACAATTGGCGGATACGCCGCAGGTTGAGGAACAGCGGCACCGCCAGGGCCACCGTGGCGGGGCCGAGGAGAATGGTCAGGACCTTGGCGCTGGCACTGTATTCGTCGTAGTCGATGCCGCAAAGCAGCAGCACGCCGATCACCACCAGCATCGATACCAGCACCGGCTGCAGGAACACCCAGCGGGTCCGTTCATAGGCGGCCAGGGCCAACTGGTAGGCGCCCAGGGTCACGCCGACGCCGAACAGCGGATGGTGGATCACCGCCTCGAGGGCGGCCTGCCAGGCCATCAGGACTCCTCCCGGCGACGTTGCTGGCGATCGATGAGCTTCTGCATCGTCCAGCCGGCGAACAGGAACGACAGCACCAGCGACAGTACCAGCGCGCCGACGATGGCCCAGAAGTCGGCGGCGATCTCCCGCGCATAGGCCATCACCCCGACCGCCGCCGGCACCAGCAGCAGCGGCAGGTAGCGCAGCAACGAGCCGGCCGCCTCGTTGACCGGCTTGCCGACCTCGCCACGCGCCAGGAAATAACCGAACAGCAGCACCAGGCCGATGATCGGACCGGGCAGCATGGGCAACAACAGAACGTTCAGACCTGTGCCGAGCAACTGGAACAGCACCAGCCAGGTCAGACCACGAAGCAACATGGGCACCTCCAGCAAGGGCCGACCATTATGCCCAGCCCGCCGGGACATTGGCACGCTCCTCGCCTATCCATCAGTCGCAGTCGCGGCACCGCATGACGCGATATTCGCCAGGCCGATGGTTTCTTGACCCGGTCGCCAACGCGTGCTGATCTTCCTGCACCATGAGAACAACAGCCATCCTCCCGGAGGACTTATGCCATTCGTACCCGTAGCAGCGCTCAAGGACTATGTCGGCAAGGATCTCGGCCATTCCGAATGGCTCACCATCGACCAGGAGCGGGTCGACCAGTTCGCCGAATGCACCGGCGACCACCAGTTCATCCACGTCGATCCGGAGAAGGCGGCGAAGACGCCCTTCGGCGGCACCATCGCCCACGGTTTCCTGTCCCTGTCGCTGATCCCGAAGCTGATGGAAGGCCTGCTGGTGCTTCCCGAAGGACTGAAGATGGCGGTCAACTACGGCCTCGATACGGTGCGCTTCATCCAGCCGGTGCGGGTCGGCTCGCGGGTCCGCCTGGGCCTGACCCTGCTCGACGTCAACGAGAAGAATCCCGGCCAGTGGCTGATCAAGGCGCGCGCCACCCTGGAGATCGAAGGCCAGGAGAAACCCGCCTACATCGCCGAGACCCTCAGCCTCTGCTTCGTCTGAGCCCGCCCCAGCGAGCGCTGCCGTTCGCTTGACGGCCAGGCGCCTTCGCGCCCCTCTCCCCCCTTCCAAAAGCCCCCGCTCGCGGGGGCGCTCTGGGCCGGCAGGGAAATACCCTACTGCCAGGCAACGATTTTTCCGCCACACTGTCTCCCCTCCACCCTCGGACCGAACCACTCATCGGGAACGCCGCATGCTTCGCCCCGCCAGGTCTCTCTCGCTCTGCTCCGCCCTGGTCATCCTGCTCGCCGCCTGTGGCGAGGGCGAACCGCTGCTCCCGGCCGATGCGCGCCTGCCTGACGGCGCGCGCTATCGCGGCGAGCTGGTGGACGGGCGCCTGGAAGGCCAGGGCCGGCTGGACTACGACAACGGCGCCTGGTACGCCGGCCGCTTCGAGCATGGCCTGCTGCACGGCCATGGCACCTGGCAGGGCGCCGACGGCAGCCGCTACAGCGGTGGCTTCGCGGCCGGCCTGTTCGACGGTCAGGGACGCCTGGCGATGGCCGATGGCAGCGTCTACCAGGGCGGTTTCCGCCAGGGCCTGTTCGATGGCGAAGGCAGCCTGGAACAACAGGGCACTCGCTACCGCGGCGGTTTCCGCAAGGGCCTGTACAGCGGCCAGGGCACGCTGGACGGCAGCGATGGCAGCCGCTACCAGGGCAGCTTCCGCCAGGGCCGCCTGGAAGGCGAAGGCAGCTTCAGCGACAGCCAGGGCAACCAGTACGCCGGTACCTTCCGCGACGGGCAACTGAACGGCAAGGGGCGCTGGAGCGGGCCCGATGGCGACCGCTACGTCGGCCAGTTCAAGGACAACCAGTTCCATGGCCAGGGGCGCTACGAAAGCGCCAGCGGCGATGTCTGGATCGGCCGCTTCAGCGAAGGCGCGCTGAACGGCCCCGGCGAGCTTCTCGGCGCCGACGGCAGCCGCTACCGCGGCGGTTTCCAGTTCTGGCGCTTCCATGGCCAGGGCCTGCTCGAACAACTGGACGGCACCCGCTACGAAGGCGGCTTCGCCGCCGGCGCCTATGCCGGCCAAGGCACCCTGGACCGCGCCGACGGCAGCCGTGAGCAGGGACTCTGGGCCGACGGCAAGCGCATCCGCGACGCCGCCGGCAAGGCCCTGCCCGACACTCTGGAAATCGGCCTGTTGGCCCAGGGTCGCCTGCTCGACGAAGAACTGCGCAAGATCCCGGCCTCGACGCCGGCCAGCGAACTCTATGCCCTGAGCCTGGGCGGCGATGGCCGCCAGGGCGTGTTCCTGCGCGAGGCCGATTACGCCGGCGACCTGCTCGGCCAGCGTTTCGCCGCTCGTGGCGTGATTCGCCTGGTCAACCACCGCGACCACTTCGGCGACCGCCCGCTGGCTACCCGGGAAAGCCTGTCCCGCGCCGTGCGCACCCTGGCCGAACGCAGCGGGCCGGAAGACCTGGT
Organism: Pseudomonas sp. TZ252; assembly: GCF_056110345.1. Lineage (NCBI taxonomy): Bacteria > Pseudomonadati > Pseudomonadota > Gammaproteobacteria > Pseudomonadales > Pseudomonadaceae > Pseudomonas > Pseudomonas sp. TZ252. The sequence goes on along the minus strand of NZ_CM148566.1, from coordinate 3,494,189 downwards.
CTTCATCTACCTGACCAGCCACGGCTCCAGCGACCACCAGTTGGCCCTGGACATGCCCGGCCTGAACCTCGGCGACCTGCCGGCCGCGGAACTGGCCGAACTGCTCGCGCCGCTGCGCCAGCGCGACAAGGTGCTGGTGGTATCGGCCTGCTACAGCGGGGGCTTCATCCCGCCGCTGAAAGACGAACGTACCCTGATCCTGACCGCCGCGCGTGCCGACCGGGTCTCGTTCGGCTGTTCCGACGACGCCGACTTCACCTATTTCGGCCGCGCCTTGCTGGCCAATGCGCTGAACCGCACCGACGATCTGTCCAAAGCGTTCGAACTGGCGAAAGAGGAAGTGCGTCAAAGGGAGAAGGAGGAAGGTTTCGAAGCTTCGGAACCGCAAGCCTGGTTACCGGAACGCGTGCTCGCGCACTGGCGGACGCTGCGGGGGCAGCAAGCCGAGCGCGCGCTCGCGTCCCGGGAAGGAAAAACCGGCGAGGGCGCGGCGGGCAAATAGATACGCCGCGCACTACGCTCATTGGTGTGGAAGGGGAGAAACACACATGCACTCGACGCCCAAGCGCGTTCTGCTCGCCGGCGCGACCGGTCTTACCGGCGAGCACCTGTTGGATCGGATATTGAGCGAGCCGACCCTGGCCAAGGTCATCGCCCCTGCCCGCAAGGCGCTGGCCGAGCATCCGCGGCTGGACAACCCGGTCGGCCCGCTGGCCGAGCTGCTGCCGCAACTCGACGGCAGCATCGATACCGCCTTCTGCTGCCTCGGCACCACGATCAAGGAAGCCGGCTCGGAGGAGGCCTTCCGCGCGGTCGATTTCGACCTGCCGCTGGCGGTGGGCAAGCGCGCGCTGGAGATGGGCGCCCGGCATTACCTGGTGGTCAGCGCCCTGGGCGCCGACGCCAAGTCGTCGATCTTCTACAACCGGGTCAAGGGCGAACTGGAGCAGGCCCTGCAGGAACAGGGCTGGCCACAACTGACCATCGCCCGGCCATCGCTGCTGTTCGGCCCGCGCGAGGAATTCCGCCTGGCCGAGATCCTCGCTGCGCCGATCGCCCGCATCCTTCCCGGCAAGTACCACGGCATCGAGGCCTGCGACCTGGCCCGCGCGCTCTGGCGCCTGGCGCTGGAGGAAGGCAAGGGCGTGCGCTTCGTCGAGTCCGACGAACTGCGCAAGCTGGGGAAATGAGCCTGGGGCGGATCCCGCCCTACATGCCGCCGCTGACGCCGAGGTTGAGGCCGATGGCGGTGGCCAGCGAGAACGGCAGCAACAGGGTGTCCAGCAGCGCGCTGCCCGGCAGGTCGAGCCCCGGATGGGCCGGCGCCTCCGCGCCGAAGCGTTCCATCGGGCAGCAGCCGCCGTGCAGGCTGTACCAGTCCAGCCGGGTGCCGGCGTAGACCACCGGCGCCCCTGGCTTGGCCGCATCCAGGGTGCGCACGGTGGCGCAACCGCCCATCTGCACCGCCAGGACCAGCAGCAGCACCCTACTCGTCGCTGACAAGGTGCTGTTCCCCCCAGCGCGGCAGCATATCCTGGGGAATCCCCAGGGTGTTGAGGATTCGCGCGACGACGAAGTCCACCAGGTCCTCCACCGATTGCGGCTGGTGGTAGAAGCCCGGCGCCGCCGGCAGGATCACCGCGCCGAGGTTGGACAGCTTGAGCATGTTTTCCAGGTGGATACTGGAGAACGGCGCCTCGCGCGGCACCAGCACCAGCGGCCGGCGCTCCTTCAGGGCGACATCGGCGGCGCGCTCGATGAGGTTGTTGCAGGCCCCCGTGGCGACCGCCGACAGGGTGCCGGTGGAACACGGGCAGATCACCATGGCATTGGGCGCGCTGGAGCCGGAGGCCGGCGGCGCCATCCAGTCGTTCTGGCCGAACACGCGGATCTGTCCGGCGGCGGCACCGCAATATTCGGTGAGGAAGGCCTGCATCGCCTGCGGCTTGGCCGGCAAGGCCACGTCGGTCTCGGTGGCCATCACCAGTTGCGCGGCCTTGGAGATCAGGAAGTGCACCTCGCGCTCTTCCTGCACCAGGCAATCGAGCAAGCGCAGGCCGTACTGGGCGCCGGAGGCGCCGGTCATCGCCAGGGTAATGCGTTCCGGACCGCTCATCGCGCCCCTCACTCGGCCAGCGCCGCGGCCAGCTTGCCGTGCAAGCCGCCGAAGCCGCCGTTGCTCATGATCACCACTTGCGCGCCGGGCCTGGCCTGCTGGCGCACCTGCTCGATGATCGCCTCCAGGGTATCGCAGACCTGCGACGGTATCGCGCATTGCGCGGCGGTGGCGGCCAGGTCCCAGCCCAGGTTCGGCGGCGCGTACCAGAGCACCTGGTCGGCCTGGCGCACGCTGTCCGGCAGGCCGTCGCGATGAGCGCCGAGCTTCATCGAGTTGGAACGCGGCTCGACGATGGCGATCACCTGGGTATCCGCGCCAACCTGCTTGCGCAGGCCGTCGAGGGTGGTGGCGATGGCGGTCGGATGGTGGGCGAAGTCGTCGTAGAGGGTCACGCCCCGGACCTCCGCGACCTTCTCCATGCGCCGCTTGACGTTGCGGAACTCGCTGAGCGCTGCCGCGCCCTGGCTGGGCACCACACCGACATGGCGCGCCGCCGCCAGGCTGGCGAGGGCGTTGGCGACGTTGTGCAGGCCGGTCAGCGGCCAGTCCACCTCGCCCTGGACGATGCCGTCGAACAGCACCTCGAAGCGCGAGCCGTCCTCGGCGAGCAGGCGCGCCTGCCACTGGCCGCCTTCGCCGGTGGTCTGCACCGGGGTCCAGCAGCCCATCCCGAGTACGCGCTCCAGGGCTTTCTCGGCGCTCGGGCGAATGATCAGGCCCTCGCCCGGCACAGTGCGCACCAGATGGTGGAACTGCCGCTCGATGGCCGCGAGGTCGGGGAAGATATCCGCGTGGTCGAATTCCAGGTTGTTCAGGATCGCCGTGCGCGGGCGGTAATGGACGAACTTCGAGCGCTTGTCGAAGAAGGCGCTGTCGTACTCGTCGGCCTCGACCACGAAGAACGGCGTACCGCCCAGGCGCGCCGAAACCCCGAAGTTCTGCGGCACCCCGCCGATCAGGAAGCCCGGGCTCATGCCGGCGTGCTCCAGAACCCAGGCGAGCATGCTGGTGGTGGTGGTCTTGCCGTGGGTACCGGCCACCGCCAGCACCCAGCGTCCTTGCAGCACGTGGTCGGCCAGCCACTGCGGGCCGGAAACGTAGGGCAGGCCCTTGTTCAGGACATGCTCCACCGCCGGATTGCCGCGCGACAGGGCGTTGCCGATCACTACCAGGTCCGGCGCCGGCTCCAGGTGGGCCGGATCGTAGCCCTGCATCAACTCGATGCCCTGGGCTTGCAGTTGGGTGCTCATGGGGGGGTAGACGTTGGCGTCGGAACCGGTCACCCGGTGGCCCAGTTCCTTGGCCAGCACGGCCAGCGAGCCCATGAAGGTCCCGCAGATGCCGAGTACGTGGATGTGCATGCAGACTCCTGCAGATCAAGCCGTCGAAGGCGCTGTGAATGGGCGGCAGATTAGCACAGCGGAGGCGCCGGCCGCCCGGCGTCGCGGCATCAGACGACGCGGCGTCGGCGGGGTTCCCGCCGGCCTCGCGGCGGCCCGCCTGGAGCCGTCCCGCCCGTCAGGCCTGGCCGCGCACCAGGCCGTGCCGGCGCAGCTTGCGATACAGGGTGTTGCGGCTGATCCCCAGTTGCTCGGCCACCCGGCTCACGTGCCAGCGCTGGCCGTCCAGCGCCGCCAGCAACGCGGCTCGCTCGGCGTCGTCCAGGCTGTTGCCCGCGGCCGGGGCGGGCGCCGCTGCGGCGGGCGGCAGCGCCGCCAGGGCCTGGCGGATATCCGCGGGCAGGTCGCGCAGGCCGACCCGGCCGTCCTCGCAGAGTGCCACCAGGGTCCGCAGCACCGTGCGCATCTGCCGGACGTTGCCCGGCCAGCGGTAGGCCAGCAGGCCCTGGCGAACCTCGCCGTCGAGCTGGATGCGCTGGCCCCTGGCCTCCTCGGCCAGCAGGTAGTCCAGCAGCTCCTCGCGGTCGCTGCGCTCGCGCAGCGGCGGCAGGCTCACGACCATGCCATTGAGGCGGTAGTAGAGATCCTCGCGGAAGCGTCCATCGGCGACCAGCCCGGCCAGGTCGCGGTGGGTAGCGCTGATCAGGCGCACGTCGACATCCTCCGGCTCGCCGCCCAGCGGTACCACCCGGCGCTCTTCCAGCACCCGCAGCAGGCGGGTCTGCAAGGCCAGCGGCATGTCGCCGATCTCGTCGAGGAACAGGGTGCCGCCGTCAGCCTGCTGCAACTTGCCGCGCATGCCCTCCTTGCGCGCGCCGGTGAAGCTGCCGCCGCGATAACCGAACAGTTCGCTCTCGATCAGGGTTTCCGGGATCGCCGCGCAGTTCAGCGCGACGAACGCCTGTTCCGCGCGCGGGCCGGCCAGGTGCACGGCCTTGGCGAAGGCCTCCTTGCCGGAACCGGTCTCGCCGTTGAGCAGCAGCGGCACGTCGCGCGCGTAGACCTTCAGCGCCCGGCGGAAATCGGCGGCCAGCTCGGCGTCGCCCAGGCACAGGCCGGGCGCGGCAGGCGCCGGCTTCGCTGCCGTGGGCACCGCCAGGGCCTGGGGTATCGCCCGCGGCGCGCCGCGCAGCATGGCGTACAGGGTCCGTCCCTCGCGGGTGCGCAGCGGCCAGCTGGCGCTGGGTTGCTGCGAGGCGCGACCGAGCAGGTCGTCGAGACGGCAATCGAAGAAGGTCTCCACCGGCTGGCCGAGCAGGCGCTGGCGCGGACAACCGAGCAGGTTCAGCGCGCTCTGGTTCACCGCGCGGATCCGCCCGTCTTCCTCGAAGGCCAGCAGCCCTTCGCTGAACAGGCCGACATAGTCGCCCTGGACATGGAAGCGCAGCAGCCAGGAGCCCTCGAAGCGACGGAGGAAATAGCAGCCCTCGATGATCTTCGCCGACAGGTTGACCAGCGCCATGGTGTGGAACTGGCTCTGCCGCGAGACTTCCTGGCGCGCCGAAGACACGTCGAGCACCGCCATCAGCTCGCCCTGCGGATCGAACACCGGGCTCGCCGAGCAGGTCAGGCCGGTGTGGCGGCTACGGAAGTGCTCTTCCTGCTGGATGGTCAGGGCCTGCCGCTCGACCACGCAGGTGCCGATGCCGTTGGTGCCTTCGCAGGGCTCGCTCCAGTCGGCGCCGAGCCAGAGGCCGGCGTGTTCGAAGGTCTGGCGCTGGGCGTCGGCGTTGACGCAATTGAGGATCACCCCGCGGGCATCGGTGAGCAGTACCGCGTGGTCGTTGCCGGAAAGCTGCTGGTAGAGGCTGTGCATCTCGCCATCGGCGATCTCCAGCACCTGTTGCAGGCGCTCGCGGCGTTCGAGCATGCGCGCGTGCTCCAGCACCATCGGCGCCATCGGCTGGCCGGGATCGAGATGGTGCTGTTCCAGGCAGCGCAGCCAGGAGCGGGCGATGGACGGATCGGTCGCAGGGCCGCCCGGCGGGATCTTGCCCTGGGCGACGGTCAGCACTTGCCGCGCGTGGCGGCTCATGGAACTGGCAGGCATTGTTATGGTTCTCCGCGAGGGACGGGCCGTCTCTTGCCTGGGCGCGGTGGATCGGTCCGCGACTCTCCGGACGGCTATCGGTGCAGCATCCAACAGGCCGGGGCGCAATGCAACGACGGACTGACCGATGAGTCATGCGCTGCGCCGAAAACGGTACAGAGTGTCACTCACGAGCGTCCCGCCCGCGTGACAGGGAGCGTTCGCAAGCTCCCCTGCGAAACCTCCAGGACGCTCTACTCCGGGCCTTTCGCCACTCTGGCCCGGCCCTTGCTCCAGGCTTACGACAAGCGCGACAGCGCGTCCTCCCCTAATAAGCACAAGAGCCAGGAGATACCATCATGCGTTACGCCCATCCCGGTAGCGAAGGCGCCATCGTTTCCTTCAAGGCCCGCTACGGCAACTACATCGGCGGCGAGTTCGTGCCTCCGGTCAAGGGCCAGTACTTCACCAACACCTCGCCGGTGAACGGCCAGCCGATCGCCGAGTTCCCCCGTTCCACCGCCGAGGACATCGACAAGGCCCTCGACGCCGCCCACGCCGCCGCCGACGCCTGGGGCCGCACCTCGGTGCAGGAGCGCTCGAACATCCTGCTGAAGATCGCCGACCGCATCGAGCAGAACCTGGAACTGCTCGCCGTCACCGAGACCTGGGACAACGGCAAGGCCGTGCGCGAGACCCTCAACGCCGACATCCCCCTGGCCGCCGACCACTTCCGCTACTTCGCCGGCTGCATCCGCGCCCAGGAAGGCTCCGCCGCCGAGATCAACGACAGCACCGTGGCCTACCACATCCATGAGCCGCTGGGCGTGGTCGGGCAGATCATCCCGTGGAACTTCCCGCTGCTGATGGCCGCCTGGAAGCTGGCCCCGGCGCTGGCCGCCGGCAACTGCGTGGTGCTCAAGCCGGCCGAGCAGACCCCGCTGGGCATCTGCGTGCTGCTGGAACTCATCGGCGACCTGCTGCCGCCGGGCGTGCTCAACGTCGTCCAGGGCTTCGGCAGGGAGGCCGGCGAGGCCCTGGCCACCAGCAAGCGCATCGCCAAGATCGCCTTCACCGGTTCCACCCCGGTCGGCTCGCACATCCTCAAGTGCGCGGCGGAGAACATCATTCCCTCCACCGTCGAGCTGGGCGGCAAGAGCCCGAACATCTATTTCGAAGACATCATGCAGGCCGAGCCGGCGTTCATCGAGAAGGCCGCCGAGGGCCTGGTGCTGGCCTTCTTCAACCAGGGCGAGGTGTGCACCTGCCCGTCCCGCGCGCTGGTCCAGGAGTCGATCTACCCGGCGTTCATGGAAGAGGTGCTGAAAAAGGTCAGGGCGATCAAGCGCGGCGACCCGCTGGACACCGAGACCATGGTCGGCGCCCAGGCTTCCCAGCAGCAGTACGAGAAGATCCTCTCCTACCTCGACATCGCCCAGCAGGAAGGCGCCGAGCTGCTCGCCGGCGGCAGCGTCGAGAAGCTCGAAGGCAACCTGGCCAGCGGCTACTACATCCAGCCGACCCTGCTCAAGGGGCACAACGGCATGCGCGTGTTCCAGGAGGAAATCTTCGGCCCGGTGGTCGGCGTCACCACCTTCAAGGACGAAGCCGAGGCCCTGGCCATCGCCAACGACACCGAGTACGGCCTCGGCGCCGGCCTCTGGACCCGTGACATCAACCGCGCCTACCGCATGGGCCGCGGGATCAAGGCCGGTCGCGTGTGGACCAACTGCTACCACCTGTACCCGGCCCACGCCGCGTTCGGCGGCTACAAGAAGTCCGGCGTCGGTCGCGAGACGCACAAGATGATGCTCGACCACTACCAGCAGACCAAGAACCTGCTGGTGAGCTACGACATCAACCCGCTGGGCTTCTTCTAGTAGGACCCCGGACCGGCCGCGACCGCTCTTTCCCGGAGCGGTCGCGCCGGCTCGTGAAACACGCCGCCGAGGCTGACGGCGGCGCCCCTTCCACCTCCTCGCCAGGCCGATTGCAGAGCGGCTGGCATAGCTATTGCCTGCGTTCACCACGTACAGCACACCACCGGGAAAACCGGGGTCGATAACAACAAGATTGAGGTGAAAAACCCATGTCCCTCGAACAAACCGGCCATGCGCCCACAACTTCCGGGGTCGACTTCGAAAGCGTCGACGCCGACTACTTCCAACACCGTCAACTGAAGAAAGGCGCCGCCGGCTGGGTCCTGCTGGTCGGGCTCGGCGTCGCCTACGTGATCTCCGGCGACTACGCCGGCTGGAACTTCGGCCTGGCCCAGGGCGGCTGGGGCGGGATGTTCCTCGCCACCCTGCTGATGGCTACCATGTACCTGTGCATGTGCTTCTCGCTCGCCGAGCTGTCTTCGATGATCCCTACCGCCGGCGGCGGCTACGGCTTCGCCCGCAGCGCCTTCGGGCCCTGGGGCGGCTTCCTCACCGGCACCGCGATCCTCATCGAATACGCTATCGCCCCGGCGGCCATCGCCTGCTTCATCGGCGCCTACTGCGAGTCGCTGTTCGGCGTCGGCGGCTGGCTGATCTACCTGGTGTTCTACATCGTATTCATCGGCATCCACATCCTCGGCGCCGGCGAGGCGCTGAAGCTGATGTTCGTCATCACCGCGGTGGCGGCCATCGCCCTCGGCGTGTTCATTGTCGCGATGGTTCCGCACTTCGACTCGGCCAACCTGTTCAACATCCCGCAGACCGCGGCGACCGGCGCCAGCAGCTTCCTGCCGTTCGGCTATGTCGGGGTCTGGGCGGCGATCCCCTACGCGATCTGGTTCTTCCTCGCCGTCGAAGGCGTGCCGCTGGCCGCCGAGGAAACCAAGAACCCCAAGCGCGACCTGCCGCGCGGACTGATCGGCGCCATGTTGGTGCTTCTCGCCTTCGCCGCACTGATTCTGGTCGTCGGTCCCGGGGCCGCCGGAGCCAAGGAGCTGATGGGCTCGGGCAATCCCCTGGTGGAAGCGCTGGAGTCGGCCTACAAGGGTTCGACCTGGATGAGCCAGTTCGTCAACCTGGTCGGCCTGGCCGGGCTGATCGCCAGCTTCTTCTCGATCATCTATGCCTACTCGCGGCAGATCTTCGCCCTCTCCCGCGCCGGCTACCTGCCGCGCAGCCTCTCGCTGACCAACCGCAAGAAGGCGCCGGTACTGGCCCTGGTGGTGCCGGGGGTGATCGGCTTCGGCCTGTCGCTGACCGGCCAGGGCGACCTGCTGATCCTGGTCGCGGTGTTCGGCGCGACCATCTCCTACGTGCTGATGATGGCCGCGCACATCACCCTGCGCATCCGCCGCCCGGACATGCAGCGCCCCTACCGCACCCCTGGCGGCATCCTCACCTCCGGCGTAGCCCTGGCGCTGGCCTGCGTCGCGGTGGTCGCCGGCTTCCTGGTCGACCCGCGGGTCGTGGTCGGCGCGGTGGCGATCTACGCTGTACTGATCGGCTACTTCGCCCTGTACAGTCGGCATCACCTGGTGTCCGGCACCCCGGAAGAAGAGTTCGCCGCGATCCAGGCGGCGGAACAGGACCTGCGCTGAGAGCGACAACGACAAAGCCCGGCCCGCCGCATGGCGAGGCCGGGCACTGGAGACACACATGGCACGTTTCACCCATAGCGTCGGCGGCGAAACCTACCGCTTCGACAGCCTCAAGGACGTGATGGCCAAGGCCAGCCCCGCGCGCTCCGGCGATTTCCTCGCCGGCGTCGCGGCGAGCAACGACGGCGAGCGGGTCGCCGCGCAGATGGCCCTGGCCGACATCCCGCTCAAACACTTCCTCGACGAGGCGCTGATTCCCTACGAGGACGACGAGGTCACCCGCCTGATCATCGACACCCACCAGCGCGACGCCTTCGCCCCGGTGTCCCATCTCACCGTCGGCGGCTTCCGCGACTGGCTGCTCGGCGACGCCGCCGACGAGGCCAGCCTGCGCGCCCTGGCTCCGGGCCTGACGCCGGAAATGGCAGCGGCGGTATCGAAGATCATGCGTGTCCAGGATCTGGTCCTGGTGGCGCAGAAGATCCGCGTGGTCACCCGCTTCCGCAACACCCTCGGCCTTCGCGGCCGGCTCTCCACCCGCCTGCAACCGAACCACCCGACCGACGACCCGGCCGGAATCGCCGCGAGCATCCTCGACGGCCTGCTGTTCGGCAATGGCGACGCGATGCTCGGGATCAATCCTGCCACCGACAGCATGGTCTCGATCTGCGCCCTGCTGGAGATGCTCGACGCGATCATCCAGCGCTACGAGATTCCTACCCAGGCCTGCGTGCTGACCCACGTCACCAGCTCCATCGAGGCGATCAACCGCGGCGTGCCGCTGGACCTGGTGTTCCAGTCGATCGCCGGCACCGAGGCGGCCAATGCCAGCTTCGGCATCAGCCTGAAGATCCTCCAGGAAGGCTACGAGGCCGGGCTCAGCCAGAAGCGCGGCACCCTCGGCAACAACCTGATGTACTTCGAGACCGGCCAGGGCAGCGCGCTCTCGGCCAACGCCCACCACGGCGTCGACCAGCAGACCTGCGAGACCCGCGCCTATGCGGTGGCTCGTCACTTCAAGCCGTTCCTGGTGAACACCGTGGTCGGCTTCATCGGTCCCGAGTACCTGTACAACGGCAAGCAGATCATCCGCGCCGGCCTGGAAGACCACTTCTGCGGCAAGCTGCTCGGCGTGCCGATGGGTTGCGACATCTGCTACACCAACCATGCCGAGGCCGACCAGGACGACATGGACATGCTCCTGACCCTGCTGGGCGTCGCCGGGATCAACTTCATCATGGGCATTCCCGGCTCCGACGACGTGATGCTCAACTACCAGACCACCTCCTTCCACGACGCCCTCTATGCGCGCCAGACGCTGGGCCTGAAGCCGGCGCCGGAATTCGAGGACTGGTTGCAGCGGATGGGAATCTTCACCCAGGCCGACGGGCGCATCCGCTTCGGTGACGAGTTACCGCCGGCGTTCCGCCAGGCCCTGGCGCAACTGGCCTGAGGAGATGCCGATGAACGACAAGCACCTGCCCGACGCCAGCGCCGAGAACCCCTGGCTGCCGCTGCGCCAGCTGACCCCCGCGCGGATCGCCCTGGGCCGCACCGGCACCAGCCTGCCGACCCGCCCGCAACTGGACTTCCAGTACGCCCACGCCCAGGCGCGCGACGCCGTGCACCTGCCCTTCGACCATGCGGCCATCAGCGACGGCCTGCGCCAGCGCGGCCGCGACAGCCTGCTGCTGCACAGCGCCGCCGCCGACCGCCACGTCTACCTGCAACGCCCGGACCTCGGCCGGCGCCTCGACGAGGCCTCGGTGCAACGCCTGCGCGAACACGCCGCCGGCTACGACGGGCAGATCGACCTGGCCATCGTGGTCGCCGACGGCCTCTCCGCGCTGGCCGTGCAGCGTCACACCCTGCCCTTCCTCGAACGCCTGGAGGAACAGGCGCTGGCCGAAGGCTGGTCGCTGTCGCCGGTGGTCCTGGTGGAACAGGGACGGGTGGCGGTGGCCGACGAGATCGGTGAATTGCTGCGGGCGAAGATGAGCGTGATCCTGATCGGCGAGCGTCCCGGCCTCAGCTCGCCGGACAGCCTCGGCCTGTACTTCACCTGGGCCCCGCGGGTCGGCCTCACCGACGCCTATCGCAACTGCATCTCCAACGTCCGCCTGGAAGGCCTCAGCTACGGCATGGCCGCGCACCGCCTGCTCTACCTGATGCGCGAGGCCTGCCGGCGGCAGCTTTCCGGGGTCAACCTGAAGGACGAGGCGGAGGTCCAGGCGCTGGACGGCGAGGCTCCGCGCACCGGCAACTTCCTCCTGGCGAGGGACTGAGCCTCCCGGCCGAAGGATGGGCCGGCGCGCGTCGCCCCTCCTTCGGCCGATTCAAACGTTCGCTTGGATTGCGCTTTCCAGGGAGATTGGGCAGCATCGAAGCGTTGCTGGCATGCAGCCTGCATCGTCCCGGCAGCCCCTTCCCGCAATGCGAGGCCCGTCATGCGAATCGTGCAAGCCACCCTCGAACACCTCGACCTGCTGGCGCCGCTGTTCGTCAAGTACCGCGAATTCTACGGCATGCTCTCCTACCCCGAGTCCTCGCGGAAATTCCTCGAGAAACGCCTGCGCCGCAAGGAATCGGTGATCTACCTGGCGCTGGCCGACGAAGAAGACCGGCTGCTCGGTTTCTGCCAGCTCTATCCGAGCTTCTCCTCGCTGTCGCTCAAGCGCGTCTGGATCCTCAACGACATCTACGTCGCCGAGGAGGCGCGCCGGCAACTGGTCGCCGACCACCTGCTGCAACACGCCAAGCAGATGGCCCGGGAAACCCATGCGGTGCGCATGCGTGTCTCCACCAGCGTCGACAACGAGGTAGCGCAGAAAGTCTACGAGTCGATCGGCTTCCGCGAAGACCAGGAGTTCAAGAACTACACCCTGCCGATCAGCGACGAACTAAGCTGAAGACAAAGGCACGGCACCTCCCAACCGATCGCTCAGAGCAGAGGCATCCATGGGTTCGCGCACCTGGCACTGGCCCGGCGTCCTGCTCGGCCTGCTCCTCGCCACGGCCGGCGCGCAGGCCGACACCCTGCGCGTGGCGACCCTCGACTGGGCGCCCTACGTCGGCCCCGACCTGCCGGGCAAGGGCCTCGCCAGCCGCATCCTCGACGAAGCCCTGGCCCTCGACGGGCACCGCGCCGAACTGGTGTTCCTGCCCTGGCAACGTGCCCTGAAGGAAGCCGCCGAGGGGCGCTTCGACGCTCTCATGCCGGCCTACCTGTCGCCCGAGCGGCGCGAACTGTTCCACGCCACCATCCCCCTGCTCGACTCGCAACTGGGCTTCTTCCGCCAGCGCGAGCGCCTGCTGCCGGTCAATCCCGCGCATCTGGAAAGCCTGCGTCCGTACCGCATCGGCGTGGTCCGCGGCTACGTCAACCGGGAGGATTTCGACGCCGACCGCAGCCTGACCAAGGACGCGGTGACCAACGACTGGCAGAACCTCGAGAAGCTCCTGCGCGGGCGTATCGACCTGGCCGTGGTCGATCGCTACACCGGCTACCACCTACTGGCGCGCAACGTGCCGGCGCTGAAGGATCGCCTGGTGTTCATCGAACCGCCGCTGGAGGTCAAGCCGCTCTATGTACTGGTGCCGAAAAGACACGCCCGCGGCGCCGCCCTTGCCGCCAGCCTCGACCGCAACCTGCGCCTGATGCGTCGCAGCGGCCGGCTGGAACAACTGATCGCCGAAGCACACCTCGAACGCAGCGGGCAGACCCGCACGCTGGCCGTCGATCCGTTAACCGGCCAGGCCGACCAGCAGCGCAGCCCCGGCCAGGAGCAGGACCAGGGCCAGCACGCCCCGTTGCAACCGGCGTGGCGCGAAGACCCGCTGGGGATGCGCTAGCGGCTTCTGCAAGGCCAGCCAGAATTCCGACAACGCTTCGAAGCGCGCCTCCGGACGCGGCGCCAGGGCCCGCGCCAATACCCCATCCCAGCCGACCGGCAGGTCCGCCTGACGCTCGCCCAGGGGCTCGTAGCGGCATCCGCCGTCGCTCTCCGGGCAGGCGATCGACGGCCAGCGACCACAGAGCAGCCAATAGAACAGCGCCGCCAGGGCGAACTGGTCGGCCCGGCCATCGATCGCCTCGCCGCGACGCAACTCCGGCGCCAGCGGCACGCTGTCCGCAGGCAGCGCCTGGCGCGCCACCCCCGGCAGGATCGCCGCCGCCTCGGGGAGGAACAGCAGGCGCCCGCCCTCGTCCAGCAGGATCTGCCGCGGCGCCAGCCACAAGCCCTGTACGCCGCGCCGCTGCAAGGCGCGAACCGCATCGATAAGTTGCTCCAGGAGGACCAGCGCGCATTGCGGTTCCAGCGGCAGGTGCGCTGGCGCCCAATCCAGCAGGCTGCGCATCGGCCAGCGCGGCGGAGCGAACAACTGGAAGGCATGACGACGCAACCGGGGCGACGACAATACTCGCGGCAGGCTCTCCGCACGGCAGCGCCGCAATGCCCATTCGCGCTGCCAGAACGCTTCGTCGGCATCGACCGCCGCGAGCAGCAGCAACGCCTCGCGTCCTTGCTCGTCGCAGGCGCGAAATAGCCGCCCGGGTGGGCCGAACGCGCAAGCTGCCTGCAAGGTCCAGCCATCCACGCAGTCGCCGGGGCACGCCGCGCCCAGCGCTGGCCAGCCGGTATGCCGTGGCGCCGCCGGGGCGCCCTCGAGCGCCCCCGGCAAGACCAGCGCCACCGCCCCCGGCGCATGCAGCAACGGCTGCAGCACGCCCTCCAGACGCCCCGTGGCCAGCCCCGCACAACGCTCTCCGAGGGCGCGCAGGTCGGCCACTTCGAGCAGCGGCTGGGGCGCCAGCAACAAGGGCTCGCCGGCCACCTGGGTCAGGTTGTGCTGGACCAGCGCCAGCTCCGCGCTGCTACCCAGCGGCTGGCCGCTCCCTCCCAGGCGCTGCAGGCTGCCCTGGCGATAACGCAGCAGGCCGACGGCGCCGCACTGGAGAAAGTGCACGCCTCCGGCATGGACCAGCAGCAACCCCGCCGCCAGCTCGAGCACGCCCGGCTCGCCTTCGCGGCGCCGGCGATAGAGCTGCATGTTCAGCGAAGCCAGGACCTGCCGCGCCGCCTGCGCTTCCGGCCAACCCTCGGGGGTACAGGCGTAGTCGGCGAACAGGGCGTCGAGATGGCCTTCGATGGCCTGCACCACGTTGGCGCAACCGCGTCCCCAGAGCAGCGCCAGGAGAAACGCCGGAGCCCGTCCGGGGCGAGGCGCGAGCCATTCGGCGCGAACCCGCGCGGCCTGCCCCGGGAGGTCGCGCCCGGCGCCCAGGGCGAGACTGAGCGGTGGCTGGGCAAAAGGCTGGAGTGTCATCGCACGCCCTTCCCTGCTAGAAATTTCTCCTGTTCTTGCAGACTTTATGCCGACCAATTTCGGAAAAATTACCGAAACATCCTGCAATCAGTGGTTTTGCCGGGATCGCGACAAACAGCCCCCCACCCATCCGGACGCCCCCCTATAATGGCGGCCCTCTGCCGCTCAACGCGTTGTCTCCGCAGGTTGCTCAATGGACTTCAACCCAATCGATCTGATTCTCCACCTGGATACCTACCTGGCCATGCTGGTCAGCAACTATGGCGTCTGGATCTACGCCATCCTGTTCCTGGTGATCTTCTGTGAAACCGGCCTGGTGGTGACTCCGTTCCTCCCCGGCGACTCGCTGCTGTTCATCGCCGGCGCCATCTGCGCCACCGGCGGCATGGACCCATGGCTGCTCGGCGGGCTGCTGATGGTCGCGGCGATCACCGGCGACAGCACCAACTACGTGATCGGCCGGACCCTCGGCAAGCGGCTGTTCAGCAACCCCGACTCGAAGGTATTCCGCCGCGACTACCTCGACCGCACCCATGAGTTCTACGAACGCCACGGCGGCAAGACCGTGACCCTGGCGCGCTTCCTGCCCATCGTGCGGACCTTCGCGCCCTTCGTCGCCGGCATGGCGAAGATGCACTACCCGCGCTTCGTCATGTTCAGCGTGGTCGGCACCGTGGCCTGGGTCGGCGGCCTGGTGACCCTGGGCTACTTCTTCGGCAACGTGCCGTTCATCAAGAAGAACCTGTCGCTGCTGGTGATCGGCATCATCCTGCTGTCGCTGCTGCCGATGATCCTCGGCTTCATTCGCCATCGCCTGCAGGCGAGCGCCGCCAAACAGGCCAAGGCCCAGAGCGACTGAGCATGTGGTCGTTCCGCGCCTGGCGGCGCCGGCGCCTGCTGGCACGCCACCCGGTGGCCGAAGAGTTCTGGCAGCGGGTACGCCGGCACCTGCCGATCCTCGACGGCCTGGACGCCGACGAGGACCGCCGCCTGCGCGAGCGGGCCGTGCTGTTTCTCGCCGACAAGCACCTGACCGCACTCGCCGGCGTCGATCTCGACGACTTCGGCCGCCTGCTGCTGGCGGCGCAGGCGCAACTGCCGCTGTTGCACCTGCCGGAGCTGAACTGGTACCAGGGCTTCCACGAACTGGTGCTGTATCCCGACGATTTCGTCAGCCCGCAGAAACACCGCGACGCCAGCGGCGTAGTCCATGAGTTCGACGACGAACGCAGCGGCGAGACGTCCCTGCAAGGGCCGGTGGTCCTGGCCTGGCCCGGCGTCGTCGGCGGGGGTGGCTGGGATGCCTACAACCTGGTGATCCACGAACTGGCGCACAAGCTGGACATGCTCAACGGCGACGCCAACGGCCTGCCGCCGCTGCACGCCGGCATGCGCATCGGCGACTGGGCGAGCGCCATGCAGGCCGCCTACGACGAGATGAACGCCCTGCTCGACCGCGACCCCGACGCGCAGACCGCCATCGACCCCTATGCGGCGGAAGATCCGGCGGAGTTCTTCGCCGTTACCAGCGAGTATTTCTTCACCGCCCCGGATCTCCTCCACGAGGCCTATCCGGCGGTATACCGGCAGCTCCAGTTGTTCTACCGCCAGGACCCGCTGCAACGCCTGCGCCGCCTGCAGGCCGGGCATCCGGACTACCGCGAGGCGGCGGGCGACACGACTAACGGCTGAATGCCGGTACATGGCATCGACAACCGAATATGCCTATAATCGCGGCCTCTTTTTTGGCCAGAAACCTCTGGAGTCACCCATGAGCTACAGCAAGATCCCGGCCGGCAAGGACCTGCCGAACGACATCTACGTCGCTATCGAGATTCCGGCCAACCATGCGCCGATCAAGTACGAGATCGACAAGGACACCGACTGCCTGTTCGTCGACCGTTTCATGGCCACCCCGATGTTCTACCCGGCCAACTACGGCTTCATCCCGAACACTCTGGCCGACGACGGCGACCCGCTGGACGTGCTGGTGGTGACCCCCTATCCGGTCGCTCCCGGTTCGGTGATCCGCGCGCGCCCGGTTGGCGTCCTGCACATGACCGACGAGGCAGGCGGCGACGCCAAGCTGATCGCCGTGCCGCACGACAAGCTGAGCGTCCTGTACAAGGACGTGAAGGAATACACCGACCTGCCGGCCCTGCTGCTGGAGCAGATCAAGCACTTCTTCGAGAACTACAAGGATCTCGAGAAAGGCAAGTGGGTCAAGGTCGAAGGCTGGGGCAACGCCGACGCCGCCCGCGCCGAGATCACCAAGGCCGTGGCCGCGTTCCAGAAGTAAGCGCGCCTCGCCGAAAAGAAGCCCCGCAGCCGCGGGGCTTTTTCATTCTCCCTCGCCGACCGCCAAGGTCGGTCTCGCCCCCGCGCCGCTCAGTCGACCGTCGCCACGCTCTCCAACCGATATCCGTAGCCGTAGATGGTCAGCAACTGCCAACCACGCTCGGCGGTCAGGCCAAGCTTGTTGCGCAGGCGATAGATGTGCGTATCCAGCGGCCGCGAGGACAACACTTCCTCGTGGGGCCAGAAGCGCTCGTAGAGATATTCCCGCGATAACGGCCGTCCCAGGTTGGCGAACAGGCAGCGGGCCAGGCGGTATTCGCGCTCGGTCAGGCTGATCGGCGCGCCGGCCCGGGTCACGGTCAGCTCGGCATCGTCGAAGCTGAGGTCGTTGAAAGTCTGCACCTCATGCTGCGCGGGACGCGTTCCCCCGTGGCGACGCAGCACGGCGGCTACCCGCGCCTTCAGTTCGTTGGGCCGGAACGGCTTGCTGACATAGTCGTCGGCGCCGCTGTTCAACGCCTGCACGATGTCCTGTTCGGCGTCACGGCTGGTCAGCATGATCGCCGGCGGCGGCGCATCCAGATGCTCGCGGCTCCAGCGCAGCAATTGCAGGCCGCTGAGGTCCGGCAACTGCCAGTCGAGGATCAGCAGGTCGAAGGTTTCCCGCTTGAGCTGCTTGAGCAGGTCCTCGCCACGGGCGAAACGGTGCACCGTCCAGGCCTGTTCGCCCTGCGCGGGTATCTGCTGCAAGGTCTGCTCGACCCGGTCCAGTTCGGCCGACTCGTCGTCCAGTATCGCGACACGCATAAAAGCTGGTCCTGTTCAATCGGGCTAACGCCCCTTTTTCGCTCCAGGAACGGCGAATTACGTACAAATCTGAAGAATTGTGACGAATCTCTCTGGTCGCGACCAGCCCTTGATAGCCTGATTCCAAATAGCCATTAAGCGGGACGAAGAGCCCGTGAGCCAGCGCCAGCCTGACCTATCAAGGAGTCGTAGCCATGGGTTTCCGGCCAGTTAGCCAACGTTTGCGTGACATCAACCTGCAGGCCCTCGGCAAGTTTTCCTGCCTTGCCCTGGTCCTCGGCCTGGAATCGGTGAGCCATCCGGCCGGTCCGGTCCAGGCCCCATCGTTCAGCCAGGGCACCGCCAGCCCGTCCTTCGCCACTCCGCTCGGCCTCGACGGCCCGGCCCGCGCCAGGGCCGAGATGTGGAACGTCGGCCTGTCCGGCGCCGTCAGCGTGCGTGACGAGTTGCGCTGGGTGTTTTGAACGCGACGAATCTGAAATAGCGCGGAAGAATCTGAAGAAATATGGCAAATCTCACAGCAGACAAATCGCGCTTGGTAGATTTCCAACCGCTGAGTAGGCCAAGGAGCAAATGGATTGCTCCGACACAGGGATGTGTAAACCCGCTCCGGCGGGCCGTGGGACGAGACCACTCGAACCACAGTCAGGGGTCGGTGACGGACGATCGCCCCAGGCAACCGAGCCAATCCCCCCAGGGCTGGCTTCGACACACGGATGTGTCATCTCCCCTTCCTTGTTCGAATCATCCCCTCCCGCTATCCGGACGCCTCGATCCGCGTCCCACCCTGGATCTGAAAAGGACCTCATCATGAAGCAATACGGAGCAGAGTTCTTCGGCACCTTCTGGCTGGTATTGGGCGGCTGCGGCAGCGCAGTGCTCGCCGCCGGCGTACCGGAACTGGGAATCGGCTACCTCGGCGTGGCCCTGGCGTTCGGCCTCAGCGTGCTGACCATGGCCTATGCCATCGGCCCGATCTCCGGCGCCCACCTGAACCCCGCGGTATCGGTAGGCCTGTGGGTCGGCGGGCGCTTCCCGGCCAGCCAACTGCTGCCCTATGTCGTCGCCCAGGTCCTCGGTGGCCTCGCCGCCGGCGGCGTGCTGTACCTGATCGCCAGCGGCAAGGCCGGCTTCGACCTGGCCGCCGGCTTCGCCTCCAATGGCTACGGCGAACACTCGCCGGGCGGCTACTCGTTGCAAGCCGCGCTGGTCAGCGAAGTGGTACTTACCGGCATGTTCCTGCTGATCATCCTCGGCGCCACCTCCAAGCGCGCGCCGCAGGGCTTCGCGCCGATCGCCATCGGCCTGACCCTGACCCTGATCCACCTGATCAGCATCCCGGTCACCAACACCTCGGTGAACCCGGCGCGCAGCACCGCGGTCGCCCTGTACGTCGGCGACTGGGCGGTTTCCCAGCTGTGGCTGTTCTGGGTCGCGCCGATTCTCGGTGCGGTACTCGGCGCCCTGGCCTATCGCCTGATCGGCGACAAGAACGACTGAACCGAAGCGCCTGGCCCAACCGCCAGGCGCTGCGGCCGAGGAAACGACAAGGGAGCCTGCGGGCTCCCGATGTCGTTGCAAGGATTGCGAAACCGGCGCCCGATCAGGCAGATTGCAGCCTGACCGGACCGCCAGCGATACCTGACCCGCCGCCCAGTGAAGCCTATGACAGCCCTCGCCCTTACTTCCCGATCCCTCTTTCCGGCTTGCGCCGCCCTGGCGCTGGGCGGACTGTTGACGCTGCTCGCCGGCTCCGTCGCGGCCGCGCCGGCCAAGACGAAACGGCCACCGTTCATCGAGCAGGGCGAAACGTGCCTGCCCCAGCCGCTCCCCGCCAGCGTGCTCTATCTCGCCGGCGACGCCTGGAAGCTCGACGCCAAGGGCAACCAGACGCCCCTGGAAGAAGGCATGGACATCGACGAACTGGAAGGCGTCAAGACCTCTCCGACCGCCTTCGTCAGCCTGCTGCTCGGCGACGGCAGCCGCATCGTCCTGCCCTCCAGCTCGGAAGTCACCCTGCACCTCGACGAGGACACCGGCATTCCGCAGATCGCCCTGCGCGCGGGGCAGGTCGAGTCCTATGTCCTGAAGAGAAAGAGCGATCACGACCGCTTCCAGGTGTTGACCCCGGTCGGCGTACTGGGCGTGCGCGGTACCCACTTCCGCGCCCGCACCGAAGACGGCCAGGCGCTGACCGAAGTGCTCGACGGGCGCGTCGCGGTGAACCGCGAGCTGACCAGCGACGACCTGCCGCTCAACGGCAGGCGCCCGGCCCGCAAGGCGGCGCAGGCCGAGCCGGACGAGGACGTGCTGGTCGACGCCCGCCGCGGCCTGAAGGTCAAGCCGCAGGGCAAGCTGACGCCGGTGGACCTGCTACCCGCCCCGCAATTGCGCGGCCAGGGCGGCGAGCACGGCGAGTCGCCGGTTTGGAAGCTCTATCTTGCCCCGCTGCACGGCGCCAAGCGCTACCGTGCCCAGGTAGCCAGCGATCCGGACTTCCTGCGCATCCAGCAGGAGCGTTTCTCGAGCACCCCGGAAGTCAGTTTCAGCGGACTCAAGGCGGCCTTCTACCACGTCCGTCTCTCGGCCTTCGACAACGACGGCCTGGAGGGCGAGACCAGCGTCTACGACATTCTCTACTACCCGCGAGGCGGCAGTGCCCGATAGGGCGCCGGGGCCTCGCCGATGAAGGCGCTCGACCGCCAGGACGAGCCCAGCCAGGCGCAGCGGCTGTTCCGCGGCCTGGTGCGCGAATGGCTGCTGGTCAGCCTGCTGCTCCTTCCGCTCACCGCCCTGCTTTCGCTGAGCAGCGGCCTGCCGCTGAACAACCTGCTCTACGACCGCCTGCGCAACCTCGCCCCGCTGGCCGTCGATCCGCGCATCCTCGTCGTCGCCATCGACGACCGTAGCCTGGAAAGCCTCGGTCGCTGGCCCTGGCCGCGCAGCGTCCACGCCGAGCTGCTGGATCGCCTGGCCGCCGCCGGCGCACGCAGCGTACTGCTCGACGTGATCTTCAGCGAACCCTCCTCCAATCCGGACAGCGACCGCCAGTTGGCAAGATCGCTGTGCCGGGCCGGCAACGTCCTCCTGCCACTGCTGCGCGAAAGCGTGCCGCGCTACGGCGAACCGCCACGGGAGATACCGCCGACCGCGCCGCTGGCCGGCTGCGCCGCCGGCATCGGGCATATCAACGTCGAAGCGGACAGCGACGGCACGGTGCGCAGCGTCTACCTGCGCGAAGGACCGCTCGGCCAGCCGCGCCCGCTGCTCGCCTGGCAAGCATTCGCCGATGCCGGCGCCATGCCCATGCCCGGCCTCGACGACATGCGCAACCTGCCCGGCTGGCAGCGTGACCACGCCATCCGCATTCCCTTCATCGGTGCCGACGCGGGCTTCCCCAGCGTGCCCTACGTCAGCGTGTTGCGCGGCGAGGTGCCAGACAGCCTGCTGCGCGACCGCCTGGTCCTGGTCGGCGCCACCGCGCCGGGCCTCGGCGACCGCTATGTCACCCCGCTGTCGGCCAGCCTCGGCACCACGCCGGGGGTGGAGATCCAGGCCAACATTCTCAACGGCCTGTTGCAGCAGCGCACCGCCGTCGACCTGCAACCCTGGCTCGCCGCCCTGCTCTCCGCCGCCAGCGTAGCGCTGCTGCTCGGCCTGATGCTGTTCCGCTCGCGCCACGCCTTGCTCCTCACCCTGGCCTGCGCGGCCCTGGCCCTGGGTCTTTCCTGGGCGCTGCTGCTCAACGGCTGGTGGTGGTCGCCGCTGGCCAGCCTGGTCGGCCTGCTGCTGGCCTACCTGATCTGGAGCTGGCGCCGGCTGAACGCGGTGCTCGCCTACTTCGGCTGGGAACTGGCGCGCCTCGACCGCGAGCCCAAGGTGCTGCCCGAGCGGGCCAGCCCCCCGCGCGCCGGCAACGATCCATTGCAGAACCGCATCGCCGCCCTGGAGCAGGCGGTCAGCCGCACCCGCGACAGCCGGCGGTTCATGGCCGACGGCCTGGAAGGCCTGCCGGTGGCGACCCTGATCTGCGACCCGCAGGGGCAGATCCTGCTGGCCAACCGCAAGGCACGCGACCTGTTCGGCGGCGAGCTGCGCGGCGCCGAACTGCGCCAGCGCCTGGCCGAACTCGGCCATCCGAGCCTCGCCGGTGGCGCCCGCCCAACGCTGGAAACCCTGGAAGCCATCGAGTTCCGCGACCACCGGGAACGCGACCTGCGCCTCGACCTGGCGCGCCTGCTGCCGGTCGAAAGCGAAACCGCCATCGGCTGGCTGGTGAGCCTGATCGACCTGAGCGCCGAACGCGATGCCGAGCGCCAGCGCGCCACCCTCCTGCGCTTCCTCTCCCATGACCTGCGCGCGCCGCACTCGGCGATCCTCGCCCTGCTCGACGTCCGCCCCGCCGAGGACGAAGCCGGCCAGCAGGTCTACCGACAGATAGAGCAGCAGGTCCGTCGCGCCCTGGGCCTGACCGACGCCTTCGTGCAACTGGCCAAGGCCGAATCCGACGCCTACCGCTTCGAAGCGTGCATGTTCACCATGTTGGCGATGGACGCCGCCGACCAGCTCTGGCCCCTCGCGCAACAGAAAGACATCGACCTGCGGCGCGACTGGGACGACGAGCAGGAACCGATGGTCTGGGCCGACCCCGGCCTGCTCACGCGCGCGCTGTTCAACCTGCTGGAGAATGCGGTCAAGTACAGCCCGGCGGGGACCGTCGTCAGCCTGAGCATCCGCCTCGAAGGCGACTGGCTGAGCTGCCGGATCGTCGATCAGGGCAAAGGTATCGCGGCCGCCGAACTACCGCGCCTGTTCAGCCAGTACCAGCGCTTCGCTTCCGCCGAGGGCAGCGCCGGCCTGGGCCTGGGGCTGGCCATGGTCAAGACGGTGATCGACCGGCACGGCGGCAGAATCGGCTGCCAGAGCCAGGTTGGCCAGGGCACCACTTTCGAGATTCGCCTTCCGCTGCTGAAAGGCGAGGAATAACCGCTACTGGCGGAAGTCGGGTTTTCCTCCAACTTGCATTGGTCTCGAAGTTCGGAAGATCCAGGCGGCCGGGCTATTCCGCTTCCCGTCTATCGAAACGGCAACTGCCTTCCCTCGTGAAACTCCGCAGGGGGAATCGACGCGTCCCCAACATAGGCACCAGCGAGCGCGACATGGCCGCGTTCCCACAGCGGAACCAAGGCGCTGCGCCAGCTACAGGGCTGCCCTGGAAGTCTCGATAACTTCCATCTTTTAACGAGAGTTCGTAGGAAGTTTCCCAACAATATAAGTAACTAATCTTAAAAAGAGCCCACTGGAAAAACCAGCCAATAACTCCCGGTAATCTACCGCGCTCATGCGATCCCCTACGCATATCAGCAAACGGCTCAACTTCCAGTGAAACCATGATCGACATAGACAGACTGAGCAAACGCTTTTCCGGCCGGACGGTGGTAAACGACTTGAGCTTCCGCATCGACCGGGGAGAGATCGTCGGTCTCCTCGGCCCCAACGGAGCGGGCAAGTCGACCACCCTGAAGATGCTTTCCGGCTTCCTCGCGCCGAGCGCCGGCAGCGTACGCATCTTCGGCTTCGACATGCAGGACAAGGCGCGCCAGGCACAGAAGCTGATCGGCTACCTGCCGGAGAACGCTCCCAGCTACGGAGAAATGACGGTCGAGGGCTTTCTCGCCTTCGTCGCGTCCATCCGCGACTACAGCGGACGGGAAAAACGTCGGCGCATCGACAGCGCCATGGACTGCATGGAGCTGCGGGATGAGCGCAGGAGCATCATCGAAACCCTGTCCAAGGGCTTCAAGCGCCGCGTCGCGCTGGCCCAGGCGATCCTCCACGATCCCGAGCTGCTCCTGCTCGACGAGCCCACCGACGGCCTCGACCCGAATCAGAAGCACCAGGTCCGGCAACTGGTGAAGAACCTCTCGGAAAGCAAGATCGTGGTGATTTCCACGCACATCCTCGAGGAAGTCTCGTTCATGTGCAGCCGCGCCCTGGTGATCAACGGCGGCCGCCTGCTGGCCGACAACACCCCGGGCGAACTCAGGACCCGCAGCCGCTACCACCATGCCGTCAGCCTCAGCATCGAAGCACCGGTAGACCCGCTGGCCATCGCCATGCTCCCCGGCGTCGCCGGTATCGAAGGACGCCCCGACCGGGCCGGCACCCTGACCATTCTGGCCCGCCCCGGCGCGCAGATCCTTCCCGCGCTCAACCGCCTGATCCACGGCAGCGGCTGGCGGGTATCCGGGGTGCGTACCGAACACGGCCAACTGGAAGAAGTGTTCCGCCAACTGACCCGAGAAACCCCCGCATGACCGCCATCGGCACCATTTTCAGACGCGAGCTGGGCAGCTACTTCGCCACGCCGCTCGCCTATGTGTTCACCCTGGTATTCCTCGTCCTCTCCGGCGTGGCCACCTTCTACCTGGGCGATTTCTTCGAGCGCGGCCAGGCCGACCTGGCGCCGTTCTTTTCCAGCCTGCCCTGGCTCTACCTCCTGCTGATCCCCGCGCTGGCCATGCGCCTGTGGGCGGAGGAGCGCAAGTCCGGCTCCATCGAGATGCTGATGACCCTGCCCGTCTCCCGCGCCACCCTGGTCACCGGCAAGTTCCTCGCGGCCTGGTTCTGCGCCGGGCTGGCGTTGCTGCTGACCTTCCCGATGCCGCTGACGGTGAACTACCTCGGCTCGCCCGACAACGGCGCGATCATCGCCGGCTACCTGGCCGGCTGGCTGCTGTCCGGCGGCTACCTGGCCATCGGATCCTGCATGTCGGCGCTGGCGAAGAACCAGATCATCGCCTTTGCCCTGACCGTTCTCGTCTGCCTGCTATTCGTCGGCGCCGGCACTCCCCACGTACAACAGGCGCTCTCCGGCTGGCTTCCGCAATGGCTGCTGGACGGCATTGCCTCGCTGAGCGTGCTGGTCCGTTTCGAGGCGCTCGGCCGGGGCGTGCTCGACGTCCGCGACCTGGCCTACTTCTGCAGCCTGATCGTCGCCTGGCTGGTGGCCACCACCATCATCATCGACCTGAAAAAGGCGGCGTAGGAAACACCCATGAAACGAACCCTGTACTCGGGCGTCGGCCTGCTGCTGGTCGGCCTGCTGTTCCTCGCTTTCAACCTGCTGTCCAGCCTGCTGCTGCGCGACCAGCAGTTCGACCTCACCCAGCAGAAGCTCTACACCTTCAGCGCCGGCACCCAGGAAGTCCTCGACAGTCTCGACGAACCGCTCAACCTCTACCTGTTCTTTTCGAAAAGCCGCGCCAGTGACCTACCTGCCCTGCGCAACTACGCCCGCCGCGTCGAGGAAGTGCTGGACCTCTATGCACGGCGGAGCCATGGCAATGTCCGATTGTTCGTGATCGATCCCCTGCCATTCTCCGACGACGAGGACCGTGCCGCGCGCTTCGGCCTGCAGGCGCCGCCCATCGGCCCGAATGGCGAAGCCATCTACTTTGGCCTGGCGGCCACCAACCCGACCGACGGCCTCCAGGTGATCCCGTTCTTCTCGCCGGAAGAAGAGCCGCTTCTGGAATACGATCTCAGCCGCCTGGTCCAGGCACTCGCACAGCGGGAACGCACGGTAGTCGGCCTGATGAGCTCGCTGCCGATGACCGGGCAGGCGCCCACCGACGGGCAGCCGGGCAGCAGGCCCTGGGCGATGATGGACAAGCTCTACCAACAGTTCGACATCCGCACCCTGGGGCTCGCTTCGACGGAAATCCCCGCCGACGTCTCGGTGTTGATGCTGGTGCACCCCAGGCAATTGTCCGAACAGACCCAATACGCCATCGACCAGTTTGTCCTGCGCAGCGGCAAGCTGCTGGCCTTCGTCGACCCTCTGAGTCTCGCCGATGCAGACGGCGGGAAAAGCTCCGACCTGGCCCCGTTGCTGCGCTCCTGGGGCGTCCAGTTGCGGCCGGATACCCTGCTGGCGGATGCCTCGTTCGCCATGATCAAGCCCAACGCCGAACGTCGCCCGGAGCGCAATCCGACCTGGCTACACCTCCCCGGCGACACGTTCCCCCACGACAACGTGCTGACCACCGGCCTGGAAAGCCTCAACCTCGCCAGCGTCGGCCTGCTCGAACCTCTCGGCGGAGCCTCGACGCGCTTCATTCCGTTGCTGCACAGCTCGGCGCACAGCATGCCGCTGTCGCTGGAACGCTTCCGCCAATCCTCGACGGAGCAGCTCAACGCCACCCTGGTCCCGACCGGGGAACGCTACGTGCTGGCCGCCAAGGTCGAGGGGCCGGCGACGAGTGCCTTCCCTGCGGACCGCGGGAAGCAAGGCGAAGGCCTGAGCGACAGCGCGAACATCCATGTGCTGTTGGTCGCCGATACGGACCTGCTGAGCAATCCGCTCTGGCTCCAGGAACAGCCCGGCCACAACGAGCCGCAGGTATGGGCGGACAACGACCTGTTCGTCGGCAATGCCCTCGACTACCTCTCCGGTTCGGACGCGCTGATCGACCTACGCTCGCGAGGCCATACGAAGCGCCCGTTCACCCGCGTGGAAGCGCTCCGCCGCGAGGCCGGGCTGCGCGCCCAGGAACAGCTCAACGCGCTGCAGCAAAGCCTCAACGACACCGACAGGAACCTGCGCACCTTGCAGCAATCGATGGACGCCGGCGACCAGGAGGTGACTCCGGAAATGGAAGCGACGCTGCGCCGCTTCATCGATGACAAATTGCGCATCCGCCAGCAACTGCGTCAATTGCAGTTCCAGCTGAATGCCGATGTCGAGCGCCTGGGGGAACAGGTGAAACTGGCCAATACGGTCCTGCTGCCGGCACTGCTCACCCTGTTCCTCCTGCTGCATTGGAGTTGGCGCAGCATGCGCCGGAGGAGGGGCTGACATGCGCCTGCGTAACGTAGCGGGACTCGCTCTCGCCCTGGCGCTGTTCGCCGGAATCTTGGGCTGGCTCCACGAACGGCAGCAACCGCCCGCGCAACCGCCTGCGAGCCGCGCCTGGCTGCCAGGGCTGAAACCGCACCAGGTGACCGCGCTGTGCATCGCCACCCCCGGCCAACCGACGATCCGCGCCAGGCGCGATGGCAAGGACTGGATGCTCGCCAGCAAGGACGGCTATCCCGCCTCGGGGGAAACCATCCGGCAGCTGTTGCGCAGCCTGGCCGACGCGCGCCTGCTGGAGGAAAAGAGCGCCTCGCCGGAAAACCGCGAACGCATGGGACTCTCCGACCAGGGCAAGGGCCAGGCCAGCCGGATCACCCTGGAGCGCGGCGACGCGCCGCCGCTGGTCCTGTTGCTGGGCAAGCGCACCTCGCAGGGCGGGCAGTTGGTCAGGCAGGCCGACGATGAGGGGGCCTGGCTGATCGACCGAACGGTCGGCCTGCCGGTCAACGACCTGGCCCTGCTCGACCCTCGGTTGACCGACCTGCCATTCGAACAGTTGCGCGAACTGACCCTGTCCTATGGCAACGGCGTACGGCTGAACATTTCCCGAGCCAGTGAAAAGGACGATGGCATCCGCCTGCGACAGTTCCCATCCAGGCCACAGTTGATGGGCGAGGCGGAAGCCGAGCAGGCCGCACGCCTGTTCGCTGCGCTCAGGCTGCTGGAGGTCGCGCCGGCCAAGGCCTCGCGGCAAAAACCGCTGCTGACCTTCACGCTCAAGAGTTTCGCCGGCGGCACGCTGCAGGGCCAGCTTCTGGAACTGGAGCGCCAGTACTGGTTGCAACTGACCGACAGCAAGGGCTTCGCCGACGGGCAGGTCTCAGCCGTCAAGGGTTGGCGCTACCGCGTGGAGGGTCTGAGTCCGGATACCGCTCCCGCGCCCCAGCCACCCAAGGCATCGCCGGTGAAGCAAAGCAAGCCGGCCAAGCCCTCGTCGCCCAAGTGCTGAGCGCTCTCGCCAGGCGCCGCTCGCAGCCGGCGAAATAGAGCCCCGCGGGATGCTGGGCAGGACTGGCCGAGTTTGCTAGAGTAGCGCTTCCTTCACGAGCCCTCGGCTCGTCGATGCAGAATTCCTAAGGCAGGCGCGGCTTATCAGAAGTAAGCCAACCCCACCCCAGAAAAGCCGGCCACAAGCCGGCTTTTTTAATGCCTCCGCACAACCCCAGCCAATCACCGTTCTCTAGGCCTCCAGAAGCTTGCGGAACAGCCCGGCAAGTGTCGCCTGGCGCTCGAAGCCTATACCAGGCGATTGTGGCAATCCCGCCAATCCCGAGGAAAACGGCAGGGCACCGGCGAAATCGTCGAATGGCCGGAAAGCCGACGGCGTAGCCTCGGCCCAACCCAGGCGCAGGGCCGCCACCAAGTGCAGGCTGAACAGGTAGCCGGCGTGCGGGCGGAAGGCCGCGCGCGGCCAACCCCGGGCGCACAGGTGGTCGAGTATCGCCAGGTAGCCCGGCAGGCCATAGCAATGCACGGGGTCGAACACCAGCACGTCGCGCTCCCGCCGCAAGCCGCCATAGAGATCCAGCAAGCGAGCCTCGGCCAGGGAGAACAAGGCCTCGCCGGCACCGATGGGCCCCGGATAGATATCCGCCACTTCGGCCTGGGTAGGGAAATCGTGGGGGTCGCAGATGTCCTCGAACCACCACAACCCCAGCGGCGCCAGGGCTTTCGCTGCGTCGACCGCGCCCTCCGCGTCGTAGCGATTCATCGCGTCGACCGCCAGCCGCGAAGCGTCGCCGAGAACCCGCAGCGCCCTGTCGATACGGCGCCGGTCCTGGTCCAGCCCGGCCGCGCCGATCTTGATCTTGGCGTGGGTGTAGCCGAGATCGACGAAGCGCCGCAGTTCCTCTTCCAGGCGTCCCAGGTCGTCGTGCGGATAGGGGTAGCCGCCGCCGGCGTAGACCGGTACGCGCTGCGGATAGTCTTCCGCCAGCCCCAGGCGTCGCGCCAGGAAGCGATGCAGCGGCAGGCCGGCGGCCTTGGCCGCGGCATCCCACAGCGCCATGTCCAGGGCGCCCACCGCGACGCAGCGTTCGCCGTGGCCGCCGGGCTTCTCGTCGCGCATCATCAGGTCCCAGGCTCGCAACGGATCGATGCCACTGCCGTCGTCGCTCGCCAGGCTGTCCGCCGGAGCCCCCAGCAGGCGCGGGGCGAAACGCTCGCGGATCAGCCCGCCCTGGGCGTAGCGCCCTACCGAGGCGTGGCCGTAGCCGACCACACGCCGACCGTCGCGCACGATATCGGTGAGCACCGCCACCAGGCTGGTGCTCAAACCACCGGTGGCAGCCGCCACGCCGGCGTAACGGGAAAGGGGAATACTGCGTTCCCGGACCTCCTGGATGCGCATCGCCTGTCGGCTCCTCCTCGCTGGACCTCTCTCCACCTTAGCCAAGGCCGCCGCCATGGTCGTCCCGATCGGTCGTAGCGACCTTCCGCCGATTTGCCCGGCCCCCGCCCCTCTGCTAGTGTCGCGGGGTTTTGTACACCTCGCCGAGACTCCCCCGATGGCCCGCAAGAAAACCCTCGATTTCGAACAGTCCCTCACCGAGCTGCAAACCCTGGTGGAACGCCTGGAAAGCGGCGAGCTGTCGCTGGAAGAGTCGCTGGGCGCCTTCGAGCAGGGCATCCGCCTGACCCGCGAATGCCAGACGTCGCTGAGCCAGGCCGAACAGAAGGTACAGATCCTCCTCGAACGCGACGGCGAGCTCAGCGAAGCGCCGTTCGATGCGGAAGGCGACGAGGCATGATCGCGGCCTACCAGGCGCGCTGCCAGGCGCGCGTCGATGCCGCCCTGGACGCCCTGTTCGTCGCTCCCCGCGAAGAACTGCAACGCCTCTACGAGGCCATGCGCTACAGCGTGATGAACGGTGGCAAGCGGGTTCGCCCGCTGCTCGCCTACGCCGCCTGCGAGGCCCTCGGCGGAGCGCCGCAGCGCGCCGACGCCGCGGCCTGCGCGGTGGAGCTGATCCATGCCTACTCGCTGGTCCACGACGACCTGCCGGCGATGGACGACGACGACCTGCGCCGTGGCCAGCCGACCACCCACCGGGCCTTCGACGAAGCCACCGCGATCCTCGCCGCCGACGGCTTGCAGGCGCTGGCCTTCGAAGTGCTCGCCGACACCCGGCGCAATCCGCAGGAACATGCCGTCTGTCTGGAAATGCTCACCCGCCTGGCGCGCGCCGCAGGCTCCGCCGGCATGGTCGGCGGCCAGGCGATCGACCTCGGCTCGGTCGGCGTGGCCCTCGACCAGGCGGCCCTGGAAGTCATGCACCGGCACAAGACCGGCGCGCTGATCGAAGCCAGCGTGCGCCTCGGCGCCCTCGCCAGCGGTCGCGCCGAGCCCGCCTCGCTGGCCGCCCTGGAGCGCTACGCCGAAGCGATCGGCCTGGCCTTCCAGGTGCAGGACGACATCCTCGACGTGGAAAGCGACACCGCCACCCTCGGCAAGACCCAGGGCAAGGACCAGGCGCACAACAAGCCGACCTATCCCGCCCTGCTCGGCCTGGAGGCCGCCAAAGGCTATGCCCTGGAGCTGCGCGACCTGGCCCTGGCCGCCCTCGACGGTTTTCCGCCGAGCGCCGACCCGCTGCGCCAACTGGCCCGCTACATCGTCGAGCGACGCAACTGACCGACGGGTCGTCGGAAGTCCCCGGCAAAGGTAGGGGCTCCCTTGCTTGGGCGCGGCCGGTGCATCAGGTAAACTGCTGGCCTCTCCGGATTGCATAACGACAGCCTGATGCCCAAGACGCTCCATGAGATTCCCCGCGAGCGCCCCGCCACGCCCCTGCTCGACCGCGCCTCTTCGCCGGCCGAACTGCGCCGGCTGGGCGAGGCGGACCTGGAAACCCTGGCCGACGAGCTGCGCCAGTACCTGCTGTATACCGTCGGCCAGACCGGCGGTCATTTCGGCGCCGGCCTCGGCGTGGTCGAGCTGACCATTGCCCTGCACTACGTCTTCGACACTCCGGACGACCGCCTGGTCTGGGACGTCGGCCACCAGGCCTATCCGCACAAGATCCTCACCGAGCGCCGCGAGCTGATGGGCACCCTGCGCCAGAAGAACGGCCTGGCGGCCTTCCCGCGCCGCGCAGAGAGCGAGTACGACACCTTCGGCGTCGGCCACTCCAGCACCTCCATCAGCGCCGCCCTGGGCATGGCCATCGCCGCCCGCCTGCAAGGCAAGGAGCGTAAGTCGGTGGCCGTGATCGGCGACGGTGCGCTGACCGCCGGCATGGCCTTCGAGGCACTCAACCACGCCTCGGAAGTCGACGCCGACATGCTGGTGATCCTCAACGACAACGACATGTCGATCTCGCACAACGTCGGCGGGCTCTCCAACTACCTGGCGAAGATCCTCTCCAGCCGCACCTATAGCAGCATGCGCGAGGGCAGCAAGAAGGTGCTCTCGCGCCTGCCCGGGGCCTGGGAGATCGCCCGGCGCACCGAGGAATACGCCAAGGGCATGCTGGTCCCCGGCACCCTGTTCGAGGAGCTCGGCTGGAATTACATCGGCCCGATCGACGGCCACGACCTGCCGACCCTGGTGGCTACCCTGCGCAACATGCGCGACATGAAGGGCCCGCAGTTCCTCCATGTGGTGACCAAGAAAGGCAAGGGCTTCGCCCCGGCCGAACTGGATCCGATCGGCTACCACGCGATCACCAAGCTGGAAGCTCCCGGCAGTGCGCCGAAGAAGACCGGCGGACCCAAGTATTCCAGCGTCTTCGGCCAGTGGCTGTGCGACATGGCCGCCCAGGACGCGCGCCTGCTCGGCATCACCCCGGCGATGAAGGAAGGTTCCGACCTGGTGGCCTTCAGCGAACGTTATCCGGAACGCTACTTCGACGTCGCCATCGCCGAACAGCATGCCGTGACCCTGGCCGCCGGCATGGCCTGCGAGGGCATGAAGCCGGTGGTAGCGATCTACTCGACCTTCCTCCAGCGCGCCTACGACCAGTTGATCCATGACGTCGCCGTGCAGCACCTCGACGTGCTGTTCGCCATCGACCGCGCCGGCCTGGTCGGCGAGGACGGCCCGACCCACGCCGGTAGCTTCGACATCTCCTACCTGCGCTGCATCCCCGGCATGCTGGTGATGACCCCCAGCGACGAGGACGAGCTGCGCAAGCTGCTCACCACCGGCTACCTGTTCGATGGCCCGGCCGCGGTGCGCTATCCGCGCGGCAGCGGCCCCAACCATCCGATCGATCCGGACCTGCAACCGGTGGAGATCGGCAAGGGCGTGGTCCGTCGGCGCGGCGGCAGGGTCGCACTGCTGGTCTTCGGCGTGCAGTTGGCGGAGGCGATGAAGGTCGCCGAAAGCCTCGACGCCACGGTCGTCGACATGCGTTTCGTCAAACCCCTCGACGAAGCCCTGGTACGCGAATTGGCGGGCAGCCACGAACTGCTGGTGACCATCGAGGAAAACGCCGTGATGGGCGGCGCCGGCTCGGCGGTCGGCGAGTTCCTCGCCAGCGAGGGCCTCGAAGTCCCGCTGCTGCAACTGGGCCTGCCCGACTACTACGTCGAACACGCCAAGCCCAGCGAGATGCTCGCCGAATGCGGCCTGGATGCCGCGGGCATCGAAAAGGCAGTACGCCAGCGTCTCGACCGGCAGTAGCGCCAAACCCAGCGACAACGGCGGATAACCGCGTTGCGGTTATTCGCCCTACCCCCCAATTGCCGTAGGGCGAATAACGCCACCGGCGTTATCCGCCGATACACCACCATACCGACATACCCCGCCGACTGGCAGCGATAACCGCGTTGCGGTTATTCGCCCTACCCCCCAATTGCCGTAGGGCGAACAACG
Organism: Pseudomonas sp. TZ252; assembly: GCF_056110345.1. Taxonomy (NCBI): domain Bacteria; kingdom Pseudomonadati; phylum Pseudomonadota; class Gammaproteobacteria; order Pseudomonadales; family Pseudomonadaceae; genus Pseudomonas; species Pseudomonas sp. TZ252. The sequence goes on along the minus strand of NZ_CM148566.1, from coordinate 3,461,932 downwards.
CCGCCGGCGTTATCCGCCGATACAGCGCGCGATACCGGCAAGCATTCAGCGCGCCCCGGCGAGCGAGCGGCAGAGTTTCTCGGTCGCCGCCAGCATGGCGAAGCTCGGCCGCTCGAGGTTCTTGTCTTCGATCCGGTACAGCTGTCCGCGCCGCGTCGCCGCCAGCGCCGGCCATTGCCGCCAGAGTTCGAGCTGGGCGTGACTGCCGGCGACGATGACCGCCGGATCCCGCGCCAGAACCGCCTCGACGCTGACCTGCGGCGCCGGCTGCGGCAGGTCGCCGAACAGGTTCTCGGCGCCGCAGACGCGCAGCGCATCGCTGATCACCTGGCGTCCGCCAATGGTGTACAGCGGCCGGTCCCAGACCTGGTAGAACACCTTCAGCGGCTTGTCCCGCCGGTAGCGCTCGGCCAGGCGCCGCATGCCTTCGCGGAACCTGGCCGACAACCGCTGGCCGGCCTCGGCCTCGCCCAATGCCTCGCCCAGCGCAGCCAGTTGCAGGGCCAGTTCGTCGAGGCTGTGCGGTTCGGCGATGAAGAGGGCGATGCCGAAGTCCCGCAGGCGCTGCAACTGCGCCTCGGGCACGCTGCCGGGCCAGACCAGGATCAAGTCGGGCTGCAGTTCCAGCAGGCGTTCGAGATTGACCTGGCCGTAGCGGCCGACGGAAGGCAGGTCGCCAATCGCCGCCGGACGCTCGCCGCCATCCAGCACGCCGACCAGGCGGCGCGCTGCGCCGAGTTCGAGGACGCTGTCGGTCAGCGAAGGCGCCAGGCTGACCACCCGCTGCGCCGCCCCGGCGGAAAGGCTGAGGAGCAGGCAGGCGAGCAGCCAGAACGAGCGCATCAACCGAGTTGACGCGGAATACGGTAGAGCCAGAACAGCACCAGGCTGGTGACCCCGAGCAGGATCAGCGCAACGCCGTTGAGCCCGGCGAACACACCCGGCACGCCGATCCAGGCCGGCAGGCTGGCGCCGAACAGGGCCTTGCGGCGCACCTGCGCCAGACGGGTCCAGGCGGCGGCTTCCTCCGCCGTATCCAGCGCTTTCTGGGTGGCGATGAGACCACGCTTGTAGGCACCGAACAGCGGCAGGTTGACGAACATCGACAGCAGCGCGGCGATGAACAGCGGCATCGCCAGGCCATGGGGAAGGGGTTGCAGTTCGCCGAGGAAGAACTCGACCAGGATCAGCGGCAACAGCGCCAACGCCAGTTGCAACCACCAGGCACGTCCCAGCGCGCCGCGGGCTTGCTGGCGACTCACGTGGTTTCCGCCTCGCCCTGGTGCAGGCTGCCGAGCATGTGCCCGAGCTTGCCGGCCTTGGTCGCCAGGTAGCGCCTGTTGTGCTTGTTCAGGCCCTTTTGCAGCGGCACGCGCTCCGCCACGGTGATGGCGTAGCTTTCCAGCGCCTTGACCTTGCGCGGATTGTTGGTCATCAGGCGCAGGGAGGAGACGCCCAGGTGCGCGAGCATCGGCTGGCACATGGCGTAGTCGCGCTGGTCGGCGCCAAAACCCAGTTGCAGGTTCGCCTCGACGGTGTCGGCACCGCCATCCTGCAATTCATAGGCACGGATCTTGTTCAGCAGGCCGATGCCGCGACCTTCCTGGCGCAGGTAGAGGAGCACGCCGCGGCCCTCCTCGGCGATGGCGGCAAGCGCGCCTTCCAGCTGGAAACCGCAATCGCAGCGCAGGCTGAACAGCGCGTCGCCGGTCAGGCATTCGGAATGCAGGCGACCAAGCACCGGCGCGCCATCGGCGATGTCGCCCATGCTCAGGGCTACATGTTCCTTGCCGCTCTCCTCGTCGAGGAAACCATGCATGGTGAATTCGCCGAAGGGAGTCGGCAGTTTGGAGGCGGCGACGAACACGACGGACACCGGGGAACTCCTAGGGAAACGGAAGTCCGCCATTGTACCAGCAGCGTCCGGCGCCCGGTCAGCTCGAAATGCCGCAAATACCTATCGAGATGGACGATGAATAGAACCCCGGGTTATGAGCGAGCGACATTCAATGCTTGGCCTCGATAAGCAGCATTCCCTGTTCCTCGCGCCAACGCACCCGGTTGAGGAAACTCATGCCGAGCAGGGCTTCGGTCGGATAGCCACCCTCGATCACCGCCGCCTCGACACCCAGCAACTCGATACCGCCGATCTTCACCCGGTCCAGGGTCACCCGCCAGCCGCGCGAGGTTCCGCTGGCAGTGGAGGCGACCATCGGCTTGCCGTCCACCCGGTAATCGATACCCAGGCGGCGCGCCTCGTTCTCGTTCATGGCGATGCTGGTGGCGCCGGTATCCACCAGGAACTGCATGTTCTGCCCGTTCACCGAGCCAGCCACCCAATAGTGCCCGCCCGTACCGCGGGCGATGCTGAAGCTTTGCCGCTGCGGCGCCGAATAGCCTGCCTCGTTGTATTCGCGGCTCAGTTCGTAGGTGCGCTCGACGCCGTCGATCCGCAGCACCGCCTTGCGGCTGTCGGCGCTGACCACCTGGACGCCCTGCGGGCCGGTCTGGCCGACCCTGACCAGCTTGCGCTGGCCATCGACGTTGAGTACCGCCGCGCCGGGGAACAGGCCGACCACGAACACCTGGGGCGCGGCCAGCGAGGACAACGCGAGAACGCTGGAAAACAGGGCGACGCACAGCCGCAGCATGATCACTCCTTGGGTGGCAGGATTGCCTTCAACGGCGCATAGGGCCAGTTCCAGCGGGCGAAGATCCGCTCCAGCTCGCCGCTGGCATGCAACTGCCGCATGCGCCGGTCGAACAGCGCCAGCAGCTCACGGCCCCTGGGGGAATCGGAGAAGCCAAGATACAGCGGCAACCGAGTGACGTCGGTGATGCGGTACTCAGCCGCCAGCGCTCCGGCCCCTGCGAGCATTTCCTCGAGTTCCGGACGCGAATCGATGAAATAGTCGACCCGGTGGTTGAGCAGCATCGGCAGCGCCGAGGTGCGGCGCTGCAACTCGCTGTGCGGGGTCAGGGTAGGGAAATAGCGGGCGAAGGCGTAGCCACGCATCCATGACAGGCGGAACCGGCTCAGGCCCTCCAGTGGCGGCGGCGGATTGTCTTTCAGGGAAAGCACGGCGATCGGATCGACGTCATAGGGCCAGCGAGGATAAAGCGCTTCGTCGATTTCCCCGCGGTAGGCGCCGACCCAGGCGTCGGCCTCGCCGCGCAGGACCAGGCCGACCGCCCGGGTATAGGGCTCGTTGGCGATCCGCAGGCGTACCCCGGCCGGCTCGTAGACGGCCCGCAACAGGTCCCAGGCCACCCCGCGACCGTCCTCCTGGGTGTAGCGCGTCCAGGTTTCGCTGACCACGCGGATCTCGCCCACGGAGGGGGCGGCGGAAGCGACGCCGGGCAGCAGCCACAGGCAGCAGAACAGGACGAGCAGACGCATGGGAGGCCTCAGACCAGCCAGTGTACCCATCCCCAGACTAGACCCTGCATGACCAGCCAGGCGAATACCCCGGCCAGGACGTCGTCGAGCATGATCCCGACGCCGCCGTGCACGTTGCGGTCCACCCAACTGATCGGCCAGGGCTTGAGAATATCCACGATGCGGAACACGACGAAGCCGATCAGCAGCCACCACCAGCCCTCCGGCACCAGCCAGAGGGTTATCCACATGCCGACCATCTCGTCCCAGACGATGCCTTCGTGGTCGTGCACGCGCAGGTCGTCGGCGACCTTGCCGCACAGCCAGAAGCCGAACAGCATGGTCACTCCCAGCATCAGCCAGTAGCCCCAGTCCGGCAGCATCTGCCACAGCGGGATGAACGGGATGGCCACCAGCGACCCCCAGGTGCCCGGCGCCTTGGGCAGGGTGCCGGAGCCGAAGCCGAAGGCGAGGAAATGCCAGGGATTGCGCCAGACCGACGGCGGCACCGGCTGCGCCGGCGCCTGATCAGGATGCTCAGTCACGTTGGGTTCCGAAATGTTGGTAACCGGCCGCGGCCGGTATGAGTTCCTTTCCGTCGGCGTCGAGCAGGTGCACCCCCTGTCCCGCCTCGACCCGGCCGATGACGGCCGTGGCCGGCCACGCGGCGCGAATCTCGCCAAGGTACTCAGGCGGCAGGGTGAAAACCAGCACGTAGTCGTCGCCGGCGGCCAGTTGCTGGCGCAAGGCTTCCTCGCCGGCGAGCAGGCCGCTCAACGCGGCGCTTGCCTGCAAGCGCTGGCATTCGACCAACAGGGCAACGCCGGAAGCGCGGGCGATATGCCCGCAGTCGGCGAGCAGCCCGTCGGAGATGTCCAGGGCGGCGCTGGCCTTGCCGCGCAGGGCGAGGCCCAGACCGAATTGCGGGGCCGGCGTCCAGTAGCGCGCCAGCAGCGGTTCGGCCACCTCGGCGGGCGCCGATCTTCGCTCCAGCACCAGTTCCAGCGCCGCTCCAGCCTCGCCGAGCGGGCCCCCGACGCAGAGCAGGTCGCCCGGGCGCGCACCGGCGCGGGTCAGCGCCTGGCCGGCCGGCACCCTGCCGAATACGGTCAGGGTCATGCTCAGCGGGCCGCGCGTGGTGTCGCCGCCGACCAGGGCCAGGCCGCACTGCCGGGCCATGGCGTCGAGGCCGCGGGCGAAGCCCTGCAACCACTCGGCGTCGGCCTGCGGCAAGGTCAGGGCCAGGGTGAAGGCCAGGGGCGCGGCGCCCATCGCCGCCAGGTCGCTGGCGGAGACCGCCAGGGCGCGCTGGGCAAGAAGGAAAGGGTCGCAACCGGCGGGAAAATGCACGCCTTCCACCAGGGTATCGGTGGAGACCGCCAGTTGTTCGCCGGCTGGCGGCGCCAGCAGGGCGCAGTCGTCGCCGATGCCGAGGGCCACGTCCGCCGCCGGCGCCGCGCAGGCGGCCGCGGCGAAGAAGCGGCGGATCAGCTCGAACTCACCCATGACGCCGCCGGCGCGGGATCAGCGCTTGCCGCCGCGCAGCTCGGCGGCGCGCAGGCGCGGCGCCAGCTTGTCGAGCACGCCGTTGACGAACTTGTGGCCGTCGGTGGCGCCGAAGGTCTTGGCCAGCTCGATGCCCTCGTTGATCACTACCTTGTAGGGCACGTCGATGCGGTTGCGCAGCTCGTAGGTGGACAGCCGCAGGATGGCCAGCTCGACCGGGTCGATCTCGGCCAGCGGGCGGTCCAGGCAGGGCTCGAAGGTGGAGTCCAGCTCGCTCTTCTGTCGCGGCACGCCGTGCAGGATCTCGTGGAAGTAGGCGCCGTCGACCTCGGAGAAGTCGTTGTCGGTGCGGAACTGCGCCTCGATCTCGTGCAGGGGCTGGCCGGCGATCTGCCAGGAGTACAGGGCCTGGACGGCCAGGCTGCGGGCCTTGCGGCGAGCGGCGGTCTTGCCTTTCGGCGGCTTGGCTGCCGGGTTGCCGCTGTCTTGATTGCTCACTTGGCCTCCAACTGCGCCAGCAGGCTGACCATTTCCAGGGCCGACAACGCGGCTTCGGCGCCCTTGTTGCCGGCCTTGGTGCCGGAGCGCTCGATGGCCTGCTCGATGGAGTCGACGGTGAGGACGCCGAAGGCGACCGGGATGCCGAACTGCAGGGACACCTGGGCCAGGCCCTTGGTGCACTCGCCAGCCACGTATTCGAAGTGCGGGGTGCCGCCACGGATCACCGCGCCGAGGGCGATGATGGCGTCGAAGCCGCCTTGCTGGGCGACCTTCTGGGTCACCAGCGGGATCTCGAAGGCACCCGGGGCGCGGATGATGGTGATCTCGCTTTCAGCCACGCCGTGGCGGACCAGGGCGTCGACGGCGCCGCTGACCAGGCTTTCCACGACGAAGCTGTTGAAGCGGCCGACCACCAGGGCGTAGCGGCCTTTGGGGGCAATGAAGGTACCTTCGATGGTCTTCAGGGTCATGAGCAGGTCTCATCTGTTAAAGAGCCGGGACGCCGTTGCGCCCCGAGCGAAAAGGGTCGAAAGGTCCGTCCAGCATAGCGCCCACCGCGATCTTGCACGCGGCGGGCGGGACAGGCCTTATTCGGCGGGCAGGTATTCTACAACTTCCAGGTCGAAACCGGATATCGCATTGAAGCGCATCGGCGCACTCAGCAGGCGCATCTTGCGCACGCCGAGGTCGCGCAGGATCTGCGAACCGGCACCGACGGTGCTGTAGGTGGTGGTGGCCTTGGGCGCCGGAGCCGGCGCCGAAGCGATCTCGCGGACATGGGCGAGCAGGTCGTCGCCGCCGATCTGGTGACCGAGCAGCAGCACCACGCCGCTGCCCGCCTCGGCGACCCTGGTCATCGCCGCGCGCAGGCTCCAGCGGCCCGGCTGGTTGACCTGCAGCAGGTCGCGCAGCGGGTCCATGTTATGCACGCGGACCAGGGTCGGCTCTTCCGCGCAGACCTTGCCGAGGGTCAGCGCCAGGTGCACGTCGCCCTCCACCGAGTCGCGGTAGGTGATCAGGTTGAAGTGGCCCAGTTCGCTGTCGAGCGGCTGCTCGGCGATGCGCTCGACGGTGCGCTCGTGGATCAGCCGGTAGTGGATCAGGTCGGCGATGGTGCCGATCTTGATCCCGTGCTCGGCGGCGAACGCCTCCAGTTCGGGCCGGCGAGCCATGCTGCCGTCGTCGTTCATCACCTCGCAGATCACCCCGGACGGCTCGAACCCGGCCATCCGCGCCAGGTCGCAGGCCGCCTCGGTGTGCCCGGCGCGAGCCAGGGTACCGCCCGGCTGGGCCATCAGCGGGAAGATGTGGCCGGGGCTGACGATGTCGGCGGCCACGGCGTTCTTCGCCGCCGCAGCCTGCACGGTGCGGGCGCGGTCCGCGGCGGAGATGCCGGTGGTGACGCCCTCGGCGGCCTCGATGGAGACAGTGAACTTGGTGCCGAAGCCGGAGCCGTTGCGCTGCACCATCAGCGGCAGGCCGAGGCGCTCGCAACGCTCGCGGGTCATCGGCATGCAGACCAGGCCGCGGGCATGCTTGACCATGAAGTTGATGTCTTCGGTGCGGACGCATTCGGCGGCCATGATCAGGTCGCCTTCGTTCTCGCGGTCCTCGTCATCCATCAGGATGACCATCTTGCCTTGGCGGATGTCTTCGATCAGTTCGTCGATCGTGTTGAGTGCCATGGGCACCCCCTTATGCAATTCGTGGGTTACTTGAGAAAACCGTTCTCGGCGAGAAACGCTTCGCTGATGCCGGAGGCGCTGGGCTCGGCGGCCTTGTCGCCAAGCAGCAGGCGCTCCAGGTAACGGGCCAGCAGGTCGACCTCGAGGTTGACCCGGCGTCCGGGCTGGTACTCGGCCATGATGGTTTCGCTGAGCGTATGCGGGACGATGGTCAGCTCGAACTCCGCGCCGTTCACCGCGTTCACCGTGAGGCTGGTGCCGTCGACGGTGATCGAGCCCTTGTGCGCGATGTACCTGGCCAGTTCGCGCGGGGCACGCACGGTGAACTGGATGGCGCGGGCGTTCTCCTCGCGCTTGAGCACCTCGCCGACGCCGTCGACGTGGCCGCTCACCAGGTGTCCGCCGAGGCGGGTGGTCGGCGTCAGGGCCTTTTCCAGGTTCACCCGGCTGCCCACCTTCAGGTGCTGGAAGGCGGTGCGCGCCAGGCTCTCGCGGCTGACGTCGGCCCAGAAGCCATCGCCGGGCAGTTCCACCGCGGTCAGGCAGACGCCGTTGACCGCGATGCTGTCGCCGAGCTTGATGTCGCCCAGGTCGAGCTTGCCGGTGGCGATGTAGACCCGCAGGTCGCCGCCCTTGGGCGTCATTGCGCGGACGCTGCCGATCGACTCGATTATGCCGGTGAACATGCGACCTCCCGTTTTTCCGCCGCACAGGCGCACAGCATGGCCGGCGCGACGCCGAGCGGCCTGCGTGCCATAGCGCGGGTATTCCAAGATGAAGACATATGACGAACTCCTGTTTCGTGAAAAACAGGGCTTTTTGGATCGAAGGGGATCTTGCGGGCGCACAGGGTACGCCCAGGCAGGCAATCCCGTTCTCTCTTTATCCGGACTATGACCGTCGGCCCCGGAATCGCACCGGGTCTGCTGACCTTGTCGTCCGGCGGTGGCCGGTCCGGCAAGCGCTCGCGGGCTAGGCGCCTTGCGCGCCATTACCGCCGGTGGGGACTTTCACCCCGCCCTGAGAACGTTACGGCCACCGAGATGGCCGTGTGGCGTTTTACCACAGTTGCGCCGCTTGTGCATCGTCCGCCGCGTCGCCGCGCAGCGAAGTTCAGGCGTCCCGCGGATGGGGCCGCGCGGTGACCAGCCAGTCGTCGCCCACCGCGCGGATGTCGTCGATCCGCAACTGCGCCGCATCGGCCATCCGCGCCAGCGGCCAGTCGAGCAAAGGACGGGCGCTGGAGCCGAGGAACTTCGGCGCGACGAACAGCCGGTACTCATCCACCAGCCCCAGCCGGGCGAAGGCGCCGGCCAGACGCGGGCCGGCCTCCACCAGCACTTCGTTGGCGCCGCGCGCCGCCAGTTCCAGGAGCAGCTTGTGCAAATCGACGTGGCCCTCGGCGGAGGGCAGCGCCAGCAGTTCGTGGCCGGCGTCCTGGAAGCGTTCGCGCGCCGAGGCGGCGGCGCAGGTCGCCACCAGCGCCGGACCGGCCTGGTAGAACGCCGACTCCAGCGGCACCCGCAGGCGCCCGTCGACCAGCACCCGCAACGGCTGGCGAGCCGCGGCGAGCGCGGTAAGCTCGGCGTTCAGGCCCAGTTCGTCGGGGCGTACGTTGAGCCGCGCATCGTCCGCCAGCAGCGTATCGGCGCCGGACAACACCACGCTGGAGCGAGCGCGCAAGCGCTGCACCGCCGAACGCGCGGAGGGCCCGGTGATCCACTGGCTTTCCCCGCTGGCCATGGCGGTGCGCCCGTCCAGGCTCATCGCCAGCTTGACCCGGACGAACGGCAGGCCATGTTCCATGCGCTTGATGAAACCGATGTTGAGTTCCCGCGCCTCGACCTCGAGGACGCCGCTCTGCACCGCGATGCCGGCCTGCATCAGACGCAGCAGGCCGCGACCGGCGACCTCGGGGTTGGGATCCTGCATCGCCGCGACCACCCGCGCCACCCCGGCGCCCACCAGCGCATCGGCGCACGGCGGGGTGCGGCCGAAGTGGCTGCAGGGCTCGAGGGTCACGTAGGCGGTGGCGCCGCGTGCATTCTCGCCGGCCTGGCGCAGGGCATGGACCTCGGCGTGCGGCTCGCCGGCGCGGACGTGCCAGCCCTCGCCGACCACCTGGCCGTCCTTGACCAGCACGCAGCCGACGCGCGGATTCGGATGGGTGGAGTACAGCCCCTGGCGCGCCAGTTCCAGGGCGCGGGCCATGTACAGCGGGTCAGCGGCGCTCATTCCTTGGCCGGCTCGCGGGCGAGGCGTTCGATCTCCTCGCGGAATTCGTTGAGGTCCTGGAAGCGCCGGTAGACCGAGGCGAAACGGATGTAGGCGACTTCGTCGAGCTTCTGCAGCTCGGCCATCACCAGTTCGCCCAGCACCCGCGACTTGATCTCGCGCTCGCCGGTGGCGCGCAACTGGTGCTTGATGTGGCCGATGGCCGCTTCCAGGCGCTCGACGCTGACCGGACGCTTCTCCAGGGCGCGCTGCATGCCGGCGCGCAGCTTGTCCTCGTCGAACGGCTGGCGGCTGCCGTCCTGCTTGATCAGGCGCGGCATGACCAGCTCGGCGGTCTCGAAGGTGGTGAAGCGTTCGCCGCAGGCCAGGCACTCGCGGCGCCGGCGCACCTGATCGCCCTCGGCGACCAGTCGCGAGTCAATCACTTTGGTGTCATGGGCACCGCAGAAGGGACAATGCATGGTGCTGATACAGGCGTAGCTGAAGGAAGCCGCATGGTAGCGCATCCGCGCCCGACCGAGCACCCGCAGAATCGACCGGCGCCGGCACGCTGGGAAAGGCGAGAGGAATCGGACGTTGCGGCCTACGCGAAGCGCGACAAGAATCACACTTTGCGCTATACAAGCGCCGCCCGGATTCCACCGCTATGGAGCAGCCCATGACCCTGCGCCCGATCGCCCTGCTGGCCGTCCTTCTCCTCGCCGCTTGTTCCAGCGACAAGCCGAAGCCTGCGCCAACGCCGCAAGCTTCGCGCAGCGTGACCATGGTCGAGCCGGTGCTACCGGCCCACCTGCGCGAGCTGAGCGGAACGCTGAGCAGCATCCAGGGCAGCCTGCCACGCGGCAGCGAGGTGCAGATGGCACTGCTGGTGATCGACGAGCGCGACCGTCCACAGCGGCTGCTGGCCAGCGAGACGGTGCTGGCCACCGGCGAACTCATGCCCTTCCGCCTGCCGTTCAACCCCGAATCCTTCCCGCCGGCCGGTGGCGCGCTGCGCGTCGAACTGCACGCGCGGGTGATCCAGTCCGGCCAGTTGGCCTGGCGCCTGCATCCGTTGCGGATCGCCCAGCCGACCACCCAGTCCCTCGGCGAACTGCGCCTGGTACGCGCGCCGTGACGGCACCGCAAGCCCTGACCCAGGCGCTGGGCGAGCTGCTCGGCGACGCCCGGCTCAGCGCCACCGCGCTGCCCGGCACCGACCTGCGCCTGTGGCTGATCGACGCGCAGAACATGGACCGCCAGTTCAGCCCGGAGGAAACCCGCCGCATCCTCGAAGAGCCGCCGTACTGGTGCTTCTGCTGGGCCAGCGGGCTGGTCCTGGCGCGCTGGCTGGCGGAGCGCCCGCAGTGGGTCCGCGACAAGCGCGTGCTGGACTTCGGCAGCGGCTCCGGGGTGGCGGCGATCGCCGCGGCCCGCGCCGGCGCCGCCGAGGTGGTGGCTTGCGACCTGGATCCCCTGGCGCTGGCAGCGAGCCGGGCGAACGCCGAACTGAACGGAGTGGAGCTGAGCTATTCGGCGGACTTCTTCGCCGAGGACGATCGCTTCGACCTGATTCTGGTGGCCGACGTGCTCTACGACCGCGCCAACCTGCCGCTGCTCGACCAGTTCCTCAGCCGCGGCCGCCAGGCGCTGGTCGCCGACTCGCGGGTCCGTGACTTCCGTCATCCGCTGTACCGACGCCTGGACGTGCTCGAAGCCTGTACCTGGCCGGACCTCGCCGAGCCCGCCGAATTCCGCCTGGTCAGCCTGTATCACGCCGAACGCGGGCAAGCCTGAGGCACGGGCTTGTTTGCGCGCGGCGCGCCCCCACTTATAGTGGTCACCACCTTGCGTTTCCGAGAATCGACATGAGCGATACGCCCTACATCTTCGACGTCACCGGCGCCAACTTCGAGCAGCTGGTCATCGAGAACTCGTTCCACAAGCCGGTCCTGGTGGACTTCTGGGCCGACTGGTGCGCCCCGTGCAAGGCGCTGATGCCGCTGCTGGCGCAGATCGCCGAGTCCTACCAGGGCGAATTGCTGCTGGCCAAGGTCAACTGCGACGTCGAGCAGGACATCGTGATGCGCTTCGGCATCCGCAGCCTGCCGACCGTGGTCCTGTTCAAGGATGGCCAGCCGGTCGACGGTTTCGCCGGCGCCCAGCCCGAATCGCAGATCCGCGCCCTGCTCGAACCCCATGTGAAAGCACCGGCGCTGCCCGACGAAGACCCGCTGGAAGTGGCCCAGGCGCTATTCGCCGAAGGCCGCATCGGCGACGCCGAAGCGACCCTGAAAGCCCTGCTGGCGGAGAACAACGAGAACGCCGCGGCGCTGATCCTCTACGCCCGCTGCCTGGCCGAGCGCGGCGAACTGGAAGAGGCGCAGGCCATCCTCGACGCGGTGAAGAGCGACGAGCACAAGCAGGCCCTGGCCGGCGCCCGCGCGCAGCTGACCTTCCTGCGCCAGGCTGCCGACCTGCCCGACAGCGCAGAGCTGAAGAGCCGCCTGGCGGCCGATGCCGGCGACGACGAGGCAGCCTACCAGTTGGCCGTCCAGCAGCTCGCCCGACAGCAGTACGAGGCGGCCCTGGACGGACTGCTCAAGCTGTTCCTGCGCAACCGCGGCTACCAGGACGACCTGCCGCGCAAGACCCTGGTGCAGGTCTTCGACCTGCTTGGCAACGACCACCCGCTGGTCACCGCCTACCGCCGCAAGCTGTACCAGGCGCTCTACTGAGTCGCCGAGCCCCGTCCGCGGGGCTCAGTCCTCCAGCCAGACGAACACCTGGGTGCCGTCGACCACCTCGACCTTGACCCGGGCGTCGTGCCGCAGGCGCACCAACAGTTGCTTGGCGGCGCCGGCATTGCCGCTGAACCCCTCCAACTCCGCCAGCAACTGCGGCCCCTCGATCCGCCCGCTGCCGCGCAGCAGGTCCTGGGCGGTCTGCCATAGGCGATCCACCGGCGCTGCCGGCGCCGGCGCCCTGGCCGCCGCGACCTGCGGCTCGCCCAGCGGCGGCGGGGGCACGTGTTGCGCCAGCTGGCGCCAATCCTCGGCGTCCAGTTCCAGGGTCAGGTCCACCGGCCAGTCGCCGATGCTTCCGCGAATCCGCACCATCTCGTTTCTCCACAAGCGAATCGCGCCATGCTCCCACGTCGGCGCGTAGGGGCCAAATCGGCCAGGCTAGGCAGGCGGAAAAATTCGTTATAACGTAACAAACTCTTTTCCTTCCTTGCCGGAGTCCCGTTCATGCGCCCACTGCTGTTAGCCCTCGTCTTGCTGCCGTTCGCCGCCCAGGCCCATGACGACCACGACCATGACCACGCCCATGGCAGCCTGGGCAAGCACGAGCACGGCGTCGCCCAGTTGAACGTGGCGCTGGACGGCAAGACCCTCGAACTGGAGCTGGACAGCCCGGCGATGAACCTGGTCGGTTTCGAACACGCCGCCAGCACCGACGCGGACAAGGCCGCCGTGGCCAAGGCCCGCGCGCAGCTGGAAAAACCGCTGGAGCTGTTCGCCCTGCCAGTCACCGCCGGCTGCTCGGTGGCCAGCCAGGAACTGCGGAGTCCGCTGTTCGGCGACAAGGCGCCGGCCCACGCGCACAAGGAGAAGGCAGGCCACGAACACGAACACGGTCATGCCGATATCCACGCCCATTACCAGCTCAGTTGCGAGAAGCCCGAGCTGCTCAAGCTGCTGACCCTCGCCGAGTTCTTCAAGCGCTTCCCCGCCACCCAGAAAATTCAGGTACAACTGATCGGTCCCGACGGCCAGAAAGGCGCCGACCTGGCTCCGGCCAGCGCCGAGCTGAAGCTGTAGGATCGTTCCGGAGGCGCCGCGAGGGATTCGGCGCGGCGCCCCTCCATCCATTCTCGAGGCTCCGGCGGAGCGTTCCGCCCCTACCCCCATGAGCGCACTGATCACCCTGACCAACCTCGGCTTCGCCTGGCCCGGCCAGGCGGAGTTGCTGGACATTCCCAGCTTCCATCTCGAACGCGGCGAGAGCCTGTTCCTCAAGGGGCCTTCCGGCAGCGGCAAGACCACCCTGCTCGGCCTCCTCGGCGGCGTGCAGAAGCCCGGCCGCGGCAGCATCCGCCTGCTCGGCGAGGACCTGGAAAAGCTGTCCGCCGCGCGCCGCGACCATTTCCGCGTCGACCACACCGGCTACATCTTCCAGCAGTTCAACCTGCTGCCATTCCTCTCGGTACGCGAGAACGTCGAGCTGCCCTGTCACTTTTCCGCGTTGCGCCGTCAGCGCGCCCGCGAACGCCACGGTAGCCCGGCGCAGGCCGCCAGCCATCTGCTCGGCCAGCTCGGCCTCGGCGGCGAACTGCACGAACGCCGCGCCGACAGCCTGTCCATCGGCCAGCAGCAGCGGGTCGCCGCCGCCCGCGCGCTGATCGGCCAGCCGGAGCTGGTGATCGCCGACGAGCCGACCTCGGCGCTCGACGCCGACAGCCGCGAGGCGTTTCTCCAGTTGCTCTTCGCCGAATGCCGCGAGGCCGGCGCCAGCCTGCTGTTCGTCAGCCACGACCAGAGCCTGGCCGGGCTGTTCGACCGCAGCCTGTCCCTTTCCGATCTCAACCGCGCCGCCCGGCCGGCAGGACTCTGAGCATGTATCTCTTCCGACTGGCACTGGCCAGCCTGGCCAACCGCCGCTTCACCGCCCTGCTGACGATCTTCGCCATCGCCCTCTCCGCCTGCCTGCTGCTGGCGGTGGAGCGGGTCCGCACCGAGGCCAAGGCCAGCTTCGCCAGTACCATCTCCGGAACCGACCTGGTCGTCGGCGCGCGCTCCGGCTCGGTGAACCTGCTGCTCTACTCGGTATTCCGCATCGGCAACGCGACCAACAACATCCGCTGGGACAGCTACCGGCACTTCGCCGAAAACCCGCGGGTGAAGTGGGCGATCCCGATCTCCCTCGGCGACTCGCACCGCGGCTACCGGGTAATGGGTACCGATGCCGGCTATTTCGAGCACTACCGCTACGGCCGCGGCCAGGAACTGCAACTGGCCGAGGGCCGCGCCTTCGGCCAGGACCTGTTCGACGTGGTGCTCGGCGCCGAGGTGGCCGAAGCCCTGCACTACAGGCTCGGCGAGAAGATCGTGCTGGCCCATGGGGTGAGCACGGTGAGCCTGGTCAAGCACGACGACAAGCCGTTCACCGTGGTCGGCATCCTCCAGCGCACCGGTACCCCGGTGGACCGCACCCTGCACATATCCCTCGCCGGCATGGAGGCGCTGCACGTCGACTGGCGCAACGGGGTGCCGGCGATGGGCGCCGGGCGCGTCAGTGCCGAGCAGGCGCGGCACATGGACCTGCAACCACAGGCGATCACCGCGTTCCTGGTCGGCCTGAAGAGCAAGGTGGCGACCTTCGCCCTGCAACGCGAGGTCAACGACTATCCCGGCGAACCGCTGATGGCGATCCTCCCCGGTGTCGCCCTGCAGGAACTGTGGGGCCTGATGGGCACCGCCGAGAAGGCACTGTTCGTGGTCTCGCTGTTCGTCGTCCTCACCGGCCTGATCGGCATGCTCACGGCGATCCTCACCAGCCTCAACGAGCGCCGCCGGGAGATGGCCATCCTGCGCTCGGTGGGCGCGCGCCCCTGGCACATCTTCGGCCTGCTGCTGGCCGAGGCCTTCAGCCTGGCGCTGGCCGGCGTCGCCCTCGGCCTGGGCCTGCTCTACCTCGGCATCGCCGCCAGCCAGGGCTACGTCCAGGCCAACTACGGCATCTACCTGCCGCTGGCCTGGCCGAGCGACTATGAGTGGAGCCTGCTCGGGGCTATCCTGGCGGCCGCCGTGCTGATCGGCTGCGTGCCGGCCTGGCGCGCCTACCGCCAGTCCCTGGCCGATGGCCTGTCGATCCGCCTATGACCCGGAGATATTCCCCGATGCTGCGCTCCCTGACCGTCCTCCTGCTGGCTTTCGCCCTGCTCCTGGGCAGTGCCGTGGCGCGCGCCGCGCCGCGCGAACTGACCTGGTCGCAACTGATCCCGGCCGGCGCCCCGCCCGCCCCGGCGCCGCTGCCGATCCACGACCTCGCCAACGCCCTCAGCGAAGCCGGTCCGGCGGCCAGCCAGCAGAGCCCCAACGCCCCGGTGGTGAAGGCACTGGACGGCATCGAGGCCAAGCTGCCGGGCTACATCGTGCCGCTGGAAATCAGCGAGGCCGGGCTGGTCACCGAGTTCCTCCTGGTCCCCTACTACGGCGCCTGCATCCACGTACCGCCGCCGCCGTCGAACCAGATCGTCTACGTGAAGACCGCCAAGGGCGTGCAGATGGACGAGTTGTATCAGCCATTCTGGGTCGAGGGCACCTTCAAGGTGGAGAACGCCAGCAGCGAGCTGGCGGCGGCCGGCTACCGCATGCAGGCGAGCAAGGTGACGCCCTACGAATACGAAGGTGGCTGAACGACATGCGACAATCCGCCGCGCCATTTACGTTGCGGCGGTCACATTTGCTCCTAGGATTGATTGAGCTGTGTCAAGGAAGGCAACTGTTAGCTGGCTGACCATTAGCAGCACCAACACTTTCTAATACAAGGAATGGAGCTCATCATGCGTAAGTCCTGGCTTACCGCTTCCCTGCTGGCCCTCACCGTCGCCTCCCCGTTCGCCGCTGCGGATATTCAAGGACACAAGGCCGGTGACTTCATCATCCGTGGCGGCTTCGCCACCGTCGATCCCGACGACAGCAGTTCCGACATCAAGCTGGACGGCGCCAAGCAGCGCGGTACCAAGGCGACTGTCGACAGCGACACCCAGCTCGGCCTGACCTTCACCTACATGTTCGCCGACAAGTGGGGCGTGGAACTGGTCGCCGCCACTCCGTTCAACCACCAGGTCGACGTCAAGGGCCTCGGCCCGGGCCTGGACGGCAAGCTGGCCGACATCAAGCAACTGCCGCCGACCCTGCTGCTCCAGTACTACCCCATGGGCGGTACCAACAGCGCCTTCCAGCCCTACGGCGGCCTGGGCGTGAACTACACCACCTTCTTCGACGAAGACCTCGCCAGCAACCGCAAGGCGCAGGGTTTCAGCAGCATGAAGCTGCAGGACTCCTGGGGCCTGGCCGGCGAACTGGGCTTCGACTACATGCTCAACGAGCACGCGCTGTTCAACATGGCCGTCTGGTACATGGACATCGATACCAAGGCCAGCATCAACGGCCCGAGCGCCCTGGGCGTGAACAAGACCAAGGTCGACGTGGACGTCGATCCGTGGGTCTACATGATCGGTTTCGGCTACAAGTTCTGAGTCGTAGACTGTCGCGGGGCTTGCGCCCCCAACGGGAAAAGGCGCCTTCGGGCGCCTTTTTTCATCCTGTGGAAACGGACCCCATGTACCTCTGGCTGAAGACCCTGCACATCACCTTCGCCCTCAGCAGCGCCGCCCTGTTCGTCTGGCGCCTGGCCTGGAACTGGTCGGGGCGCAAGGCCAGCGGCATCCGCCGCTGGGGACCGCATCTGGTGGACACCCTGCTGCTGCTCAGCGCGCTCGGCCTGGTGCACCTGGCGATGCCCTGGCCGCTGCCGCTCTGGCTGCTGGCGAAGCTGGGGCTGTTGCTGGGCTACATCGTCTGCGCGGCGTTCGCCCTGCGGATGGCGCGAGGCCCCGGCAAGGGCCTGCTCAGCGTCCTCAGCCTCACCCTGCTGGGCGGGATCTTCTACCTGGCGCTGAACAAGCCCTGGTGGTGATCAGCGGCCGAGCAGGCGCGCCAGGCCCACGCCCATCGGCGTCGGCTGGTCGAAGCGGAAACGCCGCAGCAGGCGCTCGTTGTTCGCCCGCGAATGCCTGATGTCACCGGCTCGCGCGTCGGCGTGGGTCACCGGCGGCAGGCCACCGAGCACCTGGCCGATCTCCGCCAGCAACTGCTTCAGGCTGATGCTGCGATTCAGGCCGACGTTCACCGCCCCGGGCTCCACCGCCGTCGCCTCCAGCGCCTGGACCAGGAAATCGACCAGGTCGGCGACGTAGATGAAGTCGCGGGTCTGCTCGCCGTCGCCGAACACGGTGATCGGCGTCCCCTTCAGGGCGCGCTCGGTGAATATGCTGATCACCCCGGAATAGGGCGAGGACGGGTCCTGGCGCGGCCCGTAGACGTTGAAGAAGCGGAAGATCGCCGGCTCCAGCCCATGCTGGCGGCGATAGAAATCGAGGTAGTACTCGCTGGCCAGCTTGTCCGACGCGTAGGGCGTCAGCGGCGACTTCGGGGTGTCTTCGTCGATCGCCGTGCCTTCGCCGTTCTGCCCGTAGACCGCTGCGCTGGAAGCGAACACCACGCGCTTCACGCCCTGCTCGCGCATCGCTTCGCAGAGGTTCAGGGTGGCGATGAAATTGCTCTGGTGGGTGGCGACCGGGTCGTCCACCGAGGCCTGTACCGAGGCGACCGCGGCCAGGTGGGCGACCGCCGCGCAGCCCTTCAGGGCGGCCGCCAGGGTCGCCGCGTCGGCGGCGTCGCCTTCGAGCAGCTCTACCCGTTCGTCGTCCAGGGGCAGGTTGTCGCGCTTGCCGGTGGACAGGTTGTCCAGCACACGCACGCGGTAGCCGCGCGCCAGCAGCGCGTCGGTCAGGTGGGAGCCGATGAAACCGGCGCCGCCAGTGATCAGGATGGGGCGTTCAAACATGCCTGTAGTACCTGTCCAATAGAGCCGGCAAACCTGCGCGCCAGGCGCGCGGCTTGATGCCGAAGGTGTGGAGGATCTTCTTGCAGACCATCACCGCGTGCTGCGGCTCGTCGAGCGCGTCCGGGCGCGCGGCATGGGCCTCCGCCGAAGGCTCCTGGATCAGGTTGGAGCGATAGGTACGCGCCTCGTTGAGGATCACCTGTCCCAGCGCCAGGGTGGTGGTCGCTTCCAGTCCGCCGTAGTGGTAGGTGCCCCACAGCGGCGCCTGGCAGTCGAGCTGCTTGAGCACCGAGAGCACCACCCGCGCGGCGTCGTCCACCGGCGTCGGGTTGCCGCGCCGGTCGTCGGCGAGGAACAGCGGCTGCGGTTGTTCGGCGCGGCTGAGGAAACGTCCCAGCAAGCCGTTCGGGCTTTCGTCCAGCAGCCAGCCGAAGCGGATCAGCACATGTCGCGGGCAGGCCGCGCGCACGCTCTGCTCCATGCGCCAGAGCGCCTGGCCACGCAGGCCCAGCGGAAGGGTCTCGTCCTTCTCGCTGTAGGCGGTGGCGCGGGCGCCGTCGAAGACCCGGTAGCTGGACGGCTGGACCAGCAGGATCTCGTAGTGCTGGCAGAGTTCCGCGAGGCGCTCGACGGCGCGCTCCTGGGCGCCCAGGCGCTCCGCCTCGACCTGCTCGGCCTGGAACCAGTCGTGGTAGAAGGCGAGGTTGATCACCGCGTCGGGGCGCGTTTCGTCCAGCAGGGTGGTGAGGCTGGCGGCATCCCAGCCCTGCTCGGGTGGTCTGGGCGCGAGGAAACCGATGTCTTCCTCCGCCCCTAGGCGGATCAGCGCCTGTCCAAGGGCATTACCGCCGCCCAAAAGCATCAGGCGCATTCGCATGGTGTAGGGGGGCACTCGAAATCTGATAGTGAATAGCGACGCGGCGCACGCCCCAAGGCAATGACATCCTGCGCCTCGCTGGCGACATGAAAGGTGCGGGCATCGGGTGCTGCTTGTCGCGGCAGGTACCCCGGACAGCGCCGCCGTTATTTTCATGCAACCTGACACGCCGCATTCTTGCTGTGCCTCCGGTGAAGCGTCAAGCATTCACCGGGCCAGCTCCGCCAGCGGCGCGGATCGGCGGGACGAATGGCAGCGCGCGGCGGCGTCAGGCCGGTAGCGCGCCGGCCCGATAGTCCTTGGGCGAAACCTCGAACTGCTTCTTGAACGCCCGGCTGAAATGCGCCGAGTCGCTGAAACCCCACTTGAAGGCGATGGAGGTGATCGATTCGCCGCGCAGCCGTGGGTTGCCGAGGTCGGCGGCGCTGCGGCTGAGGCGCTGGCGGAGAATGTAGCGGCAGACGCTGTCGCCCTGCTCCTCGAACAACCGGTACAACTGGCGCACCGAGATGCGCAGGCGGCCGGCGAGCATGTCCGGACTCAGGCGCGGCTCCTGCAGGGATTGCTCGATCAGGCGCTCCGCGTGCCGGCGCAGACTGTAGCCATAGAGCCCGGCCAGCGGTCCCTCCAATTCCTCGCCGGCGTGCTGTAGCGCCGGCCCGAGCAGGGCGATCAGCGCCTCCTGCAACGCCCCGCCCTCGTCCGCCACCGCCCACGGCTGCAGTTCTCCGGCGCACACCTGCTGCACCAGCAGGCCGAGCAGGCGACCGCTGGCGCAGTTCGGCGAGAGTTTGCCGAAGGCCCGCTGGCTGGGCGGCAGGTGCCGGCATACCTGGTCGCGGGAGAGATGGAACGAGGTGTGTTCGATGAGTCCGTGGGGAATGATCTCGCAGCCGCCCGCGGAGTCCATCAGCGCCATTTCCCCTGGCGCCAGCTCTATGCTGTCCCCACCCTGGCGCAGTTGCGCATGGCCGCTGCGCTGGACGACCAGGAAGCAGTGGCGGTCGTCGTCATGATCGGCATGGGTGGCCTGGCGGGCGATGCGCCCTGCGTTGGTGCGGATCTGCGCCAGCTCCAGGCCGCCGAGGTCCTGCCGCGAGATATCGCCGATGAACAGCGTCCGGTTCAGCGCGGGCTGCGACTCGAAGCGCCCGCAGACCTGGCGCAACGCCTGGTTCCAGGCTTCGAAGCTGTTGTGTGCGGAAGACAGGGTATGCACCGGGCACCTCCTGACGGCAACGGCCATCGTTATTGTTGTATGGCGCGGCAATTACCGAGCCACGCAGCGCTGCCGATATGATTAACATGTTATCGATATACCCACAAGCTAGCGCAAATGGACCGGCGGATACGCATCCGGGAGAGCCGGCAAGGGCCGTTCAGGCGGGAGAAAGCAGGCGCTGCAATTGGGCGAAGGCGCCCAGCAGGGCCAGGCGCTGCTCGGCGACCAGAGGGATGTAGCGGCGATAGGCGGGGAAGCGGTTGACCACCTCGCACGCCCCCAGGTGTTCCAGGCTCACGGTCCAGCCCCTGTCGTCGCGGCAGAGGCGCAAGCTCCGGAAGTCCAGCGGCATGAGTTGCTCCAGCAAGGCCCGGTCGCCCCCCTGCAAGGCCTCCCGCAACGGCTCGAGCCCGCTCCCGCTGCGCACCTTGCAAAGGATGCCGCGACGCCGCAAGCAACCGGCGTGACGCAGCTCCAGGCTGGCCGGCGGCCCCCCGGGCGCCGCCACGAACAGGCTGAACTCGGTGCTGACGATATGCATGAACAGGTGCGCCTGGACCCGCTCGCGAACCTCGAGGCTCAGCTCTTTCGTACGCAGCAACAGCCTGCCGTCCTGCGCCTCGCCGTCGCACGCAGCCAGGTTGCGCCGCACCAGGGCCAGGGTGGCTCCGGGGCGATAGGCGGCTGGCCGCCAGTCGCGCCAGTGACGCTCATACCAGCGCGCCCAGGCGGACATGCGCCCTCTCCCGCTGCTGCTGGTCCTCTTCGGCGAATTCCTTCTCCAGCACCTCTTCCACCGCCAGCGGACGGAACGGATTCACCCGCTGTACGCACAGGGTCCAGAACAGGGCGTAGGCGGCCGCCAGGCCGAGCATCAGGGCGAACGGCAGGTAGATGTCGACGGGGTTCATCCCCGGCGGCGTGATGTAGAACATCCCCAGCAGGATTCCGGCGCTGGAGAATAGCTGCGGCAACGGGAACAGCGGCGAGCGGTAGGCGCGCGGCAGGTCCGGGCGACGGATGCGCAGCAGCACCACGGAGAGGGTCACCAGCAGGTAGGCGGTGCCCCAGGCGCAGACCGCAGCCAGGACCAGGTGGATGATCCCTTCGCTGTCGCCGCCCAGCCACCAGGCGTGCAGGCAGGGAATCGCCGCTGCCACGGCGATGCACAGCAACGGTGTCTTGAAGCGCGGGTGCAGGTAGGTGAGGGCCTTCGGCAAGGCGCCATCCAGCGCCATCCCGTAGAGAATCCGCGGCAGGCCGGCCATCAGGGTGTTGATGGTGGCGGCCCCGGCGAACAGCAGGCCCACGCCCAGCCAGATGCGTCCGAACGGTCCCATCACCTGCTCGGCGAATCGCGGGATCGCCATCGGCGTCTCCAGCAGGTGCAGGCCGCCGCCGAGGTCGAGGTTTTCCACCTGCCGGCGCATCGCCGCGCCATAGAGGAACATGCAGCAGGCCACCCCGATCAACCCCAGGGCCATCGCCCGCGGCAGGGTCCGCGAAGCGTGGCGCACCTCCGGCGCCAGCGGCGTGACGAATTCGCAACCGACGAACATGAACATCGCCATGCCCACCAGCGACAGCAGGGTCGGCAGGTCGTCGCCGACCATCGAGGCCCCGAACCAGCCCTGCAACTCCACCGCGGGCAGGCGCAACAGGCCGGCCACGGCGAAGATCATCAGGGTGCTCCACATGCCGAAGGTGAGGATCACTTCGGCGCGACCGAAGGCGGTGATCCCCAGCGCATTCAGCAGGCCGAAGCAGAGCACCATGCCGACGCCCACCAGCCAGGCGCTGCCGCCCGGCTCGGTGAGGGTATTCAGCGACTCGAAGTTGACCAGCGCCATGGTGCCGCTGAGCATGGTCTCGGCGGTGCCGGCGAACACATGGACGATCAGGTAGGCCGACAGCGTGCCGGTGATCGCGAAGAAGCGCCCGAGGCCGCACGACAGGTAGTCGTAGACCGAGCCACGGGTCGGCAGCAGGCAGGCGGCCTCGGCGAAGGTGGTGGATTGCGCCAGCATCAGCAGCAGCGCCACCAGCATCGCCACGGCGAAGGTTCCGCCGCCCAGGCCGAAGCCGGTGGTGGCGGTGAGGATCACCGGGCTGGCCATGATCAACCCGACCGAACTGGCCAGGGCGGTGGGGAAACCAACCCGCCCGCGGAGCAGGTGCTGGGTGAGTCTGGAGTTGGACATCGACGTATCCTCGACGGCAGCGTTGCTGTTGTTGTTCTTGCGTCAGGCCCTGCGGGACGCGCCGGCGTCCCGTACGCTCCGCCGGCAGGCGAGGCGTGTCGAACAAAAGGCTGCCGCGGAGGGCAGCGAAAGAGCCGAACGAATCGGCTCCCCCCGATTCATCGATATCAGTAGGCGATGCACACCGACTTGTTCTCGGTGTACGCCTCGATCGCCGCATGGCCCATCTCGCGTCCGATGCCGGACTGCTTGAAGCCGCCGAACGGCATCGACGGGTCGAGCAGGTTGTGGGCGTTCACCCATACCGTGCCGGCCTTGATCCTGGGTACCAGGTCCATGACCTGGCGCAGGTCGTTGGACCAGATGCTCGCACCGAGCCCGTAGATGCTGTCGTTGGCCAGACGCACCGCTTCGTCGAGATCGTCGAAGGGCGTCGCCACCAGCACCGGCCCGAAGATTTCCTCGCGCACCACCTGCATCCCCGGGGTGACGTCGGCAAGGATCGTCGGCTGCACGTAGAACCCCGTCTCGCCCTGGCGCGCCCCGCCGCAGACCACGCTGGCGCCCTCAGCCACCCCGCTTTCGATCATCCCCAGCACCCGCTCCTGCTGCCTGGCCGAGACCAGCGGGTTGATCTGCGTGGTCGGATCCAGGCCGGGGCCGATGCTCAGGTCGCCGGCGATGGCCGCCAGGCGCTCCAGCACCTGGTCGAAACGCTTGCGCTGCACATAGAGGCGCGAACCAGCGGTGCAGACCTGCCCCTGGTTGAAGAAGATCGCGCCGGCGGAACCGGCGGCAGCCATGTCCAGGCTGGTGTCATCGAGGATGATCACCGGGGATTTGCCGCCGAGTTCGAGGGAAAAACGCGTCATGTTCTCCACCGCCGCATGCCCGATCAGCTTGCCCACCGGGGTCGAGCCGGTGAACGCCAGCTTGTCGATGCCCGGGTGCGCCGCCAGTGCCGCGCCGGCCTCGGCGCCCGTGCCGGTGACGATGTTCACCACCCCTGGTGGAATCCCCGCCTCCAGGCACAACTGGCCGAGGCGCAGGGCGGTCAGCGGGGTTTCGTCGGCCGGTTTGAGGACTACGGTGCAGCCGCAGGCCAGGGCCGGGACGATCTTCCAGATCGCCATCAGCAAGGGGAAATTCCACGGCACGATGGCTCCAACCACGCCCACCGGCTCCGGCACCGTGTAGGCCCGGTAGCGCGCGCCTGGGACCGCGGCGATCGACAGGTCGAGGCTGCGGCCCTCGATCTTGGTCGCCCAGCCGGCCATGTAGCGGATGAACTCGACCGAGGCGCCGACCTCCAGGGCCCGCGACAGGTTGATCGACTTACCGTTGTTCAGGGTCTCCAGCTGCGCCAGTTGCTCGCCATGCGCCTCGATCCGTTCCGCCAGTCGCAGCAGCAGGCGCTCGCGATCGGCCGGGCGCTGGCCTGCCCAGTTGCCTTCGAACGCACGCCGCGCGGCGGCGACCGCCCGATCGACGTCTTCGGCGCCGGCGCGGGCCACGCGCGCCAGCTCGGTACCGGTCGCCGGGTCGTACAGCGGCATGTCGGCGCCGGAACGCGCCGGCCCGGACTCGCCGTCGATCAGCAGGCCATGGGGACTGCGCAAGAAGGCGCTGACGGACGGGTCGATGGCAATACTCATGTGTGCTCCTCGGCTTGGCGACGGCGCTGCGTCATGCATGCGCCTACTACCCGGGAATACTCTGGACCCGCCGCTCCCCCGCTCGCTTGCTCCAGCCTGCCGGGTTTCTTGCCGCTGCCTGCCAAGCCAGGCAGAGAGAGACAAGACGGCGCGCCGGGGCATGGACATTCTGCCCGGCAGGCGGGACAGTGGACGTCCCGCCGCCTCGTCCCACGGGAGTCCCGCGCCATGCCTTCGACCCTGTCGCCCGACCTCGGCCCGCGCTGCATGCAGGCCTTCACCCAGGTGGTGCCGGCCAGCCTGTGCGTGTTCTATCGCATCGACGAGGATTGCCGCGCACACGATTTCCAGCTCCTGCGGATGCCGGCCGGCATGCACCGCGACTACCTGCGCCACTACCGCGACTACGATCCGCTGCAGCCGCGCCACTGCCTGGCCAGCGCTTCGCCGGTGGTGCCGCTGCGCCAGGGCATCGCCCGCCAGCCCGCGGAGGACAGCGCGCTGTACCAGGGCTTCCTGCGACGCCACGGGATCTGCGACGTGGTCGAGGTGCTGGCGCATGCGCATCAGCGTCCGGTCGCGGCCCTGTCGTTGCTGCGCGACGCCCGCCTAGGGGCCTTCTCCGACCAGGAGCTGCGACAGTTGCGCGCCCTGCATGGCCTGATGGAGCTGGCGGCGCAGGCATGCGCCACGCCAGCGGCCAGCGCCGAGCGCCTGCAAGGCCTGACGCCGAGGGAACGGGAGATCGCCCTGCTGCTGCGTGACGGCGTCAGCAACAAATGCCTGGCGCAGTGCCTCGGACTCGGCCTGCCGACGGTGAAGACCCACCTGCTCAACCTGTTCCGCAAGACCGGTGCGCGCAGCCGCACCGAGCTGGTGAAGCGACTCTTCCTCTAGCCGCGCGCGGCCTGGGGGTTGCGCGCCTCCAGCCAGAAGAGGAACTGCCGCACCGCCAGCGGCTCGCCGCTCTCGTGCAGGCCGCGCAGGCCCTTGCGGTGGCGCCTGAAGGAAAAACCGGGAAATACCCAGGGCAGGTTCAACAGGTACCAGGCCAGGGCGCCGACATCGGCGAAGTGCAACACCTCCCAACCTTCGCCGCCTGCCACCGGCGGCAACTCCGCGGCCTCCAGTTGGGCGCGGGCGAAACCCAGATTCCCGTGCGGTGCCTCCGGCGGCGGCGCCATTTCGCCATTCTCCCAGAGGCCGCCCGCTACCATCCCCGAGTCTACCCGCCAAGGCAAGTCCATGCAGATGTAAAGCTTGCTTGACAAAAAACAGCCTCCCGTCCAATGTAAAGCACCCTTTACACGGACGATTCAACCATGACCCACAAACGTTTCTTCCTCGAACTGCTTCTCGCGCTGGTCGGCTATGCCGCTGCCGTTCTGATCAGCGGCCAGTCGCTGGCGGGCACGGAACCGGGCGCCGGCCGGGTCTTCCTCGCCCTGCTGCCGGTGCCACCGATGGTCGCCCTGGCGCTGGTGGTGATCCGTTACCTGCGGCGCCTCGACGAAATGGCCCGGCGCATCCATCTCGAAGCCCTCGCCCTGGCCTTCGTCGGCACCGCCCTGCTCACCTTCACCTACGGTTTCCTCGAAACCACCGGCTTTCCGAAACTCTCGATGTTCTTCGTCTGGCCCCTGATGGGCGCGTTCTGGGTCATCGGCTGCGTCCTGGGACTGAGGCGCTACGCATGAGGAACCGCGTTCGCGAGTTGCGCGCGGAGCGCGGTTGGTCACAGGCGGAGCTGGCCGGAAAGCTGGAGGTATCGCGGCAGACGGTGAACGCCATCGAAACCGGCCGCTACGATCCAAGCCTGCCCTTGGCGTTCAAGCTCGCCCGGGTGTTCGGACTGGCCATAGAAGCGATCTTCGACGACCGGGAAGGCCAGTTGGACTGAGTCCGGTCCCGCTTCCGAAAACGTCCGGGGCGCCCCTGGCGACCCCGGCGGCAAGCCCCCCTTACCCTGTACCAAATGGCAGTTGCCGCATTTCCCCTCGGGGCTAGCCTTGGACCAGGCCTATCGCCAGCCTTCCCCCTGGTCCCCGCTCGATACGCTGAAAAACCACGGATAACGTCTTTTCCACCGGCAAGACAGGAGTCTCAGCCATGTCGAAAGATTCTGTTCTTGGCTTATTCAGGCAACACGCAGATACCCATCCCGAACGCCCCGCCCTCGTCGATCGCGAGCGCTCGTTCAGCTACCGCGAACTCGACCGGCTCAGCGACGGGCTGGCCGCCCACCTGGCCAGGCGCGGCGTCGCCCGGGGCGAGCTGCTGCCCCTGCTGGCCGAACGCTCGGCCGAACTGGTCATCGCCATCCTGGCGGCCGCCAAGTGCGCAGCGGCCTACGTACCGGTGGACCGTCGGCAACCCGACAGGCGCAAGCGGGAAGTCCTCCGCCAGTGCCAAGCCCCCTTGGCCCTCGCCACCCATGCCGAGGACCTGCCGGGGCAACCGGTGGAGGTCATCGCACAGGCGCTCGCGACGAGTGCGGCGGGTGCCGCGCCGAGACCGGCGCTCGACGGCAGCGAAGCGCTGTATGTGATCTTCACCTCGGGCACCACCGGCGAACCCAAGGGCGTGGTGATCGAGAGTCGCTCCCTGGCCAACCTCGTGGGCTGGCACAACCGGCGCTTCAATATGGATCAACGGAGCCGCACCACCCTGATGGCCGGCGTCGGCTTCGACGTTTCCCAATGGGAAATCTGGTCCACCCTGTGCGCAGGCGCCTGCCTCCACCTGGTGCCCGACGAGGTGCGCCCAGACCCGGCGGCGCTGCTGGCATTCTTCGCCGAGCAGCGGATCAGCCACGCCTTCGCGCCTACCGTGATGGTGCCCGCGCTGGCGGAGCAGCCCGCCCCGCCGTCGCTGGCGCTGCGCTACCTGTTCTGCGCCGGGGAAAAACTGCCGCCGGTCGCAACCGGCGGGCTGCCCTATACCGTGGTGGATTACTACGGCCCGACCGAGGCCACGGTCTTCGCCACCTGCCGCATCGTCGACGCCGAAGCACATCGGCGACCCGCCTCGATCGGCACGCCCATCGACGGCTGCGAGGCATTCATCCTCGACGCCGACGACCGGCCTTGCCATGGCGACCGACCCGGTGAACTGAACCTGGCGGGCGTCTGCCTGGCGCGCGAATACCTGCGCGACCCGGACATGACCGCCAGGCGCTTCCACTACTCGCAGGCACTGCGGCGCCGGCTCTATCGCACCGGCGACAAGGCCCGCTGGCTGGCCGACGGCAGCCTGCAGTTCCTCGGTCGGCTGGACGACCAGGTGAAGATCCGCGGCCACCGCGTCGAACTCGGCGACGTCGAAGCCGCGCTGCTGCGCCAGCCGGCGATCCATGGCGCGGTGGTGCTGGCGCATGCCGACCCACGCTGCGGTAGCCAGCAATTGAGCGCCTTCGTGGTCCCCCGCCAGCAGGACGGCGATGCCAGGGCCGTGCTCGCCGCCATCAAGACCGCACTGCGCCAGGAACTGCCCGACTACATGCTGCCCAGCCGCTACCTGTCGCTGGACAGCCTGCCGACCACGGTCAACGGCAAGATCGACCGCCAGGCCCTGCGTCGACACCTGGACGAACAATGCCAGGAACGACTCGACGAGCAACGCTTCGGCACCCCCGGCGAACTGCAAGTGGCCCTGTCCTGGCAGGAAGTGCTGGGGCATACCGACTTCGGCCTGGACGACAGCTTCTTCGAGGTCGGCGGCCATTCCCTGCTGGCCGCCGCCCTGGTGCGCGAATTGAGCCGACGCTTCGGCAACCGTGCCTACATCCACGACATCTACCGCACCCCGAGCGTGCGCCAACTGGCGGCCAGCCTGGCGCGGCGCGCCGGCGAAGCGCCGCCGGCGCTGGACAGCGAACCGGCCCAGGAGCTGCAACGGGACGTGCGCCTGCCCGCCGACGTGGATTTCAGCCGCCCCATGGACACCGCCCAATTGCTGGCGCCACGGCACATCCTGCTCACCGGCGCCAGCGGGCTGATGGGCGCCCACCTGCTCGCCGAGCTGCTGGCCAGCCGCGAGGCCGACCTGCATTGTCCGGTCCGTGCGCAAAACGACGCCCATGCCCTCGAACGCCTGCGCCAGGCCGCCCGGCAGCACCGCATCGAACTCGCCGAGACGGACTGGCGACGGGTCAGGGCCTACGCCGCCGACCTCGCAGAACCAGGTTTCGGACTACCGGCGGAAACCTATCGCGAGCTGGCCGGCAGCGTCGACCAGGTCTTCCATTCCGCCAGCGCGGTGAACTTCATCCAGCCATACAGCTACATGAAGCGCGACAACGTCGAGGGGCTCGGCCAGGTCCTGCGCTTCTGCGCCAGCGGCCGCTGCAAGCCGCTGATGCTGCTGTCGAGCATCTCGGTGTACAGCTGGGGCCACCTGCATACCGGCAAGCGCCTGATGCGCGAGGACGACGACATCGACCAGAACCTGCCGGCGGTGGTCACCGACATGGGCTACGTGCGCAGCAAATGGGTGATGGAAAAGATCGCCGACCTCGCCGCCGAACGCGGCCTGCCGCTGATGACCTTCCGCCTCGGCTACGCCACCTGCCACAGCCGTACCGGCGCCTACGCCGACTACCAGTGGTGGAGCCGGCTGGCGCGGACCTGCCTGGAGTACCGGGCCGTGCCGCTCCTGCGCGAGCTGCGCGAGGGCCTGACCACGGTGGACTACATGGTAGAGGCGATCAGCGTCATCGCCCGCCAGCCTTCGGCGCTGGGCAAGAAATTCAACCTGGTGCCGAGCATTCCGCGCTGCCTGACCCTGGACGAGTTCTTCGGCCGTCTCGGGCGACGCGCCGGGCGTCCCCTTCGGCAGATGCCGTTCGACGACTGGGTAAGTCTCTGGGAAGACAATCGCGACGCCCCGCTCTATCCCCTGCTGAGCATGTTCCGCGACAACATGTACGCCGGCCGCAGCACCGTCGAGTTGTACCAGGACACCTATCTCTGGGACTGCACCAACGTCGAGGAACACCTGCGCGGGAGCGCCGTGCGCGAGCCGGAGTTCGACGACCGCCTGCTCGACCTGTACCTCGCCGGCCTGGGCGGCAGCGCCATGCGGTAACGAGGTCGCCGCGGCGGTTACGCAGCGGGACGCGCTTGGGTATCCTGTCCGCTTTATCGCCCGGAGAACCTCATGCACAACGTTCTGATCGTCGGCGCCTCGCGCGGCATCGGCCTGGGACTGGCGGATGCCTTCCTGCAACGCGGCGCACAGGTATTCGCCGTCGCCCGGCGTCCGCAAGGCTCTCCCGGGCTACAGGCACTGGCGGAGCGGGCCGGGGAGCGCTTGCAAGCGGTGACCGGCGACCTCAACCAACACGATTGCGCCGAACGCATTGGCGAGATGCTGGGCGAGCGGCGGATCGATCGCCTGATCGTCAACGCCGGCATCTACGGCCCGCAGCAACAGGATGTGGCGGAAATCGACGCCGAGCAGACCGCCCAGCTATTCCTGACCAACGCCATCGCGCCGCTGCGCCTGGCCAGGGCACTGTCCGGACGGGTTAGCCGGGGTGGCGTGGTGGCGTTCATGAGTTCGCAGATGGCCAGCCTGGCGCTGGGCCTGTCGGCCACGATGCCGCTCTACGGCGCCAGCAAGGCGGCGCTGAACAGCCTGGTACGCAGTTGGGAGGGCGAGTTCGAGGAGTTGCCGTTCAGCCTGTTGCTCCTGCATCCCGGCTGGGTGCGTACCGAAATGGGCGGCGACAGCGCGCCGCTGAGCGTCGAGGAAAGCGCCGCCGGACTGGTCGCGGCGGTGGAGGATGCCGCGGGCGTGAATGCCTGTCGCTTCGTCGATTATCGGAACCAGCCGCTGCCCTGGTGAAGCGGGCCGATCCGTCAGGGCATCCGGCAATAGCCCTCGGCCGCATACCTGATGAGGTCGGCATCGCGCTTGATGCCGAGCTTCTTCATGGCACTGACCTTCTGCGTACTGATGGTCTGCACGCTGCGATGCGAGCGCTCGGCGATTTCGGTGATGGTCAGTCCGGAGCCGAACAGACGGACGATTTCCGCCTCCCGGGGCGTCAGCCGTTCGTTGTGCGAGGAAAGCACCTGGTTGACGAAGATGTCCCTGATCGACGGCGAGAAATACTGGTTTCGCGAATAGGCCGCGCTCACCGCCGCCAGCAGGTGACTGGTCGAGTCGGACTTGCTGAGGATGCAATTGATACCCTGCTTGAGAATGGCCCGGATAAGGCCCGGATTGTTCAGCATGGTAAAGACAACCAATTGCAGATGCGGATAACGTCGCCGCAGCAATGACAACAATGCCAGTCCATCGCCATATTTCCCGCCCGGCATCGTATAGTCGACGATAACGACATCGCAGTCGCCTTCGTTGAGCCGACCGATCAACTCGGTAGAATTGGAAACTTGACCGAGCATCTCCAAAGAACCGCACTGACTCAGTTCGTAGGAAATACCCAGCGAAATGGCGGGATGATCATCCGCAACCATTACGCGAATGCGATGTAGGGACATCCTTGCGTCTCCTTAAGCGGTACACGGCAGGCGAAAGCGTTACCAGGAAACCTGTGGTCTCGGTCATGCCTGCCGCAGGCAGGCGGCCGCCGCTCGGCCGGCAAGGAGGAAAGCGCGGTCCGGAATCCGCCGACGCCACTGCCCCGGTTCAAAGTGAACATGTGTATTTTCTAGTGAAACCGACGATATTTAATATAGTAAAACTACTATTTTTTCGCCTCGCAAACTAACAACAAAGACACTTGAAACAGCCCCCGAAAAACGTATACGTAGACACTTATGAAAAACGATGAAATACGAAACGGACAAGCCAGAGCAGCAAAAAATTTGAAAAAAGAGTTCCGTGACAAGCTGAAACTATCGCCTGGAAAATAGCGTTCTTTTATTTGCGCGAAATCCTACCGAGGAAACTTGCATATCCCTCAGAAAGCCTTCGCCCATACGCAATATCGGTATTCCGCGTGCGGGAATGGCATGTGCGCACGAGACCCAGGACGAGCAGCGGAGCGATATGCAGAGCGCCTTCGGCGATCTGCAACCACTGGAGGTGAGGGGCCGAGCCTTCGCGAGGGCTGGCGCGAAAGCGGCCGACGGCGCTTCCCGAGGCGGGGCGGGAAACGCCGGGGAAAGAACGGCGGCGCCGCTCAGGGGAAGGTAAACGTGAACTCGGCGGCGCCGTCGGCGACCCCGGCCTTCAATTCGCCCTCCGCGCCGATACGGATGTAGGCGGCACTCAGCGGGAGGTCGGCGCTGTCGCCGACACGCCGCATCGGGTAGGGCGTGCCGTCGAAACGTATCCGCTGCTGGTCCAGGCCGTTCTTCACGACGATGCCGAACCCCGCCGCGCCGCCGCTCTTCAAGCTGAGGATCGTCGGGTCCGCTTGCTGCGCCGAGACATACTTGTCGCGGAAAGCGATTTCCGGCTTGGCCAGCGCCGCACACTCGCTGAGAGAAATATCGAAGGAACGCTCCGTGGAGGTGTCGTTGACCCGCGGGAAGTTCTTCAACGCGACGCTACCCAGTTTGACGTTGATTTCCCGTCCCACCTCGACCTTGCATTTCTTCGGGATCGGCGGCGGCGGGGGACCGCCGCCGATCCCGATGGAGGCCGGGCCGATCAGCGAATAGGGCTTTCGGCAAACCCCGGTGGGGTAGTTGTCCGCAGGCACCGCCAGGACGCTGCCGATGGACGCTTCGCCCTTCAGCCTGTCCACCGCCCAGAGATTCAGGGTGGCGCTGCCGGATACGCTGGTTACCTTCAGGTCGCCGGCAGGCAACTCGCCGGGGTCGACCGTCAGGACCAGTTCCTGTAGGTAGTCGCTGGTCGTGCTTCCGGAAAAGCTCGTGACTCGCTTGTCCAGCGCATGGGGCTGGTTGTCGACCGGAATCACCCGCTTGACGCCGTCCTGGGCATCCACCGAGATCCGATAGCCGATGCCTTTGACGTCGGACGCCACCGTGCCGTAAGGCCCCGGAAAGCCCACCCCGGACCAGTTCCCCCCGATGACCAGCTCATGCGCCTCCTGGGAAGCCTGGGGCTTGTAGTTCAGGAACAGGCTCACCGGCCTGGCGAACAGCACCGTGCCTTTCGCCGTGCCGCTGGTCAGCTCGTTCACCACACGCCAGGGCAAGCCTTTGCCATTGCCGAACGAGCAGTTCAGGGCGACCTCGTTCAGGGCCCAGGCCTGGCCGCCGGTCAGGCAGCAGAGGCCGAGAACGAGCGCCTGCCGAGCCTGCGCGCCAGGCCGGCGGCGCAGGGAAACGCGGCCGGGAAATAACCTCATGCTCATGGAACTCTCCAAGATTGCGCCTGCGGAAGAGGGCCACACTCCAGGCGAGAGCGGCCCCGGCCGGGAAGGGAGGTCCGCCAGGGACCTCCCCTGCCGGCCTTACCAGATGTTGCCGTAGTCGATACCGGCAGGCGGCAGGAGCGCCGCCTCGCCGATCACGTAGTTGCCGCCCAGGACCCCATGGTTCTCGCCGACCTGCGCACCGTAGATCTGGCCGTAATGGGACTGAGGCTTGAAGTCGATCTTGCCGCTGACGCCGGAGTACTCGATCGATCCCAGGTTGACGCCGGCCAGCCCGCCCATGGAGACGTAGTAGTCGCCACTGACGGTGCCTTCCGACATGGACGAAACGATGCGTCCCTGGATCTGGTTCTCGCCGACCAGGCCGCCGATGCGGCTGCGCCCGCCGCTGTTGACGGTACTGCTGCTGCGCGCCGACAGGATCGAACCGGCGTTGCTGCCGACCAGGCCGCCAACCGACGCACTCGCAGCGGCGCTGACCCTGCCGCTGGCATCCACGTTGACCAGTTCGCCGCCGTTGTGGCCGACGAGCCCGCCCACCAGACTGTTGAACCCGCCGCTCACGTCGCCGCGCGAGATCGCATGGGCGACGGAACCGCCGAGGTTGTGTCCAATCAGCCCGCCGACGCGACTGTTGCTGCCGCCGCTGACCTTGCCCGTCGCCTCGGCGGTCTCGATGGCGCTCTGGCTATTGTTGCCGACCAGCCCGCCCAGATCCGCGCCGCCCTGGTCCGTGACGCTGCCGCTGGCTTTCAGGTTTCCGAGCATGCCGTTGCCTTCTGCCTTGCCGATCAGCCCGCCGGTCGCCAGGCCGCCCTTGCTGTACACCGACCCGCTCGCCTGCGAGCGGAATATCTCGCCGCCGGAACTCAGGCCGACCAGCCCGCCGGTATTCCCCGCGCCGCCGGCCTCCACCTGGCCGCTGGCGCTACTATCGGAGACGTGGCCGAACATGTTGTAGCCGACCAGGCCGCCGACGTTCAGGCCGGGCCGGTAGGTCTCGACCTTCCCCTGGCTGCCGGACGCCCTGATCGTGGCCTTCGCATTCAGTCCGACCAGGCCGCCGACGCCGCCCAGGCTGTTGCGCTCGGTGGACTGTGCAGCCACATGGACGTTGCTGTGGGCGTTCTCGATGACCGCCTCCGGCCCCCAGGCGGTGGTGAAGTTCTCCCCCACCAGACCGCCGACCGCCGTGCTCGCCGCATAACCGGTGACGCCGCCGCTGACGGATGCGTTCGCGATCTGCCCGCTGATATTGCGCCCGACCAGGCCGCCCAGTGCGTTGGAGCGCAGTCGGCTGCCGACGACCGAGACCCCGCTGGCGCTGACGTTGGCGATGCGGCCGCTGTTGATCCCGACCAGGGCGCCGAGCGAAGACGGTCCGGAGCCGTAGGTGTTATCGGATACCCGCAGGTTGTTCAGCTTCAGGTTGCTCAGGGTGCCCGAGGAGCGGGCGAACAGCCCGACATTCGGCCCGGTGTTGCTGATCGAGAGATTGCCGATGCTGTTGCCGAGACCGTCCAGGGTGCCGCTGAAAACGCCGGCGGGCCCGCCGATGGATTGCAGCGCCGTGCAGTAATAGCTGCCGCCCAGGATATTGCCGCCGAGCACGTACAGGCCGTCCAGGTTCTTGTTGATCGCCTGCAACTGCGCCAGGTTCTGCACCACCGTGTAGTAATAGCCACCGGAGACGTAGGTCGCGTTGGCCCCGGCCAGGGAGACCGACGCCGTGCCGTTCACCCGGTGGCCTTCGCCGGCATCCATGGCCAGCGCGCTGCCAGCCCCGCCGAGAACGATCTTGTCATTGATATCGATAGCGCCTTCGGCCTTCAGCTCCAGCCCAGCCTTGGCGCCACTGGCATTCAGCCTGCCATTCAACGTCAGGTCGGCCGCGGAGCCCAGCCCCAGCCGGTTGCCCGATGCCCAGCTCACCGAGCCGTCGAGGTCCAGGTCGCCCTTGGTCGAAACCAGTTCGATATTGGTGCTCGCCAGGTTCCGCGACAGGGTGTCGGCATGAACGGTGACGCCATCCGACACCGCCGACGGGCGCACGTCGATCTTGTCGGCGGCAATCTTCCAGGTGCCGTTGAGGCCATTGCTGGCGAGCGTGTTCACCTGGGTGCCCAGGGCCACTTCCACCGCCTGCCCCCGGACCTCGACCGTGCCGCCGTGCCCCGGACCTTTCAGCGCATTGGCGGACAAGGCGCCTCCCACCATGACCTTGCCGTCCGGGCCGCCATCGAGCACGATCCGCCCGTTCTTGCCGCGCAGCGAACGGGCCTCGATGGCACCCTGGGAGTTCACCACCGTGTTGAGCAGCGCATTGGCGGTCCTGGCCGCCATCAGGACTCGCCCCCCGTCGGCCTTGAGCAGGCCGCCGTTGCTTGCCAGCGCATTGGCGACCCCGGCGTCGACGCGGATGTCGAGCAGCTTGTTGCCGTCGAAATTCAGCGTCAGGTCGCTGCCCGCGCCGAGCCCGACACCGCCCATCTGCGCCAGGACCGTCCCGCGGTTGTCGACCTGCGCGCCCAGCAGGGCGATGCTGCCGCCTTCTGCCGCGGTGATGGCGCCCCCGTGGTTGAGGACACCGTTGGTAGAGGGACCCGTGAAACGGTATCTGGAGGAGTTGCCGTTGAACTCGGCATCCGTGATGTCCAGCGTGGAAGCCACCAGGCCGCCGACATTGACCTGGGCACCGCGACCGAAGAGCACGCCGTTGGGGTTGACCAGGAAGACCTGGCCGTTGGCATCGATCCGACCCTGGATATCGCTGGCCTTGGTGCCGATCACCCGATTCAGGGCGATCGAGCTACTGCTCGGCTGGTTGAAGATCACCCGCTCGCCGGCGGCAACGCTGAAAGAATCCCAGTTGGCGATGAGCTTGTCGACCTTCTGGTTGACCGACAGGCTGTTGCCGCCCGACAGGTGTATCTCCCCGTTCGCGCTCCCGCCGACCACCGTTCCCCCGCTTGGCAGCGCATAGGCCGGAGCCAGGGCCGTGGCGCCCAGCAGGGCCAGGGCGGAGGCGATCGCCGCCTTGGCGCCGGCGGGCTTGCCGCGCCTGCGACTGCCTTCGCTGACGACGTTCCAGCAGCCCTGGGATACGTTCCAGACCAGTGCATAGCATTTGTTCATGTGCTTCCTTCCTCCAGTGAAACCCCGCGACCTATTCGCAGGGCCGTGCTACGGCAGGAGCCCAACTCCCCGGGCCCTGCCGAACTCCTACGGGTATCTCTCTGCCGGCGCGTCGCCGCGCTCGATCTGGCCGTCATCCCCCACCGCATCGAAATGGACCCGCGCCGCCTCGCCGGGCACGGCCGGCAGACTCAACGGGGTAAGGGCGAAAGGCGGCAGGGTGACGCTGCCGAGGGACATGGCGAGGTCGCCCTCGCCCAGCTCCAGGCGCACCAGGGAAACGTGATAGGGACTGCGGTTGTCCGCCTCCAGCAGCGCCCGCTGCCCCGGCCGTACCGCCGGACGCAGGCGCCAGACGACCTGGCGCGCGGCGGCTCGCGGATCGCCGGCCAGACCCTGCGGACGGAACAGGAGCTTCATCCGCAGGCGGTAGCTCACCAGCAGCAGGTTGCCGCTGCCGTCCTCCCGCCCCGGCACCTCCAGCAGGTTGACCCAGAACAGCGATTCCCGGTCGTCCGGCAGCGGCTCGCCGGTATGGCGAAGCTGGAGCGCCTGGGTCTCCTGCGGGTCCATACGCAACAGCGGCGGCGACAGGATGAACGGCACCGTGACAGCGCTCGGGTCCGCCGTCTCGTCGCCGCGATCGAGCCAGGCCTGGACCAGGGCCGGGCGCGTCCCGACGTTACCGACGCGAATCGTCAGCGCGGAAACGCCCGCCGGATAGATGAAACGGGTCCCGATCACGGACAGCGAGGCGGAGGCATCGGCCACCAGCGCCACCAGCGCCACCAGCAGGACCCAGGCCGTGCCGCATCGTCCCAGGCCGACGCCGGTCACAGCGTGCGCTCCCGGTCGGCGGCCGACGCCGGGCGACATGCCAGTTGCAGGACGGGAGGCGTCGTCTCGCGCGGGCCCAGCGCATAGTCGACCAGGCACTGCTGCTGCGGCTCGTTGCCCCAGCGCACCCGAACCGAGCCGCGATCCTGCTCGACCCGCAGCACCAGGCGGCTGCCCTGGCCGACGGCGCCCACCGACTGCCCGCTATGGGCATCAAGCACTTCCGCGGCGAACGGCAGGGGCTCGCCGCTGGGCATCCGGCTATCCACCAGCAAGGGCCTTGCCACCCGCGTCGGATAGTCGAGGCGCACCACCGCTCCGGCGGTGGGCGCCACGTTGCGCGAACTGGACCTCAGTTCGATCTCGTCGGCCATGCCGTTGGGGTCGAGGTCGACGCTGTTCAACTGGTAGGGCAGCAGGTTGGGAATCACCGCATAGCCGTGGCGGTCGATCCGGCTTCCAGAGTAGCCGGCAGCCGCGCCCCTGGCATTTGGCGCGTGGACCAGGCCGATCGTCTCGCCCAGGGTTTGTGCCGCGGTGATCCCGCCGCTGTGCGCGACCAGGCCCCCCGCGGCCTTGACCGACAACTGCCGATAGCCCGGTCCCTGCGAGAGGCTGGAGCCGAGTTCGACCTGCGGCAGTCGATAGTCGAGGCTGGCGCTCTTCGAGGTCTGCCGGCTGTCGCGGTCATGGGAGGCCGACAGCGAGTAGGAGGCCTCGCCACGCTTGCCCAGCATGCCGGAAACCCCGCTGGTGAGCTGGGTTCCGCTGTTGCTGTCGCGGGTCAGGTAGCTGCTCAGGGTCGGCGACCCGCGTCCCGCGCCGCCCAGCGGAATGGACAGGTTCAGGCTGAACAGCGTGCTGGTCTCGCCGCGCTTGTCACCGCTGGAAAAGCCTTCGTAGTGGCTGCGCAGGCGTTGCGCGGAAATGGAGTAACTGACGTCGCGCCACTGGTTGCTGTAGCCGACGGAGAAGTTGACCGCCCGCCCGCCGCCGCTCCAGTAGCGCTGCGAGGAGCCGTTCAGGTACAGGTTGCCGCCGTTGCCCAGTTGCTGGCTGATGTTGGCGTCGAGACGGTTGCGCAAGCGCGAGAACGACTCCAGCGGCTCGCCTCGCTCTACCCGGTCCTGCATGAAGGCCGCGTCGCGCAGGCCGAGATAGCCACCGGTGGAGTAACGATAGGCGAGCAGCGAAAAGTTGGTGCCGGTGTT
Source organism: Pseudomonas sp. TZ252 (assembly GCF_056110345.1). NCBI lineage: Bacteria > Pseudomonadati > Pseudomonadota > Gammaproteobacteria > Pseudomonadales > Pseudomonadaceae > Pseudomonas > Pseudomonas sp. TZ252. The sequence goes on along the minus strand of NZ_CM148566.1, from coordinate 3,424,555 downwards.
CGGCAGGTTCTTACTGTAGGCGAGACGGTAGCTGGAGCCGCTAAGGCGGTCGTCGCCGGGAACCTCGGTACGCGCCAGCGTCACGTCACCGGAGAATCCGCCCACCGGCGTGTTCAGCGCCGCGCCCATCAATCCGGACATGTAGCTGCCGGTGAAGGCCCCGCCCGCGTATGCGGTGACGTCGTTGCCCAGGCCGCGCTGGTAGACGCCCTGCAGCATGTTCGGCCGACGCTCCAGGCTGGGATCGTTGAGCCGCCCGGCCGTCAGGCTGTAGCGCGTGGTTCCGGGGCGCAGCAGTTGCACGGTGGTGGCGAACGGCACGATGAAACTGCGGACTTCCCCGCTGGCTTCGGTCACCCGCACTTCCAGGTCCCCGCCATAGCTGGCGGTCTGCAGTTCGTCGAGAGCGAACGCCCCGGGTGCCACCGTGGTTTCGTAGATGAGGTAGCCGCGCTGGTAGACCGATACCCGCGCATTGGTACTGGCGGTCCCACGGACCACCGGAGCGTAGTAGCGCAGCGAATCCGGCAGCATCCGGTCATCGCTGGAAAGCTGCACTCCACGGAAGGACACCGCATCGAAGAACTCGCTGCTGGTGGAGTTTTCTCCCAGCAATAACTGCGCACGCCAGGCCGGCAGGTCGGTCTGCACATAGGTTGCGCTACGCTGGTAATGGCTGCCCATGCGGCGCGACCAGGTGGCCGTGCCGTTGTGGCGCAGGCGCGCCCGCCCGAAATTGAAGCCGGCGTTCATCCCGGCATAGCCGCTGGTGGCGCTCCTGCCGTGGTTTTCCCTGACGTGGAGATTGCTGTTGTAGTTGAGCAAGGCGGCGGAAATGCCGCTGTCCCAGCTCGCCGGATCGACATAGGTCTTCGAAGAATCCAGGCTCAGGTAATAGCTGGGCACCGAGACATAGACCGACTGCTCGGCGATATCGAGCTTGACCCGGGCCCCCGGCACATAGCGCTCGAGCGGGTCGCAGTGCAAACCTTCGGGCAGAGGATCGCGAGCCGAGGAACGGTCCTGGCCACGCGCGCTCTTCTCCAGGTCGATGCCCGCCCGCTCCAGCAGGCCCCGGTCGTAGCAGAAGACCGCGCTTTCCCGCCCCGGCTGGCGGCGCAGCTCGACTTCCTCGACGCCACGCCATCGGCTGTTGAGCAGCAGGTCGAGGCGATAGCGGCCTGGCTCGATGACGTCGCCGCGCTCGAAACGCGACGTATCGATCGAGCGTCCGCCCGGCCCCAGGGCCAGCATCTGCGCGTCGAAGACGATCCGCCGCGACGGTGCGTCCAACCCACCGGCCGGTGACGCAACGGCCGCCGCGGGCGCCTGCGGCTGTTTCGCCGGTGCTCCCGTCCTGGCCTCCTTCGCCTTCGCCCCGGCTACGCCGGCGGCGCCGACGGAGGACCAGGACTGGCAGGAGGACAGCGAAGGAAACAGTGCCAGCAGACAGGCGAATCGCAGGGAACGAACGGCGATCCCTCCCTGCATCGCCATTCGCAACAGGGCGACCTGCCCACCGTAAGCGGGAGCGGACAGGCACCTATGAAGAGAAACTTTGGGCATATGTAATCCCTGCAGCGATTTTAAAATCGCCACTCATATGTCGGGCCGTAAGTAGAAAGCGGGGAAACGGAGGGGTTATTTGCCGAGTGCCCTATCGAGGGTATTGCGGCCACCGTAATCGTTGATGACTTCGTATCTGACGGAAGCGGCTTCCAGGTTCTTCGGATTTCCCTGCCAGTCGAACTCCTTCGTCGAGAATGGCGCGACCATTCCCTTTCCCACGGACATGACACGGCCATCGACAATCAATTCGACGCTGGCGAACGAAACGTAGTAAGGCGTCGGATTATTTACCTGTACTACGGTCTTTTTTCCTGCTCCCCCTGACTCCAGAAACTTCCATTGAAGTTTCCCGGCAGCCGAATCGACACTCTTCAACTGGCTGGGTCGAAAGAAGAGTTTGAAGCGCGAACGAAAGGAAAACTGCAATGCATTGTTTTCGTCTTCGTCCCTGGGCGGAACTTCCAGGATATTCAGCCAGAACAGCGATTCGCGATCCGTCGGCAACGGGGCCTTCAGGTAGGCGATGCGCAATACGGCGCCGCCATTGGGGTCCACTCGCGTCACGGCCGGCGTGACGCTGAAGGGGACCTGCAGTTCCTCGGGGGGAACGTCCTGCCGGCCATCGTCGATCCAGGCTTGCGCCAGCACGGGAGTGCCGGACGTATTGCTGACCCGCAAGGTGACCTCGCGCTCGCTGGCCGGAAAGACGACGCGAGTGCCCTGTGCGATCAGCCCGGCATGAGCCGTTCCGGCGCACAGGGCGATGGCCACGGCGCTTGCCGCCACGAAAGAATGAAAACGATGCATTAGCGGCGCCATGGCCTCACCTCTTCGTCCGTCGACCGCCGCTTACTCGTACGCCAGGAGGTAGCGGATATGGGACAGGCCGGTACCCGCGATCACGGTCTTCTCGGTGGACACATAGGAGGCCTTGTACTTCAGGGTCGCCGTGTTCTTGTCGATGGTTGCCTTCTGCGGGGCGGCCTCGACCAAGCCCAGCGGGATCTTCGTGGTGTTGGCCGCCGAATTGTTGAAGATCTGGATCTGCACGCCCTTGGCTTTCGACGGCCCCATCAGCATCAGGTTGCCGCTGATACGGTCGACGTTGGTGACCGTATCGAAGGCGATGGAAACCTTCTTGTCATTGGTGCAGCCGGCACCGGAGAGGACCAGATCGAACTCCTGGAAAGTGGAGTTGGTTCCGACGGCGGTGAAATGGGTCGGCGCCACGATACCCAGGTCGACGTTGGTGACGTTGCCCGCACCCGGCGCCTGGCCGTTGATATCGCACGCGACGTCGGTGATGTTGCCCGAGAAGTTGACGATCCCATCGACCGCATGGGCCACGGGGGACATCAGCGCGAGAAGGGTGCCCGACGCAACGAGGGGCGCAAGAATTGCACGTTTGAACTTGTTCATCTGATTTCCTTTGGAGTTGTGGAACATCCTGGCTGCTCCCTGGAGAGCCGATGCAGTACGAACCGGCCAAGGTAGCCAAGCCTTTGCGCGCAACCGGGACGGCCGCCTAGAGCGCCTCCGACCATTACGCGACAGCCGAAGATTGCGCCCTGATAAACGCAGACCCAAATACTAGAAAGAAAGACAGGATTTAAAAATAATAATCATACGAAAACATATGTAGTCCATTTCCGATAACAGCCAATAGGTACATAAGAATACATTCAGAAAATACTTATAAAAGAACAGGAACCCATTAACTAAAAAACCAAAAAAGAAGAAACGAAAACCCATCTAATACTTCATCTTCGATAACTTTCCCTTCGCCGCTCCGTGCTATTTCCGTGGCATATCGACCTATCAACCATCCGGTCGATATCGGGATACTCGAAGACAGGCCAGCATGGGTTTCCCACGACGAGGAGAACCCTATGTCCGCCCACTCGCATTCCGGATGGATCACCGTCGGCGCCCTGGCCGACGGCTTCGCTCCGGACAACCACGTCCTTCCCGCCTGCGGCGATCTCGCCGGGCTCGAACGGGTCCTGCACTTCGCCAACGGCTGGGTCATCGAACATGCCTTCGACTCGCAGCGCCTGCGCTGGCGCCTGGCCGACGGCAGTGCCAGCGGCGAGTCGGACTACCGCGCCAGTTCACTGCGGGAGAACCTTTACCTGGTGGATTTCCTCAAGCAGGAAAACGGCCGGCCGGTCTCGGTCAGCCTGGTGCTGGACTTCGACAACCAGGCGTTCACCGCGGTGCTCGGCCATCTGCCCGACCGCACGGCCTGCGAACAGGGTCTGTTCTCCCGGGCCCTGGCCGGCCGGGAACTGACCGGCGTCGAGGCCGAGTTCCTGCATGGCAGCCTCGACCGCCCGTGGCAGCCCGGCGCCTGCCCGCACGTCCCCAGCGACGAGTTGGTCGGCCTGCGCAACCGCTACGTCTACAGCGCCAGCGAGGCCTACGAACACGTCTACCTCAATCCCGACTTCTACACCTGGCAATGCCTGCGCGGCGCCGAGCGAGGGCTGGCCGATACCGACCGCTGCCACTGCTACCGACTGGCCGAACGCCTGTACCTGTTCGTCTGGCGCGAGAAGATCGTGCCGACCCTCGGCGTGCTGCTGATCGACCTGGAAGCCGGGCGCACCGACGGCAAGATCTTCGGCTACCAGGACGACGACTTCGCCACCCCGGTTAACTTCCCGGTCGGCGCCCTGGCCCAGGTGCTCAACCAGACCTGCCACGACCTGTGAGGACGCCCATGGACACCACCTTCGGCCTCGACCTGGCCCGCGTTGAAGCGCTGTTCAAGCGCGAGCTGCGACGCTTCGACGAACTGCATCCGCGCTCCGCCCAGGCCTACCGGGAAAACCGCCGCCACTGGCTGTACGGCGCACCGTTGCACTGGATGCAACAGTGGCCGGGCAACTGCCCGCTGCTGGTGAAGGAGGCCCAGGGCGCGCGCGTCACCGACATCGACGGCCAGCAGTACGTCGACTTCGCCCTCGGCGATAGCGGCGCCATGTTCGGCCACGCCCAACCGGCGGTGGCCGACGCCATCGCCCGCCAGGCGCGGCGCGGCTCGACCCTGATGCTGCCGACCGAGGACAGCCTGTGGGTCGGCGCCGAACTGGCGCGGCGCTTCGGCCTGCCCTATTGGCAGGTGACCACCTCGGCCACCGACGCCAACCGTTTCGTCCTGCGCCTGTGCCGGATGCTCAGCGGACGTGACAAGGTGGTGGTGTTCAACTGCAACTACCACGGCAGCGTCGACGAATCGCAGGTGGAATTCGACGCCGCCGGGCGCATGGTTCCGCGCGCGGGCGTTCACCCCAATGGCGTACGCCACGACGCCACCACCCGCCTGGTGGAGTTCAACGACCTCGACGCGCTGGAGGCCGCCCTCGCCCATGGCGACGTCGCCGCGGTGCTCACCGAACCCTTCATGACCAACGTCGGCATGGTCCCGCCGGCCGAAGGCTTCCACGCCGGCCTGCGCGAACTGACCCGCCGCCACGACGTGGCGCTGATCATCGACGAGACCCACACCATCTCCTGCGGTCCCGCCGGCTATAGCGGCGCGCATGGCCTCGAGCCGGACTTCTTCGTCCTCGGCAAATGCATCGCCGGCGGCATTCCCAGCGCCGTCTGGGGATGCAGCCAGGCGCAGGCGGAGCGGATCTGGGCGGTACTGCCGCACTTCCGACCGGGGCAGGCGATCAACCATTTCGGCTTTGGCGGCACCCTGGCCGGCAACGCGCTGCAACTGGCGGCGATGCGCGCGACCTTCGCCGAAGTGATGACGGAGGACGCCTATCGGCACATGTTCCAGCTCGCCGCGCAGCTCGAGGCGGGCGTCCGCGCGACGCTCGAGGAACTGCGCCTGCCCTGGCACGTGACGCGCATCGGCGCGCGCGTCGAGTACCTGTTCATGACCCACGCCCCGCGCAACGGCGGCGAGGCCCACCACGCACGCAACGGCCTGGTCGAGGCCTGCCTGCACCTCTACCTGCTCAACCGCGGCGTGCTCTTGACGCCATTCCACAACATGGCGCTGACCTGCCCGGCGACCCGCGCGGAGGACGTCGAACTGCACGACCGCCTGCTCCGCGATTGCCTGGGCGAACTGCTGGAGCGCCCATCGTGAGGCGCTTGGAGAACCGCGTCGCACTGGTCACCGGCGCCGGCCAGGGCATCGGCCGGGCCATCGCCGAATGCTTCGCCGCCGAAGGCGCCAGGGTTCTGCTGGCGACGCGTACCGCCAGCCGCGGCCAGGCCGTCCTGGAGGCGATCCGCCTGGGCGGAGGCACGGCCGAACTGCTGGCCGTCGACCTGAGCGAGTACGACGCCGCGAGACGAGCGGTGAGCGCGACCCTGGAGCGCTTCGGCCAGTTGGACATCCTCCTGCACAACGCCGCTGCCTTTCCCCAGTGCGCCCTCGCGGAACTGGACGAAGGCACCCTGGAACGGACCCTGGCGGTGAACCTGAAAAGCTGCTTCCGGCTGACCCAGGCCGCCCTTCCCGCCCTGCGCCGCAGCGTGGCCGGGCGCGTCCTGGTGACCTCCTCGGTGACCGGCCCGCGCACGGCGATCCCTGGACTCTCGCACTATGCGGCGAGCAAGGCCGGGGTCAACGGTTTCATCCGCGCCGCCGCGCTGGAGCTGGCCGGCGACGGCATCACCGTCAACGGCGTCGAGCCCGGCCTGGTCGCGACTCCGGCGCTGGGCAGCCTCGGCGACGCCGCCGCGCTGGCCGCGCACATCCCCCTCGGGCGTGTCGGCCAGCCGCTGGACATCGCCCACGCCATGCTCTTCCTCGCCTCCGACGAGGCGAGCTACATCACCGGGCAGACCCTGGTTGTGGATGGCGGCGCGTTGCTGCCGGAAAACGGCGGGCTGGCCTGAAGCCGCTGGCGTTCGCCCTCTCCCTCCAGAGAGAGCGCCTTCCGACGTATCCGGCAAACACTTCCGCCGGCTCCGGTAGGGCGCTCGCCCTGTCCCACGGACAAGGGCCGACCATTTGCCGGGCGATTATCGAAAGCCCCTGCAAAATGGATGAATAAGAATGACTCTCAGCAGGTTAGTATCGGAAATCCCCAACCGAGAGGATTCGCTTCATGTTCCGCTCCACCTCCCATGTCCGTACCGAATCGGCGGCACGCTACGTCAATCGCCTGTGCAAGCACTGGGGCCACAAGTTCGAAGTCGAACTCACACCCGAGCGCGGCTTCATCGACTTCGGCGACTCCAACTGCGAGCTGCTCGCCCACCCCGACCATGTCCTGATGATTCTCAACAGCCCCGACGAGGACAGCCTCGCCCACATGCAGAACGTGGTCGCCGATCACCTGCAACGCATGGCCAACAGCGAAAGCCTGGAGATTGCCTGGCAGCCCGCCGAAAGCTGAACGCGCCGCCACCCGGCCGCCCTTCGCGGCCGGGCGCCGGGCGTCACGCGGGGCCATGGAAAGTGCAATTCATTCCCCGGAAAAGCCATTCAGCTCGCTCCGCCCCCGTCCCATCATCCCCTCCAGGCGCTCTCGCGCAGATAACAACAATGACTGGAGACGATGATGAAACCCGAAGATTTCCGTGCCTCTGCCACCCGTCCGTTCACCGGCGAGGAGTACCTCGCCAGCCTGCGCGACGACCGTGAGATCTACATCTACGGCGACCGCGTCAAGGACGTCACCAGCCACCCCGCCTTCCGCAACGCGGCCGCCTCCATGGCCCGGCTCTACGACGCCCTGCACGATCCGCAGAGCAAGGAAAAGCTCTGCTGGGAGACCGATACCGGCAACGGCGGCTATACCCACAAGTTCTTCCGCTACGCGCGCAGCGCCGACGAACTGCGCCAGCAGCGCGACGCCATCGCCGAGTGGTCGCGGCTGACCTACGGCTGGATGGGCCGCACCCCGGACTACAAGGCCGCCTTCGGCAGCGCCCTCGGCGCCAACCCGGGCTTCTACGGGCGTTTCGAGGACAACGCGAAAACCTGGTACAAGCGCATCCAGGAAGCCTGCCTGTACCTCAACCATGCCATCGTCAACCCGCCGATCGACCGCGACAAGCCGGTGGACCAGGTCAAGGACGTGTTCATCTCGGTGGACGAGGAAGTCGACGGCGGCATCGTCGTCAGCGGCGCCAAGGTGGTCGCCACGAATTCCGCGCTGACCCACTACAACTTCGTCGGCCAGGGTTCGGCGCAACTGCTCGGCGACAACACCGACTTCGCCCTGATGTTCATCGCGCCGATGAACGCCCCCGGCATGAAGCTGATCTGCCGCCCCTCCTACGAACTGGTGGCGGGTATCGCCGGATCGCCGTTCGACTACCCGCTGTCCAGCCGTTTCGACGAGAACGACGCGATCCTGGTGATGGACAAGGTGTTCATCCCCTGGGAGAACGTACTGATCTACCGCGACTTCGAGCGCTGCAAGCAGTGGTTCCCCCAGGGTGGCTTCGCCGGCTGTTCCCGATGCAGGGCTGCACCCGCCTCGCGGTCAAGCTCGACTTCATCACCGGCGCCCTCTACAAGGCCCTGCAATGCACCGGCTCCCTGGAGTTCCGCGGCGTGCAGGCGCAGGTCGGCGAAGTGGTGGCCTGGCGCAACCTGTTCTGGTCGCTGACCGACGCCATGTACGGCAACGCCAGCGAATGGCACGGCGGCGCCTTCCTGCCCAGCGCCGAGGCCCTGCAGGCCTACCGCGTGCTGGCGCCGCAGGCCTACCCGGAGATCAAGAAGACCATCGAGCAGGTGGTCGCCAGCGGCCTGATCTACCTGCCCTCCGGCGTTCGCGACCTGCACAATCCGCAGCTCGACAAGTACCTCTCCACCTATTGCCGCGGCTCCGGCGGCATGGGCCACCGGGAGCGGATCAAGATCCTCAAGCTGCTCTGGGACGCCATCGGCAGCGAGTTCGGCGGCCGCCACGAGCTGTACGAGATCAACTACGCCGGCAGCCAGGACGAGATCCGCATGCAGGCCCTGCGCCAGGCGATCGGCAGCGGGGCGATGAAGGGCATGCTCGGCATGGTCGAGCAGTGCATGGGCGACTACGACGAGAACGGCTGGACCGTGCCGCACCTGCACAACCCGGACGACATCAACGTGCTCGATCGCATCCGCCAATGACGCCCGCGTCGCCTCGGAGGTTATCCCCATGTCCCAGCTCGAACCCAGGCAGCAAGCCTTCCGCAACGCCATGGCGCATCTTTCGGCGGCGGTCAACGTGATCACCAGCAACGGCCCGGCCGGACGCTGCGGGATCACCGCCACCGCGGTCTGCTCGGTCACCGACAGCCCGCCGACGCTGATGCTCTGCATCAACCGCAACAGCGAGATGAACACGGTGTTCAAGGCCAACGGTCGACTCTGCGTGAACGTCCTCAGCGGCGAACACGAAGAGGTGGCCCGCCACTTCGCCGGCATGACCGAGGTCCCGATGGAACGCCGCTTCGCCCTCCACGACTGGCGCGAGGGCCTCGCCGGGTTGCCGGTGCTGCACGGCGCCCTGGCCAACCTGCAGGGACGCATCGCCGAGGTCCAGGAGATCGGCACCCACTCGGTGCTGTTGCTGGAACTGGAGGACATCCAGGTCCTCGAACAGGGCGACGGCCTGGTCTACTTCAGCCGCAGCTTCCATCGCCTGCAGCGAGCCTGCCGAGCCGCCTGACCCCTCTCTCCGGAGCCGCCCCACAGGCGGCGTCCGGCCCTCCTCAGCCCTGCACCAGGGCGAAAAGCTGGCTGCGAAAATGGATGTCCAGGCGGGCAAAGGCGCGGTTGCGGTAGGTTTTCACCGTGCTTTCCTTGAGCCCCAGCTCGGCGGCGATACCGGCATGGCTCAACCCGCGCAGCAGATGCAGGCAGACCGCCAGCTCCTGGGGTGTCAGGTCCGTCGCCCGGTGCAACAGCGCCAGCCGCCACTCGTCGGTCGCGCTGCGTCCCCGGCGCAAGGCCAGGTGCCCCCTCAGCAGTTGCAGCAGGGCCGGCACCCACTGCTCGAAGGCGGCGATCTCGCGCTCGCTGAAATAGCCGTCCTCGCGGTGCCGGTAGAGATTGAACAGCAGCGGCCGGCCTTCCTCGTCCCAATGCAGGCTCGACAGCCGCTCGCTCAGGCCATTGTCCCGATAGATCGCCTCGCGGTAAGCATCGAACTCGATGTCCTCGGCCAGCAGGTGGCCCAGCAGCGGCACCGGGCCGCGACGCTGGCGCTGCATGCGCAGGAACAGCGGGTCATGGCTGTGGTAGTACCGCGAATAGGCCTGCCAGCAGCGCCACACTAGTTGCGCGTCGCGATGGCGAGTGCCGGCCAGGAGCAGTTCGGGGCGCGGTGCACCGATGCTCAGCACGTTGAAATGACGGGCGGCAACCCAATGGCCAAGGGTTTCCAGCAGAGCGGCGGGGAAGCCTTCGCCACCCAAGGCGCAGGCCAGCTCGACGAAGGGGCGCAGGTCCGCCGACGGCGACCCCGGCGGGGCATTCCAGAAGCTGATCATGGTTGCGGGCACGCATCGTTGTTCTTGTTGTAATGGGTGAGGAAGGGCAGGTCCTGTCCAGGCCTCGACCGACACGTTAGCAACCGCGACGGACGCCGGTAAACCCGCTGTCCACCTCTGGGGGGACAGGCCGGCACTGGAGGAGCGCTAGCCTCGCTGCATGTCTGCCGAAGGAACCCCCGACAATGAGCGCATCGCCTTCCTCCCGCCTGCACCTGCAGGTCACCGATTTCCGCGCTGTTGCGCGCGACGTGGTGCTGGTCGAGCTGGCCGCCGTGGACGGCACCGAACTGCCGGCCTTCACCCCCGGCGCGCATCTGGAGCTTCACCTGGGCAACGGCCTGATCCGCCACTACTCCCTGCTCAACGACTGCCGCGAACGCCAGCGCTACCAACTGGCGATAGGCCTTGGCGACGACAGCCGTGGCGGCGCCCGCTTCATCCACCGCCAACTGCGCACGGGCGACCGCCTGCACGCGGCGGCACCGCGCAACCACTTCATGCTGCGCGAAGACGCCGCGCGCTACTGTTTCGTCGCTGGCGGCATCGGCATCACCCCGATTCTCTCGATGGTTCGCTGGTGCCAGGCGCAGGGCAAGGACTGGCGCCTACTGTATGCGGTCCGCGAACGCCAGCGCGCAGCCTTCCTCGCCGAACTGATGACGCTCGGTGGCGAACGGACGCGGCTGCATTGCAGCGACGAAGGCGACCCACTCGACAGTACCGCGCTGATCGCCGGCCTAGGTGCCGACGAAGAACTCTACTGCTGCGGACCCGACGGGTTGATGCAGGCCATCCGCGACGCCGGGAGCGGCTGCGCGGAACGCCTGCACTTCGAACGCTTCGACGCTCCAGTAGCGCCGGCGTCCTCGTCCGGCGGCACCGACGCCTTCCGCCTGGAGTTGCGCCGCAGCGCCCTGAGCCTGCGCGTCGAAAGCCACCAGAGCATCCTCGAAGTCCTCGAGGAACAGGGCCTGGAGCCTCCCTACGCCTGCCGCGCCGGGATATGCAGGACCTGCGAGACACGCGTCTGCGCCGGCGAGCCGGAGCACTTCGACCATGTGCTTTCCGACACCGAGCGGGCCAGCGGGGAAACCTTGCTGATCTGCGTATCACGCTGCCGCGGCAACTACCTGGAACTCGATCTCTGACCCCGAAGAACAACCACGGAGACGCCTCATGAGCCTGCCCAACGCCAATCTCATCGCCAGTTCACGCAAGGCCGCCGCGCAGATGGCCACGCGCGACACGTCGTTCATCTTCAACGAGTGGTACGTCGCCGCCTTCGCCGAGGAGGTCGGCCGCGAACTGCTCGCGCGCACTCTGCTCGGCAAGCGCGTGGTGCTCTATCGCACCCTCGCCGGCCAGGCGGTAGCCCTGGAAGACCGCTGCGCGCATCGCTCCTTCCCGCTATCGCGCAGTCGCCTGGAGGGGGACGGGATCGTCTGCGGCTATCACGGTTTCCGCTACGACAGCCAGGGCGAGTTGATCGAGACACCGTCGCAGAAAGCCTGTCCGCGCGGCGTCGGCATCCGTCACTACCCGCTTCTGGAGCGCGGCCCGCTGGTCTGGATTTGGCTCGGCGACCCGCGACTGGCCGACCCGAAGCGACTGCCGCAGCGGCCCTGGCTGGAGGATCCGGGCTGGGCCTGCTCCAAGGGCTACTTCCTACACCCGGGCAACTATGTGAGCATGCACGAGAACCTGATGGACCTGACCCATCTCACCTACCTCCACGCCAATACCATCGGCACCCCGGATTACGCCGGGGCGCCCTATGAGCTGGACCTGAAGGAAGGCCACTACCGGCTGGTACGGCACGTGCTGCCGACCACCCTGTCGCCGGTCTGGGGCCGCACCACCGGCCTCGACGGCTGTCCCACGGCGGCGCGCATCACCACCTCGGAGTTTCTCTCGCCAGGCCTGCACCAGGTCAGCGCGACCTTCTACGACACAGCCCTGCCCGCCGAGCGGCGACCGGAATTCCACATCCGCACGGCGCACATCCTCACCCCGGAGACCCACGGCAGCATGCACTACTTCATCGTCCACGGACGCGATTTCGCCCAGGACGACGAGACCGTCGGCGCTTTCATGCACGAGCAACTGTTCGCCGCCTTCGTCGAGGACGTGGAAGGCCTCGGCGCGCTGGAAAAGGTACTCGCGGAGGCCGATGAGGATAGCTACGAGATCTCCGTCGCCAGCGACGCGCCGGCGGTGGCCACCCGCACCTACCTCAAGCGCCGCGCCGATGAGGAAGCGCGCCAGCGCGCGGCGCACCGGGTGGCCTGAGCGCCGCCCTCAGCGGCGGTGCGCCGGCGGGATCGAGTAGGTGCCGACCACATGGGCGACCGGTTCCGCGTCGCCTTCGGAGAACAGCGAGACCTCGCCCATCGCCAGGGTCTTGCCGACCTTCATCAGGCGGCACTCGGCGACCACCCGGCGGTCCGCCGCGGGACGCCGCAGGAAGTTGATGGTCAGGCTGGTGGTCACCGCCAGCGGGACGATGCCGATCTCGCCCAGCACCGCCACGTACAGCGCGACATCGGCGATGGCCATCAGGGTCGGCCCGGAGACCGTGCCGCCGGGGCGCAGGTCGCTGGCGTCGACCGCCTGCCAGACCGTGGCGCTACGCTCGCCGACGGCTTCGACCACGACCCGGGTCTGGGGAAATTCGCGCTGGATGAAACGGGCGATCTGCTCTTTCTTGTCGGTCACGGAACGGGTCCTTGGCAGTAGGAGGAGGAAAGGTACGGTAGTCGGGTCTAGCGGCCACGCGCCTCGCTCGGCGTCATCCCGTAGCGCGCCTTGAAGGCCCGGGCGAAATGCGCCTGGCTGGAGAAGCCGTGGCGATAGGCGACCTCGGCGACATCCAGGCGCCGGCCCTGGGGCGAAGCGAGCAACTGGCGGGCCCGCTCCAGGCGCCGCTCCTGCAGGTAGCGCCCGGGCGAGCTGCCTTCCTGGGCGAACAGCCGCGCCAGGTGCCGGCTGGAGACGCCAGTGGCGGCGGCCACCCGCTCGCAGCTCAGGGCGGGTTCGTCGAGATGCTGCTGGATGTACTGCTTGGCCGCCAGCAGGTAGGACGCGCCCAGGGCGCTGGCACGGTGCTCGCCGGCATGGTCGCTGATGATGCTCGCCAGCAGGTCGTAGGCTTCCTCCTGGTAGCGCTCGGCATCCTCGCCATGGGGGCTGTCGAGGAAATCCCGGGTACGCTCGCCGAGGGTCCGCACCAGCAGGCGCTGCACCGGGCTTTCCGCGCCGATCTTCAGCGGTCCCTTGAAGTCGCGCAGGCAGCGCTCGGCGAAATCGTCCTGGGGAATGTCGAAGATGAACTGCCGCATCGGTCCGGAAAAACCGAACAGGTAGGGCTTGTCGGTCCGGTAGATAACCAGCTCGCCCGGTTGCAGGAGGTTGCAGCCGTTGTCCTGGTAGAAGAACGACTGGCTGCCCTGCACCAGGGAGACGAAGATCGACTCCTTGGGCACTGCGCGGATCATCGAGCGGTCGCGCTCCACCACGTGCTCGTTGCCGCCGATGCGGGCCAGCCGCAGGCGTTCGAGGCAGAGGTTGTCCTGGGTGGCGGCGAAGCCGGCCTGGGAATACGACGAACATTTCAGGCCAACCAGGATGGAAGCGTTGTAGTCCTCCCAGAACGCCAGCCGCTGCTCCAGGGGAATGTCCTGGGTGCTGGCCCGCCGGGTTTCGAGCAAGGCATGTGCGGGCATTTTTATTCTTCTCGTCGAACGCTGCGTGGACCTCCCGGACCTCAGGCAAGGCCTCCGGGGCCAGGCGCCGGGCCGCTCCGCCGACCTGTCGCGGTCGGTCGGCGAGGCGCCTGGCACCCCGTCATTAACATCTGAATCCTTTCCTCCGTCAATCGCCCTCCAGCCGGCTCCGACGCTGGGCAGGCCAGCTTGGCGGCGCGTCGCGGGTCGCGCCAGGCCATGTCCGAAAAGCGCAAGCTTCCTGGCCGCCAGGGTCAAACCCGGAGGCCCGCCCATGGCTAGAGTCGGCTCGACGATAACAACGACAGAGGCCGCCCCATGCCCGAACTCGCCACCCGTGAATTCTGGAAAGACCTGCAACCGATTCCCGACTGCTTCAAGCCGGACGCCAAGCCCGAGGTCTACCTGCGCAACGCGCCGACCGAGGACGAGCGCCTCTACGTGCCCTTCACCGAGACCGTGAAGTCGCGTCCGCTGTGGATCTCGCCAAGCGAAAACCGCTGGTGCGACATCCTGATGGCGACGAGCGCCGGCCTGGTCAACCGCCACTACCACCCGCACGAGGTGTTCGCCTACACCATCAGCGGCAAGTGGGGCTACCTGGAGCACGACTGGACCGCCACCGCCGGCGACTTCGTCTACGAGACGCCCGGCGAGGGCCACACCCTGGTGGCCTACGAGCACGAGCAGCCGATGCGTGCATTCTTCATCGTCAAGGGACCGCTGGTCTGGCTCGACGAGAAGGGCAACGCGGACGGCATCTTCGACGTCCACGACTACATCGCGATGTGCCGTGAGCACTACGACAAGATCGGCGTCGGCGCCGCCTACATCGACTCCCTGTTCCGCTGACCCCGGGCGCGCGCCGCCCTGGCGGACGCGCGCCTCCCCGCCGGCCGGCCCGCCCGGCCTGGAGACCGACATGGCGCATAACAACAATTCCGCCAGTTACGAAAACGTCCTGCTCTGCGTGCTGTTCCTGACCTTCGGCTTCGTCTTCTTCGACCGCCTGGCGCTGTCCTTCCTGTTTCCCTTCATGGAACAGGAGCTGCAACTGAGCAACAGCCACCTGGGCATGCTCTCCTCGGTGCTGGCCCTGGCCTGGGCGGTATCCGGCGCGCTGGTCGGCGCCTGGTCCGACCGCCGCGGGCAGCGCAAGCCGCTGCTGATCGTGGCGGTGATCCTGTTCTCGCTGTGCTCGGCGCTGTCCGGGCTGGTCGGCGGCTTCCTCAGCCTGCTGCTGTTCCGCGGCATCATGGGCCTGGCCGAGGGGCCGATCCTACCGCTCTCGCAATCGCTGATGGTCGAGGCCTCCTCGCCGCATCGCCGCGGCCTCAACATGGGCCTGCTACAGGGCTCGGCGGCCGGCCTGCTCGGCGCGGTGATCGGCCCGCCGCTGCTGGTGGCCCTGGCCGAGGCCCTCGGCTGGCGTCACGCCTTCATCGTCTCGTTGCTGCCGGGCCTGCTGATCGCCTGGCTGATCTGGCGCCATGTGCGTCCCGATCCGCCCCGCGCGCAGCGCCCGGCGCCGCGCGCGGAGGAAGCGAAAGGCAAGCGCCTGGCACTGCTGAAGAGCCGCAACATCCTGCTCTGCACCCTGATCAGTTGCGTATTCGTCACCTGGTTCATCGTGCTGATTTCCTTTACCCCGACCTTCCTGGTCAACGCCCGCGGCTTCAGCCCGGCGACCATGGGCAGGCTGATGAGCTGCCTGGGCGTCGCCTGGGTGGTCTGGGGCTTCGCCGTACCGGCGATATCCGATCGCATCGGCCGTCGGCCGACCCTGGTGGCGTTCTCCCTGCTCGCCGCGTGTTGCCCGCTGGCGCTGCTCTATGCGCCGAACGCGACCAGCCTCGGCCTGCTGTTGCTGCTGACCTACACCGGGCTCGGCTGCTTCACCCTGTTCATGGCGACCATCCCGGCGGAGACCGTCTCGCGCGGCGTCATCGCCACCGCCCTCGGCCTGATCATGGGCCTCGGCGAACTGGTCGGCGGTTTCCTCGCGCCGACCGTGGCCGGCTTCGCCGCCGACCGCTTCGGCCTGTCCATCGTCATGTGGATGTCCTGCGGCGGCGCCCTGCTCGCCGCGTTCCTCTCGCTGTTCCTGCGCGAAACCGCGCCCGCCGTGCTGGCGCGCCAGCGCAGCGCGCCTACCTCCGTCCTGCAAGGAAACCAACCATGAAAGCACTGCGCTGGCACGCCGCCCGCGACCTCCGCCTGAGCGAACTGGAACGCCAGGCGCCGCGGCCCGGCGAAGTCGAACTGGAAGTCGCCTACTGCGGCATCTGCGGCAGCGACCTGCACGAATACCAGAGCGGCCCGCACTCGATTCCCCAGGCCGAGGCGCACCCGCTGTCCGGTTGCCGCGCGCCGCTGACCCTCGGCCATGAGTTCTGCGGCGTGGTCGCCGCGCTCGGCCCTGGCGTGGAGGGACTGCGCATCGGCGACCGCGTCGCGGTGGAGCCGGAATACCGCTGCGGCGAATGCCGCTACTGCCGGGAAGGCCGCTACAACCTCTGCGAGTCGATGGGCTTCATCGGCCTGATGGGCGACGGCGGCTTCGCCGAGCGCGCGCGGGTGCCGGCCTACATGCTGCACCGCCTGCCGGACGCGGTGGGCTTCCGCCAGGCCGCCGTGCTCGAACCGGCCGCCGTGGCCCTGCACGCGCTGCGCCGCAGCAGCCTGGCGCCGGGCCAGCGCTGCGCGGTGTTCGGGCTCGGCCCGATCGGCCTGCTGCTGGTGATGCTCGCCCGCCTGCGCGGAATCGAGGACATCGTCGCGATCGACGTCAGTCCCGAGCGCCTCGCCCTGGCCGGGGAGTTCGGCGCCAGCCGGGCGCTCGACGCCCGCGACGGCGACACGGCGGCGCGCCTGCGCGAGGGCGGCGCGCTCGACTGCGCCTTCGAGGCCGCCGGCAGCCAGGCCAGCCTCGACGCCGCCCTGGCCAGCCTGCGCAAGGGTGGCGAGCTGGTGCTGGTGAGCCTGATGGGCGAGGTCCGGCTGGACGCCTTCGACCTGGTCAACCGCGAACTGCGCCTGCTCGGCAGCGTCGGCTACCGCGACGCCTACCCGGAGCTGATCGCCCTGCTCGCCGACGGCCGCCTCGACCTGGCCCGCGCAGTGACCCGCAGCGTGCCCCTGGAGCAGGCTGTCGAGCACGGTTTCGAGGCCCTGCTGCGCGACAAGTCGCAGGTCAAGGTGCTGGTCAATCCCAACCCGGCCCTGGCCGACGCCTGAAGGAACGATCGCCGATGGTTTTCCAACACGATATCTACGCCGGCCAGCAGGTGCTGGTCACTGGCGGCAGCTCCGGCATCGGCGCGGCCATCGCCATGCAGTTCGCCGAACTCGGCGCCGAAGTCGTCGCCCTCGGCCTGGACGCCGACGGCGTGCACGCACCGCGTCATCCGCGGATTCGCCGGGAAGAACTGGACATCACCGACAGCCAGCGCCTGCAACGGCTGTTCGAAGCGCTGCCGCGCCTGGATGTGCTGGTGAACAACGCCGGCATCAGCCGCGACCGCGAGGAATACGACCTGGCTACCTTCGAACGGGTGCTGCGCCTCAACCTGAGCGCCGCCATGCTCGCCAGCCAACTGGCCCGGCCGCTGCTGGCGCAGCGCGGCGGCAGCATCCTCAACATCGCCTCGATGTACAGCACCTTCGGTTCCGCCGACCGCCCGGCCTACAGCGCCAGCAAGGGCGCCATCGTCCAGCTCACCCGTTCCCTGGCCTGCGAGTATGCCGCCGAGCGCATCCGGGTCAACGCCATCGCCCCCGGCTGGATCGACACGCCGCTGGGCGCCGGGCTCAAGGCCGACGTCGAGGCCACCCGCCGGATCATGCAGCGCACGCCGCTGGCGCGCTGGGGCGAGGCGCCCGAGGTGGCCAGCGCCGCGGCCTTCCTCTGCGGTCCAGGCGCCAGCTTCGTCACCGGCGCCGTGCTGGCGGTGGACGGCGGCTATCTCTGCGCCTGAGCCGCCTTCGCTCCGGATGCACCTGTCCGCTTGGGGCGGACAGCGATTCGCACGACAGAACAACAACAAGACGAGTGCCTTGCCATGAAAACCCTCCGCACCTTGCCGGCGCTGCTCTGCGCCGGTTTCCTCGGTCTCTCCGCGCAGGCCGCCGAAGACAGCCGCAGCGGCCCGCTGGCCGGGTTCGGCGAACGACTCCAGCGCCACGGCGTGAAGACCCACGCGCAGTTCTGGAGCCTGTCGCTGAAGAACCTCGACACCGGCCCGCGCCAGCACAGCTTCGGCAACAGCGGCGACCTGTTCCTCGGCGCCGACCTCGACCTCGCCACCCTCGCCGGCCTGGACGGCGCCTCGCTGCACATCGAGGAAACCCTGTTCATCCTCGACCGCGGCACCGGTCAGCCCACCGGGCCGAGCTGGCAGGGCGCGGTGGGCAGCTACTTCGGCGGCGCGCCGCTGCACAACGATATCGGCGCCAACCAGCTGAGCCTGCTCACCTGGCAGCAGCAGTGGCTGGGCGGACGCCTCGACAGCCATCTCGGACGGACCAATGCGCGGCGCTATTTCCTGATCTACAACTGCGAGACCGTGGTCACCTGCAACGACCCGATCATCGACGCCTCCACCGGCATCCTGCCGCCGCCCTACGGCGCCTGGGGCGGCTACTTGAAGTACCGGGCGACCCCGACCCTGTACCTGCACGCCGGGGCCTTCGAGTCCAACCCGGTGGATTACCTGAAGAAGCGCCATGGCCTCGATTTCGGCACCGACGACGCCAGCGGCACCAGCCTGCTGCTGGGGATCGGCGACAAGCGCGAGGAAAGCCTCGATCCCTACCGCTCGCACTATGAACTCAACGCCTACCTGAACACCGCCAACCAGGTCGACCCGCTCACCGGCGCCAGCGACCACGGCAGCGCCGGCGGCTTCTTCAAGTTCCAGCAGCTGTTCTGGCGCGCCGACGGCGGCCGCCTCGATTCGCCGAGGGCGCTGGGGCTGTTCGGCTCGCTGTCGGTATCGGCCGACGACAAGCAGCCGTTCCGTCATTTCGCCGAGCTGGGCCTGACCTACCATGCGCCCTTCGACCGCACGCGGGACAAGCTCAACCTCAAGGCCAGCTACCTGCGCCTGAACGATCACCAGCTGGAGTTCCAGCGCCAGGCGCGGATCGCCGCTGGCGGCGATGCGAAACTCGGCCAGCGCGACGTGTACGCCCTGGAAACCAATGCGCACATCGCACTGACCCCGCACATCGCGCTGGAGCCGTCGGTGCAGTACATCTTCAACCCGGACAACTACTACAACCCCGGCGCTCGCGAACTGAGCGGAGACGGTTTCGTCGTCGGCCTGCAACTGATGGTCGACATGGGCTCGCTGCTGGGGCTTTAGCGCGCCGCCTGGCAGCCTCGGTCAACCCCGCCGGCAGGCTGGGACAAGCGGCCGGGCGCGCTTCCCCGTCCAATGGAGTAGCGTCGCGCCCATGGGCGCGGGGCGAAAAAGAACGCCGGGCGAGGCCCGGCAGCACACCCAGAAAGGTGCCGACATGACTTCCACTGCCCGCCGTTCGTTCGACTACATCGTGGTCGGCGCCGGCTCCGCCGGTTGCGTCCTGGCCAACCGTCTTTCCGCCGATCCCGCCGTCTCGGTCTGTCTGGTCGAGGCCGGCCCCAGCGACCGCACGCCGCTCCCCGCCGCCTACATCCGCACGCCGGCCGGGATCATCCGCCTGATCGCCAACCCGAAGTGGAACTGGATGCATCGCTTCGCCGCCCAGCCCGGCACCGCCAACCAGCCGATCGCCTGCCCGCGCGGCAAGGTCTGGGGCGGCTCCAGCGCGATCAACGGGATGATCTACATCCGCGGCGACCGCCACGACTACGACCGCTGGGCATCCCTCGGCAACCGTGGCTGGAGCTACGACGAGCTGCTGCCCTACTTTCGCCGCTCGGAACATTTCGAGCCGGGCGAATCGCCCTGGCACGGGCGCGGCGGCGAATTGAACGTCGCCGCGCAGCGCAGCCCGGGCCCGATCAACCAGGTGTTCTTCCAGGCCGCCGAGGAAATGGGCTGGCCGTACAACGCCGACTTCAACGGCGAGCGCCAGGAAGGCATCGGCCCGTTCCACGTCACCCAGGTCAACGGCGAACGCTGTAGCGCGGCGCGCGCCTTCCTGCACCCGGCCCTGGCGCGGCCCAACCTCACCGTGCTCAGCTCGGCGCTGACCCTGCGCGTGCTGCTGGAAGGTACCCGCGCCACCGGCGTGGAGATCAGCCAGGCTGGCGAGGTCGTGCAATTACAGGCACGCCGCGAAGTGATCCTCAGCGCCGGCTCGATCAACTCGCCGCAGCTCCTGTTGCTCTCCGGCATCGGCCCGGCGGCGGAACTGGCGCGCCACGGCATCGTCCAGCGCCATGAGTTGCCTGGGGTCGGCGAGAACCTGCAGGACCACCAGGACATCGTGCTGATGTACCGCACCGAGGCCAAGCTCGGCTACGGCCTGGGCTTCTCGCCGAAGGGCTGGCTGCCGCTGCTGCGCTCGCCCTGGCAGTACCTGTTCGGCCGGCGCGGGGCGCTGACCTCGAACACCGTCGAGTCCGGTGGCTTCCTCCGCCTCGACCCGCAGGCAGAGACCCCGGAGCTGGGTCTGATCGTCGCCCCCGCGCTGAAGAACCAGCCGCAGCGCCTCGTCCCCTTCGGCCACGGGGTCAGCCTGCACGTCGCGGTGATGCACCCGCAGAGCCGCGGGCGGGTCCGCCTGAACTCGCCGGACCCGCACGACCGGCCGCTGATCGAAGCCAACTTCCTCAGCCACCCTGCCGACCTCGATACCCTGGTCCGGGGTTTCCAACTGGTCCGCAAACTGGCCGCCAGCCGCAGCTTCGCCCGTCACCTCAAGGGCGAGCTGGTACCGGGCCCGCAGGTTTCCAGCCGCGGCCAGATCGAGGCCTGGATCCGCGCCAACCTGGGCACCGTGTTCCATCCGGTGGGCACCTGCAAGATGGGCCACGACCAGCTCGCGGTGGTCGACGACCAGTTGCGCGTGCACGGCCTGCAAGGCCTGCGGGTGGCCGATGCGTCGATCATGCCGACGCTGATCACCGGCAATACCAACGCCCCGGCGATCATGATCGGCGAGAAGGCCGCCGACCTGATCCTCGGCAAGCCGGCGCCCCATGCACCGCCCGCGCGACAACCGGCCGTGCAGGCTCTGGCCGGCGCCTGACTAGCCGCCCTGGCTGCAGGCGCTGGCGTACTTGCGGTAGGCCAGCGAATGCAGCTTGCCGGCGGAGTCTAGGTAGTCCATCCGTGCATCGACGATCTCGCAGGTGGTCGACGCCTGTTCCTGGGTCGCCACCACCTTGTGCACATCCAGCGGCATGCCGTAGCGGTAGCTTTCGGTCGGTACCGGTGCGGCGGCCTGGGCGGCGAACGCGGGAAGCGCAAGCGCGGCGAGCAGGGTGGTGGCGAGCAGGGTGCGAGTCATGGGGGATCTCCTGGCGGCAGGACCGCGTCGGTGGAAGGCGACATGCCTTCGTCGAGGCCTATTCCAGGCCGCGGAGTTGTCCCGGATGTGTCGCTGGAATGCCCGATTCGTCAGCCGCTGTATCGCCGCTGCCGGCCGATACATGGCCGTACATTCGCCGCCCCGCTCCCGCCGGACGAATCGCGCCCGGCGCCATCCGTCGTCTCCCCCGTTCGCGACAGCGACAACCGGGCTTTTTTGCACGCCCCGGTATTCGCCCCGGCTCCGGATACAGTGCAATACAAACCCCGGCAGGCAAGCGCCGCGGGCGCGGATACACTGCTTGCAAGCACACCAACCGCCACGGGAGCCAGGCAATGGAGCATGTCGATCACATCCTGATCGTCGACGATGACCGCGAGATTCGCGAGCTGGTAGGCAACTACCTGAAGAAGAACGGCCTGCGCACCACCATCGTCGCCGATGGCCGGCAGATGCGCGCGTTCCTCGAAGCCAACACGGTGGACCTGATCGTCCTCGACATCATGATGCCCGGCGACGACGGCCTGCTGCTCTGCCGCGAGCTGCGCGTCGGCAAGCACAAGGCCACGCCGGTGCTGATGCTCACCGCGCGCAACGACGAGACCGACCGCATCATCGGCCTGGAGATGGGCGCCGACGACTACCTGACCAAGCCCTTCTCCGCCCGCGAACTGCTTGCCCGGATCAACGCCG
This sequence comes from Pseudomonas sp. TZ252, assembly GCF_056110345.1. Classification (NCBI taxonomy): domain Bacteria; kingdom Pseudomonadati; phylum Pseudomonadota; class Gammaproteobacteria; order Pseudomonadales; family Pseudomonadaceae; genus Pseudomonas; species Pseudomonas sp. TZ252. Next base: position 3,402,626 of record NZ_CM148566.1, on the reverse strand, counting down.
TGCTGCGGCGTACGCGGATGCTGCCGCCGAACCTCACCGTGAGCGAGAGCAGCCGGCTGATCGGCTTCGGCCAGTGGCAACTGGACACCAGCGCCCGCCACCTGCTCGACGACGCCGGCACCGTGGTCGCCCTCAGCGGCGCCGAGTACCGCCTGCTGCGGGTGTTCCTCGATCATCCGCAACGGGTGCTCAGCCGCGACCAGTTGCTCAACCTGACCCAGGGCCGCGAGGCGGACATCTTCGACCGTTCCATCGACCTGCTGGTCAGCCGCCTGCGCCAACGCCTCGGCGACGACGCCCGCGAACCGGAGTACATCAAGACCGTGCGCAGCGAGGGCTATGTGTTCTCGCTGCCGGTGCGACTGGTCGAGGCCCATCCATGAAGCTCGCCGTGCCGCGTCCGCGCAGCCTCGCCGCGCGCCTGGCGCTGATCCTCTTCGCCGGGCTGGTGCTGGCCTACGGGCTGTCCTTCGCCTCGCAGTTCTACGAGCGCTACCAGACCGCGAAGCACATGATGCTCGACAGCCTCGAACAGGACGTGGCGATCTCGGTAGCCATGCTCGACCGCCTGACGCCCGCCGAGCGCGAGGCCTGGCTGCCGCGCCTGGAGCGACGCACCTACCGCTATCGCCTCGACGCCGGCGAGCCCGGCCAGCCGCTGGCGCTGGCCGACGCGCCGGTTGCCGCGCACTCCATCGAACGCGCCCTCGACGGTCAATACCCGCTGACCCTGCGCACGGTGGCCGACAGCCGTCCGCACTTCCAGGTCCTCCTGCGCCTGCGCGACGGCAGCCCGCTGACCATCGACGTCACGCCGGCCCCGGTGCCGCTGTCCGGCTGGCTGCCGCTGGTACTGCTGGTGCAGTTGCTCCTGCTGCTGCTCTGCACCGGCCTCGCGGTGCGCACCGCCATCGGCCCGCTGACCCGGCTGGTGAAGGCCGTGGAACATCTCGATCCGAATCGTCCGGCACAGCCTCTCGCGGAAACCGGCCCACGCGAAGTGGCGCATGCGGCGGCGGCCTTCAATGCCATGCAGGCGCGCATCGCCGACTACCTCAAGGAGCGCATGCAGTTGCTCGCGGCGATTTCCCACGACCTGCAGACGCCGATCACGCGGATGAAGCTGCGCGTCGAGTTCATGGACGCCTCCAGCGACAGGGACAAGCTGTGGAACGATCTCGAAGAGATGCAGCACCTGGTCCGCGAAGGCGTGGCCTATGCCCGCAGCATGCACGGCAGCACCGAAACCAGTTGCCGGGTGGACCTCGACGCCTTCCTCGACAGCCTGGTCTTCGACTACCAGGACAGCGGCAAGCAGGTACAACTCGACGGCCGTACCGGCGCGGTGATCGACACCCGTCCGCACGCCCTGCGCCGGGTGCTGGTGAACCTGGTCGACAATGCGCTGAAGTTCGCCGGCGCCGCGCGCCTGGAAGTGGAACGCCGTACCGATGGCGGCACGCGAATCCAGGTGCTGGACAATGGCCCGGGGATTCCCGCCGAGGAACTCGACGAGGTGCTCAAGCCCTTCTACCGGGTGGAAAACTCGCGCAATCGCGACACCGGTGGCACCGGCCTCGGCCTGGCCATCGCGCAGCAGCTGAGCCTGGCCCTCGGCGGCCGCCTGACCCTGGCCAACCGCGCCGGCGGCGGGCTTTGCGCGCGCATCGAGCTGGACCCCTGAGGCGCCCGTACAGAGCGATACATAACCGCCCTCGGCGGACACACTGCGGATAAACCCGCTTGCAACACTCCTGGCCACGGGAAGCGGCGGCACATCGCCGAGCCGCTCCCGGCAACCAGGAGCCCCACCATGACCGTCCCAACCTCTCAATCCGCCTGGCACGGCTGGCGACTGTTCGCCGTCCTCGCCGTCGCCGTGCTGTGCATGACCGCCCTCGTCCTGGCTCTCCAGGCGCAACCGGTGGAGGGCCTGCGCAGCGCCATCCGCGCCACCGCGCGCAGTTCCTTCGCGCTGTTCCTCGCCGCTTTCCTCGCGTCCTCGCTGGCGACCCTGTTGCCCGGCCCGGGGACCCGCGCGCTGCTCCGTGAAAGGCGCTACCTGGGCCTGGCCTTCGCCTTCTCCCACGCAGTACACGCCTTGCTGATCCTGGCCTACTGGAAGCTGTTCCCCGAGACATTCTGGAGCGGCCGCTCGGTCGCGGCGAACATCCCCGGCTCGATCGGCTACCTGTTCATCCTGCTGCTCACCCTCACCTCCTTCCGCACCCCGGCCCGACTGCTCGGCCCACGCGCCTGGAAAGCCCTGCACTCGACCGGCACCTGGGTGCTGGCGGGCATCTTCTGCCTGTCGTTCTTCAAACGCATCCCCATGGGCGGCTGGTACGTACTGGCGTTCGCCACGATCTTCTCCGCCATCGTCCTCAAGCTCACCGCCAAGCTCGCCGTGCGCTTGCGTCGTCGCGACGTACAGCCGGCCTGACCCATCCACCGCCCTCAACGAGACATCGATCATGCAAGCATCCGACCTGCGCGCCTGGCGCCGACCCTTCGCCCTGCTCGACCGCTGCGGCGGCTGGAGCGCCGACCTGTCCCTGCGACTGTTCCTGGCCTGGGAGTTCTTCGAGTCCGGTTGGGAAAAGTGGAACGGCGAGAACTGGTTCGGCGATATCCAGTCGGCTTTCCCCTTTCCCTTCGACCGCCTGCCCGCCGCCTTCAACTGGGAACTGTCGCTGTGGGCCGAACTGCTCGGCGCGCTGTTCCTCCTGCTCGGCCTCGGTACCCGCCTGACCGCCCTGGTGCTGATCGTCGTCACCCTGGTGGCGACCGCCGCCGTACACTGGCCGGCGGAGTGGTCGAGCCTGGCGGAACTGGCCCGCGGCTACTCGATCACCGACCACGGCTTCGGCAATTTCAAGCTCCCGGCTATCTACCTGGCGGCGCTGCTGCCGCTGCTGTTGGCGGGGGCGGGGAAGCTGAGCCTGGACCACTGGCTCGGGCGGCGCCTGGGCCTGTCCCGCTAGGATTCGGCCAGCCACGGAAAAACCCCGGAACGCGATCGCCTCCGGGGTTTTTCACAGCAAGCCAGAACCATCCCACCCACCGCGTAGGGCGAATAGCGCCAACGGCGCTATTCGCCGATACACCGGACCCACCCCGGCGGATAACCGCAAGCGGTTATCCGCCCTACACCAAGACCGTCCCACCCACCACGTAGGGCGGATAGCGCCAAAGGCGCTATCCGCCGATGCATCGACTCCACAAGGGCTGCGTCGTCATCCGCCCGCCCAATCGCGTTCCAGGGTTCCGAGCACGACACCCTGGGTCCGCAACGCTGCCAGCAACTCCAGCCCCGCCGCGTCGAGCGCTCCGGGCGCACTCCGCGCCTCGAGCGCCAGCGCCGCCAGGTGCTCGCGCCCGCTCAGGCGCCGTCTCGCCAGCGACTCCAGCAGGCGGTAGGCCAGCGGAGTCAGGCGCGCGGTATGCACGCGATGCGAGGAATCGCGGTGCATCAACAGCAGGGTCGGTTCCGCAGGCGCTTCGGCGAGCGCGACGTCCTCTTCGAGCCGATGCACCGGCCAGCGATAGCCCAGCGGCAGCGCCAGGCTCGACAGCAGCGGCACCCCGTCGAGCAGGTCGCCTTCACGCCGATACGGCGGATCGTCGGGCTCGGCCAGGTAGAGGCGCGTTTCGCTCCATTCGAAGTGGGCCAACTCGGCTTGCCACGCCGGCCGATACTCGCCCCGCTGCCGCAGGTAGTCGACGAAGACCCCGGCGATACGGGTGAACAGGGGGGTATGGCTTCTCTCCTCGCGATAGAACTCGCGCACCAGGCCATGCCACTGCTGCTCGCCAAGCAGCCCGCGCAAGCGCGGGAAGCCGCTGGCAAGGAGGCCTTCGATGGCGTTGTAGAACAGCTCGCGGTAGACCCGCAGGCGACGTTCTTCGATGTCCGGCGGCGGCGCATTGCCAAGCGGGTCGCGCAGGTGCCGGGCGAGGCTGAACTGCTGTTGGCGCAGGCGCTCATCCATGACGGCGTCCCTCGTCGCGTTGCCATTGGCGGATCTGCTCCACTTCCAGCAGCAGTTCGCCCAGCGGCGGATAGTTGAAGTCCCGCTCGAGCAGGGTCGGGCGCACGCCGAAGCGACGATAGGCGGCTCCGAGCAAGGCCCAGACGCCGGGCTTCACGGCGGCACCATGGGTGTCGATCTTCAGGTCCGGCGCCTCGTCGTAGTGCCCCGCCACATGGTAGGCGGCGACCCGCCCGGGCGGCAGCCGGGCGAGGAAGTCGAGGGCGTCGTAGCCGTGGTTGCAGGCGTTGACGAACAGGTTGTTGACGTCCAGCAACAGGTCGCAGTCGGCCTCGTCGAGTACCGCGTTGACGAACTCGATCTCGCTCATCTCCCGGTACGGCGCTGCATAGTAGGAAATGTTCTCCACCGCGATGCGCCGCTCCAGGCGTTCCTGCGCCTCGCGGATGCGCGCCGCGACGTGACGCACCGCGGCCTCGGTGAACGGCAGCGGCAACAGATCATAGAGATGGCCATCGTCGGAACAGTAACTGAGGTGCTCGCTGTACAACGCGACCCGGTGGCGGACGAGGAAGCGTCGGGTCTGCTCGATGAAGGCGGCATCCAGCGGTGTGGAGCCGCCGAGGGACAGCGAGAGACCGTGGCAGGTCAGTGGAAAGCGCTCCACCAGGCGCTCCAGGTCGGCACCGAAGGCACCGCCGACGCCGATCCAGTTGTCCGGCGCGCATTCGAGGAAGTCCACCGCGCCGGGCGCCATCGCCAGCAGTTGCGGAAGCAGGCCGCGCCTCAGGCCGAGGCCGGCGGCGTTGTCGATCAGGGTCATGGGATAGCTCCGGAAACGGCGACGCCCCCGCTTTCCCAGGGGAAAGAGAGGGCGCCGCCAGGGTGTGGAAAGGCTCAGTGCCGGCCTTGCTCCAGCTTGCTGAACAGCCCGGCGGGCATCGGCTTGCCGTTGGCCTCGTAGGTCTTGCGCAGGTGTTCGTAGGCCTCGGCTTCGGAAATGAAGCCGTCATGGTCGCTATCGATGCTGTCGAACTCACCGGCACGGTCCTTGGCCACCGCGAGGAACTCGGCGCGCGAGACCTTGCCATCGTGATCGGTGTCGGTTCGGGCAAAGGAGGCGTCGCCGCACTTGCCCTCCCCGCACTTGCCCTCGGCGCCGGCCTTGGCCGGGGTCTTCGCGGAGCCGCCGCTACCACACTTGCCTTCTCCGCACTTGCCTTCGCCGGCGCTCGCCGCCGCCACTTGCAGCCCCTGGCCCAGCGGCTCGACGGCGAACGCCGAACCGCCGAGCAGCATTCCCCCCACCAGTACGGCACCGAGCAGGCTGGCGGAAGTCTTTTGACGCGAATCGAAAACGGACATGCTTCTTCTCCACAGTAAACGCGGCCGGGCCGCAGGCGCGGCGCTGGTGGGCGCCGGTACGAACCGGGCGGCGGGACCTTCTGGGGTCGTCCCGGGCGCCGCGGTTCGGATGTGGCCATTTCGCCTGGGAGATGTATCGGGGGTGTATCGCCCGACACGTGGATTTGTACGCCGGAGGTATCGAAACCGCGCATGGATACAAAGCGATACGCAATCGAGCGCGGGCATGCCGACGAAGTGCCGGGCATCTCTCACTCCCGCCGGCCCATCTCGGCTACCGTTAGGAGACAGCCACCTGGCCCAGTCTCGAGGTCGAGCCCATCGTGCTGAAACGCATTCCGGTAACCCAGCTTCGCCTCGGTATGTTCGTCCAGAGCCTTTGCGGCTCGTGGCTGGACCACCCGTTCTGGAAAAGAGGTGGCTTCCTGCTCGACAGCCAGGCCGACCTGCAGCGCCTGCGCGAAAGCGCCGTGAAGGAGGTCTGGATCGATGCCAGCAAGGGCCTCGACCTCCCGGAGGAAGCGGCGGTCTCGGCCGCTGCGGTCCTGCCGGTCACCATGCCGGCCGGCCCTTCGCCGGCGCGGGTCGCCCTGGAGGAGGAAATCCGCCACGCCGCCCTGCTCTGCAGCCATGCCAAGGCCGCCGTGGTCAGCATGTTCCGCGACGCGCGCATGGGCCAGGCCATCGATACCGCGCATGCATCGGACCTGGTGGACGAAATCTCCGCCTCGGTGCTGCGCCATCCCAACGCGCTGCTCAGCCTGGTACGGCTGAAGACCTCGGATGAATACACCTACATGCATTCGGTGGCGGTCTGTGCGCTGATGATCGCCCTCGCCCGCCAGCTCGAACTGCCCGACCCGCTGGTACGCGAGGCGGGGCTGGCCGGACTGCTGCACGACATCGGCAAGATGGCGGTGCCCGATCCGATCCTGAACAAGCCCGGCAAGCTCACCGACCAGGAGTTCGGCCTGGTTCGCCGGCATCCGCAGAACGGCGCGCGGATGCTGCTCGATTGCCGCCAGGTCAGCGCCCTGGTGGTGGATGTCTGCCTGCACCACCACGAGCGCATCGACGGCACCGGCTACCCCTTCGGCCTGGCGCAGGAGCAGATCAGCCTGCTGGCGCGAATGGGCGCGGTGTGCGACGTCTACGACGCGATCACCTCCGACCGTCCCTACAAGAAGGGCTGGAACGCCGCCGAGGCGATCCGACGCATGGCCGAATGGAACGGGCACTTCGACCCGCAGGTGTTCCGCGCCTTCGTCAAGGCGGTGGGCATCTACCCGGTCGGCGCGCTGGTCAGGCTGGAAAGCGGGCGCCTCGGCGTGGTCCTCGAACAACACGGCCGCTCGCTGCTGACGCCACGGGTCAAGGTATTCTTCTCGGCCCGCTCGAAGGTGCCGATCCCGCAGCAGGTGGTAGACCTGGGTAGGGCCGGACAGACCGACCGAATCGTCGGCTTCGAGCCGGCGGAAACCTGGAACTTCCGCAATCTCGACGAGATGTGGACGGGACTGGCCAAGTCCACGGGCTCTTATTTCGACGCGGGAACCGGAAATCCGTAGACGCCTTCCGCCGGCAAGCCGAGCACCGCTCCCGTAGGGCGCATAACGCGAAGCGTTATCCGCCGTTTCGCCGCAACCGGCACCTGCTCCCGGTTGCTTTAAGCGCACCGTCGTCGATACTGCTGGCAATCCGCCGACAGTTTTCAAGAGGCCATATGAGTCCGCTCCTGGAGACAATCGAAGAGCACAGCAGAAATGGCTGTGCTCCATCCAAAGCGCTGCTTGCCCTGTGGTCCGCAGGCGCCGACCTGAGGGTTTCCCCGAGGAAGGCTGGCCGCCTATGCGAACTTGCCGTCGTTGCCGCAGCAGGGAAAGCAGGCATGCTCGAGAGCGAGATCGTTGCGGCACGCCGGGCCTATGCCGCCAGCCTGGGAGTGACGCTTAGCGGAGCGATCAGCAACGCCGACGAGCCGGTCCATATCCGCCACGCCGTCAGCAATTCCAATCACAACCCCAACGCCTCAAACCGTATCAACCTTGGGAGGGCCCGAGCGTATAAAAAAAGGCGCGAGGAAGGTGATTACTTCTTCATCGACACTTGAATCGCCTGCATAACCGTTATCTCCCCCGCGCCTCAACGGCAGCCATCTCCAGCAACCACCCCCGGAACGCCAGCATCGCGCTGGTCTCCCCCCGCGACTGCAAGCGCGTCAGCCAGTAGCTGCCGGTACTCACTTCGGTGGCGAACGGACGCCGGATGCTCTCGCTGGCCAGTTGCCGGGCAAACATCGCCGCCGGCGCCAGGGCCACGCCGACACCCTGGCGGGCCGCCTCGAGCATGGCCAGCGAGGTGTCGAAGACGATGCTCCGGGTCAGTGGCGCGTGCGTCGGCAGTCCGGCCGCCTGGAACCACAGCGGCCACTCGTCGGCGCGGTAGGAGCGCAGCAGGGTGTGCTGCAGCAGGTCAGCGGGACTGTGCAACTGGGCGGCGACCACCGGGCAGCAGAGCACCGTCAGCGGCGCCTCGAACAACGCCAGCGCCTCGGTGCCGTGCCAGGCGCCGCCGCCGAAGCGGATCGCGTAGTCGAGCCCCTCGGCGGCGATGTCGACGCGGTTGTTGTGGGTGGACAGGCGCAGATCGATGAAGGGATGGCGCGCCTGGAAGTCCGCCAGCCGCGGCAGCAGCCAACCGACCGTGAAGGTTCCGACCGCGCCGACGGTGAGCACGTCCCGGTAGTGGCCACCCTCGAAACGTTCCAGCAGGCCGGCGATGCGGTCGAAGGAGTCACACAGCACCGGCAGCAGGCTCTCGCCCTCGTGGGTCAGCATGAGGCCGCGCGGCAGACGCTTGAACAGGGCCACGCCGAGACGCTCCTCGAGGCTCTTCACCTGGTGGCTGACCGCCGCCTGGGTCACGCACAGCTCGATGGCCGCGCGGGTGAAGCTCAGGTGCCGGGCCGAAGCTTCGAAGGCGCGCAGGGCGTTCAGCGGCAAATGGGGTCGAACCAATCTCTGCTCCAAATTTTTCTAATGGCTGCCGCGAGTATTCGTCGTTTGCCGCAAATCCTGCGCAAGCCTAGATTTTCCCCGCCCGCCGATCAAGGAGCGCTCCCGGGGCGGTTTCTCATGCAGCCAACGACAAAGGACGCCAATCCTCATGCGCGATACCAGATTCCCCTGCCTGTGCGGCATCGCCGCTTCCACACTGCTGTTCGCCACCACCCCGGCCATTGCCGGCGAGGCCCCGGCGGATCGCCTGAAGGCACTGGTCGACGCCGCCGTACAACCGGTGATGAAGGCCAATGACATTCCGGGCCTGGCCGTAGCCATCAGCCTGAAAGGAGAACCGCATTACTTCAGCTATGGGCTGGCCTCGAAAGAGGACGGCCGCCAGGTGACGCCGGAGACCCTGTTCGAGATCGGCTCGGTGAGCAAGACCTTCACCGCCACCCTCGCCGGCTATGCCCTGGCCCAGGACAAGATGCGCCTCGACGACCGCGCCAGCCAGCACTGGCCGGCACTGCAGGGCAGCCGCTTCGACGGCATCAGCCTGCTCGACCTCGCGACCTATACCGCCGGCGGCTTGCCGCTGCAGTTCCCCGACTCGGTGCAGAAGGACCAGGCACAGATCCGCGACTACTACCGCCAGTGGCAGCCGACCTATGCGCCGGGCAGCCAGCGCCTCTATTCCAACCCGAGCATCGGCCTGTTCGGCTATCTCGCCGCGCGCAGCCTGGGCCAGCCGTTCGAACGACTCATGGAGCAGCAAGTGTTCCCGGCACTGGGCCTCGAACAGACCCACCTCGACGTGCCCGAGGCGGCGCTGGCGCAGTACGCCCAGGGCTACGGCAAGGACGACCGCCCGCTACGGGTCGGTCCCGGCCCGCTGGATGCCGAAGGCTACGGGGTGAAGACCAGCGCGGCCGACCTGCTGCGCTTCGTCGATGCCAACCTGCATCCGGAGCGCCTGGACAGGCCCTGGGCGCAGGCGCTCGATGCCACCCATCGCGGTTACTACAAGGTCGGCGACATGACCCAGGGCCTGGGCTGGGAAGCCTACGACTGGCCGATCTCCCTGAAGCGCCTGCAGGCCGGCAACTCGACGCCGATGGCGCTGCAACCGCACAGGATCGCCAGGCTGCCCGCGCCACAGGCGCTGGAGGGCCAGCGCCTGCTGAACAAGACCGGTTCCACCAACGGCTTCGGCGCCTACGTGGCGTTCGTCCCGGGCCGCGACCTGGGACTGGTGATCCTGGCCAACCGCAACTATCCCAATGCCGAGCGGGTGAAGATCGCCTACGCCATCCTCAGCGGCCTGGAGCAGCAGGGCAAGGTGCCGCTGAAGCGCTGAAGCGCGCTCGCGAGGGCGACGGAGCGTAGCGGCGCGGGACGCCGGTCCTGGCTATGATGGTGCCATGAGCGCTTCCCCGCCCCTCCGCCAGCCCTGCCCGCCCGGCGCCTGCGTCTGCGAACGCGAGCGCCTGGAGGCGCCCGGCGCGGACCGTCGCATCCTCCTCCTGACCCGCCAGGAAGAGCAGCGCCTGGCCGCCCGCCTGGAAGCCCTGCGCAGCCTGGAAGACCTGGAACACCTGCTGCGGCGCATGGAGGAACAACTGGGCATCCGCCTGCGGATCGCCCCGGCCTTCGGCGAGGTGCGCAGCATGCGCGGCATCCGCATGCGCTTCGAGGAGCAGCCGGGGCTCTGCCGCAAGACCCGCCAGGCGATTCCCGCCGCCATCCGCCGCGGCCTGGAGAAGCGCCCGGAAGTCGCCTACGCCCTGCTCAACGCCCACGACCTGCTGCGCGACGCCTGAAGGCACTGAACGACAGGAAGAGGATGTCGCTCAAGACCTGGGCGGGCTTCAGGAGTATCGGCGGATAACGCCCATGGCGTTATTCGCCCTACAGGCCGCAGCGGATGCAGGCGAGCCCCGGGTCCGCCTGAATCCTTGGCGGGACTGGCCACCGCGCCGGGGTTCAGCTCGCCGACTCCGCCTGCACGTCGCCGAACATCGCCTGCAGGCGGAGCAGGCAGGCATCGCACAGGGTGCGCAGTTCGTCGAGGCGGATGCCGGCGAGGATTTCCATGCCGCGCAGCGGATCGGCGCGGCGCAGGGCCTGCTCCAGCTCGCTGGCACGGCCGGCCAGGGCGCTGGCGCCAACGGTGGAAGCGCTGCCCTTGATGGTATGCAGGGTCGTGGCGCTGCCCTGGACATCGCCCTCGCCGAGCTGGCGTTCGAGCTGGGCGAAGAGGTCCTGCATGTCCGGAACGAAGCGCCGCAACACCTGGACGATCAGCTCCAGGCTGCCGCCGAAACGCCCGACGATATCGCCCCGCGCCTCGACCAGTTCGCCCGCGTCCGCTGCCGTTGCCGGCGCGCCCCTGGCGCCGCTCCTGCCAAGATGACCGAGCAGGCAAAGCACCAGGCGCTCCTTGTCGATCGGCTTCGCCACATGGTCGTTCATGCCCGCCGCCAGGCAGGCTTCGCGGTCGGCCAGCGAGGCGTTGGCGGTCATGGCCAGGATCGGCAGCCCGGCGAAGCGCCCGTCGGCGCGGATTCTCCGGGTCGCCTCGAGACCATCGATATCCGGCATCTGCATGTCCATCAGCACCGCGTCGAACGGCACGCTCGCCTCCAGCACCTGCTGAACGCCCGCCAGCCCGCCGTCGGCGAGGGCCACCCGGGCGCCCTCGCTGCTCAACAGCTCGGCGGCGACCTGGCGGTTCAGCGCGTTGTCCTCCACTACCAGCAGACGCACGCCCCGCAACCGCTGGGTGCGCTCCACCGGGCGCGGCGGCGGGTTGGCCGGGGCGCCCTGTTCGCCGTGCAACGCATGCAGCACCGAGTCGGCCAGTTGCTTGGGCGTGACCGGCTTGGTGAGAAAATCGACGAAGGGCGGCGCGCTGTGGTCGCGCGCATCGGCCAGCACCTCGCGGCCATAGGCGGTGATCATGATCACCATGGGCGGCGGCAGGTCGCCCTGCAACTGGCGGATCAGTTGCGCCGCGCTGAGGCCGTCGAGATCGGGCATGCGCCAATCCATCAGCACCACGTCATAGCGACGGCCCTCGGCCATCGCCGCCTGGACCCGCGCCACCGCCTCGCTGCCGCTGCCGACGCAGTCGGCGCGCCAGCCGAGGGCGCCGACCGTGCGTTCGAGCAGCTCGCCGGCCACCAGGTTGTCGTCCGCCAGCAGCAGCCGCAGCGGTTCTCCGGCCCCGGGGCAGGCCGCACGCAGCGGTTGGTCGTGGGCGACGTCGAGGTCCAGGTCGAACCAGAACCGGCTACCGCTGCCCGGCGCGCTCTCGACCCGCAATTCACCGCCCATCAGGTCGACCAGGCGTTTGCATATGAACAGGCCGAGGCCGGTGCCGCCGAAGCGTCGCGAGGTGGACGCCTCGGCCTGGGTGAAACCTTCGAAGATGCGCTGCTGCTGTTCCGCGCTGATGCCGATGCCGGTGTCCGCCACCAGCACCCGCAGGCGCACCAGGTGGGCGTCGTGCGCCAGACGCCGCAAGCTCACCAGGACGTGCCCGCGGGCGGTGAACTTCAGTGCGTTGCCGGCCAGGTTGATGAGGATCTGCTGCAGGCGCAGGCGGTCGCCGACCACCGCGCTGGGCAGCTCGGGATCGATGTCGAAGATCACCTCGACGTCCTTGTCGCCCTGGTTGCCGGAGAGCACCACGGCCAGGTCCTGCATCAGCGGCTCCAGCTCGAAGGGGAGCATTTCCAGGACCAGTTTGCCGGCCTCGATCTTCGAGTAGTCGAGGATGTCGTTGAGCAGGCCGAGTAACGAGGTTGCCGCCGAGCTGGCCTTGTCCAGGTAGTCGCGCTGGCGTTCGTTGAGATCGGTCTGCCGGGCCAGTTGCAGCATGCCCAGCACGGCATTCATCGGCGTGCGGATCTCGTGGCTCATATTCGCCAGGAACGACGACTTCGCCGCGCTGGCGGCGTCCGCCTGCTCCTTGGCCTCGCGCAGGCGCGCCTGCAGTTGCTGGTCGCTGGTGATATCGATATTGATCCCGGTGACCTGCAGCGGGTTGCCGTCGGCGTCGCGCTCGACCTGCGCGCCGGCCTGGATGAAGCGGATGCCGCCGTCGGGCAGCACCACGCGGAAGATCACATCGTAGTTGCCGCGCCCCTCCACCGCCGCGCGCAGGCTGGCCTCGGTGCGCTCGAGGTCTTCCGGATGCAGGCGGCTGCGCCAATGCTCGTAGACCAGGCCGCCGTCGCGCAACGCCAGCGGCTGGCCATACAGCTCGCACATGCGCTCGTTCCACTGCAGGCTGTCGTCGGCCAGGTTCCAGCGCCAGATGCCCAGGCGCGCCACGTCGGCGGCCATTTGCAACTGGTCGCGCGCCGCGGCCATCTCGCGCTCGGCGTTGCGCCATTCGGTGACATCGACGGCGATGCCCAGGTAGCCGTTGATCGCCCCAGCCTCGTCGCGCAGGACGGTAACCGAAAGCGTCACGCTGAGCGGCGAGCCGTCCTTGCGCAGATAGGTCCATTCGCGGGTCTCGGCGCCCTCCTGTTCGGCCCGCGCCACCAGCACGCGGAAACCCTCCTCGCCCAGCTCCTGGCCGCGGGCGAGCAACTCCCGCTCGCTGTGCAGCAGGGTCGGCGAGGCCTTGCCGACCACCTCGTCGGCGCGGTAGCCGAGCATCCGCTCGGCACCGAGATTGAAGCCGCTGATGATGCCGTCGCGGTCGAGGGTGATGATCGACACCTCGGACGCCGCCTGCAGCACGCTGCCGAGCAGTACGTTCAACCGACGCAGTTCGGCGGTACGCTCGGCGATCTGGTGCTCCAGGCCGGTATTGAGCTCGCGGATGCGGGCCTCGGCGGCCTTCTTCGCGGAGATGTCGCGTACGGTCTTCGAGGCGCCGACCACGCCGCCGTCCGGACCGAGGATCGGCGAGACGGTCACCGCCACGTCGAGCAGGTGGCCATCCTGGTGCCGGCGCACGGTATCGAAGCTGACCACCTGTTCTTTACGGGCGATGCGGGCGAGGATGTCGAGTTCCTCGTTCTCCTTGGATGGCGGCACCAGCAGGTCCACCACCCGCCGCCCGACCGCCTGCTCCTCGCGGTAGCCGAACAACGCCTCGGCCCCGCGATTCCAGTCGCTGATGACGCCGTCGAGGCCGACGCCGATGATGCCGTCCGCCGAATTGCCGACGATCGCCGCCAGCCGCGCCTGGGTCGCCGCCTCCCGACGCCGACGCAGGCGGCCGAGGGCGCTGGCGTTGACCAGCGCCGCCAGCAACAGGCTGACCAGGCTGCCGGCCAGGAACAGGATGCGCGGCGAAGGCTGGTGCAGGCGCTGGACGAACAGCGGCAGTGCGCTGAACGCCATCTGCCAGTGCCGACCGTAGATCTCCCGCCGCAGCATGTGGCCGAACAGGCGTTGAGCCGGCGCCGCGGCGCCGTTGACGAAGAAGGGCACGGCAGCGCCGTCGCCGGTGACGTCGCTGAGTTCGAGGTGGATCGCCGCGTTGTCGATGGGCAACCCGGCCAGCACCTCGCCGGTCAGCAGCGGCGCATAGCTCCAGCCGAAGCCTTCGAGTTCGCGCTGGGGCCCCGGCGGTGGAGTGATGCCGCTGCGGTAGATCGGCATCAGGATGAGGAACGATTGCTGGCGCAAGCCGCTGGCCTGGACCAGGGTGATCGGCCCCGTCAGGCGCACCTGCCCGGTCTCCAGGGCGGCGCGGGCGGCCTCCCGGCGATTGGCTTCCGAGGCGATGTCCAGGCCCAACGCCTGGCCGTTGCGCGCCACCGGCTCGATGTACTGGATGACGTAGCGCTCGCCATCGTGCGGAGTCAGTTGCTGGATGCGGAACTCCGGCTGGCCGTCGGCCCGCGCCTGGCGCAGGAACCCGGCCTCGTCGGCGGCCGCCACCCGGCGTATGAAGCCGAAGCCGCGGGCGCCGGGAAACTCGCGGTCGATGTCGCGGGTCAGGCTGTAGCGGCGGAACAGTTCGCGGTCGATGTGCGCCTCGCCCGCCGTCAGCAAGGCACCGCGCACCCCACGCAAGCCATACTGGTAGAGTTCCACGCGGCGGGTCACCGCATCGGCCAGCAGTTCCGCCTCGCGTTCCAGCGCCATCCGCGCCTGTTGCTCGTTGACCAGCGCCAGCCCCCAGGCGCCCAGCCCGGACAGCAGCAGTCCGAGCGCCAGTGTCGCGCCCGCCCAGCGGCTCAGCCTGAACTTGCTCTGTTGTACGTTCACCCGATATTCCGTCCCTGCGCCGGCCCGGCGCGGGGCAATCCCGCACTCCCTGCGCCTTTTCGTCACAGAAGACTAGATCAAGCGGGCGGATTCCTCCGCCGAATCATCCGACCCCAGGTATGACCGCTCACAACGACGTGCTTTTCAGCGCCTCCGCGTAGCGCAGTGCGGCGAACAGGGCGAGCAGCAGGCCGGCCAGCGCCAGCGCGGCGCCGACGTTGCCGATCGAGGCCAGGCCCATGCGTTCGCTGACCACGCTGCCGAGCAGCGCGCCGGCGCCGATGCCGACGTTGTACAGGCCGGAGAACAGCGCCATGGCCACGTCGGTGGCGTCCGAGGCGAGGCGCAGGACGCGGGACTGCTGGGCCAGGCCGAAGCACATGATCGACATGCCCCAGAGCAGGCTGAGCGCCATCAGCCAGGTCGGCTGCGCGGACAGCGGCAGCAGCAGCGCCAGGCTGCTGCCCAAGGCGAGGATCGCGGCCAGCAGGAAGCCTCGCGGGAAAGCCTCGCTGTAGCGGCTGAAGAGGATCGAACCGAAGATCCCGGCGCCGCCGAACAACAGCAACAGCAGGGTGGTCGCCTCGCCGCTCATCTGCGCCACCTGCTTGGCGAAGGGCTCGATGTAGCTGTAGGCGGTGAACTGGGCGCTGATCACCACCACGGTCAGCACGTACAGGCAAACCAGCGCCGGGCGTCGGAACAGCATCGGCAGGCTGCGCAGGGAACCGGAGTTCTGGCTTGGCAGCAGCGGCAGGGAGCGCGCCAGGTAGAGCAAGGTCAGCACCGAGAGTCCGGCGATGGCCATGAAGGTGGTACGCCAGCCCAGGGCCTCGCCAACCACCCGCCCCAGCGGGATGCCCAGGACCATCGCCAGGGTGGTGCCGGTGGCCAGCAGCCCTAGCGCCTTGGCCTGCTGTCCCGGCGGCGCCACGCGCACCGCCAGCGAAGCGGTGATGGCCCAGAACACCGCGTGGGCGAAGGCAATGCCGATCCGGCTGAGCATCAGCACCTGGAAGCTCCAGGCCAGCCCGGACAGCACGTGGCTGGCGATGAACAGCAGGAATACCCCGACCAGCAGCTTGCGCCGCTCGATATTGCGGGTCAGCAGCATCATCGGCAACGAGGCCAGCGACACCACCCAGGCATAGATGGTCAACATCAGGCCGACCTGCGAGGTGGGCATCTCGAAGCTGTGGCCGATGTCGCTGAGCAGGCCGACCGGGACGAACTCCGTGGTGTTGAAGATGAAGGCGGCCAGGGCCAGGGCGATCACGCTCAGCCAGCTGCCGCTGCGGGTTTCGGAGGTGCTGTCCATGGGGCGTTCGGTTCCGGAGCAGGGGGCGGACGGGCAGGTCCCGCGACCCTCGCCACGCACGACGGAAAACGCCCCGGACGCAAGGGTCCGGGGCGGCGATGTGCGTTGGATGGTCGTTATAGGTATTGGAGGGAACTGCCGAATCCCGCGATTCTACGCCGGGACGCCGTGCGCTGCACGCCCGCCCGGCGCTCCGGCGACCTTCCCGGAGCGATGGGACGGCTCCGGCAGCATCAGGCAGGCCATCGTCTCGCCCCAGGGCGCGAGGCCCTGTTCGACGAAGCCGGCGTCCCGATAAAGCTGGCGGGCCACATCGTTGTCGACGGCGTAGGCGACCATCAGGCGATCGCTGCGCCGCCTCGTCCGGCGCACGCTGGCGATGATCCGTTGCAGGGCGGCGCGGCCATGCCCCTTGCCCTGGTAGCGGCGGTCGATCATCAGGCGGTAGAGCCAGTAGTGGCCGTCGTCGGCGTCGGGGCCGTAGAGGGCGAAGCCGACCATGCGCCCGCCGTGGTGGATGCCGACCGCGCGGAACCCCGGCAGGAAGCGGCTCTGGGCCAGCGAATAGAGGTTGGAAGCGACGAAGTGCGCCTGGTGGCGGGCGACCTTCAGGTCAATGCAGGTTTCCCAATCGTCGCGGGTGATGGTTCTGAGTTCGATCATGGATGACAGGCTCTTGGAAAAAGGAGGAAAGAAAGTCGCTAGGTACGCTGCTGGACTGTTCATACGACATGCTTCGTTCCTCCCTTCGACTGGCCGAGCATCCGGCGGAAACGCAACGATATCAGGAGAAGAGTCGATTATCCCAGCCGATGCCGGATCTTTTCGTCCACGGCTAGTGGCAGGATTTCCCCGGTGCCAGGCCGGCGACAGATAAATTCGAGATTTTCCTTGTCAGATCAGTCAGGTTCTCGCTATTACATTTAACCAAGACCCTGGAGCCAAGCCCCAGCGCACGGTTGCCTCGTCGCCCCACTCCGACGGCTGATCGCCCTCTCCCCCGGCACGCAACCTGCCCGGCGCTCCCTTATCCGGATGCCGCGGCTCTTCTACGCCGCCGCATCCCCTGCATGGAATCGCACATGTCTCATCGCCCTGTGATCAACGCCTCGGTCAGTCCGAAAGGCACGCTGGAAACCCTCTCCCAACGCGAAGTGCAACAACTGAGCGAAACCGCCAACGGCAAGACCTACCAACTGTTCCGCCAGTGCGCCCTGGCGATCCTCAATACCGGCGCCCACAGCGACAACGCCAAGACCATCCTCGACGCCTACAAGGACTTCGAGGTGCGTATCCACCAGCAGGACCGAGGCGTGCGCCTGGAGCTGATCAACGCGCCGGCCGACGCCTTCGTCGATGGCGAGATGATCGCCAGCACCCGCGAGATGCTGTTCAGCGCCCTGCGCGACATCGTCTACACCCAGAGCGGGCTGGACAGCCAGCACGTCGACCTGGACAGCTCCCAGGGCCTCACCGACTACGTCTTCCAGCTGCTGCGCAACGCCCGTACGCTGCGCCCCGGCGTCGAGCCGAAGATCGTCGTGTGCTGGGGCGGCCACTCGATCAGCAGCGAGGAATACAAGTACACCAAGAGGGTCGGCCACGAACTCGGCCTGCGCAGCCTGGATGTCTGCACCGGCTGCGGACCGGGGGTGATGAAGGGGCCGATGAAGGGCGCCACCATCAGCCACGCCAAGCAGCGCATCGTCGGCGGCCGCTACCTGGGCCTGACCGAGCCGGGGATCATCGCCGCCGAGGCGCCGAACCCGATCGTCAACGAACTGGTGATCCTGCCGGACATCGAGAAGCGCCTGGAAGCCTTCGTCCGCGTCGGCCACGGGGTCATCATCTTCCCCGGCGGCGCCGGGACCGCGGAGGAGTTCCTCTACCTGCTGGGCATCCTCATGCACCCGGACAACCAGGACCTGCCCTTCCCGGTCATCCTCACCGGTCCCCGCAGCGCCGAAGCCTACCTGCAGCAGCTCCATGAATTCGTCGGGGCGACCCTCGGCCATGCGGCGCAGCGCCACTACCGGATCGTCATCGACGACCCGGCCGAGGTGGCCAAGCAGATGGCCCAGGGCCTGAAGGAAGTGAAGCAGTTCCGCCGCGAGCGCAACGACGCCTTCCACTTCAACTGGATGCTGAAGATCGATGAAAGCTTCCAGCGCCCGTTCGAGCCGACCCACGAGAACATGGCCAGCCTCCAGCTCAGCCGCAGCCTGCCGCCCCACGAGTTGGCGGCCAACCTGCGCCGCGCGTTTTCCGGAATCGTCGCCGGCAACGTCAAGGACAACGGCATCCGCATGATCGAGCAATACGGGCCCTACGAGATCCACGGCGACCCGGCGGTGATGCTGCCGCTGGACCGCCTGCTGCAGGCCTTCGTCAAGCAGCACCGGATGAAGCTGCCCGGCGGCGCGGCCTACGTCCCCTGCTACCGGGTGGTGCAGACCGAGGCGGCCTGAGCGCGCCCGCTCCGGCATCCCTGCGCCGCGCGCGGGGATGCCCATTTATTCCGAGCCGGGCGTACGGCTTCCTGCTACTCTTTTCCGTTCATGCCTCGAATCGCTGGCCCTGACCTCATGTCCCCATCTCCATCGCCAGCCCTCGCCGCACTCCGCGACGCCACCCGTGACCTGCACGCAGAACTGGACCGCCGTTCGCCGTTGGGCGACGACGATCTCGACGACCGCGCCTACCTCGACCATGCCGGACGCATCCTTGGCTGGCTCGAACCCCTGGAGCGCGCGCTGCGCGACAACCGCAGCGGCTGGCCGGCGGCGCTGCGGGCCGACGCGCGGCTGGTCAAGAGCGCCTGGCTGGAAAGCGACCTGCTGGCCGGCGGCATGAGCCGCGCGCAGGTGGAGGCGCTACCGCGCTGCGCCGACCTGCCGAATGCGACACGGGCCGCGGAGGTCTTCGGGGTGGCCTACGTGATGGAAGGCGCGACGCTGGGCGGCGCGTATCTCTACAAACGACTAGCTCCACGCCTGCCCGGTCTGCCGCTACAGTGGTTGCGGGGCTACGGCCAGGCAACCGGGGTGCGCTGGCAGGAGTTTCTCGAACAGCTCGCCCGGCAGATCGACAGCCCCGAAGCCATCGGCCTTGCGCAGGATGCGGCACAGGCTACATTCCTTTCGTTTCGTCGATGGGTTCTCGACGAAGCCTGACTGCCTGGAGACCAGGCTGGACGATAGATGACGAGCATCACCCCGGTTACCCTGGCGAACTGCGAGGACGAACCCATCCACGTGCCTGGCGCGATCCAGCCGCACGGGGCGCTGGTCGCCCTGCGCGCGGACGGCATGGTCCTCGCGGCAAGCGAGAACATCCAGGCGCTACTGGGTTTCGTCGCCTCGCCGGGTTCCTACCTGACGCAGGAGCAGGTGGGGCCGGAGGTCCTGCGCATGCTCGAAGAGGGACTGACCGGCAACGGCCCATGGTCGAACAGCGTCGAGACGCGGATCGGCGAACACCTGTTCGACGTGATCGGCCACAGCTACAAGGAAGTGTTCTACCTGGAGTTCGAGATCCGCACCGCGGACACGCTGTCGATCACCTCCTTCACCCTCAACGCCCAGCGCATCATCGCCCAGGTCCAGTTGCACAACGACACCGCCAGCCTGCTCAGCAACGTCACCGACGAGCTGCGCCGGATGACCGGCTACGACCGGGTGATGGCCTACCGTTTCCGTCATGACGACTCCGGCGAGGTGGTCGCCGAGAGCCGTCGCGAAGACCTCGAAAGCTACCTGGGGCAACGCTACCCGGCCTCGGACATCCCGGCCCAGGCGCGTCGCCTGTACATCCAGAACCCGATCAGGCTGATCGCCGACGTGGCCTATACGCCGATGCGCGTGTTTCCCGCGCTGAACCCGGAGACCAACGAATCGTTCGATCTCAGCTACAGCGTGCTGCGCAGCGTTTCGCCGATCCACTGCGAATACCTGACCAACATGGGCGTGCGCGCCTCGATGAGCATCTCCATCGTGGTCGGCGGCAAGCTCTGGGGACTGTTCTCCTGCCATCACATGTCGCCCAAACTGATTCCCTACCCGGTGCGCATGTCGTTCCAGATCTTCTCCCAGGTCTGCAGCGCCATCGTCGAGCGCCTGGAGCAGGGGCGTATCGCCGAACTGCTGCGCGTGTCCACCGAGCGCAGGCTGGCCCTGGCTCGCCGCGCGCGGGACGCCGACGACCTGTTCGGCGCACTGGCCCACCCGGACGATGGCATCGCCGCACTGATTCCCTGCGACGGCGCCCTAGTCATGCTCGGCGGCCGCACCCTGAGCATCCGCGGCGACTTCGAGCGCCAGGCCGGGAATGTCCTGCAACGCCTGCAGCGCGATCCGGAACGGGACATCTACCACACCGACAACTGGCCGCAGCCCAGCGAGGACTCTCCGGACGGCGGCGACTGCTGCGGTGTGCTGGCGATCCGTTTCCACCGCCAGGAATCGGGCTGGATCTTCTGGTTCCGCCACGAGGAAGTGCACCGCATCCGCTGGGGCGGCAAGCCGGAAAAGCTGTTGACCATTGGCCCCTCCGGCCCGCGGCTGACCCCGCGCGGCTCGTTCGAGGCCTGGGAGGAAGTGGTCCGCGGCCACTCCACGCCCTGGAGCGAAACCGACCTGGCGATCGCCGAAAAGCTGCGCCTGGACCTGATGGAACTGTGCCTCAACCATGCGGCCGAGGTCGACCGCATGCGCCAGCGCCTGATCGCGGTGCTCGGCCACGACCTGCGCAACCCGTTGCAGTCGATCTCCATGGCGGCGGCCCTGCTGTCCTCCAGCGACACCCGCACCACCGAACTGCGCCAACACATTTCCGCGTCCAGCAGCCGCATGGAACGGCTGGTCAGCCAGATCCTCGACATGAGCCGCCTGCAATCGGGCATCGGCCTCACCGTGAACCCGGTCGACACCGACGTCTCGCAACTGGTGCAGCAGATCGTCTGCGAAACCGACGTCGCCTATCCCGGCCTGGTGATCGAGATCGCCATCGACCCGCAGGTTCGTGCCGTGGTCGACCCGGACCGCTACGCCCAGGTCGCCGCCAACCTGCTGAGCAACGCCCGTCATCACGGCCTGCCCGGCCGGCCGGTGCTGGTAACCCTGACCCGCCAGGGCGACGAGGTGTGCCTGAGCGTGCTCAACGAAACCAGCGGCCTCTCCGAAGCGCAACTGGCCAACCTGTTCGAACCGTTCAAGCGCGAGTCGGCGGACAACCAGCGCAACCGCAACGGCCTCGGTATCGGCCTGTACATCTCCCAGGCCATCGCCCAGGCCCACCAGGGGCGTATCGACGTGGACTGCCGCGACGACGTCATCACCTTCTGCCTGCGCCTGCCGGTGCGCCAGGCGGAGACCGGCTCCTCGTCCTGACGACGAGGACCGTGCACAATGCAACGCTTGCAGGTATCTTCGGCAGCCATCGCCGTCTGACAGGATCGCCCCGTTCCATGCCCCGCCTCCGCCTCCGGACCGTCCTCGCCTGCCTCGCCGTGTTCTGCGCGGCTCCCGCACTGGCCAGGGTCGAAGTGCATTCGCTGCAACACAAGAGCATGGGGCGGGTGCTGACGGTCCGCGTCTCGGAGGAGATCGCGCCGGGCGACTACGAGACGCTGCTCAAGGGTTTGCGCAACAATCCGGGAACCTACTCGCGCAAGCTGCTCCTGCTGAACAGCATCGGCGGCAGCGTGCCGGAGGCGATCCGCATGGGCCGCCTGCTGCGCGAATCCGGCTTCGACGCGCTGGTGCCGTCGAGCAGCGTCTGCCAGGGCACCTGCGTCTACCTGCTGGCGGCCGGCAAGCGCAAGACCGTACGCGGCTACGTCGGCCTGCACCGTCCCTACTACGCCCACGGCGACTCGCTGCACTCGCGCTCGGCCAACGGCATGCGCTACGACTCCGCCGCCTACTTCCGCGAAATGGATATCCCCAGCACCTTGGTACAGGCCATGCAAAGCACCGATCCCAAACGGATGCGCGTGCTTTCGGCGAAGGAACTGGCGCAGTACCGGCTGAACTGAACCGGCGACTCCGCGGAACGAGCGAGGGCGCGCGGTGGCGTTGGCGATAGTGGCCGATGCCGTTGTACCTCGTTTTCGTGCAACGGCAGGCCGAATCCAGTCCGGATCCGAACCGGCCCTACTCTAGAAGAACTCGTCCAATAGCCTGAAGTACGCCAGCCGTTCGCCGTCGATATCGCCGCCGTATTCGACGAGGAAGGCCTCGGCCCAGGCCGCGCCGAGTTCGGCCTCGATGTCCCGCGCGGCCAGGGCCAGGTCCTGGTGCCGGTCGGCGACGCCGAGCCGCCCGCAATCGATGAAGCCGCTGAAGCGCCGCCCCTCCGCCAGCAGATTTGGCAGGCAGGCGTCGCCATGGGCGACCACCAGGTCTTCGACCGCCGGACGCCGGTCGAGCAGCAGGCGGTACAGCTCCGTGGCGCTGCGACCGCGATGGTCGTCGTCGAAGTCCGCCTCGTCCACCAGCCCGGCCTCGACCCGCTGGCGCACGGTGTCCAGGCGCCGTTCCAGGCGATGATCGAAGGGACAGGCGGCCGGATCGAGATCGTGCAGCCGGCGCAGGGCGGCGGCCACCAGGCGCACCAGGCGCTCGGGCTCCAGCTCGCCGCGCTGCGCCAGCGCGGACAGCGTGTCCCCCGGCACGGCGCTCATCAGCAGCCATTGCCGGCCGTCGCTCTGGGTTTCGTTCAGCACCTGCGGGCAATCGATGCCGGCACCGTGCAGCCAGCGCAGGCGGGCGATTTCGGCGGGCAGCTCGGCATGTGCGGACAGCACTTCCTGCTTGACGAACAGGGTCGGCCGCCGCGCAACCTCCAGGCGGTGGACAGTGGCCGCGGAACATCCTTCGCCCTGCCCTCGCCAGCGGTAGCCGGCAAGGTAGTCGGCCCAGGTGGAGGGAGCCTGCGGCGGCATGGAGGTGGCTGCATCATGCATGGAGAAACGCTTCCTGTTCGAGTGGGAGCGCGAGTATACCCGCCCACCCGCTCAGCGACGGGACTCCCCGTCGGCCTGTCGCTGGCGGTAAGCGCTGGGGGTGAGCCCCGCGTAACGCACGAAGAAACGACTGAAGTAGGCCGGGTCCTTGAAGCCGAGCTGGTAGCAGATCTCGTTCACCGAGCCGCCGGTGAACAGCAGCAGGCGCTTGGACTCCTGCATAAGCCGTTCGTACACCAGGCGCTTCGACGGCAGGTCGGCGATGCGCCGGCAGACGTCGTTGAGGCGCGCCTCGGTGACGCCGATCCGGCTGGCGTAGAGCGACAGCGGCCAGTGCTCGGCATAGCGCTCCTCGATCAGCGCGTTGAAGCGCTGGAAGATCTGCAGGTCTTCGTGGCGCATCGGCCGCGCAGCCACCGAATTGGCCGAGAGACGCAGCAGGCTGATCATGACCAGCCGGGTCAGCGCCAGCAGCGCCTGCTGGCGGCCGGAGCGGCTGGCCATCGACTCGCTGCGCAACTGCTCGAAGAGCAGCGCCAGGCGCGCCGCCTCCTCGGCCGCGCCGCCCTCCAGGTTGCCCAGCGCCACGCAGGCCGGCGCCACCTGCGGGCCGGGCGCCAGGCCCGGCTCTGCTTCGGTGAGGCTCCACACCAGTTGCTGGCGCACGGTCAGCACATGGCCATCGGCGTCCGCCTCGGTGACGAAGGCGTGCGGCACGGTCGGCGGGGTGAGGAAGAACATCGGCCCCGACTCCAGGTACTGGCGCTCGTCGAGATAGACCCGCACCGCGCCGTTCTTCACGTAGTGCACCTGGAAGAAGCGGTCGTGCCGGTGCGCCGGCATGTTGCGACCGAAGAATCCGGCCAGGTTGCCCAGCGCATCGTAGTGCACCTCGGCGTCGGCATAGCGCTGGTCGTAGACCTGCCCGATGTTGATGTTGGGGATCGGCTGGCGCTCTGGCATGGCGATCTTCTCTTTGTTGTTCTTCCCGGCTGCGCACGCAAGCCGTCGCGGGCATCCGTATACCGCAGACGGCGCCTCTTGCCACCTCCCCGGGACGAATGGCGCAGCAACCGGGGTTGACGATCATTAACATGTTAAATATAACGTTAACACATTAACGAGTTTTCGCCAGGACGGCCCCCTCGCCGTTCGCTTATCGCGCCAGGAGACACCACCACAATGAGCCGCGCACTGAATGACGTCGCCGCCGGCACCCTGTTCGGCGTCGCGCTGAACTACAAGGGCCTGCTCGACAGCCGCCTGCCGGAGTTCCAGCAGCCGCCCTACCAGAAGCCGCCAGTGAAGCCGGTGTTGTTCATCAAGACACCGAATACCCGCAACGAGCACGACGCCCCGGTGCTCTTCCCGCGCGGCGTCGAGCGCCTGCAACCGGGCCCGGCGCTGGGCGTGGTGATCGCTCGCGACGCCAGCCGGGTGAAGGAGGAAGAGGCCATGGCGCATGTCGCCGGCTACGTGATCGTCAACGAGTTCAGCCTGCCGGAAGACAGCTACTACCGCCCGGCGGTGAAAGCCAAGTGCCGCGACGGCTTCTGCCCGTTCGGTCCGCAACTGGTGCCGACGCAGGAGATCGCCGATCCCCATGCGCTGGAGCTGAAGCTGTACGTCAACGGCGAACTGCGCCAGCGCAACAACACCGCCAACCTGGTGCGCGACATCCCGCGGCTGATCGCCGAGATCAGCGAGTTCATGACCCTGCACGCCGGCGACGTGCTGATCACCGGCACCCCCGAAGGGCGCGTCGACGTGCATCCCGGCGACCGCGTCGAGGTCGAGATCGACGGCCTCGGCCGCCTCGCCAACAGCATCGTCGCGGAATGAGGAACCGACCATGAAACACGCACGCATCCGCTACCAGGGCCGGGTTCACCAGGTCACCGTGGAAGACGCCAACGCCGTCCGCCTGGCCGACGGCACCCTGCTCGCCGAGGACCGGGTGGAGTGGCTGCCGCCGGCCACCGGGAGCATGTTCGCCCTCGGCCTGAACTACGCCGACCATGCCGCCGAACTGTCGTTCAAGGCGCCCAGCGAACCGCTGGCGTTCATCAAGTCGCCGGGCACCTACACCGGCCACCGCCAGGTCAGCTGGCGTCCGGACAACGTCGACTACATGCACTACGAGTGCGAACTGGTGGCGGTGATCGGCAAGCCGGCGCGCAACGTCCGCCGCGAGGACGCCCTCGGCTACCTGGCCGGCTACACGGTGTGCAACGACTACGCGATCCGCGACTACCTGGAGAACTACTACCGGCCCAACCTGCGGGTGAAGAACCGCGACGCCACCACCCCGGTGGGGCCGTGGATCGTCGACGCGGCCGAGGTTCCCGAGCCGAACCGGCTGGTCCTGCGCACCTGGGTCAACGGCGAGCTGCGCCAGGAAGGCAGCACCGCGGACATGATCTTCGACATTCCCTACCTGATCGAATACTTCTCCAGCTTCATGACCCTGCAGCCGGGCGACATGATCGCCACCGGCACACCGGAAGGCCTGTCCGACGTGGTCCCCGGCGACGAAGTGGTGGTGGAGGTGGAAGGCGTCGGTCGCCTGGTCAACCGAATCGTCAGCGAGGCCGAATTCTTCCGCGCCCGCGCACAGGAGCACGCAGAATGATCAAACACTGGATCAATGGCCGCGAGGTCGAAAGCAAGGACGTCTTCGAGAACTACAACCCGGCCACCGGCGAGCTGATCGGCGAGGTTGCCAGCGGCGGCGCGGCGGAAATCGACGCGGCGGTGGCGGCGGCCCGGGAAGCCTTCCCGAAATGGGCCAATACCCCGGCCAAGGAGCG
Source organism: Pseudomonas sp. TZ252 (assembly GCF_056110345.1). NCBI lineage: Bacteria > Pseudomonadati > Pseudomonadota > Gammaproteobacteria > Pseudomonadales > Pseudomonadaceae > Pseudomonas > Pseudomonas sp. TZ252. The sequence goes on along the minus strand of NZ_CM148566.1, from coordinate 3,376,938 downwards.
CGCGCGCCTGATGCGCCGGCTCGGCGAGCTGATCGACCGGAACGTGCCGCACCTGGCGGAACTTGAGACCCTCGACACCGGCCTGCCGATCCACCAGACGAAGAACGTACTGATCCCGCGCGCCTCGCACAACTTCGAGTTCTTCGCCGAAGTCTGCACGCGGATGAACGGGCACAGCTATCCGGTCGACGACCAGATGCTCAACTACACCCTGTACCAGCCGGTGGGCGTCTGCGGCCTGGTCTCGCCGTGGAACGTACCGTTCATGACCGCCACCTGGAAGACCGCGCCGTGCCTGGCGCTGGGCAACACGGCGGTGCTGAAGATGTCCGAGCTGTCGCCGCTGACCGCCAACGAGCTGGGCCGCCTGGTGCACGAGGCGGGCATTCCGCCGGGGGTGTTCAACGTGGTCCAGGGCTACGGCGCCAGCGCCGGCGACGCGCTGGTTCGCCACCGCGACGTGCGCGCGGTGTCCTTCACCGGCGGCACCGCCACCGGGCGACGGATCATGGAGGCGGCCGGGATCAAGAAATACTCGATGGAACTGGGCGGCAAGTCGCCGGTGCTGGTCTTCGAAGACGCCGACCTCGAGCGGGCGCTGGACGCCGCTCTGTTCACCATCTTCTCGCTGAACGGCGAGCGCTGCACCGCCGGCAGTCGCATCTTCGTCCAGGAAAGCGTCTACCCGCAGTTCGTCGCCGAGTTCGCCGCACGCGCCAGGCGCCTGATCGTCGGCGATCCGCAGGACCCGAAGACCCAGGTCGGCTCGATGATCACCCAGGCCCACTACGACAAGGTCACCGGCTACATCCGCATCGGCCTCGAGGAAGGCGCCACCCTGGTGGCCGGCGGCCTGGAGCGTCCGGCCGGCCTGCCGGCGCACCTGAGCAAGGGGCAGTTCATCCAGCCCACGGTGTTCGCCGACGTGGACAACCGCATGCGCATCGCCCAGGAGGAGATCTTCGGCCCGGTGGTCTGCCTGATCCCGTTCAAGGACGAAGCCGAGGCGCTGCGCCTGGCCAACGACGTGGAATACGGCCTGGCCTCCTACATCTGGACCCAGGACATCGGCAAGGCCCATCGCCTGGCACGCGGCATCGAGGCCGGGATGGTCTTCATCAACAGCCAGAACGTGCGCGACCTGCGCCAGCCGTTCGGCGGGGTGAAGGCCTCGGGCACCGGACGCGAAGGCGGGGAATACAGCTTCGAGGTATTCGCCGAGATCAAGAACGTGTGTATATCCATGGGCAGCCATCACATCCCCCGCTGGGGCGTGTAGGGCGCGCTCGTGCAGAGCGGCCGCCCGAGGCCGCCAGCAGCGCCGGCGTGCAGACACAATCAGAAGAATCCGGGCCAGCCGCCAACGGCCGCGCCCGCTGCCAGGCCCAACGGGCCACCAGGAGAATCGTCATGGGCAAAGTCGCTCTGGCTGCCAAGATCACCCACGTACCCTCGCTGTACCTGTCCGAGCTGCCCGGCCCGCGCCACGGCTGCCGCCAGCCGGCGATCGACGGGCACCGCGAGATCGGCCGGCGCTGCCGCGAACTGGGGGTCGACACCATCGTGGTGTTCGACACCCACTGGCTGGTCAACGCCGGCTACCACATCAACTGCGCGCCGCACTTCGAGGGGCTCTACACCAGCAACGAGCTGCCGCACTTCATCGCCAACATGGAGTACGGCTTCCCCGGCAACCCGGAGCTGGGCCGCATCCTCGCCGAGGGTTGCAACGCGCTCGGCGTGGAGACCCTGGCCCACGACGCCACTACCCTCGGCCCGGAGTACGGCACCCTGGTACCGATGCGCTACATGAACCAGGACCGCCACTTCAAGGTGGTCTCGGTCTCCGCCCTGTGCACCGTGCATTACCTGAACGACAGCGCGCGCCTGGGCTGGGCCATGCGCAAGGCGGTGGAAGAGCACTACGACGGCACGGTGGCGTTCCTCGCCAGCGGCTCGCTGTCCCACCGCTTCGCCCAGAACGGCCAGGCGCCGGACTTCTCCGACCGCATCTGGAGCCCGTTCCTTGAGGTCCTCGACCATGAAGTCGTGCAGATGTGGCAGGAAGGCCGCTGGGCGGAATTCTGCGGGATGCTCCCGGAGTACGCCTCCAAGGGCCATGGCGAAGGCTTCATGCACGACACCGCGATGCTCCTCGGCGCCCTCGGCTGGTCGGCCTACGACGGCAAGGCGGAGGTGGTGACGCCCTACTTCGGCTCCTCCGGCACCGGGCAGATCAACGCGGTATTCCCGGTCACCGCCCAGGACGGCTCGGCGATTCCCGCCGCCCAGGCCGGCAACCCGGCCGGCGCCAGTTGCGCCAGCCGCCTCTGAGGACGCCACCATGCCGCACTTCATCGCCGAATACACCGACAACATCGAAGCCGAAGCCGACCTGCCCGGCCTGTTCGAGAAGGTCCATGCCTGCCTCGGCGCCAGCGGCGTGTTCCCGCTCGGCGGCATCCGCAGCCGCGGCGTGCGCCTGGACACCTGGCGCATGGCCGACGGCAGGCACGACTACGCCTTCGTCCACATGACCCTGAAAGTCGGCGCCGGTCGCGACCTGGAGACTCGCCGGCAAGTCGCCGAGGCACTTTTCGAGGTGATCACCGCGCACTTCGCCGAGCTCCAGGCGCGACGCCTGCTGGCGCTGTCCTTCGAACTCACCGAACTGGACGCGGAGCTGAACTACAAGCGCAACAACGTGCATGAATTCCTGAACAACCCGGCGGACTGACCAGCCCGCCATAACGCTGCACTCACCCAGCTCGCCTCCCGGCCACCGACAGGTCGCCGGGACGTCCGGGCGCTCACAAAAAGTACAAGATCATGAGCACAGCCAGCACCCTGAACAGCACCACCCTGCCTCTCAGCGACAGCACCCACGACCGCGTCACCTGGCGGCTGATGCCGCTGCTGCTGGTGTGCTACGTCTTCGCCCATCTGGACCGCATCAACATCGGTTTCGCCAAATTGCAGATGAGCGCCGACCTGCACTTCAGCGACACCGTCTACGGTCTCGGCGCCGGGCTATTCTTCATCGCCTATGCGCTGTTCGGCCTGCCCAGCAACCTGATGCTGGAACGGATCGGCCCGCGCCGCTGGATCGCCTGCCTGATGCTGGTCTGGGGCTGTCTCTCCACCGCCATGCTGCTGGTGGAGACCGCGCGCGGCTTCTACCTGCTGCGCTTTCTCCTGGGGGTCGCCGAGGCCGGCTTCTTCCCCGGTATCCTGGTCTACCTGAACCGTTGGTTCCCGGCGCGCCGACGCGGGCAGATCACCGCCCTGTTCGCCATCGCCGTGCCCATGGCCGGGGTGATCGGCGGACCGCTTTCGGGCTGGATCCTAGAAGGCTTCCATGACGCCCTCGGACTGCGCGGCTGGCAGTGGATGTTCCTGATCGAAGGCCTGCCGGTTGTGTTGCTCGGCGTGGTGGTCTGGTGCTCGCTGCCGGAAAGCTTCGAACGGGTGACGTGGCTCAGCGACGAACAGAAGCACCTGCTGCGCGAGGAACTGGCCGGCGAGGAGCAGCGCAAGACCATCACCTCCTTCTCCGGCATCTTCAGCAATCCGCAGGTGTGGCTGCTGGTGGCGATCTATTTCGCGGTGATGCTGGCGGTGAACACCATCGCGTTCTGGATGCCGAGCCTGATCCATGGCGCCGGCATCGCCCAGGACAGCCGCATCGGCATGCTCAGCGCGGTGCCCTATCTCGCCGGCTGCGCCTTCATGATCTTCATCGGCCGTTCCTCCGACCGCCTGCGCGAGCGCCGCTGGCACCTGGGCATTCCGTTGCTGATGGCCGCCGCCGGGCTCAGCCTGGCGGCCCTGGCACCGACCAGCGCCTGGCTGGTGATGGGCGGCCTGGTGATCGCCGGGATGGGCGCCAGCGCCGCCCTGCCGATGTTCTGGCAACTGCCGCCGGCCTTCCTTTCCAGCGCCACCCTGGCCGCCGGAATCGCCCTGATCAGTTCCTTCGGCAGCATCGCCGCCTTCCTCGCGCCCTACCTGATCGGCTGGATGCGCGACACCACCCAGAGCGCCAGCCTGGCCCTGTACCTGCTGGCCATCCTCATCGCCCTCGGCGCCGGCCTGGTCCTGCGGACCCCCGCCGCCGTGGTCAACCCACGCTGAACCGAGAGACCCCGACCATGCTCGATCCCCGTCTGATCCAGGAAGCCGCCAACCGCCTCGACGCCGCCGAACGCTCGCGCCAGCAGGTAAGGCAGTTCTCCCTCGACTACCCGGACATCGCCATCGAGGACGCCTACGCCATCCAGCGCGCCTGGGTCGAGCGCAAGATCGCCGACGGGCGCGTGCTCAAGGGCCACAAGATCGGCCTGACCTCGCGCGCCATGCAGGTCTCGTCGAATATCAGCGAGCCGGACTACGGCGCCTTGCTCGACGACATGTTCTTCGAGGAGGGCAGCGACATCCCCTTCCAGCGCTTCATCGTGCCGCGGGTCGAGGTGGAGCTGGCGTTCATCCTCGGCAAGCCGCTGAAGGGACCGGGCTGCACCCTGTTCGACGTGCTCGAGGCCACCGAGTGGGTGATCCCGGCGCTGGAGATCATCGATGCGCGCATCCAGCAGGTCGACCCGCAAACGAAAGTCACGCGCAAGGTCTTCGACACCATCTCCGACAACGCCGCCAACGCCGGCGTGGTGATGGGCGGCCGGGCCGTACGGCCAGGCGATATCGACCTGCGGCGGGTACCGGCGATCCTCTACCGCAATGGCGTGATCGAGGAGTCTGGCGTCTCCGCCGCGGTGCTCAACCACCCGGCCAAGGGCGTCGCCTGGCTGGCCAACAAGCTGGCGCCCTACGGCGTCTGCCTGGAGGCCGGCCAGGTGATCCTCGGCGGCTCCTTCACCCGCCCGGTGGCGGCCGCGCCGGGGGACACCTTCCACGTCGACTACGACCTGCTCGGCAGCATCTCCTGCCGTTTCGTCTGAGGAGGCATTTCCATGGACCTGCCCGTCAATCGCTTCAAGCAACGCCTGCGCAGCGGCGAGGCGCAGATCGGCCTGTGGCTCGGCCTGGCCGATCCCTACTGCGCGGAGCTGGCCGCCAACGCCGGCTTCGACTGGCTGCTGCTGGACGGCGAGCACGCGCCCAACGACCTGCGCAGCCTGCTCGGCCAGTTGCAGGCGCTGGCGCCCTACCCCGGCCAGCCGGTGATCCGCCCGGTGCAGGGCGACACTGCGCTGATCAAGCAATTGCTCGACATCGGCGCGCAGACCCTGCTGGTACCGATGGTCGACAGCGCCGCCCAGGCCGAAGGGCTGGTGCGCGCCGTGCGCTATCCGCCGGCGGGCGTACGCGGGGTCGGCAGTGCGCTGGCCCGGGCCTCGCGCTGGAACAGCGTGGCGGAGTACCTGGACCACGCCGACGAGCAGATGTGCCTGCTGGTCCAGGTGGAAAACCTGGAGGGCCTGGCCAACCTCGACGCGATCGCCGCCGTCGAGGGCGTCGACGGCGTGTTCATCGGTCCGGCCGACCTCAGCGCAGCCATGGGCCATCGCGGCAATCCAGGCCATTCCGAGGTGCAGGCGGCCATAGAGGACGCCATCCACCGCATCCGCACGGCCGGCAAGGCCGCCGGCATCCTCTCCGCCGACGAGACACTGGCGCGGCGCTACCTGGAGCTGGGCTGCGCGTTCGTCGCGGTGGGCGTGGACACCAGCCTGCTGATGCGTTCGCTGCGCGAGCTGGCGGGGCGCTTCAAGGGCGGCGCGCCGGCGCCGTCCGCCAGTTCCTCGGTCTACGGCTGAGGGGTGCGCCCCGCTCCCGCTGCGGGAGAGGGGCCAGGTCGGCGTTGCGGCAGGTATCGGCGTCGGTCCGGGGGCGTATGCCTAGCGTCGGCGGAACAACGGTCGCGGCTCGATCGCCGAGCGGCCGTAGAGCACGCTCAAGCCCGCCAGCCCCTTGAGCGCATCCTCGACGTTCTTGTCCTCGCGCACCGCGAAGGCATCGAAGCCGCACTGGCGCATATGGCTGAGCTGGTCGCGCAACACGTCGCCCACTGCGCGCAACTCGCCGCTCCACCCCAGGCGCACGCGCAGCAGGTAGGCCAGGCTGTAGCCACGACCGTCGCGGAAGCTGGGGAAATCGACGGCGACCAGCGGCAGCTCGGCGAAGTGCGGCAGCAAGGCCTCCACCTCATCGTCCGGCGCCAGCCAGGGCGCGGCGGCTCCGGCCTCGCCGCGGCGCTCCAGCCAGGCCGCCAGAGGCAGCAGCAACGGCCCCGGCGGCAGCGCGTCGGGCAACTCGCGCAGGAGTTGCCAGGGATCGTCGCGGCAGACCTCGGCGACGCCATCGCGCAAACGGATCAGGTTGTTCATGCCGGTTCCTCCATCCTGGCGTAGACCCGGGCCTTGAACGGCTCCAGGCCGACCCGGTTGAAGGTGTCGATGAAACGTTCCGGGCCGACCCGCAGGTCGGTGAAGGTTTCGACGATCCGTTCGATCACCGCCGGCACCTCGGCAGCGCTGAACGATGGCCCGATCACCTTGCCCAGCGCGCTGTCCTTGCCCTGGGCGCCGCCGAGGGTGACCTGGTACCACTCGCTGCCGTTCTTGTCGACGCCGAGGATGCCGATGTTGCCGATGTGGTGGTGGCCGCAGGCGTTCATGCAGCCGGAGATGTTCAGGCTAAGCTCGCCGATGTCGTGCAGGTGGTCGAGGTCCTCGAAGCGCTGCTGGATACCCTGGGCGATGGGGATCGACTTGGCGTTGGCCAGCGCGCAGTAGTCGCCGCCGGGACAGGCGATGATGTCGCTGAGCAGGCCTTGGTTAGGCGTGCCGAGGCCGGCTGCGCAGGCCTCGCGCCACAGCGCGTGGAGGTTCTCCAGGCGCACGTCGGGGAGCACCAGGTTCTGTTCGTGGGCCACACGGATCTCGCCGAAACCGTAGCGCTCGGCCCAGTCGGCGACGCGTTCCATCTGCTCCGCGGTGACGTCGCCCGGCGGCGCGCTGGCGCCGGGCTTGGTCGACAGCACCACCGAGGCGTAGCCCGGCACCTTGTGCGCCTGGACGTTGCGCGAGGCCCAGCGGGCGAAGGCCGGATCGGCCGCACGGGCGCTGCCGTAGGCCAGCTCGCCGCCGGCCGGCGGCAGGTAGCGCGGCAATACGAAGCGCTCGGCGACCCGCTGGCACTCCTCGGCAGTCAGTTGCGCCGGGCCGTCGCGCAGGTGCTGCCACTCTTCCTCCACCTCGCGGGCGAAAGCCTCGATGCCCAGCGCCTTGACCAGGATCTTGATCCGCGCCTTGTACTTGTTGTCGCGCCGGCCGTAGCGGTTGTAGACCCGCAGGATCGCCTCGACGTAGGACAACAGGTGCTGCCAGGGCAGGTCGTCGCGGATCACCTGGCCGAGCATCGGCGTGCGTCCCAGGCCGCCGCCGACCAGGACCCGCAGGCGCAACTCGCCGGCGTCGGGGTGGCGGTAAAGGTACAGGCCGATGTCGTGCATCTGCACCGCGGCGCGGTCTTCCACCGCCGAACTGAGGGCGATCTTGAACTTGCGCGGGAGGAACAGGAACTCCGGGTTCACCGTCGACCACTGGCGCAGGATCTCGGCCAGCGGCCGGGGGTCGGTCCATTCGTCCGCGGCGACCCCGGCGAAGGCTTCGGTGGTGATGTTGCGCACGCAGTTGCCGGAGGTCTGGATCGCATGCATCTGCGCGCCGGCGAGGTGTTCGAGGATATCGCCGACCTGCTCCAGTTCGATCCAGTTGAACTGGATGTTCTGCCGCGTGGTGAAGTGCCCGTAGCCGCGGTCGTAGTGCCGGGCGACGTGCGCCAAGGCGCGCAGTTGCGGCGACGAGAGGGTGCCGTAGGGAATCGCCACGCGCAGCATGTAGGCGTGCTTCTGCAGGTACAGGCCGTTCTGCAGGCGCAGCGGGAGGAACTCCTCCTCGCTCAGTTCGCCGTCGAGGCGGCGGGCGATCTGGTCGCGGAACTGCGCCACCCGCTCGCTCACCAGCGCCTGGTCGTATTCGTCGTACTGGTACATCGCAAAGCCCTCATCGACAGGGTTTCTCCACCGATGACGGGCAGGGTGCGTGGCGAAGAAACCGGGGACCGGCTGCGCCCCTGTTTCTGGCGACAGGATGGGCCGGTGTTCACTGGCACCCACTATCGCCCGCGTACAGACAGCGAAACAGCGGCAGATTCCGCCGAAAAAAACACATCAGATGGCCGACGGCGGCGAATTCGTGCCGCCTGCGACCGGTTGCCACGGGGCGCATATCTGTACTGCCCGAGGTCGCTCGGCATCCCGCGGCAATGCTGGGCCGCTGCTTTCCGGAGGCATCTGATACGGTTTTTCCCGCTCGATCTGCCGCTGTTTCGCCCATCAGCCGGTTCCTATAGTCGCAACCGCCTCTCCAGCCTGATGGGCCTACGAAAAATGAGCGAAAGAATTCCCGCGATCCAGGTCGAGCCCGCCGCACCGGCCGCTCCGTCGAAACAGCCGCCCGCGCCCGGCAAGCTGCCGTCGGCGGTGAACGGCCCGATCTACACCCGCAGCTTCACCGGTCTGTTCCGCAACTTCCGCCGCCTCGGCGGCGGCCTGCTGTTCCTGCTGTTCTTCGGCACCCTGTGGCTGAACTGGAACGGCCGCCAGGCGGTGCTCTGGGACCTACCCGAACGCAAGTTCTACATTTTCGGCGCGACCTTCTGGCCGCAGGACTTCATCCTGCTCTCGGCGCTGCTGATCATCGCCGCCTTCGGCCTGTTCTTCATCACCGTGTTCGCCGGCCGCGTCTGGTGCGGCTATACCTGCCCGCAGAGCGTGTGGACCTGGGTGTTCATGTGGTGCGAGAAGGTCACCGAGGGCGACCGCAATGCGCGGATCAAGCTCGACCAGGGTCCGGCGAGCGCCGCCAAGCTCTTGCGCAAAACGGCCAAGCACGCGCTGTGGCTGGGTGTGAGCCTGGTCACGGCGATCACCTTCATCGGCTACTTCACTCCGGTGCGGCCGCTGGTGGCCGACCTGTTCAGCTTCCAGCTGGACCTGGAAAGCCTGTTCTGGGTGCTGTTCTTCACCGCCGCCACCTATATCAACGCCGGCTGGCTGCGCGAGCAGGTGTGCATCCACATGTGCCCCTACTCGCGCTTCCAGAGCGTGATGTTCGACAAGGACACCCTGATCGTGTCCTACGACGCCGCCCGCGGCGAGTCCCGCGGCGCCCGCAAGAAAGGCAGCGATCCGCGCGCCCAAGGGCTCGGCGACTGCATCGACTGCCAGCAGTGCGTGCAGGTCTGCCCCACCGGCATCGACATCCGCGACGGCCTGCAGATCGCCTGCATCGGCTGCGCCGCCTGCGTCGACGCCTGCGACTCGATCATGGACAAGATGGGCTATGAACGCGGCCTGGTGCGCTACACCTCGGAACGCGCCCTGGAAGGTGGCCAGACCCGCTTCCTGCGTCCACGCCTGGTCGGCTACGCGGCGGTGATGCTGGCGATGATCGGCGCCTTCGTCGTCGCCCTGGATGCCCGCCCGCTGGCCTCGCTGGACGTGACCCGCGACCGTGGGCTGTTCCGCGAGAACGCCGCCGGGCAGATCGAGAACATCTACACCCTCAAGGTCATCAACAAGACCCAGCAGCCGCAGCGCTATCGCCTGCAACTCGACGACGCGCCGGAGTTCCGCCTGCAGGGTGAGCACACCCTGAGCCTGAAGCCCGGCGAGATCCTCGACTTCCCGGTGTCGGTGGCCTCTACCGCCGAACGCGCCAGGGCCGGCTCGCAACCGCTGGCGTTCAGCCTGCGCGGCATCGACGACCCGAGCCTGGCGGTCGGCAGCACCAGCACCTTCGTTTCGCCGGCGCGCTGAGGAGGCCGCGATGAGGCATGACAACACGGTCCCGGCGCGCATAGAGTGGGCGCCAGCGGCCGTGCCCACGGCCAGCCAGGACAGCGGCCAGGACAAGATGAAGCGCTACGAGAAATTCGCCGACGAGATTGCCGAGCTGATCCGCACCGGCGTCCTCGCCCCCGGGCAGAAGGTGCCCTCGGTACGGCACGCCAGTCGTACCTACGGGGTCAGCGCTTCCACCGTGTTCCAGGCCTACTACCTGCTGGAAAGCCGTGGGCTGATCATGGCCCGCGCACGCTCCGGCTACTTCGTCTGCCAGCACGTGCAGCGGCCGCTGCCGGAACCGGAGATCAGCCCGCGCCAGGCCGACGCCACCGAGGTCGACGTCAGCGAGCTGGTGTTCTCCGTACTCAGTTCGATCAAGGACCCGGACACCGTGCCCTTCGGCTCGGCGTTCCCCAGCCCGCAACTGTTTCCCCTGCCGCGCCTGGCGCGCTCGATGGCCCACGCGGTGCGCGACATGGACCCGCAGTCGGTGGTCGCCGACATGACGCCGGGCAACCATGGCCTGCGCCGGCAGATCGCCCTGCGCTACATGGTCGGCGGCCTGCTGCTGCCGGTGGAAGAACTGGTCATCAGCAACGGCGCGCTGGAGGCACTCAACCTCTGCCTGCAGGTGGTCACCCGTCCCGGCGACCTGGTGGCCATCGAGGCGCCGGCGTTCTACGCCACCCTGCAGGTGCTGGAACGGTTGAAGCTGAAGGCGGTGGAAATCCCCGTGCATCCGCGTGAAGGCATCGACCTGGAAGTGCTCGCCGACAGCCTGGAGCGCCTGCCGATCAAGGCCTGCTGGTTCATGAGCAACTTCCAGAACCCGATGGGCGCGAGCATGGACGACGAGAAGAAACGCGCCCTCGCCGAGCTGCTGGCGCGCCACCAGGTGCCGATGATCGAGGACGACGTGTACGCCGAACTGTACTTCGGCCAGCAGGCGCCGAAACCGGTCAAGGCCTACGACCAGGAAGGCCTGGTGATGCACTGCAGTTCCTTCTCCAAGAGCCTGGCGCCGGGCTACCGGGTCGGCTGGGTGGCCGGCGGACGCTACGCCGAGCAGATCGAGCGACTGAAGCTGATGACCAGCCTGTCGGCGTCGATCCCGGCCCAGGCGGCCATCGCCGACTATCTCCAGCACGGCGGCTACGACCGCCACCTGCGCAAGCTGCGCTACGCCCTGGAGACCCAGCAGAACGCCATGCTCGCGGCGGTGGCGCGTTACTTCCCCGAGCAGACCCGGGTCAGCCGTCCCAGCGGCGGCTACTTCCTCTGGCTGGAGTTGCCCGAGGCGGTCGACTCGCTGCGCCTGTTCCAACTGGCCCTGGCCCAGGGCATCAGCCTCGCCCCGGGGCCGATCTTCTCCGCCACCCGCCGCTTCGCCCATTGCGCCCGGCTCAACTACGGGCACCCGTGGAGCGCGCGGCAGGAGAAGGCGATGGAGACACTCGGGCGGATCGCCCAGTCGCTGGCGGGATGACGCCCCGCAGACGGAAAGCCACCCCGGCGTAGGGCGGATAACCGCGCGCGGTCATCCGCCATGATCGGCTCGCGTCCCCCATCCCGGTATGCGCCGCCGCCCAGCACGAACGCCTTCCCCCGCCCCATCTGATACCCAAATTCCATATCGACCTGAAGCTGTTTTACCCCCGCCCCAGCCCTTAGATTGCAGGCTCCGGCCGGCGCCCCGTCTCCCCCCTCGACGGCGGTCGCCGGCTGTTCATTTCTTTCGGGACTGTACAGATGAACAAAGCAACGACGGAACCTGCCTACAACTACAAGGTGGTTCGCCAGTTCGCCATCATGACCGTGGTATGGGGCGTGATCGGCATGGGGTTGGGCGTACTGATCGCCTCGCAACTGGTCTGGCCCCAGATGAACTTCGACCTGCCCTGGACCAGCTTCGGCCGCCTGCGGCCGCTGCATACCAACCTGGTGATCTTCGCCTTCGGCGGCTGCGCGCTGTTCGCCACCAGCTACTACACGGTGCAGCGTACCTGCCAGGTGCGACTGTTCTCCGACACCCTGGCCGCCTTCACCTTCTGGGGCTGGCAGGCGGTGGCGGTGATCCTGCTGGTCAGCCTGCCGCTGGGCAACACCACCACCAAGGAATACGCCGAGATCGAGTTCACCGGCGCGATCTGGCTGGCGATCGTCTGGGTCGCCTACGCGGTGGTGTTCTTCGGCACCCTGATCAAGCGCAAGGTCAAGCACATCTATGTCGGCAACTGGTTCTTCGGCTCGTTCATCCTGACCACCGCGATGCTGCACATCGTCAACCACATGTCGCTGCCGGTGAGCTGGTTCAAGTCCTACTCGATGTACTCCGGCGCCACCGATGCCATGGTCCAGTGGTGGTACGGGCACAACGCCGTAGGCTTCTTCCTGACCACCGGCTTCCTCGGCATGATGTACTACTTCGTGCCCAAGCAAGCCGGGCGCCCGGTCTACTCCTACCGGCTGTCCATCGTCCACTTCTGGGCGCTGATCACCCTGTACATCTGGGCCGGCCCGCACCACCTGCACTACACCGCGCTGCCGGACTGGGCGCAGTCGCTGGGCATGGTGATGTCGCTGATCCTCCTGGCGCCGAGCTGGGGCGGCATGATCAACGGCATGATGACCCTCTCCGGGGCCTGGCATAAGCTGCGCGACGACCCGATCCTGCGCTTCCTGGTGGTGTCCCTGGCGTTCTACGGCATGTCCACCTTCGAAGGCCCGATGATGGCGATCAAGACCGTCAACGCCCTCTCCCACTACACCGACTGGACCATCGGCCACGTCCACGCCGGCGCCCTCGGCTGGGTCGCGATGATCACCATCGGCTCGCTCTACCACCTGATTCCCAAGGTCTACGGGGTCGAGAAGATGCACAGCGTCGGCCTGATCAATGCGCACTTCTGGCTGGCCACCATCGGCACCGTGCTGTACATCGCCTCGCTGTGGGTCAACGGCATTACCCAAGGCCTGATGTGGCGCGCGGTCAACGAGGACGGCACGCTGACCTACTCCTTCGTCGAGTCGCTGGTGGCCAGCCATCCGGGCTTCATCGTGCGCCTGGTCGGTGGCGGGTTCTTCCTCACCGGCATGCTGCTGATGAGCTACAACACCTGGCGCACGGTACGCCAGGCGCGCCCGGAAGGAATCCTCGCGGCGGCCCGCATGGCCTGAGCCGCGACAGCGCGTCCCTTCCCTTCCCGAGCCTCGCCCGCCACGCTGCGGGCAAGGCTCGACAGCCGACGAGGAGAATCATCATGGAATTCAGCTGGAGCGAGATCCTGCTGGAGCTGCTGGCGGTCGCCGTGCTGTTCTTCGGCGTGCATTGGAGCCTGCGCCACGCCAAGACCCTGGACCAGGCGAGCATGCTGCCGTTCGCCGACGACGAGGAGGTGGCCCGCCGGGTCGAGCGGGAAACCGGCAGGAGCCGCACCGGCTGCGGCTGTCCAGGTCGCTGCCAGGGCGACTGCCGGCACTGGGACAAGAATTGGCCGGCATGACGCCGGCCAGTCGCTTCAGGGCTTTATCTTCTTCAGCTCGTTGAGCAGTTCCAGCAACTGCGCGAGCTTTTCCTCGCCGAACCGCTCCTGGATGCGCTGGTAGTTCTTCTCCATGTCGCCGCTCATGGAGACGAAGCACTGCTGGCCCTTTTCCGTCAGGTTCACGTAGACCCGCCGCTGGTCCTTGGGCGCCTTCCAGCGCCGGACGATGCCGTCGCGCTCCAGGCGCGCCAGCACGCCGGTCATGCTCGGGCGCAGGATGCAGGCCTGGTTGGCCAACTGGTAGCTCTCCATCTCGCCCTGCTGGCGCAGGATGCGGATCACCCGCCACTGCTGCTCGGTGAGGCCGTGCTGGTTGAGGGAGGGGCGGAAGAAACTCATCGCGGCTTCGCGAGCCTGCAACAGGGTCAGGGTCAGGGAGGGTCTTGGCGTTGACATAGGGTCCGAGCTTGGATGACTGGTTTCGAAAGTGCAGAAGAGTAGCGGAAAAAACACAGGCTGCATGCGGGTATGCAGAAGGAAATCAACGGTTTCCGCCGTGCAGGGCCAAGCCCAGCGCGAGCAGGCTGCCGACGCCGCAGACGACCATCACCAGCGCCATCGGCAGCACGCCGGGCAGCGCCAGCCAGCCGACCGCCAGGCTGGCCAGGCAGCCGAGGCCGAACTGCCCGGACACCGCCACCGCCGAAGCCGCCCCGGCCTGTCCGGGATACAACGCCAGCAGGCTGGCGATGCAGTTGGCGCCGAGCAGGCCGGTGACGCTGACGAAGCACAGCAGCCCGGGCACCAGCGCCCACAACCCGCCCCGCTCGCCGAGCGCCGCATAGCCGAGGAGGAACAGCCCGGACACGCAGGCCAGCAGGCTGCCGGCCCGCAGCAGCGGCCGCGGACCGTGGCGGCGCACCAGGCGCGCGCTGCACCAGGTGGCGAGCATCACGCCGAGGATGTTCAGGCCGAAGAACCAGCCGAAGCGCTCCGCGCGCACGCCGAAATGCTCGATGAACACGAAGGGCGCGGCGCTGATGTAGGCGAACATCCCGGCGAACGCCAGCCCCATGCACAGCACGTAGCCCAGCGCGCGACGGTCGCCGAGCAGCCGCCCATAGGCGAGAAAGGCCTGGGCCAGGCTGCCGCCGCGGCGCTCCGGCGGGTGGCTTTCGGCGACCCGCCAGACCGCCAGCAGGCAGAGCCCGGCGAACAGCGCCAGGACCACGAACAACGCGCGCCAGCCGGCCCAGAGCATCAGGTAGCCGCCGAGCAGCGGCGCGGCCAGCGGTGCCAGCATGGTCACCATGTGCATCAATGCCAGCATCCGGGCGGCCTCGCCCAACGGATAGAGGTCGCGCACCATGGCCCGCGCCAGCACCGACGCGGCGCCGCCGCCGAGGGCCTGGAGCACCCTCAGCAGGACCAGTTGCCCCGCGCTGTCGGCCAGCGCGCAGGCCAGACTGCTGAACAGGTACAAGGCGATACCGGCCAGCAGCACCGGGCGCCGGCCGAAACGGTCGGACAAGGGGCCGTAGAACAGCATGCCGACGCAGAAGCCGACCAGGAAGCCGCTGATGCTCCGCTGCACCTGGGCATCGCTGGCGCCGAGATCGGCGGCGATCGCCGGCAGGCTCGGCAGGTACATGTCGATCGACAGCGGGCCGAACGCCACCAGCGCCGACAACAGCAGCAACAGGCGTCGTTCGCCGCTTCCGACCTGAATCTTCGATGCACTCGCAGGCACGCTCGCCCTCCTCTTCTTCGCCTTTCGGTCCAGACGACACCGCCGTGCACGCGGATGCAAGTTCGCCGTCCGGGAAATCCTCGCGCCGCGACCTCGTTCACCCTGGCAGCGCGCGGGCCTGGCTCCTTTCGCGGGCCGACAACGTTAACAGATTAACCAAATGCGCAGAAGGCGAAAGATTCCAGGCTGGCTTCGCTCTCCAGCGCCTTACCGTCAATGCTCGATGAGCATGGAAAGGGGCAGAGGCTAGCGAAGCTTCCGGGAGCATCGCCAACACTTCATTAACAAGTTAACAATATGCTAAAACTCACCGTGCAATCGGCGTCACCCATACCTACAAGAACAACAACCAAGGGAAGAATCGATGATCACGGCATGCCCCCGCCCGTGCGCCTGGCGCAGCTATGCGCTTGGCCTCGGCCTCCTGCCCCTCGCCGCGCAAGCGGAATTCCTCGCGGACAGCAGCGCCCACCTCGACCTCCGCAACTTCTACCAGTTGCGCGACTACCGCCAGCACGATGCGCCCCAATCGCAGGCCGGCAACTGGTCGCAGGGCTTCGTCCTGCGCCTGCAATCCGGTTTCACCGGCGGCCCGCTCGGCTTCGGCCTGGACGCTACCGGGCTGCTCGGCGTCAAGCTCGACTCGGGACGCGGGCGTAGCAACGATGGCACGCTGCCGTTCGGAGCGAATTCGAAGGAGCCGGTGGACGACTACAGTCACCTCGGCCTGACCGCCAAGCTGCGCTATTCGCAGACCCAGCTACAGGTCGGCATCCTCATGCCGCAACTGCCGGTGGCGTTCCGCGACGACGTGCGCCTGTTGCCGCAGACCTTCGACGGCGCGCTGCTGACCTCCAGCGAGATCGAGGGTCTCACCCTCACCGCGGGGCAATTGTGGAAGTCGCGCACTCGCGAGTCGGCCGGCAGCGACGACATGTACATCATGGGCCGCGACAAGGCCCACGCCAGCGACGAGTTCAATCTCGCCGGCGCGACCTACGCCTTCACCCCTCGGCTCAGCGCCAGCTATTACTACGGCCAGCTCAAGGACATCTACCGGCAGCACTATCTCGGCCTGCTGCACACCCTGCCGCTGGGCGAAGGGCTGTCGCTGCGCAGCGACCTGCGCTACTTCGACAGCGGCGAAGACGGCGCGGCGATCTCCGGGCCGGTGGACAATCGCAACCTCAACGCCATGCTCACCCTGCGCGCCGGCGCCCACGCCTTCGGCATCGGTGTCCAGAAGATGATCGGCAACGACGCCTTTCCGGTGCTCAACGGCTACACCACGCCCTACGTGGCCAACCTCATGGCCTACCAGACCTTCACCCGACCGCAGGAGAAATCCTGGCAACTGCGCTACGACTACGACTTCGCCGGCCTCGGCCTGCCCGGCCTGAACCTCATGACCCGCTATGTACAGGGCCGCGACATCGACCGCGGCGCCGGCCGCGCCGACGACAGCGAATGGGAGCGCAACACCGACCTGTCCTACGTGATCCAGAGCGGACCGCTGAAGAGCGTCGCCTTGAAATGGCGCAACATCACCTACCGCAGCCGCTACGGTGCGGACCTGGACGAGAACCGCTTCATCGTCAATTACACGCTAAAGCTCTGGTGAAGCGCGGCCCCTTGGGGCCGCAGGCACCTCAATCCTCGAGTCGCAGGTGCAAATGCTGCTTCTTGCCCAGGCTCAAGCGCAGCCCGTCGACCTCGCCCGCCAGCGGCGTGTCCGGATCGCTGACCGGCGTGCCGTCCAGGCGCAGGCCGCCGCCGGCGGCGAGGCGGCGGACCGCGCTGCGGGAGGGCTGGATCGCGTGTTCCAGCAGCAGGTCGGTCAGCGACAGTCCCTGCGCCAGGCGCGCGCGGGATAGCTTCATCACCGGCAGGCCGCTGTCCCGCGTACCGTCGGCGAACACCCCGCGCGCGGCATCGGCGGCGGATCGCGCGGCGTGCTCGCCGTGCGCCAGGGCGGTGGCGGCATTGGCCAGGACCACCTTCGCTTCGTTCAGCTCGGCGCCCTGCAAGGCGCCCAGGCGGCGCACCTCATCCATCGGCAGTTCGCTGAACAGGGCGAGGAAGCGACCGACGTCGCGATCATCGCAGTTGCGCCAGAACTGCCAGAAGTCGAACGGCGCCAGGCGCTCGGCGTTGAGCCATACCGCACCCTGCGCCGACTTGCCCATCTTGCGCCCGTCACTGGTGGCCAGCAGCGGCATGGTCAGGCCGAACAGCTGGGCGCCGCCCTGGCGTCGCGACAGCTCCACGCCGTTGATGATGTTCGCCCACTGGTCGGCGCCGCCGAGTTGCAGGGTGCAGCCGCGCCGGCGCGACAGTTCGACGAAATCGTAGGCCTGCAGCAGGGTGTAGCCGAACTCGAGGAACGACAGCGAATGCTCGCGGTCCAGGCGCTGCCTGATGGCGTCGAAGGTCAGCAGGCGGTTGATCGAGAAGTGCCGGCCGACCCGGTCGAGGAACTCCAGGTAGCCGACGCCGTCCAGCCATTCGGCGTTGTTCACCAGGCTGTCGTCGTGCAGTTCGACGTAGCGCGAGAAAACCCGGGCGATGCCGTCGATATTGGCCTGGATCTGCGCCTCGGTGAGGATCGGCCGGCTCGAATCGCGGAAGCTCGGATCGCCGATCCGGGTGGTCGCGCCACCGATCAGCAGCAACGGGCGGTGCCCGGCCTTCTGTAGCCAGCGCATCAGCATCAGGCCCTGCAGGTGGCCGACGTGCAGGCTGTCGGCGGTGGCGTCGAAGCCCAGGTAGGCGGTTGCCGGACCGGCGGCCAGGTGCGCGGCGAGGCCGTCGCGGTCGGTGCACTGGTGGACGAAGCCACGCTCTTCGAGCAGGGCGATCAGGTCTTGCTGATGGGTCGGGACGGACACGGGTATCTCCTTTGGCACGGTGGATGCCCGAGGAGACAGGTTGGGAGGGAGTTCACCGGACCGCCGCCTCGGGCGGTTCGGGAATGCAGCGACGCATCTACCGCCTCAATGAGGGAGCAGATAGGCGTAATAGCGCTTGAAGGTCAGGGCTGCACGATTCATGCGCGGCACTCTACGCGCCTGTGCCGGGCTGTCAAGACTGGAAAGCGCCTCGACACGAACCGAAGCACTTCCCCGCAACAGAAGCGCAGCCTGGGAAAGTTTGCCCGCCAGTTATCCGCACAAATTTATGACGCCGGTTTCTCTACTTTGAAAAACAACGCAAGACCGGACATGGACTTCAATAACTCGACCGGAAGAAACCTATCAGCAAGGCAGTTGAATTTTTTCCGAAAGCAATAATTCGATACTTTTCTGGATTGGCGCATCATCTCGTAAAAATAGCGAACCGCTTCCCAGTACCCACGAATATCAATGGATCAGCAATATCCAGATGCTTATCGCGGCATTCGAAAAAACATCGACCAATTCCACTGACAGAATATCGGCGTCATTTGCCTAGCATGGATATTCCAAGTTCACCCTATCAACTTCCCAGATTGACACTCTCGCCGGCAGATCAGTAATTTTCAGCGACCAGCCGGCAAAGTACTTTTCCAGAGCGGCTGGCAACCGATAGTCACTCTATCTTCGCAAACCGATGTTTATGCGAGAGGGCCGGCTATCGCTCAAAACTTGATTGATGAAGGAATAGCGCCATGCAACTCGCCACACTTCAGGAACTGAGCTTCGATGAAATCGACCAGGTATCGGGCGCCGGACTCTTCAGCTTCGTCGGCGATGCCATCGTCGATGTGGTCAAGGTGTCCAACGACCTGCTCAACACGTCGGTCATCTCTTCGGTCGGCAAGGTGTTCAACGCCGTCGGCCTGACCCCCATCCATCAACTGGCCGACACCCTCGGCTACGGCGTGTTCAAGGGCGTCGCCGCGGTCGGCGGCCTGCTCGGCGGCGACACCAGCCGCATCGATTACCACTACGACACTGAGTGGACCTGATCCCAGGACCTCGGCCCGCTCCCGTCGCGGAGCGGGCCTCCACCGTCGCCGGAGACCCGGACGCCCCCGGCGGCGACCTAGGACCCGGCAACCGGGAAGGGGCGACCAGCGCCCCGATCAGGAGAACCGCCATGCACGACCTCATCCAGCACGCCGACGCCTTCGTCGGCGATCCCGACCAGGAATCCGGCGGCCTGTCGCGCCGCAGCTTCCTCGGCAAGAGTGCCACGCTCGGCGCGGTCGGCCTGGTGGCCGGCTGGACCCCGGCCTTCGTCATCCAGCCCGCCGAAGCCGCCGCCAGCAGTTGTCCGGCGCCGGCAGGCTTTCCGGCCGGCCTCGAACTTTATCGGCGGGCGTTCCGCAACTGGTCGGGGGAAATCGCCGCCGACGACCTCTGGAGCTGCGCCCCGCGCACCAACGAAGAGGTTCTCGCGGTGGTCAACTGGGCCTGGCAGAACGGCTTCAAGGTGCGCCCGCGCGGCATGGGTCACAACTGGTCCCCGCTGCTGCTGAAAGGCGGCGAGAACTGCGAGAGCCGCATCGTGCTGGTGGAAACCAGCCGTTACCTGACCCGCGTACGGATCGACGCCCAGGGCGAGTTCGGCCTGTTCAGCGCGCAGACCGGCGTCACCATGGAAGCCCTGCTGAAACAACTGGAGCGGGTCAAGCTCGGCTTCGTCGCCACGCCGGCGCCGGGTGACCTGACCCTCGGCGGGGTGCTCGCCATCGACGGCCACGGCACCGGCATCCCGGCGCAGGGCGAAAGCCGCCTGCCGGGGCAGAGCTACGGCTCCCTGAGCAACAGCATCGTGGCGCTGACCGCGGTGGTCTGGGACGGCGCCGCCGGACAATACGTGCTGAAGACCTTCCGCCGCGACGATCCGGCCTGCGCGCCGTTCCTCGTCCACCTCGGACGCGCCTTCATCGTCGAGGCGACCCTCCAGGCCGGGGTCAACAAGCGCATGCGCTGCCAGAGCTACGTGAACATCCCGGCGAGCGAGATGTTCGCCGCGGCCGGCAGCGGCGGAAGGACCTTCGACAGCTTCCTGCAGAAAAGCGGACGCGCCGAGGCCATCTGGTTCCCCTTCACCGACAAGCCCTGGCTGAAGGTCTGGACGCCGACCCCGCGCTGCCCGTTCGGCGCCCGCGCGGTCAACGGCCCGTTCAACTACCCCTTCTCCGACAACATTCCCAAGGCGCTGTCCGACCTGCTGGCGGCGATCAACACCGGCCACCCGGAACTCACCCCGCTGCTCGGCAAGCTGCAGTACGACCTGGTAGTGGGCGGCATGGCGCTGACCCTGGGCTACGACCTGTGGGGCTGGAGCAAGGACCTGCTGCTGTACATCAAGCCCAGCACGCTGCGCGTCACCGCCAACGGCTACGCGGTACTGACCCGGCGTCGCGACGTGCAGCGGGTGATCAACGAGTTCTACCTGCAGTACCAGACGATGGTCGCCGCCTACCGCGCCAACGGCCACTACCCCATGAACGGCCCGGTGGAGATTCGCGTCAGCGGGCTCGACCAGCCCGGCGAGTCGATCGTTCCCGGCGCCCAGGTGCCCAGCCTGTCGGCGATCCGTCCGCGCCCCGACCAACCGGAGTGGGACACGGCGATCTGGCTGGACATCCTCAGCCTGCCCGGTACCCCGCAGGCCAATGCCTTCTACCACGAGTTCGAGGCCTGGCTGTTCGACCACTTCAGCGGCGACTACGCCTCGCTGCGGGTGGAGTGGAGCAAGGGCTGGGGCTACAGCCCCGCCGCCGCCTGGGACGAGCCGACGGTGGTCGACCAGTTGGTGGCGCAGTCGCTACGCCAGGGCCTGGTCGCAGACAACGATTGGGACAGCGCGGTGCGCCAGTTGAACGAAGCCGATCCGCATCGGCTGTTCAGCTCGCCGCTGCTCGACCGGCTGATGCCATGAAATGCCGCTATGCGAGGCCGTACTGACTCGGACGAAGAGCGGTTGGCCGGAGCCGATATGAATGAGCCCTCGATACGGCGTTGACTTGTTCAACAGGTCTTATCGAGGTGTCGCACGAACCGGCCTTAATCATTCGCAAAGTTTACCCGGAGTGGCAAACCTTCATCCGCCGAATATTGAAACTCATTGTCAAACGAATTATCGATCCCATGAAAAACCGCTAATCCTGGCAGTTCATCCCACTCTTTCGGATTAGTACCATCGAATGGCTTTCCAGACTCACGGAAAGCCTAAAGGAGATATATGAAATGAAAGAACTCAATGACATTGAAGTCACCTGCGTTTCGGGTGGAACTCTTTCCGGCATGATCGTAGGCGCCGTCGACGGCGCCGCGACGGGCATGGCAATCGGCGGGAAATGGGGCGGTGCCGGCGGCTTCGGCTTCGGCGCTCTTTCCCAGTTGGTCGGCCTGATCGTGCCAACCGCCATGGGTGCTATTGCCGGGGGCACGGTCGGTCTCTTCACCAATGCAGAGACGGCTGTCGGTTACTTGGGCCAATACCGGGAAAACTTCGGTCCCGGTGATGTAGGCCGCACCACCATCTAATTAGAAAAGTCGCACTCCGGCACTTCATGCGTTTGAACTTTCGCAAGGGTGTCGGAGTGTCATGCAAGTATTATTCGAATCCAGGATCCAGCCACCATGTTTCGCCAGGAAGCCCTCGACGCCCAGCATGCCGGCGGCCTGGGCGAGATCGTGCTGATCCGCCCGGTCTCCTTCACTTTTCTCACCCTGCTGGCCGCGGTGATGGCGCTGCTGGTGGTGGGCTTCTTCCTGTTCGGCAGCTACACCAAGCGCAGCACCGTCAGCGGCCAATTGGTGCCCGCCAGCGGCCAGGTCAAGGTGCACGCACCGCAGGCCGGCATCGTGCTGCGCAAGTTCGTCCAGGAAGGCCAGGCGGTACGACGCGGCGAGCGCCTGATGGTGCTTTCCAGCGAACGCTACGGCAGCGATGCCGGGCCGGTGCAGGCCGGCATCAGCAGGCGCCTGGAACAACGCCGCGACTCCCTGCGCGACGAACTGGAAAAGCTTCGCCGCCTGCAAGACGACGAGCGCGACAGCCTGACCAGCAAGGTCGCCAGCCTGCAGCGCGAACTCACCACCCTCGCCGCCCAGACCGACAGCCAGCAACGCCTGCTGGCGCTGGCCAGCGACGCCGCCGCGCGCTACCAGGGGCTGATGGACAAGGGCTACATCTCCATGGACCAGTTGCAGCAGCGCCAGGCCGAGCTGCTCGGCCAGCGCCAGACCCTGCAAGGCCTGGAGCGCGAACGCACGTCGCTGCGGCAGCAGTTGACCGAGCGCCGCAACGAACTCGCCGGGCTTTCCGCGCGCCAGGCCAACCAGCTCGCGGAAACCCGCCGCCAGCTCAGCGCGGTGGAGCAGGACCTGGCCGAAAGCGAAGCCAAGCGCACCTTGCTGGTCACCGCGCCGGAGAGCGGCATCGCCACCGCCGTGCTCGCCGAAGCCGGGCAGACCGTCGACAGCTCGCGTCCGCTGCTGAGCATCGTTCCCGCCGACACCCCGTTGCAGGCCGAACTCTACGCGCCGAGCAAGTCCATCGGTTTCATCCGGCCGGGCGACGCGGTGCTGATCCGCTACCAGGCCTATCCGTACCAGAAGTTCGGCCAGTACCACGGCAAGGTGCAGTCGATCTCCCGCGCCAGCGTCTCCTATGCCGAGCTTTCCAGCATGGTCGGCGGCGTACCGGGGCTCGGCCAGGATGGCGAGCAGCTGTACCGGCTGCGGGTAACCCTCGACGACCAGGCGGTGACCGCCTACGGCCAGCCGCGTCCGCTGCAGAGCGGCATGCTGCTGGACGCCGACATCCTCCAGGACACCCGGCGCCTCTACGAATGGGTGCTGGAACCGCTCTACAGCCTGACCGGCAAACTCTAGGAACGACCCATGGCCTTTCTCGACGCTCTCGCCCTGCGCCTGGGCCGCCGCCTGCCGCTGGTGCTGCAGACCGAAGCCACCGAATGCGGCCTGGCCTGCCTGGCGATGATCGCCGGCTACCACGGCCACCATACCGGCCTGATGGAACTGCGCCGGCGCTTCTCCGTATCGCTCAAGGGCATCTCCCTCAAGCAACTGATCCAGACCGCCCACCGCCTCGGCCTGGGTACCCGCGCGGTGAAGCTCGACCTCGGCGACCTCGGCAAGCTCAAGCTGCCCTGCGTGCTGCACTGGAACTTCAACCACTTCGTCGTGCTCAAGGCGGTCGACGGGCGCGGCGCGGTGCTCCACGACCCCGCCCACGGCCAGCGCCGGCTGGGCCTGGAGGAAGTCTCGCGGAGCTTCACCGGGGTAGCCCTGGAACTCTGGCCGGAGAGCGGCTTCGAGAAACAGGAGGCGCCGCCGCGGATCAAGCTGCTGGGCATGCTCGGCAAGGTCACCGGGCTGTACCGCTCGCTGGCCCAGGTGCTGCTGCTCGCCGGCGCGCTGGAAGTGTTCTCGCTGATCAGTCCGTTCTTCCTGCAATGGACCATCGACAACGTCATCGTCAGCGAAGACCGTGACCTGCTCAGCACCCTGGCCATCGGCTTCGGCCTGTTGCTGCTGATGCAGCAGGCGGTCAGCGGGGTGCGCGCCTGGGTGATGATGCACATGAGCACCCTGCTCGGCGTGCAGTGGCAGGCCAACGTCTTCAGCCACCTGCTGCGGCTGCCCGCGCAGTATTTCGAGAAGCGCCACCTGGGCGACGTGGTGTCGCGCTTCGGCGCGGTGAACAGCATCCAGCAGACCCTCACCGCGGCCTTCCTCTCGGCGGTGCTGGACGGCCTGATGACCGTCGCCACCCTCGGCATGATGCTGCTCTACAGTCCGCCACTGGCGGCCATCGCCATCGCCGCCATGAGCCTCTACGCCCTCGGCCGCTGGATCTGGTACCGGCCGTTGCGCAACGCCACCGAGGAGCAGATCGTCCACGCCGCGCGCCAGCAGAGCCATTTCCTCGAGACGGTGCGCGGCATCCGCCCGCTGAAGCTGTTCCAGCGCCAGGACGAGCGCCGCTCGGTATGGCTCGGCCTGCTGGTGGAACAGATCAACGCCGGCCTGCGTACGCAGAAGCTGCAACTGTTCTACCAGCAGCTCAACGGCCTGCTGTTCGGCGTGGAGAACCTGCTGGTGATCTGGCTCGGCGCGACCATGGTGATGGACGGCCAGTTCAGCGTCGGCATCCTGATGGCCTTCAACGCCTACAAGTCGCAGTTCGACAGCCGCGTCGGCAGCTTGATCGACAAGTTCTTCGAGCTGCGCATGCTCCAGTTGCAGGGCGAGCGCCTGGCCGACATCGTGCTCCAGGCCCCGGAGGTCAGCCACGGCGACATCCTCCCGGAGAACCTCCGCGAGCGCGAGGCGAGCATCGAGATCCAGGGCCTGCGCTACCGCTACGCGGAACAGGAGCCCTGGGTCCTCGACGGCCTCGACCTGCGCATCGCCGGCGGCGAGTCGGTGGCCATCGTCGGCCCCTCGGGCTGCGGCAAGAGCACCCTGTTCAACGTCCTGCTGGGCATCCTCCCGCCAGTGGAGGGACAGATCCGCATGGCCGGCCTGGACCTTGCGCAACTGGGCCTGGACGGCCTGCGCGAACTGGTCGGCACGGTGCTGCAGGACGACGTGCTGTTCGCCGGTTCGCTCAGCGACAACATCAGTTTCTTCGACCCGCAACCGGACATGCCCTGGCTGCTGCAGTGCGCGCAGATGGCTGCCATCCACGATGACATCCAGGCCATGCCGATGGGCTACAACACCCTGGTCGGCGACATGGGCACGGTGCTCTCCGGCGGCCAGAAGCAGCGGGTGATGCTGGCCCGAGCGCTGTACAAGAAGCCGCGCATCCTGTTCCTCGACGAAGCCACCAGCCACCTCGACGTACACTGCGAACAGCGGGTCAACGCCGCCATTCGAGCGCTGCGCATCACCCGCATCATGGTCGCCCATCGGCCCGAGACCATCGCCTCGGCGGACCGCGTGATAGTCCTCGGCCAGGGCAAGGTAAGCCTCGACGAAAGCACCGCGCGCCTGGCCGAACGCCAGGCCGCCGCGGCGCGGGAGCAGGCCTGATGCGTGCCCTCGCCGGCCTGTTGTGCGGCCTGCTCGGCCTGGTTCCCGGCGCCGCCGCCTACGAGCCGGACGTGTTCGGCACCGCCGGCCAGGTCGCCGGCCAGGCGGTCTACGACCTCGGCGGCAGCGGTTTGCCCTGCCGCGGCGGGCCGCCACCGACCGAGCTGAGCCTGGAGGAAGCCATCGAGCGGATCCTCTGCCACGCCCCACAGACCCGCCTCGCCTGGGCCAATGCCAAGGCCCAGGCGGCCCAGGTCGGGATCGGCAAGTCCGCCTACCTGCCGCGCCTGGACGGCCGTCTCGACGCCAGTCGCGGCTACAGCGACATGGATTATCGCGATGCCCCCTACCTCTCCGGCGACGGCCATCGCCACCGGCGTGGCGCCAGCCTCCAATTGAGCTGGGTGCTGTTCGACTTCGGCCGCCGCAGCGCCGCCCTGCGCAACGCCCAGCAGTTGCTGCTGGCGGCCAACGCCAGCCAGGACGCGACCCTGCAGAACACCTTCGCCCTCGCCGCCCAGGCCTACTACGACGCCCTCGCCGCCCAGCGCAGCCTGGCCGCCTCGCGTCAGGTCGCGGAGCTGGCGGCGCAGAACCTGGAAGCCGCCGACGCCAAGTACCGGGCCGGCGCCGCCGCCCTTTCCGATCGCCTGCAGGCGCAGACCGCGCTGTCCCAGGCGAGCCTCGCCCAGGTCCGCGACGAAGGCGCCCTGAGCAACGCCCTCGGCGTCATCGCCCTGCGCATGGGCCTGGCGCCGGATACCCCGCTGCGCCTCTCCGGCGAGCTGGAGGCGCAACCCGACACCGGCTTCGTCAAGGCCATCGACGAGATGCTCGCCGAAGCCCGCCGCGAGCATCCGGCGCTGCTCGCCGCCCAGGCGCGGCTGAAAGCCGCCGCCGCCTCGATGGAGGAAAGCCGCGCCGCCGGCCGGCCGCGCCTGGCGCTGAGCGCCAACCTGGCACGCAGCCATAGCGACCAGGCGATGGCGTTCAACGGCGATACCCGCGAACGCGACCGCAGCATCGGCCTGCAACTGAACATCCCGTTGTTCGAAGGCTTCGAACGCACCTACCAGGTCCGCAACGCCCTGGCCCGCCGCGAAGCCAGCGAAGCGGAGCTGGCCGACACCGAGCAGCAGGTTTCGCTGGAGGTGTGGAACAACTACCAGTCGCTCAGCGTCGAGACCCGCAGCCTGGCGCGCACCCGCGAACTGGTCGAACAGTCGCGGCAAAGCCTGGAGGTGGTGCAGGGCCGCTACCGCTCAGGGGTCGGCAGCATGATCGAGCTGCTCAACGCCCTGACCGCCTACGCCAGCGCCGAGGACCAGCACATCCGCGCCCTCGGCAACTGGCAGACCTCGCGTCTGCGACTGGCGGCGAGCCTCGGTCGCCTGGGTTTCTGGAGCCTGCGCTGAAAAGCCCGGGAAGCGCCGCCGCTCTCTACCTCTCGCGCTTGTCCGGCTGGCCGCCATCGCGCAGGATGCACCCAGCCCCCGCGACGAGAGACCGCATGATCGACGACATCCGCTACCTGATCGTATTCGCCAAGATCGCCGAGACCGGCTCCGTCTCCGGCGGCGCCGAGGCGCTGGGCCTGAGCGCCGCGACCGCCAGCCTGCACCTGTCCAGGCTGGAACGGAACCTGGGCCGTGCGCTGCTCTACCGCAACAGCCGCAAGCTGTCGCTGACCCAGGACGGCACGCAGTTGCTGGACACCGCCCGCTCCATGCTGGAACTCTACGAGAAGGGCTTCATCGAGTTCCGCCAGCGCGCCGTCTCGACCCGCAACAGCCTGCGCATCTCGATGCCCGCGGTGTTCGTCAACGGCGACTTCACCCGTCACCTGGCAGCCTTCATCGAGGAGCATCCCGACCTCGACCTCGGCATCGCCTGCGACGACAGCCGCCACGACATCATCGGCGACGGCATCGACATCGCCTTCCGCATCGGCGACCTGCCGGACAGCTCGCTGAAGGCCCGTCACCTGTTCCTGCTGCCGCGCCAGGTAGTGGCGGCACCGGCATTCCTGGCCCGGCACGCGCCGCTGGAACACCCGCGCGACCTGCAGCGGCTGGAATGGATCGGGCTCGGCATGCGCCCCGACAGCCGGCTATTCCGTCATGCGCGGGACGACGAGGAGGCACGCGTCGACTACACCCCGCGGGTGCGCGTCGACAGCGTCGAAGCCTCCTGCCGCCTGGCCCGCCTCGGCGTCGGCCTGGCCGCGCCGCCGACCTACCTGAGCGACGAGCCGATCCGCCGCGGCGAGTTGCGCGCGGTGCTGCCGGAATGGCGCCTGGAGCCGTTGAAGGTGTATGCGGTGTGGCCGCCCAACGTACCCGCCAGCAGCATCGCCTATACCCTCATCAATCGCCTCTACGAGGCCTTCAATCCGGGCTAACGGCGAGCTGCAGGTAGAGCATGTAGCCAGCGGTCAGCACCAGGGTGCCGCCCATCGCCCGATTGAACAGGCGCACCCGCCGGGGGCTGTCGAGCAGCAGCGCCACGCGGTCACCGAGCAGTGCCCAGGCGGCCAGCGAGAGGTAGCAGACCACCAGGTAGATGGCCATGAAGACCAGCAGCGGCGCGTGCGTGCTCGGGCTGGCGAACAAGGCCACGCCGGAAGCGCAGGCGATCCAGGCCTTGGGATTGAGCCATTGCAGGAGCACGCCCTGGAAGAACCCGGGGACCCCGTTTTCCTCCAGGGCCAGGCGTGGATCCGCGGTGGCGATGCGGTAGCCCACATGAGC
Organism: Pseudomonas sp. TZ252; assembly: GCF_056110345.1. Classification (NCBI taxonomy): domain Bacteria; kingdom Pseudomonadati; phylum Pseudomonadota; class Gammaproteobacteria; order Pseudomonadales; family Pseudomonadaceae; genus Pseudomonas; species Pseudomonas sp. TZ252. The sequence goes on along the minus strand of NZ_CM148566.1, from coordinate 3,349,084 downwards.
GATGAACGCCGCGCCGGCCATCCCCAGGTAGTCGAAGAAGCGCGGGTAGGCCTCGATCGCGCGGACGAACCAGAAGCCGACGAAGGCCAGCAGCAGGACGAAGCCGAGGGTGGCGCCGGTGACGAACGGCAGGGTCCGGCGGAAACCATGGTTGGCGCCGGAAGCGACGATGGTCAGGTTCACCGGACCGGGGGAAATCGACAGGCTCAGGGAGAACGCGCCCATGGCGAGCAGCAGGGCTAGCGGCATGGGTCGAACTCCCCGGTCGGATTGCGGGCTGGCTGGTGCGGGGCGGGCATGGGTTTCCTCCGTAGGCTCCTGGCGGGGCGCGACCGAACGGGTTGCGCCGCTGCCCGGAACGCTACAGGGAAAGCCCACCGGCATTAACGGGGCAAGGCTCAAGGCTGGTTTTGATTTTCCGCGCTTGACGACTGCGCCGGCCGCCGGCGCACCTCAGTCGTCCGCCTGGCCCGGCATGCGGATGCCATGCCGGCGCACCCGCCGATACAGGGTCGCTCGCGAGATACCCAGTTCCCGCGCCGCGGCCATGGGTTTCCAGCGATGCCGCACGAGGGCGTCGAGCAGGGCGTCGCGCTCCGGACCGCCGCCGCTCTCGCACGCACTGGCCGGTGTCCGGCCTTCGCCACGCAGCTCTGCCGGAAGGTCGGCGAGTTGCAGGGTGGCGCCGCCGCACAGCGCGCAGGCGTAGCGCAACACATGCCGCAACTGGCGGACATTGCCCGGCCAGCGATAGCCGAGCAGGCATTCCAGGGCTGCCTCGCCGAGTTCGATGCGTACGCCGCAGTGCGCGGTTTCCTCGTCGAGGATGCGCCGGATCAGCGCCAGCCGGTCGCTGCGTTCGCGTAGCGGCGGCAGTTCGAAGCGGGCGCCGCCGAGGCGGAAGTAGAGATCCTCGCGGAAGCCGCCGGCCGCCACCAGCGCCGCCAGGTCGCGGTGGGTGGCGCAGATCACCTGGATATCCACAGCCTGCCGGCGCGCAGCCCCCAGCGGCGCCACCTCGCCCTCGGCCAGCACGCGCAGCAGGCGGGTCTGCAGGCCCAGCGGCATGTCACCGATCTCGTCGAGGAACAGGGTACCGCCATCGGCCTGCTGCAGCAGGCCGCGCATCCCTTTCGCCGCCGCGCCGGTAAAGGCTCCGCCAACGTAGCCGAACAGCTCGCTCTCGATCAGGCTTTCGGGAATCGCCGCGCAGTTGAGCGCGACGAAGGGTTTGTCGCGACGGGCGCTGGCCTGGTGCAACTGGCGGGCGAAAACCTCCTTGCCGGCGCCGGTCTCGCCCTGGATCAGCACCGGCAGGTTGCGGTCCTTGACCCGCACCGCCAGGCGCAGGCTTTCGGCGATGCGCGGGTCGAGCGCAGCGTCGTCGGGCACCTCGCGCTCCAGCCGCCGCGCCTTGGCCCGCGGCGCGCTGAGACGCACGTGCAGCTCGCCGGCCTGGCCGCGCAGCAGGCACGGCGCCTGGTCGGCGGCGGCGTGCAGGGCGTCGAGGTCGAACACCTCGCCGATGTGGCTCGGCACCTGCCCCAGGCGCTGCCGCAGGTAGTGCCGCGCCGCCGGGTTCAACGCCAGCAGGCGCCCATCGGCGTCCCAGGCGAACAGGTAGTCCGGCTGGCTGTCGACGTAGCCCGGCGCACGGTGCGCGCGCAGCACCCAATGGCCCTGGGCGCTGTGCATGAAGAAGGCGTTCTCGATCTCCCGCGCGCTCTGCGCCACCATCTGCCGGATCAGATGCTGGCTACGGCGGTCGTCCGGCGATTGCACGGCGGAAACGTCGAGCACACCGAGCAACTCGCCCTGCGGATCGAAGACCGGCGCCGCGGAACAGGTCAGGTCGATGAAGGCGGCGCGGAAGTGATCGCGCTTGTGCACCGTCACCGCAGTCCTGTCGGTGAGTACGGCGGCCACCCCGCAGGTGCCCTCCTCGCCTTCCGACCAGCAGGTGCCGAGGTACAGCCCGGCCTTGCGGCAGTCGTTGCGGATGGTCGACTCGACACGGTAGTCGATGGTCCGCCCCTGGGCATCGGTGAGCAGTACGCAGTAGTCGGCATCGCGCACCCGACCATGCAGTCGCGCCACTTCTTCGCTGGCGATGCGCAGGAACAGTTCGGAACGCTCGCGACATTCGTCGAGGAGGGTCTGCGAGAGAATCCGCGGCCCTTGCAGGGACCCCGGATCGAGACGGTGCTGCTCCATGGAGCGGCGCCAGGAGTCGAGGATCGGCGTCGGCACCGGCGCCTGCGGCAGGCGCGCGGCGTTCCTCAGGACACGGCTGACACAGTCCACATGGTCCTTCGAGTGTGCGGAAAGCATGGGGCCTCCGTTGCTCGGCATCTTGTTGTTGTGCCGCCCATTAAGCGCCCATCGGCGACCCTCGACAAGCGCCGGGCCGCCACAGCCGACGACTGAGACGGAGCGTCTCAGCGTCTCGCCGGGAACCCGTGCGCGATGACATGGGTTGTCTCGCCGGACGTCGCCCCGGCGGTCGCCGGCCTTCCCATGCCGGCGCTCTACGACGGGACTTCCGGCCGCCACACCGCAACCTGGCATCGGCCTTGCTCCAGCCACGGCGACGGCAGGGCGGACTGTCCGCTCCTCCCAACGCCCTGCCGCATACACCTACAAGAACAATCAGAGGTGAAGCATGCACGCTACGTCGTCCGACGATTTCTCCCTGTCTTCCCGGGTCGCGCTGGTGACCGGCGCCGGACGCGGCATCGGCCGGGGCATCGCCCTCGCCCTGGCGCGCGCCGGCGCCGACGTGGCGGTGGCCGACCTCGATCCGCAGGTCGCCGAGGAAACCGCCGCCGCGATCCGCAGCCTCGGTCGCCGCAGCCTGGCCCTTGGGGTCGACGTCAGCGACGGCGACAGCGTCCGGGCGATGGTCGAGCGGGTCGCCACGGAGTTCGGCCGGCTCGACGTGGCGGTGAACAATGCCGGGGTGATCAGCATCCGCAAGGTCGCCGAACTCAGCCTCGCCGACTGGGACCGGGTGATGAACGTCAACGCCCGCGGCGTGTTCCTCTGCTGCCAGGCCGAACTGCCGCTGATGCAGGCGCAGCGCTGGGGGCGGATCGTCAACCTGTCATCGATCGCCGGCAAGGTCGGTCTCCCCGACCTCGCCCACTACTGTGCCTCGAAGTTTGCCGTGATCGGTTTCAGCAATGCCCTGGCCAAGGAGGTCGCGCGCGACGGGGTGACGGTCAACGCGCTCTGCCCGGGAATCGTCGGCACCGGAATGTGGCGCGGCGAGGACGGCTTGTCGGGCCGCTGGCGGCAGGCCGGCGAAAGCGAGGCGCAGTCCTGGGAACGCCACCAGGCCAGCCTGCTGCCCCAGGGCGAGGCGCAGACCGTCGAAGACATGGGCCAGCTCGTCGTCTACCTGGCCTGCGCGCCGCACGTCACCGGCCAGGCCATCGCCGTCGACGGCGGATTCTCGCTATGACCCCGCCCTCGCCGATCGTCGGCATCATCGCCAACCCGGCCTCCGGTCGCGACCTGCGTCGCCTCACCGCCCATGCCGGGCTGCACTCCAGCACCGACAAGGCATCGGTGGTGCAACGCCTGCTCGCCGCCTTCGGCGCCACCGGCATCCGCCATGCGTTGCTGCCGCCGGACATGACCGGCATCGCCGCCGCCGTGCTCCGGGCCAGCCAGACCCGCCAGGCCCGCGACGGCCACTGGCCGTTCCTGGAGTTCCTCGACATGCCGCTGCGCCAGAGCGTCGAGGATACCCGCCTGGCGGCGCGGCGCATGGTCGAGCGCGGCGTGGCGCTGATCGCCGTGCTCGGCGGCGACGGCACGCACAAGGCAGTGGCCGCCGAGGTCGGCGACGTCCCCCTGCTGGCGCTGTCCACCGGGACCAACAACGCCTTCCCGGAGCTGCGCGAAGCCACCGGCGCGGGGCTCGCCGGCGGCCTCTGCGCCAGCAACCGGGTGCCGCCGGAGATCGGCCTGCGACGCAACAAGCGCCTGCTGGTGCGCGAGCCGCGCCGCGGGCTCTGCGAGTGGGCGCTGGTGGACGTCGCGGTGTCGCCGCAGCCGTTCATCGGCGCCCGCGCCATCAGTCGCGCCGAAGACCTCGCCGAAGTCTTCGTCAGCTTCGCCGAACCCCACGCCATCGGCCTTTCGGCGCTTTGCGGACTGTGGTCGCCGGTGAGCCGCGAGGAGCCCCACGGCGCCTGGATGCGCCTGCATCCGGACGCCCGCGAGAGCCTGCTGGTGCCGCTGGCGCCGGGCCTGCTGGTGGGCTGCGGGGTCTCTGCCGCCGGCTACCTGCAACCCGGCGTGGCCCACGCACCGAGCCTGTCCAGCGGGACCCTGGCGCTGGACGGAGAGCGCGAGATCGAGTTCAGCGCCACCGACCGCCCGAGCATCACCCTCGACCCTTCCGGCCCGTTCAGCGTCGATGTGCCGGCCACCCTCGCCTACGCCGCCCGCCATCGCCTGCTGGCCGGCCAGCGAACCCCGATGACCCCGTGAAGACAACCTGGAGAACAACAAGATGTCCACTCTGAGCACCGACCAACTGCTCCATGCCTACCGCGTGATGCGCACCATCCGCGCCTTCGAGGAACGCCTGCACGTCGAGTTCGCCACGGGCGAGATACCCGGCTTCGTCCACCTCTACGCCGGCGAGGAAGCCTCCGCCGCCGGCGTGATGGCGCACCTGCGCGACGACGACTGCATCGCCTCCACCCATCGCGGCCACGGCCACTGCATCGCCAAGGGCGTAGACGTGCACGGCATGATGGCGGAAATCTATGGCAAGAAGACCGGGGTCTGCCAGGGCAAGGGCGGCTCCATGCATATCGCCGACCTGGAGAAAGGCATGCTCGGCGCCAACGGAATCGTCGGCGCAGGCGCGCCGCTGGCCGCCGGCGCCGCGCTGGCGGCCAAGCTGAAAGGCAGCGATGCGGTGGCGGTGGCCTTCTTCGGCGATGGCGGCTCCAACGAAGGCGCGGTGTTCGAGGCGATGAACCTGGCCTCGGTGTGGAACCTGCCGTGCCTGTTCGTCGCCGAGAACAACGGCTATGCCGAGGCCACCGCGGCCAACTGGTCGGTGGCCTGCGACCACATCGCCGACCGCGCCGCCGGTTTCGGCATGCCCGGGGTGACCGTCGACGGCTTCGACTTCTTCGCCGTCCACGAGGCTGCCGGCGCCGCCATCGAGCGCGCCCGCGCCGGCGAGGGGCCGTCGCTGATCGAAGTCAAGCTGACCCGCTACTACGGACACTTCGAGGGCGACGCACAGACCTACCGCGATCCCGACGAAGTAAAGCACTACCGGGAAACCCGCGACTGCCTCAAGCAGTTCCGCGAACGCACCTGCCACGCCGGCCTGCTCTCCGCCAGCGACCTGGACGCCATCGACGCCGAGATCGAGGCGCGCATCGAGGATGCCGTGCAGCGCGCGAAGAACGATCCCAAGCCGGAGCCGGACGACCTGCTGCGCGACGTCTACGTGTCCTATCCCTGAGCCGCCCGAAAACAAGAACGAGGAGAACCATCATGGCGAGAAAGATCAGCTACCAGCAGGCCATCAACGAGGCGCTGGCCCAGGAAATGCGCCGCGACCCGAGCGTCTTCATCATGGGCGAAGACAATGCCGGCGGCGCCGGCGCGCCCGGCGAGGACGACGCCTGGGGCGGCGTGCTGGGGGTCACCAAGGGCCTCTACCACCAGTTCCCCGGCCGTGTGCTGGATACCCCGTTGTCAGAGATCGGCTATGTCGGCGCCGCGGTCGGCGCCGCCACCCGCGGCATGCGCCCGGTGTGCGAACTGATGTTCGTCGACTTCGCCGGTTGCTGCCTGGACCAGATCCTCAACCAGGCCGCCAAGTTCCGCTACATGTTCGGCGGCAAGGCGGTCACCCCGCTGGTGATCCGTACCATGGTCGGCGCCGGCCTGCGCGCCGCCGCCCAGCATTCGCAGATGCTCACTTCGCTATGGACCCACATCCCCGGCCTCAAGGTGGTCTGCCCGTCGTCGCCCTACGACGCCAAGGGCCTGCTGGTCCAGGCGATCCGCGACAACGACCCGGTGATCTTCTGCGAGCACAAGCTGCTCTATTCGATGCAGGGCGAGGTACCCGAGGAGCTGTACAGCGTACCCTTCGGCGAGGCGAACTTCCTCCGCGACGGCGACGACGTCACCCTGGTGACCTACGGCCGCATGGTCCACCTGGCGCTGGACGCCGCCGCCAGCCTGGCGCGCCAGGGCATCTCCTGCGAAGTACTGGACCTGCGCAGCACCAGCCCGCTGGACGAGGACAGCATTCTCGAAAGCGTGGAAAAGACCGGCCGCCTGGTAGTGGTCGACGAAGCCAACCCACGCTGCTCGATGGCCACCGACATCGCCGCGCTGGTCGCCGAACGGGCCTTCTCCGCGCTGCGCGCGCCGATCCGCCGGGTCACCGCGCCCCATACGCCGGTGCCTTTCTCCGACGCCCTGGAAGACCTCTACATCCCCGACGCGGCGAAGATCGAGGCAGCCGTGCGCCAGGCCCTGGAAGGGAGGGACGCGGCATGAGCCGGATCCATACACTGACCATGCCCAAGTGGGGCCTGTCGATGACCGAGGGTCGGGTGGACGCCTGGCTCAAGGAAGAGGGCGCGCATATCGAGAAAGGCGACGAGGTGCTCGACGTGGAGACCGACAAGATCTCCAGCAGCGTCGAGGCGCCCTTCTCGGGCGTGCTGCGGCGCAAGGTGGCGCGCGAGGACGAGACCCTGGCGGTCGGCGCGCTGCTCGGCGTGGTGGTCGAGGGCGAGGCGAGCGACGAGGAGATCGACGTACTGGTGCAACGCTTCCAGGCCGAATTCGTACCCGCCGACGAGGACGCTGGGGATAGCGGACCGGCACCGCGGAAAGTCGAGCTGGACGGGCGCCTCCTGCGCTATTTCGACCGCGGCGAGGGCGATCCGGCGCTACTGCTGATCCACGGTTTCGGTGGCGACCTGAACAACTGGTTGTTCAACCACGAGGCGCTGGCCGCCGAGCGGCGGGTGATCGCTCTAGACCTGCCGGGCCACGGCGAGTCCGGCAAGGCCCTGGTGCGCGGCGACCTCGATGAACTCAGCGGCAGCGTGCTGGCCCTGCTCGACCACCTCGACCTGGAACAGGTACACCTGGCCGGTCACTCCATGGGGGGAGCGGTGGCGCTGAACTGCGCGCGCCTGGCGCCGCAGCGGGTGCTGTCGCTGAGCCTGATCGGCAGCGCCGGCCTCGGCGAGGAGATCAACGGCGACTACCTGCGCGGCTTCGTCGAGGCGGCCAACCGCAACGCGTTGAAGCCGCAACTGGTGCAGTTGTTCTCCGACCCCGCGCTGGTCACCCGGCAGATGCTCGAGGACATGCTCCGCTACAAGCGCCTGGAAGGCGTCGATGCGGCCCTGCGCCAGTTGCTGGACAACCTGTTCGCCGACGGTCGCCAGCGCAACGACCTGCGTGCCGTGGCGAGCGACGGCCGCCAGCCGGTCCTGGCGATCTGGGGCAGCGATGACGCGATCATCCCGGCGCGGCATGCCGAGGGCCTGCCAGCCCAGGTGGAGATCATTCACGGACAGGCGCACATGGTGCAGATGGAAGCCGCCGAGCAGGTCAACCGCCTGCTGCTCGACTTCCTCCGCCAGCATTGAGGAGACGACCGACATGAACAGTTCCCCGCAAGCCAACGCGGCGATGCGCGCCGCCGTCTGGCACGGCCGCCACGATATCCGCGTGGAAGACGTGCCGCTCCCGGCCGAGCCGCCGCCCGGCTGGGTGCAGATCCGTGTGCACTGGTGCGGCATCTGCGGCTCCGACCTGCACGAATACCTGGCCGGCCCGGTATTCATCCCCGTGGAGGCGCCGCACCCGCTCACCGGCCTCAAGGATCAATGCATCCTCGGCCACGAGTTCAGCGGCGAAATCGTCCGCCTCGGCAACGGCGTGACCAGCTTCGCCGTCGGCCAGGCGGTCGCCGCAGACGCCTGCCAGCATTGCGGCACCTGCTACTACTGCCGGCATGGGCTGTACAACATCTGCGAGAACCTGGCCTTCACCGGGCTGATGAACAACGGCGCCTTCGCCGAATACGTCAACGTACCGGCCAACCTGCTCTACGCCCTGCCGGCCGGATTTCCCAGCGAGGCCGGCGCGCTGATCGAGCCGCTGGCGGTGGGCATGCACGCGGTGAAGAAGGCCGGCAGCCTGCTCGGGCAGAACGTGGTGGTGGTCGGCGCCGGCACCATCGGCCTGTGCACCATCATGTGCGCGCGCGCCGCCGGCGCGGCACAGGTGATCGCCCTGGAGATGTCCTCGGCGCGCAAGGCCAAGGCCCTGGAGGTCGGCGCCAGCCAGGTGCTCGACCCCTCGCGGTGCGACGCCCTAGGCGAAATCCGCGCCCTCACCGGCGGGCTTGGCGCCGACGTCAGCTTCGAATGCATCGGCAACAAGCACACCGCCAAGCTGGCCATCGATGCCATCCGCAAGGCCGGCAAATGCGTGCTTGTGGGAATCTTCGAGGAGCCCAGTGAATTCAATTTCTTCGAGCTGGTTTCCACCGAGAAGCAGTTGCTCGGGGCCCTCGCCTACAACGGCGAGTTCGCCGACGTGATCGCCTTCATAGCCGACGGCCGCCTCGACATCGCACCGCTGGTGACCGGTCGCATCGGCCTGGAAGAAATCGTCGAGCGCGGTTTCGAAGAGTTGGTGAACAACAAGGAGCACAACGTGAAGATCATCGTCTCGCCGGGCGGCTGACGCTTCAGCCCTTGTCGCGCTTGCGACACAGCCCCGCGGCCGGCGGGGCTTGCTTTACGAAACGCAGAGACGCGGGCGGAGGCTCAGAACCACTTGTCGTTGCGCTTGCGCCGCACCCTCAGCAGCGACGGCAGGATCAGCCCGGCGAACAGGCCGGCGCCGGCGATGCTGCCGCCGTAGACCATGTAGCGCATCAGCACCTGCTTGTTCTCGTCGCCCAGTTGCGCCTGCACCGCACGCAGGTCGGAGCGGGCCTTGCCGAGCTCGGCGTCCAGGTTGCTGCGCGCCGCCTGCAATTCGTCGATCAGCTTCTTGCGCGTGTCGAGGGTTTCCTGCATGCCCTGCACGCGGGTCTTCCAGGTGTCGTTGATGCCGTCCAGCTCGGCGGTCAGGGCGGCCACCTTCTGTTCCAGTTGCGGCAGGCGCTCGGCCTGGCCGGGAACCTCCTGCAAGTCGCGGCTGGGAATCCACACGGTGCTGCCGTTCTCGCCGCGCACCTGGCTGTAGTTGCCCTGGGTGCCAAGCAGCTCGACCTTCTGCCCGGAGGTGAGGGTGCCGACGATGCGATAGCCATCGGTGGGGCCGCTGCGCACGAAAGTGGTCAGGCTGTCGCTCACCCAGCGCGCGTTGCCGGTCGCCTCCTCGGCCTGCGCCGGGGCGCCGGCCGCCAGCAGGCCGCCGAGCAGGCAGGCTCCGATGACGCGGTTCTGGAACGGGGAAAGAGCGGCGGGGATGCGACGGGATAGGGACATGGCAATCTTCACATGGCGAGAGAACGAAACCCGCAAAGGGGAGCGAAAAAGCCGGCCAGTCGAATTGTTATGGACAAGCGCGCGACCGGGGCGGGGCTACCGCATGGCCAAGGGCCATGCGCCCGGCCCGGTTGGGCCGACGGCTGACAGACAGCGCTCGGGGCGATTGAGTTCACTCGTTTCCGCAGGAATGGATGGATGGTTGTAACAGCAGAATGCCAGGCCTGCCGACGGCCAGCGCTGCCCAGGCTGCGACCTGTCCGGATGATCCCCGGGGTACGACGGTATCTACGCCAAGGCAGAGGCTCCCTCGCCTGTACCACGTCCCACCGGTCGGATGGCGTGCTGCGATACAGCGGGCCCGTCAGGCGGCCAATCCGCAGGCGGTCACTCGCTCGCCATCGCCGCCAGGACGCGGCCGTCGCCGGCCCTTTCCATCATTCCTCTGCCAGGTGCCCGGCGAAGGTAGTGGCGCTGTAGCGCTCGCGGAACAGCCCCTTTTCCACCAGGCGCGGCACCACCTGTTCGAGGAACAGCCGCAGCGAGCCGACCGAGCCTCCCGGCGCGGCGATGAAACCGTCCATGGCGCCGGCGGCGGCCCAGTCGACGATCTGCTCGACGGCATCGTCCACCGTACCGATGACCTGCCAGTGCGCCGCGGAAACCACCTCGGGGCGCAGCAGCAACTGGTCCAGGCGTAACGTCTCGCGCTCGATCAGGCGCCGCAGCAGGTCGGTGTGGGTGCGGCTGCCGGGGTTGGCCACCGGCGGCGGCAGGTCGGCCGCGGAAATCGGCCGGTCCAGCGGCCAGTCGCTGAGGTCGAGGCCGAGCATCTGCCTGATCGTGGCGAACTTGCGCGCGCGGTCCAGGCGCGCGTGGGTCTGCATGAAGATTTCCCGCGCCTCCTCGCGGCTCTCCGCCAGGTACAGGCTGAAGCCCGGCAGCAGGCGCACGTCGCGCGGCGAGCGACCGTGGCGTTCGGCGCGGCGGGAAAGGTCGCGGCGCAGTTCCAGGGCAGCCTCCTTGTCCGGGGTCGGCGCGAACACCAGGTCGGCCACCGAGGCGGCGAAGTCGCGCCCGCTCTCGGAGGCGCCGGCCTGCACCAGGGGAATCCGCGCCTCGCCGAAGGCCGGCAGGTTGAGCGGTCCCTTGACCTTGAGGAATTCGCCGTCGTGGTCGACCGGGTGCACCCGGGAAACGTCGGCGTAGCGGCCGCTCTCGCGGTCGACCAGGAGTGCCTCGCGGGGGAAGCTGTCCCACAGGTCGTGCACCAGCCGGGTGAACTCGGCGGCGCGCGCGTAGCGCTGCTCCGCATCGGGCATCGCGTCCAGGCCGAAGTTCTCGTGGCCCTGCAGCGCGGTGACGATGTTCCAGCCGGCGCGGCCGTTGCTGATCCAGTGCAGCGATTGCAGCTGCCGGGCCACCACGTAGGGCGGATAGAACGTGGTGGAGACCGTCGACACCAGGCCGATCCGCGAGGTTTCGCGGGCGACCGCGGCAAGCAGTACGGTGGGATCCAGGCTGGCGAAGCCGGAGCCGGTCTCCAGCACGTCCAGTGGCAGGCTGCTGACGTCCGGGCGAAACACGAAGTCGAGGTGGGCGGCTTCGGAGCGCCTGGCGATGTCGACGGCGAAATCGCTGCCGAAGATGCCTTCGATATTGCTGTCGGGGCGCCGCCAGGCATCGCCGCTGAGCCAGGTGGGGGCCAGCGACATGCCGATGTGCAGGCGTTTCGGGGTACTCATCGTGCCAATCTCCTGTATGGGCTCTGGGGCTGGGCCGGCCCTGCGCGGGGCCGGCTTCTCGGGGCGCCTAGAAGGTGCCCTTGATGCCGATGCCGAGGGTCCGCGGCTGCGTCATGCTCGCCTCGATGCCGCCGATCCCCCGGTTTTCCTGCATGTAGGTGGGCGAGCGGTCGTCGAACACGTTCTTCACGTAGCCATAGAGCTGCACCTGGTCGTTGAAGCGGTAGCTGGCGCGGGCGTCGGTGAGGGTGTAGGCCTTGATCGAGTAGGCCTTGGTGTTGGCGGTGTCCGAGTAGTAGCCGTCCAGGTAGCGCACCTGGGCGTTCAGGTTGAGGCGCTCGGTGACGTCCCAGCTCGGTCCGAAGCTGAGGGTATAGCCCGGCGAGCGGGCGAACTCGTTGTGCTCGTAGCCGGTATTGCCGGACATCTCGTCGATCCGGGTGCGTAGCACGCCGGCGCTGGCCTTCAGCCGCAGGTCGTCGCGCAGGCGATAGTCGAGGTCCAGCTCCATGCCGTAGGCGTGGGCCTTCTCGGCGTTGATGGTGTACGACTGCGCCACCCCCGGCGAAACCACCACCGGGATGTTGTACTGGGCGTCCTTGAAATCCATGAAGAACAGGTTGCCGTTCAGCAGCAGGCGGCCGTCGAGCAGGCTGGCGCGGGTGAACAGTTCGTAGTTCCAGATGGTTTCTTCCTTGAAGTAGGCCCAGTTGCGGGTGGTCAGGTTGAGCGACACGCCGCCGGGGTTGTAGCCGCGGCTGACCAGGCCGCCGACGGTCCAGTCCGGGGTCGCGGCGAAGGCCAGGGAGACTTTCGGCAGGAAGGCCGAGAAGGTCTTCTGGTAGTCCAGCGGACGCGGCGCCAGCACCGAGTTGCCGCTGCGCTCGATGCGATCCTCCTGGTAGCGCAGGCCGGTGGTCAGGGTCCAGCGGTCGCTCAGGCGGTAGTTCAGCTCGCCGAACACACCGAGGTTCTTCTTCGTGTCGTCGAAGGCCGACAGCCCGCGCAGGTGCAGTGTCTCGTCGGTGCGGGTGCGGGCGTAGTAGACCCCGCCCATGCCGCTGATCCGGTCCTCCTGCTCGCCGAAGCTGATCCGCGATTCGTTGGAGGCGTTCTTCTGGCGGATATCGGCGTCGCCCTCGCCGCCCGCGCCGGTGGTGCGGTGCACCGAGGACAGCGAGTACTGCGCCTGGTTGAACAGGCGGATGCCGTTGTCGAGGTCATAGGCGACGTCAAGGATGCTGGTGTTGGTGTCCTGCTCCCAGCTGGGCATGGTGGTCGAGCGATGGTCGAGCTTGTCGAACGGGCGGGTCGCCGCTTCCTGGGTCGGGCGGTTGCTGTCGTTGTGGGAGAAGGTGAACTTGCTCTCCAGGCCCGGAATTCCGCTGGGCAGCCAGAGCAGCTTGGCGCGCGCGTTGAGGGCGCGGAAGTCCTGGTCGGTGCCGCTGTCCTGGAACTTCGGGTTGTCGTAGTCGATGAAGGTGTCGCGACCCGCGTAGTCCACCGCCAGGCGCCCGGCGAAGTCCTGCGCCAGCGGGCCGGACACTGCGATCGAGCTGCGCCGCGAATGGTAGCTGCCGATCTCCGCCTGGTAGGCAGCCTCGGGGCTGAAGGTCGGGTCCTTGGTGTTGACGATGATCGCCCCGGCGATGGCGTTGGCGCCCTGGGAGGTGGTCTGCGGGCCGCGGAACACCTCGATGCTGTCGACGTCCCAGACCGAGGTCGCGCCGAAGAACATCTCGTTGTAGTTCAGGTAGTGGCCATCGAGGTTGATCGTCGCCCGCGGCACTGTGCCGCCCCAGAACACGTTCTGCCCGTTGTTCGGGCCCTGGGTGTCCTGGCCGCGGATGATCGGCGCGCCCACCGAGTCGGTGTAGACCACGTTGGGACTGCCATTGATCACCTCGGCGACCGAGGCGTTGCCGGTCTGCTTGCGGTCGATGTCGCGGGCGCTGGTGAGCGATACCGAGGACGCCGTGTCCTTCAGCGAGCGTTCACGTTTCTCGCCGGTCACGACCAGCGCCTCGAGGGCGGCGGGTTCGTCCTCGGCGGGCGGGTTTTCCCGGGCCAGTGCCGATGGCGAGGCGAGCAGGGTGGACAGCGTGACGACGCCGATTCCCCGGTTGAGCTTGCGGTGCGTGCGGGCGTTCAAGGATCTTCTCCAAATGGGAATGACTCTCTTTTCCATTCAGGCTATCACGCCACCAGAATATTCCTCAATGGGGAATAGATTCCTCATTGCGAAATATGAAATCTCCTACGCCCGTCCCTTCCGCGGCGCCCCACCGCCCCGGGGAATCGGTATCATGGGCGCCGCCCGCGCCACCGCAGCGCGGACCGAAGCCTATGGATCAACCGTGGTGAGGAGACCGAGCCGTTGAATACTTCGCAGCCCCCGGCGCACGAGATGCCGGACGCCCCGGGCGAAAAGCGCTCCGGCACCATCCAGTCGGTGTCCATCGCCGCGCGCTTCCTGAAGACCCTGGCCAACGCCGAAGGCGAGCTGGCCCTCGGCGAAGTGGCCCGGCGCACCGGCACCGGCGGCTCCACCGCGCACCGCTACCTGCAGAGCCTGGTGAAGGAAGGCCTGGCCCGCCAGGACCCGCTCAGCGGTCTCTACGACCTCGGGCCGGCGGCGCTGAGCATCGGCATAGGCGCGCTGAAGCGGATCGACGCGGTGGATATCGCCGCCCGCCACATGAAGGCCCTGGCCCAACGGCATGCCGCCAGCGGCGGGGTGGCGATCTGGACCGAGCGCGGCCCGACCCTGGTGCGCTGGTACCGCAGCGCCTATTTCTCGATCAACCCGCTGGCCCTGGGCGATATCCTGCCCATCGACAATACCGCTTGCGGCCTGGTGTTCCAGGCCTTCCTGCCGAAGGCCGTGGTCGACGCCGCGCGCAAGCAGCAACCGGCGCACTTCCGCGGCAGCCCGCCGAGCCGCGCGCTGCTCGACGAGGTGCGTGAGCGCTGCTGGGCCGAACTGACCAGCCACCTGCTGTCGAATGTCACCGGCCAGGCGGCGCCGGTGTTCGACGCCCAGCAGGAGATCGTCTGCGCCATGACCACGGTGACCGATCTCGGCCAGTTGCAGTCGGCGGAAGACCGCGACGCGCTGTTCCACGAGGCGCTGCAGGTCAACCAGTCCACCGGTGGCCTGGTACTCCACCCCGGCATGCGGCCGCCGCCGCGCTGAGCCACCTCAGCCCCGCGCGTCGGCGGCGATCCCGCGCGGCACCAGCAGCGGCGTGCCGCTGACCGGGTCGGCGATGATCAACGAGCGCAAGCCGAACACCTCCTCCACCAGACGCTCGGTGAAGATATGCGCCGGCGCGCCCTCGGCGAGGATCGCGCCGTCACGCATGGCGATCAGGTGCGAGGCATAGCGGCAGGCCTGGTTGAGGTCGTGCAGCACGGCGACGATGGTGCGCCCCTGGCGATTCAGCTCGGCGAGCAGTTCGAGCAATTCGATCTGGTGGACGATATCCAGGTAGGTGGTTGGCTCGTCGAGCAGCAGCAACGGGGTTTCCTGCGCCAGCACCATGGCGACCCACACGCGTTGCCGCTGGCCGCCGGAGAGCGCATCGAGCGGTCGCTCGGCCAGGCCGTCGACCCGCGTGGCGCGTAACGCCGCCGCTACCGCGCGCTCATCCGCCGGCGACCACTGGCGCAGGAACGACTGGTGCGGATAGCGCCCGCGCGCCACCAGCTCGGCCACCGTGATGCCATCCGGCGCCAGCGCGCTCTGCGGCAGCAGGCCGAGACGCCGCGCCACTTCCCGTCCCGGCAGGCTGTGGATATCCCTGCCGTCCAGCACCACCCGGCCCTCGGCCGGCGCCAACAGGCGCGACAATGCCGCCAGCAGGGTCGACTTGCCGCAGGCGTTGGGCCCGACGATCACACTGAACGAACCCTCGGGGATGGCCAGCGAGAGATTCCGCGAAACGGTTCGCGCGTCGCGGCGCAAGGTCACGGCGTCCGCGTGCAGGCGATGGGTCATGGGAGGTTCCTGGATAAGAATGGCTCGAATATGTGGAATCGATTCTACATTATGGAATAGACTGCATGAGAAGCATTATCATATGAATCCGTCCGCCCGGCTTCCCCTACAGCGAAAACAGCCTTCATGCCGACCCGCCGCCGCTCCGCCCTGCCGTTACTCGCCCTCGCCCTGAGCCTGTTCGCCACCCTCGCCGCGGCCGGGGAGCCGAAGCCGGCGCGGATCGTCTCCACCACCCCGAGCGTCACCGGCATCCTGCTGGCGATGGACGCACCGCTGGTGGCCAGCGCCGCCACCACGCCAAGTCGCCTGACCGACGCCAAGGGCTTCTTCTCGCAATGGGCGAAGGTCGCCGACCAACGTGGCGTCGAGGTGCTCTACCGCAACCTGCGCTTCGACATCGAAGCGGTGATCGCCCAGGATCCGGACCTGCTGGTCGCCTCCGCCACCGGCGCCGACAGCGCCGCGCCATACCGTGCGGAGCTGGAGGCGCAGGGCGTACCGACGCTGGTGGTCGACTACTCGAAACACAGCTGGCAGGAACTGGCTACCGAGCTGGGCCGGCACACCGGCCTGGAACGCCAGGCGCAGGCCGCCATCCAGCGCTTCGACGCCTACACCGCCGAAGTCGCCGCGGCCATCGCGCCGCCGCAGGGCCCGGTCAGCGTGGTCGGCTACAACATCGCCGGCAGCTATTCCATCGGCCGCCAGGCCAGCCCCCAGGCACGCCTGCTCGAGGCCCTCGGCTTCCAGGTGGCGGAACTGCCGGAGGCGCTGGCAGGCAAGGTGACGCGCGCCTCGGACTTCCAGTTCATCTCGCGGGAAAACCTGCCCGCCGCCATCGCCGGCGACAGCGTGTTCCTGCTCGGCGCCAGCGACGACGACGTGCAGGCGTTCCTCGCCGACCCGGTGCTGGCCAACCTGTCGGCGGTCCGCGAAAAGCGCGTGTACGCCCTGGGCCCCAGTTCCTTCCGCATCGACTACTACTCGGGACGGCAGATGATCGACAACGTCGCCCGCCATTTCCGCTGAGCCATGCGCCCGTTCGCCGGAAGTCCGCTCATGCAGGCGTCCCCGATGCGCCGCCGGCGCCTGCGCGCCTGGGGCCTGCTCGCCGGCGCGCTGCTGCTCGCGCTGGCGGCCCTGGCCAGCCTGGCGCTGGGCTCGCGGCCGGTGCCCCTGGCGGTCACCCTGGACGCCCTGCAAGCCGTCGATCCGCACGATGATCGCCACCTGGTGGTACGCGAACTGCGCCTGCCACGCACCCTGGTGGCGCTGCTGGCCGGCGCGGCGCTGGGAGTGGCCGGCGCGCTGATGCAGGCGCTGACGCGCAATCCGCTGGCCGAACCCGGCCTGCTGGGGATCAACGCCGGCGCGGCGCTGGCGGTGATCGTCGGGGTCGCGCTGTTCGACCTGGCGAGCATGGGCCAGTACCTCGGTTGCGCCTTCCTCGGCGCCGGCCTGGCCGGCATCGCCGTATTCCTTCTCGGCCAGGCCCGCGAGACCGGCACCAACCCGGTGCGCCTGGTGCTGGCGGGTGCCGGCTTGTCAGTGATGCTCGCCTCGCTGACCGGTATCATCGTGCTGAACGCCCCGCCGGAAGTCTTCGACCGCTTCCGCCACTGGGCCGCCGGCTCGCTTTCCGGCAGCGGCTTCGCCCTGCTCGGATGGCCGGGCCTGGCCATCGGCGCCGGGCTGGCCGCCGCCTTCGCCCTCGCCGCCAGGCTCAATGCCCTGGCCCTGGGCCAGGAGATCGGCCGGGCGCTCGGCGTCGACCTGCGCCTGACCTGGCTGCTCGCCTGCCTGGCGGTGATGCTGCTGGCCGGCGCGGCGACCGCCCTGGCCGGGCCGATCGCCTTCGTCGGCCTGGTCGCCCCGCACCTCGCGCGACTGCTGGCCGGACCGGACCAGCGCTGGATCCTGCCTTTCTCGGCGCTGATCGCCGCCGGCCTGCTGCTCGGCGCCGACATCCTCGGGCGGCTGCTGGCGGCGCCGGCGGAGATCGCCGCCGGAATCGTCGCTTTGCTGCTCGGCGGACCGGCCTTCATCGTCCTGGTCAGGCGCTTCCGCCTGAGCCGCCTGTGAACGGTCTCCACGCCCTGCGCCTGGGCTCCCTGTCGCTGCGTTGGCGGCCACGGGCGGCGCTGGCCTGCCTGGTCCTCGCGGGGGTCGGACTGGCGCTGGCGGCGGCGCTGCTGGGGACCGGCAGCCTGGCGCTGGGCCCGGCAGAGGTGTTCGCCAGCCTGCTCGGCCAGGGCCAGGACCCCACCGCCCAGCGCATCGTCCAGCGCGTACGCCTGCCACGGGTGCTCACCGCCTGCCTGGTCGGCGCCGCGCTGGGCATGGCCGGGGCGATCTTCCAGTCGATCTCGCGCAATCCGCTGGGCTCGCCCGACGTCATCGGTTTCACCACCGGCGCCGCCAGCGGCGCCATCGTGCAGATCATCCTGTTCGATGCCGGCCCGCTGGCCACCTCGCTGGCGGCGCTGGCCGCCGGCCTCTGCACGGCGCTGGCGGTGGTGCTGCTGGCGCGCCGGGGCGCCACCGCCGGCGGCTACCGCCTGGTGCTGGTGGGCATCGGTGTCGGCGCCAGCCTGTCGGGCCTGAACAGCCTGCTGCTGGTCACCGGCAACCTCGACCAGGCGATGTATGCCCAGCTCTGGCTGGCCGGCTCGCTGAACACCCGGACCTGGTCGCACGTCGTCCCGGCAGCGCTGGGCCTGCTCGCCAGCGTGCCGCTGGCGCTGTACCACGGTCGTCGCCTGGAAGTGCTGGAGCTGGGCGATGCCAGCGCCGCCCAGCTCGGCGTGGCGGTGGAGCGCGTGCGCTTGCAGATGGTCCTGGTCGCCGTCGGCATGACCGCCATCGCCACCGCCGCGGCCGGCCCCATCGCCTTCATCGCCCTGGCCGGCCCGCAACTGGCCCGGCGCCTGACCCGCTCGGCCGGGGTGCCGTTGCTGTCCGGCGCATTGATGGGCGCGGTCCTGCTGCTGGCCGCCGACCTGCTCGGCCAGCGCCTGGCATACGTCGCCAACCTGCCGATCGGCCTGATGACCGGCCTGCTCGGCGGTTTCTACCTGCTCTGGCTACTGCTGCGCAGCCGCCGGATCTGAGCCCCGGCCTCAACGACCGCCCAGGCTGCCGCCGCCGTCGACACCGATCACCTGGCCGGTGACGAACGAAGCGCCCTCGCTGAGCAGGAACTCGATCAGCGCGGCCACTTCGTCCGGCCGCCCGAGCCGCTGCATGGGGATGGTCGAGAGAATCCGCCGTTCCTCCTCGCCGCCGACCGGGCGGGTCTGGCGGAACAGCTCGGTCTCGATCGGCCCGGGCGCCACCGCGTTGACCGTGATGCCCAGCGGCGCCAGCTCCAGCGCCCAGGTGCGAGTCACCCCGACCAGCGCGCTCTTCGCCGCGGCGTAGGCGGTGCGTTCGCGGGCGCCGTGGATCGCCCGGCTGCACAGGTTGACGATGCGGCCCGCCGGCGAACGCTTGAGCCCCGGCAGGCAGGCCTGGGCAAGCTGCACGGCGACCCGCACGTTGAGGTCGAAGACCTGTTGCAGAGCGGCCAGGTCGAGGTTCTCCAGGCTTTGCGGCAAGGCGATCCCGGCGTTGTTGACCAAGGCATCCACGGCGCTTTCCGAGAGCAATCCGCGCAGCGTCTCGGCGGTTTGCGCAGGATCGGCCAGGTCGCAGCACAGCAGACGTCCAGGAAAGTCGTCGCTCGCATGGCGGGCGATGCCCACTACACTCCAGCCGGAGGCCGCCAAGCGCCTGGCCAGGGCCAGGCCGATGCCACGGGTGGCGCCGGTGACCAGCGCGGTACGATGATTCGTCATGACGATTCCCCTGTGTGAAATGGTCCCCCCGACGCCGCACCTTACGCCTCGCCGGCGGCCGGCGACAGCCCGCGGACTTTCTCCGACGCCGCGCTTCGGCGGCAACCCCAGACACTGGCCAGGACCTGCGAGGCCGTTGCCGCGCCCCGCCAGGGAAGCCGCGAGCGCCGGCCAGGATGTACACTGCATCCCCTGTATCGACCCGGCCGCCTCGCGGCCCCCGTCGCAGCAAGCAGAGAACAAGAGGAACGATGATGAGCGTCGCTAACGGTCTCCCCGTCTCCATTCGCCAGGCGGTGACAGCATGATCGAGGTCACCGAGGTTTCCATCGCCGAGCTGCGTGACGCGCTCGAGTCCGGTCGTACCACGGCGGTCGAACTGGTCCAGGCCTACCTGGCGCGGATCGACGCCTACGATGCACCCGGCACGCCCACCGCGCTGAACGCGGTGGTGGTGCGCAATCCCGATGCGCTGGCCGAAGCGCAGGCCTCCGACGCCCGCCGGGCGCGTGGCGAGCCCCTCGGTCCGCTGGACGGCATTCCCTACACCGCCAAGGACAGCTACCTGGTCAAGGGCCTCACCGCGGCTTCCGGCAGCCCGGCGTTCAAGGACCTGGTGGCCCAGCGCGATGCCTTCACCGTCGAGCGCCTGCGCGCCGCCGGGGCGATCTGCCTGGGCAAGACCAACATGCCGCCCATGGCCAACGGCGGCATGCAGCGCGGCGTCTACGGCCGCGCGGAGAGCCCGTACAATGCCGCCTACCTCACCGCGCCCTTCGCCTCGGGGTCCTCCAATGGCGCCGGCACCGCCACCGCGGCCAGCTTCGCCGCCTTCGGCCTGGCCGAGGAAACCTGGTCGAGCGGGCGCGGCCCGGCGTCGAACAACGGCCTGTGCGCCTACACCCCTTCGCGCGGGGTGATCTCGGTGCGCGGCAACTGGCCGCTGACGCCGACCATGGACGTGGTGGTGCCCTATGCGCGGAGCATGGCCGACCTGCTGGAAATCCTCGACGTAGTGGTCGCCGACGATCCCGATACTCGCGGCGACCTCTGGCGCATGCAGCCCTGGGTGCCGATCCCCAAGGCCTCCGAGGTACGCCCGGCGAGCTACCCGGCCCTGGCCGCAGGCGCCGAGGCCCTGGCCGGCAAGCGCTTCGGCGTGCCGCGCATGTTCATCAACGCCGACCCCGATGCGGGCACCAGCGAGTCCCCCGGGATCGGCGGCCCGACCGGCCAGCGCATCCATACCCGGCCCTCGGTCATCGCCCTCTGGGAACAGGCGCGCAAGGCCCTGGAAGCCGCCGGCGCCGAAGTGATCGAGGTGGACTTCCCGCTGGTGTCGAACTGCGAAGGCGACCGACCCGGCGCGCCCACCGTGTTCAACCGCGGCCTGGTGTCGAAGGAATTCCTCCACGACGAGCTGTGGGAACTCTCGGCCTGGGGCTTCGACGACTTCCTGCGCGCCAATGGCGATCCGAAGCTGAACCGCCTGGCGGATGTCGACGGCCCGCAGATCTTCCCCCACGACCCCGGCACCCTGCCCAACCGCGAGGGCGACCTGGCCGCCGGCATGGACGAATACGTGCGGATGGCCGAGCGCGGCATCAAGCCCTGGGACCGGATCGCGACCCTCCCCGATGGCCTGCGCGGCCTCGAGGAAACCCGGCGGATCGACCTCGAGGAGTGGATGCGACGCCTGCGCCTGGACGCCGTGCTCTTCCCCACCGTCGCCGACGTCGGCCCGGCGGACGCCGACGTCAACCCGGCCTCGGCCGACATCGCCTGGAGCAACGGTGTCTGGGTCGCCAACGGCAACCTCGCCATCCGCCACCTCGGCGTGCCGACGGTCACCGTACCGATGGGGGTGATGGCCGACATCGGCATGCCGGTGGGCCTGACCTTCGCCGGCCGCGCCTACGACGACTCGGCGCTGCTGCGCTTCGCCGCGGCCTTCGAGTCGACCGGCTCGCGGCGTATCGTGCCGCCGCGTACTCCACCGCTGGCAAGCAAGTGAAAGGCGCGGGCGGAAGGCTTCGCGTCTTGCGCCCACGCTGTTCCGTTCAAGGGAGTTATCGATGCAGCGACTCTTCGTCTACGGCAGCCTCGGCCCCGGCCGTCCCAACGAACACCTGATGCAGAAGATCGGCGGGCAATGGCAGGCGGCCAGCCTCCGCGGTCGCCTGCTGGAAAAGGGCTGGGGTGCCGGGATGGGCTTTCCGGGCCTGGCGATCGACGCCGACGGCGAGGAAATCCACGGCCATGTGTTCGTCTCCGACCGCCTCGCCGAGCACTGGCCCGCGCTGGATGAATTCGAAGGCACCGAATACCGGCGCGTGGCGACCCGGGTAACGCTGGCCGACGGCGCCCAGGTCGATGCCTACGTCTACGCCCTGCGCGACTGAGCGCTTGCCGGCGGCCTAGGGATTCGCACGCAAACCGCGCAGGGTCTTCGCGAGGACCCCGACCGCCGCCTCCAGCTCGTCCGTGGTGTAGGCGGCGAAGCCCATCAGGAAACCCGCTCGCGGTGGCGCGGCGAGATGCAGGGCGCTGAGCCCGACCAGCTCGACACCGGCGCGGTATGCCGCCGCGATGGCGCGCGTTTCGTCGATTCCCGCGCAAAGCAGCCCGGGCATCTGTAGCCCGCCGGCCGGCACGCGCGGCTCGACCAGGCCGCCCAGACGCTTGCCCACCCGCTCCGCGAGGAATCCCAGGCGCTCGCCGTAGAGATTGCGCATGCCGCGCACATAGGCGCCGAAATGGCCGCCGGCGATGAAGCGCGCCAGGGTCAGTTGCGCCAGCGAGGCGTTGTGCCCGTCCTGCAGGGAGCGGGCGACGGTCATCGGCGCCACCAGCGCCGGCGGCAGAACCATGTAGCCGATGCGCAGGCCGGGAAACAGCGACTTGGTGAACGTGCCGATGTAGAGCGTCCGCTCGTGGGCGTCCAGGCCTTGCACGCAGGCGGTGGGCCGGCCGGCGTAGTGGAACTCGCTGTCGTAGTCGTCCTCGATGATCCATGCCTGCTGCCGCTGCGCCCATTCGATCAGCGCCAGGCGGCGCTCCAGCGACAGGGTCACGCCGGTCGGGTAATGGTGCGACGGGGTCAGGCACAGCGCCCGCGCTGCCTGCGGCTGGGCGAGGATCGGCTCGGGCCGCAGGCCCTGTTCGTCGACCGGGACCGGCAGGCACTCCAGGCCTGCGGCCTCGAAGGCCTTGCGCGCGCCGTAGTAGGCCGGGTCCTCGACGAATATCCGCTCGCCGGCGTCGAGCAGCACGCTGGCGCAAAGACCCAGCGCCTGTTGCGAACTGGTCAGCACCAGTACCCGGTCGGCCGTGGCCCGTGCGCCACGCTCCAGGTTGACGTAGTCGGCGATCGCCTGGCGCAGCGGTTCGGCACCCTGCGGGTCGCCATGGGTCAGGGCGCGCGCGCCGTATTCCTTGAGGACCTGGCGCTGCAGGCGCTCCCAGGTCGCCAGGGGAAAGGTGCGGGTCTCCGGCACGCCGGGAGCGAAGGGGCGCGGGACGAGCTGCTCGCGAACCCCGCCGCCAGCCTGCATCGCCTCGCCACGCCGGCTCAGTCGCGGCGCGCCGCCGCCCCGTCGTGGAGCGCCCGCGCCGCGCCGGCCGGGGGACAGCCGGGTAGCCGCGGCGACCACGCTGCCGCTGCCGACCCGACGCTCGATGAAGCCCTCGGCATGCAGGTGCGAATAGGCCGCTTCGACGGTGTCGCGGGATACCCCCAACGACTGCGCCAGCGCCCGCGAGGCCGGCAACGGATTGCCCGGCGCCAGCGCACCGTCGAGGATCAGTTGGCGGATCGCGCGCTGGATTCGCGCATGCAGCGGCAGGGCCTGGAGCTGTGGATGGAGGAGGCGCGCCTTGACCGACTCGAGCAGTGACTGCCTGAACAAATGGTCTGCCCTCGATTATCTAATTGGTGGGGTATGGCAAGCCATTAGGCGGCTATAAAAACAGCCGGGTCAAGACCCTCGGTCCCGGCCTCCGCCGGATCGCCCCATCAAGCCAAAGAAGGAAGCACTGGATGCAATCCCTGCACACACTGGTATCGGTACGCCCCGTGGCACACGAGGACTTCGAGCAGTGGCTCGAATACTGGAAGGCCTACCAGGCGTTCTATGAAGTCGAACTCTCGGCACAGGCCACCGAGGCCACCTGGCGGCGCTTCTTCGACGAGGGCGAACCGATGCACTGCGCCGTGGCCACCGACGGTAGCCGCCTGCATGGCATCGTCAACTTCCTCTACCACCGCTCGACCTGGGCGGCACAGGACGTCTGCTACCTGGAAGACCTCTATGTCTCGCCCGACGTGCGCGGCCAGCAGATCGGCAAGCAGTTGATCGAGTACGTCCGCCGGCAGGCCGAGGAACGTCGCTGCGCGCGGCTCTACTGGCATACCCAGGAAAGCAACCACAGGGCGCAGCGCCTGTACGACTGGGTGGCGGACAAGCCGGGGGTGATCGAATACCGCATCGAGCTCTGAACCGGCCGCGCGACCGGAGCCTCGGCGCGGCGGACCCTCGACGCGGTTCTCAGTCCCAGGCCGGCGCCAGGCCCTGCGGACTGACCTCGCGGCCGTTACGCTCGA
This sequence comes from Pseudomonas sp. TZ252, assembly GCF_056110345.1. Classification (NCBI taxonomy): domain Bacteria; kingdom Pseudomonadati; phylum Pseudomonadota; class Gammaproteobacteria; order Pseudomonadales; family Pseudomonadaceae; genus Pseudomonas; species Pseudomonas sp. TZ252. The sequence goes on along the minus strand of NZ_CM148566.1, from coordinate 3,325,382 downwards.
GGCCGGCGATGCGCGCCATGTCCTCGGCGTCCAGGCGCAGGTCGCGCGCCAGCAGGTTGCTGGCGAGGTTCTCGCGGCAGGTCGAGGACGGAATCACCGCGTAGCCCAGTTGCATCGCCCAGGCCAGCGCCACCTGGGCGACCGTGGCCCGGTGCCTGGCGGCTATCCCGGCCAGCGTCGGGTCCTTCAGCACCTTGCCGTAGGCCAGGGTCATGTACGAGGTGACCGCGATGCCCTGCTCCTCGAGGTAGGCGGTCAGCGCGCGGTTCTGCAAGTAAGGGCTGAGTTCGATCTGGTTGGTGGATATCTCGCCCGCACCGACCGCGGCGATGGCCTGGCGGGTCAGTTCGATGTTGAAGTTGGAGACGCCGATCCGCCGGGTCAGGCCCAGGGACTTGGCTTCCGCCAGCGCCGCCATGTACTCCGCCAGCTCGACGCCGTTGCCGGGTGCCGGCCAATGGATCAGGACCAGGTCCAACCGGTCGGTGCGCAGTTTCTCCAGACTCTCGCGCAGGCTGGCGAGCAGCTTTTCGCGGGCGTAGTTGTCGACCCAGACCTTGGTGGTGAGGAACAGCTCGGAACGCGGTACGCCGCTCTCGGCGATCGCGCGGCCGATATCCGCCTCGTTGCCGTAGATCTGCGCGGTATCGATGGCGCGATAGCCCAGTTCGAGGGCGCTGCGCACCGAGTCGACGACGACCTGGCCGGTAAGGCGGAAGGTGCCGAGACCGAAGGACGGGAGGGGGTGGATGGTGGACGACATGGCTGCGCTCCGTGGACGGGATGGCTCGAATGAAGCGCAGTGTGGCGGCTTACATCTCTTCGATTAAGACCCGAATCGAGCAAATTCATTTGCGCTGGAGTCACGAATCCAGACGGCCTTCACGGGAGGTATCCAGCGGAAATCCCCGTCAGCCGCTGGCAGGACGCAGTTCATCGGATTCCTGCGAATACTACTGATAACGATAATCTATATCATTTACTCCATTTTTACATTTACATACACTTGCCCCGCCGCGAATTCCTACGCCGGTTTCCCACATAAACAAGAAACGCAGCCGGTCGCGCCAACGGCCTGCCTGCGCCGCCATCCAGGACACTGCAGATGAAACACGTCGTTTCCAGTGCGTTATTGCTCGGTCTCTCCTCGCTTTCCCTGGCCGCCCAGGCCGCTCCCATCGCCCTTGACCTTCCCGCCCAGCCCCTGGCCGCATCCCTCGAGCAATTGCAGGGCGCCAGCGGCCTGCGCATCCGTTTCGACCGCGCGGCCGTGGCCGACCGGCGCGCACCGGCCCTACGCGGCACGCTGGAGCCAAGCGAGGCACTGCAGCGTCTGCTCGCAGGTTCCGGACTGAGCGGGGAGGTACGGGGCGGCGACGCCTGGGTCGAGGCCGCGGCGACAGGTGCCGGCATCGCCCCCGGCGACAGCGTCGACCTCGGCGCGCTCAGCGTGGTCGCCACCCAGGACCCGGCCACCGCCGCCATCACCGAAGACAGCGGCTCCTACACCACGCGGGCGATGCGCACCTCGACCAAGCTGGCGATGTCGATCCGCGAGACCCCTCAGTCGGTCAGCGTGGTCACCCGCCAGCGCATGGACGACCAGGGCATGCGCGACCTCAACGACGCGGTGAAGGGCGTCACCGGCCTCACCGTGCAACAGTACGGGCCGGCCCGGGTGAAGTACGCGGCGCGCGGCTTCGACGTCGACAACATCATGTACGACGGCCTGCCGACGAGCATTTCCACCTATACCCAGGACGTCATTTCCGCCGCCGACCTGGCCATGTTCGACCGCGTCGAAGTGGTGCGCGGCGCCACCGGACTGATGCAGGGCGCAGGCAACCCGGCGGCGGCGATCAACATGGTGCGCAAGCGTCCGACCCAGGAGTTCCGCGCCTCCCTGCAAGGCAGCGTCGGCACCTGGGACCGCTATCGCAGCGAGGCCGACGTTTCCGGCCCGCTGAACAGCGAAGGAACCCTGCGCGGCCGCGCGGTGGTCGCCTACCAGAAAGGCAACAGCTTCCAGGACTACGTCAGCAGCGAACGCGGCGTGTTCTACGGGATCGCCGAAGCCGACCTGAGCCCGGACACCACCTTCGCCATCGGCGCCTCGAACCAGAACGACAACCGCAACGACAACTGGGTAGGCCTGCCCAGCCCGCTGGGCGGCCGCCACCTGGACCTCAAGCGCTCGTCCTATTACGGCGCCGACTGGTCCTACTGGGATACCGACACCACCCACCTGTTCAGCGACCTGACCCACCGCTTCGCCAACGGTTGGCAGATGAAGCTGGCCGCCGACAAGCTGTGGGCGCGAATCAACATGCTCGGGCTGTACAACGACTGCTACTACTCGACCACCGGCTGCGCCAGCATGACCCAGAACCCCGGCGACTACAGCTACACCGACGACCACGACAGCTATGACGCCTATGCCAACGGTCCCTTCCAGTTGCTCGGCCGCGAGCACGAGCTGGTGGTCGGCGCCAGCTATCGCCAGGAACGCTTCGACGGCCACGGCGGCTGGGGCAGCCTGTTCAACAAGGACGGCACCCCCACCGGGCCGATGGACCCGACCCAGTGGGACCCGAGCTCGACTCTCAAGCCGAGGCTGAACACCAGCCTGTGGGGCATGAAGCTCGACCAGGAACAGAAAGGCGCCTACCTCACCACCCGGTTGAACCTCGCCGACCCGCTGAAAGTGATCCTCGGCGGGCGCCTGGACTGGTACAAGGCCGACGCCGATACCGACAGCTACAAGGTCACCCGCAACGTCACCCGCTATGCCGGGGTGATCTACGACCTGAACCAGACCTACTCGGTCTACGCCAGCTATACCGACATCTTCAAGCCGCAGAGCAACTTCGACGCCGGCGGCGGCCTGCTCGACCCGATCACCGGCAAGAACTACGAGATCGGCCTGAAGGGCGAACACTTCGGCGGCGCGCTCAATTCGCAGATCGCGCTGTTCCAGATCGACCAGGAAAACCGCGCCACCGAGGACGTCGGCGGCCCCTCGCCATGCCCCTTCAGCCCCACCTCGCGCTATTGCTCGCGCGCTTCGGGCAAGGTCCGCAGCCAGGGCGTCGACCTGGAGCTGAGCGGTGCGCTGAGCGACGACTGGCAGATGATGGCCGGCTATACCTACGTCGACGCCAAGTACAAGCACGACAGCAACAAGGCCAACGAGGGCAAGCCATTCGACGCGGCCAAGCCACGCCACCTGTTCAAGCTCGCCACCAGCTATACGCTACCCGGCGAACTGCACAAATGGCGCGTCGGCGGCGACCTGGCCACCCAGAGCAAGACCGAGGACAGCAGCACCGGTTTCCAGCAGGGCGGCTACACCGTGGTCAACGCCATGCTCGGCTACAAGGTCAACGAACGGATCGACACGCGGCTGAACTTCAACAACCTGTTCGACAAGTACTATTACAGCGGCATCGACTTCGGCAACCTCAACTACGGCGAGCCGCGCAACCTGATGTTCACGGTGAAGTACTCGCTCTGATCCCGGACCGCCGGCGTGCCTCCGCAGGCGCGGCGGCGGTGTCCGAACGGCCCTTCGAGGCGCCTCAGCAGGGCCGATAGCGGCGCTCGAACTCGCTCGCCAACTGCTCCAGCGTGACGCTCCCCAGGCGCTCCAGGAGCAACGCCTGCGCCGCCTCGAACGCCTCGCCGAGCGCTTCGTTGACCGCCTGCTCGACCAGGCATTCCGGATGATCGGTAGACAGGCCGATGGCGAAGATCGAGGACGCTCCCAGCGCCTGGTGGATATCCAGCAAGGTGATGTCCGCCAACGGCTTGGCCAGCCGCCAACCGCCGCGATGGCCCTTCTCCGAACTCACGTAGCCTTCGTTCTTCAGCAGCGCCATGGTCCGTCGCACCACCACCGGGTTGGTGCCGAGCATCTGCCCGATGGCTTCGGACGTCGCCGGCCCTTCGTGGCGGGCCATATGGATCAGCACATGGAGCATGCGCGAGAGGCGGGTGTCGTTTCTCATGAACGGCGGGCTCGTGACGGAAAGACCATGAGTATGTCTCGCTACAGAAAAAGTTACGAGAGCGTTGACAAGCGCATCTCATGAAACTTACGTTGTTTCGTGACTATCCGAATGGGAGATACGCCATGACTTTCGACGTGATCATCGTGGGTGGCAGCTACGCCGGCATCTCCGCGGGCATGCAACTGGCGCGGGCGCGGCGCAGGGTGCTGGTGATGGATACGGGACTGCGACGCAACCGCTTCGCCCGGGCCTCCCACGGCTTTCTCGGCCAGGACGGCCGCGATCCGGCGGCCATCGCCGATGACGCCCGCGCGCAGTTGCTGGCCTATCCCAGCGTCGAGTGGCTGTCCGAAGCCGCCGTCGCGGCGAAGAAGGAGGCGGACGGTTTCGTGGTGAAGGCCGCCAACGGAGAACGTTTCACCGCGCGCCGGCTGATCCTCGCCAGCGGGGTCGCCGACGAGCTGCCGGAGATCCCCGGTCTTGCCGAGCGCTGGGGACGGCACGTGTTCCATTGCCCGTATTGCCACGGCTACGAACTGGACGGCGGGCCGATTGGCGTACTGGCGGCCTCGCCGCTGGCCATCCACCACGCCCTGATGTTGCCCGACTGGGGAGCGACCACCTTTTTCCTCAACGGCGTCTTCGAACCGGATGCCGAGCAAATGTCCAGGCTGGACCGGCGCGGCGTGACGATCGAGCGCGAAGCCGTGGTCGCGCTGGGCGGCGCGCGCGCCGACGTGACCCTGGCCAGTGGCCGCACGATTACGCTCGCGGGGTTGTTCACCCAGCCGCGTACGCGCATGGCCAGCCCGCTGGCGGCGTTGCTCGGCTGCGAGTTCGAGGACGGCCCGAGCGGGCCGTTCATCAGGACCGACGGCATGCGCGAAACCAGCGTTCCCGGCGTCTTCGCCTGCGGCGACGCGGCGCTGCCGGCCGGCAACGTCGCCATCGCGGTGGGCGACGGCGCGCGCACCGGTGGCGCGGCGCATCATTCGCTGCTGTTCCGCTGACGCCGGAGGCTGACAGGCCAAGGATCCGGCCCACCGCCCGGCAAATCTTTCGAACTCCCCGGCGCTCCAGCTTTCCACTCTCCTGCATGTCACGCCACGGCGCCCGCCACGGGCGCCCCAGCAGAGGAGAAAACCATGAGCGCGAAGCTGCAAGGCAAGAACGTCCTGGTCATCACCGCCAACACCGGCATCGAGCGCGACGAGCTGCTCGAACCGCTGAAGACCCTGAAGCAACAGGGCGCCACGGTCACCCACGCGACCATCGAGGGCGGCGAAGCGCAGACCTGGGTGCACGACAGCGAGAAGGACCTGATCGTCAATTCCGACGCCAGGCTGCAAGGCCTGCGCGCCGAGGACTACGACTTGCTGCTGGTCCCCGGCGGCACGGTGAATGCCGACACCCTACGCCAGGACAGCGAGGCCCGGCGCCTGGTCAGGGAATTCAGCGACGCAGGCAAGACGGTCGCCGCCATCTGCCACGGCCCCTGGCTGCTGATCGACGCCGGTGTCGCCCGCGGCAAGACCCTGACCTCCTATTCCAGCGTGCGTATCGACCTGACCAACGCCGGCGCGGACTGGGTCGACACGCGGGTGAAAGTCTGCCCGGCGAACGGCTGGACCCTGATCACCTCGCGCAACCCGGGTGACTTGCAGGCGTTCAACGAAGCCATCGGCGAAGCCCTGCAGGCGGCCGCCTGATCGTCATTCGCGGAGGCGACCGGTGGACACCCTGAAGATCGCCACCTTCAACGTCAACGGCATCCAGACCCGGCTGGCCGCGCTGCTGGCCTGGCTGGAGCGGGAAGCGCCGGACATCGTCTGCCTGCAGGAACTGAAAACGCCCGACGCGCGCTTCCCCGCCGCGGCGCTGGAGAAGGCCGGATACGGCGCGATCTGGCAGGGCCAGTCGGCGTGGAACGGCGTCGCCATCCTCGCCCGCGACAGCCAGCCGCTGGAGGTACGCCGCGGCCTGCCGGGCAACGCCAGCGATCCCACAGCCGCTACCTCGAAGCGGCCGTCGACGGCCTGCTGGTGGCCAGCCTGTACCTGCCCAATGGCAATCCCCAGCCGGGACCGAAGTTCGACTACAAGCTGGCCTGGTTCGAGCACCTCATCCGACACGCCGCCGAGCTGATGGAGAGCGGCCATCCGGTGGTGCTGGCCGGCGACTTCAACGTGGTGCCCAGCGACTTCGATATCTACGACACCCGCTCCTGGAAAAAGGACGCCCTGCTCCAGCCGGAGTCCCGCGAGTGCTTCGAGCGCCTCCTGCGGCAGGGCTGGGTGGACGCGCTACGCCAGCGTTTCCCCGACCGGCGCCTCTATACCTTCTGGGACTACTTCCGCCAGCACTGGCAACGCGACGCCGGGCTGCGCATCGACCACCTGCTGCTCAGCGCCAGCCTGGCGGACCACCTGGAAGACGCCGGGGTGGATCGCTGGGTGCGCGGCGAGGAGCACGCCAGCGACCACGCGCCGGCCTGGGTAAGCCTGCGGCGTCCCTCAGAGCCCCGGCGCTAGCCGAGCTGGCCCCGGCACTGCGCATCGGCTCTCACCGCCCCTCCGGCAACCTCGCGACCACCTTGATCTCGAAGCTGAAGCCATACAGCCAGTTCACCCCCACCGCCGTCAGCGTGGGGTACGGCGCCTCGCCCCAGTACTCCGGGACGATCTTCCAGATGCGCTCGAAGTTGGCCTCGGCGTCGACCATGAACACGGTGACGTCGAGCACATCGTCGAACCCGCAACCGGCCGCGGCGAGCACCGCATTCAGATTGTCGAAGGCGCGGCGGACCTGGGTCTCCAGCTCGGGTTCGGGAGAGCCGTCGTCGCGGCTGCCGACCTGGCCGGAGACGAACAGCAGGCCGTCGCTGCGGACCGCCGGGGAATAGCGGTTGCGCTCGTAGAGGGCCTGGCGGCCGGCGGGGAAAACCACGTCGCGTACAGTCATGCGATACCTCCATCCTGGGGCTCCGGCCCCGTCATCGTCGATGGAAGAACGGTAAGGTCGTGCGCGCCGTGGATAAACGCGCAACCCTGGCCATGACTGTTTGTAGAATCCAAACAATCCCCGACGACCCGGAGTCCCGATGGACCGTTTCGATGCGATGCAGGCCTTTGCCCGTGTGGTGGATACCGGCAGCTTCACCAAGGCGGCGGAGACGCTGCACATGAGCCGCACCAGCGTCACCCAGTTGGTCCAGCAACTGGAAGCGCGGCTGCGGGTACGCCTGCTCAACCGCACCACGCGCAAGCTCAACCTGACCGCCGACGGCGCCGCCTACTACGAGCGGGTGGTACGTCTGCTGGCGGAACTGGACGATGCCGAGACCAGCCTCTCCAGCGCCGCCCTGGCGCCCCGCGGGCGTCTCCGGATCGACGTACCGAGCCCGCTGGCGCGGCTGCTGCTGATCCCGGCGTTGCCCGAGTTCCATGCGCGCTATCCGGAGATCCAGATCGACCTGGGCGTGAGCGATCGGCTCGTCGACCTGATCGACGAGAACGTCGATTGCGTCATCCGCGGCGGCGAACTGCGCGACCAGTCGCTGATGGCGCGGCGGGTCGGCGACCTGCAACTGGGGGTCTACGCGGCACCGGCCTACTTGCAGCGCGCCGGCGTGCCGAGCCACCCGCGCGAACTGGAGGACAGCCACCAGCGTATCGTCGGCTTCCTCTGGGCGCGCACCGGCAAGGCCCTGCCCTACGCCATACGCAGGGGCGAGGAATGCCTGCGGGTGGCGGGCCGTCATGTGCTGGCGGTGGACGACGGCAACGCCTACCTGGCGGCCGGGCTGGCCGGCCTGGGCATCCTCTGGCTGCCGCACTACATGGCGCGCGAGCCCCTCGCCCGCGGCGAGCTGCTGCCGCTGTTCGAGGACTGGAGCCTGGAGCCGATGCCGCTGTACCTGGCGTTCCCGCCGAACCGCCACGTCAGCGGCAAGCTGCGGGTGTTCATCGAGTGGGTCGCCGAACTGATCGCGCGGCATGCGCCGCCGTTGCATCCGCCGCTCTGAAACAAGGGCGGCGGCGTATCCTGGAAAACCCTGGAGTAATGGTAAGCGGCCAGGGCTCTATATATGCCCCGCGATTATAGAGATGACTTATACGACCATAAGCCGGATATCCTGGAATTCAACCAAGCCAACATCGGAACGGTTTCCGAGCGGTGAATGGAAGATTCACCCAGCCTTATATTCGGCAGTGGTCAAACCGGATAACTTGAAAATCAGGATTTCGTTAACCCGATCACATCGACAGCTGCACCAGTAAAGCACTCATGCACTACATCCTGCACCTCTCTGAAGCAAACCGAAGGCTCTGCAGAGCCACTCCAGACCAAACTTTAGTTGGTAGAGAGAGCAATCCAACATCAATGGCAAGTGAAGGAAATAGCTATCTATTCTGCTATCCACAAACGCTTCTTCATATTTAATAGCTAGCAGAAACGAATATAAAAAATATTTGAACGACTCCGTCACACCTGCATATCTTTCGCCACGCGAACGATTGAGGAAGTTGCCCTCCCAAAAAACTGAAGGAGTCGATTCATGCATAAGAGAACGTACCTGAATGCATGCCTGGTTCTGGCGTTGGCTGCCGGCGCGAGCCAGGCCTTGGCGGCGCCCGGTGCGAGCGAGATGGCTGGCGACGTCGCCGTGCTCCAGGCCTCCCCGGCGAGCACCGGTCACGCCCGCTTCGCCAACCCCAACGCGGCGATCTCGGCGGCCGGCATCCACTTCGCCGCGCCCCCCGCCCGCCGCGTGGCCCGCGCCGCGCCGCTGGCGCCGAAACCGGGTACGCCGCTGCAAGTGGGCGTGGGCCTGAAAACGGCGACTCCGGAAATCGACCTGACAACCCTCGAATGGATCGACACTCCGGACGGGCGCCACACCGCGCGCTTCCCGATCAGCGCTGCGGGTGCCGCCAGCCTGCGCGCCGCGATTCGCCTGGAAACCCGCAGCGGCTCGCTGCCCGACGACGTGCTGCTGCACTTCGCCGGCGCCGGCAAGGAAATCTTCGAGGCCAGCGGCAAGGACCTCTCGGTCAACCGTCCCTACTGGAGCCCGGTCATCGAGGGCGATACCCTGACCGTCGAACTGGTGCTGCCGGCCAACCTGCAACCGGGCGACCTGCGCCTGTCGGTACCCCAGGTATCGTATTTCGCCGACTCCCTGTACAAGGCCGGCTACCGCGACGGCTTCGGCGCCAGCGGCAGCTGCGAGGTGGATGCGGTCTGCGCGACCCAGAGCGGCACACGGGCCTACGACAACGCCACCGCAGCGGTGGCGAAGATGGTCTTCACCAGCTCGGCGGACGGCGGCAGCTACATCTGCACCGGCACCCTGCTGAACAACGGCAACTCGCCCAAGCGCCAGCTGTTCTGGTCGGCCGCGCACTGCATCGAGGACCAGGCCACCGCCGCGACGCTGCAGACCATCTGGTTCTACAACACCACCCAGTGCTACGGCGACGCCTCGACCATCAACCAGAGCGTCACCGTGCTGACCGGCGGGGCGAATATCCTGCACCGCGACGCGAAGCGCGACACCCTGCTGCTGGAACTCAAGCGCACTCCGCCGGCCGGCGTGTTCTACCAGGGCTGGAGCGCCACGCCGATCGCCAACGGCTCGCTCGGCCATGACATCCACCATCCGCGCGGCGACGCCAAGAAGTACTCGCAGGGCAACGTCTCGGCAGTGGGCGTCACCTACGACGGGCATACCGCCCTGACCCGCGTCGACTGGCCGTCGGCGGTGGTCGAAGGCGGCTCGTCCGGCTCGGGCCTGCTGACCGTCGCCGGCGACGGCTCCTACCAGCTGCGCGGTGGCCTGTACGGCGGCCCCTCGTACTGCGGCGCGCCCACCTCACAGCGCAATGACTACTTCTCCGATTTCAGCGGCGTCTATTCGCAGATCTCCCGCTACTTCGCGCCCTGAGGCCAGCCAGGCTATCGATCGCGCACCGGCGGATAACCGCGCAGCGGTTATTCGCCCTACGCCTGGATCGGCGCGTGAAAGTGCAGCTTCTTTCATCGGTCCGGAACAGGTGCCAACGGCATTATCCGCCGTTTATCCCGCGCAGCGGTTATTCGCCCCACACCCGGATTGGCGCGTGGAAGTGCGGCTTCCTTCATCGGTCCGGGACAGGTAGGGCGCATAACGCCAACGGCGTTATCCGCCGTTTACCCCGTGCAGCGGCTATTCGCCCCACGCCTGGATCGGCGCGTGGAAGAGGGGCGTTATGCGCCGCCGCACGTTCAGTCCTGGCGGCTGGTGACTTCCAGCAGGTGGTAGCCGAACTGGGTCTTCACCGGCCCCTGGACCACGTTCAGCGGCGCGCTGAAGACCACCTGGTCGAACTCGCGGACCATCTGGCCGGGGCCGAACGAGCCCAGGTTGCCGCCGTCGCGGCCGGAGGGGCAGGAGGAATGCTCGCGGGCGACTTCGGCGAAGTCGGCACCGCCTTCGATGGCGGTCTTCAGTTCGTTGCACTTGGCTTCGCTGGAAACCAGGATGTGGCGGGCAGTGGCTCGGGCCATGGGGAAATACTCCTAGGGTGAAACGGCAGAGCCTAGCAGACATCGACGCCCGCACCGACAGCCCGCGACCGGAGGAGGCGCTCGACAAGCGTGGCGCGGGCTGCTTGACTCGCCGCCTTTGCGAATCCGGGAACGCCCTCCGATGAGCCAGACCTTCCACGGCAGTTGCCTGTGCGGCGCGCTGCACTACCGACTGTCCTCGCCCCCGCGCGCACTCTCTCACTGCCACTGCGGCCAGTGTCGCAAGGCCCATGGCGCGGCATTCGCCAGCTATGGCAGCGTCCCCGTCGCGGACCTGCACATCGACCGCAGCGCCGACCTGCTCGCCGCGTTCCGCTCCTCACCCGCCGTGCTCCGGCGCTTCTGCTCGCGCTGCGGCTCGCCGCTGTTCTGGTCGAAGAGCGAAGGCGAGTTCGCCGACTGGGTATCGGTCGCCCTCGGCAGCCTGGACACGCCCTTCCCGGCGGCGAAACAGAAGCATGTCCAGGTCGCATCGATGGCCTGCTGGTGCAGGATCGCCGACGACTGGCCGCGTTTCGACTGAAGTCCGCCCGCGATCCGCCGGCCGGTGCCTGTTTTTTCGCCGGCAAGGCCCGGGCCTGGGGTACCATGCCGCGCCCTTCGCCGCCGGTCCTTGCCGCCCATGTCCGCCACCGCGCTGTACACCGACCTGTCCCACTATTACGACCTGATGTGCGCCGACATCGACTACCAGGCGCAGAGCCACTGCGTGCGTCGCCTGCACCAGTTGTTCGGCAACCAGGGCCGGCGGCACCTGGACCTGGCCTGCGGTACCGGCCCTCACGTGCGGCACTTCCTCGATTTCGGCTATCGCAGCGCCGGCCTGGACATCAACCAGCCGATGCTCGACCTCGCCCGACAGCGCTGTCCCGAAGCGCACTTCAGCCGGCAGGACATGGCCGGCTTCCAGGTGGACGAGCCGCTGGACCTGATCACCTGTTTCCTCTATTCGATCCACTACAACGCAGGGCTGGAGCGCTTGCGCGCATGCCTGGCCAGCGTGCATGGCGCACTGGCGGATGGCGGCGTGTTCTGTTTCAACACGGTGGACAAGGGGCAGATCGACAATCGCGCGTTCGTCCGCCATTCCGTGGAGCATCGAGGCAGCCGCTTCACCTTCGGTTCCGGCTGGTACTACAGCGGCGAGGGCGAGCGCCAGGCGCTGCGCCTCGGTATCGAGAAAACCACGGACGGAACGACCCAGACCTGGGAGGACGAACACCCCATGGTCGCCCTCGGCTTCGCCGAGCTGCAGCACCTGTTGCAGACGCATTTCGAGGTGCAGGTCTTCGAACACGACTACGAACGGATCACGCCCTGGGCCGGCAGCTCCGGGAATGCCCTGTTCGTCTGCGTGAAGCGCTAGCCTCCGGATATCCTGGCGCAAACGTGACGATCAGGCTGGCACGGGCGGGGCAGCGTTTCACAGGGGGCTGCGGAGGATTCTTCGTCGCTTTCGGCACGCTGCGTCCGACCCGCTAGAGGCCTGCCTGGCCGACGATCCGTGCGCGCCTTCTCGGCTAGACCAAGGTCGCAAAGACCCCGCCGGCCATCTGTGACACCTTCGCGCGCTTTTTTACCCCCGCTGTCGAGAGTCACCGCATGTCCTCCCCGTTTTCCCCCCGTTCGCCCCGCACCCTTCGCGGCCTGGGCGCCCTCGCCCTGTGCGGCGGATTCGTCGCCCCGGCCCCTGCCGCCTTCCTCGAGGACGGCAGCGCGCGCCTGGAAGCGCGCACCGTCTACTTCAACCGCGACTTCCGCGACGGCAGCTCGGCCAACCCCCAGGGCGCCTCCAAGCGCGAGGAAGCCGCGCAGGGCTTCATCCTCGACCTGCGCTCGGGCTATACCGAGGGCGCGCTGGGCTTCGGCGTGGATACCCTGGCGATGCTCGGGATCAAGCTCGACTCCAGCCCCGCGGACAGCAACAGCGGCCTGCTGCCTTCCAGCGGCCACGATCCGCGTCGCTCGGTCGACCAGTACGCCAAGGCCGGCGTAGCCGGCAAGATGCGCTTCTCGCAGACACAGTTCAGGTACGGGGCGATGCTGCCGGACATGCCGTTGCTGAAATACAACGACGGACGCCTGCTGCCGACCCTGTTCCACGGCGCCCAGCTGACCAGCGAGGAGATCGCCGGGCTCAGGTTCTCCGCCACCCGCCTGGAGCGCTACACCGCGCGGGACTCCAGCGACGCCCAGGACATCCGCCTGCACTGCAAGAACAAACGCTACGCCTGCGACACCACCGGCAACCGCTTCGACGCCTACCAACTCGACTACCAGGTCAACGACGGCCTGCTGCTGCAATACGCCCAGGGCGGCCTGCGCAACGTCTATCGCCAGCGCTACCTCGGTGCCGTGGGCAAGCGGCAGCTCGGCGCCGGCAAGCTGAGCGCCGACCTGCGCTGGTTCGACAGCGAGGACGCCGGCGCGGCCCGCGCCGGCAAGATCGACAACCGCGCCCTCAGCCTGCTGCTCGCCTACGCCCAGGGCGGCCACACGCTCAGCGCCGGCTGGCAGCGGATGAACGGCGCCAGCTCGATGCCCTACCTCGACGGCAGCAATCCGTACCTGGCCAACTACCTGCAGGTGAACGACTTCGCCAACCCCGAGGAACGCTCCTGGCAACTGCGCTACGACTTCGACCTGCGCAGCGTCGGCGTGCCCGGCCTGAGCTTCATGACCCGCTACGTCAACGGCGACCATATCCGCCTGGCCAACGGCGACGAGGGCAAGGAATGGGAGCGCGACATCGAGCTGAAGTACATCGTGCAGAGCGGCCGCTTCAAGGACCTCAGCCTGCGCCTGCGCAACGCCACCTACCGCACCGACTTCGAGCGCTCGGCGCGCGACGTGGACGAGGTGCGCCTGATCGCCAGCTACAACCTGTCGCTGTTCTGAGCCGTCGCGCCGGAACGCACGCCGGCGCGACGCTCCGGCGGTTCAGACCGCCAGGGCGCGTTCGCGCAGCTCGACGTTGAGGATGCGGTCGTTCTCCGAGTAATCCACCGGGCAATCGATCACATGCACCCCGGGCGTGCCCAGGCAGCGCTCCAGCAGCGGCAGGAAGCCCTCGGCACTGTCGACCCGGTGGCCGTGGGCGCCGTAGGCCTCGGCGTAGTGCACGAAGTCCGGGTTGCCGTAGTCCAGCCCGAAGTCGGCGAAGCCCATGTTCGATTGCTTCCAGCGGATCATCCCGTAGCCGTTGTCGCGCAGGATGATCACCGTCAGGTTCATCTTCAGCCGCACCGCGGTTTCCAGTTCCTGGCTGTTCATCATGAAGCCGCCATCGCCGCACACCGCGACGATCGGCCGGTCCGGGTAGACCAGGTGCGCGGCCATCGCCGAGGGCAGGCCGGCGCCCATGGTGGCGAGGGCGTTGTCCAGCAGCACGGTGTTGGGCATGTGTGCCTTGTAGTTGCGGGCGAACCAGATCTTGTACATGCCGTTGTCCAGGGCGACGATGCCCTGCGACGGCAACGCCCGGCGCACGTCGGCCACCAGGCGCTGCGGATAGAGCGGGAAGCGCGGATCGTCGGCGCCTTCGGCGACCTGCGCCTCGTTGGCCTCGCGGATCGCCAGCAGGCGGGTGAAGTCCCAGTGCGCGGTATCGTCCAGCGCCTCGCCGATCTGCCAGATGGCGTTGGCGATGTCGCCCACCACTTCGATCTGCGGGAAATACACCGGGTCCACCTCGGCGGAACGGAAGTTCACGTGGATCACCTCGGTACCGCCGCGAACCATGAAGAACGGCGGCTTCTCGATCACGTCGTGGCCGACGTTGACGATCAGGTCGGCCGCCTCCACCGCGCGATGCACGAAGTCGCCGGCGGATAGCGCTGCGTTGCCGAGGAAGCGCGGGTGACGCTCGTCGACCACGCCCTTGCCCATCTGGGTGGTGACGAAGGGAATGCCGGTCTTGTCGATCAGTTGCTTGAGGACCTTGGCGGTCATCTTGCGGTTGGCCCCGGCGCCGATCACCAGGATCGGGCTGCGCGCGGCGCGCAGCTTCTCCACCGCGGCGCAGATCGCCTTGTATTCCGCCAGCGGCCGGCGGCTCAGGCTCGGCGGGATGGGCAGGCTGTCGGTCTGCTCGGCGGCGATGTCCTCCGGCAGCTCCAGGTGCACCGCGCCGGGCTTCTCTTCCTCGGCCAGGCGGAACGCCTCGCGGACCCGCGAGGGAATGTTGTCGGCGGAGGCCAGTTGGTGGGTGTACTTGGTCAGCGGCTGCATCATGCCGACCACGTCGAGGATCTGGAAGCGGCCCTGCTTGGACTTCTTGATCGGCTTCTGCCCGGTGATCATCAGCATCGGCATGCCGCCCAGGTAGGCGTAGGCGCCGGCGGTGACCAGGTTGGTGGCGCCCGGGCCGAGGGTCGACAGGCTGACCCCGGTCTTGCCGGTGAGGCGCCCGTAGGTGGCGGCCATGAAGCCGGCCGATTGTTCGTGGCGGGTAAGCACCAGCCGGATCTGCGACTTGCGCAGGGACTCCAGCAGGTCGAGATTCTCCTCGCCGGGAATTCCGAAGACGTACTGCACGCCCTCGTTTTCCAGGCATTGCACAACCACATCGGCTGCCTTGGCCATCTGCGTTCTACCTCGGGTGGTGGCGGTTCTGACCGCTCGAACACTGCGCCCCTCGCGCCTCGCTGTCCAGCCCCGCCCGGCCGGCGGAAGGCTCTGGCGCCGGCTTCGCCGGCAAGCGAACGGCGCTCCCGCCATTAGCGCAGCTGAACCCGACCACCTGATCATCAGCACAGCTAATAATTCATTCGCTGATTTCATGGTGAGGGCGGAGCCCGGATGGTAGAAATCCACCTACCGCTTTACGCGCCGGCCAAGCCGAATGCCCCGCCCCCTCCATCTCACCGAACCCTGAAGACGACCATGCCCGAGCACGCCCCGATCCTCCCCGTCATCGCCGCCGAGGTGGCCGCCCTCGCCCCCGGTTTCCGCGCCCTGAGCCTCACCGTCGAGGCGGCGCCGATCGTTCGTCCGGAAATCGCCGACCGCGCCGTAGAGCGCGCCTGCCAGGCGCTGGCGCGTGGCGAACCGGACTGGGCCGAGGCGCACCTGGCAGCCTGGGCCGAGGCGTTCCGCCGCTTCGGCGCCAAGCCGCAGCGCACCCCCTGCTCCGCCGAAGCCCTGCGCAAGCGTGCGCTGCGCGACGGTGGGCTGCCGAGCATCGACCCGGTGGTGGACCTGTACAACGCCATCAGCGTGCAATTCGCCATTCCGGTAGGCGGCGAGAACCTCGCCGCCTATGCCGGCACGCCGCGCCTGGTGGTCGCCGACGGCAGCGAGACCTTCGACACCCTGAAGAACGGCGAGGCGGTCGACGAATCCCCCGACCCCGGCGAGGTGGTCTGGCGCGACGACCTCGGCGTCACCTGCCGCCGCTGGAACTGGCGCCAGGGCGTGCGCACCCGCCTGGACGCCAGCGCCCGGCGCATGTGGTTCATCCTCGAGAGCCTGCCGGAAATGCCGCTGGCGGCCCTGCACGAAGCGGGCGGCCTGCTGCTCGACGAATTGCGCCTGATGATGCCCGGCATGCGCGCCGACTCGCGCCTGCTGTGCGTGGCGACGGAACCCACCGACAGCGTATAAGGGCCGAGTCCCCGAGGAGAACAGAACATGTACCTGCCTTCGCATTTCGAAGAGTCCGACCCGCAGGCGCTGCACGCGCTGATCCGGGACTATCCGCTGGGCCTGCTGGTCAGCCACGGCGAAGCGGGCCTGGACGCCAACCACCTGCCGTTCGAGCTGAGCCCGGAAAAGGGCGCGCAAGGCACCCTGGAAGCCCATGTCGCGCGCAACAACCCGGTTTGGAGCGAGCTGCGCGACGGCGACGAGGTGCTGGTGGTGTTCCGCGCCGGCGATGCCTACATCTCGCCGCAGTGGTACCCGAGCAAGCAGGAGCACCACCGCCAGGTGCCGACCTGGAACTACCGGGTGGTCCACGCCCACGGCCGGGTGCGGATCCGCGACGACGAACGCTATGTGCGCGGACTGGTGGCGCGCCTGACCCGCACCCACGAGGCGACCCAGGAAACGCCCTGGAAAATGACCGACGGCCCCGCCGACTACATCGACGAGATGCTCCGGCTGATCGTCGGCATCGAAATCGAGATCACCCGCCTGGTCGGCAAGTTCAAGCTCAGCCAGAACAAGGAAGCCCGCGATATCCGCGGCGCCAGCGCAGCGCTGCTGGCGCGCGGCGAACAGGCGATCGGCGCGGCCATGGACGATTGCGCCGCCCGGCGCGACGGCTGAGGCTCAGGCCTCGCCCGGCTGCGGCCGGTGGTGGACGAACTCGACCACCGTGCCGTCCGGCAGCAGCGCATTGAAGCAGGCACCTGTGGGCGCGCGCGCCGGCCCGAAGATGACCTGCGCGCCGGCAGCCAGCAACCGCCGGTGATAGGGCTCGATGTCGTCCACCAGCAGGGTGCCAGTGGTGCTGCGGAACGGCGCCAGCGCCTCGTCGCTGCCCTCCAGCAGGAGGAAGGCGCCGACTGCGGCGAGTGTCAGGCGTTTCTCGGGAAAGTCGAAGCGCATGTCGTGGGCGACGCCCTGCAGGTCTTCGTAGAAAGCGATGGCCGCATCGATGCTGCCCGGTTCCAGGTAGACACGGATGAACACCCGCGGCTCGGCGAAACCGGACGAGTCGTTGACGCGACGCCAGAGAAAAGGCTGGGACATGGCGCAGGACCTCCGCAGGCCAGGGCGAAAGGTCCGTTCTAGCATGCCGGCCGCGTCCGGCGAAACGCCCTCATTTCGTCGAGCGGACGTTGCCGTAGCGCACTTCTTTCGACGGCGGGTAGCCGTAGAAGGCGGTGTAGCACTTGCTGAAGTGGCTGGGCGAGACGAAGCCGCAGGCGACCAGGACCTCCAGCATGGTCAGGTCGGAATGTTGCAGCAGGCGCCGGCACTCGGTGATCCGCAACTCCAGGTAGTAGCGCACCGGCGTGGTTCCGAGCTGCTGCTGGAACAATCGCTCGATCTGCCGCCGCGAGCGCCCCACGTAGTGGGCGAGCTGCTCCTGGCTGAGCGGTTCCTCGATATTCGCCGCCATCAGGTTGATCACTTCGCGCAGCGGCTCGCTCATCTTCTCGTGCAGGGCGGGGCGCACCCGCCGGTAGCGCGACTCCTCGAAGGCGAGGATATCCACCACCGCCTCCACCAGGTCGCGCCCGTGGCGCCGGGCGATCCACTCCAGCGCCAGGTTGAAGGCGCCGGTGGGGCTGGCCGCGGTCAGGCGGTCGCGGTCGACCATATAGCTGTCGCTGGTCACCTGGCTGTTGCGGGCGATCTCGGCGAGGGCGGCGCGGTGCTCGGGATGGATGCAGCAGCGGTAGCCATCCAGCAGGCCGGCGTCGCCGAGGAACCAGGCACCGTTCCACAGCCCGGCCAGGGCGACGCCGCGCGACGCCACGTCCTGCAACGCTTCCCGCAGCGCGGCGGACGAGCGCAGGGGCGTGCGCAAACCGCCGCAGACCACCAGCAGGTCGAGTCCTTGCAACGCCGCCGAGGCGAGCGCCAGGTCCGGGCAGATCAGCAACCCGAGGTCGCTGGTCACCGGCTCGCCGCTCAGGCTGAAGTTGCTCACCGCGAAGGACTCGCTGCGGATCAGGTTGGCGGTCACCAGGGTGTCCAGCGCCTGGGTGAAGGCCGGCAGGGAAAAGTGTTCGAGCAGCAGGAAGCCCACCCGCGCCCGTGCCGAGCCCCCCTCCCCGGCCCCGGTGAACCTGAGGTTCTGCCCTTGCAGGGCGGCGCTGAAACGCCTTCTTTCCATCGATTCGTGCCTCTTGTTCTTCTTGTTCCCGGCCAGCGGGCCGCGACGCCTGCCGTCACGGCGAAAACCCCGGGCGCTCCATCATATGCGCAAGCCATGTGACTTGGCGCCTCCCTGGCGCGCCGGGGGAATGTGCTCAAATACGCCCTCGGGGGGCTGCCCCTTTCACACGCCACGGCGTCAGCGGAAACAGCGCGGACGAACGGTGCGGAGACGCCCCGAAAACCTGTAGACATATTGTCTAACAGAACCCTATAGTCATTATACAAACTGTAGACAAAGCCCATGACAAGTAGAAAGGCCTCCATGAAAGCCCAACCCGACGTCGACTCGAACAGCGCCGATGCCCCCTTCGACCGCAAGGCGGTGCTGGGCGATGCGCTGCGCCGGCGGATCCTGAGCATGGAACTGGCGCCCGGCGCGGTCGTCGACGAACTCGCCCTGTGCGACGAGTTCGGCCTCTCGCGCCCGCCGGTGCGCGAACTGCTGCGGCAGATCGCCGCCGAGGGCTACATCGAACTGGAAGCCAACCGTGCGCCGCGCGTCGCGGCCATGAGCCACGACTCGCTGCACGCCTTCTTTCTCGCCGCGCCGCTGATCTACATCGCCACCACGCAACTGGCGGCCACCCATGCCAGCGAAGCGGAGATCGAGACGCTCAAGGCGATCCAGGAAGATTTCCGCAAGGCCATCGAAGAGAAGCATGTGGAAAACCGCGTCATCCACAACGACGCCTTCCACCTGGAGATCGGCAGGATGGCCCACAACGACTACCTCATGCCGAGCCTGCGCCGCTTGCTGATCGACCATGCGCGGCTGGGCAAGATCTTCTACCGCCATCCGACCACCGACGACATGCAACGCGACCTGGAACTCGCCTGCGACCAGCACGACCAGATCGTCGATGCCATCCAGCGGCGCGATCCGGATGCGGCGGCGGAGATCGTCCGTGCGCATTTCGAGCTGTCGCGCCGGCGCATGGCCGAGTACGCGGCGCCGGCCGGAGTAGAGGTGGCGCTGGTCTACGAGGGTTAGCGAGCCCCCGCGCCACGGCCCCGCCCGAGAAGCGGAGGCGGTCACGCAGGGGATGGTTACCGGGTTCCAATAACAAGAGTCAGGTCCCTGCGATGACGAAAGTAACCCACCTTCCGGCCGACGACCGTTCCTGCGGCTGGTATCACCTCAGCCCGCCGCGGCGGCCGAAGCCGGCCCACTACGGCAGGAGCGCCGCCCGTTGGGTGGTGGTCGGCGCCGGCTTCACCGGCCTCGCCGCCGCGCGCCAGCTGGCGCTGCATTTTCCCGACGAGGAGATCGTCCTGGTCGAGGCCCAGGAAGTCGGCTTCGGTACCGCCGGGCGCAACGCCGGCTTCGCCATCGACCTGCCCCACGACATCGGCGCCGACGACTACATCGGCGACATAGCGACCGCCCGGATCGGCCTGAAGCTCAATCTCGCCGGCCAGTCGCTGCTCCGCGAACAGGTGCAGCGCCATGCCATCGACTGCCAGATGAAGGCCTGCGGCAAGTACCAGGCGGCCGTCGAGGCGCGCGGCGTGGCTGTGCTCGACGCCTACCGGCGCGGCCTCGATCGGCTCGGCCAGGCCTACGAGGTGATCGAGGCGGACGACCTCCCGGGACACATCGGCACCGCCTTCTATCGCAAGGCCCTGTTCACCCCCGGTACCCTGCTGGTGCAGCCCTCGGCCCTGGTCAAGGGCCTGGCCGACAGCCTGCCGGGCAACGTCAGCCTCTACGAACACACACCGATCACCGCCGTGGAATATGGCGACAGGACCCTGCTGAGCCATCCCCACGGCAGCATCCTGGCCGACCGCCTGGTCCTCGCCAACAACGCCTTCGGCATGAGCTTCGGCTTCCTCCAGGGGCGGATGCTGCCGATCTTCACCTACGCCAGCCTGACCCGGCCGCTCGATGCCGAGGAGCAGGCCAGCCTCGGCGGGCGCCCCTACTGGGGCCTGATCCCGGCCGACCCTTACGGCACCACGGTGAGGCGTACCCCGGACAACCGTCTGCTGATCCGCAACAGCTTCAGTTTCAACCCTGACGGACGCAGCGCCGGGAAGTACCTTGAGCGCTTCGCCGTACGCCATCGCGCCTCGTTCCGCCAGCGCTTCCCGATGCTCCCGGAAGTCGGCTTCGACTACACCTGGGGCGGCTCGCTGGCGCTGTCGAGGAACCACATGGGGCACTTCGGCGAGCTGGCGCCCAACGTCTATGGCGCCCTGTGCTGCAACGGCCTGGGGGTAACCCGCGGGACCGTCACCGGGAAGCTGCTGGCCGACTGGCTGGCGGGCGAACGCAACGAGCTGATCGACTTCCTGCTGCGCGCGCCCGGTCCCAGCGGCAATCCACCCGAACCACTCCTTTCCCTTGGCGTGAACCTCAACCTGAGGTGGGGGCAGTATCGAGCAGGTAGAGAAAGCTAGGCATCCCTAGTAACGCGCCCACGGGCGCCGACTTCGATTCAGACGGCCATTGAAGACCGGAGCTGGAGAGCGTTCCAGCCTCGCGGATTCGCTCGGCCCGAATTCACCGGCAGCGGTTAGAACCAGGAGACAATAATGACAAATCCTACGACCTCGATCGAAGACGTACCCCTCAACGCCTTCCACCGGCTGTTGACCCTGCGCTCCGGCGGCGGCTCCTTCGTCGACGGCTACGTGCTGAGCATCATCGGCGTGGCGATGCTGCAGATGACCGCGGCATTGCAACTGAGCAGTTTCTGGCAGGGCATGATCGCCGCCTCGGCGCTGGTCGGCATCTTCTTCGGCGGTTTCCTCGGCGGCTGGCTGACCGACCGCCTGGGCCGCCGCAGGCTGTTCTTCGTCGGCCCCAGCCTGTTCGTCCTCGCTTCCCTGGCGCAGTACGGGGTCGACTCGGCGGCGGCGCTGTTCGTCCTGCGCTTCCTGATCGGCGTGGCGGTGGGCATCGAGTACCCGGTCGCCACCGCCTTGCTGGTGGAGTTCTTGCCGAAGAAGTATCGCGGACCGCGCCTGGCCACCCTGACCATCCTCTGGTTCGCCGGCGCCGCCTTCGCCTACCTGGTCGGCGACCTGATCCTGCGCAGCGGCGGCGAGGACGCCTGGCGCCTGGTACTGGCCAGCACCGCGGCGATCGGTGCCGTGCTGTTCCTGCTACGCATCGGCACCCCCGAGTCGCCGCGCTGGCTGCTGAGCAAGGGCCGCGACGCGGACGCAGAGCGGGTCATCCGCCAGGTCTACGGAGAAGCCTTCTCGCTGGCGAACCTGCCCGAACAGGCGCTGGAACGGAAGGTCACCATCTGGCACCTGCTCTACGCCGGCTACGGCAAGCGCATGCTCTTCGTCACCCTGTTCTGGACCTGCTCGGTGATCCCCGTGTTCGCCGTCTACGCCTTCGCGCCCAAGGTGCTGCTGGCGCTGAACCTGAAGGGCGACTGGGCCTCCTACGGTTCGGTGGCGATCACCCTGCTGTTCGTCATCGGCTGCATCATCGCCACCCGCCTGATCAACCGCATCGGCCGGCGCTGCATGCTGCTGCACAGCTTCCTCTGGTCCGGCCTGGCGCTGCTCGGGCTGGGCGTCTTCCACGCCGGCTCGGAGGCGACCATCCTCGGCCTGTTCGGTGCCTACGCGCTGTTCATCGGCGGCGCCCAGGTGCTGCAACTGGTCTACCCGAACGAACTGTTCCCCACCGAGATCCGCGCCTTCGCGGTCGGCGTCGGCACCTCGTTATCGCGCGTCGGCGCCGCGGTGGGCACCTACCTGGTGCCGCTTTCCCTGGAAACCCTGGGTACCGCCCAGACCATGTACGCCGCCGCGCTGGTGACCCTGCTCGGGCTGCTCGTGACCTGGGCCCTGGCGCCGGAAACCCGTTCGCTGAACCTGCAGCAGGCGGCTTCGCTCACCTGAACCACCCGCCGCGGCAGCGTCCGCCGGGTGCGCCGCGGCCCAGCATCCCACAGGAGGAACCCCCGTGAAATTCGAAGGTATCTATACCCCCGCCATCACCCCGCTGAGCGCCGACGGCAGCATCGACACCCAGGCCTTCGCCGAGGTCCTGGAGTTTCTCGTCGAGTCGAAGGTGCACGGCATCGTGATCGGCGGCTCCACCGGCGAGTACTACGCGCACACCGCCGAGGAACGCCTGGCCCTCGCCGCCCACGCCAGCGAAGTCATCGCCGGGCGCCTGCCGCTGGTGGTGGGAACCGGCGCGATCCGCACCGAGGACTCGCTGGCCTACGCCGAAGCCGCCCGCGCCATCGGCGCCGACGCCATCCTGGTCGGCTCGCCGCCCTACGCGCTGCCGACCTCGCGGGAGATCGCCGAGCACGTGCTGGCGGTGGATCGCGCCGCCGGCCTGCCGATCATGCTCTACAACTATCCGGCGCGGATGGGCGTGGAGATGGACGAGGCGTTCTTCGCCGCCGTCGCCGGCTGCCGCAACATCGTCGCGATCAAGGAAAGCTCCGGCTCCACCGCGCAATTGCACCGCCTGGCCTGCCGCCACCCGCGGATCGCCTTGTCCTGCGGCTGGGACGACCAGGCCCTGGAGTTCTTCGCCTGGGGCGCGCGCAGTTGGGTCTGCGCCGGCTCCAACTTCATCCCTGGCGAACACCTCGCCCTGTACCAGGCCTGCGTGGTCGAGAACGACTTCGCCAAGGGCCGGCGCATCATGGCGGCGATGATGCCGCTGATGGACTTTCTCGAAAGCGGTCACTTCGTCCAGTCGATCAAGCACGGCTGCGAGCTGGCCGGCCTGCGCGCCGGCGGCGTACGTGCGCCGCTGAAGGCGCTGGACGAGGCCGGCAAGGCGGCACTGGCGGAGATCGTCGCCAGGCTCAAGGGCGAGGTCGCGCGGATCGTCGAGGGTGGCCGCCATGACTGAGCTGCTGAGCCGGGAGGAATACGCGGCCATCGCCGCGACGCTGGACCTTCCCCAGCGCGCCTTCATCGACGGAGGGTTCCGCGATGCCTGCGGCGGCCGCACCTTCGCCTCGACCAACCCGGCCACCGGCGAGCTGCTGGCGCAGGTCGCCGCCTGCGACGCGGAGGACGTCGGGCACGCCGTGGCCAGCGCGCGGCGGGCGTTCGAGGACGGCCGCTGGCGCTCGCGCACGCCCGCCGAGCGCAAGGCGGCGCTGCTGCGCCTGGCCGAGCTGCTGGAAGAGCACCTGCTGGAACTGGCGGTGATGGAGAGCCTCGACAGCGGCAAGCCGATCCGCGAATGCCAGCACACCGACCTGCCGGAAACCATCAATACCCTGCGCTGGCATGCCGAACTGATCGACAAGATCTACGACAGCACCGCCCCGGTCGGTTCGGCGGCGCTGGCCATGGTGGTGCGCGAGCCGATCGGCGTGGTCGGCCTGGTGCTGCCGTGGAACTTCCCGCTGCTGATGCTCGCCTGGAAGATCGGCCCGGCGCTGGCGGCAGGCTGCTCCGTAGTGGTCAAGCCGGCCCCCGAGACCAGCCTGACCGCCCTGCGCGTCGCCGAACTGGCCAGCCAGGCGGGGATCCCCGCCGGGGTGTTCAACGTGGTCCCCGGCGGCGGCCGCGAGGCCGGCGAACCGCTGGGCCGCCACCCGGACGTGGCGATGGTCAGCTTCACCGGCTCCACCGCGACCGGCCGCCTGTTCCTCAAGTACGCCGCCGAGTCCAACCTCAAGCGGGTGGTACTGGAGTGCGGCGGCAAGAACCCGGCGGTGGTGATGAACGATGTCGAGGACCTCGACCTGGTGGCGCAACACGTGGTCAACGGCGCGTTCTGGAACATGGGCGAGAACTGCTCGGCGTCCTCGCGGCTGATCGTCCACGCCGAGGTCCGCGAGGCGCTGCTCGAACGCATCGGCGCGCAGCTCCGCGAGTGGCGCATGGGCGACCCGCTGGATCCGCGTAATCGCCTCGGCGCGCTGGTCAGCCCGGCGCACTTCGAGAAGGTCCGCGCGTACCTCGACCAGGCCAGGACGGAGCGGTTGGCGGTGCGCTTCGGCGGCGCCACCGAGGCTGGCATCTTCGTCGAGCCGACCGTGGTCGATGGCGTCTCGCCGCACAGCCGGCTGTTCCGCGAGGAAATCTTCGGCCCGCTGCTCTCGGTCACCTCTTTCGACGACATCGACGAAGCCATCGCCCTGGCCAACGACACCGTCTACGGCCTCGCCGCCTCGGCCTACACCGGCAGCCTGCGCCACGCACTGCGCCTGTCGCGGGAGATCCGCGCGGGGATCGTCACCGTCAACTGCTTCGGCGAGGGCGACGCCTCGACGCCCTTCGGCGGCTACAAGGAGTCAGGCTTCGGCGGTCGCGACAAGTCGGTCTGGGCACACGACCAGTACACAGAGTTGAAGACCATCTGGATCGACGCTTCCTGAAGCTGTCCGGCCCGCAAGGGCCGGCACTCCCGCCTGGCGGCGAGACCGGACAACCGGGCCGGACAGGCGACCAAGTGCAGACAACACCCATTCTGCATAACGTTCCGTCGCTATGCTGCTGCCTCCACCCTTCCCTTTTCCGCCAGGAACGACACGGAGACTCATCCATGACGGACAACCATATCGATGTACTGATCAACGGCTGCGGCATCGGCGGGGCGATGCTCGCCTACCTGCTCGGCCGCCAGGGCCACCGCGTGGTGGTAGTGGAGCAGGCACGGCGCGAACGCGCGATCAACGGCGCCGACCTGCTCAAGCCGGCCGGCATCCGGGTGGTCGAGGCGGCCGGGTTGTTGGCCGAGGTGACCCGTCGCGGTGGGCGGGTCCGCCATGAGCTGGAGGTCTATCACGACGGCGAGCTGCTTCGCTATTTCAACTATTCCAGCGTCGACGCGCGCGGCTATTTCATCCTCATGCCCTGCGAGTCGCTGCGCCGCCTGGTACTGGAAAAGATCGACGGCGAAGCGACCGTCGAGATGCTGTTCGAGACCCGCATCGAAGCGGTGCAGCGCGACGAGCGCCACGCGATCGACCAGGTGCGCCTGAACGACGGCCGCGTGCTGCGTCCGCGGGTGGTGGTGGGAGCCGACGGTATCGCCTCCTACGTGCGCCGCCGGCTGCTCGATATCGATGTGGAACGCCGCCCCTACCCGTCGCCGATGCTGGTCGGCACCTTCGCCCTGGCGCCCTGCGTGGCCGAGCGCAACCGCCTGTACGTGGACTCGCAGGGCGGGCTGGCCTACTTCTATCCGATCGGTTTCGACCGCGCGCGACTGGTGGTGAGCTTCCCCAGGGAGGAGGCGCGCGAGCTGATGGCCGACACCCGCGGCGAGTCGCTGCGCCGGCGCTTGCAACGCTTCGTCGGCGACGAGAGCGCCGAGGCGATCGCCGCCGTCACCGGCACTTCGCGCTTCAAGGGCATCCCCATCGGCTACCTGAACCTGGACCGCTACTGGGCGGACAACGTGGCGATGCTCGGCGACGCCATCCACAACGTGCATCCGATCACCGGCCAGGGCATGAACCTGGCCATCGAGGACGCCAGCGCCCTGGCCGACGCCCTCGACCTGGCCTTGCGCGACGCCTGCGCGCTGGAGGATGCCCTGGCCGGCTACCAGGCCGAGCGCTTCCCGGTGAACCAGGCGATCGTCTCCTATGGCCATGCGCTGGCCACCAGCCTGGAGGATCGCCAGCGCTTCGCCGGGGTCTTCGACACCGCCCTGCAGGGCAGCAGCCGTACGCCGGAAGCCCTGGGCGGCGAGCGCTCCTACCAGCCGGTGCGGTCGCCGGCGCCGCTCGGCTGAACCCGCCAGCGCGGCCGGAGCGTAGCGTCCGGCCGCGCGCCTAGAGCAGGTCGCGGCGCAACTGCGGGAATACCTTGGCCACCTTGTTCAGCAGGTAGTCGCCGTACTCGCCGTGGAAAGCGTGGACGTTGGCCTGGTCCCAGCGACGGGCGCTGTCATCCTGTTCCGGCACCTCGGGCAGCCCTTCGATGGGCTGCACGCGGGCATGGAAGTTCGGATCGAAGAACAGCGGGAACGACAGGCGGTCGCGCCCCGAAGTGTTGCGTGCCACCCGGTGCGGCGTGCTGCGGTAGAGGCCGCCGGTCATGCGTTCGAGCATGTCTCCGAGGTTGCAGACGAACGAGCCCGGTATCGGCGGAGCCTCCAGCCAGCCCTGTGGGGTGCGCACCTGCAGGCCGCCGATGGCGTCCTGGTGGAGCAGCGTGAGCAGGCCGTAGTCGGTGTGTTCGCCGACGCCCCACTGCACGTCGAGGCCCTCCGGCACTGGCTGGCTCGGGTAATTGAACAGGCGGAAGAGGATCAGCGGATCGCCGGTATAGCGCGCGGCGAAGTAGTCGGCTTCCAGTCCCAGACCGAGGGCGATGCCCTCCATCAGCCGGTGGCCGACGCGGGTGGTTGCGTCCAGGTACTCCAGCAGCGTCTCGCGCAGGCCGGGCACCTCGGGGAACAGGTTGGCGCCATGCAGCGGCGTCCCGGCGCGCACTTCGGGATGCTCAGCGTCCAGTTCGCTGCCCAGGTACAAGCCTTCCTTCCAGTCCGGGCGGTTGGAGGTCAGTTCGCCGCCAAGAGGGAAATAGCCGCGCCAGGCGCGCCCGCCAAGCTCCATGCGCCAGCGCAGCTTGCTCGTCTCGTCGAGGGCGAAGAACTGCCGCGCCAGGCGCTCCAGGCGCTCGACCAGTTGCGCCTCGACGCCGTGCCCGACCACGTAGAAGAAGCCCTGCTCGCGGCAGGCGCGGTCGATTCGCACGGCGACCGACCGTCGCGCCGCCGGGTCGCTGCCGGCAAGGGCGGCGATATCGATGATCGGCAGACTCGGAGTGCTCATGGCGTTCCTCACAGGGGTTGGGCGAAGGGGGTGCGGATGTCGGCGAGGAACTTCCGCGCACGCGGGTGCTGCGGGCGGTTGAAGAAATCGTCGGGGCTGGCGCGCTCCAGCACCCGGCCGGCGTCCATGAACAGCACGCGGTCGGCGACGTCGTGGGCGAAGCCCATCTCATGCGTTACCACCACCATGGTCATGCCGTCGCGGGCCAGGTCGCGCATCACCAGCAGCACCTCGCCGACCATCTCCGGGTCGAGGGCGCTGGTCGGTTCGTCGAACAGCATCAGCGGCGGCTCCATCGCCAGCGCGCGGGCGATCGCCACGCGCTGCTGCTGGCCGCCGGAAAGCCGTGCGGGGAACGCCGCCGCTTTGTCCGCCAGGCCGACCCGCTCCAGCAGCGCCATGGCCTGGCGGCGTGCCTCCGCGGGTTTCAGGCCGCGCAAACGGAGCGGCGCCAGGGTGCAGTTGTCCAGCACGTTCAGGTGCGGGAACAGATTGAACTGCTGGAACACGAAGCCGATGTGCGAGCGGAAGCGATTGAGGTCCAGGCCGGGAGCGTGGATGTCCTGGCCATCGATCAGGATGCGCCTGCCCTGGATCGGTTCCAGGCGGTTCAGGGTACGGATCAGGGTGGATTTTCCGGAGCCCGAGGGTCCGCAGACCACCACCACCTCACCGCGGCCGACCTGTTCGTCGACATCCGCCAGGGCGTGGTAGGCACCGTACCATTTGTTGACCTTTTCCAGCCGGATCATCGGGCCTCCTTGGGATTGCCACGCTGCGCCTGGCGGCGTTCGAGCCAGAAGGCGAAACGCGACAGGCCGAAGCACAGGATGAAATAGGTGAGGCCGAGGATCAGGTAGACCTGGGTCGGCAGGGTGAACACCTGGGTATTGATCTGCGAGGCGATGAAGCTGACTTCGGCCAGGCCGATGATGTAGCCCAGGGAGGTCTCCTTGATCGTCGAGACGAATTGGTTGACCAACGACGGCAGCATGTTGCGCAGCGCCTGCGGGAGGATCACCAGGCGCATGCTCGCCAGGTAGCCCAGGCCGAGCGAACGCGCCGCCTCGAACTGGCCACGGTCGAGGCCCTGGATGCCGGCGCGGACGATCTCGGCCAGGTACACCGCGTCGAACAGCACAAGCGCCAGCAGCATGGTGGTGAACTGGTCGGTGCGCTGGCCGGTGAGGGTCGGCAGGAAGAAATAGGCCCAGAAGATCACCATCAGCAACGGCACCCCGCGCACCACGAAGACCAGCGCGGTGACCGGCCAGCGCAGCCAGCGCCAGGGGCTGACCCGCGCCAGGCCGAGCAGGATGCCCAGCGGCAGCGCCAGCAGCAGCGCCAGCGAGGCCAGGACCAGGGTCAGGGCCAGCCCGCCCAACGGCCCGTTGGGGTACTGGCCGACGAGGAAGTACAGCCAGTAGCTATCGATCAGTTCCAGGGTGGTCATCGCCGTTCGACTCCCGGATAGCGCTGCTGGTACCAGGCGGCGGCGCCGGTGATCAGCAGCGATACGCTGAGATAGGCCGCGGTGGCGAAGGCAAAGGACTCGAAGCTGCGGAAGGTCGAACTCTCCACCTGGCCGGCCTGGTACATCAGCTCGGCGACGCCGATCACCGTGGCGATGCTGGTGTTCTTCCACAGGTTGAGGGTTTGCGAGATCAGCGGCGGTACGGTGATCCGCAAGGCCTGCGGGAGGATCACCAGGCGCATGCTCGCCAGGTAGCCGAAGCCCAGCGCGCGGGCGGCCTCCAGTTGCACCGTGGGCACCGCGCGGATGCCGCTGCGCATGTCCTCGCTCATGAACGCGGCGGTGTACAGGGTCAGCGCGACGATAGCGCTGGCGGCCTCGATGTTGCCGGCGTAGAGCCAGGCCTTGAGGTCCTCGGGTAGCCATTCCGGCGCGGCGAAGTACCAGAACAGCATGTGCGCCAGCAGCGGTACGTTGCGGATGCTCTCGACATAGGCGAAACCGAGCCATTGCAGGGCGCGGAACGGCGCCAGGCGCAGCAGCGCCACCAGCATCGCCAGCGGCACGGCGAAGACCAGGGTGACGGCGGCCAGCTTCAGCGACAGCAGCAGGCCGGCGACCAGCATCTCATGGTACTGGCCGCGCAGCAGCAGGGAGAAATCGAACTCGAACATGGGAAAGGCGCACGCTGTCCGCGAGGACTCACAGGGGACGGGCGGCGACGCGCATGGTCGCCGTCACGCAGAGACGTCAGGCGCTCACTCGGGGATCCGGTCGGAATCGATCTTGAAGTGGCGCTCGCTGAGGTTGGACTTGGTGCCCGGCCCGTACCACTTGAGGTACAGCTGCTCCGCCGCGCCGCTGCGCTCCAGGCCGGCGAGGGTCGAGTCGACCAGTTGCTTGAGTTGCGGATTGCCCTTGCGGAAGGCGATGGCCAGGGCCTCGGTACTCAGGTTCTCCGGCAGGATGGCGTAGCCGCCGGCCGCCGCGCCGAGCTTGCCGAAATCGTTGATCAGTGCCGACTCGTCGTCGACGAAGGCCTGACCCTTGCCCTGCTGCAACGCCAGCAGCGCCTGCTGGCTGGTCTCGAAGGTGACCACCTGGGCGTTGGGCAGCGCCTTGCGGATGTTCGGCTCCTGGGTGCCGCCCTTGACCGTCAGCACCTTCTTGCCGTCGAGGTCATGCAGCGAGGCGAAGCCGGCGTGCTTCTTCACCAGGGCCTTCTGCCCGGTGACGATGATCGAATAGGAGAAATCCACCAGCGCCTCGCGTTCCTTGTTGTGGGTCAGCGAGGCGGCGAGCAGGTCCACGTGGCCCTGCTGCAACTCCGGGATACGCGCCGCCACGGAAATCTGCTTGAACACCGGCTTGACCCCGATGGCCTTGGCGATCTCGGTACCAAGATCGACCTCGTAGCCGATGATCTGACGGGTCTTCGGGTCGATGAAGCTGTTCGGCTCGTCGGTGCCAAGGGTGCCGATGACGATCTCGCCCTTTTTGCGGATGTCGGCCAGGTCGTCGGCATGGGCAGCGCTGCCGATCAGGGTGAACACAGCCGCCACGGCTGCGCCAAGCAGGCGAATCTTCATGATGGGTATCTCGCGGAGGAATGGGGTTCGACGTCGGGCGCCGGGTGGGCCGCAGTCTATTAATAACCAAACATCCGGTGAAATATGGTTTTCATATAACCATATGAGATATCAAACTATGCCACTTCCCGCCCTGCGCCAGGGCCCGCGCGCGCTCAGGTGCCCTCGCGCAAGCGCAGCGGGTCCACCAGCCCGGCGGCGATGGCCATGCCCACCAGCTCCGGCAGGGTCTGGGCCTGCATGCGCTTCATCACCCGCGCGCGGTAGAGGTCGACGGTCTTCACGCTGACTTCCAGTTGCTCGGCCACCTCGCGGCTGGTATAGCCGCGCACCAGCGGCAAGAGCACGTCGCGCTCGCGCGGGGTGAGGCTGTCCAGGCGTTCGCGCAACCCGGCGTCGAGATCGCGGTGCCGGCGCCGACGGGCGTGGCGATCGAGGGCCTGCTGCACGCTGTCGAGCAGCAATTGTTCGTTGTAGGGTTTCTCGATGAAATCCACCGCACCGGCCTTGAAGGCGCGCACCACGATGGGCACGTCGGCATGGCCGCTGACGAAGATCACCGGCAGGTCGATGCCGCGCGCCAGCAGTTCGTCCTGCACGTTCAGCCCGCCCATGCCGGGCATCCGCACGTCGAGCAGGACGCAGGCATGGCGGCCGCCCTCGCAGGCATCGAGGAAGTCCCGACCCTGGGTGAAGGGCCGTGCCTTGAGGCCGACCGATTCCAGCAGCCAGACCGTCGATTCGAGCATGCCCTGGTCGTCGTCGACCACGTAGACCAGCGCTTCGTCAGGCATAGCCATCGTTACCCTCCCGTGGCGCCGGCGGCGAGCGGCAGCCGGCAGTTCATGAGCAACCCGCCATCCGCCGGCAGCTCGGCTTCGAGGGTGCCGCCGAAGCCCTCGACGATGCTGCGGCTCATCGACAGGCCCAGGCCCAGCCCTTCCGGCTTGCTGGTGTGGAACGGCGTGAAAATGTGTTCCAGCTGATCCGCCGGCACTCCCGGTCCCTGGTCGCGAACCCACAGGCAGAGCAGCCCGCCGGGCTCGACGCGGCTACCGATGACGACCCGCGACGGCGAGCCGGGATGCGCCTCGCGGTTGGCTTCGATGGCGTTGCGCAGCAGATTGAGGAACACCTGTTCGAGCAGCACGCGGTCGGCATACAGCGGCGGCGGATTGTCGGTCATCGCCTCTTCCACCGCCACTTGCCAGTGCCCGGCTTCCCACGCGCAGAGGCCGATGGCCTCGCGTGCCACCTGGTTGAGGTCGAGCGCCTGCAGGCGCCGCTGGCCCTTGCGCAGGAAGGCGCGCAGGCGCTTGATCACCTCCGCCGCGTGGCCGGCGTGCTCGCCGATCCGCGCCAGCCCCTCGGCCACCCGCCCGGCGGCCTCGGGCTGGCTGCCGAGGACGGCCAGGTAACGCTGGCTGGCGCTGGCGTAGTTCATCACCGCCGCCAGCGGCTGGTTGATCTCGTGGGCGATGCCCGAGGCCAGTTCGCCGAGAGTGACCAGCCGCGCAGTGTGCGCCAGTTCGTCCTGGTGACGGCGCTGCTGGGCCTCGCGCAGTTCGCGTTCGGTCATGTCGCGGGCCACCAGCGAGTAATAGCGCTCCTCGCCGCGGCCGCGATGGGCCAGCAACACCAGCGAGACTGGCAGCGACGGACGCCCGTCCTGCGGTTGCAGGCGCCCCTCGCGGCTCCAAACGCCGCCATCGCGCGCCTGTCGCCAACCCTCTTCGGCCAGCCGCGCCGGAGTGTCGCCGGCCAGCAGGCGTTCCAGCGCCGGCGCCTCCTGCCCGTCGGCGATGCCGAGGGCGGCACGTGCCGAAGGATTGAGGTAGGTGACGCGGCCGCCATGCTCGACGAACAGCACCAGGTCGGTGTTCGCCTCGACCACTTCGGCCAGGCGCCGGCGGTTCTCCTCCGCCTCGACCCGCCGTGTGACATCGCGGGACACGCTGACCACCTCCACCACCGCCCCGGTGTAGGTCTCGCGGATCGCCCGGCTGGCGGTCTCGAACCAGCGGTAGCGGCCGTCGCGGTGGCGGATACGGTAGGTGATGGTCAGGTAGCCGTCCTGCTCCAGCGCTTCGCGCGCGCGCAGCGCCACCTGGCCGCGGTCCTGGGGGTGGAACAACGCCTGCGCCGGACGCCCGCGCAGTTCCTCCGGCCAGTAGCCGAGCAGGGTCCAGGAAGCCGGCGAGGCGTCGAGGAAAATGCCGTCGAGGGTATGCCGGGAAATCAGGTCGGTGGTGTTCTCGGTGATCAGCCGGTACAGCCGGCTGGCCCGCGCCGCCTCGCGCTCGCCGCGCAGGCTGGCGGTGGCGTCGCGGCAGCGCGCCAGCACCCGGGCCTCGGCGCTGTCGGGAATGAACTGCCAGAGCAGGATGCGCCCGTCGCACTCCGCCTCCACCTCGCCGAGGGCCCGCGCCTGCCCCAGGCTGGCGCGCACCAGTTGCCCATGGTTGGCCGGGAGGTAAGCGCGCCAGGCCTCGCGCGGCCGCTCGCCAAGCAAGGCAAGGAAGGCCTGGTTGAATTCCACCGCCTGCGCCTCGCCGTCGAGCAGCAGCGCCGGCTGCGGGTCGGCCGCGAGGAACGGCGCAGCGCGGGTGACGCCACGGGCGGCGGCGAGCAACGGTGCGAGGAGCAGGCCGAGCCAGTCCAGCGCAGCGCTCTGCGGCGTATCGCTGGCCACCAGCAGCAGGCCTTCGTCGCCGGCCTGCAGGTCGAGGGCGAAGGCCATGCCATGCTCCACGCCGGCACGCCGCAAGCGCGCGCCGAGCCAGGACGCGGAACGCCGCAATTCGTCCAGAGCCAGCCGGCCGTCGCGCACCAGCCGCTCGCGCAACGCCAGGTCGCTGGCCCGGTTCGGCTCGCCGGCGCCCGGCGGCAGCGCCGGCGACGGCGGCACCGGGGTATAGGTCTGCGCCTGCGGCTGCCAGGCCAGGTACCAGGCCTGGCGCGTGCCCGGATGTTCGAGCAGCAAGCGGCGCAGCGCACCGACCCGCTCGACCAGCGGCGCGCCCTCGCGCAGCAGGCGCAGGAGGCTGTTGAGGGCAGGCGAAGCGGGAAGCGGACTCATGGGCGGAAGATGATCCTGAGAATTTATATGGTATTTATACTATAAGCTTATGGTTTAACTTCCATATATTTTTCATCGTTGCTATAAATCGCCCCAACCCAAGGAGCGCTTCGCCTGGTCCTTGGAAGCTGTTCACGATCTGCCGAGCCAGAGAAACCAGCCGTTTTCGACGCAGTCTCTCCGCGCGCGGCAGATCGTGACCCTTACCCAGAACAGAGCTAACAATCAGCCACGGGGTACTCTTCATGTCGATCTTCGAACAGGGTCTCGCGCCCGCCGCCGTCAACCACATCGCCCTGACGCCGCTGAGCTTCATCGAGCGCACCGCCAGCGTCTATCCGCACTACCCCGCGGTGATCCACGGCAACATCCGCCGCGACTGGGCGCAGACCTACCAACGCTGCCGACGCCTGGCCTCGGCCCTGGCCGGGCGCGGCATCGGCCAGGGCGACACGGTGGCGGTGATGCTGCCGAACATCCCCGAGATGCTCGAGGCGCACTATGGCGTGCCGATGATCGGCGCGGTGCTGAACACCCTCAACGTACGCCTCGACGCCGAAGCCATCGCCTTCATGCTGCAACACGGCGAAGCCAAGGTGCTGATCACCGACTACGAATTCCACGAGGTGATCCATGCCGCCATCGGTATGCTCGACCACCCGCCGCTGGTGGTCGACGTCAACGACCCCGAGTATGGCGAAGGCCGCCCGGTTGGCGAACTGGACTACGAGGCGCTGCTCGCCGAGGGCGACCCGCAGTTCGCCTGGGAATGGCCCCGGGACGAGTGGCAGGCGATCTCGCTGAACTACACCTCGGGCACCACCGGCAACCCCAAGGGCGTGGTCTACCATCACCGCGGCGCCTACCTGAACGCGCTGGGCAACCAGATGACCTGGTCCATGGGCCAGCACCCGGTGTACCTCTGGACCCTGCCGATGTTCCACTGCAACGGCTGGTGCTATCCGTGGACGGTGACCGCGCTGGCCGGCGTCCACGTCTGCCTGCGGCGGGTCGATCCGCAAAAGGTCCTCACCCTGATCCGCGAGCACCAGGTCAGCCACCTGTGCGGCGCGCCCATCGTGCTCAACGCCCTGATCAACATGCCCGACTCGGCCAAGGCCGCCATCGACCACCCGGTGCATGCCATGGTCGCCGGCGCCGCGCCACCGGCCAAGGTGATCGGCGCGGTGGAAGAGATGGGCATCCGCGTCACCCATGTCTACGGCCTCACCGAGGTCTACGGCCCGGTCACGGTCTGCGCCTGGCACGGCGAGTGGGACGACCTGCCGCTGGAGCGACGCGCCGCGATCAAGTCGCGCCAGGGCGTGCGCTACCCGACCCTCGAAGGGGTGATGGTGGCCGACCCGAAGACCCTTGAGCCGGTGCCGCGCGACGGCCAGTCCATCGGCGAGATATTCATGCGCGGCAATACCGTGATGAAGGGCTACCTGAAGAATCCCAGCGCCACCGAGGAAGCCTTCGCCGGCGGCTGGTTCCATACCGGCGACCTGGCGGTCTGCCATCCGGACGGCTACATCGAGATCCGCGACCGGCTCAAGGACATCATCATCTCCGGCGGCGAAAACATCTCCACCATCGAACTGGAGGGCGTGCTCTACCGCCACCCGGCGGTGCTGGAGGCGGCGGTGGTGGCGCGGCCCGACGAAAAGTGGGGGGAAACGCCCTGTGCGTTCATTACCCTGAAGAGCGATCATCAGGGGCTCGCCGAGAGCGAGATCGTCGCGTTCTGTCGCGAACACCTGGCCGCGTTCAAGATTCCGCGTACCGTGGTGTTCTCGGAACTGCCGAAGACCTCCACCGGCAAGATCCAGAAATACGTGCTGCGCGAGTGGGCCGCCGCCCTCTGAGCGCCGCCAGCCGAATTGCCCGTGCAGCGGCCGTGCCACGGCGGCCGTAGGCAGGATGCGCACGGGCAACCCTGTACCTGCGGCCGTCCCGCCGGCCGTTCACCGACGAGGTGTGCAATGCCTGAATACAACGCCCCGCTGCGCGACATGCGCTTCCTGCTCAACGACGTGTTCGACGCCCCCGCCCTGTGGCAGCGCCTGCCGCGACTGGCCGAGCGGATCGACGCCGACACCGCCGACGCCATCCTCGAGGAAGCGGCCAAGGTCACCGGCGGCCTGCTCGCGCCGCTCAACCGCAGTGGCGACGAAGAAGGCGCGCAGTGGCAGGACGGCGCCGTGCGCACCCCGGCCGGCTTCCGCGAGGCCTACGCGACCTACGCCGAGGGCGGTTGGGTCGGCCTCACCGGCAATCCGGCCCATGGCGGCATGGGCATGCCGAAGATGCTGGCAGTGCAGTTCGAGGAGATGATGTACGCGGCCAACGCCAGCTTCAGCCTCTACTCGACCCTTTCCGCCGGCGCCTGCCTGGCCCTCGATGCACACGGCAGCGAGGAGCTGAAGAACAGGTACCTGCCGAACATGTACGCCGGCACCTGGGCCGGCTCCATGTGCCTGACCGAACCGCACGCCGGCACCGACCTGGGCATCATCCGCACCAAGGCCGAGCCGCAGGCCGACGGTTCATACAGGATCAGCGGGACGAAGATCTTCATCACCGGCGGCGAGCAGGACCTCACCGAGAACATCATCCACCTGGTGCTGGCCAAGCTGCCCGACGCGCCGGCCGGTTCGCGCGGCATCTCGCTGTTCCTGGTGCCGAAGTTCCTGGTCGGCGACGACGGCGCGCTCGGCGCACGCAACGCGGTGCACTGCGGCTCCATCGAGCACAAGATGGGGATCAAGGCCTCGGCCACCTGCGTGATGAACTTCGACGGCGCCAGCGGCTGGCTGGTCGGCGAAGTCAACAAGGGCCTGGCGGCGATGTTCACCATGATGAACTACGAGCGCCTGTCCATCGGCATCCAGGGCATCGGCTGCGCCGAGATGTCCTACCAGAGCGCCGTCGCCTACGCCCGCGAGCGCCTGCAAAGCCGCGCGCCGACCGGCCCGGTGGCCAGGGACAAGGCCGCCGACCCGATCATCGTGCACCCCGACGTGCGCCGCATGCTGCTCACCATGAAGGCGCTGACCGAGGGCGGCCGCGCCTTTTCCACCTATGTCGGGCAGCAGCTCGACCTGGCCAAGTACGCCGAGGACCAGGAAGAACGCAGCCAGGCCGAAGCCCTGGTGGCCCTGTTGACCCCGGTGGCCAAGGCCTTCTTCACCGATACCGGCCTGGAGAGCTGCGTGCTCGGCCAGCAGGTGTTCGGCGGCCACGGCTACATCCGCGAATGGGGCCAGGAGCAACTGGTGCGCGACGTACGCATCGCGCAGATCTACGAAGGCACCAACGGCATCCAGGCGCTCGACCTGATGGGCCGCAAGGTGGTCGCCAACGGCGGGCTGTTCCTCTCCATCTTCAGCCGCGAGGTGCGAGCCTTCGCCGCCGGCGCCAACGCCGAACTGGCGGAGTTCGTCACCCCGCTGCTGACCGCCCTGGACCTGCTGGACAACCTCACCCAGGGCATCGTCGCCCGCGCCGGCAACGACCCGCGCGAGATCGGCGCAGCCTCGGTGGAATACCTGCATCTGTTCGGCTATACCGCCTACGCCTACCTCTGGGCGCGCATGGCCGCCGCCGCGCTGCGCCAGCGCGAGGTCGACCCGGCGTTCCACGACGGCAAGCTGGCCACCGCGCGCTTCTACTTCGCCCGCATCCTGCCCCGCGTGCACTCCCTCGCCGCCGCCGTCGAAGCCGGCAGCGAAAGCCTGTACGGCCTGGAGGCGGAACAGTTCTGAAGCTTCCGTCGCGCGGCCCGTGGGCCGCGTGTTTTTTCCGGGACAGCATGCAACGCGCTGTCCGCCGACAGCCCGCGATAACGGCGGATAACCGCGAAGCGGTTATTCGCCCTACGACGCCCGGGAAGCCGGCCAGGCATTCTTGAAAAACGACGCAACCGCCGGTTATTCGCTAGACCAGGAACAAGGACATATCCATGCGAACCCTCACCACCCTCCTCGGCAACAGCCAGAAACTCGACGGCGGCGCCATGTTCGGCAATGCCCCGCGCGCGCTCTGGTCACGCTGGATGCAGCCCGATGCGGAGAACCGCATCGACCTCGGCTGCCGTGCCCTGCTGGTGCGCGACGGCGAGCGCAACGTACTGGTGGAGACCGGCATCGGCGCGTTCTTCCCGCCCGCCCTGCGCCAGCGCTACGGCGTCCAGGAAGAGCGCCACGTACTGCTCGACAGCCTCGCCGCGGTCGGCCTGGACGACGCCGACATCGACGTGGTGCTGCTCACCCACCTGCACTTCGACCACGCCGGCGGCCTGCTCGCCGCCTGGGAAGAAGGCCAGCCGGCGCGCCTGCTGTTCCCCAACGCGCATTTCGTCAGCGGCCGCCGCCACTGGCAGCGCGCGCGCCAGCCGCACCCGCGCGACCGAGCCTCGTTCGTGCCGGAACTGCTCGACCTGCTGCAGGCCAGCGGACGCCTGGAGCTGCTCGACGACGGCGAGCGCTCGGCGCATCTAGGCGAGGGCTGGCGTTTCCATTTCAGCGAAGGCCATACCCCGGGCCAGATGCTCCCGGAGATCGCCATGCCCGACGGCCCGGTGGTATTCAGCGGCGACCTGATCCCCGGCGCACCCTGGGTACACCTACCGCTGACCATGGGCTACGACCGCTTCCCGGAAGGCCTGATCGAGGAAAAGGAACGCCTGCTGGACAGCCTCATCGCCCGCAACGGCCGACTGGTCTTCACCCATGATCCGTGCGTCGCCATGGGCCGGGTGCGACGCGACGAACAGGAGCGCTACAGCCTCTACGACACCCTCGAGCGGGTCGAGAACCTCGAGGCCTGAGCGAAAGGCGCGGCCCGCCCCGGCGGCGGGCCGCGGGAATCAGGAACGCGCCTTGCGCGCGCCCTTGCAGCGCTCGATGCCGAGCCGGCAGATCCGCTCGCAGAGTTCGGCGAAACCGATCCCGGCCGCCGCCGCGGCCTGCGGCAGCAGGCTGGTGGCGGTCATGCCCGGCAGGGTATTGACCTCCAGGCACCAGAGCCGGCCCTGTTCGTCGAGGCGGAAGTCGGTGCGGCTGTAGCCGCTCAGCTTCAGCGCCCGGTGTACCTTCAGCGCCAGACGCTGGGCCTCGGCGGCGATCGCCGGCGGCAGGTCGGCGGGAAACACCTCGCGCACCGCGCCGGCCTGGTACTTGTGCTCGTAGTCGAAGACCTCCTGGCCGCCGAGGAGAATCTCGCCCACCGGCAGCGCCTGGTCGTCGAGCACCCCGACGGTGACCTCGCGGCCGGCGACGAAGCGCTCCAGCATCACCTCGTCGCCATAGCGCCCGGCCAGCTCGATGGCCGGCTGCAATTCGGCCTGGGAATGCACGATGGACAGCCCCACGGTGGAGCCCTGGCTGTTCGGCTTGACCACCAGGGGGAAGCCCAGTTGCTCGCGCACCGCCTCTTCCGAGGCCGGCGCCATCAGCCAACTGGCGGTCTCCACCCCGGCGGCGAGGAACAGGCGCTTGGCCACGTCCTTGTCCATCGCCATGGCGCTGGCCAGGTGGCCGCTGCCGGTATAGGCGAAACCACCGGCATCCAGCAGCGCCTGCAGGGTGCCGTCCTCGCCGGTGCCGCCGTGCAGGGCGAGGAAGAACACGTCGACCCCAGCCAGTTCGCCGGCGCTCAGCAGGCTCTGCTTGCCGCTGCGGATGATCGCCAGCGAGTCGGAGTCCGGCGGGACCTCCTTGACCTTGCTCGCCAGCAGGTGGCGCTCTTCCTCCGCGCCGAGCAGGCCGCTGGCGGTATCCACCGCCAGCACCTGGTGGCCGGCGCTGCGCAACGCCTGGATCACCTGCGCGCCGCTGGCGATGGAGACGTCCCGTTCCTCACTGCTGCCGCCGAAGAGAACGGCGACCTTCAACTTGTCCTGTCCCATGTTCCACCTGTCGTTCCAGTGCTGGAGGCAGAAAAGCACAACACAGGGGTAACTGAACAGAGACAGTCATCGTCGCGCGCAGCGAACGGCCTCCCTCAGCCGCGCAGTTCCTCGACCAGCGTGCGCAGCAGTTCGGCGGCCGGCAGCTCCCGCGCCAGCGCCGCGCCCTGGCCGGCCCACTGGGCGGCGAAATCATGGTTGCCGCGAGCCAGAGCGGCGGTCTGCAACGCTTTGGTCGCGTCGTAGACGAACGGATAGTCCGGCAAGGGCGGCACTCCAGGCGCGGCGGCATCGAAGAACATCCGGTTGGGCAGGCCGCGGGCGCTGCGCCCGGACATGGTCACGGTCAGCGCGGTGCGCGCCGCGCGCGGCCCCTTCAGCGCCTCGCGGTAGGCGGCGTTGGCCGAGGACTCCGGACAGAGGACGAAGGCGGTGCCCATCTGCACGGCGCTCGCGCCCAGCTCCAGGGCGGCGCGGATGCCCCGTCCGTCCATGATCCCGCCGGCAGCCACCACCGGTAGCGAACCGCGCGCCGCCAGCAGGCGGACCAGCGCCAGGGTGCCGATGGCGGCGTCGCCGCGCTCCGGCTCGAACACCCCGCGATGGCCACCGGCCTCGATGCCCTGGGCGACCACCGCATCGGCGCCGGCGGCCTCCACCAGAGCCGCTTCCTCCGGCGTGGTGGCACTGACCAGTACGCGGATGCCCGCCGCCTGCAACGCGCGAACCTGGTCGCGGGGCGGCGCGCCGAAATGGAAGCTGACCGCCGCCGGCCGCTCTTCCAGCAGCATCGGCAGCAGAGTCGGGTCTTCGAGGAAGCTCAGGTAGATGTTGTTCAGGCGCGCCGGCGGCTCGGCGCCGAACTCGGCGAACAGCGGCTTCAGGTAGTCCAGCCAGGCGCGCTCGCGGGCCGGGTCGGCCTGCCCCGGGCGGTGGCAGAACAGGTTGACGTTGAACGGCTTGTCGGTCAGCCCGCGCACCTCGCGGATCAGCGCCCGGCCCTTCTCGGCGGCGCTACCGGTGATGGCGATCGAACCGAGCCCGCCGGCGTTGGATACGGCGGCGGCCAGCGCCGGCGTGGAGACGCCGAGCATGGGTGCCTGGATGATCGGCTGCTGGATGCCGAGCAGGCGCGTGAAGCGGTCAGTCATGGCGATTCCCTCTCCCGGTCGGACGACACCGCGTCGGCCGACGCTTGACCAATATATCTTCATAAAAGAATATTTTTAACAATTCATTCTCATAAAGAGATAGATCGATGGACCTTTCCTCCCTCGAAATCTTCCGCGCGGTCGCCCACGAGGCCAGCGTCACCCGCGCCGCTCAGCAGTTGCAGCGAGCGCAGTCGAACGTCACCACGCGGATCCGCCAGCTCGAGGAGGACCTGGGCGTCGAACTGTTCCTGCGCGACGGCAAGCGCATGAGCCTGACCGAACGCGGCAGCGAATTCCTCGCCTACGCCGAGCAGTTGCTGGCTCTCGCCGACGAGGCGCGTCAGTCGATGCATCCCGCCGAGCCCGGCGGGCGCCTGCGCCTGGGCAGCATGGAAAGCACCGCGGCCAGCCGCCTGCCGGCGCTGCTGGCGA
Source organism: Pseudomonas sp. TZ252 (assembly GCF_056110345.1). Taxonomy (NCBI): domain Bacteria; kingdom Pseudomonadati; phylum Pseudomonadota; class Gammaproteobacteria; order Pseudomonadales; family Pseudomonadaceae; genus Pseudomonas; species Pseudomonas sp. TZ252. Next base: position 3,284,595 of record NZ_CM148566.1, on the reverse strand, counting down.
GCTATCACAAGGCCTGTCCGCGGGTCGCCCTGGAAGTCTCCACCGGCACCAGTCGCGCGTTGTTCGATGGGGTGCGGGCGCGGCGCCTGGACTGCGCGCTGGTGGCCGCCGGCCCGGGCTGGGCCGGCGAACTCGATGGCAGCGGCCTGCGCGGCGAGCCGCTGTTCCGCGAGGAACTGCTGATGATCCTGCCGGCCGAACACCCGCCGGTCCACGACGTCGCCGAGGTGCGCCTGCGCACCCTGGCCGGCTTCGCCCGTGGCTGCACCTACCGGCAACTGGCCGAGGACAGCCTGGGCACGCCGCTGACGGTGCAGGAAGTCGGCTCCTACCATGCGATCCTCGCCTGCGTCGCCGCCGGCGCCTGTGTCGGCGTGCTGCCGCGCTCGGTGCTGCAACTGCTCGGCACGCCGCCGCTGCGCAGCCTGCCCCTTGCCGAAGTAGACACCTGGCTGGTCTGGCGCGAAGGCTACGCGACCGCCGCCTTCGAACGCTGGCGCGGCGTGCTGGGCCAGGCCGGCGACTGAGCGGCCAGGGCGAACCCAACGGCCTGGCTCCGGTCCAACCCCGAGCCATCAGAACAATAGCGAGCCAAGGAGTTGCCCATGAGAAGACTGCCCACCCTCTGCCTGCTGGCCCTCTGCCTGCTGGCCCTCGCGCCGCTCACCGGCGTGGCGCCCCAGGCCCAGGCCGCCAGCCTCTACAACCTGCTGGTGGGGACCTATACCGAAGGCTCCAGCGAAGGCATCCAGGTATACCGCTTCGACGGCGCCGACGGCTCGGTGAAAGGCCCGCTGCGCGTGGCCCATACCAGCAACCCCTCGTACCTGACCTTCGCCCCGGACCAACGCACTCTGTTCGTGGTCAACGAGAACGGACGGGGCGGCAAGGGCGATACCGTCGGTCGCGCCACGTCCTACCGTTTCGATCCGATCAGCGGCCGCCTGCAACAGATCAGCCAGGTCCAGACCCTCGGCGATCATCCGACCTACAGCAGCCTCAGCCACGACGGTCGCTACCTGTTCGTCGCCAACTACTCGGTACAGCCGGAAGGTTCGGTGGCGGTACTGCCGGTGCGCGCGGACGGCTCGCTGGCGCCGGTGGTGCAGGTGGAGTCGCACCAGGCCAGCAAGGTGCATCCGCGCCAGGTTTCCGGTCATGTGCACTCGGTGGTGTCCTCGCCCGACGGCCAGTACCTGTTCGCCCCCGACCTCGGCGCCGACAAGGTATTCGTCTACCGCTACGCCCCGGAACAGGCCGAACGTCCGCTGCAGGCGGCCGATCCGGCATTCGTCCCGACCCCGCCCGGCAGCGGCCCGCGCCATCTGATCTTCAGCGCCGACGGGCGTTTCGCCTACCTGACCCTGGAACTGAGCGGCCAGGTGATGGTGTTCGCCCATGAGGGCAATGGCCGCCTGCGTCAGTTGCAGACCCACGACCTGGCGCCTGCCGGCTTCCAGGGCAAAGTCGGCGCCGGCGCCCTGCACCTGTCCGCCGACGGCCGCTTCCTCGGCGTGCTCAATCGCGGCGACGACAACCAACTGGTGACCTTCGCCGTCGACCCGGCCAGCGGCCAGTTGCGTTTCGTCGAACGGCGCTCGGTGGAAGGCACCGAGCCGCGCGAATTCGCCTTCTCGCCCGGCGGGCGCTTCGTCCTCGTGGCCAACCAGAACAGCGACCAGTTGCGGGTGTTCGCCCGCGATCCGCAGAGCGGCCAGGTGGGCAAGACGCTGCAAAGCGTCGAGGTGGGGTCGCCGAGCGATCTGCGCTTCGTGGCGGTGCCGTGACCTTGCGCTCGGCCATCCGCCGATACGCCGCTGGGCCGGCGGATCGGCGCTAAGCGGTCATCCGCACTACGGAGCCAGACCCGAAGCCCGCCCTGGCTCCAAGGCCCACAGGCATGGAGCTTCCGCCCACATACGGCAAGTCCTGTAGGGCGAATAACGCCAGGGGCGTTATCCGCCGCTGTCCCGGAGAACCGGCGGATAACCGCAAGCGGTTATTCGCCCTACGGAACCAGGATCCGCCACGTAGAGGTTTGCCATGCTTGCCCTCCAGACGATGGGGTAGCTAACTCGCCCCGGCAGGAGGTCGAATCGTCGCGCAGCGGGTCGAGCGACAGTGATGCCGCGAAGGCGTCTCGCTCCAGGGGGAACCGTCGCGACGGGTTGCCCGCAAGCTACACCCAGCCCCTCCCCCAATAGTCCCCGCGACCAATCGTCAGCCCCTCATCCCACCGTCCCGCGACACCAACGAATCCACCTTAAACCCACGCCCAGCAAGGCCTATAGCGCTAATCACAGACGCCCTTGACCTCAACTTAACTTGAGGTTTTATAGTCCCCGCTGCGGTCATACCGCCCCGTTTCCCCAGGACCACGAACCGCCTCCACGGCCGCTTCGCGGCGCCGGATGGCGACCAGCACAAGGAACGACCCATGCAGCGCTTCATCGATAACTCGCTCGAAAGCAACTGGCTCTGGCTGACCGCCCGGATCTGCCTGGCCCTGATGTTCGTCGCCTCGGGACTGGCGAAGCTGTTCGACTATCAGGCCAGCCTGGAGGAAATGCGCGCCGCCGGCCTGGAGCCGGCCTGGCTGTTCAACATCGCCACCGCCGTGACCCTGCTGGCCGGCTCCGCGCTGGTCCTGCTGGACCGCAAGCTATGGCTCGGCGCCGGGGCGCTGGCGGTGTTCCTGCTGCTGACCATCCTCATCGTCCACACCTTCTGGAGCAAGACCGGCGTCGAAGCCAAGCTGGCGATGTTCTTCGCCCTCGAACACATCGCGGTGATCGGCGGCCTGATCGCCACGGCCATCGCCAGCGCGCAACGTCAGCGGCTGCGCCAGGACGTCTCCGTGGCCGCCACCTACCAGAAGGCCTGAGGCGATCATGCAGAAACCCGTCCTGATCGCCAGTGCCGCGCTCATCTGCGCGGCGGTTATCGGCATCGCCGTCTACGCCACCGGCTCGGCGAAGAAAGACGCCGGCGGTTTCGCCGGCTACCCGCCGGTGAAGGTCGCCCTCGCCTCGGTGGAGCGGCGGGTGGTGCCGCGCGTCTTCGATGGCGTCGGCGAGCTGGAGGCCGGTCGCCAGGTCCAGGTGGCCGCCGAAGCGGCAGGACGGATCACCCGCATCGCCTTCGAATCGGGCCAGCAGGTGCAGCAAGGGCAGTTGCTGGTGCAACTCAACGACGCGGTGGAACAGGCCGAGCTGATCCGTCTCAAGGCGCAGTTGCGCAATGCCGAGATCCTCCATGCCCGTGCGCGCAAGCTGGTAGAGCGCAACGTCGCCTCGCAGGAACAGCTGGACAACGCCGTCGCCGCCCGCGACATGGCGCTCGGCGCGGTGCGCCAGACCCAGGCGCTGATCGACCAGAAGGCGATCCGCGCGCCCTTCTCCGGCCAGCTCGGCATCCGCCGCGTGCACCTCGGCCAGTACCTCGGCGTCGCCGAGCCGGTGGCCAGCCTGGTGGATGCGCGGACCCTGAAAAGCAATTTCTCCCTGGACGAAAGCACCAGTCCCGAGCTGAAGCTCGGCCAGCCCCTCGAGGTCCTGGTCGACGCCTATCCGGGGCGCAGCTTCCCGGCGCGCATCAGCGCCATCGACCCGCTGATCGGCAAGTCGCGCACGGTGCAGGTCCAGGCCTTGCTGGACAACCCCGAAGGCCTGCTCGCCGCCGGCATGTTCGCCAGCATCCGGGTCTCGCGCAAAGCCGACGCGCCGTCGCTGAGCGTGCCGGAAACCGCAGTCACCTACACCGCCTACGGCGACACCGTGTTCGTCGCCCACCAGGACGGCGACCGGCCGCTCAGCGCCAAGCGCGTCTCGGTGCGGATCGGCGAGCGCTGGGACGGTCGCGTGGAAATCCTCCAGGGCCTCGCCGAGGGCGACCGGGTAGTGACTTCCGGACAGATCAACCTGAGCGACGGGATGGCCGTGGAACCGGTCAAGGAAGACACCCTGAGCAGCGCCGCGCCCCCCGTGCCGGTCGCAGGCCGCTGAAGGAACCCCGCGATGACCTTTACCGACCTGTTCGTCCGCCGGCCGGTGCTGGCGCTGGTGGTCAGCACGCTGATCCTGCTGCTCGGCCTGTTCTCCCTGGGCAAGCTGCCGATCCGCCAGTACCCGCTGCTGGAAAGCTCGACCATCACCGTCACCACCGAGTACCCCGGCGCCTCCGCCGATCTCATGCAAGGCTTCGTCACCCAGCCGATCGCCCAGGCGGTGTCGTCGGTGGAGGGCATCGACTACCTTTCCTCGACCTCGGTGCAGGGGCGTAGCGTGGTGACCATCCGCATGCTGCTCAACCGCGATTCGACCCAGGCGATGACCGAGACCATGGCCAAGGTCAACTCGGTGCGCTACAAGCTGCCCGAGCGTGCCTACGACTCGGTGATCGAACGCTCTTCCGGCGAGACCACCGCGGTAGCCTACGTCGGCTTTTCCAGCAAGACCCTGCCGATCCCGGCGTTGACCGACTACCTGTCGCGGGTGGTCGAGCCGATGTTCTCTTCCATCGACGGCGTGGCCAAGGTCCAGACCTTTGGCGGCCAGCGCCTGGCCATGCGCCTCTGGCTCGACGCCGACCGCCTCGCCGGGCGCGGCCTGACCGCCTCCGACGTGGCCGAGGCGATCCGCCGCAACAACTACCAGGCGGCGCCGGGGATGGTGAAGGGGCAGTACGTGCTGTCCAACGTGCGGGTCAACACCGACCTGACCAACGTCGACGACTTCCGCGAGATGGTCATCCGCAACGATGGCAACGGCCTGGTGCGCCTGCGCGACGTCGGTACCGTCGAACTGGGCGCCGCGGCCACCGAGACCAGCGCACTGATGGACGGCGACCCGGCGGTGCACCTGGGGTTGTTCCCGACGCCCACCGGCAACCCGCTGGTGATCGTCGACGGCATCCGCAAGCTGCTGCCGGAGATCCAGAAGACCCTGCCGCCGGATGTCCGCGTCGACCTCGCCTACGAGACTTCGCGCTTCATCCAGGCCTCCATCGACGAGGTGGTGCGGACCCTGGTGGAAGCGCTGCTGATCGTGGTGCTGGTGATCTACCTCTGCCTCGGCTCGCTGCGCAGCGTGCTGATCCCGGTGGCGACCATTCCCCTGTCGATGCTCGGCGCCGCCGCGCTGATGCTGGCCTTCGGCTTCAGCGTCAACCTGCTGACCCTGCTGGCGATGGTGCTGGCCATCGGGCTGGTGGTGGACGACGCCATCGTGGTGGTGGAGAACGTCCACCGCCACATCGAGGAAGGCAAGTCGCCGGTGGCGGCGGCGCTGATCGGCGCCCGCGAAGTGGCCGGCCCGGTGATCGCCATGACCATCACCCTGGCCGCCGTGTACACCCCCATCGGCCTGATGGGCGGCCTCACCGGCGCGCTGTTCCGCGAGTTCGCCCTGACCCTGGCGGGCGCGGTGATCGTGTCCGGGGTGGTGGCGCTGACCCTGTCGCCGGTGATGAGTTCGCTGCTGCTCCAGGCGCACCAGAACGAGGGGCGCATGGGCCGCGCCGCCGAGTGGTTCTTCGGCGGCCTGACGCGGCGCTACGGGCAGGTCCTGGAGTTCTCCCTGGGCCACCGCTGGCTGACCGGCGGCCTGGCATTGCTGGTGTGCATCAGCCTGCCGCTGCTGTATTCGATGCCCAAGCGCGAACTGGCGCCGACCGAGGACCAGGCCGCGGTGCTCACCGCGATCAAGGCGCCGCAGCACGCCAACCTCGACTATGTCGAACTGTTCGCGCGCAAGCTCGACCAGGTCTACACCAGCATCCCGGAAACCGTCAGCACCTGGATCATCAACGGCACCGACGGACCGGCGGCGAGCTTCGGCGGGATCAACCTGGCGGCCTGGGAAAAACGCGAGCGCGACGCCTCGGCGATCCAGTCCGAGCTGCAAGGCAAGGTCGGCGATGTCGAGGGCAGCAGCATCTTCGCCTTCCAGTTGGCCGCCCTGCCCGGCTCCACCGGCGGCCTGCCGGTGCAGATGGTGCTGCGCAGCCCGCAGGACTACCCGGTGCTCTACCGGACCATGGAAGAGATCAAGCAGAAGGCCCGACAGAGCGGGCTGTTCGTGGTGGTCGACAGCGACCTCGACTACAACAACCCGGTGGTCCAGGTCCGCATCGACCGCGCCAAGGCCAACAGCCTGGGCATCCGCATGCAGGACGTCGGCGAGTCGCTGGCGGTGCTGGTGGGCGAGAACTACGTCAACCGCTTCGGCATGGAGGGCCGCTCCTACGACGTGATCCCACAGAGCCTGCGCGACCAGCGTTTCACTCCGCAAGCGCTGGCACGACAGTTCGTGCGCACCCAGGACGGCAACCTGGTGCCGCTGTCGACGGTGGTCCGGGTGGCGCTTCAGGTCGAACCGAACAAGCTGATCCAGTTCGACCAGCAGAACGCCGCGACCCTCCAGGCGATCCCCGCGCCCGGCGTCTCCATGGGCCAGGCGGTGGCCTTCCTCGACGACGTGGCGCGCGGCCTGCCGGCCGGCTTCAGCCACGACTGGCAATCCGACTCGCGGCAATACACCCAGGAAGGCAACACCCTGGTGTTCGCCTTCCTCGCCGCCCTGGTGGTGATCTACCTGGTGCTCGCCGCGCAGTACGAGAGCCTGGCCGACCCGCTGATCATCCTGATCACCGTGCCGCTGTCGATCTGCGGCGCGCTGCTGCCGCTGGCGCTGGGCTACGCGACGATGAACATCTATACGCAGATCGGCCTGGTCACCCTGATCGGCCTGATCAGCAAGCACGGCATCCTCATGGTCGAGTTCGCCAACGAACTGCAACTCCACGAGCGCCTCGACCGCCGCGCGGCGATCCTGCGCGCCGCGCAGATCCGCCTGCGGCCGGTGCTGATGACCACCGCGGCAATGGTCTTCGGCCTGGTGCCGCTGCTCTTCGCCAGCGGCGCCGGCGCCGCCAGCCGCTTCGGCCTGGGCGTGGTGATCGTCTCCGGGATGCTGGTCGGCACCCTCTTCACCCTGTTCGTGCTGCCCACCGTCTATACCCTGCTGGCGCGCAACCACGCGGAAGTCGACAAGAGCCCGCGCAGCCGGCAACTGGCCGAGGCCGATCTGCTGGTGAACAAGGCATGAAGCGCTCCTACCCGAACCTTTCGCGCCTGGCGCTGGCCCTGGCGGTCGGCACCGGCCTGGCCGCCTGCAGCGTCGGCCCCGACTACCAGCGTCCGCAGTCGCCGCCGCCACGCGTCGCCAGCGAGCACCTCGGCGAGTTCTCCGGCGAGCGGCGGGAAGCGCCCTGGTGGAGTTTCTTCGACGATCCGCAACTGGTGCGCCTGGTCGACCAGGCGCTGGCGCGCAACCACGACATCCGCGAGGCCCGCGCCAACCTGCGCAGCGCCCGCGCGCTGTTCGACGACCGCTGGCTCGACCAGTTGCCGCAGGTCACCAGCCAGGCCGGCTACAGCCGCAGCATCGAACAACAGCTGGACTACGACGGCGAGCCGCGCCGGCGCCTGGCGGAGAGCTACCGCGCCGGCTTCGACGCGCAGTGGGAAATCGACCTGTTCGGCCGCCTCGGCCGACTTTCCGACGCCGCCTTGGCCCGCGCCGAAGCGGCCGACGCCGACCTCCGGCTGGTACGCCTGAGCATCGCCGCCGACACCGCCCGCGCCTACTTCGAGATCCAGGGCTACCAGCGCCGGCTGGACGTGGCGCGCGCCCAGGTGCGCAGTTGGCGCGACACCCTGGAGCTGACCCGCAGCAGCCTGCAACTGGGCAGCGGCCTGCCGGAGGACGTGGAGAACGCCCAGGCCAACCTGCTGCGCAGCGAAGCGGCGATTCCGCCACTGACGACCGCGCTGGAGAGCGCCCGCTATCGCCTCGACGTGCTGCGCGGCGAGGCACCCGGCAGCGGCGCGCCGATCCTCGACGGCGGCGCCGCCGCGCCATTGGCGAAGAACCTGCCGCTGGGCGACGTCGACCGCCTGATCCTCCAGCGCCCCGACGTAGTCAGCGCCGAGCGGCAACTGGCAGCGAGCACCGAAGACGTCGGCGCGGCCACCGCCGAACTCTATCCGCGCCTCGACCTGGGCGGCTTCATCGGTTTCTTCGCCCTGCGCAGCGGCGACCTCGGCAGCGCCTCGCGCGCCTTCGAACTGGCGCCCAGCGTCAGTTGGCCGGCGTTCCGCCTGGGCAACGTGCGGGCCCGCCTGCGCGCCGTCGAGGCGCAGTCCGACGCCGCGCTGGCGCGCTACCAGCGCTCCCTGCTGCTGGCCCAGGAGGACGTCGGCAACGCGCTCAACCAACTGGCCGAACACCAGCGTCGGCTGGTCGCCCTGTTCCAGTCCGCGACCCATGGCGCGAACGCCCTGGAGATCGCCAACGAACGCTACCGCGCCGGCGCCGGCAGCTACCTGGCGGTGCTGGAGAACCAGCGCGCGCTGTACCAGATCCGCGAGGAACTGGCGCAGGCGGAGACCGCCTCGTTCGTCAACGTCATCGCGCTCTACAAGGCGCTCGGCTGGGGCAGCGGCGACCTGGCGCCGGGCGCCGGCCAACTGGCCGCCGGCGAAACCGCCGGGGCCAACCGTTGAAAGTTCCGATTCAGGCCCTGGCAGCGACGATCATGCGGGTTTCCATCGGCAGGTCGACGATCCGCTCCACCGCGAAGCCGCCGCGCCCGAGCAGGTCGACCACCTCCTCGGTGGTGCGGTGACGGCCAGCGCAGGCCATGAACAGGTGCACGTCCCAGAGCACCGACATCGGCGACGGCTCGCTGGCCGAGATGGTCCGCTCGATCACCACCACCCGGCCGTCGCCGGCCATCGCCTCGCGGCAATTGCCGAGCAACCGCAGGCTGGCGGCTTCGTCCAGATCGCCGATGATCCGCGACAGCAGGTAGATATCGCCGTTGGACGGCACCTCTTGCAGCATGTCGCCGCCCACCAGGCTGACGCGCTCCCCTGCCAACAGGCTGGAAAGGTTGTCGCGGGCCACGCCGAGGGAACCCTCGCGGTCGAGCATCACGCCCCGGGCGCTGGGCTCGGCCTGCAGGATGGCCTTGGTCAATTCGCCGGAACCGCCACCGACGTCGACGAAGCTACGCCCGCGGAAATCCAGGAGCCTGGGGATCTCGTGGAAGGCCAGGTTGCTCGCCTTCATCGCCAGCAGGAAGCGCCGGCCGGCATCCGGGCAGCGCTTCAGGTAGCTGTAGAAGTCTTCGCCGAACGCCAGCTCGAAGCCTGGGGTACCGCTGAGCAGCGCCTCGCAGGCGGGCGTCCAGGCGGCGTGGAACTCCTCGCCGTAGAACAGCACCATGTCGCGGAAGGAGCCCTCGACATCCCTCAGCAGGTGGCTGGTGGGGGTATTGGCGTAGCCGTCGCGGGTATCGCCCTGGAAGATCTCGAAGGCCACCAGCAGGCGCATCAGTCGATGGATGCGCTCGGCATCGGAAGCGACCGCGGCGGCCAGCGTCTCGTCGCTGTCGATCCCGCTCTCGATCAGATCGGCCAGCCCGAGGCGCGTAGCGACGTAGACGCAACGGGACTTCCATTCCCCGGTAACAACTTGTATCAAATTACGCGCAGCAGCAAGATTCGAATTATTCATCTTTTATTCTCTCTCGTTACACATTTCCGTAACCCGAGAAGTACCCAAGCGCTCTATTTCGCACTTCTTGCCCGCTCGGCGAGAAATACCGCAGAACACCCCGGTTCATTCGGAACTTTGAGAAAAAATGCGCTCATCCCCCGGATCAGCGCTCCCTGGATCTCGTTGCGGAAACAACCCTGGAACTTTCCAACTGCCTGTTCCAGAGCCTTTTCCTGCGTACCGAAAGAATAAAATTACAACTTGGCTACAACCTCCGGCATTGCAGGAAGCATCAGCTTAGCAATCCCGCATACCCTGTCTGGCACCTACCAGATCTTGTAGTTGAGCCGGTACGAGCGTTCTGTGTTTTATGCAATCCACATCAGCGACCAGGGATGCTGGCTATTTGAAACACTTCACGGAATGACGCTGAAAGTCTTCGCGACCTCGTCTGTCGCACCTTAACGAAAGCATTGCGAATCCATTACCGACAGGTTTCCAAAAGAAACCCGGGATGAAACTCCTATTGCCTTTCGAAAATTGGAAACGACAGGCGAACATATGTAACGCGAAATTTCACCCTACGTATAAACAATGCGCCCAGCGAATATCGCTCCCTTACCGAGCGACGAACTCCTGCGCGCCAGCGAATAACCGATGCCGCGAGGGAAAAGTTTCTCCGGCATACCTGGAGAGCCCTCTCGGAGGCGGCGCATGAACGGTCAGCGGTACAGGGAAACACCCCTCGACATCGAGCGTCTGCGGCGCCTGAATCGCGCCACGGTGGAGCGCTACATGGCAATGAAGGGGGCCGAACGGTTACAGCAGCACAGCCTGTTCGTCGAGGACGGCTGCGCCGGCAACTGGACCACGGAAAGCGGCGAACCCCTGGTTTTCCGGGGCCATGAGAGCCTCAGGCGGCTCGCCGAGTGGCTCGAGCGCTGCTTCCCCGACTGGGAGTGGCACAACGTGCGGATCTTCGAGACCGAGGATCCGAACCACTTCTGGGTCGAGTGCGACGGGCGCGGCAAGGCGCTGGTCCCGGGGTATCCGCAGGGCTATTGCGAGAACCACTACATCCATTCCTTCGAACTCGAGAACGGCCGGATAAAACGTAATCGCGAGTTCATGAACCCGATACAGAAACTGCGTGCATTGGGAATAGCCGTTCCGCAAATAAAACGTGACGGTATTCCCACTTGAATGACATCTACCGCCAAGGAGCATTGACGATGCCTGATACGACAAATCCAATCGGTTTCACCGATGCCAACGAACTTCGCGAAAAGAATCGCGCCACCGTCGAGAAGTACATGAATACCAAAGGCCAGGATCGCCTGCGCCGCCATGAACTTTTCGTCGAGGACGGCTGTGGCGGTTTATGGACCACCGATACCGGCTCGCCCATCGTCATTCGTGGCAAAGACAAACTTGCGGAACATGCCGTCTGGTCATTGAAGTGCTTTCCCGATTGGGAGTGGTACAACATAAATATATTCGGAACCGACGACCCCAATCATTTCTGGGTCGAATGCGACGGTCACGGCAAGATTCTTTTCCCCGGATATCCCGAAGGTTATTACGAAAACCACTTCCTGCATTCCTTCGAACTTGAAGACGGCAAGATCAAGCGCAACCGCGAATTCATGAACGTCTTCCAGCAATTGCGCGCCTTGAGCATTCCGGTCCCGGAAATAAAACGCGAAGGCATTCCCACTTGATCGAAACGATATCTCCTGCCGAAGGGGGACCCACCATGGACGATCTATTGCAACGCGTACGGCGCTGCGAAGCGCTGCAGCAACCCGAATGGGGCGATCCGTCGCGCCTGCGCGACGTGCAGGCGTACCTGCGCGGCAGTCCGGCGCTGATCCGCGCCGGCGACATCCTGGCCCTGCGCGCGACCCTGGCGCGGGTCGCCCGCGGCGAGGCGCTGGTGGTGCAGTGCGGCGACTGCGCCGAGGACATGGACGACCACCATGCCGAGAACGTGGCGCGCAAGGCCGCCGTGCTGGAACTGCTGGCCGGCGCCCTGCGCCTGGCCGGCCGGCGGCCGGTGATCCGCGTCGGGCGCATCGCCGGGCAGTACGCCAAGCCGCGTTCCAAGCCGCACGAGCAGGTCGGCGAGCAGACCCTGCCGGTCTATCGCGGCGACATGGTCAACGGCCGCGAGGCCCATGCCGAGCAGCGCCGGGCCGATCCGCAGCGGATCCTCAAGGGCTATGCGGCGGCGCGCAACATCATGCGCCACCTGGGCTGGGACGCCGCGTCCGTGCAGGAGGCGAATGCCTCGCCGGTCTGGACCAGCCACGAGATGCTGCTGCTCGACTACGAGCTGTCGATGCTGCGCGAGGACGAGCAGCGCCGGGTCTACCTCGGTTCGACCCACTGGCCGTGGATCGGCGAGCGCACCCGCCAGGTCGACGGCGCCCATGTGGCGCTGCTGGCCGAGGTGCTCAACCCGGTGGCCTGCAAGGTCGGCCCGGAGATCGGCCGCGACCAGTTGCTGGCGCTCTGCGAGCGCCTCGACCCGCGCCGCGAGCCGGGGCGCCTGACGCTGATCGCGCGGATGGGCGCGCAGAAGGTCGGCGAGCGCCTGCCGCCGCTGGTGGAGGCGGTGCGCGCGGCCGGGCACCCGGTGATCTGGCTGAGCGACCCGATGCACGGCAACACCATCGTCGCGCCCTGCGGCAACAAGACCCGCCTGGTGCGCAGCATCGCCGAGGAGGTGGCGGCGTTCCGCCTGGCGGTGTCCGGCTCCGGCGGCGTGGCCGCCGGGCTGCACCTGGAGACCACCCCGGACGACGTCACCGAGTGCGTCGCCGATTCCAGCGGCCTGCACCAGGTCAGCCGGCACTACACCAGCCTCTGCGATCCGCGGCTGAACCCCTGGCAGGCACTCAGCGCGGTGATGGCCTGGTCCGGCGCAGAAGCGATCCCGAGCGCAACCTTCCCCCTGGAGACCGTGGCATGAGCGGCATTCCCGAAATCACCGCCTATCCCTTGCCGACTGCCCAGCAGTTGCCGGCCAACCTGGCGCGCTGGAGCCTGGAGCCGCGGCGCGCGGTGCTGCTGGTGCACGACATGCAGCGCTACTTCCTGCGCCCGCTGCCCGAGAGCCTGCGCGCCGGGCTGGTGGCCAACGCCGCGCGGCTGCGCCGCTGGTGCGTCGAGCAGGGCGTGCAGATCGCCTACACCGCCCAGCCGGGCAGCATGACCGAGGAGCAGCGCGGCCTGCTCAAGGACTTCTGGGGGCCGGGCATGCGCGCCAGTCCGGCCGACCGCGAGGTGGTCGAGGAGCTGGCGCCGGGGCCGGACGACTGGCTGCTGACCAAGTGGCGCTACAGCGCCTTCTTCCACTCCGACCTGCTCCAGCGGATGCGCGCCGCCGGCCGCGACCAGTTGGTGCTGTGCGGCGTATACGCCCACGTCGGGGTGCTGATCTCCACGGTCGACGCCTACTCCAACGACATCCAGCCGTTCCTGGTGGCCGACGCCATCGCCGACTTCAGCGAGGCGCACCACCGCATGGCCCTGGAATACGCCGCCAGCCGCTGCGCGATGGTGGTCACCACCGACGAGGTGCTGGAATGAACGCCCTGCCCACATCGCTGTTGCAGCGCCTGCTCGAACGGCCGGCGCCGTTCGCCTTGCTCTACCGCCCGGAAAGCAATGGCCCGGGCCTGCTCGACGTGATCCGCGGCGAGGCGCTCGAACTGCACGGCCTGGCCGACCTGCCGCTGGACGAGCCCGGCCCGGGCCTGCCGCGCCATGACCTGCTGGCGCTGATTCCCTACCGGCAGATCGCCGAGCGCGGCTTCGAGGCGCTCGACGACGGCACGCCGCTGCTGGCGCTGAAGGTCCTGGAGCAGGAACTGCTGCCGCTGGAGCAGGCCCTGGCGCTGCTGCCGAACCAGGCGCTGGAACTGAGCGAGGAAGGTTTCGACCTCGACGACGAGGCCTACGCCGAAGTGGTCGGGCGGGTCATCGCCGACGAGATCGGTCGCGGCGAAGGTGCCAACTTCGTGATCAAGCGGCGCTTCCAGGCGCGCATCGACGGCTACGCCACGGCCAGCGCGCTGAGCTTCTTCCGCCAGTTGCTGCTGCGCGAGAAGGGCGCCTACTGGACCTTCATCGTCCACACCGGCGAACGCACCCTGGTCGGCGCCTCGCCCGAGCGACACATCAGCGTGCGCGACGGCCTGGCGGTGATGAACCCGATCAGCGGCACCTACCGCTACCCGCCGGCCGGGCCGAACCTGGCCGAGGTCATGGAATTCCTCGACAACCGCAAGGAAGCCGACGAGCTGTACATGGTGGTGGACGAGGAGCTGAAGATGATGGCGCGGATCTGCGAGGACGGCGGCCGGGTGCTCGGTCCCTACCTCAAGGAGATGGCGCACCTGGCGCACACCGAGTACTTCATCGAGGGCCAGACCAGCCGCGACGTGCGCGAGGTGCTGCGCGAGACGCTGTTCGCCCCGACCGTCACCGGCAGCCCGCTGGAAAGCGCCTGCCGGGTGATCCGCCGCTACGAGCCGCAGGGTCGCGGCTACTACAGCGGGGTGGCGGCGCTGATCGGCGGTGACGGCCAGGGCGGGCGCACGCTGGACTCGGCGATCCTGATCCGCACCGCCGAGATCGAGGGCGACGGCCGCCTGCGCATCGGCGTCGGCTCGACCATCGTGCGTCACTCCGATCCCCTGGGCGAGGCGGCGGAAAGCCGGGCCAAGGCTTCTGGGCTGATCGCCGCGCTGAAGAGCCAGGCGCCGCAGCGCCTGGGCTCGCACCCGCACGTGGTGGCGGCGCTGGCCAGCCGCAACGCGCCGATCGCCGACTTCTGGCTGCGCGGCGCCAGCGAGCGCCAGCAGTTGCAGGCCGACCTGTCCGGACGCGAGGTGCTGATCGTCGATGCCGAGGACACCTTCACCTCGATGATCGCCAAGCAGCTCAAGTCGCTGGGCCTGACGGTGACCGTGCGCGGCTTCCAGGAGCCGTACTCGTTCGACGGCTACGACCTGGTGATCATGGGCCCCGGCCCGGGCAACCCCACCGAGATCGGCCAGCCGAAGATCGGCCACCTGCACCTGGCCATCCGTTCGCTGCTCAGCGAGCGCCGGCCGTTCCTCGCCGTGTGCCTGAGCCACCAGGTGCTGAGCCTGTGCCTGGGCCTGGACCTGCAACGCCGGCAGGAGCCCAACCAGGGCGTGCAGAAACAGATCGACCTGTTCGGCGCCGCCGAGCGCGTCGGCTTCTACAACACCTTCGCCGCGCGCGCCCTGCAGGACCGCATCGAGATTCCCGAGGTCGGCCCGATCGAGATCAGCCGCGACCGCGAGACCGGCGAGGTCCATGCCCTGCGCGGGCCGCGCTTCGCCTCCATGCAATTCCACCCCGAATCGGTGCTGACCCGCGAGGGTCCGCGCATCATCGCCGACCTGCTGCGTCACGCGCTGGTCGAGCGGCGGCCCTGAGCCAGGAGAGCCCATGCACAGATATGTCGTGATAGACGCCTTCGCCAGCGAACCGCTGCAAGGCAACCCGGTGGCGGTGTTCTTCGACTGCGACGACCTCAGCGGCGAGCGCATGCAGCGCATGGCGCGGGAGATGAACCTGTCGGAGAGCACCTTCGTGCTCCGCCCGCAACAGGACGGCGACGCGCGCATCCGCATCTTCACCCCGGTCAACGAACTGCCGTTCGCCGGCCACCCGCTGCTGGGCACCGCCATCGCCCTGGGCGCCGAGACCGACAAGGACAGGCTGTTCCTGGAGACCAGGATGGGCACCGTGCCCTTCGCCCTGGAGCGCCAGGACGGCAAGGTGGTGGCCTGCAGCATGCAGCAGCCGATCCCCACCTGGGAGCACTTCAGCCGCCCGGCCGAGCTGCTCGCCGCCCTCGGCCTGAAGGGCTCGACCTTTCCCATCGAGGTCTACCGCAACGGCCCGCGCCACGTGTTCGTCGGCCTGGAGAGCGTCGCCGCGCTGTCCGCGCTGCACCCCGACCACCGCGCGCTGTGCGACTTCCCGGACCTGGCGGTGAACTGCTTCGCCGGCGCCGGGCGGCACTGGCGCAGCCGCATGTTCTCGCCGGCCTACGGCGTGGTCGAGGACGCCGCCACCGGTTCCGCCGCCGGGCCGCTGGCGATCCACCTGGCGCGCCACCGGCAGATTCCCTACGGGCAGCAGATCGAGATCCTCCAGGGCGTCGAGATCGGCCGGCCGTCGCGCATGTACGCCCGCGCCGAGGGCGCCGGCGAGCGGGTCTCGGCGGTGGAAGTGTCGGGCAACGGCGCGGCCTTCGCCGAAGGCCGGGCCTACCTGTGAACGGGCAGAACGGAGGAACGCCGTGATGGGCGTCAACGCGAACATTTCCGAGTCCCTCACCGGGACCATCGAAGCCCCTTTCCCGGAGTTCGAGGCGCCGCCGGCGAACCCCATGGAGGTGCTGCGCAACTGGCTGGAACGCGCCCGCCGCTATGGCGTGCGCGAGCCGCGGGCACTGGCCCTGGCCACGGTCGACGGGCAGGGCCGGCCGTCGACGCGGATCGTGGTGATCGCCGAGCTGGGCGAGCGCGGGGTGGTGTTCGCCACCCACGCCGATAGCCAGAAGGGCCGCGAGCTGGCGCAGAACCCCTGGGCCTCGGGGGTGCTGTACTGGCGCGAGAGCAGCCAGCAGATCATCCTCAACGGCCGCGCCGAACGCCTGCCCGACGAGCGCGCCGACGCCCAGTGGCTGAGCCGCCCGTACCAGACCCACCCGATGTCGATCGCCTCGCGGCAGAGCGAAACCCTCGCCGACATCCACGCCCTGCGCGCCGAAGCCAGGCGCCTGGCGGAAACCGACGGCCCGCTGCCGCGCCCGCCGGGCTACTGCCTGTTCGAACTGTGCCTGGAGTCGGTGGAGTTCTGGGGCAACGGCACCGAGCGGCTGCACGAGCGCCTGCGCTACGACCGCGACGAAGGAGGCTGGAAGCACCGCTACCTGCAACCGTGACGACACCGCTGCGCCGGCGTTTCACGGCGGATATGCGTCCCACGGCCCCGGAGTCGGGCCGTAGGGCGAA
This sequence comes from Pseudomonas sp. TZ252, assembly GCF_056110345.1. NCBI lineage: Bacteria > Pseudomonadati > Pseudomonadota > Gammaproteobacteria > Pseudomonadales > Pseudomonadaceae > Pseudomonas > Pseudomonas sp. TZ252. The sequence goes on along the minus strand of NZ_CM148566.1, from coordinate 3,267,968 downwards.
TAACGCCACCGGCGTTATCCGCCGCTGCGCCGACGTTTCATCGCGGTAAACGGTCATCCATCCCAGCCGAACCCCCATCGATTCGAACACTCGAGAAAAGGAAGCACCCATGAGCGAACCCATCGATATCCTCATCGCCGGCGCCGGCATCGGCGGCCTCAGTTGCGCCCTGGCCCTGCACCAGGCCGGCATCGGCAAGGTCACGCTGCTGGAAAGCAGCAGCGAGATACGCCCCCTTGGCGTCGGCATCAATATCCAGCCGGCGGCGGTCGAGGCCCTTGCCGAACTGGGCCTCGGCCCGGCGCTGGCGGCCACCGCCATCCCCACCCACGAGCTGCGCTACATCGACCAGAGCGGCGCCACGGTATGGTCCGAGCCGCGCGGGGTGGAAGCCGGCAACGCCTATCCGCAGTACTCGATCCATCGCGGCGAACTGCAGATGATCCTGCTCGCCGCGGTGCGCGAGCGCCTCGGCCAACAGGCGGTACGCACCGGTCTCGGCGTGGAGCGTATCGAGGAGCGCGACGGCCGCGTGCTGATCGGCGCCCGCGACGGACACGGCAAGCCCCAGGCGCTCGGTGCCGATGTGCTGGTCGGCGCCGACGGCATCCATTCGGCGGTCCGCGCGCACCTGCATCCCGACCAGGGGCCGCTGTCCCACGGTGGGATCACCATGTGGCGCGGCGTCACCGAGTTCGACCGCTTCCTCGACGGCAAGACCATGATCGTCGCCAACGACGAGCACTGGTCGCGCCTGGTCGCCTATCCGATCTCGGCGCGTCACGCGGCCGAAGGCAAGTCGCTGGTGAACTGGGTGTGCATGGTGCCAAGCGCCGCCGTCGGCCAGCTCGACAACGAGGCCGACTGGAACCGCGACGGGCGCCTGGAGGACGTGCTGCCGTTCTTCGCCGACTGGGACCTGGGCTGGTTCGACATCCGCGACCTGCTGACCCGCAACCAGTTGATCCTGCAGTACCCGATGGTAGACCGCGATCCGCTGCCGCACTGGGGCCGGGGACGCATCACCCTGCTCGGCGACGCCGCCCACCTGATGTATCCGATGGGCGCCAACGGCGCTTCGCAAGCAATCCTCGACGGCATCGAGCTGGCCGCCGCGCTGGCGCGCAACGCCGACGTGGCCGCAGCCCTGCGCGAATACGAAGAAGCGCGGCGGCCGACCGCCAACAAGATCATCCTGGCCAACCGAGAACGGGAAAAAGAGGAATGGGCCGCCGCTTCGCGACCGAAGACCGAGAAGAGCGCGGCGCTGGAAGCGATCACCGGCAGCTACCGCAACCAGGTGGAACGGCCACGCTAGCAACACCGGGCAGGCCACCGCGCCTGCTCTCTCCCGCCCCTCCCGTCCGCGGGAGAGGAGGCATCCGTGCGGGTGCCGGGCGCTGCGCGCCTATCGGCAGCGCTTCAGGCCTCTTCCGCCCGCCCCTTCCACTCCCCGCGCCCCTCGCCGGCCTGCAGGCGCAGGGCGAGCAACAGGGCCAGCACCGCCAGGGCGCTGCCGGTGAGGAAACCGCCGGCATAGCCGATCTGCGCGGTGAGGCTGACCAGGAACGAAGACGCCAGCATCTCGCCGAGGTCTCGGGTGCTCTGCACCGCGGTGACATCGGTGCCGGCCTGGCCGCCCTGGCCGGCGAAGCGCATCGCCGCGGTGAGGATCGCCACCGAGGTGATGCCGGTAGCCAGCGAGCCGATCAGCACGCAGGTCCACGCCAATCCTTCGCTCAGTGCCAACCAGCGACCGGCCTGCAGATACCAGAGCAGCGCCGAACAACCGGCGAGCACCACGCCAAGGGCGAAACCGCGCCACAGGCCGATCCGCCTGACCAGCCAGGCGCCGCCGCCGCAGCCGAGGAATACCGTGACCAGGCCACCGCTCATGCCCAGCCGGCCGATGTCCTGCAAGGCCCAGCCGGCATCGCTGAGGTACAGCTTGGACAGGCCGAAGCCGGATACCGCGGTCATCGCCGACAGCAGCGCCAGCGCCAGCAGCGAAGGCGCCAGCGGCCGACGCAGGAAGCGCAGCAGGCTGGCCTTGGCGGCCGGTGCCGGGGGGAGTTCGTGGGGGTCGCCGCGCCCCAGGGCGAGCACGCAGCACAGGCTTGCCAGCGGCACGCAGGCCATGACCAGGAACGCCGTGCGCTGGCCGAAATGCCCGGCGAGGATCAGGCTGCCGGCGCCGCCGCCGAAGAAGCCGATCATCACCCCGGCGATCTGTACCGCGTTGACCTTGGCCAGCAGCTCGCCGCTGAAGTGCTCCGCCGCCATGCCGTCGGTGGCGATGTCCTGGGTCGCGCTGGCCAGCGAAGCCAGCGCCAGCAGGCCGACCGCCCAACCGGCACTGGCCACGCCGAGGCCGAGCGTCGCCAGGCCGAGCAGGCAGGCGAGGACCATGCATTGCATCGGCAGGATCCAGCTACGCCGCCGGCCGAGACGGCGCGACCAGTGATTGTCGACCCAGGGTGCCCAGAGGAACTTGACCACCCAGGGCAGCCCCACCAGGGGCAGGAAGGCCAGCGCCTGCAATGGCGCGCCATCCTGGCGCAGGAGGGTGGGCAGGGCGTCCATGGCCAGGCCGATGGGAATGCCCTGGGACAGGTAGAGCAACGCCAGGGTGATGACCAGGCGGCGGTGGCGGTACAGCTCAAGCATGGTGGTCTCCGGTGACACGGGGGTGGGCGGGTGGCGTGGCGGCGCGCGCCTGCATCCAGGCGTGCCGGATGAGCAGCGCGCCGCAGAGGATCAGGGTGAGGTCGGGGCCCAGGGCCGGCAGCCGGCCGCGCATGAGCCAGGGCGCCAGGTGCGCGACGGCGGCCGCCAGGCAGGCCAGCCCGGCGACGCCGAGCAATCCGCGCGCCAGCGGCCAGTCGCCCGGCAGCAGCAACGCCGCCAGGCCAGCGGCGGCCCACAGGACAAGGAACAGCCGCCCCGGCCAGGGTCCGGCGAGTAGCTCCGAGGGCGCGAGTTGCAGCCCCAGCAGGAGCAACGCGGCCGCCGCCACCAGGCCGGCACAGAAACCCTGGCTCAGGCGCTGCAAGAGCCGTACGCGGGCGTCCGGCGCCGAGGCGCGTCGTTGCAGCCACAGGTACAGGCCGCTGGCGCAGAGCAGGCAGGCGCCGAGGCCCATCGCCAGGTGCAGGCCGCGCAACGCGGCGGACCAGCCCGGCCCGAGCCACTGGTACTGGGCGAAATGCAACGGCTGCACGGCGATGAAGGCGCGCAGCCAGAACCCGCGCTGCGCCGAGCTGCGCTCGCCGAGCAGGGCGCCGTCGGCCAGCCGATAGCGGTGCCGCTCGAAGTTCGCGGTACTCGGCAGGCCACGCTGGATACCGGCGATCTCCACGCTGCCGGCGACATCCCCGGCATGGCTGAGGCTCAAGCGCTGGGCGACGAAGCCGGGCGCCCGCACGGCATCGCCGGCAAGCAGGCGGTCGAGATCGATGCGGGACGCCAATGGCCGCCCCTCGGCGGCGGGCGGCGGCGGTCCCATCAACTCGACGAACACCCGGTTCGGTTCCTGCGGGTAGGCCACCGGCGCCAGCAGCAGGGTCCCGAGAGCGCCCAGCCCGCTGAGCGCGCCGGTGAAACCGAACAACAGCAGCCAGGGCAGTCCCCAGATGCCGATCAGGCCATGCAGGTCGAACAGCGCCAGGCGCAGCCCGCGATCCCGCCGCCAACGCCGCAGGTCGCGCCAGCGGCGGCTGTGCAGCAGCACGCCGGCCAGGCACAGCAGCAACAGCGATACGCCGAACAGGCTGACCAGCACCCGCCCGGGGAAGCCGACGAACAGGCTCTTGTGCAGGTTCAGCAGGAGGTCCAGCGCCGGCATCGGTGGCAGCACCCGGCCGCTGGCCGGGTCGAGGTCCAGCCGGCAGTCCAGGCGCGCATCGCAGACGCTGAAGGCGGCATGGCCGGGAGCGGGCAGCAGCAGGGTCGCATCGCGGATGTCGACGCCTTCCTCGCCCGCCCGTTCGAGCAGGCGCTCCAGCGCAAGGGCTTCTCCTCCCGCCTGCGCCGGGGCCCGCAGCCACTCGCGCAGGTCGTCGTGGCCAAGACTCCAGGCGCCACTGAACAGCACCACGAACAGCAGCACGCCGAACAGCGCGCCGGCGCCACCGTGCAGCGAGAGCAGGAGAGGACGCGCCGCCACTTCAACCGCGCCCCGCCAGCAGCCACAACGCCAGGCCCAGTACCAGCAGGCTACCGCCCAGGCGCCAGGCGAAGTTGCCCGGACCACGCGCCAGCAACCCGCCGACAAGCAGCAACAAGCCCACCCCGAGCGCGCCGAAGAGCCCGGCGTAGAGACGCTCGAGCGGGTCGTCCAGGGGCAGCCCGCGAGTCAACAGATAGCCGCTGGCGGTCGCCGCCGCCAGGCTGCCGGCGAGCGCCAGCGGAACCCGCCAGGCCCAGCCGAAGCCCGACTGGCGCGGCATCAGAACGCGCCCCGCAGGCTGACGTTGAAGCTGCGCGGTTCGCCGTAGCGGTTGTTCCAGTTGGGGTTGGACAGGCTCTGGTAGTAGGTCCGGTCGAACAGGTTGTTGACGTTGACCGCCGCCGTCCAGTGCTCGTCGATCTTGTAGCCCAGGCGCATGTTGACCAGTGCGTAGCCGCCCTGGCGCATGCTCACGCCGCGGTAGTCGACGCTGTAGTCGCTCTGCGCCTGGAGTCCGCCGCCGACGCTCCAGCGCCGGTCCTGCCAGGGCAGGTCGTAGTTGCTCCACAGGCGCAGCAGGTGCCTCGGGGTGAAGGTGGAGTAGCGCGTCCCCGAGTCGTTCTGGCTGTCCTTGAGGTACTCGGTGCTGGTGTAGGTGTAGCCGGCCGAGAGACTCCAGTAGGGCGTCAGGTAGCCGGTGCCTTCCAGCTCGAAGCCCTGGCTGCGCACCTTGCCGCCGCTGATGTAGAACGGATTGTTGGGCGGCCCCGGATGGTCCGGGTCTTCCTGCGGATTGTTCTCCAGGTCGATGCGGAACGCCGCCAGCGACAGGTTCAGGCGGCCGTCGGCCAGTTCGCCCTTGATCCCGGTTTCGTAGGTCTTGCCTTCCACCGGGCTCAGCGGCTCGCTGTTCCAGGTCTGGCGATCCGCCTGCGGCTGGTAGACCTCGGCGTAGCTGACATACCACGACCAGTCCCTGGCGAAGTCCCAGATCAGCCCGCCGTAGGGCGTGAACTGGCGACCGGGCTTGAAGCGGGTGGCCGGGGTGTCCTGGTCCCACCAGCTTTCGCGGCCGCCGACCACCAGGGTCAGCGGCTCGGCGAGCTTGATCCGGCCCAGGGCATAGAGGCCTTTCTGGGTGGTGGTGGTGGTGCCCGGCGAAGTGTACTGGCCGATCTGCGGGCGCGGCACGCCGTGCGGGTCCCAGCGGTAGACATTGACCGGGGTGTTCGGCAGGTTGAGGAAGCGTGCGGTGTCCTGGCGGGTCTCGCCCTGGGCGTAGGTGACCCCACCGAGCAGTTCGTGGGTCAGGCCGAACAGTCGCACCGGCCCATTGAGGTTGGCGTCGAGGCTGCGCTGGATGCTCTTGAACTTGTAGGCGGCGCCCATCAGCTGGCCACCGTCGCCGGTCTGCGGGTCGATGGCGCCGAAGGAGCCGGCGTAACGCAGGCGCGAATCGGCTTCCTGGTATTCGGCGCTGACCTTGCCTTTCCAGCCGCCGCCCAGTTGCTGTTCGAGGGAGCCGAAGGCGCGGTAGGTGTCCCACTTGAAGCGGTCCCAGTCGACATCGAGGTAGGTGTCGCGGGACAGTCCGAGATTGGACCCATCCTTGGCCATCGGTACCCCGGCCATGTTGGTGATCGAGTCGATGTGCTGGTATTGCGCACCGACGGTGAGCAGGGTGTCGGGGCTCAGGTCGAACTCGGTCACCCCGTAGAGCAGGCGGGTACCCTGGTCGGCCACGTCGTAGAAGTAGTCGCGGTCCTCGTAGGCGGCCACCGCTCGGCCGCGCACGTTGCCGCTGGCGCTCAGCGGGCCGCCGACGTCGACCTCGGCGCGGTAGCGGTCCCAGCGCCCGGCGCTGAGGGTGGTGCTGGCGGCGAACTCGCGCTGCGGCCGCTTGCGCACCAGGTTGACGGTGGCCGCCGGGTTGCCGGTGCCATGCAGCAGTCCGTTGGAGCCGCGGAGGATCTCGACCCGCTCGTAGATCGCCATGTCCTGCGGCGAACTGGCGGTATTGCCGAGCAGTGCCGGCAACCCGTCCAGCTCGAAGGAGTCGACCTTGAAGCCGCGCACGTAGTAGGCGGTGGTCAGCAGCTGGAACGGCTGCACGGTGACCCCGGTGGCCTGCTGCATGGCTTCGTCGAGGCTGAACAGGTTCTGCTGTTCGAGGCGCTCATGGTCGATGACACTGGCGGACTGCGGCAGCTCGCGCGGCTTGAGCGGCACCTTGCCCAGGGTAGTCACCCCCGGCGGCTGGGTGGCGGACGTGCTTTCTCCGCTGATCACCATGTCCGGCAGTTCCGTCTCGCCGTCCTTGCGCGCGTCGGCCACGGCCGCGGCCAGCGGACTCAGCGCCAGCAGCAGGCCCAGGCACAACGGGGTGTGCCGATTGCGGGCGATGCCCTGGCGTCCCTTGATCACCTTCGTCTCCGTTTTCATCGTTCGAACAGCCTCGGGGGATATACGATTTGATAATGCTTATCATTATGAAGAAATCATCTCCGGGGCTTTTTCGATTGCCGGTCTTTCTCTATCGATCCACGGCCGTCGCGGAACTTTCCTCGCCCGCCAGCCCGACGAAGCCGGCATACCAGTCGTCCCGGACGAGCAGATCGGCGTGACGTCCACTCAGGCGCAGCCGCCCCTTCTCCAGCAGCAGTACCTGGTCGGCCTGACGCGCCAGCGCCGGGCGGTGGGTCACTACCAGCAGGGTGCGCCGGCCGCGCAACCCGAGCAGGCTGCGCAGCACCTGCGCCTCGCTGGCTGCATCGAGGCTGGCGGTGGGCTCGTCGAGCAGCAGCAACGGCGCTGCCGAGAGCAGCCCGCGAGCCAGGCACAGGCGTTGCCGCTGGCCGCCGGACAGCAGCGCGCCGCCGGGGCCGACATCGCTGTCCCAGCCCTGCGGCCAGGCCTCGATCTCTTCCAGCAGGCCAACCGCCCGCGCCGCCTCGCGCAGCGCTTCGAGATCGGCGTCCGCTCGCGCCATGCGCAGGTTCCAGGCAACGCTGCCGCGGAACAGGCGGTTGTCCTGGAACACCAGGTTGCGACTGGCGGCGAGGGTCGTTTCGCTCAACCGGCGGATATCCACGCCACCCAGCAGGACACACCCGGCGTCGGCGTCGTAGAGTCGCCCGAGCAGCGCCAGCAGGCTGCTCTTGCCGGCCCCGGAGGGTCCGACGAGGACGTTCAGCGAACCCGGCTCCAGCCTCAGGGAAATGTCCTCGAGCAAGGCGCGGCCATCTTCCAGACGCAATTCCACGGCCTCGGCCGCCAGGCTGGCGTCGTGCGGCCGCTCGCCCGGCTCGGGGCTGCGCAGCGGAGCCAGGGCGAAAACCCGCAGCAGGGTATCCAGCGCCTGCCAGGCGCCGCGCAACGCCTGGTCGAGATGGGTGAGCTGGGCCAGCGGCTCGATGAAGCGCACCAGCAGCACCAGCACGGCCACCAGCCGCGCGCCGTCCAGCCATTGCCGCTCCACCGCCCAGGCGCCGCCGAGCAGGGCGAAGGCGAACGCCGCCTGCACCGCCAGGGCGAAGCCGAGGCCGCTGGGCAGGCTGCGCCGCAACAGATCCAGGGTGCTGCGGTGGAGACTGCGCAAGGCCTCTTCCAGCCCCTGGCGGGCGACGCTTTCGCGCTGCGCCGCGCGCAGCAGCGGCTGGCGTTCGGCGAACGCCTGCAACTGCCGTGCAGCGTCGCGCTCGGCGGCCAGCCGGGCATCCTCCGCCGCCAGATTGCGCCGCCCGCTCCAGCGCAACAGCGCAGCGAGGACGGCACCGGCAACGAGCAGGCCGAGGGCGATGGACGGGTCGATCAGGAACAGCCCGAGGATCACCCCGAGCGGCGTCACCAATGCGGCGATCAGCGGCCCCAGCAGGTGCGCCGGAATGCCCATCGCCTGCATCACCGGACCGCGCAGCAGGCCTTCGGCCGGCGCGACCCGGCGCAGCGCCGGCAGCGCCAGGCGCGGCAAGCGCGCCACCAGGCTGCGCACCAGTCCAGCCGCCAGCGAGCCGCCGGCGGCGAAACCGCGACGCAGGGCCAGGTACTGCAACAGCGCCTGCGCCAGGCTCAACCCGAGCAACGCGGCGACCCAGCGCCAGGGCAACGCGCCTTCGGCGAACCAGGCCTCGACCAGCGGCACCAGCAATACGCCGCAAGCGGCGTCCAGCAGCGCCGCCAGGACCGCCCAGGCGCTCGCCCGGCGCAACGCGGCACGGCAGTCTTCGGGCAGCGCACGCATTCGTTCGAACAGGGTCATGCCGCCACCTCCGCGCCGTTCTGTTCACGCCACAAGCGCGCATAGGCGCCGTCCGCCGCCAACAGCGCCGCGTGCTCGCCGCGCTCGACCAGACGGCCAGCGACCAGCACCAGGATCAGGTCGGCATCGCTGACTTCGGCCAGACGATGGGCGACGATCACCCGGGTCCGGCCGCCGCCACGCTCGCGCAGGTTGCGCAGGACCTGCCGGGCGGTCTGCGGATCCAGCGCCGAGGTTGGCTCGTCGAGCAGCAACAGGCGCGCCGGCGATAGCAGCGCACGGGCCAGGGCCAGTCGTTGCAGTTCGCCGCCGGACAGTTGCAGGTCGCGTCCCGGCACGCTGTCGTAGCCACGCGGCAGGGCCATGATGCGCTCGTCGAGGCAGGCGTCACGGGCCGCCTGGCGAATCTCCTGGAGATCGGCATCGGGGCGGAACAGGGCGATGTTGTCGGCCAGGGATATCTCCAGCGCCGCCGCCTGCTGGCCGACCAGCGCGATATGCCGGTGGCGCACGGCATCGGGCATGTCCTTCAGTGCCAGGCCGCCAATCTCCAGTTCGCCGCGCTGCGCGTCCATGTAGCGCGCCAGCAGGTGCAGCAGGGTGCTCTTGCCGGAGCCCGAGGGACCGACCAGGGCCACCAGGCTGCCATCCTCCAGCTCCAGATCGATATCGGCCAGGACCTCCACGCCTTCATAGGCATGGCCCAGGCCGTGCAGCGCCACCGCGCCATCGACCGGCTCGCGGGTCGAGCGGCCCTCGGCCAGCGGCGCCTGGTCGAACACCTGCTGCAGGCGCTCGGCGGCGGCGCGCGCGCCCAGCAGCGCGTCGCCGCCGTGGCCGAGCGCCTGTACCGGGGCGGCCAGGGCCCGCAGCAGGAGCAGGAAGGCACAGGCCTGGCCGAGCGCCAGCGGCACGCCGAGGGCATCCAGGGCCAGCGCGCCGAGCAGGACCCAGGCCAGCAGCCAGGGCGTCGACAACTGCACGTAGACCAGCGCGGCGAGGTGGCCGACCCGCTTCACCCAGGCGCCGAACGCTTCGCCGAAGGCCGCCGCCGACGACTCGGCGCCCTGTTGTATGCCGGCCCCGGGGTACTGTCGGGCCAGCAGCAGGTTGTGGGCGAATTCGCCATAGTCCGCCGAGAGCCTTTCCAGCGCGGCATTGCGCCGCAGCACCAGGTCGCGGTAGCGCGCCGAGCGCAGCAGCAGGAAGCCGGCGGCGGCCAGCACCAGCGGCAGCAGGCAGAACAGCAGCAGCCAGGGGTGCAGCCAGGCCAGCCAGAGCAACGCGACGAGCGGCACCACCAACAGGTTGCTGAGATCGTTGGGAGCGTGCGCGATCAGTTGGTGCAGGGCCCGCACGTCCTGCTCCACGAGGCGCGCCACGCCGTCCGGGCCCTGGCGACCGAACCAGTCCAGCGGCAGCCGTTGCAGGTGCGCCAGCAGGCGCAGGCGCAGGTCGTTGCAGAGGTCCGCGTCGACCCGGTGGGCCAGGTGCGCGGCCAGCGCCTGGCAGCCCAGCCAGGCCAGCACCGCCAGCAGCACCAGGGCCAGCAGGGCCGGCTGCGCCTGGCCGCGCGCCAGCGGCTCGGCGAGCCAGGCGAGAAGCATCCAGGGCAACAGCGAGCAGAGCCCGGCCAGGGCCTGCAACCCCATGGCCGCCGCCAGCCGCCAGCGATAGGTGCGCAGCAGGCGCCACAGCACCGGGGTCACGAGGCTTGCTCCAGCACCTGTTCCAGGCTCGCCGGCGCCAGCGACGCCGGCGGCGCCTCAGGGAAGCCAAGGCACTCGCCGATCCGCTGCCACAGGGCGGCGACCTCCAGGCTGCGTTGGTTGCGCCGACGCACCTCGTCGCCGTCGGCGAGCAGCGCCAGCGCCTCGGCCGCCGCCGCCGGCCACAGGCGCTGGTGCACCTGGGCCCAGCTGCACGGTTCGGCATACCAGAGCTGGGCGCTGGGCAGCGGTTCGCCGGCTATCTCGTCGAACAGCGCGAACAGGCCGTCGTCATCCTCTGCCGGTACCGCCACCGCAGGCGTCCACAACAACGGGCCATGGGGGCTGAGCAGGCTCAGCGTGCCGCGATCGGTGGTCAGGCTGACGCGCTGCAACAAGGTCATGCGCCCGTCGTCGGCGGCCGCCAGTTCGTTGAGCACGAGCAGGCTCAACGGCACTTCCGCCAACACCAGGGACAGCCCGCGCATCGCCGACAGGTCGTTCGAGGGCGACTCCAGCGACCAGGGGCCAACGCCCTCCAGCAACGCGGCGAGGATGTCCAGGGTGGCGAAACCGACCTGCACCCCGCAGGCCGCGTCCAGGTGGCGGATGCCGCGCCGGCGATGCAACTGGCGGCCCAGCTCGATGAAACGCGCCACCGCCGGCAACTGCGGATAGAAGGTGTTGAGCAGGCAGCGCCGGCCCAGGCGCTCGGCGCTGCGCAGCAGGTCCTGCCATTCGCGCGGCAGCAACGGATGCTCGATCAGCACGTCGATGCCACGCGCCATCAGCGCCTCGGCCAGCGCCGGGCCCTGCTCGCCGCGTGCCGCGCCGCCGACCGCGACGCAGGCCAGGCGGACATCGTCCGGCAACGCCTCGACCTCGCACCAGGTCTCCACCCCGAGGCGCTCGGCCAACGCCCGCGAACGCCGGCTGCCCTGGCCAAGGATGCCGCGCAGGACGAAGCGCGGATCGGCGGCGACGCCGGCGGCATAGAACTGGCCGAACCGGGAACCGGCGACCACCACGGAACGGACGTCGCTCATCGGCTCGCCTCCTCTGGCATGGGTTTCGACAAGGATTGCGCCAGGGCTTCGCCCAGGCAGTCGAAGTGCCCGCCGGGCACCTCGTGGATGCCGCACGCGCCGAGCGCGGCGGCCCGCCATTGGGTCTCCAGGGCCTCGGTGTAGCGCGGCACCAATGGGTTGCCGGCGTCCGGCACGAACAGCCGCAGCGCGCCGACGTAGGGCTCCGGCGCCGCGGCCTGGCTGGCACGCACCGAGTGACAGAACAGTCGGTAGAGGGTGTCGCGTTCGACGCTGACGGCGTCGGCGCTACCGCTGGCCGCCTGTAGCACGCGGCCGCGCAGGGCGACGAGATCGGCCAGGCCCGGTAGCCCCGCCAACGCCTCGGCGCCCAGGCGCTCCGGTGTCTGCGCGAGCGCCGCCTGCACCGCCAGGCCGAGACGTTCCGGCGCGGGGAAGCCGAGCGCCGCGGTATCCAGGCCGAGGGTCGCGGCGAAGCTGAACAACAGTAGGCGCTCGTCGTCCACCCGGTAGGGAATCCGGTAGCTGGAGACGATATCCAGCTGGCGCACGCGCACCCCGCGCTGGACCAGGGACTTGGCGGTCTCCAGGGCGACCAGCCCGCCGGAGCAGTAGCCGAGCAGGTCAACCTCACGCAGCCCGGCGCCATGGAGCGCCTCAGCGTAGCGGCGGCCGAGGCAGGCGTTGAGATGCTCGGCGGGGATCGCCAGGTAGGCGTCGCTGTCATGCACGGCCAGGCCCAGCAACGGCCGCCCCTCACCCAGGGCGCGAAGCAGCGGGCGGTACGGCAGCAGCGTGCCGAGGCCTTCGTGGACCAGCACCCTCGGCACGCCCTCGCCGGGCACCAGGCGCACCAGCGGGTCGAGCGCCACCGCGCCCTCGGCGAGCGGTGCGCGCGACATGCCGGCCGGCGCCGGGGCGACGCCGCGCGCCGCGGCCAGGGCTGGCCCACGGCCCTCTTCCGGCGCGCTGCGCAGGCGTTCGGCCAGGCCGCGCGGCGTCGGCTGGCTGAGCGCCCAGCGTAGCAGGCGATCGAACGGATGCCGGCGGGCGCTTTCCAGTCGTTCGCGCAAACGGGCGATCAACTGGGCGATCAACAGCGAGTCGCCGCCAGCCCCGAAGAAGTCTTGCTCGACGCCCAGCGACGGGTTGTCCAGCACCTCCCGCCAGAGTGCCAGCAGCGCATTCTCCAGTTCGTCGGCCGGTGCCTGCGCGACGCCATGCCGAAGGTCCGCCTGGGGCTGGCGGGCAAAGCCGGTCAGGGCCTTGCGGTCGATCTTGCCGTTGCCGGTGACCGGCAGGCGTTCGAGCACGCGCAACTGCGCCGGGAGCATGTAGCGCGGCACCCGCGCTTCGACGAAGGCCAGCAGCTCGGCCGGCTCCAGGCGGGCGCGGTCGGTCTTGCAGCGAGCCAGCAGGACATCGTAGCCAAGCAGGTCGAGAGCGCTGCCCGGCGGCACCACCCCACAAGCCAGGTCGCCACCCTGTGCCGCCAGCCACTCCAGCCATTGCCCGGTGTGGACGAACAGTTGGCGGCGCTCGTCGCGGAGGTCGCACGGGTTTTCCATCATCAGGCTCTGGCTGACGCTGATCTCGTTGTGCTCGCGCGTCAGTTCCTGGATCACCAGCCAGGCGTCGGCGCTCAGCAACTCGCGCAGGCCGGCCAGCAGCGCCGGGGTGTCCAGCGCGTTGTTCAAGGCCCCGGAGCTGAGCAGGATATCCACCGAGTGCGGCGCCACGCCCTGGTCGAGAAGATCGCCGTTCATGTCGAAGCGGCCGAAGCGTACCCACGGCTGGTCGGCGAAGCGCTCGCGGGCGGCGGCGAGGAAGTAGCTGGAAACGTCGGTGAACAGGTAGTCCACCTCCGCCCCTCGCTGCACCAGCGGCGCCAACCGGGCGATCACCGCACGGCTGGCGGCGGCGGTGCCGGCGCCAAGCTCCAGCAGGCGCCAGCGCCGTTGCGGCTGGCGCTCGACGATGGCGGCGATGGCCTCGGCCATGGCCTCGTGCAGCGCCTGGGCATGCAGGCCCTGGCTGTACATGGCCTCGGCGATGCGCGCCGAGCCCTGCGGGAACATCAGCGCCGCCGGGCTGATCCGCCCGGCCAGTTGCTCGCCGAGGGATTGCGCGCTGTCACGCAGGTAGGCGACCAGCTCGGCCGGCCAGAGCGCCGCCGGCGCGCAGCCGGCGAACGCCGTCCAGGCGTCCTCCGGACTCTGCGCGGGACGCTCGGCGCAGCCCAGCCAGCCCTCGCCCTCGGCGCGCAGGTAGCCGCCCTCCTCCAGTTGGCGCAACCAGTGGCGCAGCAGGCGCTGGCGCGCCTCGGCGATACCCAGGCGCTGGCACAGGGTGGCGAAGTCCAGCGGCGTCGCACTGGCGAACAGACCGCTGCCGGCCAGCCAGGCGGCCAACGAGGCGAGGCAGGCACGGTCGAGTGCGGCCACCGCCGCGGCGATGCCCTCCTCGCTGCCCCAGTCGCGGCGCAAGGCCTGGGCCGCCCGCTGGCGCACCGCGTCGAGCGCCGTACGCGGATCCTCGCCAGCCTCCGCCAGCGCATGCAGGGTGACGAAGCTGGCCAGGCTGCGCTCGTGGGTCTCGCCGAGCACCACGGTGGCCGCCAGGTTGACCTGCGGATGGGCGCACAGCGCGGCGTCCAGCTCGGCCAGTTCGATGCGGTGGCCGCGAATCTTCACCTGGTCGTCCTCGCGACCGAGGAACTCGATGCTACCGTCGGCCAGGTAGCGGCCGAGGTCGCCGGTGCGATACAGGCGACGGCCATCGGGATGACGGACGAAGCGTTCGGCGGTGCGCTGCGGATCGCCGGCGTAGCCGAGCGCCAGGCCCACCCCGCCGATATGGATCTCGCCGCGCACGCCCGGCGGGCAGCGCCGCCCGCGGGCATCCAGGACTTCCACGCTCTGCCCACGCAGGGCACGGCCATAAGGGATGCTGGCCAGCTCGGTGTGCTGCGGGCGGATCGGCTGCTCGATCGACCAGATCGCCGCCTCGGTGGCGCCGCCCAGGCTGAACAGCGCGCTGTCCGGCCAGCGCCGCCACCAGCGGGTCGGCAGGCTGACCGGAATCCAGTCACCGGACCAGAGCACGCAGCGCGGTCCCGGCAGGTGGCGTTGCGGCTCGCTCTCCAGGTAATCGATGAGCATCTGGCCCTGGGCCGGCACCGAGTTCCACAGGGTGATGGCGTGGCGTTCCAGCAGTTCCGCCCAATGCGAAGGATCGCTGCCGCGCGCCGGGTCCGGCAGGACCACCTGGGCCCCCGCCGCGGTGGCGCCGAAGAAGTCGTAGACCGAGAGGTCGAAGCTCAGCTCGGCGAGGCCGAGGACGCGGTCGTTGGCGTCGACGCCGTAGCGCTGGTTGATGTCGAGCAGCGTGTTGCTCACCGCTGCATGGCTGAGCATCACGCCCTTGGGCGTGCCGGTGGAGCCGGAGGTGTAGATCACGTAGGCGAGGTCGTCCGCCGCCACCTCCGCCGCGTGCGGTGGCGGCCAGGCGCTGTCGGCGGCCAGCCGGTCGATGGCCACGCAGGCGCAGCCGACGTCCGGGACATCGCTTTCCAGGCAGACCAGCGCGACCACTTCGGCGCTGGCGAGGATCGCCTGGCGCCGCAGCGGCGGCTGGCGGATGTCCACCGGCACATAGGCGGCACCGGCCTGGAGGATGCCGATCACCGCGACCAATTGCGCGGCGCTTTTCGGCAGCATCACCGCGACCCGCCGGCCACGGCCCGCGCCGTGCGCTTCCAGGACGCGGCGCAGGGCGCTGGCGTGCTGGGCAACCTGGCGATAGCTGTAGCTGCCGGCGGCATCGTGGATCACCGTGGCGTCGGGGGACAGCAGGGCACGCTCGGCGAAACCGGCGGCGATGCTCCGGGCACTACCGGGCAACGCCTGCGGCGGCGCCTCGACGGGTTCCGTGGCATCACCGTCGGTCCAGGCGCGCGGGCTCTGCGCCAGGCGCCGGAGCAGCCCGACGAAGTCGTCGAACATGGCTTCCGCCTGGCCCTCGGGGAACAACCCGAGGCGTATGTCCCAGCCGATCTCCAGGCCGCCGAACTGGTCGGTGACCTGGCAGTCCAGCCAGACCTGCGGGGTCTGGCTGATCATGTAGCGTGGCGCGCGCGGCGCCTCGCCATCGCCGAGCAGGCGCTGCACGCTGCCGATGCCACTGGTGAACACCACCGGCATCAGGTCGGCGCCGCGACCGCGCCGGCGCGCCAGTTCGCGCAGCAGGTCGACGCCGCTGAAGGTCGGGTGGTCGAGGTCGTCGAACATCTGCTCGCCGATGCGGCGGGCACGCTCGACGAAACTGTCGCCGTGGCGGCTGTCCACCGCCAGCAGGCTGAGCGCGGTGAAGTCACCGAGCACCTGCGCCAGCTGCGGATGCAGCGGCGGCCGGTTGAGTACCGTCAGGTTGAGACAGAACGCCGGTGCCTGGCTCCAGCGACCGATGGTCTCGGCGAAGGCTGCCAGGGCCACGCCGGCAGCGCTCAGGCCGTGTTCGCCGGCGCGCGCGCCGAGCGCCTGCCAGGCGGCCTCGTCGAGGCGCGCGTGGAAGTGCCGGAAGCGCGTGGACCGGGTGTCCGGCTGCGCCCGCAGCGGCAGGTCGGGACGCCCCGGCAGCGCGTCGAGGCGCGCCAGCCACCAGTCGCGGTCGCGCTGCCAGGCCGGCGACTGGCGTCGGCGCTGCTCGACGCCGACATAGTCGCGGAAGGTCGCCTCCAGCGGTTCCGCCGTCCATTGCGGATCGAGATAGCGGCGGCGCCATTCGCCAAGCAGCAATTGCAGGCTGGCGTAGTCGACCAGGGTGAAATCCACCGAGCAGTGCAGCACGCAGGCATCCTGGCCGATACTCAGCTCGGGGCGCAGGACCGGCCACTGGTCGAGCGCCGCGCAGGCGTGGTCGAGGCGTTCGCGGACCCGCTCCAGGTGCGCCTGGAAAGCGGCCTCGTCGAGCCCCGCGCAGGCATGCACGGTCAGCCGCTGCCAGGGCACCTCGGGCAGCACGCGCTGCCAGGCGTTGTCCTCGATCACCGCGCGCAGCATCGGGTGGCGCTCGACCATGGCGTTCCAGGCCGCCTCCAGGCGCGCCGGGTCGGTGTCGACCGGCCAGTCGTACTCGGCGTACAGCTGGCAGGCGTTACCGCCGTAGTCGAAGGCCGCCTGGCGGCCCAGCACGTAGGCGGCCTGCACCGGGGTCAATGGGAAGCGCTGGTGGGCCAGGTCGGGTTCGGCGCGCCAGCCAGGGCCGCCTTCCAGGTGTTCCAGCAGGGCCTCGCGCTCGGCCCGCAGGCGCTCGGCGAGGCCGGCGTCGAGGGCGCCCTGGGGGGCGCGATAGCGCAGGCGGCCCGCCTCGCTCCAGAGTTCGATGCGCCGGCTGCGGCAGGTTTCCAGCAGTTCGCCGAGGCTCATAGCACGCCCTCTTCCAGTTGGGTTTCCTCGATTTCGACGGTCTGCGCCTGCAAGTGGCGGGCAAGACCGGCCAGGGTCGGCTGGCGATAGAAGTCGGCCATGCCCAGGCGTACGCCGAAACGCTCACGTATGCCGGCCAGCAGGCGGGTCGCCAGCAGGCTGTCGCCGCCGAGGCTGAAGAAGCTCGCCTCGCGACGACGCACCGGGCGTTTGAGAACCGCTTCCCAGCACTCGGCCAGCGCTTGCTCATGGGCTTCCAGCGGCTCCTCCGCCGAGGGCTCGTGACGACACTCGCCGAGTGCGCGGGTCATGCTCTCGGCCAGGCGGCGACGATCGACCTTGCCATTGCCGTTCAACGGCAGGCTTGGCAGGCACCACAGGCGTTCGGGCCGCATCGCCTGGGGCAGGCGTTGCTCCAGGCCGGCCTGGAGCGCGGCGGCGTCGAGCCCGAGTCCCGGCGCCAGCGCCTCGACCAGGGCGAGCCGTTCGCTGCGCCACAGGCAACGCGGCGCCAGTCCCGCAGCGGCGAGATCGGCCAACAGGCTCGGCAACTCCGCCAGGCGCAGCGGCCGGTCGTCGAGCAAGGCCGCACCGAGCAGCGCCAGTGGCGACTCGCATAGCAGGTCCACCAGCAACAGGCGGCCCTGCGGGCGCAGCAGCGCCGCCGCCAGCGCCAGGCCTTCGCGGCTGGCCTCGTAGGCGTGCAGCGCGGCGAAGCTGATCACCCGGTCGTAGCGACCGAGGTGCTCGGCAGGTAGCAGGCCGTCGTCCAGCGCCTGCACCACGATCCGTTCCGGCAAGCGGGTGGCGGCGGCGTCGAGGAGGACGCGGCTGCGTTCGAAGAGGGTCAGTTCCAGCCCCGGGCGCAACAGCGAGGCCATGCCCTGGTCGAGCCAGAGCCCGGCGCGGGTATCCAGCACCGCCACCCGCAGGCGTTCGCCGGCAGCCGGCGTCGGCAGCGCTTCGAGCAGGCGCGCCAGGGCCTCGCGGCCGTCCGGCAGGCGCGCGGCCACCGCCTGCGGCGCCAGCCAGGGATCGAGGAGCAGCGCGGCCGGCGCCTGTTCGCCGGCGAGCAGGCCGCGCAGAGCGTTGCCCATCGCGGTCAGCCCCGCGGCCTGCCAGCCGAGCCGGCGCAACGCCTCGTCGAGCGACGGCAGCGCGCTGGCGGCGGAGTCCGCTAGCCAGTCCAGCCAGCGCCGGCGCAAACCGTCGTCTAGCTCCAGCGGCGCCTCCAGCAGCGCGCCGAGGATTTCCCGGGTGAGTACCGCCTCGGCCTCTGCCAGGCCGGCGAAGGGCTGTGCGGCCGGTAGTTCCATGGAGCCTTCGGCCCGTGGCGCCAGGCGCGGTACCAGCACCGCGCCGAGGCTCGCCACGCCACCGCCGAGCACCGCCGCGCAGGCGCTCTCCACGCCAGCCTGGGCGCACAGCGCGGCCTCCACCTCGCCCAACTCGATGCGCTGGCCGCGCACTTTCACCTGCTGGTCGACCCGACCGAGGAATTCCAGGGTACCGTCGCCCCAGTAGCGACCGCGATCGCCGGTGCGATACCAGCGGCCCTGGGCATCGTGGACGAAGCGCCGGGCGCTGAGTTCGGGATCGTTGCGATAGCTGCGGGCCAGGCTGGCGCCGCCGATCCACAGCTCACCGACCACCAGGTCCGGCACGTCGCGCCCGTGGGTGTCGACCACCCGGTAGGCCTGTCCCGGCAATGGCCGGCCGTAGGGAATCGAACGCCAGTGCGGCGGCACCGTATCGACGCTCTGCAGGTTCGACCAGATGCCCGCTTCGGTAGCGCCACCCAGCACATGCAGGCGGCAGCCTTCGGCACAACGTGGGCGCAGGCGGCCGGGCAGGTCCAGAGCCACCCAGTCGCCGGACAGCAGCACCGCCCGCAGACTGCGATAGTCGGCCTGGCTCGCCGGCAGGCTGAGGGCCATCTCCAGCAAGGCCGGCGCCGAGTTCCACAGGCTCACCGCATGCCGCTGGATAGCCTCCGCCCAGGCAGCGGCATCGCGCGCCTGTTCCTGGGCCGGCAGGACCAGGCTGGCACCGGCGCCGAGGCCGCCGAACAGGTCGAAGACCGACAGATCGAAGTCCAGCGCGGAGACCGCCAGCAAGCGATCCGATGCGTTCACCCGCAGCAGGTCGAGCAGCGCGTCGATGGTATTGATCGCCGCCGCGTGGCTGACCTCGACGCCCTTGGGCACCCCGGTGGAGCCCGAGGTGTAGATCACATAGGCACTCGCCTGCGGCGCCAGCGGCACGGGGGCGGCCAGCGCCGGGCCGCGCAGCAGGCGCTGGACATCCAGGCGCGGCGGCAAGGCCTGCGGATCGTCCTCCTCGGTGATCGCCAGGCATACCCCGGCGGCCTCTTCGATCAGGCGCCGCCGTGCGGGCGGCTGGTCGATGTCCAGCGGCACGTAGCAGGCGCCTGCGGCGAGCACGCCGAATACCGCCGCGACCTGCTGCGGTCCGCGCGGCAGGCTGACCTCGACCGCGTCGCCAGGGCGCACCCCGGCTTCGCGCAGGCCGCCGGCGATGCGCAGCGCACGCTCGGCCAGTTCGCCGCGGGTGACACGTTGGTCGCGATAGAGCAGCGCGTCGGCATCCGGCGCCTCGGCGGCGCGAAGGAAGAAGTCGCGATGCAGGGTGCGCGCCGTGGCGCATGCCGGCTGGCCGTTGAGCAGGGCCCGACGCGCCTGCTGCGCCCAGGGCAACGGCAGATCGGCGGGCTGCTCCCAGGCGCTGTCGCAGAGACGCTGGAGCAGCCCCACGTAGGCTTCGAACATGGTTTCCGGCAGACCTTCGGGGAACAGGCCGACGACGCTGTCCCAGGCCAGCAGGATACCGTCGCCCACCCGGTAGAGCTGGTGGTCGAGCCAGACCTGCGGGGTCTGCGAGAGCATGTCGTGGAGATCGCCGAAAGCGTCGCGGAAGGCCGCCGGGACGAAGCCCTCCTCGCCCAGGTTGCTGGCGAACACCACCGGCGCCGAGCGCGGCTGGCCCCGCCGGCGCGCCTCGCGGAGCACCTCCAGGGCGGGGAATGCGGCGTGGTCGATGGCTCCGTGGAGGTTGCGCTGGAAGCTCTTCACCGCCTCGGCGAAGGACACCCCGGCCTGCATCCGGCACTCCAGCAGCAAGAGGGTGGTGAAGTCGGCGATCACTTCGCCGATACGCGGGTCGTCGGCATGCCGATCGAACAACGGCACGTTGAGGAGAAATTCCGCGCTTTCGCTCCAGCGCGCCAGGACCAGCGCGAAGGTGCAGCCGAACACGCTGGACAAGGTCACGCCATGCTGCGCGGCAAGACGCTCCAGGCGCCGGCTCTCGCCGGCGGAAAGCTGGAATGCCAGGCGCCGGGTGCGCGGCTGGCGGATGCTTTCCGGCGCGCAGGCCAACGGCAGGGCCGGCGCGTCCGGCAAGCGCGGCAGGCGTTCCAGCCAGTAGTCGCGGGCCCGCGCCGCGGCCTCGGCGCGTTGCGCCGCACGGCGCGCCAGGTAGTCGGCGAAATGCAGCGCCGGCGGCTCCGCCAGGCGCTCCGGCGCCAGGTAGGCGACGCCCAGTTCGGCCAGCAGCAGGCGCAGGCTTTCGACATCGGCGGCAAGCAGGTCGAGACTCAGCCAGAGGCGATCCTCGCCGCCCGGCATGCGCACCAGCCCGAGCAGGAACACCTGGCCGCGCTCCACCGCCAGGCATTCATGGGCGCGCCAGTCGCGCAGCGCCTGCCAGTCGCGCTCGGCCTCGTCCACCTGCAAGGTGCGCCAGTCCTGCAGGTCGAAGCAGGACAGCGGCGGCGTCGGAAGGATCTGCTGGCGACCGTCGAGGAAGCGCGCCCGCAACATCGGGTGGCGTTGACGCACGCACTCCGCCGCCGCGGCCAGGCGCTGCGGGTCGACATCCCGCGTGCGGAATTCCAGGAAGGCATGGCAGCTGACGTTGCCCAGCACCTCGCCGGCGCCACGTCCCAGCCAGTAGGCCTGCTGCACGGAAGACAGCTCGAACGGCTGATCGCGATCCTGCGCCGTCGGCAGCGCGACCGTTGCCGGGGCGGACAGCCGGTCCGCGCAGGCCAGCAGGTCGAGCCAGGCCCCCAGGCAGGGGCGCTGCGCCAACTGGGCGAAGTCCAGCGTCGAGCCACGCGCGCGCAGGCGTTCCTGCAGGTACATCAGGCGGATCGAGTCGAGGCCGCAGCCCAGCAGGTCGTCGTCGTCCGCCAGGGCGCGCACGTCGGCAAGCGGTTCACCGAGCAGGTCGGCGAGCTGCTCGGTCAGCCAGTCGCGCAGGGCGGTACGGGAATCGGGGGGCAGATCCATGGGGGCTCCCTAGGGCAAGCATCTGAGGTCGGTTGCCAGTTCCTGGCAACGATTATCAAATGCGACCTTATCTCACTTGCTTGAGAGGCCTGGCCGGCAATGCTTTAGACAGCCGGACTGTTTCGTTAGATGCAGCGTCATCCCGCAGCGGCGACACCCCTCCCGTGGCCGGGTCGGGGGTCGTCGCGGAGACTCAGCGGATCTCGCTGGGGGAGATGCCGTAGCGCTTGCGGAAAGCGATGGAGAAATGCGCCGGGCTGTAGCCCACCCGGTAGGCCACCGTGGAGACGTTCGCCTCTTCGTCGCAGAGCATCCGGTGCGCCTCGCGCAGGCGGTATTCCTGCAGGTAGCCGAATACGCTGGCGCCGAACACCTTGCGAAAGCCGGCGGTCAGCTTGCGCGGGTTCATGCCCACGCGGCTGGCCAGCGTGTCCAGCGACGGCGGCTCCTGCAAGGCGCCGACCAGCAGGTCGCGGGCGGCGTGGATGCGCTCGACCTCCGAGCAGGTGATGCGCGGCTCCTCGACGGGGCGCCCCTCGCCGGAAAGGAACTGTGCGCTGAGCGCGGCCAACTCCAGGGCCTTGCCGCCGAGGTAGAGATCGCGGGTCGGACCGAGCATCTGGCAGGTGGCGATCTGCGAGGCCAACGCCTGCATCGCCCGCGGCGCCGGGCAGCTCATGATTCGCGGATCGCCGCCGGGGCGGCGTATCAGTTGCTCGGGCAGCCAGCCGAGGCGGCTGTCCAGGGCTTCGACGCCGAGCTGGACGATGGTGTAGCGCAACGGCTTGTCGGTGCCGTAGATCTGCGCCGAGGTGAAGTCGCCATCGTTGGCGATGGTGCACAGGCTCGGCCCCTCGATGAGGTGCTCGGGCTGGCCGGGAATCCGGCAGCGCAACTGGCCGCTCTGCACGAGGATCAGGCGCAGGCCGCGCTCCAGCGGTTCCTCGAACCAGTCCTCGCTGGCCGAACAGAAGGTTCCGGTCACCAGCTTCATGTTCGGATCGATGTGCGCGACGCCGGGCCGGTTGCCCGGTGCCGGCGCGGCGGCATCGGCCTGTGGCGGAGCAATGATGGTGATGGTCATCAGGTTTTCCTGTAGCCCGGGCGCTGCCGACGCGGCGACGCCTTCCTGGATACGTGGGGGCAGGGGGACTTTTTAGCGGAGATGGACAAAGCGCCCTGCACTCCGCCCCTGCAGCGAATGAAAAAGCCCCGCAATCGAAAGGCGCGGGCTTGCGCGGTCCCTGCCGCCCGCCAATGATAATAAATCTCATTTCCCAGCAATGGCAATCGACCGCATCCACGGAGATCGCATGACTTCCTCGCCCGTCACCCCATCGGCCGTCGACGACGCCCCCGACTGGCCCGCCGCCTTCGTCCGCCGCTATCTCGACGCCGGCCACTGGCAGGACCAGAACTTCGCCGAAGCCCTGGCCGCCAGCGCCGCGCGCCATCCGCGGCGGATCGCGCTCTGCGACGACGACCAGCGGCTCAGCTATGCCGACCTGCTCCAGCGCTGCCGCCGCCTGGCAGCCGGACTGCGCCAGGCCGGCCTCGCACATGGCGACACGGTAGTGCTGCACCTGCCCAACGGCATCGCCTTCGTCGAGACCTGCTTCGCCCTGTTCCAGCTCGGCGTACGCCCG
The DNA here is from genome assembly GCF_056110345.1 of Pseudomonas sp. TZ252. Taxonomy (NCBI): domain Bacteria; kingdom Pseudomonadati; phylum Pseudomonadota; class Gammaproteobacteria; order Pseudomonadales; family Pseudomonadaceae; genus Pseudomonas; species Pseudomonas sp. TZ252. The sequence continues at coordinate 3,245,402 of NZ_CM148566.1, read as the reverse complement.
GTGCTCGCCCTCCCCGCCCATCGCCAGCATGAGATCAGCGGTTTCTGTCGCTTCGCCGAGGCCAAGGCCTACATCGGCGCCGAACGGATCGACGGCTTCGACCCACGGCCGATGGCCCGTGAGCTGCTCGCCAGCGGCGCCTGCCAGATGGCGCTGATCCACGGCGAGGCCGAGGCGCCGCTGCAAGCGCTGGCACCGCTGTACCAGGCCGACGCGCTGGAAGACTGCGCCGCCCGCGCCGAGGATATCGCCTGCTTCCAGTTGTCCGGCGGCACCACCGGCACGCCGAAGCTGATTCCCCGGCGTCATCGCGAGTATCTCTACAACGTCCGCGCCAGCGCCGAGGTCTGCGGCTTCGACGAGCACACGGTGTACCTCACCGGCTTGCCGATGGCGCACAACTTCACTCTCTGCTGCCCCGGAGTGATCGGCACGCTGCTGGCCGGCGGCCGCGTGGTGGTCAGCCAGCGCGCCGATCCCGAGCATTGCTTCGCCCTGATCGCCCGTGAACGGGTCACCCACACCGCCCTGGTACCGCCGCTGGCGATGCTCTGGCTGGATGCCCAGGAAAGCCGCCGCGCCGATCTATCCAGCCTGCGTCTGCTCCAGGTCGGCGGCTCCAGGCTCGGCAGCAGTGCCGCGCAACGCGTCGAACCGGTGCTCGGCTGCCAGTTGCAACAGGTGCTGGGAATGGCCGAGGGGCTGATCTGCTACACCCGCCTGGACGATCCGCCCGAACGCGTGCTGCATACCCAGGGTCGGCCGCTGTCGCCGGACGACGAAGTGCGGGTGGTCGACGCCGAGGGCCGCGAGGTCGGCCCCGGCGAGGTGGGCGAACTGACCGTGCGCGGTCCCTACACCATCCGCGGCTACTACCGCCTGCCCGAACACAACGCCAAGGCCTTCAGCGCGGACGGCTTCTACCGCACCGGCGACCGGGTCAGCCGCGACAAGGACGGCTACCTGGTGGTGGAGGGCCGCGACAAGGACCAGATCAACCGCGGCGGCGAGAAGATCGCCGCGGAAGAGGTGGAGAACCTGCTGATAGCCCATCCGCAGGTGCACGACGCCACCGTCGTGGCGATGCCCGACAGCCTGCTCGGCGAGCGCACCTGCGCCTTCGTCATCCCGCGCCAGCCGGCGCCCTCGGCGCTGAAGCTGAAGCAATACCTGCACGCCTGCGGGCTGGCCGCGTTCAAGGTGCCGGACCGCATCGAGCTGGTCCCGGCCTTCCCCCAGACCGGCATCGGCAAGATCAGCAAGAAGGACCTGCGCGAGCGCCTGCGCCGCGAGCTGGAGGCCCGCGCATGAGCGCCGCCTGGGTCCGGCCGTTCCGCCTGACGCCGATGCCGCACCTGCGCCTGGCCTGCTTCCCCCATGCAGGCGGCAGCGCCAGCTTCTTCCGTAGCTGGAGCGAACGCCTGCCGCCAGACATCGACCTGCTTGCCCTGCAGTACCCGGGTCGCGAGGACCGCTTCAACGAGGCGCCGGCCACCCGCCTGGAGGACCTCGCCGACGGCGCCGCCCTCGCCCTGCGCGATTTCGCCGACGCGCCCCTGGCGCTGTTCGGCCACAGTCTCGGCGCGGCGCTGGCCTACGAAACCGCCCTGCGCCTGGAAAGCGCCGGCGCGCCGCTGCGCCACCTGTTCGTCTCCGCCCATCCGGCACCGCACCGGCAACGCGGCGGCGCGTTGCACCGCGGCGACGAGGCGGCGCTGCTGGAGGACGTCCGCCGCCAGGGTGGCGCCAGCGAGCTACTCGAGGACGCCGACCTGCGCGCGCTGTTCCTGCCGATCCTGCGCGCCGACTACCAGGCGATCGAGACCTACCGACGGGCGCAGCCCATCGCCCTGGCCTGCGCCCTCGACGTCCTCCTCGGCGAGCACGACGAGGAAGTCAGCGCCGCCGAGGCGCAGGCCTGGAGCGACGCCAGCCGGACTCCCGCCAGGCTGCGGCGCTTTCCTGGCGGCCACTTCTACCTGAGCGAGGGGCGCGACGCGGTGATCGAGCACCTGCTGCGCCGCCTCGCACATCCCGACGCCCTTTCCCGAGAGGTTGCATGATGAAAACTCCCGAAGACTGCACCGGCCTGGCGGACATCCGCGAGGCCATCGACCGGATCGACCTGGATATCGTCCAGGCCCTCGGCCGCCGCATGGACTACGTCAAGGCGGCGTCGCGCTTCAAGGCCAGCGAGGCGGCGATTCCGGCGCCCGAGCGGGTCGCCGCGATGCTCCCCGAGCGCGCCCGCTGGGCCGAGGAAAACGGACTCGACGCGCCCTTCGTCGAGGGACTGTTCGCGCAGATCATCCACTGGTACATCGCCGAGCAGATCAAGTACTGGCGCCAGACACGGGGTGCCGCATGAGCCGGCTGGCGCCCCTGAGCCAGTGCCTGCACGCCTTGCGCGGCACCTTCGAGCGCGCCATCGGCCAGGCGCAGGCGCTCGATCGTCCGGTGCTGGTGGCGGCATCGTTCGAGATCGACCCATTGGACCCGCTGCAGGTATTCGGTGCCTGGGACGACCGGCAAACGCCCTGCCTGTACTGGGAACAGCCCGAGCTGGCGTTCTTCGCCTGGGGCAGCGCCCTGGAGCTGCAAGGCCACGGCGAACAGCGCTTCGCCCGGATCGAGGAAAACTGGCAATTGCTCTGCGCCGACGCCGTGGTCGAGGGCCCGCTGGCGCCGCGCCTGTGCGGCGGATTCCGCTTCGATCCGCGCGGCCCGCGCGAGGAACACTGGCAAGCCTTCGCCGATGCCAGCCTGATGCTCGCCGGCATCACCGTGCTGCGCGAGGGCGAACGCTACCGGGTACTCTGCCAACACCTGGCCAAGCCCGGCGAAGATGCCCTGGCCCTGGCCGCCTACCACTGCTCGGCGCTACTGCGCCTGAGGCAGCCGGCCAGACGCCGGCCCTCGGGGCCGACCGCTGGCGCGCAGGGCGACGCTTCGGCGCAGGAGCGCAGGCAATGGGAAGCCAAGGTGAGCGACGCGGTAAGCAGTGTCCGCCAGGGACGCTTCGGCAAGGTCGTGCTGGCCCGCACCCAGGCCCGGCCTCTCGGCGACATCGAGCCGTGGCAGGTCATCGAACACCTGCGTCTGCAACATGCCGACGCCCAGCTGTTCGCCTGTCGCCGCGGCAACGCCTGCTTCCTCGGCGCCTCCCCGGAACGCCTGGTCCGCATTCGCGCCGGCGAGGCACTCACCCATGCCCTGGCCGGGACCATCGCCCGCGGCGGCGATGCCCAGGAAGATGCGCGGCTCGGACAGGCCCTGCTGGACAGCGCCAAGGACAGGCACGAACACCAGTTGGTGGTGGAGGCGATCCGTACGGCCCTGGAACCCTTCAGCGAGGTACTGGAAATCCCCGATGCGCCCGGCCTGAAACGACTGGCGCGAGTCCAGCACCTGAACACGCCGATCCGCGCCCGCCTCGCTGACGCAGGCGGCATCCTGCGGCTGCTGCAGGCGCTGCATCCGACCCCCGCGGTGGGCGGCTACCCACGCAGCGCGGCGCTGGACTACATCCGCCAGCACGAAGGGATGGACCGCGGCTGGTACGCCGCGCCGCTGGGCTGGCTCGACGGCGAAGGCAACGGCGATTTCCTGGTGGCGCTGCGCTCGGCCCTGCTCACGCCGGGCCGGGGCTACCTGTTCGCCGGCTGCGGTCTGGTAGGCGATTCGGAACCGGCCCACGAGTATCGCGAAACCTGCCTTAAGCTCAGTGCCATGCGGGAAGCTCTATCCGCCATAGGCGGCCTGGACGAAGTGCCCTTGCAGCGCGGCGTCGCCTGAAAACGAAGACCCCCTGCGGCCCGAGGGCGGCAGGGGGTCTTCGAAGGTCTGCCCGTGGCGCGGACGGGCCGCGCCGCAAGGGCGTCGCTTAGAACGGAATGTCGTCGTCGAAGCTGTCGTAGTCCTGGGCCGGTTGCGGCGCCGGTTGCTGCTGCGGGGCCGGACGCGACTGCTGCTGCGGGGCCTGCTGCGGGCGCTGCATGGGCTCGCGCGGGGCGCGCTGCGAATCGTCGCCGGAGGGGCGGCCGCCGAGCAACTGCATGTTGCCGTTGATGTCGACCACGATCTCGGTGGTGTAGCGATCCTGACCATCCTGGCCCTGCCACTTGCGGGTGCGCAGGCTGCCTTCGACGTAGACCTGGGAACCCTTGCGCAGGTACTCGCCGGCGATCTCCGCCAGGCGGCCGAAGAACACCACGCGGTGCCATTCGGTGCGCTCCTGTTGCTGGCCGGTCTGCTTGTCCTTCCAGCTCTCGCTGGTGGCGAGGGTGATGTTGGTCACCGCATTGCCGTTGGGCATGTAGCGGGTTTCCGGGTCACCACCGACGTTACCAACTAGAATGACTTTGTTAACCCCACGGGCCATGACGTTCTCCTAAGGTTCAGCATCCGCCCGGCGCGGCCTGGGCCAGGCGCTCGAGGGCGGTGCGATCCACTTGTTGGGTATCCACTTTGACATAGGCGGCGGCCTCCTCGGCCACCACCACGGCGTCTGCCACACCGGGCAACGCCCTGAATCGCTGGACCAGCACCGCGTCCTGCAGCGCGGCGGGCGCGAGCGGCAGGCGAATGCTGGTCACATAAGGCGGTTCGCGCATGGTAACAGCAATCGCCAGCCAGAGGGCAGCGAGCACCGCGCATCCGATGAACACCATGCTCAGCCCGCCGTGCTGGAACATCCAGCCGCCGAGGATGCCGCCCAGCGCCGCGCCGAGGAACTGGCTGGTGGAATACACCCCCATCGCCGTGCCCTTGCCGCCGGCCGGCGAGACCTTGCTGACCAGCGACGGCAGCGAGGCTTCGAGCAGGTTGAAGGCAGTGAAGAACACCACCGTGCCGACCACCAGCATGGCCAGGCTGTGACCGAAGACCAGGAAGAACAGTTCGCAGGCCAGCAGGGTCGCCACCGCGCCGGTCAGCACGCGCTTCATGCGACGCTTCTTCTCGGCGTAGATGATGAACGGCACCATGCCGAAGAAACCGACCAGCAGCGCGGTCAGGTAGACCCACCAGTGCTGCTCCTTGGGCAGGCCCCCCTCGTGCACCAGTGCCAGCGGCAAGGCGACGAAGCTGGCCATGAGGATGGCGTGGAGGATCAGGATGCCGGCGTCCAGGCGCAGCAGGTCGCCGTGCTTCAGGGTCGGCAGCAGGGCCTGGCGCGCCACGCTGGATTCGCGGTGCTGGGTCATGTGGTCCGGCTGCGGGACGAAGAACAGGATCAGCAGCAGGCCGACCAGCGCCATCCCGGCGGTGAACCAGAACAGCCCATGCAGGCCGAACAGATGGGTCAGCACCGGGCCGAGCACCATGGCCACGGCGAAGGAGACGCCGATGCTCATGCCGATCATCGCCATCGCCTTGGTCCGGTGCTGCTCGCGGGTGAGGTCGGAGAGCAGCGCCATCACCGCCGCCGAGATCGCCCCGGCGCCCTGCAGGACGCGGCCGGCGATCACCCCCCAGATGGAGTCGGCATTGGCCGCGAGGGCCGCGCCGGCGGCGAAGATCAGCAGCCCGACGACGATCACCGGGCGCCGGCCGATGCGGTCGGAAATGGTCCCGAAGGGAATCTGCAGGATCGCCTGGGTCAGGCCATAGGCGCCGATGGCCAGGCCGATCAGCGCCGGGGTCGCGCCGGCCAGGTCCTGGCCGTAGGTGGCCAGCACCGGCAGGACCATGAACATGCCGAGCATGCGGAAGGCGAATACCAGTGACAGCCCGACGGCCGCTCGCGTTTCGGTACCGCTCATCCGCTCAGTATGTGAGTCGTGCATAACACCCTCATGGAAGAAACCGCTGCAGGGCAAGGCCTCATGCCCCTGCCGATGGCGCCGCCGCCCGCTCCTGGGCGGCCGGGGCAATGCCCGCGCCGGAAAAATGCCGCGCATTCTACCAGTCCGCCCCCTCGCGGCACAGGCGCGCCACTTTGCCGCGCGCTAGCGGCCAGCCGTATAATCAGCGGTTTTCGCCCGCCATGCGAGGCCGCTGTGGATAAGATCCTGATTCGTGGGGCGCGTACCCACAACCTGAAGAACGTCGACCTCACACTGCCACGCGACAAACTGATCGTGATCACCGGTCTTTCCGGTTCCGGCAAGTCTTCCCTGGCTTTCGACACGCTCTATGCGGAAGGCCAGCGGCGCTACGTGGAATCCCTCTCGGCCTACGCCCGGCAGTTCCTGTCGATGATGGAGAAGCCGGACGTGGACACCATCGAAGGGCTGTCGCCGGCGATTTCCATCGAACAGAAGTCCACTTCCCACAACCCACGCTCCACCGTGGGTACGATCACCGAGATCTACGACTACCTGCGCCTGCTTTATGCCCGCGTCGGTACCCCGCGCTGCCCGGACCACGACATCCCGCTGGAGGCGCAGACCGTCAGCCAGATGGTCGACCAGGTCCTGGCCCTGCCGGAAGGCAGCAAGCTGATGCTGCTGGCGCCGGTGATCCGCGAGCGCAAGGGCGAGCACCTGGCGGTGTTCGACGAGATGCGCGCGCAGGGCTTCGTCCGCGCCCGGGTCGACGGCAAGCTCTACGAACTCGACGAAGTGCCGAAGCTGGATAAGCAGAAGAAGCACAGCATCGATGTGGTGGTGGACCGCTTCAAGGTTCGCGCGGACCTCCAGCAACGCCTGGCCGAGTCGTTCGAGACCGCCCTGTCCCTGGCCGACGGTATCGCCCTGGTAGCACCGATGGACGAGGACGAGGATGTCGAGGAGATCATCTTCTCGGCGCGCTTCGCCTGCCCGGTCTGCGGCCACTCTATCAGCGAGCTGGAACCCAAGCTGTTCTCCTTCAACAACCCGGCCGGCGCCTGTCCGACCTGCGACGGCCTCGGCGTGAAGCAATTCTTCGACGCGCGCCGGGTGGTCAACGGCGAGTTGACCCTGGCCGAGGGCGCGATCCGCGGCTGGGACCGGCGCAACGTCTATTACTTCCAGATGCTCGGTTCGCTGGCCCAGCATTACGGCTTCAGCCTGGAAGAACCCTTCGACGAACTCGGCGCCGAACACCAGAAGGTGGTGCTCTACGGCTCCGGCCGGGAAAACGTCGACTTCCGCTATCTCAACGACCGCGGCGACATCGTCAAGCGTTCGCACCCCTTCGAAGGCATCCTGCCGAACCTTGAGCGGCGCTACCGCGAGACCGAGTCGGCCACGGTCCGCGAGGAGCTGGCCAAGTTCCTCAGCACCCAGCCCTGCCCGGATTGCCACGGTACCCGCCTGCGCCGCGAGGCGCGGCATGTGTGGGTCGGCGACCGGACGCTGCCGGCGATCACCGCGATGCCGGTCGGCGAAGCCTGCGAGTATGCCGCCGGACTGAGCCTGACCGGCCGCCGTGGCGAGATCGCGGCGAAGATCCTCAAGGAAATCCGCGACCGCCTGCAATTCCTGGTCAACGTCGGCCTCGACTACCTGACCCTCGACCGCAGCGCCGACACCCTGTCCGGCGGCGAAGCCCAGCGCATCCGCCTGGCCAGCCAGATCGGCGCCGGCCTGGTGGGAGTGATGTACATCCTCGACGAACCCTCGATCGGCCTGCACCAACGCGACAACGAGCGCCTGCTCGGCACCCTCACCCACCTGCGCAACCTCGGCAACACGGTGATCGTGGTCGAGCACGACGAGGACGCGATCCGACTCGCCGACTACGTCGTCGACATCGGTCCGGGCGCCGGCGTGCACGGCGGCCAGGTAGTGGCGGAAGGTACGCCCGACCAGGTGATGAACCACCCCGACTCGCTGACCGGCAAGTACCTTTCCGGGCGCAAGAAAATCGCGGTTCCGGCCAAGCGCACCCCGCGCGACAAGAAGAAGCTGCTGAAGCTGAAAGGCGCCCGCGGCAACAACCTGCAGAACGTCAACCTGGAAATCCCGGTCGGCCTGTTCACCTGCATCACCGGGGTCTCGGGCTCCGGCAAGTCGACGCTGATCAACAACACCCTGTTCCCGATCACCGCCACCGCGCTGAACGGCGCGACTACCCTGGAAGTGGCGCCGTACGACTCGTTCGACGGCCTGCAGCACCTGGACAAGGTGGTCGACATCGACCAGAGCCCGATCGGTCGTACCCCGCGCTCCAACCCGGCGACCTATACCGGCCTGTTCACGCCGATCCGCGAACTGTTTTCCGGCGTGCCGGAGGCCCGCTCGCGCGGCTACGGTCCCGGCCGCTTCTCGTTCAACGTCAAGGGCGGCCGTTGCGAGGCCTGCCAGGGCGACGGCGTGATCAAGGTGGAGATGCACTTCCTGCCGGATATCTACGTTCCCTGCGATGTCTGCAAGGGCAAGCGCTACAACCGCGAGACCCTGGAGATCCGCTACAAGGGCAAGAGCATCCACGAGGTGCTGGAGATGACCATCGAGGAAGCCCGCGAGTTCTTCGACGCCGTCCCCGCCCTGGCGCGCAAGCTGCAGACGCTGATGGACGTCGGCCTGTCCTACATCAAGCTGGGCCAGAGCGCGACCACCCTCTCGGGCGGCGAGGCGCAGCGGGTCAAGCTGTCCCGCGAGCTGTCCAAGCGCGATACCGGCAAGACCCTGTACATCCTCGACGAACCGACCACCGGCCTGCATTTCGCCGACATCCAGCAACTGCTCGACGTGCTCCACCGCCTGCGCGACCACGGCAACACCGTGGTGGTGATCGAGCACAACCTGGACGTGATCAAGACCGCCGACTGGCTGGTCGACCTCGGCCCCGAGGGCGGCTCCAAGGGTGGCCAGATCATCGCCAACGGCACGCCAGAGCAGGTGGCCGAGATGTCCCAGTCGCACACCGGCCACTTCCTCAAGCCGTTGCTGGAACGCGATCGCGCCTGATTGCCGGGCGCTCATGAAAAAGCCCCTGCGGCCGTGAGGCGCAGGGGCTTTTTCGTATCCGCGGGTAGGGTCAGATCTGCGACTGCAGGTAGTTCTCCAGGCCCATCCTGGCGATCAGGCCAAGCTGTTGCTCCAACCAGTAGGCGTGGTCTTCCTCGGTGTCGGCCAACTGGGCCTTGAGGATGTCGCGGCTGACGAAGTCCTTATGCTGCTCGCAGAGGGCGATGCCCTTGGCCAGCGCGGCGCGGACATGGCGCTCGAGCTTGAGGTCGGCCTCGAGCATCTCCGGCACCGTGGTGCCCGGGTGGATATCGTCGGGACGCATGCGCGGCGTACCTTCGAGCAGGAGGATACGGCGCAGCAGGGCGTCGGCGTGCTGGGTCTCCTCCTCCATCTCGTGGTTGAGGCGCTCGTAGAGCTTGCTGAAGCCCCAGTCCTCGTACATGCGCGAGTGGATGAAGTACTGGTCGCGCGCGGCCAGCTCGCCGGTCAGCAGCGTGTTGAGGTAATCGATGACTTCCGGATGGCCTTGCATCGGGGGGCTCTCCCTGGAGAAAACTAGGAATCTAGCCGCATATGCTCCCGGCTCCGCCTGATCCGGGTCAAGCCAATGCAGATAAAAAAGCCCCCTTCCTAGGAAGGGGGCCGGGGGCCTCATCAGGCCATCAGTCCAGCTTCAGGCCGAGGGCGTCGGCGACGCCTTTGCCGTAGGCCGGATCGACCTTGAGGAACAGGCCGATCTGGCGACGCTGGATCTGTTCCGGTACATCGCGGATGTCTTCGGCGATGTTGGCGAACAGCCGCTGCTTCTGCTCGTCGGTGAACAGATGGAACAGCGCGGCGGGCTGGCTGTAGTAGTCGTCGTCCACCCGGTGGTTCCAGTGGTCCGCCGCGCCCTCCAGGCTCAGCGGCGGCTCGGAGAAGTCAGGCTGCTCCTGCCACTGGTTGAAGCTGTTCGGCTCGTAGGTGACGCGCTGATGGGCGTTGTTGCCGTCCACCCGCATGCCGCCATCGCGGTGGTAGACCTGGTGCGGGCAACGCGCGGCGTTCACCGGGATCTGGTGGTGGTTGACGCCCAGGCGATAGCGATGGGCGTCGCCGTAGGAGAACAGACGGCCCTGGAGCATCTTGTCCGGCGAGAAACCGATACCGGGCACCACGTTGGCCGGCGTGAAAGCGGCCTGCTCGACCTCGGCGAAGTAGTTGTCCGGGTTACGGTTCAGCTCGAAGAAGCCCACTTCGATCAACGGGTAGTCACCGTGGGGCCAGACCTTGGTCAGGTCGAACGGGTTGTAGCGATAGGTGGCCGCTTCCTTCTCGGGCATGATCTGCACGTACATCTTCCAGCGCGGGAAGTCGCCTTTCTCGATGCTCTCGTACAAGTCGCGCTGCGAACTCTCGCGGTCCTGGGCGATCACTTCGGCAGCCTCGGCGTTGGTCAGGTTCTCGATGCCCTGTTGGGTCTTGAAGTGGAACTTGACCCAGAAGCGCTCGTTGTTCGCATTGATGAAGCTGAAGGTATGGCTGCCGAAACCATGGATGTGCCGATAGCTCTTCGGCAGACCGCGGTCGCTGAAGTCGATGGTCAACTGATGCAGCGACTCGGGGAGGTGAGAGAAAAAGTCCCACTTGAAGGTCGCATTGCGCAGGTTGGTGCGCGGGTCACGCTTCACCACGTGGTTGAGATCGGGGAACTTGAGCGGGTCGCGCAGATAGAACACCGGGGTGTTGTTGCCGACCAGGTCCCAGTTGCCCTGCTCGGTGTAGAAACGCATGGAGAAGCCGCGGATGTCTCGCTCGGCATCCGCCGCGCCACGCTCACCGGCGACGGTGGAGAAGCGCAGGAACATATCGGTCTTCTTGCCGACCTGGGAGAAGATCTTCGCCCGGGTGTAGGGGGTGATGTCATGGGTGACGGTGAAGGTGCCGTAGGCCGCGGAGCCTTTCGCATGCATGCGTCGCTCGGGGATCACTTCGCGATCGAAGTGGGCGAGCTTCTCGAGGAACCACACGTCCTGCAGCAACATCGGGCCACGCGGACCGGCGGTCTGCACGTTCTGGTTATCGACCACCGGTGCGCCAGCGGCAGTGGTCAGGCGGGTCTTCTCTTCCATTTACTCTCTCCTCAACGGCTAACGTGCTATGAAGCGAAGCGGCTACACGGAAATCATCAGCGTGGACCAGGGATTGGCGGAGGACAACCTGTCGGCTGAACCAAGCGCCCTTTGCATTGATCTCGCTTATCCGAACGTAGCTTTTCGTAAAAGCAGGTTAAGGATGAATGACAGCCCTCCCACAATCCAATTTATTAAAGACAGCGAGCCGATAGATAAAAACTTTAAGGCAGGTAATAAAAAAACCGGGCCTGGGCCCGGTTTCTTGTGCAGCAGATGCCTTATTCGGCAGCTTCTACGACTTCACCGCCGACAGGACGATCAACCAGCTCGACGTACGCCATGGGGGCGTTGTCGCCAGCGCGGAAACCGCACTTCAGGATGCGCAGGTAGCCGCCCGGACGGTTGGCGTAGCGCTTGCCCAGGTCGTTGAACAGCTTGCCAACGGCAGCTTTCGAACGGGTACGGTCGAAAGCCAGGCGACGGTTGGCGACGCTGTCTTCCTTGGCCAGGGTGATCAGCGGCTCGGCAACGCGACGCAGTTCCTTGGCCTTGGGCAGGGTGGTTTTGATCAGTTCGTGTTCGAACAGCGACACCGCCATGTTCTGGAACATAGCCTTGCGGTGCGCGCTGGTGCGGCTCAGGTGACGACCACTTTTACGATGGCGCATGGTTCAATTCCTTTCCAAACTTTACGTTCGGTAGTTACGACGATCAGGCAGTGGCCTTGTCGTCTTTCTTAAGACTTGCCGGCGGCCAGTTATCGAGGCGCATACCGAGGGACAGACCACGGGAAGCCAGAACGTCCTTGATTTCGGTCAGGGACTTCTTGCCCAGGTTCGGCGTTTTCAACAGCTCCACTTCGGTGCGCTGGATCAGGTCACCGATGTAGTAGATGTTTTCCGCCTTCAGGCAGTTGGCCGAACGTACGGTCAGTTCCAGGTCATCGACCGGGCGCAGGAGGATCGGATCGATCTCGTCTTCCTGCTCTTCAACGACGGGTTCGCTGTCGCCCTTGAGGTCCACGAACGCTGCCAGCTGCTGTTGCAGGATGGTAGCGGCGCGACGGATAGCCTCTTCGGGATCCAGGGTGCCGTTGGTTTCCAGGTCCAGGACCAGTTTGTCCAGGTTGGTGCGCTGCTCGACACGGGCGTTTTCCACCACGTAGGAGACACGACGGACCGGGCTGAACGATGCGTCGAGCTGCAGACGGCCGATGCTGCGGCTTTCGTCTTCATCGCTCTGACGTGCGTCGGCAGGCTCGTAGCCACGGCCACGAGCTACCTTCAGCTTCATGTTCAGCGCGCCGTTGTCTGCCAGGTTGGCGATAACGTGGTCACCGTTGATGATCTCAACATCGTGATCCAGCTGAATATCGGCAGCAGTCACAACACCCGAGCCCTTCTTAGCCAGGGTCAGCGTCACTTCATCACGACCGTGCAGCTTGATGGCCAGACCTTTCAGGTTCAGCAGGATCTCGATTACATCTTCCTGCACACCTTCGATCGCCGAGTACTCGTGGAGTACGCCGTCGATCTCGGCCTCGACCACTGCGCAGCCAGGCATGGAGGACAACAGGATGCGACGCAGCGCGTTGCCCAGGGTGTGACCAAAACCACGCTCGAGAGGCTCGAGCGTGATCTTGGCGCGGGTTTGACTGACCACCTGCACATCGATATGGCGGGGGGTCAGGAACTCATTTACCGAACTCTGCATGGATGCACCTATTTTCTAGCCCTTACTTGGAGTAGAGCTCGACAATCAGGTTTTCGTTGATATCAGCGGACAGGTCGCTGCGAGCCGGAGCACTCTTGAAGGTACCAGCCTTCTTGTCGAGGTCGACTTCGACCCACTCGACGCGACCGCGCTGGCCACAGAGTTCCAGAGCCTGAGCGATACGCAGCTGGTTCTTCGATTTTTCGCGAACAGCTACGACGTCACCGGCCTTCACTTGGTAGGAAGGGATGTTGACGGTCTGACCGTTGACGGTGATGGCCTTGTGGGATACCAGCTGGCGGGATTCCGAACGAGTGGAACCGAAGCCCATGCGGTATACGACGTTGTCCAGGCGGCACTCGAGCAGTTGCAGCAGGTTCTCACCGGTAGAACCCTTGCGACGGGAAGCTTCCTGGTAGTAACCGCGGAACTGACGCTCCAGCACGCCGTAGATGCGACGTACTTTCTGCTTTTCACGCAGCTGCAGACCGTAGTCGGACAGACGGCCACGACGCTGGCCATGCTGGCCAGGAACGTTTTCAGCCTTGCACTTCGAGTCGAGGGCGCGGGCGCCGCTCTTCAGGAACAGGTCGGTGCCTTCACGGCGAGACAGTTTGCACTTGGGACCAATGTAACGAGCCATTTCTCACTGTCTCCTATTACACGCGACGCTTTTTCGGCGGACGGCAGCCGTTATGCGGGATCGGGGTTACGTCGGTGATGCTGGCGATCTTGTAGCCGCAAGCATTCAGAGCGCGAACGGCGGACTCGCGGCCCGGGCCCGGGCCCTTGACGTTGACGTCCAGGTTCTTCAGACCGTATTCCAGGGCAGCCTGGCCGGCACGCTCGGCCGCTACCTGGGCAGCGAACGGGGTGCTCTTACGCGAGCCGCGGAAACCGGAACCACCGGAGGTCGCCCAGGACAGTGCGTTGCCCTGACGGTCGGTGATGGTCACGATGGTGTTGTTGAAAGACGCGTGGATGTGGGCGATCCCATCGACCACTGTCTTTTTGACTTTCTTACGGGGACGAGCAGCAGGTTTTGCCATGACTAGATTCCTACGCGATTACTTGCGGATCGGCTTACGCGGGCCCTTGCGGGTACGCGCGTTGGTCTTGGTACGCTGACCGCGAACCGGCAGACCGCGACGATGACGCAGACCGCGGTAGCAACCGAGGTCCATCAGACGCTTGATGTTCATGTTGATTTCGCGACGCAGGTCACCTTCGGTGGTGATCTTCGCGACTTCGTTACGCAGCTGATCGATCTGCTCGTCGCTCAGGTCCTTGATCTTGGCAGCCGGGTTTACGCCGGTGGCTGCGCAGATGCTCTGAGCAGTAGTGCGACCAACACCATAGATGTAGGTCAGCGAGATAACAGTGTGCTTGTTATCCGGAATGTTGACGCCTGCAATACGGGCCATTCAGAAAAACTCCAATTGACAGCTACCCTGCGCCCAGGAAGCCAAGAAAGGGCGCGGATATTAGCGCTGTAATAGCAAATAATCAACCCGGCAGCACACTAGCTGCCGGGTTATCACGCGTGGATCACAATCAGCCTTGGCGCTGCTTGTGACGCGGTTCCGCGCTGCAGATCACCCGCACGATGCCATCGCGACGGATGATTTTGCAGTTACGGCACAGCTTCTTGACCGATGCACGAACTTTCATCACCAACTCCTCGAACCTTACGGGTCTATCAGCGCAGCATGCCGCTGCCGTAGCCCTTCAGGTTGGCTTTCTTCATCAGGGATTCATACTGGTGAGAAACGAGGTGAGATTGCACCTGGGCCATAAAGTCCATGACAACCACGACCACGATCAACAGCGAGGTCCCGCCAAGATAGAACGGCACGTGCGCCGCAACCACCAGGAACTGGGGCAGCAGGCAGACAGCCGTCATGTACAGAGCACCGAACATGGTCAAACGGGTCAGCACGCCATCGATGTAGCGAGCGGACTGTTCGCCCGGACGGATGCCCGGAATAAATGCACCGGACTTCTTGAGGTTCTCCGCCACGTCCTTCGGGTTGAACATCAGCGCTGTATAGAAGAAGCAGAAGAAAACGATCCCTGCAGTGAACAGCAAGATGTTCAGCGGCTGCCCCGGAGCGATCGCTTGCGCGACGTCCTGCAACCAACCCAAGCCTTCCGACTGACCGAACCAGGAGCCCAGGGACGCCGGGAACAGCAGGATACTGCTGGCGAAAATCGCGGGAATCACACCCGCCATGTTCACCTTCAACGGCAGATGGCTGGTCTGCGCTGCAAACACCTTGCGGCCTTGCTGGCGCTTGGCGTAATGCACCGCGATGCGACGCTGGCCACGCTCGATGAACACCACGAACGCGATGATCGCCACGGCCAGCAGGCCGACGCCGATCAGGGCGAAGATGTTGATGTCACCTTGACGGGCAGACTCGAAAGACTGACCGATGGCGCGCGGCAGGCCTGCAACGATACCAGCGAAGATCAACATCGAGATGCCGTTGCCGACACCGCGCTCGGTGATCTGCTCGCCCAGCCACATCATGAACATGGCACCAGCCACGAAGGTGGTGACAGCCACGAAGTAGAAGCCGAAGTCGTTGGAGAAGGCTACGCCCTGGCTGCCCAGGCCAACGGACATGCCGATGGCCTGGACCAGTGCCAGGACTACAGTACCGTAGCGGGTGTACTGGCTGATCTTGCGACGCCCAGACTCACCCTCTTTCTTCAACTGCTCCAGCTGCGGGCTGATAGCGGTCATGAGCTGCATGATGATCGATGCCGAGATGTACGGCATGATCCCCAGTGCAAAGATACTCATGCGCTCCAGCGCGCCGCCGGAAAACATGTTGAAGAGGCTAAGAATGGTCCCCTCGTTCTGCCGGAACAGTGCCGCCAAGCGATCGGGGTTGATGCCCGGAACTGGGATGTGCGCGCCGATCCGATAGACGATGATCGCCAGGAACAGGAAACGCAGACGTGCCCAGAGCTCGGACAGACCGCCGTTGCTTAGCGCAGAGAGAGCACCTTGCTTAGCCATTTAGTCCTCGAATTTACCGCCAGCTGCTTCGATAGCCGCACGCGCACCCTTGGTGGCGGCGATACCTTTCAGGGTGACCGCACGACCAACTTCGCCGGACAGCATGACTTTGACGCGCTGTACGTGCTGGTTGATCAGGTTGGCATCCTTCAGGGTCTGCAGGCTGACGACGTCGCCTTCGACCTTGGCCAGCTCGGAGGTGCGTACTTCAGCACGATCCATGGCCTTCAGGGAAACGAAGCCGAACTTCGGCAGGCGACGGTGCAGAGGCTGTTGACCACCCTCGAAGCCCGGAGCGACCTTACCACCGGAGCGGGAGGTCAGACCTTTGTGACCACGGCCACCGGTCTTGCCCAGACCGCTACCGATGCCACGGCCCGGACGGTGCTTTTCGCGACGGGCACCCGGCGCGGAACGCAGATCGTTCAGTTGCATGGATTAACCCTCCACACGCAGCAGGTAGTAGGCCTTGTTGATCATGCCGCGGTTCTCAGGAGTGTCCTGAACTTCGACGGTATGATTGATGCGACGCAGGCCGAGACCCTTGACGCAAGCCTTGTGGTTGGCCAGACGGCCGTTCAGGCTCTTGACCAGAGTGACTTTGACAGTTGCCATGGTTAGAGAATCTCCTCGACGCTCTTGCCACGCTTGGCCGCTACTGCTTCCGGAGCCTGCATGTTCTTCAGGCCCTTGAAGGTGGCATAAACCACGTTCACCGGATTGGTGGAGCCATAGCACTTGGCCAGGACGTTCTGCACACCAGCCACTTCCAGAACGGCACGCATGGCGCCGCCGGCGATGATGCCGGTACCTTCCGAAGCCGGCTGCATGTACACCTTGGAGGCGCCATGGGCGGACTTGGTCGGATACTGCAGGGTGGTGCCGTTCAGATCGACTTGGATCATGTTGCGGCGAGCGGCTTCCATTGCTTTCTGGATGGCGGCCGGCACTTCACGCGCCTTGCCACGACCGAAACCAACGCGACCCTTGCCATCACCCACCACGGTCAGTGCGGTGAAAGCGAAGATACGGCCACCTTTTACGGTTTTGGCGACGCGGTTAACCTGAACCAGCTTCTCGATGTAGCCTTCGTCGCGCTTTTGCTCGTTGTTTGCCATAACTTAGAACTCCAGTCCGCCTTCACGAGCGGCATCAGCCAGCGCTTTCACACGGCCGTGGTACTTGAAGCCAGAACGATCGAACGCCACCTGGGTGACGCCGGCCGCTTTGGCGCGCTCGGCGACCAGTTGACCAACTTTCTTGGCTGCATCGATGTTGCCGGTGGCACCTTCGCGCAGGTCTTTGTCCAGGGTCGAGGCGCTGGCCAGGACCTTGCCGCCGTCGGCCGCAATGACCTGGGCGTAAATGTGCTGGGAAGAGCGGTACACGCAGAGGCGTACGGTTTCCAGCTCGCGCATCTTCAGGCGTGCCTTGCGAGCGCGACGCAGACGGGTTTCTTTCTTGACGCTCATTTGCTATGCCCTACTTCTTCTTGGCTTCTTTACGACGGACGACTTCGTCGGCGTAACGCACGCCCTTGCCTTTGTAAGGCTCCGGCGGACGGAAGTCGCGAATTTCGGCAGCAACCTGACCGACCAGCTGCTTGTCGATACCCTTGATCAAGATATCGGTCTGGCTGGGGGTCTCAGCGACGATGCCGGCCGGCAGTTCGTAATCAACCGGATGGGAGAAGCCGAGGGACAGGGACAGCACTTGGCCCTTGGCCTGCGCTTTGTAACCAACGCCGACCAGCTGGAGCTTGCGCTCGAAGCCCTGGCTGACGCCGACTACCATGTTGTTCACCAGAGCACGGGTGGTACCAGCCATGGCGCGAGTCTGCTGGTCGCCGTTACGCGCAGCAAAACGCAGCTCACCGCTGTCCTGGATCACTTCGACCGAAGGATGGACCTTGAGCTCCAGAGCACCTTTGGCGCCCTTGATGGACAGTTGCTGACCAGCCAGTTTGATTTCAACGCCGGCAGGCAGCTTGACGGGGTTCTTAGCAACGCGAGACATGCTGATTCCCCTTAGAACACAGTGCAGAGCACTTCGCCGCCAACACCAGCAGCACGGGCAGCACGATCGGTCATCACACCTTTGTTGGTGGAGACGATCGACACACCGAGGCCGCCACGAACTTTCGGCAGTTGCTCAACGGATTTGTACTGACGCAGGCCAGGACGGCTGATGCGCTTGACCTCTTCGATGACAGGCTTGCCTTCGAAGTACTTCAGTTCGATGGACAGCTGGGGTTTTACTTCCGAGCTGATCTGGAAATCCGCAATATAGCCTTCGTCCTTCAGGACTTTGGCTACCGCCGCTTTCAGTTTCGAGGACGGCATGCTTACGACGGTCTTTTCAGCCATCTGGGCATTACGGATGCGAGTTAGCATGTCTGCTAACGGGTCCTGCATACTCATGGGCTTAACGCTCCTGATACAAAAGAATAAGCCTTCAACTTCAATTCGCCCATAAACGCCAGGCGAAACAAACCCAGGCTCAGGGGAGCCGGGTATTCTAGAGATCACGCCAAAACGAATCAAGCCCCATGAGGGGCTTGATTCGATGTCGCGATCAACGGTGCCGACTGGCGACACCGTTCGCTGCGATTACCAGCTGGCTTTCACCAGACCCGGTACGTCGCCGCGCATGGCGGCTTCGCGCAGCTTGTTACGGCTCAGGCCGAACTTGCGGTAGAAGCCGTGCGGACGACCGGTCAGGCGGCAACGGTTACGCAGGCGGCTGGCGCTGGCGTCACGCGGTTGCTTCTGCAGGGCGACCTGGGCATTCCAACGCTCTTCCGCAGAGGAGTTCGGATTAGCGATGATCGCTTTCAGCTCGGCACGCTTCTTGGCGTACTTGGCTACCGTCAGCTGACGCTTCAGCTCGCGGTTCTTCATGCTCTCTTTAGCCATGTTCCTACTCCAATCAGTTACGGAACGGGAATTTGAAAGCACGCAGCAGGGCGCGACCTTCGTCATCCGTACGAGCGGTGGTGGTCAGGGTGATGTCCAGGCCACGCAGCGCATCGATCTTGTCGTAATCGATTTCCGGGAAGATGATCTGCTCTTTCACGCCCATGCTGTAGTTGCCGCGACCATCGAAGGACTTGGCATTCAGGCCGCGGAAGTCACGCACGCGCGGCAGGGAGATGGACAGCAGACGATCCAGGAACTCGTACATCCGGTCGCTACGCAGGGTGACCTTGACGCCGATCGGCCAGCCTTCACGGATCTTGAAGCCTGCGATGGACTTACGAGCGTAAGTCACGACCGGCTTCTGACCAGTGATCTTTTCCAGATCGGCTACGGCGTTCTCGATGATCTTCTTGTCACCGACCGCCTCGCCAAGACCCATGTTCAGGGTGATTTTGGTAACGCGCGGAACTTCCATCACGTTCGCCAGCTGAAGCTCTTCTTTCAGCTTGGGCGCGATTTCCTTCCGATAAATTTCTTTCAATCGTGCCATGGTGATCTACCTAGCAGCCTCAAGCCTGAACCGGTTTCTGGGTCGACTTGAAGACACGAATTTTCTTACCGTCTTCTACCTTGAAGCCAACGCGGTCAGCCTTGCTGGTTTCAGTATTGAAGATGGCGACGTTGGAGACGTGCAGAGGCGCCTCCTTCTCGACGATACCGCCCTGTTGGCCGAGCATCGGATTGGGCTTGGTGTGGCGCTTGATCAGGTTCACCCCGCCGACGACCAGACGGTCGTCAGCGAGAACCTTCAGCACCTTGCCACGCTTGCCCTTGTCCTTGCCGGCAATGACGATTACTTCGTCGTCACGACGAATCTTTTGCATGACGGCTACTCCTTACAGCACTTCGGGGGCGAGCGAGACGATCTTCATGAACTTCTCGGTACGGAGTTCACGAGTCACTGGCCCAAAGATACGGGTGCCGATCGGCTCCTGCTTGTTGTTCAGCAGGACGGCGGCGTTGCCGTCGAAGCGGATGATGGAACCGTCGGTACGACGTACGCCGTGCTTGGTGCGAACGACCACGGCAGTCATGACCTGGCCCTTCTTCACTTTGCCGCGCGGAATCGCTTCCTTGACGGTGACCTTGATGATGTCGCCGATGCCGGCGTAACGGCGGTGGGAACCGCCGAGCACCTTGATGCACATCACACGACGCGCGCCGCTGTTGTCAGCGACATCGAGCATGGATTGAGTCTGAATCATATAATTTCTCCGACCCCTAGTCCTTAGACTTCCACCGCGCGTTCAACGATATCAACCAGGGTCCAGGCCTTGGTCTTGGCCAGCGGACGGGTTTCGCGAATGGTGACCAGGTCACCAATGCGGCACTGATTGGATTCGTCGTGTGCGTGCAGTTTGGTCGAACGCTTGACGTATTTGCCGTAAATCGGGTGCTTGACGCGACGCTCGATCAGTACGGTGACGGTCTTGTCCATTTTGTCGCTGACGACGCGGCCGGTCAGCGTACGGACGGTTTTCTGAGCTTCAGCCATGATCACTTACCTGCTTGCTGATTGAGCACAGTTTTAACGCGAGCGATGTCGCGCTTAACCTGCGAGAGCAGGTGAGACTGCCCCAACTGGCCAGTTGCTTTCTGCATGCGCAGATTGAACTGGTCGCGCAGCAGGCCGAGCAGTTGCTCGTTCAGCTGCTCAACGGATTTTTCACGAAGTTCATTCGCTTTCATCACATCACCGTCCGCTTAACAAAGGAGGTGGCGAGGGGCAGCTTTGCAGCAGCCAGGGCGAAAGCCTCACGCGCCAGCTCTTCGGAAACACCCTCGATCTCGTACAGGACCTTGCCCGGCTGGATCTGGGCTACCCAGTACTCGACCCCACCCTTACCTTTACCCATACGAACTTCGAGGGGCTTCTTGGTGACAGGCTTGTCAGGGAATACGCGGATCCAGATCTTGCCGCCACGCTTCACGTGACGGGTCAGCGCACGACGCGCGGACTCGATCTGACGAGCAGTAAGGCGGCCACGGCTAGTGGCCTTCAGTGCGTACTCACCGAAGCTGACCTTACTACCACGATGAGCCAGACCACGGTTGTGGCCGGTCATTTGTTTGCGGAACTTCGTACGCTTGGGTTGCAGCATTTGCGTACTCCTTACCTAGCAGCTTTTTTACGAGGAGCGGGTGCTACCGGCTTCAGCTCTTCCTGGCGGCCACCGATGACCTCGCCCTTGAAGATCCAAACCTTGACACCGATCACACCGTAAGTGGTGTGCGCTTCGTAGGTGGCATAGTCGATATCGGCGCGCAGGGTGTGCAGGGGCACACGACCTTCGCGATACCATTCGGTACGGGCGATTTCAGCCCCACCCAGACGACCGCTGACCTGAATCTTGATGCCCTTGGCACCAATGCGCATGGCGTTCTGTACGGCGCGCTTCATGGCGCGACGGAACATTACGCGACGCTCCAGCTGCTGGGCTACGCTCTGCGCAACCAGCATGGCATCGAGTTCCGGCTTGCGGATTTCCTCGATGTTGATGTGCACGGGCACACCCATTTGCTTGGTCAGGTCCTGGCGCAGTTTCTCAACATCTTCACCTTTCTTGCCGATCACGATGCCGGGACGAGCGGTGTGGATGGTGATGCGTGCGGTTTGAGCCGGACGATGAATATCGATACGGCTTACGGACGCGCTTTTTAGTTTGTCTTGGAGGTACTCACGCACCTTCAGGTCGGCAAACAGGTAATCCGCATAGTTCTTGCGGTCTGCGTACCAAACGGAGGTGTGCTCCTTGACGATACCCAGGCGAATGCCATTGGGATGTACTTTCTGACCCATCTGTCGACTCCGTTACTTGTCCGCAACCTTGACCGTGATATGGCAAGACCGCTTCACGATGCGATCAGCACGGCCTTTGGCACGCGGCATGATGCGCTTGAGCGAACGACCTTCGTTGACGAAGACGGTGGAGACCTTCAGGTCATCCACATCGGCGCCTTCGTTGTGCTCAGCGTTGGCAACGGCCGACTCCAGCACTTTCTTCATGATCTCGGCGGCTTTCTTACTGCTGAAAGCCAGGAGGTTGAGCGCTTCGCCCACCTTCTTCCCGCGGATCTGGTCGGCGACCAAGCGGGCTTTCTGGGCGGAGATACGAGCGCCCGACAGCTTAGCGGCTACTTCCATCTTCCTTACCCCTTAACGCTTGGCTTTCTTGTCCGCAGCATGCCCGCGGTAGGTGCGGGTAGCGGCGAACTCGCCCAGTTTGTGGCCGACCATGTCCTCGTTGACGAGAACCGGTACGTGTTGACGGCCGTTGTGCACGGCGATGGTCAGACCAACCATATGCGGCAGAATCATCGAACGACGCGACCAGGTCTTGATCGGCTTGCGGTCGTTCTTTTCCACCGCGACTTCGACCTTCTTCAACAGGTGAAGATCGATAAACGGACCTTTTTTCAGTGAACGTGGCACTGTGGTATCCCTCTATTTACTTGCGGCGGCGGACGATCATGTTATCGGTACGCTTGTTCGAGCGAGTCTTCTTACCCTTGGTCTGAAGACCCCACGGCGATACCGGATGACGACCAGCAGAGGTACGGCCTTCACCACCACCATGCGGGTGGTCGACCGGGTTCATCGCCACGCCGCGAACGGTCGGGCGAACACCACGCCAGCGCGTAGCACCGGCTTTACCCAGCGAACGCAGGCTGTGCTCGGAGTTCGAGACTTCGCCCAGGGTCGCACGGCACTCAGCCAGGACTTTACGCATTTCACCGGAGCGCAGACGCAGGGTTACGTACGCACCTTCACGCGCGACCAGCTGGGCGGAAGCGCCAGCGGAGCGAGCGATCTGAGCGCCTTTACCCGGCTTCAGCTCGATACCATGAACAGTGCTACCCACCGGGATGTTGCGCAGAGGCATGCTGTTGCCTGCCTTGATCGGCGCACCGATACCGGAGATCAGCTGGTCACCTGCAGCAACGCCCTTGGGGGCGATGATGTAGCGACGCTCGCCGTCTGCATACTTCAGCAGAGCGATGTGTGCAGTGCGGTTCGGATCGTATTCGACGCGCTCAACGATGGCAGGGATGCCATCCTTGTTGCGACGGAAGTCGACCAGACGGTAGTGCTGCTTGTGACCACCACCGATATGACGGGTGGTGATACGACCGTTGTTGTTACGGCCGCCAGACTTGGATTTCTTTTCCAGCAGCGGTGCGTAGGGAGCGCCTTTGTGCAGCTCCTGATTCACCACCTTGACGACAAAGCGACGACCAGCGGAAGTCGGTTTGCACTTAACGATTGCCATGATGCACCCCTTTACTCAGCGCTGGTGGCGAAATCGAGATCTTGGCCCGGCTGGAGAGCGATGTACGCTTTTTTCCAGTCGTTACGCTTGCCCAGACCGCGAGCGGTGCGCTTGGTCTTACCCTTGACGTTCAGGGTAGTGACGCGCTGTACCTTCACGCTGAACAGGCTTTCTACGGCCTTCTTGATTTCCAGCTTGGTTGCATCGGTGGCAACCTTGAAAACGAATTGGCTCTTGCCGTCCGCGAGACCCGTGGCTTTCTCGGAGATGTGCGGACCAAGCAGCACTTTGAATACGCGTTCCTGGTTCATCCCAGCAGCTCCTCGAACTTCTTCACGGCGGACACGGTGACCAGCACCTTGTCGTAGGCGATCAGGCTGACGGGGTCGGAACCTTGGACATCACGTACATCGACGTGCGCCAGGTTGCGCGCAGCGAGGTACAGGTTCTCGTCGACACCATCGGTCACGATCAGCACGTCTTTCAGACCCAGGGTGTCCAGCTTGGCAACCAGGCCCTTGGTTTTCGGTGCATCGACAGCGAAGTCGGCAACGACGACCAGACGGTCCAGACGAACGAGCTCGGCAAGGATGGAGCGCAGTGCTGCGCGGTACATCTTCTTGTTCAGCTTCTGTTCGTGGCTACGCGGTTTAGCGGCGAAAGTGGTGCCGCCCCCACGCCAGATGGGGCTACGGATGGTGCCAGCGCGAGCACGACCGGTGCCCTTCTGACGCCACGGCTTCTTGCCACCACCAGAGACTTCGGAGCGAGTCTTCTGCGCCTTGCTGCCCTGACGGCCGCCAGCCATGTAGGCCACGACTGCCTGGTGCACCAGGGTCTCGTTGAATTCGCCACCAAAGGTACGCTCGGAGACTTCGATAGCCTGAGCGCCGTTCACATTCAATTGCATCTCAGCTTCCCCCTTAACCGCGAGCCTTGGCTGCCGGACGCACGATCACATCACCGCCGGTAGCGCCGGGAACGGCACCCTTGACCAGCAGCAGATTGCGTTCAGCATCGACGCGCACGATCTCCAGGGATTGAACGGTTACCCGCTCCGCACCCAGATGACCGGACATTTTCTTGCCCTTGAACACTCGACCAGGAGTCTGGCACTGGCCGATGGAACCCGGGACGCGGTGGGAAACGGAGTTACCGTGGGTGTTATCCTGACCACGGAAGTTCCAGCGCTTGATGGTGCCCGCGAAGCCCTTACCCTTGGACTCGCCGGTAACGTCTACCATCTGGCCTGCCTGGAACAGATCGACAGTGATCTGGTCACCAGCGGCATACTGCTCTTCACCCAGACGGAATTCCCACACGCCGCGACCGGCGGCGACATTCGCCTTGGCAAAGTGACCAGCTTGCGCTTTGGTAACGCGAGAAGCACGACGCTCGCCGGCGGTGACTTGCACTGCACGGTAGCCATCGGTTTCTTCAGTCTTGAACTGGGTGACGCGATTCGGCTCGACCTCGATGACCGTAACCGGAATAGAGACACCTTCCTCGGTGAAAATGCGGGTCATGCCGCATTTACGACCGACAACACCAATTGTCATGTTGTAAACCTCTTGAGTGTACGGGGCTTTCACCCGCTATGGCCGCCCATTTCAGAGCGTTACACGACCAATGCCGAAGGCATTAGCCGAGGCTGATCTGTACTTCAACGCCTGCAGCAAGATCGAGCTTCATCAGCGCATCGACGGTTTTATCCGTCGGCTGGACGATGTCCAGTACACGCTTATGTGTACGAATTTCGTACTGATCACGCGCATCTTTGTTGACGTGCGGAGAGATCAGCACGGTGAAACGTTCCTTGCGGGTCGGCAGAGGGATTGGACCACGCACCTGAGCACCAGTACGTTTCGCGGTTTCCACGATTTCCTGGGTTGATTGATCGATCAGGCGATGGTCAAAAGCCTTCAACCGAATCCGGATTTGTTGGTTTTGCATTTGACCTCAGACTCCAATTTACCATTCCCAACGGACGGACTACGCCCGTTAAAAGGAGGCGCAATTGTACGGATGCCCCCACAGGGTGTCAATATTTAACCAACGAACGAAAAAAGGGGCCCCGGAGGGCCCCTTTTCTGATGACAGGATCAGCGATTACTCGATGATCTTGGCAACCACGCCGGCGCCAACGGTACGGCCGCCTTCGCGGATCGCGAAGCGCAGGCCATCTTCCATGGCGATCGGAGCGATCAGGGTGACAACCATCTTGATGTTGTCGCCCGGCATTACCATCTCTACGCCTTCCGGCAGCTCGCAGTTACCGGTCACGTCAGTGGTACGGAAGTAGAACTGCGGACGGTAGCCCTTGAAGAACGGGGTGTGACGACCACCTTCTTCCTTGGACAGCACGTACACTTCGCACTCGAACTTGGTGTGCGGCTTGATGGTGCCCGGCTTGGCCAGAACCTGGCCACGCTCTACGTCTTCACGCTTGGTGCCGCGCAGCAGGATACCAACGTTCTCACCAGCACGACCTTCGTCGAGCAGCTTGCGGAACATTTCAACGCCGGTGCAGGTGGTCTTGGTGGTCGCCTTGATGCCGACGATTTCCACTTCTTCCTGGACCTTGATGATGCCGCGCTCTACACGACCGGTTACCACGGTACCGCGGCCGGAGATCGAGAACACGTCTTCGATCGGCATCAGGAACGGCTGGTCGATGGCACGAACCGGCTCCGGAATGTAGGAGTCCAGGGTCTCTACCAGCTTCTGCACGGCGCTTACGCCGATGCCGTTGTCATCCTTGCCTTCCAGCGCCATCAGCGCGGAACCGATGATGATCGGAGTGTCGTCGCCCGGGAAGTCGTAGGTGTTCAGCAGATCGCGAACTTCCATCTCGACCAGTTCCAGCAGCTCGGCGTCGTCGACCATGTCGGCCTTGTTCAGGAACACGACGATGTAGGGAACGCCTACCTGGCGGGACAGCAGGATGTGCTCGCGGGTCTGCGGCATGGGGCCGTCGGCAGCCGAGCAAACCAGGATCGCGCCGTCCATCTGGGCAGCACCGGTGATCATGTTCTTCACGTAGTCGGCGTGACCGGGGCAGTCAACGTGGGCGTAGTGACGAACAGCGGAATCGTATTCAACGTGCGAGGTGTTGATGGTGATACCGCGGGCCTTTTCTTCCGGCGCGTTGTCGATCTGATCGAAAGCACGAGCGGAACCACCCCAGGTGTCGGAGCAGACCTTGGTCAGTGCAGCGGTCAGAGTGGTCTTGCCATGGTCAACGTGACCGATGGTGCCGACGTTGACGTGCGGTTTGTTACGTTCGAATTTTTCCTTAGCCACGACAGTAAACCTCTTACTTAAAGGGCTGAATCAACCTTGTTTTTTAACCAGCGCTTCGACGATGTTCGACGGAGCTTCGGCGTATTTGGAGAATTCCATGGAGTAGCTCGCGCGACCCTGGGACATGGAACGCACGTCGGTCGCATAACCGAACATCTCACCCAGCGGAACCTCGGCACGAATAACCTTACCGGAAACCGTGTCCTCCATCCCCTGAATCAGACCACGACGACGGTTCAGGTCGCCCATCACGTCACCCATGTAGTCCTCAGGAGTCACCACCTCTACCTTCATGATCGGCTCGAGCACCTTGCCGCCGCCCTTCTGGGCCAGCTGCTTGGTCGCCATGGAAGCAGCGATCTTGAACGCCATCTCGTTGGAGTCGACGTCATGGTAGGAACCATCGAAAACGGTAGCCTTCAGGCCGATGAGCGGATAGCCGGCAACGACGCCGTTCTTCATCTGCTCTTCGATACCCTTCTGGATCGCCGGGATGTATTCCTTCGGAACCACACCGCCCACGACTTCGTTCTCGAACACCAGGCCTTCGGTGATGTTGCCCTTCTCGTCCACGTCCGCGGCCGAGAAACGGATCCAGCAATGACCGAACTGACCGCGACCACCGGACTGGCGAACGAACTTGCCTTCGATCTCCACGTTGTCCTTGGTGATGGTCTCACGGTAGGCAACCTGCGGCTTGCCGATGTTGGCCTCGACGCCGAACTCGCGCTTCATGCGGTCGACGATGATGTCCAGGTGCAGCTCGCCCATACCGGAGATGATGGTCTGACCGGACTCTTCGTCGGTCTTGACACGGAACGACGGGTCTTCCTGGGCCAGCTTGCCGAGGGCGATACCCATCTTCTCCTGGTCAGCCTTGGTCTTCGGCTCTACAGCGACCGAGATTACCGGCTCGGGGAAGTCCATGCGCTCGAGGATGATCGGCTTCTCGATCGAGCACAGGGTGTCACCGGTGGTGACGTCCTTCATGCCGATCAGGGCAGCGATGTCGCCTGCGCGCACTTCCTTGATCTCTTCACGCTGGTTGGCGTGCATCTGCACCATCCGACCGACGCGCTCTTTCTTGCCTTTCACCGAGTTCAGGACGGAGTCGCCGGAACTCAGGACGCCGGAGTAAACGCGGGCGAAGGTCAGGGTACCGACGAACGGGTCGGTAGCGATCTTGAACGCCAGGGACGAGAACGGTTCGTTGTCGTCGGCATGACGCTCGTCTTCGACGGTCTCGTCGTCCGGGCTGACGCCCTTGATCGCAGGGATCTCGGTCGGAGCCGGGAGGTAGTCGATGACGGCATCGAGAACCAGCGGAACGCCCTTGTTCTTGAACGAGGAACCGCAGACGGCCGGAACGATCTCGCACGCCAGGGTGCGCAGACGCAGGCCTTCCTTGATCTCGGCTTCGGAGAGCTCACCCTCTTCGAGGTACTTGTTCATCAGCTCTTCGTTGGCTTCGGCCGCAGCCTCGACCATGCTGGAACGCCACTCTTCGGCCAGGTCCTTGAGCTCCGCAGGAATTTCTTCCTCGCGGTAGGTCATGCCCTTGTCGTCATCGTTCCAGTAGATGGCCTTCATCTTGATCAGGTCGACCTGACCGACGAAGTTCTCTTCAGCGCCGATGGCGAGCTGGACCGGAACCGGGGTATGACCCAGGCGCTTCTTGATCTGCTCGACGACGCGCAGGAAGTTCGCGCCCTGGCGGTCCATCTTGTTGACGTAGACGATGCGCGGTACGCCGTACTTGTTGGCCTGACGCCATACGGTTTCCGACTGCGGCTCTACGCCGGAGGTGCCACAGAACACCACGACAGCGCCGTCCAGTACACGCAGGGAACGCTCCACCTCGATGGTGAAGTCTACGTGGCCGGGGGTGTCGATGACGTTTACGCGATAGTTGTCGTACTGACCGCGCGAGCCCTTCCAGAAGGTGGTAACGGCAGCGGAGGTAATGGTGATACCGCGCTCCTGCTCCTGCACCATCCAGTCGGTGGTCGCAGCGCCGTCATGCACTTCGCCCAGCTTGTGGTTGACGCCGGTATAGAACAGAACCCGCTCCGTGGTGGTGGTCTTGCCCGCGTCAACGTGGGCACAGATACCGATATTACGGTAGCGGTTGATGGGTGTAGTACGGGCCACAATAAGGTCCTCGGGGGTTGGGCAGCGCGATTAGAACCGGTAGTGCGAGAAGGCCTTGTTGGCCTCTGCCATACGGTGCACGTCTTCACGCTTCTTGACTGCTGCGCCCTTGCCTTCAGCGGCATCCAGCAGCTCGCCAGCCAGGCGCAGAGCCATGGACTTCTCGCCACGCTTGCGGGCGAAGTCCACCAGCCAACGCATGGCCAGGGCATTACGACGGGACGGACGGACTTCGACCGGAACCTGGTAAGTCGCACCACCTACGCGGCGGGACTTCACTTCGACCAGCGGAGCGATGGCATCGAGAGCTTTTTCGAAGGTTTCCAGGGGATCGGCCTTGCCGCGTTCCTTCACCTTGTCCAGCGCACCGTAAACGATACGCTCGGCAACGGCTTTCTTGCCGCTTTCCATCACGTGGTTCATGAACTTGGCCAGGATCTGGCTTCCGTATTTCGGATCAGCCAGCACTTCACGCTTGGCCGCTACACGACGTCTTGGCATTGATAAGCCCTCAAACGGTCTTCAGGTTAGCCCGGGACCATAACAGTCAAGTTACGCCCGACCTTACTCTTATCGACTCAGATAAATATAAAAACGCTATTACTTCGGACGCTTGGCGCCGTACTTCGAACGACCCTGCTTACGGTCTTTGACACCCGAGGTGTCCAGCGAACCGCGCACGGTGTGGTAACGCACACCCGGAAGGTCCTTTACACGACCGCCACGGATCAGCACTACGCTGTGCTCTTGCAGGTTGTGACCTTCACCACCGATGTACGAGGAAACCTCGAAACCGTTGGTCAGACGTACACGGCATACCTTACGCAGTGCCGAGTTCGGCTTTTTCGGCGTGGTGGTGTATACGCGGGTGCATACGCCACGACGTTGCGGGCAGTTCTGCAGCGCAGGCACGTCGCTCTTGTCGACCATGCGCTTGCGCGGCTTACGCACCAGCTGGTTGATAGTTGCCATCTATAGCTCCACTGATTGTCTTACGACACACAAACGAAATGACAGAGCATGCGCCCTGCCAATTTTCGGGGTACAAAATAGTAAAGAGGTTCTTGTACACCGTCAAGACAAAGCCCCGGCTATCGGGATAGCCGGGGCTTGTCGTTGATGCTTAGTTACCGCTCGAGTTCAGCGCTTCGGTCAGTGCGGCTTCCGCCTCGCTGGCACTCACACGCTGCGGCTTGCCGAGGTCGCGCTGACGCTTGCGCTCGCTGTGGTAAGCCAGACCGGTACCGGCCGGGATCAGGCGACCCACGACCACGTTCTCTTTCAGACCACGCAGGAAGTCGCGCTTGCCGGTGACCGCCGCCTCGGTGAGGACGCGGGTGGTCTCCTGGAACGAGGCCGCGGAAATGAACGACTCGGTCGACAGGGAGGCCTTGGTGATACCCAGCAGAACCCGCTCGTACTTGGCCGGGAACTTGTCCTCGGTACCGAGCTGTTCGTTCTCTTCCAGCACCTGGGTGAGTTCCACCTGGTCGCCTTTGATGAAGCTGGAGTCGCCGGACTCGCTGACTTCGACCTTGCGCAGCATCTGACGCAGGATGGTCTCGATGTGCTTGTCGTTGATCTTCACGCCCTGCAGACGGTAGACGTCCTGAATCTCGTTGACGATGTACTTCGCCAGCGAGCTCACGCCCAGGAGGCGCAGGATGTCGTGCGGGTTGCTCGGACCGTCGGAGATGACTTCGCCGCGGTTCACCTGTTCGCCTTCGAACACGTTCAGGTGACGCCACTTCGGAATCAGCTCCTCGTACGGATCGCTGCCATCGTTCGGCGTGATGACCAGGCGGCGCTTGCCCTTGGTCTCCTTGCCGAAGGAGATGGTGCCGCTGATTTCCGCCAGGATCGAAGGCTCTTTCGGACGACGAGCCTCGAACAGGTCGGCAACGCGCGGCAGACCACCGGTGATGTCACGGGTCTTCGAGGTTTCCTGCGGGATACGCGCGACAACGTCACCGATGCTCACCTTGGCGCCGTCGGTCAGGTTGACCAGGGCGTTGGCCGGCAGGAAGTACTGCGCCGGTACGTCGGTACCCGGCAGCAGCAGGTCCTTGCCCGCGGCATCAATCAGCTTCACGGCCGGACGGATGTCCTTGCCGGCAGCCGGACGGTCCTTCGGATCCATCACTTCGATGTTGGTCAGGCCGGTCAGTTCGTCGGTCTGACGCTTGACGGTGATGCCCTCTTCCATGCCCACGAAGGCCACGGTACCGTCCACCTCGGTGACGATCGGGTGGGTGTGCGGGTCCCACTTGGCGACGATAGCGCCCGGGTCGACCTTGTCACCTTCCTTGACCGAGATCACCGCACCGTACGGCAGCTTGTAGCGCTCGCGCTCGCGACCGAAGTCGTCGGCAACCGCCAGTTCGCCGGAACGGGAAACCGCGACCAGCGCGCCGTCGGCACGAACCACATGCTTCAGGTTGTGCAGGCGGATGGTGCCGCCGTTCTTCACCTGGACGTTGTCGGCCGCGGAGGTCCGGCTGGCCGCACCACCGATGTGGAAGGTACGCATGGTCAGCTGGGTGCCCGGCTCACCGATGGACTGGGCAGCGATGACACCGACCGCCTCGCCGATGTTGACGCGATGGCCACGGGCCAGGTCGCGGCCGTAGCACATGGCGCAGATGCCATGACGGGTTTCGCAGGTGATCGGGGAACGCACCACCACTTCGTCGACGCTCATCACTTCGAGGAAGTCCACCCACTTCTCGTCGATCAGGGTGCCGGCCGGCACGATGACCTCGTCGCTGCCCGGCTTGAACACGTCGCGCGCGATCACACGGCCGAGCACGCGCTCGCCGAGCGGTTCGACCACGTCGCCGCCTTCGATGTGCGGCGACATCAGCAGGCCGTGCTCGGTACCGCAATCGATCTCGGTCACTACCAGATCCTGGGCCACGTCGACCAGACGACGGGTCAGGTAACCGGAGTTCGCGGTCTTCAGCGCGGTATCCGCCAGACCCTTACGAGCACCGTGGGTGGAGATGAAGTACTGGAGTACGTTCAGGCCTTCACGGAAGTTCGCGGTGATCGGGGTCTCGATGATCGAGCCGTCCGGCTTGGCCATCAGGCCACGCATACCTGCCAGCTGACGGATCTGGGCCGCGGAGCCCCGCGCACCCGAGTCAGCCATCATGTACATGGAGTTGAAGGACTCCTGGTCGACTTCCTTGCCCTCGCGATCGACGACCTTCTCTTTCGAGAGGTTGGCCATCATCGCCTTGGACACTTCGTCGTTGGCCTTCGACCACAGGTCGATCACCTTGTTGTACTTCTCGCCCTGGGTTACCAGGCCGGAGGCGTACTGGCTCTCGATCTCCTTCACTTCGTCGGTGGCGGCGTTGATGATCCGCGCCTTCTCGTCCGGGATGACGAAGTCGTTGACGCCGATGGACACGCCGGAAATGGTCGAGTAGGCGAAACCGGTGTACATCAGCTGGTCGGCGAAGATGACGGTGTCCTTCAGACCCACCACGCGATAGCAGTGGTTGATCAGCTTGGAGATCGCCTTCTTCTTCATCGACTGGTTGACCACGTCGAACGGCAGGCCGGCCGGAACGACCTGGAACAGCAGCGCGCGGCCGACGGTGGTGTCGACGATACGGGTATTGGCGGTCAGTTGGCCGTCTTCACCCTTGATCTTTTCGTTGATGCGCACTTTCACGCGAGCGTGCAGGGACGCCTGGCCGCTGCGGTAGGCGCGGTCGACTTCCTGCAGGTCGGCGAAGGCCATGCCCTCGCCCTTCGCGTTGATCGCTTCACGGGTCATGTAGTACAGACCCATTACCACGTCCTGCGACGGAACGATGATCGGCTCGCCGTTGGCGGGCGACAGGATGTTGTTGGTGGACATCATCAGCGCGCGCGCTTCCAGCTGGGCCTCGAGGGTCAGCGGAACGTGGACGGCCATCTGGTCACCGTCGAAGTCGGCGTTGTACGCGGCGCAGACCAGCGGGTGCAGCTGGATCGCCTTGCCTTCGATGAGGACCGGCTCGAACGCCTGGATGCCCAGACGGTGCAGGGTCGGCGCACGGTTCAGGAGAACCGGATGCTCGCGGATGACTTCGGCGAGAACGTCCCAGACCTCGGGCAGCTCGCGCTCGACCATTTTCTTGGCGGCCTTGATGGTGGTGGCCATACCACGACCTTCCAGCTTGCCGAAGATGAACGGCTTGAACAGCTCCAGGGCCATCTTCTTCGGCAGACCGCACTGGTGCAGGCGCAGGGTCGGGCCCACGGTGATCACGGAACGACCGGAGTAGTCCACGCGCTTGCCGAGCAGGTTCTGACGGAAGCGACCTTGCTTGCCCTTGATCATGTCGGCCAGCGACTTCAGCGGACGCTTGTTCGAGCCGGTGATGGCGCGACCGCGACGGCCGTTGTCGAGCAGGGCGTCGACGGCTTCCTGCAGCATGCGCTTTTCGTTGCGCACGATGATGTCCGGAGCGGCCAGGTCGAGCAGGCGCTTCAGACGGTTGTTACGGTTGATCACCCGACGATACAGGTCGTTCAGGTCGGAAGTCGCGAAGCGACCGCCATCCAGCGGAACCAGCGGACGCAGGTCCGGCGGCAGCACCGGCAGGACGGTCAGGACCATCCACTCAGGCTTGTTGCCGGAGCCCTGGAAGGCTTCCATCAGCTTCAGGCGCTTGGACAGCTTCTTGATCTTGGTTTCCGAGTTGGTCTGCGGAATCTCTTCGCGCAGGCGGCCGATCTCGTGCTCCAGATCGATGGCGTTGAGCAGTTCGTGAACGGCTTCGGCGCCCATGCGAGCATCGAAATCGTCACCGAACTCTTCGAGGGCCTCGAAGTATTGCTCGTCGTTCAGCAGCTGGCCCTTTTCCAGGGTGGTCATGCCCGGATCGATCACCACGTAGCTCTCGAAATAGAGCACGCGCTCGATATCGCGCAGGGTCATGTCCAGCAGCAGGCCGATACGGGACGGCAGCGACTTCAGGAACCAGATGTGGGCAACCGGCGAAGCCAGCTCGATGTGGCCCATGCGCTCGCGGCGCACCTTGGCCAGGGCGACTTCCACGCCGCACTTCTCGCAGATCACACCGCGGTGCTTGAGGCGCTTGTACTTGCCGCACAGGCACTCGTAGTCCTTCACCGGGCCGAAGATCTTGGCGCAGAACAGGCCGTCGCGCTCCGGCTTGAAGGTACGGTAGTTGATGGTTTCCGGCTTTTTAACTTCGCCGAAAGACCAGGAACGAATCATCTCGGGCGAAGCCAGGCCAATACGGATGGCATCGAACTCTTCGATTTGACCCTGGTTTTTCAACAGATTAAGCAAGTCTTTCAAGGCCTTTCCTCCTCACGGACCCGGTGCGACCGGCCTTGACCAGCCGCACCGTCTAGCGTCACGTGTTATTCGGTTTCCAGTTCGATGTCGATGCCGAGCGAACGGATCTCTTTGATCAGAACGTTGAAGGACTCGGGCATGCCGGCCTCCATGCGGTGATCGCCGTCCACGATGTTCTTGTACATCTTGGTCCGGCCGTTCACGTCGTCCGACTTGACCGTCAGCATTTCCTGCAGGGTGTACGCCGCGCCATAGGCTTCCAGCGCCCACACCTCCATCTCACCGAAGCGCTGACCACCGAACTGTGCCTTACCACCCAGCGGCTGCTGGGTAACCAGGCTGTACGAGCCGGTGGAACGGGCGTGCATCTTGTCGTCCACCAGGTGGTTCAGCTTGAGCATGTACATGTAGCCGACGGTGGTCGGACGCTCGAACTGGTTGCCGGTACGGCCGTCGAACAGACGCATCTGGCCGCTTTCCGGCAGGTCGGCCAGCTTCAGCATGGCCTTGATCTCGCGTTCCTTGGCGCCATCGAACACCGGGGTCGCCATCGGTACGCCACCGCGCAGGTTCTTGGCCAGCGCGAGGATCTCGTTGTCGCCCAGCTCGTCGAGGTTTTCCTCGCGACCGCCGATCTCGTTGTAGATCTCGTGCAGGAACTTACGCAGTTCGGCGACCTTGCGCTGCTCTTCGAGCATGCGGTTGATCTTCTCGCCCAGCCCCTTGGCCGCGAGGCCCAGGTGGGTTTCGAGGATCTGACCGACGTTCATACGCGACGGTACGCCCAGCGGGTTGAGGACGATGTCGACCGGGGTGCCGTTGGCATCGTGCGGCATGTCTTCCACCGGCATGATCACCGAGACCACACCCTTGTTACCGTGACGGCCGGCCATCTTGTCGCCCGGCTGGATGCGACGCTTGATCGCCAGGTAGACCTTGACGATCTTCAGCACGCCCGGAGCCAGGTCGTCGCCCTGCTGCAGCTTGCGCTTCTTGTCCTCGAACTTGTCGTCCAGGAGCTGGCGACGATCGCTGATGTAGGCCTGGGCCTTCTCCAGCTGTTCGTTCAGGGCGTCGTCGGCCATGCGCAGCTTGAACCACTGGCCGCGCTCGAGACCGTCGAGGTAGTCGTCGGTGATCTCCGTGCCCTTCTTCAGCGCCGGGCCACCTTCAGCCTTGGCACCGACCAGGGCGGCACGCAGACGCTCGAAGGTCGCGCCTTCGACGATGCGGAACTCTTCGTTCAGGTCCTTGCGGATCTGGTCGAGTTGCATCTTCTCGATGGACAGCGCGCGGGAATCGCGCTCGACGCCGTCGCGGGTGAAGACCTGAACGTCGATGACGGTACCCTTGGTGCCGGTCGGCACACGCAGGGAGGTGTCCTTCACGTCGGACGCCTTCTCACCGAAGATCGCGCGCAGCAGCTTCTCTTCCGGAGTCAACTGGGTCTCGCCTTTCGGAGTGACCTTGCCGACCAGGATGTCGCCGGCCTGCACTTCGGCGCCGACGTAGACGATACCGGCTTCGTCCAGCTTGTTCAGCGCGGCCTCGCCCACGTTCGGGATGTCCGCGGTGATTTCCTCTGGGCCGAGCTTGGTGTCACGAGCGACGCAGGTCAGTTCCTGGATGTGGATCGTGGTGAAACGATCTTCCTGGACCACGCGCTCGGACAGGCAGATGGAGTCTTCGAAGTTGAAGCCGTTCCAGGGCATGAACGCTACGCGCATGTTCTGGCCCAGGGCCAGTTCGCCCATGTCGGTGGACGGACCGTCGGCCAGGATGTCGCCGCGCGCGACCACGTCACCCTTGCTCACCAGCGGACGCTGGTTGATGCAGGTGTTCTGGTTGGAACGGGTGTACTTGGTCAGGTTGTAGATGTCGACACCCGCTTCGCCGGTCTCGACTTCGTCATCCGCCACGCGAACCACGACACGGCTGGCATCGACCGAGTCGATCACACCGCCACGGCGAGCCACGACGCAGACGCCGGAGTCGCGCGCCACGTTGCGCTCCATGCCGGTACCCACCAGCGGCTTGTCGGCACGCAGGGTCGGCACGGCCTGACGCTGCATGTTCGAGCCCATGAGTGCGCGGTTGGCGTCATCGTGCTCGAGGAACGGAATCAGCGAGGCAGCGACGGAAACGACCTGCTTCGGCGACACGTCCATCAGGGTCACGTCTTCCGGCGCCTTCACGGTGAATTCGTTCAGGTGACGCACGGCCACCAGCTCGTCCACCAGTTGACCCTTCTCGTTGAGGGTCGCCGAAGCCTGGGCGATGACGTGGTCGGCTTCTTCGATCGCCGACAGGAACACGATCTCGTCGGTTACCAGGCTGTCCTTGACCACGCGGTACGGGCTCTCGAGGAAGCCGTACTTGTTGGTGCGGGCGTAGGTCGCCAGGGAGTTGATCAGACCGATGTTCGGACCTTCAGGGGTTTCGATCGGGCACACGCGGCCGTAGTGGGTCGGGTGTACGTCACGAACCTCGAAGCCCGCACGCTCACGGGTCAGACCGCCCGGGCCGAGCGCGGAGACGCGGCGCTTGTGGGTGATCTCGGAAAGCGGGTTGTTCTGGTCCATGAACTGCGACAGCTGGCTCGAACCGAAGAACTCCTTGATCGCGGCAGCCACCGGCTTGGCGTTGATCAGGTCCTGCGGCATCAGGCCTTCGCTTTCGGCCATGGACAGGCGTTCCTTGACCGCGCGCTCGACACGCACCAGGCCCACGCGGAACTGGTTCTCGGCCATTTCGCCGACGCAACGGACGCGACGGTTGCCCAGGTGGTCGATGTCATCGACGATGCCCTTGCCGTTACGGATGTCGACGAGGGTCTTGAGCACATCGATGATGTCTTCCTTGCTCAGGACGCCCGGACCTTCGATCTCGGTACGACCGATACGGCGGTTGAACTTCATCCGGCCTACGGCCGACAGGTCGTAACGCTCGGCGCTGAAGAACAGGTTGCCGAACAGGGTCTCGGCAGCTTCCTTGGTCGGCGGCTCGCCCGGACGCATCATCCGGTAGATCTCGACCAGGGCTTCCAGCTGGTTGCTGGTGTTGTCGATCTTCAGGGTGTCGGAGATGAACGGACCGCAGTCGATGTCGTTGGTGTACAGGGTCTCGATGCGCACGACCTGGGCCTTGGCCACCTTGGCCAGGAGGTCGAGGGTCAGCTCGGTGTTGCACTCGGCGATGATCTCGCCGGTAGCCGGATGCACGATCGCCTTGGCGATGGTACGGCCGATCAGGTAGTCGAACGGCACTTCCAGCTGGCTCACGCCAGCCTTTTCCAGCTGGTTGATGTGGCGGGCAGTGATACGACGCCCCTGCTCCACGATCACCTTGCCGCTGCCATCCTTGATGTCGATGCTCGCGACTTCACCGCGCAGGCGCTGCGGGACCAGCTCCAGGTTCAGGGTTTCGCCCTTGATGTGGAAGACGTTGGTCGCGTAGAAGGCGTTGAGGATCTCTTCGGTGCTGTAGCCGAGCGCGCGCAGCAGTACCGATGCCGGCAGCTTGCGGCGACGGTCGATACGGACGAACACACAGTCCTTCGGATCGAACTCGAAGTCCAGCCAGGAACCGCGGTAAGGAATGATCCGCGCGGAGTACAGCAGCTTGCCGGAGCTGTGGGTCTTGCCACGGTCGTGGTCGAAGAACACGCCCGGGGAACGGTGCAGCTGGGAGACGATGACACGCTCGGTACCGTTGATGATGAAGGTACCGTTCTCGGTCATCAGGGGGATTTCCCCCATGTAGACTTCTTGTTCCTTGATGTCCTTGATCGCCTTGTTCGACGATTCGCGGTCGAAGATGATCAGGCGAACTTTCACGCGCAGCGGTACGGCGAAGGTCACGCCGCGCAGCACGCACTCCTTGACATCGAATGCCGGCTCACCCAGACGGTAGCCGACGTATTCCAGGGCAGCATTGCCGGAATAGCTGATAATCGGGAAAACGGACTTGAAGGCCGCGTGCAGACCGATATCGCGGAACTGCTCCTTGGTTGCGCCAGCCTGCAGGAATTCGCGATAGGAATCCAGCTGGATGGCCAGCAAATACGGCACATCCATGACGTCCGGCAACTTGCTAAAGTCCTTGCGGATACGTTTTTTCTCAGTGTATGAGTAAGCCATCAGCGTTCCCCAGCTTGGTCACCTGCTTGTTTGGCGTCTCCGACGGGAGCAGCCGGAAAATCTTGCAGACCCCTTGGCCTGCATTGCCCACTCGGGGCACTTTCACGTCTTGGGTGGAACGCCCGAGGCGAGTCCACCCAGAACGGAAAAAGGCCGGTGGCAAAAGCCACCAGCCATCAGCCTTTCGCTTGACGCTCGGGCTGTAGACGCAAGGTCGTCGCTTACTTGAGCTCGACTTTGGCGCCTGCTTCTTCCAGGGCTTTCTTGGCGGCTTCGGCTTCTTCTTTCGAAGCGCCTTCCTTCACCACGCCCGGAGCGCCGTCTACGACGGCCTTGGCTTCTTTCAGACCCAGACCGGTCAGTTCGCGAACGACCTTGATCACGTTCACTTTCTTGTCGCCAGCTTCGGCCAGGACGATGGTGAACTCGGTCTGCTCTTCGGCAGCGGCAGCAGCCGGGCCAGCAGCGGCAACGGTAGCGGCAGCAGCGGTAACGCCGAACTTCTCTTCCATCGCCTTGATCAGTTCGACCACTTGCATGACGGACATTTCGGATACGGCGTTGATGATGTCTTCGTTGGTCAGAGCCATGACTCTAATTCCTGTATTGGGGGACGGCCTGCGGCCATCGTATTAAACAAATAAGATTGAAAGCGCTTGCGAGCCGACTTAGGCGGCAGCAGCTTCTTTCTGGTCGCGAATGGCCGCCAGAGTACGAGCCAGCTTGCTGGTAGCGCCCTGAATCACGCTCATCAGCTGCGATACGGCTTCGTCGTAGGTCGGCAGGCTTGCCAGTACGTCGATCTGATTGGCTGCGAGGAACTGACCCTCGAAGGCAGCCGCCTTGATCTCGAACTTGTCCTGACCCTTGGCGAACTCACGGAAGATACGAGCGGCAGCGCCCGGATGTTCGTTGGAGAAAGCGATCAGGGTCGGGCCTTTGAACACGTCGTTGAGCACGTCGAACTGGGTGCCTTCAACGGCGCGCTTGAGCAGGGTGTTACGTACGACTTTCACGTACACACCAGCTTCGCGGGCCTCTTTACGGAGTCCGGTCATGGCGCCTACGGTCACGCCACGGGCATCGGCCACGACAGCGGACAGGGCAGCTTTGGCAGCCTCGTTGACTTCAGCGACGATGGCCTTCTTGTCTTCGAGTTTAATTGCCACGGGTTTACTCCTGGATGTTACCGTTTCGTCCAGCCGGGGCCGGACGTCGTTTTGGTGTCTGATTCGGTAACCGAATCGGGAGCACCATCTGCGTAGGCTTGTGGTTTAAGGCTTGCGCCACCTACGGTCTTGGATAGCCCCCGCCAGGCAGGGACCCCAATACCTGTGCAGCGGGCAGAACCCGCTGCACGATTTCACTTAGGCTTCCAGGGAAGCCAGGTCGATCTGCAGGCCCGGACCCATGGTGGTGCTCAGGGTCACGCGCTTGACGTACACGCCTTTCGACGAGGACGGCTTCAGGCGCTTCAGGTCAGCCAGCAGCGCTTCAACGTTCTGCTGCAGCTTGGCCGGCTCGAAATCGACCTTACCGACGGAGCTGTGGATGATGCCGTTCTTGTCGGTACGGAAACGTACCTGACCAGCCTTGGCATTCTTCACGGCGGTAGCGACGTCCGGAGTCACGGTGCCGACTTTCGGGTTCGGCATCAGACCACGCGGGCCGAGGATCTGGCCCAGCTGGCCGACGACACGCATGGCATCCGGGGAAGCGATGACGACGTCGTAGTTCAGGTCGCCGCCTTTCATTTCGGCAGCCAGTTCGTCCATGCCCACCTTGTCGGCGCCGGCAGCCAGAGCGGCTTCGGCAGCCGGACCCTGGGTGAAGACGGCAACGCGGACGCTCTTGCCGGTGCCGTTCGGCAGGACGGTGGCGCCACGAACGACCTGGTCGGATTTACGCGGATCGACGCCAAGGTTCACGGCAACGTCCACGGACTCCTTGAACTTGATGGTGGACAGCTCGGCCAGCAGCTTGGCGGCCTCTTCGAAGCTGTACTGCTTGCCGGCAACTACTTTCTCGGCAATCGCCTTCTGGCGCTTGGTCAGCTTAGCCATTACACACCCTCCACGTTCAGGCCCATGCTGCGCGCGGAGCCAGCGATGGTACGTACAGCAGCGTCCAGATCAGCAGCGGTCAGGTCAGCCTGCTTGGTCTTGGCGATCTCTTCCAGCTGGGCACGGGTAACGGTGCCGACTTTCTGGGAGTTCGGACGAGCGGAGCCGCTGGTGATGCCAGCTGCTTTTTTCAGCAGGACGGCAGCCGGGGTGCTCTTGGTTTCGAAGGTGAAGCTACGGTCACTGTAAACGGTGATGATCACAGGAGTCGGCAGGCCCGGCTCTTGGCCTTGGGTCTTGGCGTTGAACGCCTTGCAGAATTCCATGATGTTCACGCCGTGCTGACCCAGGGCAGGGCCGACCGGCGGCGACGGGTTGGCCTGACCGGCCTTTACTTGCAGCTTGATATAAGCCTGGATTTTCTTAGCCATTTGCTACTCCAAATTCGGGTACAAGCGCCTGAAGGCTCCCCGGTTGCTTTCGCGTTTATCCCAGTGACGACAAAACCCCGCAGCCTTGGACTGCGGGGTGAGGGATGCGTTTTCAGCTAGACCTTTTCGACCTGACTGAACTCCAGCTCCACCGGGGTAGAGCGGCCAAAGATGAGCACGGCCACTTGGATCCGGCTCTTCTCGTAGTTAACTTCTTCGACGACACCATTGAAGTCGGCGAAAGGACCATCGATGACACGAACGGTCTCGCCCGGCTCGAACAGGGTCTTCGGCTTGGGCTTGTCGCCGCTATCCGCCACGCGACGCAGGATTGCATCAGCCTCACGATCGGTGATCGGAGCCGGCTTGTCGGCAGTTCCGCCGATGAAGCCCATGACACGCGGGGTATCCTTCACCAGGTGCCAGGTACCTTCGTTCATTTCCATCTGAACCAGCACATAGCCAGGGAAGAATTTGCGCTCGCTCTTGCGCTTCTGGCCGTTCCGCATCTCCACCACTTCTTCGGTGGGAACCAGAATCTCGCCGAACTCTTCTTCCATGCCAGCAAGCTTGACACGCTCGATCAGCGAGCGCATGACATGCTTCTCGTAGCCCGAGTATGCATGCACAACGTACCAACGCTTAGCCACGGCGCACCCTTAACCTACAATCATGGAAACCAACCAACCCAGCAGGGAATCGAGCCCCCACAGCAGCAGCGCCATTACCAGCACTACCGCGACCACGATCAGCGTGGTCTGAGTTGTTTCTTGACGACTCGGCCATACGACCTTGCGAATCTCGACGCGCGCTTCCTTAGCAAGACTAAAGAAGGCCTGCCCCTTGGCCGTTTGCAGAGCCAGGAAGGCAGCGATCACCGCCAGAACGAGAATACCGAGAACGCGATACAGGATTGGTTGAGCCGAAAAGTACTGATTGCCCACAACGGCAACCACAACCAGAACGGCAACCAAGAGCCATTTCAAGAGATCAAAACGTGATTCTTTGGCTTCTGCCTTGGCATTCATCTGTTAGGAATCTCGTGAAGAAAAGCCAGATTTACTTGGGAAATCTGGCAGGCCAGGAGGGAATCGAACCCCCAACCTGCGGTTTTGGAGACCGCCGCTCTGCCAATTGAGCTACTGGCCTGAAGCAAAATCAGGCCGACCATTATGCCGGCCTGAGAGGGGAAGATCAACCGATATTATTCGATGATCTTGGCAACCACGCCGGCGCCAACGGTACGGCCGCCTTCGCGGATCGCGAAGCGCAGGCCATCTTCCATGGCGATCGGAGCGATCAGGGTGACAACCATCTTGATGTTGTCGCCCGGCATTACCATCTCTACGCCTTCCGGCAGCTCGCAGTTACCGGTCACGTCAGTGGTACGGAAGTAGAACTGCGGACGGTAGCCCTTGAAGAACGGGGTGTGACGACCACCTTCTTCCTTGGACAGCACGTACACTTCGCACTCGAACTTGGTGTGCGGCTTGATGGTGCCCGGCTTGGCCAGAACCTGGCCACGCTCTACGTCTTCACGCTTGGTGCCGCGCAGCAGGATACCAACGTTCTCACCAGCACGACCTTCGTCGAGCAGCTTGCGGAACATTTCAACGCCGGTGCAGGTGGTCTTGGTGGTCGCCTTGATGCCGACGATTTCCACTTCTTCCTGGACCTTGATGATGCCGCGCTCTACACGACCGGTTACCACGGTACCGCGGCCGGAGATCGAGAACACGTCTTCGATCGGCATCAGGAACGGCTGGTCGATGGCACGAACCGGCTCCGGAATGTAGGAGTCCAGGGTCTCTACCAGCTTCTGCACGGCGCTTACGCCGATGCCGTTGTCATCCTTGCCTTCCAGCGCCATCAGCGCGGAACCGATGATGATCGGAGTGTCGTCGCCCGGGAAGTCGTAGGTGTTCAGCAGATCGCGAACTTCCATCTCGACCAGTTCCAGCAGCTCGGCGTCGTCGACCATGTCGGCCTTGTTCAGGAACACGACGATGTAGGGAACGCCTACCTGGCGGGACAGCAGGATGTGCTCGCGGGTCTGCGGCATGGGGCCGTCGGCAGCCGAGCAAACCAGGATCGCGCCGTCCATCTGGGCAGCA
Organism: Pseudomonas sp. TZ252; assembly: GCF_056110345.1. Classification (NCBI taxonomy): domain Bacteria; kingdom Pseudomonadati; phylum Pseudomonadota; class Gammaproteobacteria; order Pseudomonadales; family Pseudomonadaceae; genus Pseudomonas; species Pseudomonas sp. TZ252. The sequence continues at coordinate 3,202,934 of NZ_CM148566.1, read as the reverse complement.
CCGGTGATCATGTTCTTCACGTAGTCGGCGTGACCGGGGCAGTCAACGTGGGCGTAGTGACGAACAGCGGAATCGTATTCAACGTGCGAGGTGTTGATGGTGATACCGCGGGCCTTTTCTTCCGGCGCGTTGTCGATCTGATCGAAAGCACGAGCGGAACCACCCCAGGTGTCGGAGCAGACCTTGGTCAGTGCAGCGGTCAGAGTGGTCTTGCCATGGTCAACGTGACCGATGGTGCCGACGTTGACGTGCGGCTTGTTCCGTTCAAATTTTTCTTTAGCCATGGAGACCATCCCCTTCAAGGAATTGAGCGGATCACGCTACCATTAGAACAAGGGCAGATATTTTCATATCTGCCCCTGGATAAATGGAGCTCATGAGCGGATTTGAACCGCTGACCTCACCCTTACCAAGGGTGTGCTCTACCAACTGAGCTACATGAGCGAAACACAAGCAACTTGACTGGAGCGGGTAGCGGGAATCGAACCCGCATCATCAGCTTGGAAGGCTGAGGTTCTACCACTGAACTATACCCGCGGAGCCCGAAGCTCACGCTTTTAAACTGGTGGAGGGAGAAGGATTCGAACCTTCGAAGTCTATGACGTCAGATTTACAGTCTGATCCCTTTGGCCACTCGGGAATCCCTCCAAACTGGTGGGCGGCATTCTCTACGTCTGCCACCTTGCTGTCAAGAGTTTTCTCTTAAAAAACCTGAACTTAGGTTTCAACAGCAACTTCATGGTAGGAGTCTTTCAGCCTTCCCCCTGCGAAGCGGGCGCCATTCTATGCAAACCATCAGGGGGATGCAACACCTTTGCACGACATTATTTGATGCTGCAATCCCTTGAAGTCCCGAGCCAGCTCCTGGAGCAGTTGCTCATCCACCAGGCGCCGGCTGCCGGGAGCCACCCTTACCCAGAAATCACGCTGCCCGCGGGGCAACTCCTTCAGCTCCGCCTCGTAACCTGCCGTCTTGAGACGCACCTGCGCACTTTCAGCCGAATCCCGCGCGGAAAACATCCCCAAAGAAATGCCATTGGCCAGCACTCCCTCGCCAATCAGGTAGCTGTCGATATTGCGCGCCTGAAGCTCCTTCAACTGACGAAGCGCAGCCTCCCGCGAGGCTAGCGGAGGAAGATAGACCCAGTAATCGACGCTCATCTCCCCACGGGCCTCGACCTCCGCCTCGATATCCAGGCCCAGCAGGCGCTGCTGCAACCTTCGGGCATCCACCTCCTCACCGCCTCCGCCAAGATAGAGACAGGCCGACTCGGATGCGATCGACTCTTCGGCAGCCGGAGGCACACTCGGCGCCGGCACCTGCGACCCCGAGCGCGCCCTGGAAGCAAGGTTGCTCTCGGCCAGCAGCAGAATGTTCTTCTGCCCATCCTTATAGAGTTCCAGCGGTGCGATTTCCTTGGCCCGTAGCGGGGATTGCTGCTGGTGCCAGACGTAGTAGAAGACGTTCAGGGCCAGGAGAAACAGGAAGAACCAGCGCATAGATCCTCTCACTCAATCGGGCAAGCCAGTGCCAGCCCTACGAAAACCAGGTCCGGCATGATCCGGGCGCCAGCCAGTTCGTCGCGAACCAGTTCGGCATCCCCACCCGTCAGGAATATTTCACAATCCGGACCGAGCAGCTCGCACGCCATGGCGTACTGCTCACGAACGAACCCCCTGAGCATGAGCAGACAACCCCGCTCAACCGCCTCGGCCGTGGCCTGCCCTGGCTGGAGACTGGCAAGCGCCCGACGGGCCTCTGCATCGTCGTAGCGGATACGTCGGGTATGGGTGCGCAACTGGCTTCTCATCAGGGTCATGCCCGGGCATATGTAGCCCCCCAGATGCACTCCATCCGCCGCGACCAGGTCAGAGGTGACCGCGGTCCCCAGATCGATGACCAGGCAGGCCTTCTTAGCCAGATGATGAGCCGCGACGAGGGCCAGCCAGCGGTCGAGCCCCAGGCGCTGGTAATCGAGATAGCCGTTGCGCACACCCGCCAACTGCTTGCCGGATGATGCAACCAGCGCCGAAACCGGGAACAGCTGCTCCAACCGTGCGACCAGTTGCGAGGTTTCCTGCTCGCTGCGAACGCTCACCAGGCGACAGGCTCGCACTGGCAGCGCTTGCTGCGACGTTAACTGTTCGACCAGGGCATCATCGGACTCCGCAAGGCCACCGGCGATCGACCGCGCCGCCCCCTCGATGACCCGCCACTTGATCAGCGAGTTTCCACAGTCGAGCTCAAGAATCATTGACGCAACCTCAAACTAAGCTCCCCTCCACTGAACCCCTGCTCCACGCCATCCACCTCGAGACGCAGCGCTCCTCGGCTATCGACACCCAGCACACGACCCTCGATGGAACTCAGAGCAGTCGAGAGAATGACCTGGGCACCCTGCCAGAGATTGCAGGACTCCCACTCCTCGCGACTTGCAGCAAAGCCTTCGCGCGAATGCCTATCGAGATAATCGGCCAACTGCCGATTGAGAGCAGAAAGCAGCCGCGAACGATCCACCAGCTCCCCCAGCGCTTCGCGCAGGGAGGTCCAAGGCTGGCCGATATCAGTGGCGGTCTTCATGTTGACGTTGATCCCTATGCCGATAACGACATGACACAGATCCGCGGGGTCGCCACTCAGCTCCAGGAGAATTCCGGCGATCTTCTTGCCTCCCTGCAGAAGGTCGTTCGGCCACTTCAACCCGGCGTCCCGGACGCCCAAAGACTCCAGGGCCCGGAGCACCGCGAGACCGACAACCAGGCTCAACCCTTCGAGCTCCCGAGCGCCCCCCCTGACAGTAATGGCCAGAGAATAATAGAGGTTCTCTCCATAGGGACTGACCCAGGCTCGGCCGCGACGTCCACGCCCGGCAGTCTGCTGCTCGGCGACGATAACGAAAGGCGTCGAGGCTCCAGCCGCGAGCCTGCGCATGGCCTCGCTATTGGTCGAATCGACGGTGGGCATGATCTCGACAGGCCAGAGGCTGTCGATCTTCCGCGGATCCAGGAGACTGAGGGGACTCGCCAGACGGTAACCCCGGCCACGCACCTTGTGGAACTGCAGGCCATGTTCAGCCTCCAGGTGCTGCAAGCGTTTCCAGACTGCACTGCGACTGATGCCCAGTACTGCCCCCAACTCCTCACCGGAGTGGAATCGCCCGTCTTGAAGTAGTTTCAGCAAGGTCTGCATAGACGCCCCACACTAGCCAGGCACGCATCATATAGAGGCACTTGCGCTTTGCCTACGAAAAGCCCTGCCGTATAGCTGCCTTTTCCCCGGATTTTCGCAGACTTTTCCGCGCGCAAAAGCAAAACCCCTGGTCATCGCTGACCAGGGGTTTTGGGATAGGAGCTTGACGATGACCTACTCTCACATGGGGAGACCCCACACTACCATCGGCGATGCGTCGTTTCACTTCTGAGTTCGGGAAGGGATCAGGTGGTTCCAACGCTCTATGATCGTCAAGCAATTCGGTTGGATATCCGTTCGCTTGGGCTTACGTCTATCCGGATTCAGGTATGTGATTTCAAGGTGTTTTGCGGTTCATGCGAACTTTCGGTTCGTCGACTTCACCTTACAACACACAATCATCAGATTGTTTGGGTGTTATATGGTCAAGCCTCACGGGCAATTAGTACTGGTTAGCTCAACGCCTCACAACGCTTACACACCCAGCCTATCAACGTCGTAGTCTTCGACGGCCCTTCAGGGGAATCAAGTTCCCAGTGAGATCTCATCTTGAGGCAAGTTTCCCGCTTAGATGCTTTCAGCGGTTATCTTTTCCGAACATAGCTACCCGGCAATGCCACTGGCGTGACAACCGGAACACCAGAGGTTCGTCCACTCCGGTCCTCTCGTACTAGGAGCAGCCCCTCTCAAATCTCAAACGTCCACGGCAGATAGGGACCGAACTGTCTCACGACGTTCTAAACCCAGCTCGCGTACCACTTTAAATGGCGAACAGCCATACCCTTGGGACCGGCTTCAGCCCCAGGATGTGATGAGCCGACATCGAGGTGCCAAACACCGCCGTCGATATGAACTCTTGGGCGGTATCAGCCTGTTATCCCCGGAGTACCTTTTATCCGTTGAGCGATGGCCCTTCCATACAGAACCACCGGATCACTAAGACCTACTTTCGTACCTGCTCGACGTGTCTGTCTCGCAGTCAAGCGCGCTTTTGCCTTTATACTCTGCGACCGATTTCCGACCGGTCTGAGCGCACCTTCGTACTCCTCCGTTACTCTTTAGGAGGAGACCGCCCCAGTCAAACTGCCCACCATACACTGTCCTCGATCCGGATCACGGACCAGAGTTAGAACCTCAAGCATGCCAGGGTGGTATTTCAAGGATGGCTCCACGCGAACTGGCGTCCACGCTTCAAAGCCTCCCACCTATCCTACACAAGCAGGCTCAAAGTCCAGTGCAAAGCTACAGTAAAGGTTCACGGGGTCTTTCCGTCTAGCCGCGGATACACTGCATCTTCACAGCGATTTCAATTTCACTGAGTCTCGGGTGGAGACAGCGCCGCCATCGTTACGCCATTCGTGCAGGTCGGAACTTACCCGACAAGGAATTTCGCTACCTTAGGACCGTTATAGTTACGGCCGCCGTTTACCGGGGCTTCGATCAAGAGCTTCGCTTGCGCTAACCCCATCAATTAACCTTCCGGCACCGGGCAGGCGTCACACCCTATACGTCCACTTTCGTGTTTGCAGAGTGCTGTGTTTTTAATAAACAGTCGCAGCGGCCTGGTATCTTCGACCAGCCAGAGCTTACGGAGTAAATCCTTCACCCTAGCCGGCGCACCTTCTCCCGAAGTTACGGTGCCATTTTGCCTAGTTCCTTCACCCGAGTTCTCTCAAGCGCCTTGGTATTCTCTACCCGACCACCTGTGTCGGTTTGGGGTACGGTTCCTGGTTACCTGAAGCTTAGAAGCTTTTCTTGGAAGCATGGCATCAACCACTTCGTCATCTAAAAGACGACTCGTCATCAGCTCTCGGCCTTGAAACCCCGGATTTACCTAAGATTTCAGCCTACCACCTTAAACTTGGACAACCAACGCCAAGCTGGCCTAGCCTTCTCCGTCCCTCCATCGCAGTAACCAGAAGTACAGGAATATTAACCTGTTTCCCATCGACTACGCTTTTCAGCCTCGCCTTAGGAACCGACTAACCCTGCGTCGATTAACGTTGCGCAGGAACCCTTGGTCTTTCGGCGTGGGTGTTTTTCACACCCATTGTCGTTACTCATGTCAGCATTCGCACTTCTGATACCTCCAGCAAGCTTCTCAACTCACCTTCACAGGCTTACAGAACGCTCCTCTACCGCGTCACTTACGTGACACCCGCAGCTTCGGTGTGTGGTTTGAGCCCCGTTACATCTTCCGCGCAGGCCGACTCGACTAGTGAGCTATTACGCTTTCTTTAAAGGATGGCTGCTTCTAAGCCAACCTCCTAGCTGTCTAAGCCTTCCCACATCGTTTACCACTTAACCACAACTTTGGGACCTTAGCTGGCGGTCTGGGTTGTTTCCCTTTTCACGACGGACGTTAGCACCCGCCGTGTGTCTCCCATGCTCGGCACTTCTGGGTATTCGGAGTTTGCATCGGTTTGGTAAGTCGGGATGACCCCCTAGCCGAAACAGTGCTCTACCCCCCAGAGTGATACATGAGGCGCTACCTAAATAGCTTTCGAGGAGAACCAGCTATCTCCGAGCTTGATTAGCCTTTCACTCCGATCCACAAGTCATCCCCTACCTTTTCAACGGGAGTGGGTTCGGTCCTCCAGTCAGTGTTACCTAACCTTCAACCTGCTCATGGATAGATCGCCCGGTTTCGGGTCTATACCCAGCGACTAAACGCCCTATTAAGACTCGCTTTCGCTACGCCTACCCTATACGGTTAAGCTTGCCACTGAATATAAGTCGCTGACCCATTATACAAAAGGTACGCAGTCACCTAACAAGTAGGCTCCCACTGCTTGTACGCATACGGTTTCAGGTTCTATTTCACTCCCCTCTCCGGGGTTCTTTTCGCCTTTCCCTCACGGTACTGGTTCACTATCGGTCAGTCAGTAGTATTTAGCCTTGGAGGATGGTCCCCCCATGTTCAGACAAAGTTTCTCGTGCTCCGTCCTACTCGATTTCACTTCAAAGATCCTTTCGCGTACGGGGCTATCACCCACTATGGCCGCACTTTCCAGAGCGTTCCGCTAAAATCAATGAAGCTTAAGGGCTAATCCCCGTTCGCTCGCCACTACTAAGGGAATCTCGGTTGATTTCTTTTCCTCAGGGTACTTAGATGTTTCAGTTCCCCTGGTTCGCCTCTTGCACCTATGGATTCAGTACAAGATACCTAGGTTATCCTAGGTGGGTTCCCCCATTCAGAGATCTCCGGATCAAAGTCTGTTTGCCGACTCCCCGAAGCTTTTCGCAGGCTACCACGTCTTTCATCGCCTCTGACTGCCAAGGCATCCACCGTATGCGCTTCTTCACTTGACCATATAACCCCAAGCAATCTGGTTATACTGTGAAGACGACATTCGCCGAAAATTCGCGCTTGAACTCGCAAATTTTACCTTGACTTGAATGATCACCAGTGAAAGAGATCATTCAGTCTTACTTCTATCACATACCCGAATTTTTAAAGAACAGTTCTGGTGCAAAGACCAGAAATCAATGTTCATTCACGAACATTCATTTCTGAGCTTTCGACGATTGTTTTAGATGGTGGAGCCAAGGAGGATCGAACTCCTGACCTCCTGCGTGCAAAGCAGGCGCTCTCCCAGCTGAGCTATGGCCCCGTATCGGATCACGCAGCACACCAACAATTGGTGGGTCTGGGCAGATTCGAACTGCCGACCTCACCCTTATCAGGGGTGCGCTCTAACCAACTGAGCTACAGACCCAATCGTCTAACCAGTGAATCAAGCAATTCGTGTGGGAGCTTATGAAGAAGCTGAGATCTTCGATTAAGGAGGTGATCCAGCCGCAGGTTCCCCTACGGCTACCTTGTTACGACTTCACCCCAGTCATGAATCACTCCGTGGTAACCGTCCCCCTTGCGGTTAGACTAGCTACTTCTGGAGCAACCCACTCCCATGGTGTGACGGGCGGTGTGTACAAGGCCCGGGAACGTATTCACCGTGACATTCTGATTCACGATTACTAGCGATTCCGACTTCACGCAGTCGAGTTGCAGACTGCGATCCGGACTACGATCGGTTTTATGGGATTAGCTCCACCTCGCGGCTTGGCAACCCTTTGTACCGACCATTGTAGCACGTGTGTAGCCCTGGCCGTAAGGGCCATGATGACTTGACGTCATCCCCACCTTCCTCCGGTTTGTCACCGGCAGTCTCCTTAGAGTGCCCACCCGAGGTGCTGGTAACTAAGGACAAGGGTTGCGCTCGTTACGGGACTTAACCCAACATCTCACGACACGAGCTGACGACAGCCATGCAGCACCTGTGTCTGAGTTCCCGAAGGCACCAATCCATCTCTGGAAAGTTCTCAGCATGTCAAGGCCAGGTAAGGTTCTTCGCGTTGCTTCGAATTAAACCACATGCTCCACCGCTTGTGCGGGCCCCCGTCAATTCATTTGAGTTTTAACCTTGCGGCCGTACTCCCCAGGCGGTCGACTTATCGCGTTAGCTGCGCCACTAAGATCTCAAGGATCCCAACGGCTAGTCGACATCGTTTACGGCGTGGACTACCAGGGTATCTAATCCTGTTTGCTCCCCACGCTTTCGCACCTCAGTGTCAGTATCAGTCCAGGTGGTCGCCTTCGCCACTGGTGTTCCTTCCTATATCTACGCATTTCACCGCTACACAGGAAATTCCACCACCCTCTACCGTACTCTAGCTCAGTAGTTTTGGATGCAGTTCCCAGGTTGAGCCCGGGGATTTCACATCCAACTTGCTGAACCACCTACGCGCGCTTTACGCCCAGTAATTCCGATTAACGCTTGCACCCTTCGTATTACCGCGGCTGCTGGCACGAAGTTAGCCGGTGCTTATTCTGTTGGTAACGTCAAAACAGCAAGGTATTAACTTACTGCCCTTCCTCCCAACTTAAAGTGCTTTACAATCCGAAGACCTTCTTCACACACGCGGCATGGCTGGATCAGGCTTTCGCCCATTGTCCAATATTCCCCACTGCTGCCTCCCGTAGGAGTCTGGACCGTGTCTCAGTTCCAGTGTGACTGATCATCCTCTCAGACCAGTTACGGATCGTCGCCTTGGTAGGCCTTTACCCCACCAACTAGCTAATCCGACCTAGGCTCATCTGATAGCGTGAGGTCCGAAGATCCCCCACTTTCTCCCTCAGGACGTATGCGGTATTAGCGCCCGTTTCCGGACGTTATCCCCCACTACCAGGCAGATTCCTAGGCATTACTCACCCGTCCGCCGCTGAATCCAGGAGCAAGCTCCCTTCATCCGCTCGACTTGCATGTGTTAGGCCTGCCGCCAGCGTTCAATCTGAGCCATGATCAAACTCTTCAGTTCAATACTGCTTGGGTTTTGAGAAAACCCTAAACTTGGCTCAGCAATCGCATTCTCTTAAAAAGAGATAAAACTCTCGAATTCACGAGTGTTACTTGCGTTGCTGATAATCTTGCGATCACCAGTCTTACATCACAAGCACCCACACGAATTGCTTGATTCGACTTGTTAAAGAGCAGTTGGTCAAGGCTTTCGTCTCAACCGAGGCCGCGCATTCTACAGCAACCTCTCGTTCCGTCAAGCGTTATTTTCGAAAATTTTCTTTTCTACTCAACCGCTTGCGCCGACCTTCAAACCATCTTCCGATCAGCGGGAGGCGCATTCTACAGCGTTCAAATTCGCTGTCAAGCACCTCGGCGAAGCTTCGTTTCGAGCCCCTTTCGGGACCGAACCGCTGCGGCGAACAACCTGCCTAAGCGCTTCACCACCCCTGGGAGAGAATCCATAAATCCTTGATTTACAAGCATTTACTCTTCGTCGTCGCCGGGAGTGGTGCGCATTATAGGGAGATAGAAACTGGCGTCAACACTTATTTGAAAGAATTATTCAGCCTTCAGCGTGATGCGCGCGAAAGCCTTCTTCCCTGCCTGGAACACACGGGTCTCACCCAGCGCCAGCATGAAGGTGCGGTCGACGACCTGCCCATCCACCTTGACGCTGCCGGCACCCAGGAGATCGCGAGCCGCAGCCGCATTCTTCACCAACCCCGCCTTATTGAGAACAGAGGCAACGGGCATATCCTCGGGGGACGACAGCTCGATCTCCGGCAGGTCTTCCGGCAGCTCGCCATCCTTCAGGCGATTGCCGGCCGACTTGTGTGCGCTCGCCGCCGCCTCCTCGCCATGGAAGCGGGCGACGATCTCCTCGGCCAGCTTGATCTTGATGTCACGCGGGTTGGCGCCCGCCTCGACGTCCTTGCGGAAGCTATCGATCTCATCCAAGGAACGGAAGCTGAGCAGTTCGAAGTAACGCCACATCAGCGTGTCAGGAATGGAGACCAGCTTGCTGTACATGACACCCGGCGCTTCCTGGATACCAATATAGTTGCCCAGCGACTTGGACATCTTCTTCACGCCATCCAGCCCTTCCAGCAACGGCATGGTCAGGATCACCTGGGCCTCCTGGCCATAGGCACGCTGCAGCTCGCGCCCCATCAGCAGGTTGAACTTCTGGTCGGTGCCACCCAACTCGACGTCCGCCTTCAGCGCGACGGAGTCATAGCCCTGGACCAGCGGATAGAGGAACTCATGGATAGCGATGGGCTGATTGCTGGCATAGCGCTTGCTAAAGTCATCACGCTCCAGCATCCGCGCAACGGTGTACTGAGAGGCAAGACGAATGAAGTCAGCCGGGGTCAATTGGTCCATCCAGGTGGAATTGAAGGCTACTTCGGTCTTGGCCGGGTCGAGGATCTTGAAGACCTGGGACTTGTACGTCTCCGCATTCTCCAGAACCTGCTCGCGCGTCAGGGGAGGACGGGTAACACTTTTCCCACTGGGGTCACCAATCATCCCAGTGAAGTCGCCGATGAGGAAGATCACCTGATGCCCCAGGTCCTGGAACTGGCGCAGCTTATTAATAAGCACGGTATGGCCAAGATGCAGATCGGGAGCGGTCGGGTCGAAGCCGGCCTTGATCCGCAAGGGCTGGCCACGCTTCAGCTTGGCCACCAGTTCCGCCTCTACCAGGATCTCGTCTGCACCGCGCTGGATCAGCGCCAGTTGCTCTTCAACCGACTTCATTTACAGGTTCTGCCCAATTGCCAAAATCGAAAGGGAACCAACCATACAAGATCGCAGACTAAAAACAAATTTTGCCGACCGTCAGGGGGACGGAGCCAGGCCAGACGCGACTTTTGGCTTGATTCAAGGAGATTTTGGTTATATTTTAGGCAGTTATTTATTCACAATCCAAAAACACCAATCACGCCATGACGCAATCCGATCAGAAAGCGCCGCCGTATTACCCGAAAAGCCACTTGTTGGCCGCCAGCGGTGTTGCAGCGCTCCTCAGTTTGGCACTACTGGTGTTCCCCTCGAGCGAAGTCGAGGCCAAGAGGACCACGCTCAATCTGGAGCTTGAAAGCAACACCGATCGCCTCCTTCAGGAGAAAGACGACCTCCTGCCGCAATCGGTCACCAATTCCAGCGACGAAGGCACGCCTTTCGCTCAGGTAGAAGGCGCCTCCGACGACAACACCGCCGAGCAAGACTCGGACAAGCCGGGCGCATCTGTAGCCGATGCCGACACCAAGCCCGTCGATCCCGAGTGGAAGACCATCACCGTCGCCAGTGGCGATACGCTGTCGACCGTATTCACCAAGGCAGGCCTTTCCACCTCGGCCATGCACGACATGCTGACCAGCAGCAAGGATGCCAAGCGCTTCACCCATCTGAAGGTCGGCCAGGAGGTCAAGCTCAAGCTCGACCCCAAAGGAGAGCTGCAGGCGCTGCGAGTCAAGCAGAGCGAACTCGAGACCATCGGCCTGGACAAGACCGACAAGGGCTACTCCTTCAAACGCGAGAAGGCCCAGATAGACCTGCATACCGCCTATGCCCATGGCCGCATCACCAGCTCGCTGTTCGTTGCCGGTCGTAACGCCGGCCTGCCCTATAACCTGATCACGTCGCTGTCGAATATCTTCGGCTACGACATCGACTTCGCCCTCGATCTGCGTGAGGGCGACGAGTTCGACGTGATCTACGAACAGCACAAGGTCAACGGCAAGCAAGTGGCGACCGGCAATATCCTCGCCGCCCGCTTCGTCAACCGCGGCAAGACCTACACCGCCGTGCGTTACACCAACAAGCAGGGCAATACCAGCTACTACCGCGCCGACGGCTCCAGCATGCGCAAGGCATTCATCCGTACGCCGGTGGATTTCGCCCGCATCAGCTCGCGCTTCTCCCTGGGCCGCCGCCACCCGATCCTGAACAAGATCCGCGCGCACAAGGGCGTCGACTACGCTGCCCCCATCGGCACACCGATCAAGGCCACCGGAGACGGCAAGATCCTCGAAGCCGGACGCAAGGGGGGCTACGGCAACGCCGTGGTGATCCAGCACGGCCAGCGCTATCGGACCATCTACGGACACATGAGCCGCTTCGCCAAGGGTATCCGCGCCGGTACCAGCGTGAAGCAGGGCCAGATCATCGGTTACGTAGGCATGACGGGCCTGGCCACCGGCCCGCACCTGCACTACGAGTTCCAGATCAATGGCCGTCACGTCGATCCGCTGAGTGCCAAGCTGCCCATGGCGGACCCGCTCGGTGGCGCAGATCGCAAGCGCTTCATGGCGCAGACCCAGCCGATGATCGCGCGCATGGATCAGGAGAAGAAAACCCTCCTGGCCCTGAACAAGCAGCGCTGATCGTGCCGCGCTACCTGGGGTTGATGTCCGGAACCAGCCTGGACGGCATGGACATCGTCCTGATCGAGCAAGGTGATCGCACCACCTTGCTCGCTTCCCATTACCTACCCATGCCGGCCGGGCTGCGCGAAGACATCCTCGCCCTGTGCGTCCCCGGTCCCGATGAAATCGCCCGCGCCGCCGAAGTCGAGCAACGCTGGGTCGCCCTTGCAGCACAGGGCGTGCGCGAACTGCTGCTCCAGCAGCAGATGAGCCCCGACGAAGTCCGTGCCATCGGCAGTCACGGTCAAACCATCCGGCATGAACCCGCTCGCCACTTCACGGTGCAGATCGGCAACCCCGCCCTGCTGGCGGAGCTGACCGGCATCGATGTCGTCGCCGACTTCCGCCGCCGCGACGTCGCAGCCGGCGGCCAGGGCGCCCCGCTGGTACCGGCCTTCCATCAGGCGCTGTTTGGCGATGATGACGCCTCCAGGGCGGTCCTGAACATCGGTGGCTTCAGCAACGTTTCGCTGCTCAGTCCCGGAAAGCCGGTACGCGGCTTCGACTGCGGCCCGGGCAACGTGCTGATGGACGCCTGGATTCATCACCAGCGCGGCGAACATTTCGACCGGGACGGTGCGTGGGCCGCCAGCGGCCAGATGAACCACGCACTGCTGGCAAGCCTGCTGGCGGATGAATTCTTCGCCGCGCGTGGCCCCAAGAGCACCGGGCGCGAGCGCTTCAACCTGCCCTGGCTGCAGGAGCACCTGGCTCGTCACCCTGCCTTGCCGGCAGCGGATATCCAGGCAACCCTGCTGGAGCTGAGCGCGCGCAGCATCAGCGAATCGCTGCTGGACGCCCAGCCGGACTGCGAAGAGGTGCTGGTATGCGGCGGCGGCGCCTTCAATACGGCGCTGATGAAGCGCCTGGCCATGCTGATGCCCGAAGCTCGGGTGGCCAGTACCGACGAATACGGCATTCCCCCTGCCTGGATGGAGGGCATGGCATTCGCCTGGCTAGCCCATCGGTTTCTCGAGCGCCTGCCCGGCAACTGCCCTGATGTGACCGGTGCGCTCGGTCCCAGGACTCTGGGCGCGCTGTATCCCGCCTGAAACGAAAACGCCGCGCTTATATGCGCGGCGTTTTCGTAGCGACCCCATCGACGTCAGATCGAGAACGACTGTCCGCAACCGCAAGTCGTGGCGGCGTTCGGGTTCTTGATGACGAACCTCGAACCTTCCAGGCCTTCCTGGTAGTCGACTTCCGAGCCCGCCAGGTACTGGAAGCTCATCGGGTCCACCACCAGGCCCACGCCATCGCGCTCGATCACGGTATCGTCATCGGCGATATCTTCGTCGAAGGTGAAGCCATACTGGAAGCCCGAGCAACCGCCGCCGGTGACGAATACACGCAGTTTCAGGCGAGGATTGCCCTCTTCGTCAATCAACGTCTTCACCTTGTTGGCTGCGCCTGGGGTAAAGAGCAGGGGCGTAGGGGTGAAGGTCTCGATGCTCATGTTTCCGAATCTCCCGGCTTGAGGCCGTGCGTTACAACATTACGCCCATTATCCTCTTGTCCCAGAAAAATGGTCAACTAATCCACAGTTTCCACGCTGGCAGGCAGTTCCAGCGGGCGCGGACTGGCCTCGGTCATCGGGCACAGGCGGCCCTCGATCTGGGCCCCCATGGCGGTTTCGATCAGCCCATAGTGAAGATTGCCCTTCACCCGGGCCTGGGCCCCCAGCTCCAGGCGTTCGATGGCATGGATGTCGCCATCCACCTGACCGTCGATGATCACATGGGGGGCCCGGATTTCGCCATCGACTCGACCGCCGGCGCTGACCCGCACCAGCCCTTCGTGCGCCTGCAACGCTCCGCGGACGGTGCCGTCGATCTGCACCGCGCCCTTGAGGTTCATGTCACCGACCAGTTCGGCGCCGCTGGCGATCAGGCTAGTCTGCCCGGTGAAACGCTGGACGTCGGCCCGGCCTTTGTTCTTGCTCCACATAATGCTCACTCACTGCTTCGGCCAATCGAAACGGCGCTGTAGCGGTTTGGACTGGCCATTCAGCTCCGCACGTACGTCGATCAGCTTCGGGATGAAGTTCTTCGGCAGCTCCAGCTCGGCGAAACGCCCCCCTTCTGGGATCGACTGGAAATGCCGGAGGGAAATCGACAGCCCTGTCTTGCCCAGTTCCGGCGAGAGCTGTTCGAGGTCGTAGGTAGCGTCCTTGCGCGCCAGCTTGCCGCTGATGCGGACTTTCAGCCGCCCATCCAGCTTGCGGTCGTCCCTGCCCAGGCGGCTGAGCATCACCTTATAGCGGAAGCGCTGCGGGTCGTCCGTGCCCTGCACCTCAAAGGCACGGATTTCCAGCGCATCCGCCTTGCTGGCCGGCGCGACGACCCCCTTGTAGAACGCGATGTCCTGTTGCTGCTTGAACACCTGGTCCTCAAGCAGCTTGATGGTCTGCCGGCTCTGTTCGGTGGCCTGCTGGCTGAGACGTTCTCCGCTGCGCAACACCTCGATTTCGGTACGCAGGCGCTCCAGCTCGGCCTTCTGCTCGCCGATCAGGGTTTCCTGGCGTTGCGCATCGGCCTCGCTGCGAGCGGCGTCCGCCCCGGTCGACCAGCGACCGCCGAGAAACGCCAGCGGAACCGCCAGCAGCAGCGCACCCACCCCGAGGCGGACCAGCCAGGCCCGCCGTGGATCACGGAACTGGAGTTCCCAGCCGGACATCAGGGGAGCAGGGCCGCATGCGAGAGGCCCAGGCGCTCGTCCAGCCCGAACAGGATGTTCATGTTCTGGAGCGCCTGACCCGAGGCGCCCTTGACCAGGTTGTCGATCACCGACAGCACCACCACCAGGTCGCCGCCCTGGGGGCGATGCACGGCGATTCGGCAGACATTGGCGCCACGCACGCTGCGGGTCTCCGGATGGCTGCCGGCCGGCATCACGTCGACGAAGGGTTCGTCGGCGTAGCGCTTCTCGAACAACGCCTGGAGGTCGACCGAGCGATCCGCGACATGGGCATAAAGGGTTGCATGGATACCGCGGATCATTGGCGTCAGGTGCGGTACGAACGTCAACCCGACCTCGCCGCCGGAGGCCCGACGCAGGCCCTGGCTGATTTCCGGGAGATGCCGATGCCCTTTGACCGCGTAGGCCATCATGCTTTCGCCCGCCTCGCAGAACAGCGAGCCAACCTTGGCGCCCCGACCGGCGCCGCTGACCCCGGACTTGCAATCGGCGATCAGCCGCGAGGCGTCGGCCAGGCCGGCCTCCAGCAGCGGGATCAGGCCCAGCTGGGTCGCGGTCGGGTAGCAACCCGGCACGGCGATCAGGCGGGCTTGGCGGATCTTCTCGCGGTTCACTTCCGGCAGGCCGTAGACAGCCTCGTCGAGCAGCGCCGGAGCGCCATGCGGCTGTCCGTACCAGCGCGCCCACTCCTCGGCGTCCGCCAGGCGGAAGTCAGCGGACAGATCGATGACCCGGGTCCCCGCGTCCAGCAGTTCGCCAGCCAGCGCGTGCGCCACGCCGTGCGGCGTGGCGAAGAACACCACGTCGCAGGCGCCGAGGCGCTGCGCGTCCGGCACGCTGAACTGCAGGTCATCATAATGACCTCGCAGGTTCGGGTACATGTCGGCGACCTTCACCCCCGCCTCGGAACGTGAAGTGATCACTTCCACCCGGGCCTGCGGATGCTGCGCCAGCAGGCGCAGCAGTTCCACGCCCGTATAACCCGTACCGCCAACGATGCCGACCTTGATCATCTGTCCATCACTCCGCGCGCTGAGGCAAGCTAGCCAAAAGAGGCCAATGATAAGAGCCGAGCGCCGGCATGAACAGCGCTGGGCGTCCGGCTTTGCGACCGGTTCGGCCCTTCGGTCGGCAGTCTAGCCCCCGGGGTCGTCGGGCAGAAATTGCTGCGAGGCCCTATCCGAATGTTCCTACCTGTTATGCGGCCATATCTGCCGGCAAATCAGACAGCGGCAAGCCGCCAGGGTGACGCGTTCCAGCCATCCCTCTACTATCGGGGCACCGTGATCAAGAGGATGTCCTGATGTACCTGTGGCTCAAAGCCTTCCATATCATCGCCGTGGTCTGCTGGTTCGCCGGCCTGTTCTACCTGCCGCGCCTTTTCGTCTACCACGCCATGAGCGAGGACCAGACCAGCCGGGAACGCTTCTGCGTCATGGAGCGCAAGCTCTACCGAGGGATCATGATGCCCTCGATGCTCGCCACCCTGGTCCTTGGCCTCTGGATGCTCTATCTCACCCCCGGCTGGCTGAGCCAAGGCTGGCTGCACGCCAAGCTGACCCTGGTGGTCCTGCTGATCGGCTACCACCACGCCTGCGGCGCCATGCTCAAGCGCTTCGCCCGCGGCGAGCCGGGGCGCAGCCATGTGTTCTACCGCTGGTTCAACGAAGTGCCTGTACTGTTCCTGCTGCTGATCGTCCTACTGGTGGTGCTCAAACCTTTCTGACCCAGGAGTCCTGTCCATGTCCTTGCCCGCCCTGCTCGACCAACGCCTGCGACTGCCGATGGTGGCCGCGCCGATGTTCCTGGTATCCAACCCGCAGTTAGTGCTGGCCTGCTGCCGCAGCGGCATCGTCGGCAGCTTCCCGGCGCTCAACCAGCGCGAGAGCAGCGGCTTCGAGGGATGGCTGGAGGAAATCGGGGCCGGCCTGCAGGCGCTGGACAATCCCGCGCCCTATGCGGTGAACCTGATCGTCCACAACACCAATCCGCGGTTGCAGGCCGACCTGCGGATCTGCGTCGAGCACCGCGTACCGATCGTCATCACCAGCCTCGGCGCAGTGCGCGAAGTGGTAGACGCTGTGCATAGCTACGGCGGCCTGGTGTTCCACGACGTCACCACCCGCCGCCACGCCGAAAAAGCCGCCGAGGCCGGGGTTGACGGCCTGATCGCGGTAGCGGCCGGCGCGGGCGGGCACGCCGGGACCTGGAGCCCTTTCGCGCTGGTCGCGGAAATCCGCCAGTTCTTCGACAAGACCCTGCTGTTGGCCGGCTGCATCAACCACGGCCACGAGATTCTCGCCGCACAGATGCTCGGCGCCGACCTGGCCTATCTCGGCACTCGCTTCATCGCCACCCGCGAGAGCAATGCCTCCGACGCCTACAAGCAGATGATCCTGGAGGCACGCGCCGCCGACATCGTGCACACCCCGGCGGTGTCCGGCGTACCGGCCAGCTTCATGCGGCAAAGCCTGGAGGCCGCCGGTTACGATCTGAAGCGCCTGACCGACAAGGCAGACATGAACTACGGCGAGAAACTCAAGCCGGTGAACGACGAGGCCAAGGCCTGGAAGACCGTGTGGTCCGCCGGCCAGGGCGCGGGCAACATAGACGACTTGCCCGGCGTCGACGAGTTGGTCGCCCGCCTCGACCGGGAATATCGCGCCGCCCTGCGGAACATGGATCGCCTGGCCAACCGCTGGCCGCGCTGAAACCGCCGGGTCACGGCGCCCCGGCTTGTGCGGGAGTTCTCATCTCGCGCTTGTGGGCGCCAAGGCCGCCGATTAGGCTGTCGGCTGCATTTCTCTCACCCCAGCTGACAAGGATGCCTGCATGACCGACCAACGCTTCAAGATCGTCTTCTCCGGCGAGCTGATGCCCGACGCATCGCTCGAAACCGTGAAGGACAATCTCGCCCGCCTGTTCAAGAGCGAACCGGGCAAGATCGACGCCCTCTTCGGCGGTCGCCCGGTGGTGCTGAAACGCGAACTTCCAGAGGCCGAGGCGGAGCGTTACCTGACCGCCTTGCGCCAGGCCGGCGCCAATGCCTACAAGGAAGTCGACCTGGCGGCCAGCCTGAGCCTGGTGGAAACGCCCGATCACAACCCCCAGGTCGCGGAGGAAACCCCGGCGCAAGACCTGCCTCCCATGACCTGCCCGAAATGCGGCCATGAACAGCCCAGCGGAGCGGAATGTTCGGCCTGCGGCGTCATCATCGAGAAGTACCTGGCACGCCAGGCGCAGCTCGGCGAAAACGCCGCGCCTGCGACCACCGCGGCTGCGGGCGCGTCTCCCTACACACCGCCCAGCGCCCAGGTCGGCGACGCCCTCCCCGAGTTCGGCGAGCTGAACGTGTTCACCACCAACGGCCGGATCGGACGCCTGCGCTATCTCGGCTGGTCGATGGCGATGACGCTGTGCTTCCTGGTCATCATGGGCCTGGGCTTCCTGCTCGGCGAAACCGTCGGCGTGGCCGTCACCGCCCTGGCCTCGATCGCCTTCATCGTCATCGCCGTGATGATCGGCGTGCAGCGCCTGCATGACCTCGGCTGGTCGGGCTGGCTCTGGCTGCTCAACTTCGTCCCCTTCGTCGGCAGCGTGTTCGGCATCCTGATGCTGGTCCTGCCCGGCAGCACCGGCGCCAACCGCTACGGTCCGCCGCCGCCGGCGAACAGCACCGGGGTGAAAGTCCTGGCCAGTCTGATCATCCTGCTGCCGATAGTCGGTATCATCGCCGCCATCGCCCTGCCGTCCTACCAGGGTTACCTGGAGCGAGCGAACTATGACGGCGGCGCCAGCGCTCCAGCCGACCCGTACACCACCGACGAGCAGGCCGCCGCAGCGGCGGCCGAAGCCGATGAAGCCGCCACGGCGGCGGCAGAGGCCATGGAAGACGACGACCAACAGTAGCCACGCAACCCCTCGCGACGGGCGGGGTCCAATTCCCCGTCCGTTTCGGAGAAGTCTCGAATGCCCCGTTATGCCCTGATCACCGGCGCTTCCAGCGGTATCGGCCTGGCCCTAGCCGAAGCCCTGGCCCGGCGCGGTCGCGCCCTGATCCTGGTGGCGCGCCAGCGCGACGCGCTGGAGAGCATCGCCTATGAGCTGGCGCAGCGTTTCGGCGTGGAAGTGCTGTTCCGCACCTGCGATCTTTCCGAGCCGCTGCAACTGTCAGGGTTGTTGCACGAACTGGAACAGGGCGAACGACAGATCGACCTGCTGGTTAACAATGCCGGGATCGGTACCTCCGGCCCCTTCATCGACCAGGAATGGGCGCGGGAACAGGAGCTGATCGAACTCAACATCCTGGCCCTGGCCCGCCTTTGCCACTCCCTCGGCGCCCGCATGGCGGCACAGGGCGGGGGCCAGATACTCAATATCGCCTCGGTGGCCGCCTTCCAGCCCGGCGCCTGGATGAGCAACTACTACGCCAGCAAGGCCTACGTCCTGCACTTCTCGGAAGGCTTGCGGGAAGAACTGAAAGAGCGCGGCGTCAAGGTCTCGGTGCTGTGCCCTGGGCCAACCCGCACGGCATTCTTCCGGGAAGCCGGGATGCGGCTCGGCAGGCTCGACCGGAGCAAGCTGATGATGACCCCGGAGGAAGTCGCGCTGCTGGCCCTGCGCGGGCTGGACAAGAACCGCGCCCTGATCGTCCCCGGTTGGCGCAATCGCCTGCTGGCGCTGAGCCCACGCCTGGCGCCACGCTGGCTGGTGCGCCGACTCGCCGCGCGGATCAACGCCTCGGCGGTACCCTCCGCCCCACGGGGTTGACCGGCCTCTCCTCGCAGGGCGGCAAGGTTCGCCGTTGGCTCAGTCTGCCGGTACCGCCCGCCCCTTGGCCCAGGTCCGCAGCGCGGCGAGCTTTTCCGCCATCAGCACCGACAGCGGCGAGGTTCGCGCCAGTTCCCTGAGCAACAGATCCTGATCCACCGCCTGCTGTCGCGCCTGCCCGGCGTACAGTGCCGCCACCACCGCCTGCTCGATCTCCGCCCCGCTGAAACCCTCGCTGGCAGCCGCCAGCAGATGGAGGTCGAACTGTGCCGGCTCCAGCTCGCGGCGTTGCAGGTGGATGCGGAAGATCTCGGCGCGAACCTCCGGCGTCGGCAGGTCGACGAAGAACAATTCGTCGAAGCGTCCCTTGCGGATCAGTTCGGGCGGCAGGCGGTCGATAGCGTTCGCGGTGGCGACCATGAAGACCGGCGCCTCGCGCTCGGCCATCCAGGTCAGCAGGGTACCCAGCACGCGCTGACTGACGCCGTTGTCCTGGTCGCCACCAGAAATGCCCTTCTCCACTTCATCCATCCACAGCACGCAGGGCGCCATCTGTTCGGCCAGGCGCAGCGCCTCGCGCAGGTTGCGCTCGGTTTCGCCGAAGTACTTGTTGTAGAGACAGGCGAAATCCAGACGCAGCAACGGCAAGCCCCAGAGGCCGGCCACCGCCTTGGCCGCCAGGCTCTTGCCGGCGCCCTGTACGCCGACCAGCATCATGCCCTTCGGCTGGTCGCCAGGCGTGCCGGCGAGGAACGCCGACTGACGCTCGCCGAGCCAGCGCTTGAGCGCGGCAAGCCCGCCGACCTCGGCGAAGCGCGCGGTGTCGTACTCGAAGCTCAGCACGCCCTCCAGGTCGAGTAGCTGGAACTTGGTGCGGTTCAGCTCGGGCAGGTCCTCCTGGGTGATCGCCCCATCGTTGCAGATCACGTTGCGCGCCAGCAGTCGCGCCTCGGCATGGCTGAGTCCGCGCAGGTTCTTCACCACCTGCTGCAGGGTGCGGTTGTCGGTGCGCACGCGGGCACCACGGTTGCGCTCGCTCCAGCGCGTCGCTTCCTCGCGGACGATGCCGAGCAGTTCGTCCTCGCTGGGCAGGGACAGCGAGAACCGCGCGGCGAAGCGCTGCACTTCGGCCGGCAGCTTCAGCGCATGGGACACCAGCACCACGGTCGGTCGATGATTGCCTTCGGCCATGGCGATTTCCTTGAGCAGGCGCACCAGGGTCGGGCTGTCGCCAAGGAAAGGATGCAGGTCGCAGAGCACGTAGAGATTCGCCTGCTGATCGTGCTTGATCAAGCGCAACGCCGCGACCGGGTCGCGGCTCTCCTCCCCGCCCAGCGGCTCGCCGCCGAAGCCCAGGCGCTGCACGCCCTCGGTCACCGACCAGGCATACAGGCCAAGGCCGCGCCTGACCGCCAGGCCGGTGAGGGTTTCCATCACCTTCGGCTCGTCCCAGGACTCGATCAGGATCAGCTTGACCCGGGAATCCAGGACCAGGCCGAGGTCGTGTATGTCGTTCTTCACTGCGGCTCCTTCACGCTTGGGCGGTCGCGACGGGCACCGCTACACTCGGGAAAGCACCCGAGGCCGGAGGAATCGCCCATGGACTGTCTGTTCTGCAAGATCGTGGCGGGGGAAGTTCCCGCGCGCAAGTTCTACGAAGACGAGGAAGTTGTCGCGTTTCACGATATCGGCCCGCAGGCGCCGGTGCACCTCCTGGTCATCCCGAAAAGGCACATTCCCACCCTCGAGCACCTGACCGAGGCAGACCGGCCGCTGGCAGGCCATATCCTCTTCACCGCCCAGCGCCTGGCCCGGGAGCAGGGCTGCGAGGAAGGCTTCCGTGTGGTGATGAACTGCAACGACCTTGGCGGGCAGACCGTGCACCACATCCACATGCACGTGCTGGGTCAACGCCAGATGCACTGGCCGCCGGGCTGAGTCCCTGCTGGCGCTGCGACATCGCAGCCCGTCCGCAACATCCTGCTATCAGCGCACTTCCGGTAAACTGGTGCGATCTTTCGTTTCCGGAGGTGCGCCATGTCCGCCGACCGCCACTATTCGCCCATCGACCGTTTCCTGCTGCAGGCCGACTCCGCCCTGCGCACCCTGCTGCCGTTCAGCGGCCAGCCGGCGCGACCGTCGCCGGCCATCGTGGAACCCGATGGCGAACTGAGCGAGGAAGACACCCGCCATATCGCCGGCCTGATGCGCATCAACCACACCGGCGAGGTCTGCGCCCAGGCGCTGTACCAGGGCCAGTCGCTGACCGCCAAGCTGCCCGAGGTCCGCGAGGCGATGGAGGAAGCCGCCGAGGAGGAGATCGACCACCTGGCCTGGTGCGAGCAACGCATCCGCCAGTTGGGCAGCCGTCCCAGCGTCCTCAATCCGATCTTCTACGGCCTGTCCTTCGGCGTCGGTGCCGCCGCCGGGCTGGTCAGCGACCGGGTCAGCCTGGGCTTCGTCGCCGCCACCGAAGACCAGGTGTGCAAGCATCTGGACGAACACCTGGCGCAGATTCCCCAGGAGGATCGGAAATCCCGTGCCATCCTCGAGCAGATGCGTATCGACGAGGAACAGCATTCGAGCAACGCCCTGGCCGCCGGCGGCCTGCGCTTCCCGGCACCGGTGAAGCTGGGCATGAGCCTGCTGGCGAAGGTGATGACCAAGAGCACCTACCGCATCTGAATCGCACGCATGAAAAAGCCCGCTCGAAGCGGGCTTTTTCTTTCTCGTGTGCGATCAGCGCGGCATGTTGCGCGCGTAGAAGATCTCCAGCATTTCGTGCTTGAGCCGTTCCGTGACCTGCTCACGCTGTTCCGCCG
Organism: Pseudomonas sp. TZ252; assembly: GCF_056110345.1. NCBI lineage: Bacteria > Pseudomonadati > Pseudomonadota > Gammaproteobacteria > Pseudomonadales > Pseudomonadaceae > Pseudomonas > Pseudomonas sp. TZ252. The sequence goes on along the minus strand of NZ_CM148566.1, from coordinate 3,180,727 downwards.
AGAGCGTCCGGGTAGCGTCGCCGAACAGGTAGTTCTCCAGTTCGAAGTCCTTGAGCAGCATCTTGGTGTGGAACAGGTTCTCCTGGTACACGTTCACGTCGGTCATCTGGTAGGCCTCGCGCGTGTCGTCGGAGAGATAGTTCTGGATCGAGTTGATCTCGTGGTCGATGAAATGCTTGCGCCCCTCGATGTCGCGGGTGAAGCCGCGGACCCGATAGTCGACCGTGACGATGTCCGAGTCGAACTGGTGGATCAGGTAGTTCAGGGCCTTCAGCGGGGAGATCACTCCGCAGGTGGAAACGTCGATGTCCACGCGGAAGGTCGCGATGCCGTCCACCGGATGGATTTCCGGGTAGGTATGCACGGTGATGTGGCTCTTGTCCAGGTGCGCCAGAATGGTGTCCGGCAGCGGGCCCGGGGACTCTTCGATCTGGCTGTCGGTCGGAGTGACCGGCTGCTCGGAGATCAGGATGGTCACGCTGGCGCCCTGGGGGTCGTAGTCCTGACGCGCGATGTTCAGGATATTGGCGCCGATGATGTCGACAACATCGGTAAGAATCTGCGTCAGACGCTCCGCGTCATACTCTTCGTCGATGTACTGCACGTAGGCCTGGAGGTCTTCGGGCGTCTCGGCGTAGCAGATGTCGTAGATGTTGAAGCTCAAGGTCTTCGTCAGGTTGTTGAACCCGTGGAGCTTGAGTTTGCTTTTCACCGTGGGGAACTCTCTCGGTTGCTTGCGGCTCTGCCGCAGGGTTGGGGCATGCCCGTCAGATGCGAACGACGCACCTGCGTAGGACGGTTAACACCTCTTCGCGATGGCGATTGTGGTTTGTTGAGTTGCACGGGCGCCGGCTGGCGCCATTGGTCACCCGACCGGGATGGCTCGGGAAACGTCTATCAGAGCGGAAGAATCTTCCGAACTGAACGGCCGCCCGACGGAATCGCGCGGCACGAAAAAAGGGGCGCATTATGCAGAGCCAATCAAGCCTCCGCCAGAGTTTGCGCCCCTTTTATGATGACCGGATGTCGTCTCAGCCGAGTTCGACGATCTCGTAGTCGTGGGTGATCTCCACCCCGCCGCGACCGAGCATGATCGACGCCGAGCAGTATTTCTCCGCCGACAGCTCCACCGCGCGCTTGACCTGGGCCTCCTTGAGACCGCGGCCCTTGACCACGAAGTGCACGTGGATCTTCGTGAACACCTTGGGCTCCTCGTCGGCCCTTTCGGCCTCGAGGAAGGCTTCGCAGCTCTCCACCGGCTGGCGCGCCTTCTTCAGGATGCTGACCACATCGAAGTTGGTGCAGCCGCCGAGGCCGATCAGGACCATCTCCATAGGGCGCACCCCGAGGTTGCGTCCGCCATGGTCCGGCGGACCGTCCATGACCACCACGTGGCCGCTACCGGACTCGCCGAGGAACATCGCCTCGCCCGCCCACTGGATACGCGCTTTCATCGTTCAGACTCCCGCCGGCAAAGGGCGCCAGCTTAGCACAGGGCCCAAGGACAGTACGGGATCACAGTCCTGATAGCTGCGTCGCAAAATCACATCGACCTTCATGGCCCGTCTGTTAAGCTGGACGCGGTTTACTGGCACACTTCCTGATCTGCCCGGTTGGGGGGAGCTCTCCGCTGAGCTCCCGGGCCCTGGCAGGTCTCTCCATAAGAACTCAAAAAAACATCGCCTTGTACGTCAGGCATATTCTTTATTCTTTCGGGACTCGGGCATGGTAGCTATTACCCACACACCCAAACTCAAACACCTAGACAAGCTGCTCGCACACTGTCACCGCCGCCGCTACACCGCAAAGAGCACCATCATCTATGCCGGCGATCGCTGCGAAACGCTGTTCTTCATCATCAAGGGTTCGGTCACCATCCTCATCGAGGACGACGACGGCCGCGAAATGATCATCGGCTACCTCAACAGCGGTGATTTCTTCGGCGAGCTGGGATTGTTCGAAAAGGAAGGCAGCGAACAGGAACGCAGCGCCTGGGTTCGCGCCAAGGTGGAATGCGAAGTCGCCGAGATCAGCTATGCGAAGTTCCGCGAACTGTCGCAGCAGGACTCGGAGATCCTCTACACCCTCGGCAGCCAGATGGCCGACCGCCTGCGCAAGACCACCCGCAAGGTGGGCGACCTGGCCTTCCTCGACGTCACCGGACGCGTCGCCCGCACCTTGCTGGACCTGTGCCAGCAACCGGACGCCATGACCCACCCGGACGGCATGCAGATCAAGATCACCCGCCAGGAGATCGGCCGGATCGTCGGCTGCTCGCGGGAAATGGTCGGACGCGTGCTGAAGAGCCTGGAGGAGCAGGGCCTGGTGCATGTGAAAGGAAAGACCATGGTGGTCTTCGGCACCCGCTGAACAGCACCCATGAAAAAGGCCGGTCGCAACCGGCCTTTTTCATGGGATTCGACAGCGCGGATCAGTCAGGATCGGCGCCCAGCACCACGCCGCCACGCTCCTGGAAGAACAGGCGCTTCAACTCCAGGCCAGGATCGTCGGCCCGCATGAACGCCTCGCCAACCAGGAAGGCATAGACCTCGCTGACTTCCATCAGCTCCACGTCGGCCCGGTTGAGAATACCGCTCTCGGTGACCACCAGGCGGTCGCGGGGAATTTCCGGCAACAGGTCGAGGGTGGTTTCCAGGCTCACCTCGAAGGTGTGCAGGTTGCGGTTGTTGATGCCCACCAACGGCGTGTCCAGGGTCTTCAGTGCACGTTCCAGCTCGGTGCCGTCATGCACTTCGACCAGTACGTCGAGACCGACCGACTTGGCAGTCGCCGCCAGTTCGGCCATCAGCACGTCGTCCAGCGCCGAGACGATCAGCAGGATGCAGTCGGCACCGATCGCCCGCGCCTCGACGATCTGGTACGGATCGATCATGAAGTCCTTGCGGATCACCGGCAGCGCACAGGCGGCCCGCGCTTCCTTCAGATAGGCATCGGCGCCCTGGAAGAAGTCCACGTCGGTGAGCACCGACAGGCACGCCGCGCCACCCGCCTCGTAGCTGCGGGCTATCTCCGCCGGGACGAAGTGTTCGCGCAGCACGCCCTTGCTCGGCGATGCCTTCTTGATCTCGGCGATCACTGCCGGCTCCTTGCGCTTGGCCCGCTCCAGCAGGGCATTGGCGAAGCCGCGCGGCGCATCGGCGCTACGCGCCAGCCGCTCGACCTCGGCCAGGTTGACGCGCGCACGGCGCTCGGCGACCTCCTCGGCCTTGCGGGCGAGGATCTTCTGCAGAACCGTCGGCACACTCACTGTGCGTTCTCCTCTCTGTAAACGGCGGTGAAGGCCACCAGTTCGTCCATCTTCTCCCGTGCCAGCCCGGTGTGCAGGGCATCGTGGGCCAGTTGAATGCCCTCGTGCAGGCTGGTCGCCAGATCGGCAGCGTACAGTGCCGGGCCGGCATTCATCACGATCAGCTCGGCGGCCTTCTGCCCAGCCTCGGTCTTGCGCCGCCCCAAAGCGTCGCGGATCAGTTCCAGCGAGGCCTGCGGACTGTCGACCTCCAGCCCCATCAGGGTCTGGCTCTTGATCCCGAAGTCCTCGGGACGCACTTCGTACTCGCGTACCTCGCCGTCCTTCAACTCGGCAATGTGGGTCGCCGCGGCCAGACTGAACTCGTCCAGCCCGTCGCGCGAATGCACCACCAGCACATGCTCGCTGCCGAGACGCTTGAGCACTTCAGCCAGCGGCTTGCACAGTTCCTGGGTGAACACCCCGACCACCTGGTGCCTGACTCCCGCCGGGTTGGTCAGTGGGCCAAGCATGTTGAACAGAGTCCGCAAGCCCAGCTCGCGGCGCGGACCGGCGGCGTACTTCATCGCCTTGTGGTGGACCTGGGCGAACATGAACCCGACGCCGACGGTGTCGATGCAACGCGCCACCTGTTCGGAGGTCAGTTCCAGGTAGATGCCGGCGGCTTCCAGCAAGTCGGCGCTGCCGCTCTTGCCGGAGACCGCGCGGTTACCGTGCTTGGCGACCTTGCCGCCAGCGGCGGCGACCACGAAGGACGCCGCCGAGGATACGTTGAAGATGTTCGCGCCATCGCCGCCGGTGCCGACCACGTCGACCACATGCTTCAGCGTAGGCAACTGCACACCGTCGGCCAGTTCGCGCATCACCGCCACCGCGCCGACGATCTCGTCGATGGTTTCGCTCTTCATCCGCATGCCCATCAGGAAGGCGCCGATCTGCGCGTCGGTGCACTGCCCGGTCATGATCTGGCGCATGACCGCCTGCATTTCCTCGGTGGTCAGGTCGAGCTGGTTGACGATGCGATTGAGGGCTCCCTTGATATCCATCTCAGTTGCCCTCCCCACGCACGCCGCCCTGCTGGCGGAGGAAGTTGGCCAGCAACTCGTGGCCCTGCTCGGTGAGGATGGACTCGGGATGGAACTGCACGCCCTCGACATTCAGGGTCTTGTGGCGTACACCCATGATCTCGTCGAGCGATCCGTCGGCATGTTGGGTCCAGGCGGTGATCTCCAGGCACTCCGGCAGGCTCTCTCGCTTCACCACCAGCGAGTGGTAGCGCGTCACCGTCAGGGGATTGGCCAGGCCGGCGAATACGCCGAGGTCCTTGTGGTGGATCGGGCTGGTCTTGCCGTGCATCACCTGCCGCGCCCGCACCACTTCGCCGCCGAAGGCCTGGCCGATGCTCTGGTGGCCAAGACAGACACCGAGCAATGGCAGCTTGCCGGCGAAGCGCTCGATAACGGCCAGCGAGACGCCGGCCTCGTTGGGGGTGCAGGGACCGGGGGAAAGGACGATGCGCTCGGGCGCCAGGGCCTCGATCTGTTCCACGCTCAGTTCGTCGTTGCGCACCACCTTGACCTCGGCCTTGAGCTCGCCGAAGTACTGCACCAGGTTGTAGGTGAAGGAGTCGTAGTTATCGATCATCAGCAGCATGCTGGCTGTAACCTCTTGATTTCATTCTTATGCGAATCGCATCACCCGGCTTTCGCCACACCCGGTTCCCGGCGCGCTCGCGGAGGAAGGGGGAGTGGATCGTCGGCATTATGCCTGTGGAAAACGGGGGACGCAGGGAGACGTGACCGGCCAGGCCGGCGAAAAAGAAGTCAGGCGCGCCAGCGCCAACGGGCGAATGCCTTGATGAGGGAGGTGATGATGCTGCTGAGGTGGATCACGATAGCGGTCTCACGGAGCCATGTTGGGGAACATAGCCCAGTGGGGAGGATGGGTGCAACAGCGGGATGTCGGAAGGAAGGCCGATCCGAGAGGATCGGCCGAAAGGTTTAGCGGCAGGCACGCAATGCCGCCTGCAATTCGAGTTCGTAGCCCTGCCGCTGGCGGCGCTCGGCGAGCAATGCGCGAACCTTGGCCTGCAGCGAATCGCCGGCCTTCAGCGTGGCGCCGGCCCAGCTCGGCGGGCGCACGTCAGGTACACGGCAGGGCACTGCCAGGGGAACCTCGACGCGCACGGGGCGAGGTGTCGTCGGTGAGGCTGCGCAGCCCGCGAAAAGCAGACAAAGCCCCAGCAGGAGACGAGTCATAGTCCCAGCTCCCGGTCGATCGCCGCACCTGCCGCCTGGCAGTCCGTGCCAATGTCGGGTTCCTGGAGCAGACGCACGGCCGCGGCATACTGCTCCGCGGCCTGTGCCCTGGCCTCGCCGAGTGCCTGCTCGACGTCCTTCGCGCGCCTCTCGGCGCTCGCCCGCACCGCCGCCAGCGCGCGCTGCTGCTCATCGAGCAAAGCCTCGAGCTGGCCGCTGGCGACGCGGCTGGCAGTGAGTTGGCCCAGGGCCTCCTCCAGTTGCGGACGATAGTGGCGGGCAACCAGGCCGCCGCCGAGCAAGGCGCCGGCCAGCAGGACCAGCAACACGGCCGGCAGGAGCAGAGCGAGCCGGCTCATGACAGCACCGTCCTGGCCCGCTGCCACAACGCCAGGCGCTCCGCCTGGCCATTCAGGCCGCCGTTGATGCGGCGGGTGATGGCAGCGAACTCGCCGCGGTCGGCCAACTCGTTGAGCCCGTGACCGGCCCACCACCAGGCGGCGCTGCGGGCCGCCGGCACGGGCTGCTCCAGGCGCCAGGGCTCGGCTTCCAGCGGCTCGCCGAGGGCCTCGCCGACCAACCGGTAGTTGGCACGCCCGGTGATCTGTAGCAAGCCACGCCCGCGGAAGCGCCAGCCATCGCCGGACGCTTCGTCGCCATTGCCGTTGCGCGTGGCGTAGGTGTTGTCGGCAATCGCCTGCGGATTGCGCGCCAGCCGCAAGGCCAACGCGTTGGGCTGCCCGTCGGGGCCGAGATAGCGACCCGGCCAGGTCGCCGCCAAGCCTTGGGCGCTGTAATTGAGGTTCTCCACCAGCCGGGTCAACTGGCTGCTTTCGTGGCCGACCTGGGCGAGAAACGCGGCACGCCGCGCCGGTGTGTCGATCTCCCTCTCGTCCATGGCCCGTTGCAACGCCACAACGAAAACGCCCGCGACGAGGCGGGCGTTGGGAAAAATGCGCAGCAATTGCTGCTCGGTCAGTTTCATCGATCCTCCTGCACTCCGATGGGTTTCAGGCGTCACCCCTTGCCGCCTCGGCCGCCGTTGCATTGCACGACAGTGGTCCATCCGCTGGAGCTGTAGGTGTGCTCCACCGAGTCGATCAGGAACTCGCCGTCGATTCCCGCCTTGAAGCCTTGGAGCAGCAGGCTGCGCTCGGCGAACAGGTCGCCACGCCCTGGCAGTTCCAGGCGCACACTGGCGCTGGAGCGGCTGAAGCTCGCCAGGCGAGCCTTCGCCGCCTGCTCGGCCTCTCCACGGCTGGTATAGAGGTGCCGGTCGACATGCTCGCCCATAGCCGTAGCCGGTGCCTTCGGGTTCTTCAACTCGACGCTCTTGACCTCGCCGCTGCCGGGCAATTGGTAGCGGGTCTTCACCGTTCTCATCAGGCTGCGGTCGTCGAAGGTAACGTCGAAGCTACCGACGTCAGCACGTCCCAACACCAAAGGTTCGATCCGACGCCCCGTGGCGCTCTGCCCGCTCTGTCGCGGCAGCACCATGAGCATGCCCTCGGCCAGCTTGGCGGTGCAGTCGTACTGGCGCGCCAGACGGGTGACGAAGTGGTAGTCGGACTCATTGACCTGGTCGACCCGGGCGATCGCCACCTGCAACGGACACTCCACGCGCCAGCCGTTGCGTGCGCCAACATCGCGGCAGACCTGAGCCAGGGTAGTGCCCTCCCAACCGCCGCTGCGTATCGTCTTGCCACTGCCGCGCATGTCGCCGGCCTTGGCAGTGACGGTCAGGCAGTCCGGCGGACCAGCCCACTGCAAGGTGTCCACGGTAAAGCGTCCCATGCGCATCAGTGGCTCGCCGGCATAGCCGAGATGAACCTCCAGCACCGCACCGCGCCTGGGTAAGGCCACCTGTCCATCGCGATCGTCGAGCCTCAAGGTCAGGCTGTCGGACTCCATGCCCGGCTTGTCCAGCAGGGTCAGCTTGAGCAGGCGGTCATTCAGCCGCTGGGTGACGTCGGTGCCGTCGGCAACGATACGGAAACTCGGTTGCACCTGGTTTCTCCAGAAAAGAAAAACCCCGCCAAGGCGGGGTTGCGGGTGAGCGGTCGATCAATCCCACAGGCGCACCTGTTCGACATTGACCACCGGCATGTCAGGGAAACTGATCAGCAAGCCGGCGCGGAATGGCTGCTGCTCATCGGCCAGCCCGGGATTGGCGTCGAGGGTCGCCTCGACGCAGCCCAACAGATGGCCATAGACGTGGTAGCAGAGGCTGTCCAGCATGTCGCCGTCAGCGGTTCGGCAGGTCGTCGCCATAGCGCTTGAACTCCAGGTCGAAGGTTTGTTTGCGGGGAGCGCCGTTGCCCAGCAGGGCGCTCTGGTTCTCGCTGATCCGCACCAGACACCAGAGGCCCATCTGCACCTCGCCGTAGCCGCTGCTCAGGATCAGCGGCTCACGCCGCTCCGCCAACCGGCGCAGCGCTTCGAGCTGCTCCAGACCGACGACCTTTTCCTGGTTACCTACCTGTCGACGCAGCGGGAATACCGCACCCTTGAGCAGGATGCTCTCCTCGCCCATGCCGACGCTCTGCAGCGCCGGCCGCCGACCCAGGCGCACCTGCCCGCTCCAGTTGTAGGCACTGTTGCGCTGCAGGGCGTCGAAGGCGGCAGTATTCAGGTTGAAGTAGAACGGTTGGGCATTGGCGGTCAGCGGCTGCAGTACCAGCAGGTGCGGCAAGGGCGCTGCGGCCTCGCTCGGGGGCGTCGCCGAGGGTGCCAGCAGCCACGACGGCAGCACCCCCGCCAGCGTCGGACTGATGTCGCCAGCGACCTTGCCGACCGCCTGCGCGGCACTGTTCACCTGGACCTTCAGCGCATCCAGGCGTTCGTCGATACCAAGCAACGCCCGGCTCGCCCGGTCATAGGTGGAGACCACGCGGTTCACCTTGCCCTGCGCCTGGCCGATGCCGCGCATGGCACGCTGCAGCCGGGCAGCCATTTCCGGCGATACGCCGGGCAGGTTCTCCAGCTCCGCGGCTGCGCCGCGGATCTCGCTGATCGCGCCGTTCACCGGAGCGACCACCTTGTCCAGACTCTTGCGTCCGGACTCGCCGGCGCGACCCAGGTACCTCAGGCCGGCCTGCAATTGTTCCAGATATGCCATGGGGACTCCTTAGACCATCGCCGGATCGTAGAGGCTGCGCCGCTGCCGCTCGTCGGCGAAGTCGACAAGCATGCGTTGCAGGTAGGGCAGCAACTCGTCGGCCAGACGCTGCGGCTCGTGTACGTTGCCTTGCACCGTCAGGTTTATCTGCGGCGCGAAGGTCCAGTTGGGCACAGCCGCGACGGGTTCGGCCTGTGGTACGGGCACCGCCGGCTTGTTGTCCGAGGCCGCCGGCGGATCGCCAGCCAGACTGCGTCCCAGACGCCCCCCCAGTTCGCTACCGCCCCAGGCGCCGATAGCGCCGCCAACCAATCCACCGATCAGCGTACCGACCACCGGCACCACCGAGCCGATGCTCGCTCCCAGAGCGGCGCCAGCCAGGGAACCAGCCAGGGAGCCACCGGCCTCGCCATAGGCGATGGTCTTTTCGCTCTCCGACAGGTCGCTGGAGTAGACCTCAGCAACATCGATCAACGACGAGGCCACTTGCAGCGGCGCGTTGCGTATGGGCAAACGCGACAGGCGCGGCAGCTTTCCTGCCATCGCCCCCAAGCCTCCTCCAGCCGAGAAGCCAAGGGATGGAAGGGAGCGGGCCTTCAGCCCACCGCCCTTGCCTCTCTTCCTGCGTGGTGTTTGACCGCGCTTTCGTTGTGCTGGCCTCCTCGCGGACTCCAGCGTAGAGTCGCCTCCCGGCACCGGCCAGTTGGTAACGAACACGCGCTGTATTTCGCTACCACCCGATACCCGGCCTGCACCCCGTTCGATCAGGTCGCCGACGGCAGCGCTCCCTCGCCGACCGAGCCGACCGCCACGCAACACGTCGATAGCGCCGCGCCCTCCCTTGTAGGCGAGATACCCGGATAACACCGCACCTGCGGCGGCGGTAAGACCGGCCGTCGTCCGCGGATAGGCTTCGAGCAGTTCCGCAGTCGACTCGCCGAGTACCGCGCTCCCCTTGGCCAGGTTGTCCAGATATGGATTCAGGGCGCTGCCCAAAGCGGTCTGCGCCCTCTCCCAACTGTCGCTGGAAGCCTTCCACAGCTCCTGGGACATCCCCTTGCGACGCTGCGCATCGCGCTCCGAAGAGCCTACGGAAGACTGCTGGGATTCGAGCAAGCCCTGGAACTCGCCGCGCGACGCTCGATAGGCTTCAAGCGCCGGCGACGCCTCACCGGCGCTGAGCTTGCCGCCCTTATCCCGATAGCGCGCAGCCAGCTCCAGGTTGGCCTCCAGCAGACTCGCTCCGTCCTTGCGCAGCGCTTCCAGGTCCCGGTCGTAGTCCTGGCCATAAGCGCGTTTCAAGCTGCCGCTGCCGACGAACTCCAGCCAGGCCTTCATCCGCACGTCCGCTTTGTCTGGCGTGGTGTTCTTTGCCTGAATCTCCAGCAAGGCCCCCAGTGCACCGACATCGCCGGCCGTGGCCTCTCCCGCATTGCCCAGCGCTGACAACAAGGCAGGCAGGCGACGCGCCAGGGCCTCACTGCCGACTCTGCCTTTACCCAGGACGACCAGGCGGTCGAGGGAGGCGGACAATTGCTCTGGCGAGTCCGAACCCTGGGCCAGTTGCAACGCTCGAACCAGCCCCGCAGCCTCGGCTGAAGCAATCCCTTGGCCAAAGCCGAAGCGGCCCGCCAGTCCCAGATTCATTTGCGCGGCGGCGAACCCCATGCCGGTGGCGTTCAAGTGCTCCAGCATGTCCAGCGTCGCCGTGCGTCCCAGGCCGCTCTGGCTGGCACTGTCCTGGATCAGGGATGCCAAGGCTGGCTCCCGGCCGACGTCCAGGCCGTTGCGGATCGCCAGGTCGCGCAACCGCGCTTGATAACCGGCAGCCGTCTTGCTGGCTTCCACGACCAGTCCGGAAAATGCGCTAGCCAATGGCATTGCCTGGCTGGCCTGCTCCAGCCGTTGCAGGCCGCGGACCTGCATATCCAGGCCACGCTGCATCTCGCCCAGTCGAGCGTAGGCATCGCCCGCGGCCCTGGCCTCGATGCCGAGTCGCTTCAGTTGCTCCTGGCGTTCGCCAAGCTGCCGGGCATGCTCAGCAACGCCGCGGTCCCCGACCTTGCGCATATCGGCGAGTTCTCGCTCCAGGCGTATGGCGTCTCCCAGCACATCTCTCAGGCTGGACGCCTGGCGGGAACGTTCCTGGAGACTGTCGAGCCGTGCCTTGACGGTCTCGAATGCCTTGCCCAAGGAGGGGTCGGCGATGCCGCCGATGGAGACCACCAGGTCCATGTCTTTACTCATGACGGTTCGTCTCGTCTGTTATCGATGTCCGCCTCCGCGGACCTACTGAAGTAGCGCGGGCGCCGCTCGCCTGGCGGACGACGCCGTCGCTCACTCCTCGCCCTCGGCGAGCCACCAGAGCAGGTCGCCCAGGGTCATGCGCTCCAGTTCGCTGGCCTGGAAGCCCAGCTCAATGGCCAGGCGCCTCGCCAGTTGACGCATACGCGAAGGTGTCGTCCGTGTCGTCTTGCACCAGGCGAAAGTAGGCTCCTTGCAGCCGCTGGTAGTCGCTCAGCTTCAGCCCCTCCAGGTCCTGGCGGCTGACCTGCGCCAGCGAGGCGAACAGTTGCAGTTCGCGCTCCTCGGCATCGTCGCCGGCCACCTTGCCGGCCAGGCGGATATCACGCACGGTGGGTGCACGCAGGGTCAGCGTGTCGACGCTGACCCCGTTGCACTGTGCCGGACGCGAGAGACGAACGAGGGCGGCGTCAGCATCCAGCGTCAGCCAGCCCGGCAGTCGATTCTCTTGGGTCATGTCCGGAGCTCCTCTTACAGGCCGAGGTCGTTGCGCATGCCGGCCAACTGGTCGACACCGTTGATCGCGCGGACACCGTTGACCGGATCGATCTCGTAGACCTCGCGGCCATCGACTTCCAGCTTGTAGTAGCTGACCGCAACGGCGTACTTGAACTCGGCTTTCTCGCCGGCCTTCCAGTCGCCCGGGTCGACCTCCTTGAGCAGGCCGCGCAGGGTAGCCACCACTGGCACGCTGGCGCCCTTCTGGCCCTTGAAGGAGCCGCGGAACACGCCATTGAAAGCGCTCTGGTCGGCCAGGCCGAAGAAATTCAGTGCTTCTCGGCGGGCACCGTTGGTGGAGAACTTGGCCTCCATCGCCTCCAGGCCCATGTCGATGGATACCGGCGCATCCATGCCGCCGGCACGGTATTGCTCGGTCTTCACAGCCAGCTTGGGCAGGGTCAGGGATGGCACGTCACCGGCGAAGCTCACGCCGTCGATGAACAGGTTGGTATTGGTCAGGGTTTGCGGAATCATCACGGGCGCTCCTTAGGCGACATCCAGAACTTCGGTGAGCCACTGATCGGTCACCTCGACACGGAAATTGGGGTTCTCGGCAGGCGGCACATCGGTGAAGCGGATGTTCCAGTACACCTTGCCCTGGGCCAGCTGGCTGGCGCTGTTCAGGTCCGGGTCGGCATAGACCTCGAAGTTGATCACCGCGCCCTGGTTCTTCAGATCGCGCATGAAGGCGCGCAGGCCCTCGGTGACATCCTTCACGTAGGTCTTGGTGATGCCGCGGTCCACCGCCCACTTGTGCCCGGCGAGGATCGCATCCATCACCAGGTCCATGGTCCGAACGCGGGTGACGAAAGCCCACTTGCTGTCGCTGGACAAGGTGCGATTGCCCCACAGGCGATAGCCATCGTCGCGAATGATCGTGGCGATATTGGCGTTGTTGAGCAGGTTGGCGCGACAGGTCTCATCACCGTCGAGGAACTCCACCGGACGGCTGGTGCCGGTGATGCCCTTGATCTCCTTGTTCGACGGCGAGGACCAGAAGCCGTACTCGGCGTCGGTCCAGGCGAACAGGCCGGCGGCGTAGGCCGAAGCCGGGGCCTTGCGTGCGGCATTGGTGGCGCTGTCCCAAACCTGCACGCCCGGGTCGACCATGAACAGGCGCTTGCTGCCGAAGTTCTTGGCGTAGGCGACGGCCGCCTCGTCGGTGCTATTGGGACCATCGAGAATGGCGATGGCCCGCAGTTTCTCGGCCAGCCCGTCCATGGCGGTGGCCACCGCTTGCTGGGCCGAATGACCCGGCGCAACTAGTAGACGCGGCTGAGCATTGAAGCGGCTCTTGCCGTCTAGCAGAGCCTGAAGTCCGGTGCGCTCGCCGGCGGCGCTGACACCACCTATGACGGCGCTGGCCTGGGCCTCGGGAGTCTCCGCGGCTTCCACGCCCACCGCCACGATCACGGCCTGGGCACGGTTATAGATGGCCTCGCAGGCCAGGTAGATAGACGAGCCGATGCCGAACGCCGCGGCGGCGTCCTTCTTGCTGGTGAGCAGCACCGGAACGTTGGGCTTGGCGCTTGCCTGCGCCCCCGGCGTGAACACATCGCAGAGGCCAATGACGGAGCTGGCCGGCAGCGCGATGGTGCGCGCACCGATATCGACGTTGGTTACCGTAACGCCGTGGAAGAAACTCATAGGTAGATCTCCATTAATGAAAAACCCCGCACGAGGCGGGGTTCAGGGGGTGATGAGCGGTTCGAGCCACAGCGGCGGCTCGGGTCTTGCGCCTAAATCAGGAAACGCCGCGGATGCCGGCCAGTCTCGAAGGCTGGCGCGGTACAGCGTGAGTTCGAGCAGTTGCGCCTGGTTCAGGGTCGTAATCTTGCCCAGGTCGAGCTCATCCCGGTGACGGGCGATGGGGCCATCAGTAAGCGTCAACTGGCGATCGCGCCAGATGCGCTCACGGTGGGCCAGGACCTCTTCTGCCGGGGCCGGCGGGTCGATACAGAACGGACGGCCGGCGGCGTCGGCGACGATCTGCTTGCCCTCGCTCTGGGCTACCAACAGCGCCAGGTATTCAGCTTCCTCGAGGGGATACATCCGCGCGTCGATGGGCATGCGGTCGCCGTGGACATCCTTCGAATAGAAACCGCCAGTGGCGGCATGGAAAAAAATCATGGGTCACCTCAACAGCCAATGGCCACAAGCCTGATCGCATAGTTCTGGACCGCACCGTGATACTCGGTAGCGACGATCACACACCCCGTGGTGCTGACGCTGACATCTGCGAGGGTGACGGTCGATGCCGACGTCGCCGGCCGCCCCAGTTCCTTGACGCTCGGCACCACGTGCAGGCAGGTAGTGGGAAACGCGATCGGAAAGGTCAGCGAGCGGTTGACGATTCCACCCGGATGATCGCCGACACTCACTGTCATCCACTGCACGATGAGTCCTGTATCGTTATCCTTCCACCAGCCATTCAGCGATCGGTTCGCCGTCGCGGGAACCCCAGCCCCGATATTGTTGCGCGCCCCCGCTGCCGTATTCGAACCAAGACCGCCGCGCGCCAGAGGCAGGATGCCCGACGTGATCTGGGCGGCGTCGTGGTTGTGGCCAGTAGGCGGAAAGGTCGCTGGCTTTCCTGGCAGGGCGGCCCACGTAAAGCCACTTTTCAGCAGATAGTCGTTCGGATTGAAGTCCGCTCCATGCCATACACGCCGCCATGGATACCAGGTGTTGGTGTAGCGGCAACGAAAATAGAACCCTTCACCGTCATAAACCTGGTATGTCTGGTAGATGAAATTGGTGCCTGCATTATGCACTTGAAGCAAGCCGGCCCGGGGGACCGGGTAGTTCGCCCCACTTTCGGCCTGTGCATTGGCCGTCTGGTACCACCATCCCGACGTGATCAGCGAGTTGAGATTGACCGCACCGCCCAAGGCCCCGTCCGCCTCCTTGCTGAACGAACCACCTATGTCGCAGCGCTTCCAGGGCAGCCAGTCCCGGGCGCTAGGGTTGGCCGCGTAGGACACCCGTACATACATCTCGGATGTAGCGTTGTAGCTCGTTGCAATCTGCGAAGCATTGCCGTTCTGATCCGGATAGAACATCGACTGGATGTAGAAGTACCGTCCGGCAACAGGTCCGTTCGCATGATTGGTCAGCATCAACGGCACGGTCGCGGTGTTCGGATCGCTAGTGGTCGAGACAGCAGTAGCCAACCCGCGCGCGAATACCGGCAAACGCTGCTCGGCCAGCACCCCGCTGACCAACTTCGAAGCATCCAGCCCGGGAATGTCCGTCGCCGCCAGCGCCATTCCAGCAGTCACCCTTCCCTTCGTATCCACGGTCACCTTCGGATAGCTGCCCGCTGCCACACCGGTAGCGGAAAGACTCAGCGGCGCAGAAACATTGGCACTGCCGTCGAAGGTCACCGACCAGGAGGCATCGCCACTGGCTGCCAGGCTACGCGGTGCGGCCAGCCTGCTGGATGACACGGCGTTGCCATCGACTCGCAGCGCATCGGTGATGCCATAGCCGGCCAGGGTGGTGGCCTTGTTCGCTTTCTGCGCCAGTTTTCCGTCGGTATCGGCCTTGGTATAGGCATCTCCGATCGCATAGCCGGCCAGGGTGCTCGGATTGCTGCCCTGGGTGACCACCCCGTTGGCGTTCACCGTGACCGAGCGATAGCTGCCCGCCGTCACGCCGGAAGGCGCTAGGCCAATGCTGCGGTCGACAGAAAGATCGCCCCCACCGACCAGGCCATTGCCAGCCAGAATCTTGCGGCCCTTGAAATCGGCAGCGACCTTTTCCTTCACCCAGTCCTGAGTGGCGTAGATGATGCCGTTGTCGATCAGCAGCTGGACATTCTCCAGGCCGGAGAGCGCGATGTTCACCCGAATGGTCTGGGTCCGCGCACTGCCACTTTCCATTGCAGCCTTGTAGCTGGGCGGGCAGTTGGATACCGCGACGAACTTGCCGTCGGCATCCTGCAGGCCGATCTCGCGGATCCAGAAGCCACCTACCTCAACTGGCAGCACCACCTCGGCAACCAAGGTATTGGCGTTCTTGTCGGAAACGAACAGCCGATTCAGCTGAGTCCGATGGCGTTGGTTGATCAGGCTCTTCTGCGCCGCCGAAGGCAATGGATCCGGCGTGTCGCCCGGCGCACCGCCGGCATCGCCGATCAGCATATGAGTCGGCTGCCATTTCTTGCCTGCTGCACTGGCCGCAGCCAGCGCAGCGGCACCTATGTCGGTGAGCAGGCCACCGTATTTCGGAGTATTGGTCGTCATGTCACTGTTTCCAGGGGAAGATTTCCAGGGTGTCGCCGTCGGTCACGGCCAGTCCGTGACGGGACCGGATTACCGGGGTGATGCGCAGGTCCAGGCGGGTCAGGTGTCGGCTCACCGGGCGGACGTCATCGAGCAAGCGCTCCAGCTCCAGTACGGTGCCTTCGTCGATGCCACGGTCGCTGACGTCCACGGTGATCTCGAAGGTCCCCGGCACGCCGGTCGGGCTTCGCTGCCACCATTCGGTGACCTCGCTCAGCGCACCGATCGGCTCGACCACTTGGCGCAACGCGGTCAGCGTGCCTTTGCGCTGGTGCAGGACGAAGGACGTCGCTACCGCATTGCGCTTGGCCTCGTCGCTCCAGTCCGGGTCCCAGCGGTCCACCGAGCGCGTCCAGGCCAGGTAGGGCAGCAAGGCCGCCTCACAGCGTGCCGGATCGTTAAGCTCACGAAGCGGCACCGGCAGTTCGGCAGGCAATACATCACCCAGAGAGCGTTCCAGAGAACTCCTGTTTGGCGGCAGCAGTCGGCTACTCATCGACGCCTCCCAAGGTGATCGCGTACCCCGTGCAATAGGCCGCCTGGGTTTCATCCAGGACCACGTCGGCCGCAGGCTCCTGCAGTTCGACGCGCTGCACGCCTTCGACATGCAGGGTGGCGAACAGGGCCGAACGCCGGATGTCGCGGCCCAGGCGGCGCTGGGCGGAAATGTAGTCGCGCAGCGAAGCCTCGGCGGCGGCACGGATCAGCTCGGCCTCGGGGCCGGGAAACAGGTAGAGCTGCGCCTTGACCTGATAGGGAACGATTCCTGCCGAGCGCACCGTTACCCGATCCGCAACAGGACGCACGTCCTCCGCGTTCAGCGCCAGGCGCACTGCCTGCAACACCGCTTCCGGTGCCTGCCCGTTGCCTTCCACCCCGAGCACGCTGATCAGCACTTCGCAGGGCGCCGGACTGGTCGCAGAGGCATCCGCCACCCTTCCATCCGCGCCCAGCGCATGGGCTATATAGGCGTTCCGCGGTCCTGCGACGGACAGCTGCTCGAACGCGAGCTGGATGCGATTGCGCAGCGACTTGTCGCTCTCGTATTGCGCCTCCACCGGCGGTACCGCCTCGGGCTGAGCGGGCCTGATCAGCAAACGCTGCACATTGAAGCCGGCACCGATCTGGTCGAGATCGGCACCGCTGGCGTATGCCAGCATCACCGCCCGCGCCGCATCGTTGATCCGCGCCCGCAGCAGCAGTTCTCGATAGGCCGCCAGTTGCAGAAGCTTGAGAACCGGATCCGACTCCACCTCCGCTGTCCATTCTCCAGCCATGGCTTCACGGAAGTCGCCCAACAGCTCTTGGTAAATCGTCTCGAAATCGAGGTTTTCGATAACCTCTGGCTCCGGCAACTGGGAAAGATCGATGATCACGCCGAGACCTCCATATTGATGTTCTCGCCCTCGAACACGCCGCTCAGGAGCAGATCCACGCGGCCATCGACGACCGCGACGACTCGCACGGCAGACAATGCGATGCGCGGTTCCCAGCGCCCCAGGGAACGGGCTACCTCGGCCTGCACGGCGCTTTTCCAGCCTTCGCTCACCGGCATGTCGACCATCCGCCGCAGCTTGCTGCCGTACTCGGGGCGCATGCGCCTGCTGCCCAACGGGGTGGTCAGGATGTCCTCGACGGACTGTTTAAGATGAGCCAGGCCGGACAGGGGCAGCCCGCTACGGCGATCCATCCCGATCATCGCCCCGTCCTCCCGCTCCGGCAGAGACAGGCCGCGCCTGGCTCCGAATGGCTGTGAGTGTTGCCCATGGCGAACTCCGCAAACGAAAAGGCCCGCTCGCGCGGGCCGGTTGAATGTTCGACGGACCGCCCTTCGGCAGCACCGTCGTATGTTCAATGGGTGTGGTGGTTGCTGTTGCCGGCGGTGTCGATGATCGAGCCGCCGCCGAGGATGTCTCCGCTGACCGTCAGTGTCCCGGCGATCTCCACCGGTCCTTCCAGGCTGATCTTCGGCGCCTTGAGACTGACCGCCCCGTCGCTGACCCGCACCTCGCTGGCGCCGACCCTCACTTCCACGGTGCCGCTGGGCAGCTCGACGCGGTAGCGATGCGCAGCCCAGTCGTAACTCAACGAGGCGCCGTCGTCGAAACGCCAGGTCTCACTGCTGGCGCTGTTGTCCGGCGCCGTGCCCGCATCGCCGTACAGACCGGGAATAAAGGTACCCATTGACACTCCGCCCGACGGACTGAGCAGTACCCCCTGTTCGCCTATGCTCGGCGCACGCCAGTGGCGAACCTTGCCGGCTGCCAGGGAGTGCCAACGCAGCCAGCCGCTGGTCCAGTCGCCGGAGCGCACCCGTACCCGCGCCGCTGCCAGGTCCACGGCGACCACCACGCAGGGCAGGATCATCGCGGCGAGCATGCGGTCATGCTCCGCACTGACATAGCTCATGCCAACGCCTCCGGAGCGAAGTAGTCCGGCTCATGGCCGGGGCCGGTCTGCGGGTCGAAGCCCAGCATCAGGCTGCCCGGCGGCTGGTCCTCCCAGGCCCACTCCGGGTCTCCGAGACGCAGCGACTGCGTCCACTCGACCAGCCAGACACGCAGGCTCTTCAGCTCCTCGCGACTGCCGTCGACGGCCGAGCGTACGAAGCGCGCCGGTTCCAGAGACAGGTTCCAGGTCTGCTCGCGCAATGTCCGAACGATTCCGCAAGCAATGGATACCGCCTGGCGATCGGCACCAGGTGGCACCATTATCCGCGCCTGCAGGCGGCACAGCAGGGCACTCTCGCCGGTACCGGGATCGCGCTCGGGCAGCAGCTCGGCTATCTCCAGGGAAACCGCCGGGGTATTTTCCGGCACGCCTGGCCAGAAGCCGATCAACTGCGCCTCCGGCAGACGCTCACGCAGTACCTGCTCGATGGCCGCGTACAGAGCCTCGAGCGTAACAGCCTGTTCAGGCATGGTTGACTCCTTCGATCAGTTTCAATGCGGGCCACGGTCGTCCGACTGTTCCTCGGGCAGCTCGCAAACCCCCAGGCGCCGGGCGGCCCAGCGTTCGTAGAGACCGACTGCGATCTCCGCGCCGGCCGCGGCGGTCAGGCTGCCCAGCGCCGCGGCGAACAGCAGCGCGGCGCCGCAAGCCAACGCCAGCAGCATCACCGCCACGCCGCAGACGATCGACGCGCCGGAGCGCAGCGCCAGGCGCCGCAACAAGGCCCAGCCGCCGAGACCGGCCTTGTCGGCACGCCACATCTCGCCGCTGACGCCGCCCAGCGCGGCGAGCAGGATCAGTACCCAGAGCGGCATTTCCGTCAGTGTCTGCGGTTCGTTGCCCATGGGTCCCTCCTTGGCAGGCAGCGCCGGGCACGTCCGCACGAACGTTTTCCCGGGCAATAAAAAACCCGGCGCCAGGGCCGGGTTCCGGTGCTTCACGAGTGCCTCCCTGGGGACGCACCTTTACAAGAATGACTACTTTTTACCGCCCGATTCCCAGCCCGGCAATGCCTTCTCGACAATCCACTGCAATAGGAGGGAGACGCACCACGATATGAGGGTGATATACCGCCCTGGGAACCTTCGCCAGGCATCCGGGCAAGCGAATACCCACTTCCGATATGGAAAGCCCGGCATCGACTGACGAAAAGGATGGCTACGCCAGCCCGAATCCGCCTCTACCGTGCAGGGTCCGCTGCTGTGCATGGGACTCGCCGCCTCCATGGGCGACAGGCATAAAAAAACCGGCCCGAAGGCCGGTTGGAAAATTCCAGGGGGGACACGGTATCCGGTCCAGGAACTCAGGCCGCCCGCCGCAGCAGGCCGTCCTGGATACCCTGGTGCGCCACATGCAGGCGCAGATAGAAGGTGTTGCGGCTGCAACCGCAGTGGCGGTACTTCTGCTCGGGGAAGCTGTCGCGATTGAGATAGTGCTCCACCACCACGTTCTTCAGTTCCTCGGGTAGGCGATTTACCAGGCGATCGACCTCCGCCACACGGTCGAGGATCACCCGGCTGCCACGGTGGCCGCGGACCACCTCGCCCTTGCTGGCGATCAGCATGGCGATCAGGTTGCCGCCGGCGTAGCCGCCTCCGTTGCTGCCTGGCGCGTGCATTTCCTCGGCCCAGAGCTTGAGCATTTCATCGATGGCTTTGATCACGGTCGTGTCTCCTTTCACTGCCCGCGAGGGCTCGGCATGAGGTCGGTTCAACGGCGCTCGTGGCGGTCCTGGCAGTCGATGCAGCGACTGCAGCCCGGTGCCGCCCGGCGGCGCGCCTGGGGAATGGGCTCGCCGCAGTCCTCGCAGTCTTCCGCGGACTCGCGGATGGCCAGCGCCGGGCGCGCCGCCAGGAGGCCGTCGAGGCGAGCCAGGACCAGTTCGTTGGCGTGATCGGCAAGGTCAGCCATGGAAAGCCTCCCTGGCGTGCCCGACGCCCGACGGCCGAATGGATGGAACATGACAGATGCGCGGCGCCGGTTCGGCGACCTGCGTTCCTCTGCGCGGAAATGGCGAGTGCGTATCTCGCGACATGGCAATGACTCCCTGTACGACGCCGCCGTACCTGAAGCAGGTCGGCGACAGAATGAATGAGCGGGACGGAGCGTCTGCATGGACGGCGCTCCGGCCCTCCAGGTGCCGGAGCGCTTTCCCATGGCCCCGGCACCCAAGCAGTCGGCACCTGCATCGTCGGTCGCCGACAACCGGGTGCGTCCCTGCACCCATGTGAAATCTCTGAAAGGCGGGTGGGAAGTTGTGGAACTCACTCCTTCCGCTTTCTGACGGAAGAGAAATTACAACCAAAGCTATTTATCGTCAACACCTAGGCTCTTTACAGAAAATCCATCGGTCTGTAGATTGCCGAGCATGGACAAGAGCACCCAGATCCCGCCCGACAGCTTCGCCGCTCGCCTCAAGCAGGCCATGGCGATGCGCAACCTGAAGCAGGAAACCCTCGCCGAAGCGGCAGGGGTTTCGCAGAACACCATTCACAAGCTGACCTCGGGCAAGGCCCAGAGCACCCGCAAGCTGATCGAGATCGCGGCGGCCCTGGGCGTCTCGCCGGTCTGGCTGCAGACCGGCGAAGGCGCTCCAGCCGCGCGCAGTGCCGTGTCCGTGGCCGATGGCAGCCCATTGGTGCTGGAACCGCTGCATCCGTGGGACAGCGACACACCGCTGGACGAAGACGAAGTGGAACTGCCGCTGTACAAGGAAGTGGAGATGTCCGCCGGCGCCGGACGCACTGCGGTACGCGAGATAGAGGGGCGCAAGCTGCGTTTTTCCTATGCCACGCTGCGTGCCTCAGGCGTCGATCCGTCGGCGGCGATCTGCGCCCAACTCACCGGCAACAGCATGGAACCGCTGATCATGGATGGCTCCACCATCGGCGTGGACACCGCCACCACCCATATCACCGATGGCGAGATCTACGCCCTCGAACATGACGGCATGCTGCGGGTGAAGTTCGTCTACCGCCTGCCCGGCGGCGGCATTCGCCTGCGCAGCTTCAACCGCGAGGAATATCCGGACGAGGAGTACTCGCCGGAGGACATGCGCAGCCGCCAGATCAGCATGATCGGTTGGGTCTTCTGGTGGTCCACCGTACGCCACCGGCGCGGCCCGTCCCTGGTGCGGTGAGCGCCTGGCGCTCGCCCGCTCTACAACTTCAGCTATTGAACAAAAAAACAACCTGAGCTATATTCCCCTCAACGACGTGTAGCCGCAGGAGGGAATACCATGCAGCCATCCATCGCCCCTAGCACTCCGATTCCACGCCAGGAAACCGTGGAATTGGTCTACCGCATCTTCGGCGATGTCCTGGTGCCGCTGGAGCAGGTTCGCGAACGCTGGTTTCGCAACCTGAACAAGGAAAACTTCAGCAAGGCCCTGGCATGCGGGCGGATCGCCCTGCCGGTGACGACCCTCGACGATAGCCACAAGGCCATGCAGTTCGTGGCCCTCGATCACCTCGCCGCCTACGTCGACCAGCGCGCGAACCAAGCCGGAAGCGCCCGTCGAGCACAGCCGGGCGCTGACAGCATCGCATCCTGAGCGGCCCGCCGTTGCCAGCATCGTAGGGAGCGACACCATGCTCCGCCTGGCGGATATCGCGTCGCGATATTCGCCCTACGAAAGCGGTTCCGCGTAGGGCGAAGCCAATGCGAGGGTCCAGCCGGGCATAAAAAAGGCGGATGGCGCAAACGCCATCCGCCTTCTTTTCTTCCGCCTCGCGCCGTCTTACTCGACGCTCTGCTCGGCCAGCGCCACGGCGCGGAACATCGCCCGGCGCTTGTTGATGGTTTCTTCCCACTCCAGCGCCGGCACCGAGTCGGCAACGATACCGCCGCCGGCCTGCACGTGGAGTTCACCGTTCTTGATCACCGCGGTGCGGATGGCAATGGCGGTGTCCATGTTGCCGTTCCATGCCAGGTAGCCGACCGCGCCGCCGTAGACTCCACGCTTGACCGGCTCCAGCTCGTCGATGATCTCCATGGCGCGGATCTTCGGCGCGCCGGACAGCGTACCCGCCGGCAGGATCGCCCGCAGCGCGTCCATCGCGCTGAGCCCCTCGCGCAATTGCCCGGTGACGTTGGACACGATGTGCATGACGTTGGAGTAACGTTCGATCACCATTTTTTCGGTGACCTTCACCGCGCCGATGTCGGACACCCGCCCCACGTCGTTGCGCCCCAGGTCGATCAGCATCAGGTGCTCGGCGATCTCCTTGGCGTCCGACAGCAGATCCTGCTCCAGCGCCAGGTCGGCCTCTTCGTTGATCCCGCGCGGACGGGTACCGGCGATCGGGCGCACCGTCACCAGGCCATCCTCGACCCGTACCAGCACCTCCGGCGAGCTGCCCACGACATGGAAGTCGCCGAAGTTGAAGAAGTACATGTAGGGCGTCGGATTGAAACAGCGCAGCGCGCGGTACAGGTCGATGGGCGCCGCCTTGAATTCGATGGACATGCGCTGCGACGGCACCACCTGCATGCAGTCGCCGGCCAGGATGTAGTCCTTGATCCTTCCTACCGCGTTTTCATAGTCCTCGCGGGTGAAGCTGGCACGAAACGCCGGCTCACGACCCTGGGCCGCCTCGAGGTCGAGGCCGCGACGCGGGGTGACCGGCTGGCGTAGACGCTCCAGCAGCTCCTCCAGACGTGCCTGGCCGCGCTCGTAGGCATTTTCCTCGGAGGGATCGGCGAGGACGATGGCGTGGATCTTCCCGGCCAGGTTGTCGAATACCACTACGGCATCGGACACCATCAACAGGATATCCGGGTTGCCCAGCGGGTCCGGGTTCGGACAGGTGGCCAGGCGTTTTTCCACGTAGCGCACGCAGTCGTAACCGAAGTAGCCGACCAGGCCTCCATCGAAACGTGGCAAGCCGGGCACGGTGGGCACCTGGTAGCGCGCCTTGAACTCCTCGACGAAAGCCAGCGGGTCGGCGCAATCGAAGCGCTCGGTTTCCATGCCATCGATGCTGATCCGCACTTGATGGTCGTAGACCCGCAGCACCGTGCGGCACGGCAGGCCGATGATCGAATAGCGCCCCCATTTCTCGCCGCCCTGCACCGACTCCAGCAGGTAGGAGTTCGGCGCGTCGGCCAGCTTCAGGTAGATCGACAGCGGCGTGTCGAAGTCGGCAAGGGTCTCGAAGGACAGCGGGATGCGGTTGTAGCCATCGGCGGCCAGCCGCAGGAATTCTTCGCGATTCATGATCAGCCTCATCGGAGGAGAGAACGGTCAACAGGGTGCAAACGCGCGCCGGCTATCCGGCGGAGGATGATGTCAGGCGCGCCAGCGCCAACGCGCCAGGGCCTTGATGACCTTCATCCAGAGTTTGCTGACCGCCACGGCTTGATCTCGCTGGTCGGAGGGGGAAAGGGAGTCGTCCGGCAACACTATCTCAGCGGCCTGGTCGGCGCAAGGCAGCAGGTCGCGCAGGTTGTCGATGACCAGGGTGGGCGCTTCCTCGGCGATCGGCCGGCCGTGGTTGTAGCCATAGGTCAGCGCCGCGCAGCGCACGCCGGCAGCTTTGGCGGCGAGCACGTCGTTGCGCGAGTCACCGACGAACAACGCATCTTCGGGCTCGATGCCGGCCATCTTCATCACGAACAGCAGCGCCGCCGGGTCGGGCTTCTGCTGCGGCAGGGTGTCGCCGCCGATGATCCAGCGAAAATAGCGACCCAGCTTCATCTCATCCAGCAGCGGAGCGACGAAGCGCTCAGGCTTGTTGGTGATCAGCGCCATTTCCACGCCGTTGCGCTTGAGCCACTTGAGGGTGTCGACGACGCCGGGGTAGACCTCGGTGAGCGCATGACTGTCGGCATAGGCCTCCATGAACAACGCCAGCGCGGCTTCGGTTTCCTCCTCACCGATGCCGTCGTGCTCGATGCTTCCGGCCAGGGCGCGACGCACCAGGACGCGTGCGCCGTTACCGATCCACTGGCGGACCTTCTCGATGCCCGCCGGCGGCCGCCCGAGGCTGGCGAGCATGCTGTCGACCGCGGCGGTGAGGTCGGGAACGGAATCGACCAGCGTGCCATCCAGGTCGAACATCACCAGACGCGGCAGGCGCGTGGCGAAGAACGGCTCCGCAGCGCTCATTACTGGTGCGCCTGGGCCAGTTCGGCATGCATGGCGCGGATGACCTCGGCGTAGTCCGGGGCGTTGAAGATGGCCGAGCCGGCGACGAAGGTATCGGCGCCCGCCGCGGCGATCTCACGGATGTTCTTGACGTTGACGCCGCCATCGATCTCCAGGCGGATCTCGCGACCGGAGGCATCGATCAGGGCGCGTGCCTCGCGCAACTTGTCGAGGGTACCGGGGATGAATTTCTGCCCGCCGAAGCCGGGGTTGACGCTCATCAGCAGGACCATGTCGACCTTGTCCATCACGTACTTCAGCACCTCCAGCGGAGTGGCCGGGTTAAACACCAGGCCCGCCTTGCAACCGCCGTCGCGGATCAGTTGCAGGGAACGGTCGATGTGCTGGGAAGCTTCCGGATGGAAGGTGATGTAGGTGGCGCCAGCTTCGATGAAGTCGCCGATGATGCGATCCACCGGGGATACCATCAGGTGCACGTCGATCGGCGCGCTCACGCCGTACTTGCGCAGCGCCGAGCAGACCATCGGGCCGATGGTCAGGTTCGGCACGTAGTGGTTGTCCATCACGTCGAAGTGAACGATGTCGGCACCGGCGGCGAGCACCTTGTCCACGTCCTCGCCCAGGCGGGCGAAATCGGCGGAAAGGATCGACGGAGCGATGGCGAAGGGTTGCATGGCGCACCTCAAAGGGGATCACGGAAGGCGCGCATTGTAGCCGTTATCGGTTTTTGGCGGTGAAAATGACGACTTTTCGCCGCAGCAGCCGACGCCCGGACCAAGCCGGGCGCGCCCTGCGCCTCAGCCGCCGGGTTGTGCGGTACGCATCTTCTCGCTGCGCCCGCGCAGCCATTCCAGGGTCAGCAACAGCAGTACGGAGAAACCGATCAGCAAGGTCGCCGCGGCGGCAATGGTGGGGCTCAGGTTCTCGCGAATGCCGCTGAACATCTGCCGCGGCAGGGTGGCCTGCTCGGGACCGGCGAGGAAGAGGGTCACTACCACTTCGTCGAACGAGGTGGCGAAGGCGAACAGCGCGCCGGAAATCACTCCCGGAGCGATCAGCGGCAGGGTCACCCGGAAGAAGGTGGTCAGCGGCGGCGCGCCGAGGCTGGCGGCGGCGCGCACCAGATTGTAGTTGAACCCCTGCAGGGTCGCGGAGACGGTGATGATCACGAACGGCACGCCGAGCACCGCATGCACCACGATCAGCGACAGGTAGCTGTTGCCGAGCCCCAGCGGAGCAAAGAACAGGTAGCTGGCCACGCCGATGATCACCACCGGCACCACCATCGGCGAAATCATCAGGCTCATCACCAGTGCCTTGCCGCGGAACTCGCCGCGGGTCAGGCCGATCGCTGCCAGAGTGCCGAAGACCATTGCCAGCAGGGTCGCCGCCGGAGCGACGATCATGCTGTTGGTCAACGAGCGCATCCACTCGGCGGACTGGAAGAAGTCGGCGTACCAGCGCAGGGAGAACCCTTGCAGCGGGTAGACCAGGAAGGTGCCGGAGTTGAACGACAGCGGCACGATGACCAGCACCGGCAGTACCAGGAACAGCAGTACCAGGCCGCAGAGGATGCGCAGGGAGTAGAACCACAGGCGCTCGACCGGGGACATGTAGGGACTCAGCATGACTCGCTCTCCAATGTGTTTCGTGCGGATCCCCCTCTCCCCGCCCTCCGGGCAACCTTTTTTCCGAAGGCAGAGGGGAATCGGTTGGCCTTCTCGGAAGGCCCTCTATCCCAGGCGCAGGCGGCTGGCGCCCACCAGCCAGCTGTAGACGACGTAGAGCACCAGGGTAGCGAGCAGGAGCAGGCCGCCGAGGGCGGTGGCCATGCCCCAGTTGATGGTGCTGTTGGTATAGAAGGCGACGAAGTAGCTGACCATCTGGTCGTTCGGGCTGCCCAGCAGCGCCGGGGTGATGTAGTAGCCGATGGACAGGATGAACACCAGCAGGCAACCGGCGCCGACGCCCGCGACGGTCTGTGGGAAATACACCCGCCAGAAGCTGGCGAACGGGTGGCAGCCGAGGGAAATCGCGGCGCGCATGTAGCTCGGCGAAATGCCTTTCATCACGCTGTAGATCGGCAGGATCATGAACGGCAGCATGATGTGCACCATCGCGATGTATACGCCGGTGCGGTTGAACACCAGTTGCAGCGGCTGGTCGATCAGGCCAAGCTTGAGCAGCGCGCCGTTGATCAGGCCACCCGATTGCAGCAGGACGATCCAAGCAGCGACACGTACCAGGATCGAGGTCCAGAACGGCAGCAGGACCAGGATCATCAGCAGGTTGCTCTTGCGCGTCGGCAGGTTGGCCAGCAGGTAGGCCAGCGGGTAGGCCAGCAGCAGGCAGATGACGGTGATCACCGCACCCATCCAGAAGGTGCGGGCGAAGATGTCCAGGTAGATGGCCTGGTCCGGGGTGGCGCGCGCCACTTCGCCGAGATCGTCGATCCGGTGGTCGAGGGCTGCGAGCAGGTAATAGGGCGTATAGCTGCTGGCGTTGCGGCGGATCACCTGCCAGTAGGCGGGGTCGCCCCAGCGCTCGTCGAGCTGCTCCATGGCGTCCTTGTAGGAAGCGGGCTCCTCCTTGAACGGCAGCTTGCGCGCGGTCTTCGCCATCAGGCTGCGATAACCGGCCAGTTCCATGTTCAGGCGCTTGGAGAGATCTCCGATGGTCTGGTTGCGACGAGCCTCGGCGAGATCCTGGCTGAGCGCCTTGTAGACGGCGTCGGCCGGCAGCGACTTGCCGTCCCAGGCGGAGATGGCCTCTACCGTCAGCGGCAACGAGCGAACCACTTCCGGGTTGGACACGCTCTTGTAGAGCAGCGCGGCGATCGGCACCAGGAAGGTCAGGACCAGGAAGGCCAGCAGGGGCAGGATCAGCGCCTGGGACTTCAGGCGGTTCATCCGCTCGGCGCGCGCCAGGCGTTGCTTGAGGGTGCTGCCGGTGGCCTGGGACATGGGCACAGCTGTGGCCATAGCGAACTCCGGAAAAAAAGCGGGCCGTCGGGAACGACCCTGGAAAGTGTGGAACGGTAGGAGGAGCCGCCGCGCGGCGGCCCCTCCGGCCCTCACTGGAGGGTCAGGCGAGGATTACCTGGCCGCCCAGGCGTTGAAGCGCTGTTCCAGTTGTTCGCCGTAGTCGGCCCAGAAGGTCACGTCCATTGCCACCTGGTTCTGGATGTTTTCCGGAGTGGTCGGCATGTCCTTCAGCAGGGCCTTGTCCAGCAGCGGCACCGCCTGCTTGTTGGCCGGACCGTAGGCGATGTTTTCCGAGTAAGTCTTCTGCTGCTGGGGCTGCACCGAGAAGGCGATGAACTTCAGGGTCTCTTCCCGTTTCTTCGCCCCCTTCGGGATGGCCCAGGCGTCGAAATCGTAGATGCCGCCGTTCCATACCACCTTCAGGTTGCTTTCCTTCTGCACCGCGGCGATCCGACCGTTGTAGGCAGAACTCATCACCACATCGCCGGAAGCCAGGTACTGCGGCGGCTGGGCGCCCGCCTCCCACCACTGGATGCTCGACTTGATCTCGTCGAGCTTCTTGAAGGCACGATCCTGGCCTTCCTTGGTGGCGAGCACGCCGTAGACGTCCTTCGGCGCCACGCCATCGGCCATCAGGGCGAATTCGAGGGTGTACTTGGCGCCCTTGCGCAGGCCGCGCTTGCCGGGGAATTTCTTGATGTCCCAGAAGTCCGCCCAACTGGTCGGCGCGCTTTTCAGCTTGTCGGCGTTGTAGGCGAGCACCGTGGACCAGACGAAGAAACCCACGCCGCACGGTTGGATGGCGCCGGGCACGAAGTCCTCGGTCTTGCCGAACTGCGCCGGATCGAGTTCCTCGAACAGGCCTTCGTCGCAGCCGCGCGACAGCTCCGGCGACTCCACTTCCACCAGGTCCCAGGACACGCTGTTGGTATCGACCATGGCCTTGACCTTGGCCATCTCGCCGTTGTATTCGCCGGCGACGATCCTGTTGCCGGTGGCTTTCTGGTAGGGCTCGTAGAACGCCTTGATCTGGGCGCTCTTGTTGGCCCCGCCGAAGGACACCACGGTCAGGTCCACCGCCATGGCCTGGGCCGCGCAGGCCAGGCCGGCCGCCAGGGTGGCGAACTTCAGGCTGGCCGCTTTCAGGGATTTCGACATTATTGTTCTCTCCACAGTGCAGGGTTGCTTCGGTACGGTTCGGGACTGCCGGCGCTCACGCCGCCGGCAGAGGGTCGAGCGCCCTCACATGCTCGACCTGCCAGCCCAGCGGAACCACATCACCGACGCTCAGCGTCGGGTCCAGCTCGGCGATCGGCTGCTTGACGAAGAAGTCGTCGCGGCCGCAAACCTCCAGGCGCACACGCACGTGGTCGCCCAGGTAGACGAACTCGGCCACGCGGCCGGAGAAACGGTTGACGCAAGACTCGCTGGCACCGTTCAGGCGCACCCGCTCGGGGCGGATCGACAAGGTCACCGGCTCGCCCGGCTGGCCGACGTTGACCGCCAGCGCCTCGACCTTCTCGCCGCGCGGCAGCCCGACCACGCAGCGCTCGCCGTCGCAACTGAGAAGCTGCCCGGATAGACGGTTGTTCTCGCCGATGAAGTTGGCCACGAAGGTGTTGCGCGGCTGCTCGTAGAGATTGCGCGGCGGCTCGATCTGCTGGATTTCGCCCTGGTGGAACACCGCCACCCGGTCGGACATGGTCAGCGCCTCGCCCTGGTCGTGGGTGACGTAGACTACGGTGACGCCGAGGCGCTGGTGCAGATGCTTGATTTCCATCTGCATGTGCTCGCGAAGTTGCTTGTCCAGCGCTCCCAGGGGCTCGTCCATCAGCACCAGTTGCGGCTCGAAGACCAGCGCGCGGGCCAGCGCCACGCGCTGCTGCTGGCCACCGGAAAGCTGCGCCGGATAACGCCCGGCGAAGGCGTCGAGCTGGACCATCGACAACGCGCGCTTGACCCTTTCCTTCACGTCGGTCTTGCTCATGCCACGGACGCTGAGGGGAAAGGCCAGGTTCTCGGCCACGGTCATGTGCGGGAACAGCGCATAGTTCTGGAACACCATGCCGATGTCGCGCTTGTGCGGAGGGACATTGTTGATCGAGCGACCGGCCAGGAGGATTTCGCCGGCGGTGGGGGTTTCGAAACCGGCCAGCATCATCAGGCTGGTGGTCTTGCCGGACCCGGAGGGGCCGAGCAGGGTGAGGAATTCGCCCTTGCGAATGTCCAGGTTGAGATCCTTCACGATGAGGGTCTCGCCGTCGTAGCTTTTCTGCACGCCACGGAAGCTGACCAGCACATCGCCGCCTTGAGTCTCGGCCATAACCGCACCTTTGTTCGTTTTATGGATGCTGTGCGAACAGCCTAGAGAACCCGGCGCAGGACGCAAATCGGCCGGCAAGAGAGTTTTCTATCAGGGGAAAGGAAAGCTCTTTGTAGGAATCGCCCTACAAAAAAGATGCCCCCCGGAATGGGCCAGACCGCTCTGGGAAGGAGCTTTCGAGAAGAGCAAAGGTTTGCGCGCCAGCGCTCTCCGGCTGGCGCGCAACGGCCTCCTCAGCGCTTGGCCCAGTTCTGGAAACGCTGCTCCAGGGCCTCGCCGTGCTCCGCCCAGAAGGCCACGTTCATACCCACCGCGTTCTGCATGTTCTGCGGCGCGGTCGGCAGGTTGGCAGCCACTTGCGGATCGAGCAGGCCTACCGCCTTGCGGTTGGCCGGGCCGTAGGCGATGTTCTCGGCGAAAGCCTTCTGCTGCTCCGGCTGGCTGGCGAAACGGATGAACTCCTCGGCCAACTGCTTCTTCCAAACCCCGACCGGCAGCGCCCAGAAGTCGAAATCGTAGACGCCGCCGCTCCAGACCATTGCCAGGCGCTGCTTCTCGGCCTGCGCCGCGGCGATCCGCCCGTTGTAGGCCGAACTCATCACCACCGTGCCATCGGCCAGGTCGCGCACAGGGTCCTGCCCGGACTTCCACCAATGGATATAGGGCTTCAGCTCGTCGAGCTTGCGGAATGCCCGCTCGACGCCGGCGGGCGTCGCCAGCGTCTGGTAGACGTCCTTCGGCGCCACGCCATCGGCCATCAGGGCGAACTCCAGGCTGTACTTGGCGCCCCAGCGCAGGCCGCGCTTGCCGGGAAACTTCTTCACGTCCCAGAAATCCGCCCAGCCCTGCGGGCTGCCCGCAACCTTGCCGGGGTTGTAGGCAAGCAGCGTGGTCCAGACGAAGATGCCGACTCCGCAGGGCTGCACCGCGCCGGGAACGAAATCCGCGGGATCGCCGACCTTCGCCATGTCCAGCTTCTCGAACAGACCTTCCTCGCAACCGCGCGCCAGCTCCGGCGCCTCGACTTCCACCACGTCCCAGGAGACGTGGCTGATCTCCACCATGCGCTTGAGCTTGGCCAGGTCGCCATTGTAGGAGCCATGCACCACGCGATTGCCGGTGGCGCTCTTGAAGGGTTTGTAGAACGCGGTTTCCTGGGCTTCCTTGTTGGCGCCGCCGAAGGAAATCACGGTCACGTATTCCGCCCAGGCGGGCGCGGTAACTCCGAGAAGGGCGCACAACAGGCCCGTCCTCATGGCTGGCAACATCGTTTCTTCTCCTTATCGTGTTGGCCGGCAAGCATCATTCCCTGCCGCGCGGAAGCCAGGTAGACAGCAGATCGCGAAAACCGGACCTGGCGCACAAGCCGCGAGCAAAACCTGGGCGAACGCCCCTGTCAGAGCAGGCGGTGCTCCATCGCGTAGCGCACCAGGTCGGCTACCGAATGCGCGTTGAGCTTCTGCATCAGGCGTGCCTTGTGGGTACTGATGGTCTTGTTGCTGACCGCCAGTTGCTGGGCGATCTCGTTGACGTTGGCGCCCTGCACCAGCCGCTCGAACACCGAGAACTCGCGCTCGGAGAGCAGCGCATGGGGCGGACGCGAATCGGTCAGGCCGACCTCGAAGACCATCCGATCGGCAAGGTCCGGGTCGATGTAGCGTCCGCCGCCGGCGACCCTGCGGATCGCGGTGAGCAGCAATGCCGGATCGCTGTCCTTGGTGGCATAGCCGGCAGCACCTATCTTCAGGGCGCGGGCGGCCATCTGCGCCTCGTCGTGCATCGACAGCACCAGGATCGCCGGCGGCTCGTTCAGCGCGCGAATCCGCGGAATCGCCTCGAGGCCATTGACGCCGGGCATGGAGATATCCAGCAGGACCACCTCGCAAGGCGTTCCGCGCAGGGTTTCCAGCAACTGCTCGCCATTGGTGGCCTCGCCGACCACCTGCAGGTCCTTGGCCATGCCAATCAGTTGCTTGATGCCTTCCCTGACGATCGTGTGGTCTTCAGCGACCAGGACTCGGATCACCACTCTTTGCTGCCTCACGCTGTTCCGCCTTGCCGGCGGTTGTTCTTGTCACGGGCCCGCGACGCCCAGCGGAATCCTCACGCTGAGCGTGGTGCCCTCGCCGGGGGCACTGTCGATGTCCAGCGTACCGCCCATCATCAGCACCCGCTCGCGCATGCCGACCAGGCCGAAGGAACTGCCACGCCCCACCGTGGCAACATCGAACCCGCGACCGTCGTCGCTGACGCTCAGGCACAGCTCGTCGCCCTCGCGCAGCAGACGCAGTTGCACAGTATGCGCCTCGGCATGCCGCATGACATTGGTCAACGCCTCCTGGAGGATGCGGAACAGGCCGATAGCCTTGGCGTCGACCAACTGCGGCGAGTTCTCCGGCACCTCCACCAGGCAGGGAATCTGCGTGCGCGCCTCGAAGCGCCGCGCCTGCCACTCCACCGCCGAGCCGATTCCGGCGTCGAGGATCGGCGGGCGCAGTGCGGTAGCCACGTCGCGCACCAGCTGGAACAACTGGGCGATCAGCTTTTTCATATTGCCCAGGCGTTCGCGCAGGCCCTCCTGGGCATCGGCATAGGCCAGCTCGCACATCGAGGTTTCCAGCTTCAGCACCGTCAGCACCTGGCCCAGCTCATCATGGACCTCGCGGGCGATACGCGCCTTCTCCTCCTCCCGCACCGACTCCAGGTGCGCCGACAGCTCGCGGAGCTGGGCGCGCGACTCGCCGAGTTCGAGTTCGATCTGCTTGTTCGCGGTGATGTCCCAGACCACCCCGTCCCAGACCGCACGACCATCCTCGAAACAGCGCGCCGAAGCCTTGATGTCGGCCCAGCGCAATTCGCCCTGGCGAGTGAGGATGCGGCCCTGCCAATGCCAGTCGCGATTCTCGTCGAGGGCAGCCATCTGGCTCGACCAGTAGCGCTCGCGGTCGTCGGGATGGACCAGGCCACGAATGCCGCGGCCGCTTTCGATCAGTTCGCGGGCGCTGTAGCCGACCAGCGCCTCGCTGCCCTCGCTGATATAGGCGAAGTCGGAAAACGCGCCGGCCCGCGGCCGTTCCAGGCGGAAGACCATGCCCGGCACGTTGGAGGCGATGCCCTTCATCCGCGCCTCGCTTTCCTGCAATGCCTCGCGGGCACGGCGGCGCTCGGTGACGTCGCTGAGGAACACCACCAGGTACTCGGACGTGCCGAAGCGCAGGAAGCTAAGCGAGACGTCGGCCGGCAGCCAACTGCCGTCGGCGCGCAGGCAACGGGTCTCGAAGCTGAGCGGGCCTTCCTCGCTGTTGCGCGCACGACGCCACAGGTTCAACCAGCGGTCCATGTCCAGGCCGGGCTCGAAGTCGGCCAGCGGACGATCCACGAGTTGACCGTCGGCATGGCCGAGCATCTGTTCGGCGGCGCGGTTGGCGTAGCGTACGCGGCTGTCCCAGTTGACCCAGAGGATGCCCAGGGTGCTGTTGTCGATGGAGAACTGGGTCAGGCGCAGCGCCTCCTCGGCCGCCTGGCGCAGCTCCAGGTCGCGGCGGGCGCCGTACAGCCGGGCTTCCAGCGCCTGCTGCTGGCGCCGCTGGAGGAACACCGCCGCCAGCGCGCCGGCCAGCAGCAGGCCGAGGAGAATCGACAGGTTCTGCCAGAACCCCGGCGACTCGCCGAGGCGCGGATACTTGGGTTGCAACCAGCGCTCGTGCAACTGGTCCAGGGACTTGCGCGGCAGCGAACGCAACGCCTGGTCGACCACCATCGCCAGTTCCGGCCAATCACGGCGGGTCGCCACCCGTAGCAGTTGCGGATAGCCGATGTCGCCAACCACCGCTAGCTCGGCGAACTCCGGCTCGCGGGTCAGGCGGCTGAGTTGCGCTTCGTCGATCACCGCGTAGCGTGCCTGTCCGGCGAGCACGGCGCGCAGCACCTCGCGTTCGGAATCGGCCGACACCCATTGCAGGCCGCTATAGGTGCTGCTGAGGTAGTCGGCTACCGAACTGCCGGCCCGCACGGCAACCCGGGTATCGCGCTCCAGTTGCTCCAATTCGACGCTGCCGCTGCCATCGCGCTTCCCCACCACCAGCCGGGAAACCCGCAGGTAGGGATCGGAGAACAGCCACAAGCGCAGCCCGGCTGGGGTCTGGCTGAGGCCGGGAGCGATATCCACGCGCCCAGCGCGCAGGGCATCGTCGAGCGCCGCCTGGTCGGGATAGCCCTGCCACCGCAAGGTCACCTGCATTGCCGTGGCCAGCCAGCCCATCAACTCCACGTTGGCCCCGGAATACTGTTGCAGGCGGCGGTCGTACTGGGCATAGGGCGCTTCGGTGACCACCCCGACGCGCAATTCCCGATGCTCCGCCAGCCAGGTCCGTAGCTCCGCCGTCAGCGGCAAGGCGACCGACTCCTCCGCTCGCACGGGCAGGCTCAACAGCAGACAGAAGAAGAGCAGACAGCAACGACGCAACATGCCGGCGACACTCCACGGAATACACCGCAACGGAAGGAAAAGCGGGCATACCTTACCGCGAGCGCGACCGGCGAACCATGCGAAGGCTCGGCCTGACAAAGAAGTGCTCTGGGTTTAGGCTGCCTTCTGGATTGTCTATCGGGAATTTCCAATGCCGGCCTTCTCTCTACTGCCGAAGCCCTCCGCCCTGCTGCCGCTGCTATTGGCCGCCGCTTTCCTGCCGCCGGCTTTCGTTCAAGCCGAAGAGGAGGCCGCCAAGGACCAGCCGCCGGCCCCCGTGGAACGCCCGGCGGTCAGCGAGCGCAGCCAGGACGAGGCCAAGGGGCTGGAGCGCCAGTTGCCGGAGGACGGCCAGCAGATCCTCAAGGCCGGCGACGAAAGCTTCCTCACCCTCTGGTTGCCGGCCAACACCGCCGAGGCCGAAGGTGTGGTGATCCTGGTTCCCGGTGATGGCGAAAGTCCGGACTGGCCGCAAGCCATCGGCCCGCTAAGGCGCAAACTGCCGGATGCCGGCTGGCAGACCCTGAGCCTGGCCCTGCCCGACCCGCAGAGCACCGCGCCGGTTACCCGCCCTGCGGAATCCGCCGCCAGCGCCAGCGCCGACAAGGACGCCAGCGCCGCGGACAGCGCAAGCAAGCCTGACGTGAAAGGCGAAAGCGGCAACGCGCCGGCGCCGGAAAGCACCGCCGAAGCCGGCAGCGGCGAACCGGCGCAGAGCGAGGACCAGGCCCCTCCCCCAGCCATCGATCCGGTCGAGCAGCGCAAGGCGCACGCCGAACGGGTCATGGCGCGCCTGCAGGCGAGCATCGACCTGGCCCTGCAGCACGAACCGAAAAGCGTCGTCCTGCTCGGTCATGGCACGGGCGCCTATTGGGCGGCACGCTACCTGGCGGAGAAGGAGCCTGCGGAAATCCACAACCTGCTGCTGGTTGCCGCGGAGGTACCGCGCGATTTTCGCCCGGCGCTGGAAGATATGGTGCCGAAGCTGAAACTGGCGACCGGCGACTTCTATTACCGCGACGCCCGCGCCGACCGCGAGGCGGCCAGGCTGCGCATGCAGGCCGGCAAGCGGCAGAAACACCCAGCCTACGTACAAATCGCGATGCAGGCGCTACCGGCCGACCCCAAGGCGGAGCAGGAGCAACTGTACCGACGAATCCGCGGCTGGCTCAGTCTTCACCTGCAGGCCGATGCGCAGAAACCTGCGGAGTGATCAGCGGAACCCCTCACGCTCTCGGACCAGGGCGTAGGCCGCCTGCAATTCACGGGTTTTCTCGGTAGCCGCACGCACGCGCTCGACGCTGGCGCCGGCTCCCGCCAGTTTGTCCGGATGGTGCTGGCTGATCAGCTTGCGATAGGCGCGTTTGATCAGCGCCGGCTCGCTTCCGGCCTCCACGCCGAGCAGCAGCAGGGCCTCACGGTAGCTATCCCGGGCGACAGCTCGCGTCCGCTTCGGCATGACCCGCGCCGACAAGCGTTCCGTTCGCTCCGCCGACCAACCCAGCCAGCGCCCCCATTGCAACACCAGTTGTCGCGCCGACTGGCTGAGCACGCCGCCAGCCCAGGCCATCCGCCAGCAGGCGAGCAATACTGCCTCCGCACGTTCGCCCTTCAGACGCGCGACCTCCGCCTGCAGATGGGCGATGCCGGCCTTGCCCTTGCCGAAGGACGCGATGGCACGCCGCTGGGCTCGCCTATCGAGCTTGCGCAACGCCATCTCCTCGCGCGCCTGGCGGATATGCATCTCCTCCACCCGCCCGCCGCTCTTGGCCAGATAGCCGAGCAACTGGAACAGCAGGTCGTCCTCATCGTTCACCGCCCGCCCGCGCAAGCGCGCCAGCAGGCCGCGCCAGGACTCCAGGCGCAACCTGCGGTCCAGCAGTTGCCCCAGCAGGCCGCCGAGCAGGGCGCCGGGGATGCTGGCCAGGGCCCAGCCGGCTCCGGCTCCGATCAGCGTAGCGGGCCAGAGCATCTCAGGCGTGCTCCGCCAGCAATCGCTCGACTTCCGCCAGGCGCTCGTGGGTACCGACGTCGACCCACTGCCCACGATGGTGTTCGCCGCTGACCCGCCCCGCGGCGATGGCCTTGCGCAATAGCGGCGCCAGCTTGAAGGCGCCCGGATGGCAGCCCTCGAACAGCGCGGGATGCAGTACGGCGATCCCGCTGTAGGTCAGGTTGCCGCCCGCTTCGCGGGTCTCGCCCACCCGTCCGCCGGCATCCAGGTGGAAA
Source organism: Pseudomonas sp. TZ252 (assembly GCF_056110345.1). Lineage (NCBI taxonomy): Bacteria > Pseudomonadati > Pseudomonadota > Gammaproteobacteria > Pseudomonadales > Pseudomonadaceae > Pseudomonas > Pseudomonas sp. TZ252. The sequence continues at coordinate 3,144,428 of NZ_CM148566.1, read as the reverse complement.
TCGCCGGCGGGATGGTGCGCCGGGTTGTCGACCAGCACCAGATGCGCCAGGTCGCCGTCGGCAAGATGCAGCCGAGAGTAGTCGAAGTCGCTCCAGACATCGCCGTTGAGCAACAGGAACGGCTGCTCGCCGAGCAACGGCAGGGCGCGGAAGATTCCGCCGCCGGTTTCCAGCGGTTCTCCCTCGGGGGAATAGGCGATCCGCCCGCCCAGGCGCGAACCGTCGCCGAGATAGGCCTCGATCTGCTCGCCAAGCCAGGCATGGTTGATCACCCAGTCGTCGACTCCGGCCTGGCGCAGCGCCAGCAACTGACGCTCGATCAATGGCACGCCGGCGGCCTCGATCAGCGGCTTGGGCGTGTGCAGGGTGGTCGGCCGCATGCGCTCGCCACGCCCGGCGGCGAGGATCATCGCCTTCATGCCTCGGCTCCCTGCGGCAGCGAGGCCAGCAGCTCGCCCAGTTCGGCCAGCTCGGGACGGCGCGCCACGGCGGTTTCCAGATAACGGAAGAAGCGCGGCACGTCACCCAGGTAGCGCGGCTTGCCGTCGCGGTGACAGATACGGGCGAAGATGCCAATCACCTTCAGGTGGCGCTGCACGCCCATCAGGTCGCTGGCACGGAGGAAGTCCTCGAAGCTTGGCGGCAGCGGGATGCCGGCCCAGGTCGCCTTCTTCCAGTAACGGTTCAGCGCGGCATGCACGCGCGGCTCCGGCCAACTGACGAAGGCGTCCTTGTACAGGCAGGTGACATCGTAGGTGACCGGGCCGTGCAGGGCGTCCTGGAAGTCGAGGACGCCCGGGTTGGGCTCGCTGAGCATCAGATTGCGCGGCATATAGTCGCGATGGACGAACACCCGCGGTTGCTCCAGCGCGCTGCGTACCAGCAGGTCGCAGATCCGCTGCCAGCGGGCCAGCGTCTCGCCCTCCAGCTCCACGCCGAGGTGGCGGGCCAGGTACCAGTCGGGGAACAGCTGCAGCTCGCGGCGCAGCACCGCTTCGTCGTAGGCAGGCAGGACACCGGCGACATCGACCTTCTGGAAGGCGATCAGCGCATCCAGGGCCGGTTCGAACAGCTCGTCGGCATTCCCGGGATGAAGCACGTCGAGGTAGGTCTGCCGGCCCAGGTCACTGAGCAGCAGGAAACCGTTCTCCAGATCCTGGGCGAGAATCCTCGGCACATGCACGCCGGCTCCGGCGAGCAGTCCGGCGACCTTGACGAACGGTCGGCAGTCTTCCTGGGGCGGCGGCGCGTCCATCACCACCAGGCTGCGGTCCCCTCCCTGCCAGCGGAAATAACGACGGAAGCTGGCGTCGCTACTGGCCGGGATCAGTTCGGCGGGGGGCACTTCCCCCCAACCTTCGGCAACGAACAACTCGGGCAAACAAGAGTCCAACCAGCGATTCAGCTGCTGGAAACGGGCATCATCAGACATTTACGGGGTTCTCCACGGCCCTAGCCGTTGCGCAGGTCATGCTTTATTATCCAGCATCTTTTTCAGCCCATCGAGAGGCGTGCGGCCCACCGGGCCGATGGCGCGCAGGAAGCCCGGATTAACAAGATGGCAGTGAAATCCCTCGTGTTTCGAAGAAAGTTTCCCCTGCTGGTCACCGGCAGCCTGCTGGCTCTGCAGCCGGTCGCAGCATTGACTGTACAGGCCGCCGATCAGTTCGACTGCAAGGTATCGGCCACCGGCGGCTGGGATTGCTCCCCGCTGCAGAACGCCAATGCCAACCTGCCACCGCGCCCGGCGCATACCGCGACCTCGGTCAGCACCGCCGCGGCGGGCAGCAGCGTGTCCGGCAGCGGAGGCGAAACCGTCGAGGCAGAGCCGACCCAGCGCCTGGTCACCGAGTCCGGCGGTCGCGCGCTGAAATCCCGCAGTGCGGACTACTCGCACCTCGACTGGATTCCTCGGGAAAAACTGACCGCCGCCCAGTTGGCGGAAATCGGCCCCTATTGCGGCGGCTCCTACATCGAGCCGGTGCGTCCGGGCATGGATGACGGCGCGCCCAGCGACGAGAGCCCGACCTACGTATCCGCCAAGGCTTCGCGCTACGAGCAGGAAAAACAGATCGCCACCCTCGCCGGTGACGTGGTCCTGCGCCAGGGCAGCATGCAGGTGGAAGGCGACGAGGCCAACCTGCACCAGCTGGAAAACCGCGGCGAACTGGTCGGCAACGTCAAGCTGCGCGACAAGGGCATGCTGGTGGTCGGCGACCACGCCCAGGTCCAGCTGGACAACGGCGAGGCCCAGGTCGACAACGCCGAGTACGTGATCCACAAGGCCCATGCCCGCGGCAGCGCGCTCTACGCCAAGCGCAGCGAGAACGCCATCATCATGCTCAAGGATGGCACCTACACCCGCTGCGAACCGAGCAGCAACGCCTGGACCCTGAAGGGCAACAACGTCAAGCTGAACCCGGCCACCGGCTTCGGCACCGCGACCAACGCGACCCTGCGGGTCAAAGATTTCCCGGTGTTCTACACCCCGTACATCTATTTCCCGATCGACGACCGCCGCCAGTCCGGCTTCCTGCCGCCGAGCTTCAGCAGCACCAGCGACACCGGCTTCACCCTGGTCACCCCGTACTACTTCAACCTGGCGCCGAACTACGACGCCACGTTGTACCCGCGCTACATGGCCAAGCGCGGCATGATGCTGGAAGGCGAGTTCCGCTACCTGACCCACAGCAGCGAAGGGATGGTGACGGCCGCCTACCTGAACGACAAGGACGACCACCGCGAGAACTTCCCGGACTACAGCAAGGACCGCTGGCTGTACGGCCTCAAGAACACCACCGGCCTCGATTCGCGCTGGCTGGCCGAGGTCGACTACACGCGGATTAGCGACCCTTACTATTTCCAGGATCTGAGTTCCGACTTGCAGGTAGGCAGCACTACCTATGTCAACCAGAAAGGCAGCCTAACCTATCGCGGCGACACATTCACTGGTCGATTGAACCTGCAGAAGTACCAGTTGGCGACCACTACCGATGTCACGCCCTACAACAGACTTCCCCAGGTAACCTTCGATGGTTTCTTGCCATATGAGCCGGGCGGATTGAAGTTCAATTACAGTACTGAATTTGTACGCTTCGACCGTGACTTGGACGAAAACACCTATCTCAATGACGATGGCAGCATTCAGGGCAAACGTCCGGACGCTTACTTGCAAGGGTTAGCTCGTGCCAATGGAGATCGGGCGCATCTCGAACCAGGCATGAGCCTCCCCATGAACCGCAGCTGGGGTTATCTGACCCCAACGTTGAAGCTCCTGTACACCAAGTATGACTTGGACTTGGATAGCGAGGGGAAGAGAACCCTAGGCACCTATAAGGAAACCTTCGACAGCAGCCAAGACCGCACCCTCCCATTAGTCAAGGTGGATAGCGGCCTGTATTTCGATAGAGACACTAGCTTTGCAGGTACACAGTTCCGCCAGACCTTGGAACCTCGAGCGATGTACCTGTACGTACCTTATAAAGACCAGGAGAAGATTCCGGTCTTCGACACCAGCGAGCCATCCTTCAGCTATGACTCACTGTGGCGCGAAAATCGTTTCTCTGGACGTGACCGGATAGGCGACGCCAACCAGCTTTCCTTGGGCGTAACTTCTCGTTTCATTGAGCCTAATGGCTTTGAACGGGCCGTAGTGAGTGCGGGACAGATTTATTATTTCCGTGATCGTCGCGTGCAACTGCCAGGTTTGACCGAGAAGGACCTGCAGCTCAATCCCGGCCTCAAGGACCCCGACTATGACAGCTGGCGTTCTCCGTATGCCTTGGCCGGCCTGTATCGCTTTAATCGTGACTGGAATGTTACTTCGGACTTCAACTGGAACCCGAATACCAGCAAGACCGAGTCCGGCAGCGCCATCTTCCATTATCAGCCCGAGGTGAATCCCAACAAGGTCGTCAATGCTGGCTACCGATATCGCGCGGATGCCCGCCGCTTCAACACCTCGACAGGTCGATTCGAATACGGCCGCGAAGACGACATAATCAAGCAGCATGATTTCTCGGTCATCTGGCCGCTGGTGCCGCAGTGGTCGGTACTCGCCCGCTGGCAGTACGACTACAACAAGAACCGCACCCTCGAGGCCTTCGGCGGCTTCGAATACGACAGCTGCTGCTGGAAACTGCGCCTGATAAACCGTTACTGGCTGGACGTGGACGACGACGCGTTCCTCGTCCAGACCGAGAAGGCCGACCGCGGTATCTTCCTGCAGATCGTCCTGAAGGGGCTCGGCGGCATCGTGGGCAACAAGGCTGAAATGTTCCTCGACAAAGGCATCCAAGGTTATCGTCAACGTGAAGATCAAGCTATGTAACCGGCTGCGCCCCCTTGCATTGGGCGCAGCACTCCTTTGCTCCTTCGCGCATGCCGAAGTGGTACCACTGGACCGGGTCGTCGCCATCGTCGACAACGATGTGATCATGCAGAGCCAGCTCGACCAGCGCCTGCGTGAAGTGCACCAGACGCTGCTCAAGCGCGGTGCGCCGCTGCCGCCCGAGCACGTGCTGACCCAGCAGGTGCTGGAACGCCTGATCATCGAGAACATCCAGCAGCAGATCGGCGACCGCTCCGGCATCCGTATCTCCGACGAGGAGCTGAACCAGGCGATGGGCACCATCGCCCAGCGCAACGGCATGAGCCTGGAGCAGTTCCAGGCCGCCCTCACCCGCGACGGCCTGTCCTACGCCGACGCACGCGAGCAGGTCCGTCGCGAGATGGTGATCAGCCGTGTGCGCCAGCGCCGGGTCGCCGAGCGCATCCAGGTCAGCGAGCAGGAGGTGAAGAACTTCCTTGCCTCGGACATGGGCAAGATCCAGCTTTCCGAAGAGTACCGCCTGGCCAATATCCTGATCCCGGTGCCGGAAGCCGCGTCCTCGGACGTGATCCAGGCCGCCGCAAGGCAGGCCCAGGAGCTCTACCAGCAGCTCAAGCAGGGCGCCGACTTCGGCCAACTGGCGATTTCCCGCTCGGCCGGCGACAACGCCCTGGAAGGCGGCGAGATCGGCTGGCGCAAGGCCGCCCAGCTGCCGCAGCCGTTCGACAGCATGATCGGCTCCCTGGCCGTCGGCGACGTCACCGAGCCTGTCCGCACCCCCGGCGGCTTCATCATCCTCAAGCTGGAAGAGAAGCGCGGCGGCAGCAAGATGGTCCGTGACGAAGTGCATGTCCGCCATATCCTGCTCAAGCCCAGCGAAATCCGCAGCGAAGCGGAGACCGAGAAGCTGGCGCAGAAGCTGTACGAGCGCATCCAGTCCGGGGAAGACTTCGGCGAACTGGCGAAGAGCTTCTCCGAAGATCCGGGTTCCGCCCTCAACGGCGGCGACCTGAACTGGATCGACCCAGAAGCCCTGGTGCCCGAGTTCCGCCAGGTGATGAACGATACCCCGCAGGGCGAGCTGTCCAAGCCGTTCCGCTCGCAGTTCGGCTGGCACATCCTGCAGGTCCTCGGCCGTCGCGCCACCGACAGCAGCGAGAAGTTCCGCGAGCAGCAGGCAGTAAGCGTACTGCGCAACCGCAAGTACGACGAGGAACTGCAAGCCTGGCTGCGGCAGATCCGCGACGAGGCCTACGTGGAAATCAAGCAGTGAGCCTGCGCTTCGCGCTCACTCCAGGCGAGCCGGCAGGTATCGGACCCGATCTGTGCCTGCTGCTCGCCCGCTCCGCCCAGCCCCACCCCCTGATCGCCATCGCCAGCCGCACGCTCCTGCAAGAGCGCGCCGGCCAACTGGGCCTGGCGATCGACCTTAAGGACGTTTCCCCGGCCGCCTGGCCAGAGCGACCGGCCAAGGCCGGCCAACTGTACATATGGGATACGCCCCTGGCCGCCCCGGTCCGCCCCGGGCAATTGGACCGCGCCAACGCCGCCTACGTCCTGGAAACCCTGACCCGCGCCGCTCAGGGCTGCCTCGACGGGCACTTCGCCGGGATGATCACCGCACCGGTGCACAAGGGCGTGATCAACGAAGCCGGCATCCCCTTTTCCGGCCATACCGAATTCCTCGCCGACCTCACCCACACCGCCCAGGTGGTGATGATGCTGGCCACTCGTGGCCTGCGCGTGGCCCTGGCGACCACCCACCTGCCGCTGCGCGAGGTCGCCGACGCCATTAGCGACGAGCGCCTATCCCGGGTCGCGCGCATCCTCCACGCCGACCTGCGCGACAAGTTCGGCATCGCCCATCCGCGCATCCTGGTCTGCGGACTCAACCCGCACGCCGGCGAAGGCGGTCACCTGGGCCGGGAAGAGATCGAGGTGATCGAACCCTGCCTCGAGCGCCTGCGTGGCGAAGGCCTCGACCTGGTCGGCCCGCTGCCGGCCGACACCCTGTTCACTCCCAAGCACCTGGAGCATTGCGACGCGGTGCTGGCGATGTACCACGACCAGGGTCTCCCCGTGCTCAAGTACAAGGGCTTCGGTGCCGCCGTGAACGTGACCCTCGGCCTGCCGATCATCCGCACCTCTGTCGACCACGGTACCGCGCTCGACCTGGCCGGCAGCGGCCGCATCGATAGCGGCAGCCTGCAGGTCGCCCTGGAAACCGCCTACCAGATGGCGGCCAGCCGCTGCTGACGGCGGTCGGCCATCGTTTAGCCCTGCCGGCCCGACGCTTCGCTGTTAAAATGGCCCCCTTTCGCATCCGCGCCTCCCGCCTTGGCCTGGGGCCCGCAGCCTGGAACCGTTTCCAATGTCCGAGCTTTACCAACACCGCGCGCGCAAGCGCTTCGGCCAGAACTTCCTGCACGATGCCGGGGTGATTCACCGCATCCTCCGTGCCATCCATGCCCGCGAGGGTCAGCGCCTGCTGGAGATCGGCCCGGGCCAGGGTGCCCTGACCGAGGGACTGCTGGGCAGCGGCGCACGCCTGGACGTGATCGAGCTCGACCAGGACCTGATCCCCCTGTTGAAGCTGAAATTCGGCCTCGAGTCGCGCTTCAGCCTGCACCAGGGCGACGCCCTCAAGTTCGATTTCGCCTCGCTGGTGGAGAGCGGCGAGAAGCTGCGAGTGGTTGGCAACCTGCCCTACAACATCTCCACGCCACTGATCTTCCATCTGCTGGAGCACGCGCCGGTGATCGAGGACATGCACTTCATGCTGCAGAAGGAAGTGGTGGAGCGCCTGGCGGCCACGCCGGGCGGCGGAGACTGGGGCCGGCTCTCGATCATGGTCCAGTATCACTGTCGGGTGGAGCACCTGTTCAACGTCGGCCCCGGCGCGTTCAACCCGCCGCCCAAGGTCGACTCGGCCATCGTCCGTCTCACCCCCTTCGCCGAGCCGCCCCATCCGGCACGCGATCCGAAACTGCTCGAGCGGGTGGTCCGCGAGGCCTTCAACCAGCGCCGCAAGACCCTGCGCAATACCCTCAAGCCTCTCCTGAGCGTCGAGGACATCGAGGCCGCAGAGGTCGATCCGACCCTCCGTCCCGAACAACTCGACCTGACCGCATTCGTCCGCCTGGCCAACCGGCTGGCCGAGCTGCCAGGCAATCGTTAGTCTGGTGAGACACTCGTCAGGAATCAGGCAAGCCGTATGAGCGATACCCAGCACCAGGTCAACGTCAGGGTCGACACCCGCTACCTTCCGGAACAGTCCGCCCCGGAGCAGAACCGTTTCGCCTTCGCCTACACGGTGACCATCGAGAACCAGGGCGAGGTTCCGGCCCAACTGCTGTCGCGCCACTGGATCATCACCGACGGCGACGGCCGTACCCAGGAAGTTCGCGGCGCCGGCGTGGTCGGCGAGCAACCGCTGATCGCCCCCGGCGCGCAACACACCTACACCAGCGGCACGGTGCTGGCGACCCGGGTCGGCAGCATGCGCGGCAGCTACCAGATGCTCGGCAGCGACGGAATCGCCTTCGACGCCGCGATCCCGGTGTTTCGCCTGGCCGTACCGGGAGCGCTGCACTGATGGCGGTCTACGCGGTAGGCGACCTGCAGGGTTGCCTGGATCCCCTGAAATGCCTGCTGGAGCGCGTCGCCTTCGACCCGGCCAAGGACCGCCTGTGGCTGGTCGGCGACCTGGTCAACCGCGGCCCGCAGTCCCTGGAGACGCTGCGCTTCCTCTATGCCATGCGCGAGTCGGTGGTCAGCGTCCTGGGCAACCACGACCTGCACCTGCTGGCGGTGGCGCACAAGTCCGAGCGCCTGAAGAAGTCCGACACGCTGCGGGAAATCCTCGAGGCGCCGGACCGCGAGCCACTGCTCGACTGGCTGCGTCGCCTGCCGCTGCTGCACTACGACGAACAACGCAAGGTCGCCCTGGTGCATGCCGGCATCCCCCCGCAGTGGAGCCTGGAAAAAGCCCGCCTGCGCGCAGCCGAGGTGGAGCAAGCATTGCGCGACGACCAGCGCCTGCCGCTGTTCCTCGACGGCATGTACGGCAACGAACCGGCCAAGTGGGACAAGAAGCTGCATGGCATCGACCGCCTGAGGGTGATCACCAACTACTTCACCCGCATGCGTTTCTGCACCGAAGATGGCAAGCTCGACCTGAAGAGCAAGGAAGGCCTCGACACCGCGCCGCCCGGCTACGCCCCCTGGTTCAGCTTCCCTTCGCGCAAGACCCGCGGCGAGAAGATCATCTTCGGCCACTGGGCGGCCCTCGAAGGCCACTGCGACGAGCCCGGCCTGTTCGCCCTGGACACCGGCTGCGTCTGGGGCGCGCGGATGACCCTGCTGAACGTCGACAGCGGCGAACGCCTGAGCTGCGATTGCGCCGAACAGCGCGCGCCGGCCAGACCCGCCGCCACGCCCGCATGAATCCCCGGCGTCCGGTGGACGCCCTGTACACAGGTACCCCGACATGAGCGACACCTTCCAGCGCATCGCCCCCGAACAGGCCCGCCAGCTCCGCGAAAACGGCGCCCAGGTGGTCGACATCCGCGACCCGCAGAGCTTCGCTGTCGGCCACATCAGCGGCTCGCGGCACATCGACAACCACTCGGTGGCGGACTTCATCGCCGCCGCCGACCTCGACGCTCCGCTGGTGGTGGTCTGCTACCACGGTAACTCCAGCCAGAGCGCCGCCGCCTATTTCATCCAGCAGGGCTTCAGCGACGTCTACAGCCTCGACGGCGGCTTCGAGCTATGGCGCAGCGTCTATCCCGCGGATACCAGCAGCGGCGAAGCGGAGTAGGCCGCGCCGCTACCCCGCCAAAAAAACTGTAACTTCTCTCGCCTTTCTTCCTTTACTCCGTCCAGAACGAACTATTCTTTTCCTCAGGCCATCCAAAACAGGGGAGAGCCGGCACACCGGCTTCCGGGCCATCGGCTGTGACCGTTAGGAGCGCTGGCGGAAAGGGAAGCACCGTGCAGCGACGGAGTCTGGGGGATTCTCGCCGGCCTGGCTGGCGGCCCCCCCGCACCCGCACGACCGATCCCGCGCCGGCTCACTGCATCGAGCGAGGAGACGTCATGAGCATTTTCAGTCACTTCCAGGAACGCTTCGAAGCGACCCGCCAAGAGGAATATTCCCTCCAGGAATATCTCGACCTCTGCAAGCAAGACAAGACAGCCTATGCCTCTGCCGCCGAGCGCCTGCTGATGGCGATCGGCGAGCCGGAATTGCTGGACACCTCGGTGGACTCCAGGCTGTCGCGGATCTTCTCCAACAAGGTGATTCGCCGCTACCCGGCGTTCGCCGACTTCCACGGCATGGAGGAATGCATCGACCAGATCGTCGCGTTCTTCCGCCACGCGGCCCAGGGCCTGGAGGAGAAGAAGCAGATCCTTTACCTGCTCGGCCCGGTCGGCGGCGGTAAATCCTCCCTGGCGGAAAAACTCAAGCAACTGATGGAGAAGGTGCCCTTCTACGCGATCAAGGGCTCACCGGTCTTCGAGTCGCCGCTGGGCTTGTTCAACCCCGACGAAGACGGCGCCATCCTCGAGGAGGACTACGGCATCCCGAGGCGCTACCTGCGCTCGATCATGTCGCCCTGGGCAACCAAGCGCCTCAACGAGTTCGGCGGCGACATCAGCCAGTTCCGCGTGGTCAAGCTGTACCCCTCGATCCTCAACCAGATCGCCATCGCCAAGACCGAACCCGGCGACGAGAACAACCAGGACATATCCGCGCTGGTCGGCAAGGTCGACATCCGCAAGCTGGAGGAATACCCGCAGAACGACGCGGACGCCTACAGCTATTCGGGCGCCCTCTGCCGGGCCAACCAGGGCCTGATGGAATTCGTCGAGATGTTCAAGGCCCCGATCAAGGTCCTGCACCCGCTGCTGACCGCGACCCAGGAAGGCAACTACAACAGCACCGAAGGCCTCGGCGCCCTGCCCTACAGCGGCATCATCCTGGCTCACTCCAACGAATCGGAATGGCACAGTTTCCGCAACAACAAGAACAACGAGGCCTTCATCGACCGCATCTACATCGTCAAGGTGCCGTACTGCCTGCGCGTGGCGGACGAGATCAAGATCTACGACAAGTTGCTGGTCAACAGCTCGCTGGCGCATGCCCACTGCGCGCCGGACACCCTGAAGATGCTCTCGCAGTTCTCCGTGCTGTCGAGGCTGAAAGAGCCGGAAAACTCGAATATCTACTCGAAGATGCGGGTATATGACGGCGAAAACCTGAAAGATACCGATCCCAAGGCCAAGTCGATCCAGGAATACCGCGACTCGGCCGGGGTCGACGAAGGCATGGCCGGGCTTTCCACCCGCTTCGCCTTCAAGATCCTCTCCAAGGTATTCAACTTCGACCCGCACGAGGTAGCGGCCAACCCGGTGCACCTGCTCTACGTCCTCGAACAGCAGATCGAGCAGGAACAGTTCCAGCCGGAAACCCGCGAGCGCTACCTGCGCTTCATCAAGGAATACCTGGCGCCGCGCTACGTCGAGTTCATCGGCAAGGAAATCCAGACCGCCTACCTGGAGTCCTACAGCGAATACGGTCAGAACATCTTCGACCGCTATGTGCTGTACGCCGACTTCTGGATCCAGGACCAGGAATACCGCGACCCGGAAACCGGCGAGATCCTCAACCGCGCCGCCCTCAACGAGGAACTGGAGAAGATCGAGAAACCCGCCGGCATCAGCAACCCGAAGGACTTCCGCAACGAGATCGTCAACTTCGTGCTGCGCGCCCGCGCCGGCAACAACGGCAAGAACCCGAGCTGGCTGTCCTACGAGAAGCTGCGCGTAGTGATCGAGAAGAAGATGTTCTCCAACACCGAGGACCTGCTTCCGGTCATCAGCTTCAACGCCAAGGCCAGCAAGGAGGACCAGCAGAAGCACAACGACTTCGTCAAACGCATGGTCGAGCGCGGCTACACCGAGAAGCAGGTCCGCCTGCTGTCGGAATGGTACCTGCGGGTTCGCAAGTCGCAGTAGTCTGCCATCGGTACGGTCGCTGCGACCGTACCGGTCGCCGTCGCATTCGGACCTCGGCGCCTCCGCTCCGGCGGGGCGCCACAGGCCCTGAGGAGCATTCATGAGCTACGTCATCGACCGGCGTCTGAACGGCAAGAACAAGAGCACGGTGAACCGCCAGCGCTTCCTGAGGCGCTACCGTGAACACATCAAGAAGGCCGTCGAGGAGGCCGTCAGCCGGCGTTCCATTACCGACATGGAGCACGGCGAGCAGATCAGCATTCCCGGGCGCGATATCGACGAACCGGTGCTGCACCATGGCCGCGGCGGGCGGCAGACCGTCGTCCACCCCGGCAACAAGGAATTCACCGCCGGCGAGCACATCGCCCGCCCATCCGGCGGCGGCGGCGGCCGCGGCGGCGGCAAGGCCAGCAACAGCGGCGAAGGCATGGACGACTTCGTCTTCCAGATCACCCAGGAGGAATTCCTCGACTTCATGTTCGAGGACCTGGAGCTGCCCAACCTGGTCAAGCGCCACATCACCGGCACCGACACCTTCAAGACCGTCCGCGCCGGCATCAGCAACGACGGCAACCCGTCGCGCATCAACATCGTCCGCACCCTGCGCTCGGCCCATGCGCGGCGCATCGCGCTGTCCGGCGGCAGCCGGGCCAAGCTGCGCGCGGCGCTGAAGGAACTGGAGCGGATCAAGCGCGAAGAGCCGGACAACCTCGGCGATATCCAGGAACTCGAGCTGGAAATCGCCAAGCTCCGCGCGCGCATCGACCGGGTGCCGTTCCTCGATACCTTCGATCTCAAGTACAACCTGCTGGTCAAGCAGCCCAACCCCACCTCCAAGGCGGTGATGTTCTGCCTGATGGACGTCTCCGGCTCGATGACCCAGGCGACCAAGGACATCGCCAAGCGCTTCTTCATCCTGCTCTACCTGTTCCTCAAGCGGAACTACGAGAAGATCGAAGTGGTGTTCATCCGCCACCACACCAGCGCCCGCGAGGTCGACGAGGAGGAGTTCTTCTACTCCCGCGAGACCGGCGGCACCATCGTCTCCAGCGCGCTGAAGATGATGCAGGAGATCATGGCCGAGCGTTATCCGACCCATGAGTGGAACATCTACGCCGCCCAGGCCTCGGACGGCGACAACTGGAACGACGACTCGCCGGTGTGCCGGGACATCCTCCTCAAGCAGATCATGCCGTTCGTCCAGTACTACACCTACGTCGAGATCACCCCGCGCGAACACCAGGCCCTGTGGTTCGAGTACGAGCGCGTGCGCGAAGCCTTCGAAGACAGCTTCGCCCAGCAGCAGATCGTCTCGGCATCGGACATCTACCCGGTGTTCCGCGAGCTGTTCCAGAGGAGGCTCGTCGCATGAGCAAGCGCCAGCCCATCGCCACCGGCTCGGAATGGACCTTCGAGCTGATCCAGCAGTACGACCGGGAAATCAGCAGGATCGCCGAGCGCTATGCCCTGGATACCTATCCGAACCAGATCGAGGTGATCACCGCCGAGCAGATGATGGACGCCTACGCCTCGGTGGGCATGCCGATCGGCTATAACCACTGGTCCTACGGCAAGCACTTCCTCAGTACGGAAAAGAACTACAAGCGTGGCCAGATGGGCCTGGCCTACGAGATCGTGATCAACTCCGATCCCTGCATCGCCTACCTGATGGAGGAAAACACCCAGTGCATGCAGGCGCTGGTGATCGCCCACGCCTGCTACGGGCACAACAGTTTCTTCAAGGGCAACTACCTGTTCCGCACCTGGACCGATGCCAGTTCAATCATCGATTACCTGGTGTTCGCCAAGCAGTACATCATGCAGTGCGAGGAGCGCTACGGGATCGACGCGGTGGAAGACCTGCTCGACTCCTGCCACGCCCTGATGAACTACGGTGTCGACCGCTACAAGCGTCCTTACCCGATTTCCGCGGAAGAGGAGCGGCAGCGGCAGAAGGAGCGCGAGGAACTGATCCAGCGCCAGGTCAATGACCTCTGGCGGACCATCCCGCGCGTCGGCGGCAAGGACAAGGAACAATCCATGGCGCGCTATCCGAGCGAGCCGCAGGAGAACATCCTCTACTTCATCGAGAAGAACGCGCCGCTTCTGGAGCCCTGGCAGCGCGAGGTGATCCGCATCGTGCGCAAGATCGCCCAGTATTTCTACCCGCAACGCCAGACCCAGGTGATGAACGAAGGCTGGGCGACCTTCTGGCACTACACGCTGCTCAACGACCTCTACGACGAAGGCCTGGTCAACGACGGCTTCATGATGGAGTTCCTGCAATACCACACCAGCGTGGTCTACCAGCCGTCCTTCGACAGCCCCTATTACAGCGGCATCAACCCCTACGCCCTGGGCTTCGCCATGTACCGCGACATCCGCCGCATCTGCGAGGAACCTACCGACGAGGACCGCCGCTGGTTCCCGGATATCGCCGGCAGCGACTGGCTGGCCACGCTGAAGTTCGCCATGAAGAGCTTCAAGGACGAAAGCTTCATCCTGCAGTTCCTCTCGCCCAAGGTGATTCGCGACCTGAAGCTGTTCAGCATTCTCGACGACGACCAGAAGGACGACCTGCTGGTCGCGGCGATCCACGACGAAGCCGGCTACCGCACCATCCGCGAGACCCTGGCGGCGCAGTACAACCTCGGCAACCGCGAGCCGAACATCCAGATCTGGAACGTCGACCGTCGCGGCGACCGCTCGCTGACCCTGCGCCACCAGCAGTTCGACCGCCAGCCGCTGAGCGATTCCACCGCCGACGTGCTCAAGCACCTGCATCGCTTGTGGGGCTTCGATATCCACCTGGAGACCCTACAGGGCGACCAGCTCGTGCAGACCCACCACATGCCGCCCAAGGGCGCCAGCGAGGGCGAGGAAGGCTACCCGCGTTTGGACCTGATCATCCCGCCCATTTGATCGGTTGACGTCCGCCCCGACCGCCGGCCAGCATGCCGGCACGGTCGGGCCGCCCACAGCAGAACAAGAAGCCGGCCGTCCACGGGAGCCGCCATGCGCCTGTTCGCCATCGTCCTGCTCTGCCTCGTCCTGGCCACCTGCGCCAGCCACATCCCCAGCGCCCGGGTGACCCATCCGGCCAGCGCCGGACTGCCCGGCCTGCAAGGTTTCCAGTTGATGCCGCCGGAACAGGCGGTCGACGCCCTTCCCTACCGCAACCGCTATCCGCTGATAAACGCAGAGCTGCGCCAGGGACTGGCGGCCCACGGCTACCACGAGAGCGCCACCCCGCAATTCCGCGTCTACTACTGGCTGGCGCTGCGCGACGCACCGCTGGAATTCCGCCCCGACCTTCCGCCCACCTCCGGCATGGGGCCTTATCTGGCGATCCACCGTCTGCGCGACGAAACCGGGACATTGCGCGTGCGCCTGGTCGACCTGGAGGAGCGCGTTCTCTGGGAAGGTATGGTAAGCACCGGCCTCAGCCCCGCCAGGGCCAATCCGGAACAGCTCGAACTGGCGGTCAGCGCCCTGCTCCGGCAGCTTCCACGCGCCCGCTAGGACACCCTGGGGTAGACTTCCGCCTATCACGCGGAGGATTCCCATGCAGATTTACAAGGTCGGCGGCGCCGTGCGCGATCGCCTTCTCGGCCGTCCGGTCACCGATATCGACTGGGTGGTGGTCGGTGCCAGCAGCGACGAGATGCTCGCCCGCGGCTACCGCCCGGTGGGCGCCGACTTCCCGGTCTTCCTTCATCCGCAGAGCGGCGAGGAATACGCCCTGGCGCGCACCGAGCGAAAGAGCGGGCGCGGCTACGGCGGCTTCACCTTCCATGCCAGCCCCGAGGTGACCCTGGAGGAAGACCTGACTCGCCGTGACCTGACCATCAACGCCATGGCCGAGGACGAACAGGGCCGGGTAATAGACCCCTACGGCGGCCAGGCCGACCTCGAGGCGCGCCTGCTGCGCCACGTTTCCCCGGCGTTCGCCGAGGATCCCCTGCGGGTCCTGCGCGTAGCGCGCTTCGCCGCCCGCTACGCCGGCCTGGGCTTCCGGGTCGCCGCCGAAACCCTCGCCCTGATGCGCCAACTGGCGGAATCCGGCGAGTTGCAGGCGCTGACCCCGGAGCGCAGTTGGAAGGAAATTTCCCGAGCCCTGATGGAACCCAACCCCGAGGTCTTCATCCAGGTCTTGCACGACTGCGGCGCCCTGGCCGAACTGATCCCGGAAGTCGAGGCGCTATTCGGCGTACCGCAGCCGGCGGCCCACCATCCGGAAATCGATACCGGCGTCCATGTCCTGTCGGTATTGCAGCAATGCGCCCGCCACCGGCAGCCGCTCAGCGTACGCTGGGCCTGCCTCCTGCACGACCTGGGCAAGGGGCTCACCAGCGAAGCGGACTGGCCCCGCCATATCGCCCACGAGGCTCGCGGCGTGCCGTTGATCGATGCGGTGAACCAGCGCTTCAGGGTGCCGCGCGAGTGCCAGGAACTGGCGCGCCTGGTGGGCGAGTACCACACCCACGCCCATCGGGCGCTGGAGCTGCGCCCGAATACACTGCTGGAGCTGTTGCAGAGCTTCGACGTGTATCGCCGCCCGCAGCGTTTCGAGGAGTTCGTCGCCGCCAGCGAGATGGACGCACGCGGCCGCCTCGGCCTGGAACAGCGGGACTATCCGCAGGCCGCCTACCTGCTCGGCGCGGCGCAGGCAGCGCGGGCAGTCAGCGTGAAGCCGCTGGTGGAAAAGGGCTTGAAGGGCGCGGAACTGGGCGAGGCGCTGAAGCGTGCGCGCCTCGCCGCACTCAAGGCCTACAAGGAAGAACGCGGAAAGGCCTGAAGCAGCGCTTCGGGAGTCAACGCCTGGCCACGCCATTCGAATGGCGCCGGCCAGAGCTTCTGCTGGATCCTCGTCTCGCGCCAGAGATCGCCCAGCGGCTGGCGGGCGACCGGATGCTCCAGGTTCGGCGCCAGCTCGGACAAGGGCCAGAGCACGAAAGCGTTCTTCAGCACTTCGGCGCGCGGCAGCACCAGGCCATCGAAATCGCCCACCAGGTCGCCGTAGAACAGCACGTCGATATCCAGCGGCAGTCCCTTGCGCTCTGGCGCATAGCGGCCATTGTCGGCCTCGATGTGCTTGAGTCGCAGGCTCAGTTCGGCCAGCGGCAGATCGGTGCGGGCAGACACCACCAGGTTGAAGAACGGCCCGCTCTTGATACCCACCGGCTCGCTCTCGAATACCGGCGAACAACGCAGGTCATGAAGGAAAGCGGCCAGCGCATCGAGGCCGGCATGCAGATGGCGCTCACGCTCGACATTGCTGCCGAGGCCGAGGTAGACCGGGATCAGCGACATCCGCGTTCGATCTCCACGCCAACGCCACGGGCCGCCGGCACCGCGCCGGGCTTGGTCACGCGGATGCGCAGCCAGGGAATGCCGCGCTCGCCCATCAGTACCTCGGCGAGGCGCTCGGCGAAGGTTTCCACCAACTGGAAATGCGATTCCCGGGCGAACTCCTGCACCCGCTCGGACAACGCGGCATAGTCCAGCGCCAGGGCGAGATCGTCGCCCGCGGCGGCCGGACGGTTGTCCCAGCCCAGGGTCAGGTCCAGGCGCAGGCACTGACGGATGCCGCGCTCCCAGTCGTACACGCCGATGACGGTATCGACCTCCAAGCCTTCGATAAAAACTCTGTCCACTTCGCTACCCGCTCCAAGGGATGCCACGACAAGCGTGCGCCGCCCCGTTAGAATCGAGGACATCCTCGTCCTCGGTGGAATCCATGGTCTGGCTACTGGCGATCCTCGCCTACCTGCTCGGTTCCCTCTCCTTCGCCGTCCTGCTCAGCCGCTGGTTCGGCACCCAGGACCCGCGCGCCAGCGGTTCCGGCAACCCCGGCGCGACCAACATGCTGCGCGTCGCCGGGAAGAAACTCGCCATCCTGACCCTGCTCGGCGACGTCGGCAAAGGCCTGCTGCCGGTGCTGGTCGCCCGCTGGCTGGGGCTCGGCGTGATGGAGGAGGCCTGGGTCGGCATCGCCGCCGTGATCGGCCACCTGTACCCGCTGTACTTCAACTTCCGCGGCGGCAAGGGTGTCGCCACCGCCGCGGGCATGCTCCTCGGCCTCTATCCGCCGGCCGTACTGCTGGCCGCGGCGGCCTGGCTGCTGACCTTCAAGCTGTCGCGCACCAGCTCGCTCGCCTCGCTGGTGGCCACCCCGCTGACCCTGCCGTTGCTGGCCTGGCAGCAGCCCGGAGCGCTGCTGCCGATGACCGTGCTGACCGGCCTGATCGTCTGGCGGCACCGCGCCAACTTACGCGATCTGTTCGCCGGCCGCGAACGGCATTTCTAATCCATAAAAGGAAAAAACTTCATGCAGTCTGGCCCAGCTGCGTCATCGACACCTGCCTGACTGCGACCTGGCGGCCACTCAGACCGCCGGCAGCGACTCCATCGGCCAGCGCGGCTGGACGCTGATCGCCGGGCCGTCATGCTGGCCGGCGAGCAGGCGCTGGCAGCCGGCGTAGGCGATCATCGCGCCATTGTCGGTGCAGAAGCGCGGGCGGGCGTAGAACACCTGCCCCTTCATTTCGCCGAGCATCTTTTCCAGGCCGCTGCGCAGCGCCTGGTTGGCGCTGACGCCGCCGGCGATCACCAGGTTCTTCAGGCCGGTCTGCTTCAAGGCGCGACGGCACTTGATCAGCAGGGTCTCGACCACCGCGGTCTGGAACGCCAGGGCGATGTCGCAGCGGGTCTGCTCGCTGTCGTCGCCGGCCTCGACGCAACGCTGCCAGGTGTTCAGGGTAAAGGTCTTGAGCCCGCTGAAGCTGAAGTCCAGGCCGGGGCGATCGGTCATCGGCCGCGGGAACACGAAGCGGCCAGGAGTGCCGAGCTCCGCCAGGCGGGCGATTTCCGGACCGCCGGGATAGCCCAGGCCGATCAGCTTGGCGGTCTTGTCGAAGGCTTCGCCGGCGGCATCGTCCACCGATTCGCCAAGCAACTGGTAGCGACCGATGCCGTCCACCCGCACCAACTGGGTGTGACCGCCGGAAACCAGCAAGGCGACGAACGGGAACTGCGGTGGCTGCTCTTCCAGCATCGGCGCCAGCAGGTGCCCTTCCATGTGGTGCACGCCGACCGCCGGCACGCCCCAGGCGAAGGCCATCGCCTGGGCACAGGAAGCCCCCACCAGCAGGGCGCCGACCAGGCCGGGGCCGGCGGTATAGGCGATCGCGTCGATATCCGCCGGCGTGCAGCCGGACTCGTCGAGCACCTGGCGGATCAGCGGCAGCATGCGCTTGACGTGGTCGCGCGAGGCCAGCTCGGGCACGACGCCGCCGTAGACGCGATGGAGGTCGATCTGACTGAACAGCGCGTCGGCCAGCAGGCCGCGTTCGCTGTCGTAAAGGGCGACGCCGGTTTCGTCGCAGGACGTTTCCAGTCCCAGCACGCGCATGGGCTTGAGCCTTAGAGCTTGGCAAATACGAAGCCGCGCATGATAATCGGCGGCTTTGCGCCAGACCAGTGTTTTTCGATCGGAGGCTTTGCATTCCTCCGGCCGAACCGTTAATATCCGCAACCCTTGAAAACCGACGTATCCGCGCCACCTTGCCGGAGTACGTTCAACCCCCGGTAATCAGTGAAGGTACGACCTGGATGCCAGCCGTCAAAGTAAAAGAGAACGAACCCTTCGACGTAGCCCTGCGTCGTTTCAAGCGCTCCTGCGAAAAAGCAGGTGTACTGGCTGAAGTTCGCAGCCGCGAGTTCTACGAGAAGCCCACTGCCGAGCGCAAGCGCAAGGCCGCTGCCGCAGTGAAGCGCCACGCGAAGAAAGTACAGCGCGAACAGCGCCGTCGCGAGCGCCTGTACTGATCCACTCGACGCCCACGCGTCAGTGATCGTGCCTCAGCCCGGCCCCGGCCGGGCTTTCGGCTTTCCGCCATGAGCGAAATCAAATCCCGCCTCCTCGACGCCGTCAAGGTCGCCATGCGCGCCCAGGACAAGCCGCGGCTGACCACGTTGCGCCTGGCCCTCGCGGACATCAAGCGCGTCGAAGTCGACGAACGCATCGAGGTGGATGACGCCCGAGCCCTGCTGATCCTCGACCGGATGATCAAGCAGCGCCGCGACGCCCAGCGCCAGTTCAGCGACGCCGGCCGCCAGGACCTCGCCGAGGTCGAGGCTGCCGAGATCCTCGTGCTCCAGGACTTCATGCCCAAGCCCCTGGACGACCATGAGATCGACGCCCTGATCGAGCGCAGCATCGTCGACAGCGGCGCCCAGGGTCCGCAGGACATGGGCAAGGCGATGAACCTGCTGCGACCGCAGGTCCAGGGTCGCGTCGACATGGCACAGGTCAGCCAGCGCCTGAAGGCGCGCCTCTCCTCCTGAAACACCGCGCCGGCCTGATCGGCCCGGCGATAATTGCTATGCTGCCGCTCTGCGCCCACGCGCCGTCGTTTTCGAGAACACCATGGCCGGCCTGATACCGCAAAGCTTCATCGATGACCTGCTGAACCGCACCGACATCGTCGAGGTGGTGAGTTCACGCATCCAACTGAAGAAAACCGGCAAGAACTACAGCGCCTGCTGCCCGTTCCACAAGGAAAAGACTCCCTCGTTCACCGTCAGCCCGGACAAGCAGTTCTACTACTGCTTCGGCTGCGGCGCCGGCGGCAACGCGCTCGGCTTCGTCATGGACCACGACCAGCTGGAGTTCCCCCAGGCGGTCGAGGAACTGGCCAAGCGCGCCGGCATGGACGTGCCGCGCGAGGAACGCGGCGGACGCGGGCACACGCCGCGCCAGCCGACCGACTCGCCGCTCTACCCGCTGCTCAGCGCCGCCGCCGAGTTCTACAAGCAGGCGCTGAAAAGCCACCCCGCGCGCAAAGCCGCGGTGAACTACCTGAAGGGCCGCGGCCTGACCGGCGAGATCGCCCGCGACTTCGGCCTCGGTTTCGCCCCGCCCGGCTGGGACAACCTGCTCAAGCACCTGGGTGGCGACAACCTGCAACTCAAGGCCATGCTCGACGCCGGCCTGCTGGTGGAGAACAGCGACACCGGCAAGCGCTACGACCGCTTCCGCGATCGCGTGATGTTCCCGATCCGCGACAGCCGCGGGCGGATCATCGCCTTCGGCGGCCGGGTGCTCGGCGACGACAAGCCGAAGTACCTGAACTCCCCGGAGACTCCGGTCTTCCACAAGGGCCAGGAACTCTACGGACTCTACGAGGCCCGGCAGAAGAATCGCGACCTCGACGAGATCATGGTGGTCGAGGGCTACATGGATGTCATCGCCCTGGCCCAGCAAGGCATCCACAACGCGGTGGCGACCCTCGGCACGGCGACCAGCGAGGAACACATCAAGCGCCTGTTCCGCCTGGTACCGAGCATCCTGTTCTGTTTCGACGGCGACCAGGCCGGCCGCAAGGCGGCCTGGCGCGCCCTGGAGTCGGTGCTGCCGAACCTGCAGGACGGCAAGCGCGTGCGCTTCCTGTTCCTCCCCGAGGGCGAGGACCCGGACAGCCTGGTACGCGCCGAGGGCGAGGATGCCTTCCGCGCACGCATCACCCAGCAGGCCCAGCCGCTGGCGGAGTACTTCTTCCAGCAACTGATGCTGGAGGCCGACCCCGCCACCCTGGAAGGCAAGGCCCACCTGGCGACCCTCGCCGCGCCGCTGCTGGAGAAGATTCCCGGGAACAACCTGCGCCTGCTGATGCGGCAACGTCTGTCGGAAATCACCGGCCTGTCCGGCGAAAACATCGGACAACTGGCGCACCACAGCCCGCCGCCGTCGTCCATGGATCACGGAGCGAGCGGCACCTTGGACGGCGACGACTATTTCGCCGCCAGCGCCTACTACGAGAACGAGCCCTCCCATGCGCCGTTCGACGCTGCGCCAGGCTATGGCGAGGCGCAACCGCGCAAGAGCTGGAACAAGGACAAGAAGCCCTGGGACGGCAAGAAGTGGGATGGCAAGAAGAAGTGGGACAAAGGCGGCCGCGGCGACTTCAAGGCTCCGCAACGAACGCCGGTAAGCGTGGAGTCCACCACCCTCAACGCCCTGCGCACCTTGCTGCATCATCCGCAGTTGGCCTTGAAGGTCGACGATGCGGGCACCCTCGCCAGGGAGCAGGATACCTACGCCCAGTTGCTGGTGTCCCTGCTGGAAGCCCTGCAGAAGAACCCGCGGCAGAGCTCGATGCAACTCATCGCGCGCTGGCACGGCACGCCCCAGGGCCGCCTGCTGCAGGCCCTGGGCGAGAAGGAGTGGCTGATCGTCCAGGAGAACCTTGAAAAGCAGTTCTTCGACACCATTACTAAACTCTCCGAGAGCCAGCGTTTCGGCGAGCGGGAGGAGCGTTTACGCAGCGTCATGCAGAAGAGCTACAGTGAACTGACCGATGAAGAGAAAGCCTTGCTCAGAGAGCACTACAGTGTTGCCGCTTCATCGCCTTCCCAGAGCTGAACTGGCGCCTCAGCCCAGGCATCAGGTATAATCCTCTGCTTATTTTTTGCCCGCCAAGACCTTCAGTGGATAGGGTGTTATGTCCGGAAAAGCGCAACAGCAATCTCGTCTGAAAGAGTTGATCGCCCGAGGCCGTGAGCAGGGATACCTGACTTACGCGGAGGTCAACGACCACCTGCCGGAGGATATTTCCGATCCGGAACAGGTGGAAGACATCATCCGCATGATCAACGACATGGGGATCAACGTATTCGAGACAGCCCCGGATGCGGATGCCCTGTTGCTGGCCGAGGCGGATACCGACGAAGCCGCAGCGGAAGAAGCCGCAGCGGCCCTGGCCGCGGTGGAAAGCGACATCGGTCGCACCACCGACCCGGTGCGCATGTACATGCGTGAAATGGGTACCGTGGAACTGCTGACCCGCGAAGGCGAGATCGAAATCGCCAAGCGCATCGAGGAAGGCATCCGCGAAGTGATGAGCGCCATCGCCCAGTTCCCGGGCACGGTGGACAGCATCCTGGCCGACTACAATCGCATCGTCGCCGAAGGCGGTCGCCTCTCCGACGTCCTCAGCGGCTATATCGATCCCGATGACGGCAGCCTGCCCGCCGAAGAGGTGGAGCCGGTCAACCTGAAGGACGATTCCGCCGACTCGAAAGAGAAGGACGACGAGGAAGAAGAAAGCGACGACAGCAGCGACAGCGACGACGAAGGCGACGGCGGTCCGGATCCGGAAGAAGCCCGCCTGCGTTTCACCGCGGTCTCCGAGCAGCTCGACAAGGCCAAGAAGGCCCTGAAGAAGCACGGTCGCGGCAGCAAGCAGGCCACCGCCGAACTCACCGGCCTGGCCGAGCTGTTCATGCCGATCAAGCTGGTGCCCAAGCAGTTCGACGCCCTGGTCGCCCGCGTGCGCTCCGCCCTGGAAGGCGTGCGCGCCCAGGAACGCGCCATCATGCAGCTCTGCGTGCGTGACGCGCGCATGCCGCGTGCCGACTTCCTGCGCCTGTTCCCGAACCACGAGACCGACGAGAAGTGGGTCGACAGCGTCCTGAAGAGCAAGCCGAAGTACGCCGAGGCCATCGAGCGCCTGCGCGACGACATCCTGCGCAACCAGCAGAAGCTGGCGGCCCTGGAAAGCGAGGTCGAGCTGACCGTCGCCGAGATCAAGGAAATCAACCGCGCGATGTCGATCGGCGAAGCCAAGGCTCGCCGGGCGAAGAAGGAAATGGTCGAGGCCAACCTGCGCCTGGTGATTTCCATCGCCAAGAAGTACACCAACCGCGGCCTGCAATTCCTCGACCTGATCCAGGAAGGCAACATCGGCCTGATGAAGGCGGTGGACAAGTTCGAATACCGTCGCGGCTACAAGTTCTCCACCTACGCCACCTGGTGGATTCGCCAGGCGATCACCCGTTCGATCGCCGACCAGGCACGCACCATCCGCATCCCGGTGCACATGATCGAGACGATCAACAAGCTCAACCGCATCTCCCGCCAGATGCTCCAGGAAATGGGTCGCGAGCCCACCCCGGAAGAGCTTGGCGAGCGCATGGACATGCCTGAGGACAAGATCCGCAAGGTACTGAAGATCGCCAAAGAGCCGATCTCCATGGAAACCCCAATCGGTGACGACGAAGATTCGCACCTGGGCGATTTCATCGAGGACTCCACCATGCAGTCGCCGATCGAGATGGCGACCAGCGAGAGCCTCAAGGAATCCACCCGCGAAGTCCTCGCCGGCCTCACTGCCCGGGAAGCCAAGGTGCTGCGCATGCGCTTCGGCATCGACATGAACACCGACCACACCCTCGAGGAAGTCGGCAAGCAGTTCGATGTGACCCGCGAGCGGATCCGCCAGATCGAAGCCAAGGCGTTGCGCAAGCTGCGCCATCCGTCGCGAAGCGAGCACCTGCGCTCCTTCCTCGACGAGTGACGAACGAACCCCCGGCCTGAAAAACCGGGGGTTTTTCTTTGCCGCTTGCCCCGCCGCCCGGCGTCTACACTTCCGCTTATATTCCCGTCCACCGCGAGACCGCCTCATGCAGCGTCTGCAGGCCGTGCTTCTCCTGTGTCTGGCCTGCTGCTGGCCGGGGCTGGCCGGCGCCCTCACGCTCACGCCCGAGGAACGGGCCTGGCTGGCCGAGCACCCGAGCATCCGCCTGGGCGTGGACACCTCCTGGCCGCCATTCGAGTTCCGCGACGAACAGGGCCGCTACCAGGGACTCGCCGCCGGCTACGTCGGCCTGCTGCAGGAACGCCTGGGCGTCAGCCTGACGCCTGTCGAACCGAAGACCTGGACGCAGGTCCTGGAGCAGGCCAAGGACGGTCGGCTAGACCTGCTGCCCGGCATCATGGCTACCCCGGAGCGCCAGGAGTACCTGAGCTTCACCCGGCCCTACCTGGATTTCCCGATCATCATCCTGGCACGCAAGAACGGCCCGATGCCGAAGCGCATCGACGAGCTCTACGGACTCAAGGTCGCGGTGGTCGACCACTATGCTCCTCACGAACTGCTGATCGCCCAGCATCCCGACCTCACCCTGCTGCCGCTGCCTTCGGTAGCGGCAGCCCTGCAGGCGCTGGCCACCGGCCAGGCCGACGCCTTCGTCGGCGACTTCGCCTCCAGCGTATGGAACCTCCGCCAGCTCAAGCTCAACGGCCTGGAGATCAGCGGCGAGACGCCATACCGCTACCAACTGGCGATGGCCGTGCCGCGCGGACAACCGATCCTCGCCGGGATCGTCGACAAGGTCCTCGCCGACCTCAGCGCCGAGGAGATCGAGCGACTCCAGGCCCCCTGGGTCGGCGGCCTGCTCGACCGACGTCCGGCCTGGCGCGAGATGGCGACCTACGGCCTTCCCATCGTCCTGCTGATCCTGGTCTCGGTCGCCATACTGCTGGCCATGAACCGCCGCCTGCGCCGCGAGGTGAGTCGCCGGCGGCAATTGGAGCGCGAACTGCGCGACAGCGAACAGCACTACCGGGGACTGGTGGAAAGCCTGAATGCCATTGCCTGGGAAATGCGCCTCGAGGAGAACCGCTTCACCTACGTCTCGCCCCACGCCGAACGCCTGCTCGGCTATCCCCTCGGCGAATGGCTGCAGCCGGGCTTCTGGCAGCGGACCCTGCACCCCATGGACGCCGAGTACGCCATCCACTACTGCATGAGCGAAAGCCAGGCCGGACGCGACCACAGCTTCGACTACCGGATGCTCGCCGCCGACGGCCGGGTGGTCTGGATTCGCGATCTGGTCACCCCGATCGCGCAAGGCCGGGACCTGCTCCTGCGCGGTCTGATGATCGACATCACCGAGGCCAAGCTCACCGAGCAGGCCATGCGCCTGTCCGAACAGAAGTTCGCTTCGGTGTTCCACCACTGTCCGGACATGGTGGTACTGGCCAATGGCGCCGACGGCCGCTTCCTCGCGGTGAACAACACCTTCGAGCAGCAGATCGGCATCGCCGCCGACGACGCCATCGGCAAGACCGCCACCGAACTGGGCATCTGGGCACTCCCCGGCCTGGGCCCGCAGGTCCTGGAAAAGCTCGGCCACGGCAACCTGACCAACCTCGAGGTGCCCCTGCGGCGCCGCAATGGCAGTACCTTCAGCGCGCTGCTCAGCGCCCAGCACGTGGCCCTCGACCAGACCCCGGCGCTGGTGGTGGTGATCCGCGACATCACCCACCTGGTGGAGACCCAGGAACTGCTGCGGATCTCCGAGGAGAAGTTCGCCAACGCCTTCCATGCCTACCCCGACGGTCTGCTGATCAGCAGCCTCGAAGACGGCACGCTGATCGACGTGAACGAAGGCTTCACCCGTCTCACCGGCTACCGCCGCGACGAGGTCATCTCCCGCTCCACGCTCGAACTCGGCCTGTGGGTCGACACCGAGGACCGCAAGCGCCTGATCTCGCTGGTACGCCACCACACCCTGACCCAGGGCTTCACCGCCCCTGTACGGGACCGCAACGGTGGCATCCGCCAGTGCGAGATGTCCGCCCACCGGATCAGCATCGATGGCGAGGACTGCGTGCTGACCATCGCCCGCGATATCACCGAGCGCCAGCTCATGCAGGAGAAGCTGCAGCAGGCCGCCACCGTCTTCGAAAGCACCGCCGAAGGCGTGATGATCACCGATACCCGCCAACGCATCACCGCGGTCAACCGCGCCTTCAGCGAGATCACCGGCTACAGCGAGCAGGAGGCGCTGGGACGCTCGCCCAGCCTGCTCTCCTCCGGACAACACGACTCCAGCTTCTACCTCGCCATGTGGAACCAGCTGGAGCGCGACGGGCACTGGCAGGGCGAGATCTGGAACCGACGCAAGACCGGCGAGCTGTACCCCGAATGGCTGACCATCAGCGCGGTACACAATCCGCAGGGCGAGATCACCCACTTCGTCGGCGTCTTCGCCGATATCTCCACCCTCAAATACGCCCAGGCCCGGCTCGACTACCAGGCCCACCACGATCCGCTCACCGGCCTGCCCAATCGCCTGCTGTTCGAGAGCCGGCTCAATCACGCCCTCGACGAGGCCCGCGAAGAGAGCCGTCCCGGCGCCGTGCTGTTCATCGACCTGGACCGCTTCAAGCACATCAACGACAGCCTCGGCCATCCCATCGGCGACCTGCTGCTCAAGGCCATCGCCGAACGCCTGCGCGACCAGTTGCGCGACGTCGATACCGTGGCCCGCCTGGGAGGCGACGAATTCATCATCCTGCTCCCCGGCCTGCACCAGGAAAGCGACGCCGAGCACGTCGCGCGCAAGCTGCTGAATGCCTTCACCGCGCCGTTCCAGGCCGACGGTCATGAATTCTTCGTCAGCGCCAGCGTCGGCATCGCCCTGTTCCCCAAGGACGGCGACGACGCCCCGACCCTGGTGAAGAACGCCGACGCCGCCATGTACCGCGCCAAGTCGCGGGGCCGCAGCCGCATCGAGTACTACACCCGCGAACTGACCTACCTGGCCACCGAGCGCATGGCGCTGGAAACCGAACTGCGCCGCGCCCTCGAGCGCGACGAGTTGCAGCTCTACTACCAACCCAAGCTGAGCCTGGAGAGCGGCTTGCTGGTCGGCGCCGAGGCACTGGTGCGCTGGTACCATCCGCTGTTCGGGGAAATTTCCCCGGAGCGCTTCATCCCCCTCGCCGAGGATTGCGGCCTGATCCTGCCCCTCGGCGACTGGGTGCTGGAACACGCCTGCCAGCAGATGGGCGAATGGCAAAAGCTGCACGCGCCGTTCGGCCCGCTGTCGGTCAACCTCGCCGGCGCCCAGCTCGGCCAGCCGCAACTGATCGAACGCCTCGAGCAACTGCTGGAGCAGTCCGGCCTGGAACCGTCGCGGCTGCAACTGGAAATCACCGAGAGCTTCATCATGAACCAGACCGAGGAGGCCCTCGCCGTCCTCCACGGCCTCAAGCGCCTCGGCGTACAGCTGGCGATCGACGACTTCGGCACCGGCTACTCCTCGCTCAGCTACCTCAAGCGCCTGCCGCTGGACATCCTGAAGATCGACAAGTCGTTCATCCGCGGCCTCCCCGACGATCCCCACGATGCCGCCATCACCCGCGCCATCATCGCCCTCGGCCGCAGCATGCAGCTCACGGTGATCGCCGAAGGCGTGGAAACCGAAGGCCAGCAGAGCTTCCTCACCCACGAAGGCTGCGAGCAGATCCAGGGCTTCGTCCTCAGCCCGCCGCTGCCCGCCGAGCTGTTCGCCAGCAAATTCCTCAAACCGCGCCAGCCGATTGGCGCTCCCCGAGAAGCGCCGGTATAATCCGCCGACCTTCTGGGGGCCTATAGCTCAGTCGGTTAGAGCAGAGGACTCATAATCCTTTGGTCCACGGTTCGAGTCCGTGTGGGCCCACCACCTTCAAAGCCGCGCACTGCGCGGCTTTGCGCTTTCTAGGGTAGTGGCCTGATAAACGACTCCATGGCCAAAAGGTACAAAGTCGGTACAGTACTGGTTAGCCAGTTTGCCTTTGGAGTCCTTATCTGATGGCAACAGTCGTCCCCCCTTCCCGTGGGCCGCAAAACGGATTGGCCGACCAACGAAAAAACCTTCCGCACCAAGCGCGACGCCGAAGACTGGGCACGCCGCACCGAAGACGAGATGGTACGCGGCGTGTACATCCAGCACTGCGGCTCCGAGCGCATGTGACCTGCCCCCATTTTGTAGCCCGAGAGCTACATGTCCCTGCATCAAATTTTATCGATGCCCAAGGGGTACGGCCGACCTCTGTCCACAAGGTTTTTGACGTGCTGAAACAGGCGCTTTAGCTGACTCAGTCACCCTGAACAGGCATGCTCATCAAGCTATCAACCCAGCTTGAGAATTAGACAGTGAGCCGAATAGTTGCCATTATCGGCTCACAAAATGAGCCGAATAGGCTCTCTAATCGGCTCATGAATATCCCTTATGAACGACCCACTCTGGATCTGGCAGCAGCCCGACTGGCCGCAGTTCAACTGGCAAGCCGAAGCGCTTGCACCACTGCTGCGCTCCTGTAGCCAGGCTCAGGGTCGTTTGTTAGGAATGCTCGGTGCCGTGGGGAGTGACACCGAAGTGCAGAGCAGCCTGGATGCCATGCTGCAGAACATCGTCACCTCTTCAGCCATTGAGGGAGAGCA
Source organism: Pseudomonas sp. TZ252 (assembly GCF_056110345.1). Classification (NCBI taxonomy): domain Bacteria; kingdom Pseudomonadati; phylum Pseudomonadota; class Gammaproteobacteria; order Pseudomonadales; family Pseudomonadaceae; genus Pseudomonas; species Pseudomonas sp. TZ252. The sequence continues at coordinate 3,116,018 of NZ_CM148566.1, read as the reverse complement.
ACTGAATGTCGGTTCGGTGCGCTCATCACTGGCACGGCGACTGGGATTGCACGAAGAAGGTCGAACCACCTCTCGCTCCGAAGGCCTGGCGGAACTGCTGCTCGATGCCACCCACGCACATCAAGAGCCGCTAGACGAACAGCGACTGTTCACCTGGCACCGTTGGCTATTCCCCACTGATGAGCAACTGCTGACTCGACCGCTACACATCGGTGCACTGCGTGGCGAAGAGCCCATGCAGGTGGTTTCCGGTCGCATCGACCGCCCGACAGTCCATTTCGAAGCCCCTCCCCGCGCGGGGCTGGAAGCGCAACTGGCGGACTTTCTCGCCTGGTTCGAGAGCAGCCGCCGCGATGCCAGCCTCGATCCCTTTCTGCGCGCCGGCATCGCACATTTCTGGTTCGTGACCCTGCACCCCTTCGACGACGGCAACGGTCGCCTCACCCGCGCTATCACCGATCTGGCATTGGCTCAGGGTGAGCAGCAAGCCATTCGCTTCTACGCCATGTCTGCGAGCATCCTCGACGACCGCGCCGGTTACTACCGCATTCTCGAAGCAAGTCAGAAAAGCACGCTGGATATCACCAACTGGCTGCAATGGTTTCTCGCGACGTTGCTCAACAGCCTGGAGCAGGCTCTTGCTCGTATCGACCGCGTGCTGGTCAAGGCGCGCTTCTGGCAGGCACACCGCAGCCAAACCCTATCGGCGGAGCAAGTCAAAGTGCTTAACCGCCTGCTCGATGGCGGCGAAAGGGGTTTCGAGGACGGAATCAGTGCCGCTCAATACCAAGCTGTGGCCAAGGTTTCCAAAGCCACCGCGACCCGCCACCTGAGCGACCTGCTGGAAAAGGGCTGCATCGAGCGACTGCCCGGCAGAGGGCGTAGCACCCGTTACCAGATAGCACGCTGAGCGCCTGCACCGGGCTCATCAGTCCTTGATGCGTCATCGCGCCATAGGACAATGGTCGCGCCCCCCTTGAGCCATTGAAATCAATTAGCCATTATCCGAATCAGTGCCAGGCAACTGGATTTCGGCACATCTGCTCGCCCAGCCATCAAGCAGCTCTGCTCAAGGAAGAAAATGGATTACAGCCCGATAGTCGCCCAGGCCTGGGGCATGCTGACCTGGTTTATCCCGGCGGCCCTGCTGATCGGCCTGCTCAAATCTCCCTGGGCCAAGGGGCAGATCGGTGAACTGCTGGTGCGCCTGTTCGCCCACTGGCAGCTGGACAAGCAAATCTACCGGCGCCTGCACAACGTTACCCTGAACACGCCAGACGGCACCACGCAGATCGACCACGTATTTCTCTCGCCCTACGGCATCTTCGTGCTGGAAACGAAGAACATGACCGGCTGGATCTTCGGCAGCGAGAAACAGGCCCAGTGGACGCCGAAGCTCTACAAACGCATCTTCAAATTCCAGAACCCGCTACGGCAGAACTACAAGCACCTCAAAGCTCTGGAAGCCACCCTGGGCGTCAGCCCCGAGCATCTGCACTTGGTCATCACCTTTGTCGGCGGCAGCACCTTCAAGACTGAAGTGACGGCCAACGTCACCAAAGGCATCTGCTTTATTCGCTATATCCAGTCATTCCGGCAGCCGGTATTCAGTGAGGCGGAAGTGAACGGCATGCTGCACGCGCTGCAAGCCAGCCGCTGCGCGCCAACCCTCGCTACGCACCGCGAGCATGTACAGAACCTCAAGCGGCGCAGTTCTGGGGTTGCTCGGCGCTTCCCAAATGCCGGGCGATGCAGGGGCTTTGAAATGCATGTGAAACAGGAAATCGTGGTCTATGCCCTATTGCCCAAGCTTTATAAACGGGAATATTGACTAGCCAAGAAAATTTATCTAATAAAAGATTTAAGCGAACACAAGGATAATGAAAATGCGTGGATCGGTATGGGGAAAATGGGACATTCACTTACACAGCCCACTTACAAACCTGAACAATCAATTTAAAGCTTCAACAATTGATGATTACGCAAGAAAAATAGCGGAAAGTGAGCTATCGCTAGTCGGTGTGACTAATTATTTTTTCTTCAAAGAAAATGAGCTTGAGCTCGTTAGGAACGCTCTGAGGCAATTAGACTGCAAAACCGAAGTTCTTGGCAACTTGGAATTCAGAATAAGCCAACCCAACAAGGAGGGAGAGTGGATAAACATCCATGTTATATTTTCAGAACACGTAACAACAAAAGAAATAAATGCATTGCTTTCCAAATTTGTAATAACCAATACGACTGACAGCGGAAAGAGCATATGGTGCTCAGAGGAATCTTTCAGAGAACATGATGTAAAAATATCCGAAGTAGTGGTAGACACTAAATCACTGCTCAACCACCTTGAAGGAAGCTTGCGTCTTGGCCAAGATTTCTTAGTAGCAATATGCCCGTGTGGTTACGGTGGTTTCCAACCTGAGAGAAATGAGGGCCGTTCAGTCGCAATCGCGAAAGAAATCGACAAGGTAGGCCAAATTGTCTTAGGTAGAGATAGAGATAGAAACTTCTTCCTGAGAGAAGAAAGATATGACGGCGCAACTGCAAAACCGGTCTTTGTTTGTTCGGATGCACACAACATTGAATCTGTGGGGACTAAATATACATGGGTCAAAGCCAGCCCGAGTTTCCAGGGGTTAAAGCAGACAGTTTTTGAACCAAGTGACAGAGTACAACAGACTGACAACTTCACTGAAAAAACATTCGTAAAGCCGTACTTTAGTAGAATATCCGTCTCAGGAAAGATATTTAAAGGCGAAGAACTCCGATTTCAAGAGCAGAGCATCCCACTAAATCCAAATTTAGTTGCCATCATCGGAGGGCGAGGCACAGGAAAAAGCGTATTCCTAGACTCAATGCTGTCGAGACTAACCAACCAAGCCAGCACTGAAAGAGTTCGTCAAATATCCGTAGAGAATTTATCAATAACCCTAAATCAAGGCGGTGCTTTCGGAAAAGAAATAGAGTTCGATGATCTAACAAGTGACGCCTACTCCTACCTACATGTATCACAAGGAGACATTCATAATTTCAGCAAAAACCCTAACTCACTTAGCCATGAAATCAAAAGAATGCTCGGCATCCGAGAGGAAGAGTTTGATAGTGTAACCACTCAAGAGCTATCAGAAAATCTTGGTGCCTATAGAGATTTTATAGACTTTTGGCTTACAACTGACCAAAACGGGCAGCCTATAAATACGCCAGAATATCAAAAAACAATCATAGACAGGAATACGCAACTAATAAGCACCTTGACCAGCGACCAAAACAAATCATTAATAGCAAGGTACCAAGAAAACACGAGCCAGATAAACTCGAAAGCAAACTTTATAACCACGTCAAATGAACTAAAAGCACTCATAGAGCGCACACTAAAACAAATCAACGAGCGAATCTCCGACTACAATAGCCTTGCTGACGCTAACATTAAAATCATTCAGATAGATGCAGGAAACGCCTTACTCGGACTAGCTGAAAATATTGAATCGGCGAACCAAGCTTCCGAAAGGCTTAAGAGTTCAAACGACGAAATAAAGGCTGAGTTTGCTAAACAAGGAATAAACCAAGACATCTCATCTCTACTTTCAAAAGTAAACGAATATCAATACTCGATAGACCAAGCCAAGCAAAAGCTAACTGAAATAAATGACCGCACTGAGCGATACCACACGCTGATTAAAAAGCGCGCTGAACTTTCAGCGACTTACGATATATACGTCGAGCAGAATAGGATGTCTATTGACTCAGCCTTTGGTGCGCTGCAACAGACCAACCCAGAGTGGAGTGAGGAGCAAAATAAAATCGTTCAAGACATACTTAAAAGCATAAATATATCGGGAGAAATATTGTTTGATGACGAAAGATTTTACTCAGGCTTAGAACAGTGCATCAATAAAGGAAAATTTAGATCCTCTGCAGAAAAGACCACTAGACAAAAACTTGAAGAAACTTTCAATGTTTCAGATAGACATTCATTATTCAAATTGCTAACCGGCCAAAAAATCATCTTGCTAAATGGAGAGCCAAGTAGCATAGAAGATTTCTTCTGGAAGGATGAATATTTCAACCAAGGAGGACGATATGAGCTAATGAACTATCTGTTTAGCCCAAGATCAATTAAGAATTACCTCTATGTTAATGCGGAATTTACCTACAAAGGTAGACCAGTAAACAAACTTTCAGTCGGGCAGCGGGGAACATTTTATGTTTGCCTGAAATTAGCAACGGATCCATTCGGCAGCCCCTTTGTTTTCGATCAACCCGAGGATGACTTAGACAATGAATTTATTGTTTCAGAACTCGTCCCACTCTTCAAATCGATAAAAAAATATCGACAAGTTATAATTGTCACTCATAACGCAAACTTGGTAGTTAACTCAGACGCAGAGCAAATTTTAGTCGCAAATAACGATGGCGAGCTAATATCATACTCTTGTGGCGCTCTCGAAGATGGAGACGTCAAGAATGGCGATGGAATAAAAGCGATGGTATGTCGTATTCTGGAGGGCGGCCACACTGCGTTCGAGAATCGAGAAAAGAAATATGGAATAATATAAATATTATTTGGCTGCTTGTGTTCAGCAACCTTCACTCGCGTCACCTCTGGTTACGGAGCTATAGATGCAGGCAGCATCCTTCATCCTGAAAATAATGATTAGCTTGCTTTGAGGTTTCTGAGGTACAAAAAACAGTACACTGTCGGTACAGTGCCCAGCTTTTACAGATTTCTCACAACTTCGCTCAAGCCCAGTAACGACGCTGCCTTCAGCTTATTTTACTTGCGTTGAGCTGCTCACGGTTTTGCTGGGCCTGCAGCGTTTCGAGGCAACTCATAATCCTTTGGTCCACGGTTCGAGTCCGTGTGGGCCCACCACCTTCAAAGCCGCGCATTGCGCGGCTTCAAGCTTTTTGGTCTGCCCCGCCCCGAGTGCCTTCCAGCGGCTGGCCATCTCCCCTTACCGCGTTTTCGAGCGTGGTCAGCTCGCTGATCTTTCCGAGTGCGCTAGCCAAACGTCTGCATAAACGGAACGGCACATTGCCTGATTGCCGCGAACACATGCGGGGCCTGCTCGCACAGCTCAGTTGAGCGGGCCAACAGCCGCTCCGTGCTTGCAACTGCTTGCGGATCACTTCTGTTGGCCGAGCTACATCGCAGACCTGGGCGAACTCCAGCAGCCCCTGTCGCGAGGCAAAGAGGGGCTTGTTGCCTACGACATCCAGCGCCAGTACATCTTGCGGGATATAAGCCGTGGTGTTGACGATGTCGTAGGCCGGTGCCAAGCGCAATTCGCAGCTGTGTTGGCGGCAGGTTTCCAGCACCTGCCGATAGGTCTCTACCGTTGCACCGGCGAGCCGTGCTGCAGGTCACAGGCTTTGGTATGAAACGCCCCCCCACTGCGCGATCAATCGCAGGGTGTCGGCGGCAGCAGCGCAAGTTTCGGCGAAGGCGAACTGGCGCTGGCGGAGCGGAATCCGATGGACGTGGCGGCTCTGTTCGCCGCCTGAGCGTGGGAAGGCACTTATCAGGCACTTCCGAAGGCACTACCGGACGATATCGATTCCATCGCCAACGCGGTAACTTCGAAGTACCTAAACCTTCATGAAACTGCAACTTCCAACTCGATCGACAGCTCTGGAAATACATCCTCGGTATTTTCCAAGACCCTAACCAAAGTCTGGATCGTTTCGTCACAGGAAACGCTGGAGCGCCTATTCCAGAGCGCTTCGAACAATCGGTAAAAATAAAAACAAAATAATCAGACGCAGTTCAAAAACAACCAGAACAGATAGTTTTTCCGCCTTTCCCAACATGCTCCTCTCGCCTTGACTCGTTCGATGCAGCGGATCGCCCATGCGTATTTCCGGCATTGTCCGAGGCCCATTCCCTGTTCGACGCGATACCCGGCGCACCCATAACAATATGCCGCCCTCCACGGGCCGATAGCGCCAGTTGTGAGCCTGTCCACCACTGCATTTCCCTCACTGCAAGGAGAGAACATGAGTCGCTCACCCATCCCTCGCCACCGAGCGTTGCTGGCCGGTTTCTGCCTGGCGGGCGCGCTGTCCGCCCAGGCGGCCACCCAGGAAGAAATCCTCGATGCGGCACTGGTCAGCGGGGATTCCTCGCAACTGACCGACAGCCACCTGGTCGCCCTGCGCCTGCAGCAGCAGGTCGAGCGCATCCGCCAGACCCGCACCCAGTTGCTCGACGGTCTCTACCAGAACCTCAGCCAAGCCTATGATCCTGGCGCCGCCAGCATGTGGGTCCTGCCGGCCAACCCGGACAATACCCTGCCCTTCCTCATCGGCGACAAGGGCCGCGTGCTCGCCAGCCTGAGCCTGGAGGCCGGCGGCCGCGGGCTGGCCTATGGCACCAACGTGCTCACCCAGTTGAGCGGGGCCAATGCCGCCCACGCGCCGCTGCTGAAGCGGGCGGTGCAGTGGCTGGTGAACGGCGACCCGGGCGCGGCCACTGCGAAGGACTTCAAGGTCAGCGTGGTCGGGGTGGACAAGACCGCCGCCCTCAACGGCCTGAAGAGCGCCGGCCTGCAACCGGCGGACGCCGCCTGCAACGCGCTGACCGACGCCAGTTGCGCCAGCACCAGCAAATTGCTGGTACTGGGCAACGGCGCCAGCGCCGCTAGCCTGAGCGCCACGGTGCGCGCACGGCTACAGGCCGGGCTGCCGATCCTCTTCGTGCACACCAATGGCTGGAACCAGAGCAACACCGGCCAGCAGATCCTCGCCGGCCTGGGCCTGCAGGAAGGCCCCTACGGCGGTAACTACTGGGACAAGGACACGGTGCCATCCAGCCGCACCCGGACGCGTTCGGTCGAGCTGGGCGGCGCCTATGGCCAGGACCCGGCGCTGGTGCAGCAGATCGTCGACGGTAGCTGGCGCACGGACTACGACTGGTCGAAATGCACCTCCTACGTCGGTCGCACCACCTGCGACGACGTGCCGGGACTGAGCGACTTCAGCAAGCGCGTCGATGTATTGAAAGGCGCCCTCGACGCCTACAACCAGAAGGCGCAGAACCTCTTCGCCCTGCCCGGCACCACCTCGCTGCGGCTCTGGCTGCTGTGGGCCGACGCGGTGCGGCAGAACATCCGCTACCCGATGGACAAGGCCGCCGACACGGCGCGCTTCCAGGAAACCTTCGTCGCCGACGCCATCGTCGGCTACGTGCGCGAGGCCGGCGCGGCGCAGAAGGAACTGGGCAGCTACGCCGGCCAGCGCCAACAGTCGATGCCGGTATCGGGCTCGGAGGAAACCCTGACCCTCACCTTGCCGTCGGCCCAGGGCTTCACCGCCATCGGCCGCATGGCGGCGCCGGGCAAGCGCCTGAGCATTCGCATCGAAGACGCTGGCCAGGCCAGCCTGGCGGTCGGCCTGAACACCCAGCGCATCGGCTCGACGCGGCTGTGGAATACCCGCCAGTATGACCGCCCGCGCTTCCTCAAGAGCCCGGACATCAAGCTCCAGGCAAACCAGTCGGTGGCGCTGGTATCGCCCTACGGCGGCCTGTTGCAACTGGTCTACAGCGGCGCCACGCCGGGACAGACGGTAACCGTCAAGGTAACCGGCGCGGCCAGCCAGCCGTTCCTCGACATTCAGCCGGGCGAGGACAGTAGCCAGGCGATTGCCGACTTCATCCAGGCGCTGGACGCCGACAAGGCCGACTGGCTGGAGATCCGCAGCGGCTCGGTGGAGGTCCACGCCAAGGTGGAGAAGGTCCGTGGCTCGATCGACAAGGACTATGGCGGCGACGTCCAGCGCTTCATCCGTGAGTTGAACGAGGTGTTCATCGACGACGCCTACACCCTGGCCGGCTTCGCCATTCCCAACCAGGCGAAGACTCCGGCAATCCAGCAGGAATGCGCGGTGCGCGGCTGGGACTGCGACAGCGAGACCCTGCACAAGCTGCCCGGCACCCAGCACATCAACGTCGACCAGTACGCCCAGTGCGGCGGCGGTTGCAGCGGCAACCCCTACGACCAGACCTGGGGCCTGAACCCGCGTGGCTGGGGCGAAAGCCATGAGCTGGGCCACAACCTGCAAGTGAATCGACTGAAGGTCTACGGCGGGCGCTCGGGCGAAATCTCCAACCAGATATTCCCGTTGCACAAGGACTGGCGCGTGCTCCGCGAGTTCGGGCAGAACCTCGACGATACGCGGGTCAACTACCGCAACGCCTACAACCTGATCGTCGCCGGACGCGCCGAGGCCGATCCGCTGGCAGGCGTATACAAGCGCCTGTGGGAAGACCCGGGCACCTACGCGCTGAACGGCGAGCGGATGGCCTTCTATACCCAGTGGGTGCACTACTGGGCCGACCTGAAGAACGATCCGCTGCAGGGTTGGGACATCTGGACCCTGCTCTACCTGCACCAGCGCCAGGTGGACAAGTCCGACTGGGACGCCAACAAGGCCGCTCTCGGCTACGGCACCTACGCCCAGCGCCCGGGAAACAGCGGCGATGCCAGCAGCACGGACGGCAACGACAACCTGTTGCTCGGCCTGTCCTGGCTGACCCAGCGCGACCAGCGGCCAACCTTCGCGCTATGGGGCATCCGTACCTCGGCAGCCGCGCAGGCGCAGGTGGCGGCCTACGGTTTCGCCGAGCAGCCGGCGTTCTTCTATGCCAACAACCGGACCAACGAATACAGCACGGTGAAGCTTCTGGACATGAGCCAGGGGTCGCCGGCGTGGCCGTTTCCGTGAGTCGTAGCTGAGGGGGCTGGCGCGGGGTGATGCTTCTCGCTCCGCGCCGGTCCTCATGCCCCTCTCCCCGAAGGGAGAGAGGGTCGGCCATGCCAGCGGGCAATGCCGTGCCAGGCTGGCAAGCCAAACTGTCGTTCAAGCTGAACGATCCTGCGCAATAATGAGCCCCTTCCACCAGCAAGGACCGCTCATGACCGACCGCCTTCCCTGCCGCGCCTGCGGCCATCTCATCCTCCCAACCACGGCGGCGAGGAACGACGGACTGTGCATGCCCTGCAAGGGCGGCTACCGGCAGAACATCGAGGATGGCAAGCGCTTCCACGCGGAGCGACGGCGCTACCTGGCGAGTCCGCAGGCGCTGTACTGGAGCGCGCTGGTGAATCGCGTCTACGATGGCCGCGAGGGATTCGCCGGGCTGTCGCCGGCCGAACGGAGCTACTACGCAGTGAGCGTGCTCAGCGGCGAAGTGCACAACGGCGGCTTCGACCAGTACTTCGGCAACTCCTCCGGCGACCAGTACCAGGCGGCGCGCGCGGGTCTTCGCGAATTGGAGGCGGAGGACGCCCTGGCCCTGCTGGAGCGAGCCGCCGCCCTGCTGTTCGGCGACGGTCCGGTGCCAGTCTCCCAGGCCGAACGCCAATTGCGCATGCCGACCTGGGCCGATGAACCCGACCGCGACTGCGAAGCGGCCCTGGATGCGCTGGACACGCGCTTCTACGCCCTGGCCGACGCGCTGGGCGAACGCCTGCTGGCCCATGCCCGCCACCATGCATTGTTCGCCCTGGACGAGCCCGATGAAGCCTGAATTGGATGCCCTAGAGGCCTGGCTCGGACGACCGCTGCCGGCTGCCTTCGTCGCCGCTCTGGAGCAGCACGGCGGCCGCCTCGTCGAGCCGGGCCTGCTGCTCTACGCCGCCGACGAGTTGCTGGAACGCAACCGGGCCTTCGAAACCTCTCTCTACTGCCCCGGCTACCTGGCCATAGGCGACGACAGCGGCGGCCGCGCCGTGGTGATGGCCCTGGACGATCACCGGCAGGCGCTGTTCCTGGTCGACCATGGCGCGATGACGCCGGACTGCTTCGAACCCCTGGCACCCAGCCTGGAGGCCTGGCTGGAAGCCGGGCCCTGCCTGCCCGAATGACGGAGAAACGCCCATGATTCCTTTCGGCCTCAGCCCCGAACAATTCCGCGAGCGCTACCGCCGCGACCTGCAACGCGCCGCGCCGGGCGTGATCCAGCGCCTGCGCGAGCTGCTCCGGCAACCCCTGGAGGAAGGACTGCGCGACGGCGAGATCCAACTGTTCCTCGGCGAGGACGGACGCGACGCAGCGGAAGCGTGGTTGTACCTGAATGGCGCCAGCAACCGGGTGGACGCCAGCGACCCGCGCCTGTTTCCCGGCAAGGCGCTGGACCTGGCGCTCGGCCTGGGACATGCCCCGGATTTCGACGAAGCCTATTTCGCCGACGGCTTCGGCGGCGTCGACCTGCTCGCCGATACGCTGCAAGCCTGGTTCGCCGAGTGCTGGTGGAAGGCCGGCGGCTGGGCCTGGCCGATCCCGCTGTGGCTGCACGTACACGATGGCTTCGGCGACGGCCGTGGCATCGCCCTCACCGAACGCTGCTGAACAGGGAGACCACGCATGGAACTGATCCGCAACCTGGACGATGCGAACATGGGCGAAGTGTATTGGCGCCTGTACCGGCGCTACATCAGCCTGTTCATCGAGAACGAGGCCGACGACGCCTACGCCTGGCGCTGCGCCCGAGCCCTCGACGAACTGGATGACGCCGTGGTCGAGCGGCTTTGTGCCGCCAGCCTGCGCTACCGCGCCGCGCGCCTGGAGCGGCTGGGCGAGTCTGCGGAGGAAGTCGCGCCGGCGCGCGCGGTGCTGGAACGGATCGAGCCGGGCGAGCTGATCGTGCCCGACCCGGAACAGGGCGACGAAGCGGTGATCCACCTGTCGCTGAACTGCGAATGGGACCGCGAACACGGTATGGAATGGATCGTCCGGGGCGGCGAGGTGCTCTACGTCGGCCCCTTCCACGGCGAAGACCCGTGGCGGGACTTCACCGCGAAGGAACCATGGAACTACGCCTGAGCAGGGGCCTCAACGCTTGGCGATGATGTACACCGCGTGGACGATGCCCGGGATGTAGCCGAGCAGGGTGAGCAGGATGTTCAGCCAGAAGGCGCCGCCGAAGCCGACTTGCAGGAACACGCCCAGCGGCGGCAGGAGGATGGCGATGAGGATGCGGATCAGGTCCATGAACGGAACTCCTTGGTCCAGGGTCGATACGGTGTCCGGCGCGCGAGCCGGCGTTTTTTCGCGTCACCCTATGACTGACTCCCGCCATTCGCGGAGGGTTCAACCGCAACGGTACTCGCCGCCTGTCACGCGCAGCGGTACGCTTGAGCCTACGCTCATGCGAGCGGACAACCCGCAAGGAACATCCATGTCCGACCTGCCCCCGCGTCCCGCCTTCTGGCCGTACCTGCCGGGCTACGCCCTGTTGCTGCTTTCGGTGCTGCTCTGCGCCAGCGGCAGCTACCGTTTCATCACCCCGATGGCGCTCACCGACGGCGTCGACCTGGTCTACCTCAGCCAGGGCCTGGCGCTGCTACCGCTGGGTACCGGGCTGGTCGGCCTGCTCGCGGGCTTCCTCCTGCATGTCCGCGGGCGCTGGCTCGGCGCGCTGCTGGCGCTGCTGCCGGCGACGCTGATCTGCGCCTGGAACCTGTACAACTATGCCGCCCACGGCGACGAGGCGTTGTCGCCGAGTTTCGCCCAGTACACCCAGGCGCTGCTCGGCCTGCTGCTGCTCGGCGGCGTGCTGAGCCTGGTCGACCTGCTCCACGGCAGGCCCTCGACGCTGCTGCGCAAGGGCCTGCTGGGGCTGGGCTGGCTGGCCCTGGTGGCCTGGCTGGGGTTGCTGTTCTACCTGCAGCGCCTGTACGGCCTCACTTTTTGAACTGGTCGTAGGCTTCCAGCGCGCGCAGCGAATAGACATAGGCGGCGCCGGCATTCAGGGAGATGGCGGTAGCCAGGGTCTGGGCGATTTCCGCCTCGCTGGCGCCGGCCTTCAGCGCGGCCTCGGTGTGCACGCCGATGCAACCGTCGCAACGGGTGGTAATGGCCACGGCGATGGAGATCAGTTCGCGGGTCTTGGCATCCAGGGCGCCCTCGGCGCTGGCTTCCTCCAGCGCGCCATAGGCGGCGAGCATCTTCGGGTGTTGCTTGCCCAGGGCACCGAAGGCTTTTTTCACGGCGGGGACGAACTCGGTCCAGTTGTTCAGCATGGTGATATTCTCCGTTGCTTTCGCGCCGGGAGTGGCGCGTCGGGTTACCAGTCTCGACCAGTCTGGACCGCGCCGCCTGCCCATGCGTCTCTACTTTCGACCTGATCGGCTCATCCCATGGACCCACTCGACCGGCTCATCCAGCTCGCCAACCTGCAGGGCCGCCTCGACCAGCGCTGCCAGCTACAGGGCAGCTGGGCGCTGGAGCACCCGCAAGCGGTGCCCGGCGAGGCGACCTTCCATATCGTCATGGCCGGCACCTGCTATTGCGAATTCCTCGATGGCGGTCGCCTCGACCTGCATCCCGGCGACCTGATTCTGTTGCCACGCGGCACCCCGCACCTCCTGCGCAGCGACAGCCCGGCGCAACCCTGCGAACCCACCGTAGAGCACCGCGGCAGCATCCCGCTGTACCAGTTGAACGGCCCCGGCGAGGCCCTCGACATGCTTTGCGGCAGCTACCGCTATCACGCCGGCGCCAGCCTGTTCGGCGCGCTCCCCGAGCGCCTGCTGGTGCATATGGACGAGTCGACCCAGCAGCCCCTGCGCGCGCTGATCGGGTTGATGCGCGAGGAAGCCGAGAGCACCCGCAGCGGCGCCCGCTCGATCATCGACGCGCTGGCCACCGCGCTGTTCGCCCTGGCCCTGCGCGCCTACCTGGACCGCCAACCGCTGGGCGACGGCCTGTTCGGCCTGCTGGGCGACGCCCGCCTGGGACGAGCCCTGCGGGCCATGCTGGAACGCCCGGAGCATGCCTGGACCCTGGAACAGCTTGCCCAGCAGGCGGCGATGTCGCGGGCCAGTTTCGTCCGCGCCTTCTCCGCCCTCGGCGGGACCTCGCCGTGGAACCTGCTGACCCGCATCCGCATGGAGAAGGCTCGCGGCCTGCTGCGGCAAACGCAGAAGAGCCTGCTGGATATCGCCGCCGAGACCGGCTACCAGTCGGAGGCAGCGTTTTCCCGCAATTTCCGCCAGGCCTTCGGCGAATCGCCCGGCCGTTTCCGCCGCCAGGCCGACCCCGCTCGCTGAAAGCGCTACCGGCGCACATTTCGGCGATCCGCTGCTATGCAATGTGAATGATTTTCGCAACATCCTGTACGAATTCACTGACAGTACGGCTACACTGTGCTTTCCCGGCAAGGAGGCGCGGGGGTACTTGTCGCGGCACCCACTCTCCCGCTTTACCAGTACGCCCAGGAGGCAAACATGGAATGGTTTCTGAAATGCGTGAAGGAACACTACTTCGACTTCAACGGGCGTGCCCGTCGCAAGGAATACTGGATGTTCACCCTGGTGAACATCATCATCTCCGTCGCGCTGAGCGTCGTGCTCGGCCTGATCAGTGAAAAGCTCCTGCCGATCGCCAATCTCTACTCGCTCGCCGTGCTGCTGCCGGCCCTGGGCGTCACCGCCCGGCGTCTGCACGACATCAACAAGAGCGGCTGGTGGATGCTGATCGCGCTGATCCCGATCGTCGGCCTGTACCTGATCTACCTGCTGGCCAAGGACAGCGACGCCGGCCAGAACCAGTACGGCCAGAACCCGAAGGGCATCGCCTGATTCCTTCCCGCCGGGCCGCACGGCCCGGCGTTCTCCCTCTCCCTGTTTCCCTTCCCGCCCCTGACCGGGGTTAGAATGCCTCGCTCCCACTCCGGCGCCCTGCGCCAACGCCCGCAGCGAGGTAGCCCATGCCCCACCCCATCGACGCACTGATTTCCGACTGCGACGGCGTCCTGGTCGACAGCGAGGTCATCGCCGAGCGCGTGATGTACGAGGCGCTCAGCGCCTACGCGCCGCTGGAGGAGCTGCAGCGCCTGCTGGAAGGCACCTTCGGCCTGACCAGCCGCGACATCCTCGATCGCGTCGAGAAGCACTTCGGCCTGCGCATCCCCGACAGCTTCAACCGCGAGGTGCGCCAGCGCAGCGAGGAGATGGTCGCCCAGGTCCAACCCATTCCCGGCGCACGCGAGGCGCTGCTGGCCCTGGACCTGCCCGTCGCGGTGGCCTCCAACAGCCGCCGCCACAGCCTGGAGCGCTCGCTGGCGCGCGCCGGGCTCAGCGAACTGATCGGCGAACGCCTGGCCAGCGCCGATATGGTCGCCCTGCCCAAGCCCGCACCCGACGTCTACCTGCACGCCGCCAGCCTGCTCGGCGTCGCCCCCGAGCGTTGCCTGGTGGTGGAAGACAGCAGCACCGGCACCCGCGCCGCCCTCGCCGCGGGGATGCGGGTGATCGGCTTCGTCGGCGCCGGGCACATTCCCGCCGGGCACGCCCAGGTACTGCGCGAGCTGGGCGCCATCGCCATCGTCGAGCACATGCGCGAACTGCCGGAGACGGTGGCGCGCTTGCGCCGGACAGTCTGAGTCAGGGCTGCCCGCAGAGGGTTGCGAACAAGGCTCCCGTTCCCGTCAGCACGAAGAAGGTCCAGTGGAAGGGCACGGCAAGATTCAAGCGCTGGATCGCCGCGACTATCCGGCAAACGCTCCCCAGAACAGCCAAGAGAATCCGCATCAGCGCCTCTCCCAACGTTCTCGCCGAGCAAAAGACTCGGAGCAGGCAATGCAAAAGCGTGCAAAGAAGCAGCGCAAGCAGGGCAACGAGCCACAGCACAAGCTTGCCGATGGCGCTTCTCCACTCCTCGTAGAAGAAATCGACCATGGAGTCGACCGCCCGTAGCACCCTGCTGTTGGCACTGGGATTCGCCGGTTTCACTCCGTCCGCCCAGATGAGCCGCTGGATGAATTGATAGAACAGCTTGTCGCTTGGTTGGGAAATGGACAATGCGTCGATCATTGCGCGCAGTACCAGGCGCGCCTGCATCCCCAGGAAGATCATGTATGGACCGCTGAAGGCAACGATGAAAACGACGCCCCAATACAGTTTCAGATAGGCGGGCAGGTTGTCGACAAACTCGAAATAGCCCTGCCTGTCAGCCCCCAGGGTAATGATGAGCGTGGCGATGACCGCAATGAGCGCAGCCAACAGCGTGACCAGACGAGCAAGGTCCCGGGGAGGCAGAAAGAATCGCAGCATCACTGCGCCGTCGATATCCTTCGCGGCCTTCGAATTCACCTCCTTCCAGAGGCGCCAGTTCTCCACCAGATCGCCCGCCAGGCAGCGGAGGTTACTGCCATAGGCCTGGTACCGCAGCCGGAACCATTGCCGTTCGTAGAGGGAAAGCTGGACGTAGCGACTGCTCTCGGCGGAGCGCTCGAAGCCTCCCAGGCTCTCCACATTGCGACAGCGCGTATCGACGACGATATCGCCTATCCGTAGCGCAGCGATCAGAAAGGGGAACAGATAGAAAGGCAGCAGACTCCTGACTTCGTAGAGGTACTGTCCGGAGTGGCAATACAAGTCCCAGAACATCGTGATCAACACGAAGAAGAAATACAGCAGGGGAACCCAGTAGTCCCTGTGTTTCAGCAATTGAAAGAATGGCGCCCGGATAAAGATCCGGTAGTGATCTCCCACGTCCTCATAAAGATCCTGCACCGAACGTTGCGAAGCGCTTCCCATCGAGAATTCATCCTTGTAACAGCCGCTAGAGACTCTTCCAGGTCAGGTACACCCGCAGGTCGAACTCCAGCTGGTGATAGTCCGGCAGCATGTACTGGCAGAGCTGGTAGAACGCCTTGTTGTGCTCGCTTTCCTTCAGGTGGGCGAGTTCGTGGACGACGATCATCCGCAGGAACTCCGGGGCGGCGTCCTTGAACAGGGAAGCCACGCGGATTTCCTTCTTCGCCTTGAGCTTGCCGCCCTGCACCCGCGAGATCGCGGTGTGCAGGCCGAGGGCGCGCTGGACCACGTCGAGCTTGTTGTCGTAGAGCACCTTGTCCAGGCCCGGCGCGTTGCGCAGGTGTTCCTGCTTGAGGTTCATGGTGTAGGCGTACAGCGCCTTGTCGCTCTGCACATCGTGACGCCCCGGGTAGCGGCGCTCGAGGTACTCGCCCAGGCGGTTCTCGGCGATCAGCTGGCGGACCTGGTCCTGCAGCAATGCGGGATAGGCCTGGAGGTACTTGAGGGGGATCATGCACGGGTCCGGCGGTTCGCGGAAAACGCCCAGTGTACCGCGTCGGGAGCTCCGGCGGCCGACCGCCGCTTCGGGTAAGATGCGCGCCGTTTCCGATGAGCGGAGTGGGACAGTGGCAAGTACAGATGTGCTGATCGTTGGCGCCGGGGCGGCCGGGCTGATGTGTGCGATGACGGCGGCCGGACGCGGGCGCCGCGTGCGGGTGCTCGACCACGCCAACAAGGCCGGCAAGAAGATCCTCATGTCCGGCGGCGGGCGCTGCAATTTCACCAACCTGTACACCGAGCCGGCCAACTTCCTTTCGCGCAACCCGCACTTCTGCAAGTCGGCGCTGGCCCGCTACACCCAGTGGGACTTCATCGGCCTGGTGGCCAAGCACCAGGTGCCGTACCACGAGAAGAAACTCGGCCAGCTGTTCTGCGACAACAAGTCCAGCGACATCCTCGAGATGCTGCTGCGCGAATGCGCCGAGGCCGGAGCGGAAATCCTGCTGGACACCTCGATCGAAGAGATCGCCCGCGACGACGCCGGCTACCGCCTGCGTACCAGCGCCGGCGAGATGCGCTGCGAGTCGCTGGTGATCGCCAGCGGCGGCCTGTCGATCCCGACCCTCGGCGCCAGCGGTTTCGGCTACCAGGTGGCGCGCCAGTTCGGCCACGAGGTGCTGCCGACCCGCGCCGGGCTGGTGCCGTTCACCATCACCGACCAGTTGAAGGAGCTGTGCGCCGAGCTTTCCGGCACCTCCGTGGATTGCCGGGTGAGCTGCAACGGCCAAGTGTTCCGCGAGAACCTGCTGTTCACCCATCGCGGCCTCAGCGGCCCGGCGATGTTGCAGATTTCCTCCTACTGGCAACCGGGCGATACCCTGGAAATCGACCTGCTGCCGGACCACGACGCCAGCGAATGGCTGGCGCAGCAACAGCGCGAGCGTCCCAACAGCGAGCTGAAGACCCTGCTCGCCGAGCTGTTCACCAAGAAGCTCGCCGGACTGCTGGCCGACCGCTGGTTCGTCTCCAAGCCGATGAAGCAGTACACCCCGACCGAACTGGCGGGTATCGCCGGGCAGCTTTCGGCCTGGCGGGTCACGCCCTCGGGCACCGAGGGCTACCGCACCGCGGAAGTGACCCTGGGCGGGGTGAGCACCGACGAAGTGTCGTCGAAGACCATGGAGTCGCAGCGCTCGCCGGGGCTGTATTTCGTCGGCGAAGTACTGGACGTCAGCGGCCACCTCGGCGGCTTCAACTTCCAGTGGGCCTGGGCCTCGGGTTATGCGGCGGGGCAGTACGCCTAGCGCGCCTCGGCCAGATAGGCCTCGGTGCGATAGGGCAGCGCTACCTGCTCCCTCCCCTTGAGCGCCGGATGGCTGGCGACCAGCTCGCGCAATTGCGCCGCCACGGCGTTCTTTTCCGTCTCCGGCAAGGCGGCGATGAAGCTCACCGAAAGGAAGCGCGAGACGATCACCTGCTCCGGCGGGCCGACATGCTCGTAGGCGAAGGTGGACAAGCGCAGCGGTCCGAAGGGCGCGCGCTCGAACGGCCGACGCCAGTCGCCCTTGTAGAAACGCGGCGCATCGCCTTCGTAGGGGGTGATGATGCGGGTGATCTCGGCGACCCAATCCAGCGACTCGTCACGCACGTTCCACACCAGTCCCAGCCTGCCTTCCGCCGTCAGCACGCGGCGCATTTCCTCCAGCGCCTCCACGGTGGCGAACCAATGGAAGGCCTGTGCGCACACCAGGGCGTCGGCGAAGCCGTTGGCCAGCGGAATCGACTGGGCGCTACCGGCCAGCGCCTGGACCTGCGGCAAGGCTTCGGCGAGCTGGGCGCGCATCGCATCCACCGGTTCCACCGCGACCACTCGCGCGCCGGTACGGGCCAGCAGGCGGGTGAACTTGCCGGTGCCGGCGCCGAGGTCCACCGCGACGGTCTGCGGACGCAGGCCAAGGGCATCGCGCAGCCAGTCGGAGAGCGCTTCCGGGTACTCGGGCCGGCCCTGGGCGTAACGCTGGGCCTCGGCGCTGAAACCTTGCTGGGCGGCGCTGTGTACGGACGACATGAGGGACCTCCTGGGCGGGAAAGCCCGAGGTATAGCACAGCGGTTTTCCCACGAATTCCAGACGAACGGTTCAAAGCCTTGCGCGGCGTGGCTCGCAGCCATTGGTCAGGGGCTTCGTGGACCTCTCGGGGAAGAGGCTATTGTCGATCCGAAGGCCCACCCGACGACCAGGGTAAAAGCATCCCGGCACACGCCGGCGTCCCCCGCCACAACCAGGAGTCAGCCATGAGCAGCGAAGTCAGCGCCATCCGCCAATTGATCGAAGACTGGCGAGCCGCCGTCCGCGCCAGCGACGTTCCGCGCATCGTCTCGTACTACGCGGAGGACATCGTCGCCTTCGACGCCATCCTGCAATTGCAATTCAAGGGGCGCGACGCCTACCAGAAGCACTGGCAGGCCTGCACCGAGATGTGCAAAGGACCGATGACCTTCGATATCGCCGAACTGCAGATCCATGCCGACCCGCAGGTCGCCTTCGCCCACTACCTCTGCCACTGCGGCGGCACCGGCCCGGACGGCCAGCCGCACTCCTCGTGGATGCGGGTCAGCGCCGGCTACCGCAAGCACGGCGACGGCTGGAAGGTGATCCACGAGCATTTCTCGGCGCCGTTCGACATGGACGGCAAGGCGCTGTTCGACCTGCAGCCCTGACTCAGCGCCGCGCGGCGGTCGCCGCCGGGTCGACGCAGCGTTTCACTGCGCGAGGGCTGAGCAGCGAGCAGGGCTTGCCGACCAGGTAGCTGCGGTAGACCTTCAGCAGCGTAGCCTGGCTGTAGCGGCAGCCCTTGCCGCTCTTGCGCAGGCAGGGGCTCTCGAACTCGAAGCGACCGTTGACCGGCTCGGCCAGTTGGATGCGCAACGCCGGCCAGGTGGAGCGTTGCGGCGCCGGCGGGGTTTCCAGTTGGCGCCCGTCGCGCACCACCAGTTCGCCACCGGCCTCTGCATAGTCGAAGACGAACAGCAGGGTGCGCGAAGTCTTGGTGGTGCAGTCGCTGCGCGCCAGGCAATCCTGCGGGTCGGCGGGATCGCGCGCTACGCTCGGCGACGCGGCCTCCTCGACGTCGCGGGACGGCGCGTGCAGGCCAGCGCAACCGGCCAGCAGGAGGAACGGCAGGGTCAGGAGCCAGCGGCGCATCGGATTTCCCCGGGACGGATGTGCAAGAGCCCCGACCAGCGGGGCTCCCGTTCGAACGAAGGCGCTTAGTTGACCTTCGGATCCAGCTCGCCGCGAGCGTAGCGCTGGAACATGCCTTCCAGGGAGATCGGCTTGATCTTGGAAGCGTTGCCGGCGGTGCCGAAGGCTTCGTAGCGAGCGATGCAGATGTCGCGCATGGCCTCGACGGTCTTGGAGAAGTACTTTCGCGGGTCGAACTCGCTCGGGTTCTGCGCCAGGAAGCGGCGGATGGCACCGGTGGAGGCCAGGCGCAGGTCGGTGTCGATGTTCACCTTGCGCACGCCGTACTTGATGCCCTCGACGATTTCCTCGACCGGCACGCCGTAGGTCTCTTTGATCTCGCCGCCGTACTCGTTGATGATCGCCAGCCAGTCCTGCGGTACCGAGGAAGAGCCGTGCATCACCAGGTGGGTGTCCGGGATGCGCGCGTGGATTTCCTTGATGCGCTGGATCGACAGGGTGTCCCCGGTCGGCGGCTTGGTGAACTTGTAGGCGCCGTGGCTGGTGCCGATGGCGATGGCCAGGGCGTCGACCTTGGTCTTCTTCACGAAGTCGGCGGCTTCTTCCGGATCGGTCAGCAACTGGCTGTGGTCCAGCACGCCTTCCGCGCCGACGCCGTCTTCCTCGCCGGCCATGCCGGTTTCCAGGGAACCCAGGCAGCCCAGCTCGCCTTCCACGGACACGCCGCAGGCATGGGCGAACGCCACGGTCTGCTGGGTCACGCGGACGTTGTAGTCGTAGTCGGCAGGGGTCTTGCCGTCTTCACGCAGGGAGCCGTCCATCATCACCGAGCTGAAGCCCAGCTGGATGGAACGCTGGCAGACGTCGGGGCTGGTGCCGTGATCCTGGTGCATGACCACCGGGATGTGCGGGAATTCTTCGATCGCGGCGAGGATCAGGTGGCGCAGGAAGGGCGCGCCGGCGTATTTGCGAGCACCGGCGGAAGCCTGGACGATCACGGGCGAATCGGTCTTGTCGGCCGCTTCCATGATGGCGCGCATCTGCTCGAGGTTGTTGACGTTGAAGGCCGGCACGCCGTAGCCGAATTCGGCGGCGTGATCCAGCATCTGGCGCATGCTGATGAGTGCCATGGTTCTCGTATCTCCCAATCGCGGGGTCGTTCAGTGATTCAGAAGCCTGCCGCAGGGGCAGGCCCGGTTCAAGTTCCTTGCGAGGAGCGGTCGCGGCGCCGCGCCCCTGCCGGCGCGACTCAGCGCGCCTTGCAACCGCGACCGATGAGGTCGTCGGTTTCGACCCAGTACACCAGGCCTTCGTCGTTCTCCAGGTGGAAGCCCAGGCGTCCGTCGCTATAGAAAGCGCCGACGGCCGCAGGTTCCTGCTCCAGGTGGTGGACCACGTCGTCCTCGTCCTTCAGGCGCAGGTCGACGATGTTCTTGCTGCCGTCGATATAGCGCCATTCGATCACCGCCTTGCTGTCGCAGGTCCAGCGGGTCCAGTCCTTGCCGCCCGGCTTGCCGGAGGAAGCGGAGCAGCCGGCCAGCAGCGCCGCGGCGGCGAAGCCGCCGAACAGGGCGATACGCGAGTAGTTCATGTCCATCCTCCATCCGTGCGGAACGCTCCGCCGCACCTCGCCGGGCCGCAAGCGGCCCGCGCGGCGGCCGGCTGGCCTTGCCTGTCACAGGAAAGGCGCAATGCTACTGCGTACGCTGGCGAATCCCCAGCCCTTTCCGTAGAAACTGGCAGAAAAGCACTACGGGCATTCCACCGGCTTTTGTCCGGCGGTCGGATCGCCGCTGCTCTGCTGCTCGACCCGC
Source organism: Pseudomonas sp. TZ252 (assembly GCF_056110345.1). Taxonomy (NCBI): domain Bacteria; kingdom Pseudomonadati; phylum Pseudomonadota; class Gammaproteobacteria; order Pseudomonadales; family Pseudomonadaceae; genus Pseudomonas; species Pseudomonas sp. TZ252. The sequence goes on along the minus strand of NZ_CM148566.1, from coordinate 3,094,961 downwards.
TGGCGGTTCTGCTCGGTCGGCACCATCACGTCCGGCGGACTGATCACCTCGCAGGTGCTCGGGCGTCGACCGCCATCGCCGCTACAGGCGGCCAGGCCCAGGCAGAACATCAGGAGTGGCAAGGTTACGGAACGCATGGGGCACCTCCTTTTTTTCGTCGTCCTCAAAGGTGTGACCCCCGAGGACGGCGAATGGTTTGCCCCGTCTGCGTCAGCCCTTGGCGCGCTGCTCCAGGATTTCCACGGCCGGCAGGACCTTGCCCTCGACGAACTCGAGGAACGCGCCGCCACCGGTGGAAATATAGGAGATCCGCTCGGCGATGCCGTACTTGTCGATCGCCGCCAGGGTATCGCCGCCGCCGGCGATGGAGAACGCCGCGCTATCGGCGATGGCATTGGCCAGGGTACGGGTGCCCTCGCCGAACTGGTCGAACTCGAACACCCCGACCGGACCGTTCCACAGGATGGTCTTCGAGGTCTTCAGCAGCTCGGCGAACTGCGCGGCGGTCTGCGGGCCGATGTCGAGGATCATGTCGTCATCGGCGACCTCGGCGATGGCCTTGACGGTCGCCACGGCGCTCTCGGCGAATTCCTTGGCCACCACCACGTCCACCGGCAGCGGCACCTTGACCTTGGCGGCGATGGCCTTGGCGGTCTCGACCAGGTCGGCCTCGTACAGTGACTTGCCGACCTTGTGTCCGGCCGCGGCGAGGAAGGTGTTGGCGATGCCGCCGCCGACGATCAGCTGGTCGCAGATGCCGGCCAGGCTGTTCAGCACGTCGAGCTTGGTGGAAACCTTGGAGCCGGCGACGATCGCCGCCATCGGCCGCGCCGGGTTGTCCAGCGCCTTGCCCAGCGCGTCCAGTTCGGCGGCCAGCAGCGGGCCGGCGGCGGCGACCTTGGCGAACCTGGCCACGCCGTGGGTCGACCCCTCGGCGCGGTGGGCGGTACCGAAGGCATCCATCACGAACACGTCGCACAGCGCGGCGTACTTCTGCGCCAGCTCGTCGGCGTTCTTCTTCTCGCCCTTGTTGAAGCGCACGTTCTCGAACAGCACCAGGTCGCCCGCCTTGACCTCGACGCCGTCGAGGTAGTCGGCCAGCAGCGGCACTTCGCGGCCCAGGGCCTTGGACAGGTACTCGGCCACCGGCTTCAGGCTGTTCTCGGCGGAGAACTCGCCCTCGGTCGGACGGCCCAGGTGCGAGCAGACCATCACCGCCGCGCCCTTCTCCAGGGCCAGCTTGAGGGTCGGCAGGGCGGCCTTGATCCGTGCATCGCTCTGCACCTGGCCGTCCTTCACGGGCACGTTGAGGTCCTCGCGGATCAGCACGCGCTTACCTTTGAGGTCGAGGTCAGTCATCTTCAACACGGTCATGACAATCAGTCCTTGGGTACTTGTTGATCAGGCACGGCGGCGCGCAGGTAGTGTCCGGCGACGTCGAGCATACGGTTGGCGAATCCCCATTCGTTGTCGAACCAGGCCAGCAGGTTGACCAGGCGAGGCCCGGAAACGCGGGTCTGGCTGCCATCGACGATGGCCGAATGGGGGTCGTGGTTGAAATCGCAACTGGCGTGCGGCAGCTCGGTATAAGCCAGCAGTCCGCGCAGCGGGCCGCTTTCGGCGGCCTCGCGAAGCACCCGGTTGATCTCGGCGGCGGAGGTGTCGCGGGAAGTCTGCAGGGTGATGTCCAGCGCCGAGACGTTCACCGTGGGCACGCGTATGGCTTTGGCCTGGATGCGCCCGGCAAGTTCCGGCAACAGGCGTTCGATGCCGCGCGCCAGACCGGTGGACACCGGGATCACCGACTGGAACGCCGAACGGGTACGGCGCAGGTCCTCATGGTGGTAGGCGTCGATCACCGGCTGGTCGTTCATCGCCGAGTGGATGGTGGTGATCGACACGTATTCCAGGCCGATCGCCTCGTTCAGCAGCTTGAGCAGCGGCACCCCGCAATTGGTCGTGCAGGAGGCGTTGGAGACCAGCGTTTCGCGGCCGCTGAGGTCCTGCTGGTTGACCCCATAGACGATGGTGGCGTCGATGTCCGCCTCGCTCGCCATCGGCTGCGAGAACAGCACCCGCGGCGCGCCGGCGCGGAGGAAACGCTCGGCCTGGGCGCGATTGGTGTACTGGCCGGAGCACTCCAGCACCAGGTCGACCCGCAGCGCCTGCCAGTCGATGGCCTCCGGAGTCGGGCTGCGCAGCACCTTCACGCAATCGCCGTTGATGTGCAGGCAGTCGCCGTCGACCTTCACTTCGCCGGGAAAGCGGCCATGGGTGGAGTCGAAGCGGGTCAGGTACTCGACGCTGGCCTGGTCGGCCAGGTCGTTCAGCGCGACGATCTCGAAGCCCAGTTGCTCCGGGCGCTCGTGCAGCGCGCGCAGGACGCAGCGGCCGATACGGCCATAGCCATTGAGCGCGACGCGAAAAGGCGGGGTGGACATCGGCAGGGATAGCTCCGGCAAGGGGCCAGTGAAAGGCGCCAATTATGCGGGGGATGGGCCCGCCTGGGAACCGTCCGCGACCCGCGCGGCGCGGCGTACGCCGCGGCGACGGCTCGCGTGCAGGCGCTGAAACGATTCATGCGACACCTGGCTGGCGCGACCGCGTTCCGTTGTGCAAGGCTCGCCCGCATCCACCGACCGCCAGGAGCGCCAGATGCCCCGCTTCGCCGCCAACCTCAGCATGCTCTACCCCCGCCACGACTTCCTCGAACGCTTCGCCGCCGCCGCGGCGGACGGCTTCGAGGGCGTGGAGTACCTGTTCCCCTATGCCTACCCTGCGGCCGAACTGAAGGCCCGGCTGGACGACCACGGCCTGCGCCAGGTGCTGTTCAATGCCGCACCCGGCGACTGGGACAAGGGCGAGCGCGGCCTGGCCAGCCTGCCGGGGCGCGAGGCCGAATTCCGCCGCGCCATCGCCCAGGCCATCGACTATGCCCAGGTCCTCGGCAACCGCCACATCCATGTCATGGCCGGACTGCTGCCGGCCGGCGCCGACCGCATCCGCCACCGCGAGACCTACCTCGACAACCTCGCCCATGCCGCCCGCGAGGCCGCCGGCGCCGGGCTGACGGTGCTCATAGAGCCGATCAACAACCGCGACATGCCGGGCTTCTTCCTCACCCGCCAGGACGACGCCCAGGCCATCTGCCGCGAGGTCGGCGCGGACAACCTGCAGGTACAGTTCGACTGCTACCACTGCCAGATCGTCGAGGGCGACCTGGCCACCACCCTGCGTCGCGACATCGGCAATATCGGCCACGTCCAGATCGCCGGGGTACCCGACCGCCACGAGCCGGATGACGACAACGAAGTGAACTACCCCTACCTGTTCGAGCTACTCGACCGGCTCGACTACCAGGGCTGGATCGGCTGCGAGTACCGTCCGCGCGGCGACACCTCGGCAGGCCTGGAATGGCTGCGGCGCTGGCGCGCTACTCGACGCGACGGATGATCGGCTCCAGCGCGTCCAGACGCTCGCGGGCGGCCAGCCAGTCGCGCACTTCCGCGCACCACTGTTCTTCCTTCAGCACCGCGCGGGCACGGGTCAGCACTCGCGGCCAGGGACGGTCGTCGAACAGGCGCAGCAGCACCTGGTTGAGCTGTTCGCTATCCAGCGGCCGGCGTCCACGGCGCACCGGCGCGTCGACCCGCTGCGCCAGCGATTGCAGCACCCGTTCGCGCTGCGCCGTATCCACCGGCATCGGCTGCTCGTCGTAGGCACAGAGCACCAGGATCTCCGGCGCGACGTTCTCCAGCAGGCCGGCGCGCAGCCGGCAGTGGCCATCGAGGATCACGCAGGCATCCAGGCAGTTCAGGCGCAGCGCCAGCACCGGCGGCAGCTCGCCTTCGCGGGCCTTCTTGCGCCACCACTTGACCCGCCCCTCGTCATCCTCGACCCGGCGCAGGGCGATCAGGGCGTCGTTGTCGCGCCCCCACCAGTCGAGCCACTGCACCCAGTCGTCGTCGAGGACCTTCTCCAGGCTGTAGAAGCGCCAGTCCGGCAACAGTGCGTCGCGCCCGACGCTGCGGTAGCGCCAGCGTTCCAGCACCCGTTCGCGCGGATCGTGGCTCTGCGGTGGCTGCCAGGCGGGCACCTGCTCGGCGAGCGACAGGCGCAGCAACCAGCGCCCGGCCTCCAGGCAACTGCCCGGGCTGGTACGCAGGGTCTCGACGAAATAGCGGCTCCAGGCCTTGTAGCGGGCCTCGCCGCGCAGGCCGCGCAACGCTTCCAGGGTCGGCGAGTCGATGGGCGGCACGCTGGCCTGCGCCGGGCTCGCCGCGACCAGGCTCTTCACCAGCCAGATGCCATCGTGGTACGGCAACTGGGTGGCCCAGAGCAGCGGCTGATCGCCACGCATCAGGCGAATGCGGGCCTGGCCGCCGGATTGCAGATGAAGGAAAGAGGGCGCCCGATGGGCGCCCTCCACCTGGACCGCGAGGCCCAGCCATTCGCCATTGGCGGGGCTTTCGAGGTCCCGCCAGTAGAGCGTGTGCATCAGTCTTCCAGCAGCTCCTCGGCCACCGCCAGGACGTTGTCCAGGGTGAAGCCGAAGTGCTCGAACAGCGCCGGGGCCGGCGCCGACTCGCCGAAGCTGGTCATGCCGATGATGCGCCCGTCGAGACCGACGTACTTGTACCAGTAGTCGGCATGGGCGGCCTCGATGGCGATGCGCGCGCCGACTTCCACCGGCAGCACGGACTGCTTGTAGGACTCGTCCTGCTGCTCGTAGACGCTGGTGCATGGCATCGATACCACGCGGACCTTGCGGCCCTGCTCGCTGAGCTTGTCGTAGGCCTGCACGGCCAGGCCGACTTCCGAACCGGTGGCGATCAGGATCAGTTCCGGCTCGCCTTCGCAGTCCTTCAGCACGTAGCCGCCGCGGGCGATGTCGGCCACCTGGGCGACGTCGCGCGCCTGGTGCGGCAGGTTCTGGCGGGAGAAGATCAGCGCGGACGGACCGTCGGCGCGCTCGATGGCATGCTTCCAGGCCACCGCCGACTCGACCGCGTCGGCCGGGCGCCAGGTGTCCAGGTTCGGGGTCAGGCGCAGGCTGGCCAGTTGTTCGATCGGCTGGTGGGTCGGGCCGTCCTCGCCGAGGCCGATGGAGTCGTGGGTGAACACGTAGAGCACGCGCTGCTTCATCAATGCGGACATGCGCACGGCGTTGCGCGCGTATTCCATGAAGATCAGGAAGGTCGCACCGTAGGGAATGAAACCGCCGTGCAGGGCGACGCCATTCATGATCGCGCTCATGCCGAATTCGCGCACGCCGTAGAACACGTAGTTGCCGGCGGCGTCGTCGGCGCTGACGCCCTTGCAGCCCTTCCACAGGGTCAGGTTGGAGCCGGCCAGGTCGGCGGAACCGCCGAGCAGCTCCGGCAGCAACGGGCCGAAGGCGTTCAGCGCGTTCTGGCTGGCCTTGCGGCTGGCGATGGTCTCACCCTTGTTGGCAACATCGGCGACGTAGGCCGCGGCCTTCTCGGCGAAGTCGGCCGGCAGCTCGCCCTTCAGGCGGCGCAGCAATTCGGCGGCCAGTTCCGGATGGGCAGCCTGGTAGGCGGCGAAACGCTTGTTCCACTCGGCTTCCTGGGCGGCGCCGGATTCCTTGGCGTCCCACTCGGCGTAGATCTGCGCCGGGATCTCGAACGGAGCGTGCTCCCAGCCCAGCGCGGCGCGGGTCGCGGCGATCTCGTCGGCGCCCAGCGGCGCGCCGTGGCACTCTTCCTTGCCCTGCTTGTTCGGCGAGCCGAAACCGATCACGGTCTTGCAGCAGATCAGGGTCGGCTGGTCGCTCTTGCGCGCGGTATCGATGGCGGTCTTGATCTCGTCGGCGTCATGCCCGTCGACGTTGCGGATCACTTGCCAGCCATAGGCCTCGAAGCGCTTCGGGGTGTCGTCGGTGAACCAGCCGTGGACCTCGCCGTCGATGGAAATGCCGTTGTCGTCGTAGAAGGCGATCAGCTTGTTCAGGCGCAGGGTGCCGGCCAGCGAGGCGACCTCATGGGAAATGCCTTCCATCATGCAGCCGTCGCCGAGGAAGGCGTAGGTGTAGTGGTCGACCACCGCGTGGCCGTCGCGGTTGAACTGGGCGGCCAGGACCTTCTCCGCCAGCGCCATGCCCACCGCATTGGCGATGCCCTGGCCGAGCGGACCGGTGGTGGTCTCGACGCCGGCGGTGTAGCCGTACTCCGGGTGGCCCGGGGTGCGCGAGTTGAGCTGGCGGAAGTTCTTCAGGTCCTCGATGCCGAGGTCGTACCCGGTGAGGTGCAGCAGGGAGTAGATCAGCATCGAGCCGTGGCCGTTGGACAGCACGAAGCGGTCGCGGTTGGCCCACTGCGGGTTGCTCGGGTTGTGCTGCATGTAGTCGCGCCAGAGGACCTCGGCGATATCGGCCATGCCCATCGGGGCGCCCGGGTGGCCGCTGTTGGCTTTCTGCACGGCATCCATGCTCAGTGCACGGATGGCATTGGCTCGCTCACGACGGCTGGGCATCGCAATTCTCCTACGGGGGTTGCTGGTCGGAAGACCAGGAGTGAAAAAAAGGGCGCCATTTTCGCCCACCGAAGGCCCAAGGGGCAATGACAGATCGGCAGGGGGACAGTATGTCGCTGCCGACCGGTTTTGCCAGAAGCCTGGCGCAGCCGGATTGCAATTGCGCGACGGCCACCCGTCATCAATATCAAAAATTTTTGATACAGGCATTGCCGGGGTTCGGACCCGGTACTAGACTGCGCCTCCATGAGCCTTCGCGTGCCTTCGATACGACCAGACGACTACGACCCGCTCGCCGCGCTGTGCAAGGCGGCTGGCGACTCGCTGCGACTGAATGTGTTGCGCGCCCTGGCCAACGATTCGTTCGGCGTGCTGGAGCTGGCGCAGATCTTCGCCATCGGCCAGTCGGGCATGAGCCACCACCTCAAGGTGCTGGCCCAGGCCGGGCTGGTGGCGACGCGCCGCGAGGGCAACGCGATCTTCTACCGACGTTCGCTGCCCCTGGCCGAACGCACCGGCGGCGCGCTGCACGCGGCGCTGCTGGAGGAAGTGGACGAACGGGCGCTACCCGACGACGTGCGGGCGCGGATCGATGCCGTGCACGCCCAGCGCGCGGCGGTCAGCCAGGACTTCTTCGCCCGCGCGGCGGACAAGTTCCAGGCCCAGCAGGACCTGATCGCAGGACTGCCGCAATACCGTGAGAGCGTGTTGGCCTTGCTCGACGCACTGGCCTTCGCCCCCGGCGCCACGGCGCTGGAGGTCGGCCCGGGGGACGGCGGATTCCTGCCGGAACTCGCCAGGCGTTTCCGCCAGGTCACGGCGCTGGACAACAGCGCGGCGATGCTGGAACTGGCGCGCCAGCGCTGCAAGGAAGAAGGATTGGGCAACGTCCGCCTGGAATTGGCCGATGCCCTGCAGGACGCCGCCGAACCGGCCGATTGCGTGGTGCTGAACATGGTCCTGCACCACTTCGCCGCGCCGGCGGAGGCGCTGAAACAGTTGGCCCGCCTGGTCCATCCGGGCGGCAGCCTGCTGGTGACGGACTTGTGCCGGCACAACCAGGGCTGGGCCAGGGAGGCCTGCGGCGACCTCTGGTTGGGTTTCGAACAGGAGGACCTGGCCCAGTGGGCCGACGCCGCAGGGCTCACGCCCGGCGAGAGTCTTTACATTGGTTTACGCAATGGCTTCCAGATCCAGGTCCGGCACTTCGCCAGGGATGCATCCGAAAGCCGCCTCACCCACCGGTAATGTAGGAACCGATTGATGAGCGAATATTCCGTTTTCACCTCCGAGTCCGTGTCCGAAGGCCATCCGGACAAGATCGCGGACCAGATCTCCGACGCGGTGCTGGACGCCATCATCGCCAAGGACAAGTACGCTCGCGTGGCATGCGAAACCCTGGTCAAGACCGGCGTGGCGATCATCGCCGGTGAAGTCACCACCTCCGCCTGGGTCGACCTGGAAGAGCTGGTGCGCAAGGTCATCATCGACATCGGCTACGACAGCTCCGACGTCGGCTTCGATGGTGCCACCTGCGGCGTGCTGAACATCATCGGCAAGCAGTCGGTGGACATCAACCAGGGCGTCGACCGGGCCAAGCCGGAAGACCAGGGCGCCGGCGACCAGGGCCTGATGTTCGGCTACGCCAGCAACGAGACCGACGTGCTGATGCCGGCGCCGATCTGTTTCTCCCACCGCCTGGTCGAGCGCCAGGCCGAGGCGCGCAAGTCCGGCCTGCTGCCATGGCTGCGCCCGGACGCCAAGTCCCAGGTGACCTGCCGCTACGAAGGCGGCAAGGTGGTCGGCATCGATGCGGTGGTGCTGTCCACCCAGCACAACCCGGAAGTCTCCTATAACGACCTGCGCGACGGCGTGATGGAGCTGATCATCAAGCAGGTGCTGCCGGCCGAGCTGCTGCACAAGGACACCCAGTTCCACATCAACCCGACCGGCAACTTCGTGATCGGCGGCCCGGTCGGCGACTGCGGCCTGACCGGACGCAAGATCATCGTCGACTCCTACGGCGGCATGGCCCGCCACGGCGGCGGCGCGTTCTCCGGCAAGGACCCGTCCAAGGTCGACCGCTCCGCCGCCTACGCCGGCCGCTACGTGGCGAAGAACATCGTCGCCGCCGGCCTCGCCGAGCGTTGCGAGATCCAGGTTTCCTACGCCATCGGCGTGGCCCAGCCGACCTCGATCTCGATCAACACCTTCGGCACCGGCAAGGTCAGCGACGAGAAGATCGTGCAACTGGTCCGCGAGCACTTCGACCTGCGCCCGTACGCGATCACCAAGATGCTCGACCTGCTCCACCCGATGTACCAGCCGACCGCGGCCTACGGCCACTTCGGTCGTCATCCATTCGAGCTGACCGTGGACGGCGATACCTTCACCGCGTTCACCTGGGAGAAGACCGACAAGGCCGCTCTCCTGCGCGACGCCGCCGGCCTCTGAGCGACCGAGCGATAAAAAGCCCCGCTTCGGCGGGGCTTTTTCGTTTCCGGCAGGCTCAGCGCATGCGGAAGGCTTCCTGGTGGAACAGCCGCAGCGGCATGCCCTGCCGGCGCAGATCGCGGCGCAGGCTGTCGGCCAGCCCCTGCGGACCGCAGAACCAGACGCTCGGCCAGCGTCCTTCGGCGCTCTTCAGCACGCCCAGTTGCGCCGCCTGCGGCTTGCCCTGCTCGTCGCTATAGCGGATGTGCAGGGTCACGCTGGGCAGGTGTTCGCAAAGCTCGCGCAAGCGCCCGGCGAACAGCGCTTCCTGGGAATTGCGCACGCAATAGTGCAGCTCCACCGATGGCGCGCTTTCCGGCGCGGCCTGCAGCGACTCCAGCCAGGCGATGAACGGCGTCACGCCGATCCCGGCGGCGACCCAGACCTGCCGCCCGGCCAGGCCACGGCGGAAGTCGAAGCAGCCGTATGGCCCCTCCACCTCGACCCTGGCGCCGACCTCCAGGTTGTCCTGCAGGCGCCGGGTGTAGTCGCCCAACGCCTTGATGCTGAAGCGCACCTCGCCGCAGCCGCGGTCGGCGCTGGCGATGGTGAACGGATGGGCACCCTCCAGGCGGTCGCAGGTGAGAAAGGCGAACTGCCCGGCCCTGTGCGACCAGTCGCCCTGCAGCCGGCAGGTCACCTCGAGCAGGCTTTCGCCGTGCCGCTCGACGGCGGTGACCACGCCCGCATGGCGACGCGTGCGACCGATCCGCCCGCTCAGAGACAACAGTGCGCAGGCCGAACCGAGCAGTGCGCAGGCCGCCACCAGCCAGCCGGCCGGCTGGCTCCAGTAGCTGGCCGGGGCGAGCACCACGGAATGGAAGGCCAGTACCAGGTAGACCAGGGCCAACGCCTTGTGCACATAACGCCAGAGGTGATACGGGAAGCGCTGCCAGAGAGTGATCAGCAGCATCCCGCCGAGAATCCACGCCGACCATTCACCCAACTCCTTGGCCGAGCCACGGAAGACATCGAGGAAGGTTTCCACCCGCGGGCCTTTCACCGGTTTGCCGACGATACCCGCCAGCCAGGGGCCGGCCAACTCCAGCAGGTAGTGCAACAGGCCGAGGACGATGGCCAGGATGCCCGCCCACTTGTGCAGGCGGTACATGCGGTCGAGCCCGTCCAGCGGCTTCTCCAGCCAGACCGGACGCACCGCCAGCAGCATGATCAACGTCATCAGGGCGAAGGACGCTACCCCGGTAAGCAGGATCGCCTGCTTGCGCACCACCCAGATGTCCAGGCTCGCCGGCGGATCGACGGCCAGCGTCAGGCCCCAGGCCGCCAGCGCGGCGGCGAGAACTCCCCATAACAGTTTCATTGGCACCACTCCCCGACAGAACGCGCGAATCGCTGGAATGAACCCTGCGCGTCCAGTCTTAATTGTCCCTTAACTTCATGGGGGAATTAGCGAGGCCAGCGAGGTTTTCCCGCACAGCCATGACCTGCGTCAATCGTTGTCGGCCTTCAACCCCGGGGTGGGCGGAGCTATGCTGGTCCGCCGCGCCTACCGCCGAGCCGTGCCATGAAGATCCGCCTGCTGTCCGACCTCCACCACGAACATTTCGACGGGCGACGCCAACTGCCAGAGGTCGAGGCCGACGTGGTGGTGCTGGCCGGCGATATCCACAGCCACCTGGAAGGCCTGCACTGGGCCCGCGAGACCTTCGCCGACAGCGAGATCGTCTACGTCGCCGGCAACCATGAGTTCTACTCCTCGGAAATGACCGACCTGACCCAGGCGATGCGCAATATCGCCCGGGCGCTGGAGATCCACTTCCTGGAAAACGACGAAGCGCGGATCGGCCCGGCGCGCTTCCTCGGCGCCACCCTGTGGACCGACTTCCAGCTCTATGGCGCGGACGGCTATGCGCCCGCCCATGAGCTGGCCCTACAATCGATGCCGGACTTCAGCTGCATCGACTGGTTCGGTGGCGACTTCACCCCCGAGCAGAGCATCGCCCTGCACCAGGCCTCGCGCGACTGGCTCGCCGAACAGCTGGCGCGGCCCCACGACGGCCCGACGCTGGTGGTCAGCCACCACGCGCCCAGTGCGCTGTCGATCCCGCCGCAGTTCGTCGGCAACCCACTGTCGCCAGCCTTCGCTTCCAACCTCGACGAACTGGTGGCGCAGGCCGACTACTGGCTGCACGGTCACGTCCACGACGCCCTCGACTACCGCATCGGCCGGGCACGGGTGCTGGCCAATCCGGGCGGCTATCCCCACGAGAGAGGCGGGTTCCGTCCGGAATTCGTCTTCGAGGTCTGAGCCTCAGCGCGGCAACTGGCTGAAGAAGCGCCAGATTTCCGCTGGCGCGTCCAGTTCCGGGTCGCTCTTGCCGAGAATCCGCGGGAAGCGATAGTCCGGCTGCGCCAGCACGTGGCCGCCGCCATGCACGCTGAGCAGCTCCACCGGCGGATGGCCGTCTTCCTGCCAGCGCTGGCGCTCGGTCCAGACCGGGCCGGGACGGGTCAGCGGCGCCACGTCCGGCGGCGCGGCGATGCCGTTCAGGCCGGCCCACCAGCGTGCCGAGTCCAGGGTCGAGCGTACCGCGCCCCGGTCGCCGAAGCCGAACAGGCTGACCTTGCCGCCGAGATAGGGATTGATCGGATCGCGCGTGCCGTTGATCAGCAACGCCGCGGTCGGCCGCTCGACCGGCCGACAGGCATCGTTCTCCGTGGTCGGCAGGCTCGCCGCCACCGTTGCGATCGCCGCCGGCAACCCCGGTGCTTCGGCGGCCAGGCGGAAAGCCATCTGGCCGCCATTGGAGTAGCCGGCGACATATACCCGCTGCGGATCGACGCGGTATTCCTGGGCCAGCCGCGCCACCAGCGCGCGGAGGAAAGCCACGTCATCGACGTCACGCAGCCGCGCCGAATAGCTGGCGGCCTTGCGGCAATCGTTCCAGTGGCCCTCGAAGCCGTCCGGGTAGGCCACCAGGAAACCTTCTTGCGCCGCCAGCCGGTCGAAGCCGTAGCCGCTGATGCGGCGCATCTGCGCGCCGTCGCCCCGTGAGCCGTGCAGCACCACCAGCAACGGCGCTCCCTCGGTCACGCCCGGCGGCACGTAGAGCAGGTAATGCCGGCGCAGGCCCGCGACCTTCAGGCTCGAGTCCTCGCTGTGGCCGGCCAGCGCGGGGGTGCGCAGGGCCTCGTCCTGCAGCCACCACCAGGCGCCGGCGAGCAGCGCCAGGACCAGCAGCAGGATAAGCGTGCGAACCAGGCGGATCAGCGTACGCATCGCGGTTCTCCCGTTCTCGGCGTCTTCGGACAACGTTAGGCCGGGTTGCGCCGGAATGCCCGAACCATGGCCCTTCTCCAGAGACCCCGGGGCGGCGTACTTTGCTCCCGGACAACCACAACCGTGCCGTTTGCTGGCACACTTGCGCCTTTGTCACGCCGGCTGCCGCCTGCCTCATCCGCCTGCCAGGACGCTCGGCCGAGCCGTCGTCCGGCAACCGCACCGGCCGTTCGATCAAGGAGCCAACCGATGTCCATTCGTCCTTCACTGCCGCTGGCCGGGCTGCTGCTCGCCGTCTCCCTGCCGCTCTCCGCCGCCCAGCCGGGCACCATCAAAGGCGCCCCGCTCAGCGGTTGCGCCGCCAAGCAGGCCGCCATCGAGGCGAAGCTGGAAACGGCCCGTTCGTTCGCCAACGAAGGCCAGGTGGCCGGCTTGGAAAAGGCCCTCTCCGAGGTCAAGGAACACTGCACCGAAGCCGGCCTGCTGAGGGAGAACAAGCAGAAGGTGATCGACAGCGAGCGCGAGGTCAGCGAACGCGAGAAGGATTTGCGCAAGGCCATGGGCAAGGGCGATCCGGAGAAGATCGAGAAACGCAAGGCCAAGCTGGCCGAGGCCCGCGCCGAACTGGAAGAGGCCAAGAAAGGCCTGGAACAGGCCCAGGCACAGTAGGACACCAGGTACCGCCCTACGCCTCGCGCCTCCCACGCAAGGCGTATGACGCCCATGGCGTTATCCGCCATCCGCGCCGCAGCGGGACACTAGGTGCCGCCCAGCGCTGCCGCAACGGCGGATGAGCGCCAGCGCTCATGCGCCCTACCCCTCGCGCCTTCCAGGCAGGGCGTATGACGCCCGGTCCGGCCTCAGAGCGCGCGGAATTTCTTGTGGCAGGCTTCGCAGGCGTCTTCCACCGCGGCGAAGTCCTTGCGCACGCCATCCGGGGTCGGCGTGGCCTGGCGGGTGTTGTCCTGAAGACGGTTCATCGCGTCGATGAAGACCTGGGTGGCGGCCTTGAACTCCTGCTGGCGCTGCCAGACCTCGTCCTTGGCGCGGGTGTCCTCGCCCTCCTCGCCGGCCTTGGGACTGGGGAAGTACTGCCAGGGCTGGTCGGCCAGTTGGTGCAACTTCGCCGATCCGACGCGGAACTTCTCCGCGTCGAAGGGCAGGCGTCCGCGGAGCATCCCGCCCATGTCCTCGCTGGTCCGTAGCATTTCCTTGAAGATCGCCTGGCGCTTGGCCTCGGGCGAATTGGGATCCATACGGTGACAGCCGCTCAGGGCGACGCCGGCCAGCAGCACGACGAGCAGGGACTTCAGCTTCATGGCAAGGCTCTTTTTTCAGGGTCGATCACGGAAGCGGCGGATTATCCGCCGCCACCGCCGATTGATCCAGAGCCGCGCGCCCGCACTGCGGCCATAGGCCGCAGCGGGCTGCTCAGGCGGAAACCACGAAGAACGCGGCGATGAGCAGCATGCCGACGAACCAGACCAGCGAGCGCAACGGCCCCCAGTCGGCGAGGTAGCAGATGACGTAGAGCAGGCGACTGGTGATCCAGGCAATGGCCAGGCTATCCAGGGTCGCCTGCGAAGCGTTGCCGACCAGATGGGCGATGATCACCGCCGCGGCGAACGCCGGGGTCACTTCGAAAGCGTTCAACTGGGCGTTGTTGGCACGCCGGCGAAAGCCTTCGAGCGAACCGAGGAACGCCCGCGGGTCGGCGTTGGCCCGACCGCCGTAGCCCTCCCCGCCGAACTTGGCGATGGAGGTACAGACGTAAGGCAGGAAGATCGCGATCAGCACGCACCAGAAAGCTATGGTCATGGCAGTTCCTTGTAGTTGTGGAACTGCAACTCAAGCTGGCGCCGCTCGTTCTGTAAAGGCACAGCTCCTTCAGAGCTTCATCAGCAGCATTCCGGCCAGCACCAGGCCGCACGCCAGCAGGCGTGGCAGTCCGAACGGCTCGTTGAGGAAGCGCATGCCGAACAGCACCGCCAGCAGCACGCTGGTCTCGCGCAACGCTGCCGCTTCGGCGATCGACCCCAGCTGCATGGCCCACAGCACCAGGCCGTAGCTGGCCAGCACGCAGACCCCGACCGTCAGGCCGAGCTTCCACTCCAGCGCCCAGAAGCGGGCGAAGGCGCGGGTTCGCGCGCCGACGGCGATCAGCGGGAACGGCAGGCCGGAGAGCAGCGTCAGCCAGACCAGGTAGTCAAGCGCCAACGGCCAGCGCTTCAAGGCGTTGCCGTCGCTCCAGGTGTAGCCGCCGATGCACAGGCCGATCAGCAGCACCACCGGCAGGGTCCGCCAGGGCAGGCGCGAACCGCCGCCGCCCCAGAGCAGGCAAAGCATGCCGAAGGGGATCAACAGGATGCCGAGGATCTGCCGGCCGCTGAGCTGCTCGCCGCCGAACGCCAGGGTCAGGCCCAGCACCACCAGCGGCGACAGCCCGCGCATCAGCGGATAGACCAGGCCCAGGTCGCCGACCTTGTAGGCCTCGATCAGCAGTACCCGGTAGAGCAGTTGCAGGACGGTGGCGCCGAGCAGCCAGGGCCAGACTTCGGCCGGCGGCAGGCTGACGAAGGGCAACAGCAGGATGGCGCAGAGCACGCCGACCACGTCCATGCAGGCGACGACCAGCAAGCGGTCGCTGCTGAACTTGACCAGGGTGTTCCAGGTGGCGTGGAGAACGGCGGCGCACAGCACCAGGCTGGTGGCTAGCATGATGGTCCTTTTTGGTATAGACCAGGATAGTCTATCCCGGCGGAGCCTCCAGATGCTCACCCCGTTGCGGCGTTTTTCCCTGAAAGCTCCTACGAAAGCGGAGAAACATGCAGCAGACATCGTTACGTCAAACGGCTTAATCTTCGGACAATCCTGATGGACTACCATCGGCCAGCGCCGCACAGTGCCGGCCCGGCCTCCCTTATCAACGACACAGGAATCCCTGCCTTGAGCGCTCTCCTCAAGCCCCTCGACAACCGCTTGTTCTGGCCCGCGGTCGCCATCGGCGGCCTGCTGATCCTCGCTTTCGTACTCTACCTCCAGCACGTGCGCGGCTTCGCGCCCTGCTCGCTGTGCATCTTCATTCGCCTGGACGTGCTCGGCCTGGTGCTCGCCGGGATCGTCGGCAGCCTCGCCCCGCGTTCGCGGATCGCCGGCGGCATCGCCGCGCTGGGCATGCTCGCCGCCAGCCTGGGCGGGATCTACCACGCCTGGTCGCTGGTCGCGGAAGAGAGACTGGCTGCCCAGGGCATGGGCAGTTGCAAGATGTTCATGGGCTTCCCCGAATGGATACCGCTGGACACCTGGCTGCCGCAGGTCTTCCAGCCCGAGGGGCTGTGCGGCGAAGTGGTCTGGACCCTGCTCGGCCAGTCCATGGCGGTCTGGTCGCTGGCGCTGTTCGTGTTCTGCCTGCTGGCCCTGGCGGCCAAGCTGGCGTTCGGCCGCCGCACCGCCTGACAGCGCCGATATCCGTGCCGGCACAAGGAACGTGCTGGCCATTGGCTGGTCTACAATCGAGCTTTCTCAACCCGGATGAGTACCACCATGCCTCGATTCCTCAGAAATGCCCTCCTTCCCGTCCTCGCCCTGCTGCTCAGCGGCTGCGGCTACAACGCCATGCAGGCCGGCGACGAACAGGTGAAAGCCGCCTGGTCGGAAGTGCTCAACCAGTACCAGCGGCGCGCCGACCTGGTGCCCAACCTGGTCAGCACGGTGAAGGGCTATGCCTCCCATGAGGCGTCGGTCCTGACCCAGGTCACCGAGGCCCGGGCCAAGGTCGGCAGCGTGCAGCTGAACGCCGACCAACTGGACGACGAGCAGGCCGTGCAGCGCTTCCAGAAGGCCCAGGGCGAACTGAGCTCGGCGCTTTCGCGCCTGCTGGTAGTCACCGAGAACTACCCGCAACTGAAGGCCGACGGCCTGTTCAAGGACCTGCTGACCCAACTGGAAGGCACCGAGAACCGCATCGCCGTCGCTCGCGGCCGCTACGTCAAGTCGGTACAGGAATACAACGTGCTGCTGCGCCAGTTCCCCGGCGTGATCACCGCCAAGCTGTTCGGCTACAAGCCCAAGGCGAACTTCAGCGTGGAAAACGAAGCGGCCATCTCCACCGCGCCGAAAGTCGATTTCGGCAACCCGCAACCGGCGCAGTAAGCCATGCGCCGGCTGCTACTGGGCGCCGGGCTGCTGCTCGCCAGCCTGGTCGCCTGGGCCGATGTGCCACCGATACCCGCGCTGACGGCGCGGGTCACCGACCTCACCGCGACCCTTTCCGGCGACCAGCGCCAGCACCTGGAGCAACAGCTCGCCGCCCTGGAAGCCAAGAGCGGCGCGCAGCTCGCTGTACTGCTGGTCCCGACCACCGGCGACGATTCCATCGAGGAGTACGCGGTGCGTACCTTCGAGAAATGGAAGCTGGGCCAGAAGAAGGTCGACGACGGCGTCCTGCTGCTGGTGGCGAAGAACGACCGCACCCTGCGCATCGAGGTCGGCTACGGCCTGGAAGGGGCCATCACCGACGTCCAGGCCGGGCGGATCATCAGCGAGCAGATCACGCCGCAGTTCCGCCAGGGCAATTTCTATGGCGGCATCCAGGCCGGCGTGGACAGCCTGGTGCAACTGATCGATGCCGAGAAGAACCCGGACAGCGCTACCGCCAGCGCTCCCGTCGACGCCTTGCCGGCGGTTCCCGAGGCCACGCCGCCGCGGGCCCTGCCGGCACCGGTCGACGAGGGTGAGGTGTATGACAGCGCCCCGCCGGAGCCGAAGAAGAAGAGCGGCCTGAGCGGACAGCTCTGGGGCAATCCGGTCTACCTCGGTGTCTATGTGGCGGTCCTGCTCGCCGTGGCCCTGCTCGGACGCCTGCTGCCGTTGCAGTGGATGCGGCGACGCAGCATCGGCCGCTTCCTGCTTTGCAGCGCGGCGGTCGCCGGCCTGGCCTGGCTGTTGAGCATGGGCCTGTGGCAGAACGTCGACCGCGCGGCGGACGACAGTCTCGGCGTACTGGCGCCAACCCTGTTCATCTACGCCCTGTTCCTGCTTCCCGGCGAAGTGCTGATGGCCATTCTCAGCGCCATCCTCAATAGTCGCGGCGGCGGTGGGGGAGGCGGCAGCGGCGGTGGCAGCATCTTCCGCGGTGGCGGCGGCTCCAGCGGCGGCGGCGGCGCCTCCGGACGCTGGTGACGAAAAGCCCGAGGCCTGTGCCTCGGGCTTTTTTCATCGGTCGGCGACGGTTCTCGCCGATGCCGGAAGTCTTCGCCGCTATCCGGCAAACGACCGGGTAACGCGCCTCGTCAGGCGTATACCCAGAGCACCCTGACCGGCGCCTGGCTGCGGTTGGCATAGCGGCTGCGCATATGGCTGGGAATCTGGAAACCGTCGCCGGCCTGCAGGCGCAGCTCCTCGTCCTCCAGCCACAGGGTCAGCTCGCCTTCGAGCACGTAGCCGCCCTGCTCCGAGCTGTCCAGCAGGTCGCGCTCGCCGCTGTCGGCACCCGCTTCAAGGCAGGTTTCGAGCATGAAGAAGGCACCGCCAAGACGCGGCGACACCAGGTTGTCGCTGGCGCCACGAGCGTAGGCCAGGGTCCGACGCTCGCCCGGACGGGTCACCCAGGGCGAGGCCTGGGTCTTCGGCGAGCAGAAGAAGTAGGTCGCCGGCACCCCGAGCACCTGGCTGATGGCGACCAGGTCGTCCACCGCCGGCCGCGACAGGCCGCGCTCGACCTGGGAGACGAAGCCCACCGAACGGCGAATGCCGTCGGCCAGCGCCTGCAGGGTGATGCCCTTGCGCTTGCGCAATTCGCGCACCAGGCTGGCGATCTCCGCCAGGTCGTCGGCTACTTCGCTCATCTCGGCTCCGGGCCCTCTCAGAACAGGTCGCGCAAACGGTAATACGCTTTGCCCAGGGCTTCCAGCGGCGCGGCGAAGCGCTGGCCACCGGGAAACTTCGGATTGCGCAGACGCTGGTAGAGCGCCAGGGTCTCGTCGTCGCCGAGCAGCGCGTCGCTGACCGCCCTGGCCGCCGCCAGACTCGGCAGCACGCCGTGGCCGGAGTAGCCTTGCAGCCAGTAGCGGTTGCCCTGCCGGCCGATGTCCGGGGTGCGCCGCATGCTGCAGTCGATATGCCCGCCCCAGGCGTATTCCAGCGCCACCCCGCGCAACTGCGGGAACACCCGTTCGAGATAGGGCCGGGTGGCGGCGCGGATGTCGCTGGGCATGCCGCCCAGGTAGGTGCAGCCGCCGCCGAACAGCAGGCGGTGGTCCGGGGTCAGGCGGAAGTAGTCGAGGACGAACTGGTTGTCGGTCACGCAGCAGTTGCGCGGCAGCAACGACTTCGCCCGTTCCTCGCCGAGCGGCTCAGTGGCGACCTGATAGGTGCCCACCGGCAGCATCCGTTGCGACAGCTCGCTGTCCAGCCCGTCGATGTAGGCGTTGCAGGCCAGCACCAGCGCCGCGCAGCGGATCTCGCCGTGCTCGGTACGGACCCGGTAGCCGTCGCCCTCCTCGCGATAGTTCAGGGCCCGGGTCCGCTCGTGGATACGCCCGCCGGCGCGCTCGATGGCGGCGGCCAGGCCGAACGCCAGCTTGAGCGGATTCAGGTGTGCGGCGTGGGGATCGTAGAGACCGGCAAGGTAGCGCTCGCTGGCGATCCATTCGGGCAACTCGTCCTTCGCCACGAAGCGTAGCCCCTCGTAGCCCCAGCGACGGTTGGCCTCGGCCTGCCAGTCGTAGAGCAGGCCGACCCGGCGCGGCAGGATCGCCGTCCATAGGTGGCCGACCCGGTAGTCGCAGTCGAAGCCATGTCGCTGCGGCAACTCGCGCATCTCGCCGGCCGCCCAGAGCATGCCGTCCCAGAGACGGCGTGCGCCTTCGTAGCCGAGGTCGGCCTCCAGCGGCGGCAGGTCGCTGGACCAGCCGGGCAGCGCCTGCCCGCCGTTGCGCCCGGAGGCCGCCCAGGCGATCCGGCTGGCTTCGATGACGCATACCTGGCGCCCGCCTTCGACCAGCCGCAGCGCCGTGTGCAAGCCGCTGAAACCGGCGCCGACCACCAGCAACTCGCAGTCGAGGTCGCCCTCCAGGGACTGGCGCGGCTGGATCAGTTCGGGATTGACGGCGGCGTAGTAAGTGCCGACATGCTCGTTGGATTGCAGGAACATCGCGACCTCCGTGAAATTATATTGGTTATTTTTCATGAAAAATAACACTTAAAATTTCACGACACCAGTCCCGAGCATTCGCAAACGGCCGGCAGGATGCCGTCGCGCACCAGCAGAGGCAGAGGGGCAAATATTCGAAAGGAGGCGGGAAGCCCCCCGCCAGAGCGAAACTGGCGAGGGGAACAGACGTGCGGACGGCGCGGCTCGCGCCGCGGAGAAAAGGTGCACGACCACGGGCGGGGGCATGCCGGGCGTGCTGCGCCAGTGTCGGCGCCGACGGGAGCGGGCGACAGGTACGAATGCACCAGCCGCCCTGGTGCATTCGTACCCTCTTCGTTTATTTGCGCCCGTTGCCGTTGCGCGGCTCCGGCGCGAATCCGCGTTCGCGTGCCCAGACGATGGCCTCGCCACGGCTGTGGACATCGAGCTTGGCGTAGATGGTCGCCACGTGGTTGCGCACGGTGTTCGGCGCCAGGCCCAGTTCCTTGGCGATCTCCTTGTCCGCCAGGCCCTGGCAGATGAGGTCGAACACCTCGCGCTCGCGCGCAGTCAGGTCGGCCAGTTCGGCGCCGGTGCCCGGCGCGTTGGCGCGGCGCACGTTGGCGAGCTTTTCGATCAGGGTGCGGCTGAACCAGGAAGCGTCCTGCATCACCGTCTCGATGGCGTGCACCAGCTCCATTTCGGTGCGCCGCCGGTCGCTGATGTCCAGCAAGGCCACCAGCACGCAGTCCTGCTCGTTGAGGCTCACCGCCTCGGCCGAGACCAGGCAGTCCAGGCCGTTGCGATCCTTGTGCTGCAGGCGCAGCTGGACGTTGCGCACGCTGCCGCTCTGCGCCAGCAGCTCGCCCAGGCGCTCGGCGCCGCCGTCCTGCCACAGCCCGCAGGCGACGGTGGACTCGCCGAGCAGTTCCTCGGCCTGGTAGCCGAAGGTTTCGCTGAAGGCCTGGTTGATGTCCAGCGCCTGCAGGTCGTCGCCGTACAGCACCAGGCTCGGCACCGGTGCCATGCGGAAGGCCTTGGCGAAGCGCTCCTCGCTCTTGCGCAGGGCCTCCTCGGCCTTCTTCCGCGGTTCGAGATCGGTGAAGGTGAAGAGCATGCAGGCCTCCTCGCCGACCTCTATCGGTTGCCCGGCGACCACCACGCACTTGCGTCCGCCCTCCGCCACCCGCAGGCTCGCCTCCATCTGCGGGATGGTCTCGCCGGCGCCCAGGCGCTCCACCGCCAGTTCGCGGCGCTCGGCCTGGTCGAGTACGTCCAGCTCGTACACCGAACGGCCAATCACCTGGTCGCGGGTATAGCCGGTCATTTCCAGGAAACCGACATTGACCTTCACGTAGCGGTAGTCGCTGAGCCGGCAGATCACCGCCGGCGCCGGGTTGGCATTGAAGGTCTTCTCGAAGCGCTGCTCGGCGCTGGCCCACTCGGTGGCGTCGTGGAGGATCAGCACCAGGCAGTCGGGCTTGTCCTCGGGGGTGGTCAGCACCAACCCGCGCACGCGGTGCACCCAGCGGGTGTCCTCGTCGGCGGCGGGAAACACTTCCACCACCACGTCGCTGAAGCACTCGCCAGCCACCAGGCGCTCGGCCGGGTACTGGCCCTCCTGCAGCGGATGATTGTTGCGGTAGCGCAGGCGAAAGCGCTCGCGATACTCGCCGGTATCGGCGCCCAGGCCTTCCAGCGAATCGACGCCGTGCATCGCCAGGGCCGCCTCGTTGGCCCAGAGGATGCGCTGGTCCGGCTCGATCAGGATCACCCCTTCGGTAAGACCGGCGATGATCTGCTGCAACTGGCGGCGGTCGGTCTGGGTACGCAGTACCTGGTCGTTCATGCTGTTCCTCTTGGATGGAGCGATTTTCCGGGGGCAGCAAGGATGCCCGCCCGCCCTGACCGCGCACGCGTGACGATTGCACTAGCGGTGCTAGTGCATTTGCATCGCGAAACGATAGCGGAGGCACCCCTACCCTGGCGATACAGGAAGCAATGTCCGGGCGGGAAGCCCAGACGCCGCGCCGGCCGGGAGGCTACGCCGCCCCTCGGTCCCGAGGTCGTCGACGCATCCACCCGACTCGCCCTGCACGAGAAGAAAGCCCCATCCCCTTGCATGAGCGATGCGATGAGCAAGAACAAGCACCCCGATCTCGGCGAGATCCAGCGCAGCCTAAACCAGGCGCTGGAAGGCTACGACTGCCAGTGCCGGATGCACTACGACGGCACCGTCAGTATCAATGTCGCCGCCCGAGAGCACGACGAAACCTTCACCTTCGTCGGCATCCAGCCCGGCGAGCTGGACAACCCCACCCGCCTGCACCTGTTCGCCGAAAGCCTGCGTCGCGACCTGGCACTACTGGAGCCCTGGTTGGGAAAGCACGCAGCCTAGAATAAAAAAAGCGCCCCACAGGACCAAAACGACGTCCGGAGGCGCATGCGAGGACAGAGGAATCTTTCTGGCGATCAGGCCCGGCGTGCGATCTCCGCCGGCCGATGCGCCAGGTAATCGAGCAACAGGAACAGCACCGGCGCCACCTCGCGGCAATGCGCGACACCCTGGCGGATCCTCCCGGCGCTCTGCACCGCCCCTTCCCGTTGCAGGTCCTGCGGGCAGGCATCGAGCAGCGCCTCGATGCTCTCCGCGGTGCTTTCCAGGTGACATTGCAGGCCGATAGCCTGCTCGTTCCAGATGAAGCCCTGGTTGGCGCAGGCAGCCGAACCATAGAGCGGCACGCTGCCGGCTGGCAGGTCGAAGGTCTCGCCGTGCCAGTGGAACGCCATCAGCCGTTCCGGCAGGCGCTCGCCCAGCGGCGAGCCCAGCGCCTGGCTGTACCTGTGCAGCGGCCACCAGCCGATCTCCGCCTGGCGTCCCGGGCGTACCGCAGCCCCCAGCGCCTGGGCCAGCAGCTGCGCGCCGAGGCAGATGCCAAGGACCTTCTTGCCGGCATCCAGCGCCGCGCGGATCAAACGCTTCTCCGCCACCAGCCAGGGATATTGCGCTTCGTCGTGGACGCTCATCGGCCCGCCCATCACCACCAGCAGGTCGAAGCTGTCCAGCGCAGGCAGGTGGGCGTCGGCGTAGAGGTAGCAGACGTGCTCGTGCTCGCAGTGGCGGCCGATCCAGTCGCCGATCCGCGCGCTGCCTTCGAAGGGAACGTGTTGCAATACCAGGGCGCGCATCAGGCCACCTCCTCGTGTCGGTTGGCGACCCGGGCCAGGGCCCGTTCCAGTCGCCGCAGCATTTCGTCGACGTTGGCCCGGCTCACCGTCAGCGCCGGGGAAAAACGCAGGCAGTGCGGCTGCGGCGCGTTGATCAGCAGGCCTTCGCCGAACGCCGCGCGAACCACCGCCGGCGCGCGCTGGCCGATCAGCGGCAGCCCCCAGAACAGTCCCTGGCCGCGCAGCGGACCATGCCCATAGCGACGCGCGACACGGGCCAGGCCATCGCGCAGGTGGGTGCCCTGCTCGCGCACCTGCTCCAGGAAACCCGGCTCAAGCACGGTATTCAGTACCGCCAGCCCGGCAGCGGTCATCAACGCGTTGCCGTGGTGGGTGCCAAGCTGGTCGCCCGGTTCGAAGCAGCAGGCGTTGCCACGCGCCAGCAGCGCCGACAGCGGCACCCCGGCGCCGAGGCCCTTGCCGAGGGTAACGATGTCGGCGCGTACCCCGTACAGTTCCTCCGCCAGCAGCGCGCCGCAGCGGCCGATGCCGGTCTGCACCTCGTCGAGGATCAAGAGGACGCCACGCTGTCGGCACAGCCGCTCGATGCCACGCAGGTAGTCGAGGGTCGCCGGGATCACCCCGGCATCGCCCTGCACCGGCTCCAGCATCACCGCCACCGTCTCTTCGTCGATGGCCGCAGCCATCGCGTCGAGGTCGTTGAACGGCACCCTGGCGAATCCCTCCAGGCCATGCTGCGCCGGCTTGCCACAAGCCGTCAGGGTGCCCGAGGTACGTCCATGGATGCTGTTGACAGTGCTGACGATCCGTTGCGCGCCGCCGCGATGCAGGCGGCCCCACTTGCGCGCCAGGGCGATGGCCGCTTCGTTGGCCTCGGCGCCGCTGGTGAGGAAGTAGGCCTGGTCGCTGCCGGTCGCCAGGCACAGGCGCTGCGCCAATGCCAGCACCGGCCGGTTGAGCAGGCCGGGGCCGGCGCTGACCAGCTCCCGCGCCTGCCGGGCCAGGGCCTGGACCAGCACGCTGGGACTGTGGCCAAGGCAGTTCACCGCCAGGCCCTGGGTAAAGTCGAGGAAGGCGCGTCCGTCGCTGTCCCACAGCCACGAGCCCTGGCCACGGACGAACACCTGTTCGGGCCGTTCCTGGGTGCGCATCAGGCGCAGGCTATCCAGCGCATCAGCCATCTTTCAGTTCCTCGGTCATGTACTCCACCGCCAGCAAGCGCACGCCCTGCGGCCCCTGTTCCAGCAGCCGGCGGCTTTCCCGGCGCGTTTCGATGCGCAGTTCGAAGCCGTCGCCGGCGGGGAAGCGGTGGCGCATCAGCTCGCGCACCTCGGCAAAGCGCGCGGCGCTCACCGTCATGCTGGCCAACAGCCGGCCGGACTGGCTCAGGGTGATCAGGTAGTCGCTCAAGAGGCATGCTCCCGGTAATCCGACGGTCCGCGCAGGCGCGGCCCCCAGTCTTCCACCACGCCGCTGGACAGGCGTTTCGCCGCTGTCTTGCGCCAACGCTGGGATAGCGCGTCGCAGGCCATCATCTGGCGCAACCCGAGAGGCTCCAGGGGATCGCCGAAATACCACTGCAACAGGCGGGCGACGGTCAGTTCAGGGTAATGCCGCTGGACCAGCTTCAGCTGGTCCCCGGGAGTCACCATGCCGCTGCGCAGGACCCGATAGAACCAGCCGCAGCGGCCGCCGCTCTGCAATTCGTCGGGCAGCTCGGGAAGATTCCAGCGCTGGCCCTGGCGATAGCAGGGCGAACGCGGCTGGCTGACTTCCAGCAGGGCATCGCCCCAATGGAACTGGTCGCCGATGCAGACCTCGGCTTCGGTGATGCCGTAGGTCGAGATGTTCTCGCCGAACGCCGGCAGTTGCCAGCGGTTCAGCGGGTGGCGCTTGCGCCAGTAGCGGTAGTGCTCGGCGGGATAGTGATGGAGAGCGCGCTCGAGGCCGCCGTGGTGGCGGATGTCGGCCTGTTCGTCGCCGGGCAGGCCATCGTGGCCCAGCCAGAACTCCTGCTCGACCGGCAGCTTGTCGATCGCGCTGACCAATCCGCCCCAGGTTTCTTCGACTTTACCTATGAAAACACCGTTTACGACTATCTGCTCCATTGCTCCGCGACCACCCGATGTACCGCCAATGCAGCTAGACTAGTGCCTCACGCGGGACCCACTCCATTTCGATTTTCCAGTTTCATCGATAAGAACAGCTTATGGATTTTCGCCAACTCCGCTATTTCGTCGCGCTCTACGAGGAAGGCCACGTCGGCCGCGCCGCCGAACGCCTGGCCCTGTCGCAACCGGCCCTCTCGCAGCAGATCCGCCAGTTGGAGCAGAACCTCGACGTCTCGCTGTTCCAGCGCAGCGGCAAGCGCCTGCTGCCGACCGTCGCCGCCCACACCCTGTACAACCATGCGGTACCGCTGCTGGAGGGATTGGAAAGGGCCCGCGAGGCGATGCGCGTATTCCGCGGGCAGACCCCGCGCAGCCTGGCGATCGGCGTGCTGCAGACGGTCAACGCCAGCCTGGTGCCGTACATGGTCGAACGCCTGCACGCCGCGCAGCCGCATCTGCGGGTGCAGATCTACGAACTGTCGGGAATCGACATCGAGCGGCGCCTGCTCACCGGCAACCTGGACATCGGCATCGGTTTCCTGCCGCCGCGCCAGCCGGGCCTGCACAGCGTCGAGCTGTACGAGGACGAATTGCAGCTGGTGATCCCCGAGGAACACCCGTTGAAGGAATTCAGGAAGGTGTCCCTGGCCCAGGCCGCGGAGTTGCCGATGCTGCTGCTCGGCGAGGAGTTCCGTGCGCGCCAGATCTGGCAGGAGCAACTCGCCGCGATCGGCCGGCGGCCGCGGGTGCAGGCGGAACTGAACCACATGAGCGGGATTCTCGACAGCCTGCCGCAGACCCGCTTCGCCACCGTTCTACCGGGCAAGGCACGGCAGATGCACTCGAACCAGCGGCTGCTGTGGAAACCGCTCAGCGAACCGCGCATCCCGCTGAAGGTCGGCCTGGTCTACCGCGACGCGCAACGCCAGCACGCCAGCGTCGAGCTGCTGCGCTCGCTGCTGGAAGGCGTGGTCTGAGCGACGCGGTTTTCCTCGGGCAATAAAAAACCCCGCCTTTTGGGCGGGGTTTTGCAGACCTCTATCCTGACATCCGTGCTACGCCACCATCCATGGTGGATTCCCTGAGTTTCCGTATTGTCTTTGGCGCTTCCTGCGCAATGTCCTGACGGTTTGAAGATTACGCATCTCCGCGAGGGGGAGAAAGCAGCCAAAACCACCGCCGTTTGTAAGCCTTGGCTTACACGCTGTAATAGTTCCGCTCGCCGGACCGACGGCAACACCCAGCCGCCGGGAGCTTGCCGTGCGTCAAGATGATCTGCGCCGGGCCCGCTACAGTGGCCAGTCCCCTCATCATCGCGAGCCTTCCCAGCATGGAATTCCAGCGCGTCCACCAGCAGTTGCTGCAAAGCCACCACCTGTTCGAACCGCTTTCTCCCGTCCAGCTCCAGGAACTGCTCGCCAGCAGCGACCTGGTCAACCTCGACAAGGGCGCCTACGTGTTCCGCCAGGGCGAGCCGGCGCACGCCTTCTACTACCTGATTTCCGGCTGCGTGAAGATCTACCGGCTGACCCCGGAAGGCCAGGAGAAGATTCTCGAAGTGACCAACGAACGCAACACCTTCGCCGAGGCGATGATGTTCATGGACACCCCGAACTACGTGGCCACCGCCCAGGCCGTGGTGCCCAGCCAGCTGTTCCGTTTCTCCAACAAGGCCTACCTGCGCCAGTTGCAGGACAACACCCCGTTGGCCCTGGCCCTGCTGGCCAAGCTCAGCACCCGCCTGCACCAGCGCATCGACGAGATCGAGACGCTTTCCCTGAAGAACGCCACCCACCGCGTGGTGCGCTACCTGCTGACCCTCGCCGCCCACGCGCCGGGGGAGAACTGCCGGGTGGAAATCCCGGTGGCCAAGCAACTGGTGGCCGGTCACCTGTCGATCCAGCCGGAAACCTTCTCGCGAATCATGCACCGCCTCGGCGACGAGGGCATCATCCGCCTCGACGGCCGCGAAATCAGCATCCTCGACCGCGAACGCCTGGAGTGCTTCGAGTGAACAGCGCCGCCGCTTGATCGCGGTCAAGCGCGCCACGGCCCGTCCGCCGGCAAGCTGGCGGGGTCGAGCCCGCGAGAACGCCCATGCGCCAATGCCTGTATTGCCTCCATGAAACCGAAGGCGCGGAAAGCGCCTGCGAACAGTGCGGCATGCCGCTGCCCAGCGCTTCCCAGCGCCAGCTCCAGGGTCGCCGGCAGCGGCGCTTCGCCTGGTTCTGCGTCGGGCTGGCGCTGTTCTGCCTGGGCATGATGCTCTGGTTGCCGCGCGATGCTCCCTGAGGCATCTCAGCGGCGCAGGCGCCGATAGAGCTGGAGCAGGCGCTCGGGCAACTGCCCGGCGCGCTCGACCAGCGCGAAGCCGTCGGCGCCGAACAGGTAGGGCAGGTAGTCCGCCGCCTCCTTGTCGATGGTGATGCAGAACGGCACCAGTCCCTGGCTGCGCGCCTCGATCACCGCCTGGCGGGTGTCCTCGATGCCGTAGCGGCCCTCGTAGCGGTCCAGGTCGTTGGGCTTGCCGTCGCTCAACAGCAACAGCAGGCGACGCTTCTGCGGCTGCCCGCCGAGCACCTGGCTGGCCCGGCGGATCGCCGCGCCCATCCGCGTGTAGTAGCCCGGCGAGAGCGCCAGCACGCGACCGCGGACCTCGCCGCCGTAGCCTTCGTCGAAGTCCTTCAGCACCTGCCAGCGCACCTGCTGCCGGCGCACCGAGGAAAACCCGTACAGCGCGAAGGGGTCGCCCAGTGCCTGCAACGCCTCGCCGAACAGCAGCAGGCTGTCGACGATGCTGTCGATCACTCGCCGCTGGTCGTCGAGGTAGGCTTCGGTGGACATCGACAGGTCCGCCAGCAACAGGCAGGCGAGGTCGCGCCGGCGCGGCCGCTGTTCGAGGAACAGGCCTGGCTGGGTGGAACCGCCGCGCCGCCGCTCGACCTGGAAGTCGAGCCAGGCATCGAGATCGATCTCGTCGCCTTGCGGCTGCTGGCGCAGGCGTTGGCGGCCGTCGCGCAGGCAGGCGAACTGGCGGCGCAGATGCAGCGCGGTCTTCTCCAGGTGCGCCGGCAGGCTGCCGCTGGTCGCGCCGCGCGGCCGCATCGGTTGCAGCAGCACGTGGTCGCTCAGCAGGCGCTGCTGCCGATAGTCCCACTCGGGCAGCTTCAGCCCGGGGCCGAGCGGCAGGTCATCGTAGTCGGCGGCCGGCAGGTCGAGATCCAGGCGCAGGCCGCCGCCCTTCTGCGTGCGCTGGCGCGACAGCGACAGGTAGTCGAGGTCTTCGGCGACGCGCGCGCCGTCCGGGTCGTCCTCGTCGTCGCTACAGCGGTCCAGGGCCAGGTGCTCCGACCAACTGAGCAGGCTTTCCAGGCGGAACAGCAGCAGGTTGCGCTCGCTGTCGCGCTCCTCGACGCGCTCGGCGCGCTTGCGCGCTCCGCTGCGGGCGACCTGGCGCTTGCCGGCGCCGGCGGCCGCTTCCTCGCCGTCCTCCGCGCTGGCGGAAGGCGTCCAGCGCTCGCCGGGATACAGCCACAGCGGCACCGGCCAGGGCGCCCGCTCGACTCGCGGGAAGCGCTCGACGCTGCCCGGCTCGGCAAGCGCGCGGCGCAGGGCGATTTCCAGTTCGGCGTCTGCCGCCGGGCAATCGTCCAGCGACGGGCGCTGGCGCAGATGCGCGGCGACCAGCCGGGCGTAGCGCGGGCGCAGCGCCGGATAGGCATCGAGCAACTGCCGCGCCCAGCGCTGGTTGTCCTGGGCCCAGTGCCGCAGCGGCCCGGCGCTGGCCGCCAGCAGCGCCAGCCAGCGATACAGTTCGCGGTTCAGCTCGGCCTGCGGATAGACCGCGAGGGATTCCGGCAGGCGCAGGCTGTCGCCGTTGAACCAGGACACCGGGGCCTGCTCGCAGGTCCCGGCGACCCGCTGCAACCAGGTGCGGCGTAGCAGCAGGCGGCGCGCCGGGGTCGCCTCGAGGGCTACCCCCGGTGCGCCGCCGAGCGCCCGGAAGAGCATGCCGAGCGGACGCCGCATGCTCTCCAGGGTCACCCGCGCCGCCTCGAACTCGCCGCTGGCATGGCGGGTGATGAAGCGGTGCCAGTGGGCGCCGACCCATTCCTCCAGCTCGACGGCGAAGGCCATCTCAGGCGGCCGCCTTGCCGCGCCGGAAGCTCAGCAGGTAGGCGACCAGGCCGATGAGGAACACCACCCCGGCGCCTTCGCGCAGCCAGTAGAAGATCGCCAGCTGGTCCTGGGTGGCCATGAAGGTCATCGCCGCGCCGTCCGCCGGCATCCGTTGCAGCCAGACCTGCAGCACCCCGGCCGCGGAGAGGAACAGGGTGATGAACACCATCGCCACGGTCATCAGCCAGAAGCCCCACATCTCCAGGACCTGCGAGCGGTTGTCCATCGCCTCGCCGATCCCGCGCAGGCGCGGCATGGCGTAGGAGATGATGGTCATCACGATCATCGCGTAGGCGCCATAGAAGGCCATGTGGCCGTGGGCGGCGGTGAGCTGGGTGCCGTGGGTGTAGTAGTTGACCGGCGCCAGGGTATGCATGAAGCCCCACACTCCCGCGCCGAGGAAGGCCATCACTGTGGTGCCCATGGCCCACAGCGCGACCGCGCGGTTCGGATAGTCGCGGCGGCGGCGGTTGATGGTGTTGAAGGCGAACAGCACCATGGCGAAGAACGGCAGCGGCTCCAGCGCCGAGAATACCGAGCCGAGCCACAGCCAGTAGCCGGGCACGCCGATCCAGAAGTAGTGGTGGCCGGTGCCGATGATGCCGCTGATCAGCGCCATGGCGATGATCACGTAGAGCCACTTCTCGATCACCTCGCGGTCGACCCCGGTGATCTTCACCAGCACGAAGGCGAGGATCGCACCCATGATCAGTTCCCACACGCCTTCCACCCACAGGTGCACCACCCACCACCAGTAGAACTTGTCGCGGGTGAGGTTTTCCGGGTTGTAGAAGGAGAACAGGAACAGCAGGGCGAGGCCGATCAGGCCGGTCATCAGGACCATGCTGATGGCGGTCTTGCGCCCGCGCAGCACGGTCATGCCGACGTTGAACAGGAAGCCCAGGGCGACGATCACGATGCCCGCCTTGCTGATGGTCGGCTGTTCGAGGAACTCGCGGCCCATGGTCGGCCACAGTTCGTTGCCGGTGAGCCTGGCCAGGCCGGCGTAGGGCACCAGCAGGTAGCCGAGGATGGTCAGCACGCCGGCGGCGGCGAATACCCAGAACAGGATCCAGGCCAGCTTCGGGCTGTACAGCTCGCAGTCGCTCTCCTCCGGCACCAGGTAGTAGGCAGCGCCCATGAAGCCGAACAGCAGCCAGACGATCAGCAGGTTGGTGTGCACCATGCGCGCGACGTTGAAGGGGATCGCCGGGAACAGGAAGTCGCCGACCACGTACTGCAGGCCCATGATCAGGCCGAACAGGATCTGCCCGACGAAGAGGATCAGGGCGAACACGAAGTAGGGTTTGGCGACCGCCTGCGAGGCGAATTTCAGGGAGCCATTGGGCGACATCATCAACCCTCCTTGTTCGGCGGCCATTGGTTGGTATCGATCTTCGAGCTCCACTTGAGGAACTCGGCCAGGTCGTCGACCTGGCCCTCGCTGAGATGGAACTGCGGCATGGCGCGGCGGCCCGGCACGTTCAGCGGCTGGATCTTCATCCAGGCCTGGAGGAAGGTGTTGAAGCCCTCCTCGCCGCCACGGCGTCCGACCACGTTGCCCAGCTCCGGCGCGAAGTAGGCGCCCTCGCCGAGCAGGGTGTGGCAGCCGACGCAGTTGTTCTGTTCCCAGACCAGCTTGCCGCGCACCACCGCGGCGCTCATCGCGGCCTCGTTGGTGCGCTCGGGCAGGGTCTTCTCGGTGTGGTAGGTCAGGGCCAGGAACAGCAGGATGAAGAACACACTCCCGCCGAAATAGATGTTCCTGGCCATGCCTTTGGTAAAGGTCTCGGACATGCGGCCTCCTGGAATGGGTGGTGCGGCGATTCTAGGAAGCGGTGGCGGCGAACCCGCTTGATGGCAATCAAGATTCCCGAACGATTTACTCAGTTATTCATCCGCGCCAGGTACAGCGCAGCGCCCACCGCCAGGGCCATCAGCAGCGGCCAGGCCAGCAGCAGGCGGCGCCATAGCGCCGGGGCATGGGCCAGCTCCATGAAGCGCTCGCCGATCAGCCAACCCTTGGCCACCGCGCAGGCCAGCACCGCCGCCAGCAGCCAGGGAGAGTCGCCGGCGCCGCCCAGCAGCACACCGGTCACGGCCAGCGCCAGCAACGCCAGCCAGCAGAGGGTCAGGGTTCGCATCGGCACCTCATTGCAGGACGTAGACCAGCGGGAACAGCAGCACCCAGACCAGGTCGACCATGTGCCAGTAGAGCACTCCCGACTCCAGTCCCGAGCAAGCCTGCGGCGTATAACACCGGCGCCAGCAGGCCTGCGCCAGCCAGCCGAGGATCAGCAGGCCGAGCAGGACGTGGAGGAAATGGAAGCCGGTCAGGCACCAGTAGAGGGTGAAGAAAGTGTCGTGCTCGATGTCCAGGCCGAGATCGGCGAGCCGCCCGTACTCGTGCAGCTTCAGGCCGACGTAGACCAGCGCCAGCAGCAGCGCCGCCAGCAACCAGCCGCTCGCCTGGCGCGGCCGTCCGCGGCGCACCGCATGCACCGCCAGCGCGGCGAGCCAGCCGGAGCTGAGCAGGGCCACGGTCAGCAACAGGCCCCAGCGGCTATCCAGTTGCTCCCGGCCGGCACGGAACAGCTCCGGCTGCCAGGCCTGGGCGCCGGCGAACGCCAGCAGCAGCAGGCTGAACACGCTGAGTTCGGCGAGGATGAAGAACCACATCGCCAGGTCGCCGGGCAGGCGCCGCTCGACGGTATCAGGCGACATGGAGATCGACGATGTCCATCAGCGCCGCCACCGTCGCCGGGTCGTCCGAGAGCGGTTCGGCCAGCGCCACCCGGCACGCCTCGCGCGGGTCCATGCCGTCGCCGATGAGGCGCGCGGCGAAGATCAGCAGGCGGGTCGAGGCGACTTCCTCCAGGTCGTGCTGCTCCAGCCGCCGCAGCGCCTGGCCCAACTGCACCAGGCGCTGCGCCAGGGCCTCGGCACAACCGCTCTCGCCGACCAGGATGCGTGCCTCCTGCTGCGCCGCCGGGTAGTCGAAGCGCAACGCGACGAAACGCTGCCGGGTGCTGGGCTTCAGGCCCTTGAGCAGGTTCTGGTAGCCGGGGTTGTAGGACACCACCAGCATGAACGAAGGCGGCGCCTGCAACGTCTCGCCGGTGCGCTCCAGGTACAGCTCGCGGCGGTCGTCGGCCAGCGGGTGGATGGCGACCGTGGTGTCCTGGCGCGCCTCCACCACTTCGTCCAGGTAGCAGATACCGCCTTCGCGCACCGCGCGGGTCAGCGGGCCGTCCTGCCACCAGGTGCCGTCGGCGCCGATCAGATGGCGGCCGAGCAGGTCGGCGGCGCCCAGGTCGTCGTGGCAGGCGACGCTGTACAGCGGCAGTTCCAGGCGCCGCGCCATGTACTGGACGAAGCGGGTCTTGCCGCAACCGGTGGGGCCCTTGAGCAATACCGGCAGGCCGTGCCGCCAGGCGCGCTCGAAGACTTCGATCTCATGGCCGGTGGCCTCGTAGAAGGGTGTCGCGTCCCGCATGTCCTACTCCTGCGCTAGGGATTAGGACCGCACGCTATTCACAGTTGGAAGGTGCCACAAGCGCAAAGCAACGCAATCTTGATTCCGGTCAAGCAAGGGTAAAGACCCTGCTTTCTATGATCCTTTCGCGCCATGAATTCCCGGGAGTTCCCGACGCAGCCACCCCCAAAACACTGCTAAGGGAGCGCCTCGCAGGGCTCCTGAGGAGATAGACCATGCCATTTGGCAAGCCACTGGCGGGCACCTTGCTCGCCTCGCTGACGCTGCTGGGCCTGGCCACCGCTCACGCCAAGGACGACATGAAAGCCGCCGAGCAATACCAGGGTGCCGCTTCCGCCGTCGATCCCGCTCACGTGGTGCGCACCAACGGTGCCCCCGACATGAGTGAAAGCGAGTTCAACGAGGCCAAGCAGATCTACTTCCAACGCTGCGCCGGTTGCCACGGCGTCCTGCGCAAGGGCGCCACCGGCAAGCCGCTGACCCCGGACATCACCCAGCAACGCGGCCAGCAATACCTGGAAGCGCTGATCACCTACGGCACCCCGCTGGGCATGCCGAACTGGGGCAGCTCCGGCGAGCTGAGCAAGGAACAGATCACCCTGATGGCCAAGTACATCCAGCACACCCCGCCGCAACCGCCGGAGTGGGGCATGCCGGAGATGCGCGAATCGTGGAAGGTGCTGGTGAAGCCGGAGGACCGGCCGAAGAAACAGCTCAACGACCTCGACCTGCCCAACCTGTTCTCGGTGACCCTGCGCGACGCCGGGCAGATCGCCCTGGTCGACGGCGACAGCAAGAAGATCGTCAAGGTCATCGATACCGGCTATGCCGTGCATATCTCGCGGATGTCCGCTTCCGGCCGCTACCTGCTGGTGATCGGCCGCGACGCGCGGATCGACATGATCGACCTGTGGGCCAAGGAGCCGACCAAGGTCGCCGAGATCAAGATCGGCATCGAGGCGCGCTCGGTGGAAAGCTCCAAGTTCAAGGGCTACGAGGACCGCTACACCATCGCCGGCGCCTACTGGCCGCCGCAGTTCGCGATCATGGACGGCGAGACCCTGGAGCCGAAGCAGATCGTCTCCACCCGCGGCATGACCGTAGACACCCAGACCTACCACCCGGAACCGCGCGTGGCGGCGATCATCGCCTCCCACGAGCACCCCGAGTTCATCGTCAACGTGAAGGAGACCGGCAAGGTCCTGCTGGTCAACTACAAGGATATCGACAACCTCACCATCACCAGCATCGGTGCGGCGCCGTTCCTCCACGACGGCGGCTGGGACAGCAGCCACCGCTACTTCATGACCGCCGCCAACAACTCCAACAAGGTTGCCGTGATCGACTCCAAGGACCGTCGCCTGTCGGCCCTGGTCGACGTCGGCAAGACCCCGCACCCGGGGCGTGGCGCCAACTTCGTGCATCCCAAGTACGGCCCGGTGTGGAGCACCAGCCACCTGGGCGACGGCAGCATCTCGCTGATCGGCACCGATCCGAAGAACCATCCGCAGTACGCCTGGAAGAAAGTCGCCGAACTACAGGGCCAGGGCGGCGGCTCGCTGTTCATCAAGACCCATCCGAAGTCCTCGCACCTCTACGTCGACACCACCTTCAACCCCGACGCCAGGATCAGCCAGAGCGTCGCGGTGTTCGACCTGAAGAACCTCGACGCCAAGTACCAGGTGCTGCCGATCGCCGAATGGGCCGATCTCGGCGAAGGCGCCAAGCGGGTGGTGCAGCCCGAGTACAACAAGCGCGGCGATGAAGTCTGGTTCTCGGTGTGGAACGGCAAGAACGACAGCTCCGCGCTGGTGGTGGTGGACGACAAGACCCTGAAGCTCAAGGCCGTGGTCAAGGACCCGCGGCTGATCACCCCGACCGGCAAGTTCAACGTCTACAACACCCAGCACGACGTGTACTGAGACCCGCGTGCGGGGCACGCCCCGCACGCTCCCCCCTACGAGGAACCGTGATGAAACCGTACGCACTGCTTTCGCTGCTCGCCACCGGCACCCTGCTCGCCCAGGGCGCCTGGGCCGAAGACCCCGAAGTGCTGTTCAAGAACAAGGGCTGCGTGGCCTGCCATGCCATCGACACCAAGATGGTCGGCCCGGCCTACAAGGACGTCGCCGCCAAGTTCGCCGGCCAGGCCGGCGCCGAAGCGGAACTCGCGCAGCGGATCAAGAACGGCAGCCAGGGCGTCTGGGGCCCGATCCCGATGCCGCCGAACGCGGTCAGCGACGACGAGGCGCAGACCCTAGCGAAGTGGGTCCTGTCGCAGAAATGAACGCCCCTCCGGACTTCCGGCGCGCCGCCAGCCACGCCTTGTGGCTGGCCCTCGCGCTGACGTTCGCCTGTCCTCTTCCGGGCCTGGCCGACGAGCATCCCGATGCCCGTCGCCAGGCCCAGTTGCGTCACCTGCTGTTGCAGGACTGCGGCTCCTGCCACGGCCTGCGCCTGACCGGCGGCCTCGGCCCGGCGCTGACCCCCGAGGCCCTGCGCGGCAAGCCGCGCGAATCGCTGGTCGCCACCGTGCTCATGGGCCGTCCGCAAACCCCGATGCCCCCCTGGGCCGGCCTGCTCAGCGAAGACGACGCCGGCTGGCTGGTGGACCGCCTGATCGAAGGAGAGATCGCCCCATGAACCTGCGTCCCCTCGCGCCGCTTTTCCTCGCCCTGCTCGCCGGCTGTAGCCAGCAGCCGCCCTTGCGCGGCAGCGGCGACCTCGGCGTGCTGATCGAACGCGCCGACGGCAGCGTGCAGATCCTCGACGGCACGGCGAAGACCTCGCTGGCGCGGGTCGAAGGCCTCGGCGACCTGTCCCACGCCTCCCTGGTGTTCTCCCGCGACCAGCGCTACGCCTACGTATTCGGTCGCGACGGCGGCCTGACCAAGCTCGACCTGCTGGCCCAGCGCATCGACAAGCGCCTGATCCAGGGCGGCAACAGCATCGGCGGAGCGATCAGCCAGGACGGTCGGCTGGTCGCGGTATCCAACTACGAGCCGGGCGGGGTCAAGGTGTTCGACAGCCGCACCCTGGAGCTGGTCGCCGAGATTCCCGCCACCCGCCTCCCCGGCCAGGACAGGAACTCCCGGGTGGTCGGCCTGGTCGACGCGCCCGGGCAGCGCTTCGTGTTCAGCCTGTTCGACAGCGGCGAGATCTGGATCGCCGACTTCAGCCAGGGCGACACGCCGCACCTGACCCGCTTCCGCGATATCGGCAAGCAACCCTACGACGCCCTCATCAGCCCCGACGGGCGCTACTACATGGCCGGGCTGTTCGGCGAGGACGGCATGGCCCAGCTCGACCTCTGGCACCCGGAGCGCGGCGTCAGGCGCGTACTCGGCGACTACGGCCGCGGCCAACGCAAGCTGCCGGTGTACAAGATGCCGCACCTGGAGGGCTGGACCATCGCCAGCGACCAGGCCTTCGTCCCGGCGGTCGGCCATCACCAGGTGCTGGTGCTCGACGCGCGCGACTGGAAGCAGACCGACGCCATCGACGTCGCCGGCCAGCCGGTGTTCGTCATGACTCGACCGGACGACCGGCAGATCTGGGTCAACTTCGCCTACCCGGACAACGACAAGGTGCAGGTCATCGACAGCGAGACCCACGAAGTGATCGAAACCCTGCGCCCTGGCCCCGGCGTACTGCACATGGAATTCAGCGGGCGCGGCGACCAGGTCTGGATCTCGGTGCGCGACGCCGACCAGTTGCAGGTCTGGGACCCGTACCGCCTGAAGCGCATCGGCAGCCTTCCGGCCCGCAGCCCGAGCGGCATCTTCTTCAGCCACCGCGCCCAGCACATCGGACTCTAGGAGGCACCATGGACGACCTCTCCCGCCGCCTCCTCGCCCGCTACCAGAAAGGCCTGCCGATCTGCGCGGAACCCTATCGGCGGATGGCCGAGACCCTGGGTTGCAGCGAAGCCGAGGTGCTCGAACGGCTGCGTCGCCTGGAAGCCGACGGCGCGTTGTCGCGGGTCGGCCCGGTGCTCCGCCACCAACGCGCCGGGGCCAGCACCCTGGCTGCCCTGGCGGTGCCCGAGGAGCGTCTGCAACGGGTCGCCGAGCGCATCAGCCAGTACGCCGAGGTCAACCACAACTACCAGCGCGAACACCGCTACAACCTGTGGTTCGTGCTCACCGCCGGCGACCGCGCGCAACTCGACCGGGTACTGGCGGAGATCGCCGCCGACACCGGCCTGCAACCCCTCGACCTGCCGATGCAGGAAGCCTACTGCATCGACCTCGCGTTTCCCCTGGAGGCCAGCCGATGAACCCCGTCGAACCCCTCGCCGCGCCGCAGCGGCAACACCTGCGCTACCTGCTGGAACAGGGCCTGCCGCTGGCCAGCCGGCCCTACCGGGTGCTCGCCGAACGCATCGGCGCCGGCGAAGACGAAGTGCTGGAACAGGTCCGCCGCTGGGACGAAGACGGCCTGTTCCGCCGCTTCGGAGTGATCCTCCACCACCGCGCCCTGGGCTATACCGCCAACGCCATGCTGGTGCTGGACGTCGCCGACGCGGAGGTCGACGCCGTCGGCCGCGCCCTCGCCCACGAAACGATCGTCTCGCTCTGTTACCGCCGCCCGCGTCGCCTGCCGATGTGGCCATACAACCTGTTTTGCATGATCCACGGCCGCGAGCGCGGCGAAGTGGAACGCCAGATCGAGGCCCTGCTGGAGCGCCACGCCCTGCGCCAGACACCGCACCGCTGGCTGTTCAGCCTGCGCGCCTACAAGCAGTGCGGCGGCCGCTACACCGCGCCGCCGGCCGACCTGGAGCGCCGCCATGGATGAGTTCGACCGGCGCCTGCTGAACCGCCTGCAACACGGCCTGCCGCTGGAGCCGCATCCCTACGCGCTGCTCGCCGCCGAGCTGGATTGCCGCGAGGAAGACATCCTGCGCCGCCTGGACGACCTGCTCGACGACGGCACCCTGACCCGCTTCGGTCCGCTGTTCGATATCGAGCCCCTCGGCGGTGCCTTCACCCTGGCCGCCATGAGCGTGCCGGAGGCGCGTTTCGAAGAGATCGCCGCGCTGCTCGCCGGCTGGCCGCAGGTCGCCCACAACTACCGTCGCGAGCACGCCCTGAACATGTGGCTGGTGGTCGCCTGCGACAGCCCGGCGGAGGTCGCCGAGACCCTCGCACGGCTGGAGCGCGAGAGCGGGCTGGCGGTACTCGACCTGCCCAAGGAGGCGACCTACCATGTCGGCCTGCATTTCCCCCTCTGACGCCCTGCTCGCCCGCCGCCTGATCGAGCTGACCCAGGCCGGCCTGCCGCTGGTCGCCGACCCTTGGGCGTGGATCGCCGCGCAACTGCGGCTGAGCGAAGCGGAGACCCTGGCGCTGCTGAAGCGCCTGCGCGACGCCGGGGTGATCCGGCGCATCGCCGCGGTGCCCAACCACTATCGCCTTGGCTACCGGCACAACGGCATGACCGTCTGGGACGTCGCCGACGAACGCATCGAACGCCTCGGCCGGCTGGTCGGCGGGCAGTCCTTCGTCAGCCATTGCTACCGGCGCCCGCGCCATCTGCCGCAGTGGCGCTACAACCTGTTCGCCATGGTCCACGGCCGCAGCGAAGCGGAGATCGAAGGCTACCGCCAGCAGATCCGCCTGCTGCTCGGCGAGGACTGTCGCGCCGACGAGATGCTGGTGAGCAGCCGCATCCTGAAGAAGACCGGCCTGCGCCTGGCGCAGAAGGAGGAACGTCCATGCTGAGGATCAGCCATTACCTGCGCAGCCTCGCCGAGGACGCGCCGGCGCCGCGCCGCGCCGGCGGCAGGCGCGCCCCGGTGGTGATCTGGAACCTGCTGCGGCGCTGCAACCTGACCTGCAAGCACTGTTACTCCACCTCCGCCGACAGCGACTTCCGTGGCGAGCTGGAGACCGCGGAAATCCTTCGCGGCATCGACGACCTGCGCGCCGCCGGAGTGCGCGTGCTGATCCTCTCCGGCGGCGAGCCGCTGATGCACCCGGACCTCTTCGAGATCGCCGCCCATGCGCGCCAGGCCGGGATGTTCGTGGCGCTGTCGAGCAACGGTACGCTGATCGACGAAGGCAACATCCAGCGCGTCGCCGAGGCCCGCTTCGACTACGTCGGCATCAGCCTCGACGGCCTGCGCGAGACCCACGACCGCTTCCGCCAGAAGCAGGGCAGCTTCGACGCCGCGCTGGCGGCCATGCGCCTGTGCCGCGAGGCGGATATCCGCGTCGGCATGCGCACCACCCTGACCGAGGAGAACGCCGCGCAACTACCGGCACTGCTCGACCTGATGCGCGAACTCGACGTGCAGAAGTTCTACCTCTCGCACCTCAACTACAGTGGCCGCGGCCGCCGCAGCCGCGCCCTCGACGCCCACCACCGGCGCACCCGCGAGGCCCTCGCGCTGCTCTTCGAACGGGCCGACGAGGACATCCGGCAGGGGCGCGACAGCGACTTCGTCACCGGCAACAACGACGCCGACGCGATCCTTCTCCTCGACTGGCTCAAGCGCCGCCGCCCGCAGCAACTGGCGCGTCTCTGCGAGCTGCTGCTGGACTGGGGCGGCAACGCCTCGGGCGAGGGCATCGCCAACATCGACAACACCGGCGAGGTGCATCCGGACAGCTACTGGTGGCACCACAGCGTCGGCAACATCCGCCATCAGCGCTTCGCCGACTTCTGGTTCGAGCGCCCCGACCCGCTGCTCCTGCAACTGCGCCAGCGCCCGCGACCGGTGGTCGGGCGCTGCAGCCAATGCCGCTGGCTGGACATCTGCAACGGCAACACCCGCACCCGCGCCTGGGCCGGCGGAGAACTCTGGGGCGAAGACCCCGGCTGCTACCTCAGCGATCAGGAAATCGGCCTCGAGCGCATCGCGCTGCACGCCGTCTAAGGAAAGCCTCATGAACACTACCGTGATTCCGCCGTCCCTCCTCGATGTCGATTTCCCTGCTGGCAGCGTCGCCCTGGTCGGCGCCGGCCCCGGCGATCCGGGCCTGCTCACCCTGCGCGCCTGGGCCCTGCTGCAACAGGCCGAGGTGGTGGTCTACGACCGCCTGGTCGCCCGCGAGCTGATCGCCCTTCTGCCGGAAAGCTGCCAGCGCATCTACGTCGGCAAGCGCTGCGGCCACCACAGCCTGCCGCAGGAAGAAATCAACGAGCTGCTGGTGCGCCTGGCCCGGCAGCAACGCCGGGTGGTCCGCCTGAAAGGCGGCGACCCGTTCATCTTCGGTCGCGGCGCCGAGGAGCTGGAGCGCCTGCTCGAAGCCGGCGTCGACTGCCAGGTGGTCCCCGGCGTCACCGCCGCCTCCGGTTGCAGTACCTACGCCGGCATCCCGCTGACCCACCGCGACCTCGCCCAGTCCTGCACCTTCGTCACCGGCCACCTGCAGAACGACGGCCGCCTCGACCTCGACTGGGCCGGCCTGGCGCGTGGCAAGCAGACCCTGGTGTTCTACATGGGCCTGGGCAACCTCGCCGAGATCGCCGCGCGCCTGGTCGAGCACGGCCTCGCCAGCGACACCCCGGCGGCGCTGGTCAGCCAGGGCACCCAGGCGGGCCAGCAGGTGACCCGCGGCGCCCTTGCCGAGCTGCCGGCGCTGGCGCGACGCTACCAGTTGAAGCCGCCGACGCTGATCGTCGTCGGCCAGGTGGTCGCGCTCTTCGCCGAGCGCGCGATGGCGCATCCGTCATACCTGGGCGCCGGCTCGCCGGTCAGCCGCGAGGCCGTCGCATGCGCCTGATCGGCCTCGCCCTCGGCCTGCTCCTCGGCGCCCTCGCACAGGCCGGCGAAGCGCCGGGGGAAGCGCTCTACCGCCAGCACTGCCAGGCCTGCCACGGCGCCGGACGGCTCGGCGGCAGCGGCCCGACCCTGCTCCCGGAAAGCCTTTCGCGGCTGAAGCCGGCGCAGGCCCGCGAGGTGATCCTGCACGGTCGCCCGGCAACCCAGATGGCCGGCTTTGCCGGTCAATTGGACGACGCCGCGGCGGACGCCCTGGTCGCCTATCTCTACCAGGCGCCGCCGCGCGAACCGCAGTGGACCGCCGAGGACATCCGGGCCAGCCAGGTTCAGCCGCATCCCCTCGCCACCCTGCCGTCCAGGCCCCGCTTCGAGGCCGACCCGCTGAACCTGTTCGTGGTGGTGGAGTCCGGCGACCACCACGTGACCATCCTCGACGGCGATCGCTTCGAGCCCATCGCCCGCTTCCCCTCGCGCTACGCCCTGCACGGAGGTCCGAAGTTCTCCCCGGACGGGCGCCTGGTGTACTTCGCCTCGCGCGACGGCTGGGTAACCCTCTACGACCTGTACAACCTGAAGGTGGTCGCCGAGGTCCGCGCCGGCCTCAACACGCGCAACCTGGCGGTCAGCGACGACGGGCGCTGGGTCCTGGTGGGCAACTACCTGCCCGGCAACCTGGTGCTGCTGGACGCCCGCGACCTGTCCCTGGTGCAGGTCATCCCGGCGGCCGACGCCCAGGGCCAGGCCTCGCGGGTCAGCGCGGTATACACGGCACCGCCGCGACACAGCTTCGTGGTCGCCCTGAAGGACGTCCACGAGCTGTGGGAGCTGCCCTATGCCAACGGCAAGCCGGTCGCGCCGAAACGGTTGGCGGTGGCCGACTACCTCGACGACTTCTCCTTCAGCCCCGACTACCGCTACCTGCTGGGCAGCTCGCGGCAGGCCAGGGGCGGCGAGGTGATCGAGCTGGACAGCGGCGCGCGGGTCGCCTCGATCCCGCTGTCGGGCATGCCGCACCTCGGCTCGGGCATCTACTGGAAGCGCGACGGGCGCTGGGTGTTCGCTACGCCGAACATCAGCCGCGGGGTGATCTCGGTGATCGACCTGCAAAACTGGAAGCCGTTGAAGGAAATCGTCACCGACGGCCCCGGCTTCTTCATGCGCAGCCATGCCGACTCGCCCTACGCCTGGACCGATACCTTCCTTGGCAAGAAACACGACGAGATCCTGCTGATCGACAAGCAGACCCTGGAAATCGCCCATCGCCTGCGCCCCAGCCCGGGCAAGGTCGCCGGCCACGTCGAGTTCACCCGCGACGGCCGCTACGCCCTGCTCAGCGTCTGGGACCGCGACGGCGCGCTGGTGGTCTACGACGCGCACAGCCTGGAGGAAGTGAAGCGACTGCCGATGAACAAGCCGTCGGGCAAGTACAACGTCGGCAACAAGATCGGCTATGCGGAGGGAACCTCGCACTGAGGCGGTCGAGACGCCATCAACGGATATCCCCGTATCCTCCGCGACGGACCGCGACAACCCTGTCCCCTCACGGCACGAGAAAAACCACGGGAATGGCGGATAACCGCAAGCGGTTATTCGCCCTACCGCCCACCCTGCGCGAGGAGCCGTAGGGCGCATAACGCCAACGGCGTTATCCGCCGATCACCCTGTCCCATCACGGCCCCGAGAAAACCCTGGGAATGGCGGATAGCCGCAAGCGGATATCCCCCCCACCCGTCCCGCGCGCCGAGCCCCCGGCGCCCAGAAAAAAGCCCCGCATCGCGGGGCTTTCCGTCTCAGGCGCCAGGCCTCAGAACTGCTCGGCGTCCAGCAGGTACAGCGACTCGCTGCCGGCGCGCACGGAGGCGCTCAGGGAATGGATGCGCGGCAGCAGGCGGGCGAAGTAGAAGCGCGCGGTACCCAGCTTGCTGGCGTAGAAGTCGTCCTCGCCCTGCTTGGCCAGCGCGGTGCGCGCCATCAATGCCCACATGTAGGCATAGGCGGTGTAGCCGAACACATGCAGGTATTCGACCGACGCCGCGCCGATCTCGTTGGGATTGCCCTTGGCGCGGTCGAGCAGCCAGGCGGTCAGCTCTTCCAGGTTCTCCACGGCGGCCGCCAGCGGCTTGCTGAACTCGCCCAGGGCCTCGTCGGCGGAAGCGACGAAGGCCTTGATCTCGTCGGTGAAGTGACGGGAGAAGGCGCCGCCGCTGCCGATCACCTTGCGCCCCACCAGGTCGAGCGCCTGAATGCCATTGGTGCCTTCGTAGATCTGCGTGATGCGACAGTCGCGCACCAGTTGCTCCTGGCCCCATTCGCGGATGAAGCCGTGGCCACCGAAGATCTGCTGGCCATGGATGGTGGTTTCCAGCCCCATGTCGGTGAGGAATGCCTTGGCCACCGGGGTCAGCAGCGCCACCAGCTCTTCCGCGCGCTTGCGGGTGACCGCGTCTTCGCTGTACTTGGCGGTGTCCAGCTGCATCGCGACGTAGCTGGAGAAGGCGCGGCCGCCTTCGTTCAGCGCCTTCATGGTGAGCAGCATGCGACGCACGTCGGGGTGCACGATGATCGGGTCGGCGGCCTTGTCCTTGGCCACCGGGCCGGTCGGCGCGCGGCTCTGGATACGCTCGCGGGCATACTCGATGGCGCTCTGGTAGGAGCGCTCGCCGGTGGCCAGGCCCTGGATGCCGACGCCAAGGCGCTCGTAGTTCATCATGGTGAACATCGCCGCCAGGCCCTTGTTGACCTCGCCCACCAGCCAACCGGTGGCGCCGTCGAAGTTCATCACGCAGGTGGCCGAGGCCTTGATCCCCATC
Source organism: Pseudomonas sp. TZ252 (assembly GCF_056110345.1). Classification (NCBI taxonomy): domain Bacteria; kingdom Pseudomonadati; phylum Pseudomonadota; class Gammaproteobacteria; order Pseudomonadales; family Pseudomonadaceae; genus Pseudomonas; species Pseudomonas sp. TZ252. The sequence goes on along the minus strand of NZ_CM148566.1, from coordinate 3,052,083 downwards.
TTGTGCTCGATGGAGCCGCAACCCAGGCTGTTCTTCTCGCCCAGCGAGCCGTCGGCGTTGACCAGCACCTTCGGCACCAGGAACAGCGAGATGCCCTTCGGCCCGGCCGGGGCGTCGGGCAGCTTGGCCAGCACCAGGTGGATGATGTTCTCGGTCAGGTCATGCTCGCCGCCGGTGATGAAGATCTTGGTCCCGCTGATCTTGTAGGAACCGTCGGCCTGCGGCTCGGCCCTGGTGCGGATGATGCCCAGGTCGGTGCCGGCATGCGGCTCGGTCAGACACATGGAACCGGCCCAGGTGCCGGCGTACATGTTCGGCAGGTACTTGTCCTTCAGTTCGTCGCTGGCATGGGCATTGAGCGCCAGGCAGGCGCCGGCGGTCAGCATCGGGTACAGGCCGAACGACAGGTTGGCCGAGTTGACCAGTTCCTCGACCTGCGCCGAGATCACCTTGGGCATCCCCATGCCGCCGTAGGCCGGATCGCCGCCGACGCCGACCCAGCCGCCTTCGGCGTAGGTCCGGTAGGCCTCGGGGAAGCCGGCCGGGGTGCTCACCGCGCCAGCGTTCCACTGGCAGCCTTCCTCGTCACCCGGACGGTTCAGCGGGGCGATGGTACCGGCGGTGACCTTGCCGGCCTCTTCGAGGATCGCCGCGGCGGTCTCGGCGTCGACCACTTCGGCCAGCGCCGGCAGTTGCGCCCAGAGCCGGGAGACCTCGAACACCTCATTGAGGACGAAGCGCATGTCGCGCAGCGGAGCTTTGTAATCAGCCATGTGGGGGAATCCTCGATCGTACCGATCGCCGGCCGGGGGCCAGCGGCAACAAAATGGAGACACGAAAGGCGTGCCGCGGCCGAGTCTACACCACCAACATTTCGGACTTGTAGCGTCACGTCGTGACCATTAAGTCTATATCGGTCTTCTATGCGACAGGCATGAAAAAGCCCGCTTTTCGCGGGCTCGAGCGAGTTCGCCGGGAGTTCGACGGGCCCGGCGGGTGGGGGAGAAACCGGGGGGAAGAAGCGCCGCGCCCCTGCCCCGGCAGCCGCTAGAGCGAAAACTGCTCCGCCGACAGGCTCATCAGGCCCGCCGCGCCGGCCTGGATCGCCGCGGCGTGCGCCGCGGTGCGCGGCAGCAGGCGACTGAAGTAGAAGTCGGCGGTGGCCAGCTTGGCTTCGTAGAACGCGGCCTCGCCGCTGCCGGCATCCAGCTTCTCGCGCGCCACCAGGGCGATGCGCAACCAGAAATAGGCCAGGGTCACGTAGCCGGAGAACATCAGGTAGTCCACCGAGGCGGCGCCCACTTCGTCGGCATTCTTCATCGCCGCCAGGCCCACCTGCTGGGTCAGTTCGCCCCACTGCGCGTTCAGCGCCGCCAGTTGCGCGACCTGTCCCTTCAGTTGCGGATGCTCGGCCTGGGCCTGGCACAACTGGTGGACCAGTTTGGTGAAACCGCGCAACAGCTTGCCCTGGCTGCCCAGTACCTTGCGGCCAAGCAGGTCGAGGGCCTGGATGCCGTTGGTGCCTTCGTAGATCTGTGCGATGCGGCAATCGCGGACCAACTGCTCCATGCCCCACTCGCGGATGTAGCCGTGGCCGCCGTAGACCTGCATGCCGAGGTTGGTCACCTCCTGCCCGGTCTCGGTCATGAAGGCCTTGCAGATCGGTGTCAGGAAGGCCAGCAGGTCGGCGGCCCGCTCGCGCTCGGCGGCGTCCTGCGACAGGTGCTCGGTGTCGAGCAACTGGGCGGTGAAGTAGGCCAGCGCGCGGTTGCCTTCGTTGAACGCCTTCATGGTCAGCAGCATGCGCCGTACGTCGGGGTGCACGATGATCGGGTCGGCCGGCTTGTCCGGCGCCTTCGGCCCCGTCAGCGAGCGCATCTGCAAGCGCTCCCGGGCGTAGCGCACGGCGCCCTGGTAACTGGTCTCGCCAAGGCACAGGCCCTGCATGCCGGTGCCCAGACGGGCGTGGTTCATCATGGTGAACATGCAGTGCAGGCCCTTGTTCGGCTCGCCGATCAGGTAGCCGGTGGCGCCGTCGAAGTTCATCACACAGGTGGCCGAGGCCTTGATCCCCATCTTGTGCTCGATGGAGCCACAGGAGACCGCATTGCGCGCACCCACGTTACCTTCGGCGTCGGGTAGGAACTTCGGCACGATGAACAGCGAGATACCCTTGGTCCCGGCCGGCGCATCGGGAAGCTTGGCCAGCACCAGGTGGACGATGTTCTCGCTCAGGTCGTGCTCGCCGGCGGAGATGAAGATCTTCGTCCCGCTGATCGCATGGCTGCCGTCGGCGTTCGGCACCGCGCGGGTCTTGATGATGCCCAGGTCGGTGCCGCAGTGCGGCTCGGTCAGGCACATGGTGCCGGTCCAGGTGCCGGCGGTCATCCGCGCCAGGTAGAGGTCCTTCTGCGCCTGGCTGCCGTGGGCGTGGATCGCCGACATGGCGCCGCGGGTCAGGCCCGGGTACATGCCCCAGGAGACATTGCTGGCGCCGATCATCTCGCTGAGCAGCAGACCCAGCGAGTGCGGCAGGCCCTGGCCGCCGTACGCGGGATCGCTGGCGACACCGTTCCAGCCACCCTCGACGTACTGTGCATAGGCTTCCTTGAAACCCTTGGGCGTGGTCACCACGCCGTTGTCGAAGTGGCAGCCCTCTTCGTCGCCGGAGCGGTTCAGCGGCGCCAGAACCTGTTCGCAGAATTTCGACCCTTCATCGAGGATCGCCGCCACCATGTCCGGGGTCGCGTCGCTGGCGCCGAGCGCCTGGTAGCGCCCATGGAAGTCGAATACCTCATCGATCAGGAAGCGCATGTCGCGCAGCGGAGCCTTGTATTCCGGCATCTCTGTTCTCCTCGGCAGGGGCGCCCCACAGGCGCGAATCCCTCGAAGCTACTGCGCCGGGCGGGCGCCTACAATCACGCTGCGGACGCTGAATGCAACGCCATAACCCCGAGGTCGGAAGGCCAGGATGCAGCGGATCGCAGGCATGAAAAAGCCCGCCGAAGGGCGGGCTCTTTCTCACCTGGGGAACGGGCCGCCAGCGGCCCGTGCCATCAGTAACCGAGGGCGAAATCTTCCTCGGCCATCTCCATCAGGTTGTTGGCGCCGGACAGCATGGCGGCGACGTGGGCGCGGGTACGCGGCAGGATGCGCTGGAAGTAGAAGCGCGCGGTCTGCAGCTTGGCCTTGTAGAAGGCTTCCTCGCCGGTGCCGGCGGCCAGCTTCTCGGCGGCCAGGCGCGCCATGTCGGCCCAGAAGTAGGCCAGGCAGGCGTAGCCGGAGTACATCAGGTAGTCCACCGAAGCGGCGCCGACTTCCTCGCGATCCTTCATGGCGGCCATGCCGACCTTCATGGTCAGGTCGCCCCACTCCTTGTTCAGCTGTGCCAGCGGAGCGACGAATTCCTTGACGGCTTCGTTGGCTTCGTTGGCCTGGCAGAACTTGTGCACGATCTTGGTGAAGCCCTTCAGCGCCTCGCCCTGGGTCATCAGCACCTTGCGACCCAGCAGGTCGAGGGCCTGAACGCCGGTAGTGCCTTCGTACAGCATCGAGATGCGGCTGTCGCGGACGTTCTGCTCCATGCCGTGCTCGGCGATGAAACCGTGGCCGCCGAAGATCTGCACGCCGTGGTTGGCGGACTCGAAGCCGACTTCGGTCATGAACGCCTTGGCGATCGGCGTGAGGAAGGCCAGCATCGAGTCGGCGGCTTTCTTCTGCTCTTCGTCCTGGCTGCGCTGGACGATGTCGACCTGCTTGGCGGCGAAATACAGCATCGCGCGGTTGCCTTCGGCGAAGGCCTTCATGGTCAGCAGCATGCGGCGCACGTCAGGATGCACGATGATCGGGTCGGCGGGCTTCTCGGGCGCCTTCGGACCGGTCAGCGAGCGCATCTGCAGACGCTCGCGAGCATAGGCGATGCCGCCCTGGAAACCGACTTCGGCATGGGCCAGGCCTTGCAGCGCGGTACCCAGGCGAGCGGTGTTCATGAAGGTGAACATGCAGTTCAGGCCCTTGTTCGGCGGGCCGATCAGGAAGCCGGTGGCGGCGTCGAAGTTCATCACGCAGGTGGCGTTGCCGTGGATGCCCATCTTGTGCTCGATGGAACCGCAGGAAACCGCGTTGCGCTCGCCGGCGTTGCCTTCGGCGTTGGGCAGGAACTTCGGCACGATGAACAGCGAGATGCCCTTGGTGCCCTGCGGGGCGTCGGGCAGGCGGGCCAGGACGATATGGACGATGTTGTCGGCCATGTCGTGCTCGCCGGCGGAGATGAAGATCTTGGTGCCGGTGACCTTGTAGCTACCGTCGGCCTGCGGCTCGGCCTTGGTGCGCAGCATGCCCAGGTCGGTGCCGCAGTGTGGCTCGGTCAGGCACATGGTGCCGGTCCACTCGCCGGAGACCAGCTTGGTCAGGTAGGTTGCCTGCTGCTCGGCGGTGCCGTGGGCATGCAGGGTGTTCATGGCGCCGTGGGACAGGCCCGGGTACATGCCCCAGGACCAGTTGGCCTGGCCGACCATCTCGCTGATGGCCAGGCCGAGGGATTCCGGCAGACCCTGGCCGCCGTGCTCGACGTCATGGGCCAGGCTCGGCCAGCCGCCTTCGACGAACTGCTGGTAGGCCTCCTTGAAGCCGGTCGGGGTCTTCACGCCGTCGGCGCTCCAGGTGCAGCCTTCCAGGTCGCCGACGCGGTTCAGCGGAGCGATCACCTGTTCGCAGAACTTCGCACCTTCCTCGAGGATGGCGTTGACCATGTCGGGAGTCGCGTCTTCGGCGCCCGGCAGGCTCTGGTAGTGCGCTTCGTAGCCCAGCAGCTCGTCGCGAACGAAACGGATATCACGCAAGGGGGCCTTGTAATCAGGCATAGCAGTCAACCTCTACGAAGGGTTCTGGTTAATCGGCGACCGGACGGATGTCCAGAGTCTGCGGTCGCAGTGCGGGATCGCTCCCGGTCGCCTTGCCGGACGCACTCATGCGTCCCGGCTCTCAAACAGGCGTTTGAAACATACGTTTACGCCAATCCCTTGTCAAGCATCCGAACCGACCGCTCGGTCATGCCCGAAATCACTGGCAGCCACGTCCTTCCAAAGCACTTTCGTCTCTCTCAGTAAAGCCCATGGCGAAGCGCCCGGCAGGCTTCAGGGGCCGCCGGGTGACAGTCGGAAAAGGAAGGGTCGGGGCGGCCGCTGCCGGCCGCCAGGAAGTCAGGCGTGGGTATCGATCAGGGTACCGAGGGTCTCGTCGGCTACCTCGATGACCCGGGCGCCGCTCTGCGCCTCGAGCTTGCCGCGGGTCAGTTCGACCATCTGCTCGGCCTGGGCCGAACGGGCCTCCACGGTATTGCGGGCGATCTCGCTGCCGGCCTGGGCGACGCGGGCGCTGCCCGACTGCACCGCGTTGAGGCCACTGACGAAAGCGTTGCCGGAAATTTCCACCCTCTACTCCTGGGGACGCGCATGCGCCACTGCGATAGCAAGTGGCTTCTATTCAAGCAGACTTGGCCGGCGCTGGGTACCGCCCGTTGGTTATGGACGGCCCGCTGTTTATAGCCCGATACCCAGGGGCCGCAGGTCGAGGTGTGCGGCCACGGCCGCGGGAGTTGCTTCCTCCAGGCGCGGTACCCGACCCAGGCAGGGCGCCGGCAGGCGTTCGGCGAGGGTCGCCAGGTTCTCTTCCAGGCGCGAGGTAGCCGGGTCGACGACGTTGGCCACCCAGCCGGCCAGCGCCAGGCCGTCGCCCAGGATCGCCTCGGCGCTGAGCAGCGCATGGTTGATACAGCCCAGGCGCACGCCGACCACCAGCACCACCGGCAGCGCCAGCAGGCGCGCCAGGTCGGACAGGTTCTCGCGGCCCAGCAACGGCACGCGCCATCCGCCGGCGCCCTCCACCAGGGTGAAGTCGGCCTGTAGCGCCAGCACCTCGCGCACCGCCTCGTGCAAGCGTGCGGCACTCAGTTCGACGCCAGCCTCGCGCGCCGCCAGGTGCGGGGCGATGGCCGGTGCGAAGGCCAGCGGGTTGACCTGCTCGTAGGCCAGCGCCAGCGAGCACTGGCCGAGCAACACCAACGCGTCGCCATTGCGCAGGCCTTGCGCCGTGGGCTCGCAGCCGGAGGCCACCGGCTTCGCCGCGGCGGTGCTCAGGCCGGCACTCCGGGCCGCGTGGAGCAGGCCGGCGGCGATGGTGGTCTTGCCGATCTCGGTGTCGGTACCGGTGACGAAGAACGCCGGCATGGTTCAGGAATCCTTGCGCAGCACGCCGAAGACGACGCGGTAGGTAGCGGGCAGCCCCTCGGGCTGGCGGAAACGCTCGTAGGCGGCGACCAGCGCGCGGATGCGCTGGCGCCCGGTCAGGCCGTCGGGCCGCCCGGGGTTGAGGTTGTGCGCGCCCAGCGCCTTGAGTTCGTGGGTCAGGCTGCGCAGGTCGGGGAAATGCAGGAGCCGGTCCTCGTGGCGCAGGGTCAGCGGCAGCAGGCCGCTGCCGGCCGCGTGTTGCAGGTAGTCGGCGAAGGCGCGGAAGCGATTGACGTGGACGAAGCCGTCCACCACCCGCCAACTGTCGCGCAACTCGCCCAGGGTACCGACGCACAGGCTGCTGAACGCCAGCACGCCGCCCGGCCGCAGGACCCGCCGCGCCTCGGCCAGGACCGCCGGGAGGTCGGCGCACCACTGGATGGCCAGGCTGGAGAACAGCAGGTCGCAACTGCCGTCGCGCAACGGCAGCCTCTCGGCGTCGCCGCCAATGAAATGGCTGGCGCCGCCGCGCGCGCGGGCATGCCGCAGCATGCCTTCGGCGATATCCACGGCCAGGCCCTCGGCCGCACCGAAGCGTCGTTCCAGGGCCCGGCTGAAATAACCGGTGCCGCAGCCGAGATCGACCCAGCGGCGCGGCGAGAAGCCTTCCGGCAATGCCGACAGCAGGCTCTCACCGACGCCGCGCTGGAGTTCGGCCACCGCGTCGTAGCTGGCCGCCGCGCGGGAAAACGACGCGGCGACCTGGCGCTTGTCGGGCAGCGCGGCAACGCCATGGGGCGCCAGCAGCGGCGAGGAATCGTCAGGCATCGTCACCCTCGCGAAGGAATCTCAGGATTGCGCCGGCCACCTCGTCCGGGCATTCCAGCGGCAGGCCGTGACTGGCCGCCAGGGTCGAGACCTCGACGTCCGGCAGCCACTCGAGCAGGGCCTCGGCGGCGGCCAGCGGCACCAGCGCATCGGCTTCGGCGAACAGGTGCAATTGCGGCCCGCGGAAGTTTTCCAGGGCGGCCCGGGTATCCAGTTGGCCGAGCAACTGCAGGCCGGCGACCAGCGCCTCGCGCTCCAGCTGCGGCAGCGCCACCTGCAGTTGCCGCGCCAGGGTCCGAGGGTCGCGCGCACCCTGGCTGACCAGCAGGGTGAAACGCTTGCGGGTCAGGTGCGGTTCGAGCAGGAAAGCCTCGAAGAAGTCCTCGAAGGTTTCCGCCGGCATCGCGTTCGGCCAGTCCTCGCGCACGCGGAAGCACGGATTGCTGGCCAGGGTCAGCAGTCCCCGGCAATCGTCGCCGCGGCGCGCCGCCAGTTCGCCGGCGAGCATGCCTCCCAGCGACCAGCCGGCCAGCCAGCTATCGCGCGGCAGGTTATCGTCGAGTTCGTCGAGCCAGTCGGCGGCGTCGTCCAGCGACGGCAGCGGCTCGATCAACACGTTCAGGTGCGGCTCGCGCTCGTGCAGCGCGTCGCGCAGCGGCTCCAGCGGTGCGCTACCCAGGCCCCAGCCCGGCAACAGGATCAAGTGGTCACGCATCGTCTCCCTCCTCGGCTTCGATCTCTGCCAGAAGGCTAGACGACAGCTGTCGCCAGCTTTCGCCGAGGGCTTCGAGCAAGCGGTCGACCTGCGCTTCGCTGTGCGCGGCGGACAGCGTGACGCGCAGCCGCGCGCTGTTGGCCGGCACGGTTGGCGGGCGGATCGCGCCGACCATGATGCCACGGGCTCGAAGCATGCCGGCCAGGGCCACGGCCTGGCGGCTGCCGCCGACCAGGATCGGCTGGATCGGCGTGAAGCTGTCCATCAGGGTCAGGCCAAGCGCCTCGGCGCCATGGCGGAAACGGGCGATCAGCGCCGCCAGGTGTTGCCGCCGCCAGCTTTCGCGGCGCAGCAGCTCCAGGCTCTTCAGGGTGGCGCAGGCCACCGCTGGCGGCTGGCTGGTGGTGTAGATGTAGGGCCGGGCGTACTGGATCAGGGTCTCGATCAGTTCCTCGCTGCCCGCTACGAAGGCGCCGGCGGTACCGAAACCCTTGCCGAGGGTGCCGATCAGCACCGGCACCTGCTCCTGGCCGAGGCCGAAGTGTTCGACGATCCCGCCGCCGCTGGCGCCCAGCGGGCCGAAGCCATGCGCGTCGTCGACCATCAGCCAGGCGCCGCGGGCCTGCGCGACGGCGGCCAGGGCCGGCAGGTCGGCGAGATTGCCGTCCATGCTGAAGACCCCGTCGGTGACCACCAGGGTATTGCCCTCGGCCTTGTCCAGGCGCGCGGCGAGGCTTGCCGGGTCGTTGTGCAGGTAGCGCGAGAAACGCGCGCCGGAGAGCAATCCGGCATCCAGCAGCGAAGCGTGGTTGAGGCGGTCCTCCAGCACCGTGTCGCCCTTGCCGACCAGCGCGGTCACCGCGCCGAGATTGGCCATGTAGCCGGTGGAGAACAGCAGCGCGCGCGGCCGCCCGGTGAATTCGGCGAGGGCCAGCTCCAGTTCGTGGTGCGGGCCGCTGTGGCCGACCACCAGGTGCGAGGCGCCACCGCCCACGCCCCAGCGCTCGGCGCCGGCGCGCAGCGCGGCGATCACCTCGGGATGGTTGGCCAGGCCGAGGTAGTCGTTGGAACAGAAGGCCAGCAGCGGCTGGCCGTCGACCACGACGTCCGGGCCCTGGGCCGACTCCAGCAGCGGCCGCTGGCGGTAGAGGTCTTCCGCGCGCCGGCTGGCGAGGCGGGAAGCGAGATCGAAGGACATGGCAGGTCGCTCGTGTTGCTGGACGGACGCAGGCGCACCCGTCCACGCAGGGCCGACATCAGCGGCTGCAACGAAGGGACGGCGGCGCCCTCCCTTCCAGTATGGTCAGGCGGAAGCGGCGTTATAGAACAGCTTCGATTCGCGTTGTTCCACCAACGCCTGCTCGATGGCGGCCTGGTGCACTTCGTCGGCGTGCTCTTCGCGCTCTTCCGGCTTGATGCCGAGACGGGCGAACAACTGCATGTCCTTTTCGGCCTGCGGGTTCTTCGTGGTCAGCAGCTTTTCGCCGTAGAAGATCGAGTTGGCCCCGGCCATGAAGGCCAGCGCCTGCATCTGCTCGTTCATCTGCTCGCGGCCGGCGGACAGGCGCACGTGGGACTTCGGCATCATGATCCGGGCCACCGCCAGGGTGCGGATGAAGTCGAAGGGATCGACGTCCTTCTCTTCCGCCAGGGGCGTGCCCTTGACCTTCACCAGCATGTTGATCGGCACCGACTCCGGGTGCTCCGGCAGGTTCGCCAGTTGGATCAGCAGGCCGGCGCGGTCGTCCACCGACTCGCCCATGCCGAGGATGCCGCCGGAGCAGATCTTCATCCCCGCCTCGCGCACGTAGGCCAGGGTCTGCAGGCGCTCGCTGTAGGTGCGGGTGGTGATGATGTTGCCGTAGAACTCCGGCGAGGTATCCAGGTTGTGGTTGTAGTAGTCGAGGCCGGCGTCCGCCAGCGCCTGGGTCTGTTCCTGGGTCAGGCGACCGAGGGTCATGCAGGTCTCCAGGCCGAGCTTCTTCACGCCCTTGACCATCTCCAGGACGTAGGGCATGTCCTTGGCCGACGGGTGCTTCCAGGCAGCGCCCATGCAGAAGCGGGTCGAACCGATGGCCTTGGCCTCGGCCGCCGCCTCGAGGACCTTCTGCACCTCCATCAGCTTCTCCTTGTCCAGGCCGGTGTTGTAGTGGCCGGACTGCGGGCAGTACTTGCAGTCCTCGGGGCAGGCGCCGGTCTTGATCGACAGCAGCGTCGAGACCTGCACGCGGTTCGGGTCGAAGTGCGCGCGATGCACCGTCTGCGCCTGGAACAGCAGGTCGTTGAACGGTTGCTCGAACAGGGCACGGACTTCGGCGAGGGACCAGTCGTGACGGGTGGCGACGGAAGCGGTTGCACTCATGGGGAAGATTCCTTCGACGCTTGTATGGCGCCTTTTGTCGGGGAGCCCCGGCACGCCGGGGGTCAGGCTCAAGGGCATCATAAGTGGCTGTATGACGCTGTCAACCCAACCCAGGACACAGGACTACATCTGATCAATATTTGATCATTCATGTAGAAGCCAGTAGTCATCGACTGCTCCAATCGGCCTCGTCCTCTATGTGGCATTCGGCTCCCTAGAAGAAACGGCGCAACTACCTCGGAAAACTACAAGTAATGCTTAGGATATTTCCTACAAGAAATAGGAAATATCTTATTTATATATTCCCTGGCAGGTTTCTAACATGGAGAAACATTGAATCTCTTGCCACCCTAGCGGTGCGCAACGAAAACAAGTTATCCAGACTTGAACCATGAACGCAACCAACCACCCTAAATATAGCCATTCAAAGCGCAGCGGAAGTATAACGAAAAATATATTCGACCCTTCCGACCAACCACTTTCCAAAACACGATACGGGTTTCATTCGGGCACATTCAGGAATATGAATGGAAAGCGCCTCTTCCAGGTCCGAAGTTGGCTTCGGATGGTTCTTGCATCGATATTCGCCTGGCTGTGCATGTCCGCCCATGCCGATCTCTCGTTCGACGGCCAGAACCGTTTCGTGATGAAAGGCAAGCGCCTGCCGATCACGCTGGTCAACGAGGGCAAGGAGCCGGCCCTGGCGGAAATCTCCCTGGATTGGGGTACCGACGGCAAGGGGCAGGCGCTGCCCTTCGCCGTGTCCAGGCCGCTGCTCCGCCTGGGCGCCGGCCAGCGGGCCAAGGTGGAGGTGCTCTACCAGGGCCAGGGCCTGCCCACCGACCGCGAGACCTACCTGCTGTTGAGCGTGCTGGACGTGCCGCACGCGCCCAGTACTCCCGAGACCCTGCAGATCGCCCTACGCCATCGCTTCAAGCTGTTCTATCGGCCGCCCCTGGAAGCCACCGTCGAGCAGGCGAACGAGGGCGTGACGTGGACGCTCGGCACCAGCGGCAATCCGAAGGCACACAATCCTTCGCCCTACCACATCACTTTCAGCCAGTTGGAGTTCCTCGACGCATCGGAGCGGAGCTGCGGCGAAGCCATCGAACACCTGATGCTGGCGCCCTTCTCCAATCACCAGTTCGACATCGCCGCCTGCCATCCCGACAAAGTGCGTTACGCGATCGTCAGCGACGGAGGGAACCTCCACCCTTATCACGGCGCATTGAAATCAGGCGTAGAGACCAACGCCAAACACCCATGAGGCCCGGAATACACCATGAATGCAATTACCCGAACACTACTTGTGGGAATGCTGGTTGCGTTGGCGCAGAAAGGTTATGCGCTGACCTGCGAAAGAGCGGACAACAAGGCAACGATCGACTATGTCAACATCGACACGAGCATCGCCGTGCCTTCGGCTCTGCCCAAGGACACCGTGCTCTGGCGCTCTCCAACCTACGATTTCTCCGTCAGGTGTTACCAGGAGCGCGAAAACACCGGACCTGAGGACGTCTATTTCTATCTCAGTCCGGACGGCCAGGGCGCATTGGGCTCGGACCTGGAGGTGGGCATCAACCTGAACGGCGAGGACCTCCGTTGTTCCTCGCTCCCCGGCTGCCGGCAGAAGATAGGCATGCATTTCGATGGTTGCTGGACAGGAGGACGGGGGGGATGCGAAGGCATGGCTCAGACCAAGCAGGTCCGTTTCCAGATCTTCCTCTCCAAACTCGCCGCCCCCACTCCCGGCAAGGAAGGTCCCATCACGGGCGTAAACTCCTACGCACTGTTCCAGTTCGATGGAGTGGGAGGCATCAACAACCTGGGGGGCCGGAACCTACGTATGTATGCCCTTGGCATGAACAACCTCCGCTACGTCGCCTGCACCTCCACGCTAAGCATTTCTCCAAAAACCCTCAACTTCCAGATACTGCAATCGCAATTTGCCGCACAGAATCTGGTCATCAAAGAACTTCCCTTCAGCATCACCGCCAATAAGAGCTGCAACAGCGCCTATGGCCTGAACGCTATGTTCATTCCCGCCAGCAATACCACCCTGTCGAGCACGGATACGTTGCTGGCCAAGGACAATCCAACAGTGGGCATCAGGCTCCTCAATGAGGATCGCAGCGTCATCAGTATCGGTAAGGAGTTCGAGTTCATTCCCTACGCCCCAACCCAGACGACGGTGACGAAGAACTTTCTCGCCCAACTGAGGTGGATGACGAGCAGACCCATTCTAGGCCCGTTCAACGCCACCGCCGCGATAGAGGTCTATTACAAGTGACCGCTAGGCCGCACCTGCAACAGGCGCGGCATGCTCTGCAAAAACAAGAATCGATTAACAACCTGCAGAAGAACCCCATGAATGCCTTCATCCGTTACATGCTTGTCGCAATGCTGCTCGTCCTGTCGCAGAAAAGCTTCGCCTTGATGTGCTGGAAATCGGACAACAAGCAAACCGAAGATTATGTCTACATCGATACGAGCATCGCTGTTCCATCGGTCCTCCCCAAGGACACCGTACTCTGGCGGTCTCCGAACTACTCCATATCGATCACTTGCTTCCAGGATCGCGACTGGGGGCCAGAGCAGGTCTATTTCTACCTGAGTCCAACCGGTCAGGGCGCGCTGGGTTCGGACCTGGAGGTGGGCATCAACCTGAACGGCGAAGACCTGCGCTGCTCGACACTCGACAAGTGCCGAAAGGAGATCGGCATGCACTTCGATGGTTGCTGGACGGGACGAGGTTGCGAAGGCAGGGCGAAGAAGATGACCGTCAACTTCAACTTCTTTCTCTCCAAGCGGGCAGGTCCCAGTACCGGTAAGGAAGGTCCTATCACAGGGGTAAACGCCTACCCGATTTTCCAGTTCGATGGCGAGAGCGCTATCAATAACATAGGGGGGTACAACTTCCGCATGACCCTCCACGGCTTGAATAACCTTCGCTACGTCGCCTGCGCGTCCACAATCAGCCTTTCTCCGAAAACCGTCGACTTCCAAAGCCTGCAGGCCTATTTCGCCAGCCGGGACCAGATCCTCAAGGAACTTCCGTTCAGCGTCACCGCCAATAAGAACTGCAGCAGCGCCTATGGCCTGAACGCGATGTTCCTCCCCTCCGGCAGCACCTCCCTGTGGGGTTCGGACACTCTTTTGGATAACAACAACAAGTCCGTGGGAATCCGACTTCTCAAGCAGGAAGACCGCAGCATCATCGATATCGGCAAGGAGTTCGTACTGGTGCCCAATAGCCAGAACCAATTGGTGGTCATAAGAAACTTCCTCGCCCAGGTGAGGTGGATGACGGGCACTCCAACGCCAGGCCCCTTCAACGCCACCGCCGCGATAGAGGTCTACTACAAGTGACCGCCCGGGGCCGCTTCGCAGACCGAAGCGGCCCGGTATCGACGACTCAGCGCAGGAAGAAGTGCTGGAGTCGTTGCACTTGCCAGTTGTAACGGCGACGCGCCTCGAGACCTTCCTCCAGGCTGACGGCGACGAAACGCGCCTTCTGGTTCGGTTGCATCTGCGCCAGCCGGTTCAGGTCGGGGCTGATCACCGTGCCCAGCGTGGCATATCCCCCACCGGACACCGCATCGCGATGCAGGACGATGGGTTCGAGCCCGCCCGGTACCTGGATCGAGCCGATGGGATAGCAGGCGTCGACGATGTTGGACGGGTCCGAGCCTGCGCCGAATGGCTGTTCGCGCGGCTCGAACCGGAGCGCCGTGCCGCCCTTGAAGCGGTAGCCGGTGCGGTCCGCCTCCGAGCCGACGGTCCAGGTCTCGGCGAAGAAACGCTCGACCGCGTCGGGGGTCAGGCGATGGACGTAGAGTCCGGGAACCACCCGCAAGCTCACCTCGCCGCCGACCTCCACCTGCAGCGAACGCGGCAGCGCCAAGCCCTCCACGGCAGAGGGCGAGGCAGGCCCCAGGGGCAGCAGGTCGCCCTCCGCCAGCCGTCGTCCCTGCAAGCCACCGATCGCCCCCAGACCGTAGGTCGAACGACTGCCCAGCACCTCGGGTACCGCGATGCCGCCGTCGATGGCGAGATAGCCACGGGCGCCGGCACGGATGAAATCGAACCCCAGGACCTGGCCGGCGCGAACCCGGAAGGAAGTATCCAGCGGCATCTCCGCGCCCTCCAGGCGAGGCGTCATGCGCGCCCCGCACACGGCCACCAGGGCGTCGCGCTGGAACTCCAGCTGCGGCCCCAGCAGCGCGCACTCCAGCACGGCGGCGGTCGGTGCGTTGCCCACCAGCAGGTTGGCAGCGCGCAGGGCATACTGGTCGAGCGCGCCGGACGGCGGGATGCCCAGGTGATAGTGGCCTTCGCGGCCGGCGTCCTGCACCGAGGTGGCGAGGCCGGGCTTGAGCACCTTAATCGACATACAGCACCTCCTGCAGATGTTGCGTGCAGCCTCGCGGATCGGCGAGGAACGCGTCGAGATCGAAACTCACCGGGCGGATGCGCAGGTCGAATGTGCCCGCTTCGACTTCGGCCGCCATGCGCTCGTATTCGGTCCGCTCGATGGGGCGGAACTGGACGATGTCGCCAGCGCGGAAGAACACCATCGATTCCTCGAGATAGGGCAGGCCCTGGCGGGGATCGAAGATCGGCGCCGGAGTCACGCCGAACATCTGATAGCCGCCGGCACCGCGCACCGAATAGATGCAGCCGAAGCAACCGCCGTGGCCGAGGGTCAGCTTCGGCGTGTCGATGCGCGGACGCAGGTACTTGGGCACCTGCAACTGCCGTTCGCGCTCGACCATCTGGTACATGAACGGCAGGCCGGCGACGAAACCGACCATCGAGACGAACCACGGCGTGCCGCTGTGCGCCTGGATGAACGCCTGCACGTCGGCGTAGCCGTTGATCCGCGCGGCGTACTCGAGGTCGGTGGAGTCCGGGTCCTGGTGCCGGTCGCGGAAGCGCATCAGGGTCTCGTGGGTCCAGGGATCGTTGTACAACACCGGCACTTCGACGATACGCGTCTCGATGCTGCGCGCGGCGACCGCCTCGACCTCCAGGCCGCGTACGGTCTCCAGCAGCGCCTGCGGGGCCAGCCGGTCGGGGTCGAAGCGGACCTGGAACGAGGCGTTGGCCAGGCATACGTCGAGCACCCCGGGCAATTGCAGGGTCTCGATGGCGCGGGTGATCGCCATGCCGCGGAAGAAGGCTTCCAGCGACATGGACTCGGCGACCTCGGCGAACAGGTGCTCGTCTCCGCCGAAGCTGTAGCGGATGTTGGCATGCATCTCAAACCTCCTGCGCGGCGGCGGTCCGCTCGGCGAGCCAGGTTTCCAGGGTAGCGGTATCGAACTGCGCGGCCTGTACCCGCGCATCGGCGAGCAGCCAGCGGTGCAGCGGCAGGGTAGTGGCCATGCCGGCCAGCACGGTGCGCTCCAGCGCCTGGCGCGCGCGGGCGAACGCTTCGTCGCGGTCGCGACCATGGACGATCAGCTTGGCCAGCAACGAATCGTAGTACGGCGGCACCCGGTAGCCGGGATACAGGTGGCTGTCCACTCGCACGCCCTCGCCCTGCGGCCATTCCAGGCGCTCCACGGTGCCGGGGCTGGGGAAGAAATTGCGCGCCGGGTCTTCGGCGTTGATCCGCATCTCCAGCGCCGCGCCGTTCAGGCGAATGTCCTCCTGGCGCCAGGGCAGCGCCTCGCCGGCGGCGATGCGCAGCATGGCCTGGACCAGGTCGATGCCGGTGACCATCTCGCTGACCGGATGCTCGACCTGGATACGGGTGTTCATCTCGATGAAGAAGAACTCGCCGCTGTGCGCGTCGAACAGGTATTCCAGGGTGCCCGCGCCACGATAGCCGAGACTCTGCGCCAGGCGCACCGCGCTCTCGCAGAGGGCCTGGCGCTGCGCGCCGTCCAGCGCCGCCGAAGGTGCCTCCTCGAAGACCTTCTGGCGCCGCCGCTGCAGCGAGCATTCGCGTTCGAACAGATGCACCGCGCGCTCGCCATCGCCGAGGATCTGCACTTCGATGTGCCGTGCCTGGCGGATGAAGCGCTCCAGGTACACCGCCGGCGAACCGAAGGCGGCCTGCGCCTCGCGCTGGGCGATGGGGAATTCCCGACGCAGTTCGTCGGCGTCGTGGGCGATACGGATGCCACGCCCGCCGCCGCCGGCGGAGGCCTTGACCAGCAGCGGATAGCCGACCTCTTCGGCGCAAGCCAGCGCCGCGTCGAGGTCGCCCAGCTCGCCGGGCGAGCCCGGCACCACCGGCACCCCGGCGGCCATCGCGGTACGCCGCGCCTCGGCCTTGTCGCCCATGCGGCGGATGGTCTGCGCCTCCGGACCGACGAAGACCAGGCCGGCCGCCTGCACCGCTTCGGCGAAGGCGGGGTTCTCGGAGAGGAAACCGTAGCCGGGATGGATCGAGTCGGCACCGGTTTCCCGCGCCGCCATGAGAATCGCCTCGATATCCAGGTAGCTCCGGTCGGCCCGCGCAGGGCCGATCAGGCGTACCTCATCGGCCAGCCGCGCGGCCAGCGAATCGCGATCCGCCTCGCTGCACACCGCTACCGTGGGAATGCCCAGTGCCTGCGCGGCGCGGATGATGCGCACGGCGATCTCGCCGCGATTGGCCACCAGCAGCTTGTTCAGTCGCTTGTGCATGGCATCCTCCTCAGATAGCGCTGGCGATCACCGCCAGCACCTGGCCCGGCTCGATGGCCTCGCCATCTTCCACGTGGAACGCCTGGAGTATGCCGGCCTGCCCGGCCTGCACTTCGGAAAACTGCTTCATCACCTCGATCAGCCCGATCACGCTGCCGGCCTCGACCGCCTGCCCGACCTCCGCGTAGGGCGGCGCGTCGGGGCTGGCCTTGCGATAGAAGGTGCCGGGCAAGGGGGACTGCACGTTATGTTCGGCCATGACGAATCCTCATTATTCGAACGTTGTAGGAAATGGCAGAAAAGCTTGTCGCGAGGCTCGCCGAGGCGAGCGGCGCTCAACGCGGCGCCTTGATGCGGATGCCGGCGCCCTCCAGGCGCGCACGGGTGCTGGCGACCAGCTCCAGGGCACCGGGGGTATCGCTGTGGATGCACACCGAGTCGAAGGCGATGTCGAGGTCCTCGCCCTCGACGGTGCGCACCTTGCCCTCGCGGCAGGCGCGCAGGACCTTGTCGGCGACCTGCTGCGGATCGAGGGCGGCGACCCGCCGGGTGAAGACGATGGAGCCGCTGCGGTCGTAGTCGCGGTCGGCGTAGAACTCGCGCACCAGCGGCTGGCCCAGTTCCCGGCCGATGCGCCAGGTGGCCGAACCGGGCATGCAATAGAGCAGCAGTTCCGGTTCCAGGCGTTGCAGGGTCTCGACGAACAGGCGCGCGGCGACCTCGTCCCGCGCCAGGTGCATGTAGAGCGCGCCGTGGGGCTTGACGTGTTGCAGCGACAGGCCCTGCAGCCGGGCGAATTCGCGCAGTGCGCCAAGCTGGTAGAGCATGTCGTTGACCAGCTCGATGGCCGGCGCGGCGATGTGCCGACGCCCGAAGCCGACCAGGTCGCGGAAGCCCGGATGGGCGCCGATGGCCACGCCATGCTCGGCGGCCATCTCCACGGTGCGGCGCATGCTGCTCGGGTCGCCGGCATGGAAACCGGTGGCGATGTTGGCGCTGCTGATCAGCGGCATGATCGCCGCGTCCACGCCATCGCCGATGGTCCATGGGCCGAAGCCTTCGCCCATGTCGGAATTGAGGTCGACTTCAGTCATTGCCCGCAGGCCTCATCTGTCTTGTTGTTGGATGGAGCCACGGTAAAAGCCGGAAAAGGTATTGGGTAGATTTATTATTCGATAGACTGGTTTCTGAAAAACAGATACCTCCTCCGGATGCTCCCCATGGCCCTGACCCTCCGCCAGGTTCGCTACTTCATCGCCACCGCCGAGTTCGGCCAGATATCCCAGGCCGCCATCCACCTGAACATCTCGCAGTCGGCGGTGACCAGCGCGATCCAGGAACTGGAGGGCATGCTCGGCGTCGCCCTGTTCACCCGCACGGCCCAGGGCATGAACCTGACCGACAGCGGCCGGCACTTCCTCAACCACGCCTATTCGATCCAGCGCAGCGTCGACGACGCGCTCAACAGCCCGCAACCGGACACCCGGGTCGAAGGCACCCTGAAGGTCGCCGCCAGCTATACCGTGATGGGCTATTTCCTCCCCCACCACCTGCAACGCCTGGCGCAGTGGTACCCGGAACTGGAGCTGCAACTGTTCGAGGACGAGCGCGCCAGCATCGAGCGCGGCCTCCTCGACGGTCGCTACGACATCGCCGTGCTGCTCACCGGCAATCTCACCGAGCCCGGGATCGCCGCCGAAACCCTGTTCAACTCCGAGCGCCGGTTGTGGCTGCCCAGCCGCCATCCGCTGGGCGAGAAGGCCGACCTGGGCCTTGCCGACGTGGCCGGCGAGCCCTACATCATGCTCACCGTCGACGAGGCCGGGCAGAGCGCGCTGCGCTACTGGCAACAGAGCGGCCACCGGCCACAGGTGATCCTCCATACCAGTTCGGTGGAAGCGGTGCGCAGCATGGTCGCCAACGGCTCCGGCGTGGCCATCCTCTCCGACCTGGTGTACCGGCCCTGGTCGCTGGAAGGCAAACGCATCGAGACGCTATCGCTGGTCGACCCGGTGCCGTCGATGAGCGTCGGCCTGGCCTGGCGCCGCGACACCGAAGCGAGCGCCGGGATGCGCGCGTTCCGCGAATACTTCCGCCAGTCGTTCCTCGCTCCGCAGCAAAGCAGCAGCCGGCGCTGAACCCGGCGGCTAATCTCTGATCCAACGCTGGGAACACTCAGGACAGGACACTCATGGGTACAGAAGGCTTTTTCGACGGACTGGGCGAGATGCTGGGCAGGGCGATCCGCTTCGTGGTGGACCTGCTCTCCGGCCTGCTGGGCGGCATCTGGGGCGCCATGGACGACTTCCTCCACGGCCTGGCCAGGGCCATCGGCATGGACGCATCGCTGTTCAGCTTCGTCTTCCTGGTGCTCGGCCTGTTGCTGCTCTACAGCGGTATACGCGCCTTCATGCGCCGCTCGATAGTCGGCGGGGTGATCTGGACGGTGCTCGGCCTGATCGTCATGAGCTGGCTCATCCACTGATCCACGTGTCGGCCGTTTCCGCAAGGAGCGAAGGAAGGTTTCGGTTATCCACAGGCGAGTTCCGAACCCGCTGGCAACGGCTGGTCGGCGGCGCGCGCCTGCGGTTGCATGGTGCGACATCCGCCAGGAAGTCCCGCCATGTCGTTCCCGCTTCGTCCTCTCACGCGCTGGCTTTTGCCGCCGCCGGCCTGCCTGCTCTGCGCCGCCCGCAGCGACCAGCCGCCCCGCCCGCTGTGCCGCGCCTGTGCCGCCGACCTGCCCTGGTCGCGCCAGCAGTGCCGGCGCTGCGCCCTGCCCCTGCCGCTGGACGGCCAGGTGTGCGGCGAGTGCCTGCGCCGCCCGCCGGCCTATGAACAGGCGATCGCGCCCTGGCGCTACGCCTTTCCGCTCGACAGCCTGATCAACCGCTTCAAGCACCAGGCGGCCTGGCCGCTGGGGCGGCTGCTCGGCGAGTTGCTGGCGGAACACCTGCGGCAACGCTACGCCGAAGGCCTGCCGCGCCCGGCACGCCTGCTGCCGGTCCCGCTGGCGCCTCGGCGCGAACGTCGTCGCGGCTTCAACCAGGCGCAACAGCTCGCCGAGCGACTGGCTGGCGAGCTGGACCTGCACTGCGATCCGCACAGCCTGCGGCGAGTGCTGGATACTCCGGCCCAGCAGGGGCTGGACGCGACGGTGCGGCGGCGCAACCTGCGCCACGCCTTCGCCCTGGCGCCCGCCAGCGATGTTCGCGGGCTGCACCTGGCACTGGTGGACGACGTGCTCACCACCGGGGCCACCACCGAGCACCTTTCCCGCCTGTTGCGCCGGGCGGGCGCCGCGCGGGTCGACGTCTACTGCCTGGCGCGCACGCCGAAGCCCGGCTGAGCTGGGCTAAACTGCCTCGCAACCGATACGGGAGAGGATCCATGCGCGCACTGCTGGTCGCGGCCTGCCTGTTGCTCGGCGGTTGCAGCCATTTCGCCGAAGACGACTGGCTGGGCGAAGACAAGGCCCTGCATTTCGCCAGTTCCGCGGCCCTTGCCGCGGCGGGCATGCAGATGGCCCACGACCGCGGCCTGCGCGGCGCTCGCCAGGCACGCTTCGGCCTGAGCTTCTCGCTCGCCTTCGGCGTCGGCAAGGAGTTCTACGACAGCCGTTCCGCCGGCAGCGGCTGGAGCTGGAAGGACCTCGCCTGGGACCTGGCCGGCGCCGCCGCCGGCTACGGTCTCTACCAGGCCGCCGAGTGACGCCCTTGCGTTTTGCCCATGGCTGTTGGAGCCTTCGCCGTATACGTCCGCTCATAGCGAAGCCTCCATGTCCGCACTCTCCACTCTCGCCCAGCACGTCACCCGTCGCCCGCAACGCATCGCCCTGCTCGCGCAGATCGCCGAACTGGGCTCCATCACCCGTGCGGCGAAGGCCGTGGGCATCAGCTACAAGGGCGCCTGGGACGCCATCGACGAACTGAACAACCTGGCCGAGCGTCCGCTGGTCGAGCGTAGCGTCGGCGGCAAGGGCGGCGGCGGCGCCCGGCTGACCGCCGAGGGCGAACGCCTGCTGGCTCTCTACCGGCGCCTGGAAGCCTTGCAAGCGCAGGTGTTGCAGGCCGCGGAAGACGCCGAGGACCTTAACCTGATCGGCCGCCTGATGCTCCGCACCAGCGCACGCAACCAATTGCACGGGCGGGTCCTGTCGATCCATGGCGAAGGCTTCCACGACCGCATCGCCATCGAGCTGCCAGGCCAGCAACGCATCGAGGCGCTGATCACCCGCGCCAGCACCGAGCAACTCGAACTCGGTCGCGGCCGCCCGGTACTGGCGCTGATCAAGGCCGGCTGGCTGGACGTCGGGCTGGAACCGCGCGAGGACCAGCCGAACCAGTTGCACGGCACCCTGGAGGAAATCCTCGCGGCCAAGGCCGGTCCCAGCGAGGTGCGCATCGCCCTGGGCAGCGGTCTTACCCTCTGCGCGCTGCTGTCCGGCGAACGCCTGGCCAGCCTGGGGCTGAAGAAGGGCCAGAAGGTGATCGCCTCCTTCGATCCAGCCCAGGTCCTGCTCGGCACGCCGCTGTGAACCTGCCGGCCCGCGCCGGCTTGCGTACACTAGGGGTCTTTCGAGCCTTGGATGCCCCGTCATGTCCCATCCCTTCGACCAACTGACCCCCGACCTCGTCCTGGATGCCGTGGAAAGCCTCGGCTATCTCAGCGACGCACGGGTGCTGGCGCTCAACAGCTACGAAAACCGCGTGTACCAGGTCGGCATCGAGGACGGCGAGCCGCTGATCGCCAAGTTCTACCGACCGGACCGCTGGAGCGACGCGGCGATCCGCGAGGAGCACGCCTTCTCCGCCGAGCTGGCGGAATGCGAGGTGCCGGTGGTGGCGCCGCTGTCGCGCGACGGCGAAAGCCTGTTCGCATTCTCCGGCTTCCGCTTCGCCCTGTTCCCGCGGCGCGGCGGGCGCGCGCCCGAGCCGGGCAATCTTGACCAGCTCTACCGCCTCGGCCAGTTGCTCGGCCGCCTGCACGCGGTCGGCGCCACGCGGCCGTTCGAGCACCGCGAGGCGCTCGCTGTGGATAACTTCGGCCACGCCTCGCTGGCCACCCTGCTGGAAGGCAATTTCATCCCCAGGAGCCTGCTGCCGGCCTATGAGTCGGTCGCCCGCGACCTGCTGAAACGCCTCGACGCCCTGTTCGCCGAGGTGCCCTACCAGCCGATCCGCCTGCACGGCGACTGCCATCCGGGCAACCTGCTGTGCCGCGACGAGGTCTACCACATGGTCGATCTCGACGACTGCCGCATGGGCCCGGCCCTCCAGGACCTGTGGATGATGCTCGCCGGCGAGCGCCACGAACGCCTGGCGCAGATTGCCGAACTGGTCGACGGCTACAACGAGTTCCACGACTTCGACCCGCGCCAGCTACCGCTGCTCGAAGGCCTGCGCAGCCTCCGCCTGATGCACTACAGCGCCTGGCTCGCGCGGCGCTGGGACGACCCGGCGTTCCCGCCGAGCTTCCCCTGGTTCGGCAGCGAACGTTACTGGGGCGAGCAGGTGCTGGTGCTGCGCGAACAACTGGCGGCGCTGGACGAGGAACCGCTGCGGCTGTTCTGAGCCTCCTGCGGACGGGGCGAATGGCGCGCGGCGCTATCCGTCCCGCCGCGTGGCAGGCGAGGGAACGGCAAGTGTGCCGGTGCTTTTCCGCGGGAACTGTGCGCAGACAAGCTCGCCACCCCCCTACTAGAATTCACAGGTCATCCGCGCGTGCATACCGTGCACGGCCATTCTTACCTGCCTGACGTTTCAAGGATTCTCCATGGCGACCGCCAACCTCCGTCGGGGCTATGTCCTCGGCCTGACGGCTTATGTGATCTGGGGACTGTTCCCGCTCTACTTCAAACTGCTCGAACGCATTCCCGCGGTGGAAATCATCGTCCAGCGCGCGGTCTGGTCGGCCCTGTTCGGCGCCGTCCTGCTGCTGTTCTGGAAGCACCCGGGCTGGTGGCGCGAGCTGCGCCAGAATCCGCAGCGCTTCGTCGTGCTGGCCGCCAGCGGACTGCTGATCGCCAGCAACTGGATGACCTATGTCTGGGCGGTGAACAACGGCCACATGCTGGAAGCCAGCCTGGGCTACTACATCAATCCGCTGATCAACGTGATGCTCGGCATGTTGCTGCTCAAGGAACGCCTGCGTCCCCTGCAATGGCTGGCGGTGGCCCTGGCTTCGCTGGGCGTGGCGCAGCAGGTCTGGCAACTCGGCAGCCTGCCCTGGGTGTCGCTGGTGCTGGCCCTGACCTTCGGCTTCTACGGCCTGATCCGCAAAAAGGCGCCGGTCGCCGCGCTGCCCGGACTGGTGGTGGAAACCTGGCTGCTGCTGCCGCTGGCGCTGGTCTGGTTGCTGTTTTTCGCCGACGGGCCGACCAGCGAAACGGCTTTCTGGAGCACCCCGGAAGCCCTGTGGGTGGTCGCCGCGGGCCCGGTGACGCTGGTTCCGCTGGTCTGCTTCAACGCTGCGGCAAGGCACCTGCCCTACGCCACCCTGGGCTTCCTGCAATACCTGGCGCCGACGCTGGTCCTGCTACAGGCGATCCTGCTGTTCGGCGAGCATCTGGACTCCAGCCGCCTGACCGCCTTCGCTTTCATCTGGCTCGCCCTGGCCGTCTACAGCTTCGACGCCTGGCGCAGCCTGCGCCGCCTTCCCCAGCCGGGCTGACGTTATCCCCAGGCTTGCGGAACTCCGCAAGCCTGGCGAAAAAACACGCACTCCTTCCTATCCCCCGCCAATACTGACGCTCAGCGATCCACCCCAGGCTTTTCCACAGGATCATGCACGCACTTTGTGCATATACCTGCCTTCTCCTCTCCGCAGGCACGTGGATAACTCTTCGGAAGAGGCCCTGCAAAGCGCCTGATCAGTCTTTGAGCATACCGCTGCATGCAAGGCTTACCAAGGGTTACAACGATATACACAAGGCTTATCCACAAATCTGCCCAAGGCTTTTGTGAGCAACTGTGGATGAACCGGAAAAGCCATCGATCAAAAAACGTACGGATACCTGTAATACCGATGAATAAAGGCCTGCATGGATTTTTCCCCGGCTTACCCACAGACTGCTCCACGTTATTTGTGCACAGGGGCAACGATAGCGGCGAAGGTTAATCCACAAGCAAAAGCGCAAGAGAGGCTGCTCAGAAAACGATCAAACCCTTGTATCGCCCATGGATAAAGGCCTGCAAGGTTATCCACACAGAATACCCACAGGCTGGTCCACCTGGTTTGGGAATAACCGCAACGCAGCTGGTCAAAAAACGCGCTACGACCTCCAAGCCTCGCGGCGCCTGGGCTTCAGGGTTTCACCCAAGGCTTTTCCACAGGCCCGTCCCCGGCTTTCCTGAACAACTTCAGGACGCGTCCAGCACCAACTCCACCATCAGGTCGTCGGCCAGGTCTTCCAGTCGCTCGCGCAGGGTGTCCAGCGACAGGGTCAGCGGCACCGCCAGCAGCGCATCGGCATGGAACAGCGGTTCGCTGCTCATCGGCGCCGGGCGCACTTCGGTGGACAGGCTCTCCAGGTTCACCCCGTGCTCGGCCAGCAGCCGGGTGATGTCACGCACGATACCGGGGCGGTCGTTGCCCACCAGGTCGAGGTGGATAGGCTTCCAGTTGCATACCGGCTCGATCCCGCTTTCCGCCAGGAGCACGCGGATACCGTGGCTGGACAGGCCCTGTAGCCCTTCCACCAGTTCGTCGTAGCCTTCCGCCGGCACGGCCACCCGCAGTATCCCGGCGAACTGCCCGGCCATCCGCGACATGCGGCTTTCCAGCCAGTTGCCGCCGTGGGAGGCGATGCATTGGGCGATGCGCTCGACCAGGCCGGGATGGTCGGTGGCGATCACGGTCAGG
Source organism: Pseudomonas sp. TZ252 (assembly GCF_056110345.1). Taxonomy (NCBI): domain Bacteria; kingdom Pseudomonadati; phylum Pseudomonadota; class Gammaproteobacteria; order Pseudomonadales; family Pseudomonadaceae; genus Pseudomonas; species Pseudomonas sp. TZ252. Next base: position 3,027,449 of record NZ_CM148566.1, on the reverse strand, counting down.
ACCAGGTGATCCATGAGCTTGCCTCCTGCTGGGACGAATGGGAGTTCAGAGCTGCAGCCAGTAAGTGTAGAACTGTTCGTTACGGACATAGCCGAGGCGCTCGTAGAGCGACTGCCCGGCGTGGTTGGTCTTCGCCGTCTCCAGTTGCAGGCCGCAGGCGCCCATGCTTTCGGCGAAACCCCGGGCCTGGTTCATCAGGGCCTCGCCGACGCCCTGGCGGCGCGCCTCCGGACGGACGTAGAGATCGCTGAGCAGCCACGAAGGTCGTAGCGCAAGGGAGGCGAACAGCGGATAGAGTTGGACGAAGCCCAGCGCCCGCGCCTCGGCATCCCTGGCCAGGAACAGGGTCGAATCGCCCTGGCGCAGGCGCTCGGCGAGGAATGCGCGGACCTGCTCTTCCGGCGCCGGCACTTCGTAGAAGTCGAGGTAGGCGGAAAACAGCGGAACCAGGTCGGCGAGATCGGCGAGGGATGCGGCATGGACGGGCATGGCGAGGCTCCTGGGGCGATTCCGGGAGTATAGGCAAGGCGCTCGCAGCGCAGTGAAACATCCTGCGACGCCGCGCCGCAGTTGGGCTCGCGATAAATCGTGTACTGTTTTTAGATTTATCTGGAACAAAGTACAGTTTTTTTGCGAACATTGAGCCTGGCCAACGTGACCGTGAAGCGTCATCCAGTCGTAACGCGACGCGTAACCACTGATTTTTCCCGCGGCATCATGTAGTATGCCGCGGCTCGGACTACAAGGCCGTGCGGCCCGGGTCCAGAGCTGGTCTAGAGCAGAGTGAGGCAAACAATGACTGAACGCGTTCAAGTCGGTGGCCTGCAGGTCGCCAAAGTCCTGTTCGACTTCGTGAACAACGAAGCCATCCCCGGAACCGGCGTCTCTGCCGACACGTTCTGGACCGGTGCGGAGGCCGTGATCAACGACCTGGCGCCGAAGAATAAAGCCCTGCTCGCCAAGCGCGACGAACTCCAGGCCAAGATCGACGGCTGGCACCAGGCTCGCGCCGGCCAGGCCCACGACGCAGCTGCCTACAAGGCCTTCCTCGAGGAAATCGGCTACCTGCTGCCCGAGGCGGAAGACTTCCAGGCCGGCACCCAGAACGTCGACGACGAGATCGCCCGCATGGCCGGCCCGCAGCTGGTGGTGCCGGTGATGAATGCGCGCTTCGCCCTCAACGCCTCCAACGCCCGCTGGGGCTCGCTGTACGACGCACTCTACGGCACCGACGTGATCAGCGAAGAAGGCGGCGCCGAGAAAGGCAAGGGCTACAACAAGGTTCGCGGCGACAAGGTCATCGCCTTCGCTCGCGCCTTCCTCGACGAGGCCGCGCCGCTGGAGTCCGGCTCCCATGTCGACGCCACTTCCTACAGCGTGAAGAACGGCGCGCTGGTCGTCGCGCTGAAGAACGGCAGCGAAACCGGCCTGAAGAATGCTGGCCAGTTCCTTGCCTTCCAGGGCGACGCCGCCAAGCCGCAAGCGGTACTGCTCAAGCACAACGGCCTGCACTTCGAAATCCAGATCGACCCGAGCAGCCCGGTCGGCCAGACCGATGCCGCAGGCGTGAAGGACGTGCTGATGGAAGCCGCCCTCACCACCATCATGGACTGCGAGGACTCGGTCGCCGCGGTCGACGCCGACGACAAGGTAGTGATCTACCGCAACTGGCTGGGCCTGATGAAAGGCGACCTGGCCGAGGAAGTCAGCAAGGGCGGCAGCACCTTCACCCGCACCATGAACCCGGACCGCGTCTACACCAGGGCCGACGGTTCCGAACTGACCCTGCACGGCCGCTCGCTGCTGTTCGTGCGCAACGTCGGCCACCTGATGACCAACGATGCGATCCTCGACAAGGACGGCAACGAAGTGCCGGAAGGCATCCAGGACGGTCTGTTCACCAGCCTGATCGCCATTCATGACCTGAACGGCAACACCAGCCGCAAGAACAGCCGCACCGGCAGCGTGTATATCGTCAAGCCGAAGATGCACGGTCCGGAAGAAGCCGCCTTCACCAACGAGCTGTTCGGCCGCGTCGAGGACGTCCTCGGCCTGCCGCGCAACACCCTGAAGGTCGGCATCATGGACGAGGAGCGCCGCACCACCGTGAACCTGAAGGCCTGCATCAAGGCGGCCAAGGATCGCGTGGTGTTCATCAACACCGGCTTCCTCGACCGCACCGGCGACGAGATCCACACCTCCATGGAAGCCGGCGCCGTGGTGCGCAAGGGCGCCATGAAGTCGGAGAAGTGGATCGGCGCCTACGAGAACAACAACGTCGACGTCGGCCTGGCCACCGGCCTGCAAGGCAAGGCGCAGATCGGCAAGGGCATGTGGGCCATGCCCGACCTGATGGCCGCCATGCTCGAGCAGAAGATCGGCCATCCGCTGGCCGGCGCCAACACCGCCTGGGTCCCGTCGCCGACCGCCGCGACCCTGCACGCCCTGCATTACCACAAGGTCGACGTGTTCGCCCGCCAGGCCGAGCTGGCCAAGCGCACCCCGGCCTCGGTGGACGACATCCTGACCATTCCGCTGGCGCCGAACACCAACTGGACCGCGGAAGAGATCAAGAACGAGGTGGACAACAACGCCCAGGGCATCCTCGGCTATGTCGTCCGCTGGATCGACCAGGGCGTCGGCTGCTCCAAGGTGCCGGACATCAACGACGTCGGTCTGATGGAAGACCGCGCCACCCTGCGCATCTCCAGCCAACTGCTGGCCAACTGGCTGCGCCACGGCGTGATCAGCCAGGAGCAGGTGGTCGAGAGCCTCAAGCGCATGGCCGTGGTGGTCGACCGGCAGAACGCCAGCGACCCGTCCTACCGGCCGATGGCGCCGAACTTCGACGACAACGTCGCGTTCCAGGCCGCCCTGGAGCTGGTGGTGGAAGGCACCCGGCAGCCGAACGGCTATACCGAGCCGGTCCTGCATCGCCGCCGCCGTGAGTTCAAGGCGAAGAACGGGCTATAGGCCGTTCGCCGCAGCGCAACGAAAAGCCGCCCCGAGGGGCGGCTTTTTCATTTCTTCGGGTAGCCATGCACACGCTCCCAACAGTCGTCGCGCAGCTCCTCGGCGTGGCTACGGATGCTGTCCCAACCGTTCTGCCGCAGCGCCTCCCGGGCCTCTCGACGTACCGCCTGCCATCCGGGGTGGGCATAGATGTCGAAGTCGAAGCAGCCCAGCGCTTCCTCGGGCAGCTCGTTGCACAGCGCCCAGACACGCCTCAAGGCATCGCGAAAACTCCCGGCCTGGCGACCCGGACAGCCTTCGAGCCACTCGTGCAACGGCACGACCTTCTCCGACCAGGTAGAGCAGCCCGGGCAACTGCCGATGGTCTCTCTCTGCATGGCACCGTCAAGGGCCAGGAAATCGAGCGCCAGGAACGCCTCTGCGCTGAGCAGGACCCATCGATGCTCATCCTGCCCGTACCACGTCCAGATGAAACTGCCCGGCTCGTTCATGTCGGCTCCTGCGCCGAGGGAAAAGGCGCGACGATAGCGTAATCAGTCTGCGCCGAGAAAGCTCAGCACCGCGCCTTCGAACGCCTGCGGGAACTCGACGTTCGACAGATGCACCGCCGGCAGCGTAACCAGCCTGGCCCCGGCAATCGACGCGGCGATCAGCTCGCCGTGGCTGGCGGCGGTGACCGTGTCGTACGCCCCTGCGATCACCAGGGTCGGCCGCTCGATCCGCGCCAGTTGCGCGCGCAGGTCGGTATCGCGCACCGCCGCGAAGGAGCCGGCCAGGCCGTGCCGGTTGGTGGCCATGAGCATCGCCCGGAAGCGCTCGACGACGGGCTCGGCGCGCTCCAGCAGCGCCGGCGGAAACCAGTTGCCGAGGAAGCCCGCGGCGGTCTCGCTCATGTCCTCGGCCTGCAGCACCGCGGCGATGCGCTCGTCCCACTGCGCCGCCGGGCCGAGCCAGGCCGAGGTGTTGGCCAGCACCAGCCGCTCGATCCGCTGCGGCGCATGCAGCGCCAGCCACTGGCCGACGATCCCGCCCAGGGACAGGCCGAGGAAATGCGCGCGCCGTACCTCCAGCGCGTCGAGCAGCTCCAGTACGTCCTCGCCCAGCCGGGCCAGGGTGTAGGGCCCCGGCGGCACGCTGGAGGCGCCATGGCCGCGGGCGTCGTAGCGCAGGACGCGGAAGTGCCGGGTCAGTGCCGGGAGTTGCGCATCCCACATGTGCAGGGTGGTGCCGATGGAGTTGGAGAGCGCCAGCAGCGGTTTCTCTGCCGCACCATCCAGGCGATAGGCGAGGCTGGCGCCGTCGCTGGTAGCGAGAAAAGACAGGTTGCCCATGGGAGCCTCCGGGGTCAGGGTGATTGCCATGCACGCCAGGCTAGTTGCGACGGTCCCTGGGAAAAACTACAAAGAATGGAACGACTCTGTCAGGGAAGCTGACATGCACGACTTCACCCTCCACGACCTCCAATGCTTCGACGCGGTGGTCGACGCCGGCGGCTTCCAGGCCGCCGCACAGCGCCTGCACCGCTCCCATCCGGCGGTGTTCGCCGCCGTTGCCCGGCTGGAGCGCCAGCTCGGCCTGGTGCTGCTGGAACGGGGCGGCTACCGGGTCGGCCTGACCGCCGCCGGTCGCTCCTTCCACCAGCGTGCCCAGGCCCTGCTCTACGAACTGGAAGGGCTGCGTGGCCACGCCGCGCACCTGGCCCAGGGCGAGGAAAGCGAGCTGCGCGTGGTACTGGGCGACCTCTGCCCGCCGCGCCCGGCCCTGGCGCTGCTCGCAGGGTTCTTCGGCAGCCAGCCGCAGACCCGCCTGCAATTGCTGTTCGAAACCGTCAGCGGCCCGCTGGAGCGCCTGCTGGACGGCGAGGCCGACCTGATCCTGCATCGCGTGGACAAGTCCGACCCACGCCTGGAATGGCTCGACCTGTGCAGGGTCGGGCTGGTCCCGGTCATCGCGCCGGGCCTGCTCGGCGATCCTCCGCCGCGACCGGTGCGCCCGGAGCAACTGCGCCCCTTCGCCCAGTGTGTGATGCGCGACAGCGCCCGCCATTCTCCGCCGACGGACTATTTCATGCTCGCCGGCGCGCGACAGTGCAGCGTGCCGGACCAGCGAACGAAGAAAGAGGTGATCCTCCAGGGCCTCGGCTGGGGGCACCTGCCGGACTTCCTGGTAGACGAGGAACTGGCCGACGGCCGCCTGCTCGCACTGGCCGGGCCGCATCTGCCAGGACGCAGCGAAGAGGTGGTGGCGGCGCGCCGGCGCGATCGCGCGCAGGGCCCGGTAGCGGAACGCCTGTGGGCGTTCCTGCGGGACAACGCTACAGCGCTACGGGAGAGCGGCATGGATACCGGTGGCGATGACTCGGCAGGCGCCAGGCGTCCTCGGTGAGAAACTGGCGGATATCGCCAGGCGCTATTCGCCCTACCCCCACACACTCCCCCGGCATCAACGTCGGCTTGCCGCCAGCTACTCCGCCATCTTGCGCAACGCCTCGCCATCCAGGCGATAGCGCACCCACTCGTCCTGCGGCAGCGCGCCGATGGAGCGGTAGAAGTCGATGGCCGGCTGGTTCCAGTCCAGCACGCTCCACTCCAGGCGTCCGCAGTCGTTGGCCACGGCCTCGCGGGCCAACTCGCGGAGCAGCCGGCGACCGGCGCCGACGCCACGGTATTCCGGGGTGACGTAGAGGTCTTCGAGGTAGATGCCGTTGCGCCCCAGCCAGGTCGAGTAGCTGTAGAAATACACCGCATAGCCGATCGGCCGGCCCTCGCTCAGGCACATCAGCGCGCGGGTCGGCGAGCCTTCGGCGAACAGGCTGCGGCGGATGCCTTCGACATCGGTGACCACCTCGTGGCGGGCGCGCTCGTAGTCGGCCAGTTCGATGATGAAGGCAAGGATCTGTTCGGCGTCGGCCGGTACGGCGGGACGGATTTCGAGAGTCATGGGCAACCTTCCGGTGGGGGATCCGGCCATCCTAGTGCGACTGCTAAGATGCATGAAGTGCATTCTTCTCATCGGCAACTGAATAACATGCATCCCCTGCTGCGCCGCCTCGATCTCAACCTCCTGCTTGTCTTCGACGCCCTGTATCGCCACCGCAACGTCGGCACCGCAGCCAGCGAACTGGCGATCAGCGCCTCGGCCTTCAGCCATGCGCTGGGGCGCCTGCGCCAGGGGCTGGACGACGAGCTGTTCCTGCGCCAGGGCAACCGCATGCAGCCGACCCAGCGTGCCGAGCACCTGGCCGCTGCGGTGGCCGCCGCTCTGCGCGCCCTCAGCGAGGGGCTGGAAGAGTGGCGGCCGTTCGTACCGGGACAGAGCCAGCGCACCTTCGTCTTCGCCGCCACCGACTACACCGCCTTCGCCCTGCTTCCGCCGCTGATGAACCGCCTGCAGCACAGCGCGCCCGGAGTGCGCCTGCGCCTGGTCAATGCGGAACGCAAGCTGTCGGTGGAGGCCCTGGCCAGCGGGCGGATCGATTTCGCCCTCGGCTACGACGAGGAACACGAGCGCCTGCCCGAAGGCATCCAGGCCCATGACTGGTTCGCCGACCGCTACGTGGTGGTAGCGCGGCGCGACCACCCGCGCCTCGCCGGGGCGCCGACGCTGGAGGGCTACCTGGCCGAACGGCATGCGGTGGTGACGCCGTGGAACGAGGACAGCGGGGTGATCGACCGGCTGCTGGCCCGCTCCGGCCTGCGTCGCGAAGTGGCGGTGCAACTGCCGACGGTGCTGGCGGCGCTGTTCCTGGCAGGCTCCACCGATTTCCTGCTCACCGCTCCGCGACATGCCGCACGGGCCCTGGCGGAAGCCGCCGGCCTCGCCCTGTATCCCGCGCCGTTCGACATTCCGCCCTACGTGCTGCGGCTCTACAGCCACGTCCAGCATGTCGGGCGTGACGCCCATACGTGGATGATCGGGCAGTTGAAGGGCCTGGATATTTCCCGGACGGGCTGAGCTTCGCGCCGCGCACCGTCGACGGGCGCGGCGGTAACACTGGGCACAATTATTGTGCACAATTTTCCCAATGCGGCCTCCTGGCGTCCCGCTTTTTTCCCCTCTCCCTCGTCCGTCCGCATAAGCCTATGAATCGGTTCGAAATTCTTACCTGATCGAAGCGACAGCTTTTTCCCAAGCGGTTTCAGGGGCTTGCCGCCGAAAGGCCGGTTTCCGCAGAGCGCGGAAAATTCGGTCGAGGATCGGTTGGCACATAACTGGCTTAAATCTTCGAAATTCTTGTATACAAAAACAACAGACGAACCCGACCTCGCGCCGAGTTCTTCCGACTGCCGGAGGAGACCGCCATGTCCAGCACCCCGAAGCCGCCCGCCTCGCCCCGCGAGTTTTCTCCCTCGCTGCTCGACCTCGGCACCCTGGAAAGCCTCGACAGCCTGCCGCGCGCCGGTCAGCGGAGCGCGGAGTTCTCCGCCTCACTGCTCGACCTGGGCACTCCGGCCAGTCTCGACTGCCTGCCACGCGCCAGCCATCACGCCGGCCCCGAACTGCCGCCGCTGAGCCCGCGCCTGTACAGCGCCGATCTCGCCCCGACCAAGGCCGAAGGGCGCCGCTGGGGACGCTACAGCCTGTTCGCGCTGTGGACCAACGACGTGCACAACATCGCCAACTACTCCTTCGCCATCGGCCTCTTCGCCCTCGGCATGAGCGGTGCGCAGATCCTCGCCGCGCTGGCCCTGGGCGCGCTAATGGTCTACGGACTGATGAACCTGTCCGGCTACATGGGCCAGAAGACCGGGCTGCCCTACCCGGTGATGTGCCGCATCGCCTTCGGCATCCACGGCGCGCAACTCCCCGCGCTGATCCGCGCGGTGATCGCCATCGCCTGGTTCGGCATCCAGACCTATCTCGCCTCCATCGTCCTGCGCGTGCTGCTGACGGCGATCTGGCCGGGGCTCGCAGCCTACGACCAGGACGCCATCCTCGGCCTGTCGAGCCTGGGCTGGGCGACCTTCGTCGCCATCTGGTGCGTGCAACTGCTGATCTTCGCCTACGGCATGGAGATGGTGCGTCGCTACGAATCCTTCGCCGGACCGGTGATCCTGCTCACCGTCGCCGCCCTCGCCGCCTGGATGTACCTGCGCGCCGGCGCCTCCATCGCCTGGTCCAGCGGCGAACCCATGAGCGGTTCGCAGATGTGGTTGAAGATCTTCGGCGGTGCGGCGTTCTGGGTGACCCTGTACGGCACCATGATCCTGAACTTCTGCGACTTCGCCCGCGGCTGCCCGGACCGCCGCACCATCAGCGTCGGCAACTTCTGGGGGCTGCCGGTGAACATCCTGCTGTTCGGCCTGTTCGCGGTGGTCCTCGCCGGCGCCCAGTTCAGGATCGACGGCCAGCTCATCCAGAGCCCCACCGACATCGTCGCCGCGATCCCCGACACCCTCTTCCTGGTGCTGGCCAGCCTGGCGCTGCTGATCGTCACCGTGGCGGTGAACATCATGGCCAACTTCGTCGCCCCGGCCTACGTACTCACCAACCTGGCGCCGAACCTGCTGAACTTCCGCCGCGCCGGGCTGATCAGCGCGACCATCGCGGTGCTGATCCTGCCCTGGCACCTGTACAACAGCCCCGGGGTGATCCTCTACTTCCTCGGCGGCCTCGGCGCGCTGCTCGGCCCGCTGTACGGGATCATCATGGTCGACTACTACCTGGTGCGGAAAGGCCGAGTGAACCTGCCGGAGCTGTACACCGAAAGCCGCGCCGGCGCCTATCACTACGCGCGAGGGGTGAACCCGCGGGCCATCGCCGCGTTCGTCCCGGCGGCGATCATCTCCACCCTGCTGGCATTGTTGCCGGCATTCGCCGAGCTATCGCCGTTCTCCTGGTTCTTCGGCGCCGGCCTGGCCGGCCTGATCCACTACGCCCTGGCCAAGCGCCGCACGGCCTACCGCGAAGTTTCCGGCGAAGCGATCGCGGTGGACAGCGTGCAGCACTGACGGATACCTGGCCGGCCTGGGCGCGACACCCGCCTAGGCCGGCAGTAGCGCCTGCAATTCTTCCTCGATCGCATCCAGCGCCTGGAACGACCGCTCGACGCGGGCCACCGCGACCGCCCCCTCCAGCGCCGCGAGGATCAGCCAGGCACGCGAGGCGGCGAGCTTTTCCGCCAGTCCGTCGGCGCGCAACGCACGCTCGATGCTGGCGTGCCAGGCGCGGAGCGCCCGGCGGCATTCAGCGTGCACCGGGGCCAGCTCGGCGTCGATGCTCAGGCTGGTGGAAAGCACCGGGCAGGCCTCTTCGAAACGCGAATGCTCCAGCCAGCCACGCAGGGTCGCGGTGAACTGGCGGAGGACGTTGCGCGCATGGGGGGCCTGGGTCCCGGCGCGGTCGAGGAAGGACGCCACCTCGTCGGCGACGAAGCCGATCGCGGCGCTGGCGATCTGCGGCTTGCCCTCGGGGAAATAGTGATAGAGCGAGCCTTTCGGCGCCTCGGCGCGAGCGATGATGTCGCTCAGCCCGGTGCCGAAATACCCGCGGCTGGCCAGCAGCGAGGCGGTGGCATGGACGATCCGTTCGGCGGCATTGGACTTCTTCGGCAAACCTGACTCCCCAACTCACGGCAGACGACCGGGCAAGCATGCCCGAGCCTCAGGGCAGATGAAACACGCCGCTGGCGCTGGCCACCAGGCGCTCGCCGCTGTGCAGCCGGGCCGAGGCGAAGGCCATGCGCTGGCCGAGCTTGTCGACCCGGGTATGCACCTCCAGCCAGTCGCCGACCCGCGCGACCCCGCAGAAGTCCAGGCGCAGGCCGACGGTGACCATCGGCTGCGGCGGTTCGCGGGAGAACGCCATGGCGTAGCCGAGGCCAACGTCGGCCAGGGTCGAGAGCAGGCCGCCGTGGGCGGTGCCACCGTGGTTGCAGTGCTTTTCGTCGATGCGCAGCGCCACCACCAACTGGCGCTGGGCGTCCTGCCGGCAGAAGAAAGGACCGAGCAGGTCGAGCAACGGACTGCTGCGGAACAGCGGCTGGAACCCTTCGGGGACGTTCATCACGGTGCGGCCTCCGTTTTATATAGACTGGTCTATATAAAATATGCCCGGACGCTGAATCCACCAGCGCCGCGAAGGTCTTATCGAGGCGCTGAATGGCGCTTCATCAGGACGGCGCCCTGGGCGCCGCCCGCACTCCCTCTCAGCGGCTCATCGGACCGCGCACCGGCCGCTCGCGGGCGTGGCTGGTCGCGCTGAGCGGCGCGCCGGCCTCGCGCAGCGCCTGGCGCTGTTCGGCGACCGGGGTCTGCGCGGTGGCCTTCTCGAAACGCGCCAGATGCTGGAAGGCCGGCAGGGCGAAAGCGTCAGCCAACAGGCGCGCCAGGCGCGGCCAGCGCTCGCCGTCGACCTGGTAGCGCGCCAACTGGGCATTGCGGAACAGGCAGGCGACGGCGACATCGGCGATGGACAGCTCGCCGCACAGCCAGCCGCTCGGCGGGATCCGCCCTTCCAGGTAATTGCAGATCGACGGCAGGTCTTCGTCGTAGGTGCGTTGCAGGATCGCCTGGTCGGGTTCGCGCTGCCAGATGCCGCGGTTGATCACCAACTGGTGGAACAACTGCCAGATGATCACCTGGCCCAGCCGCGAATCGGCGTACTCCTCCAGCCAGCGGGCCTGGGCGCGCTGGCCGATGTCGGCGGGATACAGGCTCGGCTGCGGGTAGCGCTCCTCCAGGTACTGGCAGATCACGCTGGAATCGTTGAGGACGAAGTCACCGTCCACCAGCACCGGAATCTGGCGCAACGGACTGAGGCGCTCGAAGGCCTCGTCGCCGAAGAACGGCACGATGGGGTCGATGCGGTAGGCGATGCCTTTCAGTTCCAGCAGCACCAGCACCTTGCGCACATAGGGGGACAGATAGGAACCGATGATCAGCAAAGGTTCGGCCACGGCGAGACTCCTGTTCTTGTTATGGGAACACCGATCCTCCGGCAAACCAGCGGGACGACTCAAGTGGCTTCCCGACGGACGCCAATTGCAGGGATAGTCGCACTTTGCGATCATTTGCGAATAATTCTCGTTTTTCCATTCAATCCCGTTTCGGGATGGGGAGCGGTCGTGTCGGCGGGTGACGTCAGCAACAGCGAATTCGTGGGTAGCCTGTACCGGGACCACCGCGGCTGGCTGCTTGCCTGGCTGAACCGCAACCTCGGCTGCCGCCAGCGCGCCGAAGACCTCAGCCAGGACACCTTCGTTCGCCTCCTCGGCCGCCCGGAGCTGCCCGGCCTGCGCGAACCGCGCGCGTTCCTGGCGAAGGTGGCGCGCGGTCTGATGATCGACCACTTCCGCCGCGCCGCCCTTGAGCAGGCCTATCTCGCCGAACTGGCGCTGATTCCGGAAGCGGAGCAGCCTTCGGCCGAAGAGCAGTACCTGATTCTCGAGGACCTCCGCGAGATCGATCGCCTGCTTGGCACGCTGTCGCTGAAGGCGCGTAGCGCGTTTCTCTATAGCCGCCTGGACGGCATGCCCCACGCGGAGATCGCCGAGCGTCTCGGAGTCTCGGTGCCGCGCGTGCGCCAATACCTGGCCCAGGGTCTGCGCCAGTGCTACATCGCCCTCTACGGAGAGCCCCGGTGAGCGCCGACGATCGTCATTCGCCGGTACGCGCGCGGGTGCTCGACGAAGCCATCGCCTGGCAATTGCTGCTCGACTCCGGCGAAGCCCATCCCGACGATCACCGCGCCTTCCACCGCTGGTACGCGGCGCATCCCGAACACGAACGCGCCTGGGAACAGCTCGGCGGCCTCGACCGGCACCTGGCGAGAGCCGCCAACGGGCCGGCACGCAACGCCCTGCTGTCCGGCAACGCACGCTTCAAGCGCCGCCTGCGCCGGCTCGGCGGCAGCGCCCTGGGGCTAGTGCTGGCGCTGGGCGTCGGGCTCGGCGTGGCCAACCGCTACGTCCCGGTCCGCTACCTGCTGGCCGATGCCTACAGCGCCACCGGCGAGCAGCGCGAGCTGACCCTCCCGGATGCCACCCATGTGCGCCTGAACAGCCGCAGCGCCATCGACGTCCGCTTCGACGGCGAACGCCGCCAGGTCGTGCTACTGGCCGGCGAGATCCTGGTGGAAACCGCCCATGGCGACCCGCGCCCCTTCGTGGTCAGCAGCGCCGATGGCGACATGCGCGCCCTCGGCACGCGCTTCCTGGTGCGCCGCGAGGAACCCGGCACGCGCCTCACCGTGTTGCAGTCGGCGGTGGCCGCGCGCGCGGAAACGCTCAGCGAAGAGCGTGTGATCAAGGAAGGCCAGCAGGTGCTGATCCTGCCGCAAGGCCTGCAGGCCAGCGAAGCGGCCCCGGCCCTGGCCGGCGCCTGGGCACAAGGCATGCTGGTGGTAGAGAACGCCCGGCTGGCCGACCTGGTGGCGGAACTGGGGCGCTATTCGCCGGCGCTGCTGCGGGTCGACCCGAGCATCGCCGACCTGCGCGTCACCGGCAGTTTCCCGCTGAAGGACACCCGCCTCGCCCTTCAGGCTTTGGAGCCGAGCCTGCCGGTGCGCAGCGTAAGGCACAACGCCTGGTGGTTCGAAGTGGTGCCACGCTGAACCGAACGGGCCGGCGAAAAATTTTTCCCGCCGTCCCTATCACTTTTTCCGATTCGTCCGGCAAGGAGGCATTGAGACTCGTTTCCATCCAGGAGCCCCGCACATGCCCCGCCCGACGTTCCGTCCCGGCCTGCTCGCCCTAGCCATCGCCCTCGCCGTTCCCGCACCCTTCCTCCACGCCGCCCCGGCCGAACAGGCCAGCGTGCGCGACTACCGCATCGCCGCCGGGCCGCTGGCAGGCACCCTGAACCGCATCGCGGCCCAGGCCGGCCTGGTCCTCACCCTGGACCCGGCGCTCGCCGAAGGACGCAGCGCCCACGCCGTGCAAGGTCGCTTCGACGCGCCCGGCGCATTGCGCGAAGCGCTCAAGGGCAGCGGCCTGGAACTGGTGGAAAATGCCGGCGGCACCTACAGCCTGCGCAAGGTGCCGGAAGACACCCTGTCGCTGCAGGCGATGACGGTCAGCGGCGCCGAGGAAGACCCACTGGGGCCGACCAGCGGCTACGTGGCCAAGCGCAGCATGACCGGCACCAAGACCGATACGCCGATCCTCGAGACCCCGCGCTCGATCTCGGTGGCGACCCGCCAGCAGATGACCGACCGCGCCGTGCACAACCTCGACGACGCGGTGCGCTACATGCCCGGCGTCGTCGCCAGCAGCTTCGGCAGCGACACCCGCTCCGACTGGTTGAAGGTGCGCGGCTTCAAGCCGACCCAGTTCCTCGACGGCCTGCCGATGGCGGTCGGCGTCTACAACAACCCGAAGCTGGAAACCTGGAACCTGGAGCGTGTCGCCCTGTTGCGCGGCCCGGCCTCCTCGGTCTACGGCCAGACCCCGCCGGGCGGCATGCTCGACATGGTCAGCCTGCGTCCGCAGAACGTCGCCAGTCACGAGGTGAAGGCCGAGGTCGGCAACTACAACCACAAGCAGGTCAGCTTCGACAGCACCGGCCCGCTCGACGACGAGGGACGCTTTCTCTACCGCGTCTCCGGCGTGGTGCGCGACAGCAACACCCAGGTCGACCATATCGACGACAAGCGCTACAACATCGCCCCGAACCTGACCTGGAACATCGACGACAACACCAGGCTGACCTTCCTCGGCCAGTTCAACCGCGACGATACCGGCATCACCAGCCAGTTCCTGCCGCTGCGCGGAACCAAGTACGACGCGCCGTTCGGCAAGGTTTCCCATCACAAGAACCTCGGCGATCCGGACTGGGAATACTACGACCGCACCTACTACTGGCTGGGCTACGCCTTCGAGCGGCGGATCAACGATGTCTGGCAGTTCCGCCAGAACCTGCGCTACCTGCGCAACGACCTGTCGTTCCAGGGGATTACAGCGGGCACAGCTCATGCCGACGGCACACTGGAACGCAGCACCACCTCGGTGGATGAAGACGTCAGTCAGTTCGTAGTAGATAACAACTTCCAGGCCGACTTCGAAACAGGCGCCCTGCGCCACACCCTGCTGCTAGGCCTGGATCACAACCGCACCGACAACCAATACACATCGATCTTTGGCAGCGCGCCGCCGAGCAACGTCATCAACCCGATCTACGGCCAGCCGATCGTCAAACCGGATCGTTCGACGGCCTTCTACGACTACAAGCAGAAGACCTACCAGACCGGCCTCTACGTCCAGGACCAGATCGCCCTCGACAACTGGCGCCTGACCCTCGGCGGTCGCGAGGACTGGGTGCACACAGGCGCCACCTTCTACAACAAGGGCGACGCCACCAATACCAGCCGCGACAAGAAGTTCAGCGGCAACGCGGCGCTCAGCTACATCTTCGACAATGGCGTGGCGCCCTATATCTCCTATGCGGAGTCGTTCCAGCCCACCACTGGCGCCGATATGAACAGCACCAGTTCGCTGAAGCCGACCGAAGGCAAGCAATGGGAAATCGGCGTGAAGTACCAGCCGGTAGGCTCCGACTCGCTGTTCACCGCCGCGGTCTATGACCTGCGCCAGGAGAACGTCAGCGTGTCGCAGAACATAGGCGGCACGCCGGTCACTTCGCAGACGGGCGAAGTGAAGGTCTCCGGGATAGAACTGGAAGCCACCAGCAACGTCACCGACAACCTGAAGATGATCGGCGCCTATAGCTACGCCGACACCGAAGTGAAAAAAGGCCAGTACGCAGGCAACCGCCTGCAACAGGCGCCGCGCAACCAGGCCTCGCTATGGGCCGACTACACCTGGCACGAGGGTACGCTGAACGGTTTCAGCGTGGGTGCCGGCGCCCGCTACGTAGGCTCGACCTACGGCGACCAGGCCAACACCTACGACGGCTACGCCGGCTCGTACACCCTGTACGATGCCGCCGTGCGCTACGACCTGGGCCAATTTAACGGCAGCCTGAAAGGCGTCAGCGTGGCGGTCAATGCCAACAATCTGTTCAACAAGGACTACCTGGCGTCCTGCGACGGCTACTACTGCTACTACGGCGACCAGCGCAGCGTGGTGGGCAGCGTCAGCTACAAGTGGTGAACGACGCGTCACAGGTGCGTAACGGCGGATAACCGCTTCGCGGTTATTCGCCCTACCGCAGAACGTACCTTCCGGGCACCGGATGCCCTCCTCCCGCCTGAGGGAGAGGGCCGGGATATCGGCAGCCGGCGCAATGGGGAGGACCTGCATTCCGGGCGCCGGAGATCATCGTTCACCCCGCGATCCGACCCCACAGCGCGCTGGCGTCGTCGTGGATCTTGAAACGCGGGAAAGCCAGGGCCTGGTCGTCGCCCTGTTCGATCTCGCGCAACTCGTCGAGCATGGCGCTCACTCCGACGTCCTCGAGGCGCCGCAGCAACTGTTCGTCGGTATAGCGGCGGAAAGGCTCGACCAGCCGGTCGAAGCCGTCGGTCATCAGCACGAAGGAACGCAACGCGGCGAGCGGCAAGGTCTCGCGCTGCACCTGGCCGAGCCAGCGGTCGCTGATGTCCAGCGCCCAGTAGCCCTCGGGCTTGTTCATCAGCAGGCGGTTCTGCCGCACGCGCGGGCGGCTGGCCTTGAACAGTTCGGCGTGATCCCACTGCGGATGTTCCTCGCGCATCCGGCAGAAATGCGCCAGGGATTGCCGATCCAGTTCGTGTAGGGCCGAATCGCCGAAGCTGCGTACCTGGCCGTCGGCGCCTTCGACGAGGATCCGGCTGTCGCCGATGTTGAGCAGTTCGATTTCTCCGCCGCGAATCCGCAGCAGGCTCAGGCAGGCCGCCGGCATGTCTTCGAGGTCGTGCCAGTCGCGGCCGCTCTGGGCGCGGAAGTCGCCCTGGATATCGTTGAGCAGGCGCCGCAGCAGGGTCTCGCTGGATTGCTCGGGCTCGACTTCCAGCAGCAACCGCAGGTGCCGGTCCACCGCCTGGGCCAGCCAGCGCGCGTCGCTTTCCACGCCCAGCACGCTGCGACCGATGCTGGTGGCACCGTCGATCACCCAGGCGGCCTGCGCCGTGCAGCCCAGCGCATCGTCGTTCACCGCGCCCCCCGCGCGGCATTCCGCCCCGAGTATTTCCACTGTGGCCATTCGCAGTTCCTCCTATGCTCAATGCGCTGCCAGAATAGCAAGACAGAGCCTTTCCACGTTCCGCTCGTCGTTCCGGGAGAACCGTATGCGTCACCTGCCCTACCCGCTGCTGGGCCTGTTCCTGGCCCTGTCGTCGACCGGCGCCGCCCTGGCCGGCGAACAGTACTACCCGCTGGACAAGGGCTCCGCGCCCTACGCGGTCGCGCCCAGTGCACAGGGTGCGGTCTGGTACGGCGCGGACGGCGGGCATTCGCTGGGGCGCCTCGACCCGACCAGTGGCGAGAGCGTGCAGGTGCCGCTCGGCGAAGGCGCGCGGCCGCGAGCCATCGTCAGCGACGAGAGCGGCAACGCCTGGGTGCTCGACAGCGGCCTCAACGCCATCCTTCGCATCGGCGGCGAGCGCCTGGGCAGCGAACGTTTCCCGCTACCGGCCAAGGCCGCGCCGGCCGGGCTCGAGTCCGCGGTATTCGACGACGACGGGCGCCTCTGGTTCACCGGCAGCCGCGGCTTCCACGGTCGCCTCGACCCAGCCAGGCGCCTGGTGGAGGTCTGGCCCTCGCCCCAGGGCAAGGCGGCGAACGGCATCTGCGTCACCCCGGACGGCGAGGTCTGGTACGCGCAGGACGACGCGCTGGTGCATGTCGATCCGCTCGACGGCAGCACCGAGCGGTTGCCCGCGCCTGAAGGCACGAAGGCCTTGCGCGGGATCGGCGCCGACTCCATCGGCAGGCTCTGGGCCAGCGACAGCGGTGGCGCCCGGCTGTACCGCTACGATCCCAGCGATGCCTCGTGGCAGAGCTGGCCGCTGCCGGACAGCCAGGCCCGCCCGGACAGCCTGCGGGTCGACGCCATGGACCGTGTCTGGCTGCACGACGCCGCCAGCGGGGCGCTCTTGCGTTTCGACAGTGAGCAGGCGACATTCCGCGTCCTGCCCAGCGACCGGCCGGCGCCCGGCAACGCCCTGCTCGGCGGTCGCCCCGGAGAAACCTGGAGCGCCGAGCCTGCCGCCGATCGTCTGCGCGTCGTCCGCGACTGATCCTTCCAAGGAGCCCGCATGAGCGCTACCCATACGCTGTTCTACGCCGCCGCCTCGCCCTTCGTGCGCAAGGTCCTGGTCCTGCTCCACGAAACCGGCCAACGCGAGCGCGTGGCGCTCGAGGAAGTCACGCCGACGCCGGTCGCGCCCATCCGGCAGCTCAACGCCAGCAACCCGGCCGGCAAGATTCCCGCCCTGCGCCTGCCGGACGGCCAGGTGCTGCACGACAGCCGGGTGATCTGCGACTACTTCGACCAGCAGCACGTCGGCGAACCGCTGATCCCCCGCGAAGGCAGCGCCCGCTGGCGACGCCTGACCATCGCCTCGCTGGCGGACGCCGTCCTCGACGCCGCGGTGCTGTCCCGCTACGAAACCTTCGTCCGCCCCGAGGAGAAGCGCTGGGACACCTGGCTCGAAGCACAGCGGGAAAAGATCGGGCGGTCCCTGGCGTGGCTGGAGGGCGACTGCATCGCCGAACTGCAGGCGCGCTTCGACATCGCCGCCATCGGCGTCGCCTGCGCCCTGGGCTATCTCGACCTGCGCCAGCCGGAGTGGGACTGGCGCGGCCGCTACCCACGACTCGCCGCCTGGTTCGCCGAAGTCAGCCAGCGCCCGTCGATGCAGGCCACCCGCGCCTGACCCCGAGGCCCGCCGACGCCTGCTGCCGCCGCAGGCGTTCGGCGCGTTGCAGCCAGGCCGCCGAGGGGCCGGGGAACAGCAGGCCGATCCGCGCCGCCAGGCGCTCGCCGTCGCGACGGTCGTCGCGCAGGCCGACATAGCCATTCATTTCCAGCACACCAGGCGGAACAGCAGCAGGCCCAGCAACAGCGCGCTCTGTCCGAGCCCCATGCAAAGCTCCAGGAAGGAGCGCACGTGCGGATTGCCGGCGGCGCCCTCGATGCCGCTGAGGCCTTCCCAGAATCCGTCCGGCATCAGCACCAGCATGGCGTGGGCCAGGGGCTTGCCGCTGGCGATCCAGTACTCGATTAGGCCGAACTTGCCGAAGAACAGCAGGAAGATCAGGATCACGCCGCTGACCAGCAGGCCGAGGGCGGCACAGAGGGTGAACTCGAAGAACAGGCGCATGCTTTTCCTCCTTGGAAATCGGCGGCGGCCGGCGCCGCCGCCCTCGTCGTCAGGCCTTGGCGGGTACGGCCGGGAGGTCCTTGCGGCCGACCCCGTACCAGTCCAGGCGGCGGGTCAGCACCATCACCGCGGCAAGTACCGCGAACAGCAGCAGCGAGCCCATCAGCAAGGCGTAGTCCTCCGCGCTCAGCAAGCCGTAGAGCAGGCCGTACAGCCCTGCCAGGCCGACGCTGAAGCCCAGCCCTCGGGCCACGCTGCGCAGGACGAAGCACAGGTAGAAGCCGATCAGGCCGACACAGGCTCCGGCGGAGACCAGGTAGGCCAGCTCGAAGCCGACGTGCTCGGCCAGCGACAGCAGCAGCAGGTAGAAGAACGCCAGCGCCAGGCCGACCAGCGCGTACTGGACCGGGTGTACCGCCAGGCGTTTGAGCACCTCGAAGAGGAAGAAGCCGGCGAAGGTCAGGGTGATGAACAGCAGCGCGTACTTGATCGCGCGGTCGGCCTTCAGGTACTGGTCCACCGGATCGACCAGGCCGACGCCGAAGGCGCGCGCCTGGAAACCGTCGCAACGCTGCTCCTCCACGCAACTGCGCAGCGCCTCTTCCATGTTGGTGGCGAAGAAGCTGGTCTGCCAGCGCGCGGTGAAGCCCTGGGCGGTGATCTCCCGCTCGCTGGGCAGGAACTCGCCGCCGAAGCTCGGGTGCGGCCAGTCGGCCTTCAGGATGACCTGGCTGTCGCGGCCCACCGGCACGATGTCCAGCCGCTCGCTGCCGAGCAACGACAGGTCGAAGGCGTACTCCAGGCGCTGCGCCTGGCGCCCGTCGACGCCTTGCAGCGGTGCGTGCACACCGCTGCCGAGCAGGCCGACCCGGCTACCCGGCTCGAAGTCGACGCTGGCACCGTTGAGGGACAGGCGCAGGGCATTCTCGATGCCGCGGATGTCGCTGATGCCCATCGCCAGGAACGGCGTTTCGAACTGGTAGTCCTCCAGGTCTTCTTCGATGCCATAGTGCGCAGGCACCTGGAAGTAGCCGGCGACCTTGTTGTCGACGTGGTACAGGCGCGCCTGGTAGATGCCACGGTAGCGCAGCTCGGTGCGCATCTGCCCGTCGAGGGCGAAGCGGTCGGGCAGGAAGTACAGCTCGCCACGCTGCTCGCGCTCCTGCAACACGCGCTTCTCGGTCTTCTCCTCGGTGACCCACTCGCGCACCGTCCTGCGGTACGGCACCACCAGCAGCGGGCCGGTGAGGCGCTGGCTGTAGCTGGAGCTGCGGGCGATATCCTGCAGCACGCCGTCACGAACCTCCTGGCGATCGCGGATCAGGCCGTCGATCATCAACAGGGGAATCAGCAATAGCAGGATGAGTAGGGCGATGGCGCCGAGCTTGTAGGCCAGCGTGCGGTTCATGGGGGGACTCTCCGTCGGGGTGATGGCGGAAAGTCTGCGGCGCCGCGATGGCGGGCTTCGGGTCGCCGTGTGGAGAGTCGATGGAGTTTCCGTGGAGACGCCTCAGCCGCGCGGCAGCCAGAGCAGCGCCTCGACGCCGTCGTCGCGGTTGCCGACCTGCAACCGGCCGCCATGCAGTTGCGCCACCTCGGCGACGAAGTTCAGTCCCAGCCCGGTGCTCTTGCGCCCGCTGGCCGGGCGCGGCAGCGAGTAGAAGCGTTCGGTGAGGCGCGCCAGGGCGTAGTCGGGAATCGCCGGCCCCTGGTTGAACAGGCGCAAGGCGATACCCTCGCCGTCGGCCTCGGCGAGCAGGCGAAGGATGCCGCCGGGCGGGGTGAAGTCGAGGGCGTTGTCGAGCAGGTTGGCCAGCGCCTGGCGCAGCAGGAACTGCTCGCCGCGAACCTCGCAGGGACCTTCCAGGCGGTTCTCCACCCGCAATCGCTGGCGCTGGATACGCGCCGCCTGGCCTTCCAGCAGGGACGCGGCGATCTCCCGCAGGTCGACCTTGCCGACCTCCTCCAGACCTTGCCGCTGCTCCACCTGGGCCAGGCTCAGCAGGCGCTCGATCAGTTGTTGCAGGCGCTCGCTCTCGCCGGCGATGTTGCCGACGAAGCGCGCCCGCTGTTCGGCCGGCATCTCGCCGTCGAGCAACTCGGCGGCGCCACGGATCGCCGCCAATGGGCTCTTCAGTTCGTGGGTCAGGGTATGCACGTAGCGCTCGACGTAGTCCTTGCCTTCCAGTTGCGTGCGCATGCGTTCCACCGCGTCGGCCAGTTGCGCCATCTCGCCGCCGCGATAGCGCGGCAGCTCGGCGCGGCGCCCCTCGCTGACCGCCTGGGCGTACTGGGTGAGGCGCCGCAGCGCGCCGCTGAGCCACCAGGAGAGCAGGCCGCCGACCAGCAGCCCGAGGGCGATCAGCCCGGCACCGAGCCAGGCCAGGCGCCGCTGCGAGCGGTCGATGTAGGGTTGCAGGCTGCTGTTCGGCTTGGCCACCGAAACCACCCCGATGATCTTCCCGCCATCCTTGATCGGCGCCGCCACGTACATCACCGAGGAATCCGGGTCGTCCGGGTCTTCGCGGCTGGAGCGCGCGCCGTACTGGCCCCGGAGAGTCAGGTAGACGTCGTTCCAGCGCGAATAGTCCTGGCCGACGGCCACCCCGGCGGAGTCCAGCAGCACCTTGCCGCTGGCGTCGGTGACGTAGATGCGGTGGTTCACCGCCTCCTTGCGCAAGCCCCAGATATCCGCCTGCGGCACCCGCTTGCCGTAGTCCTCGAGCATCTCCGGCAGGTCGCTCTGTGCCAGGGTGCCGTTCTTCACGTCCTGGCGGAGGATCTCGGCGAGCAGGTTGGCGGTGTCCACCAGGGTTTCCTCGGTGGACTGGCGCACGCCGGGGCGCACTTCGTCCATCACCGTGCTCAGCACGAAGTAGCCGGTGAGACCGACGAACAGGAAGTAGACCAGGAAGATCCGAACGCCGAGCGGCATCAGGCGTGGTCCGGGCTGTAGCTGTAGCCCAGGCCGCGATGGGTCTGGATCGCTTCGCCGCGTTCGTTCACCTGGCGCAGCTTGGCGCGCAGGCTCTTGATGTGGCTGTCGATGTTGCGCTCGTAGCCGGCCTCGCTGGCGACGCCGAGGGCGTCGAGCAACTGCTCGCGGCTGAATACCCGCTCGGGCTGCCCGAGCAGCGTCTGCAACAGGCGGAACTCGTGGCGGGTGAGGTTGAGCGGGGTGTCGCGGTAGTGGATCCGCACGCGCTCCTCGTCGACCTGGAACGGCCCGCTCGGCGCGGCCCCTTCCAGCGCCGCCGGGCGCGGCGCCATGCGCTTGAGGATGGCCTTGACCCGAGCCGCCACCTCGCGCGGGCTGAACGGCTTGACCACGTAGTCGTCGGCGCCGATCTCCAGGCCGACCACGCGGTCGATCTCGGCATCGCGCGCGGTGAGGAAGATCACCGGCACCTCGGAGAACCGCCGCAGGCGCTTGCAGGCCTCGAAACCGCTGATGTCCGGCAGACCGACGTCGAGGATCAGCAGATCCGCCGGCTGGCGCTCCTGCAACGCCAGCGCCTCGCCGGCGAGGGTCACCCAGGTGGTGGTGAAGCCTTCGGCCTGCAGGGCGTATAGCAGGGTGTCGGCAATCGCGGCTTCATCTTCGACGATCAGGATATGCGGCATGGTGTGACGGCGGCTGACGGGAATGCCGGAACGGTGCCGCAAGCCGGCGCGCGCGTCAATCGCGCCGCCGGTGGCGTAGGACGCTTACTTGCAGGTGGGCTTGTCGGCGACGAAGCGCTCGGAGGGATCGACCGCGACGTGGAATTTGCGCAAGCCCTTGGTGCCCATCAGGAACGGATAGTTGAAGGCGCTGCGGTCGGTGAGGTTGACCTCGATGGTCTTCATCGCTCCGCCCAGGCAGACCTGCAGGTCGATCACCGGGCGTTCGCTCAGGCGGTCCTCATCCTCGTCCTCGCCGTTGCGGTTGTCGGCGCGGTTCTTGATCTTGCCGATGCGCGCCAGCTTGTGCTCGAACACCGAGCCATCGGCCTCCTTGGTGGCCAGCCGGAAGCGCACCCACTCCTCGCCGTCGCGCTGGAACAACTCGATGTCCTTGGCCGACAGCGAGGAGGTGTAGGCGCCGGTGTCCATCTTCGCCTGCAGGGTGCGGTCCAGCTCCGGCAGGGAGACCCATTCGTAGCGGCCGTAGAGGTTGGGTTCGGCGGCGAGGACCGGCAGGGCGAACAGCGAGAGCAAGGCAAGGGCACGCTTCACGCGGGCATCTCCTGAAGTGATACGAGGTCCACATAGGACTAGCACGGCGCGGTTTCGTTCGCCACGCCGGCGGCTTGGGCGGCGCGGCGCGGATGCGTATGATGGGCCGCGTCGACCCACACCCAGGACAGGGAAACCAACCATGCGGGAACTGTTGACCGGCCTGACCAGCAGCCTTCTGCTGCTTCTCAACACGCTGATCCTGATCGGCCCGATGATGCTGATCGCACTGCTCAAGCTGGTGCTCCCCGGCCAGCGCCTGAAGGACCTCTGCTCCAGGGGCGTGATGTGGATCGCCGAGACCTGGGCGGAGATCGACAAGTGGATCTTCGCCACCTGCACGCCGACGGTCTGGGACGTGCGCGGCGCCAGCGACCTGCGCCAGGACACCTCGTACCTGGTGGTGAGCAACCACCAGTCCTGGGTCGACATCCCCGCCTTGATCCAGGTGTTCAACCGGCGCACCCCGTACTTCAAGTTCTTCCTCAAGAAGGAGCTGATCTGGGTGCCCTTCCTCGGCCTGGCCTGGTGGGCGCTGGAGTATCCGTTCATGAAGCGCTATTCCAAGGCCTTCCTGGAGAAGCACCCGGAACTCAAGGGCAAGGACCTGGAGATCACCAAGGCCGCCTGCGAGAAGTTCAAGCGCATCCCGGTGACCGTGGTGAACTACCTGGAAGGCACGCGTTTCAGTGAGCAGAAGAAGGCCCGGCAACAGTCGCCCTATCGCCACCTGCTCAAGCCCAAGGCCGGCGGGGTGGCCTTCGTCCTCGCCGCGCTGGGCGAGCAACTGGACGCCCTGCTCGACGTCACCGTGGTCTACCCGAGCGACAAGGTGCCGGGATTCTGGGACCTGCTCTGCGGACGGGTGCCGAAGGTGATCGTCGACATCCAGACCCGCCCGATCGATCCCGCCCTGTGGCAGGGCGACTACGAGAACGACCCGGTGTTCCGCCAGTACGTGCAGGAATGGGTCTCGCGCATGTGGGAAGAAAAGGACGAACGCATCGCCCGCTTGCGGCAACTGCGCTGAAGTACCGGCCGAAACACACCCATCTCGTAGGGCGGATAACGCCGGGGGCGTTATTCGCCCTACCGGTGCAGGCAACGAATATCCGGGCGCCGCACCCACTTCGTAGGGCGAATAACCGCAGCGCGGTTATCCGCCGATCCGCTGGCGGCAGATCAGAGCAGCGACGAGCCGCCCGCCTTGCTCACTCCCCAGAGATTGCTCAGGCTGCCCAGCAGCTCGCTGTTGGCGCCCTGCTTGCCGAAGTAGTCGACCAGCACCTGGGCGAACTTCTCGGTCATCCCGCTATCCATGCCCAGGGTGCCGAAGGCCTTGTTCACGTCGCCCATGCTGTCCGCATTGCCGAGCAGCGAACCGAGGCCCTTGCTGTCGCCGCCGCTCTTGCCGAGCACGTTGCCGAGCCCGCCGAGACCGGCCAGGGCGTTGTTGCCGGCCAGCTTGTCGAGGCCGGGGATGGTCTTAACCAGTTGTGAATAATCGTTGCCGGCCAACTGGTTCTTGGCCAGGCCGAGCAGGGCGCCGGTACCGCCGACCGCCTGCTCCTGGCTGACCCCGAGCTGGCCGGTGAGTGCGCCGAGCAGACCGCTGGTCTGCGGGGTGGTGGCTACCTGGGCGGAGTCGCCCTGGGATGCCCCGGCGACCGCCTTGGCGGCATCCCCGAGATTGAAGGCGAACGCGGAGGCGGCGCTGAGCAGCAGGGCCGCGGCCAGGGTAGCGTGGGTGGTGACGCGCATCGGCAATTCCTCATGAGATATCGAACGCCCCGGCCGCATTCGCAGGCCGGGGTGAGATTTCGACCGACCGGCCGGTGCCTTGTTCCCCAACCTTGGTCGGGTCACTTGGCCTTCGGCTTGTCGGCCTTGCCCTTGGCGGCGGCGCCTTTCTTCGCCGCCGGCTTCCTCGCCGCCGTCGCGCGGCCCTTGGGCGTCTCGCCGGCGCCGGATTTCTTGCGTGCCGCCGGCTTCGGCGCGGCGCCCTTGCGGTAGCCGACGCCGTCCTTGGCGTCGTAGAAGAAGGTGACCGTCTCGCCCTCTTTCACCTCGCCCTTGAGCATCGCCGTGGCCAGGCGCGTCTCCAGTTGCTGGCGGATCTGCCGCTTCAGCTCGCGGGCGCCGAACTCCGGCTGGTAGGCCTCTTCGGCGAGGTGGCCGACCAGGCTGTCGTCGATGTGCAGGTAGATGTCCTGAGCGTGCGCGGCGCGCTTCACCCGCTCCAGTTGCAGGCGCACGATGTCCTCGATCTGCGCCTTGCTCAGCGACTCGAAGACGATCACCTCGTCGAGGCGGTTGAGGAATTCCGGGCGGAAATGTCCGCGCAAGGTAGTCATCAGTTCGCGCTTGAGCTTCTCCGGCGGCTGGGCGAACTCGCCGGCCTGGGCGTTCTTCATGATCAGCTCGGAGCCTAGGTTGCTGGTGGCGATGATGATGGTATTGGTGAAGTCCACCACGCGCCCCTTGCCGTCGGTCAGGCGGCCGTCGTCGAACACCTGCAGGAGGATGTTGTTGACGTCGGCGTGGGCCTTCTCGATCTCGTCGAGCAGGATCACGCTGTAAGGCCGCCGGCGCACCCGCTCGGTGAGCTGGCCGCCCTCGTCGTAGCCGACGTAGCCCGGCGGCGCACCGATCAGCCGGGACACCGCGTGGCGCTCCATGTATTCGCTCATGTCGATGCGGATCATCGCGTCTTCGTCGCCGAACACCACCTCGGCCAGGGCCTTGGCCAGCTCGGTCTTGCCCACCCCGGTCGGGCCAAGGAACAGGAAGGTGGCGATCGGCCGGCTGCCCTGGCGCAGCCCGGCGCGGGCCAGGCGCACGGCGTCGCTGACCGCGGTGATCGCTTCCTGCTGGCCGATCACCCGCTGGTGCAGGCGCTCTTCCATCTGCAGGAGCTTCTCGCGCTCCTCGGCGGTCAGTTCGGTGACCGGGATGCCGGTGAGCCTGGAGATGATCTCGGCGATGTCCTCGACCCGCACCTCCTCGGTCTTCGACCCCTGGGTCTGCTGCCAGCGCTCGGTGATCTGCTCGAGGTGTTCCTTGCGTTCCTGGATGCGTTTCTCGAAGACCTTCGCCTCGTCGTACCACTTGCGGCTGGCGGCGTAGTCCTGCTCGCGCTTGAGCTGCGCCAGCTCGGCCTCCAGTTCCTGGATCTCGGCCGGCCGCGAGGTGCTGGCGATGCGCACGCGGGCGGCGGCCTGGTCGATCAGGTCGATGGCCTTGTCCGGCAGGAAACGGTTGCCGATGTAGCGATCGGACAGCTCGGCGGCGGCGACGAAGGCCTCGTCGCGGATGGTCACCTTGTGGTGGCCTTCGAGCTTGTCGCGCAGGCCACGGAGGATGGAGATGGTCTGCTCCACCGTCGGCTCGGGGACGAACACCGGCTGGAAGCGCCGCTCCAGCGCGGCGTCCTTCTCGATGTACTTCTGGTACTCGTTGAGGGTGGTGGCGCCGATCAGGTTCATCTCGCCACGCGCCATCGCCGGCTTCAGCACGTTGGCCACGTCCAGCCCGCCTTCGCCGCCGCCCTGGCCGGCACCGACGATGGTGTGCACCTCGTCGATGAACAGGATGATCTCGCTCTGCGCCGCCTGCAGTTCGTCCATCACCTGCTTGAGGCGTTCCTCGAACTCGCCGCGGTACTTGGCGCCGGCGACCATGGCGTTGATGTTCAGTTCGACCAGGCGCTTGTCGCGCAGCACCTCCGGCACCTCGCCCTGGACCATGCGCTGGGCCAGGCCTTCGACGATGGCGGTCTTGCCGACGCCGGGCTCGCCGATCAGCACCGGGTTGTTCTTCTTGCGCCGGGCGAGAACCTCGATGGTGGTCTCGACTTCCTTCGAGCGGCCGATCACCGGATCGAGCTTGCCTTCGCGGGCCAGCCGGGTCAGGTCGCGGCTGAACTTGTCCAGTTGCGGAGTGTTGCTCGGGCCGTCCACGCGGCCGTCCTCGGCGCCCTTGCCGACCACCTTGACCGCTTTCTGCCGTAGCGCCTGCTCGGTCAGGCCGTACTTCTTCAGGAGCGTCCCGGCGAAGCTGTCCGGCACCGCCGCCAGGCCGAGCAACAGGTGCTCGGGGCCGACATAGCTGTGGCCGAGTTCGCGGGACAGGGCGAAGGCATGCTGCAAGGCGCTCTTCACCCGCGGCGAGATGGTCATGTCCTCGCTCGCCTCGCCCTTGCTGGCGCCGCGCACGGCGTTGGCCTCGATGTACTGCTTGAGGTCGGCCGGCGACAGGCCGAACTGCTTGAGCACCGCCTGCACCACGTCGGCGTCGGCCAGGGCGTAGAGCAGGTGCTCGGTGTCCACTTCGCGCTTGCCGAATTCGGCGGCGACCTGCGCGGCGCGTTGCAGGTACTCGGTGGTCTGCTTGCTGAAGTATTCGGCGATGTCCACCGCCTCCGGCTCGCGGGCGCGCACCGGGGTGACCGGGCTCTGCTCGCCGAAGCCGGAGAAGATCTCGTCGAACGGGCTGCCGCCGCCGAACAGCGACTCCAGCGGCGAGCGCATGCGCTGCTGGCGCATCAACTGGCGGTAATGCAGTTCGCAGAGGGCGAGTTCGCGGCGCTGGCCGTTCTGTACCAGGCTGACGCGGGCGACGGCGGGACGTTCGTGGCAGATAGCGCAAAGTTCCTGGGCCATGGGAGGACTCCTGTTTCCACGGAAGGTGGGCTTCGGCGACGGCAGCGGCGACCGGGGTCGCCGAGCGCTGCGTGGAGAACATCGCGACAAGGCGGTGAAGCACGCGCCGTCGAGCATGCAACGCGGGACATGTCCGTGCGATGACGAAGCGCCGGCGTCGCATCCGCAGCCACTGACGGGGTGACTCTTGAGTACTAGCACAGCAGCCGGCGAGCGCCAGCGCTTCGGCTTGACCCAGGACAATGAAAGGCGACCTCTCTGGCCGCGACTTCCGCCGCAATGCCCGCTGTTCGCCCCGATCCGGTCGTCGGCCGTCCCATCGCGGCGAGAACTTCTCTATGCTTGGGCCCTGTCCGCCCGAGGGAGCCCATCCATGAGCGAGCCGTTCCAGCTCACCCCCCGCATCGCCCGCCAACTGCCCTGGCTGGTCGCCGTCGCCTTCTTCATGCAAGCCCTCGACGGCACCATCCTCAACACCGCACTACCGAGCATGGCCAGTTCGCTGAACGAAAACCCGCTGCGCATGCAGGCGGTGGTGATCGCCTACCTGCTCACGGTGGCCCTGCTGATACCGGCCTCGGGGTGGATCGCCGACCGTTTCGGCACACGCCGGGTATTCCTCGGCGCGGTACTGCTGTTCAGCCTCGGCTCGTTGCTTTGCGCGCTGTCGCCGAGCCTCGAACTGCTGGTCGGCGCGCGCATCGTACAGGGCGTCGGCGGCGCGCTGATGATGCCGGTGGGACGGCTGGTGATCCTGCGCGTCTACCCGCGCCAGGACCTGGTGCGGGTGCTCAGCTTCGTCACCATTCCCGGCCTGCTCGGCCCGCTGGCGGGACCGACGCTGGGCGGCTGGCTGGTGGAGTACGCCTCCTGGCACTGGATCTTCCTGATCAACCTGCCGGTCGGCCTGCTCGGCTGCCTGGTGGCGATGAAGCTGATGCCGGACCTGCGCAGCCCGGTGCCGAGCCGTTTCGACAGCATCGGCTTCCTGCTCTTCGGCGGCTCCATGGTGCTGATCTCCATCGCCCTGGAAGGGCTCGGCGAGCTGCACCTGTCGCACCTGCGCGTGGTCCTGCTGCTGATCGGCGGACTGGTCCTGCTCACCGCCTACTGGCTGCGCGCGCTACGCATCGACAAGCCGCTGTTCCCGCCGAGCCTGTTCAAGGCGCGGACCTTCGCCGTCGGCATCCTCGGCAACCTGTTCGCCCGCCTGGGCAGCGGCGCCCTGCCCTTCCTCACCCCGCTGTTGCTGCAGGTGGGACTGGGCTACCCGCCCTCCACCGCGGGCATGACCATGATCCCGCTGGCGCTGTTCGCGATGGTCGCCAAGCCGATGGCCAAGCCACTGCTGGACTTCTTCGGCTATCGCAAGCTGCTGGTCGGCAACACCCTGATCCTCGGCTGCCTGATCGCCGGCTTCGGCCTGGTCGACCAAGACACCCCCTACGTCTGGCTGCTGCTGCACCTGAGCCTGCTCGGCGCGGTGAACTCCCTGCAATTCACGGCGATGAACACCCTCACCCTGATCGACCTGCAGGACAGCAACGCCAGCAGCGGCAACAGCCTGATGTCGGTGGTCGTGCAGTTGTCGATCAGCCTCGGCGTGGCTTGCGCGGCGGCGTTGCTGGGCGGTTTCCAGACCGACCTGGATACGGGGCAGGACACCGTACTCGGCGCCTTCCACGCCACCTATGTCAGCGTCGGCCTGATGTCGATGCTGGCCGCGGCGATCTTCTTCCAGCTCGGCAGCGAGGACGGTCGCACCAGCCCGCGCCGGGTCGATCCGGAAAAGGACCCGGACCTCTAGGATGGCCTGGATCGCTACGCTCAAGCGCTGGGCTCGCGAGCTGAAGACCGAGGTCATCGTCCTCTGGCTGTGCAGCCGCCATCCGCACATGCCCTGGCTGGCCCGACTGGTGGCTCTGCTGGTGGTGGCCTATGCGCTGAGTCCGATCGACCTGATCCCGGACTTCATACCGCTGCTCGGCTACCTCGACGACCTGTTGCTGGTGCCGCTGGGGATCTGGCTGGCGATCCGCCTCACCCCACCCACGCTGCTCGCCGAGTGCCGCGCGCGGGCTCGCGAGGTCGAGACGCACCCGCGCAACCTGTGGATGGCTGCGCTGATCGTGCTGTTCTGGGTGGCGCTGGGCGCTGGACTGCTGCGCTGGTTCTTCTACTGAGCGGCGAGCGCGCTGCAGGTAGGTTTGCGGGTGAAGGTTCGGGACACGTCGACCGCGCCGAGGTGTTCGAGCGTGCGGCGGCCGAGCAGCACCGGATAGTTCATGTTGCCGCGGTCGCGCAGGGAGAACTGCTCGCGCAGCAGCTTGGCGCCCAGGCAGATGTCCATCGCCACCACCGGACGGCTGTCGCTGCCGCCGGCGCCGCGTACCTTGATCAGCCGCAGCACCTTGCGCTCGAAGGTCACGCTGACCGGCGCCTTGCTGTCGGCGGTGGGCAGCACGACATCGAAGCGCACCCAGCGCTCGCCGTCCTTCCTGTAGCGATGGATATTCCTCGCGTCCAGCGACGAGGTCAGCGCGCCGGTATCCAGCTTGGCCTTGGCCTGCATGCGCTCGGGCATCAGCCAGGACTGCTCGATCCAGCCCCAGTGCTCGGTGGCGGCATGGCAGGACGCGGAAGAGAACGACAGCGACAACAGCGCGGCGAAGGCCAGACGACGGGATTGCACAGGCTTCATCGAAACGACTCCGAACGGGACCGGGCCACTCTGGGCGGGAACTCGTCAAGACAGGGTGAACGGCAGGCGAAGACAGTGTGACGGTTTTCTCCGGGCAATAAAAAACCCGGATGCTTCCATCCGGGTTCTTCGGGCTGGGGCCCAGGGATCTTAGTTGATCACCTGAACGCGCTCGGCCTGCATGCCTTTCTGGCCTTGTACGACTTCGAAGCTGACCTTCTGGCCTTCGGCCAGGGTCTTGAAGCCGTTACCTTCGATGGCACGGAAGTGAACGAAAACGTCCGGGCCGCTTTCCGGGGTAATGAAGCCGTAGCCTTTGGTTTCGTTGAACCACTTAACGGTGCCGTTCTGACGGGACATTGCAAGTTCTCCTTGGAACTATGGGTATTGATTTAGCCACGAAATCGTAGCCGGTAACTGAGTTGCAAGGAGTTACAAGGAGTCGAGCAGGACGGGCTGGAATTTCCGACCGCATCAGGTCACGATCGACGGCGACCCATGCAAACACAGTGTCAGCACTCTACGACAAAAAACTGAGGAAAGCGAACCTGTATAAAAATACAGAAACGCGCTTTTTTCGTTTTTCGGACGAACGGTACTGGCCAAAGATACATTGCCTGTCGCTGCTGCTCCGGCGGCGATCGCACGCGGCAAGCCGCCGCAGGCTGCTAGACTAGCCGCTCGTATCGCCTGCCGAGCCCTGCCCCGTGACCTCCACCGCTTTCTCCTCGCTGCCGCTTTCCGCGGACCTCCTGGCCAATCTCGACTCCCTCGGTTACCGGGAGATGACGCCGATCCAGGCGCAGAGCCTGCCGCTGATCCTCCAGGGCCACGACCTGATCGCCCAGGCCAAGACCGGCAGCGGCAAGACCGCGGCCTTCGGCCTCGCCCTGCTCAGCCCGCTGAACCCGCGCTACTTCGGCTGCCAGGCGCTGGTGCTGTGCCCGACCCGCGAACTGGCCGACCAGGTCGCCAAGGAGATCCGCCGGCTGGCCCGCGCCGCCGACAACATCAAGGTCCTGACCCTCTGCGGCGGCGTCCCCTACGGCCCGCAGGTGGCTTCGCTGGAGCACGGCGCGCACGTGGTGGTCGGCACCCCGGGGCGCATCCAGGAGCACCTGCGCAAAGGCACCCTGGTCCTCGACGGGCTCAATACCCTAGTCCTCGACGAAGCCGACCGGATGCTCGACATGGGCTTCTACGACAGCATCGCCGAGATCATCGGCCAGCTCCCCGAGCGCCGGCAGACCCTGCTGTTCTCCGCCACCTACCCGGACGGCATCGAGAAGCTGGCGAAGACCTTCATGCGCGATCCGCGACAGGTGAAGGTCGAGTCGCTGCACGCCGACAGCCAGATCGAGCAGCGCTTCTTCGAGATCGATCCGAAACAGCGCATGGACGCCGTGGTACGCCTGCTCCAGCATTTCCGGCCACAGTCCTGCGTGGCCTTCTGCCAGACCCGCCAGCAGTGCCAGGAGCTGGCCGACGCACTGAAGGCGCAGCGGATTTCCGCCCTGGCCCTGCACGGCGACCTGGAGCAGCGCGAGCGCGACCAGGTCCTGACGGTGTTCGCCAACCGCAGTTGCAACGTACTGGTGGCCACCGACGTGGCCGCCCGCGGGCTGGACATCGCCGCCCTGGAAACGGTGATCAACGTCGAGCTGGCGCGTGACCCGGAGGTCCACATCCATCGCATCGGACGCAGCGGTCGCGCCGGCGAGAAAGGCCTGGCCCTGTCGCTGGTGGCGCCGGCCGAGGCCAGCCGCGCGCAGGCCATCGAGGACCTGCAGAAGCAGCCGCTGGCCTGGTACGCCCTCGGCCAGTTGAAGGCCAGCCCGGAGCCATTGCTGCCGCCGATGAGCACCCTGTGCATCGCCGGCGGACGCAAGGACAAGGTGCGCCCCGGCGACCTGCTCGGTGCCCTCACCGGCGACGCCGGGCTGCCCGGCAGCGCGGTGGGCAAGATCGCCATCTTCGACTTCCAGGCCTTCGTCGCCATCGAGCGCGGCCTCGCCCACCAGGCCCTCAAGCGCCTGAGCGAAGGCAAGATCAAGGGGCGCTCGTTCAAGGTCCGCCTGCTGTAGCGCGCCGCCGCTTCGCTCGCCGGGCCCGCTCCGGCGCGCGATATCGCCGCCGGGTAACGTCCGGCGCGGCGACGACGTCTTAGCGTTCGCAGGCACGAAGCCTGCATCCGCCAGATGCCCGGCTCGACCGAGTTGCCCACGGCAGCGTTTCCTGCGACTGCGGCGGGCAGCGGACTTCCAGTCGCGCGAAATCGGCCGATTGAATTAGCCGGACAGGCCACATAGGCTGAACCACGGACCATCGGATAGCACTCCGCCCCATGCCGCCCTCTTCGTTGACACACACGCTCCGCCGCCTCTGGGCCCTCGACAAGTTCGCCTACAGCCTGCGGGTGTTCATCGCCCTGGCCGGCGCCCTGCTGCTGTGCTGGTGGCAGGACCGCATCGAGCTGCTGATCCCGCTGTTCCTCGGGATCATCGCCAGCGCCCTGGCGGAGACCGACGACAACTGGCTCGGCCGCCTGCAAGCGCTGCTGGTGACCCTGCTGTGCTTCAGCGTCGCCGCCTTCGCCGTCGAGTTGCTGTTCCCCTATCCCTGGCTGTTCGTTTCCGGGATGGCGCTGTCGGCGTTCGGCATGATCCTCCTCGGCGCCCTCGGCGAGCGCTATGCGGCGATCGCCTCGGCGACCCTGATCCTCTCGATCTACACCATGATCGGCGTGGACCAGCGCGGCGGCGAGGTCGCCGATGTCTGGCACGAACCGCTGCTGCTGGTGGCCGGGGCGGCCTGGTACGGGCTGCTCTCGGTACTGTGGAACGCGCTGTTCTCCAACCAGCCGGTGCAGCAGAGTCTTTCCCGCCTGTATTTCGAGCTGGGCGAATACCTGAGGATCAAGTCGAGCCTGTTCGAACCGTTGCGCCAGCTCGACG
The DNA here is from genome assembly GCF_056110345.1 of Pseudomonas sp. TZ252. Taxonomy (NCBI): domain Bacteria; kingdom Pseudomonadati; phylum Pseudomonadota; class Gammaproteobacteria; order Pseudomonadales; family Pseudomonadaceae; genus Pseudomonas; species Pseudomonas sp. TZ252. Next base: position 2,994,741 of record NZ_CM148566.1, on the reverse strand, counting down.
TGGAGGGCCAGCGCCTCGCCCTGGCACGGCAGAACGGCAAGGTGGTGGTGGCGCTGAACCAGGCCAAGGAGACCATTCTCAACCGTCTCGGCCATGGTCGGCCGGGCCCCAAGGTGAGCCGCTACCTGAAGCTCTATTTCATCGCCCAGGACGTCCACGAGCGCGCCAGTTCCTCGCACTACCCGTACAACCGGCTGGCCGAGGCGTTCTTCCACAGCGACGTGCTGTTCCGCTGCCAGCGCCTGCTCAACCAGCAGGGCAAGGCCTGCCAGGCCCTGGCGCGGGCTATCCGCCTGCGCCAGCCGTTCGACTACGCCGACCGCGAGCTGGCCCTGGAGGACCTCCAGGCCTCGCTCGAACACCTGCGCCAGCAGAGCAACCCGGCCTGGAAGGGCCTGCTGCGCTCGCTCGGCGCCCTGGCCGCCAACCTCACCACGCTGGACCGCAAGCTGGCCGGGGCGAGCAACCCGGACGCCATCGCCGACGAACAGGACAGCGCCCTGCTCGACCGCTCGCCGCGCAGCCTGAAGGATGCCTTCGAGCGCCTGCGCCAGCAGCTCACCCCGACCTCGCTGCTGTTCCGCCACGGCCTGCGCATGTCCCTGGCGCTGACCGCCGGCTACGGCGTGCTGCACTGGATCCATCCGACCCAGGGCTACTGGATACTGCTCACCACGGTGTTCGTCTGCCAGCCCAACTATGGCGCGACCCGCCTGCGCCTGGTGCAGCGGATCCTCGGTACGGTGGTCGGCCTGGTGGTCGGCTGGGCGCTGATCGACCTGTTCCCCAGCCCGCTGGTGCAGTCGCTGTTCGCGGTCGCCGCCGGGGTCGCCTTCTTCGCCACCCGCAGCAGTCGCTATACCCTGGCGACGGCGGCGATCACCCTGCTGGTGCTGTTCTGCTTCAACCAGGTCGGCGATGGCTACGGGCTGATCCTGCCCCGCCTGTTCGATACCTTGCTGGGCAGCCTGATCGCCGGCCTCGCGGTGTTCCTGGTGCTACCCGACTGGCAGGGCCGCCGGCTCAACCGCATGCTCGCCAACACCCTCGCCTGCAACAGCCGCTACCTGCGGCAGATCATGCAGCAGTACGCCACCGGCAAGCGCGACGACCTCGACTACCGCACCGCCCGGCGCAACGCGCACAACGCCGACGCGGCGCTCTCGACCACCCTGTCGAACATGCTCCTGGAACCCGGCCACTTCAGGAAGGACGCCGAGATCGGCTTCCGCTTCCTGGTCCTCTCGCACACCCTGCTCAGCTATCTATCCGGCCTCGGCGCGCACCGCGAAAGCCTGCCCGAGGACGCCAGCGACGGCCTCCTGGAGCGCGCCGCCGAGCGGCTCTCCGCCAGCCTCGAGGAAATCGCCGCGAGCCTGGAACAGAAACGCCCGGTCGCCATCTACAGCGAAGAGGAGGAAGCGCTGGCCAAGGAACTGGAGCAGATGCCCGAGGACATGGACGACAGCCATCGCCTGGTACAGACCCAACTGGCGCACATCTGTCGCCAGCTCGCCCCGCTGCGCACCCTGGCCGCGCACTTGCTGAAGAAGGAACTGGCCGGCGCGCAGCCGCTGCCAGGCCAGCCCTAGCGCGCGCCGTAGCGCTCCAGCAGGCGCTGGTAGCTGCCGTCGTCGCGCATGCCGCGGATGGCCAGGTCGAAGCCGTCGACGATCTCGTCATGCCGGGGATTCCTCAGGCTCACCAGCAGGTGCAGGCCGTTCTCGCCAAGCGGGGTGGGCAGTACCTCCAGCTTGTCGCGCAAATCGGCCAGCTCGCCCTTGAAGGCGACCCCCAGCGCCAGCTCGTCCTCCACCGCCAGGTCGACCCGCCCCGCCTCGAGCATCCGCGCGGCGTTGGCGAAGCTGGTCACGTTGACCTTCTGCAAACGGCTGTCACGGTCGAATTCGGGCGCGTAGGCATAGTCGCGCACGACCGCGATGCGGTAGGGACGCAGGTCGCTCAGGCGGGAAAACTCGATACCCCGCCCCTTGCGTTGCAGCAGGCGGATGCGGTTGCTCAGGTAGGCGCGGGAAAACTGCCCGTAGAGGCTGCGGGCGGGCTCGTACCAGGCGCTCAGGGCGATGTCGTAGTCGCCGCTGCGCACGCCGTACAGGGCACGCGACCAGGGTACCTGCTGGAAACTCGAGTCGAAGCCGGCGCGCTTGAGCGCGGTGGTCACCAGTTCCACCGCCAGGCCGTTGCCAGGCAGGCGCGAATCGACGAAAGGCGGCCAGGAGTCGCCGACCAGGCGCAGGTTGGCGGCAGGCAGCGCGCAAGGGAGGAGCAATGTCAGCAGCAGGAGTGCGCATCGCAGCATGAAGGAGCGTCCCGGGAGTGGATCGCCACAGCATAGCCATCCCGACCCCGGGCACGCATGTCCCCGTGTCGCGGCTCGATGATATTTCCATCACAAACCGCACGCGTTCACCTCTCCTCTTCCTCTCCGGCGGCCTTTTCGTTCCGCGGCGCGGCACCTGCGTACTTGCCGCCGAAGAGTTCGATCGGCATCGGGAAGACGATGGTCGAACTCTTGTCGCCGGCGATCGCGCCGAGGGTCTGCATGTAGCGCAACTGCATGGCGCCACTCTGCCGGCCGAGCATCTGCGCCGCCTGCATGAGTTTCTCCGAGGCTTGCAGCTCGCCCTCGGCATGGATCACCTTGGCCCTGCGCTCACGCTCCGCCTCGGCCTGCCGGGCGATGGCGCGAACCATCGATTCGTTGAGATCGACGTGCTTGATTTCCACATTCGCCACCTTGATGCCCCAGGCGTCGGTCTGCGCATCGAGCACTTGCTGGATATCCAGGTTCAGGCGCTCGCGCTCGGCGAGCATCTCGTCCAGCTCGTGCTTGCCCAGCACCGCGCGCAGGGTGGTCTGGGCCAACTGGCTGGTGGCGGCCAGGTAGTTCTCCACCTGGATGATCGCCTTCTGCGGATCGAGCACGCGGAAGTACACCACCGCGTTGACCTTCACCGAAACGTTGTCGCGGGAAATCACATCCTGCGGCGGCACGTCGAGGACGATGGTGCGCAGGTCGATGCGCACCATCTGCTGGATCGCCGGGATCACCAGCACCAGCCCCGGCCCCTTGACCTTCCAGAACCGCCCGAGCTGGAACACCACGCCGCGCTCGTACTCGCGGAGGATGCGCAGCGCGCTGAACAGCAGCAGCGCGAGGAACACCAGCAACATCGCCAAACCATAGGAAATACCCATCATCCACCTCCTTCGTCGGCCAGCGCGACTTCCAGGAGCAGGCCCTTGCGCGCCAGCACCCAGACCGGCTGGCCCACCGCCAGCGGCCGCGCGGCGAGCACCCGCCAGCGCTCGCCCTGGAGCTGCACCCAGCCTGCGCAGGGTTGTTCGGAATCCACCGCCGCCACCGTCGCCAGGCTGCCGACCAATCCGGCGGTGCCACTTACCACCGCTTGCCGGCGAGTACGCAGGGCCATGCCCAGCAGACCGACGATCAGCGCGGCGCTGAGCAACGCCAAGGCCACCACCAGGCCGGGCGGAATGCCGTAGCCGGGCACCTCGGTATCGATCAGGATCAGCGCGCCGACCACGAACGAGACGATTCCGCCGATGCCGAGCACGCCGAAGCTGGCGACGAACGCCTCGCCCACCATGAACGCCAGGCCCAGCGCGATCAGCGCCAGCCCGGCGTAGTTGACCGGCAGCATCTGCAGGGCGTACAGGCCAAGCAGCAGGCAGATGCCGCCGAGCACGCCGGGCAACGCCATGCCGGGATTGGCCAGTTCGAAGATCAGCCCGTAGATGCCGATCATCATCAGGATCAGCGCCACGCTGGGATCGGTGAGCACCGCCAGCAACCGCGCGCGCCAGTCCGGTGCCTGGCGCTCGACCGTGGCGCCGGCGGTAGCCAGGGTCAGCGCGCGCTCGCCGACGCGCAGGCTGCGGCCGTCGAGCTTGCGCAGCAGGTCGGGCAGGTCGCGGGCCTGCAGGTCGATCACCTTCTGCGCCGCCGCCTCGTGCGCCGCCAGGCTGACCGCCTCGCGCACCGCGCGCTCGGCCCATTCGACGTTGCGCCCGCGCAACTGCGCGAGGCCACGGATATAGGCGGCGGCGTCGTTGACCTGCTTGCGCGCCATGGGTTCGGCGTCCCGCGCCGGGGGCTTCTCTGCGGGCTTGTCCGGCGTCCCCAGGCGCACCGGGGTGGCGGCGCCGAGGTTGGTCCCCGGCGCCATCGCCGCGATATGGCAGGCATACAGGATGTAGGTGCCGGCGCTCGCCGCCCGCGCCCCGCTGGGCGCGACGAAACCGGCGACCGGCACCTGGCTGGCGAGGATCGCCTTGACGATGCGCCGCATCGATGCGTCCAGGCCGCCGGGCGTGTCCAGTTCCAGCACCACCAGTTGCGCGCCGTCCTCGGCGGCACGCTCGATGCCGCGCACCAGGTAATCGGCGCTGGCCGGGCCGATCGCACCATCCACCGAGAGCACCCGTACCGGTCCGGAGGCCGCGAGACAGGCCGGGCCGGCGAAGCACAGCAACAGCGCCAGCGCGAGCCGGCACGGCATCCGCATATCGACCTCCCCGACCGCCCGGCCGGGCCACCCCGGGACGAAGGCGCTCGTCCCGCGCACCGGGCCGGCAAGCGACCGGCCCCGCCGCGCACTTCTCAGTCTAGTCCAGTGGCTCTCGCCTTCCCCGCGCGTGTCCGGATCGGCAAATCCCTCAACATGCCAACTTTTTAGCGACGAAATGATGGCACTCGCCACAGGAATTCATTAATCTTCGCGGCCGCAGCGGGCAGGCCGCCTGGCGCCCGACCCCATCCGGCTTCCGGCGGCCTCCCGCGGCCCTTGTCCTTTCTTCGCCAGACGAAGCCGGTATGCGAAAGACATAACTTGTCACAATCGCCTGCCCATCATGTGCCGGTCATCCCCAGCGCGGACCCGCACCATGACCTCCGATGTCCTTCCCGCCGACGCCGTCGCCAGTGCCGCCGGCAACGCGCACAAGCCCCATCTCGAGCAGCGTCCCGGCCGCCTCACCGCCTTCGTATTCTTCGCCGTGCTCGCCACCGGACTGCTGTTCAGCGCCTACAGCCTGATGCAGGACGTCGATGACGTCGGTTCCGCGATCACCACCTGGACGCCCTTCCTGCTGCTCGGCGTGGCCCTGCTGATCGCCCTCGGCTTCGAGTTCGTCAACGGCTTCCACGACACTGCCAACGCGGTGGCCACGGTGATCTACACCCACTCGCTGCCGCCGCACTTCGCGGTGGTCTGGTCGGGTTGCTTCAACTTTCTCGGCGTATTGCTCTCCAGCGGCGCGGTGGCCTTCGGCATCATCGCCCTGCTGCCGGTGGAACTGATCCTGCAGGTCGGTTCCTCGGCCGGCTTCGCCATGGTCTTCGCCCTGCTGATCGCCGCCATCCTGTGGAACCTCGGGACCTGGTGGCTGGGCCTGCCGGCGTCGTCCTCGCACACCCTGATCGGCTCGATCATCGGCGTCGGCGTGGCCAACGCGCTGATGCACGGGCGCGACGGCACCAGCGGGGTGGACTGGGGCCAGGCGACCAAAGTCGGCTATTCCCTGCTGCTCTCGCCGATGATCGGCTTCGCCTGCGCCGCCCTGTTGCTCCTGGCGCTGCGCCTGCTGGTGAAGAACCGCGCGCTGTACAAGGCGCCGAAGGGCAAGGCGCCGCCGCCCTGGTGGATCCGCGGCCTGCTGATCCTGACCTGTACCGGGGTGTCCTTCGCCCACGGCTCCAACGACGGACAGAAAGGCATGGGCCTGATCATGCTGATCCTGGTCGGCACCCTGCCGATGGCCTACGCCCTGAACCGCACCATGCCGGCGGACCAGGCGGTGCAGTTCGCCGCCGTCGCCGAGGTCACCCAGCAAGCGCTGGTGAAGAGCGCGCCGCAACCGGCGCCGGCCGATCCGCGCCAGGTACTCTCCGACTACGTACGCAGCAAGCAGGCATCGCCTGAGCTGATCCCGGCGCTGGCCGCCCTGACCGGCTCGATCGGCCAGGAAGTGAAAGGCTATGGCGCGTTCTCGCGGGTACCGGCGCAAGCCATGGGCAACGTGCGCAACGACATGTACCTGACCTCCGAGGCGATCCGCCTGATGGACAAGGACGGCGTCGGCCGCTTCGACGCCGACACCCGCGGCAAGTTGCAGGCGTTCAAGCGGAAGATCGACGACGCCACCAAGTTCATCCCGCTATGGGTGAAGATCGCCGTGGCCATCGCCCTCGGCCTGGGCACCATGGTCGGCTGGAAACGCATCGTGGTGACGGTCGGCGAGAAGATCGGCAAGACCCACCTGACCTACGCCCAGGGCGCCTCGGCGGAAACCGTGGCGATGCTGACCATTGGCGCGGCGGACCTGTATGGCTTGCCGGTATCCACCACCCATGTACTGTCTTCCGGGGTGGCCGGGACCATGGCGGCGAACGGTTCGGAACTACAGTGGAAGACCATCCGCAACCTGCTGATGGCCTGGGTGCTGACGCTGCCGGCGGCGATCCTGCTCTCGGCCTCGCTCTACTGGCTGCTCACCCGGCTGTTCTGAAACACGGCGGCCGGCACGGGTGCCGGCCGCTCGTCGCGCCGATCAGGGCAGGACTTCGTCTTCCTTGAACTGGTCCTTGATGTAGGTGATCTCGGTCTTGCCGTGGGGCGCCGGCAGGCCGTCCGGGCCGAGGTTGACGAAGACCATCTTGTCGATGGTGAGGATGCTCTTGCGGGTGATCTTGTTGCGCACGTGGCAGGTCATGGTCAGCGAGGTACGACCGAAGTCGGTGGCGGTGATGCCCAGCTCGATGATGTCGCCCTGGCGCGCCGAGCTGACGAAGTTGATCTCGGAAATGTACTTGGTGACCACGCGCTGGTTGCCCAGCTGGATGATCGCGTAGATCGCCGCTTCTTCGTCGATCCAGCGCAGCAGGCTGCCGCCGAACAGGGTGCCGTTGGGGTTGAGATCTTCTGGCTTGACCCACTTGCGGGTGTGGAAATTCATGTGAACTCCTGGTGTGGTGCCCCACGGCCGCCATCCTGGCCGTCGTGGAGGATGCCCGGCGGTATCGCCGCCGCGGCTCCGCGGGACCCGGCGGATCGGCCCGGTCCCGGGGGCGGCGCGTCCTGCCTGCGCCACCCGATGTTCCTGCGCGTTCAGCCCAGCCCGTTGGCCTCGCGGTACTGCCTGGCCTCTTCCACCAGCCAGTCGCGGAAGGCATTGAGCATCGCCGATTCGACCCTGCGCTCGGGAATGATCAGGTAATACGCATTCTCGCTCAAATAGGCATGTTGCATGGGCACGATAAGCCTTCCGTCGGCCAGCTCGTCCTGGATCAGGAAGGGCGGTATGAGGGCCACGCCCATGCCGTGCATGGCCGCCTGGGCAAGCATGGAGAACAGCTCGTAGCGCGGCCCGCTCATGTCGTGGGCGACGTTCAGTCCCTGGGAGTGAAACCACTGGCGCCAAGCGTAGGGCCGGGTGCTCTGCTGCATCAGCGGCAGCCCGGCGACCTGCTCGGCGCTCAGCGTTCGACGCCCGCCCAGCAGCTCCGGGCTGCACACCGGCACCGGATTCTCGCGCATCAGGAAATGCGAGACGGTACCCGACCAGTCGGCGTCGCCGAAGTACAGCGCGGCGTCGAACTCGGTGTCGGCGAAGAGGAACGGGCGGGTGCGGTTGGTCAGGTTGATCGTGACCTCCGGGTGCAGCCGCTGGAAACGCTTGAGCCGCGGCAACAGCCATTGGGTGCCGAAGGTCGGCACCACCGCCAGTTCGATCGCGCCGCCGCCCTGGTGCCCCATCACCGCCAGGGTGTCGCGCTCCACCGCGTCGAGGCGTACCGCCACCCGCCGGCTATAGGACAGCCCGGCCTCGGTGAGCTTGACCCCGCGCCGCGAGCGACGGAACAGCTCGACACCGAGGAACTCCTCGAGCGTGGCGATCTGCCGGCAGATCGCGCTCTGGGTCAGGGACAACTCCTCCGCCGCCTTGGTGAAGCTCTCGTGGCGCGCGGCGGATTCGAAACTGACCAGCGCGGCGGTGGAAGGGATCTTGCGTCGCATGGAGGACTCCGGAGTGCCGGTTTCGCATCTATGACGCCCAGGTCACGATTCCTCGCGCCTCTTCAAGGGCATGAAATACGAGACTCATTTTCTCGGAGTGAGAAAATAGCACAAGTGCGTGCGAATTCCTCGTTTGCCGCCCCATTCGCTAGGCTCTTAGGATGCTTCCATTCCGGCTGGCCCACGCCAGCCTCCGCTACCGCTTGACGAGGATGTACGCATGGCCACCAAAGCTAGCTTCAACTGGGAAGATCCCCTGCTGCTGGACCAGCAGCTCACCGAAGAAGAGCGCATGGTTCGCGACAGCGCCCAGCAGTTCGCCCAGGACAAGCTGGCCCCGCGCGTGCTCGAAGCCTTCCGCCACGAACAGACCGACCCGAAGATCTTCCGCGAGATGGGCGAGACCGGCCTGCTCGGCGCGACCATTCCCGAAGCCTACGGCGGCAGCGGCCTCAACTACGTCTGCTATGGCCTGATCGCTCGCGAAGTCGAGCGCGTCGACTCCGGCTATCGCTCGATGATGAGCGTGCAGTCCTCGCTGGTGATGGTGCCGATCCATGAATTCGGCAACGAAGCCACCCGGCAGAAGTACCTGCCCAAGCTGGCCAGCGGCGAATACATCGGCTGCTTCGGCCTGACCGAGCCGAACCACGGTTCCGACCCGGGCTCGATGGTCACCCGGGCGAAGAAGGTCGACGGCGGCTATCGCCTGAGCGGCAGCAAGATGTGGATCACCAACAGCCCGATCGCCGACGTCTTCGTGGTCTGGGCCAAGGATGACGAAGGGCAGATCCGCGGCTTCGTCCTCGAGAAGGGCTGGGAAGGCCTGAGCGCCCCGGCGATCCATGGCAAGGTCGGCCTGCGTGCCTCGATCACCGGCGAGATCGTGATGGACAACGTGTTCGTTCCGGAAGAGAACGCCTTCCCCGAAGTGCGCGGCCTGCGCGGTCCGTTCACCTGCCTGAACTCGGCGCGCTACGGGATCTCCTGGGGCGCCCTGGGCGCCGCCGAATTCTGCTGGCACACCGCCCGCCAGTACGTGCTCGACCGCCAGCAGTTCGGCCGCCCGCTGGCCGCCAACCAACTGATCCAGAAGAAGCTGGCCGACATGCAGACCGAGATCACCCTGGCCCTGCAAGGCTGCCTGCGCCTGGGGCGGATGAAGGACGAAGGCACCGCGGCGGTGGAAATCACCTCGATCATGAAGCGCAACAGCTGCGGCAAGGCCCTCGACATCGCCCGCCTGGCCCGCGACATGCTGGGCGGCAACGGCATCTCCGACGAATTCGGCATCGCCCGCCACCTGGTCAACCTGGAAGTGGTGAACACCTACGAGGGCACCCACGATGTCCACGCGCTGATCCTCGGCCGCGCGCAGACCGGCATCCAGGCATTCTTCTGAGCCACCGAGCAACACCCCGGCGCGCTTTTTCACGGTAGCGCGCCGGCCGCCGGGGAGACGGGCAAGGAACCCGTCTTCCCGGCCATTTCCGTTTCCAGCCCCCAGCAGCGAGAACCGTCATGCCCGGCGCCCTTTCCCATATCCGCGTACTCGACCTGTCCCGTGTCCTGGCCGGCCCCTGGGCCGGGCAGATCCTCGCCGACCTCGGCGCCGAGGTGATCAAGATCGAGCGCCCCGGCAGCGGCGACGACACCCGCGCCTGGGGCCCGCCGTTCCTCAAGGATGCCGAAGGCAACGACACCAGCGAGGCGGCCTACTACCTGTCGGCCAACCGCAACAAGAAGTCGGTGACGGTGGACTTCACCCAGCCGGAAGGCCAGCGCATCGTTCGCGAACTGGCGGCCAAGGCCGACATCCTGCTGGAGAACTTCAAGGTCGGCGGGCTCAAGGCCTATGGCCTCGACTATGAATCGCTGAAGCAGGTCAACCCGAAGCTGATCTACTGTTCGATCACCGGCTTCGGCCAGTCCGGCCCCTATGCCAAGCGCGCCGGCTATGACTTCATGATCCAGGGCCTGGGCGGCCTGATGAGCCTCACCGGGCGCGCCGACAACGAGGAAGGCGCCGGTCCGGTGAAGGTCGGCGTGGCGCTGACCGATATCCTCACCGGGCTGTACTCCTCCACCGCGGTGCTCGCCGCCCTCGCCCACCGCGACGTTAGCGGCATCGGCCAGCACATCGACATGGCCCTGCTCGACGTGCAGGTCGCCTGCCTGGCCAACCAGACCCTCAACTACCTGACCACCGGCGTGCCGCCGCGGCGCCTGGGCAACGCACACCCGAACATCGTGCCGTACCAGGACTTCCCCACCGCCGACGGCGACATGATCCTCACGGTCGGCAACGACAGCCAGTTCCGCAAGTTCGCCGAGCTGGCAGACCACCCGGAATGGGCCGACGACCCGCGCTTCGCCACCAACAAGGCGCGGGTGGCCAACCGCGAGGTGCTGATCCCGCTGATCCGCCAGGCCACGGTGCTGCACACCACCGCCGAGTGGATTCTTTCCCTGGAGCGCGCCGGCGTGCCCTGCGGGCCGATCAACGACCTGGCGCAGGTGTTCGCCGACCCGCAGGTGCAGGCCCGCGGCCTGCGCGTGGAGCTACCGCACCCGCTGGCCGGCACAGTGCCGCAGGTGGCCAGCCCGATCCGCCTGTCCGAGACGCCGGTGGAATACCGCAACCCGCCGCCCACCCTCGGCCAGCACACCGACGAGGTCCTCGAGACGCTCCTCGGCCTGGACGCGACCGCGCTGGAAAGGCTGCGCGACGGCAAGGTGATCTGAGCCCCGCGCGCCGCCCCAGCGACGCATCGGCGGACAACGCCCCACCGTACCCCGCGCAGCACCACGTAGGGCGCATAACCGCAACGCGGTTATCCGCCGCCCAGCCGCGCATCGGCGGATAACGCCCCTGGCGTTATTCGCCCTACCGACCCCGTGTAGAAGGCGGTCAATGCCGGCGCCTCGATGGAAGCGCCACTCAGGCCGCCAGGCGGCCGCCGGCGATCGCCTCGGAGGCCTTGAGCATGGCCCGCAACAGCACCGCGCAGCCGGCGGCCAGGTCGTCGGGGCTGGCGTTCTCGATCTCGTTGTGGCTGATGCCGTTCTCGCAGGGCACGAAGATCATCCCCGCCGGACCGAGTTCGGCGAGGAAGATCGCGTCGTGGCCGGCGCCGCTGACGATGTCCATCTGCGGCATGCCCAGCGCCTGCGCCGCCTCGCGCACCGCGCCGACGCATCCCTGGTCGAAGTACAGCGGCGGGAAATCGGCGGTCGGCACCAGCTCGTATTGCAAGCCATGCTTCTCGCAGGTAGCGGCGATCACATGGCGGACTTCGGCGATCATCGAGTCCAGGCGCTCCGGTTGCAGATGGCGGAAGTCCAGGGTCATCTTCACTTCGCCGGGTATCACGTTGCGCGAACCGGGATAGGCGTGCAGGCAGCCGACCGTGCCGCAAGCATGCGGCTGATGGCCGAGGGCCGCGCGATTGACCGCCTCGACCACCGCCGCGGCACCGACCAGGGCGTCCTTGCGCAGGTGCATCGGCGTTGGCCCGGCGTGTGCCTCGACGCCGCGCAGGGACAGGTCGAACCATTTCTGCCCGAGCGCGCCGAGCACCACGCCGATGGTCTTCTCCTCGTCCTCGAGGATCGGCCCCTGTTCGATGTGCGCCTCGAAATAGGCGCCCACCGGATGTCCGAGACAATCGCGCGCTCCCGCGTAGCCGATGGCGTCCAGCGCCTCGCCTACGCTGACACCGTCGGCATCGCGCTTGGCCAGGGTCTCCTCCAGGGTGAACTTCCCGGCGAATACGCCCGAGCCCATCATGCAGGGCGCGAAGCGCGAGCCTTCCTCGTTGGTCCACACCACCACCTCCAGCGGCGCCTCGGTTTCCACCCCGAGGTCGTTGAGGGTGCGGATCACCTCGAGGCCGGCCATCACCCCGAAGCAGCCATCGAACTTGCCACCGGTGGGCTGGGTGTCGATGTGGCTACCGGTCATCACCGGGGGCAAGTCCGGGTTACGCCCGGGACGACGGGCGAAGATGTTGCCGACCCGATCGACGCTGACCGTGCAGCCGGCCGCTTCGCACCATTGCACGAAGAGATCGCGGGCCTGGCGGTCGAGATCGCTCAGGGCCAGGCGGCAGACCCCACCCTTGGCGGTGGCGCCGAGGCGGGCGAGATCCATCAGCGATTGCCAGAGGCGCTGGCCATCGATGTGTCGCTGGGTGGATTGCAGGACGTTCCGGGCAGTGCTCATTGTCGTCTCCTCAGGCTTGGAGTAGGTGTCGGCGGCTCGCCGGCCGCCTGTATGCCCATCAGGGCAGCGGTTTGGCCAATGCCGCCGGGCTCCGCGCGCGGCGGCCGCAGAGGCCGTAGTAGAGCGCGCCGCCGAGCAGCGAGCCGGTGAACCAGCCGTAGTCGTAGAACCAGTGGAACTGGCGGTTGCCGAGGGCCATGACGGTCAGCGCCACCGGCACCGCGAAGGCGGCGAAGCCGGGCCAGTTCCAGGCCGGGTAGACGTCGTCGCGGTAGAGTCCGGCGAGGTCGAGGCGTTGCCTGCGCACCAGGAAGTAGTCCACCACCATGATCCCCGCGATCGGCCCGAGCAGGCTGGAGTAGCCGAGCAGCCAGTTGGAGTAGACGCTTTCCAGGCTGAGGTCGGAAACGATCCAGCCGAGCTTCTTCAGCAACTCGTGGGCCATCAGCGCCAGGCCGATGAAACCGGTGAGCCAGACGGCGCGGGTGCGGCCGATGAGTTTCGGTGCGATGTTCTGGAAGTCGTTGGTCGGCGAGACGATGTTCGCCGCGGTGTTGGTCGAGAGGGTGGCGACGATGATCAACGCCATCGCCACCGCCACCCAGCCGGGGCTGGGGATGTGCCCGATCAGGCTGACCGGGTCGGAAACCGTCTCGCCCACCAGCGAAGCCGAGGCGGCGGTCATCACCACGCCGAGGGCGGCGAACAGGAACATGGTCAGCGGCAGGCCGAAGATCTGTCCGAGTATCTGGTCCTTCTGGCTGCGCGCATAGCGGCTGAAGTCGGGGATGTTCAGCGACAGCGTGGCCCAGAAGCCGACCATCGCCGTCAGCCCGGCCATGAAGTAGCCAGTGACGCTGGCGCCTTCCGGGCGCTTCGGCGGCTGCGCCAGCAGTTCGCTGACCGATATGTGCGGCAGCGCCCACACCAGCAGGCCGAGGCCGACCAGCACCAGCAGCGGTGCCGAGAGTGTCTCCAGCCATTTGATCGACTCCGCGCCGCGCAGCACCACCCACAGGTTCAGCCCCCAGAACAGGAGGAAACCGATCACCTCGCCGGTACCGCCGAGGGCTTTCCAGGCGGGAAAGATCGAACCGAGGAAGAGATGGATCGCCAGCCCGCCGAACAGCGTCTGGATGCCGAACCAGCCGCACGCGACCACGGCGCGGATCAGGCATGGCACGTTGGAGCCGATGATGCCGAACGAAGCGCGCAGCAGCACCGGGAAGGGAATGCCGTAGCGGGTGCCGGCGAAGGCATTGAGGGTCAGCGGGATCAGCACCACCAGGTTGGCCAGCAGGATCGCCAGCAGCGCTTCGCCGACGCTGAGGCCGAAGTAGGCGGTGAGGACGCCGCCGAGGGTGTAGGTGGGCACGCAGATGGACATGCCGATCCACAGCGCGGTGATGTGCCACCTGTTCCAGGTACGCTGTTCCACCCGGGTCGGGGCGATGTCGTGGTTGTAGCGGGGGCTGTCGAGTACGTCGCTGCCGGCGGACAGCTCGACCAAGCCGTCGCGCTCGGTCACTTCCGATCTGCTCTGTTGCATGGGCCTCTCCAGAATTCTTTTAGTTATTCGCTCATCGGGCTAATGCGATGGCCGGAGTACCGCACCACCAGTACTGCACCTCCGGTCCGGACAATGCCGTGGCGGGCGGCACTCAATAAGCGTGCCGAAAACCCCGCGACGTCACTGGGCAGGCCGGTCTACTGGAGGTAACCGACTGATCTGAAACACTTCATCGACAACGTCGGTGACACGCCGACGGGCAGTCCGGCGTGTCACCGGGGGAAATGCGCGAGCCTGTCGCCCCGGTCAGGAACCAAAGGAGTGCAGGCGAACTTTTTTCATCTCCCCACAACCGTTCGAACACGGCTTTCAAGCGGCTGATTTTGCATGGGAAATCTCGACCTTTTTGAATTCTTGTCAAGCGCGTCAAAATGGTGAGAACCCTCACCATTTTGGTGATATTTATTTTTAATTATTTAAAATCAATAAGTTACAAACTCAAACAACCATTTGAAAATAATCTTGCTCAATCGATGATCAGCATCTAGATTCGAATCCTGTCAGCGCTGACAGGATTACAAAAGTCCTCGGCGCATGGCGAAAAAACAATTTCAAGAACCGGCAACGACCGGTCAGCCTGCGAGGAAAGACGGCATGTCCCTGTTGATCCGTGGCGCCACCGTGGTTACTCACGAAGAGAGTTATCGAGCCGACGTGCTCTGTGCCAACGGCCTCATCCAGGCCATCGGCGAGAACCTCGAAACCCCCTCCGGCTGCGACGTCCTCGACGGCGGTGGCCAGTACCTGATGCCGGGCGGCATCGACCCCCATACCCACATGCAGTTGCCCTTCATGGGCACGGTGGCCAGCGAGGACTTCTTCAGCGGCACCGCGGCCGGGCTGGCCGGAGGGACCACCTCGATCATCGACTTCGTCATCCCCAACCCGCGACAGTCGCTGCTGGAGGCCTTCCACACCTGGCGCGGCTGGGCGCAGAAATCCGCTGCGGACTACGGCTTCCACGTCGCCATCACCTGGTGGAGCGACGAGGTCGCCCGGGAAATGGGCGAGCTGGTGGCACAGCACGGGGTGAACAGCTTCAAGCACTTCATGGCCTACAAGAACGCCATCATGGCCGCCGACGATACCCTGGTGGCCAGCTTCGAGCGCTGCCTGGAGCTGGGCGCGGTGCCGACGGTGCACGCGGAGAACGGCGAACTGGTCTTCCACCTGCAGCAGAAACTCCTCGCCCAGGGCCTCACCGGCCCCGAGGCGCATCCGCTGTCGCGTCCGCCGCAAGTCGAGGGCGAGGCCGCCAGCCGCGCCATCCGCATCGCCGAGACGCTGGGTACGCCGCTGTACCTGGTGCATATTTCCAGCCGCGAGGCGCTGGACGAGATCGCCTATGCCCGCGCCAAGGGCCAGCCGGTCTACGGCGAGGTGCTGGCCGGGCACCTGCTGCTCGACGACAGCGTCTACCGCCACCCGGACTGGGCCACCGCGGCCGGCTACGTGATGAGCCCGCCGTTCCGTCCCGTCGAACACCAGGAAGCGCTGTGGCGCGGCCTGCAGTCCGGCAACCTGCATACCACCGCCACCGACCACTGCTGCTTCTGCGCCGAGCAGAAGGCCATGGGCCGCGACGACTTCAGCAAGATTCCCAATGGCACGGCCGGCATCGAGGACCGCATGGCGCTGCTGTGGGACGCCGGGGTCAACAGCGGGCGCCTGTCGCTGCACGAGTTCGTCGCGCTGACCTCCACCAACACCGCGAAGATCTTCAACCTGTTCCCGCGCAAGGGCGCGATCCGCGTCGGCGCGGATGCCGACCTGGTGCTCTGGGACCCGCAGGGCAGCCGCACCCTCTCGGCCGCCACCCATCACCAGCGGGTCGATTTCAACATCTTCGAAGGT
Source organism: Pseudomonas sp. TZ252 (assembly GCF_056110345.1). NCBI lineage: Bacteria > Pseudomonadati > Pseudomonadota > Gammaproteobacteria > Pseudomonadales > Pseudomonadaceae > Pseudomonas > Pseudomonas sp. TZ252. Next base: position 2,979,032 of record NZ_CM148566.1, on the reverse strand, counting down.
CGCACCGTGCGCGGCATTCCCAGCCACACCATCAGCCAGGGCAAGCTGCTCTGGGCCGCAGGCGACCTGCGCGCCGAACCCGGCGCCGGACGCTACGTGGAGCGCCCGGCCTACCCGTCGGTGTACGAAGTGCTCGGCCGCCGCGCCGAACGCCAGCGCCCGGTCGCCGTCGAGCGCTGATCCTTCCCGCAATACCGGACCGGCCCGTAGAGGCCGGACGGTGCCGTATTGCCGTTGACTGCCCCGAGAAGAAACCAGAAGAGAGGCTACAACCGTGATCGATTCCCTGAACCACCTCCCCCGTCCGGACGCCGGCGCGGACACGCTCGCCGAGCGCTTCGCCGACCTCGCGCCGCCGCTCAACGCCCGCCAGGCCGCCCTGGAAAGCGCCCGCTGCCTGTACTGCTACGACGCGCCCTGCGTCAACGCCTGCCCGACCGAGATCGACATCCCCGGGTTCATCCGCAGCATCGCCCAGGAGAATGTCCAGGGCGCGGCGCAGAAGATCCTCTCGGCGAACATCCTCGGCGGCAGCTGCGCCCGCGTCTGCCCCACGGAAATCCTCTGCCAGCGGGCCTGCGTACGCAACAACGCCCAGGAATGCGCACCGGTGCTGATCGGCCAGTTGCAACGCTACGCCCTCGACCACGCCGGCTTCGGCGAACATCCGTTCAAGCGCTCGCCGGCCACCGGCAAGCGCATCGCCGTGGTCGGCGCCGGGCCGGCCGGGCTGTCCTGCGCCCACCGCCTGGCCATGCACGGCCACGACGTGGTGCTCTTCGAGGCCCGCGCCAAGGCCGGCGGCCTCAACGAGTACGGCATCGCCCGCTACAAGCTGGTGGACGACTTCGCCCGGCGCGAAGTGGAATTCCTCCTGCAGATCGGCGGTATCGAACTGCGCCACGGCCAGCGTCTCGGCGACAACCTGGCGCTCGGCGCCCTGCACGACGAGTACGACGCGGTGTTCCTCGGCATCGGCCTGGCCGCCAGCAAGCGCCTCGGCCTGGAAGACGAGGACGCCCCCGGCCTGCTCGCCGCCACCGACTACATCCGCGAGCTGCGGCAGAGCGACGACCTGCTCGACCTGCCCGTCGCCGACCGTTGCATCGTCATCGGCGCCGGCAACACCGCCATCGACATGGCGGTGCAGATGAGCCGGCTCGGCGCCCGCGACGTCAACCTAGTCTACCGCCGTGGCTTCGAGGAAATGGGCGCCACCGGCCACGAGCAGGAGATCGCCAAGGCCAGCCAGGTGCGCCTGCTGACCTGGGCCCGACCGGAACGGGTACTGCTTGACGAGCACGGCCGGGTGCGCGGCATGCGCTTCGCCCGCACGCGCCTGGAGAACGGTCGCCTGGGCGACACCGGCGAGCACTTCGAACTGGCCGCCGACGCCATCTTCAAGGCCATCGGCCAGGCCTTCGAAGGCGCCAGCCTGGGCGATCCGCTGGCAGCGCAACTGCGGCGCGACGGCGAGCGCATCCAGGTCGACGGACAGATGCGCACCAGCATCCCCGGCATCTACGCCGGCGGCGACTGCGTGGCGCTCGGCGAGGACCTCACCGTGCAGGCGGTGCAGCACGGCAAACTGGCGGCGGAAGCGATCCACGCCCAACTCATGCTCAACGTGGAGGCTGCGTGATGGCCGACCTGTCTATCGAATTCGCCGGCATCAAGTCGCCCAACCCCTTCTGGCTGGCCTCCGCGCCGCCCACCGACAAGGCCTACAACGTGGTCCGCGCCTACCAGGCGGGCTGGGGCGGGGTGGTCTGGAAGACCCTCGGCGAAGACCCCGCGGCGGTCAACGTGTCGTCGCGTTATTCCGCGCACTTCGGACCGAACCGCCAGGTGCAGGGGATCAACAACATCGAGCTGATCACCGACCGCTCGCTGGAGATCAACCTGCGCGAGATCGCCCAGGTGAAGAAGGACTGGCCAGACCGCGCGCTGATCGTGTCGCTGATGGTGCCCTGCGTCGAGGAGTCGTGGAAATACATCCTGCCGCTGGTGGAAGCCACCGGCGCCGACGGTATCGAGCTGAACTTCGGTTGCCCCCACGGCATGCCCGAGCGCGGCATGGGCGCGGCGGTGGGCCAGGTACCGGAGTACGTGGAGATGGTCACCCGCTGGTGCAAGACCCACTGCTCGCTGCCGGTGATCGTCAAGCTCACCCCCAACATCACCGACATCCGCCAGTCGGCGCGCGCCGCCCATCGTGGCGGCGCCGACGCGGTGTCGCTGATCAACACCATCAACTCGATCACCAGCGTCGACCTGGAGCGCATGGTCGCCCTGCCCGTGGTCGGCACCCAGAGCACCCACGGCGGCTACTGCGGCTCGGCGGTGAAGCCGATCGCCCTGAACATGGTCGCCGAGATCGCCCGCGACCCGCAGACCCGCGGCCTGCCGATCTGTGGCATCGGCGGTATCGGCAGTTGGCGCGACGCAGCGGAATTCGTCGCGCTCGGCTGCGGCGCGGTGCAGGTATGCACGGCGGCGATGCTGCACGGCTTCCGTATCGTCGAGGACATGCAGGACGGTCTCGCGCGCTGGATGGACAGCCATGGCTACCAGCGGCTGTCCGATTTCAGCGGCGGCGCGGTGGGCAATACCACCGACTGGAAGTACCTGGACATCAACTACCAGGTGATCGCCCGCATCGACCAGGACGCCTGCATCGGTTGCGGCCGCTGCCATATCGCCTGCGAGGACACCTCGCACCAGGCCATCGCCAGCCTGCCCCGGGCCGACGGTACGCACCGCTACGAAGTGATCGACGCCGAGTGCGTGGGCTGCAACCTGTGCCAGATCACCTGTCCGGTGGAGAACTGCATCGAAATGGTGCCGCAGGACACCGGCAAGCCCTATCTCAACTGGACCCAGGATCCGCGCAACCCCTACCGCGAAGCCTCCTGAACGCAGGGCGGCGCCCGCATCCCCGGCGGACGCCGCCCTGCCGCGCGCCGGCACGCTTCCTGCGTGCCGCTGCGGTCCGACGACGCGCAACGGCGTCTGTCGGATCGACCCGCCTTCGACTACCATTCGCCGCGGCCCGGCCGACGCTCCCGGACGGCCGGCGCCCCACGGAGACTCGCGCATGTCCGCAGACAGCAACTACAGCCAGCAACCGGTCCCGCTGGCAGCGCGCAAGAGCGCGCTGGCCCTGAGCGTGGTGATGCTCGGCCTGACCTTCTTTTCCGCCAGCATGTGGACCGGCGGCACCCTCGGCACCGGCCTGAGCTACGACGACTTCTTCCTCGCCGTGCTGCTGGGCAACCTGATGCTCGGCCTGTACACCGCGATCCTCGGCTTCATCGGCGCGCGCACCGGCCTTTCCACCCACCTGCTGGCGCATTACTCGTTCGGCAGCAAGGGCTCCTGGCTGCCCTCGGCGTTGCTCGGCGGCACCCAGGTCGGCTGGTTCGGCGTCGGCGTAGCGATGTTCGCCATCCCGGCGGCCAAGGCCACCGGCCTCGACGTCAACCTGCTGATCCTGGTTTCCGGAGCGCTTATGACCCTCACGGTGTTCTTCGGCATCGCCGGTCTGACCCTGCTGTCGGCCATCGCGGTCCCGGCGATCGTCGTTCTCGGCAGCTACTCGGTATGGCTCGCGGTGCGCGACGCCGGCGGACTGGCGGCGCTGCAGCAGGTGACGCCGAGCGCGCCGCTGAGCCTCTCGACCGCGATCGCCCTGGTGGTCGGCTCGTTCGTCAGCGCCGGCACCCTCACCGCCGACTTCGTCCGCTTCGGCCGCAGCGCGCGTACCGCCGTGGTGGTGTGCCTGGTGGCGTTCTTCCTCGGCAACTCGCTGATGTTCATCTTCGGCGCGGCCGGCGCGGCGGCGGTGGGCAAGTCGGACATCTCCGACGTGATGATCGCCCAGGGCCTGCTGATCCCGGCGATCCTGGTCCTCGGCCTGAACATCTGGACCACCAACGACAACGCGCTGTATGCCTCCGGCCTCGGCTTCGCCAACATCACCGGCCTCTCCAGCCGCTTCCTGGCGATGCTCAACGGCGCCCTTGGCACCCTCGCCGCGCTCTGGCTGTACAACCACTTCGTCGGCTGGCTGACCTTCCTCTCCGCCGCCATCCCGCCCATCGGCGGGGTGATCATCGCCGACTACCTGAGTCGCCGCCGGCGCTACCGCCAGCACCCCTGCGCGGACATCCAGGCGATCAACTGGGCGGCGATCCTCGCCGTCGCCTGCGGCACCGCCGCCGGCCACTGGCTGCCGGGGATAGTGCCGGTCAACGCGGTGCTCGGCGCCGCCATCGCCTACCTGCTGCTCAATCCCCTGCTGAGCCGCAGCCCGAACAAACCAGAAGAGGTCCTCCATGCTGATTGACAACCTGCGCCTGCGCGGCCGCGAAGGTCTCTGGCAACTGCGCGTCGCCGATGGCCGTATCGCCGCCCTGGTGCCGATGGAACAGGCCGCCGACGACGCCGGCGAGCGCCTGGACGGCGCCGGCGGTCTTGCCGTGCCGCCGTTCATCGAGCCGCACATCCACCTCGACACCACCCAGACCGCCGGCCAGCCGGAGTGGAACCGCTCCGGCACGCTGTTTGAAGGCATCGAGCGCTGGGCCCAGCGCAAGGCCCTGCTCAGCCACGAGGACGTCAAGCAGCGCGCCTGGCAGACCCTGAAATGGCAGATCGCCAACGGCGTGCAGCACGTGCGCAGCCACGTCGACGTCTCCGACCCGACCCTCACCGCGCTCAAGGCCATGCTCGAGGTGCGCGGCGAAGTGGCGCCCTGGGTCGACCTGCAGATCGTCGCCTTCCCTCAGGAGGGCATTCTCTCCTACCCCAACGGCCTGGAACTGCTGGAGGAGTCGCTGCGCCTGGGCGCCGACGTGGTGGGGGCGATCCCGCATTTCGAATTCACCCGCGAGCTGGGCGTCGAGTCGCTGCACAAGGCCATCGACCTGGCCAAGCGCTACGACCTGCCGGTGGACGTGCATTGCGACGAGATCGACGACGAGCAGTCGCGCTTCCTCGAGACCCTGGCCATGCTCGCCCATCGCGACGGCCTCGGCGCACGGGTCACCGCCAGCCACACCACGGCGATGCACTCCTACAACGGCGCCTACACCTCGCGGCTGTTCCGCCTGCTGAAACTGTCGGGAATCAACTTCGTCGCCAACCCGCTGGTGAACATCCACCTGCAGGGTCGCTTCGACGACTACCCGAAGCGCCGCGGCATCACCCGGGTCAAGGAACTGCTCGGCGCCGGGATCAACACCTGCTTCGGCCACGACGACGTGTTCGACCCCTGGTACCCGCTGGGCACCGCGAACATGCTGCAGGTGCTGCACATGGGCCTGCACGTGACGCAGATGATGGGCTACGACGAGATCGACGGCGGCCTCGACCTGATCACCCGCAACAGCGCCCGCACCCTCGGCCTGCGGGAATACGGCATCGAGGTCGGCCATCCGGCCAACCTGCTGGTGCTGCCGGCCCGCGACGGCTTCGACGCGGTGCGCCGGCAGGTCCCGGTGCGCTACTCGATCCGCGGCGGACGGCTGCTCGCCGAGACGGTCCCGGCGCAGACCACGGTGTTCCTCGAACAGGCTGAAGCGGTGGACTTCACCCGCGCCAGCTGAGCCTTCGCCAGAGCCTTCTAGCGAAGGCTCCGCTGCTCAGGGCTCCAATCCGATTCCGCGCAGGACCACGCTGGTCACCGTCTGTACCGCCCTTTCGAACTGCATGTCGCTGAGCGGCTGGTGGCCGTTGAGCACCTCGACCTGGTAGCCGAAGTCGGCGTAGTGCTGGGTGGAGGCCCAGATCATGTAGAGCAGGCTGCTCGGTTCGATCGACAGGATGCGCTTTTCCTCGACCCACTGGCGGATCTTCGCCTCCTTCATCTTGGCCCATTCGTAGAGGCTGTCGTCGAGGGTGGCGCCGAGCAGCGGCGCGCCATGCATGATTTCGTTGGCCCAGACCTTGGAGCCATGCGGGCGGGTACGCGAGTGGTTCATCTTCGCGCGGATATAGCTGGTCAATACCACCCTTGGGTCATCGAACATCTCGAAGCAGAGGGCGTCCTGCTTCCAGACCTCGAGCAGGCCGAGGAGGACGTCGCGGTACAGCTCGTCCTTGGTGCTGAAGTAGTAGTGCAGGTTGGAGCGCGGCAGTTCGGCTTCTTCGGCGATGTTGCCCATGGAGGTGCCGGCGTAGCCTTTTTCGGCGAAGACTTTTTCGGCGGCCAGGAGAATCTTCTCGACGTTGCGGCGGCGGATCTCGATCTTGTGTGTGCCCATGTGCGATCCATTACTGCGAATTCAACCAAGGCTACCAGCAAATCCGGGCGTGCGGCGACGCCCAGTCTTGCCAGGTAGCCCCTCTCAGCGACGCTTCGGACGGCGGCCGCGCAGGCGACGCCAGCCGATCCAGCAGCCGCTGGCGCAGACCACCAGGCCGCCGAGGCTGAAACCGAGCATCCACAGGTCCCACAGCGGACGCCGGGTCAGCAGCGGCAGCCAGTCCCAGCTATGCAACAGGGAAAACAGCCAGCGGCTGCCGCGCCGACCGTCGTCGAGCACGCCAACCACCGCGCCGCTGTAGGGATCCAGGTGCACCCAGGTATGCCGGGGATCGTCGAAACGCAGGCGCCAGACCGGCAGGCGCCGTTCCAGGTAGCCCATCATGCTGTGTTCTTCGCGCGGGTAGTAATAGAAGTCGTAGCGTTCCAATCGTTCGGCCTGCATCGGCACGCCCGGCAGCAGCGCGCGAGCCGCCGCCAGTAGGCGATCCGCGGGTAGCTCGCGGAGGATTTCGCCATCCGCCGTCAGCAGCAGGCTGTTGCCGCTGGCGCTGCGCCCGAGCGCATAGGGCTCGCCGTCGAGCGCCCGCCACTCCAGCTCGCGCACCCGCAACCCGGCGGCACGCAAGCGCCGCAGGACAGCGTCCGCCTCCAGTCCGGCGGGCAGCGCCCGGTCCCAGCTACCGCCCTGGTAGGCCGCGAGGTCGAGCGGCGTACCGCGGCCGAACAGGTTCCACGGATTCATCGACATCAGCCCGCTGAAGATCCAGCTCAGCACCAGCGCGCCGAAGAGCAGGCCGGCGAGGTGGTGCCAGCGCTGGAAACCGCCCGCATAGGGCGAGCGCGAGCCGCTGCGGTAGGGCTTGCGGAAGCGCCAGCGGAGCAGGCCGACGAGGATGCCGAGGACGGTCGCCAGGGTCGCCAGCAGCGACAGGCCGATCACCAGGTTCGCCCACTGCCCGTCGAACCAGCCGCCGCGCAGCGGATAGAGCCAGTGCAGCCAGGCGCCGAGCCAGTTCCAGGCACGCTCCCGGCGGCTGGCGTCGCGTACCACCTCGCCGGTCTGCGAGGACAGGTAGAGCAGCCGGCCCTGCTCGTCCGCGGTCTGCACCCGCCATAGCGGCCGGTGCGGATCGAGGTTGCGGGTATGGGTCCAGGCGTCTTCCTCGATCCGCCCTTGCAACTGCATCGGTACTTCGCCGCTGAAAGCACGGGCCGAAGCCAGCACCCTGTCCGCGTCCACCGCCAGCGGTCGGCCGTCGCGCGCCGCCAGCGCACGCGTGCGTCCGTCGGCATCGTCCAGCAGGTAGGTCGGCAGGCCTCCTACGCTGGCCAGCCGGATGCTCCGCGGGGTCTTTCCGTCGCCGCCGGCGAGGGCCGTCCGCAGCGGTACGCAGGCCTCGCAGCCGTCCAGCTCGGGCAGGTGGGCCAGGCGTTCCAGCGGAGTCAGCTTGGGATAGCCGACATACAGCATGACCATGCCGGAGACGAACCAGAGCACCATCAGCAGGCAGCAGCCGATGCCCAGCCAGCGGTGCCACAGGTACAGGTAGCGTTTCATCGACGACTCCTCAGAAGCGCGTCTGCACGCTCAGCTCGAAGGTGCGCGGGTCGCCGACGTAGTACAGCGGCGTGCTCTGCACGAAGCGCGCGTAGACCTCGTCGGTGAGGTTGCGCACGCGCCCGGTGATCCGCGTGCGCTCGTCCAGCCGGTAGCTGAGGAAAGTCCCGTAGACCGTATAGGACGACGCGTGCCAGGTGTTGGCGTTGTTGGCGTACACCGAGGATACGTAGCGCGCGTCCACCCCGCCCTGCCAGGCCGGGTCGAAGTCGTAGGTCAGCCACAGGTTGCCGACCCGCTCCGGCACGTTCGGCGGCGTCTTGCCCTTGCGCGAGACGGCGACGCCGCCGACGTTCTCGGTGAACTCGTCGTACTGCGCGTCGACCCAGGCGAAATTGCCCTCGGCCAGCAGCTTCGGGGTGATCCGCAGGGAGGCGGCGGCCTCGATGCCCCTGGAGGTCTGCTGGCCCACCGGCACGCTGAGGTTGGGGTTGTTCGGGTCGGCCACCGAGAAGTCCCGGCGGACGATGCGGTAGGCGGCCAGGGTGGCGCTGCCGCGACCGTCGAGGAAATCGAACTTGCTGCCCAGCTCCCACTGGTCGCCGGTGGACAGGTCGTAGTCGCGGACCTGGTCGAATCTGGCGCTGGTCAGCACCCCGCCCGGCGGGTCGGCGGCGGTACTGTATTGCAGGTAGACGTTGGCGTGCGGGGTGAACTGGTAGACCAGCCCGGCGCGCCCGGTGAGCACGTCCCAGCGCCGTTCGAAGTGTGCGGGATTGTCCTTGTCGGGTACCCGATGGTTGCGCACGTCGAGGTCGAGGTGGTCGTAGCGCAGCCCGGTGACCAGCGACAGCTCGTCGGTCAGGCCCAGGCGGTTCTCGGCGAACAACGCGCTGGTGCGCACCTCGTTGCTGCGGTCCTTCCGGTGGCCGGGACGCATGCCCGGCAGGTCGTAGAAGTGGCCCGGCTCGAAACTGGCCGGATCGACCGTACCGAACGGCCCGGAGGCGGTACTCGGGAAGCGCGTCTGCTTGTTGATGCTGTAGTCGAAGCCCAGCGCCCAGTCGCTGGCCAGTCCGAACAGCGGCTGGCTGTGCTGTAGCTCGAAGCGGTTGCCGTTGAGCTGCTGGTCGTGGCGCTGGAGGAATGCGTTGGAGCGCACCACCCCGCTGTTGTCGGCGTTGTAGCGGTAGGTCTCGAGGTTGCGGTAATCGCGCTCGGCGTCGTAGTGGTAGAAGGTGTTGCGCCAGCGCGTGCTGTCGCTGACCCGGTATTCGAGGATCGAGCGCAGCCAGCGCACGCGCTGTTCGTAGCGGCCATCGGCGACGTTGTAGTTCTCGTGGCGACGGCTCTTGTCGATCTTCAGCTCGCCGGCGTAGGGATTGAGCACCGGCGTGCCCCAGTAGGGGCTGTCTTCCTGCTCGTCCTGGTACTCCAGGGCCAGGGTGTGGGAAAGGTCCGGGGTCAGGTCGCTGAGCAGGGAGAAAGCGACGTTCCACGATTCGCGCGAATTGCGGTCGACGTAGCCGTTGCCGCCGCTGCGGCTGACGTCCAGGCGCACGAAGTGCTTCGGCTCAGGGCCGATGCCCAGGGCCTGGTTGAAGCCGAAGGCGACTTCCGAATCGTCGTAGCTGCCGTAGCGCACCCGGCCTTCCATGAAATCGCCGTAGCGGTCGGCGAGCTTGCTGATGTAGTCCAGCGAGCCGCCGACGGCACCGGCGCCGTTGAGGAAGGAGGACGGACCGCCGACCAGCTCGACGCGGTCGATGATCCAGTCGTCCAGCGGACGCATGGCGCTGCTGTATTGCACCGGAATGCCGTTGAACAACTGGTTGACCTGGTTCGAGCTGAAGCCGCGGTAGGTGACGAAGCCGCCGAAGCCGGGCGGCGCCGAGGCGTTCACGCCGGGCAGGCTGTTGGCGATGTCCTGGGTGCTGCGCAGGCCGCGCCGCTCGAAGCTGGCACGGTTGGCCACGCTTACCGAGCCGGGAGTCTCGCGCAGGCTCAGGCCCAGGCGCGAGCCGCCACCGGCGCTGTCGTCGAGATCGAGGGCCGGCGGGGTTTCCCCGGCGGCGCCGGCGCTGACGGTGAGGGCGGGCAGTTCGGTGGGTTCCTCATCGGCCCAGAGCAAGGCCGGAACGCCGGCCAGGGTGAGGTTGAGACCCAGCGCGAGGACGCGGCGGGCCGTGGAGTGCTTTTTCATCGAGCGATCCTGAAGCAAGGCATGGTGGGCACGCCCGCCTCGCCCGGATGGACAGCGGCGAGCGCTGCGCGGACGAGGCAGGACGGGCGACGGATGCAAATGCCCGGCGCGGCGGGCGTTCAGGATCAGGCGGGGGAAGCGCGCGGGTTGGCCGGCGGCCAGACGTACCGGGGCGGCACCGGCTCGCGCGTGGCGGGCGGGCGGAAACGCGCCTGGCGTCGCCGTTGCAAGCGCCAGGACCAGATCACCCCGAGCGCGACGAACAGCACCAGGGCGCTGCACATCGGGCAGCTCACCGGCAACTGGGGATTGACCGGTACCGGATCGCCGGCGGACCCGTCGTCGGGATCCAGGGATAGCCATTGGCTGGCACCGGCGACGCAGAACAGCCCGACGCTGGCCTTCTGCCCTTTGTCGCTGCCCACTCCCAGCGCCTGCAGGTGCAGGACGCCGCAAGCCAGCGCGTTGACCAGCACGCAGGCACAGAGGGCGAAGCTCAGCCACTGCAGCAGCGGTGAGCGGGAGATGGGAGCGATTCTCATGACCGCGCACTCTAGCATCCTGACACGCAAATTCCCCGCGCTTCTGCGCTGCGGTGCATCGCCGCAGCCCGAGGGCGCGACGCACGGCGACGAGCGGCGTATCAGGGGTGACTTGGGAGTTTCATGTGGCGCCGCTATAATCGCCCGCTCAGGCGGCCCTTCGGGTCGCTCCCGCCTTCCGTTCGAGGGGCGCTGCAGCAGGCCTAGGCCTGTCAGGCTCGAACGGAGCGCGCTCTCAGGCCGGCCTCGCCGGTCTGTCAACGCACCAACGGCGCCCATTCGCAGACAACGAATGGAGAGTTACGCATGAGCGCTGTCATGACGCCCGCCGGTTTCACCGACTACAAGGTCGCCGACATCACCCTGGCCGCCTGGGGCCGCCGCGAGCTGATCATCGCCGAATCGGAAATGCCCGCACTGATGGGCCTGCGCCGCAAGTATGCCGGCCAGCAGCCGCTGAAAGGCGCGAAGATCCTCGGTTGCATCCACATGACCATCCAGACCGGCGTGCTGATCGAGACCCTGGTCGCGCTGGGCGCCGAAGTCCGCTGGTCGAGCTGCAACATCTTCTCCACCCAGGACCAGGCCGCCGCCGCCATCGCCGCAGCCGGCATCCCGGTGTTCGCCTGGAAGGGCGAGACCGAGGAAGAGTACGAATGGTGCATCGAGCAGACCATCCTCAAGGACGGCCAGCCGTGGGACGCCAACATGGTGCTGGACGACGGCGGTGACCTGACCGAGATCCTGCACAAGAAATACCCGCAGATGCTCGAGCGCATCCACGGCATCACCGAAGAGACCACCACCGGGGTCCACCGCCTGCTCGACATGCTCAAGAACGGCACCCTGAAAGTCCCGGCGATCAACGTCAACGACTCGGTGACCAAGAGCAAGAACGACAACAAGTACGGCTGCCGCCATAGCCTCAACGACGCCATCAAGCGCGGCACCGACCACCTGCTGTCGGGCAAGCAGGCCCTGGTGATCGGCTACGGCGACGTGGGCAAGGGCTCCTCGCAGTCGCTGCGCCAGGAAGGCATGATCGTCAAGGTCGCGGAAGTCGACCCGATCTGCGCCATGCAGGCCTGCATGGACGGCTTCGAAGTCGTCTCGCCGTACAAGAACGGCATCAACGACGGCACCGAGGCCAGCATCGACGCCGCGCTGCTGGGCAAGATCGACCTGATCGTCACCACCACCGGCAACGTCAACGTCTGCGACGCCAACATGCTCAAGGCGCTGAAGAAACGCGCGGTGGTCTGCAACATCGGCCACTTCGACAACGAGATCGACACCGCCTTCATGCGCAAGAACTGGGCCTGGGAAGAGGTCAAGCCGCAGGTGCACAAGATCCACCGCACCGGCAAGGACGGTTTCGACGCGCACAACGACGACTACCTGATCCTTCTCGCCGAAGGCCGCCTGGTCAACCTGGGCAACGCCACCGGCCATCCGAGCCGGATCATGGACGGTTCCTTCGCCAACCAGGTGCTGGCGCAGATCCACCTGTTCGAGCAGAAGTACGCCGACCTGCCGGCCGCCGAGAAGGCCAAGCGCCTGAGCGTCGAAGTGCTGCCGAAGAAGCTCGACGAGGAAGTGGCCCTGGAGATGGTCAAGGGCTTCGGCGGCGTGGTCACCCAACTGACCCCGAAACAGGCCGAGTACATCGGCGTGAGCGTGGAAGGCCCGTTCAAGCCGGACACCTATCGCTACTAAGCGGACCACGGGGCAGGCGCCATGCGCCTGCCCCGTTCGCATGAGCGCTCCCACGATGTCCACGCACCTCGCCGATCGCTACAACCAGGCCTGGCTGTTCGCCGCCCGCGCCCACCGCAACCAGACCCTCAGCGGCTCGCCGCTGCCTTATCTGGTGCACCTGGGCATGGTCGCCAACGAGCTGCTGGCCGCCGATCGCGACGGTGCCATCGAACGGCTCGGGGAAACCCTGCAGATCGCGGTCCTGCACGACACCCTGGAAGACACGGCGACCTCACCCGAGGAGCTGCGGCAACAGTTCGGCGAGTTCGTCTGTGCCGGCGTGCAGGCCCTGAGCAAGCGCGTGGGCGACAGCCCCAAGCGTTCCCTCGACGACTATCTCCAGGCGCTTGCCGAGGGCCCGGCGCAGTACGCCCTGGTCAAGCTGTGCGACCGCATCACCAACCTGCAGCCACCGCCGCAGACCTGGAACCAGGACAAGATCGCGAACTACCACCAGGAGTCGCAGCTGATCCTCGCTCGCCTCGGCCATGCCCACGCCGCGACGGCCCGACGCCTGCGGGAAAAAATCGAGCACTACCGCCAGTACTACTGAAGTACCCGGCGCTAGTCGGAATCAACAAGAAGAGGCGCGGCCGTGGTCGCGTCCAAGGAACCGATCATGAGTCAGAGCGAACGCCGTTTCAGCTTCGAGTTCTTCCCGGCGAAGACCGAGGCCGGCCATGAAAAGCTGTTGGCCACCGCCCGCAACCTGGCGGGCTACAAGCCCGACTTCTTCTCCTGCACCTACGGCGCCGGCGGATCCACCCGCGACCGCACGTTGAGTACCGTGCTGCAACTGGACGGCGAGGTGAAGGTGCCGACCGCGCCCCACCTGTCCTGTGTCGGCGACTCGAAAGCCGAGTTGCGCGAACTGCTCGGCCGCTACCGCGAGGCCGGCATCCGCCGCATCGTCGCCCTGCGCGGCGACCTGCCGTCGGGCATGGGCATGGCCAGCGGCGAACTGCGCTACGCCAACGAACTGGTGGACTTCATCCGCACCGAGACCGGCGACCACTTCCACATCGAGGTCGCCGCCTATCCGGAAGTCCACCCCCAGGCGCGCAGCTTCGAGGATGACCTGGCGAACTTCGTGCGCAAGGTGAAGGCCGGCGCCAGCAGCGCCATCACCCAGTACTTCTTCAACGCCGATGCCTATTTCTACTTCGTCGAGCGGGTCGCCAAGCTCGGCGTGGACATCCCGGTGGTCCCCGGCATCATGCCGATCACCAACTACTCCAAGCTGGCGCGCTTCTCCGACGCCTGCGGCGCCGAACTGCCGCGCTGGATCCGCAAGCAACTGGAAGCCTACGGCGACGACAGCCGCAGCATCCAGGCCTTCGGCGAGCAGGTCATCAGCGAGATGTGCGAACGCCTGCTGGAGGGCGGCGCACCGGGACTGCATTTCTATACTTTGAACCAGGCCGATCCGAGCCTGGCGATCTGGAAGAATCTCCAGCTGCCACGCTGATACCGCCCACGCGGTTCGGCCCGGCAGCGTATACCGGCAGGGATGCCTCTCACGCGATCCACGACAGACATGGCCAACTCACGCAAGCATCTGATCTACCTGGTCTACGGGCGACAGACCTACCACCAGGAAGCCCTGTTCAGCATCGCCAGCGCCTTCGCCCACCTCCGCGACGGGGCGGCGCATGGCCTGACGGTCAGGGTCTATACCGACGACCCCAGTCCCTACGCCGGCCTGCCGGTGCAGGTCCGCGAAGTGACGGCCGAGGAGTTGGTCGCCTGGTGCCAACCGCACGGCTATCACTTCCGCGCCAAGCACGTGGCCCTGCGCGACGCCCTGGAAGACGCCGACCAGGCATTGCTGATCGACACCGATACCTTCTTCCACAGTTCGCCCCTGCGCCTGTTCGACCGCATCCAGCCCGGCAGCCTGCTGTGCAACGCGATCGGCGCGCGCTATGGCGAACACCGTAACTTCCCGCTCTACCGCGACCTCTCGCCCTACCTGTTCGAGCGCGGCTGGGCCGACGACGAGATGCACCAGCTCAACTCCGGCGTCATCGGCCTGCCTCGGGAAGAGGCGAAAATACTCGACCGTTCGTTGGAATTAATGGATGAACTCTATCCAATTGCCAACGGTGCCTATACTCTTGAGGAATTCGTCCTGGCCGTCGCCGCCCACAAGCGGCTGGAGCTGGTGGGTTGTACCGACCTGATCCACCATTACTGGAGCCGGAAACAGCTGTTCCGCGCGAAGATCCAGGCCTGGTTGTGCAAGCACGGTTCCTCCCTTCTCAGCGCTGCAGCCCTCGACGACACCCTCAAGGTGACCGATCGACTGCCACGCCCACCGCGTGCCAAGCGTCTGCTGTACAAGCTGGGAACCCTGCCGTTGCCGGCTCCGATGCGCCAGTTCAGTATCGAACTGCTCTACGGTTGCCACGAATACAGTAACGAGTTCGACCGGGCCTGCGGCCCCGTCTGGTGGGAGAAAGCCGCGACCAATGCCATCGAACGCTATCCGCAGGAACCGATTGCGGAACAAATCGAGGATTGGCTGAATCACAGTTTGCTGCGCAACCTCCTTGGCTCCCGGGCCAACGAGATCCGCCAGCATTTGCGCCAGCGTGACCTGCTCTGACCGCAGCCCTCCGTTGACGCTGCCCCCGGCCCCCCCACCCAGGGCCGGGAGCGAACCGGCCAGCGCCCCCGACCAGGTGCGCGGCCATGCCCGCGAGGGCACCCGTTCGACACCGGCCACCGAGCGCATACGCAGCGCCGCGGCCAGACCTTCCGCCCTGGCCGACAGGGCCCGAAGGTAGACAGGAGTTCGCAGAACTTGGTGATTTCACAGCAGCCGGCCTCGCCCCGGCCCATATAGGAAAACCCGCATGTCCTTTTCTTCCCTCGGACTCTCCGAGGCGCTTGCCCGCGCTGTGGAGGCTGCGGGCTACAGCCAGCCCACTCCCGTGCAACAGCGGGCGATTCCCGCCGTGTTGCAAGGTCGCGACCTGATGGTTGCGGCACAGACCGGCACCGGCAAGACCGGTGGTTTCGCCCTGCCGGTACTGGAGCGCCTGTTCCCCGCCGGTCATCCCGACCGCGAACACCGCCACGGCCCGCGCCAGGCGCGCGTGCTGGTACTGACCCCGACCCGTGAGCTGGCCGCCCAGGTGCATGACAGCTTCAAGGTCTACGCCCGCGACCTGCCGCTGAACAGCACCTGCATCTTCGGCGGGGTTGGCATGAACCCGCAGATCCAGGCCCTGGCCAAGGGCGTCGACGTACTCGTCGCCTGCCCCGGCCGCCTGCTCGACCTGGCCGGGCAGAACAAGGTCGACCTGTCCCACGTGGAAATCCTCGTCCTCGACGAAGCCGACCGCATGCTCGACATGGGCTTCATCCACGATGTGAAGAAGGTTCTCGCCAAGCTGCCGCCCAAGCGCCAGAACCTGCTGTTCTCGGCTACCTTCTCGAAAGACATCGTCGACCTCGCCAACAAGCTCCTGCACAACCCGGAACGCATCGAGGTAACGCCGCCGAACACCACGGTCGAGCGCATCGAGCAACGCGTGTTCCGCCTGCCGGCGCCGCAGAAGCGCGCCCTGCTGGCGCACCTGGTGACCGTCGGCGCCTGGGAACAGGTGCTGGTCTTCACCCGTACCAAGCACGGCGCCAACCGTCTCGCCGAGTACCTGACCAAGCACGGCCTGCCGGCCGCCGCGATCCATGGCAACAAGAGCCAGAACGCGCGGACCAAGGCGCTGGCCGACTTCAAGGCCAACGACGTGCGCATCCTGGTGGCGACCGACATCGCCGCCCGCGGCCTGGATATCGACCAGTTGCCCCATGTGGTCAACTACGAGTTGCCCAACGTCGAGGAAGACTACGTCCACCGCATCGGCCGTACCGGCCGCGCCGGACGCAGCGGCGAGGCGATCTCGCTGGTGGCGCCGGACGAAGAGAAGCTGCTCAAGGCCATCGAGAAGATGACCAGACAGCGTATTCCCGATGGCGATGCCCAGGGTTTCGACCCCGAGGCCGTGCTGCCCGAGGTGGCCCAGCCGGAGCCCCGCGAGGCGCCGCAGAAGCAGCCGCGCCGCGACAAGGAACGGCGCAGCAGCCGCGAGCGCAAGCCGAAAGACGCCCAGGCGAGCAACCCCGACAGCAATGTCGCTGCGGCCCAGGACGGTACCGAGAAGCCGGCCGGCAAGCGCCGCCGTCGCGGTGGCAAGAACAAGGAAAACCGCGAGGCCGGCCAAGCGCAGCAGCCGCGGCAGAGCCGCGAAGCGCGTCCGGCCAAGCCCAATCGGCCGCCGGAAGTCGACGGTAATCGCGATCCGGAAGAGTTCCTCGACGACGACTTCGACAATTTCGGCAACCGCGCCGACTACGTCAGCCCCTACCAGGGCCAGGAAAACAAGGGACGCGGACGCCGCGGTGGCCAGCAGAAACCCCAGGGCGGCACCGGCCAGCAGGGTCGTGGCCAAGGCCAGGGCCAGGGCCAAGCTCGCGGCAAGACCCAGGGCGCCGCTCAAGGCGGCGCTCGCGGTCAGGGTGCCGGCCAGGGCAAGGCGAAGAAACCGCGCGCCAGCAAGCCGCGCGGCCAGGGTCGCGAGAATGCCTCGCGGATGAGCGACGCGCCGCTGCGCGAGCCGTCCGAGTACGGCACCGGCAAGCAGCCGAGCCGCCAGCCGGTGGTGATCAACAAGCGCGACCTGGTGCGCATGGATCGCTTCCCCACCGCCGAGCAGCTCGACGAGCTGGAACCGCGGCGCAAGGGCGAGCGCCCCGCACTGCTGACCCGCAACCGCTAAGGCCGAGCGGGTCCGTGACGCGGACCCGCCGACTTCCGCGAGGATAAAAAAACGCCGACCCTAGGGTCGGCGTTCTTGCATGGCGCGGAAGGCGATCAGGCCTGCGGATCTTCCTTCTTCGCGGTCTGCTGCTGGGTCACGGTCTGCTGGTTCCAGCCGCCGCCGAGGGCCTTGTACAGGTTGACCTCGCTGGTCAGCTGGTTGAGGCGGTCGGTGATCAGTTGCTGCTGCGCGGTGAACAGCGAGCGTTGCGCGTCGAGCAGGGTCAGGTAGTTGTCCACCCCCGTGCGGTAGCGCTTGTCGGCGAGCTGGTAGTACTCGTCGCTGGCCTTGACCAGATCGCGCTGCGCCTGCAACTGCTCGGTGAAGGTACCGCGCGCGGCCAGGCCGTCGGCGACTTCCTGGAAGGCGGTCTGGATCGCCTTCTCGTACTGCGCGACGTTGATGTCCTTCTGGATCTTCGCGTAGTCCAGGCTGGCGCGCAGGCTGCCGGCGGTGAAGATCGGCAGGTTGATCGACGGCTGGAACAACCAGGAGCCCGAACCGGCGTCGAACAGGCCGGACAGCTGGCGGCTCATGGTGCCGGCGTTGGCGGTCAGGCTGATGCTCGGGAAGAACGCCGCGCGCGCGGCGCCGATGCTGGCGTTGGCGGCCATGAGCTGGTGCTCGGCCTCGAGGATGTCCGGGCGCCGTTGCAGCAGGTCCGACGGCAGGCCCGCCGGCACTTCGGTCAGCAGGGTCTGGTCCAGGCCCAGGCCTTGCGGCAGGTTCGCCGGGATCCCGGAACCCAGCAGCAGGACCAGCGCATTCTGGTCCTGGGCTACCAGGCGGGTGTACTGCGCCAGGGTCGCGCGGGCGCCTTCCACGGCGGTCTGCGCCTGGCGCAGGTCGAGCGCGGAGGCGACGCCGACGTCGTAGCTGCGCTGGGTCAGGTCGAAACTCTTCTGGTAGGTGCCCAGGGTGTCCTTGGTCAGCTGCAACTGCGCCTGGTCGGCCTTCAGCGTCAGGTAGGCGGTCGCCACGCTGGCCACCAGGGTGGTCTGCGCGCTGCGCTGCGCCTGTTCGGTCGCCAGGTACTGCTCCAGGGCCTGGTCGCGCAGGCTGCGCAGGCGGCCGAAGAGATCGAGTTCCCAGGCGGTAGTGCCCAGGGTCACCCCGTACTGGCTGGAAATCGCCGGACTGCCGGTGGTCGACAGGTCGCCCGGCAAACGCTGGCGGGTGCCGCTACCGTCCACGCCGATCCGCGGGAACAGGTCGGCCCGCTGGATGCGGTACTGCGCCCGGAAGGCCTCGACGTTCAACGCGGCGACCCGCAGGTCGCGGTTGTTTTCCAGCGCCACGCCGATCAGTTGCTGCAACTGCGGGTCGCGGAAGAACTCGCGCCAGCCGATGTCGGCGGCCGGAACGGCCGCCGCGCCGGTGTTCTGCCCGTAGGCCTGCCCTTGCGGGTAGGCCGCGGCTACCGGCGCCTCGGGGCGCTGGTAGTCGGGAATCAGCGAGCAGCCGGACAGAACGACAGCGGCTACCGCCAGGGAAAGGAAGGACCTTTTCATATCATTGCCCCTTTTCGGCCTCAGCCTGCTGCTTGGACGCCTCGTCCTTGAACAGCGTGCTGACCGCCACGTAGAACAGCGGTACCCAGAAGATCGCCAGGACGGTCGCAGTGACCATGCCGCCGATCACGCCGGTACCGATCGCATGCTGGCTGCCCGAGCCGGCGCCGGTGGAGATCGCCAGCGGAACCACACCGAGGATGAACGCCAGGGAGGTCATCACGATCGGCCGCAGACGCATGCGGCAGGCCTCGATGGCCGCCTCGACGATGCCCTTGCCCTGCTCGTGCAGCTCCTTGGCGAACTCCACGATGAGGATGGCGTTCTTCGCCGACAGGCCGATGGTCGTCAACAGGCCCACCTGGAAGAACACGTCGTTGGACAGGCCGCGCATGGACGTCGCCAGCAGCGCGCCGATCACGCCCAACGGCACCACCAGCATCACCGAGAACGGAATCGACCAGCTTTCGTACAGGGCCGCCAGGCAGAGGAACACCACCAGCAGCGACAGCGCATACAGCGCCGGCGCCTGCGAGCCGGACAAGCGCTCCTCGTAGGACAGGCCGGTCCAGGAGTAGCCAACGCCTTTCGGCAATTGCTTGACGATCTCCTCGACCGCCGCCATGGCGTCACCGGAACTCAGGCCGGGCGCCGGCTCGCCGAGGATCTCCATCGCCGGCACGCCATTGTAGCGCTCCAGCTTCGGCGAACCGTATTCCCACTTGCCGGTGGCGAAGGCGTTGAACGGCACCATCTCGCCCTTGTCGTTGCGCACGTACCACTTGCTCAGGTCGTCCGGGTTCATCCGCGCGTCCGGCCTGCCCTGCAGGTAGACCCGTTTGACCCGGCCACGGTCGATGAAGTCGTTGACGTAGCTGGAACCCCAGGCGATGGACACGGTGCTGTTGATGTCGGCGAGGGACACGCCGAGGGCGCTGGCCTTCTCGTCGTCGATCTCCAGCTTGTACTGCGGTTCGTCGCTCATGCCGTTGGGGCGCACGCGTTGCAGCGCCGGGTTCTGCGCGGCGAGCATGAGGAACTTGTTGCGCGCCTGGAGCAGGACCTCGTGGCCGACGCCCGCCTGGTCCTGGAGGAACAGGTCGAAGCCGGTGGCGTTACCCAGTTCCAGTACCGACGGCGGCGCGAAGGCGAACACCATCGCGTCCTTGAAGCTGAAGAAGTGCATCTGCGCACGCTTGGCCAGCTCGAACACGCTGTTCTCGCCACCGGGACGCTCTTCCCAGGGCTTGAGCATGATGAACGCCATGCCCGAACTCTGGCCGCGGCCGGCGAAGTTGAAGCCGGTCACGGTGAACACCGAGCTGACCGAAGAGCTTTCCTTCTCCAGCAGGTATTCGCGCATCGAGTCCACCACCACCTGGGTACGCTCGGCGCTGGAGCCCGGCGGGGTCTGTACCTGGGCGAACAGTACGCCCTGGTCCTCGTCGGGGAGGAACGCGGTGGGAATGCGGGTGAACATCCAGATCATCCCGGCCACGATCACCACGTAGATCAGCAGGTACGGCGCGCGATGCTTGAGGATCGACGCCACGCCACGCTCGTAGCCGTGGGTGGTGGAAAGGAACATCCGGTTGAACCAGCCGAAGAAGCCGCCCTTGTGCTCGCCATGGTCGCCTTTCTCGATCGGCTTGAGCATGGTCGCGCAGAGCGCCGGGGTGAGGATCAGCGCCACGATCACCGAGAGGGCCATGGCCGACACGATGGTGATGGAGAACTGCCGGTAGATCACCCCGGTGGAGCCGCCGAAGAACGCCATCGGCAGGAATACCGCCGAGAGCACCATGGCGATACCGACCAGCGCGCCCTGGATCTGGCCCATGGACTTGCGCGCCGCCTCCCTTGGCGACAGGCCTTCCTCGGCCATCACCCGCTCGACGTTCTCCACCACCACGATGGCGTCGTCCACCAGCAAGCCGATGGCCAGCACCATGCCGAACATGGTCAGGGTGTTGATCGAGAAGCCGAACGCGGCGAGCACGCCGAAGGTCCCCAGCAGCACCACCGGTACGGCGATGGTCGGGATCAGCGTGGCGCGGAAGTTCTGCAGGAACAGGTACATCACCAGGAACACGAGGAGGATCGCCTCGCCGAGGGTCTTCACTACCTCATGGATCGAGGCCGAGACCACCGGGGTGGTGTCGTACGGGTAGACCACCTTCATGCCCTGCGGCATGAACGGTTCCAGGTTGGCGATGGTCTGGCGGATCGCCTTGGCGGTATCCAGCGCGTTGGCGCCGGTGGCCAGCTTGATCGCGATACCGGACGCCGGGCTGCCGTTGAACTGCGCGTTGATGCTGTAGTCCTGGCCGCCCAGGCCGACATCGGCGACGTCCTTCAGGCGCACCTGGGAACCGTCGGGATTGACCTTGAGCAGGATGTTCTCGAATTGCTCCGCGGTCTGCAGGCGGGTCTTGCCGATGATGGTGGCGTTGAGCTGCTGGCCCTTGACCGCCGGCAAGCCGCCGAGCTGGCCGGAGGAGATCTGCACGTTCTGCGCCTGGATCGCGCTGCTCACGTCGCCCGGGGTCAGTTGGTAGCTGTTCAGCTTGGCCGGGTCGAGCCAGACGCGCATCGAGTACTGCGAGCCGAACACCTGGAAGTCACCGACGCCCTTGGTCCGCGAGAGCGGGTCCTGGATGTTGGAAACGATGTAGTTCGACAGGTCTTCCTTGGTCATGCTGCCGTCGGTGGAAACCACACCGACCACCATGAGGAAGTTCTTCACCGCCTTGGTCACCCGGATCCCCTGGCGCTGCACTTCCTGCGGCAGCAGCGGGGTGGCCAGTTGCAGCTTGTTCTGCACCTGAACCTGGGCGATGTCGGGGTCGGTGCCCTGTTCGAAGGTCACGGTGATGGTCATGCTGCCGTCGGAGTTACTCTCCGAGGAGATGTAGCGCAGATTGTCGATCCCGTTCATCTGCTGCTCGATCACCTGGACCACGGTGTCCTGCACCGTCTCGGCCGAGGCGCCCGGGTAGCTCACCTGCACGGCGATGGCCGGCGGGGCGATGGCCGGGTACTGGTTGACCGGCAGACTGAGGATCGACAGGCCGCCCGCGAGCATGATCACCAAGGCGATCACCCACGCGAAAATGGGCCTATCAATGAAAAACTTCGACATTACGAATCCCCTTGATCAGCCCTTGCTGTCGGTTTTCGCCGGAGCGGCGTCGGCCTTCTGCGCGGACGCGACATTCTTCGCCGGCACGGTCTTCACCTCGACACCCGGCTGCACGAACTGCAGGCCTTCGGTAATGATCTTGTCGCCGGCGTTCAGGCCTTCGGTGACCAGCCACTTGTCGCCGATCACCCGGTCGGCCTTGATCACCCGCAGCTCGACCTTGTTCTGCGCGTTCACCACCAGCGCGGTAGCCTGGCCCTTGAGGTCGCGGGTCACGCCTTGCTGCGGAGCGAGGATGGCCTTCTGCTTGACGCCTTCCTGCAACTGCGCGTGAACGAACATGCCGGGCAGCAGCTCGTTGTTCGGGTTGGGGAACACGGCGCGGATGGTGACCGAGCCGGTGCCTTCGTCGACGGAAACCTCGGAGAATTCGAGGCGGCCTTCCAGCGGGTATTGGCTACCGTCCTCCAGCTTCAGGGAGACCTTCGCAGCGTTGTCGCCGGCGCGCTCCAACTGGCCGCTGGCCAGTTCGCGGCGCAGGCGCAGCAGGGCGGTGGACGGCTGGGTGACGTCGACGTAGATCGGGTCGAGCTGTTGCACGGTGGCCATCGCGTTGGCCTGGCCGTTGGTCACCAGGGCGCCTTCGGTCACCGCGGAACGGCCGATGCGGCCGGAGATCGGCGACAGCACCTTGGTGTAGCGCAGGTTGATCCGCGCCTGTTCCACCGCCGCCTTGGACTGCAGGTAGGCGGCATTGGCGTCGGCGTACTGCTGCTTGCTCACGGCCTGGTCGGCGACCAGCAGCTTGTAGCGCTGGGCCTGCTCCTGGGTCGAGGCCAGGTTGGCCTGGGCGCTCTGGTAGTCGGCCTCGTAGGTGGCGGGGTCGATCTGGTAGAGCTGCTGCCCGGCCTTGACGTCGCTGCCTTCCTTGAACAGGCGCTTGAGGATGATGCCGTTCACCTGGGGACGCACCTCGGCGATGCGGAACGCATTGGTCCGGCCCGGCAGCTCGGTATTCAGGGTCACCGTCTGCGCTTCCAGGGTCACGATTCCGACCTCCGGCGTTTGCGCCGGCGGCGGCGCCTCGCTTTTTCCGCACCCGGAAAGGGCCGAAATCGCGACCAGCAGGGCCGGAACCAGTACACGCATGGCTGGCGTTCGTTGCATAGCGTTGTCCTCATGAGCGAAAGCGGCCGATGCAGCGTGAAGGCGCTGCACCGGCTCGAAGAAGGCAGGCAAAATACTTACATTCATAGGTGTTTGTAAACGTCCGAAAGCCTCGCGTGAAAACACCTGAAACGTTTTAGCTCGATGGCCGGTTATCCACCCGGCGCCATGGCCCATATTCAGAACCTGAAACAAGGTTGATAAGGTCAACTAAAATAAGCAAAATAGTTGACTGGATCAACCACATTTACATTAGGTTTACTCGGCCAAACCAATGAACTACCCCGTGAATCCCGACCTGATGCCCGCGCTGATGGCGGTCTTCCAGCATGTACGGACGCGCATCCAGAGCGAGCTCGATTGCCAGCGACTCGACCTGACCCCGCCCGACGTCCATGTATTGAAGCTTATCGACGAACAACGCGGGCTGAACCTGCAGGACCTGGGACGCCAGATGTGCCGCGACAAGGCACTGATCACCCGGAAGATCCGCGAGCTGGAGGGAAGAAACCTGGTCCGCCGCGAGCGCAACCCCAGCGACCAGCGCAGCTTCCAGCTCTTCCTCACCGACGAGGGGCTGGCCATCCACCAGCATGCGGAAGCCATCATGTCACGCGTGCATGACGAGTTGTTTGCCCCGCTCACCCCGGAGGAACAAGCCACCCTGGTGCATCTCCTCGACCAATGCCTGGCCGCGCAACCGCTTGAGGATATTTAAGAACATTCTTTTCGAAGCACAATGAAAAACGCCGGCGATCGCCGGCGTTTTTCGTTTCAGGTATCCGCTTACTGGCGAATGCCTTCGACGGAGAGCAGCAGCTCGACTTCCTGGGATGCCGGGCCGAGGTCCATCTTGATGCCGAAGTCTTTCAGCTTCAGGGTGGCGCTGCCTTCGAAGCCGGCACGGTAGCCGCCCCACGGGTCGTCGCCCTGGCCGATCAGCTTGGCCTTGATGGTGACCGGCTTGGTCACGCCGTTCAGGGTCAGGTTGCCGGTGATGTCGGCGCTGTCGCCGTTGGCCTTCACTTCGGTGGATTCGAAGGTAGCGGTCGGGTTCTTGCTGACGTTGAGGAAATCACCGCTGCGCAGGTGCTTGTCACGCTCGGCATGGTTGGTGTCCACGCTGTTGGTGTTGATGGTCACCTTGACCTTGTCGGCCGACGGGTTCTTCTCGTCGAAGGTGAAGCTGCCGTCGAAGTCGTTGAAGCGGCCGTACAGCCAGCTATAGCCCAGGTGCTTGATGCGGAACTCGATGAAGGCGTGCTGGCCTTCCTTGTCGATCTTGTAGTCCGCGGCCATTGCCTGGCCGGCGGTGAACAGTGCGGAGCCGAGCGCCAGCGCGGCAAGGGTCTTCTTCAGCATGGACATTCTCCTTAACGTGGTTGTTGATCATTCGACGAGCGACCGAGCATGCGCTTTAGGGTCGGGTCGCGGTCGACGAAGTGATGCTTGAGGGCGGCCAGGGCATGGAGGACGGCGAAGACCACCAGCGCCCAGGCCAGGTAGAGATGGATTTCACCCGCGACGTCCGCCTGGTCGGGCAGCCCGCTGAGGGTCGCCGGCACGGAGAACCAGCCGAATACGCTGATCGGTTCGCCGTCGGCGGTGGAAATCAGGTAGCCCGCGACGATCACCGCCAGCAGCAGCCCGTACAGCGCGAGGTGGCCGAGCTTGCTCGCTACCCGCGTGAGCGGACCGTGGTTGACCGGCGCCGGCGGCGGCGGGCTGACGAAACGCCAGACGATCCGCACCAGCAGGGCGATGGCCAGCAGGATGCCGATGCTTTTATGCAGCGCCGGCGCGGGGTGGTACCAGGGGTCGTAATAGCTCAGTTCGCGCATCCACAGGCCCAGGCCGAACAGGCCGAAGACCACCAGCGCGCTGCCCCAGTGCAGGAACAGGCTGAATACGCCGTAACGGGATGAGGTATTGCGCCACTGCATGAAAAACTTCCTTGAAAAGCGAAGCCTCAAGACTAGCGGCAAATCCATCGAGTTAAAGCAGAAAATTCTGCTTTGAAACATCGATTCACAAGATAGGTTCGCAGGCTAAGAAAAAACCCTGGATTGCGCTGCGAACCGGGAAGCGCAAGGCGCCGGAGCTTCCGGCGCCGGCGAAGGGAATCAATCGAACAGGCGGGTGAACCAGGCGAACGGGTTCTTCTTCTCGCCGCCGGTCGTCGGTGCGGCTACCTTCTCGGCCTTCGCCACCATCGGCGCGCCCTCGATCACCGGAGTCTTGCCGGCGTACAGGTCGCGCACCTGGCTGGCGGCGCGCTTGCCGCTGCGCAGCGCCCCCTCGATGGTGCCGGGGTACAGCGCATCGGTGTGCTCGCCGGCGAAGGCGACCCGCGACAGCGGCTGTTCCCAGATCCGCCAGAAGCGCGTCACCTGGCCCGGACCGTAGGCCAGGTAGGAACCGCCGGTGCCCGGGTCGGCGCTGTAGCGACGAATTTCGTAGCCGGCGAAGGCACCGCGCATCTTCGGATAGAACTTGTTCATGCGGATCAGCACCTGGTCGACCATCTGCCGGTCGCCGAAAGCCTGCAGCACGCGGGCGTTGTCGCCGGACAGGTTGATCAGCACGTTGGCGCCGCCTTTCAGCGCCGGCTCGACCCAGATCATGCCCAGGCCCTGGTCGCTGAAGATCTCGCCGGAGAGGCGCGACTTGTCGTCCCACACCGGGCGCTTGAACTTCAGCAGGATCTGGTCGCGCCAGCCATAGTTGGTGCCCTTCAGCGCGGACATCTGGGTACCGCTCAGGGACGGGGTCATCTGGATCTGGCCGAGCGCCTTCAGCGGCACGGCGAGAACCACGTAGTCGGCCTTGTAGGTCTCGCTGCCGGCCTTGACGGCGACGCCGTCCTTGGCCTGGACGATGCTCGACACCTTGGACTTGGTCTTGATCGTCTTGATCTGCTTGACGAAGGCTTCCGCCAGCACCTGGCTGCCGCCGGGCAGGCGCGCCGCGCGCAGGTCGCGGTCGTCGACGCCACGGTAGGCGCGGCCCTGCTGGGCGAGGTAGAGCAGCGACAGGCGCGACGGTTCGTCGTAGCGCGAGCGGATACGCTGGTTGACCAGCAGGCGCGCGGTCGGCGACAGGTTCAGCTTGTCCAGCCAGCGCGCGGCGTTCATCTGGTCGAGGGCGAACAGGGTATTGCTCGAGGCGGGGTTGAGCGGATCGGAGATCGATGCCGAGAGATCGTCCAGGGTCGACTCGAAGCGCTTGAGGTCGGCGGCGACGTTCGGCTGCTTGAGCGCGAGATCGCTGCTGCTGTAGTACAGGCCGTCGATCAGGTAGCTGGGGGTGCGGACGAAGTCCGGCGCCGGCACCGGCTTCAGCTTGAAGGTGTCCAGGTAGGCATTGAGCGTGGGCTGGACCTTCTGGTTGCCGACCCATTCGCTGGTGGCCAGGCCGGAACGCCCGCCCACCTGCGACCGCGCCTCGAGCACCGTGACCTGCCAGCCGTCCTTCTGCAATTCGTAGGCCGCGCTCAGGCCTGCCAGGCCCGCGCCGACGACGATCGCCGTAGGCTGTTTATCCTTGCCCAGCGCCACCGCGCTGAACACCCCCAACATGAGAAACGCCGCGGCGCGCAGCCACCTTAACGACATACCGGACTCCCCAGGAAAAAAGCAAAGACGCAACGGCGCGCAGCATACGCCAGAGCCGTTTGGGCCACCATAGGAGTCCGTCGGCGGCTGCTGTCGGATGTGTCCCAACCCGCCGGGTTGTTCATCTCACCCCCATTGCATAGGCTTTGCCGATCGATCCGAGGAGACAGCCCATGGGCCTTAACGCCGACTGGATGCAGCGCGACCTGAACGTACTCTGGCATCCCTGTACCCAGATGAAAGACCACGAACGCCTGCCGGTGATCCCGATCCGCCGCGGCGAAGGCGTCTGGCTGGAGGATTTCGAAGGCAAGCGCTACATCGACGCGGTCAGTTCCTGGTGGGTCAATGTGTTCGGTCACGCCAACCCGCGCATCAACCAGCGCATCAAGGACCAGGTCGACCAGTTGGAGCACGTGATCCTCGCCGGATTCAGCCACCAGCCGGTGATCGAGCTGTCGGAGCGACTGGTGAAGATCACCCCGCCGGGGCTCGACCGGGTGTTCTACGCCGACAGCGGCTCGGCGGGCATCGAGGTCGCGCTGAAGATGAGCTACCACTTCTGGCTCAATAGCGGCAGGCCGCGCAAGAAGCGCTTCGTCACCCTGACCAACAGCTACCACGGCGAAACCATCGCGGCGATGTCGGTGGGCGACGTGGCGCTGTTCACCGAAACCTACAAGTCGCTGCTGCTCGACACCATCAAGGTGCCCAGCCCGGACTGCTTCCTGCGTCCGGACGGCATGTGCTGGGAAGAACATTCGCGGAACATGTTCGCCCACATGGAGCGCACCCTGGCCGAAGGGCACGACGAGATCGCCGCGGTCATCGTCGAACCGCTGATCCAGGGCGCCGGCGGCATGCGCATGTACCACCCGGTCTACCTCAAGCTGCTGCGCGAAGCCTGCGACCGCTATGGCGTGCACCTGATCCACGACGAGATCGCGGTGGGCTTCGGCCGCACCGGGACGATGTTCGCCTGCGAGCAGGCCGGCATCGCCCCGGATTTCCTCTGCCTGTCCAAGGCCCTCACCGGTGGCTACCTGCCGATGTCCGCGGTGCTGACCAGCGAGACCGTCTACCGGGGCTTCTACGACGACTACCAGACCCTGCGCGCCTTCCTCCACTCGCACACCTATACCGGCAACCCGCTGGCCTGCGCCGCCGCCCTGGCAACCCTGGACATCTTCGAGGAAGACAAGGTGATCGAGGCCAACCGCGCGCTGTCCACCCACATGGCCAGGGCCACCGCGCACCTGGCCGACCACCCGCATGTCGCCGAGGTGCGCCAGACCGGGATGGTCCTGGCCATCGAAATGGTCCAGGACAAGGCATCCAGGACGCCCTACCCCTGGCAGGAGCGCCGCGGCCTGAAGGTCTTCCAGCATGGCCTGGAGCGCGGCGCGCTGCTGCGCCCGCTGGGCAGCGTGGTGTATTTCCTGCCGCCCTACGTGATTACCCCGGAGCAGATCGACTTCCTCGCCGAGGTGGCCAGCGAAGGCATCGACATCGCCACCCGCGACGCGGTCAGCGTGGCGGTCAGCGACTTCCACCCGGACCACCGCGATCCGGGCTGAACGTCGCCGCCCCTTCGTTCCGAGGGAGCCGGTTCCAGCGCCCCGCGGCAGGCAGTAAACTGCGCGCCTGTCGCCACTACCCTCGAATCGCCATGCGCCTGTCCCGCTTCTTCGTCGACCAGCCTCTCTCCCTCGGCCAGCACGACCTGCCCGAGGCCCAGGCCCACTACATCGGCCGCGTGCTGCGGCACGCCACGGGCGACGCCGTGCAACTGTTCGACGGCAGCGGCCGGGAATACCTCGGCGAGCTGGTCGAGGTCGGCAAGAAGAATGTCCGCGTCGAACTCCGCGAGCAGTTCGCCGGCCAGCCCGACTCGCCCCTGCGTATCCACCTGGGGCAAGGCCTGTCGCGCGGCGAGCGGATGGACTGGGCGATCCAGAAGGCCACCGAGCTGGGGGTGGCGGAAATCACCCCGATCGTCAGCGAGCGTTGCGAAGTGCGCCTGAAGGACGAGCGCGCCGACAAGCGCCTGCAGCACTGGCGCCAGGTGGCGATCAGCGCCTGCGAGCAGTGCGGCCGTTCGAGCCTGCCGCTGATCCATCCGCCTCTGGCCCTGGAGGACTGGCTGCGCGGGCGGGACGATGACCTCAGGCTGGTCCTGCACCCTGTGGCCGCCCCCCTGGCCAGCCATGCGCCGCCGTCGCGCCTGGCCTTCCTGGTGGGTCCCGAAGGCGGCCTGAGCGATGCCGAGGTGGAGCAGGCTCAGGCGGCCGGTTTCCACTCCGCGCGCCTCGGCCCGCGAGTGCTGCGCACCGAGACCGCGCCGGTGGTAGCATTGGCGGTGGCCCAGCAACTCTGGGGCGACTTCGCCTGATATCCCTCCCGCCGCTTTACAACGGCGACAGCCAGTGAATACCGTTGCGCAACCCACTTCGCAACGGATCGCACGCATGGACACGCCCGTTACCTTCGATTGGAAGATCCGCCTGCCCGACGTGCTCGGCGTACTCCGCCGAGACTATGCCGGACGCTTCCCGCAGTTGGCCTCCGCCGCACTGGAGACGCTGCTGGAGCGCCTGCGCGACGACCTTCCCGAGGATTTCCTGCCAGCCCTCGGCCAGGAGCTGGAATCCCTCGGACTGGCGTTGGTGGAACGCCTGGACGAAGACGACAGCCTGAACCTGTACGTGGTCGGCGCCCCCCACAGCCAGCGCCTCCTCGATGCGCTCGCAGCGCAGGGCCACAACGCCCGCACGCTGCGCCAGGAAAACGCCCCCGAGGGCGCCCGGGCGGCCCTCCCCGCCGCCGCGCCGGCCGGCCTGGCGCCGGCTTCGGCCTACATCTGCCTCGAACACGCCGAGCACCTGGCGCCCGGCCTGGCCATCGCCCGCCTGCCGGGCGAGGACAGCCGCGACCTGCTGGACCTGCGCCAATGGCCCAGGCTGCAACGCCTGCCCGATGGCGCGGAGGAGACCCAGGGCGCGTTGCTCTGCCGGGCCAGTTCGGCGGACGGCCTGCACGCCTGGGTCAGGATGACCCGTTCGGGAAGCCCCTACGCCTGGCTGCATCGCTCCCGCGACCTCGCCTCGTTGACGCCCGAACTACCGCCCTTGCCGCTGCCGCCGGCGCAGTCGTTGCGCCAACGCCGCACCCCGGAACTTGCCATCGGCCTGGCCGGGGACGACCTGCTCCTGGCCGACCGCGGCCTGTTCTTCCTCTATCCGGGCTTCGCCCAGGGCAACGACGAACCGCGGTTGCTCTTCGAGGTGCCGCAAGCGCGGCGCTCCATCGAGAATCCGCCGGCGGTCTTCACCACTCCGGACCAGCGCGTCTGCCTGCTCTCCCGCGGGCAGTTCTTCGAATGGCGCGAGGCACGCATCCAGCCCCTGCCGTTCCCCGTCGGCAAGGATCTGCCCGCCGATCCGGCGCAACCGACCTCGGCGGCGCCCGGGACCATCGTCTGGCTGGAGCGTGAAACGCTCTGCGAAGGCCGGCTCGACAGCGGCGAGATCCGCAGCCACTCGCTGGACGGTCTGGCCGAAGGCCCCTACCTGAAGCTCCAGGCCCTGGACGGAGGCTGGCTGCTCCTGGCGCCGTGGCTGGAACCGCATCGCTCGCGGGACCTCGCCCAGCTCTGGCACCTCGAATCCGGCCGGGCGCTGCGCATCCGCTACGGCGAACTGGACCTGGAGGGCGGACTACAGCACTGGGCGGAGCTGCCCGACGGCCGGATCGTCGTCGGCGACCATGCCCGGCATGTCGACCTCGGCACGTTCGAAAGCCTGCGCCAACGCCTGCTGCGGCGGCGCCTGGCGCCGGCCTGAGGCGCGTCTACAGCCCGCGCAGCGCCAGTCCCGCCAGGCCGAGCAGGAGCACGCCGCAACCGGCGTAGCTGACGCGGTGCCAGAACAGCGAGGTGTTGCGCCGCAGCCAGTCCACCAGCGCCGCGCAGCAAAAGCACCAGATCAGCGACGAGAGCATGAAACCGGCGAAGAACACCAGCGACTGCGCCTGGTTCGGCGTGCCGTCGACGATCCCCGCCAGGGCGCTGCCGAGGGCCCCCCAGTAGACCACGTTCTTCGGATTGGACAGGGAGATCGCCGCGCCGGCGCCGAAGGCGTTGCGCCCCTGCTCGCCGGCATCCTCCGCCGCCAGCGGCGGACTCCAGGCGTCGCGCAAGCCTTGCACGCCGAGCCAGGCCAGGTAGGCGGCACAGGCCAGGGTCAGGGGAATCCGCACCTGTTCGTAGCCCAGCAGCAGCGCCAGCCCGGTGAGCCCGAGCAGGGCCCAGACGGCATCGCCGATCAGCGACCCCAGTTGCACCAGCAACGCCGGGCGGAAGCCGCCGGTCAAACCGCGTCGCAGCGTTTCGCTGAACACCGCGCCAGGGGAAACATTGAAGGCGAAACCGAACAGCAAGGCGGCGAGGAAGATGGCGAGCATGGAACGACGACTCCGTGGGTGGGTCGTCGGATTATCCCGGCCGGCAGCGAAGCGGACTTGAACCGGATTGCGCAGTTCAGCCGCGCACGGCGCGCTGGTAGCGGCCCGGCGAAATGCCGTAGGCGCTGGTGAAGTAACGGGTCAGGTGGCTCTGGTCGGCGAAGCCCAGGGCGTGGGCCACCTCGCCCACCGCCAGGCCACGGCGCAACAGGCCGAGGGCGCGGCGGGTGCGCAGTTGCATGCTCCACTGGCGCGGGCTGAGCCCGGTGGCCTTCTTGAACGCCCGCAGCAGGTGGTATTTCGACAGGCCCACCTGCTCCGCCATCTCATCCAGGTCCGGCGGTTCGGCCAGGCGCTCGGCGAGCAGCGCCTGCAGGCGGGCGACAGCCGGGCGCCCAGGATCGGCCCTCTGCGGCAGGCGGGTGCCGCTCGCCGCCAGCAGGCGGCCAAGGAAATCCAGCAGGCGCTCCTCGCCCCGTTCGCGGGCGAAACGGTCGCTGGCCAGCAAGGCTTCGATGCTGGCGGCCAACTCGCGGCCCAGCGCCGGACTGCGCAGCAGCGGGCGGTCGAACTCGACGGAGGAAAGATCCAGGCTGCTCGCCAGTTCGGCGGCAGGCAGATAGAGGCTGGCGAAGCGCCAGGGCTGGCCGTCGCGGACGCCGCCGCCCTGGATCTGCCCCGGGTTGTAGAGGGTCAGGTCGCCGCTGTCGGCCTGGAAGGTACGGCCATCCAGCCAGACATCTTCCAATCCGCAGAGGTTGGCGCTGATGACGAACTCGTCGTGGCTGTGCTTCTCGAAGCGGTGCCCGGCCAGGCTGGCGCTGGCGACCTCGAGGGAGGCGCCGATCCGCGCGTGCTGCAGGCCGGCCATGGACGGCTCAGATCAGGCCGGCGTCGGCGAGCTTCTCTTCGAGCCCGGCCAGGTCCGGAATCCGTGCGGTTTCGCCGCCGATGTCCACCGCCGCCAGTTCCAGCGCCGCCAGCGGCGCGGCGGTGCTCGCGAGATTGGCGTCCAGCCGCACCGAGCGCGGAATGCCCTGCACCAGCAGGGCGAGGAACTTCACATGGGGTCGTCCGCCGAGGGCGTTGATGACCACCACCCGCGCGCTGCTGCCGAGTACCGGCTGCTGTTCGCCGCTGGAGGCCGCCTCGAAGGACAGCAGCGGCAGGCGCAGGTCGCGCCAGGCCACCTGGCCCAGGTACCACTGCGGCAGGCCGGCGGCGACCTGCGGGTTGCGATAGGCGATCAGTTCGGCCACGGCGACGTTGGGCAACAGCAGGGTGCGGTCGCTCAGCGGCAGGAGCAGCCCGGTGAGGCTGTCCGGGGTCGGGTTGGCTGGGGTGTTCCGGCTCATGCCATCCTGCTCGATCACGGCCTGGTTCATGTTTCGACTCCTGTCGGCGCGCAGCGTGCGGCCAGATGCTTGACCAATGCCTCGGCCAGTTCGCGGGGGCTGGCATTGAAACTGCTGTAACCGGCTTCGCGCAAGCTGTCCGGCATGCTCGAACAGACGCAACTGTCGGCGCGCTGGGTCCATACCTCGCCACCCTGGCGCCGCACGTAGGCGGCAGCGGCGCTGCCGTCGCTACCCATGCCGCTGAAAACGATCACCCCGCAGTCGGGCCCGAACTGCTGGGCCAGGTTGAGCATCATCTGGTCGATGGACGGGGTGTAGGGTTCCGGCCAGGGACGCTGGCTGCATTTCAGTCGCCCGTCGTGGTGGAAACCGAGCTCGTGCAGCACCGGCACCACCATGACCTCGCCGCAACGCAGCGCTTCGCCGTCGCGGACGTTCTTCACATGCCACTGGCTGTGCCGGCCGACTGCCTGCGGCAGGTTCTGCTCGAAGCTGGCATCGATGTGCTGGGCATAGAGGAAGCCGATCGGCAGGCCGCCAGGCAAGGCGTCGAGAAATGCCTTCACCGCCGCCGGGCCGCCGAGCGAGGCCGCCAGCAGCCACACCTCGCGGGCCGCTTCGCCGGCCTGCAGCGGCATCGCCGCGAGGTCGCCGGGAATCTCCAGGCGCGGCGGACGCTCCTCGTCGAGCAATGCGCCGAGGCTGTCGCCAACGCCATCGCTGGGGTCGCCGATCAAGCGCTTCAGCTTGCCGATCAGCCGCCGTTCCCAGCGCGGGTAGTGTTCGGTATGCCGCTCCGGCGCGTGGCCCTCGCCGAACAGCACCGGCGCACGGTCCTGCTCCAGCAGGCTGTCCAGCAGCGGCGAGTCGTCCTGCTGGGTCAGGTCCACCAGCCACAGGTCGGGCGCGCACTCCAGCGCGGCGTCGTCGACCCTGGCCGGGTCGGCGTTGAGCACCACCTCGTAGCCATGGCCGAGCAGCGCCTGTTGCAACACGTGGCGCTGCAACGAGGTGTCGGCGATCACCGCGACCCGTGGCGTGGCGCGCTCACTCATGCTGGCCGACCAGGGACTGGATGGCTTCGAGCAGCTCGGTTTCCTGGTAAGGCTTGCCGAGGTACTGGTTGACGCCGATGCCCAGCGCGCGCTCGCGGTGTTTCTCGCCGGTCCGCGAGGTGATCATGATGATCGGCAGGTTGCCCAGGCGTTCGTCGTGACGCACCAGGGTGGCGACCTCGAAACCGTCCATGCGCGGCATCTCGATGTCCAGCAGGAGGATGTCCGGACGGTGCTCCTGGAGCTGGGCGATGGCGTCCACGCCGTCCTTCGCGGTCAACACGTTCATGCCGTTGCGCTCCAGCAGGCGGGTGGTGACCTTGCGCACGGTGACCGAGTCGTCCACCACCATGACCAGCGGCGGCCGCTGCTGCTCGCTTTCGCTCGCCGCCATTTCCTGGCGCAGCGCCAGGCGTTCGCGACGGCTTTCCTGGCCGAGCAGCGCGTGCCGGGAGCGGATGGTCGCCAGCAGGTCGAGGATCACCACCACCCGGCCATCGCCGAGCAGGGTCGCCCCGGAAATCCCGGCGACCCCGGCGAACTGCGGACCGAGGCTCTTCACCACGATCTCGCGGGAACCGGCCAGCGAGTCGACCTGCACCGCCACCGCATGCTCCGAGGAGCGCACCAGGATCACCGGCAAGGGCAGCGACTGGCCGACCAGCTTGGGTTCCTGGCCGTTGTTCAGCAGCTCGCCGAGGTACTTCAGTTCGTAGGACTGCCCGGCGTATTCGAAGCTGGGCGTATCCAGCCCCGCCTCGCCGCGCTGGTCGTAGAGCGCCTCCAGTTCGTAGGGCGAAACCCGCACGATGCCCTCGATGGTGTTCAGCGGCACCGCGTAGAGATCCTCGCCGGATAGCACCATCAGCGCCCGGTTCACCGACACGGTGAACGGCAGCCGCACGTTGAAGCGGGTGCCCTGGCCCGGCTCGGTCTGGATGCTCACCGAGCCGCCGAGCTGCTTGACCTCGGAGTTGGCCACGTCGAGGCCGACGCCGCGCCCGGAGATCTGGGTGACCTTTTCGGCGGTGGAGAAACCGGACTCGAGCACGAACTGCAGCACTTCATGATCGCTGAGGTCGCTGTCGGCGCTCATCAGGCCACGCTCGATGGCCTTGCGCCGTACCGCGTCGAGGCGGATGCCGGCGCCGTCGTCGGAGAGGGTGAGGAGGATGTCGCCGCCCTCGCGGCCGATGTTCAGGCGGATCGTACCGTGCTCCGGCTTGCCCGCCGCGCGGCGCGTCTCGCCGGACTCGATGCCGTGGTCCACGGCGTTGCGCAGCATGTGCTCCAGCGGCGCGACGATGCGTTCGAGGACGGTACGATCCATCTCGCCGTCGGCGTTGCCGACCACGAATTCGACCTGCTTGCCAAGCTCGCCGGCCACCTGCCGGACGATCCGCCGCAAACGCGGTACCAGCCGATCGAACGGCACCATGCGGGTGCGCATCAGGCCTTCCTGGAGTTCGGTGTTGACCCGCGCCTGTTGCAGCAGCAGGGTCTCCGCGTCACGGTTCTTCGCCGCCAGGGTTTCCTTCAGGTCGAGAAGGTCGGAGGCCGATTCGAAGAGTGCGCGCGAGAGCTGCTGCAACTGCGAATAGCGGTCCATTTCCAGCGGGTCGAACTCTTCGTAGCCGGCGCGTTCGGCATCGGCCTGGTGACGCGAGAGGATCTGCGCCTGGGTCTCGGTGTCGAGGCGGCGCAACTGGTCGCGCACCCGCTCGATGGTGGACTCCATCTCGCCGAGGGTGAAGCCGACGTCGCTCACCTGCTGCTCGACCCGGCCGCGGAAGATCGAGGTCTCGCCCGCCAGGTTGACCAGGTTCTCCAGCAGTTCCGCCGGCACCTTCACCAGCTCCTGCGGGGCACGTCGGGAAGCGGCCTCCTGGGCCGCCTCCTGGGCCTTGCGCACGAACGGCAGGGTGGTGGCCGGGGCGGCCGGAGGCGCCGCCTCGGCCGCCATGATCGCGCCGGCCGCCGGGGCCAGGCGGGTCAGCTCGGCCAGCGCGGAGGCCACCGCGCGGTCGGTATCGTCGGCCTGGACCAGCGCCTGGGCGGGCTCGGGCCGTTCACCGGCCTCGTCGTCCTCGGCCAGCCGCTCGCGCAACAGGTCGACCTGCCGCTGCAGGCCTTCCAGCCCCGACTGCGCATCCAGCAGCAGGCTGTCCGGCCACGGCGCGCCCTGTTGCTGCGCATCGGTGAGATGCTGCTCGAGGTCGTGGGCCAGGTTGCCCAGCTCGGTCTGCCCGGCCAGGCGCGCGCCGCCCTTGAGGGTGTGCAGGATCCGCAGCAGGTCGTCCAGCGGCTGGGCGTCGCCGTTGCCGCCGTCCCAGCGGCCGAGCGCCAGTTCGAGGTTCTCCAGCAGGTCGTCGGCTTCCTCGAGGAAGATGTCGAGGATCTCGCTCTCGTCGGCCGCCACACCCTTCGCCGCCAGCGGCTTGAGGCTGACGCTGGTGGGTACGCTCAGTTGCTCGTCGGGATCGCTGCGCAGGCGCCTGATCTCCGCGATCAGCGCCTGCCCGTCGGGCAGCGTGCGATGGCCACGCACCGCCTCGAGCATCTCGGCCAGCTCGTCGTGGCAGCGCTGCAGCAGGCCGAACAAGGCCGGGCTGGCGCGCAGGCGTCCGCCGCAGAGGCCTTCGTAGAGGAATTCAAGCTCATGGGCGAGGTCGCCGATCTCGCCGATCTCGGCCATCCGCGCACCGCCCTTGAGGGTATGCAGGTCGCGCTGCAAGGCTTCCAGTTCGATGGTGTTGTCGACGTCGTCGATCCAGCGCTGCAACGCGGCGGCAGCGCTGTCGAGGATATCGAAGCCTTCCTCGAGGAAGATCTCCACCAGTTCGGGATCGCGCTCTTCGAACGCCTCCGCAGCGGGCGGCTGCGTCGCGGCAGGCGCGGCGGGCACCTCGACGGCCGGTGCAACGAGTTCCTCGACGGGGCTTTCCGCCTCGCCCGGTGTCGCGGCCTCGGCCAGAGGGCCCTGGCGGAACCGGCGGATCGCCTGGATAAGGTCGTCCGGGTCGGCCAGGGGCTGGCCGGCGCTCAACTGGTCGAGCTGTTCGGCCAGGCGGTCGTGACAGGCTTGCAGCAATCCGGCCAGTTGCGGGGAGTGCTGGTAACGGCGGTCGACCAGTCCTTCGTAGAGGGCCTCCAGCTCGTGGGCCAGGTCGCCGATCTCGGCGATCTCGGCCATTCGTGCGCCGCCCTTGAGGGTGTGCAGGTCGCGCTGCAGGGCGCTGAGCGAAGACAGCGCGCCCGGCTCGGCCTGCCATTGGGCCAGTGCCTGGCCGGCGCTTTCGAGGATGTCCACCGCCTCTTCGAGGAAGATCGACACCATTTCCTCGTCCAGCTCGCGGCCGGGAGCCGGTGCAGGCGCTGCCGGTACGGTCTCCTCGGCAGGCGTCCCGGCCTCTTCGAAGACCGCCTCGGGGAGGGCCAGCTCTTCGTCTTCCGGGGGGAAATCGTCGGCGCCGAGGCTCTCCGGGTCGATGAACGGAACGGCCTCGGCGGCGGGCGCTTCCAACAGTTCCTGCAGGGCCGCGACCCGCTCCGGACGCGGCGTGACCTGCAGGCCGGCGGCGACCTGGTCCATCATCCCGATCAGCGCCTCGTGGGCCTGGCGGGCTTCCTCGAAGAACGCCGGGCTGACCGCCAGGCGGCCTTCCTCGACGGCATCGTAGAGCGCCAGCAAGGCCTGGCAGAGTTCTTCCACCTGTGGCAGCTCGGCATGCCGGGCGCCCCGGTCCAGAGTGCTGAGCTCCTCGCGCAGCGCACTCAGTTCCTGGCGCTCCTGCGGATGCTCGTGCCAGCGCTCGAGCAGGTCCTCGGCGTCCAGCAGGATGTCCATGCCTTCGACGAGGAACGCCTCGATCAGCAACGGATCGCGGCGCTCGCCGGCATCGCTGTAGCGCTCGGCCTCGAGCGAGGCGATGCGTTCCTGATGCAGTGCCTCGATACGCTCCAGCAACGCGTCGCTGCCGGGGATCGGGTTCAATGGCCGTTGCGCGCCGACCTGCTCCAGGCCGATGCGGAACAGTTGCTCGGCGTCGTGCAGCAACTCCGCTTCGCGCAGGTCGAAGGCGAGCAGGTTGGACTTGTATTCCTTGACCAGTTTTTCCAGCGGCGTGGCGATCTCCGCGATCGGCAGGATGCCGGCCATGTGTGCGCTGCCCTTGAGGGTATGCAGGGCACGCTGCAAGGCATCGGTGACCGGCTGCGGCAGTTCGCGGGCGCAGTCGGCGAGGAAGCCGACCAGGGCCTCGAGATGGGTTTCCGCCTCGTTGGTGAAGATCTCCAGCAGTTGCGGATCGAGCAGTTCGACGTCGCTCTGCGCCTCGGCAGCGGCCTGCGGCGCGTCGGCCAATGGCGGCGCCTGGACGCCGTTGTCCAGGCTCGACGGCTGCTCCGCCCCGGCTTCCGGCGGTACTCCGCCGTCGTCCGGCGCCGGCGGTTCCGGCAGCGGCTCGCCCTTGGCCAGGGCATGCGCGGTGGCCGCCAGCAGGTCGACATCATCGCGCTGGCGCTGGGCATTGGCGGCGAACTCCTCGACCAGATCCGGCAACAGGGCCACGACCTGGTCCACCACTCGCTGCACCGGCTCGCTGGCGGCGATGCTGCGATCGAGCACGCGGTTGAACAGGTTCTCTATCGACCAGGCCAGTTCGCCGATCACCAGGGCACGGACCATCCGTCCGCTACCCTTGAGGGTATGGAAGGCACGGCGTACCTCGGTCAGCGCTTCGCGGTCGTCGTGGTCGGCTTTCCAGGCCGGCAGGTAGCGGCCGATGGTCTCCAGGACCTCGCCGGCCTCCTCGATGAAGACCTCGCGCAGTTCCTCGTCCACCGGTTCCTCGTCGGCCGGCGGTGGCAGCAGGCTGACCGGAACGTTCTGCGCCGGCGGGTTGATCGGCTGCACCGGCGCAGCCATCACCTCGGCCAGAGACAGGGCCGGCGCTTCGCTGGCGAGCGCCTCGGCGGCAGGCGGCGCCTCGGCCTCAGCCTCGGGCAATTGCACCTCGGGGAGATCGAGGTCGGAAAGATCCAGTTCCTCCAGGCTCGAGCCCTCCCAGGCGGACACCTCGCCCTCCGCCTCCGGCAAGGCTACATCCAGCGGCAGCGGATCGAGCGCATCGAGAACCAGCTCCTGTTCAGCGGAGCCGTCGAAAGGCTCCAGCGCCGGCAACGGCTCGAGGCTTTCCAGCGGCGCGTCGAAGGACAGCGCCGGCTCCTCCAGGCTCAGATCCAACGTCTCGCCGGCCTGCGCCGGCTGCGCCAGGTCATCGCCGAGCCCCCACTGCTCCGGCAGCGACCAGTCCGCCAGGGCCGCCGGCCCGGAGGCCGGGGCCGCATCGGCGGGCAGGTCGAGGCCGGAGAGATCGATCTCGTCGAGGCTGAAATCGTCCAGGCTGCGGGCAGGCGCCGGGGTCGACTGCGGCTGGCCGCTCTCCTCGACCACCTCCGGCAACGCCGGCGGCACTTCGGCGGAATCGTCCAGCGGCAGGTCCAGGGCCAGGTCGAGGGACGGCTCGCCGGCGTCGGGCGCGACTTCGCCAAGGGTCCAGTTGTCGTCGCTGGCCAGCTGCGGGGCATCTTCCCTCGCGGCCTCGGCAGGAGCCGTGTCGGCGGGCGGTTGCTCCGCTGTCTCGGCGACCTCGACGACCGCCTCCGGCCTCTCCGGCTCGGCAGCCGGGGACTCGATGGCAGCGGGCCCGGACAGGCCAGGCTCGGCCGGGGCCGACGAATTCGGTTTCAGCGTATAGCCGAGGTTCGCCAGGCTGTCCTCGGCGACGTCGAGGATCAGGTCGCTCTGGCTGGCATGGTCCTCGCTCAGGCGCTCCAGGTAATACTCGACGCTGGTGATGGCATCGGCCAGGGTATCCAGGCTCTGCCAGTCCGGCACCGCCTTGCGCGCCAGCAGCTGTTCCTGGATATAGCGGTTGCAGGTTTCCAGCAGGGTCGCGGCGCGCTCCAGCGGGATCATCGCCAGGCCGCCGCGGACCTGGGTCAGCAGCTCCGGCACGCGGGCCAGGTGCTCGTGGTTCCACTGCGAGGCGATGAACTCGATGATCGCGTCCTTGGCCTGCTCCAGACCGTTGCGCGCTTCCTTGATCACCAACTGGTGGATCTGCGCCACATCGGTGGTGGGCAGGCGGCTTTCCTCGCTGTTGCGCTCGTCGCCGGGACCGGCCATCCCGGCCAGGGTGGCCTCGACGTAGAGCAACGCGCCGGCGACGTCCATCAGGATCGCGTCGCTCGGCTCGCGGCGGCCCTGGGCCAGGGCGTGGATGACGTCCAACTGGTCGAGGATGACCTTGCGCGGTTGGCCGAAGCCGAGTACCGCCAGGGTATCGGCGATCTGCTTGAGCGGCGCCAGGAGGGCGTCCAGTTCCGAGGGGTGGCCACGGTCGCTGCGCACGAACAGGTCGAGGCTGTCCTTGATCCGCACCAGTTCCTCGCACAAGGCACCGACCACCGAACGCATCGCGTCGCGGTCGGGTCCGGCGAGGCGGGCGCGCTCAGCATCCACCGTCTCGTGGTCGGGCAGCGCCTCGTCGAGGCGGTACTGTTCCTTCAGTGCGCGGATCCGCGGCGACTGCGAAGGCGCCTTGGCCACGTAGAACAGCAGGTTCTTCACCAGCTCGTCCGGCGCGGCCTGGTTCAGGCCGTCGGCGCCCTGCTCGACCAGGCGCTTGAGTTCGCGGTCGAGCTGGCGCAGCAGGGTGCGCACCGAGGCGCTGTTGACCACGCTACCGTTGGCCAGGCCCTCGACCAGGCCGGAAGCGATGCTCCACAGCGGCCCCAGCGGTGCCTCGCGGCACAGGCCCTCCAGGCGCGCATAGACACGCGCCAGGTAGCCGAGGCTGGTGGCCACGTCCTGGTTGCGCAGCAGGCCGACCAGGGCCATCTGCTGGGTCTGGCGCAGCTTGCGCAGCAAGCCGCCAAGTTCGTCGGTGCGCAGTTGCGCGATGGCCTCGCCGTCCAGTTGCGGCTGGCGCTGCGACAGGTCGGGCGCGAACAGGCTGGTTTCCGAGAGCAGCTTCTCGCCGCGCGCGGCGCGCAGGTCGTTGAGCAGCGGCAGGACCACCATCGGCAGGTCGCGCCGGGCGGTCTGGATCCGGTCGAGGTAGACCGGCAGTTGCAGGATCGCCTGCATCAGCACTTCCAGGGCCTCGCCCTGGTTCGGCACGCGACCGTCCAGCAAGGCCTGGACCAACTGCTCCATTTCCTCGGCGAGCAGGGCCGCGCCGTAGAACTCGACCATCTGCAGGGTGCCCTGCACCTGGTGCACGTAGGTCAGGCAGAACCGCATGCGGGTCGGGTCCTGCGGGTTCTCGACGAACGCTTCCAGCGCCTGGCGCGCCTGTTTCAGGGTTTCGGCGATCTCGCCTTTCACCCACTCCAGAGCGACGTAGTCGTGCCGGTCACCCATAGCCACTCCATTCATGTGCCTGAGTACCCCTTACGGGTAAAGGCCAGGACCCGCTCGTCGGCGACCGGCTCGAGCTCCGGATGGCTCCAGTCGACCACTTCGCCGACCCCGATCACCAGCAAGCCTCCCGGCGCCAGCCGTTCGGCCAACCGGTTGAGGATCTCGCGCCGTCGCCAGCGACGGAAGTAGATCAGCAGGTTCTGACAAAAAATCACGTCCATGCCGGACCAGGGCGCCTTCGCCAGGTCCAGCATATTCAGCCGGGCGCAGCAGACGCGCTCGGTCAGTATCGTTTTCACGCTGAAGCTGCCGTCGGCCTGGCGTTCGCAATAGCGTTCGACCAGCCCGGCCTCCAGTTGCTCCAGCTTGCGGGCCGGATAGTTCGCCTGCCGCGCCCGCTGCAGGGCGTGAAGGCTGATATCCGTCCCGGTGACGCCGAAAAAATCTTCCCGTTCCTGCCCGCGCAACACCTGCGCGGCGCACATCGCCAGCGAGTAGGGTTCCTCGCCGCTGGAGCAGCCGACGCTCCACAGGGCCCAGGGCCGCGGCATGCCTTCGCGGCGCAGGCGCTCGCCCAGGTAGCGCTCGAGCAGCTCGAAAGACGGGGGATGACGGAAGAAACGGGTTTCCTGGACGGTCAGGCGGTCCAGCAGGGTCGCCCACTCCACTGCGCCACGCGGACCGTCGGTCACCTGGCGGTAGTAGCTGTGGTAGTCGCCGATGCCCAGTTCACGCATGCGCGCGGTCAGGCTGGCCTGCAGGAACGTCCGGCGTTGCTCGTTGAGCACCACGCCGGTGCGGTTCTCCAACAGGACCTGCCAGTCGCGGAACTCCGCTGCCGACATATCGGCCAGCGGCTGCA
This sequence comes from Pseudomonas sp. TZ252, assembly GCF_056110345.1. Taxonomy (NCBI): domain Bacteria; kingdom Pseudomonadati; phylum Pseudomonadota; class Gammaproteobacteria; order Pseudomonadales; family Pseudomonadaceae; genus Pseudomonas; species Pseudomonas sp. TZ252. Next base: position 2,937,275 of record NZ_CM148566.1, on the reverse strand, counting down.
GTGACCAGACGCCGTTCGCCTGCATGCCGTGCCCCTCGTCCAAGGTGTCGACGCGGCGCCCGCCAGGCGGCCGCCGCGCCTATGCTCAGGCCTGCTCCACGCCCTCCGGCAGTTTGAAGCCGGATACCGAGTTGCGCATCTCGCTCGCCATCTTCGCCAGGTTGCCGATGCTCCGTGCGGTGGCGGTGGTACCGGCGGAGGTCTGCGAGGTGATCTCCTGAATGACGTTCATGGTGTTGGAAATGTGGCCGGCCGACGATGCCTGCTGACGGGCGGCGTTGGAGATGTTCTGGATCAGCGCCGCGAGGGTCTTGGATACCTTCTCGATCTCCTCCAGGGCCACACCGGCGTCCTGGGCCAGGCGCGCGCCGCGGACCACCTCGGAGGTGGTCTGCTCCATCGAGATCACCGCTTCGTTGGTGTCGGTCTGGATGGTCTTCACCAGCGCCTCGATCTGCTTGGTCGCCGCCGAGGAACGTTCCGCCAGTCGCTGTACCTCGTCCGCTACCACGGCGAAGCCGCGGCCCGCGTCCCCGGCCATCGACGCCTGGATCGCGGCGTTCAGGGCGAGGATGTTGGTCTGGTCGGCGATGTCGTTGATCAGGCTGACGATGTCGCCGATCTCCTGGGACGATTCGCCGAGGCGCTTGATTCGCTTCGAGGTGTCCTGGATCTGCTCGCGGATGTTGTCCATGCCGGTGATGGTGTTGTGCACTACCTCGTTGCCCTTGTTGGCAATGGCTACCGAACGTTCCGCTACCGCCGAGGATTCCGAGGCGTTCGCCGATACCTGGTCGATCGACACCGCCATTTCGTTGATCGCCGCCGAGGCGCCGGCGATTTCCTGCGCCTGGTGCTCGGAGGCTTCGGCCAGGTGCATCGCGGTGGACTGGGTCTCCTGGGCCGCTGCGGCCACCTGCACGGCGGTCTGGTTGATGGTCTCCACCAGTTCGCGGAGCTGGTCGATGGAGTAGTTGATCGAGTCGGCGATGGCGCCGGTGAAGTCCTCGGTCACGGTCGCGGCCACGGTCAGGTCGCCGTCCGCGAGGTCGGCGATCTCGTCGAGCAGACGCAGGATCGCGGCCTGGTTGCGGTCGTTCTTCTCGGCGGTCTCGGCCAGCCGGCGGTTGGTCTCGCGCACCATCACCAGGCCGATCAGGATGATCGAGGCCAGGGCCAGGGCGCCGAGGGCGTAACCGGCGAACAGGTTGATGCTGCGCCCGCCGGCCAGGTTCTCGAAGCCGTCGGCCAGTTGCGAGGCCTTGTCCAGCAGGGTCTGCGAAACGCTGAAGATGTTGTTCGCCGCTTCCCGGACCTGGAACAGGTCGGGCGAGGTCTCGAGGATCTCGTCCACCGAACCGGAGACGAACTCGAAGAGTTCGGCGATCTCGTTCAGGCGATCCACCGCCTCGGCGTTGGTCACCTTGGAGATGCTCATCGCCGCGTTGCCTTCCTGCATGCCCTTCAGTACGCGGCCGAACAGGCTGGCGTCGCGGCCGAAGCTGTCGGCGGCCTGCACCGAGTTCTCGTCGCCGGCCAGCACCTTGTTCACCGAGCCGAGGATACGTTCGGCGAGCAGCGACTGGCGCTGGGCGACCGCGACCTGGTCGGCCGGGGCACCGTTCTCCAGCAGGATGTCGACCACCTCTTCGTATTCCACCTGCAGCTGCGGGATGGTTTCGGCGAGGGTCGAGGCCACCTGGTGCAGGGACAGTACGGTCTGTTCGCTGGCGAGGATGGAGTCGGCGTTCTTGCGCAGGCCGTCCCAGTCCTGCTGCACCACGTCCATCTGCGGCTTCACCGCTTCGGGGCTGGGCGGCAGGGATGTGCTCTCGTCGCCGTTGACCAGGATGTTCCAGCGTTTCTCGAAGTCGTTGCGCGCATCCTTCAGGAGCTTGAACGCCTCGCCCTTGCCCGCCGCCGCTTCGGTGGCGTTCTTCGCGATCCGCTGCGACAGGACGCGCAGTTCGCCGGCATGGCCGATGTACTGCTTGTCATGGTTCGACTGGGTGTTGAGGTAGGCAAAGTTGGCGAACAGCAACACGATCGAGACGATGAGGACGATGAACAGCCCCGCGATCACCGAGCTGCTGCGCATGCCCGCGAAAAGATTGCCTGCGTTGATTTTCTTCATATTTGGCCCCCGCCCGGACCGACCACGATTACGATTTCCATGTCACGACACGGGCCGGCAGACCGGCCCAACCGGTGAAGCTGTTTATACGGCGACGTCGAGGAAGCCCTGGTGTTGCGCCAGCGCATGCGGGCTGAACACCAGCCACGGCTGCTCTCGATGGAAGACGCCATGAATGAAGGGTTGCAGTGCCGCTTCTAGTGGCGGCAGCTGTTCGCTGAAGGTGTCCACCGGGAAGTGCTGCATGCCGAACACCTCATCGACGATGAGGCCGGCGAACACGTCCAGGTGCTCCACCACCAGCACCCGCCGCTGCTTGCGCAAGGGCGACAGTTCGGTGCCGAGGAAACCGCAGAGGTCCATGATCGGCAGCAGGCGGCCACGTACGTTGGCCACCCCCTTGACCCAGGTCTTCACGCCCGGCAGCTGGGTGTAGCGCGGTTCGTGCAGGACTTCGCCGACCTCCCCCATGGGGGCGACGAAGAACCGCCCGCCCATGCGGAAGCCGATCCCGCTCCAGCTCTGCACCGCCTCCTGCTGGGCCGGCAGGCCGGCGGCCAGGCGTCGGCAGCGCTGATCGATGTCGACGAGGAGCTGGAAGGGGGTCTGAACGTCCGACATGCGGGGCCTGGTCTTTCCGGGGTCAGGGTGAGCGATGCGCTGCGACGGGCTCAGCCCGCCAGCACCGCATTGATGGTTTTCAGCAGGGTCTCTTCGTCCACCGGCTTGGTCAGGTAGTCGCGAGCGCCCTGGCGCTTGCCCCAGACCTTGTCGGTCTCCTGGTCCTTGGTGGTGACGATGATCACCGGGATGGCGCTGGTCTCGGCGTCCTTGGTCAATTGACGGGTCGCCTGGAAGCCGTTGAGGCCGGGCATGACGATGTCCATCAGGACCACGTCGGGCTTTTCCTGGCGGGCCAGGGCGACGCCGTCGCCGCCGTTCTCGGCCTTGAGTACCTGGTGACCATGCTTTTCCAGCATGGCGGTCAGCTTGTACATCTCGGTCGGAGAGTCATCAACAATCAAAATACGAGCCATGGGATCCCCATCACGAAATAAGCATCAACGGCCATGCGGCCGGATATCAGGAAACGGCGTCCACCGGGGTGAAGCTGGGTACGTGTGCCTTGATCGCGCCCAGCAGCTCTTCCTTGCTGAACGGCTTGGTGAGGTACTGGTCGGAGCCGACGATGCGCCCCTTGGCCTTGTCGAACAGGCCGTCCTTGGAGGACAGCATGATCACCGGGGTGGACTTGAACGCGCTGTTGTTCTTGATCAGGGCGCAGGTCTGATAGCCATCCAGGCGCGGCATCATGATGTCGACGAAAATGATGTTCGGATGGGTATCGGCGATCTTCGCCAGGGCATCGAAGCCGTCGATTGCCGTGATCACGTCGCAACCGACCTTTTTCAGCAGTGTTTCGGCGGTGCGACGAATCGTTTTCGAATCGTCGATCACCATCACTTTCAAACCGTCGGATTGCTGTTCCATGTTCGCCCTATATCGACTCGGTGAATCATTCTTCTGTGTTTTCTTCAGTGCGCTAACGCCCTGTCACCGACGGGCTGCGACCCAATCGCGGGCCTTTTTAGCACACTCGACGCAACTCTATCCATAATGCCCGGAACAGGCCGGCTTTTTCCTTGACCAAGCGCAAACGGGGCGCCAACCTGAGCGTCAAACCCGCTTGCCACGCGGCCTCCCCGCCGCGACCGGACAACCCACCCCCTTTCGGAGGAATTCCCATGAGCGTACGCCTCGGGATCGTCATGGACCCCATCGCGCGCATCAACTTCAAGAAGGACAGCTCGCTCGCCATGCTGCTGGCTGCCCAGGCCCGCGGCTGGTCGCTGTTCTACATGGAACAGCAGGACCTCTACCAGAAGGCCGGCGTCGCGCGTGGACGCATGCGCCCGCTGAAGGTCTTCAACGATGCCTCCCGCTGGTTCGAACTGGAAGCGGAAAGCGACCAACCGCTGCACGAACTGGACGTGATCCTGATGCGCAAGGACCCGCCCTTCGATAACGAATTCGTCTATTCGACCTACCTGCTGGAACAGGCCGAGCGTGCCGGCGCCCTGGTGGTGAACCGGCCGCAGAGCCTGCGCGACTGCAACGAGAAGTTCTTCGCCACGCAGTTCACCCAGTGCACTCCGCCGACGATGGTCAGCCGGCGATCCGATATTCTGCGCGAGTTTGCCGCCGAGCATCGTGACATCATTCTCAAACCCCTGGACGGAATGGGCGGTTCGTCGATATTTCGTCACCGCGAAGGCGACCCGAACCTCTCGGTGATCCTCGAGACCCTCACCCAGCATGGCAGCCAGCAGGTCATGGCACAGCGCTATCTGCCGGAAATCAAGGACGGCGACAAGCGCATCCTGATGATCGACGGCGAACCGGTGCCCTACTGCCTGGCGCGCATCCCCGCCCAGGGCGAGACTCGCGGCAACCTCGCCGCCGGCGGCCGCGGCGTGGCCCAGCCGCTGAGCGAGCGCGACCGCTGGATCGCCGCCGAGGTCGGCCCGCACCTGCGCGAGCGCGGCCTGCTGTTCGTCGGCCTCGACGTGATCGGCGATTATCTGACGGAAATCAACGTCACCAGCCCGACCTGCATCCGCGAGATCGACCAGGCCTTCGACACCCGCATCGGCGACAAGCTGATGGACGCCATCGCCGCCCAGCTGGCTGCCCGCTGAATCGCGCGGGCGGGCCTCGGTCCGCCCGCCTCGGCCCGCCCGATGCGCCACGGCGAGCGACCGCGTGTCCAAGGCGCGGAGTGCGTCATAGACTTTTCCGCCCCCCATCGGCAGACTTCGCCCCACGCCAGCCACCACGATCCGCAATGAACGCCGCCGTCCTCAAGTCCCCCTCCGCCGCTGCCGGCGTCCGCCCGGCGGACCGTTTGGGCTTCACCCTGTTCATCGCAGCCATCCTGCACGTCGCCCTCATCCTCGGGGTGGGCTTCTCCATGCCCGCGCCGAGCCAGATCAGCAAGACCCTGGAAATCACCCTGGCCACCTTCAAGAGCGACAAGGCGCCGGAGAAGGCCGACTACCTCGCGCAGATGAACCAGCAGGGCAGCGGAACCCTGGAGCACAAGGCCGCGCCGAAGACCACCGAGGTCGCGCCGTTCCAGGACAACCAGGTGAAGAAAGTCGCGCCGCCGGCTACGCCGAAGCAGGCCAGGAGCGAAGAGGCGCCCAAGGCCGCGGTGACCACCACCCGCCAGCGCCAGCAGAAGGCACCGAGCAAGACCCAGGCACAGAAGGCCGAGCAGGTCGCCAAGCCGGCGCCGCATTTCGACTCAACCCAGCTGTCGGCGGAAATCGCCAGCCTCGAGGCCGACCTGGCCAAGGAGCAGCAGGCCTACGCCAAGCGCCCGCGCATCCACCGCCTGAGCGCCGCCTCGACCATGCGCGACAAGGGCGCCTGGTACAAGGAAGACTGGCGCAAGAAGATCGAACGCATCGGCAACCTCAACTACCCCGACGAGGCCCGCCGGCAGAAGCTCTACGGCAGCCTGCGGCTGCTGGTGTCGATCAACCGCGACGGCACCATCTACGAGGTGCAGGTGCTGGAGTCTTCCGGCGAGCCGATCCTCGACCAGGCCGCCCAGCGCATCGTCCGCCTGGCCGCGCCCTATGCGCCGTTCAGCGGCGACCTGGCCGACATCGACCGGCTGGAGATCATCCGTACCTGGCGCTTCGAACGCGGCGACCGGCTGTCCAGCAAGTAGCGCCGGCAAGGCTGGCTTTCTCGCGTCCGAAGCAGGACACTAGCGGCCATGAAACAGAGCAGCCCAACCTACCTCAAGCATCATTTCCTGATCGCCATGCCGCACATGGCCGACCCCAATTTCGCCCAGACCGTGACCTACCTGGTCGAACACAACGAGCAGGGCGCCATGGGCCTGGTGATCAACCGTCCCAGCGGCCTCAACCTGGCGGAAGTCCTCGAACAGCTCAAGCCGGACGCCCTGCCGCCGGCGCGCTGCCAGCACATCGACATCTACAACGGCGGCCCGGTGCAGACCGACCGTGGCTTCGTCCTCCACCCCAGCGGCCTGAGCTACCAGTCGACCCTGGAACTGGGCGAGCTGGCGATGTCCACCTCGCAGGACGTGCTGTTCGCCATCGCCGCCGGCACCGGCCCGGAAAAGAGCCTGATCAGCCTTGGCTATGCCGGCTGGGAAGCCGGCCAGCTGGAGGCCGAACTGAGCGACAACGCCTGGCTGACCTGCCCGGCGGACCCGGCGATCCTCTTCGACCTGCCGCCCGAGGAGCGCCTCAGCGCCGCCGCCGCGCGCCTGGGCGTCAACCTCAGCCTGCTCACCGCCCAGGCCGGTCACGCCTGATGGCCAGCGACAAGCCGCTGCGCCTGCTGCTGGGCTTCGACTACGGCACCCGGCAGATCGGCGTCGCCGTCGGCCAGGCGGTGACCGGCCAGGCCCGCGAGCTGTGCGTATTGAAGGCGCAGAACGGCGTGCCGGACTGGAACCGGGTGGAAGCGCTGATCAAGGAATGGCAGCCGGACGCCATCGTCGTCGGCCTGCCGCTGAACATGGACGGCAGCCCAAGCGAGATGAGCGAGCGCGCGGAAAAGTTCGGCCGCCGCCTCAACGGCCGTTTCAACCTGCCGGTCTTTACCCACGACGAACGCCTCACGACCTACGCCGCCAAGGGCGAGCGCCTGGCCCAGGGCCAGCGCGACGGCTACCGCGAGCGACCGGTGGACGCCCTGGCCGCCGCCCTGCTGCTGGAAGGCTGGCTGGCCGAACACCCGGATTGACCCATGGCAGCCGGCACGCCGCCGTTTGCCATTATGCTTTCGCCACCGCGGGCGCCTCCCTACAGCGGGCTCTCCCGGCGGCCATCCCATCGATGTCAGCGAGGAGCCACCATGAGCCTACCCAATCCCGCCGAACTCCTGCCGCGCATGGCCAGCGACCTGCGCGCCCATCTCGCCGAGCGCGGCATCGAGCGGCCGCGCTTCGTCGGCATCCATACCGGCGGCATCTGGGTCGCCGAGGCGCTGCTGAGGGAACTGGGCAACCAAGAGCCGCTGGGCACCCTCGACGTCTCCTTCTACCGCGACGACTTCACCCAGAACGGCCTGCATCCGCAGGTCCGCCCGTCGGCGCTGCCGTTCGAGATCGACGGCCAGCACCTGGTGCTGGTGGACGACGTGCTGATGAGCGGCCGCACCATCCGCGCCGCACTCAACGAACTGTTCGACTACGGCCGTCCGGCCAGCGTGACCCTGGTCTGCCTGCTCGACCTAAACGCCCGGGAGTTGCCTATCCGCCCCGACGTGGTCGGCCAGACCCTGTCCCTGGGTCGCGATGAACGGGTAAAATTGGTCGGTCCCGCACCGCTCGCCCTCGAGCGCAAGGTCCTTTCCTCCGCTTCCTGATCCTCTTCACTAGGGCCTGCCCCATGCCGACAGACGCCAAGCGCCCGCTGCAGCTCAACGACCAGGGCCAGCTGCGCCACTTCATCTCGCTCGACGGATTGCCCCGCGAGCTGCTCACCGAAATCCTCGATACCGCCGATTCCTTCCTGGAGGTCGGCGCCCGCGCGGTGAAAAAGGTCCCGCTGCTGCGCGGCAAGACCGTCTGCAACGTGTTCTTCGAGAACTCCACGCGCACCCGCACCACCTTCGAGCTGGCCGCCCAGCGGCTGTCGGCCGACGTGATCAGCCTGAACGTATCCACCTCTTCCACCAGCAAGGGCGAGACGCTCACCGACACCCTGCGCAACCTGGAGGCGATGGCCGCCGACATGTTCGTGGTGCGCCACAGCGACTCGGGCGCGGCGCACTTCATCGCCGAGCACGTCAGCCCCAACGTGGCGGTGATCAACGGCGGCGACGGACGCCACGCGCACCCCACCCAGGGGATGCTCGACATGCTGACCATCCGCCGACACAAAGGGAACTTCGAGCAGCTATCGGTGGCGATCGTCGGCGATATCCTGCATTCGCGAGTAGCCCGTTCGAACATGCTGGCGCTCAAGACCCTGGGTTGCCCGGACATCCGCGTGATCGCCCCGCGCACCCTCTTGCCGATCGGCCTGGAAGAGCAGTACGGCGTGCGCGTGTTCACCAACGCCGACGAAGGCCTGAAGGACGTCGACGTGGTGATCATGCTGCGCCTGCAACGCGAGCGCATGCAGGGTGGCCTGCTACCCAGCGAGGGCGAGTTCTTCAAGCTCTACGGCCTGACCGAGAAGCGCCTGAAGCTGGCCAAGCCGGATGCCATCGTCATGCACCCTGGCCCGATCAACCGTGGCGTGGAGATCGAGTCGGCGGTGGCCGACGGGGCCCAGTCGGTGATCCTCAACCAGGTCACCTACGGCATCGCCATCCGCATGGCGGTGCTGTCCATGGCCATGAGCGGCCAGAACACCCAACGCCAGCTGGAACAGGAGGACGCCGAATGACCATCAGTATCCGAGGCGCCCGTGTCATCGACCCGGCCAGTGGCCTGGACCAGGTCGGCGACCTCCACATCGAGGCTGGCAAGATCGTCGCCATCGGCGCCGCGCCGGCCGGCTTCAGCGCCCAGAAGACCCTCGACGGCGCCGGCCTGGTGGCCGCGCCGGGACTGGTCGATCTGAGCGTCGCCCTGCGCGAGCCGGGCTATGGACGCAAGGGCAACGTCGAAAGCGAGACCCGCGCCGCCGCGGCCGGCGGCACCACCAGCCTGTGCTGCCCGCCCTACACCCGGCCGGTGCTGGACACCCCGGCGGTGGCCGAGCTGATCCTCGACCGCGCCCGCGAGGCCGGCAACGCCAAGGTCTACCCCATCGGCGCGCTGACCCGCGGCTTCGGCGGCGAGCAACTGTCGGAACTGGTGGCCCTGCGCGACACCGGTTGCGTGGCCTTCACCAATGGCCTGCATGGCTTCGCCAGCAACCGCATCCTGCGGCGCGCCCTGGAGTACGCGGCGACCTTCGACCTGACGGTGATCTTCACCTCGCAGGACACCGATCTCGCCGAAGGCGGCCTCGCCCACGAAGGCCCGACCGCCAGCTTCCTCGGCCTCGCGGGGATCCCGGAGACCGCCGAGACCGTGGCCCTGGCCCGCAACCTGCTGCTGGTGGAACAGAGCGGCGTGCGCGCGCACTTCAGCCAGTTGACCAGCGCCCGCGGCATCGAACTCGTCGCCCAGGCCCAGGCCCGTGGCCTGCCGGTGACCTGCGACGTGGCGCTGTACCAGTTGATCCTCACCGACGAAGCGCTGGTGGGCTTCTCCAGCCTCTACCACGTGCAACCGCCGCTGCGCACCAGGGCCGACCGCGAAGCCCTGCGCGAGGCGGTGAAGAACGGCGTGGTACAAGCCATCGCCAGCCACCACCAACCCCACGAGGCGGACGCCAAGAACGCGCCGTTCGCCGCCACCGAGCCGGGCATCAGCGGCGCCGAGCTGCTGCTGCCGCTGGCGATGACGCTGGTGCAGGACGGCCTGCTCGACCTGCCGACCCTGCTCGCCCGCCTCTCCCACGGCCCGGCCCAGGCACTACGCCTGCCTGCCGGGCGCCTGGCGGTGGGCCAGGCCGCCGACCTGGTGCTGTTCGACCCGCAGGGTTCGACCCTGGCCGGTGAGAGCTGGTACTCGAAGGGGCAGAACAGCCCGTTCGTCGGTCACTGCCTGCCGGGACGAGTGCGCTACACCCTGGTGGACGGACACCTGACCCACGAGGGCTGATCCCTGCCACCACGAAAAAGCCCGCCATCCGGCGGGCTTTTTCATCTTCGCGTTCGCGATTCCGGGGGGCGTATCCGTTGCCGGGGCGGGCGCCCTATCCCAGCCTCTGCCACCAACCCGCCTTAACGGCAGGGCGAATAACGCAGAGCGTTATCCGCCGAGGCATGCTCGCCGGGAACACCCGATGGCCAGCAGCCGCGCCGGTCGGCGCCGCTCCCTGCGGAGCCTCAGATCTTCGCCAGCGCCTGCGCCAGGTCGGCCTGCAGGTCCTCCAGCGCCTCGACGCCCACCGACAGGCGGATCAGCGAGTCACCAATGCCCAGGTCGGCGCGGGTTTCCGCCGGGATGCTGGCGTGGGTCATGATCGCCGGATGCTCGATCAGGCTTTCCACCCCGCCCAGGCTCTCCGCCAGGGAGAAGATCCGCACGTTCTCCAGGAAGCGCCGGGCGCCGGCCAGGTCGCAACGCAGGTCGAGGGAGATCATCCCGCCGAAGCCACGCATCTGCCGTTTCGCCAGCTCATGCTGCGGGTGCGAAGCCAGGCCGGGGTAGTAGACCCGCGCCACCTGCGGCTGGCGCTCCAGCCACTGGGCCAGGGCCAGGGCGTTGCTGCAATGGCGCTCCATGCGCAGCGCCAGGGTCTTCACCCCGCGCAGGGTGAGGAAGGCGTCGAACGGCCCGGAGATGGCGCCCACCGAGTTCTGCAGGAAGCCCAGGCGCTCGCGCAGGTCCGGGTTGTCGCCGACGATGGCGATGCCGCCGATCACGTCGGAATGGCCGTTCAGGTACTTGGTGGTGGAGTGCACCACCACGTCGAAGCCCAGTTCCAGGGGGCGCTGGATGTAGGGGCTGGCGAAGGTGTTGTCGGCCACGCTGATGATGCCGCGGGCGCGGCAGAGCTGGGCGATGGCGCGCAGGTCGGTGAGGCGCAGCAGCGGGTTGCTCGGGGTTTCCACCCAGACCATGCGGGTTTCCGGGGTCAGCGCGGCCTCGAAGGCCTGCAGGTCGGTCGGGTCGACGAAGCTGAAGCGATGCCCGGCGCTGCGCCGGCGGACCCGCTCGAACAGGCGGAAGGTACCGCCGTAGAGGTCATTGCCGGAAACGATGTGGGAACCGGCGTCGAGCAGCTCCAGCACCGAGGAGATCGCCGCCAGGCCGGAGGCGAAGGCGAAGGCCTGGGCGCCGCCCTCGAGGTCGGCCACGCAGCGCTCCAGGGCCCAGCGGGTCGGGTTGTGCGAGCGGCCGTAGTCGAGCCCCTTGTGTACCCCGGGGCTTTCCTGGATATAGGTGGAGTTGGCGTAGATCGGCGGCATGATCGCGCCGGTCGAGGGATCGGGGGCCTGCCCGGCGTGGATGACCCGGGTCGCAAAGGCCTGGGCCGGGGCGTCGGGATGCTGGTCGTGCTGGCTCATGCGAGCTTTCTCCGCAAATGGTTCAACAGGTCGAAACGGGTGATCAGGCCGTGGAAGCCGCTGGCATCGGCAACGATCGCCACCAGGCCGCGGTCCAGGACCGCCTGCAACTGGGCCAGGCTGGCGCCGGGCGCGAGGGTCTCCGGCGCGGCGTTCATCGCGCTGCTTACCGCATCGCGGAAGCGTGGCGCGTCGGCGTGGACACCGAGCAGGATATCCGACTCGTCGATCACACCGACCAGTTTTCCATCGTCCAGCACCGGCAATTGCGAAACGTCGGCCAGGCGCATGCGCTGGAAGGCGGTGAGCAGGGTGTCGTCCGGACCGACGCTGATCACCCGGCCCTCCTCGAAGCGCCGCGCGATGATGTCGCGCAGGTCGCCGTAGTGCTTGCGTTGCAGCAGGCCCTGGTCGGTCATCCACTGGTCGTTGTAGATCTTCGACAGGTAGCGGGTGCCGGTGTCGCAGACGAAGCTGACCACCCGCTTCGGCTCCTTCTGCTCGCGACAGAAGCGCAGCGCCGCGGCCAGCAGGGTGCCGGTGGAGGAGCCGCCGGGAATGCCCTCGACGCGCAACAGTTCGCGGGCCATGGCGAAGCTTTCCTCGTCGCTGATGGAATAGGCATGGCGCACGCTGGAGAGGTCGGCGATGGCCGGTACGAAGTCCTCGCCGATGCCCTCCACCGCCCAGGAACCCGGCGTACCCAGGGTGCCGGAGCGGGAGTACTCGGCCATGATCGAGCCCTCGGGATCGGCGAGCACCATCTCCAGCTCCGGCTGGACCTTCTGGAAGAACCGGGTAAGGCCGGTCAGGGTACCGGAGGAGCCGACGCCGACGACGATGGCATCGAGATCGTGGCCGGTCTGCGCCCAGAGCTCCGGGCCGGTGCCGCACTCGTGGGCCAGCGGGTTGGCCGGGTTGTTGAACTGGTCGGCGAAGAAGGCGCCGGGAATATCCTGCGCCAGGCGCGCGGCAACGTCCTGGTAGTACTCCGGATGGCCCTTGCCGACGTCCGAGCGGGTGATGTGCACCTCGGCGCCCATGGCGCGCAGGTGCAGGACCTTCTCGGTGGACATCTTGTCCGGCACCACCAGCACCACCCGGTAGCCCTTGGCGCGGCCGACCAGGGCCAGGCCAAGACCGGTGTTGCCGGCGGTGGCCTCGACGATGGTGCCACCGGGCCGCAGGCGGCCGTCACGCTCGGCGGCCTCGATCATGGCGACACCGATGCGATCCTTGATGGAGCCGCCGGGGTTCTGCGATTCGAGCTTGAGGTACAGGGTGCAGGGGCCGGTATCGAAGCGCGTCACGCGAACCAGCGGGGTGTTGCCGATCAGGTCGAGCACGGCGGGACGTGAGTCGGAAGTCATCTTTTCTCCTTTCGGTGTTTCCGCACGGAGCGATACGGTGCGCGGCCTCGTGAGCCATTGCACCTATCCGTTCTGGGGCTTGCAGACCATAGGGGCTGGCGCGCGCGGGCGCCAATAACCTACAGGTAGAACGTTAGAACCTTTGGTTCCTTAAGTCCCGCCGGAGGAATTCCCTGCCGACCGTGGCGACACCCATGAAAAAGCCCGCCGGATGGCGGGCTTCTCGCACCTGGCGACGAGCATCAGATGCGCTGCGGCCCGTTGCGCTCGGACACCTGTCCGTTGAGGGTCCAGAAGTCGTAGAGCACGCCGAGGAAGAACAGGCCGCCGGTGAACAGGTAGATGATCCCGGTGATCCACTTGCCCATGTACATCCTGTGCACGCCGAGCACGCCGAGGAAGGTCAGCAGGATCCAGGCCACGTTGTAGTCCAGGTTGCCGCCCTGGAAGCGCCGGTCGGCCTCGCGGTCCATCGACGGGATGAGGAACAGGTCGATGATCCAGCCGATGAAGAACAGGCCGAAGGTGAAGAACCAGATCGTCCCGGTGATCGGCTTGCCGTAATAGAAGCGGTGCGAACCGGTGAAACCGAAGATCCACAGCAGGTAGCCGATGGCCTTGCTATGGGTGTCGTGCTGTTGAGTCATGCGTCCCCCTCGTTCCGTGCGCGGCTGCGGCCGCGCCTGAGCCGCAGGTTAGCGGAGCGGCGGACGCCGCGCCAGAGCGGCCCGGCGCATGACAGTTTTGCAATTGCCTATCCTGTAGGCTGGTGCTGCCGCCACCGCCCCACAGGAGCCGCCATGAGCGCCGGACACGAGCACAGCTTCGCCCAGACCAACTCGACCCGCCTGAAATGGGCGTTGCTGCTGACCGGAAGCTTCCTCGTCGCCGAGGTCGTCGGCGGCATCCTCACCGGCAGCCTGGCGCTGATCTCCGATGCCGCGCACATGCTCACCGACGCCGTGGCCCTGGCCATCGCCCTGGCCGCGATCAACATCGCCAGGCGCCCGACCAACGATCGCCTGACCTACGGCTACCACCGCTTCGAGATCCTCGCCGCGGCGTTCAACGCCTTCCTCCTGTTCGGCGTGGCCTTCTATATCCTCTACGCGGCCTACGAGCGGCTCAACCAGCCGGCGGAGATCCAGTCCGTGGGCATGCTGGTGATCGCCGTGCTCGGCCTGCTGGTGAACCTGGCCAGCATGCGCCTGCTGGCGCCGGCCCAGGGCAACAGCCTGAACGTCAAGGGCGCCTACCTGGAGGTCTGGAGCGACATGCTCGGCTCGCTGGGGGTGATCGTCGCCGCGATCGTGATCCGTTTCACCGGCTGGGCCTGGGTCGACTCGCTGGTGGCGGTGCTGATCGGTTTCTGGGTCCTGCCGCGCACCTGGATCCTGCTGCGCGAGAGCCTGCATGTGTTGCTCGAAGGGGTGCCGAAGGAAATCCAGTTGGCCGAGCTGCGCGAAGCGCTACTGGGGATTCCCGGCGTGACCGGGCTGCACGACCTGCATGTGTGGTCGATCACCAGCGGCAAGATCAGCCTGACCAGCCATCTGGTGTACGACCCGGCCCTGGTCGATGCCGAGGCGCTGCTGGGAACGGTGAAGGCGCTGCTGCACGACCGCTACGAGATCGAACACAGCACCCTGCAACTGGAAACCTCGGCCTGCGCCCAGGCCGAGGAGCCGCTGGCCTACTGAAGACGGTTCAGCGGAAGCGCCGGCCGGCAGGGTCGTCGTCGGTGATTTCCAGGCTCAGGCCCTGGGTCAGGCTCGACAGGTGGTCGGCGTCGCTTTCCGAACCGAGCTTGATCATCAGGCGCAGGTCGTTGGCCGAGTCGGCGTGGGCCAGGGCGTCCTCGTAGGTGATCTCGCCCTGGGTGTAGAGCTGGTACAGCGCCTGGTCGAAGGTCTGCATGCCCTGCTCGGTGGAGCGCTTCATCAGCGGCTTCAGCTCGTGCACCTCGCCCTTGCGGATCAGGTCGGCGGCCAGCGGGGTGTTCAGCAGCACCTCGATCACCGCCCGCCGCCCCTTGCCGTCGGGGGTCGGCACCAGTTGCTGGGCGACGATGGCCTTGAGGTTCAGCGACAGGTCCATCCACACCTGGCCATGACGGTCGGCCGGGAAGAAGTGGATGATCCGCTCCAGCGCCTGGTTGGCGTTGTTCGCGTGCAGGGTCGCCAGGCACAGGTGGCCGGTCTCGGCGAAGGCCACGGCGTGGTCCATGGTCTCCCGCGAGCGCACCTCGCCGATCATGATCACGTCCGGCGCCTGGCGCAGGGTGTTCTTCAGCGCCACCTCGAAGGAGTCGGTGTCCAGCCCCACCTCGCGCTGGGTGACGATGCAGCCCTGGTGCTGGTGGATGTACTCGATCGGGTCCTCGATGGAGATGATGTGCCCGGTGGAGTTCTTGTTGCGGTAGCCGATCATCGCCGCCAGCGAGGTGGACTTGCCGGTGCCGGTGGCGCCGACGAAGATCACCAGGCCGCGCTTGGTCAGCGCCAGCTTCTTGAGGATTTCCGGGAGCTTCAGCTCTTCCAGGGTCGGGATGTTGGTCTCGATCCGGCGCAATACCATGCCCACCAGGTTGCGCTGGTAGAAGGCACTGACCCGGAAGCGGCCGATGCCGCGGGCGCTGATGGCGAAGTTGCACTCATGGTTCTCGGCGAAATCGCGGCGCTGCTGCTCGTTCATCACGCCTAGCACGGTCTCGCGGGTCTGCTCCGGCGACAGCGGCGTCTTGGTCACCGGCATCACCCGGCCGTTGACCTTCATCGACGGCGGTACGCCGGCGGTGATGAACAGGTCGGAGCCGCCCTTTTCCACCATCAGGCGCAGCAGCTTTTCGAATTCCATGATGTTCTCGCTCACTCAGGGGCGCGCCGCGACGGCGAGCCGGATGCGGGCGAGCGGGCGCTGGACGCGCTCGCCGGCAAGGATAGGTAGGAATGCGCCTACGGTACCGCTCTCCCGCTCTTGAATCCTAGACGCAGTTCCGGGATTCGGGCGAAGCGCGGCGGATCGGCGCCAGGATCAGAAGTTTTCCGGGATCTTCGCCTTCTCGCGGGCGTTCTCGCGGCTGATCAGGCCCTTGGCGACCAGGCCCTTGAGGCACATGTCGAGGGTCTGCATGCCCAGCGAGCCGCCGGTCTGGATCGCCGAATACATCTGCGCGACCTTGTCCTCGCGGATCAGGTTGCGGATCGCCGGGGTGCCGATCATGATCTCGTGGGCCGCCACCCGGCCGCCGCCGATCTTCTTGATCAGGGTCTGCGAGATCACCGATTGCAGCGACTCGGAGAGCATCGAGCGAACCATGGCCTTTTCCTCGGCCGGGAACACGTCGACCACCCGGTCGATGGTCTTCGCCGCCGAGGTGGTGTGCAGGGTGCCGAATACCAGGTGGCCGGTCTCCGCCGCGGTCAGGGCCAGGCGGATGGTTTCCAGGTCGCGCATCTCGCCGACCAGGATGATGTCCGGGTCCTCCCGCAGCGCCGAGCGCAGCGCTTCGCTGAAGCCGAGGGTGTCGCGATGCACCTCGCGCTGGTTGACCAGGCACTTCTTCGATTCGTGGACGAATTCGATCGGGTCCTCGATGGTGAGGATGTGGTGGTACTTGGTGTTGTTCAGGTAATCGAGCATCGCCGCCAGGGTGGTGGACTTGCCCGAACCGGTCGGCCCGGTGACCAGTACCAACCCGCGCGGGACGTCTGAAACACGTTTGAACACTTCTCCCATGCCAAGCTCCTCCATGGTCAGTACCTTGGAGGGAATGGTCCGGAATACCGCGCCGGCGCCACGGTTCTGGTTGAAGGCGTTGACCCGGAAACGCGCGACGCCCGGCACCTCGAAGGAGAAGTCGGTCTCGAGGAATTCCTCGAAGTCCTTGCGCTGCTTGTCGTTCATGATGTCGTAGATCAGCGCATGCACCTGCTTGTGTTCCAGCGGTGGCAGGTTGATCCGGCGTACATCGCCATCCACCCGGATCATGGGTGGCAGGCCGGCGGAGAGGTGCAGGTCCGAAGCGCCCTGTTTGGCACTGAAGGCGAGCAGCTCGGTAATATCCAT
Organism: Pseudomonas sp. TZ252; assembly: GCF_056110345.1. Lineage (NCBI taxonomy): Bacteria > Pseudomonadati > Pseudomonadota > Gammaproteobacteria > Pseudomonadales > Pseudomonadaceae > Pseudomonas > Pseudomonas sp. TZ252. The sequence continues at coordinate 2,920,580 of NZ_CM148566.1, read as the reverse complement.
GGGACTCCCCAATTACAAGCAAGCAGGTAGAATGCCGCCAAAGCCGCCGTCTCGGACAAGGAAAACACCGGATGAGCCAGGGTGCTTCCAGGACACGCGTGGTGTCCTGCGCCAGACGCGGAACCTCGACACTGGAACAGGAAGATGGCCATCGAGGCCGGCGGTTTCGAGGGCGTCGAGCCGACGCCGACCGCACTTCCATAGGGCGCAGGTAATGTCCACGATAGCAGAGAATATTGCAAAGGTTGCCGCGCGCATCCGTGAGGCAGCGCAAGCTGCGGGGCGCGATCCGGCCACGGTCGGCCTGCTCGCCGTGAGCAAGACCAAGCCCGCCGCCGCGGTGCGCGAGGCGCACGCCGCCGGCCTTCGCGACTTCGGCGAAAACTACCTGCAGGAGGCCCTCGGCAAGCAGGCCGAACTGGCCGACCTACCCTTGAACTGGCACTTCATCGGCCCCATCCAGTCGAACAAGACGCGGCCCATCGCCGAGCATTTCCAGTGGGTGCACTCGGTGGACCGGTTGAAGATCGCGCAGCGCCTGTCGGAGCAACGCCCGGCCGGGCTGCCGCCCCTGAATGTCTGCCTGCAGGTCAACGTCAGCGGCGAAGCCAGCAAGTCCGGCTGCGCCCCCGAGGACCTGCCGGCCCTGGCCGAGGCCGTGAAGCAACTGCCCAACCTCCGATTGCGTGGCCTGATGGCCATCCCCGAACCCACCGCCGAACGCGCCGCGCAACACGCCGCGTTCGCCCGCCTGCGCGAACTGCTGCTGGACCTGAACCTTGGCCTGGACACCCTGTCCATGGGCATGAGCGACGACCTCGAGGCAGCCATCGGCGAAGGTGCGACCTGGGTCCGCATCGGTACCGCCCTGTTCGGCGCCCGCGACTACGGCGCGCCGGCTTCTTGAAGGAATCCCCTATGAGCACACCCCGCATAGCGTTCATCGGCGCCGGCAACATGGCCGCCAGCCTGATCGGCGGCCTGCGCGCCCAAGGCGTGCCGGCGGCGCAGATCCGCGCCAGCGACCCGGGCGCCGAGCAACGCGCGAAGATCGCCGGCGAGTTCGCCATCGACGTGGTCGAGTCCAACGCCGAGGCCGTGGCTGACGCCGACGTCGTGGTCCTGTCGGTCAAGCCGCAGGCCATGAAAGCCGTGTGCCAGGCCTTGGCGCCGGCGCTGAAGCCGGAGCAACTGATCGTCTCCATCGCCGCCGGCATCCCCTGCGCCAGCCTCGAAGCCTGGCTCGGCCAGCCGCGCCCGGTGGTCCGCTGCATGCCCAACACCCCGGCGCTGCTGCGCCAGGGCGCCAGCGGGCTGTACGCCAACGCGCAGGTCAGCGCCGCGCAACGCGAGCAGGCCGGGCAGTTGCTGTCCGCGGTGGGCATCGCCCTGTGGCTGGACGACGAAGCGCAGATCGACGCGGTGACCGCAGTGTCGGGCAGCGGCCCGGCGTATTTCTTCCTGCTGATGCAGGCCATGACCGACGCCGGCGAGAAGCTCGGCCTGTCCCGCGAGACAGCCTCGCACCTGACCCTGCAGACCGCCCTCGGCGCGGCGCAGATGGCGCTGTCCAGCGAGGTCGAGCCGGCCGAACTGCGGCGCCGGGTGACTTCGCCCAACGGCACCACCGAGGCGGCGATCAAATCCTTCCAGGCCAACGGCTTCGAAGCACTGGTGGAGCAGGCCCTGAACGCCGCCAGCCAGCGCTCCGCCGAGCTGGCCGAACAGCTTGGCCAATAAGGAGTAGTCGATGATCGGCCTCAACACCGCTGCTATCTATATCCTCCAGACCCTCGGCAGCCTCTACTTGCTGATCGTGCTGCTGCGCTTCATCCTGCAGCTGGTCCGCGCGGACTTCTACAACCCCCTCAGCCAGTTCATCGTGCGCGCCACCAAGCCGCTGCTGAACCCGCTGCGGCGGATCATCCCCGGCTTCGGTGGGATCGACCTGGCCTCGCTGGTGCTGGCGATCCTGATCCAACTGGTGCTGATGATCCTGATCCTGATGCTGATGGGCTACGGCGTCGGCGGCTTCATCATGCAACTGCTGATCTGGTCGATCATCGCCGTCACCTCGCTGTTCCTGAAGGTGTTCTTCTTCGCCCTGATCATCAGCGTGATCCTTTCCTGGGTCGCCCCGGGCAGCTACAACCCCGGCGCGCAACTGGTGAACCAGATCTGCGAACCGCTGCTGATGCCGTTCCGCAAGCTCCTGCCGAACCTCGGCGGACTGGATCTCTCGCCGATCTTCGCGTTCCTCGCGCTGAAGCTGATCGACATGCTGGTGATCAACAACCTGGCGGCCATGACCGGCATGCCCCAGCAGTTGAGCATTTTCCTCTGAGCTTCTACCGCTGGGACGGCGAGGACCTGCTCCTCGATTGCCACCTGCAGCCCAAGGCGAGCCGCGACGAGTTCGCCGGGCTGCACGGCGAGCGCCTGAAGATCCGCCTCACCGCACCGCCGGTGGAGGGCAAGGCCAACGCCCATCTGCTGGCCTTCCTCGGCAAGGCCTTCGGCGTGGCCAAGAGCCTGGTGAGTCTCGAAAGCGGCGAGCTGAACCGGCAGAAACGGGTGCGCATCCGCCGTCCGACCCGATTGCCGGAGGAACTGGGGATCGCCGCTCGACCCGCTTGACCGACCTTACGTGCAGGAATGTGAAGCAGGCCAATTGACGCTCCCCCGCTCCCCCGCATAATCCACGCCATCCTTCCCCCGCCGGTCCCGCGCCCTGGAGCCCCTGGATGAGCATGGAAAGACTCAGCCATCAAATCGACGCCTACGTCGCCTGGAAGCGCGAGCTGATGCGGGAAATCACCCGCTATCGCGGCTGGCTGGAGCGCAGCCGGCTGAACAGCCCGGCGGTCGAGGCCAAGCTCGAACGCGCCCTGCGCCAACTACGCGCGGACCACATCACCCTGGCCTTCGTCGGCGAGTTCTCGCGTGGCAAGACCGAGCTGATCAACAGCCTGTTCTTCGCCGGCTACGGCCAGCGCATGCTGCCGTCCCACGCCGGGCGCACCACCATGTGCCCCACCGAGCTGTTCCACGATCCGCGCGCCGAGCGCAGCTACATCCGCCTGCTGCCGATCGAGACGCGCCTGGCCGACGCCAGCGTCGCCCAGTTCAAGCGCGTGCCGCGCCACTGGGTGAACATTCCGCTGGACACCGGCGACCCGGAGGGCATGGCCCAGGCCTTCGCCCAGGTCGCCAAGACCAAGGCGCTGCCGGTGGAACAGGCGATCCAGCTCGGCTTCCACCCGGATGCCCTGGAAGCCGCCGACGAGCCCGACCAGGTGCGCGTCCCGGCCTGGCGCCACGCCCTGGTCAACTTCGACCACCCGCTGCTGCGCCAGGGCCTGCGGATCCTCGACACGCCTGGCCTGAATGCCCTCGGCAGCGAGCCGGAGCTGACCCTGTCGATGCTGCCCAACGCCCAGGCGATCCTGTTCCTGCTGTCCGCCGACGCCGGTGTCACCGCCTCGGACATGGATATCTGGCAGAAGTACATCCAGCCACTGCGCGAGGACGGCCACAGCAGCCTGTTCGCCGTGCTGAACAAGATCGACGTGCTCTGGGACGACCTTTCCGGCGAGCGCTTCGTACAGAACGCCATCCGCCTGATCCAGGACGGCACGGCCCGCCAGCTCGGCCTGCAGCGCGGCGACGTGCTGCCACTGTCGGCGAAGCAGGCGCTGCTGGCCAAGGTCCGCGGCGAACCGGCGCTGCTCGAACGCAGTCGCCTGGATCGGCTGGAAGCGCTGCTCTGCGAGCGCATCGTCGCGCAGAAGGAAGCGCTGCTGGAGAACTCCGTGCTCGGCCAGGTCCTTGGCCTGCTGCACAACAGCCAGCATCTGCTGCGCCTGCGCCTGGAGAAGGTCGAGGAACAGCGCGCGCTGCTCGACGACAAGCAGCGCGACAGCGGCCAACTGCTGTTCGAACTGACCGCGAAGACCAAGGACGACCACGGCCGCCACCACCGCCGCCTGCTCAACCTGAAGACCAACCAGCGCCTGCTGCAGCACCAGGGCGCGACGCTGCGCGAGACGATCCGCAGCGAACGCATGGAACAGCACCTGCAGAAGGTGCGGCGCAACCTCAACGGCAGCCTGACCACGGTCGGCATCAACCAGGCGATCCTGGCGTTCTTCCGCGCGGTGGAGCACGACCTCGACAACCTCGAGCACGAGGCCGGCATGGCCAACCGCATGGTCGCCGCCATCTACCGCCGGCACAACGAGGAGAACCCGCTCTACGCCCTCGACGCGCCGCAGCTACGGGTCCAGCGCTACCAGCGCGAACTGTTGCAACTGAAGAAGAAGGGCGACCAGTTCCGCCTGCAGCTGAAGACCGTGCTTACCGAGCAACGCCTGCTGACCCGGCGCTTCTTCGCCACCCTGGTGCAGGAGGTGGTCGGCCTGCACCAGCGCCTGCGCGAGGAAACCGAGCGCTGGGCCAACGACGCGCTGATGCCGCTGATGCAGCACACCCTGGAAAACAAACAGTTGCTCGAAAGCCACATGCTCCGCCTCAAGGGCCTGGCCCAGGAGACCCAGCAGGTACGCCAGCGCAGCCAGGCCTTCGCCGGGTTCGCCGGGGAATTGCAGGAACAGTTGCGCGAAGCCGGCGACATCCTCCGCCAGTTGCGCCGCCCCTCGCCCCTGCAGCGCCAGGCCAAGGTGGTCAACCTGCCCGGCTCGCAGCGCGCCTGACCCCGCTCCCACGGCGCGCGCCAGCGCGCTTGCCGCTGGGGGCGACGCTCTTTAGACTGGCGCCCTCCTTTGTTCGAGAGCAGGGTCGATGCCCACAGTCTTCCCCGACGACTCCGTCGGTCTGGTCTCCCCCCAGACGCTGCACTTCAACGAACCGCTCGAGCTGACCAGCGGCAAGTCCCTGGCCGAGTACGACCTGGTGATCGAAACCTACGGCGAGCTGAATGCCACGCAGAGCAACGCGGTGCTGATCTGCCACGCCCTCTCCGGCCACCACCACGCCGCCGGCTACCACAGCGTCGACGAGCGCAAGCCGGGCTGGTGGGACAGCTGCATCGGTCCGGGCAAGCCGATCGACACCCGCAAGTTCTTCGTCGTTGCCCTCAACAACCTCGGCGGTTGCAACGGTTCCAGCGGCCCCGCCAGCATCAATCCGGCGACCGGCAAGGTCTACGGCGCGGACTTCCCGATGGTCACGGTGGAAGACTGGGTGCATAGCCAGGCGCGCCTGGCAGACCGCCTCGGCATCCGCCAGTGGGCCGCGGTGGTCGGCGGCAGCCTCGGCGGCATGCAGGCGCTGCAATGGACCATCAGCTACCCCGAGCGCGTCCGTCACTGCCTGTGCATCGCCAGCGCGCCGAAGCTGTCGGCGCAGAACATCGCCTTCAACGAAGTCGCCCGGCAGGCGATTCTTTCCGACCCTGAGTTCCTCGGCGGCTACTTCCAGGAACAGGGCGTGATTCCCAAGCGCGGCCTCAAGCTGGCGCGGATGGTCGGCCATATCACCTACCTGTCCGACGACGCCATGGGCGCCAAGTTCGGCCGCGTACTGAAGACCGAGAAGCTCAACTACGACCTGCACAGCGTCGAGTTCCAGGTCGAGAGCTACCTGCGCTACCAGGGCGAGGAGTTCTCCACCCGCTTCGACGCCAATACCTACCTGCTGATGACCAAGGCGCTGGACTATTTCGACCCCGCCGCCGCCCATGGTGACGACCTGGTGCGCACCCTGGAGGGCGTCGAGGCGGACTTCTGCCTGATGTCCTTCACCACCGACTGGCGTTTCTCGCCGGCCCGCTCGCGGGAAATCGTCGACGCCCTGATCGCGGCGAAAAAGAACGTCAGCTACCTGGAGATCGACGCCCCGCAAGGCCACGACGCCTTCCTCATGCCGATCCCCCGGTACCTGCAAGCCTTCAGCGGTTACATGAACCGCATCAGCGTGTGAGGATCCGATGCGCGCCGATCTCGAAATCATCCAGGAATGGATTCCCGCCGGCAGCCGCGTCCTCGACCTCGGCTGCGGCGACGGCGAACTCCTGGCCTGGCTGCGCGACCACAAGCAGGTCAGCGGCTACGGCCTGGAGATCGATCCCGATAACATCGCCCGTTGCATCGAAAACGGGGTGAACGTGATCGAGCAGGACCTCGACAAGGGCCTGGGCAACTTCGCCAGCGACAGCTTCGACGTGGTGGTGATGACCCAGGCGCTACAGGCCGTGCACTATCCGGACAAGATCCTCGAAGAGATGCTGCGGGTCGGCAAGACCTGCATCATCACTTTCCCCAACTTCGGCCACTGGCGCTGCCGCTGGTACCTGGCGCGCAACGGCCGGATGCCGGTCTCCGAGTTCCTGCCGTATACCTGGTACAACACGCCGAACATCCATTTCTGCACCTTCCAGGACTTCGAGCGCCTGTGCCGCCAGTTGCGCATGCGCGTGCTCGACCGCCTGGCCGTGGACCGTGACCACCGGCATGGCTGGGCCAGCCGGCTGTGGCCTAATCTATTGGGTGAGATTGGAATCTACCGGGTCACCGGACCCGGAGTGCAGACCCGCAACCTCGCCGTCTAGGAACGCGCCAGGCTGCGGGCCAGGGCCGGGCGCCCCTCCGCTCGTCCTCGGGAGAGCGCTGCCGAAGCCGGCCAAGGCCGCCGGCAGCAGACCATGGACAACGTCCATGCCACCTTTCAGGAGAAACCACCATGCGCCGCTTCACCGCTTTCGTCCTCGGCCTCTGCCTGAGCCTGCCGGTCCTCGCCGAGCAGGTGCAGCGCTTCGGCGACCTGGACGTCCACTACAACGTGTTCAACTCCAGCTTCCTCCAGCCCAACGTGGCCAGCGCGGTCGGCCTGGTACGCAGCAAGGCGCAGGGCGTGATCAACGTGGTGCCTATGGAGAAAGGCAAGCCGGTAGAGGCCGCCGTGACCGGCTCGGCCAAGGACCTGACCGGCAAGGTCATCCCCCTGGAGTTCCGCCGAGTCAGCGAGGAAGGCGCCATCTACAACCTGGCGCAATTCCCGATCAGCCAGCGCGAGACCCTGGTCTTCACCATCAAGGTCGAGGCCAAGGGCGAACCTGCGCAAACCTTCAGTTTCAACAAGGAAATCTTCCCGGACGAATGATCAAGCTCGAACAGCTGGTGCTGGCCAGCCACAATGCCGGCAAACTCAAGGAACTCCAGGCCATGCTCGGCGCCAGCGTGAAGGTGCGCTCGATCGGCGAGTTCAGCCAGGTGGAACCGGAGGAAACCGGTCTTTCCTTCGTCGAGAACGCCATCCTCAAGGCACGCAACGCCGCACGCCTCTCCGGCCTGCCGGCGCTGGCCGACGACTCCGGGCTGGCGGTGGACTTCCTCGGCGGCGCGCCGGGCATCTACTCGGCGCGCTATGCCGACGGCCGGGGCGACGCGGCGAACAACGCCAAGCTGCTGGAGGCCATGAAGGATGTCCCGGACGCCGAGCGCGGCGCACAGTTCGTCAGCGTGCTGGCGCTGGTGCGCCACGCCGACGACCCGCTGCCGATCCTCTGCGAGGGCATCTGGGAAGGCCGCATCCTCCGCGAAGCCCGCGGCGCCCACGGCTTCGGCTACGACCCGCTGTTCTGGGTGCCGGAACGCGACTGCTCCAGCGCCGAGCTGGCGCCCGAGGAGAAGAACCGCCTCAGCCACCGAGCCCGCGCCATGGCCCTGCTCAAGCAGCGCCTGGGTCTCTGAGCCGCAACCGCCGGCGCCGCCCCCGGGCGGCGTCGGCACGGCGTTTCGTCCGGCCGCCTTGGAGGTTGGCCGAACTCATGCCACGATAGCGCCCCGAAACCGCCTCCACCCCGCCCCGCCGTGACCCAAGCCACCCCGTTCCAGCTCCCGCCCCTGGCCCTGTACGTGCACATCCCGTGGTGCGTGCGCAAGTGCCCGTATTGCGACTTCAACTCCCACGCCGCTGGCCCGGAGCTGCCCGAAGAGGCCTATGTCGACGCCCTGCTCGCCGACCTGGAGCAAGACCTGCGCCATGTCCACGGCCGGCGCCTGGGTTCGATCTTCTTCGGCGGCGGCACGCCCAGCCTGTTCTCGGCCAAGGCCCTGGGCCGGCTACTGGAAGGCGTCGAGCGCAGGGTCGGCTTCGCCGACGGCATCGAGATCACCCTGGAAGCCAATCCCGGCACCTTCGAACAGGTCAAGTTCGCCGACTACCGGCGCCTCGGCATCAATCGCCTGTCCATCGGCGTGCAGAGCTTCCAGGCCGACAAGCTGCAGGCCCTGGGGCGCATCCACGACGGCGCCGAGGCAGTGCGCGCCGCCGACATGGCGCGCCAGGCCGGCTTCGACAACTTCAACCTCGACCTGATGCACGGCCTGCCCGGGCAGAGCCTCGACGACGCCCTGGCCGACCTGCGCCAGGCCCTCGCCCTGGCCCCCACGCACCTCTCCTGGTACCAACTGACCATGGAGCCGAACACGGTGTTCTGGAGCCAGCCGCCGGAGCTGCCCGAGGACGACATCCTCTGGGACATCCAGGAAGCCGGCCAGGCCCTGCTCGACGAGCACGGCTACCGCCAGTACGAGACCTCCGCCTACGCCCGCGACGGCCTGCGCGCCCGGCACAACCTGAACTACTGGAGCTTCGGCGACTTCCTCGGCATCGGCGCCGGCGCCCACGCCAAGCTGAGCGCGCCGGACGGACGCATCGTGCGGACCTGGAAGACCCGCCTGCCGAAGGACTACCTCAACCCGCAAAAGGCCTTCCAGGCCGGCGAGCGCCCGCTGGAAGCGGCCGACCTGCCATTCGAGTTCATGATGAACGTGCTGCGCCTGGTCGACGGCGTCCCCGCCGCGCTCTACCCGCAGCGCACCGGCCAGCCACTGGCGGCGATCGCCGATGCCTGCGCCGCCGCGCGCGACGCCGGGCTGCTCGCCGACGACCCGCAGCACCTGCGTCCCAGCGAACGCGGCCAGCTGTTCCTCAACGACCTGCTGCAACATTTCCTGCCGTGACGACGGATGCACGCCCATCCGTGCCGGCAGGCAGGTAAACTCCGCCGACCGACACGCCGATTCGTTACAAGGAACCCTCGATGGATTACGCGCTGGACCTGATCGCCACCCTGTCGCGCTGGAGCCGCAGCCACCTGTCGGACATTTCCCTGGCCATCATGGCCACCCTGCTGGTGCTGTTCGGCCCGGCGATCAACGCCTGGGTACAGCAGCGCATCGGCAGCCTCAACTTCGTCTTCCGCACCCTGCTGTTCGTGTTGATCTGCGCTGTCGGCTACGGCCTGGCGATGGTCTTCGTCACCCCCTGGCTGGCCAAGGGCCTCGGCTACTTCAACAACTACACCCTGGCGCCCGTGCTCCTGCTAGTGTTCTTCGTGATCGGCATGATCGCCGATCGCAGCTGAGCCCCCGGTCTCCCGGCGGCCAGCGCCGTCCCCAAGAGCGTCATGGCCTCCGGGAGCCCGCATGAAACCGATCAAGCACCTCTACCTGCATTTCACCGACGGCCAGCGCCTGTCGCTGCGCTTCCCGCGCCAGCAGGACGACCCGGCCGAGGTTGCCCGCAGCATCCGTCAGCAACTGGACACGCCCTATCTCAGCGTCGAGGTCGACGGCGACCTGCTGCTGATTCCGCGGGACAGCATCAAGTACCTGCAGATCAGCCCGGCGCCGGCGCGCCTGGACGACGACGGCACGCTACGCGGCGCCGAGCTGATCGTCTGAGGGCCGTCCGCCTCAGTTCCCCTCCCGGCGCAGCGCCTGCGGGGTGAAGTCGCGCGGCCCGACCTGCACGCCGAAGTCGTACATCGGCTCGTTGTTGTCCAGCCCATCGACGAAGTAGCGGCCGCCCTTGAAGTCGTAGATCGCTTCCAGGGTGCTGGAGACCAGCGGCACATCGTAGTAGTTGATCGGATGGACTTCCTGGGCCCGGGTCAGCACGCCATCCTTGTCGTAGATGTCGGCGGCGAGGATCTGCCAGCTGTCTTCGTCGAGGTAGAAGCGGCGCTTGGCGTAGGGATGGCTGAAGCCCTTGCGCAGGGTCGCCTCGACCACCCAGACGCGATGCAGCTCGTAGCGCAGCAGGTCGGGATTGATGAAGCGGCTCTTGAGTATGTCGCCATAGGCGAGGCCCTTCTGGTGCACCGCGTAGCTGTTGTAAGGCACCAGCATCTCGCGCTTGCCGAGCAACGCCCACTCGTAGTGGTCCGGTGCACCGTTGTAGACATCCACGGTGTCCGCCGTGGCCATGCCGTTGGTATCCGGCTGCAGGCTGTCGTAGGCCAGGGTCGGCAAGCGCCGCACGCGCCGCTCGCCACGGTTGAAGCGCCAGGCCTTGCGGATCGACAGCACCTGGTCGAGGGTTTCCTGCACCACCAGCGCCGAACCGGCCAGGCGCGCCGGCGCGACCACCTTGTACTTGTAGTAGAACAACGTGTTGTCGAGGTTCTCCGGGATCATCCCCTCGCGGCCATAGACGAAGTACAGGTAGCGGTCGAGCTTGAGCAGGTTGTAGCTGCCGTTGGCCAGCACCGCCGCCTGGTTGGTCTGCAGGTGCAGTTGCTCGCCGCGGTAGCGCATGATGTGGTTCCAGATCGCTTCCTGGCCGCTCTGCGGCAGGGGGAAGGGCACGCCGGCGGCAGCGCCCTGCACGCCGTTGCCGTCGGCGATCAGCTCGGCGCGGCTGGCGTTGGCGCGGGTAGCGTCGTACAGGCGCTGCGGCAGGGATGCGCTGCGGCGGGTGGGGAAGACCCGCAGGTGGTAGTCCGGGTTGGCCTGCAGCAAGGCCTGGGTGCCCGGCGTCAGCAGCGCCTGGTAGGCGGCCATGTTGCGGCTGTCGAGGACCAGGCGCGGACGATCGGCGGCGAACGGGTCGAGGTGATGCATGCCGGGCCGGTAGCCGGCCGGCGCCTGGGTGATGCCGCCGGTCCAGGGCGGGATGCTGCCATCGGCGTTGCCGGCCCGCTCCGCCCCCAGCGGGGTCAGGTCCTGGTCCAGGCGTGCGGCCTGGACTTCGTCTACCTTGGCCTGCGCCGCCCAGGCGCAACCGGCCCCGAGCAACAGGATGCCCAGTTTCTTCAACACAGCAGTCTCCTTTGCAGCCGGCCGAGCCGTGCCGCTCTTATTATTGGATCCGGCCGAAGCCGGGAAACGTGCAGCTTGAAGGTGAGGTCCGCCGGGTGTTCCCGGTCTGCTTGGAGTCCCGGCGCCGGTTCGGCGCCAGGGGTACGTCGCTGGTGCGGTGGATCAGTCGACGCGCTCGAACTTGAGGTCCCAGACGCCATGTCCCAGGCGCTCCCCGCGCCGCTCGAACTTGGTCACCGGACGCTCTTGCGGGCGCGGCACGAAGCGGCCGTCTTCGGCCTGGTTGCGGTAGCCCGGCGCCGCGCTCATGACGTCCAGCATGTGCTCGGCATAGGGCTCCCAGTCGGTGGCCATGTGCAGCACGCCGCCGACCTTCAGCTTGCGCCGCACCAGTTCGGCGAATTCCGGCTGGACGATCCGCCGCTTGTGGTGGCGCTTCTTGTGCCAGGGATCGGGGAAGAACAGCAGCAGCCGATCGAGGCTGGCGTCGGCCACGCAGTGGCGCAGCACTTCCAGCGCGTCGCAGCTATACACCCGCACGTTGCCCAGGCCCTGGGTCAGCAGGCCATTGAGCAGCGCGCCGACGCCCGGCTTGTGCACCTCGACGCCGATGAAGTCGATGTCAGGCGCAGCGGCGGCCATTTCCAGGGTGGAATGGCCCATGCCGAAGCCGATCTCGAAAGTCCGCGGCGCCTGGCGACCGAAGATCGCGTCGAAGTCCTGGACCTCATCGCTCAGTTCCAGGCCGAACTTCGGCCAGCCCAGGTCGAGGCCACGCTGCTGGCCTTCGGTCATGCGCCCGGCGCGCATCACGAAGCTCTTCACGGTGCGCATCGGCCGTGCTTCGTCGTGTTCCGCCAGGGAGTCCTGGGCCGGGGATTGCGGGGTATCGCTCATGGAAAAGAAAACCTTGCTAGAGACAGAAGGGCGGGCTGCCTGCCGGACGCTTCCCGCATCCGGCGGACAGCCCGCCCCAGGTAGTCGGTATCAGTCGATCAGGCCGTCCAGCGGCGACGAGGCGCTGGCATACAGCTTGCGCGGCATGCGTCCGGCCAGGTAGGCGAGACGACCGGCGACGATCGCGTGCTTCATGGCCTCGGCCATCATCACCGGGTCCTTGGCATGGGCGATGGCGGTGTTCATCAGCACCGCCTCGCAACCCAGCTCCATGGCGATCGCTGCATCGGAAGCGGTGCCCACGCCGGCGTCGACCAGCACCGGGACCTTGGCTTCCTCGAGGATGATGCGCAGGTTGTAGGGGTTGCAGATGCCCAGGCCGGAGCCGATCAGGCCGGCCAGCGGCATCACCGCGATGCAGCCGATCTCGGCCAGTTGGCGGGCGATGATCGGGTCGTCGCTGGTGTACACCATCACGTCGAAGCCGTCCTTCACCAGTTGCTCGGCGGCCTTGAGGGTCTCGACGACGTTGGGGAACAGGGTCTTCTGGTCGGCGAGGACTTCCAGCTTGACCAGGTTGTGCCCGTCCAGCAGCTCGCGGGCCAGGCGGCAGGTGCGCACGGCCTCGACCGCGTCATAGCAGCCGGCGGTGTTCGGCAGGATGGTGTAGCGATCCGGCGGGATCACATCCAGCAGGTTCGGCTCGTCGGGATTCTGCCCGATGTTGGTGCGCCGCACCGCCACCGTGACGATCTCCGCTCCGGAGGCCTCGATGGCCCGGCGGGTCTCGTCGAGGTCCTTGTACTTGCCGGTCCCCACCAGCAGGCGCGAGCCATAGGTACGGCCGGCGATGACGAAGGGGGTATCGGTACTGGATGCTTGGCTCATCGGATGACTCCTGGATGGAAAGGCTTGCGGGGCCGATGGAAGGGTTCGGGGGCCAGGCCTAGCCGCCGCCGATGGCGTGGACGATCTCCACGCGGTCGCCATCCTTGAGCGCGGTGCTGGCGTGCTGGCTGCGCGGCACGATATCCAGGTTCAGCTCGACGGCCACGCGGCGGCCGCCAAGCTCCAAGCGGGCCAGCAGGTCCGCGACGCTCTGCGCGTCGGGCAGCTCGAAGGGCTCGCCGTTCAGTTGAATCTGCATGGCTGGACGGTCACGAAAGTGAAAGGGAGCGGCATTCTAGCCCGATCCACCCCGATGACCAAGGCGCCTTGTCGACAAGTGCGCCGCCTGAGGCAACCGGTCTCAGGCGTTGCCCAGGCGCCAGGCGGCCAGCCCCAGGCACAGCCAGCCGGCGAGGAAGGAGACGCCGCCGAACGGGGTGACGATGCCGAGCTTGCCGATGCCACTGAGGGTCAGCAGGTAGAGGCTGCCGGAGAACAGCAGGATGCCCAGCGTGAACAGGCCACCCGCCGCGCTCACCAGGCGGCCGTCCAGGCGGGTGGCGAGCAGCGCCACGCCGAACAGCGCCAGGGCATGGATCAACTGGTAGTGCACGCCGGTCTGGAATACCGCCAGGTACTCGGCGCTCAGCTGCTTCTTCAGGCCGTGGGCGGCGAACGCCCCGAGGGCCACGCCGGTGAAACCGAAAAATGCCGCCAACAACAGGAAGGGACGAAGCATGGACAAGACTCCGGTGATAGCATCCAGCCCGCTATAATGGCCGCCCCCTTCTTCCAAGCCAAGCCGCGCATGTTGCGATCCCTGTTCCGCCGCCTGTTCAAGTACCTGCTCTGGTTCATGGCCTCCAGCGTCGTGCTGGTCGCGGTCCTGCGCTGGGTGCCGCCACCGGGGACCATGGTCATGGTCGAACGCAAGGTCGGCTCCTGGGTCGACGGCCAGCCCATCGACCTGCAGCGCGACTGGCGCTCCTGGGAGCAGTTGCCGGACAGCCTGAAGGTCGCGGTGATCGCCGGCGAGGACCAGCACTTCGCCGAGCACCACGGCTTCGACCTGCCGGCCATCCAGCAGGCCCTCGCGCACAACGAGCGCGGCGGCAGTATCCGCGGCGCCAGTACGCTCAGCCAGCAGGTGGCGAAGAACGTCTTCCTCTGGTCCGGGCGCAGTTGGCTGCGCAAGGGCCTGGAGGCCTGGTTCACCCTGCTGATCGAGACGCTCTGGACCAAGCAACGGATTCTCGAGGTCTACCTGAACAGCGCCGAATGGGGCCCGGGCGTCTTCGGCGCGCAGGCTGCGGCACGCTATCACTTCGGCCTCGACGCCGAGCGCCTGAGCCGCACCCAGGCCAGCCAGCTCGCCGCGGTGCTGCCCAGCCCGCTGAAATGGAGCGCGGCCAGGCCGGGCCCCTACGTACGCCAGCGCGCGGCCTGGATTCGCCAGCAGATGTGGCAGTTGGGCGGCGACGACTACCTGCTGCGCCTGGAGCGCTGAAAGCTCAACGCGGCGGTTTTTCCAGGGCCTGGCGCGGCACCGCGAGCATCAGTCGCAAGTCGTCGTCCGGCAGGTGCGCGGTCAGGCCCAGTTGCGGATAGACCCAGGCCTCGCCCTGGGCCAGTTGCAGGCGCAGGCGCGGCTGGCCGAGACTGGCCAGCAGCCGCTCGGCACCGACCCTGCCTTCGGGAATCATGCTCAGCGCCACGATCGGCTTGTCGCCCAACTGTCCTTCCAATCCGGCGCTCAATGGCTGCGGCGCGCTGCCAGGCTGCAACGCAGATGCCCGCTGCAGGCTCAGTTGCTCCTCGGCGCTCAGGCCCAGCTCGCCTTCCACCTGCCAGGGGCCGCCGTCGCCCAGCAGGCGGCCACGGAAGGCCAGGCGCACGCCATCCAGGCGCGGGTCCACCCACAACTCGCCATCCACCGCGTCGTGCAGCTGGCGCAGGGTCAAGGCGTTGTCCGCCAACGGCGCCAGCACCTGCTCCTGCCAGTCGGCCAGCCACGGCAACGGCCGTGCCGGTTCCGGCGTACGGACCAGCCAGGCGCCGACGACGAAGGTCAGGACCGCCAGCGACAGGTAGAACAGCCAGCGGGTATTGCGCGGCATGGGATTCCTCCGGGCAGAAAAAAACCGCACCCTTGCGGGGTGCGGTTTTCGCGAGGCGCGGCGATCAGGCGAGAATCCGCCCTTTCAGCTTGCTCATGGCGTTCTTTTCCAGCTGCCGGATACGCTCGGCGGAAACGTTGTACTTTTCCGCCAGGTCGTGCAGCGTGGCCTTCTCCTCGGACAGCCAGCGCTGCTGGAGAATGTCGCGGCTGCGCTCGTCGAGGCCTTCCAGCGCCTCGTGCAGGTTGGCGCTGGAGCTGTCGCTCCAGTCGGCGTCTTCCAACTGGCGCGCCGGGTCGTAGCGGTGGTCTTCGAGGTAATGCGCCGGCGACTGGTAGGCGCTCTCGTCGTCCGCGTCGGCGGCCGGGTCGAACGCCATGTCCTGGCCGGTCAGGCGGCTTTCCATCTCGCGCACTTCGCGGGGCTCGACCCCCAGGCTCTCGGCGACGCGATGGACTTCCTCGTTGTTCAACCAGGCCAGGCGCTTCTTCTGGCTGCGCAGGTTGAAGAACAGCTTGCGCTGCGCCTTGGTGGTGGCGACCTTGACGATCCGCCAGTTGCGCAGGATGAACTCGTGGATCTCCGCCTTGATCCAGTGCACGGCGAAGGACACCAGGCGAACGCCCATTTCCGGGTTGAAACGCTTCACGGCCTTCATCAGGCCGACGTTGCCTTCCTGGATCAGGTCGGCCTGGGCCAGGCCGTACCCCGAATAACTCTTGGCGATATGAACAACGAAGCGCAGGTGCGCCAACACCATCTGCCGCGCCGCTTCCAGGTCTTGCTGATAGAAGAGGCGTTCGGCCAGTTCACGCTCCTGTTCCGGCGACAACAGCGGAATGCTGTTCACCGAGTGCACGTAGGCTTCCAGGTTTGCGCCTGGAACCAAGGCATGTACAGGTTGCAAAGAAGTGGTCATGCGAATCCTCCGATTCACGAAACTCGCGCAGTGTAGCACTCGGATATCTGACTGCAAGCGGGTGTATAAGTTCCTTTACAGCGACCCGCTGGCCGGTCGTGATCCGCCTGTCCTCAGCGCGGCGCCAGCTCGCGCAGGTGGCGGGCCACGGCCAGCCAGGCGCCGACCCAGCCAAGCAGCACCGCGCCCACGGTCAGCGACAGGCCGTCGTCCAGCGGCACGCCCTGCAAGCCGAAGTCGCTGCCGTACAGCCCTGAAAGGTTGACCACCGAACCGTTCAGCCAGTTCAGCGAATAGGCCAGCAGCGCCCAGGACAGGATGCCCGCGCCCAGGCCGTACAACGCGCCCATGTACAGGAATGGCCGGCGCACGTAACCGTCCGTCCCGCCGACCAGCTTGATCACCTCGATTTCGTTACGGCGATTTTCGATGTGCAGGCGGATGGTGTTGCCCACCACCAGCAAGAGGGTCAGCACCAGCAGGATGGTCAGGCCGAAGACGAAGCGTTCGCCGAGCTTGAGGATCGCGCTCAGGCGCTCGACCCATACCAGGTCGAGCTGCGCCTGCTGCACATGAGGCAGCTCCGCGAGCTGCTGGCGCAGTGCCTCCAGGCCAGCCCGGTCGATCTGCTTGGGCGTGACCGAGATCACCGGCGGCAGCGGGTTCTCCGGCAGCTCCTTGAGCGCTTCGCCCAGGCCGGACTGTTCCTGCAATTCGCTGAGCGCCTGCTCGCGGCTGATCAATTGGGCCTCGATCACGTCCGGCAGGCGCTCGATCTGCTCGCGCAGGTCCTGGCCCTGGTTTTCGCTGGTCTTCAGGTCGAGGAACAGGGAGATCTGCGCCGCCCGCTGCCAGGAGCCGCCGAGCCGTTCGACATTGTTCAGCAGCAGCGAGAGGCCCATCGGCAGGCTCAGGGTGATACCCATCACCAGGCAGGTGAAGAAGCTGCCGAACGGGTGGCCGAACAACCGGCGCAGGCTGTCCACCAGGCTGGCGCGATGGCTTTCCAGGTAGGCGCTGAACGAGCCGCTCCAGTCGGTCTGCTCCTGGCTCGGTTTCTCGCGGGTCTTGCGTTCCGGTGCGCCCTCTTCGGGGCCACGGGGAAGATCGTTGGCGCTCATCAGGCCTCATCCTCACGGTCAGCGATGATCCGGCCACGCTGCAGGGTCAGCATGCGATGGCGCATACGGGCGATCAGGGCCAGGTCGTGGCTGGCGATCAGTACGGTGGTGCCCAGGCGATTGATATCCTCGAACACGCCCATGATTTCCGAGGCGAGTCGCGGGTCGAGGTTGCCGGTGGGTTCGTCCGCCAGCAGCAGGGCCGGCTGGTGGACGATGGCGCGGGCAATGCCGACCCGCTGCTGCTGGCCGGTGGAAAGGTCGGAAGGCAACGCCTCGCCCTTTTCCTTCAGGTTCACCCGCTCCAGGGCCGAGGCCACGCGCTTGGCGATCTCCGGCTTGGGCATGCCGAGGATCTGCAGCGGCAGGGCGATGTTGTCCGCCACCGTACGATCGGTGAGCAGTTGGTGGTTCTGGAACACCACGCCGATCTGCCGGCGCAGGAAAGGGATCTGCGCGGTAGTGATGCGCCCCAGGTCCTGGCCGCCGAGCAACAGCTTGCCGCTGGTCGGTCGCTCCATCGCTAGGATGAGGCGCAGCAGGGTGCTCTTGCCGGCGCCGGAGTGGCCGGTGACGAAGAGGATCTCGCCACGGTGCACGCGGAAGGACACCTCGTGCAGGCCTACGTGGCCGTTGGGATAGCGTTTGCCGACCTGCTCGAAGCGGATCATGCGTTCTCCCGCTCTGCGAAGAGTGCCTGGACGAAGGCGTCGGCCTCGAAGGTACGGAGATCGTCGATCCCCTCGCCGACACCGATATAGCGGATCGGCAGGCCGAACTGCTTGGCCAGGGCGAAGATCACCCCGCCCTTGGCGGTGCCGTCCAGTTTGGTCAGGGCCAGGCCGGTCAGCTCCACCGCGAGGTTGAACTGCTTGGCCTGGTTGATGGCGTTCTGCCCGGTGCCGGCGTCGAGCACCAGCAGGACCTCATGGGGCGCCGTCTCGTCCAGCTTGCCGATCACCCGGCGCACCTTCTTCAGCTCCTCCATCAGGTTGTCCTTGGTATGCAGGCGTCCGGCGGTATCGGCGATCAGCACGTCGATGCCGCGGGCCTTGGCGGCCTGCACCGCGTCGAAGATCACCGAGGCGGAGTCGGCGCCGGTGTGCTGGGCGATCACCGGGATGCGGTTGCGCTCGCCCCAGACCTGCAACTGCTCCACGGCGGCGGCGCGGAAGGTGTCGCCGGCGGCCAGCATGACCTTCTTGCCCTCGAGTTGCAGCTTCTTCGCCAGCTTGCCGATGGTGGTGGTCTTGCCCACGCCGTTCACCCCGACCACCAGGATCACATAGGGCTCGCGCGCGACGTCGACCTGCAACGGCTGCTCCACCGGGCGCAGCAGGCTGGCCAGCTCTTCCTGCAGCGCCTTGTACAGCGCGCCGCTGTCGGCCAGCTCCTTGCGCGCCACGCGCTTGGTCAGGTTCTGCACGATCAGGGTGGTGGCCTCGACGCCGACGTCGGCGGTCAGCAGGCGCGTCTCGATGTCGTCGAGCAGGTCGTCGTCGATTTCCTTGCGGCCGAGGAACAGGCTGGCCATGCCTTCGCCGATGCTGGCGCTGGTCTTGGACAGTCCCTGCCGGAGGCGGGCGAAGAAGCCCGGCCTGGTCGCCGGCTCGCTGACTGCCGGAGCGGCGGCCAGCGGCGCAACGGGCTCGGGCTCGGGCTCGGGCTCGGGCTCGGGCTCGGCAGCCAGGATAGGCTCGGGTTGCGCGACGGGCGCCTCGGGCCGGGGCGAATGCTCCTCGGCCGACGCTGGCTGGTCACTGGCGAGCGGTGCTTCGGCAACCGGCGCCGGCTCGGCCGGCTCGGCAGCAGAGGGCTGCTGCCGACCTGGCTGTTCTGTCAGGGATTGCGCCACGTCATCGGCAGGCGCGCGCTGCTCGGCGGCCGCTGTCTCGGAGACCGGCTCGACAGGCTGATCGGCAGGCTGCTCGCCGGCTTGCGGCTTTTTCCGCCACCAGCCGAACAGACCTTTCTTTTCCCCGCCCTGCGGGGCCTTCTTGTCGTCGTTGGAACCAAACATGAATGCTTGTATCTCAAGGGAGCGGCACGGGACGTGGCCGCCCGGAAAACGGATGGGTATCCTAGCATCTCCTCGCCCGACGGGGCTAAGGGTCCTGCCCCGCAGTGACCTGAGACCCCGGTGGCGGCACGAAAGGTCCAGATCACCATGAAAACCCCAGCTCGCCGCCGCGTCGGCCTGCTCCTAGCCAGCCTTTGTCTCCCGCTTTTCGCCCAGGCGGCGGAAACCCAGCCCACCCACGAGTTCAGCCTCGACAACGGCCTGAAGGTCATAGTGCGTGAAGACCACCGCGCCCCGGTGGTGGTTTCCCAGCTCTGGTACAGGATCGGCTCCAGCTACGAGACACCCGGGCTCACCGGCCTGTCCCACGCCCTCGAACACATGATGTTCAAGGGCAGCCGCAAGCTCGGCCCGGGCGAAGCCTCGCGGGTGCTGCGCGACCTGGGTGCGGAAGAGAACGCCTTCACCACCGACGACTACACCGCCTATTACCAGGTCCTGGCCCGCGACCGCCTGCCGGTGGCGCTGGAGATGGAAGCCGACCGCATGGCCCACCTGAGCCTGCCGGCCGACCAGTTCAAGAGCGAGATCGAGGTGATCAAGGAGGAGCGCCGCCTGCGCACCGACGACAATCCCAACGCCCTCGCCTTCGAGCGCTTCAAGGCCGCCGCCTACCCGGCCAGCGGCTACCACACCCCGACCATCGGCTGGATGGCCGACCTGCAGCGCATGACCATCGACGACCTGCGCCACTGGTACGAATCCTGGTACGCGCCGAACAACGCCACCCTGGTAGTGGTCGGCGACGTCACCGCCGACGAGGTCAAGACCCTCGCCAAGCGCTACTTCGGCGAGATCCCCTGGCGCCAGCTGCCGCCGGCGCGCAAGCCGCTGGAACTGGCCGAGCCCGGCGAGCGCCGGCTCAAGCTGTACGTACGCACCCAGCTGCCGAACCTGATCATGGGCTTCAACGTGCCCAGCCTGGGCAGCAGCGAGAACCCTCGCGAAGTCAACGCCCTGCGCCTGATCGGCGCGCTGCTCGATGGCGGCTACAGCGCCCGCCTGGCCTCGCGCCTGGAGCGCGGCGAGGAGCTGGTCGCCGGCGCCTCCACCTACTATGACGCGTTCAACCGCGGCGACAGCCTGTTCGTCCTCTCGGCCACGCCGAACGTGCAGAAGGGCAAGACCCTCGAGCAGGTCGAGGCCGGTCTGTGGAAGCAGCTCGATGACCTCAAGCAGAACCCGCCCAGCGCCGCGGAGATCGAGCGCGTGCGCGCGCAGATGATCGCCGGGATGGTCTACGAGAAGGACTCCATCGCCGCCCAGGCCAGCAGCATCGGCCAGCTGGAAAGCGTCGGCCTGTCCTGGAAGCTGATCGACCAGGACCTGGAGGCCCTCAAGGCAGTGACTCCGGACGATATCCAGAAAGCCGCCCGCACCTATTTCACCCCGTCGCGCCTGACCCTGGCGCAAGTGCTGCCTGTGAAGGCCGAGGAAAAGGAGGCCCGTCATGAGTGAGCGCACAGGGCTGCGTTATGGCCTGCTCGGCCTGATCGTCATCGCGTTGCTGGCCGCGCTGGCCTATTTCGTCGCGCGTCCCCCCCAGACCCCGGCGGCGGCCCATGCCGCGGCGGTCGAGGAAAACCAGTTGCAGTCGCTGAAGGACGTCGCCAAGCAGGCGCCGGTCCATCGCAAGCTGGACATCCAGGAATGGAAGACCGCCGAAGGTGCCAAGGTACTGTTCGTCGAAGCCCATGAACTGCCGATGTTCGACCTGCGCCTGACCTTCGCCGCCGGCAGCAGCCAGGACGCCGGCACCCCCGGCCTGTCGATGCTGACCAACGCCATGCTCAACGAAGGCGTGCCGGGCAAGGACACCACTGCCATCGCCGCCGGCTTCGAGGACCTCGGCGCCTCGTTCAGCAACGGCTCCTACCGCGACATGGCGGTGGCCGGCCTGCGCAGCCTGTCCGATGCCGACAAGCGGACCCAGGCGCTGAAGCTGTTCGAACAGGTGATCGGCCAGCCGACCTTCCCCGAGGACGCTCTGGCACGCATCAAGAACCAGGTCCTGGCCGGTTTCGAGTACCAGAAGCAGAACCCCGGCAAGCTGGCCGGCCTGGAGCTGTTCAAGCGCCTCTATGGCGAGCATCCCTACGCGCACTCCAGCGACGGCGACGAAAAGTCCGTTCCAACGATCAGCCGCGAACAATTGCAGGCGTTCCACAAGAAGGCCTACGCCGCCGGCAACGTGGTCATCGCGCTGGTCGGCGACCTCTCGCGGCAGGAGGCCGAAGCGATCGCCGCGGAAGTCTCCAAGGCGCTGCCCCAGGGCCCGGCGCTGGCCAAGACCGTCCAGCCGGAAACGCCCAAGCCCGGCCTGACGCACATCGACTTCCCCTCCGAGCAGACCCACCTGATGCTCGCCCAGCTTGGCATCGACCGCCAGGATCCCGACTACGCGGCGCTCTACCTGGGCAACCAGATCCTCGGCGGCGGCGGCTTCGGCACCCGCCTGATGGACCAGGTGCGAGAAAAGCGCGGCCTGACCTACGGCATCTATTCCGGCTTCACCGCCATGCAGGCACGCGGTCCGTTCATGATCAACTTCCAGACCCGCGCCGAACTCAGCGAGGGGGCGCTGAAGCTGGTCCAGGACATCGTCCGCGACTACCTGGCCAACGGCCCGACCCAGAAGGAACTGGACGACGCCAAGCGCGAACTGGCCGGCAGCTTCCCGCTGTCCACCGCGAGCAACGCCGACATCGTCGGCCAGCTCGGCGCCATCGGTTTCTACGGCCTGCCGCTGGACTACCTGGAAAGCTTCCTCAAGCAGGTCGAGGGACTCAGCGTCGAACAGGTCAGGAGCGCCATGGCCAAGCACCTGGACGCCGACGCTTTCGTCATCGTCAGCGCCGGCCCGAGCGTGCCGCAGAAACCCTTGCCGCCACCCACCGCCAAGCCGGCCCAGCAACCCAGCGGCGTTCCGGAGCATTGATGAGCAAACCTACTGCGAAAGCCCCCGGCCGCCACGGCGGCCAGGGACAGCTGCGGATCATCGGTGGCGAATGGCGCAGCCGGCGTTTCGTCTTTCCCGACGGGCCCGGCCTGCGACCGACCCCGGACCGGGTCCGCGAGACCCTGTTCAACTGGCTGGCACCCTATGTCGAAGGCGCACGGGTGCTCGATCCCTTCGCCGGCAGCGGCGCGCTGTTCCTCGAGGCGTTGTCGCGCGGCGCCCGCGAAGGGCTGGCCCTGGATACCAACGGCGAAGCGGTGGCGGCCCTGCGCAACCACCTCGACGCGCTCAAGTGCGGCACCGCCCAACTGGTCCTCGGCGATGCCGTGCGCTACCTGGGAAACCAGGCTCCGAGCGCCTTCGACCTGGTGTTCCTCGACCCGCCGTTCCATCAGAACCTGCTGCAGGACGCCTGCCGCCTGCTCGAAACCCGCGGCTGGCTGAACCCCGACGCCTGGATCTATACCGAGAGCGAGAGCGTCCCCTCGTCCCTCGGCCTGCCCGGAAACTGGCGGCTGCACCGGGAAAAGAAAGCCGGCAACGTACATTACGCGCTCTGGCAGCGGGGAGCCTGAGGATGAGCCCGGCTTCCGCGAGCATTCGCCAACGCCTGCTGGCGCTTGGCGAGCCTTGCGCGGCGCAACCCGCCGCCGACTGGCAGGGCGATATCGCCCTGCCCGCCGAGCTGGAGCGTTTCTACCGCGAGGTCGGCCCACTCGACTGCACCCTGGAGAGTGCCGGCAACCCATTTTTCCTGCCGTCCCTGGCCCGCCTCTGGCAGCGCCAGGCCGGCTATCGCTGGCACGGCATCAGCGGCGAGCGCCTGTCGGGCTGGCAGGACGACTGGCTGGTGGTGGCCGACCAGGGCGCCGACCCGTTCATCCTCGAGACCGGCAGCGGGCGCATACTCTTCGACCTGCATGGCGGCAGGGGCTGGGACCCGGCGCCGTGCTTCGACGACCTGTGGCAGATGGCGGCCAGCCTGGCCTGCTTCGGCGAGGTCTGGAGCGGCGCCGGCGAGGACATCCTGCTGGACGACTGCAGCGTCGCGCCCCGCTATCGGCAGCAGCTCGTCGACGAACTGCAACCGATCCTCGGTTCGCGCCAGCGGGCGGAGGACCTCGCCGACGAGTTCGGCTGGTAAGCTGGTGGCCACACCACCACCGCCCATGACCTGCGCATGACCGCGTCCCCGACCTTCCAGCCCGCCTGGTGGCTGCCCAATCCGCACCTGCAGACCCTGTGGAGCCCGTTCTTCCGCCGCGGGCCGACCCTGGAACGGCAGCGCGAACGCCTGTGGCTGGCCGATGGCGACTTCATCGACCTCGACTGGGCCGGCCCGCACGATGCCGAGACCCCGCTGGTGCTGGCGCTGCACGGCCTCACCGGGTCATCCTCGTCGCACTACATCCTCGGTCTGCAGCGCGCCCTGCTGGAGCGCGGCTGGGCCAGCGTGGCGCTGAACTGGCGCGGTTGCTCGGGGGAGCCGAACCGCCTGCCGCGCGGCTACCATTCCGGGGTCAGCGACGACCTCGCCGAGGTGGTCGCGCACCTGCGCGCCAGGCGCCCGCAAGCGCCGCTGTACGCGGTCGGCTATTCGCTGGGCGGCAACGTGCTGCTCAAGTACCTGGGCGAAACCGCTGGGGACTGCCCGCTGCTCGGCGGCGTCGCGGTGTCGGTGCCGTTCCGCCTGGACGAGTGCGCCGACCGCATCGGCCTGGGCTTTTCCCGGGTCTACCAGGCGCACTTCATGAAGGCCATGCTGGCCTACGTGCAGGACAAGCAGCGGCTGTTCGGCGAGCAGGGCCAGGCGGAAGGCCTGGCCGCCCTGCAACGCCTCGGTCCGCTGGAGGGCATGCGCACCTTCTGGGACTTCGACGGCCGGGTCACCGCGCCGCTGCACGGCTTCGCCGACGCCAGGGATTACTATCGGCGCGCGTCCAGCCGCTACTACCTGCCGGACATCCGCACGCCGAGCCTGATCATCCATTCCAGCGACGACCCCTTCGTGTTCGCCCGCAGCCTGCCCGATCGCAGCGAACTGGCACCCTGCACCGAGCTGGAGCTGCACGCCCGCGGCGGTCACGTCGGCTTCGTCGACGGCTCTCCGCGCCAGCCCACCTACTACCTGGAACGACGCATCCCCGACTGGCTGGAGGCCCGCCTGCGGCAGCACTGAGCTGGCCGGCGTCCGGCGACGGGCGGCAGAATAGGAACAGGCTGAAGGAAAAAGGGGGGCGAATGGAACTGACGCTGCGGCACAACCCGATGCTCGACGACGCCGACTGCGAGGCGATCCTGGCGATCCACGCGGCGGTCGGCTGGGACCGGCGCATGCCGCCTGCCGAGCTACGCACGCTGTACCAGCATTCCGGGTATTCCCTGCTGGCCGAACGCGACGGCCGCCTGGTCGGCCTGCTGCGCGCCGAGGAAGAAACACCGATTCGCGTCTGGCTGGCGGAAATCGCCGTGCTGCCCGGCGCACAGAGCAGCGGCGTCGGCGCAGCCCTGCTGCGGCGCTTCGCCGAGGATCACCGCGGCGCCTACCTGTTCACCGACGCCACCCTCGGTACCGAAGCCTTCTTCCGCCGCCACGGCATCCACATCCAGCAGGTGCTGGAGAAAACCCTGCGCGATCAGAGCGGCACGTAGAGCCGCTCGGAAATCCCGTCCACCGCATCCTGGGCCTGCGCCTCGATGTGCCCGCTCTCCAGCGCCAGCACCTGGTAGATGCCGCGACGCAGTTGCGCCTCGCTGAGGTCGCCGTCGAGATCGAGGGTGGTGCAGAGGAAGCGCACCCAGGAGGTGAGGATGATCCAGGCGTTGAGGGTCAGGGCCTCCAGCTGGGTCTCGTTCATCCGCAGGATGCCGGCCTCGGTGAAGCCCCGGTAGATCGCCTTGGCGTTGACCAGGCAACGCTGGGCGAAGGCGCGGTAGCGCGCCGCCAGCTCCGGGTCGCTTTCCAGCAGGTGCTCGAGGTCGCGATGGAGGAAGCGGTAGCGCCACATCGCGGCCAGTAGCGCTTCCAGGTAGAAGGTCTTGTCGTCCACCGTCAGACCCCGCCCTTCGGGCAGGCGCAGGAAGCTCTCGACGTGGCTTTCGTACTCGGCGAACAGCTCGGCGATGATCGCCTGCTTGTTCGGGTAGTGGTAGTAGAGGTTCCCAGGCGATATACCCAGGTGGGTGGCGATATGGTTGGTGGTGACGCTGCGCTCGCCCTGGGCGTTGAACAGTTCCAGGCTGGCCTGGGCGATGCGATCGCGGGTCTTGATGCGTGGTGCCATGGGGACGACGGGCTCGTTCGGGTAACAGTGCGGGGCGCGCCCCGCCGTGACAGCGTAGAAGGTACACAAAGCTGGCCGCCCGGGTCAGCCCCCGGGGTGGCGGCCGGCGACCGGCCCGCCTTTCGTTGGGTACGCAAGCGCCGGGCTGGCAGGCATGCTGTTTGACACTTTAGAGTATTTACTCTAGAAATCCAGCGACGCAGCGAAATTCATCGGACCGAACCAGGTCCGCCATAACGACAGACGCGCGGCCACGCAGCCGCCCACGCTTCGCCGAGGAGCCAGCCCATGGTCGCCGATATCGCCTACCTGCAGCAGAGCCAGCAGGAAATCAACCAGCTCGAAGCCCTCTTCGCCCGCCAGCGCGCCGCCTACCTGGCGCAGCCGATGCCCGACGCCACGCAGCGCGTGCAGTGGCTGAAGGCCCTGCGCGACCTGCTGTTCAAGGAACAGCAGGCACTGATCGAGGCCATCGACCGGGACTTCAGCGCGCGCTCCGCCGACGAGACCCTGCTCGCCGAGATCATGCCCAGCCTGCACGGCATCCACTACGCCGCCAAGCGCGTGAAGAAGTGGATGAAGCCCGCGCGCCGCGCGGTCGGCCTGCAATTCCAGCCGGCCTCGGCCCAGGTGGTGTACCAGCCGCTGGGCGTGGTCGGGGTGATCGTGCCTTGGAACTATCCGCTGTTCCTCTCCATCGGCCCGCTGACCGGGGCCCTCGCCGCCGGCAACCGGGTGATGATCAAGATGAGCGAGTCGACCCCGGCCACCGGGCGCCTGCTCAAGGACCTGCTGGCGCGGATCTTCCCCGAGGACCAGGTCGCCGTGGTGCTAGGCGAGGTAGACGTCGGCGTGGCCTTTTCCAAGCTGCCGTTCGACCACCTGCTGTTCACCGGCGCCACCAGCGTCGGCAAGCACGTGATGCGCGCCGCCGCCGAGAACCTGACCCCGGTCACCCTGGAGCTGGGCGGCAAGTCGCCGGCGATCGTCTCCGACAGCGTGCCGATGAAGGACGCCGCCGAGCGGATCGCCTTCGGCAAGAGCCTCAACGCCGGGCAGACCTGCGTCGCGCCCGACTACGTGCTGGTACCGAGCCGGCGCGTCGAGGAATTCGTCAGTCAGTACAAGGAGGTGGTCCAGGGCTTCTTCCCGCGTCTTTCGGACAACCCCGACTACACCGCGATCATCAACGAGCGCCAGCTCGGCCGCCTCCGGGGCTATCTCGACGACGCCCGCGAGAAGGGCGCGACCCTCGTCCCGCTGTTCGCCGAAGGCCAGCAACGGCGCCTGCCGCAGACGCTGCTGCTGAACGTCAGCGACGACATGAAAGTGATGCAGGAGGAAATCTTCGGCCCGCTGCTGCCGGTGATCCCCTACGAGCGCCTGGAAGACGCCCTGGCCTACGTCAACCAGCGCCCGCGACCGCTGGCCCTGTACTACTTCGGCTACGACAAGGCGCAGCAGCAGCGCGTGCTGCACGAGACCCACTCAGGCGGTGTGTGTCTGAACGACACCCTGCTGCATGTCGCCCAGGACGACATCCCGTTCGGTGGCGTCGGTCCCTCCGGCATGGGCCACTACCATGGCCACGAAGGCTTCCTCACCTTCAGCAAGGCCAAGGGCGTGTTCAGCAAGCCGCGCTTCAACGCCGCGCGAATGATCTACCCCCCCTACGGCAAGTCGATCCAGAAGCTCGTCTACAAGCTGTTCGTGCGCTGAACCGGGGCGCGTGCGGCGCCCCCTCATTCCTACGCTGCAGGTGACATAACAACAATGAGCGACACCACCCTTGAAAGCGCCGGCCTGTCCCGACGCAGCCTGATGAAAGTCGGCCTGATCGGCGGCGCCTTCCTCGCCACCGCGGGCGTCACCGCCAGCCTCACCGGCTGTTCGGCGGAGAAACCGGCGAGCGGCCTGGAAAAGGTCCGCGAATCCGACCTGCCGTTCCTCCGTGCGCTGCTGCCGGTGATGCTGCTCGGCGCGGTTTCCGCCGAGCAGATGCCGAAAGCCGTGGAGGGCGCGATCCAGAGCCTCGACCACAACCTGGCGCGGCTCTCCCCGGAGATGTTCAAGCTCACCCAGCAACTCTTCGACGTGCTCGCCCTGCCGCTCACCCGTGGCCCGCTCACCGGTATCTGGGGCAGTTGGGAGAACGCCAGCGGCGACGACGTGCGGGCATTCCTTTCGCGCTGGGAAAACAGCTTCATCGGCCTGTTGCGGATGGGCCACAGTTCGCTGATGCAACTGGCGATGATGGCCTGGTACGCCCGCCCCGAGGCGTGGGCCCATTGTGGCTACCCCGGACCGCCGAAGATCGCTTGAGCCGCCCCCGGAACAATACGAAGAGCCCGAAGCCGCCTAGCCTGAGAGTGCATTCATGCCTGTACCCGATCTGTTCGCCGAGGGCCTCGCCCGCGGCTGGAAAACCTACAACGGCTCGCGCCTGGACGACGACCTGGAGCTGGAGGCCGACGTGGTCGTGGTCGGCACCGGCGCCGGCGGCGGCACCACCGCGGAAATCCTCAGCGCCGCCGGCCTGAAGGTGCTGCTGGTGGAAGAAGGCCCGCTGAAGACCAGCAGCGATTTCAAGATGCAGGAGGCCGACGCCTACCCCGAGCTGTACCAGGAAGGCATCGGCCGGATGAGCAAGGACGGCGCCATCACCATCCTCCAGGGCCGCGCCGTGGGCGGCACCACCCTGATCAACTGGACCAGCAGCTTCCGCACCCCGGAACCGACCCTGCAGCACTGGGCCCAGGTCTACGGGGTCAAGGGCCACAGCGCGGAGGACATGGCGCCCTGGTTCGAGAAAATGGAGCAGCGCCTGCACGTGGCGCCCTGGGCGCTGCCGCCGAATGCCAACAACGACGTGATCCGCCTGGGCTGCGAGAAGCTCGGCTATCACTGGAAGGTCATCCCGCGCAACGTCCTCGGTTGCTGGAACCTCGGCTACTGCGGCATGGGCTGCCCGGTCAACGCCAAGCAGTCGATGCTGGTCACCACCATCCCGGCGACCCTCGACAAGGGTGGCGAGCTGCTCTACCTGGCGCGCGCCAACCGGCTGCTGCTGGACGGCGACAAGGTGACGGGCCTCGAATGCCTGGGCATGGATGAGCGCTGCGTGGCGCCCAACGGCCGCCGGATCAGGGTCCGGGCCAGGCACTACGTGCTCTCCGGCGGCGGCATCAACACCCCGGCGATTCTTCTCCGCTCGAAGGCGCCTGATCCGAGCCAGCGGGTCGGCAAGCGCACCTTCCTGCACACGGTGAATTTCAGCGCGGGGCTGTTCGACCGGGTGATCAACCCCTTCTACGGCGCACCGCAGTCGATCTACTCCGACCATTTCCAATGGGACGACGGTGTCACCGGACGCATGTCCTACAAACTGGAGGTGCCGCCGCTGCAACCGTCGCTGGCCTCGGTGCTGCTCGGCGGCTTCGGCAGCGACAACGCCCTGCGCATGGAACAGCTACCGCATACCAACATGATGCTCGCCCTGCTCCGCGACGGCTTCCACCCGGACAGCGCGGAGGGCTCGGTCGGCCTGCGCGGCGACGACACCCCAGTGCTCGACTACCGGATGACCGACTACACCTGGGACGGTATCCGCCGTGCCTTCCATACCATGGCGGAGATCCAGTTCGCCGCCGGCGCCCGGGAAGTGCGGCCGGTGCACAGCGACGCGCGTAGCGCGAAGAACCTGCAGGAGGCGCGCGGGATCATCGACGGCCTGCGCCTGGAGATCTACCGCACGCGCCTGGGCAGCGCCCACGTCATGGGCGGCTGCGCCATGGGCGAAGACCCGGCCGTGGCGGTGGCCGACAGCCTCGGCCGCCATCACCACCTGCGGAACCTGTCGATCCACGACGGCTCGCTGTTCCCCACCAGCATCGGCGCCAACCCGCAGCTCTCGGTCTACGGTCTTACCGCGCAACTGGCCAGCGCGCTGGCCGAACGCCTGGCCAGGGCCTGAACCGCCGCCGCCGGGCCGGCCGCGCGCCGCGGCAGCCGGCCCGGCGCCATCAGACCTATGGGCTAAAGGCCGATGGCCCGTGCGTCTTGGCCGCACGGGCATCCCTGCGCTACCATCCGATTCCCTTACGAAACCCTGCCAGGACGTAGCGATGAACCGAGTGCTGTACCCAGGCACCTTCGATCCCATCACCAAGGGTCACGGCGATCTGATCGAACGTGCTTCACGGCTTTTCGACCATGTGATCATCGCGGTCGCCGCCAGCCCCAAGAAGAACCCCCTGTTCAGCCTGGAACAGCGGGTTGCGCTGGCCCAGGAGGTCACCAAGCACCTGCCGAACGTCGAGGTGGTGGGCTTCTCCACCCTGCTGGCGCACTTCGTCAAGGAGCAGAAGGCGAATGTCTTCCTCCGCGGCCTGCGCGCGGTTTCCGACTTCGAGTACGAGTTCCAGCTGGCCAACATGAACCGCCAGCTCGCCCCCGACGTGGAAAGCATGTTCCTCACCCCGTCGGAGAAGTATTCCTTCATTTCCTCGACGCTGGTCCGGGAAATCGCCGCTCTCGGCGGGGATATCAGCAAGTTCGTGCATCCGGCCGTGGCAGACGCCCTGGCGGAACGTTTCAAGCGCTGATCCGCGTCTCTCCGCCGGCCTCCCGTCGGCGTCCCGCGTGCACTGCGGGCGCCGATGCGGCACAATTCCGCTATTCCCGTTACCGATGCCGTGGCTGTCCGTCGCGGTTGGAGTTGTTAGATGTCCCTGAAAATCACTGACGATTGCATCAATTGCGACGTCTGCGAACCCGAATGCCCGAACGGCGCGATCTCGCAAGGCGAAGAAATCTATGTGATCGATCCCAATCTCTGCACCGAGTGCGTTGGCCACTACGACGAGCCGCAGTGCCAGCAGGTCTGTCCGGTGGACTGCATTCCCCTTGACGACGCCAATGTCGAGAGCAAGGACCAGTTGATGGAGAAATACCGGAAGATCACCGGCAAGGCCTGATCCCCGCCGGCGCCTGTCCTTCAGGGACGGTTCGCGCCCCGTCCGACGCGCTTTTGGCTATCCTTGGCAATCCAGTCTGAGGCGTTCGCGGCCCCGTCCCGCGAACGCCGCTGAACAGTGAGCCGCCATGTCCTTCCTGAACCTGCCCGTCCGTACCCTGGTCGCCGCCTGCGGCCTGTCCCTGCTCAGCCTCGCGGCGCATGCCGACAGCTTTCGCGGCAACGCCCACGCACCGCAGCAGGCCGCCGTCGCCACGCCACATCCGGCCGCGACCGTCGCCGGCCTGGAAACCCTGGCCAATGGCGGCAACGCCTTCGACGCTGCGGCGGCCATCGCCGCTGCCCTGGCGGTAGCCGAGCCTTACGGCTCGGGACTCGGCGGCGGTGGATTCTTCCTTCTGCGCCAGGCCGGTGCGCAGCCGACCTATCGCTTCCTCGACGCCCGCGAGCGCGCGCCGAAGGCCGCCTACGCCGACATGTACCGGCGCAATGGCAAGGTCGACCCCAGGCTGTCCGTCGACGGCCCGCTGGCGGCGGCGATCCCCGGCCTGCCGGCGGCGCTGGTCGAATTGAGCAGCCGCTACGGACGCAAGCCCCTGGCCGACAATCTGGTGCCGGCGATCCGCCTGGCGGTGGATGGCGTATCCGTCGACCGGATCTACCGTGACCGCGCCGCCATGCGCCTGGAAGCGATGCGCAAGGACCCGGAAACCGCGCGGATCTTCCTCGACAAGGGCGGAATCCCCGACGAATGGAACCTGCTCCGCCAACCGCAGCTGGCACGTACCCTGGAACGCCTCGGGCGCTACGGGCGGATCGGTTTCTACGAAGGCGAGACAGCGGACAAGCTGCTCACCGGGGTCCGCGCCGGCGGCGGCATCTGGAGCGCGGCCGACCTGCGCGACTACCGGGTGATCGAACGCCGCCCGCTGGAGGTGAAGCTGGCCAACGGCCGCGAACTGATCAGCGCACCGCCGCCCTCGGCCGGCGGCGTCGCCCTGGCGCAGAGCCTGCAGATGCTGGAACAGCTGCCGTGGCAGAAGGCCGAGCCGGTACAGCGCGCCCATTACGTGCTGGAGGTCCTGCGCCGTGCCTACCGCGATCGAGGCCTGCTCGGCGACCCGGACTTCGTCGCCAACCCGCTGCCCAGTTTGCTGGCGCCGGACTACCTGAAGCGCCTTGCCGCCGGCATCGACCCGCGCCGCGCCACGCCCAGCTCGGCGCTGCCGGAGGCGCCGGCCTGGCGCGAAGGCGACCACACCACCCACTTCGCGGTGATCGATGCCCAGGGCAACGCGGTGGCCGCCACCCTCTCGGTGAACCTGCCGTTCGGCGCCGCCTTCACCGTTCCCGATACCGGCGTGGTGCTGAACAACGAGATGGACGATTTCGCCGCCGACACCCAGGGCGCCAACAGCTACGGCCTGGCCGGCAGCCAGGCGAACGCGGTGGCGGCCGGCAAGCGCCCGCTGTCGAGCATGAGCCCGAGCTTCCTGGAAAGCCCGACCGACTTCGCCGCCTTCGGCACCCCTGGCGGCAGCCGCATCCCGAGCATGGTGCTGATCTCCATGCTGCAGTACTTCGACGGCCGCCCGGTCGGCCAATGGGTCGCCGCGCCGCGCTACCACCACCAGTACAAGCCGGACGTCGTCGAGTACGAACCGCGCGCCTTCAGCGATGCCGAGGCCGCCGAACTGCGCCGGCGCGGCTATCAGCTCAAACGCCTGGAGCGCAGCTACGGCAACCAGCAGGTGCTCTACTGGGACAAGCGCAGCGGCCGCGTCGACGCCGCCAGCGACCCGCGCGGGATCGGCTACTCGTCTCTGTCCCTGGAGGCGCAAGCGCAGCCTCGGCCGCACTGAACAAACGAGAGACAGCGCTCAAAAAATGTTCGACGATCTCACCCAGATAGGCGCCGCGTAGGGATTTCGCCGACGAGTCCGGCTGGCAATCCAGGCGGCGTGCCTCACTGGCTCGCCGCTTCAACCGCCTGCTGCGCATCCTCCGCACTGGCTTCCACCGCCTCCGGGTCAGACGGGGCGCCCTCCATGCCTCGGCCGGAGTGCCGGCGATCGGCGGCACCGGAGCAGTCGGCGACACCGGACAGCTCTCCATCCAGCGCAGCATGAATCCAGTTTTCCAGGCGGGTGTACCAGGCTGCGTTCGCGGCGCTCTCCAGCCAGGCAATGGCATCCGCATCCTGCTGCTGTGCGGCCTTTTCCAGCCAGAGCCGTGCTTGCAGCTTGTTCATCCCGGCACCTGAACCGTTCCAGTAGGCCTCGCCCACCTTGAACTGGGCACGAGCATCTCCCTGGGTCGCAGCCTTGCAGAACCACTGGAAGGCCTTTTCCCGGCTGCCGGCATAACGGTCCAGCAGGGCGGCTTCCTCGTCTGAAGTGGCGGAATAGACGCCTTGCGAGTCGTCCAGGTAGAACCATCCCAGATTGGTTTCGGCGTCTTCGCTACCGCTGGCCGCCGCGCGTTCGAACCAGGTCCCGGCCTTCACCCGGTCCTGGTCGACCCCTTCGCCTCTCCAGTAGAGAACGCCCATTTCATTCTGGGCGGCGGCATCCCCCTGCTCCGCGGCCTTCCGGAACCAGCGTGCCGCCTCGGTCTTGTCCTGTGGCCCGCCGTCACCATCGCGATAGAGCATGGCCAGTTGGATCTGCGCGCGGACCATCCCC
The DNA here is from genome assembly GCF_056110345.1 of Pseudomonas sp. TZ252. Classification (NCBI taxonomy): domain Bacteria; kingdom Pseudomonadati; phylum Pseudomonadota; class Gammaproteobacteria; order Pseudomonadales; family Pseudomonadaceae; genus Pseudomonas; species Pseudomonas sp. TZ252. The sequence continues at coordinate 2,887,590 of NZ_CM148566.1, read as the reverse complement.
GCAGCGGCCGCCTTGCCCCACCATTCGCGCGCGCTGGCGTAGTTCTGTTGCTGGTAGAAGTAGGCGCCGAAATCGAACAGAGCCTGCGGCTCCCCCGTCTCGGCGGCCTGGCGGAGGCGGGTGAATTCGGCGAACAGTTCATCGCCGCGCTTGTCGCCCTGCTCGGCCTTGGACTGCTCCTTGGCGAGGTCGGACACCGCATCCTCCGCCCAGGCGAACGAGGGTACGGCAAGAGCAAGGACGGACAGGAACACCCACTGACTGAACATATGCGAAATCCTTATCTTGGTTGAGCCGGTCGGCCACCCCTGGTCGACCTTGTGACCTTGCTGGTCAGCAGGACACTGTCACCATCGGAGAGTCCGATCAAGTGCCGCGAACGGTCCGTGCGGAACATCTGTCATCGGCCGATACGGCGCTATAGCTGCCGCCTGCCGTGGCGGAAGAAAAGACTTAGCCCAATCTCCGTGCCCCCTGCAATGCATCGAGAAAACAAAAAGCCGGTCGATGACCGGCTTTTTTTCATTCCGTTGGAAACTCAGCTTTCGTCGTGGTTATAGCCGCTGGTGGTGCAGCCCAGGCAACGGACGAAGGCTTCCTTGCCCGGATCGACCACCAGCGCCTGGCCGGCCTTGCCGACGCTGCCGCTGGCCGCGGTGAACGGCAGGCTGACCACGAAGGCCACCGCCCCGACGGCCGTGGCGGCGATCAGGAAGGGACGGGCGATGAGCAGATCGCCGATCATGGCGTACGCGGGGGGCGCTTCGACGGTGTACATCGGGTCGCCGCTGGCGTTTTCCTGCACGGCATCCGCCAGCGCGGGCATGGACGAGAGCCCGGTGGTCAGCGCCAGCACGAGCGCGGTGGTGCGAAACAGGTTCATGGAGGCGGTCCTTTCTGGTTTTTGGTTGGGCAGATATCGCCTAACTATAACAGCGCTGCGGGTAGTGCCAGCGTGACCGCCTTCAATCGCCGAGGAATGCGTAGTGCGGCTTTTTCGGGATGAACGGCCGGTAGAAGCCGATCAGGCTGCACAGGTCGGCGTCCTCGTTGCCGGTCGGCCAGAAGGGTTCGCCGATGACGATCCGCCGGTTTTCGTAGTCCAGCGCCGCCGGCACCACCGGTACGCCGGCGCCACGGGCGATGTGGTAGAAGCCCATGCGCCAGCGGTCGACCTTCTTGCGCGTGCCTTCCGGAGCGATGATCAGCATGAACTCGCGGTGCTCGCGGAAGGCCTGGATCGCCTGGTCCACGGTATTCAGCTTCAGGTGGCGCTGGATCGGGATGCCGCCCCAGCGCCGCATCAGGCCGCCCAGCGGGCCGTTGAACAGGGTGTGCTTGCCGAACCAGCGGGCGTTCAGGCGCAGGACGAACTTGGCGGCAAGGAAGGCCACGAAGTCCCAGTTCGAGGTGTGGTGGGCGCCGATCACCACGAACTTGTCGAGCGCGGGCAATTGGCCCTCGATCTTCCAGCCGGAGAGTTTCAGCATGGCATGGCCGAGCGACTCGACCAGGGTGTTGCGAGGCAGGTAATTGCCGGACATCGTGCACCTTTCTTATGGCAGGCCGCTCACCGTGGCGGCCCTTCTTGTGGCGGTAGAGTATGCGCGGCGCGGCGCTTCAGCGTTGGCAGCGCGGGCAGTACACGCTGGCGCGCTGGCCTAGGCGGATCTCGCGCAGGGTGCTGCCGCAGACCTTGCAGAACTCCCCGCCACGGCCATAGACGAACAATTCCTGCTGGAAGTAACCGGGCTGGCCGTCGCCGCCGACGAAATCGCGCAGGGTGGTGCCGCCGCGCTCGATGGCGATCGCCAGGATCCGCTTGATCTCCTCCGCCAGGCGCAGGTAGCGCGCCTTGGAGATGCTTCCGGCGGGCTTGCGCGGATCGATGCCGGCGGCGAACAGCGCTTCGCTGGCGTAGATGTTGCCGACCCCGACCACCACCGCGTTGTCCATGATGAACGGCTTGACCGCCATGCTCCGCCCGCGCGACAGCTCGAACAGACGCTGGCCGGCGAAAGCGTCGGTCAGCGGTTCCGGGCCGAGGTTGCGCAGCAACTCGTGTTCCAGTGGCGCCAGGCTCCAGAGCATGGCGCCGAAGCGCCGCGGATCGGTGTAGCGCAGGGCCATGCCCGAGGCCAGCTCGATGTCGACGTGCTCGTGGCGACTGGCCGGGGTGCCGCTCTCCACCAGCCTCAGGCTGCCGGACATGCCCAGGTGGCTGATCAGCGTACCGGCCTCGGCGCCCAGCAGCAGGTACTTGGCGCGGCGCTCGACGCTGACGATGCGTTGTCCGGACAGGCGCACGTCCAGGTCTTCGGGAATTGGCCAGCGCAGGCGCCGCTCGCGCACGATCACGCGCTCGACGCGCTGGCCTTCGAGGTAGGGGGCGATGCCCCGGCGGGTGGTTTCGACTTCGGGTAGTTCGGGCATGGCGGCAGCAATCCGGTTGACCGCGGCACCTTAGCAGGAAGCGCCGCGGCGCGGCCAGTCAGTAGCTGCCCTGGCCGACGCCCAGCTCGAGGATCGAGCCCTTGAGGTTCTCGAAGTCGTAGTCGGTGAGCCCGACGTAGTCCAGCACCAGCGCACCGATGCTGTTCCATTCGTGGTCTTCCGGCTGGTTGCCGAGGACCCGGTGCGAACCGCAGATGTGCTCGGCCATCTTCAGGATCGCCAGCAGGTTCTTCAGTTGGGTATCGCGTGCCGATTCGTCGCCGAAGATCGACAACGCGTTGTGGTGGTTGGCGATCGCCTCGCAGACGTGCTCCGGCAGGCGCCAGGAGCGCGCGGTGTAGTAGCCGACCACCGCATGGTTGGTGTTCAGCACGCGGTTCTCGGTGTCCACCACCCGGCGTTCGTCGCTGGCGGCGGCGTAGGCCTCTTCCAGCACCGCCATGTAGTGCGGGAAGCGCTTGAGCATCAGCGGGATGCCGCAATTGTGGAACAGGCCGAGAGCGTAGGCTTCGTCCACCGATTCGTAGCCGATCCGCTTGGCCAGGCTCAGGCAGCTCATGGCCACGTCCTGGGCGGTGTCCCAGAAACGGTTGAGGGTGACGATGGTGTCGTCGCTCATCTCACCCTTGATCGACTGGGCGTTGATCAGGTTGATCACCGAACGACTGCCCAGCAGGTTCACCGCGCGCTGGATCGAAGTGATGCGATTGGCCAGGCCGAAGAACGGCGAGTTCACCAGTTTCAGGAGAGCCCCGGAAAGGCCCGGGTCCTGGCTGATCAGCCTGGCAATGTTCTTCAGGTCCGGATTGGGCATGACCTGCTCCATCTGCAGGTCGACCATGATCTGGGGTTGCGGCGGCACGCTGATGCCTTGCAGGGCCTGGCGGATCTGCTCGGCGGTGAGTTCTTGGACCATGAGGACGGAGGCGAAAGTTGACGGTGCGCGCAGTTTACCCGGAGAACCCCGCCATGGGGCGGGCTTCTACCGGAAAAGCGGCGCCAGGCAACGGACATGGAACTTTTCCCGCAGCCGCCAGGGTCGGAATGAATACCCCTTCTGATATCGGGAGACATGCCATGACCCAATCCCTGCACGGCAAGGTCGTCGCCGCCCTGGTGACCGACGGTTTCGAACAGGTCGAACTGACCGGTCCGAAAAAAGCCCTGGAAGACGCCGGCGCCACGGTAAGGATTCTTTCCGACAAGGCCGGCGAGGTGCGCGGCTGGAACCATCACCAGCCAGCCGAGGCCTTCCGCGTCGACGGCACCTTCGAAGACGCCAGCCTGGACGACTACGACGCCCTGCTGCTGCCCGGCGGGGTGATCAATTCCGACCAGATCCGCAGCCTGGCCAAGGCCCAGGAACTGGCGATCCGCGCCGAACAGGCGAGCAAGCCGGTGGCGGTGATCTGCCACGGCGCCTGGCTGCTGATCTCCGCCGGACTGGTGCAGGGTCGTACCCTGACCAGTTGGCCGTCGCTCAAGGACGACATCAACAACGCCGGCGGCCACTGGGTGGACCAGGAGGTAGCGGTGGACGGCAAGCTGGTGAGCAGCCGCAAACCCGAAGACATCCCGGCCTTCAACCGTCGATTCATCGAAATCCTCGCCGGCTGAACGGCCCGCGTTCGCGCAGCGGCGAATCCCGTCGCTGCGCTATAATCGCGCTCTTTTGCCGGAGCCTTTCCCATGACCCTGCCCAGCTTGCGTCTCAAAGCCAACGCCGAGCGCCGCCTGCGCGCCGGCCACCTGTGGGTCTACAGCAACGAGGTGGATGTCGCCGCGACGCCGCTGAATGCCTTCGCCGCCGGCGACCAGGCGGTGCTGGAAATGGCCAACGGCAAGCCGCTGGGCATCGTCGCGCTGAGCCCGAACAATCTCATCTGCGGCCGCCTCATTTCCCGTGATACCAAGCACGTTCTCGACAAATCGCTGCTGGTTCATCGCATCAACATCGCCCTCAGCCTGCGCGAGCGGCTTTTCGACAAGCCGTTCTACCGGCTGGTCTACGGCGATTCCGACCTGCTGCCCGGCCTGGTGGTCGATCGCTTCGGCGACGTGCTGGTGGTGCAACTGGCGTCCGCAGCCATGGAACTGCGCAAGGACGAGGTGCTCGCCGCCCTGCTGCAGGTGCTCAAGCCCGCCGCCGTGCTCTGGAAGAACGACTCCAGCGCGCGCGACGCCGAGGGCCTGGAGCGCTACGTGGCCAATGCCTACGGCGAAGTGCCGGAGTGGGTCGCCCTGGAAGAGAACGGCGTGAAGTTCGAGGCGCCGGTGCTGGCCGGGCAGAAGACCGGCTGGTTCTACGACCACCGCATGAACCGTGCGCGCCTGGCGCCCTACGTGCGGGGCAAGCGGGTCCTCGACCTGTTCAGCTATATCGGTGGCTGGGGCATCCAGGCCGCCGCCTTCGGCGCCAGCGAAGTGATGTGCGTGGACGCGTCCGCCTTCGCCCTCGACGGCGTCGAGCGCAACGCGGCACTGAACGGCGTGGCGGAGAAGGTCGCCTGCGTCGAGGGCGACGTGTTCGAGGCCCTGCGCGAGCTGAAGGCCGCCGACGAACGCTTCGACGTGGTGATCGCCGACCCGCCGGCCTTCATCAAGCGCAAGAAGGACCTGAAGAACGGCGAGGCCGCCTACCGCCGTCTCAACGAACAGGCCATGCGCCTGCTGAGCAAGGACGGCATCCTGGTCAGCGCCTCCTGCTCGATGCACCTGCCCGAGGACGACCTGCAGAACATCCTGATCGGCAGCGCCCGCCATCTCGACCGCAACATCCAGCTGCTCGAGCGCGGCGGCCAGGGCCCCGACCATCCGGTGCACCTGGCGATCGCGGAAACCCGCTACATCAAGAGCCTGACCTGCCGGCTGCTGCCCAACGGCTGAGCCCGTCCCGGCGGATGAGCGCCTGCGTTCATCCGCCCTACGGCCACCGCCGCTCATGGCGCGACGGGCGGCGCAAGACGCCAGCCGGGTCGCGACGCGCCGCTCCGCCGACCGCCAGCCTTCCCCATTCGCCCGCTCTGGGCTTAGAATCCGGGCATTCCTCGCCAATCATCCCCCGGCGGGCAGTGAGCCCAGGCCGTCGCCAATGGTGACCCCATTCAGACCCCGGCCAACTCCGTACACTCGGCTATTCCCCGTTTGCATCCGGTTCCTTCGACGCTCACGATACAGTCATAACCCGAACCTGATTAGCCGCAGGAAATCGTCATGCCCGATTACCGCTCGAAAACCTCCACCCACGGCCGCAACATGGCCGGCGCCCGCGCCCTCTGGCGCGCCACCGGGATGAAGGACGAAGACTTCAAGAAGCCGATCATCGCCATCGCCAACTCCTTCACCCAGTTCGTGCCCGGCCACGTGCACCTGAAGGACCTCGGCCAACTGGTCGCCCGCGAGATCGAGAAGGCCGGCGGCGTGGCCAAGGAATTCAACACCATCGCCGTCGACGACGGCATCGCCATGGGCCACGACGGCATGCTCTATTCGCTGCCGAGCCGGGAGATCATCGCCGACTCCGTGGAATACATGGTCAACGCCCACTGCGCCGACGCCATCGTCTGCATCTCCAACTGCGACAAGATCACCCCCGGCATGCTGATGGCCGCGCTGCGCCTGAACATCCCGGTAGTGTTCGTCTCCGGCGGGCCGATGGAAGCCGGCAAGACCAAGCTGGCCAGCCACGGCCTGGACCTGGTCGATGCCATGGTGGTGGCCGCCGACGACTCCTGCTCCGACGAGAAGGTCGCCGAGTACGAGCGCAGCGCCTGCCCGACCTGCGGCTCCTGCTCCGGCATGTTCACCGCCAACTCGATGAACTGCCTGACCGAGGCGCTCGGCCTGTCGCTGCCGGGCAACGGCTCGACCCTGGCCACCCACGCCGACCGCGAGCAACTGTTCCTGCGCGCCGGGCGCCTGGCCGTGGAACTCTGCCAGCGCTATTACGGCGAAGGCGACGACAGCGTGCTGCCGCGCAACATCGCCAACTTCAAGGCCTTCGAGAACGCCATGACCCTGGACATCGCCATGGGCGGCTCGACCAATACCATCCTGCACCTGCTGGCCGCCGCCCAGGAGGCCGAGGTGCCGTTCGACCTGCGCGACATCGACCGCCTGTCGCGCAAGGTGCCGCAACTGTGCAAGGTGGCGCCGAACATCCAGAAGTACCACATGGAAGACGTGCATCGCGCCGGCGGCATCTTCTCCATCCTCGGCGAACTGGCCCGCGGTGGCCTGCTGCACACCGACGTCCCCACCGTGCACAGCCCGAGCATGGCCGACGCCATCGCCCAGTGGGACATCACCCAGACCCGCGACGAAGCCGTGCACACCTTCTTCAAGGCCGGTCCGGCGGGCATCCCGACCCAGACCGCGTTCAGCCAGAACACCCGCTGGCCGAGCCTGGACGACGACCGCGCCGAGGGCTGCATCCGCAGCGTCGAGCATGCCTATTCCAAGGAAGGCGGGCTGGCCGTGCTCTACGGCAACATCGCTCTCGACGGCTGCGTGGTGAAGACCGCCGGGGTCGACGAGTCGATCCACGTGTTCGAAGGCAGCGCGAAGATCTTCGAAAGCCAGGACGCCGCGGTGAAAGGCATCCTCGGCGACGAGGTGAAGGCCGGCGACATCGTGATCATCCGCTACGAAGGACCGAAGGGCGGGCCGGGCATGCAGGAAATGCTCTATCCGACCAGCTACCTGAAGTCCAAGGGCCTGGGCAAGCAGTGCGCCCTGCTCACCGACGGACGCTTCTCCGGCGGAACCTCGGGCCTGTCCATCGGTCACGCCTCCCCGGAAGCCGCCGCCGGCGGCGCCATCGGCCTGGTGCAGGACGGCGACAAGGTGCTGATCGACATTCCCAATCGCTCGATCAACCTGCTGGTCAGCGACGAAGAACTCGCCGCACGCCGCGCCGAACAGGACAAGAAGGGCTGGAAGCCGGCCGCGCCGCGTGCCCGCCGCGTCAGCACCGCGCTCAAGGCCTACGCCCTGCTCGCCACCAGCGCCGACAAGGGCGCGGTACGCAACAAGGCGCTGCTGGACGGCTGAATCGTCCCGCGACGAAAAAAGCCCGGTCCCGCGCCGGGCTTTTTCATTCACGCGTACGCGCGCCGAATGGCGGATAACCGCAAGCGGTCATTCGCCCTACCGCTCACCCACGCTCCAACCGCAGGGCGCATACGCCACCGGCGTTATCCGCCGACATGCGACGCAGCCAGGCCTGGGCGAGACCGCGTTCGCCCAGTAAAATCGCGCTCTTTTTCCCCGGACCGCCACCATGAGTTCCCTGCAAAGCCCGTCGGACGCCAGCGCCCGCAACGACCTGGTCTATGGCCTGGACGACCGTCCCAGCGCTCCCATCGCCCTGCTCGCCGCCCTCCAGCACCTGCTGGCGATCATCGTGCCGATCGTTACCCCCGGCCTGCTGATCTGCCAGGCGCTGGGCGTATCGCCGCGCGACACCAATCTGATCGTGTCGATGTCGCTGGTGATCTCCGGCATCGCCACCTTCGTCCAGTGCAAGCGCTTCGGCCCGTTCGGCGCCGGACTGTTGATCGTCCAGGGCACCAGCTTCAACTTCGTCGGCCCGCTGATCGCCGGCGGGGCGCTGATGGTCAAGCAGGGCACGCCGGTGGAAAGCGTGATGGCGGCGATCTTCGGCGTGGTCATCGCCGGCTCCTTCGTCGAGATGGGCATCTCGCGCATACTGCCGTTCGTCAAGCGGCTGATCACCCCGCTGGTGACCGGCATCGTCGTGCTGATGATCGGCCTGACCCTGATCAAGGTCGGCCTGATCAGCATGGGCGGCGGCTTCTCGGCTATGTCCAACGGCACCTTCGCCAACGGCGAGAACCTGCTGCTGTCCGGTGTGGTGCTGGGCATCATCGTGGTGCTCAACCGCATCCCGGTGGTATGGATGCGCAGTTGCGCCATCGTCATCGCCCTGGCCGTCGGCTACGCGCTGGCCGGCTACCTCGGTCGCCTGGACTTCACCGGCATGCACCAGGCCGAGCTGTTCCAGGTACCGACCCCGCTGCACTTCGGCCTGGACTTCTCCTGGCCGCTGTTCATCCCGATGCTGGTGATCTACCTGGTCACCTCCCTGGAAGCCATCGGCGACGTCACCGCCACCAGCAAGGTGTCTAAGCAACCGGTGGAAGGCCCGCTGTGGATGCAGCGGATCAAGGGCGGCGTGCTGGTCAACGGCGCCAACTCGTTCCTCGCCGGTATCTTCAATACCTTCCCCAGCTCAGTGTTCGCCCAGAACAACGGGGTGATCCAGCTCACCGGCGTGGCCAGCCGCTACGTCGGCCTCTGGATCGCCGCCATGCTGGTCCTGCTCGGCCTGTTCCCGAGCGTCGCCGGGGTCATCCAGGCGGTGCCGGAACCGGTACTGGGCGGCGCGGCGATGGTGATGTTCGGCGCGGTGGCCGCTTCGGGCATCAACATCCTCGCCGGCATCCAGCTGGACCGCCGTGCCCTGCTGATCATCGCCGTATCCCTGGCCCTCGGCCTGGGCGTTTCGCAGGTGCCGGAGTTCCTCGCGCACATGCCCGCGGCGCTGCGCAACGTGCTGGAGTCCGGGGTCGCCACCGGCGGCATCTGCGCCCTGCTGCTGAACTGGTTCCTGCCGGAAAGCCCGGTCCAGAAGGCCGCACACTGATAGGCGCGGCGCCACCTCCGGGTGGCGTCGCGGTTTTCGCCGAAGGGTTTTCGTACCCGGCCAATGGTTGGGTATGATCGACGGCATGGCCATGCCCGTCGGCCACCCTCTTCCGTCCCGCAACCCGGACCCGCGCCCATGCCCCAGTCCCGCCGCCCGTTGCGCATCGGCCTGATCGCCGACACCCATGGCCTGCTCCGGCCCGAGGCGCTGGAACGGTTGCGCGGCTGCGACCAGTTGATCCATGCCGGCGACATCGGCAAGCCGGAAATCCTCGCCGAGCTGGAACGCCTGGCGCCGCTCTCGGTGGTGCGCGGCAACAACGACACCCAGGACTGGGCGGCGGACATCCCCGAGCGCCTGCTGCTGAAGATCGGCCGGCTGACCCTCTATGTGCTGCACGACCTCAAGCGACTCGACCTCGACCCGGCCGCCGAAGGCATCGACGTGGTGGTCGCCGGACATTCGCACAAGCCGCTGAAGGAAGAGCGCGACGGCGTGCTCTACCTCAACCCGGGCAGCGCCGGGCCGCGGCGCTTCAGCTTGCCGATCGGGATCGGCGTACTGGAAGTGGCGGGGAAGAAGATCGAGGCGGAGCTGATCACCCTCTGACCCCGCCTGGAACCGTCAGCGGCGCTCCCATACCTCGAAGGCGTAGGCAGGCGCATCGTCAGCCGCGGCGTGTTCGATGCTCGACGCCAGGCGCCAGGCCGCACCATCGATCTCGGGGAAAAAGGCGTCGCCCTCCGGCGCCAGGCCAACCCGGGTCAGGTAGAGACGCGCGGCGCGCGGCAAGGCCTCGGCATAGAGCTGGGCGCCGCCGATCAGCATCAGTTCGTCGGCGTCCTCCGCCTGCGCCCACGCCTCGGCGCGCGCCAGCGCGGCGTCCAGGCTGGCGAACACTTCCGCACCCTCCAGTGCCAGGCCGGCCTGGCGGCTGACCACCAGGTTTAGCCGGCCCGGCAGCGGCCGACCCAGCGAGTCCCAGGTCTTGCGCCCCATGATCACCGGCTTGCCGAGGGTCATCGCCTTGAAATGCTTGAGGTCGGCCGGCAGGCGCCAGGGCAGGCGGTTGTCGATGCCGATCGCGCGGTTCTCGCCAAGGGCGGCGATCATCGCCAGCGGTCGTGCCATGGGGTTACCTCATCGTGGAAGGACAAAGGCGCGAGGATAAACACTCGCGCCGGCGGACTCCAGGCCAACTGTGCGGGCCGGCCTACAAGGGATTGGCATACGGCGGCACCTGCATGAAGAAGGTGCCATCCTCGTTGACCTGGGTGGTGCCGGTCGCCAGCACCTTGCGGTAGTCCTGCAGGTTGAAGGTCAGCACCTGGTCCGGGGTCTCGGTCTTCAGCAGCACCTGGGCGTAGGTGATGAGGATTTCGAAGATCTTCAGGTCGCCCGACTGTAGCCAGAGGAAGGATGGGCCCGCCGCGGCCGGCGGGCTGAACACCGGCGACGGCTGGCCGGGCGCCTGGGAGAAACGCAGGTGCAGCCCCTGGTCGTCGAGCCAGGCCTCCTGTACGTGGCCGTCGATGCCCAGCAGCGGGAAGACCTTGCGGTAGTCCAGGCGCATGGCGCTGCCCACCAGGCTCGCCCCCGGCCGATCGAGGCTGACCAGCGCCGACATCGGCAGGCCGACCAGGCTCATCGCCCCGTACAGCGGCAGACCGATCACCCTCAACTGGTCGGGCCGATAGACCAGCGCGCCGCTGGCCGCGTCCACCTCCACGCCGCCGCCCAGCCGCAGCGGCAGCCAGGGCCCTACGCCGAGCGGACGCACCCGCCCCTCCACCTCCAGGCGTCCCGCCGCACTGCTCATGCGGAAGTCCTTCAACATGGTCCCGTCGTAGGCGAGGATGTGCTCGTTGAACAGGTTGGCCAGTTGCCGCGGGCTGAGCAGCACCTCGCCCTCCATCACCTGGAAATGCATGTCCTGCGGACGGTCGAAGTCCACCGGCTGGCCGGCCCGGTTCGGCACCAGCCAGCCCTTCACCTCGGGCACGTGGAAACCGATGTTGCCGCGCAGGTACATGTCCACGTTGCGCAGCAGTATGCCGACGCCATCCTGGCCGGAATCCGCCGGCCCGGCCGTACGCATGGGCAGCGGCAACGGCGCCGGCGGGACCTGCCGGTACCAGCCCTCGCGCAGCAGGGCCAGTTCGCGCTGCTGCCGGTCGATGGCGCTTTCGGCCTGGGCCGCGCTGGCCGCCAACAGGCAACAGCCAAGCAGTACGCCCCACGGACGCCGGCTCACAGCCGTGCCTCCAGCGGCGCCGGCGCCTTCACCGGCGACACGGCGATCTGCACCATGCCGTCCTCGCGCAGGCGGATCACGCCGTTCTGCAGTTGCCGCCGGTAGTCGTAGAGATTGAACAGCAGCGGCTGCCCCGGGCTGAGGCTGGTGAACAGGGCATAGGCCTTGACCAGCACGGTGCGCGCCATCTTGATATCGCCGCCCTCGATGAACATGTAGCTGTCCGGCGCCCGTAATGCCGGCCATTGCAGGTCGGCCAGGGAGTCGCCGAGGGCGAGTTGCATGCCGCCGTCGGCCAGGGCCAGGCGACTGACGCGGAAGTCCAGGCGCGGCGGCGGGAACAATCCGTCGAGGTCGACGCGGATGCGGTTGCCGACCAGTTCCATGTGCCGGGTCTTCAGCTTCAGCACCTCGGACATCTCGATCGAGGCCGCCGCCAGCGACGAAGTGACCTCGACCCCGTCGACGAAGATCCGCCGGGGTACCAGGGTCACCTCCAGCGGACCGCTCAGCTCGATCTCGGTGAGCATCCGCAGCGGCCGCCAGCGCCCCTTGCGCAACAACTCGCCACGCACTTCCTGGCCGTCCTTGCGGGTGTTCATACTGAGGTTGCGCACGGCCGCGCGGGACGCAGCGAGGTCCTGGTTGAGCAGGGTCGCCAGGGTGGCGTCGCTGACGAATATCTCGCCGGCCTGGATCCGCGCCACCATCGCCGTCGGATCGTCGAGCGACAAGGGCGCGCCGGGACGAGTCGGCTCCATGCGGATCAGCATGCGCTGGATGAAGAAACCGATGTCGTCGTGCAGGCGGAAGTCGGTATCGGCGATCCACAGTCGCGAACTCGCCGATCCCGAGCCGCGGGCGCCGACGCTCGCCTCCAGCGTGCGCGGCGGCACGGCGCTCATCAGGCTGTCCGGCTGGCGTCCCCAGTCATCGGTAGCGGCCGTCGGCACACGCGCTTCGACACGGGCCGGCGGCGCCACGGCCTGGCCGCCGCCGTGGGCATCGAAGGCCAGCCAGGCGCCCAGCAACAGGCAGGCCAGTTGCAACGACAGGCAGGGAAACGCGGAGGCAGGTTGCGCGGAAGCCATCACCGATCCTCTTATTGTTATGCGAGCGCCGTCACCCTATACCCTGCCCCGGCCGTCCGCCCCTTTCGTTGGATTGGCCGGGAAAACGCCGACGTCGTCACGCTGGCGGCGATTGTCACGGGAATGTCGCGAAACGGGCAAAGAAGTATCACCTGGCTGCGTCACTCTGCTGGACTGGAACACTCCCGAACCGCCGACGAGGACCCGTCATGCAACCAGCCTTCCTGCGCCGCCACCTCGGCGCCGCCTGCCTGATGCTCGCCGCTGGCCTGGCCAGCGCCGCCCACGCCGACACCGGCAACGTACAACGCGCCATCGACTGGGCCCAGGGCCAGGCCTCCGTTCGCCACCCGGCCAGCGACGAACGCTCGCCGCTGGTCATCGCCCACCGTGGCGCCAGCGGTTACGTACCGGAACACACCCTGGGCGCCTACGCCCTGGCGGTGATGATGGGCGCCGACTACGTCGAGCCGGACCTGGTGATGACCCGCGACGGCAAGCTGGTCGCCCGCCACGACAACGAGCTGGGCCTGACCACCGATGTCGCCCAGCACCCGGAATTCGCCGACCGCAAGCGCACGCAGAAAGTCGACGGAGTGGAACTCACCGGCTGGTTTAGCGAAGACTTCACCCTCGCCGAACTGAAGACCCTGCGCGCCATCGAGCGCATCCCCACGATCCGCCCGGGCAATGCGCGCCTGGACGGCACCTTCGAGATCCCCACCCTGCAGGAGATCATCGACCTGGTGAAAAGCCTGCAGATCAGCCAGCAACGCACCATCGGCCTGTACCCCGAGATCAAGCACGGCACCCACTTCCAGCGCCTCGGCCTGGCCATGGAACGCCCACTGGTGAAGACCCTGCACCGCAACGGCTACCTCGGTCCGCGCGCGCCGGTATTCATCCAGTCCTTCGAGGTGAACAACCTGAAGGAACTCAAGCGCCTCACCGGCATCCGCCTGGTCCAGCTCTACGGCAGCGGCCAGCCCTACGACCAGCAGGCTGCCGGCGGCAGCCTGACCTACGCCGAGATGGCCACCGCCAAGGGCCTGCGCCAGGTGGCGCGCTACGCCTACGGGGTCGGTCCGGACAAGAGCTACGTGATTCCCCGCGATGCCAACGGCAACCTCGGCCAGCCGACCCGCTTCGTCGGCGACGCCCACGCCGCCGGGCTGAAGGTGCATCCCTACACCTTCCGCGCGGAAAACAGCTTCCTTCCGGCGGAGTTCCGCAGCGCCGACGGCAACCCGCAGTCGCGCGGCGACCTGGCCGGCGAGATCAGGGCCTACCTCGACGCCGGCATCGACGGCCTGTTCAGCGACCAGCCGGACGTCGCCGTGCGCCTGCGCGAGCAGCGCTGACGCAGCCCGACCGGCGCTCGTACGCGGGCGCCGGCCTCATGGACACTCGATGTAGCCGTCGAAGGGCTGTGCCTTGCCTTTCTCCAGTGCCTGCCGCCTGATGTTCCGGCAGATCCGCCGATCGCGCTCGTGCATGGCGTCGATCGACGGGTTGCCAGTGGGTTCCATGCCCTTGTGGTCCTTCACGCCAAAGGTCACCAAGGGCTGCTCCGGCTCCACCCGGAAGCGCGACGGCGTTTCCTTCTCCTCCTTGCGCGACGGCGGATCCGCCGCCAGGGTCGGCAACTGGTCGGCCTGCACGCCATAGCGTTGCAGCAAGGAGCCATCGGGCAACTCGTCGGCCAGCGCGCCCGCCATCCCCAGCAACAGCGCCAGGGGGTATCGGCGTACTACCTTCATCTCAGTGTTCCTCTCGCTACCGGCGCCGAACGCTTTCGCCACGGCACCAGTCAAAATCCCACACCCCGCCGCCAGCCGGCTGGCAAGCCAGCATGAGCCGCCGGGGCGCTTTTTGCTATGTTTGGCGCTGATCAGACGCCGTTGGCCGGGCACGATTCACGCTCGGCAGGGAAATCGACACAGGAGGTGACTTGAGTCACACGACGCATCCCGGCCTCGACGCCCTCTGGCTGACCGAGGCCGTTCGCCTGCGCGAGGAGCAGGCCGGTCCGCTGGAAGACAGCGAGGCGGTTCGCCAGGCGCTGGCCCAGGGCGGTTCCCTGCCGCGCCGTATTCTCACCCGCGCCCACTGGCTGGGCAGCCGCGAGGGCCTGCTCGACGCCCAGCGGACCTGGCGCCAGGGTTCGCGGCTGGCGCTGGCCCTGCTGCTGGTGCTGGCCCTGGCCAGCGGCGCCGGACTGGCCTTCGCCGCGCTCGGCGATGGCCAGCGCCCGGTCAACGTGTTCTGGGCGCTGGCCAGCCTACTCGGCCTGCACCTGCTGACCCTGCTCGGCTGGGCCCTCGGCCTGCTCGCCGGCGGCGAGGCCGCGGGCGCGCTCGGCCGGCTCTGGCTGTGGCTCAGCGGCAAGCTGGCGCGCGATGCCCGCGCCGCGCACCTGGCGCCGGCGCTATTGGTCCTGCTCGGCCGGCGCCGGCTGGCGCGCTGGGGCCTCGGCGCGCTGGTCCACGGGCTCTGGCTGCTCGGCCTGCTGACCGCGCTGGCCATGCTCCTCGGCCTGCTGGCGACCCGCCGCTACGGTTTCGTCTGGGAAACCACCATTCTCGGCAGCGATACCTTCATCGCCCTTACCCA
Source organism: Pseudomonas sp. TZ252 (assembly GCF_056110345.1). Classification (NCBI taxonomy): domain Bacteria; kingdom Pseudomonadati; phylum Pseudomonadota; class Gammaproteobacteria; order Pseudomonadales; family Pseudomonadaceae; genus Pseudomonas; species Pseudomonas sp. TZ252. The sequence continues at coordinate 2,872,508 of NZ_CM148566.1, read as the reverse complement.
GGCGCTCGGCGCCCTGCCGGCGTTGCTTGGCTTCCCGTTGCCGGACGCCGAGCTGATCCGCGCCAGCGGCGACGCCGCCCTGGCCAGCGAAGCCGCACGGCACGCCTGGGCCGGCTGGCTGGTAGGCGTACTGCTGGTCTATGGGGTCCTGCCGCGCGCGCTGCTCGGTCTGCTCTGCCTGTGGCGCTGGAAACGCGGCCTGGCCCACCTCGACCTGGACCTCGACGACCCAGGCTACAGCCTGCTGCGCGAACGCTTGATGCCGGCCAGCGAACGCCTCGGCGTCAGCGACGCGGCACCGGACTGGCTGCCGGAGCCGCAGGGCGGCCAGTCCGGCCAGGAAGCCGCCGGAGCGGTGCTGGTGGCGGTGGAGCTGGACGATCGCCGGCCCTGGCCGCCGAAGCTCGCCGAAGGCGTCGCCGACGCCGGCATCCTCGACGACGGCCAGCAGCGCCGTCGCCTGCTCGAACAACTGACCCGCTACCCGCCGGCGCGCCTGGCCATCGCCTGCGACCCGCGTCGCTCGCCGGACCGCGGCACCCTGGCACTGCTCGGCGAACTCGCCCGCTGCGCCGCCAGCACCCGCATCTGGCTGCTCCAGGCTCCGCCCGGCGAAGCGCTCGACAGCGACCGCCTGGGTGACTGGCACGCCGCCCTGGAACGCCTGCAACTGCCGCACGGCGAGACCTCGCCGCTGGCCTGGCTGGAGACCGGCCATGACTGAGCCGCTGATCCTGGCCGTGGTCGGCCACACCAATACCGGCAAGACCTCGCTGCTGCGCACCCTGACTCGCGACCGTGGATTCGGCGAAGTCTCCCATCGCCCCAGCACCACCCGCCACGTCGAGGGCGCCAGGCTGTCGGTGGACGGCGAAGCGCTGCTGGAACTCTACGACACGCCCGGCCTGGAAGACGCCATCGCCCTGCTCGACTACCTGGACGCCCTGGAGCGCCCCGGCGAGCGTCTCGATGGCCCGGAACGCATGGCGCGGTTGCTGGACAGCAACGAAGCGCGCGGGCGTTTCGAACAGGAAGCCAAGGTGGTCCGCCAGTTGCTCGCCTCCGACGCCGGGCTCTACGTGATCGACGCCCGCGAACCGGTGCTGGCCAAGTATCGCGACGAACTGGCGGTGCTCGCCGGCTGCGGCCGGCCGCTGCTGCCGGTGCTGAACTTCGTCGCCAGCCCGCAGCATCGCGAGGAGGAGTGGCGCGCCGCCCTCGCTCGCCTGGGCCTGCACGCCCTGGTGCGTTTCGACAGCGTGGCGCCGCCGCTGGACGGCGAGCGGCGCCTCTACGAGAGCCTGGCGCTGCTGCTGGAGCGCGCCCGGCCGCAACTCGACCGGCTGATCGCCGACCATGAGACCCAGGCCGCCGCGCGCCTGCGCGCCGGGCAACGGCTGATCGCCGAATTGCTGGTCGACGTCGCCGCCTGCCGGCGCCTGGTGCCCGGCGGCGAAAGCGCCGTGCAGGAAGCCACCCGCGACCTGCACCAGCAGGTGCGCAAGCGCGAGCAGGCCTGCGTGGAAGCGTTGCTGCGGCTCTACGCCTTCGCCAGGGACGACGCCCGCGCCGCCGACCTGCCGCTGCTCGACGGCCGCTGGGGCGACGATCTGTTCAATCCGGAGACCCTGCGCCAACTCGGTATCCGCCTCGGCGGCGGGGTTGCGGCCGGTGCCGCGGCCGGCGCCGGCATCGACCTGCTGGTGGGCGGCGTCACCCTTGGCGCCGCCGCCGCCCTCGGTGCCCTCGCCGGCGGCGCCTGGCAGACCGTCGGCCACTACGGCTCGCGCCTGCTCGGCAAGCTCAAGGGCGCCCGCGAGCTGACCGTCAACGACGCCGTGCTGCGCTTGCTCGCGCTGCGCCAACGGCAGCTCCTGGCAGCCCTGCAAACGCGCGGCCACGCGGCGGTCGAGGCGATCCGCCTGGAAACCCCGGAGGACAAGCAGTGGCGCGAAGGCAAGCTGCCGGAAGCGCTGCGCAAGGCGCGCGCGCATCCGGAGTGGTCGTCGCTGAACGGCAGGCGGGTGGGCGGCAGCGACCGCCAGGAACAGATCGACGCGCTGGCCGAACTGCTGGAGAGCGGGCGCGGGGAATGACAGACTGGGCGACGATCGCCCAAGAGGTAGGCCCATGCCCTTCGTTTCCTACGCGCAGAACCTGGAAGACGTCCGACTCTGGCGGGCCCTGAAACTCTTCCCCAGGGGGTTCTACATCGACGTCGGCGCCAACCACCCGCGGATCGACTCGGTCACCCTGGCGTTCTACGAGCGCGGCTGGCGCGGCATCAACATCGAACCGCTGCCCCACCTGCACCGCGAGCTGGAGCGGGAACGGCCGGAAGACCTCAACCTGAACCTCGCCATTGGCGAGCGCGAAGGCCGCGCCACGCTCTACGAGATGGCCGCCTCGGGTCTCTCCACCCTGGACCCCGAGCTAGCCCGCCAGCGCCAGGCCGAGGGCTGCACGGCTACCCCGCGCGAAGTGAAGGTCAGCACCCTGGACGCGATCTGCGCGGCCCATGTCGAAGGGCCGATCCACTTCCTCAAGATCGACGTCGAAGGGCTGGAAGGCGCGGTGCTCCGCGGCCTCGACCTGAACCGCTGGCGCCCGTGGCTGATCCTCGCGGAAACTCCATTCGACCACGACCCCGAGTGGAAAGCGCCGCTGCTCGCCGCGGGCTACCGTTTCGTCCACTTCGACGGCCTCAACGGCTATTACCTGGCGGAGGAACAGGCCCGCCTGGAAGGCGCCTTCGCGCTACCGCCGAACCTGCTGGACGACTTCCAGCTCTGCCATGGCCATGCCATGAGCCATCCGGTCGCTCCGCTGGAGCAGGCCCTGGAACAGGCGCTGCAACGCGCAGAAGATGCGGAGCGGGCTTTGCGGGACTGGCGCGCGCTTCCCTGGTACCGTCGCCTGTTCGGTTGAGCGGAGCCGACGGCTCCGCCGAAGGGTCAGACCGCGACCGGTGCCTTGATGTGCGGATGGGCCTCGTAGCCGACCAGCTCGAAGTCCTCGAAGCGAAAGTCGAACAGATCCTTCACCTCGGGATTCAGCTTCATGCTCGGCAACGGCAGCGGCTCGCGGGTCAGCTGCAGGTCGGCCTGCTCCAGGTGGTTGGCGTACAGGTGGCAATCGCCGCCGGTCCAGATGAACTCGCCCGGCTGCAGGCCGGCGACCTGCGCCACCATCAGGGTCAGCAGGGCATAGCTGGCGATATTGAAGGGTACGCCGAGGAAGATGTCCGCCGAACGTTGGTAGAGCTGGCAGCTGAGCTTGCCGTCGGCGACGTAGAACTGGAACAGCGCGTGGCAGGGCGGCAGGGCCATCTCGTCGATCAGCGCCGGGTTCCAGGCGGAGACGATCAGCCGGCGCGAGTCCGGATTCTTCTTCAGCATCGCCATCAGGTTGGCGATCTGGTCGATGTGGCGGCCGTCCGGCGCCGGCCAGGAGCGCCACTGGTAGCCATACACCGGGCCGAGGTCGCCGTTCTCGTCGGCCCATTCGTCCCAGATCGAGACGCCGTGCTCCTTGAGGTAGGCGATATTGGTGGAGCCCTTGAGGAACCACAGCAGCTCGTGGACGATCGACTTGAGGTGGCACTTCTTGGTGGTCACCAGGGGGAAGCCCGCGGCCAGGTCGAAGCGCATCTGGTGGCCGAACACGCTATAGGTGCCGGTGCCGGTGCGGTCGCTCTTGAAGGTGCCGTGCTCGCGCACGTGGCGCATCAGGTCGAGGTACTGTTTCATCGGAGGCTCGGATCGATATCGGTGCGGCGCCGACGTGGCGGCTCCCACCGAGGGATGACAGAAGGATGGCCAAGTCTACGGCGACGGAGCCTGCATCGCCAGTTCGGCGCGACCGGCGCAAGCCATGCACGCCCTGGAGCGGAAAGCCGGCTGCCCGGAGCGGATGACGCCTGCGACGTTATCCGCTCCGGGCACGAAAAGCGGCTCAGGCCGCCTTCGGCTGCGCCGCGTCGCGGCGGTAGGCCCAGACCATCAGGGCAATGCCGGCCAGCACCATCGGTACGCAGAGCACCTGGCCCATGGTCAGCCAACCCCAGGCGAGGTAGCCGAGCTGGGCATCCGGCACGCGGACGAATTCGACGACGAAGCGGAAGATCCCGTAGCACAGCACGAACAGGCCGGAGACCGAGGCGGTCGGCCGTGGCTTGCGGGTGAACAGCCAGAGGATGACGAACAGCGCCACGCCTTCCAGGGCGAACTGGTACAGCTGCGAGGGATGCCGCGGCAGCGGGCCGCCGTTGGGGAAGACCATGGCCCAGGGCACATCGCTGACCTTGCCCCACAGTTCCGAGTTGATGAAGTTGCCGATGCGCCCGGCGCCCAGGCCGATGGGCACCAGCGGGGCGATGAAGTCCATCAGCTGGAAGAAGCTCTTGCCATGGCGCTTGCCGAACCACCAGACCGCCAGCATCACGCCGAGCAGGCCGCCATGGAAGGACATGCCGCCTTTCCAGACCTCGAAGATCAGCGTCGGGTTGGCGATGTACTCGTCCAGGTTGTAGAACAGCACGTAGCCCAGGCGGCCACCGAGGATCACGCCGCAGGCGACCCAGAAGACCAGGTCGGAAAGGCGCTCCTTGGTCCAGGTCGGGTCGAAGCGCTTCATCCGGCGCGACGCCAGCAGCCAGGCGCCGCCGATCCCGATCAGGTACATCAGCCCGTACCAGTGGATCTTCAGCGGGCCGATGGCCAGCGCAACCGGATCGATCTGGGGATACGTCAGCATCGATAACTCCTACGACAGAAAAGCGAGATCGGGGGTCAGGAAACTTATGCCCACGCTGAACAGCAGCAGGGCGAACAGTCGCTTGAGTACGCGCGGCGACAAACGATGCGCCAGGCGCGCGCCGAAGCGGGCGAACAGCATACTGGTGGCGGCGATGCCGACCAACGCCGGCAGATAGACGTAGCCCAGGCTCCACTCCGGCAACTGCGGGTTGTGCCAGCCGACCGCGATGAACGACAGAGCGCCGGAAATGGCGATAGGAAGGCCGCAGGCCGAGGAAGTCGCCACCGCCTGCTGCATCGGCACGCTGCGCCAACTGAGGAAAGGCACGGTCAGCGAACCGCCGCCGATGCCGAAGATCGCCGAGGCCCAGCCGATCACCGCGCCGGCCAGGGTCAGGCCGCCCTTGCCGGGCACCTCGCGGCTACCCTTGGGCTTGAGGTCGAGAACCATCTGCAAAGCGACCAGGATGGCGAACACCCCGATTATCTTCTGCAACAGCGGCCCCTTGATCTGCGCCGCGGTCAGCGCGCCGAGGGCACTGCCGATGAGGATGCCGAGGGTCATCCAGGCGAACACCGGCCAGCGCACCGCGCCGCGCCGATGGTGTTCGAGAATGGAATTGATCGAAGTGAAGACGATGGTCGCCAGGGAGGTGCCGACCGCCATCTGGGTCAGGACGTCGCCGCCGAAACCGTGCGCGGTGAAGCTGAAGACCAGCGCCGGGACGATGATCAGGCCGCCGCCGACGCCGAACAGTCCGGCCAGCACGCCGGCACAGGCGCCCAGCACGATATAGAGGAGAAACTCCATGCACGCCCCCGTTGGAAAGCCGGCATGGTAACGGAATTGCGCGCCGTGCGGCAGGCGTCGTGCTTGAACGGCGATGGCGGATGCCTTTAGCCTGACGGCCAGCCCATCCCAAGGATCGCGCATGTGCCTGATCGTCTTCGCCTGGCAACCGGGGCACGCCCTGCCGCTGCTGGTCGCCGCCAACCGTGACGAATTCTATGCCCGCCCGAGCCTGCCGCTGGCGGCCTGGGAGGACGCCGAGGGGGTATTCGCCGGACGCGACCTGGAGGCCGGCGGCACCTGGCTGGGGCTCGGCCCGGCCGGCCGTTTCGCCGCCCTGACCAACGTCCGCGATCCGTCGCAGGCTCTCGGCAAGCGCTCCCGTGGCGAACTGGTGGCGGACTTCCTGCGCGGCGGCGGCAACCCGGCCGACTACCTGGCGCAGGTCGCCGGGCGCGCCGCGGACTATTCCGGCTTCAACCTGCTCATTGGCGATCGCCATCAGCTCTGGCACTACAACCCCCGCGTAGGGCCACCGCGCCTGCTGCCGGCGGGGATCTACGGGCTGTCCAACGCGGCCCTCGATACGCCCTGGCCGAAGCTGCTCAAGGCTCGCGCCGCCCTCGCCGAGCGGCTTGCCGAGCCGCATCCGCAGGCCCTGCTGGAGCTGCTGGCCGACGCAGCGCCGGCCGCCGACGGCCAGTTGCCGGATACCGGCGTGGGTCTGGCCACGGAACGCCTGCTCTCCAGCGTGTTCATCGCCAGCCCGAGCTACGGCACTCGCGCCAGCAGCGTCGTACGGGTACACGCCGACGGCACGCGGGAGATGATCGAGCGCAGCTTCGGGCCGTCCGGCGCCCGGCTCGGCGAGGTCAGCCTGGTGCTGCCGCCAGGCTGACCTTCAGCAACAGGCCACGCAATCGCGACGCTGCTTGGCCCGATAGAGGGCGTCGTCCACCCGGCACAGCAGCAGGTCGAGGGTCTCGCCATCATTCAGCACGCCGACGCCAAAGCTGGCGGTCAACCGCTCGCCCATCTCGAAGGACTGCGAGCGAACCCGCTGGCGCAGGCGTTCGGCCAAGGCCGCCGCGGCCTCCAGGCCGGTTTCCGGGAGCAGCAGGATGAACTCCTCGCCACCCCAGCGCGCCAGCACGTCGACCTCGCGCAGCTCGCTGGCAACCAGGCGGCCGAAGGCGACCAGCACGCGATCACCGGTGGAGTGGCCGAACAGGTCGTTGATCCGCTTGAAGTGATCGACATCGATCATCACCAGTGCCGTGGCGCGTCCATGGCGCTGCCGGCGCATCCATTCATGGTGCAGGCACTGCTCGAACTTGCGTCGGTTGTACAGCTCGGTGAGCGGATCGATTTCGCTCAGGCGCTGGGCCTCGGCCATCTTCGAGGCCAGCGCCTGGTTGACCCGGTGCAGCGCCTCGGTGCGCTCGGCCACCAGTTCCTCGAGACGCAGGTTCCAGTCGAACAGTTCCTCGTTGCGCTGCTGCAACTCCAGCTCGACCAGCTTGCGCTGATGGATCTCGTGGTGCGCACCGATCATCCGCCGCGGCTCGCCGCGCTCGTCGAACTCGACGAAACGCCCGCGATCGCTGATCCACAGGTAATCCCCGCTGTAGGTGCGGCAGCGGTATTCCTCGCAGTATTCCGGGCTTTCGCCGTCGAGATAGGCCTGGAAGCTGGCCATCACCCGCGGATAGTCCTCGGGATGGATGATGCTCTTCCAGGTCTCCACGCTCTCCGGCAGGCTATGCGGCGGATAGCCGAGCATCAGGTACCAGCCGGCGCTGCGGCTGACCTGGTTGGTCGCGATGTTCCAGTCCCAGATCCCGTCGCTGACGATCTCCAGGGCATATCGCAGGGTTTTCTCAAGGTCTTCGCGTGACAGCGGAAGAAGACCTGGCGGCTTCGACGCCCGTTCGTCCATTTTGCGGCAATCCCTCGCACGTTCGACTGGCCAGTGGCCTCTACCGAATGGCAGGCAGTCTATACGCTTGCGGGGAAAGCGTAAGCGCCGCACGACGAAGCGTCCGGCGCGCGGGAAATCAGGGCTGGACGGTAGCCGCCGGGTTGATCACGCGACCCAGGCCGAGGTTGCGCAACGCCAGGTGCAGCGAGCTGTGGATGACCTGCGGGTTGTCGAAGGTGAGCAACTGGCCGAGCAGGTCCCGGGCCTTGTCCAGGGTGATCTGGCGCAGCAGCCACTTCACCTTGGGCAGGTTGGTGGCGTTCATCGACAGGCTGTCGAAGCCCATCGCCATCAGCAGCACGGCAGCCGCGGGATCGCCGGCCATCTCGCCGCAGATGCTCACCGGCTTGCCTTCCAGGTGGGCATCGTCGACCACCTTCTTCAACGCATGCAGCACAGCCGGATGCAGGTAGTCGTAGAGGTCGGCGACCCGCGGATTGTTGCGGTCGACCGCCAGCAGGTACTGGGTCAGGTCGTTCGAACCGACCGAAAGGAAGTCGACCTGGCGGGCCAGCTCGCGGGTCTGGTACACGGCGGCGGGAATCTCGACCATCATGCCGATGGGCGGCATGGCGATGTCCACGCCCTCGTCGCGCACCTCGCCCCAGGCGCGGTGGATCAGGTGCAGGGCCTCTTCCAGCTCGTGGGTGCCGGAGATCATCGGCAGCAGGATGCGCAGGTTGTCCAGTCCTTCGCTGGCCTTGAGCATGGCGCGGGTCTGGACCAGGAAGATCTCCGGGTGGTCGAGGGTGACGCGGATGCCGCGCCAGCCGAGGAACGGGTTGTCTTCCTTGATCGGGAAGTAGGACAGCGCCTTGTCGCCGCCGATATCCAGGGTGCGCATGGTCACCGGCAGCGGGTGGAAGGCACTGAGCTGCTCGCGGTAGATCGCCAACTGTTCCTTCTCGCTGGGGAAGCGGTCGTTGATCATGAACGGCACTTCGGTGCGGTACAGGCCCACGCCCTCGGCGCCACGCTCCTGGGCGCGGGCGACATCGGCGAGCAGGCCGGTGTTGACCCAGAGCGGCATGCGGTGGCCGTCGAGGGTCTCGCAGGGCAGCTCGCGCAGGGCCGCCAGGCCCTTGCTCAGCTCGCGCTCCTCGGCGACCACGTCGCTGTACTGGCGCACCAGCTCGGCGGAGGGGTTGGTGTAGACCTCGCCGTGGTAGCCATCGACGATCAGGTCGATGCCGTCGACCTTGGAGTACGGCAGGTCGACCGCCCCCATCACCGTGGGGATGCCCATGGCACGGGCGAGGATCGCCACGTGCGAGTTGCCCGAGCCGAGCACCGAGACCAGGCCGACCAGGCGCCCTTCCGGCACCTCGCCGAGCATCGCCGGCGACAGCTCCTCGCTGACGATGATGGTCTGTTCCGGGTAGGTCAGGTTCTGCTTGCGTTCTTCCTGGAGGTAAGCGAGCAGGCGGCGACCGATGTCCTTGACGTCGGAGGCGCGCTCGCGGAGATAGGCGTCGTCCATCAGCTCGAAGCGCTGCACGTGCTCCATCACCACCTGGCGCAGGGCGCCCTGGGCCCACTGGCCGGTACGGATGATGCGCTTGACCTCGTTGCCGATGGAGGCATCGTCGAGCATCATCAGGTAGACGTCGAACAGCGCGCGTTCTTCCTTGCGCAACTGGCTGGCGAGCTTGCTCGACAGCGCGCGCATGTCGGCGCGAACGCCCTCCAGGGCCTGCTTGAACAGGGCGATCTCGGCGTCGATGTCGTCGACCTGCTTGTCCGGCACCACTTCCAGGTCGGCCGGCGGCAACACCACCACCGCCTTGCCCACCCCGACCCCGGGGGCGCCGGGCACGCCGACGAACTTGGCTTCCTGGATGCCCTTGCCGAGCTTGCCCAGGCCGCGGATCGAACCGGTCGCCTCGGCATGCGCGATGACCCCGGCGAGCTGGGCGCTCATGGTGACGAGGAAGGCTTCCTCGCCTTCGTCGAACTGGCGGCGCTCCTTCTGCTGCACCACCAGCACCCCCATCACCCGCCGATGGTGGATGATCGGCGCGCCGAGGAACGACGCGTAGCGCTCCTCGCCGGTCTCGGCGAAATAGCGGTAGCGCGGGTGGGCGGCGGCGTTCTCCAGGTTGAGCGGCTCCTCACGGGTGCCGACCAGGCCGACCAGGCCTTCGCTGGGAGCCATGCTGACCTTGCCGATGGAACGCTTGTTGAGGCCTTCGGTGGCCATCAGGACGAAACGCTGGGTCTCGGTGTCGAGCAGGTACACCGAGCAGACCTGGGTCCCCATGGCTTCCTTGACCCGCTGCACGATGATGCCCAGCGCCGCCTTCAGATCCTTGGCGGAGTTCACTTCCTGGACGATCTTGCGCAGCGTGTTGAGCATGCTCGGGGCCTTGTCTCCGTGTTCAGTCCCGCGCCAGAAGGCGCGGGGCCAGTTCCTTCAGGGCGCGGCGGTAGACCTCGCGCTTGAAGGTCACCACCTGTCCCAGGGGGTACCAGTAACTCACCCAGCGCCAGCCGTCGAACTCGGGCTTGCTGGTGATATCCATGCGCACGCGCGCCTCGTCGGACATCAGCCGCAGCAGGAACCATTTCTGCTTCTGGCCGATGCACAGCGGCTGGCTGTGGGTCCGCACCAGGCGCTGCGGCAAACGGTAGCGCAGCCAGCCGCGGGTGCAGGCCAGGATGCGCACGTCCCCGGCCTCCAGCCCGACTTCTTCGTTCAACTCGCGATACAGCGCCTCTTCCGGCGTTTCGCGATCATTGATGCCTCCCTGCGGGAACTGCCAGGCTTCCTGATTGATACGCCGCGCCCACAGCACCTGCCCCGCCTCGTTGGCGAGAATGATGCCGACATTCGGGCGAAAACCATCGGAATCGATCACGCTGGGACATCCTCGAAATCGCATGTGCCCGCATTGTTCCATAAAGCTTGTGATAGCGGCAACGCGCGGCTTTGCGACTCGTGCGGGGAGGATACAGGGCCGGCAAAAGCCGGTAGGCTAGGGGCTTTCCCAAGGCCCGGTGGGAGCCTTCGCAAAAGGCTCTCACGGCCCTTCCGCCACCCGCCAACCGATGGAGTCACCCCGTGCGTCTGGCCCTTTTCGATCTCGACAACACCCTGCTCGCCGGCGACAGCGACCATAGCTGGGGCGAATGGCTGTGCCAGCGCGGCCTGGTCGACGCCGCCGAATACCAGGCGCGCAACGACGCCTTCTATGCCGACTACGTCGCCGGTAAGCTCGACGTCCTTGCCTACCAGGCCTTCACCCAGGCGATCCTCGGTCGCACCGAGATGGCCCAGCTGGAAACCTGGCACCGCCAGTTCATGCAGGAAGTGATCGAGCCGATCGTGCTGGCCAAGGGCGAGGCGCTGCTCGCCGAGCACCGCGCCGCCGGCGACCGGCTGGTGATCATCACCGCCACCAACCGCTTCGTCACCGGCCCGATCGCCGAACGGCTCGGGGTGGAGACCCTGATCGCCACCGAGTGCGAGATGCGCGACGGCCGCTACACCGGGCAGACCTTCGACGTGCCCTGCTTCCAGGGCGGCAAGGTGGTGCGCCTGCAACGCTGGCTCGACGAGAACGGCCTGGACCTGGAAGGCGCCAGCTTCTATAGCGACTCGCTGAACGACCTGCCGCTGCTGGAAAAGGTCAGCCGGCCGGTGGCCGTCGACCCCGATCCGCGCCTGCGCGCCGAGGCGGAAAAACGCGGCTGGCCGATCATTTCCCTGCGTTGACCCACTGACAAGCGCGCCGTCCGACGGGCGGCGCCACGGCGGCCCCAGGATGCCCCACACAGCCCCCGCTCCCGGCTCGCTGCGGCCGGTCGTGATCGTCGCCCTGGTCACCGCGCTATGCCTGGCCGGCGATTCGATGCTTTATATCGCCTTGCCGATCTACTGGCACGAGGTCGGCCTGGAGGCGCTCTGGCAGGTCGGCGTGCTGCTGTCGATCAACCGCCTGATCCGCCTGCCCTTCAATCCGCTGATCGGCCGCCTGTACAAGCACCTGGCACTGAAGACCGGCCTGCTCCTGGCGGTCGTCATCGGCGTGCTGAGCACCGCCGGCTACGGCCTGGCCAGCGGTTTCCTGGCCTGGGTGCTGCTGCGCGGACTGTGGGGGATCGGCTGGTCGTTCTTCCGCATCGGCGGGCTCTCGGCGGTGGTCTACTGCGCCGCCGACCACCAGCGCGGCCGCGCCATGGGCCTGTACAATGGCCTCTACCGCCTGGGCAGCCTGGTCGGCATGCTGCTCGGCGGGCTGCTGGTGCCGGTCCTCGGCCTGCCGGCGCTGGCGCTGTCCTTCGCGTTCCTGGCACTGCTCGGCCTGCCGCTGCTGGCGAAGGGTTTCGACCTGCCGGAGAATCCCGCCGGACATGCGCGGACCTCCGCCGCAACGGCAGCCACCAGCGTCGCCAGGCGCCCGCCGCCGCGCGGCCTGGTGATCCTCAGCGGCTTCGCCACCGCGCTCCTGATCCAGGGCGTACTCGCCGCCACCCTGAGCGCGCTGATCGCCCGCAGCTTCGGCACCGAGGTCAGCCTGCTCGGCCTGGCGCTCAGCGCCGCCGGCCTCTCCGGGATCATCCAGGCCCTGCGCTGGTCCTGGGAGCCCTGGCTGGCCGGGCGCTTCGGTGCCTGGTCGGATGGCCCGCGCGGGCGTCGGCGCTTCTACGTGGCTGCGCTACTGGTCGGCGCAATGGGCTTCGGCCTGCTTTCCAGCAGGCTGCCCATTCTCGCCTGGCTGGCCATCGCCCTGCTGGTGATGCTGGTCGCCACCGCCCTCACCACCCTGACCGACGCCCTCGCCGCCGACGTCGCCCGCGCCGGCGACGTGGTCGGCTTCATGACCCGCTATTCCATCGTCCAGGACCTCGGCGCCGCGCTGGGCCCGGCCCTGGCCTTCCTCCTGCTGGAGCGGCCCGGCGGCTTCGCCTGGTTGTACTGGGGCGGCTCCCTGGCGTTCCTGGTCCTGGCGTTGCTCTGGTTGCGCCGAGGGGACTCTCAGACCGGCTTGTTGACCATCAGGTAGAAGATGACCATGAAGGCGATGAAGGCCGGCCAGCCGAGGATGAACCAGGCGTTCATGTAGCGGTACGCCAGCGGTTCGATGGGCCGCGCCTCGCGCAAGGCCGCCTCGGCCATGTCGCGTACGCGGATCTGCAACCACACCACCGGTAGCCAGCAGAGCCCGGCGAACACGTAGAGGCCCAGGCTCCACAGCAACCAGCCCTGGGCCAGCGACCAGCCGGCGACATGCACCATGGCCAGGCCGCTGAGCGGCTGGAACACCGCTGTGGTGGCGATGAACAGCCAGTCGGCGGCGACCAGGTGGCGGAAGGTCACCGCGATCACCGGCAACTGCCCGCTGCGCCAGGCGCGCAGGGCGTAGTAGGCCGACCCCAGGCCGGTGCCGAAGAGAATGGTCGAGGAAAGGATATGCAGGGTTTTCAGCAGCAGGTAAAGGTTCATCCACGGGCCTCCCTGGCTCGAGGTTCGTCGCCCAGCAGCCAGAGCGTGGCCACCATCAGCACGATGTTCTTGCCGACCGCCATGTAGGGGTCGTACCAGTAGTGCGGCAGGATCAGGCTGATCGCCAGGCTGTAGCCAAGCATCAGCCAGAACTGCGCCAGCAGCGCGCGCCGGCGCCAGCGGCGGAGCAGCAGGCCGACGCCGAGCGCACCGTCGAGCAGGGCCCCGGCGATCACCGCCAGGCTCGCCGGCCAGCCGTGGATGCCGGCCTCGCCGAGGATCCGCAGGCCCCAACCGTAACCCGGCCCCAGGCAGGCGACCAGGGTACCCAGCCAGATCAGCACCAGGGCCGCCAGCATCAGCGGCCGCATCAGCGCCGCCAGGCTGCGTGCCGCCTGCGGCCAGCCGAGCAGGCGACTGGCCAGCGGCGCGCAACGATAGCCGCAGGCCGCATCGAGGAGTGCCGGGTCGGCCAGGTTGTCGTGGCGCACCAGCTTCAGCATCGATGGACTCAGTGTCCGCCAGCCAGCACGCCGGCCAAGCCCGCCCAACGCATCGAGAAGCGCCGCGGGCGGCACCGCATAGCGGCCGCGCGGCCAACCCTGGGCGCGGCGCAGCTCGTCCAGCAGCTCGCCCTGGGTCAGCGCCTGCGGACCCACCAGCGGAATCACCTGCGCCCGCTCCGGCCAGCGGCGCAGCAAGGCCAGCACCGCGCCGACCAGGTCCTCGACATGCAGCGGTTGCAGGCGCGCGCGATTGTCCAGCAAGGGAATCAGCGGTAGCGGCGACAGGCGTTCCAGCCAGGCGCTGCTGGCGCCGCCCGGCCCCAGCAGCAGGGACGGGCGCAGCACCAGCGCCGGGATGCCCAGTTCCAGCAGGTGGCGGTCGGCCGCCGCCTTGCTGGCGAGGAAGGCCACGTCCGGGTGCGCACCGGCGCCCAGCGCGGAAATCTGCAGGACCTTCGCCCCATGGGCTGCAGCGAGGTCGAAGAGTGTTCGCGCGCCGCTGTCCTGGACGCGAGCCATGCTCGCCTCGTCGAGGCTCATGGTGCCGGCGGCATTGATCAGCAGGTCGACCCCGGCGGGCCAGGCGAAGCTGTCCGGCCTTTCCGCAAGCCGCTCCAGGTCGAGCGCCAGCCAGCGTACGCCGGCAGGCGCATCGACCGGCGGGCGGCGCGCGGTGAGGAGCAGTTCGTGTCCGGCGGCGAGCAGCGCCGGGAGCAGGTGCCGCCCGACGAAACCTCCCGCGCCTACCAGCAGAATACGCATGCGTTCCTACAGAACCGGCGAAGGCCGGTGAAGTCCATTTCGTTGGCGTTTCAGAGCGGCTTGCTGACCATCAGTACCGCCACCGCGATGAAGCTGGCCGCACCGAGCAGGGCCATGACCAGGCCCACCTTGATCTCGCGCAGGGTCTGCTCGCCCAGCGCGGCCCCCGCCGTCTCGGCGGCGCCGGCCTGGTGCTGGACCCGCGCCAGGCGGCCGGCGAGGACCAGCCAGAAGATGCAGCCGAGCAGATAGAGGCAGGCGCCGAACAGCAGCCAGCTCTGGCCCAACGGCCAGCCGGCCAGGTGCACCAGCCACCAGCCGCTGACCGGCAGGGCCAGCAGGCTGAGCCCCAGCAGCGGCCAGCCGATCAGGCGGACCCGCTTGAAACCGCGCGCGACCCGCGCCGCGTCGCCCGTCCGCCAGCTGCGCCAGGCGTAGAACGCCAGGCCGAGCAGGCCGCCGAAGAGCAGCACGGTGGCGACTCCGTGGAGAATCTTGATCTGGAGAAAATGTTCCATCAGCGCATCCTTGTCCGTGTTCCCGGCCCGTTTGAGGCGCCGGGGGCGGGCTCAGTTCCCGAGGAAGGAGATCACCTGCCCGTGAAGCTTAGCAGCCCGTGTCGGCGAGCCGCCGCGGGTCAGCCGAGGAACAGCTGGTAGGCCGGGTTGGCGGTCTCGTCCCAGTACGGATAGCCGATCGCCTCCAGGGTCTGCGGGATCAGGTGGCGCTCGTCTTCCGGCACCTGCAACCCGGCCACCACCCGGCCGTCGGCCGCGCCATGGTTGCGGTAGTGGAACATCGAGATGTTCCAGCGCCCGCCGAGCTTGGTGAGGAAGTTGAACAGCGCGCCGGGCCGCTCGGGGAATTCGAAGCGGAACACCATCTCGTCGCTGACTTTCACTGCATGGCCGCCAACCATGTGGCGGATGTGCAGCTTGGCCAGTTCGTTGTCGGTCAGGTCGAGGACCGGGAAGCCCTTCTCGCGCAGATAGGCCACCAGCGCCTCGCGCGGGTCGTTCTCCGGGTGGGTCTGCACGCCGACGAAGATGTGCGCCTCGCTGCCGCTGTGGTAGCGATAGTTGAACTCGGTGATCTGGCGCTTGCCGACCGCCTCGCAGAAGGCCTTGAAGCTGCCCGGCCGCTCGGGAATGGTCACCGCGATGATCGCTTCGCGGCGCTCGCCCAGTTCGGCGCGTTCGGCGACATGCCGCAGGCGATCGAAGTTGACGTTGGCGCCGGAGTCGATCGCCACCAGGGTCTGCCCCTCGGCGCGCTCGCGCTCGACGTACTTCTTGATCCCGGCCACCGCCAGCGCGCCGGCCGGCTCGGTGATCGAGCGGGTGTCGTCGTAGATGTCCTTGATCGCCGCACAGATCTCGTCGGTGCTGACGGTGATCACTTCGTCGACGTGGTCCTTGCAGATGTCGAAGGTGTGCTGGCCGATCTGCGCCACCGCCACGCCGTCGGCGAACAGCCCGACCTGGCCCAGCACCACCCGCTCGCCGGCGGCCATGGCCGCCTGCAGGCAGTTCGACTCGTCCGGCTCGACGCCGATCACCTTGATCTCCGGACGCAGGTACTTGACGTAGGCGGCGATGCCGGCGACCAGTCCGCCACCGCCCACCGGGACGAAGATCGCATCGAGGCGGCCGGGCTGCTGGCGGAGAATCTCCATGGCCACGGTGCCCTGACCGGCGATGGTGTCCGGATCGTCGTAGGGATGGACGAAGGTGTAGCCCTTCTCGTCGACCAGCTTCAGCGCGTGGGCCAGAGCCTCGGGGAAGGCGTCGCCGTGCAGCACCGCCTTGGCGCCGTGGGCGCGCACCGCCTGGACCTTGATCTCGGGGGTGGTCTTGGGCATCACGATGACCGCCCTGATCCCCTGCCGCTTGGCCGCCAGGGCCAGGCCCTGGGCGTGATTGCCGGCCGAGGCGGCGATCACCCCGCGGGCCTTCTCCTCCTCGGTGAGCTGCGCGACCTTGTTGTAGGCGCCGCGGATCTTGAAGGAAAACACCGGCTGCAGGTCCTCGCGCTTGAGCAGGACCTGGTTGCCGAGGCGTTCGGACAACTGGCGGGCGGGTTGCAGGGGCGTTTCCACCGCGACGTCGTAGACGCGCGAGGTGAGGATCTTCTTGACGTATTGTTCGAGCATCGGAGGCGGTTCGGCGGACTTCACGGAAGCCCGGAGTCTACTCCAGGCCCGCCGGGCGGACTACCGGCGCGCCGCAGGAAAACACCGCGACTGCCGGTCATCCGGGGCAAGACCGGAGGACGCCAGGCCGCTATAATTCGTCCCTTCGTATCGCAGCGGCACAGGACGTGCCGGAAACCCGCCGGGCCGCCCCGGCCGCGCGCACCCTCCGCCTGCGCCGCCGGGACGGCCGGCCAGGCAACCAGACAGGCACCCGGGATGAACCAGGATCAGCTCAAGCAGGCAGTGGCACAGGCCGCCGTCGACCACATTCTTCCGCACCTCGACAGCAAGAGCATCGTCGGCGTCGGCACAGGCTCCACCGCCAACTTCTTCATCGATGCCCTGGCCCGCCACAAGGCCGAGTTCGACGGCGCAGTAGCCAGTTCGGAGGCCACCGCCAAGCGCCTGAAGGAGCATGGCATCCCGGTCTACGAGCTGAACACGGTCAGCGAGCTGGAGTTCTACGTCGACGGCGCCGACGAAAGCAACGAGCGCCTGGAGCTGATCAAGGGCGGCGGTGCCGCGCTGACCCGCGAGAAGATCGTCGCCGCGGTGGCCAAGACCTTCATCTGCATCGCCGATGCCAGCAAGCTGGTGCCCATCCTCGGCCAGTTCCCGCTGCCGGTGGAGGTCATCCCGATGGCTCGCAGCCACGTCGCCCGCCAACTGGTGAAGCTCGGCGGCGATCCGGTCTACCGCGAAGGCGTGCTGACCGACAACGGCAATATCATCCTCGACGTGCACAACCTGCGCATCGACAGCCCGGTGGAACTGGAAGAGAAGATCAACGCCATCGTCGGCGTGGTCACCAACGGCTTGTTCGCCGCCCGCCCGGCCGACCTGCTGCTGCTCGGCACCGCCGAAGGCGTCAAGACCCTCAAGGCCTGAGCCCGCTCGCCCCAGGCCGATGACCGGAGCGGGGCGACACTGCAACAAAAGCGGCTACGCTGTGTCTCAGCAGACGGCTGGTCCGTTGCGATCCGCCTCACCCTGTGAACAAGGAGCTAGACATGGCAGCCAAATTCCATCTGAAGAAAGCGAAAGACGGCCAGTTCCACTTCAACCTGCATGCCGCCAACGGCGAGATCATTCTCACCAGCGAACTGTACAAGGCCAAGGACTCGGCGCTCGGCGGCATCGAGTCGGTGCGCAAGAACTCCCAGCGCGACGGTGCCTTCGAGGTCAAGCCGGCCAGCAACGGCAAGTTCCACTTCGTACTCAAGGCCACCAATGGCCAGGTCGTCGGCCAGAGCCAGCTCTATGCCAGCCAGGCCAACGCCGAAGCCGGCGTGCAGTCGGTGAAGCGCGCAGCGCCGGAAGCCGGTCTCAGCGACGAAAGCTGACCCAGCCCTGGCCGCCGTCGACGCCGGCGGCGGCTGCGGGCCTCAGGACAGCCATTCGATGGCGAACGGCTTGTGCCGGATGCGCAAGCGCCGCGCCTCCTGGCGCGCCTGCGGCGGCCGACGCTCCAGCGCCTCGACGCAGGCCTGCGGATCGTCCAGCGGCAATTCGCCGAGCACGTCCAGCGGCAACTCCCACCAGCGACTCGCCAGCAGTCGCTCGATCAGCTCCGGCGCGAAGCGATAGCGGAGCACCCGCGCCGGCGAGCCCGCCACCACCGCGTAGGGCGGCACGTCGCGATTGACCAGCGATTGCGCGCCGATCACCGCGCCGGTGCCGATCTCCACCCCATCGAGGATCAGCGCGTCGCGCCCGATCCATACATCGTGGCCGATCCGCGCCGGGGTCGCTTCGCGCTCGGGCTGCAACGGCTTGCGCAACAGCTTCGGATTGGCGGTGAAGGCGTGGGTGCTCAGCCAGTGCATTGGATGCGAGCGGCGCGGCTGACCGATCACCACCCCGGTGGCGATCGAGCAGAAGCGGCCGATGCTGGCCACCTCCAAGAACTCGCAGCCGCTGACCACGTCGGTATAGGCGCCGACCTCCAGTGCCGGCGAATGGATCTTCGCCTTGCCCAGCTTCACGTTCGGCTCCAGCGTCACCTGCGTGCCGTCGCGCAGCGTCTCGACCCCGCTGGCCATGCGGCAACCGTGACGTGCCAGGGCCTTCTTCAGGCGACGGTTGAGCAGGGCTTCGCGGAAAATGTTCATGCGACGGGTATCCAGGAGATCGGCAGGGCGAGCACTGTAAATCGACCGCTCGCGGTTACCAAGCCCCGAAACGGGAAGTCACGCCCCAGTACCGGCCATCGCCGGTAACACTACGTCCAGCACGAAGCTTCCCGCCCATCGCCAGGAGCGACGCTTCTTACAACCTGGCGACACCGCAGGTCGACCAGGCGTCACTTCGTGCCACCGGGACATGAAACGGTCCGCATCCTGCTTTCCGCGGCGCGAGCATCATTCGATGCACCATCGTACCGACACAGAGGAAAGTGCCGTGTTCAAACCATTAGCTGTCGCTGTAGGCCTGGGATGTGCCGCGCTGTCGTTGGGCGCCAACGCCTACCAATACGGGGAATACGCCGGGGAGACCCTGGAGCGCCTGATCACCGACTACCCGGGCCGCTATCGCGGCACCGCCAGCTTCGCCGGCGCCAGCGAACTGATGCAGTCGCGCCTGGGCTTCGGCTACCAGACCAGTCGCCAGGACTTCACCTGGGCCGGCAACCGCAGTTCGCAGAACGTCATCGCCTCGGCGCCCGGTAGCAGCGGGAAGTTCCTGGTACTCGGCGCGCACTACGACACCTACTACGGTCGCCCGACCCTGCAGGGCCTGGACGATAACGCCTCGGGCGCGGCGGTGCTCACCGAGATCGCCCGCAACCTCGGCGGCATCGCCCTGGAGAACGGCCTCGAGGTGGTCGGTTTCGGCGCCGAGGAGGAAGGCCTGCGCGGTTCGCGTGCCTACGTCGAGTCCCTCGACGCCAGCCAGCGCGCCAACCTGCTGGGAATGATCAACCTCGACAGCCTGGTCACCGGCGACAAGATGTACGCCCATGCCGGCTCCAACAGCGTGTCCAGCCCGGCCCTCGGCGCCTACCGCGAACAGATCCTGCGCATCGCCCGCGAGCTGGACATCCCGTTGTTCACCAACCCCGGCCTGAACGCCGAATACCCGGCGGGTACCGGCTGCTGCAGCGACGGCGAAAGCTTCAACGGGATGGACATCCCGGTGTTGTTCATCGAGGCGACCAACTGGGAACTGGGCGACCTGGACGGCTACGAGCAGACCGACAACCCGGCGATTCCCGGCGGCTCAACCTGGCACGACCCGGCCGAGGACAACAAGGAAGTACTGACCAACGCCCTCGGCCAGGAGCGCATCGAGCAACGCATGCGCAACTTTTCCCGCCTGCTGACGCGCCTGGTGCTGGAGCTGACCAACGCCGACCTGCTGGCCTCCACCGCCTCCGGCGGCGCCCTGGCGCGGCAGATGGAAGACCAGTTGCAGCGCCAGCATCAGGCACTGACCCGCCTGCACGACCGCCGCTGGCTGACCCTGCTCGGCAGCAACCGGCCGGTAGGCAGCTTCGACGGCGAGGTGGGCGCGGAGGGCGAGGTCTCGCCGGACAGCGGTTTCGACATGCCTGGCAATCCGGAGTCCAGGCGCGCCGGCGTGCATCTGCTCGGCGACTACCGCTACAGCGAGGCCCTGACCCTCGGCGGCAGCCTGGCCTTCCAGCGCAGCCGCGACAAGCTGGACCATGGTGGGCGCATCGAGGGCGACACCTGGCAGCTCGGCCTGTTCGGCCTGTACAACGACGGCGGTCCGAAATGGCTGGCCGGCGAGCTGAACCTCGGGCATACCCGCTACGACAGCAAGCGTTCGGTCTACCTCCAGGCCGCCGGCGGGCCGGTGCTGCTCGACCAGCGTCTGTCGGGCGACACCTCGGCCTGGTCCTGGGGCGCCCGGCTGGAAGGCGGCTATGACTTCAGCTTCGGCGAACTGCGGAGCGGGCCGCTGGCCGGCCTCGACTACATGCACTACCGCATCGACGACTTCCGCGAGGACGAGGCCCTGCGTACCGCACTCGGCTACGAGAAGCAGGACTACGACTCGCTGGAGGCGAGTCTCGGCTGGCGCCTGCGCGGCGAGCTGGCGCTGGGCGCGAGAATGCGCCTGCAACCCTACGCCAGCCTGCGCTGGGTCCGCGAGCTGGCGGACGGACGCCTGGACGACATGGACCTGACCAGCCGCGGCGACGGGCGTGTCCGGGTCGCCGACATGGGCGGCGTGGACAAGGATTTCGGCCGCGCCCAGCTTGGCGCGCAACTGGCGATCACCGAGCAGCTCGGGGTCTTCGCCGAAGCCAACAGCCGCTTCGCCCACAGCGAAGGCAACCAGGCGGGCTATTCGCTCGGGGTGAACTGGCAGTTCTGAGCGGGCCAGGGGACGCTCCTGCCGTCCCCGTAGGCCGCGTCAGGGCTGCGCCGGCTCGTCCTTGCTGAACACGTAGAACAGGTTCGGCTCGCTGACCAGGTAGAGCACGCCACGGTCGTCCATCGCCACGCCCTCGGCCTGCGGCACGCTGCGCTTCAGGCCGTGCATGCCGCGCAGCAGCGACAGGGTGCTGACCGGCTCGCCGTCGGTGTCCAGCTCGACTACCAGACGCGACTCGTCGGACAACGCCAGCAGGTGCCCGGTGCCCTCGTCGAACTGCAGGCTGGACAGGTCGCGGACGAACAGGCGCTTGTCGCGCCCGGGGTCGTCCACCACGTGCACGGCGAACGGTTTGTCCGCCTGGGTGTGGGGGAAACCGTGGATCTCGTAGATGCGCACCGGGTCACGCTCCTTGGCGACGAACAGGCGCTTGCCCTCGGCGTCGTAAGCTAGCCCTTCGAAACCCTTGTTGCCGTTGAGGCCGATACCCAGCGAAAGCTGCTGGGCATCGGCAGCGTCGATGAAGCGCGTGTCGTCCTCCAGGCGCACCTTGACCAGGCGTTGCTGGCGCTCGTCGGTGATCACGTAGACGCCGCGGCTGATGTACTCGATGGCCTCGGCGTCGCCGAAGCCGGTCAGCGGGATGGTCCGCAGTACCTTGCCCTGCAAGGACAGCTCGATGATCTGCGCCGGCTGGTTGGTCACGGTGAACAGGGTGCGCCGGTCGGGATCGAAGGTCAGCGCGGAAACGTCGTCGTTCAACCCCTCGATGGGCTGCGCCTCGATCCGCACGCGGTAGTCCGGCAGCCATATCGAGCGCTCTTTCCAGGCATCGGCGTGACGCCACTCCTGGACGGCGAACCAGGCCCGGTCGAAGACCCGGAAGCTCTGGCCGAGAAGGACCAGCGCGGACAGCGCGACCAGCAGGACGGCCAGCAGCAGACGGCGAGGCGTGAAAGCTCGGGACATGGAAAACGGCTCGGGAGTTTGGGCGTGGATAGTCATAGCATAGAGCCTGTACGCTGTATGGAAACGGGCTGCGCCCGACCTTTCCTACGCAAGCTACGGCTCCAGGCTGAAGCCAAGCTTAAAGTCAGCCAGCCGCCCGGGCGACTCGGACAGGTCCGAGTTTCCTGTCCGAAAGAGACGACAAGAGAGCATCCGCAGTCTTCTTCCAGCGCCACCAGATTGGCCTGTTCGATCCCTTATTGGCCGCATCTATCGTTCTGCGCCCGCGGCGCCCCGGTCATTATCGAACCGCAGCAGGTGAAGCGGGCCCCAGAAACCGCAAAACCTCAACAATAACAACTGCTTGACTGCATGGAATTCAGCATGACCAGCGCGATAGCCATCGAGCGGATCTGCATGGAATTCGGTACCCCCGGCCAAGGCCTGAAGGCCCTTGACGATGTGTCCCTGGATATCCACGCCAACGAATTCTTCACCCTCCTCGGCCCTTCCGGCTGCGGCAAGACCACCCTCCTCCGCCTCATCGCCGGCTTCGAACAGCCCAGTTCCGGCAGCATCCGCCTCTATGGCGAACACATGGAAGGCCTGCCGCCGTTCCGCCGCCCGGTCAACACGGTGTTCCAGAGTTATGCGCTGTTCCCGCACATGAGCGTCGCCGACAACATCGGCTTCGGCCTGGAGATGCAGGGCCGCCCGCGCAGCGAGATCGACGCCACCGTGAGCCGCATGCTCGACCTGGTGAAGCTGCCGGAGGTCGGCAAGCGCCGCGCCGACCAGTTGTCCGGTGGCCAGCAGCAACGCATCGCCCTGGCCCGCGCGCTGGCCAGCCGGCCCAAGGTGCTGCTGCTCGACGAGTCGCTGTCGGCGCTGGACCTGAAGCTGCGCAAGGAAATGCAGATCGAGCTGAAGCGCCTGCAGCACGAGACCGGGATCACCTTCATCTTCGTCACCCACGACCAGGAGGAAGCGCTGACCATGTCCGACCGCATCGCGGTGATGAGCAAGGGCAAGGTGTTGCAGGTCGGCACGCCCAGCGACATCTACGAGGCGCCGCTGAACCGGGCGGTCGCCGACTTCATCGGCGAAACCAACTTCCTCGAGGGCCAGGCCGACGCCGACGGCGTGCGCCTGGCGGACGGCCAGCGGCTGGCCGCGACGACCCCGGGCAGCGGCGCTGTGACCTTGGCGATCCGCCCGGAGCGCACCGAACTGGCCGCCGACGGCCAGTTGGAAGGCGTGCTGGAAAACATCGTCTATGTCGGCACCGATACCGTCTACCACCTGAACGTGGCCGGACAGCCGGGCTTCCGCGTGCGCCAGCAGAACCGCGACGGCGCACGCTGCCCGCACAGTCCGGGGGCGAAGGTGCGGGTGCGGATTCCCGCCGCCGCCATCCGGGTGCTCGCCGAATGAGCACCGCCGGCCGACCTACCGCGCAACAGTCGGCCGAACGCCGGCAGTTGCGTCGGCGCCTGCTGCTGAGCAGCCCGGCGATGCTGATGCTGGTGCTGTTCCTGGTGATCCCGCTGGGCATCATGTTCGCCGTGTCGATCCAGCAATCCGGCGACTACGGCGGAGTGAAATGGGGCCAGCACAGCCTGGAGGCCTACCTCAATTTCCTCTGGGAACGCGACCTGGACGACAGCCTGGTGTTCAACGCCGACTACCTGGGCATCTTCCAGCGCTCGTTCTGGCTGTCGCTGCTGACCACCCTCGGCTGCCTGGCGCTCGGCTTCCCCACCGCGCTGTACCTGGCGTTGCAACCGGAACGCCGGCGCAACCTGCTGCTGTTCCTGGTCACCGTGCCGTTCTGGACCAACCTGCTGGTGCGGGTCTACGCCTGGATCCTGCTGCTGCGCAACGGCGGGCTGGTGGACGCCGGCCTGCAAGGCATCGGCCTGACCGACACCGGGCTGGGGCTGCTCTATACCGACAACGCGGTGATCATCGGCCTCCTTTATACCTACCTGCCGTTCATGGTGCTGCCGATCTACAGCAGCCTGGAAAAGATGGACTGGCGCCTGGTGGAGGCGGCATTCGACCTCGGCGCCAACCGCTGGAAAGCGCTGCGCCGGGTGATCGTGCCGCTGGCGATGCCGGGGATAGTCGCCGGCTGCATCCTGGTATTCATCCCGGCCCTGGGCAGCTACATCATTCCGGAATTGCTCGGCGGCGGTAAGGCGCTGATGATCGGCAACCTGATCCAGCTGCAATTCGGTACCGCGCACAACTGGCCGTTCGGCGCCGCCCTTTCGTTCGCCCTGCTGGCCTTCGTCCTGCTGGCGATGCTGATCTACAACCTGCGCTTCCGGGCCAACGCCGGCGGAGGCCAGCCATGAACGGCCGCAATCCACTCTGGACCTTCAGCGGCGTGCGCCAGGCCGCCTGGCTGTTCTTCGCCTTCCTCTACATCCCGATCCTGGTGCTGGTAGTGCTCAGCTTCAACAGCGGCCAGTCGGCGACGCTCTGGGAGAGCTTCAGCCTGAAATGGTATGCGGTGGTGGCCAACGATCCGGAAATCCTCCGCGCGGCGAAGAACTCGCTGCTCGTCGCCACCCTCGCCACCCTGGCCTCGACCGTCCTGGCCACCCTCGCCGCGCTGGGCATGCGCGGTCGCGCCTTCCGCGGGCAGACCCTGATGAACGGCGTTCTCGGCCTGCCGCTGCTGGTGCCGGAGATCGTCACCGCGGTGGCGACCCTGATGTTCTTCTCCTTCATCGGCCTGAAGCTGTCGTTGTTCACCATCCTCATCGCCCACATCGTGTTCTGCATCCCCTTCGCCTACCTGCCGATCCGCGCCCGCCTGGAGGGCCTGGACCCGCGCCTGGCGGAGGCCGCCGCCGACCTCTACGCCTCGCCGTGGAAGGCCTTCTGGAAAATCACCCTGCCGCTGCTGATGCCCGGCGTGCTGTCCGGGGCGATGCTCGCGTTCATCATCTCGATGGACGATTTCGTCATCACCTATTTCGTCGCCGGCGCCGGCGCAACCACCCTGCCGGTGTACATCTTCAGTTCCATCCGCATGGGCATATCCCCGAAGATCAATGCGATTTCCTCGATCATCCTCATGATTTCCATCGCCTTCGTCGCCCTGTCGTACTACCTCGGCCAACGCCGCCGCTGAGAACCTGCCTCCACGAAGAAAAAACAGAAGATCGCCAGGAGTCCATCATGACCTACCGCACACCGCTCACCCTGCTCTTCGCCGCCGGTCTAGCCCTGGGCGGCCAGGCTCGCGCCGAAGGCACCCTGCACTTCGCCAACTGGTCGGACTACTACCCGCCGGAGTTACTGAAGAAGTTCGAGAAGGACACCGGGATCAAGGCCACCCTCGACGCCTACGACAGCAACGAGACGCTGCTGGCCAAGCTCAAGGCCGGTGGCGGCGCCTACGACGTGGTGGTGCCGTCGGACAGTTTCATAGAAATATTCGTCAAGGAGGGGCTGCTGCAAAAGCTCGACAAGAGCCAGTTGCCGAGCCTGGGCAATCTGAAGGAAAACTTCCGGACCCTTGGCTTCGATCCCGGCCACGACTACAGCATTCCCTATCTCTGGGGCACCACCGGCTACAGCTACGATACGGCGAAGGTGCCGGGCGGCAGGCTGGAAGAAAGCTGGAAGCCGTTCTTCGAACCACCAGCCGAGCTGAAAGGCAAGGTGGTGGCTCTGAACTCCATCGAGGAACTGTTCATTCCCGCCACCTACTACCTCGGCATCGACGAATGCACCGAGGACGCCAGGGAAGCGCAGAAGGTCCTCGACCTGCTGCTCAGGCAAAAGCCGGCGCTGGCCATGTACAACAGCGACGGCACCATCGAGCGCATGGCCGCCGGCGAGGTCGCCATGCACCAGCAGTGGAACGGCGCCTTCCACCGCGCCCACGCCCAACGCGCCAGCCTCGAATACGTCTATCCGAAGGAAGGCATCCGGCTGTTCATCGACAACTTCGCGATTCCGCGCGACGCCAGCAACGTCAAGGAAGCCCACGTCTTCATCGACTGGATGATGCGCCCGGAGAACATCGCCGCCGCCTCCAACTTCGCCAAGTACAACAACGCCATCGTCGGCTCGGAGAAATTCATGGAGAAAGCACTGTTCGACGACCCGGCGATCAACACCCCGCAGGACAAGCTCGACCGCCTGAAGCCGTTCAAGCTCTGCTCGCCGAAAGCCCTGGCGTTGCGCAGCAAGGTCTGGACCAAGCTTAAGAAATGATCGACGCGGCGCTGGCGGCCAGCTCGCGCCAGCGCTGGCCGGCCAGCCAGCTTGGCCATTTCGATCCCTTTTTGACCGTCTACAGGGTTCTCCCCGGCGAAACCGGATTGCTAGAGTCGAACCGCGCCCTCCTCGAGGGGTCGCCCGGAGCCGCGGAAACGGCGCCGGCAGAGCCCAAGGGAACCTCGCGACCGCGAGCTAGAAATCCAACAAGAACGCTTCCTGAGAACGCCATGAACACTATCGACGCCCCAACGCCCGTGCCCGCACACGCCGCGCGCCCTCTCGTCACTGCCATTTCCACCGACCCGGCGGAAACCCCAGCGGTTTTCCACTAGCCCGTCCATTCACCCGGCGCAGGAAAGGTCCGCCCAAGCGGCCGCCTGCGGGATCGATACGGCATTTCGCGAGGAGCGGAACATGGCCAGCGAACGCAACAACGGCATCCTCATCGGCGGCAAGCGCCCCGAGTACGTCCACAGCGCCCAGGGCACCGGCCTGCGGCGCATCCTCGGGCTTCCCGCCCTGGTCTTCTTCGGGCTGGTCTACATGGTTCCGCTGACCATGTTCACCACCTACGGGGTAGTCACCGAGATCACCGGCGGTCGTACCGCCAGCGCCTACCTGATCACCCTGGCGGCGATGCTCTTCACCGCCTTTTCCTACAGCTTCATGGTGAAGAAATATCCCATCGCCGGCTCGGCCTATTCCTATACCAGCCTCAGCTTCGGCCCCTGCGTCGGCTTCCTCGCCGGCTGGTCGCTGCTGCTCGACTACCTGTTCCTGCCGATGATCAACTACCTGCTCATCGGCCTGTTCCTCAACATCGCCTTCCCGATGGTGCCGGCCTGGGTCTTCGTGCTCGCGGCGATCGGCCTGGTCACCGTGCTCAACGTGATCGGCATCAGCTCGGTGGCCGGCATGAGCAACGTGATCGTCGGCGCCCAGTTCGTCTTCGCCGTGGTGTTCGTCGCCATGGCGGTCAAGCACCTGGCCGGCATCCCCTCGCTGGACCTGAGCCTGCCCTTCGTCGGCGACGGCAGCCAGCCGGGCTTCGCCCCGTTGATGGCCGGCGCGGCGGTGCTGTGCCTGTCGTTCCTCGGCTTCGACGCGGTCTCGACCCTGGCCGAGGAAACCCGCGACCCGCAACGCGACATCCCGCGCGCCATCGTCATCACCACGGTCGGCGCCGGCCTGCTGTTCACCGTGCTGGCGGTCTTCAGCCAACTGGTGTTCCCCGGCAGCGTATTCCAGGACGCCGAGTCGGCGGCCAACGAAGTGATGCTGGCGGCCGGTGGCAAGTTCCTCGCCAGCTTCTTCACCGCCGCCTACGTCGCCGGCGCCGCCGGCTCGGCGCTGGCCTCGCAGGCCTCGGTGTCGCGCATCCTCTACAGCATGGGCCGCGACGGCATCCTGCCGCGGCGCGTGTTCGGCAGCCTCTCGGAGCGCTTCAAGACGCCAGTGATCGCGATCCTGGTGGTCTCGGTGATTTCCCTGCTGGCGGTGGTCATCGACCTCACCACCCTGGCCTCGATGATCAGCTTCGGCGCGCTGGTGGCGTTCTCCGCGGTGAACCTGGCGGTGATCCGCAGCTACCTGCTGCTCGACGGCCGCCGCGCCCCGCGCGACCTGCTGCGCTACGGGCTGGTGCCGGCCATCGGCCTGGGCCTGACCCTGTGGCTGTGGACCAGCCTCTCGGCGCTGACCCTGGTGATCGGCCTGACCTGGTTCGCCGCCGGCCTCGCCTACCTGGCGTTGCATACCGGCGGTTTCCGCCGCAAGGCGCCGACCGTGACCTTCTCCGAACAGAACTGAGCCCGGGAGCCCGACATGCTGACCATCTACAGCGACGACCATCGCCTGCACCACGGCCGGCACGAACTGATCGGCGGCCAGTTCACCCCCTGCTTCGAAAAACCCAGCCGCGCCGACATGGTCCTCGACCGCGTGAAGGCCGTCGGCCTCGGCGAAGTCCGCGCACCGCGCGACTTCGGCCTGGAACCGATCCGCCGGGTGCACAGCGAGGGTTTCGTGCGTTTCCTGCAGAACGCCTGGCAGGACTGGCTGGCCACCGGCCGCAGCCACGACATGCTGCCGATCGCCTGGCCGACCCGGCGCCTGCGGCAGACGGAGCCGGACAACATCGACGGTCGCCTCGGCTACTACTCCTTCGACGCCGGCGCGCCGATCACCGCCGGGACCTGGCAGGCGATCACCAGTTCGGCCAACGTCGCCCTCAGCGGCCAGTCCGAACTCGCCAACGGCGCGCGCTCGGTATTTTCGCTCTGTCGCCCGCCGGGCCACCACGCCGCGGCCGACTACATGGGCGGCTATTGCTTCTTCAACAATGCCGCCATCGCCGCCCAGGCCTTCCTCGACCGGGGCGCCGGGCGGGTGGCGATCCTCGACGTCGACTACCACCATGGCAACGGCACCCAGGACATCTTCTACGACCGCGCCGATGTGCTGTTCACCTCGATCCACGGCGATCCGCGCTTCGAATACCCCTATTTCCTCGGCTACGCCGACGAGAAGGGCAACGGCGTCGGCACCGGCTACAACTTCAACTACCCACTGGCGGCCGGCAGCGACTGGGCGACCTGGAGCCAGGCGCTGCAGGCGGCGATCCGGCAGATCCAGGCCTATGCGGCGGACGCCCTGATCGTTTCCCTGGGGGTGGATACCTTCAAGGAGGACCCGATTTCCCAGTTCCGCCTGGACAGCCCCGACTACCTGCGCATGGGCGAAGCCATCGGCAAGCTCGGCCTGGCCACGCTGTTCGTGATGGAGGGAGGCTACGCGGTGGAGGAAATCGGGATCAACGCAGTGAACGTGCTACAGGGTTTCGAAGGGGTTCACCGGTAAGCCCGCCCGCAACTTCACCCGGTCGGAACGCGAAACGGCCCGCCTCTCTTCCGGGAGGCGGGCCGTTTCGATTCAGGGCCTTACTTGATCACTTCGACGAACTCGACGTCGATCTCGCGGCCGACCAGGTCGCGGTCGACTTCGCCGGTCAGCTTGACCCGGGTCTTGTCGTTGATTTCCATCGGCGGGAAGTCTTCGTCGTCGATCTC
This sequence comes from Pseudomonas sp. TZ252, assembly GCF_056110345.1. Taxonomy (NCBI): domain Bacteria; kingdom Pseudomonadati; phylum Pseudomonadota; class Gammaproteobacteria; order Pseudomonadales; family Pseudomonadaceae; genus Pseudomonas; species Pseudomonas sp. TZ252. Next base: position 2,843,470 of record NZ_CM148566.1, on the reverse strand, counting down.
CACCTTCATGCTGCCGGTGGCATCGCGGAACTCGTAGATGTCGCCCTTGATGCGCTTGACGATGGTGCCCTGGAGGACCACCGGGGTGTCGTCGGCGGCTTCCAGCGCGGCCTTCACCGTGGTGGTGGTCGGGGTAGCGCCCGGGCCGGTATAGCCGGCGGCCAGGGTGACGGTGGAGAACAGGCCGATGGCAGCGATGAGGGGCAGGTGACGAAGTTTCATGGGTAACGCCTCGTAGTTGGTTTCGATGGGTCCAGGCTACGAAGCCTTGCTGAAACCAGGCTTAATCGGCGCTTAAGCGAAGCTTAATCGGCGTCGCTGGTGGCCAGGCGCTCGCCGCTCTTCTTGCGGAACACGTAGAACAGGTTCGGCTCGCTGACCATGTAGATGGTGCCCTCGTCGTCGATGGCCACCCCTTCGGCGCGCGGGATCTTGCTGTCCAGGCCGTTGAAGCCGCCGAGCAGGCTGATGAAGCTGACCGGCTCGCCCTTCTCGTCCAGCTCCAGCAGCAGATGCGATTCGGCCGACAGCACCAGGGTATGGCCGGTACGCGGGTCGACGCTGAGGGCCGAGACGTTGCGCATGTACAGGTCGTCGCTCGGTAGCGCGGTCATCGCCCCGCTCAGGCTCGGCCCGCCGTCGCTCTTCCAGCTGAACAGGGTCATCGGATCGCGCTCCTTGCTCAGCAACAGACGCTGCTGGCGCGGATCCCAGGCGATGCCCTCGAAGCCCTTGTTCTTCTTGCCGATATTGCCCAGCGGGAATTCGGCCAGGCTCTTGGTGCTCAGCTCGGCGGTCTGCGGGTCGACATGGAAGATGGTCAGGGTATTGCGGCGCTCGTCGGTCACCGCGACGTTGCCGTTCTCCAGCACCGCCACGCCTTCGGGATTGCTCAGGCCGAGCAGCGGGATGGTGCGCAGCACGTCGCCGGTGAGCGACAGCTCCACCAGCAGCGGCCGCTTGCCGGTAACGGTGAACAGGGTCCTGGTTGCCGGGTTGTAGGCCAGGTCCGAGGTTTCTTCCTCCTCCAGGCCCCGCAACGGCTTGGCGTCGATCACCACCCGATAGCCCGGCAGCCAGATGCTTTCGTCGCGCTGCTGCTGGCTGGCCTGGCTTTCCTTCCACCAAAGGCCGGCGCGATCGTCCCAATGCATGACGATGGTCAGCACCACGCCGACGAGCACGACGAACGCCGGCAGCAGCCAGCGGAAACGGGGAAGCTTGGAGGCAAGGGACATGGGCGAGGCTCGACTGTTTGGCCAGGTGTTTTCTTGGGCGTCGCCATGAAAGGGCATTGCCCCCGGCCTGTCAATCGAAGCGTCGGCCAGCCGACCGACAGTCGTTTCCGCTGCCGGCGCTAGGGAGGCCGGCTGCACCCGGCGGCCGCAGCGGTTCAGAGCACGCGGGTCTCGAAACGGCTGGCGCCCGGCAATTCGAGCAGCAACTCGTCGCCGCTGTTCAGCGGCCCGACCCCGGACGGCGTGCCGGTCAGCACCACATCGCCGGCCTGTAGCGAGAAATGCCCGGCGATGTGCTGGATCAGCGGCACGATCGGATTGAGCATGTCGCGGCTGTTGCCGTCCTGGCGCACCTCGCCGTTGATGGTCAGGCGGATGCCGATGTCGGTCGGGTCGGGAAACTGGTCGGCGTTCACGAACGGCGACAGCACGCCGGCGCCATCGAAGCTCTTTGCCAGCTCCCAGGGCAGGCCCTTTTCCTTCAGTTTCGCCTGGACCTCGCGCAAGGTCAGGTCCAGCGCCGGCGCATAGCCGGAGATCGCGTCGAGGACCTCCTCGCGGTTCGGCTTGCGCGACAGCGGCTTGCCGATCAGCACGGCGATTTCCGCCTCGTAGTGTACCGAGCCGCGCTCCTGCGGCAGGCTCAGCCCGCCGCTCACCGGCACCACGCAGGAGCCGGGCTTGATGAACAGCAGCGGCTCGGTGGGAACCGGGTTGTTCAGTTCCTTGGCGTGTTCGGCGTAGTTGCGCCCGACGCAGACCAGCTTGCCCAGGGGGAAGTGGATCGGGGTGCCGTCGATATATTGATGCTGGTAACTCATTTACCGACTCCTGAACGGGTGGAAAGGCATCCGTGGCGCCCGCCACAGACGAGAAGGGCCGGATGACCGGCCCTCTGCGTTGCGACACCTGCTACTCGGCGAAGATCTTGCCGGGATTCATGATCCCGTTGGGGTCGAACACCGCCTTCAGTGCCTTCATATAGGCAATTTCGGTTTCCGAGCGGGTGTAGGTCAAGTAGTCGCGCTTGGTCATGCCCACGCCATGCTCGGCGGAAATCGAGCCGTCGTACTTCTCGACGGTCTCGAACACCCACTTGTTGACGGTCGCGCACTTGGCGAAGAACTCGTCCTTGCCGAGGTTTTCCGGCTTGAGGATGTTCAGGTGCAGGTTGCCGTCGCCGATGTGGCCGAACCACACCACCTCGAAGTCCGGGTAGTTGGCCTCGACGATGGCGTCGATGTCCTTGAGGAAGGCGGGCACCCGGGAAACCGTGACCGAGATGTCGTTCTTGTACGGCGTCCAGTGGGAGATGGTCTCGGAGATGTACTCGCGCAGCTTCCACAGGTTCTGCAACTGCTGCTCGCTCTGGCTCATCACCCCGTCCAGCACCCAGCCCTGCTCGACGCAGTGCTCGAAGGTGGCCAGCGCCTCGTTGGCGACTTCCTCGGTGGTCGCCTCGAACTCCAGCAGGGCGTAGAACGGGCAGTCGGTCTCGAACGCCCGTGGTACATCGCCACGGGCCAGGACCTTGGCCAGGGCCTTGTCGGAGAAGAACTCGAAGGCGGTCAGGTCGAGCTTGCTCTGGAAGGCATGCAGCACCGGCATGATCGAGTCGAAGTCGGGCGTGCCGAGGACCATAGCGGTGAGGTTCTTCGGCGTGCGCTCCAGACGCATGGTCGCCTCGACCACGAAGCCCAGGGTGCCTTCGGCGCCGATGAACAGCTGGCGCATGTCGTAGCCGGTGGCGTTCTTGATCAGGTCCTTGTTCAGCTCGAGCAGGTCGCCCTTGCCGGTGACGACCTTCATCCCGGCCACCCAGTTACGGGTCATGCCGTAGCGAATGACCTTGATCCCGCCGGCATTGGTGCCGATATTGCCGCCGATCTGGCTGGAACCGGAAGAAGCGAAGTCAACCGGGTAGTACAGGCCGTTTTCCTCGGCGAAGGTCTGCAGTTGCTTGGTAACCACGCCCGGCTGGCAGACTACGGTGCGGTCGAAGGCATTGAAGTCGAGTATTCGGTTCATGTAGTCGAAGGCCACCACGACTTCGCCGTTGGCCGCCACGGCCGCGGCGGAGAGCCCGGTACGACCGCCCGACGGGACCAGACCGACCTTGTGCTGGTTGGCCCAGCGGACGATCGCCTGGACCTGCTCGACGCTCTTGGGGAACACGATGGCCAGCGGCGCAGGGGCGAAATGCTTGGTCCAGTCCTTGCCGTAGGCGTCCAGGGAGGCGGCGTCGTCGAGCAGCTTGCCAGGCTCGACCAGGGGCTTGAGCGATTCGATCAGGGCTTCGCGGGTCATTCGGGAACTCTCAAATGATTCATGGTCGTCCTGAGAACAACTCAGGTCGCAACCGGGCAAGGAAAAGGGAGAACATGCTAGCATACGCCCCCCGCGCTTAGTGCCTCTGGGCGCCGAGTTGCGGGTGCCGGCCAGCGCCGGCCGGACCCGCTTCGCGCAGTTCGCTTTCCAGCCACTTCCTCCGGGACAACAGGTTTACGCAGATGAGCAAGACCTCTCTCGACAAGAGCAAGATCAAGTTCCTTCTTCTCGAAGGTGTCCACCAGAACGCCGTGGACACGCTGAAGGCCGCCGGCTACACCAACATCGAGTACCTCAAGACCGCGCTTTCCGGCGACGAGCTGAAGGAAAGGATCGCCGATGCGCACTTCATCGGCATTCGCTCCCGCACCCAGCTGACCGAAGAGGTCTTCGACTGCGCGAAGAAACTGATCGCGGTCGGCTGCTTCTGCATCGGCACCAACCAGGTCGACCTCAACGCCGCCCGCGAACGCGGTATCGCCGTGTTCAACGCGCCCTACTCGAACACCCGCTCTGTGGCTGAGCTGGTACTGGCCGAGGCGATCCTGCTGCTGCGCGGCATCCCGGAAAAGAACGCCTCCTGCCATCGCGGCGGCTGGATCAAGAGCGCGGCGAATTCCTTCGAGATCCGTGGCAAGAAGCTCGGCATCGTCGGCTACGGCTCGATCGGCACCCAGCTCTCGGTACTCGCCGAGGCCCTGGGCATGCAGGTGTTCTTCTACGACACCGTGACCAAGCTGCCGCTGGGCAACGCGGTGCAGATCGGCAGCCTGCACGAGCTGCTGGGCATGTCCGACATCGTCTCGCTGCACGTTCCCGAACTGCCCTCCACCCAGTGGATGATCGGCGAGAAGGAAATCCGCGCGATGAAGAAGGGCGGCATCCTGATCAACGCCGCGCGCGGCACAGTGGTCGAGCTGGACCACCTGGCCGCCGCGATCAAGGACGAGCACCTGATCGGCGCCGCCATCGACGTGTTCCCGGTCGAGCCGAAATCCAACGACGAGGAATTCGCCAGCCCGCTGCGTGGCCTGGACCGGGTGATCCTGACCCCGCACATCGGCGGCTCCACCGCCGAGGCACAGGCCAACATCGGCCTGGAAGTGGCGGAGAAGCTGGTCAAGTACAGCGACAACGGCACCTCGGTGTCCTCAGTCAACTTCCCCGAAGTGGCCCTGCCGTCGCACCCGGGCAAGCACCGCCTGCTGCACATCCACGCCAACATCCCCGGCGTGATGAGCGAGATCAACAAGGTCTTCGCCGACAACGGCATCAACGTTTCCGGCCAGTACCTGCAAACCAACGAGAAGGTCGGCTACGTAGTGATCGACGTCGATGCCGAGTACTCGGACCTGGCCCTGGAGAAACTCCAGCAGGTCAACGGTACCATCCGTAGCCGCGTGCTGTTCTAAGGCAGCGTCCGGCGGAAAGGAAAAAGGAGGCCCAGCGGCCTCCTTTTTTCGTTTCCGTCACTTGACGGTAACGGTGATCTTCTCCGACTCCACGGTCGGCTCCAGCGGCACGTGGTTCTTGTCGCCCACCAGCAGTTGCAGGGTGTGCTTGCCCGGCGGCAGGGTGATCTCGGTTTCGGTCTGGCCCTTGCCGAAGTGGCGGATGTTGTCGGTCATCGGCAGCGGCAGGTTCATCGCCGGCTGCTCCTTCAGGTCCACCAACAGGTGATGGTGGCCGGTATCCGGCATGTCGACGCCGGCCGGCGCCACGCCCATGCCTTTCAGGCCGAATTTCACGGTGAAGGTCTTGTCGACGGTTGCACCATCGGCCGGCGTGATGAAATACACTTTCGCCCCTTCGGGCGCCTTCGTCCGGGGCAGGTCGGCAGCCATCAGGCTGGCGGATGCGCCGAACATCAGGGCGGCTAGACCGAGGCAAGGCAATGTCACTCTCATGGGAGTCTCCTGTTTTCACTTCCGTTAGCACCCGGGAAACACCACTGGACGGAATTTCCCCGGCACTCTTCGTGCCTTCCGAATCAGGGAAAGGCATCGCTGGCACAGCGATTTCCACTGCGAAGCCCGTGTTAGAGCGGCGCTCGCGCACATAATCCGGGTCAATGCCCGCAACCCCTGGAAAGACCGCATGCAACCCAGTAGGTTCGCGATTGTCCAGGACGCGGGCCCGGCTAAGCTGAACGAACAGCATAGGCCCGACCGACGTTCATTCCCACCCGAGGAGTACTACATGCGATTTCTGCCCCGCCTGCTGATGCTGGTATCCCTGGCCGCTCCGCTGGCCCATGCCGAGCTGCTCGACGACGTCCACCAGCGCGGCGCCCTGCGCATCGCCCTGGAGGGCACCTATCCGCCGTTCAACTTCAAGCAGGGCGGCAAGCTCACCGGCTTCGAGACCGAACTGGGCGAACTGCTGGCCGCCGAACTGGCGGTCAAGCCGGAATTCGTCACCACCGAATGGAGCGGCATCCTCGCCGGCCTGCAGAGCGGCAAGTACGACATCGCGCTGAACCAGGTCTCGGTGAACGAGCAGCGGCGCAAGGTCTTCGACTTCAGCGAGCCATACACCATCTCCAGCGCCCAGTTGATCGTGCGCGCCGACGAAACCCGCCAGTTCAAGTCGCTGGAAGACCTCAAGGGCCTCAAGCTCGGCGTCGGCCAGGGCACCAACTACGCCGACCTGGCGAAGTCGGTGGCCGGCGTCAACGTGCGCACCTATCCGGGCGCCCCGGAATACCTGCAGGACCTGGCCAGCAAACGCATCGACGCGGCGCTCAACGACCGCCTGCTGATCCCCTTCGCCATCCGCGAGGCCAAGCTGCCGGTCAAGCCCGGCGCGGCGGTGGGACCGGTGGCGAACATGGCGATTCCCTACCGGAAGAACAATCCGAAGTTCGGCGAGGCGCTGAATGCGGCGCTGGAGAAGATCAAGGCCGACGGCCGCTTCGCCAAGCTCTCGGAAAAGTGGTTCGGCCTGGACGTCAGCCAGCCGCCGAAGTGAGCTCCCGCCCGAACGGGGGAAGCGGCCGCGCCCGAGAGACGCGGCCGTCGTGTTTGTCGATGGAGTGTTGAATGAATTCGCTGCAGAAATTGCTCGAATGGCTCGCCAACCTGGTCGAGCTGCTCGGGATGGCCTGGCCCTTCCTGCTCCAGGGCGCGATGTATACCGTGCTGTTCGCCGCGGTATCGATGGTCCTGGGCCTGATCCTCGGCTTCAGCGTCGCGGTGGTCCGGGTGACCAAGGTGCCGGTGGTCTCGCAGATCGCCGCGGTCTACGTCAGCGCCTTCCGCGGGACGCCACTGCTGGTGCAGATCTTCGTCCTGTACTACGGGCTGCCGAGCGTAGGCATCGAGTTCACCCCGGTCACCGCGGGCATCCTGGCGCTGACCCTGAATGTCGCGGCCTATCTCTCGGAGTCCATGCGCGGGGCGATCCTCGGCATCGACAAGGGACAATGGGAAGCCGGGCTCTCGGTCGGCCTGACCTGGGGCCAGACCCTGTGGAACATCATCACCCCGCAGGCCCTGCGCCTGGCGGTGCCGAGCCTGTCGAACAGCCTGATCAGCCTGATCAAGGACACCTCGCTGATCTCCGTGATCACCGTGACCGAACTGATGCTGGCGACCAAGGAGGTCATCGCCGAGACCTTCCAGCCGCTGCCGCTCTATCTCGCCGCCGCCGGGATCTACTGGCTGCTTTCGGCACTCTTCGAGCGTGTGCAGAAAGCCCTGGAGAACCGCCTGACCGCGCCGCTGCGGCGCTGAGTTCAGCCGCCGGCGTCGAGGCCGGCCAGGCAGACCGCGGCGCGGTCCAGTTCATCCTCGTTGAATACCAGCACGCCCATGCGCTTGAGGGCGGCGGCGGTAACGCCCTCGCCGGCGACCCGGTTGCCGTTGAAGCGCCCGTCGTAGTTCTCCAGGTTGCCGCAGGACGGACTGCGCGCCTTGAGCACGGCCATCCGGATGTCATGGCGGCGGACCAGCTCCACTGCCGCCTCCGCACCCAGCAGGAATGCTTCGCTGACATCCTCGCCGTCGACGGTGAAGACCCGGTTCAGCCGGTCCAGCACTTCGCCGCCCTGGCCGCCGGGGATCTCCGCTGGCGGGCGGGGCGTCGGCAGGCCTCCGGCGACCTCCGGGCAAAGGGCGACGATCCGCCCCTGCGCATGCCAGCGCGAGAGCAGGTCGAACGGGCCATGGCTGCCACCGTCGTAGCGCACCAGGTGGCCCAGCAGGCAACGGCTGACCAGAACCTTCTGCATGGATGCTCCACCCCTTTGACAGGCACACAGAGTAGCCCGCCGCTCGCCGATGGTCACGCCCGGTAACAGTAGCCGGGAAGCACCGGGGAAACCCGCCCTCCACCCAACCGGAGTTAGGCCTCGCGGTAGCGCTCCAGCGCCCGTATGGCGGGGACCAGGGCTATTTCTTGCCGATCCTTAGGATAGAACTGCGGGCGGCCCATGGCGAACCTCCGCCGCCCCGAGCAGACTGGCTTCCCGCGCAACCGCGAAGGACCCGCCCGTCATGCTCCCGACCCGCTCGCTTCTACCGTTTTTCCTGGCCCCCGCGTTGCTCGCCAGCGCTGCCAGCCAGGCGGCCATGGAGGCCCTGGACAACGACAGTCTCAGCCAGGTCACCGGCCAGGCCGGCATCAGCCTGCGCCTGGACCTGCGCGCCGGCGCGGCCAGGGTCGCCTGGGTGGACGACGGCGGCAGCCTCTCGCTGCGCAACCTGGTGATCGACAACGGCTGCGTGAAGGCCGGCGACTGCCCGGACGGGCGCGGCGGCAACATCCCCCTGGGCGCCGCCCAGCTCGGCCTGAGCTTGCCGATCTTCGGCGTCGAGCAGCCGACCCTGGCACTGGACGTGACCACCGGCAGCGGCGGCGGGCAGCAACTGGCGATCAGCCTGCCGGACCTCGCCACCATCAACGACCAGTTGATCGCCAGCGGCCTGCCGGCGCAGCGCATCCGCCTGCGGGTGGCCAGCGACCTGTACATCGGCGACAACTCGATCGGCCGCATCGAACTGCGCGACATCACCGACCTGCGCGGCACGATCAAGGTCTGGGGTCACTGAGGCGGCGACGCCGCCGAGGGTTCAGGAGAGTTGCAGGAGGGATTCGTTGCGCCGGCGGAACCAGCCGGTCAGCGACAGCCGGTCGCGGCTGGCGGGCAGGACTTCGTGCTCGGTGCCGGCGGACATGAACACCACCAGGCTACCGCCCGTCGGCTGGATGTCCACCTGCCGCTGCGGCAGGTGCAGGCGCAGCGCGCCGCCATGCTCGGGCAACCAGGCATCGTTGAGGTAGAGAACCGCGGAGACGGTGCGTGCGTCGTCGTCGCGGAAACGATCGACATGCTTCTGGTAATAGGCGCCCGGCGGGTACAGCGCGAAGTGGCACTCGAAATCCTCGAGGCCGAGGAACAGCGAGGCGTTGAGCGCCTGGCGCAAGCTGTCCATCACCCCCAGGTATTCGTCGCAGGCCTCGGATTCTCCGGGCTCCAGCCATTGCGTGAGGTCGCCGCGGATGCCTTCGCGGATCACCTGGCCGTCGCCGCGGCCGATCGCCGCCGGGGTCAGGTCGCCCGCGACCGCACGGGTGCGGCACTCTTCGGCCAATCTGGTGGTCAGACGCTCAGGCATGAAGATGCTCTGGTGCGACCAGCCCTGGTCGACCAGTTCATCGACGATGCGATGCAGGAGGGGATGATTGACGTTGATGTGCATTGTCCATTGTAGCGTGCCGCCCCGGTGTCTCGACAAGCGGTCCGCCGCATGTCGACAATAGCGCCCCATGGACGGCACCACCCGAACGACGAGGCTTTCGCCGCCAAAGGAGTATCAATGCGCGCTTTGCTCGCCTTCGCTTTACTGCTGGTTGGTCTGCCCGCCCTGGCCGACCCTTATCAACGCCTGTACCAGGCCGCTGGCTGGCCCGACCAGCGCGCGCATTTCAGCGATGCCCTGGACGCGGCGCAGAAGCGCTACCAGGACAAGCTGCCGCCCGCGCTCTACCAGACCCTGGTGGACAACAGCAATCGCCGCTTCGCCCCGGCCGAAGTCGACCAGCGCGCCCTCAACGGCCTGCGCGAGAACCTGCCGGACAGCGCCAGCCCGCTGAATTTCTTCGAGTCGCCGCTGGGGCGCAAGGTGGTCGCCGCCGAGGTGCTCGCCACCCGCCGCGACCAGTTGCTCCAGCACAGCAACGGCCTGCCGCGGCAGACCGCCAGCGAGCCACGCCGGGCCCTGGTCAAGCGCCTGGCCCAGGTCCTTCCGGCCCGAGAGGCCGGCGCGGAAGTCAGCCTGGCCCTGGCCGGGGTCGCCGCCGACAGCCTCAGCCAGATGCTTCCGGGCCTCCCCGGCCTGCTTGGCGGCGGACAGACCGGCCAGTTGCTGGAAGGCCAGCGCCAGCGCCTGGTGCAGCAGATCGGCGCGGACCTGGAGAACACCCTGCTGTATGTCTACCGCGATCTCTCCGATGCGGAACTCACCCAGTACGTGAACTTCGCCGAGTCGCCGGCCGGCCGCAGCTACTACCAGGCGGCCCTGGCCGCGCTGAAAGCCGGCCTGGCGGTGGACCAGGCGGTCGCCCCCTGATCGACGCGGGGCCTGGAACTCAGGCCCCCAGCGCGTCGCTCAGGAAATCGAAATAGCGCCGCCGCAGCCCCTCGCTTTCGTTCGCCAGGTGATGGCGCGCCTCTTCCAGCAACAGTATCCGCGGCTCGTCGAATTTCTCCCGCAGCACCTTCAGGCCATGGCGCCAGTCCACCGTCTCGTCGGACTCGCCCTGCACCACCAGGGGGCTCAGGGCACGCCGAGGTGCCCGCTCGATGCGCGGCACCCAGCGGGTCAGCGCGCCGACCCAGGCGGTCGGCAGGGTGCGTGGCTGCAACGGATCGTGCTCGCGGAGGAAGTCGAGGAACTGCGGATCGCTGGAGTTCTCCGAGAAGCGCCGCGGGATCGAGTCGACGAAGGGGCTCAGCAGGCGGTAGCTGAGCTTCGACCAGCCCCAGGCGCGCGGGCGCACCAGCGGCGCCAGGAGAATCGTCTCGCCCAGCTCGGGACGTTCGCCGCCGTGCAGCAGGTAGTCCAGCAGGATCGCCCCCCCGGTGCTTTGTCCGCAGAGGTGCCAGGGCGCCGCCAGGTCGAGTTCGGCAGCCTGGCCCAGCAGGCCCTTGAACACCGCCTGGTATTCGGCGAAGTCGCGGATGCTGGCCCGCTCGCCTTCGGACAGGCCATGCCCCGGCAGGTCGCAGGCGAGCACCGAGAAGCCCATGCCCAGCGCCCAGTCGACCACGTGCCGATACAGTCCCATGTGGTCGTAATAGCCATGCATCAGCAACAGGCTGCCGCGCGCTTCCGGCAGCAGCCAGGCCTGCACCGCCAGGCGGCGCCCGTCGACCGCCATGCTGCCGAGCCGCGCTTGCAGGCGCGGATGGCGGGAGCGCAGGTCCAGGCCGTAGTAGGCCTGGTAGGCGAGGACGGCGGCGTCCGCCTCGGCCGCGGCCAAGGGTCGCAGGTGCTGGCGCAGGTAATCGGGGTTGAAGGCTTCTGACATCGGCGGTTCCGGGCTGCAATCGATTCGTGGCCGGGCCACGGGCGAAACCCAGGGATATTCAGCTGCGCGCGAACACATGGCAAGCTTGGCACCCGTTTTCCGTGTGAATGCCATGACTCCCCGCCGCAAGACGCTCCTCGTCAGCCTGGTCGGCCTGCTCTGGGCCGGCGGCCTGCTCGCCGCCTACTGGTGGTTCGAGATCCGCTACATCCGCCCGTTCAGCGAGCAGACCACCCTGTTCTCCGGCGACAGCCTGCGCCTGCCGGCCGAGCTGGCCGGGCCGGGGGCGATCCGCCTGGTGCATTTCTGGGACCCGGCCTGCCCCTGCAACGTCGGCAACCAGCAGCACCTCGGCGAGCTGATCGAACGCTTCGCCGGCAAGGGCGTGGAGTTCCATGTCCTGCAGAAGCCTGGCAGCCAGGGCCGCCTGCCGGACAACCTGGCCGCCCTGCGCCCCCTCGCTGGTCTGCCCGGTTCCGAGCAGTTGCCGGCCAGCCCGGCCGTGGCGATCTGGGACCGCGACGGCCGCCTGGCCTACTTCGGCCCCTATAGCGAGGGCGCGGTATGCACCTCCAGCAACAGCTTCATCGAACCGATCCTCGAAGCGCTGCTGCAGGGACGTCCGGTGGATGCCACCCATACCCTCGCCGTGGGTTGCTACTGCCCCTGGACCCCGGAAAAAGGCTGACCTGGCTCAACACCGGGCCTTCCGGAGGGGGCGCCGGAAGGCGTAGCGGCTACACTGCCCGGGTCGGCCCACGAGGGGCCGTTGCCGAACCAAGGAGTCGCTGCATGTCCCTACGTCCCACCCTCGCCCTGCTCGCCCTCGTCAGCCTGCCACTGATGGCCGCCCAGAACGACCCTCAGCCCAGCAGCAAGGAACTGATGAAGGAGCACCAGGCGCAGATCCAGAACGACCTGGCCGACGTCGACTACAAGCGCAAGCGCATCGTCGAGGCCAACATGAACCTCACCGACCAGGAAGGCGAGAAGTTCTGGCCGATCTACAACACCTACCGCACCGAGTCGGACAAGCTCAGCAAGGAAACCCTCAAGCTCCTGCTCGACTACGCCCAGGCCTACAACAGCGGCAACGTCAGCGACGACCAGGCGAGCAAGCTGATCGAGCGTGTCGACGACCTCCAGGAGGACCGTCTGGAACTGCGCGACAAGTACGTCAAGCGCATCGCCAAGAACGTCTCGCCCAAGCGCGCCATGCGCTTCCTGCAGATCGAGATCCAGCTCGACGCCATCGCCACCCTGGAGATCGGCCGTCAGGTACCGCTGGTCGAGTAACCCTCTTCCCGCTTCGCCAGCCGCGCCCTGTATTGCTCCGGGGGCGCGGCGTGCCAGCGGCGAAAGGCCCGGTAGAACGGCGACAGCTCGGCGAACCCGCAAGCCTTGGCCACCTCGCGGATGGCGCGACCGGCCAACAGCATCTCGCTCGCCCGCTGCCGGCGAACCTCATCGCGAACCTGCCGGAAACTCGCTCCCCCAGCGGCCAGCGCACGCTGCAAGGCACCGCTGCCAAGGCCCAGCTCCGCCGCGCACTGGCGCAAGCCATAGCCCTCACCGAGGCGCAGCTCGATCAGGTAGCGCACGCGATTGAGCAAGCGGTTCTCGCTGAGTTCGCGGGACTGTTCTTCCGCGTGGCGGGTCAGCACGTCATGCATGTCCGGATTGGCGTTGCGCGAAGGACGCCGCAGCAAGGCGGCGGAAAACACCAGGGCATCGTGCGGCCGCGAGAACAGCGGCAGCCTGCCGAACAACCGGCGGTGTTCGCCCAGCCGCGGCGGGGCTCGGTGGCGGAACTCGATGCGCTCGGCGACGAACTCGTCGTCGCTGATCAGCGCCAGCAGCTTGAGGAACAGCAGCATCAAGCATTCGATCTGCTGGCGCAGCGAGGCATAGCCCAGGTAGTTGATGTCGAGGATCAGCCTTGCCGTTTCCCCTTCGACCTCGAGGCGCGCGGCGAAACCGCCGGAGAGAATGTGCTGGAAACGCACGAAGCTGCGCAGCGCCTCCTCCAGGTCGCGCGCGGACAGCAGCAGGTAGCCGACCACATCGAGCAGGCGCGGCTTCATTGCCTCGCCCAGGTGCAGGCCGATGTCGGCATCGCCGGTCACCGCCGCCAGCTCGGTCCAGAACAACGGGGCGTTGTCATGCACCAGGCGGCCGCCCAGGGTCGGCGGCGGCAGCGGGATACGCCGGTAGACGCTGCGGTAGACGCGGGTGGGGTCGAGCCCGAGGGCGTCCAGGGCTTCATACAACAGACGCCGCAACGTGGCGGAATGGGTCAGGGGGCTGGTAGACGGGTCGTCCTGCATGGCGGCTCCTCGCGATTGACCAAAGACTTCCAGGGTCCGAGCATTCGGTCAATGCCGCGGGCCGGCCGCATCCGCAGAATGCTCGGCACTACAACAAGGAGAAAGGATCGATGAAACGCACCCTGACCGTGATCGCCGTGGCGGTCGCCGCCGCGGCTGCCGGCGGCGCCTGGTACCTCCATGCCAAGCAGCCGCTCCGCAACGGCTCGCTCGCCGTGGCCCACCTGCAGGCGCCGGTCGACGTGCGCTACGACGAGCGCGGGGTTCCGCACCTGTACGCGCAGAACCAGACCGACCTCTACCGCGCCCTCGGCTACGTGCACGCCCAGGACCGCCTGTTCCAGATGGAAATGCTGCGGCGCCTGGCGCGCGGCGAGCTGGCCGAAGTGCTCGGACCCAAGCTGGTGGATACCGACCGTCTGTTCCGCACCCTGCGCATCCGCGACCACGCCGCCGAATACAGCGCCCGCCAGGACAAGCAGTCGCAGCCCTGGAAAGTGCTGGAGGCCTACCTGGACGGGGTCAACCAGTTCCAGGAAAACAACCCGGCGCCGCTCGAATTCGATCTGCTGGGCATACCCAGGCGTCCCTTCACCCCCGAAGATACCCTGAGCATCGCCGGCTACATGGCCTACAGCTTCGCCGCCGCCTTCCGCACCGAGCCGGTGCTGACCTACATCCGCGACGAACTGGGCAGCGACTACCTGCGCATCTTCGATCTCGACTGGCATCCGCAGGGCGTGCTGACGCCCTCCGGCGCACTGGGCGCCGGCGACTGGAAGGACCTCGGCGCCCTCGCCCGTCTCAGCCAGCAGGCCCTGGAGGACGCCGGCCTGCCGCAGTTCGAGGGCAGCAACGCCTGGGTCGTCGCCGGCAGCCGCACCGCCAGCGGCAAGCCCCTGCTGGCCGGCGACCCGCATATCCGCTTCGCCGCGCCGGCGGTATGGTACGAGGCCCAGCTGAGCGCGCCCGGCTTCGAACTCTATGGCCACCACCAGGCGCTCAACCCCTTCGCCTCGCTGGGCCACAACCGTGCGTTCGGCTGGAGCCTGACGATGTTCCAGAACGACGACCTCGACCTGGTCGCCGAGAAGGTCAACCCGGACAACCCCAACCAGGTCTGGTACCAGGGCGAATGGGTCGACCTGCAGAGCGAGGAGCAGGAAATCGCGGTCAAGGGCGCTGCGCCGGTGAAGCTCACCCTGCGCCGCTCGCCCCACGGTCCGATCGTCAACGACGCGCTCGGCGCCAGCTCCGGCAAGACCCCGATCGCCATGTGGTGGGCTTTCCTCGAGACCGAGAACCCGGTGCTCGACGCCTTCTACCAGCTGAATCGCGCCGATACCCTGGCCAAGGCCCGCGCGGCGGCCTCGAAGATCCATTCGCCGGGACTCAACCTGGTCTGGGCCAATGCCGCCGGCGATATCGGCTGGTGGGCCTCGGCGGCCCTGCCGAAGCGGCCGGAGGGGGTGAACCCGAGCTTCATCCTCGACGGCAGCAAGGGCGAGGCGGACAAGTCCGGCTTCTATCCGTTCGCCGACAACCCACAGGAGGAAAACCCGGCGCGCGGCTATATCGTCTCCGCCAACTTCCAGCCGGTCCCGGCCAATGGCCGGCCGATTCCCGGCTACTACAACCTGGCGGACCGCGGCCAGTGGCTGGATACCCAACTGGCCGACCGCGGCACCAAATGGAACCTGGACAACAGCCGCGCGCTGCAACTCGGCAATCGCACCGGCTACGCGCCACGCCTGCTCGCACCCTTGCTGCCGGTCCTGCGCGAGGTGGTCGACGACGCCGAAGGCAAGCGCCTGGTCGAGCAACTGGCGGCCTGGAACGGCGACTACCCGGTCGACTCGACCGCCGCCACGCTGTTCAACCA
Source organism: Pseudomonas sp. TZ252 (assembly GCF_056110345.1). NCBI lineage: Bacteria > Pseudomonadati > Pseudomonadota > Gammaproteobacteria > Pseudomonadales > Pseudomonadaceae > Pseudomonas > Pseudomonas sp. TZ252. Next base: position 2,828,162 of record NZ_CM148566.1, on the reverse strand, counting down.
GTTGCTGTTCCAGATTGCCGAGGGCGCCTTGCACGACGAACTGGGCGATGCCTTCTTCGACAGCCTGATCGCCACCCGCGCCATCGACAGCGCGCTGCCTCGGCTGGCTGCCGACGCCGACTCGCCCTGGTGGGACGACCGCCGCACAGAACGCCGGGAAACCCGCGCGGATATCGTCAGGGCCGCCTGGAACGCCTCCCTCGCGCATCTGCGCGGCACCCTCGGCAACGACCCGTCCGGCTGGCTGTGGGGCAAGGCGCATACCCTGACCCACGAGCACGCCCTGGGCCAGCAGGCGCTGCTCAAGCGCCTTCTCAACGTCGGTCCGTTCGCCGCCCCCGGCACCCACGAGGTACCGAACAATCTGTCGGCGAAGATCGGCCCGGCCCCCTGGGCGGTCACCTACGGTCCATCGACCCGGCGCCTGGTGGACTTCGCCGACCCGACCCACAGCCTCGGCATCAACCCGGTCGGGCAGAGCGGCGTGCCCTTCGACGGCCACTACGACGACCAGGCCGAGGCCTACATCGAGGGCCACTACCTGCCGCAGCACTACGAGGAAAACGAGGTGAAGGCGAACAGCAAGGGCGTGCTGGTGCTGGAGCCGAAGCGCTGAGCCGGTCGGCGTGGGGTCGGGCGAGTAACCGCATGGTGGTTGTCCGCCGGATACAACGGGGTATCGGCGGATAACGCCTCGGGCGTCGCCCTACGGAGCGTAGCCAGGCATTTCCCGCCACCGACGCGCCAATGAAAAAGGCCACCCGCAGGTGGCCTTTTCTTTTCGGCGGAGGGCTCAGGCCGGGGTCGGCGAGCCTTTCTGCCAGTCGGTCGCGGTCTCTTCCATCGCCTGCTGGATCGCCCGGCGACGCCGCTCCTCGGCCTGGCGGGTGAAGTACCAGGCGAAGAAGGTGAACAGCGAAACGCTCAGCAGGATCAGGCTGGCCACCGCGTTGATCTCCGGCTTCACGCCCAGGCGTACCGCCGAGAACACTTCCATCGGCAAGGTGGTCGAGCCGGGTCCGGAGACGAAGCTGGCCAGTACCAGGTCGTCCAGCGACAGGGCGAAGGACATCATGCCGCCCGCCGCCAGCGAGGGCGCGATCATCGGGATGGTGATCAGCAGGAACACCTTCCAGGGCTTGGCGCCCAGGTCCATCGCCGCTTCCTCGATCGACAGGTCGAGTTCACGCAGGCGCGCCGACACCACCACCGCCACGTAGGACGAGCAGAAGCTGGTGTGGGCGATCCAGATGGTCACGATACCCCGTTCCTGCGGCCAGCCGATCAGTTGCGCCATGGCCACGAACAACAGCAGCAGCGACAGGCCGGTGATCACTTCCGGCATCACCAGCGGCGCGGTGACCATGCCGCCGAACAGCGTACGACCGCGGAAGCGCGGGATGCGGGTGAGGACGAAGGCCGCCAGGGTGCCGAGGAGCACCGAGGAGAACGCCGTATAGAAGGCGATCTCCAGGGAGCGTCCGACCGAGCTGACCAGTTGGGTGTTGTCCAGCAGGCCGACGTACCACTTCACCGACCAGCCGCCCCACACCGTCACCAGCTTGGAGGCGTTGAACGAATAGATCACCAGGATCAGCATCGGCAGGTAGATGAAGAGCAGGCCGACGATCAGCATGACGTTGGAGAAATTCCAGCGCTTCATACCTTGCCCTCCAGTTCTTTGGCCACGCTTCTGGATGGAGAGCCTGTTGAACGGGATACGGAGCGGGATACGCTGTGCTGGCTCATACCTTGCCCTCCAGTTCTTTGGCCTGGTTCTTGTTGAACAGGATGATCGGGATGATCAGGATCGCCAGCATCACCACCGCCAGGGCGGACGCCACCGGCCAGTCGCGGTTGTTGAAGAACTCCTGCCAGAGCACCTTGCCGATCATCAGGGTCTCGGGGCCGCCGAGCAGTTCCGGGATGACGAACTCGCCCACCGCCGGGATGAACACCAGCATGCAGCCGGCGATGATGCCGTTCTTCGACAGCGGCACGGTGATCTTCCAGAAGCTGGTGAAGTTACGCGCGCCCAGGTCGGAAGCGGCCTCCAGCAGGCTCGGGTCGTGCTTCACCAGGTTGGCGTAGAGCGGCAGGATCATGAACGGCAGGTAGGAATAGACGATGCCGATGTACACCGCGATGTTGGTATTGAGGATGGTCAGCGGCTCGCTGATGAGCCCCAGCCCCATCAGTACGCTGTTGAGCAGGCCGTTGTTGGAAAGGATGCCCATCCAGGCATAGACCCGGATCAGGATCGCCGTCCAGGTCGGCATCATGATCAGCAGCAGCAGGACGGTCTGCGAGGACTGGCTGGAGCGGGCGATGGCGTAGGCCATCGGGTAGCCCACCAGCAGGCAGATCAGGGTACTGATGAAGGCCATCTTCAGCGAGCCGAGGTAGGCATCGATGTAGAGCGGGTCATCGGTCAGCATCAGGTAGTTGCCGAGGTTGAGGAGCACCTGCAACTGCTGGTCCGCGTAGGCGAAGATCTCGGTGTAGGGCGGGATGGCCACGTCCGCTTCCGCCAGGCTGATCTTCAGCACGATGGCGAAGGGCAGCAGGAAGAACAGGAAGAGCCACAGGAACGGCACCCCGATGACCGCATGCCGCCCGGTGGGCATGCGCTTTTTCAGGCTGTTGGCGAATTTCATGACTGCAGTACCACGCCGCTGTCGTCGTACCAGCTGATGTACACCGACTGGTCCCAGGTCGGCCGGGCGACGTGGCGCTCGGCGTTGGCCATGAAGGCCTGGACGATCATCCCGGAGGCCAGCTTGATGTAGTACACCGAGTGGCCGCCAAGGTAGGCGATGTCGTAGACGGTGCCCTGGGCCCAGTTGTGCCCGGCGTGTTCCAGGTTGTCCGGCTTCTGCGCGCTGATCATCACTTTCTCCGGCCGCAGCGCGTAGGTGATGCGCTTGTCCTCGGCGCGGGTGCTGATGCCGTGGCCGATGTAGATCGGGTTCTCCAGCTGCGGGCAAGCGATCACCGCATGGTCCTGCACGTCCTCCACCAGCACGCCGTCGAACAGGTTGACGTTGCCGATGAACTCGCAGACCAGGCGGCTCGCCGGGGTCTCGTAGATGTCCATCGGGCTGCCGATCTGCTCGATGCAGCCCAGGTGCATGATGGCGATGCGCTGGGCCATGGTCATGGCCTCTTCCTGGTCGTGGGTCACCATCACGCAGGTCACGCCGACGCGCTCGATGATCTCCACCAGTTCCAGTTGCATCTGCGAGCGCAGCTTCTTGTCCAGCGCGCCCATCGGCTCGTCGAGCAGCAGCAGCTTCGGCCGCTTGGCCAGCGAACGGGCCAGGGCCACCCGCTGGCGCTGGCCGCCGGAGAGCTGGTGCGGCTTGCGCTTGGCGTACTGGGTCATGTGCACCAGCTTGAGCATCTCGGCCACGCGCTCGTCGATCTCGGCCTTGGGCAGGCCGTCCTGCTTGAGGCCGAAGGCGATGTTCTGCGCCACGCTCATGTGCGGGAACAGCGCATAGGACTGGAACATCATATTGATCGGCCGCTCGTAGGGCGGCAGGTCGGTGATGTCCTGGCCATCGAGGAAGATCCGCCCCTCGGTGGGCCGCTCGAAACCGGCGAGCATGCGCAACAGGGTGGATTTACCCGAACCGGAGCCGCCGAGCAGGGCGAAGATCTCGCCCTTGTTGATGGTCAGGGACACGGTGTCCACCGCCAGCGTCTCGTCGAACTGCTTGGTTACCCGGTCGATCTTTACCAGCACCTCTTTCGGCTGCTGGTTGCCCTCTAGGGCTTTCTTGTAGGCACCGGAGGCTATCGCCATTACCACAACTCCCAAGTCGTTGAGCCCGGTCACGCTACCGGGCGGAATTTGAACTTATTTGCCGGTCTTGATCCGGGTCCAGGTACGGGTCTGCAGGCGCAGCACCTTGGCCGGCAACACGGCGGAAACGTAGAGCTTGTCGAGCACGGCCTGCGGCGGATACACCTCCTCGCTGTCGCTGACGCTCTTGTCCATCAGCGGGCGGGCCCCCGGTATCGCGTTGGCGTAGCCGACGTAGTCGCTGACCTTGGCGATCACCTCCGGACGCAGCAGGTAGTCGATGAACGCGTAGGCGTTATCGGCGGCCTTGGCATCGGCGGGAATCGCCATCAGGTCGAACCACAGGTTGGCGCCTTCCTTGGGAATCACGTACTGGATGTCGATGCCCTTGCCGGCCTCTTCGGCGCGGGCAGCGGCCTGGAAGACGTCCCCGGAATAGCCGAAGGCGACGCAGATGTTGCCGTTGGCCAGGTCGGAGATGTACTTGGAGGAGTGGAAGTAGCTGACGTAGGGGCGAACCTTGGTCAGGACTTCCTCGGCCTTCTTGTAGTCCTTCGGGTCGTGGGTGTTGGGGTCCAGCCCCAGATAGTTGAGGGCGGCGGGCAGCATCTCGTCGCCGCTGTCCATGAAGGCCACACCGCACTTGGCGAGCTTCTTCATGTTCTCCGGCTCGAAGAGGATGGCCCAGGAGTCGATCGGCTGGTCGCCGAGGACTTCCTTGACCTTGGCCACGTTGTAACCGATGCCGTTGGTGCCCCACAGGTAGGGAACCGCGTACTGGTTGCCCGGGTCGCTGACCTCCAGTTGCTTGAGCAGCGCCGGATCGAGGTTCTTCCAGTTCGGCAGCTTGCTCTTGTCCAGCTTCTGGAAGGCACCGGCCTGGATCTGCTTGCCGAGGAAGTTGTTCGACGGCACCACGATGTCATAGCCGGAGTGGCCGGAGACCAGCTTGCCCTCGAGGGTCTCGTTGGAGTCGAAGACGTCGTAGCTGACGTCGATCCCGCTCTCCTTGGTGAAGTCCTTGAGGGTGGTGGGAGCGATGTAATCGGTCCAGTTATAGATGTGCAGGCTCTTCTTCTCCGCCTGCACGGGGCCCGCGATCGCCGTAGCCAGAGCGGCTACCAGCAGTGTCTTGCCAATGGAATGTTGCATGTCCGACTCCTGTTCCGGGCCTTTTCACGGCAGCACCCTGCCTGTTCGACCCGTGTTCTTCAAGTGCCGATGTAAGCCCAGATCACTCGGGTTTCATGACAACCCGACGATTCCGCCGGGAAACATGAGTGAGCTGGGTTCCCTACCGGCGTGTTGGTTTCAGGTTTTCCGGGCCCTCGGCCCCGGTGCGAGCGACACGACCGGCCCCGGCGCGGCAGATTGGCGCAGCGCCCATGGCAGCGTCTTCGTCGTCGATACTGCGTCCGGTCGTCGGGCCCCCAGGAGGAAGCGTCTGGACGAACGGGCAAAAGAGTCGAACCTCTTCGCAGGGGAGCGTGGCCGGAGGAAACCCGGCCGCGTTCCGGTTCTCTCGTGCCGGAGCGCCGGCGGCTTCAGGCGCCGCCGGGCTCCTCGCGGATCACTTGCCGGACTTGATCTTGGTCCAGCTGCGGGTCATCGCCCGCTGGGTCTTGGCCGGCAGGTCGGGGAAGGTATACAGCTTCTTCATGACCTCTTCGCTCGGGTAGATGCCCGGGTCGTTGCGGATCGCCTCGGACACCAGCGGGGTGGCCGCCGCGTTGCCGTTGGGGAACTGAACCACGTCGGTGATCTCGGCCATGATTTCCGGCTTCATCAGGAAGTTGACGAAGGCCAGGGCGCCCTCGGTGTTCTCGGCGTCCTTCGGAATGGCGACCATGTCGAAGAAGCTGCCGGCGCCTTCCTTGGGAATGTTGTACTTGACGGTGACCTTGTTCTTCGCCTCTTCGGCGCGGGACTTGGCCTGGTAGATGTCGCCGGAGTAGCCGATGGCGACGCAGATGTTGCCGTTGGCCAGGTCGGAAATGTACTTCGACGAGTGGAAGTAGGTGACGTAGGGACGGATCTTCAGGAACAGCTCTTCGGCCGCCTTGAGTTCCTTGGGATTGTCGGTGTCCGGCTTGTAGCCGAGATAATGCAGGGCCGCCGGGAGGATCTCGGTCGGCGAGTCGAGGAAGCTGACGCCGCACTGCTTAAGCTTCTGGATGTTCTCCGGCTTGAATACCAGGTCCCAGGAATCCACCGGCGCGTTGTCGCCGAAGGCCGCCTTGACCTTGTCCGGGTTGTAGCCGATGCCGATGGTGCCCCACATGTAGGGAATCGCATGCTCGTTGCCCGGGTCGCTGACTTCCAGGGTGTGCATCAGGTCCTTGTTCAGGTTCTTCCAGTTCGGCAGCTTGGACTTGTCGAGCTTCTGGTAGACCCCGGCCTTGATCTGCTTGGCGAGGAAGGAGTTGGACGGCACCACCACGTCGTACCCGGACTTGCCCGCCAGCAACTTGGCTTCCAGCACTTCGTTGCTGTCGTAGACGTCGTAGACGACCTTGATCCCAGTTTCCTTGGTGAACTTCTCCAGGGTGTCCGGCGCGATGTAGTCGGACCAGTTGTACACGTGCAGCACCTTGTTGTCCGCAGCCTGCGCCATACCGGCCACAGAGCCCGCCAAGGTCAGGGCGAGCAGGGTCTTACCGAAACGTTTCATCATGCGGGGTAGCTCCATTTTTGTTGAAGTATCCGGGCGGTGGCGCAACCGATCGCGTCACCACCCGGTGAGCCTGGCCAACGCACTGGCGCAGTCTGGCAAAAGTCCGCTCAGGGACTCAAGCCAGGACGGCGGCGGCGGTCTGATCGAGGCACTTGCGCGCCAGGGTGATCAACTCATCGATCTGCGACGGATCGATCACCAGCGGCGGCGAGATAATCATAGTGTCGCCCACCGCGCGCATGATCAAACCGTTGCGGAAACAATGTTCCCGGCACAGCATCCCGACGCCCTTGTCGGTGAAACGCTCGCGGGTCTTCTTGTTCTTGACCAGCTCCAGGGCGGCGACCATGCCGACCCCGCGCGCTTCGCCCACCAACGGGTGGTCGGCCAGCTCCTGCCAGCGTTTCTGCAAATACGGTGCCGTTTCCGCCTTCACCTTCTCGATGATCTTCTCTTCGCGCAGGATGCGGATGTTCTCCAGGGCCACGGCGGCCGCCACCGGGTGACCGGAATAGGTGAAGCCGTGGTAGAACTCGCCGCCCTGGTTGAGCACTTCGACGATCTCGTCGCGCACCACCACCCCGCCCATGGGGATGTAGCCGGAGGTGAGGCCCTTGGCGATCGGCATCAGGTCCGGGGCGTTGCCGTAGTACTGGCTGCCGAACCACTCGCCGGTACGGCCGAAGCCGCAGATCACTTCGTCGGCGATGAACAGGATGTCGTACTTGGCGAGGATCTCGCGGATCTTCGGCCAGTAGGTGTCCGGCGGGACGATCACGCCGCCGGCGCCCTGGATCGGCTCGGCGATGAAGGCGGCGACGTTTTCCTCGCCCACTTCGAGAATCTTCTTCTCCAGCTGCTCGGCGGCCCAGACGCCGAACTCGTCCGGCGACATGTCGCCGCCCTCGCCGTACCAGTAGGGCTGGGCGATGTGGACGATGCCCGGGATGGGGAAATCACCCTGCTCATGCAACGCCTTCATGCCGCCCAGGCTGACGCCGGCGACGGTGGAGCCGTGGTAGCCGTTCCAGCGGCCGATCACCACTTTCTTCTGCGGCTGGCCCTTGGTCGCCCAATAGTGGCGGACCATACGCAGCACGGTGTCGTTGGCCTCGGAGCCGGAGCCGGTGAAGAACACGTGGTTCATGCCTTCCGGAGCGACGTCGGCGATCGCCTTGGCCAGCTCGACCACCGGCGGGTGGGCGGTCTGGAAGAACAGGTTGTAGAACGGCAACTCGCGCATCTGCCGGGTGGCGGCCTGGACCAGCTCCTCGCGGCCGTAGCCGACGTTGACGCACCAGAGGCCGGCCATCGCATCGAGGATCTTGTTGCCCTCGCTGTCCCAGATATAGACGCCTTCGGCCTTGGTGATGATCCGCGCGCCCTTCTCGTTCAACTGCTTGTAGTCGGTGAACGGCGGCAGATGGTGGTCGCGGCTCAACGCCTGCCACTCACGGGTCTTGGCGTTGGTGATTTGGCTGTTCATGTCACACCTCTTCTATTCAAGACTGTCCGGGAGCGGCGGACCACGCCGGCCGCCCCCGGTCAGGATCAAACGGAAAGCAGGAGGAATTCCCGCTCCCAGGAGCTGATTACCCGCTTGAAATTCTCGTGCTCCGCACGCTTCACCGCGACGTAGCCGCTGATGAACTTGCTGCCGAGATACTGCTCGAGGGGCTTGCAGTTCTCCATGCGCTCCAGCGCCGCTTCGATCGTCAGCGGCAGGCGCAGGTTGCGGCGTTCATAGCCGCGACCTTTGACCTGGGCGCTCGGCTTGATGCCTTCGACCATGCCGATGTAGCCGCACAGCAGGCTGGCAGCCAGCGCCAGGTAAGGGTTGGCGTCGGCGCCGGCGAGACGGTTCTCGACCCGGCGGTTCTCCGGGCTGGAGTCCGGCACGCGCAGGCCGACGGTACGGTTCTCTTCGCCCCACTCGACGTTCACCGGCGCCGAGGTATCGGGCAGGAAGCGGCGGAACGAGTTCACGTTGGGCGCGAACAGCGGCAGCACTTCCGGGATGAACTTCTGCAGGCCGCCGATATGGTGCAGGAACAGCTCGCTCATGGTGCCGTCGGCATTGGAGAAGATGTTCTTGCCGGTCTTCACGTCGACGATGCTCTGGTGCAGGTGCATCGCGCTGCCCGGCTCGCCGGTCATCGGCTTGGCCATGAAGGTCGCGGCGACGTTGTGCTTGAGCGCGGCCTCGCGCATGGTGCGCTTGAACACCAGGATCTGGTCGGCCAGGTCGAGGGCGTCGCCATGACGGAAGTTGATCTCCATCTGCGCGGTGCCTTCCTCGTGGATCAGCGTATCCAGGTCAAGGCCCTGGGCCTCGCACCAGTCGTACATGTCCTCGAACAGCGGGTCGAACTCGTTGGCGGCGTCGATGGAGAACGACTGACGCCCGGTTTCCTGGCGTCCGGAGCGGCCCACCGGGGCCTGCAACGGATAGTCGGGGTCGTCGCTGCGCTTGGTCAGGTAGAACTCCATCTCTGGCGCCACGATCGGCCGCCAGCCCTTGTCGGCATACATCTTCAACACGCGCTTGAGGATGTTGCGCGGCGACAGCTCGATGGGATTGCCGAGCTTGTCGAAGGTGTCGTGGATCACCATCGCGGTGGGCTCGATGGCCCAGGGGACGAGGAACACGGCATTCTCGTCCGGGCGGCAGACCATATCGATGTCGGCCGGGTCGAGCAGGTCGTAGTAAATGTCGTCTTCCACGTAGTCGCCGGTGACGGTCTGCAGCAGAACGCTCTCCGGCAGGCGCATGCCCTTTTCCGCGATGAATTTGTTGGTCGGCGAGATCTTGCCGCGGGCGATGCCTGTCAGATCGGAAATCAGGCATTCCACTTCGGTGATCTTGCGTTCCTTCAGCCAGCTGGTCAGCTGGTCTAACTTGGTAGTCATAAAGACCTCAGGGTTGAGAGTCCGGCCCCAACAGCCGGACTCAACGTTGCCCCGCCCTCTTGCTGCAGGCCTTACCGAAAGCCTGGAAGATAGCGAGATAGTTGGGGTTCGTCAGAACCTGCCACTCCGGGTGCCATTGCACACCAAGAGCGAAGGCTTTTGCACCTTCTACGGAGATGGCTTCGACCAACCCGTCAGGCGCCAGTGCTTCTACTCGAAGGCCCGGCGCCAGACGATCAACGCCCTGGCCATGGATGGAATTGACCTGGAACTCGCTCGGCAAGCCGATACCGGCGAGCACTCCGCCCGGCTGCACATGCATGGCATGGCGCGGCGCGTACTGAACCTCGAGCGGCTGGTTGGCCGGCTCGCGGTGGTCCATGAAGGTTCCGACCTCGTGCACCTTCTGGTGCAGGCTGCCGCCGAAAGCCACGTTCATTTCCTGGAAACCGCGGCAGATGCCGAGGACCGGAATGCCGGCGTCGATGGCGGCGCGGACCAGCGGCAGCGTGGTGGCGTCGCGGTCGGAGTCGTGGAGGGTGCCGGGCTCGCTCGCCGGTCCACTATAATGACGGGGCTCGACGTTCGACGGCGAGCCAGTGAAGAGCAAGCCGTCGACGCTGTCCAGCAGGGCTGCCTGGTCGATCGACTCGCCCAGCGCAGGAATGATCAGCGGGAGACCGCCAGCGCCGTTGACGACGGCACGCAGATATTTGTCGCCGGCAATGTGGTAGGGATGAAGACCGATCTGCTTGGTGCAGGCGGTGACGCCGATTAACGGCAGGCGAGACATGAGACACCCGTTGTTTGTAGATGTTATGGGGTTTGGCCGAGCTTAGCGTTGTTCATTTTTTTACACAATAGGCCTGTAAAAAATTGAACACGCACTCCTGAACACCCTTCGACGCGAGGTTTTTTTCGGCTTTTCGTCCGGCGAAAATGCCCTGAAAACGGCCTCAATGCCCCACAAGAGGGCGTTTTTGGCGGCTATTGACATCCCACAGGCTTTCGGATTGACTCATAGCCTACCCCCCGCATGATTGAAATTTTTAACAAAAAAGGTGTTGCATCATGTCGGTACCCCAGCGTGCCGTTCAGCTCACTGAACCGAGCGAGTTCCTCAAGGAACATCCCGAGGTCCAGTTCGTCGACCTCCTTATTGCAGACATGAATGGCGTGGTTCGCGGCAAGCGGATCGAACGCAACAGTCTGAACAAAGTCTTCGAAAAAGGTATCAATCTCCCCGCTTCCCTGTTCGCCCTCGATATCACCGGCTCCACCGTAGAGAGTACCGGCCTGGGTCTCGACATCGGCGACGCCGACCGGATCTGCTACCCGATCCCCGGCACCCTCTCCATGGAACCCTGGCAGAAGCGCCCGACCGCGCAACTGCTGATGACCATGCACGAACTGGAAGGCGAGCCGTTCTTCGCCGACCCCCGCGAAGTCCTGCGCCAGGTGGTGGCCAGGTTCACCGAGATGGAACTGACCATCGTCGCCGCCTTCGAGCTGGAGTTCTACCTGATCGACCAGGAGAACGTGAACGGCCGGCCGCAGCCTCCGCGCTCGCCGATCTCCGGCAAGCGTCCGCAGTCGGTGCAGGTGTACTCCATCGACGACCTCGACGAATACGTCGAGTGCCTCCAGGACATCATCGACGGCGCCCGCGCCCAGGGCATCCCGGCCGACGCCATCGTCGCCGAATCCGCACCGGCGCAGTTCGAGGTCAACCTCAACCACGTCAACGACGCCCTCAAGGCCTGCGACCACGCGGTGCTGCTCAAGCGCCTGGTCAAGAACATCGCCTACGACCACGAGATGGACACCACCTTCATGGCCAAGCCCTATCCGGGCCAGGCCGGGAACGGACTGCACGTGCATATCTCGCTGCTCGACAAGCATGGCAACAACATCTTCACCAGCGAGGATCCCGAGCAGAACGCCGCATTGCGCCATGCGATCGGCGGTGTGCTCGAGACCCTGCCGGCCTCCATGGCCTTCCTCTGCCCGAACGTCAACTCCTACCGCCGCTTCGGTTCGCAGTTCTACGTGCCGAACGCGCCGAGCTGGGGCCTGGACAACCGCACCGTGGCCCTGCGCGTGCCCACCGGCAGCCCGGACGCGGTACGCCTGGAACATCGGGTGGCCGGTGCCGACGCCAACCCCTACCTGCTACTGGCAGCGGTGCTGGCAGGCGTTCATCACGGGCTGACCAACAAGGTCGAGCCGGGCGCGCCGATCGAAGGCAACTCCTACGAGCAGATGGAGCCGAGCCTGCCGAACAACCTGCGCGACGCCCTGCGCGAGCTGGACGAAAGCGAGATCATGGCGAAGTACATCGACCCGAAGTACATCGACATCTTCGTCGCCTGCAAGGAAAGCGAGCTGGAGGAGTTCGAGCACTCGATCTCCGACCTCGAGTACAACTGGTACCTGCATACCGTCTGAGGTAGCGGTATCGGCGCGCCGGTCCTGGGCCGGCGCCGTACGCAGCGAAATCCGGGGCGGTTTCGCAGACACTCAACGCGGGGGCGTCTGTGTCTGGGAAACCGCCCCGGTCCTTTTCTCGGAACCGGGAAATGTGCGCCACGGCACAGCCTGCCGCCACGCCTCCCACCAGACTCGATGCTGGCCTGCATCAATGCCTCTGCCGCCTGGCTCCGGCACCATCGTCCGCTCCGTTCCGTCCAGCGAGAAGATTCCATGCCCCGCCTTTCCGCCCTGCTGTTCCTCGCCCTCGCACCCTGGCTGGCCCAGGCCGAGGAGACCCTGCGCGTCTACAACTGGAACGACTACATCGACCCGCAGGTGCTCGAGTCCTTCCAGAAGGACACCGGCATCCGCGTCGAGTACCACACCTTCGCCACCGCCGAGGAACTGGACAAGGCGCTGCGCAGTGGCGAGGCGATCGACGTCGCCGTCCCCTCCCACGACACCCTGCCGGCCCTGCTGAAGGACAACCTGCTGCGGCCGCTGGACTTCACCCAGCTGCCCAACCGCAGCCATCTCGACCGTCAATTGCTGAGCAAACTGGCCGCGGTCGATCCTGACAATCGCCACGCCGTCCCCTATCTATGGGGTGCCGTAGGCCTGGCCATCAATACCCCGCAGGCCGAAGCCGCCTATGGCGGGCCGCTGCCCAACAGCTGGAGCCTGCTGTTCGACGCCAGCCAGAGCCAGCGCCTGAAAAGCTGCGGCATCAGCCTGCTGGACGCGCCGGACGAAACCCTGGCGATCCTCCTCAACTACCAGGGCCGCAACCTCGGTCGTACTGCGCCGAGCCAGGTACGCCGCGCCGCCGAGGCGCTGCACGGACTGCGACCGAACCTGCGCTACGTCGACAGCGAGCGCTACATCGCCGACCTCGAAGGCGGTCGCCTCTGCCTGGCCATGGCCTGGGTCGGCGACGCCCTGCGCGCGGCCAAGGCGGGCCAGCCGGTAAGTTTCGAGGTACCGCAGGAAGGCTCGGTGCTGTTCATCGACAACCTGGTGATCCCGGCCGGCGCCCAGCATCCACGCGAGGCGCACCGTTTCATCGACTACCTGATGCAACCGAAGATCGCCGCACAGATCACCGCCGCCACCCTCTACCCCAGCGGCAACGCCGACGCCGCCGGCTTCCTCGATCCCGCCCTGCGCCAGCAACCCGGCCTGTATCCGGACCGCGACACCAGCCGCCGCCTGTTCGCCCTGGAAACGCCGCCGGAAAAACTCCGGCCGGTGGTCGACGAGATCTGGAAGGCCTTCCGCGGCGCCAGCCACTGAGCGGCTTGCCCCGGTCGCGTGAGCTGGCGTCCAATAGCCGCTCACGCCCGGAGACCCGCCATGCAGCCCACCTCGTCCACCCGCAAGCCCCGCGCCAGCAGCCAGGCCCGGATCGCCGCGATCCTCGACGCCGCCCGCGGCCTGCTCGCCGACGAAGGCATCGGCGGCCTGACCATCTATAGCGTGGCCGAACGCGCGGAAATGCCGCCATCGTCGGTCTACCACTTCTTCCCCAGCGTGCCGGCCCTGCTCCAGGGGCTGACCGGCGAGGTCCACGCCGCCTTCCGCGCGTGCCTCGAACAGCCGGTGGACCATGCAGGCCTGCGCTGCTGGCGCGACCTGTCGCGGATCGTCGAGGAGCGCATGCTGGCGGTCTACGCCCGCGACGCGGCGGCCCGCCAACTGATTCTCGCCAGCCACGGCCTGGCCGAAGTCACCCAGGCCGATCGCCAGCATGACGTGCAACTCGGCCAGGCCATGCGCGCCCTGTTCGAGCGGCATTTCCTGCTGCCACCGCTGCCGACCGATATCGAGATCTTCAGCCTGGCCATGGAGCTAGGCGATCGCGTCTACGCATTGTCGGTCCAGCGTCACGGGATCATCGACGCACGCCTGGCGGAAGAAGGCATGCGGGTGTTCGACGCCTACCTGGGGCTCTACCTGCCGCCGATCCTGGAAAAGCGTAGCGAACCATTATCCGGATTTATATCCGATTTAAATCGATAGAAAATCCATAATACCCTCTTAAACCGCTTCACAGTCCGATTTTTATCGGATATAAATCCGCCCATCACTCGATCGGGCGCGACACCCCGTTCCCGCCCGCCCGACCCACAACCGGCCGCCGCCAAGCCCGGCAGCCATCCGAGCCAGCACACGAGGTGCTCCATGACCCGCAACGTCACCGTCGCCGCCACCCAGATGGCCTGCTCCTGGGATCGTCCGGCGAACATCGCCCGCGCCGAGAAACTGGTGCGCCAGGCCGCCGCCAGGGGTGCGCAGATCATCCTGATCCAGGAACTGTTCGAGACCCCCTACTTCTGCCAGAAGCCGAACCCGGACTACCTGCAGCTGGCCACCACGGTCGAGGAGAACGCCGCCATCGCCCACTTCCAGGCCCTCGCCCGGGAGTTGCAGGTGGTATTGCCGATCAGCTTCTTCGAACGCGCCGGGCGCGCCCGCTTCAACAGCATCGCGGTCATCGACGCCGATGGCGGCAACCTCGGGGTCTACCGCAAGAGCCACATCCCGGACGGCCCGGGCTACCACGAGAAGTACTACTTCAATCCGGGCGACACCGGCTTCAAGGTCTGGCAGACCCGCTACGCACGGATCGGCGTCGGTATCTGCTGGGACCAGTGGTTCCCCGAATCGGCGCGCAGCATGGCCTTGCTCGGCGCGGAACTCCTGTTCTACCCGACCGCCATCGGTAGCGAACCGCACGACGCCAGCATCAGCTCGCGCGATCACTGGCAGCGCGTGCAGCAAGGCCATGCCGGAGCCAACCTGATGCCGCTGGTGGCTTCCAATCGCATCGGCCGCGAGGAGCAGGATGGCTACGACATCACCTTCTATGGTTCTTCGTTCATCGCCGACCCGTTCGGCGAGAAAGTCGAGGAGCTGAACCGCACCGAGGAAGGTATCCTTGTCCACACCTTCGACCTCGATGCGCTGGAGCGCACCCGCAGCGCCTGGGGCGTGTTCCGCGACCGCCGGCCGAACCTCTACGGTCCGCTGAAGACCCTGGACGGTTCGCTGGAGTCGTGAGGCCTCGGGAAACGATCCGCGCGGGGACGCCCCGCGCATTCCGCGCCGGCGTCCGCCGCGCATAGCAACGATTTCAGGAGCAGCGATGAGCAACCCGACCAGCACCCCACGCGCCGACGGCTTCCGCATGCCCGCCGAATGGGAACCCCACGAGCAGACCTGGATGGTCTGGCCGGAACGCCCGGACAACTGGCGCAACGGCGGCAAGCCGGCCCAGGCGGCCTTCGCCGCGGTGGCCAAGGCCATCGCGCGCTTCGAGCCGGTCACCGTCTGCGCCAGCGCCGGGCAGTACGAGAACGCGCGCGCACGCCTCGACGACGGCAACATCCGCGTCGTGGAAATCAGCAGCGACGATGCCTGGGTCCGCGACACCGGCCCGACCTTCGTCATCGACGACAAGGGCGATGTACGCGGCGTCGACTGGGGCTTCAACGCCTGGGGCGGCTTCGAAGGCGGCCTGTACTTCCCCTGGCAGCGCGACGACCAGGTGGCACGCAAGATCCTCGAGATCGAACGGCGCGCCCGCTACCGCACCGACGACTTCGTCCTCGAGGGCGGCTCGATCCACGTCGACGGCGAAGGCACGCTGATCACCACCGAGGAATGCCTGCTCAACCACAACCGCAACCCGCACCTGAGCCAGGCGGAGATCGAGCGGACCCTGCGCGACTACCTTGCGGTGGAGAGCATCATCTGGCTGCCGAACGGCCTCTACAACGACGAGACCGACGGCCACGTCGACAACTTCTGCTGCTACGTGCGTCCCGGCGAGGTGCTGCTGGCCTGGACCGACGACCAGGACGACCCGAACTACCTGCGCTGCCAGGCCGCCCTCCGCGTGCTGGAAGAAAGCCGCGACGCCAAGGGACGCAAGCTGGTGGTACACAAGATGCCGATCCCCGGCCCGCTGTACGCGACCCAGGAAGAGTGCGACGGCGTGGATATCGTCGAGGGCAGCCAGCCGCGCGATCCCTCCATTCGCCTGGCCGGCTCCTACGTGAACTTCCTGATCGTCAACGGCGGCATCATCGCGCCGAGCTTCGACGATCCCAAGGACGCCGAGGCCAGGGCGATCCTCCAGCGCGTGTTCCCCGAGCACGAGGTGGTGATGGTCCCGGGGCGCGAGATCCTCCTCGGCGGCGGCAACATCCATTGCATCACCCAGCAGCAACCGGCGCCGCGCAAGGCCTGACGGGCATCCCGCAGGGCGGATGGCCAGCCGCGGCGCTGTTCGCCCTGGCCGGCCCGGCACGCCGAGTGGCGCCATGAATGAAAAAAGCCCGCGTCCTCCAGGAGGACGCGGGCTTTTTCCTGTCCGGCCGGAGCTTACAGCAGCGGCAGGGTGTAGCTGACGATCAGGCGGTTCTCGTCCTGGTCGCGCTGGTTGTTGCTCGAACCGGCAGCCGGCAGGCCGCTGCGGAAGGAGGCGTTCTTCCAGGTGAAGCCCAGGCCCTTGAAGGTGCCGTCCGGGATCACGTAGGCCAGGGAGATATCGCGTTCCCACTCGCTCTGGTCGCCGCGGGCGGTCTTGATCTTGTCGCCGCTCAGGTAAATGGTATTGAAGGTCAGGCCCGGCACGCCGACGGTGGCGAAGTCGTAGCCGTAGCGGACCTGCCAGGTGCGCTCGCCGGCACGCTGGAACTTGCCGATCTGCACGTCGGTGATCAGGTACGCGGTAGAACCTTCGCCATCACCACGGTTCAGGAACGGGAAGTCACTGTCGCCGTTGAGGATCTGGTAGCCGGCGCCGATGCTGTGGCCGCTGACGGTATAGGTGAAGAGGCCGCTGAAGGCGCGGTTGTCGACTTCGCCCTTGGTCACGCCGCTGCCGTAGTAGCCGCTGCTGACGTAGCCGTCGGCACGGCCGGAACGGCTGCCGTTCTTGCCGTCGGAGCTGCTGTCGAAGGCGCGCAGGTCGGTCTTCAGGACGCCCGGGCCAATCTGCCAGTTGTGGATCAGGCCGAGGAAGTGCTGCTTGTAGAAGTCGTCCAGGTTGCCGTAGTAGTACTGCAGGGTCAGGTCCTTGTTGACCTTGTAGTCACCACCCGCGTAGTAGAACTTGTTGCTGTCGCGCGAACTGGCGCTGCTGCCGTTGGCGCCGGCGATGCTCAGGCTGCGGTTGTCGGTGGAGTTACGGCCCTTGGAGTGCTCCAGTTGGCCGGCAACCAGGGTGAAGTCCTTGAGGTCGGTCGAGGTGACCTGGCCGCCCTCGAAGGTGACCGGCAGCAGGCGGCCGTCGTTGTAGGTGACCACCGGCAGCTTCGGCTGCAGGGTGCCGTAGCGGAACTCGGTGTTGGACACCTTGGCCTTGGCGGTCAGGCCCAGGCTGGCGAAGTCGTGCACCGGCTCGCCGTTGCTTTCCAGCGGGAACACGGTGCCCGGCTGGCGGTCCAGGCCGCTCTTGCCGGCACGGCCGCCGCCGTCCAGGCGCACGCCGAGCAGGCCCAGCGCGTCGACGCCGAAGCCGACGGTGCCCTGGGTGAAGCCCGACTGGTAATTCAGGATGAAGCCCTGGCCCCACTCTTCCTGCTTGCTCGGCGAGGCGGTGCCATTGCGGTTGTCGGTATTGATGTAGAAGTTGCGCAGGGTCAGCGATGCCTTGCTGTCCTCGATGAAACCGGCGGCGACCGCCTGTTGCGCCAGGGCACCGAGGGTACCGGCAGTGATGGCCAGGGCCAGTCGTGACTTGTTGATCTTGCGACTCTTCATTGGTCTTTTCCCCATTGGTATTGCTAATTGTCTTCCGGTCGGGGGAAGTGGAACGCGTGGGCCCGACCGGTCGTTGAAACACTGAGCGCCGTACCATCCCGGAAGATGGCGCGCGCGAAACTCGGCATTCGATGGATCAGGAAACGGCGCAACCCGCGACGATGGAACGACGGGGCAGGCAAGCAGGCAGGGAGGCAGCGAACGGAAGCGTGTGCATGGGCGTACTCGTGTCTTGTTATTGTGCGGCGGGTGTCTCGACCCACCGCCAGTGAAGGCAATTTGTAAGCCAATCTTTCCATCGGGCTCCGCCTTCGCGTCCTCTCGGGCTTCCTGCCCTTCTCCCGGCTGACGGGCCGAAGGGTGTCGGCAGAAAACCGCCTATTACAGCTTCCTTTCTGGCGAGTTACCGCCACGTTTCAGAATTCGTTATTTCCCGCGCTTTATAGCGCGTGGGTAATAAACAGTAAAATATCCGCAATAAACCTAAAAAGAATTAATTATTCATATTTAATAGCTTTAAGGAATATTGTACCGCAGCCGCGACCTGCCGGTCGCCTCCCCAAAGAGGTATTCCGTGGCGCCGTCGACAAAACGGAAACGTTTGCCCAGCGGTCAGCCCACGACGATGCAGTCCTTGCCCTGGCGCTTGGCCGAGTACATCGCGGCGTCGGCCCGGCTGTAGAGGGCACCGAGTCCCTCGTCATCGGCCTGGAGGACCGTCAGGCCCTGGCTGACGGTGATCCCGAAGCTGTGCTCGCCCTCCTGGAAGCGCAGGCGTTGCACCTCGCGCTGCAGGCGTTCGCCGATCTGTCGCGCGGTCTGCTCGTCGCAGCCGGGCAGCAGCACGGCGAACTCCTCGCCGCCGATCCGCCCGAACAGGTCGCCACGGCGCAGCGCGGCACTGCCGCTCTGGGCGATACGCTGGAGGACCTGGTCGCCGACCTGGTGGCCGAAGCGGTCGTTGATCTTCTTGAAATCATCGACGTCCAGCAGCAGGAACGCCAACGGTATCCCCTCGCGGCGACACTCCTTGAAGGCCGCCTCGGCACTGTCGAAGAAATAGCGACGGTTGCTGCTCTGGGTCAGCACGTCGGTGGTGGCCAGCCGTTGCAGCTCGCTCTCCATGTGCTTCTTGTCGGTGATGTCCTCGGCGATGCCCACCACCATCAGCGGCAGTCCCGCCTCGCCCTGGCGGCTGACGAAGCACTTGTCGTTGAGCCAGCGGACCTCGCCGTCGCCACGCACGATGCGGTATTCGCGTTGTTCCACGGCGCCACGTTCGAGCACCTGCAGCAGGCTGCTGTCGGCGTAGTCGAGGTCGTCCGGGTAGATGCTGTTGCGCCATTCCTCGTAGTCCGCCAGCAGCAGCGCCGCGGAACGGCCGAAGATTTTCTCGTAGGCGGGACTGACGTAGACCATTCGCCGGTTCTGCCAGTCGTAGGCCCAGAGCACCGAGTTGACGCTGGCCAGCAAGGCGCTGAAGAGTTGCTCGCGCTCCTTCAGCCGGGCCACTTCGGCACGGCTGTGCAGCAAGGCCAGCGCGGCCTCCTGCGGGTCTTCGGGAATGCCGGTTAGGTCGTCCATGGATCGTCGCTCTGCTCGCGGAACGGGTTCGACCGCCAACTTAGCGCAGGGGTCGCGGCGATACAGAAATGCCCGCCGAACGGCAGGGAAAGGCTCCAGCCAGTGCGCTTGATCACAATTGCCGAGCGATGCCGTTCGTATTCGCCGGAGCCTGCACGCCCAGTTGTTTCTGCGCCTCGAACAGCGAGCGCAGGAACAGGGTCAGGGTCGGTCGTTCTTCGTGTCCCTGACGGGTAATGCAATGGAATTCCGAGTCGTAGGCCAGTTGCCGTGGCCGGATCGCCCGCATGCGCCCTTCGGCGACCCAGGTGGCGGCATAGTGCGTCGGCAGGTAGCCGATGTAGGTGCCGCTGAAGACCAGGGTAGCGATGGCCTCCATGGTGTAGGCGTCGGTCCCCTGGTTGAAGCGCAGGTCGTGCGGGCGATGGTTTTCCGCCATGTAGCCGCGGCCGACATAGTCGGCGGCGCAGATCTCGTCCAGTGTCGGCTCGTCGTCCGCCCGGGCGAAGAAGGGGTGCGCGCTGCCGCAATAGAGGTTCTGCTCCTCGCGGAACAGGGGTTGGTAGTAGAGCCCGGACAACCGGTGGTGAAAGGCCCCCACCGCCAGTTGCAGGCGCTCTTCCAGCACCGCGTGCTCGAGTTCGTCGGGACGCCGCGTGTGCAGCTTGAGCAGCACCTCCGGGGCGCGCTGGCGAAACAGCCGGATGGCCAGCGGCAACGGCAGGCAATGCTGGCCGATGACGCCATCGACGCAGCCCAGGTGCAACGCCTCGCGATCGCGCCCGCCGAGGCCGCGGACCTGCTCGCGGAAACGGGCGATGTCGCTGAACAGGCCGAGCGCGGCGTCGTAGAGCTCCTGCCCCTCCTCGGTCAACTGGAAACCGCCGTTGCCGCGCCGGCACAGGGAATAGCCCAGGCGCACCTCCAAGTCGCGCACCAGCACGCTCAGGCGCGACAGGCTGGTGTTCAGGCGCGCCTGGGCGGCAGTGAAGCCGCCGGCCTCGACGATGGCGCAGAAGGTGCGCAGCATGCGCAGGTCGATGTCGTTGAGGTTGCCCAGCATTCCCGCCCCCATGGCGTTCGGTCCGCCTTCGTTATAGCGCCAAAGCCAGGCCGGCGGAACGCCGTCAGGCGCTTCGCGCGGCCGACTCGGCAAGCAGGCAGAGCAGTTCGAACATCATGGTCGCCCCCACCAGCGCCGTGGCGCCGCCGACATCGAACGGCGGCGAGACTTCCACCACGTCGGCGCCGACCAGGTCCAGCCCGCGCAGGCCGCGGACCAGTTGCTGGGCCTGGAGGCTGGTCATGCCGCCGATCTCCGGGGTGCCGGTGCCAGGCGCGAAGGCCGGGTCGAGCACGTCGACGTCGAAACTCACATAGGTCGGCCCGTCGCCCACCACCCGCCGGGCTTCGGCCAGGGTCGCCTCGACGCCCAGTTCGACGAACTCTTCCATGTGGATCACGCGGATGCCGCACTCGCGGGCGAAAGCGTCGTCGTCCGGCGAATACACCGAGCCGCGAATGCCGATCTGCACCGTGCGCAGCGGGTCGAGCAGACCTTCCTCGATGGCCCGGCGGAATGGCGTGCCGTGGGTGTAGGGGTTGTCGCCGAAGTAGCGGTCGTTGGTATCGGAATGCGCATCGAAATGCACCATGCCCAGCGGCCGCTCGCGACCCAGGGCGCGAAAGATCGGCAGGGTCACCAGGTGGTCGCCACCGACCGACAGCGGCAGGGTACCGGCGGCATGGACCTGGCGATAGAAGCCTTCGATGCGGCGCAGCGAATCGAGCAGGTCGATGGGATTCACCGGCGCATCACCGAGGTCGCCGACCCGCACCAGGTCGTAGGGCGCGATGCGGCTGACGTGATGCACCTTGCGCATCAGGCTGGACAGGTTGCGCACCTCGCGCGGGCCATGGCGGGCACCGGCGCGGTTGGTGGTGCCGCCATCCCAGGGCACGCCGATCAGGCCGACCTGCAGCGCCGCCGGGTCGGTGAACGCCGGCAGGCGCATGAAGGTCGGGATACCGGCGAAGCGTGGAATCTCGGCGGCGTCGAGGGGCTGCGGATGGTCGTTCGACATGGAGCATCTCCGTGTGGCGGGAAGAAAGCGCCGGGCGCCGCCCGGCGCGGTGGGTTCATTCCGGCTGGGCTCGCAGGCTGGCGGCAGGACGGGTAGCCAGGCTGACCGCGACGAAGGTCGCCAGGCTGGCCAGCAGGCCGTAGACGATCGGCGAGTTGGCGAGCAGGCCGTCGCGGGCCATGCAGGCGATCACCGCCAGGCAACCGGCGACGATGCTGGCGATCGCCCCCTGCGGACTGGCCCGGCGCCACAGCAGCGCGCCGACGATCGGCACCAGCAGGCCGCCGACCAGCAGGTTGTAGGCGATGCTCAGGGCCGCGATGACATCGTTGACCAGGCACGCCAGGACCAGCATCGCCACGCCCATCAGCAGGGTGATGCAACGGCTCAGACGGATGTCGCTGGTGGTACCGGGGCGGAGGAAGCGCGCGTAGATGTCTTCCTGCAGCACGGTGGCCGCCGCCAACAGGCACCCGCTGGCGGTGGACATGATCGCCGACAGCGCGGCCGCCACCACCAGGCCGCGCAGGCCCGGCGCCAGTACCTCGCGGGTGATCTCGGCGTAGGCGTTCTCCGGCACCGCCAGGTCCGGCAGGAGGACCCGCGCCGCCGCGCCGATCAGCGCGCAGGCGGCGCCGTAGAGCATGCAGTAGACGCCGGCGCCAAGCCCGGCGTAGCGCACCACCGTCTCGCTGCGCGCGGTGAACACCCGCTGCCAGATGTCCTGGCCGATCAGCGCGCCGAAGAAGTACAGGAGGAAGTAGGTGAGGATGGTATCCAGGCCGATGTGGCCGAGGTCGAAGAAGCCCGCCGGCAGCACCTCCTGCATGCGCGCCAGGCCACCGGCGCCGTCGATCGACAACGGCAGCAGGACCAGGAAGATACCGACGGTCTTGATCACGAACTGGATGATGTCGGTCAGCGTAAGGGACCACATGCCGCCGATCACCGAATAGACGATGACGATCCCGCCACCGCAGAGGATCGCCGGGATCCGCGGGATGCCGAATACCACCTCGGTGACCGAGCCGATGGCGATGGTCGCGGTGACCGCCACCATCAGGTCGTAGGCGACCATGACCACCCCGCCGATCAGGCGCGAGGAGGCCTGGTAGCGCTGCTCCAGCACCTGGGTCACGGTGAACACCCGCAGGCGCGCGATCTGCCGCGAGAACACCAGGCTGAGGACGATGATCCCCAGGCCGAGCATGAACACCAGCCACAAGCCGGACAGGCCGAACTGGTAGCCGAGCTTGACCGTACCGATGGTCGACGCGCCGCCGAGCACCACCGCGGCCATGGTTCCCAGGTAGAGGCCGGGGCCGAGACGGCGTCCGGCGACGAGGAAATCGCTCTGGCTCTTCGCCTTGCGCATTCCGTACCAGCCCAGGCCCAGCATGGCCAGGGCGTAGACCAGCATGATCAGGTAATCCAGCAACATCGCCCGCGCTCCTTTTCTTGTTGTTCTGCGTGACGCCCGGCGTGGCGCCTGGGCACGCCGAAGATAGGCCGGGCGCCGCCCGGGCTGAATCCCGGATCGGGCAAGTCGACTTGCGGAGGAAGAGAAGTATCGGCGGGGCGTCGCACTGGCGACGCCGAAACGCAACGCGCCGGCAGGAGCCGGCGCGTTGCAGAGGCGGCTGACGCACCCGCGAGGGCGCGCCAGGCGTCAGGCGGGACGCAGCGAGTAGGTCTTCAGTTGCGCGGCGAACTCCTTCAGCGACTGGATACCGCTGGCTTCCGCCTCATGCACCCAGTCCTTGATCGCCGCCAGCATGTCGTGGCCGTTGGCGCTGGTCTTGGCCCAGATCTGCTGCAACGCCAGGCGCTTCTCGTAGATCACCTTCAGCGCCTGGCTGTGGGCGAGCATCGAGTCGATGCGCACGTGGTGGCGGTCCTGCAGCAGGCTGGTCTCGCGCGACAGCAGGCGCTTGGCGCGGCGGAACAGGTGGCGCACCGACTCGTCGGCCTTGGCCACTTCCTGCTTGACCAGCGGCGCGATCACCAGCTTGCGGTACTGCGCCATGATCTGGAAGCGGTTGTTGAGGATCGCCATGGCGGTGTCCATGTCCAGGCTGTGCTTGCCCTCGACCCGATGGGCGATCGGCGCGACCCGGGCGACCCTGGCCAGGCGCAGGAAGCTGAACAGCTTGATCCAGGCCCAGCCCAGGTCGAATTCCCACTTCTTCACCGACAGCTTGGCCGAGTTCGGGTAGGTGTGGTGGTTGTTGTGCAGCTCTTCGCCGCCGATGAGGATGCCCCAGGGCACCAGGTTGGTGGCGGCGTCGCGGCATTCGAAGTTGCGATAGCCGACCGCGTGGCCGAGGCCGTTGACCACGCCGGCGGCCCAGAACGGAATCCATACCATCTGCACGGCCCAGACGGTCAGGCCAAGGGCGCCGAACAGGGCCAGGTCGATGAGCGCCATCAGCACCACGCCGCCGATCGGGAAGCGCGAGTAGAGATTGCGCTCGATCCAGTCGTCCGGGCAGTTCTTGCCGTAGATGCGCAGGGTGTCCTGGTTCTTCGCCTCGGCCTTGTACAGCTCCGCGCCTGCGCGCAGGACGGTGAACAGGCCCTTGTGCACCGGGCTGTGCGGATCCTCGACGGTCTCGCACTTGGCATGGTGCTTACGGTGGATCGCGGTCCATTCGCGCGTGTTCATCCCTGTGGTCAACCACAACCAGAAACGGAAGAAGTGCTGCAGCGCGGGGTGCAGGTCGAGTGCACGGTGGGCGGAATAGCGATGCAGGTAGACGGTCACGCTGACGATGGTGATATGCGTCAGCACCAGGGTAACTGCCACCAGTTGCCACGGCGACAGGTCGAGAAAACCGTTGAACCACATAGGCGGTACTGAACCTCGGGGGGACTTGGGAGTGATGAGGGCCTTGTCTGACAAAACCTGGGGGCATTATCACCAAGCGGCTGGGGATTACCATCCGTTCTTTTAGATATGAACAGGGCCGGATGGCCATCATTTATACTGCCCGGCCAATAATTGCCCACTGAAAATCCCATGAGCCCCCGCCTGAGTGCCCTTCGCCTGAGCCTGGCTTATCTCGCAATCGCCATCGCCTGGGCGTTCCTGAGCGATCATTTGTTACAAAACCAGGTCCAGGACCACGACCAACTGGTGTTCTGGATGACCGCCAAGCGGCTGTTCTTCTTCGCCGCAACCGGCCTGCTCCTGTACCTCTACCTGGTACGCCAGTTCCGCCGCAAGGCCCAGGCCTACGACGAACTGCACGGCAGCGAGCAGCGCCTGAACCGCGCCCTGGAAGCGGTGCGCGACGGACTCTGGGACTGGGACCTGGTGACCGACCGGATGTTCGTCTCGCCGGGCTACGCCGCGCTGATCGGCCTCGCTCCGGAGGAACTCGGCGACCCCATCGAGACCTGGAAGAAGCGCCTGCACCCCGAAGAGTACGCCACCGTGCTGGAGGCCCACCGCAACCACCTGCAGGGCCTGACCGACAATCTCGACCACATCTACCGCCTGCGCCACAAGGACGGCGACTACCGCTGGATCCACTCGCGCGGCCGGGTCCTCCGCGACGCCCTGGGCAAGCCGCTGCACTACACTGGCGTGGCCCGCGACATCACCCTGCAGCGGCTCAAGGAAGACCACCTGCGCCAGGCCGCGGCGGTATTCGACAGCACCCGCGAGGGCGTTCTGGTCACCGATGCCCAGGCGGTGATCGTGCACGTCAACCCTTCCTTCGAGCGCATCACCGGCTACCGCTCCGAAGACGTGCTCGGCAAGACCCCGGCGATCCTCCGCTCCGGCCGCCAGGACCAGGCGTTCTACCAGCGCCTGTGGCTGGCCCTGCGCGAGCAGGACGTCTGGAGCGGAGAAATCTGGAACCGGCGCAAGAGCGGCGAGATCTACCCGCAGTGGCTGCACATCCGCGTGGTGCGCAACGACCAGGGCCAGCTGACCCACTACGTCGGGGTGTTCTCCGACCTGAGCAGCATCAAGCGCTCGGAGAACGAGCTGGACTTCCTCGCCCACCACGACTCGCTGACCGGCCTGCCCAACCGCGTGCTGCTGCGCGAGCGCATCGAGCAGGCGCTGGAGAACGGCAAGGACCGGACGGTGGCCGGGGCCCTGCTGCTGATCGACCTCGACCACTTCAAGCACATCAACGACAGCCTCGGCCATACAACTGGCGACATGCTCCTCAAGGAGGTCAGCAAGCGCCTGCAACACCAGCTCGACGAGCGCTGCCTGCTGTCGCGACTGGGCGGCGACGAATTCGCCATCCTCGTCGAGAACGACGACCCGGAAGCCGTCGCGCGCCTCTCGCAGCGCATCCTCGACGGTTTCAACGCGCCGTTCGACATCCACTGCCAGCCGATCTATATCAGCGCAAGCCTCGGTGTCAGCCTCTACCCGGAAGACGCCAGCGACGTCGACCACCTGATGCAACACGCCGACGCCGCGCTGTTCCAGGCCAAGGACAGCGGGCGTAACGCCTACGCCTTCTACACCCGCGTGCTGACCGCCCGGGCCCGCGCCCATGTCCAGGTGGAATCGGCCCTGCGCCATGCGCTGGATCACGACGAACTGCGCGTCCACTACCAGCCGGTGCACGACCTGGCCAGCGGGCGGATCGTCGGCGTCGAGTCGCTGGTGCGCTGGCAGCATCCCGAGCGCGGCCTGGTGCCGCCAGGCGAGTTCGTCCCGGTGGCGGAGGAATGCGGGCTGATCGCCGCGCTGGACAACTGGGTGCTCAAGCGTGCCTGCCGGCAGATGCGCGAGTGGCAACAGCGCGGCGTCGAGCTGGAGTTCGTCGCGGTCAACGTCTCCAGCCGGCTGTTCAACCGCGGCGGCCTGGAGGAAAGGATCGCCAATGCCCTGGAAGAGTCCGGACTGGAGCCCCGCTACCTGGAGCTGGAAGTCACCGAAAGCGCGGTGATGGAGGACTTCGAGCAGTCCCTCAACCTGCTCTGCCGCCTGCGTATCCTCGGCGTGAACCTGGCCATCGACGACTTCGGCACCGGCTATTCCTCGCTGATGCGCCTCAAGCGGCTGCCGGTGCACAAGCTGAAGATCGACCAGGGCTTCGTCGCCGGCCTGCCCGGCGCGGTGGACGACGCCGCGATCGCCCGGGCGATCGTTGCCCTGGCGCAAAGCATGGGGCTGCGGGTGGTTGCCGAGGGCATCGAGCATCAGGACCAGGCGCTGTTCCTGCGCGAACATGGCTGCGACTTCGGCCAAGGCTACTGGTACGGACGGCCGCAACCGGCGGAAGCGCTGCGCTTCGACCTGCCGCCCGTGGCGCTGCCGGAAGACTGAGCCTGGCGGCGAAGCCGGGCCGCTTCGCCGTCTTATAACCACTTTACCTATAAAGATTCTTAAACAATATTTTTAAGAATATTGCCCACTGCTTACTATGCGCCTCACGCCGCCTCCACTTCGTCGAGCAACGCGGCACCTCGAGCCACAGGAGCAGAGACCCATGAGCGCAACCCTCAGAAGCCTGGATGGCCAGGACGAAGCCACCATCCTGCGTGAAATCCAGAGTGCCCTGCGCGGCCTGCGCTTCGGCGCCGTCGAGATCACCGTGCACAACGGCCAGGTGGTGCAGATCGAGCGCAAGGAAAAATTCCGTCTGCAGCAACCGGCCGTCAAGCAGGCCTGAAGCACACGACCCGACTGGACCACCGGAGGCGTCTCGCCATGAACATCCGTTCGATACCCCATCCGCACCGGTACTGCAGCTGTCGGCCGCGAATGCGCGCCTGACGCCCCGTGTTCCCGTCGTTCCGCCAACACCCCATTAGAACAATCGAAACAGCACACACCTAGGAGCTGCACATGTCCCTTCGTCGTTTCGCCCTGGCCGCACTCGCCAGCGCCCTGGTCTCCGGCCCGGTTGCCGCAGCCACGCAACTGCTGAACGTTTCCTACGACCCGACCCGCGAGCTGTACCAGGCCTACAACGCGGCCTTCATCAAGCACTGGAAGGCCCAGGGCGGCGAGGACCTGACCGTCCAGCAGTCCCACGGCGGCTCCGGCAAGCAGGCCCGCGCGGTGATCGACGGGCTCAAGGCCGACGTGGTGACCCTGGCCCTGGCCGGCGACATCGACGAACTGCACAAGCTCGGCAAGCTGCTGCCGGCCGACTGGCAGGCACGCCTGCCGGACAACAGCACCCCCTACACCTCGACCATCGTGTTCCTGGTGCGCAAGGGCAACCCCAAGGGAATCAAGGACTGGGGCGACCTGACCAAGGAAGGCGTGGAAGTCATCACGCCGAACCCGAAGACCTCCGGCGGCGCGCGCTGGAACTTCCTCGCCGCCTGGGCCTGGGCGAAGAAGCAGTACGGCAGCGACGAGAAGGCCAAGGACTACGTGCAGGCGCTGTACAAGCACGTACCGGTACTTGACACCGGCGCCCGCGGCTCGACCATCACCTTCGTCAACAACCAGATCGGCGACGTGCTGCTGGCCTGGGAGAACGAGGCGTTCCTGGCGAAGAAGGAACAGGGCGGGGAAAACTTCGAGATCGTCGTACCCTCCATCTCCATCCTTGCCGAACCGCCGGTCGCGGTGGTCGACAAGGTGGTCGAGAAGAAAGGCACCCGCAAGGTCGCCGAGGCCTACCTGCAATACCTGTACAGCGAGGAAGGCCAGCGCATCGCCGCGCAGAACTTCTACCGGCCGCGCAACCAGAAGGTCGCCGCCGAGTTCGCCACGCAGTTCCCGAAACTGAACCTGGTCACCGTCGACTCCGATTTCGGCGGCTGGAAGACGGCCCAGCCGAAGTTCTTCAACGACGGGGGCATCTTCGACCAGATCTACCAGGCGCAATGATCGCGACGGCAGACCCGTCGCCCGAACCACGGCCCCTCTCCCAGACCCTCTCCCGGACGGGCGAGGGGGCTAGCAGGCCCGGTCCCGTACCGGGCCCACTGCCGGAAGGAACCGGCACCGGGAGAGCCACCAAGCGTTCCAACGCAGAGTAAGGACAGAACATGTCACGACGCATTTCCCCGGTCATACCCGGCTTCGGGCTGACCCTGGGATACACCCTGGTGTACCTCAGCCTGCTGGTCCTGATCCCGCTGGGGGCCATGTTCCTCAAGACCACCCAGCTCAGCTGGGAGCAATTCTGGGCCATCATCAGCGCGCCGCGGGTGCTCGCCGCGCTCAAGCTGAGCTTCGGCACCGCGCTCGCCGCCGCCGTGCTCAACGGCTTGATCGGCACGCTGCTGGCCTGGGTCCTGGTGCGCTACGAATTCCCCGGACGGAAGATCATCGATGCCATGATCGACCTGCCCTTCGCCCTGCCCACCGCCGTCGCCGGTATCGCCCTCACCGCGCTCTATGCGCCGGCCGGCCTGGTCGGCCAGTTCGCCAGCGACCTCGGCTTCAAGATCGCCTATACCCCCCTGGGGATCACCCTGGCGCTGACTTTCGTGACCCTGCCGTTCGTGGTCCGCACGGTGCAGCCGGTGCTCGCCGACATTCCCAAGGAAGTCGAGGAAGCCGCCGCCTGCCTCGGCGCCAGGCCGCTGCAGGTGTTCCGCCACATCCTCGTGCCGGCGCTGCTGCCGGCCTGGCTGACCGGTTTCGCCCTGGCCTTCGCCCGGGGCGTCGGCGAATACGGCTCGGTGATCTTCATCGCCGGCAACATGCCGATGAAGACCGAGATCCTGCCGCTGCTGATCATGGTCAAGCTGGACCAGTACGACTACACCGGCGCCACCGCCATCGGCGTGCTGATGCTGGTGGTGTCCTTCATCCTGCTGCTGCTGATCAACCTGCTGCAGCGTCGCATCGAAACCCCGTAAGGAGGGCGCCATGTCCAGTGCAAGCATTTCCGCTGCCACCGCCAGCGCCTCCCGCCGCGGCAACGCCGGCGGCCGCCTGGCCCTGATCGTCCTGGCCTGGCTGGTCTTCGCCCTGTTCCTCCTGCTGCCGCTCTACGTGGTCCTGAGCGAGGCGCTGAAGCAGGGTTTCGGCACCTTCTTCGAGGCGATCCTCGAACCCGACGCGCTGGCCGCGCTGAAGCTGACCCTGATCGCGGTGGCCATCTCGGTGCCGCTCAACCTGCTGTTCGGTGTCGCCGCCGCCTGGTGCGTGAGCAAGTTCGAGTTTCGCGGCAAGAGCATCCTGGTGACCCTGATCGACCTGCCGTTCTCGGTCTCGCCGGTGATCGCCGGCCTGATCTACGTGCTGTTGTTCGGCGCCCAGGGCTACTTCGGCGAATGGCTGAGCGACCACGACATCCAGATCGTCTTCGCGGTGCCCGGAATCGTCCTGGCGACCCTCTTCGTCACCGTGCCCTTCGTCGCCCGCGAACTGATCCCGCTGATGCAGGAGCAGGGCACCCAGGAGGAGGAAGCCGCCCGCCTGCTCGGCGCCAACGGCTGGCAGATGTTCTGGCACGTGACCCTGCCGAACATCAAGTGGGGCCTGATCTACGGCGTGGTGCTCTGCACCGCGCGGGCGATGGGCGAGTTCGGCGCGGTGTCGGTGGTTTCCGGGCATATCCGCGGTGTCACCAACACCCTGCCGCTGCACGTCGAGATCCTCTACAACGAATACAACCATGTCGCCGCCTTCAGCGTCGCCAGCCTGTTGCTGCTGATGGCGCTGGTCATCCTTCTGCTCAAGCAGTGGAGCGAATCCCGCATGTCCCGACTGAAAAGCAATGCTGACGAGGAATGAACCATGAGTATCGAAATCCGTAACGTCAGCAAGAACTTCAACGCCTTCAAGGCCCTGGACAACATCAACCTGGACATCCAGAGCGGCGAGCTGGTGGCCCTGCTCGGCCCCTCCGGGTGCGGCAAGACCACCCTGCTGCGGATCATCGCCGGGCTGGAAACCCCGGACGCCGGCAACATCGTGTTCCATGGCGAGGACGTCTCGCAGCACGACGTGCGCGACCGCAACGTCGGCTTCGTCTTCCAGCACTACGCGCTGTTCCGCCACATGACGGTGTTCGACAACGTCGCCTTCGGCCTGCGCATGAAGCCCAAGGGCGAGCGGCCGGGCGAATCCGCGATCAAGGCCAAGGTCCACGAGCTGCTCAACATGGTGCAGCTCGACTGGCTCGCCGACCGCTATCCCGAGCAACTCTCCGGTGGCCAGCGGCAGCGTATCGCCCTGGCCCGCGCGCTGGCGGTGGAGCCGAAGATCCTGCTCCTCGACGAACCCTTCGGCGCCCTCGACGCCAAGGTACGCAAGGAGCTGCGCCGCTGGCTGGCGCGCCTGCACGAGGAGATCAACCTGACCTCGGTGTTCGTCACCCACGACCAGGAAGAAGCGATGGAAGTGGCCGACCGCATCGTGGTGATGAACAAGGGCGTGATCGAGCAGATCGGCTCGCCCGGCGAGGTCTACGAGAACCCGGCCAGCGATTTCGTCTACCACTTCCTCGGCGACTCCAACCGCCTGCAACTGGGCAACGATCAGCACCTGCTGTTCCGCCCCCACGAAGTGTCGCTGTCGCGTTCCGCGGTGGCCGAGCACCGCGCCGCCGAGGTCCGCGACATCCGTCCGCTGGGGGCGATCACCCGGGTAACGCTGAAGGTCGACGGCCAGGACGAACTGATCGAAGCCGAAGTGGTGAAGGACCACGACAGCCTGGCCGGCCTGGCCCGCGGCGAGACCCTCTACTTCAAGCCGAAGGCCTTCCAGCCGGTGGCCAATCTCTGATCCCGCGGCGGGTTCAGCCCGCCGTGCGCTCCGCCAGGCCGCGCAGTCCCGCGCGGCCCTTCGACGACACCTGCAACGCCCGCGAGCCGTCCTGCGGCCGCAACCAGCCCTGGCGCAGACAGGCCTCCAGCAACGCCGCCCCCAGCGCGCCGCCGAGGTGCGGCTTGCGTTCGCTCCAGTCGGGGCAGGCGCAGGCGAACTGCCGACGGCGGCGGCGGACCTCCGCCAGGTCGATTCCCAACCTGGCCAGCCCGGCCTCGCCGGTCGCGCTCAGGCGCAGCGTCCTGCCCTCCTGCTCGATCCAGCCGGCATCCAGCATCCGTGCGAACACACCGACCGCGAGTTCGCCGGCCAGGTGGTCGTAGCAGGTCCGCGCCTCGCGCAACGCCGACGGCGTGCCGTGGCTCGGCGGCAGGCTGCGCCGCTGCGGCTGCAGGGCCAGGGAGGCGCTGACCAGCGCTTCCACCGCCTGTCCCACTTCCGGCCCGGCCAGGCGATAGAAGCGATTGCGCCCGCGCGCCTCCAGGCTCAGCACGCCGCCCTCGACCAGCCGTCCCAGGTGGCCGCTGGCGGAGGACGGCGAGACGCCCGCCAGCAGCGCCAGCTCGCTGGCCGGGCGGGCGCTGCCATCCATCAGTGCCCAGATCATCTGCGCGCGGCCGGGATCGGCGAGCAGCGCCGCCAGCGAACTGAAGCCGGGATTGAATTGCATGCTTCACCTCCGGGTGAAACATTGCCTGTCGACGACGAGAGATACTGGCCGCCATCGCCCGTTCGCGCCAGCCCGAGACAAGGAAGAACCCGCATGTCCGTCGACCTCCACGCCCTGATCCCACTGATCGCCCTCACCTTCCTTCTCGCGGGCTTCGTCAAGGGCGTGGTCGGCCTGGGCCTGCCGACGGTCTCGGTGGGCCTGCTCGGCCTGGCCATGCCGCCGATGCAGGCGGCGGCGCTGCTGATCGTACCGTCGATGGTGACCAACCTCTGGCAGCTCGCCTGCGGCCCGCGCTTCCTCGGCTTGATGAAGCGCCTGGCCGGCCTGCTGCTCGGGGTGATCGTGGGCACCCTGCTGGTCGGCGCATGGCTCGGCGGCGACGCCCCAAGGCAGGCCACCGGCGTGCTCGGCCTGGCCCTGGCGGCCTACGCGCTGCTCGGCCTGGCCGCGATCCCGCTGCACCTGCCGGCGCGCCACGAGCCCTGGGCCGGCCCGCTGGTCGGGCTGGCGACCGGCGCGCTGACCGCGGTCACCGGGGTTTTCGTGATTCCCGCGGTGCCCTATCTGGGAGCCCTAGGATTGCAGCGCGACGAACTGGTCCAGGCCCTCGGCCTGTCGTTCAGCGCCTCGACCCTGGCCCTGGCGGTCACTCTCGGCGTGCACGGCGACCTGCTCGAACCGCAGATGCTCGGCGCCTCGCTGCTGACCCTGGTCCCGGCGCTGGGCGGGATGCTCCTCGGCCAGTGGCTGCGCCAGCGGATCAGCGCGACGCTGTTCAGGCGCTGCTTCTTCGTCGGTCTCCTGCTGCTCGGCGCCGACCTCGCCTGGCGCGGTTTCCACTGACGCCAGGGACGCATTGCGCACCCGCCAGGGCGGGCCTGCGGCCTTCGCGGGACTTCCGACGAACGGCACAAGTCGCTATCATCCGCCGCCGCGCGACCCCCACCGGGCGCGCGGCACCGGGCGGAACACGCCCGTCCGGCACGGAACGCCACCTATCGCAAGGAGCACACGATGAAGACCCGTCTTTCCCTTTCCGCCCTGGCCCTCGCCTGCGCCACCCTGGCCGGCTGCCAGAACCTGCCCCAGGGGGACCTCATGCAGCACGGCATGATGGCGGTGAAGGCTGCAACCCTGAGCGACGCCGAGGTCCGCCAGGTCGCCGACCAGGCCTGCGCCGAGTCCGACCAGCAAAACCGCATCGCCCCGGCCAACAGCAAGTACGGCCAGCGCCTGGACAAGATCGCCAAGGCCCTGGGCGACCAGATCGACGGCGTGCCGGTGAACTACAAGGTCTACCTCACCGAGGAGGTCAACGCCTGGGCCATGGCCAACGGCTGCATCCGCGTCTACAGCGGGCTGATGGAGCTGATGAGCGACAACGAGATCGAAGGCGTACTCGGCCACGAGATGGGCCACGTCGCCCTCGGCCACACCCGCAAGGCCGCCCAGACCGCCTACGCGGCCGCCGCGGTGCGCGGCGCCGCCGGCGCCTCGAAGAGCGGCGCGCTGGCCGCCCTGTCCGGCTCCCAGCTGGGCGAACTCACCGAATCGCTGGTCAACGCGCAGTTCTCCCAGTCCCAGGAATCCGACGCCGACGATTTCTCCTACGAGTTGCTGAAGAAGCGCGGAGTGAACACCCAGGGCCTGGTCACCGCCTTCGAGAAGCTGGCCAAGCTGGGCGGCGGCGACAGCAGCATGTTCGATTCGCACCCGGGCTCCCAGGCCCGCGCCGATCACATCCGCCAGCGCATCGCTGCGGATCGCAAGTAACGCTCCCACCCCGGTCTCCCGCGCTCGCGGGAGACCGCCTCACGCCGCCCGCTTGTGCTCGCGAATGCAGGTCGGGCCGGCGCGCTCCTCGACCTCGCGCTGCACGTCGCCGCGCAGCCCCAGCAGAAAGGCCAGTTCCGCCAGCACGAAGAGCGGACCGACGATCAACCCGCTGAGATCGTCGACGAAGGCCGGCTTGCGCCCTTCGTAGTAATGACCGACGAACTGGATGATCCAGCCGACCACGAACAGGCCGACGCCCCAGCCCAGCCAGGCCGCGGTAGTCCCCGCCGCCAATTGCGCAGCGCCCCACACCGTCAGCGCCAGCAGCGCCGTCATGGCCACGCCGAAGCGCAGGTCCAGGCGCAGGTAGAACAGCGCCGCGGCGAGCGCCAGCAGCAGCGCCGGAGACAGGCCGAACCCCAGCGCCGGCCGCGCCAGCAACACGGCGATGGAGAGGACGATCATCGGAATGCCGATGAAATGGCTGAAGATGTTGCGCCGGTCGCGGTGGTAGGCGGCGTATTGCGCAAGGTGATCGACTAGGGTTTTCATTGTTGTGGTCTCACGCCAGGGTTCTCGCATCATCGCGCCGCCCCGGTTTTCCACTCTGTCAGCTAGACGACAAACATGAACGAGCGTACCGACTACCGTTCGCAACTCCAGGCCGGCCGCTGGTTCCAGGGTTTGCCGGAGGCCTTGCAGACGCACCTGCTGGCACTCGCCCAACCGCGCCAGTTGCCGCCGGGCCAGCGCCTGTTCGCCCGCGGCGACGCGCCCTGCGGACTGTACTGCGTGGTCGAGGGCGCGATCCGTATCAGCGCGGTCAGCGAGAACGGCAAGGAGGCGCTGCTGATCCTGGTGGAAGCGCCGCACTGGTTCGGCGAGATCGCCCTGTTCGACGGCCAGGCGCGCACCCACGACGCCTACGCCGAAGGCCACACCCAGCTACTCCAGGTACCGCAGGCGGCGCTGCTCGAACAGCTTCGCCGCGAGCCGCATTACTGGCGCGACATGGCCCTGCTGATGAGCCACAAGCTGCGCCTGGCATTCATCGCCCTGGAAGAGATGGCCCTGCTGCCGGCCGCGCAACGCCTGGCGCGGCGCCTGCTGATGCTCGCCGAGGGCTACGACAACAGCCGCAGCCGGCAGGTCCTGCACCTGCCGCAGGAACAGCTGGCATTGATGCTGTCGCTGTCGCGGCAGACCACCAACCAGATCCTCAAGGACCTCGAAGCCCAGGGCATCCTCCAGCTCAGCTACGGCGGCATCGAGATTCTCGACCTCGCCGGCCTGCGCGCGGCCACCCACGGCTGAGCGCGAATCACACTTTCGAACGCTTGCAGGCGCGCCATGGCCGGCTACCGTGTGCAGGGCACCTGCCCTCGGTGCGGATATCCATAACGACAACAACAGGATCTCCCCATGCTCCGTCCCGCGCTTCCCGCTGTCCTCTGTCTTTACTGCCTGCTGCTGGCGCTGCCGGCGCGCGCTACCCTCGACGACCAGCAACGCGCCCTGCAACAACTGCAGGTCCAGGCCTGTCGCGCGGTGGGCAGCCTGTTGTTGCTGCGCGGCGAGGGTTTCCAGGAACAGCACG
The DNA here is from genome assembly GCF_056110345.1 of Pseudomonas sp. TZ252. Classification (NCBI taxonomy): domain Bacteria; kingdom Pseudomonadati; phylum Pseudomonadota; class Gammaproteobacteria; order Pseudomonadales; family Pseudomonadaceae; genus Pseudomonas; species Pseudomonas sp. TZ252. The sequence continues at coordinate 2,793,097 of NZ_CM148566.1, read as the reverse complement.
CGGCGCAACTGGAGAAGGACCTCGCCAGCCTCGATCGGGCGCTCGCCGCCGCCCCCGAGGGGGTGCTCCTGCGGCAAGGCGAAAAGACGCTGGTGGCGCGCATCCGTGAAGGCGCGGCCTACGGCCCCCGCGAAGAGGACCTGCCCTGGCGCTACCCGCAGCAACTGAGCCGCGCCCTGCGTGACTTCCTCAACCTGGTGGAACGCCAGGTGCCGCCGCCCCCGCCAGACCAGCCCCTGCCGCTCTGGCAGTTGCCGGTGCGGGTCGAGTACCTGTCCCTGCAATACCTGGCGCGCGCCTACCTGGGCGGGCTGGAGATTGCCCGCGAGCAGCCCCGGGACTATCTCGGCCAGGACGAGAGCGTGCTGGTCCCGCTGATCGACCGGCGCATCGCCCTGCTGGTGGCGCAAAGCGCCAACCCGGCGGGACTGAAGAAACTGGAAAACCGCTGGGAGTACCTGAGCCAGGCCCTGCGCGACCTGAACAGCAAGAGCAGCGCGCTGGTCAGCGCTTCCGGCAGGCCCTGGGCGCCGATCATCGTCGACCGCCACGCGCGGGCCCTGAGCGAAAGCCTGATGCGCTTGAGTGCGGAGTGAGGCCACGCGCCGCACGGGGCGGATAACCTCGCGACTCGCAACGTTGCGCCAGCGTCCGCCCCGACTCCCTGGCCAGCGCATTTTTTCGAATCCGCCCTGCGGATTTTGATTTGCCGCCACGCCCTGGCGCAGGCGCAATGGTGCTCCCGAAAGGAGATCGCCATGCCCACTGCCAACCCACCCGGCCGCACCCTCTGGCTGATGGCCGCCATCGTCCTGGTCGGCCTCAACCTGCGGCCCTCCATGGCCGCCGTCGGCCCACTGCTGAACGCCATGCGCGGCGAGATCGCGCTCAGCTTCGGCGACGTCTCGCTGCTGACCGCCCTGCCGGTGCTGACCCTCGGCCTCGGCATGTTCTTCGGCCTGGGCATCGCCCGCCGCGTCGGCGAGTGGCGTTCGGTGGCCCTCGCCCTGCTGCTGATCGGCGCCGCCAGCGCCCTGCGCCTGGGCAGCCGAGGCCTGCCCGACCTGCTCGGCAGCGCCATGCTCGCCGGTCTCGGCATCGCCCTGATCCAGGCGCTGATGCCGGCCCTGATCAAGGCCCGTTTCGGCGCGCGCACGCCGCTCTGCACGGGGCTCTACGTCACCGCCATCATGGCTGGCGCGGCGCTGTCCGCCAGCGCCGCGCCGACCCTGGCGGAGCACGCCGGCTGGCGGCTCGGCCTCGGTGCCTGGGCGGCGCTCGCCGCGCTCGCGCTGCTGGCCTGGTGGCTGCAACCCGGCACCCGCCTGCGCCTGCCCGACGCGCAGCCGGGCAGGAGCCTCCTGCGCTATCCGCGGACCTGGCTGCTGGTCCTGTTCTTCGGCCTCGGCACGGCCTGCTACACCTGCGTGCTGGCCTGGCTCGCGCCCTATTACCTGGAGCAGGGCTGGAGCGCCCAGGAATCCGGGCTGCTGCTCGGTTTCCTGACGGCCATGGAGGTGCTCTCCGGGTTGCTCGCGCCGGCCCTGGCCAGCCGCTCGCGGGATCGCCGCCCGGTGCTGGTCGGGCTAACGGCGCTGATGCTGGCCGGCTTCCTCGGCCTCGCCTGGGCGCCGGCCAGCCTGCCGCTGCTCTGGGCGCTGTGTCTCGGACTGGGCATCGGCGGGCTGTTCCCCATGGGCTTGATCGTCTGCCTCGACCACTTCGACGCGCCGCAACGCGCCGGTCAACTGGCTGCCCTGGTACAAGGCGCCGGCTACCTGATCGCCGGGGTCTCACCATGGATCGCCGGGCTGCTGCGCGACAGCCTCGGCAGCTTCACCGGCGCCTGGCTCGGGCTGGCCACGGTGGCGGCGCTGCTACTGGGGCTGGGCCTGCGCTTCGACCCGCGGCGCTATGCGGCACTGTTCGTCGAGCGACAGCCGCAAGGCGTCGGCGCCGAAAGCTTGCGCTGAGGAAAGGGACGGGTTCTGATGGCGCTCCCGACGCCGTCAGGACGCCCCGATGCTGATCGCCAACGGCCTGCGCAAGGTCGACATGCAGGACCTGCTGGTCTTCCTACAGGTCCACCAACGACAGAACCTCGTCGAGGTCGCCGAACACCTGAACCTCAGTCCGTCGACGGTCAGCTACTGCCTGAAGAAACTGCGCCAGGCCTTCGACGACGAGCTGTTCATCGCCACCCGCGGCGGCATGCAGCCGACCCACAAGAGTCGCGCCATGCTGCCCCACGTGGAGGAAATGCTCGCCCGCATCAACGCCTGTCACGCCGCCCAGGGTAGCTTCGACCCGCGTGGCGAGCCGCGGACCTTTACCCTCTGCGCGCCGGAATACGTCGAGCTGCTGATCCTTCCGGCACTCCTGCGACGGCTCGCCGCCAACGGCCCGAGGATCGGCCTGGACATCCGCCGCCTGGGTCCCGAACTGCCCACCGAAGCATTGCTCGACGGCCAGGTCGACCTGGTCTTCGACTTCGGTCCCGAGTACCACCGACCGGCACCGGAGCTACAGGCGCTCGCCCTGTTCAGCGACGAGCTGCTCTGCGTACAGGATCGTGCCCAGCCGCGCCACGAGCGCCTGGAACTGGACGAGTTCTGCAGGCGCCGCTTCGTCTTCCCGACCCCGCTCGACGCCAGCAACGCCAACCTGGTGGACACGTGGCTGCGACGCCAGGGCCGCAGCCGCGAGGTCGCCGCGCGCGCCAACAGCTACGTCGCCGCCCTACAACTGCTGTCGGGCAGCGACTTCGTGCTGATGCTGCCACGGCGTATCCATGCACTGCTCGACGATGGCCGCCATCACGCCTGCCTCGCACCGCCCGGGCTGCCGCCGTTCGCCCTGCACCTGTCATGGAGCCGCGCCGCCGACCAGGACCCGGCGAACCTCTGGCTGCGCGAGCAGGTACTGATCGTCTGCGCCGAGCTGGGTTTGCTCTAGCCTGCGTCATCCTGCACTTCGAGGCTCGCCGCCAGGGAGCGCCAGAGCACTTCGGCGAATACCTGCTGGATGCCGCCGGCCAGGTAGTCGAACATCTGCTGCGCTTCCCGCCACTGGCTGCACACCAGCCAGAGATCCGGCTCGAGGGCGTCCCTGCGCACCTGGTACTCCAGGCAACCCGGCGCCTCCAGCCCCGGTTCGACCAGTTGTTGCAGGCGCAGGCCAAGCCGTTCCGACTGACCATTGCGCGCGCGAATACGGATGACCTGGCTGGCGCTCATGACGGACGCTCCTCCGGGCGAACGAGCGACGCCTCAGTGGGCGCCGCGCTCCAGTGGCTTGAGGATCGGGTCGCCCTCCTTGAGCAACTCCCAGACCAGCAACTTGGCCGGCTTCATCGGATCGGGATTGCGTGCCAGCAGGTGCGGCACGTTCGCCGGCTCGTACCAGCTCTGGCCCACCGTGTAGGTCTCCACCGGGCCGCCTTCCAGTTGCGTCTGCACGGTGCCTTCGAGCACGTAGACGAACACCGAGCCGGGATGCACATGGGGCGCGGAGACCTGGCCGGGCTTGAACGACACCGTCAGCATCAACCCACGATGGCCGGGAAACTCGGCCAGGGCCTGGTCGTGCAGGGTTTCCACCTTCTCCGCAGCATGGGCGCTGGCCAGCGTCGGCAGCGCGGCGAGCAGCAGGCAGGCGATCGATCGATTGGCCTTCATCGCCGTCCACCTCATTCCGGTTGCATGCCCATGCCGACGCCGAAGCGGTTCCAGGCGTTGATGGCCGAGACCGCCAGGGTCAGTTCGGCGATCTCCTTGTCGTCGAAGTGCTCGCGCAGTTCGTCGAGCAGGCCGTGCGGCAACGCCCCCTGGCTGAGGCGGGCGAGTTGCTCGGTCCAGGCCAGGGCGGCGCGCTCGCGCGGGGTGAAGTAGGGGGTTTCCTGCCAGACGCAGAGCGCTTGCAGACGCTGCTCGGTCTCGCCGGCCTTGCGCGCGTCGTTGGCATGCATGTTCACGCAGTAGGCGCAACCGTTGATCTGCGAAGTGCGCAGGTAGACCAGTTCGATCAACGGGCGCTCCAGGCCGGCCTTGGCCAGGGCCTTTTCCAGGCCGAGCATGGCGGCATAGGCGTCGGGGGAGGCTTTGGCCCATTCGAGGCGGATGGTCATGGCGAATCTCCTTGGCTGATTGGCAGCCGCGAGAGTGGAAAGCGGCGCGGCATGGGGTAACACTAAGCCTGCCTTTGGCTTCCACGAAGAGCCAATTACCAGAAATACCAGGTAGCCAATTTCGCCATGGAACTGCAACTGATCCTCGACGGCCGCCACGACCTGGTCGGCCAGCTCTATCGCCAGCTGCGCGACGCGATCCTCCATGGTCGCCTGGCCACCGGCGATCGCCTGCCAGCCACGCGCTACCTCGCCGAACGCCTGGAAGTGTCGCGCAAGACCGTCAGCGAAGCCTACGAGCGCCTCGCCAGCGAGGGCTTCCTCGAAGGCCGGGTCGGCAGCGGCACCTTCGTCGCCCGCGGGCCCGCCGGGGAAGCGCCGCCGCAGCGCGCCGACGGTCCGTTGCGGCCGGCCGCGCGCTGGGCACGCATCGAACCGCAGTCCGGTCTGATGGACCAGCGAGCACCGCTCCGCTACAGCTTCGCCGGCGGCACGACCGACAAGCGCCGCTTTCCCTTCGATACCTGGCGTACCTGCGTGCTCCAGGCGCTACGCCTGCAACAGCGCTCGCCGGCGTTCTACAAGGAAACCGAAGGCGACCCCGAGCTGCGCCTGGCGATCTCCCGCTACCTGGCGATCAACCGCGCCGTGCAGTGCGACTGGAACGCCCTGATGGTCACCCAGGGCGCCCAGCAGGGACTCGACCTGCTGGCCCGGGTGATGCTCGACCCCGGCGACCTGGCGGTGGTCGAGGAACCCGGTTATCCGCCGGCCCGCGCCAGCCTGCTGGCCACCGGCGCCGAGGTGCGCGGAGTGCCGGTGGACGCCGAGGGGCTGCGCGTCGACCTGCTGCCGGACAACGCCAAGCTGGTCTACGTCACCCCGTCGCACCAGTTCCCGCTGGGCATGCCGATGAGCCTGGAGCGGCGCCTGCAGTTGCTGGACTGGGCGCAGCGCCACCGGGCGCTGATCATCGAGGACGACTACGACAGCGAGTACCGCTTCGACGGGCGTTCGCTGGAGTCGCTGCGCAGCCTCGACCGGAACGGCCAGGTGGCCTACCTCGGGACCTTTTCCAAGACCCTCTTCCCCGAGCTGCGCCTCGGCTACCTGCTGCCGCCGGCAAGCCTGCGCGAAGCGGTGCTGGCGGCGCGCAAGCTGGTCGACCGGCACAGCGAGACCTTGCAGCAACGCGCCCTCGCGCTGTTCATCCAGCGCGGCGACTTCGCCCGCCATACGCGCCGCCTGCAACGCGAATACGCCCAGCGTCGCGGACGCCTGCTGGAACGCCTGCACGGCGACCTGAGCCCCTGGCTCGAAGCGCTGCCGGCGGTGGCCGGGATCCACCTCGCGGCGCGCTGTCGCGAACCGCTGGATGTGCTGCGCATCGCCCGTCATTTGCGCCAGCAAGGCCTGGAGGTCGGCACCCTGCCGCCCTTCTACGCGGAAACCCCGGCACAGGCCGGCTTCCTCTTCGGCTTCGGCTGCATCGAACGGGACGACATCGACCCGGCGCTGGACCTGTTGCGCGCCGAGCTGCGGCGCTAGGCTCGCTCCCGCCCATCCACGGCCGGCAACTCGGCGGCGTGCGTAGGAGCCGATCTCCCCGGCAAGAGGCTCGATTGCAACCGCGCCCATGCCCAGCGGCGCATGACGCGCCGCGTTATCCGCCCTATGGGACAAAGGCCCGGCGAGGACGGCTCAGGGCTGCAGCAGTTTCGCCAGTCGTTCGCCGTCCAGCCCGAGCATGCGGGCAGCCTTGCTCTCGGCCAGTTGCTCCGCGTCGTCCTCGGGCAGGCTGGCGGCCTGGGTCGCCAGGCTGAGGATCAGCTCTTCGCGGGAAAGCACGCCACCGAACTGGTACGCCGCAGCGATCAGCCGGCGCAGCTCCAGCGGCAGCCGCCAACGCGCCCGCAGGGCCGAGCCGAAGCTGGCGCCGAAACGCCCCAGCAGCTCGTCGAGGCGCGCCTCGTCCAGCGCGCCGCCGCCATCGCACCAATCCTGCAATGTCCGCAGCAGCGCCAGGTCGCCCAGGCGATGCAGCAGCCCTGCGGTATAGCAGCGCTCGACGTCCGCGCCGAGGGCGTCGGCCAGTTCCCAAGCGATGTCCGCGCAACGTTGCGAAAGATCCCAGAAGTGCATGGCGCGCTCGGCCAGTAGCGGCTCGCCGAGCTGGATGGCCCGCTGCAGGCTGAAACCGAGCACCAGGTTCAGGCTGTGCCCGAGTCCCAGCCGCCGCAGGGCCTGGCCCAGGGTCTGGCAGGCCGGACCGACGTGCCGGGCGGCGCTGTTGGCGGCGGCGATCAGGCCAGCGGTGATCTGCGGATCGCGGCCGAACTCATCCTCCAGCACGCGCAGCGGATGCTCCTCGGCGCTCAGGCAACGATCGCTGGCGGCACGCACGTCGGCCAGCAACGGCGCCCCCTCCGCGGAGTCGCGCGCGCGTTCGAGGAAAGCCTCCAGGTTCTCGCCCGCGTCCCGCTCCGGCAGCGGACAGGCGACCACTTCGTCGCCCTTCAGCAACAACCCTCGCAGGCGTTGCATCAGGTTCTCGGCCTGGAACGGCTTCACCAGGTAGGCGGTCGGCGCCAGTGCCACGGCGGCGCGCACGCTGGCCTGGTCGGCGCGGTCGCTGATCAGGATGAACGGCTGCTCGGCGACCGAGCGGCGCAGGCGCGCTTCGCGCAGCAGCTCGAAGCCATCCACCTGCGGCAGGTTCAGCTCGGCCAGGATCAACGCGAAGCGCCGGCGCCGGCAATGCGCCAGCGCTTCTCCGCCATCGCCGCAGAGGACCAGCCGGGCATCGCAACGCACGCCGAGGACCAGTTGGCCAAGCAAGTCGCGACTCCAGGGGTCCGGGTCGGCAATCAGGATGACGGGGGCCTTTTTCGCGGCACTCATGGCGTTCCTCTTCGAACCTGGCGAACCGAGCGGGACGCACCAGGCATGACAGGCGGGCACGACACGGCCCGCGGGCACACAAGGGTATGACGGACGAACACGGTGCGCCTCTAGGACCTGTCCTAATCGCCACGAACGGAACGACCGGAGGAATGCGGGAGGATTCGTATGCGCCAGGCGCCCAAGGGTAACAGGCGAAAACTGTTCGTCGGGCGTTTCGCGGAAAACCCTGGCAGAAAAAAGAGGCTTCCGTTTCCGTGAAGCCTCTGAAAGAAAGGCCCGCGCGGACGCGCGGGCCTCGGGGGTATCGCTTTGCCGGTGAAGCTTAAGCGAGTTCGTCGAAGCACTCGGCCAGGATGGCCAGGCCCTTCTCCAGTTGCGCGTCGGGGATGGTGACGGGCATGAGGAAGCGGATGACGTTGTAGTAGGTGCCGCAGGAGAGCAGGATCAGGCCCTTCTCGCGCGCACGGACGACGATCTTGCTGACCAGCTCGGCGGCCGGCTTGTGGGTATCGCCGCCCTCGAACAGCTCGATGGCCACCATCGAACCCAGGCCACGAACGTCGCCGATCACCTTGTGCTTGGCCTGGATCTCGCGCAGGCCGGCCTTGAGGCGCTCGCCGACGGCTTGCGAACGTTCCAGCAGCTTCTCTTCCTCGAACACCTTCAGCACGGCCAGTGCCGCGGCGCAGGCGATCGGGCTGCCGGCATAGGTGCCGCCCAGGCCGCCGGGCGCGATGGCGTCCATGATCTCGGCCTTGCCGGCCACGCCGGAGATCGGGAAGCCGCCGCCGACCGACTTGGCGAAGGTGGTCAGGTCAGGAACGATGCCCAGTTGCTCGGTAGCGAAGAAGGTGCCGGTACGGCCGGCGCCGGTCTGCACTTCGTCGGCGATCAGCAGGATGCCGTGCTGGTCGCACAGGGCGCGCAGGCGCTGCATGAAGGACTTGGAGTTGACGTAGAAGCCACCCTCGCCCTGCACCGGCTCGATGATGATCGCGGCGATGTCCTGGGGCTGGGCATCGTTCTTGAAGATGCGCTCGATGCTGGCGATGGAGTCGTCCTCGCTCACGCCGTGCAGCTCGCAGGGCGCCAGGGCGCGGAAGATGCCGCCCGGCATCAGGCCCATGCCGGCGGAGTACGGGACCACCTTGCCGGTCAGGCCCAGGGTCATCATGGTGCGGCCGTGGTACGCGCCGGTGAAGGCGATCACGCCAGCGCGGCCGGTGGCGGCGCGGGCGATCTTGACGGCGTTCTCCACGGCTTCGGAGCCGGAGGTGACCAGCAGGGTCTTCTTCGGGAAGTCGCCCGGCACGCGCTTGGCGATTTCCTCGGCCAGCTCGATGTAGGGTTCGTAGGCCAGCACCTGGAAGCAGGTGTGGGACAGCTTGCCCAGTTGCTCCTGGACCGCGGCGATCACCTTCGGATGCAGGTGGCCGGTGTTCAGCACGGCGATGCCGCCGGCGAAGTCGATGTACTCGCGGCCTTCCACGTCCCAGACGGTGGAGTTCTCGGCGCGCTCGGCGACGACCGGGTGGATCTGACCCACGCCGCGGGGTACCGCGGCCTGGCGACGCTTCAGCAGGGATTCGTTGGTCTTGCTCATGGCTTCCTCAGTGGCCGCTCATCGGGTCGGCCGGGTCAAAGGATGAAGGCGGGAAGGAAGCTCCCCAAGGCAGCATGCGATGATCGACTGCCTCGGGACTTGCAGGCCCGCCAGGGCTCGGAGCCGCTTCGCGATCGGCGACCGCGTCTCCCGGTTCGTCCGGTGCCACCACCGGCAACGTCGACACCGGACGGCGCAGCTCTTGCCTGCCGTCCGGCCCCTCCGGATGCGTTCCTCGCCGGGCTCAGATACCGCCCAGGCAGAGGTACTTGATCTCGAGGTAGTCCTCGATCCCGTACTTGGAACCTTCGCGGCCCAGGCCCGAGGCCTTGATGCCGCCGAACGGCGCCACTTCGTTGGAGATCAGGCCGGTGTTGATGCCGACCATGCCGTACTCCAGTTGCTCGGCGACGCGGAACACGCGGGCCAGGTCGCGGGCGTAGAAGTAGGACGCCAGGCCGAACTCGGTGTCGTTGGACATGGCGATGACCTCGGCCTCGTCCTTGAAGCGGAACACCGGCGCCAGCGGGCCGAAGGTCTCGTCCTTGGACACCAGGGCGTTCTTCGGCACGTCGACCAGGATGGTCGGCTCGAAGAAGGTGCCGCCGAGGGCGTGCGGCTTGCCGCCGGAAACCACCTTGGCGCCCTTGGAGACCGCGTCGGCGATGTGTTCCTCGACCTTGGCCACGGCCTTGGCGTCGATCAGCGGACCGGTGGTCACGCCGGCTTCCAGGCCGTTGCCGATGTTCAGCTTGGCCACGGCGGCCTTCAGCTTGTCGACGAAGGCGTCGTACACGCCGTCCTGCACGTACAGGCGGTTGGCGCAGACGCAGGTCTGGCCGTTATTGCGGTACTTGGAAATCAGCGCGCCCTCGACGGCGGCGTCCAGGTCGGCGTCGTCGAACACGATGAACGGCGCGTTGCCGCCCAGCTCCAGGGACACCTTCTTGATGTCCTGGGCGCACTCGGCCATCAGTTGGCGGCCGATTTCGGTGGAACCGGTGAAGGTCAGCTTGCGCACGATCGGGTTGCTGGTCAGCTCGCCGCCGACTTCGCCGGCGCTACCGGTGACCACGCTGAACACGCCCTTCGGAATGCCGGCGCGCTCTGCCAGTTCGGCCAGGGCCAGCGCGGAATACGGGGTCTGCGAAGCAGGCTTGAGCACCATGGTGCAGCCGGCGGCCAGGGCCGGGCCCGCCTTGCGGGTGATCATCGCCGAGGGGAAGTTCCACGGCGTGATGGCCGCGGTCACGCCGATTGGCTGCTTGATCACGATGATGCGCTTGTCCGGCTGGTGGCCGGGAATGGTGTCGCCGTAGATGCGCTTGGCTTCTTCGCCGAACCATTCGAGGAAGGAGGCGGCGTAGGCGATCTCGCCCTTGGCCTCGGCCAGCGGCTTGCCCTGCTCGATGGTCATCAGGCGGGCCAGGTCGTCCTGGTTCTCGATCATCAGGTCGAACCAGCGGCGCAGCTTGTTGGCGCGCTCCTTGGCGGTCAGCGCACGCCAGGCCGGCAGGGCCTTGTCGGCAGCCTCGATGGCGCGGCGGGTCTCGGCGGCGCCCATCTTCGGCACGCTGCCGATGATCTCGCCGGTGGCCGGGTTGTTCACCTTGATGGTCTGGCCGTTGTCGGCATCCACCCAGGCGCCATCGACGTAGGCTTGTTGACGGAACAGCTTGGCATCTTTGAGTTGCATGACCTGTCTCCTTCGAGGAATGCCGTGAGCAGCGGGTCTACCTCGACTACCCCGCGTGCCTGGTTGTCTGGTTCGGTTGTAACCGGAAAGTGTTGCCTGCTGGTTATTCGAAAGGGCCAGCGCCCCGGTGTTCCATTTCCTGCGCCCTGTGCCAGCGGCGTCGCCGTTACCGGCCGGCCACCGTGCGCAACGGGCGGACGCGGACGAACGCGACCGCCGACAGGCGTCGGGGAGGATACGAAAGGCTCGTGCGGGAAAGGGAACGCGGACGAAACGCCACGCCGGCACCACGGCGGCCCGGCAGCGCGAAAGGCCGGACGAGCGACGGGCAGGTCAGAAAGAGGTCATTCCAGGGGCACGCGGCCGGCTGAACTGATGCCAATTCCCCGGTCTCCTGTTGTTGTGGCTTTGGGGGCGTTTGAAATCTCAAACGAATCCTAGGGCCACCACTGACAAAGGGCAATACCCCGTTCGATAAAATCAACGAAAGTCGGAAAATTCTGCTGCTTTTCTGAGCACATCCTCGACGGACGGTCGTTTTCGTTCGAAATCACGAACGTACGCACATGGAATGGACTCCCGCCGACGAGATGCGTATGATTGCGGCCTGCCGCGCGAGCCGCGGCGCTGCATCCGTAGCTCAGCTGGATAGAGTACTGCCCTCCGAAGGCAGGGGTCGTGGGTTCGAATCCCGCCGGATGCGCCATACAAATCAAGCACTTACCAAAAGTCATTAGCCACAAGCCACCTCTCATGGGTGCATGGTGGGTGCAGTAAGCCTAAAGGAAAGCCCCGTCCTGAATCGCTCAGGCGGGGCTTTTTTATGCCGGCCAGCTCAAATGTCTGTCGTCAGTTCCAGCAGGGCAACCGGGTGGCCTGCGTCGCTCCCGGTAAGTTCGATCCCCTGGCGATTGGTCAGGCAAGGTGGGATTCTCCTCACTTCCCCCATTGGTGGTTGTGAGATAGCGCCGCGTTAGCCCATGGCTCAGTTCGGAGCCATCGCTGGTCGCGCCAAGGGGCGCACTTGAAATGCGCCCCCTTCCCGGTAACGCGATCAACGTTAGTCCACCGTTAGCCAACGTTGCTCCAACGTTAATGCCCGAGGCCGTAACTCAGCGGGGTCGCCATCTCCACAAAATTGCGGCCACGGTCGCGCGATCATCTCCTGAAAAATCAGGGCATGTTCACTACGAATATTTTGTAGTGGCGGCTTCAGCCGGTGGCTGGAGTGAGAGTTTTACGAGACTCTCGTAATACCCCGAATCTGGGGGATTTTGTGCGTCCGAAATTCGGACGCACAAAACACCGACTGACGACGAATTTCGTCCGCAGTCAAAAGGACGTTTTGCGTACTTTTCAAGCCGGGTTTTCAAATGCGGGATATTCCCGTATTTGCGCTTGAACGCAGCGAGCCTTTGCCTGCAATGCAGGAGATCCAAAACCGGCGATTTGCCGGTTTTGAGGTCAGACTATCCGACTTCAAGCCGGCCGCCCGCATTTGAACGGCGGTTCGCCCCCATTGGGGGAATACCGGCTGAGGGAGAGGTCACGCATACGGTGGAAAGGTGAGCTTGTACCGGCTGGGCTTGGTGAACGTTTGGACAATCAGACTACCCGTGCTGAAGCGTTGTTTGGATAGGGGCAGAAAATACTCCGACCATTCAGCCTCACAATCCAAAAGCCATTGTGCAACTTTTTGGTGGATAAAGCTGTGGATAGAACGCTAGGGAGCAAATACCCAAAGGGCTCCGAGAGAGTGCGCAACTTTTTGCAAGCGGTGCGCAAAAAGTTGCGCAATTTTCAGTGTTCTTCCCATGAGAATCGCCAGCGAATTTTTGGCTTCCCCCAATAACGCCTTGATGGAAAAGAGTTTCAAGACTAGTGGCACGGTTCTTGTCTAGCACCGATGCCCCCGGCATATCGCCTGGGCACTTTCAACGACAAGGAACGTATCCATGGCAACCCCCGCCTACATGTCCATCACCGGCACCAAGCAGGGCCTGATCACCGCCGGCGCCTTCACCGAGGATTCGGTCGGCAACACCTACCAGGAAGGCCACGAGGACCAGGTGATGGTCCAGGGCTTCAACCACGAAGTGATCATCCCGCGCGACCCGCAGTCCGGCCAGCCGACCGGCCAGCGCGTGCACAAGCCGGTGGTCATCACCAAGGTCTTCGACAAGGCCTCGCCCCTGCTGCTGGCCGCCCTGACCTCCGGCGAGCGCCTGACCAAGGTCGAGATCCAGTGGTACCGCACCTCCGCCGCCGGCACCCAGGAGCACTACTACACCACCGTCCTGGAAGACGCGATCATCGTCGACATCAAGGACTACATGCACAACTGCCAGGACCCGGGCAACGCCCACTTCACCCACCTGGAAGACGTGCACTTCACCTACCGCAAGATCACCTGGACCCACGAAGTCTCTGGCACCTCCGGCTCCGACGACTGGCGCTCGCCGGTGGCAGGGTGAGTTGACAGGCACACCGGTCGTACACCTGTACGGCCGGTTCTCCGTCGAGCCGAAAATGTCCGCTACTTCGCGAAATAGACACCGAGCCAAGACTTTCGGCAGCGGCTGAGCAAGAGTAACGTGGGGCTCGCTTCTCCAACGGATGGGGGAGGAACCGCCCGCCAGGAACAAGGAACGATCCATGCGTCAAAGGGACCTGAAATTCACCTTCGTCGTCGGCGAAGGGAAACTCGCGTTCGATGTCGTCGAGTTCGAACTGGAAGAAGCGCTCTGCGAGCCTTTCCGCCTGAACCTGAAGCTGGCCAGCGACAAGAACGCCATCGATTTCAGGCAGGTACTCGACCAGCCGGGCACCTTCACCCTCTGGCAGGACGGCCGTCCGGCCCGCTACGTCCATGGCATCGTCAGCCACTTCACCCAGGGCAGCTCGGGTTTTCGCCGGACCCGCTACGAACTGCTGCTGGAACCGCAGTTGGCGCGCCTGGAGCTGTGCTGCAACTGGCGAATCTTCCAGGAGAAGAGTGTTCCGGAGATTCTCCAGGCGCTGCTCAAGGAGCACCGGGTGCTCGACTACGAACAGCGCATCTACCATGAGCACCTGCCGCGCGAATACTGCGTGCAGGCCGGCGACAGCGATCACTACCTGCACGACCGGCTGGCCTTCGAGGAAGGCCTGGTCTACTACTTCCGCTTCGACGAACACCGCCACACCCTGGTCTGCAGCGACCGGCTCTACGTCCAGGAGCGTATCGCCGGCGGCCCGGTGCTGTTCAGCGCCCAGCCGGAGGGCGACAACCCGCAGCCGGTGCTTCATTCTTTCCGCTACAGCGAAAATGTTCGTACGGCTCGACAGACCCAGCGGGACTACAGCTTCAAGCGCCCGACCTACGACCAGGAGCATCATCTCGCTGGCGAGGCGCTCGAGCATCAGGACTCGTCCTACGAGCGCTACGACTACCCCGGTCGCTACAAGCGGAGCGGCGCGGGCCGGCCTTTCAGCGAAAGCCGCCTCAGAGGGCACCGGCGCGATGCGCGGGTGGCATCGGTCAGCGGCGACGACCCGCGGCTGATCCCGGGCCACGCCTTTGCCCTGGAAGGTCATCCGCGTGCCGACTTCAACGCCTGGTGGCGGCCGGTGCGGGTGGTCCATCGCGGCACCCAGTATGCCGGCCAGGAGGAAGAATCCGCCGACGCCCCTCTGGGGGTGAGCTACGACCTGCGCGCCGAACTGGTACCCGAGGACGTCGAATGGCGTCCCGCACCGCTGCCTCGGCCGCGTATCGATGGTCCGCAGATCGCGACGGTAGTCGGCCCGGCAGGGGAAGAGATCCATTGCGACGAGTGGGGACGGGTGAAAGTCCAGTTCCCCTGGGATCGCGAGGGACGTCACGATGAATTCAGTACCTGCTGGATACGGGTCGCGCAGAACTGGGCAGGTGCCGACTGGGGGCACATGGCGATCCCGCGGATTGGCCAGGAGGTGATCGTCGATTACCTGGACGGCGACTGCGACCAGCCGATCGTCACCGGGCGCACCTACCGGGCGACCAACCGACCGCCCTACGCGCTGCCCGACCACAAGATCCTCAGCACCATCAAGAGCAAGGAGTACAAGGGCAGTCGGGCCAACGAGCTGCGCATCGACGACACCACGGCGCAGATCAGTGCGGCGCTGATGAGCGACCACGGTGCCAGCGCGCTGCACCTGGGCTACCTGACCCATCCCCGGCCCGAAGGCGGCAAGCCGCGCGGCGAGGGCTTCGAACTGCGCACCGACGAACATGGCGCGGTGCGTGCGGCCAAGGGGCTGCTGCTGAGCACCGAGGAGCAGCTCAGGGCCGGCGCCGGCCATCTCGACCGAGGCGTCGTGGTGCAGGTGCTGGAGGCGGCGCTGGAGCTGGCCCGCGAGCTGGGCGACTACGCCGGGGAACACCAGGGCGTGGGGCACGACGCGGCGCCGCAGCAAACCCTCCAGGAAGCCGTGCGCGACCTCGGCCACGGTGCCAACGACGAGTCCGGCAAGAGCAACGGAGGCAAGCCGGCGATCGCCTTGAGCGGTCCGGCAGGGATCGCCGCGGCGACGCCGGCGAGCCTGACCCTGGCCGCCGGCGAGCACGTCGACAGCGTGGCCCGGCAGAACCAGCAGGTGACCGCCGGGCAGAAGGTGGTGATCAACGCCGGCAGCGACATCGGCCTGTTCGCCCAGGGCGGCGAGCTGCGCCAGATCACCCACCAGGGGCCGATGCTGCTGCAGGCGCAGAAGAACGACATCCGCCTGGAGGCCGAGCAGAGCGTGGAGGTCAGCGCCAGCCAGCAGCACGTGCTGGTCACCGCGAAGGAGCACATCACCCTGATGTGCGGCGGCGCCTACCTGACCCTCAAGGGCGGCAACATCGAGCTGGGCATGCCCGGCAACTTCGTGGTCAAGGCGGCGAAGCACAGTCATGTCGGCGCGGCCAGCCTGGAAGCCGAGCTGCCGCAGTTCGAGGTGGGCGAGACGCAGCGGCGGTTCGTCCTCAAGCAACTGGACGGGCAGACGGCCATGCCCAACGTGCCCTATACCATCACCATGGCCAACGGCGAGGTCATCGAGGGCGTCACCGACGCCGAAGGCGCTACCCAGCTGCTGCAGAAGGATGCGATGAACATCGCCAAGGTCGATATGAAACACACGAAATCGCCCGCCTCCGCAGTTGCCGGGATAGCAGCGGCGGTTGGCGCGGCGGTTGCAGTCGGCAAGCTCCTGAGTGGCCCCGACGCCGAGGCCGGACGTGCTCTCAGCGAAGGGGAAATCAGCCTGGCGAAAGGCGTATTCGGCGATTCCATCGACTATTCCACGGTCCGCCTGCGCGACGAGGACTATGTCCCCTGGCAGGGCAAGGACTACGTGATGGCGCCGAACGGCCACATCTACTTCGGCGAGGAGTTGCGCGGCGTGGCGGACTGGAGCCTGGAGAGCCTGCAGCGCCAGGGTCTGTTCATTCACGAAATGACCCATGTCTGGCAGCACCAGCATGGCGTCAACGTCCTTCTGGTGGGGGCCTACCAGCAAGCCAGGCAGTTTCTCCTAGGCGACCAGTACGCCTACCGGTTGGAGCCGGGAAAGACGTTGAAGGACTACAACATCGAACAGCAGGGAGACATCGTTCGAGATTATTTCCTCGAGAAGAACGAGTTCGGGGAAGCCTCTGCGAACAGCAGGTTCGCTGGCGTACTGAAAAACTTCCCAACGGGATACTGACCAATGAAATGCAAGACCTTGCTCATTGCCTGCCTGTTCGGCCTGGGAAGCGCCCAGGCCCTGGCCGTTTCCAAACTGCCACCGCAGATCCCGGTGCACGCCGGCTCCGGGCGCGTGACACTGGATCTACGCCCCTTGCTGGCGGAAACCAACGACGTCGAGATCACCCGTGTTTCGGTATGTCGGCGGGTCGGCAGCCATTGCCAGGAAACGCTGTGGCGGATCGAGCTCCCGCCCGGGTGGCGTGCCGGGGAGATCGAGGTCTTCGGCGACTATCCCGGCTCCAGCGTGCTCCTGCGCCGGCCGGAGCGCTTGCAGCCAGATGGGAGCTACAACGCATTCATTCATTTCAACGAGCGTAGCCGTCGGCACCGGCAAACGGTTTCCAGCATTGCCGTCGAATTCTGCCTGGTCGGCGAACCTGGCAACTGGATGCTGCTCGACGAAGCGACCTGCCTGGCACGACGCAACGCCGAGGAGCGGCAAGGAGAGAAGCCATGAACGATAGGGTTCGGTCGAGGACGATCGTCTCTGCCCAGTCCATCACCTTGCCCAAGGGCGGCGACGTGCAGCTGGTGCCGCCTCCGCCCAAGCCTTGCGTGACCATCGTGGTGCATGGCGTCAACGATCTCGCGGGTTGCTACGAACGGATCGAGCGAGGGCTCTGCCAGGGGCTCAACGAACGCCTGGACATGCCGCCGACCTTGCCCGGCGGGCAGGCCAATCCCGGCTACCTGACGCCGGCGGGCTACAGCCTGCCGGCGGACGACGAAGGCAAGGCAGAGAACCCCGACGTCGTCTACTACCGGCGCAAGTTCGCCAGTGGCGCCGGCGGGGCCGCCGTACGCAGCGTAGTCGTACCTTTCTACTGGGGCTTCCGCGAGGAAGAGCAATACATCAACAAGACCGCGGCCCACGGCGAATGGCTGGACCGCAACGGCAACCGGCTGGACAAGTCCGGCACCAAGGAAGGCGGGCAGTTCGTCAATGCCACCACCAACCTGCCGGACATGTGGGGCCAGGGTTTCAACGGCAAGCTGTTCGGTTTCATCTCGCTGGACTGGTTCGGCGGCACCATGACCCATCCGCTGTTTTCGGCGGCAGGGCGCAAGTACATGGTCCTTGCGGCCATGCGCCTGGCCATGTTGATCAAGATCATCCGCAAGCGTTACCCCGACGACACCATCAATGTCGTCGGGCACAGCCAGGGCACCCTGTTGACCCTGCTGGCACATGCCTTCCTCAAGGATGACGGCGTGGCGCCGGCGGACGGGGTGATCATGCTCAACTCACCCTACGGCCTGTTCGAACCCCTCAACGAGAAGCTCCAGGGCTGGAGCAGCCAGCAGACCAGAGAGGCGCGGCTGGCCACGCTCAAAGGTATCCTCGAGTTCATCTGCGGCCGACGCCATCCGGTCCCCGCGCTGAGCAGCGTCGCGTTGCGCAACTGCCAAGGCTACGGCGCGATAGGCGGCCCCGGCTGGGTGGGTGGCCAGGGCTGCCAGACGACCATCGACGGGGAACGGCTCAGCTTCGATGAGCGCGACAATCGCGGCAGTGTCTACCTGTATTTCACGCCCCAGGACCAGACGGTGGGACTTGCCAACGTCCAGGGTATCGGCTGGCGCGGCATTGCTGAGCAGGTCAAGGGGCTCCCGGGAAGGACCGGGCTGCCGCAGGGTTTTCACCAGCGCATCTTCACCGTACGCAAGCGCAATGGCGAGAAGGAAAAGATCGGCGGGCACGCCCCTCCCCATGTCTATCCTCTTCTGCTGGCCGGCGAGAAGACCTGGGAAGACACCGGGCTGGGCGGCAAGGACAGATTCGGCCGGGCGAACTTCGACCAGGGCGACAGCGTGCTGCTGACCGCGCCGCGTCTGCCGTTGCCGACGGAAGCGCGATTCGATTTCGACGGAGCCGTCACGGCGCCGGGAGAGAACTCCGCCAGCGGCGTCTATCAGGTGCGCGATACCCTCGATCCGATCGACGCCGCCATCGGCGTAAGCAACGGCGGCTGGAAGGAAAAGGACAGCGGGCACGCCGTCGCGCAACAGGTGGACGCCGCGCTGGCGTACCGCTACGGACGCGACGCGCGCAGCGTGGAGAGGGCGTTGAACGAAGGCAAGGAATTGGCCCAGCAGACCCATGTGTTTTCCGCTCGTGAACTGGGCACCGGCATGGTTCTGGTCACCCGCGCGGAAACTCCCTACGAGGCCCGGCTGCGCCTGCAGACGGCGGAGGGCCATCTGGAGCCCTTGTCGTTCCACTCGGCCATACCCAACAACCCGGAGCATAACCGGCGGGTACTGGCCTATGACCTGGCCATCGGGGCCGGGGACAGCGTGGATGATGTGGTTTTCTATCAGTATCTGTGTCGGGTGGCGGATTGGCGGTTGGATTGGAAGGCTTCGGACAAAGGAATATTTAGTCAAGGTGATGCGTCTGTTGATCTGCCGGATGAAGAGGTGCGTGCTTTGTACCGTGCGGAAGAATCTAAAAACAGCCAGTTAATAGACGCCACCGTAGCTTACCGCAAGAGTGGCGAGTTCCCTGTGGTAGTAGGAAATAGACTGCCTTCCCTAGTCGGGACACAAACCATCCTAGATCGTTACCACGAGCAGGCGGTGCGCTTTGGGGGGACAATCTAATGCGCTTGATGCTCTCAGCTTTCTCTCTCGTTGGCGTCCTTTTGAACTGCCCTGTGGGGCAGGCGGCCGAGTCGCCGCTATCCTCGATGCGCTGCTTTGCCAGTCCGGCCACGTCCGTTACCGCCTACGCCCCGGCCAAGGAGGCCACCATGTCCGCTGATGCTTATCACCCACCGACAACTTCGCCGCGCCTGGAAACCCTGGACGTGCTCAGCATAGGCATGAGCCTGGATGTGTTTCGCCAGGGGCAAGTGTGGAAGGCCTTGCAGGAGCAGAATGCCGCACAGGCCGAGGCGTTGCATGTCGGCAGCATCCTGCCGATGGACCCGAAGAAGTATCCGACGTCTGCGGATGACAAGGATATGGCGTATGAAAAGCGCCAAGCGGACGCCTTGGAACTAGGGCTGAAAAACTTCCTGGAGAAATGGCCGATACCGACGGTGACGGTGGTGCGTGGTTGGGATCCGAGCACTCCTAACCTACGCTTCACTCCGGAGGAGACGCGGGAAAGCCTGTCAGTAAAAGTCAATGATCTCCGTGTTCCGGCTGGACTGCATTGGCATCGGATTGCCAATTTGCAGGATGGCATTATCTGTAACGATACGCCTGAAGGAGTACTGGAGGCGTTGTTCAGTTTATTCGAACGCAACCCTGACTTGCCAGCAGTGTTGGTGTATGCGAATGAAGGCATCAGTATGGCGGGGGCGCTTTCCAGTAGAGATGTAACATTCAAGTCACTAGGCGCTGTGTCAGGCCCTCGGATACCTGGAACGCTTACGGATGCAATGGTCGCCCTGATCGTCGGCCGCCCCGAGCGGGTCGACTGGCTACGCCAGTTCGCCCCCTACACCAAGGTCAACGAAAACCGGATCGACCCCGAGTTCCGTGGCTGGGGCTGGCGCAAGCCGCCGGTGGAGTTCCGCCCCACGCCGTTCATTCCCCAGCCCTGGACCGAGCGGGCTCTGGAGCAGTGGGATGCGTTGCCGGTGCTGGCCAGGCTGCATCGGCCGGTGAGTGTGCCGCTGACCCGCCCGGATACCGGCGAACGGCTCAAGCGCGAAGCTCTCACCGCACAACTGGCCGCTGCCTGGAAGACGGCCAGTGCCGGGCTCAGGCCGGCGCCCGCCCGGCTGTTCTACGACGGCGGTTTGAACGCCACGCCGCTGGCCGAACTCACCCCGGCGCTGGGCGCCGCGCAGAGTTCGCTGGACTTGCTGGACTCGCGGGAAAGCTACGACCTGACCCAGCGCCTGGGCGACACCGGCGCGGCCTCGCCCTTCGTTGGCATCGCCCTGGCGACCATGGCCAGCTACCTCAACGGCGACAGCAGCATGGTGATGCCGTTGCGGCGCAAGGACCAGGCGACCCTGATCGGCATCAGCTCGCCGACGCCTGGGAAGAAGCCCGCTCACGACCCGTTCGGCGTCGACCTGCTGCCGCAGACCGCCAGCGGCGACGGTCCGCCGCCATCGGCCGACCCGGTGGCGCCCGCCAGTCGGCTCACGACCCGGTTGCCGCCCGGCGAAGACTATGCCCTGGAAGAGTTCCTGAGCAGCCTCAAACCCAGCACCGACTGGCAGGACGATTTGTAGGTCGATGGTGTCCCGCGCCAGATGGAGTTTTCGTCAGATGACAAGGACCGGTGACCTACAAGCAGGCCCAGGTGCGGTATGGCATCCAGGGCCGGTCGACGGTTCTGGTATGGTTGCGCAAGCATGGTCGGCAGGATTGGAGCCAAAGGGCGTCGATTCGGGCCGAGAGGAGTTGCGCGATGTCTGACCCCAAAACGCTCACTCCAGAGCAGCGGATCAAAGAGCTTGAGCAGCAGCTTGAGTTGATGAGCCAGAAGGCTCAGTTCTTCGAGACCGTCGTCGATGTCCTGAAAAATGATTACGGTGTATCGGTCGTAAAAAAGCGATCCGGCAAGTCCTCTCGCAAGGTCAAGTCGCAGGACTGAGCATTGCCAGGGCTTGTCAGTTTCTTGGCATGAGCCGACAGGCTTACTACAAGCGCAATCGAGTTGCTGATAGCAAAGCACGCCAGGCAGATCGGGTTGTCGAATTTGTTCAACAAATCCGGATACGTCAGCCACGACTAGGCACACGAAAGCTGCACTATCTGCTGCATTGCCAGCCTGATAGGCGGCTCCAAATTGGCCGAGACCGACTATTTCAGGTCCTGGGAAAGCGCCGTTTGCTGGTGTTGCCCAAGCGGGCGTATCACAAGACAACACAAAGCTTTCACCGCTTCTACCGCCATCCGAACCTACCCAAGTCAGGCCCGAACCAGGTTGTCCCGTCAGGACCGGAGCACGTTTGGGCGGCGGACATTACTTACCTGCCAGCCAGTAGCGGCCCGCTGTACCTAAGCCTGGTAACGGATGCGTATTCCAGAAAAATTGTTGGCCACCATGTGCATGAAAGCCTGCATGCCAAGTCAGTTGCACAAGCCTTTAGGCAGGCCTTACGCAAACGGCAGCGTCGCCAGTCACTGGTCCACCACTCGGATCGCGGTATTCAATATTTCTCGGCGCTGTATCAGTCACTGCATGCACGGCATGGCGTCCAGTGCTCGATGACTGACGGATATGACTGCTACCAGAACGCGCTAGCTGAGCGCATCTACGGGATCCTCAAAACAGAGCTGCTGCTGAGTAGCCCTGAAAATCTGGAGCAGGCAAGGAAGATGGTTGCTGAAGCCGTGCAGATCTACAACACAGAGCGGCCTCACATGGCCCTGAAAAACAAAACGCCCGATGCGGTGCATCGGGCGTTTTGAGGCCTATCGGCCTACCTGAGCAGGTGTAAACCTATTTCAGGACTAGACAAGACCTGCCTCACCGCCACCCGCTCCGCCGAGCAGCGCCTGTCCCTCGCCGCGAGACCAGAGCAACCGATCCTGTCCGGCCGGGAATGGCACTCAAGGCCGGGGCCAGATGAAGGGTCGATCGGCGGATAGTTCCTCGGGGCTGGCCGTTTCACGTCTATAGTTCTGCATGCTCGGATGCCGTTCCTACCAGGACTCCCACAGGAGCAACAGGATGCGCTCATGGCATGGCGTAGTCACGAAAATCGCCAAGCAAGGCAAGGGCGCCGTGGTCAAGAATCGACTCGGCCCGGAAGAGCTTCTGGTGCCCTTCACAGTGAGTACGCTCGTCGAGATCGACCTGGACGCAAGGATCTACGGAACGGATGTGGACGACACGCCCTGGGCGGAGGGCGACGAACGAAAGGAGGTGCTGGTCGGTACCGAAGTAGAACTGCTGACCGATACGGATACCTTTCCTACCCATGCGTCCCAGGTGCTCAGCGCCAATTTCCGTTTCGCCCTCGACATCGTCAAGGGAGGGCTCAGCGGCCCGGTCAGGAAAGGGGCGGTCCTGGTCATCTACCACGACTTCCAGCAGGAGATCCGGAGAGGCGACTCCGGCAGCGCCTTCGCGGAGGCGGTCGTCGCCTATGCGCGGAACAAGCTCTACAAGCCGGCCTTCGCGATCAAGGCAGATACCAACTACGCCCAGTTGGTTCGGGATCTAGGCAAGGTTGCCGCGGAGAGCGGCGAACAGTACTTCATCGATACGATCCTCATCGCCACCCACGGCACGGCTGGCCAACTCTGGCTGGGCAACCCCCACGGCGAGAGCACCGCGGACGTCATGGCCCGGCGTGTCCAGGGCAAGCAGTTCGTCGAGCCCCAGGCCTTTGGTGCGACCCTTCTCGAACTGTTCGGCAAGGAACTGGCCATCGCCCTCTACGGGTGCGACTTCGCCGGGGACGAGGACGGAGAAGCGGCGGCCCTCGAGCTGCGCATCGCCGCCAACGCGAGAGCGGTCTACGCCGGCAAGGGCACGGTGTATCTCAATGCCAGCAAAGAGGGTCGTTCCACGGTGACCTGCAGCAAGGCGATGGTGGTCTACCGGACCGACAAGATCGAGGTACTGGGTGGAAACCAGGTACCGGTATTCGATATCTGAGGCCCCGCCCCGCACTGTCATTGCCGATTGACCAGGATCTTCGGCCCCAGACGCTCCGCCTCGCCCCTGGCCTTTTCCCTGGGGAGAGCCTTAAGATCGGGAGTCCGCACTGGGGCGGACCTTCTCTTCCTGCGGGTGGTTTCTCCGGATGCTTCCAGACAGCATGGTGGGTAGCAGCGCGCGGCGCCTTCGTTTGCGGCGGACGCGCGGGCGTGTCGGGCTCGGCCTGGTGGCCGGGCTGTCGGTACTGGCAGGCATGACCGACGCCATCGGTTTCCTCGCCACCGGCGACTTCGTTTCCTTCATGAGCGGCAACACCACGCGCCTGGCGGTATCGCTGGGCGAGGGCGACTTCGGCGGGCTGGTGCGGCTGAGCGTCGCCCTGGCCAGTTTCGTCGTCGGCAACGCGCTGGGAGTGATACTGGCGCGCTTCAGCGGGCGCCGGGCGGCGCCGATCCTGGTCTGCTGCGCGATGCTGCTGGCGTTGTCGGCGGTCTGGCCATTCGACTGGAACGTGCCGGCGCTGGTCGCCGCGATCCTCGCCATGGGCATGCTCAACGCCGTGGTCGAGCAGGTCAACGGCCTGCCCATCGGCCTGACCTACGTCACCGGCGCCCTCTCCCGCTTCGGCCGCGGCCTCGGCCGCTGGCTGCTGGGCGAGCGGCGCAACGGCTGGCGGGTGCAACTGGTGCCTTGGAGCGGTATGTGCGTCGGCGCGGTGCTCGGCGCCCTGCTGGAACAGCAACTGGGCCTCGCGGCGATGGCGGCGAGCGCAGCGCTGGCGGCTCTTCTCGCGTTGCTGGCACTGGTGATTCCGCGGCCATGGCAGATGGACTATATGGTGCGTTGAGCGGCCACTGCGGGGTTTGCCGCGTGCCACGACGGCCCGACGAATCCCCGGAACGGAGCGCAGCACTTCTTGACCTCGCCTGGAACCATTCAATAGGATGCGTGCACACGCACTTATATGGAATGGCGAGCCGATGAACCGCAGCGCCCTGGATTTCCGCCACTTCGTCGACCACCTGCGTCGCCAGGGTGACCTGGTGGACGTGCACACCGAGGTCGACGCCAACCTGGAGATCGGCGCCATCACCCGCCGGGTCTACGAACGCCGCGCACCCGCCCCGCTGTTCCACAACATCCGCGACAGCCTGCCCGGCGCGCGGGTACTGGGCGCGCCGGCCGGCCTGCGCGCCGACAGGGCCCGCGCCCATTCGCGCCTGGCGCTGCATTTCGGCCTGCCGGAACACAGCGGGCCGCGGGACATCGTGGCCATGCTGCGCGCCGCGATGCGCGCGGAACCGATCGCGCCGCGCCGGCTGGAGCGCGGGCCGGTGCAGGAAAACGTCTGGCTCGGCGAGCAGGTGGACCTGACCCGCTTCCCGGTCCCCTTGCTCCATGAGCAGGACGGCGGCCGCTATTTCGGCACCTACGGTTTCCACGTGGTACAGACGCCGGACGGCAGTTGGGACAGCTGGTCGGTGGGCCGGCTGATGCTGGTGGACCGCAACACCCTGGCGGGCCCGACCATTGCCACCCAGCACATCGGCATCATCCGCGAGCAATGGCGCCGCCTGGGCAAGCCGACGCCCTGGGCGATGGCCCTCGGCGCACCGCCGGCGGCACTCGCGGCGGCCGGCATGCCGTTGCCGGAGGGGGTCAGCGAAGCCGGCTACCTAGGCGCCCTGGTCGGCGAGCCGGTGGAGGTGGTGCGCACGCAGACCAACGGCCTGTGGGTTCCGGCCAATGCCGAGATCGTCCTGGAGGGCGAGATCAGCCTCGACGAAACCGCGCTGGAAGGCCCGATGGGCGAATACCACGGCTATTCCTTCCCCACCGGCAAGCCGCAGCCGCTGTTCCACGTCCATGCGCTGAGCTTCCGCGACCAGCCGATCCTGCCGATCTGCGTCGCCGGCACGCCACCGGAGGAAAACCACACCATCTGGGGCACCATGATTTCCGCGCAACTGCTGGACGTGGCGCAGAACGCCGGACTGCCGGTGGACATGGTCTGGTGCTCCTACGAGGCGGCGACCTGCTGGGCCGTGCTGTCGATCGACGTGCAGCGCCTGGCGGCCCTGGGCACCGACGCCGCGGCCTTCGCCGCACGGGTCGCCGAGACCGTCTTCGGCTCGCATGCCGGGCACCTGGTGCCGAAGCTGATCCTGGTCGGCAACGACATCGACGTCACCGAGATCGACCAGGTGGTATGGGCGCTGGCGACCCGCGCGCATCCGCTGCACGACCATTTCGCCTTCCCGCAGATCCGTGACTTCCCGATGGTTCCCTACCTCGATGCCGAGGACAAGGCACGAGGCAGCGGCGGTCGGCTGGTGATCAACTGCCTGTACCCGGAACAGTTCGCCGGGCAAATGCGTGCCGCTACGGCGTCGTTCCGCCACGCCTATCCGACGGCGCTGCGCAGGCGAGTCGAAGAACGCTGGAGCGACTACGGATTCGGCGACGCCTGAGCGCTACAATCCCCGCCCTGGCGAAAGAGGATCGAGGAAGGTGACCAGGCCAATGACCGAGACGAACGCACTGGGGCTGCCCCAAGGCCCGCTGTACCTGATGACGGAGATCGTCCGCCAGCGCGAACGGCAACTCACCGCCCTGCTTGCCCCTCTCGAACTGGGGCTGCATGAATGGCGTGCGTTGCGGATCATCCACGCCTTCGACGGTGACGTGCCGATGAGCGTGCTCATCGAGCACTCACAGACCGACCGCACCGCGCTGGGCCGGACCATCGAACGGCTGGTGCGGCGCGGCTGGGTCAGCCGCCTGCCGGATCCGGACGACGGGCGCGCCGTGCTGGTGCGCCGCAGCCCCGCGGCACAGGCGGTGTTCGAGCAGGCCCTGGCACAGGTCGCAGGGCTCGACGAAAGGCTGCTGGCGGGTCTCGGCGCCGGCCCGGAAGAAGAGGCGCTGACCCTCGTCCTGGGCAAGTTGCTGCGGGCCTTCGACGGGCTTTCCCGCGTGACGCAATAGCCTTTCGAGGGCATCTCCGGGTTTGCGAAGCAACTCTCATCCCGGTCATGGACTGTCCATCCGGCCCCCTATTTGCTGGCCGATTGATAGCATGAGCGGCCTTCGCAAGCCCATTCGACCCGCAATGCCACGACACCCGCACACCACCCTGCTCCTCTGCCTTTGCCTGACCCTGCCCGGTTGCGAGAGCGGCCGCAGCTACAGCCTTTCCGACGGCGCGCCGGCCACGGGCATCCGCATCCAGCGCGACGACCGCTCGCCGTTGCAGCGCCTGCGGGACTGCGAACGCCAGGGTTGCAGCGAGCGGCAGAAGATCGACCCGTTCACCCCCGATCCTGACTACCTGCGCGCGGAAGGCCACTTCCCGCTGCCCTGGTAAGCTTCCCTCTTCGCCCGTTCCCGACGGGCTTTTTTCCGTTCCCGACAGATACCCTCAACTGCCCTCAGCGCTTTCCTACGCACCAAGAAGGAAAGCCTCTCGCCTCTCTCGGAACGAGCCGATTTCTCGGCAGTCGCCGTTCGCATTCCATTGGTCACCCAACGGCAACCAGGATCAGCCATCACTGGTCTGCCCTCGCATGGAACCGGCCGCGCCCCCGGCGCCCCATGTCCGGCCCCACCCGCTAAGTCCAGAGGACCGAAGATGAACGACTACATCGCCCGGCTGCGCGAGAAATACGACGCCCATTTCGGTTGTGCGCCCGCCATGACCCTGGATTGCCGGGACTTCTGGAGACACTGCGTAGCGGCGCCGGAAATGGCGGTCTTCGCTTATCGCCTGGAAAGCACCCGGCGGCCGCACCATGTGGTGATCACCGCCGGGATGAGCCAGGCACCGATGCATTTCGCGCCCTACATGGGCAAGGCGCGCTGGTCCGCCGAGCTGATCTGCTATCTCGACGAACTGGGCGGCGATGACCTGCGCCACCTGCAATGGCTCGCCGGCCTGCCATTCCACGAGCGCCTCGCCCTGGGACATGGACATGCGGTGGCGTTCGGCTTCCCGCTCTACGAGCAGAGCCTGCTGCGGCACTTCCTTCTCCTCCCGGCGCCGCTGGAGGAGGATGCCTCCCTGTTCGACGGCTTCGCCCTGTCGGCGCATCCGGTCGACCTGCTGTGGGTCGTGCCGTTGACCGAGCAGGAATACCAGGTGAACGTCAAGGAACACCTCGAGGGCATCGCCAGGCTGCTGACCGACGCCGGCCACCCGCTCAGCCTCGACCGGCACCGCCATTGCTACGTCACCGGCCAGTCGCCGGAAGGGCTCGCACGGGTGCTGCACTAGCCCCGCAGGGAAAGACTAATAGCGCGGGCCCTACCTTCGTCGGGAAAGCGATGATGACGTTTTCAATCGGTTCGATGCCGTTTTCCCCGCTTGCCGATCCGCTCGCCGTCTACGATTCTTGCTGGACGTGAGAACGGCTCCGGAGGGGCGCGTATGAAAACCGTGGCACAACTGTTGAACGCCAAGCAGAACCAGCAGGTGTACACCATCGGAGCGGACGAGATGGTGCTCGACGCCCTGCGCCTGATGGCGGAAAAGAACATCGGCGCGCTGCTGGTGGTGAACCATGGCGAGGTGGTAGGGGTGGTCAGCGAGCGCGACTATGCGCGCAAGATGGTCCTCAAGGGCCGTTCGTCCATCGGTACGCCGATCAGCGCGATCATGAGCGCGCCGGTGGTCAGCGTGGACTCGAAGCAGAGCGTCGACACCTGCATGAACCTGATGACCGATCGCCACCTGCGCCACCTGCCGGTCGTGGAAGACGGCCAGTTGCTCGGCCTGCTGTCCATCGGCGACCTGGTCAAGGCGGCGATCGCCGAGCAGGCCGAGCTGATCCAGCAACTGGAACAGTACATCCGCGGCGACTGAAGCGTACATGCCGGCCCTGCCCTTTTCCCGCCGGCTCACGCGATAATCCGCGGCTGTTCCCGTTGCGAGCCGCCGCCATGTCCTCTCCGCCGAAGATCCGCCGCTACATTCCCGCCGACCGCGATGCCACCCTGGCCATCTGGCTGGAGGCCTCGCGCGTCGGCCACGGTTTCCTCGGCGAAGCCGAGTTGCAGAAGCAGAAGGCACTGGTTCGCGATCATTATCTGGATGCCTCGGAAACCTGGCTGGCGCTGGACGGCGATACGCCGCTGGGCTTCATCGGCCTGCTCGATGCCTTCATCGGCGGCCTTTTCGTCGCTCCGGCGGCCCACGGGCGCGGGATCGGCCGGCAACTGGTGGAGCACGCGGCAACCCTGAAGGGCGCGCTGGAAGTCGAGGTCTACGCCGCCAACCGCGAGGCGCTGGGGTTCTACGCGCGCTGCGGCTTCGTCGAGAGCGGCCGACGCCCGCGTGATGACGAGGGACGCGCGCTGGAGATCGTCCAGTTGCGCCGCGAACACTAGTCGCCCTTGCGGAAAGCGCTCGGCGAGACGCCGCTCAGGCGCTTGAAGAAACGGGTGAAGTAGGCCGGCTCGCTGAAGCCGAGGCGGTCGGCGATCTCGTTCACCGTCATCGCCGTGTAGACCAGGTCGCGCTTGGCCTCCAGCAGCAGGCGCTGGTGCACGATGCCCAGTGCGGTCTGCCCGCTGAGGCGGCGCGCCACGCTGTTCAGGTGTGCCGGGGAGATGCCCAGGCGACGCGCGTACTCGTCGATTCCCAGGTGCTCGCGGAAATGCCGCTCGACCAGTTGCGAAAAGGCCGATAGGTATTCCTGACCACGACCCGGCCGTGCCTCCGCCCGCCGGACCATCACCTGCCGCCCCAGCCACACCGCCAGCACGCCGATCAGCGACTGCAACAACAGCTCGCGCGCCGGCGCAGCGCCGGCGTACTCGCCGTCTATGGCGTCGAACAGCGTGTCGATATAGCGCCGGTCCGCGCCCACCGGGTACAACCCCGGCGCCTCCAGCGCCTGGCGCTGCGCGCCGAGGTGCGCCTGCAGGCGCGCCAGCAACGGTGCGGCAAGCGTCAGCACGTAGCCGTCGATGCGCTCGGAGAACTGGAAGCCATGGATGCACAACGGCGGTACGAACTGGATGGAAGGCTGCTCGACGCGAGTCGGCTCGCCCTCGACCTGGAGCTGCGCCCAGCCCTTGCGCACGTAGAGCAACTGAGCGAGATCGGCGTGCCGGTGCGGCTTGATCTCCCAGTCGTGCAGACGACTGCGGGCGGGGATCGACTCGCAGTGCAGCAGGTCCGGGGTCGGCCATTCGAGGGGAGCGCCGTAGAGCTTGAACACCGGGACGTCGCGGATGGAATCCGTCATCGAGCCCTCCGAGCGAAATGGCCGATTGCCGAACAGACTTTATAAAAGTCCAGAAATAGATCGGCAATTTGCCTTCTATAGCACTCCATGGCAAACAAAAATACAGCCACCTCCAGACAAGATCAGCGCCGGCGCATGCGCCGCCGGCCAGCCATAACAGCGAGAGGGCTATCCGCAATGAAGACTCAAGTCGCCATCATCGGCGCCGGTCCGTCCGGCCTTCTGCTCGGCCAGTTGCTGCACAAGGCCGGCATCGACAACGTGATCCTCGAACGCCAGACCCCGGACTATGTGCTCGGCCGCATCCGCGCCGGCGTGCTGGAACAGGGTATGGTCGACCTGCTGCGCGAGGCCGGCGTCGACCGGCGCATGGCGCGCGACGGGCTGGTCCACGAAGGCGTGGAAATCGCCTTCGCCGGGCAGCGCCGGCGCATCGACCTGAAGCGCCTGAGCGGCGGCAAGACGGTGATGGTCTACGGCCAGACCGAGGTCACCCGCGACCTCATGGAGGCCCGCGAAGCCTGCGGCGCCACTACCGTCTACCAGGCCGCCGAGGTGCGCCTGCACGACCTGCAAGGTGAGCGCCCCTACGTGACCTTCGAACGCGACGGCGAACGGCTGCGCCTGGATTGCGACTACATCGCCGGCTGCGATGGCTTCCACGGCATCTCGCGGCAATCGATCCCGGCGGAGCGGCTGAAGGTCTTCGAGCGGGTCTATCCGTTCGGCTGGCTCGGCCTGCTCGCCGACACCCCGCCGGTCAGCCACGAACTGATCTACGCCAACCATCCGCGCGGCTTCGCCCTGTGCAGCCAGCGTTCGGCCACCCGCAGCCGCTACTACGTGCAGGTGCCATTGTCGGAGAAGGTCGAGGACTGGTCCGACGAGCGCTTCTGGACGGAACTGAAGGCGCGACTCCCGTCCGAGGTGGCGGAGAAACTGGTGACCGGACCTTCGCTGGAGAAGAGCATCGCGCCGCTGCGCAGCTTCGTGGTCGAGCCGATGCAGCATGGCCGGCTGTTCCTCGCCGGCGACGCCGCGCACATCGTGCCGCCCACCGGCGCCAAGGGACTGAACCTGGCGGCCAGCGACGTCAGCACGCTCTACCGGCTGCTGCTGAAGGCCTACCGCGAAGGGCGCGGCGAACTGCTGGAACGCTACTCGGCAATCTGCCTGCGGCGGATCTGGAAGGCCGAACGCTTCTCCTGGTGGATGACTTCGGTGCTGCATCGCTTCCCCGACACCGACGCGTTCAGCCAGCGCATCCAGCAGACCGAACTGGAGTACTACCTGGGCTCCGAGGCGGGCCTGGCGACCATCGCCGAGAACTATGTCGGCCTGCCCTACGAGGAAATCGAGTAGGCCGCGCCACCCCGGCGCAACGCCGGGGCACCTTTCCCAAGGCGGGACGCAACGTTGGCGCAGGCGGATATCGACGAAAGACGGCCCACGGATCGATTCTCCCCGGCACCTGTCCTACCCCAGGCGCAGTATGATGCCCGCTGCCTTCGCGTTCCGTCCGCCCCAGGTGCCGTCTTGTCCGATCTCGCCCAGAACCCGCCCGCCGTCCGTACCGTCCTCGCCGGCCTGATGCTGTCGATCTTCCTCAGCGCCCTCGACCAGACCATCGTCGCCGTCTCCCTGCCGGCGATCTCGGCCGACTTCGCCGACCTCGACCTGCTGGCCTGGGTGATCTCGGCCTACATGGTGGCGATGACCGTATCGATGCCGATCTACGGCAAGCTCGGCGACCTCTACGGCCGCCGCCGTCTGATGCTCTTCGCCATCGTCGTGTTCACCGCCGCCTCGCTGCTTTGCGGGCTCGCGCAGAGCATGGGCCAACTGGTGCTGGCGCGAGTGCTGCAGGGGATCGGCGCGGGCGGGCTGATGGCGGTGAGCCAGGCGATCATCGGCGACATCGTCCCGCCGCGCGAGCGCGGCCGCTACCAGGGTTACTTCAGCAGCATGTACGCCATCGCCAGCGTCGCCGGCCCGGTGCTCGGGGGCCTGCTCACCGAGTACCTGTCGTGGCGCTGGGTATTCTGGATCAACCTGCCGATCGGCCTTCTCGCGCTGGCCATCTCGCGGCGAACCCTGGTCGGCCTGCCGGTGCCGCGCCGGCAACCGGTGATCGACTACCTGGGCATCGTGCTGATGGTGGTGGGCCTCACCGCGCTGCTCCTGGCCATCACCCAGATCGGCCAGGGCGCAGCCTGGAGCGACCCTGCGCTGCTCGGCCTGTTCGCCCTGGCGGCGCTCGCCCTGCTGCTGTTCGTCGCCCAGGAGCGGCGCTTCCGCGAACCGCTGGTGCCGATGCAACTGTTCGCCGTCCGCGCCGCCACCCTCAGTTGGCTGGTTGCGTTCTTCGCCAGCTTCCAGGCCATCTCGCTGACCGTGCTGGTACCGCTGCGCTACCAGAGCGTTACCGGCGCCGGTGCCGACAGCGCCGCGCTGCATCTGCTGCCGCTGGTCATGGGCCTGCCGCTGGGCGCGTACTGCTGCGGGCGGCTGACCGCCAGCCTGGGACGCTACAAGCCGCTGATCCTGCTCGGCGCCGTCCTGTTGCCCTGCGGCATCGCCGGCCTGGCCCTGGTCCCGGTCGGCGACCACTGGCTGTCCGGGCTGTGCATGCTGCTCACCGGGATCGCCATCGGTACCCAGTTCCCGACCAGCCTGGTGGCCGCGCAGAACGCCGTGGAGCAACGCCACATCGGCGTCGCCACCAGCAACGCGACGTTGTTCCGCTCCCTCGGCGGGGCGGTCGGGGTGGCGCTGATGTCGGCGATCCTGCTGGCCCTGCTCAAGCACCTGCGGATCGGCGGCGGGCTCGACCAGGGCTTTTCCGAGAGCGCCCTGCTGAGCAGCCTGGACGCCGCCAGCGGGCCGGCCCGGGTGATCCTCCAGCATGTCCTCGCGGATGCCTTCAAGGTACTCTTCCTGGTCAACGCGGCGGTGGCGCTGCTCGGCCTGGCGGTGGCCTCGGCACTGCCCGACATGACCCTGCGCGGCCGCGGCGCGACGCAACCGACGGCAGGCGAGTGAGCGGACGCCGATAATCGAACGCTTTCGTCCCGTTGGCGACGGCGTCCGGTTTACAAAAGTAACCGTTCGGTACATTTTCCCGGCATCGATGACATCATTGCTGTGGAGGCTGCGCCATGACGCGCACGGTATTGGTCCTGAACGGCCCCAACCTGAATCTGCTCGGCACCCGCGAGCCGCAGACCTACGGCCGGCGGACCCTGGGCGAAATCGCCGACGAATGCGCGGCCTTCGCCGAAACGCGCGGCTTCGCCGTAGACTTCCGCCAGACCAACCAGGAAGGCCAACTGCTCGACTGGATCCACCAGGCCCGCGGCCGGGTCGCCGGCATCGTCATCAACCCCGCCGCCTGGACCCACACCTCGGTGGCGCTGCGCGACGCCCTGGCCGCGGTGGAACTGCCGGTGGTCGAAGTGCACCTGTCCAACGTCCACCAGCGCGAAGCGTTCCGCCACCACTCCTACGTCTCGCCGGTGGCGCTGGGGGTGATCTGCGGATTCGGCAGCCTCGGCTACCGCCTGGCCCTGGAACATTTCGCCGAGCGTTTCGAGGCGGCCGCATGAGCGCGCCGCGATCGGTTCTCGCCGGCCTGATCGGTGCCGGCATCCAGGCGTCGCGGACCCCTGCCCTGCACGAGCGCGAGGGCGACGCCCAGGGCATCCGCTATCTGTACCGGCTGATCGATCTCGACCCGCTGGGCAAGTCGGCGGACGACCTGGAGTTCCTGCTCGCCGCCGCCAGCGACCTCGGCTTCACCGGGCTGAACGTCACCTTCCCCTGCAAGCAGGCGATCATCCCCCTGCTCGACGACCTCTCCGCCGAGGCACGCGGCATCGGCGCGGTGAACACCGTGGTGCTGCGCGATGGCCGGCGCATCGGCCACAACACCGACTGCCTGGGCTTCGCCGAGGGCTTTCGGCGCGGCCTGGCCGGCGC
Organism: Pseudomonas sp. TZ252; assembly: GCF_056110345.1. Lineage (NCBI taxonomy): Bacteria > Pseudomonadati > Pseudomonadota > Gammaproteobacteria > Pseudomonadales > Pseudomonadaceae > Pseudomonas > Pseudomonas sp. TZ252. Next base: position 2,760,203 of record NZ_CM148566.1, on the reverse strand, counting down.
GCCGCGCCAGCGCGTGGTGCAGATGGGCGCGGGCGGCGCCGGCGCGGCAGTGGCCCATGCGCTGCTCGCCGAGGGCGTCGAGCGGCTGGTCCTGTTCGACGTCGACCCGGCGCGGGCCCAGGCCCTCGCGGACAACCTCAACCAGCACTTCGGCGCGCCACGAGCGCTCGCCGGCAGCGACCTGGCCGGCGCCCTGGGCGACGCCCAGGGATTGGTCAACACCACCCCGGTGGGCATGGCCAAGCTACCCGGCATGCCGGTGCCGGCGGAACTGTTGCGCGCCGACCTGTGGGTCGCCGAGGTGATCTACTTTCCGCTGGAAACCGAGCTGCTGCGCCAGGCCCGCGCCCTCGGCTGCCGCACACTGGACGGCGGCACCATGGCGGTGTTCCAGGCGGTGAAGGCATTCGAACTGTTCAGCGGGGTGGCGGCCGACGCCGCGCGCATGCAGGCGCACTTCGCCAGCCTGGGCGACTGAATGGCGCCCCTCTCCCGCCAAGGGGAGAGGGGACCGGAGTCAAGCACGGATGTAGCGCAATACCGCCTCGCCAATCATCCGCCGGTGCCGCTGGCGAACCTCGGCGTCGTGCAGGTCGGTGCGAAAGATCCGCGACACGGTGTAGCGATTGGACACCCGGTAGAAGCAGAACGAACTGATCAGCATGTGCACGTCGAGCGCCTCCAGCCCGGCGCGGAACACCCCTTCCGCTTCGCCGCGGCGGAGAATCTCGGCGATGCTCTGGACGATCGAGCTGTTGACGCTCTGCACCAGTTCGCTGCTGGCGATGTGCTCGCCCTTGTGGATGTTCTCGATGCTGATGATGCGCACGAAATCCACGTGCCGGTCGTGGTAGTCGAAGCTGAACTCCACCAGCTTCTCCATCGCCTTGGCCGGCGGCAGCGCGCCCAGCCGCAGGGTGCCCTCGATACCGCGGATGTCGCTGTAGAGCTTCTCCAGCACGGCCTGGTAGAGCTGCTCCTTGCTGCCGAAGTAGTAATAGATCATCCGCTTCGAGGTATGCGTGCGCTCGGCGATGGCGTCCACCCGCGCACCCGAGAGGCCCTGGGCGACGAACTCGTCGATGGCGGCGCGGAGGATGTCCTGGCGGGTCTTCTCGGGATTGTTCTTGCGTCCCTTGCCGCGCGGAGCGGATTCCTCCACGACGGCGGGATCAGGCTTGGACATCGGTGACTCACTCGTGGCCGGCGGGAATTGCGGCCGATTATGCGGGGCCCGCCCGGCTGTAGGAAGAGCACCTGCCGGAGCCCCGACAATTCTCACAGCTTGACCCGGCGCACACCCCGCCGCGCTTGCGCCATCGCCGCCAGGCGCACCGGCACGTTGGCCGCGCCGTAGCCGGCGTAGCCGTGGCGGCGCTGGAGGATCTCGAAGAAGAAGCGCTCCTCGAACGGCTCGGTGAACACATGGAACAGCTCGCCGCCCTGGGCGTCGCGGTCGTAGAGGACGTTGTAGTAGGCCAGTTCGCTGAGGAACTCGTCGTCGAAGTCGAAGCGCGCGGCGAGGTCGTCGTAATAGTTCAGCGGGATTTCCAGCAGTGCGACCCCGGCCTCCTTGGCCTGGGCCACGGCGGCGAAGATGTCGGCGCAATCGAAGGCGATGTGGTGCACGCCGGAACCGCGATAGCTGGACAGCGAACGGGCGATGGCGGTGTTGCGGTCCTCGGAAATGTTCAGCGGCAGGCGCACGCTGCCGCAGGGGCTACGCACGGCGCGACTGGTGACCAGGCCATAGGGGTCGGGCAGCACCACCTCGTCATCGGCGCCGAAGTCGAACAGGCTCTTGTAGAACAGCACCCAGCTGTCCAGGCCTTCGGCGGGCAGCGCCAGGGCCACGTGATCGACGCGCCGCAGGCCGAGGCCGGAGGTGTCGGCGTCGTTCGTCACGAAGTCGCTGTCGTAGATGCTGCGGCCCTCGGTGTGCCGCTCGACCAGATACAGCAGGCTGCCGTCGAGGGCGCGCACCGCCGGGATTTCCCGCTCGTTGGGGCCGAGCAGTCCGCGGTACGGCTGGCCTCCGTACGCACGAGCGCGCTCCAGCGCCTGGCCGGCGTCACGCACGCGCAGCGCGGTGGCGCACAAGGACGGTCCGTGGGCCTCGAAGAAACCGTGGGCGAAGGAATAGGGCTCGGCGTTCAGTACCAGGTTGATGTCGCCCTGGCGCAACAGGCTGACATTCTTCGAACGGTGCTCGCCGGCCCTGGCGAAGCCCAGTCGCTGCAACCACTGGCCAAGGCGCGCGCTGAGCGTCTCGTCGACGGCGAACTCGAGGAACTCGATGCCGTCGCAGAGGCTCGCCGGCGGCGGCGCGAACAGCTCGTCCACCGCCACGTGCGGCGTCTGGCGTTGCAGGTGCTCGCGGGTCTTCTCCTCGAGGTAGAGCAGCGAGCGCAGGCCGTCGACGGCGTTGGCGCGGGTCGGCGCGGCGCGGAAGCCGTCGTTGAAGACCTCCAGCGACAGCGGACCGCGATAGCCGGACGCGACGACCGGCGCGAGGAAGCCTGCCAGGTCGAAGCCGCCCTGACCCGGGAAGCAGCGGAAGTGCCGGCTCCATTCCAGCACGTCCATTGCCAGCAAGGGCGCGTCGGCCATCTGCACGAAGAAGATCTTTTCCCCCGGAAGATCGGCGATGCCGCGGGGATCGCCGTCCAGCGAGAGGGTGTGGAAGCTGTCGAGGATCAGCCCGAGGTTCGCCTGGTCGGCCCGCCGCACCAGGTCCCAGGCCTGCTCCCAGGTGTTCACCTGGCGCCCCCAGGCCAGCGCCTCGTAGCCGATGCGCAGGCCGCGGACGGCGGCGCGCTCGGCCAGCTGCCGGAGGTCATCGGCCAGCAGCGCCGGTTCGCCGAGGGCATCGGCAGCGACGTTGCTGCACACCAGCACCAGGTCGGTGCCGAGTTCCTGCATCAGGTCGAACTTGCGTTCGGCGCGCTCCAGATTTCGCCCCAGGCGTTCCCGGCGGCAGCCCTCGAAGTCGCGGAACGGCTGGAACAGCAGGATCTCCAGGCCCAGGTCGGCACACAGCCGGCGTACGTCGCGCGGGCTGCCGTCGTAATGAAGCAGGTCGTTCTCGAAGATTTCCACCCCGTCGAAACCGGCGGCGGCGATGGCCTCGAGCTTTTCCGGCAGGGTGCCGCTCAGGGATACGGTGGCGATCGAACGCTGCATGCTTCGACTCCTCAATGCGCCCTACGGCGCCTGGCGCCGCGCGAGGGCCGGCGGCGGAACGGCGGAGGCGCGGATAGCCCGCGCGGGATGCGCCGGGAAGCCACTTCGGGTCGCTGAGACCGCTCGCCCGGCAAGCCGATTATTGGTTTGCGCCAACTGCCGGGCAACGCAAAATGTACGAACTGGTTAGTATTCCGTTCGAATATCGAACGGAAGCACGATTATCGAATTGACGCTTTTTCGACCAATCGCGCACCATCGCTGCCACCCGTGCAGGCCGTCCCGATCTGCCGGAAGCGCTCCGCGCTTCTTTCCGGGCACCTGCGCAACCCACGCGACATAACAATTTCAAGAATCGGGTACCCGCTCATGTCCATCGCCGACCTCTCCGTCCGCCCTCCATCCCGTCCGCTGGCCGCTCGTCCGGCCCGACCGCCCCTGGCCCGCTGACACCGGCGCGGCCCCTGGCCCGCCCGCGTGCAACCCAGAACGACAAATCCAGGCCGGGCGCCCAGGCACCGGCCGCCGAAAGGATGGCCCCGTCAATGATCCACTCTTCCAGCTCTCGACTGCTCGCCGCCGACGCCCCGCGGGAATCCCGCGGCGGCAGGATCCGCAACGCCTTCGCCGTCGGCCGGACGCGCTGGGGCATGCTCGCCCTGGTGTTCTTCGCCACCACCCTGAACTACATCGATCGCGCCGCCCTCGGCGTGATGCAGCCGATCCTTGCCGAGAAGATGAGCTGGACGGCAATGGACTACGCCAACATCAACTTCTGGTTCCAGGTCGGCTACGCCATCGGCTTCATCCTCCAGGGCCGCTTCATCGACAAGGTCGGGGTCAAGCGCGCGTTCTTCCTCGCCGTGTTGCTCTGGAGCCTGGCCACCGGCGCCCACGGCCTGGCGACCTCGGCGGCGGGCTTCATGGTCTGTCGCTTCATCCTCGGCCTGACCGAGGCGGCCAACTACCCGGCCTGCGTGAAGACCACCCGCCTGTGGTTCCCCGCCGGGGAACGGGCGGTGGCCACCGGCATCTTCAACGCCGGCACCAATGTCGGCGCGATGGTCACCCCGGCCCTGTTGCCGCTGATCCTCGGCGTCTGGGGCTGGCAGGCGGCGTTCCTCTGCATGTCGGCGCTGGGCCTGGTCTGGCTGGTGTTCTGGTGGCGCAACTACTACAACCCCGAGGAGCATCCGCGGGTGAAGCAGAGCGAGCTGGAATACATCCAGCAGCAGGAGGAGCCGCCCGCCACCCGCGTGCCCTTCTCGCAGATTCTCCGCCGCCGCGGCACCTGGGCCTTCGCCCTGGCCTACTCGATCACCGCGCCGGTGTTCTGGTTCTACCTCTACTGGCTGCCGCCGTTCCTCAACCAGCAGTACGGCCTGGGCATCAGCGTGACGCAGATGGGCATCCCGCTGATCCTGATCTGGTTGACCGCCGACTTCGGCAGCGTCGGCGGCGGCATCCTTTCGTCCTGGCTGATCGGCCGCGGCATGCCGGCGATCCGCGCGCGCCTGCTATCGATGCTGCTGTTCGCCTGCACCATCGTCGGCGTGGTGTTCGCCGCCAACGCCAGCGGCCTGTGGATCGCCGTGCTGGCCATCGCCCTGGCGGTCGGCGCGCACCAGGCGTGGACGGCGAACATCTGGAGCCTGGTGATGGACTACACGCCCAAGCACCTGATGAGCACGGTGTTCGGCTTCGGCGGCATGTGCGCGGCGCTGGGCGGGATGTTCATGACCCAGATCGTCGGCGGCGTACTGACCGCGACGAACAACAACTACGCGGTGCTCTTCACCATGATCCCGGCGATGTACTTCATCGCCCTGACCTGGCTGTACTTCATGGCTCCGCGCCGGATCGAAGCCTGAGTCCAAGCGCCCGGCGCTCGCCGGGCACCTCCCTGCCTAGAGAACAAGAACGAAGGGACACACCCATGTCGCACCCGAGCCACGTCCGCGCGCTCTGCGCTTCCCTCTGCCTGGGCGCCGGCCTGCCAGTCCATGCCGGGCACGTCCACGCCGGGCAAGGTTTCCTCGAAGACGCCAAGGCCAGCCTCACCGCGCGCAATTTCCACCTGCACCGCAACTTCGTCGGCGATGCCAGCCAGGGCAAGGCCGAGGAGTGGACGCAGAGCTTCATCCTCGACGCCCGCTCCGGCTTCACCCAGGGCAGCGTCGGCTTCGGCCTCGATGTCCTTGGTCTCTACAGCCTGAAGCTGGATGGCGGCAAGGGAACGGCCGGCACCCAACTGCTGCCGATCCACGACGACGGCCGCCCGGCCGACGACTTCGGACGCCTGGCGGTGGCCGGCAAGCTGCGCGTCTCGAACAGCGAACTGAAGATCGGCGAATGGATGCCGGTGCTGCCGATCCTCCGCTCCGACGATGGCCGCTCGCTGCCGCAGACCTTCCGCGGCGGCCAGCTCAGCGCCAACGAGATCGCCGGCCTGACCCTCTACGCCGGCCAGTTCCGCGGCAACAGCCCGCGCAACGACGCAAGCATGCAGGACATGTCGCTGTTCGGCCGGCCAGCCGCCACTTCCGACCGCTTCGATTTCGCCGGCGGCGAATATCGCTTCAATGGCGAACGCAGCCTGCTCGGCCTGTGGAACGCCGAGCTGAAGGACATCTACCGCCAACAGTACCTGCAACTGCAACACAGCCAGCCGCTCGGCGACTGGCTGCTGGGCGCCAACCTCGGCGGATTCCGTGGCCGCGACGCTGGCAGCGCGCGCGCCGGCAAGCTCGATAACCGCACCGTTTCCGCGCTGTTCTCCGCGCGCTACGGGCTGCATACCCTCTATCTCGGCCTGCAGAAGGTCAGTGGCGACGACGGCTGGATGCGGGTCAACGGCACCAGCGGCGGAACCCTGGCCAACGACAGCTACAACGCCAGCTACGACAATCCCGGCGAGCGCTCCTGGCAACTGCGCTACGACTTCGACTTCGTTGGCCTCGGCCTACCCGGCCTGACCTTCATGACCCGCTACCTGCATGGCGACCATGTGCGCCTGGCCGGAGTCACCGACGACGGCAGCGAATGGGGACGCGAGAGCGAGCTGGGCTACACGCTGCAGAGCGGCGCCTTCAAGCGTCTCAACGTCCGCTGGCGCAACTCCAGCCAGCGCCGCGACTGGGGCAGCAATACCCGCTTCGACGAGAACCGGCTGATCGTCAGCTATCCGCTGAGCCTGTTGTGAAGCCTACGCGCCGACCCCGTTGCGTTCAGCGGCCACGGCGCCAGGCGACCACCAGGCCGCTGGCGCAGATGACGAGGATGCCGAGCAGCGCCCAGGCATCCGGCACGTGGCCGAACACCAGCAGGCCGAGCAGGCCGGCGAAGATGATCTGGCCATAGCTGAACGGCGCCAGGGTCGCCGGCGGCGCATGGCGGAAGGCCTGGGTCAGCAGCAGGTGGCCGCCCATGCCGCAACCGCCCAGGGCGATCATCATCAGGCCGTGGAGAAGACTTGGAGTCTGCCAGAAGAACGGCACCAGCAGGCTCATGATGAGCGTGTTGAAGATGCCGGCAAGGAAGTTGCTGGTGGTCGGGCTGTCGCTGTTGGCGAGCATCCGCGTGAGCAGTTGGTAGAGCCCGAAGCACAGCGCCGAGCCGAGCGGGAACAACGCCGCCGGGGTGAACAGCGCGCCACCGGGACGCACGATGAAGAGCACGCCGATGAAGCCGGTGAGCACCGCCAGCCATTGGCCGAGGCTGACCTTCTCCTTCAGCAGCGGCACGGATAACGCGGTCACCAGCAGCGGTGCCAGGAAGTTCACCGCGGTCGCCTCGGCCAAGGGCAGGTAGCGCAGGCCGGTGGTGAAGAACAGGCTGGTGCCGATCAGGCACAGCGCCCGCGCCAACTGCATGAGCGGACGGCGGCTGCGGATCACCGCGAGGCCGTTGCGCGGCACGAACACGGCGACCATCAACAGGGTGTGCACCAGGTAGCGGGCCCAGACCACCATGACGATCGGGTAGAAACCGGAAAGGAACTTGGACAACCCGTCGTGGCTGGCGAACAGGAACACCGCGGCACAGATCAGCAGGATGCCGCGCAGGGTCTGGTCGCTGGCGGGCAGCGGGGAGGTGGATGCGTTCATCGGAGGGTCCGGGCACCAGGGCAAATCGATAGCAGGCTATTTATTCTGACGGTACCCGCCATCGAGGAAAGAAACGATCGGCTTCAACGTTTGGAAACTATAGAACCCCGTTCCATTATGCAAACGGGCAACCTGCCTGCGCGGTGGCGCTACAGGCGGGCGAGCAGCGCCCGGGTCCGCTCGATCGCCAGCCGCGCCCGCTCCGCGCCATCCACGCCGCGCGCGAGCAGATCCAGCGCGGGCACCTCCAGGCTCAGCGGCAGGTTCTCCGGCAAGGCGCGCAGCAGCGCCAGCAGATCGAGCCCGCCATCGCCAGGGAAGCGCCGTTCCTCGCGGGCCTGGCGAAGGATTTCGTCCATCGACGTCGGACGCGGCCCGACGACATCGCAGAGTTGCGCGTAGCCCAGGCGCGCAGGCGGGATCGCCCGCAGGTCTTCCAGGCTGCTGGCCGAGCGGTCGAAATGGAAGGCGTCCAGCAACAGGCCGGCGTTATCCCGCGCCGCCGCCTCGACCACCCGCGCGGCCTGCCGCAGGTCGCGGATCCCGGTCCAGGGCATGAACTCCAGGTGCGGGTCGAGGCCGAGCGGCCGCGCCAGGTCGCACAACGCGGCGAAATTGTCCGCGCTGCGCCGTTCGTCGTCATCGTTGCCGGCCACCAGCACATAGCGCGCGCCGAACTCGGCGCCGACCTCCAGCACCGCGGCGAACTCGCCGACGCGGGTGTCCGGACGCAGGCGCAGGATCTCCACGTCCAGCGTGCGCACTCCGCTGTCGCGCAGCCGCGCCAGGGTCCGCCGGCGCAGGCCGGCATCGGCCAGCAGCGGATAGTGGTGCTCTTCCACGGTGGCCGGCACCAGGCGCAGGCCGACATGACTGTAGCCGGCGCGGGCGGCAGCCTCGACCATGTCCGGGGGCGACAGCTCGAGCACGGTGAGCGCCGCCAGGGAAAGAATCCTCGATTCCATGCACTACCTCATCGTCAGCGGTTCAGAAACTGGCCGGCGCGCAGGCCCGGCCACTGCGCGCGGCCTCGCGAACCGCCTCGACCAGCGCCAGGGTGCGAGCGGCGTCGGTGGCATCCATCAATGGCGCTTCCTCGCCCCGCGCGACCCGGACGAAGTGCTCTAGCTGGCGTTGCAGGGGATCGCCTGTCGCCACGGCCTCCACGCTGGCCGCCAGCGGGTCGTGCCAGCCCTGCCGGGCCTCGGCGTAGCGCCAGCGGCGGAGCTGGGGAAGGCTCAGGGCACCCTCGGTGCCGGCCAGCAGGTAGCAGGGTTGCTCGGCCTGGCGCGGATAGACCGGGTTCTCCCCGGCTGCCAGCTCCCAGCTCCAGGGCGCCGCCGCAGCGTCGCAACCGGTCAGGCTGCCCAGGGCGCCATTGGCGAAGCGCAGGAGCAGCGCGATGTTGTCTTCGTTGGGCAGGCCACGGATAGCGTTGCCGGCCAGCGCCTGCACCTCCCGCACTTCCCCGCACAGGTGGCGGAGCAGGTCGAGGTCATGGATCAGGTTGGTCAGCAACATTCCCGCACCGGGCTCGCGACGCCAGGCCACCTCGAAATAACTGTCGGGCTTCTTCAACTGCCAGAGCGCGGTGACCGACAGCAACCGACCGAGCGCGCCCTCGGCGATCAATTGGCGCGCCCGCACGACCAGCGGATTGTGCCGACGATGGTGACCGACCAGCAGCGGAACGCCAGATCGCCGGGCGACGGCCACCAGCTCGCTCACTTCGTCGAGCTGCACGCCGACCGGTTTTTCCAGCAGCAGCGGCACCCCGGCGGCGAGGCAGTCGAGGGCGGTGGCGACATGCAGGTTGTTCGGATTGGCGACGATCGCCGCTTGCGGCCGGGCTTCTTCCAGCAACCTCCGATGATCGCCGAACCAGGGCACGCCGGCATCCGCGGCGAACGCCTGGCCCTGGGGATCGGCCACCGCACACAGGCGCGCACCGGCGATTCGCTGCAAGCGGTGGTAATGCTGGCGGCCCATATTGCCGGCGCCGATGAGGGCGATGCGAAGCGGTGCGTCCAAGGCGGTCCCCAATCGTTGTTTTCTTGTTCGCTTCATGATTCCAGAACGTCGTTCCAGATTTAGCGAGGGAGATTATTTGAACGAATGGCTGGCCCCGCGCAAGAGCGCTTCGAGACGGCACTACCGCCGGCGCATCCATGGAAGTGCGGAAAGGCCCGCCGCATGCGGGCTCGTGACAGGCAAGAAAGCGTTCGCTATTCGAACGCTGATGTCGGGAAAGGACTGGGGCCGGGCCGGATGGCTCAGCGGAACAGCTCGGACGCCTGGCTGGCGTGGGACAGGTCCTGCGCCGCGGCCAGGAGCAGGGGCGCCAGTTCGTGCATGCGCGCCTCGCCGAAGCGTGCGCTCGGCCCGGCCACGCTGAGCACGCCGAGAGCCCGTCCGTCCTCGGGGTGGCGCACCAGTGCGGCCATCGCCGCCATGCCCGGCGCCGAGCATTCGATCTGCCAGGCATAGCCGTGCTCGCGGGCGCGCTTCAGGTAGCGCAGCAGCTCGCTCCTGGAGCGCGGCGCGTTGGGACCGAAGTCCCGCGCCGCCCCTACGCCCTGGCGCTCCACCAGCGCCAGCGCCGCCTTGTCGCTCAGGCTGGCCAGCCAGGCGTGCCCGGATGCGGTGTAGAACAGCGGCGCCTCGCGCCCCATGTCGGGGTCGTAGCGTAGCCCGGAGGTGGCACCCTGGGACTTGGCGATCCAGGTCTGGCGATCGCCTTCGATCACCCCCAGGCGCACCAGTTCGCCGGTCTCCCGGGCGAGCCCGTCGAGCACCGGCTGGACCAAGTCGACCACCCCGCTGGAAGCGAGGAAGCGGAAGCCCAGCGCGGCCAGGCGGGTGCTGAGGCGGTAGCGGCTGGTGTCGTCGTCCTGGCGCACGTAGCCGAGCCGGATCAGCTCGGCGAGCATGCGGTGCGCGGCGCTCTTGGGGATATCCAGGCGGTCCGCCAGTTGTTGCAGGGGCAGGCCACGGGCATCGCTGGCGAGGAGTTCGAGCAAGCCGAGGGCGCGTTCGATGAGGCTACCGGCCATGGAGGGGCGTTCCTGAGTCGAGGAAAGGCAGGATTCTAGAATCTGGTTCCGGATTTTCACAGCCTGGCGAAGGTCGAGATTTCACAGGGTTTCGTTCGATCAGCGAACCGATAAACGATTATCGGATTGCCACTCCCCATGGCCCTCCGTAATGTGTCTGCACCCCGGCAGGCCGAGCGCCTCCGCTACAAAAACAACAGGGGAATCCCGACATGCCGCAGCACGCCTTGCCTTCCGCCGCCTGCACCTGAGCCACGCGTCCGACCCTCGTCCCACGCCCTCACTCTCGCCGCGGAACCCGTCCCATGAACAGCCCCAGCCTGCCCGCCGTCGAACGACTCGACGTGCAAGCCTTCATCAATGCCCAGCCGCTTTCGCCGTACCAATGGCGGATCGTCCTGCTGTGCTTCCTGATCGTCTTCCTCGATGGCCTCGACACCGCCGCGATGGGCTTCATCGCTCCGGCGCTGACCCAGGACTGGGGCATCGACCGCGCCAGCCTCGGGCCGGTGATGAGCGCCGCGCTGATCGGCATGGTCTTCGGCGCCCTCGGCTCCGGACCGCTGGCCGACCGCTACGGACGCAAGCTGGTATTGGTCGCGGCGGTCTTCCTCTTCGGCCTGTTCAGCCTGGCCTCGGCCTACAGCACCAACGTCGAGCAACTGCTGGCGCTGCGCTTCCTCACCGGCCTCGGCCTCGGCGCGGCGATGCCCAACGCCACCACCCTGCTTTCCGAATACACCCCCGAGCGCCTCAAGTCGCTGCTGGTGACCAGCATGTTCTGTGGCTTCAACCTGGGCATGGCCTGCGGCGGATTCGTCTCGGCGAAGCTGATCCCGCTGTTCGGCTGGCACAGCCTGCTGCTGCTCGGCGGCCTGCTACCGCTGGTCCTGGCGGTAGTCCTGCTGTTCCGCCTGCCGGAATCGGCGCGCTACTTGGTGGTGCGCAACCGCGGCAGCGAGCGGGTACGCCAGGTGCTGGCCCCCATCGCCCCGGCGCAGGTGGCGCTGGCACGGAGTTTCCACGTCCCCGAGCAGCAGACGGTGCAGGCCCGCAACGTGTTCGCGGTGATCTTTTCCGGTACCTACAGCGCCGGCACCCTGCTGCTCTGGCTGACCTACTTCATGGGCCTGGTGATCGTCTACCTGCTCACCAGCTGGCTGCCGACCCTGATGCGCGATAGCGGCGCGAGCCTGGAGCAGGCGGCGTTCATCGGCGCGCTGTTCCAGTTCGGCGGGGTGCTCAGCGCCGTAGCGGTGGGCTGGGCGATGGATCGCTTCAACCCGCACAAGGTGATCGGCCTGTTCTACCTGCTGGCGGGGGTGTTCGCCTGGTGCGTCGGCCAGAGTCTCGGCCAGGTCACCCTGCTGGCGACCCTGGTGCTGCTGGCCGGCATGTGCATCAACGGCGCGCAGTCGGCGATGCCGTCGCTGGCGGCGCGCTTCTATCCGACCCAGGGGCGGGCCACGGGGGTCTCCTGGATGCTCGGTATCGGCCGCTTCGGCGCCATCCTCGGCGCCTGGATCGGCGCCACCCTGCTGGGCCTGGGCTGGAACTTCGAACAGGTGCTGACCGCCCTGGTGCTGCCGGCTGCACTGGCCACCGCCGCGGTGCTGCTGAAGGGGTTGGTCAGTCACGCGGATGCGGGGTGAAACTGCCCCATCGCGTAGGACGCATAACCGCTTGCGGTTATCCGCCGCCGGGCTTCGGTGTATCGGCGGATAACGCCGGTGGCGTTATCCGCCCCACCCCAGGGGTCGGCATCGCGTAGGGCGAATAACCGCTTGCGGTTATCCGCCGTCGGGCTTCGGTGTATCGGCGGATAACGCCGGTGGCGTTATCCGCCCCACCCCAGGGTTGGCGGCATCGCGTAGGGCGACGGCGCTTCGCTTCAGAAGGTGAATTCCATATTCAACGTCGGCGTCGAGGTGCGGCTGCCGGTGCCACCGTCGACGCCGAACTTGTTGTGCCAATACTCGTAGCCGACGCCGAGCCACAGGTTCGGCTGGCGCTTGTCGCCTGGCAGGGCGGCGACCATCAGGGCGGTGCGGACCAGGGTTTCCGCCGCGGTGTCCTTGTCGTTGTAGTCCTCGCCCTTCTCTCCCACGTAGTTGACGAAGCCCTGGAACTTCGCCGCATGGTTGCCGACCTTGAACGGCCGCATCCAGGTCAGGTTAAGCATGTAGGTGGTGTCGAAGGTGTGGTCGGGATGGCGCGCGCCGGGCACGCCGAAGTGGTTCTTCTCGCGGTAGTAGAGCAGGCTCAGGTCGAGCACGCCGGGACCGTTGAACTTGAGGGTCGGGCCGAACACCAGGGCGCGCTTCTTGGCCGAAGCCAGGTTGTTGTTGCGGCTGGCGTCGAAGCCCAGGGTGAAGGCGTAGTCCTTGACCAGGCCGGTGCCCAGCGGCCGGTCGAACACCCGCGAAGCGTAGAGCTGGTGGCGGTAGACCGCATAGACTTCGCTGCCACCATGGTCGGTGCCCTTGCGCGGGTCGCGGTTGTCGGAAAGGAACACATCGAGATTGAAGAAATTGCTGCCGTAGCGATAGCCGTCGGCGTGGGTGAAGCTGTAGATGCGCTTGGCGAACTTGTCCGGGTTGTTCGGGTTGGTGAATTGCTGGCCGTAACGGAAACCGACGCTGTTGCTCATCCATTCCAGCGCCATGCTCTCCCCGGCGCCGACGAGCGCGATCAGGGCGGCGGCGCCCTGCATCATCTTCTTCATGCTGTGTGTCCTGCTGGTTGCTTGTTGTTCTTGTGGCGACTCAGCCCCCGGTTTCGCGCCGGGGTCGCGGGGCAGTATCGGCACTTCGCCGCGCTGACCAAAGAACAGAATATCGAACATACCGATGCCGAAACGGCATCAGCGAACGAGCAAGCTCGGGCAAGCCATCTGGCATCGGCGCGAGCGCCGCTCAGGCCTCGTTCAGGCGCGCTTCCTCGCGCTCGCGCAGGCGCACTTCCTCGGCGATCTGCCGGGCCAGGGCGTCCACCGCCACCGGCAGGTAGCGGCCGGTGCGCACGTAGAGGCCGAGGTCGCTGTGGATGCCGCCATTGTCTTTCAGCGGCAGGAAGCGCAGCTCGCCCTGGGCGATGTCGGCCTCGATCCCCAGGCGGGTCTGGAAGGCGACGCCGAGCCCGCGCCGCGCCAGTTGTCGCGACAGCTCCAGGGAGCTGCTCTCCAGCACCGCCCGGCGCGGTTCGCGCAAACGGCGCTGGAGCGGCGCCAGCAGGTGATGGATGGACAGCTCGCTCTTGGCCATGATCAGGCCATGTTCGACGCAATCGGCGAAGGCGATGGCCTGGTGTCGCGCCAACGGGTGCTGCGGGGAGACGATGGCACCGAGGCGGAAATGGCCGACGCTGACCTGTTGCAGGTCGGCGCTGCGCGGCAGGGCGAAGGCCAGGCCGAGGTCGACCGCGCCGCTGCTCACCGCCTCGGGTATCGCCTGGGAACCGAGCAGGGTGACGCCGACGGTGATGTCCGGGTAGCGTTCGCGCATCGCCTTGAGCACGCAGGGCAGCAGGTCGCTGGTCACCGCTTCGATGGTGGCGATCTCCACATGGCCGGTGCGCAGGCCTTGCAGCGCGTCCAGTTCGGAACGCACGCGCTCCATGTCCTGCAGGACCACGGTGACGTGGCGCGCGAAGATCTCCCCGGCTCCGGTCAGGCGCAGGCCGCCGGGCAGGCGGTCGAACAGCGGCGCGCCGATCTCGTCCTCCAGCTTGAGGATCTGCCGGTTCACCGCCGACGAGGCGACGTTCAGGCGCCGCGCGGCTTCGCGGATCGAATGGCAGCGGCGAACCATGTCGAAGTAGTGGATCGCGGGCGCGTGGATATGCAGCTTGCGGCTCATGGCGGACCGAAGGGATGACGGAGCTGTCGACCTTCCGGGAAACGCCGGCGAATGGCAAGGGGAAGCGCCGCCTCGCCGGCCCACGCGCAGGACGGATAACCGCCGTTGGCCCTCGGGGTATCGGCGGATAACGCCTGCGACGCCATTCGCCCTACCGCTAGCGCCGCCGGCGACCTACCGGGACGCCTGCTGCGACTCCACGCCAAGCTCGTCCCACACCGATTCGGCCAGGTGGAAGGTCGCGTTGGCCGCGGGAATACCGCAGTAGATGGCGCTCTGCATGATCACTTCCTTGATCTCGTCGCGGCTCACCCCGTTGTTCTTCGCCGCGCGCAGATGCAGCTTGAGTTCCTCGTTGCGGTTCATGCCGATCAGCATGGCGATGGTGACCAGGCTGCGGGTGTGTCGCGGCAGCCCCGGACGGGTCCAGATGTCGCCCCAGGCGTGGCGGGTGATCATCTCCTGGAACTCTTCGTTGAACGGCGTCAGGTTGGCCAGGCTGCGCTCGACATGGGCGTCGCCGAGCACCGCGCGGCGCACTTGCATGCCGGCTTCGTAGCGTTGTTTCTCGTCCATCGGCGGCTCCTCAGGCGGACAGCAGGAAATCGACCAGGCGGCGGCTGAAGGCGTCGCCCGCTTCGACGTTGGACAGGTGCGCGGCGGCGAACTCGACCAACTGCGCGTCGGCGATGCGCGCCTGCATGAAGCGGGCGTTGTCCGGAGTGGTCACGGCATCGTGGCTGCCGGCGACGATCAGCGTCGGCGCCTGGACCAGCCCGAGCTGCTCGCGGAAATCGGCGTCGCGTACCGCAGCGCAGTTGGCCGCGTAGCCCTGCGGCGAGGTGGCCGCGAGCATCGCGACGATGCGCTCGACCTGCGCCGGCTCGCGCTCGGCGAAGCCCGCGGTGAACCAGCGCGCCACCGAGGCGTCGCGCAGGTCACGCATGGCCTGCTCGCCGCCTTTCAGGACGGTATCGATGCGGGTGTTCCAGACCTCGTCGCTGGCAATCTTCGCCGCGGTGTTGCACAGCACCAGCCGGCCGAGCCGCTCGCCGGCGTGGATGCCCAGCCACTGGCCGATCAGGCCGCCCATGGACAGCCCGCAGAAATGCACGCGCGGCAGCTCGAGGGCATCGAGCAGGGCAAGCACGTCGGCGCCGAGCTGGCCGATGGCGTACGGTCCGGGGGTGACCAGCGAGGCGCCGTGGCCGCGGGTGTCGTAGCGCAGCACGCGGAAATGGGCGGTGAGTGCGGGGATCTGCGTGTCCCACATGCCCAGGTCGGTGCCCAGCGAGTTTGACAACAGCAGGACCGGCGCGCCGGCCGGTCCTTCCAGGGAGTAGTTCAGGTCGCCGTCGGCGAGGCGTACGGTTGGCACGAAGGGATCTCCAGTCAGGCGGGATGGGGTTCGAAGCCCAGGGCATGGTGTTCGGCGAGCGCGCGCTCGACCCAGGCGCGGGCCTGGCCGAGGTAATGGGCGGGATCGAGCAGGCGGTCCAGTTCGTCGCCGGACAACTCGGCGCTCACCCGCGCCTCTTCGCCGAGCACCGCGCGCAACTCGCGGCGCTGCTCGACGGCGCGGCGGCAGCACTGTTCCACCAGATGGTGCGCGGCTTCGCGGCCGATACGGCGGGCCAGGGCGATGCTCACCGCCTCGGCGAGCACCAGGCCGTGGGTCAGGCCAAGGTTGCGGCGCATCCGCTGGGCGTCCACCTCCAGGCCTTCGAGCAGGCCGATCGCCTGTTGCAGCGCGCCGGCAACCAGGCAACAGAGTTCCGGCAGGGTTTCCCACTCGGCGTGCCAGAGACCGAGGCTGCGCTCGTGTTCCTGCGGCATCGCCGCGAACAGGGTCGAGACCAGCCCCGGCGCACGGGTGGCGGCGGCGATCAGCACCGCGCTGCTCACCGGGTTGCGCTTGTGCGGCATGGTCGAGGAACCGCCGCGCCCGGCGCCGGCCGGCTCGAAGACCTCGCCGGCCTCGGTCTGCATCAGCAGGCTGACATCGCGACCGAACTTGCCGAGGCTACCGGCCACCAGGCCGAGCACGCTGGCGAATTCCACCAGGCGGTCGCGCTGGGTGTGCCAGGGTTGTTCGGGCAGAGCCAGGCCCAGCTCCTCGGCCAGCGCCGCGGCCACCGGCAGGGCCTGTTCGCCGAGCGCGGCGAGCGTCCCCGAGGCGCCGCCGAATTGCAGCACCAGCAGGCGCGGGCGCAACTCGCGCAGGCGCTGGCGGTGCCGGGTCAAGGCACCGAGCAGGCCGGCGAGCTTCATGCCCAGGGTCACCGGGGTGGCGTGCTGCAACCAGGTGCGCCCGGCCAGCGGCGTGTCGGCATGCCGTTCGGCCTGGTCCGCCAGGACCTCGGCAAGACGTTGCAGATCCTGCTCGAGCAAGGCCAGCGCACGGCGCAGTTGCAGCACCAGGCCGCTGTCCATGGCGTCCTGGCTGGTGGCGCCGAGATGCACGTAGCGCTCGGCCTCGGCGTCGCCAGCCGCCACCTGGCGGCCCAGCGCCTTGACCAGCGGGATCGCCGAGTTGCCGGCAGTGGCGACCGCCTCGGCCAGCGCCAGCGGGTCGTACAGTTCGGCGCGGCAGGCCGCCTCGATCGGCGCCACCGCCGTCGCGGGAACCACCCCGGTGCGCGCCTCGGCGCGGGCCAGGGCGGCCTCGAAGTCGAGCATGCCTTGCAGGCGGCCGCGGTCGGAGAACACCGCGCGCATCGGCGCCGCCGTGAAATAGGCATCGAACAACTGGTTGGCGGGTACGTCGCTCATCGGTTTTCCTTTTCCCGGCCCGTCAGGGCTCGTCGTTCAGGTAGCTGACCTTGCGCAGGTCCGGCAGGCTCACGCAGACCAGCAGCGCCAGCAGGCACATGGCTGAAACATACCAGTAGAAGACGTTCTCCATCCCTACCGACTTCAGCCCCAGGGCGACGTACTCGGCCGAGCCGCCGAAGATCGCGTTGCCCACCGCGTAGGACACTCCGACGCCGAGGGCGCGCACCTCCGGCGGGAACATCTCGGCCTTGATCAGGCCGCTGATGGAGGTGTACAGGCTGACGATGGCCAGCGCCAGGATGATCAGGAAGAAGGCCATGTAGGGACTGCTCACGGTCTTCAGCGCGAGCAGGATCGGCAGGGTGCAGAGCGTGCCCAGGGTGCCGAACCAGAGCATCGAGGTCTTGCGCCCGATGCGATCGGAAAGCATGCCGAACAGCGGTTGCATCAGCATGTACGCCAGCAGGGCGAAGGTCATCACCGCGCTGGCGGTCTTGGCGCTCATCCCGGCGGTGTTGACCAGGTACTTCTGCATGTAAGTGGTGAAGGTGTAGAAGATCAGCGAGCCGCCGGCGGTGAAGCCGAGCACGGTGAAGAAGGCCCGCTTGTGCTTGAACAGCTCGGCGAAGGTGCCGGATTCCTTGCGCTCCAGGGTCGACTTCGAAGCGGTCTCGTTCAGCGAGCGCCGCAGCCAGAGGGCGATCACCGCGGTGATCGCGCCGATCACGAAGGGAATCCGCCAGCCCCAGGCGCGCAGTTCGTCTTCGCTCAGCAACTGCTGCAGGATCACCACCACCAGCACCGCCAGCAACTGTCCGCCGATCAGGGTGACGTACTGGAACGAGGCGAAGAAGCCGCGCTGGCCCTTGAGCGCCACCTCGCTCATGTAGGTCGCACTGGTGCCGTACTCGCCGCCCACCGACAGGCCCTGGAACATCCGCGCCAGCAACAGCAGCGCCGGCGCCAGGGTGCCGATGCTGGCGTAGGTGGGCATGCAGGCGATCGCCAGGGAGCCGGCGCACATCATCACCACCGAGATCAGCATGGCGGTCTTGCGCCCGTGCTTGTCGGCGATGCGGCCGAACATCCAGCCGCCGATGGGGCGCATGAGGAAGCCGGCGGCGAAGACCCCGGCGGTGTTCAGCAACTGCACCGTGGGGTTGTCGGAGGGGAAGAAGGCCGGTGCGAAGTAGATCGCGCAGAAGGCGTAGACGTAGAAGTCGAACCATTCCACAAGGTTGCCGGAGGAGGCGCCGACGATGGCGAAGATGCGCTTGCGGCGTTCTTCGTTGCTGTACTGGTGAACAGGGGCAGTCATGCTGTTGTTCTCTCGACAGGGTCCGTTTCATCCTGACCGTGCGACGGAGCGTCCTGTTCCGCTGCACACGCGCCGCGCCGCCGCCGAAACATGGGCAGCGCCGCG
The DNA here is from genome assembly GCF_056110345.1 of Pseudomonas sp. TZ252. Taxonomy (NCBI): domain Bacteria; kingdom Pseudomonadati; phylum Pseudomonadota; class Gammaproteobacteria; order Pseudomonadales; family Pseudomonadaceae; genus Pseudomonas; species Pseudomonas sp. TZ252. The sequence continues at coordinate 2,741,806 of NZ_CM148566.1, read as the reverse complement.
CGACGCGCGCTCTTGATACCGGGCAGGCGACCCGGTTGTGCCAGTCAGACCCGCTCGATGGCCAGCGCCAGGCCTTGGCCGACGCCTACGCACATGGTCGCCAGGCCGCGCCGGCCGCCGCTCTTCTCAAGTTGATGGAGCGCGGTGAGGACCAGCCGCGCACCGCTCATCCCCAGCGGGTGGCCGAGGGCGATGGCACCGCCGTTCGGGTTGACCTTCTCACTGTCGTCGGCCACGCCCAGTTCGCGCAGGCAGGCCAGGCCCTGGCTGGCGAAGGCTTCGTTGAGTTCGATCACGTCGAAGGCGTCGATCGCCAGGTCCAGGCGCCGCAGCAGCTTGCGCACCGCCGGCACCGGGCCGATGCCCATGATCCGTGGGGCGACGCCGGCGCTGGCCATGCCCAGCACCCGCGCGCGCGGAGTCAGGCCGTGCTTCTCCACTGCCTCGGCGGAGGCCAGGACCAGCGCGGCGGCGCCGTCGTTGACCCCGGACGCGTTGCCGGCGGTGACGGTCTTCTCCGGCCCGTTGACCGGCTTGAGCCGGGCCAGCGCCTCCAGGGTGGTGTCGGGACGCGGATGCTCGTCGTGCTCGACCAGGGTGTCGCCCTTGCGCCCGCGAATCGTCACCGGGACGATTTCCTCGGCGAAGAAACCGGCCTCCTGCGCCCTGCCGGCGCGCTGCTGGCTGCGCAGGGCGAAGGCATCCTGGTCGGCACGCGACACGCGATAGTCGTCGGCGACGTTGTCGGCGGTCTGCGGCATCGGGTCGATGCCGTACTGCTCCTTCATCAGCGGATTGACGAAGCGCCAGCCGATGGTGGTGTCCTCGATCTTCTGGCCGCGCCCGAAGGCGCTATCGGCCTTGCCCATCACGTACGGCGCGCGCGACATCGACTCGACGCCGCCGGCGATGGCCAGCTCCATCTCGCCGCAGGCGATGGCGCGGAACGCCGTGCCGATGGCGTCCATCCCCGAGGCGCAGAGGCGGTTGAGGGTGACGCCGGGCACGCTCTCCGGCAAACCGGCCAGCAGCAGCGCCATGCGCGCCACGTTACGGTTGTCCTCGCCGGCCTGGTTGGCGCAGCCGAGGAACACCTCGTCCAACGCCGACCAGTCGACCCCCGGGTTGCGCTCGACCAGGGCCTTCAGCGGCACCGCCGCGAGGTCGTCGGCGCGCACCGCGGAAAGACTGCCGCCGAAACGGCCGATCGGCGTGCGCACGGCATCGCAGATGAATACCTCGCGGCTCATTCGTCGCTCCCCTTCTGTCCATGGGCGGCCGCGGTGCGCGCCTCGAGGTCGCGCAGCGCGGCGAGTTCGACCTCGCTCGGCGCGGGCGTCTCGGCGACCCGCTCGGCGAAGCGGATCGCCCAGCCGGTGGCCTCGACCACCTGCTCGCGGGTCACGCCCGGATGCAGCGAAGTGACCACGAACTCGTTGCTGCCGGCTTCCGGCTCCATGATGCACAGGTCGGTGATGATCGCCACCGGCCCCTTGCCCGGCAGGCCCAGGCGCTGGCGCGAGTCGCCGCCCTCGCCATGGCCGACCGAGGTGACGAAGGCCAGCTTGTCGACGAAGGTGCGGTGCGACTGCTTGAGGATGATCAGCACTTCCTTGGCGCTGCCGGCGATTTCCGGCGCGCCGCCGGCTCCCGGCAGGCGCACCTTGGGCTGGCGGTAGTCGCCAATCACGGTGGTGTTGATGTTGCCGAAGCGGTCGACCTGGGCCGCGCCGAGGAAGCCGACGTCGATCCGTCCGCCCTGCAGCCAGTAGCGGAAGATCTCGCCGGTGGGGACCACGGTATCGGCGGTCTCGGCCAACTCGCCGTCGCCGATGGACAGCGGCAGGACGCTGGGCTTGGCGCCGATCGGCCCGGACTCGTAGATCAGCACGACGTCCGGCGAGGAAGTCAGGCGCGCCAGGTTGGCGGCCTTCGACGGCAGGCCGATGCCGACGAAGCACACCGCGCCGTTGTGCAGGCGGCGGGCGGCGGCCACGGTCATCATCTCGTTGGTGCTGTAGCTGCTCATCGCTTGCCCTCCGCGAGCTTGGCCTGGAAGGCCCCGAAATCCTCGGTCCCCCGGATGTATTCGTCGATCCACGCGGTGAAGCTTTCGCGGTCGCGGGCGATCGGGTCCCAGTCCTGGTAGAAGCGGTTGTCGCGCTCGTAGTAGCCGTGGGCATAGGACGGATGCGCGCCGCCGGGCACCAGGCACACGGCGCTGAGCGCCCAGCTCGGCAGGACGCAGGCGTTCATCGGGGCGTCCAGTTCGTCGACGATCTCCTCAACGGTGACGATGCAGCGCTTCGCCGCCAGGGCCGCTTCCTTCTGCACGCCGAGGATGCCCCAGAGCAGCACGTTGCCCTTGCGGTCGGCCTTCTGCGCGTGGATCACGCTGACGTCCGGACGCACCGAGGGCACCGCCGCCAGCACTTCGCCGGTGAACGGGCAGGTGACGCTGCGGATCAGCGGGTTGACCTTCGGCAGGTCGGAGCCGGCGTAGGCGCGCAGCACCGCGAAGGGCAGCCCGGAGGCGCCGGCGACATAGGCGTTGGCGAGGTCGGCGTGGCTGTGTTCCTCGATCTCCAGCGGTTGCGGCCAGCCCTTCTCCACCGCGTCGCGCAGGCGGTGCAGCGAACCGACCCCGGGGTTGCCGCCCCAGGAGAACACCAGCTTCTTCGCGCAGCCTGCACCGATCAGCAGGTCGTAGACCAGGTCGGGAGTCATGCGGATCAGCGTCAGGTCTTTCCTGCCCTGACGGATCAGCTCGTGGCCGGCGGCCGTCGGGATCAGGTGAGTGAAGCCTTCGAGGGCGACGCTGTCGCCATCGTGGACGAAGCGTCGCACCGCTTCGCGCAGGGAGAGGATTTCAGCCATCGGTCGGGTCTCGTCTTGTTGTGCGCTGCCTGGACGGCACGTGACGAGAACCTTACGCCGGGGTCCGAGGGCTCACAATCCGATAATCGATTAACAGTTCGATAATCGAACAGAACGTTAGCAAGCATCCGATCGACCGAAGCCGCCGCCTCATTCGTCGCTGTGGATCACCACCAGCAATTCCGCCTGGGTCTCCCCCAGGGAGCGGATGCGGTGCGGCTTCTGTGCGTTGAAATGCAGGGCGTCGCCGCGCTCGAGGATGATCCGCTGGTTCATGAAGTCGACCTCGACCTGGCCCTCATGGACGAAGATGAACTCTTCGCCGAGGTGCTCCTTGAACGTCGAGTGACTGAAATCGCGCGGGGGGTGGACGATGAACGGCAACAGCGCGCGGGCGCCGATCTGCTGCGCGAGGGAGGCGTAGGCCGGGCCGTCGTCGCCGCTGGACAGCGACTTGCGCTGGTCGCGACGAACGATGCTGTAGCCGTCGACACCGTCGCTTTCCTCGGAGAACAGCTCCTCCACCTGCACGTTCAACGCCTTCGCCAGCTTCAGCGCGGCGGCAATGGACGGCGTGTTCAGCCCGCGCTCGACCTTGGACAGGTAGCTCTTGGTCAGGCCGGTCTTCTCGGCCAGGGTCTCCAGCGTGACCCCGAGTTTTTTTCTCAGCAATTTCAAGCGCATGGACATTGAGGACAGCCTTCTCCCGATGGCGATGAAACTTTTCTCTTGCTAATGACACTTTGTGTCATATAACTTGATCCGTGTCATTTACAGCCGGGTCGTTGCGTGGCGCGCAACTGCCTGGCGTTTCCCCCGACTCGCTCCGTCAAAGGAACCTCGCATGGCTACGACACTGGAATTACCCAAGGATCAACTGATCCAGCACGCGCTGAAGCAGATGAAAAGCAGCCTCGGCGATAATACGTGGACTGACCGGCAAAAGCTGGCCCTGACCTGCCGGATTCTCTTCGAGGCCGGCCACGACTCCGGGCTCGCCGGGCAGATCACCTCGCGCGGCCCGGAGGCGGGGACCTACTACACCCAGCAACTGGGCCTGGGCTTCGACGAGATCAGCGCCGGCAACCTGCTGCTGGTCGACGAAGACCTCAACGTCCTCCACGGGCACGGCATGGCGAATCCGGCCAATCGCTTCCACAGCTGGGTCTATCGCGCCCGCCCGGACGTCAACTGCATCATCCACACCCACCCGCTGCACATCGCCGCGCTGTCGACCCTGGAAGTACCGCTGCAGGTCTCGCACATGGACCTTTGCCCGCTATACGACGACTGCGCCTTCCTCAAGGACTGGCCGGGCGTGCCGGTAGGCAACGAGGAAGGCGAGATCATCTCCGCCGCCCTCGGCGACAAGCGCGCCATCCTGCTCTCCCATCACGGCCTGCTGGCCACCGGTGCAAGCATCGAGGAGGCCTGCGTGATCGCGGTGCTGCTCGAGCGCGCGGCGAAGATGCAGTTGCTGGCGATGGCCGCCGGGGAGATCAAGCCGATCCCGCCGGCCCTGGCGCGCGAGGCCCACGACTGGATCTCCACCCCGAAGCGCCACGGCGCCGCATTCAACTACTACGCCCGGCGCTGCCTGCCGCGCAACAGCGACTGCCTGAGCTGAACGACCTTTCCCACCAGGTCCGTCCTGGCATTTCCCACTCAATGTCACAGGTACATCCAATGTCCGCATCCATCCACGGCATCATCGGCTACACCATCACCCCCTTCGCCGCCGACGGCGGTCTCGACCTGCCGGCCCTCGGCCGCTCCATCGAGCGCCTGATCGACGGCGGCGTGCACGCCATCGCCCCGCTCGGCAGCACCGGCGAAGGCGCCTACCTGAGCGACCCGGAATGGGACGAGGTGGTCGACTTCACCCTGAAGACCGTCGCCCATCGCGTGCCGACCATCGTCAGCGTCTCCGACCTGACCACCGCCAAGACCGTGCGCCGCGCGCAGTTCGCCGAATCCCTCGGCGCCGAGGCGGTGATGGTCCTGCCGATCTCCTACTGGAAGCTCAACGAGGCGGAAGTGTTCCAGCACTACCGCGCGGTGGGCGAAGCCATCGGCGTGCCGGTGATGCTCTACAACAACCCGGGCACCAGCGGCATCGACATGTCGGTGGAACTGATCCTGCGCATCGTCCGCGAAGTGGACAACGTGACCATGGTCAAGGAGAGCACCGGCGACATCCAGCGCATGCACAAGCTGCGCCTGCTCGGCGAAGGCCGGGTGCCCTTCTACAACGGCTGCAACCCGCTGGCGCTGGAGGCCTTCGTGGCCGGCGCGAAAGGCTGGTGCAGCGCCGCGCCGAACCTGATCCCGACGCTCAACGGCCAGCTCTACCAGGCGGTGCTCGACGGCGACCTGGAGAAGGCCCGCGCGCTGTTCTACCGGCAGTTGCCGCTGCTCGACTTCATCCTCCGCCGGGGCCTGCCGACCACCATCAAGGCCGGCCTGGGCCTCTCCGGCCTGGAGGTGGGGGCGCCGCGCCTTCCGGTGCAGGCGCTGGATACCGAGGGCTGTCGGTATCTGCAGGGGTTGTTGGAAGAGCTGCGCTGATCACCCCGTCAGCGCTTTGACCCGACGGGCCCGGACGACTTGGGGCCCGTCGTTTTTTTGCCGACGCGCAGCGCGCTCAGCGCGCCGCCCAGGCATTGAAACGCTGTTCCAGCTCCTCGCCGTGGTCCACCCAGAACTCGGCATCCACCGCCCGCGCGCCTTCGAGGTTGGCCGGCGCGGTCGGCAGCGCCTCCTGCACCGTCTTCGGCAGCAACGCCAGGGTGCCCTTGTGTACCGGCCCGTAGGGGATCTGCTCGGAGAACACCTTCTGCGTCTGCGGCTGGCTGGCGAAGGCGATGAATTTCTCCGCCAGCGCCTTGTTCGGCGTGCCCTTCACCACCGCCCAGTACTCCGGATCGTAGAGACTGCCGGGCCAGACGATGGCCAGTTTCACCCCCTCCTTCTGCGCAGCGGCGATGCGCCCGTTGTAGGCCGCGCTCATCACCACGTCGCCGGCCGCCAGCCATTGCGGCGGCTGGGCGCCGGCCTCCCACCACTGGATGTTCGGCTTGAGCTGGTCGAGCTTGGCGAAGGCGCGGCTGACCCCCTCCGGGGTGGCGAGTACCTTGTAGAGGTCCTCCGCCTTCACCCCGTCGGCCAGCAACGCCACTTCCAGGGTGTACTTGGCGCCCTTGCGCAGGCCACGCTTGCCGGGGAACTCGCGGACGTTCCAGAAATCCGCCCAGGACTGCGGCGCCCTGGCCAGCTTCGTCGAGTCGTAGGCCATCACCATCGACCAGACGTAGGTGGCCACCCCGCACTCGCTGAAAGTGCCGGGGACGAACTGCGCAGGGTCGCCGAAACGCGCCGGGTCGAGGCGTTCGAACAGCCCCTCGTCGCAGCCGCGGAGCAGTTCGGGGCTCTCCACCTCGACCACGTCCCAGCTGACCTTGCCGACGTCGACCATGGCCTTCACCTTGGCCATTTCGCCGTTGTATTCGCCGGCGACCACCTGCCCGCCGCCGCTTCGCTCGAATGGCTTGAAATAGGCCTGTTCCTGGGCGGCCTTGGTCGCGCCGCCGAAGGAGATCACCGTCAGGCTCTGGCTCTGCGCCTGGGCCGCCGCGGCGAACGCCAGGCCGAACAGGGACAACCGGGAAAACACGTGTGCGTACTGGTGCAAGGACTTGAACATGGAACACTCCCACAGCCGATTGGCATTGTTGTGATGTTGCTGAGGCAGTTGCCGGCCAGAGGCCGAAACGGTTCCGCGCGCGGTCGCCAGGCGCCGCATCGTCGTTATGGGGGGACGCTCCGTGTCGCAGGCGACCCGGCCGAGGCCGGGCCGCCGGGGCGCGTCAGAGCACGCCGATCTCGCGCGCGGTGCGATCCACCGCGATACGGGTCTTGTCGATCAGTTCGTCGATCTCGGCACGCCCGGCCACCAGCGCCGGGGCCATGATCATGCGGCCGAGGGTGGAGCGGATGATCACGCCCTCCTCGAAGCCGATGGTGCGGCAGCGCCAGGCCAGATCGTTCTCGTTGGCGAAGCGCTTGCGGGTCGCCTTGTCCTCGGCGAACTGCAGCGCGGCGACGAAGCCGGCGCCCTGGACCTCGCCGACCAGCGGATGGTCGCCGAAGACCTCGCGCAGGCAGCGTTGCAGGTAGGGTCCGGTCTCCTCCCTGACCCGCGTGACCACGCCCTCGTCGCGCAGCGCCTTGAGGTTGGCGATGGCCACCGCCGCCGCCACCGGGTGGCCGGAATAGGTCAGGCCGTGGGCGAACACCCCGCCCTGCTCCACCAGCACCTCGGCGATGCGCTTGCCGAGTACCAGGCCGCCCATGGGGATGTAGCCGGACGTCAGGCCCTTGGCGATGGACAGGGTGTCCGGCTGGAAGCCGAAGTGTTCGTGGGCGAACCATTCGCCGGTGCGGCCGAAGCCGCCGATCACTTCGTCGGCGCACAGCAGCACGTCGTACTGCCGGCAGATGCGCTGGATCTCCGGCCAATAGCTTTGCGGCGGGAAGATCATGCCGCCGGCGCCCTGGAAGGGCTCGGCGACGAAGGCGGCGACGTTCTCCGCGCCCAGTTCGAGGATCTTCTCCTCCAGTTGCAGCGCCGCGCGGCGACCGAACTCGGCCGGGCTCAGCTCGCCGCCGTTGGCGTACCAGTAGGGTTCGTCGATGTGGGCGAAGTCCGGCAGCATGCCGCCCATCTCGTGCATGAACTTCATCCCGCCGAGCGCGGTGCTGCCCAGGGTCGAGCCGTGGTAGCCGTTCCAGCGGCCGATCATGATCTTCTTCTGCGGCTTGCCGAGGATCTGCCAGTAGCGCCGCACGGTACGGATCAGCACCTCGTTGGCCTCGGAGCCGGAGTTGGTGTAGATCGCGTGGCTGTAGTGGTCCGGCAGCAGGCTGAAGAGCATCTCGGAAAGCTCCACCACCGCCGGGTGGGTGGTGTGGAAGAACATGTTGTAGTACGGCAGTTGTTCCAGCTGGCGGCTGGCGGCGGCGGCGAGGTCCTGGCGGCCGTAGCCGAGGTTGGTGCACCAGAGGCCGGACATGCCGTCCAGGTAGCGCTTGCCGTCGTTGTCCCAGAGCTGCAGGCCATCGCCGCGGACCATCACCCGCGGGCCTTCGCGGTTCAGCGCCTTCTGGTCGAGGAAGGCGTGGATGTGGTGCGCGGCGTCCAGTTGCTGGTAGTCGCGGGTGTCGCGCTGCGGGTTGAGCTGAGCGGTCATCGTCTGTGTTCTCCTTGTTCCCTTGGCGCGTCAGGCCGAAGGGGATTGCAGGGGATCGAGGGCGACGGACTTGCCCTGGGCAGTCTCACCGGCCGTCTCGAGCGGTTCGGGTACGAAGAGGGGCTTGCGCATCACGCCCTTGATCCACACCACCGCCACCAGCGAGACCACGCCGAGCACCACGCCGGCGCTGGCGAAGATCCGTCCGGTCATTTCCGGGGTCGGCGAGACGTGGACCACCGCGTAGATCATCCCGGCGATGCCGAACAGTTGCGGCAGCGGGTAGAACGGCGTGCGGAACGGACGGGCGATGTGCGGATAGCGACGGCGCAGGGCCAGCACGTCGACGTGGGCGATGATGTAGGCCAGCAGCCAGGCCAGCGCGGCGGCGAGCAGCAGCAGGTTGATCGAGTCCGGGTCCTGGCCGAGGATCAGGATCGGCAGGCCGGTGATCGCGGCGACGAACAGCACCGCCACCCAGGGCGTGCGCGCCCGCCGGCTGAGCTGCTTGAATTGCGGGAAGGCCTGGCCGTTCTGCGCCATCCCGTAGAGCATCCGCGGGATCGCCGCCAGCGACGAGTTGAGGGTGCTGCAGGTGGCGGTGATCGCGGCGATCACCAGGAACAGCTGGCCGTACTCGCCGAACACACGGTTGGCGAAGAGGAAGTGTGGCAGCGGGTCGCCGGCCAGTTCCGCCTGCGGGATGCACAGCAGCGCACCGAAGCAGTAGAGGGCGATGGTCAGGAAGATGATGCTCAGGCCGAGGATCATCGAACGCGGGATGTTGCGCTCCGGACGCCGCGTCTCCTCCACCAGCGGGCAGACGAACTCGGCGCCGACGAAGCCCCACACGGCCATCGCGGTGAGCGCCAGGGCGCTTACCCCGAGCGGGTTCCAGCCGCTCGCCAGGGCGGTCTGCGCGGAAGCGTGGTCGCTGCTCACCGCACCCAGGCCGAGCACCAGCAGGACGATCATCATCAGCAGCGCCAGCGCGCTCTGCAGGCGCGCGAAGATGTCGATGCCGAGCAGGTTGAGCAGGGTGAACAGACCGAGCACGCCGTAGGCCACCAGCATCGGCGGCAGCGCGCCGGGGTAGACCTTGCCGATGATCAGGTCGAGCAGCAGCAGTTCCGCCGAGAGGGCGAACATCGCCACCACCACGTAGCCGGAAAAGGTCGCCAGGATCGCCGGGAAATGCCCGATGGCCACCTCGGTGTAGCTGCTCAGGCTACCGGCGCGGGGAATCATCAGGGCCAGCTCGGAAAAGGAAAAGGCGTAGCTCAGCGCCAGCAGGTAGGCCACTCCCAGCGGCACGATGAAGCCCAGGCCGGCCGTCCCGGCGCCTTGCAGCATCAGTACCATCACGCCCTGGGAAACCACCAGGCCGATGGCCACCGCCAGCAGCGGTCCCAGCCCGAGCACGCGGCGCAGGGCCGGCTCACGCACGTTCGGCGTGTCGTTCATTCGATCGTCCTCTTGTTGTCGTTATCGGCATCGAGTCGTGTCGCGTCCGTCGCGTCTTCAGCGCAACTGGAACCAGGTCGTCTTCAACTGGGTGTACTTGTCGAAGGAATGCAGCGACAGGTCGCGACCGAAGCCGGACTGCTTGCCGCCGCCGAAAGGCACCGCGACGTCCAGCGCGTCCACGGTATTCACCGACACCGTTCCGGCATTCAAGCGCCGCGCCACCCGGTGCGCACGGTGCAGGTCGTCGCTCCACAGCGAGGCGGCGAGGCCGTAGCGGCTGTCGTTGGCCAGGCGTATGGCCTCGTCCTCGGAGTCGAAGGCGCTGATCGCCAGCACCGGACCGAAGATTTCCTCGCGGGCCAGCTGCATGTCCGGGCGTACTCCGCCGAACAGGGTCGGTTCGATGAAGTTGTCCGAACCGTTGATCGTCAACTGGCGGCCACCGCCGAGCAGGGTCGCGCCCTCGCCTTGCGCCCGCTCGATGGCGGCGAGAATCCCGGCGGTCTGCCGGCGGTCGACGATGGCGCCGGCGCGGCTGGCCGGGTCCAGCGGATCGCCCGGCTGCCAGTCGCGGGCCTTGGCCAGCAGGCGCTCGACGAACTCGTCGTGGATCGAACGCTCCACCAGCAAGCGCGAGTTCGCCGAACAGACCTCGCCCTGGTTGAAGAAAATGCCGAAGGCGGCCTTTTCCGCCGCCAGGTCAAGATCGCGGCAATCGGCGAACACCAGGTTCGGACTCTTGCCGCCGCACTCCAGCCAGACCTGCTTGAGGTTGGATTGCGCGGAATACTGCATGAAGTACTTGCCGACCTCGGTGGAGCCGGTGAACACCAGTGCGTCCACCTCCGGGTGCAAGCCGAGGGCCTTGCCGGCCTGCTCGCCGAGGCCCGGCACCACGTTCAGCACGCCTTCCGGCATCCCCGCCTCCAGGGCCAGCTCGGCCAGGCGCAGGGCGGAGAACGGCGACTGCTCGGCCGGCTTGAGCACCACCGAGTTGCCGGCGGCCAGGGCCGGGGCGAGCTTCCAGGCGGCCATGTCGAGCGGGAAGTTCCACGGCACCACCGCGCCGATCACCCCCAGCGGCACGCGGGTAATGGTGGCCAGGGTCTGCTGGGCGGTCGGCGCGACCTGGTCGTAGAGCTTGTCGAGGCTTTCCGCATACCAGGCGAAGACGTGGGCGGCGCCGGGTACATCGATGTTCCAGGCGTCCATCACCGGCTTGCCCATGTTCAGCGAGTCGAGCAGCGCCAGCTCTTCGCGATGGGCCAGCATCAGCTCGGCCAGGCGCAGCAGCACGCGCTTGCGCTCGACCGGGGCGAGACGCGCCCAGGGGCCTTCGTCGAAGGCGCGGCGGGCGGCGGCCACTGCCGCGTCGACGTCGGCCGCATCGCAGGCCGCGACCCGCGCCAGCAGGCGATTGCTCGCCGGATCGATGGCGTCGAAGGTAGCGCCGCTGGCGGCTGGACGCTGGCGGCCGCCGATCAGGGCCTGGTCGATGAAGCGCTGTGTCGCGGCGCGCCGTTGCCAATCGCTGAGTTCGAACACCCCACCTTCTCCTTGTTATCTCGCCGGTCTGCGCCGGTCGTGGTTCTGCACGCATGGCCCGGACCGCCGGGAGGCGGACCGCTGTCCATGGGGTCGATGGGGAAGGATGGTCGCGCAAGCCGCGGCGAAGGAAAATTATTAAAAATGTCCTCGGGACATAAGAAAAAGCTGGCCAGGCGTGCCCCGGCAAAGTGCGTCGTGCTGGGTTATCGTGCAGGCGGGCAATCGTCGTCGCGGCCAGCGCCGCGACGCTCGGCAGCGGCCTGCAACTTGCTTGCAGCGCGGCGGACACAACAATCGAGGCGCGCACGCCCGGCCCGGGGAGGATGATGCGCCGATGAGGTCTTGCAGTGGCGTCCTATACCTTGCGGCAACTCAAGTATTTCGTGACCACCGTGGAATGCGGCAGCGTGGCCGAGGCCTCGCGCAAGCTGTACATCGCCCAGCCGTCGATCTCCACGGCGGTGAAGGGTCTGGAGGAAAGCTTCGGCGTGCAGCTGTTCATCCGCCACCACGCCCAGGGCGTGTCGCTGACCCCCGCCGGCGCGCGCTTCTACCGCAAGGCCCAGGAACTGCTGCGGATGGCCCACGAGTTCGAGCAGAACGCCCTGGCCGATAACGACGTGATCGCCGGGCAGATCGACATCGGCTGCTTCGAGACGGTCGCCCCGCTCTACCTGCCGGGCCTGATCGCCGGCTTTCGCCAGGCCTATCCGGGGGTGGAGATCCGCATACGCGACGGCGAGCAGCAGGAACTGGTGCAAGGCCTCACCTCCGGGCGCTTCGACCTGGCCTTCCTCTACGAGCACGACCTCGACTCGACCATCGAGACCGAGCCGCTGATGCCGCCGCAACGACCCCACGCGCTGCTCCCCGAAGGGCACCGCTTCGCCGGGCAGGCGCAAGTGTCGCTGCGCGACCTGTGCCTGGAACCGATGATCCTGCTCGACGTGCAGCCCAGCCGCACCTATTTCGTCAGCCTGTTCGAGGAACTCGGCCTGACGCCGAACATCGCCTTCAGCTCGCCGTCCATCGAGATGGTGCGCGGCATGGTCGGCCAGGGCTTCGGCTTCTCCCTGCTGGTCACCCGCCCGCATTCGGAATGCACCTACGACGGCAAGAAGGTGGTCATGGTCGACCTCGCCGAGCCGGTGTCCACCTCCGGGCTCGCCGCCGCCTGGCTGAAACGCGCGCAACTGACCAAGCCGGCACGATTGTTCGTCGACTACTGCCGGGAGCAACTGGGCAAGCTTGCCGAGCGCCGGCACTGACCCTCAGCTTTCCGACATTCCAAGAGGAACTTTCTTTCTGACAAAGACGAATCCGATGACTGTGGCAAAAAGCCTCCGTTGCTAGGGTGGCCGGCGCTCCGGACCACCCCGGTCCGGCAGGTCACCGGCAGCAAGGGCACCATCCGCTCCATCCGCTGAGTTCCGTTAGCCTATCGGCGGCTCAGGCTGCCGAAGCGGGATTCCATCCGGTCAGTGCAACTCCGCCTTCCCCAAGGCGTTTCCAGGCCGTCATGCTCCGCCACGCGCTAGGACATGACGGCCCTTTTTACCCCTCCCGCGCCGCCTCAGGCACAATCCCCCGACGCCACCGGCCAGGGGAACGCGGATGCTGATCGACGAAGAAATCACCCTCAAGAAGCTGGAAACCTTCCTCGCCTTCATGCGCACCGGCAACCTGGCGCGCGCGGCGGCGGAACTGGGCACCAGCAACGTCAGCGTGCACCGCGCCATCCACTCGCTGGAAAGCGCCCTGCGCTGCCCGCTGTTCAAGCACGAGGGACGCAACCTGACCCCGCTGGAAAGCGCCTACGTGCTCGAGGAGCGCGCGCAGAAGCTGGTCCAGGAGGTACTCGACACGGTGCGCCTGACCCGCGAGGCGGCCGGCTTCTCCGCCGAGCGCTTCAAGCTCGGCGCGCTCTATTCGCTGACGGTGAAGACCGTGCCGCAACTGATCATGGGCCTCAAGCTGCGACGCAGCGCGCTGAATATCGACCTGATCCTCGGCTCCAACGTCGACCTGTTCTACCAGCTGAAGAACATGGAGCTGGACGCCATCCTGGTGTCGCTCAACGACAGCGTCAGCGATCCCGACTGCGAGCACCTGCCGCTGTTCTCCGATGACATTTTCCTCGCCGTGCCGGTGGACTCGCCCTACGCCAGGCTCGCCGAGATCGATCTCAGCACCCTGCGCGACACGCCCTTCGTCACGCTCACCCAGGGCTTCGCCACCCATCAGGACGGCACCCGGGTGTTCCAGCAGGCCGGCTTCGAACCGCAGATCGCGATGCAGGTGAACGACATCTTCACCCTCCTCAGCATGGTCAGCTCGGGGGTCGGCCATGCGCTGCTGCCCAAACGCATCGAGGCGGTCTACGAGAACCGCGTGCGGCTGATCCCGCTGCAACCGCGCTATCGCCTGCAGCAGCACATCGGCGTGGTGTTCCTCAAGGCCAAGGAGCGCGACCCGAACCTGCTGGCGTTGCTCGCGGAGTGCCGGATGTACAGCCTGCGCCTGGAGCAGGAGGCGGCGGGATAGCGGACGGAAGTCCACATTGCCGCTGGCCCGCTGACCTCTCCCCAACCCTCGCCCTTCAGGGAGAGGGGGCCCGGACCAGCCCGCTCACCCAACCAGGCCGCGCACGCTGAAATACAGCAGCGACGGACCCAGCAGGCAACCGATGGCGGTGTAGAACGCCGCGGTCAGGCAACCGTAGGGCACCAGCTTCGGGTCGGTGGCGGCAAGGCCGCCGGCGACACCGCTGGAGGTGCCCATGAGACCACCGAAGATCACCGCCGTACGTGGATTGTTCAGGCCGATGTAGGGCGCGACGAAAGGCGTCAGGACCATCACCAGGATCGCCTTCACCAACCCGGCGGCGATGCTCAGCGCCATCACCTCGGAACTGGCCCCCAGGGCGGCGCCGGTCACCGGTCCGACGATGTAGGTGACCGCGCCGGCGCCGATGGTGGTCAGGCTGACCGCATCGGTGTAGCCGAACGCCATGGCCACCGCGACCCCGGCGACGAACGACGAACCGACCCCGAGGAACAGCGCCACCACCCCGGAAACCCCTGCCCGACGCAGTTCCTCGACATTCACCCCGAAGGCCGTGGCGACGATGGCGAAGTCGCGCAGCATGGCGCCGCCCAGCAGGCCGATACCGGACATCAGGGGCACGTCCACCAATCCTTTCTGCCCGCCGGTGGCGACGCCGCCGACGTAGGACAGCACCAGGCCGAGGAAGATCGCGATCGCCGAGCCGTGCAGGCGCCCGCGGGTGAGGCGCGCCGACAACCAGTAGGACACCGCCATGGTCACGCCGATGATGGCGAAGCCGCTGATCAGGCCGTAGCCATTGATGACTTTGTTCAGGGACTCGAACATGGCGCTCACCCCTGCACGCTGGTGCGCGGTTTCAATGGCGGGGCGCCTTCGGCTTTCTTCCGGCCGAAGCGGTCGAGCAGCGGGACCAGGGCGAAGGCCACGGCGACCGCGGCGATGCCGGCGAGGATAGCGGCCGGCCCGCCGCTCAGCGCGCCGAGGACATTCTGCTGGGCGGCCATGGCGACCACGATGGGAATGTAGACCGCGCTCCAGAACTCCACGCCCTGCTCGGTCTTCGCCGAGAGCAGGCCACGCTTGCCCAGGTAGCTGCCGACGAAGATCAGCAGCAGCATGGCGATGCCGACGCCACCGACGTTGGCCGGCACGCCGAGCATCACGCCAAGGATCTCGCCGATGAACAGCCCGGCGAGGGTACACAGAGACAGCAGTGCGACACCGTAGATAATCATTATTGTTGTCCTCGGTTGCGGATCGATGTTGTTGTTTTTATGCCTCGAACGAACGCTTATCGGGTTCTCTTTTCCTCCTCGCGCAACAGCGCGTCCAGGGTATCCGCCCGGGAGCCTTCGAAGGCCGGCGTGGCGCAGCCGAACAGAGGCCGCGCCAGACCGCTGAGGACCCGTCCCGGCGGCAGCTCGAGATGCAGGCGGGCACCGCGCTCGTAGGCGCTGCGCAATGTCGCCAGCCACTCGACGCGGCGCGCCATGTTGCCGGCGAGATCGTCGGCCAGCGCGGCCGGTTCGGCGACCAGGCGCGCCCGGCTGCTGCTCAGGTAGGGCACGCGCGGCCGATGCAGGCGGATGCCGGCGAAGGCTTCGGCCAGGCGCGCGGCCGGTTCGTCGAGCAGCGCACAGTGCGACGGTACGCTCACCGCCAGGCGCTTCGCCGCGCTGGCGCCGGCGGCACGGGCGCGTTCGGCGAGGGCGGCCAGAGCCGCTTCGCTGCCGGCCACCACCAGTTGCCGCTCGGCGTTGACGTTGGCCAGGTAGAGCGGCGGGTGCTCGCGCCGCACCGCCAGGATCAGCGCTTCCAGTTGCGCCTGTTCGAGACCGAGGATGGCGCTCATCCCGTAGCCCTCGGGCCAGGCGGCCTGCATCAGTTCGCCACGCAGCGCCACCAGACGCAGCGCGTCGTCGAAGTCCAGCGCGCCGGCTACCACCGCCGCCGGATAGGCGCCGATGGACAGCCCGGCGACCAGCCCCGGCCGATGCCCGCGCGTCTCCAGCAGGCGGCTGGCGGCGACCCCGGCGATCAGCAGGCACAACTGCACCGCGCGGGTGCCGTGCAAGGCCTCGGCGCTCTCCAGTTCGGCCGGCGCCTGGCCGAGACAGTCCGCCGCCTGCTCCAGGCAGGCGCGCACCGGCGGTTCGTCGGGCAAGGCCGCGAGCATGCCGGGACGTTGGGCGCCCTGGCCGGGATAGGCGAACAGCACGCTCATGCCTCGACCTCCGCGATCCGCCAGGGGTCTTCCAGCAACAGCGGCGCCTCGCTGCCTTTCGCCAGCACCCGGGGCCGACCCTCGGCCCATTCGCGCAGGGCCACGCCGCCCGCCGGGGTCTGCAGTTGCAGGTCGATCCGGCAGGGACACTGCTCGAAGCACTGCAGCAGGCGCAGCGCGTCATCGCGCGGGAACGGGCGCGGGGTGCGCAGCAGCAGGTCGAGGTCGCTGTCCGGATGCAGCACGGCGACCCCGCTGGCCAGCTCGAAACCGGCGCCGCCGGTCACGCCCCAGGCCAGTCCCAGCGCGTTCAGCGGCGCACGCAGGTCGCGCAAGGCACGCCAGGCCGGCAGATCGCGCAGCATCGCCGGCTCGCGCTGGCCCAGCGCTTCCGGGCGCAAGCGCCGGGTGATTGCCGCCAACGGCATCCAGCCGGCCCAGCGCTGCTCCCGCGCCAGGCCGCGCACGCCGATGGCCACCCGCGCAGGATCTGCCGGCGCACGGCGCACCACCACCGGCCAGCCGGCCTTCAGTGCCGCGCAGACCCAGGCCGGAGCATTCTCCGGCAAATGCGCCGGCGCCATGCCCAGGAGCAAGTCATGGGGTTCCGGCCCTGCCCTGCGACGCATCGGATCAGGAGCGAGCCGTCGCCGGCTGGAGCCCCGCTGTGAGCTGTTCGCGATGACCACGGCTCGCTCCTGAATTCACCACTGCTCGCGCAGCAGCCGGCGCACCCGCGCCGACGCCTCGCGGTTGGCCGCGCCGAGGCGGCCGCCGAGGTCGCGCGGGCCGCCGAGGATATCGGCCAGGGCCTCGCCCAGGCAGGTGCGGACCCGCACCAGGTCCGCCGTCGACGGCACCTCGACGGTCTCCACCGGAAGGGTCCTCCAGAGCAGGCCGAGCGACGCGTAGCTGTCGATGTCGTAGGCCATCGGCGGCACCTTCGCCGCCAACGCCTCCAGTTCCTCGACGCTGCGCAGGGTGATCCGCGCGGCGGCGGCCTTGCCCATGGCGTGGACCATCACCCCCGGATCGTGCAAGGCGATCAGGCGGTTGGCCTGGTAGCCGTGGGCGAGGAACGCGCCGGACATCGCCTTGCCCACCAGCAGGCCGATCAGCGGATGCCCGGCGAGTCGGGCGCGGGCGTAGGCATCCACCGCCCCGGCCAGCGCCTGGTGGATACCCAGGGCCTCCTCGCGGCGGCCGTAGGCCTGGCTCGGCACGTCGACGATGGCCAGCAGCGCGCGCTTGCGTGGCGCCTCGCGGTCGGCCTCCAGCGCCTCGTCGACGGCGGCGGCCAGGCCCCAGCCCTCGAGCAGCCCGACCTCGCCCTGGCGAGCGCGCGGGAACGGATTGTCGGGATCGGGCACGACGGCCAGGAAACGCACCGGGTAGCCGTCCAGCTCGGCATCGGCGACGCGCAACGAAGCAGGATCGCCGGGACGCGGCGCGAGGCTACCGGCCAGCGCCTGGAACCAGGCCAGGCCACGGGAAGCGAACGGTTGGCTCATGTTGCATCTCCTTGGCCCAGCCCCTGGTACAGCCGGCGCACGCCGGCGGCATCCGGTTGCTCGGCGGTATCGAGGTCGCCCAGCCGCCGCAGGTAATCCTCGGCGCGGCGGCAGCGCGGCCGTGCCGGCAGGCCCTTGGCGAAATACGCGAGTACCGAGGTGCGTACCTCATCGAGGTCGTCGGCCAGGTAGGCGTCGGCGAGACCGCTGGCGAAGCGCTGCTCGCCGCCGGTGAGGCTCCAGATGAACGGCCGGTCGCGCGAGTCGTATTCAGCGATGCCGGCCTCCTGTTCGATCACCTGCGGACCGTTCAAGCCGAGGCGCGCCTCGCGGGTCACCAGCACGTAGCTGCACAGCCCGGCGGCGATGGACATGCCGCCGAAGCAGCCGACCGGCCCGGCAATCACCGCCACCACCGCCTGGTAGCGCTGCAGATCGACGATGGCCGCCTGGATCTCGGCGATCGCCGCCAGTCCGAGGTTGGCTTCCTGCAGGCGCACGCCACCGGTTTCCAGCAACAGCAGGGCCCGGGTCGGAACGCCGTTGCGATTGTCCTCGGCGGCCAGCTCCAGCGCGCCGGCGATCTTCGCTCCGCTGACTTCGCCAAGGCTGCCGCCCTGGAAAGCACCTTCGATGGCGGCGAGCACCGCCGGCTGGCCGTCGAGGAGGCCACGGGCGACCACTACCCCATCGTCGGCCTGGGGCACGATGCCCTGTCGTTCCAGCCAGGGCGACTGCACGCCGGCGAAGGGATCGAGCAACTCGCGGAAGCTGCCCGCGTCAAGCAGGGCCCGGGCGCGTTGGCGCGCTCCCAGTTCGGTGAAGCTGCGCAGCGCCAGCAGGCGGGCGACGTCAGTCATGGCCAGCCTCCTCCAGTGCCTGCTCCAGGCGCAGGCGGACCACCCCGGGAGTGGCGCCGAAATCGTGGATGCGGATCGACGCGGCCGGCGCCGTGGACGCCGCGAAGACCCGCGCGAAGAGTTGTTGCCAGCGCGGGCCGCTGCCGTTTACCGAGGTCACCACCTGGATGCTCAGCGCGCCTCCGGCGGCCGGCTCGAGCAGCACCTCCAGGTCGCCGGAGCCGACACAGCCGGCCAGGGCGCGACCGCGCGCCGGAGCGCCGGCGGGAAATTCGAAGGTCAGGGTTTCCATCTCAGAGACTCCCAGCCCACCCACCGGACACGGCGGGCAGGCGATCGAGGAAAAGACAGGCGGCCAGCAGGTCGGCGGCGCCGCCGGGCGAAGCGTTCAGCGCCAGCAGGCGGCGGTCCAGCTCGCACAGGCGGCGACGACCGGCGAGACTGGCGCTGCCGCCGGCGGCGAGCACCGCGCGGGCGCCATCCTGCATCGCGGCGAGGCCGACGCGGCCGGCGCGGTGCAGCACGCAGGTATCGTCGAGGATGCTCATGATCGCCAGCAGCGCATCGAGCCTGGCGTTCTGCTCGCCAGCGCCGCCTTCGCGGCTGCGCCATAGCTGCGGCAGGCCGTGGCGCACTGCGCGGGGGAAGCCGAGACGCGCCTCCTCGCGGGCGCCGCCGACGCCGTAGCGCCGACGGACGCGCTCGCCGTGGCTGTCGCCGATGGCGGCCGCCGGATCGTCGAGCAGGGCGATGCGTCCTGCGCGCGCGGCCACTTCGCCGGCCTGCGTGCGGCGCGGTTCGAGAGCGGCGGCCGCGACCAGCAGGCCGAGCGCCCAGATCGCTCCGCGATGGGTGTTCACGCCTTCGGTGGTACGCAGCATCGCCGCCTCGCCGTCGCGCCCCAGTTGGCCAAGGACGCCGCGCAGGCGCGCATCGATGCGCCCATGCCGCTGGGCGGCGTCGGCCATTTCCTTGAAACACGGCCACAGGCTCAGCGCCGAGGCCTGCATCAGGCCCAGGTGCAGGTCGGCATGCGCGCCATTGCCGCGGCGGTCCACCAGGGCCGGCTTGGGCGACAGTTCGGCTTCGTCGATGAGGGCGTCCACCGCCAGGTCAGCCAGGCATTCGCCGAGGTCGGCACACGGCGTCGCCGCGAGGTTCGCGATGGCGTTCATCACCAGCTCCTGAAACGCGCCGGCGGCTGGTACAGCCCGCCGGACCACTCGACCAGCTCGGCGATGCTCTTCGCCGCCAGCAGCTCGCGCGAGGCGTCGGTGCGGCGGATGCCGAGGTCCTCGGGCAGCGCGATCAGCCCTTCGCGGCGCATCCGCTGGGTCTCGCGCGGATCGTGGCGCAGGCCGATCGGACTGATCCCCGCCACCGCCGCGATCATCGCCTGGCGTTCCTCCAGGGAGCGCGCCTTGTACAGGTAGGCGATGCCTTCCTCGGTGAGCACATGGGTGACGTCGTCGCCATAGATCATCACCGGCGCCAGCGGCATGCCGGTCTGGCGCGCCACCTCCAGCGCGTCGAGACGCTCGACGAAGGTCGGCTTGCCGCCGTCCTGGAAGGTCTCGACCATCTGCACCACCAGCTTCCTGCCGCGCTCCAGCAAGGCCTCGGGTTCGCCCCGCATGTCCAGCCAGGCCGGCGTCGAGTGGCGCCGGCCGCGCGGGTCGTGGCCCATGTTCGGGGCGCCGCCGAAACCGGCCAGGCGTCCGCGGGTGACGGTGGAGGAATGGCCGTCGCCGTCGACCTGGAGGGTAGCGCCGATGAACAGGTCGACGGCGTATTGTCCTGCCAGTTGGCAGAACATCCGATTGGAACGCAGCGAGCCGTCGCGACCGGTGAAGAACACGTCGGGACGCTGGGCGATGTAGCCCTCCATGCCCAGCTCGGTGCCGAAGCAGTGCACGCTCTCGACCCAGCCGCTCTCGATGGCGGGGATAAGGGTCGGGTGCGGGTTGAGGGTCCAGTGTCGGCAGATCTTGCCCTTCAGGCCGAGGGACTCGCCGTAGGTCGGCAGGATCAGCTCGATGGCCGCGGTGTTGAAGCCGATGCCGTGGTTCAGCGACTGCACGTTGTGCCGCTGGTAGATGCCGCGGATCGCCATCATCGCCATCAGCACGTGGACCGGCTTGATGTGGCGCGGGTCGCGGGTGAACAGCGGCTCGATGTAGAACGGCTGGTCGGCCTCGACCACGAAGTCCACCCAGGACGCCGGGATATCCACTCGCGGCAGGTCGCGCGGGTCGTCGACGATACGGTTGACCTGGACGATGACGATGCCGTCGCTGAACGCGGTGGGCTCCACCAGCGCCGGGGTGTCTTCCGTGCTCGGCCCGGTGTACACGTTGCCTTCGCGGTCGGCGACGAAACCGGCGACCAGCGCCACGTTGGGGATCAGGTCGACCACCAGCCGCGCGTACAGCTCGATGTAGGTGTGGATCGCGCCGATCTCCAGCAGGCCGTCTTCGAGCAACTGGCCGATGCGCAAGCTCTGCGGGCCGGAGAAGGAGAAGTCGAGCTTGCGCGCGATGCCCAGTTCGAACAGGTCGAGATGCTCCGGGCGGCCGACGCTGGGCATGATCATGTGCAGGTCGTGCAGCTTGCCGGGATCGACCCGCGCCAGCGAACGGGAGAGGAAATCCGCCTGCTTCTGGTTGTTGCCTTCCAGCACCACCCGATCGCCCGGCGCGATCAGCGCCTCCAGCGCGGCGACCAGGCGTTTGCGCGGCAGCACCGCGCCGTCAGCCAGGCCGCGCACGCGCTCGAGGCGCCGCTGCTTTTCCTGGCGGCGCCGCGACCACTGCGGCGGGGGAGAGATCGGTGTCGTCATGTCGGCTCCAGGTTTCACGCTGTCGTGAGGAGCCACGTTAGGCAGGCCGCCAGGCCTGTTCAATCAAGCAGCCGCCATGATCGTTACGCTTGGGTTAACGATGCAGCGCTGGCGCTGCGTTCAGGACGTCACGGCGTCCGGAAACTCTTCGCGCAGGGCCTCGCCCAGCCAGCCGATGAACCACTCGACGTCCGCCGAGGGCGTGCCGGGCGGGGTCAGCACCTGGTAGCACTCCAGTGCCGCCTCGGCGGCCAGGGGCCGCACCAGAGCGCCGCTGCGCAGTTCCTGGCGGACCAGCACCTCGTTGGCCAGGGCGATGCCGAGACCCTCCTCGGCCCGCGCCAGGGCATGGTCGTTGCTCAGGTAGAGCACCGCCGGACGGACCTCGACGTCGACCCCGATGGCGGAGAACCAGAGGTTCCACCACTCGCCGTCGTCGACATGGATGAGCTTGTGCGCGACCAGTTGCTCCGCCGACTCCAGCGGCCCGGCGGCGGCCAGGTAGGCCGGCGAACACACCGGGAACACCTTGGGCCGGATCAGCAGCGCGCGCGGGTTGGCGTACTGGCCCGGCAGGCCATAGACGATACCGAGGTCGGCGCTGCGCTCCTCCACGTGGTCGAAGGTGGGATTGGGTTCGAGGGCGATCTTCAGCCCCGGCCGCTGTGCGCAGAGGGTTTCCAGGCGCGACGTCAGCGAGCGCCGGGAGAACGCCGGCACCGCCATGATCCGCAGCCAGCGCGCGCCACTGAGCTGGCCGCCGGCCTCGGCGATCTGCTGCAACGCGGTGGACACCGCGGCGTAGTACTGCCGCCCGGCCGGGGTCAACAGCACGCCACGCGAAGTACGTTCGAACAGACGCGCGCCGAGCCAGTCTTCCAGCAGCCGGACATGCCGGCCGACCGCCGGCTGGGTTACGTGCAGGGCTTTCGCCGCCGCCACGTAGCTACCCAGGCGGGCGGCGGCCTCGAAGGCGCGCACAGCGTTCAACGGGGGCAAACGGGGGATCGACATGGGCCTTGCGAACCTCGCTAGATGTTAATTTTTTTAACACCTTATATAAAAAAATTGAGCTTTCGACAGCCGCCCCTTTTCCGCATCATCCGCTCCAGCCATCGGCGACCACAAGCCGGCGCTACCCTTCCGCCACCTCGCGGAAGCCTACTTTCCAGCCCTGCCATAAGAACAACAACCATCGTCGCGCCGCATTGCGGCACGCACGAAGGGGAATCGGAGGTAAGTCCATGAGTGCCCTGCATTCGCTGCGTACCCATGCAGTGTCCATCCGCGCGGTACGCAAGGTGTACGGCGATCCCGAGAGCGGCCCGGTGGCACTGAAGCGCGTCGACCTGGATATCCGCGACAATGAGTTCTTCACCCTCCTCGGCCCGTCTGGCTGCGGCAAGACCACCCTGCTGCGGATGATCGCCGGCTTCGAGTTTCCCACGGAGGGCGAGATCCTCCTCTACGGCGAGAACATCGCCGCGCGACCGCCCTTCGAGCGCCCGGTGAACACCGTGTTCCAGCACTATGCGCTGTTCCCGCACATGAGCATCGCCGAGAACCTCGCCTTCGGCCTCGAATCGCGCCCACTGGGACGCAGCCTGGGCAAGGCGGAGATCGCCGAGCGGGTCCGCGAGATGCTCGCCCTGGTGCAGATGGAACGTTTCGCCGATCGCCGTCCCGGGCAGCTTTCAGGAGGCCAGCAGCAACGCGTGGCACTGGCCCGTGCGCTGGCGCCGCAACCGCGGGTGCTGCTGCTCGACGAACCGCTCTCGGCCCTCGACCTGAAGCTGCGCCAGGCGATGCGCGAGGAACTCAAGGCGATCCAAGCGAAGACCGGAATCACCTTCATTTTCGTCACCCACGACCAGGAGGAGGCGCTGACCATGTCCGATCGCATCGCCGTGCTCTCCGAGGGCCAGGTGCAACAGGTCGGACCGCCGGAAGAGATCTACGAGCGCCCCGGCAACCGCTTTGTCGCCGACTTCATTGGCGAGACCAATTTCATCGAAGCCGAGCTGCTCCAGCGCGACGGCCCGCTGGCGCTGTACCGCGGTCCCGGCGGTGAAGCGTTCGAGGCCGCCGCGCGCGACGGCCTGGCAGCCGGAGCCCGGGTCTGCCTGTCGATCCGCCCGGAACGCCTGGACCTGCTGGCGGCCAACACCGGCGGCGGCCTGCCCTGCACGGTGGAAAGCCAGGTCTACCTCGGCACCGACCTGCAATACCGGGTGCGCCTGGCCGACGGCAGCCTGCTGACGGTGCGCACACCGAACGGCACGGCACGGCGCTTCGCCACCGGCGAAGCTGCCTGCCTGGCCGTGGCCAAAGACAGCGCCAGCGTCCTGCTGGATTGATCCCCTTCGGCAACGGACCCCAGCCATGCATCCGATCCCTTCCCCCGGCGCAGCCTTGCAGCGTCGCCAGGCCCTGCGCAGCTTCCTCGGCGTCACGCCGGCGCTGGTCGCCATCGGCCTGTTCCTGGTGTTGCCCATCCTCATCGTCGCCGCCTATTCGCTGATGGAGGCCAACCCCTATGGCGGGGTCGACCGGGCCTTCAGCGGCGAGGCGTACGTATCCCTGCTCTTCGAACGGCAGATGGACGACAGCCTGGCCTTCGCCGACTCCTACCTGACAATCGCCCTGCGCTCGCTCGGCATCGCCGCGCTGACCACCCTCATCACCCTGTCGCTCGGCTTCCCGGTGGCGGTCTGGCTGGCCATGCAGCCGCCGCGTCGGCGCGGCCTGCTGATCTTCCTGATCACCGTGCCGTTCTGGGCCAACCTGCTGATCCGCACCTACGCCTGGATTCTCCTGCTGCGCGGCAGCGGAGTGATCAACAACGGCCTGCTCGGCCTCGGCCTGGTCGACCACCCGTTGCCGCTGCTCTACAGCGACGGCGCGGTGCTGCTCGGCCTGGTCTACACCTACGCGCCCTTCGTGGTACTGCCGATCTACGCGACCCTGGAGAAAATGGACATGCGCCTGCTGGAAGCCGCCCAGGACCTCTACGCCGGCCGCCTGCGCACGCTACGCAAGGTGGTCCTGCCGACCGCCCGGCCGGGCATCCTGGCCGGCGCCATCCTGACCTTCGTGCCCTGCCTGGGCGCGATGATCGCCCCAGAACTGCTTGGCGGCGGCACCCGCATGATGCTTGGCAACCTGATTTTCCGGCAGTTCGCCGACGCCCGGAACTGGCCGTTCGGCGCCGCCCTGTCGCTGGTGCTGATGGCCGCGGTGATGCTGATCCTGACCGTCTACGCCTGGCGCGCCGAACGTCTCGCACGGGGGATGGGCCGATGATCGCGCGCCTGTGGAAAGGCAGCCGCCATAACGTCCAGGACTTCCCCGGCTTCGGTGCCTTCAGCTTGTTGTTCTACCTGTACCTGTACGCGCCGATCCTGGTGCTGGTGGTGTACTCCTTCAACGCCAACCAGTCGGCCACCGTCTGGACCGGCTTCAGCCTCGACTGGTACCGCGCCGCCTTCGCCAACCAGGCGCTGCGCCAGGCCGCCGGCAACAGCCTGCTGATCGCCGTGTGCGCCAGCGCCGCGGCCACCGCGATCGCCACCCTGGCCGCCCTCGGCACCTCGCGTGGGGCGAAGTTCAGGGGCCTGCGCCTGTCGATGGGAGCGATCATGCTGCCCCTGGTGCTGCCGGAAATCGTGGTCGGGGTCGCCACCCTGGCGCTGTTTTCCACCGTCGGGCTGTCTCTCGGCTACGGCAACCTGATCATCGCCCACACGGTGTTCTGCATCCCGTTCGCCTACCTGCCGATCCGTGCCCGCCTGGATGACATGGACCTTTCCCTGGAGCAGGCCGCCGCCGACCTCTACGCCGGTCCGTGGCGGACCCTGCGCAAGGTGACGCTGCCGCTGCTGGCGCCGGGCATCTTCTCCGGCCTGATGCTCGCCTTCATCGTCTCGCTGGACAACTTCGTGATCTCGATGATGGTCTCGCAGGCCGGCACCACCACCCTGCCGATCTTCATCTTCGGACTGCTGCGGATGGGCGTCACGCCCGACGTCAACGCCGTGTCGACGTTGATCCTCGGCGTCTCCGTGATCTTCGTCAGCCTTTCCTACCTGCTCGGCAAGCCACGCGCCTGAGCCCTACGTCGGAGAAATCCCCATGCATCAACGGATCGCAAGCATCGGCCTCGGCCTCACCCTGGCCCTGGGCGGCAGCGCCCAGGCCGCCGGGCAACTCAACGTAGTCAGCTGGAGCGGCTACTTCTCGCCGCAGTTGCTGGAGAAATTCGAGAAGGAAAGCGGCATCCGCGTCACGGTGGACTCCTATGACTCCAACGAAACCCTGCTGGCCAAGCTCAAGCAGGGCGGCGCCGGCTACGACGTGGCGATTCCTTCGCAGCAGTTCGTTCCGATCCTGGTCAAGGAAGCATTGCTCGAGCGCTTCGACCCGGCCGCCGAGCCGTACTACGCCAACCTGCTCGACAACCTGAAGAAGCCCGCCTGGGACCCGGAGGGCGCCTACAGCGTGCCCTTCATCTGGGGCACCACCAGCGTGGTGCTGGATGGCGCGCGCTACGCCGGCCCGGCCGACAGCTACGCGGTGCTCTACCAGCCGCCGGAAGAGCTGCGCGGGCGGATCAACATGTTCGACTCGGTGAGCGAGGTGGTCGACATGGCCAGCCTGTACCTGGGCATCCCGCTCTGTAGCGCGGACCCGAAGCAGATGCAGCGCGTCCTCGAACTGCTCAAGGCGCAGAAACCCTTCGTCAAGACCTACAGCTCCAAGGCCGGCTCGATCCGCGAGAACCTCGCCGCGGGCGAGGTGGACATGTCGATGTTCTGGGGCGGCTCGTCGATGCGTGCGCGCGAACTCAAGCCGAGCCTGAAGTACCTGTATCCGAAGGAAGGCGTGCTGGCCTGGGTGGACAACCTGGTGATCCCGCGCGGCAGCCGCAACCCGGACAACGCGCGGCGCTTCATCGCCTTCCTCGCCCAGCCGGAGAACGCCGCGCTGACCCAGAACTTCCTCAAGCACCAGAGCCCGGTGAAGGGCGTCGAGCCCTACCTCGACGCCAGTCTCAAGGACGCCCCGGAGCTGCACGTCCCCGCCGGTACCCGCGTGGTGTTCAGCCAGACCTGCGGCGAAGACGCGATCCGCCTCGCCGACCGCCTGTGGACCAACCTGATGCGCTGAGCGCAGCGCCGTTTCGCGCCCCTGGCACAGGGGCGCCCCTTCTCGACTGCCAAGGCCCGACCCCGATGAAGCCCAACCCTCCGATCAACGAGCTGGTCCTGCTCCAGGCCCACCAGCTTGCCGAACGCATCCGCCTGCGCCAGGTGTCCTGCCGCGAGGTGATGCAGGCCTACCTGGCGCATATCGAGCGCTTCAACCCACGGGTCAACGCCCTGGTCAGCCTGCTGCCGGCGGAACGCCTGCTGGAAGAGGCGGACGCGCGCGACGGCGAACTCGCCCGTGGCGAATGGCGTGGCTGGATGCACGGTCTGCCACATGCCATCAAGGACCTGTCGCTGACCCGTGGCATCCGCACCACCCTCGGCTCGCCGCTGTACCGCGACTACATTCCCGAGCGCGACGGGATCATGGTGGAGCGGATCAGGGCCGCCGGCGCGATTCTCATCGGCAAGACCAATACCCCCGAGTTCGGCCTCGGCTCGCAGACCTACAACCCGCTGTTCGGCGCCACCGCCTGCGCCTACGACGAACGCCTCAGCGCCGGCGGCAGCAGCGGCGGAGCCGCCGCTGCCCTCGCGCTGCACCTGGTACCGGTGGCCGACGGCAGCGACATGATGGGCTCGCTGCGCAACCCGGCGGCCTTCAACAACGTCATCGGCTTCCGCCCTTCCCAAGGCCGCGTACCGTTCGACGACAGCGCCGACCTGTTCTTCGACCAGCTCGGCTACGAAGGCCCGATGGGCCGCAGCGTGCGCGACACCGCCCTGCTGCTCTCGGTGCAGGCTGGCGCCGATCGCCGCGCGCCGCTATCCATCGCCGAACCCGGCGCGCGGTTCGCCGCTCCGCTGGAGCGCGATTTCGAAGGCATCCGGCTGGGCTGGCTGGGCGACCTCGATGGCTACCTGCCTATGCAGGACGGCATCCTCCAACTGTGCCAGCGCGCGCTAGGCGATTTCCGCAGCCTCGGCTGCGAGATCGAAGAAGCGAACCTCGGCTTCGCCCCGGAGCGCCTCTGGGAATGCTGGCGCACCTTGCGCCACTGGCTGGTGGCCGGCTCGCTCGGCGGCGTGCATGCCGATCCGGCGAAGCGTGCCCTGCTGAAGCCGGAAGCGCTCTGGGAGGTGGAGAACGGGCTGCGCCTGGGCGCCGACGCGGTCTTTCGCGCGTCGGTCATCCGCAGCGACTGGTATCGCGCCATCGGCCGGCTGTTCGAGCGCTACGACTACCTGTTGCTGCCCAGCGCGCAGGTATTTCCCTTCGCCAAGGAAACCCCCTGGCCGCGCAGCATCGAAGGCGTGGCAATGGACACCTACCGCTGGATGGAAGTGGTGGTTCCCGGCAGCCTGTCCGGCTGCCCGGTGGCCAATGTGCAGGCGGGCTTCAATGCCGAGGGACTGCCGATGGGCCTGCAAATCATCGGTCCGCACCAGGCCGACTTCGCGGTACTGCAACTGGCCCACGCCTACGAGCGGGCCAGCCGCTGGTTCGAGCGC
Organism: Pseudomonas sp. TZ252; assembly: GCF_056110345.1. Classification (NCBI taxonomy): domain Bacteria; kingdom Pseudomonadati; phylum Pseudomonadota; class Gammaproteobacteria; order Pseudomonadales; family Pseudomonadaceae; genus Pseudomonas; species Pseudomonas sp. TZ252. Next base: position 2,714,004 of record NZ_CM148566.1, on the reverse strand, counting down.
CAGCCGTCGCCGCTGCTGGCGAACTGAAGTGGTCTCAGGCGCGGCGGCGAGCCTGGCTGTCGATCAGGTACTGCAAGCGGAACAGGTGTCGGTAGCCGGCCTCCCAGGCGCCGTGGCCGGACTTCACGTTGATGTGCCCGGCCTCGGGCAGGATCACCGTCTCCGCGCCCCAGGCGCGGGCCAGGTGCATGGCGCGCTGCGGGCTGCAGGCCTGGTCGTTGTCGGAACCCACCAGCACGCTGGGGAACGGCAACGGCTCGCGGCTGATCGGCGCGAAGTTGCGCAGCGCCTCGGCGCAGCTCTCGCGCTCGACGTCGGCCGGCGCCACCAGCAGGGCGCCGCGTACCTGGTCGCGCACCCGGCGCTCGGCCTGGGCCGCCCACAGCGCCACTGTCACACAACCCAGGCTGTGCGCGATCAGCACCACCGGCCCGGGCTGGCGGCGGATCTCGGCGTCCAGCTCGGCGATCCAGTCGGCGCGCAGCGGGGTGATCCAGTCCTGTTGCTCGACCCGTGAGGCATTGGGCAGCGCGCGCTGCCAGTGACTTTGCCAATGGGCGTCTTCCGAGCCGTACCAACCGGGCACCAACACATAACGGACGCGTTCGCTGTGCATGGAGAACCCTCCAGAAAAATTCATCACCAGGGAAGTGTAAGGGCGCAGCCTTTTTTCTCTAAGGAATAAAAAGCAATTTTAATATTCTATTAATACATATATGCCAATCGAGTTGATCCAGCGCAAGCCGAAGCCACTTTTCCGCGGCAACGCCTGGGCGGCGCAAGCCATCGGCGGTATACCTGAGCGCAGGCATCAGGTATCGGGACAGGATCATGGCCAAGAAATTTCCTCTCCATCCCAGCCATCCGGAGCGCATCTGCTGGGGTTGCGACCGCTATTGCTCGGCGGAATCTATGGGCTGCGGCAACGGCGCCAGCCGCACCCAGCATCCCAGCGAACTGTTCGGCGAGGACTGGGCCGGTGAATGGGAAGTCGAAGGAACGGAGGACGCCAAGGAGCAGGAGGCGCCGGCACGCCAGGCCTGAGCGCCCAGGCGTGGGACGTGCGAGCGCCGGACAGGGTGCGCGACGCATTCGCGAGCCCGGCCTCGGCGGATACGCCCGAGGAGCGTCCATCCGGAATAAAAAAAAGACCGCTCTCCCCTGCCCGGATCGGAGCGGTCGAAACCGTTGCCCGCCCGGCCTGCGCCGGACAGCGTGGATTCGCTTCAGCGTGCGGTGATCACCGCCAGCCTGGTGATCCCGGCGCGCTCGATGGAAGCCATGGCCTTCGCCACCTGGCCGTAGTTCACCCCTTCGTCGGCCTGCAACTGCACGCGGACCTCGGCGTCCTTCGCCTTGGCCGCGGCCAGGTTGCTCTCCAGCAGCTCCGGCTGGATCTCGTCCTTGTTGACGAACAGCTTGCCGGCGCCATCGATGCTCACCACCAGGGGATCCTTCTGCTCCGGCGGGGCCACCGATTCGGTCTTCGGCAGGTTGATCGGGATCGAGTTGGTCAGCAGCGGCGCGGTGACGATGAACACCACCAGCAGCACCAGCATCACGTCGACCAGCGGGGTGACGTTGATTTCGGAAAGGACTTCGTCGCTGTCCTGGGTCGAGAAGGCCATGTCAGGACGCCTCCTTCACGTTGCGCGAGGGGTTGCCGGCCTGGCGCGCGGCGGTGGGATGGACGATGACGCGGAACGCGCTCTTCTGCGCCAGGCTGTAGAAGTCGTGGGCGAAGTCGTCGAGGTCGGCGGCGGTCAGCTTCAGGCGCCGCAGGAAGTAGTTGTAGACCAGCACCGCCGGCACCGCGACGGCGATTCCCACGCCGGTGGCGATCAGCGCGCTGCCGATCGGCCCGGCCACGGTCTCCAGGCTCGCCGAGCCGGCCGCGCTGATCCCCTTGAGCGCCTCCATGATGCCCCAGACGGTGCCGAACAGACCGATGAAGGGCGAGGTCGAGCCGATCGAGGCGAGCACCGCCAGGCCCGACTCCAGGGAACGCCGCTCGCGCTGGATCTGCTGGCGCAGGGCGCGTTCGAGACGGTCCTGGTGGTTGATCGACTGGGCCAGGTCGGGCTGGCCGTTGTCCTGCACCTGGATCGCGGCGAAGCCGGCCTGGGCCACGCGGGCGCCGGCGCCCTGCTTGTCCTGCGCCTGCTCGCCGGCGGAGTCGAGGCTGGTGGCGCTCCAGAACTGCTTCTGGAACTGGCGGTCCTGGCGCTTCTGCCGGGCGAACTGCACGCCCTTGACCAGGGCCAGGCCCCAGGTGACCACGGAAAAGCCGACCAGCAGCCAGATGACGGCGCCTTCGACGGATTCGAGCGGGGTGGTTAACAGACTCATGACGGATGCTCCTTGTGACGCTGCAGATTCAGTTCAACTTGAAATCGATCGGTACGCTGACCCAGCCGTCCTCGGCCTTGTCGCCGCGCTTGGCGGGAACGAAGGACCAGCGCTTGACCGCTTTCACCGCGGCCTGGTCGAGGGCTTCGCGTCCGCTCGACTTCTGCACCTGGATCTCGCTCGGGCTGCCGCTGGCGAGGACATGCACCCGCAACAGCACGGTGCCCTCCCAGCCGCGGCGCATGGCCAGGGCGGGGTATTCCGGCGCCGGGTTGTGCAGGTAGCCGGCGTTCGCCGACGGCGGCGTCAGCGGCGCCGGGGCGGCGGCCGGCGCCGGCGGGGCGGGTGGCGCGGCGGGTTGCGGCGGCGCGGGCGGAGCCGGCTCGACGGCCTTCGGCGCCGGCTTGGGCCGGGGTTGCGGCTTGGGCTTGGGTTTCGGCTTGGGCACCGGCTTCGGCGGCGGCGGCTTCACCGCGTTCTCGTCGACCACCGGTGGTGGCGGTTCCTCGACCACCGGCGGCAACGGCTCGGGCGGCGGCGGTTCCACCACCGGCGGCGCCGGGGCGGTGAACTCGATGGTCATCGGCGGCACCTGTGGCGGCACCTCGGGCAGCGCCGGGGTTCTCTGCTGGCTCAGCCAATGGATCACCGCTCCGTGCAGGGTCAGGGCGAACAGGACCAGCAGGATCGTCTCGCGCCGGCTGAGCACCCGACCCTGTGCCGGGTTGTGGCGAACCAGGTGCAACGCCTGGCGAACCGGCCGACCGAGCGCCACCAGGTCGCCGCCGGGCGTCTCGCGCCAGGGCTGCGTGCGGGCATCGACGGGCTGGGGTGTTGCCATGAAAAGCTCCTTGCACTGACGAACTCGATGGCCGCTCAGGTCCGTGCTGGAGTCCTAGCGGCGCAGGGAGTTGCATGATTGGCAAGGAGGCTTAGCGCCTGAAGTAATTATTTTTGTTATGGAAATAACTTCTGGAGCTATGGGTTTTGCCCCTATCGCCACAGGCCGCGTGGTTGGCGGGCTACAGCGATCCGACGAAAAACCCATGCCTTGCGGGCATGAAAAATATTCCTGAAAGGCTGGTGTTTTCGCCGTTGGAAGCGGCGGAGAACGCTGCGCGGACAACCCGCGAAAACGAAAAACCCCGGCCTGGGCCGGGGTTCTGGTGGACTCAGCGGGGAATCACTCCACCGCCTTGACCATGTCTTCGATGACTTTCTTGGCGTCGCCGAACACCATCATGGTCTTGTCCAGGTAGAACAGCTCGTTGTCCAGGCCGGCGTAGCCGCTGGCCATGGAGCGCTTGTTGACGATCACGGTCTTGGCCTTGTAGGCCTCGAGGATCGGCATGCCGGCGATGGGCGACTTCGGATCGTTCTTCGCCGCCGGGTTGACCACGTCGTTGGCACCGAGCACCAGGACCACGTCGGTCTGGCCGAACTCGGAGTTGATGTCCTCCATCTCGAACACCTGCTCGTAGGGCACCTCGGCCTCGGCCAGCAGCACGTTCATGTGCCCCGGCATGCGCCCGGCGACCGGGTGGATGGCGAACTTCACGGTGACCCCGCGATGGGTCAGCTTCTCCGCCAGTTCCATCAGCGCGTGCTGGGCACGGGCCACCGCCAGGCCGTAGCCGGGGACGATGATCACGCTGTCGGCGTTGGTCAGCAGGAACGAGGCATCGTCGGCCGAACCGGACTTCACCGGACGCTGCTCCTTGGAGCCCGCCGGGCCGCCGGCGTCGGCTTCGGCGCCGAAGCCGCCGAGGATGACGTTGAAGAACGAGCGGTTCATCGCCTTGCACATGATGTAGGAGAGGATCGCGCCCGAAGAGCCGACCAGCGAGCCGGCGATGATCAGCATCGAGTTGTTCAGCGAGAAGCCGATACCCGCCGCGGCCCAGCCGGAATAGGAGTTGAGCATCGACACCACCACCGGCATGTCGGCGCCGCCGATGGGGATGATGATCAGCACGCCGAGGACGAAGGCCAGCGCCAGCATCGCGGCGAAGGCGGTGAGGTTGCCGGTGAACATGAACACCAGGCCCAGGCCTAGGGTTGCCAGGCCGAGCACCAGGTTCAGCAGGTGCTGCCCGGAGAACTGCACCGGGGTGCCCTGGAACAGGCGGAACTTGTACTTGCCGGAGAGCTTGCCGAAGGCGATCACCGAACCGGAGAAGGTGATGGCGCCGATGGCCGCGCCGAGGAACAGCTCCAGGCGGTTGCCGGTGGGAATGGTGTCGCCCAGGTGCGCGACGATCCCCAGCGACTGCGGCTCGACCACCGCGGCGATGGCGATGAACACCGCGGCCAGGCCGATCATGCTGTGCATGAAGGCGACCAGCTCGGGCATCTTGGTCATCTCGACGCGCTTGGCCATGATCGAGCCGGCGGTACCGCCGACCAGCAGGCCGACGACGATGTAGCCGACGCCGGTGGTGGCGATCTCCGCGCCCAGCTTGAACACCAGGCCGACGGTGGTGGCCACGGCGATGGCCATGCCGACCATGCCGAAGAGGTTGCCGCGGCGCGAGGTGGTCGGGTGCGACAGGCCTTTCAGGGCCTGGATGAAGCAGACCGAGGCGATGAGGTACAGGAGGGTGACCAGGTTCATGCTCATCAGTGGCCCCCCGCCTTCGGCGCTTTCTTCTTGAACATTTCCAGCATGCGCCGGGTGACCAGGAAGCCACCGAACACATTGACCGCGGCCAGGGCCACGGCGAGGGTGCCCATGGCCTTGCCCAGCGGGGTCACGGTCAGGGCGGCGGCGAGCATGGCGCCGACGATGACGATCGCGGAAATCGCGTTGGTCACCGCCATCAGCGGGGTGTGCAAGGCAGGGGTGACGTTCCATACCACGTGGTAGCCGACGTACACGGCCAGCACGAAGATGATCAGGTTGTAGATCCCGTCAGAAATGATATCCATCGTTTTCACCGGTCTTCAGGGCGCAGGCGCGAGGCGTGCGCATTTATCGTTATCGAAGCTTCCCGACGCAGCGGCTCAGCCGTTCTTGCGCACCGCCTGGCCGTCGCGGCACATCAGGCAGGCGGCGACGATGTCGTCCTCGAGGTTCACGCTGAAGCCTTCGGCGTTCAGGGTGAGCTTGAGGAAATCGAGGATGTTGCGCGCGTATAGCGCCGAGGCGTCCGCCGGTACCAGCGCGGCCAGGTTGCTGTGGCCGACGATGGTCACGCCGTGCCGGACCACGACCTGGTCGGCCTCGGTCAGCGGGCAGTTGCCGCCCTGGGCGGCGGCCAGGTCGATGACCACCGAGCCCGGCTTCATCTCCGCCACGGTCGCCTCGTGCAGCAGCGTCGGCGCCTTGCGGCCGGGGATCAGCGCGGTGGTGATGACGATGTCCGACTGCTTGGCGCGCTCGTGCACGGCCTTGGCCTGGCGCTCCATCCACGAGGCCGGCATCGGCCGCGCGTAGCCGCCGACGCCTTCGGCGCACTCGCGCTCTTCGTCGGTCTCGTAGGGCACGTCGACGAACTTGGCGCCGAGCGACTCGATCTGCTCCTTCACCGCCGGACGCACGTCGGAAGCCTCGATCACCGCGCCCAGGCGCTTGGCCGTGGCGATCGCCTGCAGGCCGGCGACGCCGGCGCCGAGGATCAGCACGCGGGCGGCCTTCACGGTACCGGCGGCGGTCATCAGCATCGGCATGAAGCGCGGGTAGTGGTTGGCGGCGAGCATCACCGCCTTGTAGCCGGCGATGTTGGCCTGCGAGGAGAGCACGTCCAGGCTCTGCGCCCGCGAGGTACGCGGCGCGGCCTCGAGGGCGAAGGCGGTGATGCCGCGCTCGGCCATGCGGGCGATGTTCTCGTTGTCGAAGGGGTTGAGCATGCCGACCAGCACGGCGCCGCTTTTCATCTGGGCCAGCTCGGCGGCGCTGGGCGCGACCACCTTCAGCACCAGGTCGGCGCCGAAGGCCTCGGCGGCGCTGCCGATCGTCGCGCCGGCGGCTTCATAGGCACTGTCCGGCTGGCTGGCGCTGACGCCGGCGCCGCTCTGGACGATCACCTGGTGGCCTTGGCCGATCAGCTTCTTGACGGTTTCCGGGGTGGCGGAAACCCGCGTCTCACCGGCATGGGTCTCGAGGGGGACACCGATCTGCACTCACGAATCTCCTGCGTGATTGTCGAGTAGTCCGGGGCACTGCGGATGGCGCACCGGCTGCGGAGGTCTAGCTCACATACCGCGATTCGCGAACGAACCTTGGCGCGGCATTGTGCAATCGAGCCGAAAAGCCTTCAACAAGTTCTGAAGGCATACGACAGAGAAACTACAAGTCATAAACCGACCAACAATTCCCGCCCATCGCCGCCGGGCGCGTCCTGACTGGCGTGCAGCCTATCCGGGGAAGCCCGCGCGAGAATATGACATCCCTGCCGTGAATGACCGGCTATCAGGTCAAGCCGCTACGGCTTCGACGGGAAAATATCCTGCCAGCGCCGCGGAATGCCGGGGTAATTAATGTTTTTAATACGCTGTATCAGCAATCCCTGATGCCTGGCCAAAGTAGCAAAGCAAAACTTTGACTACAAAGTCAGAATCGCCTTTCCATGGGCGCTGCAGGCCAGCTCGTTAGACCAAAGGCGAATTGCCCTATGGGCAGGATAGACGCGGAGAAATGGCAGAACTGCGACAGCATGTCGCAGTTCTGCTAGCTATTCGCCGGAACGGAAGGGGCTCGCCAGAGCGGCGCGCAGCGACCTACGCCGGTCGGCAACGGAGGAGCCGGCGCACGCTGGGGGATGCCGGCTCAGAACGGACGGCTGCCCGCCAGGCTGATGCGCTTCAGGCGCCGCCGCTCGCTGGCCGGGAAGGCGTTGCGCGCATGCAGCACGGCCTGGTTGTCCCACCAGACGATGTCGCCCACCGACCAGGCGTGGCTGTAGCTCAGTTCCGGGCGCGCCAGATGTTCGCGCAGGCGACCGATCAGCGCCTGGCCCCGCGCGGGGTCGTAGCCGGGAATCTCCACCTCGGTGTGGGCGCTGAGGAACAGTACGCGCCGGCCGCTTTCCGGGTGGGTGCGTACCAGCGGGTGCTCGCTGCCCTGGATCGGTTCGATGTCCGGCGTGCGGTAGGTGGCGAAACCGCCGCCGTAGCCGCCCTCGCGCAGGCGGATGAAGGGGTTGTAGTTGATCAGGCGCAGGCCATCGATCTCGCGCCGGGTCGCCTCGTCGAGGCTCTCGTAGGCGCGCGCCAGGTTGGTGAAGCGCGTCTCGCCGCCACTGGACGGCACCTCCAGTGCGTAGAGGAACGAGCCGGAGGACGGCACCGGCGTCCATTGGTGGTCGATGTGTGCCGGCAGGGCGAAGTTGCCCAGTTCGCCGTCGCCGGTGTTGGCCACCTTGACGATGTCCGGCACCTTGCCGTCGCCACCCGAGGACAGCACCGGGATGTCCGCCGGCGGCTGGAACACCGAGCCGAACAGGGTGGCGAAGCGCAAGTACTGCTCATCGTCGAGGTGCTGCTGGCGGAACACCAGGATGTGGTGCTCGCGCAGCGCCTGCTTGAGCGCCAGGACCTGCTCCGGCGCCAGCGGCTGGCGCGCGTCGAGGCCACGGACTTCGGCGCCCAGCGGCGCCTCCAGGGGGGTGATGCGGAATGCCTCGGCGACCTCGGGTTCGGGTTGCCGGGCGGTGGCGGATTGGCTCATGTAAGGGGTCCTCGCGGGTTCGTTCTTCCTGTGGTCGCCCTCCCCGGCGAGGAGAGGGCCGGGTCCGTCATGCCTTCCGGATCGTCCGGCTGCGTTGCCCGTCGATGCCTACCGGCACGTCGCCGCCGAGGGTCACCCGGCGCACCACGCGCGGCTGGTCGCCGTAGTCGTCGATCGCGTAGTGCTGGGTCGCGCGATTGTCCCAGATCGCCACGTCGCCGGCCTGCCAGCGCCAGCGCACGGTGTTCTCCAGGCGCGTGACGTGCCCCTGCAGCACCGCGAAGAGGTGCGCCGAGTCATGCTGCGAAAGACCCTTCAGGCGTTTCACGAAGTGGCCGAGGAGCAGCGTCCGCTCGCCGCTTTGCGGATGCACGCGGACCACCGGGTGCTCGGTCTCGTAGACGGTCGAGGTGAACACCTTGCGGTAGTTCTCCAACTGCTCCACCGAGGCGCTGGGCTTGACCCCGGCGTAGTCGTACTCGTTGCTGTGCACCGCCCAGAGCCGGTCGGCCAGCTCGCGCAGCTCCGCCGGCAGGTCGGCGTAGGCGCTCGCCGTGTTGGCCCAGACGGTGTCGCCGCCGGACTCCGGGGCCACCACGCTGCGCAGGATCGAGGCCTTCGGGTAGGCCTCGACGAAGGTCACGTCGGTATGCCAGGAATTGGCCCGGCGGCCTTCGGCGCCATCCAGCTCGAGGAGGAAGCGGGTGCCTTCGCGGGACGGCACGGTGGGGTGGGCGACCGGTTCGCCGAGCAAGTGGGCGAAGGCCTCCTGGGTCTGGTCGTCGAGATGGCTCTGGTCCCGGAAGAAGATCACCTTGTGGCGTACCAGGGCGGCCTGGATCGCCTCGACGGTGGCGGCGTCCAGTTCGCCGGACAGGGTCACGCCGCGAATCTCCGCGCCGATCCGTCCGGCGACCGGCCGGATGTCGAGCCGTACCGGCGTGGCGAGGGCTTGTGCTGCATTGCTCATGTCATGTTCCTCATGCGTGGGGTACTGCGTGGGTGAAGGCTCAGAAGTCGTAGCGCAGCGATACGCCGAGCGTGCGCGGCTGCCCCACCGATGCGGTGTAGGAGCCGTTGATGCTGGCGAAGGCGCTCAGGTAGTAGTCCTTGTCGAAGGCGTTCTTCAGCCATACCGAGGTGTCCAGTTGGCCGTCGCCGAGATCGCTGCGCAGACCGGCGGCGAGGTTCACCAGGGCGTAGCCGTCGATCTTCGAAAGGTCGGAGTTGTCCAGCGTGCCCTCGGCGGCGGAGCGGTAGGCGTAGCTGGCGCTGACGTAGGGTTGGAAGCGGTCGTCGAGGCGCCACTGGTATTCGCCATTGAGATTGGCGATCCATTTCGAGGCGCCGACCACGCGCTGCCCGGTGAGGTCGCAACTGCTCGGCGCGCCGGGCCGGGTGCTGACTTCCGCAGGGCACGGGGCATCCTTGAACGACAGGTAGGTGACGTCGTTATAGGAGCCGTTGAAGTTCAGGGTCAGGCCGCGCAACGGCAGCGCGGTGGCCTCGAACTCCAGACCACGCGAGCGCACGCTGCCGGCGTTGGCCAGCACCTGCACCAACTGGGTCGAGCCCGGCGCCTGGTACAGGGTGGTGGCCTGGTAGCCGTGGATGCCGGTCCAGAACAGGTTGGCGTTGAGCAGCAGGCGCCGGTCGAAGAGCGTGCTCTTCAGGCCCAGCTCGGCGTCGTTGGCGCGCTCCGGTCCGACCAGCAGCGAATCGGCGCCGGCGCTCGGTGCGCTGCCCACCGCCAGGTTGACCCCGCCGGACTTCTCGCCGTGGGACAGGCTGGCGTAGCCGAGCAGGTCGTCGCTGAACTGGTAGCTGAGGCTGAGCAACGCCGAAGGGGCGAAGTTGTACTGGCTGAGATCGCCGGAATCGTAGGCGCCGAGCTGGCCGTTGCGCACCGCCGCGCCGACCCCGCCGACCGCCGCGCCGCCCAGCGGAGCGAAGCGCTCGACCTTGGCGTTCTTCTCCTCGTAGGTACCACGCAGGCCGGCGGTGAAGTCCAGGCGTTCGGTGAGGTGCCAGGTGCCCTGGGCGAACAGCGCGAAGCTGTCGGTCTCGATCTTGCCGTTGGCCTTCGAGTAGGTGTCGTTCAGCGCGCCGAGATTGGCGCCGAGCAGGTACAGGTCGGCCAACGGTCCGTAGGAGGTGAAGGTCTTGTTGCCGAGGTTCTGCCTGAACGCGTAGGCGCCCACCACGTAGTCGAAGGCACCGCCGGTGGGCGAGGCCAGGCGGATCTCCTGGGAGAACTGCCGGTCGTGCACTTCCACCCCGGTGTCGTTGATCGCCGAGACGTTCAGTTGCTCGTCGTTGGCCGGGGTGAAGTGCCAGTAGCGGTAGGCGCTGATGGAGGTCAGGCGGTAGCCGCCGGCGAGGTTCCAGTTGGCCTCCAGCGAGCTGCCGCCCTGGTGCACGCTGACGTGCTGGCGGCCGTTGATGTTGACCTTCCTGCGCTGCGGATCGCGCAACGGCGAAGCGCCGACCAGCGCGGCGCGCTGCCAGAAACGCTCGGCGCCGCCGTAGACCACCATGCTGCCGTTGCTCGAATCCTCCTCGTTGTAGTCGGCGATCCAGCGCAGGCTGAAGTCCTCGTTCGGCTCGAACAGCAATTGCCCGCGCGCGCCCTGGCGCTCGCCGCCGTTGAGATAGTTGTCGTCGTGGATGTTCTTGATGTAGCCGTCGTCGCGGGTGCGATAGGCCGAGAGGCGTCCGGCGAGGGTTTCGCCGAGCGGCCCGGAAACCGTGCCGCGGCCCTGGAAGTAGCCATCCTGCCCGCCGGAGACCTCGACGGTACGCTCGGCAGTGAAGGTCGGCGCGCGGGTGCTGATGTTCAGCACCCCGGCGGTGGTGTTCTTGCCGAACAGGGTGCCCTGCGGACCGCGCAGCAGCTCCAGTTGCTCGATGTCCAGCAGGTCGAACACGGCCATTCCCGGACGTCCCAGGTAGACGTTGTCGAGGTAGATCCCGGCGCTGCCTTCCAGGCCGTCGCTGGCGGGGTTGTTGCCGATGCCGCGCACGGCGACGCTCGACTGCCGCGCATGGATGTAGGCGACATTGACGCTGGGCAGCACCTGCTGCAGGTCCTGCACCCGGGAGATGCGCTGGGCCTCGAGAGTCTCGCCGCCGAGCACGGTGATCGGCGTCGGTACCTTCTGCGAATCCTCCTCGCGGCGACGCGCGGTGACAGTGACCTTACCCAGGGCCGTATCGGCCTTGTCCGGGACGCTGCTGGCCAGCGGCGGCGCTTCCTCGGCGGGCGCGGGAGCATCGGCGGCACTGGCCGGCAACGCACCGCCGAGGGCGAGCAGCAGGGCCAGGGCGTAGTCGGAGCCGCCGGGCGGCGTTCGGCGGAGCGGCAAGCGGTAGTGGTGCTTCATCGTGAATGTCCTCGGTTCCGGCGCAGCCGGACGCAGGCAGCAGGCGGCCATGCCGCGCAAGGCAGCGATCTGGCGAAAGGTTCGAAGGGGGCCGGCGGACGGCTCAGCCCCGGGCGACTGTCAGGGGCGACAGCCGCCGGCGACGCGGAAGGGCATTCGGAACGGCGGAGGTGGGGCGGCAAAGGCACGGTGGACCATGTTCAGCTCCTGGGGTCTATCTATGCTTATTACTAAATCGCATATTTTTCTAATTTGTTCTTTGTTGACGGAATAAGAGCTTGCATTTAAAACCAGCACATCCCGAACGGCAAATGCCTTTGTCCAATATTTCCAATGCCGGTAAAGCATCATGGATCTGCGCCAACTGCGTTACTTCATCGCCCTCGCCGAACACCGCAGTTTCGTCCGCGCGGCGGACGCCATGGGCATCACCCAGCCGGCCTTCAGCCGCAGCATCCAGGGCCTGGAGCAGGAGCTTGGCTGTCAGTTGGTGGACCGTGGCAGCAAGGACCTGCGCCCGACGCCGGAAGGCCAGGTGGTGCTGCAACACGCGCTGAGCCTGGTGCAGGGGTCGGCCAACCTGATCCACGAGATCGCCCAGTTGAACAAGCTGGATGCCGGCGAGCTGCGCTTCGGCAGCGGGCCGGCGCCGGCCCAGCAACTGGTGCCGGACGCGGTGGCCGACTTCATCAACCGCCACCCGCGGGTGCAGATCAGCCTGGACGTGGACAACTGGGAAAAGCTCAGCCGCGCCCTGCTCCGCGAAGAGATCGAATTCTTCGTCGCCGACATCCGCGACTTCGAGGCCGACCCGAACTTCCAGACGCGCCCGCTGACCCCGCGCCGCGGCCAGTTCTTCTGCCGTCCGCAACATCCGCTGCTGGGCAAGGACAGCCTGTCCACCAACGACCTGTTCAACTACCCGCTGGCCTCGACCCTGATTCCCCCGGGCATCCGCAAGCTGCTGGCGAACCTCAGCGGCAAGATCGACTTCGCCGCCAACATCCGCTGCGAGAACATGCACGCGCTGATCCGTATCGTCCGCCAGACCGACGCCATCGGCATCGCCAGCGACGAGACCCTGCGCCCCTACCTGCAGCGCGGCGAACTGCAACCGCTACAGTGGCGCAACCTGCCGCAGAACCTGGATAGCCTCAGCGCCCGCTGCGGCATCATCAGCCGCAGCGGCTACCGGCTTTCGGCAGCGGCGAAGGCGATGATCGAGACGCTGGTGGAACTGGACCAGGCGCAACACGCGGCGGCCTGAGCCGCCGCGCGCTTTCCCTTCCTCTACTGGAGTTTCGGCAACCCCAGCGCGCCGCGCAGCTCCTCGCGCACCGCGGCGAAGTCGGCGGCCACCGCCGGATCGGCCAGCAGGCTCGCCACCAGCGCCGCGGCGGCGGTCTGCCCGCCTTCCAGGTCGCTGGGGAAGTGCACGCCGGCCAGCACCCGGCTCTGCGCATGCTCCTCGGCGCGGGCGAAGAACGCATCGTGATGCTCCGGCACCAGCATGCTCAGCAGCGAGGCCTTGAAGTAGCTGTCCATGGTGTGGCCGCTGGGATAGGACTCCCCCTCCGGCGGCGGCAGCACCGGCTTCACCTTCGGTGTCACTTCGTAGGGACGCGGGCGGGCGAAGTGCTTCTTCGCCGGCATCAGCACCTCGACCAGGTTTTCCTGGGCGCGGTTGAAGAAGCTCCGGGTCAGCGGCAGGCGTTCCTTGTCGAACGAGGCGCCCAGCAGGTCGCCGGCGAAGGGGAAGACGTTGTCCTCCCACTGGTCGTGGGCGCGTACCCGGCGTACCTGTTCGGGCGTGCGCAGGCGTTGCGCCTCCAGCACCGCGCCGAGATCGGCGACGGCCGCAGCCGAGTCCGCCGCCGGCGGCGGCGGAAGGTAGTCGGCCAGGCGCGGTGGGTGGGCCAGCGGATAGGGCGCGGCGGCGGTCTCCCCGAGACAAGACAGCGGCGCGAGCAGCGAAAGGCAGAGCAAGAGCGAAGGGCATAGGGTCTTGTTGTTCATGAAGCGTATTCCCTGAGGCGAGGTTGCATCGGGAGCCGAGGCTCCCACCCACGGCCGTTGCGGATGACGGCCGACGCCACACTCTCCGTCGGTGACTTCCGAAATGCTTGACCCGGCCTGCCGTTGCACATGCCAGTCCCTGCCAATGGCAGGCCCCGTCAAAAGCCGAGGCAGGGAAACACAAGCGGCCTGCGGAGCGACTTCCGAGACTGCGCCCACCTGGCACTCAGGTGGGAGAAAACAATAAATGCAAAATCTCAGACGCGCTGTATTCGCCGGCCTGGTCGCCGGCACGCTTTCCGAAGGGGCGGCCGCGACGGCCGGGGATGGGGGCTTCGTCGAGGACAGCGAACTGCAGTTCCTCGCTCGCACCTACTACTTCAACCGCGACTACCGCGACAGCCCGAACAACGCCGGGCGCAACCGCTTCAAGCCCAGGAGCGAGCGCAACGGCTACCGCGAGGAAGCCACCCAGGGCCTGCGCCTCCAGTTCGCCTCCGGCTACACGCCGGGCAGCCTCGGCTTCGGCCTCGACGCCCATGCCATGCTCGGCCTGCAACTGGACAGCGGCGGCGGCCGCACCGGCACCGGCAACCTGCCGGTCGGCGCCGACGGCCATCCCGACCATCGCTACGGCAAGGTCGGTGGCGCCCTCAGGCTACGCCACGGCGAAACCCGCCTGAAGTACGGCCAGACCACCACCAGCGCGCCGGTGTTCGCCGCCAGCAGCAACCGCACGCTGGCCGGCATGGCCTACGGCCTGCTGCTGGAGGACCGCTCGTTCGACGGGCTGCTGCTCGAGGGTGGGCGCTTCACCGCCGCCTCCGGCCCCGGCGAATCCAAGGTCCGCGGCGACATCAGCACCGTCTACGGACGCCTCGGCGCCTATCCGGTGCGCCTCGACGCGGTCGGCTTCCTCGGCGGTCAATGGCAGGCCACGGAGCGGCTGCAACTGTCGCTCTACGCCTCGCGCTTCGACGACATCTGGCAGCAGGCCTATTTCGGCGCCAGCCATCGCCAGCCGCTGGGCGGGGAGCGCGCGCTGCGGGTCGACCTCGACGCCTACCGCACCCGCGACAGCGGCCAGAGCCGCTTCGGCCGCATCGACACCCTGGCCAGCTCCCTGGCCCTGGGCTACGAACAGGGGCCGCAGCGCATCACCCTGGCCTACCAGCGTGTCCATGGCGAGCAGCCGTTCGACTACATGGCCTTCGGCGACGGGCGCTCCAGCGCGTCCATGGTACTGGCCAACTCGGTGGGCTACTCCGACTTCAACGGACCGGGCGAGCGTTCCTGGCAATTACGCTATGACCTGGACCTCGGCGCGCTCGGCCTGCCTGGGCTCAGCCTGCATGCGCTGCATGCCCGCGGCCGTGCCGGGGCCAGCGCCAGCAGTGCCGCCGAGAGCATCTACGCCGGACTCTACGGGCGTGACGGGCGGCACCGGGAAAACGACCTCGGCTTCGCCTATCGGGTCAAGGCGGGCCCCCTCGCCGGCCTCGCGCTGCGCGCCTCGCAGGCCTGGCACCGGGGCAACGCGAGCTATCTCGACGGCGACATCGACGAAACCCGGCTGGTCGTCGATTACTCCCGCTCGATCTGGTGACGCCCCGGGCCGCCCCGCGGGGCGGCCCGGATCGTCTTCACGCGCGCGGCAGCAACTGGATGAACAAAGGCGTGGAGAGCAGCACCAGCAGCGTGGTGATCAGCACCATGCCTGCCACTTCGTTCACCGGTCCGTCGTAACGCTTGGCCAACAGGTAGGTGAGCACCGCGGTCGGCATCCCGCACTGGATGGCGAAGGTACCCGCCGCCACCGCCTCCATGCCCAGGCCGGCAGCGATCCCATAGCCGACCGCGAAACCGCCCCAGACCCGCACCAGAGACAGCAGCAACGGCCGCCAGGTCTCGTGCAGGCGCAGACCGGCCAGCGACAGGCCGAGCATCACCAGCATCAGCGGCACGGTAATCCCGCCCAGCAGGCGGGTCACATCGCGCAACGGCGGCGGCAGGCTCCAGCCCAGGGCGATCAGGCCCAGCGCCACGGCCAGGGCATAGATCATCGGGTTGCGCAGGATGCTCGCCGGGGTGATATCGCCCGAAGCGAACCAGACGCCGAGCGTCGCGTGGCCCACCTGGATCAGGGTGGAGAACGCCACCGCATACACCAGCGCCTCCTCGCCGAAGGCCAGGTAGGCGATGGGGATGCCCATGTTCCCGGAGTTCGGCAGCATGATCGACGGCAGGTAGCGCCGCACTGGCATCCGCAGCAGGCGCAGAGCGACCAGGCCCAGCAGGGCGAACGCCAGCACCGCCAGCGCGGTGGCGAGGAACACCCCGGCCACCATGCCAATGGACAGGCCGGGGCGGTCCAGCGACGACAGCAGCAGGCAGGGAAAGCCGACGTTGGCCACCAGGAACACCAGCGCGCGGGTATCCACCGGCCCGGCGGAACGGCTCCAGGCGAAACCGATCCCGGTGCAGATCAGGATCGGCAGCACCACCGCGACGAACTGTGCGATCACAACCCCACCTTGAAGCCCAGTTCCAGCTCCGCCCGCAGGCGGCCGTGGCCGTCGAAGTTGAGCCGGCGCATCTCGCGCAGTTCGTTGGCGCAGAAGGCGGTGCGCCCGTGCAACACCGCGGTGTTGTCGAGCACCAGGATTTCCCCCGGTTCGAGCTTGATCCGCAGTTGGCAGGCCGGATCCTCGAGCGCCGCCACCAGTTCGGCGAAGGCCTCCACCGCCACAGGGTGCTCGACCACCTCGGCCGCCCCGTCGTTCTGCCGGAACTTGATGCCCAGCGCCTCGCCGTTCAGGCGGAACACCGGCTGGGTGCTGCTCTGGTGCTTGCGCACGATGGTCAGGGCGTCGCCGCGCAGCAGGCCGAGATGCTTGGTCGGCATGCGCCGGCGCAGGCGCTCGAAGGCCAGTCCGGCGCTGGCCAGCAGGGTCTCCCCGCCCTCCCGGGCGTTGCGCACGCATTGCAGGCTGCACAATTGCTCCGGGGTGTCGAGGAAAGCGCCGTCGGTGTGCAGCTTGTGCTCCAGCGGCGTGGAGCCGAGGTAGCCGCTGACATACCGCGCATTGCTGATCGGCACGATGCCGTCGGCGTCGGCGCGCGGGTGGGGGGCGGCGCGGCCGAACAACTCCTTGAGCGCGAGAAGTTCCTGCCTGTCTTCGCCCTGTTCGCTGCGCAACAGCAGGAAACCAAACTCGTTGAGGGTCCGGATGATCGCCGATTGTTCCTGGCGGGATAACTTCACCAGCGTTCTCACCGAAACTTTCACGCGTTCGAGATCGAGTGTCGCGTCGAACAATTTGCTATCGAGATTCATATGACCGCTCTCCTCCGGAAGAAAATCAGGAATGCCGCCGACGCGCAGGGCGAGGCCCGGCGCTGGCGCCGCGCTGTCGTAGTGATGGGCAGGCTAGATGCGGGACGCGGCGGTTCGCCGCGAGATACTTGGAGTTGTTTCCGGGGAGGGTCGGGAGAATTGTCGGAAGGGAAAACTGGAAGAATTGGCAGTGCCGATTTTGTATCTGAATATATGGGGCGATTAACGAACGAAATGATCGCGGAATAACCTGCGGATTACCCGCGTGAAACTTTCATGACGCGATATACGCAGAATCCCCGACCAACGGCTGGATACTTCGCTCGATCCAGTCATTGGTTGGGTCGGTGCAAGAATCTCGAAACATATTACAAATTGCTACGAAACGGCGCCGCCTCGGCCGTCCCCGGCTCGGCGTCACTCCGCCGCTTGCGCCACGGCCTTGGCCTTCGCCAGCTTGCCGGCCGCTTCCAGCAGTTCCGGCGCGGCCCACTGCTCGGCGCTGAATTCGCGACGGATCAGGCCGAAACGCTTGGCCGCCTGGATCGAAGCATCCAGCCGGCCAAGGAAGTCGGCGTCCAGGCGCGGCGACAGGGCGTCGCCCAGCTTGCGGCCACGGTACTCGCTCTGCAGGATCACCACCGGGTAGCTGGCCTGCTTCGACACCAGTTCGATGTAGGCGTCGCGGTTCTCCTCGCGGGCCAGCCAGTCCTGGGCCTGCAACTGCACCTTGAGCAGCCGCTCGGTGATGTCCGGATGGGCATCGACGAAGGCTCCGGAGCCGACCAGCAGCGCCTGCAGGGTGCCGGCGCCGTCCAGGTCGCGGGTGCTCAGCGGAATTTCCGCGAGGCCGCGGTCGCGCAGGGCGAACAGCCCGGCCAGGCCCCAGGTGGCGTCGATCTGCCTGGCTGCGAGGGCGGACAGGGCGGCGCTGAAATCGAGGTTGATCACCTTCAGGTCCTTCTCGCTGAGACCGACGCTGGCCAGGGCATTGTCGAACGACAACTGGCTGGCGGTGCCACGGAAGATGCCTACGCGCTTGCCCTTGAGATCCTCCAGGGTCTTGATCCCGGAGCCCGGCTGCACGCCGAGATAGTGGTTGACCCCTCGCGCGGTAGCGGCCAGCAGGCGGCTGTCCAGGCCTCCGGACTTGCCGATGATCGCCGCCAGGTCGCCGAGGTAGGCGAAGTCCACCTGGCCGTTGGCGAACGCTTCGTTGACCACCGGGCCGGCGCCCTTGAAGAAGCTCCATTTCACCGTGATGCCGTCGTTGGCGAACTCCTTCTCCAGCAACTGGCGGGTGTAGAGCACGTCGACCACGCCGCCGCCCGAGTGCGAACTGCCGGCGCTGACGTCCGGCACCGCGATGCGGATTTCCTTCGGCGGAGCGGCGCTCGCCAGCGGCACGTAGGCACCGAGCAGGCCGGCGAGCACAGGCGCGGCGAACAGACCGAGCAGGGAAGACGTAAGCGCTTTCATGGGGCGGCTCCTTGGAACGGGAAGAGAGGGATTCCCGCCGGGAGCGGGTGTGCGGCTAGCTATGCACAGCGGCGCCTCGAAAATAAATAATAAAAATTCATTTTTTTATAACCACAAGCAGTATGACAGGCCGCACGGGCCTCTCCGCGTCATATGCAGCCAGAGCATGGAAAATATTCTCCAAATGCATTTGCCGCTGCCTGGGGCCTTTCTTTAAATGGCCCTTCTTAGCGAAAAAATGCATTTATTCGGCGATTTATATTCCCATGAAGAATATCGATAAAACCCTTTCGCCCGCCTGGAGCCGGCCCCTGCCGCGCCTGGCGCCGCCGCCCTCCGCGGCTTTCGCCCGGCGCCTGGGGGACGGCCTGCTGCCCTGGTTGCTGCCGCTCGGGCTGGCGCTGCTGTGGTGGGTCGCCAGCCATCGCCACTGGATGTCGGCCCAGGTGCTGCCAACTCCCGAGCTGGTCTGGCAGAGCGCCCGCGAGTTGCTCGCCGGCGAACTCTGGAGCGAATTGGCGATCAGCCTGCGGCGCCTGGCCTGGGGCCTGCTCGCCGGGGTCGCCAGCGGCGCCGCGCTAGGCGCCTGGCTAGGCTTCAGTCCGCGTGCCGAGCGCCTGGTCTTCCCCACCTTCAGCGCCCTCGCGCAAATCCCCACGCTGGCCTGGATCCCGCTGTTCATGCTGTTCTTCGGCATCGGCGAACTGCTCAAGCTGGTGGTGCTGGTGAAAGCGGTCGTGGTGCCGGTGACCATCCATACCCTGGTCGGCGTGCGCGACGCCCAGCCCAAGCTGCGCGAAGCCGCCGCAGTACTGCGCCTGCCGCCACGCCTGCTGGTCTGGCGGCTGATCCTGCCGGCGGCGCTGCCGGCCTTCCTCACCGGGCTGCGCCTGGCCCTGGCGCAGGGCTGGACCTCGCTGCTGGCGGTCGAGTTGCTGGCTTCCAGCGAGGGTATCGGCTACCTGATGGTGCAGGGCCGGCAACTGTTCATGCTCGACATCGTGTTCGTCTGCATCCTCATCATCGGCCTGGTCGGGGTGGGCATGGACCGCGCCATCCAGTGGCTCGACCGCCGCCTGCTGCACTGGCCGCAAGCCGCCACCGGCGAATTCCGCCGGCGCCCGCCGGGACGCGGCTGGCAGCGCCTGCAGGTGTGGCTGCCGCCGCTGGCGCTGCTGCTCCTGTGGCAGTCGGCGAGCAGCGCCGAATGGGTCGATCCGGCGATCCTCGCCAGCCCTCTGGAAGTGGCGCGGGCGACCTGGAGCGGAGCGCTCGACGGCAGCCTCCCAGGCGCCCTGTTCGACAGCCTGAAGCGCACGCTCGGCGGGCTCCTGCTGGGCGGCGGCCTGGGTTTCCTCGGCGGCCTGCTGCTCGGCCTGTGGCGCCCGGCGGAACGCTTCTTCGGCCCCACTTTCGCGGCACTGCGGCAGGTGGCGATCTTCGCCTGGGTACCGCTGCTCACCGCCTGGTTCGGCCTGGGCGAACCGGCCAAGCTGACGTTCGTCGCAATCGCCGCCTTCTTCCCGCTGCTGCTGGCCACCCAGCGCGGCATCGCCAGCCTGCCGCCGAGCCTCGGCGAGGCGGCCCGGGTGCTGCGCCTGGGTCCCTGGCGACGGCTGCTCCGGCTGGTCCTGCCGGGTGCCGCCCCGTCGGTGTTCGCCGGCCTGCGCCTGGCGCTGATCTACGCCTGGCTGGGAACCATCGGCGCCGAGTACTTCATGCCCTCCGACGGCGGCATCGGCAGCCTGATGATCGGCGCCCAGCAATTGTTCCGCATGGACCTGATCGGCGCCGGCATGCTCCTGGTCGGCCTCACCGGCGCCCTGCTCAATGCCCTCGGCCAACGCATCGAAGCGCGCGCCACGCGCTGGAGACACGCATGAACGCATTCGCCGCGCCCGCCACGGGCACCCCGCTGGTCAGCTTCCGCCAGGTGCGCAAGCACTTCGCCGTGGACGGCCGGCGACTGGAAGCGATCCAGCAGTTCGACCTGGAGATCGGCGAGGGCGAGTTCATCGCCATCGTCGGCGCCAGTGGCTGCGGCAAGTCGACCCTGCTGCGCCTGCTGATCGGCCTGGACCGCGACTACGACGGCGAGATCCGCGTCGACGGCCGGCCAATCGCCGGCATCGGCGGCGAACGCGGCATCGTGTTCCAGGAGCACCGCCTGTTCCCCTGGCTGACGGTGCAGCAGAACGTCGCCCTCGGCCTGGTCAACGAAGCCCTTGGCGAAACCGACAAGGCGGCGCGGATCGACGAATACATCCGCCTGGTCGGCCTGCACGGCTTCGAGCGTGCCTACCCGCACCAGTTGTCCGGCGGCATGGCCCAGCGCGTGGCGATCGCCCGTGGCCTGGTGGCCAGCCCGCGCCTGCTGCTGCTCGACGAGCCGTTCAGCGCCCTCGACGCACTGACCCGCCAGCAGTTGCAGGAAGAGTTGCTGGCGATCCGCCGGCGCACCCGTATCACCACCCTGCTGGTCACCCACGACGTCGAGGAGGCGCTCTACCTGGCCGACCGGGTGGTGGTGATGGAGCCGCGTCCGGGGCGGATCAGGCGGGTGGTCGAGGTGGGCCTGGCGCATCCGCGCGAGCGCGGTGGCTTCGACTTCCTGCGCCAGCGCGAAGCGCTGCTGCACGAACTGACCGCCGACGGCGAGTACGTCGCGCCGCCGCCGCGACGGGTGGAAAACCTGCCCTTCGAATTCATCGCTTGCTGAAAAGCCCCTTGCCCTGGCCCTTTCCCCTGCGGGAAGGGCGGGGGCGAGGGCCCCACCTTCTCCTCCCATCCAGACGAGACCCGCGCATGAGCAAACGCCCCAACTTCCTGGTGATCGTCGCCGACGACCTGGGCTTCTCCGATATCGGCGCCTTCGGCGGCGAGATCGCCACGCCGAACCTCGACGCCCTGGCCATCGCCGGCCTGCGCCTGACCGACTTCCACACCGCCTCGACCTGCTCGCCGACCCGCTCGATGCTGCTCACCGGCACCGACCACCACATCGCCGGGATCGGCACCATGGCCGAGGCGCTGACCCCGGAACTGGAAGGCAAGCCGGGTTACGAAGGGCATCTCAACGAGCGCGTGGTGGCGCTGCCGGAGCTGCTCCGCGAGGCCGGCTACCAGACCCTCATGGCCGGCAAGTGGCACCTCGGTCTGAAGCCGGAACAGACGCCCCATGCACGCGGTTTCGAGCGTTCCTTCTCGCTGCTGCCGGGCGCCGCCAACCACTATGGTTTCGAGCCGCCCTACGACGAAAGCACTCCGCGCATCCTCAAGGGTACGCCAGCGCTCTACGTGGAAGACGAGCGCTACCTCGACACACTGCCGGAGGGCTTCTATTCCTCCGACGCCTTCGGCGACAAGCTGCTGCAATACCTCAAGGAGCGCGACCAGAGCCGGCCGTTCTTCGCCTACCTGCCGTTCTCCGCGCCGCACTGGCCGCTGCAAGCGCCGCGGGAGATCGTCGAGAAGTACCGCGGTCGCTACGACGCCGGTCCAGAAGCGCTGCGCCAGGAACGCCTGGCCCGGCTCAAGGAGCTGGGCCTGGTGGAAGCGGACGTCGAAGCCCATCCGGTGCTCGCCCTGACCCGCGAGTGGGAGGCCCTGGAGGACGAGGAACGGGCTAAGTCGGCGCGGGCGATGGAGGTCTATGCGGCGATGGTCGAGCGCATGGACTGGAACATCGGCAGGGTCGTGGACTACCTGCGCCGGCAGGGCGAGCTGGACAACACCTTCGTCCTGTTCATGTCCGACAACGGCGCCGAAGGCGCCCTGCTGGAGGCGTTCCCGAAATTCGGCCCGGACCTGCTGGGCTTTCTCGACCGGCACTACGACAACAGCCTGGAAAACATCGGCCGCGCCAATTCCTACGTCTGGTATGGCCCGCGCTGGGCCCAGGCGGCCACCGCACCATCGCGCCTGTACAAGGCATTCACCACCCAGGGCGGGATTCGCGTGCCAGCGCTGGTGCGCTACCCGCGGCTAAGCCGGCAGGGTGCGATCAGCCATGCCTTCGCCACGGTGATGGACGTCACCCCGACCCTCCTCGACCTCGCCGGTGTCCGCCACCCAGGCAAGCGCTGGCGCGGCCGCGAGATCGCCGAGCCGCGCGGCAGGTCTTGGCTGGGTTGGCTTTCCGGCGAGACCGAGGCGGCCCACGACGAGAACACCGTGACCGGCTGGGAGCTGTTCGGCATGCGTGCGATCCGCCAGGGCGACTGGAAGGCGGTGTACCTGCCGGCCCCGGTGGGCCCGGCCACCTGGCAGCTCTACGACCTGGCCCGCGACCCGGGCGAGATCCACGACCTCGCTGACAGCCAGCCGGGCAAGCTGGCGGAGCTGATCGAGCATTGGAAGCGATACGTCAGCGAGACCGGTGTCGTAGAGGGGGCTTCGCCTTTCCTGGTGCGATAAGCGGAACCTCTCCCCTCGCCCTCTCCCTTCAGGAGGGAACGTCTGGCCAGAAGGTCGGGGAGAGGGGCTACTTCGCCGGGTGGAACGAGGCGACCCGGGTCAGGCCGAGAAACCGCCATCGATGGTCAGGCTGGCCCCGGTGATGTAGGCCGCTTCCGGCCCGGCCAGGTAGGCGACGAAGCTGGCGATTTCCTCGCTGCGGGCGTAGCGCGGCAGCGCCATCAGGCCCTTGAGGGCCTCGGCGAAGTCGCCGTCGTCCGGGTTCATGTCGGTATCCACCGGACCCGGCTGCACGTTGTTCACCGTGATCCCGCGCGGGCCGAGGTCGCGGGCCAGGCCCTTGGTCAGGCCGACCAGCGCCGACTTGCTCATCGCGTAGGTGGCGCCGCCGGCGAACGGCATGCGTTCGGCATTGGTGCTGCCGATGCTGATCACCCGCCCGCCGTCGCCCATGTGCTTGACCGCCGCCTGGGTGGCGACGAAGACGCTGCGCACGTTGATCGCCAGGGTCCGCTCGAAGTCGGCCAGCGGCAGCTCTTCCACCGAACCGAGGGCGAGGACGGCGGCATTGTTGACCAGGATGTCGATGCGTCCGAAGCGAGCCGCCGCTTCGTCGACGGCGGCGACGAGCGCCGCCGCGTCGGCGCTATCGGCATGCAGGGCCAGGATGCTGGCTCCGGCGCCTTCGAGTTCGGCCGCCAGGGCCCGGGACTTGTCCGCCGAGCTGACGTAGGTGAAGGCGACGCTGGCGCCTTCGGCGGCCAGCCGGCGAACGATGGCGGCGCCGATGCCGCGGGAACCGCCCTGGACGAAGGCGACTTTGCCGGCGAGGGATGCAGAGGATACGGACATGGAAATCTCCATCGGAGTGGATAGACAGGCCCCGAGTTTCCGTCGTCCATTGCAGACCTGGTAGCGGGTAATCGCTATATTCAGCCGATACCAATGGTTTATGCGGGCCCTTTCCCATGGAAACCCTCAGCAACATCCAGTGCTTCGTCCGCAGCGCCGAGGCCGGTAGCTTCGCCGAGGCCGCCAGGCGCCTGGGCCTGACGCCGGCCGGGGTGGGCAAGAACGTCGCCCGCCTGGAAAGCAACCTCGGCGTGCGCCTGTTCCAGCGCAGCACCCGGCGCCTGACCCTGACCGAAGCCGGGGAGCGTTTCCTGCAAGAGGTCGGCGGCAGCCTGGAGGGCATCCAGACCGCTCTCGCCAACGTCTCCAGCGTCGGCAACCAACCCAGCGGCACGTTGAAGGTCAGCATGGGGCTGGCCTTCGGCCGCGACTACATCCTGCCGCTGCTCGGCGAGTTCCTCGAACGCTATCCCGACATCGTGCCCGACTGGCATTTCGACAATCGCCAGGTGGACCTCATCGGCGAAGGCTTCGACGCCGCCATCGGCGGTGGTTTCGAACTGCCGCCCGGGGTGGTGGCGCGCAACCTGACGCCGGGCCACCTGATCCTCCTCGCCTCGCCCGCCTACCTCCGCGACAAGCCGCCAATCCGCCATCCAGGCGACCTGGGCGGCTTCGACGGGATCCGCATCCGCTCGCCGCAGACCGGCCGCGTGCGCTCCTGGCCGCTGCGCCGGCGCAACGGCGAGGAGGCGCCGATCGAGCTGCGCGAACGCATGACCATGAGCGACCCGGAAGCCACCTGCGAGGTCGCCGCCATGGGCCTGGGCATCACCCTGGTATGCATGCAGCACGCCTATGCCTACCTGGAGTCCGGCGCCCTGGTGCGGGTCCTGCCGGACTGGTACGTCGACGCCGGCAACACCAGCCTCTACTACGCGGCGAACAAGCTGCTACCGGCCAAGACCCGGGTCTTCGTCGACTTCGTCGTCGACTACTTCCGCCGCCAGGACCTGGCCCGGCGCTTCTCCGCCTTCCCAACCGGCTAGCGCCAGCCATCCGTCGCCTCGGCAAACGGGAAAAGGCCCTGGCACCGGCCTCGCCGGAAAAACGGCAGTTTGACATTACCGATTGGGACTCTAGTTTTAGAAAACGCCGCCGACGAGCTTGGAAGGCGTCTTCCGCACGGTCCCGAGGGACCGCCTGGAAGCCCTGCTCCGATCCGGCACATGGAGTGCAGCATGCGCGAGTCCCTCGGTGTTTCGTTACCATCCCGGCCCCTGCTGCTGAAGCTGGGCCTGCTTTCCCTACCCTGGGCGTTGTGCGCCGGGCTGCATGCCGTCGGCCTCGGCGTCTGGCTGGTCCTGGCGCTCGGTTGGTTCGCCAGCCTGGCCATGCTCGTCCTCCTCCTGCGCGCCCCTCGGCAAGCGGTAGCGAATGCCAACCCGCAGGCGGATGCCGCTTCGCCGGCCTGGAGCGCGGCGCAACGGGCGCTCGCCGACGAAACCGCGCAACTGGACGGTCACGCCCGGCAGATCGACGAACTGCTGCATTCGGCGATCCGCCAGCTCAGCGACAGCTTCCACGGCCTCGCCGAACGCATCGATACCCAGCGCGGCCTGTCCCATTCGCTGATCGAGCGCTACGACGGGCGCGGCCAGGTCGACGAAGGCATCAACTTCCAGGACTTCGTCAGGACCACCCAGCAGACCCTCAGCCTGTTCGTCGAGGCTACCCTGGAAACCAGCCGGACCTCGCAGCAACTGGTGGAACGCATGGACCAGGTGCGCCTGAAGATCACCGAGATCCTGCAGTCGACCCAGGACATGGACGCCATCGCCAAGCAGACCAACCTGCTCGCCCTCAACGCCGCCATCGAGGCCGCCCGAGCCGGCGAGAGCGGCCGCGGCTTCGCCGTGGTCGCCGATGAAGTGCGCGCGCTGTCGACCCGCTCCACGGAGTTTTCCGCCGCCATCCGCAAGCACGTCGACGTGGTCCACCACGAGATCCAGGACGCCGAGAGCGCGATCTCGCAACTGGCCGACAAGGACATGTCCTTCGCCCTCGATTCCAAGCACAAGATCCAGGGCATGCTCGATGACCTGGAGGCGATGAACCGGCACACCCTGAAGGTCATCCACGAACTGGACCGGCTCTCGCTGGAAGTCGGCCAGGGCGTCGACGCGGCGGTCACCGCCCTGCAATTCCAGGACATGGGCAGCCAGTTGCTCGGCCAGATGCGCAAGCACCATGCGCGTCTTGGCGCTTTCGCTCTCGGCCTCGGCGCGCTGGAGGCGCGGCCGCGCCAGGAATGGCCCGAACGGGTCGCGCGGGAGGTCGAGGAACTGCGCCGGCCCTTGCCCAGCCCGGTGAGCCAGAACAGCGTCAACGTGGGCGAAGTGGAATTGTTCTGAGGGGTATCGATAGCCAATCCGTCTAACCGGATAACTATCCGACGAGAAACCGGCGCCAATAATTGAAATCCACCGGACATTGTCTTTACTGGAACTAGCAAAGGGCCATCAGAGCCCTCCGTCACAGCCACCTGGCACACACCACCTTCGCCGCCGAACTTGGCGCTGCGGTAGGGACACCGTGAGGACGCAAGACCATGGGCAAACCGATTCTGATCGTCGACGACTCGGCGTCTATCCGCCAGATGCTGAGCTTCACCCTGAAGTCCGCCGGCTACGAGGTGGACGAGGCCGCGGACGGCAAGGAAGGCCTCGGCAAGGCCCAGAGCAAGAGCTACAGCCTGGTGTTCACCGACCAGAACATGCCGAACATGGACGGCCTGTCGCTGATCCGCAGCCTGCGTAACCTGGCCGGCTACCGCAGCGTGCCGATCCTCATGCTGACCACCGAATCGAGCGACGCGATGAAGCAGCAGGGGCGTAGCGCCGGCGCCACCGGCTGGCTGGTGAAGCCGTTCGACCCGCCGAAACTGCTCGAAGTGACGCGCAAGGTCCTGCCCTGATTCCCGTTCCCCCGCGGGGGAGGTCCCATGCCCCAGGATATGAGCCAGTTTCTCCAGGTGTTCTTCGAGGAAACCGAGGAACACCTGGCCACCCTCGAACTCCTCCTGATCGGTCTCGACCTGGACCGGCCGGACAGCGAGACGCTGCACGGCATCTTCCGCGCCGCGCATTCGATCAAGGGTTCCAGCGGAATGTTCGGTTTCGACGACATCACCGCCGTCACCCACGAACTGGAGACCCTGCTCGACCGCATCCGCTGCGGCCAGATGCACCTGCGGCCGGACATGATCAGTTCCTTCCTCGAAGCCCGCGACGTGTTGCAGCGCCTGCTCGACGCCCATCGCAGCGGCAGTCCCGACCCCGGGGTGCCGTTGCTGGAGACGGTCGAGCGGCTGCGCGGCTGGCTGCGGGTGCCGGAGCAGGAAGCGGCGGAGGAAGGCTTCGGCCTGTTCGACGACGCGCCCGCCAGGGAAACCGCGGACGACGATGCCTTCGGCTTCTTCGACGAGGCGCCCGGCGCACCGGCCGCGAGCGAAGCGTTCGGCCTCTTCGATGAGGCACCGGGTTCCCCACCGGCGGAGGAACGCGCCTTCGGCCTGTTCGACGGCGCCCCCGGCAGCCCCGCCGCGCCCAGTGCGCCCGCGCAAGCCGTCGCCGCGACGGCCAGGGGCGCAGTCGCGCCAGTGCGTGGCGACGGCGAGTCCGGCTCGATCCGGGTCAGCGTGGAAAAGATCGACAGCCTGATCAACCTGGTCGGCGAACTGGTGATCACCCAGGCCATGCTCGGCCAGCTCGGCGAGCAGCTCGACCCGAGCCGCCACGAGCGCCTGCAGCACGCCCTGGCCCAGCTCGAACACAACACCCGCGACCTGCAGGAGTCGGTGATGTCGATCCGCATGCTGCCGATCAACTTCATCTTCAGCCGCTTCCCCAGGCTGGTGCGCGACACCGCCACGCGCCTGGGCAAGCAGGTCGAGCTGCACCTGCACGGCGAGCACACCGAACTGGACAAGAGCGTGATCGAGAAACTCAGCGATCCGCTCACCCACATCGTCCGCAACAGCATCGACCACGGCATCGAAACGCCCGCCGAACGCCTCGCCGCCGGCAAGCCGGCGAGCGGCACGGTGAAGCTCGCCGCCAGCCACCAGGGCGGCAGCGTGGTGGTGGAGGTTTCCGACGACGGTCGCGGCCTGTCGCGTCCGCGTATCCTCGCCAAGGCCCGCGAGCGCAACCTGCCGGTGCATGACGGGATGAGCGACGCCGAGGTCTGGCAACTGGTGTTCATGCCCGGCTTCTCCACCGCCGAGACGGTCACCGAGCTGTCCGGACGCGGCGTCGGCATGGACGTGGTGAAGCGCAACATCGGTGCCATGGGCGGGCGCATCGACATCGACTCGGCGCCCGGCATGGGCACTCGCATCGGCATCCGCCTGCCGCTGACCCTGGCGATCCTCGACGGCCTGATCGTCGCCGTCGAAGCGGTCAACTACGTGATTCCGCTGACCTACATCGTCGAGTCGCTGCAGGCGCGCAGCGACGACGTGCGCGGCCTCGGCGGCGAAGACAACGCGATGATCCGCGTACGCGGCGAGTACCTGCCGCTGTTCAGCCTGCACGAGCTGTTGCGCATCGGCGGCGAAGCGCCGGCGCCGGAGCAGGGCATCGTGGTGATCCTCGAGTCCGAGGGGCGCAGCTTCGCCCTGCAGGTGGACGAACTGGTCGGCCAGCAGCAGGTGGTGATCAAGAGCCTGGAACAGAATTTCCGCCGCGTGGAGGGTATCGCCGGCGCCACCATCATGGGCGACGGCAGCGTCGCCCTGATTCTCGACGTCGATGCGCTGCCACGCCTGGCGGCGCGGGAGGACACCGCCGATGAACGGCACTGAGGCAAGCCAGGCGAACGGCCCGGCGCAGGAATACCTGACCTTCACCCTGGGCCGCGAGGAGTACGCCATCGACATCCTCCGCGTGCAGGAGATCCGCGGCTACGACCAGGTCACCGCGATCGCCAACGCGCCGCCCTTCATCAAGGGCGTGATCAACCTGCGCGGGGCGATCGTGCCGATCGTCGACCTGCGCATCAAGTTCCACCTCGCCGAGGTCACCTACGACCCGTTCACCGTGGTGATCATCCTCAACATCGGCCGGCGCATCGTCGGCGTGGTGGTGGACTCGGTATCCGACGTGATCGCACTGGGCGGCGACGCGATCAGGCCGCCGCCGGAGTTCGGCGCCAGCTTCGACACCGAATACCTGCTCGGCCTGGCCACCGCGGGCGAGCGCATGTTGATCCTGGTGGACATCGAGAGACTGATGACCAGCCGCGAAATGGCGCTGGTCGACGAAGCCGCGGCCTGAGCGGCGCCAACGAGGGATAGGCAGGGGATATCGAAATGGGTCTGTTCAATGCACATGCGGTGGCGCAGCAACGCGCCGACCGGATCGCCACGCTCCTCCAGTCGTTCGCCGACGGCCAGCTCGACACCGCCGTCGGCGAGGCCCCGGCGCCCGGCTACGAGCGTCTCTACGACAGCCTGCGGGCGCTGCAGCGGCAACTGCGCGAACAACGCGCCGAACTCCAGCAGGTGGAAAGCCTGGAGGCGGGGCTGGCGGAGATGAGCCGCCAGCACGAAGCCGGCTGGATCGACCAGACGATTCCCGCCGAACGCCTGGAAGGTCGCGCGGCGCGCATCGCCAAGGGCGTCAACGAACTGGTGGCCGCGCACATCGCGGTGAAGATGAAGGTGGTCAGCGTGGTCACCGCCTACGGCCAGGGCAACTTCGAGCCGCTGATGGACCGCCTGCCGGGCAAGAAGGCGCAGATCACCGAAGCCATCGACGGCGTTCGCGAACGCCTGCGCGGGGCCGCCGAGGCGACCTCGGCGCAACTGGCCACGGCGGCCTACAACGCGCGGATCAAGAGCGCGCTGGACAACGTCTCGGCCAACGTGATGATCGCCGACAACGATCTCAACATCATCTACATGAACCGCACCGTCAGCGAGATGCTCGGTCGCGCCGAAGCGGATATCCGCAAGCAACTGCCGAACTTCGACGCCGGCCGCCTGATGGGCGCCAACATCGACGTGTTCCACAAGAATCCGGCGCACCAGCGGCACCTGCTGGCCAACCTCACCGGCGTGCACAAGGCCGAGCTCAACCTCGGCGGCCGGCGCTTCTCCCTCGACGTGGTGCCAGTGTTCAACGACGCCAACGAACGCCTCGGCTCCGCCGTGCAATGGACCGACCGCACCGAGGAACACCGCGCCGAGCAGGAAGTCTCGCAACTGGTGCAGGCGGCGGCCGCCGGCGACTTCAGCAAGCGCGTCGAGGAGGCCGGCAAGGAAGGCTTCTTCCTCAGGCTGGCGAAGGACCTGAACAGCCTGGTGGATACCGCCGACCGCGGCTTGCGCGACGTGTCGCGGATGCTCGGGGCGCTGGCCCAGGGCGACCTCACCCAGCGCATCGAGGCCGACTACCAGGGCACCTTCGGCCAGCTCAAGGATTTCTCCAACGACACCGCACAAAGCCTGTCGCGGATGCTCGGGCAGATTCGCGAGGCCGCCGACACCATCAACACCGCCGCCAGCGAGATCGCCAGCGGCAACGCCGAACTGTCGGCGCGCACCGAGCAGCAGGCGTCGAGCCTGGAGGAAACCGCCTCGAGCATGGAAGAACTGACCAGCACGGTGAAGCTCAACGCCGAGAATGCCCGCCAGGCCAACTCGCTGGCGGCCAATGCCTCGGAAGTGGCGACCCAGGGCGGCACCGTGGTGCAGAAGGTGGTCAGCACCATGTCCTCGATCAACGAGTCGGCGCGCAAGATCGCCGACATCATCGGGGTGATCGACGGCATCGCCTTCCAGACCAACATCCTCGCCCTCAACGCCGCGGTCGAGGCAGCCCGCGCCGGCGAGCAGGGCCGCGGCTTCGCGGTGGTCGCCGGGGAAGTGCGCACCCTCGCCCAGCGCTCCGCCGCCGCGGCCAAGGAGATCAAGACGCTGATCTCCGACTCGGTGGACAAGGTGGAGAACGGCAACACCCTGGTGGCCCAGGCCGGACAGACCATGAGCGACATCGTGGTGGCGATCCGCCGGGTCACCGACATCATGTCGGAGATCGCCGCCGCCTCCGCCGAGCAGAGCACCGGCATCGAAGAGGTGAACAGCGCGGTCTCGCAGATGGACGACATGACCCAGCAGAACGCCGCGCTGGTGGAGGAAGCCGCGGCCGCGGCCGAGGCCATGCAGGAGCAGGCGGGCCTGCTCAACCAGTCGGTGGCGGTGTTCAGGCTGGACACTCCGCCGAGCGTGGTCCAGCTCGCCAGCGCGCGGCCGTCCGCGCCACGCCCCAGCGCGCCGGCGCCGCTGGCCCGCAGCGGCATGGCGCGGGCCAGCAAGGCGCGCAAGGAAGACGGCTGGGAAGAGTTCTGAGACCACGCCGCGCCTCCGCCAGGCGGAGGGCGGCAAGCCCTTAGGGTCGACCAGGGAAACCCGACGCCAATGCCCACCTCCACGCCTTCGCCGGTGTTCGGCAACCAGGAGTTCCACTACACCCGCGAGGACTTCCAGCAAGTACGCGAGCGGCTCTACCGGCTGACCGGCATCAGCCTGGCCGAGAGCAAGGCGCAACTGGTCTATAGCCGCCTCTCGCGGCGCCTGCGCCTGCTGCGGCTCGGCAGCTTCGCCGAATATTTCACCCACCTCGACCGCGAGCCGGGCGAGCAGCAGTTGTTCGTCAACGCGCTGACCACCAACCTCACCGCATTCTTCCGCGAACGCCACCACTTCCCCCTGCTCGCCGACCTCGCCCGCCGCCAGTTGCAGCGGCATCGCCCGCTGCGCATCTGGTCGGCGGCGGCGAGTACCGGCGAGGAACCCTATTCGATCGCCATCACCCTGGTGGAGGCGCTGGGCAGCTTCGATCCGCCGGTGAAGATCGTCGCCTCGGACATCGATACCGGGGTGCTCGACTGCGCCCGCCAGGGCGTCTATCCGCTGGAGCGCCTGGAGCAGATGCCGGCGCCGCTGAAGAAACGCTTCTTCCTCCGCGGCACCGGGCCCAACGCCGGCAAGGCGCGGGTGGTGGAGGAACTGCGGCAACTGGTGGAGTTCCGCCAGATCAACCTGCTGGAGGCAGACTGGTCGATCGCCGGGGAACTCGACGCGATCTTCTGCCGCAACGTGATGATCTACTTCGACAAGCCGACCCAGACCCGCCTGCTGGAACGCATGGTGGCCCTGCTGCGGCCGGAGGGCCTGTTCTTCGCCGGGCATTCGGAGAACTTCGTCCACGCCAGCCACCTGGTGCGCTCCGTCGGCCAGACCGTCTACAGCCCGGCCTGATCTCGATGAATCTCCAGGCCCGGGAAGGCGCGCCGCTGAACCGCTACTACGATCCGTACTTCGCCTGCGATGCGGTGAAGCTGTTGCCCGGCGAATACTTCGCCAGCGGCGAAGACCTGGTGATCGTCACCGTGCTCGGCTCCTGCGTCTCGGTGTGCCTGCGCGACCCGCTCAACGGCATCGCCGGGATGAACCACTTCATGCTCCCCGAGCGCGGCCTCGGCGGCGACCCGGCCTCGCCGTCGGCGCGCTACGGCAGCCACGCCATGGAACTGCTGATCAACCGCATGCTGGCCCTCGGCGCCAGCCGCGAGCGCCTGCAGGCCAAGGTCTTCGGCGGCGGCTCGGTACTGCGCCAGATCAGCGCCGCCATCGGCCAGCGCAACGTCGAGTTCACCCTCGACTACTTGGCCACCGAGCGTATCCCGCTGCTCGCCAGCGACGTGCTGGAGGCCTTCCCGCGCAAGATCTACTTCTTCCCGCGCAATGGCCGGGTCCTGGTGAAGTCCCTGGTGGAGCTGAAGAACGACACCGTGCTGCAGCGTGAACGCGACTACCGCCGCCGTATCGACCGCAACGCGGACGGCGGCCCCATCGACCTGTTCTGACTCTCCGGGAGAGCTCGCCATGCCCATCAGTGTCCTGGTCGTCGACGATTCCGCCCTGATCCGCAGCCTGCTCAAGGAGATCATCCAGGCCGACCCGGAGCTGCGCCTGGTCGGCTGCGCGCCGGACGCCTTCGTCGCCCGCGACCTGATCAAGCAGCACGCGCCGGACGTGATCAGCCTCGACGTGGAAATGCCGCGAATGGACGGCCTGACCTTCCTCGACAAGCTGATGAAGGCGCGGCCGACCCCGGTGCTGATGATCTCCTCGCTCACCGAGCGCGGTTCCGAAGCCACCCTGCGCGCGCTGGAACTGGGCGCGGTGGACTTCATCGCCAAGCCCCGGCTGGGCATCGCCGAAGGCATGCAGGCCTATGCCGAGGAAATCCGCGCCAAGCTCAAGACCGTCGCCCGCGCCCGCCTGCGCCGCCGTGCGGCGGACGCGCCGGCGCCGCCGGAAAGCGCGGCGCCGCTGCTCAGCACCGAGAAGATCATCGCCCTCGGCGCCTCCACCGGCGGCACCGAGGCGCTCAAGGAAGTGCTGCTCGGCCTGCCGGCGCACAGTCCCGGGGTGGTCATCACCCAGCACATGCCTCCCGGCTTCACCCGCAGCTTCGCCGAGCGCCTGGATCGCCTGACCCGGCTCAGCGTCAGCGAAGCGCGCGACGGCGACCGCATACTGCCCGGCCACGCCCTGGTCGCGCCGGGCGACCACCACATGGAGGTGCAGCGCTCCGGCGCCAACTACGTGGTGCGTTTGAACCGCCAGGCGCAGGTCAACGGCCACCGCCCGGCAGTGGACGTGATGTTCGAGTCGCTGGCTCGCTGCGCCGGGCGCAACCTGCTCGCCGGCCTGCTCACCGGCATGGGCAAGGACGGCGCGCGCGGGCTCCTGGCGATCCGCCAGGCCGGCGGCTACACCCTGGCCCAGGACGAGGCTACCTGCGTGGTCTACGGCATGCCCCGCGAAGCGGTGGAACTGGGCGCCGCGGAAGACGTGCTGCCGCTCGAACGGATCGCCGCCGTGCTGCTCCAGCAAGCCGCCCGGCGCGGCAGCGGCAACCGCCTCTGAGCGGGATCCTGGCCGGCCCGCTGCGCTTTTTCGCCGCCCCCCGCAACCTCCCCCGCCGAGACCCCGCCGACGACAGGCCCGAACCACGGGCCTTTGCCTGCTCGCCATCATTGTGACGTCAAATTAATGGCGAAATAAAACCAAATTACGTTGCCTGAAATAATGCACATCTGCACAATTGGCCCTTTCGCCAAAAGTTCGACACACGCTTTCGATCCATGATTTCGGCCGCGGGCCGGGCGAGAAACTGATAGGGATAGCCATGGCGGCGAACTGGGGGTTGCGCGGCAAATCGGTGGTGGCGCTGTTGCTGGCCTGTGCCCTGGCACTGGTCCCGGCGGTGCTGCTGGGCTGGCGCGCGATGGACGACATCCGTACGCACTTCGGCCTGGCCTACGCGAAGAACTTCACCCTGCTGCACCGGCAGAAGATCCTCGCCCCGGTCTCCCGCGAACTGGCGTTGTCGCGCCGTTTCGCCGAATCGGTGGTGACCCGCGACTGGCTGCTGAAGGAAGACGACCCGGCGCGCCGCGCGCTGTTCTTCCGCGAGGCCGAGGGCTACCGCGGCGACTTCCGCGACCACGCCTACTTCATCATCGCCAGCGGCTCCCACCACTACTACTTCAACGACGGCCGCCAACCCTACAGCGAACGGCCGCGCTACACCCTGGAGGCCGGCGACCCGGAAGACGCCTGGTACTTCAATACCCTGCGCAACAGCGCCGCCTACAACATCAACGTCAATGTCGACAGCAAGCTGAACCTGACCAAGGTCTGGTTCAACCTGGTGATCCGCGACCAGGGCCGGCCCATCGGCCTGGCCGGCAGCGGCCTGGACCTGAGCGGCTTCCTCGACGACTTCATCATCGCCCGCGAGCCGGGCGTGACGCCGATGATCGTCGGCGACGACGGCGCCATCCAGGCCCACCCGGACCGCCGCCTGATCGCCTACAGCTCCGCCGCCGGCGGCGCCAGCGAACGCCACCGGGTGTTCGACCTGCTCGACCAGCCGGAACAGCGCGACGCCCTGCGCGAGGCCATGCGCCTGGCCCGCGCCAAGGCCGGCTCGGTGCACTGCCTGTGGGCCGGCCTCGACGGCCGCCAGCAACTCTTCGCCGTGGCCTACATTCCCCAACTGCGCTGGTACGTGCTCACCGCCGTCGACCTGCACGCCGCCCAGGTCCTCGACAACCGCTGGCTTTGGCCGCTGGCGGGCACGTTCCTGCTGTTGCTGGTGGCCCTGCTGCTGGGCTTCGCCTATGCCGTCGAGCGCCTGCTGTTGCGCCCCCTGCGCAGCCTCAAGCGCTCGGCCAAGGCGATCGCCGCCGGGCGCTACGACACGCCGCTGCCGCTGGCGCGCCAGGACGAGATCGGCTCGCTGTCGAAGGCCTTCGCCAGCATGGCCGACCAGGTCCGCCGGCACACCGCCGAGCTGGAAGACAAGGTCCAGGAGCGCACCCAGGCGCTGGAGGAAGCCAACCGCGAGATGGCCGCCGCGCAGAAGAAGATCGGCGACAGCCTCGACTATGCCAGCCTGATCCAGCGCGCGATCCTCCCCGACCGCCAGCTCAGCGCCACCCTCGGCGAGCATCACTTCATCCTGTGGAAACCGCGCGACGTGGTCGGCGGCGACTTCTACGTGTACCGCGAGCAGGCCGACGGCTACCTGATCGGCGTGGTCGACTGCGCCGGTCACGGCGTGCCCGGCGCGCTGATGACCATGCTCGCCCGCGCCGCCATCGACCACGCCATCGAGGCGGTGGGCAGCCGCGACCCGGCGGCGATCCTCGGCGAGACCGACCAGGCGATGCGCAGCATGCTCAGCCAGGAGCAGATCCCCCAGGCGCTGGCCACCAACATGGATGCCGGGCTGGTCTGGGTCGACCGCCGGCGCCGCCAGCTGGCCTTCGCCGGGGCGAAGATCTCGCTGTACGCCAGCGACGGCGAGGAGGTCCAGGAACTCAAGGGCGCGCGCCGGGCGATCGGCGACAAGCGCCGTGGCGACTACCGCAACATCGAGGTACCGCTGGCGCCGGGCTGGACCTTCTACCTGAGCACCGACGGTTTCCTCGACCAGGCCGGCGGCGAACACGGCTTCGGCTTCGGCAGCCGGCGCTTCGCCGACATGCTCCGCGACCACGCGCGGCAGCCGCTCCCCGAGCAGGCCGAGGCCTTCGTGGCGACGCTCGCCGAGTACCAGGGCGAGCACCCGCAACGCGACGACATCACCATCCTGTCCTTCCGATTCGACTAGGGGCACCCATGGAAACGCTAGACCTGCTGGCCATGCGTGAAAGCTACACTCGCCAACGCATCCTGCTCTGCTTCAACGGACCGATCTCGCGCAGCCTGATCGAGGAGATAGGCCACGCGCTGCGCAACTACCTGCACGCCGAACAGGCCAAGCCGAGCGAAGCGATGGACGTCTTCGCGGTGTACATCGAGATGACCCAGAACATCCGCCACTACGCCAATCTCAAGGGCTACGGCGAACACGAGGCGGCGGCCACGGTAGCCATCGCCCGCAACGAGGACGGCCACTACGTGGTGTCCGCCGGCAACCTGGTGGAACGCGACGACGGCCAGAGCCTGGTGCGCAGCATCCAGGCCATCGCCAACCTCGACAAGGCCGCCCTCAAGGCCGCCTACAAGGAGCAGCTACGCCGCCCGCGCGACAGCGGCTGCGCCAGCGGAGCCGGTCTCGGCCTGCTGGACATCGCCCGCAAGTCCAGCGAACCACTGGCCGCATCGCTGAAGGAACAGCCCGACGGGCGCGCCTTCTTCAGCCTGCGCGCCGTGATCTGACCCCGTGTTTTAGGAAGAACACCATCATGAGTGACCTGCACATACCCGGCACCCAGTCCACGCCCGCCATCCAGGGCGACTGGCAGGCCGGACGCCTGTCCATGCAAGGCGATTCCTACCCGGAAAACTCCTATGAACTGTTCGGCCAGGTGATCGACTGGGTCGAGCGCTTCCTCGCCGCCGGGCAGCGGCCGCTGGAACTGGACCTGCGCCTGCTGTACCTGAACACCAGTTCGATCAAGGCCATGATGGACATCCTCGACCTGCTCGAAGAGGCCCACCAGGGCGGTCGCCCGGTCAGCCTGCGCTGGCACTACGACCGGCGCAACGAACGGGTCGCCGAGCTGGCCGAGGAGTTCCGCGAGGACTGCAGCTTCCCCTTCGCCATCCAGGCCCACGACGAGTAGCCGACGATGAGCCGCGAACGCGAACTGGACGCCTGGATCGACGGCCTGCTGGCCGATCCGCAGTTCCACGGGCATCCGCTGCACCAGGCGCTGGCCCGCCTGCGCCAGCAATCGCTGGAGCAACTGGTGCGGCTGGAGCGCATCGCCCGGATCTCCGACGGTTTCCAGTCGATGGCGCGGGAGCAGAACCTGTCGCTGTCCGAGCGCTACCACAAGCAGCTGCGGCGCCTGGAAAAGGTGGCGCGGATCTCCGACCGCTACCAGCAGATGATGCGCGACCTCAACCTGGCGCTGAAGGAAGCCTCGATCCGCGACCCGCTGACCGGCCTGCCCAACCGACGCATGCTGCTGGAGCGCCTCAGGGAGGAGAACGAACGCTCCCAGCGCCACGGCCAGAGCTACGTGCTGGCAATGCTCGACGTGGACTTCTTCAAGCAGGTCAACGATACCTGGGGCCACGACAGCGGTGACCGGGTGCTGGTGGAAATCGCCCGGGCCATGGAGTCCGAGCTACGTGAATACGACCTCTGCGGCCGCTGGGGCGGCGAGGAATTCCTCCTGCTGCTGCCGCAGACCCGCCTGCAGGACGCCGGCCCGGTACTCGAGCGGGTGCGCGACAGCGTACGGACCCTGGCGGTACGCGTCGGCACCGAGGCGCTGAGCGTCACCGCCAGCGTCGGCGTTACCGAACACCGCATCGGCGAAACCTATTCGCAGACCGTCAATCGCGCCGACGCCGCACTGCTCGACGCCAAGCGCAGCGGCCGCGACAAATGCGTGTTCGCCGCGCTCCCGCCGCTTCCTGCCCCTTCCCGCCCGGCTCCAGCGCGCTGAGCCTCCTCAGGCGTCCAGCCGCTGCGGCCGCACCTGGCCTCGGCTGAGGTCCACCAGCAGCGCCTGAAGCGCCTCGAAGCGCGCCACCGGCAACTCCAGGGTCAGGACGACGCCGTCGGCGCCGTAGTCTTCGGCCGCCACGCTGGCGCCCAGCGCCAGGCTGCGCGCCTTGAGCAGCGCGTGGTCGGCGAAGGCACAGGCGAAGCGCACCCGACAGCGCTCGACCAGCTCGCTGCGCGGCGCCTGCTGCAGGCACTTGGCCGCGCCGCCGCCATAGGCGCGGGCGAGGCCGCCGGTGCCGAGCTTGATGCCACCGAACCAGCGGCTGACCAGCACCGCCACGCAGTCCATGTCCTGTCCCTCGATGGCCGCCAGGATCGGCCGCCCGGCGCTGCCGCCGGGTTCGCCGTCGTCGCTGAAGCGGTACTGCGCGCCGCACTTCCAGGCCCAGCAGTTGTGTCCGGCGGAAGCGTCGCGGTGGGCGGCGATGAACGCCTGCGCCTCGTCCTCGTCGGCCACCGGCGCGGCGATGGTGTGGAAGCGGCTCTTGCGGATTTCCTCGCGGTATTCGGCGAGGCCTTGCAGGGTGCTCGGCATCGCGTTCAGGCCGCCGGCGGGGTCAGTCCGCAGCCCTTGAGGATGATCCGCACCAGGTTGTCGGCGGCGGCGGCGAAGTCCTGCCTGGACATGCGCTTGCGGCCGGTGACCAGGCCAATCTGGCTGGCGAAGTCGGCGTAGTGCTGGGTGCTGCCCCAGAGCAGGAAGATCAGGTGCACGGGATCCACCGGGTCCATCCGGCCGGCGGCGATCCAGGCCTCGAATACCGCGGCGCGGCCGCGGAACCAGCTGCGGTAGTCCTGGTTGAAATGCGCGGTGAGGCACTCGCCGCCGCTGATGATCTCCATGGCGAAGATCCGCGAGGCCAGCGGGTAGCGGCGGGAGAACTCCATCTTGGCGCGGATGTAGCGGGCTAGCGCCTCGGCCGGATCGTCGTCGACGCCGAGGGTGTTGAAGGTACTGTCCCAGAGTTCGAGGATGTTGCTCAGCACCGCCGTGTAGAGGCCCAGCTTGTTGCCGAAGTAGTAGTGCAGGTTGGCCTTGGGCAGGCCGACGTTCTGCGCGATGGTGTTCATGCTGGTGCCCTTGAAGCCGTGGCGGGCGAACTCCTCCTCGGCCGCGGCGAGGATCGCCTCCTCGTTCTTCTGGCGGATGCGCCCGGCCGGCTTGTCGCGGGCGGCCGGGTCGTGGGCGGGCACTGTCAGGGTCATGCGCAGGTTTCCATCGGCGTGATCCCCGCGTTGATACCCCAGCCCGGCCGCGGGACACAAGCCAGGCGCGGAAAAATTTGCAAACGCCCGTATCAACCCAGCGGCTTGCGCCAGCGCGCCAGGGCGCCGCCCTTCGCGCTGGCCTGCGCCGCTTCGGCAACGCGCTCCTCGGGCAGCAGCAGGTTGAGCAGGATGGCGGTGATGCCGCCGCTGGTGATCGCCGAGTCGAACAGGGTCTTCACCACCGCCGGCATCTGGTCGAGCAGGGTCGGCTGCGCGGCCACGCCGAGGCCGACGCCGAACGAGGCGGCGATGATCAGCACGCTGCGGCGGTCCATTGCGGTCTGGCCGAGAATGCGGATGCCGGCGGCGGCGACGCTGCCGAACATCACCAGGGTGGCGCCACCGAGCACCGGCTTGGGGATCTGCTGGAGGATCGCGCCGACCCAGGGGAACAGGCCGAGCGCCAGCAACACGCCGCCGATATAGATCCCGACGTGCCGGCTGGCCACCCCGGTGAGCTGGATCACCCCGTTGTTCTGCGCGAAGGTGGTGTTCGGGAAGGCGCTGAAGGTGGCTGCCAGCAGGCAACTGACGCCGTCGCCGAGCACCCCGCCGCGCAACCGCTGCAGGTACGCCGGTCCCTCCAGGGGCTGCCGCGAGAGCATGCAGTTGGCGGTCAGATCGCCGACTGTCTCGATGCTGCTGATCAGGTAGATCAGCGCCACCGGCAGGAAGGCCATCCAGTCGAAGGCGAAGCCGAAGCGGAACGGCTGCGGCAGGCTGACCAGCGGCAGCTCGGGCAACGCCCGCGGAACGAACAGGCCGGTCGCCCAGGCCGCCAGGGTACCCAGCGCCAGGCCGATGACGATGGCGGCCAGGCGCAGCCAGGGCAGGCGCGAGCGGTTCAGCAGGACGATGCTCAGCAGCACCAGCGCGCCCAGCGCGAGATTGGCCGGTGCGCCGAAGTCCGTGGCCCCGGCTCCGCCGCCGAGGTCGGTGATGCCGACCTTGATCAGGCTGACGCCGATCAGGGTGATGACGATGCCGGTGACCAGCGGCGTGATCACCCGGCGAAGATGGCCGAGGAAACGACTGAGGACGATCTGCACGAAGGCGCCGAAGAAGCACACGCCGAAGATCATCGCGAGGATCTCCTCGGGACCGCCGCCGCGCTGCTTCACCAGCATCCCGGCGGCCAGCACGGCGCCGAGGAAGGCGAAGCTGGTGCCTTGCAGGCAGATCATCCCGGCGCCGATGCCGAACGGCCGGCGCGCCTGGATCAGGGTGCCGGCGCCGGAAACCATCAGCGCCATGCTGATCAGGTATGGCAGGTGCTCGCCGAGGCCGAGCAGCGAGCCGATCACCAGCGGCGGAGTGACGATGCCGACGAAGCTGGCCAGCACGTGCTGTAGCGCGGCAAGGAAGGCGGGAAGCGGGCGCGGCCGGTCGTCGAGGCCGTAGATGAGGTCGTTGGGGCGTTGGTCTTCGCTATGCATCGGGCCGTCTCAAGTGGCGCTCCTCGGACAGGAGGAGGTTGCACGGCTTCTGCAAAAAGCTGTCCAGGTGATCAGCTTATTCCTGCCGCTCAGGCTGCAGGGCGCGCCCGGCGTGGGTCGAGCGAACAACGGGAGGCAAACGCAAGGACCACGGAGGCGACCGTCGCGCACCGTGCCGATGCACGGCGCGCAATGACGGGGCGCGCTGGCGAGGCCCGGCCGGTAGCCCCGCGCGACGGACTCAGAAGTGGTACTTGACCAGGAAGCTTGCGGTGTTCTGGTCGGTGGTGAAGTACTGCGAGTCCTTCACACCGTACTTGTCGGACCAGTAGTCGTACTCCAGGCCCACGTACAGGTGCTTAGGCTCGTAGCCGAGGGCCTTGCCCAGGTCGTACTTGACCTGTGGGTTGAAGTGCAGGTTGGCGTGATAGTCGCTCTGGTTGCGGCGGCTGGTGCTGGCGCTCTTGTTGTTGATCACCCAGTCCATGTAGCCGTCGATGAGGATGTCGGAGTTGCCCACCGGAATGGTGTAGGACCACACCGGGGTGATCTGCCAGGCGCCGGCGCGCACGCGGTTGCCGTCGGGCTTGCGGTAGTAGAAGTTGAGCTGGAAGTAGTCGAAGCCGGGGATCGCCAGGTCGAAGCCCGGGCCGAGCAGGTAGGCCTCGGTGTCGCCTTCGCCGAACTCGTAGGTGCCGGCCAGCAGCACGTCCTTCACCGGGCCGAAGGAGAGGTCCGCTCCGGTGAGCTTGCCGAAGCTCAGGCGCGGAGTGATCTCGCCGTAGTAGGTGTTCTTGCCGTTGCTGGCGTCTTCCTTGCCGTTGTAGTTGATCTGGTCGAAGAAGATGAACAGGTCGCCCCAGGTCCAGCCGCTGGCATGTTCCAGGGTGAAGGTCTGCTGGATCGGCGGGTTGATCTTGAAGTTCTTGCCGTAGAGGTAGGTCAGGCTCTCGTTGTGCCAGAGCAGCGGCCCCGAGTCGGTCTCGTGGGTTGGCGTCATGTCATGGTCTTCGGCGACAGCCTGGCCTGCGGCCAGTAGCCCCCCGGCTAGCATCACGGTGGCGAGTGTGCGGCTCATTGAAACGCTCCTGGAGTGAATAGCTTTTCTTCTAGTGGGCGAACC
The DNA here is from genome assembly GCF_056110345.1 of Pseudomonas sp. TZ252. NCBI lineage: Bacteria > Pseudomonadati > Pseudomonadota > Gammaproteobacteria > Pseudomonadales > Pseudomonadaceae > Pseudomonas > Pseudomonas sp. TZ252. The sequence continues at coordinate 2,672,565 of NZ_CM148566.1, read as the reverse complement.
TGTCCGAGCGGTCAGGCCTCGCCATGGATAGCAAGAACGAAGCCAAGACGGCGCGGGCGCTTCGCCGGGTTTCCTGCGGCGAAGGGAACGCCTGTTTTTTCAGTGTTTTGGACAAAGGCGGCGAAATGCCTCCAACCTCTCTACGACGGCAAAAACCTGACCCCAAGGACAGTTTTTGCCTTGCACTGGTGCGTGGTCGGGAGGGGCGTGCTCGACTTTGGGTTGGCAGCGCGAAGAAAACTGGATACACAAAAACGATTTGTGACAAAAAGAATCAGCAGACTTTTGTACACAAAACAGTGCGTGGTCTTTCTACACATCACCGCCCCGGCGTTCGGGCGAGAAGCGGCGCGGATGATGCCAGAGACGGCGGGCGGAATTCATCCCCGAATGGGGTTTTTCGTCGGGTTTCAGGACGCCCGGACGTAAATTCGCCAGGGCCTGGGAGACTCCGGTGGCATGACATCCAGAAGGCGCTCTCGATGTTGCGTAGCGGAGCGCGCTCGAGTACGGGTCGCCTGGCAGCCTATGCCTGCCGGGTCTTCTTGCTTCGTCATCCGCAGGGCGGATACGCCTTGGGCATTATCCGCCGGACAGGTCTCCCCGCCTCACCCACATGGGTCCCCTCACCACACCGCGATCTGCGAATCGGTGCGCGGCTCGGTGCCGCCACAGAGCACGCCGCTGGCCGGGTCGCGCAGGACGATCTGGCCGCGCCCGTAGCTGGTCGAGTCGTAGGCGATCTCCACCTGGTGCCCACGCTGCGCCAGCTCCGCCGCCAGCGCGCGCGGCGCGGCATGTTCGATGCCGACGCGCAGCCCGCCCAGCCACTGCCAGCGCGGCGCGTCGAGGGCAGCCTGGGGGTTGAGGCCGAAGTCCACCAGGTTCATCACCATCTGCACGTGGCCCTGCGGCTGCATATAGGCGCCCATCACGCCGAACGGGCCGAGCGGCACGCCGTCCTTGCTGAGGAAACCGGGAATGATGGTGTGGAAGGTCTGCTTGCCCGGCTCCAGGCAATTCACGTGGTCCGGATCGAGGCTGAACTCGGCGCCGCGGTTCTGCAAGGCGATGCCGGTGCCGGGCACCACCACGCCGGAGCCGAAGCCGTGGTAGTTGCTCTGGATGAACGAGACCAGGTTGCCCTCCTCGTCGCCACAGGCCAGGTACACCGTGCCGCCCGGCCTCGGCTGGCCGGGGCTGGGATCGAGCGCGCGCTCGCCGATCAGCGCACGGCGGCTGGCGGCGTAGTCCTCGTGCAGCAGTTCCTCGACCGAGACCCGCATAGACTGCGGCTGGCTGATGTAGTGCAGCCCGTCGACGTACGCCAGCTTCATCGCCTCCAGTTGGCGATGCCAGGTCCGCGCGCAGTCGCGCTCGCCGAATTCGAAGCCCTTGAGGATGTTCAGGGTCATCAGGGCGATCAGGCCCTGGCCGCTCGGCGGAATCTCCCAGACGTCATAGCCACGGTAGTTCAGTGAGATCGGTTCGACCCACTTCGCCTGGTAGCCGGCCAGGTCCTCCGCGCGCAGGTAGCCGCCGCTGCGCTCGGCGTGGCCGACGATGGCCCTGGCCAGCTCGCCGCGATAGAAGCTTTCGCACTGGCTGCGCGCCAGCTCGTCCAGGGTGTCGGCCTGGCCCGGCTGGCGGAACACCTCGCCGGCGCGCGGCGCCCGGCCGTCGATGAGGAACTCGTCGAACCAGGCCCGTAGCTCGGGCCGCTGCGGCAACGCCGCGCGGAACTTGTCCAGGCCGCTCTGCCACAGGCGGGCGATCACCGGCGAGACCGGAAAGCCATCGCGAGCCAGCTCGATCGCCGGCCGCAGCAGTTGTTCGAACGGCAATTTGCCGAAGCGCCGCGACAGTTCGCCCCAGGCCGCCGGACAGCCCGGCACGGTGACCGGCGTCCAGCCGTACAGCGGCATCCGCTCGTGGCCGGCGGCGCGCACCCGCTCGCGATCGAGCAGGCCCGGCGCGCGCCCGCTGGCGTCCAGGCCGTGCAGGCGTCCGCGGGTCCAGACCAGGGCGAAGGCATCGCCGCCAATCCCGCAGCCGGTCGGCTCGACCACCGTCAGCGCGGCGGCGGTGGCGATCGCCGCGTCGATGGCATTGCCGCCACGGCGCAATATCTCCAGCCCGACCTGCGCCGCCTGCGGCTGCGAGGTGGCGACCATGCCGCGGCGGGCATGGACCGGCGAACGTTGCGAGGCGTAGGGAAGCGCGTGGGCGGAGAAGTCGAGCATCGGCGTGGGCTCCGGGAAACTTGAGGCGGCAGGTTAGCCCTGCCAGACTCTGCCGACTAGCGACACGACGCCAAGTCATGACGATGAACGGACAGCCTGCGGAACTGCACCGCCCGATTCCCACCCTCGCCCGCCTGCCACGGCCGGTCTACGCGCGCGCCGAAAGCCTGCGCGCCGGCTCCTGGACCTCGCGCCACCGGCACGCCTGGGTACAGCTTTCCTACGCCATCAGCGGCGTGCTCGGCGTACATACCGCCGAGGGCAGCTTCTTCGCCCCGCCGCAGCGGGCGATCTGGATTCCGGCGCAGCTGGAACACGAGGTGGTCACCTCCACCCGCGCCGAGATGCGCAGCCTGTACATCCGTGGCGACGCCTGCGCCTGGGCGCCGACGCGTTGCCGGGTGCTGGAGGTGACGCCGCTGGCGCGCGAGCTGATCAAGAGTTTCTGCGAGTTGCCGGTGGACTACCCGGAGGGCGACAGCGCCGAATCGCGGCTGGTGCAGGTGCTGCTGGACCAGTTGCGGCTGCTGCCGGAGGTCGCCTTCTCCCTGCCGATGCCGCGCGAGCCGCGCCTGCTGCGGCTGTGCCAGGCACTGATCGACGAACCGACCCAGAGCCTGACCATGGGCGACTGGGCGCAGCGCCTGGGCACCTCGGAAAAGACCCTGTCGCGCCTGTTCCAGCGCGAGACCGGGATGAACTACCGGCTCTGGCGCCAACGCCAGCGCCTGCTCGCCTCGCTCAACGCGCTGGAGGCCGGCGACAGCGTCACCGGCGCCGCCCTGGACAGCGGCTACGACTCGACCTCGGCCTATATCGCCGCCTTCAAGGGACTCTTCGGCTTCACTCCCGGCGAACTGTTCCGCCAGCGCTGAGCCCGGCGAAGGGCCCAGCGCGCGCGGCTCAGAACACGTCGATGGGATAGTCGACGATCACCCGGTATTCGTCGATGTCGTTGTCCACCGCGCTGTAGCCGCCGGTGCCGCGGTGGGTGGCCCAGCGCAGGCGCAGCGAGAGGTCCTTGGCCGGACCGCCCTGAACCACGTACTGCAGGTCGAGGTCGCGTTCCCAGTGCTTGGCGTTCTTGCCGTCGGCGCTGTACCAGCCGCCGTAGCCGGGGCTGTCCGGATCGACCCGGGTCAGGTCCAGCTTGCCGCGCGAGTACGAGGCCGAGGCGCTCAGGCCGGGTAGGCCGAGGGCGACGAAGTCGTAGTCGTATTGCAGCTTCCAGGACTTCTCGTTGGGACCGTTGAAGTCGGAATACTGCTGCGAGTTGTCGAGGAAGATGCTGTCGCCCTGGTTGATGTAGTCGAACGGCGTGTTGCCGTTGACCTTCTGCAGCACCGCGGTGACGGTGTGCTGCCTGTAGCCGACCGCGAAATGCAGGCTGTAGGTGTTGTTGTCGATCCGGCCGAGCAACGAGTCGCCGCTGTCGACGGTCTTGTAGTAGTGCGCGCCGGGGTTCAGCGACCAGTTGTCGTCGATCTCGTAGGTGTAGTCGACGTCGGCGTAGTACTGCTTCCAGACGTTCTGCAGTTCGGCGGCGTACAGGCTGCTGGTGAAGCCCTCGATGCCGCCCCAGGTGCCGCCCAGCCAGCTGAGATGATGGCTGTCGCGGTCGCCCGGCAGTTCGCCGTAGTACGAGCCGAGGCGACGGTGGCCACTCTGGTTGTAGTACTTGGTGAAACTGACCTGGCCAGCCGTGAGGGTCAGGTCCTCGAAACTGTTGTTGGTCAGGCTCACACCGCGGAAGGTCTGCGGCAGCATGCGCGACTCGCCGCCGGCGACCACCGGGTTGCTGAGGAACTGGTCGCCCAGCTTCAGCTCGGTGTCGAAGGCGCGGATCTTCAACGCCGCCCCGCCACTGGAGAACTCATCGGGCGCCTTGCCGGATTCGTAGCCTTCCTTGCTCGGCGCGGTGATCGGCAGGATGCTGGTGCCGCCGGTACCGCCGCCGCCGTCGAGCTTCAGCCCGAGCATGCCGTAGGCGTCGACGCCGAAGCCGACCACGCCGGGCGTGTAGCCGGACTGAAAGGTGGCGATGAAGCCTTGCGCCCATTCCTTGCTGTCGTGCCCGGAAGCGTGCCGGCGGTCATGGTTGAAGTAGTAGTTGCGGGTCAGCAATTGGAGGCTGGAGCCTTCGATGAAGCCTTCTTTGGCTTCCCCCTCATCGGCCCAGGCGGCGGACGCGGTGCACAGCGCCAGCGCCATCGGCGTCAAGGCGAACAGATTCCTCATTGCGGTTGCTCCTTCTTACAGCGTGGTGAAATCCGGCAAGGCCGGAAAGCGTGTTGTGGTGTCGTTCCCGGCGACGCTTCTGCTGGCGTCGCGCGGGCGATCGCTCCCATGGGGCGCCCAGCCGGGCGCAACCCGAAAAAAAAGGCCGCTGGTATCAGCGGCCTTGAGAAGACGTCGAATAGGAGCAATCAAAGTTCGGCGTCGGGAAGTCTTGCCAGTGTATTTCCGGACACTGGAAACCGGCTGGAACGCAGTCGGACTCTTCTATTGAAAGTCTCTTCGACTCATCGGGCTTTAGGCTTTCCACGTCCCGCTCTTGCATGGCGAGATCGATGAAGACAGAACGAATATCGTCGACAGCCAGCGACAATTATCCATTGAGCTGGCGCGATTATATTTTTTTGCCACTATCGGAAAAACCCGATATCCAACGAAAGTCTTTTACATATTCTGCAAGAATTGTCCGAACGGTCAGGAAGGCAAAAAAAACGCCGCATATCATATGCGGCGCAAGGACAGGGTACCCAGGCTCACGCTTCCCGAGTACCCGGGGGAAGCCATGGCGCGGCTGGCGCCATGCGCTAGATCAGGAGTCGCTGCGGGCCCCGGCCTGCGCGGCGGAGGCGGAAAGTTCCTGCTGGTGCTCGATGGCCTGCTGGTTGGCGTCGACCATGCGGTTGGTCATCAGCGAGGACTCTTCGGCGAAACCGGCCTGGGAAAATGCGAGGGAAAACAAACTGAGTATGGCGGCAGCAAGGATCTGGCGATTCATGGCGGGTCTCCGATGACACCCTGTTCACTTGGGACAGGCGCCATATTAGTTAACCGCCATGCTCGGAAAAATAGCCAAACAGACGAGAGAGTATTACCTCAATAACAACAATCCTTCACTGTGCCCAGTAACTTGAACTTTGCATGGTAGTTTCGTCGCGGGCGAATGCCTGGGGAAGTTCCTGTTGCAACAGATCGACCCAGGTGCGGATCTTCGCGTCCAGGTAACGCCGCGAGGGATACAGCGCATAGATGGTCCGCTGGTGCATGGCATGGCCGGGCAACACCCGTAGCAGCTCGCCGTTGCGCAGCGCCGCGGCCGCCACGTAGCTGGGCAGCAGGGCGATGCCGAGGTCGGCCTTGGCCGCCTGGGCCATGACCTCGGCGACATTGACCATGAAGGTGTTCTGCGGGCTGACGGTGCGCTCGCCCTGCTCGTCGGCGAAGATCCAGCCCTCCGGGTAGGCCGGGTCCTGCAGGCGCAGGCAGACGTGGCGCTCCAGGTCGTCCACCGAGCGTGGCACGCCGTGCTGCTGCAGGTAGCCGGGACTGGCGCAGAGCACGCTGTGGATGCTGCCCAGGCGCTGGGCGACGAACTCCGAGTCGGGCAACTGGCGCTCGCCGGTGATCAGCACATCCTGGCCTTCCTCGAGCATGTCCGGGTTGCGCTGGGACAGGGTCAGCTCGATCACCACGTCGGGGAACAGTGCGCCGTAGCGGGCGATCATCGGCACCAGGTGATGCTGGCCCATGCCCATCAGCGACTGCACGCGCAAGCGGCCGCAGGGGCGGATGTGCGCGCCGGCGGCTTCGGCCTCGGCGACCTCGATGTCCTCGAGGATCCCGCGGCACCGTTCCAGGTAACGCTCGCCGGCTTCGGTCAGGGCCAGGCGCCGGGTGGTGCGGTGCAGCAGGCGCGTCTGCAGGTGCGCCTCCAGGTCGGAGATCAGCCGCGATACCTGCGCGGTGGACAGGTCCAGGGCCTGGGCGGCGGAAGTGAAGCTGCCGCTGTCCACCACCCTGGCGAACACGCGCATGCCTTGCAATGTGTCCACTATTACCTCGGTTGCAAAACAGATTCGTAAATTGGTCGGATTTTCCCTGACGCCGGGCTGCCTATACTGGCCGCCGTCGCCGTAGCAACGCCGGGCATACCCTGCCCGGCGTCGGGGCGGATGGCCCACCCGCCGTCCGCTCTCCTTCCCCCCGCACAGACTCTGCTACGGCGGCGCCCCCTTCCCCTTACGCCGCGCTCAGCGTCCCGGTTCCGGAATCCGGTACCAGGCGACGTACAGCGCCGGCAGGAAGATCAGCGTGAGCAGCGTGGCGGCGACGATGCCGCCGATCATCGCATAGGCCATCGGCCCCCAGAACACTTCGCGGGCGATGGGGATCATCCCCAGGCTGGCCGCCGCCGCCGTCAGCAGGATCGGCCGGGTGCGGTGGTGGGTGGCTTCCAGCACGGCTTCCCAGGGCGTCTTGCCGTCTTTCTCGAAGGCATCGATCTGGGTCACCAGGATCACCGAGTTGCGGATGATGATGCCGATCAGCGCGAGAATCCCGAGGATCGCCACGAAGCCCATCGGCGTGCCGGTCGGCAGCAACGCCGCGACCACCCCGATCAGCCCCAGCGGCGCGACGCTGGCCACCAGGAACAGCTTCTGCACGCTCTGCAACTGGATCATCAGGAAGGTCGCCATGAGGAACAGCATCAGCGGCACCACCTTGGCGATCGGGCCCTCGGCCTTGCCGCTCTCCTCCACCGTGCCGCCCACTTCGATCCGGTAGTTCGCCGGCAGGCCGTCGGCGAAGCGCTTGACCTCCGGCGCCAGCCGGGCGACCAGGTCGGTGGGCTGGATCTCGCCGCGCAGCGACGCCTTCACCGTGATCGTCGGCTTGCGGTCGCGGCGCCACACCAGCGGCTGCTCCAGCTCGTAGCTGACCTTGGCGAACGCCTTGAGCGGGATCGAGGTGCCGCTGGGCGTGACGATCTGCAGGCTCTCCAGGGTCTCCAGCGAGCCGCGCTCGCTATCCTCGGCGCGGCCGATGACGTTCACCAGGTAGATGTCGTCGCGCACCTGGGTCACCGCGCTGCCGGTCACCACGCTGTTCATGATCTGCGCCACGTCCTCGGAGGAAAGCCCGAGCTGGCGCGCCTTGTCCTGGGCGATGTCGATCTTGAGCATCTTCCCGGGCTCGTTCCAGTCGTAGACGATATCGCCGATGTTCGGGTTGCCGTCGAGCACGCCGGCCAGGCCCATGGCGTACTCGCGGACCTTGTCGATCTGCGGTCCGCTGACCCGGTACTGGATCGGCCGTCCCACCGGCGGCCCCATCTCCAGCGGCTGCACGTAGGTGCTGATGCCGACGTAGTCCTTGCGCAAGCGATCGCGCAGGCGTGCGGCGACGCGCTCGCGGGCCTCCAGGTCCTTGGTGACGATCACCAGCTGGCCATAGAAGTTGTTCTGCAACTGCTGGTCCAGCGGCAGGTAGAAGCGGATCGCGCCTTCGCCGACGTAGGCGCTCCAGTGGTCGATGTCCTCGTCGTCCTTCAGCGTCGCTTCCAGGCGGTCCATCACCGCCCTGGTCTCGTGGATGCTGCTGTTTTGCGGCAGGTTGAGGTCGACCAGCAGTTCCGGACGGTCGGAAGACGGGAAGAACTGGTGCTGGACGAACTTCATCAGGAACAGCGACACGCCGAACAGCAGCGCGGTGAGGAAGATGGTCGTCCAGCGCCGGCGCATCGCCAGGTGCAGCAGGCTGTCGAAACGCTCGGCGATGCGGCCCTTCTTCTGCTCCGACTTGTGCTTGAGAGTCTTCGGCAGGATGTGCACGGCGATCACCGGGGCGAACAGCACCGCGACGATCCACGACAGCAGCAGCGCCACGGCGATCACTGCGAACAGGGTGAAGGTGTACTCGCCGGCGGAGCTGGCGTTGAGCCCGATGGGCACGAAGCCGGCCACCGTCACCAGGGTCCCGGTGAGCATCGGGAAGGCCGTCGAGGTGTAGGCGTAGGTCGCCGAGTCGTGCAGCGAGTCGCCCAGTTCGAGGCGCGTGATCATCATCTCCACGGTGATCATGGCATCGTCCACCAGCAGGCCGAGGGCGATGATCAGCGCGCCGAGGGAAACCCGCTGCATGGTGATGTCGGTGTATTCCATGAACACGAAGACCATCGCCAGCACCAGCGGGATCGAGCAGGCCACCACCAGCCCGGCGCGCAGGCCGAGGCTGACGAAGCTGACGATGAGGACGATCACCACCGCCTCGAACAGCGCCCGGGTGAAACCGCCGACCGCCTTCTTCACCACCTGGGCCTGGTTCGACACCTGGTGCACGCCGACGCCAACCGGCAGTTCGCCGGTGATCTCCTGCATGCGCGCATTGAGCGCCTCGCCGAACTCGAGGATATTGCCGCCCTCCTTCATCGCCACCGCCAGGCCGATGGCCGGCTCGCCCTTGTAGCGGAACAGCGAGGTCGGCGGGTCGACGAAATCGCGGCTGATGCTGGCCAGGTCGGACAGCCGGTAGAAACGATCGTTGACCCGCAGGTTGACCGCCTGCAGGTCCTTTTCCGAACGGAAGTTGCCGGAGGTGCGCACCGAGATGCGCTCGGGGCCGGCCTCGACCACGCCCGACGGGGTCACCGCGTTCTGCGCCTGCAGGCTCTGCACGACCTGGCGCTGGTCGAGACCGAGGGCGGCCAGCTTGCGGGTAGAGAAGTTGAGGTAGATGACCTCGTTCTGCGCACCGATCATCTGCACCTTGCCCAGGTCTTTCACCGAGCGGATGTCCAGGCGCACCTTCTCCACGTAGTCGCGCAGCTGGCGGAAGTCCAGGCCATCGGCGGTGAAGGCGTAGACGCTGCCGAACACGTCGCCGAACTCGTCGTTGAAACCCGGTCCCTGGATGCCTTGGGGGAATTCGCCCTGGATGTCGGATATCTTCTTGCGCACCTGGTACCAGATATCCGGGATGTCGCCGGCCTTGGTGGTGTCCTTGAGGTAGACGAAGACCGTCGATTCGCCGGGTCGCGTGTAGCTCTTCACGTAATCCAGCGAGTCCAGCTCCTCGAGCTTCTTCTCGATGCGGTCGGTGACCTGCTCCAGGGTGTCGTCCACCGTGGCGCCCGGCCAGCGGGTCTGGATGACCATGGTCTTGATGGCGAACGAGGGATCCTCCTCGCGCCCCAGGTTGAGGTAGGAGAACACGCCCATCACCAGCGATACCGCCATCAGGTACCAGACCAGGGACTGGTGGCGCAGGGCCCAGTCCGACAGGTTGAAACCGCCCTTCATCGCGCATCCTCGTCGAGTTTGATCTTCTGGCCGGGCTTGAGGCTGTTGACTCCGGCGCGGACCACCCGGTCGCCGTCGGCCAGGCCCTGTCCGATCACCACCTGGCGTTCGTCGCGGCTGAGCACCTGTACCTCGCGCAGGGCCACGCTGGACTGTTTCCCATCGACGACCCAGACCTGGGTCTTGCCGTCGCGCTCCAGCAGCACGCTGGCCGGCAGCACGCTGCGCACGCTACCGGCGCTGCTCAGCTGGACCTGGATGGTCGAACCGAGGCGAAACGCCTCCGGCGTCTGCGCCAGGCTCAGGCGCACGCGACGGGTGCGGGTCGAGGCGTCGGCCTGCGGACCCAGCTCGCGGATGCTGCCGGTGGTCCTGGCCTGCGGGTCGAGCTGGGCGCTGACCAGGAAGCGCGCGTCGGCCGGCAGGCTCTCGGCGACCTCGGTGGGCAGGTCGAAGACTGCCTCGCGCACTTCGGGCCGGGCCAGGGTGACCACCGCCTGGCCGGCGCTGACCACTTGCCCGGCCTCGGCGTGCCAGGTGGTGATGACGCCGTCGAAATCGGTCACCAGGCGCGTGTAGGAAAGCTGGTCCCTGGCCTGCTGCACCGCCGCTTTGGCCTGGTCGAAGCTGGCCTGGCTGGTCTTCAGGCGGGTCCGCGCATCGTCCAGGCGCGCCTGGGCAGTGACGCTGCGGGCGAACAGTTCTTCCTGGCGCCGGGCATTGGCCTGGGCGTCGATCAACTGTGCCTCGGCGCTGGCCAGGTCGCCCTGGCTGGCGCGCAACTGGTTCTGCTGGTCGGTGGGGTCGAGGGTCGCCAGCAGCGCGCCCTTGCCGACGAAGTCACCGACGTCGAACAGGCGCGAGGCGATCCGTCCGTTGGTGCGGAAGCCGAGCACGCTCTCGTAGCGCGCCTGGATGCTACCGGCGAAGCGACCGAGGTCGTCGTTCTTCAGGGTCTTCACGGTCACCGTCAGCACCGGCCGCGGCGGTGCCGGCTGCGGCTCGTCGCCGCAGCCGGAGAGGAGCAGGGCGAAGCCGAACAGGCCGGCGAGGGAAAACGGCTTCATGGCTGGCCTCCGCCCACGGCGTCGCGGCTGGCGGTGCTCTGGGTCGGCTGCGGCGGCTGGGCCACCTCGACCACCTGGCCCGGATGGAGCAGTTGGCCGCCCACCGTGACCACCGTCTGGCCCGCCTCCAGGCCACCGTCGATGACCACCTTCTCGCTGGCGTAGCGTGCCACCCGCACCGGTTGCAGACGCGCCTTGCCTTGCTGGTCGAGCAACCAGACCGCCGGCTGCTCGCCGACCTTGGACAGCGCCGACCAGGGCAGCACCACGCTGTGCTCGGCCGGCGCGGCGACGCTGGCGTTGACCACGCTGCCGAGGCTCATTTCCGCCGGCACCGAGTCGAGGCCGACCTTGACCTTCAGCGTACCGCTGCGCTCGTCCACCGTCGGGGTGATCTCGCGGACCTTGCCGCTGGCGGTGACTTCCGGCTTGCCGAGCAGGCTGACGGTGATCCGCTGGCCGTCGACATCGTGGCTGAACAACGACTCGTAGACGTTGAACACCGCGTCGCGCTCGCCGTCGCGGGCCAGGGTGAAGATCGGCACGGTGGCCTGCACCACCTGGCCGACCTCGGCCTGGCGGGCAGTGATGACCCCGGCGTCGGAGGCACGCAGCTCGGTATAGGAAAGCAGGTCGCGGGCGTTGGCCAACTGCGCCTGGGCGGCCTTCAGCGAACTCTGCGCGCTGCGCACCGAGGCCAGCGCCTGGTCGTACTCGCTCTGGCTGGTGTAGCCCTTGGGCAGCAGCGCCTTCTGCCGCTGGTAGTTGAGGTCAGCGAGCTTCGACTGCGCCTGCTGCGCGGCGACCGCCGCCTGGGCGTTCTCCACGTTGCTGCGCTGGTCCTGCGGGTCGAGCCGCGCCAGCACCTGGCCAGCCGCGACGTGGTCGCCGACATCGACCAGGCGCTCGACGATCTTGCCGCCGACACGGAACGACTGGTCGGCCTGTACCCGTGCCTGGATGTCGCCGGTGATCGAGGTGGCCGAGGCGAACTCGGCCATCTTCACCGTCTGCGCCAGCACACGGACGTGTTCCTCGGCGGGCGGCTCAGCGCCGCAACCGACAAGCAGGCTGGCGCACAGGATGGCGGGCAGCGCCATCCGCGACCAGCGACCTTTGGAATGAAAAGCGCCTCTGGCGTCTGACATGCCTTCCCCTTCGCGATCCATACAGATACCGGCCGATACGGCCGGAAACTCCCAGAATTGGCAGGGATTCTAGCCGCGTCCCCAAGGATTGCGACTATCAGATGGAAGCGGGGGTTCCTTTTCCAAACTTGTGGAGGGGATCGCCTCCGGCGTCAGGTGAACAGGCGCGCGCTCAGCTCGCGGCTGGCCTCCAGCAGCAACGGCAGGAAACGGCTTTCCAGTTCGGCGCGGGAGACCCGCCCGGCATGGGTGCCGACGTTCAGCGCGGCGAGCACGTGGCCGGCGGAGTCGCGTACCGGCACCGCCAGCGAGCGCAGGCCGACTTCCAGCTCCTGGTCGACGATGCACCAGCCCTGGCGACGAATCTCCACCAGGCACGGCAGCAGGGTCTCGGGGGTATACAGGGTACGGCTGGTCTTGGCCTGCATCTCCACTCCGCCGAAGTAGGCGTGCAGCGCGTCGTCGTCCAGCGCGGCGAGGAGGATGCGGCCCATCGAGGTGCAATAGGCGGGCAGCCGGCTGCCGACGTTGAGGTCCACCGAAATCAGCCGCTGGGGAGTGGCCGAACGGGCGATGTAGAGCACGTCGTCGCCCTCCAGGGTGGCCATCGAACAGGCTTCGTGGAGCTGTTCGCTGAGGCGGTCGAGGATCGGCTGCGCAGTGATCGCCAGCGGCGTCGACGACAGGTAGGCGTGGCCGAGGGTGAGCACCTTCGGCAACAGCGAGTAGGTGCGCCCGTCGGTGGTGGCGTAGCCAAGCTGCATCAGCGTGTGCAGGCAGCGACGCACGGCGGCGCGGGGTATCTCGGTGCGGTGGCTGATCTGGGCGATGGTCAGGTGCCGCTTGCGCTCCTGGAACGCATGGATCACCGCCAGGCCACGGGCCAGCGAGGTCATGAAGTTGGGATCGCCGGTGAAGGCCTCGATGCGCTTGGCCGGCGAAAGGACGGTCGGCGGCGCCAGGGTGGCGGGGTGTTCCGGGAGTTCGCTCATGGACGTTCGGGCTCGGGTCACGGAAAGGCTCGCCGATTATCGGACACTCGTTCGATCATCGCAATTGACCGGAGCGCCTCCGACTGTAGTACTGTCGGGGCTACCCATCGCCCTCCGGGAGTAATGTCAGGTACCCATCGGCGGGTTCTGGGTACGCCCTTGCCGCTCCGGCAAGGGCGCCCTTCCTTCCCGCGCGATCGATGCGCCTAGAAGTCAAAGAACACCGTCTCGTTGTCGCCCTGGATGCGGATGTCGAAACGGTAGGCGAGCTGTCCGTCCACTTCGCAGCGCCGCGCGAGCAGGGTGTCGCGACGCGGCGCCTGCTCGATCAGGTTGAGCACCGGACAGGCGGCGTTGGCCTCGGTCTCGTCATCGAAGTACAGCCGGGTCTGCAAGTGGATGTTGATGCCGCGGGCGAACAGCGAGACGTTGATGTGCGGCGCCATCGGCACGCCCTGGGCGTTACGCACCACCCCCGGCTTGACCGTGTGCAGGGTCCACTCGCCGGCATCGAAGGTGGTGGCGGTGCGGCCGAAGCTGTTGAACGGTCGCTCCGGATCGTAGCGCTCCTGGTAGCGGCCTTCGCTGTCGGCCTGCCAGAACTCCAGGAACGAGTCGCGCACCAGGTGGCCGTTGCCGTCGTAGACGTGGCCGAGCAGGAGGATGTGCTGGCCCGGCGCGTCTTCGCGGGCCATGCGGTTCCAGATCTCCAGGTCACGGGTCGGGTTGCCGGCGGCGGCCAGCGCCAGGCCGATGTGGACATAGGGACCGGCGGTCTGGGAAGGGGTTTCCCGCAGCAGTTCGTGGCTCATGGTCGGCTCCTCAGGCGTTCTCGAAGAAGGTCTTGCGCTGCCCGCGCAGGACGATGTCGAAGCGGTAGGCCAGGCAATCCATCGGGTTGGCCATGCTCATGTCGAGCCGGCCGATCAGGCTCTGCGCCGCCTCCAGGTCGGCAAGGGTGCGGATGATCGGGCACTTGGGGATCAGCGGGTCGCCCTCGAAGTACATCTGGGTGACCAGCCGCGCGGCGATCGCCGGGCCGCTGACAGACACGTGGATGTGCGCCGGGCGCCAGTCGTTGGGGCCGTTGCGCCAGGGATAGGGCCCGGGCTTGATGGTGCGGAAGTAATAGTGGCCCTCGCTGTCGGTGAGGGTCCGGCCGACGCCGCCGAAGTTCGGGTCGAGCGGCGCCAGGTAGCGGTCGTTCTTGTGCCGGTAGCGCCCGCCGGCGTTGGCCTGCCACATCTCCACCAGGGTGTGCGGGACCGGCTTGCCGTACTGGTCGAAGACCCGGCCGAACATGATGATGCGCTCGCCCTGGGGCAGGCCGCCGTGGTCGAAGTTGAGCAGCAGGTCGTTGTCGTGGCGGCCGAGCCTGAGGTGGGAGAAGTCCGGCCCGCTGGTTTCCGAGAGCGATTGCGGGATGCTCACCAGCGCCTGGCTCGGCGAGCGCGGCACGGAGGTCTTGTAGTCGGGGGTCAAGGCTTTGGGGTGCCAGTTTCGGTCACGGATGACGAAACGACGGCTTTCGGCGTCGTGCATGTCGGGCTCCTGTTATTCGCGTTATCGGTCGCCAGGCTTGTGGATTCAGGCATGGAAAACGAAGTCTTGCGCAGGAGGCGGGACGGGGACAGTGAATTATCCGGCCCCATACATAACCATTTGGTTATGCTTTATCAGTGCAACTCGGCGGCCACCTCGCGCAACACCGCGCTGAACCATTGCGCCCCCAGCGGCAACGGCAAGGCCGCGTTGTGGCACAGCCCGACCGAACCGCCCGGTTCGCGGATACCCAGGTCCAGCTCGGCCAGCTCGCCGTTGCCGACGTCCAGGCGCACGGCATCGCGCGGCGCCACCCAGATCGCCTCGCTGCGCAACACATAGCTGCGGCTGAGGGTCGGCGAGAGGGTTTCCAGGCGCTGTCCGGCGAGCGGGATGCCCCATTGCACGAACAGGCTGTCGGCGTGGCGGCGGATGGTGGTGCCGGCCAGCGGCAGCACCAGCGGGAATTCGGCCAGCCGCTGCGGGTCGCCGAGGGGCGCGGCGAGCAAGGGGTGGCCGGGACGCACCACCAGCATCATCGACTCGCTGTACAGGTGCTCGAAGGTCAGGCCCTGGATGTCCGGGCTATCGGTCATCCGCCCGACCACCAGGTCCAGCTCGCCGACCTTCAGTTGCGCCAGCAGGTAGGCGCTGGGTCCGGTGGCGACGCTGACCACCAGCGCACCGTGGCGCCGGTGCAGGCGCCGGATCACCTCGGGCACCACCAGGCTCTCCACCGTCGACAGCACGCCGACCCGCACCGTCTCGACCTGCGCCTCGTGGCCGCGCAGGGTGTTCACCCCGTCGCGCAGGGCCTGCACGCAGGGGCCGGCATAGCGCAGGAAGGTCACCCCCGCCTCGGTCAGCTCGGCGCCGGCCTTGCTCCGTTCGAACAGCCGCGCGCCGAGGATTTCCTCCAGTTCCTTGAGGGTCTTGGAGATCGCCGGCTGCGACACCGCCACGGCATCCGCCGCCTTGGCGAAGCTGCGCTGGCGGGCGACTTCGAGGAAGCAGGCGAGGTGGCGGAACTTGATGCGGTTGTCGAGGTTCATGGGGCGGCCGTGGCGGCGAGTGGTGCGGGCATGGTACCCAACGGGCGGGTTGGGAACGAGGTGTGGCGTGCGGCGAGGTCGTGCCAGGCGGTTCTCCGCCTTCCTTTCCCCAAAGGGAGAAGGCACTGGATGGCGGAACGACTCACGCGCCGGGCAATCCCTTCCCTGGGGGAAGAAGGAACCGGATGGAGCATGGTCGGGCAGCATCGCGCCGACCCTTCGCCCTTCAGGGGGGCCTCCACGTCCAGGAGGACGCCGGGGAACCCCACCTGGAGCGAGCGCCGACTCAGAACTCCACCGTCGTCGACACCTGGAACTGCCGGGGCTCGCCCATCGCCACGTACAGTCGATTGGCACTGGACGGGTAGTAGGTGCGGTCGAACAGGTTCTTCACGTTGAGCTGGAACTTCACGCCGTGCCCGCCGAAGCGGGTGTCGTAGCTGGCGAAGGCATCGGCCACGGTGTAGGACGGCAGGTCGAAGGAATTGGCCGGGTCGCCCGGGCGCTTGCCGACGTAGCGCGCGCCGCCGCCCAGGCGCAGGCGGTCGCCGCCGAAGAGCTGGCCGAGTTCGTAGACCGCCGACAGCGACGCGGTGTTGCGCGCCACGTTCTGCAGGCGCTTGCCCTCCAGGGTCGGGTCCTCGGTGACTTCCGCGGCGAGCCAGGCGTAGCTGCCGATCAGGCTCCAGCGTTCGCTGAGCTGGCCGGTGAGGTCCAGCTCCAGGCCGCGCGAGCGGACCCGGCCGGCGGCGCGCACGCTGCTGTTGCCGGCACCGTCGAGTTCGTTGACCAGCACGTTCTTCTTGCGAATGTCGAACAGCGCCAGGGTGCCGCTGAGACGCCCCGGCACATCCAGCTTGGCGCCCAGCTCCCAGGAGGTCGCCTCCTCCGGCAGGATCGCCGAATCGATGGTCTCGCCGGTGCTCAGCGGGGCGATGGTCGAGTTCGGCTTGAACGAGCGCGTGTAGCTGCCGTACAGCGAAACCTCGTCGCTCAGGCGGTAGACCAGGCCGCCGCGCGGCACCCATTTCTGCCCGTTGATATCGGTGTTGGCGTTGAACGGCCGGCCGCGCCCGGCGAGCTGGTCGTAGATCTGGTAGCGCGCGCCGCCGACCAGGATCCAGCGTTCGTCCAGGTGGATCGAGTCCTGGAAGTACAGCGAGTCGCTGCGCAGCTTGTCGGTCTGGTCGCTGTCGCCGGCGACCACCCGGGTCGACGGCACCACCTGGCCATAGACCGGGTCGAGGTAGTCGAAGCGGCTGGTCTTGCTGTCGCGCAGCAGGTCGGCGCGGAAGATCTTGCGCTTCTCGTGGTCCATGCCGAATTGCAGGTCATGTTGCATCCCGGCCAGTTGCAGCGTTCCGCTCAGGCCGAGGGTGGCGAAGCTGTCGCTGCTGACCGCGCCGTGGGTGCCGTCCATGCGCCGGGTCAGGGTGCCGTCGGCATTCACGGCCATCACCCGGGCCTGGTTGTCGTCGTAGGTCTCGCGACTGTAGCCGTAGCCGAAGTGGGCCTTCCAGGTGTCGTCGAGCTGCCGTTCGAGATCCAGGCGGGCCAGCTCGGAACGGCCCTCGGTGATGTTGAAGGGCTCGTCCAGGCGCCGGCTGCGCGGGATGTCCAGCGGGCGGTTGGTACGCGGGTCGATGGCCGTGCCACGGTCGAACGGCGTGGTGAACTCGCGGTGCTCGTAGCTCAGGTTGACCGTCGTGTCCTCGCCGTACCAGGCCAGCGAGGGCGCCACCAGCGTCTCGCGACTCTTGCCGAAGTCGCGCCAGTAATCCTCGTCCTCATGATCGAGGATCATCCGGTAGGCCAGTCCGCTGTCGCCCAGCGGGCCGGTGGAGTCGAGCTGGCCGCCGCTGCCGTTGCGCCCGTGGGCGTAGGCCGAGCCACGCAGGGTCAGGGCGTTGGCTTGTTGCAGTTGAGGCTTCTTGCTCACCACGTTGACCACCCCGCCCGGGTCCTGGATGCCATAGAGCAGGGATGCTGGCCCCTTCAGCACCTCGACGTGGTCGGCGGTGGCGGTGAAATTGCGGCCCTGCACCGAGGGCATGCCGTCGCGCATGATCGAGCCGTCGCGGTTGTCGCCGAAGCCGCGCTTCATCACCGCGTCCTGGGTACCGCCGAGGGTGTTGGCCTGGGTGATGCCGCTGATGTTGCCCAGCGCGTCGTCAAGGTTGCGCGGGCGCTGGTCCTGCAGCGCCTGTGCCGGGACCACGCTGATCGCCTGGGGGATTTCCAGTACCGGCGCATCGCCGCGGCTGATCGAGGCGTTGGCCGCCGGCCGGTAGCCCTGCGCCGGGGCGGCGGCGGAGACCGTCGTGGCATCGAGGTCGAGCGCGCCGCTGGCGGGGATCGGTTCCAGGGTCAGGGTGCGCTCGTCGATCCGCCGCGCGCGCAGGCCGCTGCCCTGCAGCAGGCGTTGCAGCGCCTCCTCCGCGTCCAGCGAACCGTGCAATGCCGGAGCGGTCGCCTGCGGCGGCAGCTCGGCGGTGTAGAGCAGCGTCTGCCCGCTGGCCCGGCTGAACGCGTTGAGCGCCTGGGCCAGCGGCGCGGCAGCCTGGCTGAAGCGGTAGCGAACCGCCTCGGCGGCCTGCACGGTGGCGGCGAGACAGCCGAGGCTGAGGAACAGGGCGGGGAGAGTACGCAGGGCGAAGCGCGGGAACGGGGTCATGGGTTGCTCGTGTCGGTCGCTTTTCTAATGCGAATCAATCGCGGTCATGAGCACTACACGAAGCGGCGCCGGATTTACCTCACCCCGCAGGGCAAAAAAATTCTTCGCCGGGAAAGATTCCTGCGGCCAAACGGACCAGGGCCACCGTCAGCGAATCACCACCAGGCGTCCGAACAGGATCTGCTGGCGATAGCCGAGCACCGCCTGCAGCGACTTCAGCGCGGCTTCGGGATCATCGCTGCGGAAGCTGCCGCTGACCGGCTGGCGACCGAGCGCGTCGTCGAGCAGGAGAATGCGTCCGGGGTAGTAGCGAGCGAGTTCGTCGAGCACTTCTGCCAGCGGCCGCCGGTAGAAGCTCAGCCAACCCTGGCGCCAGGCCAGCGCGGCGGCGGCGTCGATGGCCACGGGCCGGCCCAGCTTGCCGTCGGCGAAGCCGACCTGCTGGCCGGCGCCCAGCACTTCCTCGGCGGCGCCCGCACCGGTGCCGGCGCTCACCGCGACCCGCCCTTGCAACACGGTGACGCGGGTCGCCCCGGCGCCGCGACGGACCTCGAACTCGGTGCCCAGTACCCGCGCCCGACCTTCGCCGGCCTCGACCACGAATGGCAGCGCGTCGCGCTTCACCCGCAACGCGGCGGCGCCGCGCAGCAGTTCGACCCGCCGCTGGCCGCCGTCGATACGCACGCGCACCGCGCTGCCGGCGTCCAGGCTCAGGTAGGAGCCATCGGCCAGCTTCCATTCGGCGACCTGTCCCGGCGCGGCGACATAGTCGGCACGCCAGTCCTGCAGCCAGTCGCCGGGCTGCCACCAGCCGCCCAGCCAGAGCATCGCCAGCAGGCAGGCGACGCTGGCCAGCGGGTAGGCCCAGCGCCGCGGGTTGCGCGACGCTCGGCGCGGCCGCAGGTAGGCTTCCAGGGCATCGGCCTCTTCGATGGCCAGGCGGCTCGCCGGTATTTCCGTCAGGCGCCAGAGCGCCTCGGCGCGGGCATAGGCCTCGGCATGCGCCGGCCGCTGCGCCAGCCAGTCCTCGAAGGCCCGCCGGGTCGCCGCATCCGGCGTACCGCGCAGGCGCACCAGCCAGGCCTGGGCGGTCTGCTCGAGGACGGGATCGTAGGGCGCGGCGTCGCTATCGGTTCGGGTCATGGCTGGGCGCTCCTTGCCTGCTCGCCGGCCGGGCCGGCCAGGCTCGCCTTGCAGGCGTCGAGGGCGCGCATCATATGTTTTTCCACGGCGCTTTGGGAAAGCTGCATGGCCTGGGCGATCTCCGCGTAGGTGCGGCCGTGGATGCGATTGAGCAGGAAAATCCGCCGGGTCCGCTCGGGCAGGCCGCGCAAGGCGGCCTCGACCCGGCGCCACTGGTCGCCGGCCTCGAGCGCCTGCTCGGGACCGACCGGCTCGCCCTGGCGCTGCTCCGGCAGCCAGTCGTCCAGTTGCCGTTGCCGCGATCCTTCGCCACGCAAGTGGTCGATGGCCAGGTTGCGCGCGCTGCGCAGGAGGTAGCTGCCAAGCTCCTCCACCGGGGCGGCCGGGCGCCGCCAGAAGCGCAGGAACAGTTCCTGGACCAGGTCGGCGGCGGTCGCCCGGCAGCCGACCCAGCGGCTGACCAGGCTTTCCATGCGCTGGCGCTGGGCCAGGAAGGCCTTGAGGAGATCCGCGCGGCGCGCCGCCTCGCCGTCTGCCGGCAAGGCATCCGGGCGCGGGCCGGGAGGTAGGTCGCGGTCGGGCATCGGTGAGGACGGCTGCACGAAAGCCGGCGCCGGGGCGGCGCCATGGGAATGCTGAGCAGGCCTTCAAATGATAATGCTTATCATCAATACCGAGAAGCCAGCGACGACGAAACGCCTTGCGGGTCGCGCGCCGGGCTATCCGGCACGCCGCCCCTCACTTCACCAGGCGCGCATCCAGGCTGTTCTGCGCCAGGCGCCTGGCCTGCTCCTCGGTCATTCCCAGGCTCTGCTGCAAGGCATGGAAGTTCTCGGTGACATAGCCGCCGAAGTAGGCCGGGTCATCGGAGTTCACCGTCACCTTCACGCCGCGTTCGAGCATGTCGAGGATGGTGTGCTGGCTCATGTCGTCGAACACGCAGAGCTTGGTGTTGGACAGCGGGCAGACGGTCAGCGGGATCTGTTCGTCGATCAGCCGCCGCATCAGCCGCTCGTCCTCGAAGGCGCGTACGCCGTGGTCGATGCGCTCGACCTTGAGCAGGTCGAGGGCTTCCCATATGTACTCGGGCGGCCCCTCCTCGCCGGCATGGGCGACGGTGAGGAAGCCTTCGCTGCGGGCCCGGTCGAAGACCCGCTGGAACTTGCTCGGCGGATGCCCTACTTCCGAGCTGTCGAGGCCGACGGCGATGAAGGCGTCGCGGAACGGCAGCGCCTGGTCGAGGGTTTTCTGCGCCTGTTCCTCGCTGAGGTGGCGGAGGAAGCTGAGGATCAGCCCATGGCGGATGCCCAGCAGCTTCTCGCCGTCCCGTAGCGCGGCGCGGATGCCGGCGAGCACCACCTCGAAGGGAATGCCGCGATCGGTGTGGGTCTGCGGGTCGAAGAACGGCTCGACGTGGACGACGTTCTGCGCCTTGCACTTCTGCAGGTAGGCCCAGGTCAGGTCGTAGAAGTCCTGCTCGGTGCGCAGCACGTCGGCACCGGCGTAGTAGAGGTCGAGGAATTCCTGCAGGTTGTTGAAGGCGTAGGCCTTGCGCAGGGTCTCGACGTCGTTCCAGGGCAGGGCGATGCGGTTGCGCTCGGCGAGGGCGAACAGCAGCTCCGGCTCCAGGGTACCTTCCAGGTGCAGGTGCAGTTCGGCCTTGGGCAAGGCGTTGAGCCATTCGTACATGGGGTGGGTTCTCGATCAGGCTGGTCTTGGCCGGCAAGTTTAACCTGTCCCGGGAGTCAGGCCCGCGGCAAACCCACGAGCCGCTCCCGCGCGCGACGGGCGGCTCAGGCCGTTTCGCCGCGCCGATAGGCATAGGTCTGCGCGAAGCGCGAGGTCAGCCAATCGCCACAGGTGGTCGGCGGATACTTCGGCGGGTTGTCCGCGTCGAAGCAGCCCGGCAGGCAGCGGATCTCGGTGTCCATGTGCGGTTCGGCGAAGAACGGCATGGAGTAGCGGTGCACCCCGCGCGGGCTGATCACCCGGTGCGGGGTCGAGCGGTAACGGTCGTTGCTCCAGCGCGCCATCATGTCGCCGATGTTGACCACGAAGGTGCCGTCGATGGGCGGCGCGTCGATCCATTCGCCCTGGCGGTTCTGCACTTGCAGGCCACCGGCGGCGTCCTGGTAGA
Organism: Pseudomonas sp. TZ252; assembly: GCF_056110345.1. NCBI lineage: Bacteria > Pseudomonadati > Pseudomonadota > Gammaproteobacteria > Pseudomonadales > Pseudomonadaceae > Pseudomonas > Pseudomonas sp. TZ252. The sequence continues at coordinate 2,651,257 of NZ_CM148566.1, read as the reverse complement.
GCAGGGTCACGCAGCCGTAGTCGGTGTGCGCGCCGGCGCCGGGCTGGTCGGCGCTCTGCCGGGCCGAGGCCGGCGGATAGTGGATCAGGCGGAACACGCTGACCGGCTGCTCGAAGCGGCGATCGAAGAAGTCCTCCTCGATCCCCAGGGCGATGGCCAGGGCGCGCAGCACGGTACGGGCCAGCGCCAGCATGTCGGCATAGTGTCCTTCCAGCAGGGCCTCCCAGCCGGGCAGGTCGGGGTGTCGGTTGGGCCCGTAGAAGGATTTGCCGGCGCGCACGTCGGGATGCTCCGCCGGCAGGTGCAGGGCCATGTCGAAGGTCTCCTTGAAGTCGCTGGGCAACGCCGGGTCGAGCTGCTCGGTGGCGATCGCGCCATAGCCGCGATGGTTGCGGCTACGGGTGATATCGATCTTCAGCTTCTCTTCGACGGGCAGCGCGAAGAACTCCCGCGCCGCCGCCAGCAGGGCTTCGAAGCGCGCGGCCGGCAGCGGGTGTCCGGCGATGTAGAAGAAGCCCCACTCGCGGCAGGCCTGGTCGATCCGCCGCGCCACGTCGTTCCAGGCGCCACGGTCGGCGCCGTAGAGCGGGGCGATGTCGATGATGGGTAGACGGTCCAATCGCGCTCTCCTCGATGGGTCCTGTACGGAAAGTGCCTGCGCTCGGCGACTTTTTCCATACAAGGCCAGGGCTCACTTCGGCAGGTCGGCCTTGATGCCTTCCACGTAATAGTTCATCGACGCCAGGTCGGCATTGGTCGCGCTGACGCCGGCGGCGAAACGCTCCTTGCCGGACTGGTCGCGGATCGGCCCGGTGAAGGGGTGGAAGGCTCCGCTGCGGATCGACTCGATCAGCCTGCCCGCCTCTTCCCGCACCGGCGCCGGCAGCACCTCCTGGTTCAGCGGCAGGACCACCGTACTCTCGGCCAGGCCACCCCAGAAGTCCTCGGATTTCCAGGTGCCGTCCATCACCGCCTGGGCCGAGCGGATATAGTGCGGGCCCCAGTCGTTGACGATCGAGGTGAGCACGGTCTTCGGACCGAAGTGCTGCATGTCCGAGGCGTAGCCCACGGCGTACACCCCGCGACGCTCGGCGGCCTGGATCGGCGCCGGGCTATCGGTGTGCTGGAACACCACGTCGACGCCCTGGTCGATCAGCGCGTTGGCCGCGTCGGCCTCCTTGCCCGGATCGAACCAGGTGCTCACCCACATCACCTTGAGTTCGGCCTGCGGGTCGTATTTGTCCAGCGCCAGCTGGATCGCGTTGATGTCGCGGATCACCTCGGGAATCGGAAACGAGGCGATGTAGCCGATCTTGTGGCTGCGGGTCATCTTCGCCGCGAGGAAGCCGCCGACGTAGCGTCCCTCGTAGGAGCGCGACAGGTAGGTGCCGAGGTTCCTGTCGCGCTTGTAGCCGGTGGCGTGCTCGAAGGTCACCTTGGGAAACTGCCGGGCCACCTTGGCGGTAGGGTTCATGTAGCCGAAGGATGTGGTGAAGACCAGGCCGTAGCCGTCTTTCGCCAGGTTGCGGATGACCCGCTCGGCGTCGGCGCCCTCGGCGACGTTCTCGACGAAGCTGGTCTTCACCTTGTCGCCGAAGTGCTCCACCAGTTCGCGGCGGCCCAGTTCGTGCTGGTAGGTCCAGCCGTGGTCGCCGACCGGGCCGACATAGACGAAGCCGATCTTCAGTGGTTCGGCGGCCTCGGCGGCGAGAGCGCAGGCGCCGAGGCCGAGGACGGCGGCAAGGCGGCGCAGGACGGACATGCGGGATTGCGTGCGACGGTGTTTCATGGATGGGCGTGCTCCGGTGAGTGCAGGGTTGGCCATCGGGCGTGGCTTCGCGTTCAGCCCGCCCGCCGATGCAATTACCTGACCACCCGGACAACTCCGCTCAAGCTCGCGCTTCTGCGCGCCGCGTCATGCCGGCGCGGCTGCAGGACGGTGCAGCGCGCCATCGCTTGGTGCATGCCGGCGCCGCCACGATGGCGCTACCATGGGCGCTGGCTTTCCGTAACAAGGCACGCACGCGATGACCGCAATCTACCTGGCCGGGCCGGACGTCTTCCGCCCCGACGCCGAAGCCCATGGCGAAACCCTCAAGGCGCTCTGCGCCGAGTTCGGCTTCGTCGGCCTCTACCCGCTCGACCACGCCCTGCCCGCCGACATCCGCGAGCCAGCCGCACAGGCCGCCTGGATCTACCGCGCCAATGTCGGCCTGATCGAGCGCGCCGACTGCGTGCTGGCCAACCTCGAACCGTTCCGCGGCAGCGAGCCGGACAGCGGCACCGCCTTCGAAGTGGGTTACGCCCTGGCCCTGGGCAAGCCGGTATATGCCTACCTCAGCGATGCCGGCGCCTACGCCGAGCGCCTCGCCCGGCTGGCCCCGGAATGGCTCGGCGAGCACCCCGGCGAGGACCGCGACGGTTGGCAACTGGAGGGTTTCGGCCTGCCATTGAACCTGATGCTGGCGGTGCCTTCGCGGCTGGTCGCCGGCGGCCCGCGCGAGGCCCTGCGACGCCTCGCCGAGGAACTCGAGCGCGCCTGACATCGCGGGAAGGCCGTCGCCTAGCTGCTGGCAGATAGCCGCCGCCCGGCCCGTCGCTTGCCGGCCATAATCCTGGACAACAACGGCCCCATCCGGGAGGCCGGCCTGCAAGAGGCATCCGATGAACCGATCCAAGGGTTCCAGCAGCCGTCGTACCTTCCTGCGCCTGGCAGCCCTGCTGCTGCCCGCCGGCGCCCTGCTCGGCAGCCTGCCGGGCGTACGCGCCGCGACCAGGCCGCGGAAACTCTATCTGGCCGGTCCCGATGTGTTCCGCGCCGACGCCGTCGCCCACGGCGAAGCACTCAAGGCACTGTGCGCACGCTACGGTTTCGAGGGCCTCTACCCGCTGGACAACGCGCTGCCGAAACAGCTCGCCGAGCCGCGCGAACAGGCGGCCTGGATCTACCGCGCCAACATCGGCCTGATCGAACGCGCCGACGCGGTGCTGGCCAACCTGAACTTCTTCCGCGGCGCCGAGCCGGACAGCGGCACCGCCTTCGAGGTCGGCTATGCCACCGCCCTCGGCAAGCCGGTCTATGGCTACGTCGACGACGCCGGCAGCTACGCCGAGCGAATCCGCCGGCACGCCCCGGAGCTGATCGGCGAGGATCCGACCCGCGACCGCGACGGCATGACCCTGGAAGAGTTCGGCCTGCCGCTCAACCTGATGCTGGCGGTGCCGGCAACGCTAGTCGTCGGCGACGCCGAGCAGGCCCTGCGCCAACTCGCCAGCCGGCGCCACGGCTGACCCGGCGCCGGCCGTACGGCGAGAGACTCAGGGCAGGCGGGCGATACGCTCGGTGAGCAGGTCGAAGAACCCCTGGGCGTCGCCCTCGTTGATCCACTCGACGTTGGCCGGCTGCTTGAGGCCGCCGTACCAGTCGGCCACGGTCTGGCCGAAGGTGATGCCCTCGCGGCTGTCGACCTGCACGTTGATCCGCTTGCCCTTGAACAGCGAGGGCTTGAGCAGGTAGGCGACCACCGTGGCGTCGTGCACCGGGCCGCCCTTCAGGCCGTAGTACTTGATGTCGTACTGGACGTAGGCGTCGAGGATGTCGGCGACGGTCTTGCCGGCCTGGTTGCCGAGGTTGCGCAGCTTGGCGATGCGCTCGGGGCTGGTGAGGATCTTGTGGGTCACGTCGAGCGGCAGCATGGTGATCGGCGCCCCGCTCTTGAGCACGATTTCCGCCGCGTGGGGGTCGGCGAAGATATTGAATTCGGCGGCCGGGGTGATGTTGCCGCCGTTGAAGTGGGCGCCGCCCATGATCACGATCTCGCGGATGCCCTTGACGATGTCCGGGGCCTGGGTCAGGGCCAGCGCGAGGTTGGTCTCCGGGCCGAGCATGGCCAGGGTCACGCTCTTCTCCGGCGCCGCACGCAAGGTGCGGATCAGGTAGTCCACGGCGTTACCTTCGGCCAGCGGCTGCTTCGGCTCATGCACCTCGACGCCGCTGATGCCTTCGCTGCCGTGCACGTCGGCGGCGTAGATCGGCGTGCGCAGCAGCGGTCGCGGGGCGCCGGCGTAGACCGGAATATCCGGGCGCTTGCCCCACTCGCGGGCCAGCCGAGCGTTACGCGCGGTCTTTTCCAGCGGCACGTTGCCGGCGACGGTGGTCAGCGCCTGGATCTTCAGCTCCTTCGGCGAGGCCATGGCGAACAGCAGGGCGATCACATCGTCGGCGCCCGGATCGGTGTCGATGATCAGGGTCCGCGGCGATGGCGGCGCCACCGTTTCGGCAGCGGACAGAGGAAGGCTGGCGGGCATCAGCAGGGCGAGTCCTAGCAGAAGGCTGCAAAAGCGATTGCATGGGCGGGCGGCGCGTGACATGGGGCGGCTCCTGGTGGGGAATGCCACAGTCTAGCCAGTTGCGGGCCACGCGCCGACCTATGCGAACCGACAGAGGAAGCCTGGCGCCTCCTCTGTCGGCGCCCGCCTCACCCGGCGATCAGGGCGCTCGCCGCCTCGCGGTGGCGGGCGATCAGGGCGGCCAGGTCGAGCCCTTCCACGGCACCGTCGACCACTCGCCAGGCGCCGCCGACCATTACCCGGTCGGCACGGTCGGCAGCGCACAGCAGCAGCGCCGAGAGCGGGTCGTGGCTACCCGAGAAGCGCAGCTCGTCGAGCTTGAACAAGGCCAGGTCGGCCTGCTTGCCGGGGGCCAGCTCGCCGATGTCGCTGCGCCCGAGCAGGCGTGCCGAGCCACGGGTTGCCCAGCCCAGGGCGAGTTCCGGGGTGATCCGCTCGGCGCCGTAGCGCAGGCGTTGCAGGTACAGGGCCTGGCGCGCCTCGAGGATCATGTTCGAGGCGTCGTTGGAAGCCGAGCCATCGACTCCCAGGCCGATCGGCGCGCCGGCCGCCTCCAGCTCCACGGTCGGGCAGATGCCCGAGGCCAGGCGCATGTTCGAACTCGGGCAATGGCAGATACCGGTGCCCGCCTCGCCGAGCCGGCGGATCTCCTCGGCGTTGAAGTGGATGCCGTGGGCCAGCCAGGTGCGCGGGCCGAGCCAGCCGACGCTATCCAGGTAGTCCACGGTGCGCAGGCCGAAGCGCTGCAGGCAGAAGTCTTCCTCGTCGAGGGTCTCCGCCAGGTGTGTGTGCAGGCGTACGTCGTGGCGCGCCGCCAGTTCGGCGCTGGCGCGCATGATCTCCGGAGTCACCGAGAACGGCGAGCAGGGCGCCAGGGCGATCTGCACCCGGGCACCATCTCCGCGCTGGTGGTAGCGGGCGATCAGTCGCTCGCTGTCGGCGAGGATGGTCTCGGCCTCCTGCACCGTCTGCTGCGGCGGCAAGCCGCCGTCCTTCTCGCCGAGGCTCATCGAGCCGCGGGTGAGCATGGCGCGCATGCCCAGTTCCTCGACCACCCCGGCCTGCACGTCGATGGCCTGTTCGAGGCCGCCGGGAAACAGGTAGTGGTGGTCGGCGGCAGTGGTACACCCGGACAACAGCAGCTCGGCCAGCGCCACCTTGGTGGCCAGTTCGAGTTTCTCCGGGGTCAGCCGCGCCCAGACCGGGTAGAGGGTCTTCAGCCAGGGGAACAGCGGCTGGTTGACCACCGGCGCCCAGGCGCGGGTGAGGGTCTGGTAGAAGTGGTGATGGGTGTTGACCAGCCCCGGCAACACCACGTGCCGGCTGGCATCGAACTGGCTGGCGCAAGGTTGTGCGGGCTGCTGGCCGGCGCCGAGCAGCTCGACGATGCGGCCGTCTTCGACGACCAGGCCGCCGGCGGCGTCGAGACCGTTGGCGGTGAAGATGGCGAGGGGATTGCGAATCCAGGTGCGGGACATGTGCGGACCTTCGTCGGATCGGCGGGCCGGCGCGAACGCTGCCGGCCCTCGGTTGATGAGAGCCAGCTCAGTGTTCACCCTGTCTGCTGATCCAGGTCCGCGGGGCGACGACGGGACGCCACGCGCGTGGCGATATCCTACAAGGGATTTCTGGAGAGGTGTAAGGCTTTCCTCCCGGTGGCGGCCGGGCGCGGTTTGATGGGGGTCAACGGACGCCTCCCGGCAGGGGCATAGAGTGGGGGACTGCATAGCTGAAAACGTAGAACGGAAGGAGTCCCGCATGAGCGAAGAACCCACTGTCAGTCCCCCCTCCCCCGAGCAACCCGCCGCGCAGCCGGCCAAGCCGGCCCGGCCAGCCGCCCGCCGCGCCCCGCGCAAGCCGGCGACCCGCCGCCCGCGAGTGGCCAGCCCGGCGCAGAAGGCCCGCGAGGAGATCCAGGCAATCAGCCAGAAGCCGGTGGCCCTGCAGGTCGCCAGTGCGCCCCACGGCAGCAGCGAGGACAGCACCTCGGCGAGCCTGCCGGCGAACTATCCCTATCACACGCGGATGCGCCGCAACGAGTACGAGAAGGCCAAGCACGACCTGCAGATCGAACTGCTCAAGGTGCAGAGCTGGGTGAAGGAGACCGGCCAGCGCGTGGTGGTCCTGTTCGAAGGCCGCGACGCCGCCGGCAAGGGCGGCACCATCAAGCGCTTCATGGAACACCTGAACCCGCGCGGCGCGCGGATCGTAGCCTTGGAGAAACCGTCCTCCCAGGAGCAGGGCCAGTGGTATTTCCAGCGCTACATCCAACACCTGCCCACCGCCGGCGAGATGGTCTTCTTCGACCGCTCCTGGTACAACCGCGCCGGCGTCGAGCGGGTCATGGGCTTCTGTTCGCCGCTGCAATACCTGGAGTTCATGCGCCAGGCGCCGGAGCTGGAGCGTATGCTCACCAACAGCGGCATCCTGCTGTTCAAGTACTGGTTCTCGGTGAGCCGCGAGGAACAACTGCGGCGCTTCATCTCGCGCCGCGACGATCCGCTCAAGCACTGGAAGCTGTCGCCCATCGACATCAAGTCTCTGGACAAGTGGGACGACTACACCGCCGCCAAGCAGGCGATGTTCTTCCATACCGACACCGCCGACGCGCCGTGGACGGTCATCAAGTCCGACGACAAGAAGCGCGCGCGACTCAACTGCATCCGCCACTTCCTGCACTCGCTGGACTACCCGGACAAGGACCGGCGCATCGCCCATGAGCCCGACCCGTTGCTGGTGGGGCCGGCCTCGCGGGTGATCGAGGAGGACGAGAAGGTCTACGCCGAGGCGGCCGCCGCGCCGGGCCACGCGAACCTGGATATCCCGGCCTGAGGCGGGCGGTCGCGCCAACGAAAACGCCCGGGGCGCTTTCGCGCTCCGGGCGTCCCTGGTTCGACGGTCGCTGGCCGGGTCACTCCGGCGCGGAGGTCCGGATCAGGTGGTCGAAGGCGCTCAGCGAAGCCTTGGCGCCCTCGCCCACGGCGATCACGATCTGCTTGTACGGCACCGTGGTCACGTCGCCGGCGGCGAAGATGCCGGGCAGCGAGGTCTCGCCACGGGCGTCGACGATGATCTCGCCGCGCGGCGACAGCTCGACGCTGCCCTTGAGCCACTCGGTGTTGGGCAGCAGGCCGATCTGCACGAAGATACCTTCCAGCTCGATCGACTTGAACTCCTCGGAGTTGCGGTCCTTGTACACCAGGCCGGTGACCTTCTGGCCGTCGCCCTTCACTTCGCTGGTCAGGGCACTGGTGATCACCTCGACGTTCGGCAGGCTGTAGAGCTTGCGTTGCAGCACGGCGTCGGCGCGCAACTTGCTGTCGAATTCCAGCAGGGTCACGTGGGCGACGATGCCGGCCAGGTCGATGGCCGCCTCGACGCCAGAGTTGCCGCCGCCGATCACCGCCACGCGCTTGCCCTTGAACAGCGGGCCATCGCAGTGCGGGCAGAAGCACACGCCCTTGGCCTTGTATTCCTGCTCGCCGGGCACGCCCATTTCGCGCCAGCGAGCGCCGGTGGCGAGGATCAGGGTCTTGGCCTTGAGGCTGCCGCCGCTCTCGAACTGCACCTCGTGCAACTCGCCGGCGTTCTTCGCCGGAACCAGCTTGCTGGCGCGCTGCAGGTTCATGATGTCGACCTCGTAGTGACGCACGTGCTCTTCCAGCGCCCGTGCCAGCTTCGGCCCTTCGGTCTCCTGCACCGAGATGAAGTTCTCGATGGCCATGGTGTCCAGCACCTGGCCGCCGAAGCGCTCGGCGGCGACGCCGGTGCGAATGCCCTTGCGCGCGGCGTAGATCGCCGCCGCGGCTCCGGCCGGGCCACCGCCGACCACCAGCACGTCGAAGGCGTCGCGGGCGGTCAGCTTCTCGGCGTCGCGGGCGGCGGCGCCGGTGTCGATCTTGGCGAGGATCTCTTCCACGCCCATGCGGCCCTGGCCGAAGACTTCGCCGTTGAGGTAGATGCTCGGCACCGACATGATCTGGCGCGCCTCGACCTCATCCTGGAACAGCGCGCCGTCGATGGCGACGTGACGGATGTTCGGGTTGAGCACGGCCATCAGGTTCAGCGCCTGGACCACGTCCGGGCAGTTCTGGCAGGACAGCGAGAAGTAGGTTTCGAACTCGAAGGTGCCCTCGATGCCCTTGACCTGCTCGATCACGTCCGCGTCGAGCTTGGAGGGGTGGCCGCCTACCTGCAGCAGGGCCAGCACCAGCGAGGTGAATTCGTGGCCCATGGGGATACCGGCGAAGCGCAGGCCGATGTCCGCACCGGGGCGGTTCAGCGAGAACGACGGTTTGCGCGCATCGCTGCCGTCGGTCTTCAGGGTGATCTTGTCGGTCAGGCCGACGATGTCTTGCAGCAGGCCCAGCAGCTCGCGGGATTTGTCGCTGTCATCGAGGGACGCGACGATCTCGAACGGCTGGCTGACCTTTTCCAGGTAGGCCTTCAACTGGGTTTTAAGATTGGCGTCCAACATGGTTCAGCTCCTCGAAATTCGGGCAAACGTATCCCCGGCGGATGGGACATCCGCCCTGCACGGCGCGTTGGCTGGGTGAAGGGCGGACGATCCGCGAGGGATCGTCCGCCGGAGAGGCTGGCGGCGAATGCCGCCGGCGCGGTCTTAGATCTTGCCGACCAGGTCCAGGGACGGAGCGAGGGTCTTCTCGCCTTCCTTCCACTTGGCCGGGCAGACTTCGCCCGGGTGGGCGGCGGTGTACTGGGCGGCCTTCAGCTTGCGCACGGTCTCGCCGACGTCACGGGCGATCTCGTTGGAGTGGATCTCGACGGTCTTGATCACGCCTTCCGGGTTGATCACGAAGGTACCGCGCAGGGCCAGGCCTTCTTCCGGGATGTGCACGCCGAAGGCGTTGGTCAGCTGGTGGGTCGGGTCGCCGATCAGCGGGAACTGGGCCTTGCCGACTGCCGGGGAGGTTTCGTGCCAGACCTTGTGCGAGAAGTGGGTGTCGGTGGTCACGATGTAGACCTCGGCACCGGCTTTCTGGAACTCGCCGTAGTTGTTGGCGGCGTCTTCGATCTCGGTCGGGCAGTTGAAGGTGAAGGCAGCCGGCATGAAGATCAGGACCGACCACTTGCCCTTCAGGGATTCCTCGGTCACCTCGATGAACTTGCCGTTGTGGAAAGCGTTGACCTTGAACGGTTGGACTTGAGTGTTGATCAGGGACATCAGTCGTTCCTCTCTCAGTTGAATGGGGTGTTTCAAATCGACTGGGAGAATCTTAACGGGGTTCGGCAAAAATGCCCCATTGATTTAGGCCATCAGTGAAATTATCTAAATCTATCGAAGAATATATAAATAGTTAAAACAACTAATCGAAGAACCTGCCCTCGTCAGTGCCCGGCCTTCCACGGCTGGCCCAGGGAAACCGGGGCATACAGCCGGGTGCGCAGGGCATCGCGGGAGAGCAGGACCAGCACCAGGATGGTCGCCGCATAGGGCAGCATCGCCAGCAGGTTGGCCGGAATCGACAGCCCGATCCCCTGGGCCACCAGGTGCAGGATGCTGGCCAGGCCGAACAACCAGGCACCGAGCAGCACGCGGAACACCCGCCAACTGGCGAAGACCACCAGCGCCAGGGCGATCCAGCCGCGTCCGGCGGTCATGTTCTCCGCCCACATCGGCGTGTAGGCCAGCGATAGGTAGGCACCGGCCAGGCCGGCCATGGCGCCGCCGAAGAGCACCGCCAGGGTGCGCACGCGCAGCACCGGCAGGCCCATCGCGCTGGCCGCGTCGGGGTTCTCGCCGACCGCCTGGAGAACCAGCCCGGCGCGGCTGCGCAGGAGCATCCAGGCGACCGCGGCGAACAGCGCCAGGCTCAGGTAGACCAGCGCGTCCTGGGCGAACAGCATGCGCCCGAGCAGCGGCAACTCGCCCAGCACCGGCAGCGCCAGCGGGGCGAACCCTTGCAGCGGCTTGCCGACCCAGGCGGCGCCGACGAACGACGACAGGCCGACGCCGAAGATGGTCAGCGCCAGCCCGCAGGCCACCTGGTTGGCGTTCAGGTACAGGGCGACCCCGGCGAACAGCGCCGCCAGCAGCATGCCGGCGAGCACCGCGAGGAGCACGCCGAGCCACAGGCTGCCGCTGGAGAAGGCGACCATGAAGCCGATCACCGCGCCGAACAGCATCATCCCCTCCTGGCCCAGGTTGAGCACCCCGCTTCTCTCGCAGACCAGTTCGCCCAGGGCCACCAGCAGCAGCGGAGTACCGGTGCGGACCATGGCGAACAGCAGGTTGTCGAGCAGATCGATATCCATCGTGGTTCCTCTGCGGTTCGGTCAGGCCAGGGCGTCGCGCAGCGCCGGGCGCTTGCGCCAGCGTCCGTGCAAACGTGGGCGGTAGAGGATCAGCACGTCACAGGCGAGGAGGAAGAACAGCATCATCCCCTGGAACAGCCCGGTCAGCGCCAACGGCAGGTTGAGGCTCATCTGCGCGGCCTCGCCGCCGAGGTAGAGCAACGCCATCAGCAGGCTGGCGCAGAGGATGCCGAACGGATTGAGACGGCCAAGGAAGGCCACGGTGATCGCCGCATAGCCGTAGCCCGGCGAGACCTGCGGCACCAGTTGGCCGATCGGCCCGGCGACCTCGCAGACGCCGGCCAGGCCTGCCAGCGCGCCGGAGAACAGCAGCACGAACCAGACCAGGCGCTTCTCGCGGAAACCGACGAAACCGGCGGCGCGGCGGTCGAGGCCGAGCACGCGGACCTGGAAACCGAGGAAGCTGCGCTGCGCCAGCACCCAGACCGCCGCCAGCGCCAGCAGGCCGAACAATGCGCCAAGGTGCACCCGGCTGTCCTCGAACAGCGCCGGCAGGCGGCTGGCCTCGCCGAACAGCGCCGACTGCGGGAAGTTGAAGCCATCCGGGTCCTTCAACGGCCCGTGCACGCCGTACAGCAGCAGGTTCAGCGCGATGTAGTTGAGCATGATGGTGGTCAGGATCTCGTTGGCGTTGAAGCGCGTTCGCAGCCAGGCGGCGAACCCGGCCCAGAGCGCCCCGGCAGCGGTGCCGGCGAGCAGCACCCAGGCCAGCGCCCAGCGGCTCTGCCAGTCGAGCAACTGGATCGCCACCGCGCTGCCGGCCAGGGCGCCGACCAGCAACTGGCCCTCCGCGCCGATGTTCCACACGCGCGCCTGGTAGGCCAGTGCCAGGCCGAGGGCACAGAGCAGGATCGGCATGGCCTTGACCAGCAGCTCGCCGAGCCCATAGAGGTCGCTGAGCGGCTGTACCAGCACGGTATGCAGGGTCTGCCACGGATCGTGGCCGAGACAGGCGAACAGTAGCGCACCGCAGACCAGGGTCAGCAGCCCCGCCAGCAGCGGAGAGGCCAGCAGCATCCAGCGCGACTGTCGGCCGCGCGGTTCCAGGGACAACAGCATCACAGGCTCCCTTGGGCAACGGCGCCGGCGACTGCCGCCGGCGCCTCGAATTGACCGGCCATCCAGCCGCCGACCTGCTGCGGCGAAGCGCTCGCGGTGGCGACCGCCGGGCACAGCCGACCCGAACACAGCGCGGCGATGCGGTCGCTGAGCAGGAACAGCTCGTCGAGGTCCTCGGAGACCACCAGGATCGCCGTACCGGCATCGCGCAAGGCGATCAGCGCGCGGTGGATCAGCGCCGCCGCGCCGACGTCCACGCCCCAGGTGGGATGCGCCGCCACCAGCAGGCGCGGGGCCTGGAGGATCTCGCGGCCGAGGATGAACTTCTGCAGGTTGCCGCCGGAAAGGCTGCGTGCCGGCGCCCCGGCACCCGGGGCCTTCACGGCGAAACGGCGGATGATCTCCTCGGCCAGCGCCAGCACCTTGCGCCGCCGGACCAACCCGCGCTTCACCAGGCCCTGCTGGAAGGCGGTGAGCAGCGCATTGTCCGCCAGGCTCATCTCCGGTACCGCGCCGTGCCCCAGCCGCTCGGCGGGCACGAAGGCCTGGCCGGCGCGGCGCCGCGCATCCGGCGCCAGGTGCGCGCCGGCGCAGGCGCCTAGGCGGATGCGCTCGGCCTGGGCGCGCGGCAGGCGCACTTCGCCGCTGAGCAGAGCGAGCAACTCGTCCTGGCCGTTGCCGGCGACCCCGGCGATACCGAGGATCTCGCCGCTGCGCACCTCCAGATCGAGGCCGGCGAAGGACACGCCGAAGGGGTCCGGGTTGCGCCAGTGCAGGTCGCGCACCTGGAGGAAAGGCGCGCCGCCGGTAGCCTTCGGATACTCCGCCGCCAGGCCCTCGGCGTCGCCCACCATCAGCCGCGCCAGCTCGAGATCGGAACATTGCGCCGGCACGCACTGTCCGGCCACCCGTCCGCCGCGCAGCACCGTGGCGCGCTGGCAGAGCGCACGGACCTCGGCCAGCTTGTGGCTGATGAAGAGGACACTGCAGCCCTCCTCCGCAAGACGGCGCAGGGTGACGAAGAGATCCTCGGCCTCGCGCGGGGTCAGCACCGAAGTCGGCTCGTCGAGGATCAGCAGGCGGATGTCCTGCATCAGGCAGCGCACGATCTCCACCCGCTGGCGCTCGCCGATGGACAGCCCATGGACCAGCCGGCGAGGCTCCAGCGGCATGCCGTAGCGCTGCGACACCTCGCGAATACGCGCCTCCAACCGGCGCGGGCTGCCCGCCTCGGCGCCGAGGGCGAGCGCGATGTTCTCCGCCACGCTGAGCGTCTCGAACAGGGAGAAATGCTGGAACACCATGCCGATCCCCAGCGCCCGGGCGCGAGCCGGGTCGCGTACCTGCACCGGCTCGCCCTGCCAGCGGACCTCGCCGGCATCGGGACGGGTCACGCCGTAGATGATCTTCATCAGCGTGCTCTTGCCGGCGCCGTTCTCACCGAGCAGGGCGTGGATCTCGCCGGCGTCGATGCACAGGTCGATGCGGTCGTTGGCCAGGCAACCCGGATAACGCTTGCTGATCCCGCGCAGTTCGAGGCGCGGCGGCGCGAAGGAGGAAGGTGCGGACATGGCGGACCCGATCGGTTGCTCGACGATGCGGCGGCCGGTGCAAATACCTGGCCAGGAGGTCAGGAAAGCCCTGGAACGCGGCTTGCACCGGGAGCCACGGACCAGGCTCCCGCGCCGAGCGGCACCAAGCCGGGGCACGCCTGGGACGCCGCGGCACATTTGCGGGCAACCCTGCGGCGCACCCGCGTGAGCATTTGTCGCAAAACAGTCATCACCACCTTGCTCACAGAGTTATCCACAGCGTGTCGGGAGCCCATCCGGGACCTTGGGAAGCCTCCCGCGCCGATCGTCCCGGCGATTTTCGCAACATCGGCGGTGGACAGAAAACATCCAACCCGGCAGGCCATGGGCGCGACCTGGCAAGGCATTTTTTCCAACACTTTGCCAACAGCTTTATCCACAAGATATCGACAGCCGTTCGGAGGAGCACGGCAGGACGATCTCTCCCGGCCAAGCCACGGGTCGGCCGAATCCCTGGGGCAGCCCCGGCGGCCCGCTTCCGGCACAGTTTGCCAACAGCTTTTCCACAGGAAACCCGCGGAACGGGAATGCCCGTGAAAATGTCTCCAGGACTTCCCCTTTAGACGCCATGATGCCCATGAATACTGGGTTTTCCGGCTTTCCAGGAAAGTCCGCGGCGATCGACGGAAGCATGCTCGGCGGCGCCATGGGTGGATCCGCTGTCCACAGTTTCGCGATGCACCGTCGTGGCGCATTCCACAGCACCTTTTCCCTGGCTCTTTCGCCAACCGGGAGAAATCCTGCGGCTCCGTCCAATGCCTTTCCCCCGACCGCCGAAGGCATTTTTTCAACGGGGAATGCGAACAGCTTTTCCACAGACAAACCCACAGAAGCGCCAGTTGCCGACCGGGCATTTCGCAAGGCGGATTCAAGGTGCCGGAACGCTTTCCGCGGATCGCCTGCCGGAAGCCAGATGGGCACATCCCGCAATGGCTCGTGCAATCTTTCCGCACACGCGCTACACACAGACTTATCCACAGCATGCGCACAGTGCATAATGGCGGAAGCGAGATCACGCGCCAAAGACGGGATATTTCCGTCGATTTCCCGGACTAAAGAGGCGAAAGCGCCATTCCGGCAGCAGAGGAGATGAACGATGCAGTACCTGCTGGCAACTTCGTCCCCCCACTTATCCTGCACTCCGACCACGGCGGGAGCGCGATGAGCAGTTCGGCCCATCGCGGGCGGATCCTGCATTTCCTCGGCGACCCGGCGAAACTCGGCGACAAGGCCTGGGAGTATTTCGAGGACGGCCTGCTGTGGATCGAACACGGCCACGTGCGCGCGCTCGATCACGCAACCTACCTGCTGCCGCAACTGCCCGCCGACCTGCCGCTGGAGGAGCATCCGCAGCGCCTGCTGCTGCCCGGCTTCGTCGATTGCCATGTGCATTACCCGCAACTCGGAGTGATCGCCTCCTACGGCACCCAACTGCTGGACTGGCTGGAAACCCACACCTTTCCCGCCGAGCAGCGCTTTGCCGATGCCGGCTACGCCGCCGCCCAGGCCGAGCTGTTCCTCGACGAACTGCTGCGCCACGGCACCACTACCGCGCTGGTGTTCGGCACGGTCCATGCGGTATCCGCCGAGGCATTCTTCCAGGCCGCGCAGAAGCGCCGCCTGCGGATGATCGCCGGCAAGGTGCTGATGGACCGCAACGCGCCGCCGGCGCTGTGCGATACCGCGGCCAGTGGCTACGCCGAGAGCCGCGCGCTGATCGAGCGCTGGCACGGCAACGGGCGCCTGCAATACGCGGTCACCCCGCGCTTCGCGCCGACCTCCTCGCCCGAGCAACTGGCCGCGGCGGCGCGCCTGCTGGACGAGTATCCCGGCGTCTACCTGCACACCCATCTTTCGGAGAACCTCAAGGAAGTCGCCTGGGTCGGCGAGCTGTTTCCCCAGGCGCAGGACTACCTGGACGTCTATCATCGCGCCGGCCTGGTCGGCGAACGCAGCGTGTTCGCCCATGGCATCCATCTCTCCGAACGCGAATGCCGCTGCCTGGCGCACAAGAACGCGGCGCTGGCGCACTGTCCCAGTTCCAACCTGTTCATCGGCTCCGGCCTGTTCGACCTTGGCCGCGCCCAGCAATACGGCATCCGCGTCGGCATCGGTAGCGACGTCGGCGGCGGCACCAGCCTGTCGCTGCTGGCCAACCTCGCCGACGCCTACAAGATCCAGCAATTGCGCGGCACCAGCCTCGATCCGTTCCAGGCGCTCTACCTGGCCACCCTCGGCGGCGCCAGGGCGCTCGACCTGGACGGCCTGGTCGGTAACTTCCTGCCCGGCCGCGAAGCCGACTTCGTCGCCCTCGACCTGGCCGCCACGCCGATGATCGCCCAGCGCATGGAGCATGCGCGCGGCCTGGCCGATACCCTGTTCGTGCTGAACACCCTGGGCGACGACCGCGCGGTGGCGGAGACCTGGGTGATGGGGGAGCGGCGCCATGCGAAGGGGTGAGAGTCTCTTTCCCGCGTTGGCTCGGCCCGTCGCTGCATGCCACCTCCTCGCGCCGTAGAGAAAAGACGCCGTTCGGCGGGCGGCCGAAGCTCGCGTTACTCCATCCGCGCCCTCACGACACCGCCACCGCCTCCAGGAAGCGCTCCAGCACCAGGTTCGGCCGGCGTCCCTTGCGGGTCACGATGGTCAGCGCGATGGCATAGTGGAAACGCTCCGGCAGCAGGGGCCGCAGCATCCCGGCGGCGACCCAGTCGGCAGCGTAGTGCGACGGCAGGTAGCCGATGAAGTTGCCGGTCAGGATCAGGAATGCCATGCCCTCACGGTCCGAGGCGCTGGCGCTGTTGTTCAGCTCCTGGTGGCGCGCCTGGGCTTCGGCGGGCAGGCGGTAGCTGGGCGCCACGGCGTCCGCGGCGAGCACCTCGTCCACCGCGATATCGCCGTCGGCGCGCTCGAACAGTGCGTGGCCGCGGCTGCAATAGAGCTGCGCGTGCTCGTCATACAGCGGCAGGTACTCGAGCCCCGACAGCGGACTGATCAACGGCACCACGCCGACATGCAGGTGGCCGTCGAGCACGCCCAGTTCGATCTCGTTGGGGGTGGTCATGCCGATGTTGATCCGCACCTGCGGTCCCTGCCCCTTGAGCGCGCTGAGAGCGTGGGTGATGCGCATCTGCGGCAGGGTCACCAGGTTGTTGATGATGCCGATGTTGAGTTCGCCGCGCAGGTGCTGGTGCAGGTCGTTGACCTCGGCGCGGAACCCCTCCAGCGCCGCCAGCAGGGTCTGGGTCGCGCGATAGACCTCGCGGCCCTCGTCGGTCAGGGCGAAGCCGGCGCGGCCGCGCTGGCACAGGCGCATGCCCAGGCGCTTCTCCAGGTCGCCCATGTGCAGGCTGATCGCCGAGCGGCTGAGGCCGAGAGTGCTCTCCGCGGCGGAGAAACTGCCGCACTCGACGATGGTCTTGAAGATGCGCAGCAGGCGGATATCGAAATCGCTGACCTGGCCGAGCGACGGGTTGCGGGATTTGGCCATTATTGTTTTACCCAGTCGAAACTAAACGTGAGAAGAATAAGCTTTATCTAACCTTTCGTCAGGGCCAAGCTTGATCCAACGCTCCGCCGCCGCGTGCGCGGAACCTTCCAACAAGAAAGCCCGAGGATCGAACGATGAACCAGCCGCTCAACGTGGCCCCGCCGGTTTCCAGCGAACTCAACCTGCGCGCCCACTGGATGCCCTTCTCCGCCAACCGCAACTTCCAGAAGGACCCGCGGATCATCGTCGCCGCCGAAGGCAGCTGGCTGACCGACGACAAGGGCCGCAAGGTCTACGACAGCCTGTCCGGCCTGTGGACCTGCGGCGCCGGCCACTCGCGCAAGGAAATCCAGGAGGCGGTGGCTCGCCAGCTCGGCACCCTCGACTACTCGCCGGGCTTCCAGTACGGCCATCCGCTGTCCTTCCAGTTGGCCGAGAAGATCGCCGGGTTGCTGCCAGGCGAACTGAACCACGTGTTCTTCACCGGTTCCGGCTCCGAGTGCGCCGACACCTCGATCAAGATGGCCCGCGCCTACTGGCGCCTGAAAGGCCAGCCGCAGAAGACCAAGCTGATCGGCCGCGCCCGCGGCTACCACGGGGTCAACGTCGCCGGCACCAGCCTCGGCGGGATCGGTGGCAACCGCAAGATGTTCGGCCAGCTGATGGACGTCGACCATCTGCCGCACACCCTTCAACCGGGCATGGCGTTCACCCGCGGGATGGCCCAGACCGGCGGCGTCGAGCTGGCCAACGAGCTGCTCAAGCTGATCGAACTGCACGACGCCTCGAACATCGCCGCGGTGATCGTCGAGCCGATGTCCGGCTCCGCCGGCGTACTGGTACCGCCGGTCGGCTACCTGCAGCGCCTGCGCGAGATCTGCGACCAGCACAACATCCTGCTGATCTTCGACGAGGTGATCACCGCCTTCGGCCGCCTGGGCACCTACAGCGGCGCCGAGTACTTCGGCGTCACCCCGGACCTGATGAACGTCGCCAAGCAGGTCACCAACGGCGCCGTGCCGATGGGCGCGGTGATCGCCAGCAGCGAGATCTACGACACCTTCATGAACCAGGCGCTGCCCGAGCACGCGGTGGAGTTCAGCCACGGCTACACCTACTCCGCGCACCCGGTCGCCTGCGCCGCCGGCCTCGCCGCGCTGGACATCCTGGCCAGGGACAACCTGGTGCAGCAGTCCGCCGAGCTGGCGCCGCACTTCGAGAAGGGCCTGCACGGCCTGCAAGGCGCGAAGAACGTCATCGACATCCGCAACTGCGGCCTGGCCGGCGCGATCCAGATCGCCCCGCGCGACGGCGATCCGACCGTACGTCCGTTCGAGGCCGGCATGAAGCTCTGGCAACAGGGTTTCTACGTGCGCTTCGGCGGCGATACCCTGCAATTCGGCCCGACCTTCAACGCCAGGCCGGAAGAGCTGGACCGCCTGTTCGACGCGGTCGGCGAAGCGCTCAACGGCATCGCCTGATGAGCGGCCGCCCGCAAGCCGTACCCACCGTGCAGGTGGACAACGCCGAGGTGATCGTGACCGAATGGCGCTTCGCCCCCGGCGCGGAAACCGGGCGCCACCGCCACGGCCACGACTATGTGGTGGTACCGCTGACCGACGGCACGCTGCTGCTGGAAACCCCCGAGGGCGACCGCCACGCGCCGCTGGTCGCCGGACAGGCCTACTTCCGCAAGGCCGGCGTCGAGCACAACGTGATCAACGCCAGCGCACACGAAGTGGTCTTCGTCGAGACCGAGATCAAGTAATCCGCACCCGCTCCCCAGGGAGCGGGTAAAGGGAAAGGGCCACGGCCCTTTCGTCACCCCTAGCGAAGAGAGAACAAGACAAGATGGGCACCCTCCACCACCTGATCAACGGCGAAATGGTCGCCGACAACGGCCGCAGCGCCGACGTCTTCAACCCCTCCACCGGCGAAGCCATCCACAAGGTCCCGCTGGCCGACGGCAAGACCCTGCAGAAAGCCATCGATGCCGCCAAGGCCGCTTTCCCGGCCTGGCGCAACACCCCGCCGGCCAAGCGTGCACAGGTGCTGTACCGCTTCAAGCAACTGCTGGAGCAGAACGAGGCGCGGATTTCCAAGCTGATCAGCGAAGAGCACGGCAAGACCCTGGAAGACGCCGCCGGCGAACTCAAGCGCGGCATCGAGAACGTCGAGTACGCCTGCGCCGCCCCGGAAATCCTCAAGGGCGAGTACAGCCGCAACGTCGGCCCGAACATCGACGCCTGGAGCGACTTCCAGCCGATCGGCGTGGTCGCCGGGATCACCCCGTTCAACTTCCCGGCGATGGTGCCGCTGTGGATGTACCCGCTGGCCATCGCCTGCGGCAACACCTTCATCCTCAAGCCCTCCGAGCGCGACCCCAGCTCCACCCTGCTGATCGCCGAGCTGTTCCACGAAGCCGGCCTGCCGAAGGGCGTGCTGAACGTGGTGCACGGCGACAAGGAAGCCGTGGACGGCCTACTCCAGGCGCCGGAAGTGAAGGCCATCAGCTTCGTCGGCTCGACCCCCATCGCCGAATACATCTATGCCGAGGGCACCAAGCGCGGCAAGCGCGTGCAGGCCCTGGGCGGCGCGAAGAACCATGCGGTGCTGATGCCCGACGCCGACCTCGACAACGCCGTCAGCGCGTTGATGGGTGCCGCCTACGGCTCCTGCGGCGAGCGCTGCATGGCGATCTCGGTGGCGGTATGCGTCGGCGACCAGGTGGCCGACGCGCTGATCGCCAAGCTGGTTCCGCAGATCAAGGCGCTGAAGATCGGCGCCGGCACTTCCTGCGGCCTCGACATGGGCCCGCTGGTCACTGCCGCCGCGCAGGCCAAGGTCACCGGCTACATCGACAGCGGCGTGGCCCAGGGCGCGGAGCTGGTGGTGGACGGCCGCGGCTACCAGGTCGCCGGCCACGAGAACGGCTTCTTCCTCGGCGGCAGCCTGTTCGACCGGGTGACCCCGGAAATGACCATCTACAAGGAAGAGATCTTCGGCCCGGTGCTGTGCGTGGTTCGCGTCAACAGCCTGGAAGAGGCCATGCAGTTGATCAACGACCACGAATACGGCAACGGCACCTGCATCTTCACCCGCGACGGCGAGGCCGCACGCCTGTTCTGCGACGAGATCGAGGTCGGCATGGTCGGCGTCAACGTCCCGCTGCCGGTGCCGGTGGCCTACCACAGCTTCGGCGGCTGGAAGCGCTCGCTGTTCGGCGACCTCCACGCCTACGGCCCGGACGGCGTGCGCTTCTACACCCGGCGCAAGGCCATCACCCAGCGCTGGCCGCAGCGGGCCAGCCACGAGGCCTCGCAATTCGCCTTCCCCAGCCTCTGAAGGCTGACGACGACAGGCATGGTCGGTAACGACCATGCCTTTTTTCTTTTTCTGCAATCAGGAGTCCGCAACGTTCCACCGCCGTGAAACCTCACCCACGGCCGCACCCATGGCGTCGCCCACAAGGCGGCCCAGACCTTGCCCAAGAACAATTAAAGGGTCTCAACGATGTCCAAAGTCGTACTGGCTTCACAACTGCCGAACAAGCGCAACGCCTCGCTCGCGCCCGGCCTGAAACAACGCCACGTCACCATGCTGTCGATCGCCGGGGTGATCGGCGCCGGCCTGTTCGTCGGCTCCGGCCATGCCATCGCCGCCGCCGGCCCGGCCGCCCTGCTCGCCTACCTGATCGCCGGCACCCTGGTGGTGCTGGTCATGCGCATGCTCGGCGAAATGGCGGTCGCCTCCCCCGATACCGGTTCCTTCTCCACCTACGCCGACCGCTCCATCGGCCGCTGGGCCGGTTTCACCATCGGCTGGCTCTACTGGTGGTTCTGGGTGCTGGTGATCCCACTCGAAGCGATCGCCGCCGCGGCCATCCTCAACGCCTGGTTCCCGGCCATCGACACCTGGATCTTCGCCCTCGCGGTGACCTTCCTGCTCACCGTCACCAACCTCTTCAGCGTGGCCCGCTACGGCGAGTTCGAGTTCTGGTTCGCGCTGCTCAAGGTGATCGCCATCATCGCCTTCATCGTGCTCGGCGCGGTGGCCATCGTCGGCGGCCTGCCGGAGCGTGAGGTCAGCGGCCTGTCCAGCCTGATGGCGAGCCACGGCGGCTTCGTGCCGAACGGCTACGGCGCGGTGCTCGGCGCCCTGCTGACGACCATGTTCAGCTTCATGGGCACCGAGATCGTCACCATCGCCGCCGCCGAGTCCAAGGACCCGGCGAAGCAGATCACCCGCGCCACCAACTCGGTGATCTGGCGGATCGGCCTGTTCTACCTGGTGTCGATCTTCATCGTGATCTCCATCGTGCCGTGGAACGACCCGCTGCTGATCCAGGTCGGCTCCTACCAGCGCGCCCTGGAGCTGCTGGACATCCCGCACGCCAAGCTGATCGTCGACCTGGTGGTACTGGTCGCCGTGGCCAGTTGCCTGAACTCGGCGATCTACACCTCGTCGCGGATGGTCTTCTCCCTGGCCAAGCGCGGCGACGCCCCGAGCGTGCTCAAGCTGACCAACACCGCCCACGTACCACGCCCGGCGGTGCTGGCCAGCACCGCGGTGGGCTTCCTCACCACCATCGTCAACTACTTCGCACCGGAGAAGGTCTTCACCTTCCTCCTCGCCAGCTCCGGCGCCGTGGCGCTACTGGTGTACCTGGTGATCGCCGTGGCCCAGTTGCGCATGCGCAAGCAATTGCAGGCCAGCGGCCAGCCCATCGAGTTCCGCATGTGGCTATATCCCTGGCTGACCTGGGCGGTGATCCTGTTCATCGTCGCCGCGCTGAGCATCATGCTGATCATGCCGGAGCACCGTCACGAGGTGTTCGCCACCGCTCTGCTGACGATCTTCACCGTCTGCCTCGGGCTGCTCAACGCGCGACGCAAGCCGCGCCTCGGCGAGGACTACGCCGGGAAGACGGCGCGGGTCTGAGTCCACCACCGGGGGAATAACCCAGACAGCCCTCCAAAGAAAAGCCCGGCCAATGGCCGGGCTTCTTCAGGCAAGGTCAGACCTTCCTGACGAATTCCGATTTCAGCTTCATCGCGCCAATGCCGTCGATCTTGCAATCGATGTCGTGGTCGCCGTCCACCAGGCGGATGTTCTTCACCTTGGTGCCGACCTTCACCACCAGCGAGGAGCCTTTCACTTTCAGGTCCTTGATCACGGTGATGGTATCGCCGTCCTGGAGAACGTTGCCCACCGAATCCTTGATCACCTTGCCATCATCGGACGCCGTAGCGGCCTCGTTCGGCGACCATTCATGGGCGCACTCCGGGCAGACCAGCAGCGCACCATCCTCGTAGGTGTATTCGGAGTTGCATTGGGGACAGGGCGGCAGCGTGCTCACGGCATTCTCTCTTCAGCAGGGGGACGAAAACCGCAGATTATATAGGGTTTCTCGCTCCCCTGCCGAACCGCCTCAGAGCCCCTTGGTCTTCGGCGCGCCGACGGCCGGCCCGGAGAAGTCGAGGGTGCCCTTTTCGCTGAAGCGCACGGTGCCGAACAGGCCTCCGGCGAGCTTGCCCTTCACCACGTAGGGCATGCCCTGGGTCGGAGCGTTGTTGCTCAGGCCCCAGGCCTGGCGGAAGGCGGAAAAGGCGGAGACGGTCAGCGGCACGCTCACCACCCGCTCGCCGAAGCGCGGCACCTCGCCGGTCTGGTCGCTGACGCCGCTGGCCAGGGGCTGGCCGTTGACGTCGAGGTCGAGGGCGATGCCGTTGTATTCGATCGGCTCGTCGTTGGGGTTCTGTACCCGCAGCTTGACCATGAAGCGCATTTCCATGCCTTGCCCCGGCAGGGGTTCCAGGCCGACCAGGTCGATACGCAACGGATCGCGCTGGCCGAAGGTGCTGCAGGCGCTCAACAGGACGCCCAGGCACAGGGCCGGCAGCAGGCGGCCGAGGTTCGCAGGCAGGCGCATGGGTTCTCCTCCTTGGGTCGAATGTGCGCCCATGGTGCCACAGCCGCTAGAATTCGCCGCGCAGCCGATCCGGCTGCGCCAATGGACAAAGGACATGCCCATGCCTACACGCGTTCTGCGCGGCCTCGTCGCCGCCCTCCCACTGTTCCTCGCCGCCTGCTCGGACTCCGCTCCGTCCAGCGAGGAGATCGCCCGCCTGCTCGCCGAGCGCGGCTTCGACAAACCCGCCTGCGCCAGCTCCACCCTGTTCAAGACGTTCCCGGTGACGCTCTCCGACAGCTTCTCCGGCCCCGGCCCGGCGAAAGGCAACGCCGCGGTCTACGACGCGCTGGTCGGCGTCGGCCTGCTGCGCCGCGACGGCGATTCCTACGACCTCACGCCCGCCGGCCGCGAGGACTACAAGCCCGAGTCGAAGGCCTTCTGCTACAGCAGCGGCTTCGACGTCAGCGTCCGTTCGGTGGACCCCGCCAAGCCCGACGACTACGGCCCGGCCGTGGAAAAGGGCTGGTTGGTCACCGTCGAGGTCAAGCCACGCGAAGTGAAGGACTGGGCGAAGAACCCCGAGGTGCTCAAGCTGGCCAGCCTGACCACCCTGCAACAGATCACCCAACCGCAGGTCGGCCAGGTCTCGCTGGTCAAGCCACGCGGCGAGGAAGGCTACAAGCTCGTCAACACCCGCTTCTCGCCCAGGCAGGGCTTCCACTTCAACCAGGCCTGGTAATCCCACGCCGCCCTTCCGCCCGCCCCGCTCGGGGCGGGCTCCTCATTCAACCCACTGATCGATAAAGGTTTTTTCGACGGACGAAACAGCCGGGCGATTGCTCGCCCGAAAGCTTTCGTATACATTCGTTTTCACTGTAAACACCGTATACATCGAAAACGAAGCTGATCAGAAAATGAGCACCGTAGTCTCGTTCCGCGCCGATGACGCCCTGGTCGCGGCCCTCGACGAACTGGCCCGCGCCACCCACCGCGACCGCCCCTACCACCTGCGGCAGGCGCTCGCGCAGTACCTGGAAAGGCAGCAGTGGCAGGTCGCTGCCATCGATGAAGGCTTGGCCGATGCCAATGCCGGTCGCCTGCTGGAACACACCGAGATCGAGAAGCGCTGGGGGCTGCAATGAGCCTGAAGTGGACCCGCAAGGCGGCCGCCGACCTGGACGCCATCTACGACCATTACGTCGTGCTGATCGGCCCGGAAAAAGCTCTGAAAGCCGTTCAGGACATCGTCGAGCAGGTGAAACCGCTGCAGCAGGTAGCCAACCAGGGGGCAGGGCGGCCCAGCGAGGTGCCAGGCGTACGCACCCTGACCCTGGAGCGCTGGCCGTTCAGCGCCCCGTTTCGGGTTAAAGGCAAGGAAATCCAGATTTTGCGCATCGACAGGGTCGAAATTACCCCCTGAAAGTGGTCACACGGTTACAAGATGTTTCAAAATGAATATTTCCCTTGACTTGTACTGAGTAGCTTACTTCGGACAAAACATCCATAACTCACAAAAAATGGACATTTTTCGACCTGACCAATGAGAGCGACCAACATGCGACCACTGCGACCTGATTAGTTCTTTGGGTGACTCATGCTTCGCTCCCATACGCGTCCGTATTTTTCCGTAACTCGACGACCTCGCCCGCTGGGCATGCTTTCTCGCGCTTTTTCCGGTGATTTTTCCCCAGGCGCAGTCTCCCGCAAGGAGGAACCGGCATGGATTCGCTGAAAGGCATGGCGATCTTCGCCACTGTGGTGGACAAGGGCTCGATGGCAGCCGCGGCCCAGAGCCTGGGCATGACCCCTTCGGCAGTCAGCCAGCAGATCCGCAAGCTGGAGAGCCGCGCCCAGGTCACTTTGCTGCATCGCACCACCCGCCGGCTGACCCTGACCGAGGCCGGCGAGGCGTTCTATCGCAGTTGCGCGCAGATGCTGGCGATCGCCGAGGAAGCCGAGCGGCGGCTTGGCGAATGGCGCGATGCGCCGGTGGGTGAGTTGCGCCTGGCGGCGCCGGTGGGGTTCTCCGGCACGCTGATCACCCAGGCGCTGAAACCGTTGCTGGAGAACCACCGCCAGTTGCGCCTGCAGCTGTTCTTCCAGGACGAGCGCATCGATCTGGTCGCCGAGCGCATCGACCTGGCGATACGCGTCGGCAATCTCGCCGACTCCAGCCTGGTGGCGCGCCACCTCGGCGATTGGAGCAGCGTGCTCTGCGCGGCGCCGGCCTATTTGCGCCAACGGGCGCCCATCAACCGTCCGGAGCAGTTGACCGAGGTCGACTGGATTTCCCTGAACACCTCGAACCACCTCAACCACCTGACGCTCAGCGGGCCGGGCGGGGAAGTCTGCAAACTGCGCCTGGAGCCACGGGTGGCCGCCAACGGGATGCTCGCGGTGCGTCAGTTCACCCTCGACGGACTCGGCGTGTCCTACCAGCCGCTGCCGGAGGTGCGCGACGCGCTGAACGACGGGCGCCTGCAACAGCTATTGCCGGAGTGGAGGATTCCCGGGCTCGGCATCTATGCGGTGACGCCACGGCGCGAGGCCCAGCCGGCCAAGGTGAAGGTCGCCATCGAGGCGCTGCGGCGAGCGTTCGCCACGGACGGGGATGAGCGCTGGAGCTGACCGACGGACTGCCGGCCAGCTCCAGGTACCGTCAGGAGAAGCGGCCGAGGGTCAGGGTGACCTCGCCGATGTCCGTGCCCGTAGCGTTGCCGCCGCTGGTGATGCCGGCATAGTCCGCCGATGCCGGCGTGAAGCTCCAGGTGTTGGTGGCGCCGGATTTCCACGGGTCATCCCAGCTGAAGGTGCCCATCTTGGTGTTGCCGTCGTAGCAGTCGAAGCTGCCCTGGGTGCCGGACGAAGCGTTCTCCCGTCCGCAGGAGGCGATCCATTGCGGGCTGCCGGCCTGCACGTTCATGCTGCTGACTTCCTCGGTGGAAATCTCGTCGTCCTTGTTGGTGTAGCGGTAGAACTTGCCCCATTGCAAGGTGGCGTTGCGGATGCCCACCGTGCCGATGGATTTGGATACCACGACCTTCACTGCGATCCATTCTGCGTATGCCATGTCGATCTCCGTTAACCATGCGTTCACAGCTTCCTGTAGGACGTCACGGACAGGACCGGGCGCTCACAACGGACCCTTGGCTACTTCGACCAGCACGGCGCCATCCCTGACCCGCTTCACTATAGGCTGGCCACCAGCCACCACCGCCTGCCAGATCTGGTAGGCGGCGGCCGGGGAGGTCAGGCCCTCCGGCGTTTTTCCCCGCGAGGGGCCTTCATGCCGAATGCCTCGCGCAGGTCGGTGGTGGGTGGCGGCAGGAAGCGCATGCGGGCGAACAGGCCTCGCAGGTAAGCGTCCATCAGCGCAGCCGCCGCCGCGCTGTCGCCGTCCTCCAGGGCATCGAGCAGGGCGCGCTGCGCGGCGCAGGCCTCGGCGGTATAGACCGCCCCCTTGTTCAGCGCGATGTCCAGCGAGGCGCGTGCCACCAGGCCACGGACGAAACCCTGCAGCAAGGGATTCTCGGTCAGTTCGGCCAGGCGCAGGTGGAAGCGCCCGGCGAGACGGATCAGCCCGGCGCTGTCGCGGGCCGCGAGGCAAGCCTGCTCCTCGTCGACCAGCGCCCGTAGCTCGGCAAGGGCGGCGGGATCCAGCCCCGCGGGCAGTTGCCGCACCACTTCGCTTTCCACCAGCAGGCGCGCGTCCAGCACCTGCCGCGCCTGGCGCTCGTCCGGGCGGGCGACGCTGGCGACCTCCTTCGGCGGCATCACCACCGCGCCGTCCTCGGCGAGACGGGTGAGGGCACGCTGGATGGTGCCGTTGCTGACCCGGAAGATCTGCCCGAGGGTTTCCTTGCTCAGCTTGGCGGCCGGCGCCAGGCGCTTTTCCAGGATTGCCGTGTAGATGCTTTCGTAGACGAAATGGCTGGTGGGGCGCAGCGCGGCGCCCTGCTGGGTACGTGCTTCGAATCCGACCATGTTCACACCTGTCGAGTCGTGCTTGTGGGCCTTCGCAGGCGGCGGACGAAAGCCGTCCGGGCGCCGCGACGGTCCCGGGTTGGAACCCTGGCGCGGGCGATCAGACCTGCGGCAAGCGCAGGTCGATGTTCAGGCGCGCGCCTTCGTTGAGGATGTGCTGGCGCATCGCCTGGCTCGCCCGCTCGCTGTCGTGCTGGCGGATCGCACGGAGGATGGCGTCGTGTTCCTGGAGGATCTCCTCGGCGTATTCCGGCTGGCGGCGCACCAGGTTGTCGCTGCGTTCCAGGGCGCTGCCGATCTGTTCGGAAACGCTGAGGAAGATCGGGTTCGAGGTGAGCTTCACCAGGCGCCGGTGGAAGGCCGTGTAGGCCTCAACCAGAGCCTGCGGGTCGCCATCCTCGACCGCTTCGCGCAGGTCCAGCAGCAACAGCCGCAGTTCGCTGATCTCCGCCGCCCCGGCGCTCTGCGCGACGATGCCGACGATGAACGGCTCCAGCGCATAGCGCAGTTGCAGGACGTCTTCCATGGTCGCCTCGCCGGGCGCCGCGACCTCGCGCAGCGGTTCGCTGCGTTCGAGGACCATCACGCCCTTGCCCGGCAGCGAACGGACCACGCCCAGGGTCTCCAGGACCATGATCGCCTCGCGCAGGCTCGGCCGGCTGATTTCCATCTGCTCAGCCAGCTCGCGCTGGCCGGGCAACATCTGGCCGGCGACCCAGCGACCCTGCTCGATGGTGTCGAGCAGGCGCTGGGCAACCGCGTTGACCAGCTTGGACGAAGAAAACATGTCGCCTCCCTTTACTTGCCAATCGGACGTGCAACGCGCCTCGGCGCGTCAGCCATGCAGCTTGCCTTCCCCGGCCACCGCGCTGCGCTTGAGCGGCTCGCCGTCGGCCTTGGCCGGCGCCTCCAGGCGCCCGTCGAGTATGGCCTGCGCGCGCGGCATATCGATGTCGTTTTCCCAGCGGGCGATGGTCACGGTGGCCACGCAGTTGCCGATCAGGTTGGTCAGCGCGCGGCCGATGCCCATGAACCAGTCCACCGAAAGCACCAGCACCAGGCCGGCCACCGGGATCGCCGGCACCGCGGTGAGGGTGGCGGCGAGGATCACCAGAGCCGAGCCGGGAATGCCGTGGGCGCCCTTGGAGGTGACCAGCGAAACCAGCAGGATGGTGATCAGGTCGGTCATCGCCAGCGGCGTGCCGGTGACGTGGGCGATGAACACCACCGCCAGGGTCAGGTAGATCGAGAATCCGTCGAGGTTGAACGAGTAGCCGGTGGGAATCACCAGGCCTACCGTGGAGCTGCGGATGCCCATGTGCTCGAGCTTGCGCATCACCTGCGGCAGCACCGCGTCGGAGGAGGCGGTGCCCATCACGATCAGCAGCTCTTCGCGGAAGTAGCGCAGGAACGGCAGCATGCGCACCCCGGAGAGACGCAGGACGCTACCGAGCACCGCCATGACGAAGACCAGGCAGGTGGCGTAGAACACCAGCACCAGCGCGCCCAGGTGGCTGAGCGAGTCGACGCCGTAGCGGGCGGTGGTGAAGGCCACCGCGCCGAACACGCCGAGCGGTGCCAGGCGCACGATCATGCCCATGATGCGGAACACGATGTGGCTGAATTCGTTGATCAGGCGGGCCACGCCGCTGGCCTGCTCGCCGACCAGGTTCAGGGCGCTGCCGAACAGCACGGAGAACAGCAGGACCTGGAGGATGTCGTTCTCGGCGAAGGCGCTGAACACAGAGGTCGGGATCAGGCCCATGAGGAATGCCACGGGGCCGTGGATCTCCTGGGTGCGCCCGGTATACAGGGCGACGTCGCCGGCGGGCAGTTCGTTGAGATGGATGTTGGCGCCGCTGCCCAGGCCCAGGCTGTAGGCGACCACCAGGCCGAGGACCAGGGCGATGGTGGTGAGGATTTCGAAGTAGATCACCGACTTCAGGCCGATGCGGCCGACCTTCTTCAGGTCGCCGGCGCCGGAGATGCCGTTGACCACCACGCAGAAGACGATCAGTGCGATGAGCATCTTGATCAGCTTGATGAAGCCATCGCCCAGCGGCTTCATCTGCACGGCCAGGTCGGGAATGCCGACCCCGCAGATCACGCCTATCACCAGGCCAATCACGACTTGCAGGAATATCGAGCGGGAACAGCGCTTGATGAACATCGCAGGAGTCTCCATTCGGCGCTTCCATCGGGCCTCGCGGAGGCGGGCGATGAACGCATTTTTATTGTGGTATTACCGGTCTGACCAGTTCAGCCTATACGCAAAGAAGTCAGCCTGACAAGCCGCTATCGGCGGGCGCGACGAATGGCCAGGAACCACGGCACGCGCGGGCCGCAGCCGGGAGGAGGGCGCTCGGATGGCGCAAGGCGGCGGGCCAGAGCGGCTCGCCGCGGGGAAGGGGAGGTCAGCCGGCGAGGGCCTCGGCGACGAAATCGAGGCGATCCTGGCCGAAGAACAACTGGTCGCCGACGAAGAAGCTGGGCGCGCCGAAGACGCCGCGCCGCACCGCCTCTTCGGTGGTCGCCTTGAGCCCCTCCTTGACCTGCTCGTCGCCAACCAGGCGGAGGAACTCATCCGGATCGAACCCAGCCTCCGCCAGCACCTGGGCGACCACCTCGGGCTTGCCGAGGTTCTGCTGTCGTACCCACAACGCTTCGAACACCGCTTTCAGGTAGGGCTGGAACCCTTCGCCGCCGAGATAGCCCTGGGCGCCGCGCATCAGCGTCAGGGTGTTGATCGGGAAGGCCGGGTTGAAGGCCAGCGGCACGCCGTAGCGTTTCGCATAGCGCGCCAGGTCGTGGAGGGTGTAGCGCCCCTTGGCCGGCACCTCGATCGGCGAATGGTTGCCGGTGGCCTTGAACACGCCGCCCAGCAGCATCGGCCGCCAGGCGATGCTCGCGCCATGGGCGGCGGCGATGCGCGGCAGTTGGGTCCAGGCGAGGTAGGTGGTGGGACTGCCGAAGTCGAAGAAGAACTCGATTTGCTTGCTCATGCGTGGCTCTTTCCGTGGCGGGGATCAGAAGGTTTCCATCCAGGGGCGCAGGTCCAGTTCGTGCACCCAGCAGTCGCGCGGCTGGCAGTGGATCTGCCAGTAGGTCTCGGCGATGTGCTCGGGATCGAGGATGCCGTCCTGCTCCTTGCGCTTGTACAGCTCGGGCAGGGTTTCGCGGATGAAGTCGGTGTCGATGGCGCCGTCGATGATCGGGTGGGCGACGTGGATGCCCTTCGGCCCCAGCTCGCGCGCCATGCTTTGGGCCAGGGCACGCAGGGCGAACTTGGCGCCGGAGAACGCGGCGAAATGCGCGCGGCCGCGCAACGAGGCGGTGGCGCCAGTGAAGATGATCGTTCCGCGCTGCCGCGGCAGCATCACCCGCGCCGCCTCGCGGCCGGTGAGGAAGCCGCCGAAGGCGGCCATCTCCCAGACCTTGCGATAGACCCGTTCGGTGGTTTCGGTGATCGGGAACCAGACGTTGGCGCCGACGTTGAAGATCACCGCCTCCAGCGCACCGACCTCACCCTCGATGCGGGCGAAGAGGTCGATCACCTGCTGCTCCTGGCGTGCGTCGCAGCCGCAGGCCAGGGCCTCGCCGCCTTGGTCGCGGATGGCCTGCACCAGCGGCTCCAGCTTCTCCGCGTTGCGCCGGGCGACGCACGCCACGTAGCCCTCGCGGGCGAACCGCCGGGCGATGGCGCCACCGGTGGCGTCGCCGGCGCCCATTACCAGAACCGCTTTGCGCTGGGTCATTGCAGAGGCCTCTCTTGTTAGTTCTTTTTTAGAACCCAATAGAGACGATAGTTAGTTCTTAAAAGGAACTTGTCAACTGGCAAGGGCTCGAGTGATATCCGCGCACCAATTACTCTGCCTGTCCCGGCCTGCCCGGCACGTCCTCTCCCTGAAGAGAGGGGACCGGTCGGCGGAGCCTGGTACGACAGCGTCCTTCCTGCCGTAACGCCATCGGCGTTTATCCGCCGATTCGCGTCGGCGGCCAGGCCTGGAACGCTCAGCCGCGCCGCAGCAGGCGCCCCTTCCAGAACAGCCCCTCGCGTACCGTCACGTCCCGCGCGTGCAGCGGCTCACCGCATTCGGAACAGACCAGCACGCCATGCATGTGCTGGCCGCAATGCTTGTGCACATGCTCGAGTGGCGGCCCCTCGACGCCGGCGAGGTGGCGGTCGCCCCAGTTCACCAGGGAAAGGATGGCCGGGTACAGTTCCATCCCTTTCTCGGTAAGCCGGTATTCCTCGCGCAGCGGCCTTTCCTGGTAGGGCACCTTGGCCAGTATCTCCGCTTCGACAAGGCGCTTGAGGCGGTCGGCGAGGACGTGACGGGTCACGCCGAGGCTGCGCTCGAAGTCGTCGAAACGGCGCACGCCGAGAAAGCAGTCGCGCAATACCAGCAGGGTCCAGCGATCGCCGAGGATCGCCAGCACCCGCGCCAGCGAACAGGGTTGTTCGCTCAGTTCTTCCCAACGCATGAGACACCTCCAGCCGTTCGGCAAAGGATAGTCGCGTGGGTTCTGAAACGAAACCGACCGGCCACGCCTTTCCAGCGGCCCGCCGCCCATGGCATAACCGCGTTCCTGTCTCCTGTCCCGGAATCCCGACCATGTCGCTCGACTGGACCTGCAAGCACCACGCCGACCTCACCCTGAAGGAACTCTACGCGCTGCTGCAATTGCGCACCGAGGTCTTCGTGGTGGAACAGAAATGCCCCTACCAGGAAGTCGACGGCCTCGACCTGGTCGGCGATACCCATCACCTGATGGCCTGGCGCGACGGCCAGTTGCTCGCCTACCTGCGCCTGCTGGACCCGGTTCGCCACGAGGGCCAGGTGGTGATCGGCCGGGTGGTCAGTTCCTCGGCCGCGCGCGGCCAGGGGCTTGGTCACCAGTTGATGGAACGCGCGCTGCAGGCGGCGGAGCGCCTCTGGCTGGATACCCCGGTGTACCTCTCGGCCCAGGCCCACCTGCAGGCCTACTACGGCCGCTATGGCTTCGTCGCGGTCACCGAGGTCTACCTGGAAGACGACATCCCGCACATCGGCATGCGCCGGGCCTGAGGCCCGGAACGCCGCGGACGGTGGAGGAAGGAAAGGGAATCAGGCCTGCGGCTTGAGCACGCCGGGCAGTTGGGCTTCCAGCTTGGCGTTGTTCAGCGGCGCGCGGATGAAGCCGTGCTGCTCGCCGTCCGGGCCGATGATCACCAGGTTGCCGCTGTGGTCGACGGTGTAGTTGGGCTTGCTGGTGTCGGCGGGGATGTAGGGGATGCTCATGGCGTTGGCCAGCTTCTGGATGTTCTCCGGAGTGCCGGTGAGCCCCTGGAAGCCGGCGTTGAAGTAGCCCAGGTATTGCTTGATCTGCTGCGGCGTGTCGCGGTTCGGATCGACGCTGACGAATACCACCTGCAGGTCGTCGCGCACCTCCTGCGGCAGCTTGCCCTGCAATTCGCGGAGCTGGGCGAGGGTGGTCGGGCAGACATCGGGGCAGAAGGTGTAGCCGAAGAACAGCAGGTGCCAGCGACCCTTGAGACTGGCAGTGCTGACCGCCTGGCCGTCCTGGTTGGTGAACTCCAGCGCCGGCACCTTGCGCGTCTGCGGCAGGATCACGATGCCGGCGTCGAGCAGCACGGTGGGATCGGCCTGGCGCTGGGCGGTGAGCACCTTGTGCACGGTGAGGCCGAGGACCAGGGCGACCAGGGCGACGAGGACGAGGACGGTCTTGTTGACTCGAGTCATGGGTGGGCAAGGCTCTAGAGTGGGATCAGAGAAGCAGCTTCAGCGGCAGATAGTGGTCCACCAGCAGCGCCATGAACAGCAGGAACAGGTAGACGATAGAGTACTTGAAGGTCTTTATCGCCGCATGTGGCCGGCTGTCACAGTAGAGCGCCCAGGCCCAGTCGAGGAAGCGCGCGCCCAGGGCCAGGGCGCAGAGCAGGTAGACCAGCCCACTCATGTGGATGACGAACGGCATCAGGCTCACCGCGAACAGCACCAGGGTATAGAGCAGGATGTGCAGCTTGGTGTAGCGCTCGCCGTGGGTCACCGGCAGCATCGGGATGTCGGCCTTGGCGTATTCGTCCTTGCGGTGGATGCATAGCGCCCAGAAGTGCGGTGGGGTCCAGGCGAAGATGATCAATACCAGCAACAGCGGCTCGGCGCTCAGGTGGCCGGTGATGGCGACCCAGCCGAGCAGCGGCGGCGCCGCCCCGGCGAGCCCGCCGATGACGATGTTCTGCGGCGTGGCGCGCTTCAGGAAGCCGGTGTAGAGCGCCGCGTAGCCGAGCAGCGAGGCGAGGGTCAGCCAGGCCGTCAGCGGGTTGGTGAAGGCCAGCAGCACGGCCATCCCGGCCAGCGCCAGGAGCAGCGCGAAGCCCAGCGCCATGCTCGGCGACACCCGACCCTCGGCCAGCGGCCGCTTGTGGGTCCGCGCCATGATCGAGTCGATGCGCCGGTCCACCACATGGTTGACCGCCGCCGCCGCGCCGGCACAAAGGCCGATGCCGAGGTTGCCGAAGATCAGCACCTGCCAGGGCACGAAGCCATCCAGCGGCGCCTTGGTGGCGAGCAGCATGCCGATCAGCGAGGTGATCAGCATCAGCACCACGACCTTGGGCTTGGTCAGTTCGAGGAAGTCGCGCCAGGTCGGCTGGCTGTGGCGATCGATGACGGTGGCCATATCCTTACCTCCATCCTTCTGTCTGTCAGGCGGCCTTCAGCCGCGAACCTTGCGCCGGCGGCAGCGTGCGGCGCACGCGCTGCGGCGACGGTGCCGGCGCGCGGACGCTGGCCGGCGCGCGCAGGCGATAGTTGACCAGCACCAGGCTGAGCAGCAGCAGGGCGCCACCGCCGTTGTGCGCCACCGCCACCGGCAGCGGCAGGTGCAGCAGCACGTTGCTGATGCCCAGGCCGATCTGCAGCGACAGGCCGAGCAGCATCAGCGCGGTCGGCCAGACCAGGCCGCTGCGCTGCAGGCGCCAGGCGAGCAGCAGGAGGACCAGGGTCACGCACAGCGCTCCGATCCGGTGGGTCATGTGGATCGCCGTGCGCGCGTCGCTGTCGAGCTGGCCGCCGAGGTAGTTGGGGCCGATGTGCTGGGTCAGGTGGAAGCCGTTGGCGAAGTCCATCCGCGGCCACCACTCGCCATGGCAGGTGGGCAGGTCGATGCAGGCCACCGCCGCATAGTTGCTGCTGACCCAGCCGCCGAGGGTGATCTGGCCGATCACCAGGAGCAGGGCCAGCCCCGCCAGTCCGCGGGTCGCCGCCGGGTAGCGCCGCGCCGCGAAGCGTCCGGAGAGGCGCAGGGCGAGGAGAAAGAGCAGCGCCAGGGTGGTGAAGCCGCCGAGCAGATGGGCGGTGACCACCTGCGGCCAGAGCTTGAGGGTCACCGTCCACATGCCGAAGGCGGCCTGCGCGATCACCACCGCGAGCAGCAGCAGCGGCAGCTTCAGCGGTTGGCCGTCGCGCCCGCGGCGGACCAGCGCATGCAACGCCAGGCCAAGGATGAGCAGGCCGAGGGCGCCGGCGAAATAGCGGTGGATCATCTCATTCCAGCCCTTCTGTGCCTCCACCGGGGCGTCGGGGAAGTGCAGTTCGGCGTGGGCCAGTTGCGCCTCGCTCAGCGGCACGTGGACGAAACCGTAGCAGCCTGGCCAGTCCGGACAGCCGAGGCCGGCGTGGGTCAGCCGGGTATAAGCGCCGAGCAGGACCACCACGGCGGCCAGCAGGGTCGCCAGCACGGCGACGGTGAAACCGGGTTTGCGGGTTGCGCCTGTCATTCGCGGGCCCCTTTTTCTTGTCGTTCTGTCCTCATCGGGCCGGGAACCGCGCCGGCCACGCCGATCAACCGATATGCGAGAGCTTGAGCAGCAGTTGCACGTCCTTCAGCAGCTTCTTGCCGTTGGCCTTGGCGTCGTAGCGCAGCACCAGGTTGCCGTGCGGGTCGACCACCCACAGCAGCGGCCGCTCGCCGCCGCCGGCCTTGTCGTACAGGGCCGGGTCCAGGCCGTAGCGCTGCAGGCGCGGGTAGTCCTGCCTCACCAGGTTGGCGAAGTCCGCCGGCAGCTCGCCACTGGCGGCCAGGGCGTGGCCGGCGCGCGAGGCTTCGCGGCCGAGGGCGATGTTGACCTGGCGGGCCAGGTAGACCAGTTGCTGGCAGTCCTCGCCGCAAGTACTCGGCGCGGTCACCAGCAGTTGCCACTGCTCGCCCTGGCTGCGTCCCTGCACGCCGAGGTCGGCGGGGGTCTGGCCATTGCCGATCAGCGCGCCGCTGTAGCTGCGCCCCTGCGGAACCCAGAAATTCCATTTGTACATGGCGCTGGCGAGCAGCATCGGCCCCACCACCAAGCCGATGATCGCCAGCAGTTGCAGGCGGCCACGGGCGCGGCGCGGACGTTCAGGCATCGGAATCGCGAGACTCATGGTTTTTCTCCCGTGCGCGGCGCACACCGAGGTAGAGGTAGAGGGCGAGCAGGGCCGTCGCCAGGGCGAACCACTGCACGGCGTAGCCGGTGTGCCGCTCCGGCGGCATCGAGACCAGGGGCCAGTCGGTGTCGAAGCTGGCGTCGCCCGGTTCCAGGCGGATTTCCCAGGGCAGCCCGGCGCGACCGAAGGCCTGCCACAGCGCCGGGATGTCGAGCTGGGTCACCAGGCGCGGCCAGCCGCCGGCCGGCGCGTCGGCCAGGTGCAGGCCGCCGGGTGGCGGCAGGTAGGTCAAGGCATCGAGCAGGAGGACGCGGTCGGGGGTTTCCAGCGCCGGCGGCGAGCGTCGGTCAGTCCATGCGACCCAGCCGCGGTTGACCAGCAGCCAGAGGCCGCTGGCCTGGTCGTAGAAGGGTTGCAGCACCTCGACCCCGGCCTGCCCGTTGCGCAGCCGGTTATCCAGCAGCAGCGTATGCCGCTCGTCGAAGCGGCCGTGCAGGCGCACGCGGACGTACGCCGGGTCGCGCAGCCCCTCTAGCTGTCCGGGCGACACCGGCTCGGCGCCGCGCCGGGCCTCGTAGCTGGCCAGCAGGGCGCGCTTCTCGTCGGCCCGCTGCAACTGCCAGGTGCCCAGCCAGAGCAGCACCGGCAGCAGGCCGAGGACCACCAGGGTCGGCAGCAGGCCGGGGCGGAACGCGCCACGCATGCTGCGTCTGTCATTGCGTCCGGCCTCCCCGAGGCGCTGGCTATACTGCATGAATCCCCCCATCGCCGGAGTCCCACCATGTTGAAAGTGGCGATCGTCCTGCTACTGCTGGCTACCCTGGTGAGCCTGTTCAGCGGCCTGTTCTTCCTGGTCAAGGACCAGGGCCATGGTTCCCGCGTGGTCAATTCGCTGACCGTCCGCGTGGTGCTCGCCGCGGCGACCCTGGCGCTGGTCGCCTGGGGCTTCTACAGCGGCGAGCTGAACAGCCACGCGCCCTGGCATTTCTGATTCCCCCGGTGGCGGTCAGATCACGTAGACGAAGATGAACAGGCCGATCCAGACCACATCGACGAAGTGCCAGTACCAACTGGCGGCCTCGAAGCCGAAGTGGTGCTCGGCATCGAAGTGACCGCGCAGGATGCGGATCAGCATGATGCTGAGGATCAGCGCGCCGAGGGTCACGTGGGCGCCGTGGAAGCCGGTGAGCATGAAGAAGGTCGAGCCGTAGATACCGGCGCCGAGGGTCAGGCCCAGCTCGTTGTAGGCGTGCACGTACTCCTCGGCCTGCAGGATCAGGAAGGCGATCCCCAGCAGCACGGTCAACGCCAGCCAGGCCTTGAGCGGGCCGCGCTTGTTCTTCTTCAGGGCGTGGTGGGCGAAGGTCACGGTGAAGCTGGAGGTGACCAGCAGGATGGTGTTGATCAGCGGCAGCTTCCACGGCTCGATCACCGCGCTCGGCGGCGGGAACAGCTTCGGGTCCGGGGTCTGCAGCAGCGGCCAGCTGTACTGGAAGTTCGGCCAGAGCATGTGCGCCACGCCCTTGGCACCCTCGCCGCCGAGCCAGGGACCGGCGAAGTGGCGGACGTAGAACAGCGCGCCGAAGAAGGCGGCGAAGAACATCACCTCGGAGAAGATGAACCAGCTCATGCCCCAGCGGAACGAGCGGTCCATCTGCGCGCTGTAGAGTCCGGCGCGACTCTCGCGGATGACGTTGCCGAACCAGCCGAACAGCATGTAGGCGATGATCAGCCCGCCGACGAAGAAGATCCACGGGCCATGGGATTCCTTGTGGCCGGCGGTGAGGTCGTTGAACCAGGTACCCAGGCCGAACACCGTCACCAGCAGGCCGATGCTGGCGATGATCGGCCACTTGCTCTGGGCGGGGACGTAATAGTGTTCGTGGCTTGCCATGTTGTTCTCCTTATCGTCCCGCAACCGGTACGGGCGGCTTCCGCGCAGTGATATCGAAGAGGGTGTAGGCCAGCGTCACGTGCCGCACATCCTTGGGCAGATCGCGGTCGACGATGAAGCGCACCGGCATCTCGATGCTCTCGCCGGGTTGCAGCACCTGCTGGGTGAAACAGAAGCATTCGGTCTTGTGGAAGTAGGCGGCGGCCTCGGCCGGGGCGATGCTCGGGATGGCCTGCGCGGTCATTGGCTTGTCGCTCGGGTTGCGCGCGTAGAACACCATCTGGTTCACCGCGCCGGGATGCACCACCAACTGGTCGCCGGCGGAGCGGAACTCCCAGACCATGTCGATATTGTTCGAGGTCATGAACTGCACCTTCACCTCGCGCCCGACATCCACCTGCTGTTCGCCGCTGTAGGCGCTGCCGGCGGTCTTGCCGTTGATCCCCAGGGCGCGGCACATCACGTCGTAGAGCGGCACCAGGGCGAAGCCGAAGGCGAACATCAGCACGGTCACCAGCAGCAGGCGGCCGACCAGGCGGCGGGTATCGACCTTGGCATCGCTCATGGCGCGCTCCTCACTTGACCTCGGGCGGGGTGCTGAAGGTG
This sequence comes from Pseudomonas sp. TZ252, assembly GCF_056110345.1. Taxonomy (NCBI): domain Bacteria; kingdom Pseudomonadati; phylum Pseudomonadota; class Gammaproteobacteria; order Pseudomonadales; family Pseudomonadaceae; genus Pseudomonas; species Pseudomonas sp. TZ252. The sequence goes on along the minus strand of NZ_CM148566.1, from coordinate 2,613,603 downwards.
TGGTAGGGCGCCGGCGAAGGGATGCTCCACTCCAGGCCCTCGGCGCCGTCCCAGGGCTTGGCAGGGGCCGGCTTGCCGCCGCGGATGCACTTGATGACGATGAACAGGAACAGCAGCTGGGTGGTGCCGAACATGAAGGCGCCGATCGACGAAACCATGTTGAAGTCGGCGAACTGCAGGTTGTAGTCGGGGATCCGTCGCGGCATGCCGGCGAGGCCGACGAAGTGCATCGGGAAGAACGCCAGGTTCATGCCGATGAAGCTCATCCAGAAGTGCAGCTTGCCGAGGGTCTCGTCGTACATGTGGCCGGTCCACTTCGGCAGCCAGTAGTAGGCCGAGGCGAAGATGCCGAAGATCGCGCCGGGCACCAGCACGTAGTGGAAGTGGGCGACCACGAAGTAGGTGTCGTGGTATTGGAAGTCCGCCGGGGCGATCGCCAGCATCAGTCCGGAGAAGCCGCCGATGGTGAACAGGATGACGAAGGCCACGGCGAACAGCATCGGCGTCTCGAAGGTCAGCGAACCCTCCCACATGGTGGTCACCCAGTTGAACACCTTCACCCCGGTGGGCACCGCGATCAGCATGGTGGCGTACATGAAGAACAGCTCGCCGGTGACCGGGATGCCGACCACGAACATGTGGTGCGCCCAGACCACGAAGGAGAGGAAGGCGATGCTGGCGGTGGCGTAGACCATCGAGGTGTAGCCGAACAGCGGCTTGCGCGCGAAGGTCGGGATGATCGCACTGACCGCACCGAAGGCGGGCAGGATCATGATGTACACCTCGGGGTGGCCGAAGAACCAGAACACGTGCTGGAACAGCACCGGGTCGCCGCCGCCGGCGGCGCTGAAGAAGCTGGTGCCGAAGTGGATGTCCATCAGCATCATGGTCACCACGCCGGCCAGCACCGGCATCACCGCGATCAACAGGAACGCGGTGATCAGCCAGGTCCAGACGAACAGCGGCATCTTCATCAGGGTCATGCCCGGGGCGCGCAGGTTGAGGATGGTGGCGATCACGTTGATCGCGCCCATGATCGAGCTGATCCCGGCCAGGTGGATGGCGAAGATGAAGAAGGTCACGCTGTGCGGGGCGAAGGTGGTCGACAGCGGCGCGTAGAAGGTCCAGCCGAAGTTGGGACCGCCGCCGGGCATGAACAGGGTGCTGACCAGCAGGCCGAAGGCCGCCGGCAGCAGCCAGAAGCTGAAGTTGTTCATCCGCGGCAGGGCCATGTCCGGCGCGCCGATCATCAGCGGGATCATCCAGTTGGCCAGGCCGACGAAGGCCGGCATCACCGCGCCGAAGACCATGATCAGGCCGTGCATGGTGGTCATCTGGTTGAAGAACGCCGGCTCGACGATCTGCAGGCCGGGCTGGAACAGCTCGGCGCGGATCACCATGGCCATCGAGCCGCCGAGCAGGAACATCATGAAGCTGAACCACAGGTAGAGGGTGCCGATGTCCTTGTGGTTGGTCGTCAGCACCCAGCGCATCAGGCCCTTGGCCGGTCCGTGGTGGTGGTCGCCGGCATGGTGGTCGGGCGTATCGATCACAGCACTCATGGCGGTCTCCTATTGTTGTTTCTGCTTGTAGGCGACGACGTCTTTCGGGGTGACCATGTCGCCATCGTCGTTGCCCCAGGCGTTGCGCTCGTAGGTGATCACCGCGGCCAGGTCGACCTCGTTGAGCTGCTTGCCGAAGGCCGCCATGGCGGTGCCGGGCACGCCGTTGAAGACCACTTCCAGGTGGTGCTCCTTGGGCCCGGTGACGATCTTCGAGCCCTTCAGCGCCGGGAACATCGGCGGCATGCCCTGGCCTTCGGCCTGGTGGCAGGCGGCGCAGATGGTGTGGTAGACCTTGTCGCCGCGCGCGACCAGTTCTTCCTTGGTCCACTCCTTGCTGGTCAGTTCCTTGACTTTCGCCGCCTCTTCCTTGCGCTTGGCCAGCCACTGGTCGAACTCGGCCTTGGGCTTGACGTCGACCACGATCGGCATGAAGCCGTGGTCCTTGCCGCACAGCTCGGCGCACTGGCCGCGGTAGATGCCGGGCTCGTCGACCTTGGTCCAGGCCTCGTTGACGAAGCCGGGGATGGCGTCGCGCTTGACCGCGAAGGCCGGCACCCACCAGGAATGGATCACGTCGCTGGAGGTGATCAGGAAGCGCACCTTGGTGCCCACCGGCAGCACCAGCGGCTCGTCCACCTCCAGCAGGTAATGCTCGTCCTTCGCCTGCCGGTTGTGGATCTGGTCCTGCGGGGTGGCCAGGTTGCTGAAGTACTCGACGTCCTGGCCCAGGTACTTGTACTGCCACTTCCACTGGTAGCCGGTGACCTGCACGTCCAGCTCCGGCTCGGAAGTGTCGTAGATGTGGATCAGGGTGCGGGTGGCGGGCACCGCCATCACCACCAGGATCACGAACGGCACCACCGTCCAGAGGATTTCCACCGTGGTGCTCTCGTGGAAATGCGCCGGCTGCTGGCCGGTGGAGCGGCGGTGGACGATCATCGACCAGAACATCGCGCCGAAGACCAGCACGCCGATCACCACGCAGATCCAGAAGATGGTCATGTGCAGGTCGAAGACGGACCGGCTCACCTCGGTAGCGCCCGGGGCCATGTTGACCGTCCAGGCGGCATTCGCCTGGCTGATCGCCGAGAGCAAAAGGAAGCCCATCCAGACTCGTGGATGTCGCAGCATTCGGGTTCCCCTTATCGTTGTTTTTATCCCGCCGGCAGACGCCAACGGCCAAGGGGTGGACCGCCAAGACAACGAACTTTGACCGTCGCACCTCGGCACACAGCAAGGCAGGCCGGGTTCATCAGGTTCAGCATTCGAGTGGGAGTATAGACAGCGGCTGCGACATAACAACGCAGCGTAAAAACGTCGCTGGAAAGTGCCGATTCTTCTCTAAAAGCCGCGAGCGGCGTGGCTTTGCAGGCGAATGGTGGCCGCCTGATATATCATCCTCGCATAACCACGAAGCGATTATGACAATCGCGTCTTAGCCGGCGCGCGCCGCCGGCTATGTTTCTCCTCTTCTTCACCATCCCCGTTGTATGGGAGACCCCATGAACACCGCTGCCCTCCGTGAACTCATCCAGCAGGCGCACCTCAGCGAAGCCCGCCACGGTCACCTGGCTGATCTGATAGCCAGCTGCCTGCCCCGCCTGCATCGCACCATCCAGCCGCAAGGCGAGAACACGGAAGACATACTCACCCGCTTCGTCCACGCCTACGTCGAACAGGTACCGGACCTGCTCGACGCCGCCAACAGCGTGGCCCGCGAAGCCGGCATCGAGGAACGGATCAAGCCGGTGCTGAAGGTCGCCGAGCAGTTCTTCCTCACCCCGCCGGCGTTGCTCGCCGGCCACGACGGCCTCGACGCCCTGCTCGATGAGGCCTACCTGGCGCACCGCCTGGTGGAAGAAGTGAACGACCGCTACATCGCCCACTTCGGCCAGGCGCTGATCCCGCTGGACACCACCGTGGCCAACCTGGTGGCCCACCAGTTGATCGGCGAGCCGTTCGCCAACCGGCTGGACGAAGCCGTCCACCATGCGGTGGAGAACATGCTCGACGCCACCACCTTCGACGCCGACTCGGCCCGCGCCTACCGCGAGAACCTGAAGAACCCGCGGGTGGTCGCCGCCTGGCAGCAGTGGCCGTGCCTGTCGAAGCAGCTCGGGGTGGAACTCAGCCTGGGCTGACCGCCCCGCCATTGCGCGCGCCGCCCAACCCGACGCTGCCGCGCAGGCGCCCTTCCAGGCGACGCTTCAAGGCGCGCGGTTCGATCACCAGGCGCGAGCCCTGCACCGGTGCCATCCGCCCCCAGTCCTCGAGCAGCTCCATGCAGGCATGGTCGACATAGCTGAGGTTATCCATCGGTACGTGCAGGGTGGTCCCCGGCTTGACCTCGTCGAGCACCCGCGACAGCGCCGGCACCTTGAGGAAAGTCGCGGCGCCGCTCAGGCGCAGCTCGGCTTCATGCTCGCCGGTGTAGCGCAGGGCGATCTTCAGCCGCGCCGCCTTCAGCACCAGCTTCAGCAGGGTCAGGGCGAAGCCCACCAGCACGCCGGTCAGCAGGTCGGTGAAGACGATGGCCAGGGCGGTGGCCGCGTACACCAGCATCGGCATCCGGCCGTAGCGAGAGAGGTTGCCGAGGGCCTTGAAATCGACCAGCTTGACCCCGGTATAGACCAGCACCCCGGCCAGGCTCGCCACCGGAATCTGCCGCAGCAGGCTGCCGAGCAGGAGGACGAAGGCGAGCAACCAGAGGCCGTGAAAGATCGCCGAGGCGCGGGTTCGCGCACCGGCATTGACGTTGGCCGAGCTGCGTACGATCACCCCGGTCATCGGCAGCGCGCCGAGCAGGCCGCAGAGCATGTTGCCGACACCCTGGGCGGACAACTCGCGATCCATGTCCGAGCGCGGGCCGTCGTGCAGGCGATCCACCGCCGCCGCCGAGAGCAGGGTCTCCGCACTGGCGATGAAGGCCACCACCACCGCCGCCAGCAGCAGGGAGGGATCGGCCAGGGCCAGCAGGTCGGCCGGGCGTAGCCAGTCGATGGCCTCGCCGAGGTTGGCCGGTACCTCGACCCGCCGCACGTCCAGCGCCAGCCAGAGGCTGGCCAGGGTCGCCAGGCTCACGCCGAGCAGCGCACCGGGTAGGAAGCGCAGGCGTTGCGGACGCAGCTTGTCCCAGCCCCACATCACCGCGATGGTGCCCAGCCCGAGCAGCGCCGCGTCGAGGCCGCTGTCCATGCCCAGCGAACCGAGCGCGGCGAACGCCGCCTGGGGGAATGCCAGCAGGTTGTCGAGGCCGGACGCCTTGGGCGCCAGGTCGAGCATCACGTGCAATTGCGAAAGGACGATGAGGATGCCGATGCCGGCGAGCATCCCGTATACCACCGCCGGCGAGGTGACCCGGAACCAGCAGCCCAGGCGCAGCCGCCCGGCGAGCAGCTGGATGGCGCCGGCGAACAGCAGGATCGGCCCGAGCATGGCCACCCCGTAGGTACGCACCAGTTCGAAGACCAGCACCGCGAGGCCGGCCGCCGGGCCGCTGACCTGTAGCGGCGAGCCGGCCAGGAAGCCGACCACCAGGCCACCGACGATGCCGGTGAGCAGGCCCTTGGCCGGCGGCATCCCGGAGGCGATGGCGATGCCCATGCACAGCGGCAGGGCGACGAGGAACACCACCACGGAGGCCATCAGGTCCCGCGGCAACGTGTCCCGGAGGGACGGAAACACCTTTGAAACATGCATGGCACAGTTCTCCTGCGAATTTTTTCCACGACGAGGGAGCGACGCCAGGACCAGGCCCGGCGCCGGTTGTGTGTGCGCAGTGTGTTTTTTCTTGTAATAGCGACCCGTTCAGCCCCGGAACGGGGCTTCCCAGAGGTCGTCCATGGCAGGAACGGCGAAAGGTGACGCGAAAACGCTGTTGTTATCCGGCGGCCCACACGGCCGCCGCTATCACGAGTTCAGGTAGCGCGGCGCGGGCGTGGCCATCGGCACCGGATGCTCGCCGTCGAGGGGCAGGAAGCGACCCTGCTTGGCGTCGTAGGCGCGGATCTGCGCACTCTCGATGTCGTACACCCAGCCGTGGATGAACAGTTGCCCGCTGGCCAGGCGCGAGGCCACCGAGGGGTGGGTGCGCAGGTGATCGAGCTGGGCCACCACGTTCTCTTCGGTGAGCACCCCGAGGGTGTCGTGGCTGGCGCCGCAGTCGCAGTTGTCCGCCACCACCGTGCGTGCCACCTCGGCGTGCCGCAGCCAGGCCTTGACCGTCGGCATGCGTTCCAGGGTCTGCGGGTCGAGCACGGCGCGCATCGCCCCGCAGTCGGAGTGGCCGCAGACGATGATGTGGTGCACGCCCAGCGCCAGCACAGCGTATTCGATGGCGGTGGAGACGCCACCGTTCATCTGCCCGTAGGGCGGCACCACGTTGCCGACGTTGCGGGTGACGAACAGGTCGCCGGGGGAACTCTGGGTGATCAGCTCGGGAACGATGCGCGAATCCGCGCAGGTGATGAACATCGCCCGCGGCCGCTGGCTATTGGCGAGCTTCTTGAACAGCGCCTGCTGCTCGGGAAAGACCTCCCGGCGGAAATGCTGGAATCCATCGACAATCCTTTTCAATGCATCGTCAGCGCTTTCCTGCTCTGGAGAATCGGACTTAACGCCCCGCATACGGTCTGGCATGGTTCGGAACCTCGATGAGTGGATCGATTGAATTTTCCCACGTCTGCCGACGCTTTCCCCATAGGAAAAAGGCACAACAAACGCAGAGCGACCTACGTGACCGATCGGTCACTTCTGGTGCTCAACGCTAATGCCCGAAGCTTAACCATAAATTAAAAAATCCCTCTATCTCGCACGTTGTCAGCTTTTTTCACGATATTTCCAGAGGATGTCGACAGGCTATCATGGCAAACGAGTGGCATTTCCATTCGCCCCGCATAAGTGGTGAAAGGTTTCAGTCAACCGGTTGGCTACGTGCAGGGAAATTCGTCGAATGGGAAAACCCGGCGCACCGCGCCAGCGGCCATGACCTGGCCGCCCGGTGCCAGCCAGCTATCAGAACAGGTCCAGTTGGCGGCGCACCGGCGCACCGGTGGGGAACAGCGGCAGGTTCGGCACGAAGCGCGCCAGCAGGCACGCCGCAGCCATTCGCTGGCGTTGCTGGCCGTCGCGCAGGACCTGGCGGCAGTGCGCCTCGCCCAGAGGTTCGCCGAGCAGGTAGGCGCGCCCGGCGACGAAGCGCGCGCCGTGGTCCCGCCACCAGGCGGTAACCCGTGCCGCGTCCGGCCAGGTGAGGTTCTCATCGTCGTCGAGGGCGACGTCTTCGTCGTCGGGATCGTCGTTGGGGCCAGGATCGTAGTCGGGCAAGGCCTCCAGCTCCAGGTCGAGCAGCGCCAGGTCGGCGCCGGTGATCAGGCTGAAGGCCTCGCCGGCGACCCGCGCCAGACTCTCGTCGCGCATCTGCTGGATCAGCCAGGGCACCGCCACCGGATCGCCGAACAGGCCGGTGGCCTGGATGCCGATCCGCCGCGTGTCCGCCGCCTGCATCAGTTGGCGAATCCAGGCCATGCTGGTGTCGCGCGGCTGCCAGGCGAGCAGCACCATGGTCGCCGGCAGCTGGAACGGGCCGGGCTGCCCGGCGAACGCACGCAATGGCCCCAACGCCTCCTCGTCGCCCATCTGCGCGGTGGCCCAGTTGGCCCAGAAGCGCAGGCTCGGGTCATCGTGGGCGCGATAGGCGCGAATATTCGCCATCAGGTCGCGCCGACGCAGCTCGCCGGCGGTGCGCGCGGCGCGCGCCAGCACCGCCGGGTCGGCGTGGCCAAGGGCGGACAGCAGCGCCGGCCCCGGGTCATGCCGGTGCATGCCGCAGGCGGCCAGGCCAATGGCGCGGAACAGCGGCTCGGGCGAGGCCAGCAGGCGCTCCACCCAGGGCCGCGCCTGGTCCCAGTCGAGCCAGCCGAGGGCTGCGGCGAAACCGCGCCGGGCTTCCGGAGACGCCGCAAGACAGGCGCGCATCCGTCCGATCAACGCATCGTCTCCTGCCTGCATGGCCAGCACCGCGAGGGCGAACGCCTCGCCCTGGGCGTGCGCGTCGAGTTGCTCGAGCAGGGCGTCATGGCCGGCCTGGCCGGCGATCGCCAAGCCGTCCAGGTGCGCCTCGATGCGCTGATCGAGCTCGGCGAGCTCCTCCAGGTCGTAATGGGGCGCACGCACGGCGTAGTCGCGGAGCAGGGCAAGGAAGGCGGCTTCCTCGGCGTGCTGGTCGACGATCGCTGCGATGCTCAATCTATGCGCGTCCATTGCTGGCCGTCGAAGCTGAAGATGTCTTTCGCGGCGATGCTCCACAACACGCCGTCGGCAGCGCTAAGGTGGAAGCAGCGTTGGGGTTGCTCATCACCGAAGTCCACCTCCTTGAGATGGCCACCGACCAGCGTATAGACCGCCGTTGCGCTCGACACGTAGAGTGCGCCGTCGAACCACGCGAGGCTCCACAAGTCTTCATCGACATCGTCCTGGGCGATGATCTCCCAGTGGTCGTTGCGTCCACGCAGCAGCGTTCCCGCCTGTCCACAGGCGTAAACCGAGCCATCTTCCGCGCAGCAGATCGCCGTCAGGATCAAGTTCGTCGGGCTCTCCCGGGGCTGCCAGCGCTTGCCGTCGTACTGCCAGATCTCCCCGTCCCAGCCGACGGCATAGATTTCCCTGGCACCGAAGCCGCCGATGGCCTCGAATCCGACCACCGCTTCGCTGCCTGCCGGAGGCCGAGCGCCGCTGTCGATGGCACGCCAGTCGTTCTCGTCGAAGCGCCGGTAGACCTGTCGATCCATCCCGCAGGCATAGGCCACCCCGTCGATACAGGCAACGCCGCGCATATTGCCCCGGCCACCGATGGCATCGTCGCCGTCGGGCAACTGCTCTTCATGGATGTCGCCGGAGCCCATGCAGAATACCTGGCCCCGAGCGCCCAGAAACAATGCTTGTTCCACTGGCTCGTGCACTACCGTGGCCGACACGATCTCCCAGGGCAGCATGTCGTCATCCTCGCCAGCAACACACCAGGTTCCGCAGTCCCACTCCGTGACATAGCTGTGCGCTATGTTCTGCTCCTGGATCTCGTCGGATACCGAGGCCACGTACGCCAGGTCCTGATAGCGGACGACGCCGGTGATGTTCGAGAAAATCGGCGAGAGTTTCTTCAACATTTCAATCTCCTGTAACGGTCACTAGCGGACTCGACTCCTCGTGGCGCCAAGACGCGCATTGCGGGTCTTTATCGCCTGCGTCGCAGCCGTGACGTCGGTCTGGCCGGTTTCAACGGCCTTGATGGGTGTTCTGGCGTTGATTCCGCACTGCTTGTGATAGTTGTCGAGCTGAGCGGACAGACATTCCTTCGAGCATTTCGACTGCGGAAAGACCTTGCCCATGGCAGCCATGGATTGACGTTTCGCCGTTCCGTAGGTGGTCTTCTTCGCGGAGATGGAGCTGCCATTGGACAATTGCAGGGTTCCACTGCGCGACTTCGCGGCAGCGGCGCTCTGGAACGTGTGCATGAGGCCGTGGGTACCCACGTTCTGATTGACGCCCTCCGCGCAGACGCAAGGAGCCTTGTTCTCCGAATAGTTGGATATCCCCTTGAGGGGTACCGAGCCTTTTCCACCACGTCCCTTGTCGTGCAAGGCGCTGGCCTCGATCAGGTGGTGAGCGGTCTGCTGCGGGCAGCAACTGTTCGGCTTGTACGGTTGCAGGGCACACCGGCGCGCGGTCAGGCATTTTCGGGCAGCGACCTTGTCTGCCAGTCGGTCAGCTTCGTTGCTGGTCTTCTTGCCGGAAGGCTTGCCCGCGCCAAGGCCAGCGCAGGCATCCTTGCTGCCATGCGGCTTGAAGTCAGCGCAATCCTTCTTCTCCTTCTTCACTTCATTGCTGCACGGTCCACCACCAGCATCGACGGTGGCCTGGTCGAGGTAGGGCCAGACCGGCGTATTGCCAGGAAAGGACGCGTGGTTGTGGGTGGTCAGGTCGAGGTGGCGAACCACGTTCTTGCTTTCGAACTTGACGTTCATCGACCAGGAGGTGAAGTACACCTTGCCCTTGATCTTGCTGGTGACGATGCCCTTCTTCGGCGCCCGCCCCGGCTCGTCGCCGTAGCTGGTCTTGTAGTAGCTCTTGTTCTTCAGCATCACCTCCTTGCGGGTGATGCGAATGGTCCGGGTGCCTTTGGTGGTGTCCTTGGACAGGCCGGTATTGGGGTAGGGGATCGGTACCCCCAACGGCGTCGGCGGCGCCTGCGGCGGGGTGAAGCAGACATCCGGGAAGGCCGCGATGGACTTGCCGCTCGCCGCCTTGCAGGAGATCTCCATGTTGTTGGCGTACACCTCGTTGGCCATCAGGCAGCCCTCACCCGTCGATAGCTGAGCAGCGCGGCGGCGCGTTCGCCGGCGTCGTTGCCCAGGTGGCAGAACACGTTCGGCCCGTCGCCGTAGCCCTTGCGCGAAGCGGCCAGGGCCACGGCGAGCAACGCCGGACCGATGGCGGCGCCGCATTCGCCGATGCAGTCGGCGGGGTGCCAGAGGTCGAACTTCGGCTTGAGCACGCGCAGGTTGCGACTCAGGGTCAGCGAGGCCTCCTTGAAGTAGTACTGCTCGCCGGAAATGTCGGTGAGCCGGTAGTCCATCTGCTCCAGGCCGCAGCCAGCCTCGGCGAGGGCGGCGCGCACGGCCTGGCTCAGGCCGTCGGCGCGCAGCGGCAGGTCCTCGCTCTCCACCGTGGCCTTCTCGACGCCGAAGCCGAGGCCGATGCAGAGCAACTGCGGCGCCTCCTCGTGGAGCGGCGCGGCGACCAGCACGGCGGCGGCGCCCTCGCCGGGAATGAAGCCGTTGGAGTTCTGGCTGGTCAGCAGCCGCTCGCGGGCCTCGTAGGCGGCCAGGGTCGGGCCGCTGACGAAGGAGTCGACGCCGGCCACCAGGACCTGCCGGCAGCCGCCCTGGATCAGCTTGCGCGCGTTGAGCAGGGCCACCGCGCCACCGACCCGGCCACGGGCGATGAGTGCCGAGGAGGGATGGAAGCGTCGTCCCAGCTCGCCTTCCAGGTCACGCAGGAAAGACTCGTCGAGCCCCGCGCAGCGTCCGGGACGGTCGCCCTCGGCGACGCAGAGCAGCAGCGGCAGCTCCGTGCAATCGAGATCGGGCTGGCCGCGCAAGGCCTCGTCGATGGCTCGCGCAGCCATCTTCAGCAGCTTGGCGCGGCCGCGCCAGGGCTGCTCCAGCGGCACGCTGGCGGCAAGCAACCATTCGCCGCCCTGGTCGATGAAACGGGTTTCCTGGAAGTTGTCCAGGGCGCAGCGGATCGCCGCGCAGCTGGCCGGCGCGCTGAGACCGACCGCGCTGACCATGCCGGAGGCGACGATGCTCAGGGCCTGGCTCATGCCTCGTCCTCCTCGGCCTGGCGGCTGCGTGCCAACGCGGCAAGCGAGGGGTAGTAGTCCTTGCCCAGCTCGCGGGCGCGCCACCAGGCGGCGGACTTGCTGCCGACCAGCACCTGGACGATCTCGAACAGGTTGCGCTTCAACGGTCGGCGAATGCGCCAGGTGACTTCCACGCGACGGGCGTCGCAGTCCACCAGCAGGGTATCGATCCGTGCCTGCGCGGTTTCGTGGCCACCCTTTTTCAGGAAGAAGGTCACCGGGACCTCCCTGCGCGGCACGCGGAAGGCCGCGCGCTCCTCGCCGGTGAGGTTGAGCAGCAGGACCTCCTCGCCGCCGCGCAGATGGTCGGTCCACTGGTCGGCCGGCGCGGACTGGAAGTAGCGCTCGTCGAAGTCGGCGGGCAGGAACGGGAAGCGCTCGGCCAACCAGGCGTCGTCGTAGCGGCCGGCGAAGCCGACCCGGGCCTGCCAGTGGCGGCCGAGCGGGCCGAGCGCCATCGGCGTGAAGCGGCCGTGGGGGCTGTCCACCGGCTCGCCGAGCTTTTCCGTGGCCGGCATCGGCGTGCCGACGATCTCGGCGGTGTCGGCGCTGTGCGGAAACCAGCCACATCCGGCCGGATTGGCCATGTAGCAATCCATGAAACCGGGGTTGTCCGGCGAGGCATGGCTGCCGCCGAAGGCACTGGCGTAGGAAATGTCCTGGCGCTGGAACGGCTGCGCGACGCCCGCGCCGGCACCGAGCAATCCCGGTTCCCACTGGCGCGGCCCATGCACCGCCAGCGCCTTGCTCACCCGGCCGACGCGGATGCCCGCGGTCAACTGCTGTACCGGCCGCCCGCCGGGCGCCTGGGCGCTGCCCAGCACCAGCACATCGCAGAACGGCTTGAAGGGAACGAACTCGCACTCCCGGCGCGGCGCGGAAAACCCCGGCTCGCCATAGAATTCATCGACCATCAGCAGCGTCTGCTGCTCGTCCAGCAGGCGCGCCTCGCGACCGTCCAGCGGCAGGTCGAAACTGCCCTTGGCGATCACCACCAGCGACTCCCGGCCTTCGGCGTCGAGCCCCTGATTGTAGGCGGCGGCCAGCGGGGTGGCGTTCAACAGTTCCATGTCGGGCCCGCCGCGCTCAGTTGATCTGCACCGAACCGCCCTTGATCCGGTTGACCCCGGTGGAGCGGCTGGAAAGATAGGCGCCACGGATGATCACCTTGCCGGCGCGGGTCAGGGTGATGCTGGCCTTGCCACAACGCAGGACGATCTCGCGTTCGGCACTGAACTCCAGGCGCTCGCCGTCCAGTTGCGCCAGCGCTTCCTGCGGCAGGCGCTGGATGCGGCCGATCAGCAGCGGCTGGCGCGGATCGCCGGCGACGAACATCAGCGCTACCTGGGCGCCGATGTCGGCGCGACTGAGCTGGGTGGTGGTGGCCGCCGCCAGGCCGTGCTCGCTCGGGCAACCGGGATAGGCGACCACCGGAGCGGCGGCGTCCGGCACGTCGAGGAGGACGCCGATGACCACGCCGTCCAGGCGCGCGGGAAGGGCCGTCGTGGCCCCGGGTAGATGGATCTCGACACTCATGCGCTGACTCCCTGGCTCTGCGCCGCTTCAGTTCTGGAGGATCTTGCGTCCCTTCACCACCACGTTCTTGTCGGCCTTGACGTTGATCGCCCCGGATCCGTCGATGGTGATGTTCTTGCCGCTGATGACGATGCTGCCGTCCTTCTTCATGCGGATGCTGGCGGCACCGGTGACCAGGGTGATCGAGTCGCCGGCGTTGAGCGTGAAGCTCTTGCCCACGTCCAGGCTATCGTCCTTGCCCACCGAGGTATCGCGGCCCTGGCCGACGCTGCGCGACTCGTTCTTGCCGATGCTGGTGCTCTGGTTGCCGCCTATGTCGATGGTCTCGTTGGCGCCCACCGACTCGCTGCGGTCGGCGCCGATGCTGATCGTCTCGTTGTTGCCCACCGACTCGCTACGGTTCGCGCCGATGCTGATGGTCTCGTCGTTGCCGACGTCCTCGGTGCGATTGGCACCGATGCTGATCTTCTCGTTGCTGCCGACCTTCTCGGTGCGGTCGACGCCGATGCTGATGGTCTCGTTGCTGCCGACGTCCTCGGTGCGGTTCGCGCCGATACTGATCTTCTCGTTGTTGCCGACCTTCTCGGTGCGGTCGACGCCGATGGTGATGGTCTCGTTGTTGTCCACGGTCTCGGTGCGATCGTGCTTCACGTGCACGGTCTCGTCGTGGTCGATGGTCTTGGTCCGGTCGTGGCCGACCCAGTGGGTCTCGTCGTTCTCGACCTCGATGTCCTGGTTCCTCTCGGCATGGATGAACAACTGCTCGGCGCCCTTCTTGTCCTCCATGCGGATCTCGTTGAAGTTGGCCGGCGTGCCGCCCTTGCTCGAACGGCTCTTGGTGCCGCTCTGGGTAGCGTTCGCCGGCAGCTCGTAGGGCACCGTCTGCTCGGCGTTGTAGACCCGCCCGGTGATGATCGGCCGGTCCGGGTCGCCTTCGAGGAAGCTGACGATCACTTCCTGGCCGATCCGCGGGATCTGGATCGAGCCCCAGTTCTTCCCCGCCCAGGCCTGGGAGACGCGCATCCAGCAGGAGCTGTTCTCGTTGGACTGGTCGTGGCGGTCCCAGTGGAAATGCACCTTGACCCGGCCGTACTGGTCGGTCCAGATCTCCTCGCCCTTGGGCCCGACCACCACCGCAGTCTGCGGGCCACGGACGATCGGCAACGGAGTGGTCGGCAAGGGGCGGTAGGCCTGGCCGGCATCGATGCAGTCCAGCTCGCTTTCGAACTGCGCGCCGACCCCGCCGCCGCCGGTCTCGTAGAGTTCCTGGACCACCCGGTACTCGGCGCCGACCACCAGGTACTCGCGGTTCTGGTCCTCGCGCGGGTAGCCGCTGAGCTTGAACAGGTGGCCCGAACCCAGGCCGCGGGCGCGGCCGCGCAGGCGCACCCGTTCGTAGCGCGCCTGCAAGGCTTCGATACGGGTCCGCGCGTACTGCTCGCCGTCCTGGCTCTGCACGTATTCGCCGGGGTAGTCGTACAGCGGGTAGTCGGCCGCCGCGTGCGAGCGGGCGATGTTCGAACGCACCTCCAGGCGCGCGCCGGGACGCTGGAAGTCGTAGTCGTTGAGGCTCAGTGAGCCGGACTGCACCTCGCGCGCCATGTGCCAGTCGTAGAAATGGTCGCGCTCGCGCTGTTCCAGGGTCGGCGGGTAGTAGGGCACGCTGGCGTAGTTCGGCGGGCTCTGGTGCGCGCCGTAGGCGTCGGAGAGCACCAGGATGTGGCGGCTCTGCTCGTGGCGGAACCAGTAGTAGATGCCTTCCTGCTCCATCAGCCGGCTGACGAAGTCGAAACTGGTCTCGCGGTACTGCACGCAGTATTCCCACTCGCGGTAGGAGCGGCTCAGGGCGTCCTCGAAGTCGGAGAAGCCGAGGTCGCGGAACACCTGCTTGATGATGTCCGGGACCTTCTGGTTCTGGAAGATGCGGCAGTCGGAGGTGCGCGTCAGCAGCCACAGCCAGGGGCGCAGGGTGACCTGGTAGCTGGCGAACTGGCCGTTGCCGGATCCCTGGCTGCAAGCGGCGACGATGCCGTGGAAATGCCGCCGGCTGCCGTCGTGCAGTTCCAGCGCCAGGCTGGCCGGCTTGCCCAGCAGCCCGTCGAGTGGCAGGTCGGGGTTTTCCGAGATCAGTTCCAGCTCGTAGGCGAACGGCCGGCCGAGCTCTTCGCGACCCTCCATTCGCTGCAATTGCAGGACCTCCGCGCCGAGCGGACTGTCGACCCGGACCAGGCGGGTCTGTTGCGCAAGTGCCATGAAATCATCCTTGATCCACGTCCATCACTGGCGCCGTTGGAGCGGCGCCACCCAAGCAGCATAGGCGCGGATGCGGTGGAAAGGGGAGATGCGTGACACAGATTCCGACGAGCGCCCCGACCGACGGCGAACAGGCAGAAGGCCATCACGAAAGGCCGCTTCGGGCCAGGAAAGCCTTGATTCGCGAGCAACATTCCGTAAAGCTTTTGTCCAGCAATGACTCACTCAGAATCCTAGGGAAGGGGTTAACACAGTGACGCTCTATCGCCTCCACGAAGCCGATCTCGAGATTCCCGATGCCTGGCAGGACCAGAGCATCAACATCTTCAAGCTCCCCGCCAGCGGCCCCGCCCGCGAAGCCAGTTTCGTCATCAGCCGCGACGCCAGCCAGGGCGACGCGCCGTTCGCCGACTATGTCGCCCGCCAACTGGAAAACGCCGAGAAGCAATTGCTCGGCTTCAAGCTGCACAAGCGCTGGGACATCAACATTCACGGCCACGCCGCCGTGCTCCTCGACTACCAGTGGCAGCGCGAGGGCCGCGACCTGATGCTGCGCCAGGTATTCATCGAGCGCCGCCCGGCGGTGCTGATCACCACCCTGACCACCACCCCGGCTGACCTGCCGCACCACGAGCCGGCCTGGAAGCAGGCGATGCAGACCCTGGTCCCGCGCCCGACCCCTAGCTGACCCGAGTACCGACGCATGGATGCGCAAGCCGCCGCCCGACTGGGCGATGAGATAGCCCACGGTTTCGGTGTCGCCGCGATGGTCGCCGGAGCCGTGGCCGGAGCCCTGATCGGCGCCGCCGTGGTCGCCGCCACCGCCGCCACCGGCGGCCTGGCCGCGGTGATCCTGGCCGGCTCGATCGCCGCCGGCGGGCTGTCGATGTTCCAGATCGTCAAGGGCCTGACCACCATCTTCGAGCTACCCGAGCCGACCACCGGGGTGCTCATACGCGGCAGCTTCAACGTCTACGTGAACAGTCGCAACGCGATGCGCGCCGGCGACGACGTCTCCGCCACCTGCAGCGGCCTGCCGCTGAACCATCCGCTGTGGCCGTTCCCGGTGCTGATCGCCGAAGGCAGCGCCACCGTGTACATCAACGGCAAGCCGGCGGCGCGCCTGCAGAGCAAGATGGTCTGCGGCGCGCACATCAAGACCGGCAGCCAGGACACCTTCATCGGCGGCCCCACCGAGCGGGTGGCCTTCGTCCTCGACCTGGAGGAATGGCTGCACACCGGCCTCGAGGCGCTGGGCCTGGCGGCCCTTGCCGGCGGCCTGCTGCTGGCGGCGATGGCCGGGGTCGCGGCGCTGGCCGGCTTCGTCGCCATCGGCGGGCTGATGATGGGCGGCATGGCCCTGCTCGGCGACCTCGGCGACCGCCTCGGTCCCGGCTACCGCGACCTGTTCCAGGGCGTGGCGGGGATGGCATTGCTGGGCTTCGGGCCGAAACTCGCCGGTCGTCGTCCGGCAGCGGTGACCTCCGAAACCGCGCAACGACGCGCCTACCTGAACAACAAGTTCGGTCGTTCCGGCAACCTCGACCACGACATCAACTACCGCGGGAATCGTGAAACCGCCGCCAAGTTCTTCAAGTCGAAGGACATCGATCCTGCCGATGCCGAGTCGTACATGAACGGCCTGGACTTCAACCATCCGGTCCGTGTGGAAACCCTCGCGCCCGGCAAGAACCTGTGGCAGTACCAGTCCCCCGGAGCGCCGCAGGGCAACTGGTATACACTCAGCCCGCGCGTGCAGCCCACGGAGCTGGGAATCAACCCCATGGGCACCAACCGGGCGGCGAACACCATCGAACCCAAGGTCCTCAACTCCTACAGGACGACCCAGAAGGTCGAGGTCCTGCGCAGCACCGCTGCGCCGACCGATGACTTCTGGTCGGTAAAGGGACAGTCATATCCCGCCAAAGGCGGCGCGCAACAACTGTTCTCCAACGAGAAAGGCTCCTTCGGTCTGCTTCCCCGGGAGGGATCATGACACCCATCGAATACATCGACCGCGCTCTGGCGCTGGTCGTCGACCGGCTGGCCCGCTATCCGGGATACGAGGTCCTGCTGTCCGCGGAAAAGCAATTGCAGTACATCAGGTCCGTCCTGCTCGACCGCAGCCTGGATCGTTCCGCACTGCACCGGTTGACCCTCGGCAGCATCGCCGTGAAGGAATTCGACGAAACCGACCCGGAACTCTCCAGGGCCCTCAAGGACGCCTACTACGTCGGTATACGCACTGGCCGCGGCCTGAAGGTCGATCTGCCCTGAGCGCAACACCATCGGTCTTGAGCGACCGCCGCTTCTGCCTGGCGAGGACATGCGCGAATCGTCAAGGCTCCCGCGGCGTCCTGCCCAAGGGCGGGCAGCCAGGATGCCGCCGCCTCAGCCCTTCGCCGGCGGCGGAAACATCGCCTGTACCTGGCCGTCGATGGTGCCCTGCACGCCCTTGCCCTTGGCGTCGACCTCGCTGGCGCCGCCGGAATTGAGGTCGAGGCGGCCGCCGGTGTCGATGTTGCCGTTGCCGCTGGCGTAGAGGTTGAAGGCGCTGCCGGAGATATTGATGGTGCCGTCGGCGTTGAACTCCACCACGCTCTTGCCGCAGACCAGGCGGATCTGCGCGCCGGCCTCGATCAGGTAGGTGCCGGTGACGCTGTCGCTCTTCGCCCCGCCCACCAACAGGGTGTCGTTGAGCTTCACCGCGCGGGTGCGGTTGTTGCCGATGCGCGCCAGCTCGTCGTGGCCGATGCTCTTGTTGCGGTCGTGGCCGACCGACAGCGAGGCATCGTTCTCGACCAGGTTGTCCTGGTTGCGCTCGGCGTGGATGTATAACTGCTCGGCGCCCTTCTTGTCCTCCATGCGGATCTCGTTGAAGTTGGCCGGCGTGCCGCCCTTGCTCGAACGGCTCTTCATCCCGCTCTGGGTGGCGTTCGCCGGCAGCTCGTAGGGCACCGTCTGCTCGGCGTTGTAGACCCGCCCGGTGATGATCGGCCGGTCCGGGTCGCCTTCGAGGAAGCTGACGATCACTTCCTGGCCGATCCGCGGGATCTGCATCGAACCCCAGTTCTTCCCGGCCCAGGCCTGGGACACGCGAATCCAGCAGGAGCTGTTCTCGTTCGACTGGTCGTGGCGATCCCAGTGGAAGTGCACCTTGACCCGGCCGTACTGGTCGGTCCAGATCTCCTCGCCCTTGGGTCCGACCACCACCGCGGTCTGCGGACCCCGCACCACCGGTACCGGAGTCTGCGGCAGGAGACGGAACGACTGGCTGGCGTCGATGCAGTCCAGCTCGCTCTCGAACTGCGAGCCGGCGCCGCCGCTGCCGGTTTCGTAGAGTTCCTGGACCACCCGGTATTCGGCGCCGACCACCAGGTACTCGCGGTTCTGGTCATCGCGCGGATAGCCGCTCAGGCGGAACAGGTGCCCGGCGCCGATCCCGCGCACCACGCCGCGCAGGCGCACGCGCTCGTGCTGCGCCTGGATCGCCTCGATGCGGTTGCGCGCGTACTGCTCGCCGTCCTGGCTCTGCACGTATTCGCCGGGATAGTCGTACAGCGGGTAGTCGGCCGCCGCGTGCGGCCGGGCGATGTTCGAACGCACCTCCAGGCGCGCGCCGGGGCGCTGGAAGTCGTAGTCGTTGAGGGTCAGCGAACCGGGCTGGACCTCGCGTGCCATCTGCCAGTCGAAGAAGTGGTCGCGCTCGCGATGGCCGAGGGTCGGCGGGTAGTACGGCACGCTGGCGTAGCCACCCGGGCTGCGATGCGCGCCGTAGGCGTCGGAGAGCACCAGGATGTGGCGCTTCTGCTCATGGCGGAACCAGTAGTAGATGCCCTCCTGTTCCATCAGCCGGCTGATGAAGTCGAAGCTGGTCTCGCGGTACTGCACGCAGTATTCCCACTCGCGGTAGGGGCGCGTGAGGGCATCCTCGAAATCGGAAAAGCCGAGGTCGCGGAACACCTGCTTGATGATCTCCGGCACGCTCTGGTTCTGGAAGATGCGGCAGTCCGAGGTGCGCGTCAGCAGCCACGGCCAGGGCCGCAGGGTGGCCTGGTAGCCGGCGAACTGGCCGTGCCCGGCCACCTGGCTACAGCGCGCGACGATGCCGTGAAAGAAGCGCCGGCTGCCGCTGGGCAGCTCCAGCGACAGGCTCATCGGCTTGCCGAGCAACTGCTCCAGCGGCAGGTTGGGATTTTCCGATACCAGGTGCAGCTCGTAGGCGAACAGCCGTCCCAGTTCCTCGCGTCCCTCCATGCGCTGCAACAGCAGCACGTCCGGCCCCAGCGGGCAATCCACCTGGACCAGGCGGGTCAGTTGCATCAATCCCATCGACGGTTCCTTCTACTGCTCTGCGTGTCGCCGGTTGTCACTCGGCCTCGGCGAAGTCGTAGTGGAACTGGTTGTCGCGGCTACTGATACGTACCCCGGCCAACGGCTTGCCTTCGAGCATGCGGGTGAGGAACTCGCGGCTCATGTCCGGCAACAGCGTGTTGGTGAGGATCGCGTCGATCATCCGGCCGCCGCTCTCGGTCTCGGTGCAGCGCGAGACGATCAGGTCGACGACGCCCTCGTCGAACTCGAACGGCACCTTGTGGGTCGCCTCCACGCGCTTCTTGATCCGCCCCAGTTGCAGGCGCGAAATGGCCTTGAGCATGTCGTCGCTGAGCGGGTAGTAGGGGATGGTCACCAGGCGGCCGAGCAGCGCCGGCGGGAAGATCTTCAGCAGCGGTTCGCGCAGCGACTTGGCGATGGCTTCCGGCTCGGGCATCAGTTCCGGATCGGCGCAGAGGCTGGCGATCATCTCGGTGCCGGCGTTGGTGGTGAGCAGGATCAGGGTGTTCTTGAAGTCGATCACCCGGCCTTCGCCGTCCTCCATCACGCCCTTGTCGAAGACCTGGAAGAAGATCTCGTGGACATCCGGGTGGGCCTTCTCCACTTCATCCAGCAGCACCACGCTGTAGGGCTTGCGACGCACCGCCTCGGTCAGCACGCCACCCTCGCCGTAGCCGATGTAGCCGGGCGGGGCGCCCTTGAGGGTGGAGACGGTGTGGGCTTCCTGGAACTCGCTCATGTTGATGGTGATGACATTCTGCTCGCCGCCGTACATGGCCTCGGCCAAGGCCAGCGCGGTCTCGGTCTTGCCCACCCCGGAGGTGCCGGCGAGCATGAACACGCCGATCGGCTTGCTCGGGTTGTCGAGGCCGGCGCGGGAAGTCTGGATGCGCTTGGCGATCATCTCCAGCGCGTGGTCCTGGCCGATGATGCGCTTCTTCAGGTGCTGGTCGAGGTTGAGCACGGTCTCGATCTCGTTGCGCGCCATGCGGCCGACCGGGATGCCGGTCCAGTCGGCGACCACCGAGGCCACCGCCTGGTAGTCCACGGTCGGCAGGATCAGCGGCTCTTCGCCCTGCAACGCGCTCAGTTGCGCCTGCAGCTCCGCCAGCCGCGCATGCAGCGCCTGGCGCTGTTCCTCGTCGAGACGCGCCTCGCCTTCGCCCAGCGGCACGCCGCCGGCGTCCACCGCTTCGGCGGCGGCACGCAGACGGGCGCGGGTCTCCAGCAGTTCGTCGACCAGGCGTTTTTCCTCGGCCCAGCGCTGCTCCAGGGCGGCCAGGCGCTCGCGCTCCTCGGCCAGCAGGGTCTCGGCGTTGCGCTGGCGTTCGGCGGTGGCGACGCCGATGGCGCTCTCGCGGCGGATGATCGCCAGCTCGGTTTCCAGCGCCTCGATGCGCCGGCGGCTATCGTCGACCTCGGCCGGCACCGCGTGCAGGCTGATGGCGGTGCGCGCGCAGGCGGTATCCAGCAGGCTCACCGACTTGTCCGGCAGCTGGCGCGCCGGGATGTAGCGGTGCGACAGCCGGACCGCCGCCTCCAGCGCCTCGTCGAGGATCTGCACCTTGTGGTGCTTCTCCATGGTCGACGCGACACCGCGCATCATCAGGATGGCCTTGTGCTCGGACGGCTCGTCCACCTGCACCACCTGGAAACGCCGGGTCAGCGCCGGGTCCTTCTCGATGTGCTTCTTGTACTCGGCCCAGGTGGTCGCCGCCACGGTGCGCAGGGTGCCGCGCGCCAGGGCCGGCTTGAGCAGGTTGGCGGCGTCGCCGGTTCCGGCCGCGCCACCGGCGCCGACCAGGGTGTGGGCTTCGTCGATGAACAGGATGATCGGCTTCTCGGAACTCTGCACGTCTTCGATCACCTGGCGCAGGCGCTGCTCGAACTCGCCCTTCATGCTCGCCCCGGCCTGCAGCAGGCCGACGTCGAGGGCGCGCAGTTCGACGTCCTTCAGCGCCGGCGGGACGTCGCCGGCGACGATGCGCAGGGCGAAGCCTTCCACCACCGCGGTCTTGCCGACGCCGGCCTCGCCGGTGAGGATCGGGTTGTTCTGCCGGCGGCGCATGAGGATGTCCACCAACTGGCGGATCTCCTCGTCACGCCCGACGATGGGGTCGAGCTTGCCGCTACGGGCCTGCTCGGTGAGGTCCACGGTAAAGCGCTTGAGCGCCTCCTGCTTGCCCATCGCGCTCGGCGCCAGGGCGCCGCTGGCCTCGCCCGGGGCGGCACCGGCGTTGAAGCCGTCGCTGGCCGACAGGCCGTTCTCCGGCGAGGCGCCGACGTACTCGTCGAAGCGCTCGGTGAGCGCCTCGACCTTGAGCTTGGCGAATTCCGCCGACAGCCCGGTGAGGGCATGGCGCAGGCTCGGCGTCTTGAGGATGCCGATCACCAGGTAGCCGGTGCGCACCTGGCTCTCGCCGAACATCAGGCTGCCGTAGACCCAGCCGCGCTCCACCGCTTCCTCGACATGGGAGGACAGGTCGGTGATCGAGGTCGAGCCGCGCGGCAGGCGGTCGAGGGCCTCGGTCAGGTCCTTGGCCAGGCGCGCCGGGTCGATCCCGGACTGGCGGACGATCTGGTGCAGGTCCGAGTCCGGCAACTGGAGGATCTGGTGGAACCAGTGCACCAGCTCGACATAGGGATTGCCGCGCAGCTTGCAGAATACCGTGGCGGCCTCGATGGCCTTGTAGGCCAGGCTGTTCAGCTTGCCGAACAGCGCAACGCGACTGATCTCACTCATGTTCCTTCTCCTTGTGCTCGTGCGGCCGCGCAGTGGCGTACTGGCGGGCCAGCAGTAGATCCCTGGCGTCCTGGCCGGGATCGCCCAGCCAGGTGTTGAAACCGAGCCGCCCGCCGCCCTGCAGGCCCAGCGGGGGTACTTCGTGGCGTTGCAGGACCAGGTTGACGTCCCAGTCCAGCTCCTCGCCCAGGTATTCGGCGACCCAGGCGGCCAGCTCGACGAAGTGGTCGCCGTCGGGCAGGAAGCGCTGGTATTGATCGAGGTCCAGCGGCCCCAGGCGCAGGCGGAACTTGTGCTGGCGGTCCCAGACGTGGGTGCCCAGGCAGACGTCCATGCCCAGGCTCGTCGAGTCGACGCCGAGGCGGCTGCGCTCGGGCAGCTCCAGCCATTGGCCGACGTATTCCTCGACCGCCACCGGGACCTCGAAATACTCCGCGAGGATCACCCGCAGGCCGTCCGGGTAGCGGGTCTGCGCGGCGAGGTGGCCGGTGTAGTAGTAGCGTGCGGTATCCGCCAGCGGCTCGCGCCCCCGCAGGCTCGGCATGCCGCGCCCGGAGAGCGCGGCGAGGCGCGCCGACCAGTAGTCGTCGTCGATCCGGTCGTGGCTGATCTCCGGCCGCGCCTCGGCCCAGGCCCGGTAGAACAGGGTCAGCAGGCGGTGGTGGAAGACGTCCATGAAGCGCTTGAAGGTCGCGTCGTTGACGTTGCGCTGGCGTTCCCGGGCGTATTCGGTGAGGTGCAGCGGCAGCGGCCCGTTGGGGCCGGTGAGGCCGAAGAAGAACTGGTCCAGGCGCGGCACCGCAGCGGTGCCGGCCTGGCTCACCGAGGCCAGGGTCGAGGGCGCGAAGGTGCAGTCGGGCTTCTGCCCGAGACGCAGCGGGTCGTCCGCCAGCCGCACCGAATGACCGAGGCGCGGCAGTTGCGGCGACTCGCACTCGATGCGCCGCAGCGCCTGGAAGAAGTCATAGTCCCAGGGCGCCGCCGCCATCCCGGCGAGCAGGTTCAGAGGTTCGGACGGCTGCCCGGCTTCGCCTGCCATCTCATCACCTCGCCCCGTTCGCCGGTGCGCAGCACCGTCTCGGTAAAGCTGTTGATCGACACGTAGCGTGCCAGGAAGCGCTCGAACACAGCGCCGAGAAGGAACACCCCGGTGCCGCGGAACGCGTTCTCGTCGAAGTCCAGGGTGATCTCCAGGCCACGGCCGAAGACGATCGGCCCGGGCATCGGCAGGCGCCGCGTGCAAGGCTTGCTGCTGACCTCGCGCAGGCCCTCGATCTGCAATTGCAGCGCCGGATCGCCGCTGTCGCCGTAGAGCCGCAGCAGCTCGCGCAGGGCGGCGGCGCCCTGGCCGCGCTCGGCCAGCGACAGGTAGTTCAGCGACAGCTGGCTGATCAGCCGCCAGGCGCTGGCATCGTGGGCACGGCTGGCGCGCGGCCGGCTCGGTCCGGCGAGGCAGCGCACCTGCATGACCGGCGCGCTGTCCTCCAGGGTGAAGTCGCTCTTGTGCGCGCCGATCGGCATGAACAGCGGCAGGTCGCGGTTGGTGCACAGCGCGGCGATGCCGAGCTGGCGCAGGTCGTGGCGATAGGGCGCCTGGTTGGCGTCGACCAGGGCGACGAAGGTCTCGCTGCCGACGTAGGTCGAGCGCGGGCCCTTGCGCCGCTGCTTGCTGGACAGCACGCGCGGTTCGCGGCGCACGCTGAAGTAGGCCTGCTCGCGGCCGTAGCGCGCCGGGTCGCGCACCGCGTAGAACGGTTGGAAGGGTTGCTCCGGACCGCTGCCGTGGCCGCTCACCTGTTGCAGCGAATGCACCTCGAAATCCAGCGGACGGGTGCGGTCGACGATCACGTGATGCTCGTTGACCCGGTCGGACAGGTGGATGCGGTCGCAGCGGCGCGGGAACAGGTTGATCGCCGGGGTGCAGAACGGCACCAGTTGCTCCGCGTCCACCGTGCCCTCCAGGCGCTGGTCGTGCTTGCCGAACAGCACGACCAGTTCCAGCTCCTCGCCGTGGCATCGACGCAGGGCGCGGTTCAGGCCGGAGAACTCGACGAACAGGAAGCGCGCCGGCAGGGCGAAGTATTCCTGCAGCAGGCGGTAGCCCTGGAACGCCCGCGGCACCACCGGCAGCAGCGCGTCCTCGTCGTCGAAGCCGCGCGCACGCAGGCTGCTCGTCGGCAGGCGTTCGACCCAGGCATTGTCCGGGGCGCGGACGAACACCGCGCAGGCGTTGCCGAGCAATTGTTCGTAGAGGCGGTAGGGTTGTTCGTCGGCGCCGTGCAGGTAGAGCGGCAGGGCGTCCAGCGACAGGCTGTCGAACGGGATGCCGGCGCCGCTGCGCAGGCGGATGCGCAGGCCGGCCTTGGCCCGCGGCTCGCTGGCGGCGAGGCGGCCGAGCACCGCGGCGGGATTGCCGAAGTAGTCGGCCTGGGCCACTTCCAGCGGCCACAGGGTCACCGGGTGGGCGGTGCGGTATTCGCAGGCGGTCTGGTCATCGGGGCCGAGCTGGCCGCGCAGGGAGGCCCCGCGCTCGACGCTGAAGCCGCTGCTCAGGGCGCCTTCGTTGGGGTCCGGGCGCAGCTGCACCACGGTCATCGACGGAGTCGGCGCCAGGTAGTGCGGGTAGGCGATTTCCAGCAGGTTGTGGGTGAAGGTCGGGTACTCCGCGTCGAGCTTCAGCTGGACCCGCGCGGTGAGATAGGCGAAACCTTCCAGCAGGCGCTCGACGTAGGGGTCGGCGCACTCGAAGCCGGACAGCGACAGGCGCCCGGCGATCTTCGGGAACTCCTCGGCGAACTCCGCGGCGCTTTCGCGGATGTGTTGCAATTCCTGGTTGTAGTACTCGAGCAGGCGCGGGTTCATGTACGCCTCCGCTCGCCCTGGGCGACGCGCACGTGGCCGGTCTCCAGGTCCAGGTTGGTGGTCAGCAGCAGGCGCAGCGGCGCCGGTTCGGCCCAGAGATCACCCTCGATCTCGAAGCTCAGGGCGTTGTGGTCCATCTCGCCGGGCAGCAGTTGCGCGCGCACCCGCAGCGAAGAACGGATGATACGCGGCTCGAAGGTGGCGATGGTCTCGGTGAGCAGCGCCTCGATGGCATGCACGTCGACGCTCGACGCGGTGTGCCCGGCCAGCGCCGGCAGCCCGTAGTTGAGCACCGAGTTGCCGGCCGGCATCCGTGCGGCGGGGCCGTGGTCGAACAGCGAAGTGGTGTTGAACAGCCACGCCAGGTCGCGCAGCACCGAGGCCTTCAGCTGGTTCAGGGTCAGCACCCGGCGCTCCGCGGCTTCCTTGAGGTTGCCCGGCTCGTCGTCGGTGAGGCGGTCGAGCAGCGACGGCTGCAGGCGCTCCTGGAGGGTCAGTTCGGCCATGTCAGGCGTCCGTCGGCTCGAAGTCCAGTTCACGCAGGTCGAACAGCGCGGTCTCGCCGGCATCGGTGACGAACAGCCGCTGGCCGACCGGCAGGCCGCTGTCCAGCCATTCGGTCTTGCGCCCCAGGCGCGCGGCGTCGTCGCCGTGCTCGACGGTTTCCGCGTAGCGCGCCGGCAGCAGCGCGACGGTGGCGCCACCGTTGGCCAGGGTCAGTTCGGCCGGCAGCCAGACCAGGTCGCGCAGGTCGCTCGGCGCCTCGACCTTGAGGCTGCGCAGGTTGCTCATCGGCAACCAGGCATAGCGACCGTTGACGATTACCTCGAGCACCGGGCCGAGGCGCGTGTCGGCATCCGCCAGCCAGGCGAACGGCGCTTCGCCGATCCGCCCGGGCACCGCCGGCGCGGCGTCGAAGGCCTGCTCGCGCAGGGCCTGGGCGGCCTCGCCATGGCCTTCGGCGTCCAGGCTCAGGGCCTGCAACAGCGGCGCGATCCATTCCGCCGGCTGGCCGAGGATCACCGGCGTCAGGCGCCCGGCGAACACCTCGCGGCGCAGCGCCTCGCAGTCGATGGCGGTGGAGTAGGTCTGTACCATCGGCAGCGCCGAGGCATCCAGTTCGCCGACCACCTTGAGCTGGTTCTGCGCCCGCGCCCACTGGCCCATCACGGCCAGCAGCTGGAACAGGAAGATCCGCAGGGTAGCGTTCGACGGCTGGCTGCGCACCTGTTCCTGCAAGGCTTTCAAGGCATCGTCCAGGCGCCCGGCGCGCAACAGTTCTTCGGCGATCATCGCGATACTTCCCTGTAGCCGGGAGCCCAGGCGCCCGGATGCGAATGAAGGGTCGGCCATGGCGCCCGGCGGACGCGACGGACGACCCGGTGGAATTCAGTACCTCCGGCAGGAGGTCGGGCGGACGAGGTCCGCGGCGCGCCGCGCGCGCCTTCGGCACCCGGCATGGCGGGCGCTCGCACCGGCCACGGCATGGCCTGGCCACGCCATGACCGGCAGCCGGCTCATCAGGCCTGCACGTTCTGGCGGATGTTCCAGCCGTACTTGACCGGACCGCCGTCCTTCGCGCCATCCGCCTTCTGCGGCTGGTAGTCGACCTGGACCTGGGCGAAGTTCAGGGTCACGTTCTCGGTCAGGCGATCCTCGCCACCGCTGCCGCCGGTGCTCACCGAGGACACCAGGACTTCCTTCAGGGTGATGATCAGGTACTCGACCTGGTTCTCGCCGCCGGCCTTGCGGATGGTCAGCTTCGCCTGCGGATAGTGCTTGCCGCTGGAGCAGGCCATCATCAGGTTGGGCGTGGACTTGTCGATGTACTTGGTGAACGACAGGTCCTGCACGTTGACCTTGCCGGCGCCGCCGCCACCGCCCATGTGCATCGACCCGGACTGGGACATGCCCCAGCTCCATGCCAGCACGTCGATTTCCTCGGCGTGAGTCTTGTCCTTGGACTCACCCTTGACGTCGCCGATCTTGATGAACATATCAACAGCCATCTTTCCTCCCGTGTGGCTCGCGCCACTACGCTATGCAAGCGCCCGCCACCATGGCAGGCGCTGTCGTTGAATGCCTCAGGCCTCTTTGGCCGAAGGCAGCTTGGATACCAGGCGTAGCGATACCGTCAGTCCCTCGAGCTGGTAGTGCGGGCGAAGGAAGAACTTCGAGTTGTAGTAACCCGGATTGCCTTCGACTTCCTCCACCACCACTTCGGCCGCCGCCAGCGGGTGCTGGGCCTTGGTGGTCTCGGTGGAGTGGGCCGGGTCGCCGTCGACGTAGTTGAGGATCCAGTCCTGCAGCCAGCGCTGCATCTCGTCCTTCTCCTTGAAGGAACCGATCTTGTCGCGAACGATGCACTTCAGGTAATGGGCGAAGCGGCAGGTGGCGAACAGGTAGGGCAGGCGCGCCGCCAGGTTGGCGTTGGCGGTGGCGTCCGGATCGTCGTACTCGGCGGGTTTCTGCAGCGACTGCGCGCCGATGAAGGCGGCGAAGTCGGTGTTCTTCTTGTGCAGCAGCGGCATGAAGCCGTTCTTCGCCAGCTCCGCCTCGCGGCGGTCGGAAATGGCGATCTCGGTCGGGCACTTCATGTCCACGCCGCCGTCGTCGGTGGGGAAGGTGTGCGCCGGCAGGCCCTGCACCTCGCCGCCGGACTCGACGCCGCGGATCCGCGAGCACCAGCCGTAGAGCTTGAAGGAGCGGTTAATGTTGACCGCCATCGCGTAGGCCGAGTTGGCCCAGGCGTACTTGCTGCTGTCGGCGCCGTCGGTTTCTTCCTCGAAGGCGAACTCTTCCACCGGATCGGTCTTCGCCCCGTAGGGCAGGCGCGCCAGGAAGCGCGGCATGGTCAGGCCGATGTAGCGGGAGTCCTCGGACTCGCGCAGCGAACGCCAGCCGGCGTATTCCGGGGTGGTGAAGATCTTGGTCAGGTCGCGCGGGTTGGACAGTTCCTGCCAGGAACCCATGCCCATCACCGTCGGCGAGGCGGCGGAAATGAACGGCGCGTGCATGGCGGCGGAGATCTTCGCCATCTCGCCGAGCAGCTCGACGTCCGGCGGCGACTGGTCGAAGTAGTAGTCGCCGACCAGGCAGCCATAGGGCTCGCCGCCGAACTGGCCGTATTCCTCTTCGTAGAGCTTCTTGAAGATCGGGCTCTGGTCCCAGGTGGTGCCCTTGAATTTCTTCAGGGTCTTGTGCAGCTCCGGCTTGGAGATGTTCAGCACGCGGATCTTCAGTTGCTCGTCGGTCTCGGTGTTGTTGACCAGGTAGTGCAGGCCGCGCCAGGCGCTTTCCAGTTGCTGGAAGTCGGCGTGGTGCATGATCAGGTTGACTTGCGCGGTGAGCTTGGCGTCGATCGCCGCGATGATCGACTCGATCGACTTGATCGCGTCGTTGGAGATCAGGCTGGTCTGCTCCAGGGCATGCTCGGCGAGGGTCCGCACGGCGGTCTCCACCGCTTCGCGGGCGCGCTCGGTCTTGGGCTTGAACTCCTGCAGCAGCAGGCTGGCGAACTCACTGGTCTGCTCGGTGGTGGTCTGGCCCTGGGCCAGGTTCTCGGTGCTCAATTCGGCCATGCTGGAATCCTCTTACGCCTGCGGCTCGTCGTCTTTGGGCTTCGGCGCGCTGGCCAGGGCCTGAAGCAGGGCCGGGTCCTTGATCGCCTTCATGATCATTTCCTCGGCGCCGGTCTTGCCGTCCATGTAGGTCAGCAGGTTGGCCAGCTGGGTACGCGCCTCGAGCAGCTTGTTCAGCGAATCGACCTTGCGCGCCACCGCGGCGGGGCTGAAGTCGTCCATGCTCTCGAAGGTGATGTCCAGGCTCAGGTTGCCTTCGCCGGTCAGCACGTTCGGTACGTTGAAGGCCACCCGCGGCTTCATCGCCTTCAGCCGGGCATCGAAGTTGTCCACGTCGATCTCCAGGAACTTGCGGTCGGCGACCGCCGCCTGGGGTTCGGCGGGCTTGCCGGCGAGGTCGGCCATGACGCCCATGACGAAGGGCAGCTGGACCTTCTTCTCGGCACCGTACAACTCCACGTCGTACTCGATCTGCACGCGTGGCGCCCGGTTCCTGGCGATGAACTTCTGACTGCTGGTAGTGCTTCCCATCTTGTTTCTCCCTCGCGCGACGGCGGTTGTTAGCGCCGTCGGAATCGCCCCGGCGGCTTGCAGCGTTGGCCCGGACGGCCGCTAGGCGTTACTCGCTTTCCGGGCCTCGCAGGGTTTCGAACTGGGAAATCCCATCGGGGATGAGATTCCTCACGATTTCGGCGAAGTCGGCCGTCACCAGTGTCTTGGCGCGCTTGAGCAGCACCGGCACCGGGCTCGACGGCTCGTGGCGAACGTAATACTCGAGCAGGCGGTCGAGCTGGCGCAGGACGTCTTCGCGGTTGGCGATCTCGCCACTGGCTCGCGGTGCCGGCGCGGCGACGGCTGCGACAGGCGCGGCGCCCCCCTGCTCGTCGGCGGCCGCTTCGGCACCCGGCGCCAAGGGCTCGCCGGCGCCCTGCGGGCCGTACAGGTCGAACACCTGGAGGGCCTGGCGCAGCAGTTGACGAAGGGGACCGAGGTCGAGTCCCTGGGCCGAGCCGACCCGTTCGGCGACGCCGCTCTCGATGGCCAGGGCATGTTCCTGGGCGCCTTCCAGGGCGCGCCGGGTGGCGGCCAGCGCATCGGCGTCGGCATCGGCGAAGGCGCCGGCGATCTGCTCGGGACTCAGGGTCTCGCTGGCGAAGCGTTGCAGCCCGGCGGCGTTCAGCGCGGCGCGCAGGTTGACCGGGCCGAACGCCCGCGAGCGCACCAGCGGGATCGCCCAGACCAGTTGCAGCAGCGGTTCGGCGACCAGGCCGGTGAGGGCGTTGATACGGAAGGTGGGGTCGTTGTCGTCATCGGCGTCGAGCAGCGGATAGACGCCGTCCCAGTACTGGCCGAGCAGCTCGCGGACCAGCAGCAGGCCGTCGGCGAGCCCGTCCAGGCCGTCGAGGGCGACGTTGCTCTGCAGCAGCAGGTTGGCTACCCGCAGGTCCTTGCTACGGCCGAACAGTTCGCTGGCCAGCGCGCGTACGCGCGGCCACTCCGGCGGCTCGGCGGGCAGCACGGCATCGCCCATCTGGCGCTCGGGTTGGCCCTGGGCGATGCGTTCGAGTTCGAGGAACGCGGCGTCGTACTCCAGATCGTCGCCACAGGGCGAGTCCGGGGATACGGCAGCCAGCAAAACGGGTACATCCAGCACGGTGACGATCTCCCTATCATCGAAGCCGCTGCGCGGCCCTCACCTTCGCTTGTAAGATCCACTCCGTCGGATCTTGTAGGAGCCATTGATGAATATCGGATGACTCGAAAGGTTGGCAAAATTCTTGTGGCATGCCGCAAGGCTTGTCAAGGAAGGCACAACGCCACTAGTTGCATGACACCGCAGATCGGACAAATCTTTAAAAGACGTAGGATTAGTCTTTTATAATCCGGTATCACCCGATGTGTCTTCCCGAGGCGACGAAACGCCGGAAAGCCGTCGGGCCAGCCTGGATGCGAACCGAAATCCCTCGGGCACGGGGGTGAGCGCCTGGAAGAGCCGGGCGCTGGCAATGCAAGGAGTAGCAATGCCGCTGCGATTGACCATCACCAGCTACCACAAGCTGACCCCCGGTCAGTGTTCGGAAAAGGTACTGGACCAGGGACAGCTGACCATCGGTCGGGGCCCGGACAACGACTGGGTCCTGCCGGACCCGGAGCGCCTGGTCTCCAGCCGCCACTGCACCATCCTCAACCGCGACGGGGTGTACTACCTCACCGACACCAGCACCAACGGCGTGCTGCTGGTCAATGCCGGGCACCGCCTGCGCCGCGGCAACAGCGAGCCGCTGCAGGACGGCGAGACCGTCCGCCTCGGCGAATACGACATCCTCGTCCAGCTCGGCCATGACATCGCCCTGCCCGGCAGCGGCAATCCGCAGACCGATCCGTTCACCAGCTTCGACGCCCTGATGAGCCGGCAGGCCGCCGGATCGGCGCCTGCCTTCGCCGAACCGGCGCCCACCCCGCACCCCGCGGTGACGGCGCATTTCCAGGGCGGCTCGCCGCTGGACACCAAGCCCGACCTGTTCGACTTCCTCACCCCGCCGCCGCCCGGCGCGGCGCCGCGTCCGGACCATGTACCGGCCGAACAGCACGACTTCCGCCCGCCGGAACCGGTGATCCCGCCGCCCCCCGCGACCACCCCGGCGCCACCGCCCGCTGGCGGCGCACCGCTGATTCCGGCCGACTGGGACCCGTTCGCCGAACTGCTCGGCAACACGCCCGCGCCAAGCGCCACGCCCGTCGCCCAGCCGCTGCCGACGGCCGAACCGACGCCGCTGGCGATGCCCTTCGCCGACCCAGGGATCACCCAACAGCCACAGCCACAGCCACAGCCACAGCCACAGCCACAGCCACAGCCAGCGAGCGTGGCGGCGCCGACGCCGCCGGCAAGCGCCGCCGCGTCGGCCGGCGGCAACCTGCTGCAAGCGTTCCTGCGCGGCGCCGGCATGACCCAGTTGAAGGTCGACCCGGCCGGCGCC
Organism: Pseudomonas sp. TZ252; assembly: GCF_056110345.1. Lineage (NCBI taxonomy): Bacteria > Pseudomonadati > Pseudomonadota > Gammaproteobacteria > Pseudomonadales > Pseudomonadaceae > Pseudomonas > Pseudomonas sp. TZ252. The sequence goes on along the minus strand of NZ_CM148566.1, from coordinate 2,582,329 downwards.
GAAGCGCAGATGGAAGCCATCGGCCGCAGCTATCGCGGCCTGGTGGAAGGACTGGTGGACGTGCTGCGCGCGCGGGCCAGCCTGAAGGGCGAGTTCCGCATGGCGCAGACCATGATCCAGCCGGTGCAGAACAACCCGCTGAAGTTCGCGCCGAACGTCGACGAGGCCATGCTGCTCCTGCTGCGCCGCGACAACCAGGCGTTCATGGCGCCGGATCGCGCGGTGGCCGACAGCTTCGAAGACCTCAAGGCACACCAGCTGGCGGTGATGGCCGGCGTGCAGGCCGCCATCCGCCACCTGCTGGCGCGCTTCGAACCGGCCGCGCTGGAAGCCCGCTTCGGCAAGCCGGCCGGGCTTTCCGGCCTGCTGCCGGGGGCCCGCCAGGCACAGAACTGGGACAGTTTCACCGAGCTGTACGCGAAGATCCTGCGCGAGGCGGAGGACGACTTCCAAGAGCTTTTCGGCCGCGAATTCAGCCGCGCCTACGAGGAACACAGCGCTCGACTACGGCGTTCCTGACGCCAACGAACACCAGGAGAAACAACGTCAATGAGGACGACACCATGCAGAAACTGATCGTCGCGCTGTTCGGGCTGCTGCTCGCCGCCTGTTCGTCCAGCCCGCCGGAAACCCCGCCGACCCGGGTGGTGATCTGGCTCCACGCCGCACCGAACCTCAACCCGTCCGCCGCCGGCCAGGCGGCGCCGCTGCGCCTGCGGCTGTACGAGCTGAAGAAAGACACCGCGTTCGGCCGCGCCGACTACTTCGCCCTCACCGACAACGCCCAGTCGACCCTCGGTGGCGACCTGGTGGAGCAGGACGAGTTCCTCCTGCGTCCGGGCGAGGAACGGCGCATCGAACGCACGCTCGACGAGCAGACCCGCCAGCTCGGTTTCGTCGCCGCCTACCGCGACCTCGACCGCGCCACCTGGCGCCAGGTCCTCGACGTGCCGGGGCAACGCACCAGCCATCTCGACATCACGCTCGGCGCGCAGGCCATCGGCATCGTCGCGCGTCCCGCGCCCTGAACCTTCGGAGTCCCTATGTCCTGGAATAACCGCGTGGTGTGGTCCGAAGGCATGTTCCTGCGGCCACAACATTTCCAGCAGCACGACCGCTACCTGGAAACCCTGGTGGATGGCCGCTGCCGCTCGCTCCTGGCGGGCGGCTGGGGCTTTTCCGAGCTGAAGCTGGACGATGCCCTGCTGACCCAGGGCAAGCTGGCCATCGTCAGCGCCCGCGGCGTGCTGCCGGATGGTACGCCGTTCAACATCCCCGCCGACGATCCGGCGCCGGCGCCGCTGAATGTCGAGGAAAGCCTGCGCGATGGCATCGTCTACCTCGGCCTGCCGCTGAAGCGGGTCGGCACCCGCGACACGGTAGAGGAGGGCGAGGCCCTCGGCGGCGCCCGCTACGTCAGCCAGGTGCAGGAAGTGCGCGACGACAATGCCGCCTTCGAGAGCCGCGCCCCGGTGGCCCTGGGCAGCCAGGCGTTCCGCCTGCTGACCGAGCGCGACGGCCTCGGCGAATACGCCGCGGTGGGCGTCGCGCGGGTCCGCGAGAAGCGCGCGGACCAGGCCCTGAGCCTGGACGAGGACTACCTGCCGCCGGTGCTCGACATTGCCGCCGCGCCGCCCCTGGCGTCCTTCGCCAAGGAGCTGCTGGGCCTGCTCCACCAGCGCGGCGAAGCCCTCGCCGGGCGGGTGGTGGCATCCAGCGCCGGGGGCGCCTCGGAAATCGCCGACTTCCTGCTGCTGCAACTGGTCAACCGCGCCGAGGCCCTCACCGGTCACCTGTCCCGCGTGCGCCCGCTGCACCCGCAGGAGCTGTACCGCGAACTGGTGGCCCTGGCCGGCGAGTTCTGTACCTTCACCGCCAGCCAGCGGCGTCCCGAGGAGTACCCGGTGTACAACCACGACGACCTGGCCGCCAGCTTCGCCCCGGTGATGCTCGCCCTGCGCCAGGCGCTGGCGACGGTGATCGACGCCAAGGCGATCGCCATCCCGATCGTCGAGAAGGCCTACGGCGTGCACGTCGCGATGCTCAGCGACCGCAGCCTGATCGACAACGCCAGCTTCGTCCTGGTGGTGCGCGCCGACGTCCCCGGCGAGAGCCTGCGCGGGCACTTCCCGCAGCAGGCCAAGGTCGGCTCGGTGGAGCACATCCGCGACCTGGTCAACCTGCAACTGCCGGGTATCGGCCTGCTGCCGATGCCGGTGGCGCCGCGGCAGATCCCCTACCACGCCGGCTCCACCTATTTCGAACTGGACCGCGGCAGCGCGCATTGGAAGCAGCTGACGCACTCCGGCGGCTTCGCCTTCCACATCGCCGGCCAGTTCCCCGGGCTGAACCTGGCCTTCTGGGCCATTCGAGGATAAGCAACGATGCCTCCCATCGACGATCCCTTCGGCACCCCGGCCGGCGGCGGCAACGGAAGCCCGCCCGACGACCGCACCATGATCATGCCGCGTCCCGGCGGCCGCGCCCCGGAACCGGCCGGCGGCCCCCGCGGCGGCGATCCCTACACGCCGCCGCCGATGGCCAGCCTGGCGCCGCTGAGCGGCCGCGGCGACGGCCTCAACCCGCTGGAGCAGGCCGCCGGCCCACTGCTGGCGATGCTCACCCGCCTGCGCAACACCATCGCCCATCCGGCGCCGGCCAGCCTGCGCGCGCAACTGCTCGGCTACCTGCGCCAGTTCGAGGAGAAGGCACGCCAGGCCGGCGTGGCGCCGGACGAAGTGATGCTGGCGCGCTACGTGCTCTGCACCGCCCTCGACGAAGCGGTGCTCAGCACGCCGTGGGGCAGCACCAGCGACTGGGGCAAGCAGAGCCTGCTGATCACCCTGCACAACGAGGCCTGGGGCGGCGAGAAGGTCTTCCAGTTGCTCGAACACTGCCTGCAGAACCCGCACCAGCGCCTGCACCTGCTGGAGCTGCTGTACCTGTGCACCAGCCTCGGCTTCGAAGGCCGCTACCGGGTCATGCACGACGGCCGCAGCCAACTGGAGGCGCTGCGCGAGCGCACCGCGGCGGTGATCCGCAGCACCCGCGGCGAGTACGAGCACGAACTGTCGCCGCACTGGCGCGGCCTCAGCGTGATGCGCGACCGCCTTTCGCAATACCTGCCGCCGTGGGTCGGTATCGCCATCGGCCTGGCCTTGCTGCTGGCCTTGCTGTTCGGCCTGCGGATGAAGCTGGCCGCCGACGCCGAGCCGGTGTTCAAGCGCATCCACGCCATCGGCGAGATCCCGGTGCAGGCCATCGACCGCCCGGCGGTGCAGCCGCGGGTGATCGAGCGGCCACGCCTGGCGCGCTTCCTCGCCGACGACATCAAGGCCCAGCGGGTGGCGGTGGAGGACGCCGTCGACCGCTCGGTGGTGACCATCCGCGGCGACGAGCTGTTCGCCAGCGCCAGCGCCAGCGTGCGCGACGAGTTCCAGCCGCTGCTGCTGCGCATCGCCGACGCCCTGCGCAAGGTCAAGGGCCAGGTGCTGGTCACCGGCCATAGCGACAACCGGCCGATCGCCACGCTGCGCTACCCGTCCAACTGGAAACTGTCCCAGGCCCGCGCCCAGGAGGTCGCCGACCTGCTCGGCGCGACCACCGGCGACGCCGGCCGCTTCACCGCCGAAGGGCGCAGCGACACCGAGCCGGTGGCGAGCAACGCCAGCGCCGAAGGCCGCGCACGCAACCGCCGGGTGGAAATCACCGTATTCGCGGAGGGCGCGCAATGAAAGGCTTCCTCAACTTCTTCGCGCGCTGGGTGGTGCCGGTGCTCGGCCTGCTCGCCCTGAGCCTGATCATCTGGTTCCTCGGCCCGCTGCTGCGCCTGGGCAACTACGAACCGTTGGCCTCGGCGACCAGCCGCTGGGTGCTGATCGTCCTGCTGTTCCTGGTCTGGATCGGCTTCCGCGTGCTGCGCATCGTGCAGGCCCGGCGCAACGCGGCGAAGGTCATGCAGAGTCTCGCCGAGGTCAGCGCGCCGGACGCCGCCAGCGTCGCCACCGCCGAAGAGCTGGCGACCCTCAAGCAACGCATGGACGAGGCCCTGGCCCTGCTCAAGCGAGCCAAGTTGGGCGGCAGCGAGCGGCGCAACCTGTACGAGTTGCCCTGGTACGTGATCATCGGCCCGCCCGGTTCGGGCAAGACCACCGCGCTGATGAATTCCGGCCTCGACTTCCCGCTCGCCGCGCAGATGGGCGCCGGGGCGATCCGCGGGGTCGGCGGCACGCGCAACTGCGACTGGTGGTTCACCGACGAAGCGGTGCTGCTGGACACCGCCGGCCGCTATACCACCCAGGACAGCCACGCCCAGGTGGACAAGGCCGCCTGGCTGGGCTTCCTCGACCTGCTCAAGACCCAGCGCAAGCGCCGCCCCATCGATGGCGCGTTCATCGCCATCAGCCTTTCCGACCTGCTGCTGGGCAGCGACGCCGAGCGCGCCGCCCATGCCCAGGCGATCCGCGCACGCATCCAGGAGCTGTACCAGCAGCTCGGGGTGCGCTTCCCGATCTACGTGATGCTGACCAAGTTCGACCTGGTGCCGGGCTTCATGGAGTTCTTCGACAGCCTGAACCGCGAGGAACGCGCGCAGGTCTGGGGGATGACCTTCGCCCTCGACGACGGCAAGAGCGCGGAAGGCCCGCTGGCGGTGTTCGACAGCGAATTCGCCCTGCTCGAACAGCGTCTCACCGCGCGCCTGGTGGAACGCCTGCAGCAGGAGCGCGACCCGGCGCGGCGCGACCTGGTCTACGGCTTCCCGCAGCAATTCGCCGCCCTGCGCGAATGCCTCGGCGAGTTCCTCAACGGCGTGTTCAAGCCCAACCCCTACGAGGAACGCCCGCTGTTGCGCGGCCTGTACTTCACCAGCGGAACCCAGGAAGGCAGTCCGATCGACCGCCTGATCGGCAGCATGGCGCAGTCGATGAACCTCGACCGCCAGCACCTGGCGCGGCAGACCGGAACCGGGCGCAGCTACTTCATCGAGCGGCTGTTCCGCGAAGTGGCGTTCGGCGAACGCGGCCTGGTCGGCACCAACCCGAAGGTCGAGCGCCGCCGCAAGTGGCTGACCATCGGCGCGCTGAGCGCCACCGCGCTGGTGGTGCTGGCGGTGACGGCGGTATGGATCGCCAGCTACCGCGCCAACCAGAGCTACATCGCCGCGGTCGACCAGCGCGTCGACCCGCTGGCGCGCGGCATCGAGTCGCTGAGCCCGGCCCAGCGCGACGTCCTGGCCGTACTGCCACAGCTCAACGCGGTGCAGAATCTCGCCGGCGACGCGCCGAGCTGGGCCGAAGGCTACGGGCTGTACCAGGGCGACATGCTCGGCGAGGAGTCCGCCAGCGTCTACCGCAAGTTGCTGATCGCAGTGTTCGCCCCGCGCCTGGTGACCCGCATCGAGGAACAGTTGCGCTCCGGCGGCAGCAGCGATTTCCTCTACGAGGGCCTGAAGGCCTACCTGATGCTCGGCAGCCCGGACCATTACGACGCCGACTTCATCAAGGCCTGGATCAGCCTCGACTGGGAACGCAACCTGCCGCGCGACCTCTCGCCGGAACAGCGCCAGGCGCTGCACGCGCACCTCGACGCGTTGCTCGAACGACGGCCGCCGTCGGCGCGCCTGGACCAGGACCTGGTCGAGGACCTGCGCCGCCAGTTGCAGCAACTGCCGGTGGCGCAGCGGATCTACGACCGGGTCAAGCGGCAGAGGCTGCCCAAGGACGTGCCCGACTTCCGCATCAGCGACGCCGCCGGCCGCGACGCGCCGCTGGTGTTCGCGCGCAAGAGCGGCAAGCCGCTCACCGACCCGCTCAGCGGCTTCTTCACCTACCGCGGCTATCGCGAGGTGTTCCTCACCGCCAGCCTCAGCCAGGCCGGCACCATCGCCGAGGAACAGTGGGTGCTCGGGCGCGACCTGAACGATGCCGGCGATGCCGCCAACCTGGCCCTCGACGTGCGTCGCCTGTACTTCCAGGACTACCTGCGGCAGTGGGACGACCTGCTCGCCGACCTTACCGTAGTGCCGATCACCAATGTCACCCAGGCCGCCGACGTGCTGCGCATTCTCTCCGGACCGACCTCGCCGTTCCGCAAGCTGCTCGAGGCGGTGGCCCGCGAGACCGACCTGCAGAAGGGCGACCGGCTGGTCGCCGCGCAAGTGAAGAAGGCCGCCGACGGCACCGTGGACAAGCTCAAGCAGCGCCTCGGCTCGCTGGTCGGCCAGGAGGAAGAGGGCGCCCGCGAACAGCCGCGGCAGGTCGACAGCGACCCGATCAGCGCCCACTTCGCCGAACTCAACAGCCTGGTCAGCAAGGGCGAGGGCGGCAACGAGCCGGCGCCGATCGACAGCCTGCTGGAAGACATGAACGCGCTCTACGTGCAGGTCAGCGCCATGGCCGGAGCCAGCGGCGACTCGCTGCTCGGCGACGCCAAGAACCAGGTGGCCGCCGCCGCCTCGCGCGTGGCCCTCAGCGCCGAGCGCCAGCCGCCGGTGGTCCAGGGCCTGGTGAAGAACGTGGTCAACTCCACCACCAGCAGCATGATGGGCAGCGTGCGCAACCAGCTCAACGCGGCCTGGATCAGCGACGTGGTCAGCGTCTACCGGCAATCCCTGGCCGGGCGCTACCCGATCGCCGCCGGCAGTTCGCGCGACGCCACCCTGGAAGACTTCGGCCACTTCTTCGGTGCCGGCGGGGTGATGGACAGCTACTTCCGCCAGTACCTGCAACCCTACGTCGACACCTCCGCCAGCACGTGGCGCTGGCAGCCCGGCGCGGCGCAGAAGCTCGGCATCAACCCCGGCGTGCTGCACACTTTCCAGCGCGCAGCGGCGATCCGCGACGCCTTCTTCCGCTCCGGCGGCATGCAACCGACGGTGCGCTTCGAGCTCAAGCCGGTGACCATGGACGCGGCGATCAGCCAGTTCATCCTCGACCTCGACGGCCAGCAGCTGACCTACGACCACGGCCCCAGCCGCCCGGTGGCGATGCAGTGGCCGAGCGCCAACGGCCTCGGCGTGGTCCGCCTGACGGTGACGCCGCCGCCCAGCAGCGGCCGTTCCGGCCTGACCCTGGAAGGCCCCTGGGCCTGGTTCCGCCTGCTCGACCAGTCGGACCTGGAACGCGGCAACTCGCCGGACCGCTTCACCCTGCGGCTGCGCATCGACGGCTCCAGCATCGCCTGCGAGCTGCGCGCCAGCAGCGCCTTCAACCCCTTCAAGAGCCGGGTCGTGTCCGGCTTCAGCCTCCCGGAGCGCCTTTGAACAGCGTCGGTTTCTACGGCAAGCTGGCCGGCCGCGGCGATTTCGTCAGCCGCGGCCTGCCGAACACCTTCGTCGAACCCTGGGACGCCTGGCTGGCCAGCGGCATGCGCGCCAGCCAGGACGAGCTCGGCGCGGCCTGGCTCGACGCCTACCTGACCAGCCCGCTGTGGCGCTTCGCCATCGCCCCCGGCCTGCTCGGCGGCGAAGCGGTGACCGGAGTGGTGATGCCGAGCATCGACCGGGTCGGTCGCTATTTCCCGCTGACCGTCGCCTGCCTGCTACCGGCGAACGCCGACCTCGGCGGGCTGGTCGGCGGCGACGACGGCTGGTTCGAACAGGTCGAGAGCCTGCTGCTCTCCACCCTCGAACCGGAGGCCGAGGTCGAGGCCTTCGAGCAGGCGGTGGCGCAGCTCCCGGCACCGCCCTGCGGACCGCGCATCGAACAATCGCTGATCAGCGGCAACCTGCTGCGCAGCGAAGCGGTGACCCCGGCGCAGCGCCTCGCCGCGCTGGCCCAGCACGCCTGCGACGGCGCCAGCCACTGGTGGGGACGCGGCTCGGCACGGATCTCCGCCGGCCTGATGCGCTACCAGGGCCTGCCGCCGGCGCCGGCGTTCGGACGATTCCTCACCGGAGAGGGCGAGGTGATCCCGCTCTTTCCCGGCATACCCGGTTAAGGACAACTGATGGTGCCCAACTCAGTCAGCTACTACAGGTCGGCCAGCTACAGCCACGTCGGCATGGTCCGCAAGGTCAACGAAGACGCCAGTCTCGACGCCCCCGAGGCGGGACTCTGGGTGGTCGCCGACGGCATGGGCGGCCACGCCGCCGGCGACTTCGTCAGCAGCCTGATCGTCGATACCCTGCGGCGCATCCCGGCGGCCTCCTCGCTACCGGCCTATGTCGGCGCGTTGCGCACCGGCCTCGCCCAGGTCAACGAGCGGGTTCGCCAGGAGGCCGGCCTGCGTGGCGTCAGCGTGATGGGCAGCACCCTGGTACTGCTCGCCGCGCGCGGCAACCAGGCGAGCTGCCTGTGGGCCGGCGACAGCCGCCTGTACCGCCTGCGCGGCGGCGTGCTGGAAGCCATCTCGCGGGACCACAGCTACGTCCAGGAGCTGCTCGACAACGCATTGATCAGCGAGGAAGAGGCGCGCCACCATCCGCGCGCCAACGTGGTCACCCGCGCGGTCGGCGTGCACGAGCAACTGGAACTGTCGGAAGCCGCGCTGCACGTGCTGCCCGGCGACAGCTTCCTGCTCTGCAGCGACGGCCTCAACAAGACCGCCGACGACAGCGAACTGCGCGACGTGCTCAGCCACAGCGATCCCTATGCGGTGGTCCGCAGCCTGGTCCACCTGGGCCTGACCCGCGGCGCCCCGGACAACATCACGGCCCTGGTGGTCAGGGCCTTCTGAGACGGACATGGACATAGAACTTCCGGGATTCGACATCGAACGCGAGCTGGGCGAAGGCGCCATGGCCACGGTCTACCTGGCCACCCAGCGCTCGCTGCAGCGCAAGGTGGCGCTGAAGGTGATGGCCGCGGCGCTGGCCGCCGACCCGAGCTTCGCCGAACGCTTCCTGCGCGAAGGTCGGACCCTGGCGCGGCTGTCGCACCCGAACACGGTGACCATCCACGACATCGGCAACGTCGGCAGTTGCTACTACATGGCCATGGAATACCTGCCCAACGGCACGCTCAAGGAGCGCATCCAGCAGGGCCTCGATCCCGAGCTGGGCCTGGTCTACGTACGGCAGGTGGCCGCCGCGCTCGGCTACGCGCACTCCCAGGGCCTGGTGCATCGAGACGTGAAGCCGGCCAATATCCTGTTCCGCGCCGACGGCACCGCGGTGCTCTCGGACTTCGGCATCGCCAAGTCGATCGAGGACAATACCCAGTTCACCCAGGTCGGCTTCGCCGTCGGCACCCCCAGCTACATGAGCCCGGAGCAGGCCCGCGGGCAGGAGATCGACGGCCGCGCCGACCTCTACGCGCTGGGCGTGGTGCTCTACGAGATCCTCACCGGCAAGCTGCCCTACAACGGCAAGGATTCGCTCTCCACCGCCCTGGCCCACCTCACCGAGCCGCTGCCGGAACTGCCGATCGAGCAGGGCCGCTACCAGGACATCCTGCGCCAGTTGCTGGCCAAGGACCCGGCCGAGCGCTTCCCAACCGCCGGCGCGCTGATCGCCGCCCTCGACCGCCTGGCGCCGAGCGCCCTGGAAGCCACCCAGATCCGTCCGCTGGCGACGCCGCAGGGCTCGCCGCGAGCGAGCAACCCGCCGCCGGCCGAACCCGCGCCCATGCCGCCCGCCGACCTCGGCGGCCTGCAACCGGTATCGATCCAGTTGCCGCCGGTCACGCCCAGCGCCGGCGGCGCCACGCCGCCCCCGCCTCCGCCATCGCAAGCGGCGAAACCGCCATCGCCCCCGCCGCCTCCGCTGCCACCGGCGAAGCCGCGTGCCGGCGGCAGCCGCACGCCGCTGATCGCCGCCGCCGCGGCCGCCGTGCTCCTGGCGATCGGCGGCGGCGCCTGGTGGCTGCTGGGCTCGGGCGACGCGCCGAGCGCTGCCGATCCAGCGCCGCTGGGACAGACGCCGGCGGACAAGCCGCAGCAGCAGACCCCGGTGGCCGATGCCGAACAGGACGGCGGCGAGCGTCCGCTGCTGATGCCAGGCAAGAAGACCCTGTTCCAGCGCGTCCTGACCAAACCCGGCGCGGCCATCTCCGCCGAGGCTGGCGGCCCGCCCCGGGCCGGCGCGGTGCCGGCCTTCTCGGTGCTCTACGTGTACGCCCGCAAGCAGGTCGGCGGCAGCCCCTGGCTGCGCGTCGGCGCCTCCAGCAACGGCGAGGGCGACGGCTGGCTGCCGGCCAGCGCGGTGAGCGACTGGAAGCAGAGCCTGGTGCTGAAGTTCACCGAACGCTCCGGCCGCGCGCCGGTGATGTTCCTCAACAGCGCCGAGCAGGTCGAGCGCCTGCTCGGCGATACCCGCGCAGCGCGCGACACCCTGACCCAGGCGGTGGATCACAAGGGCGATCCGCAGGTGGTCGCGGTCGAGCCCAACGACCGGGCGATCCCCCAGGACCAGTTCTACCTGCTGCCGATCTTCGACTCGAAGGAAAGCTTCGACGCCGACGGCCAGCCGGCGCAGTTGCTGGAGGTCGCCTCGATCGACCCCGGCGGCAGCGCCGCGGCACCCCAGGCGCCGGGCCAGGCCGGGCAGGGCGGCGCCAGCGGCGCGGCGAGCGACACCTTCCGCACCGGCATCGTCCTGGTGGTGGACACCTCGGTGTCGATGCAGCCCTACATCGACCGCGTGCGCGAGGTGATCGACGGCCTGCAGCGGCAGATCGGCGAGCGCGGCGACCTGGACAAGGTCAGCTTCGGCCTGGTCGGTTTCCGCAACAACACCGACAAGACCCCCGGCCTGGAATACGTCAGCAAGACCCTGGTGCCGCTGCAACCGGGCAACGACGCGCAGCGCTTCGCCGAGTTGAGCAGCCAGGTGCGCGCCACCGACGTCTCCAGCCACTCGTTCAACGAAGACGCCTTCGCCGGGATCATGCAGGCGGTCGACGAAATGGACTGGTCGCCCTACGCCGGGCGCGTGGTGCTGCTGGTCACCGACGCCGGCGCGCTGCGCAAGAACGACCCGCTCGGGCGCACCCAGATGAACGAGGCCGAGGTCCGCCAGGCGGCGCTGCGCAAGGGCGTGAAGATCTATGCCCTGCACCTGCGCACCCCGGCCGGGAAGAACAACCACGGCTACGCCGAGCAGCAGTACCGCAGCCTCACCGCCGACGCCAACCCGAAGATCGCCGACCTCTACATCCCGGTGGCCGGCGGCGAGGTGAACGCCTTCGGCAACACGGTGAAGGAGATCGGCACGGTGTTCGCCGACCTGGTCCACGACGCCGGCAACCGCAAGCCGCAGGCGCCGCGCTTCGACGCCGCGCCAAGCGTGGCGAGCAAGTCGGCGGCCATCGGCTACGCCATGCAGATGGAATTCCTCGGTCGCCGCGACCCGGTGCGCGCGCCGCAGGTCGTCACCGCCTGGACCGCCGACCGTGACCTGACCAACCCGGCGCTGCCGGCGTTCCAGGTCTGCGTGCTGCTGAGCAAGCTGCAACTCAACGAACTGCAACAGTCGCTGAAACTGATCGTCGACGCGGCCAAGCGCACCCAGACCTCGCCCAAGGACTTCTTCCAGGAAATCGCCAGCGCCAGCGCCTACATGAGCCGCGACCCGGCGCAACTGGTGAAGGGCAGCAACCTGGCACAGAGCGGCGTGCTCGGCGAATACCTGGAAGGCCTGCCGTACCGCAGCAAGTCGCTGAACATGACCCAGGACCTCTGGCTGTCGCTGAGCGTCGCCGAACAGCAGGACTTCATCGACGAACTGGAGTCGAAGATCCGCCTCTACGAAACCTTCCACAACGACGTCGCCAACTGGGTCCGGTTCGGCGACGCCGACGCCGGCGACGCGCTGTACCGCGTGCCGCTGTCGACGCTGCCATGATCCTGCGCCTGCACGAGGTCGCCCGCAGCCACGGCGCCGGTCGCCAGCGCTACCGCCTGCGGGTGCCGGCGCTGGAATTGCGCGCGGGTCGCCAGCTGGCCATCGTCGGCCCCAGCGGCTGCGGCAAGAGCACCCTGCTCGACCTGCTGGCGCTGGCCCTGGCGCCGGACCCGGGCGGGCGCTTCGAATTCCTCGCCGGGGAACGCCCGCAGGACATCGCCGCGCTCTGGCGCGACGGCCGCCAGGACCGCTTGGCGGCGCTGCGCCGGCAGCACTGCGGCTACGTGCTGCAAAGCGGCGGGTTGCTCGAGTTCCTCGATGTGCGGCGCAACATCGGCCTGCCCTGCGCGTTGCTCGGCGCCCCGTCCGCCGAGCGCGTACAGGCGCTGGCCGAGCGGCTGGAAATCGGCGACCAGCTGGACAAGAAACCGGCGGCGCTGTCGGTCGGCCAGCGCCAGCGGGTCGCCATCGCTCGCGCCCTGGCGCATGCGCCGCGCCTGTTGCTGGCCGACGAGCCGACCGCGGCGCTCGACCCGCTGAACGCCGAACGGGTGATGCGCCTGCTGGTGGAGCAGGCCCGCGAGCGCGGCGCCTGCACCGTGGTCGCCACCCACGACGAGCGCCTGGCTCGCGCCGCCGGCCTGGAAGTCCTGGCCATCCGCTGGCAACGCGAGGCCGACGACAGCGTCGGCGCCTGCCTCGAGGAAGTTGGCTGATGCGCGCCGGCCTGCTGCTCTCGCTGGCCTGGGCCGACTACCGCGGCGAGGCGCGCCTGTCGCTCTGCGCGATCTTCGCCCTGGCGGCGGTGATCACCCCGCTGCTGGTGCTGTTCGGCCTCAAGTACGGCCTGGTCAGCACCCTCACCGAGCGGCTGGAGCGCGCGCCTTCTGTGCGCGAGATCATTCCGGTCGGCGGCGCCCGCTACCGTGCCGAGGACATCGCCGCCCTGGCCGCACGCGCGGACGTCGCCTTCGCCGTGCCGCGCACCCGGCAGATCGCCGCCACCGCCGACCTCAGCGGCGGCGGCGAGACCGCCCTGAGCGTCGAGATGATTCCCAGCGCCGCCGGCGACCCGCTGCTGGCCGGCCTGCCGCAACCCGACCGGCCGACCCGCGTGGTGCTCAGCCACGGCGCCGCGGAAAAACTCGGCGCCCAGCCTGGCGAGCGCATCGTCGCGCGCATCGGCCGGCGCATGGATGGCCAGGCACAGAGCCAGCGCCTGGAGCTGGAAGTGCTCGCGGTGCTGCCGCAGGAGCGTTTCGCCCGCGACGCGCTGTTCGCCCCGCTGGCCCTGCTGGAAGCCGCCGAGGACTATCGCGACGGTCGCGCGGTGGCCGCCTACGGCTGGCCGGGGAAGGCCGGCGAGACCCCGCGCGCACGCATCTACCCGGGCTTCCGCCTGTACGCCCGAGACCTCGATGCGGTGGAAGGGCTGCGCCGGCACTTCGTCGCGAGTGGCGTGGAAGTCGCCACCCAGGCCGAGGCCATCGCCCAGGTGCGCAGCCTCAGCCGCAACCTCGGCCTGGTGTTCTGGATCGTCGCCGCGCTGGCCATCGGCGGTGCCTTCGCCGCCATCGCCGCCAGCAGCCTGGCCGCCGTCGAACGCAAGCGCCGCGCCCTGGCGGTGCTACGTCTGCTGGGCTTCCCGACCGCCGCGCTGGTCGGCTTCGTCATGCTCCTGGCGCTGTTCAGCGCCGTCTTCGGCCTGTTCCTCGCCGGGCTGCTGTACGCCGCCACGGCCGGCGCGCTGAACCACCTGTTCGACAACCAGAGCGGCGAGTTCGTCTGCCGCCTGCTGCCCAGCCACTACCTGACGGCGCTGCTCGCCACGCTGCTGTGCAGCGTCCTGGCCGCCGCCAGCGGCGGCTGGCGCGCGGCGCGGATCGAAGCCGCAGAGGGATTACGCGATGTTTGAGAAAGCCATTCTTCCGCTCGCCCTCGGCGCCTGCCTGGCATTTGCCGCGCCGGCCTGGGCCGAAGGCGACTCGCCGGACAATCCCAAGCCGCTGGCCGACGACGTCGCCCTGCCGCTGCCGTGTGGCGGCGAGATGGTCTTCCGGCATGTCTACGTACTCGCCGAAGGCGCCCTCGACGATCGCGAGGTCAACCTCGGCTACGCCTTCAACGAAGGCGAGGCGGGCTACCAGCAGTCGTTCATCTCCGGCTACCGGCGCGACTACGTGAACGGCCAGTTCAGCCTCGCCGACCTGGCACCGGCCTGGCAGCAGAAGCTCTCCGCCAGCCTGCCGAAGCCTGCCGCCGGCACCCCGCTGAAGCCGATGCTGTACTTCATCGGCAAGTACGAGGTGACCGCCCGCCAGTACGCCGCGGTGATGAGCCAGGCGGCCGCGCTCTCCGGCCAGGGCGAGGCGCCGGCCTGCGACGTGCCGGACGGGATGGCCGCGCGGCTGCCCAAGGTCAACCTCTCGCGCTTCGACGCCGAACGCTTCGGCGCGGTGTACAGCGCCTGGCTGCTGAAGAACCACCCGGAACTGCTGCCGGTCAGCGGCCGCGGCAAGAATCCCGAGGACGGCGGCATCGGCTTCGTCCGCCTGCCCACCGAGGTCGAGTGGGAGTTCGCCGCGCGCGGCGGCCAGGCGGTAAGCCGCCAGGAACTGGAAGGCCGGCTGTTCCCGCGCAAGGTCGAGGGCAGCGACCAGGAAGGCCCGCTGGGCGACTGGGCGGTGTACAACCAGGTCGCCGGCGGCACCGGGCAGGCCGCGCGACTGTTGCCGGTAGGGATGAAGCGGCCGAACCCGCTGGGCCTGTTCGACGTGATCGGCAATGCCGCGGAGATGGTCCAGGAGTCCTTCCAACTGGTCCACGCCGGTCGCCGGCAGGGCACATATGGCGGTTTCGTGGTGAAGGGCGGGAACTATCTCGAAGGCGAGATGACTCTATTCACCGGGATGCGCCGCGAATACCCGCTGTTCGCCGCCGACGGCAGCGAACAGCGCAACGAGACCACCGGTTTCCGCGTCGCCATCGGCGCGCTGTCCGCGCCGCGCTCGCGCTATCCCGAGCTGTTCGCCCAATGGCAGAAGGAAGGCCGACTAGCGGCATTGACCGATGCCATCGATGACGCTCAAGATCCCACCAAGCAATTGGACGGAATCATTGCCGCCACCCGCGACCCGCAGATGCAGGCGCAGTTGGCCCAGATAAACGAGGAGCTCAAGCGTAACGTTTCGTTGATCGCCCGGCAGCGCGAAGAGGCCGCCGGAAACCTGATACAGTCGGCGGCACTGGTCGCCGAGACGATCAACAACTACAACATACGCCTGACCAACCTCAAGAAGGACAGGGAGAAAGCCGTGGCAGCCAGGGATCAGGCGACCGCCCAGCTCTATGCCGGCGCCATCGCCAACGGGCGCAGCGCCCTCGATGGCGCATTGGCCATCTACATCGACAACCTCGCCACCGGCACCCGTTACACCGACGCGGTGATCCAGGCGCAGTTCCAGCGCATCCAGGAAGAACTCAATCGCAACCCGGTTCTGGGCAAGAGCCTGGTCAAGCGCGCGACCCTGTTCGTCAAACACGTCGGAGATTATCGCCAGCAGCACCGGGCCGAGCCGGAGGCGGTATTGAAGGAATTGCTCGCGTCCAGCGGGCGTTGAAGGAGTTCCGTCCGGCCCCTCTCGGCAGCCGGGCGGTTCATCAAACCAGGAGTGAGATGCAATGAGCCAACCCAGCGAAAACCGTTTGATCACCTCGGCGCGCTACGCGCTCTGCCTGTTGACCGCCAGCGGCGTGCTGCTCAGCGGCTGCGCCAGCAGCGGCGTCGGCTCGGTCGCCCAGACCACCCGCGCGGAATACTACCCGTCCTGCTACGAGCCGGTGTCGCACCTGCGCAGCACCGATAACGCAGTGCGCAATTCGGCCATCACCGGCGCCATTACCGGCGGCCTCCTGGGCGGCCTGGCCGGCGGCCTGGCCAGCGACGAGAACCGCGGCCGCAATGCCGCCCTCGCTGCCGCAGGCGGCGCCCTGGCCGGCGGCGCGGCGGGCTACTACATGGAGAAGCAGAAGCAGATCAGCGATGACCGCGCGCGCATCGGCTCCTACGGTACCGACGTCGACCGCAGCACCGTCGAGATCAACCGTAGCGTGGCCTACGCCAAGTCGGCGCAAAGCTGCTACCAGAGCCAGTTCAAGGCTCTGCTCGACGGTCGCAAGAACAAGTCGATCAACGAAGCCGAAGGGCGCAAGCGCCTGGCCGAGATCGTCAGCGGCCTGCAGGAGACCAACGCCTTGCTGGTCGCCGCCAACGGCCGTGCCGGCGAGAACATCAGCAACTACACCCAGGCCTACGAGAAAGACCTGCAGCAGGTCGGCGTACCGCGCGCCGAGGTGACCAAGGTCGCCGAGGCCGAGAACCGCGCCAGCACTACGAAAGGCGGCAGCAAGCCCAAGACCGGCAGCAATCCCAAGGTGCCGAAGGAAGCGGTCGCCACCGAGCAGACCATCCGCAAGGCCCAGGACGCGCAAAGCGAAGGCAACAAGGTGGCCTCCCAGGGCCAGGGCATGATCCGGGAAGTCTGCAACAGCCCGGACATGGGCGACTGGGCGCCGCCGAGCTGCGCCAAGGCCTGATCGGCCTCGTTACCGGCACGAACGCGACGGCGACCTTCGGGTCGCCGTTTCGTTGAGGGGGCTGGCGCGCTGACCCGACCGGCCTGAAGGTCGAGCGTTCGCCGGGACGGCTGCTTCCGACGTTTCCGGCTTCCCGGCGGCAGCGGTTCTTCCCGCAGGGCGGATATCGCCACCGGCACGCTCCGCCGCTACTCCGCCCTATACGAAATGCTGCACCGCGGGGAAAACGCTAGAACAACGCCATCTGCGCCCCCGGAACGGCGAACCGGCTGCAATCCAGCCCGAAGCCCTCGCGGCGCTCCAGCCCGAGGCGCTTCATGGCCACCGCGAAACGCTGCGCCAGCAGGTCGGCGAACGGTCCCTGGCCACGAAAGCGGTGGCCGAAGCGGCTGTCGTAGACCTCGCCGCCACGGCATTGGCGGACCAGGCTCATCACATGCTCGGCGCGTTGCGGGTAGTGCGCCGCCAGCCATTCCTCGAACAGCGGGCCGACTTCGCGCGGCAGGCGCAGGAGCATGTACGCGGCGCTGCGCGCGCCGGCATCCCGCGCCGCCTGGAGCAGGCGCTCCAGCTCCATGTCGTTGACCATCGGGATCATCGGCGAGCAGAGCACGCCCACCGGGATGCCGTTGCCGCTGAGCGTGCGGATCGCCCGCAGTCGCGCCGAGGGCGCCGCCGCGCGCGGTTCGAGAATGCGCTTCAGCTCGTCGTCGAGGGTGGTCAGGCTGATCATCACCGCCACCAGGTTCTGCTCCGCCAGTTCGCGCAGCAGGTCGAGGTCGCGAAGGATCAGCGAGCCCTTGGTGACGATGGTCAGCGGGTGACGGAAGCGCAGCAGCACCTCCAGCACCTGGCGGGTCAGGCGGCGTTCGCGCTCCAGCGGCTGGTAGGGGTCGGTATTGGCGCCCAGGTTGATCGGCGCGCAGCGATAGCCGGGCTTGCTCAGTTCCTGCTCCAGCGCGCTGGCGACGTTGCTCTTGGCGATCAGCCGGGTCTCGAAATCGATCCCCGGCGAGAGGTCCCAATAGGCATGGCTGGGCCGCGCATAGCAGTAGATGCAGCCATGCTCGCAACCACGGTAGGGATTGATCGAACGATCGAAAGGGAGGTCCGGCGACTGGTTGCGGGAGATCACCGTGCGGGCGATCTCCTCGCGCACCTCGGTGAGCTGGATCGGCGGCACGTCCTGCTCCCAGCCATCGTCGAAGGCCTCGCTGTGGGTCGGGGCGAAGCGGTTGAGGGGGTTGCTGGCGGTACCGCGACCGCGCGGGGGCAGGGGAGCGCTCATGAGGGAAACCCGGCGAAATACTGTATATGGATACAGTATCGCACCAGGCCCCGGCCCACAGCCATCGCCGCCGGTCGGCGGCGAGCGGTCAGGCGTCGGGCTTCTTCTTCAGCTTGGGATTGGGGAAGAACTGCACCGACTGCACCTTCGGGTTGGCCGGCTTCAGCGCGTTCTGGTTGACCCGCGTACCCAGCTCCTTCGGGATCGACTGGCCCTGGGCGTTGAGCGTGTCGGCGTAGCCGCAGGCCACGCATTCGCGGTGCGGCACGCCGTCCTCTTCCCACATCTGGATCTTGTCCTGTTCGCTGCACGCCGGGCAGACCGCCCCGGCGATGAAGCGCTTCCTGGTGATCGCCGGGCTCATGCGGCCTCCCCGACCAGCCCGGAGTGACGCAGCAGGGCGTCGATGGACGGCTCGCGACCGCGGAAATCGACGAACAACAGCATCGGCTCGCGGGAGCCGCCGCGGGCCAGGATCGCCTCGCGGAAGGCACGCCCGGTATCGGGGTTGAACACGCCTTCTTCCTCGAAACGCGAGAAGGCATCGGCGGACAGCACCTCGGCCCACTTGTAGCTGTAGTAACCGGCCGCGTAGCCGCCGGCGAAGATGTGCGCGAAGCTGTTGGCGAAGCGGTTGTACGCCGGCGGACGCATCACCGCCACTTCGTCGCGGATGCCCTCGAGCACCTGCAGCACGCTGCGGCCGTCGCCGTGGGTGGCGTGCAGCTCGAAGTCGAAGAGGGAGAACTCCAGCTGGCGGACCATCATCATCCCGGACTGGAAGTTCTTCGCCGCCAGCATCTTCTCCAGCAGGTCCTGCGGCAGCGCCTCGCCGGTCTCGTAGTGGGCGGAGATCAGCGCCAGGCCTTCCGGTTCCCAGCACCAGTTCTCCATGAACTGGCTGGGCAGCTCGACGGCGTCCCAGGCCACCCCGTTGATCCCGGAGGCGGCGGCATGCTCGACGCGGGTCAGCAGGTGGTGCAGGCCATGGCCGAACTCGTGGAACAGGGTAGTGACCTCGTCGTGGGTCAGCAGCGCCGGCTTGCCGTTCACCGCCGGGGTGAAGTTGCACACCAGGTAGGCCACCGGGTCGATCAGCCGGCCCTGGGCGTCGCGCCGGCGGTCGCGGGCGCCGTCCATCCAGGCACCGCCGCGCTTGTTGGCGCGGGCATAGAGGTCGAAGTAGAAGCGGCCGACGTGCTCGCCGTTCTCGAGGATCTCGAACAGGCGTACGTCGGCGTGCCAGCGTTCGAAATCGTGCAGTTCGCGGATCTGGATGCCGTAGAGGCGCTCGACGATGGCGAACAGGCCGGAAAGCACCTTGTCCACCGGGAAGTAGGCACGCAGCGCCTCCTGGGACACGCTGTAGCGCGCCTCGCGGAGTTTCTCGGCGTAGTAGCCGGCGTCCCAGCTCTGCAATTCGGTGCAGCCCTGCTCGGCGGCGTAGGCGCGCAGCTGCTCCAGGTCGCGGGCGGCGAACGGCTTGCTGCGCACCGCCAGGTCGCGGAGGAAGCTGAGCACCTGGTCGCTGGACTCGGCCATCTTGGTCGCCAGCGACAGCTCGGCGTAGTTGGCGAAGCCGAGCAGGCCGGCCAGCTCCTGGCGCAGGTCGAGGATCTCTTCCATCACCGGACCGTTGTCGTTCTGCCCGGCGTTCGGGCCCTGGTCGGAGGCGCGGGTGCAATAGGCGGCGTATACCTCTTCGCGCAGGGCGCGGTCATCGGCATAGGTCATCACCGCGTAGTAGCTGGGGAACTCCAGGCTGATCAGCCAGCCGTCCAGGCCCTTGGCCTCGGCGGCCTGCTTCATCTGGGCCTTGGCCGAATCGGTCAGGCCGGCCAGCGCGGCTTCGTCGGTGACATGCTTGGTCCAGGCCTGGGTGGCGTCGAGCAGCTGGTTGGAGAAACGGCTACCCAGCTCGGACAGGCGCGACTGCACCTCGGCATAGCGCTTCTGCTTGTCCGCCGGCAAGTCGATGCCGGACAGGCGGAAGTCGCGCAGGGCGTGTTCGAGGATGGTTTTCTGGGCCACGTCGAAGCCGGCCGCCTCGGGGCTCTTCGCCAGCGCCTCGTAGGCCTCGAACAGGGCGCGGTTCTGCCCCAGCTCGGTGGAGTAGGCCGACAGCTCCGGCAGACAGGCCTCATAGGCCTCGCGCAGCTCGGCGCTGTTGCACACCGCGTTGAGGTGGCTGACCGGACTCCAGGCGGCGCCCAGACGGTCGTTGAGTTCGTCCATCGCCAGCACCAGGCCCTTCCAGGTCGGCTGCTCGCGCTGGGTTTCCAGCAGGCGGGCGATGGCGGCGCGGTTATCGGCGAGGATCCGCTCGATGGCCGGCTTCACGTGTTCCGGGCGAATGGAGGAGAAAGGCGGCAGGTCGTAGGCCTGCAGAAGGGGATTCGCGCTCACGTTGGCAACCTTGGCTAAGGAAATACCCGACCATCTTAAATACAATCGGCGGCATCCGCAGCCTGAGGAAAACTATCGTGACCATTCGTTCCTACCAGGGCAAAACGCCACTGCTCGGCGAGCGGGTCTTCGTCGATCCCTCGGCCGTGCTCGTCGGCGACATCGAGATCGGCGCCGACAGCTCGGTCTGGCCGCTGGTGGTGATCCGCGGCGACATGCACCGCATCCGCATCGGCCAGCGCAGCAGCATCCAGGACGGCAGCGTGCTGCACATCACCCACGCCGGCCCCTTCAACCCGGACGGTTTTCCGCTGAGCATCGGCGACGAAGTGACCGTCGGGCACAAGGTCCTGCTGCACGGTTGCAGCATCGGCAACCGGGTGCTGGTGGGGATGGGCTCGATCGTCATGGACGGCGCGGTGATCGAGGACCAAGTGATCCTCGGCGCCGGCAGCCTGGTGCCGCCGGGCAAGGTGCTGGAGAGCGGCTTCCTCTACGTCGGCAGCCCGGCGAAGAAGGCCCGTCCGCTGAGCGACAAGGAGCGCGGCTTCTTCACCTACACCGCCGGCAACTACGTGAAGCTCAAGGACCTGCACATCGCCGAGGACTACCATGCGTGACGCCACGCTGCGCTACCCGAACATCCTCTTCGATCTCGACGGCACCCTCACCGACCCACGCGAGGGCATCACCCGCTCGGTGCAGTTCGCCCTCGCCCGCCTGGGCATCGACGAGCCGGACCTGGCGCGCCTGGAACACTTCATCGGCCCCCCGCTGTTGCAGTGCTTCATGCAGACCTACGGCTTCGACGAAGCGCGCGCCTGGGAGGCGGTGAACCACTACCGCGAGCGCTTCAGGGTCACCGGTCTCTACGAGAACCGCGTGTTCGACGGCATTCCCGAGCTGCTCGAAGCCCTGGTCGGACGCGGCCACACGCTCTACGTCGCGACCAGCAAGCCCGGCGTGTTCGCCCGCGAGATCGCCCGCCACTTCGCCTTCGACCGTCACTTCAAGGCGATCTACGGCAGCGAGCTGGACGGCACGCGCACGCACAAGGACGAACTGATCCGCCATCTGCTCGACAGCGAAGGCCTGGCAGCGGAGCATTGCCTGATGATCGGCGACCGCATGCACGACCTGCTCGGCGCCAGCCGCAACGGTGTCGCCTGCATCGGCGTCGGCTACGGCTTCGGCAGCGAAGACGAACTGCGCGCGCACCAGCCGACCCATTACTGCGCCGACCTCGCCGCCCTGCGGCAGGTGTTGGAATCCCACTGACCCATGCTCCGTTTCAGACAAGGACGCCTGACATGACCGACAATCCCTTCGCCACCCCCACCGCCCCGGTGC
This sequence comes from Pseudomonas sp. TZ252, assembly GCF_056110345.1. Classification (NCBI taxonomy): domain Bacteria; kingdom Pseudomonadati; phylum Pseudomonadota; class Gammaproteobacteria; order Pseudomonadales; family Pseudomonadaceae; genus Pseudomonas; species Pseudomonas sp. TZ252. The sequence continues at coordinate 2,560,907 of NZ_CM148566.1, read as the reverse complement.
AGCCGCCGGCCAGAGAGGTGCCCGCCACCACCCAGCCCTATGCGTTCATCGCGGTGCTGGCGCTGGTCACCTGCCTGTCCTTCGCCGTAAGCCTGGGCATCCAGTGGTACAACGACATCGGCGAGATCCGCCAGCGTTTCTCCGAGCACCTGCAACTGATGGCGCCGCACTGGTTCACCGGCCTGGTGTTCTACGCGGCGGCCAACCTGCTGGTGCTGCATGCCTACCGCGAGAAGCGGCAGCTCGTCGAGTTCCGCCCGCTGGCGCTGCTGCTGATCGGCTACGGTCTGCTCAACCTGGTCTGCGGCATGCTCGCCGGGATCGGCCTGGCACCGCTGACGCTGCCGTTCTACCAGTGGGTGACGGCGCAATCCAGCTACGGCGTCTGGCTGATGGCGTTCAACGAAGCGATGAGCTGGGTCTACCTGCTCCTGGGCAGCCTGCTGCCGTTGGGGCTGGTGCTGCTCGGCAGCCGGGTGAACTCGCCGCGCCTGGCCGAAGGGGAAGAAGCCCGCGTCGCTGCCTGGCAGGTCGCCCTGGGCGCCGCGCTGTGTTTCGCCACGCTGTGTTTCAAGCTGATGCAGTTCCTTCCCTACGCCCTGCTGCGCTACGACGAGCCTTGGCTATACGGCCTGTACCTGAGCGGCGTGGCGCTGCCCGCGGCGCTGCTCTTCGGCGCCGTCTGCACGCGCCTGCCGGCGCGCCTGCAACGCTTCGCCGCCGGCCGCGCGCTGCTGCTCGCGGTGGTCGCCATGCTGCTCTGGAGCGTCGCGCTGCTGGCGGTCGGCGGGGGGCTGGCGCTGCTGATGATCCTCGGCCTGGCGCCCGCTGGCATCGGCTATACGCTGCTGGTGGCGCTGCTCGGCGTCGGCCTGTTGGCGCTGCTCTGGCCGATCGGCCGGCTGGCCACGCGCTGGTGCTACGCCGACCAGCTCGCCGCCTGAGCAGGCGTCAGGGCGCTGCGGCGGCCAGCCGCTGCAACGCCGCCTGGCGCTCCGCCAGGGGGAGCTGGCCAAGGGCACGGACCCGCGCATAGAACGCCGGCCAGTTGCCGCCGACCTGGCGGAACAGCACGGCGAACGCCGCCACCCATTGGTCGTAGAGGCCGAAGGGAAGCAGCTTGGCATTGTTGAACGGCGCGTCGATCCAGGCCTTGAACGGCGACTCGCCACCCCATTCGCGCTGGCTCAGCGCCGCGTACTCGCGGCGCAGGCGCTGGAATTCGGCAGCCTTGCCGGCACGCTTGGCGGCATCGTCCAACGGCCCGGCATAAAGTGCTTCGAGGCGCGCACGACTGGCCAGGACCAGCGCGGTGAACTGCTCGCGGCGCTTCTCCTCGCGGCCGTCCGCCGGCGGCAGTCCACGATACTCGCGCCACTGGCGGGTACCTTCCTGTTCGACGAAGGTGGCGAAGGATTCGTTGAAGGCGGTGTCGTCGCGCAGGTAGAACTTCTGGTGCGCCAGTTCGTGGAAGATCAAGGTCGCCAGCCGTTCGTCGTCCCAGCGCAGCATGCTGCTGAGGATCGGATCGTCGAACCAGCCGAGGGTCGAGTAGGCCTGCACCCCGCCGACGTAGACGTCGTCGCCGAGCGCCCGCTGGCGCGCCGCCTCGGCGCGCGCGGCGGCCTCGCTGTAGTAGCCGCGGTAGGCCACGCAGCCGGCGATGGGGAAGCAATGGGTGACCGGCTGCAGCGACAGCTCCGGGGTGGCGAACACGTTCCATACCACGTAGGGCCGGCCGATATCGGCGTACAGGCGATAGCTGCGGTTGTCCGGCAGGCCGAGGCGTTCGCTGGCGAATTGCCGGGCCTTTTCCGCCTTCGCCAGGCGTTCGCGCAAGCGCGCGTCGCGCTGCGGGTCGGCGATCACCGCGGCGGCCGGCTCGCGGGCGCGCAGCAGGGCGAACTGGCCGCTGGCCAGTTGCCCGTAGTAGGAGACGGTCGAGCAACCGCTCAGCGCCAACAGCGCCAGGCAGGGAACCCAACGGGGCAGTCGAAGGTCAGCAAGCGGATGGCGAAGGCGGCGTGGCATGGGCGGAACATAGCACAGCACGCGGACCGCCCGCCGCCCTACCAGCACCGGTCCGCGATCCGGCGAGGCGGAGGAACGCAAGGCGTTTTTCCAAGGCGCGACGGATGGCGGCCGGGTTAAAGGAGCTTCGGAGTCTTCTATGCGTACGCTGCTGCTTGCCGGTGGCCTGCTCGTCCTGAGCGGCTGCTCACTGCTGATGCCCACCCCCGACCCGAACCGCGCCTGGGTCGACCTCGATACCCAGCCCGACGCCGATCTCGCCGCCGTGGAAGTCGACGACAAGAGCTGGGACCGCACGCGCTACTTCGAGGTCGATCCCGGCACCCGCGAACTCACGGTGCGCTACCAGTTCACCGTCGACCCGACCAACATCGGCCCCGTGGACAGCCCGCTCTGGCGCGATTGCCAGCTCAACCTCAAGTTCAAGGACTTCAGCGCCGGCCAGCGCTACCGCCTGGAGGCCGGGCACATCGGCTTCCGTCCCTGGGCGAAGCTCTACGACCAGGACAACAGGGAACTGGCGCGCGGCCGCGAGGGACGCTGCGCGAAGGTCTGAACGGCGCAAGGCGAGGGCGCTATGCTAGGAGCTGAACGCCCTCCGGAGCCCGCCCCATGCGTCCACTCACCCGTCTCGTCCCGCTCGCGCTGCTGCTCCTCGCCGGCTGCGCCGGACCGCTGCCGCAGCCGGACCCGCAGATGGCCTGGGTCGAGCTGCGCAGCGCGCCGGCCAACACCCTGCTGGCCGAGCGCCTGGACGGCGAGCGGTTGAGCGACGGGCGCTACTTCCAGGTCACTCCGGGACGCCATGTGCTGGAGGTGCGCTTCCAGTACGAACTCTATGGCGGTTCCGGCGGCGGGGGCGGCGGCTTCGGCGAGCCGGTGCAGATCAACTGCTACCAGCAGGTGGTCTATGACGGCTTCGAGGCGGGCCGGCGCTATCGCCTGGAGGTGCGCCCGCAATTGCGCAGGGCGCTGGCGCTACTGAGCGACGAGCGTGGCGAGGTGGTCGCCCGTTCGAACTTCCAGACCAGCCGCTGCCCGCCGTACTGAAACGCAGCGGCTCAGTCGTCGTTCTTCTGGTAGATGATCTTCTTGGTGCCGTTCTCGCAACTGCCGACCACCATGTTCGGGTCGCTGACTTCGTCGTTGCGCACGATCTCCAGGGTGTAGGAGGTCACCCCGGCCGACTGGATCTTGGTCTCGATCTCCGCCTTGAGTTCCTCGCACGGCTTCGGCGCGGCCAGCGCCGTGGCGCTGAACAGCAAGGCGGCAATCCCCAGCCCGATGGTTTTCATGACCCGTCACTCCTCGTCGATGCCTGGCAGCCGAGTGCTGCGCAGCGCATCCTGCCGCATTCGACTGCGGCAGGCCAGGGCCAGTTCGCCGGGCTGGGGAAGCGTTCCGCTCAGCCGTCGAGGCTGGCGTCCAGGCTGATCTTCGCGTTGAGCACCTTGGATACCGGGCAACCGGCCTTGGCCTTGTTGGCGATCTGCTCGAAGGTCTGCGCGTCCGCCCCCGGCACGCGCGCCCTGAGCACCAGGTGCACGGCAGTGATGGCGAAACCGTCGGACTGCTTGTCGAGGGTGACCTCGGCGCGGGTCTCGATACGTTCGGCGGTCAGGCCGGCCTCGCCGAGCATCATCGACAGGGCCATGCTGAAGCAGCCGGCGTGGGCCGCGCCGATCAGCTCTTCCGGGTTGGTTCCCGGTGCGCCCTCGAAGCGGGTATTGAAGCCATAGGGGTTGTCCTTGAGCGCGCCACTTTCAGTGGAAAGGGTGCCCTTGCCGTCTTTCAGGCCGCCTTGCCAGACCGCCGATGCCGTCTTCTTCATGTCGACTCCTCCGGAGCTGTGGATGGACATCCGCTCGCGTCGGCGAGCGGGCATGTCTACATGGGAGGACGACGCAGCCGGACAAGTTCAGTCCGCTTGCGCGGCGGCGGGATTCAGGCGCAACCGTCGATGCGGCAGAGCGGCGCCGCGGCCCCGCCCACGGCACCGCTGCCGCCGGCAAGGCGCAGCTGCGTTTCGAGGAAAGCCCGCCAGTCGTCCGGCTGGCCGAGGTAGCGCCCGGTGTCGAGCACCTGCAGGCGGCCGTCGCGCTCCAGGGCGAAGGTCGGGAAGCCAGCGGCGCCGAGACGGTTCATCAGCCGCCGACTGTCGGCGAAGTGCGCGCGCAGCGGCTCGCCGGAGCAGGCGTCGAACGCCTCGGCGAAGCCCTCGCCAAGCCCCAGTTCGGCACCCAGCTCGAGCAGCACCGGACGCTCGGCGATACGCCGGCCCTCGACGTAGTGGGCACGCTGGATCCGCGCCAGCATCGCCGCGCCGAGGCCGTCGAGCGCTTCGGCGGCAAGCACGGCGGCGGTCGGCGGGGCCGAGTCGAATACCGCGCTGGTGTCGCGCAGCAGGCCGTCGAAGTAGTCCTTGCCGAACGGCTGACCGGTCAGTTGGGCGATCCGCAGGTCATGGGGCATCACGTAGTGGCGCAGACCGGCGCCGACCGGCTGGCGGTTGGCATCGGTCATCATGCCGCCGCCATGCAGGCGTACGTCCAGACCCGTCACCTCGCGGGCGGCGGCGAGCAGCGGCGAGGCGCCGTAGCACCAGCCGCAGAGCGGATCGTAGAGGTAATGCAGGGTGAGGTCGTTCATCTCGGTCTCCACGAGACGCCCCGCAGGGGACGCCTCGATCAGCGGCTATCGGCGGGCGCGGCTCAGGGCCACTGCATCTCGCCCTTGAGCACCTTGGCGCTCAGCTCCAGGCCTTCCTCGCCCGGCAGGTTCGGGTAGCGGCGCTTCATCGCCTCGACCAGCGCGGCGGAATCCCTGGCCTTGGGCAGTTCGGCTTCCAGGGCCTTCAGGTAGTCACGGGTGAAGCGCACGCCGTCCAGGCCCTTCGGCTCCTCGCCGGTGAAATGGCCGGGCACCACGCGCCGCGGTTGCAGCGCCTCGATCCGGTCGAGCATCGCCACCCAGGCCTGGCGCGAGGCCTGGGTCTGGGTATCGGCGGTCCAGACGTGCGAACCGGATTCCACCAGCACGCCACCAACCACCGTCTTCAGCGACGGAATCCACAGCACCGTGCGGTCCGGGCTCGGCCCCTTCAGGTCGACCACCTTCAGGGCATGGCCTTCCAGCTTCAACTGGTCGCCCTTCAGCGGCTCCGGCACCACCAGCGACGTCGGCGCGTTGTCCTTGAGGATCGGCCCCCAGTAGGCCAGCTTGGCATCCTTGGTCGCCTGGATGTGTGCGACGGTCTGCGCCGTCGCGAGGATCTTCGCCTCGGGGAAGGCGGCCTTCAGCACGTCGAGGCCGAAGTAGAAGTCCGGGTCGCCGTGGCTGATGTAGATAGTGCTGAGGGTCTTGCCGCTGGCCTGGATACGCTTGACCAGTTGCTCGGCGTCGGCGCGGGAGAACTGCGCGTCGATCAGCATCGCCTCGCGCTGGCCCACCAGCAGTTCCGAGGACACGGCGAAGATCGCCTTCTCGCCGGGGTTGTAGACCTCCAGCCGCAGCGGTTCGGCGCTGGCGGCGAAGACGCCGGCGGCACCCAGCAGGGCGGCGGCGGCGAACAGGGAACGAAGCAATCCATGGCGCGACATGAGCGGTTCTCCAGGCAGTGGGATCAGAGGCTTGCCATGTTAGTTGCTTGAAAGCGCGCAAAAAGCCCCGCAATAATCACAGCTTTGTTGCATGGATCGAGCGAATCATGGACCGCCTGACCGCCACTCGCGTCTTCGTCGAAGTCATCGACAGCGGCAGCCAGACCGCCGCCGCCGAGCGTCTGGACATGTCCCGGGCGATGGTCTCGCGCTACCTCGCCGAGTTGGAGGAGTGGGTCGGCGCACGCCTGCTGCACCGCAGCACCCGCCGCCTGAGCCTGACCGACGCCGGCGCGGAGCTGTTGCCACAGTGCCGCGAGATGCTCGCCGTGGCCGACGCCATGCAGGCCACCGGCCAGACCCGCCGCGACAGCCCGCGCGGCACTCTGCGCATCACCAGCAGCCTGTCCTTCGCCCAGGCCTGGCTGACCCGTGCCGCCGCCGCCTTCGTCGAGCGCTACCCGGGCACCGCCATCGACCTGCAGGTCAACAGCCAGGTGGTCAACCTGGTGGAGGAGCGCATCGACCTGGCCCTGCGCATCGCCAACCAGCTCGACCCCAACCTGATCGCCCGCCGCCTCGGCGAATGCCGCTCGGTGATCTGCGCCGCGCCGGACTACCTGCGCGGCCACGGCACCCCGCGGCGCCCGGAGGACCTGGCGCTGCACAACTGCCTGACCTACTCCTACTTCGGCCGCAGTCTCTGGCAGTTCGAGCGCGACGGCGAGCCGACCAGCGTGCCGGTGGGTGGCAGTCTCAGCGCCAACGAATCCACCGTGCTGCTGGAGGCCGCCGCCGCCGGTGCCGGGATCAGCCAGCAGCCGCTGTACTCGGCAGCCCCGCTGATCCGTAGCGGACGCCTGGTGGCGCTGCTGCCGGAGTGGTCGCCGCAGGTGCTCGGCATCCACGCGGTGTACGCCTCGCGCCGGCAGATGCCGCCGGCGCTGCGGGCGCTGCTGGACTTCCTGGTCGAACGGATGGCGGCCGATCCGCACTGGGACGAGGCGGGCCCCCTGGCGCTGGCGTGAAAGCCGGGTAGACTGCTGGACGCGCCGCCTTCGACGCACCTTTATCCCCTGTCTGGAGCACGTCCATGTCCCTGTCGATCTACCAGGCTTCGATCCCGACCTTCCTGCGCACCCTCGGCAACCTCTCGGCGATCCTGAAGAAAGCCGCCGCCCACGCCGAAGCGAAGAACATCGATCCGCGCATCTTCATCGACGCCCGGCTGGCGCCGGACATGTTCCCCCTGGCGCGCCAGGTGCAGATCGCCAGCGACGCCGCCAAGGGCGCCGGCGCGCGGCTGGCCGGGCTGGAAGTGCCGAGCTACGCGGATACGGAAACCACCTTCGACGAACTCCAGGCACGCATCGCCCGCACCGTCGAGTTCCTCGAGGGCATCCGCGAGGAACAACTGGACGGCGCCGAAGAGCGCAACGTGACCCTCAAGGTGCGCGGCCAGGAGATCAGCTTCAACGGCCGCGACTTCCTCTTCGGCTTCGCCCTGCCCAACTTCTTCTTCCACGTCACCACCGCCTACGCCATCCTCCGCCACAACGGCGTCGAACTGGGCAAGATGGACTTCCTCGGCGGCGCCTGAGGTTCCCGCGCCGGGATGGCACGCACAAGGACCATGGAATGGATCGGAAAACCCTCGACGACACCAGCAAGTTCCTCAGCTATGTCCTTCGCCACCAGCCCGAGGCCATCGGCCTGACGCTGGACGGCGAAGGCTGGGCCGACATCGACGCCCTGATCGCCGGCGCGGCGCGGGACGGCCGCGCCCTCGACCGCATGCTGCTCGGCGCGGTGGTCGAGAACAACGACAAGAAGCGCTTCGCCCTCTCCGCCGATGGCCAGCGCATCCGCGCCGTGCAAGGCCACTCGCATGCCGCGGTGGCCATCGCCTACGCCCCCGCGGTCCCGCCCGCAGTGCTCTACCACGGCACCGCCAGCCGCTTCCTCGACTCCATCCGCGAGCGCGGCCTGGTTCCCGGCAGCCGCCACCACGTCCATCTCTCCGCCCGCCGCGCCACCGCCCTGGAAGTCGGCCGCCGCTACGGCAGCCCGGTTCTGCTGGAAATCGACGCGCGCGACATGCACCTGGCCGGGCACCTATTCCACCAGGCGGAGAACGGCGTCTGGCTGACCGAGCGGGTACCCGTGCGGTTCATCCGCGAGGCTTGAGAAGGCGTTCTACGGACTAACCAATGCCCAAGCGGGCGACCATTCGCTCGAAAGCGTCGCTGTCCGGCAGGTTGTAAGCGTCGAATGGTCTGTGCCAGTAGAACATCCAGTCTTCCAGGTCCTGAACGCTCGCTTCACGAGTCACGAGGGCGACCATGATGTCGACGAAGTCCTGAGCGGGCCCCGTCAGCTCTATGCCATTGAGCAGGAGGAAAACCGTAGCGGCCGCCGCCGCCGTGCGTTTGTTGCCATTGGCAAAGCAGTGGTTCATTGCCAAGCTTTCCGCAAAGACCGCAGCCAGCGTGATGATATCGTCGGTTCGAGCATAGTAACGATGGTTGGCTGGCCGTTGCTGTGCGGACTCCAACTCGTTCGGTTTGAGGACGCCTATCGGCTCGTCCGGAGTCTGGGCCAGGATGAGCAACTCATTGAGGCGAACGAGATCTGCAACGGAGAGATAGCGTATCCCTTGCTGGTCTTGCGACATGCTTAAACCTTGGCCAGCTCTTCGAAGGTTTTTTCGTAGCGTTCGAAGGCCAGGGCAAAGGCGTTCTCGACCTGCTTCTGATGTTCTCCCAAGGCCGGGCGCGCGCGCACGACCTCATCGCGAGGACGGGGAGGAATGACGAGTTTCTTCGATTTGCGCAGCGATCGCGACATATGTACCTCCAAGGATCCACTTCCCGGACCTGCCTGCCCCGGGCAGGGGACGAATATTCAGTGTTCAAGCATATACCAGTGCAGGCAGGGAACAGATGTCCTCTCGAAACCGGAAGCACTGGCAAGGCGCACCGCAACATGGCCTAGCAGCCTGCAGACGAGCCTCGAACGTTGATGGCCCGCTGCCGCCTAGCAGAAGCGGCAGTGGAGCAGGCGGTGAAAGCCGGCTTGACTGAGGAAAAACACCGACAAGCGCAGGACGCCCGATGGACCTTCGCCCCAGCCACGTGCATGTGTTCCCACCCAGCCGCGACCTCCCGGCCGCAACCAGTCCGCACCGCGAAACCCTGCTGCGCAGCGGCTGCGCCTGGAACGGCTCGCTCTACCTCGGCTATCCCCTTGGCCAGCCGCAGCTCACCGTGCAGCGCCTGAGCCTGGCCGCCCACGAACGCCTGGACTGGCAGGTCCATCCGATGCCCAGCGCGCTTTACGTGCTCAAGGGCGAACTGCGCCTGGAGACCCGCGACGGAGCCCAGAGCACGCGGGTGCTGGAAGGCGAGGCGGCGGGTTGCCTGATGAACATCATCCATCGCCTGATAGCCGGGGCCGAACCGGTGGAAGCCCTGCTGTTCCATGCCGGCGTGGAAGGCATGCCGGTGGGGCTCGGCGAACGCGGCGAAATGCCCGACGCCTGAAGACGCCGGCGGGCCGGACAGCAGCCCGAACCCGCCACGCCCCGCGTCACGCTCAGGCGGAGAGCCCGTACAACCTGAGCCAGCCTTCCAGCGCCAGTGCGGTCTCCAGGTTGTGGCGGCTCACCTGGGTGTTGAAGTACCCCTCCGGATGCTCCAGTTCGGCGGCCAGGAACTCTCGCGAAACGATGCCGAACACCGGGTTCGCCGCGTCCTCCAGCAGGCGCCGCACGCTCCCGCGCAGGAAACGCTCGTAGCCGAGGTTGGCAGAAGTCGGATAAGGGCTCTTGCGGCGCTTGAGCACGGCTTCCGGGACATAGTCGGCGCAGGCCCGCTTGAGCAGCCACTTCTCCTCGCCGTCCCGGCTCTTGATCGACCAGGGCACGTTGTAGACGTACTCCACCAGCTCATGGTCGGTGTAGGGCACCCGCACCTCCAGGCCGTTGCACATGCTCAGGCGATCCTTGCGTTCGAGCAGCAGCACCATCCAGCGCTTCAGATGCAGATGGCTGAACTCGCGCATCCGCCGCTCCTCCGGGCTGTCGCCGGCCAGGTGTTCGACCTGGCGCAGCCCATCGTCGTAGCTGGCCTGCTGGTACTGGAGGAGATCGCAGCGGCGGTTGAAACCGGCGTCGATGAAGCCGGCCGGCAGGCGCACCCTGGAGGCCCAGGGGAAGCGCGCCGCAGCCACCGCCTGCGGATCGCGGAACCAGCCGTAGCCACCGAACAGCTCGTCGGCGCCTTCACCGGAGATGGCCACCGTGGAATGCCGGCGGATCTCGCCGAACATCAGGTGCAGCGAGGTATCCATGTCGCCGAAGGTGAAAGGTACGTCCTTGGCCCGGAATACCTCTTCGCGCGCTCGTTCGCAGACCAGTTCGGCATTGTCGATGAGCACGGTGCGATGACGGCTGCCGATGTACTGCGCGGCCAGCAGGGCGAACGGCTGGTCCTGGTCGGGACGCAGGTCGTCGCTGCGGAACTGCTCGGCCTGGCCGACGAAGTCCACCGAGAACGAATTGATGTCGCCGCCGTGCTCCGCCTTCGCGATGCGCTGGGCGATGCCGGTCAGGGCGGTCGAATCGAGCCCACCCGATAGCAGCGAACACACCGGAACGTCGGCGTGCAATTGCGCCCCCAGGGCGCGGGTGACCAGTTCGCGGGTGCGCTGCACGGTGCTCTGCAGGTCGTCGGCATGCTCCTGGCGGCGCACCTCCCAGTAGCGGCGCAACTTCGCCTGGGAATTGGGACGCCAGGACAGCAGGTGGCCGGGCAGCAGTTCCTGGACCTCGCGGAACGGCGTCTGCGAAGTGCCCCGGGACAGCGTCAGGAGGTCGACCAGGCCGACCGCGTCGAGCCTGGCGGCGAATTCCGGATGCGCCAGGATGGACTTGATCTCCGAGCCGAACAGCAGTCCCTCGCGGTGCCGCGCGTAATACAGCGGCTTGATGCCCAGGCGGTCGCGCACCAGCAGCAGGTGGCCGTCGCGGCCATCGAAGACGGCGAAGGCGAACATCCCGGTCAGGTACTCGCAACAACGCTCGCCCCATTGCAGATAGGCGTGCAGAACCACCTCGGTATCGCTGCGGGTGCGGAACTCATGTCCGGCCCGGCGCAACCGCTCGCGCAGGGCATCGTGGTTGTACACCTCGCCGGTGTAGACGAGGGTGACCTCCTGGCCGGTGGGAAAGCGATAGGACATCGGCTGCACGCCGCCGCTGAGGTCGATGACCGCCAGCCGCCGGTGACCCAGCAGGGCGTTGCGGTGCTTCCAGATGCCCTCGGCATCCGGCCCGCGCAAGGCGAGCGTATCGGTCATGGCGAAGATCGCCGGAAATTCGTCGTCGAGCTTGCGCGTGTAATCCACCCAACCCGCGAGACCGCACATAGGGAAACTCCTCTAATTGATGTTTATCGGGAAACTCATCCAGAGAACATGCTGAAAACATCCGTGCGGCCGGACAGATTTCCGGCGTACGAATGCTTCGCCCAAGGCGGTCGATGTATGAACTTTTCGAGGACCTGAAGATAATCAGTTTCGGCAGGCCTGCGCCCAAGGAAGGCCAATGATAGAACAGGAAAAAACGTGGCCGAGTTAATTAATATCTATCTAAATCTGGTAGCTGTTTTTAAAAAAACAAAGGAAAAACAATAATCTACAAAATTAATGAAATATCCTGAAACATCATTACACGGCTCTACAACCAGATATTACAGGGTCGTTCACGGCTCTTTCCAAAGACTTAGAAAGCTAATCCAATTAAACTTATAATTGCTTTAGGTCAATCATATGGATAGCCAACTAAGCAAATGACTACAACAAACTCAGATCGTACAACTATTGAATATAAGAGTTGTCCATCGACGCTGATTTCATGGCAACGTTCGAGGCGACGATGGACGAGCGGGAAAAGTAGGGCGGCGCGGGGAAGGGAGAATTAAAGAAGGCAACTTCGAGCGAGCGATCCATCCGGAAGCGGGCCCGCTGCACCGGGCCCGCCAGACGACCTACCTCAAGGGCATTCGCAGGTCGACGGACCGAACACCGGCCCGCTGCACGGGTCCTCGGACGGGCCGAAAACCGGGCACGCGGCCTGGGCGGTAAGAGAGAAGCCACAGAGCAGGAACACAGCCAACAGTACTTTCTTCATTTGCAACCTCCTGGTTGGTAATCGAACGCTCCCTGTCCCTGGTCGAGGGTACAGTCGGTCATCACGGGCACTCGCAGACGGTCGGTCCCAGCACCGGGCCCGCGCAGGGATCTTCCCCCGGCCCGAGCACCGCGCAGTCCGCCTGCGCCGTCAGCGAGAACATCCACAGCAGCAGCGAAGCCGCCAGCATCTTCCTTTTCATCTGACCTCCTTGGTCGAAACAGCGATCAACGATCCGTGTCCTTCTCCGAAAACAAGGGCATTTGCCTGCAGAAGGACCGAACGCCCGTCCGCTCGCGGCGCACCGCAAGACTCGCCGGCGAGCCGCCGGACCCCGGAGAGCAAAGACCAGCCCGAGCGAACGCGCCAGTGCGGTGGATTGCCGCAGCGCCAGCGAAAGTACCGGGGCAGGGGGCTTCGGCACCGGTTCGCCATCAACTTTTCCTATCCCCGGCGGCCACATAAATTCGTTGGACGCACCACGCCGGCGCCTCCAAGAATGCCGCACGGGTGCGAAGTCCGGCCGTGCACCCACCGACGCCCCACAACAGCAAGAACAACGATCGGTGCATCCATGGCAAAGGACCTGACTTTCCCAGACGCCTCCGCGTCGTCCCGCAACCCTCCCTCCGCGCGCCTCCGTCTACCGGCGACACGCGCCCCCTAGCACCGCCCTCCCGTCCGCCACCGCAGCAACCCGCGACGCACCTTGCGTCGGTCCCGGCCCCCGCCGCCGGCGGGCGCCGCTCGCCCGCGCTCCGCCCGCCGCACCGATCGACCCATGAACCGAACAAGAACAGGAGTCCACCCGATGCGCTACGCCCGTCACGCAAGCCGATACTCCCTCTTCACCCTGGCCGTCTCGGCAGCCCTGCTGCCCGGCGCCGGCTGGGCCGCCAACGGCGACCTCGCCGGCGCCCGCAAGCCGCCCAGCGTCGCCTGCTCCTGGAACCGCGAGGCAGCGTTGTCCTACGAGGAGCGCCGGCTCGACACGCCGCTGCCGTTCAGCGGCGCCAACGTCGTCACCCACGACCAGACGCCGCTGGCCGAGCGCATCGTCAAGGGCGCCGGCTTCGACGGCTTCGAACCGGCCTTCGCCAAGCGCCTGTGCGCCGCCGACGGCCGCACCCCGGTCACCAGCTACGCCAAGGCACTGAAGCTGGTCACCGAAGAGGGCCGCGCGCTGTGGCGCGCCGCCGTCGACCGGGCCCAGGGTCGCCGCGCCATTCCCGCCGGCGCGCTGCCGGCCAGCGATGACCGCATGCTCTACTGGACGCGCCTCTACATGACCCGCACCCTGCGCCAGTGGGCGCCATCCTTCCACCTCGGCAAGGCCCAGGCCCAGGCACTGCAATGGCGCTTCGAACGCGCCTCGCGCGGACAGCTGGACATCGACCTGCCACGCCGCTACGCCGCCGACGGCTCGCGCTACCGGCGGATGATCATCAGCGGCTTCGACGTCTTCACCCTGGGCACTCCCGGGACGGCGAACACCGGCCTGCGCAACGGCAACCCCTCGGGCGCCACCGCCCTTGCGCTGGACGGCCGCGAGTTCAGGCTGGCCGACGGCAGCCTGCTGCGTATCGAGGCCTACCTGTTGCCGGTCAGCTACGACCCGTTCAACCGCGGCATGCAGGAAGACACCCTGGGCCCCTGGTTCCGCCCCGGCCCGCGCCGGGTCGACGCCTCCATCACCATCAGCCAGGGCGGCGCCAACCAGTTCTGGCTGGAGGCCTGGAACGGCCGCTTCCACGGCTCCTCCGCCGGCAACGACGGCATCGTCTACTGCCCCGCCGACAGCGCTTTGCCCAACTACGTGCTTCCCCTGGGCAGCGTGACCAATCCCGGCACCGCGCCGATTTCCCTGCGGGGCTCCGGCTGCAATATCAACCCGCCGCGCCGCTGGCTCGGCTACGACAGCGCCAGCCGCTGGCGGCAGAACCTGCCGGCACAGTTCTCCAAGGCCTCGCTGCCGGTCCGCCAGTTGCTCGCCGCCGATACCTGGCGCGGCATCGAGCGGCCGCCGGGCGCTACCAGCCAGGCCACGGAAGGCTTCGACGTCACCTGGCACACCAACTACGACTTCTTCCCCGATTGCGCCAACCCGCGCACCGAAAACGTGCCGACCAACGGGGTGATGAACGCCATGCCCGATCCCTCCCTGGTGCTCCCGCCGAACCGACGGATCTGCGCGCGCAACGGCGGTGGCGGCGACTACCTGTCCAACGAGAGCGCCTACCGCAACACGGTGCTGCGCGACGCGTTCCGCCTGGAGATTCCCGCCGGGCACATCCATGTACCGGTGATGAACAACTACTACACCGGCGTACCGGCGAGCGGCGGCGGCGCGCGCAACGACAACGCCATCAGCGACGCCCGCTACGAGGCCTACCGCAGCGCCATCGTGGCGCAGACCCGGGCGCTGCTGGTGGGCGTCGGCAACGCCCTGGCGCAGGGGGCGCAAGCGGACTAGTCCTCGCCAGGCGCAAGGCCCTCGCGTCCTATCGCTTCGCCGCGGAGCCAAACTGCCGCCGACGCAGGCCAACGGGACGGTAGCCCGTCGCTTCAGCCTCTACTGAATCGAAAAAGACGGCACGCGGGGAAACCTCGGACTCACGACCCGGAGCTTTCCCAGGCCCGCGCCGGAACGGTAGGGCAGAGTCGAAGAGTGCGAACGCCGATGATGGAGACAACCGCCATCGCCCGCATCACCGGGGCGGTGGAAAGGATTTCCCCTGACTTGGAGAGTTTTCCATGAGCTTCGCGCAGAATCTCCTACGCCTACGCCAGCAGAACGCCCTGACCCAACGGCAGATGGCCGAGCGATTGGGCGTCACCGTGAGCCAGTTGCGGCACTTCGAAACCAAGGGCGGGCACCCGTCGCTGGTGGTGCTGCAAACCATCGCCGGACGTTTCGCGGTGCCCCTCGACTGGCTGGTCTGCGAGCGCAGCGAGCGGCAGGCGCTACCGGAAGACCTGCGCCTGCAGTTCGAGGCCATCGGCCGCCTGCGGCTGGACGAGCGGCGCGCCATCCGGGCGTTGCTCGACGACCTGATCCGCCAGTACATGGCCAAGCGCAACGCAGCGGCCAAGCCCCTCCCGGCGGCTTGCGCCGAGGCCACGGAAACGTCCCCGTAGCCCCGGCGCACGGCTCAGTCGCTGCCGTACCTCGGCGAGCGCGGGCCGTACAACAGTCCGCCCGGCTGGCCGGCCGAGAGCAGGCGCGCACTGGTCATCCCGGCGATCGGATAACCGGCGTCCTCCACCGAACTGTTGATGATCTGCTTGACCGCCGCGGTGATCAGCATGCCCACCAGGCCGCCGTTGTTGCCGCCGTTGCCTTCCTCGCTGGAGGCGGTCGCCGAGCCGGTCCACAGGGTGGTGCCGGATCGCAGGTCGACCAGCTTGGCGCTGGCGGTGACGATGGTCGCGCTGCTGATCACCATGTAGCGCGTGCCGTAGTCGCTCACCGTGACGTACAGCGCCGCGTCGGCGCCATAGATCTCGCGCAGCTTGGCCGGGGACACCTGGTGCACGTCGCCGGCGCTGGTCAGGCCGTTCTGGCGGAAGGTCTCGTCGGCCAGCGCCACCGGCACCACGTAGTAGCCGGCCTCGGCCAGCGGGAAGGTGACCTGCGAGAGCATGCTGTAGGTCGCCTTCACGTCGGGCGACTCGTTCAGCGGCGGCAGGACCAGGATCGAGCGCGGCTTGGCCTGCTTGAACGCCGAGTAGTCGACGCTCTTGGTCGGCGCGCAGCCGCCGAGCAGGGCCAGCAGGGTGAAACCGGCCACCAGGCCGGACAGTCGGGCGAGTTTCAACGGGCACCTCCACGGGCGTTGTTCAGGAGGAAGTCCATGTAGGTCGCCGACTCGGGAAACAGCGCCTTCTCGGTCTCGAACTCGCGGACCATCTGGTCGTCCTTGCCGATGCTGGAATAGAGCAGCCCCAGCTGGGCGTGGTAGCCCGGCGGTACCGCGCCGTTCTTCGCCCGGATCTTCTCGAGGTCGGCTTCCAGCGCCTGCGCCTGGGCCTCCTTGGATTCACCCTTGAAGTATTCGTGGACCTGGGCCTGGTAGCCCTCCCACTGGTACAGCGTCTTCGGTCCGCTGCACCCGGCCAGCGCCATGCTCCCCAGCAGCGCCGCCGTCCATGTGATCGTCTTGCTCATGTGTGCCGTGATTCCCTGGTTTCTGGTGGATTATTGGTTCTGTGGCTTCCAGGCCCCGCTATCGACCGCGTTGACCAACTTGTTCACCGCCTCGCGCATGGCCAGGTCGAGAACCTTGCCGTTGAGGGTCGAGTCGTAGCTGGCGGTGCCGCCGAAGCCGATCACCTCGCGGTTGGACAGGGCGTACTCGCCAGCGCCCTGGGTCGAATAGACGACCTCCGAGGTAGAGATGTTGACGATGTTCAGCGCCACCTTGGCGTAGGCGATCTGCGACTTGCCGCGGCCAAGGATGCCGAACAGCTGGCGGTCGCCGACTTCCTTGCGGCCGAACTCGGTGACGTCGCCGGTCACCACGTAGTCGGCACCCTTCAGGCGCTGGGCCTGGCCCTTGATCGCCGCTTCCTGCTGGATCTCGCTCATGTTGTCGCGGTCCAGCACGTTGAAGCGATTGGTCTGCTGCAGGTGGGTGATGAGAATGGTCTTGGCCTGGCCGCCGAGGCGGTCGACGCCATCGGAAAAGATCCCGCGCATGTAGCTGGAGCGGTTGTCGAACTTGCCTACCGCAATCGGCGAACGCACGCCGCTGTAGGGTCGGTTGACGCTCTCGACCTGCTGTACCGGCAACGCGGTGGAGGTCTCGGTGGCGCAGCCCGCCAGGCCGGCCAGGGTGGCAACGGCGAGGAGCGGCAGTAGTGTTTTCTTGGCGCTGTGACTCATGGGGTTCTCCTGGAAAAAAACGCTATCGACGCGGAGCGGCTTCTAGCCGCCCCGTGTGCGGAAAAGAGGGCGTAGTGAAAATCGAGGAAGGCCAGGCGGCACGGCGGCGCGCCAAGGCGAGGGGCGAAATGGGGTGGCCACGATTTCTTTCCTTGAAATACGAATGCGTCGATCAACCGGCGCTCCCGGCCGGCCTTGGAAATCCGAAAGAATCGTGCGGGAAGCGATGCACGAACCGTATGAGCCATCAATAGGCCATCTCGGTGGGCGGCAAAGTTACCACAGTTATTCCGATCGTTTCGTTATGCAGGAAGCATACTCGGAGAATTCTGACTGCGTCTCGTTCGCAGGATCGAGGTGGGACGCCGGGCACCGGTGTCCGCCACCCACCGGTGGCAGCCAGCCAGGCATCCTTGCCGCCCATTGCGCCCGACGCTGTACGGCGCAAACGAAAACGGACACCCCTTGGGAGTGTCCGTCTCTGCCGTCGACCGGTCAGGCCAGGTCGAGGCCGCGCATTCTCAGGCGCAGGTCCTGTTCCTGGGGCTTGCCTGAACGATCCGTCCCGGTTGCCAGGTCCAGGGCATCGAGCAGTCCCTCGCCGTGGCCGCTCCGTTCCCCCAGCGTGGCCTCTTCGAGCACCCGACGGGTCACACCCTGCCCATCCTTGGCGCTGAGAAGCACGCGCATGTCGGTCCCCTTGTCGTAGAGGATCTCCTGCTCATCGCCCTCGATCGATATCTCGCTGACATCGATCCCGGATCTGCCGAACAGGGTGGTTATCGTGCCCAGGCCCGCGAAGCTCCTGGCAACGCTGGGGTCCCGGGAGGTGGAGAGATAGCCGGCGTCGTGGCCGACCTGGCCCTCTTTCACCGCCTCGAAGGCATCCCTGCCCTGGGTGCCGCGGAAGGTCTTCACGACCTGTTCAGCCGGTCCGCTCTTTTCGAACGCGGCAGACATGCCCCGGTCGATCAACGCCTGGCCAGCATCCAGCTCTCGCCCCTGACGCAGGGAACGATTCAGGTGCTGGTACTCGCCGTTGGTATAGAGACCGAGCGCCATCACCTCGGCATCGCTGTACGGCCCGTCCGGGTGTTCGCCGAGGTACTGCTCCGCCTCCAGCCCGAAGTGCTCCACCAGTCCATCCGCCAGCGCCTTGTCGACAGGCTCGCCCTTTACCTCGCTCTCTACCGCGTGGCGCAACAGGGCGACCTTGTCCATTACCGCATGCAGTTGGACGGCGATTTCGCGCAGTTGCTCCGGGCTTGCGCTGAGTACATGCTGGCTGGCGGCACCGCCCGCGGTCCCCCACTGTTGCAGCGCGATCCCCCCAACGCTCTGTTCGAGCAGGCGGGCAGCCTGGGTACGGGAAGCCTCGATCCGGCTGCCATCGCGAATCCCGACCAGGGCGGTGGCCAGCGAGCGCAGGGCGCCGTCGCCGCTGGCCAGGCGCGTGTGATCCTTCGCCAGCCTCTCCGCTGTCAAAGTCGCCAGCTCGCTCGCCTTGCCAAGTCCGCCCAAGGTCAGGGGCAGTGCCTTTTGCAGCATAATCTGCTTGATCTCGGCGGCCGAGAGACTGGCGGCAGGCGGCGCGTCCTGACGGGAGAGCGGCGCCTGGGTGGAGGCGTGGGCACGGCTCCCCAGCAGTTTGCCCAGCCACTCGATGATCGCCACGAAGGGACGCGCGAGGGCGGCCCCCAGGCGGGAGAGCAGGCCCTCGCCCTTCGGTGCTTCCTGGCGCTGGGCCAGTTGTTGCGCCTCCCGGGGAGTGGCCACCTGGCGGGCCTCGACCTGTCCCAGGCGCCCGGCCACGGCCTGGCTCAACTCAGCCACGAAAGACGGGTTCTGCTGAGATGATTGAATATGCATGATGATTGACGTCTCCTGATGTTTCCCCGCCAGTCTAGGAACGAGGCGCCCCTCCGCCTATCAGGATTGGCCGTGGTTTTTTTACTGTTGGCGGCCGTCGGAGCACGCGGAAAGAGAACCGTCAGCGGCCGAAAAACAGCGGACTTTCCCTACGCCAGCTCCCGTGCGCCTACACCGGGGCGGAGAACCCGATGGATATCGGCGGCAGCGACGGGCTCTTGGTGGACGGCGCACCGCCGTGCGGGCGCCTCGGGGTCGTCTGCTGCTATGGTGCGCACAGGCACGTCGCCATCCTCTCTCCCGGCGAATGGAATCGAGCATGACGCTTTCCCTGGATCTGTTGTTGAGCCTGTGCACGGCCCTGGCCATCGGCCTCCTGATCGGCGCCGAGCGCGGCTGGCAGGAGCGCGACCACGAAGATGCGCGGCAGATCGCCGGAATCCGCACCTTCAGCCTGGCCGGCCTGCTCGGCGGCTTCGCCACCCTGCTCGCGGGCGAACTGGGCAGCGCAGTCTGGGTAGCCTTGCTGCTGGCCCTCGCGGCGCTGGCCGTGGCCGGCTACGTGAGCGATGTCAGGCGTGGCGGCGACCAGGGCATGACCACCGAGATCGCCCTACTGATGACCTTCCTCCTCGGCAGCCTCGCCCTCACCGAACAGCGCCTGCTGGCTGCCGCCGGCGGCATCGTGCTGACCCTGCTGCTGAGCCTCAAGGACAAGCTCCACGCCCTGCTGAAGCGCCTGACCGCCGAGGAGCTATCGGGCACCCTCAAGCTGCTGTTCATTTCCGTGGTCCTGCTGCCGGTGCTGCCCAACCAGGGCTATGGTCCCTGGGCGTTCTTCAATCCCTACCTGACCTGGTGGATGGTGGTGCTGATCGCCGCCCTCGGTTTCTCCGCCTACCTGGCCATCCGCCTGATCGGCTCGCGCAAGGGCCTGTTGCTGACCGCGGTGCTCGGCGGCCTGGTGTCCTCCACAGTGATGACCCTGACCCTGGCGCGCCTGCGCGAGCGCATGCCCGACGCCCTGTTGGCGTGCGCCCTGCTGGCGACCTCGGCGCTGATGTTCCCGCGCATCCTCGTCGAGATCGGCGCGATCCACCCGGCCTTGCTGAAGGAACTGGCCCTGCCATTCGCCGCCACCACCCTCGTCTACCTTGGCGGCACGCTGTTCCACGCCCTGCGCGGCGGCCGCGCCAGCCAGGAGGCGCCCGACGAGCCAGGCCTGCGCAACCCCTTCGAACTGCTCCCGGCCCTGCGCTTCGCCGCCCTGCTGAGCGCGATCCTGCTGTTGGTGGAGGTCGGCCGGCGGCTGTTCGGCGATGCCGGCATCTACGCGGTCGCGCTGCTCTCCGGCCTCGCCGACGTCGACGCGATCACCCTGTCCCTGGCCCGCGCGGCGCAGGGCGAACTCGATCCAGGCGTGGCCAGCCGCGGCATCGCCCTTGCCGCCCTGAGCAACAGCCTGGTCAAGGCCGGCCTGGTCGTGCTGGTGGGCGGCAAGCGGCTGGCCCTGCAAACGCTACCCTTCAGCCTGGCGGGGCTGCTGGTAGGAGCGCTGCTGATCCTGCTGTGAGGCGCCGGGGAAACCCCGGAGCGCCGCTGGACGAACGCGACGACAACCGCCTGGCGCCCCGCATCAACCTGCGCGGCTACTGGCTGCAACGGCCGGGTTTCAAGGCCAAGGACCGGACCAGGACCCGGGTGAGGCAGGGCGGCCTGGCGATCACGGCGGAGCGAGGGGAGGGGACGCCTCCGCGTTGGACTGAGGCGTCTCTGCGACGTCGGAGACAAGGCGGTGGCTGGCTGAGCCAATCGCCCTTTGCAGCGTGAAGGGCGCCCGGAACTAGCGGCACTCACCCCGCGCGGTCGCATCGACCACCCTGCCCGAGGCGTCGGCAAAGAACTCGTAGATGCAGGTGTAATAGCCGCTCTGGTTGGCCGTGTCGGTCTTCTGGTTCAGGACCGAGCTGTTGGGCGTATTGCCATGGCCCTGCTCGTAGTAGGTGTAGTCGTAGTCGTGGCTATAGTTCTCGTACTCCTTCCACACGTACTTCTGCCTGGCGGCATCCCCCGTCACGCGTTCCGGCTCGCCGAAGCGCTTGATCACGTCCTGGATCGGCAAGCCGATCCAGGATTGCGCATCGCTACGCGCGCGACTGCCATAGGCCTCCATGACGCACCCCGACACGCTGATCGCAAGGGCCGCCAGGGCGGTGAGTCTCAGAGCCAGTACCGGCATATTTGCTTCTCCTTCCATGGCGGCCTGCCTACGCGGCATCCCGCTCCCTTTGCGCGGGTCGGTGTGCTGCGAATGGTAGGGGGCCGGGGCCCGCCCGTTCAACGGGAGACGGCGGTTTCCGGTGTACTAGTACATTGGGGCGCTGTGCGACGGGGCAGTAGAAAGGAGGGTCGGCAAGCCGCCAGGAGCAGATGGATATGGGTGGTTATTCAGCAAAATGCATGGAGCTTGTTATCGAAGGCATCCTCGAGGTTTTGAGGATCGGAGAGGTAGCGTTGGTAGTCCTCGTCCTCGGCGAATACCACTTGGCGACTGTGTCCCCGCTGGACCATGTGAAGCGGATAATTCGGTAAACCACTCGCCCTTGCCTAGGCATCGCGGAGCCTCCTTGCTTAGAAAACTAGAGTAGGGAAAATAAATCTGTCCCCTTTATGCTGCTAATTTCAGAAACTGCGCCACGCAGAAACACTCAAAGCAAATAACTCGCTAAACCATTCTCCCTTACCTAGGCATCTTGCCCCCTTGACGGAACCTGCGCTGGAGCCTCCGTGTTCAGAAATTAGGATAGGGAAAATAAAAATTCTTCCTTTATGTTAATAATTAGAAATAAGTTTATCTACGTACTCTTTCCGGTATAAACCCAAATCAGCCTGCTCCATCATAAACTCTCTACTAACGAACTCGCCAAAATCAAAATTTGAATATACAGATTTCGTTTCATCCAACATAACCAAAACCCCTATCTCTTCTAAAACCTCTTCATACAGAACCCATGAGACCATATCTGAAAAAGCTACTATTCTACCTACCTCTCCAACTAAAACATGCTCTTCATATAAAGAACACAGCCTATTCTCTATCTCAGTAAAATTAACTTCAAGCAGATCAACCTCATAAACCGAGGAGATCTCAAATTTATTTTTTTGGGCTACCAAAAAGCAGAAAAATATTTTTTTGACAAAAAAAGGGGACAGATTTATTTTTACTACTCTAATTTCGGCGACTGCGCCCACTCTGAAACGCTCAAAGCAAATAATTCGCTAAACCATGCGCCCTTACCTAGGCATCGCGAATTTCCTTTACGGCATCTGCGCTGGAGCCTCCATGCTCAGAAAATTTAGAGTAGAGAAAATAAATCTGTCCCTTTCATTCGGTGCAAAAAGACGCGGGCCGTAGGTGCGTCAACACCTACGGCCCGCTAACCACAAGCAGCTAAGAAGGAGCTGACCATGGCTAAGGCCGATCATAGGGCAGTCACGCCCAGAACTGAACGTTTTGCCACCGTCGCCGCCGATTCAATAGCCCCGGGAGTGCCGGGGCTATTTTTATTGAAAACAACACTACTTACCGTAGTTGAATGCAATACCAAATTTCATTTCATCAACGTGTAATTTAATTACACATCCAGACCACCCCCCCTCTCCAGCGGTCAAATTGTTGGCTGAAAAATAATCGCGCAATTGGACCAGCAACTCTGTCAAATCCCCTACAGCACGCCCATCCGGATCAAACCAGTTCAACTCACCAGACTGATCAACATAGTCAAACTCATACTTCCCTCCATCGCCCTCTGAGAAAAGCTCCGCCCGAACTATTATTTCCCTAGCATCCGCTGGGCCAGCATCGACTAAAAGCTGTCCAATTTTCTGATATAACTCTTGATCGCCCATCAAATACCACCCGGTGAGTTTTTGAAATCGACAATGACAGGGCGACCACCATCAATAGAGTATCTGACAGTAAATCTATCAGGACGCACAGATGAGCCAGAATAGACAGGCTCAATTTTCACACTGACCATCTGCCCTTGCTTGAGCGCAGATGACCAAGTGTTCTCCATGGACTTCCAGGCACCTTTATTCAAGTTCCCATTCATGGGAAGCAGGTTCAGCTTCTCACCTGGCCCATTGAAGATACTTGCAATCAGATGGCCACCTTCATCGCCACTAACCCCGCATTTACCAGCAATGCACTGCTGATAAGTATTCCGGTCACTCTTCGTCAGCGAGAGGTTGGACTCAACCTTCTCAACACGCCCAAGACTATCTGTCTGATAAGAAAAAAGGGGACAGATTTATTTTCCCTACTCTAATCTCGGCCGCCCTTGCCCACGCCGCTCTATTCTCACCCCGGCTACCCGCTCGATCTCGTCCACGAACCGTTGATTGCCCGTCAGTTGTCCACGCTGAACCGCCTCGCGAATCAGCCTCAATTCCTCGGCCGGTATCGCCTCTTTCATGAACGTTACGTATCGCCGATATCTCTCTTCGGCCGTCTGACCTAGCTCAATGAAGCAGGAATCCATATCCAACCAGTTTGGCTCCTTCAACCAATCCGCCCGCAGCCCATAACTTGACCAGGGATAGGCCGCCACATCGTCCACCATCCGCGCCCGAACAGGGTTCAGTTCGATGTACCGGCAACACGCCAGCAGGTAGGCATCGCTCTGTACGACACTCGATTTATAGCGACTTTCCCACAACGTTCCGGAACGGCCCTCCAAGCGATTCCGATATCGTGTCGTGCGCGCCGCCAGCGTTTTCATCAGTTGCGCCAAGCCAGACAGCGAATCACCAGGCGCCAAGAGCAGATGGACATGGTTGGTCATCAGGCAAAATGCGTAGACCTTGATACCAAAGGCATCCTTGAGGTCCCGTAGATCGGAGAGGTAACGCTGGTAGTCCTCGTCCTCGGCGAATACCACTTGCCGATTGTGTCCCCGCTGGACCACGTGAAGCGGATAATTCGGTAAAACCACTCGCCCTTGCCTAGGCATCGCGGAGCCTCCTTACGGCGTCTGCACTGGAGCCTCCCTGCTTAGAAAATTAGAGTAGGGAAAATAAATCTGTCCCCTTTATGCTGTTGGCGCAAGATCAACAAACTCTTGCCGTTCGACTAAATGTTTCTGGAACGCGTGGCCATTCGCAACCTCCTCAGACAGGAGCTGAGAATTAAGCCTGCCTTGATTGATAGCACTTTCTGCGCCGGAGCTACCTTTTGCCCCAACTAAATATCAAAAGACTCTCTGCGACGGTATACAACCCTACCCACCTCCGAAAGCCCCGGAAGGCGTTCACGCCCCACGATCAACTCAGACCTGCATCTCAAACTAGAGCCCTGATATGCCGTATATTGGCAAACAACATCCTCAATCTCCTCAACGTCCTCTTCGTTGCTCTCTTCAAGATAAAATCTCAATACCCACTCATCGCCATCCCATAACAATGCAATCATTCTAAAATTGGCAGATATCGCACCTACCAACGCTTGAATTAGCATTAACACTTGAAAATTCCATTCTTCCAACGTTGGCTGGCTACTCATTTGGGACTCCAGTTTGGATTTGTAGGGACAATACTTGGACTCTTTGTGCCCTTGATAATAAATACATTGGTTGCCTGATCAGTTATACCAACACCGAGATTAACGTTAGTTCCAGTAACGCCCTCAAACTTGACTACTGGGAATCCCTGAGCATTTCTCCCTAGGATTTTCACTTGGCCGGTATGGTAGGCATCAAGCACTTTTTGAGCATCAGAGACACTGTTTAAGAAACCACCGCCTCCCCGTGCCTCAAGCTGCTGTGTTCCAGCAATATGGCGAAGCTGCTTCTGGCTTATCTTGGTAGAGACATCAGGAAAATCTTTCAGTGTAAGTATTCCTTTCGGACCATCCGTAACGACGCCCTTGCCTGCCCCTGCCAACCCTCCATCAATGGCCAGCCCAACCTCAACTCCCAATGCAGTCGAACTCGCGGCGTTGTCCCGCACCACGCTGGCACCCTGGCCTTGCATGGTGTGCAAGGCATCCAGATAGCCTTTCATACGGATGTCTTCAGGTAACGAGGCAACCGAGTTCCAAGCGTTCTGGATATCCCGCTCCGCACAGCTTGAACAGGTTAGCGCACCCATCAACCACAAGGCAGTTTTTGAAGGCGCGCTGACGATCCCTTCCAGTGCCAGCCCAAAGCCCGCTTGGCTACCTTCACCTTTGGCATTCAGCACTTCCGCACGGTTCGCGGGGTCCCTCGTATAGCTCGCGGGATTCGCTAGGGCTATGTTTTCCAGAACGCTGGTCAGGGCCTCCTTGTTCTTGAATAGCGCCGTCAGCCCCACCCGCTCGTTGTAGTAGTCAGCCTGGGTCACCTGGAAGAGATTGCTGTCCGGGCCTGTGCCCAGCTCCGTACGCAGATACTGAGCAGCCCGGGCAGCGTTGATGTCTGTGCCGGCCAAGGCCTGGTTCCAGCCATTGTCCACCATCATGGCGGCCGTGCTGAGAAGCTCTTTGCGGGCGGTGTCCTCGCTCAGCCCATTTTCCTGAAGAAAAAAGGGGACAGATTTATTTTCCCTGCTCTAATCTCGGCCGCCCTTGCCCACGCCGCTCTATTCTCACCCCGGCTACCCGCTCGATCTCGTCCACGAACCGTTGATTGCCCGTCAGTTGTCCACGCTGAACCGCCTCGCGAATCAGCCTCAATTCCTCGGCCGGTATCGCCTCTTTCATGAACGTTACGTATCGCCGATATCTCTCTTCGGCCGTCTGACCTAGCTCAATGAAGCAGGGATCCATATCCAACCAGTTTGGCTCCTTCAACCAATCCGCCCGCAGCCCATAACTTGACCAGGGATAGGCCGCCACATCGTCCACCATCCGCGCCCGAACAGGGTTAAGCTCGATGTACCGGCAACACGCCAGCAGGTAGGCATCGCTCTGTACGACACTCGATTTATAGCGACTTTCCCACAATGTTCCGGAACGGCCCTCCAAGCGATTCCGATATCGTGTCGTGCGCGCCGCCAGCGTTTTCATCAGTCGCGCCAAGCCAGACAGCGAATCACCAGGCGCCAAGAGCAGATGGACATGGTTGGTCATCAGGCAAAATGCGTAGACCTTGATACCAAAGGCATCCTTGAGGTCCCGTAGATCGGAGAGGTAACGCTGGTAGTCCTCGTCCTCGGCGAATACCACTTGCCGATTGTGTCCCCGCTGGACCACGTGAAGCGGATAATTCGGTAAAACCACTCGCCCTTGCCTAGGCATCGCGGAGCCTCCTTACGGCGTCTGCGCTGAAGCCTCCCTGCTTAGAAAATTAGAGTAGGTAAAATAAATCTACCCCTTTATTTATTCTTTATTTAATAAAGTATATTTATTTCTGAAAAAAAGTAATAGTAGGGCCATAATCTTGATCTGAGCAAGATAGCAAAACCGAAAAATCTCTATCTGGAAATTTCTCTTTTAAAATTAAGCGCCATGATAGAGAAAGCATATGAGCAAGCTGCTCAAAAATTTCATCTTCTACATCCTCATTGCACCCGGAAAAAATATCATAAATATGGGTATGATTAATGAATCTCTCTACAGACTGGATATCATTTTCTAATCTTTCCATCCAGTCATTAAATTTTTTTTCCTCATAATTCATCTCCAGTATTACCGCCCCCCTATCCAAGATAAAATCAGGAAAAACCAATTTCCCTAAGATCAATAAGTCTTCTGGCCTGATTTCATAGGAAATATATGAAAATACATCAATCTCATTCTTATTCTCCCAGCCGGACCTCCATAACTCATAATTACTCAAACACTTTAAATCTTTAAAAGACACTATTTTTTTCATGGTATCTCATCCGAATTAGCAGGGCGCGGAGCTAATTTAGTTGATGGAGATTGTACTCTAACACTTCCGTCTGGCAATATATTTCTACCATATTCTATTACATGAGGCGTGGGTATGTTTGCATGCGAAGCCCCGCTTACATCGACCCTTTTAATAATCATGCCAGTCGAGTCATATACAGCATAACTTGTAACATTCCCCTTATTATCAGATCTATATAGCACTCCATTGGCTGGCCCACCATCTAGCTTAAACCTACCGCTAGTCTTAATAGCATTTTCTAAGGGGCCACCAGTAAAGTTCCCTTCTGCACGAGGAGGATTTGGTATTTTTGTTTTAGTTGCTTCTTTCACCGGATGCGTATAAGGCATTCCCGCCTCAGCATCCGCCAACGCCCCAATGGTAGGCAGATTAGCCTTTCCTGGGGCCACCTCTCCTTTGGGCAACTCTCCCGCCTTCAGCGCATTCATGAGCGCCTTGGCCGTTACCTTGCCAGCGGCACCGCCCATTGCCGGAACGCCGATTCCGAACGGATTGAACCCCGTCTGGTCCAGGTATGCACCGACTTCCTTCTGCCACTGTGGATTACCGTTCCACCAGAGGTTGGCGGTCTGCTCCAGGTGCAACTGACCAGCCGTCGTCCAGTCGACAACATTTCGGCCCATCAGGAAACCGTAGGCTATATCGCTGTCACTTCCTCCCGGATTAGCTGTTTCCTGCCGGGCCACCAGCTCGTTGAGAGCCGTAGACCCCGCATCGATCTCCGCACGAATCTCCGCGCAATTACCCACAGCCACGCAGCCATTCAACCTCCGCCGGTTCTCGTCGCTACGCGCCTTGAACTCTTCCTCTACCTGACGGCAATTTCCCTGGGACTTGCATTTCTGCAAGGCATTATCCAGATCGGCCACATCCTGATGGTTGAGGAAGTTGTATTGCGTCGAGTTCTTCGCTACCCAAGCAGCGCTTTCCAGAGCTTTGCCTGTCGCATCGGGATCGCGTACCGCCGCAGCCAGAACACCAACCAATTGCGACCCCATAGTGACCATGGCTTCACGGTTCTCAGGGCTCAAGCTCTTGAAGGCCTGGTCTAGCTTGGCCACCAGCGCTTCATTGGCGCCAGCCGCCGCGGCGCCCGTGGCGAAATCGCCACCGCTGACCTGCGCCGCCAGGCCACCCATCAGGGCGTGCATGGTCACCATCGAAGGATCGCCTGGCTTCAGGCTGTATTCCTGGCCGATATCGCCGACGAAGTTGAAACCTGCCGCCGCGAAACTGTTGTAGAGCGCGCTCTTCAGCGCCTCGTTCAGGCTCCCGCCCTGGCCCAAGGCCTGGCTCAGTACAGTGGATGTAGCGTTCTGCATCGCCTGATTGGCAGCGAAGCGACCAACACCAGATAGGCTGCTGAGGTCTACCGTGACCTTTCCAGTAAGCGGATCAGTCTTGGTCTGAAGAATCCCGTCGAAGTACTCAGCCGTCAGCCCCCCGGTCAGGCTCGCAATAGCAATCTGCTTCAGACTGTCGCTACTGAAGCTGTCTTTCAGCACCTTCCCGAGATCGCCCTTGTTGTTGATCAGGCTGACCGCTGCCGTGCCCGACAGGCTTCCTGCCGCACCAACTCCTGCGCCCATGGCGAAGCTACTGGCACCCACTCCTGCTCCACTGAGCGCTCCCGCTGCCGCCATGCCACCGATGGCTGCCGCCGCGATGGCGACAGCTATCTGCGTCGCCGGCCCCATGCCCGAGTTACTGTACTTCCAGCTATCGTGCACCTCCTGCACCATGCGCCAGTCCACATCCCCGCGCTGCTCGGCCTCCTTCAGCCACGCCAGTTGCGGATCCGCCTGCACCATCGCGTCGATGGTCTGGCTCACGGTCTTCTGGTCGATATGCTTGAGGTCGATCTTCAGCCCTTCCACGGCCTTGATCGCCAGATTCCCCTGGGCCACGATCTGGCTCTGGCGCACGGTTTCGTCGGTCTGGCCCTTGCCCTTCGACGACTGCCACGCCAGGTCGCCCTTGCTCTTCTCGTGGCTTTCCTGGTGCAGGTCCTTCACCGCCTCGAAGGTCACCGCGCCGCCGCTGACGATGGCCAGGTCGTTGCCCGATTCCAGCTTCGCGCCCTGGTAGGTCTGGTCGCCGCCGCTGAGCAGGGTGAGGTCGCCGCCGCTGCTGATCTGGCTGCCCACCGCCTTGACGTCGGTGACTTCGTCGCGCCGGGTTTCCTTGCGGCCGAAGTCGCCTTTCTTCTTCTTGTCGTACAGGTAGTAGTTGCTGTCGTTGGCGGCCAGCAGTTCCAGCTTGTCGCCGGCCACCAGGTAGGCCTCGTCGCCGGCGCTGGCCTGGCTCGCGATCAGGCGCAGGGCCTGTCCGGCATTGATCGCCAGGTCGCCGCCGGCGTCCACGCGGGTGCCTTGCTGGGCAACCTTGTCTTCCTGGTAGGTGACCTTCCTGGTCTTGCTGTAGGCATGCTCCTCGTTCGCCGCCGCCGCCAGGGTCACGTCGCGCCCGGCGGAGAGGGCGATGTCGCGGCGCGCTTCGAGGGCGCTGGCCACTGCGCTGAGGTCGCGCCCGGCGCTGACGTTCAGGTCCCGCCCGGCACTGACTTCGGCGCCGAGCTGGGTCACGCTCTGTAGCCGCGACGTGCTCCAGCGGGTCTGGCCCTGGCGGTCCTCGACGGCGGCGACGGTGACGTCGCGTCCGGCGTCGAGGCTGAGGTCGCCGCGGCTCTGCAGCACCCCGCCGAGGTTGGCGATGTCGCGTCCGGCCTGGACGTTCAGGCTGTTCGCCGCCTCCACCCGCGCGGCGCTGTCGGCGAAGCTGCGTTCCCAGGTGCGGCCGTCGAGCGCGCTGTCGTAGCGGGTCACGCTGCGTTCGTTGATCACGTCGCCGGTCAGCGCGGTGAGGCTCACGTCGCGCCCGGCGATGACCCCGCCCTGGCGGTTGCGGATCGAGTCGCCGGCGAGCAGGTCGAGGCGCTTGCCGGCCTCGATCAGGCCGCTGTTGTCGAGGTTGTCGGCCGTCGCCGAGAGGTCGTTCCGCGCGCGCAGGGTGCCGACGTTATGCAGGTCGCCGCCGCTCACCAGCTTCACGTCGCGGCCCTGGATCAGCGCACCGTTGGGTGCCAGCCGACCCTCCGCCTGGGCCAGGTAGACCACCGGCGCGAGGACCTTCTCGCCGTTCACCTCGACCTCTTCCAGCCAGACGATGTCGTGGGTCAGCGCCGCCATCTGCTCCGCGCTCAGACCCACGCCCAGTTGCAGCTGGAGCTTGTCCTTGTAAGCGATGGCGTTGTCCATCAGGTAGCGGAACAGTGCCTCGTCGCTGCTCAGCCCGTCGATGTAGCGCTGGCCGGTGCGCGCCACCACCGCGTCGCGGATCAGCCGCTGCTCGTAGAGACCGTCGCCGAGGCGCTTCTTGCTATCGTCCGGGTTCATGCCCAGGCCGCTGAGCAGGTAGTCCGAGTTGAGGAACTGCTTCAGCTCGGTGAGCGCCGGGTTGGTCTCGATCAGGTACTTGTGGCTGGCGCTCGGCGTGGCGTTGCCGGGCACGCCCTGGACCCGGGCGACGCCCGGCAGGCTACCGCCGAGCGTGCTGCCGCCCTGACCCTGGACGTTGGCCGCGCCAGCCAGGCCGTCGACTCGCACGCCCTGGCCCTGCCAGGTACCGGCGGCGTTGCCGGCGCCCTGCTGGCCGACCGAGACGCCGCTACCGCCCTGGGTGCGGTCGGCGCCGGCACCGAGCGCGGCGCTGCCATTGCCGTCCTCGGCGAAGCGCGAGCTGAGACGGAACAGGCCGTTGTCACCCTGGGGCAGGCTGAAGCCGGGCAGGGTAACCGGGTTGACCTGGCGCCGCGCCAGGTCGGGCGGCAGTTGCGAGGTCAGCGGCACGACCACCGAAACCCCGCTGCCGCCCACCGCGCTGTCGCCCACCTGGCGGCCGCTGCCGACGAAGGTGTAGCCGGGGCGGGTGACGCCGTTGTCGATGCGCGTGCTGGCATTGACCGTGACATCGCCGGCGGCCTGGATCACCGCTGCGTAGGACTGGTCGCCACTGCTGATCGGGGTCGGCCCCTTGCTCGGGAATTCGTACTCGAAGGACCAGTCGCTGAGGATCGCGTTGAGCGCGGCGGGGATCTCGCCCGCGCGCGCCGGGTCGAAATTGGCGCTCTGGTACCAGTAGAGGTTGGTGAAGTTGCGCGACTTCTGGTCGATGCCGCCGATATCGCCGCCGCGAGCGGTACGCAGCACGCGGATGGTTTCCAGCTCGCCGGTTTCTAGGCCCTGGTTGTCGAGGACTTCGAGGTTGGCGGTGAGGTTGCCGCCGCTGCCGATCAGACTGGAAAGGTTGTTCAGGGTGCCGCCGTCGATGGCGAAGTCGCCTCCGGCCAGCAGTTGCCCCATGGCGCTGCTGGCGGTGACCTCGGTCTTGTCGCGCTGGGTGATGGTCCAGATGGCGTTGCGCTTGCCGCTGCAGTCGCCCGCGTTGACGCCTTCGATGCAGGCGGTCTGCTCCATCTTCGCGGTGTACAGGCCCGACTTGCTTTCCAGCACGGCGCGACGGTTCTCGATCAGGCTGGCACGCAGGCTGAAGTCCTTGCCGCTCTCGATCACCCCGGAAAGGTTGCGCAGGCTGGCGGCACGGTTGCCGGCATCGTCGCGGGCGATATCCAGCCTGCCGAGGCTGTACACATCCCCGTAGAGGTTGGTGATGTCGCCGGCGCGCAGGGTCATGTCGGCGCCACTGAACAGCAACCCGCGCTCGTTGAGCAGGGCGGGCGCGTTCAATCGCAGGTTGCCGCCGCCGCCCAGGGTGCCGTAGTTGTTCAGGCTCGCGGCGCTGGCCACGAGGTCGCCGGCGGCGGTGATCCGCCCACGGTTGACCAGCAGGTTGCCGGCGCCGAGCGTGACATTGGCGCCGCCGGCGAGGCTGGCGGCATTGCCGAGGTCGAGGCTGGCGGCGTTCAGGGCGAAGTCGCCGAGGCTGGTGGCGCGGCCGTTGCCACGGTAGCCGCCGCTCAGCTCGAGGCGCAAGCTGCCGTCGCTGGCCAGCAGGCCGTCGTTGCTCCAGTCGCCGCCGCGGCCAGTGAAGGACTGCACCGCCAGCAGCTTGCCCTCGGCCGTCTGGCGGAAGGTGCCGATGTCCAGGTTCAGGCGTCCGGCTTGCAGCACGCTGCTGTTGGTCCATTCGCTGGCGCGGATGTCCAGCAGGCCATTGGTGGTCAGTTCGCCGCCGGCGCGGATCACCTGCCCGGAATCCAGGCCGAAGGTGCCATTGCCGGTGTGGAGGATGCGCCCGCCGGCGTTGGCCAGGCTGCCCAGTTGCAGGTCGAGGTCCTGGTTGGCGCTTTCCAGCACGCCGTAGGCGTTGTTCAGGCCGCCAGCGACCAGCCGCGTGCTGCCGCTGCGGCCGAGGGCGCGCAGGCTGCCGCCGCTGTTGTCGATCGCGGCGGCGCGCAGGTGCAGCTCGCTTTCGCTTTCCAACTGGCCGAAGCGGTTGGCCAGCGCGCCGGCCAGGCTGAAGTCGATGCGCCCGGCGCCGACCTTGCCGCCCTGACCCGCCGCCGCGCCCTGGTTGAGGAAACGCTGGCCGTCGAGGCTGAGCAGGCCGCTGGCGTAGAGGCCGCCACCCTGGTTGTCGAAGTCGGCGGTGACGATGCGGTTGTCGCCGCCCAGCGCCGAGAGATGGCCCTGCTGGTTGCGCACGCCTTGCCCGGCGCGAATCTCCAGCGACTGCGCCTGGGTGACGCCGGCGCTGTTGTCGAACAGCCCGGTGACCAGCGTCAGCCAACCCTTGGCGCTGTTGAGCACGCCGCCGGCGCCGTTGTCGAGGCTGCCGCTCTGCAGGTCGAGGTTGCCGGCCCGGCTGTCCAGGCGGCCGCCCTGGTTGTCCAGCGCGCCGCCGATACGCAGCCGGTTGTCGCCCTGGGCCTGGAGCGTGCCCTGGCGGTTGTCCAGGCTGCCAGCCTGCACGTCGAGGGCGCCGGCCTGGCTGAAGATCAGGCCGTCCTGCTGGTTGCGCAGGGCGCCGCCGCCCAGGCGCAGGCTCATGCCGGCCTGGCTGGCGAGGGTGCCGGAGGCGCTGTTGTCGAGGCTGCCGGTGGTGATCTCCAGCAGCCCCTGGCTGACCAGCTTGCCGCCGCGGTTGTCGACGCTGGCGCTGCGCAGCAGCAGGTCGCCGCCGCTGGCCAGGCGCGCCGCGCCGGTGTTGACCAGGGCGCCGCCGAGGATGGCGTCGAGCCGGCCCTGGCTGATCAACTGGCCGTCGCTGTTATCCAGGCTGGCGCCCTTGAGCAGCAGGCTGCCGCCGTTGATCCGGCCGCCGGCGTTGTTCAGCAGCGTATCGTCGCGCTCGAAGCTCAGCGCGCGCTGCGCCGAGACCAGGCCGCCCTGGCCGTTGTCCAGCTTCCCGACGATGCTCAGGGTCACGTCGCTTTCGCCGGAGACGATGCCCTGGGCGTTATCCAGGCTGGCGGCGTCGATCCGTTGCGCGCCCTTGCTGACCAGGGCGCCCTGGCCGTGGTTGTCCAGCGCGCCGCCGAGGCTGATGGCCAGCTCGCCGTCCTTGCTCGAAAGGGTGCCGCCGGCGCTGTTGTCCAGGCTCCCGCCTGTCACCGTCAGGCCCTGCCATCCGGAGAGCAGGCCGGCGCCGGCGTTGCCCAGCGCGTCGGCGTCCAGGCGCAGTTTCCCGGCGCTGATGATGCGCCCCTGCTGGCCGTTGTCGATGCGCCTGGCCAGCAGCTCGAAGCCCTGCTGGCTGGAAATCTCGCCGCCCTGGCGGTTGTCGAGGACGTTCAGCCGCTCGATGCTCAGCGGGCCGCGGGCACTGATCAGGCCGCCCTGGTTGTCCAGGTCGCCGCCCCGCAGGTCGAGACTGACGCCGCGCTCGCCAATCAGCCGGCCCTGGCGTTGCACCAGGCGCTCGACCGTCAGGCGCAGGTCGCCCCGGGCGGAGATTTCGCCGCCGTCGGCGGAATCGACGCGCCCTGCCGTCAGTTCCAGTTCGCCGTCGCTGGTGAGCAGGCCGCCACGGTTGTCCAGGTTGGCGGCGCTCAGGCGCAGCGACTGCTTGCCACTGAGGGCGCCGCCACGGTTGTCGAGGTCGGCGCTGCTGACGTCCAGCACGCCCTGGCTGATCAGTTGGCCACCCTCGGCGTTGTCCAGCGCACCAGTGACGACGCTCAGGCCGGCGTTGCCAGAGAGCAGGCCCTTGCCGCTGTTGTCCAGCGAGGCGCTGGCGAGCGTCAGGCGGGCGCCGGAAACGGTGCCTTCGGCGTGGTTGTCCAGCGCGCCATCGACGCGCAGGTCGATGCCGGCGCGGCTGGCCAGGGTGCCCTTGGCGCTGTTGTCCAGGCGAGCGGCCGCGATGTCCAGGCCGGCGGCGCCGGAGATCACCCCGGCCAGGCTGTTGTCCAGGGCCTGGGCGATGCGCAGGGTCAGGCTGTCGGCGCCGATCAGGCGCCCGCCGCGGTTGTCCAGGCTGGCGGCGGCGAGGGTGAAGGCGCGGTCGCTGGAGATTTCCCCGCCGGCGCCGTTGTCCACCGCGCCGAGCTGGCGCAGCAGCAGCGCGCCGGGCGTGGCGATCAGGCCGCCGTCGCGGTTGACCAGCGTGCCGCCATTGAGGTCGAGGGTGACGCCGGTTTCGCTGACCAGAACGCCGCCTCCGCGCTGGTCGAGGCCTTTCAGGTTGGCGTCGAGCAGGCCCTTGGCGCTGATCCGGCCCTGCTGGCCGTTGTCCAGCCGGGCGGCCACCAGGGTGATGCCGGCGTTGCTGCCGATGCCGCCGTTGCGGCTGTTGTCCAGCACGCCGGTGCGGATATCCACCGCACCCTTGGCGCTGATCACGCCGGAACGGCTGTTGTCGAGGCTGGCGCCCTTCAGCGTCACGCCGGCATCGCTGAGCAGCCTGCCGCCCTGGTTGTCCAGCGCGGCCTGGCTGGTCAGCGCCAGCGCACCGGCGCTGGAGAAGGTTCCGCCACGGTTGTCCAGGCGCGCGACGCGCGCCGTCAGGCTGCCTTCGCTGACCAGCGCGCCGCCCTGGTTGTCCAGCACGCCGCCGAGGCTCACGCTCAGGCTGTTCTGGCTGTCGAGCCGACCGCCGTCGCCGTTGAACAGTTCGCCGCCGTCCAGGCTCAGGCCGTCGCGCCCGGCCAGCACCCCCTTGGCCTGGTTCAGCAGGCGCTGCACGGTGAGGCGCAGGCCGCTGTCGCCGATGACCTTGCCGCCGCGGTTGTCCAGTTGCTCGCGGGCGTTCACGGCGACCTTCGAGGTGCTGGAAATCTCGCCGGCGCGGTTGTCGACCTGCCGCGCCTCGATAGCGATGCCGCCATTCGCGGCGATCAGCCCGGACTGGCTGTTGTCGAGCGTGTCGGCCGCGACCTTCAGGGTCTTTTCGCTGACCAGTTCGCCACCTTGCTGGGCCAGGCTGCCAAGCGTCGCCTGCAGGTCGCCCTTGGCGGCGATACGCCCTCCGGCGTTGCCGACGGCGTTCGCTGCGAGGTCCAGGCGGCCATCGCTGAGCAGCTTGCCACCCTGGTCGTTGCGCAGGCTGGCGACCTCCACGCGCACGCCAGCCTTGCCGCTGGCGCTGCCGCCGTCGCGGTTGTCGAAGGCGCCTCCCGTGGCGCTCAGGCCGGCGTCGGCCACCAGCACGCCGCCACGGTTGTCCAGGCTGGCGCCGTGGACGTTCAACTCGCTGCGGCTCGACAGCAGGCCGCCAGCGCGGTTGTCCAGTTGCCCCACCGTCACGCGCTGCGCGCCCTGGCTGAGCAGGTTGCCTTCATCGCGGTTGTCCAGCAGGCCGCCGAGGCTGACCTCCAGGCCGCCCCGGCTGCTCAGCGTGCCCTTGCCGCTGTTGTCCAGGCTGCGCGCCCGCAGGTCGAGGCGGTTGGCTGCGGAGAACAAGCCGAGGCGGTTGTCGATGGCACCGCTGGCGACCACCAGCAGGTCGTCGCCGATCAGCTTGCCGCCGCGATTGTCGAGGCTACCGACGCGAGCCTCGACGCGCTTGCCGGAGACTTCGCCGTCCCCCCGGTTGACCAGCGCCTGGGCGCTGACGCGGGTGGACTGCTGGCTGCCGAGCAGGCCTTGCTGGCCGTTGTCGAGCGTCGCCGCGCCGACCTCCAGATCGTTCAGGCCGATCACCTGGCCGCCACGGTTGTCGAGATCGCCACGGGTCTTGACCACGGCGCGGTCCCGGCTCTGCAACAGGCCGTCCTGGCGGTTGTCCAGGCTGCTCGCCTCGACCCGCAGTTCGCCCTCGGCGAGCAGCTTGCCGCCACGGTTGTCCAGGTGTCCGCCGTCGACCCGGACGGTCGCCCCCTTCAGGCTGCCGCCCTGGTTGTCCAGCGCCTGGCTCGCCTTCGCTTCCAGCGCGCGGCTGGCCACCAGGCTGCCGGCGTTGCGCAGGGTGCCGCTGCGCAGCTCGAGGTCGCCGCGCGCGTTGCGCCGCTCGTCCGGCTCGACGCCGGCTTCGATCACCCCGGCGTTGTCGAGGCGCGCGGCGTCCAGCGCGATGCGTTCGCGCGCCGCCAGGCTCTGCCGGTTGACCAGTTCCTCCGCGCTGCGAATCTCGGCGCTGCCGCCGGCGTAGGTCTTGCCATTCAGCTCCACGGCCTGGGCCGCGATCTTCAGGTCGCCCTGGCTGGAGGCCTGGGCCAGGCTCAGCTTGCCGCTGGCGTCGATGCGGATGTCGCCGCCGCTGGCGGCCATGTCGCCGGCCAGCTTCACCCCCACGCCCTGCTCGGTGCCGACCAGGCGGATCGCCCCGGCGTACATCCCGCCCAGGGCCGAGCTGTCAATCGCCAGCTGCGGCTTCTCGCTGCCATCGGCGGCGCGCGGCGTGGCCTGCAGGCTGTCGGCCTGGACGTCGTTGCGGCCGGTGACGATGTTGAGGTTCTTCGCGTAGAGCTTGGCGTTGAGCTTGGCGCTGCGGGTGATCAGGTCGAACTGTTCGAGGTTGCCGACGTTCAGTTCGGCGCCTTCGACGACGATGTCGCCGCCGTCCACCTGGAAGCGCTCCAGGCGCTGGCCGTCCATGATCGGCTTGCCGGTGGTGAGGGTCGCGCGCGGCGTGTTGATGAAGCCGCAGCCCTGGCAGGTGATGCCGTGCGGGTTGGCGACGATCACCCGCGCCGACTGCCCGGCCACCTCGGTGTAGCCGGCCAGGGTGCTGCGGTTGCCGCCGGTGACCTGGTTGAGGATCACCTGCGCCGCCTGGCCCTTGAGGTTGGGGTTGCCGAGGATGATCCCGCCGAGCTGGGTACCCTGGGTCTTGCCGGTGGCGTTGTTGAGGATCAGCCCGTTGGCGCCGACGTTGTAGTCGCGGAAATGGTTGTTCGACAGCCCGGCGCCGTTGGGCGTGGCGATATTGACGATGGGCACGCCGTTGCCCGCCTGGCCCAGGCCGGTGTTGCCGCCGGCGGCCTTGTCCAGCGCCAGCCCCGCCGCCGCGGCGACGATCGGGTTGAGGAACAGGATGCCGGCCAGGGACAGGGCGATGCACTGGTTCAGCGGGCTGCGGATGTCCATATCGTTACTCCTTGGCGGGTAGGGGCCCGGCGAGGTTAAGCAAGGTTTTCCAAGGAAAGGGCCTCGATGCAGGTAGGCGCTTTCCTAAAGCGTTCAGGAGGTCGCCGCGTCTTCAGAAGAACGCGTCGACCCGGAAATAGATCGGGTGCTCGCGCCGCTCGATGGCGCTGGGCCGCTCCAGCGAGCGGGCGAAGCCGACGCTGGCGGCGAAATAGCGGCCGCGGGCATCCAGTTCGATGGCGTTGCCGCTCATGCGCCCGCTGGCGCCGTCGTTGTAGCGGTCGTGGCGGATCACGCCGACGTCGTAGGCGAAGGCCACGCCGTATTCCTGCAGCCAGGGCCGCAGCGGCGCCCATTCCACCGCACGCCGCCAGCGCAACTGGTTGCGCCAGTAGCCGCCGCTGTCGCCGGTCAGGGTCTGGTCCTTGAAGCCGCGCACCGAGCTGTTGCCGCCGAGGCTGATGCGCTGCGGGCTGAACAGCACGTCCTCGCTCCTTTGCCCGGTGGCCAGGCTGTCGAAGCTGAAGCGCTCGCCCCATAGCTGGAACGGCTGCAGGTAGCTGAGGGTCAGGCTGTACTTGTCGTAGCGCGCATTCGGATCGCCCGCGTGCGGGTGGCCGCGACCCTGCGCGCCAAGGGCGCCGATGCCCTGCTGCCAGCCAAGGTCGAGGTTGACGAAGCCACTGCCGATCCGCCGGCCATGGTTGAAGCCGAGCTGGGTCTCGGTGATCCGCGTGCTCTGGTCTTCCAGGCGGGTGTCTTCGACATAGTTGTTGGTGCGCTGGTGGCTGAGCCCCAGGCTCATGGCGGTCTTGCTCACGCCGTCGCGGTGCAGCACGCGTTCGGCGCGGAACTGGTGGCTGCGGCTGTCGCCATCGAGCTTGAAGGGGAAGCCGCTGGCCTCGTTGCGCGTGCGGTAGTCGCTCTGGCTGTAGCCGTAGGTGAAGGTCCACCAGCCCCAGGGCAGGCTGTAGAACAGGCTCTGGCTGTCGGAATGGCGCCAGCGGTCGGTCACCGCGTCGCGGTTGGCGCGCAGGTTGAGCTGGTCGGCCAGGCCCAGCGGGCTGTCCCAGTCCAGGCCCAGGCCCATCTGCTGCTCGCCGGTACTGACGTCGCCGTCGTTGTTGCGCGTGGCGGAGACCCGCCAGGGCTTGTCGCGCTCGCCCTTGAGACGCACCCGGCTGCCGCCGACCTCGCTGCCGGGCACCAGCTCCAGTTGCGCCTGGCGCGACGGCAGGCGGCTCAACTGGTCGACCAGTTGCTCCAGCTCGCGCAGGTCGAGCAGCTCGCCGGTCCTGCCCGGAAAGCTCATCGCCAGTTCGCGCGGGCTGGCCAGCGCGGAGCTGTCCAGGCCCTCCAGGCGGCCTTCGACGACGATGATGCGCAGGGTCCCGGAGGCCAGGTCCTGCTGTGGCAGGTAGGCACGGGTGGTGACGTAGCCGCGATCCAGGTAATGGTCGGTGACGGCCTTGAGCAGCGCATTGAGCTGGCCGACGCCCAGGCAGCGCCCCTGGTAGGGCGCCAGCAGTTGGCGACGCGCGCTTTCGTCGAGGTGCCCGGCGCCTTCCAGCTCGATGCGGCGGATCTCGAAGCAGCGCTCGTCGTCGCCGGAGGCATCCGCAGCGGCGGGCGCTCCCTTGCCGGGCAGTTGCTGGAGTTCCTCCAGGCGCTTGCGCTGTTCGTCCAGCAGGCGCTGCTGGCGGTCGCGGATCAGGTCGCGGTCACCGGGGGAGGTGAAGGGGGCGGCGCTGGCCATGAGGGGCAGGCACAGGAAGATAAAGGCCAGGCGATGGAGAGCCACGATTTCATTCCTTGAAATACAGAAAGGCGCGATGTTGGCCCAGCGGCTACAGCGGGTAAGCAGGAATATTCCGAAATCCGTCTTCCATGAGTCGGACAATCCGGAATTAAGGCACAAGGCCATCTGGGCGTGCCGAAAAACCTAACACAGACTTTTGGATTAATCCGTTAGATGGCACGCTTTCTCGACGAACTGCAACAAGACCCATCGTTGGCAGGGTACTCATCGCGGCAAAAAGAAAGGGCCGGCTCCCATGGGAAAGCCGGCCCCGGATACTGCTCGTCGCAGGCGCTGCATCAGCCGCGCTGGTAGACGATTTCCTTGGTGCCGCCGTCGCAGGTGCCGACTACTTTCTTGTCGGTGACGCTGCCCTTGTCGACGATTTCCAGGGTGTAGGCAGGAACGCCGTTGGCCTTGATCTTCGCATCGATCTCGGCTTTCAGTTCCTCACAGGGCTTGGCGGCGAATGCGCTGCCCGCCACGGCAAACAGGCCGACTGCCAACATCAACTTCTTCATGAACACATTCCCTCGTTGCATGGATGAAGACCCGAACGGGTCAGGCTTGCCAAATGCGGCAAGGTTGAGACGAGCGCGCCGCCCATGGAGGCACGCCGCCCTCATAGCCTGTGCATGATCCGGCGAAGCGGAAAGACGCGGCGGCCTTCCCAGGGCGCTGGCGATCGTGGACAGGTTTCCAGGGTGCCATCAGCTATTGGCGATACGGAACCCTACTTTCAGGGTCACCTGGTAATGGCCGACGGCGCCGTTCTCGATGTGCCCGCGGGTATCCACCACCTCGAACCATTCCAGATGCTGGATGCTCTTCGCCGCTTCGGCGAGGGCGTTGTTGATGGCGTCCTCGATGCTGGTCTTGGACGAGCCGACCAGTTCGATCTTCTTGTAGGTGTGGTGATTGGACATGAACTCTCTCCCCGGACGATGCCTGGTTCTTCGCGCCCGACGGGCGCCTCTGTTCAATGGACACTAGCCGAGCCGGAAAAGTGCAGCAAATCGCCAGCGCTCAGCCTGCCAACTGCTCCCGCAACCATTGCGCCAGGCGCCCGGCACGCGGATCGTGCAGGCGCGCCGGTACCCACAGGGCCAGGCGCGCATCGGTCTCGATGAAGCCCCAGGGCGCCGCCAGGCGGCCTGCGGCGAGATCGTCGCGGACCAGCGCCTCCGGGGCGATGGCCACGCCGAGGCCCGCCACCGCCGCTTCCAGCAGGTAGTAGAGATGCTCGAACCCCTGGCCATAGCGCAGCGCCTCCGCCGCCAGCCCCTGGCTCGCGGCCCAGGCCGGCCAGGCCTGGGGTCGCGAGGCGGTATGCAGCAGCGGCTCCTGCAACAGCCGCGCGGCGGGCGCCTGGGCCAGGCCGGTTTCCTGCGCCAGGCGCGGGCTGACCACCGGGCCCATGCGCTCGGGCGCCAGTTCGAAGACCTGCATGTCCGCCGGCCAGGGCGGCTCGGCGAACCAGAGCATGGCGTCCAGGCCGGGACGACGCGGATCGAACTCGCCCTCGCTGGTGGACAGTTGCAGGCGCAGGTCGGGGAGGGCACGGTTGAG
Organism: Pseudomonas sp. TZ252; assembly: GCF_056110345.1. Classification (NCBI taxonomy): domain Bacteria; kingdom Pseudomonadati; phylum Pseudomonadota; class Gammaproteobacteria; order Pseudomonadales; family Pseudomonadaceae; genus Pseudomonas; species Pseudomonas sp. TZ252. The sequence continues at coordinate 2,520,581 of NZ_CM148566.1, read as the reverse complement.
CTGGTCCAGCCGCGGGATGAACCAGCGCGCCAGCAGGCTGCCGGGTACGCCGAGGACGAACGGGGCCTCGGCGGTCTGCCGGCGCAGCTCGGCACAGACGCCACGCAGTCGCTCGAACGCATCGCCGCAGGCGTCACGCAGGCGAACGCCGGAATCGGTGAGTTTTACGCCGCGTCCATCCTTGCCGAACAGGGCCACCCCGAGATCGTCCTCGAGCAACCGCACCTGCCGGCTCACGGCGCCATGGGTAACGTGCAGTTCCTCGGCCGCCAGGCTGATGCTGTGCAACCGGGCAGCGGCTTCGAAAGCGCGCAGGGCATTCAGGGAAGGGAGGTCGCGGCTCATGGCTATTCGTGAGTTTTCCTGACAGGTTTGAGCAATCTTATCGGTTTCTTTTACCCGGCGGGGGGATTAGATTCTGCCCATACGTCATTTCCTGGAGCCCTCCATGACTTCCTATCGCAACGGCCCCGACGCCAAGGGCCTGTTCGGCCGCTTCGGCGGCCAGTACGTCGCCGAGACCCTGATGCCGCTGATCCTCGACCTCGCCCGCGAGTACGAGAAGGCCAAGGACGACCCGGCGTTCCAGGAGGAACTGGCCTACTTCCAGCGCGACTACGTCGGTCGACCGAGCCCGCTGTACTTCGCCGAGCGCCTGACCGAGCACTGCGGCGGGGCGAAGATCTACCTCAAGCGCGAGGAGCTGAACCATACCGGCGCGCACAAGATCAACAACTGCATCGGCCAGATCCTCCTGGCCCGGCGCATGGGCAAGAAACGCATCATCGCCGAGACCGGCGCCGGCATGCACGGCGTGGCCACCGCCACTGTCGCCGCGCGTTTCGGCCTGCAGTGCGTGATCTACATGGGCACCACCGACATCGACCGGCAGCAGGCCAACGTCTTCCGCATGAAGCTGCTGGGCGCCGAGGTGATCCCGGTGACCGCCGGCACCGGTACCCTGAAGGACGCCATGAACGAGGCGCTGCGCGACTGGGTGACCAACGTCGACAGCACCTTCTACCTGATCGGCACGGTCGCCGGCCCGCATCCGTACCCGGCGATGGTCCGCGACTTCCAGGCGGTGATCGGCAAGGAAACCCGCGAGCAACTGGCCGAGAAGGAAGGGCGCCTGCCCGATTCGCTGGTCGCCTGCATCGGCGGCGGCTCCAACGCCATGGGCCTGTTCCACCCGTTCCTCGACGACGCCGGGGTGCAGATCGTCGGCGTGGAAGCCGCCGGCCACGGCATCGACACCGGCAAGCACGCGGCCAGCCTGAACGGCGGGGTTCCCGGCGTGCTGCACGGCAACCGCACCTTCCTGCTGCAGGACGCGGATGGCCAGATCATCGACGCACACTCCATCTCCGCCGGCCTCGACTATCCCGGCATCGGCCCGGAACACGCCTGGCTGCACGACACCGGCCGCGTCGAGTACACCTCGATCACCGACGACGAAGCCCTGGAGGCCTTCCACACCTGCTGCCGCCTCGAAGGCATCATCCCGGCACTGGAAAGCTCCCATGCCCTGGCCGAGGTCTTCAAGCGTGCGCCCAGCCTGCCCAAGGAGCACATCATGGTGGTGAACCTGTCCGGTCGCGGCGACAAGGACATGCAGACCGTCATGCACCACATGCAACAGGAGTCGAAAGCATGAGCCGCCTGCAGACCCGCTTCGCCCAGCTCAAGCAGGAAAACCGCGCCGCCCTGGTGACCTTCGTCACCGCCGGCGACCCGGACTACGCGTCTTCCCTGGAAATCCTCAAAGGCCTGCCGGCGGCCGGAGCCGACGTGATCGAACTGGGCATGCCGTTCACCGATCCGATGGCGGACGGCCCGGCCATCCAGTTGGCCAACATCCGCGCCCTCGACGGCGGCCAGACCCTGGCCAGGACGTTGCAGATGGTCCGCGAATTCCGCAGCGGCGAGAGCGAGACGCCCCTGGTGCTGATGGGCTACTTCAACCCGATCCACCACTACGGCGTCGAACGCTTCATCGCCGAGGCGAAGGAGGTGGGGGTGGACGGCCTGATCGTGGTCGACCTGCCGCCGGAGCACAACGAAGACCTCTGCCACCCGGCCCAGGCCGCCGGCCTCGACTTCATCCGCCTGACCACCCCGACCACCGGCGACCAGCGCCTGCCGACGGTGCTCGAAGGCAGTTCCGGGTTCGTCTACTACGTGTCGGTGGCCGGCGTCACCGGCGCCAACGCGGCGACCCTGGAACACGTCGAGGAAGCGGTGGCGCGCCTGCGCCGGCATACCGACCTGCCGATCGGTATCGGCTTCGGCATCCGCAGCGCCGAACACGCCGCCGCGGTCGCGCGGTTGGCCGACGGCGTGGTGGTCGGCTCGGCGCTGATCGACCGGATCGCCAAGGCCCGCGACAATGCCCAGGCGGTCAAGGATGTCCTCGCCCTGTGCGGCGAGCTGGCCGAAGGCGTGCGCAACGCACGCTGACAGACCCTGACAGCGGCATTCGCCAGGCGCAGGCAACCCGCTGCGCCTGGCCTTGCGTTGCACGCTGCCAGAACCGTGAGGAAAAATTCACGGTCACTTTCAGAAACGTCTTATTGTCCGCCGACTCTGCCGAAGCCTTGAATAGCGCCTCACCCAAATAGCCAACGCATTCAAAGAAGGTTCGCATGAGTAAGGTGCTGATCGTCGATGATCATCCCGCTATCCGCCTGGCCGTGCGCTTGCTGTTCGAGCGCGACGGTTTCACCATCGTCGGCGAGGCCGACAACGGTGCCGAAGCCCTGCAGGTAGCCCGCAAGAAGTCTCCCGACCTGGCCATCCTGGACATCGGCATCCCCAAGATCGACGGTCTCGAAGTGATAGCCCGCCTGAAGTCCCTGAAGCTGGACACCAAGGTCCTGGTCCTGACCCGGCAGAATCCGGCGCAGTTCGCCCCGCGATGCCTGCAGGCCGGCGCCATGGGCTTCGTCAGCAAAAGGGAAAACCTCTCCGAGCTGCTGCTCGCCGCCAAGGCCGTGCTGGCCGGCTACATCCACTTCCCCACCGGGGCGTTGCGCAGCATCAACCAGCAGAGCCGCGACAACGAGGCCCGCATGCTGGAAAGCCTTTCCGACCGCGAGATGACCGTGCTGCAGTACCTGGCCAACGGCAATACCAACAAGGCCATCGCCCAGCAGCTGTTCCTCAGCGAGAAAACCGTGAGCACCTACAAGTCACGCATCATGCTGAAACTCAACGCCCATTCCCTGGCCGGCCTGATCGATTTCGCCCGCCGCCACGAGCTGATCTGAGGATCCCATGCGAACGTTCGACCTGACCGCCGCCCTGGGCGACCGCGCCAACCAACCGGAGATCAGCCGCCTGCTCGTCGCGCAGCTGATGACCAGCAACAACGAAGACACCCGCAAGCTGCGGCGCGCCCAGGAGCGCGAGCAGACCCAGGAACTCAACGAGCTGGCGCACCGCCTGGCGGGCATGGCCTCGCTGATCCACGCCCACGCCGTGGAACGCGCCTGCCACCAACTGGAGATCGCCTGCGGCGAAAGCTCCGTGCGCAAGCTCGCCGATGCCGTCGACGACCTGGTGACGGCACTGGGCGAGCTGCAATGCGAACTGCACGACTGGATGACGATGACCGCGCCTCAAGGCACGGCGAAGTCATAGCGTTGCGGGCCTTCGTCCAGGATCGACAGGTCCAGCGGGCGAATGGCTCCCATCCAGATGGCTCGGTCGCGATGGTCGAGCAGATCGTTGCCGGTGACCGGGTGGATGAACACCACCAGGTCCTGCCGATGGATAGCCAGCCAGGGCACCAGCTCGCCGAACACCTCGGGAGCGAACGCCAGCTGGCAGCTCCAGTCCGGATGCGGCCCTACCGGCCGCTCATGGACCCGCCCCATCTTCAGCGGAAAGCGCCGCGCCGCCTCTTCGCAAAGGGCGCGGGCTCGCTCGATGCTCTGCGCATCGAAATAGACGTGAGCATGGAAGCCCTGGATGCGGGGGGTGGAATACTCGTTCATCGTCACCTCTTCAAGCGCCGCCGGCCTGCAACTCGGCCTGTAGCCAGTCGACGAAACCGTCGACCAGCCGCTGGCGCCGCTTGCGCTCCGGCAATACCGCATAGTACCCGTATCGCGACAGGCAGCTCTCGCCAATGGGCCGGCAAAGCAGCCCCTGTTCGAGCAGGCCGTCGACCAGGTGGCGCCAGCCGATGGCCACGCCCTGGCCGGCGATGGCCGCCTGGATCAGCAAGGTGTAGTTGTCGAAGCTGAGCACCGCCGGAATCGGCTGCCGATCGATGGCCAACGCTTCGAACAACGCCGGCCAGTCGAACCAGCGGGCGTGCTGCGCCGGCTTCAGATGCAGCATCGGCAGGCGCGCCAGGTGCGCCTTGGCCAGCGGCAACTGCAATCCCTCGACCAGGCGCGGGCTACAGACCGGGAACACCTCCTCGCGAAACAGCCGGTGCGCTTCGCCGTGCTTGGAACGACCGTCGCCGAACAGGATCGCCACGTCGATATCGCCGCGCTGGCCGGCCAGGCCGCGCTCGCTGGTCACCAGGCTCACGTCCAGGTGCGGATGGGCCTGGTGGAAGCGCGGAAGGCGCGGCATCAGCCAGTAGGCAGCGAAGGCGTAGTCGGTGGCCACCTGGAGCACCTCGTGGCGCTGGCGCGCGCCCAGCGCGGCGATGCCGGCATCGATCGTCTCGAGGCCGGCGGCCACGTGGCGGAGCAGGAGCTGGCCGGCGTCGGTGAGCACGATGCCTCGATGAACGCGCTGGAACAGAGGGGTCGCCAGCTCCTTCTCCAGGCGTTTGATCTGCTGGCTGACCGCAGGCTGGGTGGTCCCCAGCTCCTCGGCGGCAGCGGTGAAGCTGAGCTGGCGGGCGGCGGACTCGAATACCCGGAGCAGGTCGAGGGATGGCGGCATGAGGTGTTCTCACATAAGCCCGGCTTATCCAACGCATCCAGCCCCATGCGGTTTACCAGGGATTTCGATGCACTGATGATCGACGCAGCACTATCGCATAACCCAATCGCATGGGATAAGCCGCCCGATGAAGACCTCGCCGAACATCCTGTTCATCATGGCCGACCAGATGGCCGCGCCGCTGCTGCCGCTTCACGATCCGCGCTCGGCGCTGCGCATGCCTCACCTCTCGCGCCTCGCCGAACGGGCCGTGGTGTTCGACTCGGCATACTGCAACAGCCCGCTCTGCGCGCCGTCGCGCTTCACCCTGGTCAGCGGTCGCTTGCCTACCCGCATCGGCGCCTGGGACAACGCTGCCGACTTCGCCGCCGATACCCCCACCTACGCCCACTACCTGCGCAACCTCGGCTATCGCACGGCGCTGTCGGGCAAGATGCACTTCTGCGGTCCCGACCAGTTGCACGGCTACGAGGAACGCCTGACCAGCGACATCTATCCGGCGGACTATGGCTGGGCGGTGAACTGGGACGAGCCGGAGGTGCGCCCGAGCTGGTACCACAACATGTCCTCGGTTTTGCAGGCCGGTCCCTGCGTGCGCACCAACCAGCTGGACTTCGACGAGGAGGTGGTGTTCAAGGCCCGCCAGTACCTCTACGACCATGTTCGCCAGCACGCCGGCCAGCCATTCTGCCTGACCGTGTCGATGACCCATCCGCACGACCCCTACAGCATCCCGGCGAGCTACTGGAATCTCTACCGCGACGAGGACATCCCGCTGCCGCGCCAGCGCTTCGCCCAGGAGGAGCAGGACCCTCATTCGCAACGCCTGCTGAAGGTCATCGACCTGTGGGACAAGCCGTTGCCCGAGGAGCGCATCCGCGCCGCCCGGCGTGCCTACTTCGGCGCCTGCAGCTACGTCGACGCGCAGATCGGTGCGCTGCTGGCGACCCTGGAGGAATGCGGGCTGGCCGACGACACCATCGTGGTGTTCTCCGGCGACCATGGCGACATGCTCGGCGAGCGCGGCCTCTGGTACAAGATGCACTGGTTCGAGATGGCCGCGCGCGTGCCGCTGCTGGTCCATGCGCCGGCGCGCTTCGCGCCGCGCCGCATCGGCGCTTCGGTATCCACCGTGGACCTGCTGCCGACCCTGGTGGAGCTGGCCGGCGGCCAGGTCGATCCACGCCTGCCGCTGGAAGGCCGCTCGCTGCTGCCGCACCTGCGCGACGGCAGCGGGCATGACGAGGTGATCGGCGAATACACCGCCGAGGGCACCCTCAGCCCGCTGATGATGATCCGCCGCGGCGACTACAAGTTCATCTACTCCGAGCAGGACCCCTGCCTGCTCTACGACCTGCGCAACGACCCGCAGGAGCGCGAGAACCTCGCCGCCAGTCCGGCCCACCGCGGAACGTTCGAGGCGTTCCTCGACGAGGCCCGGCGACGCTGGGACATCCCCGCGATCACCCGCGCCGTACTCGACAGCCAGCGCCGCCGACGCCTGGTGGCCGCCGCGCTGGCGCGAGGGCGGCTGGCCAGCTGGGACCACCAGCCGTGGGTCGACGCCAGCCAGCAGTACATGCGCAACCATATCGACCTGGACGATCTCGAGCGCCGCGCGCGCTTCCCGCAACCCTGAGCACGAGGGCACTTCCATGAACCGGCTTCCCACCTGCCTGCTGGCCGCCACCCTGTTCCTGGCCAGCGCCTCGCTATACGCCGAAGACCCCGCCTGTGCCCGCGTCAGGCTGGCCGATCCAGGCTGGAGCGATATCGCGGTGACCAACTCCACTGCCGCGTTTCTCCTGGAAAGCCTCGGCTACCAGGTGAAGATCGATACCCTGTCGGTGCCGATCATCTATGGCGGCCTGCGCGACGGCCAGGTGGACGCCTTCCTCGGCGGCTGGATGCCCGCGCACCAGGACTATCACGACAAGTTCGTCGCCAGCGGCCAGGTCGAACGCCTCGCTCGCAACCTCGACGGCACCCGCTTCACCCTGGCGGTGCCGCGCTACGTCTGGGACGCCGGCGTACACCGCTTCGAGGACCTCGCCGCGCAAGGGCAACGCTTCAACCGCAAGCTGTACGGGATCGGCTCCGGCGCGCCGGCCAATCAGTCGATCCAGAAGATGATCGACGCCAACCAGTTCGGCCTCGGCGACTGGAAGCTGGTGGAGTCCAGCGAGCAGGCGATGCTCGCCGAACTCGGCCGGGCCGAGAAGCGCCAGCGCTGGCTGGTGTTCCTCGGCTGGACGCCGCACCCGATGAACATCCGCCATGACCTGCGCTACCTGGAAGGCGGCGAGCAGTACTTCGGCGACCGCGGCCAGGTCTACACCCTGGCACGCAAGGGCTACGCCGCGCAGTGCCCGAACCCGGCGCGGCTGCTGGCCAACCTGCGCTTCGACCTGGATATGGAGAACCGCCTGATGAGCGACGCGCTGGAAGGCACGGCGACTCCGGCCTCGGCGACCCGCGCCTGGCTCAAGGCCAACCCGCAGGTGCTCGAGGCCTGGCTGCAAGGGGTGACCAGCCGCGACGGCGGCGACGCCCTGGCCGCGGTTCGCGGCCAGCCATAGCGCCATGTGGACGCGCCTGCTGCCGTTCCTCGCCTGGCTACCGGGGCTGCACCGGGGCATGCTCGGGCGCGAGGCCTGGGTCGGCCTGAATGGCGCAATCCTGGCACTGCCGCAATCGATGGCCTATGCGCTGATCGCCGGCCTGCCAGCGGAGTACGGCCTGTACGCGGCGATGCTGCCAGTGGCGATCGCCTGCCTGTGGGGCTCGTCGCGCTACCTGGTGAGCGGTCCCACCGCGGCGATCTCGGTGCTGCTGTTCAGTTCGGTGGCCCCGCTGGCGCCGCTGGGCAGCCCGCAATACGTCCAGGCCGTGCTGCTGCTGACCTTTCTCGCCGGCGCCTTCCAGTGGCTGCTCGGCGTCCTGCGCGTCGGGTCGCTGGTCAATTTCGTCTCGCATTCGGTGATGCTCGGCTTCACCCTTGGCGCGGCGCTGCTGATCGTCCTCGGCCAACTGCCCTATCTTCTCGGCCTGGCCGCGAGCGGGGAGGGCGCAGCGCCGGGAAACGGCTGGCGGCTGCTGGCGCGGTTCGCCGAGTTCGATGGCCCATCGCTGCTGGTGGGCGGCTTCAGCTTCGCGCTCAGCCTGCTGGTCAGGCGCCTGCGACCGCGCTGGCCGGCCCTGCTGCTTGGCTTGCTGGGCGGTGCCACGCTGGTCTGGGCGCTACCCGGGACCTTCGCCTCGGTAGCCCATGTGCAGGCCTTATCGAGCGCACTGCCGGGCTGGAATCCGCTGGTCTTCGATTCCCGATCGATCCTCGACCTGCTACCTGCGGCGGTGGCCTGCGGCATGCTCGGGCTGGTCACCAGCCTGTCGATCGCCCGCGCCCTGGCCGCGCGCCAGGGAGACGCGTTCGATGCCAACCAGGAGGTCCGCGCCCAGGGCCTGTCGAACCTGCTCGGGCCTTGGCTGTCGGCGAGCCTGTCGGCGGGCTCCTTCACCCGCTCCGGGCTGAATCTGGAAGCCGGTGCGCGCTCCCCGCTGGCGGGTGCGTTTTCGGCGCTCTGGGTGGCACTGCTGGCCGTGCTCGGTGCGCGCCTGATCGAGCATGTGCCGTTGCCGGCGATGGCCGCAGGCATCCTGCTGATCGCCTGGGGCCTGATCGACCGCCCGGCGCTCCGCGCGCTCTACCGCAGCGGCCGCGCCGAATGCCTGGTGGCCGGCCTAACCGCCCTGGCCACGCTGCTGTTGCCGCTGCAGAACGCCATCTACGCGGGAGTGCTGGCGTCGCTGGTCTTCTACCTGCGGCGCACCTCGACACCACGCGTACTGCGCCAGCGCAACGACGAGGAAGAAGTGCTGCGCATCGAAGGCTCGATCTTCTTCGGCGCCTGCGACTACCTGCAACGCCTCATGCGCCAATGCGACAGGCCACGGCTGGTGCTGGACGCCCGCCAGGTGAACTTCATCGACTTCGCCGGCGCAGTGCTGTTGCAGCAGGAAGCCCGCCGCCTGCACGCCGAGGGCCGCCGCCTGGTATTGCGCCACGCCCGCCCGCAGGTCCGCGAAGCGCTGGGCCGGCAGGCCGACGAAGGCTGCCGCCTGCACTACGAAGGCTGACGCTCAGGGCGCCGCCGGCGATGTCGGTGCGCTGTCGCCGGGCAGCAGTTGCGGCGATTCCCGCTGCAGCTTGTCGCGCATCATCTCCAACTGTCCAAGGGCGGCGCGAGCCTCGTCGATTTCCTCGGCGCTGCGCTCGCCACCCTGTTCGGCCGCCTCGATCCGCGCGCGGATTTCCGGTATCTGCTGTACGCCGCTGGTGTAGGCCTGTACCAGTTCGCGGGTCTGTCGTTCCTCGAAGGCCTGGTACTGCTTCGGATCGGCCAGCTCCTGCGCCGTCGCGCCCTGGCGTGGTTGCAGGCCGCCGAGCGGCGGGCTGCGCGGGTCGCCCTCGTCGCGCAGCATCTGCATGAACTGGATCGCCTGCTCGCGATCCAGTTCCGCCACCGGCGGCTCCGCCTCGTACGCCGGTGCTGCCGCTTGCGATCGCACCGGCGCCGGCGGCGGCGGACGGTCGTCGACCGCGGGCAGTGCCGCAAGCGTCCTGGCTGGCGACGGAGAAGACGAGGAAGCGGCCATATCGGCAGGCGCCAGCAACACGCCGGCGCAGGCCAGGGCGATCGCCAGCCCGCTGCAGCCGAGGGCAACGCCGAGCCAGCGCTTCACAGGCCTTCCACCCTGGCGCCGGCCAGCAGGTTGCGCAGGCGCGTCTCGAACTGCGCTGCCAGTTGCTCGCGCGCCACCGCCTGGTTCACCTCGAAGCGCACGCTGCGGTCGTCGAGGGGCAACTGGCGATCCTCGCGGCTACGCACCCGGACGATCTCGAACGCGCCGTCGATGCGCATCGGCTGGGAAACCGTATCGGCCTTCTGGATCAGCGCAGTCTTGCGCAGCAGGTCGAGCCGGCCGTCCTGGGGCCGTATCAGGCCTAGGTCGCCGGGCGGGTCGCGGTCCCTGTCGTCGGCCAGGGAATAGCGGCGTACCGCCTCGTCGAAGGCCAGGCCGCCGCGCAACTCGGCGTAGACCTTGTCCGCGCTCGCCTGGTCGGCCAGGCGGATATGCGCCGCCTGCACCTGCGCGACGTTGCGGTAACGCTCCAGGTTGCGCCGATAGTAGGCCTCGGCGTCCTTGTCGCTGACCTTGCCGGCGAGTTCCCGCAGCGCATCGGACTCATGGTGGAAATCACTGTAGAGGCCGATCTGGTGCAGATAGCGATGGCGCACCAGCTTGTCCCGCACCAGGGTCCTCACGCCCTGCCGCTCTGCCGGGCCGAAGCCGTCCCGGGCCAGGCGGTACCAGAGGTAGTCGCGGCGGATGCGGGTCTGGACCTGGCGCGCCAGGTAAGCGAGGTTGCCCTGTTGCAATTCCACCTGGCCCTGGACGTTGTCGCCTTCGTACAGCGATAGCAGGTCGAGGACCTGTGCCGGCTGGCCGGGAAACTGCCAGCCGATCAGCTCGACCCCGGCCGCCTCGCGGCGCTGCGTCTCGTCCAGCAGCAGGCTGTTTTCCACCAGGCCGCGGCTCCTCGGCGCCAGCACCTCGCGCAAACGCTCCGCGCTCAGGGCCCGGGGCTGGCGCAGGTATGGCCCGAGGTCCTCGCGGTAGCGCCTGCCGTATACCTGTTCGAGCAGGTTGCCGGCCTCGATCTCCACGCTGGCGTCGAGATCGGCGCGGCTCTGCGCGGTGAGCTGGTCTTCCACCGCGCGCGCCAGCAGGCGGTTTTCCACCAGGCCACGGCGCAACTGCTGCGGGTCGGTGTTGAACTTGACCCGCGACAGGGCCTGCTCGAGCAAGTCGATGCTTCTCCCCGGCAGCACCTCGCCGTCGATCCGCAGATCCTGCGGCGCCTTGGCGGGGACGCCATGGGCGCTCCACGCCAGCAGCCCGAGGACGATCCCGCACAGTGCGCGACGCCAGCCCCGGGCGCGATCAGAGAGCAGTCGGTGCATCGAAGCTGTTGGCGCCCTTGGTCAGTACGGTGACGGTCAGGGCGATGGACTCGGGAATCAGCTCCTTCGCCACCCGCAGGCGCGTCTCGTAGCTGGTGTCGTAGAGCGGCTCGGGGCGCGCGTAGGCGACCTGGCCGGTCTGGGTGAGCAGGTCGCGGATGCTCTTGCTCGGGTCGTAGCGCCCCACCAGGTTGGCCACCGCCGCCGGATCGTTGAGCTTCTCGCTGGCGTAGTGGTCGTCGACCCAGCCTTCCCAGCTGGAATGGCCGTTGGCCGAGGTGATCCACACATGGTGCGGCTGGGCCACGTCGCCGGTGGCATGCAGGGCATAGCCGATGGTCTGCAGCGAAGGCGCGGCGCGGAACTGCTCGAACCAGTAGGTGGCGAGGTTATCGATCGGCTGGAAGGCGGCGGTCTGGAAGTCGCCGTAGTGCTCCTGCCAGTCCGAGCGGGTGCCCTGGCGGTAGTGCGCCTCGGTGGTGTCGAAGTCCTCGCGCTTCAGCTCGCGGTTGTAGAGGTAGACCATGGCGTACCAGTCGACGTCGGCGATGCCGCCGTCGACCTTGTGGTAGCGGTAGTCGTAGCCGCCGTGGGGGTTGCCATGGGAGTCGCCGTCCCGGGCCAGGTTGAGGAAGTGCCAGTACGAGGTGTAGTTGACGATGCCCGAAGCCGCGCCCCACAGCGGCGCGTGTTCGTAGCCGACCCACCAGCCACCGAGACGGGTGTCCTTGAAGTCGTCCACGTCGAAGGCCGCCTGGCCGAGGATCTCCCCGGCCTGCGCCTCGCTGCCGGCGGCGCTCACGTAGAACCGGTAGGCCTGGCGCATCTCCTCGGTGGCGTAGGAGGAGTTCATGAAGGCCAGGGCATCCTTGACGATGTTCTTGTGGGTCGGTTGCGACCAGGCGTTGGCCTGGCTGGCGATGGCGCAGATGCAGAGACCGGCGGCCAGGCGGGCGAAGGTTTTCATCGGCAGCGCTCGAGAGTGAGTGAAGCCTGAAGTCTTAACCCGGTTTTGTGATTCCTACATGTCAGATGGAAGCCAATTTGAGACGTACGTCTCAAATGCCGCCTGACAACTCAGACAGTTGCCAACTGTCGGCGCAGCGTCTCCAACACTGGCGCCGAGGCAGGACGCACGCCGCGCCAGAGGAAGAATGCCTCGGCGGCCTGCTCCACCAGCATGCCCAGGCCATCCAGGGTACGCGCCGCACCGCGTTCGGCGGCCCAGCGGTTGAAGGCAGTCGGTTCCTTGGCATACATCATGTCGTAGCAGACGGTACGGCCGGGCTCGATCACGCTCTGCGCCAGCGGCGGCACGTCGCCGGCAAGACTGGCCGAGGTGCCGTTGACGATCAGGTCGAAAGGCCCTTCGACCTCGGCGAAACCGCAGCCGTGCACCGCGCCGAGGTCGGCGAACCGCTCGGCCAGGTCCACGGCCTTCCGCGCCGTGCGGTTGGCGATCAGCAACTCCGCCGGGCATTCGCCGAGGAAGGGTTCGAGCACCCCACGCACCGCACCGCCGGCGCCGAGCAGGAGAACCCGCTTGCCGCGCAGCTCGACCCCGGCGTTCGCCGTCAGGTCCCGCAGCAGGCCGGCGCCGTCGGTGTTGTCGCCGCGCAGGCGACCGTCGGCGAGGCGGATCAGGGTGTTCACCGCCCCGGCCCGGGTGGCCCGCTCGCTCAACTCGTCCACCAGACGATAGGCCTCTTCCTTGAACGGCACGGTGACATTGGCGCCCTTGCCCTGCTCGAAGAAGCGCCGGGCGAACCCGGGGAAATCGTCCAGCGGCGCCAGTTGCGCGTCATAGACCAGCGCCTCGCCGGTCTGCTCGGCGAACAGGCGGTGGATCAGCGGCGACTTGCTGTGGCCGATGGGGTTGCCGAATACGCAATAGCGGTCCATGGGTCGTTCCTTTGCCGGAGTGGGACGGGACGAGCGGACTCGTCCCCTGCGGGCGGGTCAGGGCTGGCCGGCGAGCCAATCGCGGTCGGCGAGGAAATACTCGGTCAGGCGCGCTTCCTCGCTGCCCGGCTCGGGTTTCCAGTCATAGCCCCAGCGCACCTGCGGCGGCAACGACATCAGGATCGATTCGGTACGGCCGCCGGACTGCAGGCCGAACAGGGTGCCACGATCGAAGACCAGGTTGAACTCCACATAGCGACCGCGACGATAGGCCTGGAACTCTCGCTGCCGTTCATCGAACGGCGTGTGCTTGCGGCGCTGGACGATCGGCAGGTAGGCGTCGATATAGGCATCGCCGATGGCGCGGATGAAGGCGAAGCAGGTGTCGAAGTCCCACTGGTTGAGGTCGTCGAAGAACAGGCCGCCGATGCCGCGCGGCTCGTTGCGGTGCTTGAGGTGGAAGTAGCGGTCGCACCATTCCTTGTAGCGCGGGTAGACGTCCGCGCCGAACGGCGCGCAGGCGTCGCGAGCGACCCGGTGCCAATGCACGCAGTCTTCCTCGTGGGCGTAGTAGGGGGTCAGATCGAAGCCGCCGCCGAACCACCAGACCGGCTCCTCGCCTTCCTTCTCGGCGCAGAAGAAACGCACGTTGGCATGGGAAGTCGGCACGTGGGGGTTTTCCGGATGGATCACCAGCGACACGCCGAGCGCCTGGAAACCGCGCCCGGCCAGTTCCGGCCGATGGGCGCTGGCCGAGGGCGGCAGGCTATCGCCGAAGACGTGGGAAAAATTCACCCCGCCCTTCTCGATCAATGCGCCGTCGCCGATTACCCGCGTCCGTCCGCCGCCACCGGCCGGACGCTCCCAGGCGTCCTCGGCGAAGCGGGCCTTGCCGTCCTCCGCCTCGAGGGCGGCGCAGATGCGGTCTTGCAGGTCGAGCAGGTAGGTTTTGACAGCGGCGATACGGTCGGTCACGGAGTTCACCTTGGAGCGGGGAGGCCGCGCGGGGCGCGGGCTGGCGACGAAACGAGGGCGCAAGCATACCACCCTGGATGGGTAGCCGGCGCTTGACGGCCGTCAAGGGGAAGGCTTGGATGAAGGCCTTTACCCAGGGTCGCCCACCCGGCGCGACCGTCCGAAACCCTGACGAAGCAGGAGTTCCAGCATGGCCAAGCGCATCCAGTTCGCTGCCTACGGCGGCCCCGAAGTCCTCGAATACCGCGACTACCAACCCGCCGAGCCGGGCCCCCGGGAAGTCCGCGTGCGCAATCGCGCCATCGGCCTGAACTTCATCGACACCTACTACCGTAGCGGCCTCTATCCAGCCCCCGGCTTCCCTTCGGGGCTGGGTAGCGAAGGGGCCGGCGAGGTCGAGGCGGTGGGCAGCGAAGTGACCCGTTTCAAGGTCGGCGACCGCGTCGCCTACGCCACCGGCCCGCTGGGCGCCTACAGCGAACTGCATGTGCTGGCGGAGGAGAAGCTGGTCCACCTGCCCGACGGCATCGACTTCGAACAGGCCGCCGCGGTGATGCTCAAGGGGCTCACCACCCAATACCTGCTGCGCCAGACCTACGAACTGCGGGGCGGCGAAACCATTCTCTTCCATGCCGCCGCGGGCGGCGTGGGCCTGTTCGCCTGCCAATGGGCCAAGGCCCTTGGAGTGCAACTGATCGGCACCGTCAGCTCGCCGGAAAAGGCGCGCCTGGCCAGGCAGCACGGTGCCTGGGAGACCATCGACTACAGCCACGAGAATGTGGCGTGGCGGGTGCTCGAACTGACCGACGGGAAGAAGTGCCCGGTGGTCTACGACTCGGTGGGCAAGGATACCTGGGAAACCTCGCTGGACTGCGTGGCGCCGCGCGGCTTGCTGGTCAGCTTCGGCAACGCCTCGGGGCCGGTGACCGGGGTCAACCTCGGCATCCTCTCGCAGAAGGGTTCGCTGTACGTGACCCGGCCGACCCTGGGCAGCTACGCCGATACCCCGGAAAAACTCCAGGCGATGGCCGACGAGCTGTTCGGCCTGATCGAGCGCGGCGACATCCGCATCGAGATCAACCAGCGCTTCGCCCTGGCCGAAGCAGCCAGGGCGCATACCGAACTGGCCGCACGGCGAACCACCGGCTCGACCGTACTGTTGCCCTGAAGCGCGTACTCAGGCCGGGCGGATGACCTGTCCGGTCACCAGGTCGCGGATCAGGCTGGGGTTGCGGCGCCCGCCAAGGGCGCCGCCGAGGATAGCGTCCAGCTCGTCGTGGAAGTATTGCTCCACCCGCAGCCGCGTGCGCGCCGCCGGGCGCCCGGCCGGATTGGCCGAGGTGGAGATCAGCGGACCGGTGAGATGGCACAGTTCCTGTACCAGGGGATGGTCGGTGACCCGCACGGCGACGCTCTCGTGGACGCCGGTGACCCACTCCGGCAGGCGCTCCTGGTGCGGCACCAGCCAGGTGTTCGGCCCCGGCCAGGTACCGGCCAGGCGGTCCAGCCAGACGTCCGGCAGGTCTTCGAGAAGGAAGTCGAGCTGGTGGATGTTCGCCGCCACCACGATCAGGCCCTTTTCCACCGGCCGCGCCTTCAGCGCCAGCAGGCGATACACCGCATCCTCGTTCCACGGGTCGCAGCCGAGCCCCCATACCGCCTCGGTGGGATAGGCGATCACGCCGCCCTCGCGGACGACCCGGGCGGCGCATTGCGCACGAAAGCTGCTGATCATCGACTCACTCCAGCGGACAGGGTGCGCGAAGTGTACGGTTTCAGCCGGAGCGATGCACCCAGGTGCCGGCCTCGCAGGCGACCCGGCCGTCGAGTTCCAGTTCGCTGAGCGTCGCCAGCACATCGGGCAGCGTCATGCCGCTGGCGGCGGCCAGGCCTTCGCTGGTGTAGGGCGCGGCGCGCAGCAGCGCCAGCAAAGGGTGGGGCAGGGGCTGCGCCGGCGCTTCCGCTGGCTCCGCCTGCGCCCAGCCGCGCAGTGCTTCGAGCACGTGCCCGACGCTTTCCACCAGCAGCGCGCCATCGCGAATCAGTTGGTGGCAGCCACGTGCGCCGGGATGGTGGATGGAACCCGGAATGGCGTACACCTCGCGCCCCTGTTCCGCCGCCAGCCGCGCGGTGATCAGCGAGCCGCTGGCGGGACTTGCCTCGACCACCAGCACACCCAGCGAGAGTCCGCTGATGATGCGGTTGCGCCGGGGAAAGTTTGCCGGCAGCGGCGGGCTGTCCAGCGGCAGCTCCGAAACCAGCGCGCCGCCACCCTCGACGATGCGCCGCGCCAGCGCCTCGTGGCGCCGCGGATAGAGCCTGCGCAGGCCGGTGCCGAGGACTGCCACGGTCGCGCCGCCAGCCTCCAGCGCGCCCTCGTGGGCGGCGCCATCGATGCCCAGGGCCAGCCCGCTGGTGATGGCGAAGCCGCCCTGCGCCAGGCTGCGCGCAAAGCTCCGGGCGGTGCCCAGCCCGGCGGGGCTGGCGCGGCGGCTGCCGACCATCGCCAGTTGCGGCCGTTCCAGAGTCTCCGGAGCGCCTTCGACGTACAGCAGCGGCGGGGCATCGGCGACTTCGGCGAGCAGTGCCGGGTATCCCGGGTCGTCCCACATCAGCAGGTGCCTGCGCGGACCTTCCAGCCAGCGCAGGGCTTCACCCGCCGCTTCCCGCACCGCCGGGCTGCGCCGCGCGGCGGCGGCCTCGGCAGGCACTCCCAGGGTGCGCCAGGCGCTGGCTGGCGCGGCAAGCGCGGAAGAGGCCGAACCGAAGGCCTCGATCAAGCGCAGGAAGCGCATGGGTCCCAGTTCGGGCAGGCCATGCAGGCGCAGCCGTGCTTCCAGTTCGGCTGGAGAATGGTTCTTCATTGCGACTCATCCATAGCAGGCAGGTCCATCGCTGACAGGAAGAGGGGAAGGGTCCGGCTTCCATCCTGGAAACCGTCGTATGAAATTTCCTTCCCCCAGAAACGCGAAACCCCCGCCGAGGCGGGGGTTTCGAGTCAGGGATTCTGCACCCTGTCGGTTACCGAGAGCGGCCTGCTGGCCATCAGAACCAGGGCGTAGCTCAGCTTCTTGTAGGTACGGAACACCATCAGCAGGCCGGCGCGTTCGTCGGGAATCTTCACCGACTCACCGGTAACGCGGTCGCGCACCGTCTCGCCGACCTTGTAGATCGCCAGCACGTTGCCCTCGGCCAGCCCGTCGCGCTGGCCACGGTTCAGGGTGACCACGTCGAACTGGCCGATCTGGGTCACGCCGCGCGGTACGTCGATGATTTCGCCCTTCACCTCGCGGCTCGGCTCGCCGGGCATGAAGGTGGAATTCACCGCACGCTCCTCGGTGGGGAACAGGCGGTCGCCCAGGCGCACTTCCTGGGTGGTGCGGGTCAGCGCCAGGGTCGCGACGTCGCCTTCGGTGGCCACCACCTCGCCGCCGCCGATGTCGTCGGCGTTGATGCCGAGGACTTCCTTGGTCTTCGGATCGATGTAGACCTTGCCCTGGCGGAAGATGCCATAGGCCGGCTGGCCGTCGGCGAACTTGCCGCGGGCGTAGATGCGGTCGCCGGTGCCGCTGACGATCCGCTCGGCGTTGCCGGCGACGATGTACGGCGCACTGGTGAAGGTCTTCTCGTCATCGACGATGCGGTTGGCCAGCAGGAAGCTGTTGATCTTGTCCAGCGGGATGGTCGGGATGGCCTCGGCGATCGGCGTGCTGCGGATCTTCGGCGACAGCTTGATGGTCCCGCGCGATTCGCCACGGTTCAGCACCAGGCGCGGCTGGCCATCGACGTAGACCAGGCTGAGGGTGTCGCCGGGGTAGATCAGGTGGGGATTCTGGATCTGCGGGTTGGCGTGCCAGAGTTCCGGCCACTTCCATGGCTGGCGGAGGAATTTCCCCGAGATGTCCCACAGGGTATCGCCCCTGACCACCGTGTAGCGGTCCGGATGCCCTTCCCTGAGGTCGACCTGGGCCTGCGCCAGACCGCTCGCGGCAAGGAGCAGAAGGGCGACTAGTGATTTCCTCATGCAGTGAATCCCTTTATCATGTCGACATACGCGAAACGCCCGAAGCCCGCGAGAATCGCGGTCTGAAGCCGTTTTCAAGCTGCGCGCCATCTTAGCAGCGGATTTTCAATCGATTCCACAAGTGCATCACAAACGCATATGGCCATCCTGAACATTCTCGAATTCCCCGATCCGCGCCTGCGGACCATCGCCAAACCGGTGGAGGTGGTCGACGACGCGGTGCGCCAGCTGATCGACGACATGTTCGAAACCATGTACGAAGCCCCGGGCATCGGCCTCGCCGCGACCCAGGTGAACGTGCACAAGCGCATCGTGGTCATGGACCTCAGCGAAGACAAGTCCGAGCCGAGGGTATTCATCAACCCCGAGTTCGAACCGCTGACCGAGGATATGGACCAGTACCAGGAAGGCTGCCTGTCGGTACCCGGCTTCTACGAGAACGTGGACCGACCGCAGAAGGTCCGGATCAAGGCCCTCGACCGCGATGGCAACCCCTTCGAGGAAGTCGCCGAAGGCCTGCTGGCGGTATGCATCCAGCACGAATGCGACCACCTCAACGGCAAGCTGTTCGTCGACTACCTGTCCACCCTCAAGCGCGACCGCATCCGCAAGAAGCTGGAAAAGCAGCATCGACAGCAGGCGTGACCCCATCCCCCAAAGGCTTGCCCCGGCAAGCCTTTTTCTTTTAGCGAGCCCCGCATGAGCCAAGCATTGCGCATCGTCTTCGCCGGAACCCCGGAATTCGCCGCCGAGCATCTCAAGGCCCTGCTCGACACCCCACATCGGATCGTCGCCGTCTACACCCAGCCTGACCGGCCGGCCGGCCGCGGGCAGAAACTGATGCCCAGCGCGGTGAAGAACCTGGCCCTGGAGCATGGCCTGCCGGTCATGCAGCCGCAGAGCCTGCGTAATGCCGAGGCCCAGGCGGAGCTGGCGGCCCTGCGCGCGGACCTGATGGTGGTGGTCGCCTATGGCCTGATCCTGCCCCAGGCGGTACTCGATATCCCGCGCCTGGGCTGCATCAACAGCCACGCCTCGCTGCTGCCGCGCTGGCGCGGCGCCGCGCCGATCCAGCGCGCGGTGGAAGCCGGCGACGCGGAGAGCGGCGTCACCGTGATGCAGATGGAAGCAGGGCTCGACACCGGCCCGATGCTGCTCAAGGTGAGCACGCCGATTTCCGCCGCGGACACCGGCGGCAGCCTGCACGACCGGCTCGCCGCGCTCGGCCCGAAAGCGGTGATCGAAGCCATCGCCGGCCTGGCCGCCGGCACCCTGCATGGCGAGATCCAGGACGACGCCCTGGCCACCTACGCGCACAAGCTGAACAAGGACGAGGCACGCCTCGACTGGAGCCGTCCGGCCGTCGAACTGGAGCGCCAGGTCCGCGCCTTCACCCCCTGGCCGGTCTGCCACACCAGCCTCGCCGATGCGCCGCTGAAAGTCCTCGGCGCCAGCCTGGGGCAGGGCAGCGGGGCGCCCGGAACCATCCTCGAGGCCAGCCGCGACGGCCTGCTGGTCGCCTGCGGCGAAGGCGCCCTGCGCCTGACCCGCCTGCAATTGCCTGGCGGCAAGCCACTGGCCTTCGCCGACCTCTACAACAGCCGCCGCGAGCAATTCGCCGCCGGCCAGGTGCTCGGCCAATGAACCCGCGTCTCGCCGCCTGCCAGGCGCTGGCCGCGGTGCTCGCCGGACGCGCCTCGCTGTCTGGCGCGTTGCCGCCGCAACTGGACAAGGTCGCCCCGCGCGATCGCGGCCTGACCCAGGAGCTGGCCTTCGGCGCGGCGCGCTGGCAACCGCGCCTGCAGGCCCTGGCCGCGCGCCTGTTGCAGAAGCCGTTCAAGGCCGCCGACACCGATATCCACGCCCTGCTGCTGATCGGCCTCTACCAGTTGCTCTACACGCGGATTCCGCCGCACGCCGCGATCGGCGAGACCGTCGGCTGCGCCGACAAGCTGAAGAAGGGCTGGGCCAAGGGCGTGCTCAACGCCGTGCTGCGCCGCGCGCAGCGCGAAGGCGAGACGCTGCTGGCCGAGGTCGACCGCGATCCCTCAGCGCGCCTGGGACATCCGCGCTGGCTGCTGAAAGCGCTCAAGCAGGCCTGGCCGGAGCAGCTCGACGCGCTCTGCGCAGCGAACAACGCACACCCGCCGATGACCTTGCGGGTCAATCGGCGCCACGGCGAGCGCGATGCCTACCTGGCCGAACTCGCCGAAGCCGGAATCGAGGCCCGCGCCTGCGACTACAGCCGCGACGGCATCCAGCTCGCCGCGCCGCGCGACGTGCGCGAACTACCGGGCTTCGCGGAGGGCCGCGTCAGCGTCCAGGACGAAGCCGCGCAACTGGCCGCCGAGCTGCTCGAAAGCGCGCCCGGCCAGCGTGTCCTCGACGCCTGCTGTGCGCCTGGCGGCAAGACCTGCCACCTGCTGGAAACCCAGCCGGAACTGGCCGAAGTGGTCGCCGTCGACCTCGAGGAGAGCCGCCTGGTAAGGGTCCGGGAAAACCTCCAGCGGCTCGGCCTGCAAGCCAGCCTGGTCGCCGCCGACGCCAGGGCCACCGGGGAGTGGTGGGACGGCAAGCCGTTCCAGCGCATCCTCCTCGACGCGCCGTGCTCGGCCACCGGGGTGATCCGCCGCCACCCGGACATCAAGCTGGCGCGCAAGCCGGAAGACATCGCCGCCCTGGCGCACCTGCAGGGTGAATTGCTCGACGCGCTGTGGCCTACCCTGGAAGTCGGTGGCGTACTGCTCTACGCCACCTGTTCGGTGATGCCGGCGGAAAACAGCGACAGCATCGCCGCCTTCCTTGCCCGCACGCCCGGCGCCCGCGAACTGGACCTTCCCGGCCCCTGGGGCATGAAACAGCCCCACGGCCGCCAGTTGCTGCCGCAGGTGGAGGGCCACGATGGCTTCTACTATGCCAAGCTGATCAAGATATCCGCCCGTTGATCGAAACCTGACGAGCCGTTTCCTGCCATGAAAATCATCATCCTCGGTGCCGGCCAGGTCGGCGGCACACTGGCCGAGCACCTGGCCAGCGAAGCCAACGACATCACCGTGGTCGACACCGACGGCGACCGCCTGCGCGACCTCGGCGACCGCCTCGACATCCGCACCGTGCAAGGCAAGGCCTCGTTCCCCACGGTGCTGCGCCAGGCCGGCGCCGACGACGCCGACATGCTGGTGGCGGTGACCAATAGCGACGAGACCAACATGGTCGCCTGCCAGGTCGCCTACACCCTGTTCAACACCCCGACCAAGATCGCCCGCGTCCGCGAGCCGGCCTACCTGACCCGTACCGGGCTGTTCGACAACGAGGCGATCCCGGTGGACGTGCTGATCAGCCCGGAGCAGGTGGTCACCAACTACATCAAGCGCCTGATCGAACACCCCGGCGCGCTGCAAGTCATCGACTTCGCCGAGGGCAAGGCGCAGTTGGTCGGGATCAAGGCCTACTACGGCGGCCCTCTGGTAGGGCAGGAGCTGCGCCAGCTGCGCGAGCACATGCCGAACGTGGATACCCGCGTCGCCGCGATCTACCGCCGCAACCGGCCGATCATTCCCCAGGGCGACACGGTGATCGAGGCCGACGACGAAGTCTTCTTCATCGCCGCCAAGGCCCATATCCGCGCGGTAATGGGCGAGATGCGCAGGCTCGACGACAGCTACAAGCGGATCATCATCGCCGGCGGCGGCAATGTCGGCGAGCGCCTGGCCGAGGCCATCGAGAGCCGCTACCAGGTAAAGATCATCGAGCGCAGCCCGCTGCGCTGCCGGCACCTCTCGGATACCCTGGACAGCACCATCGTGCTCAACGGCAGCGCTTCCGACCGCGACCTGCTGCTGGAGGAAAACATCGGCGAGACCGACGTGTTCCTCGCCCTGACCAACGACGACGAGGCCAACATCATGTCCTCGCTGCTGGCCAAGCGGCTCGGCGCGAGCAAAGTGATGACCCTGATCAACAACCCTGCCTATGTCGACCTGGTGCAAGGCGGCGAGATCGACATCGCCATCAGCCCGCAACTGGCGACCATCGGCACCCTGCTGGCCCACGTTCGCCGCGGCGACATCGAGAGCGTACACTCGCTGCGCCGCGGCGCAGCCGAAGCGATCGAAGTGGTAGCCCATGGCGACGCCAAGTCGAGCAAGGTGATCGGTCGCTCGATCAACGAGATCAAGCTGCCGCCGGGCACCACCATCGGCGCGCTGGTGCGCGACGAGGAAGTGCTGATCGCCCATGGCGACACCCGCATCGAGAGCGGCGACCACGTGCTGCTGTTCCTGGTCGACAAGAAATACATCCGAGACGTCGAGCGACTGTTCCAGGCCGGCCTGACGTTCTTCTGAGGCACGCCCTATCGCGAACGGCGATAGGGCTTCGGCCTACGAACACCAAGGGGCCGCGTGCCTCCTTCGCAACGGCCGAATCCCTCTGTTCCGTGCAAAGCCTGGCCGGAGCCGGGCACAATGGCCGACATCGTTGGAAGAGGGCAGGATGATGATCGAAGGTCTGGAAAAGATGCTGGCCAAAGGCGTGGACAATGCGCTGCTGCGCTTCGGCCTGGGCAAGGGCTACCTGGACGCGGGCGACGCCGAACGCGCGGCGGAACACCTCCAGCGCTGCGTAGAGCAGGACCCGAAGTATTCCGCCGGCTGGAAGCTGCTGGGCAAGGCGCGCCAGGCTGCCGGCGATCTCGCGGGCGCCCGGCAGGCCTGGGAGCAGGGCCTGGCAACTGCCGCGACGCATGGCGACAAGCAGGCCGAAAAGGAAATGACGGTGTTCCTGCGCAAGCTCGACAGGGCGAGAACCTGAGCGTCCGGCCAAGGCTTGCGCAGCGCGTTCTCGCCACCCGCCGGCCGGAGTTCCGGCAGACGGGTCGGGCGTGCTCATCGAGCGCTGGCAGAACGGTTCGAGCACGCCCCGACGACACTTTTACAAAGACCTGTTCCACACATTCGTAGGCAACTTCTGTCAACGATGTAGCCTGCATCCCGAACGCCCAAAACCCCATTGAGCGACCGCTGCCGGCCCTCTAGCTTCGACTCATCGCTTCGGTCCAAGCCCGAACGCGACACCTGACTTCAACTACTTTTCCGGAGCCAACATGTCGAAGCAAGAGCGTTCAGTCCCGTCCTATGTCGAATACCCATACGAGCAAGCGATTCTCTACGTTCACCGGAACGCCTCCGCCAATGAGATGCTCGAATCCGTACAGGAGCGCCTCAGGGCTCTCCTCGGCCTCCTCCATGCCTTGGAAAGGATCGAAGTGCGGACGGGGCAGGGCGTTCCCATTCAGCGCGTGGCGCACATCCTGGTCACGCTCGGCGGCGATGCCCTGACGCTGCTCACGGCCGCGCACCGGGCTACCACCTCCTGAACGAAGAAGGGCGCAACGGTCATCACGGCCTGTTGCGCCCTTCCTCCAGATTGCCTCGATGAGCCTCAAGCGTTGCTCTGCGGCCGCCCCGGCAGCATCTTCAGGATGCCGTTGAGTAGCATGCCGTAGAGCGGCACGAACAGTAGAAGACTGATACTCAGCTTCACTCCGTAGTCCACCGTGGCGATTTCCACCCAGTGCTGCGCCATGAACGGATTGTCGCTACGCCAGAACGCCACGAAGAAGAAGGTGAAGGTGTCCAGCAGGTTGCCGAGGATGGTCGAGGCGACTGGCGCGGTCCACCAGTGCCGGGAACGACGGAGGCGGTCGAATACCTGGATATCGAGGATCTGTCCGAGCACATAGGCCAGGAAGCTTGCCAGGGAGATCCGGGCGACGAAGGTGTTGAACTCGAGCAGCGCGGAGAAACCACGGAACGCCGCTTCCTGGAACAACACCGAGACCACGTAGGAGGCGATCAACGCCGGGATCATGACCCGGGCGATGACCAGCCGGGCAGGGCCCTTGCCCAGCAGGCGTACGGTGAGGTCGGTAGCCAGGAAGATGAACGGAAAGCTGAAGGCGCCCCAGGTGGTGTGCCAGCCAAACAGGGTGATCGGCAACTGCACCAGGTAGTTGCTGGCGATGATGATGAAGATGTGGAAGGCGATCAGGCCGGCCAGGGTGCCGCGCCAGGCCGCCGGAGAAGAGGCTGACATGTACTGTCCTTTTTGCGCGATGGGGTGAGGGAACCCATGCCCGGCACCATGCCGAGCGGCGCGCATTCTAGCCGATAACCGGCAGCAGTTTCGCCCACTCTGTGATCAGTGGCTCATGCCTGGGGTTCCACGTGGAACATCACCGTTCAGGCTTCGCTGAGAAAGCGCAGGCCGACGCCTTCCGCATCGACTCGCACGACTTCCATCTGCAGGATCGGCGCGTCGATCGGCAGATCCTGTACCTGGCCAGTAACGACACTGCCTGTTGGGAGCTGGGTCAGGTCCGGGTGTTTGACATAGACCCCGGTGTCGGAGAGGTCGCGGGTCTGCGCCATCAGCTCGCCAAATAACGGGTGACTGATACGGATTCGGCACTTGAGCGGGGTTCGTGGGTATTGTCGTTGATTATCCATCGAGTCCCTCGGGACCTGCGGAGGAGGCGGCAGAGCTGAGCATAGTACCCGGATATGAAAAAGGCGTCTTCCGACGCCCTTTCCTCAGTACCATTTTTTCTCGCCATCCGGGCGGTTCTTGAAGCGCTTCATGCTCCACATGTACTGGCTGGGATAGGCTCGTACATACTTCGCCAACTCGCGGCTCATGGCTGCTACAGACACTTCCAGGTCCTTGTCGTACATGTCCGCCGGAGCCGCTTCGAGGATCACCTTGTAACCGCTACCATCGGGCAGGCGCACCGCATGGAAGAACACTCCACGCGCCTTGCCGCGTGAAAGCAACTGCGGGACGAACTTGCTGATCAATGCAGTGGTGCCCAGGTAGGGCACGAAGAGCCCAGCGGTACGCGCGGGCTCGGGGTCGGCGGGAATCCCTACGCAACCGCCTTTCTTCACTTCCTTGATGACGCTGAGGATACCCTCCGGAGTGGAAGGTGCGACGCGGTTGCCCAATTGCACGCGTTGCTTCTTCAGCAATTCGTCGACTGCCTTCAGCTTGGGCGGACGATAGAAGATGATCGGCTTGGCGTAGGAGCAATAGAAGTGGTTGAGTACTTCCCAGTTTCCCAGGTGACTGGTAATGCCGACCAGGCCATCGCCGGAAGCCAGCGCTTCCTCCAGCACTTCCATGCCTTCGACCTCGCGGATGTACCTCAGCGACTTTTCAGGCGCCCAGATCCAGGCACAGGCACTTTCGGTGAGGGTACGGCCAATATCCATCAGGCTTTGTCCGACCAGCTTTTCCAGTTCGGTTTCGGACAACTCGGGGAAGCACTTGGACAGGTTGATCCGCACTACCTCGCGGGATCGATTCGGCAATTTCCACATCAGCCAGCCTATGCCGGCCCCGACGCCTTGTACGGCACGCCAGGGCAATAGCGCGAACAGGCGTAGGGCCCCCACCACCAGGGCACCTTTGAATTTCTCCACGAAACACTCCTCGCTCGACTCGAACGCGCATTGTACGCCAGGAAGAAGGGCGAGGGCGGCAGCCAAGGAAGCGGGGCGACCAGCTATGCTGCGCGCCGATGTTCCACGTGGAACATCCGAACGCATCCATCAGGGAGCGCCCGGCTAGCCGACGAGTTGGGCGTAACGGTCGCAGTCCTGGGTATGGTCCATGACCATGCCGCTGGCCTGCATGAAGGCGTAGCAGATGGTCGGCCCGACGAAGTTGAAGCCGGCCTTGCGCAGCGCCTTGCTCATGGCCTCGGCTTCCGGGGTAATCGCCGGCACCTCGGCACGACCAGCGAAATGGTTGATCTTCGGCTGGCCGCCGATGAAGGACCAGAGGAACCCAGCCGGGTCATCCAGCTCCAGCCAGGCCTGGGCGTTCTGCCGCGCAGCGTTGAGCTTGGCCCGATTGCGAATGATGCCGGGGTCGAGCATCAGTTCGTCGATCTCCGCGTCGCTCATTTGTGCCACCCGCTGCACGTCGAAGCCGAACAGCACCTCGCGGTAGCGCTCGCGCTTCTTCAGCACGGTGATCCAGGACAACCCGGCCTGGAAGCCCTCCAGCAGCAGAAGTTCGAACAGCGCGTCGGGATCGCGCTGCGGCACACCCCACTCCTCGTCGTGGTAGGCCATGTAGAGAGGATCATCGTTGCACCAGAAGCAGCGTGGCATAAGGCTTTCCGTGGTTTTCCAGGGATCGGGGGGACGGGCGAGGCGGCGCGGGAATCGGGTATACTTCCGCGTTTTGTATCGAAGCCTCAGCACAGGTGAATTTCGTGAGCCAGACTACGCCCGCCGTGCGCACCTTCCAAGACCTGATTCTCGCCCTGCAGAACTACTGGGCCGAGCAGGGCTGCGTGGTGCTGCAGCCCTACGACATGGAAGTGGGCGCCGGCACCTTCCACACCGCCACCTTCCTCCGCGCCATTGGCCCGGAGACCTGGAACGCCGCCTACGTCCAGCCGAGCCGCCGCCCCACCGACGGCCGCTACGGCGAGAACCCCAACCGCCTGCAGCACTACTACCAGTTTCAGGTGGTCCTGAAGCCGAACCCGGAGAACTTCCAGGAGCTGTACCTCGGCTCGCTGAAAGCCATCGGCATCGACCCGCTGGTCCACGACATCCGCTTCGTCGAGGACAACTGGGAGTCGCCGACCCTCGGCGCCTGGGGCCTGGGTTGGGAAATCTGGCTGAACGGCATGGAAGTCACCCAGTTCACCTACTTCCAGCAGGTCGGCGGCATCGAGTGCTATCCGGTCACCGGCGAGATCACCTACGGCCTGGAGCGCCTGGCCATGTACCTGCAGGGCGTGGACTCGGTCTACGACCTGGTCTGGACCGACGGCCCGTTCGGCAAGGTCACCTATGGCGACGTGTTCCACCAGAACGAGGTGGAGCAATCCACCTTCAACTTCGAGCACGCCAACGTGCCGAAGCTGTTCGAACTGTTCGACTTCTACGAAAGCGAAGCCAACCGCCTGATCGCGCTGGAGCTGCCGTTGCCGACCTACGAGATGGTCCTCAAGGCTTCGCATACCTTCAACCTGCTGGATGCGCGGCGCGCCATCTCGGTCACCGAGCGCCAGCGCTACATCCTTCGCGTGCGTACCCTGGCCCGCGCCGTGGCGCAGAGCTACCTGCAGGCCCGCGCGCGCCTCGGCTTTCCCATGGCCACCCCCGAATTGCGTGACGAAGTACTGGCCAAGCTGAAGGAGGCCGAATGATGAGCGCCAAGGATTTCCTGGTCGAACTGGGCACCGAAGAGCTGCCGCCAAAAGCCCTCAACAGCCTCGGCGAAGCCTTCCTCAGCGGTATCGAGAAGGGCCTCAAGGCTGCCGGTCTCGGCTACGCCGCTGCGCGTTTCTATGCGGCGCCGCGCCGTCTCGCCGTGCTGGTCGAGCAACTCGCCGTGCAGCAGCCCGACCGTACCGTCAACCTAGACGGTCCGCCGCTACAGGCCGCCTTCGACGCCAGCGGTAACCCGACCCAGGCCGCCCTGGGCTTCGCCAAGAAGTGCGGCGTGGATCTGCAGCAGATCGACAAGAGCGGTCCGAAGCTGCGCTTCAGCCAGACCATCGCCGGCCAACCGGCCGCCGGCCTGCTGCCGGGCATCGTCGAGGCCTCGTTGAACGAACTGCCGATTCCCAAGCGGATGCGCTGGGCAGCTCGCCGCGAGGAGTTCGTGCGTCCGACCCAATGGCTGGTGATGCTGTTCGGCGACGATGTGGTCGAGTGCGAGATCCTCGCCCAGAAAGCCGGGCGCGAATCCCGTGGCCACCGCTTCCACAATCCGGACAATGTGCGTATTTCCAGCCCGGCAGCGTATCTGGAAGACCTGCGCGGCGCTCATGTGCTGGCCGATTTCGCCGAGCGCCGCGAGCTGATCGCCAAGCGCGTGGCCGAACTGGCCGCCGAGCAACAGGGCAGCGCCATCGTGCCGCCGAGCCTGCTCGACGAAGTGACTGCACTGGTCGAGTGGCCGGTGCCGCTGGTCTGCTCCTTTGAGGAGCGCTTCCTCGAGGTCCCGCAGGAAGCCCTGATCACCACCATGCAGGACAACCAGAAATACTTCTGCCTGCTGGACGCCAACGGCAAGCTGCTGCCTCGCTTCATCACCGTCGCCAACGTCGAGAGCAAGGCGCCGGAGAACATCGTCAGCGGTAACGAGAAGGTGGTTCGCCCGCGCCTCACCGACGCCGAGTTCTTCTTCAAGCAGGACAAGAAGCAGCCGCTCGAAAGCTTCAATGAGCGCCTGCGCAACGTAGTGTTCCAGGCCCAGCTCGGCACCGTGTTCGAGAAGGCCCAGCGCGTCTCCGGCCTGGCCGCCTACATCGCCGAACGTATAGGCGGCAATGCGCAGAACGCCTCGCGCGCCGGCATCCTGTCCAAGTGTGACCTGGCGACCGAGATGGTCGGCGAGTTCCCCGAAATGCAGGGCATCGCCGGCTACTACTACGCCACCCACGGCGGCGAAGCGGAAGACGTCGCCCTGGCCCTCAACGAGCAGTACATGCCGCGCGGCGCCGGCGCCGAGCTACCCTCGACCCTGACCGGCGCCGCCGTGGCGGTGGCCGACAAGCTCGATACCCTGGTCGGTATCTTCGGCATCGGCATGCTTCCCACCGGCAGCAAGGACCCCTACGCGCTGCGCCGCGCTGCGCTGGGCGTGCTGCGCATCCTCATCGAGAAGCAGCTCGACCTGGACCTGGTAGCCGCGGTCAACGCCGCCGTCGAGCAATACGGCGACAAGGTCAAGGCCGCCGGCCTGGCCGAGCAGGTGCTGGACTTCGTGTTCGACCGCCTGCGCGCGCGCTACGAGGACGAAGGCGTGGACGTGGCCGTGTACCAGTCGGTGCGCGCGCTCAAGCCAAGCTCGCCGCTGGACTTCGACCAGCGCGTACAGGCCGTCCAGGCCTTCCGCCAGTTGCCTGAAGCCGAGGCCCTGGCCGCGGCGAACAAACGGGTGTCGAATATTCTCGCCAAGTCCGAGGACGAGGTTCCGCCGAACGTGGATGCCAGCCTGCTGGTGGAAGCCGCCGAGAAGGCCCTGGGCAGCGCCGTGGCGAACGCCGAAAGCGAAGTCGCGCCGCTGGCAGCGGCACGCGACTATCGCGCCGCGCTGGCCCGCCTGGCGGCCTTGCGCGAGCCGGTGGATACGTTCTTCGCCGATGTGATGGTCAATGTCGACGACGCGGCGGTGCGCGCCAACCGCTATGCGCTGCTGGCCAAGCTGCGCGGGTCGTTCCTCGGGGTGGCGGACATCTCGCTGCTCGGCTGAGCCAGTCCCGCCTCGAAGAAAAGGCCCGGCGTCCTCGCGACACCGGGCCTTTTTCACTACAGGACCTTCAGATACTCCAGCAGCGCACGCTTCTCCTCGGCCGACAGGCTGGTGCCGTACTCATGGCCGCAGCGGCTGTTGCCGGAATCACGCTGCTCGCAGCCGGTGGTCTTCAGCACATAGCTACCGAATTGGGTCTGCTGGGCGGCGAGGCCGACCTTGTCCACGTCGTAGGCCGAGCCCACCGGGAAGGATTCCACCCGCTCCGCGGCCGGCTTCAGCAACTCTTCCAGGGTCGGCACCGAGCCGTTGTGCAGGTACGGCGCCGCCGCCCAGATCCCCTGCAGGACCCGCGACTCGTAGGGGTAGGGGTCGGCCTGGGTACGCACCGGCTTCTGGAAGGCGGTCAGCAGTTGCCGGGTTTCGTCGGTCATCACGCTTTCCGGCTTGACCGCCGCCGCCTTGGCATCGTGCTTCTCACCGAGGATCGGCACGAAGTGCTGCAGGATCGAACCGGCCACCGCTACGGCGAGTACATCGAAGGCTCCGTCGGTCGCCTTCAGCGGCTGGCCGAACGGCATCCGCGCGCCCTCCATCACGCCGGTCTGCACCTGGCCATCGAGGATGGCGTGCTGGCGGCTGTCGCTGCCGACGTCCCTCAGCGGAGTGTCCCAAAGCACCAGGTCCTTGATCCGGATGCCGTGGCACTCCACGCAGCCACCTTCGTCGGTCTTGCGGGCGAAGATCAGCGCGCCTTTCCTGGCCAGGTGCTTGTCCACCGCCCAGGGCCACTTCGGCGGGCCGATCTTCTTGATCAGGTCTTCCAGCTTGCCCAGACCGTGGAAGTTGGCCGAGTTGATCTTCAGGTAGTCCATGCCCAGCAGGTGGAACTTGCTCTTCTGCGGGTGGAAGGTGGCGAATACCCCGTAGACCTCGCCGACATTGCGCGCCAGGCCGAGCAGGTCGTTGCCGTTGGCGGCGAACCCGGGCCACTGGGTCTTGTTCTGCCGCGCCGCGTTCCACAGGAACGGATAGCGCACCGGCGCATCCGCCGCCTTGATGTTGTCGGGAATCAGGTAGGGCGGCGCGGTGCCGATATCCAGCCCGGTAAGGCGGTTGAAGATCATCGATACCGCGTCCAGCCGTGCCGGTCCCCAGGTGTCCTTGGGCAGCGCGCGCTCGATCAGCGTGTGATAGGGCTCGTACCATTCCTTCACCGCCGCGAGCAGAGCGTCGCGCGCACCGGGAGGCGGATTGGCCCCGAGGATCTGCTTGGCGAAGGCGTCGAAGGCGGCGTCATCGCTGGTCAGCGGTCCCACGGCCCGATCGAGGTCGGCGAGGAATGCCTGGAAGTCGACGATCGCCGGACCGCCGTCGATCCGATAGGCAGTGCCCTTCACCTCGATCTGCCGGGTATGGCAGGCCGAACAGGTCATGCCGACCATCTGCCGGGCGCCCGTGCCGGCTACGGTGAAGCCCACCGGCAGGCCTTCCGCGGGCGCCTTGGGGTTGGGCAAATAGCCGTAGCGGGCCAGGCTGTCGGCGAGGAAAGGCGTTCCATCCGGCTGTCGCAACGCCTTGAGCCAGGGCAGGGGCATCACCTGCGAGCCCTGGTCGCGGCTGTAGAAGTCCTGGCGGTGGCTTTCGGTCCATTCCTTGCCCTGGTCGAGCATGACCGGAGCGGCCGCCAGGGCGGCGGAAGAAAGAGCCAGGGAAGCGAGGGACAAGCTTGAAAGGTGCAGTGTCTTTTTCAGGCGTTTCACGGTTACCGTCCTTGGGAACGGGCAGACGCCCCGGAACTCCCCGTCGTCATGCCCGCTCCACCTGTGGTGGAAACACGGCCGGTCGGCCGTGCTGGCATGCGATAGGCGCTTACTGCATTACTCCGGTGATCCACCCGCCAAGGGGTTCGCACGTACTCCGAGACACCCACTGCTGCGTGCCAAATGACTCCCTGGCCTGGGATTGCCATTCCATTGCCATTATTGAATCTAGTACAGATTGTCCAGCATAGGGGCTCGTCGATCCATCCGCGATGCTCCGGCTGGCTGAGGTAGAATCGATCCTTTCCGTTCATGGCCAACTGCGCATCGATGTCCCGTTCCCTGCTGATTCTCGACCGCGATGGAGTCATCAACCTCGACTCCGACGATTACATCAAGACCCTCGACGAGTGGATCCCCATCCCCAGCTCGATCGAGGCCATCGCCCGCCTGAGCCAGGCCGGCTGGACCGTCGCGGTGGCTACCAACCAGTCCGGCATCGCCCGTGGCTATTACGACCTGGCAGTGCTCGAGGCCATGCATGCGCGCTTGCGCGAACTGGTCGCGGAGCAGGGCGGCGAGGTCGGCCTCATCGTCTATTGTCCGCATGGACCGGACGACGGTTGCGACTGCCGCAAGCCGAAGCCGGGTATGCTGCGGCAGATCGGCGAGCACTACGGGGTCGATCTGTCGGGTATCTGGTTTGTCGGCGACAGCATCGGTGACCTGGAGGCGGCGCGGGCCGTCGATTGTCAGCCGGTATTGGTAAAGACCGGAAAAGGTGTACGTACGCTGGGCAAGCCCTTGCCAGAGGGCACCCTGATATTCGACGATCTGGCGGCAGTCGCCAGCGCATTACTTCAGTAAGGTCAGAATACATGTCGACAGTGCAGGCCATCAGAACCGTCCTCTTTTACCTGCTGCTGTCCGCCAGCGCGTTCGTCTGGGGCACCCTCAGCTTCTTCATCGCGCCGATCCTGCCGTTCCGCGCCCGCTACCGCTTCGTGGTACAGAACTGGTGCCGCTTCGCAATCTGGCTGACCCGCGTGGTCGCCGGCATCCGCTACGAGGTGCGCGGGCTGGAGAACATCCCGGAAAAGCCCTGCGTGATCCTCTCCAAGCACCAGAGCACCTGGGAAACCTTCTTCCTCTCCGGCTTCTTCGAGCCACTCAGCCAGGTACTCAAGCGCGAGCTGCTCTACGTGCCGTTCTTCGGCTGGGCCCTGGCCCTGCTCAAGCCCATCGCCATCGACCGCAGCCAGCCCAAGCTGGCCCTCAAGCAACTGGCCAAGCAGGGCGACGAGTGCCTGAAGAAAGGCGCCTGGGTGCTGATCTTCCCGGAAGGCACGCGTATTCCGGTGGGGCAGATGGGCAAGTTCTCCCGCGGCGGCACCGCCCTGGCGGTCAACGCCGGGCTACCGGTACTGCCGATCGCCCACAACGCCGGGCAGTATTGGCCCAAGGCCGGCTGGGCCAAGTACCCGGGCACCATCCAGGTGGTGATCGGCCCGGCCATGCACGCCGAAGGCGAAGGCCCGCGCGCCATCGCCGAGCTAAACCAGCGCGCTGAAGCCTGGGTCAGCGAGACCATGGCCGAGATCAGCCCCATCCAGCAGCGGGTCAGCCATCCGGAGCCGTCGGTGGTCTCGTGAAGGGCCGCAAAGCCCCCTGCAAGGCGCACTGTGCGCCGATTCGATAAAAGAAGCCCCGCCATAGCGGGGCTTCTTGTTTTCACGCGAGGCGCAAAGCAAGGCCGGTTGGCAACGATCGACCGAATCGACCGGCGTCCGCTGCCCACAGGAGCGGTGCAACGCCGCCAGGAGGCCCGGGCCCAGGGTGCCAATGCCGGCGAGCAACCGGGGCTCGACCACACCTTGGCAAGGCACCCCTGGCGCCCGTATCCAGGCTACCTGGCGCAAAAAGAAAACCCCGGCGCCAGGCCGGGGTTTCCATGAGGGTCGGTCTGCCGACCTGTGGAGGGAGACAAAGATAGCCGTCCTCAAAGGGGCGAAAACACAGGGCTGGAGGCGACTTCGGACAGACTTAATGAACCCTGTCGGCCAAAGTAAATGGGCCAAAACCTACCGTCGGACAATGTTACTTTCCAAAGCCAGTAACGACGGGGCTTCTAGCTAGCCACAACCTGTCGGGAGGCGGCACGATATCAGGGTATCTTGTCGGCATCTCCGCTCAATTGACAGGTTGTCAATACTCTTACCTTACACCACACGCAACCCGGCTTGAAGCTAAGAAATTACAGATCTCACCTGCCGAAGCCTACTGAGCGGGACAGCACTGATCCACCGCAACTGGTGTCGACGGGCGGTAAACGTGGCAGTCGTAACTCTATATAAATCAATGACTTACAAAAAATGGGCACCATTA
This sequence comes from Pseudomonas sp. TZ252, assembly GCF_056110345.1. Classification (NCBI taxonomy): domain Bacteria; kingdom Pseudomonadati; phylum Pseudomonadota; class Gammaproteobacteria; order Pseudomonadales; family Pseudomonadaceae; genus Pseudomonas; species Pseudomonas sp. TZ252. The sequence continues at coordinate 2,487,315 of NZ_CM148566.1, read as the reverse complement.
TTGGCACGATTGAGCCAGATAAAGTGGCATTTTTCGTCTAAACGACCGGAATAAATGGCATTTTCCGTACGCCCCGCAGATCGGCCACTACAAGCCGGTTGAATCGCCACCTTCAGGTCAGATACCTACAGGCTTGATCCGGATTGCCACCCTGTCAATGGAGCCCAGATTAGAGAGGATGACAGCCCTAGGGAATCCCCATCCGTTGCGGGATTAGAAGCTCGGCTTTCCTACATCACCTGCATGGCTTTCCACGAATCGACTGAGGGAACCCAGAGAGGAGGCAGATTTAGCCCATAAGTCGAAGCTAGGTAGCAGAGCTGGATACACTCACCTGTCAGTGAGTGCTCGCACGCAAAAATCGCGCAATGCACGCCATCGAAAATGCCATGCGCTTAACCCACATGTAGGTGATAGCTGGACTGGTGACCAAATGGTAGCGGTCATTGAGATCCTGAATTCGGCGTAGCACCTGCCGACGCTCATCAGCAGAAAGCCCTGAACAGGTTAGGCGCGCCGTCAGTGGAGCCAATTTGGCATGGTACTCACGGGCCCACGCAGGCTTCAAATAGATCTGGATAGCCTCTAAATTTACATAGAGAAACGCGCCAACAGACAACGTCAGCGAAGCTGTGACAAGCGTCAAATCTCCTTGATTCCATAAGGCTACGAGCGCCATACAAGGAGCCAAAGCAACCATGCAAAGGTAGACCAGACGCTTCGGGGGATCCTTTCTGTCCTCAGGTTTTCGGCTACGCAAAACAGCAATCATGGTACGGCCTCCAGCAATGGATTCAGAGTTAATACTCTCAAAGTCGCCGAGACCAAGTGCTTGGCCGTTGGTATCAAAATGTGATCGCTTATGAATCGCCCCGATTTCTGGAAGCCAGCCCACCTCAGAAAATAATTTCGTTTCGGGGCTGAACCGTACGAAGCAAAAAAACCCGCCGAAGCGGGTTTGTAGAAGCATGGTGGGTCAGGTGAGATCTACGGTTTGGGCAGTTGGGCCGTAAGCCTTAACCGCCGCGATACCACCATCACGCCCTTGGGTGGAGGTATACATTTCACTCTTGCCAATCACCTGACCATTACCTGCATGCAGGGTGAAATAGTACTGACCGTTAACGGCTGTCAGCTTCTTGTAATTGGCATCATATGGGGAGTTGACCTTCACCGACTGGATACCATTCTGGCAGTTCGCCTTTGTGGTATAGCCTTCGCTGGCCAGGATCTTCTCGCCGTTAGGCGCCTTCAAACGGAAGTAGTACTGACGATCCGTCCCCAGGAAAATCTCGTATTTCGCGCTCATGAGCTGTTCTCCTATTTCTCTTTCCGCACGCCTTTGAACGGCGTCTTGTCCGACGTTTTCACGTCCATGAACTGACCGGTTTCCGTGTCACGCTTGACCCAATGACCAGACGGAGTCTGGGTCTGGGAACGCTGACGTACCGCGCCATTGCGATGTCCATCACCTGCCGGGGGGTTAGTTGCCATGTCGATCACCACTCTGCTTAACTGATCCAGTTTAACCAGGTACCGCAAAAGGGCCTGGGTTCGAGACAAAACTACACCCTGATTCTGGATTTGTAAAGCTGTTTAAGCGGATTCACCGATGGCTCGGTATACGTACTCAATTCCGCCAGACTCGGCGGTCTCTTCGGCTCTGAGGATGAACCCCTGATCCTTGAGCTTCTTGAGCTTAGTGCTGGCATTAGCGACCGAAATGTTTAGTGCTTCGGCTACCTTGGCGGCAGTAACTGCGCGCCGAGGTAGCACGCAATCCAGCAGTTCCTTCGTGGAAGAGCTGATCTCAGGCCCGATGACTTGGTAACCGTCTTCGGCCCAGACAGTCAGAGGAATCTCTTTGGCCTGAGCGGCGTAGCTCCAGTTGTCCAGCAAGTCTCGACTCTTGACGTCCTTGAGGAAGAAGCCGCGCTCCCCCCTATAGAGCTTCGCGACAGCTACCACGCTTTCTCTCGGAAATGATGCATCCGTCGCTTCAATACCAGAGAGGGAGATCCCAAAAACGGAATACTGTGGATGGGCGTCGACGAAGTCGAGCAGCTTCCCAAAGGTTGCCTTTCCTTGGACATTGCCAAAAGGATGGTCGTCTTCGGTGAAGTCTCTCAGCTTGACAGTGAGTGATTTCTGATTCATTTGCTCAGTTTAACGAGAGAGCTTTAGCTGTCAATTAAGAAGTCAAAGCAGATGTGGGTTCCCAGGATGGTAGGCATATCCGTTCGCCGGTGGCTGCGGTTGAATTGAGAGTCGCGGTAGACCATCGTCAGCTCGAAATTTTTTTGCCTCACCGTAACCGTGGCATTGAAATTAGCAGCCACATCACCACTTCGTTTCAAGCCCAGCCCTCGCCCATCCTCATCAGAGCTTGAGACTCGCCCCTGCTTGAATACATGCAAGACCAGCTCAGGCCCTGCCTCTGATTTCGAGAAGTCGAGTTTCTTAAAAAGCTCCGGGTATCTCTGCTCCAAAACGGGCTGAAGGCTTCCAACAATGCCAACCCCGCTGTCAGAGATCACTGTCTGGATCTTGCGGCCTTTCGGGTAGTGCTGAAGAGCTGCAAAACCCGGAATCTCTGACTTTGCATGATCCCGCACGTTACCAAATAGCTCAGAAATGAACGTAAACGCAGACTGCGAGTAGCGCTCACCTGCACACCTCACGAGGCTGTTTTTCAGACGTTTGGGGATCGACTCATCGGGAATGCGAGGATCAATAGAGGCAAGCTCAACCACACCTTCGTTGTTACCACGGTAGGTTGCCGCTCCAGACTGAGAAGGACGCTCCGGAACCACATCTACGGCCCCGGCTAGGTGGTCAAAAAAACCTAGCCGATTGAAGTAGGTCAGCGTTGCCTTGCAGGTACTGAAATCAATCGACACCGTTTTGCCAACCAAAACGAGCTGATTGCATAGCGCTAGCATTCGCGCCGCAGCATCAATCATGATCTTGCAGCCCTTGGGCACAACGAACACAGCGTCTGTGCAGGCAGAATCCAAGGGCGAACCAGCGGCAGCCAGCGCCCCCTCAAAGGAGGCACTGTCCACCCACGCCTCCTTTTTAAGGACAATGGTCAGCACAGTCTTCACCACCGCCCACCGATGGTCAGCATCTTGGGCGAACGTATCAGGACTCTTATAAAGAAGAGAATTGACCTCCCCTTTAGCCACCCCAAGATGCTTGGCGATGTCCTTAGCCTTAGTGCCAGGGTTTTCCCGCAGAAAACGCTCAACATCAGCAATCAACCACCTAGTCTCCTTGGCTGTTTGGCATCCAGAATTTCTATCAAACCTCGACGATGACCCCTCTCTTCAGCAGCGCAGGCCAAGAGAGAATGGGCGGACGCCACTATAACTTAGTGAGCACCTGATACCAGTTAGACACCATTGGCCAAGGCCTCAGATCCCTGCTGAAGCAGCGGTCTGACCCAGGATGTAGTGATCCCTCACGCCAGGGCGATCAGCTCATCGACGTAATACGTAGATGAAATCAGCCTTCCCAGCTATCCGAATCACCTCAACACCAAGAAGCTCAACGCCACTGGCCCGGAAGAAATCTTCCAACGCATCACAGTCCAACCCAATGCCATAGTGACGAGCCTTGAATTCGCCGCAAGGCAGGCATCCAGGAGCAAGCCCTGTACGGTAGTGCCGGAGGATGAGTCGCGCATCGAGGTAACCATTCACGTCCGGCTGACTCTCAGTCGTGAACGACGCCTCTAGTACCCGTGAAGACGGATCAACCGCTCTACTCAAACCAGGGCTATCACCATCAGCCAGTGCCTTAAGCTCATCCTGAAGCGCAGACCTTGTCCACGCAGGAAACATCCAGTTCTTGTACTTGGCCACATAGCGACCTGCGTATCGTCGCGACAGTCGCTTGAGCAGCTCAGCGATAGCTGGACTGTATGCCACTGAACGCACCACCACAGAACCAAACTCAAGCACCCGCAGATCGACCCAAAAGCCCTGAATCGTGAACCGCTGCCGCTCAGGCAAGTGCACCCTGGGCTCCTGCTGAACACCGCTATCAACAGGCAGCAACGTATCGCCGCCAACAACGATTTCCGGGAGCGGGTAGAGCCACTGTTTTAAGGTCGCGTCATGCAGGATGGATCTTTTTATCTCCAGCAAACCTTCTGCTGAGGGCGTTACGACCAAACCACTCAAATCGATCTCGACGGTGCGAATACCCAACTGCTCGATCCTCGCCAGTTTCTCCTCATCAACAAACGAGGTGCAGGCGAACTCAATCAACAACGGGCCATCCGTCAGCTCAGCGACAAGGTCGGGCCTAAAGTCTCCCATCCAGGGTTCTTCTTTGACGGATTCAAAATCCCACCAGGAGCTCTGGTCTTGAGAATCTGGGCGATGCCCCGGCTGCGGAGGCAACTGCAACCCTAAGCTTTCTTTAACCAACTGCTTGGCGTATCGGTGCAGAAAGCTTTCTGGCGTGACCTCACAGGGCGCTTTATGTGAGGCATGGGAGAAATGGTGCATCCGCTGTAGCCCTTGGCGAGCAACAACGACCTCATTGCATTCAATGCACCGACAGCCACAAGCCAGACCGCGTACTACTTCGTTAATCGAAACAACTCGGCCACTGGCATCTACTGCAATCGTCATGGTCATGAGACTTTTCCGCTGGAGTTAAGAAGGTCTCAAGACTGAAAATACGCGGCAGAAAAAACCTCCCGATATGGCCTTATTCCGGAAATCCAGGTTTTAAATCCTTAAAAATCAGAAGCATAGGGAATTGCATGTTCGAAGCTCTTCAGCGTCTAAAGCATCACCTCACAGAGAACCCCTCGCGCGGACGGGCCTACGAGATCCTGCTGTTCATGACCAGTAGCTGTCTTGCCCGCCCTGACAACCAAGAGAAACTAACCTTTGAGGCTAAGACTCTGCTCGCCGGCTGCGGTAATGCTGCGGAGAAAGACTCAGACCCTAAGAATTGGGTGCCGAAAATCTCGATCCTGCGGCGCACCCTGAAGCTGGCCCAGTCAGAATCAGATGAGCCGCGCCTGCAACTTGGCTATACGCCAGGTGGCGGCAGGGGGGTGGTCAGCCTGTATTGGCTGGAACTGGAACCCCAAAATGACGAAGAGAAAACGCCTGAAGTAGAACCCGCCTCATCAATCATCTACCGACGTTCCGCCAAGGGCGCAATCAAGCCATCGCTCGCGGCTCGCCTGTTCCTGAGTGGCGGTGAAATGCGCAACCTGAGTGTCAGAGGTATCAGCTTTCTGAGCTCAATCCTTCTGGGCAGTGCATTCTGGGTTGCCCTACTCGGAATCATGCTGCTGAGCCTGGGCCTACGTGAGGGGCCCATTACGATGGGAAGCCTCATCACCCTATGCCTCAGCCTGGCAGGATTTGTATTCATCTGGCGCGAGGGCTACTCACCTTGGTTCAAAGTGATTGATGACTGCGTCGTGAAAGCACCTAACTGGGTGTCCGCGTTCAAAGAAACCAGCTGCGAGCTGGAAATGTTCCGGCATGACAACTACCGCTGGACGCGCCTGGTGCGCTTTTCGGCTGACTGCCCCGTTTGCGGCAGCACCATCGAGCTCCAACCAGGCAAGCCAGACCATCAACTCCCCCTGGTAGGTCGCTGCGTCGAAAGCCCACACGCCCATGTCTATAGCTTTGACCGGATGACCCTACGAGGTGCGTACATTGGCCCCCCCATGCCCGAAGAGAAGGATCAGTAAGGAATCTTTATCTTCTGATCCAGAATGGCGTCTGGCTGCATTACCAAGGGATCCAGCCAGTTCGCTTTAGCCCGAGCCCAGGCCAGAAACATCTGCTGCTGTTCGGACAAACCGCCAACCTGCTGACCATGAGCTTCTTGGGCACGTAAAAACGCCCGGATGGTTTCCGCCTGCTGCCAGCGCTGCGCATCTGCAATCAGATGCTCCAGCCTTTTCTTCTCGGCGTCCTGAATCGCTTGCTGTGCCAATGCCTCCTGGCGGCGCTTTTCGCGGATCGCCGCCAAGCGCTCTTGCTCTTCCTGGTAGCGAAGCCTGCTGATCGCCCGCCTAGCCATCACCTCCACCGCCAGATTGAGCTGCTCCTCGATGGATTGCCGCACCGTGTCTTTGACCACCGCGTCATGGCCATCGCCGCAACGGATTTCGAGCGTTCCCGACGGGGTGTACTGATAGCGCGGCCAATAGCTATGTTCGCCACGACTTTTGGCCGCCAGCTCTTTCGCCGTTGGAACATAGTTGGAGCGTTTGGTGGGCTCATAGATGCCTAGCGTGAAGCGGCTACCATACATTTCGACCTGCATGTGCCGATCACCAGGGCGCAGGCTGTAGCCACGCTTTTCCAAGGCTTTGACCAGGGTATTCAACACCCGGAATGCCCGTTTGCGCTGGCCAACCGACACAGAAATATCGAACCCCCGACCACCTGGAATCGGTATCCCTCGGTTGTCTTTGTAGCCGCTGTTGAGCGCATCGCGGGTAGCGGCCACCTGGGGATGCCAATGCGTACCCCGGCTCGGTACTCGGATGTGATTGGCGGGGTCACGCTCAAACGCCAGAACCGGCAGCAACCGCGCATCCGGTGGTGGGGCCTCACCAGACGGTTTGACCGGTTGCGCCACAAAGCGGTGAAGGTGGCGGGGATTGCCTTTGAACACCGGCAGCGTTGGTGGGGCGGTTACCGCTTTGCCCGCTTTCAACTTGGCCCAGTCGCCTCGGGGTGGCGTGGGAATCTGCAAGCGGCTGCACAGCTTCTTCAAGCCCACATCCGACAGCCCGTAGCGCTTGGCCACCGATTGCATCGGCTCGGCCCACACCTCGGCAAAGAGTTTGTCTCGATCAACTTGCTCCCACATCGCGCCCCTCCGTGAAGTTGAGCTGGCGACCATTTACCCCATGCGGTCTTATGCGAAGTGCGGTTCGAATCCCTCAGAAAATCCGCCCGACCGTCTCCAGCGCCACACGTTTGCGCTACCCCTCACCGAGCAACACGTAGAGCGTGCTCCAGGTCTGGAACAGACCCTCACCATGCAAAACGTGTAACGGCGATGTCCGCACAAAGTCCCCCGCGTCCCAGCGCCTGGCACTGTCGTAAACGACGGTATGCGCATACACCAGCACCGGCTGACGCCCCGTGTTGCTCAGCTGCTCGCGCTCGGCTGGCGTGACCGCTAAATCCAGCCACAGCCAATCGCGTACAAGACAGAACTCGTTAAAGGGAAAGCGCTGACGCACCATGGCCATGGCTTCTTCGTCAGTCAGGGATAACCCCGACATGGGTGTACCGCGGCCATACAACAGATCGGTTACCGCACTCAGCTCGTCCATATCTACCTCCTGTTATTGAAGGCACCAGCGCGAGTGCGCCATGCGGGCCGTCTCATAGAGATCAATCAGATGGCGCAGTGACTGAAGCCCACCGGGTGCAAAATTCACGATCACGAAACAGTCGAACTCTTCGGTATGGATCAACCAGCGCGCCCCATCGCGCACGACATGGCTGATCTCCCCCGAGGTGAGCACGGCATGCTCCGGATAACGGCGGACTTTGTAGGCATGGCCCCGCACGCAGTTGCAGCTGATAGTGGCGTTCACCAGGAAGCCAGTAATGACTTCGTCGGGGTAATGCTCCAGCAGCGCTTCGAGTAAAAGGCGTTGAGTCCGCGCAGGCAGACGGGTGCTGATCCGGTCAGGCACAGTGCACCTCCGTCGCCTGGCAAAACTGATCCACTACCGCCTTCAGTTCAGGGCTGTGGCTCATGCGGGCGCTGGGTTTAGATGGCCGTGACCAAGTAGGGGCTCGATTAGAAACGATGTTCACCAACGCATCGACCGAGAGCAAAAGCCCGCTCTCCACCTCTCCACTGGGGCCAGTCACCAGTGCGCCAACCTTCTTCATCGCCCCCTTAAGCCAGACCGACTGGCTGCCCAGTCGATCTGCCGTATCTGCTGCCACCACATAGGTGGAAAGGAATGCGATCAGGTCGGCCAAACCGATGAATGTCCGGTATTTCTTGCCTGATTCAGCACGTGCCCGCAGGTAGCCGGCATCAATCCAACCTTTGATGGTCTGGTGTTTCCACTTCGTAATTTTGGTCAGGTCAGTGATGGTGAACTCAATACCGGTGGAATGCTGAGCCGACACTTCTGCAAGCGTGTCTTCATCAAAGCGAAACGCCGCGAACCCCTGGATGCCACGCACACGGCCTAGCGGTTGAAGATCACCCGCAAATACTCGCTTAAGCAGGTCATTGGCTTGTGCGTTGGAAAAGCTCTTACCACTGATATCCGCAAATGACAGGCTGCGCTTGGGCTCATCGATCTCGCAGCTGCTCTCGGTCAGCCGCTCAAGCAGTGCCACCGCTTCACTTCTTCGGTAATCGCCCCGTGCAAACAGCGGGCGCTGCATCTCCGGTACCGGACTCAACAGGCCAGTCTCCGTCAGACGATCTCGGGTACGCCGACTGATGCCGAGAAGTTTGAGCAAATCCTTACCGTAGAGGAAATCCGCCGCTGCTTGCTGGTGTACCTCAACCTCCGCGCGCTTGACCATGCAGAACTCGCTGGTCGAGCCCTGCAAGATGGTTCCATCCAACAGGCCGGCCTTTACGAATGCCACTACGCGATCCGGAGAGCTTTTCAGTATCCGTGCCGCTTCCGCTGCCGTAAGGGTTGCCTTCAGCCCCAGCCAGTCAGCGCTGATCTGCTTCAGCTTGCGGTTGATGGGCGCATTGGCCCGCTCAAGAATCAGCCGGTGTGCAATCTCGCGGACTGGTGCATACACCTCTCCTGAAAATTCCGTATTCAGCTCGCGATACCAGCTGCCAAGATTGAGCATGAAACGGCTGGACGCCATTTGATTGGCCGCTTCGATCTTGGCTTCGACGAAGCCCCTGAAGCGAGGCAGCAAATTGCTGCCGATTTGATGACTGGCTTGGCACACCGCCAAGGCTTTATCCGTATCGATGGGAGCATTTTTCCGATGCGGCTCCGTCAGTGTCAGATTTGCCAGAAACAGCAGAAATGCATCAACGTCTTGGAGCAGAGCCTCCAGTCCCGGCAGCGAAATGCCACTGGCAGGCCACAGGAGGCTGGCCACCCAGAGGCTCGCAGGATCTGCTGGCGTGACATCCGCAGTGGTCAGGTCGTACCCGCAGGGGCAGGTTGTAATCGAGTGGCGCTTGAGGTCGAGCGGTTCCGAACACTCCGGGCAAACTGCCAACAGTGCGCGTTGATGCTCGGGGCATGCGATGAACAACTGGTGATGCCACGACTGACGGATGTAGGCGGACGCGCGCAAGCACTCGACACAGACCGGAACCGCTGCGGTACGGAGAAATCGTCCTTGCCCGAGCGATCCCACGACTTGTGAGAAACCGGCAAGCTGTTGGATCCCCGCACAATCCAAGCCATGCGTCTCACTGATGGCATTGAGCTCAGTCTCACTGTAACGGGCTTTGAGTCGAACCCCTGCCTCGCGGAGCAGGGCGGCAGAGGAGTCCATGAAGTTCTCCTCGGCCAACCGCAGGAGGTAGCCGTTTACGCTTTCATCAGCGAAGGGAGTCAGGGGGAATGCCAACATGCTGAGCCCTCACACCTTCACGCCGGCTTCGGACATGACCTTGGTGTACACCAAGGCCATGTGCTCGGTCTGTACCGTGATCCGGGGGTCAAACGGATTGAAGTCGATCAAACGCCCGATGACTGCCGCCTCATAGGCTTTGGCAAACTCGGGATACAGCGCCTCTCCACTTGTTGAGCAGACTTCGACCTCACGAAAGAGCTTTACGATCAGGCCAAAACGCCCCGCACACGCGCGATGTACATGCGCTTGGCAAACTCGGCATCCTTGAGATCGAACGTGCGCCAACCGTTGTTCGTCAGGTATTGCAGCGCTGTCGCCAACGCCGCCCGAAAATGCGTGTAATCAGGGCCCTGACAGTCATACGGATAAAATTGGAATGGCCGTCTGACACGATCAGCCAGTTGCTCATTTTCCAGGAACAGCTGATTAAGCGATGGCAAACCGGCCAGGACGATACTGGCCTTCAGTTTTCCATCGAAAAGCTTAAAAAAATCAGCCGCCGCCCGCACCGTGGTGCTACTGCCGCGCTCCAGCATGTGTTGGCACTCATCAAAGATGATGAGCTTTGTGTTCCGCTTATTGGCTGCTTTGATAAAAGCCTCAGTCGCCGCCACATGATTCTTAAAGCCCCCGGTGCTCATGCCAATGCTGCTCAGGCAAGCATCCGGCAGGGCTCGTGCCGTCAGATGTTTGGGACTCACCACCGAGATCACGCTCTGCGATCCGACAGGGGAGGTGCGCAAGACCTCTTGGATCGCACGCGCCAATACCCTTGTCTTCCCCACACGCGTGGGCCCAACGACCGGCTGAATTTGATAATCCTCATCACGCGCACGTTCTACAGCCGCCAAAATCACAGCAAGAGCTGATGAAAACCGCTCATGCTGAACGAGCTGATCGTAAATACCGCTCATGGCTGGATGACCTCGACAGGGGCCGGCACAAAGTCATCATCCGAGTCGACCGACATGACAGTGCGTGCGACCGGAGCTATCGCATGCTGGTCAAGCTGGGTTTGCACGTCACGGTGATAACCCTCACGAGCTTTTTTTCTGACCTGCACGGTTATGGTCGGAAATCTTTGAGCGGCGCCGGGTGCTGTCTGTCGTCCATTTGATCAGCAAGCTTGCGTAGACACGATGGTAGTCATGACCCGTCATGGTCTGCGGGTCACGCTCATACTGCTTACGAATCTCTTTGATGACCTCGAACGAGACATTTGGAACGTCGCGCATCTTGCAATCGAGCTTGATCAATTCACCGCTACGGGGATCAACGGCATAAATCGCCGCGCATTCAGCAGGGTTAAACAGAATCGTCACTTGCTGCTGAAGAAAATCCCGCGTCACTTCCTTGAAGGCATAGCTGTTGTACTGAAAGCCCTCGAATTCGATCCCGTAGTGCTGCACAGTACGAGTCGTCTTATTCTTATGCAAAATCAAACGCTGAACCTGCTCAAGAGATGGCGGCGGTGGTGGCATAAATTTTTTGAGCTCTTCATCCATCGCCTGCTTAATGGTCATGTTCTTTCCATGGCGAAACCCAAGTTTCACAACAGGCTGATGTACGTAGTAGTCAGCTATGAACTTAACAACATCTTTGTACACTTGCTCGACGGTGTAGCAAGCCTCATTTTCTGCTCGTTCATGTCGATTCTTGATTTCTTTCTCAGCGCTTTTCTTAGATCCTGGCATTCTATGAAATACCATCTTATCCAAGGTATTAAAAAGCGACTCTACGTGTGGCTTATCGTCCCCACGATAGGCGCGGGCATAATGGATATCAATCCCAAGATCTCGGACGAGCTCTAATGACACACCCGCCGCATTCTCAGACGCATTATCCAATAAAACTTTAATCAAGCCGCAGGGCGCAGGCCAATCTGAAATTAATTCAAAGCGTCTTTGAATTTTTCGTCTTTCGGGGAAAAGAAAAATTCAAACAGCTTGAGCAATGAGTATTCACTGGGTGTCCCGGCTGTCACATAAATGCCCACGGGATAGCCTGTACGGCTACACACCATTGAGTACAAGGTGATTTTTGAAAATCGCCGACCGAACTCATCGACAACATACATATCAATCGTCTTGGCGTCGATTTGCACCAATTCAAAGGCATGCTCAACGTAAAACTCATTTACCGCTTGCCGTGACAACAGGCGATAAGTCCTAGGATCAATTCGCCCATCCAAGACGATATCCCGAGGCATTTCTTGAAGCATTCGAGAGACCAGCTTCACGCTGATCGTCTGGTTACCCTCAACCAGACAATCTGAGCCTTTCAAGCGATCATTCACAATCCGTGCTGTCGCTGCTAGGTTCAGCTTGTCATCCTTGGCATAGGTCTCCAGAATGACTGCGTGGACGAGCTCTTTAGCTGCCGCTTTTACCCTCCAACCTTTACCGCCACGCGCGCGGTAGTTAGGAATCAGGGCTTCAAAAGCTCCTTTTGCATATTTTTTCTGGTACTGCCTGATGGTTTTTGGACACGGCACCTTTTTTTCGTGCTCAAGTCCAACTTTAACCAGTAGCTCATTTTTTTCGCTTTGCGCTGCTCGCCGATATTCTTCGCTATCAACTAACTTGATGATGTCTCTGCGGAAAATAGCTTCCGCATATTCTGAAGGCTCCCAAGTCTTACCTTGGCGCTCAGTCGCATACCCTGGGATCTTGATGACTCCAGTTGCCAGTTCATTATAGAACTGCTGAAAGTCCATAACCCGCTCAATGCCACCCTTGCCGCGCAGGACAATATCTTTCAAATCCACTTGCAGCGACTTGATAATGAAGGGTTGCCCGGAAATATTCACAACCCCGTTTTCCCGGATTGGATTATTCACTGATATAAACCTCCAGAATTTGCAAGTTTCCATTCCCTGGATAGACATCAAAATCCATTGATAGAATCAGCGCCTTATTTAGATCCATCCTCAAAACACCAGACAACAGACCTGCCAGCAAAAAGTAATTTTCCGGCGCCAATCCACAGAGCACGTCTCTGACGTGCCCCGTCTTATTTTTAATCTGGCTGACTTGCTGTGCCCAAGCTGGCAGTTGCTGAGCGCATTGCCGGGCGAATTTATGCAATAAATCTACATTGATCAAGAACGTTTCGGTGAAGTCCTCTTTGCAAAGAACTCTGAATTTCATACCGTTGCGCAGACAAAAATCGCTCACTTGCTCAAATAGCCCTTTATGCTGTGAGCAGTAGCGCTTCGGCTTCACCTCGAAAATATGCTCAATGCCATCAATCACATCCGAAAGATCGGGTGTGTAGTACCGACTGTCTCTGTGCTTGGCGGTAGGTAGGGCGGTCAGCACCTCGCCCCGAACCAGGTCAAAGGTCATTGCCTGCGCCCGCAATTGACTGCCTCTCGGATCCAGATCCAGGGCTTTCGCCAGCGCCAGCTCGTCGCGCGATTCCAGACGGATTTCCAAGCCGCTTTTCAACGACTTCATGACATACGCCTTACGCCCTCGGTTGTTGCGGCGCGCTACATCGCGCGTCACGCCGTGGCTCAGGTCATCTCGTTTCATTTAGTACACTTTTCTATACTGGGTGTTTTATGTATAGCCATCCTCTGGATTAAGGTCAAGCTTTTTTTGGAGAAACGTATCAAATAAGATGTAGCGACCGGAGTCCGCACGAGGAGAACAAGGCATGCCACGCAAGCCGCAAACACACTGGTTTGGCCTGTATCAGGCTCTTCGCCCGAAGATCGACGGGCACCAGGGCGACGAGAGCGTCTACCGACTCATTCGTCGTGAAGCCGAAGCTTCGAACTACGACGAGAAAGTCATCAAGCGCATGCTCAATGCCGGGGCGTTTCTTGAGCGTATGACTGACAGCCCACTTACGGTGGAGCAGGTTAAATGCGGTTACGCTCATGCTGAGTTCCTGGAGCGTCTTTACAAGCTAAACGCACAGGAAGCTCACGCTCGCTTCAACGCGATCCTGGACAACCAGGTAACCCTGAAAGAGCTCCGCCAGGCCATTGATTCCCTGGCCGCAGAATCCGGGCATGCGCAAATCACGGCTCGCTCCCGCGCTCGCCAGCGTGTGGTCGAACATCAGCGGCTTTGCATTCAACTTGCACAACAGTCCGGGGCTGGCTTCTTCGGGAGCCCTGAAGGCGAGCTCGTGCTGGTGAAGAACTTCCGAGCGCTGCGTAATTTTATTTTGATCGACGACCCTCAACAGCCCATAGCCGTCATTCCACGCTTGGGCGACAGCTCGTTGAAAGAAGGGCCCGCAGCAGAGGAGCTGCTCAAGCTGGTTACATCTGTGAAACGCTATTTCCATCGACTTTGGCTGGTGCTTTCTTCTGACTCACTGCTTGCTCAGGAACTGGTCGCACGTGCCGAACAGATCGGTGCACTGAACAGCTGGCTGTACTTAGCAATTCCAAATCCAGATTCGTCGGGCCTGATCCCGTATCTGAACCGCCGCCGCATACTCGAAAAAGACGTCGATGGAGAAGATGACTGTGCCTGGGAGGGGGTTTCGCTGCGCGATGGTCGCAAGCTGTCCGGCAGCCTAAATCCGATAGAGAAAATTTGACCAGTCGCGCGCGAGTGATTTCCAAGGCGCCCTCGTAACGTGGGCACCGTAGCCGATTCGCTACTTCCCTTGGAGACATAACATGACTCGTCAAATGACCAAATCCAACGCTGGCCAGTCCTCCAGCAACAGCGTGAAAGAAAGCTCTCGCCCAGCGGGCTCCAATACCTTCCCAGGTGGTAACTGGCCGAGCAAAGTGCCGGGCCGCCCATCCGGTGGCAATCGTGGTCAAGGGCCGAAGCGCTAAGCCCTCATGCTCGGGACACTGCCCGCAGGGAAGCGGGTATTGGATTGGAATGAATTAGAGTTACTCAGTCATGGCGAAACAAGAGATTGCTCCACTCCCGCCGTATCCCCGCTTGGGCGAGTGCTATCGCCTCCTCGCCAAAGCACTCGATACGAAAGCCAGCAACCGCCAGGTCGATCAACTCGCCAGGCAAGGCGATTTTGACTGGCAGTTGCTGGCCAGCCTGCGAGATGAACTGCTCGAAGCGCCGTTGAGCAGCAGAAGTAATGCTCAATTCGCTCGATTTGTTGCCTCGGCGGTCGAGACCCTGCAAGAAAGCTATGTGCAACTGATCAAGACCATAGCACTGGACGCCTTAACCCGAGAGCAGGCGCTGCCTGTCTTGGCGGAGCATTTCTTAGCGCCGTATCTCGGCTCCTTTCTCCTGCAAATGCACAAGGCCATCCCCAGCCCGCCTCTGGCGCAGCTTTTGGATGAGCAGCATCACCCTGTAGGCGTCACCCTGGCCTGGCTAGAACATGAGCTGGAAATAGCGCCCAACCATCTGGGCCAGCAGCTTTATCATGATGCTTCTGGCGAGAATAAAAACGGGCGTGAAGCGATCCGTCGTTGGCGACAGGGCGAGCAGCTGCCGGATCTTCAGAGCACCGCCTTGCTTCATCAGACATTGCAGGCGCAGTTCCCAGCTTGCCCTTTGCTGCTGCGGGCCTTTACCGAGTGGCTAATCGTCGCCCGAGCGTTAACCGTGTTAGATAGCGCCGCCTCGGGTTTTGTCCGCTTGCGTCACTGTGTGCTCCAACAGGTGTTGAGCGACATCCCCATCATCGACATCGGTGTCATGCTTTCCATGCTGAATATCCAGGCCGCAGCACATAAGCGTGAACTGGTCGAAAGGGGCCTGTTGCTGTTTGAGCAGTTGAAGCGCACCACGGAAAAATCTCTGGGCGACCAGGCCCGCACACGCTACGCCCTGGATCAATTCAGAGTTCTTCTGGGCCACCATGACCCGGAAGGCATCAGCACCTACTACCTGGAATGGCTGGAAGGTCGCTGGCATGTGCTGGCGGGACAATTGGACACGGCGCTCCTGCATTTCGAAGCAGCTGCCGACCTCGATCTCTACCGCTCAGGCCAAACCCAGAAAGACATTCTGCGGGAAGCTCTGCTATTGGCCGCCTACCTGGGCAAGCGCCCGCTGTACAAGCGCCTGAAGCACCGCGCCCTAGCTATGGGTCTCAGTTATCTGCCGAGCTGGGAAGAGTCCGTGGCGTCTGATCATGAGCTGAAGCTGATTCGCGACAATTTCACGGTCAAGTTCCCGGAGCGAGGCCGCTTTGTGGATCCGGTGCCGGCCTTTAGTGCGCTGCATTAGCAGCGCCACTGCGCGTAATAGGACGTTATGGTCAATCAGCCCCCTCGCTGGCTGGAGTGCTGGATGCCAGAAGGGGCATAAGCGGCTGCCGGCTGGGGTGTTCTGGTAGCCCAACATCCGTAGGAGAAGCTCTCTCACAGACCATCCAGCGCTTCAGAAGCAACCTGCCGCGTACGATGATGGCTGCTTCTTTTACACGGCCTTCGTAGCTTACCTATCCCAGCAAAATACGGTGCTTTCTCAGTACACAGAGAGAGAAAATTACACCAATGCTTATTTTACGCATTAATTGCTTACTTGACGCACCGAAAGCTTTCACCTAATCTGAGCCCATGGTCACCACTCCATGGAGCAGAACACCATGCACACCACCCACCACTGCAAGGCACGCCAATCCCAGTGCGGGATCTCACTCGACATGGTCGATTACGTCCTGGCCCATGGTTCGCAGGAGAAAGACAAAGTCGTGTTCGGTAAGAAGGAAGCGAAGCAGCGCTTAGCGGCTCTGGATCGCGAACGCCGCCTGCTGATGAAAATCAACGACAAAGGTGGCGTGGTGGTGGTCGCCGATGGTGAAGCGCTGATCACAACTTACAACTGCTCGCAGCGCCACTGAACGCATTACGCTCCCCAGAAAGCACGGAAAAAACCATGAACGACAAAGTCCTCTGGCAACTGCTCGACACTATTCGAGGCACTGGCACAGCCCCCTACAATGCTCTGTCCCTCGTCCTACAGTTGCTGTGCTGGTGGAAGCTCTCCAAGGAGCCGGTACTACCAGAACACCTTCGTTTCGAGGTGTTCTGCGAGCAGAACAGCTCCGCGCAGCTGGAGGCTCTACGGAGCGTACAGCAACACACTCGCCACCCATTCTTAGATGAAGGTGCATGGAAAGGGCTTCACGGGGCGAGCGACCTTTCTGTTTTAACCCAGAAAATCCGATTGCTAGGGACTCAAGGCCTGCTCGATACACTGCTGCTGGATGACGCAGCGCATTGGAGTAACGATCCGCGCGGTGAGACCGCCAGCTACTCGCCCAGCCTTTGCGAGTTGATGGTGTCTCTGGCCCATGTCGACCAAGCCCAAAGTATCTACATACCGTGGGAAACCTCTGGTCAATTGGCTGCCCGTATTGCTCGAACCGGAGCAAGCCTCTGGGTTGAGTCGCAAGTGCAAAGCACCTGCGCTCAGGTGCTCAACCTGGTAGGCGGGGTGAACTGGGAATTGCATGCAACCGACCCTTTGAGAGCCCCAAGTGCTATCAACCAAGGAAAGCTGGTTCAGTTCGATGCGAGCATTTGCTTCCCACCGATGGGAGTGAAATACCCAAATGAAATCTGCAATGGCGATCTTTGGGAGCGTTTCACCGAAAAAACCCAGGTCGGCAATGTGCTGCAAATCCGTCACCTGCTCGCACAGACACAAGGGCTAGCTGTTCTGACAGTTCAAAGCTCCGTGCTATTCGGCAAGGGGATCGAGCGGCAGCTGCGCGAAGATCTAGTCAGTCGGGGCCAAATCCGCACGATTATCGCCTTGCCCGGCGGGCTGTTCAGCCACACGCAAATTCCAATCAATATCCTTGTTCTAGAGAGCAAGCGTCGAAATGAATCGATCCGCTTTGTGAATGGCAACCATGAGGCATTCATAGAGGCCTCCGGCAGAAGGCGCGTGGATCTGAAGGACATAGATGCACTGCTGCAACTGGTAGCGAGCGACGATGCCTCCCCATTTGCCAGGAATGTGACGGCTGAAGAGATAGCCCATAGCGACTTCAGCCTTGAGGCCAGTCGCTATGTCCAGGATGAGTCTGCACAGAAGCTGAGCAACACCCTCAAGCGCTATCCACTGCGCAAGTTGGGGGACTTCTTTGAAATCCTTCGTCCCAGGCAACACAGCACTACCTCAGAGGGTGCAGAGGTCAACGAGGTACTGGCCCAAGACATTCCATCGTTCGGCTATATCCGCAGTGCCAGCAAAGAAGCATTGTTCGACCTGCAATCGCCCAAGGCAGACAGCTACTTCATCAAGCCTGACGACATTCTGATGACTTTCAAAGGTGTCGTAGGCAAGGCAGGCATAGCTGGCGACGTCCCGCCGCCTGGCCAGAACAGCTGGGTAGCAGGGCAATCGTTAGTGCTCTTGCGCAGCCGATTCCCCGATCAATACCCTCCCAAAGCGCTGCTGATACTTCTGCGATCCGCAATTGGGCAGGGCTTGCTTAATCAAGCAGCAGTGGGGGCAACCATCCCCTCCATTCAGCTTTCGACCCTTAAGAACATTGAAATTCCAGTGCCTCCTTTGCCGACCATGCACGCCATGGTGCAAGCATTCGATGAAGAGGCACGAATCCAGACAGAAATTGAAATCCTGTGCCGCCAGCAAACCGAGCTAACCAGCGAGTTCTGGTCACTCCAATAGCCCGCCAAACAATGAACGGATGAGCCACCTGCTAAAGGTCTGAAGACATCCGTAAAAAATCGAACACTTTTAGGAACTGATCATGCAAAACGTTCAACATCAAAACCTAGTCGGCTTCATCTGGAATATCGCCAACAAGCTACGTGGGCCCTATCGTCCGCCACAGTACCGTCGCGTGATGCTGCCGCTAATTGTGCTGCGTCGCTTTGATCTGGTGCTGGCTGAGAACAAGCAGAAGGTGCTGGACGAAAAGAAACGCCTGGAAGACAAAGGCATCACCGGCCCTGCGCTGGAGAAGGCGCTCTCACGTATCGCCGCTACCGACCGCAAGCAAGAGCTGTTTAACACCAGTGGCTTCACGTTTGAGAAACTGCTGGGCGATGCACCCAACATTGCCGGCAACTTGCTCGCCTATATCCAGGGCTTCTCGCCGCGCGCCCGCGACATCTTCGACAAGTTTGAGTTTGAGGCCGAGATCGCCAAGCTGGACGAGGCGAACCGGCTCTACCTCATCATCAAGGAGTTCTGCTCTGCAGACATCAACCTCTCGCCCAAGGCCATCAGTAATTTACAGATGGGCTATCTGTTTGAAGAGCTGGTGCGTAAGTTCAACGAACAAGCCAACGAAGAAGCGGGGGATCACTTCACTCCACGGGAAGTCATTCGCCTCATGGTGCAGTTGCTGTTCACCGGCGAAGACGGCATCTACGAAAAAGGCATCTATCGCAGCGTGTATGACCCCACAGCGGGCACCGGCGGCATGCTGTCCGAATCAGAGAAGTTCATCTGCGGTGACGGCGTCACAAACGGGCTGAACCCGGATGCAAACATCGAGTTGTTTGGCCAGGAATACAACCCCGAGTCCTACGCCATCTGTTGTTCAGACTTGCTGATCAAGGACGAGCCGATCAATAACCTGATCTACGGCGACACCCTAGGCATCAAGGATGCCAAGAACAAGACCAATGGTTTTGTGCCGCACGATGGGCATCCGGGCAAAAAATTCCACTACATGCTGGCCAATCCACCTTTTGGGGTGGAGTGGAAACCTGAAGAAGATTATGTCCGCGAGGAATACAACACGCACGGCTTCTATGGACGGTTCGGCGCAGGCCTGCCACGCATCAACGACGGCTCGCTGCTCTTTTTGCAGCACATGATCTCCAAGATGCACCAGCCGCCTAAGCTGATCGATGGCAACAACGTCGGTGGCGACGGCTCCAAGATCGCCATCGTGTTCAATGGCTCCCCCCTGTTCACTGGTGACGCCGGATCGGGCGAGTCCAATATCCGCCGCTGGATCATCGAGCGCGACATGCTGGACGCCATCGTCGCCCTACCTGACCAGATGTTCTACAACACAGGCATTTACACCTATGTCTGGATCGTCACCAACAAGAAGCCCGCTCATCGTCAAGGTAAGGTGCAGTTGATCGACGGAACCCACCATTTCAAGAAGATGGACAAGAGCCTGGGCAATAAGCGCAACGAGCTCTCGGACGACCACATCAGGGAGCTGGTGCGCCTGTACGCCGAGCACGACCACGATGCGGAAAGCGAAGTTTGGGTGGACGGCAAGCCCGAGTTCCGGGTTTGCAGCAAGATATTCGAGAACCGCGAGTTTGGCTTCCTCAAGATCACTGTTGAGCGCCCGCTGCGTTTGAACTTCCAGGCCAGTGCTGAACGCATAGCCAAGCTGGACGAGCAGAGTGCCTTCATTAATCTGGCCAGCAGCAAGAAGCGTAAGGATGAGGCTGCCTACCGCGCGGAAATCGCAGCAGGCCAAGAAACACAGGCGACCATCAAAGCCGCACTCGAAGGCATGGACAGTGAAGCGCTGTACCGCAATCGTACCGCCTTCTACGCAGTGATCGAAGCCGCCCTGAAAAAGGCAGCCATAAAGGTCGGTGCGCCGGTCAAGAAAGCCATCCTGGCAGCACTGTCTGAGCGTGACCCCGAGGCCGACATATGTCTGGACACCAAAGGCAACCCGGAACCGGATGCCGACCTGCGCGATACCGAGGTCGTGGCCCTACCGGACGATATTGAATTGCCGCTGCCGCTGGGCTACGACAATGAAACCGGCCACGACAAACTGTTGGCACTGGTGAAAGACCACTGCGAGAACTACCTCAAGGCTGAAGTCCTGCCGCATGTGCCCGATGCCTGGATCGACCACAGCAAGACCAAAGTGGGCTACGAGATCCCCCTCACTCGACACTTCTACGTTTATCAGCCACCACGGCCATTGAGCGAAATCGGAAGTGAAATTAGTCGGCTCGAAAAAGAAATTGTGACCATGCTGAGCGAGGTGCTGTGATGATGACCTACACACCGTACAAAAAGTACAAGTCAACCGATTGCGCATGGCTAAAAGAAATACCTGAGCATTGGTCAATCAAGCGGATTAAGAATGTAGCAACGTATAACGACGATACATTGGATGAGAAGGCGGATCCTGATTTCGAAATTGATTACGTAGACATTTCGAGTGTCACCCTAGCGGGCGGGATTGAAAAATCAGAAGCAATGCTATTTGAAAAGTCCCCATCGCGAGCACGAAGAAAAGTAAAGCACGGCGACATCATCGTTTCCACAGTGAGAACTTATCTCAAAGCAATTGCACCGATTTCGAACCCACCAGAAAACATGATTGTTTCAACCGGATTTGCAGTTATTCGACCCAAAGAGAATCTTCACTCTGGATTCGCTGGATATTTATTACAATCAAATGGTTTTGTAGGAGAAGTAGTCGCCAACTCTGTTGGCGTTAGTTATCCAGCGATTAACGCTAGCGATCTTGTCCGGATTGAAGCAGTTGAACCTCCAATGGAGGAGCAAGCCATAATTGCTCGTTTCCTTGATTTTAAAATAGCGCAAATAGATACCTTAATTCGTTCAATGGGCGGCTCTGCTGAAATCGAAAAGAACGCCAAGAAAAAGAGCATGGTTTCGCTACTTCAGGAATATCGCTCCGCCATGATCACCAATGCAGTCACTGGACAAATTGACGTCCGGGCAGTGCCGATCCCGCATAAAGGGTGAAAAAGATGCACAAAGAAATCGACTTTGAAAACGACATCGAACACGCACTGATCAGCAGCGGCGGCTACGAAAAAGGTGATCCCAAAACCTACGACCCGGATACCGCGCTGTTTCCTGGGGATGTCGTTGCCTTTGTGCAGAAGACGCAGCCTAAGATCTGGGCTCGTCTGACCCAACTCGACGCAGCCAAGCCCTCATCAATGTTGTTGGATAGCTTAGTGAAGGAGCTTGCCGCCAAAGGGGCGCTGGCGATCTTGCGTGAGGGCTTCAAGTGCGTGGGCAAGACGGTGCGGCTTGCCTACTTTGCGCCCAACACTGGGCTCGACCCGGCAAGTACCGAGCGTTACGACGATAACCGCTTGACCATCGTGCGGCAGGTCAACACCAAGAGCGGGGCGATCCCCGATGTGGTGTTGGCGGTGAATGGCTTGCCTGTGGCCACGCTGGAGTTGAAGAACCCGATGTCGGCCACTCGCTGGAACGTGGAAAACGCAAAGCACCAGTACCGCTTTGAGCGCGACCCCAAAGAGCTGTTGTTCGCCTTCAAACAGCGTTGCCTGGTGCACTTTGCCGTGGACACCGAATTGGTCTTCATGACGACCAAGCTGGAGGGCAAGGACACATTCTTCCTGCCTTTCAATCTTGGGCATGACCACGGTGCCGGCAACCCGCCCGTTGAAGGCGATGTACGTACCGCCTACCTGTGGCGCAAGGTGCTTACGCGCGACAGCTTGATGGACGTCCTTGCTCGGTTCATTCACCTGGACGTCGAGGAAAAGACCGTTGTCACCGAAAAAGGCATCAAGCGCCATAGCAAGGAGTCGATGATTTTCCCCCGCTACCATCAGCTGGATGCGGTTCGGGCACTGACCAACCACGCGCAAGTGCATGGTTCAGGGCACAACTACTTGATCCAGCATTCCGCTGGGTCAGGCAAATCTAACTCCATCGCCTGGCTAGCACATCGCCTCTCCAGCCTGCATGACGCCAACAACGAGAAAATCTTTCACTCAGTTGTAGTGATCACCGACCGTCGGGTGCTGGATCAACAGCTGCAAGACACGATCTTCCAGTTTGAGCACAAGCTGGGTGTTGTACAGAAGATCGACGAAAACACTCAGCAGTTGGCCAAAGCGCTGGCCGATGGTGTGCCGATCATCATTTCCACCATCCAGAAGTTTCCCTTCATCACCCAAGCCATTCGCACGATGGAGACCAACGGAAAAGGAGTGGCCATCTCGACGGTGGGCAAGCGTTTCGCGGTGATCGTGGACGAGGCGCACAGCTCGCAGAGCGGCGAAACGGCGATGGAGCTGCGCAAGATCCTGAACAAGGATGGCATTGAATCCGCCATTGCCGAGCAGTTGCTGGATATGGACAACGATGCCTTGAGCGAAGAGGCGAAGAAAGAACTGCTGCGTGAACAGCTCAAGCGCGCCAAACAACCCAACCTGAGTTTCTTTGCCTTCACGGCGACGCCCAAGTTCAAGACCCTTGCCGTTTTCAACGAGCCCGGCCCCAACGGCAAAGCGCCGTTCCACCACTACAGCATGCGGCAAGCCATCGAGGAAGGCTTCATTCACGACGTGTTGGCCCACTACACCTGTTACAAGCGCTACTACAAGTTGATCCAGAAGGTGGAGGCTGATCCGGAGGTACCGCGCCGCAAAGCCGCCCGCGCACTGGCGCGTTTCGTCGAGTTTCACGACTACGAGATAGCGCAGAAGGTAGAAGTGATCGTGGAGCACTTCCGCACCCATACCCGCCACAAGATTGGCGGCAGGGCCAAAGCGATGGTGGTGACTGGCTCGCGTGAACACGCCGTGCGCTACAAGCTGGGGTTCGACAAGTACATCAAGGACAAGGGATACACCGACGTGAAATCGCTTGTGGCTTTCTCCGGCGAAATCACGCTCAAAGAGTTCGCCGACAAGAAATTCACCGAAGTGAGCATGAACAGCGGCATCAAGGAATCTGAGCTGCCTGAGAAGTTCAACACCGAGGAATACCAAGTCTTGCTGGTGGCCGAGAAGTACCAGACGGGCTTTGACCAGCCACTGTTGCACAGCATGTACGTCGACAAGCGTTTATCCGGCATCCAGGCGGTACAAACACTGTCGCGCCTGAATCGCACGACACGGGGTAAGACCGACACTTTCGTGCTCGATTTTGTCAACGAGCCTGCGGACATCTACACCGCCTTCAAGCCCTATTACGAGAAAACGGACAAGGGCGACGACACCGATCCGCAACAACTCAACACGCTGGCACATAGTCTGGCTAGCTGGAAAATTTACACAGGGGCAGAGGTCAGCGCTTGGTGCGAGATTTGGTTCCGCAACCGCCTGAACCCTACCGGTGGCGAGCACAAGAAATTGAATGGCCTGCTCGATCTGGCGATTGAGCGATTCAAGAAACTCGGGGAAGAAGACCAGAACCTGTTCAAGGGGCAGCTGGTCAGCTTCCGCAATCTGTACAGCTTTGTTTCTCAGATCGTCCCTTACCAAGACTCCGATCACGAGAAGCTGTACACCTATGCCCGTTTCCTACTGACCAAGCTGCCGCGCACGACGGACAATCGGACGGTGCAGGTCGACGATGAAGTCGAGCTCAAATACTACCGCCTGCAAAAAATCAGCGAGGGTGCAATTGATCTGAAAGCAGGCGAGGCGGACGCTCTTGAAGGCCCGAGTGATGTGGGTTCAGGCCAAGCGGACGAGGATGTGCAGCTCTCAACTTTGGTAGGCAAGCTCAATGAGCGCTTCGGCACAGAGTTCACCCCAGCAGACCAACTCTTCTTCGATCAAGTCCGTGAAACCGCCGTAGCCAATGAGCAGTTACGACAGGCCGTTATGGCAAATAGCATCGAGAACTTTGAGCCAGTGTTCAACAAGCAGCTTGAGAACCTGTTCATTGAACGCATGGATGGCAACGAGGAAATCTTTGTACGTCTAATGAACGATGAGGCATTTAGGAATGTTGCTGCGAGCCATCTGATGAGGGCGGTGTATCAACAGATACGAAGGCCTGACCAAAATGTTTAAGGTTCGTGCATGCAGCACCATAGTGAAGGCAACCAACTGACGCCACTGGCATCATTCCTTCAATGCTAAAAGCCCCTGCTGGTCTAACGACCAACAGGGGCTTTTAGCAGGAGCTAGGTACTTTGGCCGAACCACTTAACTTTGGCCGAAGTGGCAAATAACTTTGCCCACCTACACCTGTCACACGTCCAGGTTCGACACCGCCAGCGCGTTGCTTTCGATGAAGTCGCGGCGCGGCTCCACGGCATCGCCCATCAGGGTGTTGAAGATCTGGTCGGCGGCGATGGCGTCCTCGATGGTCACCTTGAGCATGCGCCGGACGTTCGGATCCATGGTGGTTTCCCACAGCTGCTCAGGGTTCATCTCGCCCAGCCCCTTGTATCGCTGGATGCTGTGGCGCTTGGTACCTTCGGCCATCAGCCAGTCCAGGCCGTCCTTGAAGGCGCTGATCGGGCGCTTGCGCTCACCCTTCTGCACGTAGGCGCCGTCTTCCAGCAGGCTGTTCAGCTGGTCGCCGAGCAGCGACACCGAGCGGTAGTCATTGCTGGCGAAGAAGTCACGGTTGAAGGTGACGTAGCTGGACAGGCCGTGGGCCACCAGTTCCACCTCGGGCAGCCACAGGTGGCGCTCGCGGTCTTCGCGCAGGCTGGCCTTGTAGGTCAGGCCGGACTTCTCGGCGGCGGTCAGACGCGCCTGGAACTTCTCCAACCAGCCCTGCATGGCCGACTCGTTAGCCAGGTCGTCCACCGACACGGTAGGCAGGTAGATGAAGTGCTCGGTCAGCTCCTGGGGGTACAGGCGCGACAGGCGCTTGAGGGTGGCGATCACCCCGCGATACTCGTTGACCAGTTTCTCCAGCGCTGCTCCGGACAGGCCCGGAGCGTGCTCGTTGACGTGCAGGCTGGCGTCTTCCAGGGCCGACTGGGTCATGTACTCTTCCATGGCCTGGTCGTCCTTGATGTACTGCTCCTGCTTGCCGCGCTTGACCTTGTACAACGGGGGCTGGGCGATGTAGATGTAGCCACGCTCGATCAGCTCGGGCATCTGGCGGAAGAAGAAGGTCAACAGCAGGGTGCGGATGTGCGAACCGTCGACGTCAGCATCGGTCATGATGATGATGTTGTGGTAGCGCAGCTTGTCGATGTTGTATTCCTCGCGACCGATGCCACAGCCCAGGGCAGTGATCAGCGTACCGACCTCCTGGGAGGAGAGCATCTTGTCGAAGCGCGCCTTTTCGACGTTGAGGATCTTGCCCTTGAGCGGCAGGATCGCCTGGGTCCGGCGATTGCGGCCCTGCTTGGCGGAACCGCCCGCGGAGTCACCCTCCACGATGTACAGTTCGGAGAGCGCCGGGTCCTTTTCCTGGCAATCGGCCAGTTTGCCGGGCAGGCCGGCGATGTCCAGCGCGCCCTTGCGGCGGGTCATCTCGCGCGCCTTGCGCGCGGCCTCGCGGGCACGGGCGGCGTCGATCATCTTGCCGACCACGGCCTTGGCTTCGTTGGGATTCTCCAGCAGGAAGTCGGCGAAGTACTTGCCCATCTCCTGTTCCACCGCAGTCTTCACCTCGGAGGAGACCAGCTTGTCCTTGGTCTGCGAGCTGAACTTCGGGTCCGGTACCTTCACCGAGATGATCGCGGTGAGGCCTTCGCGGGCATCGTCGCCGGTGGTGGCGATCTTGAACTTCTTCGCCAGGCCTTCGGCCTCGATGTAGTTGTTCAGGTTACGCGTCAGCGCCGAACGGAAACCGGCCAGGTGGGTACCGCCGTCACGCTGCGGGATGTTGTTGGTGAAGCAGAGCAGGTTCTCGTTGAAGCTGTCGTTCCACTGCAAGGCGACTTCCACACCCACGCCGTCCTCTTCACGCTGGACGTTGAAGTGGAATACCTCGTTCACCGCGGTCTTGTTGGTGTTCAGGTACTCGACGAAGGCCTTCAGACCGCCTTCGTACTTGAACAGCTCCTCCTTGCCGGTACGCTCGTCGCGCAGCAGGATGCCGACGCCGGAGTTGAGGAAGGACAGCTCGCGGATGCGCTTGGCCAGGATGTCCCAACTGAAGTGGATGTTGCTGAAGGTCTCCGGGGACGGCTTGAAGTGAACTTCGGTGCCGGAGCCATCGGTCTCGCCCACTTCGCGCAGTGGGAACTGCGGAACGCCGTGGTGGTAGACCTGTTCCCAGACCTTGTTGTGGCGACGGATGGTCAGGCGTAGTTCATGGGACAGCGCGTTCACCACCGAGACGCCCACACCGTGCAAGCCGCCGGACACCTTGTAGGTGTTGTCGTCGAACTTGCCGCCGGCGTGGAGGACGGTCATGATCACTTCCGCCGCAGAAACCCCTTCTTCCTTGTGGATATCCACCGGAATACCGCGTCCATTGTCGCGGACAGTGATCGACTCATCCGTATGGATGGTGATGCTGATTTCGCTGCAGTAACCGGCCAGCGCTTCGTCGATGGAGTTATCCACCACCTCGAACACCATGTGGTGCAGACCGGTGCCATCGTCGGTGTCGCCGATGTACATGCCGGGGCGCTTGCGTACGGCATCCAGCCCCTTCAGCACCTTGATGCTGGAAGAGTCGTACGTGTTGTTCTCGCTCATGCTTCACTCCCGATGGTCGTGGTCTGAGAGACTTTTCCATGTTCCACGTGGAACATGGATACCGGCGTATCCGTGCGCCAGCCGTCTTTCAATAGTTGCGGGTCCACGCAGGTGATGAATACCTGGCAACCCAAATCTTCAAGCAAGCGGCAAAGAGCCATTCGATGCTGCTCATCCAGTTCCGAGGGCAGGTCGTCCACCAGGTAGACGCACTGTCCGCGCTTGGCGCGATTGATCAGATGGCCTTGGGCGATGCGCAGGGCGCATACCACCAGCTTCTGCTGACCGCGCGAGAGAATCTCCGCGGCGTTATGACCTGCCAACCGTATGCGAAGATCCGCACGCTGCGGTCCCGCCTGGGTGTGGCCCATCTGCTGGTCGCGTAACAGGCTGGAAGCCAGGACCTCCAGGAGGTCCCGGTCCTTGTCCCAGCCTCGGTAGTAGCTAAGGGTCAGGTCATCCAGTGAAACCAATTCGGCGAGGGTTTCCTCGAATACCGGTTTCAACGCCTGGATATAGCTTCTGCGGTAGGCATCGATCTCATCGCTGGCCAGGCTCAATTCCCGGTCCCAGGCCGCTTGCGACGCGGGGTCCAGTTTACCATGCCGGAGCCAGGAGTTCCGCTGGCGCAGCGCCTTCTGCAGGCGCTGCCAGACGGGCAGAAACCGAGGTTCCACGTGGAACACTCCCCAATCGAGGAACTGTCGGCGGATCTTCGGCGCTCCCTCGAGCAACCGAAAGCTGTCCGGGTTGATCAGTTGCAGTGGAAGTGTTTCCGCTAATTGAGCCGCACTTCGGGCGTTCTGCCCATCGATGCGAATGGTGAACTCGCCCTGGCGTTCACGGGAAATCCCCAGGTTGCTGGCGATGCCGTTGGCCAACATCACCTGGCCGAATACGGTGCAGGCCGCTTCCTCGTACTGGATCACCGGCTGCAAGCGCGCACTGCGGAATGAACGCGCCAGGCCCAGCAGGTGGATGGCTTCGAGCACGCTGGTCTTGCCGCTGCCATTATCGCCGTAGAGGATGTTGATGCGGGGGGAGGGGGAGAGGGTCACCGGGTGCAGGTTGCGCACCGCGGTGACCGAAACGCGGGTCAGGGACATTCAGTGTGATTAGAGGCGCATCGGCATGACGACATAGGCAGAATCGTCATTGTCGGCCTCGTGGACCAGGGCGCTGCTGTTGGAATCGGAAAGGATGAAGCGGACCTGCTCGGTACCGATCACACCCAGCACGTCGAGCAGGTAACTGACGTTGAAGCCGATCTCCAGGTTGCCGCCGTTGTACTCGACCTGCACTTCTTCCTCGGCCTCTTCCTGCTCCGGGTTGTTCGCCTGGATTTTCAGCAAACCGTTGGAAAGCTGCAGGCGAATGCCGCGGTACTTCTCGTTGGAGAGGATCGCGGTGCGGCTGAAGGCTTCGCGCAGTTGCTGGCGGTCACCGACCACCAGCTTGTCGCCACCGCGCGGCAGTACGCGTTCGTAGTCCGGGAACTTGCCGTCCACCAGCTTCGAAGTGAAGGTGAATTCGCCAGTGGTGGCACGGATATGGTGCTGGCCCAGGACGATACCGACTTCGCCGTCCTGCTCGGTGAGCAGACGAGCCAGTTCGAGGATGCCTTTGCGCGGCACGATCACCTGGTGGCGGTCCTGCGACGGGATCTGCGCATCCAGCGAGCACATGGCCAGTCGGTGGCCGTCGGTGGCGACGGAACGCAGGGTACCGCCGTTCACTTCCAGCAGCATGCCGTTGAGGTAGTAACGCACGTCCTGCTGGGCCATGGCGAAGCTGGTGCGGTCGATCAGGCGACGCAGCTTGCTCTGGGCAATGCTGAAGTTCAGCGAGCCGGGACCTTCCTCCACGGTGGGGAAATCGTTGGCCGGCAGGGTGGACAGGGTGAAGCGGCTACGCCCGGCCTTCACCAGGAGTTTCTGCTCTTCGACACGGATGTCGATCAGCACGTCGTTCGGCAGGCTCTTGCAGATGTCCATCAGCTTGCGCGCCGGTACGGTGATCTCGCCGGGTTCGGCGGCATCTTCCAGTACCACGCGACCAACCAGCTCGACTTCGAGGTCGGTGCCGGTCAGCGACAGTTGCTGGCCTTCGACCACCAGCAGGACGTTGGAGAGAACCGGCAATGTCTGGCGGCGTTCCACGACGCCGGCGACCAGTTGCAGCGGTTTCAACAGGGCTTCGCGTTGAATGGTGAAATGCATGGTCTAGTCCCTTGCCTCGTGGGCTGCGTCAGGTTGTCAGGGTACGCAGCAGGTTCTTGTAGTCCTCGCGGATATCCGCGTCGGATTCCCTAAGTTGAGCGATCTTACGACAGGCGTGCAACACCGTGGTGTGATCCCGACCGCCGAAGGCCACGCCGATCTCCGGCAGGCTGTGGTTGGTCAGCTCCTTGGAGAGCGCCATGGCCACCTGGCGCGGGCGCGCCACCGAGCGCGAACGCCGCTTGGACAACAGATCGGATATCTTGATCTTGTAGTACTCGGCGACGGTGCGCTGGATGTTGTCGATGCTGACCAGCTTGTCCTGAAGGGCCAACAGGTCCTTCAGCGACTCGCGAATCAGCTCGATGGTGATCGGCCGGCCCATAAAGTGCGAGTGGGCGATCACCCGCTTCAGCGCACCTTCCAGTTCGCGCACGTTGGAACGGATGCGCTGGGCGATGAAGAAGGCCGCATCGTGCGGCAGCTCGATCTTCGCCTGCTCAGCCTTCTTCATCAGGATCGCCACCCGGGTTTCCAGTTCCGGCGGCTCGACGGCCACCGTCAGGCCCCAGCCGAAGCGGGATTTCAGCCGCTCTTCCAGGCCTTCGATTTCCTTCGGATAGCGGTCGCTGGTGAGGATCACCTGCTGGCCGCCTTCGAGAAGGGCATTGAAGGTGTGGAAGAACTCCTCCTGGGAGCGCTCCTTACGGGCGAAGAACTGGATGTCGTCGATCAACAGTGCGTCCACCGAGCGGTAGAAGCGCTTGAATTCGTTGATGGCGTTGAGCTGCAAGGCCTTCACCATGTCCGCGACGAAACGTTCCGAATGCAGGTAGACCACCTTGGCGTTCGGGTTCTTCTTCAGCAGGTGGTTGCCCACCGCATGCATCAGGTGGGTCTTGCCCAGACCGACGCCACCGTAGAGGAACAGCGGGTTGTAGCCGTGCTTGAGGTTGTCCGCCACCTGCCAGGCGGCGGCGCGGGCCAACTGGTTGGACTTGCCCTCGACGAAGTTCTCGAAGGTGAAGGTACGGTTGAGATAGCTGGTGTGCTTCAGCGCACCTTCGACCTGGACGTTGCGCTCGGTGCGCACCGCAGGCGCTGCTCCGGCCGGCATGGCGGCGGCCAGCGGATCGATGCTGGGTTCTTCCGGCTCATAGGGATCGCTCGACACGCTGGGAGCCGTCGTCACTGGCGGCAGCTCTTCACGTGGCACTACCACGGGCGCGGCCGATACCGGCTGCACTGGCGCCGGCGGCGGAGCAACCGGAGGCGGGGGAGCCACGTGGGTCTGCGATGGGACGATGGCGGCGCGCGGCGTACGGCTACGCTTGCTGCCTATTAATAAGGAAAGCGCGGGCAACTGACCCTCGCCGCGTTCACCGAGCAGTTCCAGAAGCCGACCGAGGTATTTCTCGTTCACCCAATCGAGGACGAAACGGTTGGGTGCATACACACGCAATTCGTCGCCTTCGGCTTCGACCTGCAAGGGACGGATCCAGGTGTTGAATTGTTGGGACGGCAGCTCATCGCGGAGAAGATCCACGCACTGCTGCCAAAGTTCCACGGACACGGATATCCCCCAAAGATTGGAAAGGCGGCACAACGAAATAAGCGCCTATTGTAGCCGGACGGGCCGGACTTATCCACATGCCGATGCGCTGAGGCCCCAAGCAAATCAAGACCTTAATAAAAGCAGGCAGGCCGACGGACGGTCGTCCTGGACTTTGTGGATAACCCTTGCTTTGAAGGGGGTACATCCCTGCGCACAGCCGTGTGGAAAAAACCGCTGTGGATAACCATCTCGTTCATCCCCAGGCTTCGCTCAGGAAGGAAACAGCGTCGACACCGGTTCTCGACAACCTTTTGCCTGCCGGAGAAACACGCAATTGCTGGGCTTCATCGAGTTATGCACAGAAAAGCGCCGTCCCAAGAGCATTAACCGTTTCTATCCTTTAAAAGAAAAATGACTTCCTTGTATCTATCTATTACGTCATCGCTGGTTGGAAATTGACCTGCCCGTTCGATTTCACTAGAATCGCCGGTCTCTTTAAACGGGGTCACTGCGACCTCAAGTCGTCAACCCAGGTACCGAATCATGAAACGTACTTTCCAACCCAGCACCCTCAAGCGCGCTCGCGTCCACGGTTTCCGCGCCCGTATGGCCACCAAGAACGGCCGTCAGGTTCTGTCGCGTCGTCGCGCCAAAGGCCGTAAGCGTCTGACCGTCTGATTTATCCGGTACGGGTGGTGAGTCGGGACTTCGACCGGGACAAGCGTCTACTGACAGCCCGGCAATTCAGCGCAGTCTTCGACTCTCCGACCGGCAAGGTCCCCGGCAAGCACGTCCTGCTGCTGGCGCGCGAGAACGGTCTCGATCACCCCCGCCTGGGCCTGGTGATCGGCAAGAAGAACGTCAAGCTCGCCGTCCAGCGCAATCGCCTCAAACGCCTGATCCGCGAATCGTTCCGCCATAACCAGGAAACCCTGGCTGGCTGGGATATCGTGGTGATCGCGCGCAAAGGCCTGGGCGAACTGGAAAATCCGGAGCTGCACCAGCAGTTCGGCAAGCTCTGGAAACGCCTGTTGCGCAATCGACCTCGCACGGAAAGCCCTGCTGACGCCCCTGGCGTGGCCGACGGTACTCATGCATAGGTCGATGCCCGCGCATCCCGATCCCTGTAGTGTCATCCCCCCTTCGATGACCCGGCACCGTCGTTCCCAGCCAAGTTGTACTTCCCTAGCGTACGAGGCTATCGCGCAGCATGGCCCGCGACGCAATGGTCGCCCGAGTGCGGTTTCCTCCACTCGGCTCCATCACTGGCAATCCCGTAGCCGCGATCTGCTACTGTCAGTTTCCTTCAAGCACCGCCCTTTCTCGATGGCCGAGTAACCATGGACATTCAACGCTCGATTCTCATCGTCGCCCTTGCAGTCGTGTCCTACCTGCTGGTTCTCCAGTGGAACAAGGATTACGGTCAGCCTGAGCTGCCCGCCGCCAGCGCTTCGATGAACACCACGCAAGGCCTGCCGGACACTCCGTCCGCCTCGGGCACCAGCAGTGACGTTCCCACTGCCCAGAGCAGCGCGGCCGGCAGCGAAGCCGCCGACAAGCCGGTTGCGGTCAGCGACAAGCTGATCCAGGTGAAGACCGACGTCCTCGACCTGGCCATCGATCCCCGTGGCGGCGATATCGTCCAGCTCGGCCTGTTGCAGTATCCGCGCCGCCTGGACCGTCCGGACGTGCCGTTCCCGCTGTTCGACAACGGTCGCGAACGTACCTACCTGGCGCAGAGCGGCCTCACCGGTGCCGACGGCCCGGACGCCAGCAGCGCCGGCCGCCCGCTGTTCCACAGTGCGCAGAGCAGCTACCAGTTGGCCGACGGCCAGAACGAACTGGTCGTGGACCTGAGCTTCAGCCACGACGGTGTCAACTACATCAAGCGCTTCACCTTCCACCGTGGCCTGAAAGCCGATTGCTCGGACAAGGAAAAGGCCCAGAAGAAGATCGAGTGCATCAATGAAAACGCCTATCAGGTCGGCGTCAGCTACCTGATCGACAACCAGAGCGGCAAGACCTGGAGCGGCAACCTGTTCGCCCAGCTCAAGCGCGACGGCAGCGCCGACCCGTCCTCGACCACCGCCACCGGGGTGTCCACCTACCTCGGCGCCGCGGTCTGGACCCCGGATTCGCCGTACAAGAAGATCTCCACCAAGGACATGGACAAGGAACAGTTCAAGGAGTCCGTGCAGGGTGGCTGGGTCGCCTGGCTGCAACACTACTTCGTGACCGCCTGGGTTCCGACCAAGGGCGAGCAGCACCAGGTCATGACCCGCAAGGACGGCCAGGGCAACTACATCGTCGGTTTCACCGGCCCGACCCTGAGCGTTCCGGCGGGTAGCAAGGTGGAAACCGACCTGACCCTGTATGCCGGCCCGAAACTCCAGAAGCACCTGAAGGAACTCTCCCCGGGCCTGGAACTGACCGTCGACTACGGTTTCCTTTGGTTCATCGCCCAGCCGATCTTCTGGCTGCTGCAACATATCCACAGCCTGATCGGCAACTGGGGCTGGTCGATCATCGCCCTGACCGTCCTGATCAAGCTGGCCTTCTTCCCGTTGTCCGCCGCCAGCTACCGTTCGATGGCGCGCATGCGCGCGGTGTCGCCGAAGATGCAGGCGATCAAGGAACAGCACGGCGACGATCGGCAGAAGATGTCCCAGGCGATGATGGAGCTGTACAAGAAGGAGAAGATCAATCCGCTGGGCGGCTGCCTGCCGATCCTGGTCCAGATGCCGGTCTTCCTCTCCCTCTACTGGGTACTCCTGGAAAGCGTGGAAATGCGCCAGGCGCCGTGGCTCGGCTGGATCACCGACCTGTCGGTGAAGGATCCGTTCTTCATCCTGCCGATCGTCATGGGCGGCACCATGCTGATCCAGCAGATGCTCAACCCGACCCCGCCGGACCCGATGCAGGCCAAGGTGATGAAACTGATGCCGATCATCTTCACCTTCTTCTTCCTCTGGTTCCCAGCCGGTCTGGTGCTGTACTGGGTAGTCAACAACTGCCTGTCGATCGCACAGCAGTGGTACATTACCCGCAAGATCGAGGCAGCCGCGAAGACCGCCTGACGTCTATCGCGAAAACTGTCCACAACAAGACGCCCCCTCGAGGGGCGTCTTGCTATCCGGAGATATCCACATGCAAGCCGCCACCGAAACCATCGTCGCGATCGCTACCGCCCAGGGCCGCGGCGGCGTGGGAATCGTCCGCGTCTCCGGACCTCTCGCCGGACAGATGGCCGTGGCCGTGAGCGGACGCCAGCTGAAAGCCCGGCATGCGCATTACGGACCGTTCCTCGATGCCGGTGGGCAGGTGATCGACGAAGGCCTGTCACTGTATTTCCCCGGCCCGAACTCGTTCACCGGCGAAGACGTACTCGAACTGCAGGGGCACGGCGGCCCCGTGGTACTCGACCTGCTGGTGCAGCGTTGTCTGGAACTGGGCGCCCGCCAGGCGCGACCGGGCGAGTTCAGCGAGCGCGCGTTCCTCAACGACAAGCTCGACCTGGCCCAGGCCGAAGCCATCGCCGATCTGATCGAGGCCAGCTCGGAGCAGGCCGCGCGCAATGCATTACGTTCCCTGCAAGGCGAATTCTCACGCCGGGTACATGCATTGACCGAGCAACTGATTTCCCTGCGCATCTATGTCGAAGCCGCCATCGACTTCCCCGAGGAAGAAATCGACTTCCTCGCCGATGGCCATGTACTGGGGCTTCTGGAAAAAGTACGCACAGAATTATCCACAGTGCAGCGCGAAGCTTCCCAAGGCGCCCTGCTGCGCGACGGCATGACCGTGGTCATCGCCGGACGACCGAATGCCGGCAAGTCCAGCCTGCTGAATGCCCTGGCCGGTCGCGAGGCGGCCATCGTCACGGACATAGCCGGCACCACCCGCGATGTACTGCGCGAACATATCCACATCGATGGCATGCCCCTGCATGTGGTGGACACCGCAGGCCTGCGGGATACCGAGGACCATGTGGAAAAGATCGGCGTGGAACGTGCGCTGAAAGCCATCGGCGAAGCCGATCGCGTGCTGCTGGTGGTGGACGCCACCGCCCCGGAAGCAGCGGACCCGTTTTCCCTATGGCCGGAGTTTCTCGACCAGCGACCGGAACCGGGCAAGGTCACCCTGATCCGCAACAAGGCGGATTTGTCCACAGAGTCCATTGGCCTCGAGGAAAGCGCGGACGGCCACGTCACCATCACCCTCTCGGCGCGCACCGGCGCCGGCCTGGAGCTGCTGCGCGAACACCTGAAGGCCTGCATGGGCTTCGAACAGACCGCGGAAAGCGGTTTCAGCGCCCGCCGGCGCCACTTGGAAGCGCTACGCCTGGCAGGGCAGGCGCTGGAGCATGGCCACAGCCAACTTATCCACAATGGCGCCGGCGAACTGCTGGCCGAGGATCTGCGCCAGGCCCAGCAGCACCTGGGCGAAATCACCGGCGCATTCACCCCCGACGACCTGCTGGGTCGCATCTTCTCGAGTTTCTGCATCGGCAAGTAATGGGGCTCGGCCCACGCCGAGTTGTGGATAACCAGGGCAAGGTTCGCTCCGGTTCTGCGTACTTTCCTTTCACTGTGCCCCTTCGCCGGCACTCAACCACGCAGGCATGGATTGCCGGCGCGCCGCTTCGTCCCCGAGAAAACCATCTGCGCCGATGTCGGTCTGCATGGGATGGATATCCACCTGGGAGAGGTTTATGCACAGGCACCGCGCTCCGATCCGGCGTCCGCGAAGGCGCTGCGCTGTGGTCAATCTCTATCTGCTCGCCCCTCTCGAACGGCGTATCTATCCCGTTGTCTCGCCTGGCGCTATCGCCACGCGCCGGGACGTTCCGTGCACGCAAGTCAACCCGGTAAGCGGTTTATCCACAAGCCTGGAAGAGATTCTGCGAAAAGAGCTGTTGCAGACCCTGGACTCCGTCGATACCGGCCAGGCGGGGCCCTCGCCTTCGGCTCCCAAGGCGTCCCACGGCGAGCACTCGGACACTACAGCATGGAGATCGTAGCCAACCTGGCGGTGTGGCTCGGCGGCGAATGCCAGGCCGGACAGATGATCAGTTACGACCGCACTAGCGGGCTCAGTGCTCGGCTACCGCTGCGCAAACCCGCTAACGAGGGCTCCGAGCGGGATTTCCAGGTCTCCGCCAAGCGCCGCTTCGAGCGCCTGTCGTCATCTATCGATACGCTGGAAAGCGGCAACGACTGAGCCTTTCCCACGCCTTTCCATCTCCTTCTTCCTACCTGGCTGCGGTCCTGCCGCGGCCCGGATACACTCGCCTGAAACCTGTGGAAAACCCCAGGGACAGGAGGGTAGATAAACCCGCCGAAGCTCTGTGCATAACTCCACATGTTGATAACGAGCCATTCCATCCACAGCTAAAAAACGCTTATCAACAGGGCCCAGATAGGGTTTGGGACAGCCTTATCATTCGCTACAGGCTATGTCTTTACTGGGCTCGACGTACTTATCAACAGAAAAGCCGCTGCTAAGTAATAAACACAAGTTCTAAAAAGATATAAACATTCCTTTCCTTTTATTTTTTGTAAGCCCGCCGAGCCGTTTTGCTCCCTCGATATGGATTGGCTATTTTTTGTCCAGGAGTCTTCATTCAGGTTCGCTAAATCCTTATACTGTCCGGCTTTCCTGAATTCCTGCTTCTGAACAGGCCGAGGTGCGTGGTGGATTTCCCTACCCGTTTTGACGTAATCGTGATCGGCGGTGGCCATGCAGGCACCGAAGCCGCACTCGCGGCTGCGCGCATGGGTGTGAAAACCCTGCTGTTGACCCACAATGTGGAAACCCTGGGGCAGATGAGCTGCAACCCCGCCATCGGCGGCATCGGCAAGAGCCATCTGGTCAAGGAAATCGACGCCCTTGGCGGCGCCATGGCCGAAGCCACCGACAAGGGCGGTATCCAGTTCCGCATCCTTAACAGCCGCAAGGGGCCGGCAGTGCGCGCCACTCGTGCACAAGCCGATCGCGTGCTCTATAAGGCCGCTATCCGCCATACACTGGAAAACCAGCCGAACCTGTGGATATTCCAGCAGGCCTGCGACGACCTGATCGTCGAGCAGGATCAGGTCCGCGGCGTAGTGACTCAGATGGGACTGCGCTTCCATGCCGACAACGTGGTCCTGACTACCGGCACCTTCCTCGGCGGACTTATCCACATCGGCCTGGAGAACTACTCAGGCGGACGCGCCGGCGACCCGCCGTCCATCGCACTGGCGCGTCGTCTGCGTGAATTGCCGCTGCGGGTCGGCCGGCTGAAGACCGGTACGCCGCCGCGGATCGACGGGCGCAGCGTGGACTTCTCGGTGATGACCGAGCAGCCGGGCGACACGCCGATCCCGGTGATGTCCTTCCTCGGTTCGAAGGAACAGCATCCCGAGCAGGTCAGTTGCTGGATCACCCATACCAACGCCCGGACCCACGAGATCATCGCCGCCAATCTCGATCGTTCGCCGATGTATTCCGGTGTGATCGAAGGCATCGGCCCGCGCTACTGCCCTTCGATCGAAGACAAGATCCATCGCTTCGCCGACAAGGAAAGCCACCAGGTCTTCCTCGAGCCGGAAGGCCTGACGACCCACGAGCTGTATCCCAACGGCATTTCCACGTCCCTGCCATTCGACGTGCAACTGCAGATCGTGCGTTCCATCCGTGGCATGGAAAACGCCCACATCGTGCGGCCGGGCTATGCGATCGAGTACGACTTCTTCGATCCCCGCGATCTCAGGTACAGCCTGGAGACCAAGGTCATCGGCGGCCTGTTCTTCGCCGGCCAGATCAACGGCAC
The DNA here is from genome assembly GCF_056110345.1 of Pseudomonas sp. TZ252. Classification (NCBI taxonomy): domain Bacteria; kingdom Pseudomonadati; phylum Pseudomonadota; class Gammaproteobacteria; order Pseudomonadales; family Pseudomonadaceae; genus Pseudomonas; species Pseudomonas sp. TZ252. The sequence goes on along the minus strand of NZ_CM148566.1, from coordinate 2,449,847 downwards.
CACCGGCTACGAGGAAGCTGGCGCCCAGGGCCTGCTGGCCGGCGCCAATGCTGCGTTGCGCTCGCAAGGCAAGGACAGCTGGTGCCCGCGCCGCGACGAGGCCTACATCGGCGTGCTGGTGGACGACCTGATCACGCTCGGCACCCAGGAGCCGTACCGCATGTTCACCTCGCGGGCGGAATACCGCCTGATCCTCCGCGAGGACAACGCCGACCTGCGTCTCACCGAGAAGGGACGCGAGCTGGGCCTTGTCGACGATCGGCGCTGGGCTGCCTTCGAAGCCAAGCGCGAAGGTATCGAACGCGAGGAACAGCGGCTGAAGAGCACCTGGGTGCGGCCGAATACCCCGCAGGGCGACGCCATCGCCGAGCGCTTCGGTACGCCGCTGACCCATGAATACAACCTGCTCAACCTGCTGAGCCGCCCCGAGATCGATTACGCCGGCCTGGTGGAGATCACCGGCGACGCTGTGGATAACCCCCAGGTGGCCGAGCAGGTGGAGATTCGCACCAAGTACGCCGGCTACATCGACCGCCAGCAGGAGGAAATCGCCCGGCTGCGCGCCAGCGAAGATACCCGCCTGCCTGTGGATATCGATTACCTGGGGATTTCCGGCCTGTCGAAGGAAATCCAGAACAAGCTGAACCAGGCCCGTCCGGAAACCCTCGGACAGGCTTCGCGGATCCCCGGCGTCACGCCGGCTGCGATTTCGCTGTTGTTGATCCACCTGAAGAAGCGTGCCTCTGGCCGCCAACTGGAGCAGAGCGCTTGATGTCTGCGGTAACCCAACACCATGCCGACGAACTCGCGCGTGGTGCTGACGAGCTCGGCGTCGCCCTTGACGCCGACAAGCAACGCCAGCTGCTGGCCTACCTGGCCCTGCTGATCAAATGGAACAAGGCCTACAACCTGACCGCCGTACGCGACCCGGACGAGATGGTTTCGCGCCACCTGCTCGACAGCCTGAGCATCGTGCCTTATGCCGAGGCTGGGGATAACTGGCTGGATGTCGGCAGTGGCGGTGGCATGCCCGGCGTCCCGCTGGCCATCCTGTTCCCGGAAAAGCGCCTGACCCTGCTCGACAGCAACGGCAAGAAGACTCGCTTCCTGACCCAGGTGAAGCTCGAACTGAAGCTGGCCAACCTCGAAGTCGTGCACAGCCGGGTGGAAGCCTTCCGTCCCGAGAGCCCCTTCGATGGCATCGTTTCCCGCGCTTTCAGCAGCCTGGAGGACTTCGCCAGCTGGACCCGCCACCTAGGTGGCCAGGAAACCCGCTGGCTGGCGATGAAGGGTGTGCATCCGAACGAAGAGCTGGCGGCACTCCCGGAGGATTTCCGGGTCGAAGCCGAGCACGCGCTGGCGGTACCCGGTTGCCAAGGTCAGCGGCATCTGCTGATACTGCGGCGCACAGCATGAGGGGGGAACAGGGATAACCATGGCTAAGGTATTCGCGATCGCCAACCAGAAAGGCGGTGTCGGCAAGACCACGACCTGTATCAACCTCGCGGCCTCCCTCGTGGCGACCAAGCGCCGCGTCCTCCTGCTGGACCTGGATCCCCAGGGCAACGCCACCACCGGCAGCGGCATCGACAAGCACAACCTGGAGCACTCCATCTACGACGTGCTCACCGGCGAATGCAACCTCGCCGAGGCCATGCAGTTCTCCGAACACGGCGGCTACCAGTTGCTGCCGGCCAACCGCGACCTCACCGCCGCGGAAGTGGTGCTGCTGGAAATGGACATGAAGGAAAACCGCCTGCGCAACGCGCTGGCGCCGATCCGCGAGAACTACGACTACATCCTCATCGACTGCCCGCCGTCGCTGTCGATGCTCACCGTCAATGCGCTGACCGCCGCGGACGGCGTGATCATTCCCATGCAGTGCGAGTACTACGCGCTGGAGGGACTGACCGACCTGATGAACAGCATCCAGCGCATCGGCCAGTTGCTCAATCCGACGCTGAAGATCGAGGGCCTGCTGCGGACCATGTACGACCCGCGCATCAGCCTGACCAACGATGTCTCCGCGCAGTTGCAGGAGCATTTCGGCGACACCCTCTACAGCACCGTCATCCCGCGTAACGTGCGCCTGGCCGAGGCCCCGAGCTTCGGCATGCCGGCGCTGGTTTACGACAAGCAATCCCGCGGCGCCATCGCCTACCTGGCGCTGGCCGGCGAGCTGGTCCGCCGCCAGCGCGCCAAAGGCCGCGCCGCAACCGCATAAGGAACCCGCATGGCAGCCAAGAAACGTGGACTGGGACGCGGGCTCGATGCCCTGCTGGGCGGCTCGAGTCCCGCCAAACTGCAGGAAGAAGCCGTACAGGCCGACCGCCGCGAGTTGCAGCAGATCCCCCTCGACCTGATGCAGCGCGGCAAGTACCAGCCACGTCGCGACATGGACCCTCAAGCCCTGGAGGAACTGGCGCAGTCGATCAAGGCCCAGGGGGTGATGCAGCCCATCGTGGTGCGGCCGATCGCCAATGGCCGCTACGAGATCATCGCCGGCGAGCGGCGCTGGCGGGCCAGCCAGCAGGCGGGACTGGAAAAGATCCCGGCGCTGGTGCGCGACGTGCCGGACGAAGCGGCCATCGCCATGGCGCTGATCGAGAACATCCAGCGCGAGGACCTCAACCCGATCGAGGAAGCCGCTGCCCTGCAACGCCTGCAGCAGGAGTTCCAGCTGACCCAGCAGCAGGTCGCGGAAGCGGTCGGCAAGTCGCGCGCGACCATCACCAACCTGCTGCGCCTGATCGGCCTGCCGGAAGAGATCAAGACCCTGCTTTCCCATGGCGACCTGGAAATGGGCCATGCCCGTGCGCTCCTCGGTCTGCCGGCGGAACGGCAGGTGGAAGGGGCGCGACATGTTGTCGCACACGGGCTGACCGTACGTCAGACCGAAGCCCTGGTTCGGCAGTGGACGCATGCCCCGGACAAGCCTGCGGGACCGGTCAAGAGCGACCCGGACATTGCCCGCCTGGAACAGCGCCTGGCCGAGCGCCTGGGCGCTTCGGTGCAGATCCGGCATGGTCAGAAGGGCAAGGGACAGTTGGTCATCCGCTACAGCTCCCTGGATGAACTGCAGGGCGTTCTCGCCCACATCCGTTGACACACTTTGGGTTGTAGCGGGTAGTCGGAAATCACTACCAGCCAGTTGAACAGGGGGGACTCCCCCCCTATACTCTGCGCGCTATTTTGTGGGCACTTTTTATGCCAAGTCGTTGATTTGGCAGTGCCGACACCAGAAGACTGAGAGCGCGATGGAGTCCCGCATGCCAAGTCGCCTGCCGGCATTCAGATTGCTGCTCGTCCAACTGGTAGTAGTGCTTGTTGCTGCGATCTCCCTGTGGATTTCTTGGGGACCGGTAGCCGGATATTCCGGACTGCTGGGAGGGATGATCGCCTGGTTGCCGAATTGTTATTTCGCCTACAAGGCGTTCCGTTTCAGCGGAGCGCGGGCTGCCCGGGAAATCGTTCGCTCTTTCTATGCGGGCGAAGCCGGGAAACTGATTCTGACGGCGGTGCTCTTCGCACTGACGTTCGCAGGCGTGAAGCCACTGATGGCGCCGGCTCTGTTCGGTGTCTATCTGCTGACCCTGATGGTCAGCTGGTGCGCACCCCTGCTGATGGGAAAAACATTTACAAGACCTTAGAGCGATTGAGGCAAACATGGCAGCAGAAACCGCTTCGGGTTACATCCAGCACCACTTGCAGAACCTGACCTTCGGGCGTCTGCCTAATGGTGATTGGGGGTTCGCCCACACCGCCGAGCAAGCCAAGGAAATGGGCTTCTGGGCATTCCACGTAGACACCCTGGGCTGGTCGGTACTGCTCGGCGTGGTGTTCCTGTTCATCTTCCGCCTGGCGGCCAAGAAGGCCACCAGCGGCCAGCCGGGTGGACTGCAGAACTTCGTCGAGGTGATGGTCGAGTTCGTCGACACCAGCGTCAAGGACACCTTCCACGGGCGTAACCCGTTGATCGCGCCCCTGGCCCTGACCGTGTTCGTCTGGATCTTCCTGCTCAACCTGATCGACCTGGTACCGGTGGACTACCTGCCGATGCTGGCCGCGAAGATCACCGGCGACGAGCACCTGTTCTTCCGCGCGGTGGCCACCACCGACCCGAACGCCACCCTCGGCCTGTCGATCTCGGTGTTCGCCCTGATCGTCTTTTACAGCATCAAGGTCAAGGGCATCGGCGGCTTCCTCGGTGAACTGACCCTGCACCCCTTCAGCAGCAAGAACATCGTCGTTCAGATCCTGCTGATTCCGGTGAACTTCCTGCTCGAGTTCGTGACCCTGATCGCCAAGCCGGTTTCGCTGGCGCTGCGTCTGTTCGGCAACATGTATGCCGGCGAACTGATCTTCATTCTGATCGCCGTCATGTTCGGTAGCGGAATGTTCCTGCTGAGTGCCCTGGGCGTAGCCCTGAACTGGGCGTGGGCTGTGTTCCACATCCTGATCATCACCCTGCAGGCCTTCATCTTCATGATGCTGACCATCGTCTACCTGTCGATGGCGCACGAAGACAACCATTAATCGATTCGCTTCAACCTTTAACCAACACGACAAAAAGTCGGGAGGAAAAATGGAAACTGTAGTTGGACTGACTGCTATCGCCGTTGCTCTGCTGATTGGCCTGGGTGCCCTGGGTACCGCCATCGGTTTCGGTCTGCTGGGTGGCAAGTTCCTGGAAGGCGCAGCTCGTCAGCCTGAAATGGTTCCGATGCTGCAGGTGAAAATGTTCATCGTCGCCGGCCTGCTGGACGCCGTGACCATGATCGGTGTGGGTATCGCCCTGTTCTTCACCTTCGCGAATCCCTTCGTTGGTCAAATCGCCGGCTAATCACTCGAATCATTCGATTTGAGTGTTTGACGGACAACGAACGAGCGAGGTGTTGGCGTGAACATTAATGCAACCCTGATTGGCCAGTCCGTTGCGTTCTTCATCTTTGTGCTGTTCTGCATGAAGTTCGTGTGGCCTCCGGTCATCGCGGCTCTGCAAGAGCGTCAGAAGAAGATCGCTGACGGCCTGGACGCTGCCAACCGCGCGGCTCGTGATCTGGAGCTGGCTCATGAGAAAGCGGGCCAGCAACTGCGCGAAGCCAAGGCTCAGGCAGCCGAAATCGTCGAACAGGCGAAGAAACGCGCTAACCAGATCGTCGATGAAGCCCGCGACCAGGCCCGTACCGAAGGCGAACGCCTGAAGGCCCAGGCCCAAGCGGAAATCGAACAGGAACTGAACAGCGTCAAGGACGCCCTGCGTGCCCAAGTGGGTGCCCTGGCCGTCACCGGCGCAGAGAAGATCCTGGGTGCTTCGATCGACGCAAACGCGCACGAGCAGCTGGTTTCCAAACTGGCAGCCGAGATCTAAGCGAGGGCGCTATGGCAGAACTGACCACGTTGGCTCGTCCCTACGCAAAGGCGGCTTTCGAGTACGCCCAGGCTCATCAGCAACTGGCCGATTGGTCGGCTGCGCTGGGTGTGCTGGCCGCAGTGTCGCAGGACGACACCGTGCGCCAGCTGCTCAAAGAGCCTCAGCTGACCTCTTCGGCCAAGGCCCAGAGCCTGATCGATGTGTGCGGCGACAAGCTGAATGCACCAGCCCAGAACTTCGTCCGGACTGTGGCTGAGAACAAGCGGCTCGAACTGCTGCCGACCATCGCTGAGATGTACGAGCAGTTGAAGGCCGAGCAGGAAAAGTCGGTCGAGGTAGAAGTCACCAGTGCCTTCACCTTGAGCAAAGAACAGCAGGACAAACTCGCCAAGGCTCTCAGCGCCCGGCTCAGTCGCGAAGTGCGGCTACATGCGTCGGAAGACGCGAGCCTGATCGGCGGCGTGATCATTCGCGCCGGTGACTTGGTAATCGATGGCTCGGTGCGCGGCAAGCTCGCGAAACTGGCCGAAGCGTTGAAATCTTGAGTTTGAAGGGGCAGCGGCATGCAGCAACTCAATCCTTCCGAAATTAGTGAAATCATCAAGGGGCGCATCGAGAAACTCGACGTCGCCTCCCAAGCACGAAACGAAGGCACCATCGTCAGCGTGTCCGACGGTATCGTGCGCATCTACGGTCTGGCCGACGTCATGTACGGCGAGATGATCGAGTTCCCGGGCGGCGTCTACGGTATGGCGCTGAACCTGGAGCAGGATTCCGTGGGTGCCGTGGTCCTGGGTGAATACCAGGGCCTCGCCGAAGGCATGAACGCCAAGTGCACCGGGCGCATCCTGGAGGTTCCGGTCGGTCCGGAACTGCTGGGTCGCGTAGTCGACGCACTGGGCAATCCGATCGACGGCAAGGGTCCGATCGACGCCAAGGCCACCGACGCGGTCGAGAAGGTCGCTCCGGGCGTGATCTGGCGTAAGTCGGTAGACCAGCCGGTACAGACCGGCTACAAGTCGGTCGACGCCATGATCCCGGTAGGCCGTGGCCAGCGCGAGCTGATCATCGGCGACCGCCAGATCGGCAAGACCGCCCTCGCGGTCGACGCCATCATCAACCAGAAAGACAGCGGCATTAAGTGCGTCTACGTGGCCATCGGCCAGAAGCAGTCCACTATCGCCAACGTCGTACGCAAGCTGGAAGAGAACGGTGCCCTGGCCAACACCATCGTGGTCGCCGCCAGCGCTTCCGAGTCCGCCGCCCTGCAATACCTGGCGCCGTACTCCGGTTGCACCATGGGCGAATACTTCCGTGATCGCGGTGAAGACGCCCTGATCGTCTACGACGACCTGTCCAAGCAGGCCGTGGCTTATCGCCAGATCTCCCTGCTGCTGCGCCGTCCGCCGGGCCGCGAAGCCTACCCGGGCGACGTGTTCTATCTCCACAGCCGTCTGCTGGAGCGCGCTTCCCGCGTTTCCGAAGAGTATGTCGAGAAGTTCACCAACGGCGCCGTGACCGGCAAGACTGGCTCGCTGACCGCGCTGCCGATCATCGAGACCCAGGCCGGCGACGTTTCCGCGTTCGTTCCGACCAACGTGATCTCGATCACCGACGGCCAGATCTTCCTGGAATCCGCCATGTTCAACTCGGGTATCCGTCCGGCCGTCAACGCCGGTATCTCGGTATCCCGCGTAGGTGGCGCGGCCCAGACCAAGATCATCAAGAAGCTGTCCGGCGGCATCCGTACCGCTCTGGCCCAGTACCGTGAACTGGCCGCCTTCGCCCAGTTCGCCTCGGACCTGGACGAAGCGACCCGCAAGCAGCTGGAGCATGGTCAGCGCGTTACCGAGCTGATGAAGCAGAAGCAGTACGCGCCGATGTCGATCGCCGAGATGTCGCTGTCCCTGTATGCCGCCGAGCGTGGCTTCCTGCAGGACGTCGAAATCGCCAAGGTCGGTAGCTTCGAGCAGGCGTTGATCTCCTACTTCCAGCGCGAGCATGCCGCTCTGCTGGCGAAGATCAACGAGAAAGGTGACTTCAACGACGAAATCGACGCGGGCATCAAGGCCGGCATCGAGAAGTTCAAGGCCACCCAAACCTGGTAAGCCGCAGCGGGAGCCGCGAGGCTCCCGCCTGCTAACCCGATAGGTGTCAAATGGCAGGCGCAAAAGAGATTCGCAGCAAGATTGCGAGCATCAAAAGCACGCAAAAGATCACCAATGCCATGGAAAAAGTGGCGGTGAGCAAGATGCGCAAGGCACAAATGCGCATGGCGGCCGGCCGTCCCTACGCGGAGCGTATTCGCCAGGTGATCGGCCATCTGGCCAACGCCAACCCGGAATACCGTCACCCGTTCATGGTCGAGCGTGAAGTCAAGCGCGTCGGCTACATCGTGGTGAGCAGTGACCGTGGTCTGTGCGGCGGTCTGAACATCAACCTGTTCAAGTCCCTCGTCAAGGACATGAGCGGCTACCGCGAGCAAGGGGCGGAAATCGACCTTTGCGTGATCGGTAGCAAGGGCGCTTCGTTCTTCCGCAGTTTCGGCGGCAACGTCGTGGCAGCTATCAGCCACCTCGGCGAAGAGCCTTCGATCAACGACCTGATCGGCAGTGTCAAGGTGATGCTCGACGCATACCTCGAAGGCCGTATCGATCGCCTGTTCGTGGTCTCCAACAAGTTCGTCAACACCATGACCCAGAAGCCGACCGTGGAACAGCTGATTCCGCTGGTGGCCGATGACGATCAGGAGCTGAAGCACCACTGGGACTATCTCTACGAACCCGACGCCAAGTCGCTCCTCGACGGGCTGCTGGTGCGTTACGTGGAATCCCAGGTGTACCAGGCCGTGGTTGAGAACAACGCCTGTGAGCAGGCGGCCCGGATGATTGCAATGAAGAACGCTACCGACAACGCCGGCGAGCTGATCAGCGATTTGCAGCTGATCTACAACAAGGCGCGTCAGGCGGCGATCACCCAGGAAATCTCGGAAATCGTCGGCGGCGCTGCCGCGGTGTAAGAACAGGTTCAAAATTCAGAGGAACCAGACATGAGTAGCGGACGTATCGTTCAAATCATCGGCGCCGTGATCGACGTGGAATTCCCGCGCGATGCCGTGCCGAGCATCTATGAAGCCCTGAAGGTTCAGGGCGTTGAAACCACCCTGGAAGTCCAGCAGCAGCTGGGCGACGGCGTGGTTCGTTCCATTGCGATGGGTTCCACCGAAGGCCTCAAGCGTGGCCTGAACGTGGACAGCACTGGTGCTGCCATCTCCGTGCCGGTCGGTAAAGCGACCCTGGGCCGGATCATGGACGTACTGGGCAACCCGATCGACGAAGCCGGTCCCATCGGCGAAGAAGAGCGCTGGGGCATCCACCGCGAAGCTCCGTCCTATGCCGACCAGGCTGGCGGCAACGAGCTGCTGGAAACCGGCATCAAGGTGATCGACCTGGTCTGCCCGTTCGCCAAGGGCGGCAAGGTAGGCCTGTTCGGCGGCGCCGGCGTGGGCAAGACCGTCAACATGATGGAACTGATCCGTAACATCGCCATCGAGCACAGCGGTTATTCCGTGTTCGCGGGTGTGGGCGAGCGTACTCGTGAGGGTAACGACTTCTACCACGAGATGAAGGACTCCAACGTACTGGACAAGGTAGCCCTGGTATACGGCCAGATGAACGAGCCGCCGGGCAACCGTCTGCGCGTCGCACTGACCGGCCTGACCATGGCCGAGAAGTTCCGTGACGAAGGCCGTGACGTTCTGTTGTTCATCGACAACATCTACCGTTACACCCTCGCCGGTACCGAAGTGTCCGCACTGCTGGGCCGTATGCCGTCCGCGGTGGGTTATCAGCCGACCCTGGCCGAAGAGATGGGCGTTCTGCAGGAGCGCATCACCTCCACCAAGAAAGGCTCGATCACCTCGATCCAGGCCGTATACGTTCCCGCGGACGACCTCACCGACCCGTCCCCGGCGACCACCTTCGCCCACCTGGACGCGACCGTCGTACTGTCCCGTGACATCGCCTCGCTGGGTATCTACCCTGCGGTCGACCCGTTGGACTCCACCTCTCGCCAGCTCGATCCGCTGGTGATCGGCCAGGATCACTACGACACCGCTCGCGGCGTCCAGTATGTTCTGCAGCGCTACAAGGAGCTGAAGGACATCATCGCGATCCTGGGCATGGACGAACTGTCCGAAGCCGACAAGCTGCTGGTGGCGCGCGCTCGTAAGATCCAGCGCTTCCTGTCCCAGCCGTTCTTCGTAGCGGAAGTCTTCACCGGCTCGCCGGGCAAGTACGTTTCCCTGAAGGACACCATCGCTGGCTTCAAGGGCATTCTCAACGGCGACTACGATCACCTGCCGGAGCAGGCGTTCTACATGGTCGGCGGTATCGAAGAAGCGGTCGAGAAAGCCAAAAAACTGTAATCCTGTGCGCCCGGCGACGGGCGCTCATGTGAGGCAAGCGTATGGCCATAACAGTCCATTGCGACATCGTCAGCGCCGAGGCGGAGATCTTCTCCGGCCTGGTCGAGATGGTTATCGCGCACGGCGCTCTGGGTGACCTGGGTATCGCCCCGGGCCACGCGCCGCTGATCACCGACCTGAAACCGGGCCCCATCCGCCTGGTCAAGCAGGGCGGCGAGCAGGAGGTGTACTACATCTCCGGCGGTTTCCTCGAAGTCCAGCCGAACATGGTCAAGGTCCTCGCCGACACCGTGGTTCGTGCCGGCGACCTCGACGAAGCGGCCGCCCAGGAAGCCCTGAAGGCTGCCGAAAAGGCGCTGCAGGGCAAGGGCGCCGAGTTCGACTACAGCGCCGCTGCCGCGCGTCTGGCCGAAGCCGCAGCCCAGCTGCGCACCGTCCAGCAACTGCGCAAGAAGTTCGGCGGCTGATTTCCAGCCGGTACTTCTAGCGGTGTCAGGGAAAAGGGTAGCCTGTGGGCTACCCTTTTTTCGTTTTGCATCTTCACTCACAGGTTTTGCCTGTGACCACCAGGAACGGTAGTCCAGTCCATGTCCCTTGAAATCGTGATTCTCGCCGCCGGCCAGGGCACCCGCATGCGTTCGGCCCTGCCCAAGGTCCTCCATCCCATTGCCGGCAAGCCGATGCTCGGCCACGTCATCGACTGCGCGCGCCAGTTGCAGCCGGAACGGATCCACGTGGTGATCGGCCACGGCGCGGATCTGGTGCGTGAGCGGATGGCCGCCGACGACCTGAATTTCGTGCTCCAGGCCGAACAGCTCGGTACGGGCCATGCGGTGGCCCAGGCCCTGCCGTTCCTCAGTGCAGACCAGGTGCTGATCCTCTACGGCGACGTGCCGCTGATCCAGCTGGACACCTTGCAGCGCCTGCTGGCGCAAGTCACCCCGGACCAGTTGTCGTTGCTCACCGTCGACATGCTCGACCCCACCGGCTACGGCCGCATCGTCCGTGACGACCAGGGCGCGGTGCAGGCCATCGTCGAGCACAAGGACGCGACCCCGGCGCAGCGCCAGATCGGCGAGATCAACACCGGCATCCTCGCGGTGCCGGGCAAGCGCCTTGCCGACTGGCTCGGCCGCCTGTCCAACGACAACGCCCAGGGCGAGTACTACCTGACCGACGTGATCGCCATGGCGGTCGGCGACGGCCTGGTGGTGGCCAGCGCCCAACCGCTGGACGCGATGGAAGTGCAGGGCGTCAATGACCGCATGCAACAGGCCCAGCTGGAGCGTCACTACCAGCGCCTGCGCGCAGAGGAGCTGATGCGCCAGGGCGTGACCCTGCTCGATCCGCAGCGCCTGGATGTCCGTGGCGAAATCTCGGTCGGCCGCGACGTGCTGATCGACGTCAATGTGGTGCTGGAAGGCCGCGTGGTGATCGAGGACGACGTGCGCATCGGACCGAACTGCGTGATTCGCGACAGCGTCCTGCGGCGTGGCGCGGTGATCAAGGCCAACAGCCACCTGGAAGGCGCGGAGCTGGGCGAGGGTAGCGATGCCGGTCCGTTCGCCCGCCTGCGTCCGGGCAGCGTGCTCGGCGCTCGGGCCCATGTCGGCAACTTCGTCGAACTGAAGAATGCCCGCCTGGGCGAGGGCAGCAAGGCCGGCCACCTGAGCTACCTGGGCGATGCCGAGTTGGGCGCCAACTGCAACATCGGCGCCGGCACCATCACCTGCAACTACGATGGCGCGAACAAGTTCCGCACCGAGCTGGGCGACGATGTGTTCATCGGCTCGAACAACTCGCTGGTGGCGCCGCTGAAGATCGGCGATGGCGCGACGACCGCGGCCGGCTCCACCATCACCCATGAGGTTCCGGCGAAGAACCTGGCCTTCGGCCGCGCCCGGCAGAAGAACCTGGAAAACTGGAAGCGCCCGGAAAAAATCAAGAAGTAACGGAGCGGCACGGATGCCGAAGCCTGCGAAACGGATCGTGCTGGGGCTGCTCATAGCCTGGGCGGTGCTGCCCGAATGGCCGCGGATACCCGTCGAAGGCGCCAGTGCCCGCGACTGGAATCCGCGAACCTTCTGGTTCGAGCCCTGGGGGCGCTCCGGAGTGCACAAGGGCATCGACATCTTCGCCCGCAGCGGCACCCCCGTACGCTCCGCCAGCTACGGCCTGGTGCTCTATCGCGGGGAGATCGCTCTCGGCGGCAAGGTCGTCCTGGTGCTGGCGCCCAAGTGGCGCCTGCATTACTACGCCCATCTCGATAGCCTCGACGCCTATCCGGGCCAGCCGGTCCTTGCCGGTTCCCGCCTGGGTACGGTCGGCACCACCGGCAACGCGCGCGGCAAGCCGGCCCACCTGCACTACGCGATCATCACCTTGCTGCCCTATCCCTGGCTGGCCGACGACAACACCCAGGGTTGGAAGAAAATGTTCTATCTCGATCCCGATACGGTGCTGCCGAGCCGATGAAAAGTCATTGACGGGAAGCGCCGGATAAGTTTTGATTCGCACACTTTTCTTTCGAAACGAAACTTAAGTGATCTCGAAACGTAATACGCCGCAACGTCGCCATGCCATCCTCGCGCTGCTTTCCGAGCAGGGCGAGGTCAGCGTGGACGCACTCGCCAAGCGCTTTTCCACCTCGGAAGTGACCATCCGCAAGGACCTCGCCGCCATGGAAAGCCACGGCCTGCTGTTGCGTCGCTACGGCGGTGCGGTGCCGATGCCGCAGGAACTGATCGGTGAAGCTGCGCAGCCCGTCTCGCCCTACAAGCAGGCTATCGGTCGCGCCGCCGCGGCGCGCATCCGCGAGCATGCGCGGATCATCATCGACAGTGGCAGCACCACCGCGGCGATGATCCCCGAACTCGGGCACAAGCCGGGCCTGGTGGTGATGACCAACTCGCTGAACGTGGTCAACGCCCTGCGCGAACTGGAGCACGAGCCGGTGCTGCTGATGACCGGGGGGACCTGGGATCCGCATTCCGAGTCGTTCCAGGGACAGGTTGCCGAGCAGGTGCTGCGTTCCTATGACTTCGACCAACTATTCATCGGTGCCGACGGCATCGATCTCGAACGCGGGACGACCACGTTCAACGAATTGCTGGGCCTGAGCCGGGTGATGGCCGAGGTCGCCCGCGAGGTGATCGTCATGGCCGAGGCCGACAAGGTCGGTCGGCGCATTCCCAACCAGGAGTTGCCCTGGAGCAGCATCCATACCCTGATTACCGACGAGCGCCTGGATCCTTCCGCGCGCGAACAGATAACCGCCCGGGGCGTCACGCTGATCTGCGCCCCGGTCGAGGCCTGAAAGGAGAAAGACCCCATGTGTGGAATCGTAGGCGCGATCGCCGAGCGCAACATCACCCCCATCCTCATCGAAGGCCTCAAGCGCCTCGAGTATCGCGGCTACGACAGCGCCGGCGTGGCGGTCTTCGATAACGAAGGCAGGCTGCAGCGCTGCCGCCGGGTCGGCAAGGTCGCCAGCCTGGAGGAAGGCCTGGCCAGTACGCCGCTGCTCGGCCGCCTGGGCATCGCCCATACCCGCTGGGCGACCCACGGCGCGCCAACCGAAGGCAACGCCCACCCGCATTTCTCCAGCGACGAACTGGCGGTGGTGCACAACGGCATCATCGAGAACCACGAACCTCTCCGTGAGCGGCTCAAGGGCCTGGGCTACGTGTTCACCTCGCAGACCGACACCGAGGTCATCGTCCACCTGCTGCACCACAAGCTGCAGTCCATCGGCGACCTGACCCTGGCGCTGAAGGACGCGGTCAAGGAATTGCACGGGGCCTATGGGCTGGCAGTGATCAGCGCGGCGCAGCCGGACCGCATCGTCGCCGCTCGCAGCGGCAGCCCGCTGGTAATCGGCCTCGGGCTTGGCGAGAACTTCCTCGCTTCCGACCAACTGGCGCTGCGCCAGGTGACCGACCGCTTCATCTACCTGGAAGAAGGCGATATCGCCGAGATCCGTCGCGACAGCGTGCGCCTGTGGGATGTCCAGGGCAACGACGTGCAGCGCGAGACCGTGCAGTACCACGAAGGCGCCGAAGCCGCCGACAAGGGCGAGTACCGGCACTTCATGCTCAAGGAAATCCACGAGCAGCCCAGCGTCGTGCAGCGCACCCTGGAAGGCCGCCTCGGGCAGAACCAGGTAATGGTGGAAAGCTTCGGCCCGCAGGCGGCGGAGCTGTTCGCCAAGGTCCGCAACGTGCAGATCGTCGCCTGCGGCACCAGTTACCACGCCGGCATGGTCTCCCGTTACTGGCTGGAAAGCCTGACCGGGATTCCCTGCCAGGTGGAGGTCGCCAGCGAGTTCCGCTACCGCAAGGTCGCGGTGCAGCCGGATTGCCTGTTCGTCACCATCTCCCAGTCCGGTGAGACCGCCGACACCCTGGCTGCCCTGCGCAACGCCAAGGAGCTGGGCTTCCTCTCCAGCGTGGCGATCTGCAACGTTGCCACCAGTTCGCTGGTGCGCGAATCCGACCTGACCCTGCTGACCCAGGCCGGCCCGGAAATCGGCGTGGCCTCGACCAAGGCCTTCACCACCCAGTTGGTCGCCCTGCTGCTGCTGACCCTGGGCATCGGCCAGGTGCAGAAGCGCCTGGCCGATGGCGTCGAAGCCGAGCTGGTGGACGAACTGCGTCGCCTGCCGACCCGGCTGGGCGAGGCGCTGGCGATGAACCGGACGGTGGAGAAGGTTTCCGAGCTGTTCGCTGAGAAGCACCACACCCTGTTCCTCGGCCGTGGCGCGCAGTTCCCGGTGGCCCTGGAAGGCGCGCTGAAGCTCAAGGAAATTTCCTATATCCATGCCGAAGCCTACCCGGCCGGCGAACTCAAGCATGGCCCGCTGGCGCTGGTGGACAGCGACATGCCGGTGGTTACCGTGGCGCCGAACAACGAGCTGGTGGAGAAGCTCAAGTCGAACCTGCAGGAAGTCCGCGCCCGCGGCGGCGAACTGGTGGTGTTCGCCGACGAAGGCGCGGGCATCGAGGCTGGCGAGGGCACCCATGTGGTGGGCATGCCGCACATCGGCGACGTGCTCTCGCCGATCCTCTACACCATCCCGTTGCAATTGCTCTCGTACCATGTCGCCGTGCTCAAGGGCACCGACGTCGACCAGCCGCGCAACCTGGCCAAGTCGGTCACCGTCGAGTAACGCCGGCCGCGTGCCCGAGAAGCCGGGGCAGGCATGCGGCCCCGGCGCTCGCCGTCAATCGCGCAACGGCAGCGTCTCGTCGCTCCTGCGGCTGGCGAACCAGTCCAGCACGGTGAGCCAGGCGCCGATCCCCAGGCCGATGCCCAATACCCACAGGGTGGCGGGCGGCCCCTTCAGCTCCAGCAGTCGCACAGCCAGGGGCACGCTGGCGAGAATGGCGATGTTGTTGAACGTCTCGGCGAACGACAGCACCATGCCCTTGTCCGGCCCGGAGCGCGAGGCGAGTACCACCGTGCCCGCCGGCGCGCCCAGGCCCAGCGCGGCGCCCCAGGCGCCCAGGCAGCAGAGCGCCACGGGCAACGGTAGCGGCAGGAGCATGAAGGTCGACATCGATAGCACCAGGAGCGCCAGCACCAGCAGGAGCATGTCTTCGTCGCGCTTCAGATAACGTCGCAGGTAACCCGCGGCGAGGTTGCCCACGGCCAGGCCCACGCCGAAGGCGGCGATGCTGACGCCTATCTGCGCGGTGCTGAAGCCGTAGCGCTGGCGCAGCACCTCTCCCGAGAGAAGCAGGCCGGCGACCCCGGTGCCGTTCCAGGCACCCTTGGCGATCAGTGGCCTGAGGATGCTCCATTGCCTGCACCAGCCCAGCGCATGGCCCTCGGCGCGCGGTGCCACGGCTTGCACGGGAAGGCGCTGGCGTGCCATCAGGAAGACCAGCACGCAACCGCACGAGACCATCAGGAAGGGCGCCGCCCAGCCGAAGAAGTCCGAGAGGAGGCCGGCCAGTGCCGGGCCGGCGGCAATGCCGAGGGTCATGCCGAGCATCACCTGGCCCATGGCACCGGCCTGTCTTTGCGGGGCGACCACCTCCGCGACCAGGGCGAAGGTGGTCGGGATGATGATTGCCGAGGCGATGCCCCCGATCACCCGCAGGACGACGGCAATTTCCAGGGTCGGGGCGATGACGATGGCCAGAGTATCGACCGCGAAGAGGACCAGGGCGAGCAGCAGCAGCTTCCTGCGTTGCATGCGGTCGGAGAAGTAGCCCAGCAACGGCGCGGCGATCGCATAGGAGAACGCGTAGCTGGAGATCAGCCAGGCGGCGCCGCTGGTAGTGGTGTGGAACGCCTGCGCCAGCGGCCCGAGCATGGAGGACAGCATGAACTCGGTCACGCCGACGAAGAATACGGCCATCGACAGGGCCAGCAGGAACAGGCCGTCGAGCTTCTGTGAAGGCGGGGAAATTTTCTGGTTCATGATGTTCTCTTTGGCTGAATGAGCGGACGAACGCCAAGGGGGCGCCGGCTCGTGGAGCCGGCGCCAGGGTCAGGGATGAGTTGATCTGCCGAGGACTGGGGAAGGAAAGCCGACTTTGCGGCGGCTCTCCGGGGAATGCAGGTACTGCGGGGAGGAGGGTCAATATAGACCCTGGGTATTCTCTTGGTAAGTATTGTGCAGAATTTCGTTGAGGAACATTTCGAAATCTGCTTCCAGCACCAGGCCGTGGCCTGGAAGATAGCGAAACAGGCCAGGGCATGTCCGTGGGTCCAGGCTGCTATCCACGAACAGGGCATAGGAGAAGCGATCGGCTTGGCCTGGCAATTGTTCCTGCACTCGGTGAGCGACGGCGGCGACAGGAGTGGCCGAGTGACGGGTCAGTATCTCCATCGCGCAGCCGAAGTTGACGATGAATTCGCCGGGACGGGGCGAGACCGGCAGCCAGTCTCCCTCGCGAAGAACCTCAAGTCCAGGCTCCAGCGAGCGCAGGATGGTCACCCAACCCGAGTCCTTGTGCACATTCAGCCCGCGGGCCCGGACGTGGCTGCGGAAATGGTTAAAGGTCAGGTGATAGGTGCCTTGCATGGAGAGGCAGCGTCCCGTGGCCTCGTCCCACAGCTCTACCGGCAGGTCCAGTTCCGCGAGTACGGCCCGCAGCACCTCGAGACTGAAACTCCGCATCCGTTCGGCCTGCCGCAGCAAAGGGCCTGGGAACACTGTCTGCCAGAATCGGCTCTCGAGGAAGAACTGCTCGACCTGGTCGACGTCGCGGGAGAAATATCCTTCCCGGCGCGCCAGCCGATCTTCGGTCCACTGCGAGAAACCCTGGTAGGGCGCGCCGAGGCCCTCCTGGCGAGGCAGGTAGAAGTTGCGGGCGAAGGTATCGCCGGCTGCCAGGTCCAGGCTCGGTGACTTGACGAAGAAGAACCCGTCGGCGATGGCGCGGGCGAAGCCATCGCTGCTGTCGAAGCGTAGCTTTCCGTCGATCAGTTCGGCCGAAGCCAGAGCATAGGTGGCGTTTGGGTTCATCGTTTGTCATCCCCGGGACCGGTTGGGTGAACTCCTCTGGCATGGGGTCAGAGGAGGATGTCGTCGTTGTAGGTCCGGCTGACCTCCTGTTCGGCGAATTCGAGGACCGTCTGTACCTTCTGGGCTCCGGCCGGACCGTATCGGTAGATGTCGCCGCCCAGATCGCTATCCAGGAAAACGACATAGGAGTAGCGTTCGTCCGGGCTCGCGCGCTCGGTGCGGGCTACCCCGTGGACATTAGCGTGGACCTTTCTCGACAGGTGTTCGGAAAGCACTTCCATGGAACTGCCGAAGTTGATGATGAGATGGCCAGGCAGTGGGTTGATCGAGCGGAGCTGGCCGTCGATATAGGCGATCAGTCCGGGTTCGGTGGAGCGCAGGACGGTGACCCAGCCCGAGTCTCGATGGAACTTGGAACCACGGATCGGCTTGCTGGCGCGGAAATGATTGAAGCCGAACATCTGGTGGCCCTGTCCTTCGGACAGGCCGCTGGTCAGGCGTGCCCATTCCGCGCGGGGGATGTCTAGCTCCGCGAGCACCGCGCGCAGGACGCCAATACCCAGCTCCGCCATTTGTACGCCCAGTGCAGCCACGGCCTCAGGTATAAGAGACCAGTTGCCTCGTTCGATGTAGACGTTCTCCCACTGATCGTGCTCCCTGTCGAAATAGCCTTGGTAGGCCCCTGGTATCTGGCATTCCTTGAACCCCGTATAGGTGGACAAGGCGCCCTCTGCTCGGGGAAGGAAGCAATTGCGGACGAATAGGTCGCCAGGGCAGAAGTCCATCCGAGCTGGAACTTCCAGCAGGAAGAAGCCGTGCCTGCGCGCCTGTTCGAAGCCGTCTGGATGATCGAAGACGAGTCTGCTTTCCAGCAGGCGCGATCGCGCCATCTCGATGGGTGGGTATTGGTGGACCTGGCTCTCCAGTGGCATTGCCGGAAGGTTGACCGGAGCGCGTAGCGTCGGAGAGCTGGCGGTTTTCGGTTTCGTGTTCACTGGCGCCTCCTGCGAAGGATGTATGGGCTCAGCGATGAGCCGTCTCCACCTTGGGATGGAATTCGTAACCCATTTCCGCGGCTTTGCGTTTCTGAAACTCGAGGAAGGATTGCACCGGCTTAACGGTCTCGCCGCTGATCTGGTACAGGTCCTGGTCCCAGCGCGGACCGATGTAGGAACCGAAGGTGAACCTGTCCGCTTTTCGCTCTTGCGGTTCCATTCTGCGGACGCGGTGATAGCTGGCCTGGACAGGGGTGGCGGACTTCTCGGTTAGGAGTTCGAAGGAGTGTCCAAGTACCAGGGTGAAATGGCCGGGCATGGGATCGAAAGGAATCCAGGAGCCATTTTCCAGCGACTCCAGCCCAGGCTCCGTGGTGTAGAGCAGGGTGGTAAAACCGCTGTCCTTGTGGGCGGTGAGACCCACCGGGTGGGCGCTGTCAGCGCGGAAATGATTGAAGATGCAGTACTGCAGCGCCTGGTTGGAAGACATGCCGCCGGCTATCAGGTCGAAATGTCTTTCCTCGATGCCGACCAGCGCGAACAGTTGCGAGAGAACACTGCGGTTCAGGTCGTTCATTGCCCAAAGCAGGTCGGCGGCGGGGGCGGGAAGATATTCCCGCCACAGGCCGCATTCGATCTGCAGCAGTTCGTCCTGGTCGGCACCTGTGCGGGAATAGCCCAGCAGGGACTTGCCGAGATCCTTGCGATGGAACCCCCGGAAGGCGTTGTCGGCGTCTACCTCGGGTTCCAGATAATAGCTCTGGGCCAGGGCGATGCCGGCCGAAAAGTCCCAGCCCCGTGGGTGCTCGAGGTGGAAGGCACCTAGCTTGCGCGCGCGACTGAAACCGTCTTCTTCCTTGAAGTGCAGCATGCCGTCGAGCATCCGGGCGGATGGAAGGATATTGCTCATCAAGCGTTCTCCATGACGTACAGGTTCACAGGGCGGCGGCCCTGGCAGTGAGGATGATGTTTCCCGAACGTCGGGGCCGCGGCATGGAACTGTGAGGTGCCAGCGTGGAGTCGGCTTCTGTCACGCAGACCTTGTAGAGGCGGTACAGCTCCGTCAGGATCAGCGCCTGTTCCCTGACGGAGAACAGGCGGCCTGGGCATTTGCGCGGGCTTCTATGGGTGTTGACCATGTTGAAGGAGTTGATTTCGTAGCGGTTCCTGGCCAGCAGCGACACGGCCTGGCCGTGGCTGGTCTGGTTGCGGATGAGCTGCCGGATGTTGTCCGTATCGAACCGCTCGGCGTGGGGGAACAGCGACGCGTCGCGATTGGCCCGCCGTCGATCGAGCCAGAGCATCGTATTGGCGGGAATCGTAACCTCGGTGCCGCGATGGCGGATGCGTATCGGCCGGTTGGTCCGGCGCCACAATGCAGTGGGGTTGCTGCCACCCAGGCGGATCGCTTCAAGCACCAGTAGGTAGGCCTCGTCCAGCGCTTGTTCCGGGTTGTCTACTACACCCAGCAGACGTTCTTTCTCGGCTGGATTGTCCTCCAGGTAGGTGAGCGTCCAGAGCAGACTGAGGGCCGTGGTGTCATAGGTCGCGACGATGATCGTACCCAGTTCCTTGAGTGATGCGGCATCCAGCGCTCGTATGGTTTCGCGTGTGAAGGGCCGGGAGAAGCAGTCGAACTGGGCGAGGATCATGTTCGTTGGAGGAGCCCGGACAATCGATTCGTAGTTCGAATCCAGCATGTCGCGCGTCATCTCGACGATCATGTCGGCGTTCTCGATCGATTCCGGATTCATCTTGCTGATGACCTCCGAGGCGATCTCGAAGAAGTCCCTGGCGATCACTCCGTATTCGGTGCTTTGCAGGTAGTGGGTCAGGGGCTTCTGATGAAAATCCAGGACGCCGGGCAACCCGCTGTCGATGCGCGCTACCATGTGCAGGCAGAAGTCCTGCAAGGGCAGCGAGCGACCTGCCACCTCTCGCAGGTAGTGTTGGGCCATTTCGCGTACATGCGGGTCCAGACTGGTAACGAACCGGTTGCTGCCGAGCACGCGTTCGACCACGGCGCGCTTGGCCTTGCGTCGCTCGTCCTGCGCGGGCAGGGAACCGAGGAAGGAACCGAAGAGCTCGGCGTTCGCATTGATCGAGGGCGCCAGATCCTCGTCGTCGACGAGGGGCGCGTTGGTCGTCTGGTAGAGCGCCAGGTCGTCTCCGAGCCAGAAGGTACAGAGTCCTTCGTTGTTCTCCGCCAGTTCCGCGATGCCGGAACGGGCGAAGTAGGTGGAGGCGTCCAGGCCCTGGCACACCGTGGCATGGTGGAAAGCCTCGGCGTGTCCGGTAGCCGGACAAGAGCCGGAATGATGGGCGATGAGGCCGGGGAAGGGCGCGCTATTCTCTTTGCTGTTCATGGGCGCAGGTACCGGTTTGCGTGGTCGTCGGCTGGGGCGGCGGCCCCAGGCCCTTCGGCGATGCCGAAATCGGTATAGCTGTCCTTCCAGGTCTGCTCGTTGAATTCGCGAAGGAAGGTCTCTACCGGAATGACCGGCTCGGCGCGCTGGCCGTCGGCGGTGAGGCTGTAGAGCGCGCCGGTCGCAGGTGGATTGAGGAATGCCGCGAAGGAGTAGCGATCGCCCCGCTCCACCGTCGATGAACTCTGTCGGACCTGGTGGAGAACCGCGGCGGCCGGGATTGGCAACCTGGCGGTGAGAAGTTCCAGGCTGCCCCCGAAATTGATCAGGAAATGCCCTTCCATGGGGGGGACCTCGACCCATCCTTCCTCGAGTCGCGCCTGCAGGCCTGGCTGGTCGCAGTACAAGACGGTGACGAAGCCGGTGTCCTTGTGCGCTGGAGCGCCCTGCATGTTGCGCTCGGGTCGGTAGTGGCTGACGGCGAACCAGGTGACGCCCTTCCCTTCGCTGGTCCCGCCGGTGACGTCGGGCCACAACCGTGGCGCTACGCCGAGGCTGCCGAGGATCTCACGCAGGATGAGCCGGGCGATCTCGTGCATCCGTTCGCACAGTCGGTTCACTTCGTCTGGAAACGACGCCTGGCGTTGTCTGGCGTCGGCAAGGATATGTTCGGTCTGGAAGTTCTCCCGGTCGAAATAGATGTCGGGAAGGTTCCTGAAACCCCGGTAACGGGCGTCTGCATGGGGCTCTTCCACGGCAGGTTGGTAGAACTCTTGGGCGAAGCGGATACCTGGTGCGAGATCCAGTTCTTCTGGAATACGCAGGGCGAAGAAGCCGTCGCGTAGCGCCCGCGCAAAGCCATCCGCCTGGCTGAAGACCAGGTGCCTGGAATCATCCAGATAGGCCTTGCAGGGATGGAACTGGGGAAGCCCGCTCATGGATTGTCCGTCTCCCTGATGACCGTACCCTGGTAGATCTCCTCGTCGTTCGCGTCGATGATGTCGCGCGAACTGCAGACTCTCCTGAGTCCCTCTCCCGTTGCATAGCTGTAGATGCCTGCCTCGGTGCCGGGAGTGCAGTGACTGGAGGTGAAATGAGCGAAGCTGCAGCGGTCGTGGGTCTGATGCCTGACCCTGTGCATGATGGCCCTGACGGGTGTGGAGGAGCCGCGAGTAAGCACTTCCATGGAGAGACCAAAGTTGACCACGAAATGATCGGGTGAGGGCTCCAGCGCCTCCCAGCGATCATTGCGGTTGACTTCCAGCCCCGGTTCGGTGGTGCGTAACAGCGTCAGGAACCCATCGTCCTTGTGGGAAGCCAGCCCGACACCCGCGAAGCGCGGGCGATAGTGATTGAAGGTTAAATGGTAGGAACCCTGGGCGTCCGAGGCACCGCCGGTAGCCAGGCTCCAGAATTCCGGATCGATGTCGGTGAGCGACAGGATGGCACGCAGCAACTGCCGACTGTAAGCGGTCAGCTGTTCGCCGGCCTGGAGGATTTCCTCTGGGTAGTGGGTTTTCCAGAAGCGTCGTTCCAGCAGGAATTGCTCGATCTGGTTGATTCGTTCATGAAAACCCAGCAGGGGATCGTCGAAGGTTTCCGCTGTGAGTTCGCGAAATGCACCGTAGGGGGCGATGGCCGGGCCCTTGAAGAAATTGCTGGCGAACAGGTCGCAGTCGCGGACCTGGAAATCGTCCGGTATTCGCAACAGGAAAACGCCATCTCTCAACGCCGCCACGCGGGTTTGTTCGGAGGGGAAGACCAGATGCTCGTCCTCCAGATAGGCCTCTTGCAGTTTTGCCAGGGTATCTACAGGACGTTTATCGATTCTCTTCTCGTAGACATCCTGGTAGATCGAACCTCGGTTCAATTGCCAGGCCACCGGCTTGGGAGAGGAACTCATTCCTATCTCCTTTTCAATTGCAGGGAAACCACGGTAAGTTTCTGCAATTCATCGAGCATTCCTGGAAAGTCACCCGCTGCTATTTCTGCCAACGTACTGAAAGCACCGGGATAGGCCATGACTTTGAAGCCTTTTCTTACTAGGCAGGCGAATACGGAAAACTCTTCGAGAAAATATCGCGAGGAAAAGTCGAGGCGATGCCTCTGCTGTTCTTCACTCAACTTCTCCCAATTATGCCGGTGGTAGTTTCTTCCAAACTTTTCCACCGAATCTCGGAATCCAGAGTGCTCCAGGAAATAGTTACGCAAACTTGTATAGAAATCCTTGCATTCTGTACTGGCCTGGATCTCCGAACAGGTTATGTACTCGAAGTCCGTGGCGTGTCGGTAGGCATCGACGATGAGCCGGCTTTCCTCCATGAACGCGTCGCCCAGTCTGACGGCCTCGCGGCGGGCATCTTCCTCGGGCATGTCCCGCGTGGACTGCAAGGTAATCCGGTGAATATGGTCGCCTATCAAAATACTGCATTTCTCAAAGCGCCGAGCCGCCCACTCGACCATGGAATGGAAGCGGTTGGGAGTGAAATTTCTATTTTCCAGGCTGACGCCCAGAAAGCACTTTGGCTCGTCCTCAAAACTGTTACGCCTGGTGTGTGGTGAAACGAAAGCGATCTTCGCTTTATACCGCTCACCCGCTAGAAGGCTTCGTGTGCTGAAATCTTCCGCTATCAGGTTCATTGGCTAATTCCAGAAATAATGAATTGTTCGAATTATTTGCGTAAATTGGTTTTCGCAACTTCTGGGCGTTGTGAGGGTAAGCGCTGTAGAATATCGAACAACTATTAATTTTAATGGGCGGAGAAGAAATCCAGATTTCCGGATATTGCCGGAAGCCCTATAGGGCAAATAGCCACCAATAGCCCTAAGTCCAAGCCAGACCGAGAATTTTCTTTTTCGCTGACTGCCGCTTCGAGATGACCGAAGAGGTTTCCGGCAGACCAGATTCCTCTTGCCGGTTCCGACCAAACGTCGATCTGGTTTTGGCCATCGGTTGATGGCGAAAGGCTATTTTTCTGCGGGCATCGGCTTTTTCGCAGGCGATGGTTTCAGGCCAGCCAGCTTTCTTCGGCTCCGAAGGGGGAGCGCTACCAGCAGTCCCGTTTCAAGTGGGTTACGGTGCCTTGAGGCGAACCGGTCAGCGGAACGGTTTCCAGAAGCGCTCCAGCGCCGCCGCCAGCAGTTCCGTATCGCCGCGCGAGTCGCCCCAGGCGCGCAGGGAGTATTGGGTCAGCGGACCGTAGTGCCGCTCCAGGCGGCAGACTTTCTCGTCGCGCCGGCAGTTGCGGCCGACGATCCTGCCGGTCAGTACGCCGTCTACCACTTCCAGCTCGGTGGCGATCAGGTGCACGCCGAGCTTCTCGGCGAACGGCCTGAGTAGCAGCGAAGGGGAGGCGGAACAGATGGTCACGGTGCTGCCGCTGCTGACCTGGTCGGCCACCGCGGTCAATGCGTGGGGACGCATCAGTGTTTCCCAGAAGCGGTTCTGGTAGGCCAGCGCCCGCTCTTCCAGCACATGTACGGGCACATCGGTGAGGAAGGTGGCGATCAGGCGCGCCTTCAGGTCGTCGCGGTCGATACGCCGGCAGAGATAGGCCAGGCTGGGTCCTGCCATGCGCAGCATGCGGCGGACGAACACCCGGTTGCCGAAGGCGAAACGCAGGAAGGGCACGAAGCTGTCTCGGTATGTCAGGGTACCGTCGAAGTCGAACACGGAGAGAAAGCGTACTTCGCGTGTTTCGAGGGATACGGTCTCGTTCATCGGCATTCCTTATGTCGCTTCCGCTTCCTTTGACAGGGTGTATGCGTCATTCCGTTATTGCAGCAAGGGAAAGTTTGTATATCAGAACTGTCAACTATCCATGGGCAGACTGGCTGCTAACCTGAATCGGAGTGCTCAGGGGTTTTGCATCGATAGATAGGAGGCTAAGTAGTCGATAGCAAAACTCTATCAGGTACTGGACTATAGTGTTCCCGTCTTGTGACCAGGAGGTTTGGCATGATTGCACAGCTCCCCTCTGAGTTGCTGTCCCTGCAACTGCCGTTGCGGATCCGCATCGGCGATGCTCAGGCGTTCGATCTGGGGCCGGATCCACAGGTAACCATGGTCATTCGCGACCCCTCGCTGCTAACCGAGATCACCCATCCCAGCCTCGATGCGCTGGGCAAGGCCTACGTCGAGAAGCGTCTCGACATCGAAGGACCGATCAGCCAGGTCATCGGTATCGGCGATGCCCTCAGCGAAGCGCTCGGCGAACCCGATGGCGGCGCGCCGCCGGTTCGCGAAAGCCATGACAAGGACACCGACGCCGAAGCCATCCATTACCACTACGACCTGTCCAACGACTTCTACCAGCTCTGGCTGGATCCGGAAATGGTCTATTCCTGCGCTTATTTCGAGACCGGCAAGGAAGACCTCGCCACCGCGCAACTGGCCAAGCTCCGTCACCTGTGCCGCAAGCTGCGTTTGCAGCCGGGCGAGAAGCTGCTCGATGTCGGTTGCGGTTGGGGGGGGCTGGCGCGCCTGGCCGCTCGCGAGTTCGGCGTCGAGGTCACCGGCATCACATTGAGCAAGGAGCAGCTGGCGCTCGGCCGGGAGCGAGTCAAGGCCGAAGGCCTGGAGGACCGAGTCACCCTCAAGCTGCTGGATTACCGCGACCTGCCGCGCGATGGCCGCTTCGACAAGGTGGTCAGCGTCGGCATGTTCGAGCACGTCGGGCACGCCAACCTGGGGCTGTACTTCCAGCAACTGTACGATGCGGTGCGTCCCGGCGGCCTGGTGATGAACCACGGCATCACCTCGCGCTACACCGACGGCCGCCCGGTTGGCAAGGGGGCCGGCGACTTCATCGATCGCTACGTGTTTCCCCACGGCGAGCTGCCGCACCTGTCGCTGGCGGTGGCGCGGATGAGCGAAGCCGGGCTGGAAGTAGTCGACGTGGAAAGCCTGCGTCTGCACTACGCCCGGACCCTGGATTTCTGGAGCGCCAACCTGGAAGCCAGGCTGAAGGAGGCGGCTCGCCTGGTGCCCGAGGAAACCCTGCGGATCTGGCGGCTGTACCTGGCCGGATGCGCCTACGGCTTCAAGCGCGGCTGGATCAACCTGCACCAGATCCTCGCCATTCGCCCCCACGAGGATGGCTCCCACGAGCTGCCCTGGTCGCGGCGCGACCTGTACGCCTGAACGCCGGCGACCGGCTCCCTTGCGGAGCCGGTCGCGCAATCGGTCCTTGCTGATTGTCCTGCGTGGCGGGGCGGTCTAGTCTGCACGAAGTCCTGCGCGGTCGAAGGAAGCCGGGACGCTTCCGCGACAGCGCGACAACAACGATAAGAACAGGAGACTTCCCATGTCGCTGAGCAGACGCTTCGGTCTTTTCACGCTTGCCGCAACGGTGACCTTCAGTACCGCGGTCTTTGCCGCGCCGACCTTCATCAATATCCTCACCGGCGGCACCAGCGGGGTCTATTACCCCATAGGGGTCGGCCTCTCGCAGATCTACGGGCACGATATCCAGGGCGCGAAAACCTCGGTGCAGGCCACCAAGGCTTCGGTCGAGAACCTCAACCTGTTGCAGGCCGGGCGTGGAGAACTGGCGCTGGCGCTGGGCGACTCGGTCGCCGACGCCTGGAACGGGGTCGCCGACGCCGGCTTCAAGGCGCCGTTGAAGAAGCTGCGGGCTATCGGCAATACCTATCCGAACTATATCCAGGTAGTGGCCAGCCAAGCCTCGGGCATCAAGACCCTGGCCGACCTGAAAGGCAAGCGCATTTCGGTGGGCGCGCCCAAGAGCGGTACCGAGCTGAACGCCCGGGCGATCTTCAAGGCCGCCGGCCTGAGCTACGAGGACATGGGCAAGGTGGAGTACCTGCCCTACGCCGAGTCGGTGGAGCTGATCAAGAACCGCCAGCTCGACGCTACGCTGCAATCCTCCGGCCTGGGCATGGCGGCCATCCGCGACCTGGCCTCGACCATGCCGATCACCTTCGTCGCGATCCCGGCGGACGTGGTGGCGAAGATCGACAGCCCGGCCTATCACGCCGCGAGCATTCCCGCCGGCACCTACGACGGCCAGGAGCAGGACGTGCCGACGGTGGCGATCGACAATATCCTGGTCAGCCACTCCGGGGTCAGCGACGAGCTGGCCTACCAGATGACCAAGCTGATGTTCGACAACCTGCCGCGCCTGGTCACCGCCCATGCTGCCGCCAAGGACATCGCCCTGGACAAGGCGGCGAAGAACCTGCCGATTCCGCTGCATCCCGGCGCCGAGCGCTTCTACAAGGAGAAGGGCGTACTGCCCGAGTGAGGCCCGTTTCTCCGTAGCCCCGGTCCGTGCGGCGGACCGGGTTCCCCGCGTTTCCGGCTGTAGGGAGTCGATGCATGAGCGATCATCAGAACGGGCTGCATCTTGAGGCGGAAAACTGGCCGCGCGCGTTGTTCGCCGTGGCCCTGGCCTTTTCCGTGTTCCAGGTCGTCACCGCGGCCTTTCCCCTGATTTCCACCCAGGTCCTGCGGGCAATGCACGTCGGACTGCTGTTGCTGGTGGTGTACATCAGCTATCCCGCCTTCGGCATAGGTCGCCCCTGGCAGCCGCTGGCCTGGTTGCTGGGCATGGCCGGCCTGGGCACGGCGGTCTACCAGTGGGTTTTCGAGGGCGACCTGATCCAGCGCTCCGGAGAGCTGACCCAGGCCGACATGGTCGTCGGCGTGGTGCTGATCGTTCTGGTCTTCGAGGCGGCGCGACGGGTGATGGGCATCGCCTTGCCGATCATCTGCGCGCTGTTTCTTGCCTATGGCCTGTTCGGCGAACACCTGCCGGGCGACCTGGCCCACCGCGGCTACGGCTTCGACCAGATCGTCAACCAGCTGTCGTTCGGTACCGAAGGTCTCTACGGCACGCCGACCTACGTATCGGCCACCTACATCTATCTGTTCATCCTGTTCGGCGCCTTCCTCGAGCAGGCCGGCATGATCCGCCTGTTCACCGATTTCGCCATGGGCCTGTTCGGTCACCGGGTCGGCGGGCCGGCCAAGGTCTCGGTATTCTCCTCGGCGCTGATGGGCACCATCACCGGCTCCGGCGTGGCCAACGTGGTCACCACCGGACAGTTCACCATCCCGCTGATGAAGCGTTTCGGCTACAAGCCGGCGTTCGCCGGCGGCGTCGAGGCGACCGCGAGCATGGGCAGCCAACTGATGCCGCCGGTGATGGGGGCGGTGGCGTTCATCATGGCCGAGACCATCAACGTCCCCTACGTGGAGATCGCCAAGGCGGCGCTGATCCCGGCCCTGCTGTATTTCGGCTCGGTGTACTGGATGGTCCACCTCGAGGCCCGCCGGGCCGATCTAAAGGGCCTGCCGCGCGATCAGTGTCCGAGCGCCTGGGGTGCCGTCCGCGAGCGCTGGTTCCTGCTGATTCCGTTGCTGGTGCTGATCGCGCTGCTGTTCTCCGGGCGCACGCCGCTGTTCTCCGGAACCATCGGCCTGGCGCTGACCGCCATCGTCATCCTCGGTTCGGCGATCATCCTGCGGGTGTCCTCGCTCGGCCTGCGCATCGCCTTCTGGGTGGCGCTGGGGCTGCTCTGCGCGGGGTTCTTCCGCCTCGGCATCGGGGTGATCTTCGTCGTGATCGCGGCCCTGGCCCTGGCCTGCTGGTTCGTCCGTGGCGGCCGGGAAACCCTGCGCATCTGCGTCCGCGCCCTCGCCGAAGGTGCGCGACATGCGATCCCGGTGGGCATCGCCTGCACCCTGGTGGGAGTCATCATCGGGGTGATTTCGCTGACCGGCATCGCCACCACCTTCGCCAGCTACGTGCTCGACCTGGGACGGGAGAACCTGCTACTGTCGCTGGTCCTGACCATGGTCACCTGCCTGGTCCTGGGAATGGGCATCCCGACCATCCCCAACTACATCATCACCAGCTCCATCGCCGCGCCGGCGCTGCTGGAACTGGGGGTGCCGCTGATCGTCTCGCACATGTTCGTCTTCTACTTCGGCATCCTCGCCGACCTCACCCCTCCGGTGGCGCTGGCCTGTTTCGCGGCCGCGCCGATCGCCAAGGAAAGGGGATTGAAGATCAGCTTCTGGGCGGTGCGCATCGCCCTGGCGGGTTTCGTGGTGCCGTTCATGGCGGTGTATTCCCCGGCGCTGATGCTGCAGGAAGGCGGTTGGGGGGCGACGCTCTATGTCACCTGCAAGGCGGTGCTGGCCATCGGCCTGTGGGGCATGGCTTCCATCGGCTACCTGCAGGGGCCGCTGGCCTGGTGGGAGCGCCTGGTGGCGTTCGCCGCCGGGGCCAGCCTGGTCCTGGCCTTGCCGATCAGCGACGAGCTGGGCTTCGTCCTCGGCGCGCTGGTGATCGGCTGGCACCTCTGGCGCCAGCGTGCGCGCGAGGCGGTGGCGTGATCGCGCTGTGTCTGGGCATGGCCGGCAGCGTCTGGGCGACGCTGCCGCTGCAGTCGTTCACCCTGGCCTGGCAACACACGGTCGAGAAGGTGCTCTGGGAAGAAGACTATCGCCTGAGTGAGCGCGGCCTGCTGCTGGAAGAGGCCCGGGTGCGGGGCAGCGGGGCGGGGATGGAGATTCCCGAGGGCGCCGTGCTGCGTGACGGCGCCTGGCATTACCACCGTGGGGTGCCGCCGCTGCAACCGTTGCGGCTGGGGCGCACACCGGAGGCCGGCGACTACCGGATCTGCCGTCAGGGGCGCTGCGATGCGCTGGCGCGCTGGATCGGGCCGCCGGACCCTGAGCGCCCGGCGGTCGAACTCTGGGCGTGTCCGATACGGGACCCGAGCGACTGAACGTCCTGTGGATAACCCTGAGACGCCAGTCCACATCCATAAAAACGACGAAGCCGGAGCTGCTTCCGGTCATAAGGAAAACGTCCATGCGTAGCTGTATATCAGTCTTCCGGCCGGCCCTGCTGGCACTGTTCGTCTCGGCAAGCGGCTCGGCCGGCGCCGACGCGGCTGTGGAAAACCCGCGGATCGGCCGTGCCGCCGATCTCTATGAACTGATCCCGGAATACCAGCCGGACACCTACCGGAACATGGACAAGGTCTATCCGACCCGGGTTATCCACAAGGGGACCAAGGTCCGTCCGCTGCCGGCGGGTGTGGCCATCGCGCCGCGCTACCGGATCGGCGGCGAGGAATACGGCGTCGACGATTTCATGCGGCGCAACCGCGTTGGCGGGGTGTTGGTCCTCAAGGATGGCAAGGTCGCCCTGGAGCGCTACGGCCTGGGCAACGACGCACGCACGCGCTGGACCTCGTTCTCGGTGGTCAAGTCGATCTCCTCGACCCTGGTGGGCGCCGCCGTGCAGCAGGGCCTGCTGGCTCTCGACCAGCCTGTGGACAAGTACCTGCCGAGCCTGGCCGGCTCCGCCTACCAGGGGGTGACGGTGGAGCAGGTCCTGCAGATGAGTTCCGGGGTCCGCTGGAACGAGACCTATCGCGATCCGAAGTCCGACCGCAGGCAGATGTTCGACGCCCAGCTCGCCGAACGTCCCGGTGGCATCCTGCGGCTGCTGGCGAGCCTGCCGCGGCAGTACCCGGCCGGTACCCACTTCACCTACAGCACCGGCGAGTCGCACCTGCAGAGCGAGCTGTTGCACGCGGCGACCCGCATTCCGGTGAGCGACTACCTGTCCGAGCGGATCTGGGCGCGGATGGGCATGGAGAGCGACGGCTTCTGGCAACTGGAATCGCCGGCCGGGCAAGAGATCGGCAGCAGCGGCTTGAGCGCGACCCTGCGCGACTATGGCCGCTTCGGCCAGTTCGTCCTCGAGGACGGGGTGATCGATGGCGAACGTATCCTCCCCGAAGGTTGGGTCGATCGTGCCAGTCGCGTCGAGGCTTCTTCCCACCTGGCCCCGGGCAAGCTCTACGATGGCGAATACGCGCTCGGCTACGGCTACCAGTGGTGGACCTTCCCGGTGGGCGCCAAGGCCCTGCCCGAGCATGACGGCGGGGCCTTCGAAGCCCAGGGCATCTTCGGCCAGTACCTCTACATCAACCGCAAGGAGAAGATCGTGGCGGTGGTCTGGAGCGCCTGGCCGAAGCCGGAGATGGACGATCGCGAGGAGGAGACCTATGCCTTCCTTGGCGCGGCGGTGAAAGCCCTGCGCTAGGGCCGTGGGCTAACGGATATCCACAGCAGGCTGGTGGACAAGACTTCAGCGGGAAAACCGCAGGGGCAGTCCCTGGCAATCGTCGAACAGGCGTCCCGCGTGCCAGGCGAGTTGCCCGGAGACGATGGTGGTATCGATCCGATGGTGGAATGCCCGGTGGCGGAACGGCGTCCAGTTGCAGCGCGACAGCAGCGGCATGGCGCTGGCCAGCGCCGGGTGCTCCAGTTCGCTGACCAGCACCAGGTCGGCCCAGTAACCTTCGCGGAGGAAACCGCGATCGGCGATGGCGAACAGTTCGGCGACCCGGTGGCTGGTCTTCGCCACCAGGGTGGCCAGCGACAGCCAGCCTTCGCGGACCAGCTCCAGGAGTGCCGGCAACGCATGCTGGACCAGTGGCAGGCCGGCCGGCGCCTGTGGATAAGCCTGCTGCTTCTCGGCCCAGGCGTGCGGCGCGTGGTCGGTGCCGATCACGTCCAGGCGGTTGCCGGCCAGCGCCCTGCGCAGGGCGTCGCGGTCCTCGCGGCTCTTGATCGCCGGGTTGCACTTGAGCAGATGGCCGAGGCGGGCGTAGTCGCTGTCGTCGAACAGCAGATGGTGGACGCAGACTTCCGCGGTGATGCGTTTCTGGCACAGCGGCTTGTCCTCGAACAGGGCCAGTTCACGCGCTGTGGATAAGTGCAGGACATGCAGCAGCGTGCCATGTCGTTGCGCCAGTTCCACCGCCAGGGCGGTGGAACGGTAGCAAGCCTCGGCGTCGCGAATGCGCGGGTGGGCGGCTGCCGGAATACGTTCACCGAAGCGTTGTCGCCAGCGCGCCAGGTTGGCTTCGATCCGCGGCGTGTCTTCGCAATGGCTCAGCAGCAGGGTCGGAACGCTGGCGAACAGGCGCTCCAGGGTCGGCAGGTCGTCCACCAGCATGTCGCCGGTGGAGGCGCCCATGAACACCTTCACCGCGGCGACCTCGCGTGGATCGAGGGCGGCCACGGTGTCGAGGTTGTCGCGGCTGACGCCGAAGTGGAAACCGTAGTTGGCCACGCTATGGGCGGCGGCGAGGCGCTTCTTTTCCGCCAGCGCTTCGAGGCTCAGCGTCGCCGGGCGGGTATTGGGCATGTCCATGAAACTGGTGATGCCGCCCGCCACGGCGGCGCGGGATTCGCTGGCGATCGAGCCCTTCTGTGGATAACCCGGCTCGCGGAAGTGCACCTGGTCGTCGATCATTCCCGGCAGCAGGTAGCGTCCGGCGGCATCGATCTCCCGGCTGGCGCCGCAGTTTTCCAGGCAGCCGGCGATGCGTTCGATGCGACCGTGGCGGACCAGCAGATCGCCTTCGCATACCTGCCCCTCGTTGACCATCCGGGCATTGCGGATCAGCAGGCTTTGCATGTTCAGAACTCGTTCTGCAGCGACTTGTAGCCGCGTACCAGGTCGACGTTGGTGCGCGCCACGTCTTCCGAGAACTCGCTGGCGGAAACGCTGACCCGCGGCATGCTCGCCAGGTCGGTGCGCGGACCGATGCGCTCGGTGGACGGTACGTAGAAACCCGCTGGCAGGTCGCAGCCGTCGACCACCGCGTTGTGGCGGACCACGCAGCCATCGCCGACCCGGCAGTTGAACAGCACGCTGTTGAAGCCGATGAAGACCCGGTCGCCGACTTCGCAAGGACCGTGGACGATGGAGCGGTGGGCGATGGAGCTGTGCTCGCCGATGGTCACCGCGGCACCTGACTTGGAATGGATCACCACGCCGTCCTGGATGTTCGAGTTGGCGCCGATCACGATCGGTTGCATGCCGCCGTCGGCGTCGACTTCGTCGGCACGGATCACCGCGTAGGGACCGACGAAGACGTTGGCCTGGATGATCACCTTGCCGCAGATGATCGCGGTCTTGTCCACATAGGCCGATTCGTCGATCACCGGCAGGTCGCCGGAGGGATTCTTGCGGATCATGCGGCACCTCGCTGCCAGTGGCTTTCGGCGACGGCGTCGTGGGCATGCAGGCTTTCCGCATGGACGACCCGTACGGAGAACCGGCTCGCCTGTGGATAACCCTGCAGGGCGCGGTGCAGCCGACGCACCGCGTCTTCGCAGAACATCAGGTTCTGTCCGTTGGCGAGGGCGAAGGCC
Source organism: Pseudomonas sp. TZ252 (assembly GCF_056110345.1). Taxonomy (NCBI): domain Bacteria; kingdom Pseudomonadati; phylum Pseudomonadota; class Gammaproteobacteria; order Pseudomonadales; family Pseudomonadaceae; genus Pseudomonas; species Pseudomonas sp. TZ252. The sequence continues at coordinate 2,416,995 of NZ_CM148566.1, read as the reverse complement.
TGCTCGTCGGCGCGTTTCACCGCAGTCTGCACCGCGGTGCCGAGGGCGCTTTCGCCGAGATCCGCCAGCTCTTCCAGGGGCAGTCCGATGCAGTCTTCCGCCAGGCCGATGCGCAGGTGGGCGCTGCTGCGCTGGCTGTGCGGGGTGGCGACGATGCCGGCGCTGCTGCCGAGCCACGCAAGCACGCTGGCATGATCGAGTGGCTGTCCGGCGAAGTCCTGGTCGAAGCGCTCCTGGATCAATTGCCGGGCCAGTGCCGCCGAACAGGGGCAGGTCGAGGAGTAGGTCAGCTCGAGATGGACTTCGGCCTGGAAGTCATCGCCTTCCAGGCGCGTGTCCAGCACCAGTGGATAACGTTTCCAGCCGCTCAGCGGGCTGACCAGCGCCGGACGCCGCAGCAGTGGCGCGAGGCGCAGGCGCAGGTAGGCGCGACGCGACAGGCCGGCGTGGCTGTCGAGGAAGCGTTGCAGGACGGCGCGCAGGCGGGAAAGGTCCAGCTCGCCCTGTTCCAGTTCGGCCAGCGCCAGGTAGAGGCGCGACATATGGATGCCGCGGGCCTGCGGGTCGTCCAGGCTGACACCGGCATCGGCTTCGGCGGCGACCCTCTGCCCGCCGATCTGCACGGGGAGGGCGATGCCCTGCATGCCGACCCAGTCCAGGGGAAGATCGGCGGTGGTGGTCTGGCGGGCGATATCGGGAAGCGTCAAGGCATTCATGGAGAACTCGAAGAAGGGCAGGCAAGGCCTGGAAATGGCTTGAATGTTATAATATAACGTATTAGCTAATACCGACCCTTGCAATCGGGTATTTCGTCGATGAAGCGCCGTCGTCTCCTGCAAAGCCTGCTCGCCGGCCTGGCCCTCCAGCCGTTCCTGGCCGCCAGCGCCAATGTACGAATCCGCCAGGCCCGGGCCTGGAATTCCTCGGAAAGCTGGCGCCTGGTGCTGGAACTGGACGGCCCGCCGCGTTATCGAACCTTTTCCCTGCAGGCCCCCGAGCGGTTGATCCTCGACCTGCCCGACGCGCAATTGCTCGCAACGCTCTCCGAGCTGCCGCTGGACGGCCCCGTGCGCGCCATACGCAGTGGCCAACTGGGTGGCGGCGGGACGCGCATCGTCCTCGATCTGCGCCAGGCGGTCAGGCCGCGCAGCTTCGCCCTGGAACCGCAGGCGGGAAAGGGCCATCGCCTGGTCCTGGACCTTTATCCACAGGCGCTGGCGGCACCCCCCGAGCCGATGCTGGCGCTGGCCCGCCCGCTACCCTCGACGGGCCGCGACATCCTCGTGGTGGTCGATGCCGGCCATGGCGGCAAGGACCCCGGCGCGGTCGGTAGCAAGGGCGAGCGCGAAAAGGACGTGGCGCTGGCCATCGCCCGCCTGCTGGCGCGGCGGATCGACCGTGAGAAAGGCTTCAAGGCGCGCCTGGTGCGCAACGGCGACGTGTTCGTCCCGCTGCGCAAGCGGCCGGAAGTGGCCCGGCGCTACAACGCCGACATGTTCGTCTCGGTGCACGCCGACGCGGCGCCGCGACTGACCGCCTCCGGCGCGTCGGTATATGCCCTCTCCGAGCATGGCGCCAGCTCGACCATGGCGCGCTGGATGGCCGAGCGCGAGAACGGCGCCGACCTGATCGGCAACAGCGGTAACCTGCCACTACAGGGGCGCGACAAGGTACTCGCCGGGGTGATCCTCGACATGGCCCTGAGTTCGACCATCGCCAGCAGCCTGGACCTCGGCCACAGCGTGCTCGGCCAGTTGTCGGACGTCACCGCGCTGCACCAGAAGCGTGTCGAGCAGGCCGGCTTCGCCGTGCTCAAGTCGCCGGACATCCCTTCGATCCTGGTGGAGACCGGCTTCATCTCGAATCGCGGCGATTGTCGCCGGTTGATGGACGAACACCATCGCCAGCGCCTGGCCGAGGCGATCTTCGCTGGCGTGCAGGGCTACTTCCGGCAACGCCCTCCCGCCGGCAGCTACCTGGCGGCGCTCAGCGCGCAGCCTCCCGGCTAGGGCCTTCGCTGCAGCCGCTGACCCGCCCGCAGGTCAGGCGTTGGCGCTGGCCCGATGAACTGCTCAGGCGGCTGACGCTGGTCCAGCCGATGTTGCGGCTGAGGCCGACCCAGATTTCCCCATCGCTGGCGATGCCGCTGAAGAAGGTCAGGCGCCCGTAGCGCGTATTGGTCTGGGCCCAGCGTCGTCCGCTCGCCGCGTCGTAGCCGCGCAGCCAGGTGTCGTTGCCGCCGGTGGCGACGCTGTAGTGGTTGCCCAGCCGATCCATGCAGGCCAGAACGGTACGCAGGTAGGCGCATTCCGCCGGGCGGGTGCCGGGAAGAAAGCCCTGCGCCTGTGCCGCCGGAGCGAGCAGCAGGAGGGCCAGGCAGTAAAGGCGGAGGACGCGGCGCATCGGTGGATCCCGGGATGACGTGGGCCCAGGGTAGCCGGAAGGCGATTGGCGGGCCATCGATTGTGGTGTTAATTGTTATAGTATAACGTTTTAAATTTCCCAGGTTCAGCCCATGACCGAACAGGAACTGCTTGCCCAGCCCGACGCTGCCTACATGGACGAAGCCCAGCAGGACTTCTTCCGCGACCTGCTGCTGCGTCAGCGCCAGGAACTTCAGGCGCGCATCGAAGGCGAATTCGGCGAGCTGCGCGATCTCGAACGCCCCAGCGACGAGGCCGACCTGGCTTCCCGCGAGGAACAGCGGCAATGGCAACTTCGCCTGCTGGAGCGGGAGAAGAAGCTGCTCGACAAGATCGACGAAGCGCTGGAGCGCCTGGCCCGCGGCGACTACGGCTGGTGCCAGGAAACCGGCGAGCCGATCGGCCTGCGCCGCCTGCTGTTGCGTCCCACCGCCACCCTCTGCATCGAGGCGAAAGAGCGCCAGGAGAAGCGCGAACGCCACGTGCGGCACAACTGAAGAGGTTACCAACCGTGAACCAACGCCTACCTGTCACCGTGCTGTCCGGCTTTCTCGGCGCCGGCAAGAGCACGCTGCTCAACCATCTGCTGAAGAACCGCGAGAACCGACGGGTTGCGGTGATCGTCAACGATATGAGCGAAATCAATATCGATGGCAGCGAGGTCCAGCGCGATGTCAGCCTGAACCGCGCTGAAGAACGCCTGGTGGAGATGAGCAACGGCTGTATCTGCTGCACCCTGCGCGAAGACCTGCTGGAAGAGGTCGGCCGTCTCGCCCGGGAAGGCCGCTTCGACTACCTGCTGATCGAGTCCACCGGGATTTCCGAACCGATGCCGGTGGCCGAGACCTTCACCTTCCGCGACGAGCTGGACCGCAGCCTGTCCGACGTGGCGCGACTGGATACCATGGTCACGGTGGTCGACGGGATGAATTTTCTCCGCGACTACCAGGAGGCCGCCAGCCTGGCCAGTCGTGGCGAAACCCTCGGTGAGGAGGATCAGCGCTCGATCACCGACCTGCTGATCGACCAGGTCGAATTCGCCGACGTGATCCTGGTCAGCAAGATCGACCTGATCTCCAGCGAGCAGCGCGAGGAACTGCTGGCGATCCTGCGCCAGCTCAATGCCGAGGCGGAGATCCTGCCGATGGTGATGGGTCAGGTGCCGCTGGCGAAGATCCTCGATACCGGTCGCTTCGATTTCGATCGCGCGGCGTCCGCGCCGGGCTGGCTGAAGGAACTGCGCGGCGAGCACCTGCCGGAAACCGAGGAATATGGCATCGCCTCCATGGCCTACCGGGCGCGCCGGCCGTTCCACCCCGCGCGCTTCCACGCCTTCCTGCACAATCCGCTGAAGCAGGGGCGGCTGCTGCGCTCCAAGGGCTTCTTCTGGCTCGCCAGCCGGCCCCGCGAGGCCGGCAGCTGGTCGCAGGCCGGCGGCCTGATGCGCTACGGCCTGGCGGGCCGCTGGTGGCGCTTCGTGCCGACCGGACAGTGGCCACAGGACGAAGAGGGCCTGCGGGCGATCATGCGGCACTGGGAGGAAGGCGTCGGCGACTGTCGCCAGGAGCTGGTTTTCATCGGTCAGAACCTGGACTTCGCGGCCCTGCGCGCAGCCCTGGACGCCTGCCTGCTGGATGACGCCGAGATGAACCTGGGCATCCCCGGCTGGCAGGGCCTGGACGACCCCTTCGAGGACTGGGGGCACGCCGCATGAGCGCACTGCCGCAGGAAAAACCGTTGCCGTGCCAGGCGTTCGATGACGACCCCCAGGTGCTGGCCGAGGTGCTTCGCGAGGGCGTCAACCTGGCGGTCTGGACACGCCGGTTGAGCCCGGCGCTGCGCGACTTCGCCGCCGCCCTGGTGCGCAACCGGCCGGGACTGGCGCTGAGCCAGACGCTGGAGATGGAAGAGGAACGGCTACCCGTCTTGGACGGCCTGCTCGACGCGCAGCAACTGCCGGGACAAACCGATTTCCTCGACGACCTGGGCTGGCTGGTCGAGGCCTTCTCCTGCCTGACCGGGGCGCGGCGTATCGGCCTGCGCCTGCGCGTTCTGGATAAACCGATGTGCCCGCGTTTCCACGTCGACCACGTGCCGCTGCGGCTGGTCACCACCTACCAGGGCGCCGCCAGCGAATGGCTGGACGAGTCCGGCCTGGACCGTCGGCTGCTTGGCGGAGCGCAGGCCGAAGTTGTCGACGAACAGCTTATCCACAGCTTGTCCACGGGCGACGTGGCGCTGCTCAAGGGCGAACGCTGGGAGGGTAACGAAGGTGCCGGGCTGGTGCATCGCTCGCCGCGAGCGGAGCCTGGGCTGGCGCGCCTGCTGTTGACCCTGGACTGGCTTGCCTGAGCCTGTGGACAAGTGTCTTTCGAGGAATAAAAAAAGGCCATCCGCAGATGGCCTATCACCAAAAAGTCGTCCTACCTTGGGGATGGGGACGAAGGGTGCTGAGGTACCCGACTCCCATTTAGCCCTGACGCTGTGACAGGCTGATGACGCGCTCAGGGCTTTTTCGCGGCGCTAGGCTCTTCCCAGCGACCTTGGCTCTGGCTGGCGCAGAACGGCTCCAGGTAGCGTGCGTCGGTCGCGATGCCGTAGTAGAAGATGTCCTGCCGATAGGGCGCGTTGGGTACCCTGGCGTCGCGGCAGACACCGAAGGCGCCCGTCGGACACTCCTCGGCGAACGTCACCTCGACCTTCTGGCCCTGCAGTTGTGGCTGGCAGAAGCCTTCGTGGAACAGCTTGGCCGGGATGCTGCGGTTCTGCTGGCAGACCTTCACGTCGAGATTCTTCGCCTGGCTATGGACGATGCAGGCTTCGGCCAGGGCCAGGCCCGGCAGGCAGGACAGGAAGAACAGGAACGGACGCATGCGAGGACTCCATTGCAGATGGGCGCGACTCTAGCACGGGGCCTGGCTCCCCGCAGGCAAGGACCGCATTGATCCACAGGCTTTCACATTCCGGTTGCGCAGATGCTTCGAGAGATACCCACACACCTGATCGGCGGCCCCCTGGGGGCCGGCAAGACCAGCCTGATCCGCTCGCTGCTGGCGCAGAAGCCGGCGGGCGAGCGCTGGGCGGTGCTGGTCAACGAGTTCGGCGAGATCGGCCTGGATGCCGCGCTGCTGGCCACGGACGTCGACGGCGTGGCCATCGGCGAGGTGGCGGGCGGGTGCCTCTGCTGCGTCAATGGCGTGCCGTTCCAGGTGGGGCTCGGTCGCTTGTTGCGTCGGGCACGGCCGGACCGGCTGTTCATCGAACCCTCCGGGTTGGGACATCCGCAGGCGCTGTGGAAACAGCTGCAGGCTCCTCCCTGGTCCGGCGTCCTGGCCCTGCAACCCCTGGTAGTGGTGCTGGATGCCGCGGCGCTGGCCTCCGGCCAACCGCTGCCGGAGGCACAGGAACAGGCGCTGGAAGCGGCCGGCATGTTGCTGCTGAACAAATCCGAAACGCTCGACGCGACGCAGCGCTGCGCCGTGCGTGCGCGCCTGCCGGTCCTGCCGTTGCGCTGGAGCGTGCGCGGTCACCTGGCATTGCGCGATCTGCCGACCAGCGTTGCCGGGGAAGGTAGCGCGACGACCTGGGCGGCCCTGCCGGACGCGCCTGCTCAGTTGGGAACGGTGCTGCCCGCCGAGCGACCGCTGCGCGCCGTGCGCGAGCAGGACGGCCAACTGGCCATCGGCTGGCGGCTGGCGCCGTCGGTGCGTTTCGATCGGGTCGCAGTGGACGCCTGGCTGAGCCGTTTGTCCGGACTGCGGCGGGCCAAGGCGGTGCTGCATTGCGCGGACGGTTGGTATGCAGCGAATGCCGCGCCGTTTGTGGATAACTGGGGCAAGTCCTCGTGGCGGCGGGATAATCGGCTGGAACTGATCCTCGCCGCAGGCGCGGATGAAGAGGCGCTCGAAGAGACGTTCCTGGCGTGTCGGATGGTCGCGGAATGATCCGCCAAGGTTGCCCTGAGGACGCGACTGAATGATAATAATTATCAGAAGACTCTACTTCCTTACCTTTCACTTCTCCGCAGGTCGCCCTCATGTCGCCACAGCCTTCACGGTCGCCTGACCGTTTTTCGCTGGCCGCGCTCGCCGAAGACCACCCCACCGCTCCCGCCCAGGGAGACGAAAGCGAGTCCCTGCCATGCGTGAATGCCCAGCGCGGAGAACCCAACCTGCGCGTGGTGGACTGCTCCGGTGCGCGCCGCGACGAGGAAGTGGCGGTCGAGGAAGTGCTGATCCCCTACGCCCATGGCAGCGATCCCGAAGACGTCCCCGGCGAGCCGCCCAAGTCGCGCTGGTGGTTGTCCTCCGGCGCGGCGGTGGCGATGCATGTGGCGATCATCGGTGCGCTGGTGTGGGTGATGCCGACCCCGGCCGAACTCAACCTTGGCCACGGCGAACTGCCGAAGACCATGCAGGTGAATTTCGTCCAGCTCGAGAAGAAGGCCGAGCCGACCCCGCAGCCGCCGGCTGCCGCGCCGGAGCCGACGCCGCCGAAGATCGAGGAACCCAAGCCGGAGCCGCCGAAGCCGAAGCCGGTGGAAAAACCCAAGCCCAAGCCGAAACCCAAGCCCAAACCGGTGGAAAACGCCATTCCGAAGGCCAAGCCGAAGCCGGAACCCAAACCCAAGCCGGAACCCGAGCCGAGCACGGAGGCATCCAGTCAGCCCAGCCCGTCCAGCGCCGCCCCGCCGCCGCCCGCACCTACCGTCGGGCAGAGCACGCCCGGCGCGCAGACCGCGCCCAGCGGCTCGCAAGGTCCGGCCGGCCTGCCCAGCGGCAGCCTCAACGACAGTGACATCAAGCCGTTGCGCATGGATCCTCCGGTCTATCCCCGAATGGCCCAGGCCCGGGGTATCGAAGGCCGGGTGAAGGTGCTGTTCACCATCACCAGCGATGGCCGCATTGACGACATCCAGGTGCTGGAGTCGGTGCCGTCGCGCATGTTCGACCGTGAAGTGCGCCAGGCCATGGCCAAGTGGCGTTTCGAGCCGCGTGTCAGTGGTGGCAAGATCGTCGCCCGCCAGGCGACCAAGATGTTCTTCTTCAAGATCGAGAAGCGCCGCTGAGGCGGTTTTCTGACAACGAAAAGAGCCGCGCCTTCGAGCGCGGTTTTTTTATTCCCGGTAGGTCTCGCAGACGGGGCTTCGCTGCCTGGGGACGGCAGGCCCCTTGCGCTGTTCCACCGTGGGAACGCGAGGAGATCGGCGTTTGCGCGCCAAGGTTCCAGCCCCGCCGGAATGACGAGCCGCAGGGCGAATAACCGCTTGCGGTTATCCGCCGTGGAACGCAGGGACACCGGATGATTACGCCGCCGGCGTTGCGCGCCCTAGGGCTCCGGTCGGGATGCCGTGCCGTAGACCAACAGTCGGCGGGTGTGGGGGAGTCGGTTGCCGCGCCAAAAAGCAGGACGGCGACCCGAAGGTCGCCGTCCTGTGGATAAAAAGGCCCGGAGTGTGTCGGGGCCATGAGCACGAGGCTCAATCAATCGGTCGTGATCTTCGAGTGCTTCTGGGTGTCCTTCATGAACACATAGACCAGCAGCGAGCAGGCGATACAGGCGGTGACGTACCAGTAGAAGCCGCTCTCCAGGCCGACGCTCTTGAACCACAAGGCAACGTATTCGGCGGTGCCGCCGAAGATCGACACGGTCAGGGCATACGGCAGGCCGACGCCCAGGGCGCGGATCTCGGTGGGGAACAGTTCGGCCTTCACCACCGCGTTGATCGAGGTGTAGCCGCTGACGATCACCAGCGCCGCCATGATCAGGAAGAACGCTCCCCACCAGCTGTCGACGCTGTGCAGTGTGCTGAGGATCGGGTAGGTGAAGACGGTGCCGAGTACGCCGAAGGCGATCAGGATCGGCCGCCGACCGATCTTGTCGGAGAGGGCGCCGACGATGGGCTGCAGCAGCATGAAGAGGAACAGGGTGGCAGCCGAGATCATGGTCGAATCGGTCTTGCTCATGCCTACCGTGTTCACCAGGTACTTCTGCATGTAGGTGGTGTAGGTGTAGAAGGCCAGGGTGCCGCCCATGGTCAGGCCGACCACGGTCAGCACTTCCTTCGGGTGGCGCAGCAGGGTGCGCAGCAGGCTTTCCTTCGGCTCTTCCTTCTTCTTCGAGAAGGACTCGGTCTCTTCCATGCCGCGACGCAGGAACATCGCCACCACTGCGCACAGCGCGCCGATGAAGAAGGGTACGCGCCAGCCCCAGCTTTCCAGTTGTTCTACGGTCAGGGTCTGTTGCAGGACGATCAGCACCGCCAGGGCGATGAGCTGGCCGGAAATCAGGGTCACGTACTGGAAGCTGGAGAAGAACCCGCGCTGTTCCTTGTTCGCCATCTCGCTCAGGTAGGTGGCGGAGGTACCGTATTCGCCGCCGACCGACAGGCCCTGGAGCAGGCGCGCGACCACCAGCAGGATCGGCGCGGCGACGCCGATGGTTTCATAGCTGGGGGTCAGGGCGATGATCAGCGAGCCAAAGCACATCAGCAGCACCGAGGCCAGCAACGCCGCCTTGCGGCCCTTGCGGTCGGCATAGATACCCATCAGCCAGCCACCGATCGGGCGCATCAGGAAGCCCACGGCGAAGATAGCTGCGGTGTTCAGCAGTTGGGCGGTCATGTCGCCCTGGGGGAAGAATGCCTTTGCGAAGTACAGCGAGAAGGCGGCGTAGACGTACCAGTCGTACCACTCGACCAGGTTGCCGACGGAACCGCTGAAGATCGACTTGATGCGTTGCGAAGTGGTGCGGGGCTGGGCAGACGCGGAAATGGCGTTGGCGCTTTCCATCGTGTTTCCTCTTTTCGTTGTTGTCTTGGATGTGCTGATCAGGGCGCAGCACACCGGCACATCGCGAGGGCGACGTATTGGATGGCTCGATAGCAGGTGCCGTGCCAACGCGGGAAAGCCGCGTGGGGACTGGGTTGGAAGAGGAGCGGGGTGGTCTTGGCCGAGCGGGAGTCCGCCGACCGGGAGTATGGATAAGCGGAAATCCGCCGATCCTTCAGGGCAAAGGGTCCGATAGCGACACCAGGTGCAGGCGAGGGCGAATAACCGCAGCGTGGTTATCCGCCGATTCGACGGCAGGCCGGGATCGCTTGGCTCTCAGTGGCTGCCCTTTTCCTGGTCGAGGGTTTCCATCAGCGCGATCTGCATCCGCGAATGCACGCGGATCAGCCAGCGCCAGAGCACTGCGATCACCAGGCCGGCGACCAGCACCACTACGACCAGCAACTCGCCCGGCGGCAGGATGCTCGAGCTGAGCGCCGCCAGCAGCACCATCATGCCGGCCAGCGACAGCAGCGGGATTATCTCGGAGATCACCCGACGTACCCGCGCCGTATGGCGTCCGGCTTTCTCCGGCTTGACCCCGAGTTCGGCCAGCAGCATCGACAGGGCCTTGAGCTTGCGGTACGCGGCGATCAGGAAGGCCAGCGAGACCAGCAGCGCGCCGCCCCAGATCAATGCCTTGTGTAGCCCGTCGTAGGCGACCCACTGGCTCATCCAGGCGGAAAGCGTATCGGCGAAATAACCGCCGGCGAGGAAGATCGCGATCACCAGCGCCAGGTTCACCCCGACCTGCAGCAAGATGCGCCGGATCATCGCCGCCAGCACCGCACGGTCGCCCTGCGGCTGGATGCTGCGCAGCCAGTCGCCGTAGTGGCCGAAGATCCTCGCCATGCGCTGCGGCATGGCGTTGGCCAGGTGCTGCGAGAGCGGGTCGGCGGCGCGGATCAGGTACGGGGTGAGCAGGGTGGTGATGGCCGAGACCGCTACCGCCACCGGGTAGAGGAAGTCGCTGGTGACTTTCAGAGTCATGCCCAGGGCGGCGATGATGAAGGAGAACTCGCCGATCTGCGACAGGCCCATGCCGACCCGCAGCGAAGTGCGTCCGTCGTTGCCGGCGATGAACGCACCCATGCCGCAGGAGAACATCTTGCCGAGCACTACCGCGACGGTGATCAGGGCGATCGGCCAGGCGTACTCGACGAGGATCTTCGGGTCTATCAGCAGGCCGATGGCGACGAAGAAGATCGCACTGAACATGTCACGGACCGGCTCGATCAATCGTTCGATCTGCACCAACTGGCGCGACTCGGCCATGATCGCGCCGATCAGGAAGGCGCCGAGCACCATGCTGTATTCCAGCTTCACCACCAGCAGGCAGAAGCCGAAGCACAGGCCGAGCACGGTGACCAGCAGCATCTCGTTGCTCTCGAACTTCGCCACGTAGGCCAGCAGGCGTGGCACCAGGAGGATGCCAACGACCAGCGCGACGATCATGAACAGGCTGAGCTTGCCGACCGTGGAGAACACCTCGCCGGTTTCCACCGAACCGCTCACGGCGATTCCCGACAGCAGGGCGATGATGCCGATGCCGAGGATGTCCTCGACGATCAGCACGCCGAAGATCAGTTGGGCGAAGCGCTCGTTCTTCATCTTCAGGTCGCCGAGCGCCTTGACGATGATGGTGGTGGAGGAGATCGCCAGGATCGCGCCGAGGAACAGCGAGTCCATGGTGCTCCACTCGAAGAAGCGACCGATCTCGAAGCCGATCCAGATCATCAGGACGATTTCCAGGAACGCCGCGATGAACGCCGTGGCGCCGACCTGGAAGAGCTTGCGCAGGCTGAACTCCAGGCCGAGGCAGAACATCAGGAAGATCACCCCGAGTTCGGCCAGGGTCTTGATCGTGTCTTCGTCGTGGATCAGTCCGAAGGGCGGGGTGTGCGGGCCGATGATGAAGCCGGCGACGATGTAGCCGAGGACCACCGGTTGGCGCAGGCGGTGGAAGAGGATAGTGACCACACCCGCCACCAGCATGATCACGGCGAGGTCCTGGATGAAATCGACGGCATGCATGGCGGCGGTCCTCGCTCGGGGAATGGGTCGGCAGACGCGGCGACCGGGCGGCCTCGCAGACCCGCAGACTAGCATCCGCAAGTGCTTGATCGGTGGGCTGAAAAAAACTGTAACAGACGTTTCGGCGAGGCTCTGCGTTGTGCTTCCCGGGTCGCCGGGCGGATCTTCGCGCGCCGATCCGCGTGCATGCCTGTCGTCCCCGGCAACGAAGGTGTACCCTGGCGCCGACCCGCGAGCCAGACGCGGCGGGCGAAAAAACGGCGGCCGGGGAGCAATAGCCCGAAACAAAATCCGGCTGGTCCTGTCGCCCGTACCGCCGCAACATGGCGCGCGTCGATTCCCCCAAGAGAGAAAGACTACAATGCAGCGTGTTCTCAGCATCGCCCTCGCCTTCTGCCTGGCGCTGACCGTCAGCCTGGATGCCAATGCCAAGCGCTTCGGCGGCGGCAAGAGCCTCGGCTCGGCACCCAGCCACCAGACCCGCCAGGCGCAGCCGGCCACTGCGCCGAACGCCACTGCTGCCGCCCCCAACGCCGCTCGTCCCGCCGCTGCCGCCAGCGGTGCTTCGCGCTGGCTCGGCCCGCTGGCCGGTATCGCCGCGGGCGGCCTGCTCGCTTCCATGTTCATGGGCGACGGCTTCGAGGGCATCCAGATGCTCGACATCCTGTTGATCGCCCTGGTGGCCTTCATCGCCTTCCGCTTCATCGCCGCTCGCCGGCGCCAGCAGAACCAGGGCCAGCCTGCGATGGCCGGGCACGCGCCGATGCAGCGCGAAATGCCGGCCCAGGCGCCGATCTTCGGTGGCGCCGCCGCTGCTGCCGCTGCGCCGAGCCCGGTGATCAACGCGCCGAGCTGGTTCAACGAGGAGCGCTTCGTCGGTGCCGCTCGCGAACACTTCATGTCCCTGCAGCAGCATTGGGATGCCAACGAGATGGACAAGATCGCCGAGTTCGTCACCCCGCAGATGTTGCAATGGCTGAAGCAGGAGCGCGCCGAGATCGGCGACGCCTACCAGTCCACCTACATCGACAACCTGGTCGTGCAACTGGACGGCGTCGACGACCAGGCCGACAAGACCATCGCCACCCTGACCTTCAGCGGTGTGTCGAAGACCTCGCGCTTCGACCAGGGCGAAGCCTTCAGCGAAAGCTGGCGGATGGAGCGCGCCCAGGGCGAGAACCAGCCATGGCTGGTGGCCGGTATCCGGCAGAACTGATCCCGAGTGGTTGCGGTCCCTTCGGGGGCCGCCGAACCCCCCGCTTCCGCCAGGGAACGGGGGTTTTTTCATCTCCGTTGGCGGGTTGACCGACCATTCGTCCGGCGCCATGGCCGAAGGCCAGCCGCGACACTTGTCTTGCGCTCGGTGCGGCTACTGTATAAAAAGCGCGCCACCCGTTGCGAGAGAGCCTGTCGTGGAAGACGTCATCGAAAAACTGCGTGAACTCAACGAACCGGTTCCGGTGCCCCTGGAACTGCCGGAAGAAGAACTGCTGGTGGAAATCGAGGAAGAGCTGCTGATCGGCATTCCCGCCGAGTTCCGCGAATTCCTCCTGCTGGTCAGCGATGTGGTCTACGGCCGCCTGGAGCCGGTGACCGTGACCGATCCGCACTCGCACACCTATCTGCCCGAAGTGGCGGCCACTGCCTGGGACCTGGGCGTTCCGCGCGAGCTGATCCCGCTTTGCGAGGACGACGGCAGCTACTACTGCGTGGCGGAGGACGGCGAGGTGGTGCTCTGGGCCGATGGCGACCTCACCGATGAAAGCTGGGATTCGGTGTGGGTTTGGGCTCGCGACGTCTGGCTGGAGAGCTGAGCCTGAACCGCCGCAAAGGCTCTGCAACGAGCCTTTGCGGCTGACTTCCCGACGTCGCGCGAGGCTGCCTGGAGGCCCTGCGCGTCGCCGTCGGCGCTTCGTCTCCGACAAAGCGCCGCTGCGCTAAGGAATTTCCCTCGATTGCGACGGTCACAAGGGCAATTCCGCACTTGTCGCTCCGGATGTAGGCAAGTGCGCTGCCCCGTGTGGAGATTCTATGAAGTTCAAAGCTCTGTTCGCTGCATTGCTGCTGACCAGCCTGGCGGGTTGCGCCAACCAGGCGGTGGTCACTTTGCAAGATGGCAGCGAGGTCCTGGTCAAGGATCAGTCGGATTACGACAAATACAATGACTACTACGAGTTCGAACAGCTGAATGGCGACACCATCCTGATCAAGAAGGACAATGTGCGCACCATTCGCCCGCAGTAGCGGCGCTTATCTCCCGTCAGGCGTGCTCGCCGGAACGGTGTCGCTTTCGTGGCCGGGCCTCCAGCTCCAGGAGGTTCAGCAGGTACTGACCGAAGTAGGCCAGGTCCTGTTCGATCGCCGCGCGCGCGGCCGGGCCGTCGCCGCGGCGTAGCGCGTCCAGGGCGTCCTCGTGGAAATCGTTCAGACGTAGGGACAGGTCGGCCTCGGTGAACAGCCGGTTGAAGAACGGCCCGACCTGTAGCCAGAGCGTCTCGATGAGACGCAGCAGCACCGGGTTGCCGCAGGCGCGGTAGAGCGTCAGGTGGAATTCGCTATTGGCTTCCAGGTAGGCCTGTACCTCGCGTCGGCGCAAGGCGTCCTCCATTCGCCGCAGACAACCTTCGAGTCCTTCCAGTGCCTGCTCGTCCAGCCGGCCGCTGGCGCTTTCGGCCGCCAGCCCTTCGAGGGACAGGCGCACCTGGAGGATCTGCAGGAAACGCTCGCGGGTCATTAGCGGCACCCTGAGCGAGCGTTGTGCCTCGCCCTCCAGCGCCCCTTCCGCCACCAGCCGTTGCAGGGCGGCGCGAACCGGCATCGGGCTGGTGCCCCACTGGTTCGCCAGGTCGCGGATCTTCAGTCGCTCGCCGGGCTGGAAACGTCCGGCCAGCAAGTCTTCCCGCAGTCGTTGGTAGAGTCGTTCCTGGAGATTCTCGGCCATGGTCAGCTCCGGGTCGCCGGTGGCGCCGGAAGCTGGGAAAGCGTCAGGCTGCAGTTGCGCATGTTCAGCTCCGTTTGTTTTCGATCAGGCAGTTGCCGCCATCCACCACCAGCAGTTCGCCGTTGACGAAGCTGGCTTCGGGCGAGGCGAGGAAGGCCACCGCGGCGGCCACCTCTTCGGGCCGGCCGGCACGTCCGCTGGGGCTGGCCAGGGCGGCCTGGCGTTCTTCGGCGGTGCTCGAGGCGGTGGCGATCCAGCCCGGGGCGACGCTGTTCACCGTGATGCCGCTCTTCGCCACCTCCAGCGCCAGGCCCATGCTCCAGCCGACCAGACCGGCCTTGGCCGCGCTATACGCGGCTTCGCCCGGGTTGCTGCCGCGGGTTCCGGTGGTGGAGGCGACGTTGACGATGCGCCCGTAGCCGCGCTCGCGCATGCCCGGCAGCAGGCCGCGGGTGAGCAGGAAAGCGCTGGTCAGGTTGCGCGACAGGGACAGTTGCCAATCCCGCAGCGAGGTCGCTTCCACTGCGCTGAAGGGCTCCGCGCTGTCCAACTGGGCCATGCCGGCATTGTTCACCAGGATGTCGACCCGTCCCCACTGGGCTTCGGCCCAGTCCAGCAGGCCCTGCACCTGGGCTTCGTCGGTCAGGTCGGCGCTCGCGGCGCGCACGTCGTGACCACATGCGCTCAGTTCCTCCGCTCGTTGCCTAATCCGCTCGCTGCTGGCGGTGATCAGCAGGCGCACGCCTTCGCGGGCCAGCCGCCGGGCAATGGCGAAACCGATGCCGAGTTCGCTGCCGGCGCCGCTGATGAGCGCGACCTGGCCTGTCCACTTCGAAAAGTCATTCATTTTTGTGATCACAAAATTGATATGGAAAACAGATTATCAGTGCTTTCAAATACTGTATTGACTTTTTTGTGATCACAAATGAAAGTTGTGCGAAATAAAAAACGAGGTGTTCGAAATGACCGCCAGTGGCATCGCCGAAGCCGCCGTGGAAACCTTCATGGCCCGCGAGCAGCAACGTTTCCTTGCGCAGAATCCACAGTCCGTCGCGCTCGCCGAGCGAGCCCGGCGCGCCTTGTTCGACGGCGTACCGATGCACTGGATGAGCGATTGGTCAACACCCTGTCCGCTGTTCGTGGCGCGTGCCCACGGCGCGCGTTTCCATGATGTGGACGGCCACGCCTACGTGGACTTCTGCCTGGGCGATACCGGCAGCATGTTCGGCCATTCTCCGGCGTCGATCGCCCGGGCGCTCGCCGAGCAGGGCGCGAACGGCCTGACCACCATGCTTCCGGGGGAGGATGCCATCGTCGCAGGCGAGCTGCTGGCGCAGCGCTTCGGCCTGCCGTTCTGGCAGGTAGCGACCACCGCCACCGACGCCAACCGCTTCGTCCTGCGCTGGGCGCGTGCGATCACCGGTCGCAAGGTGGTGCTGGTATTCGACGGTTGCTACCACGGCACGGTCGACGACACCCTGGTTCGCTGCCGCGACGGCCGCACCGTGCATCGCTCCGGCCTGCTCGGCCAGGCCCACGACCTCACCCAGTTCAGCCGCGCGGTGCCGTTCAACGACCTCCAGGCCCTGGAGCGGGCGCTGGCCAGCGAAGACGTGGCCGCCGTGCTCTGCGAGCCGGCGATGACCAACATCGGCATGGTCCTGCCGCAACCCGGCTTCCACCAGAAGCTGCGCGAGCTGACCCGTCGTCACGGCACGCTGCTGATCATCGACGAGACCCACACCATCTCCACAGGTCCTGGCGGCTGTACCCGCGCCTGGAAGCTCGAGCCGGACTTCATCACCCTCGGCAAGCCGATCGCCGGCGGCGTACCGTGCTCGGTGTATGGTTGCAGCGCGGCGATGGCCAGCGCCATGCAACTGGCCAGGGCACGTGCCAGCGAGCAGAGCGAAGGCCACGGCCACAGCGGCATGGGTACCACGCTGTCGGCCAACGCCCTGGCGATGCGCTGTATGCGTGCCAACCTGGAAGAGGTGATGACCGATACCGCCTACGCCCACATGCTGCCCCTGGCGGCGCGTCTGGCCGAGGGCTTCCGCAGGATTATCCACAAGCACGGCCTGGCCTGGTCGGTGACCGAGCTCGGCGCGCGCAGCGAGTTCCAGTTCTGCCCGCAACCCCCACGCGACGGCGCGGCCGCCGAGGCGGCGTTCCACGACAGCCTGCAGATGGCCTTGCACCTGTATCTGATCAACCGCGGCATCCTCATCACGCCGTTCCACAACATGACCCTGTGTTGCCCGGACACTCGCGAAGAAGATGTCGACCGCCTGCTCTCCAGCCTCGACGAGGCGCTCGGCGAGCTGCTCGCCATACCCGGCGCGCGGGAGGCCTGAGATGCATTTCGCCGATCCGCGGGAAGCCCGCGAGTTCCTCGCCGCACACCCCGAGGTGCGCAGCATCGAGCTGTTCCTGATCGACGCCAACGGCGTGCCGCGCGGCAAGCTGCTGCATCGCGACGAGCTGCTGGCGGTCTACGAAAGCGGGCGGCCGCTGCCGAGCACCATCCTCGGCCTGACCATCAATGGCGATGACGTCGAGGAGACCGGCCTGGTCTGGGACGTCGGCGATGCCGATTGCTGGACCTTCCCGCTGCCCGGCAGCCTGACCCTGCAACCCTGGCGGCAGTCACCGACCGGCCAGGTGCAGGTCAGCATGCATCCCGAGCTCGGGCTACCGGCCGCGGCGGGCGATCCCCGGCATGTGTTGCAGCGGGTTATCCACAGCCTGCAGGCGGAGGGTTTCCACCCGGTGATGGCGGTGGAACTGGAGTTCTACCTGCTCGACCGCGAACGCGACAGCGACGGCCGGCCGTTGCCGGCGTTACAGATGAATGGCCAGCGGCCGCGGGCGACCCAGGTCTATGGCGTCTACGAGCTGGAGCAGTTGCAGCCATTCCTCGATGACTTGTATGCCGCCTGCGAGGCCCAGGGCCTGCCGGCGCGCACGGCGATTTCGGAGTACGCGCCGGGGCAGGTGGAAATTACCCTGCAGCATCGCTTCGACACGCTCCAGGCGATCGACGAAGGCGTGCGCTACAAGCGCCTGGTCAAGGGCGTGGCGAATCGCCATGGGTTGCAGGCCTGCTTCATGGCCAAGCCGTTCGCCGATCTTTCCGGCAGCGGCCTGCACCTGCACGTCAGCCTGGCCGACGCCGCTGGCAACAATCTGTTCGCCAGCGAGGACCCGGCCGGGACCCCGCTGCTGCGCCAGGCCATCGGTGGAATGAAGGCGTGCCTGCTGGAGTCTTTGGCGCTGTTCTGTCCGAACGCCAACTCGTTCCGCCGCTTCCAGGCGAACAGCTACGCGCCGCTGGCGCCGACCTGGGGAATCAACAACCGCACCGTGTCGCTGCGGGTTCCCGGCGGCCCGGCGTCCAGCCGGCACATCGAGCACCGCATCTGCGGCGCCGACGCCAATCCCTACCTGGCGGCGGCGGCGTTGCTCGCGGCGGTGCGCCTGGGTATTCGCGAGCGACTCGACCCCGGTGCGCCGATCACTGGCAACGGCTACGCTCAAGCCACCCAGGCGTTGCCGAGCGACTGGCTGACCGCGCTGCGCGCGCTGGAGGGCTCGGCCTGGGCGCGCGAGGCGCTCGGCGAGGATTTCCTGAAGATCTACCTGGCGATCAAGCAGGCCGAATACCGTGCCTTCATGGGCGAGGTCGGCGAGCAGGACTGGCGCTGGTATCTCAACCAGGCCTGAATGAACGGCTGCCGGCGTTGCCGGTCAGTCATTGAAGCGGGCGGCCGATTGGCCGTCGGTGTTTTCCACGCGGCACAGGAGTAAGGAAAAGCAGATGAGCACGCCCGTCGTTCTTATCACTGGTGCAGCCGGCGGCTTGGGCCGGGCAATCGCCAAGCGTTTCGCCCAGAGTCATTGGCGCATCGCCGCCACGGATGTGGATAAGGAGGGCCTGCACGCGCTGAACGCGCAGGTGCCGTTGGACGCCAGCGGGGTCGCCGACCTGCGCAGCGCGGATAACTGCCATACCCTGATGTCGAAGATTCTCGCCCGTACCGGACGTCTCGACGCCCTGGTGAATGCCGCGGGCGTCTGGCGCGAGGGGCCTGTGGAAAACTTCACCGAGGAGGATTTCGACCTGGTCCTGGGAGTCAACCTCAAGGCCTCCTTCTACATGTGCCAGGCCGCGATTCCCTACCTGAAGGAAAACCAGGGCAGCATCGTCAACATCTCCAGCGACTCCGGACGCCAGGCCTACCGGGGTTCGGCGGCGTATTGCGCGAGCAAGGCGGCGCTTACCATGCTGAGCAAGACCCTGGCGCTGGAACTGGCCGAGCAGGGCGTGCGGGTCAACGCCGTGTCGCCGGCGGATATCGCCACGCCGATGCTCGACTACCAGGCCGAACGCTATGGGATGGGCAATCCGGATGGCTACAAGCGCGCGCTGCTGAAGGATTATCCACAGGGCAAGGCGGCACGCTTCATCCGCCCGGAAGAAGTCGCCGAGCTGGTCTGGTATCTCTGCGGCCCTCAGGCCGAAGCGATCACGGGTGCCGACCTGGCGGTGGACTTCGGCCTGTCCGCTGGCCGCTGAGTGGATTTTCCACGGGTCGCTCCGCTGGAGCGGCCTGTGGAAAAGTTTCAGTCGTCCCTGGCCTGACTGGATATCTTCACCCAGTTACCGGCGGCGGCGATGCCCATGCCGCCGTAACCCTGGCAGTTCCCGCCAAGGCTCTCCACCACTCGCAGGTCGATGCCTTCCTGCCATACCAGCAGGCTGCAGCCGGCGCCCAGGCCTTCGCTGCGCAGCCGGTAGAGCGCGCCTTGCCCCTCCAGCCGACCGGACAGCTCGCCGACCGCCGCGGGCCCATATTCCATCAGTTTCTCCGGATTGCCGATGCGCATCAGGGCGAAGCTCGCCTGGTAGCCGCCCTTCACCGGTTCGATCTGCAGGCTTTCCCATTCGGCCTGCCCGGCGTAGCGCAGGTAGTGCCCGGCGAGGCCCTGGAGAGACGGATAGTCGACTTTCAGGGCAACCTGTTCCAGGTTGTAGCGCGTGGCCTTGCCGCTGTAGCCGCGATCCAGCGCCAGGTTCATCCAGGCGCGGGCGCGTCCCGGTTGCCCGGCCTTGAGGCTGGTCAGCGCGAGATTGTTCAGCGCCTGTTCCGAGTCGGCTCCGCCCTGTTCCTGGCGCTCGGCCAGGCGCAATTGCCAGGCGAAGGCGTCCAGCGCCTGTGGATAACTCCCCTGTCGATAAGCCTGGGTGCCGCGCGTGTTGCATTCCGCGGCGGTGGCGCAGGGCGTATCCTCGGCCTGGATGGCAGCGGCACCGATGCCGGCAAGCACGGCCAGGGCCAGGAGAAGGATGCGAATGGCGACAGGCATTGGCGCGATTCCCGGTGGAAAAGGGCCAGTCTAGAAAAGCCCGCGGATGTCTGCACGACCCGGCGCGATTTCGATCATGACGATTGAAAATTTGTGGCCGCTGCCGTCTTCGTTTGCGTCTATGGTGTCCCCCGCCCGTCCTGATGAGAGAAAAAGCGCTATGCAACCCGGAAACAACCAACTGTCGATGACCGTGCTGATGACCCCGGACATGGCCAATTTCTCCGGCAATGTCCATGGCGGCACCCTCCTGAAGTATCTCGACGAAGTCGCCTATGCATGCGCCAGTCGCTATGCCGGTCGCTACGTGGTGACCCTGTCGGTGGATCAGGTGATCTTCCGCGAGCCGGTGCATGTCGGCGAACTGGTGACCTTCCTCGCTTCGGTCAACTACACCGGGCGGACTTCCATGGAAATCGGCGTCAAGGTCATCACCGAGAACTTCCGCGAGCAGTCCGTGCGTCATACCAACAGCTGTTTCTTCACCATGGTCGCCCTGGATGACGAGCGCAAGCCGGTGGCCGTCCGCCCGCTGGAGCTGGAAACCGCCGAGCAGAAGCGCCGCTTCGCCCAGGCCCAACAACGCCGCCAGCTGCGCGCGGAGCTGGAGGCCCGCTACCAGGCGATTCGCGAAGACGGATGAGGAAGGCTGCCGGTGTCCGGTCGAGCCCGCTTCGGACCTGCTGCCGTTTCGCGAATTTTCGCAGCTTTTCATAAGAAAACGCAGAGGTTTGCCTCTGCTGGCGTCCATTCCTGACATTTCTTGATAAGAAACCGGCGTGCCTGGTAAAACTCCAGCAACGTCAACGGGTTAACCTGTCGGTATCGCGCCGGGTTTCGCCAGGAACCATAGCCGCCGTCGGGTCGCTCGAATGCCATGGGCCGGTCGCTCTGCCCGGCTCCGTTGGCGGAAAGCCTTTCCGCCTTTCCGCCTTGCCGTCACGGGCGCGGGTCCGTGATCCATTTCGAACGTCGTCGTCCGCCGGCCAGGCCGCGGAGGACGCGTTCCCCGTGTTGCCGGGAGTCCTGATGCACCATACGCCGTTACTCACTACACTCGCCGCGGGGTTCGTCCTCGCCTTCCTCTTCGGGGCCCTGGCCAATCGCCTGCGCATTTCGCCGCTGGTCGGCTACTTGCTCGCGGGCGTCCTGGCCGGGCCGTTCACTCCCGGCTATGTCGCCGACCAGGCGCTGTCGCAGGAAATCGCCGAACTCGGCGTGATCCTGCTGATGTTCGGCGTCGGCCTGCACTTCTCGCTCAAGGACCTGCTCTCGGTGAAGGCCATTGCCATTCCCGGGGCGCTGGTGCAGATCGGCGTCGCCACGCTGCTTGGCATCGGCCTGGCCAAGCTGCTCGGCTGGAGCTTCGGCGGCGGCCTGGTATTCGGCCTGAGCCTGTCGGTGGCCAGTACCGTGGTGCTGTTGCGCGCCCTGGAGCAGCGCCAGTTGCTGGACACCAAGCGTGGCAGGATCGCCATCGGCTGGCTGATCGTCGAGGACCTGGCGATGGTCCTGACCCTGGTGCTCCTGCCGGCGCTCGCCGGCACCCTCGGCGGCAAGACCGACGGCGGCGACGCCGGTCTGCTCTGGCCGCTGCTGATTACCCTGGGCAAGGTCGCCGCCTTCGTCGCCCTGATGATCTTCGGCGGTCGCCGGGTGGTGCCCTGGGTGCTGGAGAGGATCGCCGCCAGCGGTTCGCGGGAGCTCTTCACCCTGGCCGTGCTGGCCATTGCCCTGGGCATCGCCTATGGCTCGGCGGTGCTGTTCGGGGTGTCCTTCGCGCTAGGTGCCTTCTTCGCCGGGATGATTCTCAACGAGTCCGAGCTCAGCCACGAGGCGGCGGAGAACTCGTTGCCGCTGCGCGACGCTTTCGCGGTGCTGTTCTTCGTCTCGGTGGGGATGCTGTTCAATCCGATGATCCTGTTGCAGGAGCCACTGACGGTCCTGGCCACTTTCCTGGTCATCGTCTTCGGCAAGTCGGTGGCCGCCTACCTGATCGTCCGCGCTTTCGGCCATCCGAACAGCACCGCACTGGTGATCGCCGCCAGCCTGGCGCAGATCGGCGAGTTTTCCTTCATTCTCATCGGCCTGGGCATTGGCCTCGAACTGGTGCCGGAGCAGAGCCGCGACCTGGTGCTGGCCGGGGCGATCCTGTCGATCCTGGTCAATCCGCTGCTGTTCATCGCCATCGATCGCCTGCAGCAACGCAAGGAGCAGCGCCTGGCGGAGGCCGCTGGCGGGGTCCGCGAGATGCCGGCGCAGGACCTGCCGCCGCCGATCCTGGAGCGCGAGCATGCGGTGCTGATCGGTCATGGCCGGGTTGGCGGGTTGGTCAGCGCTCGCCTGCGCGCCGCCGGGACGCCCTTCGTGGTAGTGGTGGACAAGCGCGACAAGGCCGACGAACTGCGCGAACAGGGCTACAGCGTGGTCCTCGGCAACGCCGCCAGTCCCGGCGTGCTGGAACTGGCCAACATCGCCGAGGCGCGCTGGTTGCTGATCGCCATTCCCAACGGCTTCGAGGCCGGGCAGATCGCCAGCCACGCCCGCGCGGTGAACCCGCCGCTGGACATCGTCGCCCGGGCGCATTTCGACGCCGAGGTGGACTACCTGGAGCAGAACGGCGCCAACCTGGTGATCATGGGTGAGCGCGAGATCGCCTGCGGCATGGTCCATCGCCTGGGACTCGACCGTGACGAGCGCGGCGCCGACGCACCGCTGCCGCAGTCGGCCTGACATGTTGCGCCGTCTCTACGACTGGACCCTGCGCCTGGCCGGCCATCCTCGCGCGGAGCTGGCCCTGGGCGGGGTGACCTTTGCCGAAAGCTCGTTCTTCCCGATTCCGCCGGACGCCTTGCTGGTGCCGATGGTCCTGGCCAACCGGGCCAAGGCCTGGCGCTACGCGACGATCTGCGCGATCAGCTCGGTGCTGGGCGGCATCGCCGGCTATTTCATCGGCTTGCTGCTGTTCGATAGCGTGGCCATGCCGATCCTGGCGTTCTACGGCTTGCTGGAGAACTTCGAACAGGTCGCCGAACGCTACAACGAACTGGGCTGGCTGATGGTGCTGCTGGGCGGCGGCTTCACGCCGCTGCCGTACAAGGTGATCACCATTACCAGCGGAGTGACCCAGCTCGACCTCTGGCTGTTCGTCGGCCTCAGCCTTGTCGCCCGCAGCCTGCGCTTCGCCGCTACCTGCGCTTTGCTGTTCTGGGCTGGCCCACGCCTGAAGACCCTGATCGAGCGGCGCCTGGGCATGGCTTTCGTGCTGATGGCGGTGATGGTGGTCGGTGGGTTGATGTTGGGGAAATACGTTCTTTAGCCAGCAGTCGGGTGACGGCCCAGGCGCTTGAGCGCCAGCATCGGTTTGCCCAGCAGAGCGCTGAGTTGTCTGGAGCGTTGCATGGCCGGACTTTCTATGAAACGGAAGGATAGATACGACGCGAGCACTACCAGGGGAGTGATCGCACCTATGACCAGCCAGTGTTCCAGAGCGGAAAACGCCTTGGCGTTGTCCCTGCCGATCAGCAGTTCGAAGCTGATGAATAGGATGCACCCGTGCAGCAGATACATGCTGTAGGTCATTTCGCCGAGGAAGCGGGACAGTGCTTGAGTCAGCAGGCCGAATAGGCTCGAACCCGCCGCAATCAGCAGGAAAGCCAGGCCGAGAATGAGGATCGCCGTTTCCTGATAGGCGCTGGGAAAGAGCACTCCGGGTAGGAGCAGGAGCGCCAGGCATAGGAGATTGCCGGGGATACTCGCGGCGAATCGCTGCAGGTGCGTCGAGCGTACCGCGAGCGCTGACAACCCACCAGCGACGAACATATAGGCGAGCGTCCAGTTCGGCTGCCAGGCTTTCAGTACCAGCCAGATCATGCCTGCCATGATGGCCATGGCTACTGGGGAAGGACGGTTCCCGAGCAGGACGCCGAGGAATGGCAGGCAGAAGTAGAACAACCACTCATAGGGCAGCGTCCAGGTCACCCCTGCCACGATGCGGAATGTCCCGATGAAACCGTTCATGTCAGGCTTGCTCGGTATCGAGAAGAGCAACCAGTCGAGCATCTTGCCAAGCAGGGCCGAGGGCGCCTCGCGTAGGGAAAAGCCGGTGGCCGTGAATACCAAAAGGAATAGCAGTGCCATTGCCAGGAGATAGGCTGGGAGCAGCCGGGCAATCCTCGATGCATAGACATCCAGCCATCTGATCGGCGTGCCGCGGCTGTGCAGGAGCTTGTGAGCGAAGAGGAAGCCGGTGACCATGAAGAACAGCGCGACGCTGGTCTGGCCGAAATGGGCGTAGAGCCGGGACGGCGGTAGTTGCCAGAGACCATCCTTCAGATAGTAGTACCAGATGGACGAGTGATGGAGAAAAACGAAGAACGCCAGGTAACCGCGCAGGCCGTCGATGGTGACGAACCGGGAAGCGGGCAGGCGCGCGCTGCCAAGGCGACGAATGAACTCACAGGTGGCGAGCGCAACAGCCAGGCAGGCTAGGGCAGGTAGGGCGCTGGTGGGGCTCATTCGTCGGTCTATCTCTGTCGGAAGACCGAGAATGATATGTCAGATTCCTACATTGCGAGTGAGCGAGCTTCGAATTTGAGACGTGGATGTGCGATCCGATCCTGCGCCCGCACCAGCTCCAGCTCGTAGCTGCCGCAGGCCTGGGTTTCCAGCAGCACTTCATGGACCGCGGCGCCGGTGAATTCGAAGGCGTTACGCAGGTCGTCGCCGAGCAGCAGGCGAGAGAGGAACAGCCCCGAGGCCAGGTCGCCGACCCCGACCGGTTGCCGCGGGAAGGCCAGCAGCGGGCGTTGCAGGTGCCAGGCCTGATCGGCGGCCACCAGCAGCATCTCGAAGGTGTCGCCGGCCTTGCCCGGATAGTTCAGGTGCTTTACCAGGATTGCCCTGGGACCGCGTGCCAGCAGGCTCCGTGCCATTTCCACGCAGTCGGCGAGGGAGTTCGGCTGGCGGTCGCAGAAGCTGTCCAGCTCCAACTGGTTGGGGCACAGGTAGTCGGCGACCGCGGCGGCTTCTTCCAGCAGGAAGTCGCTGACTTCCGGGGCCACGATGCAGCCTTTTTCCGGGTGGCCCATGACCGGGTCGCAGAGGTACAACGCCCGAGGGTTGGCCTGTTTGATCCGTGCCACCACATCGAGAATGGCGCGGCCCTGGGCGGCGCTGCCGAGATAGCCGGACAGCACCGCGTCGCAGTTGCCCAGTTCGCCGATGCCGGCAATACCGTCCACCAGCGCCGGAATCTGCTCCGGCGGCAGCACCTGCCCGGTCCATTGACCGTACTGGGTGTGGTTGGAGAATTGCACCGTGTTCAACGGCCAGACGTTGATTCCGATGCGCTGCATCGGGAACACCGCCGCGGCATTGCCGGCGTGGCCGAAGACCACATGGGACTGGATGGCGAGCAGGTGGGGTGTACGTGGCATGAGACGACTTCCTACAGCTGAGTCGGCGCAGTATGGGGGCTAATTCACATGACGAAAACACCCCCCACTCGCTGCCTGCCGGGAGAACGGGTAAGCTGGCCGTCCCCCTACACCGGATTCCGCTCGTGACCCTGGGTAACCTTTTCGTCATGCTCCTGTTGGGCGCCGCCGCAGCCTGGTGGTGGCGCGCCCATGGCGTACGCGAGCGGGCGTTGCTGCTGGCCAAGCAGCATTGCGCCAAGCAGGGCGTGGAACTGCTCGACGAGAATGTCGCGCGCCGGCGCCTGCGCCTGGCCCGTGACCACCGTGGTCAGTGGCGGCTGAGCCGCGAGTTCGGTTTCGAATTCACCGTCAGCGGCGAGGAACGCTACGCCGGGCGCATCGTCATGTATGGCTATCACCTCGGCGCCATCGAATTGGCCCCGCATCGCTTCGAGGCGGCCGCCGAGGTCGACAACCCGCCGGTGCATAGCGCCGAGGTGATTCGCCTCGACGAGTGGCGGCAGTCCCGGCAGAAAAAGGTCGGCGACTGAGGCGGCAGAGCGTCAGGGCAGTATCCCGAGAGCCTTGAGACTGGCCTTGCCCAGTTCGACGCGCTTGCCGATGTCGGCCTCGCCGCCGGGCATGTCGATGTTCAGGGCGAAGCCGTAGAGCCGCTCGTTGCGCTTCACCCAGCCCACCCACCAGCCGAGTTCCGGCGTGCAGTCGAAGCACCAGCCGGTCTTGCCGTGCAGCTCCCAGCCCGGGCCGCTTTCCAGCAGGGTCATGGCGCGCACGGTGGACTGCACCGGGGCGGGGAATGGCAATTCTCCCTGCGCCAGTCGGAGCAGAAAGCGGGTCTGTTCCATCGCGCTGATCTTCAGCGGTCCCACCAACCAGAAGTTATCCACAACCTGGCCGATTTCCGCGTTGCCGTAACCCAGGCGCGAGACATTGGCGCGCATCCGCTCCAGGCCGATGCGCCGCGCCAGTTCCTGGTAGACCGGTACGTTCGATGCCTTGATCGCGTCGCGCAGGCTCATGTCGTGCTCCCAGGCCTTGAAGCGCTGGGGCTTGCCGCCATAGGGAAGAACCTCGTCGGCGGATCTAACCGCCCCTGTGGATAAGCCGATCAGGCTGTTCGCCACCTTGTAGGTGGAAGCGGGAACG
This sequence comes from Pseudomonas sp. TZ252, assembly GCF_056110345.1. NCBI lineage: Bacteria > Pseudomonadati > Pseudomonadota > Gammaproteobacteria > Pseudomonadales > Pseudomonadaceae > Pseudomonas > Pseudomonas sp. TZ252. The sequence continues at coordinate 2,390,810 of NZ_CM148566.1, read as the reverse complement.
AAGCGGGTTTCCGCGCGCTCCCGGTCATGGCCGACATAGCGCTGCCGCTGCACATCGTAGAGGACGAAGGTGCCTTTCACCCCGGCCGCGCCGAATAGCTTGTCCACGGCCTGGCTGTCGTTCCATTCGCTGGCCTGGGTATGCCCGGAAAGCAGGAGAAGGGCACTGAAGAGGAGAGGGCGCATGGCTCGGTCCTGTGGGGTCATCCTCCCTGGGACCGATGGATGAGCGCCGGATTCCCCACGGAAGGAGCGTTCATGGATTGGGCAGGAGAAAGTCGCGTACGCGTTCGGCGGCATCGGCCGGGTCTTCCTGCATGAAGCAGTGGCCGCCGACCACCACGTGGGCGCTGACCTGGGGGTTGAGCGAGCACCAGCGCGCCACTGACTTGGCGACGAAAGGGTAGGTGCGGTCACCGTAGAGCACGCGGGTCGGCGTGGTGATCTTGCCCAGCGACGGCCACAGCCGCCTGGGGAAGGAGCTGAAGATCTCCGCTTCGCGGCTTGGCCGGCACTTCAGCTCGACTCCGCCGTCGCTCTCCTTCAGCGCATATTCCACGTAGGCCCACAGCGCCTCGTCGGTCCAGCCCTTGAAGATACCGCGGCCGCGCAAGCCGGCGTAGGCGGCTGCGCGATCGGGCCACTGGCTGCGGCGCAGGCGCGCCTTCTTCGCCAGGCTGCCGCGCAATTGCAGGCCGAGGGTCTCGGAAAGTGCCATCACGCCGATCATCGCCGGGGTGAACAGTACCGGGTCGAGCAGCACGGCGCGGGCGAACAGGGTGGGATGGCGGGCCAGGACGAGGCTGCTGAGGACGCCGCCGAAGCTGTGCCCGCAGGCCAGTCGCTGGACATCTCCATAGGGACCGCGCCCGGCCTCGAAGGCCTCCACCGCCATCTCGGCGTTGCGGTTCCAGCCGTGGAAGCGGCCGCCGTGGTCGCTTTCGCCGTGGCCCTGGATGTCGCACAGCCAGAGGTCGAAATCCTCCGCCAACAGACGCAGCATCGGTTCGTAGGTGCGGCCGCAGAAGCCGTTGCCATGGAGGAAATGCAGCAACGGCTTGCCGCTCGGTTCGCTGCGCCAGCCGCGCAGGGTGAAACCGGCCGAGCAGGAATGGGACCAGGGGGATAGCGACATGGGCGGACTCCTCGTACGGCGCGCAGTGTAACCGGGCGCCGTGCTATCGTCGCCGCTTCCCGCCGCCGTTTCGATCCGCCGATGTCCTTGTCCCGTCCGCTGCGCCTGTTCCTGCTGTTGCTGCCGCTGCTCGGCGGCCTGCTGCTGTCCATGGACTGGGCGGGTCGCCAGGCGCGGCAGCAGGCGCTACGCGCCGAGGGCGAACAGGTGCGCAAGCAGCTGGACCTCTACGCCGGCTCGCTGCAGACCCTGATCGAACGCTTCCGCAGCCTGCCGGCGGTACTGGCGCTGGATCCGGACCTGCGCGCGGCGCTGGCCGGGCCGATCGACGGCGAGTTGCAGCAGCGCCTCAACCTCAAGCTGGAAAGCATCAACCTGGCCGCCCGCTCCTCCACCCTGGAGCTGCTCGACCGTACCGGGCTGGCCGTGGCGGCGAGCAACTGGAACCTGCCGACCAGCTACGTGGGCCACAACTACGGTTTCCGTCCCTATTTCCGCCAGACCATCGCCCAAGGCTCCGGACGTTTCTATGCGGTCGGGGTGATCAGCGGGATTCCCGGTTATTTCCTGTCCCACGCGGTGCGCGCCGAGGACGGCAGCTTCCTGGGCGCAATCGTGGTCAAGCTGGAGTTTCCCGATCTGGAACGGCAGTGGAACCAGACCCCCGACCTGGTCCTGGCCAGCGACGCCAAGGGCATCGTGTTCCTCGCCAACCACGCCGGTTGGCGCTACCGCGAACTGGAACCGCTGGATACCGTGGACCGCTTCGAACTGGCGGAGACCCGGCAATACGATCGCCAGCCCCTGACACCCCTGCGCCACCAGACCTTGCGCAGCTACGGCGAAGACAGCCGTCTGGCGCGGGTGGAAAGCGCCGACGGCGAGAAGGACTACCTCTGGCAATCGCTGGACCTGCCCAACGACGGCTGGACCCTCCACTTGCTGCGCGACACCGCGAGCATCCAGGACGACGTCGCCACCGCGCGCCTGGCCGCCGCCGGCACCTGGCTGGCGCTGGTCTTCCTCGGCTTGTTCCTGCACCAGCGCTGGCGTATCGCCCGCCTGCGGCAACGTAGCCGGGAGGAGCTGGAGCGCCTGGTCGAGCAGCGCACCGCCGACCTGCGTACCGCGCAGGACGGCCTGGTGCAGGCGGCCAAGCTGGCCGCCCTGGGGCAGATGTCGGCAGCCCTGGCCCATGAGATCAACCAGCCGCTCACCGCCCAGCGCATGCAACTGGCCAGCCTGCGCCTGCTGCTCGACGCCGGACGCCACGACGAGGCGCGCCAGGCGTTGCCGCGCATCGACCAGATGCTCGAACGCATGGCCGCGCTCACCGGCCACCTGAAGACCTTCGCGCGCAAGAGCGCCGGCGGCCTGCGCGAGCGTATCGAGTTGGGTCACGTGGTCGAACAGGCGCAGCAGTTGTTGCTGCCGCGAATCCGCGCCGAACGGGTGGAGATCGAGCAGGCGCTGCTCTGGCCGGCCTGGGTGATGGGTGACGCGATCCGCCTGGAACAGGTGCTGGTCAACCTGCTGCGCAACGCCCTGGATGCCGTTGCCGGCCAGGAGCGGCCATGGATCCGCCTGGCCCTGCAACGGCTTGGCGGCGACTGGGTGCTGAGCGTCGCCGACAACGGCGGCGGGATTCCCGCCGAGCACCTGGGCAGCGTCTTCGATCCGTTCTTCACCACCAAGCCGGTGGGAGAGGGACTCGGCCTCGGCCTGGCGGTATCCTATGGGATCGTCCACGAACTCGGCGGCCGCCTGCAGGTCGCCAATGCCGAGGCGGGAGCGGTGTTCAGCCTGATCCTGCCGGCGGCCCCCGATGACACGAGCGTAACGACATGAGCGACCAGGTGATCTTCGTCGACGACGAAGCGACGATCCGCGAAGCGGTGCAGCAATGGCTGGAGCTGTCGGGCTTCGAGGTGCGCCTGTGCCTGCGCGCCGAGGAATGCCTGGGAGCGTTGGACAAGTCCTTCGCCGGGGTGGTCATCAGCGATGTGCGCATGCCCGGCATGGACGGCCTGCAACTGCTCGCCAACCTGCAGGCGGTCGATCGCGACCTGCCGGTGATCATGGTCACCGGGCACGGCGACGTGCCGATGGCGGTGGAGGCCATGCGCCAGGGTGCCTACGACTTCATCGAGAAACCCTTCACGCCCGAGCGCCTGCTCGGCAGTTTGCGGCGCGCGCTGGAAAAGCGCCGCCTGGTGCTGGAGAATCGGCGCCTGAAGGAGCAGGCCAGTCTCAAGGACCAGGTCGATGCGCGTCTGCTCGGCGTGTCCAAGCCGATGGAAGCGTTGCGCCGGCAGGTTCTGGCCCTGGCGCCGACCCCGGTGAACGTCCTGATCCGTGGCGAGACCGGCAGCGGCAAGGAACTGGTTGCCCGCTGCCTGCACGACTTCGGGCCGCGCGCCGACAAGCCGTTCGTGGCGCTGAACTGCGCGGCGATTCCCGAGCAACTGTTCGAGAGCGAGCTGTTCGGTCATGAGAGCGGCGCCTTCACCGGCGCGCAGGGCAAGCGCATCGGCAAGCTCGAGCATGCCCATGGCGGCACCCTGTTCCTCGACGAGATCGAAAGCATGCCGTTGGCGCAGCAGGTCAAGCTGCTGCGCGTCCTACAGGAGCAGCAACTGGAGCGGCTCGGCTCGAACCAGAGTATCCACGTCGACCTGCGGGTGATTGCCGCGACCAAGCCCGACCTGCTGGCCGAAGCACGTGCCGGACGCTTCCGCGAGGACCTGGTGTATCGCCTGAATGTCGCCGAGCTGCGCCTGCCGCCGATCCGCGAGCGTCGCGAGGACATCCCGCTGCTCTTCGAACATTTCGCCAGCGTTGCCAGCCAGCGCCTCGGCCGCGAGCCGCAGCCCGCCGCGCCGGCGGAACTGGCGCGGCTGATGGCCCACGACTGGCCGGGCAATGTACGCGAGCTGGCCAACGCCGCCGAGCGTCATGTCCTCGGCCTGGAGCGCGGGGACGCGGAGGAAGGCGGCGGCCTCACCTCGGGGCTGGCGGAACGCATGGAAGCCTTCGAGGCGGAGTGCCTGCGCCAGGCGCTCGGCCAGTGCCGCGGGGACATCAAGGCGGTGATGGAGTTGCTGCAACTGCCGCGTCGGACACTCAACGAAAAGATGCTGCGGCATGGCCTCAGCCGCAGCGATTTCGTCGGTGAAGAGCCGGCCTGAAGCAGCCCTCGCGAGGCGTCAGAGATCCTTGGCCAACTCCGTTGGCGCCTGGCGCCCGCCGCGTTGCAGCAACGCCAGGTAGACCAGCCCCACCGCGATCCAGGCCAGTCCGAGCAACTGTGCGTCGAGGCTCATGCTGTACAGCACGTAGGCGATGATCGCCAGGCCCACCAGCGGGAACAGTAGATGCCGCAACCATTGGCCGGAGCGCTGGCGGCGGTAGTAGTGGTTGATCACGCTCAGGTGCAGCAGGCAGAAGCCGGTGAGGGCACCGAAGTTCACCAGTGAGGTGAGCACGTCCGGTGCGTCGAGGAAGGCCCAGCCGATTCCCAGCGACAGCACCGCCACCAGGTACAGGCTGACGTGCGGCGTCTGGTAGCGCGGATGGACCCTGGCCAGCGCGCGCGGCAGCCTGCCGTCGCGGGCCATCGAGTAGAGCAGGCGCGAGACCGCTGCCTGCGAGGTGATCGACACCGTGACACCCCAGGCCAGCGCGGTGGCTACCGCGGTCAGCATCGACAGCCACTGGCCACCGGCCGCTTCGGCGATCTCGTAGAAGGCGGTGTCCGCCGACTTGAAGTTCATCCCGGCGGCGAGGTCGGTGGCCAGCCAGGTCTGCGCGATGAAGATGCCGCCCATGATGAACAGCGCGATCAGCGCGGCGCGGCCGATCTGCCGGGCGGGATCGCCCTTGACCTCCTCGGCGAGGGTGGAGATGGCGTCGAAGCCGAGGAACGACAGTACGGCGATCGAGGCGGCCTTCATTACCAGGCCGAGATCGAAGGCTTCCGGGCGATACAGCGGTTCGAGGGTCAGCCGGCCGTTGCCCAGGCCGCCTTCCAGCGCCTGGTAGCCGACCACCAGGAAGATCGCCAGCACCACCAGCTCTCCGATCAGGAACAACAGGTTGGCGCGGGCGGCGAAGGTGATGCCGCGCAGGTTGACCAGGGTCGCCGAGACCAGGAACAGCAGCATCCAGGCCAGCTTGGGGATCGCCGGGAACAAGTGGTTCAGCGCCAGCGCGCTGAACACGTAGAGCAGCGGCGGGATCAGCAGGTAGTCGAGCAGCAGCACCCAGCCGGCGATGAAGCCGACATGGGGGTGGATGCCGCGCTGGGCGTAGGAATACACCGAGCCGGCAATCGGAAAGGCCTTGGCCATGGCTCCGTAGCTGAGGGCGGTGAAGAGCATCGCCAGCATGCCCACCAGGTAGGCCATCGGCACCATGCCGTGGGCATCGGCATGGACCCAGCCGTAGACCCCGAACGGGGCGATGGGGATCATGAAGATCATCCCGTAGATGATCAGGTCGCTCAGGGACAGGCTGCGGCGCAGCTGTTGCCGGTATCCGAACTGTTCGATGGCCATGACGGGCTCCTCGGGAAAAGGCAGCGTATTGTCGTTATCGGCGCCGCACGCGAAGCGGGCCTCTTTCTCGTTATTGGCGACCGGCGGTGCCGGTCATCGCATCAGAGCCAGGGATACAGACGCTCGGCCCAGGCGTACACCGCATCCGGCGTGCGCAATCCATCGTTGCGGATCTCCAGCAGCACCGCTTCCAGACCGCGTGCGTCGCCATGCACCGGAACGGTAGTGTCTTCCGCCGGGTCGATCGCATAGGGCTGGTTGCCGGCGACTTCCAGGCCGTGCCGGCGCAAACCGTCGAGGATGCGCCTGGCGTAGGCGCCGGCGTTGCGATAAAGCACCCCGGCAACCAGCGGGCGGGGTCTGCCGTGGTACACCGGGGTAAAACTGTGCACGCCGACCACACGGGTCGGCACGCCGGCGGCCTGGCGCTCGTCGAGCAGTTGCGTCAGGCGCTGGTGGAACGGATGGAACAGGCAATCCTGGCGATAGCGGCGCACCGTCTCGGACAGCTCGCGGTTGCCGGGAACGGGGTAGACCTCGCTGTGTGGCGGAATGCTGTCGGGGGCCTCCAGCGGTCGGTTCAGGTCGATCAGCAGACGCGAGTAGCCGGCCGCCAGCAATGGCGCGTCGAGTCGCCGGGAAAGCTCTTCGGCCAGCGCCAGGGCGCCGATATCCCAGGCGATGTGTTCTTCCGCCGCGGCCTGGTCCAGGCCGAGGCGCTGCAACTCCAGCGGAATGTGCCGGCTGGCATGCTCGCAGACCAGGACCACCGGGCTGCGCCCTTGGGGATTGAGCAGGTGGTAGGGCGGCAGCTGGTAGATGCCGAGTTCGGGGTTGTCAGTAGAGCTCGGCATAGTGGCGGCACAGGTCGTCGTCGGAAAGGCCCGCCGTCAGCGCCAGTTCGTGGCGCTTCATGGCGAGGTAGGTGTCCAGCAGCGGCTTTGGCAGCTCGGCACAGAGCGCCTCGTCGCGTTGCAGGCAGTCGAGCGCATCGCCGAGGGTCGCCGGCAGGGCCTGGATGCCGCGGGCCTGGCGCTCTTCGTCGCTGAGGCCGTGCGGATCGACATCGGCCAGGGCGCGCAGCGGCAGGCGTCGTTCGATGCCCAGGCGGCCGGCGATCAGCACCGCGGCCATCGCCAGGTGCGGACAGGCGGTGGCGTCCATCGGCCGGAATTCCAGGTTGTACTGCTTGCCCAGCGGCTTGCCGCCGACGCTCACCACCGGGCAGATGCGCAGCGCCGCTTCGCGGTTGCGCAGTCCCAGGCAGGCGTAGGCGGCGCTCCAGTGGTGGGGTTTCAGGCGCAGGTAGGAGGCGGCGGTAGGCGCGGTCAGCGCGCACAGCGCTGGCAGGTGCGCGAGCACGCCGGCGGCCCAGTGCTCGCCGAGTTCGGAGAGATCGTTGGGTCGACCGGGCTCGTACAGCAGCGGGCTGCCGTCGGCATGTTGCAGGCTCAGGTGCAGGTGCACCCCGTTGGTCACCGCGCCGGGTGCCGGCAGCGGTGCGAAGCAGGTACGCAGGCCCATCTGCCGCGCCACTTCGCGAGTGACCTCGCGGACGTTCACCGCGCGGTCGGCGGCGGCCACGCCCTGCGCCGGGCGGCAGGTGACCTCGTACTGGCGCTGGCCGTATTCGGGGAGGAACATCTCCGGCTCGGTGCCAGCCTGGGCCAGGGCGCTGACCAGCCAGCCGGGGAACTGCCCGGCGGCACGCTGGGCCTGCAGCGAAAACGCCGCGGCCGGACGCTCGCCGGGCAGGCCGAGCAGGCTGAATTCGTGTTCGAACGCCGCGATGACCTGCAGGCCGCTGTCGCGATAGCGTTCCACCTCGGCCCGCAGCAGGCTGCGCGGGCAGGCCGGCCACGGCGTGCCGTCGGTTTCCACCAGGTTGCCGTGCAGGTAGTCGAGCGCCGGCGCAGCGGCGTCGGGACCCTGCTCGACGCGCACCCGGCTGTTCGGGTCGGGCAGCAGGCGCAGGTCGCCGTGGCTGCCCCAGGGGCTGCTCTCGTCGATCAGGTCCTGCGGGGTCAGCGAGCTGTTCGCCGGTACCCAGCCGCAACCGCTGGCCAATTGCTCCTCCAGGGTCGCCAGGGGCAGCGAACGCCCGCGGGTGATGCCGGCCAGGTCGGTGGTGACGAAGCTGACCAGGCGTACCGGCTGCAGGCGGTTCACAGGTTGCTCCGGCCGAGGGCGGCGATGCGTTGCAGGACGGTCTCGGTGTCGCTGATCCAGCAGTAGCCCTTGATCGCTTCCAGGCAGGCCTGGTGGCGTTCCGGGGTATGGGTGGCGCAGGCATCCTCGACCAGGGTGACCAGGTAACCGCGGTCGGCGGCATCGCGCACGGCCATGTCCACGCACTGGTCGGTGACCACCCCGCAGACGATCAGGTGGCGGGTGCCGAGGTTGCGCAGTACGTAGTCGATGGCGGTGGAGTTGAAAACGCCGGAAGAAGTCTTCGGCAGCACGATCTCGTTGGCGGTCGGCTCCAGGGCGTCGATCACCCTGGCGTCCGGGCTGCCCTTGGGCAGGTGCATCTCCGACAGCTTGTGATCCAGCGAGCGGTCGCGACCATCGGCGGTGAGGCTCTCGATGACGGTGTGCAGGACGTTCTCGTCCACTGCGCGCATGGCCCTGAGCAGGCGCTGCTGGTTGGGGATCACCTGGTTCTGCACGCGCTCGTAGAAGTAACCGGCTGCCTGCGGATCGACGTGCGGGTCGCGCCCCGGCTCGACCCAGGCACGCTGCATGTCGACGAACAGGATGGCGGTCTGCCGGCGGCCGAATGGCAGGTCGCGCGGCGAGTGGTGGGGCAGGCTGAACATCGGGTCATTCCTCCAGAATATGACTGCTGAACGCGTTGCGGAGCTGGTCGATGCCCTCCAGGCGTTCGTCGAGCGGCGCGCCCATGCGCGCCACCAGGGTCGCTACCAGTGCCTCGACCTGGGCCATGGCCGGCACCAGCGAGTCGAAGGGCGAGGCGGATTCCACTGGCGAACTGACGATCAGGTCGGCGTGTTCGCGCAGCGGCGAGGCGTAGATGTCGGTGAACAGCACCAGCCGTGTGCCGCGTGCCTTGGCGGCCTGGGCCACGTGCTGGGCCTGGCTCTGGTAGCGGCGATAGTCGAACAGGACCAGCAGGTCCTGGCGGCCGAGGTCGTAGAGCTGGTCGGGGAGCAGGGCGCCGTCGTCGAGCAATCGGCACTGCGGGCGCAGCAGGCGCAGATGGGTGACCAGGTAGCCGGCGAGGAAACGGCTGAAGCGTCCGCCGTGGCAGTGCACGCGCAGGCGGCTGTCGAGCAGCCAGTCGGCGAGGCGCTGGATGTCATCGGGGCGGGTCAGGCCGAGGGTCTGTTGCAGGCTCTGGCCAGCCTGGTCGAGGTAGCGCGCCCAGGTGTCGTCGCGGCCCATCCGCTCGCGGCGTTCGGCGAGCAGGGTGCGCGGCGAGCGCAGGCGGTCGTCGACGTCGGCCAGCAGCGCTTCCTGGAAGTCGCCGTAGCCGGCGAAGCCGAGCTTTTTCACCAGGCGCATGATCGTCGGGTCGCTGACTCCGGCGTGCCGGGCCAGGCGCGTCATCGGACCGAGGCCGAGGCGCGGGTAGTCATCGAGCAGGGCACGCACCACCTTGCGCTCCGCGGGCGTCAGTTCGGCGGGCGGGGAGGCCAGGCGTTGTTTTAGTTCTTGCATGGGGCATCCTCGAAGGTGGGTCGATTGTGTAGTGAATTTTTCAGATTGTTCAATATGTGACGGAATGTTTTTTTCACTACATTTCCCGCAAACGGCCGAATGACCTCTGTCGTGGCACGGCAGGCAGACGTACGGCCGGGACGGAAACGAAAAAGCCCGGTCGAAGACCGGGCTTTTTCCAGGGGCGGTTACGCGGCTTGGCTCAGAACGCCGGTACCACCGCGCCTTTGTACTTCTCCTGGATGAACTGCTTGATCTCGGCGCTGTGCAGGGCCTTGGCCAGCTTCTGCATGGCGTCGCTGTCCTTGTTGTCCGGCCGCGCGACGAGGATGTTCACGTAGGGCGAGTCGCTGCCTTCGATGGCCAGCGCATCCTTGGTCGGGTTCAGCTTGGCTTCCAGGGCGTAGTTGGTATTGATCAGCGCCATGTCGACCTGGGTCAGCACGCGCGGCAGGGTCGCGGCTTCCAGTTCGCGGATCTTGATGTTCTTCGGATTGTCGACGATGTCCTTCGGCGTGGCGGTGATGCTCTTGTTGTCCTTGAGCTTGATCACCCCGGCCTTGTCCAGCAGGAGCAGGGCGCGGCCGCCGTTGGTGGCGTCGTTGGGGATCACCACGGTAGCGCCGGAAGGCAGTTCGTCGAGCTTCTTGTACTTGCTCGAGTAGGCGCCCAGCGGCTCGATGTGTACGCCGGTCACGGCGACCAGGTCGGTGCCCTTGGCCTTGTTGAACTCATCGAGGTACGGCTGGTGCTGGAAGAAGTTGGCGTCCAGGCGCTTTTCCGAGACCTGCACGTTCGGCTGCACGTAGTCGGTGAACTCCTTGATCTTCAGGTCCACGCCTTCCTTGGCCAGCAGCGGCTTGACCACGTTGAGGATCTCCGCGTGCGGCACCGGGGTGGCCGCGACGGTGAGGGACTCGGCGGCCTGGGCGGCGGTGAGGCCGAGCGCCGCGACAGCGGAGAAAGCAGCAAGCAGTTTTTTCATCTTCAACTCCTTTCGAGGTGTTCCTGGCGGCTGTGGATAACCGCGGCGCTCAGGGTTTTGGGCTTGGCCGGCAAGCTTACTTGCGCGAGAAGTGCACCACCAGCTTGTCGCCCACGGTTTGCAGAATCTGGACGAGGATCAGCAGCATCACCACCGTGACCACCATCACGTCGGTCTGGAAGCGCTGATAGCCGAAGCGGATCGCCAGGTCGCCCAGCCCGCCGGCGCCGACCACTCCGGCCATCGCGGTGTACGAGACCAGGGTGATGGCGGTGACGGTGATGGCGGCGATGATGCCCGGCCGGGCTTCCGGCAGCAGGGCGTTCCAGATGATCTGCCGGGTGCTGGCGCCCATCGCCTGGGTTGCCTCGATGATGCCCTTGTCGACCTCGCGCAGCGCGGTTTCCACCAGGCGCGCGAAGAACGGCGTGGCGCCCACCACCAGCGGCGGGATGGCCCCGGCGACGCCCAGCGAGGTACCGGTGATCAGTACGGTCAGCGGGATCATCACGATCAGCAGGATGATGAACGGCAACGAACGGAGGATGTTCACCACTAGCGAGAGCAGGGTGTAGACCGCCTTCTGCTCGAACATCTGCCGTGGCCCGGTAAGGAACAGCAGGACGCCGAGGGGCAGGCCGAGGACCACTGTGAACAGCAGCGAACCGCCGAGCATCCAGAAGGTGTCGACGCTGGCCAGCCAGATTTCGTACCAGTCGATGTTGGCGAAGCTCATGGTTTCGAAGAAGTCCATCAGCGCAGTACCTCCACATGTACGTCAGCGGCGTTCAACTGGCTCATGGCGGCTTCCAGGTCACCGCCGACCAGGGCCAGGGTCAACTGGCCGTAGGGCGTGTCCTTGATGCGGTCGATGCGTCCGGAAAGGATGCTGTAGTCGACCCCGGTCTGCCGCGCCACGGTGCCCAGCAGCGGCGCATAGGTGGCTTCGCCGCGGAAGGTCAGGCGCAGGATGAGACCCGGCACGTGGGCGAAATCGTCGTGGCGCTCGTCCTCGTCGACTCGTTCGGCCTCGAACACGAAGCGGCGGGTGGTCGGGTGCTGCGGATGGAGGAAGACATCGGCGACATCGCCCTGCTCGACGATGGCGCCGCCGTCCATGACCGCGACCTGGTCGCAGACACGGCGGATCACGTCCATCTCGTGGGTGATGAGGACGATGGTCAGCTTCAGCTCGCGATTGATTTCCGCCAGCAGTTGCAGGACCGAGGCGGTGGTCTGCGGATCGAGGGCGCTGGTGGCCTCGTCGCAGAGCAGGATGCTCGGCCGGCAGGCCAGGGCGCGAGCGATGCCGACGCGCTGTTTCTGTCCGCCGGAGAGCTGGGCCGGATACTTGCGCGCGTGGTCGGACAGGCCGACCCGCGCGAGCAGCTCGGAGACCCGCGCATCGACTTCGGCACGGCTGAAGCCGCCGGCCAGGCGCAGGGGCATGGCGATGTTGTCGGCGACGGTCTTCGAGGACAGCAGGTTGAAGTGCTGGAAGATCATCCCGACGCGCTGGCGGAAACGGCGCAGGCCTTCGGCGTCGAGGGCGGTGACGTCTTCGCCCTCGACCAGGATGCGGCCGCCGCTGGGCTCCTCGAGGCGGTTGATCAGGCGCAGCAGGGTGCTCTTGCCGGCACCGGAATGGCCGATCAGGCCGAAAATCTGCCCGGCCTGGATGTTCAGGCGGGTCGGTTGCAAGGCGGGGATTTCCCGACCGGCAACTCGATAGGTCTTGTGGACGTCGTGGAATTCGATCACTGGGCGAACCTTGTGGGTGCGGCGATGCTGTTACGGCTGGAGCACGGGCTTGGCGGGAAGCATGGGCGGTCAGCTAAACCGAGCATTTTACCTTGCTTTCTTATGCATTATTAATATTTATTGGTGATGAAAAATCATTGAAATGGAATAAGCGTCTGGTGCGCTCCCGACAAGCGCTTTCTGCTGCGGCCGGGGCAGGACCGGTCTCAATTCCGGGGGGTAAGTATCAATCGGGTTGGCTTGTCGGCCTGTACGACATGGCTGAGATGCAGGTCGAAATCGGGTGAGAGCTTCTTCACCCGCGCCAGGAGCTGGTCGGAAACCAGCGGATAGTCGCTGTCCCGGCGCACTTCGATATGCACCCTGCAACGGTAGGCGACGACATCCGCGGCCACCGCGTCGAGCACCGCACCGAGGCCGCCCTGGCCGGTGCCGTCGAGCATCGGCAGGGGCACGGCGCTGCTGGCCGCTTGCGGATCGATCAGGTGGGGAGCGCCGGGCAGCGGCTTCAGCTCGCCGCCGGGCGGCGTCTGGATGATCTGCTGCATCTGCTGCTGGGCCGCCTGCTGCATGCGTCGGGCCTGCTCGGCGCGGGCGGGATCGACCTTGGCGCGGTTGATCGCACCGTCCAGCCCGGCGGTCAGCGCCGGCGCTTTGGGCATCAGTCCGCGGGCATGGCCGAGGGCGCTGGTGGCGGTGTTGAGGTCTCCTTGACGCAGCGCGGTTTCCCCGCGCTGCATGTAGGCCTCGGCCAACTGGCGGCGGAACGCTTCGACGCGCTCGTCGCCGGCGGCTGCGCTGCGCAGGGCCAGCCATTGTTGCTCGGCCTGTTCGAGCTTGCCGGCGGCCAGGGTTTGCTGCAGTTCGGCGTAGGGATCGGCGGGCTGCGCCTGGGGCGCGACCACCGGCGTCGGTTGCGACGACGCATTGCCCTGGCAGGCGCTGACCAGCAGCGCCGCCGCCAGGACGGACAGCAGGCGAAAGAAGGACGACATCATTCCTGCGGGTTCTCGTTTGGTCAAAAAATCGCCAGATTCTACACCGTGCGGCGGGGCAGGACAAAACTCAGCAGGAACAGGCCGGCGGCGCTGACCACGATCGAGGGGCCGGCGGGGGTATCCTTGAACCAGGACAGGGCCAGGCCGGCGCACACCGCGACCAGTCCCAGCAGGCTGGCGCCGACCGCCATCTGCTCGGGACTGCGGGCATGGCGCTGGGCGGCGGCGGCGGGAATGATCAGCAGCGAGGTGATCAGCAGTACGCCGACGATCTTCATCGCCACGGCGATGACGATGGCGATCAGCAACATCAGCGCCAGGCGGATCGCTCCGACCGGCAGGCCTTCCACCTTCGCCAGTTCCTCGTGCACGGTGATCGCCAGCAGCGGCCGCCAGAGGAAGCAGATCAGTGCCAGGACCAGCGCGCTGCCGGCGATTATCCACAGCAGGTCGCTGGCGCTTACCGCCAGCAGATCGCCGAACAGGTAAGCCATCAGGTCGACCCGCACTTCCTTCATGAAGCTCAGGGTGACCAGGCCCAGCGACAGGGTGCTGTGGGCGAGGATGCCCAGCAGGGTGTCGGCGGCCAGCGGCTGGCGCTGCTGCAGGGTCACCAGCAGCACTGCGAGCAGCACGCAGCCGACGGTCACAGCCAGGGTCGGGCTGACATCGAGGAGGAAACCCAGGGCTACCCCGAGCAGTGCGGCGTGGGACAGGGTATCGCCGAAATAGGCCATCCGCCGCCAGACCACGAAGGAGCCCAGGGGGCCAGCCACCAGGGCCAGGGCGAGGCCGGCGAGGAGGGCGTTGAGCAGGAAGTCAGCCATGGTTGCAGTCGGGGCCGTGCTTGTGGACAGGAGTGAAGCGGGTGCCTGGAGGCAAGGCGCCGGGACCGGCCTTGACCACCTCGCCGTGGAGGTCGTGGGCGTGGTCGTGATGGTGGTGGTAGATCGCCAGGCTGCGAGCGTCCTGGCCGAACAGCTCGACGAAGGCCGGGTCGCCGCTGACCTGCTCGGGGTGCCCTGAGCAGCAGACATGGCGGTTCAGGCAGACCACCTGGTCGGTGGCGCTCATCACCAGGTGCAGGTCGTGGGAGACCATCAGCACACCGCAGCCGTAGCGGTCGCGCAGTTTGCCGATGAGGCGGTAGAGTTCGGCCTGGCCGGCGACGTCGACGCCCTGCACCGGCTCGTCGAGCACCAGTAGCTCGGGCTTGCGCAGCAGAGCGCGGGCCAGCAGCACGCGTTGCAGTTCGCCACCGGAAATGCTTTGCAGCGGGCGCTCCAGCACGTGCGCCGCGCCGACCTCGCGCAACGCCGCCAGCGCCTGCTCGCGCCTGACCCCGGGTACCAGGCGGAGGAAGCGCAGTACGCTGAGCGGCAGGGTGGCGTCGACGTGGAGTTTCTGCGGCATGTAGCCGATGGTCAGCCGCGGCCGTCGCCAGACCTCGCCGACGTGCGGCTTGAGCAGGCCGAGCACGCTGCGTACCAGGGTGGTCTTGCCGGCGCCGTTGGGGCCGATCAGGGTGACGATCTGGCCGGGCTCGATGGCCAGGTCGACATCGCTCAGCACCGCCTGGCCGTTGAAGGACACGCCGACCTGGGTCAGCCGCACCAGCGCGTTGTCCATCAGGCGTCCTTCTGGTCCCGGCAGGTGCCGCAGAGGCCGACCACCTCGACGGTCTGGCTTTCAACGGCGAAGCCGACGCTGTTCGCTCCGGCGACGATGGCCCGGCTGATATCCGGCTGTTCCAGCTCGATCGCGGTGTGGCAGGTGCGGCAGATGAGGAACTGGCCCTGGTGGCTGTGCTCCGGGTTGTTGCAGCCGACGAACGCGTTGAGCGAGGCGATGCGGTGCACCAGGCCGTTCTCCTGGAGGAAGTCCAGCGCGCGGTAGACGGTCGGCGGCGCGGCGCGGCGGCCGTCGGTTTCGCTGAGCACCGCGAGGATATCGTAGGCCCCCAGCGGCTTGTGGCTCTGCCAGACCAGCTCCAGCACGCGCCGCCGCAATTCGGTCAGGCGTACGCCCTGGCGCGCGCACAGCGCATCGGCCTCGGCCAGCGCGGTGCTGACGCACTGGCTGTGGTCATGGGGCTGGCAGGCCAGCGGGGTCTTGGGCGCAATCTTGTACATGGGCTGCGACGCTCGAGGGTAGAGACGTTATTATATTACCCGCTAACCACCTTTCATGTGAGTGCCGCCGTGACCCTGCGTCCCTTTGCCCTGCTGTCCGCCTGCTTCGCCCTGTTCCTGCTGGCTTCGCCGGCGCGCGCCGAGGTCAGCGTGCTGACCAGCATCAAACCGCTGCAACTGGTCGCCGCGGCCATCCAGGACGGCGTCGGCCAGCCGGACGTACTGCTGCCGCCGGGCGCCTCGCCGCACCAGTACGCCCTGCGTCCTTCCGACGTACGGCGGCTGCGCGAGGTGCAATTGTTCTACTGGATCGGCCCGGACCTGGAAAACTTCCTGCCCAAGGTGCTCGCCGGCCGCCAGGGCGCCAGCGTCGCGGTGCAGGACCTGCCGGGCATGCACCTGCGCAAGTTCGTCAATTTCGAGGAAGAGGAGCATGCCGGGCACGACGAGCACGACCATGACCATCGTCCCGGCATGCTCGACGCCCACCTCTGGCTGTTGCCGGCCAACGCCCGCACCATCGCCGCGCGGATGGCCGAGGACCTGGCCCAGGTCGACCCGGCCAACGCCGGGCGCTACCGGGCCAACCTGAAGGCCTTCGAGGAGCGCCTCGGCGGGCTCGACGGCAAACTCCGCGAACGCCTGGGCAAGCTTGCCGGCAAGCCTTTCTTCGTCTTCCATGAAGCCTTCGACTATTTCGAGGAAGCCTACGGGTTGCGCCATACCGGCGTGTTCGCGGTATCCGCGGAGGTCCAGCCGGGAGCACGCCATGTCGCCGCCATGCGCGCCCAACTGAAGGCCGCCGGTCCGGCCTGCATCTTCAGCGAGCCGCCGCTTCGACCGCGGCTGGCCGACACCCTCAGCGAAGGCCTGCCGGTGCGCCTGGCCGAACTGGACGACCTGGGCGTGAACGTGAGCGTGGACGCCAACGGCTATGAGAATCTTCTGAACAACCTGGCAGGCGAATTTGCCGGCTGTCTGGAAAAGCTCTGAAAACCCGTGACTGATGGCCGCGCCCTCTTGCGCGCGGCGTCCCGATGACTAAGGTTGTCTGTTGCTGCCTGACACAAGATATTGATTCCCGTCAGGTACGGATAACTAGATGTTGCGTACGGTGGCCGGCTTCGGACGCCCCAACAACCATCGGGAGGTTAATCAGCGGATGGCCAAGACAGACGCACGCAGTCCCCGCACCGAACGCGGGACCATCGCCCTGCAGGACGCGTCGCAGGATATCTGGGACAAGAAGTACCGGCTCAAGAGCAAGGACGGTACGCCGGTGGATGCCAGCGTCGACGGTACCTGGCAACGCGTCGCCCGCGCCCTTGCCGATGTCGAGGACAAGGCCTCCCGCGAACACTGGTACGGGCGCTTCCTCTGGGCCCTGCGCAACGGCGCCATCCCGGCCGGCCGGATCATCTCCAACGCCGGCGCCCTGGGGCACAAGCCGGCCACCTCGACTATCAACTGCACCGTGTCCGGAACCATCCAGGACTCCATGGACAACATCCTCGAGAAAGTCCACGAGGCCGGCCTGACGCTCAAGGCCGGCTGCGGCATCGGCTATGAGTTCAGCACCCTGCGCCCGCGCGGCGCCTACGTTTCCGGTGCCGGTGCCTACACCAGCGGGCCGCTGTCGTTCATGGACATCTACGACAAGATGTGCTTCACCGTCAGCTCCGCCGGCGGCCGCCGCGGCGCGCAGATGGGCACCTTCGATGTCAGCCACCCGGACGTCCGCGAATTCATCCGCGCCAAGCGCGAGGACGGGCGCTTGCGCCAGTTCAACCTGAGCCTGCTGATCACCGACCAGTTCATGCAGGCGGTGGAACAGGACGCCGACTGGCCGCTGGTATTCCCGGTGCACGTGAAGGAGCGCGACGAGATCGACCTCGACGACCCCAACGCGGTGGTCTGGCGCGAATGGCCGATCCAGGACGACTACGTCCAGCGCGCCGACGGGCTGGTCGCCTGCAAGGTCTACGGCCAGGTCCGCGCCCGCCACCTGTGGGACATGATCATGGTCTCCACCTACGACTATGCGGAGCCGGGCTTCATCCTCATCGACCGGGTCAACGAACTGAACAACAACTGGTGGTGCGAGGCGATCCGCGCCACCAACCCCTGCGGCGAGCAGCCTCTGCCGCCGTACGGCTCGTGCCTGCTCGGCTCGGTCAACCTCACCTGCTTCGTCGAGCAGCCATTTGGCGACGAGGCGCGCTTCGACTGGGACCGTTTCCGCGAAGTGGTGCGGGTGTTTACCCGGATGCTCGACAACGTGGTGGAAATCAACGGCCTGCCGCTGGAACAGCAACGCCAGGAAATCCTTGGCAAGCGCCGGCATGGCATGGGCTTCCTCGGCCTGGGCTCGACCCTGACCCTGCTCAAGCTGCGCTACGGCAGTCCCGAGGCCTGCGTATTCACCGAGGAAGTGGCGCGGGAAATGGCCCTGGTGGGCTGGGAAGTGGCCCTGGAGCTGGCCAGGGAGAAGGGCCCGGCGCCGATCCTGGCGCAGGACTACGAAGTCACTGCGGAAATGCTTCGCAAGCGTCCGGAAATGGCCGCCGATGGCTATAAGGCCGGCGACCGCATCCGCGGCAGCGTGCTTCACGCCAAGTATTCCCGCTACATGCAGCGGGTCGCCGAACATGCTCCGGAACTGATCGAGGCGTTGGCTGAAACCGGCGCGCGCTTCACCCACCACAGCTCCATCGCGCCGACCGGGACCATCAGCCTGAGCCTGGCCAACAATGCCTCCAACGGTATCGAGCCGAGCTTCGCCCACCATTATTCGCGCAACCTGATCCGCGAAGGCCGCAAGACCAAGGAAAAGGTCGAGGTCTACAGCTACGAGCTGCTGGCATACCGGACCCTGGTCAACGCCCAGGCCCTGCCGGACAGCGACGACCCGGCGCGACGCCTGCCGGACTACTTCATCACCGCCGACAGCGTCACCCCGGCGCAGCACGTGGACATCCAGGCGGCGGCGCAGAAGTGGGTCGATTCGTCGATCTCCAAGACCGCCAACGTGCCCACCGACTACCCGTTCGAGGACTTCAAGGACATCTACCGCTACGCCTGGCACCAGGGACTCAAGGGCTGCACCACCTTCCGCTTCAATCCCGAGGCGTTCCAGGGCGTGCTGGTCAAGGAGTCCGACCTGGAGAAGACCCGCTACCGCTTCGAACTGGAGGACGGCAGCGTGGTGGAGTTCAAGGGCAACGAGCAGGTCGAGTACGACGGTGAGATCCATACCGCCGCCAACCTCTTCGACGCCTTGAAAGAAGGCTATTACGGCAAGTACTGAGGCCGGGGGAATCGATATGTCAGCAGTCAAGATCACGCAGAAGATCAAGGGCTTCAAGGTCGTCAACGAAGCCGAGGAGCAGGCCCTTGCCGCCGCCGCGGAAGCCGCGTCGGTGGTGCAGATGGACGAGACCCTGGAGCGCCCGGATACCCTGATCGGCGCCACCTACAAGATCAAGTCGCCGCTGTTCGAGCACGCGCTCTACGTGACCATCAACGACATGGTCCTCAATGCGGGCACGGCGCACGAGCAGCGGCGTCCCTTCGAGATCTTCATCAACTCGAAGAACATGGATCATTTCCAGTGGATCGTCGCACTTACCCGCATCATGTCCGCGGTTTTCCGCAAGGGCGGCGACTGTACCTTCCTTGTCGAGGAACTCAAGGCGGTATTCGACCCGCGCGGGGGCTACCTGAAGAAAGGCGGCATCTACATGCCTTCCATCGTCGCCGAGATCGGTGGCGTGCTGGAGCGCCACCTGACGGCCATCGGCCTGTTGCGTGGCCCTGAACTGGACGAGGAACAGCGTCTTTTCCTCGCGGAAAAACGCGCCGCCTACGAGGCCGCCCAGGGCACCAGCAAGGTCGAGCCGGGCGAAGGCTTCCCCGCCGGCGCGCAACTGTGCGGCAAGTGCAACAGCATGGCGGTGGTACAGATGGACGGCTGCGCCACCTGCCTCAACTGCGGACACTCGAAATGTGGGTGAGCACTTGAAAAACGCATGCGTTTTTCAATGCGAACGACCGGCCAGGATGGCCGGGCCGGGGGTGGGCTGAACGACGAAGCCTCGACAGGATGTCAGCTCGGCCTTACCCAAGACGCCGAACCGCATGCGTTTTGAAGGGCGAACGACCGGCCAGGATGGCCGGGCCGGGGGTTGGCTGAACGACGAGGCCTCGACAGGATGTCGGCTCGGCCTCACTCCGAGACGCCGAACCGCATGGTTTTTGAAGGGCGAACGGCCGCAGGACGGCCGTGCTCCTGTGGTTCCTGCCTACAACGCAAACGGCAAATGAATCTCCACGTTCTGCCGTTGCGCCAGGCGCATCTCGAACTCCGCCGGATCATGGATCAGCACGTCCTGTCCGGCGAACGCCTCGGCGGCGATCAGTCGCGACAGCCAGAAGCGCACGCAGGCGACCCGCAGCATGCTCGGCCAGTGCTCGGCTTCCAGCGCGGTGAACGGCCGGCGGTTGGCGTAGGCGGCGAGCAGGGCGCGGGCGCGGGCCGGGTCCAGGCTGCCGTCGGTATTGGAGCACCAGTCGTTCAGGGTGATCGCCAGGTCGTAGAGCATCCAGCCGGAGCAGGCGTTGTAGAAGTCGATCAGGCCGGCCAGGTGCGGGCCGTCGAACAGCACGTTGTCGCGGAACAGGTCGGCATGCAGGTTGGCGCGCGGCAGCGCTGGACGCTCGGCATCCAGCGCGGCGATCTCCGCCAGGGCCGGGGCGAGCAGGGCGCGGGCCTGTTCCGGTAGTCGCGGGGCGAGGTTGGCACCTTGTTCCAGCATCCAGGGCAGGCCACGGTCGCTCGGGCGTTCGAGGATGCGCCCGCGGGTGGCGGCGTGAAGGTGGCCGAGCAGATCGCCCACTTCCTGGCAGTGGTGGGCGTTCGGCTGCCGCTCGTGGCGGCCGGCCAGGCGCGGTTGCAGCAGCGCCGGCTTGCCTTCGAGACGGCGCAGGGCCTCGCCGTCGCGGGTGCGCAGGGCGTAGGGCACCGGCAGGCCGTCCTCGTGGAGCACGTCGAGCAGTTCGATGAAGAACGGCAAGTCCTGCACCGGGCCGCGCTCGACCAGGGTCAGGACGAACTCGCCGTGTTCCAGGCTGACGAAGAAGTTGCTGTTCTCGGAGCCTTCGGCGATGCCACGGAAATCCCGCAGGCGGCCCAGGTCGTAGGGGGCGAGGAAGGCTTCCAGGGTCGAGCGTTCGAGTGGGGTGAACACCGACATGTCAGCGCGGCCTCGCCAGGTTGGAAATGCACATCACCAGCTGAAGATCTCCCATTGTGGAATCAGCTTGTCCGGCTGGTCGGAGCGAATGAAGTTGCCATCGCTGCCGTCGGCGCGGACCAGGAAATAGGGTTTGCCATGCTTGGGAACCACCTTGATGGCGTAGAGGAAGCCATTCACGCGGTATTCCTGGATGGTCTTGTCGCCCTCCTGGCGGATGGTTACGTCGGGCTCGCCGGAAGGCGCGTCGTCGTCCGCCGCCATCGCGACGAGCGGGGCGAACGCCAGCAGTCCGGCGAGCATCAAGCGGTTCAGCGTACGCATGGTAACCTTGCTCCTTTATCGAATCGTCCAGGGTTCATTCTACACGCCCTGGTCTCCGGAAAAGGTTGATTCCCCTCATGAGCCAAGCGCCCCTCGTCCTGGTGGACGGTTCCTCGTACCTGTACCGCGCCTTCCATGCCCTGCCGCCGCTGACCACTTCGACCGGCAAGCCCACCGGTGCGGTGAAGGGCGTGCTGAACATGCTCCTGAGCCTGCGCAAGCAGTACCCGGACAGCCCGTTCGCGGTGGTCTTCGACGCCAAGGGCCCGACCTTCCGCGACGAGCTGTTCGCCGAGTACAAGGCCAACCGGCCGTCGATGCCCGACGACCTGCGGGTCCAGGTCGAGCCGCTGCATGCCAGCGTCCGCGCCCTCGGCCTGCCGCTGCTGTGCGTGGAGGGGGTCGAGGCCGACGACGTGATCGGCACCCTGGCGCGCAGCAGCGCCGCGGCCGGCCGCCCGGTGGTGATTTCCACCGGCGACAAGGACATGGCGCAACTGGTCGACGGGCACATTACGCTGGTCAACACCATGACCGGTAGCCGCCTCGACGTGGATGGCGTGAAAGAGAAATTCGGCGTCGGTCCTGAGCTGATCATCGATTTCCTCGCCCTGATGGGCGACAAGGTCGACAACATCCCCGGCGTTCCCGGCGTCGGCGAGAAAACCGCGCTGGGCCTGCTGACCGGCGTCGGTGGCGGCCTGAAGGTGCTCTACGCCAGCCTGGACAAGGTGCCCGAGCTACCGATCCGCGGCGCCAAGGGTTTGCCGGCGAAGCTCGAGGAAAATCGCGAGCAGGCGTTCCTGTCCTATCAGTTGGCGACCATCAAGACCGACGTCGAACTGGACGTGGAGATCGACAAGCTGTATCCCGGCGAGCCGCAGCGCGAAGCGCTGATCGCCCTGTACCGCGAGCTGGAGTTCAAGAACTGGCTGGACGACCTCCTGCGCGAGGCCAAGGAGGCCGGCGAGAACGGCGAGGCGGAAACGCCTATCCAGGCCGAGGTCGACTACGACGTGGTGCTCGACCAGGCCGGGTTCGACGCCTGGCTGAAGAAGCTGGAGGAGGCCGAGCTGATCGCCTTCGATACCGAGACCACCAGCATCGACGCCCAGCAGGCGCAGTTGGTGGGGGTGTCCTTCGCCGTGAAGGAGGGCGAGGCCGCCTACGTGCCGCTGGCCCACAGCTACATGGGCGTTCCCGAGCAACTGGACCGTGACGCGGTGCTGCGTGCGTTGAAACCGCTGCTGGAGGATCCGAAGAGGCTCAAGGTCGGCCAGCATGCCAAGTACGACATCAATGTCCTGGCCAATGCCAGCACCCCCATCGCGCTGCGGGGCGTAGCCTACGACACCATGCTCGAGTCCTATGTGCTGGACTCCACCGCCACTCGCCACGACATGGACAGCCTGGCCCTGAAGTACCTCGGCCACAGCACCATCCGTTTCGAGGACATCGCCGGCAAGGGCGCCAAGCAACTGACCTTCGACCAGATCGCCATCGAACAGGCCGGGCCCTATGCGGCGGAGGACGCCGACGTGACCCTGCGCCTGCACCAGGCCCTGTGGCAGAAGCTGGAGGCGATCCCGTCCCTGGCCAGGGTCCTGACCGATATCGAGATGCCGCTGGTACCGGTGCTGGCGCGGATCGAGCGCAACGGCGCGCTGGTCGACGCCAACCTGCTGGGCATCCAGAGCCGCGAACTGGGCGAGAAGATGGTCGCCCTGGAGCGCCAGGCATACGACCTGGCGGGGCAGGAATTCAACCTCGGCTCGCCCAAGCAGCTCGGCGCGGTCCTCTACGACAAGCTCGGCCTGCCGGTGCTGAGCAAGACCGCGACCGGCCAGCCGTCCACCGCCGAGGCGGTGCTCGCCGAACTGGCCGAGCAGGACTTCGAGCTGCCCAAGGTGATCATGCAGTACCGCTCCATGAGCAAGCTCAAGAGCACCTACACCGACCGCCTGCCCGAGCAGATCAACCCGCGCACCGGGCGCATCCATACCTCATACCACCAGGCGGTGGCGGCTACCGGGCGGCTGTCGTCGAGCGACCCGAACCTGCAGAACATCCCGATCCGCACCGCGGAGGGCCGGCGCATCCGCCAGGCGTTCGTCGCGCCGCAGGGCTACAAGCTATTGGCCGCGGACTACTCGCAGATCGAGCTGCGGATCATGGCCCACCTGGCCAAGGACGATGGCCTGCTGGATGCCTTCCGCCACGACCTGGACGTACACCGCGCCACCGCGGCGGAAGTCTTCGGCGTGCCGCTGGAAGACGTCAGCGGCGACCAGCGACGCAGCGCCAAGGCGATCAACTTCGGATTGATCTACGGCATGAGCGCCTTCGGCCTGGCCAAGCAGATCGGCGTCGAGCGCAAGGAGGCCCAGGCCTACATCGACCGTTACTTCGCCCGCTACCCCGGCGTCCTGGCGTACATGGAACGGACCCGCGCCCAGGCCGCGGAGCAGGGCTTCGTCGAAACCCTGTTCGGCCGTCGTCTGTACCTGCCGGAGATCCATTCGAAGAACGGCGCCATGCGCAAGGCCGCCGAGCGCACCGCGATCAACGCGCCGATGCAGGGCACCGCGGCGGACATCATGAAGCGCGCCATGGTCGCTGTGGATAACTGGCTGCAGGAAAGCGGCATCGATGCCCGGGTGATCCTCCAGGTGCACGACGAACTGGTGCTGGAAGTGCGCGAGGACTTGGTCGAGCAGGTGTGCGAGGGAATCCGCCCGCTGATGAGCGGAGCGGCGACCCTGGACGTACCGCTGGTGGTCGAGGCGGGTGTCGGTTCGAACTGGGACGAAGCCCACTGATGAACGGTTGCGAGGCCCGTGTGGCGGGCCTTGCGAGCAGGTCCGGAGTGCCCGGTGAGGGTGCCGTGGAAAAGTTTTTCGCGGTGCGCTGAACTTTCCCGTTTTGCCGACAGTCAGAACACACGAATGGCTTCTTGAGCCCTTCGATGCTCCTTTGCAGTGTTTAGTGTTGGCAGATTCCTGGACCCCGCCCTAGCGGTCCGGACTTGAACCCCGAACTTCCCCCTCCCCATACGAAGCTCGGGGTTTTTTTTGCCTGGAATTCAGGCTTCCTCGAACGCCTCTTGTTCCTCGTCCAGCAGGCCCAGCCATTGCGCCAGGACCATTTGCGCCTCGTCGACGCCCTGGCGCTTGGGCGCGGAGAACAGTTGCAGGGTGGCGACGTCGCCCCAGCCTTGCTGGACTTCCCGGCGTACCTTGAGCAGGGCGTTCTTGGCCGCGCCGAAGGCCAGCTTGTCGGCCTTGGTCATCAGTACATGGATCGGTAGCTGGCTGGCCTGGGCCCAATCCAGCATCAGTCGGTCGAAGTCGGTGAGCGGGTGGCGGATGTCCATCATCAGGAACACCCCGGCCAGGCTTGCGCGGCTGCTCAGGTAGGCTTCCAGGTGGCGCTGCCAGTGCTGCTTCAGGGGGATCGGCACCTTCGCGTAGCCGTAGCCGGGCAGGTCCACCAGGCGCCGCGAGTCGTCCAGGGCGAAGAAATTGAGCAGTTGGGTACGTCCCGGGGTTTTCGAGGTGCGCGCCAGGTTGGCGTGGGTGAGGGTGTTCAGCGCGCTCGACTTGCCGGCATTGGAGCGCCCGGCGAAAGCGACTTCCAGGCCCTCGTCGGGGGGGCACTGGTCGACCTGGGCGGCACTGATGAGAAAGCTGGCCTTCTGGCACAGGCCGACGATGGGGTTCTTCTCTGACATGGGTTATCCACAGGGGTGCGACTCGGTGTCGCGGGGGGCTGTTTCGTTTCCGTTTCGGTATCGGAAGTATATAATGCCGCGGATTTTGTGTGCGCTTTATCCCCCAGGGTCGAGCGCGCGCGGGAACGGACAGAGCATTTTCCGCGCGGTAGAACGCGGGCGTTCCCCCTGATGAGGACGATCATGAAGAAACTGCTGCTCGCAGCGACAGTCGTTGCGGTGGCCGTTACGGCGCAGGCGGCGCAGGACCCGGAAGCAGTGTTCAACCGGACCTGTGGCGCGTGTCACGACGGCCAGCTGCCGATGGCGCCGAAAAAGGGCGACCATGCCGCCTGGGAGCCGCGGCTGGCCAAGGGCATGCCGACCCTGGTCCAGCATGTGACCAACGGATTCAACGCCATGCCGCCCCGCGGCCTGTGCACCGACTGCAGTGCCGAAGACTACCAGGCAACCATCCAGTGGATGGTGAAGAAGTAGCCGAAGCCCACTATCTTTCACCCTTAGCCGTAATTGGATTAGCTGATGAACAAACTTCTCGTGAGTCTGCTGTTGACCCTGGGTCTGACCGGCCTTGCCCATGCCGCTGGCGATGCCGCCGCGGGCCAGGCGAAAGCCGCGGTGTGCGGCGCCTGTCACGGTGCGGATGGCAACAGCCCGGCGCCGAACTTCCCGAAACTGGCCGGCCAGGGCGAGCGTTACCTGCTCAAGCAGATGCATGACATCAAGGACGGCAAGCGTACCGTGCTGGAAATGACCGGGCTGCTGACCAACCTCAGCGACCAGGACCTGGCCGACATCGCCGCCTACTTCGCCAGCCAGAAGATGAGCGTCGGCATGGCCGATCCGAACCTGGTGGCCCAGGGCGAAGCGCTGTTCCGCGGCGGCAAGATCGCCGAAGGCATGCCGGCCTGCACCGGTTGCCATTCCCCGAGCGGCGTCGGCATCGCAACCGCCGGTTTCCCGCACCTGGGCGGCCAGCACGCGACCTACGTGGCCAAGCAGCTGACCGACTTCCGCGAAGGTACCCGCACCAACGACGGCGACACCAAGATCATGCAGTCCATCGCCGCCAAGCTGTCGAACAAGGACATCGCCGCGATTTCCAGCTACATCCAGGGTCTGCACTGATCGCTGCGTAGCACGGCAAAAAAGATGTATGAAAAAGGGTGGCCTCGGCTGCCCTTTTTTGCGTCCGCCATCGCTACAATGCTGGAACCCGTGACCGCTCCCCCCGGTCGAACTGACCGGGCCGAACCCGGCCGGAGAGCGGCACTGACCTCGCCTAGGAGTGAACGATGCGTAACCTGATTCTCACCGCCATGCTGGCCATGGCCAGCCTGTTCGGCATGGCCGCCCAGGCCGACGACTATACCGCCGGCAAGGAATACGTCGAGCTGAGCAGCCCGGTGCCGGTGTCCCAGCCGGGCAAGATCGAAGTGGTGGAACTGTTCTGGTATGGCTGCCCGCATTGCTACGCGTTCGAGCCGACCATCGTGCCGTGGAGCGAGAAGCTGCCGGCAGATGTCCATTTCGTGCGCCTGCCTGCCCTGTTCGGCGGTATCTGGAACGTCCATGGGCAGATGTTCCTGACCCTGGAAAGCATGGGTGTCGAGCATGACGTACACAACGCCGTGTTCGAGGCGATCCACAAGGAGCACAAGAAGCTCGCCACTCCGGAAGAAATGGCCGATTTCCTCGCCGGCAAGGGCGTGGACAAGGAAAAATTCCTGAGCACCTATAATTCCTTTGCCATCAAGGGCCAGATGGAAAAGGCCAAGAAGCTGGCGATGGCCTACCAGGTCACCGGCGTACCGACCATGGTGGTCAATGGCAAATACCGCTTCGACATCGGCTCCGCCGGTGGTCCGGAGGAAACCCTCAAGCTGGCCGACTACCTGATCGAGAAAGAGCGCGCAGCGGCCAAGAAGTAGGCAAGGTGATTCGGCATGTTGCGCCGCTGGCAGCGTGAACCTCGGGTCGCAGGTAGCTGCGACCCGCGAGTGAACCCCTCCTGTGACGATTCGCGGGAGCTGCCCGACGACGGCCGCCTGCGCCTTCTCAGCTTCAACATCCAGGTCGGTATCAGCACCGAGCGCTACCGCCACTACCTGACCCGCGGTTGGCAGCACCTGCTGCCCCACGCGGGGCGGGCGACCAACCTGAAGCGGATCGGCGAACTGCTCGCCGACTACGACCTCGTCGCCCTCCAGGAAGCCGACGGCGGCAGCCTGCGTTCCGGCTACGTCAATCAGGTCGAGCACTTGGCCCAGTTGGGGGCGTTCCCCTACTGGTACCAGCAGCTCAACCGCAACCTCGGGCGTATCGCCCAGCACAGCAACGGCCTGCTCAGCCGCTGGCGGCCGACCCTGCTGGAAGATCATCCGTTGCCCGGTCCGCCGGGACGCGGCGCGATCTTCGTGCGCTTTGGCGAAGGCGCCGACGCGCTGGTGGTAGTGATGATGCATCTCGCTCTCGGCGCTCGCACCCGCACCCGCCAGCTCGCCTATATCCGCGAGCTGATCGGCGACTACCGCCACCAGGTGCTGATGGGCGACATGAACACCCACGCCGTCGATCTTCTGGAAAACTCGCCCCTGCGCGACCTCGGCCTGATGGCGCCGCAGGTCGAGGCGACGTTTCCCAGCTGGCGGCCGCAGCGCAATCTCGATCATATCCTGCTCAGTTCCGATCTCGCTCTCGAGCGGGTCGACGTACTCGACCAGCCGATCTCCGACCATCTGCCGGTATCGGTGGAGATTCGCCTGCCGGACAACCTGCGCGACAAGGCCTTGGTCGTGCGCGGGGATGCCGGGAGTCCGCCATGAGTCGCGACGACGTCCAGCGCTGGAAAGACAAGTACCTGGAGAACATCGAGCAGCAGGAGCGCCTGCAACGGCGCTGGGATGCCCGGATCGACCTGCTGCGTCGCGGCCTGGTGCGTAGCAGTCTGGCGGCCGAAGGCAGCGACAAGGCGGTCGACCAGTGCATGAAGGAGCTGCGCGAGATCCTCCGTCGCGACGACATGGACGCCGGCCTGTCGGGCCTGATTCCGCGCCTGGAAAAGGCCGTGCTCGACTCCGAACAGCGCCGCCAGCAACGCACCCAGCAGAACATCGATGCTCTCGGCGAACTGGCCCAGCAGTTGCTGGCCCTGGACCTGCCGCGGGAACTGCGCAAGCCGCTGAAGCAGTTCGCCCGCGATATCGAGGAGCGCGCCCGGCAGTCGCGCGAGATTCCGATCCTGCTCAGCGAGCTGAGCAGGCTGCAACGCCAGGCGCTGGCCGAGCGCAAGGGCGGCGATGCCGAAGACGGTCGCCCGAGCCTGTTGCAACGCCTGTTCGGCGGCAAGGAGTCGGAAACCACCGCGGAGCCGAGCGCATCGGTGCCGTCCGTTGTGGCGGCAAGCAATACACCGATCCAACCGGCGGCGGCCGCGCCGTCCCTGCCGGTCGCCGAGCACGACGAGGCGCCAGGCGGTCCGCCGCAGCCGTTGCCCGCCCGCACGGTCGCCGCCATCGAAAGCGCGCCAGCGGGTTGGGTCGGGGTCGCCGAGCGTGGCGAGCCGAACCAGATCCTGCTGGATGAGCCCCGGGAAATCTGGCTCGACAGCCTGCCGCTACCGGCCGGCCTGAGCTTTAGCGAGACGCTGGAAGAAGCGGGTGCGGAGCCGTCGCCCGCAATGCCGGCGGACGTTGAAAGCGCGCCCGAAGCTCCGGCCACTCCTGTGGATAACCTCGACGGGCAGGCGGTAGACGAGGCCTACGAACTGCCGCCGCCGATACCGGAGCCCGGCTACAGCGCGGTGGCGCCGCACATCGAGGCCAGCCTGCTGCGGCTGCTCGACGGCCTGTCCCTGCCGAGCAGCCACCAGCCCCAGGCCGAGGCGCTGCGGGAGCGGATCGATGGCAGCCTGAACTGGTATGAGCTGGTGCCGGTACTCGACGACCTGGCGGTGCTGGTGCTGTCCCTGGCGGACAGTGGCCAGCGCGACTTCGAGGAATACCTGCGGCAACTCAACGAGCGCCTGGAAAGCTTCCTCGGCCACCTGGGCGACGCCCACGCCGGCTATACCGACGTGCTGGACAACGCGCGCGGCTTCGACCAATCGCTGCGTGAGCAGGTCAGTGGCCTGCAGGCCAGCGTGCAGCAGGCGACCGACCTGAACAGCCTCAAGCTGGCGGTGGACAGCCGGCTGAACGGCCTGCTTGCCTCCATGGACGAACACCAGCGCGAACAGGCCGAGCACGAACAGGAGGTGTCCGGCCGCCTGCAGGCGCTGATGGAACGGGTCAACAGCATGGAACAGGATGCCAAGGCGTTCCACAGCCACCTGGAGGACCAGCGACAGAAAGCCCTGACCGATCCGCTGACCGGGCTGCCCAACCGCGCGGCGCTCAGCGAGCGCCTGGAACAGGAGGTGGCGCGCCGGCACCGGGACGGCGGCGATCTGCTGCTGGCGGTGCTGGACATCGACCACTTCAAGCGGATCAACGACGACTTCGGCCACCTGGCCGGGGACAAGGTGCTGAAGATCATTGCCGGCGAATTGCGCAAACGGTTGCGCCAGGCCGATTTCATCGCCCGTTTCGGCGGCGAGGAGTTCGTCGTCCTGCTCCCGGCCACGTCCCTGGAAGCCGGCCGGCAACTGCTCGAACGGCTGCGCGCGGCGATCGCCGCCTGTCCGTTCCATTTCAAGGGCGAGCCCCTGAGCATCACCTGTTCCGCCGGCATCACCGCGTTCGAAGGCAACGAGGCCGGCGAAGCGGTTTTCGAGCGTGCCGACCAGGCGCTGTATCGAGCCAAGCGCGCCGGCCGGGACCGCCTGGAAGTGGCCTGAAGGGCGACCAGCGCACATTCCGACGACTCGGGACGGGCTCGCCTGCAGGTGTTGCCGCGGCTCGCTAGAATGGTCCCGCCCGGTAGAATGACCGGCTGTCCCGCTCTGGAAACTCCCATGGATATGTTCGGCGTCGCCGTCCTGATCTTTCTGGTCACCGACCCCTTCGGCAACATCGCTGTGTTCCTCGCCGCGCTGAAAGGCGTCGCCCCCGGGCGCCGCCTGCGCGTGGCGTTTCGCGAGCTGGCCTTCGCCCTGGGCCTGCTGCTGCTCTTCCTCACCCTCGGCGAGCACATCCTCAGCGGCCTCGGCCTGTCCCGCGAGGCGACCGGGATCGCGGGTGGCATCATCCTGTTCGTGATCGCCATGCGCCTGATCTTCCCGTCGCCCCAAGGGCTGCTCGGCGAAGTGCCCGACGGCGAGCCGCTGCTGGTACCCCTGGCCACCCCGGCGGTGGCCGGGCCCTCGGCGCTGGCGATGCTGATCACCCTGCGCACCACCTTCGACGGTCCGCTGTGGGAGCTTTACCTGGCGGTGGTGCTGGCCTGGGCCGCTACTGCGCTGATCCTGCTGCAGGCGGCGTTCCTCCAGCGTTTCCTCGGCCCGCGCGGGCTGACCGCCATCGAGCGGCTGGCCGGCATGCTGCTGATCATGCTCAGCGTCGATATGCTGTTGGACAACCTGCGCAGCGTGTTGCACATCGCCGCCTGACCGCGCTGCCCATTTTTTTCGGAGTCATCATGCGTTCGTTCGTTCTACTGGCTTTCACCCTGTCGCTGCTGGCCGGCTGCTCCAGCGGCCCGCGCCTGAACACCGACTACACCTCGGCGAACCAGGACAGCCGCGTCCAGTTCATCGTCCTCCACTACACCTCCACCGATCTGCCGCATTCGCTGGGCATCCTCACCCACGGCGGCGTCAGCGCGCACTACCTGATCGGCGACGACGAGCCGGCCACCGTCTACCGCCTGGTGGATGAGAACCGCCGCGCCTGGCACGCCGGGGTCAGTGAATGGCAGGGCCGGACCTGGCTGAACGCCACCTCGATCGGCATCGAGATCGTCAACCAGGGCTATCGCGATACACCCCAGGGGCGGGTCTGGTATCCGTTCAGCGAAGCGCAGATCCAGGCGCTGATCCCCCTGTTGAAGGACATCGCCAAGCGCCACGGCATCACCCCGGACCGGATCATCGGACACAGCGATATCGCGCCGGGCCGCAAGGTCGATCCGGGTCCGCTGTTCCCCTGGAAGCGCCTCGCCGACGCCGGCCTGGTGCCCTGGCCGAAGCCCGGCGAATTGGCGCGCCGGCTCGCCGAACTGAACGGCCAGCTGCCGGATGTGCGCTGGTTCCAGCAGCAGTTGGCGCGGCACGGTTACCTGGTGCCGCAGACCGGCGAGCTGGAGAAGGACACCCGCGACGTCATCGGCGCTTTCCAGATGAAATACCGTCCGGCCCGCTTCGATGGCGAGCCGGACCTGGAAACCGCCGCCCTGCTGCTGGCGGTGCCGACTTCCTGAGGCCTGTGGAGCCTGCCGGGAGCGGCCCCGGTCACACCGGCAGCAGCATGTAGAAGCGCGCGCCCTGGCCCGGTTGCGAGCGCACCGCAATGCGCCCGCCATGCAGCTGGATGATTTCCTTGCACAGCGCCAGGCCGAGGCCGGCGC
The DNA here is from genome assembly GCF_056110345.1 of Pseudomonas sp. TZ252. Lineage (NCBI taxonomy): Bacteria > Pseudomonadati > Pseudomonadota > Gammaproteobacteria > Pseudomonadales > Pseudomonadaceae > Pseudomonas > Pseudomonas sp. TZ252. The sequence continues at coordinate 2,359,753 of NZ_CM148566.1, read as the reverse complement.
CGCCCTTCTTGCGTCCGACCTGGACGAAAGGCTCGAAGATCCGTCCTTGCTGGCTGAAGGGAATGCCTTCGCCATTGTCTTCCACCGCGATCAGCACCCGGTCGCCCTGGCGCCGGGCCTGCAGGTGGATCTGCCCGCCTTCGCTGCTATGGCGCAGGGCGTTTTCCAGCAGGTTGTCGATCACCCGCTCGATCTGCAGGCGATCGAGCTGCAGGCGCGGCAGCTCATCGCCCAGCTCCAGTTGCAGCGAGACCCGGCGGGCCTCGCCCTTGGGAATGAAACGCTGCTGCGCCTGGGTGAGCAGGTCGACGAGGTCGCAGGAAGCCAGTTCGAGCTTCTGCATGCCGGTCTGGTAGCGCGAGAAGTTCAACAGGTCGTTGATCAGCAGGACCAGCCGCGACATCTCTTCGTCCACCGTCTGGATCAGGTCCGCTTCCCGCGACTCAGCGGGGAAGTCCAGGCGTTCGCGGAGCAGGCTGAAGGCCATCTGCATGCCGGTCACCGGCGTGCGCAGTTCGTGGGAGGCGCGCAGGACGAATTCGCTGCGGACCCGTTCGAAGGCGCGCTGCTCGGTCACGTCGCGGACCACCAGCACCGCGCCGACGCTATGCCCGCCGGGATGGGTGACCGGATACAGCGACCAGGCCAGCAGGCGCGACTCGCCGGCGACGTCCACCACCAGGTCGGGCATCGCCTCGTCCTGGACTTCGCCGAGCAGGGCCTTTTCCACCGCCTCCTGGACATCGACATCGCTGAGTATTTCGTCGATCCGCTTGCCATGGGGGTCGTTGGAGACGAACAACTGGCGGATCGCGACCGGGTTGGCGTGTTCAATGCGTCCCTGGTTGTCGAAGATCACCAGGCCGTCGTCGATGCTGTCGAGTACCGCCTGCAGGCGCCGCTCGCCGGAAAGCACCTCTTCGACGCTGGTCTTGCGATACTGCCGCAGGGCCTCGGCCATCAGGCCGAAACGCCGGGTCAACTGGCCGACCTCGGCGACGTTGGTCATCGGCAGGGTCACGTCGAAATCGCCTTCGCCGATCCTGTCCGCCGCCCGCGCCAGGGTTTCGATCGGCGCGCCGAAGCGCCGGGCGATGCTGTGGGCGGTGACGAAACCGATCAGCAGGATGGCGACGCCCACCAGGCCAAGCAGGCCGGCGACCAGGTAGGCACGATGGCGGGCGCTGGTCTCGGCTTCGCTGATGCCGGCCAGCGCCAGTTGCTGCAGGTCCTGCAAACGCAGGCGCAGGCCATTGAAGGCTTCGCTGAAGCCGTCGTTGTCGGCCATGGGCGCCTCGAGCAGGGCCGGGGTGTGCGCCTGCAGTTGCAGGTAGGCGTCGCGGACGCCATCCAGGGCGGCCTGCTCGGCGCTGTCGACGGTATTCGCCCGGCCCTGTTCCAGGACTCGTCGGAAGTCGTTTTGCGAGCGCTCCAGGGCCTGCCCGTCGGGGGTTTCGCGGAGCAGTATGACCAACTGGTCGCCGAGCAACTGGCGCAGTTGCTGGCTCACCTCGATGGTCGCGTAGTGGTGCGACATCCGTTGTTCCTGGGCGCGGCCGAGCTGCATCACGCTGAACAGCCCGAGCAGCAGGCCGAACAGCGAGACGGTGATCAGCGCGGAAATGCTGAGGAACAACCGGGTCCGGAGCTTCATCGGCAGCGGCATGCTCATAGGCCGTACTGCTTGCGCTTCCGGTACAGGGTCGAGGCATCGATACCGAGGGTCTTGGCGGCCTGGTCGAGGGTCGCGCTGGAGGCCATCACCGCCGTGATATGGGCTTTCTCCAGGTCTTCCAGGCTCAGCGATTCGCCGATCCGCGGCGCGCTGCTGGCAGATTGCGCAGCGCTGAAACCGAGGTGGTCGACATCCACCAGTTCCTGGTTGCAGATGATGCTGGCGCGTTCGATCACGTTGCGTAGCTCGCGTACGTTGCCCGGCCAGGGGTATTGCCGCATGGCCTCGCGGGCGGCTTCGCTGAAGCCGCGGGCGGGGCGGCCGTAGTCCTTGACGAAGCGGGCGAGGAAACGTTCGGCCAGGCCGAGGATATCCTCGGCGCGTTCGCGCAGGGGAGGCAGGTTGAGCACGATCACGTTGAGGCGGTAGAGCAGGTCCTCGCGGAACTGGCCCTGGGCGACCATCGCGCCCAGGTCGCGGTTGGTCGCGGCAAGGATGCGTACGTCGGCGCGGCGGGTCACCGGATCGCCGACGCGTTCGTATTCCTTGTCCTGGATGAAGCGCAGCAGCTTGGGTTGCAAGGTCAGCGGGAAGTCGCCGATCTCGTCGAGGAACAGGGTGCCGCCGTCAGCCTGGCTGACCCTGCCCAGGGTGCTTTCGGTGGCACCGGTGAAGGCGCCGCGACTGTGCCCGAACAGTTCGCTTTCCATCAGTTCGGCGGTCAGCGACGGGCAGTTGATGGTGACCTGGGGCTTCTTCGCGCGTTTGCTCCAGGTGTGGATGGCGCGTGCCAGTTCGCCCTTGCCGGAGCCGGATTCGCCGAGGATGAGGATGTTGGCGTCGGTCGCCGCTACCTGGCGCGCGGTCTCCAGTACCGCGGCCATGGCCGGGCTGTGCGATTCCAGGCCGTCGCCCTGGCGGCGCACTTCGTCCTCCAGGGCCTCCAGGCGCGCGGTCAGTTGGCGCACCTCCAGTTGCTTGGCGGCGGCCAGGCGCAGTTGGTCCGGGCTGCAGGGCTTGACCAGGTAATCCACCGCGCCGGCCTGCATGGCGTCGACCGCGGTATCCACCGCCGAATGCGCGGTGACGATCACCACGCGCATCCATGGCGCCTGGACGCGCATCTGGGCGAGAACGTCGAGCCCGTTGTCTTCGCCCAGGCGCAGGTCGAGGAAGCACAGGTCGAATACCTGGCGCTGCAACAGGGCCTCCGCCTGCGGCGCGCTGCTGGCGGTGGCCACGCTGTAGCCTTCGTCTTCGAGGCAATAACGGAAAGTGCGCAGGATCGCCGACTCGTCATCGACCAGCAGGATGCGCCCCTGTTTTTCGGAAGTGGTTTCCATCGTTGCTTTTTATCCTCTAGGGAATTCACTGCCATTCGGCTTCTGGGTTAGTCCCCGGAAAGCCCATGCAAGTTGCAGAGCGCCCCGCCGCCCATCCGGGCGGCCAGGGCGGCGTACAACCTGCCGATGTCTGTTCTTGGGTTTTCGGGAAGCCGTGGCGGCTCCACGGATGGCTCCGGGTAGCAGGTGCCGGGTCGCTTCCCTGTTGCATGTGACAGCGTACCGCGCCGATCGTGCAAAACGCCCGGAATAATTTGTCGCGTCGTGCAGGATGAACTGCGCAGACTACCTGGGTTGTTTTATAACTTATTGAATTAAAAGTGTTTTTATTTTTCAGAAAGGCTGGCATGCGGCGTGCAATGAGGTAGTCACGGTCTCCCTGAAGAAAAAATGGACACAGGCCGGTTCGCTACCCCGATGGGCCTGGCCCCGAGGCGGTACCGACAGTTCCGAAGGCACACAGGAGAAAACATCATGCTTAGTTGGGCTATCACCTTTCTGATCATCGCCATCATCGCTGCCGTCCTCGGGTTTGGTGGCATCGCAGGTGCCGCCACCGGAATCGCGAAGATCCTCTTCGTGCTGTTCCTGGTGCTCTTCGTGGTCTCGTTCTTCTTCGGACGCCGTCGCGGCTAACCGGATGCCAAGGAGAAAGCGATGCGACTCATGCGTAACCTGATGAACGCACTGCTGCTCGGTGCCGCCGCCAGTTCGCTGGCGGTGGCGGCCGACAGGGACGGCGAATACCGCTTGAACGAACTGCAGAGCACCGATGCCGGATACCGCAAGGCCTGGCAGAACCTGGTGGAAGACGAGAGCCGCTTGCCCGACTGGGTGATGAATCTCTCGGGAACCGCTACGCCGATGCATGCCGTCGACGACCAGGGCGACAAGTATCTGGTTGGCGGTCTCTGCGAGAAGTCCGATTGCAAGGGCCATCGCCTGCTGGTCGCCTTCGATTGGGACAAGAGTCATGCCTACGGGCTCTACGTGCAGGTGCCCGAAGGGCTGCCGCAGGACAAGTCGCCGAGCAAGCACGCCAGCTTCCGCTGGCTGGGCAAGCCGGAACCGGCGGTACAGAAGATCCTCGACGAACAACTCAAGGCCGATCCGAACTGGTACTGAGGCGGAACGGGCTTGCGTGACACCGCCCCGCCCGCAGCGGGGCATGGCCAGGGGACCGGGATGCGCTGGGTGAGGTCGATCCGGCGGGTTCCAGGGGTACAGGGAGTACCTCCTTCGGGGTCGGGCCAGGCGAAAACGCGCCGGAGGGGAGCCACCGTTGTCTCGCTGCCTTCCGGCGCGCTTCTATATATAGAAGGGGTACGACGCTCCGCCGTCCGGCGGAGCGTCGGCTTCCGCACCGATACTCCGCGAACTTCCCTGATATCGATCAATGCCTGTGGATGGCGGAGTCGTTTTACAATCGACCGCCCGCGCGTTCCGAGGCGCCCTCCCAGAAGGGCTTTACCGCGCGGTTATCCACAGAATGCCGCTTATCCACAGCCGGCGATGGCGTGCCGGACGGCGTTGCGTGTCCTGCGACCATCCATCGCAGCGATGATGAGCGACTTTCAACTTCCCAGGATGGGCACGTGGCTCCCGGGCCTTGCACGGAGTGCCTTCCGCTCCCTGTTCTTGTACGAAAATCAAGGGCAATTTCCTGTGGGACGGACGTTTCATTAGTGATTTCTCATGCCGATTCGGCATGGGGCAGTCACTTACGGCATTAGACGGGGTAGGGGAGCGCATGAATCATTGCGCCCTTTCGCCTGTCGGGAGCGACTCTCCCGTTGGAGCGACTCCCGACTTCCACAAGAATTAAGGGTGACGAAACATGGGTAAAGCCAAGCTAAGCCTCGCCTGGCAGATCGTGATCGGTCTGGCACTCGGTATCGCCGTCGGCGCAGTGCTCAACCATTTCAGCGCCGAAAAGGCCTGGTGGATCGCCAACGTGCTGCAACCGGCCGGCGACATCTTCATCCGTCTGATCAAGATGATCGTGGTGCCGATCGTGATTTCCTCGCTGGTGGTCGGCATCGCCGGCGTCGGCGACGCGAAGAAGCTTGGCCGCATCGGCCTGAAGACCATCATCTACTTCGAGATCGTCACCACCGTCGCCATCGTCGTCGGCCTGCTGCTGGCCAACCTGTTCCAGCCCGGCACCGGCATCGACATGAGCACCCTGGGTACCGTGGACATTTCCCAGTACCAGAAGACCACCCAGGAAGTGCAGCATGACCATGCGTTCATCGCGACCATCCTCAACCTGATTCCCTCCAACGTCTTCGCCGCCATCGCCCGTGGCGAGATGCTGCCGATCATCTTCTTCTCGGTGATGTTCGGCCTCGGCCTGTCGAGCCTGCCCAACGACCTGCGCGAGCCGCTGGTGAAGGTGTTCCAGGGCGTTTCCGAGACCATGTTCAAGGTCACCCACATGATCATGAAGTACGCCCCTATCGGTGTCTTCGCCCTGATCGCGGTGACCGTCGCCAACTTCGGCTTCGCCTCGCTGCTGCCGCTGGCCAAGCTGGTGATCCTGGTCTACGTGGCCATCGTCTTCTTCGCCCTGGTGGTGCTGGGCCTGATCGCGCGGATGTTCGGCTTCTCGATCATGCGCCTGATCCGCATCTTCAAGGACGACCTGGTCCTCGCCTATTCCACCGCCAGCTCGGAAACCGTGCTGCCGCGCATCATCGAGAAAATGGAAGCCTACGGCGCGCCGAAGGCGATCAGCAGCTTCGTGGTGCCCACCGGCTACTCCTTCAACCTCGATGGCTCGACCCTGTACCAGAGCATCGCGGCGATCTTCATCGCGCAGCTTTACGGCATCGACCTGTCCATCGGCCAGCAGATCATGCTGGTGCTGACCCTGATGGTGACCTCCAAGGGTATCGCCGGCGTGCCGGGCGTATCCTTCGTGGTGCTGCTCGCCACCCTGGGCAGCGTCGGCATCCCGCTCGAGGGCCTGGCCTTCATCGCCGGCGTGGACCGCATCATGGACATGGCGCGCACCGCCCTCAACGTGATCGGCAATGCCCTCGCGGTGCTGGTCATCTCCAAGTGGGAAGGCATGTACGACGCGGCCAAGGGCCAGCGCTACTGGGATTCGCTGCCGCACCTGCGGCAGGCGGTCGGCGAAGCCAAGGGCAAGCAGGCCACCCTCGAATAAGGCGGCTTCCCGCCCAGGAGGCCCCGGCATCGTCCGGGGCCTCGGCGTTTCTGGCGCCGGCACCGCCTGCGCCGCTATCATCCGCGCAACGCGGGGGATTCTGAATGCTGAACGGCTTGTGGTTGGGTTTTTTCCTGGTGGCGGCGGCGAGTGCGCTGGCGCGCTGGTTGATCGGCGGCGATGCGACGGTGTTCGCGGCGATGGTGGAGAGCCTGTTCGCCATGGCCAAGCTGGCGGTCGAGGTGATGGTCCTGCTGTTCGGCACCCTGACGCTCTGGCTCGGTTTCCTGCGCATCGCCGAGAAGGCCGGGCTGGTGGAGCGCCTGGCGGTGCTGCTCGGTCCGCTGTTCCGCCGGCTGATGCCGGAAGTGCCGCCGGGGCATCCGGCGATCGGCCTGATCACCCTGAACTTCGCCGCCAATGGCCTGGGTCTGGACAACGCCGCCACGCCGATCGGCCTGAAGGCGATGAAGGCGTTGCAGGAGCTCAATCCCAGCAGCACCACCGCGAGCAATGCGCAGATCCTCTTCCTGGTGCTCAACGCCTCGTCCCTGACCCTGCTGCCGGTGACTATCTTCATGTACCGCGCGCAGCAGGGCGCGGCCGATCCGACCCTGGTATTCCTGCCGATCCTCCTGGCCACCAGCGCCTCGACCCTGGCCGGCCTGCTGTCGGTGGCGCTGATGCAGCGCCTGCGCTTGTGGGACCCGGTGGTGCTGGCCTACCTGATCCCCGGCGCGTTGCTGCTGGCCGGCTTCATGGCGGTGCTCGGCACGCTCTCGGCCACCGCGCTGGCGCAGCTGTCCTCGCTGCTGGGCAACCTGACGCTGTTCAGCCTGATCGTGCTGTTCCTGATCGTCGGCGCGCTGAAGAAGGTGCCGGTCTACGAGAGCTTCGTGGAGGGGGCGAAGGAAGGTTTCGACGTCGCCAGGAACCTGTTGCCGTACCTGGTCGCAATGCTTTGCGCGGTTGGCGTGTTGCGCGCTTCCGGGGCGCTGGAAGTGGTACTCGGCGGGATACGCTGGGCGGTCGAGGGGCTGGGTTGGGACAGCCGCTTCGTCGAGGCGCTGCCCACCGCGCTGGTCAAGCCGTTCTCCGGCAGCGCGGCGCGGGCGATGCTGCTGGAGACCATGCAGACCCACGGCGTCGACAGTTTCCCGGCGCTGGTCGCCGCCACCGTGCAGGGCAGTACCGAGACCACCTTCTACGTGCTCGCCGTCTATTTCGGCTCGGTCGGCCTGCAGCGCGCGCGCCACGCGGTGGGCTGCGCGCTGACCGCGGACCTGGCCGGGGTCATCGCCTCCATCGGCGTGTGCTACTGGTTCTTCGCCTGAGGTCGCCAGGCTTCGACGTCACTGGGTGACGTCGAAGCGCAGGGTGCCGATCATCTGTCCGGCCTCGGTGAGTACCTTCACCTGCCAGTGGCCGACCGGGTCGCCGGGGAAGTTCTGCTTGTGGGTCCAGGCCCGGTAGCCCTCCTTGCGGCCGCCGTGGATATCCAGGGCGATGCGGTCGAACTCCTTCCCGTTGAACATCCACACGTGATAGATGCGCTCGTCGAGGCCGCGCGGCGCGTTGATCGCGGTATAGGCGAACAGGCCCTGGCTGCGCAACTGGGCGGCGCCGACCTGCTCCAGGCTGTCGCCGGGCGTGCGGCTCTGGTCGTCGAACTGGCTGCTCACCGCCACTTCGGTCAGCCACAGGGTGGCCGGCGGTACCCAGGTGCGGCCGAACCATCCGGCCAGGCCCACCGCCAGGGTCAGGCCGAGAAGCAGGAAGCCGCGCCACCAGTGCTGTAGCGGGAAGGTCACGAGCAGGCTGGGGAAGGACAGCACGACAGCGATGCCCAGCGACAACCGGTAGCTTTCCGGGGTGGTCAGGTGCAGCAGGATCGGCAGCGAGGTCAGCAACACCGCGAACAGGGTCAGGGTGTGGTAGGCGAGGAACACCCAACGACGCCTGGACAGCCAGCGATAGTAGAGCGGATCGGTGATGGAGATCAGCGCCGCGGCGGCCAGCGTCCCTGTGAACAGCGCCTGCCCGCTGTTCCAGGTGGTGGTGATGAGAAAGAACGGGAGGACGAAGAACAGGCTTTCCTGGTGGATCAGTTGGGTCGCGTAGCGCAGCAGCGGCGCCGGGATCTCCCAGCCGAAGCGGTGGGCGAAGGTCTCCCGCAGGAGGTTCTCGAGGATCAACCAGACCCAGCTGACCAGCATGATGATCGCCAGCACCTGGGCGAAGCCCTTCTGCCGGTCGACCATGATGAAACTGAACACGCCCGAACAGAAGCCGAACAGGGCGATGGTGCGCGGATAGCGGGCCATCAGGCCGCCGACCAGGGCGATCAGTTGCTCCAGGCGGGCCTTGAGGACGGGGCGTTGTTGGTTGGGCATGGGGACCAGCGGGTTCTCGATCGGAGCTGCTCGGCCAGCCGGCCGGGGCGCGCAGCATAACCCCGGCCGGGTTTCCTGGGTATGAATGAAGGACAGCTGCCGCGTGGCGAATGTTTCCTTCGCCCGACAGAGGCTCCGCTCTCCTTTCTGGAGGTCGACCAGGGAAAAAGGCGTCGCTTTCCCGACCGATGGTCGCGAAGCTTTCGACAGCCTTTCAAACCCCTTCAATTCGCACCTTTCGGGCAATTTTAGATTGTTCGACAGGAGTTTTTACACATATGGTTACAACTCGGTCGATGGATGACGTACCCGCCTGCGTGGCCATCGACGCCGCCATGGACCGCTTCCCCGTGTCTGCCTGAGTGTGTGTCCCATGGCCTCTAATAAATCCAAAGGTGTCGCCATTTTCCGTGTGGTCAGTGGCAACTTCCTCGAGATGTACGACTTCATGGTGTATGGCTTCTACGCCACCGCCATCGCCAAGACCTTCTTCCCCGGCGACAACCCGTTCGCCTCCCTGATGCTGTCCCTCGCCACCTTTGGCGCCGGCTTCCTGATGCGGCCGCTGGGTGCGGTGTTCCTGGGCGCTTACATCGATCGCCACGGCCGCCGCCAGGGCCTGATCATCACCCTCGGCCTGATGGCCATGGGCACCCTGCTGATCGCCTTCGTTCCCGGCTATGCCACGCTGGGCGTGGCGGCGCCGTTGCTGGTGCTGTTCGGCCGGCTCCTGCAGGGTTTTTCCGCCGGCGTCGAGCTGGGAGGGGTTTCGGTCTACCTGTCGGAGATCGCCACGCCAGGACGCAAAGGCTTCTTCGTCAGTTGGCAGTCGGCCAGCCAGCAGGTCGCGGTGGTCTTCGCCGGCCTGCTCGGCGTGCTCCTCAACCAGTGGCTGAGCCCGCAGGACATGGGCGAATGGGGCTGGCGCGTGCCGTTCTTCATCGGCTGCCTGATCGTTCCGGCGCTGTTCGTCATCCGTCGCTCGCTGGAGGAAACGCCGGAGTTCGAGGCGCGCACCCACCGACCGTCGCTGTCGCAGGTGCTGCGCTCCATCGGGCAGAACTTCGGCGTAGTGCTGGCCGGTACCGCGATGGTGGTGATGACCACCGTATCGTTCTACCTGATCACCGCCTACACGCCGACCTTCGGCAAGAACGAACTGCAACTGTCGGACCTCGACAGCCTGCTGGTGACCATGTGCATCGGCCTGTCCAACTTCATCTGGCTGCCGGTGATGGGCGCGTTCTCCGACCGCATCGGGCGCAAGCCATTGTTGCTGGGTGCCTCCGCGCTGGCACTGCTGACCGCCTACCCGGCGCTGTCCTGGCTGGTCCGCGAGCCGAGTTTCGCCGGCCTGCTCGGCGTCGAGTTGTGGCTGTCGTTCCTCTACAGCAGCTACAACGGCGCGATGGTGGTGGCGTTGACCGAGGTGATGCCGGCGGACGTGCGCACTACCGGTTTCTCCCTCGCCTACAGCCTGGCTACGGCGACCTTCGGTGGTTTCACCCCGGCGGTCTGCACCTGGCTGATCCACACCCTGGACAACCGCGCGGCCCCGGGCATCTGGCTCAGTGGCGCGGCGCTGCTGGGGCTGCTCGCCACCCTGGTGCTGTTCCGCCGGCGCGGCAAGGAGATCGCCGAGGCCGAGCTGGCCAACGCCTGAGGCGTTTCGCCGCATGCCGTGCGTCGGCTCCCGCCGGGGCTGCGGCGGCGGCGTTGATGTCGATCAACCGGAGCTGCGCCAAACCGCGTAGACAGGAAGGAAGTGGTTGTACCGACTTCCTTCCCTTCCTGGAGATCGCATCATGTCCAATGTACAAAATGCCAGCCGGTCTTCCGCGTTCGCGGCGGTAGAGGGCGACCATTGGGTCGAGTCCCTCGACGATGGCCGCCACGTGCTGATCCGTCCCCTGCGCGAGGAGGACCGGGAGCGCGAACGCCAGTTCATCAACCGGCTGTCCCCGGCGACCCGCCACTTCCGCTTCCTCGGCGAGATCAAGGAAGCCAGCCCGGCGCTGCTCGATCAACTGATGGACATCGACTACCAGCAGAGCATGGCCTTCGTTGCCCTGGTGCACGAGGACGGTGAGCTGCGCGAGGTCGGTATCAGCCGCTACGCCGCCTGCTGCGAGGAAGGGCAGTGCGAATGCGCGGTAACCATCGCCGACGACTACCAGGGTCTGGGCCTCGACGCCGTGCTGATGCGCCATCTGATCGACGTGGCGCGGCGCAACGGCTTCCGCCAGATGTATTCGGTGGACTCGGCGGCCAACCGGGCGATGCGCGACCTTTGTTGCGCACTGGGCTTCGTCGGCCAGCGCGACCCGGACGACTCGACCCAGGTCATCCACCGCCTGGCCCTGTAGCCCGGTCAGGCGCGCCGGCGGCGCAGGCCGAACCAGAGCAGGCCGCTGGCCAGGAGACCGGCGGCGAGCAGCAATGGGTAGAGCATGTCGTCGTCGAATAGCGGCTTTTCGATGCGCAGGTAGCCTTCGCCGTCGAACAGCCGCTTCGCCAGCGCGTTCGCCTGTTGCAGGCTGACCTTCGCCAGGCGGCGCTCCTCATTGGGGAAATGGCCGTCCTCGTAGTCGGCCAGCGAGCCCCAGTAATAGTCCGCCAGCGCCGCGTTGCCCTGGGTGCTCCAGGCCAGCCTGGCGCGCTCGGCGAATTGCACCCGCTTGAAACGCCCCGGGTCCAGGCCATGCTGGCGGATGCCGTCGAGCAACTCGCGCAGGGCGGCCTCGGTGGCGGGTAGGTCGCTGCGCTCGACATCCGCGTCGAGGCTGAAGAAGCCCTGGTTGGCGAACACCTGGCGATCGGTCGATGGCCCGTAGGTGAGTCCGCGACGCACACGCAGGTCGGCGTACAGCGCGTCGTTCATATAGGCCTGGAGCAGGACCATGGCGTCCGGGTCGGCGTCGTCCGGCTCCGGATAGATCCAGTGCAGCATCGCACCCTCGCCGAATGGCCGGGTGATCAGGGTGCGCCTGGCCTCGGCATGCCCGTTGGCCGCCGGCAGCTCGCGGCGCTCGGGGAGCTCGTGGTCTTCCAAGGTGCCGAAGGTCCGGGTCAGATAGGCCGGCAGGCGCGGATCGAGGTCACCGACCAGGATCAGGGTCATGTTGCCCGGTACGTACCAGTCGCTGCGCAGCCGCTCCAGCTGCTCCGCGCCAAGCGGCGCCAGCGGCGCGCGCTGGGAGCAGGCCAGGCCCAGTTCCACCGCCAGTTGGTCCATGGCGCCACGGCCCAGGTTCTCGCGGTCGAGCCAGCGCTGCAGGTGCGAGTAATGGCCGCCGCCTTCGCGCTCGATCACTCGCTTGGCGGCGGCGATGCGCGGCTCGTCCAGTTCGGTGCGGGTGATGGTGTCCAGCAGCAGGTCTAGGACCTGCCGCTGGGTGGCGGCAGGTGCCTCGATGACGAAGGTGGTGTCGCCTTCGCTGGTGTAGGCGTTCCATTGTCCGCCGAGGGCCTGCATGCGGGCTTCCAGGTCGGCCTCGTCGCCGCCGTCCAGGCCGCTGAAGAACAGGTGCTCGAGCAGGTGCGGCAGCTGCTTTTCACGGCACGAGAAGTCGGCGAAACCGACCCCCACCACCAGCCGGATCGAGACGTGCCGGCGCTGCTCGGTGGGCTTGAGCAGCACGCCCATGCCGTTTTCCAGCTGGAAGGCTTCGACCTCGCTGCGCTGGTCGGCGTACGACCAGGGGCAGAGCAGGCAGAACAGCAGCAGGGTGGACAACGAACGCATGGGCCGAGCCTGGAACTGAAAATACCGAGAATAGCGGATGCTTCATGACGAACCTACCCGCAGAACGGCTAATGTCGCGAACGGCGTGTTTCCGCACGCTCCTCGACGAGCGCTGGCTCGGCCAGCGGCGCCGAGGTCATGTCGTCGACCTCGTCGGCCCAGTCGTCCTCGTCCTGGCGAACGCCCTCGTCGGCCGCGCTGCTCGGCGCGTCAGGGTTGTCCAGCACGGCGTAGGCGATGGCGCAGAACAGCGAGTTGAGACGCTTCATGTCGCTGATCAGGTCCAGGTGCAGCGAGCTGGTCTCGATGCTCTGTACCACCTGCTGGTGCAGGCGGTCGACATGGGCATGGGCGTAGCGCCGTTCCTGCAGGCGGAAGCGCTGCTTGGCCCGGCGCAGGCGCTTGGCGCTGTCGAGGTCGCCGTTGAGGAACACTGAGAGACCCAGGCGCAGGTTGGAGACCAACTGCTGGTACAGGGTGCCGATCTCTTCCAGGCCGGTGTCGGAGAACGAGCGGCTGCGCGAGGTCTTCTTGTCCTGCACGGCGGCGAGCATGTGCTCGATGATGTCGCCGGCCTGCTCCAGGTTGATCGCCAGCTCGATGATCTCCGCCCAGCGCCGGCTGTCGCGTTCGGACAGGTCCTCGCGCGGCATCCTTGCCAGATACAGCTTGATCGCGGTGTAGAGGGCGTCGACGTCGTCGTCGAGCTTGCGGATGTCCTTGCCGAGCAGCGGATCGCCGCCGCGGATGATCTGCATCAGATTGTTCAGCATCTGCTCGACGGTGTCGCCCATGCGCAGGGTCTCGCGCACCGCGTTGGCCAGCGCCAGGCTCGGCGTGTCGAGGGCGGCGGGGTCGAGATGGCGCGGCCGGGCGACGTCGTCGGGAAGGGCACGGTCGGGCATCACACGGGTGCAGAAGCTGGCCATGGCGTTGGTCAGCGGCAGGCAGGCGAGGCAGCGCGCGGCGTTGTAGAGCACGTGGAAGGCGATCACCAGTTCGGCTGTGCTGAACTGCCAGTGATCCATCCAGTCCGCCAGCGGCCCCACCAGGGGCAGCACCAGCAGGCAGCCGGCGACCTTGAACAACAGGCTGCCGAGGGCCACCCGGCGACCGGCGGCGTTTTGCGCGGTGGCGCTGAGCATGGCCAGGATGCCGCTGCCGAGGTTGGCGCCGACCACCAGGCACAGCGCGACTTTCAGCGAGATCACCTTGGATGCGGCGAGGGTCGCGGTAAGCAGCACGGCGGCCAGGCTGGAATAGGAAATCATGGCGAACAACGCGCCGGTCAGCGCGTCGAGCATGATGTCGCCGGTCAGGCTGGAGAACAGTACCTTGACGCCCTTGGCTTGGGTCATCGGCTCGGCGGCGGCGACGATCAGCTGGAGCGCCAGGATGATCAGGCCGAGGCCGATGAATACCCGGCCGAGCTGGCCGAGGCGGGTCTGTTTGCGGCTGAGGAAGAAAATCACGCCGAAGAAGATCAGCAATGGCGAAAGCCACGACAGGTCGAGGGTCAGCACCCGCGCCATCAGCGCGGTGCCGACATCGGCGCCGAGCATGATCGCCAGGGCCGGCGCCAGTGCCATCAGGCCCTGGGCGACGAAGGAGGTGGCCAGCAGGGCGGTGGCGTTGCTGCTTTGCACCAGGGCGGTGACGCCGATGCCGGCGGCGAACGCCAGCGGGCGTTTTTCCACGCTGCGACTGAGGATGCGCCGCAGGTCGGCGCCGTAGACCCGGAGGATTCCGGTGCGGACGATATGCGTGCCCCACACCAGCAGGGCGACGGCAGAGAGCAGGTCGAGCAGTTTCAGCATGGCGTGGCCCCCCCTGGCACTACGACGAATGGCCAACCTCGCGCCAGGTTCCGCGTGCGTTGCGCCGCGGAGCCCGGACAACGGCGCCAACGGCCACGATGGAAAGGCAGCGTTCAGGCGAGTTGTAACACGAACGTCATATTTGGACAGGCGCCCCCCGCGGGAGTTCGTCTCGGCAGCCCGAGCGGCAGGGCGCCTACCCTTCATTCAAGCGTGCGCGCCGCGAAACGGCGAGGATTTTTTCGCCTTCCGTTCGATGCATGCGTTTGCGCCACAGGCCATGGAATTAGCCGACAGGAAGGGTATCCTTTGCACCTTTTAAAAAGCCCCGGTCTAGAGGGATACAGAGGAGTGGTGCGGATGCGATTTTCGGGGATCAGTGGCTGCCTCTCGGCAGCGGTGTTGGCGCTCGGGGTAGGGGGAGCGCCGGTGGTTCAGGCCGATGCGCTGGGCGATAGCCTGGAGCAGGCGCACATCCGCAAGGCGACCTTCGCCGCGCCGGCCTGGGAAGGCTATACCAACGCCGACGGCAGCGGTCTGTACTGGGACCTGCTGAAGCAGGTCTATGCGCCCTACGGGCTTGACGTGAAATTCATCAACATGCCCTGGAACCGCGCCAACAAGCTGATGACCGCGGGCTCCATGGTCGATGGCGTGCCGGGCGAGATCCCCGGCGTTGAGGGCAAGCTGTACGCCCAGTTGCCGATCGACATCGAGTACCACGGCGTGATGCATGCGGCGAAGACGCCCTTTTCCGGCCGCGCCAGCCTCACCGGCAAGCGCGTCGGCTGGCGCCACAGCTACAACCTGATCCCCGCGGAGCAGCGCGACTTCACCCTGGTCGAGTGCGTCCGCCCCGAGCGTTGCACCGAGCAGGTCCAGAACGGCGAGCTGGATTTCTTCCTCGACGAGCCGGACGAACTGGAAAAGCAGCGCAGCGAAGCGCATCTGCCGGCCGACGCCTACCCGATCGCGCAACTGCCGCCCGGCAAGGAGTCCTTCATGACCTTCGCCGACAGCGCCAGCGGCCGGCTCCTGCGCGAGGTCTATGACGCGCGGGTACGGCAGATGGCGGCGTCCGGCGAGCTGCGGGCGCTCTACCAGCGCTGGAACAGCGAGGTGCCCGGCGCCGTGCAGGCTCTTTCGGCGCAGTGATGCGCCGCTCATTTCCATCGCGAAGCCTTTCCGGGGCTTGCGCGGTGGGAATGAAACGCCTAGGATTCGCCCTTCATTTCCCCCACTTACGCACCGCAAAGGAGGTTACATCGATGATTCAGTTCTCTACCCTTTGCAGGCTGCGCCTGGCCTAACGGCCACCGAAACCTACCGCTCGACCCCCTGCACCGCTGAACGATTCCCGCCCTTGCGTCCGCGCAAGCTTCCGGCGAGAGGTCATCGGCTGCCGCGGTCACCGCTCCCCAGGTTTTCACTTCTCCGTTAGACGCCCTTCGCCCTTCCGCGAGTGCCCGCTCGGCTTCGGTCTGCCCCCCGGATCTACCGTTTCAATCACATGGATTGGATTATGGGCAACTACATCAAGCCTTTGTCCGCGGGCGTCGCACTGATCGCCTCGGACAGCACCTGGATCGAAGGCAAGGCGATCCAGCAACTGCAAACCACCGCCGAGCTGGACGGCATGTGCCGCGTCGTCGGTCTCCCGGACCTGCATCCCGGCCGCGGCTATCCGGTCGGCGCGGCGTTCTTCTCCGTCGGTCGCTTCTATCCGGCGCTGGTCGGCAACGACATCGGCTGTGGCATGGCCCTGTGGGAAACCGGCCTGGCCCCCGGCAAGCTGTCGGCGGACAAACTGGAAAAGCGCCTGGGCAATCTCGACCTGCCGCTGGACGAGACCTGGAGCGACTGCATCGAAGCCCTGGATCTACCGGCCCGCGAGCACTGGCGCGCGCTCGGCACGATCGGTGGCGGCAACCACTTCGCCGAGCTACAGCAGGTCGAGACCGTGTTCGACCAGGCCGCCCTGCACGCCCTCGGCCTCGATGCCGGCCGCCTGCAACTGCTGGTGCACAGTGGCTCGCGCGGTCTCGGCCAGGCGATCCTGCAAGAGCAGGTCAGCCTGCATGGCCACGCCGGCCTGCTCGACGGCAGCCTGGAAGCTTCCGCCTACCTGGCGCGCCACGCCGATGCGCTGCGCTTCGCCGAGGGTAACCGCCAGCTCATCGCCCGGCGCATTCTCGAACGCTTGCGCTGCGACGGCCTGGAACTGCTCGACATCAACCACAACCTGGTGGCGCCGGCACAGGTCGATGGCGTCGACGGCTGGCTGCACCGCAAGGGCGCCACCCCGGCCGACCAGGGCGTGCTGGTGATCCCCGGCTCGCGCGGCGACTACAGCTACCTGGTGGAGCCTGTGCCGAGCGCGCAGAGCCTGTTCTCCCTGGCCCACGGCGCCGGTCGCAAATGGCAGCGCGGCGAGTGTCGGGAGCGTCTGGCGGCGCGCTTCAGCGTCGACCAGTTGGGCCGTACGCGCCTTGGCAGCAGGGTGATCTGTGGCGACCGCCAACTGATCTACGAGGAAGCGCCGGAAGCCTACAAGGGTATCGACTCGGTGGTCGGCGCGCTGCTCGAAGCCGGCCTGCTGCGCCTGGTCGCCCGCCTGAAGCCGGTGCTGACCTACAAGACCCGTGGGGAGTGCTGCCGATGATCCTGCTGCAACTCTCCGCGGCCCAGGGGCCGGCGGAATGCTGCCTGGCGGTGGCGAAGGCGTTCGAGCGGCTGTGCCTCGAGGCGGCGCAAGCCGGCGTCGAGGTCGAGGTAATCGAGGAGGTGGCCGGCGAGCGTCCGCGCACCTGGCGTTCGCTGCTCCTGGGGCTGCGCGGCACTGCCGCCGAAGCGCTCGCCGAGCGCTGGTGCGGCGGTATCCAGTGGATCTGCCCCAGCCCCTACCGGGCAAGGCATGCGCGCAAGAACTGGTTCATCGGCGCGGAGCGCTTCGCCGCGCCGCCGGCCAGTCTGGAGGGCGAGATCCGTTTCGAGACCCTGCGCTCTTCCGGCCCCGGCGGCCAGCATGTCAACACCACCGACTCGGCGGTGCGCGCCACCCACCTGGCCAGCGGCATCAGCGTCAGGGTGCAGAGCCAGCGTAGCCAGCACGCCAACAAACGCCTGGCGATCCTGCTGATCGCCCGGCGCCTCGCGGACCAGGCGAGCAGCGCGGCCGACGCGCTGCGCGCGGAGCGCCGCCGGGCCCACGGTCGGATCAGTCGCGGCGCGGCTCGCCGGGTATTCCGCGGCGAGCGTTTCGAGCCGGCCTGAGCGGCTCAGTCGCCGAGCACTTCCTTGCGCAGCTTCACTGGCTCTTCGCCCCGCTTGCGCGCGGCAGCGCCGCGCATGCGGATGTTCAGCGCCTCCACGGCCAGGGAGAAGGCCATGGCGAAGTAGACGTAGCCCTTCGGCACATGGACTTCGAAGGCTTCGGCGATCAGCACCGTGCCGACCACGATGAGGAACGACAGGGCGAGCATCTTCAGCGACGGGTGCTTGTCGATGAAGTCGCTGATGGCGCCGGCGCAGAGCATCATCACCAGTACCGCGACGATGATCGCCGCGACCATCACCGGCACGTGGGAGACCATGCCGACGGCGGTGATCACCGAGTCCAGGGAAAAGACGATGTCGATGATCGCGATCTGGATGATGGTGCCGATGAAGCCGCCCGCCGACCCCTTCGGTTCATCGCCGCTTTCTTCCTCGCCTTCCAGGCCCTGGTAGATCTCCGAGCTGCTTTTCCAGAGCAGGAACAGGCCGCCGAAGAACAGGATCAGGTCGCGTCCGGAGATGCCCTGGCCGAACAGGTGGAAGAGGTCGGCGGTCAGGCGCATGACCCAGGTGATCGACAGCAACAGCAGGATCCGCGTCACCATCGCCAGGGCCAGGCCGAAGAAGCGGGTGCGTGGCTGCAGGTGCTTCGGCATGCGCCCGACCAGGATCGAGATCATGATGATGTTGTCGATGCCGAGGACGATCTCCAGGGCGGTCAGGGTGAAGAACGCAATCCAGATTTCCGGGCTGGTCAGCCATTCCATGAAGCGGTCACTCGTCTCGGTCAGTTACTGAACAGGGGGAACAGGCCCAGCAGCAGGGCCATGGCGAGGATTGCCAGGCACACCAGCACGGCCCATTTCAGGGTGAAGCGCTGGTGGTCGCCGAAGTCGATCTTGGCCAGCCCCACCAGCAGGTAGGTGGAGGGCACCAGCGGGCTGAGCAGGTGCACCGGCTGGCCGACGATCGAGGCGCGGGCCATTTCCACCGGGGTGATGCCGTATTCGGCGGCGGCCTGGGTGAGGATCGGCAGGACGCCGTAGTAGAAGGCGTCGTTGGACATGAAGAAGGTGAACGGCATGCTCACCAGCGCGGTGATGGTCGCCAGGTATGGGCCCAGCGCCGGCGGGATCACCGCCAGCAGGCTCTTGGACATGGCGTCGACCATCCCGGTGCCGGAGAGGATGCCGGTGAACACCCCGGCGGCGAAGATCAGCGAGACCACTGCGAGAATGTTCTCGGCGTGTGCGCCGATGCGCTTCTTCTGCTCCTGGATGCACGGGTAGTTGACGATCATGGCGATGCCGAAGGCGATCATGAACAGCACCGGCATCGGCAGCAGGCCGGCGATCAGGGTCGCCATCAGGACCACGGTGAGAATAGCGTTGAACCACAGCAGCTTGGGCCGGCGCGCCTCCGGATACTGCGACACGCTGATCTCCGCCAGGTCCTCATGGTCGGTGGGCAGGTGCAGCTCGCCGAGACGGGCGCGCTCGCGCTTGCCGTAGATCCAGGCGATGGCGAAGATCGCCAGCAGCCCGGCGATCATCGCCGGGATCATCGGCACGAAGATATCCGCCGGGTCGACGTGCAGGGCACTCGCCGCGCGGGCGGTGGGGCCACCCCAGGGGGTCATGTTGAGCACGCCGCTGGAGAGCATGATCAGGCAGGCCATCACCAGCGGGCTCATGCCCAGGCGGCTGTACAACGGCAGTACGGCGGCCACGCAGATCATGTAGGTGGTCGAGCCGTCGCCGTCGAGGGAGACGATCATCGCCAGCGCCGCGGTGCCCAGCGAGACCTTCAGCGGGTCGCCCTTGACCAGCCGGAGGATCTTGCGCACCGCCGGGTCGAACAGCCCGGAGTCGATCATGATGGCGAAGTAGAGGATCGCGAACATCAGCATCACGCCGGTCGGCGCCAGGGTGCGGATGCCGTCGAGCATCATCGGGCCGAGGCCGGCGGCGAAACCGCCGATCAGGGCGAAGGCGATCGGGACCAGGATCAGCGCGATCAGCGCGGACAGGCGCTTGGTCATGATCAGGAACATGAAGGTCGCCACCATGGCGAAGGCGAGCAGGGTCAGCATGGGTTCACTCCGGGGAAGACGGCGGACGGGCGTGCGGCGTGCGGTCAGCAGGCGGCGGGCGGGTGGCGTCGCGCGGACGGAGTGCGGCTGTAGGCGTGTGCGGAACGGGGCATGGCAATCACCATTGTTGTTTTTGTACGGGTAAGCGGGCGTCTCGTGGGCGCGCCGTCGTGTCCGGTCTTCTGCCGGTGGTGGGCGGATGCTACGGCGGGAAGCTTTCAGGCAGCTTTCGCTGGATAACGGCGGGAAACGTGCGGGTAATTTCGGATATATGGTCGATCAGGGCTGCCGCGCGAGGAGCGCCGCGGCCAGTTGCAGGTCGCTGTACCCGGCGTATTCCGGGGCCTGGCGCAGGACCTGCAAGGCTGCCTGGAGGTACGCGCCACGGATCGCACCGTCGCTGGCGACGAAGCTGGCGGCGTCGTCCCGCGCCTGGACGAGCTTGTCGCCCTCGTCAGCGCTGGACTCCTGTGCGCTGACGGTGCTGCCGATGAACGGGCCGACGGTGGTGACGGCCGCCCAGAAGAAGGTGGCGGCGCCGGGTTCGTCGTCGAATTCGGGAAACACCTTGATGAAACCGAAGGCCGGTTGGCAGAGCAGGCAGAGCGCCGTGAGGGCGGCGGCGACGCGTCCTGTCGTCATGGGCTTCCTTGCAGCACGAGGAGTACGCCGACCAGAGTGGCGCCGGAAAGCAGCGTTTGCAAGGTAATGATGCCCGCCATCAGGTGGCCGTCGCCGCCCAGTTGGCGGGTCAGCACATAGGCGGTGGGCGCCGTCGGCAGGGCGAAGAACAGTACCAGCACGGCGCTTTCCATGCTCGGCAGGCCCAGCCCGCGAGCGATGGCGAAGGCCAGCAGGGGCATCGCCAGCAGCCGCGCCGCGCAGTTCCAGCCAAGGGCCGCGACTTCGCCGCCGAGTTCCTGGGGTTTCAGCGCCGCGCCGACGCACAGCAGGCCCAGCGGCAGGCTGGCCACCGCCAGCAGGTTGAGCAGGCGATCGCTGCCGCCGGGCAGGCCGACGCCGGCCAGGTTGACCAGTGCGCCGGCGAGGCAGGCGAGGATCAGCGGGTTCTTCAGGATCGGCAGCAGCAGCGCGCGCAGGCTGATGCCGCGCTCGGCGGTCAGCGCCCAGACCGACATCACGTTCACCGTCGGCACCATCAGCGCCAGCATCAGCGCGGCCAGGGTCAGGCCCGGCTTGCCGTACAGGCTGCCGACCGCGGCCAGGCCGAGATAGGTGTTGAAGCGCAATACGCCCTGGGCGATGGCGCCGAAGCGCCCGGCGTCCCAGCCGCGCCAGCGCTTGCAGAGCAGCAGGGCGAGCCAGGCGACGCCGAGCCCGAGCAGTACGGCCAGGGCCTGGCGGGCCAGGCCGGGGTCGTCCAGCGGCGCGGTCGCCAGGTTGCTGAACAGCAGCGCGGGAAACAGGATGAAGTAGTTCAGGCGTTCTGCGGCAGGCCAGAAGGCTTCGCCGGGAAAGTCCCAGCGGCGCAGGGCGTAACCGCCGACGATGAGGGCGAACAGCGGCCAGAGGGAGTAGAGCAGAGCGGTCACGGGCACCCCCGGATAGTGGAATCCGCTCATCTTGCGAGGTGGCTGCGGCACAGGGCAAGTCCGGCTTATGCTGGCACTCCCGCGAGGAGGATTCGCCATGCCCGAGACCCATACCGGCGGTTGCCATTGCGGCTATCTGCGCTACGCCGTCGCCGCGCCGCTGGACGATGTCGCTCACTGCCACTGCTCGATCTGCCGGCGCACCACAGGCGGCATCGTCACCACCTGGGCCACGGTGCCGCGCGCGGCGTTCCGCTGGCTGGCGGGCGAACCGGCGGAATATGCCTCGTCGGCCAGCTGCACGCGCTACTTCTGCCCGCGTTGCGGGGCCAACCTGGCGTTGTTCACCCGGCTCAGCGCCGATACCCTGGACTTCACCGTGGCCAGCCTCGACCATCCCGAGCGCGCCCCCGCCAACCGGCACATCTGGGTCGGCAGCCGCCTGCCATGGCTACACCTCGACCCGCAGTTGCCCGAAGAGGACGAGGAGTTCATCGCCGGAGCGGACGACCCGTGAGCGAAGACCGGAGGTGGCACCTGTAGGGCGAATAACGCAGAGCGTTATCCGCCGTCTGCGAGGCGCTGAAAGAGCGCTCGGGACCATGCGTCCTGCAGGCGCCTCCCTCAGGGCAGCATCAGCCCGCCGGCCGCCTTGTGCAGCTCGCGCAGGTGCGCGCCGACCTCCTTGATGTTGGCCTCGTTGGCTTCCAGCTCGGCGCGGCGCTCGGGATCGAGCAGGGCGCGGACCTCGCGGTCGAGGTCGTCGCTGAGCCGGCGCAGGCGCGCCTGGCGTTCGCGGGTCTGCTCTTCCAGGTGCTTCCACTCGGCGGCCTGCGGCAGGCCGTAGCCGCCCTCCAGGAGTTCCGCCGGACGACTGAGGAAGCCGCTGTCGTCGAGGATCTGCTGGAAGGTCTTGCCGGCCACTTCCAGGCGCTGGTCGCCGGCCGGCTTGTCCAGATGGCCGAGGTACAGGCGCTTCAACTCGTCCTGGGCGAGCAGCAGCTGGCGCCGCAGCGAGGCCTGCTCGAGCAGCAGCAGCGCCGCGCTGGCGCGTAGGTCGGCCTTGGCGAACCAGGGCTGGCGCTCCCTGGCCGGCAGCGCCAGCCAGTCCTCGACCTTGTCCTGGGGAATGTGCAGGCGCTGCTTGAGCACGTCGAACATCGCCTGGTAGCGGTCGCGGAAGGAGTCGAAGCGGTAGCCCAGGCGCAGGGCTTCCTTGGGGTCGTCGAGCACACTGGGATCGGCTAGCTTGCGGTTCTCCAGCATCTCGAGCACGCCGTAGGGGGTGATGCTGTCCAGGCTTTGCAGCGGTCGCCGGGGGATGCCGCTGCGCAGCAGCTTGAGGGTTTCCACCGCGCAATTGTTGGAGATGAAGTAGTACTGGCCGTCGTAGCTCCAGTGACTCTGCGCGGCGCGCTCGACCAGGCTGGCGACCTCCTCGCGGTCCAGCTTCAGCGGCACCGAGGCGAGGCTGCGCAGCTCGACCTTGGTGTATTCCTCGATCACCTGCGACAGCGGCAGGACGAACAGGCGCGACGGATAGGCGCCGGTCAGGCCGTCCCAGCTGGACAATTGCAGGTCGCCGACGAAGGCGCGGTAGGAGAGCACCAGATGCTGGTCGAGGTCCAGCCGGCAGTCCGGCCCACGCGGCCGGCCGGGGGCGCAGATCACCAGGCGGAGCATGGTGTGGCCCCAGCGGCTGACCAGGTTGTCGTTGGCCTCGGCCAGCAGGTAGTCGACCTCGTAGACCCGCTCGGGGTCGAGCTGGCCCAGCGGCTGCTGGCCGAAGTCGCGGCCGGCGTTGAGGTAGGCGAAGCTCTGCGCACAGGCACTGTGTTCCGGC
The DNA here is from genome assembly GCF_056110345.1 of Pseudomonas sp. TZ252. Classification (NCBI taxonomy): domain Bacteria; kingdom Pseudomonadati; phylum Pseudomonadota; class Gammaproteobacteria; order Pseudomonadales; family Pseudomonadaceae; genus Pseudomonas; species Pseudomonas sp. TZ252. Next base: position 2,336,844 of record NZ_CM148566.1, on the reverse strand, counting down.
GCCCAGCCGAAGCGTTGCTGGTAGTAGCGGTAGAGCGCCGGGCGGCGGCAGGCGTAGCTGGGATCGAGGAGGAAGTACTCCATGTTCACCGCGACGAACTCGCGCGGATTGCTCAGCTCGTAGACGTCCGGGCTGCGCAGTACGAAGCCATTGTGCGCCTCGCGCCGCCCGCGCTGGCCGGCGCGCTGCGGCCAGCCGGCGAGATCGAGCAGGCGCGGGTCGTCGGAGAGCGTGAAGCGGCGACCGCTCTGCCCGCGGCAATCGGTGGGCTGGGCGATCCGGCCGAGGGTTTCTTCCTGGCGCGTGCAGCGGCGGATCTCGCGTTTTTCCTCCGCCGACCACAGGCGCGCGCGATCGTAGACGTGGGTCAGCTCGTGCAGCAGGGTCGCCAGCAGCTCGCGCCGCTCGGTGCCGTGCACGCGCCCGGTCTGGCGGCTGGCGGCGCTGCCGTCGGTGAGATCGGCCAGGTACTTGCGGTTCAGCGCGATGCGCTGCGGGCCACGGGCCTGGCCCATGCCGTTGGCGGGCAGGTCGTCGCGCCACTCGACCTCGATCTCGCGGTCCAGGCGTTCGCGGAAGGCCGGCGGCAACTTGTCCGCGGCTTCGTCCAAGAGTTGCTGGCTGGCCTCGCGCTGCGCAGGGTCCAGTTCAGGCGCGTCGAGTTTCAGGCGCAGGGCCGCCGTCGCGTTGCCGGCTCCGCAGAGGGCCAGCGCCAGCAGCCAGGCGCAGGCCTTCCTCACAGGGCGAGAATGGCTTCGGCAAGTACCTGGTCGGAGGCTTCCCGGGCTTCCGGCAGACGGCTGCGCAGGGTCCGCATCGCGGCTTCCAGCTGGGCGCCGCGAATGGCGCCGTCGCTGGCGACGAAACTGGCGGCGTCGTCGCGCGCCTCGGTGACCACTTTCATGTCGCGCACGGAAGTGGTGGTGTCGGAAGTGAAGTCGATGCTGCGGTCGAGGGCGCGGACGATGATATTGCTGGTCGCGACCACCGAGCGTGCTTCCGCGGCCGTGGCGCAGAGCGCCAGCAGCAGGGCGGCGAACAGGGGGCTATGACGCATGGAGCTACGGCGCATGGAGGTTCTCCGGAACGGTGGTGATCGCCTATTGGGCAAGAATTGCTTCGGCCAGTTCCTGATCGCTGGCCGCCAGCTCGGGGTGCGCGACACGCAACCAGCGCAGCGCCGCTTCCAGGCGCGCACCACGGATGCTGCCATCGCTGGCGACGAAGCTGGCCGCATCGCCCCGGGCATCGCGTAACAATTTGTTCTCGAACGGCGTGCTGGTCAGCTTGCTGGTGACGTAAAGGGACTTCGCGGTGAACGCCGTCGTGGTATCGAAGGCGTGCGCAGCGGGCGCCAGCAGGCAACAGAAGAGCAACGAGAACCGGTAACGCATGGGGTTGGGCGGAATAGGACTGGAACAGCCGCCAAGGCTAACGGAATGTGCGGCGCGGAGCCAGTGTGGCCGGTCGGCCAGGTCATCGCCGCAGCCGGGCGGCTGCGGCGGCGGGGCGGGCGACTCAGATGGTCAGGATCGCCTGGGCCAGTTGCATGTCGTTGGCGGCCAGGCTCGGCAGCTTGCCACGGATGTGGCGCAGTGCGGCTTCCAGGTGCGAACCGCGGATGTCGCCCTGGCTGGCGACGAAGCTGGCGGCGTCGTCGCGCGCTTCGAGGACGATCTTGTCGTCGCGGAAGGAATTGGTGATGTCCGAAGTGGCATTGGAGGTCATGCCGGTGGCGCGGACCAGGGTATCCGTGGTGACCACGAAGCTGCTGGCGAACGCGCTGGAGGCGCAGGCGAGCAGGGCAGCGGCACCGATCAGGCGCAGACGTTTCATGTGAGTTGCTCCGAACGAAGTCAGCGTAGACGGCCGCATCCGCGCGGCCGTGTCAACGCTGAGACTAACCAACTGTGCGCCACGTCACCAGCGGCTCAGCGCCAGAAAGGTTTCGAAATCTCTACGTAGCGTTCGCTCGGGCTGATCGCCAGGTCGGCGAGGTCGTGTTCGGACATTTGCGCAAGATGCTTGCGCGATCGAGCGTTTTGTCGCCAGGAATTCAATTTTTCCAACAGGGCGGCGAGATGTGGATGGGCGGCCGGGAGACCGCTGGAACTCCCGGCGTGCGGGTGCGGGGATGTCCTCATCGTGCGTTCCTTCCCATCCCGGGGATGGGGGCGGGGTGTGGAACCTCATGATGCGCCGGGACCGCTGGCTTGCTCAGGGGCAACCACGCGGGAGTTGGACGGAACAGTTCGGTGGCCCCGGCAACTGTTCCGCCCGGCTGTAGCGGAACTGTTCCGGTGGTTCTACGCCTGAGCGGGCTTGCGCGCGATGATCACCTGGCTCTTGGCGACCACGGCGTCCAGGGCCTGCTTGATGGCCGGGCCGCGCGGCGAGTCGAGCAGCGTCTGCCAGGTCCTGGCCCAGTGTTCGAGGAGGGGATGGTCGGGATTGCCGAAATCGACCTTGGCCTCCCAGAACAGCAGCATCCACAGCGACCAGTAGAAGCCGTAGCGGCTGTGGCTGAGGATTTCCAGCCCGGCTTCGCGCACCAGTGCGGCGAACTGCTCCTCGCCGAGCACGCGGATGTGGTTGGGCTTGCGGAAGTATTCGTCGGCGGCGAAGTCTTTCTGCAGGTCTTCCGACGTGGGATGCGGCACGCTGAGCAGATAGAGTGCGCCGGGCTGGCCGACCCGCACCAGCTCGGCGAGGAACTGCCGCGGATCGTCGACGTGCTCGATGACCTCGGTGGAGACCACCCGGGTGGCCGTGGCGTCAGCCAGGGGCAACGGGTCGCAGTCGCTGACCAGGCATTCCAGTTCGCGGGCCGGGGTATCGGCCAGGCGCTCGCGGGTCCTGGCGATCTTTTCCGCGTCGATGTCGGCGATGATGATGCGAGCGCCGCGCATGGCGCAGAAATGAACGTTGCCGCCGTCGCCGCACCCCACGTCGAGCACGGTGTCCTCGGCGGAAATCGGAAAGCCGCTGAACAGCTCGTCGGTCTCCTGGTTGAACCAGCCGCTGAGCACCGCGTCGCGCAACCCGAGCATGTACGGGTCGACCGGCGCGGGGGTGGGTGGCGCGGCGACGGGCTCGGTGGTGGGGCTGGGCGGCGAGACGATCTTCTTGAGGAAGTTCAGCATGAGGTGGCTCCGGAAGTGGTGGCGACGCGGCGGGCGGCGCTCAGGCGCTTGACCAGGCGGGAGCCCAGGTCGCGGCAGGGGCTCTCGACGAAGCGGTAGTTGAGCTCGCTGAGTACGACGATCAGGACCAGGCTGGTGCCGAGCAGCGACAGGGGCCGCTCGCCGGCGTCCCAGCCCAGGCGGAAGCAGAGTTCGCGGCTGAGATAGAACGCCGGGATGTGGATCAGGTAGATCGCATAGGAGCGCGCGCCGACCCAGACCAGCAAGCGCTTCAGCGGCCCGTTGGAGAGCAGGTAGTCGCGGTCGTAGGAGGCTATCCACACCAGCAGTCCGCACAATAGCGCGATGGCGCCGATCCGCACGGCGACCAGGCTGTACGCTTCGCTGGCCAGCACGCCCAGGGCCGCGGCCACGGCGACCAGCAGCAACGGCCCGCTCCAGGCGCGGCCCAGCAGGGTGGGGTTCCAGCGGGCATAGCCAGGCTGCAGGGAGGCGAGGGCGAGCAGTACGCCGATGGCCAGGGCGTCGGTGCGCAATACCATCAGCAGCGGCGTGCGCAGGCTGAAGAACTGGACCAGCACCAGCGCCAGGAGGGCCCAGCCCAGGTAGCGACGCAGGCAGAGGATCAGCAGCGGCAGCAGGAGGTAGAACTGTTCCTCCAGGGAAAGGCTCCAGTAGACGAAGCTGGCACCGTATTCGTAGCGGTAGAAACTGTCGGCGAAGCGGAAGTTGGCGACCTGGAGGAAACCGGCGAGGCTCGCCGCGAGGTTGGCCGACAGGCTGCCGAAGGCTCCGGAGCGGTTCAGCAGCAGGCAACAGGCCAGGATCAGCGCCAGCCACAGCCAGGCCGAGGGCAGCAGGCGGAAGGCGCGGCGGATCCAGAAGTACCGCGCCTGTTCCCAGAATGCCTGGCGTGTGGGCGCCTCGCGCAGTTGCGGGATGAGGGTGCGGGCGATGACGAAGCCGGAGATGGCGAAGAACAGGTCCACGCCCCACCAGAACTGGACGCGCTGGTTGATGCCGTCCAGCAGTGTCGGGGAGCCGCTGAACAGGTTGCCGTGCAGATGGTGGAATACCACGCCGAGCACGGCCAGCCCGCGCAACAGTTCGATGTCGAGGATGCGTTTGCCGCTCATGTCCGCGACGATCCGGGGTCGAGCGGCTTGCGCGCGATGATCACCTGGCTCTTGGGCATGAAGTGGTCGAGCAGGTGCTTGATCTCCAGGCCGTCGGGACGGGCCAGGAGGTTTTCCCAGAGCCGTGCCCAGTCTTCCATCAGCGCCGGGTAGGGCGGCTGGATACGGTCGCGGACGGCGCCGCCGAGCTCACGGCCGGCGGCCCGTTCGCTGGCCCAGAAGAAGATCATGCCCATCACCCAGAAGAAGCCGCTGGCCTGGCGGTGCTCGATGACCAGCCCGGCGTCCTGCACCAGGCGCGCGAAGTCGTCGCGGGAAAAGATGTGGATGTGGTTGGGCGCCCGGAAGTAGTCGGCCGGGGCGATGCCCTGCTGCAGGTGTTCGCCGACCGGGTCCGGCACGCTCAGCAGGTACTGCGCGCCAGGGCGTCCGAGACGCACGAGTTCGTCCATCACCCGCGCTGGGTTGGCCACGTGTTCGAGCACTTCCATGCACACCAGCTTGTCGGCGCAGGCGTCGCGCAGCGGCAGCGGATCGCTGTCGCTGACCAGGCCGGTGAAGGGCCGCCGGGCCACCGCCTCGACCTGCTGCGCCAGGCTTCGCACCTTGTCCTCCTCGCTGTCGGTGAAGATCACCGAAGCGCCCTGGCGGGCGGCGAAGAGGGTGGCGACGCCTTCGCCGCAGCCGAGATCGAGCAGGGTGTCCTGGGCGCCGATGGCGAAGCCGGCGAGCAGTTCGCCGGTTTCGCTGCGGAACCAGCCATCCAGCACCGCATCGCGCAGACCGCACATGCGTGGCGACACCGGTTCGCTCGCCGCAGCGCGACGGGAACGCCAGCGTTGGAGCAGGGCGCGGATCATGCCGGGATGCTTTGCAAGGCGGCGGGGTCGCCTTGTGCCGCTTCGTCGAGGAAGCGACGCAGGCGCTCCACGGCCAGCTTGCGGCTGCAGAAGCGTTCGAGGCTGGCGCTGGCATGCGCGGACATGCGTGCGTAGCGCTCCGTCTCCTGGCGAGCGACCTCGAAACTGGCCCGGTAGGCCCGGCACAGCGACTCCCAGTCGGTGATGTAGCGCAGCGTGCGGTAGGCCGCGCGCGGGTCGTGGGGCCAGGCGGTGGCTTCTTCCGAGGAGTCGACGATGAAGGCGTTGTCGGCGTCGATGTAGTCGATCATCGCGGTATTGCGCGGAGCCACGGCCGGCTTGCCGCTGGACATGAATTCCATCAGCGGCAGGCATTGGCCTTCGCCGTAGGAGGTGTTCACCACGTAGCTGGTGGCCTCGACCAGCCGCTCGTAGTCCGGGTCGGCGAGGTAGCCGTGGATCAGCACGATGCGGCAGCGGTAGGACTGGTTCTTGTACAGGTGGTGAAGCATGTCGGCCAGCGCTTCGCCGACGTTGTGGTGGGTCAGTTTCAGCACCAGGGTGGCGTCGGGCTCGTCGCGGAAGGTGGCGCAGAACGCGCTGATCATGTCCTGCCAGTTCTTGCGCCCGTCGTAGGGGTTGAACACCGAGGTGTAGATGACCCCGTCGAGGCTCAGCTCGACCTGTTTCGCCGCGCGGTCCGGCAGGGCCAGGACCTCCGCCGACGGCTCGGGGTCGGCATGGTCGGCCAGGTCCAGCTGGCGGCTGTCCACCAGCAGGCCGTCCAGGCGCAGGCGCACATCCCGGGCTTCGGGACGGCCCGCCTGCTGCGAGGCGCGGTTGGCGAAGCGATCCCAGACCGGCGCCGGCACGCTCAGTACCGGGTAGTCGCGACCCATGGCGGCGCGCACCACGTCGACCGTGAAGCTGGAGTGGGTGATGGCCCGTCCGCTGTGGCGCAGCACATGTCGCCAGTCGTGGCGCGGTTCGCCGTGCCAGGTTTCGCTGGGCAGGGTGCTGAACTCCCAGGCGAACACCGGGATGGTCGGGCAGGCATGGTGGATCGGCGTGCGATGGGGCGGCGAGAAGGAGAGGAAGACGCAGGGTTCGCCGCGCTTGCGGCAGTCGTGGTAGAGGCGGTCCACCAGTTCGTCGGGATCGCTGACTTCGACCACCTGGCCGATCTCTTCCAGCAGCGGACGGAATTCCTTGAGGACGAAGTAATAGCTGTACTCCGGGCGCCCGAGGTTCTGCCGGATGGTGGTCTTGTTGGTCTCGGAGTGGATGATGATCAGCATGGAACGTTGCCTGTGGCGGTGGCCGCCAGTTCGACGCCGGGCGCAGGGGTTGCCTTGCGGGCGGAAAGGAAGGGTTCCAGGCGCTGGCGGACCACGTCGCCGGCGCAGTAGCCGCGCATGCGTTGGTTGGCCGCGGCGGACAGTTGCCGATAGCGCTCCGGCTGTTCCCGGGCTACCCGGTAGCTCTCCAGGTAGGCCTCCTTCAGGGACTCCCAGCTCGGCCGGTAGCGCCGGGTGCTGTACAACCGGCGCGAATCCTGCGGCCAGGCCGCGGGCTCCTGGCTGGAGCGGACCACGAAGCCCACCTGGGCGTCCATGTAGTCGGCCATCGCCGAATGGTCCGGAGCGATCGCCGGGGTGCCGCAGGACATGAATTCCATCAGCGGCAGGCACAGGCCCTCGCAGCGCGAGGCGTTCACGTAGTAGCTGGCGGCTCCGTACAGGCGGGCGTACTCCGCGGCATCGAGATAGCCGTGCAGGGCGATGACCCGGCAGGCGAATGGCGACAGTTGGGAAAGCAGGGTGAGCAGTTCGACGTGGTAGGTCGTCAGGTCGCTCTGGGTCATCTTCAGCACCAGCGTGGCATCGCTGGTGTCGCGGAATGCCCAGCAGAAGGCGGTGATCAGGTGATGCCAGTTCTTGCGCCCGTCCAGCGGATTGAACACCGAGACGTAGACCACCCCGTCCACGACGACCTGCTGGTGCTGGTCGACGTCCGGCAGCAGCGCCGGCGGATGCTCGGGCTCGGCGGGCGGCATCGGCTCGATGGCCTGGGGCAATGGCTCCGGCAGCGTTTCCAGCGCCGTTGGTGGGGGCGGCAGCGGCCGGCGCAGGTGACGGAACAGCCAGCGGCGTACCGGTATGGGTACCAGGTCGCTGACGGCTTCCCGGTACCACAGCAGCAGGTAGTGCTTGCTGATGACCAGTCGGCGCCTCCAGTCGAGAGGAACCGGCTCTGGTTCTGGCTCAGGGACCGGTTCGGGCTCGGGCTCGGCGGGCGTCTCTGGGAGGACCTCGAGAATCTCGTCCTCGGTCTCTTCCCTGATCGGTGCGATGAGGCCGTCGGCGGAAAGGCCCAGCAGGCGGCTGTCGATGACGCAGCCCTTGAGTTGCAGGGTCTCGCCGGACTTGACCGGATTCCGTTCGCCTTGCTGGCGGATCGCGGCGAAGTCCTCCCAGATCGGCGTCGGCAGCGCCAGTACCGGAAAGTCTTCGCCCAGCACCCGGCGAACCGCGCGGGCAGTCTGCTCGGAGAGGGTGATGGCTGCGCCATGGCCGGCCAGGACCTGGCTCCAGTCCTGCGCCGGATCGCCGTCCCACGCCACGTCGGGAATCGACTCGAACTCCCAGGCGACCACGCACAGCATCGGGCATTGCAGGCCCCGCGCCGCCTTGTGCGGCGGGGTGAAGGAGAGGAACAGGCAGTCTTCGCCCTGTTCATGCAGTTGCCGGTAGAGCGGGTCGACTTCGTCCGTGCTCTGTACCAGGTGGACCTGTCCCAGCGATTCGAGGATTGGCCGGTAGGCCTTGAGGACGAAGTAGTAGCTGTATTCGGGGCGACCGAGGTTGTGGCCGATCGAGCGCTCGTTGATATCCGAGTAAAGGATGAAATTCATGGCATCTCGTGATGAAACTGCCCGTTCGACAGCTTGGTGGTGATGAGCGAGGCCAGGCGCTGCTTCGTTGTCCGGAAGCCTTCCCGGCGGACTGGTCGACCCATCGTGTTCTTGTTCTGTTATCGCGACCGCGACCTGTTCGATCAACAGAACAGGAGGCAGTCAAGCACGAAATCGAGAGGCATTCTAAACATACCTTTCGCAAAAACGTGAAGGCTGACGGAGAAAACGTCATGCCGTTCGAATGAGAACCTACCGGTCACGAATAAGCGGTTGAAATCGGCGCATTCTTGGCACAGATTGGAGCGCGATAATCAGAACAACACGCTATCCGGCATGACCTCTGGAACGTCGTATTCCTAGGAAGAGCGTCGCCGAGCGTAGCATCAGATAAAAGGCCCGCTTCCTTGACTCAGCGTCTGTTCGTCACCGGGCTCTCCGGTTTCGTAGGCAAGCATCTTCAAGCTTATCTGGCAGCGGCCCACACGCCGTGGGCGCTCCTTCCCGTACCGCATCGTTACGACCTGCTGGAGCCGGATTCGCTGGGCGACCTCTGGCCGGAGCTGCCGGATGCGGTCATCCACCTGGCCGGGCAGACCTACGTGCCGGAGGCCTTCCGCGATCCTGCGCGGACCCTGCAGATCAACCTCCTTGGCACCCTGAACCTGCTCCAGGCGCTTAAGGCGCGGGGTTTCTCCGGTACCTTCCTGTACATCAGCTCCGGCGACGTCTACGGCCAGGTGGCCGAGGCGGCGTTGCCGATCCACGAGGAACTCATCCCCCACCCGCGCAATCCCTATGCGGTCAGCAAGCTGGCGGCCGAGTCGCTGTGCCTGCAGTGGGGTATCACCGAAGGCTGGCGGGTGCTGGTGGCGCGACCGTTCAACCATATCGGGCCGGGGCAGAAGGACAGCTTCGTGATCGCCAGCGCCGCGCGGCAGATCGCCCGGATGAAGCAAGGCTTGCAGGCCAATCGGCTGGAAGTGGGGGACATCGACGTCAGCCGTGATTTCCTCGATGTCCAGGACGTGCTGTCAGCCTATCTGCGCCTGCTCTCCCACGGCGAGGCGGGCGCCGTCTATAACGTCTGTTCCGGGCAGGAGCAGAAGATTCGCGAGCTGATCGAACTGCTGGCGGACATCGCCCAGGTCGAGCTGGAAATCGTTCAGGACCCTGCCAGGATGCGCCGGGCGGAACAGCGGCGGGTTCGCGGCAGCCATGCGCGACTGCACGACACCACGGGCTGGAAGCCTGAAATAACCATAAAACAGTCCCTGCGGGCGATCCTGTCCGACTGGGAGTCACGGGTACGAGAAGAATGACAAGAAGTGCACTGGTAACTGGGATCACCGGTCAGGACGGAGCGTACCTGGCCAAGCTGCTGCTGGAGAAGGGCTACCGGGTCCACGGCCTGGTGGCGCGGCGCAGCAGCGACACGCGCTGGCGCCTGCGCGAGCTGGGGATCGAAGGCGATATCCAGTACGAGGACGGCGACATGGCCGATGCCTGTTCGGTGCAGCGCGCGGTGATCAAGGCGCAGCCGCAGGAGGTCTACAACCTGGCGGCACAGAGCTTCGTCGGGGCCTCCTGGAACCAGCCGGTGACCACCGGCGTCGTCGACGGCCTGGGCGTGACCCACCTGCTCGAGGCGATCCGCCAGTTCAGCCCGGAAACGCGCTTCTACCAGGCTTCCACCAGCGAGATGTTCGGCCTGATCCAGGCCGAGCGCCAGGACGAGAACACGCCGTTCTACCCGCGCAGCCCCTACGGCGTGGCCAAGCTCTATGGCCACTGGATCACCGTCAACTATCGCGAGAGCTTCGGCCTGCACGCCTCCAGCGGCATCCTGTTCAACCACGAATCGCCGCTGCGCGGCATCGAGTTCGTCACGCGCAAGGTTACCGACGCGGTGGCCCGCATCAAGCTCGGCAAGCAGCAGGAATTGCGCCTGGGCAACGTCGACGCCAAGCGCGACTGGGGCTTTGCCGGGGACTACGTCGAAGCCATGTGGCTGATGTTGCAGCAGGACAAGGCCGACGACTACGTGGTGGCCACCGGTGTCACTACCACCGTGCGCGACATGTGCCAGATCGCTTTCGAGCATGTGGGCCTGGACTACCGCGACTTCCTCAAGATCGACCCGGCGTTCTTCCGGCCCGCCGAGGTCGACGTGCTGCTGGGTAATCCGGCCAAGGCCCAGCGTGTGCTCGGCTGGAAGCCCAGGACCAGCCTGGACGAGCTGATCCGGATGATGGTCGAGGCGGACCTGCGACGCGTTTCCCGGGAGTAAGCCATGCTGATTCCCGTGGTGCTTTCCGGCGGCGCCGGTACCCGCCTTTGGCCGGTGTCGCGTGAAGGACAGCCGAAGCCGTTCATGCGCCTGCCCGATGGCCAGACCCTGCTGGGCAAGACCTACCGACGTGCCGCCGGGCTCCTGGCCGGGCATGGCGAAATCGTCACGGTGACCAACCGCGAGCATTACTTCCAGAGCAAGGACCAGTTCCACGCGGCCCGCCTGGGGCGGCACCGGGGACATTTCATCCTCGAGCCGACCGGGCGCAACACCGCTCCGGCGATTGCCGTCGCCGCCCTGGCGCTGCAAGCCGAACATGGCGACGCGGCGGTACTGGTGGTGATGCCGGCGGATCACCTGATCCGCAACGAGGAGGCCTTCCGCGAGGCGGTAGGGCATGCCGCGCGTCTCGCCGTCGCCGGGCACCTGGTTACCTTCGGCGTGGTGCCGGACGCAGCGGAAACCGGTTTCGGCTATATCGAGCTGGGCGACCGGCTGGACGAGCAGGGGGCGGCCAAGGTGCGCCGCTTCGTCGAGAAACCCGATGAGGAAACCGCCCGTCGCTACGTGGAAAGTGGCGGTTTCCTGTGGAACTCCGGGATGTTCTGTTTCACGGCCTCGACCCTGGTCGACGAGCTGGCGCAGCATGCCCCGGCCCTGCTGGAGCAGGCCAGGGCCTGCCTGGCCGCCAGTGCGGCGGTGAAGATGGCCGATGGCATCCAGCATGAGCTGGCGGGCGAAGCCTTCGCCGCGCTGCCGGACATTTCCATCGACTATGCGCTGATGGAGCGCTCCGCGCGGGTCGCCGTGGTGCCGGCGGCCTTCGACTGGAGCGATATCGGTTCCTGGGGCGCGATGAGCGCGCTGCTCGACGCGGACGCAGAGGGCAATCGCGGCAGCGGCGACACCCTGTTCGTCGACACCCGTAACACCTTCGTGCAGAGCGACGGGCGCCTGGTCGCCACGGTCGGGGTCGACGACCTGGTCGTGGTGGATACTTCCGATGCGCTGCTGATCGCCCGCGCCGACCGGGTCCAGGAGGTGCGCAGGGTGGTGCAGCGGCTGAAGGACGAGCGGCACGAGGCCTATCGGCTGCATCGGACCGTCAACCGTCCCTGGGGCAGCTATACCGTCCTCGAGGAGGGGCCGCGCTTCAAGATCAAGCGAATCGTGGTCAGGCCGGGAGAGCGCTTGTCGCTGCAGATGCACCATCACCGCAGCGAGCACTGGATCGTGGTGCAAGGCATGGCCAGGGTCACCAATGGCGATGGCGCGCGGCTGGTCAACAGCAACGAGTCGACCTACATTCCCGCGGGCCACCGGCATCGCCTGGAAAACCCGGGGGTCATCGACCTGGTGATGATCGAGGTGCAGAGCGGCGAATACCTGGGAGAGGACGACATCGTCCGCTTCGAGGACCAGTACGGCAGGGTGGTCTGATGCTTCTTGGCTTGTCTCGTTCCTTGTGGGGCTATCGTGGCTTCGTTCTCGGCAGCGTCAAGCGCGAGTTCCAGTCGCGCTACCGCGGGTCGCTGTTCGGCGCGTTGTGGACGGTGCTCAATCCGCTGTCGATGATCGTCGTCTACACGGTGATCTTCTCCCAGGTGATGCGCGCGCGCCTGCCGGGGGTCGACGACGGCCTGGCCTACAGCGTCTATCTCTGCGCCGGCCTGCTGACCTGGGGCCTGTTCGCGGAAATCACCTCGCGCAGCCAGAGCATGTTCATCGAGAACGCCAACCTGCTGAAGAAGATCAGCTTCCCGCGCATCTGCCTGCCGGTCATCGTACTGCTCAACGCCGGGGTCAATTTCGCCATCATCCTCGCCTTGTTCCTCGGCTTTCTCGCCCTCAGCGGGCGCCTGCCGGGCGCGGCATTGCTCGCGCTGGTGCCGCTGCTGGCGATCCAGGTGCTGTTCGCGGCGGGACTGGGGATGATCCTCGGGGTGCTCAACGTGTTCTTCCGCGACGTCGGCCAGTTGTTCGGCATCTGCCTGCAGTTCTGGTTCTGGCTGACGCCGATCGTCTATCCGATCGGCATCCTGCCCGAGGGTATCCGCTCGCTGATCGAACTCAACCCGATGACCGCGCTGATGCGCAGCTACCAGCAGCTGTTCCTCCACGGGCAATGGCCGGACTGGCCTTCATTGCTGCCGATCACCCTGCTGGCGCTGCTGCTGTGCGCGCTCGGCCTGCGTCTGTTCCGCCAGCGGGTCGGCGAAATGGTGGATGAACTCTGATGGGACAGATACGCGTATCCGGCCTCGGCAAGGCCTACAAGCAGTATCCCAATCGCTGGAGCCGGTTGTTCGAATGGCTGGTGCCTTTCAGCCCTCCGCGCCACCACCTGCACTGGATCCTGCGCGAGGTCGAGTTCACCATCGAGCCGGGCGAAGCGGTCGGCATCGTCGGGGTCAACGGCGCCGGCAAGAGCACCCTGCTGAAGATGATCGCCGGCACCACCCAGCCGACCTGCGGCGAGATCCGCGTGGCCGGCCGGGTCGCCGCGCTGCTCGAGCTGGGCATGGGCTTCCACCCGGACTTCACCGGCCGGCAGAACGTCTTCATGGCCGGGCAACTGCTGGGCATGCAGGTCGAGGAAATCCAGGCGCTGATGCCGGATATCGAGGCCTTCGCCGAAATCGGCGAGGCCATCGAGCAACCGGTGCGCACCTACTCCAGCGGCATGCAGATGCGCCTGGCGTTCAGCGTGGCGACTGCCCGGCGGCCGGACATCCTGATCGTCGACGAGGCCCTGTCGGTCGGCGATGCCTATTTCCAGCACAAGAGCTTCGAGCGCATCCGCAGTTTCCGCAAGGCCGGCACCACCCTGCTGATCGTTTCCCACGACCGCTCGGCGATCCAGTCCATCTGCGACTCCGCGATCCTCCTGGAGCAGGGACGGATGGCCATGCGCGGGCGGCCGGAAGAAGTGATGGACTACTACAACGCCCTGCTCGCCGAGCGCGAGGGGCAGACCGTGCGCCAGGAAATGCTCGCCGACGGCCAGGTGCGGACGATTTCCGGCACCGGCGAGGCAGCGATCCTCGACGTACGGATGGTCGACCAGCGGCAGCGCGCGCTGGAGGTGGTCGAGGTAGGCCAGGCGGTGACGCTGGAAGTCGAGGTCGAGGTTCGCCAGGACATCGAGCGGCTGATCCTCGGCTTCATGATCAAGGACCGCCTCGGCCAGCCGATGTACGGGATCAATACCCACCGCCTGGACAAGGCGCTCACCGACCTGAAGGCCGGCGAGCGCATCACCTACCGCTTCGCCTTCGACATGCGCCTGGGCAAGGGGCACTACTCGGTGGCGCTGAGCCTGTCGCGGCTGGACTCGCACCTGGACCGCAACTTCGAATGGCGCGACTACGGCCTGGTCTTCCATGTCATCAACAACCGCCAGGAAGACTTCGTCGGTTGCTCCTGGCTGGGCGCCGAAACCCATATCAGCCGCTCCGGCGAGGCGGCTCTGGACCCCACTTCCGCGGAGAGCACTCCATGACGCGTCTGTTGGTCGAATGCACCTATGTGTTCGAGCATCCCAAGGTCAATTCCGGTATTCAGCGGGTGGTGCGCAACGTCATCCGCGAGTTGCCGGAAGCCGACGAGACGGTGGAGTGCATCCCGGTGGCAATGCTCGACGGCACCCTGTATCAGGTCCACAGCCTGGCGCCGCTGGACCCGCGGCCGCATTCGCCGCTGGTACGCCTGCGCATCCTGGTGGAGCGAGCCGCCAACTACTTCTGGCTGGGCCAGCGCACCCTGGAAAAGCGCCGCCCGTTCCGTTCCTCGCCGTGGGCCCGGCGCCTTCTCTATGTAGCCTGCCGCCTGTTCGCCTTCGCCTTCCTCAGCATTCCGCTGCGCCTGCTCGACCGCATCCTCGGCAAGCAGCAGCCTGCACCCGTGCGCGCGACCCCGCTCGAACATCGGGCCGGCGACCAACTGGTCTTGCTGGACTCCTCCTGGCACGCCGATTTCTTCCCGCTGGCGGAACGCCTCAAGAGCGAGGGCGTGGGCATCGTCTCGGTGATCTACGACCTGATTCCCCTGACCCATCCGCAATTCTGCGATGCCGGACTGGTCAAGGTGTTCAACCACTGGTTCGACTGGATCGCGGCCACCGCCGACGGCTACGTCGCGATTTCCGAGACCATCCGCGACGAAGTGCGCGCGGAGATGCTGCGGCGCATCGGCCCGGAGAAGGTCGCGCAACGCTGGTTCGATTATTTCCACCTGGGTTCGGAGCTGGACCTGGTGGAGGACGGCGCCTCCGTCGAGCCCGATCTGCTGCGCATGTTCAAGGCCAAGGCGCCGGTATTCCTGATGGTCAGCACCATCGAGCCGCGGAAGAACCACGGTTACCTGCTGGATGCCTTCGAGCGTGCCTGGGCCCAGGGTTCGCAGGCGCGGTTGTGCATCGCCGGACGCATCGGCTGGAAGTGCGAGGCGCTGGTGGAACGGGTGCGGCAGCATCCGGAGCTGAACAAGCGCCTGTTCATGTTCAACGACCTCTCCGACAAGAGCCTGGAGTACGCATACTCCCATGCCGCATCGCTGGTCTTCCCGTCCTATGTGGAAGGTTTCGGCCTGCCGCTGGTGGAGGCCATGCAGCGCGGCCTGCCGGCGATGGGCAGCGACATCCCGGTGTTCCGCGAGATCGGCGGCGAATTCATGGCCTACTTCGACCTCGCCGATCCGCAGACCCTGGCGAACCTGGTCACCCGCTTCGAAGCCACGGGCGAGTTCCCGGCCGAGCGACCGGTCGGCGAATGGCGCTGGATCGGCTGGCACGAGGCGAGTCGGCAACTGATCGCGCGGATCCTGCTCGCCCTCGGCAAGGCCCCGGCGCATGGCGAGGCAGTACATGCGGATTGCGGTTAACGCGCGGATTCTCCAGGCGCCGCGGACCGGCATCGGGCATTACCTGGTCGAGTTGCTGGGCGCGTTGCAGGCGCACGCGGACTTCGAGTTTTCCCTGTTCCATGGCTGGGGCTGGAGCGGCGACCTGCCGGCGGCGGCGCTGCCCGGCTATTCGCGTCTGTCGCCCTGGCTGCGCAACCTGCCCGGAGCCTACCGGGCACGACGCTGGCTGGAGCAGCGGCGTTTCGATAGCGGTCGGCCGCCGGTCGATCTCTACCATGAGCCCAGTCTCTGGCCGCTGGACTTCGACGGGCCGATGCTGATGACCCTGCACGACCTGACCCACCTGCATTATCCGGCGACGCAACCCGCCGCCCGCTTGCGCGAAATAGAACGCCGGCTGGCGCGCGGGATGGAAAAGGCGCGGTTGATCCTGACCGACTCGCAGGCGATCGCCGACGAGGCGCAGGCGTATTTCGGCCTGCCGCGCGAGCGCTTCGTGGTGGCGCCCCTCGGCCATGCCGCGCGGTTCCGTCCGCGGGACCGGGAGTCCCTGCGCGAGCCCTTGCGCGCGCATGGCCTGGTGCCGCGCGGGTATTTCCTCTGCGTAGGAACCCTCGAACCGCGCAAGAACCTGTCGCTGGCCCTGCGCGCCCATGGGCAACTGCCGGCGGCGGTCCGCCAGCGTTTTCCGCTGATGATCGTCGGCATGCCGGGATGGGAAAGTCGCTCGCTCGACGACGAACTGCGCCAGGCGCTGGCTTCGGGAACGGTGCGGCTGCTCGGCTACCTGCCGGACGAGCGGGTCGCCGAGTTGATGTCGGGCGCTCGGGCGCTGGTCTTCCCCTCGATCTACGAAGGCTTCGGCCTGCCTGTGCTGGAAGCCATGGCCAGCGGCACGCCAGTATTGCTCACGCGACTCTCCGCAATGCCGGAGGTGGCCGGCGAGGCGGGCAGCTATATTGACCCGGATGATGCCAATGGGCTATCTGACATGCTGGTCCGCATGACCGAGGATACCGTCTACTGGGAGTGCTGCCGGGAAGCCGGCCTGCGACGGGCGGAGCAGTTTTCCTGGAAGCGTTGCGCGAATCTCACCGCTGCAGCCTATCGTCGTGCCGTGGAGGGCTGAATGCGGGTACTGCACTTCTACAAGACCTACCTGAGCGAAACGGTAGGCGGGATCGAACAGGTGATCTTCCAGCTTTGCGAGAGCAGCGGGTCGTGGGGGATCGACAACCACGTCCTGACCCTGAGCAGCGACCCGCATCCGCCTGTCGTGCCCTTCGGCGGACATGTGGTGCATCGCGCCAGGCTCGACCTGCAGCTCGCTTCCACCGGGTTTTCCCTGAGCGTGTTCAAGCAGTTCCGCGAGCTGGCGGAGGAGGCGGACGTGGTCAACTACCACTTCCCCTGGCCGTTCATGGACCTGGTGCATTTCCTCACCGGTATGAACAAGCCGAGCGTGGTCACCTACCATTCGGACATCATCCGCCAGCGCGTCCTGTTGAAACTGTACCGGCCGCTGATGAGTCGTTTCCTTCATAGCGTCGATCGGATCGCGGTGGCGTCGCCCAACTACTTCAGCACCAGCGACGTGCTCCGCCAGTACCGGGAAAAGACCCGGGTGATCACCTACGGCCTGGACAAGGCTTGCTACCCGAAGCCTGCGGCACAGCGTCTGGAGCACTGGCGAGAGAAACTCGGGCCGCGGTTCTTCCTGTTCGTCGGGGTGATGCGTTACTACAAGGGCCTGCATATCCTGCTGGATGCGTTGCAGGGCACCGATTACCCGGTGGTGATCGTCGGTGCCGGGCCGTTGCAGGCCGAGCTGTATGCCCAGGCCGCGGCGCTGGGGTTGCGCAACGTGCACTTCCTCGGGCGGGTGGACGACGAGGACAAGGTCGCCCTGCTGCAACTCAGCTACGCCATGGTCTTTCCGTCGCACCTGCGTTCCGAGGCGTTCGGCATCTCCCTGCTGGAGGGCGCGATGTACGGCAAGCCGATGATCTCCAGCGAGATCGGCACCGGCACCAGCTACATCAATATCCATGGCGAGACCGGCCTGGTCGTGCCGCCCAGCCAGCCGGCCGCGTTTCGCCAAGCGATGCGCTGGCTCTGGGAGCATCCGCAGCAGGCGGAGGAAATGGGCAGGAACGCGGAGGCTCGCTATCGGCAACTGTTCACCGCCGAAGAGATGGGGCGTCGCTGGAGCGAGCTGTACCGTGAACTGCTGGAGGAAAAGGCTTCTTCCAGATACGTGAAGGCCGCTCGGTAAGGAGCGGCCTACGGTACAGTTCAGGCTGGGCCGAACCGGGGCGTTACAGTATCGCTTAGCGCCAGAACGGCTTGTTCAGCTCGGCGTAGCGCTGGGCTTCGCTGATGCCGGCGTCGGCGAGCAGGCGGGAGTCCAGGCGGGCCAGCTGGCGACGGCTCTGGATGCGGCGCTGCCACAGTTTCATGGTGCCCAGCAGACTGCTGCTGCGGCGGTTGGAGCGAGCGATGTCGAAAGTGTTGGAACCGAGGGTACGTTCCATGATGTGTCGATCCTTCCCACTTGTGGTGGGTAGTCAGGTTGCTAGTGATTAACTGAGCAATATGATCTGACTAACAGGTCAACAAGAATAGGAACAGTTGCGGAGAATTGCGTTGGATCACCGGGGTGTGTTTCCGAACTGTATGGGTTGTTTCGGTGCGTAACTGTACCGCTCTGCACCGTCATGGTGCGTTACCGAAAGAAACAACGAAGTGTTACAGCAGGAAAAGCGGAAGGGCCGAGTCGGCGTGTTGCGATGGCGGCAAGAGAAAAGGCCGCCGAAATATGTTTTTACGTGGTTTTTTCTGCCCTGTCCAGACGCCCGGAAGAATTAATCGTCCGGGCGCTGGAAATAGTTGCGGATGAAACGGTTCAGCCTCAGCCGGCCAGCATGTGTCCGCGTTCTTCCAGGTTCAGGTGCCAGGCCAGCGCCTCGCGCAACAGATGCGGCGTGTGGCCGCCTTTCGCGCAAGCCGCCTCGAAGTAGTCCAGCAGCGGTGCCTGGTAGGACGGGTGGACACAGTTCTCGATGATCACCCGGGCCCGTTCGCGAGGCGCCAGGCCGCGCAGGTCGGCGAGGCCCTGCTCGGTGACGAGGATGTCGACGTCGTGCTCGGTGTGGTCGACGTGGCTGACCATCGGCACCACGCTGGAAATGTTGCCGCCCTTGGCGATCGACTTGGTGACGAAGATCGCCAGGTGCGCGTTGCGGGCGAAGTCGCCGGAGCCGCCGATGCCGTTCATCATCTTGGTGCCGCCGACGTGGGTCGAGTTGACGTTGCCGTAGATGTCGAACTCCAGCGCCGTATTGATGCCGATGATGCCCAGGCGACGGACCACCTCGGGGTGGTTGGAGATTTCCTGCGGGCGCAGCACCAGCTTGTCCTTGTAGCGCTCCAGGTTACCGAACACGTCGGCGTTGCGCCGCGGCGACAGGGTGATCGAGCTGCCCGAGGCGAAGCGCAGCTTGCCGGCGTCGATCAGGTCGAAGGTCGAGTCCTGCAGCACTTCGGAGTACATGGTCAGGTTCTCGAACGGCGACTCGATCAGGCCGCACATCACCGCGTTGGCGATGCTGCCGATACCGGCCTGCAGCGGGCCGAGGCTGTTGCTCATGCGCCCGGCGTCGACCTCGCGCTTGAAGAAATCGATCAGGTGGTTGGCGATGGCCTGGGTCTCGCCGTCCGGCGGCAGCACGGTGGATGGCGAGTCCGGCTGGTCGTTGATGACGATGGCGACGATCTTCTCCGGCGGGATCGGGATCGCCGTGCTGCCGATGCGGTCGTCGACGCGGGTCAGCGGGATCGGCGTGCGGGTCGGCCGGTAGGTCGGGATATAGATGTCGTGCAGGCCTTCCAGGTTGGTGCTGTGGGCCAGGTTGATCTCGACGATGACCTGCTTGGCGAAGATCGCGAAGCTCGCCGAGTTGCCCACCGAGGTGGTCGGCACGATGTGGCCCTGCTCGGTGATCGCGGCGGCTTCGATGACGGCGATGTCCGGCAGCTTCAGCTGGTGGTTGCGCAACTGCTCGACGGTTTCCGAGAGGTGCTGGTCGATGAACATCACTTCGCCGGCGTTGATCGCCTTGCGCAGGGTGCTGTCGACCTGGAACGGCATGCGCCGGGCGAGCACGCCGGCCTCGGTGAGCTGCTTGTCGAGGTCGTTGCCGAGGCTGGCGCCGGTCATCAGGCTGATACGCAGCGGACGTTCCTTGGCGCGCATGGCCAGCGCCTGGGGTACGGCCTTGGCCTCGCCGGCGCGGGTGAAACCGCTCATGCCGACGGTCATGCCGTCCTGGATCAGGTCGGCGGCTTCGGCCGCACTCATCACCTTGTCGAGCAGGGAGGGCAGGCGCACGCGATCACGGTACATGGAACGAACCTCAGACGACGAATTATTAGAGGCCGCCAGTCTAGGGTTTCCGCGATTTTTCGCCTTTATACCAAGGTCGAAGCGCCATTCAGCGGGCTTATGGGCGGATTGCCAGGACCACCACGCCCGCTGTCACCAGGGCTACGCCGAGCCATTGGCGCAGGTCCAGGCGTTCGCCGAGGAAGGCCACGCCGAGCAGTGCCACCAGCACCACGCTGAACTTGTCCAGCGGCGCCACCAGCGACGCCGGGCCGAGCTTGAGGGCGCGGAAATAGCAGATCCAGGAGGCACCGGTGGCCAGCCCGGAGAGCACCAGGAACAGCCAGCTGCGCGGCGGGATGCTGCCCGGGGCCTGGAACTTGCCCAGGACCGCGAGGATGCCGCCGAGGGTGACGAGGATCACCAGGGTGCGGATGAAGGTGGCGAAGTCCGAATCGACCCGGTCGAGGCCGATCTTGGCGAAGATCGCGGTCAGCGCGGCGAACAGCGCCGAAAGCAGTGCCCAGAAGGCCCAGGATGCCAGCATGTCGTCCTCCTCCGGGCCTTCTCCACCGGCTGCGCCGCTACAGGGCTTCCAGCTTGGCGTAGCCGAGCATCAGCCACTTGCTGCCTTCGCTCTCGAAATTCACCTGCACCCGGGCCTGGGCGCCGGCGCCTTCGAAGTTGAGGATAGTCCCTTCGCCGAACAGCGCGTGGCGCACCCGCTGGCCGAGGGAGAAGGGCGTCTCCGGCACCCCGGCGCCGCTGAACAGGCTGCCGCCGGCGTTGCGCGAAGTGCCGCCGTAGGGGCGGCTGACGGTATTGGACAGGCGCACTTCCTGGATCAGCGCCGGCGGGATCTCGCGGATGAAGCGCGAAACCTTGTTGTAGGTCTCGCTACCGTAGAGCCGGCGGGTCTCCGCGTAGGTCAGGACCAGTCGCTGCATGGCGCGGGTGACGCCGACGTAGGCCAGGCGGCGTTCCTCTTCCAGGCGGCCGGATTCCTCCAGGCTCATCTTGTGCGGGAACAGCCCTTCCTCCATGCCGACCAGGAACACCAGCGGGAACTCCAGGCCCTTGGCGCTGTGCAGGGTCATCAGCTGGACACTGTCCTCGTGGGCGTCGGCCTGGGTTTCCCCGGCCTCCAGGGAGGCGTGGCTGAGGAAGGCCTGCAGCGGGGTGAGGTCTTCCTCTTCCTCGCTGTTCTCGAAGGCGCGGGCGGCGCTGACCAGTTCCTCGAGGTTCTCCACCCGGGCCTGGCCTTTCTCGCCTTTTTCTTCCTTGTGGTAGCTGATCAGTCCGGACTGCTCGATCACCGTCTGGGTCATCAGGTGCAGCGGCATGTCCATGACCTTCGCCGAAAGATTCTCGATCAGCTCGACGAAGCCGGTCAGGGCGCTGGCGGCGCGGCCGGGCAGGACCTTGTTGGCGATCATCAGGCGGATCGCCTCCCACATCGACACATCGTTGCCGCGGGCGAATTCGCGGATGCTCTCCACGGTCTTCTCGCCGATGCCGCGTGCCGGCACGTTGACCACCCGTTCCAGCGCCGCGTCGTTGCCGCGGCCGTCGAGCAGGCGCAGGTAGGCCATGGCGTTCTTGATCTCGGCACGCTCGAAGAAGCGCTGGCCGCCGTAGATGCGGTAGGGAATCTTCTCCCGCAGCAGGGCTTCCTCCAGCACCCGCGACTGGGCGTTGGAGCGGTAGAGGATGGCGATCTCGCTGCGCGCCAGGCCGCCCTTGAGCGCGCTCTCGATCGACTCGACCACGTAGCGCGCCTCGTCGTGCTCGTTGAACGCGGCGTACAGGCTCAGCGACTCGCCGTCCTCGCCGTCGGTCCACAACTCCTTGCCCAGGCGTCCCTGATTGTTGGCGATCAGGGCGTTGGCGGCCTTGAGGATCGACGCGGTGGAACGGTAGTTCTGCTCCAGGCGGATCACCTCGGCGTCGGCGAAGTCGTCGCTGAACTGCTGGATGTTCTCGATCCGTGCGCCACGCCAGCCGTAGATCGACTGGTCGTCGTCGCCGACCACCATCAGGCTGTCGCCGCCCTTGGCGAGAATCCGTAGCCAGGCGTACTGCACGGCGTTGGTGTCCTGGAACTCGTCCACCAGGATATGGCGGAAGCGCCGCTGGTAGTGCTCGAGCACGCCGGGATGGTCGCGCCAGAGGTCCAGGGCGCGCAGCAGCAGCTCGGAGAAGTCGATCACCCCGGCGCGGGCGCAGGCCGCCTCGTAGGCTTCGTAGATCTTCAGCATGGTGGCGAGGAACAGGTCGCCGCCGGGCTGGATGTGTTGCGGCCGCAGGCCCTCGTCCTTCTGCCCGTTGATGAACCACTGGGCCTGGCGCGCCGGCCAGCGCTGCTCGTCGAGGCCGAGTTCGCGGATCACCCGCTTGACCAGGCGTTGCTGGTCGTCGCTGTCGAGGATCTGGAAGTTCTCGCTCAGCCCGGCCTCGCGCCAGTGCGCGCGCAGCAGGCGATGGGCGAGGCCGTGGAAGGTGCCGACCCACATGCCCGCCGGATTGATCCCGAGCAACTGCTCGATGCGGTGGCGCATCTCCGCCGCCGCCTTGTTGGTGAAGGTCACCGACAGGATGCTGTAGGGCGAGGCGTGCTCGACCTGGATCAGCCAGGCGATCCGGTGCACCAGCACGCGGGTCTTGCCCGAGCCGGCGCCGGCGAGGACCAGTTGGCGGCCCAGCGGCGCGGCCACGGCCTGGCGCTGCGGGTCGTTGAGGGAGTTCAGCAGGAGGGAGAGGTCGTCGTTCATCGCGGCATTCTACCGGGGCGGGGAAAAGCCGGGCAAACCGGGCCGCCATGCGGCGCAGGCCGGCGCAGCGTCGGGCCTGGCTGCGGAAAAATGCTCTATCCCGGCCTTGGGCAGCCTGCCCCTGCTCGGTTATGCTCCGGCCACTTCAAGGCAAACCACTACAAGAACAAGCGCCTATGACCGTCCATGTCGAGCCCTTGGCGCTGCCGGGCGGCAGCACCGATGTACTGCGGCTCTACGCCCGCGAAATCGCCATCGAGCGTACCCGGCTCCTTTATCTCGGCTCGCGCACGCCGACCCTGCTCATGCTGCTCGGCGGCGTGACCAGCGCCTGCCTGGTGTGGGGCAAGGTCAGCAGCTGGCTGCTCGGCGGCTGGCTGGTCTGGCTGGTGTTGCTCGCCGTCCTGCGCCTGCTGCAGGTCGCCGCCTTCCAGCAGGCCGACAGCCGTCGCCAGGCCAGCCGCCACTGGCGGCGGACCTTCCTGTGCGGCGCCGGCGCCTCGGGCCTGACCCTGGCGTTCGCGGTGATCATGCTGGTCCCGGCCGATGCCTTCCTCCAGCAGGTGCTGGTGTTCGGCCTGGTGGCGGCGGCGATCCTCTCTGCCAGCGTCGCCTATGCGGTGAGCCTGCCGGCCTTCCTCACCTTCGCCTTGCCGGGCCTGCTGCCATCCATCGTTTTCCTGCTGTTGCAGCCGCATAGCCTGTTGCAGGGCTGGGGCGTGCTCGGCCTGATCCTGCTGGTGGCGCTGCTGGTGGTCGCCGGGCAGATCCACCGGCTGGTGCAGGGCGCGCTGCTGCGACGCTTCCAGACCCAGGCGCTGAACCTGCACCTGGAACGCGTCAACGCCGAGGCCGAAGCGCTCAATCGCAAGCTCGCCCAGGAGGTCGGCCAGCGGCGCCTGGTCGAACGCGAGCTGCGCGCCGCCCGCGACGCTTTGCAGCGCCGGGTGGAGGCGCGCACCGAGGAGCTTGGCGCGACCAGCCAGGCGCTCAGCCAGAGCGAGGCGCGCCTGGCCATGGCCCTGGAGGCCAGCGAACTGGGGTTGTGGGACTGGGACCTGGAGAGCGGCCGGGTCCAGCATTCCTATCTCGAGGCGGTCTTCAGCGACGCCGGGGGCGGTCCCGAGGACTATCGCAGGCTGATCGAAAGCATCCACCCCGGCGACCTGCCGCGCATCCGTCGCGCCCTCGCCGAACATCTCAAGGGGCGCAGCGAGCTGTACCGGGTGGAGTACCGCGTGCGCGACCGGGAGGGCGGCTGGCGCTGGCTGGAGGATCGTGGCCGGGCCATGGCTCGCGACCCGCGGGGACGGGTGACGCGGATGCTCGGCACGCGCAGCGACATCAGCGCGCGCAAGCGCCTGGAAGAGCAGCAGCAACTGGCCGCGACAGTGTTCGAGGCGGCCAGCGAGAGCATCGTGATCCTCGATCCGGCCTACAACCTGCTGGCGGTCAACCAGGCCTTCAGTCGCATCACCGGCTATCGCCGCGAGGACGTGGTCGGGCGCAACGCCAGCCTGCTGGTGAATACCCCCGAGGCCCAGCGCCACTACCGGCAGATCCGCGCCGAGCTGCGCCAGCACGGGCAGTGGCAGGGCGAACTGGTGGATACGCGGAAGAATGGCGATCCCTATCCCCAATGGCTGCAGCTCAACCTGCTGCGCGACGGCAATGGCGAGGCGACCCACATCGTCGGTTTCTTCACCGATCTCAGTGCCCGCCGCGACGTCGAGGAGCGCCTGCGTCACCTGCTGCACTACGACGAACTGACCGGCCTGGCCAACCGCCGGTTGTTCCGCGAGCGGCTGCACGAGGCGGCCCAGCGGGCGCGCCAGGAGGAGGGCGGGCTGGCCCTGCTGCTGATCGACCTGGACCGCTTCAAGCTGCTCAACGACAGCCTCGGCCACGAGGTCGCCGACCAGTTGCTCAGGGAGATGGCCCAGCGCCTGCGGCGCACCGCGCCGGAAGCCAACACCCTGGCGCGTCTGGCCGGCGACGAGTTCGCCATCCTCCTCGATGGCGGCACCGGCACCGCGGCCCTGTCGCGCCTGGCCGAACGCCTGCTGGTCCAGTTGCGCCAGCCGGTGAGCGTGCTCGGCCACGAGTTGATCCTCGGCGCCTCGCTGGGGATCAGCCTGTTTTCCGAGCAGGCACGGGAAATCTCCGTGCTGATGAGCCAGGCGAACCTGGCGATGCAACATGCCAAGCAACTCGGCGGCAATACCTTCCAGTTCTTCCGCGACAACCTGCAGGACAGCACCCTCGAACGCCTGCGCCTGGAAACCCGGTTGCGCAAGGCGGTCGAGGAGGGCCAGCTGGACGTGCATTACCAGCCCAAGCTGTGCCTGGCCAGCGCCCGCCCGGACTCGGTCGAGGCGCTGGTGCGCTGGCACCATCCGGAGGAGGGCATGATCCCGCCGTCGACCTTCATCGGCCTCGCCGAGGAGTGCGGGTTGATCGGCGAGATCGGTGAATTCGTCCTGCGCCGGGCCTGCCTGCAGGCCGCCGAGTGGAGCCAGCGGGGCCTGAACCTGCGGGTCTCGGTGAACCTCTCGGTCCACCAGTTGCGCCAGGGCGACCTGCTCGACGTAGTGCGCTCGGCGCTGGCCGACAGCGGCCTGCCGGCGGCGCAACTGGAGCTGGAGTTGACCGAAAGCCAGTGGCTGGACGCCCTCGATAGTGTCCTGGCGACCTTCCGCCAGTTGCGTGAGATGGGGGTGAAGCTATCGGTCGACGACTTCGGCACCGGCTATTCCTCGCTCAGCTACCTGAAGCGCCTGCCGCTGGACTACCTGAAGATCGACCAGTCGTTCGTCCGCGACCTGACCCAGAACAGCGAGGATGCGGCGATCATCCGGGCGATCATCGCCATGGCCCACAGCCTCGACCTGAAGGTGGTCGCCGAAGGCGTGGAAACCATCGAACAGCGGGACTTCCTGGTGGCCCAGCGTTGCGACGAGCTGCAGGGCTACCTGATCGGCCGGCCGTTGCCGGCCCATGCCCTGGAGGAAGGTTTGCGCCAGGCTCGTTGAACGCGATCCGGCGGAGTATGCTGTAGCACTTTCGACTCCCACGAATTAAGGACGATTCATGCGCTCGAAGCCGCTTCTTCCCGCCCTCCTGCTGGTGGGCGCCGGTCTCTCCCCGCTGGCCCAGGCCAGCAGCGACGACTCCTGCTATCCCGATTGGTCGCTGGTCGGCGGCGGTGTCTGCGATACCCTGCCGTTCCTCGCCCCGGGCAACGACACCCGCGCCAACCTGCGCCTGCTGCTGGCCGACGCCGGCCACTGGCGGCTGGTGGAGGCGCCGCCGTCGGAGGAAGAGAAGCTCGAAGGCTACGGCCTGGTGCCGTTCGGCCTGTTCCGCCTGCTGCCCGGCGACGGCAGCCAGCCGCCCGCGCCGTCGGCGGCGAGCGAGGCCGAGACACCGCCGCCTGCGCCAGCGCCCTCGCCGCTCGCCGAACTGGCCCGGCAGATGGGCGCCGAAGCGCTACCGGAAAAGATCGCCGGCGCCGAATTCTTCGAGGGCGAGGGCAGCCGCTGCCGCAGCAACGACCAGGACAGCGCGCTGGCGTTTCTTCGCCAGGTGCGTGACGCCGGGCTGGGCGAGGCGGAGACCAAGGCCCTGGCCAACAGCCGCCTGGACCTGCTCGGTGCCTGCGGCTGGGAACAAGAGGAACTGGGCGGTGTGCTCGCGCAAGGCGTCGAGTCGGCCGCAGGCAAGGCCTTCGCCACGTACCTGGAGGCTGCGGCCAACTTCTACAGCGGTCGCTTCGACGAAGCCGAACAGGGCTTCAAGGCGTTGCAGGACGTGTCGCAGCCCTGGCTGAAGGAAACCGCCCTGTACCTGCAGGCGCGCACCCTGCTCAACGCCGCCCAGCAGAACGCCTTCGACGACATGGGCTTCCCCGAGCTGCAGAATGTCGACAAGGCTCGCCTGGAACAGACCCGCAGCGCCCTCGAGGCCTACCTGCAGGCGTATCCGAAGGGGCTCTACGCCGCCTCGGCCAAGGGCTTGCAACGGCGCGTGCATTGGCTGGCCGGCGACCAGAAGCTGCTGGCCCAGGACTATGCCGCGCAATTCGCCGAAGCCGAGCAAGGGCAGCGCAACATGGCCCTGGAAGACCTGGTCCAGGAGGTCGACAACAAGCTCCTGACCGGTATCCAGCTCGGCGACATCCAGACTCCGCTGCTGCTGGCGGTAGCCGACCTGGTGCAGATGCGCGCCCACGATCCGTCGACCCCGCGCAGCTTCACCTGGGAAACGCTGCAGGCCCAACAGGCCAGCTTCGCCGCGCATCCCGAACTGTTCGCCTACCTGCAGGCGGCCTATCGCTTCTATGTCGACCAGGATCCGGCGAAGACCCTCGAAGCGCTGCCGCAAAAGGTCGGCAGCCTCGACTACGTCGGCTTCAGCCAGCAGACCCTGCGCGGGCTGGCGCTGGAGCAGCAGAAGGACTGGAAAGCCGCCGAGGCGCTCTGGCTGGAACTGTTGCCGCAGGCCGCGCAGCCGTACCAGAAGGGCCAGTTGCAGCTGGCCCTGGCGCTCAACTACGAGCGCAGCGGCCAGTTGGAAAAGGTCTTCGCCGAAGGTTCGCCGGTCCAGGAGCCGCTGCTGCGCAGCATCCTCCTGCGCAACGTCGCCGACGCCGCGCTGTTGCGCCGCCAGACCAAGCAGGGCGCGACGGCGGAAGAGCGCGATACCGCGCTGTTCACTCTCCTTTACAAGGACCTGCGCCGCAGCCGCTTCGCCGACTTCGGCAAGGACTTCGCGCTGCTCGGCGAAACCCCCTCGCAGACCAAGCTGGGCACCAGCCTCGGCTATGTCTACGGCGCCGGTAACAGCCTGGAGCTGTTCCGCTGGAAGGGCGACAAGGCCGAGTCCGGCTACGTTTGCCCGGCCATCGCCGAGTCGGCCGCGGCGCTGGCCGCCGATGACAAGGACCCGAAGGGCCTGAACTGCCTGGGCGAATTCATCCTGCGCAACGGTCTCGACGGCATGCCGCTGGACAGCCAGCCCGAGGCCAACGAGCTGGGCGGCACCCCGAGCGGCTTCAAGGGCGAGGTGTACTCCCGGCTGGATGGCTATCGCCTGGTCATGGACAACCCCAAGGCTCCGCGCGAAGACAAGGCCTACGCGCTGTTCCGCGCGATCAACTGCTTCGCCCCGGCCGGCTACAACACCTGCGGCCAGCAGGACATCCCGCAGGCCGAGCGCAAGCAATGGTTCCGTACGCTCAAGTCGACCTACGCCGACAGCTCCTGGGCCAAGGAACTGAAGTACTACTGGTGAGGCGCTGGCGAGCCTGGCTGGCGGGCCTGTTGCTGGGCCTGCCGCTGTTGCCGTCCGTCGAGGCCGCGGTGCGCGCCGAGGACTACGGCGCCTTCTGGCTGTGGAGCGGCGTCGCGCCGCAGCCGGTGCTGGCGCGGGCCGAGACGCTGTACATCCTGCAGGGACAGATCAGCCAGTCGCGCCGGCGCCCCGGCGAGGGCGTGCGGCTGATCGCCCAGGGCATCTCGGTGCCACGCCTGGCGCGGGGTGAGGTCTGGGTGGTGTACCGCGCCCATACCCTGCGCTGGACGCCGCAGATCTACCAGGCCGTGCTGAACCAGGTGCAGCGCTGGAAGCGTGCCGGCAACCCGGTGGTCGGCATCCAGATCGACTTCGATGCGCGTACCCGCTACCTCGACGAGTACGTCGATTTCCTCCGCGACCTGCGCCGGCGCCTGCCCCGCGAATACCGCTTGAGCATCACCGGGTTGCTCGACTGGGGCAGCAACGCCGAGCCGGCGGCGATCAACCGGCTCAAGGGCGTGGTCGATGAAGTGGTGGTGCAGACCTACCAGGGGCGCCACAGCATTCCCAACCACGCCGCCTACCTCCCGCGGGTCAGCCGCCTGCAGCTGCCGTACCGGATCGGCCTGGTCCAGGGCGGCGACTGGCAAGCCCCCGACTACCTGGAAAAGAGCCCCTGGTTCAGGGGCTACGTGGTGTTCCTGCTCAACCCTCAGTGAGCGCAGCCGCAAGCGCCCTTGCCGGCACACCCGCCGCTGCGTTCGGCCTGCGGCTGGCGGGTATCCTGGCCGGGCTGGAGATCGCGCATCAGTAGCGCGTAGCACAGGTCCAGGCCTTCCGGCAGCGCCAGGTAGACCACGTGGCCATTGCCCGGCGCCACCTCGATGGCCTCGCCGGCGGCGTTGCGCAGGTCCTCCACGCGCAGGCTCAGGTTGCCTCGCGGAGTCATCAGTTCGACGCTGTCGCCGCGCTGGAAGCGGTTCTTCACCTCCACCTCGGCCAGTCCGTCGCGGCGTTCGCCGGTGAGTTCGCCGACGAACTGCTGGCGCTCGGACAACGAATGGCCGTGCTGGTAGTTCTGGTACTCGTCGTGCACGTGGCGGCGCAGGAAGCCCTCGGTGTAGCCGCGGTGGGCGAGGGACTCCAGGGTGTCCATCAGGCCGCGGTCGAACGGCTTGCCGGCCGCCGCGTCGTCGATCGCCTGGCGGTAGACCTGGGCGGTGCGCGCCACGTAGTAGTGGGACTTGGTACGGCCCTCGATCTTCAGCGAGTGCACGCCGATCCGCGCCAGCCGCTCGACGTGCTGCACGGCGCGGAGGTCCTTGGAATTCATGATGTAGGTGCCGTGTTCGTCCTCGAAGGCGGCCATCGGTTCGCCGGGACGGTTGCCTTCCTCGAGGAGGAACACCTGCTCGGTCGGCGCGCCGCGTCCCAGGGTCGGCTCCCGCGCCACCACGTTGCCCAGCTCGTCCTCGCGGCCCTCCACCGCCTTGTATTCCCAGCGGCAGGCATTGGTGCAGGTGCCCTGGTTGGGGTCGCGGCGGTTGATGTAGCCGGACAGCAGGCAGCGCCCGGAATAGGCCATGCACAAGGCGCCGTGGACGAACACTTCCAGCTCCATGTCCGGCACCTGCTGGCGGATTTCCTCGATCTCCTCCAGCGACAGCTCGCGGGAAAGGATCACCCGGGTCAGGCCCTGCTGCCGCCAGAATTGCACCGCGGCCCAGTTCACCGCGTTGGCCTGCACCGACAGGTGGATGGGCATCTGCGGGAAATGCTGGCGAACCAGCATGATCAGGCCGGGATCGGACATGATCAGCGCATCCGGACCCATGGCGACCACCGGCTCCAGGTCGCGCAGGAAGGTTTTCAGCTTGGCGTTGTGCGGGGCGATGTTGACCACCACGTAGAAGCGCTTGCCAAGTGCGTGGGCCTCGGCGATGCCTTCGGCCAGTTGGGCGTGGTCGAAATCGTTGTTGCGCACCCGCAGGCTGTAGCGCGGCTGCCCGGCGTAGACGGCATCGGCGCCGTAGGCGAAGGCATAGCGCATGCTTTTCAGGGTGCCGGCGGGGCACAGCAGTTCGGGGCGGAGGGTGGTGGCGGTCATGGTTCGGGCTCGCAACGACGTGGGCGCGCGACTCTAGCCGAGCGCGCGCCGGGCGATCCTGAGCCGGATCAATGTCCGCGTCATTCCAGCCAGCGTCGACCCTGCAGTTCCAGCAGCAGTTGCGCCTGTTCCGGGCCGTTGCTGCCGGCCGGGTAGGGCCGCGGGCTCTGGTAGTGCTCGCGCCAGCCGGCGAGGATCGGGTCGACCCAGCCCCAGGCGGCCTCTACCTCGTCGCGGCGCATGAACAGCGTCGAGTCGCCCTCGATCACGTCCAGCAGCAGGCGCTCGTAGGCGTCCCAGCGCCGCTTGTTGCGGCTGAGGGCCTCGGCCAGGTTGAGGTCCAGCTCCACCGGTTCCAGTTGCATGCCCTTGCCCGGGGTCTTGGCCATCAGTTGCACGCTGATCCGCTCCTCCGGCTGCAACCTTATCCACAGGCGGTTGGCCGGCCCGCCGCCGCCGTCGATCAGGCTGTGCGGCACCGGCTTGAACTGGATGACGATTTCCGAGCACTTGCGCGCCATGCGCTTGCCGGTGCGCAGGTAGAACGGCACCCCGGCCCAGCGCCAGTTCTCGACCTCGGCCTGGAGCGCGACGAAGGTCTCGGTATCGCTGTCGTTGTCGACGTTCTTCTCGAAGTAGTACGCCGGCACCTCCTGGCCGCCGATCCTGCCGGCGGCGTACTGGCCGCGTACCGTCTTGTCCTGCACGTCGAGCCCGGAGATCGGCTTCAGCGCCTGCAGCACCTTGAGCTTCTCGTTGCGCACAGCCTCGGCGTCGAAACGCACCGGCGCCTCCATCGCCACCAGGCAGAGCAACTGGAGCAGATGGTTCTGCACCATGTCGCGCATCGCCCCGGCGTGGTCGTAGTAGCCGCCGCGGTTCTCCACGCCAAGGGTCTCGTTGACGCTGATCTGCACATGGTCGATGTGCGCCGCGCGCCAGACCGGCTCGAACAACGCATTGGCGAAGCGCAGGGCCATCAGGTTCTGCACGGTTTCCTTGCCCAGGTAGTGGTCGATGCGGAACACCCGCGACTCGTCGAACACCCGGCCGATGGACTGGTTGATCGCCCTCGCCGAGTCCAGCGAATGGCCCAGCGGTTTTTCCAGCACGATGCGCGCTTGCGGCCCGGCGAGGCCGGCGATGGAGAGGTTCTGCGCGATCGGCGCGAACAGGCTCGGCGAGGTTGCCAGGTAGTGCACCAGCACCCGGCCCTCGCTGCTCTTCAGGTGCCGCGCGAGACGACCGAAGTCTGCGCTCTGCGAGGCGTCCATGGCCAGGTAGTCGAGGCGCGCGGCGAAGCCTTTCCATTGTTCGGCGGCGAACTCGCTGCGCGCCACCACCGCGCGGACGTTGCGCTCGGCGAGGGCGAGGAAGGCGGCGTTGTCCAGCGCGCTGCGGGCGAGGGCGAAGATCCGCGTATCGGCCGGCAGGCGGTCCTCCCGGTGCAGGCGATAGAGCGCCGGCAGCAGCTTGTGCAGGGCCAGGTCGCCGGTACCGCCGAAGACCAGGATGTCGCAGGACGTTGGAGTGGCTGGTGTACTCAAGGCAAGCTCCCGACGGCGTTGGCTGGGCGTGGCTGACTGTTTGTAGTATAACTACAAGGTTACTACAGAGAATCGAGCCCAGCCTGTGAACCTGCTGCAGCACATAGCCCAGTCCCGCCAACAGCTCCGCAAGTCGGAACTCAAGGTCGCCGATCACGTTCTCAACGATCCGGCGTCGGTCATGCACAGCTCCATGGCCGAACTGGCCCATGGGGTCGGGGTCAGCGAGCCGACCATCGTGCGTTTCTGCCGCGCCATCGGCTGCAGCGGCTTCCAGGACCTCAAGCTGAAGCTGGCGCAGAGCCTGGCGGCCGGCGCCAGCTTCGGCCAGTTCTCGATCCATGAGAGCGACTCGGTGGCCGACTTCAGCCTGAAGATCTTCGACACCACGCTGCACAGCCTGATGGAAGTCCGCGAGCACCTGGACACCCACGCCCTGGAGCGCGCCATCGCCGCCATCGCCCACGCCCAGCGCGTGGAGTTCTACGGCTTCGGCGCTTCCGGCGCGGTGGCCTCGGATGCCCAGCACAAGTTCTTCCGCCTGCTGCTGTCGGCGGCGGCCTACTCCGACCCGCACATGCAGGCGATGTCGGCGGTGACCCTCAAGCCCAGCGACGTGGCCATCTGCATTTCCCAGTCGGGTCGCTCGAAGGACCTGCTGATTACCGCCAACCTGGTGCGCGAGGCCGGCGCCACGCTGATCACCCTGTGCCCGAGCCAGACCCCGCTGGCCGACCTGGCCACGGTCAACCTGGCGATCGACGTGCACGAGGACACCGACATCTACACCCCGCTGACCTCGCGCATCGCCCACCTGGTGGTGATCGACGTGCTGGCGATGGGCGTGGCCATGGCCCGCGGCCCGGACCTGGTCAACCACCTCAAGAGCGTCAAGCGCAGCCTGCGCAGCCTGCGCCTGTCGCCGAAGGTGATGAAGAACCAGGAAGAGCGCGGCGAGCCGTCCTGAGGCGCCGCCGGGAAGGCATAACGCAGTCTTCACCGGCCTGCCGCCAAACCGTCACATTGCTGCGCGATGCTCGCGACTCCAGCCAGTCGGCCATGGGAGACGCGAGATGCCCCGTCATAGCGATGCCAATGCCCAGCACGTGGATTCGAAAACCCGCCGCAAGCTCGAAGACCAGCGGCGCATGCAATTCCGCCGGGCGATCGAGGACCACTGCGAAGAACTGCGCCTGCGCCAGGAACTGGCCGACTACCCCGAGCTGGTAGCCGCCGCCTACCTCAGCTCGAACCGCCAGGGCCGGCGAAGCGCCCAGCGAGCTGGCTGATCAGCGCCCGCTCCTCGCGGACGAAGGCGACGAACGCCTGGGCCACCGGGCTCAGGCGCTTGCCCTTGGCGTGCACCAGGCACCAGCTGCGATAGAGCGGCAATTCCTCCACCGGTAGTTCGCGCAGCAGGCCGTTGGCCAGTTCCTGGTGCGCCGCATGGCGCGGCAGCAGGGCCAGGCCGAGGCCGGCGATCACCCCTTCGCGCAGGGACTCCAGCGAGGCGATCTCCTGGATCTGCGAGAAGTGCGCGCGGCGTTGCTGGAAGAACTCCTCGCAAGCCTTGCGGGTGCCGGAGCCCGGTTCGCGGACCAGTAGCGGGAAGGGCTCCAGGTCCTTCAGGGCCAGCTTCGCGGCGTTGCACAGCGGATGGTCCGGCGGCGCCACGGCGATGATCGGGTTGTTCAGGAAGGGCAGGAACTCCAGGGCCATGTCCTGCGGTACCAGGGACATGATCACCAGGTCGTCGCGGTTGTCGGCCAGGCGCTTGATCACCTGGGTGCGGTTGACCACCGTCAGGCTCAGGCTGACTTCCGGATGCAGGTTCTGGAACGCCTTGAACAGGTGCGGGGTGATGTACTTGGCGCTGGACTCCACCGCCAGGCGCAACTGGCCCTGCAGCGAGCCCTTCAGGTCCGATAGCTGCATGTCCAGGCTTTCCAGGCGCTGGAACAGGTCGGTGCTGGTCTTCAGCAGGGCTTCGGCGGCATCGGTCAGGTAGAGCTTCTTGCCGACGTACTCGAACAGCGGCTGGCCGACCAGCTCTTCCAGTTGGCGGATCTGCAGGCTGACCGCCGGCTGGGTCAAGGCCATTTCCTCCGCAGCCCGGCTGTAGGAGCGGCTCTCGCATACGGCACGGAAAACCTGAAGCTGCCGTAATGTCATACGCATCAACGACTTACGCATTCCAGTCACACTCTGACCGAGATCGGTCGGGCGACTATAAAGCTTTTCTAATGGCTATCCCAATAATTATTGATTTTTGTTAATCACCCTCACGGGGGTAGGGTAAAAGCGCGACCGGGAGCTGCCTGCCGGTCATGCAGCGACCGGAATATCCGGATCGACCGTACCAGGTTCCCAACCCCGAAGAGGGAGACCTCCGTGATCAAGAAGATCCTGATCGCCAACCGCGGCGAGATCGCCGTCCGCATCGTGCGCGCCTGCGCCGAGATGGGCATCCGCTCGGTGGCCGTCTACTCCGAGGCCGATCGCCACGCGCTGCACGTCAAGCGCGCCGACGAAGCCCACAGCATCGGCGCGGACCCGCTGGCCGGCTACCTCAACCCGCGCGCCCTGGTGAACCTGGCGGTGGAAAGTGGCTGCGACGCCCTGCACCCCGGCTATGGCTTCCTCTCGGAAAATGCCGAGCTGGCGGAAATCTGCGCCGAGCGCGGTATCAAGTTCATCGGCCCGTCGGCGCAAGTGATCCGCCGCATGGGCGACAAGACCGAAGCCCGCCGCAGCATGATCGCCGCCGGCGTGCCCTGCACCCCCGGCACCGAAGGCAACGTCGCCGATCTCGCCGAGGCCCTGCGCGAAGCCGAGCGGATCGGCTACCCGGTGATGCTCAAGGCCACCTCCGGCGGCGGCGGTCGCGGCATCCGTCGCTGCAACAGCCGCGAGGAGCTGGAACAGGCGTTCCCGCGGGTGATCTCCGAGGCGACCAAGGCCTTCGGCAGCGCCGAGGTATTCCTCGAGAAGTGCATCGTCAATCCCAAGCACATCGAGGCGCAGATCCTCGCCGATTCCTTCGGCAACACCGTGCACCTGTTCGAGCGCGACTGCTCGATCCAGCGCCGCAACCAGAAGCTCATCGAGATCGCCCCGAGCCCGCAGCTCACTCCCGAGCAGCGCGCCTATATCGGCGACCTGGCGGTGCGCGCGGCCAAGGCGGTGGGCTACGAGAACGCCGGCACCGTGGAGTTCCTGCTCGCCGACGGCGAGGTGTACTTCATGGAGATGAACACCCGGGTCCAGGTGGAGCACACCATCACCGAGGAGATCACCGGCATCGACGTGGTCCGCGAGCAGATCCGCATCGCTTCCGGGCTGGAGCTGTCGGTCAAGCAGGACGACATCGTCCATCGCGGCTACGCCCTGCAGTTCCGCATCAACGCCGAGGACCCGAAGAACAACTTCCTGCCCTCGTTCGGCAAGATCACCCGCTACTACGCCCCCGGCGGCCCCGGCGTGCGTACCGACACGGCGATCTACACCGGCTACACCATCCCGCCGTACTACGACTCGATGTGCCTGAAGCTGATCGTCTGGGCGCTGACCTGGGAAGAGGCCCTCGATCGCGGCCTGCGCGCCCTCGACGACATGCGCGTGCAAGGGGTCAAGACCACCGCGCCGTACTACCAGGAAATCCTCCGCAACCCGGAATTCCGCAGCGGCCAGTTCAACACCAGCTTCGTCGAAAGCCACCCGGAACTGACCCAGTACTCGATCAAGCGCAACCCGTCGCACCTGGCCATCGCCATCGCCACCGCCATCGCGGCCCACGCCGGCCTGTAAGGGAAGGAGCAGAACATGAGCAACACCATCCAAGCGAAGAAGACCGGCGTCACCGATACCATCCTGCGCGATGCCCACCAGTCGCTGCTGGCGACCCGCATGCGCACCGAGGACATGCTGCCGATCTGCGACAAGCTCGACCGCGTCGGCTACTGGTCGCTGGAAGTCTGGGGCGGCGCCACCTTCGACGCCTGCGTGCGCTTCCTCAAGGAAGACCCGTGGGAACGCCTGCGCAAGCTCAAGGCGGCGCTGCCCAACACCCGCCTGCAGATGCTCCTGCGCGGGCAGAACCTGCTCGGCTACCGCCACTACAGCGACGATGTGGTGCGCGCCTTCGTGGCCAAGGCGGCGGTCAACGGCATCGACGTGTTCCGCATCTTCGACGCGATGAACGACGTGCGTAACCTGCGCGTCTCCATCGAGGCGGTGAAGGCCGCCGGCAAGCACGCCCAGGGCACGATCTGCTACACCACCAGCCCGGTGCACACCATCGAGGCCTTCGTCGCCCAGGGCAAGGCGATGGCCGACATGGGCGTCGACTCCATCGCCATCAAGGACATGGCCGGCCTGCTCACCCCCTATGCCACCGGCGACCTGGTCAAGGCCCTGAAGGACGCCCTGCCGCTGGACGTGGTGGTGCATTCCCATGACACCGCCGGTGTCGCCAGCATGTGCCAGCTCAAGGCCGTGGAAAACGGCGCCGACCGTATCGACACGGCGATCTCCAGCATGGCCTGGGGCACCAGCCACCCGGGCACCGAGTCGATGGTCGCGGCGCTGCGCGGTACCCCCTACGACACCGGCCTGGACCTGGAGCTGATCCAGGAGATCGGCATGTACTTCCACGCGGTGCGCAAGAAGTACCACCAGTTCGAGAGCGAATTCACCGGCGTGGATACCCGCGTGCAGGTCAACCAGGTGCCGGGCGGGATGATTTCCAACCTGGCCAACCAGCTCAAGGAGCAGGGCGCGCTGAACCGTATGGGCGAGGTGCTCGAGGAAATCCCGCGGGTCCGCGCCGACCTCGGTTTCCCGCCGCTGGTGACGCCGACTTCGCAGATCGTCGGCACCCAGGCGTTCTTCAACGTGCTCGCCGGCGAGCGCTACAAGACCATCACCAACGAAGTGAAGCTGTACCTGCAGGGCCGTTATGGCAAGGCCCCCGGCGAGGTCAACGAGCAACTGCGGCGCCAGGCCATCGGCAGCGAGGAAGTCATCGACGTGCGCCCGGCCGACCTGATCAAGCCGGAGCTGAACAAGCTGCGCAGCGAGATCGGCAACCTGGCCAAGTCCGAGGAAGACGTACTCACCTACGCGATGTTCCCGGACATCGGGCGCAAGTTCCTCGAAGAGCGTGAGGCCGGCACCCTGAAGCCCGAGGAACTGCTGCCGATTCCCACCGGCAAGGGCGTCGCCGCCGCTGGCGCGGAAGGCACCCCGACCGAGTTCGTCATCGACGTGCACGGCGAGACCTACCGCGTCGACATCACCGGGGTCGGCGTGAAGAGCGACAACAAGCGGCACTTCTACCTGTCCATCGACGGCATGCCGGAAGAAGTGGTGTTCGAGCCGCTCAACGAATATGTCGCCGGCTCCGCCAGCGGCCGCAAGCATGCCAGCGAGCCGGGCCACGTCAGCACCACCATGCCGGGCAACATCGTCGACGTGCTGGTGAAGGAAGGCGATAGCGTCAAGGCCGGCCAGGCGGTGTTGATCACCGAGGCGATGAAGATGGAAACCGAGGTCCAGGCCGGCATCGCCGGTACGGTCAAGGCGATCCACGTGGCCAAGGGCGACCGGGTCAACCCGGGCGAGATCCTGATCGAGATTGCGGGCTGACCGCGACAGACGGTTAAAGTCCCTGGGGGAGCATGATGCTCCCCTTTTTTTATCGGCATCGGTTGCCGCGTCGGCCGGCTGTTCGCCCTGCCAGGGTGCGCCCGGCGCGCGCGCCGCCTAGAATGCCGCCTCTGCCCAACGGCGCGTCGCGCCGCAGGCGCTGACTATCGGGAAGTCCAGGTGTCGTCCTCTCCAGCTCAAACGCCCAGCCGCCGGCCCTCGCTGCTCGGCGGTTCGATGATCATCGCCGGCACCGCCGTCGGCGCCGGAATGTTCTCCCTGCCCATCGCCATGTCCGGCATCTGGTTCGGCTGGTCGGTGGCGGTGTTCCTGCTCACCTGGTTCTGCATGCTGCTGTCGGGGATGATGATCCTCGAGGCCAACCTCAACTACCCGGTGGGCTCGAGCTTCTCGACCATCACCCGTGACCTGCTCGGCCAGGGCTGGAATGTGGTCAACGGGCTGAGCATCGCCTTCGTCCTCTATATCCTCACCTATGCCTATATCTCCGGCGGCGGCTCGATCATCGGCTACACCCTGTCCAGCGGCCTCGGCGTGACCCTGCCGGAAAAGCTCGCCGGGCTGCTGTTCGCCCTGGCGGTGGCGCTGGTGGTGTGGTGGAGCACCCGCGCGGTGGACCGCATCACCACGCTGATGCTCGGCGGCATGATCATTACCTTCGGCCTCTCCATCAGCGGCCTGCTCGGGCGCATCCAGCCGGCGATCCTGTTCAACAGCGGCGAGCCGGACGCGGTCTACTGGCCCTACCTGCTGGCGACCCTGCCGTTCTGCCTGACTTCCTTCGGTTACCACGGCAACGTGCCGAGCCTGATGAAGTACTACGGCAAGGACCCGCAGCGGATCAGCCGTTCGCTGTGGATCGGCACCCTGATCGCCCTGGCCATCTACCTGCTGTGGCAGGCCAGCACCCTGGGCACCATCCCGCGCGAGCAGTTCAAGGGCATCATCGCCGGCGGCAGCAACGTCGGCACCCTGGTGGAATACCTGCACCGGATCACCGCGTCGGATTCGCTGAACGCGTTGCTCACCACCTTCTCCAACCTGGCGGTGGCCAGCTCCTTCCTCGGCGTGACCCTCGGCCTGTTCGACTACCTGGCCGACCTGTGCAGGTTCGACGACAGCCACTTCGGGCGCTTCAAGACCGCGTTGCTGACCTTCGTCCCACCGACCATCGGCGGGCTGCTGTTCCCCAACGGCTTCATCTACGCCATCGGTTTCGCCGGGCTGGCCGCGGCGTTCTGGGCGGTGATCGTTCCGGCGCTGATGGCGCGGGCCTCGCGCAAGCGCTTCGGCAGCCCGCTGTTCCGCGCCTGGGGCGGCACGCCGGCGATCGTGCTGGTGCTGCTGTTCGGCGTGGCCAACGCGGTCGCGCACATCCTGGCCAGCCTGCACTGGCTGCCGGAGTACCGTTGAGCGACCGGCAGTCCCTGCCAGGGGCTAGTCGCGCAGCGCCTCCAGCGTCTGCCGCTGGCGGCCTTCGGCGTCGAAGTTGGAAGGATCGAGCCAGCGCTCGAACGCCGCCTGTCGCGCCGGCCATTCGCTGTCGAGCAGGGAGAACCAGGCGGTGTCGCGGTTGCGCTGCTTGACCACCATGTGCTGGCGGAAGGTGCCTTCGTAGGTGAAGCCCAGGCGCTCGGCGGCGCGCATCGAACGGGCGTTGCCGGCATTGCACTTCCACTCCAGGCGGCGGTAGCCGAGGCGGCCGAGGGCGAGTTCGGCGAGCAGGTAGACCGCCTCGGTAGACCCCGGTGTGCGCTGCATAGGCGCGCCGAAGGCGATATGGCCGATTTCGATGACGCCATCCTTCGGCGTGATCCGCAGGTAGCTGAGCAGGCCGACGGCGCGCTGCGTGCGCCGCTCGCGCACGGCGAAGAACAGCGGGTCGCGGCTGGCCGCCTGGCCGGCCAGCCAGGCGTCGAACGCCGGGCGCTCGGCGAACGGGCCGTAGGCCAGGTATTCCCACAGCAACGGGTCGGCGCCAGGCCCTTGCAGGGCGTCCCACAGGTCGTCGCCGTGGCGTTGCGGATCGAGCGGTTCGAGCTTGACGAAGCGGCCGTCGAGCGGGGCGTGGGGTGGAGTGGCGACGGGGCGCCAGTTCAAGGGTTCGCGCATGGTGGGCCTCAGAGAATCCTGCGGTACTGAAGGAAACCGGACTTGTCGGCGATGCGCTCGTACAGCTTCATCGCGTCGCTGTTGCTCTCGTGGGTCAGCCAGTGCACCCGCGAACAGCCAGCGGCGCCGGCCTCGGCGTAGACATGCTCGATCAGCCGGCGCCCTATGCCTTCGCCGCGCAGGCCCTCGGCGACGAACAGGTCCTGCAGGTAGCAGTAGTCGCCGACGGTCCAGCAGGAGCGGTGGTAGATCCAGTGCACCAGGCCCACGGCGCGCTCGTCGAGCCAGGCGAGGGCGGCGTTCATCGGTTCGTCGGCGTCGAGGAAGCGCTGCCAGGTGGCGTCGCTGGTAGCGGCGGCGATCTCGGTCTTGTAGAAGCGCTGGTAGCCCTCCCACAGCGGCAGCCAGGCGGCGTGGTCGCCGGCGCCGACGGGACGAATCTGCAGGGACGTGCTCATGGCTCGGTTCCATGTCCGGGTAAAGGTGCCTCCAGACTAGGCCGGGAAATGGTCCGCTAGAAGATCCATTGCTGGTCAATTCCACAGGTCCAATCCACACTGGCGCTTTCTTCCCTCCGAGACCGCCATGGCCACCGTACTGCCCTTCGACGCCGCCGGCATCCACCTCGACCCCGCCCAGGGCCTGGCCCGCCAGCTCTACGCCGCGCTGCGCGAACGGATCCTCGACGGCCGCCTCGGCAGCCGCACGCGGATGCCCGCCAGCCGCGAGCTGGCCCAGGCCCTGAAGGTCTCGCGCAACACCGTGGTGCGGGCCTATGAACAGTTGCACGCCGAGGGCTATATCGACGGGCGCACAGGCGACGGGACCTACGTTGCCGAGTTGCAGGAAATCCCAGGCAGGGCCCCCGCCGTCGCCCCGAGCGCTCCCGCGCCGCGCGGCCCGGCGGCCCTGGCGCCGCCACCGGAAGGCGCGCCGCGAGCGTTCCGCGTCGGCGTGCCGGCCTTCGACCTGTTCCCCTTCGACACCTGGGCGCGGCTACAGGCGCGCTTCTGGCGCAACCCGCCGGCGGACTGCCTGGGCTACGGCGACCCGGCCGGCGAGGCGCGCCTGCGCGAGCTGATCGCCGCCTACCTGCGCAGCGCGCGCGGCCTGCGCTGCGAGGCGGAACAGGTGATCGTCACCCATGGCGCGCAGCAGGCCATCCGCCTGTGCGCCCAGGTGTTGCTCGAGAACGGCGATCCGGTGGCTGTGGAAAACCCTGGCTACCGCGCGGCGCGCCTGGCCTTCGCCGCGACCGGCGCGGTACCGCACGGGATCGACCTCGACGCCGAGGGGCTGCGCAGCGACCGGCTCGCGGGCATTGCCGGCTGCCGCCTGGCCTATGTCACGCCGTCACACCAGTACCCCACCGGCGTCACCCTGTCGCTGGCGCGGCGCCTGGAGCTGCTGGAGTGGGCCGAGCGCGCCGACGGTTGGATCGTCGAGGACGACTACGACGGCGAGTATCGCTACAGCGGTACGCCGCTGGCGCCGCTGGCCGCGCTGGACCGACAGGGCCGGGTGCTCTACGTCGGGACCTTCTGCAAGATCGCCTTCCCGGCGTTGCGCCTGGGCTACCTGGTGGTCCCGCCGGCGCTGGTCGAGCGCTTCCGCCAGCGGCGGGCCATCGAGGTACGCCATTCGGAGGTGGGCACCCAGCGGGTCATGGCCGACTTCATCGCCGAGGGGCATTTCCAGCGCCACGTCCGCCGCATGCGCCGCGCCGCCCGCGCCCGCCGCGACGCCTTGCTGCGGGGCTGGCCAGAGGCGCCGGGTTGCCAGCCGTTGCCGGCGGTGGAGGCGGGGCTGCACCTGTGCGTGCGGGTCGACAGCCTGGCGCGGGAGCGGGCCCTAATCGCCGCGGCGGCAGCCGCCGGGGTGGAAGTCAGCGCCTTGAGCGACTACTGGATGGACGACTCCAGCGTTGCGCCAGACGACCGCGCGGGCCTGGTGCTGGGCTTCGCGGCAGTACCCGAGGTGCGTATCGACGAGGCGCTGCGGGCGTTGCGCAAGGCCTGGCGGCGGGAGGCCCTGGTTGGACCCGTCGTCGCGACTGACTAGAATGCCCCCGGATCACCCTCGCGCCCAGGAGTAGCCATGAGTGTCGCCCTTTCCGCCGTGCCCGAGCGCAAGCTCGCCGCCCCCCTGATCGCCTTCGCCCTGCTGGTGCTCGGCGGGCTGTTCCTGTTCAACGCGGTCAGCGCGCGCCAGGCCATCCTCTTCATCGTCGGCGGCGCCCTGGGCCTGACCCTCTACCACGCCGCCTTCGGCTTCACCTCCGCCTGGCGGGTATTCATCCGCGAACGGCGCGGCGCCGGGCTGCGCGCGCAGATGGTGATGCTGGCCGTGGCGGTGCTGCTGTTCTTCCCGGCGCTGGCGGCGGGCAGCCTGTTCGGCCAGCCGGTGAGCGGTTTCGTCTCGCCGGTTGGCACTTCGGTGATCGTCGGCGCCTTCATTTTCGGCATCGGCATGCAACTGGGCGGCGGCTGCGCCTCCGGCACCCTGTTCACCGTCGGCGGCGGCAACGCGCGGATGCTGGTGACCCTGCTGTTCTTCATCCTCGGCTCGCTGATCGCCACCCAGCATGTCGGCTGGTGGTTCGCCCTGCCGTCGCTGCCGCCGATCTCGCTGGTCGCCGAACTGGGCCTGGCACCGGCGCTGGTGTTGAGCCTGGCGGTGTTCATCGGCATCGCCGGGGTCACGGTACGCATGGAGAAGGCCCGCCACGGCACCCTGGAAACCCCGCCGAGCGCCGAATGGCGGGGTTGGCGGCGCTTCCTCCGCGGCCCCTGGCCGCTGGTCTGGGGCGCGTTGGCGCTGGCGCTGCTCAACTTCCTCACCCTGTACCTCGCCGGACGCCCCTGGGGCATCACGTCGGCCTTCGCCCTGTGGGGCGCGAAGATCGCCCAGGGCGTGGGCCTGGACGTCGGCGCCTGGGCCTTCTGGCAGACGCCGGCGAACGCCAAGGCGCTGGCCGCGCCGCTGTGGGAAGACATCACCAGCGTGATGGACATCGGCATCGTCCTCGGCGCGCTGCTCGCCGCCGGCCTGGCCGGACGCTTCGCGCCGAACCTGGACATCCCGCGCCGTTCGCTGGCGGCGGCGGTGATCGGCGGGCTGCTGCTCGGCTACGGCGCGCGCCTGGCCTATGGCTGCAACATCGGCGCGTATTTCAGCGGGATCGCTTCCGGCAGCCTGCATGGCTGGTTGTGGTTGGTGGCGGCGTTTGCCGGCAACAGCGTCGGGGTATGGGTATTGAGGCCTTATTTCTTCCCGGAGGAGCGGCGGGAGCAAGGGTTGACGGGGTGTTGAGAGGGGATATGCCTTCGTAGGACGTATGACGCGGACGTTATCCACAGGTGAGCGCAGCCACACAACACCTCGGCAACGGGGAAGATCTGCGGGCCGTCTTGAGCGGTGAAAAAAAGAAGGGACACCGCAGGTCGCCGTGTCCCTCAGAGTGTAGAGAGGGAAAGTTGGTATCCCTCTCGACCGGTGAGCGTGGCGCCGCGGCTGGGCCGGGGCGCCGGGTATAAAAGAAGGGATGAAGGGTATCCATCCCTAAAGGTCGAGGGGGTAGTACTCCCCCTCTACCGGTGAGCCTTCTTCGATCGGCTGCGCTGCGGCCCGGCTGCGTCGATAGCCGGACCTGGGCGCGCTCGATCTCGTATCGGATCAGGCGCGCAGTGGAATCAGGCGCGGCGCGATCATGTTTTCCGGCAGCAGGATGTCGGCCAGGGTGGCTTCGTCCAGCAGCTTTTCCTCGCGTACCAGTTCCAGTACGCCGCGGCCGCTCTCCAGGGCGGTCTTGGCGATCCGCGTGGAGTTCTCGTAGCCGATGTACGGGTTCAGCGCGGTGACCAGGCCGATGCTGTGCTCGACCAGTTCGTGGCAGCGCTCGACGTTGGCGGTGATGCCGGTGATGCAGTGCTCGCGGAGCATGTCCATGGCGCGTTGCAGCAGGCGGATCGAGTCGAAGATCTTGTAGGCGATCAGCGGCTCCATCACGTTCAGTTGCAACTGGCCGCCTTCGGCCGCCAGGGTCAGGGCGAGGTCGTTGCCGATCACTTCGAAGGCGACCTGGTTGACCGCTTCCGGGATCACCGGGTTGACCTTGCCCGGCATGATCGAACTGCCCGGCTGGCGCGGCGGCAGGTTGATCTCGTTGATGCCGGTGCGCGGGCCGCTGGAGAGCAGGCGCAGGTCGTTGCAGATCTTCGACAGCTTGACCGCGGTGCGCTTGAGCATGCCCGAGAACAGCACGAAGGCGCCCATGTCGGAGGTGGCTTCGATCAGGTCGGCGGCCGGCTTCAGCGGCTGCCCGCTGATGGCGGCCAGGCGCTCGACGGCGAGCTTCTGGTAGCCGGGGTCGGCGTTGATGCCGGTGCCGATGGCGGTGCCACCGAGGTTCACTTCGGTGAGCAGCTCCGGCGCCAGGCGACGCAGGCGGTCGAGGTCTTCGCCGAGGGTGGTGGCGAAAGCGTGGAATTCCTGGCCGAGGGTCATCGGCACGGCGTCCTGCAACTGGGTGCGGCCCATCTTCAGTACGCCGGCGAATTCGACGCCCTTGGCGGCGAAGGCCTGGATCAGGCTGTCGAGGCTGGCCAGCAGGGTGTCGTGGCCGAGCAGCAGGCCCAGGCGGATGGCGGTCGGGTAGGCGTCGTTGGTCGA
This sequence comes from Pseudomonas sp. TZ252, assembly GCF_056110345.1. Lineage (NCBI taxonomy): Bacteria > Pseudomonadati > Pseudomonadota > Gammaproteobacteria > Pseudomonadales > Pseudomonadaceae > Pseudomonas > Pseudomonas sp. TZ252. Next base: position 2,293,081 of record NZ_CM148566.1, on the reverse strand, counting down.
CTGCGCCATGTTCACATCGTTGTTCGGGTGCAGGTACTTGTACTCACCCTTGGTGTGGCCCATGGCTTCCAGCGCGATGTTCGCGATCACTTCGTTCGCGTTCATGTTGGTGGAGGTGCCGGCGCCGCCCTGGATCATGTCCACCACGAACTGCTCGTGGAAATCGCCGCGGATCAGGCGGGCGCAGGCCTCGCTGATGGCGGCGTGCTTGTCTTCCGGGAGATGGCCGAGCTGACGGTTGGCGTCGGCGGCGGCCTGCTTGACCATGGCCAGGGCAACGACCAGCTTCGGGTAGTGCGACAGCGGCACCCCGGAGAGGCGGAAGTTGTTCACGGCGCGCAGGGTCTGGATGCCGTAGTAGGCGTCAGCGGGCACTTCGAGGGTGCCGAGCAGGTCTTTCTCGATACGGGAAGATGCAACGGGGGACATGACGGGATTTGTCTCAGAGGGACACGGCCAGTGCCGCGATGCCCACTAGACTAAGGATGTGACGATTTCGTGGCCAATGCTGTTAAACGCTGCCTCATGCACAAACGGCATAATGTTGGATGTGACGCTGGTATGATGGCGGACGTGTCATCGCATTACCGGAGCCTTTCCCGTCGTGAACCTCGAACTGAAGTGGCTGGAGGATTTCATCGCCCTGGCCGGCACCCGCAGCTTTTCCCAGGCGGCGGAGAAACGCTTCGTCACCCAGCCGGCCTTCAGCCGGCGCATTCGCAGCCTGGAGGACGCCCTCGGCCTGACCCTGGTGAATCGCCAGCGCACGCCGGTGGAACTGACCGAGGCCGGGCAGTTGTTCCTGGTCACCGCGCGCAGCGTGGTCGAGCAGCTCGGCCAGGTGGTGCGCCACCTGCACCACCTGGAAGGCGGGCAGGGCGAGGTGCTGCAGTTCGCCGCCGCCCACTCGCTGGCGCTGGGCTTCTTCCCGCAGTGGATCGCGCGGCTGCGCAACGAGGGGCTGAACATCGCCAGCCGGCTGATCGCCACCAACGTCGGCGAGGCGGTGCATTCCCTGCGCGAGGGTAGCTGCGACCTGATGCTGGCGTTCTACGACCCTGACGCCGCGTTGCAGATGGACCCGGAGATCTTTCCCTCGCTGCACCTGGGGCGCACCGAGATGCTGCCGGTTTGCGCGGTGAACGCCGAGGGCCAGCCGCTGTTCGACCTGGAGAACGGCCAGAGCGTGCCGCTGCTCGCCTACAGCGCCAGCGCCTTCCTCGGCCGCGGGGTCAACCTGCTGCTGCGCCAGCGCAACCTGCGCTACACCACGGTCTACGAGACGGCGATGGCCGACAGCCTGAAGAGCATGGCGCTGCAAGGCATGGGCGTGGCCTGGGTGCCACGGCTGAGCGTGGTCAACGAACTGGAGCGCGGCGAGCTGGCGATCTGTGGCGGGCCGCAATGGTTCGTGCCGCAGGAAATCCGCCTGTACCGCTGCGCGCTGGTACGCAAGGCGGCGATCCGCTTGCTCTGGCGCAAGCTGGAAGGCGGGCTGGGCAGCGTCGAGTAGACAGGCAAGGGCGGCGCCGGGACGCCGCCCCGCAGGTCACATCTCAAGGACGATGCGCCCCTCGATCTGCCCGGCGCGCATCTGGTCGAGGATCTGGTTGATGTCGTCCAGCTTGCCCGGATGGATGGTCGCCTTGACCAGGCCTTCGCCGGCAAAGTCGAGGGCTTCCTGAAGGTCCGCGCGGGTGCCGACGATGGAGCCGGCGATGTGCAGGCCCTTGAGCACCACGTCGAAGATCGGCGTCGGGAAGTCACCCGGCGGCAGGCCGACCAGGGCGATGGTGCCGCCGCGGCGCGCCATGCCGATGGCCTGGCCGAAGGCGCTATTGGATACCGCGGTGACCAGCACCCCGTGGGCGCCGCCGATGTCGCGCTGGAGCACCTCCACCGGGTCTTCCTGCCGGGCGTTGACCGTCAGGCTGGCACCGAGCTTGCGCGCCAGTTCCAGCTTGGCGTCGTCGATGTCGATGGCGGCGACGTGCAGGCCCATGGCCCTGGCGTACTGCACGGCGACGTGGCCGAGGCCGCCGATGCCGGAGATCGCCACCCACTGGCCGGGGCGCGCGTTGGTCTGCTTGAGCCCCTTGTAGACGGTGACGCCGGCGCAGAGGATCGGCGCGATTTCAGCGAATTCGACGTTTTTCGGCAGAATTCCGACGTAGTTCGGGTCGGCCAATACGTATTCGGCATAGCCGCCGTTCACCGAGTAGCCGGTGTTCTGCTGGCTCTCGCAGAGGGTCTCCCAGCCGGTCAGGCAGTGCTCGCAGCAGCCGCAGGCGGTGTACAGCCAGGGGATGCCGACCCGGTCGCCTTCCTTCACTCGGGTCACTCCGCTGCCCACCGCGGCGACGTAGCCGACGCCTTCGTGACCGGGAATGAACGGCAACGGCGGCTTCACCGGCCAGTCGCCCTCGGCGGCATGCAGGTCGGTGTGGCAGACGCCGGAGGCTTCGATCTTCACCAGTACCTGCCCGGGGCCGGGCAGCGGAACCTTGACTTCCTCGATCCGCAGCGGCGCGCCGTAGGCGTGCACGACCGCGGCTTTCATGGTCTGTGGCAGGGTCATGGTCATCTCCTTGGACGGGGCTGAGCGCCTGTCGCGGCGCCTTTGACGGGCACCGCGACAGGCTGCGGAACCGGCGCGGCCGCCGCTCCCTCGGAGCGCGCCGCGACAACCAGTCTGGCCGCTCGTGGTAGGCGCGCATTGAGTTGCGGCAAGTTTCCCGCCATGGCGCGAAAAAACGGGACGGACGGTAGCCCCCGGCGCGCGCCCGGCCTGCCTTTGCGGTATACTGCGCCGCCTTCGAACCGGCACTGCCCGCCGGCTCGGCCCAGTACAAGCCACGCCCCTCGACGAAGCGTGGCTTGTTGGTTTCTGACGCGCCGGACGGCGCATTTGAGAGAGGCACGACGATGAGCGCACTGGTTGGCGTGATCATGGGTTCCAAATCGGACTGGAGCACCCTCAGTCACACCGCGGACATGCTGGACAAGCTGGGCATCCCCTACGAAGTGAAGGTGGTTTCCGCCCACCGCACCCCGGACCTGCTCTTCCAGTACGCCGAGGAAGCCGAAGGCCGCGGCCTCGAAGTGATCATCGCCGGCGCTGGCGGCGCCGCCCACCTGCCGGGCATGTGCGCGGCCAAGACCCACCTGCCGGTACTCGGCGTGCCGGTACAGTCGTCGATGCTGTCGGGTGTCGACTCGCTGCTCTCCATCGTGCAGATGCCCGCCGGCGTACCGGTCGCCACCCTGGCCATCGGCAAGGCCGGCGCGGTCAACGCGGCGCTGCTCTCGGCGAGCATCCTCGGCGCCAAGCACCCGCAGTACCACGAGGCGCTGAAGCAGTTCCGCGCCAACCAGACCGAAACCGTGCTGGACAATCCCGACCCGCGCGATGCGTGAGACAGGCTCTGAGAAGGTAAGGCTCGAACCATGAAAATCGGTGTCATCGGTGGCGGCCAGCTGGGCCGCATGCTGGCCCTGGCGGGAACCCCGCTGGGCATGAACTTCGCTTTCCTCGACCCGGCGCCGGACGCCTGCGCGGCCTCCCTGGGCGAGCACATCCGCGCCGACTACGGCGACCAGGAGCACCTGCGGCAACTGGCCGACGAGGTCGACCTGGTGACCTTCGAGTTCGAGAGCGTGCCGGCGGAAACCGTGGCCTTCCTCTCCCAGTTCGTGCCGGTCTACCCGAACGCCGAGTCGCTGCGCATCGCCCGCGACCGCTGGTTCGAGAAGTCGATGTTCAAGGACCTCGGCATTCCCACTCCGGACTTCGCCGACGTCCAGTCCCAGGCCGACCTCGATGCCGCCGCAGCCGCCATCGGCCTGCCGGCGGTGCTCAAGACCCGCACCCTGGGCTACGACGGCAAGGGCCAGAAGGTCCTGCGCCAGCCGGCCGACGTGCAGGGCGCGTTCGCCGAACTGGGCAGCGTGCCGTGCATCCTCGAGGGCTTCGTGCCGTTCACCGGGGAAGTCTCGCTGGTGGCGGTGCGCGCTCGCGATGGGGAGACGCGTTTCTACCCGCTGGTGCACAACACCCACGACAGCGGCATCCTCAAGCTCTCCGTGGCCAGCAGCGCGCATCCGTTGCAGGCGCTGGCCGAGGACTACGTCGGCCGCGTGCTGGCCCGGCTCGACTACGTCGGCGTGCTGGCCTTCGAGTTCTTCGAGGTGGACGGCGGCCTGAAGGCCAACGAGATCGCCCCGCGCGTGCACAACTCCGGGCACTGGACCATCGAAGGCGCCGAGTGCAGCCAGTTCGAGAACCACCTGCGCGCCGTCGCCGGCCTGCCGCTGGGCTCGACCGCCAAGGTCGGCGAGAGCGCGATGCTCAATTTCATCGGCGCGGTGCCCCCGGTGGCTCAGGTGGTCGCCGTCGCCGATTGCCACCTGCATCACTACGGCAAGGCCTTCAAGAACGGCCGCAAGGTTGGCCATGCCACCCTGCGCTGTGCCGACCGGGCGACGCTGCAGGCGCGCATCGCCGAGGTCGAGGCGCTGATCGAGGCGTGAGCGATTGCCGTCCGCCCATCCTTGGGTTGGCGGGCGGCACTGAACCCAAGGCTTTTCTACACTGTCCCATGGCAGGCGCAATACATGCGCATACACCCGTAAGGAGGGACTGTCATGGGATTAATCGGAACCATCATCGTCGGACTGATCGTTGGTCTCGTTGCACGCTTTCTGAAGCCAGGTGACGACAGCATGGGCTGGATCATGACCATCCTGCTCGGCATCGGCGGTTCGCTGCTGGCCACCTACGGCGGCCAGGCGATCGGCTTCTACCAGGCCGGTCAGGCGGCCGGTTTCATCGGCGCGGTGGTCGGCGCCGTCGTACTGCTGGTCATTTACGGCCTGATCAAGAAGAATTGATGGCTCTGGCCGGCCCCCGCGGGGGCCGGCGTTTCCTCACTTCGCCGGTATTCCCGCCATCATGCGCCGCTTCCCGTTCGCCCGCCTGTTGCTGCTCGCCCTGTTGTCCTCACCCCTGGCCCACGCCGAACTGCCCGAGACCGACTGGCTGGAACTGATGCCGCCGGCCGACCGCAAGGCGCTGGAAGAAATGCCCGACATCATCCACGACACCCCGGAGGCCGCCGGCACCTTCACCAGCAAGGGGGGCCTGAAGCAGTCGGACCGAAAGATGCCGGCGGTGATGTATTCGGCCAAGACCGTCGCCAGCCTGGATGGCAAGGCGATCCGCCTCGGCGGCTACCCGGTGCCGCTGGAGAACGACGCCAAGGGCCGCGTCACCGAATTCTTCCTGGTGCCCTATCCGGGCGCCTGCATCCACGTGCCGCCGCCGCCGCCGAACCAGATCGTCCTGGTGCATTATCCACAGGGGCTGAAGCTGACCGATATCTACACCCCGCTGTGGGTCAGCGGCACGCTGAAGATCGAGCAGGTGAGCAATGACCTGGCCGATGCCGCCTACGCCATCGACAAGGCGCGGGTGAAGGTGGTGGAGGAAGCGGACCTGTAGGGCCGGCACCTGCGCAACGGCCCATGGCGGACGACGCGAGCCGCCCCGTCCGCTCGCCGTCCCGCTCAGGGCCGTTTCAGCGGCTCGCTCCAGATCTGCACGCCAAAGCTTTCGCTGCGCCCGGGGGCGACCACCATGAGGTCGTCCCAGACCCGCCCGGTCTCGATGCAGAGCATCTGCTGCCAGGCGTCGTCGGCGAACTGCGAGAGACGCCGGGACTTGTCCACCCAGGGATTCCAGACCACCGCCGAACGAGAGTCGAGGGCGTGCAGGTGGATGCTGCGTTCCCAGCGCGGGTCCTTGATCAGCAGGTCGCGTTTGAGACCGAGGTAGATGCGGTCCAGTTCGCCCTTGACCCGTACCGCGCCGTGCTGAGTGCGTTCTTCCCAGTTCTCCAGGGTCTCGATGTAGCGCGCGCCTTCCAGGCCCTCGATGGCGATCTCGCGGCTGTCGCTGACCGCGAAGTAGGTGTGCAGCGCCTGGCTGAGCACCAGCGGCTTGCTGCCGAGGTTCTCGCTGGTGAGTCGCAGGGTCAGGCGCTCGCCGAAGCGGAACAGCATGCGCAGCGCCGCCGGGTGCGGCCAGCCGGGGAGGCCATCGGGGGCGTCGAGGCGGAAGCTGACGCAGAGGTCGCCGTCCTCCTCGGCGATGTCGTCGATTTCCCAGTCGACTGCCCGGACCAGCCCGTGGGCGGGCGCCTTCAGGCCATCTTCCACCTGGCCGCGGACTTCCTGCGGGTTGCGCTCCAGCGGACCGAACCACGGCCAGCACACCGGCACCCCGCCGCGAACCGACTGCCCGCGCCGGTAGCCGGCCTCGTCGCTGAGCCAGACCAGCGGCGGCTGTTCGTGGGGCTGGTAGCTGAGCAGTTGCGCGCCCTGCTGGGCGATCAGCGCCTCGCCATGGGCGGTGTGGATGCGCCAGCAGGCCAGGTCGTCGACCTGTACCTGTTCGACGCGGTTGATCGGGCTATCGGTGTTCATGGCGGTCTCCGGGAGGCGAATGGATGGCAGCAGTATCACCGATCCATTTTATCGCCGGCAGTTCCCCCGGATAGCGCCAACGACGACGCGGCCCGTGGGCCGCGTCGGTTGTTGCCGGAGGTTCAGGCCGCGCGGAACAGGTTGTGTGGGTCGATGACGAATTTCTTCGGCACCCCGGCGTCGAACTCGCCATAGCCTTTCGGCGCATCGTCGAGGGTGATGACTTCCACCCCGACGATGTCGGCGATCTTGATCCGGTCCCACATGATCGCCTGCATCAGCTGGCGGTTGTACTTCATCACCGGGGTCTGGCCGGTATGGAAGCTGTGCGACTTGGCCCAGCCCAGGCCGAAGCGGATGCTCAGGGCGCCGTGCTTGGCGGCCGCGTCCACCGCGCCCGGGTCTTCGGTGACGTACAGGCCGGGAATGCCGATCTTGCCGGCGACCCGGGTGATGCCCATCAGCGAGTTGAGCACGGTGGCCGGGGCTTCCTGCTGCGAGCCCGAATGGCCGTGGCCGCGCGCCTCGAAACCGACCGCATCGACCGCGCAGTCGACCTCCGGCTCGCCCAGCAGAGCGGCGATCTGTTCGTGCAGCGGGGTGTCCTTGGACAGGTCGGCGATCTCGAAGCCCTGTTTCTTGGCGTGGGCCAGGCGGGTCGGGTTGACGTCGCCGACGATCACCACCGCCGCGCCGAGCAGGCGTGCCGAGGCCGCCGCGGCCAGGCCGACCGGACCGGCGCCGGCGATGTAGACCGTGCTGCCCGGGCCGACGCCGGCGGTGACCGCGCCGTGGTAGCCGGTGGGGAGGATGTCCGAAAGGCAGGTCAGGTCGCGGATCTTCTCCATCGCCGCTTCGCGGTTGGGCAGTTTCAGCAGGTTGAAGTCGGCGTAGGGCACCAGCACGTATTCGGCCTGGCCGCCGACCCAGCCACCCATGTCGACGTAGCCGTAGGCGCCGCCGGCACGCGCCGGATTGACCGTCAGGCAGACGCCGGTGTGCTGTTCCTTGCAGGTACGGCAGTGGCCGCAGGCGACGTTGAACGGTACCGAGACCAGGTCGCCGATCTTCATGGTTTCCACGCCACGCCCGATCTCCACCACCTCGCCGGTGATCTCGTGGCCCAGCACCAGGCCTTCCGGCGCGGTGGTACGGCCGCGCACCATGTGCTGGTCGGAGCCGCAGATGTTGGTGGAGACCACCCGCAGGATCACCCCGTGGTCGATCTGCCGGCCCTGCGGGTCCTGCATCTTCGGATAGGGAATGCTCTGCACCTCGACCTTGCCCGGGCCGAGATAGACCACACCACGATTGCCAGACATACGCGTTTCCTCTTTGTCGTTGTGGGTACAAATGCGCGGCGTCCACGGCCGCGCGGCTTTGCACTGGAAAGTCGTCTGTTGCGCGACAGGGCCGGAGAATGCTGGCAGCCGGCGGGCTGTCGGTGTTGCTCGGGACGCGAGGCCGTGGGAAGCGCCCCTCTCCCTGGCCCTCTTCCTTCAGCGAGGGTTGGGAAGAGAGGGCGCGCTTACAGCACCACGGTCCGATTGGCGTTGAGGAATACCCTCCGCTCGATGTGGTAGCCCACCGCCCGCGCCAGGGTCAGGCACTCGATGTCGCGGCCCTTGGCGATTAGGTCCTCGGGGTAGTGGGCGTGGTCGACCGTCTCGACGCCCTGGGCGATGATCGGCCCTTCGTCGAGGTCGTTGTTGATGTAGTGGGCGGTGGCGCCGACCAGCTTCACGCCCTTCTGGTAGGCCTGGTGGTACGGCTTGGCGCCCTTGAAGCCGGGCAGCAGGGAGTGATGGATGTTGATCGCCCAGCCGTCCAGGCGCCGGCACAGTTCCGGCGACAGCACCTGCATGTAGCGAGCGAGGATCACCAGCTCGGCGCCACTCTCTTCGAGCACCTGCCAGACCCTGGCTTCCTGGGCCGGCTTGTCGTTCGGGTCGAGCGGGAAGTGGTGGTAGGGAATGCCGTGCCAGCGCGCCAGCGGCTCCAGGTCCGGGTGATTGGAAATCACCGCCACCACGTCCATCGGCAACTGGCCGATGCGCTGGCGGTAGAGCAGGTCGTTCAGGCAGTGGTCGGCCTTGGAAACCATGATCGCCACCTGGCTGCGGTAGCCCGGCGCGGTCAGCTCGGTACGCATGCCGAACGGTGCCACCCGTTCGGCCAGTCCGGCGCGGAAGGAGGCTTCGTCGAAGCCGTCGCCGGCGCGGAACTCCACGCGGATGAAGAAGCGTTGCGCCAGGCGGTCGTCGAACGAGTGGTGCTCGGTGACGTAGCAGCGCTGCTCGAAGAGGTAGCGCGTCACCACGTCGACGGTGCCCAGCAGGCTGGGACTGTCGGCGGTGAGGATCCAGGTGTCGGGGGTACGGCTCATCGCGAGGCTCCGGGTCCGGTATCCCCTCTCGGGGAGAGGGGAAGGCTGCTCATGCCGCTACCTGCAGGCCGTATTCGGCGCTGGCGTCCTGCAACCAGAGCCAGAAGTAGTCGGCGAAGCTGCGGCGCACGACCAGCTCCCAGGTGTCCTCGCCGGTATGGCGGATCACGCATTGCGACTTGGCGAAGATGCTGCCGACCGCCTTGCCCACCGGGAAGTTGCTCGGATGCACGTCGTAGCTGGTGGATTTCATCAGCAGTTCGCGGACGTTCGCTCCGCTCAGTTCGAGCAGCGTCTGCCCGCCGCTGACGTTGACCACCGCGTAGTGCAGCTCCTCGCCCAGGGCCTGGCGCAGGCGCTGTTCGACGGCGTATTCCTCGCCGCCGGGGACGATCAGCAACCATTCGTCCGGGGCCAGCCATTGCAGCGAGGTCTCGCCGCTGGCGACCAGGGTCAGGGCCACCGGCAGTTCCAGGCCGAGGGCTTGGTGCACGGCGGCGGCGAAGGCCGGGTCGGCGGCATCGCCGCGCAGCACCAGGTGGCCGAGCAGCTTCTTCTCGCGCAGGACGATACCGGCCTTCGCGGCGGTCTTGCCGGCGAGCTTGTGCAGCTCGGCATGGTGCAGCGGCGATTCGGCGTGGACGCCGGGTTCGGGGCGTTGCTGGTAGACGTTTGCCTTGCTCATTCGTTTTCACCTTGGGGCGCCGCGCGCCCTGGTAGCCTGTCTGCCTTCTCCCTTCGGGAAGAGGGCCGGGGAGAGGAGCGCATCCCTCTCCGGTCAATCCACGTTCTGCCGCTCCCCTTTGGGGTCGTAGAACACCGAGGAGCAGATCTCCGCCTCGATGAAGCGGCCGTCCGCCAGCGGCGCGTAGACCTTCTGGCCCATGCGCTTGAGGCCGCCTTTCACCACCGCCAGGGCGAAGCCGTGGCCGAGGCTGGCGCTCATGTAGCTGGAGGTGACGTGGCCGACCATCTTCATCGGGATCGCCTGCTGGGTGTCGAACACCAGTTGCGCGCCTTCGGGCAGTACCTCCTGCGGGTTGCTCGGCCTGAGTCCGACCAGTTGCTTGCGATCCTCGCGCAGGCAGTCGGCGCGGTTCATGCCGCGCCAGCCGATCCAGGAGAACGGCTTGCTGCGGCCCACCGCCCAGCCCATGTTGAGATCGTCCGGGGTGACCGAGGCATCGGTGTCCTGGCCGACGATGATGAAGCCCTTCTCGGCGCGCAGGACGTGCATGGTCTCGGTGCCGTAGGGCGTCAGGCCGTACTTCGCGCCGTGCTCGGCGAGCGCTTCGAGCACGCCCATGGCGTAGTCGGCCTGGACGTTCACCTCGTAGCTCAGCTCGCCGGTGAAGGAGATGCGGAACACCCGCGCCGGCACCCCGGCGACCTTGCCTTCCTTCCAGGTCATGAAGGGGAAGGCATCCTTGTCCAGGTCGATGTCGGTGACTTCGGCGAGCAGCTTGCGGCTGTTCGGGCCGGACAGGGTGAGGGTCGCGTAGTGGTCGGTGACCGAGGTGAAGTACACCTTCAGCTCCGGCCATTCGGTCTGGTGGTACAGCTCCAGCCACTCCAGTACGCGGGCGGCGCCGCCGGTGGTGGTGGTCATGACGAAGTGGTTGTCGGCCAGGCAGGCGGTCACGCCGTCGTCGAAGACCATCCCGTCTTCCTTGCACATCAGGCCGTAGCGCGCCTTGCCGACGTCGAGCTTGGTCCAGGCGTTGGTGTAGACCCGGTTGAGGAACTCCCGCGCGTCCGGGCCCTGGATGTCGATCTTGCCCAGGGTCGAGGCGTCGAGCAGGCCGACCGCCTCGCGCACCGCGCGGCATTCGCGGGCCACGGCGGCGTGCATGTCCTCGCCGCGGCGCGGGAAGTACCACGGCCGCTTCCACTGGCCGACGTCTTCGAACTCGGCGCCGTTCTTCACGTGCCAGGCGTGCAGGGCGGTGAAGCGCACCGGTTCGAACAGGTGCCCGCAGTGGCGGCCGGCGACGGCGCCGAAGGTCACCGGGGTGTAGTTCGGACGGAACATGGTGGTGCCGGTGTCGGCGATGCTCTTGCCCTGGGCCCGCGCGGCGATCGCCAGGCCGTTGATGTTGCCCAGCTTGCCCTGGTCGGTGCCGAAGCCCAGCGCGGTGTAGCGCTTGACGTGCTCGATGGACTCGAAGCCCTCGCGGCAGGCCAGTTCGATGGCGGCGGCGGTGACGTCGTTCTGCGGATCGACGAACTGCTTTGGTGCGCGTGCCGTGGGCTTCTCGTGGGGCACCTGGAACAGCGCGACGGACGCTTCCTCGCGGCGCGGCTGGACCTTCGGCAGGCTGCCGGCGGCGGTCTTGTAGCCGGCGTCGAGGGCGGCGCGGCTCCCGGCCTGGTAGCCGTCGGCGAGCACCTCGGCGAGCCCGAACACGCCGTTCACGGCGCCGGCGCAGATGCGTTTCTGCAGGCCTTCGCCGGGGACGAAAGCGAGGATTTCCTCGCGCCATTCCGGCTTGCCGCCCAGGTGCGAGGCCAGGTGCACGACCGGGCTGTAGCCGCCGGAGCTGGCGATCAGGTCGCAGTCCAGCCATTCGCCGCCGCTGGCGCGCATGGCCTGCAGGTCGATCCGGGCGACCTTGGCGCCGCTGACCCGCTTGCCGCCGCGAGCCTCGATCACCGAACTGCCGGTGATCACCCGCATACCGCGTTGGCGTGCTTCCTCGACCCACTCGCCGCGCGGATTGGCCCGGGCGTCGGCGATGGCCACCACTTGCAGGCCGGCTTCCTGCCAGTCGAGGGCGACGCGGTAGGCGTAGTCGTTGTTGGTGGCCAGCACCAGTTTCTTGCCCGGTGCCACGCCGTAGCGCCGTACATAGGTGGAAACCGCGCCGGCGAGCATGTTGCCGGGCAGGTCGTTGTTGCCGTAGACCAGCGGCCGCTCATGGGCGCCGGCGGCCAGTACCACGCGCTTGGCGCGTACGCGGTGCACGCGCTGGCGGACCTGGCCGAGCGGGGCGACCTCGCCGAGGTGGTCGGTGCGCCGCTCGTGGATGGTGAGGAAGTTGTGGTCGTGGTAGCCGTTGACCGTGGAGCGCGGTAGCAGGATGACTTCCGGCAGGCCTTGCAGCTCGGCCACGGCGTCCGCGACCCACTCGGCGGCGGGCTTGCCGTCGAGGGTCTCGCGGGTGTCCAGCAGGCTGCCGCCGAACTCTTCCTGCTCGTCGGCGAGAATCACCCGCGCGCCGCTGCGAGCGGCGGCGAGGGCGGCGGCCAGGCCGGCCGGGCCGCCGCCGACCACCAGCACGTCGCAGTGGTGGTTCATCCAGTCGTAGCTGTCCGGATCGACCTCGGTCGGCGCGCGGCCCAGGCCGGCGGCCTTGCGGATGTACTTCTCGTAGGTCATCCACATCGACTGCGGGTACATGAAGGTCTTGTAGTAGAAACCGGGCGGCATCAGCTTGCCGCCGACCTTGCCGAAGATTCCCATCAGGTCGTTCTGCACGTTCGGCCAGCCGTTGGTACTGGTGGCCACCAGGCCGCCGTAGAGAGCCTGCTGGGTGGCGCGTACGTTGGGGATCTGGGTGGCTTCGCGGGAGCCGATCTGCAGGATCGCGTTGGGCTCCTCGGCGCCGGCGGCGACGATGCCGCGCGCCCGCGAGTACTTGAAGCTGCGGCCGACGATGTCGACGCCGTTGGCCAGCAGCGCGGCGGCCAGGGTGTCGCCGGCATAGCCCTGGTAGTGCTGGCCGTTGAAGCTGAAGGTCAGCGGGCGGTTGCGGTCGATGCGGCCGCCGCTGGACAGGCGATTGATCTGGCTCATGCCGGTTCCCCTTGTACGGCGGGTTTCTTCTCACCGTCGGCGACGACGCTGGGCTGCTCGCCGATCAGGTAGGTCTCGAGGATCTCGTAGGTCACCGTATGGCGGGTGACGTTGAAGTACTTGCGGCAGCCGGCGGCGTGCACCCACAGCTCGTGATGGAGGCCGCGCGGGTTGTCGCGGAAGAACATGTAGTCGCCCCATTCCTCGTCGCTGCAGGCGTTCGGGTCGAGCGGGCGCGGGATGTGGGCCTGACCCTTGGCGTGGAATTCCTCTTCGGAACGCAGTTCGCCGCAGTGGGGGCAGAAGATATTCAGCATTTTGTAGCCTCCGGAAACTGTTCTTGCCGGTTGACCGGCACCCTCTCCCTGAAGGGCGAGGGGCAGCGGATTTCGCCCTTCGGGCGGCTTTTGTCAGTGCGCCACTGCCGCCGCGCCGTGCTCGTCGATCAGCGCACCGCTGTGGAAGCGTTCGATGGAGAAGGGCGCGGCCAGCGGATGCGGTTCGCCCTTGGCCAGGGTGGCGGCGAAGACGTTTCCGGAGCCGGGAGTGGCCTTGAAGCCGCCGGTGCCCCAGCCGCAGTTGAAGAACAGGTTCTGCACCGGAGTCTTGCCGATGATCGGGCAGGCGTCCGGGGTGGTGTCGACGATGCCGCCCCACTGGCGGTTCATGCGTACCCGCGAGAGCACCGGGAACATCTCGACGATGGCTTGCAGGGTGTGCTCGATCACCGGGTAAGAGCCGCGCTGGCCGTAGCCGTTGTAGCCGTCGATGCCGGCGCCGATGACCAGGTCGCCCTTGTCCGACTGGCTGATGTAGCCATGCACGGCGTTGGACATGATCACGCTGTCGATGATCGGCTTCAGCGGCTCGGAGACCAGCGCCTGCAACGGGTGCGACTCCAGCGGCAGGCGGAAGCCGGCGAGCCTGGCCATGTGCCCGGAGTTGCCGGCGGTGACCACTCCGACACGGCGCGCGCCGATGAAGCCGCGGTTGGTCTCGACGCCGATCACCGCGCCGTCCTGCTTGCGGAAGCCGGTGACTTCGGTCTGCTGGATCAGGTCCACGCCGAGGGCATCGGCGGCGCGGGCGAAGCCCCAGGCCACCGCGTCATGGCGGGCGACGCCGCCGCGACGCTGGATGGTCGCGCCCATGATCGGGTAGCGGGTGTTCTTGCTGCAGTCCAGGTAGGGAATCTCCTCCGCCACCTGCTGCGCGTTCAACAATTCGCCGTCGACGCCGTTGAGGCGGTTGGCGCTGACCCGGCGCTCGCCGTCGCGCATGTCCTGGAGGGTGTGGCAGAGGTTGTAGACCCCGCGCTGGGAGAACATCACGTTGTAGTTGAGGTCCTGGGACAGGCCCTCCCACAGCTTCATCGCGTGTTCGTAGAGCAGCGCGGACTCGTCCCACAGGTAGTTGGAGCGCACGATGGTGGTGTTGCGCGCGGTGTTGCCGCCGCCCAGCCAACCTTTCTCGACTACCGCCACGTTGCTGATGCCGTGTTCCTTGGCCAGGTAGTAGGCGGTGGCCAGGCCGTGCCCGCCGCCGCCGACGATGACCACGTCGTAGACCGGCTTCGGCGTGGGCGTGCGCCACATGCGTTGCCAGTTCTCGTGATGGCTCAGTGAATGCTTTAACAGGCCGAAGCCGGAGTAGCGTTGCATGTGGATGCTCCTGAACTGTTGCTCCCTCTCCCGCGGAGAGGGTTGGGCCGGGGCGCGTCGGGCTCCCCGACCGTCTTCGGGGGGCTCAGCGATAGACCGGGAAGTCCGCGCAGAGACCGGCGACCTGGGTGGCGACCTTGGCCTCCACGTCGGCATCGCCGAGGTGGTCGAGGATGTCGCAGATCCAGCCGGCCAGTTCGCGGCTCTGCGCTTCCTGCAGCCCGCGGGTGGTGATGGCCGGGGTGCCGATGCGGATGCCGGAGGTGACGAACGGGCTCTGCGGATCGTTCGGCACGGCGTTCTTGTTCACCGTGATGCCGACCCGGCCGAGGGCGGCGTCGGCTTCCTTGCCGGTCAGGCCCTGGCGCACCAGGCTGATCAGCATCAGGTGGTTGTCGGTGCCGCCGGAAACCACGTCGTAGCCGCGCCCGATGAACACCTCGGCCATCGCCTTGGCGTTGCGGATCACCTGCGCCTGGTAGTCCTTGAAGCCCGGCTCCAGCGCTTCCTTGAAGCACACCGCCTTGGCCGCGATCACGTGCATCAGCGGGCCGCCCTGGGCGCCGGGGAATACCGCGGAGTTGAGCTTCTTCTCGATCTCCTCGTTGGCGCGCGCCAGGATCAGGCCGCCGCGCGGGCCGCGCAGGGTCTTGTGGGTGGTGGTGGTGACCACGTCGGCGAAGGGGATCGGGTTCGGGTAGAGGCCGGCGGCGACCAGCCCGGCGACGTGGGCCATGTCGACGAACAGCAGCGCGCCGACCTTGTCGGCGATGGCGCGGAAGCGCGGGAAGTCGAGGGTCTTGGAGTAGGCGGAGAAGCCGGCGACGATCATCTTCGGCTTATGCTCCACGGCCAGGCGCTCGACTTCGTCGTAGTCGATCAGCCCGGTAGCGGTGTCCAGGCCGTACTGCACGGCGTTGTACAGCTTGCCGGAGGAGGACACCTTGGCGCCGTGGGTGAGATGGCCGCCGTGGGCCAGGCTCATGCCGAGGATGGTGTCGCCGGCGTTGAGCAGCGCCAGGTACACCGCGGCGTTGGCCGAGGAACCGGAATGCGGCTGGACGTTGGCGTAGTCGGCGCCGAACAGTTGCCTGGCGCGGTCGATGGCCAACTGCTCGACCTTGTCGACGTGTTCGCAGCCGCCGTAGTAGCGCTTGCCCGGATAGCCCTCGGCATACTTGTTGGTCAGGCCGCTGCCCTGCGCCTGCATGACCCGCTTGCTGGTGTAGTTCTCCGAGGCGATCAGTTCGAGATGGTCTTCCTGGCGGGCCTCTTCGGCGTCCATCGCGGCGAGCAGTTCGTCGTCGTAGCCGCGGATCTGGTCATGCTTGCTGAACATCGCTGGGTCTCCCTGCGGCGCCGGAACCGCGCCGGAATGGCTGCAACGGGACACGCGGTCCCTTTGCCAGCGATGGTATGACCGGCCCTGCCGGCCCAGATGCCTATGCACGCCACGGGGAGGTGCGTTTGCGACATGGCGGTGGGAATCGGCAACCGATGCGGAACGCCCCGGGCTGGCGCTAAACTGCGTGCTCTTCGTCCTGCGAGAACACCATGAAACGCCCGCTGATCTTCCTTTCCGCCGTGCTGCTCGGCGCATCCCTGCAAGGGTGCGGGGGCGGCGATGAAAAGCAGGCCGCCGCGCCTGCGCTGCCGGCTGATTCCTGCACCGGCCATGAACTCGAAGTGGCCTTGCCGCCGGCCGGCAAGCCACTGTTCGGCTACGACTTCCTCTCCCGCCAGTGCGGCTACAACGACGCCACCGTGGTCTTCGGCGCTGCCGACGGCAGCAAGCGCCTGGAGATCGTCCTCACCGACACCGGCCTGCCGGCGCCGCCGACCGAGGGCGACGCGGTGGCCTATCGGGCGGCGCAGGACAAGCTGCGCGAGATGACCCAGACCAACCTGACCCTGCTCCACAAGACCCGCGAGACAGCCCTTAAGAACGGCACCGCCGAGCGCTTCGGCGGCGAGGACTACCTGCCGCTGATCGATACCACGCGGATGGGCGACCCGCTGGGAGTGATGGTCCCGGCCAAGGGCGAGGAGGGCGTCTCGACCCTCAGCGGAGTGATCAAGAACCGCTACGTACTGACCCTCAGCACCCGCGACACGCCCAATGGCGGCAGCGCCACGGCGATGCGCCAGGTGCTGGTGCCGTTCGTCGAGCAGATGAAGCTGACCAAGCTACCCTGACAGACTGTGCCGGCACGTACCCGTGCCGGCACGACCGCATGGAGCCCCACAAGGGCTCGGCAACCGTTCCAGAGGCCCACAATGACCGATCACACCCAACAGTTCGCCAGCGACAACTATTCCGGCATCTGCCCCGAAGCCTGGGCGGCGATGGCCGAAGCCAACCGCGGCCACGAACGCGCCTATGGCGACGACCAGTGGACCGCGCGTGCTTCGGACTACTTCCGCCAGTTGTTCGAGACCGATTGCGAAGTGTTCTTCGCCTTCAACGGCACCGCCGCCAACTCCCTGGCCCTGGCTGCGCTGTGCCAGAGCTACCACAGCGTGATCTGCTCGGAGACCGCCCACGTCGAGACCGACGAGTGCGGCGCGCCGGAGTTCTTCTCCAATGGCTCCAAGCTGCTGCTGGCGCAGACCGAGGTCGGCAAGCTGACCCCGGCGTCGATCCGCGACATCGCTCTCAAGCGCCAGGATATCCACTATCCGAAGCCGCGCGTGGTGACTCTCACCCAGGCCACCGAGGTCGGCACGGTGTACCGCCCGGACGAGCTGAAGGCGATCAGCGCCACCTGCAAGGAGCTCGGCCTGCACCTGCACATGGACGGCGCGCGCTTCTCCAACGCCTGCGCCTTCCTCGGCTGCTCGCCGGCGGAGCTGAGCTGGAAGGCCGGGGTCGATGTGCTCTGCTTCGGCGGCACCAAGAACGGCATGGCGGTGGGCGAGGCGATCCTGTTCTTCAACCGCGACCTGGCCGAGGACTTCGACTACCGCTGCAAGCAGGCCGGCCAACTGGCCTCGAAGATGCGCTTCCTCGCCGCGCCCTGGGTCGGCGTACTGCAGGACGATGCCTGGCTGCGCTACGCCGATCACGCCAACCGCTGCGCGCGCCTGCTGGCCGAGCTGGTGGCCGACGTTCCCGGCGTCAGCCTGATGTTCCCGGTAGAAGCCAACGGCGTGTTCCTACAGCTTTCCGAGCCGGCGATCGAAGCCTTGCGCGCGCGCGGCTGGCGCTTCTACACCTTCATCGGTGAAGGTGGCGCGCGTTTCATGTGTTCCTGGGATACCGATATCGAGCGGGTCCGCGAACTGGCGCGGGACATCCGCCTGGTGATGGGCGCCTGAGTCCGCTCTCGGTCGCCCCCATGGCGCGGGGCGGCCGCTCTTTCCCCAAATCCTGTGGATAACTCTGTGGGCTAACTGTTCGGGAGCTATGCAAAAGTGCTCCCTGGAACGTCCTTCCTGTCTCCGCCCGAGACGCCGAAAGCCTTTATCCACGCGGCTCCACTCCAGTGGCGGGATAACCTGTCCAATCCACAAACACTGTGGAACCGAATGTGAATAACGTGTTCGCAGTCGCTTCCGGGCAGCGCCCCGCCGGGCTCTCCGGAGGCTGGTCGGTTTTTGAGCGAAAACAGCCGTTTGTGAACAGAGGATGACGGTTCGGGTGAAACGCGCTGACGAAACGGTGACGGGTATTGTCCCCTCCGGGCCCATGCAAGCCTGTGGATAGAAAAGACGGGGAGCGAAGTGGGCGCAAAAGTCGAAAACACCCTGCGCGGACGTAACGGCTTGAGGAAAAAGACAAAATTCTTCCGTTCCGAAGTCGCTGGAACAATGGAAGCAATCGCCGAGGGGAATTTCCCCCAATTCCTGTTGAGGTCGATGTGAAGAGCCTGTTTATAGAGTGCGGAGAGCCCGGTGGGGCGAGCCTTTCAGGGAATTGCTCAAGAATTGACCGGATGTTCTGTCAACAGGTGGCGGGCTTGCTTTAGGGAGCTTGTGTATAAATGCAGGGTTGCCCACAAAAGGCCTGGAAAGTCTTGTGGACAACCTGTATGGATAGCGCCAGAAGCCGCATAGGGCTAAGCCTGCGGTGGATTGATCAATAAACGATCGGTGCGCATGGGAAGAGCCGGACTGCCTGAGAAAGCAGAGATTTTTCTTCATGCTGTGAATATTTTTTTGTTTTTCCCCACGGGAAGTGTAAAGCCCTGTGGAAAAGTTGTTCGCTCACGCTTGGGGGGGCCGTACGGCGGGGTCTCTGGCGTATTGATCGTTAAATGAGCAGGAGAGTGCGGCCAGGCCGAGCGTGCGGCGAAGTGCGATTTACCCGGAAGGAAAGCCGGATGGGCTTGCGGAGCCCTCGCGCCACGGAGGAGGTATTGTCGGTATGTTGTTTCTGGACCCGCAGGACATAGAGGAGGCGATGGATTGCACAACTTGTGGATAAGTCTGTGATCAACCTAGCCTGGAAAGGGCTTCCCGGAGGCAGGGACGGGCTGAGTAGCCGGCCCTGAAATGCACTTGAATTTGTAGAATTTATCTTTTATTTCAAATGCTTGAGTGAACACATGGCGGACATCCAGGCGGCGAAGGAACACCTGTATGGAATTCCAGTCCGAATGTGGACAACCTTGGCGCCCTGGTGTTTTCCAGTATGAGAAGGTCAGCTTCGCCGTGGCTCTGGTGGTTGGCCGGAGCCTTGATTACCCTTGGCTTTTGCCAGGAAAGTGGGATGGATCATGGATGATCGGATGTCAGACAAGCCGCTCGGCCGCTTGTTGCTCGAAGGCCTCGGCGAGATCGCCTGGATCGCCGTGCTGGTGGCCCTTGGCGTCCTCCTTCCGTTGCCGCTGGTAGCGCTGGGTTGGGTGCTGCTGCTGGGCGCCGAGTGGGCCACGGATCGTTGGCGCGGCAAGGTGCCGTATCGCCTGCAACAGGCGCTGTTCTTCTGGGTTCTGGGTGGCGGCATCGCCCTGGGCCAGGCACTGCCGGGCTTCTGGCTGGGACTGGGCGGTGGCTTGCTGGCGGTGATCGGCGGCGTGCTGTTGCAGATCCGCTTCGAGCGCGGCCTGCGCCTGGAGCGCCAGGCTCCGCAAGCGCTGGACGTACCCCTGCCGGCCGGAGGTAGCGCATGGGGCGGCGAAGCGCCCGAGCGGACCCCCGAGGGCGAGGCGATCCGCCTGTTCGACGGCGGCGAGATCGCCATGGGCGGCCCGCTGGTATGCCACTACCTGATGCCCGACGGCTGTTTCATCCCCGACTGCAATCCTTCGGCACGCTTTTCCAGCGATGGCCGCCACTTCGTTTCGCCGATACCGAGCCGAGGCGCGTGGGGCCTGGCGATCTTCGACCGGCAGGAGCGGTTGCTCTACCGCTGTGCCGTGGACAACTTCTGGGAGCTGGACAGCGTCACCGAGCGCGAGGTGATCGGGCGGCACAGTCCGCTGACGTCCAACGCACCGCAGCGCCTCGAGCTGCAGGCGCTCAAGGCCGGCAGCGAGGCCGAGG
This sequence comes from Pseudomonas sp. TZ252, assembly GCF_056110345.1. Lineage (NCBI taxonomy): Bacteria > Pseudomonadati > Pseudomonadota > Gammaproteobacteria > Pseudomonadales > Pseudomonadaceae > Pseudomonas > Pseudomonas sp. TZ252. The sequence continues at coordinate 2,273,268 of NZ_CM148566.1, read as the reverse complement.
CCTTCGTTGCCATCGGCGACCTCTGGCTGCCCGAAAGCGAATGGCAGCGCTGGAGCGGGGATCTGCGCGCGCAACCGCTACCGTCCCCGCTTGGCGGGCCCGCGCTGGAAATCCGCCCCTGGCTGCCGGACAGCCTGCTGGCCCTGGACGATCCTTTCGCGCCGCTGCGCGCCAACCGCGGCGAGCTGTGGATAAACGGCGAGGCCAGCGGCTTCTACCTGTCCCGTGAAGCGCCGCCATTGGCTTGGAACGATGACGGCCGGGCGCTGGCGCTGCAGGCAGCAGGCGAGCCGCTGGGGCAGGATACCTACTGGCTTTGGCGAGAGGACGGCGGCCTGCGTGCGCTGGGCGCGCCGTGGTCGGCGTTGCCCGCCGAGCCCCATGCCGGCGGGCCCGAACTGCTCGGGCTGGAGGATGGCTGGCTGCGTTTCGGCCTGGACCTGGCGCAACCCTGCCTGACCTACGAACGCTACGGCACGCTGGGTTCGTACAGCCATTCCAGCCTCTACCTTCTGCACGCTCGCGATGCGGACGACCGGCCGCGCTGGCGCGAGGCCGACATGCCGCGCCTGGACCTGTTGCTGCCGCTGGATGGCGCGGCCGGCAGGCCGGGATGCCTGTTGCAGAGCGCACCGCTGGCCGATGGCAGCCGGGCCGTCTGGGAGTGGTTGCGCGACGATCAGGAGGCGGAGCGCGGCGCCTATGCCTTGCGCCTGGGCGACTGGCGCCTGGATGGCGAGTGGACGCTCGACCACCGCGTGTCCGATTGCGGTCGCTACCTGGCCGTGGTGGCCTTCGCCGAGGCGCCGACCCTGCCGCAGCGCCTGGCCATACTCGATAGCCGGGAGCGGCGCCTGGAGTGGCTCGCCGAGCCGCTGGCCGATCTACACCTGCAAGGTTTCATCGATGGCCAGGTGCATTTGCTCCACCTGCTCGGCCGCAACGCCTACCAGCCGCCGGGCGGGCCGGGCGAAGGCGACCCCGGCCTGTTGCGCCGCTTCGACGAAGGCTTGCCCGAGCCCGGCGCCTGGCACGCATTCGGCCGCTTCCACGACGACTGGCGGCATTACTACGAGCAGGCGCGGGTGGCGTTCGATGGCACGGCCTGGCGGCTGTGCCCCACGTCGCGCTGGCTGGACGCAGCGCCGCGGCCCTGGAGCGACGGCGACTTCGTCTTGCCGTCGGTGGGCGCGGAAGACGCCGCCTGGGGCTTCGGTTTCCACTACGAGGGCATGCACCGCGACGAGGACGTGCGCGCCGGGTTCAGCCGCGACGGCTACCTGCTGACCGCGTCGGGCATCGGCTTGGGCAACCTGGCGGCGCCAATGATCTGGTCGGCGGACGGTCGCTACCTGGCGCTGACCCGGCACGTCCAGCGCTACGAGGAAAGCGACCTGGAACGGGACCAGTGGCGCCTGCTGCTGCTCGACGTGCAAGAGCGGACGTTGCGTCGCTACCGCGACGACCTCGGCGAGTACCCGTGCTTCGACAGCTTCGACGACGACCTGTGCTTCCGCTGCGCGGGGACGGGGCGCTACGTGCTGGCCCTGGACTCGCTGCTGAAGGCTCCCGCCGAGCCGCTGCAGGCCTGCGCCGGACGCTGGCTGCCGGCCGAGGAACTGCCGCGGCGGCGCTACTGGGAGCGCCTGGCGTTTCCCTCGCGCCCTCAGTAGTCGATGACCACGTCGCCCTTGGGCACGCTGCAGCAGGAGAGGATGTAGCCTTCGGCGACATCCTCGTCGGTGATCCCGCCGTTGTGCTCCATCTCCACCTCGCCGGCGGTCTTCATTACCTTGCAGGTGCCGCATATGCCCATCCCGCAGGCCTTCGGAATGTGCAGGCCGAGCTTGGCGGCGGCGGCGTGCACGGTTTCCCCGGGGCTGACGCGGATGCTCTTGCCGGTGGCGGTGAATTCCACCTGGTGCTGGTCGGCGACCGGTACCTCCGGCGCCTCGGCGGCTTCCGCGGCCAGTTCCCTGACGTCGGCGCGGACCTCCGGCGGAGTCGGCCCGAAGGCTTCCTCGTGGTAGCGGCTCATGTCGTAGCCGTGGCCCTGCAGCAGGTGCTTCACCGCGCTCATATAGGGCGTCGGGCCGCAGCAGAAGATTTCCCGCTCGAGGAAGTCCGGGGCGATCAGTTCCAGCATGCGCAGGTTCAGGTAGCCACGGTAGCCGGCCCAGGCTTCGCCGAGGCCGTGGCGCTCGCAGATGATGTGCAGGCTGAAGTTGTCGATCCGCGAGGCCATGTGCTCCAGCTCGCGGTGGTAGATGATGTCCTTCGGCGAACGGGCGCTGTGGACGAAGACCATGTCGACGTTGGCGTTGGTGTCGAAGAACCAGCGCGCCATGGACATTACCGGAGTGATGCCGACCCCGCCGGAGAGGAACAGCACCTTGTCGGCCGGGAAGTCGATGGCGTTGAACAGGCCGACCGGACCGTGCACCGGTAGCTCCTGGCCTTCCTTGAGGTTGTCGTGCAGCCAGTTGGAAACCCGCCCGCCCGGCACCCGCTTGATGGTGATGGAGAAGCTGTAGGGCACCGAGGGCGAGCTGGAGATGGTGTAGGAGCGCATCACCGGCTCGCCGTCGATCTCCAGCTCCAGGGTGACGAACTGGCCCGGCTTGAAGAAGAACAGGATCGGCTGGTCGGCCATGAAGCAGAAGGTGCGCACGTCCCAGGTTTCCTGGATGACCTTGACGCAGCGCACGAGGTGCCGGCCGTTGGCCCAGGTCTGGGTGGTGACCGGATTGAGGAAGTTGCTCGACATGATGATCTCTCCGTGCGCACGGGGCCGAACGATGGCCTGATGGGGCGGATTGTGCGCATCGCCGTGGCCGCTCATTTACCTGCCAGCGACATTTACATGCTTATCGCGACCTGCCTGCTGGGACGCGGCCCGGAGCGTCGGAAACGGATGCGGTCATGTCGCCCATGGATAAGGTCGGCGGCGGGCGCGGGCCCACACTCCAGACCAGCCGAGACGAGGGTTTGCATGAACCCCGGGAGGGTAGAGCCCGGACGTGTAGAGCGACTGACCTTCATTCCCGCCACGGCGGGGCCCGTCCATCGGCAGGGCGGGATTCCGGACGCCGCGCCGGGATGAGGAAGGCTGTGAACGCCACCTTGCGTAGCAACCGTATCAGCCACTTTTTCCGCCGCCACCCGCGCGGGGGCGGCATGAGGAGTTACCGATGGACGTCACTTCCACCCTGAGTCTCGGCGATCCCCTGGAACCGGCCCGCAAGGCCACCGCCGACATGCTGCGCAGCCGCGACCACAGCTTCTCGCTGCCGCAGCCCTTCTACTGCGACCAGCGCCTGTTCGAGATCGACATGCAGGAGATCTTCCACAAGGAATGGCTGATCGCCGGCATGACCTGCGAGATTCCCGCCAAGGGCAATTTCCTCACCCTGCAGATCGGTAAGAACCCGGTCCTGGTGATCCGTGGCGCCGAAGGCCAGGTGCATGCCTTCCACAATGTCTGCCGGCACCGCGGCTCGCGCCTGTGCGTGAGCGAGAAAGGCAAGGTGGCCAAGCTGGTCTGCCCCTACCACCAGTGGACCTACGAGCTGGATGGCCGCCTGCTGTTCGCCGGCACCGAGATGGGCGCCGACTTCGACATGAAGGAGTACGGCCTGAAGCCGATCCAGGTGAAGACCGCCGGCGGCTACATCTTCATCAGCCTGGCGGAGAACCCGCCGGCCATCGACGACTTCCTGGCGACGCTCGAGCACTACATGGAGCCGTACGACATGGAGAACGCCAAGGTGGCGGTGCAGACCACCATCCGCGAAGCCGCCAACTGGAAGCTGGTGATCGAGAACAACCGCGAGTGCTACCACTGCAACGGCTCCCACCCGGAACTGCTGAAGACCCTGCTGGAGTGGGACGACGTCACCGACCCGCGCGCCAGCCAGGCGTTCAAGGACCAGGTGGCGGCCTGCACCAGCGCCTGGGACGCCGAGAAGATCCCGTACGCCCATGCCAGCTTCGGCCTGCGCAATCGCATCGTGCGCATGCCGCTGCTGGACGGCACGGTGTCGATGACCATGGACGGCAAGCAGGGCAGCAAGAAGCTCATGGGCCGGATCAAGAACCCCGACCTCGGCTCGATGCGCATCCTGCACCTGCCGCACTCCTGGAACCACTGCATGGGCGACCACCTGATCGTCTTCACCGTGTGGCCGATCAGCGCCCAGGAAACCCTGGTCACCACCAAATGGCTGGTGCACAAGGACGCGGTGGAAGGCGTCGACTACGACGTGGCGCGCCTGCGCGAGGTATGGGACGCGACCAACGACCAGGATCGTCGGCTGGCCGAGGAGAACCAGCGCGGGATCAACTCCGACGCCTACCAGCCTGGTCCATACTCGAAGACCTACGAGTTCGGTGTGATCAATTTCCTCGACTGGTACAGCGAGCGCATGCTGAACAACCTTGGCGAGGAGTCCGCCCACGTGCGCAAGGTGGCCGGCAGCTGAGCCGGACGAGGCGCCCCCTGGCGGGGCGCCGCTGCGGAGGAAAGGTCATGGACAACCTGCTGTTCTACGTCAGTTCCGCTTTCGTCAGCCTGCTGCTGGCCTGGAACCTGTTCGCCTGCTGGCGCCGCCAGCGGCCGCCGGAGAAGTCCCGGCCCTGAGCCCGCGCGCACGCCTTGCCTCCCGCCTCCGCCTCCTGACAGCCTCCCGGCAAAAGGACTAAGGTGGGAGGACTCAACCTGAACGGGCCGCTCAAGGGCGGCCTCTGGAGGCAAGCGTGGAAAACAATCCCCTGTGGGCCGAACTGGGCAAGCACTGGAAACTGGTGGCCCTGCGCGGCGTGGCGGCGCTGGTGTTCGGCGTCCTGACCCTGCTCTCGCCGGCCCTGGCGCTGACCGTGCTGGTGCTGTTCTGGGGCGCCTACGCGCTGGTGGACGGAGCGTTCGCCCTGATCGCCGCGTTCAACATGCGCAGCGATGGGCAGTTCAACTGGCCGCTGGCGCTGGTCGGGGTGATCGGCGTGGCGGCCGGCCTGGTTGCGTTCTTCTGGCCGCAACTGACCGCCATCGGCCTACTCCTGATCATCGCCGGCTGGGCGCTGGCGATGGGCATCTTCCAGATCGTCGCGGCGATCCGCCTGCGCAAGTCGATCCAGAACGAATGGTGGATGATCCTCTCTGGTGCCATCTCGGTGCTGTTCGGCGTGCTGATGATCGCCAACCCCGGCGCCGGGGCGCTGGCGGTGGTCTGGGTGATCGGCGCCTACGCGGTGTTCTTCGGCGTGTTGCTGGTCATGCTCGCGCTGCGCTTGCGCAAGACTTCGACCCTGAAGGCCTGACGCGGTGGCGGCGAAGCCGGCGGAGGAAACGCGCTGGTGCCTGTGGCGCCAGGACGACAACGGCAATGCCTTCGTCATGCGCCGCGACCTGACGCGCGACGAGGCCTGCGCGCTGGTCAAGGACTACCAGGCGCGCGGGCATCGGCAGCTGTATTGGGCGAGTCCGCAGGCGCGCGACTAGCCGGATGCCCCGGCGATCCGCTCGACCAGCGCCTCCAGGCGCTGCTCCACCGCCCGCAGGCGCGGCGACTCGCCGTCGTTCGCGCCGAGCTGGCGGGCGCAGAGATTGAGCGCGGAGAGCACCACCAGCTCGTTGCTGGTGACGTAGGGAAACTTGCGCTTGTTGGCGTCCACTTCCGCTTGCAGCAACGCGGCGGCGTCCGCTAGGGCACTCTCCTCGCCGGCCGGCACGCGGATCGAATAGTCCCGACCGAGGATCGACAGGACCTGGACGCCGTCGCGGCTCATGCGCTAACCGGTTGCTGCGCGCTGAGGCGCTCGACCAGGGCTTCCAGGCGGGCCTGGGTGCCGCTCTGCTTTTCTTCCTGCTCGAGCATGGAGAGTTGCAGGGTTTCGTTTTCCTCGGTGGCCTGGCGCAGCTGCTGCTGAAGCTGGTCGTGGCTGTCGCGCAGGGCCTGGTTCTGTTGCAGCAGCTCGGCTACCAGGGTTTCCAGGCGTTCCAGGGTGTTCTCCAGCATGATCTCGTCCCAGTCGTTCAAAGGGCGCGCAGGATAAAGAAAAGCGCCTGCCGAAGCCAGGTCCGTGGTCGGTTGCCAGGCTTCGGCACCCGGCTTCACCAGTGAAAGCTGCCGCCCAGCGAGTAGTGCCCGGGGTCGGCGACGAAGGGATCGCGATCGGTGGCCGGCGGGCAGTTGCGCCGTTTCAGGCAGTCTTCGGCGCGCTCGGCGTAGCTGCGTTCGTCGCCGCTGACGCGGACGTCCGGAAGGATGCCGGAGAAGGAGGGATAGCCCTGGGCGCAGCCGACCAGGAACAGGAACGGCAGGAGAGGGAAGAGGCGTCGGCTCATGGGGATACTCCGATCATTGAGGTTGCTCGACGATGCGGCGGATGGTGCCGCCGCAGATGTCGGTGAAGCAGCGGTCGTAGTCGGAACTGCAGTTGAAGTTGCCGGAGCCGCCGAAGCCGTTGTAGCCGAACGAGGAGGAATAGCCTGGCGCCAGGCATTCCTTGCGCGCCTGCTTCTTGCTCTTGCCCTGGCTGCAATAGTGGTAGCTGCGCCGTTCCGCTTCGCGCAGGCGGTTTTCGTTCTGCCATTCCAGGCGCGCGAGGCTTTCGCACTGGCTCTGTTGCGTGCGGCACTGGGCGACGCAGGTGCGTCCCGCTTCGCTCGGCGGCATCACGTACTGGTAGCGGACGGAGGGGCCGCAGCCCGAGATCAGGGCGAGCACGAGCGCAACGCCCGAGAGGTTCAGGTGTCTGTTCATGGTTTCTGGTTGGGAAAGGGTGGAGCGGGGATCAGTCGTCCGCGACGTATTCCAGGATGTCGCCCGGCTGGCAGTCCAGGAAGGCGCAGATCTTCTCCAGGGTGTCGAGGCGGATGCCCTTGACCTTGCCGTTCTTCAGCAGGGACAGGTTCTGTTCGGTGATACCGATGGCTTCCGCCAGCTCCTTGGAGCGGACCTTGTTCTTCGCCAGGATGACGTCTAGTCGGATGATGATCATGAGGTCGTCATATGAAGGCTCTTACTTCTTCGTCCAGTTTCCTGGCTTCGCTCATCATCAGGCCGAACGAGCAGAGAAAGATCGCCTTGAGAAACTCGTAGGCCGCTTCGGAAGTGAGTCCTATCGAAACGCTCAGGACACGCTCGCCGTCGGGCAGGTCGAGAGATAGTACAAGACCTTGCAGCGTATTGATAAATGGCTGGAGCAAGAGTGCCAGGAAGGACAGCAGGCCGATGTGCACCAGGGTCCTGGCGTTGCGCTGCGACCAGCGTTCGCCCTTGGCCAGGCGGCGGAAGAACAGGCCGGTGAGCGCCAGGCCGAACGCGGAAAGCAGGGTCGGCAGGTAGTCCAGCAGCATCAGCAGCGCCCGGCTGCTCCAGGACAGGACGAAGCCGTCGCTGGCCAGGCGCGGCATTTCATCGCTCCAGGCCTGCAGGTAGCCCTGCTCGCTGAGGCCGGAGAACCAGAGGTGGGTGTTCGCTCCGAGTTCGATGCAGGCCATGCCCCAGGCCAGGATGGCGCAGAGCATGCCGAGCAGATAGAGCTTGTGGTTGCTGAGATGCGTGGACAGCGCCATGCCGGGTTCCCCTGTGTGTTTCGCGTCTGGATGGCGAAACTAGGGAATAAATTATCGTAATACAATAATTTATCGTCACCACGTCATAACTTGTGATCTGGCGCACAGTGCGTTCTGACCCGCTTCAGCGGATCACGCCTTCCTCGCGCAGGAGCTTGAAGATGGCTTCGGCGCCGGCTTCCGCCGAAAGATCCTTGAGTACCTGCCCGGTACCGCCGGAGGCCTTGGCGGTGGCGGCTTTCATTCGCTCGGCGCCGGTCTTCGCCTTGATTACCTTGAGCCGCTTCGGTCGCGGCCGGGCCGGTTGCAGGCTGTCTTCGGCGAGCAGCGGGTCGTCGACCACCTCCACCTCATGGGCCTCGATCTCGCCACGCCTAGCCGGGCCGAAGGCGCTCTGCCGGGCCACCGGCGCGGCATTGTCGACGCTGGCGACGAACGGCAGGCGTACCCGCAGTCGGCGTCGCTGGCCGCGAGGCAGAGCCTGGAGGACTTGAGCGCTGCCGTCTTCGACCTTCTCGACCTCGGCCAGGCCGACCACCAGTGGCCAGCCCAGGCGCTCGGCGAGGAGGAAGGGCAGCATCCCGGAGCCTTCCCCGGTTTCCGCCTGGCTGCCGGTGAGCACCAGTTGCGCGCGGGAGTCGCGCAGGTGCTCGGCCAGTGCGGGCAGGGCGTCGGCGCCGGCCGGCTGTTCCAGCACGGACAAGCGTTCCAGGCCCATGCCGAGATAGCCGCGCAGCGCCTCGGCGTGCGGGTCGCCGGCGTGCAGCACCTGTAGGCGTGGGCCGCTCAGGCGCAGGCCGAGTTCCACCGCGCGGGCGTCCTGTTCGGCACGGCGCGGGCGTCCGGAGGCGGGATGGGCGCCGATGGAGACCAGCGCGACGATGTTCAGCTCAGTCATGGTTCGATACCGATGAAAGGTACGTGGAAGCGGGTTCAGGCCGCATCGCGGGCGGCGCCGTTGCGGTGTGCCTCGGCCAGGCGGATCAGCGCGCGGAGGATTTCCGTCGAGTCGCCGATCACCGAGAGATCGGCGCGCTTGATCATGTCGCAGCCGGCGTCGCGGTTCACCGCCACCACCTTGTCGCAGGCGCCTATGCCCTGCAGGTGCTGGATCGCCCCGGAGATGCCCACCGCCAGGTAGACCCGCGCGGTGACCCAGGTACCGGTGGCGCCGACCTGGCGGTTGCGCGGCATGTGCCCGTCGTCCACCGCCACCCGCGAGGCGCCCTCGGTGGCGCCGAGGACGGCGGCGGCCTGGTGGAACAGCGTCCAGTCCTGCACGCCGTTGCCGCCGGAGAGAATGAATTCGGCCTCGGCCATGGGAATCCGCGCCGGGTCCACGGCCACCGGGCCGAGGTCCTCGATGCGTGGCAGGTTGCGCGCCACCTGCTCGGCCATGTGCAGTTCGCGAACCTCATGGCGGGTCTCGCTGACCGGCTCGGCGCATTCCGCCGCGGCCAGCAGCAGGCGCGGCAGGGCGCGCTGGATGTCCTCGCGGCCGGCGCCGGCGCGGCCGATGCAGCGGCCGTCCTCGACCTGCCAGACGCGACCGGCCGGCCGCTCGCCGAGCGCGGCGGCTAGGCGCCGGCCCAGTTCGCCGCCGCCGTTGCGACTGTCCGGGAACAGCCAGTGGCGCGGGGCGAGCTGGTTCTCCAGGTTGCGCAGGGCGAGTATTCGCTGCTCGGGCGCGTAGCCGTCGTACTCGCCGCCGGAGAGGTGCAGCAGGCGGTCGACGCCGGCGCTGTCGAAGGCGCTTTCCTTGTGTTCGCCGAACACCACGGCGAGCACCGCGCCGTCGTTGCCGGCGAGCTTGCGGGCCAGTCCGAGGAGGTCCTTGTCGTGGCTGGAGAGACGGCCGCCGACCATGTCCGGGACCACCGCGACGAGGAATGCCGGTTGCTCGACCACATGCAGCGGCAACTGCGCTTCCTGCGCTACGCTGGCGCGGCGCGCGCCGCTGCCCTGCTGGCCGCCGGAGCGATCGATGCGGCGGATGCCGTTGGGGCCGAGGAAGCCGACGGCGTGCGGGTTCTTGCGGATCACGCCGTGGGGGCCCATCCAGCGCACCTCGCCGCCTTGGGCGGACTGCATGGCCGCATGCAGCGGATGCAGGCGGTTGCGGGCGATCCATTCGGCGCGTGGATCGCGACGGACGATATCGTTCATGCGGAATGCTTCCTGTGGCTGCGGCTACCCGATCCTGCGGCCCCCTCCCTGGAGGGAGAGGCCGCTATCCGTGCTGCCCCGGTCAGCAGCGGGTTCGATGTGAAGCTCGACACTCTCATCAATGCACCTCCGCCACGGCTTCACGCCGCAACGGCTTTTTTGCCGGCGCTTCCGCCTGTTCTATCAGCGCTTCCGCTACCAGCTCGGCGATGTCCTTGATCTCCGGCCGCGGCGCCACTACGCCTTCGAGCATCGCGGTGCACTGCGGGCAGCCGACGGCCACCAGCTCGGCGCCGGTCTCGCGGATGTCGGCCATGCGCATGTCGGGAATCCGTTGCTTGCCGGGGATGTCGGTGATCGGCGCGCCGCCACCGCCGCCGCAACAGCGCGAGCGGAAGCCGGAGCGTTGCATTTCCTTGACCTCGATGCCGAGTGCGCGCAGCACGTTGCGCGGCGCCTCGTACTCGCCGTTGTAGCGGCCCAGGTAGCAGGGGTCGTGGTAGGTGACGCTGCCGGCCTTGCTGCGGCCCGGTTGCAGCGTGCCGGCGCGCAGCAGTTCGTCGATGAAGGTGCTGTGGTGCAGTACCTGGTAGTCGCCGCCGAGGGCGCCGTATTCGTTCTTCAGCACATGGAAGCTGTGCGGGTCGCAGCTGACGATGCGGGTGAAGCGGTATTTCGCCAGGGTCGCGATATTGCGCCTGGCCAGGTTCTGAAAGGTCGCCTCGTCGCCCAGCCGGCGCGCCACGTCGCCGCTGTCGCGCTCCTCCAGGCCGAGCACGGCGAAGTCCACCGCGGCCGCCTTGAGGATCTTCACGAAGGCGCGCAGGGTGCGCTGGTTGCGCATGTCGAAGGCGCCATCGCCGACCCAGAACAGCACGTCGGCGCTCTTCTTCTCGCTCATCAGCGGCAGGTTCAGGTCGGCCGCCCAGTTCAACCGGCCGCCGGGGGCGAAGCCGCCGGGGTTGTCGGTGGCGATCAGGTTGTCCAGCACCTCGGCGCCCTTGTTCGGTGTGGCGCCTTTCTCCAGGGTCAGGTGGCGGCGCATGTCGACGATGGCGTCGACGTGCTCGATCATCATCGGGCACTCCTCGACGCAGGCCCGGCAGGTGGTGCAGGACCACAGGGTGTCGGCGTCGACCAGGGCCTTGCCATCCAGCGCGACGATCGGCTGGTGCGGGCCGCCGCCGTGCTCGCCCAGCGGTTTGCCTGGATAGGGGCTGCCGGCGAACTTCGCGTCGTTGCCTCCGGCCAGGCCGATGACCATGTCCTGGATCAGCTTCTTCGGGTTCAGCGGCTGGCCGGCGGCGAACGCCGGGCACATCGCCTCGCACTTGCCGCACTGCACGCAGGCGTCGAACCCGAGCAACTGGTTCCAGGTGAAGTCGCTGGGCTTTTCCACGCCCAGCGGCGCCTGCGGATCGGCCAGGTCGAGCGCCTTGAGGCCGGTGGAGCGGCCGCCGCCGAAGCGTTCGGCGCGGCGGTGCCAGGCCAGGTGCAGGGCACCGGCGAAGGCGTGCTTCATCGGCCCGCCCCAGGTCATGCCGAGGAACAGCTCGGACACGCCCCAGGCCACGCCAATGGCGAGGAGGCCGGCGAGGAACCAGCCGCCGAAGCCTTCCGGCAGGATCCCGGCCACCGGCAGGGTGGCGAGGAAGAAGCTCGCGGCGAACGCCAGCAGGCTCTTCGGCAGGCGCATCCAGGGGCCCTTCGACAGCCGCGACGGTGGGTCGAGGCGGCGGCGGGCGACGAACAGCGCGCCGACGAACATCAGCGCCGTGGCCGCCAGCAGGGCGAAGCCGAGGATCCGGCCGTGCAGCCCGAAACCGTGCACCAGGATCGCCAGCAGCGCCGCCAGGACGAAGCCGCCGGCGGTGGCGACGTGGGTCCTGGACATGTACCTGTCGCGCTCTACCACATGGTGCAGGTCCACCAGGTAGCGACGCGGCATCTGCAAGAGGCCGCCGATCCAGTCGACCTTGGCGGGTCGGCCGCGGCGCCACATGAGGAAGCGCTTCGCGGCGCCGAGCACGGCAAGTGCCAGGGCGGCGAAGAGCAGGACGGGGAGGAGGGTGTCGAGCATTTCTGGTCTCCCTGCGGGACGTCAGGCGGCGCTGGATCGGCCTCCTCTCCCGCTTGCGGGAGAGGGGGGCCGGCCGTGCCGGTCGGATGCCACGAGGCGTGTCTTAGAAATCCTTGCACAAGCGCAGCGCGTCATAGATCGCCGCATGGGTGTTGCGCTGGGCCACGCAGTCGCCGATGCGGAACAGCAGGTAGCCTTCTCCGGACTGGCTGAGGCAGGGCTGCGGCTGGATCGCGAACAGCGCCTCGACGTCGATCTGGCCCTTGTTCCGCGAGCCCTGCTTGAGCGCGTAGTAGAGGCTCTCGTCGGGGCGCACGCCGTTTTCCACCACCACCTGGTCGACCACCCGCTCTTCCCGCGCGCCGGTGTATTCGTTCTCCAGCACCGCCACCAGCTTGTCGCCCTCGCGGTAGACCTTCTCCAGCATGAGGTCGCCGGTCATGATCACTTCCTTGGGATACATGCTGCGGTAGTAGGTGGGGAAGGTGGTGCCGCCGATGGCCACGCCCGGCTTGATGTCGTCGGTGACGATCTCCACCTGGGCGCCCTTGTCGGCGAGGAAGTCCGCCACCGACATGCCGCTGAACTCGCAGATGGTGTCGTAGACCAGCACGTTCTTGCCTGGCTCGACCGTGCCGTCGAGCACGTCCCAGCTGCTCACCACCAGGCCTTCGGCGGCGCCCCAGTGTTCGTTCTGCTCGAGGAACGGATGTCCGCCGTTGGCCAGCACCACCACGTCCGGGCGCAGGTCGAGGATGGTCTCGGGGTCGGCCGCGGTGCCCAGGCGCAGGTCGATGCCCAGGCGCGCCAGCTCCAGCTGGTACCAACGGGTGATGCCGGCGATCTGGTCGCGTTGCGGCGCCTTGGCGGCGGTGGTGATCTGGCCGCCGAGCTGCTCCTTCTTCTCGAACAGGGTCACGTCGTGGCCGCGCTCGGCCGCCACGCGGGCCGCTTCCATCCCGGCCGGCCCGCCGCCGACCACCACCACCTTGCGCTTCGGTCCGGCGGACTTCTCGATGATGTGCGGCACGCCCATGTATTCGCGGGAGGTCGCGGCGTTCTGGATGCACAGCACGTCCAGGCCCTGGTACTGGCGGTCGATGCAGTAGTTGGCGCCGACGCACTGCTTGATCTGGTCGACCTGGCCCATCTTGATCTTGGCGATCAGGTGCGGGTCGGCGATGTGCGCGCGAGTCATGCCGACCATGTCCACGTAGCCGCCTTCGAGGATGCGCGTAGCCTGGTTCGGGTCCTTGATGTTCTGCGCGTGCAGCACCGGCACGTCGACCACTTCCTTGATGCCGGCCGCCAGGTGCAGGAACGGCTCCGGCGGGAAGGTCATGTTGGGGATGACGTTGGCCAGGGTGTTGTGGGTGTCGCAGCCGGAGCCGACCACGCCGATGAAGTCGAGCATGCCGGTATCGCTGTAGTACTTGGCGATCTGCTTCATGTCCTCGTGGGACAGGCCGTCCGGGTGGAACTCGTCGCCGCAGATGCGCATGCCGACGCAGAAGTCCTCGCCGACCTCGGCGCGCACCGCCTTGAGCACCTCGAGGCCGAACTTCATGCGCCCCTCGAAGCTACCGCCCCATTCGTCGGTGCGCTTGTTGACCCGTGGGCTCCAGAACTGGTCGATCATGTGCTGGTGCACGGCGGACAGCTCGACGCCGTCCAGGCCGCCTTCCTTGGCGCGGCGGGCGGCCTGCGCGTAGTTGCCGATGACCCGCCAGATCTCCTCCACCTCGATGGTCTTGCAGGTGGCGCGGTGCACCGGCTCGCGGATACCCGACGGCGACATCAGGGTCGGCCAGTGGTAGCCGTCCCAGCGCGAACGGCGCCCCATGTGGGTAATCTGGATCATGATCTTGGCGCCGTGCTTGTGCATGGCGTCCGCCAGGTTCTGGAAGTGCGGGATGATCCGGTCGGTGGACAGGTTCACCGAACTCCACCACTGCTGCGGGCTGTCGATGGCGACCACCGAGGAGCCGCCACAGATGGCCAGGCCGATGCCGCCCTTGGCCTTTTCCTCGTAGTACTTCACGTAGCGCTCGGTGGTCATCCCGCCGTCGGTGGCGTAGACCTCGGCGTGGGCGGTGGAGAGCACGCGGTTGCGGATGGTCAGCTTGCCGATCTGGATCGGCTGGAACATTGCTTCGAAGGCCATGACCCTTTCCTCGGCTTACAGGGGTTTGACGACGAACAGGCCGTCTTCGTGACCGTCCTCGGCGCCGCTGTAGACCTGTTCGGCCACGGTGCGCAGGCTGCTGCCACGGGCGGCGAGGATCTGGTCCATGGCGCCGGCGAACCAGCCGGTGAACATGTAATCGACCTTGCGATTGACCTTGCCGTAGACGTAGACGAAGGCGGAGTGCCGCAGGCGGACCTCGGCGGTGCCTTCCTCGAGGTTGATCCGCTCGATCTCGAACAGGCCCCAGCCGCGCTGGGACAGGCGCTTCATGTAGTGCTCGAACACCGCCACGCCCTCCAGGCCGTGACATTCGGCTTCCTTCTCGCACCAGTGCCAGGCGGACTTGTAGCCGGCCTTGTAGAGGATCTCGGCGTAGGCGTCGGCGCCCAGCACTTCCTCGATGCCCATGTGGTTGTTGACGAAGAAATGTCGCGGTACGTAGAGCATCGGCAGGGCGTCGGTGGTCCAGACGCCGGTCTCGCTGTCGACCTCGATGGGCAGTTGGGGGGCATGTTTGGCCATGGTGTAAGCTCCGATTCTTTTGACTCCCTCTCTCCCTTCAGGGAGAGAGGCGGGGAGAGGGAAGATGGGTGCGATGCAATGCCGCTCCCTTGAGGAAGAGGCGACGAGTCGGGAGTGGGCCGGGAGTTACTCGCCCCAGACGTCGCGCAGGACCCTTACCCAGTTCTCGCCCATCACCTTGCGCACCACGCGCTCGGGCATGCCGCGCTCGAGCAGGGTCTCGGTGAGGTTGGGGAATTCGCCGACGGTGCGGATGCCCAGCGGGTTGACGATCTTGCCGAAGTTGGTCAGGCGCCGGGCGTAGCCCTTGTCGTGGGTCAGCCACTCGAAGAAGTCGTGGCCGTGGCCCTGGGTGAAATCGGTGCCGATGCCGATGGCGTCCTCGCCGACGATGTTCATCACGTACTCGATGGCCTCGGCGTAGTCGTCGATGGTCGAGTCGATGCCTTTCTTGAGGAACGGCGCGAACATGGTCACACCGACGAAGCCGCCATGATCGGCGATGAACTTCAGCTCCTCGTCGGACTTGTTGCGCGGGTGTTCCTTGAGGCCGGACGGCAGGCAGTGGGAGTAGCAGACCGGCTTCTTCGATTCGAGGATGACCTCTTCGGAGGTCTTGCTGCCGACGTGGGAGAGGTCGCACATGATGCCGACCCGGTTCATCTCCGCGACGATCTCCCGACCGAAGCCGGAGAGCCCGCCGTCACGCTCGTAGCAGCCGGTGCCGACCAGGTTCTGGGTGTTGTAGCACATCTGCACGATGCCCACGCCGAGCTGCTTGAACACCTCGACGTAGCCGATCTGGTCCTCGAATGCGTGGGCATTCTGGAAGCCGTAGAGGATGCCGGTCTTGCCCTGCTCCTTGGCCTTGCGGATGTCCGCGGTGCTGCGCACCGGGATCACCAGGTCGCTGTTGTCGCGGATCAGCTTGTTGCTGGCGACGATATTGTTCACCGTCGCCTGGAAGCCTTCCCATACCGATACGGTGCAATTGGCGGCGGTCAGGCCGCCCTTGCGCATGTCCTCGAACAGTTCGCGGTTCCACTTGGCGATGATCAGACCGTCGATGACGATGCTGTCGGCGTGCAATTCGGCTGGGCTCATCTGGCATACCCCTTTCAGGCTGGGCGCGCCGGGACTTGTGCCGACGCTTTGGGGGCAGCATATCGTCGGGGCCCGGCGCGACCCGGCCCGAAAACGACCAGGGTCGTGCCGAAAGCGTCAAGCGTGCGACCGCAACGACGGAGGGCAATGTCGCGGATGGAACAGGCGCTGGCCGCCCGGGGCCGGCAACGGGGAGTGCGCGCGCCCCTGCCGGCGCGGGTTCAGAGGCCGAGTTCGCCGAGCGACGGATGGTCGTCCGGCCGGCGCCCCAGCGGCCAGCGGAACAGCCGCTGGTCCTCGCGGATCGGCAGGTCGTTGATGCTGGCGTGACGTTCGTACATCAATCCCTGCTCGTCGAACGCCCAGTTCTCGTTGCCGTAGGAGCGGAACCAGTTGCCCGAGTCGTCGTGCCATTCATAGGCGAAGCGCACGGCGATGCGGTTGCCGGTAAACGCCCAGAGTTCCTTGATCAGCCGGTACTCCTGCTCGCGCTGCCACTTGCCGCTGAGGAATTCGACGATCCGCTCGCGGCCGCGGACGAAGGTCGAGCGATTGCGCCAGACGCTGTCGGGGCTGTAGGCCAGCGAGACGCGCTGCGGGTCACGGCTGTTCCAGCCGTCCTCGGCGGCGCGGACCTTCTGCGCGGCGGTTTCGGCGGTGAAGGGGGGAAGCGGGGGACGGACGTCGTTCATGGCGGGCTCCTCGGTCTGCGGTGGTTTTCGATGGGAACAGCGTAGGGCAGGGCGAGCGCGGCCGAATGACGTCGATCCCACGGATCCTGCCAATCCCGCCTCGCCCCCCTGGCTGTTTGCCAGGCTGGCCAGACCTACCCCGGAGAGGGCTATGATGGCCGCCACCGGAGTGGACAAGGATCGACCTCGCGCAATGACCTCCACCACCTACCTCGGCCTGCTGCTGGTCGGTATCCAGGTACTCGGCTTCGTCGCCGCCATCCATGCCGTGCTCACCGTGCGCACCGCCCAGGGCGCGATCGCCTGGGCCACCTCGTTGGTATTCATGCCGTACCTGACCCTGCTGCCGTACCTGGTGTTCGGTCGCAGCCGTTTCGACGCCTACATCGAGGCGCGGCGCCAGGCCAACCGCGAGATGCACCTGGCGGCCGCCGAGCTGGACTGGCGTCCCTGGGTCGAGGAGGCCCTGGCGGCCCGCCAGGTCAGCGGCTACAAGGGGCTCAAGGCGCTGGTGCGGATGACCCGCACGCCGACCCTGGCGAACAACCGGGTGCGCCTGCTGGTCAACGGCGAGGCCAGCTTCGAGGCGATGTTCAAGGCGATTTCCGCCGCCCGCCAGGTGATCCTGGTGCAGTTCTTCATCGTCCGCGACGACGCCCTCGGCCAGCGCCTCCAGCAACTGCTGCTGGAACGTGCGGCCAACGGCGTCGAGGTGTTCTTCCTCTATGACGCCATCGGCAGCCACGCGCTGCCGCACCGCTATGTCGAGCGGCTGCGCCAGGGCGGCGTGCAGATGCATGGCTTCAGCACCGGCAGCGGCATGCTCAACCGCTTCCAGGTGAATTTCCGCAACCACCGCAAGGTCGTGGTGGTGGATGGCGAGTGCGGTTTCGTCGGCGGGCACAACGTCGGCGTCGAGTACCTCGGCGAGAAGCCGCCGCTGGCGCCCTGGCGCGACACCCACATGGAACTGCGCGGGCCGGCGGTGGCGTGCCTGCAGGAAAGCTTCGCCGAGGACTGGTACTGGGCGACCCACAGCCTGCCGCCGCTGATCCTGCCGCCGCAGTACGACAGCGAGGGCGCGCTCTGCCAGGTAGTCGCCAGCGGTCCGGCGGATGCCCAGGAAACCTGCTCGCTGTTCTTCGTCGAGATGATCAACGCCGCCCACGAGCGGGTCTGGATCACCTCGCCGTATTTCGTTCCCGACGAAGCGGTGATGGCCGCCCTGCGCCTGGCGGTGCTGCGCGGCGTCGACGTGCGCCTGCTGATACCCTCGCGCCCGGACCACCGCACGGTGTATGCCGCGTCCAGCCTCTACGCGCTGGAGGCGATCCGTGCCGGGGTCAAGGTGTTCCGCTACCAGCCCGGCTTCCTCCACCAGAAGGTGGTGCTGGTGGACCGCGACACCGCCGCCGTCGGCAGCGCCAACCTGGACAACCGTTCGTTCCGGCTGAATTTCGAGGTGATGGTGGTGACCGTCGACGAGGGCTTCGCCGGCGAGGTGGAGGCGATGCTCGAGGCGGACTTCGCCGAGTCGCTCGAATTCACTCCGGAAGACCGCCGCAGCGTGCGCCGCCTGCAGCAACTGGGGATGCGCGTGGCGCGGCTGGTCTCGCCGATCCTCTGAAAACCTTCGCGGACTCTGTACGTCGGCAAAACCGCGTTGGAAACGGCTTCGGAAAACTCGGTTGCCGTTCGGAGACTCCGCTTCCCCGGCTGTTTTCGCCCGGTTTCTCCAGCTCGCCAGATCGTCGGCAGGTCCTGAGCGACGCCTCTGCCGCCCGCCGACCGCGCGGGCGTGCAGCTTTTCCCTAGCCAGCGACTACAAAAATCATAATTTCGCTATTCCCCGGCTCTGAACAGAATGCGGCCATCACGCAACCGCAGAACAAGAACGACCAGAGTCCGAGGAACCGAGCCATGACCGACCTGAATCGCACCGCCTTGCCCTCGCGCACGGACGGGACCGTGGAAAAGACCGACACCCTCGTCGTCGGCGCCGGCCAGGCCGGCGTGGCGATGAGCGAGCACCTGAGCCGGCTCGGCGTGCCGCACCTGGTCCTGGAGCGCAACCGCATCGCCGAGGCCTGGCGCAGCGGACGCTGGGATTCGCTGGTGGCCAACGGCCCGGCCTGGCACGACCGCTTCCCGGGAATGGAATTCGACATCGATCCCGACGGTTTCCCCGGCAAGGACCAGGTGGCGGCCTATTTCGAGGCCTACGCGAAGAAATTCGACGCGCCGATCCGTACCGGCGTCGAGGTGAGGAAGGTGGTGCGCAATGTCGGCCGCCCCGGCTTCACCGTGGACACCTCCGCAGGGACCATCGAGGCCAACCGCGTGGTCGCCGCCACTGGCCCGTTCCAGCGTCCGGTGATCCCGCCGATCGCGCCGCGCGACGAGCGTATCCGGCAGATCCACTCGGCCCACTACTACAACCCGCAGCAGCTGCCCGAAGGTGCGGTACTGGTGGTCGGCGCCGGTTCGTCGGGGGTACAGATCGCCGACGAGCTGCAACGTGCCGGGCGCCAGGTCTACCTCTCGGTGGGCGCTCATGACCGTCCGCCGCGTTCCTACCGCAACCGCGACTTCTGCTGGTGGCTGGGCGTGCTCGGCGAATGGGATGCGGAAGTCGCCAAGCCCGGGCGCGAGCATGTGACCATCGCCGTGAGCGGTGCCCGCGGCGGACATACCGTGGACTTCCGCGCCCTGGCGCATCAGGGCGTGACCCTGGTCGGACTGACCGAATCCTTCGTCGACGGCGTCGCGACCTTCCGGCCGGACCTGGCGGAGAACCTGGCGCGCGGCGACGAGAACTACCTGGCGTTGCTCGACGCCGCCGACGCCTATATCGCCCGCAACGGCCTTGACCTGCCGGAAGAGCCCGAGGCGCGCCGCCGGCTGCCGGACCCGCAGTGCGTGACCGATCCGATCCTCGAACTGGACCTGGCCGAGGCCGGGGTGGGCAGCATCATCTGGGCCACCGGCTATGCCGTCGACTTCGGCTGGCTGCAGGTCGATGCCTTCGACCGCGACGGCAAGCCGCGCCACCAGCGTGGCGTGTCCAGCGAACCCGGCGTGTATTTCATCGGCCTGCCCTGGCTGTCGCGGCGCGGCTCCTCGTTCATCTGGGGCGTCTGGCACGACGCGCGCCATGTCGCCGACCACATCGCCATCCAGCGCAAGTACCTCGCATACCGCGACGCCGCCCAGCGCCAGGAACAGGACCGCGCCTCGCAAGCTCCGCAAACCAGCCTCCAGGAAGTCAGCTGATGCCTACCCATACCCGCATTCGCATGTTCAACACCAAGGACACCTACCCCAACCAGTCCCTGGACAACGATCTCTGCCAGGCCGTGCGCGCCGGCAACACGGTGTACGTGCGCGGCCAGGTCGGCACCGACTTCGACGGCAACCTGGTCGGCCTCGGCGACCCGCGCGCCCAGGCCGAGCAGGCGATGAAGAACGTCAAGCAACTGCTTGAGGAAGCCGGCAGCGACCTCTCGCACATCGTCAAGACCACCACCTACCTGATCGATCCGCGCTACCGCGAGCCGGTCTATCGCGAAGTCGGCAAGTGGCTCAAAGGGGTGTTCCCGATCTCCACCGGACTGGTGGTCTCGGCCCTCGGCCAGCCGCAGTGGCTGATGGAGATCGACGTGATCGCGGTGATTCCCGACGACTGGCAGCAATGAGGAGGCGCGCGCCATGACCTTTTCCATCGTCGGCCGCTGCGCCGAAACCGGCCAGCTGGGCATCGCCATCAGCTCGTCGAGCATCGCCGTCGGCGCCCGTTGTCCCTGGCTGCGCGCCGGCACCGGCGCGGTGGCTACGCAGAACATCACCCTGCCGGCGCTCGGCCCGCAGATTCTCGACCGCCTCGACCAGGGCCTGGCCCCTGGCGAAGCGCTGGACCAGGCGCTGAGCAGCAACGGCTATGGCCAGTATCGCCAGGTCACGGTGATCGACCAGCACGGCCGCACCGCGTTGTTCACCGGCCGCGAGGCGCTCGGCGTCCACCATGCGCGGGCCGGCGAACAATGCGTGGCGGCCGGCAACCTGCTGGCCGCGCCGGAAGTGATCGAGGCGATGGTGGATGCCTTCGAGAACGCCGAAGGCCTGCTCGCCGAGCGCCTGCTGGCGGCGATGCGTGCCGCGCTGGCCGCTGGTGGCGAAGCCGGGCCGGTGCATTCGGCGGCGCTGTCGGTGGTCGGCGACCTGCTCTGGCCGGTGGTCGACCTGCGCGTCGACTGGGCCGAGCACGACCCCATCGGCCAGCTCGAGCGACTGTGGCTCGCCTACAAGCCGCAGATGCAGGACTATGTGACCCGCGCCCTCGACCCGACCCGTGCGCCGAGCTACGGCGTGCCCGGCGACGAGTGAGCGGGTCGTTCCCTTCCTCGACGGCGCAGCGCGAGACCTGCGCCCTGGAGCCCGACATGCCCGGCAGCCGCGACATCCTCGCCGACCTGGTGGCCTTCGACACCGTCAGCCGCGAGTCCAACCTGGCGCTGATCGACTACGTCCGCGACTACCTGGCGGGTTTCGGCGTCGACAGCGAACTGTTCTTCGACGCCGACGGCCGCAAGGCCAATCTCTATGCCACCATCGGCCCCAGCGACCGTGGCGGCGTCTGCCTTTCCGGGCATACCGACGTGGTGCCGGCGGACGGCCAGGCCTGGAGCGTGCCGCCGTTCCGGCTCAGCGAGCGCGATGGCCGCCTCTACGGGCGTGGCACGGCGGACATGAAGGGCTACCTGGCCTGCGTGCTGGCGGCCGTCCCGGCGTTCCTCGCCGCGCCGTTGCGCCTGCCGGTGCACCTGGCGTTCTCCTACGACGAGGAAGTCGGCTGCCTGGGCGTCCGTTCGCTGCTCGCGGCGCTGGAGCGGCGTCCGCACAAGCCGTTGCTGTGCATCATCGGCGAGCCCACCGAGCTGAAGCCGGTGCTCGGCCACAAGGGCAAGCTGGCCATGCGCTGCGAGGTGCACGGCGCGGCCTGCCATTCGGCCTACGCGCCGCAGGGGGTGAATGCCATCGAATACGCCGCGCGGCTGATCGGTCGCCTCGGCGAGATCGGCGCGCGCCTGGCGGCGCCGGAGCGCCACGACCGGCGTTTCGACCCGCCCTACTCGACGGTGCAGACCGGACTGATCCAGGGCGGCCGGGCGCTGAACATCGTGCCCGCCGAGTGCCGCTTCGACTTCGAGGTCCGCGCGCTGCCGGCGGACGACCCGCGGCAGGTCGCCGAGGAACTCCGCGACTATGCCGAAAGCGAACTGCTGCCGCGGATGCGCGCGGTGGAGCGAAGTACCGATATCCGCTTCACGCCGCTATCGGCCTATCCCGGCCTGCTCACCGCAGACGACAGCCAGGCGGCGGAGCTGATCGGCCTGCTCAGCGGTTCGACGGATTTCTCCACCGTGGCCTTCGGCACCGAGGGCGGGCTGTTCCACCAGGCCGGTATCCCGGCGGTGATCTGCGGTCCCGGCAGCATGGACCAGGGCCACAAGCCGGACGAGTTCGTCAGCCTCGCTCAGCTCGAGGCGTGCGATGCCCTGCTGGCGCGCCTGGCGGCGTGGCTGCGGGAGCCTTGAGCGGCAGCACCGCGCGATCCTGACTGGGACTGGCGGCGAAGCGCGCGCGGTAGCTGCGGGAGAAGTACGACGGCGACTCGAAGCCGCAGGCCAGGCTCACCTGTAGCACGCTGAGGTCGGTCTGGCGCAGCAACTGGCGGGCCTTGTCCAGGCGCAGGCCGAGGTAGAAGTTCGAGGGCGTGTCGTCCAGGTGCACGCGGAACAGCCGTTCCAGCTGGCGGCGGGTGACCTGGATGCGCTCGGCCAGCTCCAGGGTGGTCAGTGGCGGCTCGGTATGCCGCTCCATCTCGCCGATCACCTGCACCAGCTTGCGGTTGCTCACGCCATAGCGGGTCGCCACCTGCAGGCGCTGGTGGTCCTGGCGCGGGCGGATGCGGCCGAGCACGAACTGCTCGGAAACCTGCACCGCCAGTTGCGGACCGTGGGCCTGGGCGATCAGGTCGAGCATCAGGTCGATGGAGGCGGTGCCGCCGGCCGAGGTGATGCGCGGACCGTCGATCTCGAACAGCTCCTGGGTCACGCTCAGTTGCGGGTAGGACTCCTGGAAGGCGTCGATGGCTTCCCAGTGCAGGGTCGCGCGGCGCCCGTCGAGCAGACCGGCCTCGGCCAGCACCACGCTGCCGGTATCGATGCCACCGAGGGTCACGCCGTTGCGATCGAGCTTGCGCAGCCACTGCACCAGTGCCGGGGTGACCGCCCGCAGCGGCTCGAAACCGGCCACCACGAACAGCAGGTCGCCTTTCTTCAACGGCTCCAGCGCGCCGTCGCTGTTCACCGACATGCCATTGCTGGCCAGCACCGGACCGCCGTCGGCGCTGAGCACGTGCCAGCGGTAGAGGTCGGCGTGGAAGCGGTTGGCCACTCGCAGTGGCTCCACGGCGGAAACGAAGCCCATTACCGAGAAGCCGGGCAGCAGGAGAAACCAGAAGTCCTGGGACATGGGGCGCTCCGGGGTTGAGGTTGCGCAGCCTGTGTGTAGCGCAGGCCCGCCGCGCTTGGCAATGGCCAGGTCGCTGCAGTGCAAGAGCTGGTCGCCGCAGTGCGCTTCGCCGCCGTCCCGGCTGCGTACCTTGGTCGCCAGGGTCGGTCTCGCAAGGGGCCGGCGCCCACCTCGCAGAAAAACAATCAATAGCCGCACGAGGGGAGACCGATGAAGACGACGATTCGCCAGCTGGGCTGCGCCCTGCTGATCCTGGCCAGTGGCGCCGCCCTGGCCGCCGAACCCGAGCAGTGCCGCACGGTGCGCCTGGGCACGGTGAACTGGACCGACGTGGTCGCCAGCAGCGCCGTGGCCGAGGCCTTGCTCGACGGCCTGGGCTACCAGGTGAAGCAGACCAGCGCCTCGCAACAGATCGTCCTGGCCGGCCTGGCCGACAAGCAGCTGGACCTGTTCCTCGGCTACTGGCAACCGACCATGCAGCCGGTCGCCAGGCCTTACCTGGACAAAGGCCGGATCGAAGTGATCGAGCCGCCGACCCTGGCCGACGCGCAGTCCACCTATGCGGTGCCGAGCTACGTCGCCGAGGGCGGGCTGAAGACCTTCGCCGACATCGCCCGCTTCAAGGACAAGCTTGGCGGCCGCATCTACGCCATCGAGCCGGGCAGCGGCTCGAACCGCATCACCCGGAAGATGATCGACGACAACCGTTTCGGCCTGAAGGGCTTCCAGCTGGTGGAGTCCAGCGAGGCCGGGATGCTCACGGCGGTGAAGCGGGCGATCAAGCGCAAGCAGTGGGTGGTGTTCTTCGGCTGGAAGCCGCATCCGATGAACCTGCAGATCGACATGACCTACCTCACCGGCAGCGAGGATGTGTTCGGTCCCGACGAGGGCGCGGCCACCGTCTCCACCATGACAGCCGCCGGCTACCAGGCGCAGTGCGGCAACGTCGCCCGGCTGCTGCACAACCTGCGTTTCAGCAGCGCCCAGGTCAGCCAGGTGATGGCGCCGATCCTCGATCGCACCCAGCCCCTCGACGCCGCGCGCCAGTGGCTGAAGGCCAACCCCGAGCCGCTGAAGGCCTGGCTGGATGGCGTGAGCACCTTCGACGGCAAGGACGGCCTGGCCGCGCTCCAGGCCTCGCTGAAGTAACCCGCACCTATCCGTTCCGCCCGGCGCGGCCGGGCGGGGCTTTGTACACCCCGAATACAGGAAGCTACCACCGTGAACCATGAAGTCATCGTCACCTGCGCGGTGACCGGCGCCGGCGATACCGTCGGCCGGCATCCGGCGATCCCGGTCACCCCGAAACAGATTGCCGAGGCCGCCATCGAGGCGGCCAGGGCCGGCGCCACCGTCGCCCACTGCCACGTCCGCGACCCCGCCACCGGCAAGCCCAGTCGCGACGTGGCGCTGTACCGCGAAGTGGTCGAGCGTATCCGCGAAAGCGACACCGACGTGATCATCAACCTCACCGCCGGCATGGGCGGCGACCTGGAGATCGGCAAGGGCGAGCAGCCTCTGGAGTTCGGTGCTGGCACCGACCTGGTCGGCCCGCTGGAGCGGCTCAGGCATGTCGAGGAGCTGCTGCCGGAAATCTGCACCCTGGACTGCGGCACCCTCAATTTCGGCGACGGCGACTACATCTACGTCTCCACCCCTGCGCAGCTGCGCGCCGGCGCCCGGCGCATCACCGAGCTGGGGGTCAAGGCCGAGCTGGAAATCTTCGATACCGGCCACCTCTGGTTCGCCAAGCAGATGCTCAAGGAAGGGCTGCTGGAGGATCCGCTGTTCCAGATCTGCCTGGGCATTCCCTGGGGCGCGCCGGCCGATACCACGACCATGAAGGCGATGGCCGACAACCTGCCGCCGGGGGCGACCTGGGCCGGCTTCGGCATCGGCCGCACGCAGATGCCGATGGTCGCCCAGGCCATGTTGCTGGGCGGCAACGTGCGGGTCGGCCTGGAGGACAACATCTGGCTGGACAAGGGCGTGCCGGCGAGCAACGGCAGCCTGGTGGAGCGCGCCATCGAGATCATCGAGCGCCTCGGCGGGCGCGCCCTGAGCCCGGCGGAAGGGCGCCGCAGGATGAACCTGAAGCCGCGCTGATTTCTTCCTCCCCGCCCCGTCGGGGGCGGGAACAACCTTCTGGAGATGTCCATGTCCTTCGTCACCGAGATCAAGACCTTCGCCGCCCTCGGTAGCGGCGTCATCGGCAGCGGCTGGATCGCCCGCGCCCTGGCCCACGGCCTCGACGTCGTCGCCTGGGATCCGGCGCCGGGCGCCGAAGCGGCGTTGCGCGCGCGCGTCGCCAATGCCTGGCCGGCCTTGCGGAAACAGGGCCTGGCGCCCGGCGCGGCGCAGGAGCGTCTGCGCTTCGTCGCGAGCATCGAGGAATGCGTGGGCGACGCCGATTTCATCCAGGAGAGCGCCCCCGAGCGGCTCGACCTGAAGCTCGACCTGCACGCCAGGATCAGCGCCGCGGCGCGGCCCGACGTGCTGATCGGTTCCTCCACCTCGGGCCTGCTGCCCAGCGAGTTCTACGCCGAGGCGAGCCACCCCGAGCGCTGCCTGGTCGGCCACCCGTTCAACCCGGTCTACCTGCTGCCGCTGGTGGAGGTGGTCGGCGGCGAACGCACCGCTGCCGAGGCCGTGCGGGCGGCGATGCGGGTCTACGAATCGCTGGGCATGCGTCCGCTGCACGTACGCAAGGAAGTGCCCGGCTTCATCGCCGACCGCTTGCTCGAGGCGCTCTGGCGCGAGGCGCTGCACCTGGTCAACGACGGCGTGGCCACGACCGGCGAGATCGACGATGCGATCCGCTTCGGCGCCGGCCTGCGCTGGTCGTTCATGGGCACCTTCCTGACCTACACCCTGGCCGGTGGCAACGCCGGCATGCGCCACTTCATGGCGCAGTTCGGCCCGGCGCTGCAATTGCCCTGGACCTACCTGCCGGCGCCGGAACTCACCGAAGCCCTGATCGACCGGGTGGTGGAGGGCACCGCCGAGCAGCAGGGCGCGCGCAGCATCGCCGAGCTCGAGCGCTACCGCGACGACTGCCTGCTGGCGGTGCTCGGGGCGATCAGGGAAACCAAGGCCCGGCACGGCTTCGCCTTCGCCGAGTGACATGACGCGCCTTCCGCCCCGCCGGACGTAGCGCAACCACGGAGCCTGCCATGAGCCAAGTCCTGACGACCTACGAGACGCCGGTCCTGCCCGAGTGGGTGGACTACAACGGCCACTTGCGCGATGCGTTCTACCTGCTGGTGTTCAGCTACGCCACCGATGCGCTGATGGCGCATATCGGCCTGGACAGCCAGAACCGCGACGCCAGCGGACACTCGCTGTTCACCCTGGAATGCCACCTGAACTTCCTCCATGAGGTGAAGGAGGGCGCCAGGGTCGAGGTGCGTACGCAACTGCTCGGTCACGATCGCAAGCGCCTGCATATCCACCATGCCCTGTACCTGCCTGGCAGCGGGCAGGCGCTGGCGCTGAGCGAGCAGATGCTGCTCCACGTCAGCCTCGACGGCCCGCGCTCGGTACCGTTCGAAGGCGAGGTGCTGGCGCGGGTCGAGGCGCTCGCCGAGGCACATCGCGCGCTCCCCGTGCCGGAAGGTGTCGGTCGGGTGATCGGCCTGCCGCCGGTGCGCTGAGCGCGATGGCTGCGAAGTATCCGCTGTCTCCGGCGATGTGGCGCTTCGTCGAGCACAGCCGGGCGTTCGCCAGCGACAGTCCGCGCCTGGATGCGCAACGTGCGGCCTACGCGCGGATGTGCCAGGCGTTCGCGCCGCCGCGCCCGGCCGGTTTGCGGGTGCTCGACTCCTGCTTGCCGGCCGCGCCGCCGGTGCGCGTGCGCCGCTATCGCCCCGACCGCCCGGCACCGCCCGGTGGCTGGCCGGCGCTGCTCTACCTGCACGGTGGCGGCTGGATGCTCGGCGGCCTCGACTCACACGATTTCATCTGCGCCGACCTGGCGGCGCGCCTGGGCCTGCTGGTGCTGGCGGTGGATTACCGACTGGCGCCGGAGCATCCGTTCCCGGCGGCATTGCAGGATTGCCTGCGTGCCTGGCAGGCGCTGAGCCTGGGCGAGCTGGACGAAGCGCTGGATGGGCGACGCCTGCTGGTGGCCGGCGACAGCGCCGGCGGCAACCTGGCGGCGGCGCTGTGCCTGGCCCTGCGCGATGGCGGCGCGCCGTCGCCGGCCGCGCAGATATTGCTCTATCCCTTGCTGTCCGCCGCGCCATCGCCCTCGCGGATCGACTGCGTCGACGCGCCGTTGCTCGGCCTCGGCGATGTGCAGGCGTGCCTGGACGCCTACCTGCCACTGGCGGCGCTGCACCGACAGCCGCTGGCGCTGCCCCTGGAGGCCGCTGATTTCACTGGCCTGCCGCCGGCCTTCGTGGCGGTCGCCGAATTCGATCCGCTGCGCGACGACGGTGAGCGCTATGGCGCAGAGCTACGCGCGGCGGGTGGCGAGGCAGGGTTCTATCCGGGAAACGGGCTGGTCCATGGCTGCCTGCGTGGCCACGGCATCGACGAGGTGGAAGCCCTGCACGAAGCCTTGCGGCGGGCCGTGCAGGGCTTCCTGGCGGAGGACTCAGGCGAGCGCCAGGCGGGTGAGGAATCCACCGCCGAGCACCAGCCAGGCGAATAGCAGGGCGGCCAGCAGCAGCGGCTTGAGGCCGGCGCGGCGGATCGCCGAGAGGTGCGTGCCGAGGCCGAGGCCGGCCATCGCCATGGCCAGGAGGAAGGTGTCGAGGTCGTTGACGTGGCTGACCAGCGCCGGCGGCAGGCTGACCAGCGAGTTGAGTCCGGCGACCAGTACGAAGCCGACGGCGAACCAGGGAATGGTGATCTTGGTCGCGCCGCTGTGCTGCCGGCGGTGCGCCTTGTCGCGTGCCAGCCAGGCCGAGAGCAGGATCAGGAAGGGCGCCAACATCATTACCCGGACCATCTTGGCGATCACCGCGGTATCCGCTGCCTCGATGCCGATCGAGCGACCCGCGGCGACCACCTGGGCCACCTCGTGCACCGTGGCACCGATGTACACGCCCCAGGTGCCAGGGTCGCGCGGCAGCAGCCCCCAGTCCTGGTCGAGCTGGAACAGCGCCGGATAGAGGAAGATGCCCAGGGTGCCGAACACCACCACGGTGGAGACCGCCACCGCGACCTGTTCGGCACGGCCGCGCACCACCGGCTCGGTGGCCATCACCGCGGCGGCGCCGCAGATCGAACTGCCGGCGCCGATCAGCAGGGTGGTGGTGCGGTCCAGGCCGAACAGCCGGGTGCCGAGCAGGCACGCCAGGCCGAAGGTGCTGGCGAGCATCAGGGCGTCCAGCAGCACGCCGTGCAATCCGACCCCGGCGATGTCCTGGAAGGTCAGGCGCAGGCCGTAGAGGATGATCCCGGCGCGCAGCAGGATCTGCTTGGAGAAGCCGACGCCGGCGGCGCTGCCGGCGGCGATCCGAGGGTACAGGGTGTTGCCGACGACGATGCCGAGCACGATGGCCAGGGTCAGCGCGCTGATGCCGTTGTGCTGCAACCATTGCGAACGACCCAGGAGGATCGCCGCGCCGGCCAGGGCGGCGCTGAGCAGCAGGCCGGGGATGAGTTTCTGGACCTGGGCCAGGGGTCTGGTACCGGTCTTGACGGGGAGGGTGTGCATCCTTCGCTCCTCAGGTGAGGTCACGGGACGCAGGTTAGGTAGCGGGCATGAATTTGTGAAACGAATAGTTTCTGTATTAAATACCTGAAAAACAGGTAGGTGAGTCCATGGCCCTCAGTTTCCGTCAGCTCCAGATCTTCTGTGCGGTGGCTCGCTGCGGCAGTACCACGGCGGCGGCGGAATCCATCTCGCTGTCGCAGTCGGCCACCAGCGCCGCGCTCAACGAGCTGGAGTCGCAGCTTTCCACGCGCCTGTTCGACCGGGTCGGCAAGCGCCTGCAACTGAACGAGGTCGGCCGCCGCTTCCTGCCCCAGGCATTGCGCCTGCTCGACGGGGTGGCGCAACTGGAGCAGCAGTTCGCGGTTTCCGCCGCGCCCCAGGCGAGCCTGACGGTGGCGGCCAGCAGCACCATCGGCAACTACGTGCTGCCACGCCTGCTGGCCTCCTTCGAGCGGGAGCAGCCGGGGGTGAGGGTCAACGCCAGCATCGGCAACACCGGTTCGGCGGTGCAGGACGTGGTGACCTTCGCGGCGGACATCGGCCTCATCGAAGGCCCCTGCCACGAGCCGGGCCTGCGGGTGGAGCCCTGGCTCGAGGACAGCCTGATCGTGGTGGCGGCGCCCGGCCACCCGCTGGCCTTGCGCACCCAGGTCTCCCGCGAGGCCCTGCGCCGTGCGCGCTGGCTGCTGCGCGAGCCCGGCTCGGGCACGCGCGAGGAGGTCAGTCACGCCCTGCTGGGCCACCTGCATTACCTGGAAGACAGCCTGGACCTGGGCAGCTCCGAGGCGATCAAGCACAGCGTCGCCGCCGGGCTGGGCATCAGTTGCCTGTCGCGCTGGGTGGTCGAGGAACAGTTGGCCTCCGGCGCGCTGGTCGAGCTGCGCAGCAGCCTGCCGCCGTTGCGCCGGCGTTTCTACATGCTGCGCCAGCGCGACAAGTTCCTCTCGCCGGGCTTCGAGCGCTTCTGGGAACACTGTCGGGCGGGACTTGACGCCGGTTAGCCGGCTCCCGGCAAAAAGATCCCCCTGCCGCGCCCGACGCGCGGAGGGGGATGAAAAAGGAGCCAGGAACGGCCCTCAGTGTGAGTCTGGCGTTTTCCGGAAGCCGTCCGCTGCATTCCGCAAGCCGCTGGAGGCGATTGTGGCGGTGTCGCTGGCGGTCGAATTAGCCGAAAACGACCTGCCCATGTCCAGGCGGGACAGCCCCCTTGCCGGGAGCGACGTGGGCTCAGCAGAATCGATGGCAATCCCCATCGAAGGAGCTGCCGCGATGATGCACGCCGATCTGATCGACCAGGACGATTTCCGCGAACGCCTGCAGGCGCTGGGCTTCAGCGTGCCGCCGGACTCGACTCCGGAGCAGGCCTGCGAATACGCCGTGCGCGGCCTCAGCCCGGAGCGCGCCCAGGCGCTGCGGCGGCTGGTGGAGGACATGCTCGGCGGGCACGCCACGCTGCTCCCGGCGGTGCGCGAGGCGATTTCCCGGCAACTGCTGCCGGCGCTGGTGCCGCGGGGCTGACAAGGCCCTGCCCGCTCCCGTGGACGGGGCGGGCAGGGACGCGCCGTCAGATCCGCACGCTGGCGAAGGTCGACTCGCCCTGCGCCTGGCTCAGGGCCGACAGCGCCGAGGAGTTGGGCATCAACGCCAGGTCCTGCGGGATCGGCATCAGCACCACCGGCTGGCCCAGCGGCTGGCCCTGGCGCTCGTCGCGCGGCGGGATGCCGAAGTACTCGCGGTAGCACTTGGAGAAGTGCGGGGTGGAGACGAAGCCGCAGACCGAGGCCACCTCGATGATCGACATGGACGTCTGCTTGAGCAACTGGCGGGCGCGGATCAGGCGCAGCTTCAGGTAGTAGCGCGACGGCGAGCAGTGCAGGTACTTCTGGAACAGCCGCTCGAGCTGGCGACGCGAGACGTTGACGTAGACCGCCAGTTCGTCGAGGTCGATCGGTTCCTCCAGGTTGGCCTCCATCAGCGCGACGATCTCCTGCAACTTCGGCTGGTTGGTGCCGAGCATGTGCTTGAGCGGCACGCGCTGGTGGTCCTGCTCGTTGCGGATGCGCTCGTAGATGAACATCTCGGAGATCGCCGCCGACAGCTCGCGGCCATGCTCGCGGCCGATCAGGTGCAGCATCATGTCCATCGGCGCGGTGCCGCCGGAAGAGGTGAAGCGGTTGCGGTCGATGGAGAACAGGCGGGTGCTCATGGCCACCCGGGGGAAGGCTTCCTGCATCGCCGCCAGGCATTCCCAGTGCACGCTGCAATCGTAGCCGTCGAGCAGGCCGGCGCGGGCCAGCGCCCAACTGCCGGTGCACACCGCGCCGAGGCGCCGACCCTGGCGGGCCTGGGCCTGGAGGAACGTGACGTGCTCGCGGGTGACGCTGCGCTGGATGCCGACGCCGCCGCAGACGATCACGCAATCCACCGCCGGGGCGTTGTCGGTACCGGCGTCGGGGGTGATCTGCAGGCCGTCGCTGGCCCAGACCTGGCGGCCGTCCAGGCTCAGCGTATGCCAGCGGTAGAGTTCGCGTCCCGAGAGCTGGTTGGCCATGCGCAACGGTTCCACCGCCGAGGCCAGGGAGATCAGGGTGAAGTTATCCAGCAGCAGGAAGCCGATGGACTGCGGATTTCGGTTCTGTGGCGGAACTCCGGGCGCGTACGTGGTCATGGGTGTATCTCCTCACGCTGAGCAAGCAGGCCTCTCACGAGGCTTTTTTTATGATTGTTGGAATTTCCGGGTGGCTGCTTGGGCCACGCCGTCGGCGTTGCTTGTAACCAGAGCAAGGCAAATGCCATGCCTATATTGATTGGGCGTTCAATCAAAAAAGCCGGAAGGCTTTAGCCCGGCATTTCCACTCGGGCCTGGCACAACGACAGCATGGGCGACGGCTGGCGGCGCGCCGCGCGCCTGGGCATTTCGGTAGCACCAGGGCGGCCCCCGGCGAGAAGGCGGGGCAGCGGCCGTGGCGACAAAGGTAACGACGGGCGGCGAGCCGTTACCCCGCAGTGTGACGGATGGCGACCGCCCGGTCACGCGTCATATGCGCCAAAAAGTGGCGTCTCGATCGTTTCGTGAGCAATTCCGGTTCAGCACTCGATGGCGTTCACCGCCAGGCCCCCGCGCGAGGTTTCCTTGTACTTGTCGTGCATGTCGGCGCCGGTGTCGCGCATGGTGCGGATCACCTTGTCCAGCGAGATGAAATGCTGGCCGTCGCCGCGCAAGGCCATTTGCGCCGCGTTGATGGCCTTCACCGCGGCGATCGCGTTGCGCTCGATACAGGGCACCTGGACCAGCCCGCCGACCGGGTCGCAGGTCAGCCCGAGGTTGTGCTCCAGGCCGATCTCGGCGGCGTTCTCGACCTGCGCCGGGGTGGCGCCGAGGACTTCCGCCAGTCCGGCGGCGGCCATCGCGCAGGCCGAGCCGACCTCGCCCTGGCAGCCGACCTCGGCGCCGGAGATCGAGGCGTTCTTCTTGCACAGGATGCCCACCGCGGCGGCGGCCAGCAGGTAGTCGACGACGTCGCGGTCCTGGGCGTCGGGATTGAACTTCATATAGTAGTGCAGCACCGCCGGGATGATCCCCGCCGCGCCGTTGGTGGGCGCGGTGACCATGCGCCCGCCGGCGGCGTTCTCCTCGTTCACCGCCAGGGCGAACAGGTTGACCCATTCCATGGCGCTGAGGGTCGAGCCGATCACGTTGGGCTTGCCGATCTCCTGCAGGTTGCGGTGCAGGCGCGCGGCGCGGCGTTGCACGTTGAGCCCGCCGGGAAGGATGCCTTCGTTGCGCAACCCGTTGTCGACGCAATCGCGCATCGCCTGCCAGATGCGCCGCAGGCCTTCGCGGATGTCGGTCTCGCTGCGCCAGATGCGTTCGTTGGCCAGCATCAGCTCGGATACCCGCAGGTTGTGGCGCTTGCACAGCAGCAACAGTTCCTCGGCGCTGGAGAAGTCGTAGGGCAGCACCGTGTGGTCCTGGTCGAGCTGCCCCGAGGCGGCCTGTGCCGCATCGACCACGAAGCCGCCGCCCACCGAGTAGTAGGTCTCCTGGTGCAGTTCGCCTTGCTCGCCGTAGGCGACCAGGGTCATGGCGTTGGGGTGGTAGGGAAGGTTCTCGTCGAGCAGGCGCATGTCGCGCACCCAGTCGAACGGTACCGCCACGCGGCCGTCCAGTTGCAGCAGGCCGCTATCGAGCAGCGCGGCCATGCGCGGGGCGATCTGGGTCGGGTCGATACGATCCGGCCATTCGCCCATCAGGCCCATGATCACCGCGCGATCGGTGCCGTGGCCGACGCCGGTGGCGGACAGCGAGCCGTACAGGCGCACTTCGAGACGCCGCACCGCCGACAGCGCCTGGCGTTGGCGCAGGGCAGCGGTGAACAGCGCGGCGGCGCGCATGGGGCCGACGGTATGCGAACTGGACGGGCCGATACCGATCTTGAAAAGGTCGAACACACTGATAGCCATGCCGGCCTCCGGGATTGCCGCGGCATCCGTGCCTGCGTAGTGGGGGTGGCGGCTCCTCCGCCCGCGATTCCTGCGCATCATCGGGCTTTCCCCGGGGCGGGCCGCATCCGCCACCGACCCGGCCATGTCCAAAAGCGCCGCGTCCGCGCCCGGATCGGGGAACCTCTGCGGCCGGGGGGCGTCTGCACCTGCACGGCGTCGGAATGAGAACGGGCTCGCGCCGCTCCGAAAACGGCATCCGCTGGTCGCCGGCAAAGACCACTATGATTGAATGCGACACAGCGGGTACTGAATGCGACCCCGCCTGCACTGGTTGCGACCCACCCTGTAGGCGACGGATGCGTCCTGTTTCATGATCGTTCACGAATTGCCCGCTGAGGGCCGCTACCGGTCGGCCCGATACAGACAGACCGCCGCGCCCTTCGGGGTAGCGCCGGCGCCTTACCCTGCAGAGGAGTTCGCTATGAAAGGTTGCAAGTCTTGGCTGCTGGCCGTGTCTCTGTGCGCACCGCTGGCAGCCCAGGCCGCGGAGCCCGAATCCTGTGCGTCGGTGCGTTTCGCCGACGTCGGCTGGACCGACATCACAGTGACCACCGCGGTCACCCGCCAGGTCCTCGAGTCCCTCGGCTACAAGACCAAGGTCAATCTGCTCTCGGTGCCGGTGACCTACCGCTCCCTGGCCAACAACGACCTCGACGTATTCCTGGGCAACTGGATGCCCACCATGACCAACGACATCAAGCAGTACGCCGAGAAAGGCACGGTCGAGACGCTGCGCGCCAACCTGGAGGGCGCCAAGTACACCCTGGCGGTTCCCCAGTACGTCTACGACGGCGGCCTGCGCAGCTTCGCCGATATCGCGAAGTTCTCCGACAAGCTGGGCAACAAGATCTACGGCATCGAGCCGGGCAACGACGGCAACCGCGTCGCCCAGAGCATGATCGACAAGAACGCCTTCGAACTGGGCAAGTTCAAGTTGGTGGAATCCAGCGAGGCGGGCATGCTCTCGCAGGTGCAGCGGGCCATCCGGCGCAACCAGTGGGTGGTGTTCCTCGGCTGGGAGCCGCACCCCATGAATACCCGCTTCCAGATGAAGTACCTGGAAGGCGGCGACGACTTCTTCGGCCCCAACTATGGCGGCGCGACCATCTACACCAACGTGCGCAAGGGCTACGCCCAGGAGTGCGCCAACGTCGGCCAACTGCTGAAGAACCTCAGCTTCACCCTCGAGATGGAGAACAAGCTGATGGACGCGGTACTCAACGAAAACAAGAAACCCGAGGAAGCCGCTAAGGCCTGGTTGAAGGATCACCCGGAACAGCTGGATGCCTGGCTGGCCGGTGTCACCACGCGCGACGGGCAGCCTGCCGCAGCCGCGGCCAAGCTGGCGTTCGCCAAGTAGGCGACCGGTCGTTCATTTCCCGCTCTTGATGGACCCTGATTATGTTCCTGACTGATCACAAGCTCCCGCTGGGAGAGCAGATCGCCGGTTTCGTCGACTGGCTGACCCTGCATGGCGCATCGTTCTTCGACAAGATCTCCGACACCCTGGAGTTCCTCATCCATGGCGTCACCAACGGCTTGCTCTGGTTCAACCCGCTGGTGCTGATCGCCTTGCTGGTAGGGCTGGTGCATTTCATCCAGCGCAGCTGGGGGCTGACCGTGTTCGCCCTGGCCTCGTTGCTGCTGATCCTCAACCTGGGCTACTGGCAGGAGACCATGGAAACCCTCGCCCAGGTGATATTCGCCACCCTGGTGTGCATCGCCGTGGGCGTGCCGCTGGGCATCGTCGCCGCGCACAAGCCGTGGTTCTACACCGCGCTGCGGCCGCTGCTGGACCTGATGCAGACGGTGCCGACCTTCGTCTACCTGATCCCGACCCTGACCCTGTTCGGCCTCGGCGTGGTGCCGGGCCTGATCTCCACGGTGATCTTCGCCGTCGCCGCGCCGATCCGCCTGACCTGCCTGGGTATCCAGGACGTTCCGGCGGAGCTGCTCGACGCCGGCAAGGCCTTCGGCTGCTCGCGCTGGCAACTGCTGACGCGCATCGAGCTGCCGCACGCGATGCCGAGCATCGCCGCCGGCATCACCCAATGCATCATGCTCTCCCTGTCGATGGTGGTGATCGCCGCGCTGGTCGGCGCCGATGGCCTCGGCAAGCCGGTGGTGAACGCGCTGAACACCGCCGACATCTCCCTCGGCTTCGAAGCCGGCCTGGCCATCGTCCTGCTCGCCATCCTGCTCGACCGGGTGTGCAAGCAGCGCGCCGTGAAGGGGAAATAAGCCATGACCGCGATCCGATTCGACCATGTGGACGTCATCTTCGGCACCCACACCAAGGAAGCCCTGAAGCTCCTCGACCAGGGCCTCGGCCGCGCCGAGATCCTCAAGCGCACCGGCCAGGTGCTCGGCGTCGAGGACGCCTGCCTGGACGTCAACCGCGGCGAGATCTGCGTGCTGATGGGACTTTCCGGCTCCGGCAAGTCGAGCCTGCTGCGCTGCATCAACGGCCTGAACAAGGTCAGCCGCGGCAAGCTGCTGATCGAGCACGAAGGTTCGCAGGTGGACATCGCCAACTGCTCGCCGGCGACTCTCAAGGCCATGCGCACCAAGCGCATCGCCATGGTGTTCCAGAAGTTCGCCCTGATGCCCTGGCTGACGGTGGCCGAGAACGTCGGCTTCGGCCTGGAGATGCAGGGCCGTCCGGCCGCCGAGCGGAAGAAGCTGATCGACGAGAAGCTCGAGCTGGTCGGTCTCTCGCAGTGGCGCGACAAGCGTCCCGACTCGCTCTCCGGCGGCATGCAGCAGCGCGTCGGCTTGGCTCGCGCGCTGGCGATGGATGGCGACATCCTGCTGATGGACGAACCGTTCTCCGCCCTCGACCCGCTGATCCGCCAGCAATTGCAGGACGAACTGCTGGTGCTGCAACGGCAACTGCACAAGACCATCGTGTTCGTCAGCCACGACCTCGACGAGGCGCTGAAGATCGGCACCCGCATCGCGATCATGAAGGACGGCCGGATCATCCAGCACGGCAAGCCGGAAGAGATCGTGCTGAGCCCGGCGGACGACTACGTGCGTACCTTCGTCGCCCATACCAACCCGCTCAACGTGCTGTGCGGCCAGAGCCTGATGCGTGGCCTCGACCAGTGCATCCGGCAGAACGACGAGATCTGCTTCGACCAGGGCCGCGACTGCTGGATCGGTCTCAGCGAAGGAGACGTGCTCAAGGGCGCGCGCCAGGGCAGCAACGTCATCGACCTGCAACGCTGGCGCCAGGGCGACCCGGTGGAGAAGCTGCGCCGCGAACCGACCCTGGTGGATGTCAGCATCCGTATGCGCGATGCCCTGCAGATTCGCTACCAGACCGGCCACAAGCTGGTCCTTCAGGAGCAGGACAGGGTGGTCGGGGTGCTCGGCGACAGCGAGCTGTATCACGCGTTGCTGGGCAAGAACCTCGGCTGATCCCCCTCGGCCCGCTCGGGGCCGCTGCGAATGCCCGGCGCTGCCGGGCATTCGCGTTTACCCTCCGCGCTTTTTCCGCCTGCTCTTCCTGTCCCACACTCCTGCGCGTCGGTTCCTGCGGCATGCGCCGGGCGCCGGGTGGCAGAAAAGAAAGGCCCGGCGAAACGCCGGGCCAAGTACGCACCTGATTGGCGAGGGCGCCCTAGCGGCGCCGGGTTCAGGTCTGGGGCTGGGTTGGCGCCGGCACCGGCTGGTAGGTGCGGCGGTCGCCGACCTGGGCCTCGTAGTCGGCGCGCATGGCCTTGTGCAGGCCGAACATGAACAGGATCAGCACCGCCGAGAACGGCAGCCCGGCGAGCACCACGACGGTTTGCATCGCCGTGAAGTTGCCGGCGAACAGCAGGCCGATGGTGACTAGCGTGACGACGGCCGACCAGAGGATACGCAGCCAGTTCGGCGCGTCCTCGTCCAGCTCGCCGCCGCTGCGCGAGAGATTGGCCAGCATCACCGAGCCGGAATCCGCCGGGGTGAGGAACAGCACGAAGCCGACGAAGATCGACAGGCCGATGACGATCTTCGACAGCGGATAGTGTTCCAGCAGCAGGTAGATCGACATCGACGGCTGTTCCAGCGCGGCCTTGCCCAGGTCGGTCGCGCCGTGGTTCATCACCAGGTCCAGGGCGCTGTTGCCGAATACCGACAGCCAGGCCAGGGTGAAGCCCAGCGGGATCAGCAGCACCCCGCAGACCAGTTCGCGCACGCTGCGACCGCGGGAGATGCGGGCGATGAACATACCGACGAAGGGCGCCCAGGAAATCCACCAGGCCCAGTAGAACAGGGTCCACAGGCCCAGCCATTCCTCGCTCTTGCCGGCGCCGGCACCGGTGTAGACGTAGAGGTCGAAGGTCTTCAGCACCAGGCCGTCGAGATAGTCGCCGAGGTTCTGTACGAAGCCGTTGAGCAGTTCCAGGGTCGAACCGCAGACCAGCACGAACAGCAGCAGCGAGCTGAACAGCACGATATTCAGGTTGGACAGCCGGCGGATGCCTTTCTCGACACCGGAGACCGCCGCCAGGGTGGCGACCAGGCTCATCGCCAGGATCACCGCCAGCAGGGTGCCTTTGCTGTGCGGCATGCCGGTCAGGTACTCGAGACCGGACGACACCTGCAAGGCGCCGATGCCCAGGTTGGTCACCAGCCCGAGAAGGGTGACGAAGATGCCGAAGCAATCCACCGCGTGGCCCGCGGCGCCTTTCACCCAGCGCTCGCCGAGGATCGGATAGAGCGCCGAGCGCAACGCCAGCGGCTGGCGATGGCGGTAGGCGAAATAACCGACGGCGAGGCCGACCAGGGCATAGATCGCCCAACCGTGCAGGCCCCAGTGGAGGAAGGTCAGTTGCAGCGCCTGGCGCGCCGCCTGAGGGCTGCCGGGAACGCCTTCGGGTGGATGGTAGAGGTGGTCGATCGGCTCGGATGCGGCGAAGTAGAGCAGCGAGATGCCGATCCCGGAGGAGAACAGCATGCCGGCCCAGGCGCCGTAGCTGAAGTCCGGCTTTTCATGCTCCTCGCCGAGCTTGAGGGTGCCGAAGCGCGAGAAGGCCACCCAGGCGACGAAGAACAGGTAGGCGCCGATGGCCAGCATGTAGTACCAGCCGAAGCTGTGCGACAGCCACTCCTGGATGCGGCCGAGCAAGGCTCCGGCGCTGTCGGGATAGAGGATGAGGGCGGCGGTCAGAACCAGGATCAGTGCGGTCGAGCCGAAGAACACGATCGGATTCAGACGTACCTGCTCGTTTGTTTTTATTGGCGAAGCAGTACTCATTGGAGGATGACCCCATGGCAGTGAAAGCATGGCGGCTTATGGCCGCGGACTACAGACACAGCATTGCCACCCCACTTGAAGCCCGGATTCTGCGATCCTTGGCGGACTTCGGCGACGAGGTGATGAACGGCGCGGGCCAGGTTGCACGCAGGCTGGGAGCCGCTCATGGACGCCGAGCTTATTCTTAGTTGATTGAACGTTCAATAAAAACAAAATAGACTGGCCACCAATGACGTCGGTCGGTGCCCGCACGCACCCATCGACGAGAGGAGATAGCAATGCCCAAGGTCGGTATGCAGCCCATCCGCCGCTCGCAACTGATTCACGCCACCCTGGAGGCGGTTGATCAGGTCGGCATGGGAGACGCCAGCATCGCCCTGATAGCCCGCCTGGCGGGTGTTTCCAACGGCATCATCAGCCACTACTTCCAGGACAAGAACGGCTTGCTGGAAGCGACCATGCGGCACCTGCTCAGCGCCTTGAGCAAGGCCGTACGCGAACGCCGCGCGGCGCTCTACGACGACAGTCCGAGGGCGCACCTGCGAGCCATCGTCGAAGGCAACTTCGACGACAGCCAGGTCAATGGTCCGGCGATGAAGACCTGGCTGGCGTTCTGGGC
This sequence comes from Pseudomonas sp. TZ252, assembly GCF_056110345.1. Lineage (NCBI taxonomy): Bacteria > Pseudomonadati > Pseudomonadota > Gammaproteobacteria > Pseudomonadales > Pseudomonadaceae > Pseudomonas > Pseudomonas sp. TZ252. The sequence goes on along the minus strand of NZ_CM148566.1, from coordinate 2,234,371 downwards.
GACCAGCATGCACCAGCCGGCACTGCGTCGATTGCAGCGGGTCAACGACCATCGCCTGTATTCGAACCTGTGCTACCAGTTCCGCCGCCAGCTCTCGGCGGACGACGCCCGCGCCGCGGCACGCGGCCTGGCGGCCCTGATCGACGGCCTGTGGTTGCGTGGCGCGCTGACCGGCGACGCCTTCGATACCGACGAGGCCCTGAACATCGCTTACGACTACCTCGACCAGCAGTTGGCAAAACAGTCGGGGTAGGGACGAAAACCCCCGCGGCGCCGCCTTGCGCCTGCGATACCGATAAGAGAGGACTGCAACATGGCCCGATTCGAAGAACAGAAGCTCTACATTGGCGGTCGCTACGTGGAGGCCAGCAGTGGCGCCACCTTCGAGACCATCAACCCGGCCAACGGCGAAGTGCTCGCCAAGGTCCAGCGGGCTTCCAGGGAAGACGTCGAGCGGGCCGTGCAGAGCGCCGTCGAGGGGCAGAAGGTGTGGGCGGCGATGACCGCCATGCAGCGCTCGCGCATTCTCCGTCGCGCCGTCGACATCCTCCGCGAGCGCAACGACGAACTGGCCGCCCTGGAAACCCTGGATACCGGCAAGCCGCTGGCGGAAACCCGCTCGGTGGACATCGTCACCGGCGCCGACGTGCTCGAGTACTACGCCGGCCTGGTCCCGGCCATCGAAGGCGAGCAGATTCCCCTGCGCGAAACCAGTTTCGTCTACACCCGCCGCGAGCCGCTGGGCGTGGTCGCCGGCATTGGCGCCTGGAACTACCCGGTGCAGATCGCCCTGTGGAAATCCGCCCCGGCCCTCGCTGCCGGCAACGCGATGATCTTCAAGCCCAGCGAAGTCACCCCGCTGACGGCCCTCAAGCTGGCCGAGATCTACACCGAGGCCGGCGTGCCGGACGGCGTGTTCAACGTGCTCACCGGCAGCGGACGCGAAGTCGGCCAGTGGCTGACCGAGCACCCGCTGATCGAGAAGATCTCCTTCACCGGTGGCACCTCCACCGGCAAGAAAGTCATGGCCAGCGCTTCCAGCTCGTCGCTGAAGGAAGTGACCATGGAGCTGGGCGGCAAGTCCCCGCTGATCATCTTCCCCGACGCAGACCTCGACCGCGCCGCCGACATCGCCGTCATGGCCAACTTCTTCAGCTCCGGCCAGGTCTGCACCAACGGCACCCGGGTGTTCATCCACCGTTCCCAGCAGGCTCGCTTCGAAGCCAAGGTACTGGAGCGCGTGCAGCGCATCCGTCTCGGCGACCCGCAGGACGAGAACACCAACTTCGGCCCGCTGGTCAGCTTCCCGCACATGGAAAGCGTGCTCGGCTACATCGAGTCCGGCAAGGCGCAGAAGGCTCGCCTGCTGTGCGGCGGCGAGCGTGTGACCGATGGAGCGTTCGGCAAAGGCGCCTACGTCGCGCCGACCGTGTTCACCGATTGCCGCGACGACATGACCATCGTCCGCGAGGAAATCTTCGGCCCGGTGATGAGCATCCTGGTCTATGACGACGAAGACGAGGCGATCCGCCGCGCCAACGATACCGAGTACGGCCTCGCCGCCGGCGTCGTGACCCAGGACCTGGCCCGCGCCCACCGCGCCATCCATCGCCTGGAAGCCGGCATCTGCTGGATCAATACCTGGGGCGAGTCGCCGGCGGAAATGCCGGTCGGCGGTTACAAGCAATCCGGTGTCGGTCGCGAGAACGGTCTCACCACCCTGGCTCATTACACTCGCATCAAGTCCGTGCAAGTGGAGCTGGGCGACTACGCCTCGGTGTTCTGAGCCTCGACGCAGCGCTCGAACCCCTAACCAGGCCGGTCCCAGGCAACGCTCCCTGACACCGGCCATTCCGAACTTCCAGACACCGGCGCGCCAGCGTCGCGGCCGGTGTCATGCCGAGAAAAGAGGAAGGCCTGCATGTCCCAGGAATTCGACTACATCATCATCGGAGCCGGCTCTGCCGGTAACGTACTCGCTACCCGCCTCACCGAAGATGCCGACGTCAGCGTCCTGCTGCTCGAAGCCGGCGGTCCCGACTACCGCTTCGACTTCCGCACCCAGATGCCGGCGGCCCTTGCCTTCCCGCTGCAGGGGCGGCGCTACAACTGGGCCTACGAGACCGACCCCGAGCCCTACATGAACAACCGCCGCATGGAGTGCGGTCGCGGCAAGGGCCTGGGCGGCTCCTCGCTGATCAACGGCATGTGCTACATCCGCGGCAACGCCCTGGACTTCGACGGCTGGGCCAAGGAGCCGGGCCTCGAGGACTGGAGCTACCTCGACTGCCTGCCGTACTTCCGCAAGGCGGAAACCCGGGACATCGGTCCCAACGACTACCATGGCGGCGACGGCCCGGTCAGCGTGACCACGCCGAAGGCCGGCAACAACCCACTGTTCCATGCGATGGTCGAGGCCGGCGTGCAGGCCGGCTACCCGCGAACCGATGACCTCAACGGCTACCAGCAGGAAGGTTTCGGCCCCATGGACCGGACCGTCACCCCGGAGGGCCGTCGCGCCGCCACCGGGCGCGGCTACTTGGACCAGGCCCGCGGCCGGCCCAACCTGACCATCGTCACCCACGCCCTGAGCGACCGCATCCTGTTCAGCGGCAAGCGCGCCATCGGCGTCTCCTACCTGGTGGGCAACGGCGACAACCCGGTCACCGCCCACGCCCGCCGCGAAGTATTGGTGTGTAGCGGCGCGATCGCCTCGCCGCAATTGCTGCAACGCTCCGGCGTCGGCCCGGCGGCCCTGCTGCGCGACCTGGACATCCCGGTGGTGCATGACCTGCCGGGCGTCGGCGCCAACCTGCAGGATCACCTGGAACTCTACCTGCAGTACGCCTGCAAGCAGCCGGTGTCGATCTACCCGGCGACCAAATGGTGGAACCAGCCTGCCATCGGTGCCCAGTGGCTGTTCCTCGGCAAGGGCCTCGGCGCCAGCAACCAGTTCGAGGCTGGCGGCTTCATCCGAACCCGCGAAGCGTTCGAATGGCCGAACATCCAGTTCCATTTCCTCCCGGTGGCGATCAACTACAACGGCAGCAAGGGCGTGCAGGAGCACGGCTTCCAGGCGCACATGGGCTCGATGCGCTCGCCGAGCCGCGGGCGCATCCACCTGAAGTCCAGGGACCCGCGCCAGCATCCGAGCATCCTGTTCAACTACATGTCCCACGAGCAGGACTGGCAGGAGTTCCGCGACGGCATCCGGCTGACCCGCGAGATCATGAACCAGCCGGCGCTGGACCCCTATCGGGGCCGCGAGTTGAGCCCTGGGGTGAGCGTGCAGTCGGACGCCGAACTCGACGAGTTCATCCGCAACCATGCTGAGACCGCTTTCCACCCATCCTGCTCGTGCAAGATGGGCAGCGACGACATGGCGGTGGTCGATGGCCAGGGACGGGTCCATGGCATGGAAGGACTGCGAGTGGTGGATGCGTCGATCATGCCGCTGATCATCACCGGCAACCTCAATGCCACCACCATCATGATGGCCGAGAAGATCGCCGACAGGATCCGCGGTCGCCAGCCGCTGCCGCGCAGCACGGCGAAGTACTACGTGGCCGGGGATGCGCCGGTACGCGGCAACCCCGTGCGGGCCTGAGGAACGCGCAAACAAGAACGCCGGCGATAGCCGGCGTTCCTGCGTCTAGCCCCGGCGTGGCGGGACCGGGCGGGTGCGCCCGCTGCCATCGATGGCGACGAACACGAACACCGCCTCGGTGACTTTGCGCCATTCGCTGGACAGCGGGTCGTCGCTCCACACCTCGACCAGCATGCGGATCGAGCTGCGGCCGACTTCCAGGGTCTGGGTATAGAAGGAAAGCTGGGCACCTACCGCGACCGGCACCATGAAGGCCATGCGGTCGATGGCGACGGTGGCGATACGGCCGCCGGCGATCTTGCTGGCCATGGCGGTTCCCGCCAGGTCCATCTGGGATACCAGCCAACCGCCGTAGATATCGCCGAAACCGTTGGTTTCGCGCGGCAGCGCGGTAATCTGCAAGGCCAGGTCTCCCTGGGGAATGGGGTCTTCTTGTTCAAGCTCGATCATAGGTAAGGGCCTCGTGCCCCCCGGATTTCTTGTTCAAGCGCGGTTTAGGGGAAAACTCTCCCAAAACGCCTGCCGGTGCAAGGTCTTGGGACAGCTTTCAGAGGCGCCCGGGCATTATATAGAGGAGTAGGGCAGCCGACGACCGCCCGGTTCTCTCTTCGACCGACTGTGTGGACATTCGTCGATTTGCTATGGTTTCGCTCCTGCGTCCCCGGGTCGCAGGTCGACACGCCTGCCGGTCGAACCCCGCTCATGCTTGCTGAACGAATAAAGAGAACAATCCCGACATGCCATCCGCGAATGCTCCCGAGGCGCCGGCCCAGCGTCCATTGACCCGCAGCGACTACAAGACCCTGTCCCTCTCCGCCCTGGGTGGAGCGCTGGAGTTCTACGACTTCATCATCTTCGTGTTCTTCGCCACCGTGGTCGGCAAGCTGTTCTTCCCGGCGGACATGCCGGAATGGCTGCGTCAGCTGCAAACCTTCGGCCTGTTCGCCGCCGGCTACCTGGCGCGGCCGCTGGGCGGCGTGATCATGGCCCACTTCGGCGACCTGCTCGGGCGCAAGCGCATGTTCACCCTGAGCATCTTCATGATGGCGGTGCCGACCCTGATCATGGGCCTGCTTCCGACCTACGCGCAGATCGGCATCTGGGCGCCCCTGGCGCTGCTCCTGCTGAGGGTGATCCAGGGCGCCGCGATTGGCGGGGAGGTGCCGGGGGCTTGGGTCTTCGTCGCCGAGCATGTACCGGCACGGCATGTCGGTTATGCCTGCGGGACGCTGACTTCCGGCCTGACGGCGGGCATCCTGCTGGGCTCGCTGGTGGCTACTGCGATCAATAGCTTCTATAGCGCGACAGAGGTGCAGGACTACGCCTGGCGGATTCCCTTCCTGCTCGGCGGGGTGTTCGGCCTGTTCTCGGTCTACCTGCGCCGCTGGCTGCACGAGACGCCGGTATTCGCCGAGCTGCAGCAGCGCAAGGCGCTGGCAGAGGAAGTGCCGTTGAAAGCGGTGGTCCGCGATCATCGTGGCGCCGTCCTGGTGTCGATGCTGCTGACCTGGGTGCTGTCGGCCGCGATCGTGGTGGTCATCCTGATGACCCCTACCGTGCTGCAGAGCGTATACGGCTTCGATGCCGCCACGGCGCTCAAGGCCAACAGCCTGGCGATCGTCTGCCTGACCCTTGGCTGCATCGTCGCCGGGCGCATGGCGGATCGTTACGGCGCAGGGCTGACTTTCGTTGCCGGTAGCGTGCTGCTGGCGCTGGTGTCCTGGAGCTTCTACGGCAACCTCAAGGCCCACCCGGACTGGCTCTTTCCTTTATATGCACTGACCGGCTTCTTCGTCGGCATCGTCGGCGCCGTTCCCTACGTGATGGTCAATGCGTTCCCACCGGTTGTGCGTTTCTCCGGCCTGTCCTTTTCCTACAACCTGGCCTACGCCATCTTCGGTGGGCTGACGCCGATGGCGGTGGCCCTGCTGCTCAAGCAGAGCCCGATGGGGCCGGCTTACTACGTGGTCACTCTGTGCCTGGTCGGCTTCCTCGTCGGGCTCTACCTGCTGGCGCAGAAAAAGCCGGCTGGCGAGGCGGTTTCGGTGGGCTGAAAGCGCTTCCGGCGGTTATTTGAATTATTTTTGAAATAATCGTTGACGCCAGTTTCTATCTCCCTATAATGCGCACCACTCCCGGCGATGACGAAGAGTAAATGCTTGAAAATCAAGGATTTATGGATTCTCTCCCAGGGGTGGTGAAGCGCTCCGGCAGGTTGTTCGCCGCAGCGGTTCGGTCCCGAAAGGGGTTCGAAATGAAGCTTCATCGAGGTGCTTGACAGCGAATTTGAACGCTGTAGAATGCGCCTCCCGCTGATCGGAAGATAGTTTGAAGGTCGGCGCAAGCGGTTGAGTAGAAAAGAAAATTTTCGAAAATAACGCTTGACGGAACGAGAGGTTGCTGTAGAATGCGCGGCCTCGGTTGAGACGAAAGCCTTGACCAACTGCTCTTTAACAAGTCGAATCAAGCAATTCGTGTGGGTGCTTGTGATGTAAGACTGGTGATCGCAAGATTATCAGCAACGCAAGTAACACTCGTGAATTCGAGAGTTTTATCTCTTTTTAAGAGAATGCGATTGCTGAGCCAAGTTTAGGGTTTTCTCAAAACCCAAGCAGTATTGAACTGAAGAGTTTGATCATGGCTCAGATTGAACGCTGGCGGCAGGCCTAACACATGCAAGTCGAGCGGATGAAGGGAGCTTGCTCCTGGATTCAGCGGCGGACGGGTGAGTAATGCCTAGGAATCTGCCTGGTAGTGGGGGATAACGTCCGGAAACGGGCGCTAATACCGCATACGTCCTGAGGGAGAAAGTGGGGGATCTTCGGACCTCACGCTATCAGATGAGCCTAGGTCGGATTAGCTAGTTGGTGGGGTAAAGGCCTACCAAGGCGACGATCCGTAACTGGTCTGAGAGGATGATCAGTCACACTGGAACTGAGACACGGTCCAGACTCCTACGGGAGGCAGCAGTGGGGAATATTGGACAATGGGCGAAAGCCTGATCCAGCCATGCCGCGTGTGTGAAGAAGGTCTTCGGATTGTAAAGCACTTTAAGTTGGGAGGAAGGGCAGTAAGTTAATACCTTGCTGTTTTGACGTTACCAACAGAATAAGCACCGGCTAACTTCGTGCCAGCAGCCGCGGTAATACGAAGGGTGCAAGCGTTAATCGGAATTACTGGGCGTAAAGCGCGCGTAGGTGGTTCAGCAAGTTGGATGTGAAATCCCCGGGCTCAACCTGGGAACTGCATCCAAAACTACTGAGC
>NZ_CM148566.1:1455000-2225000 GCF_056110345.1 Pseudomonas sp. TZ252 | reverse complement strand
CACACCGAAGCTGCGGGTGTCACGTAAGTGACGCGGTAGAGGAGCGTTCTGTAAGCCTGTGAAGGTGAGTTGAGAAGCTTGCTGGAGGTATCAGAAGTGCGAATGCTGACATGAGTAACGACAATGGGTGTGAAAAACACCCACGCCGAAAGACCAAGGGTTCCTGCGCAACGTTAATCGACGCAGGGTTAGTCGGTTCCTAAGGCGAGGCTGAAAAGCGTAGTCGATGGGAAACAGGTTAATATTCCTGTACTTCTGGTTACTGCGATGGAGGGACGGAGAAGGCTAGGCCAGCTTGGCGTTGGTTGTCCAAGTTTAAGGTGGTAGGCTGAAATCTTAGGTAAATCCGGGGTTTCAAGGCCGAGAGCTGATGACGAGTCGTCTTTTAGATGACGAAGTGGTTGATGCCATGCTTCCAAGAAAAGCTTCTAAGCTTCAGGTAACCAGGAACCGTACCCCAAACCGACACAGGTGGTCGGGTAGAGAATACCAAGGCGCTTGAGAGAACTCGGGTGAAGGAACTAGGCAAAATGGCACCGTAACTTCGGGAGAAGGTGCGCCGGCTAGGGTGAAGGATTTACTCCGTAAGCCCTGGCTGGTCGAAGATACCAGGCCGCTGCGACTGTTTATTAAAAACACAGCACTCTGCAAACACGAAAGTGGACGTATAGGGTGTGACGCCTGCCCGGTGCCGGAAGGTTAATTGATGGGGTTAGCGCAAGCGAAGCTCTTGATCGAAGCCCCGGTAAACGGCGGCCGTAACTATAACGGTCCTAAGGTAGCGAAATTCCTTGTCGGGTAAGTTCCGACCTGCACGAATGGCGTAACGATGGCGGCGCTGTCTCCACCCGAGACTCAGTGAAATTGAAATCGCTGTGAAGATGCAGTGTATCCGCGGCTAGACGGAAAGACCCCGTGAACCTTTACTGTAGCTTTGCACTGGACTTTGAGCCTGCTTGTGTAGGATAGGTGGGAGGCTTTGAAGCGTGGACGCCAGTTCGCGTGGAGCCATCCTTGAAATACCACCCTGGCATGCTTGAGGTTCTAACTCTGGTCCGTGATCCGGATCGAGGACAGTGTATGGTGGGCAGTTTGACTGGGGCGGTCTCCTCCTAAAGAGTAACGGAGGAGTACGAAGGTGCGCTCAGACCGGTCGGAAATCGGTCGCAGAGTATAAAGGCAAAAGCGCGCTTGACTGCGAGACAGACACGTCGAGCAGGTACGAAAGTAGGTCTTAGTGATCCGGTGGTTCTGTATGGAAGGGCCATCGCTCAACGGATAAAAGGTACTCCGGGGATAACAGGCTGATACCGCCCAAGAGTTCATATCGACGGCGGTGTTTGGCACCTCGATGTCGGCTCATCACATCCTGGGGCTGAAGCCGGTCCCAAGGGTATGGCTGTTCGCCATTTAAAGTGGTACGCGAGCTGGGTTTAGAACGTCGTGAGACAGTTCGGTCCCTATCTGCCGTGGACGTTTGAGATTTGAGAGGGGCTGCTCCTAGTACGAGAGGACCGGAGTGGACGAACCTCTGGTGTTCCGGTTGTCACGCCAGTGGCATTGCCGGGTAGCTATGTTCGGAAAAGATAACCGCTGAAAGCATCTAAGCGGGAAACTTGCCTCAAGATGAGATCTCACTGGGAACTTGATTCCCCTGAAGGGCCGTCGAAGACTACGACGTTGATAGGCTGGGTGTGTAAGCGTTGTGAGGCGTTGAGCTAACCAGTACTAATTGCCCGTGAGGCTTGACCATATAACACCCAAACAATCTGATGATTGTGTGTTGTAAGGTGAAGTCGACGAACCGAAAGTTCGCATGAACCGCAAAACACCTTGAAATCACATACCTGAATCCGGATAGACGTAAGCCCAAGCGAACGGATATCCAACCGAATTGCTTGACGATCATAGAGCGTTGGAACCACCTGATCCCTTCCCGAACTCAGAAGTGAAACGACGCATCGCCGATGGTAGTGTGGGGTCTCCCCATGTGAGAGTAGGTCATCGTCAAGCTCCTATCCCAAAACCCCTGGTCAGCGATGACCGGGGGTTTTGCTTTTGCGCGCGGAAAAAGGCGTGCTTCCTCGCTTCTTTTCTCGACTGCGAATGCCGGCGGCGACTGTCACAATTGCCCTGGAAACTACCCATCCTGCATGAAACGGATGGACGGCTACCTCCCCCAGGCGGATCGAAAACGCGCTCCAGAGGGCCTCCCCGGCCCCTCCGTGAAAGGCTGGAGCCCTTGTGTTTCCAGGCTTTTAGGGGTGTGGCAGGGCTTCTCCCCAGGCTTGCGGAAAAATGTCGGAAGGCTGATGGCATTTCATCCAACTGTCACATTCCTTTCATAGAGTCTTCATGCGGCCTGACGATACTGGCCCCCGTTCCATCCAACCCCATCCTGTCCAAGGAGCAAGGCATGAAACTCAAGCGTTTGATGGCGGCCCTGACGTTCGTCGCCGCAGGCGTAGGCGCCGCTTCCGCGGTAGCCGCGATCGACCCGGCGCTGCCGGAATATCAGAAAGCCAGCGGTGTGTCGGGCAACCTGTCGAGCGTCGGCTCCGACACTCTGGCCAACCTGATGACCATGTGGGCCGAGGAGTACAAGCGCCTCTATCCGAACGTGAACATCCAGATCCAGGCTGCCGGTTCTTCCACCGCGCCGCCGGCCCTGACCGAAGGCACCGCCAACCTGGGCCCGATGAGCCGCAAGATGAAGGACGTCGAGCTGCAGGCTTTCGAGCAGAAGTACGGCTATAAGCCGACCGCCGTCCCGGTCGCTGTCGACGCCCTGGCGATCTTCGTGCACAAGGACAACCCGATCAAAGGCCTGACCATGCAGCAGGTCGATGCGATCTTCTCCGCTACCCGCCTGTGCGGCAGCAAGCAGGACGTGAAGACCTGGGGCGACCTGGGCCTGACCGGTGACTGGGCGAAGAAGCCGGTGCAACTGTTCGGCCGCAACTCGGTTTCCGGCACCTACGGCTACTTCAAGGAAGAAGCCCTGTGCAAAGGCGACTTCCGTCCGAACGTCAACGAGCAGCCGGGTTCGGCTTCCGTGGTGCAGTCGGTCAGCCAGTCGCTGAACGGCATCGGCTACTCCGGTATCGGCTACAAGACCGCCAGCGTGAAGACCGTGGCCCTGGCCAAGAAGGAAGGCGCTGCCTTCGTCGAGGACAACGAGCAGAACGCCCTGAACGGCACCTACCCGCTGTCGCGCTTCCTCTACGTCTACGTGAACAAGGCGCCGAACAAGCCGCTGGACCCGCTGGAGGCTCAGTTCCTCAAGCTGGTCCTGTCCAAGACCGGCCAGCAGGTCGTGGTCAAGGACGGCTACATCCCGCTGCCGGCCAAGGTGGCCGAGAAGGCGATCAAGGAACTGGGCCTGTAATCCAGTGACTTGAGCGGATGGCCCAGCGATGGGCCGTCCAGGCATGAAGGCTCTGCCGGCGGGCGCTAGGATCCGCCGGCCTTTCCCGCCAGCGAGGCTCTGCTGGCGGGCTTTGTTGCGTCATGTTGCTGTCATCTGTCTGTCATACAGAGCCTTTAGGGTGTCACCCCATGAACGACATGGCCAACTCCCCGATGAACTCCTCCCTTGCTCCCGAGCGGATTGACTTCAATACGCCAGCCCTGCAACGCAAGCGCCGCATCCGTGCCCTCAAGGACCGCCTGACCCGCTGGTACGTGCTGGTCGGCGGCCTGGCCGTGCTGGCGGCAATCACCCTGATCTTCTTCTACCTGGCCTACGTCGTGCTCCCCCTGTTCCGCGGCGCCGACCTGGAGACCCGCGAAGCGCTGACTCCGGCCTGGATGCAGCAGGCGCAGGTGCCCCTGCTGCTCAGCATCGAGGAGCAGAACCAGGTGGCCATGCGCGTCGGCGGCCAGGGCGAGATTCTCTTCTTCAACGCCAAGACCGGTGTCGAACTGAAGCGTGTCGCTCTGCCGCTTCCGGCGGGCAGCGAGATCCGCTCGATCGCCCAGGACCAGCCGGGCAGCCCGACGGTCGCCCTGGGCCTGTCCAACGGACAGGTGCTGGTGTTCCAGCACACCTACAAGGTCACCTACCCGGACAACAAGAAGACCATCACCCCGGAGATCGCCTTCCCCTACGGCGAGACCCCGATCGGTCTCGATCCGCAGGGCCGCCCGCTGGAGCATGTGAGCATCAATGCCGGCGACGACAGCCTGCTGCTGGCTGGCTCCGTCGACAAGCAACTGCTGCTGTTGAGCATGACTCGGGAAGAGAACATGCTGACCGGCGAAAGCACGCTGGACGAGGAGCGCATCGAACTCCCGCAGATCGCCGAACCGGTGAAAGCCATCTACCTCGACCCGCGCAAGCAGTGGCTGTACGTGATCAACGGACGTGCCACCGCCGATGTGTTCGACCTGCACAGCCGCCAGTTGAACGGTCGCTACAAGCTGCTGGAAGACCCCAACGCCGAGGTCACCGCGAGCACCCAGCTGCTGGGCGGCATCTCGCTGCTGGTGGGCGACTCCAAGGGTGGCATCGCCCAGTGGTTCATGGCTCGCGATACCGACGGCGAACCGCGCCTGTCGCACGTTCGCGACTTCAACCTGGATGGCGCGCCGATCAGCGCCATCGCTCCGGAACAACGGCGCAAGGGCTTCATCGCCTTGGACGAGAAGGGCAACCTCGGCGTCTTCCACAGCACCGCGCACCGTACCCTGCTGGTCCAGCCGGTCGCCGACTCTTCCGGGGTCATCACCCTGTCGCCGCGGGCCAACCGCCTGCTGCTGGAGCAGGGTGGCAAGATCCACCGCTTCGCCCTGAGCAACCCGCACCCGGAAATCTCCTGGAGCGCGCTCTGGGGCAAGGTCTGGTACGAGAGCTACGACAAGCCGGCCTACGTCTGGCAGTCCACCGCCGCGACCACCGACTTCGAACCGAAGCTGAGCCTCTCGCCGCTGACCTTCGGCACGCTCAAGGCCGCCTTCTACGCGATGATCCTGGCAGCTCCGCTGGCCATCGCGGCCGCCGTCTACACCGCCTATTTCATGGCTCCGGCGATGCGCCGCAAGGTCAAGCCGGTGATCGAGCTGATGGAGGCGCTGCCGACGGTGATCCTCGGCTTCTTCGCCGGCCTGTTCCTGGCGCCCTACGTCGAAGGCCACCTGCCGGGTGTGTTCAGCCTGCTGTTGCTGACGCCGCTGGGCATCCTTCTTGCCGGCCTGCTCTGGAGCCGCCTGCCCGAGCGTATCCGTCTGAGCCTGCCGGCCGGCTGGGAAGCCGCGCTGCTGATCCCGGTGGTGCTTGCCGTCGGCGCCTTCGCCCTGTGGCTGAGCCCGCACCTGGAGACCACCTTCTTCGGAGGCGACATGCGCCTCTGGCTGAGCCACGACCTGGGCATCACCTACGACCAGCGCAATGCCCTGATCGTCGGGCTGGCAATGGGCTTCGCGGTGATCCCGAATATCTTCTCGATCGCCGAGGACGCCATCTTCAGCGTGCCGCGCAGCCTCACCTACGGCTCCCTGGCACTGGGCGCCACGCCCTGGCAGACGCTGACCCGCGTGGTGATCCTGACCGCCAGTCCAGGCATCTTCTCGGCGCTGATGATCGGCATGGGCCGCGCCGTCGGCGAGACCATGATCGTGCTGATGGCGACCGGCAATACCCCGGTGATGGAAGTGAATATCTTCGAGGGGATGCGCACCCTGGCGGCCAACGTCGCGGTGGAGATGCCCGAGTCGGAGGTCGGCGGCAGCCACTACCGCGTGCTGTTCCTCTCGGCGCTGGTACTGCTGACGTTCACCTTCGTGATGAACACCCTGGCAGAGCTGATCCGTCAGCGTCTGCGCAAGAAATACGCGTCGTTGTAAGCGGCGGAGGTATAGCTCTGTGAAACAGAAACAGGAAACCGTCAAAGCCTGGTTCGGCAGCGGCTCGCCCTGGGTGTGGATGAACGCCGGCGCGGTGTCGATCGCGGTGATCATGACCATCGGCCTGCTGGCGGTGATCGCGGTACGCGGCCTCGGCCACTTCTGGCCGGCGAACGTCATCGAGGCGACTTACCAGATCCCTGGCGAAGCCGCCAAGACCGTGATCGGCGAGGTGGTCCAGGCCGAGGAAGTACCGCGCGCGCGCCTGCGCAGCGCCGGCATGCCGGTCCCGGAGGCCGGCCCCGAATTCATGACCCGCGAGCTGCTCAAGCTGGGCAACCGCGAGCTTTACGGCAGCGATTTCTCCTGGGTCGTCGGCGAGTGGCTGCAGGACATCAAGCGTCCCGAAGCGCTGATGGTTCTCGAACGCCGCGAGTGGGGCAACTTCTACGGCTACCTGCTGAGCGTCAAGGAGAACGGCCAGGTGGTCGCCGAAGGCGACGCCGCGGTAGGCGAACTGCAGAAGCGCATGCAGCGGGTGGATGACCTCTACGCCAAGCTCTACAAGCTGGAGAAGGGCGACATCGGCGGGATCAACCACGGTCTCGAGCGCCTGCGCCTGAAAGAGCGCAAGTTGCAGTTGGACGGCAAGCTGGACGCCGCCGCCCAGGCCGACCTGGCCGCCGAGCGCAGCGAGTTGCAGGCGCGCTACAAGGTCCTGGAAGAGCAGCTCAACGGCCTGCACCAGGAGTTCAACCGCGACAGCGTGGTAATGCGCGACGCCAGCGGCCGCGAGAGCGAAATCACCCTTGGCAAGCTGGTGCATGCCTACCAGCCCAACGCCATGGGCCTGGGCACCAAGATGACGGTGTACTTCAAGAAGCTCTGGGAGTTCCTCAGCGACGATCCGCGCGAGGCCAATACCGAGGGCGGTATCTTCCCGGCGATCTTCGGCACCGTGATGATGACCCTGGTGATGGCGCTGATCGTCACCCCGTTCGGCGTGATCGCTGCGGTCTACCTGCGCGAGTACGCCAAGCAGGGGCCGCTGACCCGGGTGATCCGCATCGCCGTGAACAACCTCGCCGGCGTACCGGCGATCGTCTACGGCGTGTTCGGCCTGGGTTTCTTCGTCTACGTGCTGGGCGGTTCCATCGACCGGCTGTTCTTCCCCGAGGCCCTGCCGGCGCCGACCTTCGGTACCCCCGGGCTGTTCTGGGCCTCGCTGACCCTGGCGATCCTCGCCGTGCCGGTGGTGATCGTCGCCACCGAGGAAGGCCTGGCGCGGATTCCGCGCGCGGTCCGCGAAGGCTCCCTGGCGCTCGGCGCGACCAAGGCGGAAACGCTGTGGAAGATCGTCCTGCCGATGGCCAGCCCGGCGATGATGACCGGCCTGATCCTCGCCGTGGCCCGTGCCGCCGGCGAAGTGGCGCCGCTGATGCTGGTCGGCGTGGTGAAACTGGCACCGTCGCTGCCGGTCGACGGTAACTATCCGTACGTGCATCTCGACCAGAAGATCATGCACCTCGGTTTCCATATCTACGACGTCGGTTTCCAGAGCCCCAACGTCGAGGCCGCACGGCCGCTGGTATACGCTACGGCGTTGCTGCTGGTCGTGGTGATCGCCCTGCTGAACTTCTCCGCCATCGCGATCCGCAATCGCCTGCGCGAGAAGTACAAGGCCCTGGAAAACTGATTGAGGGAGCTTCCCATGCAAAACGAGACCGCCAGCCACGGCATCAACTTCGATGCGCTCGGCCGCGACCGCCAGAGCCTCGACCTGGCTTCCGAAAGTGTCGAACTGGAAGTGCCCGGGCTGAACCTGTTCTACGGCGCCAAGCAGGCCCTGTTCGACGTCCGGATGAACATTCCGAAGCAGCGCGTGACCGCCTTCATCGGCCCGTCCGGCTGCGGCAAGTCGACCCTGCTGCGCTGCTTCAACCGGATGAACGACCTGGTGGATGGCTGCCGCGTCGAAGGCGAGATTCGCCTCGATGGCCACAACATCTTCGCCAAGGGCGTCGACGTCGCCGAGCTGCGCCGGCGCGTCGGCATGGTGTTCCAGAAGCCCAACCCGTTCCCCAAGAGCATCTACGAGAACGTGGTCTACGGCCTGCGTATCCAGGGCATCAACAAGAAGCGCGTACTTGACGAGGCCGTCGAGTGGGCGCTGAAGGGGGCTGCGCTGTGGGAGGAGGTGAAGGATCGCCTGCACGAGTCCGCCCTCGGCCTGTCCGGCGGCCAGCAGCAGCGCCTGGTGATCGCCCGGACCATCGCGGTGGAACCGGAAGTGCTGCTGCTCGACGAGCCGTGCTCGGCGCTGGACCCGATCTCCACGCTGAAGATCGAAGAGCTGATCTACGAGTTGAAGTCGAAGTTCACCATCGTCATCGTTACCCACAACATGCAGCAGGCCGCGCGGGTTTCCGACTATACGGCGTTCATGTACATGGGCAAGCTGATCGAGTTCGGCGACACCGATACGCTGTTCACCAACCCGGCGAAGAAGCAGACCGAAGACTACATCACCGGCCGCTACGGCTAGCGGCGCGTCCGGAGGCGCGGCGATACCGCTGCCTCCGGCGCTCTCCGTAGCTCGTTGATGTCACCGGTCGCAGCGGCTCCAGAAGGATTCCCCACATGATCAACAAAGACAGTCTCACCCATCACATCTCCCAGCAGTTCAACGCCGAGCTGGAGGATGTGCGCAGCCACCTCCTGGCCATGGGCGGGCTGGTGGAAAAGCAGGTCAACGACGCGGTCAACGCGCTGATCGACGCCGACTCCGGCCTCGCCCAGCAGGTCCGCGAGATCGACGACCAGATCAACCAGATGGAGCGCAACATCGACGAGGAGTGCGTGCGTATCCTCGCCCGGCGTCAGCCGGCGGCCTCCGACCTGCGCCTGATCATCAGCATCTCGAAGTCGGTGATCGACCTCGAGCGGATCGGCGACGAGGCCTCCAAGGTCGCCCGCCGCGCCATCCAGCTGTGCGAGGAAGGCGAGTCGCCGCGCGGCTACGTCGAGGTTCGGCACATCGGCAGCCAGGTACAGAAGATGGTGCAGGAGGCACTGGACGCCTTCGCCCGCTTCGATGCCGACCTGGCGCTGTCCGTGGCGCAGTACGACAAGACCGTCGATCGCGAGTACAAGACCGCCCTGCGCGAGCTGGTCACCTACATGATGGAAGACCCGCGGGCGATATCCCGCGTGCTCAACATCATCTGGGCCCTGCGCTCGCTGGAGCGCATCGGCGACCATGCGCGCAACATCGCCGAGCTGGTGATCTACCTGGTTCGCGGCACCGACGTTCGCCACATCGGCCTGACCCGCATGAAGGAAGAGGTCGAGAACAACCGCGGCGAGTGATCTTCCGCAGGCAAGGCTCCCTTGACCTGGAGCCTTGTTTCTTCGCGCGACTGCAGCAAGGCTTGGCATCCTGCCAGCAGGGGAGGCTATCCTAGGCGGACCTGTCCAGGAGAAGTCGATGAGCAAAGTCAGCGCGCTAGTGGTGGATGACGCCCCCTTCATCCGAGATCTGATGAAGAAAGGGTTGCGCGACAACTTCCCCGGCCTTCATATCGAGGAGGCCGTGAACGGCCGCAAGGCCCAGCAACTGCTCAGTCGGCAGAACGTCGACCTGATCCTCTGCGATTGGGAGATGCCGGAGATGTCCGGCCTCGAACTGCTGACCTGGTGCCGTGCCCAGGAAAACCTCAAGACTACCCCGTTCATCATGGTCACCAGTCGCGGCGACAAGGAGAACGTGGTCCAGGCGATCCAGGCCGGGGTGTCGGACTACATCGGCAAGCCATTCTCCAATGACCAACTGGTGGCCAAGATCAAGAAGGCCCTGAGCCGCAGCGGCAAGCTGGAAGCCCTGGCGGCCCACGCGCCGCGCCGGGAGATCGCCAGCGGCATGGCCAACGATTCGCTGGCCGCCCTGACCGGTGGTCGCGCCGAGGTGATCAAGCCCGCCGCCAGTCCGGCAAAACCGGCCCCCGCGCCGAAGCCGGCTTCGGCTCCCCAGGCCAGCGCGCGTCCCGCCGGCAGCGGCAACCCGCTGGGGCAGGCGCAATTGCGCCTGCCGCAGAGCAGCATGCCCTGCGTGATCAAGGCGGTCAGTCTGAAGGAAGCGCAACTGGTGGTGAAGCGCGCCGACCCGTTGCCGCAGGTGCTGGA
Organism: Pseudomonas sp. TZ252; assembly: GCF_056110345.1. NCBI lineage: Bacteria > Pseudomonadati > Pseudomonadota > Gammaproteobacteria > Pseudomonadales > Pseudomonadaceae > Pseudomonas > Pseudomonas sp. TZ252. The sequence goes on along the minus strand of NZ_CM148566.1, from coordinate 2,214,974 downwards.
AAGCGCGGTGCTGGACCTCGAGGAAAACAGCGACGTGGCGCGCCTGAACGGCTACCTGCACGCCATCGCCGCGCTGGAGCCGAAGCCGGATAGCGATTGGCTGCTGTTGACCCTGCGTTTCGTCGACCGCGACCCGCAGAAGCTCGACTACCTGTCGCGCCTGATCGCCCGCGGAAGTACCCAGAAGCACTACGTTCCCGGCGCCTGAGCGGTTTTTTCCCGACGATCCGTTCACAGCCCGCTCGCTGTCGTCTCGCCCTGGCAATAAAGCGCTGCTAGTCTTGCCGATTCGGGATAACCAGAACGACACGATCCGTGCAGTCATGCTAGGGCGCCTTCTCCTTCTCTGTGGCCTGTTCGCCGCGGCAGCTCCGGCTGCGGCCCTGACCATCTACAAGTACACCGACGCCAATGGCGTGGTGACCTACTCCGACCGCGCCGTGGCCGGGGCGCAGGTGTTCGTCTTCCGCGACCGGATGGTCGAGCACCTGGAACGGGAAGTGAAGCTGGAGACGAAGAAGCACGCGGGTGGCGAGACCCTGCAGGTGCGCAACGACCTCTACGCGCCGGTCGAGGTCGAGTTGCGGATCCGCAACCCGCGCAATGCCGTTGGGGTGCCCGACGGGCCGATTCGCTGGGTGGTCCCGGCGCGCAGCCAGGTGCGCCTGGCGACCCTGGCGCCGCGCAAGGCCGGCAAGCCGATGAGCTACGCCCCGAAGCTGCGTTACGCGCTCGGCGACCCGCGCCAGCAGCCGCTGCTCTATCGCTATCCGCTGCCCTGGCGCGGCGGGCCGTTCCGCCTGTCCCAGGGCGCCAATGGCAAGTACAGCCACTTCACCCCCAAGGGCCGCTACGCGATGGACATCGCCATGCCCGAGGGCACGCCGATCATCGCTGCCCGCGGCGGCACCGTGGTGAAGATCGAGAACAACCAGAGCGGGCGCGGCAACAATCCCTCGGGCAACTTCGTCCGCATCCTGCACGACGACGGCACCATGGGCGTCTACCTGCACCTGATGCGCCATTCGGTACTGGTCGCCGAGGGCCAGCGGGTCCAGGTCGGCACGCCGCTGGCGCGCTCCGGCAACACCGGCAACAGCAGCGGGCCGCACCTGCACTTCGTGATCCAGCGCAACGTCGGCCTGGCGCTGGAGTCGATTCCCTACGACTTCGCCCAGCCGGTCGACAGCCTGCCGAACTTCGCCATCGTCCGCGAGCCTTGAAAAGTCGCCGGCGCCGTGGCGGCGCCGGCTCGTCTCAGTCGAGCTTGACCACCTTGGCCAGGACGATCTTCGGACCGCGCATCTTCTTCACGATGATCCGCAGGCCCTCGGTGTCGAGGACTTCCTCTTCCTCCGGCACCCGCTTCAGGGTGTCGTAGACCAGCCCGGCGAGAGTGTCCGCCTCGACATGATCGAGGTCGATGCCGAGCAGGCGCTCGAGCTTGAACAGCGGTGTGTCGCCGCGCACCAGCAGCTTGCCCGGCTGGTAGGCGAGGATGCCGCGCTCGGTCTTGCGGTGTTCGTCCTGGATGTCGCCGACCAGCACTTCCAGCACGTCCTCCATGGTCAGGAAGCCGACCACCTTGTGATCGGCCTCTTCCACCACGGCGAAGTGCGCGCCGCCCTTGCGGAACTGCTCCAGCAGGCGCGACAGCGGGGTGTGCTTGGTGACGATCTCCAGCGGGCGCACCAGTTCGTCGAGGTCGAAGGTCTCCGGCAGGCTGTCCAGGGCGGACAGCGCCAGCAGCAGGTCCTTGATGTGCAGCAGGCCGATGAACTCGCCCTTGTGGCTGTCCCAGACCGGGTAGCGGCTGTACTTATGGCGGCGGATCACCGCGAGGATGTCCGCCAGCGGCGCGTCGTGCTCGAGGTAGACCAGGTCTTCGCGGGAGTTGGCCCAGTCGACCACCTCCAGTTCGCCCAGCTCCACCGCCGAGGCCAGCACGCGCATGCCCTGGTCGCTGGGGTCCTGGGCGCGGCTGGAGTGGAGGATCAGCTTCAGTTCGTCGCGGCTGTAGTGATGCTCGTGGTGCGGGCCGGGCTCGCCCTGGCCGGCGATCTTGAGGATGGCGTTGGCGCTGGCGTTGAGCAGCCAGATCGCCGGGTACATCAGCCAGTAGAAGAGGTACAGCGGCACCGCCGTCCACAGCGACAGCAGTTCCGGCTTGCGGATCGCCCAGGACTTGGGCGCCAGCTCGCCGACCACGATGTGCAGGTAGGAAATGATGAAGAACGCGGTGAAGAAGGAGATACCGCGGATCAGTTCGTCGGAATGCACGCCGATCATCGCCAGCAGCGGTTCCAGGAGTTCGGCGAAGGCCGGCTCGCCGACCCAGCCCAGGCCCAGGGAGGCCAGGGTGATGCCCAGCTGGCAGGCGGACAGGTAGGCGTCCAGCTGGTTGTGAACCTTGCGCAGGATGGCGCCGCGCCAGCCGTGCTGCTTGGCGATGGTTTCCACGCGGGTGGCGCGGAGCTTGACCATGGCGAACTCGGCGGCGACGAAGAAGCCATTGAGCAGGACGAGGAAAAGCGCGAAGAGGATCAGGCCGGCATCGGCGAAATAGGTGGCGATGCTGGTACTAGGAGAAGGGTCCATGGGGGTGTGCGGTAGCCAAAAGGCCCTTAAGAATGAGGGGCTGTGTCGTCGCTTGCAAGCCTTGGCCGTGCCGACGCCGGCGGCGCGGCACCGCGACGAGGCTCACTTCGGCGCCTTGCGCTCGGCCTCGGCGACCTGCGCCGGGGCGAAATGGCAGGTGAAGGTGCTGCCCTTGCCGGGCACGCTGCTGATTTCCAGGCGCGCGCGGTGGCGGATCAGCACGTGCTTGACGATGGCCAGGCCGAGGCCGGTGCCGCCGGTGTTGGAGGCGCGGCTGGAGTCCACCCGGTAGAAGCGCTCGGTCAGGCGCGGCAGGTGCTTGGGATCGACGCCGATACCGGTGTCCTGCACCGACAGGTGCGCGCCCTGTTCGTCGGCCCACCAGCGGATGCGGATCTCGCCTTCGTCGGGGGTGTACTTCACCGCGTTGAATACCAGGTTGGAGAAGGCGCTGCGCAGTTCCGCCTCGCTGCCCTTGAGCTGCACAGCGGGTGCGGCGTCCAGGCTGATGCGGTGGTTGCGCCCGGCGGACAGGGCCTGGGCGTCGTTACGGATGCTGACGAGGAGAGCGTCCACCGCCACCGGCTTGTTGTCGCCGGGGTAGTCGGTGGCCTCCAGCTTGGCCAGCAGGAGCAGGTCGTTGAGCAGGTTCTGCATGCGTCCGGCCTGCTGCTGCATCTGCTGCAGGGCGCGCAGCCAGCGCGGGTTCACATCCTCGACGTTGTCGAGGAGGGTCTCCAGGTAGCCGGCGATCACCGTCAGCGGCGTGCGCAGCTCGTGGGAGACGTTGGCCACGAAGTCCTTGCGCATCTGCTCCAGCTGGTGGACGCGGGTGACGTCGCGGACCAGCATCAGGTGCTCGCGGTTGCCGTAGAGGGTGATGTGGAATTGCAGGCGCAGGCGCTCGTTGATCGGCGAGGGGATTTCCAGCGGCTCGCGGTAATCCTCCTGGTCGAAGTATTCCTTGAAGCGCGGATGGCGGATCAGGTTGCTCACCGGCTGGCCACCGTCCTGCGGGGTCTTCAGGCCGAGCAGGTTTTCCGCGGCGAGGTTCCACCATTCCAGGTTGCCGTCGCTGTCGAGCATGATCACCGCGTCACGCAGGGCCGCGGTGGACTCCTGGATCCGGTCGATCACCGCCTGCAGGCGGCCACGGGCGCGCTGGTTGCGGCGTTGCAGGTGGTAGATATTGTCGAAGACTTCGCCCCAGAGGCCGTAGCTGTCCGGCGGTGGCTCGTCTGGCTGGTGGTTGCGCAGCCACTGGTGCAGGCGCAGTAGCTGCCAGAGGGTCCAGCCGAGGTAGAGAGCCAGGCCGAGGGCCAGGGCCCAGCCGTAATGGCCGCTGACCACGCCGAGCACGAGGCTGGCGGCCAGCACGAGAAGCAGGTGGCGGATCAGCGCTCCACGCCAGTCTTGGTTCACGACGGATTGCATCCTGTCCAGTGGCGGTCCGTCACGGACCGTCCAGGGGAAACGACTCCGGCCGCTGGGCGGCCGGGAGCGGGGTCAGCTCTTGGTGGAGAAACGATAGCCGGTCCCGCGGACAGTCTGAACCAGATTTTCGTAGACCTCGCCGAGCGCCTTGCGCAGGCGGCGGATATGCACGTCGACGGTGCGCTCCTCGACATAGACGTTGCCGCCCCAGACCTGGTCCAGCAGTTGGCCGCGGGTATAGGCGCGTTCCTGGTGAGTCATGAAGAACTGCAGCAGGCGGTACTCGGTGGGGCCCATCTCGGCCGGCTTGCCGTCGATGGTCACGCGGTGGCTGATCGGGTCCAGCAGCAGGCCGCCGACCTCGATCGGCGCCTCGCTGTCGCCAGGCCCGGTGCGGCGCAGCACGGCCTTCAGGCGGGCGACCAGCTCGCGGGGCGAGAACGGCTTGGTGATGTAGTCGTCGGCGCCGACCTCCAGGCCCTGGATCTTGTTGTCCTCCTCGCCCTTGGCGGTGAGCATGATGATCGGGATGTCGACGGTCAGTTCGTCACGCTTCAGGCGTCGCGCCAGTTCGATGCCGGAAGTGCCGGGGAGCATCCAGTCGAGCAGGATCAGGTCCGGCTTGCGGTCGACGATCACCGCGTGCGCCTGCTGGGTATTTTCCGCCTCCAGGCACTCGTAGCCGGCCATCTCCAGGGCCACGGCGATCATCTCGCGAATCGGTGCTTCGTCATCAACGATGAGGATTGTCTTGCCAACCATGGTCTTGCCTCGGGTCGATCTGTCTTGCGCCGCATTAGATAACGAAATTGTGTCAGGTATGTGACACAACGGCGTAGTTTCCGCCGACTGCCCGCGGCGGGGCTATGCTCAACAGGTTCCGGTGCCGTCCCTGCGGGCGGCGAACGCTCCACCTGAAGACACAGGAGAGAGACGCGATGAACAGAATCCACCTGGCGCTGGGTCTGGCGCTGGCCCTGCCGGCGTTCGCCGCGCTGGCCCAGGAAACGGTGGCGCCGGCCACCGAGAAGGACGGCGTGCTGGTCGATGGCAAGGGCATGACGCTCTATACCTACGACAAGGACAGCGAAGGGCAATCCGCCTGTTCCGGGCAGTGCGCGAAGAACTGGCCGCCGCTGGCAGCGGCCCAGGGAGCGCAGGCCAGCGGCGACTGGAGCCTGGTCGCTCGCGAGGACGGCACCCAGCAGTGGGCCTACTACGGCAAGCCCCTTTATACCTTCATCCAGGACAAGAAGCCTGGCGACAAGAACGGTGACGGCAAGATGGGCGCCTGGCACGTCGCCCAGCCGGACATGGACTAGATGGTTGCCGGCCTGCGCGCCGCTCAACGCAGCGCGTAGTCGGCGACCGTGCCGAGGAAGATCGCCAGGCCAGCCCAGTGGTTGTGCAGGAAGGCGCGGAAGCAGGCCTGCGGGTCGCGGTCGCGGGTCGACCAGGCTTCCCAGACGAAGCAGGCCGCCGCCACCGCCAGGCCGAGGTAGAAGCACAGGCCCAGTTCGAAGCGGTTGCCGGCCAGCACTAGCAGGAGCAGGGTCAGGCCCTGCAGGCTGCCGATGATCAGGCGGTCGGCATCGCCGAAGAGGATTGCGGTGGACTTGATGCCGATCTTCAGGTCGTCCTCGCGGTCGGTCATCGCGTAGTAGGAGTCATAGGCGACCGTCCACAGCACGTTGGCCAGGAACAGCAGCCAGGCGCTGGCCGGCAATTCGCCGCGCTCGGCGGTGAAGGCCATCAGGATGCCCCAGGAATAGGCGGCGCCCAGCACCACCTGCGGATAGTAGGTGTAGCGCTTCATGAAGGGGTAGAGCGAGGCCACGGCTACCGCGCCGAACGACAGCCAGACGGTCGTTGCATTGGTCAGCAGGACCAGGCCGAAGCTCAGCGCGACCAGGACGGCGAAGGTGATCCAGGCCTCGCGCACGCTGATCTTGCCGGTGGCCAGCGGGCGCGCCTTGGTGCGTGCGACATGGCCGTCGAAATTGCGGTCGGCGAAATCGTTGATCACGCAGCCGGCGGCGCGCATCAGGATGACGCCGAGGACGAAGATCAGCAGGTTCTTCAGTTCCGGCACGCTGTCCGCGGCGATCCACAGCGACCAGAGGGTCGGCCAGAGCAGCAGGTAGATGCCGATCGGCCGGTCCAGCCGCACCAGTTGGACGAAGTCCCAGGCGCGGGGGTGCAGGCGGGCCAGCGGCTTGATCAGGGTGACGAACATGGGGACCTCCGGAGTCGACCGGGGGATTATACGTCGGCGATTCCCGCCTGGTCCCACAGGCGCGGTAGGTACACCTCCGCCACCAGCACCCCGAGCGCGCCGCGGGAAAACCGTGAGCGACGGCCCCAGAGACCCTCGGCGCGGACCTCGGCGGGCAGACCGGCCGCCGGATAGCGGCAGACTTCGATGGGCCCGCGCTCGAAGGCGCTGTCGCTGAACAGCAACTCGCCCAGCGAGCGGGTGCCGAGCAGCGCCAGGTCGAAGCCCGAGCCTTCCAGGGCGCTGCGCGCCGCCACGCTGCGGGCGAACACCCAGGGACGGTCGTGGCCATGCAGGTAGACCTCGCGGACCCAGCCGCTACTGCCGGTAGGGACGTCGAGCCCCTGGCATTCGTCGTCGCGCAGGGTCTGCCAGCCTTCCAGCAGGGGTTCGACGCGGAACGCGCCGTCGGCCAGGGCGGTCAGGCGCCGGGTCAGCGACCCCTCGTCGAACAGCCAGTCGAGGACGGCGGGGGAGACGCTTGACAGTTGGTCGGCGCGAAGCCAGAGCGCATTGCTGGGCATGACGGGACTACGAGACGGCGGCAGAAGGCGGCGAGGGTAGCACGTTCGGCCGGCGGCCGGTCTGCGACGCGGTGGCGCGTCACCCCCAGCCGTTCAGGCGCAGGGTGGCGCGGACCAGGCGCTGTTCTTCCTGCTCGATCTCCCGCAGGTTGTCGCGGATGCTGTGGATATGTTCGCGCGCCGCCCGTTGCGCCTGGTCCGGCTGGCGCTCGCGGAGGGCCGCGTAGAGGCGCGCGTGCTGGCGGTCGATCTGGCGTTTCTGCGGCGGCCGGTGATAGAGGTTGTTCACTGAGGCGAACACCGTGCTCAGCAGCAGTTCGTTGAGCGATTGCAGGGTATGCACCAGCACCGGATTGTGTGATGCCTCGCTGATCGCCCGGTGGAACGCGTGGTCGCGGCGGGCGTGCTCGCGGGGATCGATCGGCTGGGTTTCCTCGTGGCTGGCGAGCATCTCTTCGTAGCGCCGGGCGAGCAGGACGAAGTCTGCCTCGGTGCCGCGTAGCGCTGCCAGGCGGGCCGCCTCGCCCTCCAGCAGGGCGCGGACTTCGAGCAGGTCGTAGAGGGTGCGCGGCTGGGAGCCGAACAGGTGCATCAGCGGGCTGACGTCGGCGTTGCGGTCGAGGTCGGCGACGAACGACCCACGGCCATGCTCGGTGTCGATGATGCCGCGCCCGCGCAGCGCCCGCAGGCCCTCGCGCAGGGCCGAGCGCGAGCAGCCGAGCTTGGCCACCAGGCGCCGCTCGGACGGCAGAGCCTGGCCGACCTTGAGCACGCCGTCGACGATCAGCCGCTCGATACGCTCTGCGACCTGGTCGGCCACCCGCTGTTTCTGCATGGAAGCTCCCGTTGCACTGGTAGGACCAGTTGGCTGTCGTTACTCACTATAGAAGCTCAGGGACTTTCTAGCATGCGCCTCATGCCCATGGCTCCTGGTGATACTGGTAGGACCAGTTAGACGCCTGCTGGACCCCGGCGTCCGCGCGGTACAGGCTGTGGACGCTTGCTGATCCCGCCGACAACCACAACAAGGACTGCCGCCATGAACATCCTCTACGACGAGCGTCTGGACGGTCCGCTGCCGCAGGTGGATAAGGATGGCCTGCTGGCCGAGTTGCGCCTCCGCCTGCCCGACCTCGAACTGCTGCACGCCGCGGAAGACCTGCGTCCCTACGAGTGCGACGGACTCTCGGCGTATCGCTGCACGCCGTTGCTGGTGGCATTGCCGGAACGCATCGAACAGGTTCAGGGCCTGCTCGCCCTCTGCCATCGGCTGAAGGTGCCGGTCGTGGCGCGCGGTGCCGGCACCGGCCTGTCCGGCGGCGCGCTGCCGCTGGAGAACGGCGTGCTGCTGGTGATGGCGCGTTTCCGGCGGATCCTCGAGATCGATCCGCTGGGTCGTTTCGCCCGGGTCCAGCCTGGCGTGCGCAACCTGGCGATCTCCCAGGCCGCTGCCCCTCATGGTCTGTACTACGCACCGGACCCGTCCTCGCAGATCGCCTGCTCCATCGGCGGCAACGTCGCGGAGAACGCCGGCGGCGTGCATTGCCTGAAGTACGGCCTGACCGTGCACAACCTGTTGCAGGTGGACATCGTGACCCTGGAAGGCGAGCGCCTGAGCCTGGGGTCCAGCGCCCTGGACAGCGCCGGCTTCGACCTGCTGGCGCTGTTCACCGGCTCCGAAGGGCTGCTCGGCGTGGTGGTGGAGGTCACCGTCAGGCTGTTGCCGCGCCCGCCGGTGGCGAAGGTCCTGCTGGCCAGCTTCGACGATGTGGAAAGCGCCGGGCGGGCGGTGGCCGACCTGATCGGTGCCGGCATCGTCCCGGCCGGGCTGGAAATGATGGACAACCTGTCGATCCGCGCCGCTGAGGATTTCATCCACGCCGGTTACCCGGTCGACGCGGCGGCGATCCTGCTCTGCGAACTGGATGGCGTGGAAGCCGACGTGCACGAGGATTGCGAGCGGGTCCGCGAGCTGTTCGAGGCGGCTGGCGCCACCTCGGTGCGACAGGCCCAAGACGAGGCCGAGCGCCAGCGCTTCTGGGCCGGGCGCAAGAATGCGTTTCCGGCGGTCGGGCGGATTTCCCCCGATTACTACTGCATGGACGGCAGCATCCCGCGCCGCGAGCTGCCGCGGGTGCTGCATGGCATCGCCGAGCTTTCGCGCGAATACGGCCTGCGGGTGGCCAACGTATTCCACGCCGGCGACGGCAACATGCACCCGCTGATCCTCTTCGACGCCAACCTGGCGGGCGAGCTGGAGCGCGCTGAAGCGCTGGGCGGCAGGATCCTCGAGTTGTGCGTGGCGGTAGGCGGCAGCATCACCGGCGAACATGGCGTCGGCCGCGAGAAGATCAACCAGATGTGCGCTCAGTTCAATGCCGACGAGCTGACCCTGTTCCACGCCGTGAAGGCGGCGTTCGACCCGGCCGGGCTGCTCAATCCCGGCAAGAACGTGCCCACCCTGCATCGCTGCGCCGAGTTCGGCGCCATGCACGTCCGCCACGGTCGACTGCCGTTCCCCGAACTGGAGCGTTTCTGATGAGCCAGCCGTATTTCGATCCGGACGCTGGCGCCGACCATGCCGGCGCGCTGCTCGAGCGGGTCCGCGACGCCCTGGCGCGGCGCGCGCCGCTGCGCATCGTCGGCGGCGATAGCAAGGCGTTCCTCGGCAGGCCGGTTGCGGGCGAACCGCTGGCGCTCGCCGAACACCGTGGGATCGTCGCCTACGATCCCTGCGAACTGGTGATCACCGCCCGTGCCGGTACGCCGCTGGACGAGCTACAGGCCGTGCTGGCGCGCGGCGGGCAGATGCTTGCCTGCGAGGCGCCGGGTTTCGGCGGCCGGGCGACGGTCGGCGGGGTGCTCGCCAGCGGCCTGTCCGGACCGCGCCGGCCCTGGGCGGGAGCGGTACGCGATTTCGTCCTCGGGACGCGGCTGATCAGTGGCCTGGGCACCCACCTGCGCTTCGGCGGCGAGGTGATGAAGAACGTCGCCGGCTACGACCTGTCGCGGTTGCTGGCGGGCAGCTTCGGTTGCCTCGGGGTGGTCACCGAAGTGTCCTTCAAGGTGCTACCCATGCCGCGCTGCCAGGCCGGCCTGAGCCTGGACCTGCCGGTGGCGACGGCGTTGCGCAAGCTGGCCGAGTGGGGAGGCCAGCCATTGCCGATCAGTGCGGCCTGCCACGACGGCGAAGCCCTGCGCCTGCGCCTGGAGGGCGGCGAGGGCTCGGTACGCTCGGCGCGCGACCGCCTCGGTGGCGAAGCGCTCGAGGACGGCTTCTGGGCCGACCTGCGCGAGCAGCGCCTGCCGTTCTTCGACGACCCGCGACCGCTCTGGCGCCTGTCGCTGCCGGCGCTGGCGCCGGAGACGCCGTTGCCCGGTCGTCAGTTGCTGGACTGGGGCGGGGCGCTGCGCTGGCTGAAAAGCGACGCGCCGGCCGCGGACATCCGTGCGTGGGCCACCGCCCATGGCGGTCACGCCACCTGCTACCGCGCCGGCCATCTCGATGCGCCGTTCCAGCCGCTACCGCCTGGACTGCTCGGCCTGCACCGGGCACTCAAACGCCAGCTCGACCCGCAGGGCATCTTCAATCCCGGGCGGATGTACGCCGAACTCTGAGGAGGCGCGATGCAAACCAACCTCTGCGATTCCGCCCGGCAACGCGCCGAGGCCGCCGAAGCCGAGCGCATCCTGCGCAGCTGCGTGCACTGCGGTTTCTGCAACGCCACCTGCCCGACCTACCAGGAGCTGGGCGACGAACTCGACGGCCCGCGCGGACGGATCTACCTGATCAAGCAGTTCCTCGAGCGCGACGAGGCCAGCGAGCGCACCCGCCTGCACCTCGATCGCTGCCTGAGCTGCCGCAACTGCGAAACCACCTGCCCGTCCGGAGTCGAGTACCACAAGCTGCTGGATATCGGCCGCGACCTACTCGCCGAACGCCTGCCGCGCGGCTTCCGGCAACGCCTGCTGCGCGACGGGCTGCGCCTGCTGGCCCCGCGCCCGAGGTTGTTCGGCGCGCTGGCCGGCGCTGCCGGGCGGCTGAGGCCTCTGCTGCCTGAGGCGATGCAGGGCAAGCTGCCACGTCGGGTCGCGGCGCCGGGCAGGCGGCCGCAGCCCCGGCATGCGCGGCGCGTGCTGCTGCTCGAAGGTTGCGTGCAGCCGGCGCTGTCGCCGAACACCAACGCCGCCGCCGCGCGGGTTCTGGACCGTCTGGGAATCAGCGTGACGCCGGCGGCCGCGGCCGGCTGCTGCGGCGCGCTGGATTTCCACCTGGATGCGCAGGAGCGCGGCCGCCAGCGCGCGCGGCGCAATATCGACGCCTGGTGGCCGTTGCTGCGCGAGGGTGCCGAGGCCATCGTGCAGACCGCCAGCGGCTGCGGCGCCTTCGTCAAGGACTACGCCTACCTGCTGCGCGACGACCCACGGTACGCGGACAAGGCGCACGAGGTCGCCGCCGCTGCCCGCGACCTGGTGGAAGTGCTTCGCGACGAGCCGCTGGAGTCCCTCGGCCTGCGCTGCGACCAGCGCCTGGCGTTCCACTGCCCATGCACACTGCAGCACGCGCAACGACTGGGCGGGGCCGTGGAGGCGGTGCTGCGGCGACTGGGCTTCCATCTCACCGAGGTGGCCGACGGTCATCTCTGCTGCGGGTCCGCCGGCACCTACTCGCTGACCCAGCCGGCGCTGTCCCGGCGTCTGCGCGACAACCGCCTGGACGCCCTGGAAAGCGGCGCGCCGGATGTCATCGCCACGGCCAACGTCGGTTGCCAGGCCCATCTCGACGGGGCCGGACGGACCCCGGTACGCCACTGGATCGAGCTGCTCGACCAGGCCTTGCCCGGAGGAGAGTGAAACCATGCACAGCAAGCCGGTACTCGGCCGCGAGGAGGTCGCCCGCGTCCTTGGCGCGGCCCGCGAGGAGGCACAGCGCCAAGGCTGGGCGGTGAGCATCGCGGTGGTCGACGACGGCGGCCACCCGCTGGCGCTGGAGCGCCTCGACGGCTGCGCGCCGATCGGTGCCTACATCGCGACGGAAAAGGCCCGCAGCGCCGCCCTGGGACGCCGGGAAACGAAGCGCTACGAGGACATGATCAACGGCGGACGCAGCGCCTTCCTCTCGGTGCCGCTGCTGCAGGCCACCCTGGAGGGCGGTGTGCCGATCCTGGTGGACGGACAGGTGGTCGGCGCGGTCGGGGTTTCCGGCGTACGCGCCGAAGAGGACGCCCGGGTGGCGCGGATCGGAGCCGAGGGGTTGTGAGGCGACCGGTGGGCACCACCCATCTTTGGTTGGCCCGTTCGGCACCACCTTGCCTTTCGGGCAGGTTGGCGGACAGGGTGGATTTGTTATAGGTTGCCGGCGCTGAACCGTGGTAACCCGCCCGAGGTAAACAATGAAGAAGTGGCAATGCGTGGTGTGTGGACTGATCTATGACGAGGCCAAAGGCTGGCCGGAAGAAGGCATCGAGGCGGGAACGCGCTGGGAAGACGTGCCTGAAGACTGGCTGTGCCCCGACTGCGGCGTCGGCAAGCTGGACTTCGAGATGATCGAAATCGGCTGAGCCCCGCTCGCCGGCGAAGAAGGCGGCCCTGGCCGCCTTTTTTCATGCCTGGCCAGCGGCCGTCCAGGAGTTATCCTTGGGACTTGGGTCCGGTCATTGACTGTCCTGCCGGGAACGCCCGGCAGCCTTGCCGTTGGCCGGCCACCGACGCTGAGCTAGGTTCGACGAACGAGGAGGGTGGCTATGCGCAAGTGGCAATGCGTGGTCTGCGGCTTCATCTACGACGAAGCCCTGGGCCTGCCCGAAGAAGGCATTCCGGCGGGAACCCGTTGGGAAGACATCCCGGCGGACTGGGTCTGCCCGGATTGCGGTGTCGGCAAGATCGATTTCGAGATGATCGAGATCGCCTGAGCGAAATCCACAGAAGCGGCGCCCGGCGCCGGCAATCACAGAGGAACGGAAATGAGCGAGCGTGCGCCCCTGGTAATCATAGGAACCGGCCTGGCGGGCTACAACCTGGCCCGCGAGTGGCGCAAGCTGGACAGCGAGACGCCGCTGCTGATGATCACCGCCGACGACGGCCGTTCCTATTCCAAGCCGATGCTCTCCACCGGCTTCTCGAAGAACAAGGACGCCGACGGCCTGGCCATGGCCGAACCGGGCGCCATGGCCGAGCAACTGAACGCACGCATCCTGACCCATACCCGGGTCACCGGTATCGATCCCGGCCATCAGCGGATCTGGATCGGCGAGGAAGAGGTGCGTTATCGCGACCTGGTCCTGGCCTGGGGCGCGGAGCCGATCCGGGTGCCGGTCGAGGGCGATGCCCAGGACGCGCTCTACCCGATCAACGACCTGGAAGACTACGCGCGCTTCCGCCAGGCGGCTGCCGGCAAGCGCCGGGTACTGCTGCTCGGTGCGGGGCTGATCGGTTGCGAATTCGCCAACGACCTCTCCAGCGGCGGCTACCAGCTCGACGTGGTGGCGCCTTGCGAGCAGGTCATGCCGGGCCTGCTCCACCCGGCCGCGGCGAAGGCCGTGCAGGCAGGCCTGGAAGGCCTCGGCGTGCGCTTCCACCTGGGGCCGGTGCTGGCCAGCCTGAAGAAGGCCGGCGAGGGGCTGGAAGCGCATCTTTCGGATGGCGAGGTGATTCCCTGCGACCTGGTGGTCTCCGCCGTCGGCCTGCGTCCGCGCACCGAACTGGCCTTCGCCGCCGGGCTGGCGGTCAACCGCGGGATCGTCGTCGACCGCTCGCTGCGCACCTCCCACGCCAACATCTACGCGCTGGGCGACTGCGCCGAAGTGGACGGCCTCAACCTGCTCTATGTGATGCCGCTGATGGCCTGCGCACGCGCGCTGGCGCAGACCCTCGCCGGCAACCCCAGCCAGGTGGCCTACGGTCCCATGCCGGTGACGGTGAAGACCCCGGCCTGCCCGCTGGTGGTGTCGCCGCCGCCCCGCGGAATGGATGGCCAATGGCTAGTGGAAGGCTCTGGAACGGACCTCAAGGTCCTGTGCCGGGATACCGCTGGTCGAGTGATCGGTTATGCCCTGACCGGAGCGGCGGTGAACGAAAAATTGGCCCTGAACAAAGAGTTACCCGGCCTCATGGCTTGAATGCCATTGGTTCCGGCCGTTATGCCGTCGAGACTTGCGGCAAAATTGTCGGACGATACTGGCGCAGTCCTCGGGAGCATGCCATCCTCCATCGCGTCTACCGCAGTCTAGAGCCTATGGTTCCGGTGGACTGCGGTGCCTTTGAGCGCTGCTGGGAAGACAGCACGGACACAAAAACAACAAACCGTCAAAGAGGCAACTATGCGTAAACCAGAACTAGCCGCCGCTATCGCCGAAAAGGCCGATCTCACCAAGGAACAGGCCAATCGCGTTCTCAACGCCCTGTTGGATGAAATCACCGGCGCGCTGAACCGCAAGGACAGCGTGACCCTGGTCGGTTTCGGCACCTTCCTGCAACGCCATCGCGGAGCCCGCACGGGGAAGAACCCGCAGACCGGCCAGCCGGTGAAGATCAAGGCCAGCAACACCGTCGCCTTCAAGCCGGGCAAGGCCCTGCGCGACGCGGTCAACTGACCGCCGAGAGCCCGGAGTCAGAGCGGCTCCGGGCTTCGTCGAAGACGCTTCCGCGCTCATCGAAAGGACAGCTGTAGTCCTCCTCGCGAACAGCTACAATGCGCCGCTCATCTCCCCGGATATCGAGGCGCGTGCATGAAATTTCGTCTTCTCCTGTGGATGCTTGGTCGCCTGATGGCCAAGGCCAGCCGCGACAATCCCGCTTTCCAGAAGCAGCTCGAGGGCAAGGACCTGGTGTTCCAGTTGCATACCCTCGACGGCAAGGTGGCGCGCCACTACCTGGTCAGGGACCTGCGCGTCAGCAGCAAGCGCGGTACCCATCCGCAACCGGCTTTTTCCCTGGGGTTCAAGGACGGAGCCTACGGTTTCGCCGCGATGACTTCGAAGAACCCGCAGTTGGCCTTCATGCAGGGCATCCAGAACAAGGACATCCAGATACAGGGCAATCCGGCGCTGGTGATCTGGTTCCAGGGTCTGGTGAAGTACCTCAAGCCGAAGAAGAAGGCTCCGGAGAAGAAAGCCGCCTGAGGGCGGCTTTCGATCTCATCCGGGCTGCGGCCGCAGCCTTTCGGTAGTGCGTTTCGCAGCGGACTACCCGGTCACCCCGGCAAGCGATTGAACTGGGCCGCCAGTTCGCGCAGGGCCGCTTCCGCTTCCAGCACCTTTTTCACGGCGTCCCCGGCCTTCTCCGGGGTGATCCCCAGGCGCTCGTACAATGCCGCCGGAATCGCTTGCTGCGGGCCATCGCCGATGCCGCTGTTGCGCAGCAACCGGTTGGTCAGGCAGATCAGGTTGGCGTAGACCGCGTTCGGCCCGGTGTAGCTGGGGTCCTGCTGGAAGCGCAGGGCGCAATAGAGGTCGTCAGGCATGTCCCAGACGCGCATCAGCCAGGCGCCGATCTGCTCGCGGGTGATCCCCAGCAGGTGCTGTTCGATATAGGCATGGCCGAGGTGCGGGTTGACCTCCAGGTGCCGGCAGATCAGCGAGAAATGCGGCGGGAAGACATGCGCCAGGACCAGGTAGCCGAAATTGTGCAGCAGGCCGCCCAGGTAGCTCAGGCCGGACTCCGGGCGCAGCTCGCGCGGCATGGCGCGGGTCAGGCCCTCGATCACCGCTGCGGTGTAGATCGCTTGCTGCCAGTAGGGCGTGGCCTGCTGTGGCTGGTCCTTGGGCAGGCTCAGGCTCTTGCCCAGGGCGAGGCCGAGGGCCAGGTTGATCACCAGGTCGAAACCGAGGACGCGGACGATCGCGTCTTCCACCGAGCGGATCTTGCCCGGAGCGGCGTAGTAGGGCGAGGCCGCCCAACTGACCACCTGGGCGGCGAGCGCCGGATCGGTTTCCACCAGACCGGTGATGTCGTCGACGCTGGCGTTGGGGTCGACCCGCAGCTTGATGATCTTCTGCGCCGTCTGCGGCAGCGGTGGAATCTCGATGGTCTGCTCCAGGCGCTGCTGGATGCGCCGGGCGGTGAAGGCCTGCACGGCCTGGCTGATTTCCGCGCGGTCGTCGTCCGGGCGGTCAAGGTTCAGGTTGATGTTTTCCAGCGGTTCGCCGAAGCGCGCGGCGCTGGCCTTGCCCAGCAGGCCGCGGAAGTCGTTGCTGGCGATCTCCAGGAGGATGCCGGGCTGGCCGGACTCGATCAGCAGGCGCGGTTCCTGCAACAGGCGCTCGTCGTACAGGCAGGGCGAACTGGTCAGGGGCGGCAACGCCGGCAGGCGGTGCAACTCGTGCTTGCCGAGCATTCGTTCCAGGCGCTCGGGCTTGATCGCCAGCAGCTTGCGGCCGGTCAGTTCGGTGAGCCGGGCGAGGTCCAGCAACTGGCTCTGCGGGAACAGCACCAGCAGGGTGCCGACGGCGTCGTCCAGCAGCACCGCCTGGACTCGGCGGGCGGCAGGCAGCTCCGCGCTGTCGCTGACCTCGCGGCAGGCGATGCCTAGCTTGGCGAGCAGCTGGAGGATGACCTGGGGGGCGTGCGGAGCATCGGCGGAGGCCAGGGCGGCTTCTGTCATGACGAGACCATGCGAGCTGGATTTTCCCTCAGTATAACCAGAGCTGCTTCAAGACTGAGACCTACGCCGGTCAGCGAGAGCGAAATAGATCACACTTGACCGTATTGCTGGCCGTGGCGCAACCACCGTTCGAGCAGCGGGCTGACATGCTGCGGCCAGTGCGCCAGGAGGGATTGGGCGGCATCGCGGACCGCCGGCAGCAGGTCTGCGTCGCGCATCAGGTCGGCGACCTTGAATTGCAGCAGGCCGGTTTGGCGGGTGCCGAGCATTTCGCCGGGGCCGCGCAATTCCAGGTCCTTCTCGGCGATGACGAAGCCGTCGCTGGTTTCGCGCATGATGCCCAGCCGCTCGCGGCCGATCTGCGACAGCGGTGGGTGGTAGAGCAGCACGCAGTGGCTGGCGGCGCTGCCCCGGCCAACCCGGCCGCGCAACTGGTGCAGTTGGGCCAGGCCAAGGCGCTCGGGGTTCTCGATGATCATCAGGCTGGCGTTGGGCACGTCGACGCCGACCTCGATCACCGTGGTCGCCACCAGCAGTTGCAACATGCCTTCCTTGAAGGCTTCCATCACCACGGCCTTGTCCGCCGGCTTCATGCGCCCGTGGATCAGGCCGACGCGCAGTTCGCCCAGCGCCGAGGAAAGCTCTTCGTAGGTGGTCTCGGCGGCCTGGCAGGTAAGCTCCTCGGACTCTTCGATCAGGGTGCACACCCAGTAGGCCTGGCGCCCTTCGCGGCAAGCCGCGCGGACTCGCTCGATCACCTCGATACGGCGGCTGTCGGCCACCAGCACGGTATTCACCGGGGTACGCCCGGGCGGCAGCTCGTCTAGGATCGAGGTGTCGAGGTCGGCATAGGCGCTCATCGCCAGGGTCCGCGGGATCGGCGTGGCGGTCATGATCAACTGGTGTGGGCAGAGCCTGCCGTCCACGCCCTTCTGGCGCAGGGCCAGGCGCTGCTGCACGCCGAAGCGGTGCTGTTCGTCGATGATCGCCAGTGCAAGGCGCTTGAATTTCACTTCATCCTGGAACAGCGCGTGGGTGCCGACCACCATCGGCGCGCCGTCGCCGATGCGTTCCAGTGCCGCCGCGCGGGCCTTGCCCTTGAGCTTGCCGGCCAGCCAGGCGACTTCGATGTCCAGCGGCTGGAGCCACTTGCTGAAGTTGAGGAAATGCTGCTCGGCGAGGATCTCGGTCGGCGCCATCAGCGCCACCTGGTAGCCGGCCTCTATGGCTTGCAGGGCGGCGAGGGCGGCGACCACGGTCTTGCCGGCACCGACGTCGCCTTGCACCAGGCGCAGCATCGGCTCGTCCTGGGCCAGGTCGTAGGCGATCTCCGCGCCGACCCGGCGTTGCGCGCCGGTCGGCTGGAAGCCGAGGTTGGCAAGGAAGCGTTTCGGCAAGCGGCTGGCCGCCGGCAAGCGCGGCGCTGCCTGCGAGCGCACGGCTTCGCGCAGGCGCTGCAGGGATAACTGGTGGGTCAGCAGTTCTTCGAAGGCCAGGCGCAACTGCGCCCAGTGCCGGCCTTCGGCCAGTTCCTCGATGTCGGCATCCGGCGGCGGCCGGTGCAGGTAGCGGATCGCCTGGTCGAGCGGGCCAAGTTGGTAGTCGCGGGCCAGTTCCGCCGGCAGCCAGTCGGGCAGGCTGCTGGGGCCGAGCATGGCCAGGGCCTGTTGGCTCAACTGGCGCAGGCGCTGCTGGGTGAGGCCCTCGGTAGTCGGGTAGATCGGCGTCAGGGTCTGCTCCACCGGAATCGGCTCGTCGCCGTTCAGCGCGCGGTATTCCGGATGGTAGATCTCCAGGCCCGAGGCACCCGGCCGGACTTCGCCGTAGCAGCGCAGGTGGGTGCCGCGCTTGAGACCGTCCTTCTGCGCCTGGCTGAAATGGTAGAAGCGCAGGCTCAGGGTGCCGCTGCCGTCCTGCAGGCGCACCAGCAGGCTGCGGCGGCGCCCCATCACCACGTCGGCGCCGGCCACCACGCCCTCGACCACCGCGTCGGCCCCTGGCCGCAGGGCGCCGATGGCGGTGACGCGGGTACGGTCCTGGTAGCGCAGGGGCAGGTGGAACAGGATGTCCTGCAGGGTTTCCAGGCCTACCCGAGCGAGCTTCTCCGCCAGCGCGGCGCCTACGCCCTTTAGCGCGGTGACCGGGACCCTGGACAGCTCGGTCATGCTATTTGCGGTTGTTCCTGGGTTTGCGGACGGGCCACCGAGCACAGGCGGATCGAGTCGGCCAGCACTTCGATGGCGCGTGGACGCGGGAAGCTGGCGCGCCAGGCGATGGCAACGGTACGGAACGGCACCGGCGCGCTGAACGGGCGCACTTCGATGACGCCCGGCGCGTAGTGGTGGCTGTCCACCGCGGAGAACGGCAGCACCGAGACGCCCAGTCCGGAGGCGACCATGTGGCGGATGGTCTCCAGCGACGAGGACTCCACCGTGGTGTGCTTGTTCTCGTCGCCCTTGCGCACGGTCGGGCAGGCTTCCAGCACCTGGTCGCGGAAGCAGTGGCCTTCGCCGAGCAGGAGCAGGCTCTTGTCGTTGAGCAGCTCGGAATCGATGCTGGCCTTGGCGGTCCAGGGATGGTCGGCCGGCATTAGCACATAGAAGGGCTCGTCGAACAGCGGCTTGGTCAGGACGTCGGCTTCCTGGAACGGCAGGGCGATGATGATCGCGTCGAGTTCGCCGGTACGCAGCTTGTCGCGGAGGATATGGGTGAAGTTCTCCTCGATGTACAGCGGCATCTGCGGCGCGACCCGGTGCAGCTGGGGAATCAGGTGCGGGAACAGGTAGGGACCGATGGTGTAGATGGCGCCGACCTTCAGCGGCGCGGCCAACTGGTTCTTGCCGGCCTGGGCCAGCTCGCGGATGCCCTGGGCCTGTTCGAGGACCTTCTGCGCCTGGGCGACGATGCCTTCGCCCACTGGCGTCAGGCGCACGGCGCTCTTGCTGCGCTCGAAGATCAGCACCCCCAGCTCGTCCTCGAGCTTCTTCACGCCGACCGAGAGGGTCGGTTGGCTGACGTGGCAACGCTCGGCGGCGCGGCCGAAGTGTTGTTCCTGGGCGAGGGTGACGATGTAGCGCAGTTCGGTGAGGGTCATGGCTGCTCATCCGTTAAGATCGGCCAAGCATAGCGGCTGCACCGCCGCGAACCAACCTCCGGGGGCATGATCGGGCGTGCATTGCAGACGATTCGACGCCTACACTGCCCGCCTTGTCGTAGGAAGGAGACGGCTTCATGTCGCAAACAGTGATGATCGCCGGCTGCGGCGATGTCGGCGGGCGCCTCGGCGAGGCGCTGCTGGCCGATGGCTGGCGGGTCCATGGCCTGCGTCGCTCGGTGGACGCCTTGCCGCAGGGGATCCTGCCGGTGGCTGGCGATCTGCAGGCTCCGGAGTGTCCCGCGCAGTGGCCGAGCGAGCCGCTCGACTACCTGGTGTACAGCGCCGCCGCCAGTCAGCACGACGAGGCTGGCTACCGTGCCGCCTACGTCGACGGCCTGCGCCATGTGCTGGGCTGGTTGCAGGCCCACGGCCAGCGGCCCAGGCGCCTGCTGTTCGTCTCCAGCACCGGGGTCTACGCGCAGACCGATGGCGGCTGGATCGACGAGGAGTCGCCGGCGCTTTCCCAGGCCTATTCCGGACGGATCATGCTCGACGCCGAGCAGGTCGCGCTGGACAGCGGGATACCGGCTACCCGCGTGCGCCTGGCCGGCATCTACGGTCCGGGGCGGGAGTGGCTGCTCAACCAGGTGCGCCAGGGGTACCGGGTGGTCAGCGAGCCGCCCCTGTATGCCAACCGGATCCACGCCGACGATGCGGCCGGGCTGCTGGCCTTCCTGTTGCGCGCCGATGCCGGCGGCCAGGCGCTGGAGGACTGCTACATCGGTGTCGACGACGCGCCCGTGGCGATGCACGAGGTGGTCGACTACCTGCGCCAGCGCCTGGGCGTCAGCCAATGGGCCGACGAACATTCGGTACGCCGCGCCGGCAGCAAGCGTTGCAGCAACCGCCGCGCCCGGGCGCTCGGCTGGGTGCCGCGCTATCCCAGCTACCGCGAGGGCTACGCGGCGGTGCTCGGGGACGCCTGATGGCTGCCAACCGGTTGTTGGCGCGTCCCTGGCTGCCTGGCGTGGAACTGTTCCATGCGGACTTCTCCGGCCAGGCGTTCGGCCGCCACAGCCATTCGGCCTTCGCCATCGGCTCGATCCTCCACGGCGTCGGCGGCTACCAGTGCCGCGGGCGGCGCCATGCGCTGCCGGCCGGCACCCTGTCGCTGATGAACCCGGAAGAGCCACATACCGGGCACGCCGAATCCGAGCGGCTGGTCTACCGGATGCTCTATGTCGAGGAAACGCGCCTGCTCGGCCTGCTCGGCCGCAAACAGTTGCCGCGCGGCTTCGGCGAACTGAACCCGGCCGACGACGGCAGCGTGGCGGCTGGCCTGGCGTGGCTGGCCGAGGATTTCCAGCGCAGCGACGCATTGGGGTTGGAAAGCCGCCTGCTGGCCTTGCTCGAACAGGTCTTCGTGCGCCACGGCGGCTTGCGCCCGGCGGCTGCGGCGCCCCGCGACGGCGGAACCACCGCACGCCTGCGCGATTACCTGGAAGCGCATGCCACCGAGGCGCTCGGTCTGGACCAACTGGCGCAGTTGCTGCAGCGCCACCCGCGCCATCTGATCGAGGCTTTCCGGCGTGCCTACGGCGTACCGCCGCATACCTACCAACTGCAATGCCGGGTGCGCCAGGCCAAGCGCCTGTTGCTGGAAGAACGGCCGCTGGCGGAACTCGCCCAGCACCTCGGCTTCTACGACCAGGCGCACTTCTCCACGACCTTCCGGCGTTTCACCGGGGTCACTCCGGGGCAGTTCCGGCGCAGCGCCAAGACCTGAGTTTTTTCCAATACGGCGCCCGCCGCGCTGCACAGACTGGAGGCCTTCGCGTTTCGAGGGGCCTTCATGTTCGCCGCGTTCGTCCTTGTCGCCAGTACCCATTTCGCTGCCCTGCTGTCGCCGGGACCGGACTTCTTCCTGTTGGTGCGCGCCGCCCTGCTGCGCGGCCGGCGCCAGGCCGACGGGGTGGCCGCCGGCATCGCCCTGGCCAACCTCCTGAGCATGCTGCTGGTGCTCGGCCTGCTGGCCAGCGTGCCGGACTCGGCGCACAGCGCCTTGCGCTGGCTGCAGGCGCTCGGCGGACTGTACTTCCTCTGGCTGGCGGGCCAGGCGCTGCTTGCGCAGAGGCGACTGGAAATGCCGGCGCAGCGCGACGTCCCGTCCCGCGGCGGCTATCTGCGCGGGCTGCGCGACGGCCTGCTGGCGAGCAGCCTGAATCCCAAGCTGCCGATCTTCTATGCGGGGCTGTTCGGCGTGCTGGCGCGCTTCAGCCTGCCGGGCTGGGCGCTGGCCCTGTGCCTGGCGTGGATGAGCCTGGCGGTGCTGTGCTGGGACATGGCGCTGGTGCGCCTGCTGGACAGGCCGCGCTGGCGCGGCTGGTTGCAACGGCGGGTAGGTGCGCTGGACCGGCTGTGCGGCGTCCTGCTGCTGGCGCTGGGCGGCTGGCTGGTGCTGGCCGCCCTCTGAGAGGCCTCAGCGCTCCAGCAGCCAGACGCGCTTGCCGGGCACGTAGCTGGGCATCTCGTTGGCGCCGGCGGTATTGACCGCTTCGAACAGTTGCAGCTCGTCGTCGTCGAGGCTGAACAGCAATTCGCGGCCGCGGTTGCCTTGTTGCAGCCAGATGCTGTCGTTGTCGCCGCTCATCGCTGCGCAATCGCCGGCCAGGCACAGCGCGTAGCGTTCGGCGCCGGGCAGACCGCTGACCAGGCCATTGGCCTGGAACTCGACCTTGCCGCCCTGGCCCTGGCCTTCGCGGATCTTCCAGCTGCCCTTCAGATAGCTGCCATACAAGGCCCGCTCGAAACCGCTGCCGGCAGGGCTGTTGGCCGCGGGTTGCGGGTCGAGACGGCGGAAACGCTGTTCCGGGCCGTTGGCGCTGGCCTGCTGGATCAGCTCCTTGCCGTCCAGTTCGAGACTCTCCTGGTTGTCGTCGCCATAGAAGGCAACCTTCCAGTGCTCGTCATCGCTCTTGCTCAGGGTCCCTTCGCCCAGTTCGAAGCCGTTGCTGAAGGTGGCTTCGCCTGCCTTGCTGTCGAGCTTCCATTCCAGGTTCGGGCCATAGGCGAGCAGGGCCTCGCGCAGCTTGCCGTCCTTGCTCGCGGCGTCGATCGCGGCCTGGTTGATCCAGGTGCCGGACGGATCGGCCGTGCCGGCGCAGCCGGCCAGCAGGGTGGCGGCTGCGGCGAGGAAAATCACGCGGCGCATCGTGCTACTCCATGCAGAGCGACGGGGCCTTGGGCCCCGTCGCGAACATCCGGCTTATTCGAGGACGACGATGGCGTCCATTTCCACCTGTGCGCCCTTCGGCAGGGCGGCTACGCCGATAGCGGCGCGCGCCGGGTAGGGCTGGGTGAAGTAGCGGCCCATGATCTCGTTGACCTTGGCGAAGTGCGACAGGTCGGTGAGGAAGATGTTCAGCTTGGCGACGTCGTGCAGGTAGCCGCCGGAAGCCTCGATCACCGCCTTGAGGTTCTCGAACACCTGGACGGTCTGCTCCTCGAAGCCTTCCACCAGTTCCATGGTCTTCGGGTCCAGCGGGATCTGCCCGGACACGTAGACGGTATTGCCGGCCTTGATGGCCTGGGAGTAGGTGCCGATGGCGGCCGGGGCGTTGTCGGTGTGGATAACGGTCTTGGTCATGGGAACTCCTTGCTGAAATCGAGTGGGCGCGGGGGCGCCGGATGACACAGGAAAAAGCGGGTCAGCTACGCAGGCGGGTGATCCGGATCACTCCCTTGAGGGCGCGCAGCTTCTTGATGACGCGGGCCAGGTGGACGCGATCGTGCACGCTGACGACCAGCTGGACCACGCTGATGCGACCGTCGCGCTCGTCCATGCTGATCTTCTCGATGTTGCCGTCGGCCGCGTTGACGCTGGTGGCGAGCAGGGCGATCAGGCCACGCTGGTGCTCCAGCTCGACGCGCAGTTCGACATTGAATTCGCCGGTGACATCCTTGGCCCAGCTGAGCTGGATGCATTTTTCCGGGTTGTGGCGTACTTCGCTGATGTTCTTGCAGCTTTCCAGGTGCACCACCATGCCCTTGCCGGCGGACAGGTGGCCAACGATCGGGTCGCCGGGAATCGGCGTGCAGCACTTGGCGTAGCTCAGGACCAGGCCTTCGGTGCCGCGGATCGCCAGCGGACCCTCGGCGCTTGGCGCTTCCTCGCCCTCGCTGGACAGTAGGCGGCGGGCGACCACGTAGGCCATGCGGTTGCCCAGGCCGATCTCTTCCAGCAGGTCCTCGAAGACTTCCATGCGGTACTCGGCGAGCACGGCCTGGATGCGTTCCTGGGGAATCTTCTCGAGGTGGCTGTCGAAGCCGGTAAGGGTCTTGTTCAGCAGGCGCTCGCCGAGGTTGATCGACTCGGAGCGGCGTTGCAGCTTGAGCGCATGGCGGATATGGGTGCGCGCCTTGCCGGTGACCACGAAGCTCAGCCAGGCCGGGTTCGGCCGGGCGCCCGGGGCGGTGACGATTTCCACCGTCTGGCCGCTCTGCAACGGCTCGGAGAGCGGCGCCAGGCGACGGTTGATGCGGCAGGCGATGCAACTGTTGCCGACGTCGGTGTGCACCGCGTAGGCGAAGTCGACCGCGGTGGAACCCTTGGGCAGTTCCATGATGCGGCCCTTGGGCGTGAACACGTAGACCTCGTCCGGGAACAGGTCGATCTTCACGTTCTCGATGAATTCCAGCGAGTTGCCGGCGCGCTGCTGCAGTTCCAGCACGCCCTTCACCCATTGCCGGGCGCGGGCATGGGTGCCCTTGGGCGTCTCGTCGTTGGACTTGTACAGCCAGTGCGCGGCGATCCCGTGGTTGGCCATCTCTTCCATCTCGCGGGTACGGATCTGGATCTCGATGGGCACCCCGTGCATGCCGAACAGGGTGGTATGCAGCGACTGGTAGCCGTTGGCCTTGGGAATCGCGATGTAGTCCTTGAAGCGTCCGGGGAACGGCTTGTACAGGCTGTGCACGGCGCCCAGCACGCGATAGCAGGTATCGACCTTGTCGACGATGATGCGGAAGGCGTAGACGTCCATGATCTCGTTGAACGCCTTACGCTTGCCGCGCATCTTCTGGTAGATGCTGTAGAGGTGCTTCTCGCGGCCGATCACCTGGCCTTCCATGCCTTCGCGGGCGAGGCAGTTGACCAGCGACTCCTGGATCTTGCCGACGATCTCGCGGCGGTTGCCGCGGGCCTTCTTCACCGCCTGGCGGATGCGCTCGGCGCGCATCGGGTGCATGGCCTTGAAACCTAGGTCCTCGAACTCCACGCGCATGGTGTGCATGCCCAGGCGGTTGGCGATGGGCGCGTAGATTTCCAGGGTTTCCTTGGCGATGCGCCGGCGCTTTTCGCCGGACAGCACCTCGAGGGTGCGCATGTTGTGCAGGCGGTCGGCCAGCTTGACCAGGATCACGCGGATGTCGCGGGCCATGGCCATGGCCATCTTCTGGAAGTTCTCGGCCTGGGCCTCGGCCTTGGTCTCGAAGTTCATCTGGGTCAGCTTGCTGACCCCGTCGACCAGTTCCGAAACCGTCTCGCCGAACTGCGCGGTGAGCGCTTCCTTGGCGATGCCGGTGTCCTCGATCACGTCGTGCAGCATCGCGGCCATCAGGCTCTGATGGTCCATGTGCATGTCGGCGAGGATGTTGGAGACCGCCAGCGGGTGGGTCACGTACGGTTCGCCGCTGCGGCGGCGTTGCCCGTCGTGGGCCTGCTCGGCGTAGTAGTAGGCGCGGCGGACCAGGTTGACCTGGTCCGGCCCGAGGTAGCTCGACAGTCTGTCGGCGAAGGCGTCTATGCCCGGCAAGGGTTCACCCCCTGCCCGTAGGCGGGTTGCGGCGCTCGCAGGCGACGTCGAGCCGAGGCCATGGCTTACAGGGCCTCGGTGTTGGCCTCGTCGTCGAACGCTGCGAACAGCGGTTCGTCCTCGACGATGTCTTCCTGCTGGACGACGTTCTCATCGACCAGGCCGGAAGCGATCTCGCGCAGGGCGACGACGGTCGGCTTGTCGTTTTCCCAGGCCACTTTCGGCTCCTTGCCGCCGGTAGCCAGCTGACGGGCGCGCTTGGTGGCGAGCATGACCAGCTCGAAACGGTTATCGACGTTGTCCAGGCAGTCTTCAACGGTGACGCGGGCCATGGTGTTCCTCGTAACGAAAAGTGAGCCCGACGTTTGCCGGGCGGACTGAATAGTCTAAAAAATCGCCAATCTTTATGGAAGAGCCGATTTAGGCGAGCAGACGACCGAGCAGTTCGGCGTGGCGTTGCTGCTGGGCGTCCTGGCGCAACTGGCGGGCGCGGAAGATCGCCTTGAGGTCGTCCAGGGCGTGGGCGAAATCGTCGTTGATCACCAAGTGATCGTACTCCACGTAGTGGCTCATTTCGCTGACGGCTTCGCGCATGCGCCGCTCGATCACCTCGTCGCTGTCCTGGCCGCGGTTGGTCAGGCGCTGGCGCAGGGCTTCCTGGCTCGGCGGGAGGATGAAGATCGATTGGGCCTCGGGCATCAGCCGGCGCACCTGCTGGGCGCCCTGCCAGTCGATCTCGAGGATCAGGTCGAGGCCTTCGGCGAGGGTTTTCTCGACCCAGCGCTGCGAGGTGCCGTAGAGGTTGCCGAAGACTTCGGCATGCTCGAGGAACTCGTTGCGCTCGAGCATGGCGAGGAATTCCTCGCGGCTGGTGAAGTGGTAGTTGACCCCGTCCACCTCGCCCGGACGCATGCCGCGGGTGGTATGGGAGACGGACACGCGGACCTCGGGGGCGGCGTCGAGCAGGGCCTTCACCAGGCTGGTCTTGCCGGCGCCGGAGGGAGCGGAAACGATGTACAGGGTGCCGGACATGAGGTGTTCCTGGTGCTTCGTACGGGTTGGAAAGAGATCGGGCGGAGGCGCCCGCCGGTCATTCGATGTTCTGGACCTGCTCGCGCATCTGCTCGATCAGGACCTTGAGGTTGACCGCCGCCTGGGTCGAGCGCGGGTCGAACGCCTTGGAGCCTAGAGTGTTGGCTTCCCGGTTGAGTTCCTGCATCAGGAAGTCCAGGCGCCGACCGGCGGCGCCGCCGGCCTTGAGGACCCGGCGGACCTCGCCGACGTGGGTGGCGAGGCGGTCCAGCTCCTCGGCGACATCGCTCTTCTGCGCCAGCAGGACCAGTTCCTGCTCCAGGCGCTGCGGATCGAGTTCGGCCTTGAGTTCGGCGAAGCGGTCGAGGATCTTCTGCCGCTGGTTGGCCAGCATGGTCGGCACCAGTTCTCGCAGGTTGCCGACTTCCACCAGCATCGCGTCGAGCCGATCGTTGAGCAGCTTCGCCAGCTCCTGGCCTTCGCGCGAGCGGCCGGCCTTGAGTTGCTCCAGGGCCTGGCCGAAGGCTTCCAGGGCGGCGGCGTTGAGCGCCTGCGGATCGGCCGAGTCGGCCACCAGTACGCCGGGCCAGGCCAGCACGGCGAGCGGATCGAGAGGCGCCGGCTGGCGGATCAGGGCGGCTACGCCTTCGGCGGCGGCGACCAGTTGGCGGGCGCGCTCCTGGTCGACCTGCAGGCTCTTGCCGGCGGTTTCCTCGGCGAAGCGCAGGGTGCATTCCACCTTGCCACGCGACAGGCCCTGGCGCAGCGCCTCGCGCACCGCGCCTTCGAGGTCGCGGAAGGCGTCGGGCAGGCGCAGGTGGGGCTCCAGGTAACGGTGGTTGACCGAGCGCAGCTCCCAGCTCAGGGTGCCGTGGGTACCGGCCTGCTCGACGCGGGCGAAGGCGGTCATGCTGTGCACCATGGGTCTACCTCGATAGTCGTGTGGGGAGTGCGTTCGGCGCCGGACGCGCGCGGCTGCCGTGATTCGAGCCGGGCATTGTAACCCACGTCCGGCGGGGCCCGCACGCCGACGGTGGTTGAGAGCCCAGGCTGGCCTCTATAATGGCGGCCAATTCCGCTTTCTCAGTACAGGATATCCACGATGAATCGTCCCAGTGGCCGTGCCGCCGACCAGCTGCGCCCGATCCGCATCACCCGCCATTACACCAAGCACGCAGAAGGTTCGGTGCTGGTCGAGTTCGGCGATACCAAGGTGATCTGCACCGTCAGCGCCGAGTCCGGGGTGCCGCGCTTCCTCAAGGGCCAGGGCCAGGGTTGGTTGACCGCCGAGTACGGCATGCTGCCGCGCTCCACCGGCGAGCGTAACCAGCGCGAGGCCAGCCGCGGCAAGCAGGGCGGTCGTACCCTGGAGATCCAGCGCCTGATCGGCCGCTCCCTGCGAGCGGCGCTGGACCTCAGCAAGCTCGGCGAGAACACCCTGTACATCGACTGCGACGTGATCCAGGCCGACGGCGGCACCCGCACCGCCTCAATCACCGGCGCCACCGTGGCGCTGATCGACGCCCTGGCGGTGCTGAAGAAGCGTGGCGCGCTCAAGGGCAATCCGCTGAAGCAAATGGTCGCCGCCGTTTCCGTGGGCATCTACCAGGGCGTGCCGGTCCTCGACCTGGACTACCTGGAGGATTCCGCCGCGGAAACCGACCTGAACGTAGTGATGACCGATGCCGGCGGCTTCATCGAGGTGCAGGGAACCGCCGAAGGCGCGCCGTTCCGTCCCGCCGAGCTGAATGCCATGCTCGAACTGGCCCAGCAGGGCATGCAGGAGCTGTTCGAACTTCAGCGCGCCGCGCTGGCCGAATGAGCAGACGCCCGGCACTGCCTGCCGGGCCCCGGAGAAGGAGCGCTACATGAACGATGTATCCGAAGAGGTCGCCGCGACCCCCGGCCAGGAAGCCCGGCAATGGGCGATGTTCTGCCATTTCGCGGCGTTCATCGGCCTGGTGTTTCCCTTCGGCAGCCTGCTCGGGCCGCTGATCGTCTGGCAACTCAAGCGCGAGAGCGATCCGTTCGTCGACGCCCAGGGCAAGGAAGCGCTGAACTTCCAGATCACCGTGGCGCTGGCGATGTTCGTCAGCTTCCTGCTGATGCTGGTGGTGATCGGCTTCTTCCTGCTCGGCCTGGTCTGCCTGGCGGCGCTGGTGTTGACCATCATCGCCGGCATCAAGGCCAACGAAGGCAAGGCCTATCGCTATCCGTTCTGCCTGCGGCTGATCAAGTAGGCCGCACGGGAAATAGAAAAGCCGGCGCATGCGCCGGCTTTTTCGTGTCTGACAGGGCTCAGATGCTCAACTGCCAGTCGTAGTCGACTATCAGCGGCGCATGCTGGGAGAAGCGCGGCTGGCGCGGCAGCTTGGCGTTGCGCACGAAGCGGCGCAGGCCGGGGGTCAGCACCTGGTAGTCGAAGCGCCAGCCGAGGTTGAGCATCTCGGCCTGTTCGCTGTCCGGCCACCAACTGAACTGGTCGCCTTCGCGGCTGACTTCGCGCAGGGCGTCGGCATAGCCGAGGTTGCCGAACACTTCGTCCAGCCAGGCCCGTTCGGGCGCGAGGAAGCCCGGCATCTGCTGACATTCGCGCCAGTTCTTCACATCCATCTTCTGATGGGCGACGTACAGCGAGCCGCAGTAGATGTATTCGCGGCGCTTGCGACGCTGCTTGCTCAAGTAATGGGTGAAGTCGTCCATGAACTTGAATTTCTGGTTCAAGCTCTCGTCTCCGCTCTGCCCGGAAGGCAGCAGCAGGGTGGCGATACTCACCTTGTCGAAGTCGGCTTGCAGGTAGCGCCCGTAACGATCGGCCGTTTCGAAACCTAAGCCGCTGATCACAGCTTTGGGCTGCAAACGGCTGTAGAGTGCGACACCGCCCTGTTCGGGTAGCTCGGCATCGCAGGCATAAAGGAAGTAGCCGTCCAGTTGGAAGGACGGGTCATCCAGATCGAAGGCGGAGGCTCGGGTGTCCTGCAAGCAGATCACGTCGGCATTCTGTGCTTGCAGCCAACTGAGCAAACCGCGCTCGGCCGCAGCCTGAATACCATTCACGTTCACACTGATGATCCGCATAAATGGCCCCCAAAATCACGTGCGTGTATGATACCCGAGCTCAAACGGTTTAGCTAAATTCATGCGGCTTGGTGTCATTCATGCAGGCGTATCAGCGCGATTTCATTCGTTTCGCCATCGAGCGCGGGGTTCTGCGCTTCGGTGAGTTCACCCTCAAGTCCGGGCGCACCAGCCCCTATTTCTTCAATGCCGGCCTGTTCGACAGCGGCCTGGCGCTGGCCCGCCTGGGACGCTTCTACGCCGAGGCGGTGATCGACAGCGGAATCGACTTCGACGTCCTGTTCGGCCCGGCCTACAAGGGCATTCCCCTGGCCGCCACCACCGCGGTGGCCCTCGCCGAGCAGCACCAACGCGACCTGCCCTGGTGCTTCAACCGCAAGGAAGCCAAGGACCACGGCGAAGGCGGCACGCTGGTTGGCGCGCCGCTGAGCGGCCGGGTGCTTATCATCGACGACGTGATCACCGCCGGCACCGCGATCCGCGAAGTGATGCAGATCATCGACGCCCAGGGCGCCAGGGCCGCGGGCGTGCTGATCGCGCTGAACCGCCAGGAGCGCGGCAAGGGCGAGCTGTCGGCGATCCAGGAGGTCGAGCGCGACTTCGGCATGCCGGTGGTGAGCATCGTTTCCCTGGAGCAGGTGCTGGAATATCTTGCCGAAGATGCTGAACTGAAGAAGCATCTGCCGGCGGTAGAGGCCTATCGCGCCCAATACGGTATCTGAACCTTTCACAAGGGACTGGCATGGTCGGACAGGATGTAATGCGTTGCCTGATGGCCCTGGGGCTGGTGCTCCAGGGGCTTTCCTTCGGCGCCCAGGCGGCGCCGGGCGGAGCGGTGGAGCTGTACCGCTACGTCAACGACAAGGGCGTGGTGGTGCTCGACCGCCAGGGTGTGCCGCCGCAGTACATCGGCAAGGGCTACCAGGTCCTCAACGACCAGGGCCGGGTTATCCGCACCGTACCGCCGGCGCCGACCGCCGAGGAACTGCGGCAGCGCAAGGCGGCCCAAGCCCAGGCCAGCTCCGATGCGCAGCTGCTGCGCCTGTATTCCAGCCTCGAGGACGTCGACCGCGCTCGCGAACGGCGCCTGGCGGAACTGGACGGGCTGAGCAGCGTGGCGCGCGGCAACCTGCAGTCGCTCAAGCTGCAACAGGCCAACCTGCAAGGCCAGGCGGCCAACCAGGAGCGTGCCGGACGTCCGGTGGCGCAGGCGCTGGTGGACCAGTTGGACGATCTCAAGCAGGAGGAAAAGCGCCTGCAGGGCGAGATCGGGCGTTTCCAGAAGGCCCGCGAAGACGCGGAAAGAACCTATGCCGCCGACCGCGCGCGGCTCTCCCAGCTACTCGGCGTGAGTCCCTGATTCCACTGGCGACTGTCGCTCGAACGCCCTGATCTTCTCGCGCAGCCAGTCCGGCAGGGGCTGGCTCTGTCGCTCGTTCGCATCCGCATAGACGTAGACCAGCTCGCCGACGGTGAGCAACTGCTCGTCGCGCCAGATGCCCAGTTCGAAAACCAGGCTGCTGCGCCCCAGCCGCGCCACGCGGGTGCCGATGTCCAGCCAGTCGTCGAAATGCGCCGGGGCGCGGTATTCCAGGGTGCTCTTCACCGCGAACAGGTCGCCTCCGCCGCGCAGCAGGTCGGCCGGGTAGGACATGCCGAGCTGGCGGTAGTACTCGGTGGTGGCGACGTCGAGATAGGTCAGGTAGTTGCCGTTGAAGACGATGCCCTGCGGATCGACCTCCGCCCAGCGAACCCGCAGGGAATGGAAGAAGGTGTAGTTCTGGCGCTGTGCTGCGCTGCTCATGCCGGCTCCTCGACGCTGCTGCAGACATCGACTCTAGACCGCCATCGCGCGGTGCGAAAGGGCTGGCCGCAGAACCCCCCGTCGCTGGCCCGCATTGCCCTCATCCTCGGGGCGTCGCGGCCTTAGTGTTGTTCGACGAGAACGCACGCCGTGCGCAACGAGAGAGGAACACCATGTCGTCCACGCTCCGCCCCGGACCGGGCAACTCGCGCCTTTGCCGCCCGGGGTTGCTGCTTGCCCTGGGCCTGATGCTGGTGGCCTGCGGAGAATCCACGGAGCCGCCGGCGCGGGCCGCCGATTCCCAGCGTGTCCCTGCGGACCCTGCGTTGGCGCAGGTGTATTCCGCCAGTTGCAAGCTCTGTCACGCCAATCCCGCCTCCGGCGCGCCGCTGACCGGCGATGCCGCTGCCTGGGCGCCACGCCTGGCGCAGGGCATCGACACCCTGCTGGACCACAGCATCAACGGCTACAAGGGCATGCCACCCATGGGCATGTGCATGCAGTGCTCGGAAGAACAGTTCCGGGCTTTGATCGATTTCATGTCCGCAGCGCAGGACCGATAGGGGATACCGGCATGCCAAGTCATCTGTCGCGACGCCAGCTCCTGCAACGGGCGGGAGCGCTCGGTGCGTTCGCCGCCATGGTGGGAAACCCCGCGCTGGCGGAGTTGCTCCGCGCACCGCGCCTGATTCCCTGGCGCAACTGGTCCGGCGCGCAAAGCTGCCTGCCCCTGGCGCGGGAGGCACCGAAAGACCTCGACGAACTGGTCCGGATCATCCGCCAGGCGTCCGGCAGGATCCGCCCGGTGGGCTCCGGGCATTCGTTCAGCGCGTTGGTCCCGACCGACGGCACCCTGCTCTCGCTCGCCTACTTCAGCGGCTTGCTCAGCCACGACAGCGCGACCCTCCAGGCCGAGTTCGGCGGCGGTACGCCGATGTCGCAGATGGGCGCTCCGCTCAAGGAGATCGGCCAGGCGCTGGTGAACATGGCCGATATCGATTACCAGACCCTGGCCGGCGCCATCGCTACTTCCACCCATGGCACCGGGGTCGGCTTCGGTTCCTATTCCGCCCAGGTTCGCGGTCTGCAACTGGTCACCGCGAGCGGCGAGGTGCTCGAGTGCGACGCCAAGCGCAACGTGGAGGTGTTCGATGCCGCGCGGGTCTCGCTGGGGGCGCTGGGCGTCGTGACCCGGGTGCGCCTGCAGAACCGCGCGGCCTACCGCCTGCGTGAACGGCAGTGGATCGCCCGGACCGAAGAATTGCTGGAAGACGTGGAGAAGAATACGCGCGAGAACCAGCACTGGGAGATGCTGGTGGTGACCCATTCCGACTACGCCCTGTCGATCGCCCTCAACGAGACCGACGAGCCGAAGACCCCGCCCCTGGACCCGGCGAAGGAAGGCGGCAACGAGTTCGTCGGCCTGATCGAAGGTCTCGACAAGTACCTCAGCGACTTCCCGGAGACCCGCCGCACCCTGCTCAACAGCCTGCGCCACTTCGCCCGCTTCGACGAGCGGGTCGACGATTCCTATGCGGTCTACGCCAACGTGCGCAACGTGCGCTTCAACGAGATGGAGTATTCGGTCCCCGCCGAGCATGGCCCCGCCTGCCTGCGGGAGATCCTCGCGCTGATCCGCGACAAGGACCTGCGCACCTGGTTTCCCATCGAGTACCGCTATGTGAAGGCCGACGACATTCCCCTGAGCATGTTCGAGGGCCGCGACAGTTGTTCCATTTCCGTGCATCAGCACTACAGCATGGACCACCACAACTTCTTCGCCGCGGTGGAACCGATCTTCTGGAAATACGCCGGGCGGCCGCACTGGGGCAAGCTGCATGGCCTCAACGCGCACCAGTTGCAGGGGCTCTATCCGCGCTGGAAGGCATTCGCCGAGGTGCGCCAGGCGCTGGATCCCCGCGGGCGGTTCCTCAATGCGCACCTCTCTTCCATCCTGGGCGTGACCTGAAAGGAGCGACGCCGTGAATCGACGCAAGTTCATGTTCGCCGGCCTCGGGGCCGGCGCGCTGCTGGCGGGAACTGCCGCCTGGATGCGTCCCGCCGACCGTGGCGGGCCGTACGACGACTATTTCCGCGCGCTGAACCGCGAACTCAAGGCCAATGGCCCGATGTGCCCGGTGCTGCTCATCGACCTCGATCGCCTGGACCACAACATCGATGTGGTGATGCGTTCGGTCCGCCGCGGCGGCAAGCATCTGCGGCTGGTGGAGAAATCGCTGCCTTCGCCCGGCCTGCTGGCGTACATCGCCAGGCGCGCCGGCACCCGGCGGCTGATGTCCTTCCACCAACCGTTCCTCAACCACGACGCGGTCGCTTTTGCGGATGCCGACATCCTCCTCGGCAAGCCGTTGCCGGTGCGTTCGGCGGAACTGTTCTACCGCGAGCACAAGGGTGCGTTCGACCCGGCGCGGCAGCTGCAATGGCTGATCGATACGCCGCAGCGCTTGCGTCAGTACCTGGCGCTGGCCCAGGGGCTGGGTACCCGGATGCGCGTCAACATCGAACTGGACGTCGGCCTGCATCGCGGCGGGGTGGTCGACCAGGCCGCGCTGGGCGAATTGCTGGCGCTGATCGCGGCGCATCCGCAGCACCTGGAGTTCGCTGGTTTCATGGGCTACGACCCCTTCGTCGGAATGGGGGTGCCGGGCATCCTCGGTTCGCCCGAGGAGCTGTTCGCCAAGGTCATGGCGCTCTACCAGGGACATGTCGACTTCACCCGCCAGCGCTTCGCCGCGCTGTGGACACCACAGCTGACCCTGAATACCGCCGGCAGCCCCAGCTATCGCATGCACGAGAAGGAAACGCTGAGCAGCGAGGTCTCGGTGGGCACCGCCATGCTCAAGCCGAGCCACTACGACCTGGCGTCCCTGGCCGAGCATGTGCCGGCCGTCTACATCGCCACGCCGGTACTCAAGAGCACCGGCGCGGTGCAGATCCCGGCGCTGGACGGCAAGTCGCGGCTGTTTTCCTGGTGGGACCCCAACCAGCGCGGCACCTTCTTCATCTACGGCGGCAACTGGATGGCCGACTTCGCCTCGCCCGAGGGACTGCGCAGCAACGGCATCTACGGGCGCAGCTCGAACCAGGAAATGGTCAACGGCTCGCCTTCGGTGGGCCTGGAGGTGGACGACCAGGTCTTCCTGCGGCCGACCCAGAGCGAGTCGGTGCTGCTGCAATTCGGCGACCTGCTGGCGCTGCGCGGCGGGCGGATCGTCGAGCGCTGGCCGGTTTACGCCTAGGACGCCTGGCGCTTTCCTCGTCGATGGCGGCAGCCCGCGGATACCGGGCTGCCGCTTCGTTCCGATGCCTCAGAGTTCGAACGGAATGGTCAGCTTGGCCCAGAGCATGTCGCCCTCGGGGCGGTTCTCCACGTCGAATTCCTTGGCCCAGCGGATCTCCGCGCTGGCGTACTTGAGGAAGGTCAGGTGCACGGCCGGGCCGATGGCGAAGACCTGGCCGCGTACGCCGTCGTCGACTTCCTCGCCGAAACCGAACACCCGTACGGTCTCGCCGTTCTGTTTGTCGTCGGTGGTCTGCTTGAGGTAGTAGCCGTTCAGGCCGAGGCGCAGGTTGTCGGTCACCCGGTAGCTGGCGGAATAGTCGAAATGGAAGATCTGCCCCGAGCGATAGTCGGTGTCGTGGTTTTCCATGTTGAAGCTGTAGGTGGCCTTCAGCGACAGCTCGGTGCGTTCGGTGGGCAGCCAGGTGAAGGAGAACAGCGGCTTGTAGGTGTAGAAGTTGTTGCTGGTGTTGGCCAGCCGCTCGGCATCGTACTTGCCGGTGGGCACGGTGACCTCCACGGCGGCGGCCAGGGTCAGGTCCTTGCCCATGTCCCAGAGGATGATCGGCGCGAAGGTGGTGTCACCCATGCTTTCCCGTTCGTCGCTCAGGCCGAACGCGGCCACCCGTTGGCGGAGATAGGGCTGGGCGATGTAGCCGCCCAGGCGCCCGCCGAAGATCCGCAGCGGGCTCAGGTAGTCCAGGCGAGGGATGATCGCATCCGAGCTGATCTTCACGTCGGATACCTTGCCGCCGAAGGAGCTGATGTTCAGCTTCCTGGCTTCGTAGTGGTTGTAGTAGACGTTGAAGGCGAACATGTGGTCCGGGAGGTTGTCGACGTCCAATGGCAGGGTGAAGAAACCGTCGGTTCCTGGACCTATGTTGTCCACGCCGCCTTCGCTGGCATGGGTGCAGCAGCTGACGGCGAGGGTGACGCAGGCGGCCAGGCGCAGGGGCCTGCGGGGGTGGGTCGGGTTCATGGGCGGGCTCTTATTATTGTTTGGCGTGGCTCGGGGTACGGCATAGGAATAAGCCCTATCGACAGGCCGAGGCAGGGCATTGACGGTCAGCGAGGGGGGGATTTGCGGACACCGTGCAATGCTTTGTTACATCTGTGCGGAACGCTATATGATGGGACGCTCATCCCATGTCGCGATCCACCGCCAGAACAAGAACGAAGCCGAGACCGGCTCAGGATTTCGCCCATGCACAACAATGCCGCCGATGCGCGCTACGAACTCGCCCAGGTATCCACCTTCCTGCTGCAGACGCTGGCCGAGGTGGTCGAAGGCCATGGCGTCGATCCCGCGCGGCTGTGCCGGGGCCTGGGCTTCACCGTCGAAGACCTGCAGGACCCTACCCAGCGCATCTCCTACCGCCAGGCCGTGAGCATGATCCAGCGTGCCCTCCAGGCCCTGCCGGAGCGGGGGCTGGGGCTGTGGGTCGGACACCAGAACGTGCTCGGCACCCTTGGCCTGCTGGGCCATGTGCTGTCGCTGTGCCGTACCCTGCGCGACGCGTTCGACATCGGTGTGCGCTACCAGCACAGCTCGGGCGGGATCGTCACTTCCAGCGTCTACCAGCAGGGCGAAACCTTCTTCGTCGAGGTCGAATGCCACCTGCCCAGCAGTGAGGTGCAGGTGTTCGCCATCGAGGAGTTCTTCGCCAGCCTGCTGGTGTATGGGCGTGCCCTGGTCAGCCCGGCGTTCGAACCGCTGGGCATCGAACTCATCCATGCCGCTCCGCCCTACGCGGGCGAATACCTGCGCCTGCTGGGGCCCCAGGTACGCTTCGGCTGCCTGCACAACCGCATGGCGATCGCCAGCCACTGGCTGGACATGCGCCTGCCCAACCACAACCTGCCGGCGTTGCGCCAGGCGCTGGCCCTGCTGGAGCAGGAAAGCACCCAGGTGCACCGGAAACTCGACTTGGTCCAGGCGGTGGAACGGGCCATCGCCCGCGACCTAAGCCTGGGCAGCCAGATCGAAAGGATTTCCGCCGAACTGAACATGAGCAGCCGCACCCTGCGGCGGCGGCTGGCCGAACACGGGCTGACCTTCGAGGCGTTGCTGGAGCAGGTGCGTCGAGGGCGGGCGATGAGCCTGCTGGGCAACCCCGGGATGTCCATCGAACGTATCACCGAGGAAGTGGGATATCGTGATATCCGCAGTTTCAGGCGCGCGTTCAAGCGCTGGACGGGAGTGAGCCCGGCGACCTTCCGTAGCGAGGGCACGAGCCCGTTGGACCAGGTCTTCACGCTGGCCGCGCGACGCTAATGGAGGAACCGCCATGGCGCGCCGGAGCGCGCCGTGGCGGGCGGATCAGTGACGCTTGCGGTTGCTGATCAGGGTGCCGACGCCGCTGTCGGTGAAGATTTCCAGCAGCACGGCATTCGGCACCCGGCCATCGATGATGTGCGCGCTGGTCACGCCGCCCTGCACCGCTTCCAGGGCGCAGCGGATCTTCGGCAGCATGCCGCCGTAGATGGTGCCGTCGGCGATCAGCTCGTTGACCTGTTCGGTGGACAGCCCGGTCAGCACCTGGCCCTGCTTGTCCATCAGGCCGGCGATGTTGGTCAGCAGCATCAGTTTCTCGGCCTTCAGCGCTTCCGCCACCTTGCCGGCCACCAGGTCGGCGTTGATGTTGTAGGACTCGCCGTTGCTGCCCACGCCGATCGGCGCGATCACCGGAATGAAGTCGCCCTTGACCAGCATGTTCAGCAGCCCGACGTTGACCCCGGTGACTTCGCCCACGTGGCCGATGTCGATGATCTCCGGCTTGGTCATCTCCGGGGTCTGGCGGGTCACGGTGAGCTTCTTCGCGCGGATCAGCTCGGCGTCCTTGCCGGTCAGGCCGATGGCGCTGCCGCCGTGGCGGTTGATCAGGTTGACGATGTCCTTGTTCACCTGGCCGCCGAGGACCATCTCCACCACGTCCATGGTCGCCGCGTCGGTGACGCGCATGCCGTCGATGAAGTGGCTCTCGATCGACAGGCGCTTGAGCAGGTCGCCGATCTGCGGGCCGCCGCCATGCACTACCACCGGGTTGATGCCGACCGCTTTCATCAGCACCACGTCGCGGGCGAAGCCGGCCTTCAGCTCCTCGCTCTCCATGGCGTTGCCGCCGTACTTGATCACCAGCGTCTTGCCGACGAAGCGGCGGATGTAGGGCAGGGCCTCGGAAAGGACCTTGGCAACCTGGGCGGCGTCATCGCGACTCAGGGTCATGGGGAGCTCCGACATGTCAGAAGGGCACGGGCAGCGAGGAATCCACTGCCTTCAGTTGGTTACGGAAGACGGTCTTGATGCGCTCCAGCTCTTCCTCGGTGTCCGCTTCGAAGCGCAGGACCAGCACGGGAGTGGTGTTGGAGGCGCGTACCAGGCCCCAGCCTTTGGGGTAGTCGACCCGCACGCCGTCGAGGGTGGTGATGTTGCCTTCGCCCCATTGGGCGTCGCGTTGCAGCGCCTCGATGATGGCGAACTTGCTGTCCTCGGTGACGGTGATGTTGATTTCCGGGGTGGAAATGTCGCTCGGGAAGGCCGAGAACACGTGCTCGCTGTCACGCTGATCCTGGCTGAGGATTTCCAGCAGGCGGGCGGCGCTGTAGATGCCATCGTCGAAGCCGAACCAGCGCTCCTTGAAGAACACGTGGCCGCTCATCTCGCCAGCCAGCAGGGCGCCGGTTTCCTTCATCTTCTTCTTGATCAGCGAGTGGCCGGTCTTCCACATCACCGGACGGCCGCCGTAGCCGCTGATCAGGGCGATCAGACGGCGGGTGCACTTGACGTCGAAGATGATGTCGGCCCCCGGGTTGCGCGAGACCACGTCCTTGGCGAACAGCATCAGCAGACGGTCCGGATAGATGATGGTACCGGTATTGGTGACCACGCCGACGCGATCGCCGTCGCCGTCGAAGGCCAGGCCCAGGTCGGCGTTCTCGGCCTTGACCTTGGCGATCAGGTCCTTCAGGTTCTCCGGCTTGCCCGGGTCCGGATGGTGGTTCGGGAAGTTGCCGTCGACCTCGCAGTACAGCGGGATCACGCTGCAGCCCAGGGCCTCGATCAACTGCGGGGCGATCACCCCGGCCACGCCGTTGCCGCAGTCGACCACCACCTTCATCGGCTTGGCCATGGCGATGTCGTCGCGGATCTGCTTGAAGTAGCGCGGCAGGATGTCGACCTGCTCTACGCTGCCGACGCCGGATGCCAGGTCGTTTTTCTCGATGCGCTCGCGCAGGGCCTGGATCTGCTCGTTGGCCAGGGTCTCGCCGGCGACCACGATCTTGAAGCCGTTGTAGTCCGGCGGGTTGTGGCTGCCGGTCAGCATCACCCCGGACTTGCCCTCGAGCACGTTGGCCGCGTAGTACAGCACCGGGGTAGGCACCATGCCCACGTCGCTGACCTGGCAACCGCAGTCCACCAGGCCCTGGATCAGCTGCTTGACCAGCTCGGGACCGGACAGGCGGCCATCGCGGCCGACAGCGACGCACGGTTCGCCGCGGGCGAGGCTTTCCGAGCCGATGGCGCGACCGATCCAGTAGGCGGTCTCGGCGGTGAGGGTATCGCCTACCACGCCACGGATGTCGTAGGCGCGGAAGATGCTGGCGGGCAGCGTCGGTGCTTTTGCAGTGCTCATGATGGGGGTTTGCTCCAATCCCAGGAGGTCCTGGTCTTCATCGAGAATGTCGATATCCAGAATGTCGGTGTTCTGGAACAACGGATCTGCCAATGCCGGCTCCTCGCGAGGAGGCGCTTTCGCCACCGGCGCTGCCTTGGCAGGGCTGGGCACGCTGGTCGGCTCCGGCTTGCGCCGCGGCTGGCGGGCCAATGCCTGGATCAGCGGGGCGAAGCCCGGCAGGCTAGGCACAGGGGGTTTGGCAGTGCGTTGCCCGCCGAGTTCCTGAAGATACTGACCGAGGGTCAGGACATCCTGATGCAGGCGGCGCAACAGCGACGAACGGGTGAGGTAGGTGCCGAGGATGCCGCCGAGCAGCGCCAGCAGCGCCGCGAGTGCCAGCAGCAGCGGCGAGGCCTGGGTCGAAGCGACGCTGCCGGGCGTGTAGTTCAGTTTCCAGTTCGGATTGCCGCTGTCCAGCGCTTGCGCACCCTTGCCCGGCGCCGGCGTACCGCGTTGCAGCAGCACCTGGGCCGGTGCGCCGGAGAACTGCTGGACCAGTTGTACCTGGCCGGCATCGCCCGGCAAGGGCGGCAGGGCGCGCAGCAGCCGTTGCAGGTCGACCGCCAGCAGCAGCGTGCCTTGCAGGCTCTGGTCGGCGCCGCGCACCGGCGCGGCGCTGTACAGCAGCCAGCGCTGGCCGACCTTGTAGGCTTCGGCGGCGACGTTCTGGCCACTTTCCACCCGGTGCAGGATATCCAGGGCGGCGAAGCTGACCGGGCCGGGGCTGTCGTTGTCCTGGGCGGCCTGGCCGGGCGCGTTCAGGTGGGCATCGACCACGCCGTCCCAGGCCAGCAGGCTGCGCTGGGCGGCCTCGATGCGGGTGGCGTCGCCGCTTTGCAGGGCTTCGAGGGCGAGGGGGCTGGCCGCGGCGGCGCGGGTGTCGGCGGCGAGTTGCTGCAAGGCCTGGCGCAAGGCGCCGGCCTGGCCTTCGGCCCAGGCCGCGTCCAACTGGCGCTGCTGCGCCTCACCGGCGCCGCCGAAGACGCCGAACCAGAGCAGGGCGCCGGCGGCCGCCACGCCCAGCAGGCTGGCGCCTATGCCGGGCAGCAGGTCCTTGCCGTCAGCGCGTTCGGACGCTGCCTTGAGCGGCTTCTTTTCCGGTTCGAGCAGGTCGCCCAACTCGTTCCCATCCTTGGCGGTGCGCTGGAAAAGCTTCATGCCGCGTCTCCTCGGCGTCTTGTCCTGTGTTCGGGGTCAGTGGCTGCCGGAATGGCCGAAGCCGCCGGCGCCGCGCTGGCTTTCGTCGAACGCCTCGACCAGCTCGAAATGCGCCTGCACCACCGGCACCAGTACCAACTGCGCGATGCGCTCGCCGACGGCGATGGTGAACGGCGACTCGCCGCGGTTCCAGCACGACACCATCAGCTCGCCCTGGTAGTCCGAGTCGATCAGGCCGACCAGGTTGCCCAGCACGATGCCGTGCTTGTGGCCCAGGCCGGAGCGCGGCAGGACCAGGGCGGCGAGGCCGGGATCGGCGATGTAGATGGACAGGCCGGTGGGAATCAGCAGGGTCTGGCCCGGGCCGAGGACGCTGTCCTCCTTGAGCATGGCGCGCAGGTCCAGGCCGGCCGAGCCCGGCGTGGCGTACTGCGGGAGCGGGAAGTCGGAGCCCAGGCGGGGGTCGAGGATCTTGGCTTGGAGAGAGTGCATCAGTAACTCATTGCTGGTTGAGGCGGTCGGCGATGAAGGCGACCAGCTGGCGAGCGATCTTGCCCTTGCTGGTCTGGGCGAAGGTGCTCGGATGCAGGTCGCGGTCGATCACCGTGATCGCGTTCTCGTCGCTGTTGAAGCCGATCGAGGGGTTGGCCACGTCGTTGGCGACGATCAGGTCGAGGTTCTTGTCCTTCAGCTTGCGTGCAGCATAGTCCAGCAGGTTTTCGGTTTCTGCGGCGAAGCCCACGCTGAAGGGGCGATCCTCGCGCTGTGCGAGGGTGGCGAGAATGTCGGGATTGCGCACCAGCTGCAAGAGCAAGCCCTCGCCGCTGGTAGGGTCTTTCTTCAGTTTGTGCGCGGCGACCACTTCCGGGCGGTAGTCGGCGACCGCCGCGGAGGCGATCAGCAGGTCGCAGGGCATCGCCGCCTCGCAGGCGGCCAGCATGTCGCGGGCGCTGACCACGTCGACGCGCTGCACCCGGTCGGGCGTGGGCAGGTGCACCGGGCCGGTGACCAGGGTCACCCGTGCGCCGGCTTCCACCGCCGCCTCGGCGAGGGCGAAGCCCATCTTTCCGGAACTGTGGTTGGTGATGTAGCGCACCGGGTCGATGTTTTCCTGGGTCGGGCCGGCGGTGATCAGCACATGCACGCCGGTCAGCGCCTGGCGCTGGAAGCAGTCGGCGGCGCGCTGCGCCAGTTCCTCGGCTTCGAGCATGCGTCCGAGGCCGACGTCGCCGCAGGCCTGGCTGCCCGCTGCCGGACCGAACAGGTGGAAGCCGCGCTGGCGCAGCAGCTCGGCGTTGGCCTGGGTCGCGGTGTCGCGCCACATGGCCTGGTTCATCGCCGGTGCCAGGGCGATTTGCGCGTCGGTGGCCAGCACCAGGGTGGTCAGCAGGTCGTTGGCCACGCCCTGGACCAGGCGCGCCATGAGGTCGGCGGTAGCCGGTGCGATCAGCACCAGATCGGCCCAGCGGGCCAGTTCGATGTGGCCCATCGCGGCTTCCGCCGCCGGGTCCAGCAGATCGGTATGCACCGGATGGCCGGACAACGCCTGGAGGGTCAGGGGCGTGATGAACTCGCGGCCGCCCTGGGTCATCACCACTCGGACTTCAGCGCCCTGGTCGCGCAGGCGGCGGACCAGTTCGGCGCTCTTGTAGGCGGCAATGCCGCCGCCCACGCCGAGGACGATGCGTTTCCGATAGAGCCGCTGCATAGGCTTGCCTTAATAAGGAAATGGATGACATGCGCTTCGGCAAACGCGCCTCCCCAGGTCGTCTGCCGCGCAAAAAGGATGGGCTAAGATAGCACAGCGTCCGCACGGGAACAGCGGGCGGGCTCGATGGGGAAAGCGAATGAGCATCCGCGATTGGCCCGAAGCCGAACGGCCTCGGGAGAAGCTTCTGGAGCAGGGCGCGGCGGCCCTTTCCGATGCCGAGCTGTTGGCGATCTTCCTGCGCACGGGAGTGACCGGTTGTAGTGCGGTCGAGCTGTCGCGGCGGCTGTTGAGCGAGTTCGGCGGGCTGCGTGCCCTGCTCGAGGCGGACCTCGCCTCGTTCTGCGGCCATCTCGGGCTCGGCGTGGCCAAGTATGCGCAATTGCAGGCC
Source organism: Pseudomonas sp. TZ252 (assembly GCF_056110345.1). Classification (NCBI taxonomy): domain Bacteria; kingdom Pseudomonadati; phylum Pseudomonadota; class Gammaproteobacteria; order Pseudomonadales; family Pseudomonadaceae; genus Pseudomonas; species Pseudomonas sp. TZ252. The sequence continues at coordinate 2,172,484 of NZ_CM148566.1, read as the reverse complement.
GTGCTGGAGATGGGCCGGCGCCACCTGGCCGAGCGCCTGCGTCGCGATTCGATACTGGAGAGCCCGCAGGCGGTGCGCGACTATCTCAAGGCGCGCCTGCGCCACGAGCAGCACGAGGTGTTCGCCTGCCTGTTCCTCGACACGAGGCACCGGGTCCTGGCGTTCGAGGTGCTGTTCCAGGGCAGCATCGATGGCGCCAGCGTCTACCCGCGCCAGGTGGTCAAGCGCACCCTGGCGCACAACGCGGCGGCGCTGATCCTGACCCATAACCACCCCTCCGGCGACGCCCGTCCGAGTCTCGCCGACCGCCAGCTCACTGCGCGCCTCAAGGAAGCCTTGGCGCTCATCGACGTGCGGGTGCTCGACCACTTCATCATCGGCGACGGCGAGCCGCTGTCGCTGGCCGAATACGGTTGGCTGTGAGCGTTCGACGAAGGGCTCAGCCCAGGCGCCGCTCGATGCCCGCCAGCAGGCGCCGGCGGATCAGCCCGCTGACCGGGCGGATCGCCAACCAGTAGGGGGTGAAGCGCAGGCGGCTGGCGCGATCGGGGCAGAACACTCGGGTTTCCGTGTGCAGCAGGGTACCGCTGGCGCTGGGCGTGCAACGGAAACACAGCACGAGCTTGGCCACTCCGGGCTGGTCGTAGCAGCGGAAATGCTCGCCGTCCGCGATGCGTTCCAGGGCGAAGTCGGCGCGCCAGAAGCGGCCGACCAGGCCGTAGGCGATGGCCTGGTCGGCGCGGCGCTCCAGGCGGGTGAACTCATGCAGGCCGAAGCGTGGGCGGCCGGCCAGGTCGTTGCGCCGGCCCAGCAGGCCGGCCAGCCTTCCCGGCGCTTCGCGCAGGACGAGGAAGGCGCGCACCAGCGGGTCGTCGAAGCGCAGCAGGTCTTCCACCGCGTCGAGTACCGCTGCGGCCGGCGCGTCGATCAGCCGCTGGTGGTGTTCGCTGAACTGCCAATGCGGCAGGTAGAGACGGTCGAGATCCATCGCTGGGTTCTCCCGGGCGTGGCCTTCAGCGTTTCACGGCGACCCGAGAGAAATCCTGGCGACCGAACGGATTGACCTGGTAGCCCTGCACCTCCTGGCGGGTAAGGGCGAAGGCGGTCGGGTGGGCCAGGGGCAGCCAGAGCGCCTGTTCGTGGATCAGTTTCTGCGCCTGGTGGTACAGGCCGGTGCGTTGTTCCTGGCTGCTGGCGGCCTTGCCGTCGGCAATCAGCTTGTCCAGGCCGGGGTCGCAATAGCGCGCGAAGTTGAGCCCCGACTTGACGCTGGCGCAGCTGAATTGCGGAGTGAGGAAGTTGTCCGGATCGCCGTTGTCGCCTGCCCAACCCATGAACAGCAGGTCGTGTTCGCCGTTCTTGGCGCGACGGATCAACTCGCCCCATTCGATGACGCGGATGTTGGCCTTGATCCCGGCCTCCGCCAGGTCGGCCTGGAGCAGTTGGGCGCCGAGGCTCGGGTTGGGGTTGAGCAGGCTGCCGGACGGGCGGGTCCAGATGTTCAGCTCGGGAAGCTGCTTGCCGGCCAGCAGCTTGCGCGCCTGTTCGGGGGCGTGCGGGTAGGCGGGAATATCCCTGGCATAGCTCCAGGTGTTCGGCGGATAGATGCCGGTGGCGGCACTGGCGCTGCCTTCGAATACCGCCTGCAGGTAGCTGGTGCGGTCGAAGGCCAGGTTGATCGCCTGGCGCACCTTGGGATCGTCCAGCGGCGGATGCTGGGTATTGAGGGCGACGAAGGCGGTCATGAAGGCCGGCGTCTGCTCGACCTTCAGGCTGGCGTCCTTGCGCGCGCTCTCCACGTCCAGCGGCTTCGGCGACAGGGCGATCTGGCATTCGCCGCGGCGCAACTTCTGCAGGCGCACGTTGGCGTCCGGGGTGATGGCGAAGATCAGCGCGTCGACCGCCGGCTTGCCGGCGAAGTACTCGGGGTTGGCGGCGTAGCGCACCACCGCGTCCTTCTGGAAGCGCTTGAACACGAACGGGCCGCTGCCGATCGGCTCGGCGTTGAGCTTTTCCGGGGTTCCGGCCTTCATCAACTGGTCGGCGTATTCCGCCGAATAGATGGAGGCGAAGCCCATGCTCAGCATCGGCAGGAAGGTCGCGTCGGGGTGGTCGAGAACGAACAGCACCTGGTGGTCGCCGCTTTTCTCCACCCGCTTGATCAGCTCCGGCAGTTGCATCGACTGGGCGTGCGGGAAGCCGTTCTGCGCCACCTTGTGCCAGGGATTGGCCGGATCGAGCATGCGCTGGAAGCTGAACACCACGTCGTCGGCGTCGAGCGTACGGCTCGGCTTGAAGTAGGCGGTGCTGTGGAAGTGCACACCCTGGCGCAGGTCGAAGCGATAGCTCAGGCCGTCGTCGGACACCGACCAGCGCTCGGCCAGCGAGGGCACCACCGTCCCCTTGCCGGCGTCGAACTCGACCAGGCGATTCATCAGCACATCGGCCGAGGCGTTGGTGGTGGTCAGCGAGTTGTACTGGACCACGTCGAAGCCCTCGGGGCTGGCTTCGGTGCACACGCTCAAGGCGGCAGCGGCGGCGGGCTGGGCGAGCAGCAGGGGGGCGAGGAACAGGGAGAAAGCGGCGAGGCGCATGACGGGCTCCATTCGAACGGTTAACATGCCCATCCGCAGCGGTTGGGCGCAGTCATGCAAGGCCGTTGGCGACCTTGAATCGCTACCCTAGACCATGCGGCGGGCAGCGACAACGAGGCAAGGCGACGAACGGCCGCGGTGCGAAGCCCGCAGTGAGGCGGGCCGCGGCTGCGCCATGGTCTTCACCCTTGCGGCGCGGGGCGCCTTTCTGATATAAAGCTGCGCTCTTTTCTGGGGCCACGCTCTCCTTCGTCGGGATGCAGCGGGTAAGACCCCGGTGAAACTGAGTATCGAACTTGAGTTAAAGCAGCCAACCCATGCCGGGTTGGGCATGAGGTTATAGAGGGCTGAGGCATGTCTAGAGTCTGTCAAGTAACCGGTAAGGGTCCGGTTACCGGGAATAACATTTCCCACGCACACAACAAAACCCGCCGCCGTTTCCTGCCGAACCTGCAGCACCACCGTTTCTGGGTCGAGTCCGAGAAGCGCTTCGTACGTCTGCGCGTTTCCGCCAAGGGCATGCGTATCATCGACAAGCGTGGCATCGAGGCCGTCCTGGCTGACCTGCGTGCCCGCGGCGAAAAATTCTAAGGAGCTGAATCATGCGTGAATTGATTCGTCTGGTGTCCAGCGCCGGTACCGGCCACTTCTACACCACCGACAAGAACAAGCGTACCAAGCCTGAGAAGATCGAGATCAAGAAGTACGATCCGGTTGTTCGTCAGCACGTGATCTACAAGGAAGCCAAGATCAAGTAATTGATCCGGCACCTTGCGAAAAGCCCGCCCCTGGCGGGCTTTTTCATTTCCGGCGTACGAACCCCGGGCCGCGCACAAAAAAGCCCGCCAGGTGGCGGGCAAGGGTAACAAGCATTCTGGATGAAGCCGGGGCTCAGGCCTTGGCTTCGAAGATCACATACACCTTGCGACAGGCTTCGAGCACTTCCCAGGTGCCCTGGAAGCCGGCAGGGATCACGAAGCGGTCGCCGGCGCGCACGGTCTTGGCGTTGCCGTGCCGGTCGCGCAGCACCGAGACGCCCTGGATGATCTCGCAGTACTCGTGTTCGGTGTAGTTCACCGTCCACTGGCCCACGGCGCCTTCCCAGATACCGGCGTTGAACTGCCCGCAGGGGCTGCCGTAGTGGTTGCGCACGCTCTGTTTCGGGTCGCCCTTGAGGATTTTCTCCGGCGCCGGGCTGTAGTGCTCCGGGGCGCTGTTGGCCTGGGCGAAGTCGACGATCTGTTCGATGTTCATGCTGACTCTCGGTTCTTGTGGTTCTGGCCAGTTGGGGGCAGGGCGGCGCCAGCCGCCCGCCTGGATCAGACGCTGGCGCGGATGGCCTGGGCCAGGCGCTCGACGATCTGGTCGATGTGGGGCTTGTCGATGATCAGCGGCGGCGACATGGCGATGATGTCGCCGGTCACCCGGACCATCAGGTCGTGCTCCCAGAAGCAGCGCTCGAAGACGTCGTAGCCGCGCTTGCCGGGGCCGTCCGCGTGCGGCGCCAGTTGCACGCCGCCGACCAGGCCGATGGCGCGGATGTCGACCACGTTGGGCAGGTCGCGCAGGCTGAACAGCGCGTCCTGCCAGTAGCCTTCCAGTTCGACGGCCCGCTGGAACAGGTCGTCGCGACGGTAGATGTCCAGGGTCGCCAGGGCGGCGGCGCAGGCTACCGGATGGCCGGAATAGGTATAGCCGTGGAAGAACTCGATGGCGCCCTGCGGGCCTTGCATGAAGGCAGCATGGATCTTCTCGTCGACGAATACGGCGCCCATCGGGATGCTGCCGTTGGTCAGCCCCTTGGCGCAGGTCAGCAGGTCCGGGACGACGCCCCAGCGCTGCGCGGCGAAGGCTTCGCCGACGCGGCCGAAACCGGTGATCACTTCGTCGAAGATCAGCAGGATGCCATGCTTGCGGGTTATCTCGCGCAGCCGCTGAAGGTAGCCCTTGGGCGGCAGCACCACGCCGGCCGAGCCGGACATCGGCTCGACGATCACCGCGGCGATATTCTCGGCGCCGTGCAGGGTCACCAGGCGTTCCAGCTCCTCGGCCTTTTCCACGCCATGCTCGGGCAGGCCGACGGTGAAGGCGTTGCGGGCGACGTCCAGGGTGTGCGGCAGGTGGTCGACCCCCGGCAGCAGGTTGGCGGAGAAGGCCTTGCGGTTGTTGACCATACCGCCTACCGACAGGCCGCCGAAGCCGACCCCGTGGTAGCCCAGTTCGCGGCCGATCAGGCGGGTGCGGGTGCCCTGGCCGATGGCGCGCTGGTAGGCAAGGGCGATCTTCAGCGCGGTGTCCGCCGATTCCGAGCCGGAGTTGGTGAAGAACACTTTGTTCAGGCCCGGCGGGGCGATTTCCGCCAGCCGCGCGGCGAGTTCGAACGGCAGCGGGTGACCCATCTGGAACGGCGGGGCGTAGTCGAGGGTGGCGATCTGCCGGGCCACCGCTTCGCTGATCTCGCGCCGGCCGTGGCCGGCATTGCAGCACCAGAGGCCGGCGGTGCCGTCGAGGATGCGGCGCCCGCCCTGGGCGATATAGTGGATGCCTTCGGCGCTTTCCAGCAGGCGCGGCCGCGCCTTGAACTGGCGGTTGGCGGTGAAGGGCATCCAGAAGTTGTCGAGGCTGCTCGACTGCGGCTCGTTATTCATTGTCATAGGGCCACCCAGGTTGCACGCGAGGGATGAAGACGCTAGTCCGGGCGAGTCTATGTTTAAAATAATGAACGTGACAAGGGAGTTAGAGGGGTTCCTGTCAAATATATTGAAAACAGGCGCTGCTCTGGTTTAGGGTGGCGGACACCACGGGCCGCGCGCCCGCCTTGCAGAATCTGACAGCGCGCCTGTCTCCCAGGCGCCCAGAACACCAATAAGAGGACACGTTGTCATGACCACCCTGACCCGCGCCGACTGGGAAGCCCGCGCCAAAGACCTGAAGATCGAAGGCCGTGCCTTCGTCAACGGCGAATACAGCAACGCCGCCTCCGGCGAGACCTTCGATTGCCTGAGCCCGGTGGATGGCCGCTTCCTGGCCAAGGTCGCCAGTTGCGACCTGGCCGATGCCGAGCAGGCGGTCAAGGTCGCCCGCAATGCCTTCGATTCCGGCGCCTGGTCGCGCCTGGCGCCGGCCAAGCGCAAGCAGACGATGATCCGCTTCGCCGATCTGCTGCTGGAGAACGCCGAGGAGCTGGCCCTGCTGGAAACCCTGGACATGGGCAAGCCGATCAGCGACTCGCTGCACATCGACGTCGCCAGCGCCGCCAACAGCCTGCGCTGGAGCGCCGAGGCGATCGACAAGATCTATGACGAAGTCGCCGCCACTCCCCATGCCGAGCTGGGCCTGGTGACCCGTGAGCCGGTCGGCGTGGTCGCCGCCATCGTGCCGTGGAACTTCCCGCTGCTGATGTCCTGCTGGAAACTCGGTCCGGCCCTGGCCACCGGCAACTCGGTGATCCTCAAGCCCTCCGAGAAGTCGCCGCTGACCGCCATCCGCATCGCCCAGCTGGCCGTCGAGGCCGGCATTCCGAAAGGCGTGTTCAACGTGCTGCCGGGCTATGGCCACACGGTAGGCAAGGCGCTGGCATTGCACATGGATGTCGACACCCTGGTGTTCACCGGTTCGACCAAGATCGCCAAGCAACTGATGGTCTATGCCGGCGAGTCGAACATGAAGCGCGTCTGGCTGGAGGCCGGCGGCAAGAGCCCGAACATCGTCTTCGCCGACGCCCCGGACCTGAAGGCCGCCGCCGAAGCCGCCGCCGGCGCCATCGCCTTCAACCAGGGCGAAGTCTGCACCGCCGGTTCGCGCCTGCTGGTGGAGCGCTCCATCAAGGACAAGTTCCTGCCCCTGGTGATCGAGGCCCTCAAGGGCTGGAAGCCGGGCAACCCGCTGGATCCGGAAACCAACGTCGGCGCGCTGGTGGACACCCAGCAGATGAACACCGTGCTGTCCTACATCGAGGCCGGTCACAACGACGGCGCCAAGCTGGTCGCCGGCGGCAAGCGGACCCTGGAAGAAACCGGTGGCACCTACGTCGAGCCGACCATCTTCGACGGCGTGACCAATGCGATGAAGATCGCCCGCGAGGAAATCTTCGGCCCGGTGCTCTCGGTGATCGAGTTCGAGGATGCCGAGGAAGCCGTGCGCATCGCCAACGACACGCCCTATGGGCTGGCGGCGGCGGTCTGGACCAGCAACCTGTCCAAGGCGCACCTGACTGCCAAGGCCCTGCGCGCCGGCAGCGTCTGGGTCAACCAGTACGACGGCGGCGACATGACCGCTCCGTTCGGCGGCTTCAAGCAGTCGGGCAACGGTCGCGACAAGTCGCTGCACGCCTTCGACAAGTACACCGAGCTGAAGGCGACCTGGATCAAGCTCTGATCGCCTAGGTCGGCCCTTCCGGGCCGGCTCTCTCGAGCCACACCCGCGGCCGGGTTTCCTTCTGGAAGCCCGGCCGCTGTGCTTCGTGCGCCGGATATATCCGCTCGCCCCGGCAAGGCTTCCGGGGTGCCAACGGGAGAATCGCAATGCGTTGGGGAAGCTATTTCGCCGTCTGTTCCGCAGTCATCAGCATCGGCCTCGCCCTTGGCCTGACCATGCCGCTGGTCTCGTTGCGCCTGGAGAGCTGGGGCTACGGCAGTTTCGCCATCGGCGTGATGGCCAGCACGCCGGCAGTGGGCGTGCTGCTCGGCGCGATGATCGCCGGGCGCCTCGCCGCGCGCGTCGGCACGCCGCGGCTGATGCAGTTGTGCCTGCTCACCGGGGCAGCCTCCGTCGGCCTGCTGGCGCTGCTGCAGAGCTACCCGGTATGGCTGTTGCTGCGCCTGCTGATCGGCGTGCAGCTCACCGTGGTGTTCATCCTCGGGGAAAGCTGGATCAACCAGTTGGCGGTGGAGAAGTGGCGTGGCCGGCTGGTCGCGCTGTACGGCACCGGCTACGCCCTCAGCCAACTGTCCGGGCCGGTACTGCTGACCTTCATCGGTACCGCCGACGACCGTGGCTTCTGGTTCGGCGTCTGCCTGCTGATTGCTGGCTCGTTGCTGCTGCTGGGCCGCGGCGGTGCGCCCAGGGTCGATCCGCACAGTGCCTCCGGGCGCGGTTTGTGGGCCTTCTGCCGGGGCCTGCCGGCGATCGCCTGGGCGGTGGTGTTGTTCGCTGCCTTCGAGGCGATGATCCTCACCCTGCTGCCGGTATACGGGTTGCGCCAGGGCTTTCCGCAAGCGGTGGCGCTGGCCATGGTCAGTACCGTGGTGGTGGGCGATGCATTGTTGCAGCTGCCGATCGGCTGGCTCGCCGACCGGGTCTCGCGCAGCGGCCTGTTCGGCGGCTGCGGCCTGGTGCTGCTGCTGAGCAGCCTGGCGATTCCCCTGCTGCTGCAGACGCCGTTGATCTGGCCGCTGCTGGTGCTGTTCGGGGCCAGCGCCGGCGGGTTGTTCACCCTGGCGCTGATCCTGATCGGCGAGCGCTACCGAGACGATGCCCTGGTCCGGGCCAATGCCCATGTCGCGCAGCTATGGGGCATCGGCTGCCTGCTCGGCCCGCTGGCCACCGGCGCCGCCAGCCAGTGGATCAGCGGTCACGCCCTGCCGTTGATGATGGCGCTCGGCGCGGCGGGCTTCGTGGTGCTGGTGCGGCTGCGCGGGGCGATTCCGGCGGACGAGGAGGCGACCGGCCTGGAAGCCTCCGAGTGACCCTCAGAGCATCTTTTCCAGTCCGATCATTCCCGCGACCCAGGCGTTCAGGCGTCGCCACAGGCTACCCGGCTCGTGGCGCAGGACCTGGGGCCGGCCGTCGCGCTCATCGATCCAGACCAGCTTCGGCCGGCTACCGCTGCGGTCGATGCGCACCTGGTAGCTGACGCTCGGCGCCATGCCCTCCAGCGCCAGTTGGCGGACCTGCTCGGCCAGCAGCGGACTGTCGACGATGACCCCGACTTCGGTGTTCCACAGGATCGAGCGCGGATCGAAGTTGAACGAACCGATGAATACCTTGCGCCGGTCGAAGACCATCGCCTTGCTGTGCAGGCTGGCGCTGCTCGATCCGTGCAGGCGCCAGGGCGCGCCGCTCAGCGGCTGGTCGGGATTGGCGCGCAGCTCGTAGAGCTTAACGCCATGCTCAAGCAGCGCCATCCGATAGGGCGCGTAGCCGGCATGCACGGCGGGCACGTCGGTGGCTTCCAGGGAGTTGGTCAGCAGGCGCACGCGGACGCCGCTGTCGGCCTTGCCGGTGAGGTAGTTGAGACCGTCCTTGGCCGGAACGAAATACGCCGAGACCAGGATCAGTTCCTTCTGCACGCCCTTGAACAGGCCCGCCAGGTGCGGACTGAGCAATAGGTGCGGGTCGGGCTCGCCGCGGCTCAATACCTTCAGCGGCGCATCCCAGATCGCCTCGGCGCGGGCCCAGGTGAGATTCTCCAGCCAGTTGCCCAGGCGTGGCTGGTCGCCGCGGTCGAACAGGTGGCGGATGTAGCCGGACTCCTTCACCGACTCCTTGCGCAGGTAGCGCTGCAACTTGCGTCGGGCCGACTCCAGTTCGCCGGGATAGGGCGCGCGCCAGAGGAAATCCTCGATCGGCCGGCTGATGGCGCTGTTCCAGTACTGGTCGAAGCTGTGCGAGAGCTGGTTGGCGATGGGGCCGACGCCGAGCAGGTCGAGGTCGGTGAAGTTCATCTCCGGCTTGGCGTTGAAATACTCGTCGCCGAGGTTGCGTCCGCCGACGATGGCCGCCGTGCCGTCGGCCAGCCACAGCTTGTTGTGCATGCGCCGGTGTTGCTGGGACAGGTTGAACAGGCGGCCGACGCCTCGCGTGATGCCGGTGGCGCGGCCCAGGTGCAACGGGTTGAACAGGCGCACCTGGATGTTCGGATGGGCGGAGAGCACACCGATCTCGTAGTCCCAGCCATCGCTGGCGGTGTCGTCGATGAGGATGCGTACCCGCACGCCACGGTCGGCTGCCTTGAGCAACTCGTAGGCGAGGGCGCGCGTGGTCAGTCCGTCGTGGACGATGTAGTACTGGATGTCGAGGCTGCGCTGGGCTGCGCGAATCAGCGCCGCGCGGGCGACGAAGGCATCCTCGCTGGCGCCCAGGAGGTGGAAGCCGGACTGGCCGGGGTGGTCGCGTCCCTGGATTTCGGCCTGCCTGGCCAGCCAGGTACCCTCGGCGGGCAGTGCCGACGACGGTTGCGGCGGAGGAGTGCTGGCGCAGCCGGAGAGGGCCAGGAGGGCCAGCAGGAGGAATCGGCGAAGCAAGGATATCTCCCGTGGAAACTCGAACGACCGGCTCATCCCGGTCGTGCGAATTCTAGGAGTTTTCCTCGGAAGAGCGATGCCCCGCCTGATTTTTTCAGAATCCACCGAGCCTCGGATGGGCTCAGCTACCGAGTTTTTCCTTCAGCCGGTACCAGGCCATGCCCAGCGCCAGCAGTGGCGAGCGCAGCAGCTTGCCGCCGGGGAAGGTGATGTGCGGCACCTTGGCGAACAGGTCGAAGCCGTCGCTCTGCTGGCCGCCGATGGCTTCGGCGAGCAACTGCCCGGCGAGGTGCGTGGCGTTCACCCCGTGTCCGGAATAGGCCTGGGCGAAGTACACGTTGGGCTGCCCCGGCAGGCGGCCGATCTGTGGCAGGCGATTGGCGCCGATGCCGATCATGCCGCCCCATTGGTAGTCGATGCGGACGTTCGCCAGTTGCGGGAATACCTCCAGCATCTTCGGCCGCATGTAGGCGGCGATGTCGCTGGGGTCGCGGCCGGAATAATGGCAGGCGCCACCGAACAGCAGGCGGTTGTCGGCGGAGAGCCGGTAGTAGTCGAGGGCCACGCGCTGGTCGCACACCGCCATGTTCTGCGGCAGCAGTTGGCGGGCCAGTTTCTCGTCCAGCGGTTCGGTGGCGATCACGTAGCTGCCGGCCGGCAGTACCTTGCCGCCGAGCAGCGGGTTGAGGTCGTTCATGTAGGCGTTGCAGCCCAGCACCAGGGTCTTCGCCCGCACCTTGCCGGCGGCGGTATGCACCTGGACTTCCGTGCCGTAGTCGATCCGCGTCACCGGCGAGCGCTCGAACAGGCGGACGCCCAGCGACTGGGCAGCGGCGGCTTCGCCGAGGACCAGGTTGAGCGGGTGCAGGTGGCCGGAGCCCATGTCCACCAGGCCGCCGACGTAGCGATCGGAGCCGACCACGCTGCGCATCTCCGCGGCCGGCACCAGGCGCATCTCGTGGCGATAGCCGAGGGCCTGGAGTTCCTCCATGTCCTCGCGGAAGCCCTGGTAGTCGCCGGGCTTGTTCGCCAGGTCGCAGTAGCCCCAGCGCAGATCGCAGTCGATGGCGTACTGCTCGACCCGGCGACGGACGATCTCCACCGCCTCCAGGCCCATCAGCTTGAGTGCCTTCACGCCGTCGGCGCCGATCACCGGGAGGAACTGCTCGACGTCATGGCCGACGCCGCGGATCAACTGGCCGCCATTGCGTCCACTGGCGCCCCAGCCGATCCGGTGCGCTTCCAGCAGGACCACGGAGAAGCCGCGCTGGGCCAGTTCCAACGCCGTGTTCACTCCCGAGAAGCCGCCGCCGACGACGCACACGTCGGCCTGTTCTTCGCCGGCCAGGGGAGGGCACTCGATGCGTCGGTTGAGCGTGGCGGCGTAGTAGGAGGGGGCGTGTTGGGCGGTATGCACCGGCTGGTGAACGCGGGCGTTCATGTGTGAAATCCTGATTATTATGTGTGGAAAATTTGACGGAGCATAAACGTCAGTCGAGGCGCTCGCCAAGGGCGAAAAAGGAAAAAACTGCGAGGTGTTGCGGGGATCGTGTACAGAAAAGACGGTGTTTCCCGTCTATGCCGGGAGTCCTGGCGGACTCCCGGAGCGCGTCATGGGTCAATCCGGAACCGGTAGGTCGAGCGATTCCTTGACCTCTTCCATGACGATATAGCTCTTCGACTCGCGTACGTGCGGCAGTTTCAGCAGGATGTCGCCGAGCAGCTTGCGGTAGGACGCCATTTCCGAGATGCGAGCCTTCACCAGGTAGTCGAAGTGGCCGGACACCAGGTGGCATTCCAGCACATGGGGCAGCTTGAGCACCGCCCGGCGAAACTCTTCGAAGGTATCGCCGGACTTGTAGTCCAGGCTGATCTCGACGAACACCAGCAGGCTGGCCTTCAGATGCTGCGGATTGAGCCGGGCGTGATAGCCCATGATCAGGCCTTCGCGCTCCAGGCGGCGCACGCGTTCGGTGCAGGGTGTGGTCGAGAGGCCGACGCGTTCGCCCAGCTCGGTGAAGGAAATGCGACCTTCCTCCTGCAGGATGCGGAGGATGTTGCGGTCGATCTTGTCCAGCTCGCGCTTGCTCTGATGCTGGGTACGCATGGATGGAGGCTCCCCGTCTGGCTCGGAAAATCCGGAAATTTTCCGCCAATATAACGTCGAAAGCAGGGAAAAACACTGGCCAGGGAAAACGCCTTGATCTTGCACGAGGGCCCCGCCACCCTTGGCCGGGTCGGCAACGGACAGAGGTAGGACATGCGTTTGCGCAGAAGGACGACGTTGCTGCTGGTATTTGCAGTGCTGTTGCTGCTGGCGTTCGGCTACGGCTGGCATGCCTGGCGCAGCCTGTTGCGCGAGCAGGGTGTCGAGCGCCTGGAGTGGCAAGGCCTGGGCCTGTCCGCCGAAGGCATCGGGCTGCGACGGCTGGCGCTGGAGCGGCGCGGCGCGGATGGCGCCAGCTTGCGACTGGACGTGGAACACGCGCTGCTGCGCTGGCCCGGGCTGTCGGGTTGGCGTCCGCGTCTACCCGGCCTGCGCGTGGAGCAAGTGGCGCTCGCCTGGCAACCGGCTGCCGCGAGTTCCGACGACGACTCCGCTGCGCTGGACTGGACGTCCCTGCGCGAGACCCTCGCCTGGCTGCCGGAACAGATCCACCTCGAACGCTTCCATCTCGACCTGCCTTGTCCCGCCGGCCGCTGCGAGCAGGACGGCGGGCTGGACATCGGCCGCCCGTCGGGAGCGCTGTTTCCGCTGGCTGCGCAACTGCGCCTGCAACAGGAGGCGCAGCAGGCCCAGCTCGACGCCCAGCTCTTCGAGGAGCCTACCGGTTGGCGCCTGCGGACGCGCGCGCAACTCGACCGGCAGGCGCTGCTGACGCTGGACAGCCAGCTCGCGCCGTCCGATGGCGACGGCCTCTGGCAGGGGCGCCTGGAGGCGCCCGGCCTGCCGGACACCCGTGGCCTGGTGGTCTGGCTCAATCGCTGGTTGCCGGAAGCCCAGCGCCTGCCCGACGCACCGCAAGCCCTGCGTCTGCAAGCGGACTGGACGATCCGCCTGGCGCCTGGCAGCGACTGGCTGGAGCCGCGCCGGGTGCTCGACGGCGGTGGCTCGGCGGCGCTGCTGGTGCAGGCTCCGCAAGCCTGGCCGCTGCCCGGTCTGGGTAATGTACAGGGCGAACTGCAAGTCCAACTGGATGGAGACGAGGGCGCCTGGTTGCCACGCCAGCTGCGCAGCGACTTGCGCCTGAGCCAGTTGCACGGCGAGTGGTTGCAGGCGCTGCCGGCCGAGTTGCGGCCGAGCGCGCTGGGCTTGCGCAGCGAGCCGCTGGAGCGCGATGCCGATAGCGTCACCGCGTTGCGCCTGGCGTTCACCAGCGAGGGCGCGAGTACGCTGAAGCTGGAGACGCGGCTCGACCTGCTGGGCATCTCGCCGTGGGCCGCCAGGCTGGTGGAGGGTCGCTTGCAGGTGGACGCGCCGCGCCTGCAATACCTGGGCTGGAAAGCCGAGCGACTGGTCGCGGAGATTCCCCTGGAGGGCCGGCTGGACGGGCAGCGCGCCAACCTCTCCTTCGGCAGGGGCGCGCGGTTGCAGGCGGCGTCCCTGGCCGAGCCGTCGACGCTGCACCTTGGCCAGCCCCGCCTCGACCTCGCCGGGGCCGCTCTCGAACTGGCCTACCAGCCGCTGGCGCTGCATTTCGCCGGGCCGCTGCAGGCGCAGGTCGGACAACTCCGCCAGGCCAACCTCAAACCGTTGGCCTGGACCTTCGAGGGGCCGCTCGACACCACCCTCGAGCGCACCAGCCTGAAGGGACGGCTGAGCAACGGCGCGGGGTTGGCGGCGGACATCCAGCTGCAGCGCGACGCGAAGACGCCCCTGGCGCTCTCCGCCAGGCTGGCCGAGGTGTTCTTCCGTACCGGCAATCCGCTGGCCGCGACCCTCGCCGACTGGCCGGGGCTGCTCGAACTGGGCAATGGGCGAGCGACCGCCGCGGCCGGCTGGAAGCTCGATGCGGCGGGCGCCTCGTCCCTCGACCTGGACCTGACCCTGAAAGGCCTCGACGGTATCTACGACCGCAGCGAGCTGAAGGGGCTGGGCGGCAGCCTGGCCTTGCGCCTGCGTGGCGGTCAGTTGAGCCTGGACAGCCCCGGCCTGAGCCTGGCCGAGGCCAATCCCGGCCTGCCGCTGGGGCCGGTGAGTTTCCGCGGGCGCTATGAGGCCCCGCTTTCCGCGCCGGGCAGCGGCCGTTTGAGCTGGCAGACGTTGCAGAGCGGCCTGTTCGGCGGGCAGGCCTCGGTCCCCGCGGGGAGCATCCGCCTGGGTCAGGCTGAGCAGAAGTTCGCCTTGCGTATCCAGGGCATACAACTCGGCGAGATTTTCCGGGTCTATCCGGCGGAGGGCCTGGCCGGCGAAGGCGCCCTGGACGGCGAGCTGCCGCTGATGCTGAACCGCTGGAAGCCCAGCGTCTCCGGCGGCCAGGTCAAGGCCCGCGAGCCCGGCTACCTGCGCTTCCGCTCGGCGAAGATCGAGGCGCTGGGGCGCAGCAACCCGGGGATGAAGCTGGTCGCCGATGCCCTCGACGATTTCCACTACGACGTCCTGCAAAGCAGCGTCGATTATCATGAGAACGGCAAGCTGTTGCTCGGCCTGCGCTTGCAGGGCAGCAACCCGGACCTGGAGAAGGGGCGCCCGGTCAACCTCAACGTCAATCTGGAGGAGGATATCCCGGCACTGCTGACCAGCCTGCAACTGAGCGACCGGGTCAGCGAAACCATTCGCCAACGTGTGCAGGAGCGCATGCAGAAACGCAAGGCTTCGGCGCCATGAGCCATACAGGAGAACCCCCGATGCGCCTCTGCGCTCTATTCGCTGTCCTGCTGCTGGGCAGCCTGACGATGGCCTGCACGCCCACCGTGCAGCTGGCGGCTCCCAGCGAGCCGATCAACATCAATCTCAACGTGAAAATCGAGCACGAGATCTACATCAAGGTCGACAAGGCTCTGGACGGCATCATCAACGAGAACAGCGGCCTGTTCTAAAGGAGCGGATCCATGACAACCCGTAGCAAACTCGGTATCGCCCTGCTGGCCCTCGGCATCAGCCTTTCCGCCATGGCGATGGACCTCGGCCAGGCCATGTCGGCCCTTGGCGGCGCCAAGGCCCAGGGCCTGGTCGGCGAGCAGGCGGACGGCTACCTTGGCGTGGTCAGCAACAGCGGCCAGGCGGCGGACATCGCCGCGCAGATCAATGCCGCGCGGCGTGCCGAATACCAGAAGGTGGCCAACAGCAGCGGCGCTTCGCTGGCCGACGTGGAGGCCATGGCCGGCAAGAAGGCGATGGAGAGAACCCCTGCCGGGCAGTACGTCCAGGTCGGCGGCAAGTGGGTGAAGAAATAGCGCGAAGGCTCCGCGAGCGCTCTGGGACGCTGCTCCGGTCGCAAGGGCCGGGCAGTGTCCGCGGAATTTTTCCTGTCGCGAGCGGTTCCTTCAGGGACTCCTGCCGTTTTCCATGGCTTCTGCGACAGGCTTTCCCGAAAAAGCGACTCCCGGCCTGAGTTCGATCATTTAAATATGCGGTATTTTTCCAGTTTTATGGTGGATGCGCCTCGGTAAAACCCCTAATTGTCCGGTTTTTTACCTGAGTAACCGCCTAAAATTGGTGATTATTTCTGCCTGCCTCTTCCTATACTGCGCGCATCTACACGCTCAAAATAACAAACGTCCGCGGTTCCTCCGCGACGTGGGAGGCGACAATGCGAGTTCTGGTCCTTGGCAGCGGTGTCATCGGTACCGCCAGTGCGTATTACCTGGCCCGTGCCGGGTTCGAGGTGGTGGTGGTCGATCGTCAGGACGGTCCCGCGCTGGAAACCAGCTTCGCCAACGCCGGCCAGGTGTCTCCCGGCTACGCTTCGCCCTGGGCAGCCCCGGGCATTCCCCTGAAGGCCATGAAGTGGCTGCTGGAAAAGCACGCGCCGCTGGCCATCAAGCTCACCTCCGATCCCAGCCAGTACGCCTGGATGCTGCAGATGCTGCGCAACTGCACCGCCGAGCGCTACGCCGTGAACAAGGAGCGCATGGTCCGCCTGTCCGAGTACAGCCGCGATTGCCTCGACGAACTGCGCGCCGAGACCGGCATCGCCTACGAGGGCCGCACCCTCGGCACCACCCAACTGTTCCGCACCCAGGCGCAGCTGGACGCCGCCGGCAAGGACATCGCCGTGCTCGAGCGCTCCGGCGTGCCCTACGAGGTTCTCGACCGCGATGGCATCGCCCGCGTAGAGCCGGCCTTGGCCAAGGTCGCCGACAAGCTGGTCGGCGCCTTGCGCCTGCCCAACGACCAGACCGGCGACTGCCAGCTGTTCACCACCCGCCTGGCGGAAATGGCCAAGGGCCTGGGCGTGGAGTTCCGCTTCGGCCAGAACATCGAGCGCCTGGACTTCGCCGGCGACCGCATCAACGGCGTGCTGGTCAACGGCGAATTGCTCACCGCCGACCACTACGTGCTGGCCCTGGGCAGCTACTCGCCGCAACTGCTCAAGCCGCTGGGTATCAAGGCTCCGGTCTATCCGCTGAAGGGTTATTCGCTGACCGTGCCGATCACCAACCCGGAGATGGCGCCGACCTCGACCATCCTCGACGAGACCTACAAGGTGGCGATCACCCGCTTCGACCAGCGCATCCGCGTCGGCGGCATGGCGGAAATCGCCGGCTTCGACCTGTCGCTGAACCCGCGCCGCCGCGAGACCCTGGAAATGATCACCACCGACCTCTATCCCGAGGGCGGCGATATCAGCCAGGCGACCTTCTGGACCGGCCTGCGCCCGGCGACCCCGGATGGCACCCCGATCGTCGGCGCCACCCGCTACCGCAACCTGTTCCTCAATACCGGCCACGGCACCCTGGGTTGGACCATGGCCTGCGGGTCGGGTCGCTACCTGGCCGACCTGATGGCGAAGAAGCGCCCGCAGATCAGTACCGAAGGCCTGGATATTTCCCGCTACAGCAATTCCCCGGAGAACGCCAAGAATGCCCATCCAGCGCCAGCACACTAACGAGCGTATGAGCCAGATCGTCGTCCACAACGGCACCGTCTACCTGGCGGGCCAGGTGGGCGAGGACATGTCCGCGGGCGTCGAGCAGCAGACCCGCGAGACCCTGGCGGCCATCGAGCGTCTGCTGGAAGAGGCCGGCACCGACAAGACTCGGATCCTCTCGGTGACCATCTACCTGAAGGACATCGACGCCGACTTCGAAGGCATGAACCGCGTCTGGGACCAGTGGCTGCCGCGCGGCGTCGCGCCGGCGCGCGCCACCGTCGAAGCCAAGCTCTGCGAGCCGGAGATCCTGGTAGAGATGTCGGTGGTCGCTGCGCTGCCCTGAGTTTTGTCTGGCCCGGCCGGAGAGCCGGGCTTTTTTTCGCCTGATGAAAGGTGCGCGATGCCGCACCTCGCTGAAGAGAGACCCGTCGCCATGCGCCCCGCCCGTGCCCTGATCGACCTGCAAGCCCTTCGTCACAACTATCGGCTGGCCCGCGAGGCCACCGGCGCCCGTGCGCTCGCGGTGATCAAGGCGGACGCATACGGCCACGGCGCGGTGCGCTGTGCCGAAGCGCTGGCGGCCGAGGCCGATGGCTTCGCCGTGGCCTGCATCGAGGAGGGCCTGGAGCTGCGCGAGGCCGGTATCCGCCAGCCGATCCTGCTGCTGGAGGGCTTCTTCGAGGCGTCTGAGCTGGAGCTGATCGTCGCCCACGACTTCTGGTGCGTGGTGCATTGCGCCTGGCAATTGGAGGCGATCGAACGCGCCAGCCTGGCCCGCCCGCTGAACGTCTGGCTGAAGATGGATTCGGGCATGCACCGCGTCGGCTTCTTCCCCGAGGACTTCAGCGCGGCCCACGAGCGCCTGCGGGCCAGCGGCAAGGTGGCGAAGATCGTGATGATGAGTCACTTCTCCCGCGCCGACGAACTGGATTGCCCGCGCACCGAGGAACAGCTCGCCGCCTTCGCGGCCGCTAGCCAGGGCCTGGAAGGCGAGATCAGCCTGCGCAATTCGCCAGCCGTGCTCGGCTGGCCGAAGGTGCCCAGCGATTGGGTACGTCCGGGCATCCTGCTCTACGGAGCCACGCCGTTCGAGCGCGCACATCCGCTGGCCGATCGCTTGCGCCCGGTGATGACCCTGGAATCGAAGGTGATCAGCGTCCGCGACCTGCCGGCCGGCGAACCGGTCGGCTACGGCGCGCGCTACAGCACCGAGCGTAGCCAGCGCATCGGCGTGGTCGCCATGGGCTACGCCGATGGCTATCCGCGCCACGCCGCCGACGGCACCCTGGTGTTCATCGACGGCAAGCCGGGGCGCCTGGTTGGCCGGGTATCGATGGACATGCTCACCGTCGACCTTACCGACCATCCCCAGGCCGGGCTGGGCAGCCGGGTCGAACTATGGGGCCCGAACGTGCCGGTCGGCGCCCTGGCGGCGCAGTTCGGCAGCATTCCCTACCAGCTGCTGTGCAACCTGAAAAGGGTGCCGCGCGTCTATTCCGGGGCTTGAGAAAAACTTTCCGAATTCTTTGCGCAGGCATGTCGACCGATCTGTTGTAAATACTGAACAGTGTTGCCATGATACGGCCGACTTGGGGTCGCCAGCCGTGTGCGGCCTCGTTTTGCCTTGCCTGCCAGAAGAATAAGGAGGACTCCACCCTTGGACGTCGGTGCTCGTCTGCAAACCATCCGAAAGCTCAAAGGTCTTTCCCAGCGCGAACTCGCCAAACGGGCGGGTGTCACCAACAGCACTATCTCGATGATCGAGAAAAACAGCGTGAGCCCTTCCATCAGTTCGCTGAAGAAGGTGCTGGGCGGTATCCCCATGTCCCTGGTGGAGTTCTTCTCCCTGGACCTGGAGCAGGACAGCCATACCCAGGTTGTCTACAAGGCAGACGAACTGATCGACATTTCCAGCGGCGCGGTGTCCATGCGCCTGGTGGGCAAGGCGCACCCGAGCCGGGCGATCGCCTTCCTCGACGAAACCTACCCGCCGGGCTCCGACACCGGCGAGGAAATGCTCAACCACGAAGGCGAGGAGGCCGGCGTGCTGGTCGACGGGCGCCTGGAACTGACCGTCGGCAGCGAGACCTATGTGCTCGAGCGCGGCGACAGCTACTATTTCGAGAGCAACAAGCCGCACCGTTTTCGCAATCCCTACGATGTGCCGGCACGCTTGATCAGCGCCACCACGCCCGCAAATTTCTGACCTGAAGCACAAGACCCCGCCGGGCCCGAAGGGCGCCGGCCGACAAGGGGCATGCGGGGCTGCGACCTAATGCCGCAAGGCTTTGCGAGGGTGTGCAATTGTTTCTGCCGGGCTTTCTTTGCCGTTATACTTGCGCCCGCCCGCGCGGCCCGCAGTGATCGGTATCGTGCCCGGGTGTGATAAGCCACGATGAGGGTGTAAGGGTGAACCTGATTAAAAAAATGCTGGCGGCCCAAGCTGCCGTGTTGGCCCTGTGGGCTGTAAGCGCTCAGGCTACGACCACTGACGATGCGATCGCCAAGCGCCTCGAGCCGGTAGGCAAGGTCTGCGTACAAGGCAAGGAATGCGAAGGCGTCGGCGCCGTCGCGGCAGCCGCCGGTGGCGGCGGTGCGCGTTCCGGCGAAGACATCGTCGGCAAGACCTGCAACACCTGCCACGGCACCGGCCTGCTGGGCGCGCCGAAGGTTGGCGACAAGGCCGAGTGGGGCAAGCGCGCCAAGGAGCAGGGCGGCCTCGATGGCCTGCTGGCCAAGGCGATTTCCGGTATCAACGCCATGCCGCCGAAAGGCACCTGCGCCGATTGCTCGGACGACGAGCTGAAAGCCGCGATCAAGCATATGTCCGGTCTGTAACAACGCCGGAACCGTGTCGCGAAAAGCCGCCTCCTGGCGGCTTTTTCGTATCCGCGGTGCGGGTTTTTCCCGCTGGCGGATCGTCCCGCCGGCAAACAGGGTCCAAACTTCCGGCTACCCATTCGCCGGAGGGCATCGTCTTGAGCCGAACCTGTTCCATCGACGCCGCAGTCGATCACTTGCTGCAGACCATCGAGGGCCCGATTCGCATGGGCCTGCCCCTCGGGCTGGGCAAGCCCAACCGACTGGTCAATGCGTTGTACCAGCGCCTGCGGACCCTGCCGGAGCGCCAACTGACGCTGTATACCGCGCTTTCCCTGGGGCGTCCCGCCGCTGGCGGCGACCTGCAACGGCGTTTCCTCGAGCCTTTCGCCGAACGGGTCTTCGCTGACTACCCGGAGCTGGATTACCTGCACGCCCTGCGCCGCGACGAACTGCCGGCGAACATCCGCGTCGAGGAGTTCTACCTGCAGCCCGGCAGCCTGCTGGACAGCGCGCCGGCGCAGCAGCACTACATCAGTTGCAACTACAGCCACGTCGCCCGCGACATCAATGCCAAGGGCGTCAACGCGGTGGCCCAGCTGGTGGCGCGGCATCCCGAGCGGCCGGGCAAGCTGAGCCTGGCCTGCAACCCGGATATCACCCTGGACCTCCTGCCGATGCTGGAGAAGCGTCGCGCCGCTGGCGAGACCATCGTCGCCATCGGCGTGGTCCACGATGACCTGCCCTACCTGCCGGGCGACGCCGAGGTCGAGGAGTCGGTATTCGACCTGCTGATCGACGCGCCGGCGGAAAGCAGCCGGTTGTTCTCCACGCCGAACATGCCGGTCAACCTGCAGGATCACTGTATCGGTCTCCACGCCAGCGCGCTGGTGCGCGACGGCGGCACCCTGCAGATCGGCATCGGCTCGATGGGCGACGCGCTGACCGCCGCCCTGCTGCTGCGCCAGCGCGACAACGCCACCTACCGGGCGTTGATCGACGAGCTGGGTGTGCGTGCGCGCTGGGCCGAGACGATCGAGCGCGACGGTGGCCTGGAGCCGTTCCGCCGGGGGCTTTACGGTTGCAGCGAGATGTTCGTGCCGGGTCTGCTGGCGCTGGCCGAGGCCGGCGTGCTGAGCCGCCGGGTCTACCCCGACGAAGCGCGGCAGCGTGCCGCCGAGCGCGGCGAGGCGCCGGTGGAGGGCGGGGTGTGGCTGCACGGCGGCTTTTTCCTCGGTCCGTTGGCGTTCTACCGGCGCCTGCGCGAGATGTCGCTGGAAGAGCGCGCCGGGATCGGCATGACCGGCATCGGCTTCGTCAACAACCTGTACCGCCAGGAAGAGCTGAAGCGTCTGCAGCGGCGCGACGCGCGCTTCATCAACAGCGCCTTCACCGTGACCCTGCTCGGCGCCGGGGTCGCCGACCAGCTGGAGGACGGCCGGGTGCTCAGTGGCGTCGGCGGGCAGTACAACTTCGTCGCCCAGGCTCACGAGCTGGAGGGCGCACGTTCGATCCTGATGCTGCGTAGCTGGCGCGAATCCGGCGGGGAGGTCAGTTCGAACATCGTCTGGCAGTACGCCCACACCACCATTCCCCGGCACTTGCGTGACATGGTGGTGACCGAGTACGGGATCGCCGACCTGCGTGGCAAGAATGACGCGGAAGTGATCGCCGCGCTGCTGGCCATCGCCGACTCGCGCTTCCAGCAGGCGCTGGCCGAGCAGGCCCAGTCGGCCGGCAAGCTGCCGAAGGATTTCGTCCTGCCCGAACGCTATCGCAACAATACCCCGGAGCGCCTGCAGGCCTTGCACCAGGCCCACGCAGCGGCGCTGCCGGAGTTTCCCCTGGGCAGCGATTTCGACGAGGTCGAGCAGGACCTGCTGCGGGCGCTGGGTTGGCTCAAGCGCAAGCTGAAGCTGAGCGAGATCCTCGAACTGGGCAAGGCGACCCTGGATGCGCCGGAGCCAGAAGCCTACCCGGCGCATCTGCGGCGCATGGACCTGGACGATCCGCAGGGGCTTCGCGAGGAACTCTACCAGCGCTTGCTGCTGGCCGGCCTGCGAGCCAGCCAGGAAGAGCGGGGCTGAGTGGCGCTCAGTCGAGGAACTCGACCTGACCGCCGGCCAGCGATTTCACCCGGGCCAGGGACTCGACCCGGTAGCCTTCGCTTTCCAGCAGGGCGCGGCCATCCTGGAAGGATTTCTCGATGACGATGCCGAGCCCGGCGATGCTCGCGCCGGCCTGGCCGATCAGGTCGATCAGCGCCTTGGCGGCATGGCCGTTGGCGAGGAAGTCGTCGATCACCAGCACGTGGTCGTGGGCGTTCAGGTGCTTGGCCGAGATGGCGATGGTGCTCTCGGTCTGCTTGGTGAAGGAGAACACCTTGGAGATGTACAGGTTGTCCTTCAGGGTCAGCGACTGGTACTTGCGGGCGAAGATCACCGGGACGCCCAGCTCCAGGCCGGCCATGACCGCCGGGGCGATGCCGGAAGCCTCGATGGTGACGATCTTGGTGATGCCCTGGTCGCGGAAGCGCATGGCGAACGCGTGACCGACCTGCTGCATCAGCTGCGGGTCGATCTGGTGGTTGAGAAAGGCGTCGACCTTGAGTACGTGCTCGGAAAGGACGATGCCTTCCGAGCGGATTTTGTCTTTGAGAATGTCCACGGGTGGCTTCCTGCGAAGCGGCTGTCGCTGATGAAGCGCGGCATTGTACCGCCAGCCGGCGCCGCGCGCGACGTTCTCTCGGACGAGCGAACATGATCGAGCGGTCAGGAATCCGCGCCTGCCCGGCGCGGCCCCGTGGCAGGCGGGCCGCGCCGCTGCCGGCTCATTTCAGCAGGTTGTTCACCAGTAGCGTCTCGACGTCCTTGAAGCGCCCGCTGAGCACGGCCTTGGCGGCGTAGAGCGCGGTGTCGGCGATCTGGCCGAACTCGATCTTCGGCGGCATCACCAGCTCCGCAGGGTTGGTATGCACGTCCAGCAGCGCCGGACCGGGCTGGGCGAGGAACTCCTGCACCGCCGCCTCGAGATCCTCGGAGCGCGTCACCTTGCGTCCGTGGAAGCCGATCACCTCGGCGAGCCGGGCGAAGTCCGGGTTGAGCAGGTCGGTGTAGTTGTCCAGCAGGCCCTCGACCTTCTGTTCCAGCTCGACGAAGTTCAGCGAGGCATTGTTCAGCACCACTACCTTGATCGGCAGTTTTTCCTGGATGGCCGTCAGCAGGTCGCCGAGCAGCATGGCCAGGCCGCCGTCGCCGGAGATCGAGATCACCTGGCGCTCGGGGTAGGCCTTCTTCAGTCCCAGCGCCTGGGGCATGGCGTTGGCCATGGTGCCGTGGACCAGGCTGGTGAGGGTGCGGCGCTTGCCGTTGCTGTGGATGTGACGCAACAGCCAGACCATCGCCGAGCCGCCGTCGGCGGTGAACAGGGCGTCCTCGCTGGCGTGCTGGTCGAGCAGGCTGACCAGGTGCTGGGGGTGGATCAGCTCGCCCTTGCCGGCTTGCTCCTCTTTTTCCAGCGTCCGCAGCGAGCGCTCGCGGTGCTCCAGGCATTCGTCGAGGAAGCTGCGCTCCTCGCGGGCTTCGAGCAGCGGCAGGAGCGCCTCGAGGGTGGGGATCACGTCGCCGACCACGCCGAGATCGACTGGGTGGCGGCGACCCAGGTGGCTGCCGTCGCGGTCGACCTGGATCAGGGTGGCCTTCTGCGGATAGAACTGCGCCCAGGCGAAGTCGGCGCCGAGCAGCAGGAGGGTGTCGCACTCGGTCATCATGTGGAAGCCGGACTCGATCCCGAGCATACCGGTCATGCCCATGTTGAAGGGGTTGTCGTACTCGACGAAGTCCTTGGCCCGCGACGTGTGCGCGATGGGCGCCTTGAGGCGGTCGGCGAGGGCCACCAGCAGGTTGTGGGCGCCCTGGCAGCCGGAGCCGGCGTAGATGCCGATCTTCTTGCCGTGGGCCAGCAGGCGGGCGATGTCCTGCAGTTCGGCGTCGCTGGGGCGCAGCACCGGTTGCGGGAAATGCACCGAGAACGGCAGGTCGTCCTTCACCGTGGCCTGGCTGATGTCGGCCGGCAGGATCACCACCGCCACGCCGCGCCGGTTGAGCGCCGCCTGGCAGGCCAGGGCCACCACCCGGCGCGCCTGTTCCGGGCTGTGCACCTGCTCGCAGAACACCGAGCAACTGGCGTAGACCGCCTTGAAGTCGACCTCCTGGGGAAACTCCATGCCCAGTTGCGGGGTGACGATCTGGCTGGCGATCAGCACCATCGGCGCGCGGTTGCGCTGGGCCTCGTAGACGCCGTTGATGAAGTGCAGGCTGCCCGGTCCGCAGGAGCCGGCGCAGGCGGTCAGGCGTCCGCTGATGTAGGACTCGGCGCCCGCGGCGAAGGCCGCCGCCTCTTCGTGGCGCACGTGGACCCACTGGATCTGGCTGCGATGGATGGCGTCGGTGACATGGTTGAGGGTGTCGCCGACGATGCCATAGCAATGGCGGACGCCGGCGGCTTCCAGGGTTTCCACGACGATCTCGGCGACTTTCTTGCTCGACATGAAGCTGTCCTCGAATGGAATTCGTTAGCTAGCTAATTTTGGTCGCGCGTGGAGCGGCAAAAGTTCCTCGCCCGAGGCTAGGCATCGGGCAAGACACTTTTGTGAAAATCGAGACAGTCGAGGCGCGGCGGGCTCAGCGCTTGAGCATGGCGCGGATGTCGGCGAGGGCGGCGTTGCCCTTGGCCGCCTTGACCTCTTGCGGGGCGTCTTCCATGCCTTCCCATTCGAGGTCTTCGGGGGGCAGTTCGTCGAGGAAGCGGCTCGGCGAGCAGTCGATGATCTCGCCGTATTGCTTGCGCTTGGCGGCGAAGGTCATCGCCAGGTTCTGCCGCGCGCGGGTGATGCCGACGTAGGCCAGGCGGCGCTCCTCTTCCACCGTGTCGGCCTCGATGCTGGAACGGTGGGGCAGGATCTCTTCCTCCATGCCCATGATGAACACGTAGGGGAACTCCAGCCCCTTCGACGCGTGCAGGGTCATCATCTGCACGCCTTCGGCGCCTTCCTCTTCTTCCTGCTGGCGCTCCAGCATGTCGCGCAGGACCAGCTTGGCGATGGCCTGCTCGATGGTCATGTCGCCTTCCTCGTCGCGCTCGAGGGTGTTCTTCAGTGCCTCGATGAGGAACCAGACGTTGCTCATGCGGAATTCGGCGACCTTGTCGCTGGAGGCGTTCTGCCGCAGCCAGTTCTCGTAGTCGATGTCCATCACCATGCTGCGCAGCACGGCGATCGGCTCGTTCTCCGCGCACTGTCGGCGGATACCGTCCATCCAGCGCTTGAAGCGTTGCAGGCGTTCGTGGAAACGGCTGTCGAGGTGCTCGGCCAGGCCCATCTCGTCGCAGGCGGCGTACATCGAGATCTTGCGCTGGGTGGCGTAGTTGCCGAGCTTCTCCAGGGTCGCCGAACCGATTTCCCGGCGCGGCACGTTGATCACCCTGAGGAAGGCGTTGTCGTCGTCGGGGTTCACCAGCAGGCGGAAGTAGGACATCAGGTCCTTCACTTCCTGGCGCCCGAAGAAGCTGGTGCCGCCAGAGAGCCGATAGGGAATCTGGTGGTGCTGGAGCTTCAGCTCCATCAGCTTGGCCTGGTGGTTGCCACGGTAGAGGATGGCGAACTCGCTGTACGGCCGCTCGGTGCGCAGGTGCAGGGTGAGGATTTCCATGGCGATGCGCTCGGCCTCGGCGTCCTCGTTGCGGCAGCGGATCACCCGGATCGGATCGCCGTGGCCCATCTCGCTCCACAACTGCTTCTCGAATACGTGCGGGTTGTTGGCGATGAGGACGTTCGCGCACTTGAGGATGCGGCTGGTGGAGCGGTAGTTCTGCTCCAGCATCACCACCTTCAGCGAAGGGAAGTCTTCCTTCAGCTGCATCAGGTTTTCCGGGCGCGCGCCGCGCCAGGCGTAGATCGACTGGTCGTCGTCGCCGACCACGGTGAACTGGGCGCGGTCCTTCACCAGCAGCTTGACCAGCAGGTACTGGCTGGCGTTGGTGTCCTGGTACTCGTCCACCAGCATGTAGCGCACCTTGTTCTGCCACTTCTGGAGGACGTCCGGATGTTCCTGGAACAGCTTCACCGGTTGCAGGATCAGGTCGTCGAAGTCCACCGCGTTGTAGGCGCGCAGGGTGCGCTGGTAATGCAGGTAGACGATCGCGGCGGTCTGCTCCTTGGGGTTGCGGGCCTTTTCCAGCGCCTCCTCCGGAAGGATCAGGTCGTTCTTCCAGGCGCCGATGTAGTTCTTGATCTCGTCGACGCCGTCGTCCCCGGAATACTCCTTCTGCATGATGTCGGTCAGCAGCGCCTTGATGTCCGACTCGTCGAAGATCGAGAAGCCGGGCTTGTAGCCGAGCCGCTCGTGTTCCTTGCGGATGATGTTCAGGCCGAGGTTGTGGAAGGTCGAGACGGTCAGGCCCTTGCCCTCGCCGCCGCGCAGCAGGGTGCCGACGCGCTCCTTCATCTCCCGCGCGGCCTTGTTGGTGAAGGTCACGGCGACGATGTACTGGGCGCGGATACCGCACTGCTGGACGAGATAGGCGATCTTGCGGGTGATCACGCTGGTCTTGCCGGAGCCGGCGCCAGCCAGGACCAGCAGGGGACCGCCGACGTAGTTCACGGCTTCTTGCTGCCGGGGATTGAGTCGGGACATAGGAACAGGCCGGAAGAGAGGGTTGAAGCGGGGGCGTATTCTAACAGGCTGGCTGGCATCCGCGAGAATTAGCGTGCAAGCTGTGACCGATCCCGAGATCGTTCACGCCATTTTGCTGTAGATTCCCTACCGCATTAGGATGATGCCGTTCGTTCTTTACGAAGATTCTTAAAACTTTGGAGGTTGCTTGTCAGCGCCCGCAGAACCCTTGCGCCTGCTCCTTCTGGCGGATACGCCGGACTGGGCGCCACTGCTAGGTGAACGCCTGAGAGCGCTGGGGCCTGCCTTTTCGCTGAGCATCGTCACCACCTGGGAGGGCGCGGCCACCCTGTTCGCCGCCGAGCCCCGGGGGCTGCTCCTGGCCACGCCGGCCTGCCTGCCGCTGGGGACTCCCTGTCCCTGGCCGGTGATCCTGCTGTTGCAGCAGGAGCCGGCGCAGGCGCCGGTTGGGGTGGTCGACTGGCTGGCCGCCGAACAGCTTTCCGAGGACAGCCTGCGCCGCTGCCTGCGCTACGCGCGCGAGCGCCTGGGTTTGCAGGCGACCCTGCAACTGCTCGCCGAGCAGGATCCGCTGACCGGCATCGCCAACCGCCAGGGCTTCCAGACCCTGCTCGCGGCGCGCCTCAGCGAATTCGACGGGCGTGGCCTGGTGCTCGGCCACCTCGACCTGGACAACTTCCGTCACGTCAACGATTCCCTCGGCCACCAGGGCGGCGACCGCCTGATCCTGCAGGTGGTCAACCGCCTGCGCGGCTTCATGGAGAACGGCGACAGCCTGGCGCGCCTGGGCAGCGACGAGTTCGCCCTGCTGCTGGACACCCGTCGCGATCCGCAACGCGCCGAGCGGGTCGCCGAACGCATCGTCGAATGCCTCGGCGAGCCCTACTGGATCGATGGCGAGAGCCTGTTGCTGGGTTGCAGCCTGGGACTCGCCCATGCCCGTGCCGACGAAGGTGCCGACCCGCTGATGTGGCATGCGCACATCGCCATGCAGCAGGCCAAGAGCCGCCAGGGTTGCACCTTCCATGTCTTCGACGAACGCATCAACCGTGGCGTGCGCAGCCTCGCCGACCTCGAAGCCGAACTGCGCCGGGCGCTGCGTCGCGACGAGCTGGAGCTGCACTACCAGCCGCGACTGTGCCTGGACAGCGGGCGCATCGTCGGCCTGGAGGCGCTGGTGCGCTGGCGCCACGGCGAGCGGGGCCTGCTCACGCCCAGCGAGTTCGTCCCGCTGGCCGAGGAGAGCGGGCTGATCGTGCCGCTCGGCTACTGGGTCATCGCCCGCGCCCTGCGCGACATGCAGTGGCTCAACGGGCGCGGCCTGGAGCCGTTGCACATGGCGGTGAACCTGTCGTTCCGCCAGTTCCAGGACAGCCAGTTGCTGCCGACCCTGCAACGGTTGATCGAAGAGCACGGCGTCGACGCGCGCTGGCTCGAGTTCGAACTGACCGAGACCGCCGTGATGCGGCGCAGCGACCAGGTGCTGCAGACCATGCAGGCGCTCGGCCAACTGGGCGTGCGCTTTTCGCTGGACGACTTCGGCACCGGTTTCTCGTCCTTCGTCCACCTCAATAGCCTGCCGATCACCCTGTTGAAGATCGACCGCAGCTTCGTCGGCGGCATGGACCAGCGGGCGGAAAACTTCCAACTGGTGCGGGCGATGATCAACCTGGCGCACAACCTCAACCTGGAAGTGGTTGCCGAAGGCGTGGAGACCCTGCGCCAGCAGGAGCAGTTGCGCGATTTCGGTTGCGACCAGGTGCAGGGCTACTGGATCAGTCCGCCGCTGCCGTTGGCGGAACTGGCGCGTTTCCTGGGCATAGGCGAGAGCTCGGCGCACCGCGGCCAGCCGCTCGGCAATTGAGCGCCGACGCCTCGCTGGCCGTGGCTTTCGGCAGCAACCGCGCGGTCTTCCACTCGAAGGCCAGGGTCAGGCCAATGGCCGCGCAGGCCAGGCCGCCGGCCAGCCCCCACCAGACGCCCGCGGCGCCCCAGACGGCCGCGAACGCCAGCAGGCAGGCCAGCGGCACGCCGACCAGCCAGTAGCAGGCCAGGCCGACCAGGAAGGTGGTGCGGGCGTCCTTGAGACCGCGGATCGCGCCCATGGCGACGTTCTGGGTGCCGTCGAACAGCTCGAACCAGGCGGCGATCGCCAGCAGCGAGACGGCCATCGCGGCCACCTCCCGGTTGGCCGGGGCGTCGCGGTCGAGGAACAGGCCGATGATGGCCTCCGGCATCCACCAGAAGAGCCCGGCGAAGAGCAGCATGCACAGCGCGCCGAAGCCGATGCCGACACGCCCGGCGCGGCGTGCTTCGAGCAGGCGGCCGGCGCCGAAATGCTGGCCGATGCGGTAGGTGGTGGCGTACGACAACCCCACCGGCACCATGAACGCCACGTATACCGCCTGGATGGCGATCTGGTGCGCGGCCAGGGCGTGATCGCCGATGATGCCCATGCACAGGGTGGCGACCGTGAACATCCCCGACTCCACCGCGTAGGTGCCACCGATGGGCAGCCCCAGGCGCAGTATCTCCTCGACCATCGCCCGCTGCGGCCGTCCCAGTCCGCGCAGCAGCGAGTACTCGGCATAGGCCGGCTGCAGGCGGATATACAGGGCCAGCAGCAGCGGCATGCAGTTCATGACGAGGGCGGTGACCAGGCCGATACCGGCCAGGCCCAGGCGCGGCAGGCCGAACAGGCCTTCTATGAAGGAATAGTTGAGAGCCAGGTTGGCCAGCGCGCCGAGCACGCTGATCGCCATCACCGGGCCGGCGCGGTCGATGGCGCTGGTGAAGCCGCGCAGGACCATGAAGGCCATGTAGCCGGGCAGGGCGAATGTCAGGCTGTGGAGGAACTGCATGGCGCCGTCCACCGTCTGCGGCGCCTGGCCGACGACCAGGAGCAGCGGCCGCAGGTTCCATAGCAGCAGGCCGGCGGCCAGGGCCAGCGCGGCGCCGACCCAGAGTCCGGAGCGAGCGGCCGCGGCGGCGCCAGCGGCGTCGTCGCAGCCGTGACGGATCGCCACCAGGTTGCCGACCGCTGCCACCACGCCGACACAGAACGTCGAGACGAAGGCGTAGCTGACCGCGCCCAGGCCGCCGGCGGCCAGCGCGTCGGGGCCGAGCTTGCCCATCATCACGGTGTCGGTGAAGACCATGGCGACATAGGCCAGCTGGGCGGCGATCAACGGGCCCGCCAGGCGCAGGATGGCTTTGAGTTCGACGAGGGATGGCGAGGACATGGATGAGTAAGGCTCAGGAGGAGATGGTTGCCGCGATGGCCTGTCGGCGTTGAGAATGCGGCTATTCTCGGTGCGACTGGCATGGCTCCACAAAAGGAAAAACAAGATGCCAGGCATGAGTAAAAGTCATGAAAGAGGTAATTCCCCAATGACCCGTCGCCTGCCCCCGCTGTATGCCCTGCGCGCCTTCGAGGCTGCCGCCCGGCACGCCTCTTTCACCCGCGCCGGCGAGGAACTGGCGATAACCCAGAGCGCGGTGAGCCGGCACATCCGTACCCTGGAGGAGCACTTCGGTTGTCGTCTGTTCGAGCGCCATGGCCGCCAGTTGCAGCTGACCGAGCCGGCACGCCTGCTGCTGCCCGGGCTGCGCGACGGCTTCGATGCGCTGGAACGGGCCTGCACCGCCCTGCGTGTGGACGACGCCACCCTGCGCCTGAAGGCGCCTTCCACCCTTACCCTGCGCTGGCTGCTACCGCGCCTGAGCCGCTTCCGCCACCTGAACCCGGATATCGAGGTGCAGCTCACCAGTGCCTGGATGGATGTGGACTCGGTGGACTTCCAGCGCGAGCCTTTCGACTGCGCGGTGTTGCTGGGCAGCGGCCAGTTCAGCCCGGAATGGGAAACGGCAGCGCTGTTCGCCGAATGGCTGGTGCCGGTCTGCGATCCCGACGAGGCCGTGGAGCCCTGGACCCTCCAACGCCTGCGTGACAGCGAGTTGCTGCACCCCACGCCGGATCGTCGCGACTGGCGACGCTGGCTGCAACGGACCGGGCTGGGGGAGGAGGTGTCGCTCAAGGGCGGCCAGGTGTTCGACACGCTGGAACTGGGCATCGTCGCCGCCGCGCGAGGCTATGGCGTGTCCATCGGCGACCTGGTGATGGTCGCCGAGGATGTCGCCCAGGGCCGCATCGGCCTGCCCTGGCCGGTGGCGGTGGCCAGCGGCGAAAGCTATCACCTGGTCTGGCCTCGTGCCCGCAGGGGACAGGAACGCTTCCAGCGATTGCGCGACTTCCTCCTCGCGGAGGTGGCGGCGATGCGTCTGCCCGTCGTCGAGCGGCTGGCGTGACGCCGCCGGACAACTCCTGGCGCTGACGCGACGTTACAGGTCGCTGCCGTCGCTGGGCCGGGCGCAGGGTTTGCGCTAGGGTCGTTGGTCGTTGCCTGTCGGGAGCGGCAGGGGACGGAGCTTCCTTCCAACCGCCCAAAGGAACCCGCCATGACCTTCGCCAAAGGAATACTCGCCGCGCTGGCGCTCGCCGCCGCAGTCGGCCAGGCCAGCGCCACCGAACTCGAGCACTGGCCGGCCCCCGCCGCCAGGCAACTGAATGCACTGATCGAGGCCAACGCGAACAAGGGCGCCTATGCCGTGTTCGACATGGACAACACCAGCTATCGCTACGACCTGGAAGAATCGCTGCTGCCCTATCTGGAAATGAAGGGCGTGCTGACCCGCGACAGGCTCGACCCTTCGCTGAAACTGATCCCGTTCAAGGACCAGGCCGGGCACAAGGAGAGCCTGTTCAGCTACTACTACCGGCTTTGCGAGATCGACGACATGGTCTGCTATCCCTGGGTCGCCCAGGTGTTCTCAGGCTTCACCCTCAGGGAACTGAAGGGCTATGTCGACGAACTGATGGCCTACGGCAAGCCGATCCCCGCCACCTATTACGACGGCGACAAGCTCGCCACGCTCGACGTCGAGCCGCCGCGCGTGTTCAGCGGCCAGCGCGAGCTGTACAACAAGCTGATGGAAAACGGCATCGAGGTCTACGTGATCAGCGCGGCCCATGAGGAACTGGTGCGGATGGTCGCGGCGGACCCCAGGTATGGCTACAACGCCAAGCCGGAGAACGTCATCGGCGTCACCACCCTGCTGAAGAACCGCAAGACCGGCGAGCTGACCACTGCGCGCAAGCAGATCGCCGAGGGCAAGTACGATCCCAAGGCCAACCTCGACCTGGAGGTGACCCCCTACCTGTGGACCCCGGCGACCTGGATGGCCGGCAAGCAGGCTGCGATCCTCACCTACATCGACCGTTGGAAGCGGCCGATCCTGGTCGCCGGCGATACCCCGGACAGCGACGGTTACATGCTGTTCAACGGCACCGCGGAAAACGGCGTGCACCTGTGGGTCAACCGCAAGGCCAAGTACATGGAGCAGATCAACGGCATGATCAAGCAGCATTCCGCCGCACAGGCCAAGGCCGGCCTGCCGGTGACGGCGGACAGGAACTGGGTGATCGTCACTCCGGAGCAGATCCAGTAGGCGAAACGGCGAGGGGCCGGCATTGGCCGGCCCCCGCATCCCTCAGCGCACCACGTGCAGGAAGTGCATGTGCCGCTCGTACTGGTCGAGGATGTCGCCGATCACGCCGTCGCGGCTCCAGCCCATGATGTCGTAGTCCTGGCCGCCTTCCTGGAGATGGACCTCGGCGCGGAAATACTTGCGCGACTCGCTGCTGTCCTCGGTGTCGCGCATCACGAAGCTCGGCGTGGTGAAGGCGCGCGGACGCACCTCGTAGATGAAATCGACCTCGCCGCCGTGGCTGACTTCCAGCCGAACCCGGCCGTCCTCGCCGTCCTGCACCTGGACTTCGTAGCCCTGCTTGCGCAGTTCGGCGGCGACGTCCTCGCAGGCCGGTCGCGCCACATCGGTGATGAAGCGGTTGACGTGGCTGCGCCTTGGGAACATGGCGATGTTGCGCAGGCGGCGCTGCCAACCGTCGCCCTCGCTTGCGCCGCTGCGCGTGGTGGGGCGGGAGAAGGTCAGCGCCTGGTAGCGGATGCCGCGCTTGGTGGCATCCAGGTGCAGCGCCTTGAACAGGCCCCAGATCGACGCCAGGAGCACGATGGAGAATGGCAGCGCGCTGGCGATGGTTGCGGTTTGCAGCGCCTTGAGGCCATCGGCGAGGAGCAGGGCGATGGCCACCACGCCCATCAGCACCGACCAGAATATCCGCTGCCAGAGCGGCGAGTGGTCCTTGCCGCTGGAGGCTAGCATGTCCACCACCAGCGCGCCGGAGTCGGCCGAGGTGACGAAGAACACCACCACCATCAGCACCGCCACCAGCGAGATCACGCTGCCCAGCGGGAAGTGCTCGAGGAAGGCGAACAGCGCCACCGAACTGTCCTGGTTGACCACTTCGGCCAACTGGGTGAAGCCCTCCTGCAGGACCATGTGGATGGCGGTATCGCCGAACACCGTCATCCACAGCAGGGTGAAGCCGGCCGGGACGAACAGCACGCCGCAGACGAACTCGCGGATGGTGCGGCCGCGCGAGATACGGGCGATGAACAGGCCGACGAAGGGCGACCAGGACAGCCACCAGCCCCAGTACAGCAGGGTCCAGCCGCCGATCCAGTCGGTGGGCTCGTAGGCGTACAGGTTGAAGGTCTTGTTGACGATGTCGGACAGGTAGGCCCCGGTGTTCTGCACGTAGGTCTGCAGGAGAAACACGGTCGGCCCGAGGACCAGCACGAAGAGCAGCAGGATCACCGCCAGGCTCAGGTTCAGTTCGGACAGGATGCGGATGCCGCGGTCCAGTCCGCTGGCCACCGAGAGCGTGGCGAGGCCGCAGGTGGCGGCGATCAGGGCGATCTGCACGGTCTGGTTCACCGGCCAGCCGAACAGGTGGTGCAGGCCGCTGTTGATCTGCAGCACGCCGTAGCCGAGCGAAGTCGCCACGCCGAACACGGTGCCGATGATCGCGAAGATATCCACCGCGTGGCCGATGGGGCCGTAGATACGTTCGCCGATCAGCGGATACAGCGCCGAGCGCAGGGTCAGCGGCAGGCCGTGGCGATAGCTGAAGAAGGCCAGGATCAGCGCGACGATGGCGTAGATCGCCCAGGCATGCAGGCCCCAGTGGAAGAAGGTCAGCTTCATCGCTTCCTTCGCCGCCTGCACGGTGTTCGGCTCGCCCACCGGCGGGGTGGTGAAGTGCATCACCGGTTCGGCAACGCCGAAGAACATCAGGCCGATGCCCATGCCGGCGGAGAACAGCATGGCGAACCAGGTGGTGTTGCGGTAGTCGGGACGACTGTGGTCGGGGCCGAGCTTGATGTCGCCGTAGCGGCTGACGGCGAGGAACACCACGCTGATCAGGATCAGCGCCACGGCCAGTACGTAGAACCAGCTGGCGTTGGTGATGATCCATTGCTGGACGTGGTTGAACAGCGATTGCGCTTCTTCCTGGAGGAGCACGGTAAACAGCACCAGGGCCAGGATCAGGGCGGCGGAGGTATAGAAGACCGGAGGATTCAGGGTGCTCCGGGGGGTAGTGGGTGTCTCCATGTAAGCTAGCTCTCCTTGTGATCGGATTGCCCGCCGAAGGCGGAAGACGAAACAGCCTAACACATCGTGATAGCTAATTTGATTCGAAAAGCCTTAATCGATAGCTTTGCTGAATTATTACGCTTCACGTGGAGGTCATTGCCCGATACTGCAGGGCTTCCGCCAGGTGCCGGCGTTCGATGGCATCGATGCGCTCCAGGTCGGCCAGCGTCCGGGCCACCTTGAGTATGCGATGCAAGGCGCGCAAGGAAAGTTCCAGGCGCTCTCCGGCAGCCTCCAGCCAGCGGCGGTCCGCTTCGGCGAGTGCACAATTGCGGTGCATCGCCTGGAGATCGAGATGGGCATTGGCGCAGCCCTGGCGGGCCAGTTGCCGTTGCCGTGCGGCGCCCACCCGTTCGCTGACCTCGGCGGTAGCGGTTTCGCCGTGTCCTGGCTGCAGGCTGGTGCTTTCGCGGAGCACGCTGACGTGCAGGTCGATGCGATCGAGCAGCGGTCCGGACAGCTTGCCCCGGTAGCGCTGGACCTGTTCCGGGGTGCAGCGGCAGCGGCCACTGGGATCGCCGAGGTAGCCACAGGGACAGGGATTCATCGCCGCCACCAGTTGGAAGCGCGCCGGGAAACGTACCCGGCCGTTGGCCCGGGCAATGACGATCTCGCCGCTTTCCAGCGGCTCGCGCAGGACCTCCAGGACCTTGCGCTCGAACTCCGGCAGTTCGTCGAGGAACAGCACGCCCTGGTGCGCCAGGGTGATCTCGCCCGGCTGCGGGCGGCTGCCGCCGCCGACCAGGGCCGGCGCGGAGGCGGAGTGGTGCGGCTGGCGGAACGGTCGCTGCGGCCAGTGCCTGAGGGGGACGTGGCTGGCCACCGAATGGATCGCCGCGACCTCCAGGGCTTCGTCCTCGTCGAGCGCCGGCAGCAGGCCGGGCAGGCGGCTGGCCAGGAGGGTCTTGCCGGTGCCCGGCGGGCCGCTGAGCAACAGGTTGTGCGCGCCGGCGGCGGCCACCAGCAGGGCGCGCTTGGCGGCGGCCTGGCCCTGGACCTCGGCCAGGTCTGGATAAGGGAAGGGCGCGCGGAGCAGGCCGCGGGCCTGGTAGGGCGGCAGCGGGGCCTGGCCGGAGAGGTGTCCGGCGATCTCCAGCAGGTGGTCCACGGCGAACACCGTCAGCCCGCTGGCCAGGCTGGCCTCTTCGGCATTTTCCTTCGGTACCACCAGAACGCGCCTTGCGTCGCGCGCCGCCAGCGCGGCCGGCAATACGCCTCGCACTGGCCGGATCGCCCCGGACAGGGCCAGTTCGCCGAGGCACTCCAGGCCGTCGAAGGCGGTGCCGGGCAACTGGCCGCTGGCGGCGAGGATGCCGAGTGCGATGGCCAGGTCGAAGCGACCGCCGTCCTTGGGTAGGTCGGCGGGGGCGAGGTTGAGGGTGATGCGCCGCGCGGGGAAGTCGAAACCGGCATTGAGCAGGGCGCTGCGCACGCGGTCCTTGCTCTCGCGCACCGCGGTTTCCGGCAGGCCGACCAGGGTCAGCGAAGGCAGGCCGTTGGCCAGGTGCGCCTCGACGCTGACGCAGGGGGCTTCGACGCCGACCTGGGCTCGGCTGTGGACAATCGCCAGGGACATGGATCGCTCCTTGATCTCACGCCGCTCGCAGGGGGGAGGATCAGTCGGCGGGCGGCGTCAGCTTGCTTTCGAGTTCCGCCACCTTGGCCTCCAGGGCTTCCAGCCGTGCGCGAGTGCGGGCGAGGACCAGCATCTGGCTGTCGAACTCCTCGCGGCTGACCAGGTCGAGCTTGCTGAAGGCGCTCTGCATCAGGGCGCGGAACTGCGACTCCAGCTCGGCCTTGGGCAACGGCGATTCGCCGGCGAACAGGCGGCTGGCTTGTTGGCTGAGGGCTTCGAAGACGGCTTTGGGCGGCAGCATGGCGAGGGTTCCGGTAACGAGTGGGCGGCAGTCTAGCACGATGTCGGCGGCGCTCGCGGGAGGGCCATTGCACACTTTTTGCGCAACTGTCGGAGCGCGTCTGCGCCTATTTGGTGCGCCGCCCGGAGCCCGGCGTTCCGCACTATCCCCGGGTTGGCGGCTAAGAGCTTGAAATCCGGCGGATTTGCCGGAGCTGGCAAGCTTTCTGCTTTGGCCGGGGTGAGGCGTGCACTGAAGCAGTACCGGTGCGGCAGATGAGGCGGTTGCGGGAGGCCGGCAGGTTGCGGCATCGAACGGCCGCAGCAGGGCCAGGTCGGGGCGGAGGGTCCCGATCATGCTTCCCAGAGGGACCGGCGCGTTACAAAGCCAGACACTGCGCTTAGACTGTCCTCGGGTTCGTTTTCCTGGGGCGAGTCCACCAAACACGGGAGAGAGTTTCATGAAGCTAGTCACTGCCATCATCAAGCCGTTCAAGTTGGACGACGTCCGCGAGTCGTTGTCCGAGATCGGTGTGCAGGGCATCACGGTGACCGAGGTCAAGGGTTTCGGCCGGCAAAAGGGCCACACCGAGCTGTATCGCGGCGCCGAGTACGTCGTCGACTTCCTGCCCAAGGTGAAGATCGACGTGGCGATCGCCGACGACCAGCTGGACCGCGTCATCGAGGCGATCACCAAGGCGGCCAATACCGGCAAGATCGGTGACGGCAAGATCTTCGTGGTGAACCTGGAACAGGCCATCCGCATCCGTACCGGCGAAACCGATACCGACGCGATCTAAGCCCAACCGAACCCCCAAAAGCCCCAGGAGAATACCAACATGACTCTGCGTAAGATCGCAGGGCTAGGAGCCCTATTGTCCCTCGCTTTGCCGGGCGTCGCCCTGGCCGCCGAGGAGCCCGTCCTGAACAGCGGCGACACCGCCTGGATGCTGATCTCCACTGCGCTCGTCCTGCTCATGACCATCCCCGGCCTGGCGCTGTTCTACGGCGGCATGGTGCGAGCGAAGAACGTGCTGTCGATCATGATGCAGTGCTTCGCCATCACCGGCCTGATCACCATTCTCTGGGTGGTCTATGGCTACAGCCTGGCGTTCGATACCACCGGGATGGAGAAGGGCGTCCTCAACTTCAATTCCTTCGTCGGCGGACTGGACAAGGCCTTCCTCAGCGGTCTCACCGCCGACGGCCTGACTTCCGCCACCGCGCTGTTCCCGGAAAGCGTGTTCATCACCTTCCAGATGACCTTCGCGATCATCACTCCGGCGCTGATCGTCGGCGCCTTCGCCGAGCGCATGAAGTTCTCGGCGATGCTGATCTTCATGGCGGTCTGGTTCACCGTGGTCTACGCGCCGATCGCGCACATGGTCTGGAGCGGTGACGGCGCCCTGATGTGGGACTGGGGCGTGCTGGACTTCGCCGGCGGCACCGTGGTGCACATCAACGCCGGTATCGCCGGTCTGGTCGCCTGCCTGGTGCTGGGCAAGCGCAAGGGCTACCCGACCACGCCGATGGCGCCGCACAACCTCGGCTACACCTTGGTCGGGGCGGCCATGCTGTGGATCGGCTGGTTCGGTTTCAACGCCGGTTCCGCCGCCGCCGCCAACGGCACCGCCGGGATGGCCATGCTGGTGACCCAGATCGCCACCGCCGCCGCGGCCCTGGCCTGGATGTTCGCCGAGTGGATCACCCACGGCAAGCCGAGCGCCCTGGGCATCGCGTCCGGCGTGGTCGCCGGTCTGGTGGCCATCACCCCGGCCGCCGGCACCGCCGGTCCGATGGGCGCGCTGGTGATCGGCCTGGCCTCCGGGGTGATCTGTTTCTTCGCCGCCACCAGTCTCAAGCGCGCGCTGAAATACGACGATTCCCTCGACGCCTTCGGCGTACATGCGGTCGGCGGTATCGTCGGCGCGCTGCTCACCGGGATCTTCGCGGCGCCGTCGCTGGGCGGCTTCGGCAGCGTGGAGGACATCGGCGCGCAGTTCTTCGTGCAGTTCAAGGGCGTGGCCTTCACCGTGGTCTACACCGCCGTGGTGACCTTCGTGATCCTCAA
This sequence comes from Pseudomonas sp. TZ252, assembly GCF_056110345.1. NCBI lineage: Bacteria > Pseudomonadati > Pseudomonadota > Gammaproteobacteria > Pseudomonadales > Pseudomonadaceae > Pseudomonas > Pseudomonas sp. TZ252. The sequence goes on along the minus strand of NZ_CM148566.1, from coordinate 2,134,593 downwards.
GGTGCTGGACCTGGTCATGGGCCTGCGGGTCACCGAGGAAGAGGAAGCGGTCGGCCTCGACCTGGCGCTGCACAACGAGCGCGGCTACAACCTGTAATACCTGCCGGCGCCCGGCTTTCCGCCGGGCGTCGGTTTGCCTCCCGCGCTCGCCTTCGCCGAACGCCATGCCCTTGTGCGTCGAAAGTCCTGGGCGCTTCCCGCGACTGCCACCACCTTTCCGCAACCGGTCTTTCAGTGACTGCCAGCGGACTGCGCCACCATCAGCTTTCACAGGTCTGCCTCTTACGCTCTTTGCTTTTTCAAATGCCGCGCTAGAATGCGCGGCGCGACGGATCGGAGCCGATTTGGAACAGCAGCATGTGGCAGCAGACCCTGATCACCTTGCGCCCGCGTCCGCGGGGCTTTCACCTCGTCACCGAGGAGATACTCGACGCCTTGCCGGAGCTTCGGCGGTGCCGGGTCGGCCTGCTGCACCTGCTTTTGCAACATACGTCGGCTTCACTGACCCTGAATGAAAATGCCGATCCTGCCGTACGCCGGGATTTCGAGCGTTTTTTCGAGCGGCTGGCGCCACGCGGCGAAGTCGGCTATGAACACAACGACGAAGGTCCGGACGACCTTCCGGCGCATTTCAAGGCCAGCCTGCTGGGCTGCCAACTGACCCTGCCGATACAGTCGGGAGGCTTGGCACTGGGCACCTGGCAGGGGATCTATCTCGGTGAACACCGGGACAGGGGCGGGGCACGGCGCGTGCTCGCCACCTGGCAGGGCGAGTCAGTATGAATTTTTTCCGGCGGCGCTCATCAAAACGCGCGGCTGGGCTATAACTAACCTGCTTTTGCAGCACCGAGAGGTTGACCATGAGCGAAGAAGAACTGGAACAGGACGAGCTGGACGGCGCTGACGAGGACGACGGCGAAGAGCTGGCCGCGGCCGACGACGGCGAAGCGGACAGCGGCGACGGCGACGAGGCCCCCGCCCCCGGGAAGAAGGCGAAAGCCGCCGTGGTGGAAGAGGAGCTGCCCTCGGTCGAAGCCAAGCAGAAAGAGCGTGACGCCCTCGCCAAGGCGATGGAGGAGTTCCTTTCCCGCGGTGGAAAGGTGCAGGAGATCGAACCCAACGTGGTGGCCGATCCGCCGAAGAAGCCGGACAGCAAGTACGGCAGCCGCCCCATCTGATTTCGCGCCATCCCAAGGCCCGCCTCCCGCAAGGGATGGCGGGCCTTGTGCTATGGCGCCGGTCACTTTGACGGGCATCTCGCCCCGCCGCATCCCGGTTGGCGAGCCGATCTTTCGCCTGTTCAGGCACGGCTGGCGACGGGCCAAGGCCTTTTCCTTTCCGGTGGCAGCGCTACCGTTCCACATCGTCAACCGAAGCTGCTTGCCATCCAGGTGCTCCAAGCGGCGTCCGGGGTTGCCGGAGAGCGAGCTGTAGAGCTTGCTTAAGAATTTTCCTAGCGATTCTTAGGTGGATTCGCGGAGCCGTGTAGGTCCTGTCTTATGGCTCCTTTCCAGGTGTTCTGAAAAGATTAGCCACCCATCAAGTTCACTCCGGTTCCGGTGGATTTTCCCGGACATGCCGGACACATCGGTTGTCATCCCATGGAGTTCAAGACGTTCCGTCGAACCCTGCTGATCGCGGCAGTCCTGTTCGTTCCCGCCGGCACCAGCATGGCTGCCAATCTGTACGCTTTCGGCGGCCGCGATATCGCCGTCCCCTCGATCCTTCCCGAGGGAAACGTCACGTCGCGCTACACGTTCACTCCCATGCAACTGTGCGGCAAGCCCAGCTGCGATCTCATCGGCGTCGCTCTGTACAACAAGGGAAGTGTCTGGGACCCGGTCGATGGTCCGGACCTGAATACCAACGTGCCGGGCCTTTCGGTGCGCCTGCTGCTGGATGGCATACCGGCGAGCAGCCGTTTCAAGGGCACTTTCTCGCAAATCGCGGAGGTCCAGTTGTTCCGCAACTCGACGCCGCTCTCCGACGGCCAGTTCGCGAGCGGAGCGTTCAACTCGTACTTCCTCATTACCTACAAGGACGGGCTTATCGCGTCTGGCACCTCTTCCATCAGGTTGACCGGGAGCGTCACCACGATCAATGCGACCTGCCAGGTCGCCGACCAGACCGTGAAGCTGCAGTCGATCGCTGCCGCCCGGCTGAACGGCGTCGGCACCTACGCGGCCGTTACCCCGTTCAATCTCGTAGTGGCCGGCTGTCCTCGCGGGTACAACCGCGTCGGCTACAGCCTTCAAGCGGTGGGGGGCGCGGTGGCCGAAGGCTCGGGTGTATTGCCGCGCCTGGCGGGCAGCACCGCGACCGGCGTATCGATCCGGGTCACCGACGAGGCCGGCGTTCCGCTACGGATGGGACTCTCGTTGCCGGTGACCGCGTACGACAAGAACACCGGCGGGGCTTACTGGATCCCGATGAAAGCGTCCTATGTGCAGACCGCCGAGAAAATCACGCCCGGCTCGGTCCTGGCCGCGATGGTGATCCTGCTCGACTACCAGTGAGGCAGGGGAGGGCAAGAGCGCGCCTCACCCGAACGCCTCGAAAAACGCCAGGGCCCGCGGGTCGCTGGCATAGGCGATGTTGATACGCAGCCAGTCGCTCTCCTCGCCTTCCGGGCTGAAGCCGCTGCCCGGCGACAGCAGCACGTCCAGGCGTGTCGCCACGGCCTGCAATTCGGCGAACGGGTAGTCGCCGATACGGGCCCAGACGAACATCCCGCCGACCGGTTCGGCGAACACCTCCCAGCCGTTGTCCCCAAGCACCCGCAGGGTCGCCGCCATCTGCCGGGTCAGGCGCTGGCGCAGGCGTTGCACCAGCTTGCGGTAACTGCCGTTGGCGAGCATGGTCGAGACCACGCATTCGGCGAAGCGCTGGCTGCCGATGCTGGTGTACATCTTCACATCCGCCAGGCGCCGTATCAGCTCGGGGCCGGCGATCAGGTAGCCGACCCGTAGCGAGCAACTGAGGGTCTTCGAAAAGCTCGCCAGGTAGATCACCCGGCGCAGCGAATCGAGGGTTGCCAGGCGGGTGCTGGGGCCGTTCTGGAAGTCGGCGTAGATGTCATCCTCGACGATGTGGAAATCATGCTGCTCGGCCAGTTGCAGCACGCGGTGGGCCACTGAGGGGCTGAGGCTGGTGCCGGTGGGGTTGTGGTACATGCTGTTGGTGAAAAGGAACTTCGGCTTGTGCGCGCGGAGGATCGTCTCCAGCGCGGCGGTGTCCGGGCCGTGGCGGGTGCGCGGCACGCCGAGCATCTTCACCCCGTGGAACTTCAGCAGGTTGAACAGGTTGTAGTAGCCGGGGTTCTCCACCACCACCACGTCGCCCGGCTTGAGCAGCGTGCGTACCAACAGGTCGAGGGCATGGCTGGCGCCGGTGGTGGTGAGGATCTGCTCCGGGTCGACATGGATATCGATCAGCCGCAGGCGTTTCTGGATGTGCTGGCGCAGCGCCGGCAGGCCCAGCGGAGTGCTGTAGTCGAACAGCCCGGCGAGTTCGCTGCGGGCGACCTGGCGGATCGCGTAGCTGAGTTCCTCGACTTCCCGCCAACTGTCCGGAATCCAGCCGCAGCCGAGCTTGAGTTTCGTCGAGCTGCCGCTGAACTGGCCCCATGCGTTTTCCGCGCCTTCGTGCCATTCGCTGTCGAGGTCGGTAGTGGCGGCGGGCGCCTCGGCGACGAAGAACCCCGAGCCGTGCCGCGATTCCAGCATCCCCAGGGCGACCAGGCGGTCGTAGGCCTCGATCACGCTGGACTGGCTGAGCTGGTTTTCCCTGGCCAACTGGCGTATCGACGGAATCCGCGTGCCGGCGCGGACGCGATTGCCGCGGATCCAGCCGCTGACCCCTGCGACGATCTGCTGCACCAGCGGCTCGCTGGCATTGCGGTCGATCCGGAGGTGCATGTCTGACTCACTGTTCGGTTTTTTCAGGCGAACAGTTAAGCACAAATCCGAACAGCTGTTACTTGTTCCGTAGCGCCGCCGCGCCGGATAGTCGACGCCTCTTCTCGCGGGCTAGCCAATGCCCACCGCTCTGCCGCGGCAGGCCCTTGAACGGAGAAACGCATGAGCAATACCCGTCGCCACGCCGCATGCCTGGCCTTCGGCCTGTGCCTGATCACCTTGGCGGTGAACCTCCAGGCGCCGCTGTACACCGCCTACGCGGAGCTTTCCGGTTACGGCGCGGCAGCTACCGCCAGCGCTTTCTCCGGCTATGTGCTCGGCGTACTGCCGGTGCTGCTGGTACTCGGCGGGTTGTCCGATCGGATCGGGCGCAAGCCGCCGATCGTCGTCGCGCTGCTGCTGTCGATGGTGGCCACCCTGGTGATGGCGCTCTGGCCGCGCCTGGAGGCGCTCGGCGTGGCGCGCCTGTTGCTCGGCGTCGGCACGGCTCTGGCATCGGCCACCGGGACGGCCTACATGAGCGAACTGATCGCGGGCGGGGATTCCCGCACCTCGGCCAACTGGGTGACCGCCAGCACCTCGCTCGGCTTCGGCCTCGGCGCGGCACTGACCAGTCTGTTCCTGCTGTTCCGGGAGAGCCTGGTGCCCGGCAGCTTCTGGGTCCAGTTGGGACTGGCCTGCGTGGCCCTGGCGGCGGTGGCGGGCCTGCCGGACGAGGCGCCGCGCGGGCGCGATACGCCGATGCTGCGGCTGCCGTTCTTTCCCGCCGGCAGCCTGCCGTACGGTCTCTCGATCCTGCTGGCATGGGCCACTGTGGGTCTGGTCATCGCGGTCCTGCCTTCGCTGCTGGCGGCCCACGGGCTGGCGCGCTGGTCGGGCTTCTCGACCTTCACCGTGATCAGCTGCGGCCTGCTGTTCCAGCCGCTGGCGCGGCGGATGGCGCCGGCCTCGGCGACCTGCCTGGGGCTGGTGATCCTGCCGCCGAGCTATGCCCTGCTGGCCTGGGGCGCGATCCACGGCTCATTGGCTGCGGTGCTGTTCGGTGCGCTGGGCGCGAGCAGTTCCTGCTACGGCTTCACCTACCTGGGCGGGCTGTCGGCGGTGAATGTCCTGGCCGGTGCGGAAAAGCCGCGGGCCAGCGCGGGCTACTTCCTGTTGGCCTACCTCGGCTTCAGCCTGCCGGTGATCTTCACCGGGTTGATCGCGGATCGCTTCGGTGCGTCGACGGCGTTGCTGCTTTTCGGCGTGTCGCTGACGTTGGCTGCGGTTGCGGTGGCGTTTTCCATCTTGCGCGGGGTCGGGCGCTTCAAGGCCAGCGCTTCGCGTGCCTAGGGCGCTACCCGCGACCGGGGGCCCGGTCCGTCATTGCAGGCGGGCGAGCAGGGCCGGCAGCTCGGCGAGGCTGCGGATCTCCGCGCTCGGCTCTTCCTCCCCGGCCCAGGGCTTGCCGCTTGGGTTGAACCAGATGGCACGCATGCCGGCGCGGCGCGCTCCGGCGATGTCGTCGCTGGGGTGGTCGCCGATGTGTATCGCTGCCGAGGCCTCGACGCCGGCGCGCTTCAGGGCTTCACGGAATGGCGTCGGGTCGGGCTTGCCGACGCCCAGTTCCTCGGCGCAGAGGGCGAACCGGAAGTAGTCGGCCAGGCCCAGGCGGCGCACGTCGGCGTTGCCGTTGGTGAGCACGCCGAGGGTGAAGCGGTCGGCGAGGATCTCCAGGGTCGGGTGGACCTCGGGAAACAGAGTGACCCGGTGGCGCGCTTCGAGGAATACCTGGAAACCGGCCTCGGCCAGGCTTTCCGCCTCCGCCTGTGGATAACCGGCGTCGAGCAGGGCATGGAACAGGATGCGCCGGCGCAGCTCGCTGAGACGGTGGCGCAGCATCGGCTCACGATCCAGCAGGCGGGTGCGGATCGCCCACAGGTGCTCGATGGGTACCGGACCCAGGCGCGCCGCGTTGCTCGCCAGCCATTCGCGGAGCAGGGCCTCGGCGTTGTTCATCACCGGGGCGACGTCCCACAGGGTGTCGTCGAGGTCGAAGGTGATCAGTCGCAGGCTGCTCATGGGTCGTTGCCTCCATCGGCGTTGCCCTTGCGCTTGGCGCGGGGATGGGCGCGGTCGTAGACCGAGGCCAGGTGCTGGAAGTCCAGGTGGGTATAGATCTGGGTCGTGGCGATGTCGGCGTGGCCGAGCAGTTCCTGCACGGCGCGCAGGTCGCCGGACGACTCCAGCAGATGGCTGGCGAAGGAGTGCCGCAGCATGTGCGGGTGCAGGTGCTGGCCCAGCTCGCGGACGCCGGCCTGGCGCACCCGCAGCTGGATCGCCCGTGGCGTCAGGCGCTTGCCGCTGCGGCCGATGAACACCGCACCGTCTTCCGGAGCGGCCTGGGTGCGCAGCGGCAGCCAGGCTTCGAGCGCCTGGCGCGCGGCCTTGCCGACCGGCAGCTCGCGGACCTTGTTGCCCTTGCCGCGCACTCGCACCAGGCCTTCCTTGAGGTCCAGCCATCCGAGATCGAGGCCGACCAGTTCCGAGAGGCGCAGCCCGGAGGAATAGAACAGCTCCAGCAGGGCCTGGTCGCGGCGGGCGATGAAGTCATCCTCCACGGCACCGTCGAGCAATTGCAGGGCGCGGTCGGCGTCGAGGGTCCTGGGCAGCTTGCGCGGACTCTTCGGCGCGCTCAGGCCGTTGGCAGGGTCGTGCCGGCAGCGCCCTTCGCGTAGCAGGTACTGGTAGAGGCCGCGCGTCGCCGAGAGCAGCCGTGCCAGGCTGCGGCTGGACTGGCCCTGCTGGTGCAGGCGGGCGACGAAGGTGCGCAGGCTGCGGGTGTCGAGGGCGTTCCAGTCGGAGAGCCCGGCCTTTTCGGCGAGGGCGAGGATCTTCAGCAGGTCGCGGCGGTAGCCGTCGAGGGTGTGCGCGGAGACCTGGCGCTCGCTGCGCAGATGTTCAAGGAAGGCATCCAGGTCGGCGCGCATCTCGGACCGCCCGCCGCGCTCAGCGGACCGAGCGCAGCGGCGAGGAGAAACGCGGCAGCACGCGGGCCAGGACCTCGGCGACGTAGCCGAGGAACAGGGTGCCGAGGGAACTCTTGTAATGCTGCGGATCGGGACTGCCGATGGCGAGCACGCCGTGCAGGCCCTGGAAACTCAGGGAGACCACCGCTGCGGAGCCGATCTCGTCGCGGTCGCTCTCGCCGAAGAGGAACGCCAGTTCGTGCGGACGCAGCACGCCGCAGACGGTCTTGCCGCCGGAGAGCAGGCCGCCGATGGCCTGGTGCGCCTCCGCGCTGCTCACCGAGCGGCCCACCGAGACGCTACTGTCGCTGAACAGGATCAGGCTCACGTAGGGCACCTGGAACTCGTGGCGCAGGCTGTCCTCGACGGTACTGACCACGTCTTCCAGGCTGGTGGCGTCGAGCAGGTCGAGGACCAGGCGGCGGGTCTTGTCGAACAGGCGGTCGTTCTCGCGGGCCACGTCCATCAGTTGCGAGAGCCGGTGGCGCATCTCGATGTTGCGCTCGCGCAGCAGGCGTACCTGGCGCTCCACCAGCGACACTGCGTCGCCGGGCTGGTGTGGGATGCGCAACTCGGGGATCAGCTCGTCATGCTCGACGAAGAACTCCGGGTGCTGGCTCAGATAGGCGGCCACCTGCTCGGCGTCCAGCGCTGCTGTCGGTTCCTGGCTTTTCTCGGTCATAAGCGTCTCGGTTCTCGCGGGCGACGGCCCTTACAGGCGGACCTGGCCTTCATACACGCGGACGGCAGGCCCGGTCATCATAACGGGCTGGCCGGGACCTGCCCACTCGATGTGCAGGCGGCCGCCGGGGAGGTCGATCTGCACCGGCGATTGCAGCCAGCCCTGGCGAATCCCGGCAACCGCCGCGGCGCAGGCGCCGGTGCCGCAGGCTTGGGTCTCGCCGACGCCGCGCTCCCAGACGCGCAGGCGCGCATGGTGCGGATCGAGCACCTGGAGGAAGCCGATGTTGGCCTTCTTCGGGAAGCGCGGATGGACTTCCAGTTGCGGACCGAGGCTGTGTACCGGTGCGCTGTCGACGTTCTCGACGCGCAGCACGCCATGGGGATTGCCCATGGATACCGCGGCCAGTTCGACGCGCTGGCCATTCACCTCTATCTCATAGGACAAGGCTTCGCGCTCGGCCTGGAACGGTATCTCGGCCGGGGCCAGGCGCGGCGGCCCCATGTCCACCGTGACCTGGCCGTCCGGGCGGATATTCAGCTCGATGATGCCGCCCTTGGTTTCTACGCGGATGCTCTTCTTCACCGTCAGGCGCTTGTCCTGAACGAAGCGGGCGAAGCAGCGAGCGCCGTTGCCGCACTGCTCGACCTCGGAGCCGTCGGCGTTGAAGATCCGGTAGCGGAAGTCGACGTCGGGGCTGCTCGGGGCTTCGACGATCAGCAACTGGTCGAAGCCGATTCCGGTGTTGCGGTCGCCCCAGAGCTTGACGTGCTTGGGCTGCACATGGGCGTGCTGGCTGACCAGGTCGAGGACCATGAAGTCGTTGCCCAGGCCATGCATCTTGGTGAAGCGCAAAAGCATGGTCTGGGCCTCACTGCGGCAGCAGGCTTTCGCCGGCATAGAGCTCTTGGACGGTCTCGCGGCGACGGACCTCGTGGGTCTGCTCGCCATCCACCAGCACCTCGGCGGCGCGGCCGCGGGTGTTGTAGTTCGAGCTCATGACGAAGCCGTAGGCGCCGGCCGAGCGCACCGCCAGGAGGTCGCCTTCGGCGAGCGCCAGGTCGCGATCCTTGGCGAGGAAGTCACCGGTCTCGCAGATCGGCCCGACCAGGTCGTAGCGGCGCGGCGCGGCGTCGCGCGGGCGTACCGCCTGCACGTCCATCCAGGCCTGGTAGAGAGCCGGGCGGATCAGGTCGTTCATCGCCGCGTCGACGATGGCGAAATCCTTGTGCTCGGTGTGCTTGAGGTACTCGACACGGGTCAGCAGCACGCCGGCGTTGGCGACGATGGACCGGCCCGGCTCGAACACCAGGGTCAGGTCGCGGCCGTGCAGGCGCTCGCGGATGGCGCGGATGTAGTCGCCGGCCAGCGGCGGCTGTTCGTCGCGGTAGCGCACCCCGAGGCCACCACCGAGGTCCAGGTGGCGAATGCCGATGCCTTTGCCGGCCAGGCGGTCGACCAGCCCGAGCAGGCGCTCGAGGGCGTCGAGGAAGGGCTCCAGCTGGGTCAACTGCGAGCCGATGTGGCAGTCGACGCCGATCACCTCCAGGTGGTCAAGCTCGGCGGCGCGGGCGTAGACCGCCTCGGCCTCGTCGATGGCGATGCCGAACTTGTTCTCTTTCAGGCCGGTGGAGATATAGGGGTGGGTCTGGGCGTCCACGTCCGGGTTGACCCGCAGCGATACCGGCGCTTTCACGCCGAGTTCCGCAGCTACCCGTTGCAGGCGCTCCAGCTCTTCGCCGGACTCGACGTTGAAGCAGTGCACGCCGACTTCCAGGGCGCGGCGCATGTCGTCGCGGGTCTTGCCGACGCCGGAGAACACCACCTTGGCCGGATCGCCGCCGGCGGCCAGGACACGCTCCAGCTCACCGCGGGAAACGATGTCGAAACCGGCGCCGAGGCGCGCCAGCACATTCAGCACCCCGAGGTTGGAGTTGGCCTTGACCGCGAAGCAGACCAGATGCGGCATGCCGGTGAGGGCATCGGCATAGGCGCGGTACTGGGCCTCGATGTGTGCGCGGGAATAGACGTAGGTGGGCGTGCCGAAACGCTCGGCGATGCGGGAAAGCGCCACCCCTTCCGCGAACAGCTCACCGTCGCGGTAACTGAATGTGTCCATGGGCGCTCTCTCAGAAACCGTAGCGGTCTTTGCTGTGTTCTTTCTTGGCTTTTTCGTCGTCCGGCAGGTACAGCGGGCCTTTCTGGCCGCAGGCGGCGATGGAGCCGGCGAGGAGGGCGAGCGCGACGAAGGACAGGAACAGCCGCTTCATGACGGAATCCTTGTAGAAAACGTGAATTGTTCCGGAGTATACCGACCCCCCGGCGCCTTGCCTATGCGAGCCGGATCAGGTGTGCCGGGGCTTGCAGGGGAATGGCCTGCGGCAGAGGGGATGCCGGCGTTTTCCGCGAGCGTCGCGGCAAAACAGCGCGGACTACGGCAATACCAGCGTAGAATTGTCGGAATAGGGCAAGACGAAGGTAGTCGTCCGCCTTTTTTCCCGTTAGCGAATGCCGAGGCAATGCATGAGTACGATGAATGAAGCGCGTTTCCACGACCTGGTCGATGCGCTCCAGCAGCAGGTGGAAGACGCCTTCGATGACAGCGACCTGGACCTCGACCTGGAGAACGCCGGCGGCGTGCTCACCGTACGCTTCGAGAACGGCTCGCAGCTGATCCTCAGCCGCCAGGCGCCGTTGCGCCAGCTGTGGGTGGCTGCGAAGTCGGGCGGCTTCCACTTCGATTACGACGAGGCCAGCGGCCTCTGGCGCCACGATGGCAGCCAGGAACCGCTGGGCGCGCTGCTCAACCGGGCGACCCTGGAGCAGGGGGGCGAGGATGTCGAGTTCCCCGGCCTCTGAGGCTTCGCCGCCGGCGGTGGCCTCGCCTTGCCGGCGCCTGTGCTGCCTCGACGATGCGGACGTTTGCGTCGGCTGCGGACGTTCCCTGGCGGAAATCCGCGAGTGGGGCAAGGCCGACGATTCCCGCCGCTTGCAGATCAGGTCACAGGCCGCTCGACGCCAGTCGCTGGCGGGCCGTCTCTCCTGATAGGGGGGATGTTGCTAATTCCTGCGACTGTGTTAGTGTCCGGGAAAACCCCGCCTTCGGGCGGGGTTTTTGCTTTTTTGCGATTCCTGCTTTTCATCGATCAACCGAACCGGACCAAGGAGCACGCCTGCGATCATGAGCACGCCGCCGATCACCATCACTCGTCTGGACCTGCAGCGCCTGGAGCGCCTGCTGGATGGCCTGGACGAATTCGGACCCGCCGCCGAGGCGCTGGAGGCCGAACTGTCGCGCGCCCAGGTGGTGGGGCATGACGAGATTCCGCCGGGCGTCGTGACCATGAACTCCACCGTGCGCTGCCGCGAGGAAAGCAGCGGCAAGGAGTACACCCTGACCCTGGTCTATCCCGAAGACGTCGCCGGCGAAGGCAAGGTCTCGATCCTCGCGCCGGTGGGCACCGCGCTGCTGGGCCTGACCATCGGCCAGACCATCGACTGGCCGGCGCCGAGCGGCAAGACGCTGAAGCTGACCCTGCTGGAAATCGAATACCAGCCGGAAGCCGCCGGCGACTACGCGCGCTGATCGGTTTTCGCCCGTCGCCATTCGGCGACGGGCTTCGCGACCCTCAGTCGCCCCCACCGCCCCCGCATCCTCCACCCCCGCAACCGCTGCCGCCGTCTCCACCGCTATCGCCGCCGCAGCCGTGGCGCGAATCCTGTCCGTCCGAACCGAAGGTACTGCCGCTATCGCTGGCGCAGCCGCTGCTGCAACCGATATGGCTGGCGCAATACACCGCTGCGCCGCCGTCTTGCCGCTGCGCGCAGTTCAGGGCGTAGCGGAAGCCGTCGGCGATCGCCAGTTCCGTGTCGAGGGCGAACAGCAGCGGTAGGCGCGTGGGATTCAGTGGGTCGATGCCCTCGCGGCGGCAGGCCAGCTTCCAGGCGCGCTGGATGCCCTCCTGGGCCTGTCGGGGGCTGCTCATCGCCTGGGCCGGCGTATGGTGGAGGAAGCGCCCGAGTCCCTTGCGGCAGACGTGCTGGTAGAGCCGGGTATGCAGGATCAGTTCGTGCCAGGCGACATCCACCACCTGGGACGGCATCGCGACCATCCGCTTGCCGGCGGCGCGGCATAGCAGCAGGTATTCGCGTAGGCCGCCGAGCACCCGTTGGACCTGTTCCTCGCTGAGCTGCGGATAGCGCTCGCGGACCGCCTGGGCGACCCGCGGCGGCAGGCGGAATTGCTGGATGAAGCGGTAGCGCCGGCGATCCAGGCCGCGGCGGTAGAGATAGCCGCCCACGAATGCGGCGCCAGCGAGCAGGGTAATACCGAGGAGTGCCATCCGTACGTCCTTGTCGAGCCCCGCGCGGTGCGGCGCTGGGTCATTGTTCCAGCAGCGCCTGGTTCAGCGCCGTTTCCAGGACGCTTTTATAACGCAGATAGTGCAGCGTTTGCGGCTGTTCGTCGGCGAACAGCCGCGACAGGTCGAGGTCGGTCAGGTAGCAGGGATAGGGTTCGCTTTCTGCGCGATGCGCCAGGATATGCCGGGCGACCGCCTTGAACAGGCCGGCGCCGTACTCCAGTTCGGAAAACTCCTGGTGGTCGCAGTACAGGGTGACCTGCACGCGCTTGCGTTCGCCGCGCTCGAGTAGCGCCTGTAGCTCGTACAGCGCGGGCCCGGCCAGGGCCTCCGGCGCCTCGCGAGGCTCGACATGCACTCTGCCGTCGTTGGAGAGCAACTCGTAGTAGCGGATATCCAGCGCGGCCGGCACCTGTTCCGCCAGCGACAGGGCGTTGCGCCGGTACAGCAGCGATTGCAGGAAGCGCTGCAGCGGTGCGAGCAGGCTGCGTTCGTCACGCAATGCCTGGCGCTGGCGCCAGAGGGCGTTGCGTTCGTCGAGCAGGCTGATCTCGGCGCTGTCGAAGTCGCGCCGGTAGAACACCTGGATGCAGTCCGGCCGCCCCATGGACAGGATCAGCCCGAGGTCCTCGCCCTCCAGGGCGTGACGATCCAGCTTCAGGGCGCTGTAGCCATCTCGCTCGCGGCCCAGGTGCTGGAGCAGGCTCGGCAGGTCGGGCAGGCTCTCGTGGCTGACCGCTTCCGGCGACATTTCCAGCAGGTGGTACTGCTGGCGGATCTGCAGCAGGTAGCGGCTTGGCTGGCCGCCAAGCAGTTGCCCGTAGGTCTCGCGGAACAGCTCTTCGACCCGCACGGCGATGGCGGCGGCCCGGTTGCGACAGAAGCAGCGCACCATCAGTTCAGGCGGCTGCGGCGGGCTTCCGGGCTTTTCGCGGACGGCGTCGAGGAACTCGGCAAGGCACTCGGGCAGCGCCTGGGGGCCTGCGTAATGGCGCACCGTCAGTTCGTTCCAGCTGTTGAGGCTGAGCTGGTCGAGGGTCAGCACCAGGTTGTCGCGCACCCCGGCATAACCGAGCACGTCGGTACGCCCGGTAGCCATGTGCAGGTTCATCTGGCTGTGGTGGCGCAGCGGGTCGACACCGACGTTGACTAGCAGCAGGACGCTCTTGAGCCGACGCGGTTGCAGCAGGTCGGCGTCGTCCACGGTCGCCAGGGGGACCGGCAGGAACTGCCGCAGGCTGCCCAGGAGATTGTCCAGTTCGGCATCGCCGAGGTCGCTCTGGCCGGGATGCAGGGACAGCCGGGTGGCGCTGTCGATGACGCCGTTGCGATGGCACCAGGCGAGCAGCTCGACCAGCCTGAGGCTGCGTTTCAGCGGCGCGTAGTCAGGCCACTGGTGAGCGCCCAGGGCACCGGGGAAGATCGCCCACTGCGCCTGCTCGCGGTCGTCGTCGGCGGGCAGCTGGACCAGGGTCAGGACGTCTTCGCCGAGATCCGGGGCGATCCCCGGGTTGATGTTCTCCACCTTGCCTGCCTTGCGCTCGAAGGCGGCATACAGGCGGCGGCCGAGCAGGCCCAGGTCGCGGCTGTCGATGCCGCTGTCAGCGCCTTGCTGGCGGGCGATCTGGAACAGCAGGCGGTAGCTGTAGGTCAGTTCGTTGACCACCGTGCGACGCTCTTCCATCACCTGGCGCATCTTCCACTGGCTGCGGCTGTCGAGCAGGGCCAAGCGGCGAGGCTCCCATTGCCATTCCGCGACGAGCCGCTCCATCGACAGGTGCTGCCAGCCCTTCTGCGCCTGGCGCTGGCGACCGCCGAGCTTGCGCCCGACCTTGAGGTACAGGCAGCGCCGCACGAGTTCCAGGCGTTCCGGCGCCTGCTGTTCCCGCAGGTAGCGTTCGAGATGGCGATAGACCAGGACGTAGGGGTCCAGTTCGTCGAGATCGAGCTGGCCGGCGAATACCTGCTCCTTGAAGCGCAGGGCGACGCAGCGGACCCGCGGGTGCTCGCTGGCGTAGGCTTCGGTGAGCAGCAGCTTGAGCAGCGACTTGTAGGGCGAATCGATGGCCTTGGACAACTGCCAGAGGCCGGCGCCGATGAACTCCCGGGCGGGGATGTGCGCCAGGTGGCCGAGGTCGAGTACCTCTTCGGCGCGGATGAAGCGTTTGCCGAGCAGGGTCCGGCAGTATTCGTCGTAGCGCCGTTCATGGGCCGGCGGCACCAGCCACCATAGAGGGGTGCGTCCGCCGAGCCAGATCGCGCTACGGTAGAACTCGTCGAGCAGCAGGAAGTGCTGGGTATTGCCGTCGCCGCCGGACTCTTTCCAGTCTTTGCGTTCGTCCTGGCCGAAACGGGCGACGTCGATCAGGAAACAGTGCACCTCGCTGCCCTGGCTGCGCGCCCAGTCCTCGATCAACGCGCACTTGCGGCGCAGCTCCTGGCGCGCGCCGGGCTCCAGTTCTGGGGCATGGCAGACCCAGAGGTCGAGATCGCTCTGTTCCTCCTGGGCCAGGCTCCCCAGGCTGCCCATCAGGAACAGGCCGTGGATCGGCTGCTGTGCGGGTTCCTGCCTGCGTGGCTTGTAGACAAACGAGCGGGCCAGGCGCTGGGCTTCGGCGAGTACTTCGTCGTCCGCCTCGAAACCGCTCAGGCCCGCTGGCGTGCTGGCCGACAGGTAGCCCGGCAGCAGCGGATGGTTGATGTGGAACAGCAGCGGTAGCAGGCGCAGGACCCGCTCCTGGCGGCTGGACAACGCCTGCCGGGCGCGTTGCAGGCGACCGGCATTGACCGCCAGGAAGCGTTGGCGCAACTGGCCGAGGACCTTGCGGTCGATGCCATCGTCGAGATCGAGGCTGAGTGCGGGGTGTCGGTTCATGGGCGTCCGGGCACAGGCAAGGCCAGGCGCCGTGCCTGGCTCCGGTCATGCCATTGTATCGCCCGGAAGCGCGGCGGCTTGAGCGCCGCACCGCGAACCGGGGCAACCGTCGCGGCCTGTCGGGAGCAGGTCGCGATGGCCGCTTCCGTCAACCCTTGAGGATGGTCAGCAGGCCCTGTGCCTGCTCCGCGGCGTCCAGCCCCAGACTGGTCAGGTAGCCGCCGTCGGGCTGGTCGATCAGCCCCTTGTCGTGCAGGCGTCGGGCGGCGGCGACGGCCTTGCCGTCGGCGGTGTGATGGACCTTGAGTCCTTCCTGGGTGTTGTTCAGGTTGAAGAGCGCCAGCAGTTCCAGTTCGTCGATCAGCTCGGGAGTGAAGGCCATGTCGGCTCCTTGCGGTGTTGAGCACCGGTGAGTGTAGTTGGACTAGGGCGTAGCGTCGGCGGCCTGGCTCCAGCCGTCGAGGATCTTCTGGTACTCGCCGCTGGCGAGGATGCGCTGCATGCCGAGGTCGAAGCGTTCGAGCAGATGCTCGGCCTGCGGGTGGCGGCGCGAGAACGACAGGTACAGCTCCGGGCGGTGGACCGTGGCCACCGGCTGGAACTGGCCTTCCAGTTCGGGATGTTCGCTGAACAACTGGCGAGCCGTATTGCGGTAGGCCAGGGCGTAGTCGACGCGGCCGCGCTGGAGCATGAGGAAACCGTAGTAGTCCTTGCGCACCGGGATGCGCACCAGGTCGTGGCGGCGATCGAAGCCGTCGCCGTATTCATAGCCGAGGGTCACCGCGACTTTCCGTCCGCTCAGCGCCTGCTCCGCATTCACCGGCCGCGCTTCGTCGCGTCGCGCCCAGAGCTGGATCTCCGCGCGGAACAACGGATGCCGGGGCAGACGGTAGTCGGCGAGGATGTGCGGGTTCGGCGAGGTATTGAAGCAGCCGGCGATCAAGCCTTTCAGGGCCAGCTTCATGCAGCGGGAGTAGGGGTAGGGATTGAGCTGGACCGGCGTGTCCGCAGCCCTGAAGGCGGCCCGCACGATGTCCGCGCTCATGCCCTGGATGCGGCCGTCCTTGTAGGCGGTATAGGGATACCAGTCGTCTTCGGCGCCGAGCACCAGGGGTTCTGTCGGGACGGCCGCTGCCGGGCCGGAAAGGGCCAGCAGCAGGCAGATGGGCAGGAAGTGGAACCAGGATCGCATCCGGTATCGCTCCGCGAAAGCAGGTGGCACGGAGAGTGGGCGCCACCTTTCTACCAGAGCGGCAGGCGTTTGGCGAAACAAAACCGCATGGATACGAGGGGCATTCGCCGGCACCAGTCGGCCCGGCTCCGCTCATTCGTCGTCCGGCAACGTCGGCAGGGCACGCAGCGCATGCTCGTAGCCGGCGCTGTCGAAAGCGCGGTCGGCGGCGAGCATGGCGTTGATCTCGTGGGCCAGCACGTAGGCCATCATGCCCAGCGCCTCGTCGCGCTCGTAGCCGACCAGGGTCAGCTTGTTGAACACGGCGCGCGCCGCCGGCGGATTCTCGCTTTCGATCTGGTTCTCGATGGCCTGGA
Source organism: Pseudomonas sp. TZ252 (assembly GCF_056110345.1). Classification (NCBI taxonomy): domain Bacteria; kingdom Pseudomonadati; phylum Pseudomonadota; class Gammaproteobacteria; order Pseudomonadales; family Pseudomonadaceae; genus Pseudomonas; species Pseudomonas sp. TZ252. Next base: position 2,118,202 of record NZ_CM148566.1, on the reverse strand, counting down.
TCAGTTTTTCCTCGGCGAAGCCGTCTTCCTGGTTGTCGTCCTGTTCGCTCATCGGGCGTTCCTCGTTCTGGCGCAAAGTACCGCTTGTGCGGCGGCGGGAAGTTGTCCACCCTGCTTGGCCAACGGATGGCCGCGAAGGTAGCGATACCCGACATGATCACCTATTACATCCTTTCCGGCGACCGCCTGGAGCGACGCCAGCACGACGATGCCCAGCGGGGGTTGCCGCCGGGCACCCTGTGGGTCGACCTGCATCACCCGACCCCCGAAGAGGAGCGCCTGCTCGAATCCCACCTGCAGGTGAACATCCCGACCCGCGAGGAGATGGCCGAGATCGAGGATTCGTCGCGCTTCTACGAGGACGGCAACGTCCTCTACATGACCACTTCGGTGGTCGGCGGGATCACCGAGCACCGGCCGAGCACAGAGGAAGTGACCTTCGTCCTCAGCGAGAAATGGCTGATTACCGTGCGCTACGCCGACCTGCGTTCGTTCCGCGAGTTCGAGAACCGCTGCATCCGCCAGCTCGACGCCAACCGCAGCAGCACCCAGTTGTTCGCCCTGATGATGGACAGCCTGGTGGACCGCATCGCCGACGTGTTGGAGGCCGTACAGGGGCAACTGAGCAGCATGTCGCGGGAGATCTTCGCCGAGTCCACCGCCCAGACCCGCAAGCCGAAGACCGACCTGCAGCAGATCATCAAGCACCTCGGGCGCAGCAGCTCGCTGCTGTCCAAGCTCAACGACAGCCTGCTCAGCATCAATCGGATGAACAGCTATTTCCGCCAGGGTTGCAACGGCTGGCTTTCCGAGCCGGCCAAGGTGCTGGCGAAGACCGTGGAGCGCGATGTGCGCTCGCTGGACGAGTACCTGGCGAAGATGTCCACCGAGATCAACTTCCTCCTCGACGCGACCCTTGGCCTGATCAACATCGAGCAGAACAGCATCATCAAGGTGTTCTCCATCGCCGCCGTACTGTTCCTGCCGCCGACCCTGGTGGGCACCGTCTACGGCATGAACTTCAAGGACATGCCCGAGCTGGACTGGTCCATCGGCTATCCGATGGCGCTGGGGATGATGGTGGTATCGGCGATCCTTCCGTACCTCTGGTTCAAGTTCAAGAACTGGCTCTGAGGCACTCGGCAGGTGTGCAACTTTTTGCTGGATAACTTCGGGAAAAGCTGTGGATACCACGCTGGGGCCAAGGCCTGACGGGGTCTTCGATGAAGTGAGCAAGTTCTTGCATAGCACTGTGCAACAACTTGCTCACTTTTTCGGGGTAAACCCAGGGGAAAGTGTTCGTGCGGGCCGGGAGATTCTTCAAGAATTTGATTTAAAAGGTAAATATTTTATTGGCACGAAGCTTGTTGGGTAGCTGCCGCACCAGGACATGTCGTCCCGGCTACCACTGACAAGGAATGCATCCATGGCAACCCCCGCCTATATGTCCATCACCGGCACCAAGCAGGGCCTGATCACCGCCGGCGCCTTCACCGAGGATTCGGTCGGCAACACCTACCAGGAAGGCCACGAGGACCAGGTGATGGTCCAGGGCTTCAACCACGAAGTGATCATCCCGCGCGACCCGCAGTCCGGCCAGCCGACCGGCCAGCGCGTGCACAAGCCGGTGGTCATCACCAAGGTCTTCGACAAGGCCTCGCCCCTGCTGCTGGCCGCCCTGACCTCCGGCGAGCGCCTGACCAAGGTCGAGATCCAGTGGTACCGCACCTCCGCCGCCGGCACCCAGGAGCACTACTACACCACCGTCCTGGAAGACGCGATCATCGTCGACATCAAGGACTACATGCACAACTGCCAGGACCCGGGCAACGCCCACTTCACCCACCTGGAAGACGTGCACTTCACCTACCGCAAGATCACCTGGACCCACGAAGTCTCCGGCACCTCCGGCTCCGACGACTGGCGCTCCCCGGTCGCCGGCTGAGCCGCGACCGCCGCACGCGGCCAGCCTCGCTGGCCGTCGTGCCCTCGATGACCCATAGCGCCGTGGCCAGGAAAGCCCGCGCCGGGTCGATGCCGCTTTGTTTGTTGTAGGCAGCTTCCGATCGAGCCTGCGCGCCCTTGTCTCGCCCGCGCCAGGCAGGACAATCGAATCGGTCGCCTGCGCCAGTGAGGGACAACGGATGTTCGCAGCAGCCAACCAGACCCATTTCAGCCTCGCCATCGACGGCCTCGCCCTCGACCTGCAGGTGCTCTCCTTCAGCGGCCGCGAAGCCATCAGCCAGCCGTTCGCCTTCGACCTGGAGCTGGTCGGCGAACGCCCCGTGCCGGACCTCGAAAGCCTGCTGCACAAACCCGCCTTCCTTACCCTCGGGCCCGCCGGCAACGGTATCCACGGCCTGGTGCGCAGCGCCGGACAGGGCGACTCGGGCAAGCGCCTGACCCGCTACCGCATCACCCTCGTCCCGCAACTGGCCTACCTCGCCCAGCGCACCAACCAGCGCATCTTCCAGCACCTCACGGTGCCGCAGATCGTCGGTCGGGTGCTGGAGGAACACGGCATCCTCGCCGACGCCTACCGCTTCCAGCTCGGCACCCGCTACCCCGAGCGCGAATACTGCGTGCAGTACGACGAGAGCGACCTGCAGTTCGTCCAGCGCCTGTGCTGCGAGGAGGGCATCCATTTTCATTTCCAGCACAGCGCCACGGCGCACCTGCTGGTGTTCGGCGACGACCAGACGGTGTTCCCGCGGCTCGCGCCGGTGGCCTACCAGCAGGACTCCGGCCTGGTCGCCGACCGGCCGGCGGTCAAGCGCTTCGGCGTACGCCTGGAAACCCGCACCAGCCGCGTCACCCGCCGCGACTACGACTTCGAGAAACCGCGCCTGACGCTGGAAAGCACCGCCCGCGGCGAAGCCCGGCCGGACCTCGAGGACTACGACTATCCCGGTCGCTTCGTCGACCGCGAGCGCGGAAAGCACCTGGCCAGGCGCGCCCTCGAACGGCAGCGCAGCGACTACCGCCTGGCCGAGGGCCGCAGCGACCAACCGTTGCTGCTCAGCGGCCACTTCCTGCCGCTGGCCGCCCATCCCCAGGCGGGCTGGAACGACCTCTGGCTGCTCACCGAGGTGATTCACGAGGGGCGGCAGCCTCAGGTGCTGGAGGAAAGCATCGTCTCCGATGCCTCGGCGAGCCCGGACGACTTCCGGCAGGGTTACCGCAACCACTTCCAGGCCACGCCCTGGGAGGCGTTCTTCCGTCCCCCACCGACGCCGCCGAAGCCGCGCATCCTCGGCACGCAGAGCGCGGTGGTGACCGGCCCGAAGGGCGAGGAAATCCACTGCGATCGCTACGGTCGGGTGAAGGTGCAATTCCACTGGGATCGCGAGGGCCAGGCCGACGACAGCAGCAGTTGCTGGTTACGCGTTGCCTCCGGCTGGGCGGGAAGGAACTACGGTGCCATCGCCATCCCGCGGGTCGGCATGGAGGTGCTGGTGACCTTCCTCGAAGGCGATCCCGACCAGCCGCTGGTCACCGGCTGCCTGTTTCACAGGGAACATCCGGTGCCCTACGAACTGCCGGGGCACAAGACCCGCAGCGTCTTCAAGAGCCTCAGCAGCCCTGGCGGCGGTGGCTACAACGAGCTGCGCATCGAGGACCGCAAGGGCCAGGAGCAGATCTTCGTCCATGCCCAGCGCGACTGGGACGAAAACATCGAGCACGACCAGAAGATCCGCGTCGGTCACCAACGCCACGACACCGTGGAGGCGAACAGCTACAGCGAGTTCAAGGCCGAGGAACACCGCACCACCCACGCCGAGCGCAAGGTGGAGGTCCGCGCCAGCGACCACCTCACCGTAGCCAACGACCAGCACCTGAAGATCGGCAGCGGCCAGTTTGTCGAGGCCGGCCAGGAGATCCACCTGAGCAGCGGCCTGAAGGTGGTGCTGGAGGCCGGCGCCGAACTGACCCTGAAGGGCGGTGGCAGCTTCCTCAAGCTCGACGCCAGCGGCGTGACCCTCTCCGGGGCCAACGTCCGGGTCAACTCCGGCGGCAGCCCGGGCAACGGCAGCGGCGCGGCGCCGCTGTTGCCGGGGCCGCCGCTCGACGCGGATGCGGCGACAGCGGGCCAGGTACTGGACAACCCGGCGCGTAGCCGTCCCGAGCGGAGGGGGCCGGAACAATTGATCGTCGATGTCTGGGGAGACCCGGCGCAAGGAAGCCAGGTCGTACTGTTGCCACCGGAGAGCGAGGCATGAGCGGATTCCAGGACCAGAGTATCGACGAAGGCGTGCGCAAGCGCACCGCCTACCAGAACGATCGGCGTGCACGACTGGCATTGAACGTCGAGCGACAGGACGGCGGTATCCTGCAGATTCCGGTGGCCAGCGATATGCTCGGCCATGAGGAGCACGAGCGTATCCAGCAGAACACCTTCCTGGCTGTGATGCCGCTGGTCCGCCTGCCAACGCTGGGCAAGGCCGGTTATGGCGACCAGCTGCCCGCCGGCGCGCTACCGCGGGCGGGACGGATCTACCTGTTCCAGGACGGCAAGTTGTGGCGCGAACTGGAATGTGATGGCAAGGGCAACCTGTTCGAAGTCGATCTCCTGCAGGGGCGCAGCCAGCGTGCGGACAAGCGTCCGGCCGTAGGCAAGACACAAGCGCTGATCCTGGTGCCGGTGCTGGTCAAGGGGCAGTTCGTGATCCCACGCTACACCATGGCCTATAGCGAAACTCCCTGGCCTTGGTCGTACATCGACTGGCTGGAGGAGGACCCGCAGCGGGTCAACCGGCGCTGCCAGCAGATGGCGTCCGCTTGGAACGCCTCGGTGGCCAACCAGCACTGGAAAGCCTCCATCCATCAACCCGCGCTGGTCATTGATCATCACGCCCAGGGTTTGCGACCTCGCGACTTCAACGTCGAGAGCGCGCTGGAAGACCCGGCGGAATTCACACCTGAGTTCGCCGCCTTTCGCGAAGAGTCGCTGGTGTGCCAGTTGCAGCGACGCCAGCAGGAATTGGCGCCCCTGCTGAAGCAGGCTCCGCCCTCTGCGCTACCTACTCTGGAAGCCGGAGAGGACGTACTGGAAACCCTCAAGCTGCGTGGCCATCCCAACCTCATCGGGCTGATGCTCGACGACTCGCTGTTCGCCTTGCGCCACGCTGCGGCGCAGGCGCGCCACTGCGCCGCCTACTTGCGCAGCCTCAATGCACTGCTGCCGCACCGTCCCAACGGACGCTATGCACAGGTGCTGAGCAACATGCTCGACGGCCCGCTCGCCAAGCTCAGGGGCGAGGTCGATCAGGCCGAACTGGACGAGGCGATCTTCGCCGAGGAGCGACAGTCTTGCCGAATCCACCTGACGCAGCAGGTCGAGCATCTGGTTGCCCTGCTGGAAGGCCCCTTGCACCCGGTGTTGCAGGACTGGACCCACCAGTGCGACGAAGCCCTGCTGGAGCCCTACAGCCTGATGAGCGAGGCACTGGCTGCGCTGAACCAGCTTCCCGACCGCTGCGACGCACTGTACAGCGGTACCGCCTACCGGGCGCTGGCGGCACATGTCGAGCGGGTGGTCAGCACGGTTCTGCAGGCAAGCCACCCGCTTGGCGCCATGCTCCTGGCCAAGGACGAAGGACAACTTCCCGAGCCGGTTCGGCGCCTGCAGGCGCTGCGCGATAGCCCGCGGACGCCGGACCCCGATGCAATGGGCCTCAGCACGCTGATGCTGGGAGCCAGTCTGCTGGGCGAGGTCGACCAGCCCAGCGCCGGCAAGAGCCTCGCCTACTTCCTCGGCGACCTGCTGGACGTGTTCGGCGCCAGCGTAGTCGAGCAACTCGGCCGGCTGTCCCAGGGTGCCACCCAGATCCAGCTCGACCGCTTGTTCGCACCGACCTTCAATACTCTGAGCGCCCTCTCGGTGAAGATGAAAGGTATCCGCCTGCTGCCCGACAGTCAGGTGCCGCTCGACATGGTTGTCGTCGGCGTGCGCGGAGCCGGCCTGCGCAACGGTCTGACCGAGGTCGAGCGCCAGGAGCTGAGGCGCAAGAGCTATCGGCGCGCCATCGTTCAGGACGGTGCCGGCAATCCCCTGGCCGGCACCAGTCCCCGCGACACCGGCATGAGTCGCGCCAACCTGCGCAACGTCATGGTGGTGGCGGTACCCAAGGATCACCCGGACCTGCTTGCCTACACGAAATTCCGTACGCAGTTAGGCACGTTGACCCAGGTGATGGAGAACACTCGCATCGTGCCGACGATGATGCTGGGGTTTGCGATTTATAACTTGAATGTGCAGGTGCAGGCATACAGTGGCTTTGTAGACAGTGGAGAAAAGCACAGAGGGACGATCGGGGCTGTCGGTGCAGTAATCGATTTAACAGCCGCTGGAGGAAGCCATGCAAAGCTGCTTTTCGGACCATCTACTGCAAAGTATCTAGAAACCCCACGTATATCGGTAGCCCAAATATCCCCTCGATGGGCCAGGAATCTAGAAGTTCAAACAGGCAGCCCTAAGTTAGGGTTGCTACGTGGGCTTGGTGGCGCAGCCACACTATTCGGTGCAGGCATCAGTGTATGGGATGGCTACCGAGCTTTGAGGCAGGGAGATAGCGATGCGGCTGCGGCCTACGGTGTGGCCGCAGTGGGTGGGGGCCTTTGGGGTGCCTACGTCCTAGGATGGATAGTAAACCCTTATGCTTTGCTGGCTGGTGCGGTTTTGGCGATCGGAGGCACTGTGGTCGCTAATCTACTGACTGACAGCGATGCGGAAACCATCGTCAAGAAAGGCCCCTTCGGCCGGCAATTCGCCGAGGCTGGCCTGCTCGATTCGCTGATGGGCCAGGACCAGCGCTTCGCCCATCTGAAAGACCCGCAAACGGCCTATCGCCAATTGCTGGGAGTCCTCGGCCATCCGCGGGTCTTTGTCCATCGCCTGGAAGACTGGCGCAAATTGGCGCCGGCGGCGCATCGATCTGTCTTGCAGGAAGCGGAACGGGGTCGCCAAGCGGTCAGCCGCACTGCGCTATCCTGCATCGACCCCAAGTTGCAGGCGCTGGAGGCAAACGATTGGGCCGTGGTGCTGAGTTCCCCGCTCCTGGCCATGTTCGAGAATGGCCAGAAGGCGTTCCGCCTGGTGGCCCAGGAGTTTCTCAGCAGCTTGCCGATCGATCCGGGCACCCTGTTCGGCGTCAAGCGCTACCATCGGGTCCCCGCGGGCCCCGCCAAGCTCGAAGCCTTGCCGTTGGATGCTGCCAGCGTGCTCTACGTGCTGCCGGCCAGCCTGCCGATTCCGCAGTTGTCTCCTCGGGCCCGCTATAGCATGCGCATGACCCAGGGTTTGAAGATCAGCGCACAGTTCGAACTCAATGCCGACCAGCCTGAGCAGCGGCTTGTCCTGCCTCAACCCAGCCCGAAGAGTTGGAGTGCATTCACATCCGCCAATCGGTACCTTCCCCCGGACGACTTGGGCCCCCATGCTGCGCCACCTTATTGGTTGATAGAGAACAGTGAGTTCAACGTATGACTGTACACATGGATGCCACGTACTCAGCCAGTGCTTATCGCAGTGAAGTCAACGACTCTTTACCGCCGCCAAGGTGGAAGGAGGAGTCTAACCGTAATGGTATTTTTGACACCCATCTTGCCTTTGGGAACTATGCCAATCTAGATCCGGAAATGGAGATTGTAGGGCAGCTTTCGATCGGGGCTGAGGATAAGTCAGAGGTTGGAGGTGCTGAGGCATATTGCAACTCTATGCGTTGGCAGTTCCAGAACTCTAGCAGAATTCCTTATATAATATTCACGCTTAGGATGCTGTGCTATTTTTTTGTATGGATTGCTTTGGGAATTGGCATAATGGGAGAAGCCACCGGAGAGTGGAGGAGGGACATACAGCAACTCTACACCTTGGTTTGCTCATTCTTTGTGGTGGCTGTTTCAGTAATATCCATGGTGGCCTTTCTTTCGAATAAAAAATATCTTCACGTTATTCAGATGTCGGGTTTTTTATTTTCAATCCCATTGGCTTTGTACCAGTATGGAACAATATTTGGAACCAATGGTTTGCAAATAGCAATTTGGATAGGCGTAGCTACTTATTTTATGGGTGCAGTCGGCTTCAGCGCCATCCTTTGGCTCTACAGCAAAGTCTTCAAGCAAGATGGCAGTGAATTCAATCGCCTGGACGGCATGCTCCGCTTCAAGCGTCGCTTCCGCCGCCTGTTCGTCGCTCCCTTCGACGAGTTCGATCCGGTGCTGCAATTGCTGCCCAGTGGCTACGGCAGCCACGACTATGCGCTCTGGTTGCATCACCGCTATACCGACAACAAGGTCTGTCTGGCCACCCGCGTCCACTCCCTCGGTCTCGACAAGGTCAATGCCCTGGCCTTCTGGGACTGCCTGCAACGCTACATGGACGTGACCCAGCCGTTGCCCGACCTGCCGGTCCTGGAGCCGAGCCGCCCCTTAGATCCGGTCACCGCCGAGCATGATCGGCATACCGGACGCGATCCCCATTACTGGCGCCAGCGCACCTACCAGGGCTGGCCAGCCAAGGAGCGCAAGGAGCTGGACCGACGCCTGCATGAGTATCCCTGGCAACAGCAGCCCTGCATCGTCAGGGCGCGCATCGATCCCGGGCTAAGCATCGAAGCCTATTACCGGCGCCAGGAAGCCAAGGGCATTTTTGCCACGCCCAGGGCCGATGATTTCAATGATGAGCACTGATGCTGAGTTATTCCGCCATTGCGACCGGTTAGCGAAGAAGGACTTTCACTAGAGTGGCTGTCGATCTACAAGGGCGTTCCTGTCCCGCCGTGCGATCAAGTCTCGGGTAGGACAGGGAGATCTGCCGGGCACTGGGCGCGACTTCAGCGCTGTGCCAGCAGTTTTCTGCCGCGGGCGACGGCGGCACGGACCTGGTTCGGCGCGGTGCCGCCGATATGGTCGCGGGCGTTGACCGAGCCTTCCAGGGTCAGCACGTCGAAGACGTCAGCGTCGATCTGCTCGCTGAAGCGGCGCAGTTCGTCGAGGCTCATCTCGGCGAGGTCCTTGCCGCTGTCTACGCCGTACTTCACTGCGTGGCCGACGATCTCGTGGCAGTCGCGGAACGGCAGGCCCTTGCGCACCAGGTAGTCCGCCAGGTCGGTGGCGGTGGAGAAACCGCGGCGTGCCGCCTCGCGCATGATCTCGCGCCGGGGCCGGATCGCCGGGACCATGTCGGCGAAGGCGCGCAGGCTATCGCGCAGGGTGTCGGCGGCGTCGAACAGCGGTTCCTTGTCTTCCTGGTTGTCCTTGTTGTAGGCCAGCGGCTGGCCCTTCATCAGGGTCAGCAAGCCGGTGAGGGCGCCGAACACCCGGCCGGACTTGCCGCGTACCAGCTCCGGCACGTCGGGGTTCTTCTTCTGCGGCATGATCGAGGAGCCGGTGCAGAAGCGGTCGGGCAGGTCGATGAACTGGAACTGCGCGCTGGTCCACAGCACCAGCTCTTCCGAGAAGCGCGACAGGTGCATCATCGCCAGGCTGGCGGTGGCGCAGAATTCGATGGCGAAGTCGCGGTCGGAGACGCCGTCCAGGGAGTTACCGCCAACCGCGTCGAAGCCCAGCAACTGGCAGGTGATCTCGCGCTGGATCGGGTAGGTGGTGCCGGCCAGGGCCGCCGAGCCGAGCGGCATGCGGTTGACCCGCTTGCGGCAGTCGACCAGGCGCTCGTAGTCGCGGCTGAGCATCTCGAACCAGGCCAGCAGGTGGTGGCCGAAGGTCACCGGCTGGGCGGTCTGCAGGTGGGTGAAACCGGGCATGATGGTGTCGGCTTCCGCTTCGGCCAGGCCCAGCAGGCCCTCCTGCAGGCGGGTGATCTCGGCGAGGATGGTGTCGATCTCGTCGCGTAGCCAGAGGCGGATGTCGGTGGCCACCTGGTCGTTGCGCGAGCGGCCGGTGTGGAGCTTCTTGCCGGTGACGCCGATGCGGTCGGTCAGGCGCGCCTCGATGTTCATGTGCACGTCTTCCAGGTCGACGCGCCAGTCGAAGCTGCCGGCTTCGATTTCCGCCTGGATCTGTTGCAGGCCGTCGACGATCGCATCGCGCTCGGCGTCGCTCAGCACGCCGACCTTGGCCAGCATCGTGGCGTGGGCGATGGAACCCATGATGTCGTGGCGGTAGAGACGCTTGTCGAAGTCGACGGAGGCGGTGAAACGGGCGACGAAGGCGTCGACGGGCTCGCTGAAGCGGCCGCCCCAGGACTGGTTGGTCTTCTCTACGCTCATGGTATCTCTCGCTGCAACAAGAAACGGACAGGCCGCGCGGCCTGCGTGACGGGCAAAGTGCGACGATGATAGCAGGCCGGGAGGAAAAACCGGCGGCTCGTCGACGAAGCCGGAACGAGCGCTGTTTCGCGGTTTTTTGCGGCAGATGGCATTTCGGTGCTTTATTTCGCCCGTACGCCCGCGGCTGTCTTGCGGGCGCCACGGGCCTTGCGGAAACTCTGTCGATGCCTATCCGATTCAAGCCCGGCCGCTCGACCCGGCCGGCCGTCCAAGACGACTTCTTCATTCCCGAGCTCTGCGAAGCCGAAGCCCTGTTCACCCTGGTGCTGCTGGCGGAGCTGCTGGTGCTCGTGCTGGTGCTGGCGGAGCCGATGACGCCGAGCTTCAACTGGGTGCGCCTGGCCCTGGCGTCGCTGTTCGTGCAGTGGATCGTACTGCTCTCGGCGGCGCTGTTCTGCCGCCTGCGGCCATTGCTCGCACGCCTGCCGGTGGCGCTGGCGGGGAGTGCCTGCTGCCTGTTGGTGGTGGCCCTCACCCTGGGCTGCACGGCGGTCGCCGAGCACTATCAGCTGGGCGGAGAACTGACGCGTGCCGGCGAGGTCAATCTGTATCTGCGGCACGCGCTGATCGCGCTGATCATGTCCGCCCTGGTGCTGCGCTACTTTTACCTGCAGAGCCAGTGGCGCCGGCAGCAGCAGGCCGAGTTGCAGGCGCGCCTGGAATCGCTGCAGGCGCGGATTCGCCCGCACTTCCTGTTCAACAGCCTGAACAGCATCGCCAGCCTGATCGAGCTGGACCCGCTGAAGGCCGAGCATGCGGTGCTGGACCTGTCCGACCTGTTCCGGGCCAGCCTGGCGAAGCCCGGCACTTTAGTTTCCTGGGAGGAGGAACTGGCGCTGGCAAGGCGCTATCTTTCCATTGAGCAGTATCGTCTTGGCGATCGCCTGCAACTGGACTGGCAGGTGCACGGGGTGCCGGCCAACCTGCCGATCCCCCAACTGACCTTGCAGCCGCTGCTGGAAAATGCGCTTATCTATGGCATCCAGCCGCGGGTCGAAGGTGGCCTGGTGCAGGTCGAGGCGGTTTATCGTGAAGGAGTGTTCCAGCTATGTGTGAGCAACCCCTACGACGAGGCGCTCGAGTCGCCCCCGTCGAAAGGCACGCGACAGGCGTTACACAATATCGATGCACGACTTGGGGCACTTTTCGGGCCTAAAGCGAGTCTCAGCGTCGAGCGCCGTGACGGACGGCACTACACCTGTCTACGCTATCCATGTGCGCGACTCATGCAGGAAGCCTGAGCTTATGAATGTCCTGATTGTCGATGACGAACCTCTGGCGCGAGAGCGCCTGGCCCGATTGGTAGGGCAACTGGACGGCTATCGCGTCCTCGAGCCCTCGGCCAGCAATGGCGAAGAAGCGCTGACGCTGATCGACAGCCTCAAGCCCGATATCGTCCTGCTGGATATCCGCATGCCCGGTCTGGACGGCCTCCAGGTCGCGGCCAGACTCTGCGAGCGGGAAGCGCCGCCGGCTGTGATCTTCTGCACGGCCCATGACGAATTCGCCCTGGAAGCCTTCCAGGTCAGCGCCGTGGGCTACCTGGTCAAGCCGGTGCGCAGCGAAGACCTGGCCGAGGCGTTGAAGAAAGCCTCGCGACCGAACCGCGTGCAACTGGCCGCGCTGACCAAGCCCCCGGCCTCCGGCGGCAGCGGTCCGCGCAGCCACATCAGTGCGCGGACCCGCAAGGGGATCGAGCTGATCCCGCTGGAAGAGGTGATCTTCTTCATTGCCGACCACAAGTACGTGACCTTGCGCCATGCGCAGGGCGAGGTGCTGCTGGACGAGCCGTTGAAGGCGCTGGAAGACGAGTTCGGCGAGCGCTTCGTGCGCATCCACCGCAACGCGCTGGTCGCCCGCGAACGGATCGAACGCCTGCAGCGTACGCCGCTGGGGCATTTCCAGCTCTACCTGAAAGGCCTCGACGGCGATGCACTGACCGTCAGCCGGCGGCACGTGGCCGGGGTCAGGCGTCTGATGCATCAGCTCTGACGGCGGTCGGCGGTTCGCCAGCGACCCGGGTGCGGCTATCGGGCCCAGCGTCCGCGCACTCGGGTTCGAACTGTTATCATGGGCGCATCCCTGTGCACGGAATATCCCATGTCGTCCCGCGAAATCCGCATCGCCACTCGCCAGAGCGCCCTCGCCTTGTGGCAGGCCGAATACGTCAAGGCGCGCCTGGAGCAGGCTCATCCTGGCCTGACCGTCACCCTGCTGCCGATGACCAGTCGCGGCGACAAGCTGCTCGACGCACCGCTGGCGAAGATCGGCGGCAAGGGCCTGTTCGTCAAGGAACTGGAAACCGCCCTGCTCGAAGGCGCCGCCGACATCGCGGTGCATTCGATGAAGGACGTGCCGATGGACTTTCCCGAGGGGCTCGGCCTCTACACCATCTGCGAGCGCGAAGACCCGCGTGACGCTTTCGTCTCGAACACCTACGCCAGCCTCGAGCAACTGCCAGCCGGCAGCGTGGTCGGCACCTCCAGCCTGCGCCGCCAGGCGCAGCTGCTGGCGCGCCGGCCGGACCTGCAGATCCGTTTCCTGCGAGGCAACGTCAATACCCGCCTGGCCAAGCTGGATGCCGGCGAATACGACGCGATCATCCTCGCCGCCGCCGGCCTGATCCGCCTCGGCTTCGAGTCGCGCATCCGCTCCTCGATCAGTGTCGACGACAGCCTGCCCGCCGGCGGACAAGGCGCCGTCGGCATCGAATGCCGTACGGCCGACAGCGACCTGCATGCCTTGCTGGAACCCTTGCACCATACCGACACGGCTCTGCGGGTCACTGCCGAGCGCGCGCTGAACAAGCGGCTCAACGGCGGTTGCCAGGTGCCGATCGCCTGCTACGCCATCCGCGAGGGCGACCAGCTGTGGCTGCGCGGCCTGGTCGGCCAGCCTGATGGCACCCAGTTGCTGCGCGCCGAGGGGCGGGCGCCACTGGCGGAAGCCGAGGCGCTGGGCGTGCGGGTGGCCGAGGACCTGCTGGAGCAGGGCGCCGAAGCGATTCTCGAAGCCGTCTACGGCGAGGCCGGACATCCGTGAGCGGCTGGCGGCTCCTGCTGACGCGCCCCGACGAGGAGTGCGCGGCCCTGGCCGCCCGCCTCGGCGAGGCGGGCGTCCATAGCAGCAGCCTGCCGCTGTTGGCGATCGATCCGCTGGAAGAAACCCCGGAGCAGCGTACGCTGATGCTCGACCTGGACCGCTACTGCGCGGTGGTGGTGGTCAGCAAGCCGGCGGCGCGCCTGGGGCTGGAGCGGCTCGACCGCTACTGGCCGCAGCCGCCGCAGCAGACCTGGTGCAGCGTCGGCGCGGCGACCGCGGCGATCCTCGAGGCCTACGGCCTCGACGTAACCTACCCTGAACAGGGCGACGACAGCGAAGCGTTGCTGGCGCTGCCGGCGTTCCAGGATTCCCTGCGCGTGCACGATCCGAAAGTGCTGATCATGCGCGGCGAAGGTGGCCGAGAATTCCTCGCCGAGCGCCTGCGCGGCCAAGGCGTGCAGGTGGACTACCTGCCACTCTACCGGCGCCGGGCTCCGGACTATCCGGCCGGAGAGCTGCTGGCAAGGGTGCGGGCGGAACGCCTGAACGGCCTGGTGGTCAGCAGTGGACAGGGTTTGCAAAATCTGTATCAGTTGGCGGCAGCCGATTGGCCCGAGATAGGCCGGTTGCCGCTGTTCGTACCCAGCCCGCGGGTCGCCGAGATGGCGCGCGAACTGGGTGCGCAACGGGTGATTGATTGCCGGGGCGCGAGCGCGCCGGCCTTGCTGGCGGCCCTGACGAGCGCCGCCTAGAACTTTCTTGACCAAAGGATGGACCTGTGAGCGAAGCAGTCACTCCCCAAGACGACGCAAGAACTTCCACTTCCACCCCTTCTCCCGTTGCACCCGATGCATCCAGGCGTTCCGGTACCGCCACCGGCCTGGCGTTGCTCGCCCTGCTGGTTGGCGTGGCGGGACTCGGCGCGGGTGGCTGGAGCTTCTGGCAGGTCCAGCAGTTGCAGGGCACCGAGCGCGACCAGCTGGCGCAGCTGGAAGATGCCCGTGGCAAGACCGAATCCCTGGCCCAGCGCAACCAGCAACTGGCTGCCCGCCTGGACGCTTTGCCTACCGCGGACGAACTGGAGGCCCGGCGACGCCTTGTGGTGGAGCTGCAGGGCGACCAGCAGCATCTCAGCGAGCAACTGAAGAAGGTCCTCGGCCAGAGCCGCCAGCAATGGCGACTGGCCGAGGCCGAACACCTGCTGCGCCTGGCCAGCCTGCGCCTGTCCGCCTTGCAGGACGTGGGCAGCGCCACCGAGCTGGTGCAGGGCGCCGATGACATCCTGCGCGCGCAGAACGATCCCGGCGCCTATGCCGCCCGCGCCAAGCTGGCGGCCAGCCTCGAGGCCCTGCGTGCGTTGCCGGAGCCGGACCGTACCGGGCTGTTCGTGCAACTGGCGGCGTTGCGCGAGCAGGTCAACCAGTTGCAACCGCTCACGCCGACCTTCAAGGAAGGCGAAAGCGGTGCCAGCAATGTCGCCTGGGGCGACGGCAACAGCACCTGGGAGCTGTGGTGGGAGAAGATCTCGCGCTACATCCGCATCGACTTCAATGCCGGCCAGGACATTCGTCCGCTGCTGGCCGGCGAGCAATTGGCGCAGGTGCGCCTGACCATCGGCCTGGCCCTGGAGCAAGCCCAGTGGGCGGCGCTGAATGGCAAGCAGGAAGTCTACGAGCAGGCGCTGAAGCAGGCCCAGGACGTGCTGGACGGCTATTTCAACGTAGAGCTGGCCGACAGCCGCGCGTTGAAGTTGCGTATCGATGAGTTGGCGAAGCAGCCGGTCACCGTGCAGGTCCCTGACCTCGCACCGGCCCTGAGCGCCCTGCAGTCCTACGTGTCGCGCCGCGAGGCCGCCGGCAACCTGGTGCCCGAGGCGCAGGCGGCTCCGGCCACGGAGGGCCGTCCATGAGACGCATCTACCTCCTGGTCCTGGCGGTGGTGCTGGTCGCCACGCTGGTTGGGCTGGCGATCTCCGAGCAGGCCGGCTATGTGCTGATCGCCTACAAGAGCTTCCGTTACGAATCCAGCCTGTGGTCGTTCCTCGCCCTGCTGGCGGTGGTCTGGCTGCTGGTGGTGCTGGTGCGCCTGGTCCTGCGCCTGCTCGGCAGCTCGGGGCGGGTGGTCAACCCCTGGTCGCGCTACAACCGCCGGCGTCGCGTGCAGATGGCCGAGCACAGCGGCCTGCGCGATCTCGGCGAAGGCAACTGGCCGCAGGCGCTGCGTCATTTGCGGCGGGCTGCGGAGATGGGCGAGCGGCCGCTGATGCATTACCTCGGCGCGGCGCGGGCCGCCAACGAACTCGAGCGCTACGACGAGGCCGACGACCTGCTGAACCGGGCTCGCGAGCGCGAGCCGGATGCCCAATTGCTGGTCGGCCTGACCCGTGCGCAACTGCTGATCAATCGCGGCGACTACCCGCAGGCACGCAATACCCTCGAAGAGCTGCACGGGCTCCAGCCGCAGCACCGCACGGTATTGCGGCTGATGCAGCAGCTGTACGTCACCCAGCACGACTGGCAGGCCCTTTGCGTCCTGCTGCCGGAGCTGCGCAAGGAGCGTGTGCTGAAGGATTCCGAACTGCGCGACCTCGAACGCCGTGCCTGGGTGGCTTCCTTGCAGGAAGCCGGCGAGCGTGGACTGAACGAGGGCGAGACGGCGTTGCAGCCGCTGACCCAGCACTGGCAGAACGTGCCTTCGGCGCTGCGTGCAGACCCGGCGATCGTCGCGGGCTATGCCGCCCAACTGCTTCGCCTGGGCGCCGAGGAAGAGGCCGAAGAAGTCCTCCGCCATGCGCTCAAGCAAGGCTTCGACGCGACCCTGGTGCAACTCTACGGGCAGGTGCGCGGGCGCGATCCGGGCAAGCAATTGCAGGCCGCGGAAGGTTGGCTCAAGGAACATCCGAACGATCCCGGCCTGCTGCTGACCCTGGGGCGCCTGTGCCTGATCAACAAGCTCTGGGGCAAGGCCCGGGAATACCTGGAGGCCAGCCTGAGCTTCCAGCGCAGTGCCGAGACCTGCGCCGAGCTGGGCCGCCTGCTGGCGCAGCTCGGCGAGGTCGAGCGCAGCAACCAGTTGTTCCAGGAGGGCCTGGTCCTGCTCGATCGGCGTACTCCGGGGCTGCCCGTGGTGGTGGCGGGCATTTGAGCATGGGGAACGCCCCCGGCGTTCCCCGTTCGGCTCCATCGGCAGGACTGTGGCGGCTTGTCGCGGGCGCCCGGCATGATTCGGGATGTCTTGCCGCAGAGCGGACTTGCGGCTTGAAACGGCCGGAGGCTTTCCACTACCGTAGGCGGCCTTTCCCCTGTGTACCTGTGGATCCGCCATGCCCCTGGCCAGCCCCCGTCAGCTTTTCCTTCTCGCGTTCCTGGCCTGCGTCGCCATCATGGGCGGGGCGCTGTACCTGGAACATGTGGTTGGCCTGGAGGCCTGCCCGCTGTGCGTCGTGCAGCGGATCTTCTTCATCCTGATCGGCCTGACCTGCCTTGCTGGCGCGATCCAGGGGCCCGGCCTGCGTGGGCGGCGTATCTACTCCGTGCTGGTGTTCCTGCTCGCTCTCGGCGGCGGGGCCACGGCCGCCCGCCAGGTATGGTTGCAGACCGTTCCGCTGGACCAACTGCCGGCCTGCCTGCCCAGCCTCGACTACATGATGCAGGCGCTTCCCTTCCAGGAAGTGATCCGCCTGGTCCTGCATGGCACCGCGGATTGTGCCCAGGTGAGCTGGACGCTATTCACCCTGAGCATTCCGGAATGGAGCCTGCTGGCGTTCGTTGCCTATCTCGGCTTCTCCATCGTGCAGTTCCTCCGACGTACCTGATGCGGGCTGTCGCGTGGTCTTTCGTCAGCTCTCGAGTGTCGGCCGTATCGATTTGGCGAAAACCAGAGCGGATGCGGGATACCGATCAAACATCCGTATGAATTTTTCTGTACGGGCGTCTTGATGGGGTCATCCCGGGGGCATAATCTGGCTTTCCATAGCGCCGGAGTCCGCCCCTTGCACAGGCGTTCTCCCACAGAGCGCAGAGAGTGCGTCAGCAATGCGTCTCGGAGCGGACGATGATTCTCCGGGACGTCCGAAGAGGGAAGCGAGGACAACATGCTCGAAAGCTGCCGTAATGCCCAAGAGCGGTGGGGGGGTGTGCACCAACTGATCGATCGCTGGCTGCATGAGCGCCAGCAACTGGTGCAGGCCTTCGATGCCCTGAGCGGTATTCAGGCACCGGCGCCCAACGCCGAAGAACTCCAGCATTTCTGCCAATTGCTGCTGGACTACGTATCTGCCGGACACTTCGAGGTCTACGAGCAACTGACGGCGGAAGGCAAGGCCTTCGGCGATCAGCGCGGCCTGGAGCTGGCCAAGCAGATCTTCCCCCGGCTGGAAGCCATCACCGAATCCGCGCTGAACTTCAACGACCGCTGCGACAACGGCGATTGCCGTGAAGGAGCCTGCCTCATCGCGGAGCTGAAGGTCCTGCGGCAACAATTGCACGAACGCTTCGAGCTGGAGGACTGCCTCATCGAAGTCCTGCACAACGCCCACAGCCAGAGCGGCGCAGAGGGTTCGGCAGTACCGGTCTGATTCACCGGCGAGTCGTTACGAAACGGCGCGTCTCCATGCGGGAGAGCGCCGTTTTTGCATTTCAGCGGAAGCCCAGCAGGTCGATCTCGAAGACCAGCGGAGCGTCGGGCGGGATCAGGTCGCCAGCGCCTTCGTGGCCATAGGCTTGCGCCGAAGGAATCACCACTCGCCAGCGCGCGCCGACAGGCATCGCTCGCAACGCTGTGCGCCATCCCTCTATCACACTGTCCAGGGCGAACCACTCGGCGCTTTCGCTCTGGTCGAACACTTGACCGTCGGCAAGCAGGCCGCGGTAACGGACGTGTACCTGGGTTGCCGCGCCGATGCCGTTACCTTGGCCACGACGTAATTCGCTGACGAGGACGCCGCCGGTCAATTCGCGGACGCCGAAGCGGGCTTTTTCGTTGGCCAGGAAGCGGGCCTCGGCGGGTGTGGTCCGCGGTGTTTCCGTCGTGGCGTTCTCGTGTTGCAGCAGAAGTTTTTCGATGCGTTCGGGGGGGATTTCAAGTGCCTCGCCGCGATAGGCCTGGCGCAGTCCGAGAAGTAGTTCGGATAGCTCTAGGTCGGGCATTTCCTGCTGTAGGCGCGTGCCCAGGCGGGCGCCTACGGCATAGGCCAGTTCGTCCTTGGGGGGCGCGGCGAAAAGCGGCAGCGGCAGTAGAAAAAGACCGATGAAAAGGCGGCGCGGCATGCGGTTTCTCCAGACGAATCGGCGGGCAATCCTGGCGCACGTCGCTTGTAGCACATCGAACCCGTTGGCGAGAGGGGGTTTGCGGGTCTAGTATGGGCGCAACCACGTCCGCCTGGAGGCACGTCATGTCGGCCAACAAGAAGCCCGTCACCACCCCCTTGCACCTGTTGCAGCAACTTTCCCACAGCCTTGTCGAGCACCTGGAAGGTGCGTGCAAACAAGCGCTGGTCGATTCGGAAAAGCTCCTGGCCAAACTTGAAAAGCAACGTGGCAAAGCCCAGGAAAAACTGCACAAGGCTCGCACCAAGCTGCAGGATGCTGCCAAGGCCGGCAAGACCAAGGCACAGGCCAAGGCGCGCGAGACCATCAGCGACCTGGAAGAAGCGTTGGATACCCTGAAGGCCCGGCAGGCGGACACCCGTACCTACATCGTCGGCCTCAAGCGTGACGTACAGGAAAGCCTCAAGCTGGCGCAGGGTGTCGGCAAGGTGAAGGAAGCTGCTGGCAAGGCTTTGGAGAGCCGCAAGGCGAAACCCGCGACCAAACCTGCTGCGAAGGCGGCAGCCAAGCCTGCGGTGAAAACCGTAGCGGCGAAGCCTGCGGCCAAGCCGGCTGCGAAACCGGCGGCCAAGCCTGCGGCGAAAACCGCGGCAGCGAAGCCCGCAGCCAAGCCGGCTGCGAAACCGGCGGCCAAGCCTGCGGCGAAAACCGCAGCCGCGAAGCCCGCAGCCAAGCCGGTGGCGAAGCCTGCTGCGAAACCGGCGGCCAAGCCCGCGGCGAAAACCGCAGCCGCGAAGCCCGCAGCCAAGCCTGCGGCGAAAACCGCAGCCGCGAAGCCCGCCGCCAAGCCGGCGGCGAAGCCTGTCGCGAAACCGACGGCCAAGCCCGCGGCGAAAACCGCAGCCGCGAAGCCCGCCGCCAAGCCGGCGGCGAAGCCTGTCGCGAAACCGGCGGCCAAGCCTGTGGCGAAACCCGCGGCCGCGAAGCCTGCAGCCAAGCCGGCTGCGAAGCCTGCGGCGAAACCGGCGGCCAAGCCTGCGGCGAAACCCGTAGCCGCGAAACCTGCCGCAGCCAAGCCCGCCACCGCTCCTGCTGCGAAGCCTGCGGCGACTCCCAGCGCCCCGGCAGCCGCCTCCAGCGCTGCTTCGGCAACGCCTGCCGCGGGCAGCAACGGCGCCGCCCCGACCAGCGCCTCCTAAGGCGCTGTCTGCAAAGCCGCCGAGCCAAGCACCAGCAAAGCCCGGCGCTCTGCTTCCGTGCAGATGTCCCGGCTGCAGGCTTGCAGCCAGGCATCCGCACTGCGATTCGCTTCCTGGCCCTCCAGCCAGGCTGTGGCCAGGTCGGCCAGGCGTTGCAGGTGTTCCCGTTCCGCTCGTAGTTCCTGGGCCTTCATTTCCTCGCGGAGTTCGGCCAGGCAGGCGTCGTGGGTTGCCGCTTCGCGCCAGGCGCAACGCAATCTGCGCAGGGGTTCGATGACCGTTTCGCGCCAGGGACGCGCGGCGTTCTCCAGGATCTGGGCGCGTTCTTTCGAGCAGCTCACACCGCGCCTGCCAAGCCAGGCGGCGACCAGCAACAGGCAGACGTCCGCACCTTGCTCCTGAAGCGCGAGGCAAGCCGTTTCCACGCCCGGCCGGGCATAGACGTCCACCGCGAATTTCCAGACATTTCCAGTCATACAGCCTCACGCTCCGCAAGGGCGAAACTGATAAACTCCGCCGCCATGATCCGACTCCTCAATCTTACGCTACAGCGCGGGCCGCAGCGCCTCCTGGAAGCTGCTGAACTGACCCTGCACGCCGGCCAGAAAGCCGGTCTCATCGGGGCCAATGGCGCTGGCAAGTCCAGCTTGTTCGCGCTGTTGCGCGGCCAGCTCGGCCAGGATGCCGGCGACTGCCTGTTGCCCGCCGACTGGCGCATCGCGCACATGCGCCAGGAGGTCGATACCCTGGATCGCCTGGCGGTGGATTACGTGCTCGACGGCGACAGTCGCCTGCGCGAGATCCAGGCGGCACTGGCCGCCGCCGAAGCGGCGCACGACGGTTCTGCCCTGGCGCGCCTGCATACCGAACTGGACAACGCCGACGGTTACACCGCCGATGCACGGGCGCGCAAGCTGCTGGCCGGACTCGGCTTCAGCAGCGAGCAGATGGAGCGCCGGGTCGGTGATTTCTCCGGTGGTTGGAGGATGCGCCTGAACCTGGCGCAGGCGCTGATGTGCCCGTCCGACCTGCTGTTGCTCGACGAACCGACCAACCACCTCGACCTGGACGCCATCCTCTGGCTGGAAGAGTGGCTCAAGGGTTATCCCGGCACTCTGGTGCTGATCTCCCACGACCGCGACTTCCTCGATGCGGTGGTGGACCACGTGGTGCATCTGGAAAACCGCAAGCTGATCCTCTACCGCGGCGGCTATTCCGCTTTCGAGCGGACCCGCGCCGAGCGGCTGGCTCAGCAACAGCAGGCCTACGAGAAACAGCAGGCGCAGCGTGCGCACATGGAAAGCTTCATCGCCCGCTTCAAGGCCAAGGCCACCAAGGCGCGCCAGGCGCAGAGCCGGATCAAGGCGCTGGAGCGTCTAGAGGAACTGGCGCCGGCACATGTCGATTCGCCGTTCAATTTCAGTTTCCGCGAGTCGGACAAGATCTCCCGGCCGTTGCTGGATCTCGGCGAAGGCCGTCTCGGCTATGGCGACAAGGCGGTGCTGGAGAAGGTCAAGCTGCAACTGGTGCCCGGTGCGCGGATCGGCCTGCTCGGTCCCAACGGCGCCGGCAAGTCGACGCTGATCAAGACCCTGGCCGGGGACCTGCCCGAGCTGGGCGGCCGCCTGCTGCGCGGCGAGAACCTGGCCATCGGGTACTTCGCCCAGCACCAGCTCGATTCGCTGGATCCACAGGCCAGCCCGTTGCTACATCTGCAGCGTATCGCCCCCGGCGAGCGCGAACAGACCCTCAAGGACTTCCTCGGCGGCTTCGACTTCCGCGGCGTTCGGGTGGACGAGCCGGTATTGAACTTCTCCGGTGGCGAGAAAGCGCGCCTGGCCCTGGCGCTGATCGCCTGGCAGAAGCCCAACCTGCTGCTGCTCGACGAGCCGACCAACCACCTCGACCTGGAAATGCGCCTGGCCTTGACCATGGCTCTACAGGAGTTTTCCGGGGCGGTCCTGGTGGTTTCCCACGACCGGCACCTGCTCAAAAGCACCACCGATGAATTCCTCCTGGTCGCCGATGGGCGCGTGGTGCCGTTCGATGGCGATCTCGACGATTACGCCCGTTGGCTGGTCGACTATCGCGCGCGCAAGGCGCCGCAGGCCGAGACCGCGCCGGGTGCGCCGACCGAACGCACCGACAAGCGCGCCCAGCGCCAGGCAGCGGCCGCGCTGCGCCAGCAGCTGGCGCCGCACAAGCGCGAGGCCGACAAGCTGGAGCGCGAACTCGGCGGCCTGCACGAAAAGCTAGCCGCTATCGAGGCGCGGCTGGGCGACAGCGCCCTGTACGACGTATCGCGAAAGGACGAATTGCGCGAGTTGCTGTCCGAACAATCGAGCCTGAAGGTTCGCGAAGGCGAGCTGGAGGAACGTTGGCTGGAGGCCCTGGAAACCCTCGAAGCCCTGCAGAAAGAACTGGAGGCCAGTGAGTGATGGAAGACTTGCAGGTGTTGACGCAGACCTGGAGCGGGCCGCTGGTGGTGGCGCTGCAGATCCTGCTCATCCTGCTGGTCGCCTGGCTGCTACAGCGCCTGGTCCGACGCACGGTGACCCGTATCGGCGAGCGTTATCCGGTGCCGCCGGAGCTGCTCCTGCCGCTGCGTGGGGGCCTGCGCTGGCTGATCATGGTCAGCGCACTGATCATGGTGCTGGAGCGCCTGGGCGTGTCCGCCGAAGTGCTGTGGACCGCGCTGACCGGTTTCGCCGCGGTGGCGGCGGTAGCCTTCTTCGCCATCTGGAGCGTGCTCTCCAACCTGTTCTGTGCGTTGCTGATCTTCACCGTCGGGCCGTTCCGCATCGGCGACCGCGTGGAGCTGATCGATAGCGCCGACAAACCGGGCGTCACCGGACGCGTGGTTGCCATCAATCTCTTGTATACGACACTGGAAGAAACCCTCGAGGATGGCTCGCCGGGCCCGCTGCTGCAGGTTCCCAACAGCCTGTTCTTCCAGAAAGCCGTGCGTCGCTGGCGTGGGCCAGGTTTTTCAACTCCAACAAAAAACGGGAAATAACCATCTATGGAATGGCTCGCCAGTCCTGAAATCTGGGTCGCGTTCCTGACCCTGACCGCCCTGGAAATCGTCCTCGGCATCGACAACATCATCTTCATCTCGATCCTGGTCGGGCGCCTGCCGCCGGCCCAGCAACCGAAGGCGCGCTTCTTCGGCCTGGCCCTGGCCATGGGCACGCGGATCCTGCTGTTGCTCTCGATCACCTGGGTCATGCGCCTGACCACCGACCTGTTCCACCTGTTCGGCCAGGGCATCTCCGGGCGTGACCTGATCCTCTTCTTCGGCGGCCTGTTCCTGCTGTTCAAGAGCACCATGGAGATCTACCACAGCCTGGAAGGCGCGGAAGAAGAGCAGAAGAGCGGCGGCAAGGTCCATGGCTTCATGGGCATCATCGTCCAGATCGCGATCATCGACATCATCTTCTCCCTGGACTCGGTGATCACCGCCGTCGGTCTGGTGCAGAACGTGCCGGTGATGGTCGCGGCGATCGTCATCTCGGTCGGCGTGATGATGCTGGCGGCAGGCACCATCAGCGACTTCATCGAGAAACACCCCTCGCTGAAAATGCTCGCCCTGTCGTTCCTCATCGTGGTCGGCACTGTGCTGGTGGCCGAGTCCTTCGAAGTGCACGTGCCGAAAGGCTACGTCTACTTCGCCATGGCCTTCTCCCTGGCGGTGGAGGCGCTGAACATCCGCTTGCGCGGGGCCCTGGCGCGCAAGCGCGGCGAGGAGCCGGTGAAGCTGCGCAAGGGTTCGCCGGACTGAGAGCGTTCGGAGCCAGGGCGAATAGCCGCATCGCGGTGGTCCGCCCAACATGGCTGAGCGCGTATCCTCGGGAAAGCCCGGCATCTGCCGGGTTTTTTCTGTCCGCCAGGTTGCGCCCGCAAAGGTTGGGAGAGGCGCGTGGTCGGAAAACCTGTGCGGCTGCTCCGCCTTGGTGCACACTGGCTTTTTCGTTCCCGCCGCCAGCCGTGTTCGCTTTCCGAGGTGTGCAATGCTCGTCAGTACCTGGTTCGCCTTCTTCCTCGCCTGCTGGGCCATCAGCCTGTCGCCGGGCGCCGGAGCCATCGCCTCGATGTCCTGCGGGTTGCAGTACGGCTTTGCGCGAGGCTACTGGAACGCGCTGGGCCTGCAGATCGGCCTGGCCCTGCAGATCGCCATTGTCGCCGCCGGCGTCGGTGCGTTGCTGGCGACCTCGGCACTGGCTTTCAGCCTGATCAAGTGGTTCGGCGTGGCCTACCTGGTGTACCTGGCGGTGCGCCAGTGGCAGGCGCCGCCACAGGCCTTGAGCACCGATGGCGAACGGCCTCTGGGGCGACCGTTGACCCTGGTGCTGCGTGGTTTCCTGGTCAACGCCAGCAATCCCAAGGCGGTGATCTTCATGCTCGCGGTGCTGCCGCAGTTCATCGACCCGCACCAGCCGCTGCTGGCGCAATACCTGATCATGGGCGGCACCATGATCGTCGTCGACCTGATCGTCATGGCCGGCTACACCGGGCTGGCTGCGCGCGTGCTACGCGTACTGCGTTCGCCGCGCCAGCAGAAGCTGGTGAACCGTACCTTCGCCAGCCTGTTCGTCGGTGCCGCGGGGCTGCTGGCGACGGTACGCCGAGCGCCGCTCTGAGCCGCCCGACACGCTGATGGGCGTGATTGTTACAGAGTATTTCTTGCATGGGCGGGAAGGCGAAGGGACAATTTAATCTCTTCCATTCTCACTTCGTCTTCGCCATGCACCCTCCGAAAATCCTGCTGTGGCTGCTGCCGCTGGTCTGCGCGTTCAGCCTTGGAGCTCTAGCCGACACGGCCGTCGACCCCTCCCAAGCCTTGCATCTGTTGAGTTACCTGGCGGCCGACTATCCGCCGACCGTGGCTGACGGCAAGATCGTCGACCCCAGCGAATACCAGGAACAGGTGGAGTTCGTCGGCAACCTGCAGGCATTGGTCCTGACCCTGCCGATGCGCCCCGAGCGCGCCGAGCTGGAGAGGGGCGTCGCCAGCCTGCGCCAGGCCATCGAGCAGCGCTTGCCGGGAAGGGACGTGGCCCTCCAGGCGCGCAACCTCGAGGCACGGGTGGCGGATATCTACCAGGTGGTGCAGACCCCCGCGATCACCCCCGACCCGAGCCGCGCGGCGCCGATCTATGCCCAGCAGTGCGCGATCTGCCATGGCGATGCGGGCAAGGGCGACGGCCCCGCCGGCATCGGCCTGGAACCGCCGCCGGCGAACCTCACCGATCGCCAGCGCCTCGACCACCTGAGCCTCTACGACCTGCGTAACGTCATCGGCCTGGGCGTGGCCGGCACCGACATGCCGGCGTTCGCCGACCAGCTCGACGAACGCCAGCGCTGGGACCTGGCCAGCTATGTGGCCGGCCTGAGCGCCGGCAGTGCGCAGCCGGACAAGGCCCATGCCTACCCGCTGGCGACCCTGGCCACGCAGACTCCGGCCGAAGTCGCCGAGCACGACGGCGAGGCCGCTGCGGAGAGCTTCCGCGCCCTGCGTGCGCATCCGCCGCTGGAGCAGCGCGGTCCTGGGCAGTTGATCGACTATACCGCCGCCACCCTGGACAAGAGCTTCGCGGTCTATCGCGAAGGCGACCGCGACCAGGCCTACGACCTGTCGGTGGCGGCCTACCTGGAGGGCTTCGAGCTGGTGGAAAGCTCGCTGGACAACGTCGACGCCGATTTGCGCCGCTCCACCGAGAAGCAGCTGATGGCCTACCGCCAGGCGTTGCGCGATGGCCTCCCGGAAACCCAGGTGGCGCAACAGCTGGAGCTGGCCAAGGGCAAGCTGGCAGAGGCCGCCAAGCAGCTTGGCGGCGACTCGCTGAGTTTCTCCATCAGTTTCGTTTCCGCCTTGTTGATCCTGTTGCGCGAAGGGGTAGAGGCAATCCTGGTGCTTGCCGCCATCCTCGCCTTCCTGCGCAATACCGGGCAGGAAAGTGCCGTGCGTGGCGTGCACGTCGGCTGGGGGCTGGCCTTCGTCGCCGGCTTCGCCACCTGGGCGTTGGCCGCCTATGTGATCGATATCGGCGGTGCCCAGCGCGAGCTGATGGAGGGCTTCACCTCTCTGTTCGCCTGCGTGATGGTGCTCTGGCTCGGCGTCTGGATGCACGACCGCCGCCACGCGGCAGCCTGGCAGGACTACATCCGCAGCAGCCTGGTGGGCGGTGGCGGACGCTTCGGCTTCGCAGTGCTGGCGTTCTTCTCGGTCTACCGCGAGTTGTTCGAGGTCATCCTGTTCTACGAAACCCTCTGGTTGCAGGCCGGACCGGCCGGGCACAATGCCGTGATCGGCGGCGCGGCGACCGCCGTGGTCCTGCTGATCGGCCTGGCCTGGGTGATCCTGCGTGGTTCGGCGAAACTGCCGCTGGGGTTGTTCTTCAGCATCAACGCGGCGTTGCTCTGTGCGCTCTCGGTGGTGTTCGCCGGACATGGCGTCATCGCCTTGCAGGAAGCCGGGGTGATCGGCACCCGTCCGGTGCCGTTCTTCGACTTCGACTGGCTGGGGATCAAGGCTGACGCCTATTCGCTGTCGGCCCAGGCCATGGCAATGGTGGCCATCGCGCTGCTCTACGGACGTAGCCGGATCGTCGAGCGCCGGCGTGCGGCGGCCAACGCCGCCGACTGAGCGGGTTCGCGCAACCACGACGGCCAGTGCGATACTGGCCGTCGTCATTTCTACGGAAGTCCGTTCATGCGTATCTGGATCGATGCCGACGCCTGCCCCAAGGCGGCCAAGGAACTGGTCTGCAAGTTCGCTCTCAAGCGCAAGCTGGAAGTCTGGATGGTCGCCGGCCAGCCGCAGGTCAAGCCGCCGTTCGCCTGCGTGCGTCTGGTGGTGGTGGAAAGCGGGATGGATGCGGCTGACGATTACCTGGTGGAGCAGGCCGAGCCGGGCGACCTGGCGATCTGCAGCGACGTACCGCTGGCCGATCGGCTGATCAAGAAACAGGTTGCCGCCCTCGATCCTCGCGGCCGCGAGTTCGACGCGCGGAACATGGGCGATAAGCTGGCCATGCGCAACCTGATGGCCGACCTGCGTGACCAGGGGCAGATGGGCGGCGGCCAGGCGCCCTACGGTGATCGTGACCGCCAGGCGTTCGCCAACGCCCTGGACCGCTTGCTTACCCGCCTGCAGCGGGTAGCCGATCTACGCGCGAGTCAGCCGCACAGATAGGTACCGGTACCGACGGCGACCAGCGTGCCGTCGTCGCTATGCAGTTCCGAGCGCACCACTGCGACCTTGTTGCCCGAGCGAAGCGGCACCGCATGGGCGGTGAACGTCCGGCCGCGTCCCGGGCGCAGGTAGTCGACGCGCAAGTCGATGGTGCCGAGCTTCGACAGCCGCGCCATGCGCTCGTGGCCTGGCAGTTCGCGATGCCGTTCGAGGGCGCCGATCAGGGCCATCGCTCCGCCGGTGACGTCGAGCAGGCTGGAGATCACCCCGCCGTGGAGAATGCCCTGAACGAAGTTGCCGATCAGTTCGTCCTTCATCGGCAGGTCGAGGACTACCCGCTCGCGGCCGAGGCTCACCACGCGGATGCCGAGCATGCGGTTGAAGGGGATGCGCTGGAAGAAATCCGCCACCAGTTGGTGGACGTCGTCAGGCAGGGCGGAGGAGGGCGTTTCGCTCATCGCGGCGTCTCGATTCGATGGTTTCGAGACGCACGCTGGCGTAGCGGCACGGATTTGAAAAGGGCGGCGGCGCGACCGCCCTCGTGCTTGGCCGATCAGGCCTTGTCCTGGTCCACCAGTTCGAGCACCCGGTCGACCAGCTTGTTGATCCCGGAAGCGGCTTCGGCTATCGACTGGGCGAGCATGTAGGCCGGGGTGGTCACCAGCTTGCGCGCGCTGTCTTCGACGATCTCGTCCACCGGCGCGTCGATGTGCTCGGCACCCATCTGCTTCAGCGCGTCGGCGGTGTCGGCGTCGTTGCCGATGGTGCATTGGACGCCGGCGCCGTAGATCTTCGCCGCCATCGCCGGAGCGATGCAGATCAGCCCGACTGGCTTGCCGGCTTCGGCGAAAGCCTTGGCCAGCGCCAGCACGTCCGGCTGCACCTGGCATTGCGCGCCGTTGATGGCAAAGTCGCTGAGGTTCTTCGCAGCGCCGAAGCCACCGGGCACGATCAGCGCGTCGTAGTCCTCGGCGCGGGCTTCGCGCAGGTCCTTGACTTCGCCGCGGGCGATACGCGCGGACTCGACCAGGACATTGCGGCTTTCCGGCATTTCCTCGCCGGTCAGGTGGTTGACCACATGGTGCTGGGCGATGTTCGGCGCGAAGCATTGTGCCTCGGCGCCTCGCTGGCTGAGGCGGAGCAGGGTGATCACGCTTTCGTGGATTTCCGCGCCATCGTAGACGCCACAACCGGAGAGGATGACGGCAACTTTCTTGTGCATGAGGCTTACTCCTTGGGAACGCAGGATCCGGACCGGACGGCCTGGCCGGGGTCGGTATCGCGCAAGCATAGCGAGCCGCCGGCCCCGGCGGCCAGCCGGAGCGGAGGGTACAAGGAGTTGGAGTGTGCGAAGGGGCCGGCTGTTCAGTCGCGCCGGCGCGGGTTCACTCGGATTTGTCGGCGTTGCCGCCCGCGCCGTTGCCGCGCGGTGTCTTGAAACGCCGCCATAGCCAGAGCAGCAGGCCCAGCACGATCAGGCCGCCGAGGACCATGAGTTCGTATTTCTTGATGTTGCCGAGCATGCCTTCCAGTACGCTGCCGAAATAGTAGGCGGCGGAGCCCAGCGCAGCGGCCCAGACGATGGCGCCGATGCCATTGAGAAGAAGATAGCGGGCCGGTGGATAGCCGGACAGGCCGATGGCCACCGGCATCACCGTACGCAGGCCGTAGACGAAGCGGAAACTCAGCACCCACAGGTCAGGATGGCGGCGCACATGGTCCAGCGCCTTGTCGCCGAGCTTCTGCCAGCGCGGCTTGCGCGCCAGCAACCGGCGGCCGTGGCGGCGTCCGAGGAAGTACCAGAGTTGGTCACCGGCGTAGCTGCCGAGGAAGGCGGTGAGAATCACGGTATCCAGCTGCATGTAGCCGCGGAAGGCAAGGAACCCGGCCAGCACGAGAATGGTTTCGCCCTCGAAGAAAGTACCGAGAAAAAGGGCGAAATAGCCGAAGTCCTGCAGGAATTGTTGGAGCATCATCGGGGCAGCGAAGCGAAATGAACGCGCAGCCTAACTCGGTTGAGGGCGTGGGGAAAGCGCGATCGTCACGGCTCAGGTCATTGATTGTGCAATGAATGGCCTTTGCCGCTGGCTTTTTGCGATGATTGGCGGTGCGGCAGGATGCCGCGACCTTGAGTCACTGTCGTCGCTTGTTGCCAATCCGTCATAATCAGGGACTATAACTGTCACACTGTGCCCGTTATCTGGGCCCTGGAGTAAAACCGTGAGCTTCACTCCCGCCAACCGCGCCTATCCCTACACCCGCCTGCGGCGCAATCGCCGCGATGACTTCTCCCGCCGCCTGGTCCGCGAGAATGTCCTCACCGTCGACGACCTGATCCTGCCGGTGTTCGTCCTCGATGGGGTCAACCAGCGTGAAAGCATTCCGTCGATGCCCGGCGTCGAGCGCCTGTCCATCGACCAGTTGCTGATCGAGGCGGAAGAGTGGGTGGCCCTGGGCATTCCGGCGCTGGCGCTGTTCCCGGTGACCCCGGTGGAGAAGAAGTCCCTGGACGCCGCCGAGGCATACAACCCGGAAGGCATCGCCCAGCGCGCCACCCGCGCCCTGCGCGAGCGCTTTCCGGAGCTGGGCATCATCACCGACGTGGCGCTCGACCCGTTCACCACCCATGGCCAGGACGGCATCCTGGATGACGATGGCTACGTCCTCAACGACGTCAGCATCGACGTGCTGGTACGGCAGGCGCTGTCCCACGCCGAGGCCGGCGCCCAGGTGGTAGCGCCCTCGGACATGATGGACGGTCGCATCGGTGCGATCCGCGAGGCCCTGGAGTCTGCCGGCCACACCAATGTGCGGATCATGGCCTACTCGGCCAAGTACGCCAGCGCCTACTACGGTCCGTTCCGCGATGCGGTCGGCTCGGCTTCGAACCTCGGCAAGGGCAACAAGGCCACCTACCAGATGGATCCGGCGAACAGCGACGAGGCACTTCACGAAGTGGCCGCCGACCTGGCCGAAGGCGCCGACATGGTGATGGTCAAGCCGGGCATGCCCTACCTCGACATCGTGCGTCGGGTGAAGGATGAATTCCGCGCCCCGACCTTTGTCTACCAGGTCAGCGGCGAGTATGCGATGCACATGGGCGCCATCCAGAACGGCTGGCTGGCCGAATCGGTGATCCTCGAGTCCCTTACCGCCTTCAAACGTGCCGGCGCCGATGGCATTCTGACCTACTTCGCCAAGCAGGCCGCAGAACAATTAAGACGGGGGCGTTGACCCCCTCGGGAAGATGAATGAATACGCAGCAAGGACTTGATGAGATCGAACGTATCGCCGCCGACGAAACCGTAGTGGCGAACGTGGAAAGCGAAGCAGAAGTGAAGATGGCCGAAACGATCCCGGTGGAAACGCCACCTGCGGTGGTTCCCAGCGTGGATGACAGCAGCCTGTACATTCATCGCGAGCTCTCCCAGTTGCAGTTCAACATCCGCGTGCTGGAGCAGGCGCTGGACGAGTCCTACCCGCTCCTGGAGCGGCTGAAGTTCCTCCTCATCTTCTCGAGCAACCTCGACGAATTCTTCGAGATCCGCATCGCCGGCCTGAAGAAGCAGATCACCTTCGCCCGCGAGCAGGCCGGCGCCGACGGCCTGCTGCCGCACCAGGCCCTGGCGCGGATCAGCGAGCTGGTCCACGAGCAGGTGTCGCGGCAGTACCGGATCCTCAACGAGACCCTGTTGCCGGAGCTGGCCAAGCACCAGATCCGCTTCATCCGCCGGCGTCACTGGACGCTGAAGATCAAGACCTGGGTGCGGCGCTTCTTCCGCGACGAGATCGCGCCGATCATCACCCCGATCGGCCTCGACCCGACCCATCCGTTCCCGCTGCTGGTGAACAAGAGCCTCAACTTCATCGTCGAGCTGGAGGGGATGGATGCCTTCGGCCGCGACTCCGGCCTGGCGATCATCCCGGCGCCGCGCCTGCTGCCACGGATCATCAGGCTGCCGGAAGACGTTGGCGGCGAGGGTGACAACTACGTGTTCCTGTCGTCGATGATCCACGCCCACGCCGACGACCTGTTCCCCGGCATGAAGGTGAAGGGCTGCTACCAGTTCCGCCTGACCCGCAACGCCGACCTGTCGGTGGACACCGAGGATGTCGAGGACCTGGCCCGCGCGCTGCGCGGCGAGCTGTTCTCGCGTCGCTACGGGGATGCGGTACGCCTGGAGGTGGTGGATACCTGCCCGCAGAACCTGACCAACTACCTGCTCAAGCAGTTCGGCCTGTCCGAAAGCGAGTTGTACAAGGTCAGCGGCCCGGTCAACCTGACCCGCCTGTTCAGCGTCACCGGCCTGGAAAGCCATCCGGAGCTGCAGTACCCGCCCTTCACCCCGGCGATCCCGCGTCTTTTGCAGAAGAAGGAAAACCTCTTCAACGTCCTCAGCAAGCTCGACGTGTTGCTGATGCACCCGTTCGAATCCTTCACCCCGGTGATCGACCTGCTGCGCCAGGCCGCCAAGGATCCGAACGTGCTGGCGATCAAGCAGACCCTGTACCGCAGCGGTGCCAACTCTGAGATCGTCGACGCCCTGGTCGAGGCGGCACGCAACGGCAAGGAGGTCACCGCGGTGATCGAGCTGCGCGCCCGCTTCGACGAAGAGTCCAACCTGCAACTGGCCAGCCGCCTGCAACAGGCCGGCGCGGTGGTGATCTACGGCGTGGTCGGCTTCAAGACCCACGCCAAGATGATGCTGATCCTCCGTCGCGAGGACGGCGAACTGCGCCGCTACGCGCACCTGGGCACCGGCAACTACCATGCCGGCAACGCTCGCCTGTACACCGACTACAGCCTGCTGACCGCCGACGTGGCGCTCTGCGAGGACCTGCACAAGCTGTTCAACCAACTGATCGGGATGGGCAAGACGCTGCGCATGAAGAAGCTGTTGCATGCGCCGTTCACCCTGAAGAAGAACCTGCTGGAAATGATCAACCGCGAGGCGGCCCAGGCGGCGCTCGGCCAGCCTGCGCACATCATGGCCAAGGTCAACTCGCTGACCGATCCGAAGGTCATCCGCGCCCTGTACAAGGCCAGCCAGGCCGGGGTCAGGATCGACCTAGTGGTGCGTGGCATGTGCTGCCTGCGGCCGGGCATCCCGGGGGTCTCGCACAATATCCACGTGCGCTCGATTATCGGGCGCTTCCTCGAGCACAGCCGCATCTACTACTTCCTCAACGGCGGCGACGAGAAGCTCTATCTCTCCAGCGCCGACTGGATGGAGCGCAACCTCGACATGCGCGTCGAGACCTGCTTCCCGGTGGAAGGCAAGAAGCTGGTGCAGCGGGTTAAGAAGGAACTGGAAACGTACCTGACCGACAACACCCAGGCCTGGGTGTTGCAGGCCGACGGTAGCTACCAGCGGCTCAGTCCCACCGGTAACCAGAACCCCCGCAATACCCAGGCGACCCTGCTGGAGAAGCTGGCCGCGCCGGTGCTTACCGCACGTTGAGGCTGTAGCCGACCCGCTTGAGCCATTCGGCTTCCTGGGCGAAGTCGGCCTGGGTCAGCGGGTTGGCTTCCAGCCAGCCCTCGGGGAAGGTCACCGAAAGGCTCTTGGGCTCTGCCTTCAGACGCACCGAGGGCATTTCCTGGGTGCCGCGAATGTGGTGGAAGAGGATCGCGAAGCGCAGCACGATGCACAGGCGTACCAGCTTGTCGCCTTCCTCGGCGAACTCCGCCAGCTTGTCCGCCGGAATGTTGCGGCGGTGGCCGCGTACCAGTAGCGACAGCATCTGCTGGTCCTGGCGCGAGAAGCCAGCCAGGTCGGAGTGCTCGATCAGGTAGGCGCCGTGCTTGTGGTAGTGGTAATGGGCGATGTCCAGGCCGATCTCGTGGACCCGTGCGCCCCAGCTCAGCAGGTCGCGGTGCAGTTCGCCGTTCAGCTCCCAGGCGTCGCCGACTTCGGCAAGCACCTTGAGGGCCTTGGCCTCCACCCGCGAAGCCTGCTCCGGATCGACGTGGTAGCGCTGCATCAGCGAGCTGATGGTGCGTTCGCGCACGTCCTCGTGCTGGTGACGGCCGACCAGGTCGTAGAGAACGCCTTCGCGCAGGGCGCCCTCGGAGTGAACCATCTGTTCCAGTTCCAGCGCGTCGAAGATCGCTTCGAGAATGGCCAGTCCGGCCGGGAAGATGGTCCGGCGGTCCGGCTTGATCCCTTCCAGATCGAGCTTCTCCACGTCGCCGAGCTTGAGCACCTTGCGCTTCAGCCAGGCCAGTCCGTCCGGGCTGATCTCGCCGTTGCCGTGGCCGCCGGCCTTGATCGCCAGCGCCACTGCGCGGATGGTGCCGGAGGCGCCGACCGCCTGTTGCCAGCCGAGGCGCCGCAGGCTGTTCTCGATGCCCATCAGTTCCAGGCGTGCAGCAGTGTACGCCTGGGCGTAGCGGGCCGGGGTGATCTTGCCGTCGCGGAAGTAGCGTTGGGTGTAGCTGACGCAACCCATCTGCAGGCTTTCCCGCAGCTCGGACTCGAAACCCTGGCCGATGATGAACTCGGTGCTGCCGCCGCCGATGTCGCTGACCAGCCGGCGACCGCCGCTGTCGGGCATGCTGTTGGCGACGCCGAGGTAGATCAGGCGGGCTTCCTCGCGGCCGGAGATGACTTCCACGGGATGGCCGAGAACCTCTTCCGCACGACGGATGAAATCGCTGCGGTTGCGCGCCTCGCGCAAGGCGTTGGTCGCGACCACGCGTACGGAACCCTGGGGCATGCCGCTGATGAACTGGGCGAAGCGGCGCAGGCAGTCGAGGCCGCGCTGGGTGGCCTCTTCGCTGAGATTGCGCTCCTCGTCGAGGCCGGCGGCCAGTTGGACCTTCTCGCCCAGCCGTTCGAGGATGCGGACTTCGCCGTGGATATTGGCCTTGGCCAGACAGAGGTGGAAACTGTTGGAACCCAGGTCCAGGGCGGCAATCAGCGGGAATGCCTCGGCAGGTTTTTGCGGCATGCTTTGCAAGTCCATTGGAAAACTGCGCCATCCTGCCACGATAGGGCGAGGGTCGCCAATGCGGCAGCCGATCAATCGGGAATCAGCCGACCAACGATAGAGACTCTCAATCGGCTGCGCCTTCCGGCGAGGGTCAAGGCGGGATATGATGGTCGGCACTTTCGCGTTTCAATTCGCGTCCGACTACGGAGAGATTTCATGAGCGAACATATCGTCAACGTTACTGATGCCAGCTTCGAGCAGGACGTGCTGAAGGCCGACGGCCCTGTGCTGGTGGACTACTGGGCCGAGTGGTGCGGTCCGTGCAAGATGATCGCGCCGGTGCTGGACGAAGTCGCCAGGGACTATCAGGGCAAGCTGAAGGTCTGCAAGCTGAACATCGACGAGAACCAGGATACCCCGCCGAAATACGGCGTGCGTGGCATCCCTACCCTGATGCTGTTCAAGGACGGCAATGTCGAGGCGACCAAGGTCGGCGCACTGTCCAAGTCGCAGCTGGCGGCCTTCCTCGACGCCAATATCTGAGCCGGGCCCAGGCCTCGCTGGAAAGCCCCGCGATTCGCGGGGCTTTTTTTTGCGTTTCTATAGACGCCACGCGGCCACGGTGTTAAATTCGGGTTCGCGACGTTTTTTCCGTCGCCTTCTGCATGCCGTCCCGGACGCACTTCCTACTCGAACTTTCTAGCGCTCCTGTCGCCCCCTTGCGACACGGCTTTCCCAAGCTCGACGCTTTCTCCAATTCCTCTTTCTGCGTACCTATCTCTTTCCTATGAATCTGACCGAACTCAAGCAAAAGCCGATTGCCGAACTGCTGGAAATGTCCGATGCCATGGGCCTGGAAAACATGGCCCGTTCGCGCAAGCAGGACATCATCTTCGCCCTGCTGAAGAAGCACGCGAAAAGTGGTGAAGAGATCTCCGGCGATGGCGTGCTGGAGATTCTTCAGGACGGCTTCGGCTTCCTGCGCTCCGCCGACTCTTCCTACCTGGCCGGCCCCGACGACATCTATGTCTCGCCGAGCCAGATCCGGCGCTTCAACCTGCGCACGGGCGACACCATCATCGGCAAGATCCGGCCGCCGAAAGAGGGCGAGCGTTACTTCGCCCTGCTCAAGGTCGACTCGATCAACTTCGATCGTCCGGAGAATGCGAAGAACAAGATTCTCTTCGAGAACCTGACGCCGCTGTTCCCCAACGAGCGGATGAAGATGGAAGCCGGCAACGGCTCCACCGAAGACCTGACCGGCCGCGTCATCGATCTCTGCGCGCCGATCGGCAAGGGCCAGCGCGGCCTGATCGTGGCGCCGCCGAAGGCGGGCAAGACCATCATGCTGCAGAACATCGCCAGCAACATCACCCGCAACAACCCCGAATGCCACCTGATCGTCCTGCTGATCGACGAGCGCCCTGAGGAAGTGACCGAAATGCAGCGCACCGTGCGCGGCGAAGTGGTCGCCTCGACCTTTGACGAACCGCCGACCCGTCACGTACAGGTCGCCGAGATGGTGATCGAGAAGGCCAAGCGCCTGGTCGAGCACAAGAAGGACGTGGTCATCCTGCTCGACTCCATCACCCGTCTGGCGCGGGCCTACAACACCGTGATCCCCAGCTCCGGCAAGGTGCTCACCGGCGGTGTCGACGCCCATGCCCTGGAGAAGCCGAAGCGCTTCTTCGGCGCCGCGCGGAACATCGAAGAGGGCGGTTCTCTTACGATTCTCGCCACGGCGTTGGTGGAAACCGGCTCGAAGATGGACGAGGTGATCTACGAGGAATTCAAGGGTACCGGCAACATGGAACTCCCATTGGATCGCAAGATCGCCGAGAAGCGCGTGTTCCCGGCCATCAACATCAACCGTTCGGGTACCCGCCGCGAAGAGCTGCTGACCAGCGAGGACGAGCTCCAGCGCATGTGGATCCTGCGCAAGATCCTGCACCCGATGGACGAGATCTCCGCGATCGAATTCCTCATCGACAAGCTCAAGCAGACCAAGACCAACGATGAGTTCTTCGATTCGATGAAACGGAAGTAGTCTTCCAGGGAATTGAAGAAGGCGCTCCGGTTTGACCGGAGCGCCTTTTTTCATGCCTGGAGAAAAATAGATGTCGAGCCTGCCTTATCGAAGAGATATCGATGGATTGCGCGCACTGGCCATCTTGCCGGTGGTGTTCTATCACTTGGGCTTGGGCGGTTTCACCGGCGGGTATGTCGGCGTCGATGTCTTTCTGGTGATTTCCGGCTACCTGATCACTTCGATCATCCGGCGCGATCGGCAGGCCGGGCGTTTCAGCTTCGTCGATTTCTGGGCTCGCCGGGCGCGACGCATCCTCCCCGCTTTGTTCGTTATGATGGCCGTCAGCCTGGCGGCCGGCTGGTTCCTGATGGAGCCGCGGGACTACGAGCAACTGGGTCGTGCGGTGCGTTACCAGACGATGTTCGCCTCGAACATCCTGTTCTGGAAGCAGGATGGCTATTTCGACGCCGCGTCCGAATTCAAGCCGCTATTGCATACCTGGTCGTTGTCGGTGGAAGAGCAGTTCTACATTCTCTTCCCGCTACTGCTGGCCGCGATCTCCGGGCGCCTGCTGCGCTGGCGGCTCGCCATCCTCCTCGCGGTCCTGGCGCTATCGCTGGCGGCCAGCGTCTGGGCGGTGAGCCAGCGACCTGGCAGTGCATTCTTCCTCCTGCCGATGCGCGCCTGGGAACTCCTGGCGGGTGCCGCGCTGGCGTTGCTGCCGGGCGCTAGCCGCGGTCATTCGCAATGGTCCCTGCAACTGGCGGCCACCCTCGGCATAGCGGCGATTCTCCTGCCGGTGTTCTTCTACGACAGCGACACTCCTTTCCCCGGCCTCGCGGCGCTGCCGGCGGTGCTTGGCACCGCCCTGCTGATCTGGGCCAACGGCGCCGGCGACACCTGGGCTCGCCGCCTGCTGGGCTGGCAACCGCTGGTCTGGTTCGGTCTGATCTCCTATTCGCTGTACCTCTGGCACTGGCCGCTGTACGTCTTCGTCCAGTACCACGCACTGGAAACCCTGGGCCTGCCGGCACGCCTGGGGTTGCTGGCGGCGAGCATCGGCCTGGCGGCACTGTCGCTGTACTGCGTCGAGGCACCGTTCCGCGAGCGCAAGCTGTTCGCCGGGCGCCGGCAGATGCTTGGCGCGGCGCTGTGCAGCTTGCTGCTGCTGGGAGTCGTCGGCCAGTTGGTGCGGCATTACGACGGCGTGCCGTCGCGTCTTTCCGAGGAAGCCTTGCGTTATGCCAAGGCGTCCAAATGGCGCGATGGGCAGACCGACTGCATGTTCGACAAGAAGGCGCTCAGTCAGGAAAGCATCTGCCGCTTCCCGGCGGAACTGGCTGCCGAACGACCGCTGCTGGTCAGTTGGGGCGACAGCCATTCCGCGGCGTTGAGCCCGCTGCTGCGCGAACTGGCTACCAGTCGCCGACTGCCGATCTGGCAGGCTTCGCTGGCGGGCTGTCCGCCGTTGCTGGGGATGTTGGAAAAGGACACTTGCCTGCGTTTCAACCAGCAGATGCTCGAGTTCGTCGAACAGCAGCGGCCGGGCGGGGTGATCCTCGCCGGGCGCTGGGACATGTATATATACGGCGACTCGCAGGACGGTACCCGCAACATTCTCCGCGAGCCGGACGACACGCCGGACAGCTCGATCGCCGAGGCGCTGCTGCGGCAACGCCTGAGCGGGATGATCGAAAGGCTGAACGCGGCCGACGTACATGTCTGGCTGGTCAAGGACGTACCGCTGCTGCCATTCAAGGCACCGGCGCGGCTGGTGCGGCTGAGTCTGAGCGGGGAGGATGTCGGGCGCGCACGTTTTCCCTTCGCTGAGCACGCTGCGCGCGTCGCCTACGCGAATGCGCTGTTCGATGCGTTGGCCGAAGGCAACCCGCGGGTGAGCGTGCTCGACCCCTCCAGCGTGCTCTGCGATGGCCTGGATTGTTTCGCCGAACGTGATGGCTGGTCGCTGTACATGGATAACAACCACCTTTCGACCCAGGGGGCCCATGAACTCGGGCCTTTGTTCGAGCCGATGCTACAGAGCCTCGACGACTCGAGGATCGCCAGCCAGCAGTGACCGAATGCCGCGTTTGCCTGCTGCCGGATGGGCCGGGAGCAGGTAGGATGTGGGGTCTTGCAGTGAATGGTTAGGCCAATGACGTTCAAGGATCTCCGCGATTTCATCGCCCAGCTGGAGCAGCGCGGTGCGTTGAAGCGCATCCAGGTGCCGATTTCCCCCGTGCTCGAGATGACCGAGGTGTGCGACCGCACGTTGCGCGCCAAGGGCCCGGCATTGCTGTTCGAAAAGCCGACCGGCTTCGACATGCCGGTGCTCGGCAACCTGTTCGGTACGCCGGAGCGCGTGGCGCTGGGCATGGGCGCCGAGGACGTCGGCGCGCTGCGCGAGATCGGCAAGCTGCTGGCGCAACTCAAGGAGCCCGAGCCGCCGAAGGGCCTCAAGGACGCCTGGGCCAAGCTGCCGATGTACAGGAAGGTCCTGTCCATGGCGCCGAAGGTGCTCAAGGACGCCCCCTGCCAGGAAGTGGTCGAGGAGGGCGAGGACGTCGACCTCGGCCGGCTGCCGGTCCAGACCTGCTGGCCGGGCGATGTCGGGCCGCTGATCACCTGGGGCCTGACCGTTACCCGCGGGCCGAACAAGGAACGGCAGAACCTGGGCATCTACCGCCAGCAGGTGATCGGCCGCAACAAGGTGATCATGCGCTGGCTCAGCCATCGCGGCGGCGCACTGGACTACCGCGAGTGGTGCCAGAAGCATCCGGGCCAGCCCTATCCGGTAGCCGTGGCGCTGGGCGCCGATCCGGCGACCATCCTCGGTGCGGTGACGCCGGTGCCGGACACCCTTTCCGAATACGCTTTCGCCGGCCTGTTGCGCGGGCATCGTACCGAGCTGGTCAAGTGTCGCGGGAGCGACTTGCAGGTGCCGGCCAGCGCCGAGATCGTCCTCGAAGGGGTGATCCACCCCGGCGAGATGGCCGACGAAGGTCCCTATGGCGATCACACCGGCTACTACAACGAGGTCGATCGCTTCCCGGTGTTCACCGTCGAGCGCGTCACCCGCCGGCAGAAACCGATCTACCACAGCACCTACACCGGGCGTCCGCCGGACGAGCCGGCGATCCTCGGGGTGGCGCTGAACGAAGTATTCGTGCCGATCCTGCAGAAGCAGTTCCCGGAAATCGTCGATTTCTACCTGCCGCCGGAAGGTTGTTCCTACCGGATGGCGGTGGTGACCATGAAGAAGCAGTACCCAGGGCACGCCAAGCGCGTGATGCTCGGGGTCTGGTCGTTCCTGCGGCAGTTCATGTACACCAAGTTCGTCATCGTCACCGACGATGACATCGATGCGCGCGACTGGAACGATGTGATCTGGGCCATCACCACGCGGATGGACCCCAAGCGCGACACGGTGATGATCGACAACACGCCCATCGACTACCTCGACTTCGCCTCGCCGGTTTCCGGCCTCGGCTCGAAGATGGGGCTTGATGCCACCCACAAGTGGCCGGGCGAGACCAGCCGCGAATGGGGGCGCGCCATCGTCAAGGACGAAGCGGTGACACGGCGCATCGACGCGCTCTGGTCGAGCCTCGGGATCGACTGATGCGTATCGTCCTGCAACCGTCCGGCGCCTGCCTCGAGCTGCTGCCGGGGGAACGCATCCTCGATGGCGCCCGGCGGCTTGGCTACGACTGTCCGCAGAGCTGCCGCAACGGCAACTGCCATATCTGCGCGGCGCTGCTGGTGGAGGGGCGGGTACGCCAGAACGGCGAGGTACGCGATCATGGCGAACTCTTCACCTGCCTCGCTGAGCCGCTGGAAGACTGCGTGCTGCATTGGGACGGGGTGCTGGCGCCGGGTGAACTGCCTCTGCGCAAGCTGACCTGCCAGTTGAGCTTCTGCGAAGAGGTCGGCGGCGACGTCTACCGGGTCGGCCTGCGCGCGCCGGCCGGCAAGCCGCCACGCTATCACGCCGGGCAGTACCTGTTGCTGGAGCGTGACGGCGGCGACAGCGCGGCGTTTTCCCTGGCCTCCGCGCCGCATGCGGGACGCGACCTTGAGTTGCACATCCTGGCCAAGGAAGACAGTGCCGTCGCGCTGATCGCGCAATTGCAGCGCGAGCGCCTGGCACGGATCCAGCTGCCGTTCGGCGACGCGCACCTGGCGGAACTGCCCGACGGTCCGCTGGTGCTGATCGCCGCGGGAACCGGCATGTCGCAGATGCACAGCCTGATCGAGCACTGCCGCGCCGCCGGCTTCGCCCATCCTGTACATCTCTACTGGGGCGTTCGGCGTCCGGAGGATTTCTACCGTCTGCCGCACTGGACGGAGTGGGAAGGCCTGCCGAACCTGTTCCTGCACCGGGTGGTCAGCGACCTCTGTGGCTGGGAGGGGCGTTGCGGCTTGCTGCACGAGGCGGTGCGCGAGGATTTCGCCGACCTGTCGAGCCTGCATGTGTATGCCAGCGGCTCGCCGGCGATGGTCTACGCGACCCTGGATGCCCTGGTCGAAGCAGGGATGGATGCGCACCAGATGCGCGCCGACGTGTTCGCCTACGCGCCGCGGGACTGAACGCGGCTCCGGCCTGGCGCCGGAGCCGCCGCGTCATCCGCCGGCTTGCTGCGGCGCGGCCTGGACCGTGGGTTTGCGCAGGGTCAGGCAGAGGAACAGGATGGCCAGCAGGCAGGCGCCGATCAGCAGCTTGAAGCCACCGTCCCAGCCGAAGTGGTCCACCGTGTAGCCGACCAGGGCGTTGGCCGCCACCGAGCCGCCGAGGTAGCCGAACAGACCGGTGAAGCCGGCGGCGGTGCCGGCCGCTTTCTTCGGCGCCAGTTCCAGGGCCTGCAAGCCGATCAGCATCACCGGGCCGTAGATCAGGAAGCCGATCATGATCAGCGCAGCCATGTCGATCGCCGGGTTGCCGGCCGGGTTCAGCCAGTAGATCAGGGTGCCGACGGTCACCAGGATCATGAACACCACGCCGGTGGCGCCGCGATTGCCCTTGAAGAGCTTGTCCGACAGCCAGCCGCAGAGCAGGGTGCCGGGAATCCCCGCCCATTCGTAGAAGAAGTACGCCCAGGACGACTTGTCGACGTTGAAGTGCTTGGCCTCCTTGAGGTAGGTCGGCGCCCAGTCGAGCACACCGTAGCGCAGCAGGTAGACGAACACGTTGGCCAGGGCGATGTACCAGAGCAGCTTGTTGCGCAGCACGTAGGTGACGAAGATCTCCTTGGTCGACAGCTCGCGCTCGTGGTGTTCGTCGTAGCCTTCGGGGTAGTCGTCCTTGTGCTTCTCGATCGGCGGCAGGCCGCAGGATTGCGGGGTGTCGCGCATGGCAAAATAGGCGAACACGGCTACGCCCACGGCGACGATGGCCGGCACGTAGAAGGCCGAGCGCCAGTCGCCGAACAGCGCCAGGCCGAGCAGGAACAGCGGGCCGATCAGGCCGCCGCCGACGTTGTGGGCGACGTTCCACACCGAGACCACGCTGCCGCGCTCCTTCTGCGACCACCAGTGGACCATGGTCCGTCCGCTCGGCGGCCAGCCCATGCCCTGGGCCCAGCCGTTGATGAAGAGCAGGACGAACATGATGGCGACGCTGGAGGTAGCCCAGTGCGCGAATCCGAAAATGAACATCACCGCCGCCGACACCAACAGGCCGAACGGCAGGAAGACCCGAGGGTTGGAACGGTCCGAGACCAGGCCCATGATGAATTTCGACAGGCCGTAGGCGATGGCGATGGCCGACATCGCGACGCCCAGTTGACCGCGGCTGTAGCCGTCCTCGATGAGGTAGGGCATGGCCAGGGAGAAGTTCTTGCGCAGCAGGTAGTAACCCGCGTAGCCGATGAAGATACCGGCGAAGATCTGCCAGCGCAGGCGCCGGTAGGTGCTGTCCACCTCGGCATCGGGCAGTGGCGCCTGGTGTGGCGCGGGACGAAAGATTCCGAACATCGCGAGCTCCGCTTGTTGTTGTGTCGCGCCTTTTTACGCGGTTGCGAACACTACATTTTTCGTAAATGAAAAAATAGCGGAAATGTTACAGGTTGAGTGCATTGGTCGGAAATAAGAAAGCCCCGGTCGGAAACCGGGGCCTTCATAGGGGAAAAACATCTGACAGCGTGGGCCTCGGCCGGTGTATCGCTCCGGCCCGCCATGCCTTTCTCCGCACGGGCGGGAGGCAATACTCGCCGCCTTCGTGGCTCAGCGAACCTCCACCACCACCTTGCCGACCGCCCTGCGCTGGCCGAGGGCGTCGATAGCGTCGCCGGCCCGTTCCAGCGGGAAGCGCTGCGACACCAGCGGCTTCAGTTTGCCTTCGGCGTGCCAGGCGAACAGCTGGCGGAAGTTGTCAGCGTTGTCCTGCGGCTGGCGTTGGGCGAACGATCCCCAGAACACGCCGACCAGCGAGGCGCCCTTGAGCAGGGTCAGGTTGGCCGGCAGCGAAGGGATGCTGCCGCTGGCGAAGCCGACCACCAGCATCCGTCCGTTCCAGGCGATGCTGCGGAAGGCCTCCTCGAACAGTTCGCCGCCCACCGGATCGTAGATCACATCGACGCCCTGGCCGCCGGTCAAGGCCTTGAGCTGCTCGCGCAGGCTACCTTCGCTGTAGTTGATCAGTTCGTCGGCGCCGGCGGCCTTGGCCACGGCGAGCTTGTCGGGGGTACTGGCGGCAGCGATCACCCGGGCGCCCATGGCCTTGCCGATCTCCACGGCAGCCAGCCCGACCCCGCCGGAAGCGCCGAGCACCAGCAGGGTCTCGCCGGGTTGCAGGTTGGCGCGCTGTTTCAGGGCGTGCATCGAGGTGCCGTAGGTCATGCCGAAGGCGGCGGCGCTGGCGAAGTCCATGCCTTCGGGAATCGGCATCACGTTATAGCCGGGCACCTTGACCTGCTCGGCGAAGCTGCCCCAGCCGGTCAGGGCCATGACCCGGTCGCCGGGCCTGACGTGGGCGACCTTTTCACCGACCGCGGCGACCACCCCGGCCGCCTCGCCGCCCGGGGAGAAGGGGAAGGGTGGCTTGAACTGGTACTTGCCCTCGATGATCAGGGTGTCGGGGAAGTTGACCCCGGCGGCGTGCACATCGAGGAGGATTTCGTTCTTCGCCGGGCTCGGGCTGGCGATTTCTTCCAGGACCAGGCTGCTGGCCGGGCCGAAGGCTTTGCAGAGGACGGCTTTCATCGGGGACGCTCCAGTTTGCGGTCCGGCCAGTGTAGGAGGGAGACGCCGGGGGTCAATCAGCATCGCCGCAACTGATGGTTGTCCATAAACCCCGGGCTTGGGCCCGGCCGAGAGTCTGGCTATGCTTGCCGGCATTCGTCGAGGAGATGCGCCCGTGAGGACCCCCATTGCCCTGTCGCTGGCCCTGTGCCTGAGTCTGTTCCCGTCGTTCGCCTCGGCCGAGGAGGCCGCGCCGGAAGGCGAGGGCGCGAACAAGCCGGTCTACGTCGACCTGACCCCGGCGCTGGTCGGCAACTACGGCAGCGGGCCGCGCCTGCAGTACTACAAGGCCGACATCGCCCTGCAGGTGGCCGACAAGGACGCGGCGACCAAGGTCGAGCATCACGAGCCCTTGATCCGCAACCAGTTGATCATGCTGTTCGCCCAGCAGACCGACCAGAGCCTGGGTACGGTCGAGGCCAAGGAAAGCCTGCGCCAGGAGGCGCTGAAGCAGGTCCAGCAGACCCTCGAGCAGGAAGAGGGCAAGCCGCTGGTGACCGACCTGCTGTTCAACAACCTCATCGTCCAGCCCTGAGGTCAACTATCCGTTCTGTCCCGCGCTCCCGGATGCGAGGCACCGGGGATTCTGCTTTCCTGTGAGGTTCGGTCGGGCGCGTCTGACGTGCATCAACACCTGCGCGCCGCCCTGGAGGGACAATCGAGCCAGTGAAGTCCGCGGCGGCCGCGCTTTCCAGCGTGAGCGTCATCGCCGCGGCCTGGCCGGACGTGCGAGGAGAAGGGATGAAACAGGAAAGCAAACGGTGGCTGAGCCGTGCCTTGGTCGTGGCGGCGCTGCTCGGCGTAGGCGTGCTGGTCTGGCAGGTATCGCGACCGACTGGCCTGGGCGAGGGATTCGCCAGCGGCAACGGACGCATCGAGGCCACCGAGGTGGACGTGGCGGCCAAGCTTCCCGGGCGGGTCGCCGAGATCAAGGTCGACGAGGGCGACTT
Organism: Pseudomonas sp. TZ252; assembly: GCF_056110345.1. Lineage (NCBI taxonomy): Bacteria > Pseudomonadati > Pseudomonadota > Gammaproteobacteria > Pseudomonadales > Pseudomonadaceae > Pseudomonas > Pseudomonas sp. TZ252. The sequence continues at coordinate 2,074,059 of NZ_CM148566.1, read as the reverse complement.
CGTCAAGGCCGGCGAAATCGTCGCGCGGATGGATACCCAGGTGCTCGAGGCGCAGTTGGCCCAGGCCCAGGCCCAGGTGCGCCAGGCGGAGAACGCCAAGCTCACCGCGACCTCGCTGGTGGCCCAGCGCGAGAGCGAGAAGAGCACCGCCCAGGCCGTGGTGGCGCAGCGCCAGGCCGAACTGACAGCGGCGCAGAAGCGCTTCACCCGTACCGAGGCGCTGGTCAAGCGCAATGCCCTGCCGCAACAGCAACTCGATGACGATCGGGCGACCCTGCAGAGCGCCCAGGCGGCGTTGTCCGCGGCACGCTCGCAAGTGATTTCGGCGCAGGCGGCGATCGAGGCCGGGCGTTCCCAGGTAATCGAGGCGCAGTCGGCCATCGAGGCGGCCAAGGCCAGCGTCGCCCGGCTCCAGGCGGATATCGACGACAGCCTGCTCAAGGCGCCGCGCAACGGCCGCGTGCAGTACCGCGTGGCACAGCCGGGGGAAGTGCTGCCGGCCGGTGGCAAGCTGCTCAACATGGTCGACCTGGCCGACGTCTACATGACTTTCTTCCTGCCATCCATGCAGGCCGGCAGGGTCGGACTGGGCCAGGAAGTGCGCTTGGTGATCGACGCGGTGCCGGACTACGTGATCCCGGCCAAGGTTTCCTATGTCGCCAGTGTCGCCCAGTTCACCCCGAAAACGGTGGAAACCGCCAACGAGCGGGAGAAGCTGATGTTCCGGGTCAAGGCGCGGCTCGATCCGGCGCTGCTGGAAAAATACATCACCTACGTCAAGACCGGCGTGCCCGGAATGGCCTACCTGCGACTGGACCCTGAGGTCGAGTGGCCGGCCAACCTGCAGATCAAGGTTCCGCAATGACCGCTGGCGGGAGCGGCGTGGCGAGCCTCCGGGGCGTTTCGCTGCGCTACGGCGAGACGCGTGCGGTTGACGACGTCAGCCTGGAGATCCCGGCCAACCGCATGGTCGGCCTGATCGGTCCGGACGGGGTCGGCAAGTCCAGCCTGCTGGCGCTGCTGGCCGGCGCACGGAAGATGCAGGATGGCGAGATCCGCGTGCTCGATGGCGACATGCGCGACCGCCGCCACCGCCGGGCGGTCTGCCCGCGCATCGCCTACATGCCCCAGGGGCTGGGCAAGAACCTCTACCCGACGCTCTCGGTGTTCGAGAACGTCGACTTCTTCGGTCGGCTGTTCGGCCACGACAAGGCCGAGCGCGAGCGGCGCATCGCCGACCTGCTGCAGAGCACCGGGCTGGCGCCGTTCGCCGAGCGTCCTGCGGGCAAGCTGTCCGGCGGCATGAAGCAGAAGCTCGGGCTGTGCTGCGCGCTGATCCACGATCCCGACCTGCTGATCCTCGACGAGCCGACCACCGGCGTCGACCCGCTGTCGCGCAACCAGTTCTGGGAGCTGATCGGCCGTATCCGCGCGGGCCGCGAAGGCATGAGCGTGCTGGTCGCCACCGCCTACATGGAGGAAGCCGAGCGCTTCGACTGGCTGGTGGCGATGGACGACGGAAAGGTCCTGGCCACCGGTACGCCGCAGGAGTTGCGCGAGCGTACCGGGACGCAGAGCCTCGAGTCGGCGTTCATCGCCCTGCTGCCGGAAAGCAAGCGCGCCGGCCACCATCGATTGGTGATCCCGCCGCGACCGCAGAGCGAAGGCGCGCCGCGGATCGCCATCGAGGCCGAGGGCCTGACCTGTCGTTTCGGCGACTTCGTCGCGGTCGATCACGTCAGCTTCCGTATCGAGCGTGGGGAAATCTTCGGCTTTCTCGGCTCCAACGGCTGCGGCAAGTCCACCACCATGAAGATGCTCACCGGCCTGCTGCCGGCCAGCGAAGGCACGTGCGCGCTGTTCGGCCAGCCGGTGGACGCCAGCGACATGGCGACCCGTCGCCGGGTCGGCTACATGTCCCAGGCCTTTTCCCTGTATGCCGAGCTGAGCGTGCGGCAGAACCTGGTGTTGCACGCCCGGCTGTTCCACCTGCCGGCGGATGGCATCCCGGCACGGGTCGGCGAAATGCTCCGGCGCTTCGACCTGGAGAAGGTGGCCGACGAGCTGCCCAACGACCTGCCGCTGGGCATTCGCCAGCGTCTGTCGCTGGCGGTGGCGGTGATCCACAAGCCGGAAATCCTGATCCTCGACGAGCCCACTTCGGGGGTCGACCCGGTGGCTCGCGACGGCTTCTGGGAGCTGATGGTCGAGCTGTCGCGCCGCGACGGGGTGACCATCTTCATTTCCACCCACTTCATGAACGAGGCTCAGCGCTGCGATCGCATCTCGCTGATGCATGCCGGCAAGGTACTGGCCAGCGATACTCCCGATGAGCTGGTGCGCCAGCGTGGTCTGCCGACCCTGGAAGCGACCTTCATCGCTTACCTGGAGGAAGCCGCGGGTGCCGCCGCGCCAGCGCAACCGGCCGAGGCGCCGGCCGTCGCGGAGCAGCCCGGCGATGGCCAGGAGCGCCAGGCGCAACGCGAACGCTTCAGCCCCCTGCGGCTGTTCAGCTATGCGCGCCGCGAAGCCATGGAGCTGCGCCGCGACCCGATCCGCCTGACCCTGGCCCTGCTCGGCACCGCGCTGCTGATGTTCATCATCGGCTATGGCATCAACATGGACGTCGAGGACCTCTCCTGGGCGGTCCTCGACCGTGACCAGACCACCACCAGCCAGGCCTACGCGCTGAACATCGCCGGCTCGCGCTATTTCGTCGAACATGCGCCGATCACCGACCCGGACGACCTCGACCGGCGCCTGCGCAGCGGCGAGCTGAGCCTGGCGGTGGAGATTCCGCCGAACTTCGGGCGCGATCTCAAGCGTGGCTCCGATCCGGCCATCGGCGTGTGGATCGACGGAGCGATGCCGACCCGTGCCAACACCGTGCTCGGCTACGTGCAGGGTCTGCACACCAGCTACCTGGCGGACCTCTCGCGGCAGGCGGGTGGGGCCGAGGTCAGCGCGGCGGCCAGCACCGAGGTGCGCTATCGCTACAACCCCGACGTGGAAAGCCTGAAGGCGATGGTGCCGGCGGTGATCCCGCTGCTGCTGATCATGATCCCGGCCATGCTCACCGCCCTCGGCGTGGTGCGCGAAAAGGAACTGGGTTCGATCACCAACCTCTATGTCACCCCGGTGACGCGCCTGGAGTTCCTGGTCGGCAAGCAGCTGCCCTACGTCGCCATGGGCATGATCAACTTCCTGCTGATGCTGGTCCTGGCCATCGTGGTATTTCGCGTGCCGCTCAAGGGCAGCTTCCTGGCGTTGACCATCGGCGCTTTCCTCTATGTGGTCACCAGCACTGGCCTCGGGCTGTTCCTCTCGACGTTCATGCGCAGCCAGATCGCCGCTGTATTCGGCGTGGCGATCGCCACCATGATCCCGGCGATCCAGTTCTCCGGGCTGATCCACCCGGTGTCCTCGCTGGAAGGTGCGGCGGCCTGGATCGGCAAGCTCTATCCGACCTCGCATTTCCTGGTGGTCAGCCGCGGCGCCTTTTCCAAATCGCTGGGCCTGTCCGATCTCTGGGCCTACTACCTGCCGCTTGCCGCTTCCATCGTGGTGCTGACCCTGCTCAGCGTGGCCTGCCTGAAGAAGCAGGAGGACTGAGCGATGCGCAGCCTGGCCAACATCTTCAACCTGGGCATCAAGGAGTTCCGCAGTCTCGGCCGCGACTACGCGATGCTGGCACTGATCGTCTGGGCCTTCACCCTGGGCGTCTACAGTTCCGCCACCGGTATTCCGGAAACCTTGCATCACGCGCCGATCGCGGTGGTCGACGAGGATCGCTCGCAGCTCTCGTCGCGTATCGTCAATGCCTTCCAGCCCCCATACTTCCGGCCGCCGGAAATGATCGGACATGCCGAGATGGATCGCGGCATGGACGTCGGCCTGTATACCTTCACCCTCGATATCCCGCCGGACTTCCAGCGCGACGTGCTCGCCGGGCGCAAGCCCTCGATCCAGGTCAACGTCGACGCGACCCAGACCGGGCAGGCCTTCTCTGGCGCGGGCTACATCCAGAACATCGTCGCCACCGAGGTGCGCGAATTCGTCAGCCGCTACCGCGCGGAGCCGAGCATGCCGGCGCAGATCGAGGTGCGCATGGAATTCAACCCGAACCTGACCCAGGCCTGGTTCGGTGGGGTGATGGAAGTGATCAACCAGATCACCATGCTGTCGATCATCCTCACCGGCGCCGCGCTGATCCGCGAGCGCGAGCACGGCACCGTCGAGCACCTGCTGGTGATGCCGCTGTCGGCCTTCGAGATCATGATGGCCAAGGTCTGGTCGATGGGGCTGGTGGTGCTGGTGGCGGCGGGGCTCTCGTTGCAGTGGGTGGTGCGTGGCTGGCTGGACGTGCCGATCAGCGGCTCGGTGGGACTGTTCCTGCTCGGCGCCGGATTGCATCTGTTCGCCACCACCTCCATGGGCATATTCCTCGGCACGGTGGCGCGTTCGATGCCGCAGCTCGGACTGTTGACCATCCTCGTGCTGCTGCCGCTGAACATTCTTTCGGGCGGCACCACGCCACGGGAAAGCATGCCGGAACTGGTGCAGAACATCATGCTGGCGGCGCCGACTACGCATTTCGTCAGCCTGGCCCAGGCGATCCTGTTCCGCGGCGCCGGTTTCGACATCGTCTGGCCGCAGTTCGCCGGTATCGTGGTGATCGGTTCGGCGTTCTTCTTCGGCGCGCTCTGGCGTTTCCGCCGGACCATCTCGCAGATGGCCTGAGCGATGGCTTCAGCGTTTCGCCAGCGGCAGGATCGCCTGCCATTCCTCGGCGCTGACCGGCATTACCGAGAGGCGGCTGCCCTTCTGCACCAGGGCGAGGTTGGCCAGGGCGTCCTGGGCCTTCAGCCGGGCCAGTGGAACGACCTCGGCGAAGGCTTCGACGAAGCTGACGTCGCGGGCGCTCCAGGGGTTCTTCCCGGCGCTGGCCTTGGGGTCGTGGTAGGGGCTGGCGGGATCCAGGGCCGTGGGATCGGGGTAGGCTTCGCCTTCGATGCGGGCGATACCGGCGATGCCGGGCTGCGGGCAACTGGAGTGGTAGAAGAAGAACAGGTCGCCGGAGTTCATGCTGCGGATGAAGTTGCGCGCCTGATAGTTGCGCACGCCATCCCAGCGGGCGGTTCCGAGGCGTTGCAGGTCGCGGATCGAGAGTTCGTCCGGCTCGGATTTCATCAGCCAGTAGGCAGGCATGAACTTTGCTCCTCTTTCGTAGATATACGTAGGAAACGTCTGCGCGTGACCACCGGTCGCCGGTGTAATTGCGTATGACTTCAGCTTATCGGAAAATGCCGTTTTTCAGCGGGGCAGGGTGCTCAGGCGATAAGATAATCGCAAGGACCGGCCTCGAAAATTGCCTGGAAGGGGGAGGCAATCGATGAAGCGCAAGCCAGACTTGCTGTGGGTTTTGGTCATCATCTTCGGACTTGGGGTCGTCACCACCGGTTATACCCAGAGCCTCTGGGAACGACAGGCCAGTACGCCCGCCCAGGTGACGCAACAGCCGTAAGACTCGCCGGGTATCGCATGGAACGCGGTACCCAGGGTTCTCCCTCCTTCCTAGCGTTTCCCTGCCACGTACCAGCCCGCATCGGTCACCGTTCCCGCCAGGGGAATGTCCCAGCTGGCCAGCGCCAGTCGATCCACCTTCTGACATTCATGGGCCAGGCCGATCAGCGTCGGTTTGTGACCATTTTTGCGCCTCGCCAGGTAGGCCAGGCTGCGGTCGTAGAAGCCGCCGCCCATGCCCAGGCGCCCGCCCTGTTCGTCGAACCCCACCAGCGGCAGCAGTACCAGGTCCAGCGCCCAGGCCTTGCGCTGGCGGCCGGCGTCGGCCAGCGGTTCGCTGATGCGGAAGCGGTTGCGGGTCCAGCGTTCGCCGCTGCCGACCCGCTGGAATACCATGCGCGTCCGCGGCCAGGGCGCCAGCACCGGCAGGTAGGTGGCCTTGCCGCGCTTCTGCGCCGCACGCAGCAGCGGACGCGGGTCGATCTCGCCGTCGTTGGGCAGGTACAGGGCGATATGGCGGGCACGGCGGAAAAGGGGATGCTGCGCCAGTTGTCGATAGAGGGCGCGGGCGGCGAGGCGTTGCTGCAGGGGGGAGAGCGCGCGGCGCGCCTGGCGGAGCTTGCGGCGCAGGGCCGGGCGGCTGAGGTCTTGCGATTCGATCATGTGGAAAGGTAGCTCCCCGGTCGTGCCGCTGTCGGGTTAGCCCTTGAACCCGAAAGTTCAAGGTGGCGGTTGCAGTAGACCTTAAGGCTTTCCGTCGTGCGGACATGCACACCGGTCCAACTGGCAACCTCCGTTGTTGCAGTTATCGGCTCAGGGACATCACCGACTGGCCAACACACCAGGGAGCGGAGGCCAGTATACCCGAATTGGCCGCGCCCGGGTCAGGCTTCGCCGGCATCGGCCGGATTCGCCAGGGCGCGGTCGACGCGATCGAGCAGTTCGCGCACGCGCTCGCGGGTCGAGCTGCTTTCCTGGTCCAGGCGCTCCTTGCGGTGCAGCAGGTCGTGGGTGATGTTGAGGGCGGCCATCACGGCAACCCGGTCGGCGCCGATGACTTTGCCGCTGGAGCGGATCTCGCGCATCTTGCCGTCCAGGTAACGGGCGGCGCTTTCCAGGTTGGCGCGCTCGTCGTCCGGGCAATTGATGCAGTATTCCTTGTCGAGAATCTGCACGGTGAGGGTATTCGACTGGCTCATGTGTCCTGCTCCAAGGCTTTCAGACGCAAAATCATCGCTTCGACCTTGTGTCTCGCCATTTCGTTCTTTTCGATCAGATGAGCGCGCTCTTCGCGCCAGGACTTTTCGTTCGCCCGCAGCAGCCGGTTCTCCGCCTTGAGCTGTTCCAGCTTCTGGAGCAGCTGGTCGAACTTGGCCGTCAACAATTGCAGATCGGCGTCTTCCATGGGCTCTCGCTTGGGAATTGGGGTGATTGGACAACTATATAGGATCGTCCCCGGTCGGGGCTAATGCCCCGGCCGGGCCGGCGCGCCGGCAACCGGTCGCATGGTCTTGCCGGGGCGGGCGGTGCTAGGATAACCACCTTCATTTCACGTGTAGCGCCCCAATGGCGCCCAGCCGTCAGGGTCCCGAGATGTCCACTCAGAATTCCGCCTACAGCGCCTTTTCCTCCCTTCTCGCCGAGGCGGCCATGCCGGTCTCGCCGGCCGAACTGCACGGCCATCTGCTGGGTCGGGTCTGCGCCGGCGCCGGCTTCGACGAGGCCGCCTGGCAACACGCTGCCGCCGAACTGCTCGGCGGCGCGCCGGGCGAACGACTCAAGGCCGCGTTGTCCGGCCTGCTCGGCATGGTCCGGCAGGACTTTTCCGCCGGCGAGGTCGCTGTCGTCATGCTCCTGCCCGACGACGAAACCCCGCTCGCCCAGCGCACCGAGGCGCTCGGCCAATGGTGCCAGGGTTTCCTCGCCGGTTTCGGCCTCACCGCCCGCGAAGGCAGCCTGACCGGCGAAGCCGAGGAAGTGCTGCAGGACATGGCCGCCATCGCCCAGGTCCAGGGCCAGCTGGAAGACAGCGAGGACGGCGAGACGGACTATATGGAAGTCATGGAATACCTGCGGGTCGCTCCGCTGCTGCTGTTCGCCGAGTGCGGCAAGCCGCTGGAGCCCGCTCCCAAGCCTTCACTGCACTGAGGTTTCTGCATGATCCGTATCCCCAAGTCGGAGTACGCCCGTCGGCGCAAGGCGCTGATGGCGCAGATGGAACCCAACAGCATCGCCATCCTGCCGGCGGCGCCGATGTACATCCGCAATCGCGACGTCGAGCATGTCTACCGCCAGGACAGCGACTTCCAGTACCTCACCGGCTTCCCAGAGCCGGAGGCGGTGATGGCGCTGATTCCCGGCCGTGCCCACGGCGAATACGTGCTGTTCTGCCGCGAGCGGGATCCGGAGCGTGAACTGTGGGACGGCCTGCGCGCCGGCCAGGACGGTGCGATCGGCCATTACGGCGCCGACGACGCCTTTCCCATCGGCGATATCGACGACATCCTGCCCGGCCTGATCGAAGGCCGCGACCGGGTCTACTACGCCCTTGGCGCCAATCCCGACTTCGACCGCCGGCTGATGGACTGGATCAACGTGATCCGCTCCAAGGCCCGCCAGGGCGCGCAGCCGCCGAACGAGTTCGTTGCCCTCGACCACCTGCTGCACGACCAGCGGCTGTACAAGAGCGCCAACGAAGTGAAGGTCATGCGCTACGCCGCCGAGGTCTCCGCCCGGGCGCACATCCGGGCGATGGAGGTGTGCCGGCCGGGGCTGTTCGAGTACCACCTGGAAGCCGAACTGGAATACGAGTTCCGCAAGGGCGGGGCGAAGATGCCGGCCTACGGCTCGATCGTCGCCGCCGGACGCAACGCCTGCATCCTGCACTACCGCGAGAACGATGCGGCGATCAAGGACGGCGACCTGATCCTGATCGATGCCGGCTGCGAGATCGACTGCTACGCCAGCGACATCACCCGTACCTTCCCCGCCAATGGCCGCTTCAGTCCCGAGCAGAAGGCGATCTATGAACTGGTGCTGGAAGCCAACATGGCGGCGTTCGACTACATCGCCCCCGGTCGCCACTGGAACGAGGCCCATGAGGCCACCGTACGGGTCATCACCGCCGGGCTGGTGCGCCTGGGCCTGCTGGAGGGCGACGTCGACGAGCTGATCGCCCACGAGGCCTACAAGGCTTTCTACATGCACCGCGCCGGCCACTGGCTGGGGATGGACGTGCACGACGTCGGCGAGTACCGCGTCGGCGGCGAATGGCGGGTGCTCGAACCGGGCATGGCGATGACCGTCGAGCCGGGCATCTACATCGCCCCGGACAATACCTCGGTGGCGAAGAAGTGGCGCGGTATCGGCGTACGCATCGAGGACGACGTGGTGGTCACCCGCAATGGTTGCGAAGTGCTGACCAACGGCGTGCCGAAGACCGTCGCCGAGATCGAGGCGCTGATGGCCGCGGCCAAGAGCGAGGCAGCCTGAGGTGACGATGAGCAAGGTCAACCTGGCGATCATCGGCGGGGGCCTGGTCGGCGCCTCGCTGGCGCTGGCCCTGCAGGCCGGCGCTCGGGAGCGCGGCTGGTCGATCGTGCTGATCGAACCCTTCGCCCCCGGCAACGCCTACCAGCCCAGCTACGACGCCCGCTCTTCGGCGCTGTCCTACGGCAGCCGGCAGATCTACGAGCGACTCGGCCTGTGGCCGGCGATCGCCGAGCGCGCCGAGCCGATCCTGCATATCCATGTTTCCGACCGCGGCCGCTTCGGCGCCACCCGCCTGACCGCCATCGAGGAAGGCGTGCCGGCGCTGGGCTACGTGGTGGAGAACGCCTGGCTCGGCCAGTGCCTGTGGAAGGCGCTCGACCCCGAGGTGGTGCGCTGGCACTGCCCGGCCGAAGTGAAGACCCTGGAAGCCCGGGAGGGCGGTTACCGGCTTACCCTCGACGACGAGACGCAACTCGATTGCGAGCTGGCGATCCTCGCCGATGGCGGTCGTTCCGGGCTGCGCGAACAACTTGGCATCGCCGTGGAGCAGACGCCGTACCGGCAGACTGCGCTGATCGCCAACGTATCGCCCTCCGAGGCGCACCTCGGGCAGGCCTTCGAGCGCTTCACCCCCAGCGGTCCGATGGCCCTCCTGCCGTTGCCGGATAACCGTTGCGCGCTGATCTGGACCCGCCCAGGCAAGGACGCCGAACGCCTGCGTGGCCTCGATGACGCGGCCTTCCTCGGCGAGCTGCAGGCTGCCTTCGGCTACCGCCTCGGCGCCTTCCGCCAGGTCGGCGCACGGCACTGCTACCCCTTGCACCTGGTCGAGGCCCGCGAGCAGGTGCGTCCGCACCTGGTGGTGCTGGGCAACGCTGCGCACAGTCTGCACCCCATCGCCGGCCAGGGCTTCAACCTGTCGTTGCGCGACACCCTGGCGCTGGTCGACGCCCTGCTCCACGACGACGCGCCGCTGGGCGAGTTCGCCGTGCTGCAGCGCTACCTCGATGGGCAGCGCCTGGACCAGCAGATGACCGTCGGCTTCTCCGACCGGGTGACCCGGCTGTTCTCCAACGACCGCGCGCTGCTCGGCGCCGGGCGCAACCTCGGCCTGCTCGGGCTCGACCTGCTGCCGCCGGCCAAGCGCTGGTTCGCCCGCCAGGCCATGGGCCTCGGCGCGCGGCCGCTGTAGCGCCATGCCGGTCTGGTCGAGGGCGCGCAAGGCCCGCCTGCTGCGCTTCGCCATGAATCTCTACCCGCCCTTCCTGGGGGCGGGCATCCGTGTGCGGCACATCGCTGGCGATTTCCGCGAGGTTCGGGTGCGCATGGGCCTGAACCGGCTCAATCGCAACTATGTAGGCACCCAGTTCGGCGGCAGCCTCTACGCGATGACCGACCCGTTCTTCATGCTGATGCTGATGGAGAACCTGGGCCGCGACTACGTGGTCTGGGACAAGGCGGCCAACATCGAGTTCGTCAGCCCGGGCAAGGGCCCGGTGCATGCGCATTTCAGCATCGACCAGAAGCTGCTCGACGAGGTCCGCGAGCGGACCGCCGGCGGCGAGAAGTACCTGCCCCGGCTGCACGCCGAAGTGCGCGACGACGCCGGCACCCTGGTGGCGCGGGTTCAGAAAACCCTGTACGTGCGGCTCAAGCCGCGCCTGCGGAACGCGGCCTGAAGAGGGCCCACGAGTGGAGAACGAGGATATGCACGCGGATCTGGTCATCGTCGGCGCCGGCATGGTCGGTAGCGCCCTGGCCCTGGCCCTGGAGGGCAGCGGCCTGGAGGTGCTGCTGGTGGACGGCGGCTCGCTCGACGTGGCGCCGTTCAAGCCGGAGGCGCCCTACGAGCCGCGGGTCAGCGCGCTGTCCGAAGCCAGCCGGCGGATTCTCCAGCGCCTGCATGCCTGGGACGGCATCGTCGCGCGCCGCGCCGAGCCCTATCGCGAGATGCAGGTGTGGGATGGCTCCGGCACCGGGCGGATCGGCTTCAGCGCCGCCAGCGTGCACGCCGAGGTACTCGGCCATATCGTCGAGAACCGGGTGGTGCAGGACGCCCTGCTGGAACGCCTGCACGATTCCACCACCGGCCTGCTGGCCAATGCGCGCCTGGAACAGATGCGCCACTCCGGCGACGACTGGCTGCTGACCCTGGCCGACGGTCGCCAGCTGCGTGCGCCGCTGGTGGTCGCCGCCGACGGCGCCAACTCGGCGGTACGCCGCCTGGCCGGCTGCGCCACCCGCGAATGGGATTACCTGCACCACGCCATCGTCACCAGCGTGCGCTGCGAGAACGCGCACCGCGCAACCGCCTGGCAGCGCTTCACCGACGACGGTCCGCTGGCCTTCCTGCCCCTGCCGGACCGCGGCGACGAGCACTGGTGCTCGATCGTCTGGTCGACCACCCCGGAACAGGCAGAACGCCTGATGGCGTTGGACGAGGATGGCTTCCGCGCCGCCCTCGGCGAAGCCTTCGAACAGCGCCTGGGCGCCATCCTGCATGCCGACCGGCGCCTGTGCATCCCGCTGCGCCAGCGGCACGCCAAGCGTTACGTCGAGCCGGGCCTGGCGCTGGTCGGCGATGCTGCGCACACCATCCACCCGCTGGCCGGACAGGGCGTGAACCTGGGCTTCCTCGATGCGGCGGTGCTGTCCGAGGTCCTGTTGCACGCCCTGGAGCGCGGCGAACGGCTTGCCGACGAACGCGTGCTGAGTCGCTTCGAGCGGCGGCGGATGCCGCACAACCTGGGCATGATGACGGCGATGGAAGGCTTCGAGCGCCTGTTCCAGGCCGACCGGTTGCCGCTGCGCTGGCTGCGCAACGCCGGCCTGCGCCTGGTCGACGGCCATCACGAGGCGAAGGCGCTGTTCGTCCGCCAGGCGCTTGGCCTCAGCGGCGACCTGCCGTCGCTGGCACGAGTCTGAGCGGGGCGGCCCCCCTGACGGGAGGGCCGCCAGTCCTCAGAACAGCGCCGCGCAGTCACGCATGACCTGCGCCTTGTTGCGCAGGTAGAGCCCGAACAGGTTGCGCGCGGCTTCTTCGTTCACCTCGATTTCCATCGCCTCGACGAAGGCGTTCACCGCCGCCGTGGCGTGGGCGAAGTGATTGCTCTCGGTGCCGCCGGTGTGCACCGTTACCCAGGCCACGGTGGCGCGGGCGCGTTCGGCGGGTACGCCCATGTCGCGGCTGAACCATTCCTTGTACAGCGGGTGGATGTACTCCACCTCGCCGTGGGTATAGACCTCGTGTACCAGCGTGGTCAGCAGTCCCTGCATCAGGTCGCGCTCGCGCAGGCGCTGGCGGTCGGTCCAGTCCTTGAACGCCTGCGCCGAAGGCAGGCAGTTCTCGCGCAGCAGCCAGCGGTCGTCGCCGCAAAGGGTGGTGGCCATGGTGTAGAAAAGATCGGCATGCACGGTGTTGCCGAGGGCGCCGAGGTCTTCGTCGGTGATCCGTTGCAGGCTGCCGCAGGCTCGATAGAGCTGGTCTGCCGCTGCCGAACCCTGTTCCGAACGGGCCAGCAGGGTAAGGCGATTGGCCAGTCCGGAAACGCTGGCCGCCGAGTTGTTGGTCTTCGACCAGCTGGCGAAGAACTTGCGCAGCGGCTCGACCGCCTGGCGCCGGGCGGTGACCCGGGCGAAGGCGTCCTCGATGTCCAGCAACGACGCCGTCTCGTCCCAGAAGGCCCGGAACAGTGCGTGGCGCAGGGTTCCGGCGGGCATGTCGTTGAGGACCGGCTCGATGACGCCGAGCAGCTTGCTGTGGGGGGTGATGACATGGTTCATGGCTAACCTCCTGTCGGTTCTTGTTGTTCTTGCGATGGTTACGGTCTTCCTTGCGACGCGCGCAGGGCCGCGCGTTCGGCCGGTGGTGCGGACCAGCCGTAGCGGGTCAGAAGCAACGGCAGCAACTGGGCCAGGAGGATCAGGCCCAGGCAGCCCGGCCAGCCCCAGCGCTCCCAGAATGGCGCCGGCAGCACCGCGCCGAGGCTGCCACCGGCGTAGTAGCAGGTCAGGTAGAGGCCGACGGCACCGGCCTTGTCGGTCCCGGCATTGCTGGCGGTGAAGGCGTTGACCGTGGACTGTGCGAGGAACACGCCGGTGGCGCTGAGGGCCAGGCCGACGAGAATCGTCGGCAGGCCCGGCGCCAGGGTCAGCAGCGAGCCGCACACGCCCAGCAGCGATGCGCCCAGCAGCAACTGGCGGTGCGGGCGGGTGCGGGCCAGGCGGCCGCTGGCGGGAATCACCAGCAGGGCGAGGAGGAACACCGCGTAGATCGAGCCGAGCTGAGCGGTGTCCAGGCTGTACGGCGGACGGCTGAGATGGATGCCGATATAGGTGAACATGGCGACCTGGGAAAAGAGGACACAGAACCCCACCGCGTAGGACGACAGCAGCGGAGCCCGGAACAGTTCACGGGATACTAAGGGGCGTTTCCCCGGTGCGGGCGCGTGCCTGCCAGAATTGGCAGGGAGCAGCGCACGGATGGCGACAGCGATGAGCAGGGTCAGCCCGGCGAGGATCCGGAAGGCGACGCGCCAATCCCACTCCTCGGTCAGCAGGCCGGTGAGGAAGCGTCCGGCGAAGCCGCCGAGGATGGTCCCGGCGACATAGAGGCTGGTCAGCTCGATGACCGCGCCGCCGCTCCAGCGCTCGCCGATGTAGGCCACGCTGCTGGCGAACAGCAGGGGAATCAGCATCCCTTCGGCGAAGCGCCAGAGCAGGAAGGCGGCGAAGCTGCCGGCATGGGCGGCCAGCAGCATGGGCACGCAGAGCAGGCTGGCGGCGAAGGCGATCACCCGGCTGCGCTCGCGGCCGCCGCTGAGTCGGCCGACGAAGGGCGCGGCGAGAGCCACCGCCAGGGTGGTGGCGGTGATGCTCCAGTTCGATTGATGGGCGCTGATGTGGAAGCTCGCCGCCAGTTCGTCGAAGATGCCCTGGGTGGTATAGAGATTGAGGAACGCAGCGCAACCGCAGAGAAACAGCGCGAGGCGGGGGAAACCCTGGGACGAATTCATGGAACGCTCTGCCTGGACGAGAAACCCCCTGTTATAGGGGCGCTCCCGACGGGCTGGCCAATACCGATTCAGGACCGATCGATACCGAGGAACCGCATGCTCGACCTACGCCGCCTGCGCTGCTTCGCAGCCGTTGCCGAAACCCTGCATTTCGGCCGCGCCGCCCAGCGCCTGCACATGGCGCAGCCGCCCTTGACCCGGCAGATATCCGCGCTGGAGGAAGAGCTGGGCTTTCGCCTGTTCGACCGCTCCAGCCGGGCGGTGACCCTCACCGCCGAGGGCAGCCTGTTCCTGCCTTACGCACGCGCCCTGCTGGACCAACTGGAGCGCACCGCCGGCTTCGCCCGCAAGCTGGCGCAGGGGCTGGCCGGCCACCTGACCCTCGGCTACGCCAGCTCCATCGCCCTGTCGGACCTGTTCACCGAGGCGATCCGACTGTTCCGCGAGCGCCATCCGGAGGTGCAACTGGAGCTGCTCGAAGGCGCTTCGGCGGCGCAATGGGCGCAGATCGCCGAAGGCGGCATCGATGTGGGGCTGGGGCGCCTGCCGCCGCCGGAAGGCCAGGTCGGCATCGAGGTGCTGGCCCTGGGCGGCGAGCCGCTGGTGGTGGCCGTGCCCAACGGCGATCCGCTGGCGCGGCAAGAGCGGATCGACCTGTACGATCTGCGTGATCGGCCGCTGATCCTGTTTCCACTGGACTACGGCTCCGGCCTCAACGAACTGATCGAGCGCCTCTACCGGAAGGCCGGGCTGGCGCTGACGAGGGGACCGGCCGGACGCCAGATCACCTCGATCATCGCCCTGGTCGCGGCCGGCCAGGGCGTTGCCCTGGTGCCGCGTTGCAGCACCGCGCTGGCCCGGGCCGGAGTCGTCTATCGCCCGCTGGCCGAGCCCGAGGCGCTGGCCGATTTCCTCGTCTTCACCCGCCGCCATGGCCGCAGCGCCGCGGTGGAGGCGTTCCTCGCCATCCTAGGTGGCCTGGACGCAGGCGAAACACCCCGACACATTTAGTCGCGCGGGTTCGCAAGCGAGATTTCTTATCATTCGTGCCTACGTTCCGCTGACGAGGCTGTTCTTCATGCAGGCAAGCAAAGCTCTACTCGCCGCCCTGGCCCTGGGCATCACCGGCCTGGCCCAGGCCGCCGACGAAGTGGTGGTGTATTCCTCGCGCATCGACGAGCTGATCAAGCCGGTGTTCGATGCCTACACCAGCAAGACCGGCGTGAAGGTCAAGTTCATCACCGACAAGGAAGCGCCGCTGATGGCGCGGATCAAGGCCGAAGGCGCTAACACCCCGGCCGACCTGCTGCTCACCGTGGACGCCGGCAACCTCTGGCAGGCCGAGCAGATGGGCCTGCTGCAACCGTTCAAGTCGGCCACCATCGAACGGAACATTCCCTCGCAGTATCGTTCCAGCACCGATAGCTGGACCGGACTGTCGCTGCGCGCGCGGACCATCGTCTACTCCACCGAGCGGGTCAAGCCGGAAGAGCTGAGCACCTACGAAGCCCTGGCCGACAAGCAATGGGAAGGCCGCCTGTGCCTGCGCACGGCGAAGAAGGTCTACAACCAGTCGCTGACCGGGACCCTGATCGAGACCCACGGGGCGCAGAAGACCGAGGAAATCCTCCAGGGCTGGGTGAACAACCTGGCCACCGACGTATTCGCCGACGACAACGCGGTGATCCAGGCGGTGGACGCCGGCCAGTGCGACGTCGGCATCGTCAATACCTACTACTACGGGCGCCTGCACAAGCAGAACCCGAACCTGCGGGTCAAGCTGTTCTGGCCGAACCAGGCCGACCGCGGCGTCCACGTCAACCTGTCGGGCATCGGCCTGACTCGCCACGCGCCGCATCCCGAGGCAGCCAAGGCGCTGGTGGAATGGATGACCGGGCCCGACGCCCAGGCGCTGTTCGCCGGGATCAACCAGGAATTCCCGGCCAACCCGCAGGTCGCGCCGTCAGCCGAAGTCGCCAGCTGGGGCAGCTTCAAGGCCGACAGCATCCCGGTGGAAGTTGCCGGCAAGCGCCAGGCCGAGGCGATTCGCCTGATGGACCGCGCCGGCTGGAACTGACCGCCGGTTATACTCGACGCCCCGGCTCGTCCGAGCGGGGCGTCGTTCGTTCCGCACCGAGGATTTCGTGGCCCATCCCGCTCCCCGCCGCTGGTACCCCATCACCTTCACCGTTGCCGCGCTGGTGCTGCTGCCGCTCAGCGTGCTGCTGCTGAGCTGGCTGGAGATCGACCGGGAAATCTGGAGCCACCTGTGGGATACCCAGTTGCCGCGCCTGCTCGGCAACACCCTGACCCTGGTGCTCGGCGTCGGCATCGGCGTGACTCTGCTCGGGGTCAGCCTGGCCTGGCTCACCAGCCTCTGCGAATTCCCCGGGCGGCGCTGGCTGGACTGGGCGCTGATGTTGCCGTTCGCGATCCCGGCCTACGTCCTGGCGTTCGTCTTCGTCGGCCTGCTGGATTTCGCCGGACCGGTGCAGAGCCTGCTGCGCGAGTGGTTCGGCAGCGGCCTGCGGTTGCCGCGCGTACGCTCCACCGGCGGGGTGATCCTGGTCCTGGTGCTGGTGTTCTATCCCTATGTCTACCTGCTCGCGCGCAGCGCCTTCATCGCCCAGGGCAAGGGCCTGATGGAAGCCGCGCGGGTTCTCGGCCTGTCGCCCTGGCAGGCGTTCCTGCGGGTCGCCCTGCCGATGGCGCGGCCGGCGATCGGCGCCGGCCTGGCGCTGGCGGTGATGGAAACCCTGGCCGACTTCGGCGCGGTATCGGTGTTCAACTTCGACACCTTCACCACCGCCATCTACAAGACCTGGTACGGCTTCTACAGCCTCTCCAGCGCCGCCCAGCTGGCCAGCCTGTTGTTGCTCGGGGTATGCCTGGTGCTGCTCGGCGAGCGCCACACGCGAGGCCGAGCCAAGGCCGCCAGCGAGCGTCCGCGCGGCGCGCCGCTGTACCGCCTGCGCGGCGCCAGGGCGCTGGCGGCGAGCGCCTGGTGCGGGCTGGTGTTCCTCTGCGCCTTCGTGATTCCCGTGGCGCAACTGGTTGTCTGGTTCTGGCGCCAGGGCCGTTTCGACCTCGACGAGCGCTA
The DNA here is from genome assembly GCF_056110345.1 of Pseudomonas sp. TZ252. Lineage (NCBI taxonomy): Bacteria > Pseudomonadati > Pseudomonadota > Gammaproteobacteria > Pseudomonadales > Pseudomonadaceae > Pseudomonas > Pseudomonas sp. TZ252. Next base: position 2,056,929 of record NZ_CM148566.1, on the reverse strand, counting down.
CTGGGACCTGATCGGCCATACCCTGACGCTGGGCGGCATCGCCGCGCTGGCGACGGTCGCCGTGGCCCTGCTGCTGGCCTTCGCCGTGCGCCTGGCGCCGACCCGCGCTATCCGCGGCGCGGTGGGCCTGGGCAACCTCGGTTATGCGCTGCCGGGCTCGGTCCTGGCGGTTTCGATCATGCTGGCCTTCAGCTGGCTGGACAATCACTGGGTGATCCCGCTTTCCAGCGCCCTCGGCGGCGCCGGCAAGCCGCTGCTGCTGGGCAGTCTGTTCGCCCTGCTGCTGGCCTACCTGATCCGTTTCATGGCGGTGGCCTACGGGCCGCTGGAAAGCGGGCTGGCGCGGATCCGCCCGTCGCTGCCGGAAGCTTCGCGCAGCCTCGGCGTGGGCGGCCCGCTGCTGTTCCTGCGGGTCTACCTGCCGCTGTTGCTGCCGGCCTCGCTGAGCGCCGCGCTGCTGGTCTTCGTCGACGTGCTCAAGGAGATGCCGGCGACCCTGCTGATGCGTCCCTTCGGTTGGGACACCCTGGCCGTACGGATCTTCGAGATGACCAGCGAGGGCGAATGGGCGCGCGCCTCGCTGCCGGCCCTGACCCTGGTGCTGGTCGGCCTGCTACCGGTGGTCGGGTTGATTCGTCGTTCTGCCCATCATTCAGATCGCTGAGCCCAGTATCCATGCAGGTCGTAGGGTCTATGCACGGATCGCGGCACGCTTCCATGGTGTCCTGCTCCGGGGCTTGCGGCTACAATGCGCGCGATTTCGTGCCGGCGGTCCCTGCCGACGGCACCCGCTACGCCCGGAAGGAGAATACCCATGGGATTGCGCACCCCGCTTTACGAGCTGCACGTCGCGCTCGGCGCCAAGATGGTCGATTTCGGCGGTTGGGACATGCCGCTGCACTACGGTTCGCAGGTCGAGGAGCACCATCAGGTTCGGCGTGACTGCGGCGTCTTCGACGTGTCCCACATGACCGTGGTCGACGTCGCCGGCGAGCAGGCCACGGCCTATCTGCAGCATCTCCTGGCGAACGACGTGGCGCGTCTCGGCGAAACCGGCAAGGCGCTCTACAGCGCGATGCTCAACGAAGAGGGCGGGGTGGTCGACGACCTGATCGTCTACCTGACCGAGCACGGCTACCGGGTGGTGGTCAATGCTTCCACCCGCGACAAGGACATCGCCTGGATGCAGGCGCAGGCCGCCGGCTTCAAGGTCGACCTGCAGGAACGCGGCGACCTGGCGATGCTCGCCATCCAGGGCCCCAACGCCCGCGTGCACAGCTCCGAACTGGTGTCCCCGGCACGCGCCGCGCTGATACGCGAACTCAAGCCGTTCCAGGGCCGTGCCGAGGGCGACTGGTTCATCGCCCGCACCGGCTACACCGGCGAGGACGGCCTGGAAATCATGCTGCCGGCCGCCGAGGCGCCGGGTTTCCTCAACGAGCTGGTTGGCGCCGGGATCTCCCCGGCGGGCCTGGGTGCGCGCGATACGCTGCGCCTGGAGGCCGGGCTCAATCTCTACGGCCAGGACATGGACGAAAGCGTTTCCCCGCTTGCCGCCAACATGGGCTGGACCGTAGCCTGGGAGCCGGTTGCGCGGGACTTCGTCGGCCGCCGCGCGCTGGAAGCGCAGAAGTCCGCCGGCGACCAGCCGAAGCTGGTCGGCCTGGTTCTGGAGGAGCGCGGCGTGCTGCGCGCCCACCAGGTGGTGCGGGTAGCTGGCATTGGTGAGGGGGAGATCACCAGCGGCAGCTTTTCGCCTACCCTGAACAAGTCCATCGCGCTGGCCCGCGTGCCGGCCGCCACCGGCGACCGCGCCGAGGTGGAAATCCGCGGCAAGTGGTACCCGGTACGGGTGGTCCAGCCCAGTTTCGTGCGTCACGGCAAGCCCCTGATCTAACCTGGCAATGGCGACCGCCGTCGCCCCCGACTTCGAGGAAAACAAGATGAGCAATATTCCCGCCGAACTGCGTTACGCCCAGAGCCACGAATGGGCTCGCCTGGAAGCCGACGGCAGCGTTACCGTGGGCATTTCCGACCATGCCCAGGAAGCCCTTGGCGATGTGGTCTTCATCGAGCTGCCGGAGCTGGGCAAGACCCTCGCCGCCGGGCAGGAAGCGGGCGTGGTCGAGTCGGTGAAGGCCGCCTCCGACATCTATTCGCCGATCGGCGGCGAAGTCATCGCCATCAACGAAGCCCTGGCCGACACCCCGGAAGACGTCAACAACGACCCGTACGCGTCCTGGTTCTTCAAGCTCAAGCCGAGCAATCCGGCCGAGCTGGACAAGCTGCTCGATGCCGCTGGCTACCAGGCCGCCGTCGACGCGGAAGGCTGAGCCGCCGCGTAGTCGCGACAAAACCCGCTATCCTTGGACAAGGCCTCGATCATTCGAGGTTTTGTTCTTTTTGCAGCGGCGAAATGCGTTTTCGCCGTCGTTGCTTTCTCATTCGATATCCGTTCGGCGACGATCGCTGGCAGGGCGATGCCGCCCCCAACGAGACCGAAGCCATGTCGCAGACGCCGTCCCTCGCCCAGCTCCAGCCCGCCGATGCCTTCCTGCGCCGCCACCTCGGCCCCGATCCTGCGGAACAGCAGGCCATGCTGGACTTCCTCGGAGTTTCCACTCGCGCCGAACTGATCGTGCAGACGGTGCCGCCGGCGATCCGCCTCAACCGGCCGCTGGAACTGCCCGCCGCGCTCGACGAACAGGCCGCCCTGGCGCGCCTGCGCGGCTACGCCGGGCTCAACCAGCGCTGGACCAGCCTGATCGGCATGGGCTACTACGGCACCGTGACGCCGTCGGTGATCCTCCGCAACGTGCTGGAGAATCCCGGCTGGTACACCGCCTATACGCCCTACCAGCCGGAAATCGCCCAGGGCCGCCTGGAAGCGCTGCTGAATTTCCAGCAACTGACCATCGACCTCACCGGACTCGACCTGGCCAGCGCCTCGCTGCTCGACGAAGCCACCGCCGCCGCCGAGGCCATGGCCCTGGCCAGGCGGGTGGCAAAGGCCAGGAGCAACCGGTTCTTCGTCGATGCGCATTGCCATCCGCAGACCGTTTCGGTGTTGCGTACCCGCGCCGAGGCGTTCGGTTTCGAGCTGGTCGTCGACGAGCCGGACAATCTTGCCGCCCACGCGGTGTTCGGCGCCTTGCTGCAATACCCGGACAGTCGCGGCGAGATCCGCGACCTGCGCCCGCTTATCGAGGCGTTGCACGGCCAACAGGCGCTGGCTTGCGTCGCCAGCGACCTGCTCGCCCTGTTGTTGCTGACCCCGCCGGGGGAACTCGGTGCCGACGTGGTGCTCGGCAGCGCCCAGCGCTTTGGCGTACCGATGGGCTACGGCGGGCCGCACGCGGCGTTCTTCGCCACCCGCGAAGGGTACAAGCGGGCAATGCCGGGGCGGATCATCGGCGTTTCCCGCGACGCCCGCGGCAACCCGGCGTTGCGCATGGCCCTGCAAACCCGCGAGCAGCACATCCGTCGGGAAAAGGCCAACTCGAACATCTGCACCGCCCAGGTGCTGCTGGCCAACATTGCTTCGCTGTATGCCGTCTACCATGGGCCACAGGAGCTGAAACGCATCGCCCAACGCGTCCAGCGCCTGACCGCGCTGCTGGCGGCGGGCCTGGAAAGCAAGGGACTGCGGCGGCTCAACCGGCACTTCTTCGACACCCTGACCTACGAGGTCGGCGAGCGTCAGGCGGCGATCCTCGAACGGGCGCGGGCGGCACGGGTCAACCTGCGCGTGGTCGACGACCGGCGGCTGGCCCTGAGCCTCGACGAAACCTGTGACGCGGCGACCCTGGCGACCCTGTTCGAGATCTTCCTCGGCGCCGGCCACGGGCTGGATGTCGCGCACCTGGATGGCGGGGCGGTGGCCGACGGCATCCCGGCGGTCCTGCAACGCACTTCGGCCTACCTGCAGCATCCGGTGTTCAACGCCCACCACAGCGAGACCGAGATGCTTCGCTACCTGCGCCAGCTGGAAGGCAAGGACCTGGCGCTGAACCAGGCGATGATCCCGCTCGGCTCCTGCACCATGAAGCTCAACGCCAGCAGCGAAATGATCCCCATCACCTGGCCGGAATTCGCCGAACTGCATCCGTTCGTGCCGCGCGAGCAGGCCGAGGGCTATCGCCGGATGATCGACGAACTGGAAGCCTGGCTGCGGGCGATCACCGGCTTCGACGCCATCTGCATGCAGCCGAACTCGGGAGCACAGGGCGAATATGCCGGGTTGCTGGCGATCCGCCGCTACCACCAGAGCCGCGGCGATAGCCAGCGCGACATCTGCCTGATCCCCGCATCGGCGCATGGCACCAACCCGGCCTCGGCGATCATGGCCAGCATGCGGGTGGTGATCGTCGAGTGCGATCCCCGCGGCAACGTCGACCTCGACGACCTGCGCCTCAAGGCGGCCGAGGCGGGCGACCGGCTGTCCTGCCTGATGATCACCTATCCCTCGACCCACGGCGTCTACGAAGAGGGGATAGGCGAGATCTGCGAAGTGGTCCACCGCCACGGCGGCCAGGTCTACATGGACGGCGCCAACCTCAACGCCCAGGTCGGCCTGGCGCGACCGGCGGACATCGGCGCGGACGTCTCGCACATGAACCTGCACAAGACCTTCTGCATCCCCCATGGTGGTGGCGGGCCGGGCATGGGGCCGATCGGGGTCAAGCGGCACCTGGCGCCGTTCGTCGCCAACCATCCGGTGATCCGCGTCGAAGGGCCGAACCCGCTGAACGACGCGGTCAGCGCGGCGCCCTGGGGCAGCGCCAGCATCCTGCCGATCAGTTGGATGTACATCGCCATGATGGGCCCGCAGCTGGCCGACGCCAGCGAGGTGGCGATCCTCTCCGCCAACTACCTGGCGAACCGCCTGGACGGGGCGTTCCCGGTGCTCTACCGCGGGCGCAACGAGCGCGTCGCCCACGAATGCATCCTCGACCTGCGACCGCTCAAGGCGCAGACCGGGATAACCGAGGAAGACGTGGCCAAGCGCCTGATGGACTACGGCTTCCACGCCCCGACCATGTCCTTCCCGGTGCCGGGCACGCTGATGGTGGAGCCGACCGAGAGCGAGTCGAAGGCGGAGCTGGATCGCTTCGTCGAGGCGATGCTGAGCATCAGGGCCGAGATCGGCAAGGTGGAGAGCGGCGCCTGGCCGGCGGAGGACAACCCGCTGAAACGGGCGCCGCATACCCTGGCCGACGTCACCGGGATCTGGCAGAGACCCTACGAGATCGCCGAGGCGGTGACCCCGAGCGAACATGCGCGGGCGTTCAAGTACTGGCCGGCGGTTAACCGGGTGGACAACGTCTATGGCGACCGCAACCTGTTCTGCGCCTGCGTGCCGCTGGACGACTACCGCGAGTGACCTCGCCTCCGGGCGGAGACGAGGTCGCCGGGGCCTACTGCTGGACGGCGGACTGCTCGCCGCCGGCGAGGATCGCGCTGGCCAGTTCCATGTCGCTGGCCTGCAGGTCCGGGTTGTCGTTGCGCAGCTTCTGCAGGGCGGCTTCCAGGTACGGCCCGCGGATCGCGCCGTCGCTGGCGATGTAGCTGCCGGCGTCGTCCTGCGCGGCGACGATCAGCTTGTGGTCGTGGCGGAAGGTCAGGTAGGTGGAGGCCGTGGTGGCACCCGAGGAAATGATGTTGCGCCAGAAGGTATCGGCCATGGCCGAGCCCAGCGGCAGGGCGGCGATGACCAGGGTGGCGGCGGCGAGTTTGACGGAACGCATGGGGGAACTCCTGATAGGGGGCTGCGTGTTACATCAGATCGCGTTTGCCGTCCCGGAGTTCCAGCGGGGATGACCGTCCGGTCGCTTTTTCCGCTGCCGTACAGCCCCCGCCGGCCGGGAGCTACAGCGATTCAGGGAACGGCAGGCTCGACGTGCAGCAGGGCGCCGTCCTGGCCGGTGACCCGGACCAGGGCGCCGCGCGGCAGGTCGGGACCGCTGACCAACCACAACGCGTCCTCGACGCGCAGCTCGCCGAGCCCGCCGACGATCGCCCGGTGCAAGGGAAAGGTGCGGCCGAACAGGTCGTCGCCGCGTCGCTGCAACCCTGGCGTTTCCTCGACGCTACCGGCCTTGCGGCGACGGCGTCGATGCAAGGCGGCGACCAGCCCGGAGAGCAGGACGAACAGCCCTACCTGCCAAGGCCAGGCCAGTCCCGGCAGGAGCGCGCCGAGCGCACCGACACAAGCGGCGGTGAGGCCGACCCGCAGCAGATAGCCGCCGGCACCGAAGATTTCCAGGAGCAGGAGGACGGTACCGAAGGCCAGCCAGTCCCAGAAGTCCAGGCGTAGCAGCAGGATTTCCATCGGCCGGCCCTCAGCGCCGGCTCGGCGGCCGGCCGAGCCACATCGAGCCAGGGACGCCGCTCGCGGCTCGCCGCAGGTGCGGTGCGCCGCGGCTGGGGAGCGTCGGCGCGGGGACGGCGGGGGGAACGCTCGTCATCGTCTACATCCTTGTCTGTGGGCCTGGCAGGCCCGTCCGGCGTTGTGCCGTGCAACCGTCGGAACTCCGCCGACGGGATGTGCCGCTACTTCTGTTCGCTCTGCGGGGTCACCCGCAGTACTTCCTCCAGCGTACTGATACCTGCGGCGACCTTCTGCGCGCCGGACAGGCGCAGGCTGCGGGTGCCTTCCTTGTACGCCTGGCGGCGCAGGGCGACCAGGTCGGTGTCGGCGGTGATCAGTTCTTTCAGGCTATCGCTGAGCAGCATGATTTCATAGACGCCGGCGCGCCCGCGATAGCCGGTGTCGCGGCACTCCAGGCAACCCACGGCCTGGTGCGCGCCGCTGGGCGGCGGGGCGCTCCAGGGGCGGGTCAGTTCGTGCCAGTCGCTGTCCGCCAGTTGCATCGGCGCCTTGCAGTGCGGGCAGAGCGTGCGCACCAGGCGCTGGGCCATGACCCCTAGCACCGTGGCGCGGATCAGGTAGTAGGGTACGCCCAGTTCGAGCAGGCGGGTGATCGCCGTGGGGGAGTCGTTGGTGTGCAGGGTGGAGAGCACCAGGTGCCCGGTGAGCGCCGCCTGGATCGCCATCTCGGCGGTCTCCAGGTCGCGGATCTCGCCGACCATGATGATGTCCGGGTCCTGCCGCAGCAGGGCGCGTACGCCGCTGGCGAAGGTCAGGTCGATGTTGTGCTGGACCTGCATCTGGTTGAACGAGGGCTCGATCATCTCGATCGGGTCCTCGATGGTGCAGACGTTCACCTCATCGGTGGCCAGTTGCTTGAGCGTGGTGTAGAGCGTGGTGGTCTTGCCCGAGCCGGTGGGGCCGGTGACCAGGATGATGCCGTTGGGCTGGCTGGTCATGCTCTGCCAGCGGCGCAGGTCGTCGGCGGAGAAGCCGAGCTGGTCGAAGCTCTTGAGCAGCACCTCGGGGTCGAAGATGCGCATCACCATCTTCTCGCCGAAGGCGGTGGGCAGGGTCGACAGGCGCAGCTCCACCTCGGCGCCGTCCGGGGTCTTGGTCTTGACCCGGCCGTCCTGCGGCTTGCGTTTCTCCGCCACGTTCATCCGTCCCAGCGACTTCAGGCGGCTGACCACCGCCATGGTCACCTGCGGCGGGAACTGGTAGACGTTGTGCAGCACGCCGTCGATACGGAAGCGCACGGTGCCCTGCTCGCGGCGCGGCTCGATGTGGATGTCGCTGGCGCGCTGCTGGAAGGCGTACTGGAACAGCCAGTCGACGATGGTGACGATGTGCGCGTCGTTGGCGTCCGGCTCCTGGTCGGCGGCGCCGAGGTTGAGCAACTGTTCGAAGTTGCCGACGCCGCTGATCTTCTGGTCCGGCGAGGTGGCGCCGCTGACCGAGCGGGCCAGGCGGAAGAACTCGACGGTGTAGCGCTGGATGTCCGCCGGGTTCGCCACCACCCGCTTGATCGGTCGCTTGAGCACATGCACCAGGTTGCTTTCCCAGCCCTGTACGAAGGGCTGGGCGCTGGCGATGGTGACTTCCTCCGGACTCAGCGCGACGGCGAGGATGCCATGGCGCTGGGCGAAGGCGTAGGACATCAGCGGAGTCACCGCGGCGACGTCGATCTTCAGCGGGTCGATGCGCAGGTAGGGCTGGCCGGCGTACTCGGCCAGCCACTGGGTGAGGGTCTCCAGGTCGAGCTTGCGTCCGGGGCGCTTGAGATCCTCGACCTGCTGCGCGGCGAGGAACTCCAGCGGATGCTGCTGGTTGCGCACCGCGCTGCGGCGGATCGCCAGGCACTGTTCGGCCTGCTCCTGCCCGACCCGGCCCTGAGCGACCAGCTCGCGGAGCAGGTCGCCGAGGTCCAGCAGGCGGTCCTGGGCGGCGGTGGCGAACACGGACATGCAGACTCCCTTCGGATGATGGCGGTAGCGGCGAAGCTTATTTCATCAGCGCCTTCCAGGGTTTGAGCGTCAGCACAGTATGGGCCTGCGTGGCGCGGGCAGCCAGGCGCTCGGCATCGACAGGTTGCCGCAGCAGCTCCAGCAACTTGGCCAGTTCGCCGTAGAGGCGGTCGGCTTCCGGCAGGTCGAGCACGCCGCGCGCCAGGCGCAACCAGGTAAGCATGCGCTGCAGGCGCGGCGCTTGGTCGGGGAGCAGCTCGGGATGCTGGTGGGCGCGCGCCAGCGGCGTGGCCTGGGCTTCTTCGGCAAGGCTGCGCAGCAGCCACTTGCCCAGCGCGGCAGAGCCCTGGCGGTTGCCGCGCTCGTTGCGCGACTCGGTCCAGGCCTTGGCCAGCAGCCAGCGCGAGGCATTCAGGGAGAACAGGCCCCAGCGGGTCTCGTCGAGTTCGCCGCGGAACAGTTGCGGCGCCTGCTGGCGTAGCGTCTCGTCGTCACGGCCGCGCTCGATGCGCGGCGCCCAGTCGGCGAGGAGAGCGTCCAGCGCTTCGCGCAGCTCGCGACTGCTGGCGCGTGGCACCGCCTGGCCGAGGCTGCCGAGCAGGGTACGCAGGTCCTGCAGGTGTTGCAGCCAGTCCTCCAGCAGGCGCCAGTGGCCGTTGAAGCGATACTGTTCGGCCAGTCGCTGGCTGCTGCCGAGCAGGTACCAGGCGATGGCGGCGAAGGCACCGTCCAGCGGGGTTTCCGCCAGCAGTTTCTGGGCCGGGGGATCGACCTCGTAGCTGTTCGGGTCGAACAGGCGGTAGCCGCGCTCGGCCTTGCTGATGTCGCAGGGCATCAGCGGCAGGTCGGCGGCCAGTTCCGCGGCCAGCTCCAGCAGCGCGGCGGCATCGCCCTGGCGCAGTTCCAGCTCCAGTTCGCAGATTTCCTCCTGGTTGTCGCCGGCGACCACCTTGCCCAGGTCGAGCGCCGCCTCCACGACTACCCTGGCCTTGCCGCGGCCCCAGGCGATCTCGGCGCGCTGGCGGACGAAGTCGGTGCTGAAGATCGGCTTGAGCTGCTTCTTGTCGAGATCCTTGAGGGCCGCCGGCCAGCACTTGTCGTCGAGTTTCTTCAGGTCGAGCTTGTTCTTTTCCAGGTACCAGTCCCACTCGTTGCGTTCGGACAACCCGGCCACGCTCTGCCCGCGGCTTTTCAGCGTCTGGATGTACTGCTCGCCGTCGCGGCGCATGCGCAGCGCGACCTTGGCCCGGGCCAGCTCGCGGCCGGGGGTGTCGTAGTACTGGTTGTACAGTTCGCGGCGCTCCCAGCCCGATTTGTTGCGCTTCTTCAGCAACGGGTGCTCCTGCAAGGCTTCCAGGGTGGCGCGGCTGACGCGGAGTTTGATTTCGGTTTCTTTCTGCATGGGGCGATGTCCGGCTCGGGACGCCAGGCGTCCGCGGGTGAAGGTGTTCCAGATCAAAGGCGCGCGGGGTGGGTGGCCTATACTTTTCGGCATTTCCACCAGGGAGGCGTTCCATGCCGACCAATCCGTTCATCAGCCTGTTCGGCCGTTCGCCGATCGGGTCGATGCAGCAGCACATCGCCAAGGCCCACGAATGCGCGGCCGGCCTGTTGCCGTTCTTCCGCGCGGTGATCGCCGAGGACTGGGCGCAGGTCGAACAGGTTCAGCAGGACATGGTGCGACTGGAGCAGGAAGCCGATCGGCTGAAGAAGAACGTCCGGATGCACCTGCCCAAGAGCCTGTTCCTTCCGGTGCCGCGCTCCGATCTGTTGGAGCTGCTCAGTGTACAGGACAAAGTCGCCAATCGCGCCAAGGACATCGCCGGGCTGATGCTGGGCCGGCGCATGCGCATCCCGCTGCCGCTGCAGGGCCAGATGCTCGCCTACGTGCAGCGCTCGGTGGACGCCAGCGCCCAGGCGTTGCGGGTAGTCAACGAACTCAACGAACTGCTCGAGACCGGCTTCGGCGGGCGCGAGACCAGTCTGGTGGAGAGCATGGTGGAGGAACTCGAGGCGATCGAGAACGACACCGACCGCATCCAGGTCGAGGTGCGCCGCGAGCTGTTCCGCCTGGAAAGCGAGCTGCCGCCGGTGGACGTGATGTTCCTCTACCAGATCATCGAATGGATCGGCGATGTCGCCGACCGCGCCCAGCGGGTCGGCAACCGCCTGGAGCAATTGCTGGCGCGTTGAGCGCCAGGTTTCTTTCCGCCTTCTGCCCGCATACGGATCCCCGCCCATGTCCCTGATCGCCGACCACGGCTTCGCCTTCCTCGTACTCGCCTGCCTGTTCGGTTTCTTCATGGCCTGGGGCGTCGGCGCCAACGACGTCGCCAACGCCATGGGCACCTCGGTGGGCTCACGGGCGCTGACCATCCGCCAGGCGATCCTGGTGGCGATGGTCTTCGAGTTCTGCGGTGCCTACTTCGCCGGCGGCGAGGTCACCGAAACGATCAGGAGCGGCATCGTCGACCCGCAGTACATGACCCCCGACCTGCTGGTCTTCGGCATGCTCTCGGCCTTGCTGGCCGCCGGGGTCTGGCTGTTGCTGGCGACGATCAAGGGCTGGCCGGTGTCGACCACCCACTCCATCGTCGGCGCGATCATCGGCTTCGCCTCGGTCGGTGTCTCGGTGCACGCGGTGCACTGGGGCGCGATCGGCCCGATCGTCGCCAGTTGGGTGGTGACGCCGGTGCTGTCCGGGCTGCTCGCCTTCGCCCTGTTCAGGAGCGTGCAGTGGCTGGTACTGCATGCCGAGGACCCGTTCCGCAGCGCGCGCCGCTACGTGCCGCTGTACATGTTCCTGGCGGGCTTCATGGTCGCGCTGATGACCGTCGGCAAGGGCCTGAAGCATGTCGGCCTGGAGCTTTCCGGCCTCCAGACGCTGGGCCTGGCGTTGCTCGCCGGCGGCCTGGTGATGGGCCTGGGCATCGTCCTGCTGTTGCGCATCCGACCCACTGGCGGAGCCGATCCGCGTGGCGGCTTCGCCAGCGTCGAGCGGGTCTTCGCGGTGCTGATGATCTTCACCGCCTGCTCCATGGCTTTCGCCCATGGTGCCAACGACGTGGCCAACGCCATCGGCCCGGTGGCGGCGGTCGTCGCGGTGGTCCAGGCCGGCGGCGACCTGGATCTGGTGAGCCGTTCGCCGGTGCCGTCCTGGGTACTGCTGCTGGGCGCGGTGGGCATCGTCATCGGCCTGGCTACCTATGGCTACCGGGTGATCGCCACCATCGGCCGGGAGATCACCGAGCTGACCCCCAGCCGCGGCTTCGCCGCCGAGCTGGCGACCGCCTCCACGGTGGTTGGCGCCTCGGCCATCGGCCTGCCGGTATCCACCACCCATACCCTGGTCGGCGCGGTGCTCGGCATCGGCATGGCGCGCGGCATAGGCGCGCTCAACCTGCGGGTGATCGGCTCGATCTTCCTGTCCTGGGTAGTGACCCTGCCGGCCGGCGCGGTGCTGGCGATCCTGTTCTTCCTGGTCCTGCGCGCGCTGTTCGGCGCCTGAGCGCGATCTTCGTCGGCTGGCGCAGGCGGAACCGGAACGGACGGTTTTATCCACTGTCGCGATAGGCCATGATGGGGCTCGATCCGTGTGGAGAGTCCCATGCCGTTGCCGTCTCTGAAAGACCAGTTCGGCGCGCTGATCGCCGCGTCTTCCGTCAGTTGCACCCAGCCCGAGCTGGACCAGACCAACCGCCCGGTGGTCGACCTGCTGGCCTCCTGGCTGGGCGATCTAGGCTTCCGCTGCGAGATCCGGGAAGTCTCGCCGGGCAAGTTCAACCTGCTGGCCAGCTACGGCAGCGGTCCCGGCGGGCTGGTGCTGGCCGGCCACACCGATACCGTGCCCTACGACGAAGCGCTGTGGAGCAGCGATCCGCTGCGCCTGGACGAGCGCGACGGCCGCTGGTACGGCCTCGGCAGTTGCGACATGAAGGGCTTCTTCCCGCTGGCCATCGAGGCCTTGCTGCCGCTGCTCGACCAGCCGTTCCGCCAGCCGCTGATGATCCTCGCCACCTGCGACGAGGAAAGCTCGATGGCCGGCGCCCGTGCCCTCGCCGAAAGCGGGCGACCGCTGGGTCGCGCCACGGTGATCGGCGAGCCGACCAACCTGCGGCCGATCCGCCTGCACAAGGGGGTGATGATGGAGCGCATCGAGATTCTCGGGCAGAGCGGCCATTCGTCCGATCCGAACCTCGGCCGTAGCGCCCTGGAGGCCATGCACGCGACCATCGGCGAGCTGATGGCGCTGCGCGGGGAATGGCAGCGGGCCTGGAACAACCCGCAGTTCAGCGTGCCCCAGCCGACCCTGAACTTCGGTTGCATCCACGGTGGCGACAATCCCAACCGCATCTGCGGCCAGTGTTCGCTGGAATTCGACCTGCGCCCGCTACCCGGCATGCAGCCTGAGCAGTTGCGCGAGGCGATCCGCCAGCGCCTGCGGCCGCTGGCCGAACGGCACCAGGTGAGCATCGACTACCAGCCGCTGTTCCCTGCCGTGCCGCCGTTCGAACAGGCGCAGGACAGCGAACTGGTACGCGTCGCCGAACGCCTGACCGGGCATCGCGCCGAGGCCGTGGCGTTCGGTACCGAGGCGCCGTACTTCCAGCGCCTGGGCAGCGAGACCCTGGTCCTCGGTGCCGGCGACATCGCCTGTGCCCACCAGCCCGACGAGCACCTCGAACTGGCGCGTATCGAACCGATGGTCGGCGTGCTGCGCCGGCTGATCCAGCATTACTGCCTGACGCCCGCCGCCGACTGAAGCGCGGCGTGGCCGGCGACCAGCTCGAAGCCGCCGTTGATGACGAACTGCACGCCCATCGCCACCAGCAGGAAGCCGACCACTCGCGAGATGGCGTCGATCCCGGATTCGCCGAGGAACTTCATGATGCGCCCGGAGCTTTGCAGGGCGATCCAGAAGATCAGCGCGGTGAGCAGGGTGACGGTGATCGCCGCGAGGTGGATGAACAGCGGAATGCTTCCGTAGGTGGATTGCAGCGTCGACGCCGAGCTGACCACCAGGGCGATGGTTCCCGGCCCCGCGGTACCCGGCAGGGCCAGCGGAACGAAGGACAGGTCGCGGAAGTGCGGGGTGATCTTTTCCTCGTCCGACAGCAGGTCGTGCTGGACTTCGGTCTCGTCCGGCGTGGTGGCGGGGAACAGCATGGTGAAACCGATATAGGCGACGATCAGCCCGCCGGCGATGCGCAGGCCGGGAATGGAGATGCCGAACACCTGCATCACCAGGCTGCCGCCGTAGAAGCTGACCAGCATGATCAGCGCCACGTAGAGGCTGGCCTTGAATATCTGCCGGTTGCGCTCCGCCGGCGGCAGGCTGCCGCCGAGGCCGAGCAGTAGCGAGACGCTGGTCAGCGGGTTGGCCACCGGAAGCACGGCGAGCAGTCCGATCAGGACGTGATGGAAGTATTCGCTCATGAATTTTCCTCGTTCGCGTGGTTGCGCGCCGGACGGCACGGCGAACGAGGCAGCCTAGCGAAAAAGCGCTGTGCGAGTTAACCGGGGTTTTCGGATAGTTTTTTTCAAAAATAGTGGTAAAACGGTTGGTTCCGGCCCCAGGCCCCGTACCATGGTCGAATCCCGCGGCCGGGGGGCCGCCGAGGGTTTAAACTCGCGCGTGATCCATCCGTCTCGTTAACCAGAAAGTGAGGAGAAGCCTGTCGATGTTGCTGCGACGACGATAACGGCGCCCTTCGGGCCGTCCCGGCCGCTCACGCTTTGCTCTCGCTCACGAAACGACAGGCTTTCCCCACCATGCCCGACTACGTCAACTGGTTACGTCACGCTTCGCCCTACATCAACTCGCACCGGGACCGCACCTTCGTGGTCATGCTCCCCGGCGAAGGGGTGGAGCATCCCAATTTCGGCAATATCGTCCACGACCTGGTCCTTCTCCACAGCCTCGGTGCGCGCCTGGTGCTGGTGCACGGTTCGCGTCCGCAGATCGAGGCGCGCCTGGCCGCGCGCGGCCTGGCTCCGCGCTATCACCGCGACCTGCGAGTGACCGATGCACCGACCCTGGAGTGCGTCATCGACGCCGTGGGTAGCCTGCGCATCGCCATCGAGGCGCGGCTGTCGATGGACATGGCCGCCTCGCCGATGCAGGGCGCGCGCCTGCGGGTCGCTGGCGGCAACCTGGTCACCGCGCGGCCGATCGGCGTGGTCGAGGGTGTCGACTATCACCATACCGGTGAGGTCCGTCGCATCGACCGCAAGGGTATTGGCCGCCTTCTCGACGAGCGCAGCATCGTTCTGCTCTCGCCGCTGGGCTACTCGCCGACCGGGGAAATCTTCAACCTGGCCTGTGAAGACGTGGCCATGCGCGCCGCCATCGACCTGGAAGCGGAAAAGCTGATTCTCTACGGCGCCGAACAGGGCTTGCTGGACGCATCCGGCAAACTGGTCCGCGAACTGCGCCCGCAGCAGGTGCCCGCGCACCTGCAACGGCTGGGCAACAGCTACCAGGCCGAGCTGCTGGACGCCGCGGCGCAGGCCTGCCGGGCCGGGGTCAAGCGCAGCCATATCGTCAGCTACACCGAGGACGGCGCGCTGCTCAGCGAGCTATTCACCCGCACCGGCAACGGCACCCTGGTCGCCCAGGAGCAGTTCGAGCAGTTGCGCGAGGCGGGCATCGAGGACGTTGGCGGGCTGATCGAGCTGATCCGCCCGCTGGAAGAGCAGGGTATCCTGGTACGCCGTTCCCGCGAGGTGCTGGAACGCGAGATCGAACAGTTCAGCATCGTCGAGCGCGAAGGGCTGATCATCGCCTGCGCCGCGCTCTACCCGATCGCCGATTCCGAGGCGGGCGAGCTGGCCTGTCTGGCGGTCAACCCGGAGTACCGCCACGGCGGGCGTGGCGACGAACTGCTGGAGCGGATCGAGGAGCGCGCGCGCGGACTCGGCCTGAAGACCCTGTTCGTGCTCACCACGCGGACCGCGCACTGGTTCCGCGAGCGCGGCTTCCAGCCCAGCAGCGTCGAACGGCTACCGGCGGCGCGGGCCTCGCTGTACAACTTCCAGCGCAATTCGCAGGTATTCGAGAAGAGCCTGTGATCCGCCGGCGCGTCCCTGGGCGCAGGGGCGCGCCGGCTTGGCTCAGTTGCTGATCAGGCCGAGGATGCTCGCCTGGTAGGCGGCGACGAAGGTATCGAAGTCGCCATCCTGGTCGCGTTCCAGCTCCGTCTGTTCGGCCAGGGAGTCGCTGGCCATCTTCTCGAAGCGCGCCTGCTCTTCGGCGGCCAGCGGATGCTGGCGGAAATACTCCGCGTGTTCGCGGCTCTGGCGCAGGGAGAACGCTTCGAAGCTCTCGCCGCGCTCGCGCATGACCTTCAGCACCTGCGCCGAAGGCGTCAGTTCCGCATCGGCCACCTTCGCCCGCTGCGCCGCCAGCGCCGCCGCGTGGGCTTCGCCGCCGCGCGCGCGGTCGAGCAGTGCCGCGGTGTCGGCGATTCGTTCGAGCAGCTCGTTCGCCCAGACCTGCAATTCCACCGGCTGGCCGCGGCGTTGCAATTGCAGGCCCGGCCGCCTGCCTTCCTTGACCACGGCGAGGAAGTTGTCGGTGGCGTCGCTGCACTCGCCGTTCAGCAGCGGGCTGTCGCTGAACGCGCAGAACAGCAGGAAGGCGTCGAGGAAGCGCGCCTCGTCCAGGTCGATGCCCAGCGGCAGGAACGGGTTGATGTCCAGGCAGCGCACTTCCACGTACTGCACGCCGCGAGCGGCCAGGGCCTGCACCGGACGCTCGCCGGTGTAGGTGACGCGCTTTGGCCGGATGCTCGAGTAGTACTCGTTCTCGATCTGCAGGATGTTGGTGTTCAGCTGCACCCATTCGCCATCCTGCTTGGTGCCGACCTTCTCGTAGGGCGGGTAGGGCGTGCTGACCGCCTGGCGCAGGCTGTCGATGTAGCTCTGCAGGTCGTTGTAGCAGGGCGTCAGGCCGGCCTGGGCGTTGTTCTGGTAGCCCAGGTCGCTCATCCGCAGGCTGGTGGCGTAGGGCAGGTAGAGCGTGTGTTCGTCGAGGCGCTCCAACTGGCTCGGGCGGCCACGCAGGAAGCCGGCGTCGAGGGCCGGCGAGGCGCCGAACAGGTACATCAGCAGCCAGCTGTAGCGGCGGAAATTGCGAATCAGGGCGATGTAGGCGGCGGACTGGTAGTCGCGTTCCGACAGCTCGCTGCCTTCGGCCTGGCGCAGCAGCGGCCAGAGCCTCTCCGGCAGGGAGAAGTTGTAGTGGATGCCGGCGATGCACTGCATGGTCTTGCCGTAGCGCAGCGCCAGGCCCTTGCGGTAGACGTACTTCAGGCGGCCGATCATCGAGCTGCCGTAGCGGGCGATCGGGATGCTCTCCTCGTCCGGCAGCTCGCAGGGCATCGATGGGCTCCACAGGTATTCGCCGTCCAGTTTCGAACTGGCGAAGCGGTGGATGCGCTCGAGATCGCCCAGAGTGTCGGCGACGTCGGTTTCCGTGGGCGTGATGAACTCCAGCAAGGCCTCGGAGTAGTCGGTAGTGATCTGCGGATGGGTCAGGGTCGAACCCAGGGCCCGGGGGTGGGGGGTGAGCGCCAGCTTGCCGTCGCTATCGACTCGCAGGCATTCGCGCTCGATGCCATGCAGGCACTCGGTCAGCAGGGGCAGGTTGGCTGCGGCGCCGAGCAGAGCCAGGCGGCGGGAGAGAAGATCGCTCAAGTCGGGATTCCTTGTGATCGCGTCCCAGATCGGTCGCCCCAATATGAGGGTGGACCGAGCGGTCTACAAGAGGGAGGACGTAAATGCGTTTTCGCTTCGTCCTGGGGCCGGTCGCCGCGACTTCGGCGGGAGCCGTCGAGGCGGGCGCCCGGCACGGATCGGGATCGCCGTTGCGCGCCATTCTGCCGCATGGCGGTCGCGCCGGTTTACAACTGGGCGAAGGTACCTTGTCCTTTCGCGACCAGTTTGTCGCCTTGCCGCACCTCGGCTTCCACCACCAGGCTGCGGCGCCCGGCATGGAGGACGCGGGCGACGCAGCGCACCTCGCCGTCGGCGACGGCGCGGATGTAGTTGATCTTGCATTCCAGGGTGACGCTCTGGCGGTCGAAACCATGGGAACTGGAGCAGGCCAGCCCCATGGTCACGTCCATCAGCGAGAACAGCGCGCCGCCGTGCATGACCCCGCCGCGGTTGCGCAGGTGCGCGGCCATCGGCAGGCGTACCTCGGCGACGCCGTCGCCGAGGCTGACCGGGTCCAGGCCGACCAGTTCGCTGTAGGCGCTGATCATCTGCTCGCGGGCGGGCATCTCGCTCATGGACGGCTCCGTCACTTCTTCTTCAGTTGCTTGGCGTTGGCGAACAGCGCGGCCATGGCGTTGTTCGCCGGCGGCGCGCTCTGTCCGCGCGGGGCGCCACGCTCCTGGCGCGGCTGGCCGCTGCCGGTGGGACGCCCGCCGCGCTGGCCTTCGACCTTCTCGCCGGGGGTGTCGCTCATGCGCATGGACAGGCCGACACGGTTGCGCGGGATGTCCACTTCCATGACCTTGACCTTGACGATGTCGCCGGCCTTGACCACTTCGTACGGATCCTTGACGAACTTCTCGGACAGCGCCGAGATGTGCACCAGGCCGTCCTGGTGGACGCCGATGTCGACGAACGCGCCGAAGTTGGTGACGTTGGTCACCACGCCCTCCAGGACCATGCCCGGCTTGAGGTCCTTGAGGCTCTCGACGCCTTCCTGGAATTCTGCGGTCTTGAACTCCGGACGCGGGTCGCGGCCGGGCTTGTCGAGTTCCTTGAGGATGTCGGTGACGGTCGGCAGGCCGAAGGTCTCGTCGGTGAACTTCTTCGGGTCGAGGCGCTTGAGGAACGCCGAGTCGCCGATCAGCGAGCGGATGTCGCGCTCGGTGTCGGCGGCGATGCGCTGCACCAGCGGATAGGTCTCCGGGTGCACCGCCGAGGCGTCCAGCGGGTTGTCGCCGTTCATCACGCGGAGGAAGCCGGCGGCTTGCTCGAAGGTCTTTTCGCCCAGGCGGCTGACTTTCTTCAGCTCGTCGCGGGTGCGGAACGCTCCGTTGGCGTCGCGGTGCGCGACGATGTTCTGCGCCAGCGTCGAGTTGAGGCCGGAGATGCGTGCCAGCAGGGCGGCGGAGGCGGTGTTGACGTCGACGCCGACGGCGTTCACGCAATCCTCGACCACCGCGTCCAGGCTACGCGCCAGCTTCAGCTGGGACACGTCGTGCTGGTACTGGCCGACGCCGATCGACTTGGGCTCGATCTTCACCAGCTCCGCCAGCGGGTCCTGCAGGCGACGGGCGATGGATACGGCGCCGCGCAGGGACACGTCCAGCTCGGGGAACTCCTTCGCCGCCAGTTCGGAGGCGGAATACACCGATGCGCCGGCTTCGCTGACCATGATCTTGGTCAGCTTCATGCCCGGATACTTCTTGATCAGTTCGCCGGCCAGCTTGTCGGTCTCGCGGCTGGCGGTGCCGTTGCCGATGGCGATCAGCTCGACCTGGTGCTTGGCGCACAGCGCGGCGAGCACGGCGAGGGTCTGGTCCCACTGGTTCTTCGGCGCATGTGGGTAGACGGTGGCGGTGTCCAGCAGCTTGCCGGTGGCGTCGACCACCGCGACCTTGGCCCCGGTGCGCAGGCCCGGGTCGAGGCCGAGGGTGGCGCGCGGGCCGGCCGGGGCGGCCAGCAGCAGGTCGTGCAGGTTGCGCGCGAACACGCTGATCGCCTCGTCCTCGGCGCCGTCGCGGAGCTCGCCGAACAGGTCGGTTTCCAGGTGGGTATAGAGCTTGACCTTCCAGGTCCAGCGCACCACCTCGGCCAGCCACTTGTCGGCGGCGCGGCCCTGGTTGGACAGGCCGAAGCGCTCGGCGATCATGACCTCGCATGGGTGCAGGGTGCCCGGCGCTTCCTCGCCGACCTTCAACGAGGCGCTGAGGATGCCTTCGTTGCGTCCGCGGAAGATCGCCAGGGCGCG
Source organism: Pseudomonas sp. TZ252 (assembly GCF_056110345.1). Taxonomy (NCBI): domain Bacteria; kingdom Pseudomonadati; phylum Pseudomonadota; class Gammaproteobacteria; order Pseudomonadales; family Pseudomonadaceae; genus Pseudomonas; species Pseudomonas sp. TZ252. The sequence continues at coordinate 2,037,623 of NZ_CM148566.1, read as the reverse complement.
GTGCGACGGGGCGCTTTTCAGCGGCTCATCGTGTTCGAAGTAGTCGCTGAACTTGGCGCCTTCCTGTTCCTTGCCGGGGACCACGCGGGCGGTCAGGGTCGCTTCGTTCTTCATGAACACGCGCAGCTTGTCGAGCAGCGTGGCGTCTTCGGCGAAGCGCTCCATGAGGATGTACTTGGCGCCTTCCAGCACCGCCTTGACGTCGGCGAAGCCTTTCTCGGCGTCGACGAAACGCGCGGCCTCGCTTTCCGGGACCAGGGTCGGGTCGTCGAACAGTGCGTCGGCCAGCGCGCCGAGGCCGGCTTCCAGGGCGATCTGGCCCTTGGTGCGGCGCTTCTGCTTATAAGGCAGGTAGAGGTCTTCGAGACGGGTCTTGGTGTCGGCGAGCTTGATGTCGCGGGCCAGTTCGGGGGTCAGCTTGCCCTGTTCCTCGATGCTGGCGAGGATCGCGCCGCGGCGTTCTTCCAGTTCGCGCAGGTAGCGCAGGCGCTCTTCCAGCATGCGCAACTGGGTATCGTCGAGGCTGCCGGTGACCTCTTTGCGGTAACGGGCGATGAAGGGAACGGTGGAGCCTTCGTCGAGCAGGGCGACGGCAGCGGCGACTTGCTGCGGTTGAACGCGGCCGGAGGGCAGTGCGGAGAGCTCTTCGGCGATACGGGTGTTGATGCTGTCCATTGATCCACCTGGTAAAACGAACGAAAACGGGCCGTGTAGACAACGCCCCGCCGCAAAAGCGCCGCATTATACCTGCCAAGTTTCGCCTTGGAGGGCGGCTGGTCGGGGAAAAATCTGCTAACAATGGACAGTCCGGCCCAGCCGCTACCTGGGCGATAATGCCCGCCTGACTCATTCTGGGAGTTTCTATGTCGAACCCTGCCGCCCTGGCCGAAGGTGAAAAGATCCTCGTCGTCGACGACGACGCCCGCCTGCGCCGCCTGCTCGAACGTTTCCTCGACGAGCAGGGCTACCGCGTCCGCGCGGTGGAGAACACCGAGCAGATGGATCGCCTTCTATCCCGCGAACTGTTCCAGCTGGTTGTGCTCGACCTGATGCTTCCCGGCGAGGACGGCCTCACTGCCTGCCGCCGCCTGCGCGAACAGAACAACCAGGTGCCGATCATCATGCTCACCGCCAAGGGCGACGAGGGCAGCCGCATCCAGGGCCTGGAACTGGGCGCCGACGACTACCTGGCCAAGCCGTTCAACCCGCGCGAACTGCTGGCGCGGATCAAGGCCGTGCTGCGCCGCCAGGCGCCGCTGGTGCCCGGCGCGCCTGCCGGTGCCGACGAGGTGGTGACCTTCGGCGACTACCAGCTGTTCCTCGCCACCCGCGAACTGAAGAAGGGCGACGAGGTACACATGCTGACCACCGGCGAGTTCGCCGTGCTCAAGGCCCTGGTGCAGCACGCCCGCGAACCGCTGACCCGGGATAAGCTGATGAACCTCGCCCGTGGCCGCGAGTGGGATGCCCTGGAGCGTTCCATCGACGTGCAGATCTCGCGCCTGCGCCGGCTGATCGAGCCGGATCCGTCCAAGCCGCGCTATATCCAGACGGTCTGGGGCGTCGGCTACGTGTTCGTGCCGGACGGCAACGCGCGCAAGGCCTGAGTCTCCGCGCGGCCGGTGCAGCGATGCACCGGCCGCGTCGTCTTACCCGCAACAGGCGTCGGCCCCGTCCGCCGGCGCGCAACCGGTCCGATCGATGAAAACGCCGCTCTGGTTCCCGCAAAGCTTCTTCGCCCGCACCCTCTGGCTGGTGCTGATCGTCGTGCTGTTCTCCAAGGCGCTGACCCTGGTCTACCTGCTGATGAACGAGGACGTGATCGTCGACCGCCAGTACAGCCACGGCGCGGCGCTGACCATCCGCGCGTTCTGGGCTGCCGACGAGGAGTCGCGCGCGGCCATCGCCAAGGCTTCCGGCCTGCGCTGGGTGCCGAGCAGCGCCGACCAGCCCGGCGAGCAGCACTGGCCGTACACGGAAATCTTCCAGCGGCAGATGCAGATGGAGCTGGGGCCGGACACCGAGACCCGCCTGCGTATCCACCAGCCGTCGCAGCTCTGGGTGCGCGCACCGAGCCTCGGCGAAGGCTGGCTGGCGGTGCCGCTGTATCCGCATCCCTTGCGTGGCCAACGGATCTGGAGCGTGCTCGGCTGGTTCCTCGGCATCGGCCTGCTCTCCACCGCCGCCGCCTGGATCTTCGTCCGCCAGCTCAGCCAGCCGCTCAAGCGCCTGGTGGTCGCCGCACGCCAGTTCGGCCAGGGGCGCAGCGTGCGCCTGCCGCTGGGACCGGAGACGCCGAGTGAAATGGCCGAGGTGTATCGCGCCTTCAACCAGATGGCCGAGGACATCGAGCAGGGCGGGCGCGAACGCGAATTGATGTTGGCCGGTGTCTCCCACGACCTGCGCACCCCGCTGACGCGCCTGCGCCTGTCGCTGGAGTTGCTGCCGGAGAGCGAACGGGAGATGGTCGAGGACATGATCCGCGACATCGAGGACATGGACGCGATCCTCGACCAGTTCCTCGCCTTCATCCGCGACGGCCGCGACGAGCCGGTGGAGGAGGGCGACCTGACCGACCTGGTGCGCGAGGTCGTGGCGCCGTTCAACCAGACTCGCGAGCAGGTGCGCATGGCCTTGCAACCGGTACCGGCGATGCCGTTGCGGCGTGTGTCGATGAAGCGTCTGCTGGGCAACCTGATCGACAATGCCCTGAACCACGGCGGCGGTTCGGTGGAGGTGGCCAGCTACGTGGCCGGCGAAAGCGCGGCGCCCTACGTGGTGCTGAGCGTGCTCGATCGCGGCCAGGGCATCGATCCCGCGGAAGTGGACAGCATCTTCAATCCCTTCATCCGTGGCGACAAGGCGCGTGGCGGCAAGGGCACCGGCCTCGGCCTGGCGATCGTCAAGCGCATCGCCGCCCAGCACGGCGGCAGCGTCGAACTGCGCAACCGCGATGGCGGCGGCCTGGAAGCGCGGGTCTGCCTGCCGTTGGGGTTGCTGCTGCCGCGCGGCGCGGCCTGATACCCGACGGGTTTGTGCCGTTCCAGCGGCACTTCCCGCCCCCTCTCGCGCTTACGGAGAAGGGCGCGCCCCGTCCCTACCAGCGCAACCGGTTTCCCTCGAGCACCGCGGTCTTCCCGTAAGGCCAGGCTCGGTTCTGCGCACCATGCCCGCTGGGCAGGTGGTGGTAGAGCGGCACCTCGATGGCGGCGGCGTATTCGCCGAAGATCCGCTCCAGGCTGTGGGCGACTTCCTTGCGCGGGCAATCGGTGAACGAGCCCAGGCAGATCGCGCCGAGCTGGCGCGCGTCGATGCTTTCGAGCAATTGCCAGAGGCTGCGCTCCAGGCGGTAGTAGGGTTCGCCGACGTCCTCCAGGACCAGGATCGACCCCGCCGGGGCGTGCAGGCCGCCGAGTGTGCCGGCCATGCAGGCCAGGGCGGTGAGGTTGCCGCCGATCAGCGCGCCTTCGACGCGTTGCTTGTGTCCGCCGAGGTGCTGCACCGGGAGTTCATGGTCGATTCCGGCCAGCAAGCGGCTGACCGAGGCCAGAGAGGCTAGCCGCTCCTGCTGCTCGCGGGGGGCGCTCAGCGGCGACAGACCGAGTCCGGTGGCCACCGGGCCGTGGATCGCAGGCAGGCCGTGGCGGTGGAAAGCGCTGAGCAACACCGAGATGTCGGAGAAACCGATCAGTGGCCGCGGAGAGGCCGCCTGCAGGCGCCCCCAGTCCAGGCCCGGCAGCAACTGGCCGCAGCCGTAGCCGCCGCGCAGGCACCAGACCGCGGTGATGTCCGGCATGTCGAAGGCGTTGTGCAGGTCTTCCAGGCGCTGCTCGACCGTCCCGGCGAGGTAGCGGTAGCGGGCTTCGACGTGGCGGCCGAGATGGTAGTCCACGCCGTGCACTTCCAGTTGCCGCAGGGTCGCCTCCAGCACGTCGGTGGCGATGGCCGAGGCTGGCGCGATCAGCGCCACCCGGCCGTCGATGGGCTGCCAAGTCTGGTCGGAGGAGGGACGAGAGGTCATGCGGCGATTCCGTGAAGCGTCAGGAAAGGATTCGAGTGCCGGAATAGCCCAGGGTTCGGCGGGGTTTCCGGCATCGGTTGCGGCGATGCTTCATTCAAGCGTGGCATGGACCTTCTGTCGAGGCCGGGATCGCCAGCGTAATGCGGTGCGTCCGATGGGCCGGGACAACGCATGCGTTGTCTGGTCCGGCTCACCCCTTTCCCTTCGTCCTGGCCAGGTGGGGGCCGCCGTTCTTTTCCAGGTACTGGATGATGATCCCGGCGATGTCCTTGCCGGTGGTGGATTCGATACCTTCCAGGCCCGGCGAGGAGTTCACCTCCATTACCAGCGGACCATGGTTGGAGCGCAGGATGTCCACCCCGGCGACGTTCAGGCCCATCACGCGGGCGGCGCGGATGGCGGTCATGCGTTCTTCCGGGGTGATCTTGATCAGGCTGGCGCTGCCGCCTCGGTGCAGGTTGGAGCGGAACTCGCCGGGCGCTGCCTGGCGCTTCATCGAGGCGATCACCTTGTCGCCGACCACGAAGCAGCGGATGTCGGCGCCGCCGGCTTCCTTTATGTACTCCTGGACCATGATGTTGTGCTTGAGCCCCATGAAAGCCTCGAGCACCGATTCGGCGGCCTTCTCGGTTTCGCAGAGGACCACGCCGATGCCCTGGGTGCCCTCCAGCAGCTTGATCACCAGCGGTGCGCCTCCGACCATCTCGATCAGGTCCGGGACGTCGTCCGGGGAATGAGCGAAGCCGGTCACCGGCAGGCCGATGCCCTTGCGCGAGAGCAGTTGCAGCGAGCGCAGCTTGTCCCGCGAGCGAGCGATGGCGACCGACTCGTTGAGCGGGAACACGCCCATCATCTCGAACTGGCGCAATACCGCGCAGCCGTAGAAGGTCACCGAGGCGCCGATGCGCGGGATCACCGCGTCGAAGCCCTCCAGCGGTTGTCCCCGGTAGTGGATCTGCGGCTTGTGGCTGGCGATGTTCATGTAGGCGCGCAGCGTATCGATGACCACCATTTCATGGCCGCGCTCCCGCCCGGCCTCCACCAGGCGACGGGTCGAGTAGAGCCGGGGATTGCGCGACAGCACGGCGATTTTCATTCAGCACCTGTGGATGGGTTGGACCGGCTGGCGGGCAGCGGCGGCGAGGCTGTGGGTTGTCGTCGCGGCAGGCATCGGACCGGCCGTTTCGGGAATGGATGGAGGTTGGACAGGTGCTGCCGGCGAATGGCTCAAACCGGGCTCCCGTCGAGCAGGTCGATGTTCGTCGCCGCGGGCAGGGCGGCCGGCGACTCGGGACGATCCTGGACGTAGGCCAGGGCCGGGTTGACCACCAGTTGCCCGGCGATCAGCGCCTTGGAGCCGAGCAGCACGCGATAGCGCATGGACTTGCGGCAGGCCAGGGTGAACTCTACCGGCCACATGCGATCGCCCAGCGCCAGGGTGGTGCGGATCACGTAGCGGGTCTGGGCCTGGCCGTTGGAGCTGCGAATGCTCTTGCGCGCGACCATCGGCGCTTCGCAACGGTGCCGGCGCTGCACCAGCGTGCCGAGGTGGGCGGTGAAGCGCACCCACTTCTCGCCGTCGCGCTCGAAGGGAACGATGTCCGAGGCATGCAGGCTGGAGGTGCTGGCGCCGGTGTCGATCTTCGCGCGCAGCCCGACCATGCCCAGTTCGGGAAAGGCGATCCACTCGCGCAGACCGATGACGGAAAGCTGGTCGAATGTCTTCACGGGTAGGCATTCCAGGCGTTTTGCCGGCATTCTAGCAGGGCTATGGGCGGCCGCCAGACGGCTGCCCGAGGATGCCGAAGACGAACCTAGCGGCTGTCGATGACAGTCGCGAGACAGCGGCGGAACGAATACGGGAAATGCCAGTGAGCGAGAAAGACGACGACAAGGTGCGCCTGGACAAGTGGCTCTGGGCGGCGCGCTTCTTCAAGACCCGGGCGCTGGCCAAGGCCGCGATAGAGGGCGGCAAGGTGCATTGCCGGGGCGAGCGGTGCAAGCCGAGCAAGGAACCCAGGGTAGGGGAGGAGTTGACCATTCGTACGGGCTTCGACGAGCGAACCGTGACCATTCGCGCGCTTTCCGTAGTCCGGCGTGGCGCGCCGGAGGCCCAGGCTCTCTACGAGGAAACCGCGGACAGCGTGGCAAGCCGCGAGCGCGCGGCGGCCATGCGCAAGGCCGGGGCGCTGGGCGTACAGACAGAGGGGCGGCCGAGCAAGAAGCAGCGGCGGCAGATCCACCAGTTGCGCGGCGGCCAGGACTGAGAAGCGCCGGTCTCCCGCAGGGGAGACCGGGATGGCCTCAGGCCGAGTCGCGGACCACGCCGAGGCGGCCGATCAGCGGCAATTTCGCCAGCAGGCGGAACAGCGGTTCGGTCACCTGCACCAGCCAGCCGCTGGCCTTCGCCGCCAGCGGTGTGTAGCAGCCCCAGGCGAGGGCCAGCAGGGCCATCTGCAGGCCGCCGATGTAGTCGTCCTGGCCCCAGTGCGCGCCGGCTACCAGGCGCGGCATCATGAACAGCACGGCCAGGGTCCAGATCAGCAGGAACTGCCCGGCGCGGCGAGCGAACAGCGACATGAACAGCGCCCAGACCAGCAGCACCGAGGCGTGGTCGCCGGGGAAGCTGCGCTTGGAGCGGTCCTTGATTTCCCACACGCGTTCCCAGTCCGGGAAGTGGTCGCTGAGGTGGATGGCCTTGTCCATCAGCATCGACAGGCTGGCGTGCTGCCAGTGCAGGTGGTGGGCGATCTTCGCGTAGAGCACGCGGATCACCACCAGGATCAGCAGGGTCACGATGAAGCCGAAGGTCAGCCGCCGTACCTGGTTCGCCGGCAGCAGCCAGTCGCCGCGAATCAGCAGGCAGAGCAGGATCACCCCGACCACCGCGTCGAACGGTCGGGTACTGAGCAGGCCCCAGAGTTTCAGCCAGGTTTCGTTGAGGGCGAGGGAGCCGTTGAGCTTGTCGAAGAGCCAGAAGTCGAAGCCGTTCATCAGCTCGCGGGTGGGGCCCCAGAGCCACAGGATCAGCAGCAGGAGCGCCAGAAGATGACAGGTGGCGAACTTGCGCCATTGCCAGGCCGCTTGGAACGGAGAGGCATTATCCATAAAATCGTTTCCCCCTATCGGCGCCGGGTCGGCGTACGACTGTCACGAAGCGCGCTTTTATAGGCCTTTGTCACTCACTTGTCATTCCCTCATTCGTAGCGTTGTGTCCCGCATGTCCCATTCAGATCAGAGCCAGCGTTTCCTTTTCGACGATACCGACGTGCGCGGCGAGATGGTCGATCTCGAGCGTAGCTACAGCGAAGTGCTGGCCAAACATCCCTATCCGGAACCGGTCGCGCAACTGCTCGGGGAGATGCTCGCGGCGGCCTCGCTGCTCTGCGGCACGCTCAAGTTCGACGGCCTGCTGGTATTGCAGGCGCGCTCCAGCGGCGCGGTGCCGCTGTTGATGGTGGAGTGTTCCAGCGACCGCCAGGTGCGTGGCCTGGCCCGCTATTCGGCGGAGTCCATCGGCGCCGACGCCGGCATGCAGGAACTGATGCCCGAAGGCGTGCTGACCCTCACCGTGGACCCGGTCAAGGGCCAGCGCTACCAGGGGATCGTCGCCCTGGAGGGGGTGAACCTGGCGGAATGCCTGTCCAACTACTTCGCCAGCTCGGAACAGCTGCCGACCCGTTTCTGGCTCAACGCCAACGGCCGCCGCGCCCGCGGCCTGCTGCTGCAGCAGCTTCCCGCCGACCGCCTGAAGGACCCCGAGGCCCGCGAGGCCAGTTGGCAGCACCTGACCACCCTGGCCGACACGCTGACCGCCGAAGAGCTGCTGGCGCTGGACAACGAGACCGTCCTGCACCGCCTCTACCACGAGGAAACCGTGCGCCTGTTCGAGCCGCAACCGCTGGTCTTCCATTGCAGTTGCTCGCGGGAACGTTCGGCCAACGCCCTGGTCAGTCTCGGGCAGGCCGACTGCGAGCGGCTGCTCGAGGAGGAAGAAGGCTCGATCAGCATCGACTGCCAGTTCTGCAACCAGCGCTACCTGTTCGACGCCTCCGACGTCGCCCAGTTGTTCGCTGGCGCTGGCAGCCAGGGGCCTTCCGAGACCCGCCACTGACGATTTTTCATCCAGCGGGCTTTTCTGGCATAATCCCGCCACTTTTTTCCTGTAGTGAGTTTTTTGAAGCGCTACGAAGTTTGGAGGACTCGGCCTCTGGCCGACGGGGAACCACATGACGCAAGCCAACAACGCCGTGTACACCGATATCAGCGCCGCCCAACTGGTAGAAGAAGCCATTCGCCGCGGTGAGGGCGAACTGGCCGCCAACGGCTCGCTGGTCGTACGCACCGGCCATCGCACCGGCCGTTCGCCGGTCGACCGTTTCATCGTCGAAGAGCCGAGCACCAAGGACGCGATCGCCTGGGGCAACATCAACCGTCCGTTCCCGGCCGACAAGTTCGATGCGCTGTGGGCCCGCGTGGAAGCGTTCAACAACGCCCAGGACCATTTCGTTTCCCATGTTCATGTAGGTTCCGCCGAGGCTTACTACCTGCCGGTGAAGATGACCACCGCTACCGCCTGGCAGAATCTGTTCGGCCGTTGCCTGTTCATCGAGCCGGAGCAGTACAACCCGGCCGGCAAGGACGAGTGGCAGGTCCTCAATGTCGCCAACTTCGAATGCGTGCCCGAGCGCGACGGCACCAACTCCGACGGTTGCGTGATCCTCAATTTCGCCCAGAAGAAAGTGCTGATCGCAGGCATGCGCTATGCCGGCGAGATGAAGAAAGCCATGTTCTCCGTGCAGAACTTCCTGCTGCCCGAGCGCGACGTGCTGCCGATGCACTGCGCTGCCAACATCGGCGAAGCGGGCGATGTGACCCTGTTCTTCGGCCTGTCCGGCACCGGCAAGACCACCCTGTCCGCCGATGAAAGCCGTTACCTGATCGGTGACGACGAGCACGGCTGGGGCGAGGGCGTGGTGTTCAACGTCGAAGGCGGTTGCTATGCCAAGTGCATCGACCTGTCCGAGAAGAACGAGCCGGTCATCTGGAAAGCCATCAAGTTCGGCGCCGTGCTGGAGAACGTGGTTCTCGACGAAGAGCGCGTGCCCAACTACGCCGATGACAGCCTGACCCAGAACAGCCGCGCCGCCTACCCGCTGGAGCACGTCGAGAAGCGTTCGGAGAAGAACCTCGGCGGCGAGCCCAACGCGGTGATCTTCCTGACCTGCGACCTGACCGGCGTACTGCCGCCGGTATCGATCCTGAACAATGAGCAGGCGGCCTACCACTTCCTGTCCGGCTACACCGCGCTGGTCGGCTCCACCGAGATGGGTTCCGGCGGCGGTATCAAGTCGACCTTCTCCACCTGCTTCGGTGCTCCTTTCTTCCCGCGTCCGGCCGGCGTTTATGCCGAGCTGTTGATCAAGCGCATCAAGGCCTTCGGCTCCAAGGTCTACCTGGTCAACACTGGCTGGACCGGCGGTGGCTACGGCGTCGGCAAGCGCTTCAACATCCCGACCACCCGTGGCGTGATCGCGGCGATCCAGAGCGGCGCGCTGATCGGCGCGGAAACCGAGCACCTGGAGATCATCAACCTGGACGTGCCGAAGGCCGTTCCGGGCGTCGAGACCAATCTGCTCAACCCGCGCAACACCTGGGCTGACAAGGCTGCCTACGACGAGGCAGCGAAGGGCCTGGCCAAGCAGTTCATCGAAAACTTCAAGAAATTCGAGGTTTCCGATGCGATCAAGGCCGCCGGCCCGCAGCTGTAAGCCACGTTTCGGCACCATGAAAAAACCGCCTTCGGGCGGTTTTTTCATGGGCGAACGTCAGGGGTAGGTGACGGTGATCAGGTAGTTGCCGGAGCGGCGACCGCTTCCGGCCAGCTCATAGAGCGCCGAGAAATCCCGTTCACCGATGACCGTATCGCTGGGTTGCAAGTGGCGCACCTCGCCGGTCTTCATCGAACGGATGCTGACATCCGCGGTGCGCGCCTGCATGGGACAGCCACTGAGGTGGAAACTGCCCTTGCTTTCGTCTTGGCGGGGAGCGCTCATCGAGCATGGTGGCTCGACAATGGCGCCGGTGAAGCGGATGACGCCGCTGATGCTGCCGGGGGCGGCGAACAGGTTGCTGGAAGTTCCTACAAGAAGACCGAACAAAGCCAGTTGGCCCATCCTGTTCATGAGCTTACTCCTACGTGAGTTCATCCTTATTTTTCTGCGTTCGTGCGTCCCGGGAGGGGCCCTCTCCCAGGCGCTGGCATTGGAGTGGAATATAGGACAATTCCTTAGGAAAATTCCTTCCTAGGAATAGTCCTAGTCTTAATTCTGTAAGTAGCTGCTGTGGGGCTGCGTCGGATTTATTGAAGTCTGGTTTATCTTCTCGCCAATGCCCTAGAGTGGGCGCCCCTTTGTTCCCTCGCAGTGGATTTCCCCCATGCATATCGAAGACGCCGTTCGTAGTCGCCGTGCCATCAAGGGCTACGACTCATCCTTCAGCCTGACTCGCGAAGAGAAGGACCATCTCCTGGACCTGGCGCTGCATGCGCCTTCCGCCTTCAACCTGCAACACGTGCGGCTGGTCGAGGTCAGCGATCCGCAATTGCGCGTGCAGTTGCGTGAAGTGGCCTGGGACCAGGCGCAGGTCACCGACGCGGCGATGCTGGTGGTGGTGTGCGCCCAGCTCGACAGCTGGGAGCGCAACGCGCAGCGGGTCTGGGACGGTGCTCCCGAGGCGGTACAGGCGTTCATGGCAGGCGCCATCGACACCTACTACCGCGGCAAGCCCCAGGTACAGCGCGACGAAGCCATGCGCAGCTGCGGCCTGCTGGCGCAGACCCTGATGCTGGTCGCCCGCGGCCAGGGCCTGGATTCGTGTCCGATGGATGGTTTCGACTTCGATGCCGTGGCCCGGCTGATCAACCTGCCGGACAACCATGTGATCGGCCTGATGGTCGCGGTCGGGAAAAAGGCCGTTGAACCCTGGCCGCGCAGCGGCAAGCTGCCGCGGGAAGAACTGGTCATTCGCGACCGCTTCTGACTGCCCGGATTCCCCTAGTCCGGTCCGGCGGCCCCGACCTGGCGGATCTGTTCGACCAGCCATTGCAGGGCGATGTCGCGTTCGCGCTGGGCCAGAAACACCAGTTCCAGGTGGAACGGGCCGAGGTCGAACGGCAGGTCGAACGATTGCAGGGGCAGCAATCGTTCGAAGTAGTGCGCCAGTTGTCGCGGCAGGACGCCGACCAGGTCGCTGTACGCGGCGATGTGCGCTGCCTGCAGGTAGTTCGGCGTGGTGTAGGCCACTTGCCGCTTGAGCCCCTGGCTGCCCAGCCACTGGTCGACCATCCCCTTGGTCTGCCCGCCGTGCACCCACAGGTGCTGCAGCTCCAGGAAGGTGGCCAGGTCGGGAGCCTGCGCCAGCAGCGGGTGCTGACGCCGGGCGACCAGTTGCAGGGTCTCGCTGGCCCAATGGCGGCGCTGGAAGCGCGCCGGGACGTTTTCGAAGCGGCCTAGCACCAGGTCCAGTTCGCCTTTGTCCAGCGCCTCGGCCGGCAAGGTCGGGGTCAGGTGCTGGATGGCGATGGAGATTCCCGGCGCCCGCTCACTCAGGCGGCGCATCAGGGCGGGCATGCAGATCAGTTCGACGTAGTCGGTCACCGCTACGGTGAAGCGCTGCCGGCTGCGCCCCGGATCGAAGCCCTCGCCGTCGCCCAGGCTCTGTTCGATCTGCCGCAGCGCCGCGCGGATCGGCGCTTCCAGCGCCAGCGCCCGGGGCGTCGGCTGCATCGCACGACCGGCGCGGACCAGCAGCGGGTCGTCGAGCAGCTCGCGCAGGCGGTTCAGCGCATTGCTTACTGCCGGCTGGCTCAGCGCCAGGCGCTCCGCCGCGCGCGAGACGTTGCGTTCGCGCAGCAGCGCGTCAAGGACGCGTAGCAGGTTGAGGTCGAAGGTTTGGATATTCACTGCCTGAATTCCAGCTATCACAAGACTAAATTTCAAAAATAGTACGACCTTCCCCTAAGGTAGTGGTCGCTTTTTGTGCGGTCGGACTGCCCCAGGTTTCGTCCACCGTTCCTCCTGCGCTCGCTACAACGAGGACAAGACCATGAGCCAGAACTTTTCCTTCCGCCAGGCTGCGGTGATCGGCGCCGGCACCATGGGTCGCGGTATCGTCATGTGCCTGGCCAACGCCGGTCTCGACGTGCAGTGGCTGGACAGCAACCCGCAGATGCTCAACCAGGCGCTCGGCGCCGTGGCCGACACCTACGCGCACCACGTGCGCCAGGGGCGCATCGGCGAAGAGGAAGCGGCCGCGCGCCGCGCCCGCATCACGCCGGTCCAGCACCTCGCCGCGATGCGCGAGGCGGACCTGGTGATCGAGGCGGTCTACGAGAACCTGGAACTCAAGCAATCGATCTTCCGCGAGCTGGACGCGGCGCTGAAGCCCTCCGCGGTGCTGGCCAGCAATACCTCCTACCTGGACATCGACGCCATCGCCGCGGTCACCGCGCGTCCGCGTCAGGTGCTCGGCCTGCACTTCTTCAGCCCGGCGCACATCATGCGGCTGCTGGAGATCGTGCGCGGCGCGCAGACCGCGCCGGCGGTGCTGGAGGCGGCCCTGGCGCTGGGCGAGCGGATGGGCAAGGTCAGCGTGGTGGCCGGCAACTGCCACGGCTTCATCGGCAACCGCATGCTCGAACCCTACGCCACCGAGGCCCGCCTGATGCTGCTGGAAGGCGCCCTGCCGTACCAGGTGGACCGGGCTCTCCAGGCGTTCGGTTTCGCCATGGGGCCGTTCCGCATGTACGACGTGGTCGGTATCGACCTGGAGTGGCGCGCCCGCGAGTTGGCCGGGGTCGGCCAGGACCAGCCGGCCGTGCAGGTGGACAACCGCCTTTGCGAGATGGGCCGCTTCGGCCAGAAGAGCGGTGCCGGCTACTACCGCTACGCGCCGGGCAGCCGCCAGGCGGAGCACGATACCGAGGTGGATGCCCTGGTGCTCCGGGTTGCCGAGACGCTGGGCTACCCGCGGCGCGATTTCGCCGACGAGGAAATCCTCGAGCGTTGCCTGCTGGCGCTGGTCAACGAGGGCGCGAAGATCCTCGACGAGGGTATCGCCGCCCGTAGTGCCGACATCGACACTGTCTACCTGAACGGCTACGGCTTCCCCGCCGCGGAGGGCGGTCCCATGGCCTGGGCCGATCGCCTCGGCGCGGCCGAGCTGCTGCAACGCTTGCGTTTCCTCGAACAGCGCCACGGCGCGCGCTGGAAGCCGGCGTCCCTGGTCGAGCGCCTGGCCGCCGAGGGCGGAGCCTTCGCCGACCTGCAGGAGGCGCGCTGAGATGGATTACCAGGCCCCCTTGCGCGACATGCGCTTCGTTCTCCATGAACTGTTCGATGTCGGCGCGCATTGCGAACTGCTGGGCAACGGCATCGATCGCGAACTGATCGACGGCGTGCTCGAGGAAGGCGCGCGCTACACCGGCCAGGTGGTGGCGCCGCTCAATCGCAACAGCGACGAGGAAGGCGCGAAGCTGAAGGACGGCGTGGTGACCACCCCCACCGGCTTTCGCGAAGCCTACCGGCAGTACAGCGAGAACGGCTGGGCGAGCATGACCGGACCCACCGAGTACGGCGGCCAGGGCTTCCCGCAGATGGTCTCCGCGTGCTTCCACGAGATGCTGATGGCCGCCAGCCTGTCCTTCCGCGTCTATTCGGGGCTGACCGAGGGCGCCGTGCTGGCCCTGTACAAGCATGGCGACGAGGCGTTGCGGCGCGACTACCTGGGCAAGCTGGTGAGCGGCGAATGGGCCGGCACCATGTGCCTGACCGAACCCCAGGCCGGCACCGACCTCGCCCTCCTGCGCACCCGCGCCGAGGCGCAGGCCGACGGCAGCTACGCGATCAGCGGCAGCAAGATCTTCATCAGCGGTGGCGAGCAGGACCTCACCGAGAACATCGTCCACCTGGTGCTGGCGCGCCTGGCGGACGCGCCGGCCGGGGTGAAGGGCATCAGTCTGTTCCTGGTGCCGAAGTTCGTCGCCAATCCCGATGGCTCCCTGGGCGAGCGCAACAGCCTGGGGTGCGGCGCCATCGAGCACAAGATGGGGATCAAGGGCGCCTCCACCTGCGTGATGAACTTCGACGGCGCCAGGGGCTGGCTGCTGGGCCAGGCGAACCAGGGCCTGGCCTGCATGTTCACGATGATGAACGACGCGCGCTTCCAGGTCGGCCTGCAGGGCCTGGGTATCGCCGAACGGGCCTTCCAGGGCGCCCTCGGCTACGCCCGCGAACGCCTGCAGTCGCGCGCCCTGGTCGGCCCGCAGGCACCGGACAAGGTCGCCGACCCGATCATCGTGCACCCCGACGTGCGGCGCATGCTGCTGACCCAGAAGACCCTGGTCGAAGGCTGCCGCATGCTGGCGGCCTGCTGCGCACGCCAGCTCGACCTGGAACACGGCCATCCGGATGCCGACGGCCGGCGCGCGGCGACGCGCCGTGCAGCGCTGCTGATCCCCATCGTCAAGGCCTTCCTTACCGATGTCGGCCAGGAAGTCGCCAGCCTCGGCGTACAGGTCTATGGCGGTCACGGTTTCATCCGCGAATGGGGCATGGAGCAATTGATGCGCGACAGTCGCATCACCCAGATATACGAAGGCACCAATGGCATCCAGGCGCTCGATCTGGTCCGCCGCAAGCTGCTCGGCGACCAGGGCGGCGAACTGCTGGCGCTGCAAGGCGAACTGGCGGTGGCCAGCGAGGCGCTGCAAGGGCGTGCTGCGCTGGCGCCACTGGCTGAGCCGGTGCTGCAACGCCTGGAGGAGTGGCGGCAGCTCACCGGCCAGGTACTCGAGGCCTGCGCCCGCGATCCCCAGGAGATCGGCGCCACTTCGGTGGACTTCCTCCAGTACAGCGCCTACGTATTGCTCGCGGCCCTCTGGTTGCAAGCCGCGGCACGAGCCCAGGAAGCGCTGGACGGCGGCTCCGGCGAGGGCGATTTCTATCGGGCCAAGCTGCGCAGCGCCGATTTCTACCTGCGGCGCATCCTGCCGCGGGCGAGCATGCACCGCGAAGCCTTGCTCGGTGGCGCCGACTGCCTGATGGCCCTGCCCGAGGAGCATTTCTCGTTCTGACGGGCGTCTCGCCCAAGGAGACCGATATGCAAGCTTTCAGTTTCGCCACTACCGCGCAGATCCTCTGCGAGGCCGGCTCCGCCATCCGCCTGGCGGAACTCTGCCGCGAGCGAAGGGCGCGCCGCGTGTTGATCGTGACCGATCCGGGGATCACCCGGCTCGGCTTGCTGGATGCGATCCTGCCCGGCTTCCCGCGCCTGGACCTGGCCGTCGAGGTGTACGACCAGGTGCTCGCCGATCCGCCCGAGGCGGTGGTCGAGGCCGCGCTCGGGCGGGCGCGGGGCATGGCTGCCGAGCTGGTGGTCGGTTTCGGCGGCGGCAGCTCCATGGACGTAGCCAAGCTGGTCGCGCTGCTCGCCCACCCAGAAGCAGGGCAGGGGCTCGGCGAGGTCTTCGGGGTCGGCAACGCACGCGGGCCGCGCCTGCCGCTGATCCAGGTGCCGACCACCGCCGGGACCGGCTCCGAGGTGACGCCGATCGCCATCGTCACCACCGGCGAGACCACCAAGATGGGCGTGGTCTCGCCCCACTTGCTGCCCGACCTGGCGCTGCTCGACGCCGACCTGACCCTCGGCTTGCCGCCGGCGGTCACCGCGGCGACCGGTATCGACGCGATGGTGCATGCGATCGAGAGCTATACCAGCAAACTGAAGAAGAACCCGCTGTCCGACCTGCTGGCGCGGGAGGCGTTGCGCCTGCTGGCGGCCAACCTGGAACGCGCGGTAGGCGACGGCGGCGACCGCGAGGCGCGCCAGGCCATGCTGCTGGGCGCCTGCCTGGCCGGGCAGGCCTTCGCCAATGCGCCGGTGGCGGCGGTGCATGCCCTGGCCTATCCGCTGGGAGGGCATTTCCACATTCCCCACGGCCTGAGCAATGCGCTGGTGCTACCGGAGGTGATCCGTTTCAACGCTCCCGCTGCCGCTGGACTCTATGCCGAGCTGGCGCCGCTGCTGCTGGGCGACCGCTTGCGTCCGGGCGATCGCGACGCGCTTACCGTGCAGCTGATCGACGAACTGGCCCAGCTCAGTCCGCGCAACGGCCTGCCGAGCCGCTTGCGCGACGCCGGGGTGGACGAGGCGATGCTGCCGCGCCTGGCCGCCGACGCGATGCTCCAGCAGCGTCTGCTGGTCAACAACCCGCGCGAGGTCGGCGAGGCGGATGCCCTGGCGATCTATCGCGCGGCATACTGAATCCCTTCTACGAGGACCGGGCATGGCGACCGCCCCGCGACCGCTGCGCGAGCAGTACCTTCATTTCCAGCCGATCAGCACGCGCTGGCACGACAACGACATCTACGGACACGTGAACAACGTGACCTACTATGCATTCTTCGACACGGCGGTGAATACCTACCTGATCGAGCGCGGCGGCCTGGATATCCAGGGCGGCGAAGTGATCGGCCTGGTGGTCAGCTCCAGCTGCGACTATTTCGCGCCGGTGGCCTTCCCCCAGCGGATCGAGATGGGCCTGCGGGTGGCGCGCCTGGGCAACAGCTCGGTGCAGTACGAACTGGCCTTGTTCCTCGAAGGGCAGCGGGAGGCCTGCGCGGCCGGGCGTTTCGTGCATGTCTTCGTGGAGCGCCGAAGCAGCCGCCCGGTGGCCATTCCGCAGGAACTACGCGATGCGCTGGCCGCGCTTCAGAGCGCGGCCCAGTGACAGAGATCGCCCGCCGCCCGTGACAGGGCGATGGCGTGCAGCTCGTCCAGGCGATCGACGCGTACCTGCCGTTGCAGCGCCTGGTTGAGCCTCGGCCGGCAGTCGTCGACGCGCAGTTCGGCGAGCGCCGGGGCGTAGCCGCGCAGCAGCTCCAGGTTGAGCTGATTGAGGCGGCTGCGGATGCGCTCCAGGTCGACCGCCTGGCCAGCGTCCGGTAGCGGCCGGCTGAGCAGGCGGTACTGGACCAGCTTGTTCGCCTCGATCTGCGCGGCGAACAGCAGGCGCACCTGCTCGGCGCCGACCCCGTGGCTCCCGGCTTGTCCGGCGAGCATCTGCAACTGTTGTTCTTCCCGCGGGCTGTCCTGTACCGCCTTGCCCGACTGGGCCTTGCTCTGGGCTACCTGATCGGCTAGTTGCAAACGCTGGCTGCTCAGGCTCAACAGTTGCTGGAGAGCCGGTGACAGCGGCTGGGCCTGGAGCAACGGGCCTTGCAGGAGCAGGAGGGCAAGCAGGCCCCAACTGGCGAACGACGGGCGCATCTGGAAATCTCGGATGGAATTGATGTCCGGCACGCTAGCAAAGCGAGCCCGGTGCGACAATCCATGACATGGCGTGAGGCGAACAGGAAGCGCTGGATGGGACATTTCTGATTGAACGTTTGCAGTCTCGACGCTGGAGCAATGTTCTGTGACCATCCCTCCACACCATTTCATTCACCAAAGGGGCCGGTTTGCCCCTGCTATGACTGGCAAGGACGCGGAACATGGGTTTCCTGATACTCTCCCGCCGAGAAGGCGAAGGCATCACCCTGTCCCTCAAGGCCGACTACCCGGCGGAGGAACTGATTCGGCAATTGCGCGAAGGCGGCATCCGGATCCTGGTCACCGATATCATCGGCAACCAGGCCCGGGTCGGAATCGAGGCGCCGCGTGGCGTCCTGATCGTTCGCGACGAGTTGAAAACGGCACCGAAAGGCTGACGAACGGTAGAAAGTAAAAGCCCCGCGTTCGCGGGGCTTTTACACATCAGCTTCGGCAAGCATGCCGATCAACGATGCTTGTGCTTGCGGTGTTTCTTGCCGCGGTGACCGCTGTCGTTGTCCTTGCCCAGGTTGTTACCGACCGCGCCACCCGCTGCGCCGCCGAGGCCTGCACCTATGGTCGCGCCGGTGCTGCCGCCCAGCTTGTTGCCGATCACCGAACCGCCGGCCGCGCCGAGCCCGCCACCCAGGGCGGCTTCGGTCTTGCGCCCGTCCTTGGCGGTCATCGCGCCGCCGGCCGCGCCACCCAGGCCGGCGCCTATGGCCGCACCGGTACTACCGCCGATGGCGCCGCCCACGACGTTGCCCAGGGCACCGCCTACGCCGCCGCCCACCGCGGTCTTGGTGGAATCGCCGGCGAGCGCGGCTTGTGCGCTCAGCAGGCCGAACGCGATTACCAGGAGAGATTTACGCATCGTGCGTGCCTCATCGTTTCAATCGGGAGGGAAATACGGTCGTTCGCACAAAGGCCGGACCATCCGGCCCGGCCTTTGCGTCGTAGGGAGCGGCGGGTTCAGTCGTCGTAGTAGCGACGATGATGCTTGTGGCGCTTCCACTTCTTGTACTGGCCATAGTGATGGCCGTTGTCATGCCGGTAATAGCCATCGCGATAGCCGGCGCGGCGGTAGTAGCGACGGTCGCGGTAGTCGTCATCGTCGTCGTAGCGGCGGTTGCCGTCGCCATAATGGTTGCCCAGCGCGCCGCCGCCGGCGCCGCCGAGGGCCGCGCCGATCAGGCCACCGGTGCTGCCACCGATCTGCCGGCCGATGACGTTGCCGCCTGCGGCACCGAGGCCGCCGCCGATCGCCGCTTCGGTCTTGTTGCCGCGTCCGGCGCCGACTGCACCGCCCGCAGCGCCACCGATGCCACTACCGATCGCGGCGCCAGTGCTGCCGCCGACCGCATCGCCGACGACCGAACCCAACACCCCGCCCAAGGCGCCGCCGATGGCCGCGCGGGTGTCGTCGCCTGCGAAGGCGGTACTACCGACCAGACTCAGGGACAACAGGAGTATCGAGGAATACTTCATAGAGAGTTTCACTCTGTGGGGATGACGGCTGCGATGCTGGGGTTGGCCCAAACCGCTGACAAGCGCCAGCCGACGATTGGTAGAGCAAATTCGAAATATTCCAAGTACTTGTTTTGTATGGGGAACTTTCTTAAGTAGAGGCGGTCGTAGACCGAATGTGAAGCGCGATTTCAGGGTCGAAATCGGTATTTTTGCTGGCGGGATGCTGGCCATTCTAACGCCGACGAGCGGCCTGCCTTCAAGGCCTTTCATCGACTTTTTCCTTAAGACGCCGCCTCCTGTTGCAGGAGGCGGCGTTTTTCATGGGCTTCAGATAATGCGCCCGTCGCCCGTGGCCTTTTCCAGGCGTACCGCGATGAACTTCGAAGTCGGCGTATGGCTGCCGACGCCGACGCTCTCCAGCGGCACCAGGGGATTGGTTTCCGGGTAGTAGGCGGCTGCCTGGCCGGCCGGGATGTCGAAGGCGAGTAGGGTGAAGCGGCGTACCCGGCGTTCGATGCCATCGCTCCACAGCGAGACCAGGTCGACCTTGTCGCCCGGCTGGTAGCCCAGGCGGCGGATATCCGCCTCGTTGGCGAATACCACTTCGCGCTGGCCCTTCACTCCGCGATAGCGATCGTCCAGGCCGTAGATGGTGGTGTTGTACTGGTCATGGGAGCGCAGGGTCTGCAGGATCAGGTCGGGTTCGAGGCCGCTGTCGCGCACCTGTGCCGGCAACAGGTCGCGGGGCAGCGGGTTGGCGACGAAGTTGGCCTTGCCGCTGGCGGTGTTCCAGCGTCGTTCGCCGGCGGAGTTGCCGAGGTAGAAGCCACCGGGATGGCGGACGCGGCGGTTGAAGTCGGCGAAACCGGGGATGGTGTCGGCGATCAGCTCGCGGATGCGCTCGTAGTTGGCGATCAGCGCGTCCCAGTCCACCGGATGGTTGCCCAGGGTTGCCTTGGCGATGCCGGCGATGATCGCCGGCTCCGAACGCATCTGCTGCGAGAGCGGCTCCAGTTGCCCGTAGGATGCGTGGATCATGCTGAACGAGTCTTCCACCGTGACCGCCTGCGGGCCTTCGGCCTGGCGGTCGATGTCGGTGCGCCCCAGGCAGGGCAGGATCAGTGCGTCGCGGCCGGTGGTCAGGTGGCTGCGGTTGAGCTTGGTGCTGATGTGCACGGTCAGGTCGCATGACGCCAGGGCGGCGTGGGTGCGCGGACTGTCCGGGGTGGCCTGGGCGAAATTGCCGCCCAGGCCGATGAAGACCTTCGACTTGCCGGCGAGCATCGCGGCGATCGCCTCGACGGCGTTGTGCCCGTTGTGGCGTGGCACTTCGAAGCCGAAGCGCCGTTCCAGTGCGTCGAGCAGCGCCGCCGGCGGCCGCTCGTTGATGCCCATGGTGCGGTCACCCTGAACGTTGCTGTGGCCGCGGACCGGGCAGAGACCGGCGCCCGGGCGGCCCAGGTTGCCGCGCAGGAGTTGCAGGTTGACGATTTCCTGGATGATCGCCACCGAATGGTGGTGCTGGGTGATGCCCATCGCCCAGCAGACGATGACCCTGTTCGCCCGCCGGTACATCCGCGCAGCCTGCTCGATTTCCGCCAGGCCCAGCCCGGACTGGCGCTCCAGGTGTTCCCAGGGGGTGGCATCCAGTTCGGCCAGGTAGGCCTCGAGGCCGTCGGTGTGCTCGGCGATGAAGGCGTGGTCGAATACCGGCTCGCTACCCTCGGCCTGGGCTTCGCGCTCCCAGGCGAGGAGGAACTTGGCGATCCCGCGGATCGCCGCCATGTCGCCGCCCAGTGCCGGACGGAAGAACGCGGTGTTCAGCGGCGAGGACCCGTTGGTCAGCATTTCCAGCGCGTTCTGCGGATGCTGGAAGCGCTCCAGGCCGCGCTCCTTGAGAGGGTTGAAGCAGACCACCTGGGCACCGCGCTTCACTGCCTCGCGCAGCGGCTCGAGCATGCGCGGGTGGTTGGTGCCGGGGTTCTGCCCAAGGATGAAGATCGCGTCGGCGTGTTCGAAGTCGTCGAAGGTCACGCTGCCCTTGCCGACCCCGACGCTGCGGCCCAGTGCCACGCCGCTGGCTTCGTGGCACATGTTCGAGCAGTCGGGGAAGTTGTTTGTGCCGAACGCGCGGACGAACAACTGGTAGAGGTAGGCCGCCTCGTTGCTGGCCCGCCCGGAGGTATAGAACTCCGCCTGGTCGGGGCTATCCAGGCGTCGCAGGTGCTCGGCGACCAGGGCGAAGGCGGCGTCCCAGGTGATCGGCTGGTAGTGGTCGCTGAGCGGGTCGTAGCGCATCGGTCCGGTGAGGCGGCCCTGGTATTCCAGCCAGTAGTCGCTCTGTTCGCGCAGGGCGCTGACGCTGTAGCGGGCGAAGAACGCCGCGTCGACGCGGCGCTTGGTGGCTTCCCAGTTGACTGCCTTGGCACCGTTCTCGCAGAACTTCACCCGGCCGTCTTCCGGCGAGTCGCCCCAGGCGCAGCCGGGGCAGTCGAAACCGCCGTTCTGGTTGGTCTTGAGCAGGGCGCGGAGGTTCTTGAACGGCTGTTTGCTGTCCAGCCAGAAGTGCGCCACGCTGCGCAGCGCGCCCCAGCCGGCGGCGGCGCCGGCATAGGGCTTGTAGCGGGGTTGGAGAGGTTGCAGGCTCATGGCGGACTCACTCGGTTGCGGCCGGCGCCGGGCTGTAGACCCGCGGGGCGTTGTGATGGGGCTGGTGGATCAGGTTCAGTTGGTGGCGGCGCGCCCATTGCACGGTCAGGGCGGTGGGTGCGGAGAGGCTGACCAGGGTGCCGATCCCGGCACGTACGGCCTTGTGGATAAGCTCCAGGCTGCAGCGGCTGGTGACCACGGCGAAACCGCGCGCGGCGTCGAGGCCTTGGCGGTGCAGGGCGCCGATCAGCTTGTCGAGGGCGTTGTGGCGGCCGATGTCCTCGCGACACAGGCGCAGCTCGCCATGCCCGTCGAAATACAGCGCGGCATGCAGGGCGCCGCTATGGCGCGCCAGTCGCTGGGCCTGCTCGATACGCTGGCGCAGGGCGCCGAGATGGGCGGCGGGAGGCAGCGCCTGCGGCGACCGTTCCGGCAGTTGCGGCAGGGCCTGCTCCAGGGCTTCGACGCCGCACAGGCCGCATCCGGAAGTGCCGGCCAGTTGCCGGCGTTGGCGCTTGAGGTTCCAGAACGCGCGGCTGCTGATTTCGACCTCGGCGTGGAGGGATTCGCCCTGGCCGCTGACGCGGATTTCATAGATGTCGTCGATGGACTCCACGAAGCCGCTGCTGAGGCTGAAACCGCGGACGAAATCCTCGATGTCCTCGGGCGAGGCCATCATCACCGCCTGGTTCAGTCCGTTGTAGCTGATCGCCACGGCACACTCGGCGGCAAGGGAGGCCTGGCCGACCTGCTGCGGCAGGTGCAGGTCGGCGTAGCGGTAATCGTCGGGAACGGCGGAAGGCGCCCAGGTATCCGCGGATACCGGGCATGCAGGCTGGCAAGGCATGGGCTGGGCCCTATCGTTCTAGGTGTGGCACCAGCCTAGGCCTGACGCGGGGCAGCGTCTAATCGGTTGTGCCGATGCGCTGATCGACGTGATCTATCAAGACTGCGGCGCCAACCAGTTCCGGGCTTCCTCGAAACAGGCTTCGGCCAGCGCCGAGCGCGGCTGTCCGCTGCGGATGATCAGACCGAGCGCTGCCAGGGTATGGGCGTCCTCGATGGGGATCAGGCGCAACTCGCCGTCGACTTCGCTGCCCAGCGGCATGATCGCGCAGCACAAGCCGCGCTGCACCGCCTGCAGCAGTTGCTGTACCGAGTCGGTTTCCAGGCGCGCGATGGGGCTCAACCCGCGGCTGCGGAAGTTGTGGTCGATGGATTGGCGGAAGTGCATGCCCGCCGAGAGCAGGCCTAGCGGCAGGCCAGCCAGCGCTTCCCAGTTCAGCAGCGCGGCGTCGAGCGGGAAATGGCTGGGGTGATGGAGCAGGCCCATGCGGGTCTCCGCCAGTTCGATGCCCTCGAAATGGCTGCGGTCCAGACGGTCCAGATAAGAGACGCCGAGATCGAACTGGTTGCGCGCCAGGCCTTCGAGTACCTGTTCCGAACTCAGGGAATAGAGCTGGAAACGCAACTCCGGGTGGCGCCCGGCCATGTGCTGGACCAGGCGCATCGGGTCGAAGCTGGCCAGCGGCACCACGCCCAGGCGCAGGGTCCCGACCAGTTGCCCGCGGCAGGCGGCGGCTTCCGCGTACAGCCCTTCCTGGGCCGCCAGCAGGCTGCGTGCCCAGGCCAGTACGCGCTCGCCGGCCTCGGTGAAGCCTTCGAAGCGCTGGCTGCGTCGCACCAGTTCCAGGCCGAGTTCTTCCTCCAGGCTGCGCAGGCGCATGGACAGGGTCGGCTGGGTGACGTGGCAGCGCGCGGCGGCCTGGCCGAAGTGGCGGGTTTCGTCGAGGGCGCAGAGGAATTTCAGTTGCTTGATGTCCATCGGCGCTTCCGTGGCGGGGGTGTCGCCGAATCTTAACGCGAATGGGCGCAGTGTTATGGGGTGACGAAGGAGCCTGGGGATATTTCGCCGGTTTTTGCAGTCTAGACTTGGCTAGTCGCGGATCGGGATTGCGCCGGCCGCTTGCAACCGTAACCGTAAAGGGAGAACCAAAGATGGGTATTTTCGCGTTCGTGAAGGAAGCCGGTGAAAAGCTGTGGGATACGCTGACGGGGCATGAGGCACAGGCGGCCGAGTCGCTGAAGGAGCACGTCGCCAAGGTCGGCCTGGGCAACCCGAACATCCAGGTTTCGGTGGAAGGCGACAAGGTCATCGCCTCGGGCGAGGTGGCCAGCCAAGAGGAGAAAGAGAAGATCCTGCTGGCGCTGGGCAACGTCGCCGGCGTCTCCTCGGTGGAAGACAAGATCACCGTGGCCCAGGCCGCTCCGGAGGCGCGCTTCGTCACCGTGAAGAAAGGCGACACCCTGAGCGCCATCGCCAAGGCCGAATACGGCAATGCCAACGCCTACATGAAGATCTTCGAGGCCAACAAGCCGATGCTCAGCCATCCGGACAAGATCTACCCCGGCCAGGTCCTGCGCATTCCCGAGTGATCCCGGCGTTTCGCCAACCCCGCCCGCGTGGCGGGGTTTTCGTTTCCGCGGCTACGGCAGTCCTTCGAGCAGCCGCCGGTAGTCCTCCTGGGCGGCGAACTCCTCGGTGTCCCGGACCTGGCCACGGCTGTCCGGGTGGCGTACCGCCAACAGGTGGGCGACACCATAGGCGCGGGCGCTGCGCAGGATCGGCAGGCTGTCGTCGATGAACAGGCTGCGCTGCGGGTCGAAGCCGAAATCGGCTTGCAGGGCGCTCCAGAAGCGCGCGTCCTCCTTCGGGTAGCCGTAGTCGTGGGAGCTGATCAGTCGGTCGAAATAGGGCGCCAGTTCGATCCGTTCCAGCTTCAGCGACAGCGAGTCGCGGTGCGCGTTGGTGAGCAGCGCCACGCGCTTGCCGGCCCGGCGCAGGGCGGCGAGGAAGGTATCGGCGTGCGGACGCAGCGAGATCAGGTGCGCCACCTCGTGCTTGAGTTCGCGGATCGACAGGTCCAGTTCCCGGCTCCAGAAATCCAGGCAGTACCAGTTGAGCTGGCCGGCGTGTTCGCGGAACAGCGGCTCGAGCACGGCGTCGGCTTCGGTGCGACTGAGGCCATTGCGTTCGGCATAGCGCTGGGGCAGGTGTTCCAGCCAGAAGTGGTTGTCGAAGTGCAGGTCGAGCAGGGTGCCGTCCATGTCGAGCAGCACGGTGTCGATGGCGGACCAGGGCAGGGTGGGCATGGCGGCTCTTGTCGCGGTTCGTCGCGATCGATGCGGAAATCTGTCGCTTCCCATCAATCTCCGACAGGGATAATCGGAAAAGCCGGGGTATGATAACCCGCCGGCTTCGCCAAGGAGTTATCCACATGCGTCAGAAACCCACCGTACTCGCCAGCGAGATCGTCGCGAAGAGCCGACTGTTCGCTGTCGAGGAGTTGCAACTGCGCTTCAGCAATGGCGTCGAGCGCACCTACGAGCGTCTGGTCGGCAAGGGCCAGGGCTACGGTGCGGTGATGGTGGTGGCCATGCTCGATGCCGAGCACGCGGTGCTGGTGGAGGAATATTGCGCCGGGGTCGACGAATACCAGTTGTCGCTGCCCAAGGGCCTGGTCGAGCCGGGCGAGGACATCCTCGCGGCGGCCAACCGCGAGCTCAAGGAGGAAGCGGGCTACGGTGCCCGGCAACTGGAGCACATCACCGAACTGTCGCTGTCGCCGGGCTACATGAGCCAGCGCATCCAGGTGGTGCTGGCGCGCGACCTCTACGAGGAGCGCCTGCCGGGCGACGAGCCGGAGCCGATGGGCGTCGATCGCATCAGCCTGCGCGAACTGTCGAGCCTGGCCCAGCACGCCCAGTTCAGCGAAGGCCGCGCCCTGGCTGCGCTGTACCTGGTACGCGACCTGCTCACTCAGCGCGGCGAGTACCAGGCATGAGACCGGTGCCCTGGGGCGAATTGGTGGCGCTGGTGCGGCGCGCCGGCGAGGCGATCCTGCCGCACTGGCGCGCCGACGTGGCGGTGCGCTCGAAGGCCGACGAATCGCCGGTTACCGCCGCCGACCTTGCCGCGCACCATATATTGGAGGCGGGGTTGCGGGCGCTGGCGCCGGACATTCCGGTGCTTTCCGAAGAGGATTGCGAGATACCGCTGAGCGAGCGCGGCCACTGGCGGCGCTGGTGGCTGGTGGACCCGCTGGACGGCACCAAGGAGTTCATCTCCGGTAGCGAGGAGTTCACCGTCAACGTGGCCCTGGTCGAGGATGGCCGGGTGCTGTTCGGCCTGGTCGGCGTGCCGGTGAGCGGCCGCTGCTACTACGGTGGCGCCGGTCTCGGTGCCTGGCGCGAGGAGGCCGATGGCCGCGCGCAACCGATCAGTGTGCGCCTGGAGCCCGAGGAGGCCTTCACCGTGGTGGCCAGCAAGCGCCATGGCAGCCCGGCCCAGGAGCGCCTGCTGGATGGCTTGAGCGAGCGCTTCGGCGACCTGCGGCGAGCCAGCATCGGCAGTTCGCTGAAGTTCTGCCTGCTGGCCGAGGGCGCTGCCGACTGCTATCCGCGCCTGACGCCAACCTCGCAATGGGACACGGCCGCCGCCCAGGGTGTGCTGGAAGGCGCCGGCGGCGAGGTGCTCGACCTGCATGGTGCGCCATTCACCTACGAGCCGCGCGAGGATTACCTCAACGGCTCCTTCCTGGCCCTGCCGCGCGCTGCCGAGTGGCGCAGCGAGCTGATCCAACTGGCGCGCGCGCTGCACTGAAACGAAAAGGCCCGGTCTAGCCGGGCCTTTTCCGTTGTGGTGGCGCTCAGTCGAGCATGTCGCTGAAACGCGCGTCCTTCTTGTATACCAGCGGCTGGCTGAAGCCGGGCACCGTCACCTGTTCGGCGCTGACCTCGATGGCATGTTCGTCGATCAGGTCCTGGCCGAAGTTGTAGATGATCTCCAGGTCGCCCTGCAGCGCGCGCTGGTCGTAGGCGCGGGCGGCGGCGCGGGTCTGCTCGCGCTTCTCGACGTAGGCGGCGAAGGCCGCTTGGCCATGGCGCTTGCGCAGCATCTTCTCGGCGATTCGCGGCGACAGCACCACGCCGCTGGCGTTGTTGCCGCCGAAGCCCTTGGAGTTGATGAAGCATACCTCCAGCGGCTTGTCCTGGCGCATGTCGCGATTGGAGATGCTCAGGCGCTGCTGGTGGACGTCGTCGGCGACCTTGTCGATGGTCTTGATCCCAGGGAGGATGCCGTACTTGAAGGTGCCCAGGGCGGAAATCAGTTGATCGGCGCTGGCGGTGGCCAGGGAGTGGCCGACGTAGGCCTTCACCGCGGTGACCGGCCAGCCGTCGATGCCGAAGGCGCTGGCCACGCGGTCGA
Organism: Pseudomonas sp. TZ252; assembly: GCF_056110345.1. NCBI lineage: Bacteria > Pseudomonadati > Pseudomonadota > Gammaproteobacteria > Pseudomonadales > Pseudomonadaceae > Pseudomonas > Pseudomonas sp. TZ252. The sequence continues at coordinate 2,010,843 of NZ_CM148566.1, read as the reverse complement.
GGATTTCCGATTCGGTGACCCGGTTGGCCGGCGTGCTGGAGCCGTGGGCGTGGACGAAGCTGGCGTGGCGCACGGTGTCCAGGCCGACGATCTGCACCGCGCTGGCCACCGCCTTGGCTACCGTCAGGTAGTTGCCCGGGCCGGGGGCGGAGATGGACTTCTTGAAACCGTCGGCGTTGATGAACACGTCGGTTACCGCGCCGTGGATATCCGCGCCCAGGCGCAGGGCCAGTTCGTCGTCCATCAGCACTACGTATTGGCTGGACTCGGCCAGGGTGAAGCCGCAGTTCTCGCCGAACGGCCGGCTGGCGCGGCGGAAGTCCACGTCGTCGCGGCCTTCGATCAGGCGCAGGCCTTCTTCGGTGGCCAGTGCGCCCATGGCACTGTAGCCCTCGATGCACTCCGGCAGGATCGGCGCCTCGCTGTTGCCGACGATGACCACCCGGGCCTGGCCGCTGGTGATGACGTCGATACCCTTCTGCAGGTTGTAGAGGAAGGTGGCGCAGGCGCCTGTGATGCTGCCGGTCATGCCGACGCTGCCGAGCACGTAGGCATTGATGAAATCGGTGGGCATGCTGTTGAAGCCCAGCGGCAGTTGCTTGGCCGAGACCCGGTGGCCCTTCAGGCGGGATTGCATCAGGCCGCCGAAACCGTTGTCGTCGAGCTGGCTCATGATGCTGCCGGAGAATACCGCGATCTCGTCGGGCTGGACGTTGTCGACGATGGTCTTCCAGTCGATGCCGGTGGAGCGGATCGCGTCGGTCGCGGCGACCACCGACATCTGCAGGCCGCGCGGGTGGAAGCGCGAGTTGTACAGCTCGCCCGGTTCGAAACCGGTGGGCAACTGGCCGGCGGACTTCACCGTCAGCGCACGGTAGCTGTCCACCTTGAACTCGCAGCGCTCGTGGATGCTCACCAGCACCTCGCCGTCCTCCGCGGGAGCGATCGACCAGTTGGCCGGCAGCGGCTCGGGCAGTTGCTTGGGCGAGGCCTTGAAGGTCAGCGCCTGGCCTTCGGCAGGGGACAGCTCGAGGACCTTGTGCCAGTGGACTGCATCCGGGTCGAGGTACTGCGGTTCGATGCGTCGCACCAGGGTAGAGGCGAAGATGCGTTCGGCGTAGCGCCGCTCGATGTCCTCCGGGGACAGCGGCGTGCCGTCTTCGGCCAGGTAGCGGCCGCCTTCGGCCTTGACCAGTTTCATCATGACCGCCAGGCCGGCTAGGGTTTCCTGGCGCGCCTGCGGGTCCATCGATTCGATGACCATGCGGCGGAAGCCGTGGTGGAAGGAACTACGGCCTGCTGCGTTGTAGCCACCGAAACCAACAATGACCGGTAGTCGAGACATCACTCAGAAACTCCTTCGAATAGTCGTTCGCGTGCCGGGCTGCTGCCTGGTCCGGAGCGGGAAGCGCGTGGCGGCGATGGCGGCCTTTCCCGTCGGCGAGGCGAGCTTCACGGACCCGGGCACGAGCCAGTGGCCGTTGAAATGATCAGGGTGACTATGCTGACGTGAATCATGACTATCGAGTCACGTATTTTCCTACTGAATACCGCGTTGCGTGGGCTTTCCACAAGTGCTGGCGGTCTGCCGTGGGGGGATTGACGCCCATGGCCGGGCTGTTGGCAGAGGTGGGGCGTAGGCGAGTGTTGCGGGACTTGCTTGAAAGTCCGCGCGCAGAGGCGTGGCGCTATCCACCTTTCGCCCGATGCCGGCAGAGGAGAATGAAGAAGGGCCGCGAAGCGGCCCTGGGGGTGGTGTATCAGCGGTACTCGATGCCCGCCTTGCGCGTGCTGACCCGTGTTCCCGCCTTGCCCTCGGTGATTGCGACGATGTCCGCGAGCGAACCGATCACCGCGTCCTTGCCGGTGGCGCGGGCGAACTCGATGGCGGCCTGGACCTTCGGACCCATGGAGCCGGCGGCGAAGCCGAGGCGCTCCAGTTCGTCCGGGTGGGCCTGGGCGATGGCCTTCTGGGTCGGCTTGCCCCAGTCGACGTAGGCCGCGTCGACGTCGGTGGCGATGATCAGGATGTCGGCCACCAGCTCCTGGGCCAGCAGCGAGGAGCAGAGGTCCTTGTCGATCACCGCCTCGACGCCGCTGAGCTTCTTCCCGGCCTCGTCGTACATGGTCGGGATACCGCCGCCGCCAGCGCAGATGACGATGGTGCCTTTCTCCAGCAGCCACTTCACCGGGCGGATCTCGAAGATCCGCTTCGGCCGCGGGCTGGGCACCACGCGGCGGAACTTGTCGCCGTCCGGGGCGATGCTCCAGCCCTTCTCGGCGGCCAGGCGCTCGGCTTCTTCCCTGGAGTAGACCGGGCCGATCGGCTTGGTCGGGTTCTGGAACGCCGGATCCTTACCGTCCACCTCGACCTGGGTGAGGATGGTGGCGAACGGCACTTCGAACGGCAGCAGGTTGCCCATTTCCTGTTCGATCATGTAGCCGATCATGCCCTCGGTTTCCGCGCCGAGGACGTCCAGCGGGTAGGGCGAGACCTTGTCGTAGGCGGCACCCTGGAGGGCCAGCAGGCCGACCTGGGGGCCGTTGCCGTGGGCGATCACCAGCTCGTTGCCGGGCGCCACCTTGGCGATCTGTTCGGCGGCGATCCGCACGTTTTCCCGCTGGTTGTCCGCGGTCATGGGTTCGCCACGGCGTAGCAGGGCATTACCGCCCAATGCGACGACGATACGCATATCGGTTACCTCCGGAAGGCGGCTGCGCCCGGCCGCGTGGGCCGGGGCGCAGGAGCGCGGTCAGATGTCGGCGAGGGTCGAGACGAGGATCGCCTTGATGGTATGCATGCGGTTCTCGGCCTGCTCGAAGGCGATGTTGTAGGGCGACTCGAAGACGTCCTCGGTCACCTCGATGCCGTTGGCAAGGTTCGGATACTGCTCGGCGATCTGCTTGCCGACCTTGGTCTCGCTGTTGTGGAACGCCGGCAGGCAGTGCATGAACTTGGCCCGCGGGTTGCCGGTGGCCTTCATGATCTCCATGTTGACCTGGTAGGGCAGCAGTTCCTTGATCCGCTCGCCCCAGGCTTCCACCGGCTCGCCCATCGACACCCAGACGTCGGTGTGGACGAAGTCCACGCCTTTCACGGCTTCCTTCGGATCCTCGGTGAGGGTCAGCTTGGCGCCGCTTTCCTCGGCGAACTTCTTGCACTGGGCGACGAACTCGTCGTGCGGCCAGAGCGCCTTCGGCGCGGCGATGCGTACGTCCATGCCGAGCTTGGCGCCGATCAGCAGCAGGGAGTTACCCATGTTGTTGCGCGCGTCGCCCAGGTAGGCGTAGCTGATGTCGTGCAGCGGCTTGTCGCTGTGCTCGCGCATGGTCAGCACGTCGGCGAGCATCTGGGTCGGGTGGTATTCGTCGGTCAGGCCGTTGAACACCGGAACGCCGGCGAACTTCGCGAGTTCCTCGACGATTTCCTGCTTGAAGCCGCGGTACTCGATGGCGTCGTACATCCGGCCGAGAACCCGCGCGGTGTCCTTCATGCTCTCCTTGTGGCCGATCTGCGAGGAGTTCGGGTCGATGTAGGTGACGTTGGCGCCCTGGTCGTAGGCGGCCACCTCGAAGGCGCAGCGGGTGCGAGTGGAGGTTTTCTCGAAGATCAGGGCGATGTTCTTGCGCTTCAGGTGCTGCTGCTCGGTGCCGGTGTACTTGGCGCGCTTGAGGTCGCGGGACAGGTCGAGCAGGTAACGCAGCTCGCGGGTGCTGTGGTGCATCAGGCTGAGCAGGTTACGGTTGTGCATGTTGAAAGCCATGATTGATCTCCTTGTGGGAAGTCGGTGGGCGGCGCCCCTCCTGGGAGCGCCGCCGTTCAGCTCGAGAGCGGGTTGTCTGTCAGTAGTCGATCGGGTCGCGGATGATCGGGCAGGTCATGCAGTGGCCGCCGCCGCGACCGCGACCCAGTTCGCTGGCGCTGATGGTGATGACCTCGACGCCGGCCTTGCGCAGCAGGGTGTTGGTGTAGGTGTTGCGGTCGTAGCCGACCACCACGCCCGGCTCCAGGCAGACCACGTTGTTACCGTCGTCCCATTGCTCGCGCTCGGCGGCGAAGCTGTTGCCGCCGGTCTCGACCACGCGCAGTTTCTTCAGGCCGAGGGATTCGGCGACCACTTCGAGGAAGGTTTTCTCCTCGCGGCGGATGTTCATGCCGTAGGGGCTGCTCGGATCGGGGCGCAGGCTGAAGGGCACGATTTCCTTGACCACTTCCGGGAAGACCGTGACCAGGTCGCGGTCGCAGAAGCTGAACACGGTGTCCAGGTGCATCGCGGCGCGGGACTTCGGCAGGCCGGCGACGATCACCCGCTCGGCGGCGCCCTTGGCGAACAGCGACTGGGCGACCTGACCGATGGCCTGGCGCGAGGAGCGCTCGCCCATGCCGATCAGGACCACGCCGTTGCCGATCGGCATCACGTCGCCGCCTTCCAGGGTCGAGGAGCCGTGGTCCTTGTCCGGGTCGCCGTACCAGATCTCGAATTCGGCGTTGGCGAACTCGGGATGGAACTTGTAGATGGCGGTGGTCAGCAGGGTTTCCTGTCGTCGCGCCGGCCAGTACATCGGGTTCAGGGTCACGCCGCCGTAGATCCAGCACGTGGTGTCACGGGTGAACTGGGTGTTCGGCAACGGCGGCAGCAGGAAGCTGGAATGGCCCAGGTACTCGCGGTACATCTTGAGGATGTCGGCGCCTTCGCTGGCGGGCAGGTCGTCAGCGGCGACGCCGCCGATCAGGTACTCGGCCAGCTTGCGCGGCTCCAGGCTCTCCAGCCAGGAGCGCAGCTCGCTGGTCAGGCCCAGGCCGACGCTGTCGGCGGTGATCTTGCGATCGAGGATCCACTTCAGCGCTTCCGGGTTCTGGATGGTCTCGGTCAGCAGATTGTGCATCTCGAGGACGTCGATGCCGCGCTCGCGCATCTTGGTGACGAAGTCGAAGTGGTCGCGCTTGGCCTGGTTCACCCAGATCACGTCGTCGAACAGCAACTCGTCGCAGTTGCTCGGGGTCAGGCGCTGGTGGGCGAGTCCGGGCGAGCAGACCATCACTTTGCGCAGTTTGCCGGCTTCGGAGTGGACGCCAAGTTTGGTTTTTTCCGTGCTCATTTCACGTCTCCAGTGGAGTAATCAGAGGGTGAGGAAACCGTCGTAGAGGCCGTAGGCAGCCACCAGGGCGCCAATGACGACTGCGGCGAAGATCAGTTTTTCGATTCCGGTGAAGATCGGCTGGCCGACCTCGTGCTTGGCCTTGGCGAAAAGGATCGCGCCGGGCGCATACAGCAGGGCGGACAGCAGCAGGTACTTCAGGCCCCCGGCGTAGAGCAGCCAGACCGCGTAGGCCACGGCGATGCCGGCGATGACCAGGTCCTTGCTGCGTTCGCGGGCATCGTTCTCGTAGGTCTCACCCTTCAGGGTCAGCAGCAGGCCATAGGCGGCGGACCAGAAGTACGGGATCAGGATCATCGAGGTGGCCAGGAGCAGCATCTTGGTGTACGGGTCCATGCCGTCCGGGTCGCCCGAGGTGAAGAACACCACCACCAGGAACACCTGTACGCAGATGTTGGTCAGCCACAGGGCGTTGGCCGGCACCTGGTTGGCGTTCTCGCGGCGCAGGAACTCCGGCATGGTGTGGTCCTTGGCGGCGGCGAACATGATCTCGGCGCACAGCAGCACCCAGGAGAGCAGCGCGCCCAGCAGCGAGATCAGCAGGCCGACGCTGATCAGCACGGCGCCCCAGTGGCCGACCACATGCTCGAGTACCAGCGCCATCGACGGGTTCTGCAGCTTGGCCAGTTCCGGCTGGGTCATCACGCCCATGGACAGCACGTTGACCAGCACCAGCAGGAGCAGGACGGTGATGAAGCCGATCACGGTGGCCTTGCCGACGTCGGAACGTTTTTCCGCGCGGGAGGAGAAGATGCTCGCGCCCTCGATGCCGATGAACACCCAGACGGTGACCAGCATCATGTTGCGCACCTGGTTCATCACGCTGCCCAGGTCCGGGTTGCTCTTGCCCCAGATGTCGGCGGTGAAGATGTCCAGCTTGAAGGCGAACAGGCAGATCAGGATGAACAGGAACAGCGGCACGACCTTGGCCACGGTGGTGACGGTGTTGATGAACGCCGCCTCCTTGATCCCGCGCAGCACCAGGAAGTGCAGGGCCCAGAGCAGGACCGAGGCGCAGACGATCGCCGCGACGGTGTCGCCCTTGCCGAAGATCGGGAAGAAGTAGCCGAGGGTGCTGAACAACAGGACGAAGTAGCCGACGTTGCCCAGCCAGGCGCTGATCCAGTAGCCCCAGGCCGAGGAGAAACCCATGTAGTCGCCGAAGCCGGCCTTGGCGTAGGCGTACACGCCGCCGTCGAGTTCGGGCTTGCGGTTGGCGAGGGTCTGGAAGACGAAAGCGAGGGTGAGCATGCCGACGGCGGTGATCGCCCATCCGATCAGGACGGCGCCGACGTCGGCGCTGGCTGCCATGTTTTGCGGAAGGGAGAAGATGCCCCCTCCGATCATCGAGCCGACAACCAGAGCCGTTAGCGCTCCTAGTCGGAGTTTTTGGCTGGATTCTTGGGACATTTTCGGAATCTCCCTATAGGAATTGAGAGTGAAGCCATTAGGCGGCAGCGGCTATTGTTGAATGCTGATCCACGTCAATAGCTTCCTACTCAAAGTAATTAGATGACGCATTCCTGTAAGTTGCGAGTGCCAAAGATAGAAGAGGAATCTAAGACCTGCCCGGAATAGGGCGGTTTTTTCATGTGATAGGGGAAGTCTTGCCATCCGCTACGGGGAAAGCTTGAAATTGCTCGAAGTCGGGCTATAAGCCGCGGATCAAGCCGGATCGTTGATGCCGATCAATGAATTTCGCGAGACGGTATTCTGACTTTCAGGTGGGTGGTCGCCGGCTTGTTGACGGTCCGTCGAAAAACCGCCGCGACTTTCCAGGGAAGTGTTGCAGTATTTCGAGAGGAGTATTTTTTATTTATAAGTAAAAATAATTTTCCGCTCTTATCAAAGAACGAAAAAGCACAAGGAAAGAAATGAAGAAGCCCGGCGTTCGCCGGGCTCTTCATTTGGGCTTCAGGGTGTGAAGACCGCTGGGGGGACGGGATCGCCGCCCACCCGCCGCGCGTGCTGGCGCACGTCGGCACAGGGGAAGGGGCCGCCATCCGGTTCGTGGCCGAAGGGCGCGGTTCGCTGGGCGAACCGAAAGCCGGTGCCAGGGGCACTGCGAGCGATTGAGCAAGCGGCGTGCCAGCCATCGACAGGTGGCCCGGCCCGTCAACTGCGGGGCACGGGCCTGCGGCATGAGCGGATTTTTGCCGAAGGCCCGAGCGCAGGGCGGGGTTTTCCGCCGTCGTTACCGTTCCGTCAGCTCATCCCCAGCCAGTTCGGCAATGCCAGGGATACCGCCGGGATGTAGGTCACGATGATCAGGAACACCAGCAGGATCATGAGCCACGGCAGCGCTGCGCGGATGGTCGCGCCCAGCGGCATGCCGGTGACCGCCGAGGTGACGAACAGGTTGAGCCCGACCGGCGGCGTGATCAGGCCGATCTCCATGTTCACCACCATGATGATGCCGAGGTGGATCGGATCGATGCCCAGCTCCATGGCGATGGGGAAGAAGATCGGCGCCAGGATCAGGATGATCGCCGAAGGCTCCATGAAGTTGCCGGCGATCAGCAGCACGATGTTCACCACCAGCAGGAACATCCATGGCGAAAGTCCCAGTTCCGTGACCCAGCTGGCGATGCTCTGCGGTATCTGCTCGGTGGTCAGCACGTGGGCGAAGAGCATGGCGTTGGCGATGATGAACATCAGCATGATGGTCAGCTTGCCGGACTCCAGCAGCACCTTCGGGCATTCGCTCAGGCGCATGTCGCGGTAGACGAACAGTGCGACGAAGGCCGAGTACACCGCGGCGACGGCGGCGGCCTCGGTGGGGGTGAAGGCGCCGGAATAGATGCCGCCGAGGATGATCACCATCAGCAGCAGCCCCCACAGCGCCTTGCGCGCGCTGGCCAGCCATTCGCGCAGACTGACCCTTGGCATGGCGGGCAGCTTCTTGACCCGGGCGACGATGTAGATCACCACCATCAGGATCAGTCCCAGCAGCAGCCCCGGAACCACGCCGGCGATGAACAGCTTGCCCACCGAGGTCTCGGTGGCGGCGGCGTAGACCACCATCACGATCGATGGCGGGATGAGGATGCCGAGGGTGCCGGCGTTGCAGACGATCCCAGCGCCGAACGCCTGTGGATAACCCGAGCGGACCATGCCGGCGATGGCGATCGAACCCACTGCCGCCACCGTTGCCGGAGACGAGCCGGATAGCGCGGCGAAGAGCATGCAGGCGAGCACCGCGGCGATCGCCAGGCCGCCACGGATGTGTCCGACGCAGGCGTTGGCGAAGTCGATCAGGCGCCGCGCCACGCCACCGGTGGTCATGAACGCGCCGGAGAGCAGGAAGAACGGGATCGCCAGCAGGGTGTAGTGCTCGGAGGTCTCGAACAGCTTGATCGCCAGCGAGCGTACCGAGTCCGGGCTGAACAGGAGGATCGTCAGTGCGCCGGAGAGACCCAGGGAGACGGCGATCGGCACGCCGATGAACATCAGCAGGAAGAGCAGCAGGAAGAGGAACAGAATGGTCATGCCTTGGGCTCCTCGTGCTCGGTCAGCTTCAGCGCGTCGGCAGCCTCGTCGGCCAGTCCCAGTCCGGTCTGGCGGTTGCGCAGGATGCGCACGAGGATCTCGGCGAAACGGATGAACACCAGGGCGAAGCCGACCGGCACGATCAGGCCGATGTGCCATTGGTGGATGCCGAAGTGGTCGAGGTCCTCGGCGCCGATGCCGGCGATGAACAGGGTCTTCACCCAGTCGTAGCTGGCCACGCAGAGCAGGCCGGCGTAGCCGAGGCAGGCCAGGCAGGCGATCACGCCGAGCACTCGCTGTACCGGTCGCGAGGCCAGCTTCACCAGCACGTCCACACCGAGGTGCCCGGCGGTGCGTACGCCGTAGGCGATGCCGAGGAAGATCAGCCAGGCGAACAGGGCCTTGGTCAGGGCGTTGCTCCAGGTCATCTCCTGGGCCAGGGTGAGGACCCCATCGCCGATGGCGAGCAGCGTCTCGTTGCCGCCCTCCCAGAGATCGGCGAGATCGTAGAGCAGCGTATAGAGGTTATTGAGGACTACATAAACGAAGGTAACCAGCGTCATGGCGGCGAGGAGGAAGGCGATCAGGCCTTCCTCCAGGCGCGCCCAGACGCGCGCGAGCGCGTGCATGGGCTTTCCCTCTTCTTCTTATTGGGCCTGGTTGGCGGCTTCGGCGGCCTTGATCAGGTCGGCGCCGATCTCGCCTTCGAACTTCTTCCACACCGGCTGCATGGCCTTGCGCCATTCGGCCCGCTGTTCGGGAGTGAGTTCGATGATCTCGCTGGTCTTGGCCTCGACGATGCGCTGCTTGTCGCCCTGGTTGAGCGCCTCGGCCTGCTTGTTCACCTCCACGGTGACCTCGTCCATGGTCTTGGCCAGCACGCCGCGCACGTCTTCCGGCAGGCCGTTCCAGAACTTGGTGTTGGTGATCACCATGTAGTCCAGCACGCCGTGGTCGGACTCGGTGATGTACTTCTGCACTTCGTGCATCTTCTGCGAGTAGATGTTCGACCAGGGGTTCTCGGTACCGTTGACCACGCCGGTCTGCAGGCCCTGATAGACCTCGGCGAAGCTCATCTTGCGCGGGTTGGCGCGCACCGCCTTGAACTGTTCCTCGAGCACCTTGGAGGCCTGCACGCGGAACTTCAGGCCGCGGGCGTCCTTCGGCTCGCGCAGGGGCTTGTTGGCGGACAACTGCTTCATCCCGTTGTGCCAGTAGCCGAGGCCAGTGATGCCCTTGTCCTGCATCGAGGTCAGCAGCTCCTTGCCCTGCGGGCTCTGCTGGAAGCGGTCGACCGCCTGGATGTTGTCGAACAGGAACGGCAGGTCGAAGATCTGCAATTTCTTGGTGTACTGCTCGAACTTGGCCAGCGACGGCGCGATGATCTGCACGTCGCCCAGCAGCAGGGCTTCCATCTCCTTGCCGTCGCCGAACAGCGACGAGTTCGGGTAGACCTCCACCTTGACCTTGCCCGGCAGGCGTTCCTCCACCAGTTTCTTGAACAGCAGCGCGCCCTGGCCCTTGGGCGTGTGCTCGGCGACGACGTGGGAGAACTTGATGACGATCGGGTCGGCCGCCTGGACGATTCCGGCGACGGTCAGGGAAAGTGCGCAGACGAGCGCCTTCGCGGTGTGCTTGAGCATGAGACTTCCTCTTTGTTCTTGTCTGTCTTTTATGAAGAGGACGGGTGTCCTCTCGGCGTGGCCGAACAAGGGAAGTCTAGGCAGCGCAGCGGCAGATGCTGCGTGAATCGGAAAAGCGCCTGGTCTTCTGCTTGTTGGAACGCTCGGGAAGCCGTGAGCAAGCCCTGTGCCAGTCGGGCCAAGGGTACGCAGGGGAGATGCTGCGGGCGCGGATGGCGAACGGTTGGCGGTAATCCGCCATTCATTCGCCATCATCTGGCGGATTTTCGCCAGGCGTGTTGAACGGCAGGCCGTGCTTGCGCAGCTTGTCGTGCAGGGTCTTGCGCGGGATACCGAGGGCCTCGGCGACGCTGCGCAGCGAATTGTGCGGGCGTTCCAGTTCGGCAGCGATCAGCGAGCGCTCGAAGGCCTCGACCTTGGCGCTGAGGTTGTGCGGCTCGTCGGCGGCGTCGGGCAGGACTCCGTCGTCCAGGCTCAGGCCGAGACCCAGGGCGAAGCGCTCGGCGGCGTTCTGCAATTCGCGCACGTTGCCCGGCCAGTCGTAGGCCAGCAGCCGCGCCGACTGGCCGGCGTCCAGTTCGCGTGGCGTCAGGCCATGACGCATGGCGCCGGCTTCGGCGAAATGGCGGAACAGCAGCGGGATGTCTTCGCCGCGCTCGCGCAGCGGTGGAATGCGCAGGCTGGCGACGTTGAGGCGGTAATAGAGGTCGGCGCGGAAGCGGCCCTGGTCGGCGGCCTGGCGCAGGTCTTCCTTGGTTGCCGCGATGATGCGGATATCCAGCGGGATCAACTGGTTGGAGCCGAGCCGCTCGACTACCCGTTCCTGCAGCAGGCGCAACAGCTTGACCTGCACGTCCAGGCTCATGCTCTCGATCTCGTCGAGGAACAGGGTGCCGCCATTGGCGTACTCGAACTTGCCGATGCGGCGCTTCTGCGCGCCGGTGAAGGCGCCGGCCTCGTGACCGAACAGTTCGCTTTCCACCACCGATTCGGCGAGGGCGCCGGCGTTGATCGCGACGAACGGTCCGTCGCGTCGGCTCGACAGGTCATGCAGGGCCCGCGCGACCACCTCCTTGCCGGCGCCGGTTTCGCCAAGGACCAGCACGTCGGCCTGGATCGCCGCCAGCGAGCCGACCTGCTCGCGCAGGCGCTGCATGCCGGCCGAGCGTCCGATCAGGCGCCCATGCAGCTCGTGGCGTTCGGCCAGGGCCAGGCGCAGGGTGCGGTTCTCCAGGACCAGCCGGCGCACCTCCAGGGCGCGGCGCACGCTGTCGAGCAGGGCGTCGCTGGGGAAGGGCTTTTCCAGGAAGTCATAGGCGCCGCCGCGCATGGCCTGGACCGCCAGCGGCACGTCGCCGTGGCCGGTGATCAGGATCACCGGCAGGTCGGCGTCCTGTTCGTGCAATTGGCGGAGCAGTTCCATGCCATCGATGCCGGGCATGCGGATGTCGCTGACCACCACCCCGGGCCAGTCCTTGCACTGCGCGGTATCCAACTGGCGCGCGTCGTCCAGGGTCGCGACCTTGAGCCCGGCGAGGTCGAGCGTCTGGCGCAGGGCCTGGCGCAGGTGCGGATCGTCGTCGATCAGCAGGACCTGGGTTTGGGCATCGAATGGCGCGAAGGGACTCATGCGCGGGTTTCCTCCTGGGGCATGGCGGCGACGCCGGGAACTCCCGGCAGCAAGTGCAGGCGCACCACGGCGCCGCCTTCGAGATGGTTGCCCATTTCCAGGCGGCCGCCGAGGGCGCGCAATAGGTTATCGCAGATGGCCAGGCCGAGGCCGAGCCCTTTGGCGGTGGTCTTGGTGGTGAAAAAGGGTTCGTGGGCGTGGGCCAGGGCGTCCTCGGAAAACCCCGGGCCGTTGTCGCGCAGAGTCAGGGTCACGCCGTGCTGGTCCTGGCTGGCGATTACCCACAGGCGCCGCGGCGGAGCTTTCTCGGCGAGCGCGTCGAGGGCATTGGTGAGCAGGTTGCCGAGGATCTGCCGCAAGCGGGTCTCGCCGGCCTGGACCCACAGCGGGGCGTCCGGCACGTCGCGCAGCAGTTCGACGTTCATCGCCCGCCGCCGGCTGGCCACCATCGACAGGGCGTCCTCGATCGCCGGCTGCAACTGCACGTTCTCCGGCGCCCGGCGCGCACCGCGGGCATAGGCCTTGAGGTGGGCGATGATCGAGGCCATGCGGGTGGTGAGGTCGCTGATCTGCTCGAGATTGCCGCGGGCGTCCTCGGTGCGCTGGTGGTCGAGCAGCACCCGGGCGTTGTCGGCGTAGCTGCGGATCGCCGCCAGCGGCTGGTTGAGTTCGTGGCTGATGCTCGCCGACATGGTGCCGAGGGCCGTGAGCTTGCCGGCCTGGACCACTTCGTCCTGGGCGCGCATCAGCTCGCGCTGGGCCTGCTCGCGTTCGTGGACTTCCTGCTGCAACTGCGCGTTGGCGTTCTCCAGCTCGCGGGTGCGTTCCAGTACGCGCTCTTCCAACTGGCGCTTGGCCTCGGCCTCGAGAGCGATGCGGTCCAGGTAGTGACGGCGGCTGAGGGTCAGCAGGGTAAGCAGCAGGAGCAGGGCGAGCAGGGTCGCGCCGCCGATCAGCAGGACGCTGCGCACCGGCCGTTCGATGAGGGTGCGGGGGGCGTAGATGCTCACCGTCCAGCCGGTTTCCGGCAGCGTCCGGCTCTGGCTGAGCCAGGCGCTCTGCTGCAGGCGCAGGGGCTTCGGGTCCTGCACCGGGTAGGGGATGTTGGCGTGGATCTCGTCGCGCTCCGCCGCGCTCAGCGGCCGACTGGCATGGAAGCGCCAGTCCTCGCGGGAGGAGAGGATCACCACGCCGTAGTTGTCTATCACCAGCAGTTGCTCCGGGGAATTGCCCCAGAGCCGTTCGATGTGTTCGAGATCGACCTTCACCACCAGCACGCCGATGATCCGCGAGCCTTCCTTCACCGCGCTGGCGAAGTAGTAGCCGCGCTTGATCGAGGTGGTGCCCAGGCCGAAGAAGCGCGCCAGGCGGCCCTGCATGGCCTCGCGATAATAGGGGCGGAAGGCGAAGTTGCGGTGGACGAAACTGTCCGCCTGGGCCCAGTTGGAGGCGACCTGGGTGGTGCCGTCCGGTTGCAGCAGGTAGATCACGTCGGCGCCGGTGCGTCGGCGGATGTCGGCCAGCGCCTCGTTGGCGATCTTCTGCAGCAGCGGGTCGCCAGGTTGTTGCAGGGCCTGGCGCAGCACCGGCAGGCCGCCGAGGATCTGCGGCAGTTCTTCGTAGCGGCGCAGCGTGCCGAGCAGGTTGGCGACGTAGAGGTCGAGCGTCTGGCGGTTCTGCTCGGCCAACTGCTCGCTGTAGTAGCGCTCGGCGAAATATTGCAGGGGCCAGAGCAGCGGCGCGAGAAGCAGGGCGAGGATGACCAGCGAGCGCCAGCGATGGAAATAGGCTTTCAAGACGAACGAACCTGCCGTGGCTGCGAGTATCCGGGGCATCCCGGACGGGATGCCCTAAATTATCACGCCTTGCGCCGAGTCCGGTCGCTCCCTGCCGTTCAGGGGAAGCAGTCGGCGTCGGCGAATGCCTTGCCCTGGCGGTCCTTCTCCGAAAGCAGGGGGGCATCCTGCAGCGGCCAGTCGATCTTCAGCTCGGGATCGTTCCAGAGGATGCAGCGTTCGTGTTCCGGCGCCCAGAAGTCGGTGGTCTTGTAGAGGAACTCGGCGTATTCGCTGAGCACCACGAAGCCGTGCGCGAAGCCGGCCGGAATCCACATCTGGCGCTTGTTCTCCGCGCTCAGGCGTTCGCCTACCCACTGGCCGAAGGTCGGCGAGCCGCGACGCAGGTCGACGGCCACGTCGAATACCTCGCCGAGAGTGGCGCGCACCAGTTTTCCCTGGGCTTGCCGGATCTGGTAGTGCAGGCCGCGGAGGACGCCACGGGCGGAACGCGAATGGTTGTCCTGGACGAAGCTGACCGGATGACCGCAGGCCTCCTCGAAGGCGCGCTGGTTGTAGCTTTCGAAGAAGAATCCGCGATCGTCGCCGAACACCCGGGGTTCGAAGAGGATGACGTCGGGGATTGCCAGGCGGGTCGCTTTCATCAGTACACGGTCTCGGTCAGCAGGCGCTTGAGGTATTGGCCGTAGCCGTTCTTGGCCAGCGGCGCGGCGAGTTTTTCCAGTTGCGCGGCGTCGATCCACTTCTGCCGGTAGGCGATCTCTTCCGGGCAGGCCACCTTGAGACCCTGGCGGTTCTCCAGGGTGGCGATGAACTGGCCGGCCTCGAGCAGCGAATCGTGGGTGCCGGTATCCAGCCAGGCGTAGCCGCGGCCCATGATCTCCACGCTGAGCTGGCCGCGCTCCAGATAGGCGCGGTTGACGTCGGTGATCTCCAGCTCGCCGCGCGGCGAAGGCTTCAGGTCCCTGGCGATGTCCACCACCTGCTGGTCGTAGAAATACAGGCCGGTGACCGCGTAGTTCGACTTCGGCTCCAGTGGCTTCTCTTCCAGGCTGATGGCCTTGCCGCCCTGGTCGAACTCGACCACGCCGTAGCGCTCCGGGTCCAGCACGTGGTAGGCGAAGACGCTGGCGCCGGTCTGGCGCTGCGAAGCGCTGCCGAGCAACTCGTGGAAGTCGTGGCCGTAATAGAGGTTGTCGCCCAGGACCAGCGCGCTGAGGTCGTTGCCGATGAACGACTCGCCGATCAGGAAGGCCTGGGCCAGGCCGTCCGGCGACGGTTGCACGGCATATTGCAGGTCCAGGCCCCAGTTCGAACCGTCGCCCAGCAACTGCTGGAAGCGTGGGGTGTCCTGTGGGGTCGAGATGATCAGTATCTCGCGGATGCCCGCCAGCATCAGGGTACTGAGCGGGTAGTAGATCATCGGCTTGTCGTACACCGGCAGCAGCTGCTTGGAGATGGCCAGCGTTGCCGGGTGCAGGCGGGTGCCCGAGCCTCCGGCGAGGATGATGCCCTTGCGTTTCATAGTGGTCCCTGTTCGCTCAGTTCCTGGATCATGCGTCCGGCATGGTAGCGCCAGTCGGGCAGTACCAGGCCGAAGACCTGTTGCAGCTTGCGGTTGTCGAGGCGCGAATTGGCCGGACGCTTCGCCGGCACCGGGTAATCCTCGGTGGCAATCGGCAGGACCCGCTGCGGCGTCGCCTGCAACTCCCAGCCCCGCTCCAGCGCCTGTTCGATGACGAAGCGCGCATAGAGGTGCCAGGACGTCTCGCCGCTGGCGACCAGGTGGTAGGTGCCGCTGGCCCGTGCTGCCAGCTCGGCATCCCAGCGCAGACGCTGCAGGGCCTGGGCGGTGACGTCGGCGATCAGCTCGGCGCTGGTCGGCGCGCCGAACTGGTCGGCCACGACCTTGAGTTCGTCGCGTTGCCCGGCCAGGCGCAGCATGGTCTTGGCGAAGTTCCCGCCGCGCGCGGCGTAGACCCAGCTGGTGCGGAAGATCAGGTGGCGGCAGCCGCTGGCGCGGATGGCCTGCTCGCCTTCCAGCTTGGTCTGCCCGTAGACGCTCAGCGGGCCGGTCGGCGCGTCCTCGGCGAAAGGCGCGCTGCCCGCGCCGTCGAACACGTAGTCGGTGGAGTAATGCACCAGCCAGGCGCCGCAGGCCGCGGCCTCCTCGGCCAGTACCGCGACGGCGCGGGCATTGATCAGGCGGGCGTTGTCGGCATCGCTCTCGGCCTTGTCCACCGCGGTGTAGGCACCGGCGTTGACGATGAACTGCGGCCGCTCGGCGCGAATCAGTCGCGCCAGGCCTTCGGGGTCGGCGAGATCGGCGCGCCGGCGGTCACAGACCAGCAGTTCGCCCAGCGGCGCCAGGGCGCGCTGCAGCTCCCAGCCGACCTGGCCGTTGGCGCCGAGGAGAAGGATCCGGTTCATGCGTACTGCTTACCCACCCACTCGCGGTAGGCACCGCTGGTTACGTTGGCCACCCAGTCCTGGTTGTCCAGGTACCAGCGCACGGTCTTGCGGATGCCGGTCTCGAAGGTTTCCGCCGGCTTCCAGCCCAGCTCGCGCTCCAGGCGCGTGGCATCGATGGCGTAGCGGCGATCATGGCCCGGACGATCCTTGACGAAGGTGATCTGCTCGCGATAGCTGCGGCCGTCGGCGCGCGGCTGCTCCTGGTCGAGGATGGCGCAGAGGGTCTCGACCACGTCGAGGTTGGCCTTTTCGTTCCAGCCGCCGACATTGTAGGTCTCGCCCAGTTGCCCGGCTTCGAGGACCCGGCGGATGGCGCTGCAATGGTCCTTGACGTAGAGCCAGTCGCGGATCTGCTGGCCGTCGCCGTAGATCGGCAGCGGCTTGCCGGCCAGGGCGTTGTGGATCACCAGTGGGATGAGCTTTTCCGGGAAGTGGTACGGGCCGTAGTTGTTCGAGCAGTTGGTGGTCAGCACCGGCAGCCCGTAGGTGTGGTGATAGGCCCGCACCAGGTGGTCGGAGGCCGCCTTGGACGCCGAGTAGGGACTGTTCGGCTCGTAGCGGTTGTTCTCGGTGAAGGCCGGATCGCTCGGTGCCAGCGAGCCATAGACTTCGTCGGTGGAGACGTGGAGGAAGCGGAATGCCGCCTTCGCTTCCGGCTCCAGCGCGCCCCAGTAGGCGCGCACTTCTTCCAGCAGGCGGAAGGTGCCGACGATGTTGGTCTGGATGAAGTCCTCGGGGCCGTGGATCGAGCGGTCCACATGAGATTCCGCGGCGAAGTTGAGGATCGCCCGCGGCTGGTGCTCGGCGAGCAGGCGGGCTACCAGCTGGCTATCGCCGATATCGCCGGCGACGAAGGTGTGCCGGGCGTCGCCGTCGAGGCTGGCGAGGTTCTGCCGGTTGCCGGCGTAGGTGAGCTTGTCGAGGCTGACCACCGGCTCGTCATGCAGGGCCAGCCAGTCGAGCACGAAATTGGCGCCGATGAAGCCGGCGCTGCCGGTCACGAGAATCGTCATGAGTCATACCTTGTTCAAGCAGTGGTTGTCCGTAGGGCTGCTTCGACACGTCCCGCCAAGGTGTACCAATCGATCGTGAAGACGACGATTAGTACGGGAAAAATGGCGATCCTGCCAACCCCAGATCTGGTAGGTGCATCTGACCCGGCATTCTATTCGAAGTGCCATCACTGGGTAGAAAGGAAGCAGGATAAAACAAAAAGCCCCGCGCGAGGCGGGGCTTTTCGGGATTCATGGTGCCGGCACCAGGAGTCGAACCCGGGACCTACTGATTACAAGTCAGTTGCTCTACCAGCTGAGCTATACCGGCGAAGAGGGCGACATTATAGCCAGCCGCCGCCAGGAGTAAACCACTGATTTTCCTGCCCGAATGCCGTTCGTCCTCAGTGCCCGGAGGCGGCCGCGCCGGGCTTGGCGCCGAACGGCGGGCGGGCCAGCCAGATGATCACCAGCAGGGCGAGGAACAGCCAGCCGAGCATGGTGAAGTAGTCGATGGTGGACATCATGTAGGCCTGGCTCTGCACCATCCGGTCGAGCAGCGCCGCGTTCGCCTGGGTGTTGCCGCCGAGCTGGGCGAGGGTTTCGTGGGTGGCCGGGTCGTAGAGGCTGATGTTTTCGCTGAGGTAGGCGTGGTGCTGGGTGGCGCGGCGGTTCCAGATCCAGGTGGTCAGCGAGGCGGCGAAGCTGCCGCCGAGGGTGCGCAGGAAGGTGGCCAGGCCGGAGCCGTCGGCGATCTGGTCGGGGGGCAGGTCGGAGAGCAGGATGCTCAGGATCGGCATGAAGAAGAACGCCACGCCGAGCCCCATGATCAACTGCACGATGGCGATGTGCTGGTAGTCGACCTCGGTGGTGAAGTTGGCGCGCATGAAGCAGGTGATGGCCATCGCCAGGAACGACAGGCCGGCAAGCATGCGCAGGTCGAAATGGTTGGCGTAGCGGCCGACCAGCGGCGAGAGGAACACCGGGAGGATGCCGATTGGCGCGGCGGCCAGCCCGGCCCAGGTGGCGGTGTAGCCCATCTGGGTCTGTAGCCATTGCGGGAGCAGCAGGTTGATGCCGAAGAACGCGGCATAGCCCAGCACCAGCGCCAGGGTGCCGGCGGCGAAGTTGCGGTGGGCGAACAGGCGCAGGTTGACGATCGGATGGCGGTCGGTGAATTCCCAGATGATGAAGAAGGCCAGGGCGATCGCCGCGATCAGCGCGCCGCCGACGATGAAGTTCGACTCGAACCAGTCCAGGTCGTTGCCCTTGTCGAGGACGATCTGCAGGGCGCCGACGCCGATCACCAGGGCGATCAGGCCGACGTAGTCCATCGGCGCCTTCTTGATCACCACCGGGCGTGCCTTCAGTTGCTGGTAGACGACGAAAGCGGCGAACAGGCCGACCGGCACGTTGATGAAGAAAATCCACGGCCAGCTGTAGTCGTCGGTGATCCAGCCGCCGAGGATCGGCCCGGCGATCGGCGCCACCACCGTGACCATCGCCAGCAGGGCCAGGGCCATGCCGCGCTTCGCCGGTGGGTAGATGGAGATCAGCAGGGTCTGGGTGATCGGATACAGCGGCCCGGCGACGAAGCCCTGCAAGGCGCGGAAGCCGACCAGAGAAGGCATCGACTGGGCGATGCCGCAGAGGAACGAGGCGAGTACGAACAGCAGCGCGGCGGCGATGAACAGGCGCACCTCGCCGACCCGCCGGGCCAGCC
Organism: Pseudomonas sp. TZ252; assembly: GCF_056110345.1. Classification (NCBI taxonomy): domain Bacteria; kingdom Pseudomonadati; phylum Pseudomonadota; class Gammaproteobacteria; order Pseudomonadales; family Pseudomonadaceae; genus Pseudomonas; species Pseudomonas sp. TZ252. The sequence goes on along the minus strand of NZ_CM148566.1, from coordinate 1,991,938 downwards.
AGCCGGTCAGCGGCAGGGCGATGGCGTTGCTCACGGCGAACGAGGTGATCACCCAGGTGCCCTGTTCCGAACTCACCCCGAGGTTACCGGAGATGGTCGGCAGGGCGACGTTGGCGATGGTGGTGTCGAGCACCTGCATGAAAGTCGCCAGGGACAGGCCGATGGTCGCCATCACCAGGCTGGGCGGGGAGAAGCTGCTGCTTTCGCTCATGCTGGCGGGCTCAACGCTGGGCGGTCTTGCCGTGGTCTTCGGCGAGGTTGGCTTCGATCAGGCGTTCGATCAGCTTGTCGGCCGAGGCCAGTTGCTGCTGGTAGACATCGGTGGAGAACAGCGCTTCGCGCGGTGGCTGCTGGGCCAGGGCCGGGCCGCTCTGGTCGTGCAGGTCGACCTTGACGTCCATCGACAGGCCGATGCGCAGCGGATGCTTCTGCAATTCTTGCGGATCGATATGGATGCGCACCGGCACCCGCTGGACGATCTTGATCCAGTTGCCGGTGGCGTTCTGCGCCGGCAGCAGGGAGAACGCGCTGCCGGTGCCCACGCCGAGGCTGTCGACGGTGCCGCTGTAGCGCACGTCGCTGCCGTAGAGGTCGGAGCGGATCTCCACCGGCTGGCCGATACGCATGTGCTTGAGCTGGGTTTCCTTGAAGTTGGCGTCGATCCAGATCTGGTCCAGCGGGACCACGGCCATCAGCGCATTGCCCGGTTGCACGCGCTGGCCGACCTGTACGCTGCGCTTGGCGACGTAGCCGGTGACCGGCGCGACGATGGTCGAGCGGGCGTCGTCCAGGTAGGCCTGGCGCAGTTGCGCGGCGGCGGCCTTGACGTCCGGATGGGAGGTGATCTGGGTGTCGTCGACCAGCGCGCGATTGGTGTTCAACTGCTGTTCCGAGCTGGTCAGCGAGGCTTTCGCGCTGTCCAGGGCGTCGCGGGCGTGGGCCAGTTCCTCCTGGGAAATGGCGCCGTCGTCGGCGAGGTTCTTGCGCCGCTTGTAGTCGGCCTCGGCCTTGGCCAGCGCGACCTTGCGGGTGGCGACCTCGGCGCGATAGCCGTCGACGTTGCTGAACAGCCCGCGCACCTGGCGCACGGTGTGGGCCAGGTTGGCCTCGGCGCGTTGGAGGGCGATGTCGGCGTCGCTGGGATCGAACCTGACCAGTTCCTGGCCCTTGCGCACCAGGTCGCCGTCGTCGGCGCCGATGCTGACCACGGTGCCGACGATCTGCGGGGTGATCTGTACCACGTTGCCGTTGATGTAGGCGTCGTCGGTGTCCTCGTGCCAGCGGCCGTAGAAGAACTCCCAGGCCACGCTGGCCAGGGTGGCGAGAACGATCACGGCGAGCAGGATCAGCAACCAGCGCTTGCGCTTCGGGTTGCCGGCGGGGGTTTCGCTGTTGGCGGTAGTCATGGTGGGTGCCTCGTTCATTCTGCCGGCGCTTTCGCGGTAGCGAGCGCAGCGGAGCGGGAATCGGGTTGGAAACCGCCGCCCAGGGCCTGGACCAGCTGGACGGAAAGATCGATCTGCTGGCTCTCCAGGCTGGCCAGCTGGCGTTCGGCGACCAGCAGTTGCTGTTGCACGCTGAGGGCGTCGAGGTAGCTGCCGACGCCTTCGCCGTAGCGACGCATGGCCAGGTCGAAGTTGGACCTGGCGATATCGCGGGCCTGGCGCTGGTCGATCACCTGCTGCTCCAGGGAGCGCAACTTGCCGAGGTCGTCGCTGACCTCGCCGAGGGCCTGGACCAGCGTCTTGTTGTACTGGCCGACGGCCAGGTCGTAGTCGGCGTCGCGTTCGGCCAGGTTGGCGCGGCGGCGGCCACCGTCGAAGATCGGCAGGGAGATCGCCGGCGCCACCTGGAAGAAGCGGCTCGGCGCCTGCAACACGTCGCTGGTGTGCAGGGCGGCGAGGCCGGCCATCGCGCCGAGATTGAGGTTGGGATAGAACTCGGTCTTCGCCGAGTCGATGTTGCGGCGCGCCGCCTCGACCCGCCAGCGCGCGGCAACGATGTCGGCGCGGCGGCCGAGCAGTTCCGCCGGGAGCACCGAGGGCAGGCTCAGGCTGGCCGGGTTCAGCGGTTGCGGGCGCTGCAGTTCGAGACCGCGATCGGGCCCCTTGCCCAGCAGCACGGCGAGGGCGATGCGGGCGCTGGCGATGTCCTGCTCGGCGGCGCTGAGTTGCTGGCGGGCGGTAGCCAGCTGGGTCTGCGTCTGTTGCAGCTGGACCTTGCTGTCGAGCCCGGCGCTCATGCGCTTCTGGCTCAGCTCGGTCATGCGCTGCGAGCGCTTCAGTTCTTCCTCGGCGAGATCGCGCACAGTAAAGGCGTGGGCGAGGTCGCTGTAGGCGCGGGCGATGCTTGCCGAGAGGCCGATGCGCGCGGCCTGGCTGTCGATCCGCGCGGCATTGGCCTGGCCGAGGGCGGCTTCCCAGGCGGCGCGCTCGCCGCCCCAGAGGTCGAAGTCGTAGTTGAAGCCGAGCGACAGGTACTTGATCGCCGAATAGCGGCCGCCGAGCGGTGCCGGGGCCACGCTGGTCGGCGCGCGGATGCCGGAGTAGCTGGCCTTGGCGTCCAGCGTCGGCTGGCGCGCGGCATCTTGCGCCTGGGCCGTTGCCGCCGCCTGGCGCGCACGCGCCTCGGCGATCTGCAGGTCGGGAGTGCCTTGCAGGGCTTCGCCGATCAGTTGGTCGAGCTGCCGGTCGCCGAGCCCGGTCCACCAGTCCTGGCGCGGCCAGGCCGCTGGCGAAAGGGCTACGCCGTCCAGGCTCCTGCCCGCCTGGAGGGCGCCTGCCGGTTGCAGTCGGGCGTTCGGTTCCAGGCCTTCGGAAGTGACGCAGCCGGCGGCCAGCAGTATCGCCGAGGCCAGCGCCAATCGCTGCGGCCAGAGATGGAGAGGAGGGAAGGGCATGGATCAGGACTCCTGCAGGCTGGCCCGCGGGCAGCCGGCGTGTAGCAGAACCTTGGTCAGCAGATGGGTCAGCGTCTGCAATTCTTCCGTGCTCAGGCAGGCGACCAGCTCGTTCATCGCCGCCGAGGCGATCAGCGGAAGCTGCTCCTGGACCTTCCGTCCCGCTTCGCTGAGATCCAGGCGCAGGCAACGGCGGTCTTCGGGACAGCGGCCGCGCAGCAGCAGCCCTTTTTTCTCCAGGCGCGTCAGCATGCGCGTCATCGAGCCGCTGTCCACCGACAGCTCGCGACACAGTTCGACCGGACTGTTGGCACGGTTGAGACCGACGAAGATCAGCACCTTGAACTGGGCGGCGGTGATGTCCAGCGCGGCGAGGTGCTTCTCGAGGATGCGGTCCTTGGTCGCGGCACTGACGCCGATGAGCTGGCCAATGGAGCCCTTGAAGGGAAAGTCGGAGGCGCTGTAGTGACCCATGGTGGAGGGGATCGCTGTCTAGGCAGGGAAAGTGTTTCAAAATAATACTGCCTAGGCAGCGATTAACAAGAGCTCAACCGTTGCAATAAAAGAACAATCCGTTCCTTCGAACGTCATACGATGCCGTTTTGCAACTATTGTCGGTGCTGAAGTCCACTTTCGGATTAACCGGAAAGCCAGGCTTATGCACAAGTGGGCAAGGGATAGGAAGGAAACGCTCTAAGAGTCGCTGCGGTTATTTCGGTTGTTAACAAGATATTGTTTTATATGGATTTTATTTTTTCTGTTCATTTTTTGAACAGCATTGGCCGCCCCTGGATACGGGCCCCTCTGCAGATGTTTCCCAGAACTTGTCACCAGACTTATCCACAGGTTGTGTGGGCAACCATCCGGAACACCCGTATCAGCTGCGCTCCGCAAGGATCAGCAGGTTTCGCGGAGACAGGGAGGTCGGACAGAACTCGCCCAGGCGGACGCTATAGCCCTGTTCGACCAGATACAGGCAGCGGTCCAGCAGCAGCCAGAGTTCCAGCGGGCGGCGGAACAGGGCGCGCACCAGTTCCAGGTTGCGAACCATCGCCAGGCGCTTCCAGCCGGCCGCTTCCAGCGCCTGCCAGTCGCGCGCGGCCGGTTCGGGAAGTCCCTTGAGGACGGCGAGTTCGCGACAGTAGTCGGCGTATGGACGTTCCAGCCAGGCCACCGGAAGGGAAGGCACGCTCAGGTACTGGTCGATTCCGCGTAGCTCGCGCTGCAGCAGGTCGAAACCCAGGCGCCGGGCCATCGACTGGTCGCGCTGGCGACGGACCCGTTGGCTGGCGGTGACTGTCTCGCTCAGGGGTAGGCGCAGGTCGTCAAGCGATAGCGCGAGCAGCGATCGGCCTGCCGCTTGCGAGAGCGGCTGGTAGAAAGGCCCCGGAATGCGGTTGTAGCAGCATGGCGCCACCGCCAGTTGGCGACAGCCGGCCTGGCTGGCCAGGCGCAGCAGGCGCAGGTGCAGTTCGCCGCAAGCGTGCAGGGCCACTGGCGTATGCCCGGGAAGCAGGCGCTCGGCGCAGTCCACGGCCAGCACATCCTGGCGGAGGTGGTGGGCGGAGAGCCCCAGGCGGTCGCTCAGGCGCTGTCCGTCGGCGACCAGCGCGGGATCGTGTTCGAGGCAGGTCAGCGGTTGCCCCGCATGGGCCAGCAGGCGGCCCAGATGGCCCTTGCCGGAGCACCAGTCGAGCCAGTGGACGACCGGCCTGGCGAACTGCAGGCGCCCGGCGAACAGGCCGATCTGCTGCCACTTGCGTCCCGGTACGTCGACATTGAAGCGGTTCGGTGCCTGCGGGCGTTCCGCCAATGGCAGTTCGCCGACCGCGCCCAGCGCTGCGGCCTGGGCGGCGAGCTGCGGATAAGGCGCGGGCGCGGCCAGGCGGGTGGGCTGGTTGTGCTCCGCGTCGGCCTGTTCGAGGCTGCGCCCGCGCAGCCAGGACGCCAGCTCGGCGTGTTCGGCTTCCCACGCCAGGGTCGGTTCGCTGAACGGGCGGGGTCGCCAGAGCCGCTGGTGTTCGAGAAGGAACGCGTCCAGCGCGAGGAAGCGCTGCGACAGGGCGTCGCCAGTGAGGAACGGGAAGGTTTCGGACACGATGCGAGCGGCAGCGGGAAAACGGGGCGGCGATTATAGCCGCCCCGCAGGCATCGGAAAGCGCCCGCTCAGCGGCCCTGGGTGGCGTCGACCCGCAACCAGCGTTCGATCAGGCGGAATATCCGCGTCAGCACGATGGTGATCACCAGGTACAGCGCGCCGGCCAGGCAGAAGAACAGCATCGATTCGTAGGTGCGGGCGATGATGGTCCGGGCCATGCCCATGATGTCGAACAGGGTCACGGTGTAGACCACCGCGCTGGCCTTGAGCATCAGGATCACTTCGTTGCTGTAGGCCGGCAGGCCGATGCGCACCGCGCGCGGCAGGATGATGTGCCAGAGCGCCTGGCGCCGCGACATGCCGAGGGCACGGGCGGCCTCCACCTCGCCGACCGGCACCGAGTGGATCGCGCCGCGGAGGATCTCGGCGATATAGGCGGCGGTGTGCAGGGTCATGGTCAGCAGCGCGCACCAGTACGGATCGCGCAGGTAGGGCCAGAAGGCGCTCTTGCGCACTTCCTCGAACTGCGCCAGGCCGTAGTAGACGATGAACAGTTGCAGCAGCAGCGGCGTGCCGCGGAAGAAGAAGATGTAGGCGTACGGCACCGCGCGCACGTACCAGTGCCGCGAGGCGCGGGCGATGCCCAGCGGCAGGGCCAGGGCGAGCCCGGCGACCACCGCGATCGCCAGCAGCTCCAGGGTCAGCGCCGCGCCCTGGAGCATCTTCGGCATCCACTTGAGGATCAGCTCCCACTCGCTCATAGCTCGTTCCTCACGAAACCACGGCCGGCGCGACGTTCGAGGAAGTGCAGGGCGACCATGATGACGACCGTGAGGCTCAGGTAGATGGCGGCCGCGGTCATGTAGAAGGTGAAGGGTTCCTTGGTCGCGTTGGAGGCGACCTGCGCCTTGCGCATGATCTCGTCGAGGGTGATCAGCGACACCAGCGCGGTGTCCTTCAGCAGGATCAGGTACAGGTTGCCGAGGCCGGGCAGGGCGACCCGCCAGATCTGCGGCAGGACGATGCGCCAGAAGATCCGACCGGGCGACAGGCCGAGCGCCTGGCCGGCCTCGCGATGGCCGCGCGGAATGGACAACAGCGCGCCGCGGAACACCTCGGTGGCGTAGGCGCCGAAGCACAGGCCGAGGGCCAGGGTGCCGGCGGCGAACGGCGAGAGCGCCAGGTCCGGCTTGCCGAAAAGGTCGCCGAGGGCGTTCAGGCCGCTCACCGTGCCGAAATAGATCATCAGTACCCAGAGCGTTTCCGGCACGCCACGGACGATGGTGGTGTAGGTGCCGCCGAGGAAACGCAGGGCCGCGTACTTCGAAGTCTTCGCGATGGCGCCGAGGAGGCCGAGCAGCAGCCCCACGCAGACCGCCGCCAGCGACAGCTTGAGGGTCATCCAGGTACCGGCGAGCAGTTGCTCGCCGAACCCATGCAGGTCGAGAATCATGAGAAGTCAGGCCTGAAGGCGGCCACCGCCGGGACGCGCCCGGCGGTGGCCTGGCTTGGCATCAATAGATGCTGAAGGGGAAGTACTTGTCGTTGATCTTCTTGTAGGTACCGTCGGCGACGATTTCCTTCAGCGCGGCGTTGAGCTTCTCGCGCAGCGGGTCGCCCTTGCGCACGGCGATACCGATCTTGTCGTTGTCGAACACCGGTTCGCCCTTGAACTCGAACTCCTTGCCGGCGTCGCTCTTCAGCCAGTCGTACTGCACGAACTTGTCGGCCAGCACGCCGTCCAGGCGCCCCGAGGAGAGGTCGAGGTAGGCGTTCTCCTGGGTGTCGTAGAGCTTGATGGTGACCACGTCGGCCATGTTGTCTTCCAGCCAGGTGCCGGCGATGGTGGCGCGCTGGGCGCCGATCACCTTGCCCTTCAGGGAGTCCTTGTCGGTCTTGAAGTCGACGCTCTTCGGCGCGACGAACTGCAGCTTGTTGGTGTAGTAGGGATCGGTGAAGTCGACTGCCTGCTTGCGCTCGTCGGTGATCGACATGGACGCGACGATGAAGTCGAACTTCTTGGCGTTCAACGCCGGGATGATGCCGTCCCAGTCGGAGGTCACCACCTCGCACTCGGTCTTCATCTTGGCGCACAGCGCCTTGCCGATGTCGAGGTCGAAGCCGACCGCCTGGCCGCTGGCATCGATGCCGTTGAAGGGCGGGTAGGCGCCTTCGGTGCCGATGCGCAGCTTGTCGGCGGCGCTGGCGTCGAGGGCGAAGGCCAGGGTTGCAGCGGCGGCCAGCAGGATCTTCTTATAGTTCTTCATGCGGTGTTGCTCCGTTAGCGGTGGCTGGACATGAACTGTTTGCAGCGCGCCGACTGGGGGTTTTCGAAAACCTGTTGCGGCGTTCCCTGCTCTTCTACCAGGCCCTGGTGGAGGAATACCACCTCGCTGGAAACCTGGCGGGCGAAGCTCATTTCGTGGGTGACCAGCAGCATGGTCCGGCCCTCTTCGGCGAGCGCACGGATCACGTTAAGCACTTCCTGTACCATTTCCGGGTCGAGCGCCGAGGTGGGCTCGTCGAACAGGATCACCTTGGGTTGCATGGCCAGGGTCCGGGCGATGGCCGCGCGCTGCTGCTGGCCGCCGGAAAGTTGCGCGGGATAGCTGTGGCGCTTGTCGGCGATGCCGACCTTGGCCAGCAGGCCCTCGGCGATCTCGATCGCTTCGGCCTTGCTCTTGCCCAGTACGCGACGTGGCGCCTCGATCACGTTGTCGAGGATGCTCATGTGCGGCCACAGGTTGAAATTCTGGAAGACGAAACCGAGTTCGCTGCGCAGCCGGTTGATCTGCTGGCTGTCGGCGGCGACCAGGTCGCCGTTCTTGCTCTTCTTCAGGCGCAGCTCTTCGCCGGAGACCAGGATCTGGCCCTGGTGCGGGTTCTCCAGCAGGTTGATGCAGCGCAGGAAGGTGGATTTGCCCGAGCCGGACGATCCGAGGATGGAGATCACGTCGCCGTCGCGGGCGGTGAGGGAGATGCCCTTGAGCACTTCGAGGTCGCCGTAGCGCTTGTGCAGGTTACGGATTTCCAGTGCGGGGGTGGCCTCGGCCATGGATTTTCCTCTTGTTATTCGGATTGGAAGGGCCTTCCTGGCGAAGGCAAGCTAGCACAGCGCTTCAACCGGAGCCAAGCAGGCGGCGTGCCTCTGGAGCGGGGTTGGCGGCATCTTGTCGCATCGCTGCAGTGCGCTGTCGCGTAGGAACAAAACTGTCGGCTTTCGAAGAAAACTCCTGGCGAACCCTGACCTGAAGCAGAGCCTGGAGGTCGGTGTGCGCCCCGTTCCCGGGCATGCGGGACCGCCTATGGAGCCGCCGGCGGCTGCTCCGCGCGCGGCTCCGCCAGCACCTTGGCGGCGGCCAGCGGCGGCGGTGGGGTGATGCCCATCGACACATAGATGCTGGTGAAGGTGTCCATGCCGATCTGTGCCGGTTTCACCCATTCCACCGGAACGTAGAGCAGGCCGCCGCCCACCGGGATCGGCGCGGTCGGCACCAGGATCGCGTAGTGCGCGCGGCCGTCCAGTTCCACCGCTTCGGGGTTGGGCATCAGCGCCAGCACGGCGGCGCCGTCGCCGCCGAAGAAACACCACACCGGACTCATCGCGGCGATGTCGGCGTCCTGCTTCTTGTCCAGCAGGCCGACGAAACGGTCGGCCAGGTTGTACAGGTTGCCGATCAGCGGGGTGCGCCGCAGGGTCAGGTCGAACAGGTTGGCCAGCGGCCGCTTCAGGCCTAGCTGTACGCCGAGGCCAAGCAGGTAGATGGCTACCAGCAGTAGCGCGGTACCGAGCAGGTAGGCCAGTGGCGAATCGCCGGCGAGCGGCTGGCCGATGGCGGCGAAGCCGCGACCGATCAGGCTGGATGGCCCGACGAAGCGGTTCAGCAAGCTGACCACCCAGGCCAGCAAGGCTAGGGTGAGTACCAGCGGCAGCATCACCAGCAGGCCGGCGAGCCAGGTGGTGAGCAGGGAGTTGAAGCTTTTCTTCAGCATCGATCGGGGGTCCGGACAAGGTCCGCCTAGTCTATCGGCACTGCCTGGCTCACGCTCGGCCGTTCGCCGGGATGGGCGAAAGATCCGCCGCGGCGATTCGTCATTCCTTGTAGGCTGTGCGAGTCGCGTTCATTCCAGCAGGCCTTCACGGAGGGCGTATGGCGGAGAGAAAGACCCTGTTGCTGACCGGGGCGAGCCGCGGTATCGGGCATGCCACGGTGAAGTACTTCAATGCCGCGGGTTGGCGGGTGTTCACCGCGTCGCGGCAGAGCTGGGCCAGCGAATGTCCCTGGGCGGACGGCGAGGAAAACCACATCCATCTGGACCTGGAGGACATTCCCGGCGTCGAGGCCAGCCTGGAACTGATCCGCGAGAAGCTTGGCGACGGCCGGCTCCACGCGCTGGTGGACAATGCCGGCATCTCGCCCAAGGGCGAAGGCGGCGAGCGCCTCGGTGTGCTGGAAACCGACTACGCCACCTGGCTGCGGGTGTTCAACGTCAACCTGTTCTCCACCGCGCTGCTGGCGCGCGGACTGTTCGCCGAGCTGAAGGCGGCGCAGGGAACGGTGATCAACGTGACCTCCATCGCCGGCTCGAAGGTGCATCCGTTCGCCGGGGTGGCCTACGCCACTTCCAAGGCGGCGTTGTCCGCGCTGACCCGCGAGATGGCCCACGACTTCGGCCCGCATGGGGTGCGGGTGAACGCCATCGCGCCGGGGGAGATCGACACCTCGATCCTGTCGCCGGGCACCGAGGAGATCGTCGAGCGCAGCATCCCGCTGCACCGCCTCGGCCGGCCGGAGGAGATCGCTTCGCTGATCTACTTCCTCTGCACCAGCGGCGCATCCTACGTGAATGGCGCGGAAATCCACGTCAACGGCGGGCAGCACGTCTAGGCGAACGGCGGAAAGCAAAAAGGCCCACCCGGAGGTGAGCCTTTTCGTCGTATTCATGGTGCCCAGGGACGGAATCGAACCGCCGACACGGGGATTTTCAATCCCCTGCTCTACCAACTGAGCTACCTGGGCAACGGGGCGCAATTAAACGGGTTTAGCGCGGCAGTGTCAACACCGGCGAAGAAATTTTTTTTGTTTTTTAACGCCTTACGATCCCCTCGCGGTTTCCGCCGGACTGCCGGGCCTCAGTTCCAGGCCTGGCGTTCCTCGTCGCGCAGCTCCACCGGCAGGCTCCGGCCTTCCTCGGCGGAGCGTCGTGCCAACTCCAGCAGGGCCATCAGCGCGCAGGCCTGTTGCGCCGACACCGGGTTGCGCGACTGGCCGCGGATGGCGGCGGCCAGCGCCTGGTAGTAGCGGCTCTGGTCGCCTGCCGGGGTGACCAGCGACTGGCGCAGGCCCTGGCCATCGATGTGCTGCAGCAGGTCGGGATCGCGGCCCCAGCCGGCGGAACCGGGGTGCAGTCCCTGGAGCAGTTGCGCTTCCTGGATGTCGGCGCCGGCCTTGAGCAGGCTGCCGTGGTCGCCGTGCACATTGAAGCGTGGCGCCGGATTGGCGGCGAGCATGCTGGCGCGCAGCGCTACCTGGCAGTGCGGATAATCGAGCAGGACCTCGAACCAGTCGTCGGTCTGCGCCCCCTCGCGCAGCCGGCGCAGGTGTCCGTGCACACGCTGCGGTACGCCGAACAGGCACAGTGCCTGGTCGAGCAGGTGCGGGCCGAGGTCGAACCACAGCCCGGAGCCGGGCAGGTCGTGTTCGCGCCAGCGGTCGCGGACCTGCGGACGGAAGCGCTCGATGGCCGACTCGAAGTAGCGCACCGGGCCGATGCTGCCGGCCTGCAGGGCGGCCTCCACGGCGAGGAAGTCGCTGTCGAAGCGCCGGTTCTGGAACACCGAGAGGACCTGCCCAGGCCGTTCACGGGCGAGGTCGGCGAGGCGCCGGGCTTCGGCCAGGGTGACGGTGAACGGCTTGTCCACCACCACGTGCTTGCCGGCGCGCAAGGCCCGTTCGGCGAGGCTGGCGTGGGTGGCATTGGGCGAGGCGATGACCACCAGGTCGATGTCGGCGGCCTCGATGGCCTCATCCGGATCGGCGCTGACCCGGGCTTCGGGCAGGTCGGCGTGCACCCGCCCAGGGTCGCGGGAGACCACGTGCTCCAGGCACAACGCCGGTACCGCGCGGATCAGCGGGGCGTGGAAGGTCTTGCCGGCGAAGCCGTAGCCGATCAGCGCGGTGCGGAACGGAGGCAGGCCAGAGAGGGATGGGGTCATGGCGGCCTCCGTCGGGCGGGGTGGGGGTCAGGCGGATGGCGGCACGTAGCCGTCGGCCTTGGCGTAGTCCTCGCCGGAGAGGAACTTGTCCATCTCCTGCTGGAGGAACTTGCGGTCCTCGGCGTTCATCATGTTCAGGCGACGCTCGTTGATCAGCATGGTCTGGTGCTTCTGCCACTCGTCCCAGGCCTTGCGCGACACGTTGTTGTAGATGTCCTCGCCCTTCGCGCCAGGATACGGCGGGCGGTCGAGGCCGGGCAGCTCTTCGTGGTACTTGCGGCACATCACGGTGCGGCTCATGGTCGTTCTCCTGCAGTTGCCGCCGGGCCCGCGGGCCCGGCATTCACGCGGTCGTGCCGCGTCCGAGTTCCTGTTCTGCGCGCTTGAGCAGCTTCTTCACCGGAGCGGCGAGGCCCAGGCGCGGCGGGGTGGCGAGGTTATACCAGAGCCAGTCGCCCTCGGCCACGGCGCGCGGAGCGCCTTCCACCGCCACCAGCCAGGGCTCGATGGCGAGCTGGAAATGACTGAAGGTATGGGTCAGGCCGCTCAGTTCGCGGCGCTCGCCGAGGGCCAGGGAATGGCGCGCGGCGAGCGGTTCGAGGCCGTCGAGGTCGTCCAGTTCGGGGAGGCTCCAGAGCCCGCCCCAGAGTCCGCTGGAAGGCCGCCGGTAGAGCAGTATGGCGCCGTCGCGGTTGGCCAGGATCGGCATCAGCGTGCGCTTCTGCGGCAACGCCTTGCGCGGCTTGGGCTGCGGATAATCGGCTTCGCGGCCGAGCAGGTGCGCGCGGCAGCCGGAGACCAGCGGGCAAAGCAGGCAACTGGGCTTGCTGCGCGTGCAGAGGGTGGCGCCGAGGTCCATCATCGCCTGGGTGTAGTGGTTGACCCGTGCGTGCGGGGTGAAGCGTTCGGCGGCCTCCCACAGCGCCCTGGCCACCTTCGGTTCGCCGGGATAGCCGTCCTGCGCCAGGTAGCGCGCCAGTACGCGCTTGACGTTGCCGTCGAGGATCGGTGCGCGCAGGCCCATCGACAGGCTGGCGATGGCTCCAGCGGTGGAGCGGCCGATGCCGGGCAGTTCGGCGAGCTGCTCGACGTCGCGGGGGAACTCCCCGGCATGCCGCTCGACCACGATCTGCGCGGTCTTGTGCAGGTTGCGCGCACGGCTGTAGTAGCCGAGCCCGGTCCATAGGTGCAGGACTTCGTCCTCGGCCGCCGCGGCCAGTGCCTCGACGTCGGGCAACGCTGCCATGAAACGGTCGAAGTAACCGAGCACGGTGCTGACCTGGGTCTGTTGCAGCATGATTTCCGAGACCCACACCCGGTAGGGGGTGATGCCCTGCTGCCAGGGCAGGTCCTTGCGACCGTGACGGTCGTACCAGTCGAGGACCGCGCCGTTGAAGCCTTCAGGTGTCATTTGCGGTTGAACAGCCCTTTGAGTGCGTCTTTCAGCTCCGGACTGACCTTGTCGCCGAGCTTCTCTTCGAGTTTTTCGTTGAGGCGATTGCCGGCCAGTTTCGCGGCGACCTTGCCCATGCCTTCCTTGTCCAGGCGGCAGGCCTTGGCGCCGAGTTCCAGCGGGCCGCGGCAGAGCAGCGGCCATTCGATGCCGGCGTAGCGCTGGTTGACCTGGCAGGCCGGGTCCGGCATGTCGCTCTTGTCGCCCTGGATCTCCACGCCGATGCGATAGTCCATGCCCAGCACGCGCAGGTCGATATCGCCGTGGCCGCTGACCGCCAGGCCGGGAATGGCCACTTTCAGGTCAGGGTTGCTGGCCACGCCGTTGGTGAAGTTCAGGCTGCCCTTGAGCTCGCGGAAAGGCGTGTCCTTGCCGCCGTGAGTACCGGCAAGGGCCTTGCGGTTGAGGGTAGCGATGCCCTGGCAGAGCTGTTGCTCCAGGTTGGCGTCGGGCAGCACGCCGTTGATCAGGCTGAAGCGTGCGTTGCCGTTGAGATGGTCGATCCAGGATTTCTCGCTGTTGCCGCTGGTGCGGATGTCGGCGTCGAGGTCGAGCAGCCCCTTCACCGGCGGTTTCTTGCCCTGGGCTTCGAGCAGGCGCTCCACCGGCACGTTGGCGATGTGCTTGGTGGCGGTCAGCACGGCGCTGTCCTGGCGTACATCGAGGTTGGCCTTGGCGTTGAAGCGGCCGTTGTACAGCCCGCCGCGCATGTCGTCGAGGCTGATCACGCCGCCCTGGCCGCGCAGCTTCAGGCTGGCGTCGTCGATCGGCAGCTTCTCGACGGTCAGCCGGCCGAAGTTCAGCGCCACGTCCAGGTCGAGCTTGCGCAGGGTCGCGATGGGCAGCAGCGGCGCGTCGCTCCAGGCCTGCCTGGTCGGTTTTTCCGGTAGCGGCGTGTTGCCCTGGGCGGCACTGGCCACGGTGGCGTCGACTTCCGCCTTGCGCGTGGCGCTGGCGGCATCCTGGGCTTGCTTGGCCTTGGCCGGCAGGTAGCGGTCGAGGTCGAGCTTGTCGCCCTTGAGCTGGGCGCGCAGCGATTGCCTGGCGAAATCGGCGATGCCGAAGCGGCCGCTGAAGGCAGTGTCGTCCAGACCCAGCTTGAGGTCTTCGAGATTCAGGCTGTTGCGGCTGCCGGCCAGGCGGGTGTTCAGCTCGAACTTGCCGAGGGTGTTGGCATCGGCCATGGCCGGCAGGGTCACGCCGATGCCGGCGAGGAACTCGCGCAGGTTCATCGGCGCGATCGACAGGCCGCCGCTGAACTTGGTGTCCTTGTCCAGCTCGCGGGCCTTCAGTTCGCCGAGGGCGCGCAACTGGTTGACGCTCAGCTTCAGGCCGTTCCACTCGGCGATCTGCGCCGACTGGTCGAGCAGCAACTGGCCCTGGGCGGAGAAGGTGGCGGTCTTGCCTTGCAGCGGCTCGCCCGAGGCTTCGCCGGAGAGCCTGGCGTCTTCCAGTTGGTAGCGCCTGAGCGCGGTGTCGAAGCGCAGGTTGCCGGTCAGCTCGGTCTTGACCCGTACCACCGGCTGGTTGGTGCCGAGGTAGGCGTTGAGCTTCAGCGGAATGCTGCTGCCTTCGCGAATGGCGCCGGTGCTCAGCTCGATGCCCTCGACGTTGTACTGCTTGCCGCTGGCTTCGTCGGTATAGGTGACGCGGGCGTTGTTGACGTTGAGGCTGTCGATGTCGAGCTTGATCGGGGTGCGCGGGCTGTCGTTCTGCGGCGCCTGCTCCGGTGCCTGCGCCTGGGCGCCCTTGCCGTCCGCTGCCGGCGGGGTGGCGGAAGGAGCGGCCGGGGCCTGGGGCTGGGCCGGCTTGCCGATGTTTTCCCAGTTGCCCTTGCCCTGCTTGTCGCGGACCAGGTCCAGGCTCAGGCCTTCGACGCGGATCGCGCTCATCTGCACGTCCTTGCGCAGCAGCGGCAGGACCCGCACCGACAGGCCGAGCATCTGCAGGTCGGCGAACGGCTTGGTCGGCGTGGCGGCGCTGGCGATGCTGGTGTCGTGCAGTTCCAGGCCCAGCCAGGGGAACAGGCTCCAGCCGATGTCGCCCTTCAGGTCCAGCTCCAGGTTGGCCTTGTCGCGGGCGATCTGGCGGATTTCGTCCTTGTAGTCATTGGGATCGAACAGGTGGGTCAGGGCGAAGCCCAGGGCCACGACGAGCAGTAAGAGTCCCAGGAAGAACAGCCCCAGGACCTTGCCGAATGCTTTCATGGACGAATCCTTTGTGCTGGCAGCGGTGAATGTGCGGGCGAGTATAACAACGCCGTTTTGCCAGGCCGACCCTGCGCGCGGCGAAACCTCGTCTCAGAGTGCGCGGGCGACCCGTTCGGCGAGCGCCAGGCTGGCGGTGAGGCCGGGCGACTCGATGCCGAACAGGTTGACCAGGCCGGGCAGGCCGTGTTCGGCAGGGGTTTGGATGATGAAGTCGGCGGCGGGTTCCCCCGCCCCGCCGAGCTTGGGCCGGATGCCGGCGTAGCCGGCGGCCAGGCGCCGAGGATCGATGCCGGGGAAGTAGCGCGAGATGGCCTGGGCGAAGGCGGGGCGGAGGGATTCGTCGACGCGGTAGTCGAGGTTGTCCACGTAATTCACGTCGGGACCGAAGCGCAACTGGCCGCCGAGGTCGAGGGTGGCGTGGATGCCGAGCCCGGCGGTGCGCGCCTCGGGCATCGGGTAGACCAGGTGGCGGAACGGCGAGCGGCCGCTGTAGGAGAAATAGCGCCCCTGGCACAGGTGCAGCGCCGGCACCAGGCGCGGATCGAGGCCTTCGGTGCGTTGCGCCAGCGCCTGGGCGAACAGGCCGCCGGCATTGACCACCCAGCCCGCGCGCAACCGGAACGCTTCGCCGACGCTCTGTCCTTCGGCGCGCCAGCCGCCGGCGTGGCGCTCCAGGCGGTCGACCCGGGTGTCCAGCGCCAGTTGTGCGCCGTGGCGTTCGGCGACGGCCTGCAGCGATTGCAGGTAGGCGTGGCTGTCGATGATTCCCGTGCTCGGCGAGAGCAGGGCGGCGACCCCGCGGACCTGGGGCTCCAGCGCGCGCAGCGTGGTGCCGTCCAGCGGCATCAGGTCGTCGACCCCGCAGGCGCGTGCGTTGGCCGCCAGGGCCTGGAGCTTCTCGCGCTCGTTTTCTTCCACCGCCACCAGCAGCTTGCCGATGCGCCGGTGGCCGACGCCGTGGCGGGCGCACCAGGCGTACAGGCGTTCGCGGCCTTCCAGGCAGAGATCGGCCTTGAGCGAGCCGGGCGGGTAGTAGAGGCCGGCGTGGATCACTTCGGAATTGCGACTGGAGGTGTGGCTACCGACCAGCCGTTCGCGCTCCGCCACCAGTACGCCGTGGCCGGCTTCGGCCAGGCGCGCAGCGCAGGCCAGGCCGAGGGCGCCGGCGCCGACTACCAGTACGTCGACGTCGTTCATACGTCGCTGGCTGCGCGCTGCAGCACGGCGACGATCGCTGCCCGCGCCTGCGGGCTGTTCTTCCAGCAACTGGAGCCGGTCAGGGCCGCGCCCTGGGCGAGGATACTCGCGGCGTCGCAGTCGCGCAGCCGGACGAAGCTGTCAAGGCCCATCTGCTCCAGGCGTTGCAGCACGGTCGGGCCGACCCCCTTGAGGGCAAGCAGGGCGGCGCGCTCGGCGGAGGAAAAGGACATGGCGAAGCTCCGTGGCGGGGACCGCCACCGAGCATATCAGAGGCTGTCCAGCGGCAGCCCGTGGCGTGCCGCGAGGGCACGGGCCTCCAGGTGCCCGTCCGGGGCGACCAGGCGCAGCGGCTTGCCGGCTTCGGCAGCCAGGCGCCGGGCCTCGTCGAGGAGGCGTCGGCCGACCCCGCGGCCGCGGGTGATGCCGCGCACGCAAAGGTGCGACAGCTGCCAGGCGTCGTCGCCGCGCCGCAGCAGGGCGGCACCCAGCAGGCGGTCGTTGAAGCGCCCGGCGATCAGCTCGCCGGCGGCCAGCCCGGCCGCGACCAGCGCCGCGCCGTCGGCATGCGGGGCGAACAGCCAGTCCGGCGCGTCGGCGTAGATCTTCGCCAGGTCCAGGCGATCCTGGGCGCTGGGTTGGGCGAGGGTTTCGACGATCACGGGCATGCGGCTCTCCGCGGCGGGATGAAAGGAGCGCAGTGTAAGGCCTGGCCCGCCGCCCGTGGGGCGATTCGCGCCGACGGTCGCGGCTGGCAGCGCCAGCCCGGGCCTGCCTATAATGCTGGCCCTCTTATAATTACGTGCAGTGTTAGCTGTGGAGCTGGTGATGGCCGAACGCAAGGCATCCGTCGCGCGCGACACCCTGGAGACCCAGATCAAGGTCTCCATCGACCTGGATGGGACCGGCAAGGCCCGGTTCGATACCGGGGTTCCCTTCCTTGACCACATGATGGACCAGATCGCCCGCCACGGCCTGATCGACCTGGACATCGAGTGCAAGGGCGACCTGCATATCGACGATCACCACACCGTCGAGGACATCGGCATCACCCTCGGCCAGGCCTTCGCCAAGGCCATCGGCGACAAGAAGGGCATCCGCCGCTACGGCCACGCCTACGTGCCCCTCGACGAGGCGCTGTCGCGGGTGGTCATCGACTTCTCCGGGCGGCCCGGCCTGCAGATGCACGTTCCCTTTACCCGTGCCAGCGTCGGCGGCTTCGACGTCGACCTGTTCATGGAATTCTTCCAGGGCTTCGTCAACCACGCCCAGGTGACCCTGCACATCGACAACCTGCGCGGGCACAACACCCACCACCAGATCGAGACCGTGTTCAAGGCCTTCGGCCGCGCGCTGCGCATGGCCATCGAGCTGGACGAGCGGATGGCCGGGCAGATGCCGTCGACCAAAGGGTGCCTGTGATGCAGACGGTAGCCGTGATCGACTACGGCATGGGCAACCTGCACTCGGTGGCCAAGGCCCTTGAGCACGTCGGTGCCGGCCGGGTGCTGGTTAGCAGCGACGCGGCGGTGATCCGCGAGGCCGACCGGGTGGTGTTCCCCGGGGTTGGCGCGATCCGCGACTGCATGGCCGAGATCCGCCGCCTGGGCTTCGACGCTCTGGTCCGCGAGGTCAGCCAGGACCGCCCGTTCCTCGGCATCTGTGTCGGTATGCAGGCATTGCTGGAGCGCAGCGAGGAGAACGACGGGGTCGACTGCATCGGTCTGTTCCCCGGCCAGGTGCGCTTCTTCGGCAAGGACCTGCACGAAGCCGGCGAGCACCTGAAGGTGCCGCACATGGGCTGGAACCAGGTGAGCCAGGCGGTGGAGCACCCGTTGTGGCACGAGATTCCCGACCAGGCGCGCTTCTACTTCGTGCACAGCTATTACATCGAGGCCGGTAACCCGCGCCAGGTGGTGGGGCACGGGCACTACGGCGTCGATTTCGCCGCCGCGCTGGCCGAAGGCTCGCGTTTCGCCGTGCAGTTCCACCCGGAAAAGAGCCATACCCACGGCCTGCAACTGCTGCAGAACTTCGTGGCCTGGGACGGGCGCTGGTAGGCCATGGCCAGGGCGAAGAGCAAGACGCCGATCCTCCAGCTGGACGCCGCGCAGACCCAGGACGCGGTACTGGCGATCAAGCGCTTCATGGAGGACCGCTTCGAACTGGAGCTGGGTTCCTTCGAAGCCGAGGAACTGCTCGATTTCTTCGCCCGCGAGTTCGCCCCGTACTTCTACAACAAGGCCATCCTCGACGTGCAGTCGTACCTGAAGGAACGGTTCGAAAGCATCGAGAGCGATGTCTGGGCGCTGGAAAAGAGTTGAGTTTCCGCGCGCCTGTCCACCGAATACAGACTTGAACAGGGTTCACCGATGCTGATCATTCCCGCGATCGACTTGAAAGACGGCGCCTGCGTGCGTCTGCGCCAGGGCCTGATGGAAGACGCCACGGTCTTCTCCGACGATCCGGTGGCGATGGCCGCCAAATGGGTCGATGGCGGTTGCCGCCGCCTGCACCTGGTGGACCTGAACGGCGCTTTCGAAGGCAAGCCGGTCAACGGCGAGGTGGTCACCGCCATCGCCCGTCGCTACCCGGACCTGCCGATCCAGATCGGCGGCGGCATCCGCTCGCTGGAAACCATCGAGCATTACGTTCGCGCCGGCGTCAGCTACGTCATCATCGGCACCAAGGCGGTCAAGCAGCCTGAGTTCGTCGGCGAGGCCTGCCGCGCCTTCCCGGGCAAGGTCATCGTCGGCCTGGATGCCAAGGACGGTTTCGTCGCCACCGACGGCTGGGCCGAGGTCAGCGAAGTCCAGGTGATCGACCTGGCTCGTCGCTTCGAGGCCGACGGGGTGTCCGCCATCGTCTACACGGATATTTCCAAGGACGGCATGATGCAGGGCTGCAATGTCGAGGCTACCGCCGCGCTGGCCAATGCCACGCGGATTCCGGTGATCGCCTCCGGCGGTATCCACAATCTCGGCGACATCCAGAAGCTGCTGGACGCCCGCACCCCGGGGATCATCGGCGCCATCACCGGCCGGGCGATCTACGAAGGCACCCTGGACGTGGCCGAAGCCCAGGCGCTGTGCGACAACTTCAAGGCCTGAGGCGAACCGCATGGCACTGGCAAAACGCATCATCCCCTGCCTCGACGTGGACAACGGCCGAGTGGTCAAGGGCGTCAAGTTCGAGAACATCCGCGACGCCGGCGACCCGGTCGAGATCGCCCGCCGTTACGACGAGCAGGGTGCCGACGAGATCACCTTCCTCGATATCACCGCCAGCGTCGACGGGCGCGACACCACCCTGCATACCGTCGAGCGCATGGCTAGCCAGGTGTTCATTCCGCTGACCGTGGGCGGCGGCGTACGCAGCGTGCAGGACATCCGCAACCTGTTGAATGCCGGCGCGGACAAGGTCTCGATCAACACCGCCGCGGTGTTCAACCCCGAGTTCGTCGGTGAGGCCGCCGACCGCTTCGGCTCGCAGTGCATCGTGGTCGCCATCGACGCGAAGAAGGTTTCTGCCCCGGGCGAGGCGCCGCGCTGGGAAATCTTCACCCATGGCGGGCGCAAGCCCACCGGGCTGGATGCCGTGCTCTGGGCTAAGAAGATGGAAGACTTGGGCGCTGGCGAGATTCTCCTGACCAGCATGGACCAGGACGGCGTGAAGAGCGGTTACGACCTGGGCGTGACCCGCGCCATCAGCGAGGCGGTGAACGTGCCGGTGATCGCTTCCGGCGGCGTCGGCAACCTGGAGCATCTGGCCGCCGGCATCCTCGAGGGCAAGGCCGACGCGGTGCTCGCGGCGAGCATCTTCCACTTCGGCGAGTACACCGTGCCGGAAGCCAAGGCCTACCTGGCCAGCCGCGGTATCGTGGTGCGCTGAGGCGCGTTGCGCCGCAGCGCACAGGGCCGGTGATCGGCTAGCCATTCCTGAGCGCGAGTCGACACTCGCGCGGCTTTCTTTCAGGTACAGTCACGCCCCCCGCATCAGGTGCCGCTAGAGCGCCGATGCCCTGCCATAACGACAAACATTGCGACCGACAGGGAGTCCTCCATGTCCATCTTCCGTCTGGCTCTCGGCTGCGTCGGCAGCCTGGCCCTGCTATGCGCTAGCGCCCTGGCGCGCGCCGAAACCCTGGTCCTGCTGACCGAGAACCTGGTGCCGTTCAACATGGCGGTGAACGGCGGCAACTACGCCAAGGACGATGGCATCAGCGGCATCAGCACCGATACCGTGCGCGCCGCCTGCGAGCGCGCGCAGATCGAGTGCCAGCTGATCCTGCGCTTCCCCTGGGACCGGGTCTACCAGCAGGCGCTGAGCGAGCCCGGCTATGGCGTGTTTTCCACCGCCCGTACGCCGGAGCGCGAGGACAAGTTCAAGTGGGTCGGCCCGCTGGCGGTCAACGACTGGGTACTGATGGCTCGCGGCGACAGCAGCATCCACCTGAACAGCCTGGAAGACGCCGCGCGCTACCGGATCGGCGGCTACAAGAACGACGCCATCAGTCAGCACCTGGTCGACCGCGGCCTGCAGGTGCAACTGGCGCTGCGCGACAACGAGAACGTCGACAAGCTGGCCAGTGGGCAGATCGATCTCTGGGTCACCGCCGATCCGAGCGGGCGCTACGTCGCCCAGCGCGAGGGCCTCAAGGAGGTGAAGGTGGTCCAGCGTTTCCATACCGCCGAGCTGTTCCTGGCGCTGAACAAGGACACCCCGGACGAGCTGGTGCAGAAGTTGCAAACGGCGGTCGACGCGCTGCGCAGCGAAGGCTTGTTGAAGCAGATCCGCGAGCGCTACTGACGCCTCGCCGGCGATGCTGGCAAAAGGCTGGCCTGGCGGCGCGGCGCTGGTTATTCTGCCTCGCTCCAGGCCCCTGACAGGATGACAACAATGCAAAGAAGCCTGCTCTTCGCGCTGCTCGCAACCCTGCTGCTGGTCGGCGGCGCGCGCGCCGAAACCGATCCCGACTACAGCATGGTCCTGCTCACGGAGAACTTCCCGCCGTACAACATGGCGATCAACGGCAAGAACTTCGCCCAGGAAGACAACATCGACGGCATCGCCGTGGATATCGTCCGCGAGATGTTCAAGCGCGCCGGCATCAAGTACAGCCTGACCCTGCGTTTCCCCTGGGACCGCATCTACAAGCTGGCGCTGGAGAAGCCCGGCTACGGGGTGTTCGTCACCGCCCGCCTGGCCGAGCGCGAGGACAAGTTCAAGTGGGTTGGTCCGATCGGCCCGGACGACTGGGTGCTGCTGGCCAAGGGCGACAGCCCGATCACCCTGGGCAGCTTGGACGAGGCGAAGAAATACCGGATCGGCGCCTACAAGGGCGATGCCATCGCCGAGTTCCTCGGCAAGAACGGTTTCGAGGCCGACCTGGCGCTACGCGACCAGGAAAACGCGCAGAAGCTGGTCAAGGGCCAGATCGACCTCTGGGCCAGCGGCGATCCCGCCGGGCGCTACCTGGCCAAGCAGGAAGGCGTGACCGGCCTGAAGACGGTGCTGCGCTTCAACAGCGACCAGCTGTACCTGGCGCTCAACCGCGAGACTCCCGACGAAGTGGTGCAGAAGCTCCAGGCAGCCCTGGACGGCATGCGCAAGGAAGGTTTCGTCGAGGACATCCTCAACAGCTATCTCTGATTCGCTCCGTCCGGCCAACAGGGGGCCGGGCGGGGAAACGCCTTTGCCGGCCCCGCCGGCAATGCCATGGAAGGCCGACGAGCCAGGTATTTCGTCCTGACGCAGGGATGCCGCTAGCCAATAACGATAACCAAGCGAGCGGTGTGACCATGCTGAAAGTCCTGATCCAGACCCTGATCCTGGGGGTGTTGCTGGGGGCCTCCGCGGCCCGTGCCGAATTGCCCGCCGACTACAAGGTGGTGCTGCTGACCGAGAACTTCCCGCCCTTCAACATGGCGGTGGACGACAAGAACTTCGCCCGCGACGATGGCATCGACGGCATCAGTGCCGACATCGTCCGGGAGATGTTCAGGCGCGCCGGCATCGGCTATTCCCTGAGCCTGCGCTTCCCCTGGGACCGCCTGTACCGGTTGACCCTGGACAAGCCCGGCTACGGGCTGTTCTCCATGACCTACACCCCCGAGCGGGTGCCGCAGTTCAAATGGGTCGGCCCGCTGGCCGACACCAGTTGGGTGTTGCTGGCGCCGGCCGGCAGCAAGATCG
This sequence comes from Pseudomonas sp. TZ252, assembly GCF_056110345.1. Lineage (NCBI taxonomy): Bacteria > Pseudomonadati > Pseudomonadota > Gammaproteobacteria > Pseudomonadales > Pseudomonadaceae > Pseudomonas > Pseudomonas sp. TZ252. Next base: position 1,969,669 of record NZ_CM148566.1, on the reverse strand, counting down.
CCGTGAAGAATCTCAAGGACGCCGCCCGCTACAAGCTCGGCGCCTACAAGAACGACGCGGTCAGCCAGCACCTGGAGGCCCAGGGCATCCCGGTGATCAACGCCCTGCGCGACCAGGAAAACGTGAAGAAGCTTACCGGCGGGCAGATCGACCTGTGGGCCACCACCGATCCGGTCGGCCGCTACCTGGCCAAGCAGGAAGGCGTGTCCGGCCTGCAGACGGTGCTGCGTTTCAACGAGGCCAAGCTCTACCTGGCGTTGAACAAGGACACTCCGGACGAGGTGGTGGAGCGCCTGCAAAAGGCCCTGGAGCAGATGCGCCAGGAAGGCTTCGTCGACGAAGCCGTCGCCAACTACCTCTGACTGGCGGGCGCCCCTCCGCCGGCGCGGCGAGGGGGCTCAGTCCAGGTCGTAGGCCTGGACGCCGAGGTCGCGGCTGTCGTACCAGTTGCCGCGGGCCCAGAACACCCGGTCGTGCGCCTCGTCGAAGCCGAGCACGCCGAGGTAGCCGGCGATGTCCAGGCGGCGCCAGGATGAACCCCAGTCGTCCGAGTAGTACACCGCGTTGGCGGAGACGCTCGCCGGCTCTTCGTCGGGATACAGCCACAGCGGCACTTCGTAGTGGCTCATGGTGTTGGCCAGCAGCACATTCCTGCCCATGTAGAACTCGCGCAGCCCGGAACTGGACGGCAGGGGCCAGAACGGGCTGGGCAGCTTGCCGGTGATCTTCCATTCGAGCGCGTCGCGATCGAGCTCGGCGATCAGCGAGCGCGATTCGTCCGGGTGGTCGAGCACTGCGATCACCCGACCGTCCATGTTCTGTTCCAGGCGCTCGACGGCCACGCCGTCGGTGCGCCGGATCGCGCCCATCTGCCAGCGTCCGCCCTCGCGGCGCAGTTCGGCCTGGGTGGTGACCAATATCGAGCTGGTCAGGTAGCGCCCCTCGGGTGGGCCATAGCGGAAGGTCTGGCTTACCCAGATCGCGGCGCGCTCCGCGTTCAGTTGGGCGACGTGTGCCTTGATCTGCCCGTGCTTGCCGTTGTAGTCGCCCCAGTTGACGCCGTTCGGCGCCAACTCGCGGGCGTAGGCGAGGTCGACCAGCAGCGGCGCGGAGGTGGCGATCGACTCGACACTGGCGCCGCGGTCGGGCGAATAGAACAGCCCGCTCGGCTGGCCGGGTTCCCGGCCGCCATCGGCACCGCCGTATTCGAAATCACCCCAGACCCAGACTTCATCCTTGCCGTGGAAGCGCGGTGCGAGAGCCCAGCCCAGTCGATTCGCCTCGGCCATGAAGCCTTCCTCGAGCCGCCGCCAGCTCTTGCCCTGGTCGTCGCTGCGCAGCACCACTGTCTGCTCGCGCTGACCGTTGTCCTTGCCCGGGCGCCGCAGGCCGGTGAGCAGGAAGACGCTGGAACCGTCCGGCGTGACTTCCAGGCAGGCGGTCTCGCCGAGCCGCGCCACTTCGTGGAACACGCCGTCCGCGCCCAGGCGCGAGACATAGGTGGTTTCCGGATCGCCGCCGGATAGCAGCATGCCGTTGAGGAAGTTGAAGAGGTGGGGGTCGGACTCTTTTTCCCTGGGCTGGGCGGCCGCCACCAGGTCCAGGTCGATGACGCCCTCGGGCAGAGCCTGCTCGTCGCGGCCGACCTCGCGCCGGCCTACCAGCCAGGTGCCGGCGGGCGTCGCCCGCACGCCGGTGCAGAATTGCTCCATGGCGCGCTGGTCGATGTTCTCGACCTTGCCGACGGTGCTCTCGCCGGGGCTGGCGCCGCCTATCTCGAACTTGGCGCTGGTGAGGATCCAGATGAAACCGAGGGGAATCGCGCCTGCGACCAGCAGGGCGGCGGCGAGCAGGGGCATGGGAGGGGAAGGGCGGGCCATCGGTGCGTCCGTGCAGGAATGACGAGGACGTCACCTTAACCGCTGCCGCGACGCCGGTAAACCCGGCTTCAGTGCGGCGCCTGGCGTGGGTTGACGTTGCGGTTGCCGCGCTCGCCGATGAGCATCTGCGGCGGTACCAGCTCGATGCCCTGGGCGCGCAGCTTCGGCAGCTCCCGCGCCAGCACGTCGAGGGTGGCCTTGTGCGGGTGGCCGATGAGCAACGCCGAACCCTGCTTGCGGGCCAGGGCGACGCCGGCCTGCAGTTGTGCGGAGACCGCTTCCGGTGTGGCTTCGTTGTCGAGGAACACATCGCGCGAGACGCTCGCCAGGCCGATCCGCTGCGCCTCGCTGGCGGCCACGGTGGCGGCGCTGGTGCGGCTGTCGACCAGGTACAGGCCGCGACGCTGGAGTTCCTCGGCGAGCCAGGCCATCGCCGGGCGCACCGCGGTCATGCGGCTGCCCTCGTGGTTGTTCAGGCCTTGCACGAACGGCACCTTGGCCAGCGCCGCGTCCAGCCGCCGCGCACGCTCTTCCTGGGTCAGCTCCGGCCGCCAGGCGTAGGGACCGCCGGCCGGGTCCATCGGCATGTGCAGGATCACCGTGCGCCCGCGCTGGTGCGCCTCGCGGGCCAGTTCGGCGGCATGCGGGGTTTCCGGGATGATCGCCAGGGTTACGCCGGGGGGCAGGTCGAGAACCCGGCGGTCGCGTGCCAGGTTCTGCCCGAGGTCATCGATGACCACGGTCAGCAGCGGCGGGCGCTGGTAGGGGACGGGGTCCTGGCGGGCCTGGGCCTGGTTGAACAGCAGGCACAGGCCCAGCAGGGCAACGCGGAACGCCGACATCAGTTGCCGCGGGTGACGCTCAGGCCTTTCAGCAGGCTAAGGGCCTGGCTGAGCTGGTAGTCGGAATCCTGCGGGCGCTCGCTCGGCGCGGCACGCTTGCCGGTGGGGCGGTCGGCGCCGCCGTTGCCGTTGGCCAGGTGGCCCTGCAGGTCGGCTTCCTTGAAGCCCTCGAAGCTGCTCCGCTCCTGGGTCACCTTGGCGCGTCCGACTTCGATGTCCGGAACGATGCCCTGGGCCTGGATGGAGCGCCCGTTGGGGGTGTAGTAGAGCGCGGTGGTGAGCTTCAGGGCGCGGTCGTTGTTCAGCGGCAGCACGGTCTGCACCGAGCCCTTGCCGAAGCTGTCGGTGCCCATCAGGATCGCGCGCTTCTGGTCCTGCAGGGCACCGGCGACGATTTCCGCCGCCGAGGCGCTGCCACCGTTGATCAGCACCACCAGCGGAACCTTGTCGCTGGGATCGGCCGGGTCGGCGCTGAAGCGCAGCTCGGAGTTGGCGATGCGGCCCTTGGTGTAGACGATCAGGCCCTTGGTGAGGAAGGCGTCGGCTACCTCGACGGCGGACTGCAGCACGCCGCCGGGGTTGTTGCGCAGGTCCAGGACCAGGCCCTTGAGACGGCCCTTGTTGTCCTTGCGCAGCTGGTTCAGCGCCTTGACCACTTCCTCGCCGGTGTTGACCTGGAACTGGGTGATGCGCAGGTAGGCGTAGCCGGGTTCGAGGACCTGGCTCTTGACACTCTTGACCTTGATGATGGCGCGCTTGAGTTCGACGTCGAACGGTCTGCCGCCATCGCGGACGATGGTCAGGGTGATCGGGGAGCCGGCCTTGCCGCGCATGCTGTCGACCGCTTCGGTCATCGACTGGCCCTTGGTCGGCTTGCCGTCGATCTGCACGATCAGGTCGCCGGGCTGGATGCCGGCGCGGGCCGCGGGGGTGTCGTCGATCGGCGAGACCACCTTGATGAAGCCGTCTTCGCTGCCGACCTCGATGCCCAGGCCGCCGAACTCGCCGCTGGTGCTTTCCTGCAGCTCGGCGAAGTCCTCCGGGCCGAGGTAGGCGGAGTGCGGGTCGAGGTTGCTAAGCATGCCCTTGATGGCGTTCTCCAGCAGGGTCTTGTCGTCCACTGGCTCGACATAGGCGGCCTTCACCCGGTCGAGAACCTCGGCGAAGGTACGCAGCTCGTCGAGGGGCAGCGGGGCACTGCTACCGTTGGCCAGTGGCGCGGCGTCGGCCGGGGCGTCGGCAGCCTGGGCCGCGCCCGCGCCGAGCAGCAGGGCCAGCGCCAGGGTGGTGGGACGGAAGCAATGCAGCATGTTCAGCTCCTAATCACGAGTTCGGCGCCTATCCCTGTGCGCGGCACCAGGTAGTAGGGTCCGCCGGGCGGCCCTGATGGCGAATGGCGAAGTACACGGCCGGGCTACTCTGGCCGCCGCTGGTTCCAACGGTGGCAATCGGGTCTCCGGCCTTCACGGTGTCGCCGGCGTCTTTCAGCAGGCTTTGATTATGGCCATAAAGGCTGAGATAGCCGCCACCGTGGTCGAGGATGACCAACAGGCCGGCTCCGCGCAACCAGTCGGCGAATACCACGCGTCCGCCGTGCACCGCGCGGACGGTGCTGCCGGCGCTCGCCGAAATCAGTACGCCGTCCCATTTCGCCCGCGGATCGTCGCCGCGCTGGCTGCCGAAGCGCGCCACGACGCGGCCATTCACCGGCCACGGCAGCTTGCCGCGGGCCGAGCCGAACGCGCCACCGTAGACCGCGCCAGTGCTTGAGACCAGCGGGCCCGGCGCAGGTTCGCGCGGCGGGCTGGTGACTCGTCCGGGGGCGGCCTGCTGCTGGCGCGCACGCTCGCGTTCGGCGGCCAGCGCGCGCTGGCGCTCGCGCTCCGCCGCGGCGGCGGCTTCGCGGGCCTGGCGGGCCAGGGTTTCCTCGATGGTCCGCAGTACCTTGGCCAGCTCGGCCTGGTCCTGTTGGCGGGACTTGAGCTTCTGGTCGCGTTCGCGGTAGTCGCTGTTCAGCTTGGCCAGGGCTTGCTGGCGCTCCTTGCGGGTCGCTGCCAGCGCCTCGCGGCGGCTGTCCAGCTCGCCTTGCTTGCTCAGTTGTTCGGCTTTCTGCGCAGAGATGTCCTGCTCGACGTTGGCCAACTGGCGGAGGGTTTCGTTGAAGCTGGCGAGCTGTTCGAGACGGGCTTTGTTGATGTAGTCGTAGTAGGTGAGGGTGCGGCTGAATTTTTCCGGGTGTTCCTGGTTCAGCAGCAGCTTCAGGTATTCCTCGCGTCCACTCTGGTAGGCCGCGCGGGCCTGGATGGCGAGGAGGCGCTGCTGCTCAATGCGCGCGTCCTGGAGTTTTTTTTTCTCCCCATCCAGCCGTTTCAGCTCGGCTTCGCTCTTGTCCAGCTCGTCCTGCAGGGCCTTGATCTGTTTTTCCAGGTCGCCCATCTCGGTCTCGGTGGACTTCAGCTGCTTCTGCACGCCGCTCTTTTCCTGCTGGATGCCGTCCAGCAGCTTCTTCAGCTCGCGGATGTCCTTCTGCGTCTGTTCCAGCTGGCGTTGGGTGTCGGCGCGCTCGTCGGCGAAGGCCGGAGCGAGACAGGCGAGGGATAGCAGGAGAGGAAGGAGGCGGAGCATGGGGTGGCGGGCACCTGGGAATTGGACCGGCCTAGTATGCCCGTGGCCGCCGTTAAAAAAAACGCCCCGCACCGCGCGCTGTGGGGCGCTTCCACGTATTTCAGCCGGATGGCAGCGGCGGATGTCGTCGACGACGAAGGCCACGGGCATCAGGCGGGTCTGTAGAGCGGGTAGGTGAACAGCAGCAGATGCGTCAGGTTCAGCCCGAAGTGGAACAGCGTCGCCACCCACAGGCGGCCGCTCCACAGCCAGGCCAACCCGTAGATCAGCCCGGCGAGGCCGGCGAACAGCATCAGCAGCGGGCCGCCGGCGAAGTGCGCCAGGCCGAACAGCGCCGAGGCCAGCGCCAGGGCGGGCCAGGGGCCCAGCCATTGGCCCAGGCGTTGCTGCAGGTAGCCGCGGAACAGCGCTTCCTCGGCAAGGGAAACGAAGAACAGGTTGGCCAGGATGAACTGCCAGAGCCAGGCCGGCGCGTGGAGTTCCGGCCGCAGCAGGCCGACGCCGACAGCCAGCAGAAGCAGCGCCGGCACCGCCGCCACGAGCAGCAGCCAGTACCAGGGGCGGCCGGGAGCGCGGGCTTCGTCGCGGAACAGGCTCGGCAGGCAGGCCAGTAGCAGGAACGGCACCAGTGCCTTGTCGAAGTTGAAGTACATGGTGAACGGCAGGCTCTGCGGGCCGACCACCGCCTTGTCCAGGATCCTGGGGTTGGCGAAGCCGGGTAGCAGGTGCAGGAACAGGCCCACCGCGCCGGCGACCAGCAGCAGCTCCAGGCCCAGGGCCCAGGCGCGGCGTGCCGCCAGACGCCGGCGCAACAGGGCGAGGACGCCCAGTGCAGCCAGGGCGGCGACCGCAGGCGGAGCGAGAACCCCGTCGTAGAAGGCGAGACAGCAGGTCGCGAGCAGCAAGACGAGGGCCAGCAGGCGCTGGAAGGACAGGGCGAGGAGCGAGGTGGCGAGGAGGAACCACATCGGCGGAAATCCTTGTAGGGCAGATGGAAAAGACAGCGCGGGCAAGGCTAGCACGGGCCTCGGCGACGTAGCGGGAGGCAGGGGGGGAGACGCGGAAAATGAAAACCGCGGCACACGTCTCGACGCCGCGTGGCCAGGCCTGTCGGCCGATCGGCAGCGTTAAAGCGGGGAAGGTGGCGTCGTGGAAACAGGGCGCGGCGCCCGGCCCGCTACGGCGGATAACGTCGCAGGCGTTATCCGTCGATGGCCTGCAGAAGCGGCGGATAACCGCGACGCGGTTATCCGCCCTGCGCGGGAGTTCGTCGTTCGCGGATCAGCCGAGGGTGACGATGCTGCGACCGGTCATTTCCGCCGGCTGCTCCAGCCCCATGAGGGTCAGCATGGTCGGCGCCACGTCGGCCAGCACGCCGCCTTCGCGGATGCTCAGCTTGCGCTTGCCGACGTAGACGAAGGGCACCGGTTCGCAGGTGTGCGCGGTGTGCGCCTGGCCGGTGGACTCGTCTTCCATCTGCTCGACATTGCCGTGGTCGGCGGTGATCAGGGCTTCGCCGCCGACCTTGTCCAGCGCCTCGACGATACGGCCCATGCAGGTGTCCAGGCACTCCACGGCCTTGACCGCGGCCTCGAACACCCCGGTGTGGCCGACCATGTCGCCGTTGGCGTAGTTGACCACGATCACGTCGTAGCGCTGTTGCTCGATGGCCTCGACGATACGGTCGGTGACTTCCGGCGCGCTCATCTCGGGTTGCAGGTCGTAGGTGGCGACCTTCGGCGAGGGGATCAGGATGCGCTCCTCGCCCTCGTAGGGTTCCTCGCGGCCGCCGGAGAAGAAGAAGGTCACATGGGCGTACTTCTCGGTCTCGGCGATGCGCAGCTGGGTCTTGCCATGCTTGGCCAGGTACTCGCCGAGGACGTTGGTCAGCGGCTCCGGCGGGAAGGCGCAGGGCGCCGGGATGCTCGCCGCGTACTGGGTCAGCATGACGAAACCTGCCAGCTGCGGGGCTCGTTCGCGGGGGAACTCATTGAATGCCGGCTCGACGAAGGCGCGGCTCAGCTCGCGGGCGCGGTCGGCGCGGAAGTTCATGAAGATCACCGCGTCGCCATCCTCGACCCGCACCGCTTCGGCGCCGGCCGGGACCACCGCGGTGGCCTTGACGAATTCGTCGCTCTCGCCGCGGGCGTAGGCGGCCTCGAGGGCTGCCACCGAGGAGTCGGCGGTGAACTCGGCCTTGCCGTCGACAATCAGTTCATAGGCGGCCTGGACGCGGTCCCAGCGGTTGTCGCGGTCCATCGCGAAATAGCGGCCGATGATCGAGGCGATGCGGCCCTTGCCGAGCCCGGCGAAGGTGGCGTCGAGACGCTCCAGCGACGGCTGCGCGCTTTTCGGCGGGGTATCGCGGCCATCCAGGAAGGCATGCAGGTAGATCTTGCCGGCGCCGCGCCTGGCGGCCATCTGCGCCATCGCCACCAGGTGGTCTTCATGGCTGTGTACGCCGCCCGGGGAGAGCAGGCCGAGGATGTGCACCGCCTTGTCGGCGGCGACGGCCTTGTCGACCGCGCCGGCGATCACCGGGTTTTCGAAGAATTCGCCGTCGCGGATGGCCTTGGTGACGCGGGTGAAGTCCTGGTACACCACGCGGCCTGCGCCGAGGTTCATGTGGCCGACCTCGGAATTGCCCATCTGGCCGTCGGGCAGGCCGACGTCCATGCCGGAGCCGGAGATCAGGCCGTGCGGCTGGGTTGCCAGGAGGCGATCCCAGACCGGCTTCTTCGCGGCGTAGATGGCGTTGTAGTCAGGGCTTTCGCTGTGGCCGAAGCCGTCCAGGATGATCAGGACCAGGGGTTTGGGCGTGGCAGTCATATGTCCGGCTCTATTTCCGCGGGGTTCAGAAACTGACCAAATTTAGTGGGAACATTGTCGTTCAAGACGTAGGAAGAGGCTGATTGATTAAACCGATGACGCCGATCCGCAACCGAATGCCGCTATCCTCGCTCCCTCTGTCCCGCCCGAACCGTGCCCGGGCCGGAACTGGCCAGCTTCACAGAAAAGGACCGGCATTCTAACCGTGAAGTTTCCCGCGACGCCATTTCCTGGAGCCGAGCGGGGCGCCGCCCGGCGGGTTCCCCCCTGGCCGGCGCGGTCTGTATACTGGCCGGCATTTTTACGCCCTGGATATCCGTCACCATGCAATTCGTTTCCCGTCTGATCGAGTTCGCCACCAACCACTACCTGCTGGTCGCGGCGCTGCTGGTCCTGCTGGTCCTGCTGTTGCTGCACGAGCTGCGCAAGGGCGGCAAGAGCCTGTCGACCCGCGAGCTGACCGCGCTGGTCAATGCCGACCAGGCGGTGGTCCTGGATATCCGTCCGGCCAAGGAGTTCGCCAGCGGGCACATCGTCGACGCGCTGAACATCCCGGCCGACAAGCTGAACAGCCGCATGACCGAACTGGAAAAGTACAAGGGCAAGACCATCATCCTGGTCGACGCCATGGGCCAGCACTCCGGTACCTGGGGCGGCGTCCTGAAGAAGGCCGGCTTCAACGCCGCCAAGCTGTCCGGCGGGATCGGCAGCTGGCGCGGCGACAACCTGCCGCTGGTGAAGTGACATGCCGCCCGTCGTGATCTACACCACCGCCTGGTGTCCGTACTGCATCCGCGCCAAGCAGTTGCTGCAACGCAAGGGCGTGGACTTCCAGGAGATCGCCTGCGACGGCAAGCCCGAACTGCGCGCCGAGCTGGCACGCAAGGCGGGATCGACCACCGTGCCGCAGATCTGGATCGGCGAGACCCATGTCGGCGGCTGCGACGACCTTCATGCACTGGAGCGCGCCGGCAAGCTGGACGCGCTGCTGTCTGCCTGAAACCATTCATGAATTGACCCAAGGGAAGGCCCGAAAATGACCGAGCAAGCTACCAACGGCGCTGCCGACGAGCAGCAACCCCAGTTCTCCCTGCAGCGCATCTACCTGCGCGACCTGTCGTTCGAGTCGCCGAAGTCCCCGGAAATCTTCCGCCAGGAATGGAACCCGTCCATCAGCCTGGACCTGAACACTCGCCAGAAGCAGCTGGACGGCGACTTCTACGAAGTGGTCCTGACCGTATCGGTGACCGTGAAGAACGGCGAGGACACCACTGCCTTCATCGCCGAAGTGCAGCAGGCCGGCATCTTCCTGATCAAGAACCTCGATCCGTCGAGCATGAGCCATACCCTCGGCGCGTTCTGCCCGAACATCCTCTTCCCGTACGCTCGCGAAGCCCTGGACAACCTGGTGGTACGCGGTTCGTTCCCGGCGCTGATGCTGTCGCCGGTGAACTTCGACGCCCTCTACGCCCAGGAAATCGCCCGCATGCAGGCCTCCGGCGAGATCCCGACGCCGTCGGTCCAGTAAGCCCAGCGCTTGCGAAGAAGCCCGCCTTGCGCGGGCTTTTTCATGCCTGTCGGCCGGCTCAGTCCATGGCGAAGCCGAGCTGGCGCCAGGCTTCGTAGACGGTCACCGCCACCGTGTTGGACAGGTTCAGGCTACGGCAGCCTTCGCGCATCGGCAGGCGCAGGCGCCGATCGGTTGGCAGGGCGTTGCGCACGTCCTCCGGCAGTCCGCGGCTTTCCGGGCCGAAGAGGAAGGCATCGTCGCGCTGGTAGGCCACTTCGTGGAAGGCCCGCGACCCCTTGGTGGTGAAGGCGAACAGGCGTGGCTGGCCGAGGGCCTCGAGGCAGCTCTGCAGATCCGGGTAGCGGCGTACGCTGGCGTATTCGTGGTAGTCGAGGCCGGCACGGCGCAAGCGCTTGTCGTCCAGTTCGAAACCGAGCGGCTCGATCAGGTGCAGACTGCATCCGGCGTTGGCGCAGAGCCTGATAATGTTGCCGGTATTCGGAGGAATTTCCGGTTGAAACAGTATGACGTGGAACATGCAGGGCTCCGGAGCAGATAACGGGCGGCATTCTACCTCCGCCATCGACGATCTGCGGCGCCAGCGCTGGAAAGTCTGGGGTGCGCTGGTGCTTGCCGGGTTGTTGTTCGGGCTGATGCTCGGCAGGTTGTTCGGTCCCGCTTCGCTGCCGACGTCTGCGCCGCAACTGCTGGCGGTCGGGGAGAGCGAGCAGGGCCTGGTCCTGCGCTTCGATCGCCAGGCTGCGGTTACGGCGGCACGGGTGGAGGGTGCCCTGACGTTGCGCATCGTCGCCCGGGGCGCGGCGCAGCAGGGAGATGGACGATGGCTGGGCCAACCGTTGCGCTGGCGCGTCCGCGAGGAGGGAAAGGCGCTGCTGTTGAGCCTGGTCTCGACCCGCCCCTTGCAGGGGCGCTGGCAGTGGTCGGAGGACGGCGAGGGCTGGCGCCTGGTCGTCGAACTGCAGGAGCGCGACGGCCGGGAATAAAAGGGGGAATTCTCAGCCTGCCTGTACCGAGGTCCCCAAACGGGAGGGCGGAGGCGCGGATCACTGCGCTACCGCCGGGCATAAAAGAGGGGAGTTCTCAGCCTGCCTGTACCGAGGTCCCCGAAACGGGTGTGGCGGTTGCGCGCGGATGCTGCGTCTGCCGCCGGGTGTAAAAGAGGGGATTCCCCAGCCTGCCTGTACCGAGGCCCCCGAAATCTTCGTTATCTGCTCCAATGCAGGGGCTGTGCCAATTCTCATGAGCGCGCTGGCGGCGCGCTCGCTTTCCTGAAGGATTGTGGGTAAGTCTGTGGGCGAGCTGGTGATGAATGCCTCTGGAAGCCCGTGGATCAAGGGCTTGGCGGCATCCCAGGGGTTTGTGGGAAGTCGATTGCGGAAAAATGACGGAGCGGGCTTTTCCGCCAGCGATTGATGCCGATTTGTCGCCTGCTGGTGCACGCTGCCCAAAATCCGGGCAAGGGCCGCTGTCCTGCCGAACCGGCGGATAACCGCGATGCGGTTATCCGCCCTACGCCCCGGTTTGATCGACGGTGCCGGGCGGGCGCTCGCCGAGGTTGGGGCTGTGCTGCGGACGGTAGGGCGAATAACGCCATAGGCGTTATCCGCCGCGGCCCTGCACAATCGGCGGATAACCGCGATGCGGTTATTCGCCCTACGCTACGATTTGACCGGTGGTGCCGGGCGGGCGCCCTGCCGAGGCCGGGGCGGCGTCTCGCTTGGCACGGGCGCGCGACGGACCATGAAAAACGGGGCCCGAAGGCCCCGTTGGGTCGCTCATGGGAGCAGTGGCGCTTCAGTCGTCGCCTTCGTCGTCGGCTCCATCGACGTTCATCCCCAGCTCCTTGATCTTGCGGGTCAGGGTATTGCGGCCCCAGCCGAGCAGCACGGCGGCATCGCGGCGGCGGCCGGCGGTGTGCTTGAGGGCGGTTTCTATCATGATCCGTTCGAAGGCCGGCACGGCGCTGTCCAGCAGGTTCGACTGGCCGCGGCCCAGCGCCTGGTCGGCCCACTGGCGAAGGGCCTGTTCCCAGTTCGCCGCCGGCGCGCTGTCCTGCGGCTGGGTCAGCAGCTCCGGCGGCAGGTCGTCGATGTGCACCTCGCGGCCGGAGGCCATCACGGTGATCCAGCGACAGGTGTTCTCCAGTTGGCGGACGTTGCCCGGCCAGCCGAGGTTCTTCAGGTACTCCTCGGTTTCCGTCTTCAGCAGCTTGGGTTCCACCGCCAGCTCCTGGGCGGCGCGGCTGAGGAAGTGCCGGGCCAGCGCCGGGATGTCCTCGCGGCGGTCGGCCAGCCGTGGGATGTGGATGCGGATCACGTTCAGGCGATGGAACAGGTCCTCGCGGAACTTGCCGTCGCGCACCAGGCTTTCCAGGTTCTGGTGGGTGGCGGCGATGATCCGCACGTCGACCTTCACCGGCGTGTGCCCGCCGACCCGGTAGAACTCGCCGTCGGCCAGGACGCGCAGCAGGCGGGTCTGGGTGTCGGCCGGCATGTCGCCGATCTCGTCGAGGAACAGGGTGCCGCCATCGGCTTGCTCGAAGCGTCCGCGGCGCTGGGCGGCGGCCCCGGTGAAGGCGCCCTTCTCATGGCCGAACAGCTCGGATTCCATCAGGTCCTTGGGGATCGCCGCCATGTTCAGCGCGATGAATGGCGAGGCTGCGCGCGGGCTGTGGCGATGCAGGGCATGGGCGACCAGCTCCTTGCCGGTACCCGATTCGCCGTTGATCAGCACGGTGATGTTGGAATGGCTGAGGCGGCCGATGGCGCGGAATACCTCCTGCATCGCCGGCGCCTCGCCGATGATCTCCGGCGTGCGCGCCTGGTTCGCCGGCAGCTCCAGGCCCTGCTGCTCCTGGGCGTGCTGGTTGGCGCGCTTGACCAGGGAGACCGCCTCGTCGACGTCGAACGGCTTGGGCAGGTATTCGAAGGCGCCGCCCTGGTAGGAGGCCACCGCGCTGTCGAGGTCGGAATGCGCGGTCATGATGATCACCGGCAGGCGCGGATGCAGTTCGCGGATCTGCGCCAGCAGGTCGAGGCCGCTGGCGCCGGGCATGCGGATATCGGAGATGATCACGTCCGGCTGCTGCCGGCCGAGGCGGCCGATGACGCTGTCGGCGCTGTCGAAGCTCACCGTGGTCATGCCTTCCTGTTGCAGGGCCTTTTCCAGTACCCAGCGGATGGAGCGGTCGTCGTCGACGATCCAGACGGTCTCTGATCGGCTCATGGTCAATGCACTCCTTGTTCCAGGGGCAGGAACAGACTGAACACGGTATGGCCGGAGTGGCTCTCGCATTCAATCAGCCCCTGGTGCTGGCTGATGATGTTCTGGGCGATGGCCAGGCCGAGTCCGGTACCGTCCGGACGGCCGCTGACCATGGGGTAGAAGATGGTTTCCTGGAGCTCGGCCGGAATGCCCGGGCCGTTGTCGATGATCTCCACCTTGCACACCAGGCGGTGACGCGTGTGGCCGATGGTGAACTGGCGCAGGGTACGGCTGCGCAGGGTGATGCGACCGAGGCGCAGGTCGTTCTGCCCGGCGATCGCCTGCATGGCGTTGCGTACCATGTTGAGCACGGCCTGGATCATTTGCTCGCGGTCGAGCAGCAGGTCGGGGATGCTCGGGTCGTAGTCGCGGACCAGGGTGATGCTGCCCTGGCTCTCCGCTTCCACCAGGCTGCTGACCCGCTCCAGCACTTCATGGATGTTGGTCGGCGCCAGGTTCGGCAGTTTGTTCGAGCCGAGCATGCGGTCCACCAGGTTCCGCAACCGGTCGGCTTCTTCGATGATGACGTTGGTGTAGTCCTTCAGCGACTCTTCCGGCAGCTCGCGGGATAGTAGTTGCGCTGCGCCGCGGATGCCGCCGAGCGGGTTCTTGATCTCGTGGGCGAGCCCGCGCACCAGCAGCTTGGTGGTCTCCTGTTTGGACAGCTGTGCTTCTTCGCGGGTGATCCGCATCAGCCGGTCGCGCGGATGGACCTCGAGCAGCAGCAGCGTCTCGTTGCGGTTGAGGATGGGCGTCACCGCATAGTCGACCGTGATGCTGACGCCGGTGATAGAGGTCAGGGTCGCTTCGCGCTTGGTGAACGGATGCGCCTGTTCCACCGCCTGGCGCAGCGAGTTCAAGGCTTCCGGCGATTCGGTGAACAGCTCGCTGATGAATTGCCCGTGGCTGCGCTGGCCGCTCACGGCCAGGAGCATCTCCGCTGCCGGGTTCATGTACTCCAGGCGCAGTTCGCCGTTGAGCAGGATCACCGCGGTGGTCAGGTTGTCGAGCAACAGTCGGTGCAGGGTATCGGTCGGCATGGCGGGCAGCTGTTCCAAGGTTGGGCAGGAAAATGCAAAAAGCAAACCAGGCGCCGAAAAGGCGCGTTTTTTCTGCCGAGGCGCTGGCTAGAGGTGCGCCGGGAAGGTTTTCGGCGACGAGCGGTGACCCGAAATGGGGACAGTATAGAAAGTGGTGCGGGTAATCGCACCAATCTGGTGCATTGACGTGGCCGGCGGCGTTTTCGCCAGGAGAGTCGGGAAAAAAACCGGAAAATCCCGCCCACGGCGGAGTGGGCAGGGGAAGTTCGGCTAGCGCTCGCTCGGCTGTACCGCGCTGACCAGCGGCGTATCGACCTCCGGCAGGGGTTGCCCGGCGATGCTCACTCGATGCAGGTGGAAGGGCTGGCTCGGGGTGCTTTCGACGGTCATGCCGTCGCCATCGATGATTTCCACTGCGACCTGGTGGGTGCCGCGATCGAGGTTCTTCAACGGGAACACCGGGCTGCGTCCCGGCGCTCCGGCAGGCTTGCCGTCGAGCAGCAGGCGATAGCGATGGCCGGGCAGCAGCGCCGGCTCGCTGGTGACGGTGACGATGACGTCGCCGCTGTTGGCGCGCAGGGTTGCGTCCGGTTCGGGGAAGAGGATGCGCAGTAGCTGGTAGGCCGGCGGCTTCACCTCCAGCGGCGCGGCGGGCGGACGATAGCGTATGCCCGGCGGCGCCACGCTGTTGCCCGGCGCCAGTTCGACGCGTTGGGCCTTGCGCCCGCTGGGCGGCTGGTCGGTGTAGACGCGGTTGCCCTCGGCGTCGATGTAGGTGTAGACCCCCGCTTGCGCGGCGCAGGCCAGGCACAGCAGGAGGGCGCCGAGAATGCGCGGGATCATCGCTTCTTCCCGAGGTGCACGCGCTGCACGGTGAAGGTCACCGGCGGGCTGGATTGCAGCACCCGTTCGCCGTTGAGTACCTGTACCGCGAGGCTGTGGTCGCCGCGGTCGATCTCGTGCAGGGTGAAGCGGGTGCCGCTGCTGGGCGTGCCGTAGGGTTTGCCGTCCAGCACCAGTTGCAACTGGTGGCCGCTGTGCAGGGCCGGGCGGATGCTGACGCTGACGTTGAAGGTGCCGTTGTTGGCGCGCAGCGCCTCTTCCGTGGGGAGGTCGCTGAGGGCAAGGATCTCGTAGGCGGCGGCCTCGCTATCGGCGGCCGGGGCATTGCCCGCGGAGGACTTTTCCGGCGTGTCGATTCCTACGGTATTGGTCGGCTGCAGTTCGACGGTCTGCGCCTGCACCCCGTCTGGCGGCTGGTTGGTGAATACCTTGTTGCCGTTGGCGTCGGTGTATTGGTAGATCTGCGCCATGGCCGGCAGGGCGGCGGCCAGGAGCAGGCAGCTGGTGATCAGGCGCATGGACGGTCTCCGGGTGAACCTGCCAAGCGTTGCACCGCATCGGCGCGCTGGCAAGCCGTGCATTGTGCGGCATGCGGGTATTCGAAGGTGTGCGCTGGGGCACGTTGGCGGTCGCTGTGCCCCGCCGCGCGGCTGCGTTCGTCTCAGCCGGCACTGGCGGGGCGAACCCTCGTTGCGCCAGAGTGTCTGTGCTTGCGCCGCCGGCCGGCGGCCCCGTTCGAAACGGCGGGTGTCCGGCTTGTATGATGCGGCTGTTTCGGTTTCTCACCTTGGGGACTGCCTTTCTCGTGCCGATCATCGCCCGCTTCACCCTTCGCTCCCGCGTCCTGGCGGCCCTGCTGCTGTGCCTCTGCGCCGCTCTGTTCTACTCGCCGCCGGGCGCCGCGGCGCTGCCGAACCCGTTGGCGGGGAGTTCCTCCGGTGGCGAGAAGGTCAGCGATGCGCAGTTGGAACAATCGCTGAACCAGGTCATCCAGACCCTGGAGAACGACAGGCAGCGCGCCGACCTGCTGAAAAAGCTGAAACAGCTGCGCGACGTGACCAAGAAAGGCAAGGAAAGCGAGGGTGGGGTGCTGGGGCTGATCGGCGATACCCTGACCAGCCTGGAAAAGCAGTTCCAGGGCGCGAACAGCCCGGTTGCGTTATGGGGCAACCAGTTCCAGCTGGCGCGTGCCGAACTCGAGGAGCGCTTTCCCAGCTGGCGCGACCTGCCGGCGATGGTCTTCGATTTTTCGGTGGTGATCCTCCTCTGGGCCTGCCTGGCCAGCGCGCTGCTCTGGCTCAGCCGGCGCATGCGCGAGCGCTTCGGCCTGTCGGCGGAGTTGCCGCAGCATCCGAAGACCCGCGACCTGCTGCTGTTTTCCCTGCGCAAGCTGGGCCCCTGGCTGGTGGCCTTCCTCATCACCCTGTACCTGTCGGTGGTGCTGCCGGACTCCCTGAGCAAGACCCTGGCGATGGTCATGGCCTATGTGCTGGTCTGCGGCACGCTGTTCTCCGCGCTGTGCGTGATTTCCCTCTCGCTGCTCAGCGGCCCGCACCGCCAGCGCGCCCTGGATATCCTGCGGCGCCAGGCGTTCCGCCCGTTGTGGCTGATCGGCAGCCTCGCCGCGCTGGGCGAGGTCGCCCACGATCCGCGGCTGATCGCCGGCCTCGGCGAGCACACCTCGATCTGCCTGAGTACCCTGGCCAACGCCAGCGCCGCGCTGTTCACCGCCTTGTTCGTGATGCGTTTCCGCCGGCCGATCGCCCACCTGATCCGCAACCAGCCGCTGGAGCGCCGCCTCAAGCGCCGTAGCCTGCACGACCTGGTGCAACTGGTCGGCTCGCTGTGGTTCGTGCCGGTGCTGGTGCTGGTGGGGATTTCCCTGTTCGCCACCTTCGTTTCCGCCGGCGACAGCAGTTCGGCGTTGCGCCGGGCGCTGGTCTGCGCGGTGCTGGCGGTGGTGGCGATGACCGTGATCGGGCTGATCCGCCGCCGTTCCAGTCGGGTCGGCGCCGGCCCGCGCCGCAGCGCGCCGTACATCGAGCAGTTGCAGAGCTTCGGCTACACCCTGCTGCACATCTTCGTGGTGCTGTTCTTCATCGAGGTCGCCTTGCGCGTCTGGGGCATGTCGCTGATTCGCTATGCGGAAGGCGAGGGCGAGCAGATCAGCATGAAGGTAGTCAGCTTCGGCACCACCCTGCTGGTCGCCTGGCTGATCTGGATCCTCACCGATACCGCGATCCAGCACAGCCTCGGCCTGGGCGGCAAGAGCCGGCCGAACACCCGCGCGCTGACCATGCTGCCGCTGATCCGCAACGTGCTGTTCGCCACCATCGCGGTGATCGCCCTGATCGTCGCCCTGGCCAACATGGGCATGAACGTCACCCCGCTGCTGGCCGGTGCCGGCGTGATCGGCCTGGCCATCGGCTTCGGTGCGCAGTCGCTGGTGGCGGACCTGATCACCGGCCTGTTCATCATCATCGAGGACTCGCTGTCGATCGACGACTACGTCGACGTCGGCGGCCACCTTGGCACGGTCGAGGGCCTGACTATCCGTACCGTGCGCCTGCGCGACCTGGACGGCGTGGTGCATACCATCCCGTTCAGCGAGATCAAGAGCATCAAGAACTACTCGCGCCAGTTCGGCTACGCGATGTTCCGCTGGCCGGTGCCGGCGAGCATGCCGATCGACGACGCGGTGGCGCTGGTGCGCGAGGTCGCGATGGAGCTGCGCAGCGACCCGGCGGTCTACCGCAACCTGTGGTCGCCGATGGAATTGCAGGGCGTGGAGAGTTTCGACAACGGCCAGGCGATCCTGCGCTTCCGCTTCAAGACCGCGCCGATCAAGCAGTGGGAGGTCCAGCGGGCGTTCAACCTGCGCCTGCGTCGGCGCCTCGACCAGGCCGGCCTCGAACTGTCCATGCCGCGTCTCAACGTACAGTTGAGCCGGGCGCCCAAGGCGAAATCCGCGGAACCGGACGAGCAGGGCACGCCGGCGGACGGCGGCATCTAGCGCGACAGGATGACCCGGCAGATGCGGCGCATGTCGCGGTCGTCGATGCCGTCGCACTGCCACGGCGCACGCGATACCACGGCCCGGCACTGGCGGCGCATGTCGCGGCTGTCGATGTCGTCGCAGCGCTTGCGGTCGCCGCGGACGATGGCGCGGCACTGGCGGCGCGTGTCGCCGTCGCGGATGTCGTCGCAGTCGTAGCGCTGTCCCGGCGCCAGCAGCGCGCCGCAGTAACGCCGCATGTCGCGGCTGTCGATGTCGCCGCAATCCCCGCTGTCGCCGCGTTCCAGTGCGTTGCACATGCGCCGCAGGTCGCGGTCGTGGATATCGCGGCATTCGGTGCCGGCCTGGGCGGGCAGGCTGAGGATGGCGGCAAGCAGGAGCCAGAGAGAGTGACGCATGGACGGTCCTTATCCTTGGGGCGGGGAGCGCGGCAAGTCTAACCGAACGGCGCGGCGAACTTTGCGTTTCTCCATGGGCCGGCCCATAAAAAAGGCCTCCCGAAGGAGGCCTCAAGAGGGTGACTCGTTGTTATAGGAAAGGGTGGATCAGACGCTGTAGTACAGGTCGTATTCCAGCGGGTGCACGAAGGTGCGCACCTTGATCTCTTCTTCGCTCTTCAGCTCGATGTAGGCATCGATGAACTCGTCGGTGAACACGCCGCCCTTGGTCAGGAACGCGCGGCCCTTGTCGAGTTCTTCCAGCGCCTCTTTCAGGCTGCCGCAAACCTGCGGGATTTCCTTCGCCTCTTCCGGCGGCAGGTCGTACAGGTTCTTGTCGGCGGCATCGCCGGGGTGGATCTTGTTCTGGATGCCGTCCAGGCCGGCCATCAGCAGCGCGGCGAAGGCCAGGTAGGGGTTGGCTGCCGGGTCCGGGAAGCGCGCTTCGATACGGCGGGCCTTCGGGCTGGATACGTAGGGGATACGGATCGAGGCGGAACGGTTGCGCGCCGAGTAGGCCAGCATCACCGGAGCTTCGAAGCCCGGGACCAGGCGCTTGTAGGAGTTGGTCGAGGGGTTGGTGAAGCCGTTCAGGGCCTTGCCGTGCTTGATGATGCCGCCGATGAAGTACAGGGCGGTCTCGGACAGGCCGGCATAGCCTTCGCCGGCGAAGGTGTTCTTGCCGTCCTTGGAGATCGACATGTGCACGTGCATGCCCGAACCGTTGTCGCCGTACAGCGGCTTCGGCATGAAGGTCACGGTCTTGCCGTAGGCGTCGGCGACGTTGTGCACGCAGTACTTCAGGGTCTGCACTTCGTCGGCCTTGGCGACCAGGGTGTTGAACTTCACGCCGATCTCGTTCTGGCCGGCGGTTGCCACTTCGTGGTGGTGGACTTCGACCACCAGGCCCATTTCTTCCAGGGCGTTGCACATGGCGGTGCGGATTTCATGGTCGTGGTCGACCGGCGGTACCGGGAAGTAGCCGCCCTTCACGCCCGGGCGATGGCCCTTGTTGCCGGACTCGATGTCGGCGTCGGTGTTCCAGGAAGCCTGCTCGGAGAAGATCTTGAACATCGAGCCGGAGATGTCGGACTTGAACTTCACTTCGTCGAAGATGAAGAACTCCGGCTCCGGGCCGACGAACACGGTGTCGCCGATGCCGGTGGACTTCAGGTACTCCTCGGCGCGCTTGGCGATGTTGCGCGGGTCGCGCTCGTAGCCTTGCATGGTGCTCGGCTCGATGATGTCGCAGACCAGGATCAGGGTCGGCTCTTCGGTGAACGGATCGAGGACGGCGGTGCTGTCGTCCGGCATCAGGATCATGTCGGAGGCTTCGATGCCTTTCCAGCCGGCGATGGAGGAGCCGTCGAACATCTTGCCGGCTTCGAAGAACTCATCGTCCAGCGCGTCGCGAGCCGGCATGGTGACGTGTTGCTGCTTGCCCTTGGTATCGGTGAAGCGCAGGTCTACCCACTTCACGTCATGGTCTTTGATCAGTTGGTGCGACTTGTACGACATGCTGTCCTCCAGGAGGGATTAGAGCTGGGAGCTTTTTCTGTGCCCCAGTATCGGGTGATGCCGGCCGGAATACTCCGCCAGGGCAACCTGCCTCACAAGTGAGCAAGTTGCGTGCCAGTGCCCGGAATCGGGCAGGGCCCCATGTTTGGCGGGGCCAGGTCTTCTTCAGGGTAGCTGGGCGGCCTTCGGGTGCACCGTTATGGTGCTCCATGTTGGTGCATCATTCCATTTTGGTGCAGCAAAAATAACTGTGCATATTTCTGCTCAATACGTGAGCAATTTCAGATATAATTCCGCCCCTTTTTTTCCGTCGCCCCGCGCGTTCGCGTCCCTCGCATGAAACTCATCGTCAAGACCTTCCAGGAAATCACCATCAAGAGCCGGCCGGTGCGCAAGCGCTTCATCCGGCAGTTGGCGAAGAACATCCGCGCGGTGCTGCGCGACCTGGACCCGGAGCTGAAGGTCGAGGGCGAGTGGGACAACCTGGAGGTAGAGACCGCCGTGGTCGACGCCAAGGCCAGGCGCGAGATGATCGAGCGCCTGACCTGCACCCCGGGCATCGGTCATTTCCTCGAGGTCCACGAGTATCCGCTGGGCGATTTCGACGACATCCTCGCCAAGTGCAAGGCGCATTTCGGCGACCAGTTGGCCGGCAAGACCTTCGCCGTGCGCTGCAAGCGCGCCGGCAAGCACGCGTTCACCTCGATGGAGGTGGAACGTTACGTCGGCAGCGGCCTGCGCCGCGAATGCGGGGCTGCCGGGATCGACCTGAAGCAGCCGGAAGTCGAGGTGCGGATGGAAATCCGCCTCGACCGCCTGTTCGTCATCCATCGCCAGCATCCGGGCCTGGGCGGCTATCCGCTGGGCGCGCTGGAACAGGTGCTGGTGCTGATGTCCGGCGGCTTCGACTCGACCGTGGCGGCCTACCAGATGATGCGCCGCGGGATGATCAGCCACTTCGTGTTCTTCAACCTCGGCGGGCGCGCCCACGAACTGGGGGTGATGGAAGTCGCCCACTACCTGTGGGAGAAGTACGGCCGCTCGCAGCGCGTGCTGTTCGTCAGCGTGCCGTTCGAGGAAGTGGTCGGCGAGATCCTCACCAAGGTCGACGACAGCTATATGGGCGTGACCCTCAAGCGCATGATGCTGCGCGCCGCCAGCCGCGTGGCCGAGCGCCTGGAGCTGGACGCGCTGGTGACCGGCGAGGCGATCTCCCAGGTGTCCAGCCAGACCCTGCCGAACCTCTCGGTGATCGACCGGGTTACCGACACCCTGGTGCTGCGCCCGCTGATCGTCAGCCACAAGCAGGACATCATCGACACCGCCCGGCAGATCGGCACCGCCGAGTTCGCCCGGCACATGCCGGAATACTGCGGGGTGATCTCGGTGAACCCGACCACCCAGGCCAAGCCCTACCGCGTCGAGCACGAAGAGTCGAAATTCGACATGGCGGTGCTCGAGCGCGCCCTGGAGCGAGCCACCCAGCGCACCGTCGACCGGGTGATCGACGAACTCGGCCAGGACCTGCAGGTGGAAGAGGTCGGCGAGGTGCTGCCCGGTCAGATTGTCATCGATATCCGCCATCCTGATGCCCAGGAAGACGAACCCCTGGCCCTGGAAGGCGTCGAAGTCCAGGCGCTGCCGTTCTACGCGATCAACAGCCGCTTCAAGGAACTGGACGCCAACCGCCAGTACCTCCTGTATTGCGACAAAGGGGTGATGAGCCGCCTGCATGCCCATCACCTGCTCAACGAGGGGCACACCAATGTGCGTGTTTATCGTCCGGCTTAAGCAGCCGGGCTTGTTCGGCGGCAGCATCCGCCACCGTCCTCCCGACACGTCCGCCGCCTAGGCCGATGCCCGCCCTTCGGCGTGCCGGCCGGACCGGGGCAGCGTCCTCCTGCTGCCCGCCCCTTAATTGAAGAAGCCTGTCGTGTCGGGCGCCGCCCTGTCCGACCCCACCACCGCCGCGAAGCCGCGCTTCGGGCGTTAAACGAGACAAGACTTGTGATCGAAAATCTGCGCAACATCGCCATCATCGCCCACGTCGACCATGGCAAGACCACCCTGGTGGACAAGCTGCTGAAGCTGTCCGGCACCCTCGACCGCAAAGAAGCGGAAAGCGAGCGGGTGATGGACTCCAACGACCAGGAAAAAGAGCGTGGCATCACCATCCTGGCGAAGAACACCGCGATCAAGTGGAACGGCTACAACATCAACATCGTCGACACCCCCGGTCACGCCGACTTCGGCGGCGAGGTGGAGCGCGTGATGTCGATGGTCGACTCCGTGCTGCTGGTGGTCGACGCCCAGGACGGCCCCATGCCGCAGACCCGCTTCGTGACCCAGAAGGCCTTCAAGGCCGGCCTGCGTCCGATCGTGGTGGTGAACAAGATCGACCGCCCGGGCGCGCGTCCGGACTGGGTCATCGACCAGATCTTCGACCTGTTCGACAACCTCGGCGCCACCGACGAGCAACTCGACTTCCCGATCGTCTACGCCAGCGCCCTGAACGGCATCGCCGGTCTCGACCACGAGAAGATGGACGACAACATGGACGCGCTGTTCCAGGCGATCATCGACCACGTCCCGGCTCCGGTGGTGGACACCGAGGGTCCGTTCCAGATGCAGATCTCGCAGCTGGACTACAACAGCTTCCTCGGCGTGATCGGTATCGGCCGCATCACCCGCGGCAAGGTCAAGTCCAACACCCCGGTGGTGGCCATCAGCGACGACGGCAGCAAGCGCAACGGCCGCATCCTGAAGATCATGGGCCACCACGGCCTACAGCGCGTCGAGGTGGCCGAGGCGGAAGCCGGCGACATCGTCTGCGTCAGCGGCATGGAGGAGCTGTTCATCTCCGATACCCTGTGCGACCCGCAGAACGTCGAGGCGCTGCCGCCGCTGACCGTCGACCAGCCGACCGTGAGCATGACCTTCCAGGTCAACGATTCGCCGTTCGCCGGCCGCGAAGGCAAGTTCGTCACCAGCCGCAACATCAAGGAGCGCCTGGAGAAGGAACTGCTGCATAACGTGGCGCTGCGCGTCGAGCCGGGCGACAGCCCGGAGAAGTTCAAGGTTTCCGGCCGTGGCGAACTGCACCTGTCGGTACTGATCGAGACCATGCGCCGCGAAGGCTTCGAGCTGGCCGTGGGCCGCCCGGAAGTGGTGATCATCGAGAAGGACGGCGAGAAGCAGGAGCCCTACGAGAACGTCACCATCGACATCGAGGAGCAGCACCAGGGCTCGGTGATGGAGCAGATGGGCCTGCGCAAGGGCGACCTGAGCAACATGATTCCCGACGGCAAGGGCCGCGTGCGCCTGGAGTACACCATTCCGGCGCGCGGCCTGATCGGCTTCCGCAACAACTTCCTGACCCTGACCTCGGGCACCGGCATCCTGACCTCGACCTTCAGCCACTACGGTCCGATCAAGGCCGGCGAAGTCAGCAACCGCCAGAACGGCGTACTGGTCTCCATGGCCACCGGCACCGCCCTGACCTACTCGCTGGAGACCCTGCAGAGCCGCGGCAAGCTGTTCCTCGGCCCGGGCGACGAAATCTACGAAGGCCAGTTGGCCGGCATCAACAGCCGTGACAACGACCTGGTGATCAACCCGACCAAGGGCAAGAAGCTCGACAACATGCGCGCTTCCGGCAAGGACGAAGTCATCGCCCTGGTTCCGCCGATCCGCTTCACCCTCGAGCAGGCGCTGGAGTTCATCGCCGACGACGAGCTGGTGGAAGTGACGCCGAAGTCGATCCGCCTGCGCAAGAAGATGCTCAACGAGAACGACCGCAAGCGCTACGAGCGCAGCAAGGTCTAAACCGTTGCCGTACCGGCGCGCCGCAACGGCGTGCCTCGCGGCCGGCAGGCAGGGCAGGGGTGCCCGGCCTGCCGGCCGTTTTGCTATGCGCCGGGCGCTTTCCGGCGTGGCTTGATGGCCCCCGCGGCAGCGGCCCGCAGCAAGCGGCGGAACGTCGGGCAGTCCATGTGCTCGCGCGCCGGACAGGCCGCGGCATGCCGCAGGCCGTCGCGCATGGCGGCGAGGCGGCGGATCGTCCGGTCCAGTTCGTCGGCCTTGGCCGCCAGCGCCGCGCGGTCGATCCGCAGCGCGCCGTCGGCTGCGCCCATGCCGGCAATCTCGTCCAGCGACAACCCGGCGGCGCGGCCCAGCCCGATCAGCGCCAGCCGCTCCAGCACGCCTGCATCGAACAGCCGGCGCAGGCCGTGCCGGCCGCTGGAGGCGATCAGTCCCTTTTCCTCGTAGTAGCGCAGGGTCGAGGCCGGTACCCCGGATCGTCGCGCGACCTCGCCTATGTCCAGTTGCCGCATGCCCTTGACCTCAAGTCGACTTGAAGTGGAAGACTAGCGTTTCGGCACCTGGGCCGTGACGAAATACAGACGAGGTGAACCTCATGTGGGACGAACGCTATGCCGCCGAAGAGTATGTCTACGGAACCGAACCCAACGCTTTCCTGAAGGAGCATGCGCAGCGGCTGGCCGGGCCGGTGCTGAGCGTCGCCGAGGGCGAGGGGCGCAACGCGGTGTTCCTCGCTTCGCTGGGGCTGGAGGTGCTTGGCGTGGACGGCTCCGCCGTCGGCCTGGCCAAGGCGCGCCGGCTGGCCGAGGCGAAAGGCGTGTCGATCGACACCCTGGTGGTCGACCTGGCGGACTACGAACCGCCGGCAGCGGCGTTCGGCGCGGTGGTGTCGATCTTCGCGCACCTGCCCAGTCGCGTGCGCGGCAGACTCAACCGCCTGCTGGAGCGTTCGCTGCGACCGGGCGGTCTCTTCCTGCTGGAGGCCTATCGGCCGGAACAACTCGGCCGCGGCACCGGCGGCCCGGCGGACGTCGACATGCTGGTGAGCCGTGCGGCGCTGGAGGCTGAGCTGCCGGAGTGCGAAGTGCTGCTGGCGCGGGAAATCGAGCGCGAGGTGGTCGAGGGCCGTTTCCACACCGGCGCGGCCTGCGTGGTCCAGTTCATCGCCAGGAAGAGGTAGCTCGCCACGGGGCGGGCGTCGGAATGCGTCGAATCTCTGGAATGCGGGCTGTATACTCCCGGCGCGGGTTCCGCTCTGGCAGGATGGCCAGGGCAGGTATCAGTGGATCGTGGTACCTCTTGATCAAGGATTCGACGCATGCAATGGATTTTCATGCTGGTGGGCCTGATCCTCGGCGGCTTCGCCGGGGAATCGCTGGTCGGCGCCCTCCTCGGCGGCCTTTCCGGCCTGGCCCTGGGACAGGCCGTCTCGCTGCAGAACCTGGCGCAACAGAACGAGCGCCTGCGCAAGCAGATGAGCGAATTCGCCGAACGCTTCGAGCGCGGCACCGAGGTCATCCACCAGCGCTTGCTGCGCGTGGAGCGCCAGGCGCAGGACCTTCCCGAAAGCGTTCCCGAGCCGGCCGCCGGCATCGACCAGCCGCTCGCAGACACGCCTCCCGCTCCTCCCGCCGAGGTTGCCCCGCCGCTGGACTGGGACATCGAGCTACCGGCCGTCGAGGCTGCGCCGCCTCCGCCTCGTCCCCCCGAACCCGTCCAGCCCATCGAGCGTCAGCCGGCGTTCCAGCCTGACGCCCAGCCAGCGCCGCGCCGTGCCGCCCCTCCAGCGCCTCCACGCGAACCCTCGCTGGTCGAGCGTGGCTTCGCCGCGGCCAAGGGCTGGCTGTTCGGCGGCAACACGGTATTGCGCATCGGCGTGGTGCTGCTGTTCATCGGCCTGGCCTTCCTCCTGCGCTATGCCTCGGAACGGGTGGCGGTGCCGGTGGAGTACCGCTACGCCGGGGTGGCGCTGGCAGCGATGGCGCTGCTCGGCGTCGGCTGGTGGTTGCGCGAGCGGCGCGCCGCCTATGGCCTGATCCTGCAAGGCACCGGTATCGCGGTGCTGTACCTGACCATCTTCGCCGCCATGCGCCTGCATCCGCTGATCTCTCCCGGCGCGGCGCTGGCCCTGCTGGTGGTGGTGACGATCTGCTCGGCGATCCTCGCCGTGCTGCAGAACGCCATGGGCCTGGCGGTGGTGGCGGCGCTCGGCGGCTTCGCCGCGCCGATCCTGACCTCCACCGGCAGCGGCAACCATGTAGCGCTGTTCAGCTACTTCGCCCTGCTCAACGCCGGCATCTTCGCCATCGCCTGGTTCCGCGCCTGGCGGCCGCTCAACCTGGTCGGCTTCGTCGGCACCTTCGGCATCGGCTTCGCCTGGGGACTGCGCTCCTATACACCGGAGCTGTTCGCCAGCACCGAGCCGTTCCTGGCCCTGTTCTTCCTGATGTACGTCGGGATCGGCCTGCTCTTCGCCCGCCGCAAGCTGCTGGAGGCCGCGCAGGCGCCTGCCGAGCGCGGCGAACTGCTGCGCTGGTCGGCGCGACAGGCCGACTACATCGACGCCACCGTGCTGTTCGGCCCGCCACTGGTGGGGTTCGGCCTGCAATGCGCGGTGATCGGCCACATCGACTTCGGCATGGCCTTCAGCGCCCTGGCCCTGGGCCTCTTCTACATGGTCCTGGCGCGGGTGCTGCGCGGCCATGCTTCGGCCGGACGCACCAGCCTGCTGGTGGAAATCTGCCTGGCGCTGGGGGTGGTCTTCGGCACCCTGGCCATTCCGCTCGGCCTGGACGCGCGCTGGACCTCGGCCGCCTGGGCCGTCGAGGGCGCCGGCATCTACTGGCTCGGCCTGCACCAGCAACGCCGCCTGGCGCGGCTCTTCGCCCTGCTGTTGCAGGGCGGTGCGGCGTTGGCCTACCTGAATGGCGTGCGCCCGGGTGAGACGACGTTGCTGGAGGGTTCGCCACTGGGCGCGCTGATGCTCGGTGCAGCGGCGCTGTTCAGCTTCTGGCAGCTGCGTCGCGCGCCGGCGAAAGCGCTGGCCGACTGGGAGCCCGCCTGCCGGCCGTTGCTGGCGGCCGCCGGCCTGGCCTTCCTCTACCTGGTCGCACCGCTCTGCCTGGCCGTCGACGGCACCGCCATCGCCTGGGCCGTGGCCGGCCTGGCGAGCTTGTTCGCCGGCTTGCGCCTGGGCTCGCGTACCTTCCTGTTCTGCGCCTTCGCCGTGCAACTGCTGGGCGGTGCGCTGTTCCTCCTGCATTTGCAGGGCGGCGATGGCCAGGGTGGGGTATTCGACTCGGGCTGGCGTGGCTTGATGACCGCCTCGCTGATTGGCCTGGCGCTGATCGGCGGCATGCTGCTGGCGGCGCGCGACCCGCTGGTGAAGGACGACAGTCGGCTGCTCATGGGCTTGAGCCTGGTGCTGCTGGCCGGTCTGGCGTTCGTCAACCTGGCAGTGCTGTTCGTCCTGCCTTGGCGCAGCGCCAGCGCGGTATGGGCCGGTAGCGGGCTGCTGATCATCTGGCTGAGCCTGGTGCTGCGCCAGCGCCTGAGCTTCTACTTCGGCCTCGCCTTGCAGGTAGTGGGCGGCCTGGCGTTCCTCCTCGCCGGGCCGTCGCTGTTCGGCTCGCTGAGCGGCGAAGGCCTGCGGCCCCTGGCCCATTCCGGGTTCTGGACGCCGGCAGTGCTGGCCCTGGCGGCGCTGGTCGGCGCCTGGCGGCTGCGCCGCGCCGGCGAGCGCGAGCGGGCGCTGGGTATCGGTACCCTCGGCCTGGCCGAGCTGTCGCACTTGCTGCTGCTCTGGGGAGCCGGCTGGTGGGCGCTGACCGCGCTGTGCGAA
This sequence comes from Pseudomonas sp. TZ252, assembly GCF_056110345.1. Lineage (NCBI taxonomy): Bacteria > Pseudomonadati > Pseudomonadota > Gammaproteobacteria > Pseudomonadales > Pseudomonadaceae > Pseudomonas > Pseudomonas sp. TZ252. The sequence goes on along the minus strand of NZ_CM148566.1, from coordinate 1,942,181 downwards.
ACCGTCCGCTTCGTGCCTTATGGCCTGCGCGAGCATGCGTTGCTGCTGGTGGCCGCGGCGACAGTGGCGTCGTGGATGCTGCTGGCGCTGCGCGAGCGCTGGCGCGAACTGGCCCTGCTGTGCCTGGCGCTGGTCCCGGTGGCGCTGTTGGCCCTGGCCAGTGCCTGGCGTTTCGATTACCAGCCGTTCGGCGAATTCGGCTGGCTGGCCTGGCCGCTGCTGTTCGCCACGCACCTGCTGTCGCTGCGACGCCTTGCCCCGTTGCTGCCGGCGAAGGCCCTGAGCGTTGCCCATGTGCTCGGTTGCTGGCTGTTGCTAGGGGTGCTGGCGCTGGAGCTGCGCTACCTGTTCGCCCTGCTCGCCGAACAGTACAACGCCTGGCGTTGGCTGGGCTGGGCGTTGGTCCCGAGCGCCTACCTGCTGCTGGTGGCTGGCGGGCGGAGCCTGCCCTGGCCGCTGCGCGACTTCCCGCGGGAGTATCGGCTGCTCGCCGCTGCGCCGGTGGCGCTGTTGCTGCTCGGCTGGTTCTGGAGCGCCAACCTGCTCAGCGACGGCGCTGCCGAGCCGCTGCCTTACCTGCCGCTGGCCAACCCGCTGGAACTGGGGCTGCTGATCGTGCTGTTCGCCCTCTACCGCTGGAGCGACGCCAGCCTGGCCTCGCTCGTCGATGGCAATGCCAGCGCGCGCCTGGGGCGCCAGGCGTTGGCCGGCGCCTCGCTGTTCGCCCTGCTGACCCTGGCGGTGTGCCGCGCCGCGCACCACCTGGCCGGCGTACCGTTCCAGGCCGAGGCGCTGACCGCGTCGATGCTGGTGCAGGCGGGGCTGTCGCTGGTCTGGACGCTCTGTGCGCTGGGCCTGACCATCGCCGGTACCCGTCTCGGCCGGCGCGACCTGTGGATGGTCGGCGCGGCGCTGGTCGGCGTCGTGGTGGTCAAGCTGTTCTTCGTCGAGCTGGGCAACAGTGGCAGCCTGGAGCGAATCATCTCCTTCATCGGGGTCGGCGTCCTGTTGCTGGTCGTCGGCTACTTCTCACCCTTGCCTCCGCGTCGCGCCGAGGTCGCATCGGAGGCCGAGCAGCCATGACGCGCTCCTTTTCGTTCAGAACCGCCGGCCTGCTCCTGCTGGGCGCCTGCCTGTCCCTGCCGCTGTCGGCGAAGGAGTCTGCCGAAGGTTTCAGCCGCCAGGTGGCGCTGTCGCTGCAGGGCGAAGGTCCCTGGTATCGCCTGAGCATCCCGATGAGCGTGCAGTTGTCGGCTGCCCATGCCGACCTGCGCGACCTGCGGGTCTTCGATGCCGAAGGCGAGGCCTTGCCCTACGCCCTGGTGGCCGGCAGCGAGCGCCAGGCCAGCACGCCGCATGAGGCCGAGGTGCGGCTGTTCCCGTTGCGAGGCACGTCCGCCGCCGACGCGACGCAACCGAACCTGCGGGTGCAGCGCAACACCAGCGGCACCATAGTCGAGGTGCTGCCGGAAAACGCCGGGCCGGCTGCCGAGACTTTGCGCGGCTGGCTGATCGACGCGAGCGCGGTGACGTTTCCCCTGGAGCGCCTGCGGCTGGACTGGAGCAGCCCGGAGGAGGGCTTCCAGCGCTTCTCCGTGGAAGCCAGCGACGACCTCGAGCATTGGCAGGCCTGGGGTGACGGACAGATCGCCCGCTTGACCTTCAACGGCGAACGCATCGACGTCAGCGAGGTCAAGCTTCCCGGCCGCCAGGCCCGCTACCTGCGTCTGGCCTGGCCGGCCGGGGCAACCGCGGCAGACCTCCATGGCGCCCGCCTGCAAGGCAGCACGCGGAGCACCGAGCCGGCGCCGATGATCTGGTCCGAGCCGCTGGCCGGGCGCCAGGCGGGGGACGGCGAGTACCGCTGGCAGTTGCCGCTGGCGTTGCCGTTGCAGCGGGTGCGGGTGTCCCTGGAGCAGGCGCTGACCCACACCATCGTCCCGGTGGAACTATCCGGCCGTGATCGTACGGAGAACGCTTCGCCGCGCCGGGAGGCCGCCTGGAGCAGCCTGGCACGCGGGGTTCTCTACCGGCTGCCGATCGACGGCCGCAACGTACGGCAGAACGAGCTGGAACTGCCGGGCTGGGCGGTGCGCGAGCTGCGTCTGCAGGTGGACCAACGAGGTACCGGCCTGGGCCCGGAGGTCCCGTCCCTGAGTGTCGGCTTGCCGGCCAGCGAACTGGTGTTCCTGGTGCGCGGCAGCCCGCCGTACCGGCTGGCGTTCGGCAAGCCCGGCGCGCAGTCGGCGGCGCTGCCGCTCGGCGTACTGATTCCCGGCTATACCGAGAGCAAGCGCGCCACCCTGGGTAGCGCCAGCCTGGGCGAACCGCTGGAGGTGGCCATGGCGGCCGCGGCGCCGGCACCGGGTAGCGACTGGAAGAAGATCGGCCTGTGGGCGGTACTTCTGCTGGGGGTCGCTCTGCTGGTAATAATGGCAATGAGCCTGCTGCGTTCCTCGCCGAACAAGCCATGAGCCGGTTCCGCGCTATGCTGTTCGGCTGAGGAGGCTTTACGACGGGCCCCGGGGCGCATGCCGACGACGCGGCGGCCCGACAATAAAAACAAATCACGGAGTAAGAGAATGATCAGAATGGCGCTCAAGCCACTGGTAGCGGCCTGCCTGCTGGCTTCGCTGTCCACCGCCCCGCAGGCTGCTCCTTCGCCCTATTCGACGCTGGTGGTGTTCGGCGACAGCCTCAGCGATGCCGGGCAGTTCCCCGATCCTGCCGGCCCCGCCGGAAGCACCTCGCGTTTCACCAACCGGGTCGGCCCGACCTACCAGAACGGCAGCGGCGAGATCTTCGGACCGACCGCGCCCATGCTGCTCGGCAATCAGCTCGGCATCGCCCCGGGCGACCTGGCTGCCTCGACCTCGCCGGTCAACGCCCAGCAGGGCATCGCCGACGGCAACAACTGGGCGGTGGGCGGCTACCGGACCGACCAGATCTACGACTCGATCACCGCGGCCAACGGCTCGCTGATCGAGCGCGACAATACCCTCCTGCGCAGCCGCGATGGCTACCTGGTGGACCGTGCCCGCCAGGGCCTGGGTGCCGATCCGAACGCGTTGTACTACATCACCGGCGGCGGCAACGACTTCCTCCAGGGGCGCATCCTCAACGACGTCCAGGCACAACAGGCCGCCGGTCGCCTGGTGGATAGCGTGCAGGCCCTGCAGCAGGCCGGCGCGCGCTACATCGTGGTCTGGCTGTTGCCCGACCTGGGCCTGACCCCGGCTACCTTCGGTGGTCCCTTGCAGCCTTTCGCCAGCCAACTCAGCGGCACGTTCAACGCCGAGCTGACCGCCCAGTTGAGCCAGGCCGGCGCCAACGTCATTCCGTTGAACATCCCGCTGCTGCTCAAGGAAGGCATGGCCAACCCGGCTTCCTTCGGCCTGGCCGCCGACCAGAACCTGATCGGCACCTGTTTCAGCGGCAACGGCTGCACCATGAACCCGACCTATGGGATCAACGGCAGCACGCCCGACCCGAGCAAACTGCTGTTCAATGACAGCGTGCACCCGACCATCACCGGCCAGCGCCTGATCGCCGACTACACCTATTCGCTGCTGTCGGCGCCCTGGGAGTTGACCCTGCTGCCGGAAATGGCCCACGGCACCCTGCGTGCCTACCAGGACGAACTGCGCAGCCAGTGGCAGGCGGACTGGGAGAACTGGCAGAACGTCGGCCAGTGGCGCGGCTTCGTCGGCGGCGGTGGCCAGCGCCTGGACTTCGACTCCCAGGACAGCGCCGCCAGCGGCGACGGCAATGGCTACAACCTGACCCTTGGCGGCAGCTACCGCATCGACGAGGCCTGGCGCGCCGGGGTCGCCGCCGGTTTCTACCGGCAGAAGCTGGAAGCCGGCGCCAAGGATTCCGACTACCGAATGAACAGCTACATGGCCAGCGCCTTCGTGCAGTACCAGGAAAACCGCTGGTGGGCCGACGCGGCGTTGACCGGCGGCTACCTCGACTACGACGACCTGAAGCGCAAGTTCGCCCTGGGCGGCGGCGAGCGCAGCGAGAAAGGCGACACCAACGGCCACCTGTGGGCGTTCAGCGCGCGCCTGGGCTACGACATCGCCCAGCAGGCCGACAGTCCCTGGCACCTGTCGCCGTTCGTCAGCGCCGACTATGCACGGGTCGAGGTCGACGGCTATTCCGAGAAGGGCGCCAGCGCCACCGCGCTCGACTACGACGACCAGAAGCGCAGCTCGAAGCGCCTGGGCGCCGGCCTGCAAGGCAAGTACGCGTTCGGCAGCGATACCCAGCTGTTCGCCGAGTACGCCCACGAACGCGAGTACGAGGACGACACCCAGGACCTGACCATGTCCCTCAACAGCCTGCCGGGCAATCGCTTCACCCTCGAAGGCTACACCCCGCAGGACCACCTCAACCGCGTCTCCCTCGGCTTCAGCCAGAAGCTGGCACCGGAGCTGTCGCTGCGCGGCGGCTACAACTGGCGCAAGGGCGAGGACGATACCCAGCAGAGCGTCAGCCTGGCGCTGAGCCTGGACTTCTGAGGTAGCGGCGACCGGCGCCCGGGCGGCGCCGGTCGCGTTTCTCGCCGACGGAACGAACGGCGCGCGCCGGCATCAAGAGAGTAGTACCCCGCTGTTACTCGCCGCCCGGTCGACCGCCATACACTGCCGATCCGTTTCGTTCGAGGGAATCGCCCGATGAGTTTCAACACCGAAGTACAGCCCGGCATCTGCATGGAGCCGGACGCCATCACCCAGGAATACGTGTTCAACCACACCATGTTGCGGGTCAAGGATCCGAAGCGCTCGCTCGACTTCTACTCGCGGGTGCTCGGCATGCGCCTGCTGCGTCGCCTGGATTTCGAGGAAGGCCGCTTCTCCCTGTATTTCCTCGCCATGACCCGTGGCGAAGAAGTGCCTGATGCGGTCGACGAGCGCCAGCGATATACCTTCGGGCGCCAGTCGGTCCTCGAGCTGACCCACAACTGGGGCAGCGAGAGCGACGACAGCCAGTACCACAACGGCAACCAGGACCCGCGCGGGTTCGGCCATATCTGTTTCTCGGTGCCCGACCTGGTGGCGGCCTGCGAGCGTTTCGAAACGCTCGGGGTGAACTTCGTCAAGCCGCTGGACCGAGGCATGAAGAACGTGGCCTTCATCAGCGATCCCGACGGCTACTGGGTGGAAATCGTCCAGGCCAGCCTGAACGGCGAGATGGGGCGCGGCTGACGACCGTCGATCGGTTGCGCGCCGCGGAAATGAACCGCGCCGCCGCCGCCGATCTCCAACCGGCGGTTGCGCGGAGTCAAGCGTGACCGCCAATTCCGCGTTAAACTGCGCGGGTTTTTTCCTCTCTCCGGAGCCATCCATGTCCCGCGTTACCCTGAGCCGCTATCTGATCGAGCAGACCCGCAGCCACAACACCCCGGCCGACCTGCGCTTCCTCATCGAGGTCGTGGCGCGTGCCTGCAAGGAAATCAGCCATGCGGTGTCCAAGGGCGCGCTGGGCGGCGTGCTCGGCAGCATGGGCACCGAGAACGTGCAGGGCGAGGTGCAGAAGAAGCTGGACGTGATGTCCAACGAGATCCTGCTGGAAGCCAACGAATGGGCCGGCAACCTGGCCGGCATGGCCTCCGAGGAGATGGACCACCCCTACCAGATTCCGGGGCGCTATCCGAAAGGCGCCTACCTGTTGGTCTTCGACCCGCTGGACGGCTCCAGCAACATCGACGTCAACGTCTCGGTCGGCACCATCTTCTCGGTGCTGCGCTGCCCCAACGAGTACCTGAACCAGAACGATACCCTGCGCGAGGAAGCCTTCCTCCAGCCGGGCACCACCCAGGTCGCCGCCGGCTACGCCATCTACGGCCCGCAGACCATGCTGATGCTGACCCTCGGCAATGGCGTCAAGGGCTTCACCCTGGATCGCGAGCTGGGCAGCTTCGTCCTCACCCACGACAACATCAGCGTGCCGGAAAGCACCGCCGAGTTCGCCATCAACATGTCCAACCAGCGCCACTGGGAAGCGCCGGTGAAACGCTACGTGGAAGAACTGCTGGCCGGCAAGGAAGGCCCGCTGGGCAAGAACTACAACATGCGCTGGATCGCCTCGATGGTCGCCGACGTCCACCGCATCCTGACCCGTGGCGGCGTCTTCATGTACCCGCGCGACGCCCGCGAGCCGGAGAAGCCCGGCAAGCTGCGCCTGATGTACGAAGCCAACCCGATGTCGTTCATCATCGAGCAGGCCGGCGGCGCCGCCACCAACGGCACCCAGCGCATCCTCGACATCAAGCCGGAGAACCTGCACCAGCGTGTCGCGGTGTTCCTCGGCTCGAAGCAGGAAGTCGAGCGCATCACCGGCTACCACGCGGAGTAGGCCGATGAGCGCGCCCTGGGAGACCTTGCTCGACTGGTGGTTCGGCACCTCCAGCGATGCCGCCGAGGTGGTTGCCCAGCGCAACGGCCTGTGGTTCGGCAAGAACGTCTGCCAGGACGCCGATGCCGGCGGCCGTTTCGGCGACCTGGTGAACCAGGCGCTGGACGGCGGCTTGCAGGAGTGGACGGCTGAGGCCGATGGCTGGCTGGCGCTGATCCTGTTGCTCGACCAGTTGCCGCGGATGATCTACCGCGACACGCCGCGCGCCTACGCCGGCGACGCCCGGGCGCAACGGGTGGTGCGCGAGGGCCTGGAAAAAGGCTTCGACCGCCAGTTGCCGCCGGTGCGCCGGGTGTTCGCCTACCTGGTCCTGGAGCACGCCGAGGACCTGCCCAGCCAGGAGCGGGCGGTAGCCTGCTTCCGCGACCTGCGCGATCAGGTCGGTGGCAGCGTGCGCAAGCCCTTCGACGATTTCTACGACTATGCCGAGCGGCATCATGCGGTAGTCGCCCGCTTCGGTCGCTTTCCCCATCGCAACGCCATTCTCGGCCGCCCCTCCAGCGAGGAGGAGACGGCGTTCCTCAGGGAACCCGGTTCGCGTTTCTGACTCCAAGGCTCCGGATTTCCCCCGCGTGTGCCAAGCTGTAGGGCAGCGCTTCCCCCGAACAAGGAGTTCCTCATGGCGTCGTTCCGTACCCTGGCCGTGGTCGCTTTCTGCGTCGTCCTGGCCGCCTGCAGCAAGATCAACCAGGAAAACTATTCCAAGCTCAAGGCCGGCATGAGCAAGGCCGAGGTCGAGGCGATCCTCGGCAAGCCCACCGAGTGCTCCGGCGCGCTGGGCATGTCCAGTTGCACCTGGGGCGACGAGAAGGCTTTCATCAGCGTGCAGTACGCGGCCGACAAGGCGCTGCTCTTCTCCGGCCAGGGGCTCAAGTGATCGGTCTGCCGATCCGGGTGCTCTGCACCCTGTGGCTGGGCTTGCTGCTGGTCGGTTGCGCGGGCTCGCCGAAGAATCCGCCGGCCACCGAGCAGGTCGATCTCCAGCGCTACCAGGGCACCTGGTACGAACTGGCGCGCTTGCCGATGTTCTTCCAGCGCAACTGCGCGCAATCGGAGGCGCATTACCGCTTGCAGGAAGACCAGAGCATCCAGGTGATCAATCGCTGCCTGACCCTGGATGGCGACTGGGAGCAGGTGGAGGGGCGGGCAGTCGCCCAGCAGCCGGGTCGCACCGACAAGTTGTGGGTGCGCTTCGACAACTGGTTCGCCAATCTCTTCCCCAACGTGGCGCGCGGCGACTATTGGGTGCTGGCGGTGGACGACGACTACCGTACCGCGCTGGTGGGCAATCCGAACCGTGAATACCTGTGGCTGCTGTCGCGTACCCCGCAGGTTTCGCAGCAGACCCGCGAACGTCTGCTGGAAGAAGCGCGCAGCCGCGGTTACGCGGTGGACGAGCTGATCTGGCGGGTACCCGACGGCCAGTTGAAGCGGAGCCAGTGAAGGAACGCCCCGCCGGGGCGTTTTTTCTTTCCAGCGCCGTTCACGCCTGGCGGCTGGCGTGGGAAGTATCGGCGTTTAGCGCCCGACGGCTCGAACGAGTGGGGCGGATAAGCGCAACGCGGTTGTCCGCCGCTGTGCAGGGTCAGTCGAGCAGTTCCCCCAGCACCTGGACGAATGCCCGTGCGCTGCGCTCTTCCCCTGCATGCCGGCCGTCGCGCACCACCCATCTGCCGGCCACCATCACGTCGCGCACCTGGCGGTCGCCGCCGGCGAACAGCCAGCGGTTGAGCAGGGCGTCGCCCTCGGCGCTGGCCAGGTAGGGGTCGTTGCCGTCGAGCACCAGCAGGTCGGCGCGACGGCCCACGGCGAGACTACCGATCGGCTGCCCAAGGGCCTGGGCGCCGCCAGCCAGAGCAGCGTCGTAGAGCGTGCGGCCGATCATCGGCTGGTCGTCGCGGTACAGCCGGTTGCGTTTCCGGTCGCGCAGGCGCTGGCCGTATTCCAGCCAGCGGAGTTCCTCGACCACGCTGAGCGAGACGTGGCTGTCCGAGCCGATGCCCAGGCGCCCGCCCTGGGCGAGGAAGTCCGTCGCCGGGAAGATGCCGTCGCCGAGGTTGGCCTCGGTGCTCAGGCACAGGCCGGCCACCGCGCCGCTACGCGCCATCGCCGCCACCTCGGCGGGGTCGGCGTGGGTCGCATGGACCAGGCACCAGCGCTGGTCGACCGCGACGTTCTCGTACAGCCATTGCAACGGCCGGCGTCCGCTCCAGGCCAGGCAGTCGTCGACTTCCTTCTGCTGTTCGGCGATATGGATGTGGACCGGCAGGTCGTCGTGGCCGGCGGCGAGGACCGTGGCGATCTGCTGCGGAGTCACCGCGCGCAGGGAGTGGAAGCACAGGCCCAGGGAGTGGCCTGCCGCCTCCAGCGGCGCGCGCAGGCGCTGGAGCAGTTCCAGGTAGGCCTCGCTGCCATTGATGAAGCGCCGCTGGCCCTCGCTGGCCGGCTGGCCGCCGAAGCCTGCGTGACTGTAAAGCACGGGCAGCAGGGTCAGGCCGATACCTGTGGCGCTGGCGGCGCGGGAGATGCGCAGGGAAAGTTCGGCGGGGTCGGCGTAGGAGCGGCCGTCGAGGTCGTGATGGACGTAGTGGAATTCCGCCACCGCGGTGTAGCCGGCCTTGAGCATCTCGATGTAGAGCTGGCAGGCGATGACCTCGATCTGTTCCGGCGACAGTCGAGCGACCATCCGGTACATCAGCTCGCGCCAGGTCCAGAAACTGTCGTTGGGATTGCCGGCGACTTCGGCGAGCCCGGCCATGGCGCGCTGGAACGCGTGCGAATGGAGGTTGGGCATCCCCGGCAGCACGGCGCCGCCGAGGCGTTCGGCGCCGTCGGCGTTGGCGTCGGGACGAATCTCGGCGAGGACTCCGTCCGCGGAAATCTCGAAACGGACATTTCGCGCCCAGCCTTCCGGCAGCAACGCACGTTCAGCGAAAATTGCGGACATAATCAGCTCACACGCAGTCTGTTTTATTTGTATATACATATACAGACGATTAAGCGGTGCGTAAACTCACTTCATCGACGCCTCGACAAGGAGTCTCTCCGTGACGTCCTCTTCCTCCGATCGTTCCCCGCTGGCCTCGCAACTCGGCGAGGTACCGGCGCCGCTCTACGCGCGGGTCAAGCAGATGATCGTCAGCCAGATCCAGTCGGGCGCCTGGCCGCCGCACCACCGGGTGCCGTCCGAGAGCGAACTGGTCAGCCAGCTCGGCTTCAGTCGCATGACCATCAATCGCGCCCTGCGCGAACTGACCAGCGACGGCCTGCTGGTGCGCATGCAGGGGGTAGGAACCTTCGTCGCCGAGCCCAAGGGCCAGTCGGCGCTGTTCGAGGTGCACAACATCGCCGACGAGATCGCGGCCCGCGGGCATCGCCATCGTTGCCAGGTGATCACCCTCGGCGAGGAGGTCGCCGGCCCCGAGCGCGCCCTGGCACTGGACGTGCGCGAAGGCCAGCGGGTGTTCCACTCGCTGATCGTGCACTACGAGAACGATATCCCGGTGCAGATCGAGGACCGCTACGTGAACGCCGCGGTGGCGCCGGACTACCTCAAGCAGGATTTCACCCGGCAAACGCCCTATGCCTACCTGACCCAGGTGGCGCCGCTCACCGAGGGCGAGCATGTGGTCGAGGCGATCCTCGCCGAGCCGGCCGAGTGCAAGCTGTTGCAGATCGAACGCGGCGAGCCGTGCCTGCTGATCCGCCGCCGCACATGGTCCGGGCGTGTCGCGGTGACCGCCGCGCGGCTGCTGCACCCGGGTTCCCGCCACCGTCTGGAAGGGCGTTTCAGCTCATGAGCGAACTCCGCATCCTGCGCGCCGTCGACTACCCGAGAATGCCGTGGAAGAACGGCGCCGGCTCCACCGAGGAGATCGCCCGCGACGGCGGCGACGGCCTGGACGGCTTCGGCTGGCGCCTGTCGATCGCCGATGTCGGCGAGTCCGGCGGCTTCTCCCGCTTCGCCGGTTACCAGCGGATCATCAGCGTGCTGGAGGGCGGCGGCATGCGCCTGCGGGTGGATGGCGCGGAATCCGCGCCGCTACGCGCCCGGCAGGCCTTCGCTTTTTCCGGCGACAGCGAGGTGCACTGCACCCTGCTCGATGGAGCTATCCGCGACTTCAACCTGATCTATGCGCCCCAGCGCCATCGCGCGCGCCTGCAATGGCTGCGGGTCGAGGGCGAGCTGGACTGGCACGGCACGGCGAGCACGCTGCTGCTGTTCGCCCAGCAGGACGGGGTAGCGATTTCCTTGCAAGGGCAACCTCGCGGGCAACTGGCTGCCCACGACTGCCTGTGCGCCGAGGGGCTGCAGGGCTTGCAGCATTGGCGCCTGACGGCCCACGAGCCGGCGTGGGTCTGTGCGGTGGAACTCGATTCGCTGTGATTCGCCGGCGCCGCCAGAAAAAAGCGTCTACACCGAAAGGGTAGGCGCTTTTGTCTATCCAAAGAATCAAACGTTATTAATCCAATATTTTTAATGCCTATATAGTTCCGCATGCCGTCCGACTCCAACCGGGAGACCCGCATGCCCCCGCTTCGCCAGATCCTCGCCGTCCTCGCCCTGGGCGCCAGCCTCGCCAGCCAGACCGCCGTCGCGGCGGAATGCCCGTACCCGGGCAAAGTGGTGTTCGCCGGGCTGAACTGGGAAAGCGGCATGTTCACCACCGACCTGTTGCGCTACGTACTGGAAAAAGGCTACGGCTGCGAGACCGACGCGCTGCCGGGCAATACCGTGACCATGGAAAACGCCCTGCGCCAGAACGATATCCAGGTCACCGGGGAGCAATGGGCCGGGCGTAGCCCGGTGTGGCGCGCGGCGGAGGAGGCGGGCGAGGTGTTCTCCGTCGGCGAGACGGTGAAGGGCGCCACCGAGGGCTGGTGGGTGCCGGAGTACCTGGTCAAGGGCGACCCGCAACGAGGCATCGAGGCGAAGGCGCCGGAGTTGAGGTCGATCGCCGACCTGCCGCGCTACAAGGCGCTGTTCCGCGATCCCGAGGAGCCCGCCAAGGGGCGTTTCTACAACTGCCCGACCGGCTGGACCTGCGAGATCGTCAACAGCCAGAAGCTCAAGGCCTACAGGTTGCAGGACAGCTACACGAACTTCCGCACCGGCACCGGCCCGGCGCTGGATGCGGCGATCAGTGCGGCCTTCCGGCGCGGCGAGCCGGTGCTTTTCTACTATTGGTCGCCGACTCCGTTGATGGGCCGTTTCAAGCTGGTGCAACTGGAAGAGCCGCCGTTCAGCGAGAAGGCCTGGGCCACCCTGTCCGATCCGAAGAACCCCGACCCCATCGGTTCCCGCTCGTTGCCGGCGAAGATCACCATTGGCGTTTCCCGCGATTTCCATGACAAGGCGCCGGCGTTGGTCGAGCTGTTCCGCAAGGTCGAGATCCCCTTGCCGCTGTTCAACGAGCTGCTCGCCGACATGGCGCAGAATCATCGCGAGGTCGGCGAGGTGCGTGCGCAGTTTCTTCGCCAGCATCGCGAAATCTGGAGCCACTGGGTGCCGGCCGAAGTCGCCGCGCGCCTCGATACCTCCCTGAAGTAAGCCTCGCCAGCCTTCATGGCGCACTACCTGAGCGGGCGTCAGCGCACCCTGGTGCGGCGGCTCCAGGATACCTTCCAGGCGCGCAGCGAATGGCCGACCTGGCTGCTGATCGCCTGCCTGTACGGCGGTTGGGCACTGCTCGCCAGCCAGTATGAGCGCTGGGGTTGGCCGGTACTGGCGGGACTGGTGCCGTTCGCCTCCCTCTACATGTCGTTGCAGCATGAGCTGATCCATGGCCACCCGACCCGCTGGCCGAGGTTCAACGCCATGCTCGGCTACCTGCCACTGGCCGTCTGGTATCCCTATCCGCTGTACCGTGACAGCCACTTGCGGCACCACCTCGACGAGCAACTGACCTACCCGGGGCTGGACCCCGAGAGTCGCTACGTCAGTCTGTCCGAGTGGCCGCGCCTGGGCTCCTGGCGGCGGCGCTGGCTCTGCCTGGACAAGACCCTGCTCGGTCGCGCCACCCTCGGCCCGCTGCTGGCCCTGGCGGCGATGGCGCGCCTGGAAGGTTCGCGGTTGCGCCGGGGAGAGGGTGCCGCCTGGCGCCTGTGGGGCCTGCATGCCGTGCTGCTGGGCGGGTTGCTGGCCGGGCTTTGGCGCTGGGCGGGCATCCCACCCTGGCTGTACCTGCCGGCGGTGGCCTATCCGGCCCTCGGCCTGAGCATGCTGCGCTCTTTCTACGAGCACCGTCCGGCCCGCGAGCCGGCGCAGCGCAGCGTGCTGGTCGACGCGGGGTGGCCGTGGCGGCTGCTGTTCCTCAACAACAACTTGCATCTGGTCCACCACGATCTGCCGGGCCTGCCCTGGTACCTGCTGCCGCGCGTGTATAGCGCAAGCCGCCGTGCCTACCGGCGACGCAGTGGCGATTTCCACCTGCCCGGCTATGGTCGTCTATGGCGGCGCCACGGTTGGCGGCCAGTGGATGCGCCGGTGCATCCCGAGCATTGAAGGCAGGCGGACGAGAGCATGATCGATACCCCGGTGGTGGCGGCGCTGGACATGTATGTCGAGCCGGACTGCGTCAGGCAGGCCGGCGCAACCTTCATCGGCGAGGTCTGCCGGCGCCTGGGCGTGCGCCGTTACGCGTCGGCCGCCACCGATCTGGCGGTGCAGTGGCGACAGCCTAACCTGTTGTTCGCGCAGACCTGCGGCTATCCGCTGATGACCCAGTTGCGCGGCCAGGTGGCGGTGCTCGCGGTGCCCAGCTACGACTTGCCCGATTGTGCTCCCGGCGAGCATTGCAGCCTGTTCGTCGCCGCCGAAGGACAGGCGCGCCAGCGCCTCGGCGACTTCCGCAATACCCGCCTGGCGCTCAACGACCACGACTCCAACAGCGGCATGAACCTGCTGCGCCATGCGCTGGCGCCGCTGGGGCGAGACTCGGCGTTCTTCGCCGAGGTGCACATCAGCGGCGGCCACCTGCGCAGCCTGGCGATGGTGGCCGCGGGTGAGGTCGAGCTGACCTCGGTGGATGCAGTGACCTTCGGCTACCTGCAACGCCACGCACCGGAGCGCCTGGACGGCCTGCGCGTGCTCGGGCGCAGCGCGCCGAGCCCGGCCTTGCCGCTGATCACCTCGCTGCACTGGAGTGCGGCGCAACGCCGCGAGCTGTTCGAAGCGCTGAACCTGACGCTGATCGAGTGCCCGCACCTGGCCGCGACACTGGCGCTGAAAAGCTTCCTCCCGGCCGGCGAGGAGCATTACCGGATTCTCCTCGACTACGAGCGTCAGGCGCAGGGCTGGGGTTACCCGCAATTGCGCTGAACGGTGTTACCGAAGGCCCCAAACCGGTGCGCGCACGCTTCGATCACGTGCACCCAGGGCCGTTCCGGCAGGCTCCTTCTCCCGGGGGAGAGGCTACCTTCGCTAATTCTTAACTACAGAAAAATCAAAGGGTTGAATGAAATTCACGGGAATGTGGAGATATCGCCGGAGGGCGTGGCGGCAGAATTGGCCCTTCCTTTGCTTATACTTGTATGTACAAGCATAGATGTGTTCGGTAGACCCAGCCCGACCTCTGCTTCGTCCCCGAATTCAGGCGCACCCTCGCCGGTCGCCGCCCGTTGAACGCCACGCCCAGGAGCCTGCCGTGACCACCCCGAGCAAATTCCGCGATATTGAAATCCGCGCCCCGCGCGGCACTACGCTGACCGCCAAGAGCTGGCTGACCGAAGCGCCGCTGCGCATGCTGATGAACAACCTCGACCCGGAGGTCGCGGAGAACCCCAGGGAACTGGTGGTTTACGGCGGCATCGGCCGTGCCGCGCGCAACTGGGAGTGCTACGACAGGATCGTCGAGACCCTCAAGCAACTGAACGACGACGAGACCCTGCTGGTACAGTCCGGCAAGCCGGTCGGCGTGTTCAAGACCCACGCCAACGCGCCGCGGGTGCTGATGGCCAACTCCAACCTGGTGCCGCACTGGGCGACCTGGGAACACTTCAACGAACTGGACGCCAAGGGCCTGGCGATGTACGGCCAGATGACCGCCGGTTCGTGGATCTACATCGGCAGCCAGGGCATCGTCCAGGGCACCTACGAAACCTTCGTCGAGGCTGGCCGCCAGCATTACGACGGCAATCTCAAGGGCCGCTGGGTGCTTACCGCCGGCCTTGGCGGCATGGGCGGCGCCCAGCCGCTGGCGGCGACCCTGGCCGGCGCCTGTTCGCTGAACATCGAGTGCCAGCAGAGCCGCATCGACTTCCGCCTGCGCAGTCGCTACGTCGACGAGCAGGCCAAGGACCTGGACGACGCCCTGGCGCGGATCCAGCGCTACACCGCCGAAGGCAAGGCCATCTCCATCGCCCTGCTGGGCAATGCCGCCGAGATCCTTCCGGAACTGGTTCGCCGCGGCGTACGCCCGGACATGGTCACCGACCAGACCAGCGCCCACGATCCACTCAACGGCTACCTGCCGGCCGGCTGGAGCTGGGAAGAGTACCGCGACCGCGCGCAGACCGACCCGGCCGCCGTGGTCAAGGCCGCCAAGCAGTCCATGGCGGTACACGTGCGGGCCATGCTGGCGTTCCAGCAGCAGGGCGTGCCGACCTTCGACTATGGCAACAACATCCGCCAGATGGCCAAGGAAGAGGGGGTGGCCAATGCCTTCGATTTCCCCGGCTTCGTCCCGGCCTACATCCGCCCGCTGTTCTGTCGCGGCATCGGTCCGTTCCGCTGGGCCGCGCTGTCGGGCGACCCGCAGGACATCTACAAGACCGACGCCAAGGTCAAGCAACTGATCCCCGACGATGCCCACCTGCACCGTTGGCTGGACATGGCCCGCGAGCGCATCAGCTTCCAGGGCCTGCCGGCGCGCATCTGCTGGGTTGGCCTGGGGCTGCGCGCCAAGCTCGGCCTGGCCTTCAACGAGATGGTGCGCAGCGGCGAGCTGTCCGCGCCGATCGTCATCGGCCGCGACCACCTCGACTCCGGCTCGGTGGCCAGCCCCAACCGCGAGACCGAGGCCATGCAGGACGGCTCCGACGCGGTGTCCGACTGGCCGCTGCTGAATGCCCTGCTGAATACCGCCAGCGGCGCCACCTGGGTCTCGCTGCACCACGGCGGCGGCGTAGGCATGGGCTTCTCCCAGCACTCCGGGATGGTGATCGTCTGCGACGGTAGCGACGAGGCCGCCGAACGCATCGCCCGCGTGCTGACCAACGACCCGGGTACCGGGGTGATGCGGCACGCCGACGCCGGCTACCAGGTCGCCATCGATTGCGCGAAGGAGCAGGGCCTGAACCTGCCGATGATCACCGCCCAGCGCTGACCTCGAAAACCGCCTCCACGCCGGCGGGGCGTGGGGGCGGCCGCCCACTGTCCCGACCAGGCCACAACAAGAATGGCGGCGCGCGAGCCGCAGCGGAGTACAGCAGCATGACCCAGGGCAGCGACAGCAAGCCACTGATCGAACGGCGCTCGATCGACTACATCCCGGCGAACGAGCGCCACGGCCGCCTCTACAGCCAGTTCACCCTCTGGCTGGGGGCCAACCTGCAGATCACCGCCATCGTCACCGGCGCCCTCGCCGTGGTCCTCGGCGGCGACGTGTTCTGGTCGCTGGTCGGCCTGCTCATCGGCCAGCTCCTCGGCGGCGCGGTGATGGCCCTGCACGCCGCGCAGGGGCCGCGCCTGGGGCTGCCGCAGATGATTTCCAGCCGGGTGCAGTTCGGCGTCTACGGCGCCTGCATCCCGATCGCCCTGGTGTGCCTGATGTACCTGGGCTTCACCGCCACCGGCACGGTGCTTTCCGGCCAGGCCATCGGCCAGCTCACCGGGCTCAGCGACAGCGCCGGGATCTTCATCTTCGCCGCCTTCATCGTCCTGGTGACGGTGCTCGGCTATCGCGTCATCCACATCATCGGGCGGATCGCCAGCGTCCTCGGCATCATCGCCTTCGCCTACCTGTTCAGCCGCCTGATGCTGCTCAGCGACATCGGCGACCTGCTCGCCATCCGCCATTTCAGCTGGGCCTCGTTCCTCCTCGCGGTGTCGCTGGCGGCGTCCTGGCAGATCGCCTTCGGCCCCTACGTGGCCGACTATTCACGCTACCTGCCGGCGTCCACCTCGTCGTGGAAGACCTTCCTCGCCGTCGGCCTCGGCTCGGTGCTCGGCGCCCAGGCCTCGATGGTCCTCGGGGTGTTCTCCGCAGCCCTGGCCAACGGCCAGTTCGCCGGCCGCGAGGTGGCCTACATCGTCGGCCTGGGCAGCAGCGGGACCGTCGCCGCGCTGCTCTACTTCAGCATCGCCTTCGGCAAGGTGACCATTTCCACGCTGAACTCCTACGGCAGCTTCATGTGCATCGCGACCATCATCAGCAGCGTACGCGGCCAACTGGAGATCACCCGCGTGCAACGCCTGTTCTTCGTCCTCGCGATCGTCGGCGCCTCGACGCTCATCGCGCTGCTCGGCCAGCACTCGTTCCTCGCTGCGTTCAAGTCCTTCATCCTGTTCCTGCTGACCTTCTTCACCCCGTGGAGCGCGGTGAACCTGGTCGACTACTACTTCATCACCCGCGAGCGCTATGACGTGCCCGCGCTGGCCGACCCCGACGGCCGCTACGGTCGCTGGAACCTGCCGGGAATCGCCGTCTATACCCTCGGCGTGCTGGTGCAGATGCCGTTCCTGGCGACCACGCTGTACACCGGACCGATGGTCGAGCACCTCGGCGGCGTGGATATCTCCTGGATCATCGGCTTGCTGGTGCCGGCGGTCCTCTACTACCTGGTGGCGCGGCGCAAGGCCACGCGCCAGGCCCCGGCGCGAATGATCCTGCCGGCCGATCCCGGCGCCTTCGAACGTCCCGCGCACGGGGCCTGAGACGAATTTCCAGGGCGGCGCGGCCGCCTTCAATCCCACGAAACGCCGCCGGCGGACGGCGCTGCCGAGCCCGCCGAACCGAACAAGGAGCCTTCGATGAGCCTGCATCTGAAACCCGGCCAGTTGACCCTGGCCGACCTGCGCCAAGCCTACCTGGCCCCCGTGCGCCTGAGCCTGGATCCCAGCGCCGACGCGCTGATCGCCGCCAGCGTCGCCTGTGTCGAGAACATCATCGCCGAGGGCCGCACCGCCTACGGCATCAACACCGGCTTCGGCCTGCTGGCCTCGACGCGGATTTCCCCGGCCGACCTGGAGAAGCTCCAGCGTTCCATCGTCCTGTCCCATGCCGCCGGCGTCGGCGAGGCGCTGGACGACGCCATGGTGCGGCTGGTCATGCTGCTCAAGGTGAACAGCCTGGCTCGCGGGTTCTCCGGCATCCGCCGCAAGGTGATCGACGCGCTGATCGCGCTGATCAACGCCGAGGTCTATCCGCACATCCCGCTGAAAGGCTCGGTGGGTGCGTCCGGCGACCTGGCGCCGCTGGCGCACATGTCGCTGGTGCTGATCGGCGAAAGCCGGGCGCGCCATCGCGGTGAGTGGCTGCCGGCCGCCGAAGCGCTGGCGGTGGCCGGGCTGGAGCCGCTGACCCTGGCGGCGAAGGAAGGCCTGGCCCTGCTCAATGGTACCCAGGTGTCCACCGCCTACGCGCTGCGCGGGTTGTTCGAGGCCGAGGACCTGTTCGCCGCCGCCACCGTCTGCGGCGGGCTCAGCGTCGAGGCCATGCTCGGTTCGCGGGCGCCGTTCGATGCGCGCATCCACGCCGCGCGCGGCCAGCGTGGGCAGATCGACGTGGCCGCGGCCTATCGCGACCTGCTCACCGCCAGCAGCGAGGTGGCGCGTTCCCATGAGAAGTGCGACAAGGTCCAGGACCCCTATTCGCTGCGTTGCCAGCCGCAGGTGATGGGCGCCTGCCTGACCCAGATGCGCCAGGCCGCCGAGGTGCTGGAGATCGAAGCCAATGCGGTGTCCGACAACCCGCTGGTATTCGCCGCCGAGGGCGACGTGATCTCCGGCGGCAACTTCCACGCCGAACCGGTGGCGATGGCCGCCGACAACCTGGCCCTGGCGCTGGCCGAGATCGGTTCGCTGTCGGAGCGGCGCATCTCGCTGATGATGGACATGCACATGTCGCAGTTGCCGCCGTTCCTGGTGGCCAACGGCGGGGTCAACTCCGGCTTCATGATCGCCCAGGTCACCGCCGCCGCGCTGGCCAGCGACAACAAGGCCCTGGCCCATCCGGCCAGCGTCGACAGCCTGCCGACCTCGGCCAACCAGGAAGACCACGTGTCGATGGCGCCGAACGCCGGCAAACGGCTCTGGGCGATGGCCGAGAACGTCCGCGGGATTCTCGCCGTGGAATGGCTGGGCGCCTGCCAGGGCCTGGACTTCCGCGAGGGCCTGAAGAGTTCGCCGAAGCTGGAGCAGGCTCGCCGCCTGCTGCGCGACAAGGTGCCGTACTACCAGGAGGATCGCTTCTTCGCCCCTGACATCGAGGCCGCCAGCCAGTTGCTCGCCAGCGGTTGCCTGAACGCGCTGCTGCCGGCCCGGCTGTTGCCGAGTCTTTGATACCCGCCCCCGGCCGCTCGGCCGGGGCGCTCCAGCAAGAACAACAACAGGAGAGCCGAGGGATGACGCACGACACGGGGCTTCGGCGCGGACTGAACGCCCGTCATATTCGTTTCATGGCACTGGGGTCGGCGATCGGCACCGGCCTGTTCTACGGTTCCGCATCGGCCATCCAGATGGCCGGGCCGGCGGTGCTGCTGGCCTACCTGATCGCCGGCGCGGCGGTGTACATGGTGATGCGCGCGCTCGGCGAGATGGCGGTGCACGAGCCGGTGTCCGGCTCGTTCGGCCATTACGCCAGCAGCTATCTCGGCCCCCTGGCCGGGTTCGTCACCGGCTGGACCTACGCTTTCGAGATGATCATCGTCTGCCTCGCCGATGTCACCGCGTTCGGCATCTACATGGGGTTCTGGTTTCCCGACGTGCCGCGCTGGATCTGGGTACTGTCCATCGTGCTGTTCATCGGCGGGCTGAACCTCTGTCATGTCAAGGTCTTCGGCGAGCTGGAGTTCTGGCTGTCGCTGGTCAAGGTCGGCGCCATCGTCGCGATGATCCTCGCCGGGCTCGGCATCATGTTCTTCGGCTTCAGCCTGGGCGGCGCGGCGACGTCCGCCACCGGCGTGCACAACCTGTGGCAGCACGGCGGCTTCCTGCCCAACGGCTGGGCCGGGCTGGTCGCCTCGCTGTCGGTGGTGGTATTCGCCTTCGGCGGCATCGAGATCATCGGCATCACCGCCGGCGAGGCGCAGGACCCGCAGCGGGTGATCCCGCGGGCGATCAATGCGGTGCCGCTGCGCATCCTGCTGTTCTACGTGCTGACCCTGTTCGTGCTGATGGCGATCTTCCCCTGGCAGCAGATCGGCAGCAACGGCAGTCCCTTCGTGCAGATCTTCGACGGCCTGGGGATCGAGTCGGCCGCGGCGATCCTCAATGTCGTGGTGATCACCGCGGCGATTTCGGCGATCAACAGCGACATCTTCGGCGCCGGTCGCATGCTCTACGGCATGGCCCGCCAGGGCCAGGCGCCGGTCGGCTTCTCGCGGGTGTCGCGGCACGGCGTGCCGTGGATGACCGTGCTGCTGATGGCGGTTGCCCTGCTGCTCGGCGTAGCGCTGAACTACCTGATCCCGCAGAGCGTATTCCTGTTGATCGCTTCCATCGCCACCTTCGCCACCGTGTGGGTCTGGCTGATGATCCTCCTGGCCCAGGTCGGCATGCGCCGGCGCATGGGGCCGCGCCAGGTCGCCGCGCTGAAGTTCCCGGTGCCGCTGTGGCCATTCGCGCCGGCGGCGGCGATCGTCTTCATGCTGTTCATCTTCGTGGTGCTCGGCTATTTCCCGGACACCCGCCCGGCCCTGTGGGTCGGGGCTATCTGGATCGCCTTGCTGGTGATCGCCTACCGGCGCTGGGTCAGGCCGAAGGGCGATGCCGCGCATGGCGTGCTTCAGGCCCAGGGAGGGCTGTGACGGAACCGACGGCGGCCTGAGCCGCCGGCCAATAACAACGATCGAGGCCGTTCCCCCGGGCGCGGCCCGCAGGTTTTCCAACTGCCTTTCCCAATCGTGCATCTGGAGCGTCGAACCATGCGATACAAGAAGTCGATGTTGAGTGTTCTCTGTGCCCTCGGCCTGCTCGCCGCCGCGGCGGGCGCCCAGGCGGAAGGCTGGTGCGAGTCCGGCAAGGCGGTGAAGTTCGCCGGGCTGAACTGGGAGAGCGGGACCCTGCTCACCGAACTGATGCAGTTCGTCCTGGCCAAGGGCTACGGCTGTACCACCGACAGCCTGCCGGGCAACTCGATCACCATGGAGCAGGCGCTGAGCACCAATGACATCCAGGTCTTCGCCGAGGAGTGGATCGGCCGCAGCGACGCCTGGAACAAGGCTGCCGCGGCCGGCAAGGTGGTCGGCGTCGGCGAACCCATCGTCGGCGCGGTGGAGGGCTGGTACGTGCCGCGCTACGTGATCGAGGGCGACCCGCAGCGCAAGCTCGAGGCGAAGGCGCCGAAGCTGCGCTCTATCGCCGACCTGGCGCAGTACGCCGAGGTCTTCCGCGACCCGGAAGAGCCGGGCAAGGGGCGCTTCTACAATTGCCCGGCCGGCTGGACCTGCGAGCTGGAGAACAGCGAGATGCTGAAAAGCTACGGCCTGGAGGAGACGTTCACCAATTTCCGTCCGGGCACCGGCCCGGCACTGGACGCGGCGGTGCTGTCGAGCTATCGGCGCGGCGAGCCTATCCTGTTCTACTACTGGTCGCCGACGCCGCTGATGGGCCGCGCCGACCTGGTGCGCCTGGAGGAAAGGCCCGGCGTCGACAAGCGCATCAGGATCCAGGTCGGCCTGTCGCGGACCTTCCACGACCAGGCGCCGGAGCTGGTGGCGGTGCTGGAGAAGGTCAACCTGCCGGCGGAGCTGCTGAACAGCGACCTGGCGCGGATGGCCAAGGACCGGATCGATGCGGCGCGCCTGGCGCGCGAGTTCCTCAAGGAGCACCCCGAGGTCTGGCACGCCTGGGTCGACGAGGACGCGGCGAAGAAGATCGAAGCGGCACTCTGAACCCACGACCGACGAGAGCAGACCATGTTTCCCGAACGCCTGACATTTTCCATCGCCGACTGGGTCAACGCTTGGGTCGACGCCCTGGTGACCAACTACGGCGACCTGTTCCGCAAGATCTCCGACACCCTGCTGTGGGCCATCGTCAACCTCGAAGGGCTGCTCCGCGCCACGCCCTGGTGGCTGTTGCTGGCGATCGTCGCGGCGATCGCCTGGCACGCCACCCGGCGCCTGCTGCCGACCCTGGTGATTACCGGCCTGCTGTTCCTGGTCGGCGCCGTCGGCCTCTGGGACAAGCTGATGCAGACCCTCGCGCTGATGCTGGTGGCGACCTTCATCTCGGTGCTGATCGGCATCCCCCTGGGCATCCTCGCCGCGCGCAGCAACCGCTTGCGCGCGGTGCTGATGCCGCTGCTGGACATCATGCAGACCATGCCCAGCTTCGTGTACCTGATCCCGGTGCTGATGTTGTTCGGCCTGGGCAAGGTGCCGGCGATCTTCGCCACCGTGATCTATGCCGCGCCGCCGCTGATCCGCCTCACCGACCTGGGCATCCGCCAGGTCGACAGCGAGGTGATGGAGGCGGTCAACGCCTTCGGCGCCAACCGCTGGCAGCAGCTGTTCGGCGTGCAGTTGCCGCTGGCCCTGCCGAGCATCATGGCGGGGATCAACCAGACCACCATGATGGCCCTGTCGATGGTGGTGATCGCTTCGATGATCGGCGCCCGCGGCCTCGGCGAAGACGTACTGGTGGGCATCCAGACGCTGAACGTGGGCAAGGGCCTGGAAGCCGGCCTGGCGATCGTCATCCTCGCGGTGGTGATCGACCGCATCACCCAGGCCTATGGCCGTTCCCGGCACGAGACGAGCAAATGAGCGGTGCGCAGATGAACAAGATCGAAGTGAAGAACGTGTTCAAGATCTTCGGCCCGCGCGCCGATGCCGCGCTGGTCCTGATCCGCCAGGGACGCAGCAAGGCCGAAGTGCTGGCGCAGACCGGCTGCGTGGTCGGCGTCAACGACCTGTCACTGACCATCGGTGCTGGCGAGATCTTCGTGATCATGGGCCTGTCGGGTTCCGGCAAGTCGACCCTGGTGCGCCATTTCAACCGCCTGATCGACCCCACCAGCGGCGAGATCCTGGTGGATGGCGAGGACATCCTGCGCTACGACATGGAAGCCCTCCGGCAATTCCGCCGGCGCAAGATCAGCATGGTGTTCCAGAGTTTCGGCCTGCTGCCGCACAAGAGCGTGCTCGACAATGTCGCCTATGGCCTGAAGGTTCGCGGCGAAAGCCGGGCGCAGTGCCACGAGCGGGCCCTGCACTGGATCGCCACGGTTGGCCTGAAGGGCTACGAGAAGTCCTATCCGCACCAGCTTTCCGGCGGCATGCGCCAGCGCGTCGGCCTGGCCCGCGCGCTGGCCGCCGACACCGAGATCATTCTCATGGACGAGGCCTTCAGCGCCCTCGACCCGTTGATCCGCGCGGACATGCAGGACCAGTTGCTGGAACTGCAGAAAACCCTGCACAAGACCATCGTCTTCATCACCCACGACCTCGACGAGGCGGTACGCATCGGCAACCGCATCGCGATCCTCAAGGACGGCCAGCTGATCCAGGTCGGCACGCCACGGGAAATCCTCCACCAGCCGGCCGACGACTACGTCGACCGCTTCGTCCAGCGGCGGGTGGCGAACCTATGAGCGACCTACCGAGCGTCGTGTTCGGCGACGGTCCGCTGCGTTGGCAGGAACTGGTCGCGGTGGCCCGGCACGGTGCGCGCCTGGAACTGTCGGCGGCGGCCTGGGCACGGATCGACAACGCCCGCGCCATCGTCTGCCGTATCGTCGCCAACGGCGAGCGTGTCTACGGCATCAGTACCGGCCTCGGCGCGCTGTGCGACGTCCTGCTGGAAGGCGAGCAGCTCGCCGAGCTGTCGCGCAACACCTTGCTCAGCCATGCCTGCGGGGTCGGCGAGCCGCTGCGCGACGAACAGACCCGGGCGATCATCTGTGCCGCCGTCGCCAACTACAGCCAGGGCAAGTCCGGGCTCGACCGTTCGCTGGTGGAAGGGCTGCTGGCGCTGCTCAACCACGGCATTACCCCGCAGGTGCCGGCCCAGGGCTCGGTGGGCTACCTGACCCACATGGCGCACGTCGGCATCGCCCTGCTCGGCATCGGCGAGGTCAGCTACCGCGGCAGCGTCGTGCCGGCCGCCGCCGCGTTGGCGGCGGAAGGCCTGGCGACGGTGCGCCTGGGAGCCAAGGACGGGCTCTGCCTGGTCAACGGCACGCCGTGCATGACCGGCCTCGCCTGCCTGGCCCTGGACGACGCGCAGCGCCTGGCGCAGTGGGCCGACGTGATCGGGGCGATGAGCTTCGAGGCCCTGCGCGGCCAACTGTCGGCGTTCGACGCCGAGATCGTTGCGCTCAAGCCGCATCCCGGGATGCAGCGGGTCGCCGCCAATCTGCGGGCCTTGCTGGCTGGCAGCCAGGTGCTGGAGAACGCCCGCGGCATCCGCACCCAGGATGCCCTGAGCATCCGCTCGATACCGCAGATCCATGGCGCCTGCCGTGACCAGTTGGCCCACGCGGCGCGGCAGATAGAGACCGAACTCAACTCGGCCACCGACAACCCGCTGCTGCTGGGTACGCCGGAGGCCTACCGGGTGGTATCCCAGGCCAATCCCCACGGCGAATCGGTGGCGATGGCCGCCGACCTGCTGGCGATCGCCGTGGCCGAGCTGGGCGGGGTCGCCGAGCGGCGCCTGGATCGCCTGGTCAACCCGCTGGTCAGCGGCCTGCCGGCGTTCCTGGTGGGCAAGCCGGGAGTCAACTCGGGGATGATGATCACCCAGTACGTCGCCGCCTCCCTGGCTGGCGAGAACCGCCAGCTGGCGCAGCCGGCGGTGGTCGACAACTTCGTCACCTCGGCGCTCCAGGAGGACCACCTGAGCCTCGGCACCAGTGCCGCGCTCAAGCTTGGCAGGGCCCTGGAGAACCTCCGGCGGATCCTCGCCATCGAGTACCTGCTGGCCGCCCAGGCCTTCGAATTCCTCGCCCCGCAACGCTTCGGCCAGGGCACCGCGGCGGCCTGGGGCATCCTGCGCGAGCGCGTGCCCGCGTACGACACCGACCGCTGGCTGGCTCCCGACATCGCCAGCGCGGCGGCCATCCTAGGCGAGCGGAAGAGTCTCGCCCGGCTGGCCGCGAGCATAGGAGACCTGCAATGAAACGACTCTGGCAGCATTGCCATGCCGCCACCCTCAAGGGCGGCAAGTACTCGATCGTCGAGGACGCCGCCCTGGTCACCGACGGTCCGCTGATCCACTGGATCGGCCCGCGCGCCGAACTGCCGCCCGGCGACTACGCCGAACGCATCGACCTCGGTGGCGCCTGGCTGACCCCGGGGTTGATCGACTGCCACACCCACGCGGTGTTCGGCGGCAACCGCAGCGGCGAATTCGAGCAGCGCCTGGAGGGCGTCAGCTACGCCGAGATCGCCGCCGCCGGCGGCGGTATCGCCAGCACCGTACGCGCCACCCGCGAGGCCAGCGAGGAAGAATTGCTGGCCAGCGCGCGCAAGCGCCTGGAGCCCTTGCTGCGCGACGGCGTGACGGCGCTGGAGATCAAGTCCGGCTACGGTCTCGACCTGGCCAGCGAACGCAAGATGCTGCGGGTCATCCGCCGCCTCGGCGAACGCCTGCCGGCGACCGTGCGCAGCACCTGCCTGGCTGCCCATGCGCTACCGCCGGAATACGCCGGGCGCGCCGACGACTACATCGAGCATATCTGCTCGACGATGCTCCCCGCGCTGGCCGGGGAGGGACTGGTGGACGCGGTGGACGCCTTCTGCGAGCACCTGGCGTTTTCCCCGGCGCAGGTCGAGCGGGTATTCATCGCCGCCCGCGAGCTGGGCCTGCCGGTGAAGCTGCACGCCGAGCAGCTATCCTCGCTGCACGGTTCCAGCCTGGCGGCGCGCTACCGGGCTTTGTCGGCCGACCACCTGGAGTACATGACCGAGGACGACGCCCGCGCCATGGGCGAGGCGGGTACCGTCGCGGTGCTGCTGCCGGGCGCCTTCTACCTGCTGCGCGAGACCCAGCTGCCGCCGATCGATGCCCTGCGCCGGCACGGCGTGGCCATGGCCATTGCCAGCGATCTCAATCCCGGCACCTCGCCGGCGCTGTCGTTGCGCCTGATGCTGAACATGGCCTGTACCCTGTTCCGCCTGACCCCGGAGGAGACGCTGGCCGGTGTCACCCTGCACGCCGCCCGGGCGCTGGGGCTGGAAGCCAGCCACGGCAGCCTGGAGGTCGGCAAGCTGGCCGACTTCGTCGCCTGGGACATCGAGCGTCCGGCGGAGCTGGCCTACTGGCTGGGCGGCGATCTGCCGAAACGCGTCATTCGCCACGCCGAGGAGGTATACCGTGGATGAAGTCCTGAGTTTCAAGCGCGGCCGTGTGCCGCTACTGATCAGCATGCCGCACCCCGGCACGCGCCTGACCCCGGCGGTGGACGCCGGCCTGGTGGAGGAGGCGCGGGCGCTGACCGATACCGACTGGCACATTCCCCGGCTCTACGATTTCGCCGAGGAACTGGGCGCCAGCACCCTGGCTGCCCACTATTCGCGCTATGTGGTCGATCTCAACCGCCCTTCCGACGACAAGCCGCTGTACAGCACCGCCACTACCGGCCTGTATCCGGACACCCTGTTCGACGGCCGGCCGCTCTACCGCGAAGGCATGGCGCCGTCCGCCGAGGAACGCATGCGCTACCTGGCCGAAGTGTGGACGCCCTACCACCGGACCATCGCCGAGGAACTGGCGCGGCTGAAGGCCGAGTTCGGCTACGCGCTGCTCTGGGACGCCCACTCGATCCGTTCCCACGTGCCGCACCTGTTCGACGGCCGACTGCCCGACTTCAATCTCGGCACCAACGCCGGCGCCAGTTGCGATCCAGCGCTGGCGGCCCGCCTGGAGGCGGTCTGCGCTGCCGCCGAAGGCTACAGCCATGTGCTCAACGGGCGCTTCAAGGGCGGCCACATCACCCGCCACTACGGCCAGCCGGAGCAGCACGTCCATGCCGTCCAGCTGGAGCTGGCGCAGTGCACCTACATGGACGAGCAGGCCCCGTTCGCTTACCGCGCGGACCTCGCCGAAGCGACCCGCGCAGTCATCCGCGAACTGCTGGAAAGCCTCCTCGCCTGGGGTCGCGAGCGCTACGCCTGAGGTGCTCGGAGGCGGCGGACGCCTGGCCCGTCCTGGCGGACGTGAAGGCCGCGGATGGGGTGGGGCGTCCGCGTCGGCATTCTGGAAATTTTCTGTTACAAATTTATTGAGGTCAGCGTTGATGCGGCCGGGAGGCCGAGTGCGCAAAGAGTTGCACAACTGTTCTCCTCTATCCTCTCGGCCAGCATTTCCATCGCGCGGGCGCACGCGCGTCGCGCCCGGAACCGAATACGCCAGGAACGCACGGCTGCGTTTCCAAGAGGACAGTGAATGTTCGCCCCCGCCAACCAGACGCACTTCAGCCTTCGCATCGAAAACCTCCGGCACGACTTCCAGGTACTCGCCTTCCGCGGTCGCGAAGCCATCAGCCAGCCCTTTCGCTTCGACCTGGAACTGGTCAGCGAGCGATCCGACCTGGACCTCGACGCGCTGCTGCACCAGCCGGCCTTCCTGATCCTCTCGCCGAGCGGGCAAGGGGTCCACGGACAGCTCACCAGCATCGCCCAGGGGGACTCCGGCAAGCGCCTGACCGGCTATCGCGCGACCCTGGAGCCGCGCCTGGCCTACCTGGGGCTGTGCAGCGACCAACGCATCTTCCAGCGCCTCAGCGTGCCGGAAATCATCGGTCGGGTGCTGGAGGGCCACGGCATTCTCGCCGACGCCTACCGCTTCCAGCTGGGTCCGACGCCGTACCCGGCCCGCGAATACTGCACGCAGTACGACGAAACCGACCTGGCGTTCCTCAGCAGGCTCTGCGAGGAGGAGGGCATCCATTACCACCATGAGTTTTCTGCCCAGGGCCATGTGCTGGTCTTCGGCGACGACCAGACCTCCTTTCCGCGGCTGCAACGCCCCGTCGCCTACGTGCAGGACGCCGGGCTGGTCGCCGACCAGCCGGTGGTCAAGCGCTTCGGCGTGCGCTTCGACACCCGTGCCAGCCGGGTTACCCGGCGCGACTACGACTTCGAGCAACCCGCGTTGCAGATGCAGGCCGCCCATGGCCCGCAGCCCGGGGCGCAGCAACCGGACCTGGAGGACTACGACTATCCCGGCCGCTTCACCCACCGCGAGCGCGGCAAGCACCTGAGCCGTCGCGCGCTGGAACGGCATCGCGCCGACTACCTACAGGCCAGGGGCGAAAGCGACGAACCGGCGCTGCTCAGCGGACACTTCCTGACGCTGTCCGCGCATCCCCGCGGCGAATGGAACGATCTCTGGCTGCTTACCGAGGTTCTCCACGAAGGGCGGCAGCCGCAGGTACTGGAAGAGTCGATCGACAGCGACGTCGCGCAGGGCCAGGGCGATTTCCGCCAGGGCTATCGCAACCATTTCGTCGCCACTCCCTGGAGCGCGCATTTCCGCCCCCCGCTGGAGCATCCCAGGCCACGCGTGCTGGGCTGCCAGACAGCGGTCGTGACCGGCCCCGCCGGCGAGACCATCCACTGCGACCAATACGGCCGGGTCAAGGTGCAGTTCTTCTGGGATCGCCTCGGCCAGGCCGACGACAACACCAGTTGCTGGTTGCGCGTCGCCTCCAACTGGGCGGGCAAGCGCTATGGCGGCGTCGCCATCCCGCGGGTGGGCATGGAAGTCCTGGTGGGTTTCCTGGAGGGCGATCCGGATCAGCCGCTGGTCACCGGCTGCCTCTACCACAGCGAAAACCGGGTGCCCTACGAGCTGCCGCAGAACAAGACCCGCAGCGTTTTCAAGACCGACAGCTACCCCGGCGGCGGCGGTTTCAACGAACTGCGCATCGAGGACCGCAAGGGCCAGGAACAGATCTTCGTCCACGCCCAGCGCGACTGGGACGAGAACATCGAGCACGACCAGAAGATCCGCGTCGGCCACGAGCGCCACGACACGGTCGAGGGTGATAGCTACAGCGAGTTCAGGGCCGAGGAACAGCGCACGGTCCATGCCGACCGCAAGGTCGAACTGAAGGCGGCCGACCACCTCAGCGTCGCCGACGCGTTGCACCTGAGGATCGGCACCGGCCAGTTCGTCGAGGCGGGCGACGAGATCCATTTCAAGGCCGGCGACAAGGTAGTGATCGAGGCAGGCATGGAGCTGACCCTAAAGGGCGGTGGCAGCTTCGCCAGGCTCGACCCGGGCGGTGTCACCCTCGACGGCGCCCAGGTGATGATCAACAGCGGCGGCAGCCCCGGCATCGGTAGCGGCGTTCGTGCGCTGTCGCCGCTGCAACCGCTCGCGGCCGACGCCGCGGCGGCGGGAGGCGCCTTGTTGGGAGCCATCGCCCAGAAGATCGGCGAAGCGCCGCAGAAACTCCTACGTTTCGAACTCAGTCCGTTGCCCGGCGTGGCATCGGCGGCCAGGCAACCGTATCGGCTCTACGCCAACGGTGCCCTCAAGGAGGAGGGCATCGCCGACGAAGGCGGCGCAATCAGCTTCGAACCGCTTCCGGGCGAACGCACCTATCGTATCGAGACGGCCAATGGCCACGCCTACGAAGTGGAGATGGTCGACCGGCCGGACGCACTGCAGGTCGACGATCGGCTCGCCCAACAGGGGTTCCGCGACTACCGGGCGGAAATGCCCCAGCACAAGCCGCGTTCCGCCCCGGACGCCTACCGGCGCGACGCCTCGCGGCCCGGCGCCGCCGACAAGGATGAGCCCACGCCATGAGCGACCTGTACAAACCGCAGACCCTCAAGCTGTACGCGCAACAGGCCGGCAGCGTCCGGCTGACCCTCGACTGGTTCGCCAACAAGGCCTTCTACCCACCGCGCGCGGGTGTGCACATCAAGCCGCTGATCAATGGCCAGGCGGCCTTCGA
Source organism: Pseudomonas sp. TZ252 (assembly GCF_056110345.1). Lineage (NCBI taxonomy): Bacteria > Pseudomonadati > Pseudomonadota > Gammaproteobacteria > Pseudomonadales > Pseudomonadaceae > Pseudomonas > Pseudomonas sp. TZ252. Next base: position 1,912,683 of record NZ_CM148566.1, on the reverse strand, counting down.
CGCGGTGCATGCGGCGATGGAAGCGGCCCGGCACAGCATCGACATCATCACCTGGGGCTTCGACCCGGCCATGCGCTTCAAGCGCCCCGACGGACCGCGAATCGGCGAATTGCTGCAGACGAAGGGCCGCGAAGGAGTGCAGGCGCGGGTGCTGGTCTGGAGCAACCAGCTCGCCAGGCTCAAGGAAAACACCATCCCCGGGGCCGGCGTCGGCGGTTCCGGCGGCACCTGGGTGGGCTCGGGCGTCGCCAGCGGCAGTGCGGTGGACAACGAGGTGCTGCGGCTGGAGCAGCGGCGCCAGCATAACCTCAACCTCATCGCGCGGCAGCAGGAAGCCCTGGAACGCTCGGAACGGCTGCACCGCGAAGGCAGGCTGCCGAGCTTCGACCCGCGGGGCGCCGCCCACGCGCGGGCGCGCATCGCCGAGCTGGAGGCGGAGAACGCCGAGATCCAGCGCACTCTCGACAGCAGCGAGGCCCAGGGCTACGGCGGCAAGCGCGGTTCCGGCGGCACCCGCCAGGATCCCTGGGGGCAGATATTCACCCGCGACTGGTTCAAGGCGGTACGCGGCGGTGGGTTGCAGAACGTCGAGTTCCGTACCCGCGACTTCGAGCAGACGGCCAGGCCGGTGATGAACGGCGAGCAGGTACGCCTCGTCAACGGGCGGCTGCAAAGCCTGATCCACCTGTTGCGCGCCGATGGCATCGACGACCTGGGCATCGGCCAGTTGCTGGTACTCACCCAGTTCGCCAGCCATCACCAGAAGATGGTCCTGGTCGACTATGGTAGCCCGCAGGCCATCGGCTTCGTCATGGGTCACAACATGCACCGCAACTACTGGGACACCAGTGCCCACCTGTTCGACGACCGCGCCGCCGGTCGCGATCCCGGGTTCGGGCCCTGGCAGGATATCTCCATGCAGGTCCAGGGACCGGTGCTGGCCGACCTCAGCCGCAACTTCAGCGAGGCCTGGGACCTCGAGACGCCGTGGTACAAGCGCTGGTTCTCGACGCCATCGCTGACCGCCGAGCGCGACGCCTTGCCGCTGCCGAAGATCGCCACGCCCGCCAGCAACAGCGTTGCGCAGATTTGCCGGACCCAGCCACAGGACGGCGAGCGCTCGATCCTGGAGCACTATCTCAAGGCCCTGGGCAATGCCACCGACTACGTCTACATGGAAAACCAGTACTTCCGTTATGCCGGCTTCGCCGAGCGCCTGCGGAAGACCGCGCAGGCCCGCAAGGCCCGGGGCGTGCCCGGCGACCTGTACCTGTTCGTCGTGACCAACACCCCCGACTCCAGCGACGCCTCGAAGACCACCTACGACATGATGAAAGGCGTGGGCCAGGAGCAGCTGATGCCGCAAGTGCAGCGCGACCTGGCGCATGACCTGCGGGAAAAGCGCGAGCAGTTGAAGCAGCTCAGGGAAAACCCGCACCCCGATCCCTATGTCCGGCGCGGCCAGGAAAACAACATCGAACGGCTGCAACGCAAGATCGAGGCGCTCGAAGAGAAAGGCGTGACGCCGGAAGTCGAGCAACGCCTCGGCGGTCTCGGCGCGCAGGACATTCCCGAACTGGCGAAGAACACCGGCGAGGACGACAAGCCCTACCAGCTCGCCGACGTGCCCGGCCTCAAGGTGGTCATCGCCACCCTGGCCACCAGCGACCCCGCCCCCGGCAGCCCGCCGCCAGTACGCATGTCCGCCGAAGCCGAGGCCGCCCTCGGGGCGCCGCCGCTGAAGGCGCGCTACAAGCACATCTACGTGCACTCCAAGCTGCTGCTGGTGGACGACCTCTATACCCTGCTCAGCTCGGCCAATATCAATGTCCGCAGCATGCATAGCGACAGCGAATTGGGGGTTGCCCAACCCAATCCGGATTTGGCGAGGGCGATGCGGGAGGAGTTGTGGGGGGCACATGCTTATAAGTTGGCCGAAACGACCGAAGAAAACTTCAAGCTGTGGAATCAGAAGATGGATAAGAACTGGAAGCAGCAGCGAAATGGTGAATCTCTAACGACCCATTTATTGCGGTTCTGGGATGTCACCACACCCTATAGTCCCAATTTTACGGTGGACTGAGCGATGCGTATCTCTATTTATCTGTTCACTTTCCTGCTGAGTTTCGGAGTTTCCGTTATGGCCGACAGCAAATCATTCGTCTGCGTTAATGAAAAAGACCATCTTCCTCCGTTGGATTCGCAAGCCGATGCTTGGTACCGCGAAGCAGCCGCCTTGGCCAAGCCCGATACTCTGCGGCCCTGGGGCCGTATCGTCGAGCTTTACAGCAAGGCAGTGGAGCGTGGCCACTGGAAGGCCATGCATAACTTGGCGAACCTCTATCGTACCGGTTGGCCGGGAGGTGTGGAGAAGGACACTCAGAAAGCTCTAGACCTTTACCAGAAAATGATCGATCTGAAGATTCCTCAAGGTTTCTATAATATGGGGGCAATGATCGGTAATCGTGCCGGGGTCAATAATCCTGCAACTGATGGTCTTACTTTTCTTGATAAGGCTGCTAGCCTAGGAAATCCGCCGGCGCTAACCGAACTGGGTAAGCTTTATATTTATGTGGCCAAAAACAGAGAGTTGGGTTTGGCATATACCCAATGTGCTGCGAGTCAGGGTTATGCTCCGGCAAACTATGAGTTGGGGAGTTACTACGAACTCGTTGAACACAACTTTCCAAAAGCAGCAAGATATTATCTTCTTGCTGCCAGTCAAGGAAATGATGATGCTGCCCTCTTCATGTCCGGAGTTTTTGATAAGACCAGTCCCGATGTTGACAGAATGTGGTACTCCCCCGATGAAAAACTACACAAGGAATATTATTCAATCTATAAAAAGCTTGAAGCTGATCCTGATTTACGTTTTCCCAACCTGATGAAGGAGCATCCGTTACCACCTCATCCCACTCAGGGCTACGACGCAGATCGGCCTGACTGGAAACCGGAGCAGTGATGCGGCTGATGGCTATTGGACTTTGGGCCGTGCTGTGTCTTGCAGCCGTCCCCGTGATGGCCAACAGCAAATCGTTTGTCTGCGTTAATGAAAAAGGCCATCTGCCGCCGTTGGATTCGCAAGCCGATGTCTGGTACCGCGAAGCAGCCGCCTTGGCCAAGCCCGATACTCTGCGGCCCTGGGGCCGTATCGTCGAGCTTTACAGCAAGGCAGTGGAGCGTGGCCACTGGAAGGCCATGCATAACTTGGCGAACCTCTATCGTACCGGTTGGCCGGGAGGTGTGGAGAAGGACACTCAGAAAGCTCTAGACCTTTACCAGAAAATGATCGATCTGAAGATTCCTCAAGGTTTCTATAATATGGGGGCAATGATCGGTAATCGTGCCGGGGTCAAGAATCCTGCAACTGACGGACTTACTTTTCTTGATAAGGCTGCTAACCTAGGAAATCCGCCGGCGCTAACCGAACTAGGTAAGCTTTATATATATGTGGCCAAAAAAAAGGATTTGGGGTTGGCGTATACTCACTGTGCTGCTAGCCAGGGCTATGCGCCGGCTAATTATGAGTTGGGAGCGTATTACAAGATAGTGGAGCACAATTTCCCAAAGGCACTGGTTTATTATCAGGCGTCAGTCTCTCAGGGGGGCAAGAGCGCGGCTTTTTTCCTATCACGAGTCTTCGGAAGTGAGACTCCTCCTGCAAGTGCAATGTGGTACGCCCCCGACGAAAAGTTGCAAGAAGCGTATTATTCAATCTACAAAAAGCTTGAGGCCGACCCTGACTTACGTTTCCCCCATCTGATAGAAGACCATCCTCTGCCTCCTCACCCCACCCAGGGCTACGACGCGGACCACCCAGACTGGAAGCCGGAGCGGTAAGTACGCGAGGCGTGGGCCAGAACGACGTCCAAGGTTTCCAGCGGCAGGCCAGGCGGCAAATGCTACATCTGCACGGCCCGCAAACGCTCCTCGGCCTGGCGGGCGAGCATCCGCAGCAGCGGAGCGAGGGTGTGCGGCGGGGTTTCGTCGGCGCGGGTGATGGCGTAGAGGGTGACCGGGAAGGCCGGGCTCAATGGGCGGATCGCGGTGCTGTGCGGGTCGGCGCCGAGGGCGGTGAAGGGATCGACCAGCGCCAGGCCCGCCCCAGCCTCCACCAGGGCGCGGGCGAGGGCGTAGGTCTGCACGGCGATCTTCACCTGCGGCGGTGGCTCCACGGCGCTGAGGTAATCCTCCAGGCGGGCGAACAGCGGGTCGGCGGTGGACAGCCCGATCAGCGCTTCGCCGGCCAGCCCGGCCAGGCTCAGCGGCTGCCGGCGTTCCGCTTCGGGCCAGTGTTCGCGCGGCGCCAGGGCCACCAATACGCCGCTGGCGATGGCTTCGCCGCGCAGGCCGGGGTGTTCCGGCTGCTTCAGGCTCAGGGCCAGGTCCAGTTCGCGCATCAGCAGGCCCTGCACCAGCTCGCGCGAATGCAAGGTGGCCAGTTCGCAGCCGCTCTGCGGATAGCGCGCGCTCCATTCGCCGATCGCCCGCGGCAGCAGCGACAGCGCCAGGGCCGGGGTGGCGCCGATGCGCAGGCTGTGGCCCGGCTGGCGCCGCAGGTTCTGCGCCAGGCGCCGCACCGCCTGCAGGCTATCGCTGAGCTTGGCCACTTCGCGCTCCAGTTCCAGCGCTTCCGGAGTCGCCAGCAGCTTGCCGCGCACTCGCAAGAACAGCGGGAAGCCCAGTTGCTGCTCGGCGTGCTGCAGGACCTTGCTCACCGCCGGTTGGGACACATGCAGCAACTGTGCGGCGCCGCTGACCGAGCCAGCCTGGCGGATCGCCTGGAACACTTCGATATGGCGGAGCTTCATCGGCGCGATCCCATAACCTGGATTTATACCCTGGCCATCTTTATTCATTGTCCTACCGCTGTCATCCGCGCCTATCGTCGAAGCCCTGGAAAACACCTGGATAACGATTGTCATGGCTCAGCGGGTTTGCATCATCGGCGCCGGCGTGGTCGGCCTGGCCACGGCCTACGCCCTGGTTCGCGAAGGATTCGACGTGACCCTGGTGGAAGCGCGCGAGCGGGGCGGGCTGGAAACCAGCTACGCCAATGGCGGGCAGTTGTCCTATCGCTACGTGGCGCCATTGGCCGACAGCGGCGTGCCGGCCCAGGCGCTCGGCTGGCTGCTGCGCAACGATGCGCCGTTGCGCCTGCGGCCGCGTCTTGATCCGGCGCAGTGGCGCTGGCTGCTGGGCTTCCTCGCGGCCTGCCGCGGCTCGCTGAACCGCCGCAATGCCGCGCACCTGCTGCGCCTGGCATTGCTCAGCCAGCGCACCCTGCAGGACTGGCGCGAGGAGGATGGCCTCGATGGCTTCGACTGGCGGCGCAACGGCAAGCTGGTGGCGTTTCGCCAACCGGCCAGCTTTGCGCGGGCCCGCCAGGGCCTGGCCGATCCCTCGGCGCAATTCGTCCTGTCCGCCGCCGAGTGCCGCGAGTTGGAGCCGGCCCTGTCCGACGCGCCCTTCGTCGGCGGCATCCACACGCCGGACGAGGAGGTCGCCGACTGCCATGCCTTCTGCGTGCAACTTGCCGAGCGCTTGCAGGCTTCCGGACATTGCCGGCAACTGCATGGCCGCAGGGTGACGAAGATCGTCGAGGGCGGCGCGGCGGTGCGTGGCGTCGAGGTCGGCGGCGATCTCATCGAGGCCGATCATGTGGTGCTGGCCGCCGGCTACCGCAGCGCCGAATTGATGCTGCCGGGCCTGCGCCTGCCGCTATACCCGCTCAAGGGCTATAGCCTGACCCTGCCGGTCGGCGCGCAGCACCGCGCGCCGGATACCAGCATCACCGATTACGACCGCAAGATCGTCTACGCGCGAATCGGCGAGCGGCTGCGGATCGCCGCGATGGTCGACATCGTCGGCTTCGACCCCGGCCTCGAGCCCGCGCGCCTGGCACTGCTGCGCCAGCAGGCGCGAGACACGTTCCCGCAGGGCGGCGATTTCGACGCCGCCGTCGAATGGGCCGGCATGCGCCCGGCCACGCCCACCGGGGTACCGCTGGTGGGCAACGGCGGCTACCGCAACCTCTGGCTCAACCTCGGCCACGGCGCGCTCGGCTTCACCCTGGCCTGCGGCAGCGGGCGCCTGCTGGCCGAGCAGATCGGCCGCCGCCCGCCGAGCATCGATACCTCTGGCCTGCTTCCGCGCGGCGCGCTGGCTGGCTGAATTCCCCTCGACCTGGAGCACTCCCATGGAACCGACCCGTATCGCCACCAACGACCGCCTGTCCGCCGCGGTCTGCTTCGACGCCCTGGTATTTCTTTCCGGCCAGGTGCCGGGCCAGGCCGAGGATATCCATGGCCAGACCCGCGAGGTGCTGGCGAAGATCGACGCGCTGCTGGCCGAGGCCGGGTCGCGCAAGGAGCGTATCCTCAGCGCGACCATCTACCTGAAGGACATCGCCCGCGATTTCGCCGCCCTGAACGAGGTCTGGACCCAGTGGTTGCCGACCGGCCAGGCGCCCAGCCGGACCACCGTCCAGGCGGAGCTGGCGCGTCCGTCGGTGCTGGTGGAGATCACCGTGGTGGCGGCCAGGGGCTGACTTACTTTCCATAGCCATAAGAAAAAAGAGGCAGAACCTCCGATGAAAATCCTTGTATCCAGCACTCTCGCACTCTCCCTGTCGCTCGCCATCGGCGCCGCGCAGGCCGAGGAACTCAGCGGCACCCTGAAGAAGGTTGCCGACAACGGCACGATAACCCTGGGTTATCGCGATGCCTCGGTGCCTTTCTCCTACCTTGGCGATAACAGCGGCCAGCCCATGGGCTATTCGGTGGAACTGGCCGACAAGGTGGTGGAGCGGCTCAAAAGCACCCTCGGCAAGCCGGAACTCAAGGTGAAGTACAACCTGGTCACTTCGCAGACCCGTATCCCTCTGGTGCAGAATGGCACCGTCGACCTGGAGTGCGGCTCCACCGGGGTCACCGCCGAGCGGCAGAAACAGGTGGCGTTCTCCTACGGCTTCATCTACGTCAAGGGCCAGTTGCTGACCCGCAAGGACAGCGGCATCGCCCACTTCGACGACCTCAAGGGCAAGAACGTGGTGACCACCGCCGGCACCACCAACGAGCGCTACCTGAAGAACTACAACGCCGAACACAAGCTGGGGATGAACGTGGTCAGCGCCAAGGACCACGGCGAAGCCTTCCAGATGCTGCAATCGGGTCGCGCGGTGGCCTTCTACATGGACGATGCGCTGCTCTACGGCGAACGCGCCAAGGCGCGCCAGCCGCACGACTGGGTGGTGGTCGGCGAGCCGCAATCGCGGGAGATCTACAGCTGCATGGTGCGCAAGGACGACCCGCAGTTCCTTGCCCTGGTCAACGAGACCCTGGCCGGGCTGTATCGCTCGGGCGAGATACAGGGCATCTACCAGCGCTGGTTCCAGCAGCCGATCCCGCCCAAGGGGTTGAACCTGGAGTTTCCCATGACCGCGGAGCTGAAGGCGATCCTCGAGAACCCCACCAGCGATCCGGTGCAGTGAGCGTCTAGCGCTGCAGGCCGAGGTGGCGGATCGACGGCGTCGGCGCGTCCAGGCGCGACCAGACGTCGTCGGCCAGTTCGGCCGGATAGAACGACGGCAGGCCAGGCAGTTCGTCGCGGGCGATCCAGCCGACCTCGCGGATATCGAACTCGTCGCCGCCCAGGCCCTTCAGGTTGGCCAGGGTCGGCTCGCCACGCCAGGCGTCGATGCGGTAGAACAGCTCCATGTGGAAGCGCCCGGCGGCGGGTTCGGCGAATTCGCGCACGTAGACCAGCGGGCCGACGTCCACCCGCAGGCCGGTCTCCTCGAAAAACTCGCGCCGGACGGTATCCTTCGTCGATTCGTCGCATTCCGACTCGAAGCCGCCGCCGGGCGGAATCCAGTAGATGTCGCCGCCGACCTCGTGGCGGACCAGCAGGATGCGTTGCTCCACCACCAGCAGGCCGGCGGCGCGGATACGGTGTCGCAAGGCCTCGGCCATGCTCGTTCTCCCGGCGCCAGGCGCCGTTGCTTGGATTGATGGTTTCCCCTCTACCGGGGCGGACATGAAAGCCGCTCGGTTTTTTTCCCGGCGCCGAAGTATCATGCGCGGCAGAGCAAAGGACGGGCCCCGCTGTCGACGTTTGCGCCGGGGGCCGAACACATCGCCTCGGGAGCGCATCATGCTAGTTCTGTATCCGGAAATTAAACCCTACGCTCGCCACGAGCTGGCCGTCGACGAACCGCATGTGCTGTATGCCGACGAAAGCGGTTCGCCGGACGGACTGCCGGTCGTCTTCGTCCACGGCGGCCCCGGCTCCGGTTGCGATGCCCTGTCGCGTCGCTTCTTCGATCCCAACCTCTACCGTATCGTCACCTTCGACCAGCGCGGTTGCGGCCGTTCCACGCCCCACGCCAGCCTGGAGAAGAACAGCACCTGGGAGCTGGTGGCGGACATGGAGCGCCTGCGCGAGCACCTGGGTATCGAGAAGTGGGTGCTGTTCGGCGGTTCCTGGGGCTCGACCCTGTCGCTGGCCTACGCGCAGACCCATCCCGAGCGGGTCCATGCGCTGATCCTGCGCGGCATCTTCCTCTGCCGTCCGCAGGACATCCACTGGTTCTACCAGGAAGGCGCCAGCCGCCTGTTCCCCGACTATTGGGAAGACTATGTCGCGCCGATCCCGCCGGAAGAGCGCGGCGACCTGCTGGCGGCCTTCCACAAGCGCCTGACCGGTAGCGACCAGATCGCCCAGATGCACGCTGCCAAGGCCTGGTCGACCTGGGAGGGCCGCACCGCCACGCTGCGCCCCAACCCCATGGTGGTGGACCGCTTCACCGAGCCGGGCAGGGCGCTGTCGATCTCGCGCATCGAGAACCACTTCTTCGTCAACCAGGGCTTCCTCAGGCCCAACCAGTTGCTCGAGGACATGCACCGCATCGCCCATCTGCCTGGCGTGATCGTGCATGGCCGCTACGACGCCATCTGTCCCCTGGACAATGCCTGGGCCTTGCACCAGGCCTGGCCGAACAGCGAACTGCAGATCATCCGCGACGCCGGGCATACCGCCAGCGAGCCGGGGATAGTCGATGCGCTGGTGCGCGCCACCAACGAGATCGGCCGGCGACTGCTCGACCTGCCGCCGGAGGCCGAATGAAGGCATTGCTGCAGCGCGTCGGCGCGGCGCGGGTGGAGGTTGGCGGCGAAATCGTCGGCTCCATCGATCGCGGCCTGCTGGTGCTGGTCGGGGTCGAGCCCGAGGATGGCGAGCGTTGCGCGGCGAAGATGCTGCACAAGCTGCTCAACTACAGGGTGTTCGGCGACGACGAGGGCAAGATGAACCGGTCCTTGCTGGACGTGCAGGGCGGCTTGCTGCTGGTCTCGCAATTCACCCTGGCGGCGAACACCCGCAGCGGACTGCGTCCGAGCTTCTCCAGCGCGGCGCCGCCGGCGCAAGGAGAGGCGGTGTTCGAGCACCTGGTGAAACTGGCGCGGGAGGCCTATCCGCAGGTGGCGACCGGGCGTTTCGGCGCCGACATGCAGGTGCACCTGGTCAACGACGGGCCGGTGACCTTCCTGCTGGAGAGTTGATCGGCGTCGAGGGGATTTTCCCCAAGGTGCTTCAGGGAGGGATGGCGGGGCCGGAACGGTGAATTTTTGTGACAGATACATGGCCTTTTGTCACAACCTCGGTGCATCATCCGCACGCCGATTTCATGCTGTACAGGACAGGCCGGCCGGCATCCCGATGCCGGGCGGGGCGTCCTGCAACCCAATGGACGGGAATCATTCCGCCCGGGCAGGGTCGGAACCTCTGGGGTCGCTAGCCGACGAGCGGCATGCCCCCTGGTCTTCCAGGCCCGGTGCACGTAACGCGAATGACTGGAAACAGGCATTCTTTTTGTCAGATCGCGCCAAATCTGGCTATCTATCGGGTTTGGCAGCGAATGTGGCGAAACCATGTTCGACCGGCACTCCGGTGCCGTCGGAGACCCCTGAACGGTCAGGGCGTCTTCAGTAATTCATGTTCACGGACGAGGGGGCCTCGTGATTTTCCGTTCCGTTTCAAACACCGATTTCCGCGCCCGCGTGCGCACCCTGCTGCTTGCCGGCTCGACCGCGCTGGCATTCGTCGCCGCCCCGGTATGGGCGTTCAGCATCGACGACGTGGCGAGCAAGGCCAAGGACCTGGCCGGCGACAAGTATTCCGCGCCGACCAGCAACCTGCCATCGGAATTCAGCGAAATGAAATTCGCCGATTACCAGCAGATCCGTTTCATCAACGAGCGCGCCTACTGGGGCAAGCTGAAGACGCCGTTCAAGCTGAGCTTCTATCACCAGGGCATGCACTTCGACACGCCGGTGAAGATCAACGAGGTGACCGCTACCACGGTCAAGCCGGTCAAGTACGATCGCACCAAGTTCGATTTCGGATCCCTGAAGTTCGACGAGAATGCCACCAAGGATCTCGGCTATGCCGGTTTCCGCGTGCTCTATCCGATCAACAAGGCCGACAAGCAGGACGAGATCGCCACCTTCCTTGGCGCGAGCTACTTCCGCGTGGTCGGCAAGGGCCAGGTCTACGGTCTGTCGGCGCGCGGCCTGGCGATCGATACCGCGCTGCCTTCGGGCGAAGAGTTCCCGCGCTTCCGCGAATTCTGGATCGAGCGGCCGAAGGCGCAGGACAAGCAACTGGTGATCTACGCCCTGCTCGACTCGCCGCGGGCCACCGGCGCCTACCGCTTCGTGCTGCGTCCGGGCAAGGATGCGGTGATGGATGTCCAGGCCCGCGTGTTCCTCCGCGACAAGGTCAGCAAGCTGGGCCTGGCGCCGCTGACCAGCATGTACCTGTTCGGCTCCAACCAGCCGTCCGAGCAGCACAACTTCCGGCCCGAGCTGCATGACTCCAGCGGCCTGCAGATCCATGCCGGCAACGGCGAGTGGCTGTGGCGTCCGCTGAACAATCCGAAGCACCTGTCGGTGAGCACCTTCAGCGTGGAGAACCCGAAAGGCTTCGGCCTGCTCCAGCGCGGCCGCGAGTTCTCCCGCTACGAAGACCTGGATGACCGCTACGACCTGCGTCCGAGTGCCTGGATCGAGCCGAAGGGCGACTGGGGCAAGGGCACCGTGGAACTGGTGGAAATCCCGACCCCGGACGAAACCAACGACAATATCGTCGCGTTCTGGAACCCCGAGACCCAGCCTGAGGTCGGAAAGCCGCTGGACTTCGCCTACCGCCTGCACTGGACCATGGATGAAGACGAGCTGCACGACCCGAAATCCTCCTGGGTCAAGCAGACCATGCGCTCGGTCGGCGACGTGAAGCAGAAGAACCTGATCCGCCAGCAGGACGGCAGCACCGCCCTGGTCGTCGACTTCGAAGGGCCGGCCCTGAAGGACCTGGCGCCGGACGCGCCGGTGACCACCCAGGTCAGCACCGACAGCAACGCCGAGGTGGTGGAGAACAGCCTGCGTTACAACCCGGTCCTGAAAGGCTGGCGCCTGACGCTGCGGATCAAGGTCAAGGATCCGAAGAAGCCGGTGGAAATGCGCGCGGCGCTGGTCGACGAGGCGCAGAAGCCACTGAGCGAAACCTGGAGCTATCAGCTGCCTGCCGATGAATAACCCATCCACTACGAAAGCACCGCTGGCCGACTACCTCGCTCATCTTCCCCTGGCGGAAGAGGAGCGGGAGCGGCTTGGCGAGTCCGCTTCCTTCTCCGAGCTGCACGCTCGCCTGGCGGGAGCGGAAGGCGCCGCTGCCGATGCCGGGGGCGATCCCGCCCTGGCCTCGGTACGCGCCCGCCTGCAGCTGGGCACCCCTGAGCTGGACGACGCCGAGATGTTCGGCGTCGACGCCCAGGGTCGCACCTTCCTCAAGATTTCCCCGCCGATCCGCCGTACCAAGGTGATTCCCGAGCCCTGGCGCACCAACATCCTGGTGCGCGGCTGGCGTCGGCTGACCGGACGCAGCAACCCGCCCAAGCCCAAGCGTGCCCTGCCGCGGGCCCGCTGGCAGCGGGTCGGCTCGCTGCGCCGGTTCATCCTGCTGTTGTTGATGCTGGCGCAGACCTCGGTCGCCACCTACTACATGAAAGGCATCCTGCCCTACCAGGGCTGGGCCTTCGTCGACCTGGAGGAGCTGGCCCAGCAGAGCCTGCTGGATACCGTCCAGCAGGTGCTGCCCTATGTCATCCAGTTCGGCATCCTGGCGCTCTTCGCGATCCTCTTCTGCTGGGTCTCGGCCGGCTTCTGGACCGCGCTGATGGGCTTCTGGGAGCTGCTCACCGGGCGTGACCGCTACCGGATCTCCGGCAGCAGCGCCGGCAGCGAGCCGATCGCCGCCGACGCCCGCACGGCGATCGTCATGCCGATCTGCAACGAAGACGTGCCGCGGGTATTCGCCGGCCTGCGGGCGACCGTCGAGTCGATGGCCGCCACCGGCGAGATGGAGCGCTTCGACTTCTTCGTCCTCAGCGACACCAACGACCCGGATATCGCCGTCGCCGAGCAGCAGGCCTGGCTCGAGCTGTGCCGCGAGACCAAGGGCTTCGGCAAGATCTTCTACCGTCGCCGCCGGCGTCGGGTGAAGCGCAAGAGCGGCAACATCGACGACTTCTGCCGGCGCTGGGGCGGCGACTACCGCTACATGGTGGTGATGGACGCCGACAGCGTGATGAGCGGCGACTGCCTGGCCAAGCTGGTACGCCTGATGGAGGCCAATCCTGAGGCGGGGATCATCCAGACCGCGCCGAAGGCGTCCGGCATGGACACCCTGTATGCGCGCATGCAGCAGTTCGCCACCCGCGTCTACGGCCCGCTGTTCACCGCCGGCCTGCACTTCTGGCAACTCGGCGAGTCGCACTACTGGGGCCACAACGCGATCATCCGCATGCAGCCCTTCATCGACCACTGCGCCCTGGCGCCGTTGCCGGGCAAGGGCTCGTTCGCCGGCGCGATCCTGTCCCACGACTTCGTCGAGGCTGCGTTGATGCGCCGTGCCGGCTGGGGCGTGTGGATCGCCTACGACCTCGACGGCAGCTACGAAGAACTGCCGCCGAACCTGCTCGACGAACTCAAGCGCGACCGCCGCTGGTGCCACGGCAACCTGATGAACTTCCGCCTGTTCCTGGTCAAGGGCATGCACCCGGTGCACCGCGCGGTGTTCCTCACCGGGGTCATGTCCTACCTGTCGGCGCCGTTGTGGTTCTTCTTCCTGGTGCTTTCCACCGCGCTGCTGGCGGTGCACCAACTGATGGAGCCGCAGTACTTCCTGGAACCGCGGCAGCTGTTCCCGATCTGGCCGCAGTGGCATCCGGAGAAGGCCATCGCGTTGTTCTCCACCACCCTGACCCTGTTGTTCCTGCCCAAGCTGCTCAGCGTAATGCTGATCTGGGCCAAGGGCGCCAAGGGTTTCGGCGGGGTGATCCGGGTGACCCTGAGCATGCTCCTGGAGATGTTCTTCTCGGTGCTGCTGGCGCCGGTGCGCATGCTCTTCCACACCCGCTTCGTGCTGGCCGCCTTCCTCGGCTGGTCGGTGCAGTGGAACTCGCCGCAGCGCGACGACGACGCCACGCCCTGGAGCGAGGCGATCCGCCGGCACGGCATGCAGACCCTGCTGGGTATCGCCTGGACCCTGCTGGTGGCCTGGCTCAACCCGCGCTTCCTGTGGTGGCTGTCGCCGATCGTCGGTTCGCTGATCCTGTCGATCCCGGTATCGGTGATCTCCAGCCGGGTGAAGCTGGGCCTGCGCGCCCGCGACGAAAAGCTGTTCCTGATCCCGGAGGAGTACGACACGCCGCGCGAGCTGCGCGCCACCGACGAGTACACCTACGAGAACCGCTGGCATGCGCTCAAGGATGGCTTCCTCAAGGCCGCCGTCGATCCGTTGCTCAACGCCCTGGCCTGCGCCATGGGCACGGCTCGCCACAACCGTGCGCAAGCCATCGAGACGGTGCGCGGCGAGCGTATCGGCAAGGCCATCGATAAGGGCCCGGAACAGCTCGACGGCGCCACGCGCCTGGCTCTGTTGAGTGACCCGGTAGCACTTTCGCGCCTGCATACGCGGGTCTGGGAAGAGGACCGCGACGACTGGCTCGGCCGCTGGCGCAAGGCCGAGGCGGACGACCCCCACGCCGCCAGCGTACCGCTGGCCCAGGTAGTGCCCGGCGACGCCGGCCTGCTGCCCGCCGCCCAGTCCTGATCCCATGCCCCCGGCGGAGCGCCGCCGGGGGCATGGTCTGTTTCTTGCCTGTTTTCCCCGTGCGGCGCTGCTGTTACCCTGCGCCGGCAATCCAGAAAGTCTCGTATCGTTCGCCAGCTGAGGTACTATCGGCCGCCTTTTGCGCAGCCGGTCATGGCCTGCTGCCCGCCCGGGACGGCGACACGACGAGAGCATCCGTTCGACGACTGTGTTTCTAAGACTGCTGGGGATTGGGGAATGAAAAAGTATCTTGCTTCATTGGTTCTGGGCGTCTGCGCCCTGGTGGGCGTGGCTTCGGTCCAGGCGGCCGGCGCGGTGGAGGACGCGGTCAAGCGCGGCACCCTGCGGGTCGGCATGGACCCGACCTACATGCCGTTCGAGATGACCAACAAGCGTGGCCAGATCATCGGCTTCGAAGTCGACCTGCTCAAGGCCATGGCCAAGTCCATGGGCGTCAAGCTGGAGCTGGTCTCCACCAGCTACGACGGCATCATCCCGGCGCTGCTGACCGACAAGTTCGACATGATCGGCTCGGGCATGACCCTGACCCAGGAGCGCAACCTGCGCCTGAACTTCTCCGAGCCCTTCATTGTGGTCGGCCAGACCCTGCTGGTGCGCAAGGAACTGGAAGGCAAGATCAAGTCCTACAAGGACCTGAACGATCCGCAGTACAGCATCACCTCGAAGATCGGCACCACCGGTGAGATCGTTGCCCGCAAGCTGATCAGCAAGGCCAAGTACCATGGCTTCGACAACGAGCCGGAAGCGGTGATGGACGTGGTCAACGGCAAGGCTGACGCCTTCATCTACGACTCGCCCTACAACGTGGTGGCGGTGAGCAAGTTCGGCGCCGGCAAGCTGGTCTACCTCGACCAGCCGTTCACCTACGAGCCGCTGGCGTTCGGCCTGAAGAAAGGCGACTACGACAGCATCAATTTCATCAACAACTTCCTCCATCAGATCCGCGAAGACGGCACCTATCAGCGCATCCACGACAAGTGGTTCAAGAACACCGAGTGGCTGAAGGAAATGGAATGAACCGCTGACGGCCCCCGCGAAGGGGGCCGTCGTACCTGCGCATTCCATCGTTCGAGAGAGTTTCCGTGACCAAGAAGAAACGTTCCGTCTGGCCCTGGCACCTGCTGACCGGGCTGATCCTGCTGGTCCTGGCCTGGGCGCTGTGGTTCTCCACCTCGCTGATTTCCTATGAATGGCGCTGGAACCGCGTTCCGCAGTACTTCGCCTACCAGGCCGAGGAGCCGTTACGGGCCAACGAGATCGGCCGGGTCGAGGCTATCGAGGAACAGGGCAGGGACGCGCGCGTCACGCTGCTTGGCGAGAGCGGCGAGAAGCAGGTCGTGACCGTCGCCCAGGACAGCCTGCAATTCTCCGAAGGCGACGACGTGGCCGAGGGCGACGCGGTCGGGGTGACCCGCCACTGGGCCGCCGGCCCACTGCTCTGGGGCCTGTGGACCACCCTCTGGCTATCGCTGGTGTCCGGTGCCATCGGTCTGGCTATCGGCCTGGTCGCCGGCCTCTGCCGGCTGTCGAAGAACCCGACCCTGCACGACCTGTCGACGATCTACGTCGAGCTGGTGCGCGGCACGCCGTTGCTGGTGCAGATCTTCATCTTCTACTTCTTCATCGGCACCGTGCTCAACCTGTCCCGCGAGTTCGCCGGGGTCGCGGCGCTGGCGCTGTTCACCGGCGCCTACGTGGCCGAGATCATCCGGGCCGGCGTGCAGTCCATCGCCCGCGGACAGAACGAGGCCGCCCGCTCCCTGGGCCTGAACGCCGGCCAGTCGATGCGCTACGTGATCCTGCCGCAGGCCTTCAAGCGCGTGCTGCCGCCGCTGGCCGGGCAGTTCATCAGCCTGGTCAAGGACACCTCGCTGGTCTCGGTGATCGCCATCACCGAACTGACCAAGAGCGGCCGCGAGGCGATCACCACCTCGTTCTCCACCTTCGAGATCTGGTTCTGCGTCGCCGCGTTGTACCTGCTGTTGAACCTGCCCCTTTCGCACATGGCATCCCGACTGGAGCGGAGGCTCGGACAAAGTGATTGAAGTACGCAACCTGCTGAAGGTCTTCGATACCCGCGGCCAGGTAGTGCGCGCGGTGGACGACGTGAGTACCCGCGTGGCCAGGGGCGAGGTACTGGTGGTGATCGGTCCGTCCGGTTCCGGCAAGTCGACCTTCCTGCGCTGCCTGAACGGCCTGGAGGAGTTCGACGAAGGCTCGGTGAGCATCGACGGCGTCGACCTGGCCGACCCGAGGACCGACATCAATGCCTACCGCCGCGAAGTCGGCATGGTGTTCCAGCATTTCAACCTGTTCCCGCACATGACCGTGCTCGAGAACCTCTGCCTGGCCCAGCGCGTGGTGCGCAAGCGCGGCAAGGCCGAGCGCGAGGCCAAGGCGCGGGCGCTGCTGGCCAAGGTCGGTATCGGGCAGAAGGCCGACGAATATCCCTCGCGCCTGTCCGGCGGCCAGCAGCAGCGCGTGGCGATCGCTCGCGCGTTGTGCATGGACCCCAAGGTGATGCTGTTCGACGAACCGACCTCGGCGCTCGATCCGGAGATGGTCGGCGAAGTCCTCGACGTCATGAAGACCCTGGCCGTGGAAGGCATGACCATGGTCTGCGTGACCCACGAGATGGGCTTTGCCCGCGAAGTGGCCGACCGCGTGCTGTTCTTCGACCACGGCAAGCTGCTGGAGGACGCGCCGCCGGCGCAGTTCTTCGACAATCCGCAGGACCCGCGGGCCCAGGCCTTCCTCCGCCAGGTCCTCTAGTACCGCGCTAGGCGAACGGCTTGCCCGGCGGCGGCAGGAGCGACGTCGGACTCTGCCGCGCGGCCGGCTGGATATCGTTGTCCTCCAGCCAGTCCAGCGCCCATTCGCGCAGGCGCTCGTTCTGGTAGCGGTACCAGTCCTGCAACAGTTCCGGGTACTCCATCAGAGAGTGCTTGAAGGCCTTGAACGGCTTGCGGCTCTGCAGCGCGTTGGCGAGCGTCGCATAGGCGTGCGGCTCTTCCACCTCGCGGAGGAAATCCTGCATCAGTCCCAGCGACTGGGTGGTGCTCAGCGGGTCGATCAGCAGCAGGCGTTCCGGCTCGTTTTCCAGCAATGCGTCCAGTTCGGGATCGGGCGCCTCGGCGGAGATCAGCAGCACCTTGCCGCTGTACAGGTCGAGGTAGTGGTCGATTCCCGGGGTATCCAGGGCGAAGGCCAGTTCGTCGATATCGATGGTCATCGGGCGCATGGCGTCATCTCCCAAAAGGCGAAAGCCTGATCCTACGCAAAGGTGCCCCTCCTGTCCGCTTTCGATGGACGGGAGGGGCTGCCGATGCAAGGAGGATCCTCTCGGGATGTTACAGGCGGAAGCGTCCCACCTGTGCCTGCAACTGCGTGCCCAGGCGCGCCAGCTCGCCGCTGGAGGCGGCGGTCTGCTCGCTGGCGGCGGCCGACTGCTCGGCGACGTCGCGTACGCTGAGGACGCTGCGGTTGATCTCCTCGGCCACCGTGCTCTGTTGCTCCGCGGCAGTGGCGATCTGCAGGTTCATGTTCTGGATGTCGGAGACGGTGCGGGTGATGCTGTCCAGCGCGGCGCCCGCGCGGCGCGCCAGTTCCACCGTGCTGGCGGTCAGCGAGCGGCTGTTCTCCAGGCGTTCGGCGGCTTCGCCGGCGCCCTGCTGGAGACGCTGGATCAGGCCCTCGATCTCGGCGGTGGACTGCTGGGTGCGCTGGGCCAGGCCGCGGACCTCGTCGGCGACCACCGCGAAGCCGCGTCCGGCGTCGCCGGCGCGTGCCGCTTCGATGGCTGCGTTGAGCGCCAGCAGGTTGGTTTGCTCGGCCACCGACTTGATCACGTCGAGGACGCTGCCGATCTGCTCGCTGTCGTTCTTCAGGCGCGCCATGGCTTCGCTGGAAACGTCCATTTCGCTAGCCAGGCGCTCGATGCGGGTCACCGCCTGGTCGACCACCGCGTCGCCCTGGCGCGCCTCTTCGTCGGCCTGGCGAGCGGCCTGGGAAGCCAGTTCGGCGTTGCGCGCGACGTCCTGCACGGTGGCGGCCATCTCGTGCATGGCGGTGGCGACCTGGTCGGTCTCCACTTTCTGGCTGTTGACCCCGGCGCGGGTCTGCTCGGTGACCGCCGAGAGTTCCTCGGCGGAGCTGGCCAACTGGCTGACGCCGTCGCCGATCCGCCCGACCAGCTCGCGCAGGCTGTCGCCCATGCGCTGCATGACTCGCTGCAACTGGCCCAGTTCGTCGCGGCGCTGGAGGGTCAGGGGATTCTGCGGACGCTTGCCGAGGTCGCCGGCGGCGATGGCCTCGGCCTGCGCGAGGGCTTCGTCCAGCGGCCGGACGATCTGCCGGTTGATCGCCCAGCCGGCGACGCAGCCGAAGGCCAGGGCCAGCGCGGCGATCAGCCAGAGGCTGGCGCGGTCGCGGCTGGCGGTGCTCTCGCGCAATTGGCGACCGGCTTCGGTGAGGGTCCGGCCGGCCCGGGCCATATCCTGGGTGCTGCTTTGCATCGCTTGCTGCGCCTGGCGCGTGCGGATGACGCCGGCACGGAACTGCTCGATCCCGCCACGATAGCCCTGGAGGCTGCCCATGGCCTGTTCCAGCGCCGCATCGGCCTCGCCGGGCAACTGGCCACGCAGCGTCGTGGCGGCCTGGCGGAGGGCGTCGAACGCGGCGAACGCGGCCTGCTCGGCCTTGTCGCTGCGTTCGAAGACGTAGCCGCGCACCTGGTAACGCACCATGAGCAACTGTTGGTGCAGGTCGGCCACCGCACGGCTACGTTGCAACGCCTGCGGGTCGCCGGCCTGTTGCGCGAGGCTGGCGTCCATCAGTTCCTCGAGGCGGGCGAAGCTGTCCAGCGCCTGCTGTGCAGTGCCCACCAGCACACCACGGGCGGCGCTGCGTTGCTGATCGGCTGCGGCGAGGTCGTCGAAGGCCTTGCGGTAGGCTTCGATGGCTTCGGCCTGGTGGGCCAGGGCGGCCGGGTCGAGCTCGCTGTCGCGCAGCGCCTGCAGGCGCTGGAGCATCCCGGCCAGGGTCTGGCGGACCTGCTCGGCCTGGCGCGGGTCGCTGCCGGCTTCGAATGCCAGGCGGCCTTGTTCGGCTTGCTGGGTCTGTTCCATCAGGCTGGCGACTTCGGCGAGCTGCTCGCTGAGGGCGGTCTGGTGCGTGAGGGTGCGGTTGCTGCTGATCACCACCAGCAGAAGCAGCGCGAGGAGGACACCGAAACCGACCATCAGCTTGCGGCTGACGCTCAGCTTGGCCAGTTGGAGAACCCACCAATCGTACATCGTCATTACTCCAGGCAGTGCGACACCCTGGGTTGGCAGCCCCATGGCGTGGCGGAACAGGTAATGGCTCAGCGTCGTCGCGTCCGGCGTGCGGGCGCGGAGGGCCGGTACGTGGCCGGCGGGCGAGGTCTTATGGTTGTCGTGCGGAGCCCTGCGCGACAGAGGATGTCGGCCGGGCGGGGAAAACCTTCAGTCTTTTACCGGAGTTTTTTCAGAACAACCGCGCAAGCAGGGCGCTGACCGCGGTTTCCACGCGCAGGATGCGTTCGCCGAGCTGCACCGGATGCAGTCCGGCTTCGCGCAGCTTGTCGACCTCGTAGGGAATCCAGCCGCCTTCCGGGCCGATCGCCAGGGTCACCGGCTTCTCCACCGCGCGCGGACAGGCCGGCCAGGGACCGGGATGGCCGACCAGGCCGAGGCTGCCGGCGGCCAGGGCCGGCAGGCGGTCTTCGACGAAGGGTTTGAAGCGCTTCTCGACGATGATTTCCGGCAGCACCGTATCGCGGGCCTGCTCCAGGCCGAGGACCAGGTTCTCGCGGATCGCCGCCGGGTCGAGGAACGGGGTCTGCCAGAAGCTCTTTTCCACGCGGTAGCTGTTCAGCAGCACCAGCTTCGGTACGCCCATCGCGGCGATGGTCTGCAACACCCGGCGGAGCATCTTCGGTCGCGGCAAGGCCAGCAGCAGGGTGATCGGCAGCTTGGCCGGCGGCGGCTGGTCGAAGCGCACTTCCAGGGTCGCCTCGCTGGCGTCGAGCTTCAGCAGGCGACCTTCGCCCATCCAGCCGCCGAGGCGGCCGACCCGCAGGGTGTCGCCGTTCTCGGCGCGGTGCACTTCGTGCAGGTGCTTGAGGCGGCGATCGTGCAGGACCGCACGATCCGCCGACACGAAGTCGGCGTCGTCGAGGAGCAGCAGGTTCACTGGCGGGTGGCCGGAGGCTGGTCGCCGTCGCTGGCCGGTTGGTCGTCCGGATGCTCGCCGCGCTTGCGTACCAGGCGGCCGAACAGCAGGCCGATCTCGAACAGCAGCCACATCGGCACCGCGAGCATGGTCTGGGAGAAGATGTCCGGCGGGGTCAGGACCATGCCGACCACGAAACAGCCGATGATCACGTACGGGCGGATCTTCTTCAGGTAATCGACGTCGACCACTCCGATCCAGATCAGCAGCACCGTGGCCACCGGGATCTCGAAGGCGACGCCGAAGGCGAAGAACAGAGTCAGGACGAAGTCCAGGTAGCTGTTGATGTCCGTCATCATCGCCACGCCCTCGGGCGTCACGCTGGCGAAGAAGTGGAAGATCATCGGGAACACCAGGAAGTAGGCGAAGGCCATCCCGGCGTAGAACAGGATGATGCTGGACACCAGCAGCGGCAGCGCCACGCGCTTCTCGTGCTTGTACAGGCCGGGCGCGATGAAGCCCCAGACCTGCGCGAGGATCACCGGCATGGCGAGGAACAGCGCCACCACCATGGTCAGCTTGAACGGCGCGAGGAACGGCGAGGCGACGTCGGTGGCGATCATGCTGGTGCCTTCCGGAAGGAAGCGGCGCAACGGCTCGGAGACCAGGGTGTAGATCTTCTGCGAGAAGTAGAACAGGCCGGCGAAGATCAGGAAGATCGCCGCCACGCTGCGCAGCAGGCGCGTACGCAGTTCGGTCAGGTGCGAGACCAGGGGCATTTCCTGGTCGTGCTCGGGCTGCTCGGGTTTATCGGCGCTCATGGATTACGCGGCGTCTCGGACGGTGGCGAAGGGGGAGTGGAGGCAGCGACTGCCGGCGGTGCCGCGGCGTCCGCGGGCGGAACCGCAGGCGTGCTGGTCGGCGGCGGCGTGGGTACGCTCGGCGCCGGGCTCTCGGCCGCCGGCGGCGGGGTTTCCTGCGGGGGATTCTGGCCGGTCAGCGGGGCCAGCAGCTTCTGCGCTTCGCGCTCCATCGAGAGGATGTGCTCGTTGTGCAGTTGCCGGCGAATCTCGTCCGCGCCGATTTCCCGTTCCACTTCCTGCTTGATGGTATTGAAACTGCGCTTCAGGCGGCCGATCCACAGGCCGGCGGTACGTGCGGCGCCCGGCAGGCGCTCGGGGCCGAGCACCAGCAGGGCGACCAGCCCGACCAGCAACAGTTCGCTGAAGCTGATTCCGAACATCGATGGCTACCCGTCAGTCCTTGCGCGCCGGCTCTTCGACCTTCTGCGCCTGGGCGTCGATGGTGTGCGGCTGGTTCAGCGGTTGGGCCGGCTGGGCGGCGGGCTGGTCCTTCTTGTCGTCTTCCTCGGTGTTCACCGCCTTGCGGAAGCCCTTGATCGCTTCGCCGACGTCGGAACCGAGGTTCTTCAGGCGCTTGGTGCCGAACACCAGTACCACGACGATCAGGATGACGATCCAGTGTTTCCAGTCAAAAATGCCCATGTCGTATTCCTCGCAATGTGTAGGTTCAGGCCGATGGTTGGCGGGCGGCTTTCTCGGCGTGGCCGGAAAGGCCGAAGCGGCGCTCCAGTTCGTCCAGCACGGCTTGCGGATGCTGGCCGAGGGCCGAGAGCATCACCAGCGAGTGGAACCAGAGGTCGGCGGTTTCGTAGATCAGGTCCTGGCAGTCGCCGCTGGCCGCGGCATCCTTGGCGGCGATGATGGTTTCCACCGACTCCTCGCCGACCTTCTCCAGGATCTTGTTCAGGCCCTTGTGGTACAGACTGGCCACATAGGAGCTGTCGGGCGCGGCGTTCTTGCGCTCCTCGAGCACCGCCGCCAGGCGGGTCAGGGTGTCACTCATGGTGGTGTCCTGCGTGTTCGTAGATAGCGTCCGGGTCCTTCAGCACCGGATCGACGGTCTTCCAGGCGCCGTTCTCGAAGACGCGGTAGAAACAGCTTTCCCGGCCGGTATGGCAGGCGATCCCGCCGACCTGCTCGACCATCAGGATGACCACGTCGGCGTCGCAGTCCAGACGCAGTTCGTGCAGCTTCTGCACATGCCCGGACTCCTCGCCCTTGCGCCACAGCTTGCCACGCGAACGCGACCAATAGATTGCACGGTTCTCGCTGGCGGTCAGGG
This sequence comes from Pseudomonas sp. TZ252, assembly GCF_056110345.1. Classification (NCBI taxonomy): domain Bacteria; kingdom Pseudomonadati; phylum Pseudomonadota; class Gammaproteobacteria; order Pseudomonadales; family Pseudomonadaceae; genus Pseudomonas; species Pseudomonas sp. TZ252. Next base: position 1,890,153 of record NZ_CM148566.1, on the reverse strand, counting down.
CCAGCGCCTCGCGGTTCATCCAGGCCATCATCAGCACGCGCCCGGTCTCGTGATCCTGGGCGATCGCCGGGACCAGGCCGTCGGCGTTCCAGTGAATCTCATCCAGCCAGTCTTTCATGGTCTTTCCACGTTCGTTGCCGGTACGTTGCGCGCGTTTCCGGCGGAAATGGGAGTAGTGTGCCAGCCGGGAGCGCGACTGGCTATCGGCGCGGGCCTAGTGGCCGTGCGCGGCGCTAGCGGCGCAGGATCAGGAACACCCCGCCGGCCAGCATCACCCACGCCGGCCAGGCTTCCAACTGCTGACCCAGGCCGACCTCGGCGGCGCCGACCAGCAGCACCGCGCCCACCAGGCGCCCGAGCCAGTCGTGGCGGGAACCTTTCCACTCCGGCGGCGGCGCATTGTGGGCGTGCGGTTGTGACAGGCGTTCGAGGGTGTCGCGGGCCATTTGCGACAGGTGCGGCACCTGCTCGACCTGTTGCTGGAAATTGCGCAGCAACTGCTTCGGGCTGACCCGTTCGCGCATCCAGCGCTCCAGGAACGGCTGGGCGGTGGCCCACAGGTCGAGTTCCGGGTAGAGCTGGCGGCCGAGGCCTTCGATGTTCAGCAGGGTCTTCTGCAGCAGCACCAGTTGCGGCTGGATCTCCATGTTGAAACGACGCGCGGTCTGGAACAGGCGCAGCAGGACCTGGCCGAAGGAGATGTCCTTCAGCGGCTTCTCGAAGATCGGTTCGCAGACGGTGCGGATCGCCGCCTCGAAGTCGTTGACCTTGGTTTCCGCCGGTACCCAGCCGGAGTCGATATGCAGTTGGGCGACCTTGCGGTAGTCGCGCTTGAAGAAGGCGATCAGGTTGCGCGCCAGGTAGTCCTGGTCCTCGTCGGTCAGGCTGCCGACGATGCCGCAGTCCACCGCGATGTATTGCGGGCTCCAGGGCGCGCGGGTGCTGACGAAGATGTTGCCGGGGTGCATGTCGGCATGGAAAAAGCTGTCGCGGAACACCTGGGTGAAGAAGATCTCCACGCCGCGCTCGGCCAGTGCCTTGAAGTCGGTGCGCTGGTCGCGCAGGGTTTCCAGGTCGGTCACCGGGATGCCGTAGATGCGCTCCATCACCAGCACCTTGGGCCGGCACCAGTCCCAGTAGACCTGTGGCACGTAGAGCAGCGGCGAGCCTTCGAAGTTGCGTCGCAGCTGCGAGGCGTTGGCCGCCTCGCGGAGCAGGTCGAGTTCGTCGACGATGGTCTTCTCGTAGTCGCTGACCACTTCCACCGGGTGCAGGCGCCGCGCCTCGCTGGAGACCCGCTCGGCGAGGCGGGCGAGGATGAACAGCCAGGCGATGTCGGAGCGGATCACCGGTTCCAGGTTCGGCCGGATCACCTTCACCACCACTTCCTCGCCGCTCTTCAGGCGCGCGGCGTGGACCTGGGCCACCGAGGCGGAGGCCAGCGGTTCGCGTTCGAAGCGGGCGAAGACCTGTTCGATCTTCGCGCCCAGCTGTTCCTCGATGCGCTTGACCGCCAGCTCCGGCGGGAAGGGCGGCACCTTGTCCTGCAGCCAGGCCAGTTCGTTGGCGATGTCGTCGGGCAGCAGGTCGCGGCGGGTGGAGAGAATCTGGCCGAACTTGATGAAGATCGGTCCGAGGTCCTGCAGTGCCAGGCGCAGGCGCGCGCCGCGGGTCAGTTCCAGCTTGCGCCGCGGCAGCCAGCGCCAGGGCAGGGTGGCACCGAGCAGGCGCAGCCACCAGGGCAGCATCGGCAGTTCGAGGATCAGGTCGTCCAGGCGGTAGCGGATGACGACGCGCTGGATGCGCAGGAGGCGGCGGACAGCGAGGAGCTTCATGCGTCGGGCTTGGTCTTTTGGCTGAGGCGTCCGACGCGCGCGTCGAGACGATCGAGGGCCAGCTTCAGCTGGTCCAGTTCGGCGAAGCGGGCTTCGGCTTCGTGCTGGCCGACCAGCGTACGGCTTTCCTCGGCAAGGTAGTCGGCCAGGTTCAGGCGCAGGCTGTGCAGGCTCTGCGCGCTCCAGCGCGAAGCGTCGCGCAGGCTGCTGCCGAGCACCTGGGTGGCGAGCGGGCCGAGCCAGCGCGACAGTTCGTACTCCCAGTCCAGCTCCAGGCTCTGCAGGATGCCGGCCAGTTCCAGCAGGGCCGCGCTGTCGCCGTCCATGCTGACTTCCGGGCTGTGCAGGACGCGGGTCTTGTCGCGCGCCAGGGCCAGGTGCAGGAGGTTGCCGGCCGGCGCACGCAGGGTGCAGTCGACCTCCGCCTCATGCTGCGCGGCGAAGTGCAGGCCGTCGCCGGCGGGCAGGATGAAGACCCGCAGCGGCGGGCTCAGGCAGTCGACCTCGATGACCTTGGCGGAAAGCCTGCGCAGGCGCGGCAGCGCTGTCCCGTCGAGGCGCAGGACGCGATTGATGCCGGTTTCGGCGGCGGCCAGCACGGCCTGGATCAGCAGCGAGCTCATCGGCGCGCCCTCGGTTAAGGCTTGATACCGCGGTGCAGGGCGACGATGCCGCCGGTCATGTTGTGGTAGGTCACGCGGTCGAAGCCGGCTTCCACCATCATCGCCTTCAGGGTTTCCTGGTCGGGGTGCATGCGGATCGACTCGGCCAGGTAGCGATAGCTCTCGGAGTCGTTGGTGACCAGCTTGCCCATCAGCGGCAGCAGGCTGAACGAATAGGCGTCGTAGGCCTTGGACAGCAGGTTGCTGCTCGGCTTGGAGAACTCCAGCACCAGCAGGCGGCCACCGGGCTTGAGCACGCGCAGCATGGAGCGGATCGCTTCGTCCTTGTGGGTGACGTTGCGCAGGCCGAAGGCGATGGTCACGCAGTCGAAGTGGTTGTCCGGGAAGGGCAGCTTCTCGGCGTCCGCCTGGACGAAGCTGACGTTGCCGGAGACGCCCTTGTCGAGCAGCTTGTCGCGGCCGACCTTGAGCATCGAGGCGTTGATGTCGGCCAGCACCACCTCGCCGGTCGGGCCGACCAGGCGCGAGAACTGCCGGGTCAGGTCGCCGGTGCCGCCGGCGATGTCGAGCACGCGGTTCCCGCTGCGCACGCCGGACAGCTCGATGGTGAAGCGCTTCCACAGGCGATGGATGCCACCGGACATCAGGTCGTTCATCAGGTCGTACTTGGCTGCCACCGAGTGAAATACCTCGGCGACCTTCTTCGCCTTCTGGCTTTCCGGAACGTTCTGGTAGCCGAAGTGGGTGGTGGGTTCGGCGTCGGCGCCTTTGCGGGGATCGTTCATGACGTTCTCACCTGGAAAGAATGCCGGGCATTCTAACAGGATGTGGGGAAAGTGCTGTGCCGCCGTCCGACGGCGCGGGTGCGGTGTTTTGTCTGGCCGCGTATAGTTTTCCGATCTGCAATCAGGAGTCGATCCATGTCGCGTATCCACATCGAACGTCCGCACAGCCTGGGGCTGGACGCCGCACGGGCCAAGGCGGAGAAACTGGCCGAACGTCTGGCGAAGGAGCACGGCGTGCAGTGCGAATGGCAGGGCGACGAGCTGACCTTCAAACGCAGTGGCGTCGACGGCAGGATCGCGGTGGGGGCGGACAAGGTCGCGGTGGACGTCAAGCTCGGCCTGATGCTGTCGGCCATGAGCGGCCTGCTCAAGGGCGAGATCGAGAAGGCGCTGGACAAGGCGCTGGCCTGATCCGCCGGGCGTTCGCCGTCCTGGCGGCGCCCATCTTCCGCTTAGTATGCGGTTTCTAATTTTCCCCGATACCTTGCTCTCACGCTGCCAGCGTTCCGGCGGCGCCTGCGGTTTCTTCAACCCAACGAGCGTGAGGTGCCCCATGGCCAAGATTGCCCTGAAGAAAAAGACCGTTTCCGAATCCACTTCCCTGGTCTCCGAGATCCGCCACTATGCCCGCCAGATCTGGCTTGCCGGCCTGGGTGCGTATTCCCGCCTGGGCACCGAAGGCAGCGACTACTTCAAGGAATTGGTGAAAGCTGGCGAAGCCCTGGAGAAAAAAGGCAAATCGCTGGTCACAAGTCAGGTCGATTCGGCCAATGACAGTGTCAAGACCGGCCTCTCTTCGGTGAAGGGAAAAGTCGAAGACCAGCTCGACAGGATCGAGCAGGCATTCGACAGCCGTGTCGCTAGCACGTTGAACCGGATAGGCATACCTTCCCGGAACGATGTCGAAGCACTCTCTGCTAAGCTGGATGAGCTGAGCGCAGTGCTCGAGCGTGTCGCGAGAACCCAATAAGGAGAGCAGGATGGCTGGCAAGAAGAAGAGCGAAAAAGAGTCCAGTTGGATCGGCGAGATCGAGAAATACTCGCGGCAGATCTGGCTGGCTGGTCTGGGGGCCTACTCGAAGGTCAGCAAGGACGGCAGCAAGCTGTTCGAGACCTTGGTGAAAGACGGCGAGAAGGCTGAAAAAGAAGCGAAGTCCGATGTGGACGCGCAGGTCGGTGCGGCGAAGGCTTCCGCCCGCTCTGCGAAGAGCAAGGTCGACGAGGTTCGGGACCGTGCGCTCGGCAAGTGGAGCGAGCTCGAGGAAGCTTTCGACAAGCGCCTGAACAGCGCCATCTCGCGTCTCGGCGTGCCGAGCCGCAACGAGGTGAAGGAGCTGCACAGCAAGGTCGATACGTTGACCAAGCAGATCGAGAAACTCACCGGCGTCAGCGTCAAGCCGGCGGCGAAGGCAGCGGCCAAGCCTGCGGCGAAACCGGCTGCCAAGCCCGCGGCGAAAACCGCAGCGGCCAAGCCGGCAGCTAAACCGGCAGCCAAGGCCGCCGCCAAGCCTGCGGCGAAACCCGCGGCGAAAAAAACCGCGGCGAAAACCGCGGCCGCCAAGCCGGCAGCCAAGCCCGCCGCCAAACCGACTGCGAAGGCCGCAGCGAAACCGGCGACCAAGCCGGCAGCCAAGGCCGCGGCGAAGCCTGCTGCGAAACCTGCCGCAGCCAAGCCTGCCGCGAAGCCGGCAGCCAAGCCGGCCGCTGCGACCGCCGCCAAGCCCGCGGCGAAACCTGCCGCCAAGCCGGCTGCGAAAAAGCCTGCGGCGAAGAAGCCGGCAGCCAAGCCCGCCGCGGCGAAACCGGCCGCTCCCGCCGCGTCTTCGAGCGCGCCCGCTGCCCCCGCCGCCACACCGGCTGCCAGCGCTCCGGCAGCGAACGCTCCGGCGACGCCGAGCAGCCAGGGCTGAGTCCTGGCGGCAAGGCACACGCCCGGCACTCGCCGGGCGTTTTTCATTCCGGTCCCAGGTAGCGCTGCGCCAGGCTTTCCGCCGAGCGTTGGGCCTCGCTGCGCAGATGCGGGGCGACCAGCATCATGATCTGGTAGACCACCGTGCGCACCTCGCCCTTGCTGCCCAGTACCCGCTGGTAATCCAGGGAGAACAGCAGGGTCAGGGTGATCTGTTCGACCAGTTGCCCGAGTGCCGGCGCGTCGCTGCGCAACTGCCGGTCGGCCTTGAGGCGGGCCAGCAGGGTGGCCAGGGTCCGCTTCAGCGCGCCGAGCCAGGTACGGATGCCGCGAGCCAGCCGTGGCAGGCGCCCGGTCAGGTTGGACAGGTCCTGGAACAGGAAGCGGTAGTGGGCGAGGCGCTCGACGATCAGGTGCAGGAACAGCCAGTAGTCCTCCGCGCCCAGGCGCACCTCCTCGGGCGGATCGAGCAGCGGCGCCAACTCGGCCTGGAACCGCTCGAACAGCGCCATCACCAGCGGTTCCTTGCCATGGAAGTGGTAGTAGAGATTGCCCGGGCTGATGCCCAGTTCGTTGGCGATCTCCAGTGTCGAGACGTTGGGCTCGCCCTGTTCGTTGAACAGCAACAGCGAGCATTCGAGGATTCGGTCGCGTGTCTTCATCCGGACTTCTTCTGGGGATGGAGGTGCCCGGCTCCAGGCGCCCGGGCCGGATCTTTCAGCGTATATGCACGTAGGTGCCCGGGGCCGCTTCGAGGGGCGGATGCGCGGCGCTGCCAAGGTTGAAGTCAGGGTTGCCCAGCTCGCCCGAGCGCTCCTGCAGCCAGCCCAGCCAGACCGGCCACCAGCTGCCCTCTTCGCGCTTGGCGTCGTAGTACCAGGCGCGTGGATCGCTGCTCAGCTTGTCGTTCTCGAAGTAGCAGGCCTTGGGGTTTCCGGGAGGGTTGAGGATGCTCTGGATGTGCCCGCTGTTGGACAGGATGAAGCGGCGCTGGCCGCCCAGCAGGAGGGCCGAGCGATAGACCGCGTCCCAGGGCGTGATGTGGTCGGTGATGCCGGCGACGTGGAAGCTGTCGATCGCCACCTTGCCCAGGTCCACCGCGGTCCCGCTGACCTCCAGCGCGCCCGGGCGGGTCAGCGGGTTGTGCTTGAACAGGTCGAGCAGTTCGCCGTGGAACGCCGCGGGCAGCCGCGTGTTGTCGTTGTTCCAGTAGAGGATGTCGAACGCCGGCGGCTGCCTGCCGAGCAGGTAGTTGTTGACCCAGTAGTTCCAGATCAGGTCGTTGGGGCGCATCCAGGCGAACACCTTGGCCATGTCGCGCCCGTCCAGCACGCCATGCTGGTAGGAGCGGCGCTTGCTGCTCTCCAGGGTCTGCTCGTCGGCGAAGAGCATCGCCGGGCTTTCCATCTGGCTGTCGAGCAGGCTGACCAGGTAGGTGACGCTACTGACCTTGCGCAGTTGCCGGCGCACCTGCAGGTGGCCGAGCAAGGCGGCCACGGTGAGCCCGCCGGCGCAGGCGCCGGCCAGGTTCACGCTGCGGCTGCCGGTGATCTCGCGGCTGACCTCGATGGCCTGGTCGAGGGCCTCGACATAGGTGCTCAGGCCCCATTCGCGGTGCTGGGCGTCGGGGTTGCGCCAACTGATGACGAAGACCTGCAGGTTGTTCTTCAGGGCGTACTGGACGAAGCTCTTTTCCGGCGACAGGTCGAAGATGTAGTACTTGTTGATCTGCGGCGGCACGATCAGCAGGGGCTTGGCGTACTGGCGTTCGCCCAGCGGCTTGTACTGGATCAGCTCCAGCACCTCGTTGCGGAACACCACCGCGCCTTGCGTGGTGGCGAGGTTGCGACCGATCTCGAAGGCGGTCTTGTTCACCTGGCTGGGCATGCCGCCGTTGTGCACCAGGTCTTCGAGCAGGTGGCGGACGCCATTGAGCAGGCTGATCCCGCCGGTATTGAACAGTTCCTTTACCGCCAGTGGATTGATCAGGCTGTTGCTGGGTGCCACGGCGTCGGAGAGCAAGGCGACGAGGAAGCGGGCGCGGGCGCGATCGTCGCAGTCCAGGTTGCTTTCGTCGATCCAGGCGAGCAGTTGCTTCTGCCACGCCAGGTAGGCCTGCAGGGTGCGCCGGTAGAAGGGATTGAGGCGCCAGGATGGATCCTGGAAGCGGGCGTCCTGTGGGTTCGGCTGGTGCAGGGTGTCGCCCAGCAGCACCTTGCCCAACTGGCCTCCGAAGGCGACCAGGTGCCGCGCACTGTGCAGCGGCTGGCGCAGGCCGTGGACAGCCAGGCTGCGGACCGTCGTCAGCAGGTCCTTGCCGCGCAGGCCGACGATGGCGCTCTGTGCACTCATGAACTCGGCGGGCACCGGCACGCTACCCGATTCCTGCTTTTCTCGCATGGACCACACTCCGTCGTAGGACCACAGTCTGGATGCCACGGGCGATCGTCCCCTGGCTCGGAATACTCAGTTATAGCCTGTGAATTCCGTTTCACCCGGGGCAGAACCGCACACCTGCCTGAACAGGGAGGATGCCGCCCGACAGTGGGGCAGCAAGCGCTGTACCACAACGCCGGGAGGGGCGTCGCAGAGCTTGCGCTGTCGCGGCGAAGCCAGGCGCCATGCGCCGTTGCGGAACATTGACTATGCACCTGCACCATGACGAAGCAGTGTCTGCTGCCCTGGTGTTGCCCGTGCAGCAGTTCAGCCGGTCTTGGGCAGGAACGGACGAGGGTGCATGACGGCGCGGCGGCGCTCCTCGGCGAGGAACTTCATGATGATCGGCGCCACCGATTCGGCGCGGGTCACCAGGAACAGGTGGCCGTCGTCGATCACGTGCAGTTCGGCGTTGGGAATGCGCCAGGCCAGCACACGCATGTTGATCAGCGGGATGATCGGGTCGTCGTCGCCGGCCAGCACCAGGGTCGGCTGGCGGATCCTATGCAGCCAGTGGATGCTGGTCCAGCCGAGCCCGGCGAACAGTTGCCAGTAGTAGCCCAGCTTGCCCGACGAACGCACCTTGCTGGCATGCGCCATGGCCAGCTTGGGGTCGCGGCGGAAGGCCCCGCCGTAGATGTCCGGGGCGATGTGTACGCCATAGGAGGGCTGGATGTAGCGCCGCGGGCTGGCCATGCGCATCAGTACCTTCGGCTTGCCCGGCACCATCACCGCGCCAGCCGAAGTGGCGGCGAGGATCAGCTTCTTGCAGCGTTCCGGATAGTCGTGGGCGAACTGCTGGGCCAGCGCGCCGCCCCAGGACACGCCGATCGCGTTGACCTGGCCGTAGTCCAGGTAGTCGAGCATCCGCGCCGCCAGCTTGGCCAGGCCGGGAAAGCGGTAGGGCACGCTGGGCGTCGAGGAACCGCCGACGCCGGGAACGTCGAAGGCGATCACCTCCAGTTCCGGGTCGAGCGCCTGGACGAAGGGGAACACCAGTTCCAGGTTGGCGCCTATGCCGTTGAAGATCAGCAGCGGAGTGCTTCCTTCCTTGCCCGGCCGCACTGCGGTGCGGATGGTCTGGCCGTCGAGGTCGATGGTCCGGAAGACGAAGGGCTGGGGCATGCTCGGGGTCCTCGGCGGCGCAGCCGCGGGCTCGGCGATACGGGGCCTGGCCGGCTTCCGCGCGGCACGGGGCCGCGCCGGAGGCGCTGGCGGGGTTTCGTCGGCGGAGGCCGCGGATCGCTCCTGCGGCTGTTCTTCAGGCTGGTCGCTTTTCATCGTTCATGCACGTAGGTTCCGGGCGCGGCTTCGCCGGCCGGATAGGTCTTGTTGCCCAGGTTGGCGGGCGCCTTGCGGGTCTTGCCGGAGCGTTCGGCCAGCCATTGCTGCCAGTGCAACCACCACGAGTCGGCGTGCTTGCCGGCCTGTTCCAGCCAGGCCTTGGGCTCGGCGGGCAGTTCCGGATTGGTCATGAAGCGTGCCTTGGGGTTGCCCGGTGGGTTGAGGATGCTCTGGATGTGACCGCTGTTGGAGAGGATGAACTCGCACTTGCCACCCAGCAGCCTGGCCGACTTGTAGCACGACTCCCAGGGGGTGATGTGGTCGTTCAGACCGGCGACACAGTAGAAGTCGCAAGTCACCTGCTTCAGGTCGATGGGCGTGCCGGAGACCTCCAGGGCGCCGGGGCGGTTCAGCGGGTTGCTCTTGAACAGTTCGACGAACTCGCCGTGCAGCGCGGCGGGCAGGCGCGTGGTGTCGTTGTTCCAGTAGAGGATGTCGAACGCCGGCGGCTGGTTGCCGAGCAGGTAGTTGTTGACCCAGTAGTTCCAGATCAGGTCGTTGGGGCGCATCCAGGCGAACACCTTGGCCATGTCCTTGCCCTCCAGCACGCCGGACTGGTAGGAACGACGCTTGGCGGCCTCCAGAGTCTTCTCGTCGGCGAACAGCGCGACCTGGGTATTCAGTTCGAAGTCGAGCACGCTGACCAGTTGGGTGAAGGCGTTGACCTTCTTCTCGCCGCTGGCCACGTAGTGGCCGACCAGGGTCGCGGTGGTGATCCCGCCGGAGCAGGCGCCGAGGAGGTTGAGGTCCTTGCTGCCGGTGATCGACAGGACTACCTCGATGGCCTCCTTGAGCGCCTCGATATAGGTGGTCAGGCCCCATTCGCGCTGCGACTTGGTCGGGTTGCGCCAACTGACGATGAAGGTCTGCACTCCGTTGCGCAGGCAGAAGCGCGCCAGGCTCTTGTCCGGCGACAGGTCGAAGACGTAGAACTTGTTGATCTGCGGCGGCACCACCAGCAGCGGGCGTTCGTGCACCGACTCGGTGATCGGCCGGTACTGGATCAGTTCCAGCACGTCGTTGCGGAACACCACGGCGCCCTCGGTGGTGGCCAGGTTCTTGCCCACCTCGAAGGCGTCCATGTCCACCTGGCTCGGCATCCCGCCGTTGTTCACCAGGTCCTTGGCCAGGTGGCCGAGGCCGTCCAGCAGGCTCTTGCCGCCGGTCTCGAAGAAGCGCTTGACCGCCGCCGGGTTGCTCAGGCTGTTGGTCGGCGACATCGCCTCGGTCAGCAGGTTGATGACGAACTGGCCACGACTGATGTCCTGCGGCGACAGGTCGCTGTGGCTGATCCAGCTGTGCAGCTCCTTGCGCCAGGCCAGGTAGGTCTGCATGTAGCGCTTGTACAGCGGATTCTGGCTCCAGGCCGGATCGGAAAAGCGTCGGTCGTCATCGCCTGGGCGTAGCTCCGACTGGCCGAGCAGGACGTTCTTCAGCTCCAGGCTGAAATGCGCCACGTGCCTGGCGCTGTGCAGCGGCTGGCGCACCGCCTGGAGCAGGACCATGCGCGCGGAGGTGAGCAGGTCCTTGCCCCGGATGCCGATCACCGGATTCAGGTTCAGCGTGTTTTCCGCGGCTTGCTTGGGAAGCTCGTTATTGTTCTTCTGACTCATCGGCAACGCTCCATTGTTCGAGGCGAAACAGGGGACCGCAACGAAACCGGGGACCAGGTGTCCGGCCGGCTACTGCTCGACTACCAGCCCACCCGCACGTTTCAGGGCGGGGCGGACGCACGTCAGGGAAGGGAACCCGGACAAGGGGCTGCACCGTCTTGGTTACGCGAGTTTCCGCTGGCGTGCAAGCTGGCAGAAGCATCGGTGGCCGGCGTGGCTGGCCCGGCGCGCGGCCGACCTGCGGACTAGAGCGTTGCTGCCGTGCAGGGTAGGACATTCGCCGTGGCGACCGCGCCGACCGGATGTCTGGCCTGGCAGTCTGCGGGGCGAATGTTGCAAATGACGTGCCCTCGTTCGGGGCAGCGGAGAAAAATCGCCTGGATGCCGTGTGCCGCGAAGGGGCACTCGGCCCGGCGCTTCAGAGCATCAGCTTGACGACCGACTCGTCGGGGTCGCGCGACTTGCCGGCGCTGGCCAGCTCCGCCAGGTAGTCGGCCCATAGCTGGTCCTTGCGGGTCGCCAGCTCGTACAGGTAGTCCCAGGTGAACAGGCCGCTGTCGTGGCCGTCGTCGAAGCTCAGCTTCAGTGCGTACTGGCCGGCGGGTTCGACGCCGACCAGGCCGACGTTCAGCTTGCCGTACTGCAATACCGGGTTGCCGTGGCCCTGGACCTCGGCCGAGGGCGAATGCACGCGGAGGAACTCGGCAGGCAGGTCGTAGCTATCCTCGCCGTAGCGCAGGGTCAGGGTCTTCGAGGCTTTGTGCAGCTGGATGGCGGAAGGGATACGCATCGCATCGGACTCGCGGAAGGGCGGAGTACAAGGATACCCCGGTTCGGGACCGCGCGGCCCGCCGCCACGGTGTTGGCCGTGGCGGCGGCGGTGGTCAAAGGATGTAGCGGGACAGGTCCTCGTCCTCGGCCAGCTCGCCGAGGTGGCTGTTGACGTAGCCGGCATCGATCAGGATCGGCTTGTCGCTATGCTCGCTGGCCAGGTCGGCGGCGCTGAACGAGACCTCTTCCAGCAGCCGCTCGAGCAGCGTATGCAGGCGGCGGGCACCGATGTTCTCGGTCTTCTCGTTGACCTGCCAGGCGATCTCGGCAAGGCGCTTGATGCCGTCCTCGGCGAACTCGATGGCCAGCCCCTCGGTCTTCAGCAACTCGCGGTACTGCTCGGTGAGCGAGGCATGCGGCTCGGTGAGGATGCGCTCGAAATCGTTCGGACTGAGGGCCTTGAGCTCCACGCGGATCGGCAGGCGGCCCTGCAGCTCGGGAACCAGGTCGCTCGGCTTGCTCAGGTGGAAGGCGCCGGAGGCGATGAACAGGATGTGGTCGGTCTTGACCATGCCCAGCTTGGTGTTCACCGTGCAGCCCTCGATCAGCGGCAGCAGGTCGCGCTGTACGCCCTCGCGGGAGACGTCGGCGCCGCCGGCGTTGGCGCGCTTGGCGATCTTGTCGATCTCGTCGATGAAGACGATGCCGTGCTGCTCGACCGCCTCCAGGGCGCGTGCCTTGAGCTCTTCCTCGTTGACCAGGCGCACCGCCTCTTCGTCGCGGATCAGCTTCAGGGCCTCGGCGACCTTCAGCTTGCGGGTCTTCTTCTTGCCCTTGCTCATGCCGGAGAACAGGTTCTGCAACTGGTTGGTCATCTCCTCCATGCCGGGCGGGGCCATGATCTCCACGCCGGCCGGGTTGTCGGCCACCTCGATGTCGATTTCCTTGTCGTCCAGCTGGCCTTCGCGCAGGCGCTTGCGGAACAGCTGGCGGGTGTTGCTGTCCTCGCGTGCCGGCTCGTCGCCGAAGCCCATGGCGGGACGCGCGGCCGGCAGCAGGGCATCGAGGATGCGCTCTTCGGCGGCGTCCTCGGCGCGATACTTGACCTTCTGGATCTCCTGTTCGCGGAGCATCTTCACCGCGGCGTCGGCGAGATCGCGGATGATCGATTCGACGTCGCGTCCGACATAGCCGACCTCGGTGAACTTGGTCGCCTCGACCTTGATGAACGGCGCGTTCGCCAGGCGCGCCAGGCGGCGGGCGATCTCGGTCTTGCCGACGCCGGTGGGGCCGATCATGAGGATGTTCTTCGGTGTTACCTCGGCGCGCAGCTCGGCCGGCAGTTGCATGCGTCGCCAGCGGTTGCGCAGGGCGATGGCGACGGCGCGCTTGGCGTCGTCCTGGCCGATGATGTGGCGGTTGAGTTCGTGGACGATCTCGCGGGGCGTCATGGACATTCGTTTACTCCAGCGGGGGACGAGCGCTTCAGACGGCGCTGTCCAGCTCCTCGATGGTCAGGTTCTGGTTGGTGAAGACGCAGATCGAGCCGGCGATGTTCAGCGCGGTCTCGGCGACTTCCCGAGCGCTCAGCTCGGCGTTGTGCTGCAGCAGGGCCAGGGCCGCGGCCTGGGCGAAGCCGCCGCCGGAGCCCATGGCGATCAGGCCGTGTTCGGGTTCGACCACGTCGCCGTTGCCGGTGATGATCAGCGAGGCATCCTTGTTGGCGACCGCGAGCATGGCTTCGAGGCGGCTCAGGGAGCGGTCGGTGCGCCAGTCCTTGGCCAGTTCGACGGCGGCGCGGACCAGGTGCCCCTGGTGTTTCTCCAGTTGCTGCTCGAAGCGCTCGAACAGGGTGAAGGCATCGGCGGTGGCGCCGGCGAAACCGGCCAGTACCTGACCGTGATACAGGCGCCGGACCTTCTTGGCGTTGCCTTTCATCACGGTGTTGCCCAGGGAAACCTGGCCGTCGCCGCCCATGACGACTTTGCCGTTGCGGCGGACAGATACGATGGTGGTCAAGGGGGAAATCTCCACACTGCGGGGCCGAATGCCCGGAATGCTGGGAGATATAGGGGCGATCCGCGGCTTTTCAACCGCACGCACCGCCGTGCGTCGGAACGCACGGCGTGGCCCGCGTTCAGCGGGCCTTGCGTTGCTGTAACAGCAGGTTGCTGAAGCCGTTGGAGGACAGTGTCTTCTGCGCCTGGGACAACTGGTCGCGGCTGTTGAACGGGCCGACCATCACCCGGTACCAGGTCTCGTCGCGGACGTTGCCGGCCTCGACGTTCACCGACTGCCCGAGCAGGATGATCTGCGCGCGCACGCGGTCGGCGTCGGACTGCTTGCGGAACGAGCCGGCCTGCAGGAAGAACTGCGTGCTGGCGGCGACCACCGCTTTCGGCAGCGGCGGTGGCACCTGCCCGGCGAGTGCGGCCTTGGCCCGCGCTTCGTCGGCCTTGGCCAGTTCGGCGGGGGTGGGCGGCGGCGGGGCCTTCTCCGGTACCGCTTCCGGCGGCACCACGACCTCGGACTCCGGCAGCAGGGTGTAGAACTCGTACTTCGGCTTGGCCTGGGCCGGCGTCTGCGTTTGCGCGGGCTGCTGGGCCTGGCCGTTCTGCTGCGGCTGCTTGCCCTGCACGGCGGCCGGGCGCTGGGCGTCCGGGCGTTCGCGCTGGACGTCCTTGCGCCCGGGTTCGAGCTTCATCAGGAACATGATGAAGCCGCCGATGGCCAGGCCGGCGACCAGCCAGACCCAGCCGGGAACGCCGTTCTTCGCGGCGGGCGCCTGGTAGCGGCTGGCGCCGCGCTTGGGGGCGGGTTTCTTCTTTGCCATGGGGGTTCCCGGACTCCTGTTCGGGCGGGTTCGATTACATGCGTTCCAGAGTCTTCAGACCGAGCAGCTCCAGGCCCTGTTCCAGGGTACGGCCGGTCAGCGCGGCGAGACGCAGGCGGCTGTCCTTCTGCGCCGGGTCCTCGGCGGTGAGGATCGGGCAATGCTCGTAGAAGCTGGAGAACAGCCCGGCCAACTCGTACAGGTAGGCGCAGAGCAGGTGCGGCACGCCCTTGAGCGCGACGTTGTTGATCAGGTCGCCGAACTGCGCCAGCTGTGCGGCCAGGGCCAGCTCCTGGGGCTGCTCGAGGACGATCTTCCCGCCCAGTTGCTCGCGGCCCTGGCCGAGCTTGCGGAAGACGCTGGCCACGCGGGTGCAGGCGTAGAGCAGGTAGGGTGCGGTGTTGCCTTCGAAGCTCAGCATCAGTTCGAAGTTGAAGCTGTAGTCGCTGGTGCGGTGCTTGGACAGGTCGGCGTACTTCACCGAGTCGATCCCCACCACCCGGCCGATCTCGCGCAGCTGGACCTCGTCGAACGGCTCCTCGCCACGCTCGGCGCGCTGCTCGTTGCGTTCCTTGACCAGCGCATAGGCGCGGCTCTCGGCCTCTTCCAGCAGGTCGATCAGCTTCACCGTACCGCCGTCGCGGGTCTTGAACGGACGGCCGTCGGCGCCGTTCATGGTGCCGAAGCCCATATGCTCCAGCTCCATGCCGGCCGGAACGAAACCGGCGCGCCGCGCCACTTCGAAGACCTGCTGGAAGTGCAGGGCCTGGCGCTGGTCGACGAAGTACAGCACGCGGTCGGCGTGCAGCACGTTGTGCCGATAACGCATGGCGGCGAGGTCGGTGGTGGCGTAGAGGTAGCCGCCGCCGGCCTTCTGCACGATCACCGGGAGCGGATTGCCCTCGGCGTTCTTGAACTCTTCGAGGAAGACGCACAACGCGCCGTTGTCTTCGGTGAGCAGGCCCTTGGCGGTCAGGTCGGCGACCACCTGGGCGAGGTCGTCGTTGTAGGCGCTCTCGCCCATGACGTCGGCCATGCTCAGCTTCACGCCGAGACGGTCGTAGACCTTCTGGCAGTGCGACAGGGAAATCTCGTTGAAGCGGGTCCACAGGCGCAGGCAGTCGGGGTCGCCGGCCTGCAGCTTGACTACCAGTTCGCGGGCGCGGTCGGCGAATTCGGGAGACTCGTCGAAGCGTTTCTTCGCCGCGCGGTAGAAGACCTCCAGGTCGTGCAGCTCGGCCTCGGCGTCGACCGGTTGCTCTTCCAGGTAGGCGAGCAGCATGCCGAACTGGGTGCCCCAGTCGCCGACATGGTTCTGCCGGATCACCGTGTCGCCGAGGAACTCGAGGACGCGCGCGACGGCGTCGCCGATGATGGTCGAACGCAGGTGGCCGACGTGCATCTCCTTGGCCAGGTTCGGCGAGGACAGGTCGATCACCACGCGCTGCGCCGGGCCTGCCTTGCGCACGCCGAGACGTTCGTCGGCGAGTGCGCGGTCGAGGCTGGCGGCGAGCCAGACGTGATCCTGGAAGAAGTTGAGGAAGCCGGGGCCGGCGATCTCCACCTTGGCCAGTTGCTCGTGGGTGGGGATTGCCTCGACCAGCCTGGCGGCCAGGTCGCGCGGCTTCATCCCGGCCGGCTTGGCCAGCATCATGGCGATGTTGCTGGCGAAATCGCCGTGGCTACGGTCCTTGGTGTTCTCCACCTGGATGTCCGGGGTCAGGCCGGCGGGCAGGGTGCCGTCCGCGGTCAGTTGGTCGAGGGCTTGCTGGATCAGCTGGCGAATCGTGTCTTTCATCGTTTTTCTCCGTGCTCGCGGGCAGAGGGGCGGCGCGCGACGGTCGGGCAGGGGAAGGGCCGGCGGATGCGGCGCTCCGAAGTTCACTCCCCGCGATGTGCGCGGGGTGGCCGGTCGAGGCTCAGAACCGCGCATTATCCGTGGGCGGACAGGCGTTGCCAACCGTTGCGGCGATTAGCCGACAGTTTGCGCCGGACATCGCGGATTCCGGCTGACCCCAGTCAAGCGGGGCGTCTTCCTGGAAGGCGCTCAGAACAGGTCGATCGGATCGATATCGAGCGACCAGCGCACCTGGCGCCCGCCGGGCAACTGTTCGAGGCTCTGCAGCCAGGGCGTCAGCAGGCGATGCAGCGGCGCCCGGCTCATGCACTGCAGCAGCAGTTGCGCGCGGTGCTTGCCGGCACGCCGCTCCATGGGCGCGGGCACCGGCCCGAGCAGTTCCACCTCCGGTCCGCCCATCTGCTCGAGCAATTGCTCGGCGGCACTGCAGGCGCTGTCGAGGAAGGCTTCCGCCTGGCCCGGCTTGTGCGCTTCGGCGCGCAGCAGGGCGAGGTGGGCGAAGGGCGGCAGGCCGGCGGCGCGGCGTTCGCTGAGGGCCTGTTCGGCAAAGGCGAAGTAGCCGTCCTCGGTGAGCTGGACCAGCAGCGGGTGATCGGCCAGGTGGGTCTGGATCAGTACCCGTCCGGGCTCCTCGGCGCGTCCTGCGCGGCCGGCGACCTGGACGATCTGCTGGGCCATGCGTTCGCTGGCGCGGAAGTCGGCGGAAAACAGGCCGCCATCGGCATCGAGGATCGCCACCAGGGTGACCCGTGGGAAGTGGTGCCCCTTGGCGAGCATCTGGGTGCCGACCAGGATGCATGGCTCACCGCTGTTGATGGTGGCGAAGAGGTCGCGCATGGCGTGCTTGCGCGAGGTGCTGTCGCGGTCGATGCGCAGCACCGGATGGTTCGGGAAGAGAATCCGCAGGCGTTCCTCGGCGCGCTCGGTGCCGGCGCCTACCGGACGCAGGTCGAGCTTGCCGCACTGCGGGCAGTTCATCGGCGGCCGCTGGCGGTGGTCGCAGTGGTGGCAGCGCAACTCGCCGCTGCCCTGGTGCACGGTCATCCGCGCGTCGCAGCGCGGGCATTGGCTGATCCAGCCGCAGTCGTGGCAAAGCAGGGTCGGAGCGAAGCCGCGGCGGTTGAGGAACACCAGGACCTGCTGGCCGGCCGCCAGGGTATCGCCGATGGCCTGTTGCAGCGGGCGGGAAAGGCCGGCGTCGAGCGGCATGCTCTTCACGTCGAGGCGGATGAATTTCGGCGGGTGCGCGCCACCGGCGCGCTGGGTCAGGCGCAGCAGGCCGTAGCGGCCGGCCTGGGCGTTGTGCAGGCTTTCCAGGGCGGGCGTGGCCGAACCGAGCAGGATCGGCACGTTCTCCAGGCGTGCGCGTACCAGTGCCAGGTCGCGGGCGTGGTAGCGCAGGCCGTCCTGCTGTTTATAGGAGGCGTCGTGTTCCTCGTCGACGATGATCAGTCCCGGCCGCTTCAATGGAGTGAACAGTGCCGAACGGGTGCCGATGACGATGTCGGCCTCGCCATCCCGGGCGGCGAGCCAGGCGTCGAGGCGCTCGCGGTCGGTCAGGGCCGAATGCAGCAGGGCGATGCGCGCGTTGAAGCGGCGTTCGAAACGCGCCAGGGTCTGCGGCCCCAGGTTGATCTCGGGAATCAGCACCAGGGCCTGGCGGCCTGCGGCCAGGGTTTCGCGGATCAGTTGCAGGTAGACCTCGGTCTTGCCGCTGCCGGTGACCCCGGCCAGCAGGAAGCAATGGAAACCGCCGTGGCTGGCGCGAACCGCCTCGAAGGCGGCGCGCTGCTCGGGGTTCAGCGGCAACTCCGCCTGGGCCAGCCAGCCGCCTTCGCGCGGCGGGGTGCTGTGGCGCCGCACCTCCAGTTCGACCAAGCCTTTTTCCTTGAGCAGGTCGAGGCTGTCCTTGTTTATCTGCAACTGGTTCAGCAACTCATGGGACACCCCGTGCGGATGCTGCTTGAGAATCGCCAGGGCCTGGCGCTGGCGCGGCGCCCGGGCCAGGCGCGGATCGTCGAGGCTGGATTGCGCGGTGGCATGCCAGAAGCGCTGCTGGCGCGCCTCGGCCGGCTCGCCCTGGCGCAACAGGTTGGGCAGCGCCCAGGACAGGGTGTCGCCGAGGCTGTGCTGGTAGTACTGGGCGGTCCAGCGACAGAGTTCGAGCAGGTGCGCCGGCATCGGCGGCTTGGCGTCGAGTACCCTGAGGGCAGGCTTGAGCTTGTCTTCGGGTACTTCGGAACGGTCCGTCACCTCTATCAGAACGCCAACCAGCTCCCGGCGCCCGAACGGCAGCAGCAGGCGAATCCCCGGCTGTAGGGCGCTGCGCGGAATGCCGCGGGGCGCGCGGTAGTCGAACAGGCGGCGGAGTGGCGAAGGCAGGGCTAGGCGTAGGATCAGGTCTGACACTCAGCGGCTTCCGGGGATGAAGGAAACGAGGACTGGGCCGGCGATGTTAGCAGACGACCGGCGGGCGGGGTCGCTTGCATAGATGAATCGGTCTGGTATGATCCACGCCCTTAATTACGTGCGGTGCCTGGTAAACGCGCTGGGTGGCGGCACACAACGCCTCGAGGATTGAATCATGAAAGCGGACATCCATCCGACTTACGAAGCTATCGAAGCTACCTGCAGCTGCGGTAACGTCATCAAGACCCGTTCCACCCTGTGCAAGCCGATCCATCTGGACGTGTGCTCCGAATGCCACCCGTTCTACACCGGCAAGCAGAAGGTGCTGGACACCGGCGGCCGTATCGACCGCTTCAAGCAGCGTTTCGGCGTATTCGGCGCCACCAAGTAAGCCGCTTGCCGCGAACGCGCGCAATGCTACTTGTCGCTGTACCGAGAAAGGCGTCCCTGGTGGGCGCCTTTTTCATGTCCGTGGTTTCCGCCTTCGCCGGTGCGGCGGAGGCCTGCCGGCCTACCGGCGCCTTGCAGAACGTCGAGGTGGCGCGGGTGGTGGACGGCGATACCGTGCGCCTGCGCGATGGCCGCAGCGTGCGGCTGATCGGTATCAACGCGCCTGAGCTGGCGCACAACGGTCGCACCACCGAGCCCTTCGCCGAAGCCGCGAAGCAGCGACTGCAGGCGCTGGTATCGGCCAGCGACGGGCGTCTCGCCCTGCAGCCGGGCCGCCAGGCCCGCGATCACTACGGGCGGACCCTGGCGCACCTGTTCGATGCCAGCGGCGCCAACCTCGAGGCGCGCCTGCTCGGCGAGGGCCTGGGCTACCTGGTGGCGGTCGCGCCGAACACCGAGCTGACGGCCTGTCAGCAAGCGGCGGAACGTGCAGCGCGTTCGGCTAATCTGGGTGTATGGAAGCGTTCGCCGGTGCTTTCGCTCGATCGACTGGCGCAGAGCGGCTTCGCCGTGGTCCGCGGGCGGGTGCTCGAGGTCGAACGCAACCGGGGCGGTATCTGGCTGGAGATGGACGGTCCGCTGGTCCTGCGGATCGAGCCGAAGGTGCTCAAGGCGTTCGATGCGAAACGGGTGATGCAGATGGCGGGACGTTCGCTGGAAGTGCGTGGCTGGGTGGTCGATCGTTCCCGCCGTGGCGCTGTGCCGGCCGGCAAGGCGCGCTGGCAGATGTCGGTGACCGATCCGGCGATGCTGGAATGGTTGCCATGAAGACCGCCTGGCTCCTGCTGCTGTTGCTGGGAGTCGGCGCGCTGGGCGGCTGCGCGGTGAACCCGGCCACCGGCAAGAGCGATTTCGTGATGATGAGCGAGCAGCAGGAACTCGGCATGGGCGCTCGCTACAACCAGGAAATCCTCAAGCAGTTCCCCCGCTACAACGATGAAAAGCTCCAGGCCTACGTGCAACGGGTAGGCGAGCGGGTCGCCCGCAGCAGCCACCGCAGCAATCTGCAATATCATTTCACCGTCATCGATTCGCCGGACATCAACGCCTTCGCCCTGCCGGGCGGCTACATCTATATCCATCGCGGACTGATCGCCTACCTTGGCTCCGAGGCCGAACTGGCCGCGGTGCTCGGTCATGAGGTCGGCCACGTCACGGCGCGCCACAGCGTGCGCCAGCAGAGCCAGGCCAGCGCCTGGAACATCCTTGGCCAGGCGGTGGCGATCGGCACCGGGGTCGGTGCCGCCGGCGACCTGGCCAACGTGCTCGGCACGGCCTTCGTCCGCGGCTACGGGCGTGACATGGAACTGGAAGCCGATGGTCTCGGCGCTCAGTACCTGGCCCGCGCCGGCTACGATCCGACGGCGATGATCCAGGTGGTGCGGGTGCTGAAGAACCAGGAGGACTTCGCTCGCGAAGAGGCTGCGCGCAGTGGCCAGGCGGTACAGGCCGGCGGCTACCACGGGTTGTTCGATACCCATCCGGACAACGACCGGCGTCTGCAGGAAGTGGTCGGCCCGGCCCGGCAACTGGCCAACGGACAGCAGGAAGTGGGGCGCGAGGTCTTTCTTCGCCATCTGGAAGGCATGCCGTTCGGCGACTCGGCATCGGCCGGGGTGCGTCGCGGGCAGAACTTCTACCATGCCGAGCTGGACTTCACCCTGAGCTATCCGGCGGGCTGGAAGATCCTCAACCAGCCCAGTGCCCTGCTTGGCTATCCGGCGGACGAGCAGTCGTTCATCGGCATGAAGCTGGTGCCCCATGATTCCCGCCTGACGCCCGCGGAGTTCCTGCGCAAGAACGCCGGGCAACGGCTGGCCCAGGAAGAGTCGCTGAAGCAGGCAGGACTGAACGGCTACACGGCGGTGGTGCCAGGCAACCCGGCGCGACGGGTTGCTGTGATCTACCAGGGCGACCGCGCCTACCTGTTCGTCGGCGTGGTCAAGGTCGGTTCCCTGGAGACCCAGGACGACCGCTTCCTCAGCGTGATCCGCAGCTTCCGTCCGCTGCGCGACAAGGAGCGGGCCCTGGCGCAGCCGCGACGCCTGCACCTGGTGCAGGTCAAGGCGGGGCAGACGCTGGAGCAATTGGCGGCTGGCGGCGAGGGGTCATTGAGTGACTCCGTGGCTCGTCTGCGTCTGCTGAATGACCTTTATCCGAGCGGTGAACCCCGTCCGGGCGATTGGCTTAAAGTCGTACGCTAGAGGTCTTGACAGCCGGGTCCTGACGATCTTGTGGGGCGTCGTCTTCTTGCGTATGCTCGGTCGCCCCGTCTGTCCAACAAGCAATAAAGCGGAAGTGCCCAAATGTCCGATCTTAAAACCGCTGCCCTCGAATATCACGCACAACCCCGTCCGGGAAAACTGAGTGTCGAGCTGACCAAACCCACCGCTACCGCCCGGGACCTGTCCCTGGCCTACAGCCCGGGTGTCGCCGAGCCGGTGCGTGAAATCGCCCGCGATGCCGAGCTGGCCTACCAGTACACCGGCAAGGGCAACCTGGTGGCAGTGATTTCCGACGGCACCGCGATTCTCGGCCTGGGTAACCTCGGCCCGCTGGCCTCCAAGCCGGTGATGGAAGGCAAGGGTGTGCTGTTCAAGCGCTTCGCCGGCATCGACGTGTTCGACATCGAGGTCGACGCCGAGAGCCCGCAGGCTTTCATCGATACCGTCAAGCGTATTTCCATCACCTTCGGCGGTATCAACCTCGAGGACATCAAGGCTCCCGAGTGTTTCGAGATCGAGCGCGCGCTGATCGAACAGTGCGACATCCCGGTGTTCCACGATGACCAGCACGGCACCGCCATCGTTACCGCGGCGGGCATGCTCAACGCGCTGGAACTGGCCGGCAAGAAGCTGGAAGAAGCGAAGATCGTCTGCCTCGGCGCCGGCGCTGCCGCCATCTCCTGCATGAAGCTGCTGGTGAGCATGGGCGCCAAGGTCGAGAACATCTACATGATCGACCGCAAGGGCGTGATCCACGCCGGTCGCGACGACCTGAACCAGTACAAGTCGGTGTTCGCCACCGAGACCGACAAGCGCACCCTGGCCGACGCCCTGGAGGGCGCCGACGTGTTCGTCGGCCTGTCCGGCGCCAACCTGCTGGAGCCGGAAGACCTCAAGCGCATGGCGCCGAACCCGATCGTGTTCGCCTGCTCGAACCCGGACCCGGAGATCAAGCCGGAACTGGCCCATGCCACCCGTAACGACGTGATCATGGCTACCGGTCGTTCCGACTATCCGAACCAGGTCAACAACGTGCTCGGTTTCCCCTTCATCTTCCGTGGTGCCCTGGACGTACGTGCCACGCGCATCAACGAAGAGATGAAGATCGCCGCCGCCCTGGCCCTGCGCGACCTGGCCAAGCAGCCGGTCCCGGAAGACGTCTGCGCCGCCTATGGCGTGGACAAGCTGGAATTCGGCCGCGAGTACATCATTCCGAAGCCGATGGACAAGCGCCTGATCACCGTGGTTTCCGATGCCGTGGCCAAGGCTGCCATCGAGACCGGCGTGGCTACCCTGCCGTATCCGAAGAACTATCCGCTGAAATCGGTGGACGACGTCTTCAACGGCTGATCGATCGATCCGCCGGATAAAAAGAAACCCCGCCTTGGCGGGGTTTCTTTTTGCCTGCGCCTCGCGCTCCCGTCGTCGCCAACGAAGCGCAGGCGCCGGCCGGTTCAGAACAGGTCGATCGGCGCGCCTTCGTCATCCGGCAGCGGGCTGCCAGGGAAGCTGCCTGGCGGCAGTTCATTGACCGAGGGCGGGGTATCCTCGTTCTTGAACATCTCGAAATAGGCGCCGGGAGTGCCCGGCGCGGCCGAACGGCCGGTCACCGGGTCGATGCGCAGGCTGACGATGCCTGGCGGCTCGGCCATGGTGTGCATCGGCTTGTCCTTGAGGGCGAAGCCCATGTACCTGATCCAGATCGGCAGCGCGACGGTACCGCCGTACTCGCGGCGACCCAGGGTCTCCGGCTGGTCGAAGCCGACCCAGACGCTGGTCACGTAGTCGGAGTTGTAGCCGGAGAACCAGCCATCCTTGGAATCGTTGGTGGTGCCGGTCTTGCCGGCTAGGTCGGTGCGCTTCAGCGCCAGGGCGCGACGCCCGGTACCGCGCTTGATCACGTCCTGCAGCATGCTGGTCATGATATAGGCGGTACGGGCATCGATGATCCGCTCGGCCGGGGTCGGCTCGAAGGTGGTCTGGGCCTTGGCGGCGACTTGCTGGGCTTCGATCGAACCTTCGCCTTCGGCGCTCTCCGGATGCTCGGGGTCACCAGGATTCCCGGCGTCTTCCGCATCCGGCGCAGCGACCTGTTCTTCCACCGGCACGCGGGGCGGATTGGCCTGGTACAGCACCTGTCCGTCGCGGCTCTCGATGCGTTCGATGACGTACGGATTGACCTTGTAGCCGCCGTTGGCGAATACGCTCCAGGCGCCGGCGATTTCCATCGGTGTGACTGTCGCGGTACCCAGGGCCAGGGAGAAGTTGCGCGGCAGTTCGTCGCGCTGGAAGCCGAACTTGGTGATGTAGCTGATCGCCCGCTCGATGCCCAGGCCCTGCAGGACGCGGATCGAGACCATGTTGCGGGACTTGTACAGGGCTTCGCGCAGCGGGATCGGGCCGAGGAAGGTATTGGTGTCGTTCTTCGGTCGCCAGACCTTGTCCAGGTACTCGTCGACGAACACGATCGGCGCATCGTTGACCAGGCTGGCGGCGGTGAAGCCGTTGTCCAGGGCCGCGCTGTAGATGAACGGCTTGAAACTGGAGCCCGGCTGGCGCTTGGCCTGGATCGCGCGGTTGTAGTTGCTCTGCTCGAAGGAGAAGCCGCCGACCAGCGAGCGGATCGCCCCGTCCTTCGGGTCGAGGGAGATCAGCGCGCTCTGTGCGGCGGGAATCTGTACGAAGCGCAGGGTGCCGTCTTCCTGGCGCTGCACGCGGATCTGGTCGCCGGCCTGGGCCACGTCGGCGGGCTGGCGCGGCATCGGGCCCATGCTGTTGTTGCTGAGGAAGGGGTGTGCCCATTTCATGCTGTCCCAGGTCACGGCTTCTTCCTTGCCGTCGCGGGTCATCACCATGATCCCGCTCTTTTCCACCTGGGTGACGATCGCCGGCTCCAGGCCGCCGATGCTGCGCTGCTGGCCCAGGTGCTTGAGCCAGGCGTCGCGGGTCTGGCCCGGCAGGCGGGTCTCCGGGCCGCGGTAGCCGTGGCGCTGGTCATAGTCGATGAGGCCGTCGCGGACCGATTGGCTGGCGGCGTTCTGCAGGTCGCTGCGGACCGTGGTGATGACCTTGTAGCCCTCGGTATAGGCCTCGCTGCCGTAGCGGCCGACCATCTCGGCACGGGCCATCTCGGCGATGTAGGGCGCATTCAGTTCGGGGGTCTGCACGTGGTAGGAGGCGTTGATCGGCTCCTCGACGGCGGCCTGGTAGCGTTGCTGGTCGATGAAGCCGAGCTTGAGCATGCGCTCGAGGATCCAGTTGCGCCGCTCCGTACTGCGGGTCGGGTTGACCAGCGGGTTGTAGCGCGAGGGCGCTTTCGGCAGGCCGGCGATCATCGCCATCTCGGCCAGGCTCAAGTCTTTGATCGGCTTGCCGTAATAGACCTGTGCGGCAGCCTCGATGCCATAGGCACGGTTGCCCAGGTAGATCTTGTTGACGTAGAGCTCGAGGATCTCGTCCTTGGTCAGCTGTCGCTCGATCTGCAGGGCCAGGAGGATTTCATTGATCTTTCGCGAGAAGCTTCTTTCATTGGTAAGGAAGTAGTTCTTCGCTACCTGCATGGTGATGGTGCTGCCGCCAGTCTGGATGTGACCGCTTTTCAATAATTGCGCGGCGGCGCGCATTAGGCTTTTCACATCGACGCCATAATGGTTGGCGAAATTGTCGTCCTCGGCGGACAGCAGGGCATGGATGAAGTCCTGCGGGATGTCGGCGAAGCGGATCGGCGTCCGGCGCATCTCGCCGAACTCGGAGATGAGCTTGCCGTCCTCGCTGTAGACCTTGAGGGGGATCTGCAGCTGGACGTTACGCAGAGCTTCCACCGAGGGCAGGCTGGGACTCAGATAGAGATAGGCGCCGCTGAAACTGAGCAGCACTCCACAAATCAGGGTGACGCAAGTCCACCACAGGAACTTCAGCAGGCGCATGGGTAGATTCGGATTTCCAGGAAAAAGAAAGAGTTAAGCGAATAGGACAGGAAAAAGGCAAAAGCTGTTCACATTATAAGCAATTTTTCTGTGACCTAGCCATTTGCCTGGCCTTCGGCTCTGGTATCTAATGTGAAAAAAGAAGAATCGTTCGTAAGTATTGAACGCTAATAGGGAATTGGTCGTGCTAGGGCTCATAAAGAAGAAAGCGAACACCTTGCTGGGGATCGACATCAGCTCGACCTCGGTAAAGCTCCTTGAGTTGAGCCGCTCCGGAGGCCGCTACAAAGTGGAGGCCTATGCCGTCGAGCCGCTTCCGCCGAATGCAGTCGTGGAAAAGAACATCGTCGAGCTGGAAGGGGTCGGCCAGGCGTTGTCACGGGTGCTGGTCAAGGCGAAAACCAACCTGAAGTCGGCCGTGGTCGCCGTCGCCGGTTCGGCGGTGATCACCAAGACCATCGAGATGGAGGCCGGGCTTTCCGAGGATGAACTGGAAAACCAGCTGAAGATCGAGGCCGACCAGTACATCCCCTATCCGCTGGAGGAAGTCGCCATCGACTTCGAGGTCCAGGGGCTCTCCGCGCGCAATCCCGAGCGCGTGGACGTACTCCTGGCCGCCTGTCGGAAAGAAAACGTCGAGGTTCGCGAAGCGGCCCTGGCGCTGGCCGGCCTGACCGCCAAGGTGGTCGACGTCGAGGCCTACGCGCTGGAGCGCTCCTATGCGCTGCTGAGCAGCCAGCTGGGTGCCGACACCGACCAGTTGACCGTGGCGGTAGTGGACATCGGCGCGACCATGACCACCCTGAGCGTCCTGCACAACGGACGCACCATCTATACCCGCGAACAGCTGTTCGGCGGTCGCCAGCTCACCGAGGAGATCCAGCGGCGTTACGGACTCTCGGTGGAGGAAGCCGGTCTCGCCAAGAAGCAGGGCGGTCTTCCGGATGACTACGACAGCGAAGTTCTGCGTCCGTTCAAGGACGCCGTGGTGCAGCAGGTTTCCCGCTCGCTGCAGTTCTTCTTCGCCGCCGGACAGTTCAACGACGTCGACTACATCGTCCTGGCGGGCGGTACGGCGTCTATCCAGGATCTCGATCGGTTGATCCAGCAGAAGATCGGCACCCCGACCCTGGTCGCCAACCCGTTCGCCGACATGGCGCTGAACGGCAAGGTGAATGCCGGCGCCCTGGCCAGCGACGCTCCGGCGTTGATGATCGCCTGCGGCCTGGCGTTGAGGAGTTTCGACTGATGGCACGGATCAACCTTCTACCCTGGCGCGAAGAGCTGCGCGAGCAGCGCAAGCAGCAGTTCCTGGTGATTCTTGGCGGCGTCCTGGTGGCATCGGCTGCACTGGTATTCCTTGGCGACCAGTACTTCACCGCGGCCATCGAGAACCAGAACGCCCGCAACGACTTCCTGCGCAAGGAAATCGTCGTACTCGACGCCCGGATCAAGGAAATCAGCGAACTGAAGTCGCGGCGCCAGCAATTGCTCGAGCGGATGAAGATCATCCAGGACCTGCAGGGCAACCGTCCCATCATCGGACGGGTGTTCGACCAGCTCGTGCGGACCTTGCCCGACGGCGTGTATTTCACCGACCTGAAGATGACCGGCAAGAACATCGCCATCGCCGGCGCGGCCGAGTCCAACAACCGCGTTTCCAATCTCATGCGCAACATGGACGCGTCCGAGTGGCTGACCGCCCCGACCCTGAACGAGGTCAAGGCGGTGACCCAGGGCGCGGTGGACCAGGCCAACGTGTTCCAACTGACCGTGCAGCAGACGCAGCCCGGCGAGGAAGACGCCAAGGCGAAGCATGGGGTTGCGCAAGGAGCCAAGAAATGAGTCTGGCCAGTTCCCTGGAAAGTCTGCGCAAGATCGATATCAACGATCTCGACCTGAACAACATCGGTTCCTGGCCGGCGGCGGTCAAGGTCATCGTCTGCGTGCTGCTGACCGCGGCGGTCCTGGCGCTGGGCTACAACTTCCATCTGAGTGACATGCAGGCTCAGCTCGAACAGCAGGCCGCGGAAGAGGAGACGCTCAAGCAGCAGTTCTCCACCAAGGCCTTCCAGGCCGCGAACCTGGAAGCCTACAAGGCACAGATGAAGGAGATGGAAGAGTCCTTTGGCGCCTTGCTGCGGCAGTTGCCCAGCGACACCGAGGTACCCGGGCTGCTCGAGGACATCACTCGTACCGGCCTGGGCAGCGGCCTGGAGTTCGAGGAAATCAAGCTGCTTCCCGAGGTTGCCCAGCAGTTCTACATCGAGCTGCCGATCCAGATCAGCGTGGTCGGCGGCTACCACGACCTGGCGACCTTCGTCAGCGGCGTGTCCAGCCTGCCGCGGATCGTCACCCTGCATGACTTCGAGATCAAGCCGGTCGCGCCCGGCAGCACGTCCAAGCTGCGCATGAGCATCCTGGCCAAGACCTATCGCTACAACGACAAGGGGCTGAAGAAATGAGAGCCCGCCTGATTCTGAGCAGCCTGCTGCTCGCCAGCCTGGCCGGATGCGGCGGCGGTTCCGATTTCGCCGATCTGCAGTCCTACATGGACGAGGTTCGCGCCCGGCCCAAGGGCACTATCGAGCCGTTGCCGAAGTTCCAGCCGTACGAGGCCTTCACCTATAGCGCCGCGTCGCTACGCAGCCCGTTCCAGCCGCCGGTGAAGATCGACCTGACCGTGCGGCAGAAGGGCAACAAGGTGATCAAGCCCGACGAGACGCGGGTCAAGCAGTTCCTGGAAGGCTTCAACATCGAGACCTTCGAGATGGTCGGCACCCTGTCCAACGCCCAGGGCACCTTCGCCCTGGTGAAGGGCGCGGGTGGCGTGCACCGGGTGAGGGTCGGGGACTACCTGGGGCGCAACGACGGCAAGGTCGTCGGCATCAGCGAAGGAAAAATAGACGTGATCGAAATCGTTCCTGACGGAGAGGGGAACTGGCTGGAGCGTCCGCGCAGCCTGACTCTCAAGGAACGCTCCTGAGGGCGGGGAAAAACATGCATAACCAACAGCAGTCTGTACAACGGAGTCGGACGATGAACAGTGGCCTCTCGCGCCTCGGGATCGCTTTGCTGGCCGCCATGTTCGCGCCGGCATTGCTCGCCGCGGACCTGGAGAAACTCGACGTGGCGGCATTGCCTGGCGACCGGGTCGAGCTAAAGCTGCAGTTCGACGAGCCCGTCGCCGCGCCGCGTGGCTATACCATCGAGCAGCCGGCGCGAATCGCCCTCGATCTGCCGGGGGTACAGAACAAGCTCGGCACCAAGAACCGGGAGCTGAGCGTGGGCAATACGCGCAGCGTCACGGTGGTCGAGGCGAAGGATCGCACACGGTTGATCATCAACCTGACCACGTTGTCGTCCTACACCACCCGGGTGGAAGGCAACAACCTCTTCGTGGTGGTCGGCAATTCGCCGGCCGGCGCCAGCGTCGCTTCCGCCGCTCCGGTCAAGGCTAGCCCGGCTCCGGCCAGCTATGCCCAGCCGATCAAGCCCAAGCCGTACGTGCCGGCGGGTCGTGCCATTCGCAACATCGATTTCCAGCGTGGCGAAAAGGGCGAGGGCAACGTGGTCATCGACCTGTCCGACCCGACCTTGAGCCCGGATATCCAGGAGCAGGGCGGCAAGATCCGCCTGGACTTCGCCAAGACCCAGCTGCCGGATGCGCTGCGGGTTCGCCTGGACGTCAAGGACTTCGCCACGCCGGTGCAGTTCGTCAACGCCAGCGCGCAATCCGACCGTACCAGCATCACCATCGAGCCGAGCGGGCTCTACGACTATCTGGTCTACCAGACCGACAATCGCCTGACCGTCAGCATCAAGCCGATGACCACGGAAGATGCCGAGCGGCGCAAGAAGGACAATTTCGCCTATACCGGCGAGAAACTGTCGCTGAACTTCCAGGACATCGACGTGCGTTCGGTACTGCAACTGATCGCCGACTTCACCGACCTGAATCTGGTGGCCTCGGATACCGTGCAGGGCAATATCACCCTGCGCCTGCAGAACGTGCCGTGGGACCAGGCGCTGGACCTGGTACTGAAGACCAAGGGCCTGGACAAGCGCAAGCTCGGCAACGTACTGCTGGTGGCCCCGGCCGACGAGATCGCCGCCCGTGAGCGCCAGGAGCTGGAAGCGCAGAAGCAGATCGCCGAGTTGGCGCCACTGCGCCGGGAACTGATCCAGGTGAACTACGCCAAGGCCGCGGACATCGCCAAGCTGTTCCAGTCGGTGACCAGCGATGGTGGCCAGGAAGGCAAGGAAGGCGGGCGCGGCTCGATCACCGTCGACGACCGCACCAACAGCATCATCGCCTATCAGCCCCAGGAGCGACTGGACGAACTGCGGCGGATCGTTTCGCAGCTGGATATTCCGGTGCGCCAGGTGATGATCGAGGCACGCATCGTCGAGGCCAACGTCGGTTACGACAAGAGTCTCGGTGTGCGCTGGGGCGGCGCTTATCACAAGGGCAACTGGAGAGGCTACGGCAAGGACGGCAATATCGGGATCAAGGACGAGGACGGCATGAACTGCGGCCCGATCGCCGGCAACTGTACTTTCCCCACCACGGGAACCAGCAAGTCGCCGTCGCCGTTCGTCGACATCGGCGCCAAGGATGCCACCTCCGGAATCGGCATCGGCTTCATCACCGACAATATCATCCTCGACCTGCAACTGTCGGCGATGGAAAAGACCGGCAACGGCGAGATCGTCTCCCAGCCCAAGGTCGTGACCTCGGACAAGGAAACCGCGAAGATCCTCAAGGGCCAGGAAGTACCCTACCAGGAGGCCAGCTCCAGTGGCGCTACCAGCACCTCGTTCAAGGAGGCCGCGCTGTCCCTCGAGGTGACCCCGCAGATCACCCCGGACAACCGGATCATCGTCGAAGTGAAGGTGACCAAGGATGCGCCGGACTTCGATCGCGCACTGAACGGCGTACCGCCGATCAACAAGAACGAGGTGAACGCCAAGATCCTGGTCAACGACGGCGAGACCATCGTCATCGGCGGCGTGTTCAGCAACACCCAGAGCAAGTCGGTGGACAAGGTGCCGTTCCTCGGCGACCTGCCTTACCTGGGGCGGCTGTTCCGGCGCGATACGGTCTCGGACGTGAAAAACGAACTTCTGGTTTTCCTGACACCGCGGATCATGAATAATCAGGCCATCGCAATCGGTCGCTGATATCGAACAACGTGGTCAACCTGATCCTCGTCGGCCCGATGGGTGCTGGAAAGAGCACCATCGGGCGCCTGCTCGCCAAGGAGCTGCATCTCGCGTTCAAGGACTCCGACAAGGAGATCGAACAGCGGTGCGGCGCGAATATCCCATGGATCTTCGATGTCGAGGGCGAGGTCGGTTTCCGCGAGCGCGAGCAGGCCATGCTCACCGAACTCTGCGCCGCCGACGGCATGGTGATCGCCACCGGCGGCGGGGCGGTGATGCGCGACGGTAACCGCCAGGTGCTGCGCGCCGGTGGCCGGGTTGTGTACCTGCATGCCTCGGTCGAGCACCAGATCGCGCGCACGGCGCGGGACCGCAACCGCCCCTTGTTGCAGAAGCCCAACCCGGGACAGATCCTCCGCGACCTGATGGCGCTGCGCGATCCGCTCTACCGCGAAATCGCCGATGTGGTGGTGGAGACCGACGAAAGGCCGCCGCGTCTGGTCGTCCAGGAAATTCTCGAACGCCTGCGCAAGTTGCCGCCCCGCTGAGGCGCGGCGAATTGCGTTATCCTATTGCCCTTTCCTGTCTGGGGGCCTCATGCGCACACTTCACGTCGATCTAGGCGAGCGTAGCTATCCCATTTACATCGGTGAAAACCTGCTGGGCGACGCCCGCTGGTTCGCGCCGCATATCGTCGGTCGCCGGGTCGCGGTGATCAGCAACGAAACGGTCGCTCCTCTCTATCTGGAAACCCTGCTCAAGGCACTGCAAGGCCACGATGTCACCCCTGTGGTGCTGCCCGACGGCGAGGCCTACAAGCAGTGGGAAACCCTGCAACTGATCTTCGATGCTCTGCTGAAGGAGCGGCATGACCGCAAGACTACCCTGATCGCCCTGGGCGGCGGCGTCATCGGTGACATGGCCGGTTTCGCCGCGGCCTGCTACCAGCGTGGGGTCAACTTCATCCAGGTGCCGACCACCCTGTTGTCCCAGGTCGACTCCTCGGTGGGCGGCAAGACCGGGATCAACCATCCGTTGGGCAAGAATATGATCGGTGCGTTCTACCAGCCCCAGGCGGTGGTCATCGACACCGCGTCGCTGAAGACGCTGCCGTCCCGCGAGCTGTCCGCCGGGCTGGCGGAGGTGATCAAGTACGGTTTCATTTGCGACGAACCGTTCATCACCTGGCTGGAAGAGCACATGGATGCCTTGCTGGCACTGGAGCCGACCGTTGTCACCGAGGCCATCGAGCGCTCTTGCGCGGCGAAGGCCCGCGTGGTGGGCGCCGACGAGCGCGAGTCGGGCGTGCGTGCCACGCTGAACCTCGGCCATACCTTCGGTCACGCGATCGAGACCCAGCAGGGTTACGGCGTCTGGTTGCACGGCGAAGCGGTAGGGGCGGGAACCGTGATGGCACTCGAGATGTCGCATCGGTTGGGTTGGCTGAGCGCCGCCGAGCGCGATCGCGGTACCCGCCTGCTGCGCCGGGCTGGCCTGCCCGTGGTACCGCCGGCCGAGATGACGGCGGAAGATTTTATGGAACACATGGCCGTCGACAAGAAGGTGCTCGATGGCCGCCTGCGTCTGGTTTTGCTGCAAGGACTGGGGAATGCCGTGGTCACCGGCGATTTTCCCCGTGAGATCTTGGACGCGACCCTGCGCACCGACTATCGGGCCTTGGCCGACCAGCTTGGAGATGAATGAGGTCCCATGACCAGCTTGCATGCCGATGAGGCCTTCCTGGGCCACTACCAATTCAGTCACGACCCGTTCGCGCCGCGCGTTCCGGGTTTCAAGTTCTTCCCGGCGCAGCGCAAGCCGGTGCTCGGCCAGTTGCACCATCTGGCCCGCTACAGCCAGCTCCTGCTGCTGGTCACCGGGCCCCTGGGCAGCGGCAAGACCCTGCTGCGCCAGGCGCTGGTGGCCAGCACCAACAAGGATGCGGTCCTCAGCGTGGTGATCTCGGCGCGCACCGCCGCCGACGAGACTTCGTTGCTGCGCCAGGTGGCGCAGGGCCTGAGCATCAACCAGGCGAGCCTGGAGGCGATCCTGACCAAGGTGGCGCAGCTGGCGATCACCGGGCAGGACGTCTACCTGATGGTGGACGATGCCGAACAGCTCCAGGACAGCGCGCTGGAAGTGCTGTTGCTGCTGGCTTCCGGCACCAACGAGGGACGCCTGCATGTATTCCTGTTCGGTGAGCCGTCGTTGCTGCCGCGCCTGGAGGTGTTTTCCGAGGGTGAGGAGCGCTTCCATGCCATCGAATTGCAGCCATACAGCGAAGAGGAAACCCGCGACTACCTGGCCCAGCGTCTCGAGGGCGCCGGGCAGGGCATCGAGCTGATTTCCAATGACCTGCTGGTGGACATCCACGAGCAGTCGGAAGGCTGGCCGGGAGCGATCAACCAGGTCGCCCGCGATGCCCTGATCGAAGCGATGCTGGCCAATCGTGGCGCAGCGCGCAAGGCAACCGGAGGGTCTTTCAACTTGCCCAAGAAGCATCTGGTGATTCTTGCGGTCGTGGCCATCGGCGTGATCGCCGCCTGGTTCATGCAAGGCAAGAGCAAGCCGGAGGCGCCGCAGACCGCCTCTACCGAATTGTCCATGAATGGTGGTACGCCGGCCCAGGCCCAGCAGCCGGGCAGCGGCCCGGCCGTGGAGTTCAACGGCTCCAGCCAGCCGTTGCCGCTACCGTTGGTCGGCGAGTCGCAGCCGGTCATTCGCGAGCCGCTGGCCCAGGCCGCCGGGCAAGGTGGCGACGACGAAGGCGGCCTGCCGTCCGCCGCGGTGCCGCCTACCGTTTCCAGCTCGGCTCCTCCGGTGACGCCGCTGGCCAACAACGGCGTCACGCCGATGCATCCGGTGCCGCCGGCGCCGACCGAACCGACCGCGCCTGCGGCGACCCCGACTCCGGCGCAGACCCCGGCACCGGCCGCGCCGGTCGCCAGCGCCCCGGCCAGCAAGCCGGCCCCGGCTCCGGCCAAGCCGGCGGCGAGCAAGCCGGCCACCACCGCCGCGGCGAAGCCGGCCCCGGCTCCGGCCGCCAAGCCGGCCAGCGGTGGCGGTGCGGGAAGTCAGTGGTATCGCAACCAGTCTGGTGGTAACTTCGCCCTGCAGATCCTCGGTACCGGCTCCGAAGCCAATGCCCAGGCGTTCATTCGCCAGCAGGGCGGCGGCGATTTCCGCTACTTCAAGAAAACCCTGCAAGGCAAGCCGTTCTACGTCGTCACCTATGGCAGCTTCCCGAACCGTGCCGCCGCCCTGGCCGCAGTGAAAAAACTGCCGTCCAAGGTGCAGGCCGGCAAGCCGTGGCCGCGTACCTTCGCCAGCATCCAGCAGGAGATCGGCCAGGCGCATTGATCCGACCTGCCGTCGCCTCTTGACGAAACTCGCTAGTCGTTAGCATGACCGGCGGGTTTCGTCTTTCATTTTGGCGACATTGAATTTCATTTTCTCGCCGCAAAATTTGTGAGGCCTTGTGCACCTATGTACAATGGCCTCCCTTTGCCTGTCGAAAACTCGCCGCATGAGCGGGTGACAGGCGAAGTAGATGACTAAAAAAGTTTTGCCGGTGAGAGTTCCTTATGAAAGCAGGTCTGTACCATCCTGAAACGTTCAAGGATAACTGCGGATTTGGCCTGATCGCCCATATGCAGGGCGAGCCGAGCCATCAACTTCTGCAAACCGCAATCGAAGCACTGACCTGCATGACCCACCGCGGTGGGATCAATGCCGATGGCAAGACCGGGGACGGCTGCGGGCTGCTGATCCAGAAGCCCGACCTGTTCCTGCGTGCCGTCGCCAGGGAAGCCTTTTCTGTCGACCTGCCCGAGCAATACGCGGTGGGCATGGTGTTCTTCAACCAGGACCCGGTGAAAGCCGAGGCGGCACGCGAGAACATGAATCGCGAGATCGTCGCCGCCGGACTGGAGCTGGTCGGCTGGCGCAAGGTGCCGATCGATACCAGCGTTCTCGGCCGCCTGGCGCTGGAGCGCCTGCCGCAGATCGAACAGGTGTTCATCGGCGGCGCCGGCCTGAGCGACCAGGACTTCGCCATCAAGCTGTTCAGCGCACGGCGCCGCTCGTCGGTGGCCAACGCCGCCGACAGCGACCACTACATCTGCAGCTTTTCGCACAAGACCATCATCTACAAGGGCCTGATGATGCCGGCCGACCTGGCCGCCTTCTATCCGGACCTTGGCGACGAGCGCCTGCAGACCGCGATCTGCGTATTCCACCAGCGCTTCTCCACCAACACCCTGCCGAAATGGCCGCTGGCGCAGCCTTTCCGCTTCCTCGCCCACAACGGCGAGATCAACACCATCACCGGCAACCGCAACTGGGCCCAGGCGCGGCGG
The DNA here is from genome assembly GCF_056110345.1 of Pseudomonas sp. TZ252. NCBI lineage: Bacteria > Pseudomonadati > Pseudomonadota > Gammaproteobacteria > Pseudomonadales > Pseudomonadaceae > Pseudomonas > Pseudomonas sp. TZ252. The sequence continues at coordinate 1,855,612 of NZ_CM148566.1, read as the reverse complement.
ACCAAGTTCACCAACGAACTGATCCCCGACCTGGAAGAGCTAGGCCCGCTGGTGAACCGCGTCGGCTCCGACTCGTCGAGCATGGACAACATGCTCGAACTGATGGTCACCGGCGGCATGGACCTGTTCCGCGGCCTGCGCATGATCATCCCGCCGGCCTGGCAGAACGTCGAAACCATGGACGCCGACCTGCGCGCGTTCTACGAGTACAACTCGCTGCACATGGAGCCCTGGGATGGCCCCGCCGGCGTCGTGCTGACCGACGGTCGCTATGCCGTCTGCCTGCTCGACCGCAATGGCCTGCGCCCGTCGCGCTGGGTCACCACGAAGAACGGCTACATCACCCTGGCCTCGGAAATCGGCGTCTGGGACTACAAGCCCGAGGACGTCATCGCCAAGGGTCGCGTCGGCCCGGGGCAGATCCTCGCGGTGGACACCGAGACCGGCCAGGTCCTGCACAGCGACGACATCGACAACCGCCTGAAGTCGCGCCATCCCTACAAGCAGTGGCTGCGGCAGAATGCCCTGCGCATCCAGGCGACCCTGGACGACGACCATGGCGTGGCCAGCTACGACGCCGACCAGCTCAAGCAATTCATGAAGATGTTCCAGGTCACCTTCGAGGAGCGTGACCAGGTGCTGCGTCCGCTCGGCGAGCAGGGCCAGGAAGCGGTGGGCTCCATGGGCGACGATACGCCGATGGCGATCCTCTCCCGGCGCATCCGCTCTCCGTACGATTACTTCCGCCAGCAATTCGCCCAGGTCACCAACCCGCCGATCGACCCGCTGCGCGAAGCCATCGTGATGTCCCTGGAAACCTGCCTGGGCGTCGAGCAGAACATCTTCGAGGAAGCCCCGCACCATGCCAACCAGGCGATCCTCACCACTCCGGTGATCTCGCCGGCGAAGTGGCGGACCATCATGACCCTGGACCGCCCGGGCTTCGACCGCCACTTCATCGACCTCAACTACGACGAGTCGATGGGCCTGGAGGCCGCGGTGCGCAACATCGCCGACCAGGCCGAGGAGGCCGTGCGCGGCGGCAAGGTGCTGCTGATCCTCAGCGACCGCCATATCGCTCCCGGCAAACTGCCGGTGCATGCTGCCCTGGCCGTCGGTGCGGTGCATCACCGCCTGGTGCAGACCGGGCTGCGCTGCGACTCCAACATCCTGGTGGAGACCGCCACCGCCCGCGATCCGCACCATTTCGCGGTGCTGATCGGCTTCGGCGCCTCGGCGGTCTATCCGTTCCTCGCCTACGAGGTGCTGGCCGACCTGATCCGCACCGGTGAAGTGCTGGGCGACCTCTACGAGGTGTTCAAGTACTACCGCAAGGGGATCTCCAAGGGCCTGATGAAGATTCTCTCGAAGATGGGCATCTCCACCGTCGCGTCCTACCGTGGCGCGCAGCTGTTCGAGGCGGTGGGCCTGTCCGACGAGGTCACCGACCTGTGCTTCACCGGAGTCGCCAGCCGCATCCAGGGCGCGCGCTTCGTCGATATCGAGAACGAGCAGAAGCTCCTGGCCGCCGAGGCCTGGAGCAACCGCAAGCCGATCCAGCAGGGCGGCTTGCTGAAGTTCGTCTATGGCGGCGAATACCACGCCTACAACCCGGATGTGGTGAATACCCTGCAGGCTGCCGTGCAGCAGGGCGACTACGAGAAGTTCAAGGAATACACCGCGCTGGTGGACCAGCGCCCAGTGTCGATGATCCGCGACCTGTTGCAGGTGAAGACCGCCGCGCAGCCGCTGGCGCTCGACGAGGTGGAGCCGCTGGAAGCCATCTTCAAGCGCTTCGATGCCGCCGGGATTTCCCTCGGCGCGCTGTCGCCGGAGGCCCACGAGGCGCTGGCCGAGGCGATGAACACCCTGGGCGGTCGCTCCAACTCCGGCGAGGGCGGCGAGGACCCGGCGCGCTACGGCACGCTGAAGAGTTCGAAGATCAAGCAGGTGGCTACCGGCCGCTTCGGCGTGACCCCGGAATACCTGGTCAACGCCGAGGTCCTGCAGATCAAGGTGGCCCAGGGCGCCAAGCCCGGCGAGGGCGGCCAGTTGCCGGGCGGCAAGGTCAACGGCCTGATCGCCCGCCTGCGCTATGCGGTGCCCGGCGTGACCCTGATCTCGCCGCCGCCGCACCACGACATCTACTCCATCGAAGACCTGGCGCAGCTGATCTTCGACCTCAAGCAGGTCAACCCGCAGGCGCTGGTATCGGTGAAGCTGGTATCCGAGCCGGGCGTCGGCACCATCGCCGCCGGCGTGGCCAAGGCCTATGCGGACCTGATCACCATCTCCGGCTACGACGGCGGTACCGGCGCCTCGCCGATCACCTCGATCAAGTACGCCGGCTCGCCCTGGGAACTGGGCCTGGCGGAAACCCACCAGACCCTGCGCGGCAACGACCTGCGCGGCAAGGTCCGGGTGCAGACCGATGGCGGCCTGAAGACCGGCCTGGACGTGATCAAGGCGGCCATTCTCGGCGCCGAGAGCTTCGGCTTCGGCACCGCGCCGATGATCGCCCTGGGCTGCAAGTACCTGCGCATCTGCCACCTGAACAACTGCGCCACCGGCGTGGCGACGCAGAACGACAAGTTGCGCAAGGACCACTTCATCGGCACCACCGCGATGGTGATCAACTTCTTCACCTTCATCGCCACGGAAACCCGCGAGTGGCTGGCGCGCCTCGGCGTGCGCAGCCTGGGCGAGCTGATCGGCCGCACCGACCTGCTGGAGATCCTCCCCGGCGAGACCGCCAAGCAGCAGAATCTGGATCTCGCTCCGTTGCTGGGCAGTGAGCTGATCCCGGCCGACAAGCCGCAGTTCTGCGAGGTGGAGAAAAACCCGCCGTTCGACCAGGGCCTGCTGGCCGAGAAGATGGTCGAGCTGTCGAAGGCCGCCATCGAAGGCCTGAGCGGCGGCGAGTACGAGCTGGACATCTGCAACTGCGACCGATCCATCGGCGCGCGGGTATCCGGCGAGATCGCCCGCCTGCACGGCAACCAGGGCATGGCCAAGGCACCGGTGGTGTTCCGTTTCAAGGGCACCGCGGGACAGAGCTTCGGCGTGTGGAACGCCGGTGGCCTGCACCTGTACCTGGAAGGCGACGCCAACGACTACGTAGGCAAGGGCATGACCGGCGGCAAGCTGGTGATCACCCCGCCCAAGGGCAGTCCGTTCAAGACCCAGGAATCGGCCATCGTCGGCAACACCTGCCTGTACGGCGCCACCGGCGGCAAGCTGTTCGCCGCCGGAACCGCCGGCGAGCGCTTCGCCGTGCGCAACTCCGGTTCCCATGCGGTGGTGGAAGGTACCGGCGACCACTGCTGCGAATACATGACCGGCGGTTTCGTCTGCGTGCTGGGCAAGACCGGCTACAACTTCGGCTCCGGCATGACCGGGGGCTTCGCCTACGTCCTCGACATGGACAACACTTTCGTCGACCGCGTGAACCACGAGCTGGTGGAAATCCAGCGGATCAGCGGCGAGGCGATGGAGGCCTATCGCAGCCACCTGCGCAAGGTCCTGGTCGAGTACGTGAACGAAACGGCAAGCGAGTGGGGCGCGAACATCCTGGAAAACCTGGATGACTACCTGCGTCGGTTCTGGCTGGTGAAACCGAAGGCGGCCAGCCTCGGTTCGCTGCTGACCAGCACCCGTGCCAACCCGCAATAAGCGCCCGAAGTTGTGATGAGGTTTCGATATGTCTGAACGTCTGAATTCCGACCGCCTGAACAACGACTTCCAGTTCATCGAAGTCGGGCGCAAGGACCCGAAGAAGAAGCTGCTGCGCCAGCGCAAGCGCGAGTTCGTGGAGATCCACGACCTGTTCAAGCCGCAGCAGGCCGCCGACCAGGCCCACCGCTGCCTGGGCTGCGGCAACCCGTACTGCGAGTGGAAATGCCCGGTGCACAACTTCATCCCTAACTGGCTGAAGCTGGTTTCCGAAGGCAACATCCTGGCCGCCGCCGAACTGTCGCACCAGACCAACACCCTGCCGGAAGTCTGCGGCCGGGTCTGCCCGCAGGATCGCCTCTGCGAGGGCGCCTGCACCCTCAACGACGGTTTTGGCGCGGTGACCATCGGCTCGGTGGAGAAGTACATCACCGATACGGCCTTCGCCATGGGCTGGCGTCCGGACCTGTCCAAGGTCAAGCCGACCGGCAGGCGCGTCGCGGTGATCGGCGCCGGCCCGGCCGGCCTCGGCTGCGCCGACGTGCTGGTGCGCAACGGCGTGACCCCGGTGGTGTTCGACCGCAACCCGGAGATCGGCGGCCTGCTGACCTTCGGCATTCCCGAGTTCAAGCTGGAGAAGCACGTCCTCAGCCGTCGCCGCGAGGTGTTCACCGGCATGGGCATCGAGTTTCGCCTGAACACCGAGATCGGCAAGGACGTGACCATGGAGCAGTTGCTCGATGAGTACGATGCCGTGTTCATGGGGATGGGCACCTACACCTACATGAAGGGCGGTTTCCCCGGCGAGGACCTGCCGGGCGTACACGACGCCCTGGACTTCCTGATCGCCAACGTGAACCGCAACCTCGGCTTCGAGAAGTCGGCCGAGGACTTCGTCGACATGAAGGGCAAGCGCGTGGTGGTCCTGGGCGGCGGCGACACCGCGATGGACTGCAACCGCACTTCGATCCGCCAGGGCGCCAAGTCGGTGACCTGTGCCTATCGCCGTGACGAAGAAAACATGCCGGGCTCGCGCAAGGAAGTGAAGAACGCCAAGGAAGAGGGCGTGAAGTTCCTCTTCAACCGCCAGCCCATCGCCATCGTCGGCGAGGACCGGGTGGAAGGCGTGAAGGTGGTCGAGACCCGTCTCGGCGAGCCGGACGCCCGCGGCCGCCGCAGCCCCGAACCGATCCCCGGTTCCGAGGAGATCATCCCGGCGGAAGCCGTGCTGATCGCCTTCGGCTTCCGGCCGAGTCCGGCGCCGTGGTTCGAGCGCTTCGAGATCGCCACCGACAGCCAGGGCCGCGTGGTGGCTCCGGCGCAGGCGCAGTTCAAGCACCAGACCAGCAACCCGAAGATCTTCGCCGGTGGCGACATGGTCCGTGGTTCCGACCTGGTGGTGACGGCGATCTTCGAAGGACGTACCGCGGCCGAAGGCATCCTCGACTACCTTGGCGTCTGACCCGCGGCGCCACCGGCGCTGCGACAAATCACCGCGATAGACAAAAGGCACGGCCCCCGCCGTGCCTTTTGTTTTGTGCTTTGCGACAATAGCGGCCCTTTTCGCCCGCCGGCCTGTGGATAACCCCCTTCCGCACGCGCCCGCGTGAAGCCAGCAGCCTTTGATCGGATGCCGTTATGACTGCCCTGAAGAACGACCGCTTCCTCCGCGCCCTGCTCAAGCAGCCCGTCGATGTCACCCCCGTCTGGATGATGCGCCAGGCCGGTCGTTACCTGCCGGAATACCGTGCCACCCGTGCCAAGGCCGGCGATTTCATGAGCCTGTGCATGAACCCGGAGCTGGCCTGCGAAGTGACCCTGCAGCCGCTGGACCGTTACCCGCAGCTGGACGCCGCGATCCTCTTCTCCGATATCCTGACCATTCCCGATGCCATGGGCCAGGGCCTGTACTTCGAGACCGGCGAAGGCCCGCGCTTCCGCAAGGTGGTCTCGTCGCTGGCCGACATCGAGGCGCTGCCGGTTCCCGATCCGGAACAGGACCTGGGCTATGTGATGGATGCCGTGCGCACCATCCGCCGCGAGCTGAACGGCCGCGTACCGCTGATCGGCTTCTCCGGCAGCCCCTGGACCCTCGCCACCTACATGGTCGAGGGCGGCTCGAGCAAGGACTTCCGCAAGTCCAAGGCGATGCTCTACGACAACCCTCAGGCCATGCACGCTCTGCTGGACAAGCTGGCGCAATCGGTGACCAGCTACCTCAACGGGCAGATCCACGCCGGCGCCCAGGCGGTGCAGATCTTCGACTCATGGGGCGGCAGCTTGTCGGCGGCGGCCTACCAGGAGTTCTCCCTGACCTACATGCGCAAGATCGTCGATGGATTGATCCGCGAGCACGACGGACGCCGGGTGCCGGTGATCCTCTTCACCAAGGGAGGCGGCCTGTGGCTGGAGTCGATGGCCGAGGTCGGCGCCGAGGCGCTGGGCCTGGACTGGACCTGCGACATCGGCAGCGCCCGGGCCCGTGTCGGTGAGCGCGTAGCCCTGCAAGGCAACATGGATCCCTCGGTGCTCTACGCCAATCCGGCGGCGATCCGCGCCGAAGTCGCGCGGATCCTGGCGGCCTACGGCAAGGGTACGGGGCATGTGTTCAATCTTGGCCACGGCATCACTCCGGAAGTCGACCCGGCCCATGCCGGCGCCTTCTTCGAGGCGGTGCACGAGCTGTCGGCGCAGTACCACGGCTGAGCCGGAACGAAAGAAGGGGAGCCGAGGCTCCCCTTTTTTCATGCGCGGGCCGACGGCCCTCCGGCGCGTTGGCTGGCGGGGTCGCGCCGGTGGCGTACCCGCTCTACGCAACCCGCCCGGCTCAACTGCTTACCTTGCCGGTGCGGTCGTTGATCACGAACAGCTTGCCGTTGGCGTCGCGCACGAGGATTTCCGCGCCCGGCTGGCCATCCATGTCGGCCACCGAATCGATGCTGTAGTTGACGTCGCCGATGCGGTAGTCGCTGCTGGCGCCGCTGGCGTGGTGGATGACCCGCACCTTGCCCTGCATCACCACGATCAGCTCGTTGCCCGGCTTGCCGTCGGTGTCCGCGGTGCCGCCATAGAGTGCCCAGGCGCTGGCGCCGATGTTGTATTCCTTGCGGGAACTGGCGTTGCTGATCACGTAGATGCCGGTGCTGGTGCGGCCGATGATCTCCGCGCCGGGCTGGCCGTCGAGGTCGGCGATCTGTGCGAGCGCGTGGTAGCCGCTGAAGGTGAAGTCCTTGGCGCCACTGGTGCGCGGGTCGATGACCTTGACGCCGTTGCCCATGTTCAGCACCAGTTCCTTGCCCGGCGCGCCGTCCACGTCGGCGACGTCGAACAGGCCCCAGGTGCCGTTGTAGCTGAAGGTGGCGTCGCGTTGCGTACGGGTGCGATCGAATACGGTGCGCACGCCGTTGCCGATGCTGAGGATGACTTCGTCGCCGGCGACGTTGTCGACGTCGGTGGCGCGCATGATCGCCCAGGAGACGTTGCCTACCGGGTACTTGCGCTGGGTGGTGCTGGCGTGGGAAACGATCACCAGGTCGGGACCGGCCTTGACCAGGATTTCCGCGCCGGGCTGGCCGTCGGTATCGGTGGCGCCGAAGACCGACCAGACCACGTTGCCGAAGCTGTAGTTGCGGGTGCTGCCGCCTTCCACCACCTGCAGGTTGGCGCCGTCGCGGTAGACCGCGGCGAGCTGGCCGTTGCCCCGCAGGTCCCAGGTTCCTACCAGAACGCCGGCCGCCTGGGCTGCGCTGGCGCAGAGGGAGAACAGTGCCGTGCCGAGCAGGCAGGCGCGCTTGATCGCTGGTTTCATAAAGTCCCTTTCATATCGCTGTCGAGGCCGGCCGGATGCCGGCCGCAGCAGCATAGAACAGCGCTTGCCGCGCTCAAGGGAAACGCGAGGGATTTGTCGAGCGCTTGGCATTTGTTCGTGAAACTGGTTGCCCGCCCAGCAGGCGGGCGCGGGTGTCGCTCGGCGGCTCGCCGGTCCAGCGCTTGAAGGCGCGGGTGAAGTTGGTTGGATCGCTGTAACCCAGGTACAGGGCGATACGCTGCAACGACACCTCGGGACGCCGCAGCAATCGCAAGGCCTGGCGCTGGCGAGCCTGACCGAGCAACTGGCGAAAGCTGGTGCCGGCGTCATGCAGATGCCGCTTGAGGCTGCGGCTGGACAGGTGCAGGCGCGCGGCTACTTCCTCCAGGTTGGGGAAGCGCTGTTCCTGGCGTTCCAGCTCCAGCCGCACGCGGGCGCAGATGTCCCGGCGGCCGGCATCGAGCAGCGCCAGTTCGCGCTCGCAGTGTTCGCGGGCGCGGCGCAACGCAGCCGGATCGGCCATCGGTAGCGAGCGGGCGAGCAGGATGGCGGGGAACACCAGCTGGACGTGGGCCTGGTCGTAGCGGCACTGCGGCAGCGGCACAGGCACGGCAGGTTCGGGATAGTCGAAGTCGAGCCTGCCGACCAGGGCCGGTTCGCCGAGCAGCCAGGCGCCGGAGCGATACAGGCCGATCAGCAGGGCTTCGCTGAAGTACCGGTGCAGTGCCGGCGGGAGCGCGGGGCCTGGCAGCATGCGCAGGATCACCTGCTCGTCCTCGCGCAGCAGGCTGATTTCGACGTTGCCCTGCAGCAGCGGCATGTAGCGCAGCGCCAGGCACAAGGCATCGCCGAGCGTCGCCGAGGCCATCATCGCGTAGCCCAGGCTGCCATGGGCGGTGGGAGGCGTGCGCAAGGCGAGCTGTGCGCCGAGGCCGGGGTCGCCGCTCAGCGCGAGCGCCGCGGCGGCGATCGCCTGGTACTGCTGCGATGTGACGCGTGCTTCCGGCTCTTCCAGTCGCAGCGTCGACAGACCGATTTCCCGTAGCAGCGCGCGTCCGTCCAGGCCGCGCTCCTCCAGCAGGCCGAGCAGCAGGCGGGGGTAGGCAGCGGTGATGGTCGGTGCGTCGGAGTCCGTGCGGCGGCTCATGCTGGCGTGTCCTGGCCCGAAATGATCGGCAGTCTGGCGCGAGCGCGTCTGCCGCTGCATTGGCTGGTGCCGCGATACTGCCCGGCAACGCAGTCAAGCGGAGAACGAGCGATGCATCCCTGGGCACGACGCAACATTCCACAACTGGCCGGGCGCCTGGCGCTGGTCACCGGCGCCAACAGCGGCCTGGGTTGGCAGGCGGCGCGCACGCTGGCCGGCAAAGGGGCGACCGTGGTGATGGCCTGCCGCAATCGCGAACAGGCGGAGCGGGCGCGGCGGGCGATCCTCGACGAGTATCCCCAGGCACGCCTGGAGCTGGCCGATCTCGACCTGGCCGACCTCGCCTCGATCCGCGCCTGCGCCGCCGGTTTCCGTCAGCGCCACGAACGCCTCGATCTCTTGTTCAACAACGCCGGAGTGATGTTCCTGCCCCTGCGGCGTACCCGCGACGGTTTCGAGATGCAGATGGGCACCAATCACCTCGGCCACTTCGCCCTTACGGGACTGCTGCTGGAGTCGTTGCTGGCCGCTCCACGGCCCAGGGTGGTGGGCATGACCAGCGGTTTCAACCAGTTCGGCCGGCTGCCGCTCGACGACCTCAACGCCGAGCGCGGCTACAACCGCTATCTCGCCTATTGCCACAGCAAGCAGGCCAATCTGCTGTTCAGCCTGGAGTTGCAGCGCCGCGCCGGCCAGCGGGGCGTGCTTCTGCAGAGCCTGGCGGCGCATCCGGGCTACGCGGCGACCAACCTGCAGTACGCGGCGCCGGCGATGTCCGGTTCGCGCCTGGGACGCTGGGCGATGAAGGTGGCCAACGGAGCGTTCGCGCAATCGGCGGAGATGGGGGCGTTGCCGGCACTTTCCGCGCTGACCGAACAGCGCTGGTATGGCGGCGCCTATGTCGGCCCGGATCGCTGGTTGGAAACCCGCGGTTATCCGGCGGCGGCGCGGATTCCGCGGAATGCGCGCGACCTGGGGCTGGCCGCGCGGCTGTGGGCGCGATCGGAGGAACTGACCGGAGTACGCTTCTGGTCGGAGTGAAGGCGCCGGGAGACCGGCGCTCGAACTCAGTGGGCGGCCTGCGCCAGGGTGTTGCCAGGCAGGGCCGGCAGGCGCGCCAGGTGCAGCGAGACCAATACCGCGACCACCAGCAGCGAGCCGATGAACAGCCCGATGCCGTTCCAGCCGTAGTAATGCCAGAACACCCCGCCGAGGGTGCCGGCCAGGCTTGAGCCGACGTAGTAGCTGAACAGGTAGAGCGACGAGGCCTGGCCCTTGGCGCGCAGGGCGCGGCGCCCGATCCAGCTGCTCGCCACCGAGTGCGCGCCGAAGAAGCCGAAGGTGAACAGCAGCAGGCCGGCGAGCATCAGCGGGATCGGCTCGAACAGGGTCAGCAGCAGGCCGCCGAGCATCAGCAGGATGACCGCCCAGAGCACCTTGCGTCGCCCCAGCTTGTCGGCCAGCGAACCGACCCAGGCCGAGCTGTAGATGCCCGAGAGGTAAACCACCGAGAGCACGCCGACCACCGCCTGGCTCATGTGGTAGGGCTCGGCCAGCAGGCGGTAGCCGATGTAGTTGAACAGGGTGACGAAGCTGCCCATCAGCAGGAAGCCGATCAGGAACAGCCAGGGCAGTCCGGCGTCGCGGAAGTGCAGGCGGTAGCCGTTGAGCAGGGTCGCCGGCTTCAGCGGTGCCGGCCGGAAGTGTTTCGATTCGGGCAGCACGCGCCAGAACACCAGCGCGGCGACCAGGGCCAGGCCGCCGAGGACCGCCAGTGCGGCATGCCAGGAGATGAAATCGACCAGGACGCCGCTGATCAGGCGTCCGCTCATCCCGCCGATGGCGTTGCCGCCGATGTACAGGCCCATCGACAGGCCGATGTGCTGCGGATGGATCTCTTCGCTGAGATAGGTCATCGCCACCGCGGCCAGGCCGCTCAAGGACAGCCCGACCAGCGCGCGCATCAGCAGCACGCCATGCCAGGTGGGCATCACCGCGCTGCCGAGGGTGAACAGCGCGGCGGCCAGCAGCGAGACGACCATCACCGGCTTGCGACCGATCGCGTCGGAGATCGGGCCGGTGACCAGCAGGCCAAGGGCGAGCATGGCGGTGGCGACGGACAATGCCAGGCTGCTTTCCGCGGCGCTGATGGAAAACGCCTTGGACAGCACCGGCATCATCGGCTGGATGCAGTAGAGCAGGGCAAAGGTGGCGAAACCGCCGGAGAACAGCGCCAGGGAGGTGCGCATGAACTGCGGGGTGCCTTTCTCGATATAGCGTTCGACTTCGGTGGCGGCTTCCAGCACCTCGTTGGCTGCTTCGCGGGCCGCCTCGATTAACGCGGGTTCTTCTTCGGCCTGTGGCCGGACTTGCGGATTGCTCACGGGGCACCTCTGGGGTCGGTGGCGAGCAGGCACAACGAGGCCGCGCCACCTGGATTTCAGGGACAAGGGGTCGTTGTTGGAGGTTATGTGGCAAAGGATATAGATAGGTTTATATGATTTCCAATATATTGATCGACACGATTGATATTTAAAAAGACCTAATCGGAGGATCCGCGTGGAACTCAGGCACCTGCGCTATTTCATCGCCGTCGCCGAGGAGCTGCACTTCGGCCGCGCCGCCGAGCGCCTGGGGATCTCCCAGCCGCCGTTGAGCCAGCAGATCCAGGCGCTGGAGGAGGAAATCGGTGCGCGCCTGTTCGAGCGCACCAACCGCCGCGTCGAACTCACCGACGCCGGCCGGCTGTTCCTCGACGAGTCCCGCCAGGTGCTGGCCCAGGTAGACAAGGCGGTGCTGCTGGCGCGTCGGGCCCACCTGGGGGAACTGGGCGAGCTGAAGATCGGTTTCACTTCCTCGGCACCCTTCACCTCGACCATACCCAGCAGCATCCATGCCTTCCGCAAGGCCTATCCGGACGTACACCTCGACCTGCAGGAAATGAGCAGCCGCCAGGTACTCAAGGCGCTGCTCGAGGAAAGCCTGCAGGTGGGCGTGATCCGCCCGCTGGCGCTGCCGGATGCGGTGCATTGGGTGGAGTTGTTCCGCGAACCGCTGGTGGCGGTGCTGCGGGCCGACCATCCGCTGGCGGCCGGCAGCGAGGATGGCCTGGCCATCGCCGCCCTGGCCGAGGAGCCCTTCGTGTTCTTCCCGCGCAGCTACGGCACCGGGCTCTACGACCAGGTCATCGCCCTGACCCGACAGGCCGGCTTCAGCCCGCGCATCGCCCAGGAGGCCAGCGAGGCGATGACCATCATCGGCCTGGTCTCGGCTGGACTGGGGGTGTCGATCCTGCCGGCGTCGTTCCGCCGCACCCGGGTCGACGGCGTGGTCTACCGCACCCTGAGCGATCCCGAGGCGACGACTGCGGTATGGCTGGTCCGTCGGCAGAACGAGGGCTCGCCGCTGGCGCTGTCCTTCATCGACCTGGTGACCCGTGAGGCGGCCAGCCTGCGCCGGCGCTGAACCGCTCTACGTCAGGACCGAGACGGCGCTCGCGCTTGCCCGCGGCTTTGCCTATCATCCGGGATCAGGCTCGGCTCACGGAGATTTCCCATGCGGCGCGTGGTGTTCAATCAGAAAGGCGGGGTAGGCAAGTCCAGCATCGCCTGCAACCTGGCGGCGGTCAGCGCGGCGGAGGGCTATCGCACCCTGCTGGTGGACCTGGACGCCCAGGCCAACTCCACGAACTACCTGACCGGACTGACCGGCGAGGACCTGCCGGTGGGGATCGCCGACTTCTTCAAGCAGACCTTGTCTTCCGGGCCCTTCAGCAAGAAGGGCAGGGTCGAGATCTACGAGACGCCGTTCGACAACCTGCACATCGTCACCTCCAGCCCCGAACTGGCCGACCTGCAGCCGAAGCTGGAGTCGAAGCACAAGATCAACAAGCTGCGCAAACTGCTGGACGAACTGGACGAAGACTACGACCGGATCTACCTGGATACCCCGCCGGCACTGAATTTCTACACGGTATCTGCGCTGATCGCTGCCGATCGCTGCCTGATTCCCTTCGATTGCGACAGCTTCTCCCGCCAGGCGCTGTATGGCCTTCTCCAGGAGATCGAGGAACTGCGTGACGACCACAACGAAGACCTGCAGGTCGAGGGCATCGTGGTCAACCAGTTCCAGCCGCGCGCCAGCCTGCCGCAGCAACTGCTCGACGAGCTGGTGGCGGAGGAACTGCCGGTGCTGCCGGTGTACCTGATGAGTTCGGTGAAGATGCGCGAGTCGCACCAGGCTTGTACCCCGCTGATCTTCCTCGAACCGCGGCACAAGTTGACCCAGCAGTTCGTCGAGTTGCACGGGCTGCTCGAAAGCTGAGCAGCCTCTGCGGCAGCGCTTCTACGAGGTAACCAGGACGTCGCAGCTCGGCTGGCGCAGGTAACGTTGCGCCAGGTTGCCGAGCAGCGCCTGCATCAGCGCGTTGCGGCTGTGCCGGCCGAGGGCGAGCAGCTCCGGCTGGCGCTGCTTCAACGCGGCGTCCAGGCTGTACGGCAGCACGCCGGGAACCACTTCGTGGCTCAGCTGCGGCCCGACGCCCGGCAGGCGCTCCTGCTCGTCGCTCAGCAATTGTTCGATCAGCCCGGCCTGGGTGGCCAGGTGCGCGGCATTCTGCCTGGGCAGGCCGAGCACGCCGTCGTCGGGGGACTCGAACACGTGCAGGGCGTGCAGGTCGGCTTCCACCGGCAGCAGGCGGTAGGCCTGGCGCAGCGCGGTACAGGCGCACTGGGAAAAGTCCAGGGCGCTGAGCGCCTGGCGGTAGGGTTCGTCCGCCTCGCGCACGGCGAGCAGCACCGGCACCCGGCTGCGCCGCACCACCTGGTCGAGGGTGGTGTTGCCGAAGCGTTCGAAGGTCTTCTGGTGGTGTGCGCCCATCAGCAGCAGGTCCGGTTCGAGCGCCCGGGTCTGCTGCAGGATGCCGTCGATCGGCTGGCCCCTGAACAGGTGGATGGCGCTGTCCTCGTCGAGGCCGGCCTCCTTGCGCTTGAGCTGCAGCATGGCGCTGACGGTCTTCACCGCCGACGCCGATAGCCCCGGGTCGTACACGTGCAGCAGGCTGACCCGCGCATCGTGCTGGCGGGCCAGTTGGGCGGCGCGGGCGAGGGCGACGTCGGCTTCCGGGGTGAGGTCGTGGGCGACCAGGAGGTGGCGGATCATGGCGGACTCCGTGGGATGGCTACGCTGGCTTCTCCACTGTCGCGCCGCAGCTCGCTACGGACCTTGATCCATGGCAGAAAAAACCTTCGCCGTGCCCTGCGAAATCTGCCAGTCAGGGCCGCGCGTGGCTGCGTAGCTGGTACAACGCGGTGCTTTCCGCCACCACCTCCCCCTGCTCGTCGGTGAGTTGCAGTTCGAGGCTGTATTCGGCCTTGCCGCGCTCTCCAGCCTCGGTTTCCAGTTGGCGGATGCGCTCGGCATCCAGGCGTGCCTCGACGCGTATGTCGCCCTTGGCCGGGCGGCGGAAGCGCAAGGTCATCTCCTTGACGATGGGATAGAAGCGGGCGCTGTCGAAGCTGGTCAGGAACAGCGCGCCACCGGGAATTTCGGCGAGGGTGAAGAGCGCCCCGGCGTACATGCTGCCGATGTGGTTCTCGTTGCCGGCGCCCGGCATGCGCAGGCGCACGTAGCCGGGTTCGAGGACTTCCGCCCTGAGTCCGCTGCGCTGGACGAAGGCGATCTTTTCTTCGGTCAGGTGCCTGGCGAGTTCGGTGGGCAGTGGCATGGCGCTCTCCATGTCGGGGATCCCAGCCAGACTAGCCGGCCGGCCAGGCCGGGCAAGGACCGAAACGCTCGCCCGGACTGACCGATCCGCTCAGCGTGCGGCGGCGGCCAGGGCCTGGTCGAGGTCGGCGAGGATGTCGTCGATGTGCTCGATGCCGATCGACAGCCGCACCATGTCGTCGGAGACTCCGGCGCGGGCCAGTTCCTCCGCGTTCAACTGGCGGTGGGTGGTGCTCGCCGGGTGGCAGGCCAGGGACTTGGCGTCGCCGATGTTGACCAGCCGCACCACCAGCCTCAAGGCGTCGATGAAGCGCGCGCCGGCGGCGCTGCCGCCCTGGATGCCGAAGGACAGGATCGCCGCCGGGCGGCCCCCCAGGTAGCGCCGGGCCAGGGCGTGCTCGGGGTTGTCGGCGAGGCCGGCGTATTTCACCCAGGCCACCTGCGGATGTTGTTGCAGGTAGCGGGCTACGGCGAGGGCGTTGTCGCAGTGGCGCTCCATGCGCAGCGCCAGGGTCTCCAGGCCTTGGAGGATGAGGAAGGCGTTGAACGGCGAGAGCGCCGCGCCCATGTTGCGCAGCGGTACCACCCGGCAGCGGCCGATGAAGGCGGCGGGTCCGAAGGCCTCGGTGTAGGTGACGCCGTGGTAGGACGGATCGGGCGTGTTCAGCAGCGGGAAGCGCGACTTGTTCGCCGCCCAGTCGAATTTGCCGGAGTCGACCACGATCCCGCCGATGCTGGTGCCGTGGCCGCCCATGTACTTGGTCAGCGAGTGCACGATGATGTCGGCACCGTGCTCGAACGGCCGGCAGAGCACCGGGGTGGCTACCGTGTTGTCGACGATCAGCGGTACGCCGTGGCGGTGAGCGGCGTCGGCCAGTGCCTGCAGGTCGATGATGTTGCCCGCCGGGTTGCCGATGGTTTCGCAGAACACGGCCTTGGTCCGCTCGTCGATCAGCGCTTCCAGGGCGGCGATGTCGTCGTGGGCGGCGAAGCGCGCCTGGATGCCGATGCGTGGCAGGGTGTGGGCCAGCAGGTTGTAGGTGCCGCCGTAGAGCTTGGCCACCGAGACGATGTTGTCGCCGGCCTCGGCGACGGTCTGGATCGCGTAGGTGATGGCCGCCATCCCCGAGGCCACCGCCAGCGCCCCGACCCCGCCTTCCAGCGCCGCGACGCGCTGTTCCAGTACATCGTTGGTGGGGTTCATGATCCGTGTGTAGATGTTGCCCGGTACCTTCAGGTCGAACAGGTCGGCGCCATGCTGGGTGTCGTCGAAAGCGTAGGAGGTGGTCTGGTAGATCGGCACCGCCACCGCGCGGGTGGACGGGTCAGGGCTGTAGCCGGCGTGGACGGCCAGGGTTTCCAGTTTCATGCAGCGTTCCTTCGGGCAGATTGGAAGGACGCAGCATGGGAAAGCGCGCCGGGCGGGTCAATGCGCCCGGGCAAGGAAAAGCGTGCCTGGTTAGACCGTTGTGTTCGCCGCTTATGCCTGTCAGCGCAGGCCGATGTAGATGTTGTAGGCGCTGATCAGGGTGATCAGGGTGCCGACGATGACCAGCAGGGTGCGCGGCGAAAGCTTCTTGCACAGCAGGGCGGCGAACGGCGCGGCGAACAGGCCGCCGAAGACCAGTCCGGCGACCATCTTCCAGGTGTCCGGCTGGCCGGCGAGGAGGATGAAGGAGGTGGCGCTGGCGATGGTCAGGAAGAACTCGGCGAAGTTCACCGAGCCGATGGTGGTGCGCGGGTCGCTACCCGAGCCGATCAGGCTGCTGGTGACCACCGGGCCCCAGCCGCCGCCGCCGGCGGCATCGACGAAGCCGCCGAAGAGTGCCAGCTTGGCCACGTGGCGCGGTGCCCGGCGCGTGATCACGTGGCGGTAGGCCTTGCTCAGGATGTACAGGCCCATCAGCAGCAGGTAGGCGGAGATGAAGGGCTTGAGCTGGTGGCCGTCGAAGCGGGTGATCAGCACGGCGCCGAGCACCGCGCCGATCATTCCCGGCAGCAGCAGGCGGAGGAAGAGTGACTTGTTGACGTTGCCGAGCTTGACGTGGGAAATCCCGGAAAAGCCGGTGGTGAACACTTCGGCGATGTGCACGCTGGCGCTGGCGGCGGCCGGCGTGGCGCCAGCGCTGAGCAGGAAGGTGGTGGCAGTAATGCCGTAGGCCATGCCCAGCGCACCGTCGATCACCTGGGCGAAGAAGCCCACCGCCACCGCGCTCCAGAAACCTCGGCTGGTCAGGGCCTGCTCGATGATCTCGAAGCCGCTGCTGCCGCCGTTGTCGAAGAACAGGCGCCAGGCCAGGAAGGCGAGCAGGCCGACCAGGATCAGCACCGCCGCCCACATGGCGGCGCGCAGTACCGGGTGGTCGTCCGGATGGGTGACGAAATCTTCGACAGGAGGCAGACCTAGCGCCTGGTGTTCGGTGTTGATCGAACTCTGGCTGAGATCGAGGTCGCGTATCTTCATGCGGCAAGGCGCCTGACAGGAGGTGGTAGAACAGGCTGGAATAAGTGTGGCGGCGAAGATAATCGGCTTTTCTTAGTGCGTCTAAGAAGTTTTCCGAAGGTATTTATTCCATTGCGGCATTATCGGCCGCCGTTCTGTCAGGGTATCCCGTCAGGAGGAGCAACTGATTTCCAGGTGCCGCCCCCAGTCCGGCGGGCGCCGAGTGAAGCGCTCCATGCCCGGCTGTTCCTCGAACGGGCGACTCAGTACCTGGTGCAGCAAGCGGACTTCCGTGTAGTCGCCCTGCTCGGCCGCTTCGATGGCCTGCTGTGCCAGGTAGTTGCGCAGCACATAGAGCGGATTGACCGCGTGCATGCGCCGGCGCCGCGACTCCTGGTCTCCGCCTTCTTCCTCGACGCGCCGGCGGTAGGCCTCGGCCCAGCGGTCGAAGGCCTCGCGGTCGACGAAGTCGTCGCGCAGGCTGGCCAGCGCCCGCTCCGGAGTCTCTTCGCCGAGTCGGCGGAAGAACAGCGAGTAATCCACCGCGCTGCCCTGCATGCGCTGCAACAGTTCCTGGACCAGGGCCTGGTCGTTCTCCGCGGCGACGCCCAGGCCCAGGCGCCGGCGCATCAGGTCGAGGTAGTGGGCCTGGTAGAGGGGCAGGAACAGGTCGAGGCTGGCGCGCAGTTCGTCCACTTCCACCAGTGGCGTCAGCGCCTGGGCCAGGGTGGCCAGGTTCCAATGGGCGATCGGTACCTGGTTGCTGAAGGAGTAGCGGCCGGCGTCGTCGGAGTGATTGCAGATGTGATTGGCGTCGAAATCGTCGAGGAAGGCGTAGGGCCCGTAGTCGAAGGTAATGCCGAGGATCGACATGTTGTCGGTGTTCATCACCCCGTGGCAGAAGCCATAGGCCTGCCAGCGGGCGATGAGTTCGGCGTTGCGCTCGACGACCTGGCGGAACATCGCCGCGTATGGCCGCTCGGCTGCGTTGCAGTCGGCGAAGTGGTGTTCCAGAACGAACGCCGCCAACTGTTTCAACTGGTCGTGCTGGCGGGTGTAGTAGAAGTATTCGAAGTGACCGAAGCGCACGTGGCTGGGCGCCAGGCGCAGCAGCGTCGCCGCGCTTTCCTTCTTCTCGCGCCAGACCGGCGTGCTCGAACCGATCACGCAGAGCGCCCGGCTGCTGGGAATGCCCAGTGCCGGAAGGGCTTCGGAGGCGAGGAACTCGCGGATCGACGAGCGCAGCACGGCGCGCCCGTCGCCCATCCGCGAGTAGGGGGTCTGGCCGGCGCCCTTGAGGTGCAGGTCCCAGTGCTCGCCGGCCTGGTTGATCACCTCGCCGAGCAGCAGGCCGCGGCCGTCGCCCAGGCGCGGGTTATAGGAGCCGAACTGGTGGCCGGAATACACCATCGCCCGCGGCTCGGCCTCCGACCACAGCTTGTGCCCGCCGAACAGTTCGGCGAACAGCGCTTCGTCGCTGGTTTCCGCTGGCAGGTCGAGCAGCGCCAGGGCGGCGGGGCTGGCTACCACCAGGCGCGGCTCGGCGATGGGGTCGGGCAGGACTTCGGTGGAGAAGGCGTCGCCCAGGCGGGCGAAGCGGTTGTCGAAGTCGAGGTCGTCGAGTGATTTCAAGAGAGGCCTCCGGCAATTCCCGAGCATTGTGCTGGGAATTGCCGGAGGGCGTCCAGGCCCGGAGGTTCAGCGGGTCGGTTCGGCGGGACCGTCCTGGCCCTTGAGCGCGGGCGGATTGCCGACGCCGCTGTGCTGCGGCTCGCCGACGAACAGCTGGACCTGCTGGCCCTGGAGGTTCTTGACGAACACATCGACCTGGTTGAAAGCCATGTCGATCTTGTGTTCGCGGAAGCTGGTGGCGATCTTCGTCAGGATCTCGTCGGTGGAGGGGTTGCGGTCGCCCAGTTCGCGGACGTGGAAGCGCAGCTCGTAGTCGAAGGTGCTGGCGCTGATGGTCAGGAAGTACAGCAGCGGCTCCGGGTCGCGCAGTACCCGCGGGTTTTCCTTGACCGCCTGCATCATCAGCTTGCGCGCCAGCGGCAGGTCGGTCTCGTAGGCCAGGCCGATCTTGATGGTGACCCGGGTCACGGTATCGCTCAGCGACCAGTTCACCAACTGCCCGGTGATGAAGGTCTGGTTCGGGACGATGATCTCCTTGCGGTCGAAATCGGTGATGGTGGTGGCGCGGATGCGGATCCGACTGACCGTGCCGGACAGGTTGCCGATGGTCACCACGTCGCCGATTCGCACCGGACGCTCGAAAAGGATGATCAGGCCGGAGACGAAGTTGGAGAAGATCGCCTGCAGGCCGAAACCGAGGCCTACCGAGAGCGCCGCCACCAGCCATTGCAGCTTGTCCCAGCTGACCCCGAGGGTGGACAGGGCGCTGACGATGCCGATGCCGCTGATGGCGTAGGAAAGCAGGGTGGTGGTGGCGTAGGCGCTGCCCTGGGCCAGGGTCAGGCGCTGCAGTACCAGGACTTCCAGCAGGCCGGGCAGGTTGCGCGCCAGGGCCACGGTGACCACCGCGATGGCCAGCGCCGCGAGGAAGTCGCGCAGGCTGATCGGCACGCTGGTGGCCGCTTCGCCGGTGCCGGCGGTGTACTGGTACAGGGTGACGTTGTCGAGGTAGGAGATCACGCTGATCAGGTCGGCCCAGACCCAGTACAGGCAGACGATGAAGCCGATCAGCAGAGCCAGGCGGATCAGCCGCAGCGATTGCTGGTTGATCTGCTCGATGCCGAGGGTCGGCTCCTCGACGTTGGTCTCGCCGTCGACGCCTTCCTTCGCCGCGTTCTGCCGTTTCGCCAGGGCCCGGGCGTAGGCCAGGCGCCGGGCCGCCACGCCCAGGCCGCGGACGAAGGCGGCTTCGATGACGAACCAGAGCAGCAGCAGGTAAAGGGTATCGATGAGACGGTCGGTGAGCTTCAGCGAGGTGTAGTAGTAGCCGAAGCAGACCGCGACGAAGAGCACCAGCGGCAGCGCGGTGAAGAGGATGCCGACGATCATCTTGATCAGCGACGGACGTTCGTCGCCGGGGCTGCTGAACAGCAGGCGGCTGAGCAGCCAGGCCATGGCCGCGTAGCCGAGCAGGACCACGGCGATGCCGATCACGTCGTCGGCCAGACTCGCCGGCTGGTGCTCGGCCACCGTCACCACGCCGACCAGCGCCAGGACCACAACGCCGAGGCGGACCAGGTGCCGGTCGAGGAAGCCGACCTGTTCGCGGCTCCAGTGGAAATGCCGCTCGGCGATGCCGCCCGGGGTGAGGATGCGATGGGCGGTGTAGAACAGCAGCCAGACCTGGGCCATTTCCAGCAGGGCGCTGCCGAGGGTGGCGTTCTGGCCGCGGGCGTCCAGCAGCAGGGCCAGCCCGGCGACGGCGAAGGTCAGGGTGCCGGGCAGGGCGAGGAGGATGGTGATCAGGATCGCCAGCGGGGTATGCAACTGGCTGTCGCGCTTGAAGTGGCCGATGTCGTCGTTCAGCTCCGCCAGCTTGTCGTACAGGTAGCGGCGTTTCCACAGCAGCGCGGCGATCAGCAGGAACAGCGGCAGGAACAGCAGCGGCCGATCGACCAGGCCTTCGCCCAGTTCACGCACCCCGGAGCCCCAGGGGATCTCGGTGAGCTGGTTCTTCAGCAGGGTCGGGGTCATCTTGAACCAGGACAGGTCGAGCGGCTGGTTGCTGGGAATCCAGAACATCTGCTCGTCGAGGGTGGTGCGCAGGCTCTCGCTGGTGGAAAGCAACTGTTTCTGGTTCAACTGCAAGGTGATCGCTTCGTTGAGCAGCGCGTTGAGTTCGTGGTTGAGCCGTTCGAGCAACTCGGAACGGGTTGCCAACAGGGTGTCGAGATCCTTGCGCAGTTCCGGCGTGACCTGCTCGCTGGGCTGCTGGGCGAGCAGGTCGTCCAGGTATTGCTGCGGGGTCGCCAGCTTGTCGCGTTCCTGGTTCAGTTCGAACTGGCCGAGGCGCAGGTCGGCGATCTCGTCGGCCAGGCTCTGGTCGGCCTTGATCTTGGGCAGCGCCTGTTTCTGCTTGTAGAGGATGCGCGACAGCAGCAGGCTGCCGCGCAGGACGTTGATCTGTTCCTCGAGGGCCTGGTTGGACTGGGTCAGGTTGTCCAGTTGCTGCTTGGTCTCGAGGTTGCGTCGGGTGAGCACGTTGAGGCGGTCGGTGGCACGCAGGAGGTAGTCGGAGAGACGCAGGTTCTTGGCGTTCTCCTGGCTCAGCAGGCTGTCGGTGCCGGCCCCCTGGGCGCCTTCCTTGGACAGCTCGGCGACGGTCTTTTCCGACTGCTCGCGGCGCTTCTCGCTGATCAGCGCCTGCAGGTCGAGGGTTTCCTTTTCCAGGCGCGAGATCTTCTCG
Organism: Pseudomonas sp. TZ252; assembly: GCF_056110345.1. Taxonomy (NCBI): domain Bacteria; kingdom Pseudomonadati; phylum Pseudomonadota; class Gammaproteobacteria; order Pseudomonadales; family Pseudomonadaceae; genus Pseudomonas; species Pseudomonas sp. TZ252. The sequence goes on along the minus strand of NZ_CM148566.1, from coordinate 1,834,440 downwards.
GTGAGCAGATCGTGCTGGCTCTTGCCGAGGTCCTGCAGCAGGTTGTTGCCGGCCAGCTCCTGGCGCAACAGCTGGCTCTGCACGGTCAATGCGGCCTGCTCGGCGAGCAGCTCGCCGCGACGGTCGGCGTTGATCGTCTTGCCGCTTTCCTTGCCGGCCTTGAGCAGCGAGCCGATTTCCAGGATCCGTGCCTGCATGCTGCTGATGCCGGCCTGGGCTCGTTCCGGACGGGTCTCGGCGGTGATCGACAGGCTGTTGGCCTCGCCCAGGGCTTTCTGCCACTCGGCCTGCTGGGTGGTGCGGTCGTTGAGCAGCATTTCCAGGCGGGCCGCGCTCTCGCCGCTGTAGCGTTCGCTGACCGGACGTTCTTTGGTCTTCTTCAGGTGCTCCAGTTCGCGCTGGTTTTCCTCGATCTGCCGGGGCGCGTCGCTCAGGCGCTTTTTCAGGTCCTCCAGGCTCTGCAGCGCTTCGTCGCGCGCGGCGAGGAACTTGAGGGTCTGTTCGAGGCTGGCCTTGGCGACCTTCTGGTCGGCTTCGGCGAGCTTGCGCTCGGCCAGCTTGTCGAGGCTTTGCTGGACGGCCTCGGCCGAGGGCGGCTCGGACTGGGCGAGGAGCGGCGGACTGGCAAGGCAGAGGCCGAGGAAAAGAATAGCGATCAGGGAGCGAAGGGCAGGCATGGTCGAGAAGAGACTCGAAGAAGGGTGAATGCAGGTTAGTGGTGGCTCCGAGGCGCCGCAAGGCGCCTCGGAACGGGAATTCGACAGGAAATCAGAGGAAAAGTCCGGGCCCTGGGCGGCCTTCCGGAAACTTCACGCCGACCTTGCGGATACGGTTGCCTTCCAGGGCGGCCACGGTCCAGGTCAGGCCGTTCCACTCCACCTGGTCGCCGATCACCGCTTCGCCGCCGATCTCGTGGGCGATGAAGCGGCCCAGCGCTTGCTCGCCGTCGATGCCGTCGAGCTTCAGGCCGTAGAGCGAGGCCACCGCCGACAGCTGGGCATCGCCTTCCAGCACGAAGTCGCCGAAGAAGCGCGCGCCGAGGCCCCGGTCGGGCGCCTGGCTGAACAGCTTGCCGAGGGCCGGCAGGTCGTGTTCGTGGCCGATCACGCAGAGAATGTCGTCGGCCTCGAGGATGGTGCTGCCCGACGGGTGGAGCAGTTCGGTGCCGCGGAACAGCGCGGCGATCCGGGTCCCGCCGGGCATCTTCAGCTCGCGCAGGGCGGCGCCGATGCACCACTTTTCCTTGTTCAGGTGGTAGACGAACAGCTCCCACTCGCTGGTCGGGTGGATCTCCAGGCCGGCGCGGGATATCGGTGCCGGGTCCGGCGGCACCACCACCCGCAGCAGCCTGGCCGCCCAGGGCAGGCTGGTGCCCTGCACCAGCAGTGAGACCAGGACGATGAAGAAGGCCACGTTGAAGAACAGCTGGGCGTTCGGCAGGCCGGCCATCAGCGGGAACACCGCGAGGATGATCGGCACCGCGCCGCGCAGGCCGACCCAGGCGATGAAGGCTTTCTCGCGGTCGTGGAAGGCGCGGAACGGGATCAGTCCGATCAGTACCGACAGCGGTCGTGCCACCAGGATCATCCACAGCGCCAGGGCCAGTGCCGGCAGGGCGATCGGCCACAGGTCGTGGGGTGTGACCAGCAGGCCGAGGACCAGGAACATGCCGATCTGCGCCAGCCAGGCCATGCCGTCGAGCATGTGCAGGATGCCGTGGCGGCTGCGGATCGGGCGGTTGCCGAGGAGCAGGCCGCACAGGTAGATGGCGAGGATGCCGCTGCCGCCGACGGCGTTGGCCAGGGCGAACACCAGCAGGCCACCGCTGATCACCAGCAACGGGTAGAGGCCGCCGGCCAGGTGCATGCGGTTGATCAGTTGCAGCAGCAACCAGCCGCCGCCAAGACCGAGCAGGGCGCCGAGACCGAACTGCTGCACCAGGTGCAGGGCGAAGCCCCAGCTGAGGCCGGTCTGGCCGCTGGCGAGCATCTCGATCAGGGTCACGGTGAGGAACACCGCCATTGGGTCGTTGCTGCCCGATTCGATTTCCAGGGTCGCGGTGACCCGCTCGTTGAGACCTTTGCCGCCGAGCAGGGAGAACACCGCGGCGGCATCGGTGGAGCCGACGATGGCGCCGATCAGCAGGCCTTCCATCCAGTGCAGGTCGAACAGCCAGGCTGCCGCGATGCCGGTCAGGCCGGTGGTCACCAGCACGCCCAGGGTGGCCAGCGACAATGCCGGCCAGAGCGCCACGCGGAAGCTGGAGACGCGGGTGCGCAGGCCGCCGTCGAGGAGGATCACGGCGAGCGCCAGGTTGCCCACCAGGTAGGCCATCGGATAGTTGTCGAAGACGATGCCGCCGACCCCGTCGTTGCCGGCGATCATGCCGACGGCGAGGAAGATCACCAGGATCGGGATGCCCAGGCGGGAGGACAGCGAGCTGACGAGGATGCTCATGCCGACCAGCACCGCCCCGATCAGGAAGAAATTATTGACGGTGACGGCGTCCAAGGTCGGCCTCCTCGCGGCGGGACAGGGGGAAGGCGACGCTACGGGTCGGTTTTACGTAGGGGAATTACGTAGACAGGATGCAGGCCGCATGCCAAGTGATTCTAACCTGCGGATTTGGCGGACTGTAAAGGGGCGGCTGCGGTTTTTTTCGAAGGAATTCCAAGGCTTTCGCGTTGTCCGGGCGAGTGCGCGCGGACTCGCCGGCGTGGCCGCCAGGCAACGGCAACCCGGCGTCCATGCCCGGACATAAAAAAGCCCCGGACGTGACCGGGGCGGGAAAGGGCAGGCAGGATCAGAACCATTCTTCCTGCATGCTCGAACACACGTCGTCGCGGGCCTCCAGCAGCGCCAGTTCGTGGTGGCAGCCAGGCACTTCCCAGGTCAGGAAGTAGCGTGCGGCCTGCAACTTGCCGCGATAGAAGTCGGCGTCGGCGCAGTCGCCGCGAGCCAGCCCTTCCTCGGCGCGGATCGCCTGCTCCAGCCAGCGCCAGCCGATCACCGCATGGCCGAACACTTTCAGGTACAGCGCCGAGTTGGCCAGGCCCTGGTTGACCTGGCCCTGCATCAGGTCGCCGAGCAGTGCCAGGGTCACCTCGGACAGCCGCGCCACCAGCCGTTCCAGCGGCTGGCGCAGGGCGACCAGGGATGGGTGGGCTTCGGCGCGCCGGCAGGCGTCCTGGATCAGGCGGGTCAGCTGGCGCAGGCCGGCGCCATTGTTCTGCCCGACCTTGCGTCCCAGCAGGTCGAGGGACTGGATGCCGTGGGTGCCTTCGTGGATCGGGTTCAGGCGATTGTCGCGGTAGTACTGTTCCACCGGGTATTCGCGGGTGTAGCCGTGGCCGCCGAGGATCTGGATCGCCAGCTCGTTGGCCTTCAGGCAGAACTCCGAGGGCCAGGACTTGACGATCGGGGTCAGCAGGTCGAGCAGGTCGTGGGCCTGGCGGCGCTGTTCGTCGTCTTCCAGGGTCTGGCTGTCGTCGAACAGGCGCGCGGCGTACAGGCCCAGGTCGAAGGCGCCTTCGACATAGGCCTTCTGGGTCAGCAGCATGCGCCGCACGTCGGCGTGGCGGATGATCGCCACCTGTGGCGCGCTCGGGTCCTTGCCGTCCGGCAGGCGGCCCTGCGGGCGTTCGCGGGCGTACTCCAGCGAATAGAGGTAACCGGCATAGCCAAGCATCACCGCGCCCATGCCGACGCCGATGCGCGCCTCGTTCATCATCTGGAACATGTAGGCCAGGCCGTGGTGCGGCTTGCCCACCAGGTAGCCGACGCAGGCGCCGTTGTCGCCGAAGTTCAGCGCGGTGGAGGTGGTGCCGCGATAACCCATCTTGTGGAACAGGCCGGCGAGGATCACGTCGTTGCGCGGCCCGAGGCTGCCGTCGGCGTTGACCAGGAACTTCGGCACGATGAACAGCGAGATGCCTTTCACCCCCGGCGGTGCATCCGGCAGCTTGGCCAGGACCATATGCACGATGTTCTCGGAGAGCGGGTGGTCGCCGCCGGAGATGAAGATCTTGTTGCCCTTGATCCGATAGCTGCCGTCGGCGGCCGGTTCGGCGCGGGTGCGGATGTCGGAGAGGGAGGAGCCGGCGTGCGGTTCGGTGAGGGCCATGGTGCCGAAGAAGCGGCCCTCGATCATCGGTTGCAGGAAGCGCTGCTTCTGCTCCTCGCTGCCGAAGCTCTCGATCAGGTTGGCGGCACCCATGGTCAGGAACGGATAGGCCGAGCTACCGACGTTGGCCGCCTGGAAGTGGGCGAAGCAGGCCTGCGACAGCAGGGTCGGCAACTGCATGCCGCCTTGCTCGAAGCTGCGGGTGGCGTTGAGGAAGCCGGCGTCGAGGAAGGCATCCACTGCCGGCTTCACTTCCGGAATCAGCGTGGCTGAGCCATTCTCATAGAGCGGCTCGTGTTCGTCGCCCTTGCGGTTGTGCGGGGCGAACAGCTTTTCCGCCAGGCTCCGCGCGGTGCCGAGGGCGGCATCGAAGGTTTCGCGGCTATGTTCGGCGAAGCGCGGGCGCTGGGTCAGGGCTTCGGCATCGAGGACTTCGTACAGCTCGAACGCTAGGTTGCGGGAACTGAGCAGGGTTTCGGACATGACGACCTCGGCGAAAGGGGATCGTGGGGCGGCGCGGCGAAGGCATCGACCGTCGCAGGCGGTGCCAGGGTGCCAGCGAGTCTAGGCTGGTGAATGAAGGTCGCCAACCAACATCGATATGCGTGATACAAGGGCCAAACCTGCGACGGCGAGACCGCTGCCGAAGCCTCGGGAGGCTGGTAGAATCCGCGCCCCTCGCCCATGGGCGAGGGCCTGTGCCGACGCGGGGTCGGCGCGAATCCGCCGGGGCCGGGCGGTCCGGCTAGCAGCGCTGCCTGGCGCTGTCCAAGGAGCAGTCATCATGAACTATCGTCACGCTTACCACGCCGGCAACCATGCCGATGTCTTCAAGCACCTGGTGCTGGCGCGGATCTTCGCCCTACTGGGGCGCAAGGACACGCCGTACGCCTACCTGGACAGCCATTCCGGGGTCGGCCTCTACGACCTGCAGGGTGACGAGGCCAGCCGCACCGGCGAGTGGGAGCAGGGCATCGCCCGCCTGTGGGAGCGCGAAGGCCTGCCCGAGCAACTGGACGATTACCTGGACGTGATCCGTCACCTGAATCCGGACGGCTCCCTGCGCTACTACCCGGGCTCGCCGGAACTGGCGCGGCGCCTGACCCGCGCCCAGGACCGCGTGCTGCTCAACGAATTGCATCCCGAGGACGGCCGCCTGCTCAAGGCCAACATGGCTGGCGAACGGCGGGTCGCCGTGCACCAGGGCGACGGTTGGCTGCTGCCGCGGGCGTTCCTGCCGGCGCCGGAAAAGCGCGCGGTGCTGCTGATCGATCCGCCGTTCGAGCAGGCCGACGAATTGCAGCGTTGTGTCGCTGCGCTCGACGAGGCGATCGGGCGGATGCGCCAGACGGTGGTGGTGATCTGGTATCCGATCAAGGACGAGCGCCAGCTCAAGCGCTTCTACCAGGCCCTGGAACGTAGCGTCGCGCCGAAGCTGCTGCGTGCCGAGCTGCACGTGCATCCGATCGACGACGCCGAGCGTTTCAACGGCTCCGGGCTGGCCATCGTCAATCCGCCGTGGCCGCTGGAGGACGAACTGCGCGACCTGCTGCCCTGGCTGGCCGAGGTCATGGCCCAGAGCCAGGGCGGCTGGCGTCTCGACTGGCTGGTGGCGGAATAGTCGTCAGGCCGGCAGGCACACCCCGGTGCCGCCCAGGCCGCAGTAGCCGTTGGGGTTCTTCGCCAGGTACTGCTGGTGGTAGGCCTCGGCGTAGTAGAAGGGCGGGACGTCGGCGATCTCGGTGGTGATGCGGTCGTAGCCGGCTTTCGCCAGTTCGGCCTGGAAGCTCTCCCGGCTGGCCAAGGCCGCGGCCTTCTGGGCCGCGTCGAAGGTGTAGATCACCGAGCGGTACTGGGTGCCGATGTCGCCGCCCTGGCGCATGCCCTGGGTCGGGTCGTGGGCTTCCCAGAATACCTTGAGCAGCTGTTCGAAGCTGGTCTCCTGCGGGTTGTAGACCACCAGCACGACCTCGCTGTGGCCGGTCAGGCCGGAGCAGACTTCGTCGTAGGTCGGGTTCGGCGTGTAGCCGCCGGCATAACCCACCGCGGTCACCCAGACACCCGGTTGCTGCCAGAGGCGACGCTCGGCGCCCCAGAAGCAGCCCATGCCGAACAGCACCTGTTGCAGGCCGGCGGGGAACGGCGCGGTCAGCGGGCGGCCGTTGACGAAGTGCGCTTCGGGCACCGGCATGGCGCTTTCGCGACCCGGCAGGGCCTGGTCCGGCGTGGGCAGCTCGCTTTTCTTGGTGAGGATTTCAGAACGCAGAACCATGGCTCTCGTCTCCTGCTCAGGGGGTAGGCGAATGACTCGCGGATGAGCACAGAGAGTACAGCCTTTCCGCGCCGGCGGGGGAGGCCTGGGCGATCAGTGCAGGGTGCGGCAGGGATAGCGCAGCAGACTGGTATTGAGCAGGTCGCTGGGGATCGGCCGGTCGAACAGGTAGCCCTGGCCGATGTCGCAGCGGTTGCGCCGGAGGAAGGCCAGTTGCTCGGCGCTCTCCACGCCTTCGGCGACTACCTTGAGCTTGAGGTTGTGGGCCATGGCGATCACCGCCGAGGTGATTTCCATGTCGTCCTGGCTGTCCGGGATGTCCTTGATGAAGCTGCGGTCGATCTTGATCACGTCGATGGGGAATTTCTTCAGGTAGCTCAGTGACGAGTAGCCGGTGCCGAAGTCGTCCATCGCCAGGGTCAGGCCGAGGCTCTTCAGGCGTTCGAGTTGCTGGCGGGTATCGTCGGTGGCGTCCAGCAGCAGGCTTTCGGTGAGCTCCAGTTCCAGCTGGCTGGCCGGGATGTTCTCTTCGTGGAGGATCGCCGCGATCGAGCCGACCAGGTCCGGGTCGGTGAACTGCTTGGGCGACAGGTTGATGGCGATCTGCAGCTCGCCCAGCCCGGCCTCGGCCAGCTCGCGGGCCTGGCGACAGGCTTCGCGGATCACCCACTTGCCGATCGGCACGATCAGCCCGGTTTCCTCGGCCACGCTGATGAAGCGGTCCGGGCGGATCATGCCTTTTTCCGGATGCTGCCAGCGCAGCAGGGCTTCCAGGCCGAGCAACTGGCCGCTGCGCAGGCACAGCTTGGGCTGGTAGTGCACCGCCAGTTCGTTCTGCGCCAGGGCGCGGCGCAAGTTGCTCTCGACGAACAGCTTGTAGCTGGCCTCGGCGGTCAGCGCCTCGGTGAACACCTGGACCTGGTGCTTGCCGTTGGCCTTGGCCTTGTGCAGCGCCAGGCCGGCGTACTTCATTAGGGTCTGCGGGTCGCAGCCGTGCTGCGGGGCGCTGGCCAGGCCGATGGAGCCGGTGATGTTGATCAACTGGTTGTCGACGAACAGCGGCTTGTCGAGCATGTGCAGGACCTGCGCGGCAATGCTTTCGCCCTTTTCCACCGCGGTGTCGTCGAGCAGCACGGCGAACTCGTTGCTGGCGAAGCGCGCCAGGGTGGCGCCGTCGCCGAGGCAACTGCGCAAGCGCCGGGCCAGGCTGACCAGCAGCTTGTCGCCGGTCTGGTGGCCGAGGCTGTCATTGATCCGCTTGAAGTTGTCGATGTCCACCAGCAGCAGGCTGAGCGGGCGGTCGCCGCTGCTTTCCAGGCGTTCCTCGAGGGCGCCGATGAAATAGTGCCGGTTGGCCAGGCCGGTGAGGTTGTCGCGGTAGGCGAGTTTCTCGATGTGCTGCTGGGCCAGCTTGTTCTGCGTGATGTCTTCGTAGATGCCGATGTAGTGGGTCAGCTCGCCGAGATCGTCGTAGACCTTCGACAGCGACAACTGGCCCCAGTAAGGCTCGTGGTTCTTGCGGCGGCTGCGGAACTCGCCCTGCCAGCTGTTCTGCTGGGTCAGCGCGGAACGCGCGTCGAACAGCAGCTCGCTGAGGTTCTCCAGCGCCGGAAGCTCGGACAGGCGTCGGTTACGCACTTCGTCGGCGCTGTACTGGGTGATCGAGGTGAAGCTCGGATTGACGTATTCCACCACGCCGTCGCGGTCGATCAGCAGGAAGGCGCTGGCGCTCTGTTCCACCGCGCGCTGGAACAGGTGCAGGGCGCTGGAGACATTGCGTCGCTCGTGGTTCATCAGGACCTGCGCGTACTGGTCGGCGAGTTCCCCGGCGAAGGCGATCTCGTCGCTCTGCCACATGCGGTTCTCGCCGGCGTGTTCCAGGCACAGCACGCCGACCACCTCGCCGCCGATGCGGATGGTGGCGTCGAGCAGGGCGTTGACGCCCAGCGGCCTCAGGTAGTCCTTGTAGAGTTCCTGGGTGCGTGGGTCGCGCTGGGCGTTGTGGGCGTCGATGGCGCGCCCGCTGTGTACCGCCTCGAGGTAGGCGGGGTAGCGGCTGGCGTCGATGCTCTGGGGCTTCTCGTACTGGTCGAGGTCGCGGCGGTAGACGGTCACCGCTTCCAGGCGCTGGTCGTCGAGCAGCCGCCAGATGCCGGCTCGCGCGGTGCCGTAGGCTTCGCAGGCGGCCTGGGTGATCAGTTGCGCAGCCTCCAGCAGCGGGTCGCTGGACAGGTAGCGATGGCGGGCCAGGCGGACGATCAGGTTCTGCTGGGTGCGCGAGCGCAGCAGGTGTTGCAGGTGGTCGTCCTGGGAGCGCTGGTAGAGGTCCAGGGACGCCTTCAGGCGCAGGTTCTGCGATTCCAGGTCGAGCAACTGTTCGCTGCGCTCGGCGCTCTCCGCTCGCTCCTCGACCATCAGGTAGCCGTGCAGCAACTGGCGGCCATGCTGCTGGAAGGCTTCGCCGAACTCCAGCATGGTCAGCACGCCGTTGGGTGTGTGCAGCTTGTAGCTCACCTGGTAGTGCGGGCGCTTCACCAGTTGCTGCTGGATCTGCTCGTGCAGGCGGTGGCGGGCCTCGGGTTCCATCAGGCTGGCGTAAGGCGCATCGAGCAGTGCGCAGAGGGTAGTCGCCGGCAGCCCGAGCTGGCGCTCGCAGGCAGGATCGAGGAACAGCAGTGCCCAGCTCGGCTCGTTCAGCCGCTCGAAACGCAGCAGCCCGAGCCGCGACGGCACGGGTAGCTGCGTGACAACCTCGGCCGCCGAACGGCTGGCGGCATCGGGATGACTTTTCATGCGAGGCTGATTCCAGGTACTGAGCGAGGGGGAGGCCTCGACCCGTTTCGATGGGGTGCAGGCAAAGGGTGCATTATGCCGATTGGTCTGACAAGTAACTCTGTATCGGCCCGGCAGGGCCCAAGTTAAGCGTATCCGGGAAAAAACCGCTGGACGGTCGGAGGTCTGCGGTGCCGCTGGAAAAGCCCTGTTTTTCGTAGGGTTGGCTTCGCCGGGAGGGTTGGCGTCGAGCGCCTGTCATCGTGCGCGCCGAACTCGCGCCTGCGGGTCCTGTGGCATTCGCTGGCGGTACGACGGGACGCAGTTTCGCCGAGCCGTCAGGCGGGCAAAAAAAGCCCCACCATCCGGTGGGGCCGAGAGACGAGCGTGGCATGCTCGCGAGAGGGGCTGGCCGCTCCGTGGGGAGCGGCGCAGGTATTACAGGAGCAGGGTGCGGATGTCCGCCAGCAGCTCGCCCAGGCGCTTGGTGAAGCGCGCCGCGGCGGCACCGTTGATCACGCGATGGTCGTAGGACAGCGACAGCGGCAGCATCAGGCGCGGCTGGAAGGCCTTGCCGTCCCATACCGGCTGCATGGTCGCCTTGGACACACCGAGGATCGCCACTTCCGGCGCGTTGACGATCGGCGTGAAGCCGGTGCCGCCGATGTGGCCGAGACTGGAGATGGTGAAGCAGGCGCCCTGCATGGCATCGGCCGAGAGCTTCTTGTTGCGGGCCTTGTCGGCCAGGTCGGCGGCCTCGGCGGCCAGTTGCAGGAGGCTCTTCCGGTCGACATCGCGGATCACCGGGACCAGCAGGCCGTCCGGAGTGTCCACGGCGAAGCCGATGTGTACGTACTTCTTGCGGATCAGCGCCTTGCCGCTGGGGGCCAGCGAACTGTTGAAGTCCGGCAGTTCCTTGAGCAGGTGGGCGCAGGCCTTGAGCAGGATCGGCAGTACGGTCAGCTTGACCCCGGCCTTCTCCGCCGCGGCCTTCTGGGCAACGCGGAAGGCTTCCATGTCGGTGATGTCCGACTGGTCGAACTGGGTCACGTGCGGCACGTTCAGCCAGCTGCGATGCAGGTTGGCGGCGCCGACCTGCATCAGGCGGGTCATCGCCACTTCTTCCACTTCGCCGAACTTGCTGAAGTCGACTTCCGGGATCGGCGGGATGCCGGCTCCGCCGGTGGCGCCGGCACCGCCGGACTTGGCGCGCTGCAGTTGCTCCTTGACGAAGACCTGGACGTCTTCCTTGAGGATGCGACCCTTGGGACCGCTGGCTTTCACTTCGCTCAGCTCGACGCCGAACTCGCGCGCCAGCATGCGCACCGCCGGGCCGGCGTGGACCTTGGCGCCGTCGCGGCTGGGTGCGCCGACCGGAGCCGGGGTATCGGCCTTGGCTGGCGCAGGGGCCGCCGCGGCGGGCTTCTGCTCGGCGGCGGGCGCCGCGGCCTGGGCCGGAGCGGCTGCCGGTTGCTCTTCGGCTGCCGGAGCGGCGCCTTCCACCTTCAGCTTGAGGATCAGGTCGCCGGTGCCGACTTCGTCACCGACCTTGATCGAGACGCTTTCCACCACCCCGGAGGCCGGCGAGGGAATCTCCATGCTGGCCTTGTCGGATTCCAGGGTGATCAGCGACTGGTCGGCCTCGACCGTGTCGCCGGCCTTGACCATCACTTCGATGACGTTGGCCTTGCCGGCCGAGCCGATGTCCGGGACCTTGATGTCCTGGACGCTGGCCGCGGCGGGGGCGGCCGGCTTGCTCTCGCTCGGGGCGGGAGCAGGCGCTTCGGCTTTCGGCGCTTCCGGTTGGGCGGGCGCTGCCTCGGCCTTGGCTTCGGCAGGCTGTTCGCCGCCTTCCACTTCCAGCTCGAGGATTTCGTCACCTTCTTTCAAGGTGTCGCCGACCTTCGCCTTGATGCTTTTCACTACCCCGGCCTTGGGACTGGGGATTTCCATGCTGGCCTTGTCGGATTCCAGGGTCAGCAGGCTCTGATCGGCCTCGACCTTGTCGCCGGGCTTGACCAGCAGCTCGATGACTTCACCCTCACCGTTGCCGATGTCGGGTACGCGAATGAGTTCGCTCACATTCCTCTCCTTTTACGTGCCACCACCGCTGTGCGGCGCGCAAAACAAAGACTTTTGGTCCTTGGTTCGTTGTGAGCCGGCGCCGCCCGTTGGCGGCGCCGGCGTGCTCGAAACCCCTCGCTGCCGAGGGGAGTATGGAGCGAATTAGCAATCCAGCGGGTTGCGCTTCTCCGGATCGATACCGTACTTGGCGATGGCCTCGGCCACCACTTTCGGCTCGATATCGCCGCGATCGGCCAGCGCTTCGAGCGCGGCCAGCACCACCCAGTGACGATCCACTTCGAAGAAGTTGCGCAGCTTCTTGCGGCTGTCGCTGCGGCCGAAGCCGTCGGTGCCGAGCACCTTGTACTCCTTGGAGGGAACCCACTGGCGGATCTGCTCGGCGTAGAGCTTCATGTAGTCGGTGGAGGCGATCACCGGGCCGCGACGGCCGCCCAGGCACTCCTCGACGTAGCTCTGCTTCGGCTTCTGGCCCGGATGCAGGCGGTTCCAGCGCTCGACGGCAAGGCCGTCGCGACGCAGCTCGTTGAAGCTCGGCACGCTCCAGACGTCGGCGCCGATGCCGAAGTCGTTGCGCAGCAGCTTGGCCGCTTCCTCGACTTCGCGCAGGATGGTGCCGGAGCCCAGCAGTTGCACGTGGTGAGCGGCTTCCTTCTTGTCCTCCTCGAGGAGGTACATGCCCTTGATGATGCCTTCCTCTGCGCCCTTCGGCATGGCCGGCTGGACGTAGTTCTCGTTCATCACGGTGATGTAGTAGAAGATGTCCTGCTGCTCTTCGATCATCTGCCGCGAGCCTTCGCGGATGATCACCGCCAGTTCGTAGGCGTAGGTCGGATCGTAGGTGCGGCAGTTCGGGATGGTCGAGGCCAGCAGGTGGCTGTGGCCGTCCTCGTGCTGCAGGCCTTCGCCGTTCAGCGTGGTGCGACCGGCGGTGCCGCCGATCAGGAAGCCGTGCGCGCGGCTGTCGCCGGCGGCCCAGGCCAGGTCGCCGATGCGCTGGAAGCCGAACATCGAATAGAAGATGTAGAACGGCAGCATCGGCTGGTTGTGGGTGCTGTAGGAGGTACCGGCGGCAATCCAGCTGGACATGGCGCCGGCCTCGTTGATGCCTTCCTCGAGGATCTGGCCCTTCTTGTCCTCGCGGTAGAACATCACCTGGTCCTTGTCCACCGGCTCGTAGAGCTGGCCGACCGAGGAGTAGATGCCGAGCTGGCGGAACATGCCTTCCATGCCGAAGGTACGGGCCTCGTCCGGGACGATCGGGACGATGCGCGGGCCGAGTTCCTTGTCCTTGACCAGCTGCGAGATGATCCGCACGAAGGCCATGGTGGTGGAGATCTCGCGATCGCCGGAGCCGTCGAGCATGGCCTTCAGGGTTTCCAGCGGCGGAACCGGCACGCTCATGCTCTTCTGCCGGCGCACCGGCATGAAGCCGCCCAGCGCGGCGCGGCGCTCGGCCAGGTACTTGGCCTCGGCGCTGCCTTCTTCAGGCTTGTAGAACGGCAGCTTCTCCAGGTCGGCGTCCTTGACCGGGATGTCGAACTTGTCGCGGAACGCGCGCAGGCTGTCGACGTCGACCTTCTTCACGTTGTGCGCGATGTTCTTCGCTTCGCCGCTGCCGGTGCCGTAGCCCTTGATGGTCTTGGCCAGGATGACGGTCGGCTGGCCCTTGTGGTTGACCGCCTGGTGGTAGGCCGCATAGACCTTGTAGGGGTCGTGGCCGCCGCGGTTGAGCTTCCAGATTTCCTCGTCGGAAAGGTCCTTGACCATTTCCAGCAGTTCCGGACGCGCGCCGAAGAAGTGCTCGCGCACGTAGGCGCCGTCTTTCGCCTTGTAGTTCTGGTATTCGCCGTCGATGACCTCGTCCATGCGCTGCTGCAGCAGGCCGGCGGTGTCCTTGGCGAACAGCGGGTCCCAGAAGCGACCCCAGATGACCTTGTTGACGTTCCACTCGGCGCCGCGGAACACGCCTTCCAGTTCCTGGATGATCTTGGCGTTGCCGCGGACCGGGCCGTCGAGGCGCTGCAGGTTGCAGTTGATGACGAAGATCAGGTTGTCGAGTTTCTCGCGGCCGGCCAGGGAGATCGCGCCGAGGGATTCCGGCTCGTCGCACTCGCCGTCGCCCATGAAGCACCAGACCTTCTGCTTGCCGGCGGGGATGAAGCCGCGGCTTTCCAGGTACTTCATGAAGCGTGCCTGGTAGATCGCCTGGATCGGGCCAAGGCCCATGGATACGGTGGGGAACTGCCAGAAGTCTGGCATCAGCCAGGGGTGCGGATAGGAGGACAGGCCGTTGCCGTCCACTTCCTGGCGGAAGTTCTCCAGTTGTTCCTCGCTGATGCGGCCTTCGAGGAAGGCCCGGGCGTAGACGCCGGGGGACGCGTGGCCCTGGAAGAACACCAGGTCGCCGCCGTGTTCGTCGGTGGGAGCCTGGAAGAAATAGTTGAAGCCGATGTCGTAGAGGGTCGCCGAGGAGGCGAAGGTGGAGATGTGGCCGCCCAGGTCCGGGTCGTGCTTGTTCGCCCGCATCACCATCGCCAGGGCGTTCCAGCGCACCAGGGAGCGGATCCGGCGCTCCATGAACAGGTCGCCGGGCATGCGTGCTTCGTGGGTTACCGGAATGGTGTTGCGATAGGGCGTGGTGATCGCGTAGGGCAGTTGGGTGCCGCTACGGCTGGCCAGCTCGCCCATGCGGGTCATCAGGTAATGAGCGCGGTCTTCACCTTCGCGGTCGAGTACGGACTCCAGGGCGTCCAGCCATTCCTGGGTTTCGACGGGATCGAGGTCTTGCATGGCTTGCTCCAGGGCGGAAAGGCTTCCAGAATCGGATGCCATAGGTGAGCGGCCGGCCTCGTGGGCGACCGCAGCTAATTCTTGGATGTTCTCCGGGGGTGTACCCGGCGACTTGTAGTTTTACTACAGATCAGTCTGAGAAACAGCCCTCTGGATACAATTTTTAGTAGTAAAACTACATTTCGATTGTCGCTGTCAGGCTATAAGGCCCGATGTAGAGCCTTTTCGACGTTGTGCGTCGAGCCTGTCTTCGGTCGGAAGCCCAAACAGGATAGACCATGAGCCTGCCTTCGCTGGCGAATCTGCCGGCCACCCTGCTGCCCGCCGCCGAACGCGCCGGGACTGCCCTCCGCTCCGCTGTCGCCGCCCTCGATGCCGCCGCCCTGGCCCGCCTGGAGGCCTGGCCCGAGGAGCGCCTGGAGGATTTCCGACGGGTCGCCGCGGCCAGCGATTTCGTCGCCGAGCAGGCAGTGCGCGACCCGGCGATGCTGCTGGAACTGGCCGAACGCGGCGAGCTGGAGAACCCCCAGGCGCCCGGCGAACTGCGCAGTCAGTTGCAGGCGCGGCTGGAGGATTGCGCCGACGAGGACGAACTCGGTCGGCGCCTGCGACGTTTCCGCACACGCCAGCAACTGCGCATCATCTGGCGCGACCTGACCCGCCGCGCCGCGCTGGCGGAAACCTGTCGCGACCTGTCGGCCCTGGCCGACGCCTGCATCGACCTGGCTTGCGAGTGGCTCCATCGGCGCCAGTGCGAGCAGTTCGGCACGCCGATCGGCCGGCGCTCCGGCGAACCGCAGCGGATGGTGGTCCTCGGCATGGGCAAGCTGGGCGCGGTGGAACTCAACCTGTCGTCGGACATCGACCTGATCTTCGGTTACCCGGAGGGCGGCGAGACCGAGGGGGCGAAGCGTTCGCTGGACAACCAGGAGTTCTTCACCCGCCTGGGGCAGAAGCTGATCAAGGCGCTGGATGCGATCACCGTCGACGGCTTCGTCTTCCGCGTCGACATGCGCCTGCGTCCCTACGGCTCCAGCGGACCGCTGGTCTACAGCTTCGCCGCGCTGGAGCAGTACTACCAGGACCAGGGGCGCGACTGGGAGCGCTACGCGATGATCAAGGCGCGGGTGGTCGGCGGCGACCAGCAGGCAGGCGAGCAACTGCTCGGCATGCTGCGGCCGTTCGTCTATCGGCGCTACCTGGACTTTTCCGCCATCGAGGCGCTGCGCACCATGAAGCAGCTGATCCAGCAGGAGGTCCGGCGCAAGGGGATGTCGGAAAACATCAAGCTGGGCGAAGGCGGTATCCGCGAGGTGGAGTTCATCGCCCAGGCCTTCCAGTTGATCCATGGCGGGCGCGACCTGAGCTTGCAGCAACGGCCGCTGCTGAAGGTGCTGGCGACCCTGGAGGGGCAGGGCTACCTGCCGCCGGCGGTGGTCGAGGAGCTGCGCGGCGGCTACGAGTTCCTGCGCTACGCCGAGCATGCCATCCAGGCGCTGGCCGACCGGCAGACGCAAATGCTGCCCAGCGACGAATACGACCGCATCCGCGTGGCCTTCATCATGGGTTTCGCCAGTTGGGCCGCATTCCACGAGCGCCTGAGCCACTGGCGGGCGCGCATCGACTGGCACTTCCGCCAGGTGATCGCCGACCCGGACGAGGACGAAAGCGGCGAGGCGGCCTGCGGCAGCGTCGGCGCCGAGTGGATCCCGCTGTGGGAGGAGGCGCTGGACGAGGAGTCGGCCAGCCGGCAACTGGCCGACGCTGGTTTCGTCGATGCCGAGGCGGCCTGGAAGCGTCTCAGCGATCTGCGCCACGGCCCCCAGGTACGAGCGATGCAGCGTCTCGGCCGGGAGCGCCTGGATGCCTTCGTTCCGCGCCTGCTGGCGATGACCGTGGAAAACCCCCAACCGGACCTGGTGCTGGAGCGGGTCCTGCCGCTGGTGGAAGCGGTGGCGCGGCGTTCCGCCTACCTGGTGTTGCTGACCGAGAACCCCGGCGCGCTGGAGCGCCTGCTGACCCTCTGCGCGGCCAGCCCGATGGTTGCCGAGCAGATCGCGCGGTTCCCGATCCTGCTCGACGAGCTGCTCAACGAGGGGCGCCTGTTCCGTCCTCCACAGGCCGCCGAGCTGGCCGCCGAGCTGCGCGAACGGCTGATGCGGATTCCCGAGGACGACCTCGAGCAGCAAATGGAGACCCTTCGTCACTTCAAGCTGGCCCACGGGCTGCGGGTGGCGGCCTCGGAGATCGCCGGCACGCTGCCGTTGATGAAGGTCAGCGACTACCTGACCTGGCTGGCCGAGGCGATCCTCGTCGAGGTCCTCGAACTGGCCTGGCGGCAGTTGGTGCAGCGTCATGGCCGGCCGTTGCGCGCCGACGGCACGCCGTGCGATCCGGACTTCGTCATCGTCGGCTACGGCAAGGTCGGCGGGCTGGAGTTCGGCCATGGCTCGGACCTCGACCTGGTGTTCATCCATGACGGCGACCCCCAGTGCGAGACCGATGGCGGCAAATCCATCGATGGCGCGCAGTTCTTTACCCGCCTGGGGCAGAAGATCATCCATTTCCTCACCGCGCAGACGCCATCCGGCACCCTCTACGAGGTCGACATGCGCCTGCGTCCGAGCGGCGCGGCCGGCCTGCTGGTGAGTTCGCTGGGCGCCTTCCAGCGCTACCAGGAGCAGGAGGCCTGGACCTGGGAGCACCAGGCGTTGGTCCGCGCCCGGGTGCTGGCCGGTTGCCGGCGGGTGCAGGCGAGCTTCGAGGCGGTACGTGCCGAGGTGCTGGCGAGGCCGCGCGATCTCGACGCGTTGCGCACCGAAGTCAGCGAAATGCGCGCCAAGATGCGCGACAACCTGGGAACCCGCGCGACCGCCGCCGGTACCGCCTCGAATGCCTTCGAGGCCACGGCAGCCTTCGATCTCAAGCACGATGCCGGTGGTATCGTCGATATCGAATTTATGGTGCAATATGCGGTTCTAGCTTGGTCCGGAGAACACCCGGCGCTGCTCGAATTCACCGATAACATCCGCATTCTGGAAGGACTGGAACGGGCTGGCCTGATCGCCAGCGAGGACGTCCGTCTCCTGCAGGAGGCCTACAAGGCCTATCGCGCAGCCGCACACCGCCTGGCACTACAGAAGGAGGCCGGGGTCGTGAGCGGCGAGCACTTCCAGACGGAGCGGCGAGAAGTGATCAGGATCTGGCGCGAGCTGCGGCTCGGCTGATCCACTCAGGCACGTAACGCAAGTACGTAACGAATATCTGAAGGAGCTGGCAACTATGTCGATGGCCGATCGTGATGGCGTGATCTGGTATGACGGTGAACTGGTGCAGTGGCGCGACGCGACCACGCACGTGCTGACCCATACCCTGCACTATGGAATGGGCGTGTTCGAGGGCGTGCGCGCCTACGACACCCCGCAGGGCACGGCGATCTTCCGCCTGCAGGCGCATACCGACCGGCTGTTCGACTCCGCGCACATCATGAACATGCAGATCCCGTACAGCCGCGACGAGATCAACGAGGCGACCCGCGCCGCCGTGCGCGAGAACAACCTGGAAAGCGCCTATATCCGCCCGATGGTGTTCTACGGAAGCGAAGGCATGGGCCTGCGCGCCAGCGGCCTGAAGGTCCATGTGATCATCGCCGCGTGGAGCTGGGGCGCCTACATGGGCGAGGAAGCCCTGCAGCAAGGCATCAAGGTGCGCACCAGTTCCTTCACCCGCCACCACGTCAACATCTCGATGACCCGCGCCAAGTCCAACGGCGCCTACATCAACTCGATGCTGGCCCTCCAGGAAGCGATCTCCGGCGGCGCCGACGAGGCCATGATGCTAGATCCGGAAGGCTACGTGGCCGAAGGCTCCGGCGAGAACATCTTCATCATCAAGGATGGCGTGATCTACACCCCGGAAGTCACCGCCTGCCTGAACGGCATCACTCGTAACACTATCCTGACCCTGGCCGCCGAACACGGTTTTAAACTGGTCGAGAAGCGCATCACCCGCGACGAGGTGTACATCGCCGACGAGGCCTTCTTCACTGGCACTGCCGCGGAAGTCACGCCGATCCGCGAAGTGGACGGTCGCAAGATCGGCGCCGGCCGCCGTGGCCCGGTCACCGAAAAGCTGCAGAAAGCCTATTTCGACCTGGTCAGCGGCAAGACCGAGGCCCACGCCGAGTGGCGTACCCTGGTCAAGTAAGCACCGAAGAAGGGTGTGACAGGGAGGCGAAAGCCTCCCTGATCATTTCCGGAGCCTGAATGAGAATTCTGATCGTAGGTCCCTCCTGGGTGGGGGACATGGTGATGGCGCAGACCCTGTTCCAGTGTCTGCGCCAGCGGCATCCCGAGTGCGTGATCGACGTGCTGGCGCCCGAGTGGAGCCGACCGATCCTCGAGCGCATGCCCGAGGTGCGCCAGGCCCTGAGCTTCCCGCTCGGCCACGGGGTGATGGACGTCGCCACACGGCGCCGGATCGGACGCGGCCTGCGCGGTCAGTACGAGCAGGCGATCCTGCTGCCCAACTCGCTGAAGTCGGCGCTGGTGCCCTGGTTCGCCGGAATACCGAAGCGCACCGGCTGGCGCGGCGAGATGCGCTACGGGCTGCTCAATGACATCCGCAAGCTCGACAAGCAGCGCTATCCGCTGATGATCGAACGCTTCATGGCCCTGGCCTTCGAGCCGGGCGTGGAGTTGCCGAAGCCCTATCCGCAGCCGCGCCTGCGGATCGACGACGGCAGCCGCCAGGCGGCGCTCGACAAGTTCGCCCTGAGCCTGGACCGCCCGGTGCTGGCGCTCTGTCCCGGCGCCGAGTTCGGCGAGGCCAAGCGCTGGCCGGCGGAACACTACGCCGCGGTCGCCGAGGCGAAGATCCGTGCCGGCTGGCAGGTCTGGCTGTTCGGCTCGAAGAACGACCATCCCGGTGGAGAGGAGATTCGCCAGCGCCTGATTCCGGGGTTGCGCGAGGAGTCCTTCAATCTTGCCGGGGAGACTTCGCTGGCCGAGGCCATCGACCTGATGTCCTGCGCTGGCGCGGTGGTGTCCAACGATTCCGGCCTGATGCACGTGGCGGCCGCGCTGGATCGCCCGCTGGTGGGCGTCTATGGCTCCACCTCGCCGCAGTTCACCCCGCCGCTGGCGGACCGGGTGGAGATCGTCCGCCTCGGTCTCGAGTGCAGCCCGTGCTTCGAGCGCACCTGTCGCTTCGGCCACTACAATTGCCTCCGCGAGCTGCCGCCTGGCCTGGTATTGCAAGCCCTGGAGCGGCTGGTCGGCGACCCTGCCGAGGTCGCCGGATGAGGGTACTGCTGGTCAAGACCTCGTCCCTCGGCGACGTGATCCACACCCTGCCGGCGCTTACCGACGCCGCCCGGGCGATTCCCGGCATCCAGTTCGACTGGGTGGTGGAGGAAGGTTTCGCCGAGATTCCCGCCTGGCATCCGGCGGTGGCGCGGGTGATCCCGGTGGCGATCCGGCGCTGGCGCAAGAACCTCTGGCAGACCCTGCGCAACGGCGAATGGCGGCGCTTCAAGCAGCGCCTGAAGGAAGTCGACTATGACCTGGTGATCGACGCCCAGGGGCTGCTGAAGAGTGCCTGGCTGACCCGCTACGTGGGCAAGACGCCGGTCGCCGGTCTCGATCGCGACTCGGCGCGCGAGCCGCTCGCCAGCCGCTTCTATCGCCGTGCCTATCCGGTCGCCTGGGGACAGCATGCGGTGGAGCGCACGCGCCAGTTGTTCGCCCAGGCGCTGGACTACCCGTTGCCCGAGTCGGTCGGTGACTATGGCCTGGACCGCGAGCAGTTGGCCGATGCCGACCCTGGCGCGCCGTACCTGGTGTTCCTGCACGGTACTACCTGGGACACCAAGCATTGGCCGGAAGCCTACTGGCGCGAACTGGCCGAGCGCATGTGCGAGCGCGGCTGGTCGGTGCGCCTGCCCTGGGGCAGCGCCGCCGAGCGGGAGCGGGCCGGGCGCCTGGCGGCGGGGTTGGAAAATGCCGCGGTACTCCCCAGATTATCCCTGGCCGGCATGGCCAAGGTGCTTGCCGGCGCGCGCGCCTGCGTGGCGGTGGATACCGGCCTCGGTCACCTGGCGGCGGCGCTGGACGTGCCGACGCTGTCGCTGTTCGGCCCGACCAATCCTGGCTTCACCGGCGCCTACGGGCGTTCCCAGGTCCACCTGGGCAGCGACTTCCCCTGTGCGCCGTGCCTGAAGAAGACCTGTACCTACCAGCCGACCGAAGAGGATCGCAAACTGTTCGATCTCAAGCGTGAGCAGCCGCTGTGCTTCACCCGGCTGAATCCCCAGCGCGTGGCCACCCAGCTGGAGGCCATGCTGCTGGCCCCGGAGACCCTCCGATGACCCTGGCGTTCATCCTCTACAAATACTTCCCCTTCGGCGGCCTGCAGCGTGACTTCATGCGCATCGCCCTGGAATGCCAGCGGCGCGGGCACGACATCCGCGTCTATACCCTGATCTGGGAGGGCGACGTGCCGGACGGCTTCGAAGTGCTGGTGGCCCCGGTGCGCTCGATCTTCAACCACCGGCGCAACGAGAAGTTCACCGCGTGGGTCCGCGCCGACCTGGACAGGCGCCCGGTGCAGCGGGTGATCGGCTTCAACAAGATGCCCGGACTGGATGTCTACTACGCCGCCGACGCCTGTTTCGAGGAAAAGGCCCAGACCTTGCGCAACCCGCTGTACCGCCAGTGGGGCCGCTACCGCCACTTCGCCGGCTACGAACGGGCAGTGTTCGACCCGGCCTCGAAGACCGAGATCCTGATGATCTCCGAGGTGCAGCAGCCGCTCTTCGTCAAGCACTACGGCACCCAGGCCGAGCGTTTCCATCTGCTGCCGCCGGGGATCAGCCAGGATCGCCGGGCGCCGGCCAACGCCGCGGACGTGCGTGCGGAATTCCGCCGCGAGTTCGGCCTGGAGGAGGACGACCTGCTGCTGGTGCAGATCGGTTCCGGCTTCAAGACCAAGGGCCTGGATCGCAGCCTGAAGGCGCTGTCCGCGCTGCCCAAGGCGTTGCGCAGGCGTACCCGGCTGATCGCCATCGGCCAGGACGATCCCAAGCCGTTCCTGCTACAGATCGCCGCCCTCGGTCTCAACGACCAGGTACAGATCCTCAAGGGGCGCAGCGATATCCCGCGCTTCCTGCTCGGCGCCGACCTGCTGATCCACCCGGCCTACAACGAGAACACCGGTACGGTGCTGCTGGAGGCGCTGGTCTCCGGCCTGCCGGTGTTGGTGACCGATGTCTGCGGCTATGCCCACTACATCGCCGAGGCCGACGCCGGGCGGGTGCTGCCGAGTCCCTTCGAGCAGGACAGTCTCAACCGCCTGCTCGCGGAAATGCTGGAGGACGCTCCGGCGCGCGCCGCCTGGTCGCGCAATGGCCTGGCCTACGCCGATCACGCCGACCTCTACAGCATGCCGCAGCGCGCCGCCGATCTGATCCTCGGGGAGGCCTCATGAGGCTGGTGCTGGAAGAGCCGTTCAAGCGCCTGTGGAACGGGCGCGACCCGTTCGAGGCGGTGGAGGCGCTGCAAGGCAAGGTCTACCGCGAACTGGAAGGGCGCCGCACCCTGCGCACCGAGGTCGACGGGCGTGGCTACTTCGTCAAGATCCACCGTGGCATCGGCTGGGGCGAGATCGCCAAGAACCTGCTCACCGCCAAGCTCCCGGTGCTCGGCGCGCGCCAGGAGTGGCAGGCCATCCGGCGCCTGCACGAGGCCGGCGTAGCGACCATGACCGCGGTCGCCTACGGCGAGCGCGGCAGCGATCCGGCGCGGCAGCATTCCTTCATCGTCACCGAGGAACTGGCGCCGACCGTGGACCTCGAGGTGTTCTCCCAGGACTGGCGCGAACGTCCTCCACCGCCGCGGCTCAAGCGCGCGCTGGTCGAGGCGGTGGCGCGGATGGTCGGCGACATGCACCGTGCCGGAGTCAACCATCGCGACTGCTACATCTGTCATTTCCTGTTGCACACCGACAAGCCGGTGAGCGCGGACGATTTCCGCCTCTCGGTGATCGATCTGCACCGTGCCCAGACCCGCGACGCCACGCCGAAACGCTGGCGTAACAAGGATCTGGCGGCATTGTATTTCTCTGCGCTGGACATCGGACTGACGCGTCGCGACAAGCTACGCTTCCTGCGCACCTATTTCCGCCGGCCGTTGCGCGAGATACTGCGCGACGAGGCCGGCCTGCTGGCCTGGATGGAACGCAAGGCGGAAAAACTCTACGAACGCAAGCAGCGTTACGGAGACCTGCTCTGATGGCGGGGTGGACCCTCGAACCCGATTACCGTCACCTGGCCGCCGACTTCGGTAGCCTCGATAGCGTGTTCGCCCTGGAGGGCGAGCGCCTGACCCGCGACCCGTTGTCCGAAGTCATCCGCATCGAGCGCGACGGCGTGCGTTACTACGTCAAGCGCTACCGCAGCGCCGGCAAGGGCCTGCGCCGCTACCTGGCGCGACCGCGGATCAAGGCCGAGTGGCAGAACCTCAAGCGCTTCGAGAAGTGGGGCATTCCCACCGCCGAAGTGGTCGCCTGGGGGCTGGAACGCAAGGCCGGCGCCTTCCAGCGCGGCGCCATGATCACCCGCGAGCTGCCGGGCACCGAGGACTTGTCGGTGCTCGCCTGCAACCGGGATCCGCGCCTGAAGGACCCGCGCTGGGTGGACGGCGTCAGCCGGCAGATCGCCAAGGCTACGCGCCTGATGCATGACCAGCATTTCACCCATAACGACCTGAAGTGGCGCAACCTGCTGGTGGACGACCAGCCGCTGGTGTATTTCATCGACTGCCCGAACGGCGCGTTCTGGTGGAGCTTCATGCTGCGCTATCGGATCACCAAGGACCTGGCCTGCCTGGACAAGGTGGCCAAGTACCACCTGTCGCGCACCCAGCGCCTGCGCTTCTACCTGCAATATCGCCGTCGCCGGCACCTGAACGAATCCGACAAGAAGCGTATTCGCCAGGTGGTGGCTTTCTTCGAGGGGCGCGAATGAGCGTTTTCATCGCCGCGCAGGACCACGACCTGCTCCAGCGCAACCGTCTGGACAGCTTCGACGCCCTGTGGGCCTTGCAGCTGGACGCCGTGGACGAACCGAATACCGAGCGGGGTGGCTGGAGCAGCGTCTACCGCCTCGACCTGGGCGACTCCGCCTACTACCTGAAGCGCCAGAGCAACCACCTGACCCGCAGCCTGCGCCATCCGCTGGGCGAGCCGACCTTCGCCCGCGAGTTCCGCAACATCGAGCGCTACCGGGCGCTGGGCATTCCCGCCCTGCAGGCGGCGTTCTTCGCCCAGCAGGCGGTCGGCGGAGAGCGCCAGGCGATCCTCCTGACCCGTGCCCTGGACGGTTGGCAGGACCTGGACACCTGGCTGGCGTCCTGGCACGACCTGGCCGAAGAGCGGCGCCGGGCGATTCTCCGGGCGGTTGGCAGGCTGGCGCGCCAGCTGCACGCCGCCGGACAGATGCATGGTTGCTTCTATCCCAAGCATGTATTCCTCCGCGAGGGGGCCGATGGTGTCTTCGAGGCCTGCCTGATCGACCTGGAGAAGACCCGCCCGATCTGGTTCGGCCGCCGCGACCAGGTCAAGGACCTGGAGCCGATGCTGCGCCGTGCCCCGGACTGGAGCGAAGCGGACGTGCACGAATTCATCTCCGCCTATGTCGACGAACCCCTCGACTCGGCCGAGGTCGAGCAGTGGTATCGCCTTCTCGACCAGCGCCGTCGGCGCAAGGAGTCGCGCCGATGAGACTGGCCGAACTGCAAGCCGCCGGGCGCCACCCGCAACTGCCATTGCGGGTGACCCTGGCGGATGGCGCTGGCGCTGCCGAACTGCGCCTGGACAGTCTGCTGCGGGTGCTGCCCGGGCAGCGCTACGTCGGTGCCGGCGAATGGCGTGGGCGCAAGGTGCTGGCCAAGCTGCTGGTGGGCGGCAAGGCCGCACGGCATTTCCAGCGCGAACTGGAAGGGGCGCGTCTGCTCGCGGCCCAGGGGCTGACCACCCCGGCGCTGCTGGCCGACGGGCTGCAGCAGGGCGAGGGCGGCTGGCTGCTGTTCGACTACCTCGACGCGGCGCAGAGCCTCGGTGACGCCTGGCGTGCGGTGGAGGCCCAGGCGCCGCTGGGCGATGCCCAGCAAGCGGTGCTCGGCGAAGCCCTGGCAGCCATTGGCGAGCTGCATGCAAAGGGCCTCTGGCAGGACGACCTGCACCTGGACAACCTGTTGCGCCACGCCGGCCGCCTGTATCTCATCGACGGTGGCGGCGTGCGTGCGGAAACTCCCGGCCAGCCGCTGTCGCGACAGAAAGTGCTGGAAAACCTCGGGGTGTTCTTCGCCCAGTTGCCGGCGCTCCTCGATCCTTTCCTGGAGGAGTTGCTGGTGCATTACCTGCTGGCCAACGGCGAGCATGCGCTGCCGCTGGAAGCCTTGCAGAAGGAAATCGCCAAGGTTCGCCGCTGGCGGGTGCGCGACCTGCTGAGGAAGGTCGGTCGCGACTGTAGCCTGTTCAGCGTCGTGCGCGGTCCGTTCCGCCTGTTCGCCGCTCGCCGCAGCGAGGCCGAGACGATGGCGCCCCTGCTGGCGGACGCGGACCGCCTGATCGCCGCCGGCCACGTCTACAAGGACGGCGGCGCGGCCACCGTCGCCCGGGTCGAAGCGAACGGCCGCACGCTGATCATCAAGCGCTACAACATCAAGGGCTGGGTCCATTGGCTGAAGCGCTTCTGGCGGCCGAGCCGGGCCTGGGCCTCCTGGCGCGAAGGCAACCGCCTGGAATTCCTCGGCATCGCCACCGCCCGTCCGCTGGCGATGCTGGAGCGGCGCTGGTGCTGGCTGCGCGGGCGCGCCTACCTGATTACCGATTATCTCGGCGGTCAGGATATAATCGCTCGTTTTAAGCCTTGCCTGGACATGCCCGATGGCGCCGTTTCGCCACCGGAAGCCGAGTTGGCGGCACTGGATCGGCTGTTTTCGACGTTGATCCGCGAACGCATCAGCCACGGCGACCTGAAGGGACACAACCTGTTCTGGCAGGCCCATGAACAAGGCGGCGAATGGGCGCTGATCGACCTGGACGCGATGCGCAAGCATCACAGCCAGGCGTCCTTTGCCCGCGCCTACGCCCGCGACCGCGCGCGCTTCCTGCGCAACTGGCCGCAGGACAGCGGCCTCTACCGGCTGCTGGAGCAACGGATTCCCCGCCTCGGCGACGCCGCCGGGGCTTGAACGACAAGCGACGACCACCGCCTGCGGCGGTCGACGAGTTAAACGAAAGCCGCGGTTGTCGGTCCCACTCCGCAACCGCGAGCTGCTTTGAAGAGGTTCTACCGTGGCATTGACCGTCCTAGGCCTGTCTGGCGCCGTAAGCCATGACCCGTCCGCCGCCCTGTACATCGACGGCAAGCTGGTCGCGGCCGTCGAGGAAGAGCGCTTCGTGCGCGACAAGCACGCGAAGAACCGCATGCCCTACGAATCGGCGAAGTTCTGCCTGGAGCAGGCAGGGATCGAGCCGGCCGATGTCGACGTGGTAGCGATTCCCTTCGCTCCCATCAGCATCATGGAAAAGGCCCGCTGGCACTACGCCAAGCGCTACGCCTACGCGCCGGATCGCGCGCTGGATGCGATCCTGCTCGGCAACCGCCGCTACAAGCGTTACTACAAGCGCATCGAGTGGTGCCTGCAACAACTCGGCTTCGACCTGAAGAAAATCAAGATCCAGCCGGTCGAGCACCACCTTGCCCACGCCTCCAGTGCCTACCATTGCTCGGGGTTCAAGGAAAAGACCGCGATCCTCGGCATCGACGGCAAGGGCGAATACGCCACCACTTTCTTCGGCTGGGGCGAGAACGGTCGGATCCACAAGATCAAGGAGTTCTACGATCCGGATTCGCTGGGCGGCCTGTACGGCGCGATCACCGAGTACCTCGGCTTCGACATGCTCGACGGCGAGTTCAAGGTCATGGGCATGGCGCCCTACGGTGACGCCAGCAAGTACGATTTCTCCCGTCTCGCCAAGTTCGAGAACGGCGAACTGGTGATCAACACCGATTATGCCAACGTCATCGGCTTCCGCCGCTACAAGGAGAAAGGCAAGGGCTACTACTTCTCGCCCAAGCTGATCGAGTGGCTGGGGCCCAAGCGCGAAGGCGACATCGCTGACGATCCCTACATCCATTACGCCGCGAGCATCCAGGCGCTGTTCGAGAAGCTCGCGCTGGAGATGATGGACTACTACCTCGGCGATATCATCCGCGAGACCGGCAAGGTCGCTTTCGCCGGCGGCTGCGCGCTGAACGTCAAGCTCAACCAGAAGATCATCTCGCGCCCCGAAGTGAAGGAGCTGTTCGTCCAGCCGGCGGCCAGCGACGCCGGCACCGCGGTCGGCGCGGCGGCCTACGTGTCGCACCAGCGCGGCGTGCCGGTGGAGAAGATGGAGCACGTCTACCTCGGCCCGGAGTATTCCAACGAGGACGTCATCGCCGCCTGCGCCCGTCACGAGGCCAGGCCGCAGTGGCAGAAGATCGACAACCGCAGCCGGCGTATCGGCAGGATCCTTGCCGACGGCAACCCGGTGGCCTGGTTCCAGGGACGCATGGAGTTCGGTCCGCGTGCCCTCGGTGGCCGCTCCATTCTCGGCTGCCCGAGCGTGCCGGGCGTGGCCGACCGGATCAATGCGCAGATCAAGTTCCGCGAGCGCTGGCGGCCCTTCTGCCCGTCGATGCTGGATACCGTCGGCCCGCAGATGTTCAAGATCGACCACCCGGCCCCGTTCATGACCTTCACCTTCGAAGTCAACGAAGAGTGGAAGGAGCGTGTGCCGGAAGTGGTGCACGAAGACGGTACCTCCCGCGCCCAGGTGCTGAAGCGCGAGTACAACCCGCGCTACTACGACCTGATGAAGGAACTGGAGAACCTCACCGGCAACGGCGTGGCCCTGAACACTTCGCTCAATCGCCGTGGCGAACCGATGATCTGCTCGCCGACCGACGCCCTGAACATGTTCTTCGGCTCCGATCTGCAGTACCTGATCATGGAGGACATCCTGGTCGTGAAGGAGGGCGTGGACTGGTATGACTCGGTCGGCTGAACCTCGCGTCCTGCAGTTCTGTCACGGCTACGACGGGCCTTTCCTCGACTGTGCCCGTCAGTACGCCAGCCTGTTCGCCGGAACCCCGTACAAGGTCACCACGGTGTTCCTCACCGGGCGTTCCGATCCTGAGGTGGCGGCGCGTTGCGCCTCCGACGAGGTACTGTTCCTCGAGTACGGCTCCAGGGACATCCGTGGCCTCAAGCTGAAGGCGATCCGCGACTTGCGCGAGATCGCCCGTTCGCGCGACTTCCGCTTCTGCATCGCGCACCGCTTCAAGCCGATCTGGATCGCCAGCCTGGCCACTCGTCTGCCGATCGTTGGCGTGCACCACGCCTTCGGCGATTACCAGCGGTTGTCGCGCAAGGTCTTCGCCGGCCTGATGAGCAAGCGCCTGAGCCTGCTGGCGGTGTCCGACGCGGTGCGCGACGATATCCGCCGTTGCCTGCCGAAGTGGCCGGCGGAGCGGATCGAGACGCTCTACAACCGCATCGACGTCGCTGCGCTGCAGGCCGAGCAGGTCGAGCGCCTGAGTGCGCGCCGGCAACTGCGCCTGCCCGACGAGGCCTGGGTGGTCGGCAACGTCGGCCGCCTGCATCCGGACAAGGACCAGGCTACCCTGCTGCGCGGCTTCGCCGCCGCGCTGCCGCGCCTGCCGCAGAACAGCCTGCTGGCGATCCTCGGCAGCGGCCGCCTGGAAGAGCAGCTCAAGGACCTGGCCTGCGAACTGGGTATCGGCGAGCGCGTGCTGTTCCTCGGCCAGGTCGAAGAGGCACGGCGCTACTTCAAGGCGTTCGACGCCTTCGCCCTGAGTTCCGACCACGAGCCGTTCGGCATGGTCCTGCTGGAGGCCATGGTCGCCGGTGTACCGCTGATCGCCACCGCCTGTGGCGGCGCCCGCGAAGTGGTGGAAGGGGTCGGCATCCTCTTCCCGCTGGGCGACGAGACGGCCCTGGCCGAGGGCCTGACCCACCTGGCGGCGCTTGACCGCCGCCAGCGCGAGGCCTGTGCGCGGCTCATGCTCGAGCGCCTGGAGACACGCTTCTCCGACGCCGCGGTGCGCCGCGAATTCTGGCGCCTGCCGACGATTGCCGGCTTCGCTTCGGAGTCTGCATGCTGAACAGGTTGCGCGCCTTCCGCGAACGCGGTTGGCGCGAAGTGGATGCGCTGACCTACGCCCAGGCCTGGCAGCGTTTCGGCGGCAGCGTCGCGACCCACCCGCTGGTGGTCGAGCAACTCGCCGAAATGGCCGGAATCCCGGTGCGTTACCTGGGTTGGGAGAGCGCTGGCGAACTGGTTGCGGCGATCCCGACCTGGGGCCGCCACCTGGCGTTGTCCAAGGACGTGCTCAAGCGGCGCGGCAAGAAGGGCCTGTACGACCTGGGCAACGCCGAACTGATCCTGCCGGTGGCCGACGATGCCCGCATCGCCCTCCGCCATGCGGGACGCTACCTGTCGGCGCTGCATGAGCGGAACATCGTCACGCTGCGCCCTCAGACCGAGCAACTGGCTTTCGCTCGCGCCCCCGAGGATTTCTCCAAGAAGTTCCGCTATAACCAGCGGCGCGAAGTGCGCCTGGTGGAGGAGGCTGGTGGCCAGGTGCGCCAGGCAGACAGCTTCGCCCCGGCCGAGTTCGCCGCCATCTATCTTGAACTGTTCCAGCGTCGCTGGGGTTTCCCGGCCACCGGCGCGGAGCGCATGGCCGAGGTCTTCGAGCGGCTGCGCGAATTGCTGCGCGGCTCGGTCCTGCTGCTCAACGACCAGCCCATCGCGGTCCAGGTACTGTATCGCGCCGAAGCGCCGGGCTGGCTCAGCGTCGAGTACATCAACGGCGGCGTCGATCCGCAGACCCGCGAGTTCAGCCCTGGCAGCGTGCTCAGTTACCTGAACACCCAGGCCGCCTGGGAGGATGCGCGGGCGCTGGGCAAACCCCTGCGCTATTCGTTCGGTCGCGCCGACCGCGAATACAAGGATCGCTGGTGCCATCCTTCTCCGGTCTTCCAGGTCTGAAGCATGAGCGCACGCAAGCAGCAGTTGCTCAAGCGTCATCGACGCAACAAGCGGATCGGCCTACTGGTTGCGCTGCTGGCATTGCTGGCCGTCGGTCTGCTGGTCAGCCCCTGGTTGTTGCCGATCCTCCTCGTGGCCCTGTGGGTCGCCCATGAAGCCTGGTTCGCCGATCACCTGTTCTATTCGCCGGGCGAGGACTACCGCTACCGTTTCGCGGAAGGGGTCGAGTCGCTGCCGGTACGCCTGGCGGATGGCCGTCTGCGAGTCGACGGCGAGCTGCGCGAAGGCGATACGCTGGTGCTTGGCATCGGCGTGCGCGCTGGCTGGCTGGGGCGCTTCCTCGAACCCTCGGTGCTGCTGGAAGGTGGCGCAGAGACCGATGCCCAGGCTTTCGAACGTGGGGTGAACGGCTTGCGCTACCTGAACCTGACGGGACTGGCCGGGCCGCTGGGCGAGGGCCGGATTCGCCTGCGCGGCCGGCATTGCCGGCTGGTCGGCGAACCGACCCTGTGGCGTGCGCGCCATCCCGACTACCGTGACCGGCGGGTGATGGTCATCGCTCCGCATGCCGACGACGCCGAGCTGGCCGCCTTCGGCCTCTACAGCCAGGCACGCGAGGCCTGGATCGTGACCCTGACCGCCGGCGAGATCGAAACCGAGCATTACCGCCGCATGGGCCTCGACGGAATAGCTGCGGCGCGCCTGAAGGGCCGCCTGCGCGCCTGGGATAGCCAGGCCGTGCCGGCGTGGGGTGGGGTGCCGGCCGAGCGCTGCGTGCAACTGGGTTATTTCTGCCTGCAATTGCCTGCCATGCAGGCGAACCCGGGCGAGGTGGTGCCGTCCCGTGAGGCCGATCTCGCCGATATCCGTCCGTTCCGCCAGTTCAACCGCCTGCGCCTGGCCAGCGATGCCGACGGCCTGTCGACCTGGAACAATCTGCTGGCCGATCTCCGCGAGCTGATCCTGCTGGCACGTCCCGAGGTCATCGTCCTGCCTCATCCGCATTTCGATCCGCACCCGGACCATGTCCGCGCCCAGGAGGCTGTGCGCGAGGCGCTCCAGGGCCTGGACTGGCAGCCGCAGGCATTGTTGCACTATGCCAATCACCTGCACGACAACGATCGCTGGCCGATGGGCGATGCGCACATGGGGGTCAGCCTGCCACCGCTGACCGAAGAATGCTCGCCGTTGCTGCCATGGACGCTGGCGCTGGAGCGCACGCGCCAGGTGGACAAGGCCATGGCCTTGGGCATGATGCACGACCTGCAACCCAGGCCGCCGTTCAAGCGCCGTCTGCGCCGCCGTCTGCAGGGCTGGCTCGCCGGGCGTCGCTGGCCGGCTTACGGCGAGGACGAGTTCATGCGCAAGTCGGTGCGTCGGCACGAGTTGTTCTGGGTGGAGTCGCTGGATGGGGAGGCGTGATGCTTGGGTCGAGCGTTCGGCAAGGTTCGAGCCGCCATGCTGCTTCGGAGAAGCCGCGAGGATGAAGGTCTGATGAAAGTTCTGTTTCTGGTCCAGAAAGAGCAGCGCGCGATCCTGGATCGCCTGTACGACGGCATCGCCGCCCATTGCGAGTGCGATACCCGCTGGCTGAGCAGCGAGGAGCAGGCCGACCTGCGCGGCTACTTCCGCAAGCACGTGGATGTCTCGCGCTACGACCGCATCCTGTTCTTCCTCCGTTTCAAGAAGGAAATGCGCCAGGTCCGCTTCATCCGCAGCGTGCCCAACCTGGTGATCCTCGAGCACGATGCCTACCAGAACTACATTCCCTGCAAGTACACCGGCAAGTTCAGCGCCCATTACCGGCGCCTGCCCTGGGCACGGGTGATCAGTTCGGGCCATACGGTCAGCGAACGCCTGCGCCAGGAGGGATTCGACGCGGTATTCGTGCCCAAGGGCTACGACCAGACCCTGTTGCATGACCTGGGCCTGGCGCGCGATATCGAGCTGGGCTTCGTCGGCAGTACCGGCAGCGTGGCTTACAGTGGACGCAAGGCGCTGCTCGACGAGTTGGGCGGAGTGGAGAACCTGCTGGTGACCAAGACCAAGTCCGGCGAGGAGTACCTGCGTACGCTCAACCGCATCCGTTTCTTCGTCAGCGCGGATGTCGGCATGGGCGAATACATGATCAAGAATTTCGAGGCGATGGCCTGCGGTTGCGTACTGCTGGCCTACGACCAGGGCGAGCGGGAAAACGAGGCCTTGGGTTTCCGGGACATGGAGAATATCGTGCTGTATCGCTCGGTGGCGGACATCCAGGAAAAGCTCGCGATCCTGCGCCTCGATACGGCTCTCGCCGAGCGGATCGCGCGAAGCGGCCAGGCGCTGGCCATCGAACGATTCAGCTTCGCCGCTGTCGGTCAGAGTATCGTCGAGGCCATGCGGCCCGCGTTGCGCGAGCCGGAGCGTCCCGGATGGCTGGAGAAGACCTGGCGACGTATTTTTACCTGAGAGTAGCAGCCGAAAAGAGCTGGGGCTTCAGGCGTGTTTGCTATTGTTCAGCTTGTTTTTCCGGGCTGGGGGGAGGTGTAGGACCGATGAAGATCGCAGGATCGCTCATGCATGTCTGGCGCTTTGAATGGGGACGTGAAGGACAGGTAAGGTTGTAGTTATGGCGCTCGTCGATGATGGTTCGCAGCCATTGGTTTCCGTGATCATCGCTTCCTATAACCACGAAAAGTACATAGAAGCGAGCATTGCCAGCGTGGCTGCGCAGACATACCGCAACGTGGAACTGCTGGTGGTGGACGATGGTTCCAGCGATGGCAGCGTCGAGCTTTTGCGCGGGCTCCAGGCGAAGTACGGCTTCGACCTCAGGGTCCAGCAGAACCAGGGACTGTCGAGAACGCTCAACGAGGCGATCGCCAGGGCCCGGGGAAATCTCATCGTGCCTTTCGGTTCGGACGACATCATGTTGCCGCAACGCCTGGAGAAACAGGTGGCACACATGTGGGACAAGCCCGAGGTAGGTATCTGCGCGGGCAATATCGAGATCATCGACTCCAATGGCCGGGTCATGCCGGGAAAGGAGCAGCGCAAACGCGACCTGCCTTTCCGCCGTCTCGACTTCGATGACCTGTTCCTGGACCGCAAGCCGGGCCCGATGGCGCCCACCCTGATGTTCCGGCGGGAAGCCCTGGAGAAGGTCGGCGGTTTCGATCCGGACATACGCCTGGAAGATGTCTATATCGAACTGGCGGTGACCAAGGCTGGCTACGTCATCGACATTCTTGGCGAGGTCCTCGCCCAGTACCGCAAGCATCCCACCAATACGTACAAGAACGCCCGTTTCATGGTGGACAACGTATTCAAGACGTACAGCCAGTTCAGCGATCACCCCGATTACGAGCAGGTGATCATGCGCTTCCGCAATTCGATGTTCCTCAAGTGCTCGAACCGGGACAAGGTACTGGCCCGGGAGCTGCTCTCCGGCTTGCCGCTGAAGTACTGGAACGAGAAGACCTTCCGCGGCATTGCGCGGCTGTTTTTCTCCTGATCGCTGATATCGCCGCACTCAAGGCGCGGCGATATCCTCACCGCGCCTGCTGGCGGCGAACCTTTGCTGGATCCACAGCGCATACAGCAGCGCCATGGGAATCCAGATCAGGAACCAGTGTTCCTTGGGACGGGGCAGGAAGGCGTTGCCCTCCGTGAGTCCGGCTGCCAGGCCGAACACCAGCCAGGTCGAGGCTAGCAGAACGGCTGGAGACTTCCGGTTTTTCCAGGAGAAGCCGAAGGCCAGTGCGTAGATCGCCACCCACAGCAGGAGCCCGATGATCCCTCCAGCGAAAAGCACACCCAGTTCGATGTTGTGCGGGTCGGCGAGCAGCATGCCGTTGCTCAGGACGATTCGCATCGGATGATCGTAGCCGTGTCCGAGCCATGGATGCTCGCTGATCTGGCGTAGGGCGTCGGCCCAGATTTCCGGGCGGAACGATGCCCCTCTCTGGGTGATCACTTCCGGGTACAGGATGTAGCCCAGTAGCGCTCCAGCCAGGGCGAGTGCCAGGGCGATGAGGGCTTTTTTCCTGTCTCCGGCCAGGACCAGCCACATAAGGGCCGCTGTGAGCCCTACCAGGGGAGTACGTGAACCGGTCGCGATGAGAAGGCCACCGAGCAGCGCCAGAGATATCAGTGGCAAGGGGGCCAGGATGGGGCGGGATTGCATCCAATAGGCCAGCCAGAGTGCCGTGAAGGCGCCATAGACATGGGCGCTCAGTAATGGGTTATAGAGAGCGCCATAACCGGTAAGGCGCAGCGGGTTGGCGTCCCAGTAGTATTGCAGCAAGGTGGCTGCCGCGGAGATCACCGCGCCAAGGGCTGCCAGCCAGGTCGCGGTCTTGAGGCGGAGGGGAGCTTCGAGCGCCAGGATGGCGGCGCAGAAGAACAGGAGGGCGATGTACAGGGGGCGCTTGAGCAGCGAGCCGGTGGAGTTCTCGGGGGTCGACCAGGACAGGCTCAGCATCATGTAGCTGCTGAAGGCGAGGAAGGCGATGAACAGCGGCGAGCCCGTTAGCGGGCGAAGCAGACGCGGTTGCAGTATCACGTACAGCAGCGTCGGTGCAGCCAGCAAGATATAGAAAAGCCGGTGATAGTCGGAACGGTCGCCGACCCAGAACATTCCGGTGAGCAGGGCCAGCCAGCCCAGCGGCAGGATCCAGTGGCTGAGGATGCGGCTGGTATCGTGGCGAAGACGGGTCAGTCGGGTAGCTGCGAACATTCCTTGCTCAATCCAGTTGCAGTTGCTTGAGGAGCTGCTCGAGTGTCCAGTGGACCTGGCTGCTGCGGAGATAGGACTTGAGCACCAGGTGCTCGCTGTCGTCGAGGAACCAGGTTCGATCCTGTTCGTAGCGCAGCAGGTGCTTGAAATTGCGAATGCGCTGGGCGGCGCTGAGCGCCGAGCGCTGGACCCGCAGGTCGGCGATGTCGATCAGGCCCATCCGGCCTTCCGGCGTGCGCACCACGTTGCCCAGGTGCAGCGAGCGGAAGTACACCCCCTTGGCGTGCAGCGCGGCGATCAGCTCGCCCAGTTGCGTCCGGACTGTATCGCCGCACTCCGGGTCGTTGCGGTCGAGTTGGCGGAGGGTCTGCCCCGGTAGCGGCTCGTAGTGCACCGCGTCGCGCTGGATATGTGGGATCCGCAGTACGTCCAGCACCTTCGGGCAGACGATGCCGCGCCGCGCCAGTTCGCTGGCATTGCGGGCGAAGCGCTCCGCATAGGGGAACAGGGCTGCGGAGGAAATCAGGCGCTTGCGGCGAAACAGCTTGAGGAAGGACCCGTCGCGCAGACGCAGTACCTTGTCCCCATGACCATCGGCTTCCAGCACTTCTGCGTTGTCACGCAACTGCAAGTAGGAGGGGTAGTCTATGACTCGCATGCGAGCTCCTGAACGAACGGCCCGCCATCTTACCCCAACACGCCTTCCAGGCAGAGTGATGGAGGTCCTGTGCTACACTCCGGGACCTTTTCAGCATGTAAGAAACCATGAGCGATAGTCCTCAGAATCCCGGACCTTCCAGTCTCAAGATCTATTTCCGCCTGTTGGGCTACGTGAAGCCCTACATCGGAATGTTCCTACTCAGCATCGTCGGTTTCCTGATCTTCGCCTCGACCCAGCCGATGCTGGCGGGCATCCTCAAGTATTTCGTCGACGGCCTCTCCAATCCTGACGCGGCATTGTTTCCGAATGTGCAGTGGCCCTGGTTGCGCGACTTGCACCTGGTCTACGCGGTGCCGTTGCTGATCATCCTGATCGCTGCCTGGCAGGGGCTGGGCTCGTTCCTCGGCAACTTCTTCCTCGCCAAGGTTTCCCTGGGGCTGGTGCATGACCTGCGGGTCGCCCTGTTCAACAAGCTGCTGGTGCTGCCGAACCGCTATTTCGACACGCACAGCTCCGGCCACCTGATCTCGCGCATCACCTTCAACGTGACCATGGTCACCGGAGCGGCCACGGATGCCATCAAGGTGGTGATCCGTGAGGGCCTGACCGTGGTCTTCCTGTTCCTCTACCTGCTGTGGATGAACTGGAAGCTGACCCTGGTGATGCTGGCGATCCTGCCGGTCATCGCGGTAATGGTGACTACCGCCAGCCGCAAGTTCCGCAAGCAGAGCAAGAAGATCCAGGTGGCCATGGGCGACGTCACCCACGTCGCCTCGGAAACCATCCAGGGCTACCGGGTAGTGCGCAGCTTCGGCGGCGAAGCCTATGAAGAGAAGCGCTTCCTCGACGCCAGCCAGAGCAATACCGACAAGCAGTTGCGGATGACCAAGACCGGCGCGGTCTACACGCCGATGCTGCAATTGGTGATCTACGTCGCCATGGCGATACTGATGTTCCTCGTGCTGTGGCTGCGCGGGGACGCCTCGGCCGGCGACCTGGTGGCCTATATCACCGCGGCGGGCCTGTTGCCCAAGCCGATCCGCCAGCTTTCCGAGGTCAGTTCCACGGTCCAGCGCGGCGTCGCCGGCGCCGAGAGCATCTTCGAGCAGCTCGACGAAGCGGCGGAGGAAGACCAGGGTACCGTCGAGAAGGAGCGGGTCAGCGGGCGCCTGGAAGTGCGCAACCTGAGCTTCCGTTATCCCGGAACCGACAAGCAGGTGCTGGATGACATCAGTTTCATCGCCGAGCCCGGGCAGATGATCGCCCTGGTCGGCCGTTCCGGTAGCGGCAAGTCGACCCTGGCCAACCTGGTTCCGCGCTTTTATCAGCACAATGACGGCAAGATCATGCTTGATGGCGTTGAGGTCGAGGATTATCGCCTGCGTAACCTGCGCCGCCACATCGCCCTGGTGACCCAGCAGGTCACGCTGTTCAACGACAGCGTCGCCAACAACATCGCCTACGGCGACCTGGCTGGCGCGCCGCGCGAGGAAATCGAGCGGGCGGCGAAGGCTGCCAACGCCAAGGAGTTCATCGACAACCTGCCGCAAGGCTTCGACACCGAGGTCGGCGAGAATGGCGTGCTGCTTTCCGGCGGCCAGCGCCAGCGTCTGGCGATCGCCCGGGCGCTGCTCAAGGACGCGCCCCTGCTGATCCTCGACGAGGCGACCTCGGCGCTGGACACCGAGTCGGAGCGGCATATCCAGGCGGCGCTGGACGAAGTGATGAAGGGGCGCACCACCCTGGTGATCGCCCACCGCCTGTCGACCATCGAGAAGGCCGACCTGATCCTGGTGATGGACCAGGGGCAGATCGTCGAGCGCGGCAGCCACGCCGAGCTGCTGGCGCAGAACGGCCATTATGCGCGGCTGCACGCGATGGGACTGGATGAGCAGGCGCCGGCGCCTGTCGGCTGATAAACTGGGCGTCTGCCCCGAGAGGTTGTTTGGAGTTCCCATGAAGTTGTCCATGCCCCGTTTCGACCAGGCCCCGGTGTTGGTGGTCGGTGATGTGATGCTCGACCGCTACTGGCATGGCGCGACTTCGCGCATTTCGCCGGAGGCCCCGGTGCCGGTGGTCCGCGTCGAACAGCACGAGGACCGCCCCGGCGGCGCCGCCAACGTCGCGCTGAACATCGCCGCGCTGGGCGCGCAGGCCTTGCTGGTCGGCGTCACCGGCCGCGACGAGGCCGCCGACAGCCTGGCCAACAGCCTCAAGGCCGCTGGAGTGGACGCGCGCTTCCAGCGCATCGATAGCCAGCCGACCATCGTCAAGCTGCGGGTCATGAGTCGCCACCAGCAACTGCTGCGGGTCGACTTCGAGGAACCGTTCCGCACCGACGCGGCGGCCCTGGCCGTGGACGTCGAGTCGCTGCTGGCCAAGGTCAAGGTGCTGGTGCTGTCCGACTACGGCAAGGGCGCGCTACAGAACCACCAGGTGCTGATCCAGGCGGCGCGGGCGCGCAACATTCCGGTACTGGCCGATCCCAAGGGCAAGGACTTCGCCATCTATCGCGGCGCCAGCCTGATCACCCCGAACCTGTCCGAATTCGAGACCATCGTCGGCCGTTGCGCCGACGAAGCCGAACTGGTCGCCAAGGGCCAGGCGCTGATGAGCGAACTCGACCTCGGTGCCTTGCTGGTGACCCGCGGCGAGCATGGCATGACCCTGCTCCGCCATGGCCAGCCGGCCCTGCACCTGCCGGCGCGGGCGCGGGAAGTGTTCGACGTCACCGGTGCCGGCGATACGGTCATCTCCACCCTGGCCGCGGCGCTTGCCGCCGGCGAGGAGCTGCCGTCCGCGGTGGGCCTGGCCAACCTGGCCGCCGGCATCGTGGTCGGCAAGCTGGGTACCGCGGCGATCAGCGCGCCCGAACTGCGTCGCGCGGTGCAGCGCGAGCAGGGTTCCGAGCGTGGCGTGCTGGGCCTGGAGCAATTGCTGCTGGCAATCGAAGACGCCCGCGCCCACGGCGAGAAGATCGTCTTCACCAATGGCTGCTTCGACATCCTTCACGCCGGCCACGTGACCTACCTCGAACAGGCGCGCGCCCAGGGCGACCGCCTGATCGTCGGGGTCAACGACGACGCCTCGGTCACTCGCCTGAAGGGCGTTGGCCGGCCGATCAACTCGGTGGACCGGCGCATGGCGGTACTCGCCGGGCTCGGCGCGGTGGACTGGGTGGTGAGCTTCGCCGAAGACACTCCTGAGCGCCTGCTCGAGCAGGTGCGTCCGGACGTGCTGGTCAAGGGCGGCGATTACGGCGTCGAGCAGGTGGTCGGCGCGCAGATCGTCAAGGCCTACGGCGGCGAGGTACGGGTGCTCGGCCTGGTGGAGAACAGCTCCACCACCGCCATCGTCGAGAAGATCCGCCAGAAAGGCTGAGCCTTTCCCCGGTCGGTCGCCCCTGGCGGATGACTGGCTGGCCTGACAACTCCCTTCGGCGAGACGGTCATAGGCGCTGCCCATGCGGCGGCGCATGATCCGGGCATCCCATCCTGCGTGGAGCAAGATGCCCATGAGCACCGATGTACAGGGCCGTGCCCTGGCTGTACTGAACCGTGTCGCCCAGGCCGACTGGCCGGATCGCTTCAATCTTCGCAAACCCTTCGAGAAACTGCTCTACAGCGGCAGCCGTACCGGCTTCCGCCTGGCCAGCGAGCGTTCGGCGAAGCAGGCGAAGGGACCGCGCAAGGCCGATCCGGACGGGTTGTTCGACCTGTCGTTCTCCGACGACCAGCAGATGCTGGTGGACATGCTCGAAGGCTTCGCCCTGGAGGTGTTGCGTCCGCTGGCTCATGACGCGGATGCCGAGGCCAGCCTGCCGGCGGAACTGCTCAACCAGGCGCTGGAGCTGGGCCTGACCCACTATGGGGTCGGCGAGGTGCACGGCGGCATGGCCGGTGAGCGCACCACGGTGACCACGGCCCTTATCGCCGAGGCCCTGGCCAAGGGCGACCTGACGCTGGCGGCGGCCCTGCTGGTGCCGTTGTCGGCGGCCAACTGCATCCGCCGCTGGGGCAGCCCCTCGCAGCAGGCGCAGTGGCTGCCGGCGTTCGTCAGCGAAGAGGGGGCGCCGCTCACCGCCATCGCGGTCAACGAGCCGAGTCTGCTGTTCGACCCGCAGAAACTGGCGACCCGCGCCCGGCGCAAGGGCAGTCACTACCTGCTTTCCGGAGAGAAATGCCTGGTCCTGCGCGGCCTGGAGGCCAGCCGCCTGATCGTCGCGGCGAAGACCGACGAGGGGCCTGCGCTGTTCCTGGTGGAAGCCTCCGCCAAGGGCGTCGAGCGACGTGCCGAGCCGGCGATGGGACTGAAGGCCGGCGGCACCGCCCGGTTGCGCCTGAAGAGCGTCAAGGTGCCGGCGGACAACCGCCTGGCCGCCGAGCATTTCGACTACCGGGCCTTCCTCGATCACGCGTCCCTGGCCTGGTGTGCCCTGGCGCTGGGCACCGGACAGGCGGCGCTGGACTACGTGATCGCCTACTGCAACGAGCGTGAGGCCTTCGGCGAGCCGATCAGCCATCGCCAGGGGGTCGCCTTCATGGTCGCCGA
The DNA here is from genome assembly GCF_056110345.1 of Pseudomonas sp. TZ252. Taxonomy (NCBI): domain Bacteria; kingdom Pseudomonadati; phylum Pseudomonadota; class Gammaproteobacteria; order Pseudomonadales; family Pseudomonadaceae; genus Pseudomonas; species Pseudomonas sp. TZ252. The sequence goes on along the minus strand of NZ_CM148566.1, from coordinate 1,795,343 downwards.
CATCGCCATCGAACTGGACGCCATGCGCCTGATGGTCTGGCGCGCCTGCGCCCTGGCCGAGCGCGGCCAGCCGTTCCAGCGCGAGGCTTACCTGGCGCGGCTGCTGTGCGCCGAGAAGGCGATGAAGATCGGCACCGACGCGGTGCAGCTGCTCGGTGGCCACGGCTTCACCAAGGAGCATCCAGCCGAGCGCTGGTACCGCGACCTGCGCGCGGTAGCGCTGATGGCCGGCGGCCTGCACCTGTGAACCCGAGCGAGTGCGCGGTCCGCCGCGACGAGTGAACGAGGAATCGACATGTACCTGGAAACCCCGAAGAAATTCCGCAGCCTGGCCAACCAGGCGCATCAGGTCGCGGAAAACTATTTCCGGCCGATCTCGCGCAAGTACGACAAGGCCGAACACGCCTATCCGAAGGAGCTGGACCTGCTCGCGGCCTTGCTGGACGGCATGAACAGCGGCTCGCCCGAGGCTGTCGGTGCGACCTCGGCGAGCAAGCGCGCCGGCAAGCAGGTAGAGGAGGGCATCAAGAACGGCGGCAACCTGTCGGCGTTGCTCGGCGTGATGGAACTGTGCTGGGGCGACGTCGGCCTGCTCCTGGCCATGCCGCGCCAGGGGCTGGGCAATGCGGCGATCGCCGCGGTGGCCAACGAGGAGCAGTTGCAGCGCTTCGGCGGCACCTGGGCGGCAATGGCGATCACCGAGCCGGGCTGCGGCTCGGACTCGGCGGCGATCCGCACCACCGCGACCCAGGATGGCGACCACTATGTACTGAACGGCGAGAAGATTTTCGTCACTTCCGGCGAGCGGGCCGATGCCGTGGTGGTCTGGGCCACCCTGAACCGCAACCTGGGGCGGGCGGCGATCAAGTCCTTCGTGGTCGAGAAGGGCACGCCGGGGATGACCGTGACGCGCCTGGAGAAGAAGCTCGGGATCAAGGCTTCGGATACCGCTTCGATCAGTTTCAATGATTGCCGGGTGCCGGCCGCGAACCTGCTGGGCAACGCCGAGGTCGACGTGCAGAAGGGTTTCGCCGGGGTCATGGAGACCTTCGACAATACCCGCCCGCTGGTGGCCGGCATGGCCGTCGGGGTGGCCAAGGCGGCGCTGGACCGGACCCGCGAATTGCTGAAGAAGGCTGGCTGCAAGTTCGACTACAGGAAACCGCTGCTCACCGTCAGCCACGCCGAGGCCACTCTCTATCGCCTGGAGGCGGAGTGGGAGGCAGCGCGCCTGTTGACCTTGAAGGCGGCATGGATGGCCGACAACAAGCTGCCCAACTCGAAGGAAGCGTCCATCGCCAAGGCCAAGGCTGGACGGGTGGCCAACGAGATCACCCTGAAGTGCGTGGAGCTGGCTGGCGCCCTCGGCTACGCCGAGGATGAGCTGTTGGAGAAGTGGGCGCGGGACTCGAAGATCCTCGACATCTTCGAGGGCACCCAGCAGATCCAGCTGCTCATCGTCGCTCGCCGCCTGCTCGGCAAGTCTTCCAGCCAGTTGAAGTAGAAAGGGCGGCAAAGCCCGCCCGGTTCAGGCGCTGGCGCGGTCGCGCCCACCGCCGGCCTGGTCGCCGTTGCTGGATGGCCACAGTGCCAGCCAGTCGCGGAAACGGATGCGTTCCTCATGCACCAGCCAGCCGTCCTGTACGGCAAAGCTCTCGGCCAACCACAGGCCGCGGGTGGCCGCAGGGCGCAACTGGCCCTTGCGCAGGGTGAACAGGTCGCCGGTGGGGCGCCCCTGGTCCAGCGGCAGCAGGTAGAGATCGGGGCGCCGACGGTCCAGACGCGCCACCAGCGGACCGCTCTCGAGCCGCTCGTCGACATGGTAGAGGCTCGGCTCGCGCGCATCGCGCGGCAGCTCCAGGCGCATGTCGTAGACCAGTTGCAGCGAGGCCGTGGGCAGGTGTACGTAGGCGCGTGGGCGCTCCAGCAAGCGCAGGCTGCCGGCTTGCACCGGACGGGCGGCGCCGGACAGCGGGGTGAGGACGAAGTGGCTGTTCTCCCGGTAGCGCAGCGAACCCTGGTAGGGCGTCGGCAGCCAGGTGTCGCCGAAGCGCCCGCCGAGCCAGCCGCCGGCGGTCTCCACCAGGCATTCCTCGGCGACTTCCTGGATCGCCGTGAGCAGCGGCAGGTTCAGTTCGTGGGCCGGTACGTAGCCGGAGATCAGCTTGAGCACGGTATCGCCGCGGTCCAGCCGGCGCTGACGGACCAGCACCCAGTAGTCGCGGCCCTGCCAGTTCAGGGTCAAGCGCACCGAGACCCCCAGGTTGGCCAGCTCGGCGACGAAGCGCTGCGGGTCGGCTACCTCCATGCGGCGGCGGCGTACGAGCATCTGCTGGAAGTTCAGCGGCAGGCCGAGGGCCTGGTAGACCAGCCCGTCCGGGGAGGCCTCCACCAGCAGCGGCAGGGTCTTGAAGGCGGACGGATCCTTGCGGGCGAGCATACGGGGCATACGGGGCTCCTTGTCGGGTCATCGCGCCGGGGCGGGACGGAGGCTCACGTTCGATGCACCGGCCACCGGAGGCGAGGGCGGCAGGCAGGATACGGCTCGTTCGGGAGGAACATGGCAGCGGAATGCACCGCGGGTGTCAACCCGCGGATGTTGCAGCCGATGTATGGTTCAGGCCTTTTTCAGGGCTTGCGCGGCCATCGCGACATTATGGGCCAGGTGCAGCGGATTGATGGTGCCGACGATGGCGGCGGCGACGCCCGGCTGGTCGAAGACCAGTTCGAAGCTGGCACGCACCGGGTCCTGTCCGGCGCCCAGGCAGGCATGCCCGCTGGCCAGCGCCTTCTTCACCAGGATGCCCTTGGCATGGGCCGCGGCGTACTCGATGACCGGGCGCTCGGCGCGCTCGTTCAGGTTGTAGGTGACCATCGCGCAATCGCCCTCGCGCAGGGCGCGCAGGCCACCTTCGACGGTCTTGCCGGAGAGTCCGTAGGCGCCGATCAGGCCCTCGCGCTTGAGCGCGGCGAGAGTCGGGTAGACCTCGCTGTTCTCGAGGATATCCAGGTCGTTGCCATCGGAATGCACCAGCACCAGCTCGATCCGGTCAGTCTCCAGGCGCTTCAGGCTGCGCTCGACGGAGCGCCGGGTATGCGCGGCGGAGAAGTCGAAGACTGACTGGCCGTCGACGAACTCTTCGCCGACCTTGCTGACGATCACCCAATGTTCGCGCTGGCCGCGCAGCAGCGGGCCGAGGCGTTCCTCGCTGCGGCCGTAGGCCGGGGCGGTGTCGATCAGGTTGATGCCGAGGTCGCGGGCCAGGGCCAGCAGGTCGGCGGCTTCGCGGTCGTCGGGGATGGTGAAGCCGGAAGGGTACTTCACTCCCTGGTCGCGGCCGAACTTGACGGTGCCCAGGCCCAGCGGCGAAACGGCCAGGCCGGTGTCGCCCAGCGGGCGGTGCAGGTCGTGGAGGGTATCCCTGATCATGCGAAGGCTACCTCCCAGGCCGGTTCGGCGAGCGGCGGACGCGGCAGTTGCGGCAGCGCGGCATGTTCGCTGGGGCGGATGCCGTCTTCTTCCAGGCGGGCGCAGACCCGGTCGGCGAAGTCAGGGGCCAGCGCCAGCTTGGTCGGCCAGCCGACCAGCAGGCGTCCCTGTTCGGCGAGGAAGGCGTTGTCCGGACGCAACAGGTTGGACTGTGCCGGCTCGGCGCGATCCACCCGCAAGGTGGCCCACTGCGCCTGGCCGAGGTCGATCCAGGGCAGCAGCTTTGCCAGTTCGCGACGCGCTTCGGCGATCTGCGCGGCTTCGTCGCGGGCCACGCCATCGGCTTCGGCGATGTCGCCGCCGAGGTACCAGACCGACTGGCCGTCGCGGGTCGGATGGGTGGTCACGGTGATTCGTGGCTTCGGCCCGGCCCCCAGGCAGTGGGCGTACAGCGGTTTCAGGGTCGCCGCCTTGACCATCACCATGTGCAGCGGCCGCCGCTGCATGGCCGGTTGTTCCAGGCCCAGTTCGCGGAGCAGTGCCTCGTTGCCGGCACCGGCGCTGAGCACCACGCGCTGGGCACGGATCTCCCGGCCGTCGACGCACAGGCCGGCCAGTTCCCGGCCTTCGCGCAGCGGTTCGATGCGCTCGCCGGCGAGCAGGCTGTCGCCGGCCAGTTCCGCCAGGCGGCGAATCAGGTCGGGGACGTCGAAGACGATTTCCGTGAGGCGGTAGGCCTTGCCCTTGAACCCCTTGTCGCGCAGCGCCGGAGGCAAATCCTCGCCCTTGGCCTGCTCGACCCGACTGCGCACAGCCTTGCTGGCGAAGAAGCTGGTAAGGCTGCCGGCCAGGCCGCCCGGCGACCACAGGTAGTGCGCCTCGGAAAGCAGGCGCACGCCCCGCAGGTCGAGTTCGCCGTCGCTGCCGAGACAGGCGCGCCAGCGCCGCGGCATGTCGGCGATGGCTTCGGAGGCGCCGGTCAGGGCACCATGCAGGGCGTACTTGGCGCCGCCGTGGATGATCCCCTGCGACTTCACGCTCTGTCCGCCGCCGAGGCTGGCGCTTTCCACCAGCACGGTGGCGTAGCCGGCCCGGCGCAAGCGGGCGTTCAGCCAGAGGCCGGCGATACCGCCGCCAACGATGAGGATGTCGGTGGAAAGGGCTTGGGGCATGGGGCTGCCTTATCGGGAACGGAAAGGGCGCAGTATACAACCTGCGCCCGCGACGGTCGTTCAGTGCCCCGAAGCGCGGGAGAACAACTGGATCACCAGCACGCCGGCGATGATCAGGCCGATGCCGAGGAGGGCGGCGGGGTCCAGGCGCTGGCCGTAGACGAACATCGCCACCAGGCTGACCAGGACGATGCCCAGTCCGGACCAGATGGCGTAGACCACGCCGACCGGCAGGGTGCGCATGACCAGCACGAGCATGCTGAAGGCGAGCACGTAGCCGCCCACCACCAGCAGCAGCGGCAGTGGCTTGCTGAATCCGGCGACGGCTTTCAGCGAGGTGGTGGCGACCACTTCGGCGGCGATGGCGATGGCGAGGTAGAGATAGTTGGTCATGGCGGGGTCCTCCGGAAACTGCGGCCATTCTAGGGAGCCGGCGGATGGGATAAAGTCGTTACCTATCTTTATTGGAGATAGGTTATGCAGTGGAACCTGGAGCAGATCCGCCTGTTCGTCAGCGTCGCCGAGCGCCAGTCGTTCTCTGCCGCCGCCCGCGAACTGAAGCGGGTGCAATCGGCGGTGAGCAACGGCATCGCGCTGCTGGAGGCGGACCTCGGCGTCACCCTGTTCGAACGCAGCAGCGGACGCCAGCCGCGCCTGACCGACGAGGGCCGGGTGCTGCTGGCGGAGGCGCGCGAGGTGCTGCGCCAGTGCGAGCGCCTGCAGGGGCGCGCGCTGGGGCTGGCGCGCGGCGAGGAGCCGCGGCTGCGCCTGGCCCAGGACGAGGCGATGCCCTACCAGCCGGTGCTGGACAGCCTGGAAGCGCTGGCGCAGCGCTTTCCCAGTCTGGAGGTGCAGGTGTCCAGCGGCGGCCAGGGTGACGTCACCCGTCGTTTGCTCGAGGAGCAGGCTGACCTCGGCCTGCTGTTCCACCATGAGCGCATGCCTGAGTCGCTGGAGCGGCGGCGCCTCGGCAGCGTCGAGATGGTCACGGTGTGCGGTGCCGGCCACCCGCTGGCCGGGCTGCAACGGGTCAGTCGCCGCGAGCTGGCACAGCACCGGCAACTTTTGATCGTGCCCCAGCAGAGCGGCTATCCGGGCGGCGAGCAGATCAGCCCGCAGGTCTGGCGGCTGGACAGCTTCTATTCCATGGCCGAGCTGCTGATGCGCAACCTCGGCTGGGCCTGGCTACCGCGGCACGTGGTGCAGTACCCCACCTACGACCGGCTGATGGTGGAGCTGACCAGCGACTGGACGCCGCCGGCGCTGGTGGTCGAACTGGTCTGGCGGCGCAACGAGGTGCTCGGCCCGGCGGCGGCCTGGCTCGGCGAAACCTTCACCCGCCACCTGCGCGCCATCGGCTGAGCCGGTCGGCGGGAGTTTTGCTAAGCTGCGCGCCCATGAACCGTACCCTCTATACTCTGCTGTTCCACCTCGGCTTGCCGCTGGTGGCGTTGCGCCTGTGGTGGCGCGCGCGCCAGGCGCCGGCCTATGCCAAGCGCATCGGCGAGCGTTTTTCCCTGTCCTTGCCCGAGGTGCCGCCCGGCGGCATCTGGGTGCACGCCGTCTCGGTGGGCGAGAGCATCGCCGCCGCGCCGATGGTGCGGGCGCTGCTGGAGCGCCATCCGCAGTTGCCGGTCACCGTCACCTGCATGACCCCGACCGGCTCGGAGCGCATCCGCGCATTGTTCGGCGAGCAGGTCCGGCACTGCTACCTGCCCTACGACCTGCCCTGGGCGGCGGCGCGCTTCCTCGACCGGGTGCGGCCGCGCCTGGCGGTGATCATGGAAACCGAGCTGTGGCCCAACCATATCCATGCCTGCGCCGTGCGCGGGATCCCGGTGGCGCTGGCCAATGCGCGCCTGTCCGAGCGCTCGGCGCGTGGCTACGCGCGCTTCGCCGGGCTGACCCGGCCGATGCTCGCCGAGCTGTCCTGGATCGCCGTGCAGACCGAGGCCGAGGCCGAGCGCTTCCGTCGTCTCGGCGCGCGTCCTGAGTGCGTCAGCGTGACCGGCTCGATCAAGTTCGACCTGCGCATCGACCCGCAGCTGCCGCTGGCCGCTGCCGCCCTGCGCGAGGAATGGGACGCGACGGCGCGACCGCTGTGGATCGCCGCCAGCACCCATGCCGGCGAGGACGAGATCGTCCTGGCAGCCCACCGGCGCCTGCTGGAAACGCGTCCCGACGCGTTGCTGATCCTGGTGCCGCGCCATCCGGAACGCTTCGCCGGCGTCCACGAGCTATGCCGCCGCGAAGGCTTCGCCACGGTCCGGCGCTCCGGCGGCGAGCCAGTGGCACGCGCGACCCAGGTGCTGCTCGGCGATACCATGGGCGAGCTGCTGTTCCTCTATGCCCTGGCCGACATCGCTTTCGTCGGCGGCAGCCTGGTGCCCAACGGCGGGCACAACCTGCTGGAGCCGGCGGCCCTGGGCAAGCCGGTGTTCGCCGGTCCGCACCTGTTCAACTTCCTCGACATCGCCGCGCAATTGCGCGACGCCGGGGCGCTGCTCGAGGTGACGGATGCCGGCGAGCTGTGCGACGGCCTCGCGCGCCTGTGGGCGCAGCCGGAGGTCGCGACGGCCATGGCCACTGCCGGAGAGAAGGTGCTGCGCAACAACCAGGGCGCCCTGGAGCGGCTGCTGGCGGGGTTGGCGCGGTTGCTCGGGCGCGGCGGGTAGCGCTCGCCCCGTCGGCCCTCCCCTGGCCCTGCATCGCGACAGGGCGTTTCAGAACGTCGGCGGGGTGATCACCCAGAGCACCAGGGTATCGCTGTCGCCCGGGTTGCCGTAGCGATGCGGTTCCTGGCTGGAGTAGCTGAAGCTGTCGCCCTCGCGGAGCTGGAAATGGCGGTCGCCGACCCAGAGTTCGAAGATTCCGCTGAGGATGTAGCCGGCTTCCTCGCCCTCATGGCTGTAGCTCTGCTGGCTGTAGGTGCCCGGCGGGAAACGCGAGTGGAGGATCTCCAACTGGCGGCTGGGCTGCGGGGTGAGCAGTTCGTCGATGATGCCGTCTTCGTAATGCACGCTCATGCGCGTGTTGCGCCGCACCACGTAGCCGGCGTCCGCCGGGTCCACCGCGGCCTCGCTGGCGAAGAACCACTGGATGGTCACGCCGAGGCTGCGGGCGATGTTGAACAGCGCCGGAATCGACGGATACGCCAGGTTGCGTTCCAACTGGCTGATGTAGCCGGCGGTGAGTTCGCTCTGTGCGGCCAGCTCGGCCAGGGTCAGGCCGCGGCGCTTGCGCAGGCCGCGGATGCGGGTGCCGAGGAAGTGCGTTTCGCTGCGCGGCGTGTCGGTGGCGTCCGGCGGTGACGGGCGGGGCATGCGGCGGGGTCCTGGCTGCGTTTGCGGCATTCTAGGGGCTGGGCCGGGACCCGTCGAGGGAGCCGCGGCCGCGCCGCTCAGATGCTCCAGGCGGCCTTGAGCCCTTCGTAGATCGCCTCCTCGGCGGTGCGGGGGGCCAGGCAGTCGCCGATCCGCAACACCTCCGCCAGGCCGTGCAGGCTGTCGGCCAGGCGGTCCACCGGCTGGTGGCCCTGGCATAGCACCAGGGTATCGACCTCCTCGAACAGCATCGCCTCGCCGCTGGCGCTGTGCTGCATGTACACCGTGGTATCGTCGCAGCCGTACAGGCGGGCGTAGGGCGTGACCGGGATACCCAGGCGGTGCAGCTCGCCGGCCAACTGGTCGCGCACATACAGCGGCAGGCTCTCGCCGCAGTGGGTGCCGTTCACCGCCAGGCGCACCTGGTGGCCCTCGCGTACAAGCTTTTCCGCGATACCGGGGCCGATCCAGTCGCCCCGCCAGTCGGTGACCAGCACCGAACGACCGACCCGCACCTCGCCGCGCAGCACCTGCCAGGCATCCACCACCTGCAGCTCGCCGCCGCGCTCGAAAGGCGGCCAATAGGGTTCGGCGCCGGTAGCGACGATCACCAGGTCCGGCCGTTCGCGCTCCACCAGCGCGCGGTCGACCGGCGTGTTGCGGCGTACCTCGACGCCGGCCAGTTGCATCTCCCGTTGCAGGTTGGTGGAGGCGCCGCCGAATTCCGCGCGGCGCGGCAGCAGTTGCGCCAGGTTGACCTGGCCGCCGAGCTGGGCGCCGGCCTCGCAGAGCACTACCTCGTGGCCGCGCTGTGCCGCCACCGCCGCCGCCTTCATCCCCGCCGGGCCGCCGCCGGCGACCAGCACGCGCTTGCGCCGCGAGGCCGGATTGGGCGTTGCGTAGGTCAGCTCGCGGCCGGTTTCCGGGTGCTGGATGCAGGAGATCGGATAGCCTCGGTGGAAATGTCCGATGCAGGCCTGGTTGCAGGCGATGCAGGCGCGCACGTCGTCGCTGCGCCCGGCCTCGGCCTTGTTCGGCATCTGCGGGTCGCAGATCAGCGCGCGGGTCATGCCGCAGACGTCGGCCTGGCCTCGGGCGAGGATGGCCTCGGCCTCCTGGGGCTGGTTGATGCGCCCGGTGACGAACAGCGGGATCGCCAGGCGCGCCTTGAAGGTACCGGCTTCGCGGGCCAGGTAGGCCGGCTCGATGGCCATCGGCGGGACGATATGGATGGCGCCGCCGAGGGAGGCCGAAGTGCCGGCGACGATGTGCAGGTAGTCCAGCTCGCCCTGGACCGCCTCGGCCGCCTGCAGCGACTCGCTTTCGCTGAGACCCTCGGGGTCGCGCTCGTCGGCGGACAGGCGCAGGCCGACGATGAAGTCCTCGGAGGTGGCCGCGCGCACCGCTGCCAGCACTTCGCGGAGGAAACGCAGGCGGGCATCGAGGTCGCCGTTGTAGCCATCCTTGCGGCGGTTCACCCGCGGGTTGAGGAATTGCGCCGGCAGGTAGCCGTGGCTGGCGACCACCTCCACCCCGTCCAGTCCTGCCTGGTGCAGGCGGCGCGCGGCGGCGGCGTAGCCGGCGACGATCTCGTCGATCAGCGGCTGGTCGAGTTCGCGTGGCATCACCCGGAACCGTTCGTTGGGCGAGGCCGAGGCGGAATAGGCCACCGCCAGCAGGCCGTCGGCGGACTCCATGATCTCGCGCCCGGGATGGAAGATCTGCGACAGCACCACGCAGCCTTCGGCGTGGCAGGCCTCGGCGACCCGCCGGTAGCCGGGGATGCAGGCATCGTCGGTGGCCATCAGCACGTGCGAGGTGTAGCGCGCGCTGTCGTGGACCCCGGCCACCTGCATGACGATCAGTCCGGCGCCGCCGCGGGCCCGGGCGCGGTGATAGGCGACGAGTGGCTCGTTGACCAGGTTGTCGGTAGGCATCGACGTGTCGTGGCCGCTCGACATGATGCGGTTTTTCAGGCGTTTGCCCCGGATTTCCAGGGGGCTAAACAGGTGCGGGAAATTCACGGTTGGCGTCCTTCTTGTTGTTCTCGCGGCGCGCTTCAGAAACAGGATATGAATTTACCATAAGTAAAAAATCAACTTGTTTTTTTAAAATCGACTGGATAGTTTCTGTCCCGTGGCCGCTTCCCGGCGGCTCGCTGCGATCCACTCCACAACAAGAACAAGAGGAGACGCACATGAACCGTTCCTTTCCATTGCGCCGCGCGGCCAGCGCCCGTCCGCATCCGGTTTTTCCTTGCCGCGTCCTGCTCGGCGCCGTCCTGCTGGCGTTCGGCGGCCTCGCGCCGGTCCAGGCCGATGATGGCCTGGTGGTGGTCGGCTACGGCGGCGCCGGACAGAAGGCCCAGGAGGTGGCGTTCTTCCAGCCGTTCACGCAGCAGACCGGGATTCCCGTAGTGCAGAGCGAGTACAACGGCGAGATGGCCCGGATCAAGGTGATGGCCGATACCGGTCACGCCGACTGGGACCTGGTCCAGGTCGAGGGGCCGGATCTGGCGCGCGGTTGCGACGACGGCCTGTTCGAGCGTCTGGACTGGCAGGCCATCGGCGGCAAGCAGCAGTTGATCGCCAATGCCGCCCAGGAATGCGGTTCCGCCGCGCTGGTCTGGGGCGTGGCGATCGGCTACGACGCCGACCGGCTGCAACAGCCGCCGGCGTCCTGGGCCGACTTCTGGGACGTCCAGCGCTTCCCCGGCAAGCGCGGCCTGCGCAAGCGGGCGATCTACAACCTGGAGTTCGCCCTGCTCGCCGACGGCGTGCCACGCGAGCAGGTCTATCCGCTGCTGGCGACCCGCGCCGGTGCCGACCGTGCCTTCGCCAAGCTGGGCCAGCTCAAGCCCTACATCCAGTGGTGGGAGGCGGGAGCGCAGCCGGCGCAGTGGCTGGCCGCCGGCGACGTGGTGATGACGTCCACCTACACCGGGCGCATCGCCGACGCCCACCGCGCGGGGCGCAACCTGGCCCTGGTATGGCCGGGCAGCCTGTACGGCATGGACTACTGGGCGGTGGTCAAGGGTTCGAAGCGCGGCGCCGAGGCGCGTCGCTTCATCGCCTTCGCCAATGCCCCGGATGCCCAGGTGCGCTACGTCGAGAACATTCCCTACGGGCCGACCAACCGCCAGGCCGCCCAGCGCCTGCCCGCGCAACTGGCGAGCTGGGTGCCGACCGCGCCGGCGAACCTGGAGCAGGGCCTGGCGATGGACGACGAATTCTGGGTCGAGCACGGCGAGGAGCTGGAGGAGCGCTTCAACGCCTGGGCCAGCCAGTGAGACGGGCGCCACGTAACCTGCGATCATCGGGGCTGCCCGCCGGTGGTCGCGGGCGACGAGCAGGAGCCGCGAAAGGATGAACCAGGAAGTGCGCTTTTCCCGTCTGGAGCCAGAGCAGCGCAAGGCGCTGCTGATCGAGGCGACCCTGGCCTGCCTGAAGCGGCATGGCTTCCAGGGCGCCTCGGTGCGCAAGATCTGCGCCGAGGCCGGGGTATCGGTGGGCCTGATCAATCACCACTACGATGGCAAGGACGCGCTGGTGGCCGAGGCCTACCTGGCGGTCACCGGACGCGTCATGCGCCTGCTCCGCGGTGCCATCGACACCGCGCCGGGCGGCGCCCGCCCGCGGCTCTCGGCGTTCTTCGAGGCATCCTTCTCCGCCGAGCTGCTCGATCCGCAATTGCTCGACGCCTGGCTGGCGTTCTGGGGTGCGGTGGGCAGCATCGAAGCGATCGGGCGGGTCCACGACCATTCCTATGGCGAGTACCGGGCGCTGCTGGTCGGCGTGCTGCGGCAACTGGCGGAGGAGGGCGGCTGGGCGGACTTCGACGCGGAACTGGCGGCCATCAGCCTCAGCGCCCTGCTCGACGGGCTGTGGCTGGAGTCTGGGCTGAATCCCGCGACCTTCACGCCGCGGCAGGGCGTGCAGATTTGCGAGGCCTGGGTGGATGGCCTGGAGGCGGGCGCCCATCGCCGCTTCCGGCGTGCGATGGAAGCTTGTTGATCGTCCGTTCAGTAGTGGATAGGCTGCTGCTGGCAGCGGAAGGCGCCCCGGCCCCTTCCGCCCACCGTCCGACAACCCAGAACAAGAAACGCCCCGGCCCGCCGGAGGCGCAAGGTGATGGCGATGGTTCCGCGCGTATTGGTGGTCGACGACGACCCGGTGATTCGTGAGCTTCTCCAGGCCTATCTCGGCGAGGAGGGCTATGACGTCCTCTGCGCCGGCAACGCCGAGCAGGCGGAAGCCTGCCTTGCCGAGTGCGCCCATCTCGGCCAGCCGGTCGAGCTGGTGCTGCTGGACATCCGCCTGCCCGGCAAGGACGGCCTGACCCTGACCCGCGAGCTGCGGGTGCGCTCCGAGGTGGGGATCATCCTGATCACCGGGCGCAACGACGAGATCGATCGCATCGTCGGCCTGGAGTGCGGCGCCGACGATTACGTGATCAAGCCGCTGAACCCGCGCGAACTGGTGTCGCGGGCGAAGAACCTGATCCGCCGGGTGCGCCATGCCCAGGCCAGCGCCGGCCCCGCCCGGCAGGCCCTCAGGCAGTTCGGCGACTGGCTGCTGGACGCCGACCGGCGCCGCCTGATCGACCACGCGGGCAACGAAACCCTGCTCACCCATGGCGAATTCCAATTGCTCGGCGCTTTCCTGCGCAACAGCGGGCATACCCTGAGCCGCGACCAGTTGATGGACCAGATCCGCAACCGCGAGTGGCTGCCCAGCGATCGCTCCATCGACGTGCTGGTCGGCCGCCTGCGTCGCAAGCTGCGCGACGACCCGGCCGAACCGCAACTGATCATCACCATCCACGGCGCCGGCTACCTGTTCACCGCCGCGGCCAGCGACGCCTGAGCCATGCAGGCCTGCTGGCTGGCGCTCTGCGGATGGCTGCTGGGCGGCCTGGCACAGGCTGCGGAGACCATCCGCTATTGCGACTATCCGGTATACCCGCCGATCTCCTGGAGCGACGGCCAGCAGGTCCGGGGGCTGGCGCCGGAGCTGGTGAAGCGGCTGTTCGGCGCGCTGGGCTACCGGGTCGAGGTGGTGGTGCTGGGCAACTGGCGGCGCTGCCTGCTCGACGCCGCCGCCGGACGGGTCGACCTGATACTGGCCTACCGCACGCCCGCGCGCGATCGCGACCTGGCGTTTTCCGCCGAGCCGGTGCTGCGCGAGGAGGTGGCGATCTTCTACAACCGCCAGCGGCCGGTGCGCATCCAATCCCTCGGCGACCTCGCCGGCTATCGCGGCGGGCTGTTGTTCGGCGAAAGCTACGGGGCGGACTTCGACCGCTTCGTCGGCCGCCACGGCAACGTCGAATGGGTTTCCGACAGCCGACAGAACTTCGGCAAGCTGGTGCGCCAGCGCATCGACTACATCGCCCACGAACGGCGCACCGGCACGCTGTTCGCCGAGCGCCTGGCCGGCGGCGAGAACATCCGTGCGCTGCCCGAACCGCTGACGGTGGACTACCTGCGGGTGGCGGTCTCGCGGCACTCGCCGCTGGCGGCGAAGATGGACGAGATCGACCGGGCCCTGCGTGGCTATCGCGACGACGGCAGCATCCAGCGTTGGCTGGACGACAGCGTGCGCGACTATCGGCGCCTCGCCGGCAACCGCGCGGACGCCTGGTGAGCGGCCACGGCGGAGTGTTGGCGCAGCGCCTGCTGTGGCGGGTGCTGCTGTTCAGCCTGTGTTTCACCGTCCTCGCCGGCGCCGTGCAGCTGTTCTTCGAATACCGCCGCGAAATGCGCGAGATCGAGGCGCGCCTGGAACTGATCCGCAGCGGCTACCTGGCCAGCTTCGAGCGCAGCCTGTGGGATCTCAACCAGGAGCAGTTGAACGTGCAGTTGCGCGGCCTCGGGGATTTCCCCGACATCGCCCGTGTCAGCCTGCAAAGCGCCGACTTCAACCTGTTGCAGGGCGACCAGCGTCCACGCGGCATGCTGCGGGTCGAGCGCTTTCCCTTGAGCTACCAGCCGCCGGGGGGCGAGCGTCGGCAACTGGGCGAGCTGGAGATCGCCATCGACCTGGCGGCGGTCTATCGCCGGCTGGTTTCCGGCGGCCTGGCCAGCCTCTTGTGGATGGGCAGTTTCCTTTGCGGCCTGGCGGTGGCCCTCAGTTGGCTGTTCCATAGCCTGGTCACTCGCCATCTGTGGCGCATGTCCGAGTTCGCCGGGCATATCGCCGAAGGCGACCTGCAACAGCCGCTGCGACTGGACAAGGTGGACCGCGAGCGCGATGAGATCGACGCCGTCGCCGCCGCCCTGGAAGACATGCGCCAGGCCCTGCGCACCGACCGCCGCCGGCGCGATGCCGATCGCGACGAGTTGCGCCGACAGGTCGAGCGACGCACCGCCAGCCTGCGTCGGGCGAAGGACCAGGCGGAAGCCGCCGACCGCGCGAAGAGCCGTTTCCTCGCGACCATGAGCCATGAGATCCGTACCCCGCTGAACGGCATCCTGGGCATGGCCGAGCTGCTGCGCGAGGCATCGCTCGGCGAGCGTGACCGCCAGCGCCTGCGGGCACTGGCGACAGCGGGGGAGGGACTGCTGGCGATCCTCAACGAGGTCCTCCACTTCGCCCGGCTGGAGGAAGCGCCGGATGTGCCGGAAGCGGTGGACTTTTCCTTGCGAAGCCTGCTCGAGGACGTCCTCACCCTGCTCGAACCGCGGGCGCGGGAGAACGCCACGCGGCTGGACCTGTGGCTGGACCCGCAGGTTCATGACGGCCATCGCGGCGCCGAGCAGTTCCTGCGCCAGGTGTTGACCAACCTGCTGGGCAACGCGGTGAAGTTCACCGAGGCCGGCGAGGTGCGCGTTCGCGTCGAGCGGCTGGTGCGCAGCGCAGGAAGCGAGCGACTGCGGCTGAGCGTCGCGGACGATGGAATCGGCATTCCCGAGGAAATGCGCGAACGCATCTTCGAACGCTTCACCCAGGGCGGCGACGCCGTGACCCGCCGTTACGGCGGAACCGGCCTGGGCCTGGCGATCAGCAAGCGGCTGGTGGAAGCGCTGGGCGGGCGGATCGGCGTGGAAAGCCGGGTCGGCCAGGGCAGCACGTTCTGGTTCGAGATCGAGCTGGCGCTGGCGAGCTTGTCCGGCGCGACGCCGCCGGCGGCATCGGTGTCTGCGCTGGAGGTGCTGCTGGTGGAGGACGTGGCGCTCAACCGCGAGGTGGCCCAGGGCCTGCTCGAGCGGGACGGCCACCGGGTGATGCTGGCCGAGGACGCGGGGCCGGCCCTGGCGTTGTGCCGGCAGCGGCGCTTCGACCTGATCCTGCTGGACATGCACCTGCCGGGGATGGCTGGCCTCGAGCTTTGCGCCGGGATTCGCCGGCAGCTCGACGGCCTGAACCGCGCCACGCCGATCTTCGCCTTCACCGCCAGCATCCAGCCGGACATGGTGCGTCGGTACTTCGCCGCGGGTATGCAGGGCGTGCTCGGCAAGCCCCTGCGGATGGACGAGCTGCGCCGCGCGCTGGGCGAGGTCGGCACCAGCGTGCCTGCGCTTGCGGTGGACGCCGCGCTGGACCGGCAAATGCTCGAGACCCACCGCCGCCTGCTGGGGCGGCACAAGCTCGCCGGACTGCTGGGCAACCTGCTGGGAAGCCTGGACGAGCAGTTGCCGCTGCTGGCCGAAGCCCTGGACCAGGCGGACCTGGCCGAGGCGGCGAACATCGCCCATCGCCTGTCCGGAAGCTGCCACTCCATGGGCCTGGTGGCGCTCGGCGCCGGCCTGGGCGAGCTGGAGCGCGAGGCCCTGGGCGCGGCCGGGGTCGACCCGCGAGCCTGGGGCGCACGCCTGGGTAGCCTGCGCCGCGACGGCGCCGAAGCCCTGCGCCGCGCCGGCTTCCTCGGCGAAGCCGACTCAGCGGCCGGTTGAGCGGCGCGGCGAACAACTTCCTTACAGCTTTTTACATCTTCGATCCGCGCGTTCAACGGCGTCTTACATCCGCCGCCAATAATCCGCTCATCCGTGCGCAAGACACGGCCTCTGACAGAGTGGAGACAAGAATAATGAGCCATCTCGAAGACCCCTGTGCGTACCCTCATCCGGAGGTGCGCCATGGCTGACGGCAAGGAAAGGCTGCAACTCACCCGGGCCCTGGCGAGCCGCCACATCTTCATGCTGTCCCTCGGCGGGGTGATCGGCACCGGGCTGTTCATGGGCTCCGGCGTGACCATCAACCAGGGCGGCCCGGCCGGCGCGGTGCTGGCCTACCTGGTGGCCGGGGTGCTGATGTACCTGGTGATGGTCTGCCTCGGCGAGCTGTCGGTGCAGATGCCGGTCTCCGGTTCGTTCCAGGCCCACGCGACGCGTTTCATCGGCCCGGCGACTGGCTTCATGATCGGCTGGGTCTACTGGATGAGCTGGGCCTCCACGGTAGGCCTGGAATTCACCGCGGCCGGGATGCTCATGACCCGCTGGTTCCCGGAGGTGCCCGTGTGGCTATGGTCGGGTTTCTTCGTGGTCGTGCTGTTCTCCCTCAATGCCCTGGCGACCCGCGCCTTCGGCGAGGCCGAGTACTGGTTCGCCGGGATCAAGGTGGCGGCGATCCTGGTGTTCATCGTGGTCGGGGGGCTGGTGATCTTCGGCGGTATCGAACTGAAGAGCGGTGCGCCGGCGCCGATGTTCTCCAACCTGGTCGGCGAGCGGCTGTTCCCCAACGGCCTGTCGGCGGTGTTCGCGGTGATGATGACGGTGGTCTATGCCTTCCAGGGTTGCGAGATCATGGGCGTCGCCGCCGGCGAGACCGAGCGACCGGAGAAGAGCATCCCGCGGGCGGTGCGCAACGTGGTGTTCCGCGTACTGATCTTCTACGTGCTGGCCATCGTCGTGCTTTCCGCCATCATTCCCTGGCAACAGGCCGGGCTGATGGAAAGCCCGTTCGTGCAGGTGTTCGACATGGTCGGGATTCCCTACGCGGCGGACCTGATGAACTTCGTCATCCTCACCGCCATCCTCTCGGTAGGCAACTCGGGCCTGTACGCCTCGACGCGGATCCTCTGGGCGATGTCCAGGACCGGCATGGCCCCGCGCGGCCTGTCGAAGCTCAGCGCGCGCGGCGTGCCGCTCTACGCGTTGCTGATCACCCTGTGCTTCGCCCTGCTCTCGTTGCTGACCAGCGTGGTCGCCGCCGACACCCTGTTCATGGTGCTGATGGCGGTGAGCGGGATGTCCGGCACCGTCACCTGGATCGTCATCGCCTACGCCCAATACCGCTTCCGCCGCGAGTACATGGCCAGCGGCGGCACGGTCGCCGAGCTGAAATATGCCGCGCCGCTGTTCCCGCTGGTGCCGCTGGCCTGCATCGCCGTGTGCTGCTCGCTGTTCGTCTTCCTCGCCCTCGATCCCACCCAGCGGCCGTCCTTGTACTGGGGCTTCGGCTTCATCGCCGCCTGCTACCTGGCCTATTACGTGGTTCGTCGCCGGCAGCCGCAGGGACTGGGCGACCCCGCCCTGGGACGGGCCGGCTGAACGGCCATTCGCAGGACCCGACGCCCGCCGCATCCGGCGGGCGTTTTCGTTTTCGCCTGGTTGGTTTGTTCGAAGTTGTAACAGCCGGCTCGCGCGGGCCTTCGCCGCTTTTCGGCGGATCGCATGGCGTGTGGCTTTGCGCCTGCCGCAGGGCCGTTACATACACCCGAATGGGTGGATTGTGGTCTTGTTGAACGAGTGTTTAGTATTGCCTGAAAGCCGCGATCGCCATCAACCAACAATAAGAACGAGGGCCGCATGACTGACCTTTCCCCATTGCAGACGCGGGTCGAAGCCGGGATCGCCTGGCTCGTCCTGAATCGTCCGCAACAGCGCAATGCACTGGATATCCCCACCCTGGAGGCCCTGCACGTCCGACTCGATGCCTGCGAGCGCGACCCGGCAGTGCGCGCCGTGGTCCTCGGCGGCAGCGGACGCAGCTTCTGCGCCGGGGCCGATCTCGCCGAATGGGCGGCGGCTGAAGCCCGTGGCGAGCTGGAAAGCTATGGCTGGACCGAGGCCGCCCACGCCCTGATGGGGCGCCTGCACGCCCTCGACAAACCCACAGTCGCCGCCGTCAACGGCAGCGCCGTGGGCGCTGGCATGGACCTGGCGCTGTGCTGCGATTTCCGCATCGCCGCCGCCTCGGCGCGCTTCAAGGCCGGCTACACCGGCATGGCCTACTGCCCGGACGCCGGCGCCAGTTGGCATCTGCCACGGCTGCTTGGCAGCGAGGCGGCCAAGCGCCTGCTGTTCCTCGACGAAGCCTGGAGCGCGGAGCGCGCCCTGGGCGCCGGACTGGTCGGCGAGGTGGTCGCCGACGAGCGCCTGGTTGAGACGGTCGTCGCCTTCGCTGCGCGTCTCGCCAGCGGCCCGACCTTCGCCTTCTCCCAGACCAAGCGCCTGCTGCGCGACGGCGCCGGGCGCTCGCTGGCCGAGCAGTTGCGTGCCGAGCAGGCCGCCGGGCTGCTCTGCGGGCGCAGCGAGGATGCCGCCGAGGCGCTGCGCGCCGTGGCCGAGAAACGTTCCCCTCAATTCAGCGGGCGCTAGGCGCCGAGCAGGTGATTCCCATGGATTTCAGGCTGACCCAGGAACAGGACATGCTGGTCGAGGCGGTGCGCAGCTTCGTCGAGAAGGAACTGCTGCCCCACGAGGACGATGTCGACCGCGCCGACGCGGTGTCGCCGGAGCTGGCCGCACAGATTCGCGGCAAGGCCCTCGCCGCCGGTTTCTATGCCTTCAACATGCCCGAGGAAGTGGGTGGCGGCGGCCTCGACTACCTGTCCCAGGCGCTGGTCGAACGCGAGCTGTCGAAGGTCTCCTGGGCCCTCCACGTATTCGTCGCGCGGCCCTCGAAGATCCTCATGGCCTGCACCGGAGAACAGCTCGGCGACTACCTGTTGCCCTGCGTGCAGGGCGAAAAGACCGATTGCTTCGCCCTCACCGAGCCGGGCGCCGGCTCCGACGCCAATTCGATCAAGACCCGCGCGGTGCGCGACGGCGACGCCTTCGTGATCAACGGTAGCAAGCACTTCATCAGCCACGCCGGGCACGCCGACTTCGCCATCGTCTTCGCCGTCACCGACAGCTACGAGCACAACGGCCGCAAGCGCAACGCGGTGACCGCCTTCCTGGTGGACAAGGGCACGCCCGGGATGACCGTGCGCCGCGGGCCGAAATGCGTGAGCAACCGTGGCTACCACACCTACGAGATCTTCTTCGACGATTGCCGGGTGCCGGCCTCCAAGGTGCTCGGCGAGGTCGGCAAGGGCTGGGAAGTGGCCAACGCCTGGCTCACCGCCGGACGGGTGATGGTCGCCGCCAACTGTGTCGGCCAGGCCCAGCGCGCCCTCGACCTGTCGCTGCGCTGGGCGGCCGATCGCAAGCAGTTCGGCCAGCCGATCGGCAGCTACCAGGGCGTTTCCTTCAAGCTCGCCGACATGGCCACGCAGATCCGTGCCGCCGAGCTGATGACCCTGCACACCGCCTGGAAGATGGACCAGGGCACCATGACCGACGGCGAGGCCGGCATGGCCAAGCTGTTCGCCAGCGAGACCCTCGGCAAGGTCGCCGACGAAGCGGTGCAGATCTTCGGCGGCATGGGCCTGATGGATGAAGGACCGGTCGAGCGCATCTGGCGCAACGCGCGGATCGAACGGATCTGGGAGGGCACTTCGGAAATCCAGCGGCACATCGTTTCCCGCGAACTGCTGCGGCCGTTGCTGCGTTGAAGTCCTGGCTCCCCTCTTCCTCCAGGGGAGAGGGGAAGGCTGCCATGTTCCGAATCGAGAACCGACATGAATCGTGAAAACCTCAAGCGCCTGCTGGCACCCAGGCATCTCGCCTTCATTGGCGGCCGTGGCATGGCGCGTGCCCTGAAACGCTGTGCCGAAGGCGGTTTCGCCGGCCAGTTGTGGCTGGTCAATCCGCAGCACGCCGAACTCGAAGGCGTACCCTGCGTGGCCAGCGTCGCCGACCTGCCGTGCGGCCCGGACGCGGCGTTCGTCGCCACCAACCGCGAACTGACCCTCGACGCGGTCGCCGCGCTCGCCGCCAAAGGCGCCGGCGGGGCGATCTGCTATGCCTCCGGCTTCGCCGAAACCGGCGAACAGGGCCTGGCCGTGCAACGCCGGCTGCTGGCCGCCGCCGGCGAAATGGCGCTGCTCGGCCCGAACTGCTACGGCTTGCTCGACTACCTGCACGGCGCCGCGCTATGGCCGGTGGCACATGGCGGTCGGCAGGTGGAGCGGGGCGTCGCGGTACTGACGCAGAGTGGCAACTTCGCCTACAACCTGTCGATGAGCGACCGTTCGCTGCCGGTGGCCTATATGGCATCGGTGGGCAACCAGGCGCAGCTGGGCATCGCCGAGCTGATGGACGTGCTGCTCGACGAGCCGCGGGTGACTGCCATCGGCCTGCATCTGGAAGGGCTGAAGAACGTCCCGGGGTTCGCCCGCGCGGCCTACAAGGCGTTGCAGAAAGGCGTGCCGGTGATCGCCCTGAAGACCGGGGTGTCGAAGATCGGCGCGGCCCTCGCGCTCAGCCACACCAGTTCCCTGGCCGGTTCCGACGCGCTCTACGACAGCCTGTTCGAGCGCCTCGGGGTGATCCGCGTGAGCGGCCCGGTGAGCTTCGTCGAAACCCTCAAGGCCGCCGCCTGCGGCCACCTGCCTGGCGGGCCGAGCCTGGTCGCGCTGGCCTGTTCCGGCGGCGACGCCGGGTTGATCGCCGATTACGCCGAGCGCAACGGCCTGGGGTTGCCGTCTTTCGACGCCGGACAGCGCGACGAACTGGCCGGGGTGCTGCCCGACTACGCCAACATCGCCAACCCGCTGGACTTCACCACCGCCATCTGGGGCGATGCCGCGGCCCTGGAGGAAATGCTCGACAGCGCTTTGCGCAGCCCTGCCGACGCCGCCCTGCTGGTGCTCGACTATCCGGGCGAGGAAACCGGCGAGCGGCCGCAGTGCGACCTGCTTCTGCAACGCTACTGCGCCGCGCTGAAGCGCCACGGCAAAGTCGGCTTCATCGCCTCGGCGTTCCCGGAACTGCTGCCGGCCCGGGCCCGCGAGCTGTTGCACGGCGAGGGCGTCGCCGCGCTGCAGGGCGTCGAGGATGGTCTCGCCGCCTGGGGACGGATCGCCCGCTACCGCCAGCGCCGCGCGGCGCTGCTGGAGCGCGGCGAGGCGGCGTTGGTGCCGATCTGCCCAGGGCCGCTGGCGGGCGACGGCTACCTGCTCGACGAGTGGCAATCCAAGCAGGCGCTGAAACCCTTCGGCCTGCCACTGCCCCCGGGGGTGCTGAGCACCCCCGGGCAGGCCCGCGAAGCGGCCCTCGACCTCGGCTTCCCGCTGGTGCTCAAGGCGGTCAGCGCCGCGCTGCCGCACAAGACCGAGGCCGGCGGCGTGGCGCTCGGCCTGCGCAACGAGGCGGCGCTGGAGGCGGCATTGTTCGACATGCGCGAAAGCCTGGCCCGGCACGCGCCGCAACTGGTCTTCGAGCGTGTGTTGCTGGAGCGCATGGCAGGCGCGCCGCTGGCCGAGCTGATCGTCGGGGTCAAGCGCGAGGAGGGCTTCGGCCTGGCATTGGTGATCGGTGCCGGCGGGATACTCGTGGAGCTGCTGCGCGACAGTCGCAGCCTGCTCCTGCCGACCACCGACGCGGCGATCCGCGATGCCCTGCTGAGCCTGCGCAGCGCGCCGTTGCTCAGCGGCTTCCGCGGTCGCCCGGCGGTATCCATGGAGGCCCTGGTGGCGGCGATCCGCGCGGTCGCCGAATTCGCCTGCGAACATGCCGAGCGCTTGCTGGAGCTGGACGTCAACCCATTGCTGGCGGATGCCGAGGGAGCGCTGGCGGTGGATGCGTTGATCCGGCTCGCCAATGGCTGAAGGCCCGGGCGGACACGACGGCTCCCCCTCCCGCTTGTGGGAATGGGAGCAAGAGCGCTGCGGCGCGAGCGGCGACTCCGATGGTCGCCGAACTGGACGAGGATATTGCCCATGCAACCACAGAAGACCCTCACCGCCGGCCAGGCCCTGGTCCGCTTGCTGGCCAACTACGGCGTGGATACCGTTTTCGGCATCCCCGGCGTGCATACCCTGGAGCTGTACCGCGGACTTCCGGGCAGCGGCATCCGCCACGTGCTGACCCGCCACGAGCAGGGCGCCGGCTTCATGGCCGACGGTTATGCGCGGGTCAGCGGCAAGCCGGGAGTGTGCTTCGTCATCACCGGGCCGGGCGTGACCAACGTCGCCACCGCCATCGGCCAGGCCTACGCCGACTCGGTGCCGCTGCTGGTGATTTCCAGCGTCAACCACAGCGCCAGCCTGGGCAAGGGCTGGGGCTGCCTGCACGAGACCCAGGATCAGCGTGCCATGACCGCGCCGATCACTGCCTTCTCCGCCCTGGCCTTGAGCCCGGAACAGCTGCCCGAACTGATCGCCCGGGCCTACGCGGTGTTCGACAGCGAGCGTCCGCGCCCGGTGCATATCTCGATCCCGCTCGACGTGCTTGCCGCGCCGGTGGCCCATGACTGGAGCGCTGCCGTGGCGCGCCGCCCTGGTCGTGGTGTGCCGTGCACCGAGGCATTGCGGGCGGCGGCGGAGCGCCTGGCTGCGGCCCGGCGACCAATGCTCATCGCCGGCGGCGGCGCGCTGGCGGCCGGCGATGCGCTTGCCGCGCTGAGCGAGCGCCTGGCCGCGCCGCTGTTCACCAGCGTCGCCGGCAAGGGCCTGCTGCCGCCGGACGCGCCGCTCAACGCCGGGGCCAGCCTGTGCGTAGCGCCGGGCTGGGAGATGATCGCCGAGGCCGACCTGGTGCTGGCGGTGGGCACCGAGATGGCCGACACCGACTTCTGGCGCGAACGCCTGCCGCTGTCCGGCGAACTGATCCGCGTCGATATCGACCCGCGCAAGTTCAACGACTTCTATCCCTCTGCCGTAGCGCTCAGGGGCGATGCCCGGCAGACCCTTGAGGCGCTGCTGGCGCGCCTGCCGCAGGAGGCCCGCGACGCCGCGCCGGCCGCCGCGAGGGTGGCGCGCCTGCGCGCGGAGATCCGCGCGGCACACGCGCCGCTGCAGGCGCTGCACCAGGCGATCCTCGACCGGATCGCCGCCGCGCTGCCGGCCGATGCTTTCGTCAGCACCGACATGACCCAACTGGCCTATACCGGCAACTACGCGTTCGCCAGCCGAGCGCCGCGCAGCTGGCTGCATCCCACCGGCTACGGCACCCTCGGCTACGGCCTGCCGGCCGGCATCGGCGCCAAGCTCGGCGCCCCGCAGCGCCCGGGCCTGGTGCTGGTCGGCGATGGCGGCTTCCTCTACACCGCGCAGGAACTGGCCACCGCCAGCGAGGAACTGGACAGTCCGCTGGTGGTGCTACTGTGGAACAACGACGCGCTCGGCCAGATCCGCGACGACATGCTCGGCCTGGACATCGAGCCGGTCGGCGTGCTGCCGCGCAACCCCGACTTCGCCCTGCTGGGCCGCGCCTACGGTTGCGCGGTGCGCCAGCCGCAGGACCTGGACGAACTGGAGCGCGACCTGCGCGCCGGCTTCGGGCAGCCCGGCGTGACCCTGATCGAACTGCGGCACGCCTGCGCGCGCTGACCGCCGGACAAGGAGAGCATCCATGCGCTATTCCGACTTCACTCAACGTATCGCCGGCGACGGCGCCGCTGCCTGGGACATCCACTATCGCGCGCTGGCGCGGGTCGAGCAGGGCGAGGAAATCCTCCTGCTGTCGGTCGGCGACCCCGACTTCGATACCCCGGCGCCCATCGTCCAGGCGGCCATCGACAGCCTGCTGGCCGGCAATACCCACTACGCCGACGTGCGCGGCAAGCGCGCCCTGCGCCAGCGCATCGCCGAGCGCCACCGGCGGCGCAGCGGCCAGGCGGTGGACGCGGAGCAGGTGGTGGTGCTGGCAGGTGCCCAATGCGCGCTGTACGCGGTGGTGCAGTGCCTGCTGAATCCGGGCGACGAGGTGATAGTCGCCGAGCCGATGTACGTCACCTACGAAGCGGTGTTCGGCGCCTGTGGCGCGCGGGTGGTGCCGGTGCCGGTGCGCTCCGAGAATGGCTTCCGCGTGCAGGCCGAGGAGGTCGCCGCACTGATCACCCCGCGCACGCGCGCGATGGCGCTGAACAGCCCGCACAACCCGTCCGGCGCCAGCCTGCCGCGGGCCACCTGGGAAGCCCTGGCCGAGCTGTGCATGGCCCATGACCTGTGGATGATCTCCGACGAGGTCTACAGCGAACTGCTGTTCGACGGCGAGCATGTCAGCCCGGCCAGCCTGCCGGGGATGGCCGACCGTACCGCGACCCTCAACAGCCTGTCGAAATCCCACGCCATGACCGGCTGGCGGGTCGGCTGGGTGGTCGGTCCCGCAGCACTCTGCGCGCACCTGGAGAACCTCGCCCTGTGCATGCTCTATGGCTCGCCGGAATTCATCCAGGATGCCGCCTGCACCGCGCTGGAAGCGCCGCTGCCGGAGTTGGAGGCGATGCGCGAGGCCTACCGCCGCCGCCGCGACCTGGTAATCGAGTGCCTGGCCGACAGCCCCGGCCTGCGTCCACTGCGCCCGGACGGCGGCATGTTCGTGATGGTCGACATCCGTCCCACCGGACTTTCCGCCCAGGCCTTCGCCGACCGCCTGCTGGACCGCCATGGCGTATCGGTGCTCGCCGGCGAAGCCTTCGGCCCGAGCGCCGCCGGTCACATCCGCCTCGGCCTGGTGTTGGGCGCCGAACCGCTGCGCGAAGCCTGTCGGCGCATTGCGCTGTGCGCCGCCGAGTTGCTCGGCCAGGCCTGAACCCCTCGGCCGCGAGCGATGCGGCCGGTCACCACGATTCGGAAACCACGATGAACGTACTGATCGTCCACGCCCACAACGAACCGCAATCCTTCACCCGCGCGCTCTGTGACCAGGCATGCGAGACCCTGGCAGGCCAGGGCCACGCGGTGCAGGTCTCGGATCTCTACGCGATGAACTGGAATCCGGTGGCCAGTGCCGCCGACTTCGCCGAGCGCGCCGATCCCGACTACCTGGTGTACGCCCTGGAGCAGCGCGAGAGCGTCAAGCGCCAGAGCCTGGCCGCCGACATCCAGGCCGAGCTGGACAAGCTGCTGTGGGCCGACCTGCTGATCCTCAACTTTCCGATCTACTGGTTCTCGGTGCCGGCGATCCTCAAGGGGTGGTTCGACCGGGTACTGGTGTCCGGGGTCTGCTATGGCGGCAAGCGCTTCTACGACCAGGGTGGCCTGGCCGGCAAGAAGGCGCTGGTCAGCCTGACCCTGGGCGGGCGCCAGCACATGTTCGGCGAGGGTGCCATCCACGGACCGCTGGAGGACATGCTGCGGCCGATCCTGCGCGGCACCCTGGCCTATGTCGGCATGCAGGTGCTGGAGCCCTTCGTCGCCTGGCACGTGCCATACATCAGCGAGGAAGCGCGCGGCAACTTCCTGCGCGCCTACCGGGCGCGGCTGGAAAATCTCGAGCAGGATGTACCCCTGCGGTTCCCGCGGCTGGAGCAGTTCGACGCGCTGCTCCAGCCGCTGGCGCGCTGACCCGGGCGACGCGCGCCAGGCCAGTCAAGCGAAGACGCCCCCGACCGGGGGCGTCTTGGCTCGTGCTAGTACTGCTGGCGCGGCTTGCTCTGTAACTGCTCGGCGGCGGCCTTGGCCAGGTCCGGCGGGAGGAAGTCCTTGTCCGGATCGTAGTCCTGCTTCAGGTAGGCGCTGAGCGCCTCCAGGTCGGCCGGGCTGAGGGTGCCGGCCGCCTGCTTCAGGCGCAGGGTATCGAGGATGTAGTCGTAGCGGCTGTTGTTGTAGTCGCGCACGGCGGCGTACAGCTGGCGCTGGGCGTTGAGCACGTCGACGATGTTACGGGTGCCGACCTGGTAGCCGATCTCGGTGGCTTCCAGCGAACTCTGGTTGGAGATGATCGCCTGGCGCCGCGCCTGGACCTGCTCGACGTCGGTATTCACCGCGCGGTGCAGGTTGCGGGTATCCTGCACCACCTGGCGGCGCTGGCCTTCGCGGGATTGCTCGCTCTGGTTGAGGCGCTGGTAGGACTCGCGGACCTGGGAGGAGGTCAGGCCGCCGCTGTAGATCGGGATGTTCAGTTCCAGGCCAATGCTGCGCTCGTCGACATACTTGCCATAGTGCACCAGCGGATTGGCGGCGCTGTTGGCGAAGCCGAGGGCGTCGTTGTCGCCCTTCTGGTACTGGGCCACGGCATCGAGGGTCGGCAGGTGCCCGGCCTTGCGCTGGCGGAGGGTTTCCTCGGCGGCGTTGACCGCGTAGTTGCTGGCCAGCAGGCGCAGGTTCTGCTGCACCGCGGTGTCGACCCAGGCCTTGGCGTCGTTCGGCGCCGGCGGCACCACCGGCAGGGTGTGGCGCATGCCCTCGATGGCGCTGTAGTCGCGGTTGGTCAGGGTCACCAGGGCCTGGAAGGCATCGTCCACGCGCTGTTCGGCGATCAACCGGTTGGCGCGGGCGGTGTCGTAGCTGGCCTGGGCCTCGAGCACGTCGGTCTTGTCGGAAAGGCCCACGTCGAAGCGCTCGTTGGCCTGGTCCAGCTGGCGCTTGAAGGCGGCTTCCTCGGCCTTGCTGGTGGCCAGGTTGTCCTGGGCGCGGAGCACCGTGAAGTAGGTCTCGGCGCTGCGCAGGATCAGGTCCTGCTGGGTCGCGGAGAATTCCAGCCGGGCCTGGTCGCTGGTTTCCTTGGCGGCCTGCCACTGGAACCAGCGGTCGGCGCGGAACAACGGCTGGCTGAGGGTGGCCTGGACGACCTGGCTGTTGCGCTTGACGGTCGCCGGACGCTCGTCGAATGCGATCCGGGTGTCTCCGACGCGGGCGCCGGCGCCGAGCTGCGGCAGCAGGCCGGCGCGGGCCTGGGGCACCACTTCCTTGCGCGCCAGGTAGTCGGCCTGGGCGGCGGCGAGGTCGGCGTTGTTGTCGACGGCTTCCTTGTAGACGCTGATCAGGTCGGTCTTGGTCGGCAGCGGGGTCGGCTGGGCGGCCCAGGCGACACCGGTAGCAGCGGCCACGGCGGCCGCCAGGGAGAGTCTGCGCAGCATTCGTTCGTCCTGGAAAAGATGCGAGGTGGGGCAAGGCTAAGGTCGCTACCGGTGGCGGTCAAGGCACCTGCGCGGCAACTGATCGAAGAGCCAGTCCGGATCGATGTGCCGGCGAACGTGCGGGGATCTGCGTCTTCCCTGGCGAGAGGGCGCCGGACCGGACCATGACTGCCGGTCGGGCGGGGCGTTTTCCCGTTGGCGTATCCCGCCGGTGTTGATTAGACTGCCGGGGTTCTTGTCGGGGTGCCCTATACGAGGGGCTGAGATCGGATAGTTCCGGATCCCGTTGAACCTGATCGGGCTAGCGTCCGGTTCCGCCTCGCGCGGACCGCAGCAACCCGCGTAGGGAACAAGATGTCCGCGCCATGCCTGCCTTGCCGGCGCGTCCTTCTCGCCACCAGTCCCGGTGGCCCCGCGTGCCAGGTTCTCCCGACAATCACCCAGGAGAGCCATCGATGAGCGCAACGCAGAAGAACAACATCACCCGCCTTGAGCAGCTCGACCGCCAGTCGACGCAGCCTTTCCCGAACTCGCGCAAGGTCTACCTGACCGGCTCGCGCCCGGACATCCGCGTCCCGGTGCGGGAAATCTCCCTCGCCGACACCCCCACCGCCTTCGGCGGCGAAAAAAACCCGCCGGTGTTCGTCTACGACACCTCCGGCCCGTATACCGACCCTGAGGTCCGCATCGACCTGCGCAAGGGCCTGCCTGACGTGCGTTCGCGCTGGATCGACGAGCGCGGCGACACCGAGATCCTCCCCGGCCTGACCTCCGAGTTCGGCCAGGCCCGCCTGGCCGACGCCAGCCTCGACGCCCTGCGCTTCGCCCACGTGCGCACGCCGCGCCGGGCCAAGCCGGGCGCCAACGTCTCGCAGATGCACTACGCGAAGAAAGGCATCATCACCCCGGAGATGGAATACATCGCCATCCGCGAGAACATGAAGCTGCAGGAAGCCCGGGCCGCCGGCCTGCTCGACCAGCAGCACCCGGGGCACAGCTTCGGCGCCAATATCCCGAAGGAAATCACCCCCGAGTTCGTCCGCGAGGAAGTCGCCCGCGGCCGCGCGATCATTCCGGCGAACATCAACCACACCGAGCTTGAGCCGATGATCATCGGCCGCAACTTCCTGGTGAAGATCAACGGCAACATCGGCAACAGCGCGCTGGGCTCGTCGATCGAGGAAGAGGTGGAGAAGCTCACCTGGGGCATCCGCTGGGGCGCCGACACGGTGATGGACCTGTCCACCGGCAAGCACATCCATGAAACCCGCGAGTGGATCCTGCGCAACAGCCCGGTACCGATCGGCACCGTACCGATCTACCAGGCGCTGGAGAAGGTCAACGGCGTCGCCGAGGACCTGACCTGGGAAATCTTCCGCGACACCCTGATCGAACAGGCCGAGCAGGGCGTCGACTACTTCACCATCCACGCCGGCGTGCTGCTGCGCTATGTGCCGCTGACCGCCAAGCGGGTCACCGGCATCGTTTCCCGCGGCGGCTCGATCATGGCCAAGTGGTGCCTGGCGCACCACCAGGAGAACTTCCTCTACACGCATTTCGAAGAGATCTGCGAAATCATGAAGGCCTACGACGTCAGCTTCTCGCTGGGCGATGGCCTGCGTCCGGGCTCGGTGGCCGACGCCAACGACGCCGCCCAGTTCGGCGAGCTGGAAACCCTCGGCGAGCTGACCAAGATCGCCTGGAAGCACGACGTGCAGGTGATGATCGAAGGTCCCGGCCACGTGCCGATGCAATTGATCAAGGAAAACATGGACAAGCAGCTGGAGTGCTGTGACGAGGCGCCGTTCTACACCCTCGGCCCGCTGACCACCGACATCGCCCCCGGCTACGACCACATCACCTCCGGCATCGGCGCGGCGATGATCGGCTGGTTCGGCTGCGCCATGCTCTGCTACGTCACGCCCAAGGAGCACCTGGGTCTGCCGAACAAGGATGATGTGAAGACCGGGATCATCACCTACAAGATCGCCGCCCATGCCGCCGACCTCGCCAAGGGCCACCCGGGCGCGCAGATCCGCGACAACGCGCTGTCCAAGGCGCGCTTCGAGTTCCGTTGGGAGGACCAGTTCAACCTTGGCCTGGACCCGGACACCGCGCGGGCGTTCCATGACGAGACCCTGCCGAAGGACTCGGCCAAGGTCGCGCACTTCTGCTCCATGTGCGGACCGAAGTTCTGCTCGATGAAGATCACCCAGGAAGTCCGCGACTACGCCAAGGAGAACGGCCTGTCCGACGAGAGCAAGGCCATCGAGGCTGGCTTCCAGGAGCAGGCGGCGCGCTTCAAGGACGAAGGATCGGTGATCTACAGGCAGGTCTAGGCCGCGCCACGGGGCCCCTCGCCGTGGCGAGGGGCTGCGGAGCGTCGGAAGCGTCAGCCGCGGCCGGGGAACAGGTTCGGCTTGACGATGCCGTTCAGGCGCGGATACGGGATCTTCAGTTCGGGGTGGGCATAGGAATACGGCGCGATGGAGTAGGCGTCGTACTTCAGCGTCACCGCGCCGAAGGTCAATGCCACGTGCGGGGTGCGCTGGAACGGCCAGGTCTTCTGGAAATCGGCGTCCTGGTCGAGCTTGTTGGCCAGCAGCCAGGCCTTGTGCGCCAGCTCGGCCTGTTTCCAGAAGGCTTCTTCCTGGCCGGGAACCAGCATGCCCTGCAGGCTCAGCACCTTGTGCTGCCTGCGGTCGTAGTTGATGAAGCCGCGACCGGGCATGCCGTGGGCGCCGCCGGTGAACAGGTAGCTGGAAAGCTCGATGATCACCAGACCGTCATGTTGTTCGCGCACCTTGGCTTGCAGGTAGCTGCTCCAGCCCGGCTCGGCGCTGTCCAGGAACTGCCGCTCGTAGGCCGCCAGCGATGCCGGCAGGGGCGTTTCGTTGTTTTCCCGGGTCATTTCCAGCAGGGCGCGCTCGACGATCGGGTCCAACTGCGGTTCGTCGGGGAACTTCAAGGTGTCGATGTTTACCAAGGGACACTGTTCGCCCTGACAGCCGGGCTTCAGGTGCTCGCTGGCGAGGCGCTCGGTGGGCAGCGGGTCGTCGAGGCCGGGCTTGAAGAGGCTCTGGCAGGCGCTCAGCAGAACGACCAGGCTGCCGAGGGCGGCGAATTTCAGAAGGCGCATGGGATTCCTTTTGCGACGGTGGATGGGCGGGCTCGAAGCGTCGACCAGTCCGTTTCGACCCTGGCGTCGCGCTTGAGTTCGGCCCGCGCAAACCCCAAGTATGGCCTAGCCGTGGCCGGGAAACACGCCCGTGCGGCGAGCGCCACGAAGTTTTCCCGAGCTGTCCTGAAAGTGGCTGCGCCCTGCGCCGGGCCGCGATAGGATGGCGCGAAACCCACATACCCGAGTGAAGTGAGTCGAGGATGTCCGAAACCTTCAAACCCGCCCCCGGTGACGTCGAGCTCGTGCAGCGCGAGGAATGCTTCCGCGGCTTCTATCGTCTCGATCGCCTGCGCCTGCGGCATCGCCAGTTCGACGGCAGCATGGGCCGGGAAATCAGTCGGGAACTGTTCGTCCGCCATGACGCGGTCTGCGTGCTGCCCTACGACCCGCAGCGCGATTGCGTGGTGCTCATCGAGCAATTCCGCGTCGGGGCGATGCAGAAGCTCGCCAACCCCTGGCTGCTGGAGCTGGTCGCCGGCCTGATCGACAAGGACGAGCAACCGGAGGAAGTGGCCCATCGCGAGGCGATGGAGGAGGCCGGGCTGACTCTCGGTGCGCTCTGGCCGATAACCCAGTACCTGCCGTCGCCGGGCGGCACCGACGAAGTGGTGCACCTGTTCGTCGGCCGTTGCGACAGCGAAGGCGTCGGCGGCGTGCATGGCTTGCCGGAGGAGGGCGAGGACATCCGCGTCCACGTCTGGCCGTTGGAAGATGCGCTGCAGGCCGTGCGCGACGGGCGGATCAACAACGCGGCGAGCATCATCGCCCTGCAGTGGCTGGCCCTGAACCGGGCCGAGGTGCGTGGGCTATGGGCCTGAACCTGCTGCGCGAGCGCTACCGGGTCGACCTGGCCAGCCTGCAGGCGACCTGCGAAGCGAACTACGCGCGGCTCATGCGCCTGCTCCCGGACATGCGCGAGGCGCAGGCCTCGCGCCGGGTCGCGCTGAGC
Source organism: Pseudomonas sp. TZ252 (assembly GCF_056110345.1). Classification (NCBI taxonomy): domain Bacteria; kingdom Pseudomonadati; phylum Pseudomonadota; class Gammaproteobacteria; order Pseudomonadales; family Pseudomonadaceae; genus Pseudomonas; species Pseudomonas sp. TZ252. The sequence continues at coordinate 1,764,215 of NZ_CM148566.1, read as the reverse complement.
GAAGGGGAGCGGCTGCTCGGCGTACTTGCGCTGGAAGTGACCGAGGCCTGCCCCTACACCACCACCCTTCAGGTGCGCCAGGAACTGGGCCTGCCCTGGTTGCCGGCGCCGCGGCTGGAAGTGCGGGTCTACCACGATGCGCGGATGGCCGAGGTGATCGGCGCCGAACAGGCGCGGCGGCTGATGGCGATCTATCCCTACCCGAACCAGGCGATGCACCAGCCCGACGAGAAGAACCAGCTCAACCTGTTCCTCGGCGAGTGGCTCGCCCATTGCCTGGCCTGCGGCCACGAAATGGAGCCGGTGGCCCAGCGCTGAGCGGTTGCAGGCAAAAGGCCAGTTGAATGACATCAAGCCAAAAGTAGTCCTCGCAACTGTGATCTGTTCCGCTTTCCGGGTTTGCCGCCACTTTCGTCGGTCACCATAATCATCCCTTTCACCGCGGACGCCTCGCCTTCAGGAGACGGCCCCTTGTCACGCCATTCGAACACTCCCGCCACCGACGCCTCCGTACTGCTGGTGCAGCTTTCGGACAGCCACCTGTTCGCCGAGGATGGCGCGCGCCTGCTTGGCATGGATACCGCCCATAGCCTGGAGAAGGTGGTCGAGCGGGTCGCCCGGGAGCAGCCGCGGATCGACCTGATTCTCGCCACCGGCGACGTCTCCCAGGACGGCAGCCTCGATTCCTACACACGCTTCCGCAGGTTGAGCGCCCCCCTGGACGCGCCGTTGCGCTGGTTCGCCGGTAACCACGACGAACGCGAGCCGATGCAGCGGGCGACCGAGGGCAGCGACCTGCTGGAGCAGGTCGTCGACGTCGGCAACTGGCGCGTGGTGTTGCTCGACTCGAGCATTCCCGGCGCGGTGCCGGGCTATCTCGAGGAGGATCAGCTGGAGCTGCTGCGGCGCGCCATCGACAGCGCCGGCGAACGCTTCCTGCTGGTTTCCTTCCATCACCACCCGGTGCCGATCGGCAGCGACTGGATGGACCCCATCGGCCTGCGCAACCCGCAGGCGCTGTTCGACCTGCTGGCACCCTATCCGCAGGTGCGCTGCCTGCTGTGGGGGCACATTCACCAGGAGTTCGACCGCCAGCGCGGCCCGCTGCGCCTGCTGGCTTCGCCGTCCACCTGCGTGCAGTTCGCCCCCGGCAGCAGCGACTTCACCCTCGACCGCCTGGCGCCGGGCTACCGCTGGTTGCGCCTGCACGACGACGGGCGCCTGGAAACGGGGATCTCGCGGGTCGATGACGTCGTCTTCGAAGTGGACTACGACACCGCCGGATACTGACATGCCCCCGGTCGCGGGATACCGCGGCCACGTGCGTCGTTGCCGATCGGCGCGCAGGCTGGAAGATGAAGCCTGGAAGCTGTTACCGTTCGGCTTTCCCTACCGAGTTGAAGCCCATTAGCCCGTTCCCGATGACCGCGACCAGCCCATCCCTGCTGTATATCCACGGCTTCAACAGTTCGCCCGAATCGCACAAGGCGCGTCAGCTGCAGGCGGCCTTCGGCCACTTGGGCCTGGCCGAAGGCCTGCGCGTCCCGGCCCTGCACCATCACCCACGGCAGGCTATCGCCCAGTTGGAGCGGGCCATCGCCGAGCTCGGGCGACCGGTGCTGGTCGGCAGCTCCCTGGGTGGCTACTATGCGACCCATTTGGCGGAGCGCCATGGCCTGGCGGCGATCCTGGTCAATCCGGCGGTCGCCCCGCATCGCTCCTTCGACGGCTACCTGGGTGCGCAGACCAACCACTACAGCGGCGAGACCTGGGAACTCACCGAGGACCACGTGGCGGCGTTGGCCGAACTGGAAGTCACGCACCTGCAACGTCCCGAACGCTACCAGGTATGGCTGCAGACCGCCGACGAAACCCTCGATTATCGCGTCGCGCAGGCCTTCTACCGAGCCTGCGCGCTACGTATCCAGGCCGGCGGCGACCACGGTTTCCAGGGCTTCGCCCGGCACCTGCCGGCGCTGCTGGCGTTCGCCGGCTACCCGTCGGCGCTATGGCGCGACACCGATTTTTCGACTTTTGACTGAATAGAGACCCCATGGCTACTTACAACGCAGACGCCATCGAAGTCCTTTCCGGCCTCGACCCGGTGCGCAAGCGCCCGGGGATGTACACCGACACCACCCGCCCCAACCACCTGGCCCAGGAAGTCATCGACAACAGCGTCGACGAAGCCCTGGCCGGCCACGCGAAGAGCGTGCAGGTGATCCTGCACCAGGACAACTCGCTGGAAGTCATCGACGATGGCCGCGGCATGCCGGTGGACATCCACCCGGAAGAGGGCGTGCCGGGCGTCGAGCTGATCCTTACCAAGCTGCATGCCGGCGGCAAGTTCTCGAACAAGAACTACCAGTTCTCCGGCGGCTTGCACGGGGTCGGCATCTCGGTGGTGAACGCGCTCTCGACCCGGGTCGAGGTACGCGTCAAGCGCGACGCCAACGAGTACCGGATGACCTTCGCCGACGGCTTCAAGGACAGCGATCTGGAAGTCATCGGCACGGTCGGCAAGCGCAATACCGGTACCAGCGTGCATTTCTGGCCGGATCCGAAGTATTTCGATTCGGCGAAGTTCTCGGTCAGCCGCCTCAAGCATGTGCTCAAGGCCAAGGCGGTGCTGTGCCCGGGCCTGAGCGTGGTGTTCGAGGACAAGAACACCGGCGAGCGCGTCGAGTGGCACTTCGAGGACGGCCTGCGCTCCTACCTGACCGACGCGGTCGCCGAGCTGCCGCGCCTGCCCGATGAACCCTTCTGCGGCAACCTCGAAGGTTCCAAGGAAGCGGTGAGCTGGGCCCTGCTGTGGCTGCCCGAGGGCGGTGAGTCGGTGCAGGAAAGCTACGTCAACCTGATTCCCACGGCCCAGGGCGGCACCCATGTGAACGGCCTGCGCCAGGGCCTGCTCGACGCCATGCGCGAGTTCTGCGAGTTCCGCAACCTGTTGCCGCGCGGCGTCAAGCTGGCGCCCGAGGACGTCTGGGAGCGGATCGCCTTCGTCCTCTCGATGAAGATGCAGGAGCCGCAGTTCTCCGGGCAGACCAAGGAGCGCCTGTCGTCCCGCGAGGCGGCGGCGTTCGTCTCGGGCGTGGTGAAGGACGCCTTCAGCCTGTGGCTCAACGAGCACGCCGAAATCGGCCTGCAACTGGCGGAACTGGCGATCAGCAACGCCGGGCGTCGCCTCAAGGCGGGCAAGAAGGTCGAGCGCAAGAAGATCACCCAGGGGCCGGCGCTGCCCGGCAAACTGGCCGACTGCGCCGGACAGGAACCGATGCGCGCGGAACTGTTCCTGGTCGAGGGCGACTCCGCCGGCGGCTCGGCGAAGCAGGCGCGGGACAAGGAATTCCAGGCGATCATGCCGCTGCGCGGAAAGATCCTGAACACCTGGGAAGTGGACGGCGGCGAGGTGCTCGCCAGCCAGGAGGTCCACGACATCGCGGTGGCCATCGGCGTCGATCCGGGTGCCAGTGACCTGGCCCAGCTGCGCTACGGCAAGATCTGTATCCTCGCGGATGCCGACTCCGACGGGCTGCACATCGCCACGCTGCTCTGCGCGCTGTTCGTCCGCCATTTCCGCCCGCTGGTGGAAGCCGGCCACGTCTACGTGGCGATGCCGCCGCTGTACCGCATCGACCTCGGCAAGGACATCTACTACGCCCTCGACGAAGCCGAGCGCGACGGCATCCTCGAGCGCCTGGCCGCTGAGAAGAAGCGCGGCAAGCCGCAGGTCACCCGCTTCAAGGGCCTTGGCGAAATGAATCCGTTGCAACTGCGCGAGACCACCATGGATCCGAATACCCGGCGGCTGGTCCAGCTCACCCTGGAGGACGCCACCGGAACCCTGGAGATCATGGACATGCTGCTGGCCAAGAAGCGCGCCGGTGACCGCAAGTCCTGGCTGGAAAGCAAGGGCAACCTGGCCGAGGTGCTGGTCTGATGCGCCGCCTGCTGGCCATCCTCGGCCTGTTCGGGGGCCTGGTCCAGGCGGCCGAGGCGCCGCCAGAGCCACCGGTTCCGGCAGCCTTGAGCTTCATCTCCGAACATGCGGTGGAGGGCATGCGCGGCGGCAACCTCTCCGGGCTGGCCTGGTGTGGCGGCGCGCTGTGGACGGTTTCCGACCGCGACGATGACCGCCTGTATCGCCTGCAACCCTCGGCCGAAGGCTCCGACCAGCCCTGGCAGGCCGAGGCCGAGAGTTTCATCGCTCCGACCCCGCCGGACAGCGGGTTGCCCTGGGGCATGAGCACGCGGGTCTGGCTCAGTGGCCTGGTGCGCGGCGGCAACCTCGACTTCGAAGGCATCGCCTGCGATGCCGCCGGCAATCGCTACCTGGTCAGCGAGGCGCACGCGGCGGTCCTGCAACTGCCGGTGAGCGGCACGCCGAACTGGCTGCGCCTGCCGCCCGGCCTGCTGCCGCAAGCGCGGGCCAGCGGCATGCTGATGAATTTCAACGCGCTGTTCGAAGGGATCGCCGTCGACCCCGAGGGCAAGCGCCTCTGGCTGGCTGCCGAGCGCGAGCGCCGCGGCCTGCTGGTGGCCCACCGCGACAACAGTGCCTGGCGCTGCGAGGGCAGCTGCGTACTGCTCGCCGAGGGCGGCAAGATCGAGCCGCCGCCGGAACTGGGCAGCGCGCGCAAGCTGCCGAAGGATTTCTCCGACCTCGCCTTCTACCGCGGCAAGCTGTTCACCCTGGAGCGCCTGGCGCATCAGATCTGCCGCCGCGACCTGGCCCAGGCCAAGGTCGAGCGCTGCTGGTCGTTCGCCTCGGCGGTCCTGGCGCCGGAGCGTCGCTACGAGCTGCCTTATGGCGTCGCGGAAGCCCTGTCGCTGGACGACAAGGGCGCCTGGCTGGGCATCGACAATGGCGACCATGCGCGCGCCGATGGCGATGTGCGGCCCTTCGTCCTGCGCTTCGCCGCGCCCGCCGGCGGCTGGTTGGGGGACAAGTGACGCAACAGGTGCCCGGTCAGCGGCTGGGACGGATCATGCTGGTGCTGGCCTGGGTCGCCGGGCTGGCGCTGGCGACGCGCTATTTCGGCGTCTGGGAAGATCGACAGCGCAACCCGAACCAGGCGCCGCAATCGATCCATGGCGACGGCTACGTCGAGTTGCGCCTGGTCAGCAGCCGCCAGGGCCATTACCTGCTGAACGGGCAGATCAACGGCCAGGGCGTGACCTTCCTGCTCGATACCGGGGCGACCCAGGTGGCGGTGCCGGAAGCCCTGGCGGCAAGACTCGCGCTGGAGCGCGGCGCGCCGATCACCCTGAGCACGGCCAACGGCCGCGCCACGGGCTGGCGCACGCGGCTGGACCAGCTGCAACTCGGCGATATCCGCCTGTCCGGGGTCGCGGCGCTGATTGCGCCGGGCATGGACGGCGATGAGGTGCTACTCGGCATGAGCGCCCTGAAACAACTCGAATTCACCCAGCGCGACGGCACCCTGGTGCTGCGCCAAAACACTTCTCCGTGAGGTACGCATGAGCGAATCCCTCGATCTGAGCCTGGAAGGGGTCGAACGCCGGTCGTTGGCCGAGTTCACCGAGCAGGCCTATCTGAACTATTCCATGTACGTGATCATGGACCGCGCCCTGCCGCATATCGGCGACGGCCTGAAACCGGTGCAGCGACGCATCGTCTACGCCATGAGCGAACTGGGGCTGGATGCCGATTCCAAGCACAAGAAGTCGGCGCGCACCGTCGGCGACGTGCTCGGCAAGTTCCACCCGCACGGCGACTCGGCCTGCTACGAGGCCATGGTGCTGATGGCGCAGCCGTTCTCCTATCGCTATCCGCTGGTGGACGGCCAGGGCAACTGGGGGGCTCCGGACGATCCCAAGTCCTTCGCCGCCATGCGTTATACCGAGGCGCGCCTGTCGCGCTATTCCGAGGTGCTGCTCAGCGAACTGGGCCAGGGTACCGTGGACTGGGTACCGAACTTCGACGGCACCCTCGACGAGCCGGCCGTGCTGCCGGCCCGCCTGCCCAACCTGCTGCTCAACGGCACCACCGGCATCGCGGTGGGCATGGCCACCGACGTGCCGCCGCACAACCTGCGGGAAGTCGCGTCGGCCTGCGTGCGCCTGCTCGACCAGCCGGGCGCGACGGTCGCCGAATTGTGCGAACACGTGCCGGGCCCGGACTTCCCCACCGAAGCCGAGATCATCACCCCGCGCGCCGACCTGCAGAAGGTCTACGAGACCGGCCGCGGTTCGGTGCGCATGCGCGCGGTGTACCGCGTCGAGGACGGCGACATCGTCATCCACGCCCTGCCGCACCAGGTGTCCGGTTCCAAGGTGCTGGAACAGATCGCCGGGCAGATGCAGGCCAAGAAGCTGCCGATGGTGGCCGACCTGCGCGACGAGTCGGACCACGAGAACCCGACCCGCATCGTCATCATCCCGCGTTCGAACCGGGTCGATGTCGAAGAGCTGATGACCCATCTGTTCGCCACCACCGACCTGGAAACCAGCTACCGGGTCAACCTGAACATCATCGGCCTCGACGGCAAGCCGCAGGTCAAGGACCTGCGCCAGTTGCTCTCGGAGTGGTTGCAGTTCCGCATCGGCACCGTGCGTCGACGCCTGCAGTTCCGCCTGGACAAGGTCGAGCGCCGCCTGCATCTGCTGGATGGCTTGCTGATCGCCTTCCTCAACCTCGACGAGGTGATCCACATCATCCGCACCGAGGACCAGCCCAAGGCGGTGCTGATGGAGCGCTTCGAACTCAGCGAGGTGCAGGCCGACTACATCCTCGACACCCGCCTGCGCCAGTTGGCGCGCCTGGAAGAGATGAAGATCCGCGGCGAGCAGGAAGAGTTGCTGAAGGAGCAGAAGCGCCTGCAGACCCTGCTCGGCAGCGAGGCCAAGCTGAAGAAGCTGGTGCGCGAGGAGCTGATCAAGGATGCCGAGACCTACGGCGACGACCGCCGTTCGCCGATCGTCGCCCGCGCCGAGGCCCGCGCGCTGTCGGAAACCGAGCTGATGCCCACCGAACCGGTGACCGTGGTGCTCTCGGAAAAAGGCTGGGTGCGTTGCGCCAAGGGCCACGACATCGACGCCGCCGGCCTTTCCTACAAGGCCGGCGACGGCTTCAAGGCCGCCGCGCCGGGACGCTCGAACCAGTATGCGGTGTTCATCGACTCCACCGGGCGCAGCTACTCGCTGCCGGCCCACAGCCTGCCGTCCGCGCGGGGCCAGGGCGAGCCGCTCAGCGGCCGGCTGACGCCGCCGCCGGGGGCCAGCTTCGAATGCGTGCTGCTGCCGGACGACGATGCGCTGTTCGTGATCGCTTCCGACGCCGGCTATGGTTTCGTGGTCAAGGGCGAGGACCTGCAGGCCAAGAACAAGGCCGGCAAGGCCCTGCTCAGCCTGCCCAACGGCTCCGCCGTGGTGGCGCCGCGCCCGGTGCGCGATGTGGAGCAGGATTGGCTGGCGGCCGTGACGACCGAGGGCCGTCTGCTATTGTTCAAGGTCTCCGACCTGCCGCAGCTCGGCAAGGGCAAGGGCAACAAGATCATCGGCATCCCCGGCGAACGCGTGGCCAGCCGCGAGGAATACCTCACCGACCTGGCTGTTCTGCCAGCCGGGGCGACGTTGGTCCTGCAGGCCGGAAAGCGTACCCTGTCGCTCAAGGGCGACGACCTGGAACACTACAAGGGGGAGCGAGGCCGGCGAGGCAACAAGCTGCCGCGCGGTTTCCAGCGCGTCGACAGCCTGCTGGTGGATATTCCGCCACAGGATTGAAATGAGCCGTTACCGGTCTCCGATCTCTCGCATATCCGCAAGGGAATGGCGAAAGCGGCCTCTTCCGAGGCCGGCTTTCCGGGGGAATGTCGTCTCCCTGGCGGGTTCCGCCGGGTTTTCCCCTGACGCAGGTGGTCCGAAACCGGTTTCGGAATACGCTCTGCCTCTGGAGCTATGGCGCTGGTTAGGGGATGATACGCCCCTTCGGCCGCCGTTTCCGATGGCGGGTGGCCAGTAGAATTCAAGTCTTGCATCAGTAGTGCCGATCTTCGGCGAAATACGGTGGTTCTCGATGAGCGCGTGGCGCGTCTTCGCATGTCTTTCCCTCGTCAGCCTGCTCGGGCTGACGGGTTGTGCGGTCCATCCGCCGGCCCAGCTCTACCAGTTGGACGTCGGTGCCGCTGCGGTACCGAAAAAGGACGGCGGTGCGGCCGTCCTGCTCGGGCCGGTACAACTGGCCGACTATCTCAAGCGCGATGTGATGGTGCAGCGGCAGGCCGATGGTATTCTCAGTCTGTCCACCGAAGCGCGCTGGGCCGGCAACCTGGAGACCAATGTCAGCCAGCAACTGCTGCGGCAGATGTCCAGCGAGCTGGGCAGCAGCCGCCTGGCGCTGTTCCCGGAAAAACCCGGTTTCACCCCCCAGGTCCAGGTGATGCTGACCATCAGTCGCCTCGACTCCGGCCCCAAGCAGCCGGCAGTGATCGAGGCGCGCTGGCGCCTGTTGGACCAGAAGGGCGACCTGAAGGACAGCCGGGTGTTCCACGAGGAAGAACAGCATCAGGGCAGCATCGGCGACCAGATCCGTGCCCAGAGCGACCTGCTCAAGCGCCTGGCGGCGCAGTTGGCCAAGGACGTCAAGCCGATCGCCGTGGCGGCCGAGGCGCCGCCGCCGGCGACCGCGCGCAAGCCGGTGGCCAAGCCGAAGGTCAAGGAAGAGGAAGGTCCGAAAATGCCACTGGTGGTGCCGATTCGCACCGACGCCGAGGTCTATCGGTTCTGATTGTCGATAGCCGACTAGGAGAAAGCCCCGCCGAAGCGGGGCTTTTTCGTTTCGGCGTCAGCGTGAGCGGCGCAACAGGAAGCGCAGGGCCATGCCGGCGAGCGCCAGCAGCAGGCAGGGCAGCCAGACCCAGCGCGCCTCCGATTGCAGCACCAGCAATCCGCGTTCGCTGAGGAAGCGCGACAGACCGATCGGCGACACGGCGATCGGATGGAACGGCATGAAGTAGCGGGCGTCGCTCCAGGGCCAGAACCAGGCGACGCCCAGCCCGCCATTGGTCATCGCGTCCAGCAGGCTGTGCGAGGCGGTGGCCAGCGCTACCCACAGCCCGGCTTTCAGCGGTCCGCTATGCAGCGGCCGGCAGGCGAGGGCGGCGAGCGCGCCGAGGATCGCGGCGAACAATAGCGAATGGCTGAAGCCGCGATGGCCGAAGGCATCGTGATAGGCGATGCCGAGCTTGAAGGCGACTACGTCGAAGTCCGGCAGGCAGGCGGCGAGCATGCCTGCCAGCAGCAGGTGTGGCGGGATCACCCGGCTGCCAAGGGCCAGTCCCACCGCCAGGACCGGCAGCGGGTGGGTGATCAGGGTGGTCACGGGCGGGCGCGGTCGTGCATGCGCGCCAGTTGGCGCTCGAGCATCGACGGATACGGCTCCAGCAGACGCTCGACGCAGCAGGCTCCTTCCGGACTGGCGATGGCGCGGATACGGGCGCGCTCGCGGACCACCGCGTCGTCGGCGATGCTGCGTTCGACCAGCAGCAGGTTGCGGCTGTGCTGGTTGAGGGCGAGGGCGTTCTGCACGGTTTCGTTGAGCAGCAGGTCGGCCTGGGTCTGTTCGCTGAGGTCTTCGCCGAGGCTCAGGCCCAGTTGCAGTTGCAAGGTGATGCCGCTGTCGGCGACCTCGATCTGCAGGGCATGGCCGAGCGCACGCATCAGTTCACCGCAGCAGAGCGCGTTGGTCAGGTAGTCGGCGCGGTTGTCGCGGCTGTGGAAGAGAATCAGGCTGCCGCCGTCGCTGAGCGTGTGCAGGCTGCCCTTGTACTGGCGGGCGGCCTGTTCCAGGCAGTCGCGATAGCGTTGCAGGAGATCCACCAGGCGGCTGCGCGGCAACCGGCGCAACTGTTCCTGAGCGCCGAGCTGGATCGCCAGCACCGCACTGTGTTGCGGTTCGCGCGCAGCGGCGGGCGCTGCGGGCTGTTCCCCGGCTTCGGCTCCGTTCTCGTCGAAGGCGTCCTGGTCCAGCGGGTCTTCGTCGATGGAGGTGAATTCCACCGGCTTGGTCTCGTCCAGCAGGGCGTCGCCCAGCGGAATGTCGTCTTCCTCGAAGGCCGAGGCCTCGACCTTGCGGCTGCGCAGGTCGGCTTCGTCGTCTTCCAGCAGGATGTCGTCGAAGTTCTGCGGCAGCGGTGCTTCTTCCGGCTCCGGCGCCGGCGGCTTCTCCGGCACCAGGCGCTCTTCCAGGTCGCGCGCCAGGTCGCCCAGCTCGTTCTGCAGTTCGGCGCCGGGGGCCGGATTGTCCGGATCGCGCAACCAGACACGCAATTGCAACAAGGGTGTGGAAATCTGCCGCCCCAGGCGCAGGCTGAAATACAGGGCGAGGATCAGCAGGATCAGGCTGATCAGGCCCATGCTCTGCAGGCTGATCATCATCGGCTGCTGGAACTGCTGCATGTCCAGGCTGATGCGCAGGTGCCCGGCGATCACTTCCTGGAAGGTGATCGGCGTCGAGTACAGGCCTTCGGTGGCACCGAGCAGGCTCTGCTTCGGACGGCTGCCGGCCTCGGCGAGGATGCGCTGGTCGACGCTGTAGATCGCCGCATGGGCCACCAGCGGGTTCTTCACCAGGTTGTTCAGCAGCACGTTGAGGCTGAGGATGTCGTTGGACACCAGCAACTCGGTGGCGGACGCGGCGGTCTGGGTGATCAGGCTCTGGCCCAGGGCATCGGCCTGCTGTTGCATGGCCTGGCGAAACTGCATGCCCATGACCCAGGCGTAGATCAGCAGGGCCAGGGCCACCAGGATCAGGCTATGGCTGGCGAGCCGCAGGGCGATCGGGACGCGGCGCTGGCGCAAGGCACGAAACAGCAGGAGGAAGAAATTGTCGGGCTTGACGGACGTGGGCCGGGTCACAGGGGGCTCGGTCTTCTGAAATAGAGGTATCGCGCAGTATAACCAGCGCCCCCCGAGGGGCAAAGGGCCGTTGACGCGCTTTCCAGGCCGCCGCGCGGCGGTTTCGCGGGTTTTCCCGGTCGGTTCCGACCGGTGGTGATGGCAAATGCCCGGCTCTGCGTCTCTCGGGTGTGCGGGAAAGCGGGTAGAATGGCGTCTTTTACCTGGCGGAGCTTACGCCTTGCGCGAAATTGTCCTGATCAACATCACCGGGGAAGACCGCCCCGGTCTCACCGCTGCCATCACCGGCGTACTGGCCCAGGGCGGGGTGAACATCCTCGACATCGGCCAGGCGGTGATCCACGACACCCTGTCGTTCGGCATCCTGGTGGAAATCCCGGATACCGAGGCCGGTTCCTCGGTCCTCAAGGACGTGCTGTTCACCGCCTACAAGCTGGACCAGCAGGTGCGCTTCACCCCGGTCTCGGAAGAGGACTACCGGCAATGGGTCGACGGCCAGGGCAAGGCGCGGCACATCGTGACCCTGCTCACCCGCCGGGTGACTGCCGAGCAACTGCAGAGGGTCAGCTCGATCACCGCCAAGTACGCGCTGAACATCGACCACATCGACCGTCTCTCCGGGCGTATGCCGCTGGACATGCCCGCCGACCAGGGCAAGGGCTGCATCGAGTTCTCGGTACGCGGCGAACCGGCCGATCCGGCGGCGCTGCGTGCGGAATTCCTCAGCGTCGCCCAGGAATTGAACGTCGACATCGCTTTCCAGCAGGACAGCGTGTTCCGCCGCAACCGCCGGCTGGCGGTGTTCGACATGGATTCGACGCTGATCGAGGCGGAAGTCATCGACGAACTGGCCAAAGCCGCCGGCGTCGGCGAGAAGGTCGCCGCGATCACCGAGCGGGCGATGCGCGGTGAACTGGACTTCCGCGCCAGCTTCAAGGAGCGCCTGGCGCTGCTGCAGGGGCTGTCGGAAGACGTGCTGGAGGAGATCGGCGCCTCGCTGCGTCTGACCGAGGGTGCGGAAACCCTGTTCGCCGAACTCAAGCGCCTGGGTTACAAGACCGCCATCCTGTCCGGCGGCTTCACCTATTTCGCCCGTCAATTGCAGGCGAAGCTGGGGATCGACTACGTGTTCGCCAACGAGTTGCAGATCGTCGACGGCAAGGTCACCGGGGTGGCGGTCGAGCCGATCGTCGATGCCCAGCGCAAGGCCGACCTGCTGCGCGAACTGGCGGCGAAGGAAGGCCTGAGCCTGGAGCAGACCATCGCCGTCGGCGACGGCGCCAACGACCTGCCGATGCTCGGCCTGGCCGGCCTGGGCGTGGCGTTCCGCGCCAAGCCGCTGGTCAAGCAGTCGGCCAAGCAGGCGATCTCGACCCTGGGCCTGGACGGCATCCTCTACCTGCTCGGCTACCGCGACCGCGAAGGACGAGCCTGAGGCCGGCGGGCGTCTCTTGCCGGCCCGGCAGCCACGAACCAGGTCGGTAGAGCGGAAAAGCAACGGGCGCCCAGGGCGCCCGTTCTTCATTCGTCTCCCGAGGAGAAGTCGTAGTCCATCGCCTGGCTCGGCCCCTGCAGGTAGTAGCCCTGGATGTAGGTGGCGCCGGCTTGCCACAGGGTGGCGAGGACGCTGGCGCTCTCGACGAAGGGGACGATGCTGAGCTTCTGCTGTTCGTGCAGTTCGGCGATCAGGCCCTTGAGGATCTCCTGGTTTTCCACCTGGTTGAGGTCCTGGACGAAGGAACCATCGATCTTGATGAACTGCACGGTCAGGTGCTTCAGCGCGTTGAACGGGTTCAGCGAGCAGCCGAACTGGCTGATCGCCGCCTGGCAATGCAGGGTGGCCAGGCCCTGGGTCAGTTGCTTGGCCTGCTTCAGATAGCTGGTGGCGTCGGCTTCGCTGATCTGGAACACCAGCGACTCCGGCGGCAGGCGCGCGGCCTTCAGCGCCACCCCGAGCCAGGGCAGCAGGCCGGGGTCTTGCAGGCTCGCGCTGGACAGGTGGACGAACAGCTTGGTCTGGTGCCCCTTGGCGCGATGCTCGGCGAGCAGCTTGATCGAATTGAGGATCACCCAGCGGTCGATCTTCTCCGCCAGCCCGGCTTCCTTGGCGGCATGCAGGAACTCCGCCGGCGGCACTTCCTGGCCCTGCGGATTGAGCAGGCGCAGGAGCACCTCGTAGTTCTCGTGGCTGTCGCCGCGCAGGCTGATGACTGGCTGGAACAGCAGGCGGAAGCTGTTGGTCTCCAGCGCCTGCTGGAGGATCGCGATGACGTCGCCGCGCTGGGCGGCGGCGGCAAGCTCTTCCGCCGGGTTGTACTGCTTGATCTGCGACCCGCCCTTGCGTGCCGCGTCATCGGCGCAGCGATGCGCACGGTTCATCACGTCCTGGGCCTTGGCGGTCTTCTCGTCGAGACCGGCGACGCCGATGCTGAGGGTGGCCTGGGCGCTGCGGCCGTTCAGCTCGAAAAGGTGGTTCTCGACTTTCTTCAGCAGTCGTTGCAGCGCCGCTTGCGCCTGCTCGGGAGTCTTGCCCTTGAACAGGGCGGCGAAGATCGAATCGCCGAAACGCGCCAGGTCGGCTTCCTCGCCGAACTGTTCACGCATCAGTCCGGCCAACTGGCCGAGCAGCAGGTCGATCCCGGAAAGCCCGTGGTCGGCCTGGAGAGAGGGGTAGCCGTTGAGATGGATATAGGCCAGGGTCGACGGCTTGCGGGCGGTCACCGCCTGCTGCACGGCGGCATCCATCAGGTCGAGGAAGTGGCTGCGGTTGTAGAGACCGGTGACCGGGTCCTGGCTGCTGACTTCGCGGAGCTTTTCTTCCAGCTCGGCGTTGTCGACCTCGCCGCGGATCACCACCTGGATGCAGGGTTCGCCGTCGTACGTGGCGGCGGAGAGGCTGATGCGCGCCTTGAATTCCTGGCCGTCGAGCTTGACCCCGGTGCAAACCAGTTCGGTCTGGCGCTGGTCGTTCTGGTAGCCCTTGAGGAAATCCTTGAAGGCGCCCTGGTCGCAGGAGGCGATCAGGTCGATGACCGGCAGGCCTTCCAGTTCCTCGGCGTCCTCGTAGCCGAACAGCGCCATGTAGGAGCGGTTGGCGTAGATGTGCATGCCGTCGTGGACGTAGGTGATGGCGTCGACCGAGCTGTCGAGCAGCAACTGGCAGCGTTTTTCCGCCTCGCGCAGGGCGAGTTCGGCGGCGCGGCGCGCGCGGCGTTCGGCGAGGCCGGCCAGCTCGCGGTTGGCGACCAGCACCAGGCGCTCGTCCTCGCCTTGCGGCAGGGCGTCCTGGGCGCCGAGCATCAAGGCGTCGGTGATGGCGTCGGAGCTGTTGTCGGCCACCAGCTGGATGAACGGGATGTCGCGTGACTGGCGGCGCAAGGTGGCGAGCGCCTCGCCGGGCTCGAGACACTCGCTGGTCGGCGCGGCGATCAGCAGGTCCCAGCTTTGCTGGAGGGTTTCGGCGAGGTCCTCGGGAGAGGTCAGTCGATGTACGCGGGTCGCGTGGCCGGCATTGCGGAACAGACTGACCAGGCGTTCGGCTTCGTTCTGCGAGTCTTCCAGAATCAGCAGGCGGATGGTTTTCTTTTCGATGGCCATGGAAAGGGCTCAGTCCGCGTCCGGGCAGGCGCGAAAAGACGGCGAATGGAGGTGTCGGGGCAATCTACAGAGACTTCCAGAGCGAGTCAAAATCTTCCTCCCCCGCAGGCGGCCGGGCCACTGGCGCTGTGACCGGCTTATCGCTCGGGGTGTTCACCGGTTCCGCCGAGCGGTATTCGAACTGGCTGAAGCTGCTGGTCGAGGCCTGCCGGCGATTCAGCACCGCGCGCCGCTCCTCGCCGTGCAGGTTGATCTGCACCCGGCTGCCCTCCTGGAACGGCAGGCGCGGGGTGATCACCGTCGCCGGCCGCGAGATCGCGGCGATCGCCGGCAGCAGCAGGGCGCGCAGGTAGTGACTGCTCTGCTCGGTCTTGCGCAGCAGTTGCAGGCCGCAGGGCTGTGCCGCCGGGGCGATCATCTCGATGCCCATCTGCGTGCCGCCATTGCGTACCTGGCGGATCCAGCGCACCACCGCGATGCTCCACGCCTGGCCTGGAAGGTCCTGCAGGCCGACCAGTTCGCCCGCCTGCAGTTGGGCGGGCACCTCCTTCGGCCAGCTCAGGCAATAGCCGCCGGGGCTGTGGTTGACGATGGGCAGGGCGTAGGTCGGGTAGTCCTCGGTGGCGTCAGCCTGTGCGTAGGCCTGCGGGTGCCCGGGTTGCACACTGCGGGGCGACTGATGCGGGCGGTATTCGATTTCCTCCAGCGGCATGCCGGGCTGCCAGTCGGTGACCTTCTGTGCATCGAAGGCGCCGGCCCAGGCGTCCTGGACGTCGGCCTTGAAGCGAGGCGCCTCGGGCGCTTCCTGGATCTGCAGGACCTCGTTGAACGGGCGGCGCCCGGCGAGGAAGTAGTGCAGGGCGCTCATGCCGATGCACAGGGTCAACTGGCCCTGGCCCTGGGTGCGCTGGAAGGTACGTTCGGCGATGTCACCCCAGGCCGAGGAGAGATGTTGCAGCAGGTCCAGGGTCACCCCTTCGATCAGCGGCAGGCGTGCTTTCGCGCGTTCGGCCTCGGGCTGCAGCAGGTATTCGCGGATCAGCTCGACCAGCGGCTGGGTGTCGATGCCCAGGGCATTGGCCAGTTGGGTCTCCGGGTACAGCGAACGGTAGCGCGGCGGGCCGTCGATCTGCGGCACGGCGATGAACAGCGAGCCGGGCAGCGTCGCGCTCTGTATCGACAGCAGCTGGCTCCAGGGTTCGAGCACCTCGGCGAGCCGTGCAATGTTGTTCTGGCGCATCTGGTTGCAGCGCGCGCAGCCGAGCAGCAGCGGAATCAGGTAGGCCTGCTCGACGCTCAGGCCGGGGGTGTGCTTGGCCAGTTCGTCGCGCACCGCGAGACGATGCACGCCGCGCTGGCTGGCCAACTGGTAGAGCTGGTGGAGTTCCAGCCAAAGCCCCTCGGGGACCGGGCAGTACAACTGGCTGGCGCGGATCAGCGGCCCGCACAGGCTGCGGATCGCCCGCTGGATGCCGACCGCGAACAGCTGCGCGCGGTCGCGGCTGTTGCGCGGCGCTTCCTGGACCACGATCAGCTTGTAGCCGATGGCCAGGTGGTTCTGCAGGGCCTGGCAGAGGTTGGCGATCTTGCGCGGCCGTTCGTCGAGGACGATGGCCTGGTTGAGGAAGTGCCGTTCCAGGTGGGCGCAGACGAAATGCACCTCTGGACGGAACAGTTCGAGCAGTTGCAGGCGGGCCTCGACGGGCAGCACCAACTGGTTGAGTTCGATCAGGCCCTGGTAGAGCTGGCGCGCGGTTTCCCCGAGGTTGGCCTTGGGCAGGTGCGCCAGCCAGTACTTGATGTCCTTCGGGGTGGCGTCGCAGAAGCTCAGGTTCTGCTGCGTCGGAGTGGGGACGCGCAACGAGAGGTGGGGGCTCTGGTTTTCCATGGGGGGTTAGACGGCTCCGCTACTGAAAAGGCTCTACGGGGGGATGAAGCCCCGGAGAGGTGCCGGACTTCCGATCGCCGCGGCTGCGCCTCCTCTTTCTTAACACGGGAGGCGGGTTCATCGTCGTGGCCAGGACAGGAACTGTGCGGCAGTCCGCTTTCCTGACCGAGGGGTCGGCACAGGCTCGATAGGACCTTTCCGAACTCTAGCAGCATCGAAATGGACCCGCAGCCTTCGGACGCCACGATCCCGCCGGGAGGTCCCGGCGGCGGGGAGAGATGGGACGGAGACGCTCGGGGCGCTCCGTCCCGGCGAGGTCAGGACTGTTTCGGCAGGGCCAGGCATTCTCCCATGCGCACCGGGCTCGCTGCCCCGAGGCCGTCGTTGAACGCGACCTGCTGCGGGCCGAACAGGACGATGGCGGTGGAGCCCAGCTTGAAGCGACCGAGCTCGGCGCCTTTTTCCAGGCGGATCGGCGCACGGGCGGCTTCGTCGTAGCGGAAGGTCTTCAGTTCGCGCTTCGGCGGCGTAACCAGGCCGGCCCAGACGGTTTCGATGGAGGCTACGATCATCGCGCCTACCAGCACCACGGCCATCGGACCGCGCTCGGTGTCGAACAGGCAGACCACCCGCTCGTTGCGGGCGAACAGCTCGGGAACGTTTTCCGCGGTGGTCTGGTTCACCGAGAACAGCCGGCCGGGAACGTAGACCATCTCGCGCAGGGTGCCGGCCAGCGGCATGTGCACGCGGTGGTAGTCCCGGGGGGACAGGTAGACGGTGGCGAAGTCGCCGCCCATGAAGGGCGCGGCCAGTTCGGCGTCGCCGCCGAGCAGTTCGGCCAGGCTGTAGCTGTGGCCTTTGGCCTGGAAGATCCGCCCGTGCTCGATCGGGCCGAGCTGGCTGATCGCGCCATCGGCCGGGCAGAGCACCGCGCCGGGCTCCTGGGCCAGCGGGCGGGCGCCATCCTTCAGGGCGCGGGTGAAGAAGGCATTGAAATGTTCATAGGCCTGCAGGTCCTCGACCTGCGCTTCGCGCATGTCGACCTGGTAGCGCCGGGCGAACCAGGCGATCAGGCGGTCCTTGAACCAGGTCGCCCGGCAGTCGGCGGCGAAGCCGATCAGCCGGGACAGCAGGTGGTGCGGCAGCAGGTACTGGCTGCAGATGAACAGACGATCTTTGAACGACATTCCTCAAACCTCTACAGGGGTATCGGGGTGGTTGCCCCATTCCGACCAGGAGCCGGCGTAGCCTTTGACCCGCGGGTAGCCCAGCGCCTTGGCCACCAGGTAGGTGAAGCCGGAGCGATGGTGGGTCTGGCAGTGGGTGATCACTTCCTTGTCCGGCGTGATGCCGAGGTCCTCCAGGACTTCGGCGATATCCGCGCGGATGCGCAGGGCGCGAGCCGGGTCCATGCCGGCGGTCCATTCGAAATTGATCGCGCCGGGCACATGCCCGGCCTTCGCGGCGAGCACCTTGGTACCGGCGTATTCGCTGGGGTTGCGCGCATCCCATACCGCCAGGTCGGCGGCGCCGAGGCGGCTTTGCAGGTATTCGCGGGTCGCGCTGGGCTCGTCGTGCAACGTCAGCGGCAGCGGGCCGCCGACAGGCGCCGGGACCTCGCGGTCGAGCGCCTGGGCGTCGGCGATCCAGGCCGGCAGGCCGCCGTTGAGATAGTGGTAGTGGTGGTGGCCGATCACGTCCAGCAGCCAGATGAAGCGGCCCGCCCAGCCGCCGCCTTCGTCGTCGTAGACCACGTAGGTCGCCTCCGGGCGGTGGCCCAGCTCGCCGAACAGGGCTTCCAGGTCGGCCTTCGCCGGTAGCAGGCCGGGTGCCGGGGGTTGTCCCCACTGGGTGCGTTTGGGGTCGACGAAACGCGCGCCGGGGATATGCCCTTCGGCGTAGCGGGCGGCACTGGTCAGGTCGACCAGGATCAGCTCGGGCGCGCCCAGGCGCGGCGCGAGGTCGCTGGGCTCGATCACCAATGGCAGGTCGGAGAAAACGGACATGCGAGTACCCCCGGGTTGAAGAAGGGCAGCAGTTTAACGGAAAGCGCGCCCGACCAGTGTGCCGGGCATGTCCCTCATTCCGTGCGGCGCTGGCGGCCGAACTGCTGGATCGCGCGCTCGGTGCACTGGGCGGTCTTGGCGAAGGCCTGGGCATGCAGGTCGCTGAACGGCTGGCCGCCGAGGTCGGCCAGGACCAGCATCACCACCCGCGAGCCGTTGCCCAGCGAGCGCAGCAGCAGGTGAGGCCCGGGGAACAGTTGGCGCAAGGGTTCGCCGAGGGCCGGCAGCAACTGGTCCTGGTTGTTCGGGCCGATGCGCAGCAGGGCGGGTTGCTGGAACAGTTTCTTCAGCAGCGGGCTGCCGGCAATCTCCAGTTGCAATTTCTCCTGGCCCGGCTCGAGTCCGGCGCTCTGCTGCGCCAGCACGTGTACCTGGGTGCGATCGGCCACCAGCAGCAGCATCCTTTGCAGGCCGCAGGCGCGCAGCGCATCGCGGGCACAGGCGGTGAGCTGCACCACGTTGCTGAACGGGCTGGGCTCGCGGAGCAACTCGGCGCAATGCTGCCGCCACTCGGCCAGGGCTTCCGCCGAGGGCGGCGGCGGGGGTGCCGCTTCGGCACGCCAGCGGCTGGCCTGCCAGGGCCAGATCAAGGCCACCGCCGGATGCCACAGCGGCGGCCGGGCGTGCAGGCGCGCGCTTTGCGCGGCGAGCATGTGCACCTGCTGCTGGACTTCGGTCAGCGGCTGGCCCAGGTACAGGCCGGTCAGGCGCTGCCAGCGCAGCATGTGCGGCCCGTCCCAGCTCTGGTGCGCGGCGATGGCCAGGCCATTGGCGAGGAGAGTGCAGTTGGCCGGCTGGGTCAGCCAGCGGGCGAGATCGGGCTGGGCATCGAGTTGCTGTTGCTGGAGCAGGGGCGACTGATGGTCGCGGGCGATACGCAGGGCTCGAACCAGCAGGCGACGGTCGCAGGCGAGCAGGCGATAGCCCTGGATGACCCACTGCGGTAGCCGCCAGCGTTCGGCCAGCGCCAGGCAGATCGGCAGCAGGCGCATGCCGAGCAGTTCGCGCTCCACTCGCAGGGTCGGTTCGCCCTGTACCAGCACGCGTTGCTGCCATTGCTCCAGCAGCTGCGGGCGGGCGTTGGCCAGCGCCCAGACCGGAGCCATGGTCAGCAGGCTGCCCCAGTGGATTTCCTGCCAGAGCCTGGCCAGGCGCGCGCCGAACAGGCCGCTGGCCTGCTGCATGGCGTGCTGGCTGATCAGCAGCATCTGCCCGAGGACCCTGGGCATCTCCGCATCCTGGATGCTCGGCAGGGTCTTCAGAAGTTGGCTCGCGCGCGCCAGGCCGAGGCGGCTGAGGGCCACCTCCAGGCTTTCCGCGGGGTTGTCGCGGGCGCTCTCGGCGCGATTGGCCTCGCGCAGGATGGACAAAGCCAGTGTCGGGCTGCCCTGCAACTGGTCGGCGATCTCGCGCAGCGAGCGACGGCTGTCGCTCAGCGCGGCGTGCAGGCCGGCATAGTGGCTGGCGGGGATCGGCAGGGGTTGCCGGTCGAGCTCTTCGAGCCAGGCGGCGAGGCGGTCTGTCATGGGTGTCGGGCTCGGTGTCGGCGAGGCGGCGAACTGGCTTTTCGAGTATTCGGACTATAGTCTTGCGGCTAGCAACCGATAACAAGAGGGAGCCTAGCAGTCCCCCTCCTTATCCTGTTCATTTCGCACGTCCGGTCCTCATGTCAAAAATCATCGGCATCATCGTCGTTTTCGCCAGTGTCCTCGGGGGCTTCCTGCTCTCCGGCGGCAAGATCGGCGCCATCATCCAGCCCTTCGAGGTCCTGATCATCGGTGGCGCGGCACTGGGGGCGTTCCTCCAGTCCAACCCGGGCAGCACGTTCATGGTGGTGCTGAAGAAAGCGCCGAAGATGTTCAGCAACCGCTTTACCCAGACCTACTACCTCGAGGTGCTGGGCATGCTCTACGAGATCCTCAACAAGAGCCGGCGCGAAGGGATGATGGCGATCGAGGCGGACATCGAGGACCCCGCGGCCAGTCCCATCTTCAGCAAGTACCCCGGCGTGCTGAAGGACGAGCGGATGACCGCCTATGTCTGTGACTACCTGCGCATCATGTCCTCCGGCAACATGGCGCCGCACGAGCTGGAAGGCCTGTTCGACATGGAGCTGTCCAGTCTCAAGGAGGACCTGGAGCATCCGTCCCACGCGGTGACCAAGGTCGCCGACGCCCTGCCGGGCTTCGGTATCGTCGCCGCGGTACTCGGCATTGTCATCACCATGGCGTTGCTTGGCGAAGGCAGCCAGGCGGAGATCGGCCACCACGTCGCCGCCGCCCTGGTGGGTACCTTCCTCGGGATTCTCGCCGCCTACGGCTTCGTCGGCCCGCTGGCCGTCGCGCTGGAGCACGATGCCAAGGAAGAGTTGAACCTGTTCGAGGCGATCAAGGCCTGCCTGGTCGCTTCCGCTTCCGGCATGCCGCCTTCGCTGGCCGTCGAGTTCGGCCGCAAGGTGCTGCTGCCCGCCCATCGGCCGACCTTCGCCGAGCTCGAGCAGGCCGTGCGTGGCCGCTGAGTGGAGGCACTGTCGATAGATGGACAATAACCAGCCGATCATCGTCAAGCGCGTCAAGCGCTATGCCGCCGGCCACCACGGCGGCTCGTGGAAGATCGCCTTCGCCGACTTCGCCACGGCGATGATGGCGTTCTTCCTGGTGCTCTGGCTGCTGTCTTCGGCCACCCCGGAGCAGAAGAAGGCGATTTCCGGATACTTCCAGGACCCCATCGGTTTCAGCGAAAGCGCCAGCCCCTACGTCATCGACCTCGGCGGCACGCCGACGCCGGCGCCGGACAAGACCCTCAATCCGCAGGTCCAGGCCCAGCCGGACTCCAACGAAAGCCGGATCAGCCCCGAGCAGGACCACCAGGTCAACGCCGACCAGGCCGAGAACCTCGCCGAGCAGGTTGAGCGAGAGCGCCTGGCGCTGCTGCTGCAGGAGTTGCAGAACAAGGTCGACGAAAATCCGATGCTCAAGGACTTCAAGGACCAGATCCACTTCGAGATCACCCGCGACGGCCTGCGCATCCAGATCGTCGACGCCGCCAACCGGCCGATGTTCGACCTCGGCAGCGCGCGCCTGCAGCCGTATTTCGAGGACATCCTGCTGGCCATGGCCGAGACCATCCGCCAGGTGCCGAACAAGATCAGCATCAGCGGCCACACCGACGCCAAGCCCTATGCCGGCAACGGCGACTTCGGCAACTGGGAGCTATCGGCCAATCGCGCCAACGCCGCGCGCCGTGCGCTGGTCGCCGGCGGCTATCCGGAAGGGCAGATCGCCCAGGTTGTCGGCTATGCCTCGGCACGCCTGTTCGACGACAAGGACCCGCTGAACCCGGTGAACCGGCGGATCGACATCGTGGTCCTGACCCGCAAGGCGCAGAAGGCCATCGAAGGCGAGACCGGCGCTCCCGAAGCCAGCGCCCCTGCGGCTGCCCCGGGCGAGCAGCCGAAGCCGGCTGCCGAGGCACCGGCGGCGGGCGCGCAACCTTCGCTACCGGCGGACGAGGTGCAGAAGAAGCTCAACCTGTTCGACGACGGCGGCAGCCTGAAGCTGGAGCAGATCAAGGGCGACTGAGGTTCAGTAGTCCGTTTCCGGCATGCTTGCCAGAATGTGCCGGTAGCTGGCCATGCGTTGCGGCATAATGCGCCCGTCCTCCAAGGCCTGGAGCAGGGCGCAACCTGGTTCACGGTCGTGCTTGCAGTCGCGGAAGCGGCAATGCCCGAGCAGGTCGCGGAATTCGATGAAACCGGCCTCGACATCGTCTCGCGACACGTGCCCCAGGCCGAACTCACGGATGCCGGGCGAGTCGATCAGGTCGCCGCCGCCGGGAAAATGGAACAGTCGCGCGGTGGTGGTGGTATGGGTGCCCTTGCCGGTCACCGTGGAGAGGTCGCCGACACGTGTGTCGACACCTGGCAACAAGGCATTCACCAGCGACGACTTGCCCACCCCGGACTGCCCGACGAAGACGCTCACGTGACCGTCCAGCGCGCCGCGCAGTTCGTCCATCGCCAGGCCATTGAAGGCCGACACCTCGATCAGCGGGTAACCCAGGGTGCGGTAGACATTCAGCAGCGCATCGATGCCTTCGGCATTGCTCTCGTCGACCAGATCGGCCTTGTTCAGCAGCAGCAGCGGCTGGATGCCGGCATGTTCGGCGGCGATCAGGTAACGGTCGATCAGGTTGGCGTGCGGTTCGGGACGCGGGGCGAAGACGATGACGATGCGGTCGACGTTGGCCGCCACCGGCTTGAGCAGCCCGCGCATGTCCGGGCGGCACAGCTCGGAGCGGCGCGGCAATTGCGCGACGATCACGCCGATGCCCTGGTTGCCGGCGCGCCAGACCACCTGGTCGCCAGTCACCAGTGCCGGCAGGTTGGCGCGCAGGTGACAGCGGGAAACCTGGCCGTCGGCGGACTCGACCTCTACCTGAACCCCGAAATGAGCGATCACCTGGCCGGTCTGCTCCGGTCCCAGGTCGCCGCCCTCCAGCTCTTCCACTGCACGCGACTCGCGACGGGCCGCCCGGGCCGCGCGTTCTTCCTGGATCTTTTCGATGCGCCAGCTCTGCCGGCGGGTCAAGTGGCGTTTGGCCATGATGCGTCCGCATGAAAAATCGGCGGCGAGTTTAACATGGGCGCGCCGCCATCATTCGCGCGGCGGCGTTCCACGCTAGAATGCACGGCATAGCGACTGGAGCGACTCCCCATGCAGAACCCGCAGAACCTTATCTGGATCGACCTGGAGATGACCGGCCTCGATCCGGACCGGGACGTCATCATCGAGATGGCCACCATCGTCACCGACAGTGACCTCAACACCCTGGCCGAAGGACCGGTGATCGCCATCCACCAGCCAGAGGAAATCCTCGCCGGCATGGACGAGTGGAATACCCGCCAGCACGGCCAGTCCGGCCTGACCCAGAGGGTTCGGGAAAGTACCGTGAGCATGGCCGAGGCCGAGGCGCAGACCCTGGCCTTCCTCGAGCAGTGGGTGCCCAAGCGCAGCTCGCCGATCTGCGGCAACAGCATCTGCCAGGACCGCCGCTTCCTCTATAGGCACATGCCCAGGCTGGAAGGCTACTTCCACTACCGCAACCTCGACGTCTCCACCCTCAAGGAGCTGGCCGCGCGCTGGGCGCCGCAGGTCCGCGAGAGCTTCAAGAAGGGCAACACCCACCTGGCGCTGGACGATATCCGCGAGTCGATCGCCGAGCTGCGCCACTACCGCGACCACTTCATCAAGCTCTGATCCGTCCGGACCGGGCGGCAGGCGCCGGCCGGGCTAGGTTTCCCCGTGGCGCCGCAGGGCCCATTCCACGTGCTCGCGGACCAGCTCCGAAGGGAACCCGCGGCGCGCCTTCAGCGCCTCCAGCACCGGGATGGTCGAGGGCGCGTTGCCCAGCCCCACCGCCAGGTTGCGCAACCAGCGCTCGTAGCCGGCGCGGCGCAGCGGCGAACCCTCGGTGCGGCCGAGGAACTCCTCCTCGCTCCAGAGGAACAGTTCGGCGAGTTCGGCGTTGTCCAGGCTGTGGCGCGGCTGGAAGTCGCCCTGCCCGGTGGGGCGGGCGAAGCGATTCCATGGGCAGACGATCTGGCAGTCGTCGCAGCCGAATACCCGGTTGCCGATCAGTGGTCGCAGCTCCAGCGGAATCGCGCCCTTGTACTCGATGGTCAGGTAGGAGATGCAGCGTCGCGCGTCCAGCCGGTAGGGGCCGACGAAGGCCGCGGTCGGGCAGATGTCCAGGCAGGCCGAGCAGCGTCCGCAATGCTCGCTGTCCATCGCCGGGTCGACGGGTAGCGGCATGTCGACGAACAGCTCGCCGAGGAAGAAGTAGCTGCCGGCCTTGCGGTTGAGCACCAGCGTGTTCTTGCCGATCCAGCCGAGGCCGGCCTGTTCGGCGATGGCCTTTTCCAGCACCGGCGCGCTGTCAACGAAGGCGCGGAAACCGAACGGGCCGACTTCGGCCTGGATGCGCTCGGCCAGTTGTTGCAGACGCTTGCGGATCAGCTTGTGGTAGTCGCGGCCGAGGGCGTAGCGCGAGACGTAGGCTTTTTCCGGCGTCGCGAGGACCTGCGCCATGCGCGTGTCGCCGGGCAGGTAATCCATGCGCAGAGAGATCACCCGCAGCGTGCCGGGAACCAGCTCGGCAGGTCGCGAGCGCTTGCTGCCGTGCGCCGCCATGTAGTCCATCTCGCCGTGGTAGCCGGCCTCCAGCCAGCGCTGCAGGTGCGCTTCGTGCTCGCCCAGCTCGACGTCGCTGATACCGACCTGCTGGAACCCCAGCTCGCGGCCCCAGTCCTTGATGGACTGGGCGAGGCGGGCGGGGTCCGGCGGGGAAAGGTTGTCGGCCAGAGGCTGGGGAGTCATGGGAGGCAACGAAGACGAGGGAAAGCGAAATGGGATAGGTATAATTCTGCCAGACTGCGCGCCTGACGCCGAATCGATCCGATGACCATGACCTTCCAGCACGACGACCTGCCACTCGCCCTCTATTCCGCCGCCCAGGTGCGCGACCTCGATGCGCGCCTGATCGCCGCCGGCACGCCGGGCTTCGAACTCATGCAGCGCGCCGCCCACGCCGCCTGGCGTGCCTTGCGCCGCCGTTGGCCGGAGGCCGCGGCGCTGACGGTGCTCGCCGGGCACGGCAACAATGCCGGCGACGGCTACCTGATCGCGGCGCTGGCGCAACGTGCGGGTTGGCGAGTCCGGGTGCTGGCGGTCGCGGCGCCGCAGCGGCTTGCCGGCGACGCGGCGCAGGCGCATGCCGCCGCGCTGGCGACCGGGGTCGTGGTGGAGCCCTGGAGCGAGTGCGCCGTGCTCGAGGGCGTAGTAGTGGATGCATTGCTCGGCACCGGCCTGGCAGGTGCCGTGCGCGAGCCCTTTGCGCAGGCCATCCGCCTGGCCAACGCCGCCGACCTGCCGGTGCTGGCGGTGGATATTCCTTCCGGCTTGAGCGCCGACACCGGTGCGGTATTGGGGGAAGCGATCAGGGCGGATCTGACAGTGACTTTCATCGGCCTGAAGATCGGGCTGTTCACTGGCGAGGCGCCGGCACGGGTCGGCGAGCTGGTGTTCGACGAACTCGGCAGCGACGCCGTCGTGTTGCAAGGGCTCCAGCCCCGGGCCCACCGTTTGGCACGAAATGCCCTGCCGAGTCTGGCAGCGCGGCCGCGGACCGCGCACAAGGGGCTGTTCGGCCACCTGTTGGTGGTCGGCGGCGACACCGGCATGGGCGGGGCCGTGCTACTGGCCGCGGAAAGCGCCCTGCGCTGCGGCGCCGGGCTGGTCTCGGCGGCGACCCGCGTCGAACATGTGCCGGCGTTGCTGAGCCGTTGTCCCGAGGTCATGGCCCATGGCGTGGCGTCGGCGAACCAACTGCTGGCCCTTGCCGAACGCGCCAGCGTGCTGATGCTCGGTCCCGGTCTTGGCCAGCGCGCCTGGGGGCGTAGCCTGCTGAGCGCTGTCCGGTCGCGACCGTTGCCGCAGGTCTGGGATGCCGACGCGTTGAACCTGCTGGCCCTGGAACCGGTCGGAGCAGGGCCGCGGACATGGATTCTGACGCCGCATCCCGGCGAGGCCGCGCGCCTGTTGGGTCGCTCGACCGCCGAGGTGCAGGCGGACCGCCCGGCGGCGGCGCTGGAACTGGCGCGTCGCTACCAGGCGGTGGTGGTGCTGAAGGGCGCCGGCAGCCTGGTCGCCGCGCCCGACGGACGACTTGCCGTCTGTTCCCAGGGGCATCCGGCGATGGCTGGTGCCGGCCTGGGTGACGTGCTGTCGGGCATCACCGGTGCCTTGCTGGCCCAGCGCGTGGAGGCGTTCGAGGCGGCCTGCCTGGCGGTCTGGCTGCATGCCGCCGCCGGTGAGCGGCTCGGCGCCCAGGGTCGTGGGCTGGCGGCGACCGATCTCATACCTACCGTTCGTCAGTTGCTCGAGGAGTGCAGTCCGTGTCTGAAGTGATCCTGTCCGCCGAAGGGGAAGACGCGATGCTCGAACTGGGCGGGCGCATCGCCCGGGCCAGCGGGGGGCAGGGGGTGATCTACCTGCATGGCGACCTCGGCGCCGGCAAGACCACCCTCTCGCGCGGCATCCTGCGCGGCCTCGGCCATGCCGGCTCGGTGAAAAGCCCGACCTTTACCCTGGTCGAGCCTTACGAAATCGGCGAGCTGCGCGCCTACCATTTCGACCTGTACCGGCTCGCCGATGCGGAGGAATTGGAGTTCTTCGGCATCCGCGACTATTTCGACGGCAGCGCACTCTGTCTGATCGAGTGGCCCGAGCGCGGTGCGGGCGTTTTGCCAACCGCCGATCTGGACATTACCATTACTGCCCAAGCGGGTGGACGGACACTGCGCCTGGTACCGCACGGTGCGCGGGGCGAAGCCTGGTGTGCCACCCTGACCATGGGAGCATGAGAAAAACGATGGGTTGGGGCTTGCGTCTGCGGACGTTGTTGACTGGGGTGATGATTCTGCTGGCCTGCCAGGTCGGCGAGGTTCTGGCCGCCGCGCAAATCAAGAGCGTGCGGATCTGGCGCGCTCCGGACAACACCCGTCTGGTCTTCGATCTCTCCGGTCCGGTGCAGCACAGCCTGTTCACCCTGGCCGCGCCCAACCGTATCGTCATCGACGTCAGCGGCGCCCAGCTGGCGACCCAGCTCAACGGTCTCAAGCTCGGCAACACCCCGATCACCGCGGTGCGCTCCGCCCAGCGCACGCCCAACGACCTGCGCATGGTCCTCGACCTGTCGGCGCAGGTCACCCCGAAAAGTTTCGTCCTGCCGCCCAACCAGCAATACGGCAACCGCCTGGTGGTCGATCTCTACGACCAGGGCGCCGACCTGACCCCGGACGTACCCGCGACGCCGACCCCGAGCGTGCCGGTCACTCCGGTGACGCCGACCCAGCCGGTGGCCAAGCTGCCGCTGCCAACCAAGGGTGGCACCCGCGATATCGTCATCGCCATCGACGCCGGCCACGGCGGTGAAGACCCTGGCGCCCTTGGCCCGGGCGGGTTGCACGAGAAGAACATCACCCTGTCGATCGCTCGCGAGCTGCAACGCCAGATCAACCAGGTGCGCGGTTACCGGGCCGAGCTGACCCGTACCGGCGACTATTTCATCCCGCTGCGCAAGCGCACCGAGATCGCCCGCAAGAAGGGCGCCGACCTGTTCGTCTCGATCCATGCCGACGCCGCGCCGAGCCGCAGCGCCTTCGGTGCCTCGGTGTTCGCCCTGTCCGACCGCGGCGCCACTTCGGAAACCGCGCGCTGGCTGGCCGACAGCGAGAACCGTTCCGACCTGATCGGCGGCGATGGCAGCGTCAGCCTCGGCGACAAGGACCAGATGCTCGCCGGCGTGCTGCTCGACCTGTCGATGACCGCCACCCTCTCGTCGAGCCTGGATGTCGGCCACAAGGTACTGACCAATGTCGGCCGCATCACTTCGCTGCACAAGCGTCGTGTCGAGCAGGCCGGGTTCATGGTGCTGAAGTCGCCCGACATCCCGTCGATCCTGGTGGAAACCGGCTTCATCTCGAACGTCAACGAGTCGCGCAAGCTGGCCAGCGCCAGCCATCAGCAGGCCTTGGCGCGTTCGATCACCAGCGGCATCCGCCAGTATTTCCAGCAGAGCCCGCCGCCCGGTACCTACATCGCCTCTTTGCGCGCCCAGGGCAAGCTCTCCATGGGGCCGCGCGAGCACGTGGTGCGGCCCGGAGAGACCCTGGCGATGATCGCCCAGCGCTATGAAGTGAGCATGGCCGCGCTGCGTAGCAGCAACAGCCTGTCCAGCGACAACCTGAAAGTCGGCCAGGCCCTGTCCATCCCGAGCACCGCCCTGGCGGCCCAGTGATGAGTGAAGCACCGCGTATCCAGCTGCTGAGTCCGCGGCTGGCGAACCAGATCGCCGCCGGTGAGGTGGTCGAGCGTCCCGCCTCGGTGGCCAAGGAACTCCTGGAAAACAGCCTTGACGCCGGTTCCCGGCGCATTGATGTGGAGGTCGAGCAGGGCGGCATCAAGTTGCTGCGAGTGCGCGACGACGGTCGCGGCATCCCCGCCGACGACCTGCCGCTGGCCCTGGCTCGCCACGCCACCAGCAAGATCCGCGAGCTGGAAGACCTGGAGCGGGTGATGAGCCTCGGCTTCCGTGGCGAGGCGCTGGCCTCGATCAGCTCGGTAGCGCGCCTGACCATGACCTCGCGTACCGCCGACGCCGGCGAAGCCTGGCAGGTGGAAACCGAGGGCCGCGACATGCAGCCGCGGGTACAGCCGGCGGCGCACCCGGTGGGGACCAGCGTCGAGGTTCGCGACCTGTTCTTCAACACCCCGGCGCGGCGCAAGTTCCTGCGTGCCGAGAAGACCGAGTTCGACCATCTGCAGGAGGTCATCAAGCGCCTGGCGCTGGCCCGCTTCGACGTGGCTTTCCACCTGCGCCACAACGGCAAGACCATCTTCGCCCTGCACGAGGCGCGAGACGAGCTGGCCCGCGCGCGCCGGGTCGGCGCGGTGTGCGGCCAGGCATTCCTCGAGCAGGCGCTGCCGATCGAGGTCGAGCGCAACGGCCTGCACCTGTGGGGCTGGGTCGGCTTGCCGACCTTCTCCCGCAGCCAGCCGGACCTGCAGTACTTCTATGTGAACGGGCGCATGGTGCGCGACAAGCTGGTCGCCCACGCGGTGCGCCAGGCTTATCGCGACGTGCTGTACAACGGCCGGCATCCGACCTTCGTGCTGTTCTTCGAAGTCGATCCGGCGGTGGTGGACGTCAACGTGCACCCGACCAAGCACGAAGTTCGCTTCCGTGACAGCCGGATGGTCCATGACTTCCTCTATGGCACCCTGCATCGTGCGCTGGGCGAGGTCCGTCCCGACGACCAGCTCGCGCCGCCCGGGGCGACCAGCCTGACCGAGCCGCGTCCGACCGGCGCTGCCGCCGGCGAGTTCGGCCCGCAGGGCGAGATGCGCCTGGCCGAGAGCGTGCTGGAGAGTCCGGCGGCACGGGTGGGCTGGAGTGGCGGCTCATCGGCCTCCGGCGGCTCCTCCGGCTATTCCGCCTATACCCGGCCGGAGGCGCCGCCCTCTCTGGCCGAGGCCGGTGGCGCCTACAAGGCCTACTTCGCGCCGTTACCCGCGGGCGAGGCGCCAGCCGCGTTGCCCGAGAGCGCCCAGGACATCCCGCCGCTGGGTTACGCCCTGGCGCAGCTCAAGGGCATCTACATTCTCGCCGAGAACGCCCACGGCCTGGTGCTGGTGGACATGCACGCGGCCCACGAGCGGATCACCTACGAGCGCCTCAAGGTGGCGATGGCCAGCGAAGGCTTGCGTGGGCAGCCGTTGCTGGTGCCGGAGTCGATCGCGGTCAGCGAGCGCGAGGCGGATTGCGCGGAAGAGCATTCCAGCTGGTTCCAGCGCCTGGGCTTCGAGCTGCAGCGCCTGGGGCCGGAAAGCCTGGCGATCCGGCAGATCCCTGCGCTGCTCAAGCAGGCGGAGGCGACCCAGTTGGTACGCGATGTCATCGCCGACCTGCTGGAATACGGCACCAGTGACCGTATCCAGGCGCACCTGAACGAGTTGCTCGGCACCATGGCCTGCCATGGTGCGGTGCGCGCCAACCGGCGCCTGACCCTGCCGGAAATGAACGCCCTGTTGCGCGACATGGAAATCACCGAGCGCAGCGGCCAGTGCAACCATGGGCGTCCGACCTGGACCCAACTGGGCCTGGACGAGCTGGACAAGCTCTTCCTGCGCGGACGCTGAGCCTTGCAGCTTCGGGCGCAAAGCCCGAAGCTATGCGCTTTGTCCAAGAGCGTTCCGATGTCTTCCCTGCCTCCCGCCATCTTTCTCATGGGGCCGACCGCCGCCGGCAAGACCGACCTGGCGATGGCGCTGGCCGATGCGCTGCCCTGCGAGCTGATCAGCGTCGACTCGGCGCTGATCTACCGCGGCATGGATATCGGTACGGCCAAGCCTTCCCGGGAGCTGCTGGCGCGCTATCCGCACCGCCTGATCGATATCCGCGACCCGGCGGAGAGCTATTCGGCCGCGGAGTTTCGCGCCGACGCCCTGGCGGCGATGGCCGAGGCCACCGCGCGCGGCAGGATTCCCCTGCTGGTGGGGGGCACCATGCTCTATTACAAGGCGTTGCTCGAGGGCCTGGCCGACATGCCCGGCGCCGATCCCGAGGTGCGCGCGGCGATCGAGGCCGAGGCCCAGGCCGAAGGTTGGGAGGCGCTGCACCGGCAACTCGCCGAGGTCGACCCGGAATCGGCTGCGCGCATCCACCCCAACGACCCGCAGCGACTGATGCGGGCGCTCGAGGTGTATCGCCTCGGCGGGGTGTCGATGAGCGACCTGCGTCGCCGGCAAAGCGCTGAAAAGGCGGATTTTGACGCGTCAGGCAGGAATCAATTGCCGTATACTGTCGCTCAGCTGGCGATTGCTCCCGAGCAGCGCCAGGTGTTGCACGCGCGGATTGCGCAGCGTTTTCGCCAGATGCTGGAACAGGGTTTCATCGCCGAGGTCGAAGCACTGCATGCCAGAAGTGACTTGCATGCAGGATTACCGTCTATTAGAGCCGTGGGTTACCGTCAGGTGTGGGATTACCTGGATGGCAAGCTGTCCTACGCTGAAATGACCGAGCGCGGCATCATCGCTACCCGCCAGTTGGCCAAGCGCCAGTTCACCTGGCTGCGAAGCTGGAGCCATCTACACTGGATGGACAGCCTAGCAGGTGACAATCTGCCGCGTGCCTTGAAATACCTGAAAACGGTCTCCATATTGGCCTGAGACCTTAATTTGTCCGTCTGTTTCCGGAACGACTCCGGAGTTTGGACGGCGCCAAGTCACCCTATTCGACTACTTCAAACTACGATCCTTAAAGGAGTGCGGCACATGTCAAAAGGGCATTCGCTACAAGACCCTTACCTCAATACCCTGCGGAAAGAACGCGTCCCGGTTTCCATCTATCTGGTCAACGGCATCAAGCTGCAAGGCCAGATCGAGTCTTTCGACCAGTTTGTCATCCTGCTGAAGAACACCGTCAGCCAGATGGTTTACAAGCACGCGATCTCCACCGTGGTACCGAGCCGTCCGGTGCGTCTGCCGAGCGGTGACCAGCCGGCCGAGCCGGGCAACGCTTGACGGGAGTCCGCTTTGTTCTTTGAGCGCCCAGGTGGTGGGGAACAGGCTGTTCTGGTGCATCTGGAAGGGCAGAACCCCGAGGCGCGTGAAGACCCGCAGGAGTTCCAGGAGCTGGTGCGTTCGGCCGGCGCGGAAACGGTGGCATTCGTCAGCGTCTCCCGCCACCAGCCGAGCGCCAAATATCTTATCGGCAGTGGCAAGGTCGAGGAGTTGCACGACCTGGTCAAGGCCGAAAACGTCGAGCTGGTGATTTTCAACCACACCTTGACGCCCAGCCAGGAGCGCAACCTCGAGCGTGCGTTCGAGTGCCGCGTACTCGACCGGACCGGGCTGATCCTCGACATCTTCGCCCAGCGCGCACGTACCCACGAAGGCAAGTTGCAGGTGGAACTGGCGCAACTGGAGCACATGAGTACGCGGCTGGTACGCGGCTGGACCCACCTCGAACGGCAGAAAGGCGGTATCGGTCTGCGCGGTCCGGGCGAGACCCAGCTGGAAACCGACCGACGCCTGCTGCGCGTGCGCATCCGCCAGATCAAGCAGCGCCTGGAGAAGGTCCGCAGCCAGCGCGAGCAGGCTCGACGCGGGCGCAAGCGCGCGGATATCCCGGCGGTCTCCCTGGTCGGCTATACCAACGCCGGCAAATCGACCCTGTTCAATGCGCTCACCGCCTCCGAGGTGTATGCCGCCAACCAGTTGTTCGCCACCCTCGACCCCACCCTGCGTCGCCTGCAACTGGACGATCTCGGGCCGGTGGTGCTGGCCGACACGGTGGGCTTCATCCGCCACCTGCCGCACAAGTTGGTGGAGGCCTTCCGCGCTACGCTGGAAGAGTCGAGCAACGCCGACCTCCTGCTGCACGTGATCGACGCCTACGAGCCCGAACGGGATGCGCAGGTCGAGCAGGTGCTGGCGGTGCTCGGCGAGATCGGCGCCAACGAATTGCCGATGCTCGAGGTCTATAACAAGGTTGACCTGCTACCCTCGGTCGAGCCGCACATCCAGCGCGACGACTCCGGCAAGCCGGTGCGCGTCTGGCTGTCGGCGCAGACCGGCGAAGGCCTCGACCTGTTGCGCCAGGCCATCGCCGAGCTGCTCGGCGAGGACCTGTTCGTCGGAACCTTGCGTCTGCCCCAGCGGCTCGGGCGCCTGCGCGCCCAGTTGTTCGAACTGGGCGCGGTGCAGTCCGAGGCGCACGATGAGGAGGGTTGTACCCTGCTGCAGGTGCGCCTGCCGCGGGCCGAGTTGAACCGCCTGGCGAGCCGCGCTGGCTGGCAGCCGGCGGAGTTCGTTGCGCAACACACTTTGCAATAAAGCCCGTATCGCTGCTTTTGGCAGCGGGCAGGGCATTCGGTAGCATGGGTGGCCGCGCCGCAGGCGCGTTTCGCGTTACTAGATGGAGAGCGCTATGGCTTGGAACGAGCCGGGTGACAACTCGAACAACAACGATCGAGACCCGTGGGGAGGCCGCCGCGGTGGTGGTGGCGGCGGTGGTGACCGCAAGGGGCCGCCCGACCTGGATGAGGCTTTCCGCAAGCTTCAGGACAGCCTGAACGGGCTGTTCGGTGGAAAAAAACGCAGTGGCAACGGTTCCGGCTCCGGTTCCGGCGGCAAGGGCGGTGGCCTGGGCCTGTTCGGCATCGGCCTGGCGATCCTCGCCGTGCTCTGGCTGTACAACGCCATCTATGTGGTGGACGAGCAGGAGCAGGCGGTCATCCTGCGCTTCGGCAAGTATTACGAGACGGTCGGTCCCGGCCTGAACTTCTACTTCCCGCCGATCGACAAGCGCTTCCAGGAGAACGTCACCCGCGAGCGTGCGTACAGCAAGCAGGGGCAGATGCTCACCGAGGACGAGAACATCGTCGAAGTGCCGCTGACCGTGCAGTACAAGATCAGCAACCTGCAGGACTTCGTGCTCAACGTCGACCAGCCCGAGGTCAGCCTGCAGCAGGCGACCGAGAGCGCGCTGCGGCATGTCGCCGGCTCCACCACCATGGACCGGATCCTCACCGAAGGCCGCGAGCAGATGGCGACCGAGGTGCGCGAGCGCCTGCAACGCTTCCTGGATACCTACAGGACCGGTATCACCGTGACCCAGGTGAACATCCAGAGCGCCCAGGCCCCGCGTGAGGTGCAGGAAGCGTTCGACGACGTGATCCGGGCCCGCGAGGACGAGCAGCGCGAGAAGAACCAGGCCGAAGCCTATGCCAACGGCGTGGTGCCGGAGGCGCGTGGCCAGGCCCAGCGCATCATCGAAGAAGCCAACGGTTACCGCGACGAGGTGATTTCGCGCGCCCAGGGTGAGGCGGATCGCTTCTCCAAGCTGCTGGTGGAATATCGCAAGGCTCCGGAAGTGACGCGCGAGCGTCTGTACCTGGACACCATGCAGGAAGTCTTCAGCCAGACCAGCAAGGTGCTGGTGACCGGTCAGCAAGGGCAGAACAACCTGCTCTACCTGCCGCTGGACAAGATGATCGATGGTCGTAACGCCGCGCCCGCTACGGGTGCCGGTGCTTCCGCCGGTGGTGGCAGCGCCAGCGCTTCCGACCTGGGGTCGCGGATCGTCAACGACCTGCGCCAGCAAGACGCGCGTACGAGGGAGAGCCGCTGATGGGCAACAAGTCTTTGATCGCTCTGATCGTCGGTGTCGTCGCCGCCATCGTCCTGTGGAACAGCGTCTACGTAGTCCAGCAGACCGAGCGCGCGGTCATGTTGCGCTTCGGCCGGGTGGTCGAGTCCGACGTCAAGCCGGGCCTGCACTTCAAGATCCCGTACGTCAACCAGGTGCGCAAGTTCGACGCTCGCCTGCTGACCCTGGATGCCCCGACCCAGCGCTTCCTGACCCTGGAAAAGAAAGCGGTGATGGTGGATGCCTATGCCAAGTGGCGGGTGGCGGATGCCGAGCGCTTCTACACCGCTACCTCGGGCCTCAAGCAGATCGCCGACGAACGCCTGTCGCGGCGTCTCGAAGCGGGTCTGCGCGACCAGTTCGGCAAGCGTACCCTGCATGAAGTGGTATCGGGCGAGCGCGACGCGCTGATGGGCGACATCACCGCTTCGCTGAACCGCATGGCGCAGAAGGAGCTGGGTATCGAGGTGATCGACGTGCGGGTCAAGGCCATCGACCTGCCGAAGGAAGTCAACCGCAGCGTCTTCGAGCGGATGAGCACCGAGCGTGAACGCGAGGCCCGCGAGCACCGCGCCAAGGGTCGCGAACTGGCCGAAGGCATTCGTGCCGACGCCGATCGCCAGCGCCGGGTAATCGTTGCCGAAGCCTACCGCGAGTCGGAAGAGACCCGCGGTGACGGCGACTCCAAGGCTGCCGCGATCTATGCCAAGGCCTACAACCAGGATCCGGAGTTCTATTCCTTCTACCGTAGCCTGAAGGCGTATCGCGAAAGCTTCGCCGAGAAGCGCGACGTACTGGTGCTCGATCCGAGCAGCGAGTTCTTCCGCTATCTGAACAAGGCCAACAAGTAATACTCGGTTCTCCGGCGGGCGGCAGCGCCCGCCGGAGAAATCGTGTTATGATGAGCCAGCCGGGAAATCCCGGCTTTTTTGCGTCCGCGAGAATCATGTGGCAGGAATTCGGCATCGCTTTTTGTCTCGTGCTGGTGCTGGAAGGCATCCTGCCGTTCCTGTGTCCGCGACAATGGCGCGAGGCGGTCACCGGCATCGGCCGGCTGAGCGACCGTCACCTGCGTCTCGTGGGGCTGGGCAGCATGCTGCTCGGCACCCTGCTTCTTTACTGGATTCACTGATGATGTGCCGCCCGGCTGAAAGGGGAGAGGCGAAATGGCAACGGTAGACCGCTGGCTGCTGCCAGATGGGATCGAAGAGGTGCTGCCCCCGGAGGCGGCGCGCATCGAAGCAGCCCGCCGTCAGGTGCTGGATCTGTTCCACCGCTGGGGTTACGAGTTCGTCGTGACCCCGCATATCGAATACCTGGAGTCGCTGCTCACCGGCGCGGGACAGGATCTTGACCTGCGCACCTTCAAGGTGACCGACCCGGCGTCCGGCCGGCTCATGGGTTTCCGTGCCGACATTACGCCGCAAGTGGCGCGGATGGATGCGCACAGCCTGCGCCGCGAGGGACCGAGCCGCCTATGCTATGCCGGCAGCGTGCTGCATGCGCAGCCGCGCGCGCTGTCCACTTCGCGTAGTCCGATCCAGCTGGGCGCCGAGCTGTACGGCGATCCGAGCCCTGCCAGCGATGTCGAGGTGATCAGCCTGATGCTGGAAATGCTCGAGATGGCGGAAGTGCCGGACGTGCACATGGACCTCGGCCATGTCGGTATCTACCGCGGCCTGGCGCGCGCGGCAGGGCTGTCCGGCGAAGTCGAGCAGCAGTTGTTCGATGCCTTGCAGCGCAAGGCGGTGGACGAGGTCGAGGCGCTGACTGCAGACCTGCCTGCCGAGCTGCGCGGCATGTTGCGTGCGCTGGCCGAGCTATGTGGCGGCCGCGATGCGCTGGAGCAGGGCCGTGCCCGTCTGGCGGCGGCGCCGGCCGATGTCCAGGTGGCGCTGAACGAGCTGATCGAGATCGCCGATTCGCTGGCCGGGCGCTTCCCCGGCTTGCCGCTGTATTTCGACCTCGGCGAGCTGCGTGGCTATCACTATCACACCGGCGTGGTGTTTGCGGCCTTCGTGCCCGGCGTTGGCCAGTCCATCGCCCAGGGCGGTCGCTATGATGATATCGGTGCCGATTTCGGGCGCGCCCGCCCGGCCACCGGTTTCTCCACCGATCTGAAAAGCCTGGTCACTCTCGGCCAGGCCCGGTTGGACCAGGCTGTATCGGGTATCTGGGCGCCGGCCGAAGGGGTCGGGCTCTGGCAGGCGGTGCAACGACTGCGCCGCGACGGGCAGCGTGTCGTCCAGGCTCTGCCCGGGCAGGATGCGGCTTCTGCGCGCGAGGCGGGCTGCGACCGGCAGCTGGCGCTGCGCGATGGCAATTGGCAGGTGGCGCCGCTGGCGTCCTGAGATTCCGCCGGCCGCGGCCGGCATCGAACTTCCACGATGGGGACAAGTGTTATGGGTAAGAATGTCGTAGTCCTGGGCACCCAATGGGGTGATGAGGGCAAGGGCAAGATCGTCGACCTGCTCACCGAGCAGGCGGCTGCCGTAGTTCGCTACCAGGGTGGTCACAACGCTGGCCACACCCTGGTGATCGATGGCGAGAAAACCGTCCTGCACCTGATTCCATCGGGCATCCTGCGCGAAGGCGTGCAGTGCCTGATCGGCAATGGCGTGGTGCTGGCGCCGGATGCGCTGCTGCGCGAAATCACCAAGCTGGAAGAGAAGGGCGTGCCGGTGCGCGAGCGCCTGCGCATCAGTCCTTCCTGTCCGCTGATCCTGTCCTATCACGTCGCCCTCGACCAGGCGCGCGAGAAGGCCCGCGGCGAAGCCAAGATCGGCACCACCGGTCGCGGTATCGGCCCGGCATACGAGGACAAGGTGGCACGTCGCGGCCTGCGCGTCGGCGACCTGTTCCACCGCGAGCGCTTCGCCGCCAAGCTGGGCGAGCTGCTGGACTACCATAACTTCGTCCTGCAGCACTACTACAAGGAGCCGGCCATCGACTTCCAGAAGACCCTGGACGAGGCGATGGAGTATGCCGAGCTGCTCAAGCCGATGATGGCCGATGTCGCTGCGACCCTGCACGACCTGCGCAAGCACGGCAAGGACATCATGTTCGAAGGCGCCCAGGGATCGCTGCTGGACATCGACCATGGCACCTATCCCTACGTGACCAGTTCCAACACCACCGCTGGCGGTACCGCCACCGGTTCCGGCTTCGGCCCGCTGTACCTGGACTACGTACTGGGTATCACCAAGGCCTATACCACTCGCGTCGGCTCCGGTCCGTTCCCGACCGAGCTGTTCGACGACGTCGGCGCCTACCTGGCCAAGCGCGGCCACGAGTTCGGCGCCACCACCGGTCGCGCTCGTCGCTGCGGCTGGTTCGATGCCGTGATCCTGCGCCGCGCTATCGAGATCAACAGCATCTCCGGCCTGTGCCTGACCAAGCTCGACGTGCTCGATGGCCTGGATGTGGTGCGCCTGTGCGTCGGCTACAAGAATGCCGATGGCGATGTGCTGGAAGCGCCGACCGATGCCGACAGCTACATCGGCCTGCAGCCGGTCTACGAGGAAATGCCCGGCTGGAGCGAGTCGACCGTGGGCGCGAAGACCCTGGAAGAGTTGCCGGCCAACGCCCGCGCCTACATCAAGCGCGTGGAAGAGCTGGTGGGTGCGCCGATCGATATCATCTCCACCGGTCCGGACCGCAACGAAACCATCATCCTGCGCCATCCATTCGCCTGAGGCGGATAGCGGGGCGATGACGGAACGGGCTGCGCATGCGGCCCGTTTTCATTTCCGGGGTCGGCGCCGCGGTGAGCGGGGGAGGGTGGCGTGGCTCGAAGGGAAAATCGCGGACAACAAAAAGCCGAGCGATGCTCGGCTGTTTGTCTTGAAGATGGTGCCCAGGAGAAGACTCGAACTTCCACGGTGTTGCCACCGCTAGGACCTGAACCTAGTGCGTCTACCAATTCCGCCACCTGGGCATGCTTTTCAGCATTGTGCGATGATCGCTCATCGACTTGGGTGTTGCAAACCTTGTCGCAGTTTCAATGCCTGGTAGTGGCTGAACTGCTGAAACAAAAACGGTCTAATGACCGGCTTTGTCTGAAATATGGTGCCCAGGAGAAGACTCGAACTTCCACGGTGTTGCCACCGCTAGGACCTGAACCTAGTGCGTCTACCAATTCCGCCACCTGGGCACTGGAGTCGATGATCGCTCATCGTTTCCGTGTTACAACGTCTCAGCAACGTTGTGGGCGCGAACTATACGAGTACGTATTCTGCTTGTAAACCCCTGATGCGATAAAAATTATTCTGTTGCCGAAGCTGACCGACGAAGCGTTTTCGCGCTTCAATAGAGCAATGGCAGCAAACGCTAAAGAAGAAAAGGTGACCTACCTCTAATGGCCGATTGGCAAAACCTCGATCCCGAGGCCGCTCGCGAAGCGGAAAAGTACGAAAACCCCATCCCCAGCCGGGAACTGATCCTGGCTCACCTATCCGAGCGGGGCGCTCCGGCGACTCGCTCCCAGTTGCTCGACGAGTTCGGGCTCGCCGGCGAGGAGCCGGAAGAGGCCTTGCGTCGTCGCCTGCGCGCCATGGAGCGCGACGGGCAGCTTATCTATACGCGTCGTGGCGCCTATGCGCCGGTGGACAAGCTGGACCTGATCCGCGGCCGCATCAGCGGGCACCGCGACGGCTTCGGCTTCCTGATCCCCGACGATGGCAGCGACGACCTGTTCCTCAGTCCCACCCAGATGCGCCTGGTGTTCGACGGCGACCGCGCCCTGGCCCGGGTGTCCGGCCATGACCGGCGCGGACGCCGCGAAGGCCAGCTGGTCGAGGTGATCGAGCGGGCCCACGAGATCGTGGTCGGCCGCTACTTCGAGGAAAGCGGCATCGGCGTGGTGGTCGCGGACAACCCGAAGATCCAGCAGGAAGTCCTGATCCCGCCGGGCAAGGCCGGCAAGGCCAGGCACAACCAGTTCGTCCAGGTGCGCATCGAGCAATGGCCGAGCATCCACCGCCAGGCCCAGGGCGAGATCGTCGAGGTGCTCGGCGACTACATGGCGCCGGGGATGGAGATCGAAGTCGCCCTGCGCAGCTACGATATCCCCCACGTCTGGCCGGCCGCGGTGGAGAAGGAAGCGGCCAAGCTCAAGCCGGAAGTGGCGGAGAAGGACAAGGAAAAGCGTATCGACCTGCGCCAGGTGCCCTTCGTCACCATCGACGGCGAGGATGCCCGCGACTTCGACGACGCGGTGTACGCCGAGGCCAAGCGCGGCGGCGGCTGGCGCCTGTTCGTGGCGATCGCCGATGTCTCGCACTACGTGAAGGTCGGTTCGGCGCTGGACGAAGAGGCGGCCAGGCGCGGCAACTCGGTGTATTTCCCCGAGCGGGTGATCCCGATGCTGCCGGAGGTGCTGTCCAATGGTCTCTGCTCGCTGAATCCGCTGGTCGACCGGCTGGCCATGGTCTGCGAGATGACCCTGTCCAAGGCTGGCAAGCTGACCGGCTACCAGTTCTACGAAGCGGTGATCCACTCCCATGCCCGCCTGACCTACACCAAGGTCAGCCAGTTGCTCGAGCATCCCGACAGCGTCGAGGCCGAGAACCTGCGCCAGCAGTTGCCCGGCGTGGTGCCGCACCTGCAGCAGCTGTATGCGTTGTATAAAGCGCTGCTGGCCGGCCGCCATGTCCGCGGCGCGATCGATTTCGAGACCCAGGAAACCCGCATCGTCTTCGGCGCCGACCGGAAGATCTCGGAAATCCGCCCGACCCAGCGCAACGATGCGCACCGCCTGATCGAAGAGTGCATGCTCTGCGCCAACGTGGCGACCGCACGCTTCCTGCAGAAGCACGCCATCCCGGCGTTGTACCGGGTGCATGACGGCCCGCCGCAGGAGAAACTCAACAACCTGCGCCAGTTCCTCGGCGAGCTGGGGTTGAGCCTCGGCCGCGGCAAGGCCGCGCCGACCCCGGGCGACTACCAGGAGTTGCTGGAGAAGATCCACGACCGCGCCGACTTCCGCCTGATCCAGACGGTCATGCTGCGTTCGCTCAGCCAGGCGGTGTACAGCCCGGACAACAATGGCCACTTCGGCCTCAACTACGACGCCTACACCCACTTCACCTCGCCGATCCGGCGCTACCCGGACCTGCTGGTGCATCGTGCGATCCGCAGTGTGATCCGCTCCAAGGCGGAGACTCCGCACGTGCAGCGGGCCGGCGCGGCGAGCATGCCCAAGGCGCGTATCTATCCGTACGACGAATTGCGCCTGGACCAGTTGGGCGAGCAGTGCTCGATGACCGAGCGGCGTGCCGACGAGGCC
Source organism: Pseudomonas sp. TZ252 (assembly GCF_056110345.1). Taxonomy (NCBI): domain Bacteria; kingdom Pseudomonadati; phylum Pseudomonadota; class Gammaproteobacteria; order Pseudomonadales; family Pseudomonadaceae; genus Pseudomonas; species Pseudomonas sp. TZ252. The sequence goes on along the minus strand of NZ_CM148566.1, from coordinate 1,723,726 downwards.
ACCCGCGACGTGACCAACTGGCTGAAGTGCGAATACATGCGCGAGCGGGTCGGCGAGACCTTCCCTGGCGTAATCACTGCGGTCACCGGTTTCGGTCTGTTCGTCGAGCTGACCGACATCTTCGTCGAAGGCCTGGTCCATGTGACCGCGCTGCCCGGCGACTACTATCATTTCGACGCCGTGCACCATCGCCTCAGCGGCGAACGCACCGGGCGCAGCTTCCGTCTCGGCGACACCACGGAAGTGGTTGTGGCGCGGGTCGACCTGGACGAGCGGAAGATCGATTTCGAGCTGGCCGGAAACGTGCTGAGCGCGCCGATCGGACGCAAGAAGCGCAACGGCGACAAGTCGGCGAACGCCGGCAAGGCGCCGAAGGGGCGCAAGGGCGCATCCGTGCCCGAGGTCGACCTGGAGCCGGCGCTGGCCAGTCCCGACGCCGCGGTGGTGCCGCGGCGCAAGGCCGGCAAGGTGCAGGCGCTGCCGCCGGTCGCGCCGGAGCTGCTGGCGCAGGCCGCGGAGATGCTCGGCAACACCGACGTGCGCAAGAGTCGCGAGGTGAAGCAGGCGCTGCTCGCCGAGGCGCGTGTCGGCGGCAAGGACAAGGGCGGGAAGAAGGGCAAGGTCGTTCCTGCGGGCAAGAGCGCGAAGGGCAAGGCCAAGGACGGCAAGCCCGCCGCTGCCGCCAAGCCGGGCAAGCCGACCAAGCATCGCAAGGGGCCTTCCAAGCCGAAGGCCGACAACGCTCCGGCCGCCACCGGGGCGCGCAAACGTAAGGCCAAGTCATGAGTCAGTGGGAAAAGGTCTACGGCGTGCATGCCGTGGAAGCGTTGTTGCGTCATCACCCGAAGCGGGTCAAGCAGTTGTGGCTGGCCGAGGGGCGGCATGATCCGCGGGTCCAGGTGCTCACCGAGCTGGCCGCCGGGTTCCGTATTCCGGTAGGGCAGCGCGATCGGCGCGAACTCGACGAGTGGGCGGAAGGCGTCCACCAGGGCGTGGTCGCGGAAGTCAGCCCCAGCCAGGTCTGGGGCGAAAACATGCTCGAGGAACTGCTCGAGCGGAGCGAGGGCGTGCCGCTCCTGCTGGCCCTGGATGGCGTCACCGATCCGCACAACCTCGGCGCCTGCCTGCGTACCGCCGATGCGGCGGGGGTGCAGGCGGTGATCGTGCCCAAGGACAAGTCCGCGACCCTCAACGCCACCGTGCGCAAGGTCGCTTGCGGCGCCGCCGAGGTGATCCCGCTGGTGGCGGTGACCAACCTCGCGCGTACCCTGGAAAAGCTCCAGCAGCGCGGCCTGTGGGTGGTCGGCACCGCTGGCGAGGCGGACAAGACCCTCTACCAGCTCGACCTCAAGGGGCCGACCGTGCTGGTGATGGGCGCGGAAGGCAAGGGCATGCGCCGGCTGACCCGCGAGCACTGCGACTTCCTCGCCAGGTTGCCGATGGCCGGCAGCGTCAGCAGCCTGAACGTCTCGGTCGCCACCGGTGTCTGCCTGTTCGAGATCCTCCGCCAGCGCACCCCGCTGGAGTGAGCGCGTGCGGGGCCGCCGCGGCGCGGCCCCGCGCCATTCCATCCGCTGTACAAATATTCGCCAATCTTCCTTGCTTCGCCGGTTGCCCTTCTCTAGAATGTCGCCCCTTGCCGCGCGGGCAGGCGTTCGTTCGCCTCTCCACCAGGCAAGCCAAGAAAACATTCACTCCTTGCCTGACCGTTCTGCGGCAGGCTGCAACCCGTAAGGAGCATTTATGCGTCATTACGAAATCGTGTTCCTGGTTCACCCGGACCAGAGCGAACAAGTCGGTGGCATGGTCGAGCGTTACACCAAGGCCATCGAAGAAGACGGCGGCAAGATCCACCGTCTGGAAGACTGGGGCCGTCGTCAGCTGGCCTACGCCATCAACAACGTGCACAAGGCCCACTACGTTCTGATGAACGTCGAGTGCAGCGCCAAGGCCCTGGCTGAGCTGGAAGACAACTTCCGTTACAACGATGCCGTGATCCGTAACCTGGTCATGCGTCGCGACGAAGCTGTCACCGAGCAGTCCGAGATGCTCAAGGCTGAAGAAAGCCGCAACGAGCGTCGCGAGCGTCGTGAGCGTCCGAACGATAACGCTGAAGGCGCCGATGGCGACGACAACAGCGATAGCGATAACGCTGACGAGTAATTCCGGACCAGTATTGAGGAGCCAATCACATGGCACGTTTCTTCCGTCGTCGTAAGTTCTGCCGCTTCACCGCCGAAGGCGTGAAAGAGATCGATTACAAGGATCTCAACACCCTGAAGGCCTACGTTTCCGAAACCGGCAAGATCGTTCCGAGCCGTATCACCGGCACCAAGGCCAAGTACCAGCGTCAGCTGGCGACCGCTATCAAGCGCGCCCGCTACCTGGCCCTGCTTCCTTACACCGACAGCCACGGCCGTTGAGATCGGGCAGTCGAACGCTGGTAAGGGATAGATCGCATGCGCGCACTGGCTGAGTTCACCATGCGCGGCCGCATGCAGGCCACGCTCGCCGTGGCAGGCTCCGCGGTTGTTCCACTGTTGTTCTGGCTGAGTGCCGCCGCCGGTAGCCTGGTGCTGCTGCGGCGCGGATTCGGCGACGCCTTCGGCGTCCTGGCCTGGGCGGTGCTACCGGCGATGTTCTGGTGGTACCTGGGCGATCCGAGCATCCTTCTGGTCCTGCTCGGTACCCTGACGCTGGCGCAGATCCTGCGCGCCAGCACGTCCTGGAGCCATGTGCTGCTGGGCAGTGTTGCAGTTGGCGTGGTATTCGCGCTGGTGCTGGGGCATACCTCCAGCGAGCTGATCGGCGCCCTGGCGACGGAAGTCACCAAGGTCCTGACCCAGCTTCGCGGGGAGTCCCAGCTGTCGGGCGAAGAGCTGGACAAGTTGCAGGTGGCGCTGGTGCCGACCCTGACCGGGGTCATGGCTTCCTCGCTGCAGGTGACCTGCCTGCTCTGCCTGATGCTCGCGCGGTACTGGCAGGCTTCGCTGTACAACCCGGGCGGCTTCGGCCGCGAATTCCGGAGTTTGCGGCTGGCGCCGGCGGTTGCCGTGATCCTGCTGCTGGGGGCCGTCGTGGTCCCGGCGCTGGAAGTGCAGGCCGCGGTGCTCGGTCCGTTGTGCAGCGTGCCGCTGATCATCGCCGGCGTGGCGCTCGGGCATGGCCTGATCGCCCTGAAGCGCCTCGCGGGTGGTTGGCTGGTGGGCCTGTACCTGGCTGTATTGCTGCTGGGGAACCTGATCTGTCTTTTGGCGGTTGTCGACAGTCTGTTTGATTTTCGTGGACGCCTGGCCCGGCGCCAGGGTTCCACGAACGGTGAAGGTTAAAAGTTAAGAGGTAAGACTCAAATGGAAGTCATCCTGCTGGAAAAAGTCGCCAACCTGGGCAACCTGGGCGACAAGGTGAACATCAAGGGCGGTTACGCCCGTAACTTCCTGCTGCCGCAGGGCAAGGCCACCGTCGCCACCGCCGAGAACGTCGCTGCGTTCGAAGCACGCCGCGCCGAGCTGGAAAAGGCTGCCGCCGAGAAGAAGGCCGCTGCCGAAGCCCGTGCTGCCCAGCTCTCCGAGCTGGTGGTAACCCTCGGCGCCCACGCTGGCGACGAAGGCAAGCTGTTCGGTTCGATCGGCACCCGCGACATCGCCGAAGCCGTTTCCGCTGCCGGTTACCCGCTGGAAAAAGCCGAAGTTCGCCTGCCCAACGGCGCGCTGCGCAACACCGGTGAGTTCGACGTCGCCGTGCACCTGCACACCGACGTGGAAACCACTCTGAAGCTGATCATCGTCGCTGAGTAAGCGATCCGATCGGTAGGGCTGGGCGGGCATATGCGTGTCCGCGGCAGTCCGCTAACATCGGGCACGGTACCGGCAACGGCACCGTGCCCGTTGTTTTTTCCGCTGTTCCTTTTTCTTGCGTCGAGTCTATGAACGAGATCACCAGCCCCGAGCAATACGACCTGGAAACCACAGCCCTGAAGGTGCCGCCGCACTCGATCGAGGCCGAGCAGGCCGTGCTGGGTGGCCTGATGCTGGACAACAACGCCTGGGAGCGTGTGTCGGATTCGGTGTCCGACGGCGATTTCTACCGCCATGACCATCGCCTGATCTTCCGCGCCATCTACAAGCTGGCCGAGGCCAACCAGCCGATCGACGTGGTGACCCTCTCCGAGCAGTTGGAGAAGGAAGGACAACTGGCCCAGGTCGGCGGCCTGGCCTATCTCGGCGAACTGGCGAAGAACATTCCCTCGGTCGCCAACATCAAGGCCTACGCGCAGATCATCCGCGAGCGCGCCACCCTGCGCCAACTGATCGGCATCAGCAACGAGATCGCCGACAGCGCCTTCCACCCGGAAGGGCGCGGCGCCAACGAGATCCTCGACGAGGCCGAGCGGAAGATCTTCGAGATCGCCGAAGCGCGACCGAAGACCGGCGGGCCGGTAGGGATCAGCGATATCCTGGTCAAGACCATCGACCGCATCGACTACCTGTTCAACACCACCGAGGCGCTGACCGGGGTGTCCACCGGTTTCACCGACCTCGACGAGAAGACCAGCGGCCTGCAGCCGGCCGACCTGATCATCGTCGCCGGGCGTCCGTCGATGGGTAAGACCACCTTCGCCATGAACCTGGTCGAGAACGCGGTGATGCGCACCGACAAGGCCGTGTTGGTGTACTCCCTGGAGATGCCCTCCGACTCGATCGTGATGCGTATGCTCTCGTCGCTCGGGCGTATCGACCAGACCAAGGTGCGTTCCGGCAAGCTCGACGACGAGGACTGGCCGCGCCTGACTTCGGCGATCAACCTGCTCAACGACAAGAAGCTGTTCATCGACGATACCGCTGGCATCAGTCCCTCGGAAATGCGCGCGCGGACCCGTCGCCTGGTGCGCGAGCACGGCGACCTGGCGCTGATCATGATCGACTACCTGCAACTGATGCAGATACCCGGCTCCAGCGGCGACAACCGGACCAACGAGATTTCCGAGATTTCCCGCTCGCTGAAGGCCCTGGCGAAGGAATTCAACTGCCCGGTGATTGCCCTGTCGCAGCTCAACCGCTCCCTGGAGCAGCGACCCAACAAGCGCCCGGTGAACTCCGACTTGCGCGAATCCGGGGCGATCGAGCAGGACGCCGACGTGATCATGTTCGTCTACCGCGACGAGGTGTACCACCCGGAGACCGAGTTCAAGGGCGTCGCCGAAATCATCATCGGCAAGCAGCGTAACGGTCCGATCGGTACGGTGCGCCTGGCCTTCATCGGCAAATACACGCGCTTCGAGAACCTTGCCGCCGGCATGTACAACTTCGAGGACGAATGACCCGGCTTGGGTCTTGCCCGGCGGGCGCCTTACCATAGGCACCCGTTTCAGTTGCAGGACCCGATGCCATGCGTCCCCTCGTTGCCACCGTCGACCTTTCCGCCATTCGCCACAACTATGCCCTGGCCAAGCGCTGCGCGCCGCAGCGCCAGGCGTTCGCGGTGGTCAAGGCGAACGCCTATGGCCACGGTGCGCGCGAAGTGGTTACCGCGTTGCACGACGATGCCGATGGCTTCGCCGTGGCCTGCCTGGAGGAGGCCGCGGAAGTCCGCGCCTTGCACGCCAGCGCGCGCATCCTGTTGCTGGAAGGCTGCTTCGAGGCGAGCGAATACGCCCTCGCCGGGCAATTGCGCCTGGACCTGGTGATCCAGGGCGCGGAACAGGGCGAGGCGTTCCTCGCCGCCGGCCTGGATATTCCACTCAACGTCTGGCTCAAGCTCGACTCCGGCATGCACCGCCTGGGCTTCGATCCTGCCGCGCTGCGCGCCTGGCATGCGCGCCTGCGCAACCATCCTGGTGTGCGCGAGCTGAACCTGATCAGCCATTTCGCCTGCGCCGACGAACGCAACCATCCGCTCACCGAGCAGCAGCTGGAGAGTTTCCTCGGCCTGCTCGACCTGGATTTCGACCAGCGCAGCCTGGCCAATTCGGCGGCGGTGCTGACTATCCCGGCCGCCCACATGGACTGGCTGCGGCCGGGAATCATGCTCTACGGGTCGACCCCGCTGGCCGACCTGAGCGCCGCCGAACTGGGCCTGAGGCCGGCCATGAGCCTGGGCGCGCAGTTGATTTCACTGCGCGAGGTGGCCGTGGGCGAGAGCGTCGGCTACGGCGCCACCTGGATCGCCGAGCGGCCGGCGCGGATCGGCACGGTCAGTTGCGGCTACGCCGACGGCTATCCGCGTACCGCGCCAGCCGGGACTCCGGTACTGGTCGGGGGACGCCGCGCGACCCTGGCCGGGCGGGTCTCGATGGACATGCTGGCGGTCGACCTCTCCGACCTGCCGGAGGCTCGCGTTGGCGACCCGGTGGAGTTGTGGGGCGCCGGGTTGTCGGTGGACGAGGTCGCCCGTGCCTGCGGCACCCTTGGCTACGAGCTTCTGAGCAAGGTCACGGCTCGGGTTCCGCGACGCTACAGCCACTGATTCAGGAGATACGCTCCGGTGCCAGGGCGGTCGGCCAGGGGAGCGCCGGCGCGGTCTCGCGTTCATCGTCGGCAGCCATCGCATAGCCGGCGCGCCCGGCGCCCTTGACCCGGTACAGCGCCTGGTCGGCGGCCTTGTAGAGTTTGCCGAACTGCAGGGCGTCGCCGGGAAACAGGGCGACGCCGATGCTCGGTGTGATCACCAGCCACTGCTTGGCGAACTCCACCGGTTTCGCCAGTTCTCGCAGCAGGCGTTCGGCGATGTCGCGGGCATGCTGCTCGGCATTCGACCCGCCGACCAGCACGGCGAATTCGTCGCCGCCGAGGCGCGCCACGCAATCCTCGGTGCGCACGCAATGGCGCAGCCGCTGGGCCACGTTCTGCAGGACGAAGTCGCCGGCATCGTGGCCATGGGTATCGTTGATCGGCTTGAAGTGATCCAGGTCGATCAGCAGCAGCGCCATGCTGTTGCCGTGGCGGCGCGCGTCGTCCAGGGCGCTTTCGGCGAACTCCATCAGGTGCCTGCGGTTGCCAAGCCCGGTCAGCGGGTCGTGATGGGCGGCGTACTGCAGTTGCGCTTCGCGCATCTGCAACTGGCGATTGGCCTCGCTCAACTCGTTGGTACGGACTTCCACGGCGCGTGCCAGGTCGCGCTGGGCGCTGTGCAGCAGGGCCAGGCGCGCGTTCTTTTCCTGGTCGGCCTGGTCCAGGGCCAGGGCCCTTTCCTGCTTCAGATCCTGGATGCGCGAGGCGAGCGCCAGGGAGAACAGCAGGGCCTCCAGGGTCAGCGCCAGCGGGAAGACCATGGCGTTGGCCGAGGTCGGCTGGACCAGCGCGGTGGCGCGCATCACGCCAAGGCTGACGCTGCCGAGCACCAGGCCGAAGCCGACCAGGTACAGGCGCGCCGTGGCCGAACCCTGGCGCCAGCGCTGCACTGCCAGGCCGATGGCGATCGGCAGGTTGGCCAGCAGGGTCAGCGCCAGCACGCCGGCCGCCTGCCAGCGCCAGCCGGCGGCGTTGAACGCCAGGCAGGCAAGGAACAGCAGGCAACAGGCGTTCAGCAGGTGATGGGCCCAGCGTGCGTGCTGCCGGCTTTGCAGCAGGTTCTGGCTGAAGCGGATCACGCAGATGCCCCAGATCGCCAGCAGCGCCAGGCGGTCAAGCCACCAGGGCACCGCCCGCTCGGGCCAGAAATACTCGAAACCATGGCCGCTGATGCTCAGGGTCAGCACCAGCGCGCTGGCAGCGGTCAGCACGTACCAGAAATAGGCACGATCGCGCAGGCTGGTGAAGAGGAACAGGTTGTACAGCAGCAGGGCGAGGATCAGCCCGTAGGCCATGCCGAACAGCAGGTTGCCCTGGCTGCGGTATTCCAGCAGTTCGTCGTGGCTCCAGAGCCTCAGCGGAAAGGTGTTGCCGCCGGGATCGTAGCTGCGCAGGTAGACGCGCAACGGCCCATCGCCGGGAGGGATCCGGAACAGCGGATGACGATAGGCGTGGTCGCGGCCCTCGGCGAAGGGCACCGCTTCGCCGCTGCGATGTTCACGGAACCCGCCGCGCTCGTCGGGGAGGTACAGGCGCAGGTCGTGCAGGCTGGCGCTGGCGACTTCCAGCCACCAGCCGCCGGATACCGCCTCGCGTCTCGGCAGGTCGAGGCGCAGCCACCAGGCGCTGCGGCTGAGGCCGACGCTGGTGCGGCCGGCGGCGGCGACGAAGCGGCCGGCCTGCTCCGCTTGTTCGAGGTCCTCCACCGCCAGGTTGCCATCGGGGTCTTCGAGCAGGTCCAGCGAGCCGTTCAACCAGGCGCCGCTGGCCGGAGGCGCCGGAAACTCCGGCGCGGCGCGCGAAACGGCGCTGGCCAGTAGCAGGAAGATGACCGCGAGCAGGGCAAGAGGATGGCGCACGATGACTCTCCCGGGGGCCTGCCTTAGAGGCCGGGTGAGATGACGATGAATGGAGTATAGAAACAAGATGGCTAAATGATGGCATTTTTTCGAAGCCGGCCGACGACAGGCAATACCCAGTGAAAACGTCGGAATTGCTCATTTTTTGTGCTATATTCCGCGCCCCGCGTTTTCGCGACCCCCCATTCCTAGAGATACCCCCTGGTGCCCGTGATGCAAGCCGCCAAGCCGCTGTTCGACTATCCCAAGTACTGGGCCGAGTGTTTCGGTCCGGCGCCCTTCCTGCCTATGAGTAGAGAAGAGATGGATCAGCTCGGCTGGGACTCCTGCGACATCATCATCGTCACCGGCGATGCCTACGTCGACCACCCGTCCTTCGGCATGGCCATCATCGGCCGCCTGCTGGAGGCCCAGGGGTTCCGCGTCGGCATCATCGCCCAGCCGGACTGGCAGTCGAAGGACGACTTCATGAAGCTCGGCGAGCCGAACCTGTTCTTCGGCGTGGCGGCCGGCAACATGGACTCGATGATCAACCGCTACACCGCGGACAAGAAGGTCCGTTCCGACGACGCCTACACCCCCGGCGGCCTGGCCGGCAAGCGCCCGGACCGCGCCAGCCTGGTCTACAGCCAGCGCTGCAAGGAGGCCTACAGCCATGTGCCGGTGATCCTCGGCGGGATCGAGGCCTCGTTGCGGCGCATCGCCCATTACGACTACTGGCAGGACAAGGTCCGCCGCTCGATCCTGATGGACGCCACGGCCGACATCCTGCTCTACGGCAACGCCGAGCGTGCGGTGGTGGAAATCGCCCAGCGCCTGGCCCAGGGCGAACTGGTGAGCGCGATCACCGACGTGCGCGGCACCGCCTTCGTCCGTCGCGACACCCCGGAGGGCTGGTTCGAGATCGATTCCACGCGGATCGACCGGCCGGGCAAGATCGACAAGATCATCAATCCCTACGTGAACACCCAGGACACCGCCGCCTGCGCCATCGAGCAGGAAAAGGGCGCGCAGGAGGACCCGCAGGAAGCCAAGGTCGTGCAGTTGCTGGCGAACCCCAGGCTGACCCGGGAGAAGACCGTGATCCGCCTGCCGTCTTTCGAGAAGGTGCGCAACGACCCGGTGCTCTATGCCCACGCCAACCGCGTGCTGCACCTGGAGACCAACCCGGGCAACGCCCGTGCCCTGGTGCAGAAGCACGGCGAAGTGGATGTCTGGTTCAACCCGCCGCCCATTCCGATGAGCACCGAGGAAATGGACTACGTGTTCGGCATGCCCTATGCCCGCGTGCCGCACCCGGCCTACGGCAAGGCGAAGATTCCCGCCTACGAGATGATCCGCTTCTCGGTGAACATCATGCGTGGCTGCTTCGGCGGCTGCACCTTCTGCTCGATCACCGAGCATGAGGGACGGATCATCCAGAACCGCTCGCACGACTCGATCATCCGCGAGATCGAGGAGATGCGCGACAAGGTGCCCGGCTTCACCGGCGTGGTCTCCGACCTTGGCGGACCGACGGCGAACATGTACCGCATCGCCTGCAAGAGCCCGGACATCGAGCGGCACTGCCGCAAGCCATCCTGCGTGTTCCCCGGCATCTGCGAGAACCTCGATACCGACCACAGCTCGCTGATCGAGCTGTACCGCAAGGCCCGGGCGCTGCCGGGGGTGAAGAAGATCCTGATCGCCTCCGGCCTGCGCTACGACCTCGCCGTCGAGTCGCCCGAGTACGTCAAGGAACTGGTGACCCACCACGTCGGCGGCTACCTGAAGATCGCCCCGGAGCACACCGAGCGCGGTCCGCTGGACAAGATGATGAAGCCGGGGATCGGCACCTACGACCGCTTCAAGCAGATGTTCGAGAAGTTCTCGAAGGAAGCCGGCAAGGAGCAGTATCTGATCCCGTACTTCATCGCCGCCCATCCCGGGACCACCGACGAAGACATGATGAACCTGGCCCTGTGGCTCAAGCGCAACGGCTTCCGCGCCGACCAGGTCCAGGCGTTCTATCCTTCGCCGATGGCCACTGCCACCGCTATGTATCACTCGGGCAAGAACCCGCTGCGCAAGGTCACCTACAAGAGCGATGGCGTGACCATCGTCAAGAGCGACCAGCAGCGGCGCCTGCACAAGGCCTTCCTGCGCTACCACGACCCGAAAGGCTGGCCGCTGCTGCGCGAGGCGCTGGAGCGGATGGGGCGCGCCGACCTGATCGGCAATGGCAAGCACCACCTGGTCCCGACCTACCAGCCGGATACCGGCGAATACCAGAGCGCCCGGCGGAAGAACTCGACGCCGGCCGGCAGCAAGAAGGCCGGCAAGCTGCTGACCCAGCATACCGGCCTGCCGCCACGCGCCAGCGACGGCGGCAAGCCGTGGAGCAAGGGCCAGCAGAACAAGGCGACGGCCTTCGCCAAGGGCAAGAAGAAGTCGCGCCAGCCGAACATCCCGCGCTGATCGCCGGGGCGGCCCTGCCGCCCGCAAAGCGTGCGCGGCTGCAACCTTGCCTGCGGTCGCGCACCGTCGCAGTGCATTGCCGCGGCACGACCTCCTGGCCGCCCGGGCCTGACGGCGCTGGCACAAGTCTTGCGCTTCCGGGGCATCCCGGTCTTCACGAAGAACCGTCGTGGCGGACCCGGCAACGCCTCGTCGCTTCGCTCCGGCGTCGCGCCGCCGACTCCGCTACAGTGACCGCAACCCCAGCCCCGCGAGCCTTCGATGCCCGAGCTGCTTGCCCACTATCCGTTCACCGATACGGCCTACCACGAGTTGCTCGATCGCCAGGGCGGCGTGCGTCCCCATTGGCAGCGGCTGTTCCGCCAACTGGAGCGCAGCAGCCCTGAGCAATTGCGCCAGCGCCAGGCCCTGGTGGAACGGCAGATCCAGGAGAACGGCGTCACCTACAACGTTTACGCCGATCCCAAGGGCACCGACCGCCCCTGGGCGCTGGACCTTCTGCCGAACCTGCTGTCCGCCGCCGAGTGGCAGCCGATCGCCGCTGGTGTGGCGCAGCGTGCTCGGCTGCTCAATGCGCTGCTGGCCGACCTGTACGGCGACCAGCGTCTGCTCGCCGAAGGGCTGCTGCCCAGCGAACTGGTCTTCGGCCATCCGAACTTCCTCTGGCCTGCGCTCGGCATCCGGCCGCCCGGCGGGATTTTCCTGCACAGCTATGCCGTGGACCTGGCGCGCGATGCCGACGGACGCTGGCAGGTCCTTGCCGACCGCACCCAGGCTCCGTCCGGCGCGGGCTATGCGCTGGAGAACCGGCAGATCGTCTCGCGGGCCTTGCCGGAACTCTATCGCGACCTGCGCGTGCAGCATCTCGCCGGGTACTTCCGCACCCTGCAGGAGACCCTCGCCAGCCAGGCCGCCGGCGACGGCGAGACGCCGCTGGTGGTGCTGCTGACTCCCGGACGTTTCAACGAAACCTACTTCGAGCATCTCTACCTGGCGCGCCAGCTCGGTTTTCCGCTGGTCGAGGGGCACGACCTGACGGTGCGCGACGCCACCCTCTATCTCAAGACCCTCGGCGGCCTGAAACGGGTGCACGCGGTATTGCGGCGCCTCGATGACGATTTCTGCGACCCACTGGAATTACGTACCGACTCGGCGCTGGGCATTCCCGGCCTGCTCGAGGCGGTACGCCAGGGACGCGTGCTGGTGGCCAACGCACTGGGCAGCGGAGTGCTGGAGTCGCCCGGCCTGCTCGGCTTCCTGCCGCAGGCTTGTCGCCGCCTGCTTGGCGAGGAACTGGCGCTGCCCTCGCTCGACACCCGCTGGTGCGGCGAGCCGCAAGCCCTCGAGGCGATACTCGCGGCACTGCCCGACCTGGTGATCAAGCCGGCCTTTCCCGGCCAGCGCTGCGAACCTCTGTTCGGCCACGCCCTCGACAGTGCCGGCCTGGCATCCCTCGGCGAGTGCTTGCGCGAGCGCCCGCAGGCCTACGTGGCGCAACGCCTGGCGCAGTTGTCCCAGGCACCGGTCTGGCGCGACGGCAAGGCCGGCGTCGGCCTGCAGTCGCGGGCCATCGGCATGCGCGTATTCGCCGTCGCCGCCAGCGACGGCCGCTACTGGGTGATGCCCGGCGGCCTGACCCGCGTAGCCTCGGCGGCGGACGCCGAAGTGGTGTCGATGCAGCGCGGCGGGGCGAGCAAGGACACCTGGGTGCTGGCCGAGCGAGCAGTCGGCGGCGAGCCGTTGCGACCGCGCCGGCTCGGCGTGCGCGACCTGGTCCGCGAAGACCCCTACCTGCCGTCGCGGGTGGTGGAGAACCTGTTCTGGTACGGCCGCTATGCCGAGCGTTGCGATGACCATGCGCGCCTGTTGCGGGTGGTGCTGTCGCGCTACGTGGATGCCGATGGCGACGAAGAGGCGTTGCGCAGCGCCCTGGCCCTGGCCGGCGGCATCGGCCTGCTGCCCGGGGATGGCGAGCCGTTGGAAAGGTGCCTGTTGCGGGCGTTGCTCGACGAGCACTGGCCGGCGAGCCTGTGCGCCAACCTGCGGCGCCTGCACTGGGCGGCGGCGCAGGTGCGCGGGCGCTTGTCCGGGGAGAACTGGCTGGCCTTGCTGGAGCTGCAACGCGACATGCAGGCGCTCGATCCGGCACGCACCGACCTCGGCGAAGCGCTGGACTTCCTCAACCGGCTAGTGATGTCCCTGGCCGCGTTGTCCGGTTTCGCCCTCGATGACATGACCCGCGACGACGGCTGGCGTTTCCTGATGATCGGCCGGCGCATCGAGCGCGTGCGCTTCTTCGCCGAGAGCATCGCCGCCTTCCTCGACGGTGGTAGCGCCTGGGACGCCGGCGCGCTGGAGTGGCTGCTGGAGCTGGGTAACAGCGGCATCACCTACCGCTCGCGCTACCTGGCGTCGCCGCAGCTGGTCCCGGTGCTCGACCTGCTCCTGTTGCACGAGCAGAACCCGCACTCGCTGCGCTTCCAGTTGCAGGCCCTGGAGCGTTCGCTGGAGCGCCTGCACGAGGAGTTCGGCGCGCCACGCGAGCGGGAACTCAGGACCCTGGGCGAACGCCTGCGCAGCTTCGATCTGGCGGCCCTGGAAAGCCCGCTTTTCGGCGCGGCAGGACTCGACGAGGTGCTCGTCGGGCTGGCGCGACTGCTGCGCGACATCGCCGCCTGCGCCGGACAGGTCTCCGATCGGCTAGGCTTGCGCTATTTCGCCCATGTCGACGATGTCAGCCAGAGAACGGTATCCACCTGATGTCCGCACCCGCGCTTCGCTCCGTTCCGCTCCAGGGCGCCCGCTACCAGGTGCTGCACGACACCCATTACCGCTATGCGACGCCGGTCTCGCTGTCGCGGCAACTGGCGCATCTCTGGCCGCGCGAATGCGCCTGGCAGGCCTGTCATGAGCGGGCACTGCTGATCGAGCCGGGGCCGAGCCGGCGCGAGGATGGCCACGACGCATTCGGCAATCCGCTGAGCCGGCTGGCCTTCGAGCGTCCTCACGAGGCGCTGCGGGTCAGTGCGCGACTGCAGGTCGAAGTGTTCGCCCATGCGCCGGCGCAACTGACCGCGTCGCCGGCATGGGAAACCGTCGCCGCCGGGCTGGCATTTTCCGGGCGGGCGCTGTCCGCCGCCGAGCTGGAAGCCTGCCGCTATCGCGTCGAGTCGCCCTATGTGCGCATCCAGCGGCGATTCGCCGAGTTCGCCGCCGACTGCTTCCCGCCCGGACGGCCGTTGCTGGTGGCGGCGGCGGCACTGATGGAGAAGATCTTCCGCGAGTTCGCCTTCGATGCGCAGGCCACCCAGGTGGCGACGCCGCTGGACGAAGTGCTGGAGCGCCGTCGCGGGGTCTGCCAGGACTTCGCCCACCTGATGCTCGCCTGCCTGCGCGCGCGCGGACTGGCGGCGCGCTACGTCAGCGGCTACCTGCTGACCCGCCCGCCGCCCGGACAGGCGCGACTGATCGGTGCCGACGCCTCGCATGCCTGGGTCTCGCTGTATTGCCCGGAGAACGGCTGGGTGGATTTCGACCCGACCAACGACCTGTTGCCCGACCTGGAGCACATCACCCTGGCCTGGGGGCGGGATTTTTCCGATGTGTCGCCGTTGCGCGGGGTGATCCTCGGTGGCGGTAGCCATGACCCGGAGGTGCGGGTGACGGTGCTGCCGCTACAGGAAACAGCCGGCTGATCAAAAAGTGATCGGTCCCGCGGAGGCCCTGCCGCCCGGGACTCCCGGACCTTTTCACCCAGGTTGTCCACAGCCTCGCCCACGCCGTTTGGGGACAACGAAGCGGTGCTCCGGCAAATTCGCGGCGCCGTGCTAGCTTTTCCAGAATCCGCTACGGACGTTGTCGGGCCAAGGGCCGGAGCCTGCCTTTCCGGTGCCAGGGGCGGTTCTCGTACGGAGCCAGACTCCTTCCTTGCGCACGGTGAGCGATATGGATGACACGACGATCGTCAACGTAGGTACCGAGAAGATCAACGCGCTCTGGGCGACGGTGTCCCAGTACGCCTTCGCCTTCGGCATCAAGATTCTCGCGGCCATCGCCTTCTGGGTGATCGGCCGCTGGCTGATCGGCTTCGCCGTCGGCATGGTGCAGAAATCCCTCGAGCGGCAAAAGGTCGATCCCACCGTGCTGCGCTACGTGGGTTCGTTCATCACGGTGACCCTGAACGTGCTGCTGGTGGTGGGCATCCTCGGTTTCTTCGGCATCCAGACCACCAGCCTGGCGGCGCTGATCGCGGCGGTCGGCCTGGCCATTGGCATGGCCTGGTCGGGATTGCTGGCGAACCTGGCGGCCGGCGGCTTCATCATCGTCCTGCGGCCGTTCAAGGTCGGCGACTTCATCTGCGCCGGCGGAGTGACCGGCACGGTCAAGGAGATCGGCCTGTTCACCACGGCGATCAACACTCCGGACAACGTGCTGACCATGGTCGGCAACAACAAGATATTCGGCGACAACATCCAGAACTTCACCCACAATCCGTTCCGCCGGGTCGAGTTGAAGGCGCAGCTTTCCGGTGCCGCCGACTACCAGGCGGCCATCGCCCTGCTCAGGCAGCGCGTCGCGGCGATTCCCAACGTGCTCGGCGAGCCGCCGGTGGACGTGGAAATCCTCGAGTTCAACCTGGTCGGGCCGGTGCTGGCGGTGCGCCCGTATTGCCACAACGACCATTACTGGCAGGTCTATTTCGATACCAACAAGGTGATCAAGGACGCCCTCGGCGCCGACTTCCCGGCACCGATGCCGGCGCAGACGGTGATCGTGCAGCAGTCCGCCGGCGCCTGACGTTTCCCGCTCGGCACCGACGCCCCGTCCTGCGGGGCGTTGGCGTTTGTGCGCGGACCGGGTGGCGGGCCGCGCGGAGAAAACGGGCCATCGGCGAGTCCAACGGGCACCCCGGCGAACAAGGTATAGTGCGGGCCTGCAACCGTCGCCGCAGCCGGCCGGGTTTCATCGGGAAAAGGATTCCGTGTGTTCTTCAGATTGCTCTTGATCGCCGTCCTGCTGGCGGTATCCGCGTGCA
The DNA here is from genome assembly GCF_056110345.1 of Pseudomonas sp. TZ252. Classification (NCBI taxonomy): domain Bacteria; kingdom Pseudomonadati; phylum Pseudomonadota; class Gammaproteobacteria; order Pseudomonadales; family Pseudomonadaceae; genus Pseudomonas; species Pseudomonas sp. TZ252. Next base: position 1,707,866 of record NZ_CM148566.1, on the reverse strand, counting down.
GCTCCAAGGCTCCCGGCCCGGGGGCGTCGGTGCCGAAGGTCATGCGCGGCGAGTATCGCGTCAAGCGCGGCGACACCCTCTATTCGATCGCCACCCGGCACGGCTGGAACTACAAGGACCTGGCGCGCGCCAACGGCATCCGCCCGCCCTACGCGGTCAAGGTCGGCCAGGTGGTGCGCTTCGACGGGCGCAAGTCGACCTACGTCGCCAGCAGCCGCTCCTCGTCGAGCACCCGTGCGCGCAAGCCGCCGCCTCCGCCGCCGTCGGTGACCCTGCGCGGCTGGCAGTGGCCGATGAAGGGGCCGGTGATCCGCCGCTTCTCCAGTTCCGACAAGCTCAACAAGGGCATCCGCATCGCCGGCACCCTGGGCCAGCCGGTGCAGGCCTCGCTGGCCGGCAAGGTGGTGTTCGCGGTGAACAACATGCGTGGCTACGGCAACCTGGTGATCATCCAGCACGGTACCTCGTACACCAGCACCTACGCGCACAACAGCCGCTTGCTGGTGAAGGAGGGGCAGATGGTCGGCAAGGGCCAGAAGATCGCCGAGGCCGGTTCCTCGGATGCCGACCGGGTGCAGCTGTACTTCGAGATCCGCCAGAACGGCCGGCCGCTCGACCCGCTGAGCCTGCTGCCGCCGTCCTGAGAGAGGAGCGGATCACTGCGGGGTGCGGTCGACCCACTTCGGCGCCACGCTCGGCGTCCAGGCGGCGAGGGCATCGAGCAGCGCCGCCGGGCTGGCGCCGCGCTGCAGCATGCCGCGGTGTTCGGCGCGGACGAAACGTTCGTCGACCAGGTGGTCGAGGAAAGTCAGCAGCGGGTCGTAGAAACCGTTCACTTCGAGCAGGCCCAGCGGCTTGGCGTGGTAGCCCAGTTGGCCCCAGGTCCAGACCTCGAACAGCTCTTCCAGGGTGCCGAGCCCGCCAGGCAGGGCGATGAAGGCGTCGGCCAGTTCGGCCATGCGTGCCTTGCGCGCGTGCATGCCGTCTACCACTTCCAGGCGGGTCAGGCCCTTGTGGCCGATCTCGGCCTCCTGCAGGCTCTGCGGGATGATCCCGATCACTTCGCCGCCGGCGGCCAATGCGGCGTCCGCCACGGTGCCCATCAGACCGACCGCGCCGCCACCGTAGACCAGGGTCAGGCCGCGCTCGGCCAGGTGCCGGCCGAGGGCCACGGCGGCTTCCTGGTAGACCGGGGAAGCGCCGGGGCTGGCGCCACAGAATACGCAGACGGAACGCAAGGTCATGATCGACTCCTGTCGGGGGTGGAAAAAGGCGCACAGGGTAGCGGCTGGGAGCGCTTCGACCAAGCCGTGCGAAGCGTTGCCGGACGTTGCGTCGCAGGCGCGAAGCGGCACATCTGTGCTAAAACAGGAGTTCCCCGTAGTAAACGCCGGGCAGATCCCGCTCGATGCCCCGCCACGTCCGGTTCGGGTTTGACCTGAATCAGTGGAACTCGGTGCCCGATCGGGCAGTCTGCTCTTTCAGGATTCATCGCCCAACCTGCCTAGGAGGCTGCTCCATGCTACGTAAACTCGCTGCGGTATCCCTGCTGTCCCTGCTCAGTGCGCCGCTGCTGGCTGCCGAGTGCTCGGTGGACATCCAGGGTAACGACCAGATGCAGTTCAACACCAATGCCATCACCGTCGACAAGAGCTGCAAGCAGTTCACCGTCAACCTGTCCCACCCCGGCAACCTGCCGAAGAACGTCATGGGCCACAACTGGGTACTGAGCACCGCCGCCGACATGCAGGGCGTGGTCACCGACGGCATGGCTTCCGGCCTGGACAAGGATTACCTGAAGCCCGACGACAGCCGTGTCATCGCCCACACCAAGCTGATCGGCTCGGGCGAGAAGGACTCGGTGACCTTCGACGTCTCCAAGCTGAAGGAAGGCGAGCAGTACATGTTCTTCTGCACCTTCCCGGGCCACTCCGCGCTGATGAAGGGCACCCTGACCCTGAAGTGATGCGCGAGCGATCCGCTGCATGAAAAAGCCCGGCCGCTGCCGGGCTTTTTCATGGGCGCGCGCCGGGCTCAGCGCGCGTAGCGTGCCGCCATCGCCTCGCCGGCCAGTTGGTGCACGCGCCGGGTCGGATGCCACTCATCCCAGAAGTAGTACTGGTCCGGGTTGGAGCAGGCCGGGCGGACGCTGGGCTGGGTCGGCTGGCAGGGCGCGTCCAGCTCCACCAGGCCATAGCGCGCCGGGTTGCGCCGCAAGTGGCGGCTGAAGGTGAGATGGTCGAACCAGCTCAGCTCCAGGCCGCGGGTCTTGCGCAGGGCGGCGAGCTGGATCGGCAGGCTGGCGTTGACTGCCTGCAGGTAGCGCTGCGCCCGCTCGACCCGGTTACCGGCGACCACCGCCGGGACCACGCTCAGGTCGGTCGAACTGACCACCAGGAAGCGTCGTGCGCCGGCCTCTCCGAGACGCTGCACCGCGGCGCGGATGTTCGCCACGCTGCTGCCGGCCAGTTGTTCCAGGGGCTGCTCGCCGGCGAAATCCTCGTGCTCGAAGAAATCGTTGGCGGAGACGAAGATGAAGTGCAGCGCCTGGCCATCGACCGGCTTGCCGTCCAGCGTGGCGAGGTAGGCGTCGACCTGGCCGGCGAGGCCGGTATGGCGGTAGGCGCTCATCCAGCCGTAGTAGTTGTCCGCTCCGCTCTTGGCGCCGCCCACCGCATGGTCGGCCAGTTGCGCACCAAGCTGGCGGGCGAGCACCTCGACGGCGGTCGGGCCGTTGCTCCAGCGGCCCTGCCAGTAGACTTCGCCGGGCAATGCCTGGGCGCCGGCGATGCCCTTGGCGAGCATCTCGCGGGTCAGTCGCTGGCTTTCGCCGTTGTCCGAATAGCTGTCGCCGAAGGCGTGGATCTGCCGTACCGGCGCGAGCAGCGGGGATGTGTGTCCGCAGGCCTGGCCGGCCAGCAGGACACCGAGGAGCAGGGCGGGGAGACGGGTGCGCATGGCTGGCCTTCGCAGGGATACAGCTTCCTTCTAGCGCGCCGCCGCGCGGACTTGAAGACCTGGTTGCGACAGGCACATTCCCGCCCGCGACAAAGGCCCGTCGACGACGGGCCTGCCGCACGGACCGGGAGGCTCAGGGCGCCTTCGGCAGTTCGCGCTTGTGCTGGGTCTTGTGGTAGGTGTCGACGATCACCCGCGCAGCTTCCTCGCGCAGCGGCTGGCCGTGCAGGAAGGCGTCGATCTCGGCATAGGTGACGCCGTGGGAAGCCTCGTCCGGATGGCCGGGGCGCAGGTCCTCGAGGTCGGCGGTGGGGATCTTCTCCACCAGGTTCTCCGGAGCGCCGAGGGCGCGGGCGAGGGCGCGTACCTGATGCTTGGCCAGGCCGCTGAGCGGAGCCAGGTCGCAGGCGCCGTCGCCGAACTTGGTGAAGAACCCCATGACCGCCTCGGCAGCATGGTCGGTGCCGATCACCAGGCCGCCGCGGGCGCCGGCGATGGCGTACTGGGCGACCATGCGGATGCGCGCCTTGATATTGCCGATGACGAAGTCGCTCTTCGCCGGCTCGAGTCCTTCCAGGGCCTCCAGCTGTTCCGCCAGGGCTTTCACCGACGGACCGATGTTGACGGTCTGCTCTTCGTCGGCGCGGATGGTCGCCAGCGAGGCCTGGGCATCGGCCTCGTCCTGCTGCACCTGGTAGGGCAGGCGCACGGCGATGAAGCGGTAGGCCTGGTCGCCGGTCTGCTCGCGCAGTTGCTCGACGGCGCGCTGGGCCAGCAGGCCGGCGGTGAGCGAGTCGACGCCGCCGCTGATCCCCAGCACCAGGGTCTTCAGCCCGGAATCCTTCAGGCACTGCTGGATGAAGGCGATGCGCCGGGCGATCTGCGCCTGCACGTCGGCCTCCGACTGGAACGGCGGCTGGACCTGCAGGGCTTGGGCGATGTCGCGTTGGATCTGTTGCATGTTCGGGCTCCCGTTAGGTGCGAAAGGATTAGGCCGGCACGTTGAAGACGTGGCGGAGGTAGGCGACGAAGTTCTCGTCGCGGCATTGGGTCTTGCCCGGGGCGTCGGATAACTTCGCCACCGGATGGCCGTTGCAGGCCGTCATCTTCAGGACGATGTTCATCGGCTCGACCCCCGGGATGTCGCAGGTCAGGTTGGTGCCGATGCCGAAGCTGACGTTGATCTTGCCACGTAGCGCGCGGAACAGCTGCAACGCCTTGGGCATGTCCAGCCCGTCGGAGAACACCAGGGTCTTGCTCAGCGGGTCGATACCCAGGCGGCGGTAGTGGGCGATGGCTTTCTCCGCCCAGGCCAGCGGGTCGCCCGAATCGTGGCGCAGGCCGTCGAAGAGCTTGGCGAAGTACAGGTCGAAGTCGTCGAGGAAGGCATCCATGGTAATGCAGTCGGTCAGGGCTATGCCGAGCTGTCCGCGGTACTCGCGGACCCAGCAGTCCAGCGCCGCTTGCTGGCTGTCGACCAGCCGCGGGCCGAGTTGCTGATGGGCCATCAGCCATTCGTGGGCCATGGTGCCGATCGGCTTGAGGTCGTACTCGCGGGCCAGGTGCACGTTGCTGGTGCCGACGAAGCGCCCGGGGAAGTCGCGCTTGAGGATATGCACCACTTCCTCCTGGGTGCGGTAGGAGAAGCGCCGGCGGGTGCCGAAGTCGGCGACCTGGAATTCCGCGAGTTCCTCGCTGCTGGCCTGGGCGGAGAGCCAGTCGAGCTTGCGATAGAGCTGCTCGCCGACCTGTTCCAGGACCACCTCGCGGTAGCGATAACGGTTGCGCACCTCGCTGACGATGGCCAGCAGCGGCACCTCGAAGAGGATCACGTGCAGCCATGGGCCGCGCAGGCGGATTGCCAGTTGGCCATCCTCGATGCCGGTGTGCACGTAGCGCAGGTTGAAGCGGAACAGGCTGAGGAAGCGGATGAAGTCCGGCTTCATGAACGGGATGCGTTCGAGGAAGGCGAGCTGGTCGGCGGTTACCTCGACTTCGGCGAGGCGCTCGATCTGGTAGCGGATCTCCGCCAGGTACGGACGCAGGTCCTCGGCGTTGCGGCAGCGGAATTCCCACTCCACTTCGGCGTTGGGGTAGTTGTGCAGCACCGCCTGCATCATGGTCAGCTTGTAGAAATCGGTATCGAGCAGGTTCTGCACGATGCGCTCGGCAAAGACGCTTTCGGCCATGTTCACTTCTCCTTGTCGGCGCCGGCGAGGGCGCTATCCAGTCGTTCCAGGTCGGCGCAGAGGATCACCCCGGCGTCGCGCATCTCGTCGCAGGCCCGCTGCGCGGTGTCCTCGGCGATGGCCCGGCAGGCGGGCAGGTAGAGCAGCACCTCGAAACCGGCGCGGCGCAGTTGCAGGGCGGTGTTCTTCACGCAGTAGTCCAGCGCCAGGCCACCCACCAGCACATGGCTCACGCCATTCTGCCTCAGGTATTCGATGACCCCGGTGCTGCGGCGTTCCGCCAGATCGTGGTAGCAGGCGCCGTAGGGATGCAGGTCCGGCTCCACGCCCTTCCAGACGAAGAAGTCGTAGTCGATCGGCCGCGGCAGTTCGTCGAGCAGCTCGAAACCCGGCGTACCCGGTACGCAGTGGCTCACCCAGGTCAGGTCGGCATCCGGATAGGCCAGCGGCCGCAGCATCTGCTCGGCGCTTTCCACTACCCAGGCAGCCTTCGGGCTGTGCGCGTCCTTGCTGCCCAGGCGCAGCGCGGCGCGGCTGGCCAGTTGGTTGAGGGCGGCGCCGATGGCGTCGCCGCCGGGCACCGGCAGTTCGTCCGGGCACAGCGGGGTGAAGCCTTTCTGGGCGTCGACATCGAAGCTGGCGATCTTGCTGGGACGATTCATGGAAGCCTCCGCTTGACGGGTTGGGGCTGAATGTGGGTACATAATTCATCACGTGAAATAAGTCGTCAAGCACTTGTACTACAAAATTTCGCAGTGGAAGGTATTTTCTATGCGTGATGAAATAAGTTCCCGGATTCGCCGACTGCCTGCCGGGATGAGCGGCGGACGCGCCCCCGACTTCGCCCTCGCGGTCTACGGTGGGGCGTTCGACCCGCCGCACCCCGGCCATGAGTCGGTGATCCGCCGGGCGCTGCTTTGCGCCGAACGGGTCGCCCTGGTGCCGAGCCACCGCCACGCCTTCGGCAAGCGCATGGGCGATTTCGAGCTGCGCTGCCGCTGGCTGGCGCGGCTGGCCCGGCGGATCGATCCGCGGCGGGTGTATTGCGAACCGATCGAAGCAGGATTGATGCCTGATCGTCCGGCGGTCTACAGCATCGACCTGCTGGAAGCGCTGGCCGCGCGTAGCGGCCTGGCGTCACCGCGGATCGCCCTGCTGATCGGCGCCGACAACGAGGCGGAGCTGCCGCGCTTCGAACGCGCCGCCGAATTGTGCTGGCGCTTCGGCCGGCTGGTGGCGGAGGAGCGGCTGCCGCTGCACAGCTCGATGATCCGCCAGCGCCTGCGTGAAGGGCTGGCGGTACCGGAGGCCTGGTGCCTGCCGGAAGTGAAGGACGAACTGCACTGCTATGGCGGCGAACGCCAGGCGGGCTGAAGAGAGGAGTGACGATGAGTTCAGCGGAAGTATTGGCCAGCGTGGATATCGTGGCGTTGCGCCTGAACCCCGGGCACGGACTGGAGCTGTTGCTGATCCGCCGCGCCCAGGCGCCTTTCGCCGGCCAGTGGGCCTTGCCCGGCGTGCTGGTCAACGGCCGCAGCGCCGACCACAGCCTCGACGACGCGGCGGTGCGCGCCCTGCGCGACAAGGCGCGGCTGGAGCCGGCCTACATCGAGCAGGTGGCCACGGTCGGCAACGCGGTACGCGACCCGCGCGGCTGGTCGCTGAGCGTGTTCTACCTGGTGCTGGTCGGTCCGGACACCCGGGTGGAGGACGACGACCTCGACTTCGTGCCGCTGCGCGACGTTCGCAGCGAGCGCTTCGCCCTGCCGTTCGACCACGCCCAACTGGTACAGCAGGCCTGCGAGCGCCTGGCGAGCAAGTCGGTGTACAGCGCCCTGCCGCTGTTCCTGCTGGCGCCGCGCTTCACCGTGGCCGAGGCGCTGAAGGCCTTCGAGTGCGCCATCGGCCAGGAAGTCCAGCATTCCAGCCTGCGCGGGCGCCTGGAGCGGATGAAGGAGGCTGGCTGGGTCGAGGACACCGGCGAACGCCAGCGTCCGCCCATGGGGCGCCCGCAACACGTCCTGCATTTCACCCCGAAGCCGGGCGGCGCCTTCGTTTTCGACCGCAGCCTGCTGGCGTCCTGACAAACGGGTGCGGCAGGGCCGGTGAGGCCGCTCCCTGCCGCGCTTGCTAGACGGTGAAGCGCTGGATCTGCTGCTCCAGTCCGTTTGCCAGCTTCGCCAGCTCGACACTGGAGGTGGAGGTCTTCACCGCGCCCTCGGCGACTTCGCCGATGCTGGCATTGAGCGAGTCGATGTTCTGGCTGACCTCGCTCGCGGTGGCGGTCTGTTCTTCCGTCGCCGTGGATATCTGCGCGTTGCTCTGGGCGATACCTTCGACCGCCTGGGCGATGAGACCGAGCGCCTTTCCCGCCTCGTGGGCGCGCTGGACGCTGACCTGGGCCTGCTCGCGTGACTGCTGCATCACGCTGACCGCGCTGCTGGCGCCTGCCTGCAGGGCTTCGATCATCTCGCGGATGGTTTCGGTGGCCTTGTGCGTATTGGTGGCCAGGCTGCGCACTTCATCGGCGACCACCGCGAACCCGCGTCCGGCCTCGCCCGCCCGTGCGGCTTCTATCGCGGCATTGAGGGCGAGCAGGTTGGTTTGCTGGGCGATGTTCTGGATGACTTCCAGAACGGTGCTGATTTCCTCGGTCTTGTTGCGTAGCGTGTCGATGACGGCTCCCGCCTCTCCGACCATGACCGACAGGCCCTGGATGGCGTCGAGGTTCGCATGCACGAGTCCGGTTCCGGTGTGCGCCTCGCTGTTCGCCGATTCCGCGCTGGCTGCGGCGGCCTGGGCGTTCCGCGCCACGTCCTGGACCGCCATGCTCATCTGGTGTACCGCCGTGGCGACCATGTCGGTCTGGTCGCCCTGGGACGTGGCGACATGGCTGACCTGGTTGCTGATGGCACTCATCTCGTCCGAGGTGATGGTGAGCTTCCTGGCTGTCTCGGCGAGATGCCGAAGCAGCGCCTGCTGGCTTTCCAGCATCATATTGAAGGCGCGCGCCGTATCGGACACTTCGTCGCGCCCGCGCGCATCGGCGCGGAGCGTGAGATTCGAGGAGTCCTGCACGCGGCGGATCACCCCGCGCAGATCGGAAAGCGGGCGCATGATCGACAGGCTGATGAACCAGGCCGCGGCGACGATGAGGACCAGGGCTGCGGCGCCGATGAGCAGGAAGGTGGTGCGCATGGAGTCGTAGCGTTTCTCCATCTGCTCGTTGAGCTTGGCGCCTTCACTGAGCTGCAGGTCGATCAGCGTCGACAGCGCGGTTCCCAGCGGATCGAACGCACCATACATCTCGCGATTGAACGTGCCGGCCTCGACGTTTCGCAGGCTTCCGGCCCTGGCCTGCTCGCCGTATGCCAGGGTCATCCGCTTGACCCGTTCCAGGGTGGGGACCAGCGACTCGATGATTTCCTTCTCGGCGGCAGTCCGGTGGTCTGCGGAATAGTCGGCCCACGACTTCTCGATGCGCGACAGCGCCCCACTCAACTCCTGCTGCAGGCGCTCTTCATCGAAGACCCCCGCACGGTACTTGTGCAGGGCGTCGACCACGCTGACCGCAACGGCGTCGGCGACGATCTTGAGCTGGCTGATGGGCTTCATCCGGTTGTTGAAAAGGTCCTGGAAGCTGGCATCGAGTCGACTGGCGTTGGCCAGCGCCATCGCGATGACCGTGACGAGCATCGTCAGCGGTAGCAGCGCCAGGACCAGCAGGCGGATTCGAACCGTGACGCCAGTGAGCATGGGACGTTCCGAGGTGAACCGAGTGAGAGTAAAGATGGTTCCGCGCAGCGGAAACGTCAAACCGGGCCGTGGCGCGTCTGGCGGGGGCCCGCTGAGGGTTGCTCCTGCTCCAGGCGCTCTACCATCCACTCGATGAAATGGCGCACCTTGGGGACTTCCGCGGCATGCTCGGGATAGGCCAGGTAGTAGGCCTCCTGGCTGGGCAGGGCGTGCGGCCAGGCGATCGCCAGCTTGCCTTCGGCGAGTTCCTCCTCGACCAGGAAGCGCGGTAGCAGGGCTACCCCGCAACCGGCCTGGGCGGCGCGGATGCACATGTAGAAGGTGTCGAAGCGTGGACCGTGGTAGCAACCCTGGCAATTTCGCTCCAGGCTGGCGAACCAGTCGTGCCAGGCCTCCGCGCGGCTGGCGTTCTGCAGCAGCACCAGCCCCGCCAGTTGGGTCGGTTCGTCCAGTCCGCCGGCCGGCAGCAGGGATGGCGCGCAGACCGCCACCAGTTGTTCGCCGAACAGGCGGATGCACTCGGCGCCCGGCAGGGTGCCGGGGCCGAAGAAGAACGCCAGGTCGCAATGGCCCTGGCGCAGGTCGTCCGGTTCCAGTTCCTGGCGCAGGTCGAGGTGGATGTTCGGGTGGCGGTGGCGCCAGCCGTTCAGTTGCGGGATCAGCCAGCGCGCGCCGAAGGTCGGCGGGGTCGCCACTCGCAGCACTTCGGTCTCGCCGCCGTAGGAAAGCAGGAAGCGGGTGGACAGCTCTACCTGTTGCAGGATGCGTCGTACCTCGGCCAGGTACAGCTCGCCGGCCGGGGTCAGTTGCAAGCGCTTGCGCACCCGGCGGAACAGGGCGTGCTGCAGTTGCTCCTCGAGTTGCGCGACCTGCTTGCTCATGGCGCTCTGGGTCAGGCTCAACTCTTCGGCGGCGCGGGTGAAGCTCAGGTGCCGGGCTACCGCTTCGAAGCATTGCAGGGCGGTCATCGACGGCAGGCGGCGTTTGTTCAGCATGGCGGGTTTCCTGGCGCGGGTGGAGCGGGCGGAACGCGTTATATGAATAAACGGAATGACGTGGGGAGGAAAGCTCGCTTGCCGGAGTGCCGCGCGACGCTTATTACTGCCGGCAAGTCTCGCGATAGAGCATTCGCTGGCTTATGACGAATCCGTCACAGCGCTTTGCGCCGAACGTGGCGTCGCTCACGGATATGTCCATGTCGTATTCGAATCGACTTTTTCCGCCAAGTACCGAATCCCGGGAAGTTCATGTTCATATTAATTTTAAAAACCGCTCTGTCCTGCACTTTCATTGAAAAAGAGGACCTCAATTAGTGCGTGCAGCGCACCAGTGACGTGCAGTTTCTAACCGCTTCAATATCGTTGTAGAGTTATTCCTAGGATCGGTTCAGGCCTTGTGAGGCCTGGGCTGTAGCTCTCCGAAGGGGATTCGGAGAAATGCCTAAATGACTGATTTCCAATAACAAAGATAAAAACGGAAAGGAGGGCTAAAGTTCTTGTGGCCGGCCACTCAGGAAAAAAACGAATGGCACGCCGCTTGCTCTGCCTGTTGAGCGAAACACAACAACAACATCGTAGTTACGAGCGCCAACATCATCCTCAGGAGCAACACCCCATGTCCAAGAAGCTGTTCAGAAAAGGCATCCTGGCTCTCGCGGTTTCGTCCGTGATGGGTCTTTCCACGCATGCGCTGGCCGACGTCGTGATCGGCGTGGCCGGACCGCATACCGGCGCCAACGCCTCCTTCGGCGAGCAATACTGGCGCGGCGCGTCCCAGGCGGCGGAAGACATCAACGCGGCGGGTGGGATCAACGGCGAGAAGATCAAGCTGGTCAAGGCCGACGACGCCTGCGAACCGAAGCAGGCCGTGGCCGTGGCCAACCGCCTGGTGGACCAGGACAAGGCCATCGCCGTGGTCGGCCATTTCTGCTCTTCTTCGACCATCCCCGCATCCGAGGTCTACGACGAGGCCGGGATCATCGCCATCACCCCCGGTTCCACCAACCCGCAGGTCACCGAGCGCGGACTCTCCGGGATGTTCCGCATGTGCGGCCGCGACGACCAGCAGGGCGTGGTCGCCGGCGACTATATCGTCAACGTGCTCAAGGCCAAGAAGGTCGCGGTGATCCATGACAAGGACACCTACGGCCAGGGCCTGGCGGACGCCACCAGGGCGCAACTGAACAAGCTCGGCGTGAAAGAGGTTCTCTACGAGGGCCTGACTCGCGGCGAGAAGGACTTCAACGCGCTGGTCACCAAGATCCGCGCCTCCGGTGCCGAGGTCGTCTACTTCGGCGGCCTGCATCCGGAAGCCGGTCCGCTGGTACGGCAGATGCGCGAACAGGGACTGACCGCCAAGTTCATGTCCGACGACGGCGTGGTCACCGACGAACTGGCGACCACCGCCGGCGGTCCGCAGTACGTCAAGGGCGTGCTGATGACCTTCGGCGCCGACCCGCGGCTGATCCCCGACGGCAAGGCGGTGGTGGAGAAATTCCGTGCCGGCGGTTTCGAGCCGGAAGGCTACACCCTCTACTCCTACGCCTCGATCCAGTCCCTGGCGGCGGCCTTCAACGGCGCCGGCGCCAACGATCCGGCCAAGGCCGCCGAGTGGCTGAAGTCGCATCCGGTGCAGACCGTGATGGGCAAGAAGGAATGGGACAAGAAGGGCGACCTGAAAGTCTCCGACTACGTGGTCTACGAGTGGGACGACAAGGGCAAGTACCACCAGTTGCCCTGATCGCGCTCGACCGCCATGCGCCGGGCACAGGCCCGGCGCATGGGTAAGTCCGGGAGCTGCTGAAGTGCTCGCCCGTGCTTGCCGCCGTAGTGCGGATTCACCGAAGACGTCTGCGTGTGGTCGGTCTGGAGTCCCGCGATCCGGGGCCGTTTCAGTAGCACCCGTCCGCTTTCACCGGCGAGCGCCGGCGCGCCTTACAAAGGCCGTCGCGATTCGCCCTGAAGAGACTGAAAAATGGACGGCATCTTCCTCCAGCAAATGATCAACGGGCTGACCCTCGGCTCGGTCTACGGCCTCATCGCCATCGGCTACACCATGGTCTACGGCATCATCGGCATGATCAACTTCGCCCACGGCGAGGTGTACATGATCTCCGCCTACCTGTCGGCCATCGCCCTTGCCCTGCTGGCCTTCTTCGGCCTGCAGAACTTCCCGCTGCTGATCCTCGGCACCTTGCTGTTCACCGTGCTGGTGACCTGCACCTACGGCTGGGTGATCGAGCGCATCGCCTACAAGCCGCTGCGCAACTCCACGCGCCTGGCGCCGCTGATCTCGGCGATCGGCATGTCGCTGATCCTGCAGAACTACGTGCAGGTGGCGCAGGGACCGCGCCAGCAGGGGATCCCGACCCTGCTCGACGGCGCCCTGAAATTCCACGTCGGCGACGGTTTCGTCCAGCTCACCTACACCAAGCTGTTCATCCTGATCGCTTCGCTGATCGGCATGGCGGTGCTGACCTACGTGATCCGCTACACCAAGCTCGGGCGCATGTGCCGGGCGACCCAGCAGGACCGCAAGATGGCTTCGATCCTGGGGATCAACACCGACCGGGTGATCTCCTACGTGTTCGTCATCGGCGCGGCGATGGCCGCCCTGGCCGGGGTGCTGATCACCATGAACTACGGCACCTTCGACTTCTACGCCGGCTTCATCATCGGCATCAAGGCGTTCACCGCGGCGGTGCTCGGCGGCATCGGCTCGCTGCCCGGGGCGATGCTCGGCGGCCTGGTGCTGGGAGTGGCCGAGGCGCAGTTCTCGGGGATGGTCAACACCGACTACAAGGACGTGTTCGCCTTCTCGTTGCTGGTACTGATCCTGATCTTCCGTCCCCAGGGCCTGCTCGGCCGCCCGCAGATCGCCAAGGTGTAAGGGGACGACGATGAGCAACGAGACTTCCATCGATCTCAAGCAGTGCGTCCTCGATGCCGTGCTCTCCGGGTTGATCGCCCTGGTGGTGTTCGGCCCCATCGTCGGCGTGGTCCTCGACGGCTACGGCTTCAACCTGCATTACGAGCGGGTCGGCTGGATCATCGCGATCGTGATGGCCGGGCGCTTCCTGCTCAGCCTCTACCTGCAGACCCGCGGCGGGCGCGCCGTGCTGGAGCGCTTCGAGGGGGCTGGCAGCGGCGTCCACGTCCTGCCGCCGGGCTACAAGACCCGCTTGCGCTGGATCGTGCCGCTGATCCTGGTGGCCGCGGTGATCTTCCCGTTCTTCGCCAGCAAGTACCTGCTGGCGGTGGTCATCCTCGGCCTGATCTACGTGCTGCTGGGCCTGGGCCTGAACATCGTGGTCGGCCTCGCCGGGCTGCTCGACCTCGGCTACGTGGCCTTCTACGCCATTGGCGCCTATGGCCTGGCGCTGGGCTACCAGTACCTCGGCCTGGGCTTCTGGACCGTCCTGCCGCTGGCCGCGCTGACCGCCGCGGTGGCCGGGGCGATCCTCGGCTTCCCGGTGTTGCGCATGCATGGCGACTACCTGGCGATCGTCACCCTGGGCTTCGGCGAGATCATCCGCCTGGTACTGAACAACTGGCTGTCCTTCACCGGCGGGCCGAACGGCATGCCGGCGCCGGCGCCGACCTTCCTCGGCCTGGAGTTCGGCCGCCGGGCCAAGGATGGCGGGGTGCCGATCCACGAGTTCCTCGGCATCGCCTACAACCCCAACATGAAGTTCCTGTTCATCTACGTGGTGCTGTTCCTGGTCGTGCTGCTGGTGCTCTACATCAAGCACCGGCTGACCCGGATGCCGGTCGGGCGCGCCTGGGAGGCGCTGCGCGAGGACGAGATCGCCTGTCGCGCGATGGGCCTCAACCATGTGCTGGTGAAACTCTCGGCGTTCATGCTCGGCGCCTCCACCGCGGGACTGGCCGGGGTGTTCTTCGCCAGCTACCAGGGCTTCGTCAACCCGTCCTCGTTCAACTTCTTCGAGTCGGCGCTGATCCTCGCCATCGTCGTGCTCGGCGGCATGGGCTCGACGGTCGGGGTGGTGATCGCCGCCTTCGTCCTCACCGTGGCGCCGGAGCTGCTGCGCAGCTTCGCCGACATCCGCGTGCTGCTGCTCGGGATACTCATGGTGGTGATGATGATCTGGCGGCCGCGCGGGCTGATCCGCATCAGCCGGGTGGGCTTCGCCCCGCGCAAGGGGGTGGCGCCATGAGCGACAAGATCCTCAGCGTCGAGCACCTGATGATGCACTTCGGCGGCATCAAGGCGCTCAACGACGTCAACCTCGACGTCGAGCGCGGTTCGATCACCGCGCTGATCGGCCCCAACGGCGCCGGCAAGACCACCGTGTTCAACTGTCTCACCGGCTTCTACAAGGCCACCGGCGGCAACATCCTGCTCAACACCCAGGGGCGCACCACGGACGTCATCCAGGTGCTCGGCGAGCCGTTCCAGCTGGACGACTTCGTCAAGCCGCCGCAACTGGGCAGTCGCCTCTACTACAAGATGTTCGGCGGCACCCACCTGGTGAACCGCGCCGGGCTGGCGCGGACCTTCCAGAACATCCGCCTGTTCAAGGACATGTCGGTGGTGGAGAACCTGCTGGTGGCGCAGCACATGTTCGTCAACCGCAACCTGCTCGCCGGCATCCTCAACACTCCCGGCTATCGCCGCGCCGAGAGCGAGGCGCTGGACCACGCGTTCTACTGGCTGGAGGTGGTCGACCTGGTGGACTGCGCCAACCGCCTGGCCGGCGAGATGTCCTACGGCCAGCAGCGGCGCCTGGAGATCGCCCGGGCCATGTGCACGCGGCCGGAACTCATCTGCCTGGACGAACCGGCCGCCGGCCTCAACCCGGCCGAGACCCACGCCCTGAGCAACATCGTCCGCTACCTGCGCGACCACCACGGGATCACCGTACTGCTGATCGAGCATGACATGGGCATGGTGATGAACATCTCCGACCACATCATCGTACTCGACCACGGCGACGTGATCGCCCGTGGCAACCCCGAACAGATCCGCCATGACGAGAAGGTGATCGCCGCCTATCTCGGTGCCGACGAAGAGGAGCTGTCATGAGCGCGGCGTTGCTGGAATTCCGTGAGGTGGACGTGTTCTACGGGCCGATCCAGGCGCTGAAGAAGGTCTCGCTGCAGGTCAACGAGGGCGAGACGGTGAGCCTGATCGGCGCCAACGGCGCGGGCAAGTCGACGCTGTTGATGTCGATCTTCGGCCAGCCGCGCGCGGCGGCCGGGCAGATCCTCTATCGCGGCCAGGACATCCGCCAGAAGTCGGCGCACTACGTGGCGTCCAACGGCATCGCGCAGTCGCCGGAAGGACGCCGGGTGTTCCCCGACATGAGCGTCGAGGAAAACCTGCTGATGGGTACCATTCCCATCGGCATGGACCACGCCGAGGAGGACATGCAGCGCATGTTCGAGCTGTTCCCGCGCCTGAAGGAGCGGCGCAACCAGCGCGCCATGACCATGTCCGGCGGCGAGCAGCAGATGCTCGCCATCGCCCGCGCGCTGATGAGCCGGCCGAAGTTGCTGTTGCTCGACGAGCCCTCCCTGGGCCTGGCGCCGATCGTGGTCAAGCAGATCTTCCAGACCCTGCGCGAGCTGGCCAGGAGCGGCATGACCATCTTCCTCGTCGAGCAGAACGCCAACCATGCGCTGAAGCTCTCCGACCGCGCCTACGTGATGGTCACCGGGGAAATCCGCATGAGCGGCAGCGGCGAAGAACTGCTCGGCAACCAGGAGGTGCGCAACGCCTATCTCGGCGGACATTGAGCACGCCCCGCCCCGGCTGCCTGGCCGCCGGGGCGGGCGCTGCCCTGGAGCCACGGAGGAAACTCGACTTATGCACAGCCTGCGCTTTTTCAGCAACGCCGAGGTCGCCGAGCGCCTGGCTTATCCACAACTGATCGAGGCGTTGCGCATCGGCCTGGCCAAGCCTTGCAGCGCGCCGCTGCGCAACTGCCATGCCTTGCCGGCGCAGGCCTCGCTGCTACAGATGCCGGTGTGGCAAGCCGGCGCGGGGATCGGCGTGAAACTGGTGACGGTGTTCCCTGGCAATGGGGCGCGTGGCCTGCCGGCGGTGGCCGCGGTGTTCGCTCTGTTCGACGGCGAAGACGGTCGCCCACTGGCGTTGCTGGAGGCTTCGGAGCTGACCGCCCGGCGTACCGCCTGCAGCTCGGCGCTGGCCGCCGACTACCTGGCGCGGGACGATGCGCGGCGCCTGCTGGTGGTCGGCTGCGGAACCCTGGCTGCGCACATGGTGCGGGCCCACGCCTGCGTGCGCGACTATCGCCACATCGACATCTGGGGCCGCGATCCGGCCAAGGCCGCCGCGCTGGCCGCCCGGCTGCGCGAGGAGGGCTACCCGGCGCGAGCGGCCGACGGGTTGCGCGCGGCGGTGGAGGCGGCCGACTGCGTCAGTTGCGTTACCACCTCCCGCGAAGCGCTGGTGCGCGGCGCATGGCTGAAGCCGGGCGTCCATCTCGACCTGGTCGGCGCCTTCCTGCCGTCCATGCGCGAGACCGACGCCCTGGCGGTGGCGCGCGCGCGGGTCGTGGTGGATACCCGCGCAGGCGCGCTGGAAGAGGCCGGCGACCTGTTGCAGGCGATCGCCGAAGGCGCCATCGGGCGCGAGGCGATATCCACCGAACTGCGCGACTTGCTGAGCGGGGCAGGGCGGCGCGGCGATCCCGGGGAAATCACCCTGTTCAAGTCGGTGGGTTATGCGCTGGAGGACCTGGTCGCCGCGCGCCGGGTTGTGGATAACGCCGCCTGAGGTTGTTCAGGATTTCTGTGCGGGGGCTTGTGGATAAGGTGGGTAAGAACCGCCAAACCCCTGAATCGGCGAGGGTTATGCGTGGCTGGTCAGAAAATGAACAGCGCTCGCGCCAGGTACTTATCCCCAACGCGTGGTCATCCCGCTGCCACAGTTGTTCAGGAAAACTGTGCGACGCCCTGTGGACAAGTTGGTGGCTGTTCGCTGCGGCCCAGGCACGGTGCGGGTTCCGCGAGGTTGGTCGTTTTTTGAGCAGACGCCTCGGCAAACTCGTGCGCAACTGTATGGCCAACCGGGCACGGCGAGGCTCTAGAATCCCCGGACATCGTTTTTCCGCCCCGTACGAGGAGATGCCCATGTCGTCCACCCTGTTCATCACCGGCGCCACCTCAGGCTTCGGCGAAGCCTGCGCCCGTCGTTTCGCCGAGGCCGGCTGGTCGCTGGTGCTCACCGGCCGTCGCGAGGAGCGTCTGCAAGCCCTGGCCGGTGAGCTTTCGGCGAAGACCCGGGTGTTGCCGCTGACCCTGGACGTGCGCGACCGCGCGGCGATGAGCGCGGCCGTGGACAACCTGCCGGAAGAGTTCGCCACCCTGCGCGGCCTGATCAACAACGCCGGCCTGGCGCTGGGCACCGACCCGGCGCAGTCCTGCGACCTGGACGACTGGGACACCATGGTCGACACCAACATCAAGGGCCTGCTCTACAGCACGCGCCTGCTGCTGCCGCGGCTGATCGCCCACGGCGTCGGGGCGAGCATCGTCAACCTGGGTTCGGTGGCCGGCAAGTGGCCCTATCCGGGTAGCCATGTCTACGGCGGCACCAAGGCTTTCGTCGAGCAATTCTCCCTGAACCTGCGTTGCGACCTGCAGGGCACCGGGGTGCGCGTGACCAACCTCGAGCCGGGGTTGTGCGAGAGCGAGTTCTCCCTGGTCCGCTTCGGCGGCGACCAGGCGCGCTACGACAAGACTTACGCCGGAGCCCATCCGATCCAGCCGGAAGACATCGCCGAGACCATCTTCTGGATCATGAACCAGCCCGCCCACCTGAACATCAACAGCCTCGAGATCATGCCGGTGAGCCAGTCCTGGGCCGGCTTCGCCATCCACCGCGAAAGCTGACCGGCGGAGGCGGCCGGGGCACGCTATGATGCCCCGGTCGTCCCGATCGAATAAGCGAATTCCATGAGCAAACCGGGCCAACGCGTGCTGGCCGAGCTACGCAAGCTGATCGCTTCCGGCGAACTCGCCGCCGGCGAGCGCATCGTCGAGATTCCCACCGCCGAACGCCTGCAGGTCTCGCGCATGCCGGTGCGCATCGCCCTGCGTACCCTCGAGCAGGAAGGCCTGCTGTGCAAGACCGGGCGCGGCTACAGGGTGCGCGCGGTGACCCGCGAGGATATCGCCGGCGCGGTCGAGGTGCGCGGCGTTCTGGAAGGCCTGGCGGCACGCCAGGCGGCCGAGCGCGGGCTGTCCGCCGAGGCACGGGCGACCCTGGAGGAATGCCTGGCCGAGGGCGACCGATTGTTCGCCAACGGCCAGGTCCTGCTGGAGGAGCTGGAGCGCTACCAGCGCATGAACATGCGTTTCCACCGCACCATCATCGAGGCCAGCGGCAACCCGGCGATCGCCGTGGCGCTGGCGCGCAACGACCACCTGCCGTTCGCCTCGGTGAGCGCCCTGGCGGTGGATCGCGACAATCTCGAGCAGGAATTCCGCCGTTTCAACTTCGCCCACATGCAGCACCACGCGGTGGTCGACGCGCTGGTCAACGGCCAGGGGGCGCGCGCCGAGGCGATCATGCGCGAGCACGCCAACGCGACCCTGCGCTACGCCGACTACTTCGATCCGGCGCGGCAGGGTGTCACCGTGCTTCACGGCGACGTCGCCGCCGACTAGAGATCCAGCACCAGCCGTGGGCTGCGCGAACGCGAACAGCAGGGCGTGAAGCAATCGTTGGCGGCCTGCTCCTCTTCGCTGAGGTAGAGGTCGCGATGCTCCGGCTCGCCGTCCAGCACGCGGGTCAGGCAGGTGCCGCAGATGCCCTGCTCGCAGGAGGCCGGCAGGTCCACCCCGGCTTCGCGCAGGGCCGCCAGCACGGTCTGCCCGGCGGCGACCCGGATCAGCGCTCCGTTGCTCGCCAACTGCACTTCGAAGGTGCCGTCCGCACTGGCGTCTCGTGGCGCGGCGGCGAAGTGCTCGCGATGCAAGCGGCTTGCTTCCCAGCCCAGTTCGCGGGCGCTTTCTTCGATCCACTGCATGAAGCCCGCCGGCCCGCAAAGGTATAGCTGGGCGTCGCGCGGACTGGTCGCCAGCAGGGCGCGAAGGTCCGCGCGCCGGCTGCTTTCGCCGTGGTCGAAGTGGCAGTGCACGCGGTCGGCGAAGGCGCACCGGCCAAGGTAGTCGACGAAGGCCGCGCGCTCGGCGGAATGCGCGCAGTAGTGCAACTGGAAGTCGGCGCCATCGCGGGCCAGGCGTTCGGCCATCGCCAGCAGCGGCGTGATGCCGATGCCGCCGGCGAACAGCAGACGCGGACCGGGCTCCGGCGACAGCGGGAAGAGATTGCGCGGCTCGCCGATGCGCAGCCGCTGGCCGACCCGCAGTTCGGCGTGCAGCGTGGCCGAGCCGCCGCGCGAGTCGCGGCAGCGGAGTACGGCGATACGGTAGTGGCGCGGCCGTTCGGCGGGGCCGCAGAGGGAGTACTGGCGGACCAGGCCGTTGGGCAGGTGCAGGTCGATGTGTGCGCCCGGCTCGAAGGACGGCAGGGCCGCCCCGTCGGCCCGGAACAGTTCGAAGCTGTGGATATCCTGCGCCTCCAGGCGGATGGCGCCGACGATGACCTCGATCATGGCGAAGGCTCCCGTCAGGCCTGGGCGCGGTTGGGGGCGGCGGCCTGGCGCTCGTCCGCCAGCAGGCGCTCGATGATGCGCCGGGCCTGCACGCCGCCGGCGTCGATGTTCAGTTTCAGCAGGTCGCGCCGTGGATGGCGCAGCAGGTTGCGCTGCTGGCTTTCGAGCATTTCCAGGTCTTCGCCGAAGATCCTTCCCTGGCCTTCGCGAATGCTCTCGGTGAGCGCCTGGTCGTGGGCCTGGAAGTTGCGCGCCATGCCCCAGAAGTACCAGATGGAAGTGGCGCTCTCCGGGGTGATGAAGTCGACCACGATGCTCGCCGCCTTGCGCTCCGCCGGCGCCTGGTAGCCGCCGTGGCCGGCGTGGGCCACGCCGACCTCGATCAGCACGTGGCTGGGCGGCGTGAAGCGGCAGATCTGCCAGCGGTCCACCGCCACGTCGTCGGCCAGGCCGTTGCCGCGCAGAGCCATGCGCCAGAACGGCGGGGCCATGACATTCTGCATGTGGCGGCTGGTGATCACCTCGTCGCCTTCCACCCGCGTGGTTGGCGCGGCCTCGTCGATTTCCTTCTGGCCGATGCTGGACGCATGGACATAGGTCTCGTGGGTCAGGTCCATCAGGTTATCGATCATCAGACGATAGTCGCAGTGGATGTGGTACAGCCCGCCGCCATAGGCCCAATCGGGGCTTTCCGCCCATTCCAGGCGGGGTATCAGCGCGGCGTCGGCCTGTTCTTCCGCGCCCGGCCAGACCCAGACGAAGCCGTGCCGTTCCTGCACCGGGAAGCGACGGATGCAGGGGAAGCCGCGGACCCGCTGGCCGGGCATCGCGCGGGTGCGACCGTCCTCGCCCATTGCCAGGCCGTGGTAGCCGCAGACCAGCACGCCGTCCTCGACGAAGCCCAGCGACAGCGGCGCGCCACGGTGCGGGCAGAAATCCTCGAGGGCCGCCACGCGGCCGTCCTCGCCTCGGTAGAAAACCATCGGCTCGTCGCAGATGCGTCGGCCGAGCGGCTTGCCGGCCAGTTCGTCGGGGGTGCAGGCCACGTACCAGGCGTTCTTCGGAAACATCGTCGGATCCTCTCGTTGTTTTTGTAATTGGATCCAATGATTCGCGAGGCAACTTTTCCAAGTCAACCGCTTCTGTACAAAAAATAATCTGTTCGATAGTCGCACATAAAAAACTTCAGGAATAAATTGCCAAATTATCTCGTTCCAGAGCCTTTCTCGGATTTCGCTGACAGTGGGATATCCGCTGGCCATCCATTTTCTTGTCGCCAAAATGGATCCAATAGGATTGCGGCATCGACGCAACGGTGCCAGGGTGCCTGCGCTTGCCGTGCCTACAACAACAAGAAAAAGGGTCTTCCCGATGATGGATTCCTGCATTCCCGCGCCTCGCTCCCGCCCGCCGTCGCTTCTTTCCTGTCCGCTCGGGGAGGGCCGCCCATGAACCGGGACTTGCGCCGCGCTCTCGACGACGAACCGATGCGTCCGGTCCAGTGGCTGGCGGTGGCTGTGTGCATCGTGCTCAACCTGATCGATGGCTTCGACGTGCTGGTGATGGCCTTCACCGCATCCTCGGTGGCCGCCGAATGGAACCTTGGCGGCGCCGAGATCGGCCTGCTGCTCAGCGCCGGCCTCTTCGGCATGGCCGCCGGCTCGCTGTTCATCGCGCCCTGGGCCGACCGCTGGGGGCGCCGCCCGCTGATCCTCGCCTGCCTGGCGCTGTCGGGCCTGGGCATGCTCGCCTCGGCGCTGAGCCAGGCGGCCTGGCAACTGGCGTTGCTGCGCGGGCTGACCGGACTGGGTATCGGCGGCATCCTCGCCAGCAGCAACGTGATCGCCAGCGAGTACGCCTCGCGCCGCTGGCGCGGCCTGGCGGTAAGCCTGCAGTCCACCGGCTACGCGCTCGGCGCGACCCTTGGCGGACTGCTCGCGGTATGGCTGATCGGCGCCTGGGGCTGGCGCTCGGTGTTCGTCTTCGGCGCTGGCCTGACCCTGGCGGTGATCCCGCTGGTCTGCCTGTGCCTGCCGGAGTCGCTGGACTTCCTCCTGGCGCGCCGGCCGCCGCGGGCGTTGCAACGGGTCAACGCGCTGGCCCGGCGCCTGGGCCGCGCGGCGCTCGCCGAACTGCCGAGCCCGCCCGGCGGCGGAGCGGAGCACGGTAGCCGCCTCGCCCGGTTGCTCTGCGTTGCTCAGCGACGTACCACGCTGCTGCTCTGGGCGCTGTTTTTCCTGGTGATGTTCGGCTTCTACTTCATCATGAGCTGGACGCCGAAGCTGCTGGTCGCCGCCGGCCTGTCCACCGCCCAGGGCATCACCGGCGGCACCCTGCTGAGCATCGGCGGGATCTTCGGTGCCGCCTTGCTCGGCGGGCTTGCCGCGCGCTTTCGCCTGGAACGGGTGCTGGCGCTGTTCATGCTGCTTACCGCCGCTCTGCTCGCGCTGTTCTCGCTGAGCGCCGGGCTGCCCGGCGCGGCCTTGCCGCTGGGACTGCTGATCGGGCTTTGCGCCAACGCCTGCGTGGCCGGCCTGTATGCCCTGGCGCCGAGCCTCTACGACGCTTCGGTGCGCGCCACCGGGGTCGGCTGGGGGATCGGCGTCGGTCGCGGCGGGGCGATCCTCTCGCCGCTGGTGGCCGGGCTCCTGCTCGACGACGGCTGGCAGCCGCTGTCCCTCTATGGGGCGTTCGCGGCGGTGTTCGTCGTCGCGGCCGCCGTGTTGCCGCTGCTCGGTGCGCGGCGTCGCGAGCGCTCGCCGACGCTGGGAGACGCTGCGTGAGGGCCGCCGGCGTTTCAGCGTTGGGCGGCGATGATCGCCTCGGCGATGGTGGTGCGGAACCAGTTCAGCGCCGCCGAGCGTTCGCTGCTCTCGTGCCAGTGCAGGGAGACGTCGAACGGCGGCAGGGTGAAGGGCAGTTCGAGCATGCGCATGCCGCCTTCGGCGACGAAGCGATAGGCGATCTGCGCCGGCAGGATGGTCAGCAGCTCGGTACCGGGAATGATCTTCGGCAGCACCGAGAAGTGCGGCACCCGCAGGCTGATGCGGCGCTGCACCTGCATGGCCTCGAGCACGTCCTCGGCGATGCCGTGGCCGGAGGTACGGGTCACCACGATGTGCCGCTCGGCCAGGTACTGCTCCAGGCTCAGGCTGTCGCCGATCCGCGGGTGGCGGTCGCTGAGCAGGCACACGTAGCGCTCGTGCAGGACCCGCTGGCTGCGCGCGCCGGGCACCGGCTGGCGGCAAATCGCCGCGTCGACCTTGGCGCTGCTCAGCCAGGCGCCGACCTCGTCCACCTGCAGCGGCAGCACTTCCACTTCGGCGAACGGCGCGTCGCGGGTCAGGCGTTCGAGGATCAGCGAGAGGAAACCCACTTCGCCGAGATCGGTGAGGGCGATGCGGAAACGTCGCTCGGTGGTCGCCGGATCGAAGTGGCGAACGCTCTGTACCGCGCCCTCGATGCGCGTCAGCGACTCGCGGAAGGTGCCGTAGAGCTGCTCGGCGACGAAGGTCGGCTGGATGCCGTCGCGGGTGCGGGTGAACAACGCGTCGTCGAACAGTTCGCGCAGGCGCGCCAGGGCGTAGCTCACCGATGGCTGGGTGACGAACAGGCGCTCCGCGGCGAGGGTCACGCTGCCGGCTTCGTAGAGGGTGACGAAGGTGCGGATCAGGTTGAGATCGATCGGACTCATATAGATCAGCTCTATTTTTTATAGAAAGAGTATCGATTTGATTGATTATCGAGCGGCTGCAACAGTAGCGCAAATCCAGGAAACGAGCTTGAAGGCCTGCATGAAAACCGTCCATTCCGCGTCTTACGAGATCCTCCGTCGCCACGGCCTGACCACCGTCTTCGGCAACCCCGGCTCCAACGAGCTGCCGTTCCTCAAGGACTTCCCCGAGGATTTCCGCTACATCCTCGGCCTGCACGAGGGCGCGGTGGTCGGCATGGCCGATGGCTTCGCCCTGGCCAGCGGCCGCCCGGCCTTCGTCAACCTGCATGCGGCGGCGGGCACCGGCAACGGTATGGGTGCCCTGACCAACGCCTGGTACTCCCATAGCCCCCTGGTCATCACCGCCGGGCAGCAGGTGCGCTCGATGATCGGGGTCGAGGCGATGCTCGCCAACGTCGATGCCGGACAACTGCCCAAGCCGCTGGTGAAATGGAGCCACGAGCCGGCCTGCGCCCAGGATGTACCGCGCGCGCTGAGCCAGGCGATCCAGACCGCCAGCCTGCCGCCGCGGGCGCCGGTGTACCTGTCGATTCCCTACGACGACTGGGCGCAACCGGCGCCGGCCGGCGTCGAACACCTGGCTGCGCGCCAGGTCAGCGGCGCCGCGC
Source organism: Pseudomonas sp. TZ252 (assembly GCF_056110345.1). Taxonomy (NCBI): domain Bacteria; kingdom Pseudomonadati; phylum Pseudomonadota; class Gammaproteobacteria; order Pseudomonadales; family Pseudomonadaceae; genus Pseudomonas; species Pseudomonas sp. TZ252. The sequence goes on along the minus strand of NZ_CM148566.1, from coordinate 1,684,013 downwards.
TGCCCGCGCCGGCATTGCTGGCCGAACTCGGCGAGCGCCTGTCGCGCTCGCGCAACCCGGTGCTGGTGCTCGGTCCGGACGTCGACGGGGCGAATGCCAACGGCCTGGCCGTGGAACTGGCGGAGAAGCTGCGGATGCCGGCCTGGGTCGCGCCGTCGGCCTCGCGTTGTCCGTTCCCCACCCGCCATGCCTGCTTCCGCGGCGTGCTGCCGGCGGCCATCGCCGGGATCAGCCGGCTGCTGGACGGCCACGACCTGATCCTGGTGGTCGGCGCGCCGGTGTTCCGCTATCACCAGTTCGCCCCCGGCGATTACCTGCCGGCCGGCGCCGAGCTGGTGCAGGTCACCTGCGATCCCGGCGAAGCGGCACGGGCGCCGATGGGCGACGCGTTGGTCGGCGACATCGCGCTGACCCTCGAGGCACTGCTCGAACAGGTCCGCCCCAGTGCGCGGCCGTTGCCCGAGGCGCTGCCGCGACCGCCGGCGCTGGCCGAGGAGGGCGGACCGCTGCGTCCGGAAACCGTGTTCGACGTGATCGATGCGCTGGCGCCGCGCGACGCCATCTTCGTCAAGGAGTCGACTTCCACCGTGACCGCCTTCTGGCAGCGCGTGGAGATGCGCGAGCCGGGCAGCTACTTCTTCCCGGCCGCCGGCGGCCTCGGCTTCGGCCTGCCGGCGGCGGTCGGCGCGCAACTGGCGCAGCCGCGGCGGCAGGTGATCGGGATCATCGGCGACGGCTCGGCCAACTACGGCATCACCGCGCTCTGGAGTGCCGCGCAATACCGCGTGCCGGCGGTGTTCATCATCCTCAAGAACGGTACCTACGGCGCCCTGCGCTGGTTCGCCGGGGTGCTCGAGGTGCCCGATGCGCCGGGGCTCGACGTGCCCGGCCTGGACTTCTGCGCGATCGCCCGCGGCTATGGCGTCGAGGCGCTCCACGCAGCCACCCGCGAAGAGCTGGAAGGTGCCTTGAAGCATGCCCTGGCCGCTGATCGCCCGGTTTTGATCGAGGTGCCGACGCAAACCATCGAACCCTGATGTTCCACGGCGCCGCCCCATGCCAGAGTGGGCGGTGCCGACCGACGCCCGCGTGCGCCCATAACAAGAACAAGAGAGAGGTTGGTATGAACAGGCAATCCGCTGCGGCGGTGATCGACGCTGCCCGCTTTAACCGTACTCACTGGCTGATCCTCGGCTGGGGGTGTTTCATCATGCTGTTCGACGGCTACGACATGGTCATCTACGGCTCGGTGGTGCCACGCCTGATGCAGGAGTGGCAGCTGAGCCCGGTGCAGGCCGGCACCCTCGGCAGTTGCGCGCTGTTCGGCATGCTCTTCGGCGGCACCCTGCTGGCGCCGCTGGCGGACCGTTTCGGCCGGCGCCGCCTGGTGATCGCCACCACCCTGCTGGCGAGCCTCGCCGCCTTCCTCACCGGGCACGCCCGCGACCCGCTGGAACTGGGCGCCGGACGCTTCTTCACCGGCCTGGCACTGGGCGCGCTGGTGCCCAGCGCGATCAACCTGATCAGCGAATTCGCCCCGGCCGGGCGGCGCAGCACCCTGGTCACGGTGATGTCGGCCTTCTACTCGGTGGGCGCGGTGCTCTCGGCGCTACTGGCGATCGCCATGATCCCCGCCTGGGGCTGGCAATCGGTGTTCTACGTGGCGGTGCTGCCGGTACTGGCGGTGCCGCTGATGTTGCGCTGGTTGCCGGAGTCAGCGGCGTTCCTCGAACTCAAGGGCCGCCGCGCCGAACTGGACGCGCTGCTGCGCAAGGTCGATCCCGACTACCGGCCCGGCGCCGAGCGGGCGAACGCTGTCGCGGCCGAAGCGCCGAGCGGACGGGTCGCCCAGTTGTTCGAGGGGCGCCAGGCAGTGGGCACCCTGCTGCTGTGGGTGGCCTTCGCCATGTGCATGCTGATGAGCTACGGGCTCAACACCTGGTTGCCGAAACTGATGGCCGGCGGCGGCTACGCCCTCGGTTCGAGTCTGGCGTTCCTCGTCACCCTGAATGTCGGGGCGACCCTCGGTGCGTTGTTCGGCGGCTGGCTGGCCGACCGCCTCGGCGCCGGCCGCACCCTGGTGCTGTTCTTCGCCCTGGCCGCGGCCTCCCTGGCGGCCCTCGGCCTGGGGCCAGGCCCCTGGCTGCTCAACGGCCTGCTGGTGGTGGCCGGCGCCACCACCATCGGCACCCTGGCGGTGATCCATGCCTACGCCGCGCAGTTCTATCCGGCCTGGGTGCGCTCCACCGGGGTCGGCTGGGCCGCCGGCGTCGGCCGCCTCGGCGCCATCGCCGGGCCGATGCTCGGCGGCAGCCTGCTGGCCCTGGAGCTGCCGTTCCAGCAGAACTTCCTGGCCTTCGCCGCGCCCGGCGTGATCGGCGCGCTGGCGATCGCCTGCATCCACCTGCGGCCGCGCGTGCCGGCGGAAGCGTCCGTCGACGCGACGGCGAAGAAACCCCTGTGATTTTCGAAAGAGGAGAAGAGCGATGAGCGATTCCCGTTATACCGACCTCGGTCTCCAGCCCCTGGCCGGCGAGTGGCGCCACGGCCGGGCCGGCCGCCGGCTGAAGGTGAGCAACCCGTTCGACGGCAGCCTGCTGCTGGAGATCGAGCAGGCCGACCGCGACGACCTCGATGCCGCCTACGCCAAGGCCGCCGAGGTCCAGCCGGCATGGGCCGCGCTCGGGCCCTCGGCACGCGCGGCGGTACTGTACAAGGCGGTGGAGGTGTTCGACCGCCGCCACGAGGAGATCGTCGACTGGATCATCCGCGAGTCCGGCAGCACCCGCCTGAAGGCCGAGATCGAATGGGGCGCGGCGCGCGCGATCACCCTGGAGTCGGCGTCGTTCCCGGCACGGGTGCACGGGCGCATCGTCGAGTCCGACGTGCCGGGCAAGGAAAGCCGGGTCTACCGCAGCGCCATCGGCGTGGTCGGGGTGATCAGCCCGTGGAACTTCCCGCTGCACCTGACCCAGCGTTCCATCGCCCCGGCCCTGGCGCTGGGCAACGCGGTGGTGGTCAAGCCGGCCAGCGACACGCCGGTCTGCGGCGGACTGCTGCTGGCGCGGATCTTCGAAGAGGCCGGGCTGCCGGCCGGGCTGTTCAGCGTGGTGGTCGGCCCCGGCAGCGAGATCGGCGACGCCTTCGTCGAGCACCCGGTGCCGGGCCTGGTGACCTTCACCGGATCGACCCCGGTGGGCCGCAACATCGGCCGCATCGCCAGCGGCGGCGCGCATCTCAAGCACGTGGCGCTGGAGCTTGGCGGCAACAGTCCGTTCGTGGTGCTCGGCGACGCCGACCTGGAGCAGGCGGTGAATGCCGCGGTGTTCGGCAAGTTCCTCCACCAGGGGCAGATCTGCATGGCGATCAACCGCATCATCGTCGAGGACAGCCTCTACGACGCTTTCGCCGCGCGCTTCGTCGAGCGGGTCAAGGGCCTCCGGGTCGGCGATCCGCAGCGCGCCGATACCGCGGTCGGGCCGATCGTCAACGCGCGCCAGCTCGAAGGCCTGCTGGAAAAGATCCGCCTGGCCCGCCAGGAAGGCGCCAAGCCGCTGTACGAGGGCGGCGTCGATGGGCAGTTGCTGGCTCCGCACGTATTCGGCGAGGTCACCGCGACGATGGAGATCGCCCGCGATGAAATCTTCGGCCCGCTGGTCGGCCTGCTCCGCGCGCGCGACGAGGCGCATGCGCTGGAGTTGGCCAACGCCAGCGAATACGGGCTGTCCAGCGCGGTGTTCAGCCGCGACCTGGAACGCGCGGTGCGCTTTGCCCGCCAGCTTCGCGCGGGGATGACCCACGTCAACGACATTCCGGTGAACGACGAGGCCAACGCGCCCTTCGGCGGCGAGAAGAACTCCGGACTTGGCCGCTTCAACGGCGACTGGGCCATCGAGGAATTCACCACCGACCACTGGATCAGCGTGCAGCACGCGCCGCGCCAGTACCCGTTCTGACCCTGGCGGCGGGGCCCGCGCCCCGCTGCTGACCCGACCGTCGTCGCCAGGTGGCCCGCAGAGGCTGCCGGGGCTCGGTCGTCCCTGAAAAACGGAGCACAATAACAATGAAAATCCGTCGTAAAACCGCAGTCCCGCGCAATGCAGGGGCGGTCCTGCCGATGCTCGCCTGTCTTGCCGCGCAAGCTGCCGAGGGCGGCTTCCTGGAGGATGCGAAGACCGACCTGGTCCTGCGCAACTATTACTTCAACCGCGATTTCCGCGACCACGATGCCGGCAAGAGCCTGGTGGACGAGTGGGCGCAGGGCTTCATCCTCAAGTTCAGTTCCGGCTATACCCCGGGCACGGTCGGCGTCGGCCTCGACGCCATCGGCCTGTTCGGCGTGAAGCTGAACAGCGGACGTGGCACCAGCAATTCCGAGCTTCTTCCGTTGCACGATGACGGTCGCGCGGCGGACAACTATGGGCGCGTCGGCGTGGCCGCCAAGCTGCGCGTTTCGGCCAGCGAACTGAAGATCGGCGAGATGCTCCCGGACATTCCGCTGTTGCGCTACGACGACGGACGCCTGCTGCCGCAGACGTTCCGCGGTTTCGCCGTGGTTTCCCGCGAGCTGCCGGGCCTGGCTCTGCAGGCCGGACGCTTCGACGCGGTGAGCCTGCGCAATTCGGCGGACATGCAGGACCTATCGGCCTGGAGCGCGCCGACGCAGAAATCGGACGGTTTCAACTATGCCGGCGCTGAGTACCGCTTCAACCGCGAGCGCACCCAACTGGGCCTGTGGCACGGGCAACTGGAGGACGTCTACCGGCAGAGCTACGCCAACCTGCTGCACAAGCAGCGTGTCGGCGACTGGACCCTGGGCGCCAACCTCGGCCTGTTCGTCGACCGCGACGACGGCGCCGCGCGCGCCGGAGAGATCGACAGCCATACCCTCTACGGCCTGTTTTCCGCCGGCATCGGCCTGCATACCTTCTACCTTGGCCTGCAGAAGGTCGGCGGCGACAGCGGCTGGCAATCGGTCTACGGCAGCAGTGGGCGGAGCATGGGCAACGACATGTTCAACGGCAACTTCACCAACGCCGACGAACGCTCCTGGCAGGTGCGCTACGACTACGATTTCGTCGGCCTCGGCTGGCCCGGCCTGATCGGCATGGTCCGCTACGGCCATGGCTCGAACGCCACCACCAAGGCCGGTAGCGGCGGCAAGGAATGGGAGCGCGATGTCGAGCTCGGCTACACCGTGCAGAGCGGTCCGCTGGCGCGGCTCAACGTGCGCCTCAACCACGCCAGCAACCGACGCAGCTTCAACAGCGACTTCGACCAGACGCGGCTGGTGGTGAGTTATCCGTTGTCGTGGTGACGGACGCTGTCTCGCCGCTCCTCCGGACAGTTCCGGAGGGACGGGGAGCGGGAGGCCCGGTGCTTCGGCGGATAACCGCTGGGCGGTTATCCGCCCTACCGGAGCGGCGCTCCGCCGACAACGCCTGGAGGGGGAGAGGGCGGCTCAGAACTTCGCCTGCATCCCCACCCGCAGGGTACGCCCGGGCGCGGGCATGAAACTCTGTGCCAGCGGGTCGAGGTAATAGCGGTCGGTGAGGTTCTGCAGCGAGGCATTCAGTTCGGTGTGCTCGAACAGCTTGTACTTGAGGAACAGGTCGAACAACTGCACCGAGCGGTACTCGATCTGCGGTGTGGTGGCGCCGACCTGCCAGGGCTTGTCCGCCGTGGCGGTGGGGCCGGAGGTATAGGTCATGCGTCCGCCCAGGGTCAGGGCCTGGTCGAAGAAGCGCAGGCCGGCGGTCAGGTTGGTCGCCAGCCGCGGCGGGTTCTGCGTGTTGGTATAGGAGCCCATGAAGCTGCCCGGCGTGCAGTTCGGCGTGTTCTCGGTGCGCTGGTAGCGGTTGGCGCCGGCGCGCAGCCTGGCGGCGAAGGCGGCGTCGCAGGTCTCGGTCTTCAGGTAGTAGGTCGCCGACAGGTCGGCGAACACCCGCCCTGCGTCGTAGTGCGATTGCAATTCGAGACCGCTGGTGCGGTAGCTGTCGGTGTTGCTGAAGGTCATCAGGCCCATCTGGCCCGGATCGTAATAGCGGGTGATGTAGTTCTTGATGGTGTTGTTGAAGTAGGCCAGCTTGATCGCCGCCGAGTCGCCGTCGGCCAACAGGCTGTCGCGCAGCGCGCTGGCACCGATCTCCCAGCTGCGCGAACGCTCGGGCTTGAGGTCCTTGCCCGGCTCGACCTGGAGGGTGCCCTGGCTGGTCTCGAACAGCGACGGCAGACGCAGGCCTTCGGTGTAGGAGGCGTAGACGAAGGTATCCGGGGCCAGCTCGAAATTGATCCCGAATGCCGGCGAGAAACCGCCGCCGCGGCTGCTGCCCTTCTTGCTGTAGTTGTAGCCGGTGACCACGTTGGTGACCCGCGAGGGATGGACCGTCACGTTGGCCGGGCCGAACTCGTCGAAGGGAATGCCTTCGAACGGATTGTTGGTGTTGTTGGTGACGATGCCGTTGTTGAGGCGCGGATCGGTGGCGTCGGTGTACTGGCCGTTCTGGTCGGGGAACCACATCATCGAGCCGTAGTAGCCGGGCCTGCTCACCGTGATGAAGCGCATGTCGCGATCCTCGCGCCGCGGCGAGGCGGAGATGCCGTTGTCCTTGCTGTTGAAGTGGCTGTAGCGGCCGCCGCCCCATAGCGTCAGGCGCTCGACCGGCTTGAACTCGAGCTTGCCGTTGAGGCCGTATTCCTGGCGGGTGGCGTCCCTCAGGGTACGGTTGGCGTTGATGTCGTGGAGGGTGGTGACCACGCTTTTCTGCGGCTGGATGTCTTCGACCTGGAACGAGCCGCCGAGGTCGAGCTTGAAATCGCCGAAGTCGGTTTCGAAGCGCGCCACGTTGTTCAGGTCGCCGCCGATGCGCCGGTTGTCCTGGCGCGTCCAGTTGCGGTCGGAGCGATAGGCCTGGGAGCGCGGTGCCAGCACCGAGGTCAGCATGTCGCTCTTCGCCTCGGTCATCCACAGGCCGGTGCTGAGGTCCACCAGCGGATTGTTCTCGGGCAGGTAACGGTAGCGTGCGGTGTAGGTGTCGATCTTCACTTCGCTCAATGGGTACTGGTAGATGCCGGCGGTGCCGAAACGGAAGATGTCCGACGGCATGATCTCCCCGGTGCGCCCGTCGTAGCGACGATAGCCGAGGTCCAGGGTGTGCTCGTCGGCGATGCGCCAGGTCGCCTTGAGCAGGTAGGACTCGGTCTCCGACGACGAGTTGAGCACTTCCTCTCCTGCGTTGTAGACCTTGGCTACGCTGCTTTCCTCGCGACCGTAGCGGTTGTAGACGCGATAGCGGTCCTGGCCTTTCTTGCCGGAAAAGTAGTTGCCCTGGTTGCGCTGCGCATAGGCGGCGACCAGGTCCAGATGCTCGTTGCGGTAGGCGAAGGCGGCGCTGCCGGACTTGGCCTGGGAGCCGAACAGGCTGCCGCGGTCATCGTGCGGCACGCTGCTGAGATTCTCGGTCTTCGAACTGGCGCTGCGGTGCTGCGGGGCGACGCCGTTGTTCCAGACGTTGCCGGTGAAGCGCACGCCGAGGTCCTTACCGTCCACCAGGATGTCCTTGACGCCGATGGTGCGCATTTCCACGCTGCCGCCGATCGCGCCCGAGCGGGTCGAGGGACCCTTGTCGACGGTCACGCTGCTGACCAGGTCGGGATCGATGTAGCTGCGCTGCTGGGTGCCGGCGTAGCCGCGGTAGACGTCCAGCGCCTGCTCCGCGCCGTCGACCCGCACCGCCACCCGGCTCTGCCCCTGGATGCCGCGGATGTTGACGTCCAGCGCGCCACCGTTGCGGCTGTCGCCGACCTGTACGCCCGGGATGCCCTGGAGCAGGTCACCCACGGAAACCCGGCCGAAGCGGTCGATCTCTTCGCTGGAGAGGTACACCGACGAGCGCGGCGCGGTATAGGTTTCCTTCTGCGGATCGGCCAGCTCGGCGGCCGAGACCACCACCGGCGACAGGTCGGCCGGGGCTTCGCCGGACATGCGCGGCTCGACCTGCAGGTAGGCGCCGGAGGTTCCCGCCGCGACCTGCAGGCCGGTGTTCGACAGCACTCGCTGCAAGCCTTCCAGTACGCTGTAGCGACCCTTGAGCGCCGGCGCGGTGCGACCGCGGGTCAGCTCGGGGTCGAAGGACAGCAGCAGGCCCGACTGGCTGGCGAAGGCGCCCAGGGAGGCGCCCAGCGACCCCGCCGGGATGTCGTAGCTGCGTGGCGTGGCGTCGTCCAGGCGGGTAGCCGCGCTGTGCTGGCCGACGCTCTGCGCGTGGGCCAGGCCGCCGCCGAGCAGGCCGGCGCCGACCGCCGACAGGCCGAGCAGGGCGCAGCGCAGGGCAAGGGTGAGCGGGGAGAGGCGCGACAAGGGACGCGCCAGGCTGGGGATAGGGCGTTGTAGGGACATGACTTCTTCGCTCGCAGGGTTGGCGCCCGTCATTGCGGGCTCTCATTCCCTCTGTCGCACGAGATCGGAAAAGGGATATTTCGGGTTCGGCGGGCCGGACGGAAAGGGTCGCCGGCATTGTGGTCAACGCAAAATTAGTGATAATAGTTTTCATTTGCGATTGAATCCAGCTGACTATTCCGATGAATGCGCCTCCGATGAATGCGCCGAGTTCCTGCCTGTCCGCGGACCGCGACGGCGTCGCCACGCTCTACCGTGAAAACCATGCCTGGCTGCGCAACTGGCTGGCCTACCGACTCCGCTCCTGGGGACGCGGCGTGGCCGACGACCTGGCCCATGACACCTTCCTGCGCATTCTCGCCAGCCGCGATGGCGGCCAGCGTGACGCGATCCGTCATCCGCGCGCCTACCTCACCCGCATCGCCAACTGCGTGCTGGTCAGCTGGCGCCGTCGCCAATCGCTGGAACTCGCCTGGCTGGAGGCCCTGGCCACGTTGCCCGAGCCGTTGCAGCCGTCGCCGGAACAACAGAGCGTGATCGTCGAGACCCTGCACGAGATCGACGCGCTGCTCGACACCCTGCGCCCGCGGGTGAAACAGGCATTCCTGATGGCGACGCTGGACGGCATGAAGCAGAAGGACATCGCCCAGGCGCTGGGCGTCGCGCTGCCGACGGTGAAGAAGTTCATCCACCAGGCCTACGTGACCTGCCTGAGCCTGATGCCCGATGAATGACCGCGCTTCCAGCCGGGCGCCGCAGGCGGGCGATTCGGAGCTTTCCGGGCCGCCGGCCGCCGAGGCGATCGCCCCGCAGGTGCTCAGGGAGACCGCCTCCTGGCTGCTGCTGATGCAGGAGGGGCCGCTGGCTCCGGCGCAGCAGGCCGAGCTGGAGTCCTGGCGCTCGCGCAGCCCCGAGCACCAGCGCGCCTGGCGGCGAGCCGAGCGTCTGCTGGCGAATATCGGTTCGCTGCCGCCGGCGCTGGCCCGGCGTGCGCTCGAGCGTCCGTCCGGCAGCGGCCGGCGCGCGGTCCTGCGCGGCCTCGCCCTGCTGCTCGGCGGCGCGCCGCTGGTCTGGTGGGGATGGCGCGCCCAGGTCTGGCGCGACGGCTTCGGCGCCGACTACCTCACTGCCGTCGGCGAGCGGCGCGACCTGGTGCTGGAGGACGGCAGCCAGGTCGAGATGAACACCGACAGCGCGCTGGACGTGCGCTACGACGCCGGCCAGCGCCTGCTGCGCCTGTATCGCGGAGAGATCTACCTCCGCACCGCGGCGGATCGGCGCGAGCCGCCGCGACCGTTCCTGGTGCGCGCCGAACAGGGCCTGATGCGCGCGCTGGGTACCGCTTTCAGCGTCCGACGCGAGGGCGCAGAGACAGTGCTGGCGGTGTACGAAGGCGCGGTCCAGGTGCGTCCGGAGGGCGCCGCGAGCGCGGCGGATGGCCGGGTGATCGAGGCTGGCCAGCGGGTGCGCTTCGATCGCCAGCGGATCGGCCCCGTCGAGTCCGCCAGCGAGGCCGCGCTGGCCTGGCGCCAGGGCCTGCTGGTGGCCGACGACATGCCGCTGCGGCAGTGGGCGGGAGAACTGATGCGCTACGGCGGCGAGAGCATCGAGTGCGAGCCGTCGCTGGACCCGCTTCGGGTCTCCGGCACCTTTCCCGTCGACGACCTGCCGCTGGCCCTGGCGATGCTGGCGCAGACCCATGGCCTGCGCCTCGTGCACCAAGGCCGACGGGTGCTGATCAGGCGCTGAGGGGAGGCGCGGCGGCTCAGCCGGCCAGCAACCAGACCCCGGCGCCCGCCGAGGCCAGCCCGGCGAGACGTACCAGGGGCGCGGCCGCCTGCGGCAGGAAGCGCACCAGCGCGTAGCCGGCGGCGTGCAGCGCGGCGGTGGCGGCGACGAAACCGAGCGCGTACAGCCAGGGGCTGGAGAGGTCCGGCAGCTCCAGGCCGTGGGCGACCCCGTGGGCCAGGGCGAATAGTGCGGTGGCGGCCATCGCCAGCGCCAGCGGCGGGCGCACGGCGAGGGCCACGCAGAGGCCGAGGGCGAGCACCGAGGCGGCGATGCCGGTCTCCATGAACGGCAGTTGCAGGCCCTCGAAGCCGAGCAGCCCGCCGACCAGCATGGTGCCGACGAAGGTGCAGGGCAGGGCGAGGCGCGCGGCTCCCTGTTGCTGGGCGGCCCAGAGGCCGACGGCGAACATCGCCAGCAGGTGGTCGAGGCCGGTGAGCGGATGGGCGAGGCCGGCGACCAGGCCGTGTTCGCCGTGGCCGGGGTGGGCGAAGGCCAGCGCCGGCGCGGCGAGCAGGGCGAGGGCGGCGAGCAGCTTGGGCAGTTTCATTGGCGGTTCCTTGTCGTTGCGAGGTGGCGTCAGGCGGCGGTCAGCAGACCCTGGCGCTCGATGAAGGCGATGATTTCGTCCAGCCCCTGGCCGGTCTTCTGGTTGCTGAACACGAACGGCTTGTCGCCGCGCATGCGCCGGGCGTCCCGGTCCATCACGTCGAGGGAGGCGCCGACCAGCGGCGCCAGGTCGATCTTGTTGATCACCAGCAGGTCCGACTTGCAGATGCCGGGGCCGCCCTTGCGCGGGATCTTGTCGCCGGCGGAAACGTCGATCACGTAGAGGGTCAGGTCGGACAGCTCGGGGCTGAAGGTGGCCGACAGGTTGTCGCCGCCGGATTCCACCAGGATCAGTTCGAGGCCGGGGAAGCGCCGGTTGAGCTGGTCCACCGCCTCCAGGTTGATCGAGGCGTCCTCGCGGATCGCCGTGTGCGGGCAGCCACCGGTTTCCACGCCGATGATCCGCTCGGGGGCGAGGGCCTCGTTGCGCACCAGGAACTCTGCGTCTTCCTGGGTATAGATGTCGTTGGTGACCACCGCGAGGTTGTAGCGCTCGCGCAGTTCGCGACACAGGGCCAGGGTCAGGGCGGTCTTGCCGGAGCCCACCGGACCGCCGATGCCGACACGCAGGGGTTGGGATGTCATGGGGTTTCTCCTAGGAACGGAACAGACGGCTGTACTGGGTTTCGTGGGTCATGCTGGCCAGCGCCAGGCCGAACGCGGCGCTGCCCTCGACGGCGGGCCGCCGCAGCGCCTCGGCGCAGGCGCGGTCGAGTTCCGGCAGTAGGCTGGAAGCAAGTTTCTGCGCGGCCAGTTGGCCGAGCGGCAGGGTTTTCATCAGCACCGCCAACTGGTTTTCCAGCCAGCTCCAGAACCAGGCACTCAGCGCCTCCTCGGCGTCCAGGCGCCAGGCGCGCGCGGCCATCGCCCAGGCGGCGGCGAGATTGGGCGGGTCCTGGCGCGCCAGCCAGGCGCGGCCGGGAGCGTCGAGTTCGGGCAGGGCTTCCAGCAATTGGTGCAGGGAAAAGCCCATCTGCCGGCTCTCCTGGGCCAGCTCGCGGGTCTCGCGGCTGGCCCTATGGCGTTCGCTGGCCGCATCGCAGGCGGCCCAGTCGCCGATCAACGCGGCGCGCAGCAGGCCGGCCAGCAGCGGCGCCTCGAAGCGCGCCAGGTTCAGTTGCAACTGGTCGACCAGCCAGGTCCGCGCACTCTCGGCGTCGCGCACCCAGCCATTGTCGAGGGCCGCCTCCAGGCCTTGGGAATAGCTGTATCCGCCGATCGGCAACTGCGAGCTGGCCAGGCGCAGGCGCGCCCAGATGCTGTTCACCGGCGCACGCCGAACTGGTGCAGGCGCGGCGCGTAGTTGAACTCCGCCTCCCCATGGTGCGAGTGGTGGTGGCCTCCGCCGTAGGCACCGTGCTCCGGCTGGAACGGCGCCTCGATGGCCTCCACCGTGGCGCCGAGCTGTTCGAGCATGGCTTTCAGCACGTAGTCGTCGAGCAGGCGCAGCCAGCCGTCGCCGACCTGCAGGGCGACGTGACGGTTGCCCAGGTGGTAGGCGGCTCGGGTCAGTTCCAGCGGGCTGGCGCAGGTGACGTGGAGCAGACGTTCGGAGCGGGCGACGACCCGCACCAGGCGACCGTCGCGGGCCTCCAGGCAGTCGCCGTCGGCCAGCGGCGGCTGGCCGCGCTCGAGGAACAGGCCGACCTCCTCGCCGCTCGCCGCGAAGCAGCGCAGGCGGCTCTTGCTGCGCGCCTCGTAGGTCAGGTGGAGTTCTTCGTCCCAGCGGGGCGAGCGGGCGGGCAGGCGTTGGTGGATGACCAGCATGGGCAGTTTCCGCAATGCGACAGGAAAGGGATCACAACAAGCACCAGCAAGGGCCTTGCCAGGTCGATGCGGGACGCCTGTACCGGGAAAACGGGGCCATAGGGATGTAACAAAATATTGCAGCGCGCCAGGTTGGTGCGCAACGACTTTTTTGCCGCACCGGAAAGGTGCGCGCGCGTCTAGTCCGCGGACGAACGCCGAGCCGGAGGTCCGCTGGGGAGGTGCGGGGTCAGCCGGGCAGGCCGTGCCAGTGCTTGCCGCCGATCATGATGAAACGCAGCTGGTGGGTGATCTTCGCGGCCGGCATCAGGTGCGGCGGCAGATCGGCGGCGGGTGGGTCGATCAGCTCCGGAAGGGTGGCGAAGACAGTCTTCACCACCAGGTCGGCGAACACGTCGAGGGCCGCGCCGTCGAGGTGCGGCATCTTGTTCAGCAGCGCCAGGTCGGCGGCCAGATCGTCGGTGATGCGCTGGCGCAGGCTGGCGATGGCCTGGCGGATCGGCAACGAGCCGCCGTATTGCTCGCGGGCGAGGAAGAGGAACTGCGAGCGGTTGGCGCCGACCGCGTCGAGGAAGATGCGCACCGAGGCGTCGATCAGCCCGCCCAGTTCGAACTCGTTGCGGCGCACCGCGCGCAGGGTGGCGCGGAAGGTCTCGTCGACTTCGGCGACCAGCGCCAGGCCGAGCTGGTCCATGTCGCTGAAGTGCCGGTAGAAGCCGGCCGGGACGATGCCGGCGGCGCGCGTCACTTCGCGCAGGCTGAGGCTGCCGAAGCCGCGCCCGCTTTCCATCAGGTGGCGCGCGGCGCTCATCAGCGCGTGGCGGGTCTGCTGTTTCTGTTCGGCGCGGGGTGAGGACATACGGCTTCCTTTGGCGGACCGGCGACTGTAGCAAAAGCCCTGCGACCCGGTCGAACCGGGGACGGCAGCGGTCGAAGGATACATCAGTGAACGCTTGTTGACTCGATTGCGCGGAACGGGCAAAGTTTTGTGAACGATCGTTCACTGAAATATTTTCCATGGCCTTGCTTCCCCTCGCGCTCCTGACCCCTTTGCTCGCACCCCTGCGCCGTCTCGCCGCCCGTGGCTGGCTGCGTGAGGCCGATGTCGACGGCCTGCTGCGCCACGCCCATCCGCTGGCGTCGTTGAACCGCCACTATGCGCGGGTCGAGGCACGCTACTGGGTGGCCGACGATATGCTCGCCCTGGCCCTGCGTACCGCCCCCGGCTGGCCGCCGGCGCGGCCGGGCCAGCACATCCAGCTGCTGGCGGAGCGCGACGGGGTGCGGGTCGGGCGCAGCTACAGCCTGACCCGGGTGGTCGGCGAGCGCCTGGAAATCGCCGTCAAGCGTCACCCGGACGGGCTGCTCTCGCCCTGGTTGTGCGAACACCTGGCGGTCGGCCAGCGTGTCGAGTTGCAACCCGCGCAAGGCGATCTGCGCTGGCCGATGCAGGCCGAGGCGGTCTGCCTGCTGGCCGCCGGCAGCGGCCTGACGCCCTTGCTCGGCCTGCTCCGCGAGGCGCTGGAGAACGGCTATCGCGGTCCCGTGCTGTGGCTGCACTACGTCCGTCATCCCGGCCAGCGCGCCTGGCTCGGCGAGCTGGAGGCGCTGGCGGCGCGCCACCCGAACCTGGAGTTGCGCTGGAGCCTGACCCGCGGGGCGCGGGCCGATGGCTGCCTGGAGGGGCATTTCCAGCCGCGCCACCTGGACGGCTGGGCAGCCGACCTGGCACGCAGCCAGGCCCTGGCCTGCGGGCCGGCGGCTTTCGTCGAGGCGGTGGGCGAGCAACTGGGGGCACGCTTCGCCGGCTTGCAGACGGAATCCTTCAGCGTCCCGCGCTGGCGCAGCGGGGAGGCGCCGCGCGAAGTGCGCCTGCGCTTCGCCCGGTCGCAGCGGGAAGTCTCCGGCGACAGCGCCGCCAGCCTGCTGGAACAGGCCGAGGCCCACGGCCTGCGCCCGGCCCACGGTTGCCGCCAGGGCATCTGCGCCAGTTGCACCTGCGTCCTGCTCAGCGGCTGCGTGCGCGACCTGCGCAGCGGCGCGCTGTGCAGCGAGCCCGGCCAGCCTATCCGCCTCTGCGTCAGCGCCGCCCACGGCGACCTGGCGCTGGACCTGTGAACCGACCTGCGAGCCCTGCGATGCGCGACGACCGCGAACTGACCCCGGAACAACTGGCGGCCTTCGGCGCCGAACTCGATGCCCTGCGCCTGCGTACCCTGGCCGATCTCGGCGCGGACGACGCGCGCTACATCCGCCGGGTCCGCGCGGCGGTGCGCGTCTGCTGCTGGAGCGGCAGGGCGCTGCTGATGTTCGGCTGGCTGCCGCCGACCTGGCTGCTCGGCAGCCTGCTTCTCGGCCTGGGCAAGATCCTCGAGAACATGGAGCTGGGCCACAACGTCATGCACGGCCAGTACGACTGGATGAACGATCCGGAATTCGCCGGCCGCGCCTACGAGTGGGACATCGCCGGGCCGTCCGACTTCTGGCGGCACACCCACAACCATATCCACCACACCTACACCAACGTGCTGGGCAAGGACGACGACGTCGGCTATGGGGTCGTGCGCCTGTTCCCGGAGCAGCGCTGGAAGCCGTTCTACCGCTGGCAACCGCTGTGGGTGACGCTGCAGGCGCTGCTGTTCCAGTACGCGGTGGCGATCCAGCATCTGCGCCTGGACAAGTACGCCAAGGGGCGCCTGGACAAGGCCGAACTCATGCCGCTGCTACGCCGCCTGCGTGCCAAGCTGGGTCGCCAGTGGACCAAGGACTACCTGCTGTTCCCGCTTCTCGGCCTGTTCGCCGGCGGCTTCGGCGCGGTGTTCGTCGGTAACCTGCTGGCCAACGTGCTGCGCAACCTGTGGACCTTCACGGTGATCTTCTGCGGCCACTTCACCGAGAAGGCGGTGGTCTTCCCGCCCTCGGTGCTGGAGGGAGAGACCCGTGGCCACTGGTACCTGCGCCAGTTGCGCGGCTCCAGCAACCTGGAGGGCGGGCCGCTGTTCCACATCCTGACCGGCAACCTCAGCCACCAGATCGAGCACCACCTCTACCCGGACCTGCCGGCGCGTCGCTACGCCGCGTTGTCCCGCGAGGTCCGCGAAATCGCCCGGCGCTACGGGCAGACCTACAACAGCGGACGCCTGGGACGGCAATTCCTCACTGTCTTGCGGCGCATCTGGGTATATCGGCTGCCGCCGCGCGAGCCCCTCCCGGCGGGGCGCGGCTGAGCCGACGGAACGCTCGCGGCGCCCGTGGCGGGGCCGCTCCGGAGCGGGGATAATGCCGCCCTGTGCACCGCGACGTGGCTTCCGGCCGCCGCGTGGCGTCGGAGTCTCGCCGAACGCAGGACGGCCTGCGCCCGCGATCGGCCAGCAGCGTCGATCCTTCCCGAATCTAACAATGCTCGGCGGATGCCGGCCGTGGGGCCCGTCCGTCCAGGAACCGTCATGTTCAGCCCGCTCGTCACCTTTCCCGCGCTCTACACCGCCACCCTGCTCATGCTGGCCGGCTCCGGCCTGTTCACCACCTACATCGGCCTGCGCCTGACCCAGGAAGGCGCAGGCGACCTGTGGGTCGGCGGGCTGATGGCGTCCTACTATTTCGGCCTGGTCTGCGGTGGAAAATTCGGACACAAGCTGATCGCCAGCTTCGGCCATATCCGTTCCTACGTGGCTTGCGCCGGGATTGCCACCGTGACCGTGCTGCTGCATGCCCTGGTCGATCAGCTGGAAGTCTGGCTGCTGCTGCGCTTCATCACCGGCGCGGTGATGATGAACCAGTACATGGTGATCGAGAGCTGGCTCAACGAGCAGGCCGAGAGCCACCAGCGCGGCAAGGTGTTCGCCGGCTACATGGTCGCCGTCGACCTTGGCCTGGTGCTCGGCCAGGGCCTGCTGGCGCTGAGCCCGACCCTCGACTACAAGCCGCTGCTGCTGGTCGCCATCTGCTTCGCCTCGTGCCTGATCCCGCTGGCCATGACCCGGCGCGTGCACCCGGCCAAGCTGGTCGCCGCGCCGCTGGAAGTGCGTTTCTTCTGGCAGCGCGTGCCGCAGGCGCTGGGCACCATCTTCATCGCCGGCCTGATGGTCGGCGCCTTCTACGGCCTGGCGCCGGTCTACGCCAACCGCAACGGCCTGGATGCCTCGCAATCGAGTTTCTTCGTCGGCATGTGCATCGTCGCCGGCTTCTGTGCGCAGTGGCCGCTGGGCTGGCTGTCCGACCGCCTCGACCGCAGTTGGCTGATCCGCGGCAATGCGGTGCTGCTGTGCCTGGCCTCGATCCCGATGTGGGGGCTGGTGACGCTGCCGTACTGGTTGCTGCTGGCCAACGGGTTCGTTACCGGCATGCTGCTGTTCACCCTTTATCCGCTGGCGGTGGCGCTGGCCAACGACCACGTCGAGCAGCCGCGCCGGGTCGCGTTGTCGGCGATGCTCCTGACCACCTACGGGGTCGGCGCCTGTATCGGTCCGCTGGTGGCCGGCGCGCTGATGCGCCACTTCGGTCCGGGACTGTTCTACATGCTGGTGTCCGGCTACGCGGTGCTGCTGGTGTTCTGGGTGCAGCCCAAGCGCGTCACCGGCGAACACCGGGTCGACGAGGCGCCGCTGCAACACGTGGCGATGCCGGACACGGTCAGCCCGATGGCCGCCACCCTCGACCCGCGCGTCGAGGAAGTGCCGGAGGAGCTGGTGGTGGAGGCGCCGGCGAATATCGGCCGCTCCGACGGCGAGCCGGACGCCGGCGAGAAACCCGCTCAGTCCTGAGCCGGGAACGCCAGGTCGAAGCGGATGCGTCCCGGAGCCGGTGCACTCGCTTCGGCGCGGCCGCCGTGCAGGCGCATGATCGCCTGGACGATGGCCAGGCCGAGACCGCTGGACTGGGCGTCGCTGCGCGCGGCGTCGCCACGGTAGAAGCGGTCGAACAGGCGCGACAGCGGCTCGGCCGGCAGCCTGTCGCAGGCGTTCTCCACGCTCAGCAGGAATTCCCCCGAGCGGCGCAGGCCGCGCACTTCGATCAGGCTGTCGGCGCTGGCGTAGCGGATGGCGTTGGCCAGCAGGTTGCTCAGCGCCCGGCGGAACAGTTGCGGATCGGCGCGTAGCTGGCCGCTGACCTGGATGTCGAGGCTCAGCCCTCGTTCCTCGGCCAGCCCTTCGAAATACTCCGCCTGGCGCCGCAGCTCTTCGCCCAGGTCCAGGCGGCTGCGCTCCACCGCTGCCCGCACGTCGTCGGCGCGAGCGAGGAACAGGATGCTCTCGACCATCCGCGCGATGCGCTCCAGCTCTTCCTGGTTGGAGGCGATCAGCGCCTGGTACTCCTCGTTGCTGCGCGGCTGGCGCAGGGCCACCTGGCCGTGGCCCATCAGCGAACCGATGGGCGTGCGGATCTCATGGGCGAGGTCGGCGGAGAACTGCTGCAGGCGCTGGTAGCCGTCGTCGAGGCGTTCGAGCATGGCGTTGAACGACTGTGCCACCTGCTGCAACTCGGCAGGCGCGGCGGCGACGTCGAGGCGGGTATCCAGGCTGGTCGGATGGATCTCCGCCGCCTTCGCCGCCAGCGTGCGCAGCGGGCGCAGGCCGTGGCGCAGGACCAGCCAGCCGAGCAGGGCGGTGCCGAGGAACGCCAGCAGCACGGCGGCGATGACCCGGTCGCGGTACTGGGCGAGCATCCGCGTCTCGCCCAGCAGCAGGTGTGCGGCGGTGATCTGCAACGGCTCGCGGCCGCCGACCAGGACCTCGGCGGCGAGCACGCGCATCGGGATGCCGTCGTGGGTCAGCGCGGCGTGCACGACGGACGGATTCAACGCCTGGCCGGCGGCGACCACCCGTAGCGACGGCAGGCGTTCGTGGCGCGGGTTGACCGCGACGATAGGCGCCTCGCCGGGCTGACCGAGGAGCAGGATGTCCTGCTCGTTGCCGAGCATGTTCTCGAACAGACGCGGGCGCGCCTTCAGCTCGGCCAGGGTGAGGTTGTCGCGCAGCAGGTTGCGGAAGTGCTCGACCCGGCCGGCGACCATCACGTCGCTGCGCCGCAGCATCGCCTCTTCCACCGAGCGGTACAGGTAGAAGCCGACCGCGCTGACCACCAGCGCCGCCACCGCGGCGAACAGCAGCGCCGCGTAGAGGGTCAGGGAGCGGCGGGCGGGCACGGGCGCTCCTCGCAGACGTAACCGATGCCGCGCACGGTATGGATCAGCTTGTTCGGGAAGGGATTGTCGACCTTGGCGCGCAGGCGCTTGATCGCCACGTCGACGACGTTGGTGTCGCTGTCGAAGTTCATGTCCCAGACCTCCGAGGCGATCAGGGTGCGCGACAGCACCTCGCCCTCGCGGCGCATCAGCAGGTGCAGGAGGGCGAACTCCTTGTTGGTCAGGGCGATCACCTGCCCCTGGCGGCTGACCTTGCGCCGCAGCACGTCCAGCTGCAGGTCGGCCAGTTGCACCTGCTCTGCCTCGCGGACCACGCCGCGGCGCAGCAGGGTACGGATGCGCAGCAGCAACTCGGTGAAGGAGAAGGGTTTCACCAGGTAGTCGTCGGCACCCAGTTCGAGGCCGCGGATACGGTCCTGCAACTGGTCGCGAGCGGTGAGGAAGAGCACCGGCACATCGTGCTTCTTGCGCAGCACTTCCATGATCTGCCAACCGTCCAGGCCGGGCAGCATCACGTCGAGGACCACCAGGTCGTAGCGGTTCTCCAGCGCCAGGTAGAGACCGTCGGCGCCGTGCTGCGACCAGTCGACCGCATAGCCCGACTCGCCGAGGCCCTTCTTCAGGTACTCGCCGGTCTTCGTATCGTCTTCGATCACCAGGATGCGCATGTCTCGTTCCCCCTCGTTCGCCGCCATTCTAGCCAGCGCGCGGCGCGGACTCGGTGACATTTTTGTCATGCGAAAGTCATCTCCGGGTACCGCCGGCGGGGCGACCATCGAGGCTCAACCCCACCGAGGATCGACCGATGCTTCGACTCAAGGCTTCCCCCGCGCTGCTCTTCGGCCTGCTCCTGGCCAGTGCCGCCAGCTTCGCCGCGCAACCGCCTGCGGGCATGCTGCAACCGCTGCGCGGCACCATCCAGCAGGCCGCCGACGACCACCTGCAACTGAAGGCCCGCAACGGCCAGCAACTGACGGTCAGGCTCACCGACAAGACCGCGATCCGCGCCGTGTCGCTGGCGAAGCCGGAGGACATCCAGCCCGACAGTTTCATCGGCACCGCCGCCGTGCCGCAGCCCGACGGCACCCTGAAGGCCCTCGAGGTGCATGTCTTCGCCCCCAGCCTGCGCGGCAGCGGCGAAGGCCACCGGCCCTGGGAGAACGCCGATGGCAGCGCCTCGACCATGACCAACGGTACGGTCGGCAACCTGGTGGTCAGCCAGGGCCGGCGCATGACGGTGAAATACGGCGATGGCGAGAAGACCGTGGTGGTGCCGGACGACGTGCCCATCGTCAGCCTGGAGCCGGGCGAGCGCAGCCTGCTCAAGCCTGGCGCCAAGGTCGTGCTGTTCCCGCAGAAGGGCGCCGACGGCAGCCTCACCGCCCTGGCCATCTCGGTTGGCAAGGACGGCGTGACCCCGCCGATGTGAGGTTTCGCCGGGACGGCGCGTCCGTCCCGGCCGGGTTTCCTGGGAGAAAAGCCATGAACCGTGCGTTGCACGCCTGGCCGGTGAGACTCTGCCACTGGCTCAATGCCTATGCCATGGCCTGCCTGATCGGCAGCGGCTGGGGCATCTACAACGCTTCGCCGCTGCTGGATTTCCGTTTTCCCGCCTGGGCTACCCTCGGCGGCTGGCTCGGCGGTTCCATCGCCTGGCATCTCGCCGCCATGTGGCTGCTGCTCGGCAACGGTCTGTGCTACCTCGCCTACGGACTGTCCAGCGGGCATTTTCGTCGCGACTTCCTGCCTTTGAGCGCGGCCGGCGTCTGGCGCGACCTGCGCCTCGCCCTCGGCCTGCGCCTGGTCCATGAGCCGGGCCGCTACAACGCGGTGCAGCGCCTGCTGTACTGGCTGGTCCTGGGGCTCGGCGCGCTGCTGGTGCTGTCCGGGCTGGCGATCTGGAAACCGGTGCAACTGCACGGGCTGACCGTGTTGTTCGGTGGCTTCCAGGGTGCGCGCTGGGTGCATTTCCTGGCCATGGCCGGGGTCGTCGGGTTCGTCGTCGTGCACCTGCTGCTGGTGCTGTTGGTGCCGCGCACCCTGCTGCCGATGATCATCGGACGCGAGTGGCGGCGCGGACGGAGGAGCGAAGGATGAAGGGGCCGGAGAAGAAGCGCGCGAAGATCGCGATCGACCCGTCCAGCGAGCGGCAGATGGTCGATTTGCAACGCCGCCTGCTGTTGCGCGGCGGCCTGTCCCTGGGCGCCCTGGCGATGCTCTCGGGGTGCCGGCTACAGGATGGCGATTCGGTCGACAAGGTACTCTGGGCCATGTCGCGCTGGAACGACCGGGTCCAGGCCTGGCTGTTCAGCCGTACGCGGCTGGCGCCGACCTTCGATCCGTCGCAGGTGGCCTCGCCGTTCCCCTTCAACGCGTTCTACCCGGCCTACAACGTGCCGGAGATCGACCTGCCGGAATACCGCCTGCAGGTTTCCGGGCGGGTCCGCGACAAGCGCCCCTGGAGCCTGGAGCAACTGCGCCGGCTGCCGCAGGCCAGCCAGGTCACGCAACTGATCTGCATCGAGGGCTGGAGCGCGATCGGCCAGTGGAGCGGAGTGCCGCTGCGCACCTTCCTGGAGCTGGTCGGCGCCGACACCTCGGCGAAGTACGTCGGCTTCAAGTGCGCCGACCGCTACTACTCCAGCCTCGACATGCCCAGCGCGCTGCATCCGCAGACCCTGCTGGCGCTGGAGATGTCCGGGCAGGCGCTGCCGGAGGAGAACGGCTATCCGCTGCGCCTGCGGATTCCCACCAAGCTCGGCTTCAAGAACGCCAAGCACGTGGTGGAGATCTTCGTCAGCAACAGCAATCCCGGAGGTTACTGGGAGGACCAGGGCTACAACTGGTTCAGCGGAGTCTGAGGCGGGAGAGTACGGCTTGCCTCGGGCCATGCGCCCAGCGCGACAGGGATGGGAAAATAGGAAAGCCCGGCATCGAGCCGGGCTTTTCTCGCGCCTTGCGGCGTAGCTAGCGGTCAGGCGGTGCGCAGGTCGAAACGGCTCATGCTGCGATGCAGGCGGTCCACGGTCTGTTCGCTGCCGTTGTCGGCCAGGCGGGCTTCGGCCTTGGTCATGTCCTTGTGCAGGCGGTCGACGGTCTGCTCGCTGCCGTTGTCGGCGATGCGCAGTTCGACGCTGGACATGTCCTGGTGCAGCCGGTCGATGGTGCGGCTGGAGCCGTCGGCGGCGAAGGCGGCGTTGGCGGTCAGGGTGGCGAGGGCGAGGCCGAGGATCAGGGAAGCTTTCATGACGGTGACTCCGAGTGGGTTGTCGATTGCGTTGGAGTCATTTTCAGTTCGGATAAGTCGATTTAAAAACGAAGTGCGATGATAGTGTCTATCGACATGGGTGATTATGTGTTTTCTTATTATTTATCAGTAAGTTAGTTTATTATTTTTGTGATGTCGAAGATTTCGTAAAGGATAGTTAGCTTTTCTCTATTTAATCGATAAATTGGATAAATAAGGCGAAAAGAAAAGCCGGCGCTGCGGGCGCCGGCTCTCGGACGGGTCTTGCTCTGGAGTCAGGCGAGGTCGTCGAGGATGTCGGCCATGTCGTCCGCGTGTTCTTCTTCCTGGGCCAGGATTTCCTCGAAAATGCGTCGGGTGGTGGGGTCGTCGTTACCGAGGTAGGTGATGATCTCGCGATAGCTGTCGATGGCGATGCGCTCGGCGATCAGGTTCTCGGTGACCATGTCCTTCAGGGTCTTGCCTTCGACGTATTCGGCATGGGAGCGCTCCTCCAGGCCGCGCGGATTGAAGTCCGGCTCGCCGCCCAGTTGCATGATGCGCTCGGCCAACTGGTCGGCATGCTGCATTTCCTGGTTGGCGTGCTCGAGGAACTCGGCGGCGGCGATGCTCGCCTTAAGGCCGGTGGCCATGAAGTAGTGGCGCTTGTAGCGCAGGAAGCAGACCAACTCGGTGGCGAGCGCTTCGTTGAGCAGGCGCAGGACGGTCTGGCGATCGGCCGAATAGCCTTCGGTGACCGCGCCTTCCTGGATGTTCTTGCGGGCACGGTCGCGAAGGGTCTGGACGTCCGTCAGTTGAGCGGTGGTCATCGGTTATCTCCTTGGGGCTGATCCGGTGAAAAAGGGGCCGGCTCTGCGGCCGGCTTTTTTCTGCTTACCTAAGGTGTGAGTCCCGCGCGGTCGAAAAAGTTTTATCGACCCGCCGCCGAACTGGCCTTTTGCCTGAAATGCGTGGGACGGGGAGCAATGCCGGCGTTTCGCCGGTCCTAACGGAACGGGCCGGCGTATTCGCGCTGGCGAGTCCATGGGCCAGCCTGCACACTGACGGGCTGAGCGAGGCGCGCTGCCGCGCCTGCCCGACAACCGACGCGGCGAAAAGGAGTTGTGCATGACGCGCGGCCGAAAGATCCTGACCTGGAGCCTCGCCAGCCTGGTCCTGCTGCTGGCGGCGTTGGTGGTGTTCATCGCCACCTTCGACTGGAACCTGATCAAGCCCACCCTCAACGAAAAGGTCTCGGCGGCGCTGAACCGCCCGTTCGCCATCAACGGCAACCTCGTCGTGGCCTGGCGCCGCGAGGAGGGCGAGGAAGGCTGGCGCGCCTGGATCCCCTGGCCGCGCTTCAGCGCCGAGGACATCACCCTCGGCAACCCGGAGTGGACGGCGGGCAAGACCAAGGCGAGCGAGTTCGCCAGCCTGGAACGCATCGAATTCCGCCTCGCGCCGTTGCCGTTGCTCTGGCAGACCATCCGCATTCCACAGATCAAGCTGACCCAGCCGCGCGCCGAGCTCCTGCGCCTGGCCGACGGCCGCGCCAATTGGGATTTCGACCTGCCTGCCAGCGACAGCGACGAGCCGTCCGCCTGGCAACTGGACATCCGCGAGATCGGTTTCGACAAGGGTAGCGTCAGCCTCGACGACCAGCGTTTGAAGACCCGTCTGGAAGTGCTGGTCGACCCGCTCGGCAAGCCGGTGCCGTTCGGTCAGTTGGCCGGCAAGGCGCTGGCCACGGGCGATGCGGCGAACGCCCAGGACTATGTGTTCGGCTGGAAGGTCAAGGGCACCTACAAGGGCCAGGCTCTGGCCGGCTCGGGCAAGGTCGGCGGGATGCTGGCGTTGCAGGATGCGAGCAAGCCCTTCCCGCTACAGGCCGAGGTCAGTGCCGGCAGCACCCGTGCCGCGGTGGTCGGCACCCTGACCGACCCGCTCAACCTCGGCGCCCTCGACCTGCGCCTGAAGCTGTCCGGGACCAGCATGGCCAATCTCTATCCGCTGACCGGCATCACCCTGCCGGACACTCCGGCCTACTCCACCGACGGACACCTGCTGGCGCGGCTCAAGGAGGAGGGCGGCGCACTGTTCCGCTACGAGAACTTCAACGGCAAGGTCGGCGCCAGCGACCTGCACGGCAGCCTGACCTTCGTCGCTCGCCAGCCTAGGCCGAAGCTGTCCGGCAAGCTGACCTCCGAGCAACTGCGCTTCGCCGACCTCGGCCCGCTGATCGGCGCCGACAGCAATGCCGAAAAACAGAAGCGCGGGCAGACCAGCCGCCAGCCGGGCGACAAGGTGCTGCCGGTGGAGGAATTCCGTACCGAGCGCTGGCGCGACATGGACGCCGACGTGGAATTCACCGGCAAGCGTATCGTCCACAGCGACCAGTTGCCGATCAGCGACCTCTATACCCATCTGGTGCTCAACGACGGCCTGCTGCGCCTGGAGCCCCTGCGCTTCGGCGTGGCCGGCGGCAAGCTGGAGTCGGACATCCGCCTGGACGGCGGCAAGCAGCCGATGCAGAGCCGAGTGAAGATGAGCGCGCGGGGCTTCAAGCTGAAGCAGTTGTTCCCCGGCTTCGCGCCGATGCAGACCAGCTTCGGCGAGCTGAACGGCGACGCCAGTCTCAGCGGCAGCGGCAATTCGGTGGCGAAGATCCTCGGTGGCGCCGATGGCGAACTGAAGATGCTGATCAACGACGGTGCGATCAGCAAAGGCCTGACCGAAATCGCCGGCCTCAATGTCGGAAACTACCTGGTGACCAAGCTGTTCGGCGACGACGAGGTGAAGATCAACTGCGCGGCCGCCGACTTCGGGCTGCAGAAGGGCCTGATGACCAGCCGGCTGTTCGTCTTCGACACCGAGAACGCGCTGGTCAACGTCGACGGCACGGTGAACTTCGCCAACGAGAAGCTCGACCTCGATGTCACCCCGCACAGCAAGGGCCTGCGGATCTTCTCGCTGCGCTCGCCGCTGTACGTGCGCGGCACCTTCGCCAAGCCCGACGCCGGGGTCCACGCCGGGCCGCTGGTGGCGCGCGGCGCGGGAATGATCGCCCTCGGCGTGGCGGTGGGCCCGGCGGCCAGCCTGCTGGCGCTGGTGGCGCCGAGCAAGAGCGACGACAACCAGTGCACCGCCCTGCTGCAACGCATGCGCCAGCCGGCCAAGGCGCCGGCCGGCAAGCGCTGAGTCAGTAGATGGGGATATACAGGTCGACTTGCGAGTTCGGATCCAGCGGTCCGCGGAAACGCTGGTCGTAGTATTCGAAGTCGACCCCCGCCTTGGGCTCCAGGCCGCGTTCGGCGAGCAGGTGGCTGTAGATCGCCTGGAAGCTCTCGGCGATCTGCGGCGCCGTGCCCTTGTGGGTGAACACCGCGTACTTCTGCGCCGGCACCTGGAAGCGCACCATGCCCTCCGGCACCGGCCAGCCCTCCTGCACCTCGAAGCCGGCGACGTAGTGGAATTCGCCGTTGGGCTGCTGCGCGCAGATGCCATAGGAGACCTCGGGATCGTGCTTGCCGGCGATCTCGTGCTCGCGCGGGATGAAGCGTTCCCAGAGCTGGCCGATGGTGTCGCCGGGGGCGCTGCCGAAGTATTCCATGCCCACCACGCTGAAGGCGGGACGTTCGACGATTCGTGCATGCATGTTGCGGATCCTCCAGTGGGCGAGCGTCGCCAGGGTTCGGTCGAGTTCCGCCAGCAGGCGCTGGCGGGCGCTGATCTCTTCGCGCAGGGTGTGCTGGTGTCGTTGCAGGAAATGCCGCAGGCGTTGCGGGTCGTCCAGCGCGCCATCGCGTTTCAGGCGGTCGATGGCTTCCAGCGGAACGTCCAGCCGGCGCAGCGCGAGTATGCGCGAGAGCTGCTCGATCTGTTCCGGCTGGTAGTAGCGGTAGCCGTTGTCGCTACCGGTGCGCGCGGGGACGAACAGGCCGATGGCATCGTAGTGGCGAAGCGTCTTGGTGGAGATCTCGAAGATTCGCGCCAGTTGGCCGATGGTGAGCATTTCCGGTTCCTGCTGCGGGATAGCGGCAGACTACGGATTGCCCCTGGGGCAAGGTCAAGGGGTTTGTGCCGGTGCGCACTTTCTCTGAACGTCCGCCGCCGCCTCCCGGTCCCAACAGTGAACCCATCGCAAAGGGAGATATCCCCATGCCCCGTGGCGACAAGAGCAAGTACAGCGACAAGCAGCAGCGCAAGGCCGAGCACATCGAGGAGAGCTACAAGGCCAAGGGTGTGAGCGAATCGGAAGCCGAGGCGCGCGCCTGGGCGACGGTGAACAAGCAGTCCGGCGGCGGCGAGCGCAAGGGCGGTTCCGGCCGCGCCAAGAGCGAGACGGCCAAGCGCGCCGACCGCAAGGACTCGGCCCATCGCGCCGCCCAGGCCCGCTCAGGGAGACCGGCCAACCGCGGCTCGGCGAGCCGTGGCAAACGTCAAGGCAGCACCTCGGTGAGCGAGATGACCCGCGAGGAATTGATGCAGCTGGCGCGCAAGCGCGACATCCGCGGTCGTTCGACGATGCGCAAGGCCGAACTGATCGAGGCCCTGTCCCGGGCCTGAACGCAGACGCCCCGCCTCCGTAAGGAAGCGGGGCGTCGAGCCGTCAGGGGCGGGCGTCGCGCTCGTGGCGGTCCAGCTCGGAGCAGCTCAGGAAGCCCGAGCCGTCGACCTTGCCGCTGCCGTCGAAACTGACGTAGAACGGCTGCTGCTGGCCGTCCTTGTTGAGGATGTAGCTGTTGCAGCTCCCCGGTTTCATCAGGCGCTTCTGGGTGCCGGAAGGCGTGCCGCCGATGCGCAGGACTTCCTGCTGGCTCATGCCTTTCTCGACATCCTTGACCAGCGGTTCGTTGCGGAAGGTGATGTAGTTGACCGGGTTCTGCACCTTGGTCGACGCGCAGCCGGCCAGGGTTGCCATCACGAACAGTGCCGCCAGTGACTGCTTGTACATGCTGTGACTCCTTGTGGTTGAGCGGTGCTTGCCAACATTGGAACGCAGGCCCTCGCGCAGAGTTCGCCCGGAATCGCGGCGGATTGCCTCAGACCTTCTCCAGGGCCCGGTGCGGCAAGGGGGGCAGCTGGATATCGATGGCGTCGCCGGGGCGAACCTCGCCGTCTTCCAGGACGATCGCCATCACCCCGGCCTTGCGAATCAGGTTGCCCTGTTCGTCGCGGCCGAGCACGGCGGCGGTCAGTCCGGGCTGGTAGTTGTCCAGCTGCGAGCAGGGATTGCGCAGGCCGGTCAGCTCGACCAGGGCGCTTTCCCCCAGGCGCAGGCGGGTGCCGGTGGGCAGGCCGAGCAGGTCGACGCCACGGGTGGTGATGTTCTCGCCCATGGTCCCCGGGCCGATGGCGAAGCCGCTGGCGCGTAGCTCGTCGTGCAGTTCCTCGTGGATCAGGTGGACCTGGCGCAGGTTCGGCTGGGTCGGGTCCTGCCGCACCCGCGAGCGGTGCTTCACGGTGACGCCGTGGTGGGCGTCGCCCTCGACGCCGAGGCCTTTCAGGAGGCGGATGGCGGGACGCACCTGCTTGCTGAACGCGTGGGTGGCGCAGAGGCTCACCGCGATGACCTGTTGCATGGAGCTCCTCCTCGTGCGAAGCGTCAGTCTAGCCGCGAAACATGACGCTTGTCGCAAGCGCACAGGACGCGTTCCCAGCCCCTGCAAAGCCCGCCGCAGTCGCTAGACTTCAGCGCACCTGCATGCGAACGTGCAGCCCTTCAAGGAGAGTTCGATGAATATCCTGCGTATCCCGATGTTCGTATTGGCCATGGCCGTCTCGGCCCATGGTTTCGCTGCCACCGCGCAGCAGGAGAAGATGACCGCCTGCAACGCCGAGGCCACCACCAAGGCGCTCAAGGGCGACGAACGCAAGGCGTTCATGAGCGGCTGCCTGAAGGCCGGCGCGCCTGCCGGCGGCAAGGCCACCGCCCAGCAGGAGAAGATGAAGAGCTGCAACGCCGACGCCAGTGCCAAGTCGCTCAAGGGCGACGAACGCAAGGCGTTCATGAGCAGTTGCCTGAAGGCCGGCGGCAGCGCCAAGGCGGCGACCCAGCAGGAGAAGATGAAGACCTGCAACGCCGACGCCACCGCCAAGGCGCTCAAGGGCGACGAACGCAAGGCGTTCATGAGCACCTGCCTGAAGAAGTGAGCCCCACCCTCGTCGGGCTCGGTGTGGCGGCGGATAACGCCTGTGGCGTTATCCGCCCTGCGGCGTGGTCTTGGCGTAGGGCGAATAACCGCTCGCGGTTATCCGCCATGGCGGGCCCGGTGTGACCTTATCCCCCTATAGGGCAGGGGCGCGGCCAGGGCGGCTCAGCCGTAGCGCTTCTTCGCCTCGATGGCCAGGCCGCTGCCGATGCTGCCGAACAGATTGCCCTCGACATGACGGGCGTTGGGCAGCATCGCCGAGACGCTCCGGCGCAGCGCCGGAATGCCGCTCGAACCGCCGGTGAAGAACACCGTGTCGACCCGGTCCGGGTCGACCCCGGCCGAGGCCAGCAGTTGCGCGACGCTGTTGCGCACGCGCTCCAGCAGTCCGTCGACGGCGTTCTCGAACAGCCCACGGGTCAGCTCCACGCCGAGCCCGGCCTCGATGCGCTCCAGCGAGAGGTGCAGGCGCTCGGTTTCGGTCAGGCGGATCTTGCTGTCTTCCACCTGCATCGCCAGCCAGTGCCCGGCGCGTTCCTCGATGAGCCTGAAGAGGCGGTCGATGCCGGTGCTGTCGACGATGTCGTAGCGCATGTTCTTCAGCGCCAATTGCGACTTCTGCGCGTACACCGCGTTGATGGTGTGCCAAGTGGCCAGGTTCAGGTGGTAGCTGGTGGGCATGAAGGCGTCGCTCTTCATCCGGCTGCCGTAGCCGAACAGCGGCATCACGCCTTCCAGGCTGAGCTGCTTGTCGAAGTCGGTACCGCCGATGTGCACGCCGCCGGTGGCCAGGATGTCGTCCTGGCGCTCGGCCAGGTTGCGCCGCTCCGGCGCCAGGCGCACCAGGGAGAAGTCCGAGGTGCCGCCGCCGATGTCGACGATCAGGACCAGTTCCTCGCGCTGGATGCCGCGCTCGTAGTCGAAGGCCGCGGCGATCGGTTCGTACTGGAAGGAAACCTCCTTGAAGCCGAGCTTGTTGGCCACCTGCACCAGGGTGTCCTGGGCCTCGCGGTCGGCCTCCGGGTCGTCGTCGACGAAGAACACCGGGCGACCCAGCACCACCGCGTCGAAGGCTTGCCCGGCGGCGGCCTCGCCGCGCGCCTTGAGCTGGCCGATGAACAGGCCGAGCAGGTCCTTGAACGGCAGGGCGCTGCCGAGCACGGTGGTCTCGCTCTTCAGCAGCTTGGAGCCCAGCAGGCTCTTCAGCGAGCGCATCAGCCGGCCCTCGTAGCCCTCCAGGTACTCGCCGAGCGCCTGGCGGCCGTAGACCGGGCGGCGCTCCTCGACGTTGAAGAACACCACCGAGGGCAGGGTGATCTTGCCGTCCTCCAGCTCGATCAGCGGTTCGACCTCCGGCCGCCACCAGCCGACGGTGGAGTTGGAGGTGCCAAAATCGATGCCCAGGGCGCGGGCGGCGGTGCTCGGGTTCATGGCGCGAAACGGTCCGGGAAAAAAACGGCCGCGCAGTGTATGCGAGAGCGTCGCGGATTTCACCGCCGGCGATCGGCAGGAAGCGTCCTGGGACGTCCGTGCGGGCCGCCCCGACCTTTGTATACGGATTTGCCAAGGGGCCTGCGCATGGTGCTATGTTGGCGCTGCTTTCCCACTCCGTCTTGCCGTGTTGTCCTGGATTTCGTCATGCATAGAGCCTCACACCATGAGTTGCGTGCGATGTTTCGCGCGCTGTTGGACTCCTCCCGTTGCTACCACACCGCTTCCGTGTTCGATCCCATGTCGGCGCGCATCGCCGCCGACCTCGGCTTCGAGTGCGGCATCCTCGGCGGTTCGGTGGCTTCCCTGCAGGTCCTGGCGGCGCCGGACTTCGCCCTGATCACCCTCAGCGAATTCGTCGAGCAGGCCACCCGCATCGGCCGGGTGGCGCGCCTGCCGGTGATCGCCGACGCCGACCACGGCTACGGCAACGCGCTGAACGTAATGCGTACGGTGGTCGAACTGGAGCGCGCCGGAATCGCTGCGCTGACCATCGAGGACACCCTGCTGCCGGCGCAGTTCGGGCGCAAGTCCACCGACCTGATCTGCGTCGAGGAAGGCGTCGGCAAGATTCGCGCGGCCCTGGAGGCGAGGGTCGACCCGGCGTTGACCATCATTGCCCGGACCAACGCCGAACTGATCGACGTCGATGCGGTGATCCAGCGCACCCTGGCCTACCAGGAAGCCGGCGCCGATGGCATCTGCCTGGTCGGCGTGCGCGACTTCGCCCACCTCGAGGCGATCGCCGAGCACCTGCACATCCCGCTGATGCTGGTCACCTACGGTAATCCGCAACTGCGCGACGACGCCCGCCTGGCGCGGCTCGGCGTGCGTGTCGTGGTCAACGGCCACGCCGCCTATTTCGCCGCGATCAAGGCGACCTACGACTGCCTGCGCGAGGAGCGCGGTGCGGTGGCCTCGGACCTGACCGCCTCGGAGCTGTCGAAGAAGTACACCTTCCCCGAGGAATACCAGGCCTGGGCCCGCGACTACATGGAAGTCAAAGAGTAGGCGACCTCAGGCCAGGCGCTGGCGCAGCGCCTGGTACAGCGGCAGGTCGCGTTCGTACTGGCCGGGAACCAGGGCGTGGCGGTGCTCGGCGAGCATGCCCAGGTAGTCGTCCACCGCCGTGCGGTAGCTGGCCAACTGGTCGGTGGCCAGGGGCTGGCCGGCCATGGCGCGGATATCGAAAGCCCATTGCAACCCGTCGCGGGCGTTCGAATAGGCGGCGCCGTCCATGCCGGCGGTGAGCGCCAGCCACTGGTCGAGGAAGGCCTGCGGTGCGTCGCGCGGGGGGAAGTGGCGGATCTTCGCGGCGCCCACCTCGGTGATGCCGTCGCCGTCCAGGTCGACGCTGTAGCCTTCCGGCAGCAGCAGGTTGCGCGCGCCTTCCTCGCTCAGCGCCTCGACCCGGATCGGCTCGGCCAGGCCCATGTTGCGCTGCAGCGCCTGCAGGTCGTCGGCGCCCAGGCGGGCGAGGAAGCCGCGGGCGTCCAGTTGCGCGCCGTTTTCGCAGGCGCGGTTGAGCACATGGGCGAAGCGCAACTGGTCTTCCAGGCTGACGCCGCGCACCCGGCTGTATTCCAGCTGGGTGGCGCCGAGGGTGTCGGCCAGCGCCCCGGCCTGCTCCGCGCTGCCTTCGGCGGCGACCGCGAGGCGCGCGTAGGCGGCCTGGAAGTCGCGCTGGAAATCCTGGTCGGGAGTGCGGGTCATCAGCTGCCGCTGGGCCAGGCTCGGAGAGCTGGAGGCTGAGTCGATCTTCATGTCCGGGTCGTCCTTGAGGCCGAGGAGAGAGAGCGCGTTACCCTACGCGCTGGTGGCGGCGCCCGCCAATGCGCAGAAGGTCGCAGGGCGACAGTCTGGTTCAGGATCGCCCGGAGCGCTCGCGTCGCTTGCGTTCGCGGTAGGCGGCCTGGTTGGCCAGGCGCCGCTGCGCCGAACCGGGGCGGTTGGCCGACTGGGCGCGGTACAGGCGCTGGGCGTAGACCAGTTCCATGTAGCGTTGCATCGCCCGGCTGTTAAACAGCAGCCAGGCACAGGCGCCGCCGCCGAGGGCCACCAGGCCCGACGTCTCGCCGCTGGCCAGGCGCAGCAGGAGCCCGGTGGCGACCAGCAGCAGGCTGGCGTCGCGGGCCAGGCGCGGGCCGAGGCTGGCGCCACGGGAGAGCAGGGCGATCAGCCACAGCCAGGCCGCCAGCAGCGGCAGGGCGGAGAGCCAGCCCAGCGGCCGCAAAGGAGCCTCCGGCAATGCCAGGCGCAGCGCGGCAAGACCCAGCGGCGCGGCACCGAGCAGCAGCGCCAGGCTGCCGAGCAGCGGTGCGTAGAGACCGGGATGACGGCGCGGATACAGGCCGTGCAGTTGCCGGACGCTATAGCGGTCCTCCGGCGCCGGCAGGGCGAACGGATCGCCGGCGAGCGCGGCGTCGAGCTGGCGGCCCTGGTCGATCAGGTGGGCGAGGCGGCGGAACGGTCCCATCATGCGGTGTACCTTCAGGCTTGGCTGGCGATTGTGCCACGCCAGGCCGATGGTCGCGCCGCCCTTGCAAAGCCGCGGGCGAACGCCCATATCTGGAGGTTCCAGGGTTTCAGCCAGAGGAGTCAGTCATGGCCAGCGGGTGGGCGAACGACGGTGCGGTGCAGGAACAGATCGACAGCACGATCGAGGATGCCATCGCTCGTGCGCGC
This sequence comes from Pseudomonas sp. TZ252, assembly GCF_056110345.1. Lineage (NCBI taxonomy): Bacteria > Pseudomonadati > Pseudomonadota > Gammaproteobacteria > Pseudomonadales > Pseudomonadaceae > Pseudomonas > Pseudomonas sp. TZ252. Next base: position 1,651,752 of record NZ_CM148566.1, on the reverse strand, counting down.
AGCCAGTTGCCTCGTGGCGAGAGCCTGACCCATTGCGAAGAGTGCGACGCGACTATCCCCGAGGCGCGGCGCCGGGCGATTCCCGGCGTGCGCCTGTGCGTCAACTGCCAGGCCGAGCACGACAGGGAACAGGCGAAGTTCAGCGGCTACAACCGCCGCGGCAGCAAGGACAGCCAGTTGCGCTGAAGGCCTGCCTCAGTTTTCCCGATAGCGTTCCTTCACCCATTGCTCCACCGGCGACAGGGTGCGCATTCCCACGCCCAGCGGATCGTCCATGTCATGCTGGCTGGAGGCGGTCCAGCGCGGGTCGATGAAGGACCAGGCCAGGCCCGCCGGGCCCTGGTCGCGGTAGGTGCCGAAAACGTCGTTGAGGCCCAGCGGCTCCGCGTTGCGCAGCCATTGCCCGTTGAAGCTGTCGCCGTTGATGGTGCGGTCCGAGATCCAGCGACCGTCGTCGTAATGGAAAGCCATCACTCGCCAGCGATGCTCGCACCAGTGGCAGGCGTCGTCGTCGACGTAGAAGGCTTCGACGAAGATTTTCTTCCCGCCGATGTCGAGGAAGGTCGAGTAATCGTCGGTATGGCGCGGGGCCAGGGTCAGTCGGCTGCCGTCGCCGAGGTCGATGAAGCGATCGGGGGCGTAGGGCGAGCGCGGCGAAAGGCTCATCAGGACCCTGGCGTAGTCGTCCCGCTGCGGCGGGTCGGCGACCAGTGCCTGGCGCTCCGCGGCGGTCAGCGCGAAGCGCTCGCTGCCTCGGCCGACCACGTCTTCCAGCTGACGCTGGTCGCGTGGCAGGGTGCCGTCGAGGCCGGCGTACAGGTTGACCGCCTGGATGAACCGGGCGACGTCGATGTCGAGCATTTCCGGATAGCCGGAATGGGCGGTCAGCGCGCCGTCCTTCAGGTCGTAGATCACCGACCAGCGCGTCCCTCCCGAACCGCCGGCGTAGGACAGGTAGCCCAGGCGCAGTTCGTCGCGGCCGTCGCCGTCGTAGTCGGCGACTTCCATTTGGCTGAGGCTGAACAGCTGGGGGAAGGCATAATCGGTTTCGAACTGCTCGCGCGGTTTCCGCTTCGCGTCCGGATCGAAGGGGACCAACTGGATCTTCCGGTATTCCCGGAGGCTCAGCTCGACCATGTTCTTCTGGATATCCAGGAACGGGGAGAGGTTGAGCAGCGAGGAGAGGAGGCCGGGTTCGGCGATGTAGAACACCTTCACCAGCGGCAGGTTGGTCCGTCCCTGGTTCCGCTCCAGGCGCTCGATGACCTGGTCGTCCATGGCGAAGGCCTTGCCGACGAAGCGCCGATTGCCGTAGGCGACCAGGAATTTCTCGCCGAAGCCGAGCAGGTCGGCGCCCTTGATCTCCACCTCGTAGTCCGCCGGAAAGCGCGCGAGGATGGCTTGGCGCAGCATCACGTCCTTCTTGCTGATGGGAATCTCGCCGTACTGGTAGAGCTGGTAGGTCCAGTAGAGGAAGTAGCTCACCACGACGATGGCCGTTGCCTGGAAGGCCTTGGCCAGATACGGGGTGGAAGCGTTGCGGGACGATTGGCGGGAGGACATGGACGGACTGCCGGCGGCTACGGGTAGGCGCCATTGTCGCCGCTAGCGCCGACAAGCCAAGCTGTCCGAACGGAGCGGTCGACGTCCCGGCGTGGCGCCGGGACCCGTCGCGTGGGAATCAGAACAGGAAATAGCGCTGCGCCATCGGCAGCACGTCCGCCGGTTCGCACCAGAGCAACTGGCCGTCGGCGCGTACCTGGTAGTTCTGTGCGTCGACCTCGATGGTCGGTAGGTAGCCGTTGTGGATCAGGTCGGTCTTCTGCACACCGCGACAGCCGCTGACCACGCCGATGGCCTTGCGCAGGCCGAGCTGCTGCGGTACGCCGGCGGCGAAGGCGGCCTGGCTGACGAAGGTCAGGCTGGTCGCGTGACGGCTGCCGGCGTAGCTGGCGAACATCGGTCGGTAGTGCACCGGCTGCGGCGTGGGGATCGAGCCGTTGATGTCGCCCATCAGGCTGGCGGCGATGGCCCCGCCCTTGAGGATCAGGCTCGGCTTGACGCCGAAGAAGGCCGGGCGCCAGAGCACCAGGTCGGCCCACTTGCCGGCTTCGACGGAGCCCACTTCATGGCTGATGCCGTGGGTGATCGCCGGGTTGATGGTGTACTTGGCGATGTAGCGCCTGGCGCGGAAGTTGTCGTTGCGCGCACCGTCGCCGTCGAGGCGGCCGCGCTGGCGCTTCATCTTGTCGGCGGTCTGCCAGGTGCGCGTGATCACTTCGCCGACCCGGCCCATGGCCTGGCTGTCGGAGCTGATCATGCTGAACGCGCCGAGGTCGTGGAGGATGTCCTCGGCGGCGATGGTCTCGCGGCGGATGCGCGACTCGGCGAAGGCCACGTCCTCGGCGATGGCCGGGTCGAGGTGGTGGCAGACCATCAGCATGTCCAGGTGCTCGTCGATGGTATTGCGGGTGAACGGCCGTGTCGGGTTGGTCGAGCTGGGCAGCACGTTGGCGAAGCCGCAGGCCTTGATGATGTCCGGTGCGTGGCCGCCGCCGGCGCCCTCGGTGTGGTAGGTGTGGATGGTGCGGCCCTTGAAGGCGCCGAGGGTGGTCTCGACGAAGCCGGATTCGTTGAGGGTGTCGGTGTGGATCGCCACCTGGATGTCGTGGCGCTCGGCGACCTCCAGGCAGTTGTCGATCGCCGCCGGGGTGCTGCCCCAGTCCTCGTGCAGCTTCAGGCCGATGGCGCCGGCGAGCACCTGCTCCTCCAGCGGCAGCGGCAGGCTGGCGTTGCCCTTGCCGGTGAAGCCGATGTTCATCGGGAAGGCGTCGGCGGCCTGGAGCATCCGCGCCATGTGCCAGGGACCGGAGGTGCAGGTGGTGGCGTTGGTCCCGGCGGCGGGGCCGGTGCCGCCGCCGATCATGGTGGTGACCCCGCTCATCAGCGCCTCTTCGATCTGCTGCGGGCAGATGAAGTGGATGTGCGTGTCGATGCCGCCGGCGGTGAGGATCATGCCCTCGCCGGCGATCACCTCGGTGCCGGCGCCGATGGCGATGTTCACCCCGGGCTGGATGTCAGGGTTGCCGGCCTTGCCGATGGCCTGGATGCGCCCGTCCTTGAGACCGACGTCGGCCTTGACCACGCCCCAGTGGTCGAGGATCAGCGCATTGGTGATCACCGTGTCGACCACCTGCGCCGCGCCCAGCTGACTCTGGCCCATGCCGTCGCGGATGACCTTGCCGCCGCCGAACTTCACTTCCTCGCCATAGACGGTGAAGTCCCGTTCCACCTCGATCCACAGGTCGGTGTCGGCCAGGCGCACGCGGTCGCCGACGGTGGGGCCGAACATGTCGGCGTAGGCTTGTCTGCTGATTTTCATCGAACGCTCCTTTGGCGATCGTCGGTGTTCGCTGTCTTTGGTCGAACCTGGCCAGTGGGGCCCTAGAGGTCCCCCATCACCCGCCCGGCAAAGCCGTATACCCGCCGTCCGCCGCCGATTTCCACCAGCTCCACCTCGCGGCTCTGCCCCGGTTCGAAGCGCACCGCGGTGCCGGCGGCGATGTTCAGGCGCATGCCACGGGTGGCCGGACGGTCGAAGGCGAGGGCGTCGTTGACCTCGAAGAAGTGGTAGTGCGAGCCGACCTGGATCGGCCGGTCGCCGGTGTTCGCCACGCTCAGGGCGAGGGTGCGGCGGCCGGCGTTGAGTTCGATATCGCCGGGCTGGATGTCGTATTCACCGGGGATCATGGGGGCTCCTTGGGGCTCAGGGCGCGCTGCGCGTCGGGTCGAGGTTCAGTTGCATGAAGGTCAGGTCGAGCCAGCGGCCGAACTTCTGGCCCACCTGCGGCATCTGCCCGCTGATCTCGAAGCCGAGGCGCCGGTGCAGGCCGATCGAGGCGGCATTGCCGCTTTCGATGGCGGCCACCATGACGTGCAGGCCCTGGGCCCGCGCACGTTCGATCAGCGCCTGCAGCAGTTGCACGCCGAGGCCTTTGCCGCGCTGGTCGTCGCGCACGTAGACGGAGTGCTCGACGGTGCCGCGGAAGCCCTCGAAGGGCCGCCAGTCGCCGTAGGAGGCGTAGCCGAGCACTTCGCCGGCGGCGTCGCTCGCCACCAGGATCGGGTAGCCCTGGCGGGCGCGGGTGTCGAACCAGGCCTGGCGGTTGGCCAGGTCCACCGGGGTTTCGTTCCAGATCGCCGTGGTATTGCCCACGGCGTCGTTGTAGATGGCGAGGATGCCGGGCAGGTCGGCGACGCCGGCGTCGCGGATCGAAGCGCTCATGGCCGGCCTCAGGCGATGGGCTGGTGGACGGTCACCAGCTTGGTGCCGTCGGGGAAGGTGGCCTCCACCTGGATGTCCGGGATCATCTCCGGCACGCCCTCCATCACCTGCTCGCGGTTCAGCAGGGTGGTGCCGTAGTGCATCAGCTCGGCGACGCTGCGGCCGTCGCGCGCGCCCTCCAGCAGGGCGGCGGAGATCAGCGCCACCGCCTCCGGGTAGTTCAGCTTGAGACCGCGTGCCAGCCGGCGCTCGGCGAGCAGGCCGGCGGTGAAGATCAGCAGCTTGTCTTTCTCGCGAGGGGACAAGTCCATCTCAGGTACTCCAGATGCGTGGGGGAACGGCCTCGCGGCCGAGCAGCGCCGGCCGCAGCAGGCGCCAGAGTTCGATCAGCCAGGCACGCGCGTGCAGCGCCTCGTCGGCCAGGCAGCGCGCCACCAGCAGGCCGCCGGGCAACTGGCTGAGGTTGCCGCGGCCGGCGCAGGGGAGCGCGCGGCAGCGTTGCAGCAGGTCGGTGTCGATCTCGCCGCTGGCGACCAGGGTCGCCAGCACCGGATGCCCGGCGAGGCCGATCGGCGAGTCGAGCAGGCGGTCGCCGCCGTCGATGCGCTGGCGCTCGTGCCAGAGCAGGCGGTCGTCGCGACGGATGTCCAGGGCCGCGACGAAGTGGCCGCTGACGAAGCGCTCGCCGCTGGCCGGGCGGCCGAGCGCGACCATGTCCCAGTAGAACAGGCGGGCGTCGCCGCGCAGCTGGATACGGGTTTCCAGTTCGGCCTGGGCGCCGGCGAAGACGATGCTTTCCTGCGGCAGCCATTCCAGGGTGGCGCCGGGCTCCAGGTGGATCTCCAGGGTCTGCCGCGACGGGCAGGCGGCGCGGTACCACTTGGCCGCGCCGGGGCTGGTGAGCTGGGCCCAGGCGCGTTCGCCGAGGCGCACGTCGAAGGCCAGGCTGTCGCCGCCGGCGATGCCGCCGGGCGGATGCACGAGGATGTGCTGGCAGACTTCCGGGCCTTCGGCGTAGAGGTGCTTCTGCACCCGCAGCGGTCCGGAGTGGCGCCGCGTCACCGGGCGGGTGGCGTCGCCGGCGCGGGCGTAGGCCAGCTCCAGTTGGGCGTGCCAGGCGGGGTGGAAGCTCAGGTCGGGGAGGGCGGCGGTCATCGGTCGGGTCAGGCCAGGGCCTTGCGCATGAACACGCGGCGGAATCCCTCTTCCTGGCGGCGTTCGTATTCGAGGTAGCCGACCCTGGCGTAGAGCTCGATGTTTTCCGTCATCCGCTCATTGGTGTAGAGGTACAGCGAGCGGTAGCCGAGGCTCGTCGCGTCGCGCTCGGCACGCTCCAGCAGTTGTCGTCCGATGCCCTGGCCCTTGCATTCGGGAAGCACGGCGAGGTTGTCGACGAGGAAGCCGTCGGCGGTTTCCCGCGTCACCAGCAGGCCGACCGGCTGGCCGTCGTGCTCGGCGATGAGGACCCGGTCGCTGGCGATCACCTCGTGGTAGTCCTGGGTCATCGGCCAGGGCTTGCGGCCGATCACCGCGATCCACGGGGCATAGGCGGCGGCGACGCAGAGCGCGGCGAAGCCCGCGTCGGCCTGGACGGCCGGGCGCAGAGTGACGGTCATTTCGACCTCCTGCGGAAAGACGAGGGCATAGAGATTGCCAGCGCAGGCCCCGGTTGCGCCAGCGGCAGTGTGTCCCAGTCCGTTCAAATCGCCACCAGCCCGCGCACGCCCTCGCTCTCCATGTCGCGGCCGCGGCCCTGCTGGACGATCTCGCCGCGCGCCATCACCAGGTATTGGTCGGCCAGTTCGGCGGCGAAGTCGTAGAACTGCTCGACCAGCAGGATCGCCATGTCGCCGCGCGCCGCCAGGCTGCGGACGACCGTGCCGATCTCCTTGATCACCGAAGGCTGGATGCCTTCCGTGGGTTCGTCGAGGATCAGCAGTCGCGGCTGGCTGGCCAGGGCGCGGCCGATCGCCAGTTGCTGCTGCTGGCCGCCGGAGAGGTCGCCGCCGCGGCGCTGTTTCATTTCGCGCAGGACCGGGAACAGCTCGTAGATGAAGTCCGGCACCGCCCGGGCGTCCCTGGCGCTGAAACGGGACAGTCCCATCAGCAGGTTCTCTTCCACCGTCAGCCGGGGGAAGATTTCCCGTCCCTGCGGCACGTAGGCGATCCCGGCGCGGACCCGCTGGTGCGGCCTGAGTCCGGTGAGCGAACGGCCTTCCCAGGCGACCTGGCCCTCGCGGGCCGGGACCAGGCCCATCAGGCAGCGCAGCAGGGTGGTCTTGCCCACCCCGTTGCGACCGAGCAGGCAGGTCACCTCGCCCACCTTCGCCTCGAAGCTCAGGCCACGGAGGATATGGCTACCGCCGTAGTACTGGTGGAGCTTGTCGACTTGCAGCATGGTTCTCTTCCATTTGTCCCGTGATGGTTCTTCACTGCGATTCCCAACCTGGCTCGGCGGATAACCGCGAGCGGTCATTCGCCCTACGCGACGGGCGCCACTTGGCAGGCGCTACCCGCCGAGCGGATGGCTGGCGTCAGCGACCGAGGTAGACCTCGATCACCTGTTCGTCGGCCTGTACCTCCGCCAGCGAGCCTTCGGCCAGCACGTGGCCCTGGTGCAGCACGGTGACATGGTCGGCGATGCTGCCGACGAAACCCATGTCGTGCTCCACCACCATCAGCGAGTGCTTGCGCGCCAGGGACTTGAACAGCTCGGCGGTGAATTCGGTCTCGGCATCGGTCATGCCCGCCACCGGCTCGTCGAGCAGCAGCAACTGCGGTTCCTGCACCAGCAGCATGCCGATCTCGAGGAACTGCTTCTGGCCGTGGGACAGCAAACCCGCCGGACGCTGCCGCGACTCCAGCAGGCGGATGGTGGCGAGCACCTCCTCGATGCGTTCCCTCTGCGTGCCGTCGAGCCGCGCGCGCAGGCTGGCCCACACCGACTTGTCGGCCCTCTGCGCCAGTTCGAGGTTCTCGAACACGCTCAGGGCCTCGAACACCGTAGGCTTCTGGAACTTGCGACCGATCCCGGCCTGGGCGATCTGCACCTCGCTCATGCGGGTCAGGTCGAGGGTGTCGCCGAAATACGCGGTACCGCTCTGCGGGCGGGTCTTGCCGGTGATCACGTCCATCAGGGTGGTCTTGCCGGCGCCGTTGGGGCCGATGATGCAGCGCAATTCGCCGACGCCGATGTACAGGGTCAGGTCGCGCAGGGCCTTGAAGCCGTCGAAGCTGACGTTGATGTCTTCCAGGCTGAGGATGGTGCCGTGGCGCGCGTCCAGCCGGCCGCTGGTGGCGGCGCCCAGGCCGATGGCGTCGCGGCCGCTGCCGGCGGTATCGAGGCCGGGGTGGAAGGCCGGTTCGAGCATCAGGTGCGGGGTGGTCCTCATTGCTCCTTCTCCTTGCGCAGCAGGCCGAGCAGGCCGCGCGGCAGGTACAGGGTGACGACGATGAACAGCGCGCCGAGGAAGAACAGCCAGTATTCCGGGAAGGCCACGGTGAACCAGCTCTTCGCGCCGTTCACCACGCCGGCGCCGAGCAGCGGGCCGAGCAGGGTGCCGCGTCCGCCGAGGGCGACCCAGACGGCGGCCTCGATGGAGTTGGTCGGCGACATCTCGCTGGGGTTGATGATCCCCACCTGCGGCACGAACAGCGCGCCGGCGAGGCCGCAGAGCACCGCGCTCAGGGTCCAGACGAAGAGCTTGTAGCCGCGCGGGTCGTAGCCGCAGAACATCAGGCGGTTCTCGGCGTCGCGCAGCGCGGTGAGGACCCGGCCGAACTTGCTTCGCGCCAGGCGCCAGCCGAGCAGCAGGCTGGCCGCGAGCAGCGCGACGGTGGCGAGGAACAGGGCGGCGCGGGTGCCCGGCGCGGTGATCGGGAAGCCGAGGATGCTGCGGAAGTCGGTGAAGCCGTTGTTGCCTCCGAAACCGGTCTCGTTGCGGAAGAACAGCAGCATGCCGGCGAAGGTCAGGGCCTGGGTCATGATCGAGAAGTACACGCCGCGGATCCGCGAGCGGAAGGCGAAGTAGCCGAAGGCGAAGGCCAGCGCGCCGGGCACCAGCACCACCAGGCACAGCGCCCAGAGGAAGTGCTGGGTGCCGGCCCAGTACCAGGGCAGTTCGTTCCAGGAAAGGAAGGTCATGAACGCCGGCAGGCTGTCGCCGGAGGCCTGGCGCATCAGGTACATGCCCATGGCGTAGCCGCCGAGGGCGAAGAACAGCCCGTGGCCGAGGGACAGCAGGCCGGCGTAGCCCCAGACCAGGTCGAGGGCGAGGGCGACGATGGCGTAGCAGAGGATCTTGCCGGTCAGGGTCAGGCTGTAGGCCGAGAGGTGCAGCGCGCTGTCCGCCGGCAGCAGGTGCAGCAGCGGCATGACCAGCAGCGTGGCGAAGGCTGCGCCGAGCGCGATAGCGGTGACGCGGCCGCCGGCCCGGCGGGCGAGGGTGACGGTGAGTGGCTGGTTCAATCGATGACCCTCCCTTTCAGGGCGAACAGTCCCTGCGGGCGTTTCTGGATGAACAGGACGATCAGCGCGAGGATCAGGATCTTGCCCAGCACCGCGCCGATCTGCGGTTCGAGGATCTTGTTCGCCACGCCGAGGCCGAAGGCGGCGAGGACGCTGCCGGCGAGCTGGCCGACGCCGCCGAGCACCACCACCAGGAAGGAGTCGATGATGTAGCCCTGGCCGAGGTCCGGGCCGACGTTGCCGACCTGCGACAGGGCTACCCCGCCGAGCCCGGCGATGCCCGAGCCGAGACCGAAGGCGAGCATGTCCACGCGCCCTGTGGGCACCCCGCAGCAGGCCGCCATGTTGCGGTTCTGGGTCACCGCGCGGACGTTCAGGCCGAGCCGCGTGCGGTTCAGCAGCAGCCAGGTGAGGAGCAGCACGAACAGGGCGAAGCCGATGATGACGATGCGGTTCCACGGCAGCACCAGGTTCGGCAGCACCTGGATGCCGCCGGACAGCCAGGCCGGGTTGGCTACCTCGACGTTCTGCGCGCCGAACAGCATCCGCACCAGTTGGATCAGCACCAGGCTGATGCCCCAGGTGGCGAGCAGGGTTTCCAGCGGCCGGCCGTAGAGATGGCGGATCACCGTGCGCTCCAGGGCCATGCCGATGGCGGCGCTGACGCAGAACGCCACCGGTAGCGCCAGCAACGGGTAGAGCGCCAGCCATTCCGGCGCCAGGCGCTGGAACAGCAGTTGCACCACGTAGGTGGAGTAGGCGCCGAGCATGAGCATTTCGCCGTGGGCCATGTTGATCACCCCGAGCAGGCCGTAGGTGATCGCCAGGCCGAGCGCCGCGAGCAGCAGGATCGAGCCCAGCGACAGGCCACTGAAGGCCTGGCCGAGCAGGTCGCCGACCAGCAGCCGGCGCTTGACCTGGGCCAGGCTGGTGGCGGCGGCGATGCGCACGCCTTCCTCCGGTTCCACCGCCGGGTCGAGCAGGTTCTCCAGGCGGGTTCGCGCCAGCGGATCGCCGGACTCGCCGAGCAGGCGCACGGCGGAAAGGCGTAGCGCCGGGTCGGGATCGCCGAGTTGCAGGTTGGCCAGGGCCAGGCCGAGGGCTTCCTTCACGCCAGCGTCGCTCTCGATCCGCAGGCGCGCTTCGAGCAGCGGCCGTTGCGCGGCCTTGGCGGTTTTCTGCAACTGCTGCGCGGCGGCCTGCCGCAGCGGCACTTCGTTGGCCACCAACTGGTGGCTGGCCAGGGCGGTGTTGAGCAGGCCGCGCAGGCGATTGTTCAGGCGCAGCGGCTTCGGCTCGCCGTCCGGCAGGGCGTCGCCTTCGGCGGCCTGGAAACGCTGGTCGGCGCCGAGGATGAATGGCTGCTGGCGGCTGTCCAGCGCAATGCGGTTGTGGCGCAGCGCTTCGAGAAAGGCCAGGCGATCGGCGTCGGGCGTCGCCGCCCAGTGTTCGAGCAGGTGGGCGCGACCGCCGTTGTCGGCAGCGGCGAAGTCCTGCGCCGGTCCGGCGTAGGCCGTCACCGCGAGAAGGGCGGCCAGGACCAGGGCACAGGCCTGGAGCGGGCGGGTGAGGAGGGCAAGGGGCATGCTGGGGTTCCTGGGCGACGTGCGGTATGGCCGGTCCCCCGCCCTCTCCCTGAAGGACGAGGGGGCCGTTAGGCGCGCGACCGGGGCGTTCCCGTTCCGTTCATGGGAACGCCTGGTCAGGGGGGCAGGGTTCTTCACGGCAGAACTCAGTTGCTCTTCAGCGCATGCTCCGGCTTCTTCTCGTTGCCCGGGATGAACGGGCTCCAGGGTTGCGCGCGAAGCGGCTCGGGGGTCTTCCAGACCACTTCGAACTGGCCGTCGTCCTGGATCTCGCCGATCATCACCGGCTTGTGCAGGTGGTGGTTGCTCTTGTCCATGACCAGCGTGTAGCCGGATGGCGCCTTGAAGCTTTGCCCGGCCATCGCCTCGCGAACCTTGTCGACCTCGGTGCTGCCGGCCTTTTCCACGGCCTGCGCCCACATGTGGATGCCGACGTAGGTGGCTTCCATGGGGTCGTTGGTCACCGCGGTGCCGTAGTTCGGCAGGTTCTTTGCCTTGGCGTAGGCTTTCCAGTCGGCGACGAACTTCTCGTTGACCGGATTGCTCACCGACTCGAAGTAGTTCCATGCCGCGAGGTTGCCGACCAGCGGCTTGGTGTCGATGCCGCGCAGTTCTTCCTCGCCTACGGAGAAGGCCACCACCGGCACCTCGGTGGCTTCCAGGCCCTGGTTGGCCAGTTCCTTGTAGAAGGGCACGTTGGAGTCGCCATTGACGGTGGAGACCACCGCGGTCTTGCCGCCTGCGGCGAACTTCTTGATGTCGGCGACGATGGTCTGGTAGTCGCTGTGGCCGAACGGCGTGTAGACCTCCTGGATGTCCTTGTCGTCCACGCCCTTGCTGTGCAGGAAGGCGCGCAGGATCTTGTTGGTGGTGCGCGGGTAGACATAGTCGGTGCCGAGCAGGAAGAAGCGCCTGGCGCCGCCGCCGTCCTCGCTCATCAGGTACTCCACCGCCGGGATCGCCTGCTGGTTCGGCGCCGCGCCGGTATAGAAGACGTTCGGCGAGAGTTCCTCGCCCTCGTACTGGACCGGGTAGAACAGCAATCCGTTGAGTTCCTCGAACACCGGCAACACCGATTTGCGCGACACCGAGGTCCAGCAACCGAAGACCACCGCGACCTTGTCCTGGGTCAGCAACTGGCGGGCCTTTTCCGCGAACAGCGGCCAGTTCGACGCGGGATCGACCACCACCGCCTCCAGCTTCCTGCCGTTGACCCCGCCCTTGGCGTTGATCTCGTCGATGGTCATCAGGGCCATGTCCTTCAGCGAGGTCTCGGAGATCGCCATGGTCCCGGACAGCGAGTGGAGGATGCCGACCTTGATGGTTTCGGCGGCCTGGATGGACCAGGACAGGCCCATGGAAGCGATGGACGCGGACAGCGTGAAGGCCTTGAGCAGACTGCGACGTTTCATTGGTGTTGTTCTCCATTCACCAGCGGTCGGGGCGGCAGTTTTCAGGAGGCGTCGTGCTTGTCGTCGGGCATCCGTCCGGTGGACGGCGGGGTGCGCACTGCGGCCTGGATCTCTTCGTCGAGGCTCCAGAGCAAAGGCTGTGCCTCTTCTTGGCGCTGGCCGGTATCGGTCGGCGAAAAGGCGCCGCGAGTCGCCGGGGAAGCATGCCGAGCAGGTCTGGCTATGCCGGGGAAGGCTGCGTTTTCAACGGGTTTTCGCCGGATATCGACGGAGAAGGCGCCGTGGGCACCGGAAGGGGATGCGTCGCGCTGACCTCCCTCCTTGCCGCCGGCGGCGCGTCCATGGGAACGCCGTCGCTCCGTCCTGGCACCACCGCGGTGCGTCAGGGCGCGGCATCCAGGGCGTTCGCCTCAGGCTGGTGCGCTCAGCCTGGGAACAGCGAACCCTTCAGGCCGGTGACGATGATCTGCGCCGCCAGTGCGCAGACGAACAGGCCCATCAGGCGACTGACGATCTGTAGCCCCTGGTCGCCAAGCAGGCGTTCGATGCGGTCGGAAAGATAGAGCGTGGTGCCGAGGGTCAGGCAGGCGAGGAAGATCGCCACCAGGGAGATCAGCTTGGCCTCCCAGCCCTGGCCGACGCCCATCACCAGCAGCGCGCCGATGGTGCCGGGGCCGACGGTGAGAGGAATGGTCAGCGGGACGATGGTCACGTCCTGCTGCACGTTGTCGCTTTGCACCGCCGCGCGACCCTGGGCCATGCCCAGCGCGGAGATGAACAGCACGCTGCCGGCGCCGATGCGGAAGGCGTCGGCGGTGATACCGAAGAGGATGAAGATGTAGCGGCCGAACAGGTACAGCGCGACGCTGGCGATCAGCGCCGCCAGGGCCACCCGCCAGGCCATGCGCTTGCGGTCGCGCGGGCCGAAGCCGCGGCTGAGGCTGATGAAGCAGGACAGCACGAAGAAGGGGCTATAGAGCACCAGCATCTTCAGGTAGACGCTGAACAGCAAATGCATGGAGGCGCTTCCGGTCCGGGTGTGGGCATGAGCATAGCGTGCGACGGGCCGGTGCGATGTCCGGCGGGTTGGCAATATGCCGGTTCGCGTGGCATGTGACAACGAGGCCGGATGTCGGCGGATAACGCCGTTGGCGTCATGCGCCCTACGTGAGGCGGGACCACCGGGGCGTAGGGCGAATAACCGCGTGCGGTTATCCGCCGTGGCGGAGGCCGGGTGCAGCGCCGGAGCACGTCGCTGCCCTCAGGAGGGCAGGGCGTCGCCCTGGCGGCGGCGATCGCGTTCGCCGACCCAGTAGGCGATCAGCTCGCGCAATTGCGACAGCTCCACCGGCTTGGCCATGTGCCCGTCCATGCCGACCAGCCGCGCGCGTTCCTTGTGTTCGCTGAGGATGTGCGCGGTGAGCGCCACCACCGGGGTATGCGGGCGCTGTTCGTGGGCTTCCCAGGCGCGGAGCTGCTCGGTGGCGGAGAAGCCGTCCAGAACCGGCATCTCGCAGTCCATCAGCACCAGGTCGTACTGGGTCGCCTTCATCGCGCTGAGCGCCTCCTGGCCGTTGCTGGCGGTGTCCGGCTGGAGGTTGAGCTTGTTCAACATGCCGCGGATGACCTTGGTGGAGATGCTGTTGTCCTCGGCGACGAGGATCCGGAAGTCGCTCGGCAGGCTCGGCGCCTGCGCTTCCTTGGCCGGTTGCAGGTAGTTGGTGACGCCACTGACGCCGCGCTGGGCGAGTTCGTCGGCGAGGGTCGCCTTCAGCGTGTAGCCGGCCACCGGCTTGGCCAGGATGCGCTTGATCCCGGCGTTGCGGGCGATGATCTTGCTCGGCGCGTTGCTGATCCCGGTGAGCATGATCAGCAGGATGTCGTGGTTGAGGTTGGGGTCTTCCTTGATCTTCGCCGCCAGTTGCATGCCGGTCATGCCGGGCATGTCCTGGTCGAGCAGGACCACGTCGAAGTACTCGCGCAGGTGCGCCTTGGTGCGCAACTGGGCCAGCGCCTCCTTGCCGGACGACACCGCGCTGACGTTCAGGCCCCAGCCGCTGCACTGCTGCACCAGCACCTTGCGGCAGGTTTCGTTGTCGTCCACCACCAGCAGCCGGGCGCCCTGCAGCGGGCCGTCGAGGTCGGCGGTGGGGTTCTCCAGCTGCTGCGGGTCGAGCGGCAGGGTCAGCGACAGGGTGGTGCCCTGGCTGCTGCCGGACTGGATGCCGAACTCCCCGCCCATCAGCCGCACCAGTTGGCGGGCGATGATCAGGCCGAGGTGGCTGCCGAGCTTGCTGGCGGAAAGGAAGTCGCCGCTGTGCAGCTCGGCGGTGAGCAGCGCCTCGCGCTCCTTGGCGTCGAACGGGTGGCCGCTGTCCTGCACGGCGATGCGCAGGCGTGGCGTCTCGCCCTGGTCGTCGAGGGCCACCACCAGCAGGATCTCGCCTTCCTCGGTCTGCTTGAACGCGTTGTCCAGCAGGCTCAGGACCACCTGGCGCAGGCGCGTCGGATCGCCGCCGATGACCCGCGGCACCTGCGGCTGGGTGAAGCTGATCAGCTCGATGCGCTGCTGCTCGGCCTTGACCCGGAAGATATCCAGGCAGTCCTCGATCAACGCGTTGAGGTCGAACTGCACTTCGTCCAGCTCGATCTGCCCGGACTCCAGCTTGGAGATGTCGAGTATCTCGTTGATCAGCGTGAGCAGCTCGTTGCCGGCGCTGTGGATGGTCTGCACGTAGTCGCGCTGCTTCGCCGACAACGGGGTGCCGAGGAGCAGTTCGGTCATGCCCAGCACGCCGTTCATGGGCGTGCGGATCTCGTGGCTGATCTTGGCCAGGAACTCGGCCTTGGTCTGCAATTCCGCGGTGTGCGCCGCCTCGCTGGTGCGCTGTTGCAGGTTGAGCTGCTGGATCAGCCGCTGGCGTTCGGTGAGCGAGACGCTCAGGACCAGCCCGGCGAGGGTGGCGAAGCTGAACACGCCGAGCACCAGCCAGCCCGGATCGAGTTGCTTGGTGCCGAACAGTACCGGCAGGAACACCATGAAGCCGGCGTTGAACACGATCATCCCGGCAACGATCAGGCGCGCCGGCTGGTAGCCGCGATACCAGTGCCAGGCCGCGATCAGCGGGACGCTGAGCGAACTGAGGATCACCAGCAGGTAGATCAGCCAACTGAACCAGAGTTGCTGGGTGAAGGCGATGATCGCGCCGACCGCCAGGATCAACAGCGCCTCGCCTTGCAGGAGGCGGTTCAGGCGGCTTTCCGCAGTGCCGCGGAAGAAGCTGCAGGCGAACCACAGCAGGCTCACCGCGGCGCCGAGGGCGCCGAGGTCGGCGGTCAGCGACTGGTTGAACTTGAGTCCCGGCAGCCAGAACGCCACCAGCCCCAGGTTCGCCGCGGCGCAGACCGCCAGCGCCGCGTGCACCGCCGCCAGCCACAGGCTGCTGGCGCTGCGCGAGTAGGCGAAGCGGATCAGGTTGTACATCAGCAGCAGGAGCATGCCGCCGAGCAGCATGCCGAAGGCGTAGGCGGGCTTCTCCAGGCCGACCAGGCCGGCTTCGTCGATCTGGTCGAACCAGGCCATCAGCGGATGGTTGGAGGTCATCCGCACGTACAGGGTCATCGGCTTGCCGTCGACCGGCAGCGAGAACAGGTAGGAGCGCGAGGGCAGCGGGCGCTCCTGGAACGGTCGCGACTCGCCGGTGTGCTGGTCCCGCACCAGTTGGCCGTCCTGCACCAGGTAGTAGTCCAGGTACTGCACCCGCGGGGCGAAGATCCACAGCCAGCTCGGCACCTTCTGCGCGGGAAGCTGGACCTGCAGCCAGACCGCCTGGGGGCTGGCGGGGAAGATGAAGGAGCGCTTGGCCAGCGGGCGGAACTGCTCCTTGCGCTGGAGGACGTCGGCGATCCGCAGTTGCGCGCTCTCGTCGCGCAGCAGGCGCCAGTTCTGGTTGACGCTGGGGGTGGTGGCGGTGGTTTGCAGGGGAACGCTGGAAACGCCGGCGTCGTCCGCGACCGCCGGCGACATCGGACCGAGCAGAAGCAGCAGGAAGCTGACGAGTAGTCCTATGGCGATCCGAAGCCGTACCACGGCGAAGTCCCTTCGAAGGTGAATGGCCGGATTATAGCCAAGTGGCCGTGGCAACGGCATAGGCCGCGGAAGCGCCGTGCGGCGCCCGCGGCTTCGGGCCCGGTCAGGACTCGCCGCGCTCGCGGGCGATGGCACGGTAGCCGATGTCCTTGCGGTAGAAGCAGCCGTTCCAGCGGATCTTCTCGGCCAGGCGATAGGCCTGTTGCTGGGCGGCGGACACGCTCTCGCCGATGGCGGTGGCACAGAGCACGCGGCCGCCGGAGGTGACCACCTGGCCATCCTTCAGCGCGGTGCCGGCGTGGAACACCTTGCCGTCCAGCGCGGCGGCCTCGGCCAGGCCTTCGATGACCTCGCCCTTGGCGTAGTCGCCCGGATAGCCGCCGGCGGCCAGTACCACGCCCACGGTCGGACGCGGGTCCCAGGTCGCCTCGACCTTGTCCAGCGCCTTGGCCAGGGCGGCCTCGACCAGCAGGACCAGGGAGGACTCCAGGCGGACCATGATCGGCTGGGTTTCCGGATCGCCGAAGCGGCAGTTGAATTCGATGACCTTGGGCGCGCCGCTCTTGTCGATCATCAGGCCGGCATAGAGGAAGCCGGTATAGACGTTGCCTTCCTCGGCCATGCCGCGCACGGTCGGGTAGATCACTTCGTCCAGCACCCGCTGGTGGACCTCGGCGGTGACCACCGGGGCCGGCGAGTAGGCGCCCATGCCGCCGGTGTTCGGCCCGCTGTCGCCATCGCCGACGCGCTTGTGGTCCTGGCTGGTGGCCATCGGCAGCACGTTCTGGCCGTCGACCATGACGATGAAGCTGGCCTCCTCGCCATCAAGGAACTCCTCGATCACCACGCGCGAGCCGGCGTCGCCGAAGGCATTGCCGGCGAGCATGTCGCGCACGGCGGCTTCGGCTTCGTCCAGGTTCATGGCGACGATCACGCCCTTGCCCGCGGCCAGGCCATCGGCCTTGATGACGATGGGCGCGCCCTGCTCGTGCAGGTAGGCCAGGGCCGGCTCGACCTCGGTGAAGTTGCGATAGGCGGCGGTGGGGATCCGGTGGCGGGCGAGGAAGTCCTTGGTGAAGGCCTTCGAGCCTTCCAGCTGGGCGGCGCCGGCGGTCGGGCCGAAGATATCCAGGCCGCGCTCGCGGAACAGGTCGACCACGCCTGCCACCAGCGGCGCCTCGGGACCGACGATGGTCAACTGGACGTTCTTCGCGGCGAAGTCGGCCAGTTGCTCCAGGGCCAGCACGTCGATGGCGACGTTCTCGCACTTGGCTTCGGTGGCGGTGCCGGCATTGCCCGGGGCGACGAAGACCTTCGCCACGCGCGGGTCCTGGGCGACTTTCCAGGCCAGGGCATGTTCACGACCGCCGCTGCCGATGATGAGTACGTTCATGGGGTTCTCCTGGCGCAACGGCGGGTAACGCGCCGCGTTATCCGCCCTGCGTGAAATTCGTGGGTAGGGCGGCTGGCCGCATCGCGCTCAGCCGCCGTGATACTCAATGGCGGAAATGGCGCATGCCAGTGAACACCATCGCGATATCCGCCTCGTCGGCCGCCGCGATCACTTCGTTGTCGCGCATCGAGCCGCCCGGCTGGATCACCGCGGTGATGCCGGCCTTGGCCGCGTTGTCGATGCCGTCGCGGAACGGGAAGAAGGCGTCGGAAGCCATCACCGCGCCTTTCACTTCCAGGCCGGCGTGCTCGGCCTTGATCGCGGCGATCCGTGCGGAGTTGACCCGGCTCATCTGGCCGGCGCCGACGCCGACGGTCTGGCGGTTCCTGGCGTAGACGATGGCGTTGGACTTGACGAACTTGGCCACCTTCCAGGCGAAGATCAGGTCGTGGATCTCCTGCTCGGTGGGCGCGCGGCGAGTGACGATCTTCAGGTCCTCGGCCTTGATCATGCCGATGTCGCGGCTCTGTACCAGCAGGCCGCCGTTGACCCGCTTGAAGTCCCAGCCCGGGGCGCGCTCGGCTGGCCATTCGCCGCATTCGAGCAGGCGTACGTTGGCCTTGGCGGCGACCACCTCGCGGGCGGCGGCGGAAATCTTCGGCGCGATGATCACCTCGACGAACTGGCGCTCGACGATGGCCTTGGCGGTTTCGCCGTCCAGCTCGCGGTTGAAGGCGATGATGCCGCCGAACGCCGATTCGCTATCGGTGGCGTAGGCCAGGTCGTAGGCCTTGCGGATGCCGCCTTCGTCTTCCGGCACCACGGCGACGCCGCAGGGGTTGGCATGCTTGACGATCACGCAGGCCGGCTTGAGGAAGCTCTTCACGCATTCCAGGGCGGCGTCGGTGTCGGCGACGTTGTTGAACGACAGTTCCTTGCCCTGCAACTGGATGGCGGTGGAGACGCTGGCCTCGCCCTTCTTCGCCTCGACGTAGAACGCCGCGCTCTGGTGCGGGTTCTCGCCGTAGCGCATTTCCTGGGCCTTGACGAACTGACTGTTGAAGGTGCGCGGGAAGGCGCCGCGGTCGGCGGTGCCTAGGGTATCGCGGGTCTGGTCGATGGTACCCAGGTAGTTGGCGATCATGCCGTCGTAGGCGGAGGTGTGCTCGAACGCCTTGAGGGCCAGGTCGAAACGCTGGGCGTAGGTCAGGCCGCCGGCCTTGAGGGATTCGATCACGGCGGCGTAGTCGCCGGCATTGACCACGATGGCGACATCCTTGTGGTTCTTCGCCGCCGAACGGACCATGGTCGGCCCGCCGATATCGATGTTCTCGATGGCGGTAGGCAGGTCGCAGTCGGGCCTGGCCACCGTGGCCTCGAAGGGATACAGGTTGACCGCCACCAGGTCGATCGGCTTGATGCCGTGCTGCTCCATGACCGCGCCGTCCAGGTCGCGGCGACCGAGGATACCGCCATGCACCTTCGGGTGCAGGGTCTTCACCCGACCGTCCATCATTTCCGGGAAGCCGGTGTAGTCGGCCACTTCCACGGCAGAGATGCCGTTGTCCCGGAGCAGCTTGTAGGTGCCGCCGGTGGAAAGGATTTCCACGCCGAGGGCGACCAGCTCACGGGCGAAGTCGACGACGCCGGTCTTGTCGGAAACGCTGATCAGCGCGCGGCGGATGGGCAGGCGGGTGGTTTGGTCGGTCATTGCAAGGGTCCTGAGGGCTGGCTTCCGGCCGCGGGTGCCGGCCGGGACGCGCGCCCTTGGCCGGAGCCCGCCGCCGCTCTTAAAGAAGGTCGTATTGCTTGAGTTTCTTGCGCAGGGTCCCGCGGTTCAGGCCGAGCAGCTCGGAGGCCTTGGTCTGGTTCCCCTTGACGTGGTTCATGACGGTTTCCAGCAGCGGCGCTTCGACTTCGCAGAGCACCATGTTGTAAACGTCCGTGACCGGCTGCCCTTCGAGGTGGGCGAAGTAGTTGTGCAATGCCTTCTCCACGCTGTCGCGCAGGGTCTGCCCTTCTTGCGTCGGCGTGGTGAGGTGCTGTTTCAGGTTGGCGTTGTCGCTCACGGGCGTTGTTCCACTCACTAAAGTCTCGGTCGTCATCGTTGTCATGCGGCCACCCCTGTTCCGTTGTTCTGGCGCTCGGCGAAGAACTGCCTGACGCTGGCGCACTGCGCATCCGTGTCCTGCAAACGATTGAACTGGGCGCGGAATTCCCTTGCGCCCGGCAGAGTCGCGAGATACCACCCCACATGCTTGCGGGCGATCCGCACACCCATTTCTTCCCCATAAAAAAGGTGCAGCTCCGCGAGGTGTTCGAGCAGGATGCTCTGCACTTCGGGAAGCGGCGCCGCCGGCAGGTGCTCGCCGGTCCGCAGGTAATGGTCGATCTCGCGGAAAATCCACGGTCTTCCCTGGGCGGCCCGACCGATCAGCAGGGCATCCACCCCGGTCTGCTCGATGACTTTCCTGGCCTTCTCCGGCGAATCGATGTCGCCATTGGCGAACACCGGTATCGACACGGCCTGCTTGATCGCCGCGATGGTCTCGTACTCCGCCTCCCCGGTGTACAGGTCGGCGCGGGTCCGGCCATGCACCGCAAGAGCCTGGATCCCCGCCTGTTCGGCGAGCTTCGCGACGGTGACGCCGTTACGGTTGTCCCGGTCCCAGCCGGTCCGGATCTTCAGGGTGACCGGTACGTCGACCGCCCTGACCACGGCATCGAGGATCTCGGCGACCAGCGCCTCGTCCCGCAGCAGGGCGGACCCCGCTGCCTTGTTGCATACCTTCTTCGCCGGGCAGCCCATGTTGATGTCGATGATCTGCGCACCGAGTTCCACATTGCGCTGCGCGGCCTCGGCCAGCATGGCCGGATCGCCGCCGGCGATCTGCACCGAGCGCGGCTCGTCCTCGCCATCGTGGATCAGGCGCAGGCGCGACTTGCGGCTGTTCCACAGGCGGACGTCGCTGGTCACCATCTCCGATACCACCATCCCGGCGCCAAGGCGACGGCAAAGCTGACGGAACGGACGATCGGTCACCCCGGCCATCGGCGCGAGGATCAGTCTGTTGGGCAGTGTATATGGGCCGATGCGTACCACCGACATGGGGCTTCCCTGTCTTGCGGTGCTGCGAAAAAAGGGAGGGCATGATACCCGCTCTGGATGACCGGATAAAGGCTGTTTTGGATAAATTCTGAACAGCCGATTCCTTAGTTCTTACAGTTGGAAGACGAGCGGCACTTGCGCCTGGCGCTCCGCGCGAGCGGGTGGGCGTAGCGGCCTGGCGGCGACCGGCGAGGTCTTTCCGGTCACTCCGGGGAATGGAAGCTCAGGCTGTAGTTCACCGCCTTCGGACCCGGGTCGAGGATGTCCAGCGACACGTGGATCGGTACCTGCGGTGGCATTTCCGTTCGTCCGGCCAGCTCGCCGCCGAGGTACTCGCCGGGCTTGAAGCGGCGATTGGCGATGAGGTGGCCGTTGAGGTCGGCGAAGCGCAGTTCCAGCAGCGGGAACGGCTGCGAGAAGCTGGCGCGATTGTAGATGATCGCGTCGACCACCAGCGCGCCGCTGAATTCGGGATGGCTGCGGACCACCAGGTTGCTGCTCCTGATCTGCTCCACGTCGACCTTGGAGGGAAGGGTGCAGCCGATTTCCGGGCAGAGCTGGGCGAACCAGGGGCGATAGGCGTCCTGGCGCGCCAGTTCGTCGAAATGGTAGGCGATGTACTGAGCGGCGAGACCGCCCAGCGCCAGCAGGATCAGCAGCAGCCAGCCGAGACGCCGCGGCCATTGGCGCCGGGGCTTCTCCCAGGCCAGTTGCAGCGGCTCGTCGCGCAACTGGTCGAGACTCTCGACCGGCGCCTCGTCCGGTTTGCGGGCGCTGCCCAGGGGCGCGACGGACTGTTCCTCGGCGCTTTCCTCGTCGTCTTCATCCAGGGCGCTCAGGCCGTGGCGGCGCTTGCCGAGGCTGGGCTCGTCGTCATTGTCGTCATCGAGGCTGAGGCGAAGTTCCGGCGGATCCTCGGCGCGGCGCAGCGGCACGAAGGATACCCGCTCTTCCGCCAGCGGTTCGCCGAGGCTCGGTTCCTGGCGCGGATTGCCGCGCGCCGGCTGGGCCGGTTCGGCATCGGCGATCAGCGCCTCGGCCCAGCGTTCGTCATGTGGATCGCGTTCGTCGTCGCGGCGCGCCAGCAGGCTTTCCGCCGGTCGCGGGGCCTTCTCGATGCTGGAGAATTCCTGGTTCAGCTCGAATTCGTCGAGCTTGGCCAGTTCCTCGTCGAGGTTGAGGCTGTCCAGGTCGAGGTCGTCATGGATCCACAGGGTTTCGTCGCGCGGGCGCGCTGCCGGGGGCGCGGCCGAGGTGGCGGCCGCGACGCTGGGCGCGGGTGGCGGAGCGGCGGCCGGCTTCGCTTCGGCTGCCGAAGGAGCGTTCGCGCGCGGCGCGCCACCGACCTGGTGTTGCAGGGCGTTGAAGACTTTCAGGCAGGTGCCGCAGCGGACCGCGCCATTGGCGGCGCCCAGTTGCGCGTCGTTGACGCGGAAACTGGTGCTGCAATGGGGACATTGGGTGATGACGCTTTCGCTCATGCGGCGATCCGTAGGGAAAATCCGGCGGCTAGTCTACCCCAAGCTTCTTGCACGAAGGCAGTGGGGCGGGATCAGTGGTGGCTGGCGGCGCGCCATCAATCGGCGCGGCGGCGGCCGCTGATGCGGATCCAGCCTTCGCGCTCGGCGGTCGGGTCGAGATCGAAGTGTGCGGAGTAGGCCGCGCGGACCTCCGCGGCCTGCTCGGCGAGGATGCCGGACAGCGCCAGCAGGCCGCCGGGACGTACCAGGCCGGTCAGTTGCGGGGCGAGGGAAACCAGCGGGCCGGCGAGGATATTGGCGACCAGCACGTCGGCCTGTCGCTGCGGCAGGTCCGCCGGCAGGTAGACAGGGAACCGCGCGGGCTCGATACCGTTGCGCGAGGCATTGTCGCGCGAGGCTTCCAGGGCCTGTGGATCGATGTCGGTGCCGACCGCCCGTTCGGCGCCGAGCAGCAGCGCGGCGATGGCGAGGATTCCCGAGCCGCAACCGAAGTCGAGCACCTGCCGGCCGGCCAGTTCCTGGCCGTCGAGCCATTCCAGGCACAGCGCGGTGGTCGGGTGGGTGCCGGTGCCGAAGGCCAGGCCCGGATCGAGCAGCAGGTTGACCGCGTCCGGCTCGGGGGCGGCGTGCCAGCTCGGCACGATCCACAGGCGGCGGCCGAAACGCATCGGCTGGAAGTTGTCCATCCAGCTGCGTTCCCAATCCTGGTCGGCGATTTCCTCGACATGGTGCTCGGGCAGGTCGCCGCCGGTAAGCAAGGCGAGGTGGGCGAGCAGGGCGGTCTCGTCGGTGTCCGCTTCGAACAGCGCCAGCAGGTGGGTGCGCGACCACAGCGGGGTGGTGCCGAGGTCCGGCTCGAAGATCGGCTGGTCTTCGGCGTCCATGAAGGTCACGGAGACGGCGCCGACTTCGAGCAGGGCGTCTTCGTAGGTTTCGGCCTGTTCCGGGGTGATGGCCAGGCGAACTTGTAACCAGGGCATGGGGCGACCTCTGTTGCGGCTGTAAACGAAACGGGCCGCCCAGGGGCGACCCGTTTTCCACCGCGCAAGCTTACTTGAGGCTAGCCGGCGCTGCCACTCTCTGCCGTGGCCTCGCCGCGCAGTTGCGCCAGGCCGCGATTGGCCAGGTGGCAGGTACCGCCGCCGAGCACCGCCGGCAGCAGCAGGTTGAGCAGCGGCACCAGCGCCAGGAGCAGTATCAGCAGGCCGAACAGCAACAGGCTGCCGCGGCGAGCACGAAGTACGGCGAGCTGCTCGCCGGCATCGGCCAGCCCGGCCAGCGTGGCGGGCAGCAGGAAGCGGATGTTCAGGTAGGCCAGCGCCAGCAGCAGGAGTACACCGTTGTAGAGCGGAACCAGCAGGCCGACCAGGATCGATCCGGAAACGCCCAGCCAGGGTGCCAGGCGGAAGCCGGCGGCACGCCACAGCGAGATCCTTTCGCCGGAGGCAGGTGCCAGTCGCGGGTAGCGTTGGCGGACCTGTTCCTTCAGTTGTCCGAGCAGGCCGATGCGCAGGCCCAGGCGGATGCCGAAGACGATGCTGGCGGCGTACAGGACGACGAAGAACAGCGCGGCATAGCCGACGAAATAGAACGCCAGTTGCGCCAGTCCCGCCAGGCCGTTGAAGGCCGCCAGCGGATCGAAGTACGGGCCACCGCTGCCGGCCTCGATCAGCGAGCCGCTGGGGATCAGGGCGAAGTTGGCCACGCTGAATGCCGTGTACAGCGCGGCCCAGCCGCAGAGGCGGATGATCGGTTCGAAGAAATGCACGAACAGCCAGGTGCACAGCACGCTGACGAGAATGCACAGGCTCGCGGAGCGGAAGAGTGCGGCGGGTTGCAGGCTTTCCCTGAAACCCAGGGCGAAGCAGGTCGCGGCCTCGGTCGCGGCGGCCAGCGATTGGCGGTACCAGCGGCGGATGCGTTCCATGCAGGAGTCCGGTGGTGGAGGGGCGACGAGGATAGCACCGTTGGGGCGGCCGGCAGGCGGAAACGACAAGGGCCGCCCGGAGGCAGCCCTTGTGCGCAGCGACTGACGGATCAGTGCTTGTCCATACCCAGTTTCTTCTCCAGGTAATGGATGTTCACCCCGCCCTTGCAGAAGGCGGCGTCGCGCACCAGGTCCTTGTGCAGTTCGGTATTGGTCTTGATACCGTCGACGATCAACTCGTCCAGGGCATTGCGCATCCGCGCCAGCGCCTCGTCGCGGTCGGCACCGTAGGTGATGACCTTGCCGACCAGCGAGTCGTAGTTCGGCGGCACGCTGTAGCCGCTGTAGAGGTGCGAGTCGACGCGCACGCCGTTGCCGCCGGGGGCGTGGAAGTGCTTGACCTTGCCCGGGCTGGGCATGAAGGTCTTCGGGTCTTCGGCGTTGATCCGGCATTCCAGCGCATGGCCGCGGATGACCACGTCCTCCTGGCGGATCGAGAGCTTCTCGCCGGAGGCGATGCGCAGCATCTCCTTGACGATGTCGACACCGGTGACCATCTCAGATACCGGGTGCTCCACCTGCACGCGAGTGTTCATCTCGATGAAGTAGAAGCGGCCGTTCTCGTAGAGGAACTCGAAGGTGCCGGCGCCGCGGTAGCCGATCTCGATGCAGGCCTGGACGCAGCGGGCGAAGACTTCCTGGCGAGCCTTCTCGTCGATGCCGGGGGCCGGCGCCTCTTCGATCACCTTCTGGTGGCGGCGCTGCAGGGAGCAGTCGCGGTCGCCGAGGTGGATGGCGTTGCCCTGGCCGTCGGAAAGCACCTGGACTTCCACGTGGCGCGGGTTGGTCAGGAACTTCTCCAGGTAGACCATCGGGTTGCCGAACGCCGCGCCGGCCTCGGTGCGGGTCAGCTTGGCCGACTTGATCAGCTCGGATTCGTCGTAGACCACGCGCATGCCGCGACCACCGCCGCCGCCGGCGGCCTTGATGATCACCGGGTAGCCGACCTCGCGGGCGATCGCCAGGGCGGTTTCTTCATCTTCCGGCAGCGGGCCGTCGGAGCCCGGCACGGTGGGGACGCCGGCGCGCTTCATGGCGTCCTTGGCCGAGACCTTGTCGCCCATCAGGCGGATCACCTCGGCGGTCGGGCCGACGAAGGTGAAGCCGGAGCGTTCGATCTGCTCGGCGAAGTCGGCGTTCTCGGCGAGGAAGCCGTAGCCGGGGTGGATCGCGGTGGCGCCGGTGACCTCGGCCGCGGCGATGATCGCCGGGATCTGCAGGTACGACTGGGTGGCCGGGGCCGGACCGATGCACACCGATTCGTCGGCGAGCGACAGGTGCATCAACTCGCGGTCGGCGGTGGAGTGTACCGCCACCGTCTTGATCCCCAGCTCCTTGCATGCGCGAAGGATGCGCAAGGCGATTTCGCCGCGGTTGGCGATCAGCACTTTTTCCAACATCGCAGGTTCCCCGCGGCTTAGACGATGGTGAACAGCGGCTGGTCGAACTCAACCGGCTGGCCGTTCTCCACCAGGATCGACTCGATGGTGCCGCTAACTTCGGCTTCGATGTGGTTCATCATCTTCATGGCTTCGACGATGCACAGGATGTCGCCTTTCTTCACGCTCTGGCCGACTTCGACGAAGTTGGCCGAGGTCGGCGAGGCGGCGCGGTAGAAGGTGCCGACCATCGGCGAGCGAACCACGTTGCCGTTCAGCTTCGGCGCGGCCGGGGCGCTTTCCGCGGCAGCGGCGGCCGGAGCGGCGGCTGCCGGCGCCGGCGCCGGCGCGGCGAAGGCCGGAGCCTGTGCGTACACCGGCTGGGCGGCGGTCTTGCTGTGGCGGCTGATGCGTACCGACTCTTCGCCTTCGCGGATTTCCAGCTCGTCGATACCGGACTCTTCCAGCAGCTCGATCAGTTTCTTGACTTTACGAATGTCCATTAGCGCTAGCACTCCCAGTGAGGTCAGGGGCGTTGAAGTTGTTCAAGGGCGGATTCCAGGGCCAGGCGGTAGCCTGTGGCGCCGAGACCGCAGATCACCCCTACCGCCACGTCGGAGAAGTAGGAGTGATGCCGGAAAGGTTCACGTTTGTGCACGTTCGACAGGTGCACTTCGATGAATGGGATGCTCACCGCAAGCAGCGCGTCACGTAACGCGACGCTGGTATGGGTGAATGCCGCCGGATTGATGATGATGAAGTCCACGCCTTCGTCGCGTGCGGCATGGATCCGGTCGATCAGTTCGTATTCGGCGTTGCTTTGCAGATGCAGCAGGTGGTGGCCGGCTTCGCGGGCGCGGCGCTCGAGGTCCTGGTTGATCTGCCCGAGGGTGGTCGAACCGTAGGTGCCGGGCTCGCGGGTGCCCAGCAGGTTCAGATTCGGCCCGTGCAATACGAGGAGGGTCGCCATTGTCTTGTTGATTGTCCTGTACAGGCTGCAAACGGCAAGCGGGCACTATGCCGGAATTTCCGTATGACTGTCCAGTCACTGTTAGATTGCAGTAGATCGCCGCATGTTGACCGGCAATTGCGGCAGAAGTATGTCAGCGCATGTCACTGCCGGGTAGCGGCCCGGCGCAGTCGTTCGGCGAGCCCGGCGGCGTCGATCTCTCCGATGACGCGCAAGTCGCTCCATTCGTCACCGCCCGGGGCGAAGAACAGGATCGCCGGCGGACCGAACAGGTTGTAGCGGTCCAGCAGGCCGCGCTGGGCCGGGTTGCTTTCGGTGATGTCGAAGCGCAGCAGGCGGTAGGCCGGCAGTCGTGCCTGCACCGTGGGATCGGTGAGAACCTGGCGCTCGATGACCTTGCAACTGATGCACCAGTCCGCATACCAGTCCAGCAGCACCGGCTTGCCGGCCTGACGTGCCTCGGCCAGGGCGGCGTCCAACTGCGCCGGGGTGGTCAGGTTCTGCCATTCGCCGGGCGTGCTCGGCGGCCCGGCATGGATCGACGGCACCGAGCGGCCCAGCGGATGGATCGGGTCCGACTCGCCCTGCAGGGCGCCGATCCAGGCGGCCACCGCGTAGGTCAGGAACATCAGGCCAAGCAGTTGCAGCAGGCGGCGTGCGGCGCTCTTCGGGGTGAATTCGAGGGCGCCCAGGGCCAGGCCGGCGCCGCCGGCGAGCATGCCCCAGAGCATCAGCGCCACCGGGCCGGACACCACCCGCTCCAGCAGCCACACGGCGACCGCCAGCAACAGCACGCCGAAGGCGTTGCGCACGCCGTTCATCCAGGCTCCGCTCTTGGGCAGCAGGGCGCCGCCGCCGGCGCCGAACACCACCAGCGGCGTACCCATGCCCAGGCCGAGGGCGAACAGTTGCAGGCCGCCCCCCCAGGCATCGCCGCTGGCGCTGATATAGAGCAGCGAGGCGGCCAGCGGGGCGGAGACGCAGGGCGAGACCAGCAGGCTGGAAAGCACGCCGAGGGTGGCCGCGCCGAGGATCGAGCCGCCGCGCGCATCGCCGGCCAGGCGGTCGAGCGGTTCGCGGATGAAGCCGGGCAGGCGCAGCTCGAAGAAGCCGAACATGGCCACGGCGAACAGCGCGAAGAACGCCGCGAATGGCACCAGTACCCAGGGCGACTGCAATTGCGCCTGGAGATTGAGGCTGGCGCCGAACATGCCCATCAGCGCGCCGAGCAGGGCGAAGCAGAGCGCCATCGGCAGCACGTAGGCGAGCGACAGGACGAAGCCGCGACCACCGCCCGGCCGGCCGCGCAGGACCACTCCGGAGAGGATCGGCAGCATCGGCAGCACGCAGGGGGTGAAGGTCAGGGTCAGGCCGGCGAGGAAGAAGAACAGCAGGCTGCGCTTGCCCTTGTGCTCGAGCGGGCCCTTGCCGGCCGCGTCGCTCGCGGCTGGCGTCGCGGCACCGCCGTCGATGTCGAAGCGCCTGGTTTCCGGGGGGTAGCAGAGGCCCTTGTCGGCGCAGCCCTGGTACGTCACCACGAGGGTATAGGGCTGCCGGGCCGGGTTGTTCAGGGGAATCTTCAGGTCGACGATGTTGTAGTAGACCTCGGTATCGCCGAAGTACTCGTCGTGGTGCTGCTTGCCCGCCGGCAGCTGCACCTGGCCGAGGCTGACCTGGGCTGGCTCGACCTTGAACTGGAAGCGGTGGCGGTAGAGGTAGTAGCCCTCGGCGTTGACGAAGCGCAGCAGCACGTGCTGCGCGTCGCTGCGCTCGACGCTGGGCTTGAACGCCTGGTCGACCTTGAGGAAGTCGCCGCCATCGAGGCCGCCGCCGAGGGAGGCGCCGGGACGGCTGTCGAACAGGCCCGCGCCGGCGGGCAGGGCGACCAGCAGGAGGATCAGGGTCAGCAGGCGGCGCATGGATATCTCGTCGGATCAAAAGCCGGAATGATAGCGGAAAGCCGGGCCCGATCGAGCCCCGTGCGGCTGATCAGGTCCTGCCCCGGTTCCGCTGAGCGGTATCCGACCGGTCCGAAGCCAGACGGTTCCTCTGGCGCCTTGCGGCACGTCGCCGCAGGGTCACAGGCGGAAGGCCTGCACCGTGGTGCGCAGGTCGCCGCCCAGTTGCCGCAGTTGCTCGCCCTGTTCGCGGCTATGGCCGATCAGCCGCAGGTTTTCCCCGCCCAGGGCGTGGATGCGTTCGCTGTGCGAGCGAATCTCGCCGACCGCCTGGCTCTGCTGGGTCGAGCCTTCGGCGATGCGTTCGGCCATCACGCCGATGGTATGGATCGCGGCGACCACTTCGTCCAGCGCGCCTTCCGCCGCGCCGGCCTGTTCGGCGGTGCGTTCGGCATGCTCGACCTGGCTGCGCATGGCCTCCACCGATTGCCGCGCGGCCTGTTGCAGGCGGCCGATGAGCTGCTGGATCTCCTCGGTGGCGCCGGCGGTGCGCTGGGCCAGCGAGCGGACTTCCTCGGCGACCACGGCGAAGCCGCGGCCCTGGTCGCCGGCGCGGGCGGCCTCGATGGCGGCATTGAGGGCGAGCAGGTTGGTCTGTTCGGCGATCGAGCGGATCACCGTCAGCACGCTGCCGATGGTCGCCGACTCCTCGGCCAGGCGCTCGATCGACTGGGCGTTGCCTTGCACCTCGTCGACCAGCTCGCGCAGGCCGCCCAGGCTCTCGCCGATCACCCGCTGGCCATGCTCCACTGCCTGGCCTGCGCTGCGACTGGCGTCGGCGGTCTGGCTGGCGTCTCCGGCGACCTGCTGGATCGCCGCTTCCATGTCGCCGAGGGCGTCGCGGATCTGCCCGGTATCGCCGGCCTGGCGCTCGACCCCGGCGTGCAGGCCGCTGCTGACCTCGGCCAGGGTCTGGCTGCTGCCGGCGACCTGTTCGGCGCGGCGGTGGATCGCGCCGACCAGCTCGGCGAGGAAGCTGCGCAGGCGGTTCAGCGAATCTTCCAGGTTGCGCAGGTCCTCGGTGCGGGTACGCAGGGATATGGGGCGCGAGAAGTCGCCGTCGGCCCAGGCCGAGAGCGCCGGCACCAGTTGCCCGAGGACCCGCGCCAGGCGTCTTTGCAGGCTGTCGATGGCGAGGGCGATGAGCAGGATCAGGGCGATCATCCCACCCTGGATCAGGCGTACCTGGCCTTGCAGGCGCTGGCGTTCGCCGCGCACCTGCGGTTCCAGGGTGGCCAGGGCCTGGCGCACCGCGTCCAGTCTGGCGCCGGTGTCGGCGGACAGTTGCTGGCGACGCTCGATCAGGTCGCGGGTGCGGCGCAACTCGTCCGGATAGCGTTGCAGCAGGCTGGCGAGTTCGCGCCGCAGCGCCACGCCGCGGTCTTCGGCATTGCCGGCGCCAGCCTCGGCGTCGCCGGCCAGCCCCATCATGGCGGCGAAGTCGTCGCTGGCCGAGCGTTGCTCGTCGAGCACGCCGAGCAGCGGCAAGGCCTCGATCCGCCCGGCCTGCTCGCGCAGGTTGGCCAATTCGCGCTCGACGTCGCCGGCCAGGGCCGGGTTGGCGCTTTCCACCAGCTTGGCGCGGGCCAGGCTGAGGCGGGTCAGGTGCAGGCTGGCGAGCAGCAGCGGGGTGCGGTAGGCGCCGGCCTGGGGCTGCCCCGCCGCGGCGTCCAGGTAGGCGGACCATTGTTCCAGGTTGCCGGTGAGGTCGCGCTCGGCCTGTAGCAGCAGGCCCTGCGGGTCGCCGGCGAGCTTGCCGGCGGCGAGCAGGTCGCCGGCGCTGAATTCGCGCAACTCCGCGAGGCTTGGCGCGAGGGTCCGGGCGAGGTCCGGCGGTAGCTCCGGCAAGGCCTCGGCGAGGCTTTCCAGGGCTTGCAGCGCGGCCTGCTGGCGCACGGCGTCGCCGCTGCCGAGGTACTGGCGGATGTTGCGCGCGACCTGTTCGTCGAAGCGCTGCGACAGCTCCAGGTACTGGTCGAGCAACTGGAAGGGCCGCTCCATGGCGCGTTGCGACCACCACAGGGTGATTCCCAGGGCGAGGCAGACGGTGAGCAGGAGCAGGGTGTTGAGGTTGGTGAGTTGCTTGAGGCGCATGGCGAGTCTCGTCCGACTACGGAACGGCGAGACCGCAGGTTATTTCCGTTCGGTTACCGACTGATGACAAAAGGCCATTATCGAGCGTCGGGACGATATACCTCGATCCGGTTGCGCCCGCCGTGCTTGGCCCGGTACAGCGCTTCGTCGGCCTGCTTGGCCATGCTCTTGATATCGAGGTCCGGGGTCAGCTCGGCGATGCCGCAACTGAAGGTGCAGCGCAGGTCGGTCGGTTGCGCCGGGTAGTGGATCTCGGCGAAGCGCTGGCGAATCTCGTCGAGCACCAGGCGCGCGGCGTCCAGGTCGGTGTCCGGAAGGACCACGGCGAACTCTTCGCCGCCATAGCGGCCGATGTGGTCGGTCTTGCGCAGGCGTTGCTTGAGGAACAGCGCCAGGCCCTTGATCACCCGGTCGCCCATGGGGTGGCCGAAACGGTCGTTGACCTGCTTGAAGTGGTCGATGTCGAGCATCGCGAAGCTCAGCGGACGGCCATCGCGACGTGCGCGCAGACGGGCGTCCTCGAGCAGTTGCAGGGTATGGGTGTGGTTGTACAGGCCGGTCAGGCTGTCGCGCACCATCCGCGCCTTCAGGCTGCGCGCGCGGCTGGCGCGGGTGCGCACGGTGGCGATCAGGTGGCGCGGGCGGATCGGCTTGGTGAGGAAGTCGTCGCCGCCTTCGCTCATGGCGTCCAGCTGCTTGTCCAGGTCGTCCTCGGCGGACAGGTAGATGATCGGCACGCTGACGTGGCGCTCGTGCTGGCGGATCACCTTGGCCAATTCGGTGCCCAGGCATTCGGGCATGTACATGTCGAGGATGATCAGGTCGGGCTGGAAGTCGCTCAGCTCGGCCATCACCGACAGTGGCTCGGTGAGTGCGCGGGTGATGATCCCGGCGCTGTTGAGGACCATCTCGGTGTGCAGCGCCTGGGCCCGGGAGTCGTCGACGATCAGTACCCGGTAGGGCTCGTAGAAGCTCAGGCGGCTGAGGGTCTCGATCTTTTCCAGCACGCTGGAGGCGTCCAGGGTGCCGGTGAAGAATTCCTGGCCGCCGGCGCGGGCCGCGGCCAGGCGGGTCGGTGTGTCGGTCTCGCTGTCGCTGAAGAACAGCACCGGCAGCTTGTGTTCGAGGCCGGCCTGGGCCTCGCTGGCCAGTCGCAGGCCCATGTCGGGGCCGGCGAAGTCGACTTCCATGACGATCGCCGCCGGGTAGCGTTCGCGCATGCTGGCGCGGAAGGCGTCGGCGGTCTCGCAGCTCAGCGCCTGCAGACCGAAGAACTCCAGTTGCTGGGCCAGGCGCTCGGCGCGTTCGCGGTCCTTCAGTGCCAGGTAGACCGGTTTGCGCAACGGCGGCAGGACGGTGTGCTCGAGCTGGTCGCCATGCCGCAGGCCGGTGCGCGACAGGCGCTGCATCAACTGGTTGAGTTCGCTGATCGACTCGCTGGAAAGCCGGCCGCGGTTGGCCTCGACGACGTCCAGGGTACGGTCGATGGCACCGGCCAACTGGGCATGCTCGGCTTGCTCGAAGCGTTCGGCGTAGCGCTGCAGGCGCAGGGTGGCGTCGGCCAGTTCTTCCATGCCGTCGCTGTTCCACTCCGCGCGGGTCAGGCGTTGCCAGACCTCCAGAACCTGGCGCGCCTGGTTGATCACTCGCTGGGCGAAGTGGTGCTTCAGGCGGTCCAGGGTCGGGTCATCGTGCTCGGTCATCATGACGCGCTTCTTTCGTGGTCTTCGCGGCAGAGCGTCGCTGCGAATGATGGCTCTATGCTATCATCTATCGCCATGAAAGCCAGCGGCCGTTGGGCGGCTGACGAGAGGAGCCTTTTCTTTTCCAAATGTCATCCCCACCTGTTGGTGGGTGCCTTTGTGCGACGGACTACGGCATGCTTATGCCTGTTTCGGAAAATTCTCACTGAGCATTCCGGCACAAAACCGGCTTCCACTACGCTGAAAGCCGACGATGCCGAGGTTTTCGGCGTCCTGGAAGGGTTGGCGCTTGGCACGGAACGCGTTCGCCATGGTCCAATCCCCCATCTATCGAGCTGTTTTAAGGACCCTTGCCATGCTGGACTGGAAGAAGCGTCGTGGGACCATGCGCGATCGCGTGGACAATTCCGTGGATGATGTGCGTACCTACTTCGGCGGCCCCTGGCTGGTGCGCGTGGTGGGAGGCCTGCTGGGCATCTACCTGCTGGTGGCGATGCTGGTCGGCTGGTACTGGAGCCAGGAACCCGACCTGTTCCCCGTGCAGCAGGACGCCCAGGCCGCCGCCGAGCGCGCCGGGCGGCAGATGGTCACCGGCTACACCACGGTGGAGACCCTCAAGGAAGTAGTCGATACCCTGCTGACCAAGCCGGGTGGCTACATCTCCAACGACATCTTCCCGCCGGGCATCTGGATGGACAACATGCCCAGCTGGGAGTATGGCGTGCTGGTCCAGGTGCGCGACATCAGCCGGGCGCTGCGCAAGGATTTCGCCCGTTCGCAGTCGCAGTCCACCGAGGACGCCGACCTGGCTCGCGCCGAGCCGCGTTTCAACTTCGACAACAAGAGCTGGGCGCTGCCGGCGTCCGAGTCGGAGTACCAGGAAGGCATCAAGTCGCTGGACCGCTACCTGGCTCGCCTGTCCGACCCGAACCAGCCCAACGCGCAGTTCTATGCCCGTGCCGACAACCTGAACAACTGGCTGGGCGACGTCGCCACCCGCCTGGGCTCGCTGTCCCAGCGCCTGTCGGCGAGCGTCGGCCGGGTCAAGCTGAACACCAACATCAAGAACCCCGAAGAGGTACAGCCGGGCGAGGCGCCCAAGGTCGAGGAAGTGGTCCAGGAAACCCCCTGGCTGCAGATCGACAACGTCTTCTACGAGGCCCGGGGCCAGGCCTGGGCGCTGTCGCACCTGCTGCGCGCCATCGAGGTCGACTTCGCCGACGTGCTGGCGAAGAAGAACGCCACGGTCAGCGTGCGGCAGATCATCCGCGAACTGGAGGCCGCGCAGGAGCCGTTGTGGAGCCCGATGGTGCTGAACGGCAGCGGCTACGGCATCCTGGCCAACCACTCGCTGGTGATGGCCAACTACATTTCCCGCGCCAACGCCGCGGTGATCGACCTGCGCCAGCTGCTTTCCCAGGGCTGACCCATGGCCGCGCCGATCAGCGCCGAAGAGGTGGCCCACCGGGCCGCCTCCGACGCCGAACTCATCGCCTGGGTCGACGAGCAGGACCGCCCGCTCGGTAGCCTGCCGCGCGCGGAGCTGCGCGAGCGCGGGCTGATCGGTCGCGGCACCTTCATCCTGCTGTTCAACTCCGCCGGCGAGCTGTGCGTGCAGCGCCGGACCCTGAGCAAGGCGGTCTATCCCGGGTACTGGGACCTCGCCGCCGGCGGCATGGTCCAGGCCGGCGAGCCCTACGCCGACTCCGCCGCCCGCGAACTGGAGGAAGAGCTGGGAATCCGCGACGCGGTCCTGCGCGAACATGGTCGCTTCTTCTTCGACGAACCGGGCAACCGGCTCTGGTGCGCGGTGTTTTCCGCCGTCTCCGATGCGCCCTTGCGCCTGCAGGCGGAGGAAATCTCCGAGGCCCGCTTCATCCGTCCCGAACTGGCGCTGGAGGAGGCTCGCAGCTTGCCATACTGCCCCGATTCCCTGCAGGCGTTGCGCCTGTACCTGGACGCCTGAGCCGCGGATGTCGCCATTTCACCGATCAATGGCGCATTTTCGCTCTTAGCATTTGCTCGCAATGCTGCTAAATTGCGCGACCTTTTCGGGCGGTCCCCATGCCGCCCCTGCGCAGCCCCTGCCTGAGTGGGGCGTCGCGGTCGGCTCCCGCCGGCCATCGTTGTTGACCTGGCCCGTCGAGGCCATTCTGGGGGAAACGCCCGGTGGTCAAAAAAGCTTCGTCCCTGTCCGCCCTCGGCGGGCTGGTGTATTCCACGGATGGCGGCCGGCATTGCCCGGACTGCCAGCAACCCAAAGACGCCTGCATCTGCGGGCAGGCCGTAGCGCCTGTCGGCGACGGGATCGCGCGCGTGCGCCGCGAGACCAAGGGCCGCGGCGGCAAGACGGTGACCACCATCAGTGGCCTGCCGCTCGCCGGCGATGCGCTCAAGGAGCTGGCCAGCGCGCTGAAGCGGCGCTGCGGCACCGGCGGCAGTCTCAAGGACGGCGTGGTGGAGATCCAGGGCGAGCATGTCGAACTGCTGATCGACGAACTCCTCAAGCGCGGTTTCAAGGCGAAGAAGTCCGGCGGCTGACCGCGTTCTCCCCTGCAGAGAGCGGGCAGGTCCGGCACCGCGAAGGCCGCACCAGCCCTTTCCCTAGATGGGAGACTGCGGATACCCGCATGAGCGGATTTCCTCGGCTTTCCTAAACTACCGCCCAGTGTGGCGGTCAACACGGCAACGTCACATCCTCCGGCTAGCCTCCACCACAGGCGTGCCGGCCCAGGGCCATCCGGAGATCCCGGCGCCCGCCCGACCCCGAACATTGAGGAGATCACCGCGCATGGCCGCTCGACGGACTCGCAAAGACGATGGCAGCAACTGGACCGTGGCCGACAGCCGCGGCGTATACGGCATCCGCCACTGGGGTGCGGGTTATTTCGCCATCAACGATGGCGGCAATGTCGAAGTGCGTCCGCAGGGTGCCGACTCGACGCCCATCGATCTCTACGAGCTGGTCGGCCAACTGCGCGAGGCGGGCCTGAGCCTGCCGCTGCTGGTGCGCTTCCCGGATATCCTGCAGGACCGCGTGCGCAAGCTCACCGGCGCCTTCGACGCGAACATCGAGCGCCTCGAATACCAGAACCGCTATACCGCGCTGTATCCGATCAAGGTCAACCAGCAGGAAGCGGTGGTGGAGAACATCATCGCCACCGAGAACGTCTCCATCGGCCTGGAGGCAGGCTCCAAGCCGGAACTCATGGCGGTGCTGGCGCTGGCCCCGAAGGGCGGCACCATCGTCTGCAACGGCTACAAGGACCGCGAGTTCATCAAGCTGGCGCTGATGGGGCAGAAGCTCGGGCACAACGTGTTCATCGTGATCGAGAAGGAATCCGAGGTGCAGCTGGTGATCGAGGAGGCCGCCAACGTCGGCGTGCAGCCCCAGGTCGGCCTGCGCGTGCGGCTGTCCTCGCTGGCTTCGTCGAAGTGGGCAGACACCGGTGGCGAGAAGGCCAAGTTCGGCCTTTCCGCCGCCCAGCTCCTGTCGGTGGTCGAGCGCTTCCGCCAGGCCGGTCTCGACCAGGGCGTGCGCCTGCTGCATTTCCACATGGGCTCGCAGATCGCCAACCTGGCCGACTACCAGCACGGCTTCAAGGAAGCCATCCGCTACTACGGCGAGCTGCGCGCGCTCGGCCTGCCGGTGGATCACATCGACGTTGGCGGCGGCCTCGGCGTCGACTACGACGGCACCCATTCGCGCAACGCCAGCTCGATCAACTACGACATCGATGACTATGCCGGCGTGGTGGTCGGCATGCTCAAGGAGTTCTGCGACGCCCAGGGCCTGCCGCATCCGCACATCTTCTCGGAGAGCGGC
Source organism: Pseudomonas sp. TZ252 (assembly GCF_056110345.1). NCBI lineage: Bacteria > Pseudomonadati > Pseudomonadota > Gammaproteobacteria > Pseudomonadales > Pseudomonadaceae > Pseudomonas > Pseudomonas sp. TZ252. Next base: position 1,616,011 of record NZ_CM148566.1, on the reverse strand, counting down.
CGGGCGCTGACCGCGCACCATGCGGTGCTGATCACCCAGGTCACCGACGTCGAGCGGCACAACGACGACGTGCCGAAGATCGTCGATCTCGACGAGCAGCCGGAGATCGTTCGCTGGCTGGCCGAACTGCTCGGCCCGACCGATGCCGAGATGGTCACCGAGACCTACTGGCGCGCCACCCACTACATCGGCGACGCCGCCGCGCAGTATGCCGACGGCAAGATCAGCCTGGCGCAGAAAGCCCTCGCCGAGCAGTGCTACTTCGCTATCTGCCGGCGCCTGCACAACCAGCTCAAGGCCCGCCAGCGCTCCCACCGGCAGGTCCTCGACGAACTCAACGACAAGCTCGCCGACAAGTACATCTGCAACTTCTCGGTGTTCCAGAGCCTGCCGGATACCTGGGCCATCGGCCAGGTGCTGCCGATCCTGCCGCTGCACCGCCTGGGCGAGGAGCCGGATCGGCGCGCGGTACTGCAGGACCTGACCTGCGACTCCGACGGCAAGATCACCCAGTACGTCGACGAGCAGAGCATCGAGACCAGCCTGCCGGTGCACGAGGTGAAGGAGGGCGAGGACTACCTGATCGGGGTGTTCCTGGTCGGCGCCTACCAGGAGATCCTCGGCGACATGCACAACCTGTTCGGCGACACCGACTCGGTGAACGTCTACCAGCGCGCAGACGGCGGCATCTATCACGCCGGCATCGAGACCCACGACACCATCGAGGACATGCTGCGCTACGTGCACCTGTCGCCGGAGGAACTGATGACCCTCTACCGCGACAAGGTCGCCGGGGCCAAGCTCACCGCCCGCGAGCGCAACCAGTACCTGGATGCGCTGCGCCTGGGGCTGACCCGCTCGGCGTACCTGTCCTGACTGGCTAGCCCGTCGGCGACGGGAAGCGAACCAGGCAATGGCCGGCGGGCGCGAGGCGCCCGCCGGCCGTTTCGTTTCCGTTGTCTGGGAGTTCCGCGCAACCCTTCATTTCTACTTCCCTGCCGGCGGTGGACGTCGGCGTGGTTGCCTGCTGTGTCCGGCGGATAACGCTTCGCAGCATTCGTCCTACCCGTGGGGGGAAGGGCCGGACGTTTCCAGCGGCTCCTGGATGCTCCGCGCCTCAGAAGTATTTCAACCAGGCGATATCCCGCCGCCGCGCCTTGAAACCGGCGAACCAGTGCACCGCCGGGTACAGCGTCACGGCCAGCAGGATGCTGCACAGCCATAGCGCCGGCACCGAGGAGAAACCGAAGTAGTCGCCCCGGTTGGCGCCCCAGATCGCCAGCGCCAGCAGGTACAGCAGCTTCAGTAGGTAGAGATGCAGCAGGTAGAAGAACATCGGCGCTCCGCCGAACGCCACCAGGGCCTTGCCGCGACCGCTCCAGTCCAGGCGTTCGAACCAGGCCAGGAGCAGCAGGCCGATTCCCAGGGTGAGGGCGAGGAACAGCAGCGACGGCGGATACTTGGTGACGTTGAAGAAGCCCATCAGGGTGATCGCCGGCGTCTCGCCGAAGGCCCAGGGTTTCTCGCCATAGCCGTTGAGCAGGCGCAGCAGGATGAAGCCGAGCAGCAGCCCGCCACCGCCCGCCAGGAGGTAGCGTCGGCGCGTGGTTGCCGGCGTGGCGCCGCTGAACCAGTTGCCTGCGGCATAGCCCAGGGCGATCACACCGATCCACGGCAGCAGGGGGTAGGAGGTGCGCAGGCGCAGGGCGTCGCCCGCTTCGATCCAGCCGCGGTCGTGGAGCACCGCCCACGGCAGGTGCCAGGCCGAGCCGGGAGCGAAATGCAGCGGATCGAGCAGGTTGTGGCCGGCCACCAGCAGCACGCCGAGCGCCGCGAGCAGAGGGCGCGGCAACCAGAGCAGGGCGGCCAGGGCGAGCATGCTCAGGCCGATCGCCCAGATCACCTGGAGGTAGATCACCGTCGGCGGCAACTGGAAGGTCCAGGCGAAGTTCACCAGGGTCAGTTCCAGCGCCACCAGGAACAACCCGCGCTTGAACAGGAACGCCGAGACCGCCCGGCGTCCCTGGTGCTTCTCGCCGTAGAGGAATGCCGACAGGCCGGTGAGGAAGACGAACACCGGCGCGCACAGGTGCGCCAGGGTACGGCTGAGGAACAGCGCCGGCTCGGTGCTGGCGACGTCCATCGGGTCGCCGACCTGGCGGTGCAGGAAAAAGGTCTCGCGGACATGGTCGAGCAGCATGAACAGCATCACCAGGCCGCGCAGGGCGTCGATGCTGTGCAGGCGGGAGGAATTGGAGATGGAGTTGGGCATGGCTGGGCTGGTCGTCGGAAAAGAGGGATGAGTATCACAGCCTGGCGGCGAGACGCGAGATAGAGCCGGGCATTGTATTGCGAGGCCGGAATCGAACTGGTAGCGTTATAGTATATCATTTCTTTTCTGGTGCGATTTCCCATGAGAGTCAGTGTGTCGCTTGTCCTCGGTGTCGGCCTCGGTTGCAGCAGTCCGGCGCTCTGGGCGGAAACGGAAAGTCCCGCAGAGCTTGAGGTCCTCACTGTCACCGCCGAAGCGGAGCGCGCGGAGGGCCCGGTGCAGGGCTACCGGGCCAATCGGACGGCCAGCGCGACGCGCACCGACACCCGTATAGAGGACATCCCGCAAGCCATCAGCGTGGTGCCGCGCCAGGTGCTCGACGACCTTGACAGCGCTCGTATCGAACGGGCGCTGGACTTCGCCGGCGGGGTCTCGCGGCAGAACAACTTCGGCGGCCTGACGATGTTCGAGTACAACGTCCGTGGCTTCACCACTTCGGAGTTCTACCGCGACGGCTTCAGCGCCAACCGCGGCTATATGAACGCCCCGGACAGCGCCACCATCGAGCGCGTGGAAATCCTCAAGGGACCGGCCTCCAGCCTTTACGGGCGCGGCGATCCCGGCGGCACGGTGAACCTGGTGACCAAGAAGCCCCAGGCCGAGCGCTTCGCCCGCCTGCATGCCAGCGCCGGCAGTTGGGACCGCTACCGCTCGACCCTGGACCTGAACACGCCGCTGGACGAAGAGGGCGACCTGCTCTACCGGATGAACCTGGCGGTGGAGGACAGCAAGGGCTTCCGCGACTACGCCGACGGCCAGCGCCTGCTGGTGGCGCCATCGTTCAGCTGGCAACTGGACCCGGACACCTCGTTGCTGGTGGAAGCCGAGGTGGTGCGCAACCGCCAGGTCTTCGACCGCGGCACCGTGGCGCCGCACAACCACCTGGGCAGCCTGCCGCGCTCGCGGTTCTTCGGCGAACCGGACGACGGCAAGATCGACAACAACAACGAAACCCTCCAGGCCACCCTGCGCCATCACTTCAACGAGCAGTGGAGCCTGCGCCTGGCCAGCCACTACAAGCATGGCCACCTGGACGGCTACGCCTCGGAGAACTCCAGCCTCGCCGCCGACGGCTACAGCCTGCGCCGGGAGTACCGCTACCGCGACTTCGAGTGGCACGACAGCATCACCCAGCTCGACCTGCTCGGCGACCTCCATACCGGCTCGATTCGCCACCAGTTGCTGATGGGCCTCGAGTACGAGCGCTACCACAACGACGAACTGATCCTGCGTAGCATCCCGTCGCGCAACCCCTATGCCATCGACATCCGCCGGCCGGTCTACGGCCAGCCGAAACCACCCTTCGGACGCGACGACCGCAACCACGAGGAAGTCGACGCGATGGCCCTCAACCTGCAGGACCAGATCGAGTTCAGCGAGAAATGGCGCGGCCTGCTCGGCGTGCGCTTCGACCGCTACCGCCAGGACATGAACGCCACGCGCCTGAACAATGGCCGCTTCCGCGACACCAGCTCGCAGCAGACCCAGCGTGCCGCCACCCCGCGCATCGGCGTGCTGTACCAGGCGACCCCGGAGGTCGGCCTGTTCGCCAACGCCTCGAAATCCTTCAAGCCCAATGGCGGTACCGACATGGCCGGCAAGGCCTTCGACCCGGAGGAGGGGCGCGGCTACGAGGCGGGGGTGAAGCTCGACCTGCTCGATGGCCGGCTGGGCTTGACCCTCGCCGCGTTCCACCTGAAAAAGAAGAACGTGCTCACCGCCGACCCGAGCAATCCCGGTTACCAGCAGACCGCCGGCGAGGCGCGCAGCCAGGGCTTCGACCTGCAGTTCAGCGGCCAGCTCACCGAGCAGTTGCGGCTGATCGGCGCCTACGCCTATATCGACGCCGAAGTGACCAAGGACGAGAACATCGCCCGTGGCAGCCGCCTGCTCAACGTGCCGAAGCACAGCGGCAGCCTGATGGGCGTCTACGAGTTTCGCGAAGGCTGGCTGCACGGCGCCGACGCCGGCGCGGCGCTCAACTATGTCGGCGAGCGCGCCGGCGACAGCAGCGACAGCGGCTTCGAACTGCCGGCCTACACCACCGTCGACCTGCTCGCGCACTATCCGCTGGCGAGCAATGCCACCCTCGGGGTGAACGTCAACAACCTCTTCGATCGTCGCTACTACGAGCGTTCCTATAACAACGTCTGGGTCGCCCCCGGCGAGCCGCGCAACCTGACCATGAGCCTGACCCTGAACTACTGAGCCCTCTACCGCCGCCAGGAAGCCATGCCATGCAAGGACGCACACCGCTGCTGGAAACCCTCCGCGAACTGGAATGCGAGATTCGCCTGCTCACCGTCTATGCCCGCGAGTGTTGCGGCTGCTACGAGATCCTCAGGCGCAAGCTCGACCGTCTGAGCGGACTGATCGGGGAGGATTGCAGCCGGGCGCAGTGGCAGGCCGATTCGGACGACCCTGCGTTGCAGGCGCTCGGCCTGCGCCTGCGCGACGCGGCGGTGCAGGCCCTCTGCGAACTGGAGAAGCACCTTTGCCAGGGCGTGCTGCATGAACCCGGCGAGATGGGCCGCTACCTGGGTAGCCTGCTGGAATCCATCCGCGGCGAACTCGACAGCGCCGGGATAGATGCCGATGCACGGGTCCTGTTCGTCGGCTCCGGTGCCCTGCCGACCTCGGCCCTGGTGCTGGCGCGGGAGGTCGGCGCACATTTGTGCTGCCTGGACATCGACGAGGAGGCCCTGGGCTGTGCCCGCGAGATCGCCCGCTGCCAGGGGCTGGAGGCGCGCATGCAGTTTTCCTCGCTGCCGCCGGCGGAACTGGCGTTTTCCCGCGATGCCACGCATTTCCTGATCGCTTCGCTGGTGCAGCAGAAAAGCGCGGTGCTGGCGCAGATCCGCCAGGTCATGCGCGCCGACGCCAAGGTCCTGCTGCGTCACGGCAGCGGCATCAAGGGACTGTTCAACTACCCGGTGGAACCGGCCGAACTGGAGGGCTGGCGGGTTTGCGCGGAGCGGGTCAGCCAGCCGCTATACGACACCCTGATCCTGGAGAAGGCCGGTCGATGAATGCCGCTGATGAGAGCCTGGGCAACGTCCTGCTGGTCGGTCTGGGCGCGGTGGCGATCCAGGTCGCGCTGGACCTGCGCCGCCACGGTGCCGGTCGCCTCGGCGCGCTGAACCATCCCGGCCGGCGCAGCCAGCGGATCGCCGAGGCCCTGGCGCGCGGCGCCTGCCTGCAGCTGGAAGGGCAGGGGCAGCATCGCTGGCTGTCCGGCAACGCCGCGCTGGACGTCTTCCACCAGGACCCCGCTGAGCTTCGCGACGATTGGCAGACCCTGGTGCTCTGCGTGCCGGCCGACAGTTACCTGGACGTGGTCCGCGGGTTGCCCTGGGAGCGACTCGGCGGGGTGCGCACGCTGCTGCTGGTGTCCGCCTTCATCGGCGCCAACCTGCTGGTGCGCAGCGCCCTGCCGGCGGGGTGCCAGGCGACCGTGCTGAGCCTGTCCAGCTACTACGCGGCGACCAAGGTGATCGACGAGACACAACCGCTGCGGGCCCTGACCAAGGCGGTCAAGCGCAGGGTCTACCTGGGTTCCAGCCGGCCGGACTGCCCGGCGCGGGAGACCTGGCGGCGAGTCCTGGCCGGCAGCGGGGTGGAGGTGGTACCCCTGGCGACGCCGGAAGCGGCGGAGGGCCGCAACGTCACCACCTACGTGCACAGTCCGTTCTTTCTCGGCGAGTTCGCCCTCGCCCGGATACTTTCCGAGCAGGGGCCACCCGGTTTCATGTACAAGCTCTACCCGGAGGGACCTATCACCCCCGGGGCCATCGGCGCCATGCGGCGGCTGTGGTGCGAGCTGAGCGAACTGTTGCGGCGGATGGGCGCCGAGCCGTTGAACCTGCTGCGGTTCCTCAACGACGACAACTACCCGGTGCACGAGACGATGCTGCCGCGCGCGGCCATCGACGGCTTCGCCGAGGCCGGCGCCGAGCGCCAGGAATACCTGCTGTTCGTGCGCTACGCGGCCTTGCTGGTCGATCCGTTCTCTCCGGCCGACGAGCAGGGTCGCCACTTCGACTTTTCCGCCGTGCCGTTCCGCCGCGTCAGTCGCGACGAAGACGGACTCTGGCGGCTCCCGCGGGTGCCGCTGGAGGACTATCGCAAGCTGGCGCTGATCGTCGCGCTGGCCGCCCACTTCGACCTAGCCATGCCGCAGGCGCGCAGCCTGTTGGCGAGCTACGAGAACGCCGTGTCCCGATTCATCGATTGCCAAGGAGCGAGCCAGTGCCATCCAAGCCTGTATCCGATCGACAGCCGTCCGGAGGCGGACGCCATCTATCGCCAATGGTGCTCGACCTGCTGAAGAGCGGGGTGCTGCTGGCGGTGCTGGCGTCCTTCACCTTCAGCGTGATGAACGCCCTGGTCAAGGAAGCCAGCGCCACCCTGCCGGCTGCCGAGATCGTGTTCTTCCGCAGCGCCATCGGTACCCTGCTGATCTACCTGCTGATGCGCCAGGCCGGTGTCGCCCTATCGCGCCAGGGCGTGCCGATGCTGCTGGTGCGCGGGGTGATGGGGGCGCTGTACCTGGTCTGCTATTTCTACGCCATCGCCCACATCCCGCTGGCGGACGCGAGCATCCTGGCGCACATGTCGCCGTTCTTCGTCATCCTCTTCTCCGCGCTGTTCCTCGGCGAGCGGATTCCCCGGGCGGTCTATTGGCTGTTGCTGGTGGTGGTGCTCGGCGCGCTGATGATCGTCAAGCCGTTCAGCTATTCCAGCTACTCGGTATACGCCGTGGTCGGCTTGCTCAGTGCGGTGTTCGCCGCCGGTGCCTCGGTGGCGATCCGCCAACTGAGCGCGCGGCACCATACCTACGAGATCGTCTTCTACTTCCTGGCGGTGGCCACCCTGGTGGCCATCCCGCTGATGTGGAACGACTTCGTGGTGCCGGCGACGCTGCGCGAGTGGAGGCTGCTGCTGGCCATCGGGGTCGTATCGCTACTCGGCCAGGTGTTCCTAACCCGCGCCTTCAGTCACGAGAGCGCGACCATCGTTGCGGTGACCCGCTATATCGGCATCGTCTTCAACGCCGGCTGGGGCTGGCTGTTCTGGAGCGAGGTGCCGGACGCACTGACCATCGCCGGCGGCGTGCTGATCGTGGTGGCGTGCATCGCGCTGTCGCGGACGAAGAAGGGCTGAGCCTCCGGCGCGACCAGCTCCCGCTGCTTCGCGCCGGACCGCGCCTAGAGTACGTAGCGCCAGATCGCCACGAAGTGGAGGAGGCTGCCGGCGATCACGAACAGGTGCCAGATGCCATGCCAGTGGCGGAAGCGGTGGTCATAGGCATAGAAGACGATCCCTACGGTATAGAGCACGCCGCCGGCCGCCAGCCAGGTGAAGCCGGCGCTGCCGAGGGCGGCGAGCAGCGGTTTCACCGCGATCAGCACGATCCAGCCCATCACCGCGTAGATCACCACCGACAGCACTCGCGCCTCGGAGCGTGGCTTGATCTCCTGGAGCATGCCGAGTACCGCCAGGCCCCAGACGATGCCGAACAGCGTCCAGCCCCAGGGACCGCGCAGCGTGACCAGGCAGAAAGGCGTGTAGCTGCCGGCGATCAGCAGGTAGATGGACAGGTGGTCGAGCTTGCGCATCACCACCTTCGCTCGCCCGCGCACGCTGTGGTAGGCGGTCGAGATGCTGTAGAGCAGCGTCAGGGTGACGCCGTAGACGCCGACCCCGACGATCTTCCACGGACTGCCGTTGAGGCTCGCCTGGACCGTCAGCCAGACGGCGCCGGTACAGGCGGCGACCGCACCGATCAGGTGGGTCCAGGCATTGAGTCTTTCACCGTGATACATGACGCATGATCCTCCCGCGATGGACAACGCCATGGTAGGGCATGTCGGGGTGGTGTGGGTCCTGACCTTTTATTGGCGTTCTCCGTGACGGTTGCATGAAGGTTTTCCTCATCCCTCCCTGCTCGTTGGAACGGATAAAGGCTTGACGGTTTTAATTATGGTCATAATATTAAGTGTGTAATATAAACAGCCGCTGTCAGCGGTCAGGCTTTTTTCCAGCGAGAACCCACATGAACGAACAGATTGGCAATGGCGTCGCCCTGGTCACCGGCGCCTCTTCCGGAATCGGCGCGACCTACGCCGAGCACTTGGCCCGCCGTGGCCACGACCTGTTGCTGGTGGCGCGCGACCGGCAACGCCTGGAAGCCCTGGCGGATCGACTTCGCCAAGCCCACGGGGTCAGGGTGGAGATCCTGCGCGCCGACCTGTCCGAGCGCGACGATAGGTTGCGGGTCGAGCGACGGTTGCGCGACGACGCCTCGATCGCGTTGCTGGTGAACAACGCCGGCGTGGCGATGAACGGTCCGCTGGCCGATGCCGACATGGACCGGGCGGAGCGGATGATCGCCCTCAACGTAGTGGCCCTGACCCGCCTGGCTGCCGGCGCGGCGGAGGGGTTCCGCCGGCGTGGCGGCGGCGCCATCGTCAACCTTGGTTCGGTGGTGGCGCTGGCGCCGGAGTTGTTCAATGCCGTCTATAGCGCGACCAAGGCCTACGTGCTGAGCCTGAGCCAGTCGCTGCAGCACGAGCTGGTCGGCAGCGGCGTTTACGTCCAGGCGGTGCTGCCCGGCGTCACCCGTACCGAGATCTGGGAGCGCAGCGGCGCCGGAATCGCCGGGATTCCCGCGGAGATGGTGATGGAGGTCGAGGATCTGGTGGAGGCAGCGCTGGTCGGTTTCGATCGGCGTGAAGCGGTGACCATCCCGTCGTTGCCGGATGCGGCCGATTGGCAGGCGCTGATGACGGCGCGGGCCAGGCTCGCGCCCAATCTGTCGCGGCAGCGGCCGGCCGAGCGCTACCTCGGCTGAGGCCCTAGCGCTCCATCTGCTCCAGCAGCTTCTTGCGCGTCGCTTCCAGTATCCGTTGCGACAGCGCCTCATCCTGCACGCTGCGCGACAGTTGCAGCGCGCCGACCAGCGAAGCGAGCAGCAGCACGGCGCGCTCGCCTGCGTCCTCGCCCTCCAGGGCCGCTTCGATCATCGCCAGGCGCTTGCGCACGATGCTGTCGGTGGTCGGGCTCGGCGTGCCGCGCTGGCCGAGTTCCGCCGACAGGGTCGGCAACGGGCAGCCGGCGCCGGGGTTATCGCGGTGACGCGGCGACAGGTACTGCTCTATCAGCAGCGCCAGCGGTCGTTCCGCCTCCGCCAGGGGCGCGGTGATTTCGTCGAGTTGCGCCGCGGCATGCCGCAACGCGGTTTCCACCAGGTCGTCCTTGGACTTGAAGTGCGCGTAGAAGCCGCCATGGGTCAGGCCCAGGGCCTTCATCAGCGGTTGCAGCCCGGTGGCGCCGACGCCGTCCTGGCGGAACAGCCGGGCAGCCTCCTCGACGATACGCCGGCGGGTCTTCTGCTTGTGGTCTTCGGGATAACGCATGGCTTCGATACCTTGGAATGCAGGTCGTCATCTTAACGCCTGGCGGCCTTCCCTGGCGAAGCCGCGTTCATCCGGCCATGTGCAGGACCAGGCAGGTGGTCGAGCCGACGGCGTAGAGACGGTCGTCGACATCGTACAACCGGCCCTCGGCGACCGCCGTCGAGCGGCCGAGGTGCACCACCCGGCCTTCGGCGCGCACCGGGCCGACCTTGTCGGTCAGCGCGCGCAGGTAGCTGATCCGCAGGTCGGTGGTGGTATAGCCCTGGCCGGCCTGGAGCCGGGTATGGATCGCGCAGCCCATGCAGGAGTCCAGCAGCGACGCGGCGTAGCCGCCGTGCACGCTACCCAGCGGATTGTAGTGGCGACGGTCCGGGGTGCCCTGGAACAGGAAGCGCCCTTCGGACCACTCGATGGGAACGAAGTCGACCAGTTCGCCGTAGGGCGGACAGGGCAGTTGGCCGCTGCCGATGCGGTCGAAGAACTCCTGCGGGGAGAGCGCGGCGACTTGCGCCAGCTCCAGGGTTCCGCTGGCGCCGAGGCGGGCGCGGGCGGCCCGCTCGGTGGCGATCCAGGCGTTCAGGCGATCTTCGCGGCCGGGCTGTTCCATGGTAGTGCTCCTGTCGTGGTGGGAAAGGGTTGCAGGAAAATTACGGTCATCATATAAGCTTTGCATGACGAGCGAAATACAATCGCTTTCGGTCCCTCTACGCGGCGTTTCCTCTATTTGCGCCGGCGTCGCCTACGCTGAGGGGGCCGTGGCGGGACAACCGAGGAGCAGGATGATGGAAAGCTATGACGTGATCGTGATCGGCGCCGGTCCGGGGGGCTACAACGCTGCCATTCGCGCCGGCCAGCTGGGCCTGAAGGTGGCCTGCGTGGAGGGTCGCGAAACCCTCGGCGGGACTTGCCTGAACGTCGGCTGCATGCCGTCCAAGGCCCTGTTGCACGCCTCGGAGCTATACGCCGCGGCGAGCGGCGGCGAGTTCGCCCGGCTCGGCATCCGGGTCAGCCCGGAACTGGACCTGGCGCAGATGATGAAGCAGAAGGACGAGAGCGTCGCCGCCCTGACCCGTGGCGTCGAATTCCTTTTCCGCAAGCACAAGGTGCAGTGGATCAAGGGCTGGGCGCGCTTGCAAGGCGAGGGCCGGGTCGGCGTGGCCCTTGCCGACGGCGGCCACGCGCAACTGGAGGCGCGCGACATCGTCATCGCCACCGGTTCGGAACCGGCGCCGCTGCCCGGCGTGCCTGTGGACAACCAGCGCATCCTCGACTCCACCGGCGCCCTGGAGTTGGTCGAAGTGCCTCGCCACCTGGTGGTGATCGGCGCCGGCGTGATCGGCCTGGAGCTTGGTTCGGTCTGGCGCCGGCTGGGCGCACAGGTCACGGTGCTGGAGTACCTCGAGCGGATCTGCCCGGGGCTGGATGGGGAAACCGCAAGGACCCTGCAGCGCGCCCTGACCCGCCAGGGCATGCGGTTTCGCCTCGGCACCCGCGTGGTCGCCGCGCGCAGTGGCGAGCAGGGCGTCGAACTCGACCTGCAACCGGCCGCCGGCGGCGCTACGGAATCGCTGCAGGCGGACTACGTGCTGGTGGCCATCGGCCGGCGCCCCTATACCGAAGGACTGGGGCTGGAGACGGTCGGCCTGGCCAGCGATCGTCGCGGCATGTTGGAGAACCAGGGACAGCGCAGCGCGGCGCCGGGCGTCTGGGTGATCGGCGACGTGACCTCGGGACCGATGCTGGCGCACAAGGCCGAGGAAGAGGCGATCGTCTGCATCGAGCGGATCGCCGGGCATGCGGCGGAGATGAACGCCGAGGTGATTCCGTCGGTCATCTACACCCAGCCGGAAGTGGCCAGCGTCGGCCTCGGCGAGGAGCAGCTGCAGGCGGCGAGGCGCGAGTACAAGGTCGGACGCTTCCCGTTCAGCGCCAACAGCCGGGCGAAGATCAACCACGAGAGCGAAGGCTTCATCAAGATCCTCTCCGATGCCCGCAGCGACCAGGTGCTCGGCGTGCACATGATCGGGCCGGGCGTCAGCGAGATGATCGGCGAAGCCTGCGTGGCCATGGAGTTCAGCGCCTCGGCGGAGGACCTCGCGCTGACCTGCCATCCGCATCCGACCCGCTCCGAGGCGCTGCGCCAGGCGGCGATGGACGTGCATGGCCGGGCCATGCAGAACTGAGGGCTCAGCCGCGCATGCCGAAGCCGCGCGCCATCAGCGTAGCCAGCAACGGAATGACCAGCAGCAGGAGCAGTTGCAGGCGCACCGCCAGGACCACCCGCCGGCCCCGGGCCGGCGTCACCGCCGGCACTTCGCCGGCCTTGAGGGCGCCGCGCCAGCCAAGGAAGGTAACGGTCGGCAACAGCGAGACCAGGGCAGCGAGGACGAATAGCCCGACCTTGGCGTGGAACAGGCCATTGTGCAGGTAATAGTCGAGGCCCTTGCCGTACCACAGCACCCGCGCCAGCCCGCTGGCCAGTACCGCCAGGGCGCAGAGGCCGTAGCCGCGGTCGATCGCCGCCAGGCTGCGGGCGCGCTCCAGGTCCAGCGGCAGGCGCAGCAGGCGGTGCTGCAACACCAGCAGGGCGAACAGCAGGAAGATCGACAGGTAGTGCAGGTAGGCGACGATTGCCTGGGCCATGGCGGCGCTCCTCGGGGTGGGATGGGCACAGTCAAGCAGACCCCGGGCCATTGTGCCTGACGGCGCTTCCGGTATTCCCCGAGAATGCGTCTAGAATCGAGCTGGCCATTTTCCGGAGCCCGCCATGACCCCGCTGACGCCCGAGCAGACCCATGCCTACCTGCACCATATCGGCATCGACGATCCCGGTCCGCCGAGTCTGGCGAGACTCGACCGACTGATCGACGCGCATCTGCGCCGGGTCGCCTTCGAGAACCTCGACGTGCTGCTCGACCGTCCCATCGAGATCGACGCCGACAAGGTTTTCGCCAAGGTCGTCGAGGGCAGCCGCGGCGGTTATTGCTTCGAACTCAACTCGCTGTTCGCCCGCCTGCTGCTGGCCCTCGGCTACGAGCTGGAACTGCTGGTGGCACGGGTACGCTGGGGACTCCCGGAGGACGCGCCGCTGACCCAGCAATCGCATCTGATGCTGCGTCTGTACCTGGCGGAGGGCGAGTTCCTGGTGGATGTCGGCTTCGGCTCGGCCAATCCGCCGCGAGCACTGCCTTTGCCGGGCGACGAGGCGGACGCCGGACAGGTGCATTGCGTGCGCCTGGTCGACCCGCACGCCGGTCTCTACGAAAGCGCCGTGCGCGGTCGCAGCGGCTGGCTGCCGCTGTACCGCTTCGACCTGCGCCCGCAGTTGTGGATCGATTACATCCCGCGCAACTGGTACACCTCGACCCACCCGCACAGCGTGTTCCGCCAGGGCCTGAAGGCCGCCATAACCGAGGGCGACCTGCGCCTGACCCTGGCCGACGGGCTGTTCGGCCAGCGCGCCGGCAACGGCGAGACGCTGCAGCGCCAACTGCGCGACGTCGAGGAACTGCTGGACATCCTGCAGACCCGTTTTCGCCTGCGCCTCGACCCGGCCTCCGAAGTGCCGGCGCTGGCGCGACGGCTGGCGGGACTGATCTCCGCCTGAGCGCTTTTGGCCGGTGTCTTTTCGCCGGACTCCTGCGGGAATTTTCCGATGTTCCATAGAAGCCTGAACGAAACGGCTTTTTCGGTTGACCTCGTCTGGCAAGAGGTCTATAAAACCCCCGCCCGCAGAGCCGGGCACTTTCTTTCCCCCTACGAAGAGAGCCATGGACAGTATTCCCAGTAGTCGTCGCCCGGCCCAGCAGATGCCGGCTGGTGCGATGACCCAAACCAACGCACGACGGAACCCGCAACGGGTCGGTCGGTTGAGCGGCATCCTGGGCTGACCCACTGCTTCTCACCCGTGTCCGGCACGCCGGGTACAGGTGAGTCATGAACTTCGAGAATTCGGTATCCCCCGGCGTATCCGCCTTCGTGGCGAAGATGCGCGTGCGCGCCGCGCAGTCCCCCGGCGCGATCCTTCCCGGCCACGGCCATCCTGCGAGCCTCGCCTGGCGTGTCGACCCGGCCGGCGGTCGCCTGGAGTATCGCCGCCTGGAGACGCAGGTCGAAGAGAACCCTGAGAGCGGTCGCCGCCCGATGCGCGGCTGACGCTTTCTCCTGCCTAACCCTTCGCACAAGGAGCCTGCCATGGACGAACCACCAAGTCGGCCTGCTGCGTGCCGCCTGAGCGGCCGCGCGCAGTGGGCCTCACCCGGACAAGCCGAACATTCTTCCCACCGATCGCGAACATCGCGACCCGGCACGCCTTTGCCTGTCACCTGACCGGCAACCGACTCGTGTCGCCGTCGCGCAGCTCGCGACAGGAGACCGAGTCATGAGCGTAGCGACCCAACGCAATACCCAGCTCGACACCGAGCGCCGCAACGACCGACTGTCCATGCGCGCCGCCCGCGAAGCGCAGAACAGCCTGGAAACCACCCTCACCAATGTCCGCGGTCGCCAGGACGGCCTCGACCAGGCCGAGGCCGCCGCCCGGCTGCACGCCGACGGCCCCAACGAAGTGGCCCACGACCGTCCGCCACACGTCCTGGTGCAACTGCTGCAGGCGTTCAACAACCCCTTCATCTACGTGCTGATGACGCTCTCTGCGATCAGCTTCTTCACCGACTTCTGGCTGCCCCTGCAGGACGGTGAGGAAACCGATCTCACCGGCGTCATCATCGTCCTCTGCATGGTCCTGGTCAGCGGCCTGATGCGCTTCTGGCAGGAATACCGTTCGGGCAAGGCCGCCGAGGCGCTCAAGGCCATGGTGCGGAACACCGCCACCGTGCTGCGCCGCGACGAGCGCGGGATGCGCGGCGAGCTGCGGGAAATCCCCATGGGCGAACTGGTGGTCGGCGACATCGTGCGCCTGTCCGCCGGCGACATGATCCCCGCCGACATCCGCCTGATCGAATCGCGCGACCTGTTCATCAGCCAGGCCGTACTCACCGGCGAGGCGCTGCCGGTGGAGAAATACGACACCCTCGGCGCGGTCCGCGAGAAGTCCGCCAAGCGGATCGCCGCCGACCAGCAGGACCTGCTCGAACTGCCGAACATCTGCTTCATGGGCACCAACGTGGTCAGCGGCACGGCCACCGCGGTGGTGGTTGCCACCGGTGCGCGCACCTATTTCGGTTCGCTGGCCCGTTCCATCGTCGGTTCGCGGGCGCAGACCGCCTTCGACCGTGGGGTGAACAGCGTCAGTTGGCTGCTGATCCGCTTCATGCTGGTGATGGTGCCGATCGTGCTGCTGATCAACGGTTTCACCAAGGGCGACTGGACCGAGGCGTTCATGTTCGCTCTCGCCGTGGCGGTCGGCCTGACCCCGGAAATGCTGCCGATGATCGTCAGCGCCAACCTGGCCAAGGGCGCGGTGGCGATGTCGCGGCGCAAGGTGGTGGTCAAGCGCCTCAACGCGATCCAGAACTTCGGCGCCATGGACGTGCTCTGCACCGACAAGACCGGCACCCTGACCCAGGACCGGATCATCCTCGAGCATCACGTCGACGTTGCCGGCCGGCGCTGCGACCGGGTCCTGCAAATGGCCTGGCTGAACAGCTTCCACCAGTCCGGGATGAAGAACCTGATGGACCGCGCGGTGGTCGCCTTCGTCGAACAGAACCCGCGCATCACGCCGTCGGATGCCTGGCGCAAGGTCGACGAACTGCCCTTCGATTTCGTCCGTCGGCGTCTCTCGGTGATCCTCGAGGGCAAGGACGGCGAACACCTGCTGGTGTGCAAGGGCGCGGTCGAGGAAATGCTCGAGATCGCCACCCGCGTGCACCAGGACGGTGTCGACCTGCCGCTCGACGAGGAACGCCGCCGGGCCCTGCTGGCGCTGGCCGAGCAATACAACCGCGACGGCTTCCGCGTGCTCCTGCTCGGCACCCGCAGCCTCTCGCGCACGGAGTCCCAGGCCCAGTACGGCGCCAGCGACGAGCGCGACCTGGTGATCGCCGGCCTGCTGACCTTCCTCGATCCACCGAAGGAAACCGCCGGCCCGGCCATCGCCGCGTTGCGCGAGAACGGCGTGGCGGTGAAGGTGCTCACCGGCGACAACCCGGTGGTCAGCGCGAAGATCTGCCGCGAGGTCGGCCTGGACGTCGGCGAGCCGCTGCTCGGTCGCGACATCGACCTGATGGACGATGCCACCCTGCAACGCCTGGCCGAGGAGCGCACGGTGTTCGCCAAGCTGACGCCGCTGCAGAAGTCGCGGGTGCTCAAGGCCCTGCAGGGCAACGGACACACCGTTGGCTTCCTCGGCGACGGCATCAACGACGCCCCCGCGCTGCGAGATGCCGATGTCGGCATCTCGGTGGACAGCGGCACCGACATCGCCAAGGAATCGGCCGACATCATCCTCCTGGAAAAAAGCCTGATGGTCCTGGAGGAGGGCGTTATCAAGGGCCGCGAGACCTTCGGCAACATCATGAAGTACCTGAACATGACTGCCAGCTCCAACTTCGGCAACGTGTTCTCGGTACTGGTGGCCAGCGCCTTCATCCCCTTCCTGCCGATGCTGGCGATCCACCTGCTGCTGCAGAACCTGATGTACGACATCTCCCAGCTGTCGCTGCCGTGGGACAAGATGGACAAGGAGTTCCTCGCCAAGCCGCGCAAGTGGGACTCGAAGAACATCGGCCGCTTCATGGTCTGGATCGGCCCGACCTCGTCGATCTTCGACATCACCACCTACGCGCTGATGTGGTTCGTGTTCGCCGCCAACAGCCCGGAAATGCAGTCGCTGTTCCAGTCCGGCTGGTTCATCGAGGGCCTGCTCTCGCAGACCCTGGTGGTGCACATGCTGCGTACCCAGAAGATTCCCTTCATCCAGAGCTCCGCGGCGCTGCCGGTGATGCTGATGACCGGGCTGGTGATGGCGCTGGGCATCTACGTGCCGTTCTCGCCGCTGGGGGCGATGGTCGGCCTGCAGCCGCTGCCGTGGGAGTACTTCCCCTGGCTGGTGGGCACGCTGCTCTGCTACTGCGTCACCGCGCAGACCATGAAGACCCTCTACATCCGCCGCTTCGGCCAGTGGTTCTGAGCGATCGGCCGGGCTTCGTCCCGGCCTTTCCCGGCGCGTCGGCAAGCCTCGCCGCGCCGCGCAACGCACACCGGACCCACGCATGGAGAGACGCATCATGACCCTGCACGACCGGCGCCCGCGGGCGCCCCTTTTCCAACCGCTGCCGGCCGCGCTGCGACGCGCCCTGTCCTGGCGCCTGGGCTTCGTCGCCGCCGCGCTAGCCTGCGTCCTGCTGCTGGCGCTGCTGTCCGAGGCTCGCGCCGCGGGCGGCGCCTACCGGGTCGACGACGGCGAGATCGACCCCGTCGGCGAATGCAACCTGGACGCCTGGCACCAGCGCGAACGCCACCACGGCAACCGCTACCAGTCGGTGCTGTCGCCAGCCTGCACCTTCTCCGCCCTACCATCGGTGCAGCTCGGCGCGGCGCTGGTGCGCGAGGGCGACGCAGGCGATCGGCACAGCCGCCTCAGCCCCGAGCTGAAGACACCGCTGCTGGCCCGCGACGACCTCGGCCTGGCGTTGGCCTTCGCGCTCTCGGCGGATCTCTACCTGGACCGCCGGCACGCCTTCGAAGGCGCCGGCTTCAACCTGCCGCTGAGCTACCAGCCGTTCGAGGCCCTGCGCCTGAACGCCGGGGTCGGCCTGGGGCATGCCTACGCCGAGGGCGAGCGCCGGCATCGCTGGAACTGGGGCATGGGCATGGAATACCGCGTTGGCCAGCCGTTGACCCTGATCGCCGAACGCTTCGGCGAGTCGGCCGGCGACAGCGGCTGGCAGGCCGGACCGCGGCTGCACCTGGGCGAACGGCTGGACCTCGATCTGCTGGTCGGCGGCCACCTGCGCGGCGAGCGCGAGCGATGGCTGGTCTCGGGAGCGACCTTGCGTTTCTGAGCCCAAGGGCGTGCCGCGCTGCGGCGCGCTCCTCCACCGAGGAAGCAGCCATGAACGTCGTACGCAAATGCCTGGGCGCGTCTCGCCGCGCGCTCTGTGGCCTGGCAGCACGGCTGCTGGCGAAGGCCGCGCACCTGCTGATGGTGGTCAGCGTGCGCGCATACGCCAGCGGCCGCCTGAGCCAGGTCGAAGTGAAATACCTGCTGGACTGCTCGAGCGCGCTCAACCGTGCATCGCTCAGGCTGGCCATGGGTCAATGAGCCCGTTCCCTTCACGATCCATTCCGAACCGGGAGTTCCGCCATGCTGGGAACCATCCTCCTGATCAACCTGGCCGGTGCCGTGGCCCTCCTGTTGTGGGGCACGCACATGGTCTCCAGCGGCGTGCTGCGCGGTTTCGGCACTGTGCTGCGCAACTGGCTCGGCCGCCACCTGGGCAACCGCTGGCTGGCCCTGCTCGCCGGGCTCGGCATCACCGGCCTGCTGCAGAGCAGCACCGCCACCAGCCTGATGGCAGCGTCCTTCACTGCCAGTGGCACCCTGGGCCTGGCGCCGGCGCTGGCAGTGATGCTCGGCGCCAACGTCGGCACCACCCTGGTGGTGCAACTGCTCAGCTTCGACACCTCGTTGCTGGCGCCGCTGGCCCTGCTGTCCGGCCTGCTGCTGTTCCGCCTGGGCGACGGTCCACGCCTGGAGAGCCTTGGCCAGTGCCTGATCGGACTCGGCCTGATGCTCCTGGCGCTGGCGTTGCTCGGCCATTCCCTGCAGCAGATCGAGGCCTCGCCAGCCTTTGTCGCGGTGATCCACGGCCTAGAAGGCGATCCGCTGATCGCCCTGCTGCTCGCCGCGCTGCTGACCTGGGCCTGCCATTCCAGTGTCGCGGTGGTACTGCTGGTGGCGTCCCTGGCCCAGGCCGGACTGGTCTCGCTGCCCATCGCCCTGGCCCTGGTGCTCGGTGCCAACCTCGGCGGCGCCTTGCCGGCGCTAGGGGTGGCCGGTAGCCGGGTGGCGCGGCGCCTGCCGTTGGGCAACCTGCTGGTGCGCCTGCTCGGTTGCCTGCTGGTGCTGCCCTGGCTGACGGCGCTGGCGCAACCGGCCAACGCACTCGGCGGTGCGGCGGCGGTCTGGTTCCACAGTGCTTTCAACCTGGCCCTGGCACTGCTGGCGATCGGCTTCACCGGACCCCTTGCGGCGCTGCTCGCGCGCCTGTTGCCGGAAGAGGCACAGTCCGACGAGCCGGGCATGCCGCGCTACCTCGACGAAGCCGGGCTGGAGGTGGCCAACATCGGCCTGGCCAACGCTACTCGCGAAGTCCTGCGGCTGGCCGACATGGCCAGTCTGATGCTGCGCGCCACCAGCGGCCTGTTGCAGCGACCGGAGGCGAAGGTGGCGGCGGAAATCCGTCGCCAGGACCAGGCCCTCGACCAGTTGAGTGCGGCGATCCGCGCCTACCTGGCAGACCTCGGCCAGGACGGCCTCGGCGACAGCGACGCCGATCGTGCCCAGGAAATCCTCCTGTTCGCCATCAACATCGAGCACATCGGCGATCTCGTCGCCAACAGCCTGCTGCCCCTGGCGATGCGCTGGGCCGGGCGCAGCCGCGCCGGCAGCGAGTTCGAGCTGGGCCGCATGCTGCCGTTGCAGGCGGCGATCGAGGAGAGCCTGCACCTGGCGATCAGCGCGTTCCTTCGCGAAGACCTGGACGCCGCGCTGCGCCTGGTGGCGCGCAAGAAGTTGCTGCAGCGACTGGAGGCCGATGCCAGTCGCGAGCGCTTCCGTCGCCTGCGCGACGATCGTGGTGCCTGGGTGGAGTCCGGTGACGTGTTCCAGCGCATTCTCCGCGACTACCGACGCATCCACCATCATGTCACCGCCCTGGCCTATCCGCTGCTCGAACGCAGCGGCATCGATCCGATGGCGAAGCGGCCGGACGAGCCAGGGCAAGGGGAGGGATCGGCATGCGCCTCCTGATCTGCGCCGGACGCCATTTCAAGGACGCCGAACGCCTGCGCCTGGCGCTCGACCAGTGCCACGGCCTGCAACCGGTGGCGCTGCTCGGCCACCTGCTGCATGCCGGCAGCGGCCTGCCGGACGAGGCCGAGCGCTGGTGCCGCGAGCGTGGCGCGGATTCGCGCGCCTACGATTATCCGGAGCGCAGTGGCAGCGACAACGCCCTGCGCGAGTATGGCGAGGCCGTCTTCGGCGATGCCGCGCCGGACCTGGTGCTGGTGTTTCCCGGTGGGCGCCTGGCCAGCGAACTGGTACAGGTCGCGCACGCCGCCGACGTCCCGCTGATGCTCGCCTATCGTCCGCTGTCGGCGCCCTGAGCGGCGAACCAGCCATCGCGGCGGGTCAGGCGCCAGCCGTAGGCGGCCAGGACCAGCCCGCGCAGCAGCATGAAGGCGAGGAACGCCAGCCATAGCCCGTGGTTGCCCAGCCCCTGCAACAGCCAGCCGAGGGGCAGGCTGGCGGCCACCGCGACGAGCATCGCGTTACGCATCTCGCGGGCGCGGGTGGCGCCGATGAACAGGCCGTCGAGCAGATAGCTCCACATCCCCAGCAGCGGCAGGCAGGCCAGGTACGGCAGATAGGCGTAGGCGACTTCGCGGACGCCGGCGATGTCGCTCTGCAGGTCGATGAACAGGTGGCCGAACAAGGCGAACAGCGCGGCGAACGCCAGGCTTGCCAGCAGCGACCAACCACCGGCTACCACCAGCGCGCGGCGCAGGGCGGCTCGGTCGCGGGCGCCGATGGCGTGGCCGCAGAGCGCCTCCACCGCGTGGGCGAGACCGTCGAGGGCGTAGGACGTCAGGAGCAGGCCGTTGAGCAGCAGGGCGTTGGCGGCTACCGTGGCGTCGCCGAGGCGGGTGCCCTGTACGGTGAGCAGGAAAAA
Organism: Pseudomonas sp. TZ252; assembly: GCF_056110345.1. Taxonomy (NCBI): domain Bacteria; kingdom Pseudomonadati; phylum Pseudomonadota; class Gammaproteobacteria; order Pseudomonadales; family Pseudomonadaceae; genus Pseudomonas; species Pseudomonas sp. TZ252. The sequence continues at coordinate 1,595,402 of NZ_CM148566.1, read as the reverse complement.
CACCAGTTGCAGGGCCAGGCTGCGGATGAAGATATCCCGGTTGACCATCAGCAGCGGCAGCCAGGACAGCCAGTGGCGCAGGCGTTGCCACTGCGCCCGCCCGGGGCGCCGGGCCAGGTCGCGGCGGGTCAGGGCCAGGCCGAGCAGGGCGCCGCTCCATTCCGCCAGCACCGAGGCGCGGGCCGCGCCTTGCACGCCCCAGTCGAGGCCGTGGACGAACCAGAGCACCAGGGCGATGTTGCTCAGGTTGGTGGTCAACAGGATCGCCAATGGCGCCCGTGCGTTCTGCGTGCCGAGGAACCAGCCGACCAGTGCGTAGCTGGCCAGGGCCGCCGGCAGGCCGAGCAGGCGGGTATGGAAGAAGGCGCGGGCCTCGCCGGTCAGTTCCGCCGAAGGTTGCATCAGTTGCAGGGCCCAGCCGCTCAGGGGCAGGGCCAGCGCGCCGAGCAGCAGGGCCAGGAGCAGCGCCATGCCCAGGCCCTGGGCGAGGATCAGGCGCAGCGCGCCGCCATCGTCGCGGCCGGCGGCCTGGGCGGCGAAGCCGGTGGTGCCCATGCGCAGGAAGCCGAGCACGCCGACCATCAGGGTGTACAGGCTGCCGCCCACGGCTACCGCGCCGAGCTGGTAGGCGTGCGGCAGGTGGCCGACCACCGTGCTGTCCACCAGGTGCACCAGGGGAACGGAAACGTTCGACAGAATCATCGGCCCGGCCAGCGCCCAGACCCTGTGGTGGGTCGGGGCGTGGCGCCAGGCATCGCGCAACAGGCTCATGGGGTCCTCCGGATCGGCCGGGCAGTATAGCGACGGCGGCGAGGCCTGCGGAAAACCCGTTTTTCATATCCGGTAACAGACCTCTGCCTGCCGTGTATTCCTTGTCCGACGCGGCTTCCAGGCCTGCCGCGGGGAACCCTGCGAAAACCTGTCAGGAAGCTTGCGCAGCGCTAACCGCGGGGCTTTGCGCACCTTCCTAGAATGCCGGCGTCGGTTGTTTCCAGAGGAAGCCATGCATGCTCCTGGGGCGTTTCGTCTCGGTCGGCGCCGGTGCCACCGCCGTTCATTACCTGGTGCTGACCCTCCTGGTCGAGGGCTTCGCCGTCGGCGCCGCCGTGGCCGCCGCGACGGGAGCAGGCTGCGGGGCTCTGGCTGCCTACCTGGGGCATCGCTGGAAGACTTTCCGCCACCGTGGCCCGGTGTTCCGTTCGCTGCCGCGCTTCTTCGCCGTCAGCCTGCTTTGCGTACTCGGCAACGCCGTCCTGGTGTTGCTGCTCGGCGACCTCGCCGGACTCGACTACCGCCTGGCCCAGCTCGCCGCGACCGGCGCACTGCTGTTGGCGACCTATCACCTTCATCGACTCTGGACCTTCTCATGATGATCGAACCTTCCCTGGCGTCGAAGCTCGAGGCCCCCTGCCTGCTCAGCGTGGTAGTGCCGGTGTTCAACGAGGAGGCGGTGCTGCCGGCCTTCCACCAGCGCCTGGGCGCCGTGCTCGGCGACCTTGGCGACGATTGCGAGGTGCTCTACGTCGACGACGGCAGCACCGACCGCAGCGCGGCGATCCTCGCCCAGCTACAGGCCGCCGACCGCCGGGTGGGCGTGGCCCGCTTCACCCGCAACTTCGGCAAGGAACAGGCGATGAGCGCCGGGCTCAAGCTGTCGCGCGGCGCCGCGGTGATCGTCATCGATGCCGACCTGCAGGATCCCCCGGAACTGATCCCGCAGATGCTCGACGCCTGGATCGGCGGCGCCGAAATGGTCAACATGCGCCGCCGCAGCCGGGCCGGCGAAAGCTGGCTGAAGCGCGCCTCGGCGAGCGCCTTCTACCGGCTGATCAACCGCCTCAGCGAGGTGCCGATCCCGCGCGACGTCGGCGACTTCCGCCTGCTCGACCGGCGGGTGGTCGATGCCCTTTGCGAGCTGCCGGAAGGCAATCGCTTCATGAAGGGACTGTTCGCCTGGGTCGGTTTCCGCCAGGTCGATATCGCCTATAGCCGCGCCGCCCGCGTCGCCGGCCACAGCAAGTGGCGCTACTGGCGGCTGTGGAACTTCGCCCTGGAAGGCATCACCGGGTTTTCCACCGCGCCGCTGAAGGTCGCCGGCTACCTCGGCCTGCTCAGCCTGTTGGCGGCCCTGGCGACCCTGCTCGCCGGGATCTTCGGCCAGCAGGAGATCCACGAACACTGGCCGGTGATCGCCGCGCTGTTCCTGATCGGCGGCCTGCAACTGCTGGCCATCGGCGTGTGCAGCGAATACCTCGGGCGGATGACCATGGAAGCGCGGCGCCGCCCGCTCTACCTGATCGACCGCTACCTGCCGGCGCAGGTCGGCGGGGCCAATCCGTGAGGGCGTTGCGCGGCTGGCCGCTGGCCTGGCTCCTGCTCGCCCTGGCCTTCGTCATCCGCCTGCTGAGCCTGGGCAGCTATCCGCTGATGGACACCACCGAGGCCCGCTATGGCGAGGTGGCGCGGAAGATGGCCGAACTGGGCGACTGGATCACGCCCTGGTACGACGTCGGCGTGCCGTTCTGGGGCAAGCCGCCGCTGGCCTTCTGGCTCAGCGCCGGCGGCCAGCTTCTGCTCGGCGCCAACGAGTTCGCCAGCCGCCTGCCGCACTGGTTGCTGGGCGTGCTGGTGCTGTGGCTGGTATGGGACTGGCAGGCTCGCGAAGATCGTCGGCAGGCGCGGATCGCCTGCGTCCTGCTGGGCAGTTCGGCGCTGTTCTTCGTCGCCTCCGGGGCGGTAATGACCGACATGGCCCTGGCCCTGGCGCTGGTCCTGGCCATGCGCGGCTTCTGGCTGGGCCTGCATGGCGCGGAGGGAATCCGGCGCCGCGAGGGCTGGCTGATGTTCCTCGGCCTCGGCCTCGGGCTGCTGGCGAAAGGGCCGCTGACGCTGATCCTCGCCGGACTGCCGATCGGCCTGTGGGCCTTGCTGGAGTGGCGCTGGCGCGCGCTCTGGCGAGGCCTGCCATGGATCCGCGGAAGCCTGCTGATGCTCCTGGTGGCGGCGCCCTGGTACCTGCTGGCGGAGTTGAAGACGCCGGGCTTCCTCGAGTACTTCCTGCTCGGCGAGCATTGGCAGCGCTTCGTCACCGCCGGCTGGGACGGCGACCGCTACGGCAATGCCCACGCCTATCCCTACGGCAGCGTCTGGCTGTTCCTGCTGGCCGCCGCGTTTCCCTGGAGCCTCTGGTTGCCGCTGCTGCTCTGGCTGGGCTGGCGCCAGCGCGGGGAGGTGGTCGATGGCGTCGCCTCGCGCAGGCGCTACTGGCTGTTCTGGGGACTGGCGCCGTGCCTGTTCTTCACCTTCGCCGGCAACGTCCTCTGGACCTACGTGCTGCCCGGCCTGCCGGCCCTGGCGTTGCTCGCCGCCGACCTGCTGCGCGCGCCGCTGGCGCGCAGCGCCTGGCTGCGGCGTGGCGGGCTGGCCTGCCTGGCGCTGACGCCGTTGCTGTTCGCGCTGTTCCTCGGCTCCCTGCTGCTGGGCTCGCGCGCCGAGCAGAAGTCCACCGCCGCGCTGCTGGCCAGCGACGCCGGCTGGCGCGAGCGGCCGCTGGTGTTCTGGCCGAAGCGGCCGTACTCGGCAGTGTTCTACAGCGGCGGGCGGGCGCAACGGGCGGAGGACAGCGAGCTGGCCGGCTGGTTGCGTCGCGACGCCCTGCTGGCGATCCGCTCGCGTTCGTTCGGCGCCTTGCCCGACGAGGTGCGCCAGCGCTTGCGCTGCCGGCCGCCGGTGGGACAGTACCAGTTATGCCAGGGCGTGGCGCCGCCTGGCTGAGACTACCTCGGCCGGTAGGCGCAGTAGCCGGGACGCGGGCCGATGCGCGGGTGGTTGCGGCAGGTGTCCGGGCGGCGGGCATAGATGGTGCACAGGCGGGTCTTGCGGTCGAGGTACAGGCAGTCGCCGTTGGCCATGCGGGTGAGGGTGAAGATCTCGCGCTTGTGGTTGAAGTGCTCGATCACGCCATCCTTTTCCAGTCGCTTGGCGATTCGCTTGGCCGGCTCCTCGCGCTCGAACTCGTCGACCAGTCGCATGCGGATCAGGTCGTCGATGCGCACTTCCACCGGCAGCGTGCAGCAGGTCGCGTTGCACTCGCCGCACAGGCCTTCGCGGTATTTCACCCAGGTATCCAGGCGGTCGGGGTCGGCGGCGGCGAGCGGGATTTTCTTCATCGGCGGGCGGGTGCGGGGAAAACGGGCGCGCAATGATAGTGGCTGCGCGCCCGTTGCGCTCGTCCGGGCGATGAGCGTCAGTGCCGAGGGTCCTCCCGCCATACCGGCCGGTCCTGCTCGTCCAGCGCCCAGTGCGCGGTGCCGGCGCGCAGGCATACGCCGCCGACCCAGCGTTCGGGGGCGCCGAGGTCGAGGCGGTAGCGCCGCCCGGCCAGGACCTCGCGGCCCGCAGCGGTCAGGGCCAGCGGCTGGCGTTCCCAGGGCAGTTCCGGCGCCGGCGTGCGCAGCAGCGCGCCGGGCTCTTCCAGCAGCGCGCGGAGCAGGACGCGGAACATCAGGTCGCCGAGATAGGGCAGCGGCTCGCGCCGTGCGGTCAGCTCGGCGAAGACCTGGCCGGCGCTCGGCCGCTCGCCGTCGCGGACGATCTCCAGGGTCAGCCGTTCGCTCAGCGACAGGCCGTCGCGCAGGGCCGGCAGTTCATGCAGTTGCCGACGCAGCGCCGGCCCCAGCAACGGTAGCGCCGGGGTCGGCGCGGCGGCCAGTTGCGCCCAGCGCAGTGGCGCCGGATCGCGGTAGGCGTCCCAGGCCGCGCGGGCCAGCGCCAGGGCTTCGGCGTCCAGCGGGCGACGCTGGGTCCATAGCCAGGCGAGCAGCTCAGGCGCCAGTTGGCCGATGCCGACGAAGCGCTCGACGCCTGGCACGCGGTCGATCTCGATCAGTTCCAGGTGCTCCGGCGGCGTCTGCATTCCTGCCAGCACCCGGACCAGGAACAACTGGTCGTAGGCATCCGCCTCGCACCAGAGCGCCACCCGCGAGTATTCGCCGAGCCGCTCGAGCCCGGCGTATTCCTGGCGCTGGCGGGCCTGGGCGTCGGCCGGGTCGAGGTCGAAGGCGCGGCTCAGGTAGTCGCTGCGCAGGGCGAGGAACTCGGGCAACGGCAGGTTCGGCACCGGTCCCATGGTCAGCGGGTCGGCGAACATCCGGAAGCCGCCGCGAAAGCCGGCGAGCTTCAGGCCGTGGGCGATGTCGTTGCCGCAGCGCAGGTGCAGGGTCGCGGCCTCATCGCCGCCGACCAGATCGGGGTGGCGGCTGGCGAAGGCGATGGCGTCGACATGCGCCTTGAGTCGCGGCCAACTGGCGAAGCCCAGTTCGCGCGCCACCTGCCACTGGGCGTCGGCCAGGCGCGGCGCCTGCCCCGGAAGCCCTGTACGGCTGGCCGGGTCGCGGCGCCACTGGCGCAACAGCTCCTTGGCGCGCTTGCGTTGCTGTTCGAGATTGATCCGGCCGTCGCCGAGAGTGCGGGAAAAGGACATACGATCTCCTCTGCAGCCTTGTCCGCCATCAGGCCTGGAGTCGCATGCGCGATGCGTGGGGTGGATCGCCTGGGCGCTGCCCTTTCCGCGGACGGGAGGCGTGGAGAACGCCGAGGCCGACTATAGGCCGGCCGACGCGTCCGCGGCAAGACACACTCAGCCCTTGCGGATCATCCAGATGCCGGCGCCGATCAGTGCCAACCCGCCCAGCTTCAGCGCGCTGATCGGTGCCTCGCGGAAGCCGGCCCAACCGAAGTGGTCGAGGCTCATGGCCATGCCCAGCTGGCCGGCAAGCACCAGCACCATGAACATCAGCGCGCCGATGCGCGGTGCGGCGAAGGCGGCGATGAAGATGAAGAACATGCCGAGGAAACCGCCGCACCAGTGCCACCAGCTCAGCCCGCGCAATGCCGCCAGGCCGGGAAACTCGCGCTGCGAGAGGGTCAGGGCGAGCAACCCGAGGGTGCCGACGAAGAACGAGATCAGTGCCGCGGCGAGGACGCTGGACACCTGCTTGGCCAACTGGCCGTTGATCCCCGCCTGCAGCGGCAGGCAGGCGCCGGCGAGCAGGGGCAGGACGAACAGCCACCAGGGTGGAGTGGGCATGCAAGACTCCTGGAACGATGACGGCGAGCGCGTCCCGCGCATGGCGAGGGACGGGCCGGAGTGGTACGGGGAGTCGCACAGTATGCACCAAGCGGGGGCGGGGGAGGAAAACGCGGGGCCTCATCGCACGCCCTCGGATTCCGCCCGGCGGGTAATCGCGAGCGGTTGTTCGCCCTACGGCCGCCATGCCGCCATGCCGCCAACGGCGTTATCCCCCTACAAGCGCGCCGCCAGCATGGCCCCCTCGCGAATTGCCCGCTTGGCATCCAGTTCCCCCGCCACCCGCGCCCCGCCGATCAGGTGGAAGCGCAGGCTTTCCGCCGCCTGGCTGATCTGCAACTCGCGCAGCGGCTCCTGGCCGGCGCAGATCACCACGTTGTCCACCTCCAGCCAGCGTTCCTCGCCGTCGACGCGGATCAACAAGCCGCGTTCGTCGATCTTCAGGTACTCCACCCCGCCGAGCATGCGCACGGCGTTGTGCCTGAGGTGCGTGCGGTGCACCCAGCCGCTGGTCTTGCCGAGCTGCGCGCCGGGGGCGCCGGGCTTGCGCTGGAGCAGCCAGACCTGGCGCGCCGGCTGCGTCGGAGCGGGTTCGCGGAGGCCGCCGGGCTGGCTGTTGTCGAGGTCCACGCCCCATTCCGCGAGCCATTCGCCGAGCGCCCGCGGCTGGCCGTCGCTGGGCGCGGCGACGAGGAAGGCGGCGACGTCGAAGCCGATGCCGCCGGCGCCGACGATGGCGACCCGCGCGCCCACCGGCGCGCCGCGCAGCACGTCCACGTAGCTGAGTACGGTCGGTCCGCCGATGCCGTCGATCCTTGGCCGGCGTGGCTGGATGCCGGTGGCCACCACCACGTCGTCGAACTGACCGTCCAGCTCGCCCTGGCGCACCCGGTGGCCGAGGCGCAGGTCGACGCCGAGGCGTTCCAGGCGCACGCGGAAGTAGCGCAGGGTTTCGCGGAACTCTTCCTTGCCGGGAATCCGCTTGGCCAGGTTGAACTGTCCGCCGATTTCCCCGCTCGCCTCGAACAGGCTGACCCGATGCCCGCGCTCGGCGGCCACGCAGGCGGCGGAGAGCCCGGCGGGGCCGGCGCCGATCACCGCGATGCGCTTCTGCGTGCGCGCCTTGCGGTAGCGCAATTCGGTCTCGAAGGCCGCCCGCGGGTTGACCAGGCAGGTGGCGCGGCGGTTGGCGAAGGCATGATCGAGGCAGGCCTGGTTGCAGGCGATGCAGGTGTTGATCTCCTCGGCCCGGCCGGCGCCGGCCTTGGCCACGAACTGCGGGTCGGCCAGCAGCGGCCGGGCCATCGACACCAGGTCGGCCTTGTCGGTGGCGAGCAGGGATTCGGCGACCTCGGGGGTGTTGATCCGGTTACTGGCGATCACCGGCACCTTCAGCTCGTGGCGCAGCCGTGCGCTGACCTCGGCGAAGGCCGCGCGCGGCACCGAGGTGACGATGGTCGGCACGCGCGACTCGTGCCAGCCGATGCCGGTGTTGAGCAGGGTGATTCCGGCTTCCTCCAGGGCCAGGGCGATGCGCCGCACCTCGTCCCAGGTATTGCCGCCCTCGACCAGGTCGAGCAGCGACAGGCGATAGCAGAGGATGAAGCGTTGGCCGACGATCCGCCGGATGCCGCGGACGATCTCCAGCGCCAGGCGCATGCGGTTTTCCAGCGGGCCGCCCCACTGGTCGTCGCGGCGATTGGTGCGCGGGCAGAGGAACTGGTTGAGCAGGTAGCCTTCGCTGCCCATCACCTCCACGCCGTCGTAGGCGGAGGCCTTGGCCAGCCGCGCGCAACGGACGAAGGCGCGGATGGTCTTGCGGATGCCGCGCTCGGAGAGCTCGCGCGGGGTGAACCAACTGATCGGCGACTTCAACGGCGAGGCGGACACCGCCATCGGGTGGTAGCCATAGCGCCCGGCGTGGAGGATCTGCAGCAGGATCTTGCCGCCCTCGGCATGCACTGCCTGGGTCAGGCGACGATGGGCGGGCACCTCCAGGGCGCTGGTGAGGCTGCTGCCGAAGGGCAGCAGCCAACCTTCGCGGCAGGGCGCGAAGCCGCCGGTGACGATCAGCCCGACGCCGCCCCGGGCACGCTCGCGGTAGTAGGCAGCGAGCTTGCCGAAGTCCCACAGACGATCCTCCAGCCCGGTGTGCATCGAACCCATCACCACGCGGTTGCGCAGACGGGTGAAGCCCAGGTCCAGCGGGGCCAGCAGGTGCGGATAGGGAGCGGCGGCGAGCGGCGGGTAGGGGTTGCGCATGGCGCGGTTCCGGTAGCCAGGGACGCTTCACCATAGGAAGTTGCGCCGCCGCCGAATGCGGCCCGCTTGCCGGAACCGCCAGGCATTTCGGTCAAGCCGGCGGACTGGCTGATCGGATAGGTGCTCGCTGCGCTGCACCGCTGTGGCCCCGGGTGACAGGCATCGAAAGCTCTCCGACAGCACTTGCGGCGCGGCGGGCGGAATGGGAACGGCGGCGCTGTTACCCGGGGTAATGGCGTGCGCCGGGAGCCCAACTTAAGCACGGCTCGACGCCTTTGGCGGCGCTGTCAGGCTGGGGTTCCGGCCCGCCCAGCACGTGCCTTGCCAACTGCCTGTCCAATCCGAACGGAGTCTCGACGATGAACAAGAACAAGACGTTCCTCGCGGCGGCGCTGGTAGCGCTGGCCGCCAGCCTTCCCGTGCACGCTGCGACCGACTACACCCGCACGCGCTATCCCATCGTGCTGTCCCACGGTCTGTTCGGCTTCAAGAGCGTCGGCCCGGTGGACTACTGGCACGCTATCGTGCCGGCCCTGGAGAAGGACGGCGCGAAGGTCTTCGCCACCTCGCAGTCGCCGGTGAACAGCAACGAGGTGCGCGGCGAACAGCTACTGGCGCAGGTGGAGGAAGTCCTGGCCCTGACCGGCGCGGAGAAAGTCAACCTGATCGGCCACAGCCAGGGCGGCATGACCGTGCGCTACGTCGCCGGGGTGGCGCCGCAACTGGTGGCCTCGGTCACCACCATGGGCACGCCGCACAAGGGCACGCCGGTAGCCGACGCGGTGACCGGCTTCAGCGAGTTCCTCGGGCCGATCGGCACCGAGGTGATCGCCTCGGCGGTGGAGGCGCTGTTCTCGGTGGTCGACATCGTCGACGGCGGCGAGTGGGTCAAGGGCGACGCGCTGGCTGCCCTGAACAGTCTCAACACTCCCGGCACCGCGCGGTTCAACCAGCGCTTCCCGCAGGCGATCCCGGCCAGCGCCTGTGGCCAGGGCGCGGAGACGGTAGCCGGGGTGCGCTACTACTCGATGAGCGGCACCGGCTCCCTGACCAATGCGCTCGACCCGAGCTCCGCCGGCCTGGCGGTGACCGGGCTGCTGTTCGGCGAGGCCAACGACGGTCTGGTCGGCCAATGCTCCAGCCACCTGGGCAGCGTGGTGAAGGACAACTACCGGATGGACCATCTGGACGAAGTCAACCAGTTGCTCGGCCTGGTCAGCCTGTTCGAGAGCGACCCGACCCAGGTCTATCGGCAGCATGCCAATCGCCTCAGGAACGTCGGACTCTGATCCGCTCGCCGGGTCGCCGCAGCCCTAGGCGACCCGGCATTAGTCTTTGGTCTAATGGCACCTGGATATCACCTCCTGTTCGCGCGCCTCGCGGCGTTCGGACCTGTCCCGATTCCGCGCACCTTGCTGGACAAGGTTTGCGCCGCCGTGTAATGACTCCGGTCAAGGCAGAAAAAACCAGCGTTCGTGTAGGGTTCGCTGCCCCGTAGCCATGCCCGGCTGGCGTACCTCGCCAGGCTGGCTATCTTTTAACCAGAGACATCCGGCCATGTCCCGGGTGTCCTTTGCCTGATGCAGGAGATGCACGATGGATATGAACCGTCGGCAATTCTTCAAGGTCTGCGGTATAGGCCTTGGAGGATCGAGCCTTGCGGCGCTCGGGATGGCCCCCACGGAGGCCTTCGCCGACCAGGTCCGCCACTTCAAGCTGGCGCACACGGTCGAGACCCGCAACACCTGTACCTACTGTTCGGTCGGTTGCGGCCTGATCATGTACAGCCAGGGCGACGGCGCCAAGAACGTCGCGCAGAACATCATCCATATCGAGGGCGACGCCGACCATCCGGTCAACCGCGGCACCCTCTGCCCGAAAGGCGCCGGCCTGCTGGACTACATCCACAGCCCGAACCGCCTGAAGTATCCGGAAGTGCGCGAGGCCGGCTCCAGCGAGTGGAAGCGCATCGAGTGGGACGAAGCCCTCGAGCGCATCGCCAAGCTGATGAAGGAAGACCGCGACGCCAACTTCGTCGAGAAGAACGAGCAGGGCCAGACCGTCAACCGCTGGTTGACCACCGGCTTCCTCGCCGCGTCCGCCTCGTCCAACGAGGCCGGCTACATCACCCACAAGGTGATGCGCTCCCTCGGCATCCTGGGATTCGACAACCAGGCGCGTGTCTGACACGGCCCGACGGTGGCAAGTCTTGCCCCGACGTTTGGCCGTGGAGCCATGACCAACCACTGGACCGACATCAAGAATGCCGATCTGGTGCTGATCATGGGCGGCAACGCCGCCGAAGCCCACCCGTGCGGATTCAAATGGGTCACCGAAGCCAAGGCGCACAACAAGGCGCGGCTGCTGGTGGTCGATCCGCGTTTCACCCGTTCCGCCTCGGTCGCCGACTACTACGCGCCGATCCGGACCGGCACCGACATCGCCTTCCTCGGCGGCCTGATCAACTACCTGCTGGAAAACGACAAGATCCAGCACGAATACGTGCGCAACTACACCGATGTCTCGTTCATCGTGAAGGAAGGCTTCAGCTTCGAGGACGGCCTGTTCAACGGCTACGACGCCGAGAAGCGGACCTACCCGGACAAGTCCTCCTGGGGCTACGAGATCGGTGAGGACGGCTATGCCAAGGTCGACCCGACCCTGACCCACCCGCGCTGCGTGTTCAACCTGCTCAAGCAGCACTACAGCCGCTACACCCCGGACGTGGTGAGCAACATCTGCGGTACGCCGAAGGACATGATGCTCAAGATCTGGGCGGAAATCGCCGAGACCTCCAAGCCGGGCAAGGTCATGACCATCATGTACGCCCTGGGCTGGACCCAGCACTCGGTAGGCGCGCAGATGATCCGCACCGGCGCGATGGTCCAGCTGCTGCTGGGCAACATCGGCATGCCCGGCGGCGGCATGAACGCCCTGCGCGGCCACTCCAACATCCAGGGCCTGACTGACCTCGGCCTGCTGTCCAACTCGCTGCCGGGCTACCTGACCCTGGCGATGGACGCCGAGCAGGACTACGACGCCTACATCGCCAAGCGCACGGCCAAGCCGCTGCGCCCGGGACAGCTGTCCTACTGGCAGAACTACGGCAAGTTCCACGTCAGCCTGATGAAGGCCTGGTTCGGCAAGTCGGCGACCAAGGAAAACAACTGGTGCTACGACTGGCTGCCCAAGCTCGACATGCCGGGCGCCGGCTACGACGTGCTGCGCTACTTCGACATGATGTACCAGGGCAAGGTCAACGGTTACTTCTGCCAGGGCTTCAACCCCATCGCCTCGTTCCCCAACAAGGCCAAGGTCGGCGCCGCGCTGGCGCGCCTGAAGTGGATGGTGGTGATGGACCCGCTGGTGACCGAGACCTCGGAGTTCTGGCGCAACGTCGGCGAGTACAACGACGTCGACACCGCCAGCATCAAGACCACGGTGTTCCGCCTGCCCACCTCCTGCTTCGCCGAGGAAGACGGCTCGATCGTCAACAGCGGCCGCTGGTTGCAGTGGCACTGGAAGGGCGCCGAGCCGCCGGGCCAGGCGCGTCCGGACATCGCCATCATGGCCGGGCTGTTCCACCGCCTGCGCGAGATGTACCGCAAGGACGGCGGGGCCTTCCCCGACCCGATCCTCGGCCTCGACTGGTCCTACCTCAAGCCCGACGAACCGGGCCCGGACGAACTGGCCCGGGAGTTCAACGGCAAGGCCCTGAGCGACCTGGTCGACCCGGCCAACGGCATGATCCTGGCCAAGGCCGGCGAGCAGTTGCCGGGTTTCGCCCTGCTGCGCGACGACGGCAGCACGGCGAGCGGCTGCTGGATCTTCGCCGGCTCCTGGACCCAGCAGGGCAACCAGATGGGCCGCCGCGACAACAGCGACCCCTACGGCATGGGCCAGACCCTCGGCTGGGCCTGGGCCTGGCCGGCGAACCGGCGGATTCTCTACAACCGCGCCTCGGCCGACGTCAGCGGCAAGCCGTGGGACCCGGAGAAGAAGCGCCTGGTGTGGTGGAACGGCAAGTCCTGGGGCGGCACCGACGTGCCCGACTACAAGGCCGACGTACCGCCGGAAGCCGGGATGAACCCGTTCATCATGAACCCCGAAGGGGTGGCTCGCCTGTTCGCCGTCGACAAGATGGCCGAAGGCCCGTTCCCCGAGCACTACGAGCCGTTCGAGACGCCGATCGGGGTGAACCCCTTGCACCGCGACAACCGCAAGGCGATCAGCAACCCGGCGGCACGGGTGTTCAAGAACGACATGGAACTGTTCGGCACGGCCGACGAGTTCCCCTACGCGGCGACCACCTACCGGCTCACCGAGCACTTCCACTACTGGACCAAGCACTGCCGGCTGAATGCGATCACCCAGCCCGAGCAGTTCGTCGAGATCGGCGAGGCGCTGGCCAAGGAGCTGGGCATCAATGCCGGCGACAAGGTCAAGGTCTCCTCCAACCGCGGCTACATCAAGGCGGTGGCGGTGGTGACCAAGCGCATCCGCCCGCTGCAGGTGGACGGCAAGACCGTGCACCACGTCGGCATCCCGATCCACTGGGGCTTCGCCGGCATGGCGCGCAACGGCTTCCTGGCCAACACCCTGACCCCCTTCGTGGGCGACGGGAATACCCAGACGCCGGAGTTCAAGTCGTTCCTGGTCAACGTGGAAAAGGCGTGAGGTGAAACATGAGTAGTCAGGACATCCACGCCCGCTCCGCGACCACCACGCCGATGCCCTCGGTGCGGAACCAGGAGGAAGTGGCGAAACTGATCGACGTGTCCAAGTGCATCGGTTGCAAGGCCTGCCAGGTCGCCTGCTCGGAATGGAACGAGCTGCGCGACGAGGTCGGCCACAACCACGGCACCTACGACAACCCCATGGACCTGACGGCCGACTCGTGGACGGTGATGCGTTTCACCGAGCACGAGAACGAGGCCGGCAACCTCGAGTGGCTGATCCGCAAGGATGGCTGCATGCACTGCGCCGAGCCGGGCTGCCTGAAGGCCTGCCCGAGCCCGGGGGCGATCGTGAAGTACGCCAACGGCATCGTCGACTTCAACCAGGACAAGTGCATCGGTTGCGGCTACTGCATCACCGGTTGCCCGTTCGACATCCCACGGATCTCGCAGAAGGACCACAAGGCCTACAAGTGCAGCCTGTGTTCCGACCGCGTCTCGGTGGGCATGGAGCCGGCCTGCGTGAAGACCTGCCCGACCGGCGCCATCGTCTTCGGCAGCAAGGAGGACATGAAGGAACACGCCGCCGAACGCATCGTCGACCTGAAGAGCCGCGGTTACGAGAACGCCGGCCTGTACGACCCCGAAGGGGTGGGCGGCACCCACGTGATGTACGTGCTGCACCACGCCGACAAGCCGTCGCTCTATGCCGGCCTGGCCGACCAGCCGAGCGTCAGCCCGCTGGTCAGCCTGTGGAAGGGCGTGACCAAGCCGCTGGCGCTGCTGGCCATGGGCGCCACGGTGCTCGCCGGGTTCTTCCACTATGTGCGCGTCGGTCCCAACCGCGCGGACGACGAGGAAGACCACGGGCAAGCCGAGGCACCGGTGCACCAGGTCGATCCGTCGGTACACACCTTTGACCCGCACGAGCGTCGTTGAGCCTGCGCGCGGGCGTTGCCGCCGGTCCTCCGCGACCCGGCGGCAGCGGCGGCGCTCTCGAGGAGTCGGAAATGAAAAATGAAATCCAGCGCTACAACGCCAACGAGCGCAGCAACCACTGGGCCGTGGCGATCCTGTTCTTCATGGCCGGGTTGTCCGGGCTGGCGCTGTTCCACCCGGCGCTGTTCTGGCTGACCAACCTGTTCGGCGGCGGTCCCTGGACGCGTATCCTGCACCCCTTCCTGGGGCTGGCGATGTTCGTCTTCTTCCTCGGCCTGGTGGTGCGCTTCGCCCACCACAACCGGGTGCAGAAGAGCGATATCCAGTGGCTCAAGCAGTGGCGCGACGTGGTCAGCAACCGCGAGGAGAACCTCCCGGAAGTCGGCCGCTACAACGCCGGGCAGAAGCTGTTGTTCTGGGTGCTGCTGCTGAGCATGCTGACCCTGCTGGTCACCGGCATCGTGATCTGGCGCCAGTACTTCAGCGCCTGGTTCGGCATCGAGGCGATCCGCCTGTCGGCGCTCCTGCACGCCTTCGCCGCCTTCGTCCTGATCGCCAGCATCATCGTGCATATCTACGCCGGCATCTGGGTCAAGGGTTCGATGGGCGCGATGCTCTACGGCAAGGTCAGCCGCGCCTGGGCGCGCAAGCACCATAACGGCTGGCTGAAGGAAGTCGGCAAGGGCGAGGAGCACTGACGCGTATAGTGTCGCCATCGCCCGACCGGAGGCCCCAGCGATGGGGCCTTTGCATTCATTCCGCGCCCCTCCGGGCGCCCGATCGTTGCGGCGCGGCCCACCGGCCCGCCGGCGCAGACCCGAGGAGTTCCCGTGTCACGCACCATTCTTCAGCCGGGGCAGATCGAAGCCGCCGCCAACATTCCCCCGCACCTGCACCAGCCGTCGCGCGACCTGTTCGCCCGCCGCGGCGAGCGTCTGCTGCAACTGGCCGAGGGGCACCCGATGGGCGACTACCTGCGGCTGGTCGCCGGTCTCTGCCGGCTCCAGCAGGCGCTGCTGGACAACCCGCCGGCCCTGGCCCCGCTCGACCCCGAGCGCCTGCGCAAGAGCCGCGAGCACGGCATGCCGCCGCTGGCCTACGACCTGCTGGTGCGCGAAGGCGCCTGGCTGCCCTGGCTGGATGCCCTGCTCGCGGGCTACCCGGCACCGGCCAACGCCGCCGTCGGCGCGGCACTCGAACAATTGCGCGAAGCCGACGAAGGCCAGCGCAAGGCCTGGGCCATCGCCTTGCTCAGCGGTCAGTTCGACCTCCTGCCGGCGGCCCTGGTGCCGTTCCTCGGCGCCGCCCTGCAGGTAGCCTGGAGCCATTGGCTGCTGGGACTGGAGGAGGGCGCGGTGGTCGAGACCGAGAGCCGGACCCTGTGCCCCGCCTGCGGCTCGCCGCCGATGGCCGGGATGATCCGCCAGGGCGGCAAGGAAACCGGTCTGCGCTACCTGAGCTGCTCGCTGTGCGCCTGCGAATGGCACTACGTGCGGATCAAGTGCAGCCACTGCGAGGAAAGCAAGCACCTGGCCTACCTGTCCCTGGAGCATGACGGGCAGCCGGCGGAAAAAGCCGTGCTGCGCGCCGAGACCTGCCCCAGTTGCCAGGGCTACCTGAAGCAGTTCTACCTGGAGTTCGACCGCCACGCCGATGCCCTTGCCGACGACCTGGCCAGCCTGGCGCTGGACATGCGCCTGGCCGAGGACGGCTACCTGCGGCGTTCGCCGAACCTGTTGCTGGCCCCCGGCGGCGAATAGCCGAAGACGCTGCGGGCATGCGCCGACGCGTCTATGATGGGCGTGTCGGTGACCCTACCCTGTGGATAAGGTTTCTCCATGAGTTCCGTTCGCTTGCCTTCGGTCGACCGCCTGCTGCGCAGCGCGGCGGCCGCTCCCCTGCACCAGCGCTACGGCCGCGAGGCGTTGCTGGCGACCCTCCGCGACCTGCTCGACGAACTGCGCGAACCGGCCCGACGCGGTGCCCTCGCCGAGATCGAACTGAGCGAGGCGGTGCTCGCCGGGCGCGCCGGCGAACGCCTCGCCGCGCAGCATGCCAGCCGCGTGCGGCGGGTGTTCAACCTGACCGGCACGGTGTTGCATACCAACCTCGGCCGCGCCCTGCTGCCGGACGAGGCCATCGAGGCGATCACCCTGGCCGCGCGCTACCCGCTGAACCTGGAGTTCGACCTGGCCAGCGGCAAGCGCGGCGACCGCGACGACCTGATCGCCGGGCTGATCCGCGAACTCACCGGCGCTGAGGCAGTCACCGTGGTCAACAACAACGCGGCGGCGGTGCTGCTGGCGCTGAACAGCCTGGGGGCGCGCAAGGAAGGGATCATCTCGCGCGGCGAGCTGATCGAGATCGGCGGTGCCTTCCGCATTCCCGACATCATGGCCCGCGCCGGCGTGCGCTTGCACGAGGTGGGCACCACCAACCGCACCCACGCCAGGGACTACGAAGCCGCCATCGGCCCGCGCAGCGGCCTGCTGATGCGCGTGCATACCAGCAACTACAGCGTCCAGGGCTTCACCGCCAGCGTGCCCACCGCGCAACTGGCGGCCATCGCCCATGGCCACGGCCTGCCGCTGCTGGAAGACCTCGGCAGCGGCACCCTGGTGGACCTGACCCGCTGGGGCTTGCCCAAGGAACCGACGGTGCAGGAAGCCCTGGCCGACGGCGCCGACATCGTTACCTTCAGCGGCGACAAATTGCTCGGCGGGCCCCAGGCCGGGCTGATCCTCGGCAATCGAGAACTGATCGGGCGGATCAAGAAGAACCCGCTCAAGCGCGCCCTGCGCGTCGACAAGCTGACCCTCGCCGCCCTCGAGGCGGTGCTCGGCCTGTACCGCGATCCGGACCGCCTCGCCGAACGCCTGACCACCCTGCGCCTGCTCAGCCGCCCGGCGGCGGAGATCCGCGCCCAGGCCGAGCGTCTGGCGCCGGCGCTGGGCGAGGCGCTCGGCGAGGGCTGGGAGGTCGCTGTGGTCGACGCCCTGGGCATGATCGGCAGCGGCGCGCAGCCGGTGGCGCGGCTGGCCAGCGCCGCGCTGTGCCTGCGTCCGCGGCAGCCCAGGCGCCTGCGCGGACGCGCCCTGCGCAACCTCGAGGAAGCCCTGCGCGGGCTGCCGCTGCCGGTGATCGGTCGGCTCGACGACGACGCCCTCTGGCTCGATCTGCGCCAGCTCGACGACGAGCCGGCGTTCCTCGCCCAGTTGCCGCGACTGCGGAGCGAGCTGTCGTGATCGTCGGCACCGCCGGGCACATCGACCACGGCAAGACCTCGCTGCTGCGCGCCCTCACCGGCATCGAGGGCGACCGCCGCCCGGCCGAGCGCCAACGCGGGATCACCATCGACCTGGGCTATCTCTACGCCGACCTTGGCGACGGCAGCCCCACCGGCTTCATCGACGTGCCCGGCCACGAGCGCTTCGTCCACAACATGCTGGCCGGCGCCAGCGGCATCGATTGCGTGCTGCTGGTGGTGGCCGCCGACGACGGCTTGATGCCGCAGACCCGCGAGCACCTGGCGATCGTCGAACTGCTCGGTATCCGCCGGGCGCTGGTGGCGCTGACCAAGATCGACCGGGTCGAGCCGCAGCGGGTGCAGCAGGTGCGGACCCAGGTCGAACACCTGCTGGCCTCCGGTCCGCTGGCGCGCTCACCGATCTTCCCGCTCTCCAGCAGCACCGGGGAGGGCGTCGAGGCGTTGCGCGAAGCACTCGGCGGGCTCGCCGGCGAAGTCCGCGAGCGTAGCCGCGAGGGATACTTCCGCCTGGCGGTGGACCGGGCCTTCAGCGTCGCCGGCAGCGGCATCGTGGTCACCGGCACGGCCTTCTCCGGACAGGTCGCGGTGGGCGACGAACTGCTCCTCGGCAACGCCGGACGGCCGGTGCGGGTGCGCGGCCTGCACGCGCAGAACCGGCCCGCGCAACAGGCCTGGGCCGGCCAGCGCGTGGCCCTGAACATCGCCGGCGAGCGCCTCGCGCTGGAACAGATCCAGCGCGGCGACTGGCTGCTGCAGGCCGCGCTGCACGCGCCGACCACGCGGGTCGACATCGACTTCCGCCTGTTGCCCGACGAACTCCGCGACTTCACCCACTGGACCCCGGTGCACCTGCACCTGGGCACCCAGGACGTCACCGGGCGCCTGGCCCTGCTCGAAGGCGAACAACTGGAGCCTGGCCACCGCGCCTTCGCCCAACTGGTGCTGAACGCGCCGATCCAGGCCCTGCATGGCGACCGCCTGGTGCTGCGCGACCAGTCGGCGCAGCGCACCCTTGGCGGCGGGCGGGTGCTCGACGGCGCCGCGCCGGCGCGCAACCGACGAACGCCGGCACGTCTGGCACAGCTTCAGGCGCTGCGCCAGGAAAGCCTGGAGGAGGCGCTACCGACCTTGCTCGGCGCGGCCGAGAACGGCCTCGACCCGCAACGCCTGGTGCAATCCTTCAACCGCCCGCGCGAGCACTGGCGGCTGCCGGAAGAGGTGGTCGAGGTGCAGACCCGCCTCGGCCCCCGGTTGTTCGCCGGGGAGCGCTGGTTCGCCCTGGTCGAGCAACTGCTCGCCGGCCTGCGGCGCTTCCACGAAGAGCTACCGGACGAACTCGGTCCCGACCGCGACCGCCTGCGTCGCTACGCCCTGCCGCAGCTGGAGCGGCCGGTGTTCATCGCCCTGCTCGACGCCGCCCTGGCCGGCGGCGATGTGCACAGCAGCGGGCCCTGGCTGCACCTGCCCGGCCACGAAGTGCGCCTGAGCGATAGCGAGGAGCAACTGCGCGCGCGCCTCTGGCCGCTGCTCGAAGCCGGCCGCTACGACCCGCCCTGGGTCCGCGACCTGGCCCGCGAGCTGCGCCAGGATGAAGCCGTCATGCGCAACCTGCTGCGCAAGCTGGCACGCCTGGGCCAGTTGCAGCAGGTGGTGCGCGACCTGTTCTACCCGGAAGCCACCCTGCGTCAATTGGCCGAGATCGCCGTGCAGGTGCGCGACCCCGCCGGGCTGATCCGCCCGGCGGAATTCCGCGACCGCCTGGGCATCGGCCGCAAGCGCAGCATCCAGATCCTCGAGCACTTCGACCGCATCGGCCTGACCCGCCGCATCGGCAACGACCGTCGCCTGCGCGAGGGTTCGGCGCTGGCCGAACAGTTGCTCGGCGGCGTCTCGCCCTGAGTCTCAGGGGCCGACGCGCTGCCCCTGGCTCAGGCACTCGATGAACAGCGCGAACAGTTCCGACTGCGAGCCGACTTCCAGCTTGGTGTAGAGATTCTTCCGGTGCATGCGCACGGTCTCCGGGGAGATGTCCATCAGCCGCGCGCTGGATTTCGCCGAGTGGCCGCTGAGCAGCAGGTGGCAGGCCTCGCGTTCGCGGTCGGTGAGCACGTCGCGACCGAAGCCGCGCAGCACTTCCTGAAGGCGCGGGGCGAGGTCGGCCTGCGGGTTCGGCGAGAGGTCGGCGCGCCCGGCGCAGAACTGCCGGGCCAGCTCCAGCACCGGCGGCGCCAGGCCGGCGAGGGCGGCGACCTGGGCGTCGCTGTAGCGGCTCGCCGAAAGGCCGTTGTAGAGACAGATCGAGAGCTTCTCGGTAGGGCCTAGGTCGAGGATGTAGTAGACGTCCTCCACCGCTCCGGCGCCGAGGTAGTAGGTCTGGTAGTAGGCGCTCTGGAAGAAGTCGTCGGGGGCGATCTCGCCGAGGGTGTAGAAGCCTTCCGGAAGGCCTTCCTCCACCGCCAGGCAGAAAGGGTCGAGCAGGTAGCCGCGGGAGAAGTAGCGGCGGATGATCGCCTCGCGGAAGCGCTCGGCGATGCCGCGCTCGTAGAGCAGGGTGGGCGCGTGGCCCTTGCGTTCCAGGCTGATCATGCTCGACTCGATCGGCACCAGTTGGTGGATGGCGTCGACCAGCGCGGCGAGGAAGTCGGGTTGGCGCAGGCGCCGGATCGCCAGCGCCAGGTGTTCGTGCCAGCGGTCGAGCGCGTTCGGGGCGATGGCCTGCATGGACGGTACGGCTCGTTCTTGTCGTTGTCGCCGCAGGATAGCAAGCCGCGTCGGCCGCACCCAGCGCTTACCCCAAAATGGGGTATGGCCCGCCGCGCGGTGCTCTTGCACCCTCGGAGCATCCATCCGAGAAGAGCGACAGCCCGATGAACGCAAGAATGCACGCCACGTCCCCCCTCGGCGACGCCGACCTGGTCCGTGCCGACCAGGCCCACTACATGCACGGCTACCACGTGTTCGACGACCACCGCGTCAACGGCTCGCTGAACATCGCCGCCGGCGACGGCGCCTATATCTACGACACCGCCGGCAACCGCTACCTCGACGCGGTGGGCGGCATGTGGTGCACCAACATCGGCCTGGGGCGCGAGGAAATGGCTCGCACCGTGGCCGAGCAGACCCGCCTGCTGGCCTATTCCAATCCCTTCTGCGACATGGCCAACCCGCGCGCCATCGAACTCTGCCGCAAGCTCGCCGAGCTGGCCCCCGGCGACCTCGACCACGTGTTCCTCACCACCGGCGGTTCCACCGCCGTGGACACCGCGATCCGCCTCATGCACTACTACCAGAACTGCCGCGGCAAGCGCGCCAAGAAGCACGTCATCACGCGGATCAACGCCTACCACGGCTCGACCTTCCTCGGCATGTCGCTGGGCGGCAAGAGCGCCGACCGGCCGGCCGAGTTCGACTTCCTCGACGAGCGCATCCACCACCTTGCCTGTCCCTACTACTACCGCGCTCCGGAAGGAGTGGGCGAGGCCGAGTTCCTCGATGGCCTGGTGGCGGAGTTCGAACGCAAGATCCTCGAACTGGGCGCCGACCGGGTGGGGGCGTTCATCTCCGAGCCGGTGTTCGGCTCCGGCGGCGTGATCGTCCCGCCCGCGGGCTACCACCGGCGGATGTGGGATCTGTGCCAGCGCTACGACGTGCTGTACATCTCCGACGAAGTGGTGACCTCCTTCGGCCGCCTCGGCCACTTCTTCGCCAGCCAGGCGGTGTTCGGCGTACAGCCGGACATCATCCTCACCGCCAAGGGCCTCACCTCCGGCTACCAGCCGCTGGGCGCGTGCATCTTCTCCCGGCGCATCTGGGAGGTGATCGCCGAGCCGGACAAGGGCCGCTGCTTCAGCCATGGTTTCACCTACTCCGGCCACCCGGTGGCCTGCGCGGCGGCGCTGAAGAACATCGAGATCATCGAGCGCGAGGGCTTGCTCGCCCACGCCGACGAGGTCGGCCGCTACTTCGAGGAGCGCCTGCAAAGTCTCCGCGACCTGCCCATCGTCGGCGACGTGCGCGGGATGCGCTTCATGGCCTGTGTCGAGTTCGTCGCCGACAAGGCGAGCAAGGCGCTGTTTCCGGAAAGCCTGAACATCGGCGAGTGGGTCCACCTGCGGGCGCAGAAGCGCGGCCTGCTGGTTCGTCCGATCGTCCACCTGAACGTGATGTCGCCGCCGCTGATCCTCACCCGCGAACAGGTCGATACCGTGGTCCGGGTGCTGCGCGAGAGCATCGAGGAAACCGTGGAGGATCTTGTCCGCGCCGGTCACCGGTAAGCGCCGGGGCGCCGCCGGCGCCCCACCCGAACATTCAGGAGAACCCCAATGGACGACAACAAGAACAAGGTCCTGCGGTTGCGCGATGTGGTGCTCTACACGGTCTCGGCGATGCTCTTCATGGACCAGATCGCCCTGGCTTCCTCCCTCGGTCCGTCGAGCCTGTTCTGGTGGCTCTACGTGCTGGTCCTGCTGTTCCTGCCGATGGCCATGATGACCTCCGAGCTGGGCACCGCCTTCCCCGCCAACGGCGGCGTCTACCACTGGGTGCGCAGCGCCTTCGGCTTCCGCTGGGGGGCCCGGGTGTCATGGATGTACTGGGTCAACAACGCACTGTGGATGCCTTCGGTCTACACCCTGTTCGGCAGCATGCTCGGCGCCTTCTATTTCCCCGAGCTGAGCCTCTGGGGCAAGATCGCTATCGGCATAGCCCTGGCGCTGCTCACCGCGGCGTTCAACGTGGTCGCGCTGCGCCTGGGCAAGTGGCTGCCGAACCTCGGCGCGCTGCTCAAGCTGCTCGCGGTGCTCGCCCTGGGCGTCGGCGGCCTGCACTTCGGCTGGAACCATGGCTTCGCCAACGACTTCAGCCTGGACTCCATCGTCCCGTCCTCGCCGGGCCAGATGGCCGCGCTGGGAGTGATGGTCTATGGCATCATGGGGACCGAGCTGGCCTGTTGCAGCGCCGCGGAGATGCGCAACGCGCGCCGCGACATCCCGCGCGCGGTGCTGATCTCCGGGCTGATCGTCGGCGCCTTCAACATCTTCGGCACCCTCGGCGTGCTGGCCGCGGTACCGGCCGAGGAAACCGACGTCACCCGGATCTTCGCCCATACCCTCTACAACATCTACGGCCACGACGGCGCCGGCGGGATGCTCGCCGACCTGGTCGGCGCCTTCGTCCTGTTCACCCTCTTCACCAACATGGTCACCTGGAGCATGGGCACCAACCGTGCCGCGGTGGAAGCGGCCAAGGCCGGCGAGCTGCCGGCGCTGTTCGGCGTGGTCCATTCGCGCCACGGCACGCCGATCGGCTCGGCGGTGCTGGCCTCGGCGGTGAGCATCGTCCTGCTGCTGCTCTACGGCCTGGTGGCGCACACTGCCGAGGAACTGTTCTGGACCCTGCTGTCGATCTTCGCCATGGTTTTCATGATGCCCTATGTGCTGATGTGCCTGGCCTTCGTCCGCCTGCGCCGCGCCGACCCGCGTCCACGGCCCTACCGGATGCCGCTGGGCGACCGCCTGGCCAGTCTCTGGGCGCTGTTCGTCGCGCTGCATGTGCTGGCCGGCATCTGCCTGTTCGTCGTCACCCCCGGCGCGCCGATGGACTGGGCCTACGCCGGCAAGATCGTCGGCGGCGTGGCGCTGGCCCTGGCCGTGGGCGAACTGCTGATCCGCCAGGCGGCGCGAAGGCGCGGCGTGATGTCACTGCGCGGTGCCTACGGTTGAGGAGCGGCCCTGTCGCAACACCGCCTATGGCGTTAATGTGCCGTTAACGCCCTTGGTGGGTAATGGGTCGCAGCGCAACACGGAGAAGGTCGTCATGTCCGAACGAGAGCACTGGCAACGGGTATACGAGAGCAAGCCGTCCGACGCGGTGAGCTGGTTCCAGGCCGAGGCCACGCTGTCTCTCGACCTGATCCGACGCATCGGCGCGCCCCGCGAGGCGGCGATCATCGATGTCGGCGGCGGCGCCTCGACCCTGGTCGACGGCCTGCTCGCCGAAGGCTTCGGCGACCTGACGGTGCTCGACCTTTCCGACGCCGCCCTGCGTGTCGCCCGCAACCGCCTCGGCGCGCGCGGCGAAGAGGTGCGCTGGATCGCCGGCGACATTACCGGCGTCGACCTGCCGGAAGCCACCTACGATGTCTGGCATGACCGCGCCGTGTTCCACTTCCTTACCACTGCCGAAGCCCGCCGCGCCTACGTGCGCCAGGTGATGAAGGCGGTCCGCCACGGCGGCCACGTGATCGTCGCCACCTTCGCCGCCGACGGCCCGACCGAATGCAGCGGCCTGCCAGTCATGCGCTACGACGCCGACGAACTGCACGCCGAGTTCGGCTCCGCCTTCCAGCTCACCGAGCACCGCGACGAACACCACGTCACTCCCGCCGGCCGGGTCCAGCACTTCGTCTACTGCCATTGCCTGAAACGCCTGTGAAGTGCTCCGAGGCTGGGCTACGCTCTGCTCGCCCGGCCATGCGAACGACTTTCCATGACATCCGGCATTTCTTCTTCGGACCCCGGCCTGATAAGCTCCCGTCTCGAGGAAAACCTCTTGCAAATCAAAGAGGAAGGCAATCACGCCCGGTGGCGTGGCCGGACTTCAAATCCGGTGGGGGACGGCAGCCGTTCCTGGGTGGGTTCGACTCCCACTGCCTTCCGCCAATTCTCCGCTCGCTTTCGGCGGCCATCGTGTCTCACAGGATCAAGCGTCTATCTCGGTCCGTTCCAGCAGAAGCAGCGTCTCACCCGTCCCCGTCGTCTCCCTGACCAGCGCTCCCCGCTCATTCCAAAACGCACTCCTGCCCGCCGCCTTCCAGCCACCCGTCGGCCCGCCATGGTTGGCCAGCAGCACGCCCATTCCGTGCTCGCGGGCATAACCGGCCAGTAGGGCCGAGTCGGCCGGGTAGCCGTTTTCTCCGATCAGCGCGCTGGCGATGTAGAGGCGAGCGCCGGCACGGGCGGCGTGGGCCGGGTGGCTGGGTTGGCTGAAGTCGGCGCAGACCGCCAACGCCATCGGCAGGCCGTCGATCTCCAGCAGGGGGGCCGCCGTCGCCGGCTGAGAAGTGGCGTTCCTCGCCCGCGTGCAGGTGCTGCTTGGCATAGACGCCGAGGCTGCCGTCGGCGCCGAGGATCAGGGCGGCGATCAGCGGCTTGGCATGCTTCGGCGAGCGCAGCGGCAGGCCGACCACCGTGGTCATCCGTGCCTGCTCGGCGAGCTGGCGCAGCGGTTGCAGCAGGGGCGTGTCCGCCGGCTGGGCGAGGGCGGCGGCAGCGCTGGGTTCGTAGCCGGTGAGCGACAGTTCGGGAAACACCAGCAGGCGCACGCCCCGTGCCTGGGCGATACGCATCAGGCGCAGGTGGTCGTCGAGGTTGCGTGGCAGGTCGGCGGGGTGGGCGCAGCTCTGGGCGGCGGCGATCAGCGTCATGGGGCTGTCTCGGGTATGGATGGCTCAAATTCGCCAGTAGAGCCGAAGGCAGCATTTCCGGGAAGAGGCGATTAGCGGCTGCGCTACGTTTGGCTGGGGAGGGCGCTTTCGTCGCCGCGAAGCCGTAAGATAACGCGCTTCATGGCGCGCCCGACGGACGGGTGCGCACGCTTGCCTCGGGAGAACAGGGATGGCCGAGATCAATCCGCTTTCAACGGACCTGCAACAGCAACTGGCGGAGCTGCAGGCACAGGGGCTCGCCTTGCTTGGCGTCGCCGCGGACGAGACGCCGGCGCAGATCGTCGCCGCCGTCACCGACTACGTGCGCGATGCGAGGGAGCAGGGGCGCAGCCTCGACGACGAGGCGGTCTTCGCCCTCGGCGCGCTGATCGGCGCGCAGTACGTGCGTGGCCTCGGCTGGCACTGGGGCGACGTGACCTGGGACGGCGACCCGGACAGCGCCGCCGTCGGCGTGCTCAGCCCCGACGAATCGCTGTTCAACAACCCCATCGGCTGGGTAAGCCAGATCGCCGAAAGCGGCGGCGGGGTGCCGTTCATGCTCAGCTACAACATGATCCTGGCCAACCAGGTGCCGCTGTTCGAGCGGGGCAGCGCCACCGGTCTCTATTGAGCATGCAGGCGGATCGCCGCGACGCGCCGGCCCATCCCGCCAGGCGGGGCCGACAACCTGAACGGCCGGCGTCAGGCGCCGCGACCCGCCGAGCAGCGCCAACCGGCGAACGAGGTGCGGGTGACCGTGGTGGAACAGACGCTGCCTCTGAGAAACCGCGCCTGCGGCGCTTTCCAGGAAGGCAGCCTGGAACGACGCGACTGCCGAGCCCATATCGGGCTGCAATTCCGCGATTGAGTGGGCTGCGGGTTCGCGACTCGGCTGGCCTTCCTGGGAACACTTCTGAGGTTTTCGCATGACGGATCTTGAACACGCGGTGGAAAGCAACCGACGCGCCTGGGACGCGTCTGCCGACAGCCACCTGCGTGGCAGCGGCTGGCAGGAATTGTCGCTGGCGGTACAGGAAACCGGCTTCAGTTGCCTGGACGAGACCCTGGCTGGCGTGCTGCGCAATCTGGACCTGGCCGGCAAGGCGGCGGTCCAGGTCGGCTGCAACAACGGCCGGGAAGTGCTTTCGCTGTACGCCTTCGGCGTCGCGCGGGCGGTGGGGATCGACCAGTCCGCCGCCTTCCTCGCCCAGGCGCGGCAACTGGCCGAGCGCTCGCCGCATCAGCCGCGTTTCGTCGAAGCCAATGCCTACGAGCTGCCGGCCGAGCTGAACGGTCAGTTCGACCTGCTGCTGATCACCATCGGTGTGCTCAACTGGATGCCCGACATCGCGCGCTTCTTCGCCTCGGTGAGCGGCCTGCTGAAGCCGGGCGGGCAATTGGCGATCTATGAGACCCACCCGTTCCTGGAGATGCTCGAACCCGAGTCGGAGCGACCGTTCGAACTGCGCAACGACTACTTCACCGACACGCCCCACGTATCCCGGGAGGCCATCGTCTACGAAGGCAGCGGCAGCGATACCGGCATCGCCAGCTACTGGTACGTCCACCCGCTCGGCGACATCCTCGGCGGGCTGCTCGGCGCCGGCCTGCGCCTGAGTCACTTCAAGGAGTACCCGCACTCGAACCGCGAGGAACTCTACGACCTCTACGAGGACGGACCGCTGGCGATCCCGATGTGCTACACGCTGGTCGCGGTCAAGGCATGACCTGCGTCGAGGCCGAGCGAGGCGCGCCGCTGCGTGTGGTGGTGGTCGGCACCAGCGGGGCCGGGAAGACGACCTTCTCCGCCGCGCTGGCCGCCAGGCTGGGTTGTACGCATGTCGAACTCGACCGACTCTACTGGGGCCCCGGCTGGCAAGCCGTGCCCCACGAACGCTTCGAGCACGCCGTGGAGCGGGCGACGACGGCGCCGCGCTGGGTCGCCGACGGCAACTACAGCGCCGTCCGCGAGTTGCTCTGGGGCCGCGCCACCCACGTGGTATGGCTGAATTTCGGGCGCTGGACGGTGTTCTCCCGGGTCCTTCGCCGCACCCTGGCCCGGGGCCTGCTGCGCACCCGCCTGTCCCACGGCAACCGTGAATCGCTGCGGATGGCGTTCTGCTCCAGGGATTCGATCCTGCTCTGGTCATGGACCACCTTCGCAGGCAACCGCCGCAAATACACCGGCCTGCGCGAGGATCCGCGGTTCGCGCATTTGCGCTGGGTGGAGGTTGGCGAGCCGGGGAGGGTGGGGGAGGTGATCGAGAGGTTGGTGGAAGCCGCGCTCGCACAGTCGCAGTAGTGAGCGAAGCACGCTATCCGCCTCAGTCCTGGGGCTTGCTTACCCGGCTGCGCAGCGACTCGAAATAGGCTGTATCGGCGGGGCCGCCTGGCGTCGATTCCGCGCCGGCGACCAGCGTTTCACGCAGTTCCCTGGCGTGCATTTCGCGTTCTCCCCTTACCAGGCCACCCTGTATCATTGGGTGCCGCGTCGCCGCCAGCGCCCGGCCGAGAATCCTTGCGACGACCTCGTCCTTGCCACGGGTATAGGCCTCGCGGTCGGTGGGGTAGCGGCGGGCCAGGGCGTGCTTGGTTTCGGCGTAGAGGCGGGCGTCGTCGGGGTGGTTGCGCAGCCAGTCGCGGAACAGCAGGTAGCGGTCGGCCTGGGCCAGGGGCATGACATGGACATGGTGGGTGCGGCCATGGCCGAAGGGCGGCATGCCTTTGACGAAGAACATCCGCTGGGTGTTCGGGTTCTCGCGCCAGAACTGGTAGCCGAGGCCCTCCAGCGGGGCTACCAGCCGCTGCGGATCGTGGCCGGGCGGCGGCAGCAGGAGGATGTCGATGATCGGCTTGGCGTCGAGCCCGGGCACCGCGGTGCTGCCGACATGCTCGATGCCCAGCCCGGGCAGCGCCAGCGCCGTGCGGATGGCCTCGGCTTCGGCGGCGAAGTGTTGTGGCCAGGCGGGGTCGGCAGGCAGCACCTCGATGCGGTCGTCGTCGGCGTTGCTCCAGCGTTGGCCGTCGAAGCGGGGCGGTTGGGGTGAGGACATGGCGGACTCCGGGGATATGCGGGAGATTGGCGGCGATGGAGAGCTGGGGTAGGGCGAATAACGCCAGCGGCGTTATCCGCCTTCCGCGAGCGGGGTGCGGGTAAAACCCGGGAGTCTCAGACGTCCAGCGCCTGCACCCCTGGATGCTGCGGATCGAACCCATCCAGGCGCATGCGCTCGGCGAATGCCTCCCGCGCCGCGTCTCCCTGGAGAAACGCGCTCCGCGCCGAGGCCCAGTCGTCCGGTTGCAGCCGTACCATCCAGCCCTCGCCGTAGCAATCCCGGTTGATCAGCGCCGGGCGCTTGACCACCGCCGGGTTGCTCGCCAGCAGGGTCCCGGCCAACGGGCTGCGGGCCGAGGAGGCAGCCTTGGCGAACTCGACCACGCCGAAGCTGCGGTCGCGTTCGATGTGCCAGCCGTCGCGCTTGGGGGTGAAGGCGAAGATTTCGCCATACAGCGCGCAGCCGTAGGCGCTCAGGCCCAGGGTCAGGCTGCCGTCGACTTCCTCGCGCAGCCACAGGTTGTAGTCCGGGGCGTAGAACAGCCCGTCGGGGAACTCCAGGCCGTGCAGGTTCGCGCTCATAGGGTCAGCACCCGCTCGGATTCGAGGATCAGCCGTGCCAGTTCGCCGCCGCTGGAGATTTCGTCGAGTTCCTCGATCAGTTCGCTTTCGTCGATGTTCACCCCGGGTTGGCGGCACATCAGCAGGCGCGCGCCGGCCTCGCGGGCCTGGCGGATGAAGTGGCGCAGCGGCTCGCCGCCGTCCAGCGCGCGCAACTGGTCGGCGACGGCGCGGCGGGCCAACTGCACGCCTTCGCCGCTGAGGAACAGGGTCACCTCGGCGTCCATGCAGGCCAGCAGGGTGGCGGTGTGGAAGGGCGCGGCGCAGCGGGCCGGGGTGCTCGGGCCGCTGGAGACGATGATGAGGACGCGCTGGGCGTGGGTGTCAGGGTTCAAGGGGCTTGTCCATCTGGATCAGCGCCACGCGCCGGCCGTCCGGATCGTGGCGTTCGGCGATGGCGCGCGGCTGGTAGCCGAGCTGGGTATAGAGCAGCAGCCCGGCGGCGTTGGCGTTGAAGCAGGAAATCTTCATCAGGCGCGCTTTGTACTGTTCGCGGGCGAGGTTTTCCATGACCCCGATCAGGTAGCGGGCCACGCCCAGACCGCGCGCGGCGGGCGCCACCATCATGTTGCCGAGGGCGCAGAAGTCGCCGTGCTGCCACTGGTAGAAGTTGGCGAAGCCGAGCACCTGTCCGTCGTGCACGGCCACGGTGCTGCCGCGGCGTTCGGCGATGGCAGCGGCCAGCTGGGCGACGCTGAACGGCCAGATCGCCTTGGGGTAGCAATAGAAGAGTTCGTCGCGGTCCTGGGGGAAGCCGGCGACCGTCTCCAGGTCGCCGGTCTCCGCCGGGCGGTGGCTGAGCTGCATGTCAGCGCGGCGGGTATTGCGACATGACTTTCTGCACCGTCTCGCGGATCGCCTGCTCGCGCTCGGCCGGGCTCGGCGGGCTGGTGCGCATGATCTGCTCGCCGCTGCCGCGCCAGACCAGCTTGCCGTCCTTGCCGTCGAACAGGTCGACCTGGAGGGTGGCAACCTTGTAATTCACGGTGCGCGTCTCGGCCATCGCCGGGCCGCCCCAGTATCCTCCCCAGTAGCCGCCCCAGTAACCGCCGCCGTAGTTGGTGGTGATCTGGTCCTGGCGATCGTCG
This sequence comes from Pseudomonas sp. TZ252, assembly GCF_056110345.1. NCBI lineage: Bacteria > Pseudomonadati > Pseudomonadota > Gammaproteobacteria > Pseudomonadales > Pseudomonadaceae > Pseudomonas > Pseudomonas sp. TZ252. The sequence goes on along the minus strand of NZ_CM148566.1, from coordinate 1,565,982 downwards.
ACGATCAGGTAGGCGCGCACCGTGACGTCGCCCCTGGCGTTGCCCTGGGCCGGACGCAGGCCGCGCTGGTCGAGCTGCTGGGCGACGGCTTCGCGGATGCGTTGCTCGGTGAGGTCGCTCTTGATGCGTGGGTCGTCGGGGCGGTATTCGAAGGCGGGTTGCGACCAGCTCCAGCTACGGTAGGCGGCGAAGTCGCGGGAGCTGTCGAAGTCGCGGTCGAGCTGGGTGGTTTCGCAGGCTGCGAGGCTGAGGAGCAGGCCGAGCAGCAGGATTCGGCGGATCATGGTTTTTCTCCAGTCAGAGTTCACATCCAAGCTCAGCGCCGGATGAAAGGCAAGAGGAAACGCGGGTTTGAAGCGTCTCCACAAGTAACGTTGGCGAGCACCCGCCCTATAGGGCGCGACGGGAGAATGAAATGAATCGAAGTATTGCGATCCTGCTGCTGGGCCTGTCGCTGACCGGCTGCGTCGAGGCACGCTCGGTGGTACCGGCGGATGGCCCGGGCCCGCTGCTGGTGGCCCATCGCGCCGGCACCGCGGACTACCCGGAGAACACCCTGCTGGCGATCCGCAAGGCGCTGGACAACGGCGCCGACGCGCTATGGTTGTCGGTGCAGTTGAGCGCCGATGGCCATCCGGTGCTCTATCGCCCCGCTGACCTGGCGGTCCTGACCCAGGGCGCCGGCGCGGTCGGCCAGTCGAGCCTGGCCGAGCTGGCGCGCTTGAACGCCGGCTATATGTTCAAGGCCGAGGACGGCAGCTATCCCTACCGCCAGAAGCCGCTGCGGATTCCTACGCTGCGCCAGGCGCTGCGGGCGATCCCGCCGCAGGTGCCGGTGTTCCTCGACATGAAGTCGCTGCCGGTGGAGCCGCTGGTCGATGCCGTGGCCGGCGAGCTGGAGCGGCAGAAGGCCTGGTCGCGGGTGCGTTTCTATTCCACCGAGAAGGCCGCCAACGACTACCTGACGCAGCGCTACGCGGACCGCGCGCGACAGTTCGAAAGCCGCGATGCGACGCGCAACCGCCTGGTCGGCCTGGCCTTCGGCGAGCGCTGCGAGGCACCGCCGGCCGGCGGCACCTGGATGGGCATCGAGCTGCGCCGCGAACTGACGGTGACCGAGCGCTTCACCCTTGGCGAGTCTTCCTACAAGGTGCCGGCGGCGCAGTTGTGGACGCGCAAAGCGATGGACTGCGTGCGCCGCGAGCCGGTGAAGGTGGTGATGTTCGGCATCGAGACCGCCGAGGACTACCGCACCGCGCGCGCCCTGGGCGCCGACGCGGTGATGAGCAACTCGCCCAGGAAGATGGAGGCGATCCGCCGCCGGGTGCTCGCCGATCAGCCCGGCGGGTAGCTCGACAGCGCCCGTTTCACCGCTTCGCGCAGGGCCTTGGCCTGTTCGCTGGCGGAGTCGCCGGAGTCGAACTCGGCGCTGTTGCCCCACACCGGCTGGCCGCTGCGGGCGTCGTTCAGCTCGACGCGGACCACGGTGACCTGCACGGTGTAGCTGCGGGTCACCGGGTAGCTGGCGCCATAGCCGTACCAGGGATCGCGCCAGCCGCCGTAGTTGCCGTAGTAGCCGCCGTAGTAGTCGGTAACCTGGCGGGTGCGCAGTTCGTTGCGCAGGAACGCGCTGACCTGCAGGTCGGCCGCGCTGCCCGGCCGCGCCGGGCGCAGGCCGCGCTGGTCGAGCTGCTGGCTGACGGCGTCGCGCAACTGGTTGTCGTCCAGGCCCTGGGGAAAGCCGCTGACCCCGGCGGCGGCCCAGCTCCAGCTACGGTAGCGGGCGTAGTCGCGCGGCGCCGCCGGATAGGCGCCGGGATCGAGGCCGGGATTGGCCGCGGTGGCCGGCTGCGGCGGGTAGGGCAGAGAGCTGGCGCGGTAGGGATTGTCGCCCTGGCAGGCACCGAGGGCGGCCAGGCTGGCGAGTAACGGCAGGATCAACAGTCGCGATTGCATGCTCGACGCTCCGTGGCCGCGCTACGTCGGCGGCCCTTGCAGGCTCAGACTGCATTCTGCGCCTTTCATTGCGGGCGGCACAGCCAGTGCAGGTAGCGGCCAAGCCCGGCAAAGGCCGGGTGGCGGCGGTAGGCCAGTTCCATTTCCACCAGGTCGAGCCGTTCGGCCTTGGCCTGGAACTCGCTCGGCATGTAGTCGTGGAACACCCGCACGCCGCTGCGCGCCTCGATGCGCCAACGCGCTGCCAGCGCCTGTTCCAGCTCGCGCGGGTCGAGCGGGCGCTGCGGGGTCAGGCTCTGCCCCTCGCCAGCGAAGCGTTGCTTGCGCAGCTTGCGGAAGTGGCCCTTGAGCAGGTTGCGGTAGATCAGCGCGTCGCGATTGTAGAAGGCCAGCGACAGCCAGCCGCCGGGTGCGCAGAGTTGGTGCAGCACCGGCAGGATCGCATGGGGTTCGGCCAGCCACTCGAGCACGGCGTGGCAGAGCACCAGGTCGTAGGGCTCGGTGAACTGGCCGAGCAGTTCCTGCCATGGCGCCTGGATGAATTCGGCGGCCTGCCCGGCTTCGGCGAAGCGCTGGCGGGCGCCGTCGAGCATGGGTTGCGCTGGCTCGGCGAGGGTTACGCGGTGGCCGCGAGCGGCCAGCCAGAGCGACATGTGGCCGAGCCCGGCGCCGATGTCGAGGACCCGCAGAGGTCGCTCCGGGAGGGCCTCGGCGAGGTCGGCCTGGAGTACCGCGAGGCGGATCGCACCCTTGGCGCCGCCATAGATCTTTTCGGCGAAGCGCGTCGCCAGTTCGTCGAAATGGCGGTCGCTCATGGCAGGAAGCGCCGTTCGCAGTCGGCCAGCTTGGCGCGCACCACCTGTTCCAGGTCGAGGCCGGTTTCCCCGCAGAACAGCAGCAGATAAAGGACGATGTCGCCAACTTCCTGGCCAGCGTGTTCGAGCTGCTCGGCCGACAGCGTGCGCGACTGGTCTTCCGTCAGCCACTGGAAGATCTCCACCAGTTCGGCCATCTCGACGCTGGCGGCCATGGCCAGGTTCTTCGGGCTGTGGAATTGGCGCCAGTCGTTGCGGTCGCGGATGGCGTGCAGGCGCGCGGTGAGTTCGTGCAGGTCCATGGGGGATTCTTCGCGGTGGCGGTAAGCAGCCGCATAGCTTCGGGCTTTGCGCCCGAAGCTTCAAGGCATGGCGGACCGGCGTCAGCCCTGTAGCCGGCTCCAATGCCCGGCCATGTGCGGCAGGTCGTCCTTGCCGCGCAGGCTGAACTGGCCGTCCGCCGCCGCCGCGCTGGCCAGGAGGGTGAGGCTGGCCGGCAGCAGCACCGGCTTCTGGAAGCGCACCTCGACCCGATAGCCCGAGGCTGGCAGTCGCTCGCCGAGGGCGGCCAGGCTGCGAGCCTTGTTCCACAGGCCGTGGGCGATGGCGCGGGGAAAGCCGAACAGCTTGGCGCTGGGCGCCGACAGGTGGATCGGGTTGTAGTCGCCGGCGGCACGGGCATAGCGCCGGCCGATGTCGGCGGGCGCCTTCCAGTTGTCGACCGGCTCCAGCGGCAGCGGCTCCTGCTCGGCTTTCGGCGGAATTTCGCCGGGCACCTTGACGCCGCGGCAGAGCACCTTGCTGTCGCCGACCCAGAGCAGGCCAAGCTGGTCTTCCAGGCGGGTGACGATGCTGAAGGTGGCGCCCTTGTCGTGCGGTTGCAGGTTTTCCACCGCGACGCTCACGGTGAACGGGCCGAGGCCGCCGAGCGCGCGCAGCACGTCGATGCGGTTCTCCAGGTGGACCAGGCCGAGCAGCGGGAAGGGGAAGCGCTTGTCGGTGAGCAGCGCCATCTGCAGCGGGAAGGCGAGGATGTGCGGGTAGGTCGGCGGCAGCAGGCCGTCGTCGCGGAAGCCGCAGACCTGGCGGTAGCGCTCGAGGTGCTTCGGGTCCACCGTGACCTGGCTGCGCAGGCCGCGCTCGGGCAGGGCCTTGCCGCGGATGCCGCGGCGCAGTGCGGCGCGCAGGAACAGGCCGGGCAGGGCGGGTGGGGCGGGCAGGTCGAGCCAGGCGGTGGGCATTGGACATCTCCTCGAAATAGGTGGCTGTCAGCTTAGTCGAGCACCCGCAGCAGGCATTGGCCGCCTGGCCGACGCCGCTGGCAGGGCGGTCAATCGGCTCCGGGATGCGTCTGCATCGAGATTTTCGACCACGCCGGCGGCTAGTCGATCTGAGGGTTTTTCCGTCATGCGGGATGGGTTATTTCTATGGCCTCTCCTTGAGAGGGGATGGCAAAGCTGCCTAAGATGGGCCCGCCCCATGGATAACTAGAAAAAACACCATGCGTGATCTGACCGACGATGTAGCGCTGATGCGCCCGGTGATCGACGCCCTGCGCGCCAGCGGCTGCGATCCGGACCGGGTCCTGGTCCGTGTCGGGCTGCCGCCGGGTGGCCTGCCGGCCGGCCGTTTCCCCCATTCCGCACAGAACCTGTTCTGGAAGGCCGCCGCCGACGAGTGCGGCGAAGAGCATGTCGGCCTGCACCTGGCCGAGCACCTGCCGGCGTTCCACGGCCTGCTCCTGGAATACCTGTTCCTCTCCAGCGATACCTTCGGCGCCGGCCTGCGCCATTCCCTGCGCTACGTACGCCTGCTGTCCGACACCCTGCAGGCGCAACTGGAGGTGGAGGGCGAGCGCGCGGTGCTGTCGCTGGGCGAATCGCCGGCGATCAACCGCCACTTCCCGGAAATGCTCGCCGGCGCGGTGATCCGCCTGTTCGGCGCGCTCACCGAGGGCGAGTTCAAGCCGCTGGAAGTGCAACTGATGAACGAAACCGGCGCGCCGATGGAGCGCTACCGTGCGGTCTACGGCTGCCCGACGATCCTCGGCATGCCGCGCTACGCGCTGGTATTCGATGCCGCGGTGCTGGACAAACCCTCGCGCCACGCCGCCCCGGAACTGCTGCGCATGCACGAGTCGCTGGCGCGCCGGCAACTGGCCGAGGTGGAGCGCCTGGACCTGGTGCGCCAGGTCCGCGAACTGATCGGCGAGTTGCTGGTGGACGGAGGCGCCACCCTGGAGCAGGTCGCCGCGCGCCTCGGCATGCCGGCCCGACGTCTGCGCGAACGCCTGGCGATGGCCGGGGTGCGCTTCAACGACCTGGTCACCGACTACCGCTGCCGACTGGCCAAGGAACTGCTGCTGAAGACCGACGAGCGCATCGAAGTGATCGTCGAACGCACCGGGTTTTCCGAGCCGAGCACCTTCTATCGCGCGTTCAAGCGCTGGGTCGGCGAGACGCCGGTGGAGTTCCGCCGGCGCGGGCAGCAGGGGCGCGGGTAGGGCCTGTCCGAAAGGGGGCTACCGGGTCGGCGTCCTGTTGCCGGGGAGTCAGGGGCCGCCTCAGGCCCCCAGCAGGCTCTGCCCGCACACCCTCAGCACCTGGCCGCTGACCGCGCCGGACGACGGCTGGGCGAACCAGGCCACCGTTTCGGCGACGTCCTGCGGCAGGCCGCCCTGGCTCATGGAGTTCATCCGCCGGCCGGCCTCGCGGATGGTCAGCGGAATGGCGGCGGTCATCTGCGTCTCGATGAACCCCGGCGCCACCGCGTTGATGGTGATGCCGCGCTTGCCCAGCGCCGGCGCCCAGGCCTGGGCCAGGCCGATCAGGCCGGCCTTGCTCACCGCGTAGTTGCTCTGCCCGAGGTTGCCGGCGATGCCGCTGATCGACGCCAGCAACACCACCCGGCCGTTGTCATGCAGCTTGTCGCCGTCGAGCAGGGCCTGGGTCAGCACCTGCGGGGCATTGAGGTTGACGTTGATCACCGAGTTCCAGAAGTCGCTGCTCATCTTCGCCAGGGTCTTGTCGCGAGTGATCCCGGCGTTGTGCACGACGATATCGACGCCCTCAGGCAGCGCGTCCACCAGTTGCTGCCCGGCGTCCGCGGCGCAGATGTCGAGAGCCACGGCACGGCCGCCGAGGCGCGCGGCGAGGCCTTCGAGGGCCTCCCTGGCCGGCGGCACGTCGAGCAGCACCACTTCCGCGCCGTCGCGCGCCAGGGTTTCCGCGATGGCCGCGCCAATGCCGCGGGCGGCGCCGGTGACCAGTGCGCGCTGGCCGGCCAGCGGCTTGCTCCAGTCGTGGACCTGGGCGCTGTTGGCGGCAAGACGGATCACCTGGCCGGAGACGTAGGCGCTCTTCGGCGAGAGGAAGAAGCGCAGTGCGCCTTCCAGTTGGTCCTCGGCGCCCTTGCCGACGTACAGCAACTGCACGTTGCCGCCGCGACGGATTTCCTTGCCCAGGGAGCGGGTGAAACCTTCCAGGCTGCGTTGCACGCTGGCGGCGACCGGGTCCTTGAGAGACTCGGGGGCGCGTCCGAGGACCACCACCTTCGGGCATGTGTCGAGGCCCTTGAGCACCGGCTGGAAGAAGTCGCGCAGCGCCACCAACTGCTCGAAGCGGGTCAGGCCGCTGGCATCGAACAGCACCGACTTGGCCCGCGGGCTGTGTTCGGCGGTCCAGCGCGGCAGCTCGAACTGTCCCTCGACGGCGGCGAACACCGCATCGGTCAGCTTGCCGGCGAAGGGCAGCACGGCCTCGGCCAGCGCGCCGCTCCCGCCGATCACCAGCGGGCCGTCCACCGGCCGCACCCGGCCGGCCTGCCAGCGCTCCAGGCGCAGCGGGGAGGGAAGGCCGACGGCGCCAACCAGGCGGCGGCCGACGGGGGAGTTGGCGAAGGCGATGTAACGATCGGTCATGGAACGGGCTCCCGGTGGAAAGGCTCCAAGGCTGAAGGTGGATTCCGCCGGCCAACGATGCCGAGGGAACGCGGGTAACAGTGTGGACAACTCTACGCAGCCACCTGTTCGCCGCAATTGACCGCGCTGACCGGGATAACGGCAGGGCGGCCAATGCGACGCGACCGGCTAAGGTTAGCCTGTGCGCCACTGACCGCTCAGTTAACGGGTCGAGCCTCGGCTCGGCGTAAACGATTCCAGCAAGGAGTTCTTCCATGACCCAGCTGCGCCGGGTCGCCATTGTCGGCGGCAACCGTATTCCCTTCGCCCGCTCGAACACCGTGTACGCCACGGCGAGCAACCAGGAGATGCTCACTTCAGCCCTGGAAGGCCTGGTGGAGCGCTACAACCTGCACGGAGAGCGCCTTGGCGAGGTGGTGGCCGGCGCCGTGCTGAAGCATTCGCGCGACTTCAACCTGACCCGCGAATGCGTGCTCGGTTCGCGCCTGGCCCCGGAAACCCCGGCCTACGATATCCAGCAGGCCTGCGGTACCGGCCTGGAAGCGGCGATCCTGGTGGCCAACAAGATCGCCCTCGGGCAGATCGACAGCGGCATCGCCGGCGGCGTCGACACCACTTCCGACGCGCCGATCGGGGTCAACGAGGGCCTGCGCAAGATTCTCCTCGAGGCCAACCGTGGCAAGAGCAACCTGGACAAGCTCAAGAGCCTGCTGAAGATCCGCCCGCGCCACGTGGTCCCGGCCATCCCGCGCAACGGCGAGCCGCGCACCGGGCTGTCGATGGGGGAGTCCTGCGAACTGATGGCGCAGACCTGGCAGATTCCCCGCGACGAGCAGGACAGGCTGGCCTTCGAGAGCCACCACAAGCTGGCCGCGGCCTATGAGGAGGGCTGGCAGAACGACTTGATGACGCCGTTCCGCGGCCTGACCCGCGACCAAAACCTGCGCCCGGATATCGACCTGGAGAAGATCGGCACCCTCAAGCCGGTGTTCGAGCGCGGTTCGCGCGGCACCCTCACGGCGGCCAACTCGACGCCGCTGACCGACGGCGCCTCGGTGGTACTGCTGGCCAGCGAGGAGTGGGCGAAGGCGCGCGGCCTGCCGATCCTGGCCTATTTCAAGGACGGCGAGGCGGCGGCGGTGAACTTCGTCGATCGCCAGGAGGGCCTGCTGATGGCGCCGGTCTACGCGGTGCCGCGGCTGCTGGCACGCAACGGCCTGAGTCTGCAGGACTTCGACTACTACGAGATCCACGAGGCCTTCGCCGCCCAGGTGCTCTGCACCCTGAAGGCCTGGGAAGACCCCGAGTACTGCAAGACCCGCCTCGGCCTCGACCAGCCGCTGGGCTCCATCGACCGCAGCAAGCTCAACGTCAAGGGCAGCTCGCTGGCCGCCGGCCACCCGTTCGCCGCCACGGGAGGACGGATCGTCGCCAACCTGGCCAAGCTGCTCTCGCTGGCGGAGCAGGGACGCGGGCTGATTTCCATCTGCGCCGCCGGTGGGCAGGGTGTGACCGCGATCATCGAGCGGTAATCCAATAGGGCGAGCGGCCTTGTCGCTCGACGATGTAAGCAACTCCGTGACTTGGGCGGTGCCGTGCGAACGGGACCGCCTTTTTTTTGCTGGCGCCCTACGGTTCGGGTTCGTCGGCGGCGTTGGAGACAGCGAATTCGACGCTTGTACGGAGAATCCCCTCTCTCTTCAGGGAGAGAGTTGGGGTGAGGGCGGCTCCGCTATCGGCCGGGAGTGCCGCTGCGGCGGATAACGCCGTTGGCGTTATGCGCCCTACCGTTCGGGTTCGTGGCGGCGATGAAGTACGGATCCCGACGCCTGCCGGATAACCCCGGCGTAGGGCTCACGCCGCACATCCGCCATTGCCGTCCTGCCCCCGCAGGCTTGCCGGCTGGCGGTCGGCGAAGGGGGTGGAGAGGATCATCGAGGTCTTGCTGATGCCGAACTTCATCAGCCGGTCGATCAGGTCCTGCAGCTCCGGCATCGAAGCCACGGCGGCCTTCATCAGCACGCAGGCGTCGCCGGTGATCCGGTGGCAGAGGGTCAGTTGGGGGATCCGGGCCAGTTCGTCGAGCACCGACTGGCAATCCTTCTCGGTGATCCGCAGTTCGATCACGCACTCGATGGGCAGGCCGAGCTTGGCCAGGTTCACCGAGGCGTGGTAGCCGGTGATCACCCCTTCGGCCTCCAGCTTGGCCACCCGGTCGGCCACCGCCGGGGGCGACAGGTTGATGCGCCGGGCCAGTTCGGCGAAGGTCAGGCGGCCGTTGTCGATCAGGGCGGCGAGGAGCGCACGGTCGTATTTGTCCATGATGGGTCCCGGTTGTCGAATCGACGGAAAGCATGGCCGATTTCCATGGAAAGAAAAGTGTTACGTCCCGATAACCAGCGGCTGTGCCTTAACCGGCGGGTAGCGACCTCATAAAATGAAGTCTTTCTCCCGCCTGCCCTGTCGAGTGCTTTCCATGCCTGCCCGTCGCATTCCGCTGTTGCTTTTCGGTGCGTTCTTCGCCCTGTACTTCATCTGGGGCTCCACTTACCTGGCGATCCGCTTCGGCGTCGAGTCCTGGCCACCGATGCTGATGGCCGGGGTGCGCTTCGTCATCGCCGGCGGCCTGATGTTCGCCTGGTTGCGCTGGCGCGGCGCGCCGTTGCCGACCTGGCGCGAGTGGCGCGGCGCGGGGATCGTCGGAATCCTCCTGCTCAGTTGCGGCAACGGCGGGGTGACGGTGGCCGAGCACTGGGGCGTGTCTTCCGGGGTGGCGGCCCTCGCGGTGGCTACGGTGCCGCTGTTCACCCTGCTGTTCAGCCAGTTGTTCGGCCAGCGCAACACCACCCTGGAATGGGGCGGCATCGTGCTCGGGCTGTTCGGCATCGTCCTGCTCAACCTCGGTTCGAACCTCCAGGCCAGCCCTGCCGGCGCCGGCTTGATCCTGTTCGCCGCCGCGTCCTGGGCCTTCGGCTCGGTGTGGAGCCGGCGCCTGTCGCTGCCGGCCGGACCGATGGCCAGCGCCGCGGAAATGCTGGTCGGCGGCGCGGTGCTGCTGGTCGGCAGCCTGGCCAGCGGCGAGCGCCTGGAGCATTGGCCGAGCACCAGCGGCTGGCTGGCGCTGGTGTACCTGATCCTGTTCGGCTCGATCATCGCCTTCAGCGCCTACCAGTACCTGCTGCGCAACGTACGGCCGGCGGCGGCCACCAGCTATGCCTACGTCAATCCGGCGGTGGCGGTGTTGCTCGGCACCCTGTTCGCCGGCGAGCGGATCGGCGGTATCGAGGGGCTGGCGATGCTGGTGATCATCAGCGCCGTGGTGCTCATCGGCCTGCCCCAGTGGCGCGCCAGCCGCGCCGCCGCCTGAATGCCTTAAGCGATCCCTAAGGCGGGCTGCGCCATGCTGCGGCGCAGCGCCCGGATGGGCCGGGCTGACGGGGGTACGAAGATGAAAGCGCTGGTCATCGGTGTGGTCCTGGTGTTCCTTGGCGGTTGCGCCAGTCACGTGAGCCCCGGCGGCAAGGCCATCGAGTCGCCGATCAAGGAGTATTTCGGCCAGGACCCCATCGAGCGCCGGGCCTTCGGCGAGAGCGAGAACGGCGCCGAGGCCGAGGATTCGCCACTGCGTTTCCGCCTGACGCCCTGAACGGTCGCCCCGGGCGCCTGACCGGACGTGCAGAAGTCGTCTCCAGCGTCTTCAATACGGAGTGACGGTCGCCGCCAGGCGGCCCCGTAGCGAAGGCCGGAGGGGCGATGGAGAGCATGCTGGACAGGCCCGAGCAGGAACTCGTGCTGGTGGTGGACGACACCCCGGACAACCTGCTGCTGATGCGCGAGCTGCTCGAGGAGCAGTACCGCGTGCGCACCGCCGGCAGCGGCCCGGCCGGGCTGCGGGCGGCCGTCGAAGAGCCGCGCCCGGACCTGATCCTGCTCGATGTGAACATGCCGGGCATGGACGGCTACGAGGTCTGCCGACGGCTCAAGGCCGATCCGCTGACCCGCGACATCCCGTTGATGTTCCTCACTGCCCGCGCCGATCGCGACGACGAGCAACAGGGCCTGGCCCTGGGCGCGGTGGATTACCTGGGCAAGCCGGTGAGCCCGCCGATCGTCCTGGCGCGGGTGCGTACCCATCTGCAATTGAAGGCCAATGCCGATTTCCTGCGCGACAAGAGCGAATACCTGGAACTCGAAGTGCGCCGTCGCACGCGCCAGCTGCAACAGTTGCAGGACGCCGTCATCGAAGCCCTGGCGACCCTTGGCGATCTTCGCGACAACCCGCGCAGCCGCCATCTTCCGCGTATCGAGCGCTATGTCAGGCTGCTCGCCGAGCACCTGGCGGCGCAGCGGGCGTTCGCCGACGAGCTGACTCCGGAGGCTGTCGACCTGCTGAGCAAGTCGGCGCTGTTGCATGACATCGGCAAGGTCGCGGTGCCCGACCGGGTCCTGCTCAACCCCGGGCAACTGGACGCCGCCGACACCGCCCTGCTACAGGGCCATACCCGCGCCGGGCGCGACGCCCTGGCCAGCGCCGAGCGGCGGCTCGGCCAGCCTTCCGGATTCCTCCGCTTCGCCCGGCAGATCGCCTACAGTCATCACGAACGCTGGGATGGCCGGGGCTTTCCGGAAGGCCTTGCGGGCGAGCGGATTCCCCTGGCGGCGCGGATCGTCGCCCTGGCCGACCGCTACGATGAACTGACCAGCCGGCACGCCTACCGGCCGCCGCTGGCGCATGCCGAGGCGGTGCTGCTGATCCAGGCCGGCGCCGGCAGTGAATTCGACCCACGGCTGGTGGAGGCCTTCGTCGCCGTGGCCGACGCTTTCGCCGAGGTTGCCCGGCGCTACGCCGACAGCGCCGAGGCGCTGGACGTGGAGATGCAGCGGCTGGAACAGGCGGTGGCGGAAAGCATCGAACTCACCGCGCCACCGGCCTAGTACGCCGATCGGTGCGCAGTCCGGCGGAAAGCCGGCGCGTCCGGCTGTGCTCGGCACGGCGTTTGCCGTATAACGTCAGACCCTTTGCCTTACACATTGGCCCCGAGGAACCGCGTAGCACCGATGAAGACACCCAGACGCCTGGAACCGTTGATCGAAGACGGTCTGATCGACGAGGTCGTGCGCCCGCTGATGAGCGGCAAGGAAGCCTCGGTCTATGTGGTGCGTTGCGGCGACAGCCTGCGTTGCGCCAAGGTCTACAAGGAAGCCAACAAGCGCAGCTTCCGCCAGGCCGCCGAGTACCAGGAGGGCCGCAAGGTCCGCAACAGCCGCCAGGCGCGGGCCATGGCCAAGGGCTCGAAGTATGGCCGCCGCGAACAGGAGGAAGCCTGGCAGAATGCCGAAGTGGCGGCCCTGTTCCGTCTCGCCGGGGCCGGTGTGCGGGTGCCGAAGCCCTATGATTTCCTCGATGGCGTGTTGCTGATGGAACTGGTGGCGGACGCCGACGGCGATGCTGCGCCGCGTCTCAACGACGTGACGCTGGAGCCCGACGAGGCACGGCGCCACCACGCTTTCCTGATCCGCCAGATCGTCGCCATGCTCTGCGCCGGCCTGGTGCACGGCGACCTCTCCGAGTTCAACGTCCTGCTCGGTCCGGACGGCCCGGTGATCATCGACTTGCCGCAGGCGGTCGACGCGGCCGGCAACAACCATGCGTTCAGCATGCTCGAACGCGACGTCGGCAACATGGCCGCCTACTTCGGCCGCTTCGCCCCGGAACTCAGGCAGACCCGCTATGCCAAGGAAATGTGGGCGCTCTACGAAGCCGGCGAGCTGACAGCGGAAACCCCGCTCAGCGGCACCTTCGTCGAAGCCGAAGAGGCCGCCGACGTGCGCGCGGTGCTCCGCGAGATCGAGGCCGCGCAGCGCGAGGAGGCGCGTCGCCAGGCGCTGCGCCAGGCCGACGACGCGCCGCGTGGCGAGCGCGAGGAACCGCCGCCGCCCTGGTTGCAGTGAGCGGCTGGCGGATGTTTTTTCCCGCCAACTGTATCGCGACCCTTGCGCACGCAACTGCTAGCGTGGCCTGAAGTTTTCCGGAGGCCGCCATGCCTGTTGCACATATCCTGCTCGCCCTGCTGGTGACCCTGATCTGGGGTCTGAACTTCGTCGTGATCAAGGTCGGCCTCGGCGACTTCCCGCCGCTGCTGTTCTGCGCCCTGCGCTTCGCCCTGGCGGCGCTGCCGCTGCTGGTCCTGCGCGGGCCGATGCCGGCGCCGTTCGGACGCATCCTGCTGATCGGCGTGCTCCTCGGGGTGGTCAAGTTCGGCCTGCTGTTCGTCGGTATGGCCCAAGGCATGCCGGCCGGGCTGTCGTCGCTGGTGCTGCAGAGCCAGGTATTCTTCACCATCCTCATCGCCGCCCTGTGGCTGGGCGAGCGGCCGACGCCGCGCGGGTTGTTCGGCCTCCTGCTGGCGGCGGCGGGGCTGGTCCTGATCGGCCTGGAACGGCCGCTGGGAGACAGCCTGCTGGCATTCCTGCTGGTGGTCGCCGCAGCGCTGGCCTGGTCCTTCGCCAATATCGCCACCAAGCGTTCCGGGGCCACCGACATGCTGCGCCTGATCTGCTGGGTCAGCCTGGTCCCGCCGTTGCCGCTGCTGGCGCTTTCCTATCTATTCGAAGGTCCGCAAGCCATCGAGCGCGCAGTGCTGAACATGAGCTGGGGCGGCTTCGGCGCGCTGCTCTACATCGCCTTCGGCGCGACCACGGTGGGCTTCGCCATCTGGAGTTTCCTCCTGCGCCACTACCCGGCCAGCCTGGTGACGCCGTTCGCCCTGGCGGTGCCTGTGTCGGGCATGCTCGCCGGCTGGCTGCTGCTCGGCGAACGCCTCGACCTGGACAGCCTGCTGGCCTGCGCGCTGGTGTTCGTCGGGCTGGCCATCACCCTGTTGCCGGCCAGCCTGCTGCGACGCTTCGCCTGGCCGGTGCGGCGGTTGGGATGAAAACGGCGGAAGACATCCTCGCGCTGATCGCCGCCGATTCCTCGCGCCTGCATCTGCTCCGCGTGCTGCGCGAGGTCGGCCCGGAGGGCGCCTGGATCGGCGCCGGCTTCGTGCGCAACGCGGTATGGGACCATCTGCATGGCTACGGCGAAGCCACGCCGCTGGCGGACATCGACGTACTTCATTTCGCCCCGCGGGCCCTCGACCCGCAGGCCGACGCCGACTTCGAGGCCGCGTTGCGCCGTTGCTGCGAGGTACCCTGGTCGGTGAAGAACCAGGCGCGCATGCACCTGCGCAACGGCGACCGGCCCTACCGGGATTGCGCCGATGCGCTGTGCCACTGGGCGGAAACGTGCACGGCGGTGGCGCTGCGGCTCGTCGGCGAACGCCTGGAGCTACTGGCACCGCTGGGCGTCGACGACCTGCTGGCGCTGAAGGTGCGGCCCACCGCGCATTTCGCCGGCAAGCCGGAGGTCTACCGGCGGCGCCTGCGGGAGAAGAACTGGACGGCGCGCTGGCCGCTGCTGGATATCAGTGGCAGCAGCCAGACGCCAGGTCCTTGAGGATCGGGCAGTCGGGGCGGTGGTCGCCCTGGCAGTGCTCGACCAGGTCCTGCAGGGTGTCGCGCAGGGTGCTGAGCTCCTCGATCTTGCGATTCAGCTCGCGCACGTGCTGCGCCGCCAGGGCCTTGACGTCGGCACTGGCACGCTGGCGATCCTGCCAGAGGGTGAGCAGCTTGCCGACTTCGTCGAGGGAGAAACCGAGGTCCCGCGAACGGCGGATGAACGCCAGGGTATGCAGGTCGTTCTCGTTGTAGTGGCGGTAGCCGCTGGCGCTGCGTCCGGCTGGGCGGAGCAACTCGATGGACTCGTAGTAACGGATCATCTTCGGCGTCAGTCCGCTTTTCTTCGCCGCTTCACCGATGTTCATCCGGGTCTCCTGGGAGGTTGCGAAGCCGCTAGCCTATCCCTTTCCCGGCCAATGCGCAGGCTATCAGATATGTGACCGCCCGCTGTCCGGACCTCTGGCCGGCGGCCGCGTCGCGTCCGGCTGGGTCTTCGGCAGGAACACCTGCACTTCCAGCCCTTTGCCCTCCAGTCCCTTGCCCAGGCCGATACTGCCGAAGTGCAGTTCGACGATGCGCTTGACGATCGGCAGGCCCAGGCCGCTGCCCTCGCCGCTGCTGGTGGCGGGGCTGCGGTAGAAGCGGGTGAAGATCGCCTGCTGCTCTTCCAGGGCGACCCCGGGGCCGTTGTCGCGCACCCGCAGCACGGCGTGCTGGGCGCGATTCTCGACGCGGATCTCGACCTGGCCCCCGGCCGATGTGTAGCGCAGGGCGTTGCCCACCAGGTTGCCGACCATCGCCTTCAGCCACAGGTCGATGCCCATCACGTGCACGGTCTCCTGGTGCAACGACAGCTCGATGTCCTTGTCGATGGCCTGGCGCGCCAGTTCGGAGAGTACGTCTTCGGCCAGGGTGGCGAGGTTGACCGGGTGGAATTGCTCCAGCAGGGCGTCGCCGTCGAGGCGGGCGAGGAGCAGAATCTGCTCCATCAAGGTGCTGATCCGCTCGACGCTGCGACTGACTTGCAGCAGGCCGCGGGCGTGGGCCTTGGGGTCTTCCGAACGCAGCGCGACCTGGGCATGGGTGCGCAGGCTGGCCAGTGGCGTGCGGATTTCATGGGCGGCGTCGCTGGTCAGTCGGCGTTCGGCCTCGAGGGCGGTGCGCAGACGCTCCAGCAGGAGGTTGAGTTCGTCGATGAGGCCGCGGATCTCCAGCGGCACCGCTTCCACCGCGATCGGCTGCAGGTGTCGCGCGGAGCGCTGCTGGACCTCGGCCTGCACTTCGCGTAGCGGCGCCAGGCCGCGGGCAACGCCGAACCAGACCAGGCCGCCGAGCAACGGCAGCGCCAGCAGCAGTGGGAACAGCGAGTAGAACAGCAGCAGGTTCATGGTGTGCTGGCGGTAGATCAGGTTTTCGCTGATCCAGATCTGGAAGCCGTCGATGTTCAGCTGGAGCACCCGCCAGTGGGTGCCCTGGGCTTCCACGGTGCTGAAGCCGGGGCCCTGGGCCGTGATCTCCGGCGGCAGGTTGAGGCTCGACAGCAGCGGCTGGCCGTCGCGCCACAGGGCGTAGCCGAGGGCGCTTTCGCGGCGCAGCAGGGGCAGACCCTGGATCGCTTCGCGGCTGCGTTCGATGATCTCGGTGATGGAGCCGTCCTCGCCGGCCTGGTCTTCGGTGGCAAGGTCGAGCAGGCGCAGGGCGGCTTCGCCGAAGTCCACCATGTCGTCGTCGAACAGGCGGTTCACCTGCTTCAGCGAGAGGTGGTAGGTCAGCGCCGCCACGCTCAGCCAGCACAGCACGAAGCCGACCAGCAGGTTGACCAGCAGGCGCCGGCGGACGGAGGGGACGGCGGCACGGGACATCGGGGGACTCCGGTAGGCGGTTTTCAGGGCGCCGGCTGGTCGATGCCGTAGCCGATGCCGCGGACGGTGCGGATCAACTGGTTGCCGAGCTTGCGCCGCAGGTGGTGGACGTGGACTTCGATGGCGTTGCTCTCGACGTCGCCGCTCCAGCCGTAGAGGCTCTGCTCCAGTTGGTTGCGCGAGAGCACCTTGCCGCTGTTCTCCAGCAGCAGGCGCAGCAGTGCGTATTCGCGCGGCGCCAGTTCCACCGCCTGCCCGGACAGGGTCACTTGGTGGGTCGCCGGGTCCAGGCGCAGCTCGCCGTGCACCAGTTGCGGCAGGGCGCGACCGGTGGTGCGGCGGGTCAGGGCGCGCACCCGTGCCTGCAGTTCGTCGAGATCGAAGGGCTTGGTCAGGTAGTCGTCGGCACCGCTGTCGAGCCCGGCGACCCGGTCGGCCACCTTGTCCCGCGCGGTGAGCAGCAGCACCGGGGTGAGCCGGCCCTGGTGGCGCAGGTTACGCAGGATGTCCAGGCCGCTGCGGCGCGGCAGTCCGATGTCGAGCACCAGCAGGTCGAACTCGTCGGTGACCAGCGCGTTCTCCGCGGCCACGCCGTCGGTCACCCATTCCACGGTATCGCCTTCCAGGCGCAGCCCGGCGCGGATGCCGTCGCCGAGCAGCAGGTCGTCCTCGGCCAGCAGTATTCTCATGGCAGCCTCGTTTCAGTGATTCCACAATTCCCACAGGCTCAGGCCGGCCTCCAGCAGGAGGATGGCGACGATCAGCCATTCGACCCACAGTTCGCCCCGGAAGTAGCGGTATTCGCCGAGGCGGTCGGCGGCCAGTTCGTAGAGGTCCTGCAGCACTTCGATGCGGTCGTCCAGGGTCGCCAGGCGATCGTGCACTTCGGCCTGCATGGCCAGTTCGTTGTAGAGCCGGCGCACAGCGCCGTTCAGTTGCAGCGGCGGCTTCTCCAGGTGCGACTCCAGGCGGGCATAGGCCATGCGCCAGAGTGTAGTGCGTCGCACCTGCCGGTTCACATGTTCCTGGCGCCGCAGGGCGGCACGGCGCGGTAGCTGGGTCAGTTCGACATCGGCCTGGGCCGGTTCCCAGGCCGCCGCGGTCTCGCCTTCCAGGCGGCGCAGGTGACCTTCGTGCCAGGCGAAGACGGCCAGGCCTTCGAGCAGCTCCCGGCAGCGCTCGGGGTTGCCGATGACCAGCGCGCGGCCGGGGCGCCACAGCACCCGCTCGCCGAACGAGGGCGCTTCCAGGGTCGGCTGGCGCTCGTCCTCGCCGGCGGCCATCCAGGCTTCCAGGCGCTGGCGCCAGGCGTGCCCGGTCTGTAGCCCGGCGTTGGCGAAGATCACCAGCAGCTCGTCGTCGACGGCGGTCTCCGGCAGTTCCGCGTCTTCGCTCAGCTCGATGCGTTGCGCCAGGACGGCCAGCGCCGGCTGCGGATCGCGCAGGGTGGCCAGTAGCGGCAGGCCGCCGCCGTCCGCGGCGGAGCGGAAGCGTACCCGGTGCAGCAGGCAGGGCGCGCCGTTGACGGCCAGCGGTACGCTGGCCAGGGGAGCGGCGGACATCTTCAGGTCCTCGCCAGGGCCGGCAATTGTGCCGGGCCGAACTCGATCTCCTCGATATCCGGCGGTGCGACGAAGGGTACGCCGTCTTCCAGTACCGGTCCCGGTTGGGCGAGCAGGAAGCGGGTTTCCCGGTCCATCACGAAGCAGGCCTTGAGGTAGTCGCCGTCGAGGTGGTCGAGCCACAGCGGGCCGAGCTTGCGTTCGATGCGTCGGTCGATGTCCTCGGCCTGCCAGTGGTTCGTGTCGAGCCAGTCGGAAGCCAGCAGGAAGCCCCAGGAGGAGAGGAACGAGGGCACCGTGGCGCGGTAGCTGTGGACCTGGGAGAAGACACTGCGCAGGGTGCGGGCGAGGGCCGCGTGGGGCTTGTCGTCGCTGTGGGAGAACTCCAGCCCCTGCACCGCGACCACCCCGCCCGGTCGCAGGCGCGAATGCAGCAGCTCGTAGAACTGGCGGGTATAGAGAGCCTGGGCCGGGCCGTTGTCGAGCATGTCGACGACGTCGATGATGACCACGTCATAGAGCGACGGGTCGCGCTCGAGATAGGCCCGGCCGTCCTCGGCGAGCAGTTCGCAGCGTGGGTCGTCGAAGGCGCCCTGGTGCCACTGGAACAGGTGTTCGCGACACAGTTCCACCAACTCCCGGTCGAGATCGACCATCACCGCCCGCCGCACGCTGGCATGGGACAGCACCTCGCGCAGGGTGGCGCCTTCGCCGCCGCCGATGATCAGTACGTCGCGCGGCTCGTCGTGGGCGAGCATGGCCGGCTGCACCAGCAGCTCGTGGTACAGCGACTCATCGCTCTCGGCGCTCTGGATCGCGCCGTCGAGCATCAGCACGCGGTCGTAGTTGTAGGTGTCGGCGATCAGCACGTTCTGCCAGCGCGTGCGGCCCTGGTAGAGCACCCGGCGCAGGCGGTAGACGTACTGGTCGAAGGGGTCGCTGTCCTCGATCGCGGTGATCGCGCCGTCGCCTTCCAGCAGCGGGTCCGGCGGATAGAAATAGAAGTGGTTCGGCGGCAGCGGCGGCAGCCCGGCGGCGACCTCCGCCGGCACCAGGCCGGTGAGGTCGACGGCGTAACGGGTCTGGCTCAGGTCGGGAGCCAGCGGGGCGCGTTCGATCGGCGTATCCATCAGGCCACCCCCGTGCCCTGGCCCAGCGCCCAGCGCAGGGTCGGGCTGTCTTCGTCGACCGGGCCATTGCCGGCCAGGCTGCGGCTGAGCAGCCCCAGGCGATGGCCGCCGAGGCCGCGGTCCATGCTCGAGATCAGGTGCCGACGGCTGCCCAGGCGTTCGCTGAGCACGCGCACGGCCTGGGCGCCATCGAGCACGTCGCCGCAGGTGAACACGTCGACCGCGGCATAGCCGTACTCCGGCCAGGTATGGATCGCCAGGTGCGATTCGGCGATCACCACCACGCCGGAGATGCCGATCGGGCTGAACTTGTGGAACGCCGAGGTGATGATGGTGGCGTTGGCCTGGCGGGCGGCCTCGAGCATGCTTTCCTCGATCCACTGGATATCGTCGAAGCGCTGGTCGACGCAGTCGAACAGCTCGATGACCAGTTGCTTGCCGAGCACGGTGATCGGATCGAGTCGCAACGGTTGAATTGCCATGAAGGCCTCCTGCTTCCGTTTCGGCGAGGGATGTCCTCGCGGTGGAAGGCACGATAGGCGCGGCTGACTTAAGAGGTGCTTAACGACGGATTTTTTGCCCGACCCGGCGCGGGCCGACGACGCCGGAGCAGCCATTTCGCCTGACGTAGGGCGAACAGCGCCAGCGGCGCTATCCGCCGCTTTTGCGGAGCATGGCCCGGCGGATAACCGCGAGCGGTTATTCGCCCTACCGGTGGGAGTCGTGAGGTAGGGCGAATAGCGCCAGCGGCGCTATCCGCTGCTTCTGCGGAGCATGGCCCGGCGGATAACCGCGAGTGGTTATTCGCCCTACCGAGGCGCGCCCTTCGCCTGCGTCACCCGGTCCACCAGGTAGACCACCCCGCGGTAGTCGATCCCGCCGTGCTCGCTGAGGCCGATCTCGCAGGTACGGCTGGTGGATACGCCTTCCTCGCAGAACTGCACGGCATCCTTCAGGCTGCGCAGGGAGTGAGCGTTCAGTTCCGGCGTGGTGAAGCCCTTGTCGCCGGCGAAGCCGCAGCAGTGGATGCCTTCCGGGATCACCACCTTGCGGGTGCAGCGGCCGACCAGGTCGATCAGCGCCTGGCTCTCGCCGAGGTGCTGGGTGCTGCAGGTGACGTGCACCGCTACCGGTTTGTCCTGCGGGATGAACTCCAGGCGATCGAGCAGGTGACTGCGGATGAATTTCACCGGGTCGTGGATCTGCAGCCGCGGATCGTCCAGACCCTGGACCAGGCGCAGGGTGCAGGGACTGGTGTCGCAGTAGATCGGGTCGAGGCCGCCGCGGCTGGCCTGGAGCAGGGCGGCGAGCAGCTCGTCGCGCTTGTCGTCGGCCTGCTTCGCATACCCCTTGGACGCGAACGGCTGGCCGCAGCAGAGGTTGTCCAGGTTATCCGGGAACACCACCTGGTAGCCGGCCTTTTCCAGTAGACGGCGGGTCTTGTCCAGCAGCGGCTCGCGCTCTTCGTCGCCGAAGGCCGGGCCCATGGCACGCGAGACGCAGGCGGCGAGATAGACCACCCTCGGCCGCTCGTCGTCGAGCGGGGCGGTCGGCGGCGCCAGGCGTACCGGCTGCGGCAGCGCCGGCGTCCATTGCGGCACGCGGCCGCCGCTGGCCTGGCTGAGGCCGCGGCTGGCCCTGGCCAGCAGGGGCGCGCCAAGCAGGCGCCGGGCGCCGTCGGCAGCGAGCAGGGCGAAGCGCGCAGCACGCATGGCGCCGGCAAAGTTGCGCGCCAGCCAGGTGGCGCCTTCGGCGTGGCGGGCGTCGGCGCCGCGCAGCTTGCGGATCAGCTCGCCGGTGTTGATGTTCACAGGACAGCGCTGGGCGCATAGGCCGGTGGCGGCGCAGGTGTCGATGCCCTGGTAGCGGTAGTCGCGCTCCAGCGCCGTGGTGTCGACGCCGGCGCGCTTCTTCGCCTGGATGTCGCGCCACAGGACGATGCGCTGGCGTGGCGTGAGGGTCAGTCCGCGCGACGGGCAGACTGGTTCGCAGAAACCGCACTCGATGCACTTGTCGACGATCTCGTCGGCAGCCGGCAGCGGCTTGAGGTTCTTCAGGTGGCTCTGCGGGTCGTCGCTGAGGACCACACCCGGGTTGAGGATGCCGCGCGGGTCGAGCAGGCGCTTGAGCTGCCACATCAAGCGATAGGCGTCCTCGCCCCACTCCAGCTCGACGAACGGCGCCATGTTGCGCCCGGTGCCATGCTCGGCCTTCAGCGAGCCGCCGTACTCCACCGCCACCAGGTGCGCCACGTCGTCCATGAACGCCGAGTAGCGGGCGATCTGCTCGGGCGAGTCGAAGCCCTGGGTGAAGACGAAGTGCAGGTTGCCCTCCAGCGCGTGGCCGAAGAGGATCGCCTCATCGTAGCGGTGCTTGTCGAACAGCTCGATCAGGCGGTTGACTCCCTCGGCCAGTCGTTCGACGGGGAAGGTGACGTCCTCGATGATCACCGTGGTGCCGGTCTCGCGCACCGCGCCGACAGCCGGGAAGGTGTCCTTGCGGATGCGCCAGAGCTGGTTGTAGACCGCCGGGTCTTCGCTGAAGTCGACCTGCTTCTCCAGCGGATATTCGGCGATGGAGGCCATGATCCGCCCGAGCTGTTCGTGCAGCAGCGTGCGGCTCGCCGCGCGGGACTCGATGAGCAGGGCGCAGGCACCGGCGGAAAGACTCTTCACCCATTCCGGCATGCCCTGCATGTTCTCCACCGAGCGCAGGCTGCGCCGATCGAGCAGTTCCACCGCCGAGACCGGCTGGCGCTTGAGCACCGCGACCGCCGTGCAGCAGGTTTCCACCGTGGGGAAAACCAGCAGCGCCGAGGCCTTGTGCGGGTGTTCCGGGACGGTGTCGTAGGTCACCGCGCTGATGAAGCCGAGGGTGCCCTCGGAGCCGACCATCAGGTGGGTGAGGATGTCCAGCGGCTCGTCGTAGTCGACCAGCGCGTTCAGCGACAGGCCGGTGGTGTTCTTCAGCCGGTACTTGTGGCGGATCTTCGCGGCCAGTTCGGCGTTGGCGCGGGTCTCGCGGCCGAGTTCGGCGAGCCGTTCCAGCAGCTCGCCGTGGCTGGCGCGGAAGGCCGCGACGCTGGCCGGGTCCTCGCTGTCCAGACGGGTGCCGTCGGCCAGCAGCAGGCGCAGGCCGGCGAGGGTGTGGTAGCTGTTCTGCGCGGTGCCGCAGCACATGCCGCTGGCGTTGTTGGCGACGATGCCGCCGATCTTGCAGGCGTTGATCGAGGCCGGGTCGGGACCGATCTTGCGGCCGAACGGCGCTAGCCAGGCGTTCGCCTGGGCGCCGATGACACCCGGCTGCAGGCGGATCTGCGCGCCGTCGGCGCGGATTTCCCGGCCGTTCCAGTTGTCGCCGAGGACGAGCAGCACCGAGTCGCTGATGGCCTGGCCGGAGAGGCTGGTGCCGGCGGCGCGGAAGGTCACCGGGACCTGCTCGCGGTAGGCGGCGGATAGGATCGCGGCGACCTCGTCCTCGCTTTCGACGCGCAGCACCAGCTTGGGAATCAACCGGTAGAAACTGGCGTCGGTGCCGAAGGCCAGGGTCGACAGCGGGTCGTCGAAGCGGCGTTCGCGCGGTATCAGCCGCTCGACGGTCTCGAGAAAGGGAATCGGCAGGCTCATCGGCTTTCCTCGGCCCTGGGACGACGGTCACGCCCCGGGCGTTTTCAGGCTTTTCTGGTGGGCGTCTCAGGCGCCCAGTTCGCGGACCAGCGAGTCGGCGCTGATCTCGCCGATCGACTTGGCCCCGGTGAGGACCATGGCCACGCGCATTTCCTTTTCGATCAGTTCGAGCAGGTTGCGCACCCCGGCCTCGCCGGCGGCGGCCAGGGCGTAGACGAAGGCGCGGCCGAGCAGCACGCTGTCGGCGCCGAGGGCGATCATCCGCACCACGTCGAGACCGGTGCGGATGCCGGAGTCGGCAAGGATCGCCAGTTCGCCCTTCACCGCATCGGCTATCGCCGGCAGCGCGCGGGCGCTGGACAGCACGCCGTCGAGCTGGCGGCCGCCGTGGTTGGAGACGACGATGCCGTCGGCGCCGAACTTCACCGCATCCCTGGCATCCTCGGGGTCGAGGATGCCCTTGATCACCATCGGGCCGTCCCAGAACTCGCGGATCCACTCCAGGTCCTTCCAGGAAATCGACGGGTCGAAGTTGGCGCCCAGCCAGCCGATGTAGTCCTCCAGTCCGGTCGGGTTGCCGCGGTAGGCGGAAATGTTGCCGAGGTCGTGGGGCTTGCCCAGCAGGCCGACGTCCCAGGCCCAGGCCGGGTGGGTCATGGCTTGCAGGATGCGGCGCGGCGCGGCGTAGGGGCCGCTCATGCCGGAATGGGCGTCGCGGTAGCGGGCGCCGGGGACCGGCATGTCGACGGTGAACACCAGGGTGGTGACGCCGGCGGCCTTGGCCCGCTCCAGGGCGTTGCGCATGAAGCCGCGGTCCTTCAGCACGTAGAGCTGGAACCACATCGGCCGGTCGATGGCCGGGGCGACCTCCTCGATCGGGCACACCGATACCGTCGACAGGGTGAAGGGCACGCCCTTCGCCGCCGCCGCGCGCGCCGCCTGGACCTCGCCGCGGCGGGCGTACATGCCGGTGAGACCGACCGGGGCGAGCGCCACCGGCATCGCCAGGGTCTCGTCGAACAGGCGGGTTTCCAGGCTCAGCTCGGACATGTTCTTCAGCACCCGCTGACGCAGGGCGATGGCCGACAGGTCTTCGACGTTGCGACGCAAGGTGTATTCGGCGTAGGCGCCGCCGTCGATGTAGTGGAAGAGGAACGGCGGCAGCTTGCGTTGGGCGGCGGCGCGGTAGTCGGTGGAAGCGGAAATGATCATTGGGCTCTTCCGTTGTGTCGAAAGGTTTCGCATCGAGCGCAGTGGAGCGGGACACGGCGGAAATGGCCGAGGGAGCCGGGCCATTTCCTGCGCAGTATCGCCGACGCGCGGCCGATCAGGGCGCGGTCAGTGCACCAGCATGCCGGTGAATAGGTATGCCTGGGCCAGGGTGATCAGTCCGACCAGCGCGGCGAAGATCAGGCTGTGCTTCAGGGTGAAGCGGAACAGGTCGGATTCCTTGCCGACCATCCCGGTCGCGGCGCAGGCCACGGCGATGGATTGCGGGGAGATCATCTTGCCGGTCACGCCGCCGCTGGTATTGGCGGCCACCAGCAGGGTGTCGCTGACTCCGATCTGGTGCGCGGTGGTCGACTGCAGGGAGCTGAACAGGGCGTTGGAGGATGTATCCGAACCGGTCAGGAATACCCCCAGCCAGCCGAGGAACGGCGAGAAGAACGGGAACGCCGCGCCGGTACCGGCCAGGACCAGGGCCAGGGTGGTGGACATGCCCGAGTAGTTGGTGACGAAGGCGAAGGCCAGGACCATGCCGATGGACAGGATCGGCCACTTCAGCTCCACCAAGACTTCCTTGAAAGTGGTAATACCAATTTTCGCTCCGATGCGCAGGATGAACATCGATACCAGCGCCGAGAGGAAGATCGCCGTGCCGGTGGCGGAGATCGGGTCGAACTTGAATACCGCGGCGATCGGCGTGGCGCTGGTGGCGATCGGCGCGCCCTTGACCACCAGTTGGTCGAGGTGCGGGATGGCGAAGTTGAACACCAGCCAGTAGAGCTCGCCGCCCGGGGCGAACAGGGCCTTGAAAGGTTTCAGGGTCCAGATGGTCACCAGTACGGTGAGCACCAGGAACGGCGACCAGGCCTTGAGGATCTCGCCGAAGCTGTAGGCGGACGGTTCGACGCTGCGTTGCCCGCCGTAGCCGCCACCGGCCACGGCCGCGCCGCCGCTGGCGGCGAGCGCTTCGCTGGCGCCCTGCGGCTGCCAGACCTTGAGGAACAGGGTCAGGGAGACCAGGCTGACCAGCGCCGAGGTGATGTCCGGCAACTCCGGGCCGATGAAGTTGGACGTCAGGTACTGAGTGATGGCGAAGCTGCCGCCGGCGACGATGGCGGCCGGCCAGGTTTCGCGGATGCCGCGCCAGCCGTCCATCATGAACACCAGCCAGAACGGTACCAGGATCGACAGGAACGGCAGTTGGCGGCCGGTCATGGCGCCGATCTTGAAGGCGTCGATGCCGGTCACCTGGCCGGCGACGATGATCGGGATGCCCAGTGCGCCGAAGGCCACCGGCGCAGTGTTGGCGATCAGGCACAGGCCGGCGGCGTAGAGCGGATTGAAGCCGAGGCCGACGAGCAGGGCGGCGGTGATCGCCACCGGCGCGCCGAAACCGGCGGCGCCTTCGAGGAAGGCCCCGAAGGAGAAGCCGATCAGCAGTACCTGCAGGCGCTGGTCGCCGGTAATCGACAGCACCGAGCTGCGGATCACCTCGAACTGGCCGCTCTTCACCGTCAGTTTGTAGAGGAAGACCGCGGCGACGATGATCCAGGCGATCGGCCAGAGACCGTAGAGGAAGCCGTAGCCGGCGGCGGCGAAGGCCATGTCGGCGGGCATGTGGAAGGCGAAGATGGCCACCGCGATGGCCAGCGCCAGGGTGATGCTGCCGGCGATGTGGCCCTTGAGGCGGAATACCGCCAGGGCGAGGAAGAAGAACACGATCGGGATGACGGCCGCGGCGGCCGACAGGCCGAGACTGCCCAGGGGGGTATAGAGTTGTTGCCAGGCTTGCATGGGGGTTGGCTCCCTAATTGTTGTTGGGTTTGCCTGTGACCAGATCGGACACGCGCCAAGACCTGTGTGTGCAAGGGCGCTGGGCAGCCGAACCTGGCAAAGCTCGCATAATTGGTAAGACCAATTTACAAAAGCGAGCGCTCAGGTTAAGAGTCGAGCGTTCGGCGTGTCAATTTGCCCGTCTACGACTTTTGTCTAAGGATGCTCGTGCGGGGCTCGTGGCGCCTCGCTTGTGGTGCGGGGAGCGGCTCGGTACGCTTCCTCTCTTTTTCGCGCTGGGCGCATGGCAGAGGCTTTGCGACGAAACTTCGGGTAAGGGTGTCGGGATATGGAATTTGGTCAGGTCAGGCAGCGCCGTCTGTCGGATGACATCGTTGCGCAACTGGAGGCGATGATCCTGGAGGGCACGCTGAAGTCCGGCGAGCGGCTGCCCGCCGAGCGCGTGCTTGCCGAGCAGTTCGGGGTTTCCCGGCCGTCGCTGCGCGAGGCGATCCAGAAACTGGTGGCGAAGGGGCTGCTGGTCAGCCGCCAGGGTGGCGGCAACTATGTGACCGAATCGCTGGGCGCGACTTTCAGCGATCCGCTGCTGCACCTGCTGGAGGGTAACCCGGAGGCCCAGCGCGACCTGCTGGAGTTTCGCCACACGCTGGAAGGGTCCTGTGCCTACTACGCGGCGCTGCGTGCGACCTCCCTCGATCACCAGCGCCTGACCGAGGCCTTCGAGGCGCTCCAGGCCTGCTATGCGCGCAACGACCAGGTCAGCGCGGAAGAGGGCGCCGCCGACGCGCGCTTCCACCTGGCGATCGCCGAGGCCAGCCACAACACCGTGCTGCTGCACACCATCAAGGGCCTGTTCGACTTGCTGCGGCGCAACGTGGTGACCAATATCGGCGGGATGTACGCGCAGCGCACGGAAACCCGCGCGCAACTGATGGAGCAGCACCAGCGCCTATACGACGCGATCATCAGCGGTCAGGCGGAGCTGGCCCGGGAGGTGTCCAACCAGCACATCCACTATGTGCAGGAGGTCCTGGCGGAGGTCCAGGAAGAGGCGCGCAGGATGAAGCGCTCGCAGCGCCGGCGCAGCGTGCAGGAAGACTAGCGAGGCGCGGGCAGGGACGCGCTCAGTCGTCCTTGCCGTGGCGCATGGCGCGCTGGATCTCCCGATCGGAGTCGCGCTCCTTCTCGGTGTGGCGCTTGTCGAAGTCCTTCTTGCCCTTGGCCAGGGCGATCTCGCACTTGACCAGGTGCTTCTTCCAGTACATCGACAGGGCGACGCAGGCGTAGCCCTTCTGTTGCACGGCGCCGAACAGCTTGCCCAGTTCGCGCTTGTGCAGCAGCAGCTTGCGCGTGCGCACCGGGTCGGCGATCACGTGCGTGCTGGCGGTGGTCAGGGGCGTGATGTGGCTGCCGAGCAGCCAGGCCTCGCCATCCTTGAGCAGCACGTAGCTGTCGACCAGCTGGGCCTTGCCGGCGCGCAGGCTTTTCACTTCCCAGCCCGCCAGGGCGACGCCCGCCTCGAAGCGTTGTTCGATGAAATAGTCGTGCAGAGCCTTCTTGTTCTGCGCGATGGTCCCCGAAGGGTGTTTCTTCTGCTTAGCCATAGGCGGCGCATTATAGGGAGTCGCCGGCTTCACCGCTATGGGGCGGCGTCGCGCTTGAGGGATAGAGGCGAATTTCGGACAATGCCCACTCTTTTCCTGGCCGCTGGCCAAGGTTTTGTAAGAAAAGTCTTCAAGTGGCGTCAGGCTGCGCTGAGCGTTTTTTCTGCCGAACCCTGGCCCCGGTCGACGGGCGCAGCGCGCCGCCGTGGCGGATGCCGCCGTCCCGCCGGCTATGCTTGGGGAGTCGCCCGCTCGACAGCAGAAGTGAGAGTTCTATGAGCACCCATATCCAGCGTTCGGCGCTGTTGCCTTATCCCGCCCGCGCGCTGTTCGATCTGGTGAACGACGTGAAGCGCTATCCGGAGTTCCTGCCCTGGTGTTCGGCCAGCCAGGTCCTGGAGGAGAGCGAAAGCCTGATGCGCGCCGAGCTGACCGTGGCCAAGGGTAGCCTCAGCCAGCGCTTCACCACCCGCAACGTGTTGGTGCCGGGAGCTTCCATCGAGATGAACCTGGAAAACGGACCGTTCACCGAACTGCATGGCGTCTGGCAGTTCAAGGCGCTGGGCGAGAAGGCCTGCAAGATCACCCTCGACCTGACCTTCGATTACGCCGGGCCGCTGGTCAAGGCGACCCTCGGGCCGCTGTTCACCCAGGCCGCCAACACCATGGTCGACGCGTTCTGCCAGCGCGCCAAGCAACTCTATGGCTGAGATCGCCGTCGAGGTGGTCTACGCGCTGCCGGAGCGACAGGCGTTACTGCGCCTGAGCGTGCCGGCAGGTACCAGCGCACGCGAGGCCGTGCTGCTCTCCGGCATCGCCGAGGCGTTTCCAGGGCTGGATGTGCAAGGTTGTCCGCTGGGTATCTTCGGCAAGCTCCTGGCACGCCCGGAGGAGCGGATGCTGGAGGCTGGCGAGCGGGTGGAGATCTACCGTCCGCTGATCGCCGATCCCAAGGAGGTGCGCAAGCAGCGTGCCGCACGTGCCCGGAGCGAGCGCGAAGGCGGTTAGCCGCGGGGTTTCCTGCGGAAATGAAAAAGCCCGGCGAATGCCGGGCTTTTTCGTGGAACGCCAGCCGTCATTGCGGGCTGGGGTCCAGAGGTTCGGGGGTCGGGACCGGTACCGGCTGGGCTTCGTCCACTTCGCGCTGGAGCTGTTCCAGGGTGGAGCCCGGTTTCGGCGGCTCTTCTTTCTGCGCTTCCGGTTTCTGCTGGTCGGCCGGCTGGGTGACGGTGGTGCTGCCTTCCTTGCCGAGGATCGCTTCGTCGCGGCTGACGCCGGGCATGAAGTCGCCGTTCAGGCCGGCCAGCTGGTCGCTGTCGTTGAAGAACAGGCTGACGCGCTCCTGCTGGCGACGACCGCCGCCCGGCTGGATGCTGTAGAGGTAGTCCCAACGATTGGCGTGGAAGGTATCGACGATGAGCGGGTTGCCCATGATAAACCGCACTTGGCGTCGGGTCATTCCGGGACGCAACTGGTCTATCATGTCCTGCGTTACGACGTTGCCTTGCTGGATGTCGATTTTATAGACGCCAGGAAACGAGCAACCGGCGAGTGCGGCAAGCCCCGCGAAAGCGAGACAGGTCAGCATGAGCTTGGCGTTTTGCATCGGTGAGCGACTTCCACTATCTTGGCTGGGCAAATAAAAGCCCGATCATACCCGTATTCCGGGATACTGCGAAACATCCCGCGCTGAGAAAGCAGACATGGTTGAAAATAGCGAACTTCGAAAAGCCGGCCTTAAAGTGACCCTGCCGCGGGTCAAGATCCTGCAGATGCTCGACTCGGCCGAGCAACGCCACATGAGCGCCGAAGACGTGTACAAGGCGCTGATGGAAGCAGGCGAGGACGTGGGCCTGGCAACCGTCTATCGGGTGCTGACCCAGTTCGAGGCCGCCGGCCTGGTGGTGCGTCACAACTTCGATGGCGGCCATGCCGTGTTCGAGCTCGCCGATAGCGGCCACCACGACCACATGGTCTGCGTCGATACCGGCGAGGTGATCGAGTTCATGGATGCGGAAATCGAGAAGCGCCAGAAGGAAATCGTCCGCGAGCGCGGCTTCGAGCTGGTCGATCACAATCTGGTGCTCTACGTGCGCAAGAAGAAGTAGTCGCGCAACGGTTCCATGCGAAAACGGCGACCCTGGGGTCGCCGTTTTCATTTTCCATTGAAGGAACGTTCAGTTCTGGGCGGCCAGGTTGACCAGTTTCTTCGCGTGGGCCAGGGATTCCTTGGTCAGGTCGACGCCGCCGAGCATGCGGGCGATCTCCTCGATCCGCTGGGCCTTGTTCAGGGTGGCGACCGCCGTACGGGTTTCGCTGCTGCCGCGTTCCTTGTGCACGAACAGGTGCTGGTGGCCCTGGGCGGCGACCTGCGGCAAGTGGGTCACGGTGAGGACCTGGCCGCGTTCGCCGAGGCGGCGCAGCAACTGTCCGACCACTTCGGCGGTGGGGCCGCCGATGCCGACGTCGACTTCGTCGAAGACCAGGGTGGGGATGCGCGAGGTCTGTGCCGTGATCACCTGGATCGCCAGGCTGATCCGCGACAGTTCGCCGCCCGAGGCGACCTTGGCCAGCCCTTTCAGCGGCTGCCCGGGGTTGGCGCTGACCAGGAACTCCACGCTTTCCAGTCCGTTGGCCTGCGGCTCGGCGCTGTCGCCGGGATGCAGGACGATGGCGAAGCGCCCCCCGGGCATGCCCAGGCGCTGCATCTCCTGCTCCACGCTGGCGGCAAGAGGTGCGGCCGCGGCCTGGCGCAGGCGGCTCAGTTCTTCGGCTTTTTCCTGGTAATGCCGGGCGTAGGCGGCCAGCTCGTCGCCCAGGCGTCCGACCGCTTCGTCGTCGGCGTTCAGCGCCTCCAGTTCGTCGAACAGGCGCTGCTGCAGGTCGGCCAGTTCGGCGGGCTGGACCCGGTGCTTGCGCGCCAGGGAGTAAATGACGTCCAGGCGCTCCTCGACCTGCTGCTGGCGATTGGGATCGGCATCGAAGTGGTCGACGAAGCGGTTCAGTTCGCCGATCGCCTCCTCGACCTGGATCTGCGCGCTGGACAACAGATTGACCGCTTCGCCGAGAGCGGCGGGCTGGCCGCTGAACGAGGTCAGGCGGTTGAGGCTGGCATTGAGCGCGGAAAGGACGTTGCCGGCATCGCTCTCGCTGCACATTTCCACGACTTGGCGGCAGGCGGCGAGCAGGCTTTCGGCGTTGCTCAGGGTCTTCTGCTCCTGCTCCAGGCTTTCCAGTTCGTTTTCGCCGAGGGACAGGTTTTCCAGTTCTTCCAGCTGGTAGCTGAGCAACTGGTGGCGGGCGCGCTGTTCGTCGCCGCTACGCGACAGGCGTTCGAGTTCCTGGCTGGTCTGCTTCCAGCGTTGCGCGGCGAGCTGCACCTGGCGCGCCAGCTCCTGGCAGCCGGCGTACTCGTCGAGCAGGCGCCGGTGGGTCTCGCTCTTCAGCAGCGACTGGTGCTCGTGCTGGCTATGGATGTCGATCAGCAGTTCGCCCAGGCTCTTCAGGTCGCCCAGCGGGCAAGGCGTGCCGTTGATGTAGGCACGCGAGCGACCTTCGGCAGTGATCACCCGGCGCAGGATGCACGGACCGTCCTGTTCCAGGTCGCGCTCGGCGAGCCAGTCGCGGGCCTCGGCGATGGCGCTGACGTCGAAGCTGGCGAGAATGTCGGCCTTGTCCGCTCCGGGACGGACCGCGCCGCTGTCGGCGCGGTCGCCGAGGGTAAGGCCGAGGGCGTCGAGCATGATCGACTTGCCCGCACCGGTTTCGCCGGTGATCACGCTCATGCCGGTAGCGAGTTCGAGATCCAGGTGCTCGACGATGGCGTAGTTGTGAACGGACAGGTGAACCAGCATGGCGGGCGGCTCCGTGGGTTTTGTCTGGTTATTTATACAGTATTTTTTCCGGCTGGCAATTGCCGCTCGCCCCTTGAACCGTGGAAAGCCGTCCCCATATAGCCGGCAACGTTGCGAACTTATGCGTTCGCCTTGTATTTGCCAGCTTATTTTTGAAGGAGAGTGGCATGGCTGACGAACAGCAGACCCTGGATCAACAGACCCCCGAGCAGCCCACCGGCGCCGCCGAGGACCTGACCGCCCGCGTGCAGGAGCTGGAGGAGCAGCTGGCTGCCGCCCAGGACCAGGCGCTGCGCATGGTCGCGGATCTGCAGAACGTACGCCGGCGTGCGGAGCAGGATGTCGAGAAGGCGCACAAGTTCGCGCTGGAGAAATTCGCCGGCGACCTGCTGGCGGTGGTCGACACCCTCGAGCGCGGCCTGGAGATGTCCGATCCCAACGACGAGGCGATCAAGCCGATGCGCGAAGGGATGGAACTGACCCTGAAGATGTTCGACGACACCCTGCGCCGCTACCAGGTGGAGGCGCTGAACCCGGAAGGCGAGCCTTTCAACCCCGAGCAGCACCAGGCGATGGCCATGCAGGAAAGCGCTTCGGCCGAGCCGGGCAGTGTCCTCAAGGTGTTCCAGAAAGGCTACCTGCTCAACGGCCGCCTGCTGCGTCCGGCGATGGTGGTGGTCAGCAAGGCGCCGGCGGAAACCCCGCCTTCCATCGACGAGCAGGCTTGAAATTCGACGCGACGACCCCATCTGGGTAGTCAACCGAGCACGAGACCCACGGGCGGGTCGCACGGAATCAAAGTTTCTGGAGAGTGAATATGGGCAAAATCATTGGCATCGACCTGGGTACCACCAACTCCTGCGTGGCTATCCTGGAGAACGGTAACGTCAAGGTCATCGAGAACGCCGAGGGCGCGCGTACCACCCCCTCGATCATCGCCTACACCAACGATGGCGAAACCCTGGTGGGCCAGCCGGCCAAGCGCCAGGCGGTCACCAACCCGCAGAACACCCTGTATGCGGTGAAGCGCCTGATCGGCCGTCGCTTCGAAGAGAACGTGGTTCAGAAAGACATCCAGATGGTGCCGTACAGCATCGTCAAGGCCGACAACGGCGACGCCTGGGTGGAAGTGAAGGGCCAGAAGATGGCGCCTCCGCAGATTTCCGCCGAAGTGCTGAAGAAAATGAAGAAGACCGCCGAAGACTACCTCGGCGAGCCGGTCACCGAAGCGGTGATCACCGTTCCGGCCTACTTCAACGACAGCCAGCGCCAGGCCACCAAGGACGCCGGCCGCATCGCCGGCCTCGACGTCAAGCGGATCATCAACGAGCCGACCGCGGCGGCGCTGGCCTATGGCCTGGACAAGGCCAAGGGCGACCACACCGTGATCGTCTATGACCTGGGCGGCGGTACCTTCGACGTGTCGGTGATCGAGATCGCCGAAGTCGACGGCGAGCACCAGTTCGAAGTGCTGGCCACCAACGGCGACACCTTCCTCGGCGGCGAAGACTTCGACATCCGCCTGATCGACTACCTCGTCGACGAGTTCAAGAAGGAAAGCGGCATCAACCTGAAGGGCGACCCGCTGGCCATGCAGCGTCTGAAGGAAGCGGCCGAGAAAGCCAAGATCGAGCTGTCCTCGACCCAGCAGACCGACGTCAACCTGCCGTATGTGACTGCCGACGCGAGCGGTCCGAAGCACCTGAACGTCAAGGTTTCCCGCGCCAAGCTGGAGTCCCTGGTCGAAGACCTGGTGCAGCGCACCATCGAGCCGTGCCGCACCGCGCTGAAGGATGCCGGCCTGGATGTTTCCGATATCCATGAAGTGATCCTGGTCGGCGGCCAGACCCGCATGCCGCTGGTACAGAAGACCGTTGCCGAGTTCTTCGGCAAGGAAGCGCGCAAGGACGTCAACCCGGACGAAGCCGTGGCTGTCGGTGCCGCCATCCAGGGCGCGGTCCTGGCCGGCGACGTGAAGGACGTGCTGCTGCTCGACGTGACCCCGCTGACCCTCGGCATCGAGACCCTGGGCGGTGTGATGACCGGTCTGATCGAGAAGAACACCACCATCCCGACCAAGAAGTCGCAGGTGTTCTCCACCGCCGACGACAACCAGGGCGCGGTGACCATCCACGTGCTGCAGGGCGAGCGCAAGCAGGCCGCGCAGAACAAGTCGCTGGGCAAGTTCGACCTGGCCGACATTCCGCCGGCTCCGCGCGGCGTGCCGCAGATCGAGGTGACCTTCGATATCGATGCCAACGGCATCCTGCACGTCTCGGCGAAGGACAAGGCCACCGGCAAGCAGCAGTCCATCGTGATCAAGGCATCCTCCGGCCTGTCCGAGGATGAGATCCAGCAGATGGTCCGCGATGCCGAGGCGAACGCCGAGGAGGACCGCAAGTTCGAGGAACTGGCTGCCGCTCGCAACCAGGGCGACGCGCTGGTCCACGCGACCCGCAAGATGATCACCGAGGCGGGCGACAAGGCCACCGCCGAGGACAAGGCGACCATCGAGAAGGCGCTGGGCGAGCTGGAAGCGGCGGTGAAGGGCGACGACAAGGCCGAGATCGAGGCCAAGATGAACGCTCTGTCCCAGGCTTCCACCCCGCTGGCGCAGAAGATGTACGCCGAACAGGCCCAGCAGGGCGAAGACGCTCCCCAGGGCGAGCAGGCGAAAGCCGCTGACGACGTGGTGGACGCCGAGTTCGAAGAGGTCAAGGACAACAAGTAAGCCCCGGCTTGCTTCTGCCCCGCGTGCCGGCCAGGCCGGTACGCATGATCCGCCACGCGGGAGCCTGCTCCCGCGTTGGCGTGTCTGGAGGGTCCTTAATTGAGACGGAAAGGTTATGGCGAAACGAGACTTTTACGAGGTTCTGGGGGTTGAGCGTGGCGCCAGCGAGGCGGACCTGAAGAAGGCCTACCGCCGCCTGGCGATGAAATACCACCCGGACCGCAATCCTGGCGACAAGGAAGCCGAGGACAAGTTCAAGGAGGCCAACGAGGCCTACGAGGTCCTCTCCGATGCCAGCAAGCGGGCGGCCTACGACCAGTACGGCCATGCCGGCGTCGATCCGAATATGGGTGGGGGCGCTGGCGCCGGTTTCGGCGGGGCGAGCTTCTCCGACATCTTCGGCGATGTGTTCAGCGATTTCTTCGGTGGCGGCGGTGCCCGCGGTGGCTCGCGCGGCGGCGCGCAGCGCGGCGCGGACCTGCGCTACACCCTGGACCTCGACCTGGAGGAGGCGGTACGTGGCACCACCGTCACCATCCGCGTGCCGACCCTGGTCGGTTGCAAGACCTGCAACGGCAGCGGCGCCAAGCCCGGCACCACACCGGTCACCTGCACCACTTGCGGCGGTATCGGCCAGGTGCGCATGCAGCAGGGCTTCTTCTCGGTCCAGCAGACCTGCCCGCGCTGCCACGGCACCGGCAAGATGATTTCCGATCCCTGTGGCTCCTGCCATGGCCAGGGGCGCGTGGAAGAGCAGAAGACCCTGTCGGTGAAGGTGCCGGCCGGCGTCGACACCGGCGACCGCATCCGCCTCACCGGCGAAGGCGAGGCCGGCAGCATGGGTGGTCCGGCGGGCGACCTGTACGTGGTGGTCAATGTGCGCGAGCACCCGATCTTCCAGCGCGACGGCAAGCATCTGTACTGCGAAGTGCCGATCAGTTTCGCCGACGCTGCGCTGGGTGGCGAGCTGGAAGTGCCGACCCTGGATGGCCGGGTCAAGCTGAAGATTCCGGAAAGCACCCAGACCGGCAAGCTGTTCCGCCTGCGCGGCAAGGGCGTGGCCCCGGTGCGCGGCGGCGGCGCCGGCGACCTGATGTGCAAGGTGGTGGTGGAAACCCCGGTGAACCTGGACAAGCGCCAGCGCGAGCTGCTCGAGGAGTTCCGCAAGTCGTTGCAGAGCGACACCTCGCATTCGCCCAAGGCCAGTGGCTGGTTCGAAGGCATGAAGCGTTTCTTCGACGACCTATAAACAAAGCCATGGGCGCGGCCTGACAGCCGCGTCCGGGTTCCGCGTGGAGTGGTTTTATGCGACGTATAGCCGTAGTGGGCGCCGCCGGGCGCATGGGCAAGAACCTGATCGAGGCCGTTCAGCAGACCGGCGGTGCCGCCGGGCTGACGGCGGCGGTGGATCGTCCGGATAGCACCCTGGTGGGGGCGGACGCCGGCGAGCTGGCCGGTCTCGGCCGGATCGGCGTGCCGCTGTCCGGGGACCTGGGCAAGGTCTGCGAGGAGTTCGACGTCCTGATCGACTTCACCCATCCCTCCGTAACCCTGAAGAACATCGAGCAGTGCCGCAAGGCGCGCCGGGCGATGGTCATCGGCACCACCGGCTTCAGCGCCGACGAGAAGCTGCTGCTGGCCGAGGCGGCGAAGGATATCCCGATCGTCTTCGCTGCCAACTTCAGCGTCGGCGTGAACCTTTGCCTGAAGCTTCTGGATACCGCGGCACGGGTGCTGGGCGACGAAGTGGATATCGAGATCATCGAGGCCCATCACCGGCACAAGGTCGATGCACCGTCCGGCACCGCCTTGCGCATGGGCGAGGTGGTAGCCCAGGCGCTCGGCCGGGACCTTCAGGAAGTGGCGGTCTACGGACGCGAGGGGCAGACCGGCGCGCGGGCGCGGGAAACCATCGGCTTCGCCACCGTGCGCGCCGGTGACGTGGTGGGCGACCACACCGTGCTGTTCGCCGCCGAGGGCGAGCGCGTGGAGATCACCCACAAGGCTTCCAGTCGCATGACCTTCGCCCGTGGCGCGGTGCGTGCGGCGCTGTGGCTGGAGGGCAAGGAGAACGGCCTGTACGACATGCAGGATGTGCTCGGCCTACGCTGAGGCGCTGCCGCACGTCGTCTTATTGGTGGACCGGAATGTCGCGATTCTGTAAACTACAGCTTTAGTGTGTCCACTAAAAGCAGCGCAGCATGAATCGAAAAAAAGCGGGATGACTCTTCACGGTGTCATCCCGCTTTTTTACACCTGCGCGACCAGTCAGGCTTGATTTACGGGAGGTCTTCTTGACTAAGCCAGCCATACTTGCACTTGCCGACGGCAGCATTTTTCGCGGTGAAGCCATCGGTGCCGACGGTCAGACCGTTGGCGAGGTGGTGTTCAACACCGCCATGACCGGCTACCAGGAAATCCTCACCGATCCTTCCTACGCCCAGCAGATCGTCACCCTGACCTACCCGCACATCGGCAATACCGGTACCACCCCGGAAGACGCCGAGGCCAACCGTGTCTGGGCCGCCGGCCTGATCATCCGCGACCTGCCGCTGATCGCCAGCAACTGGCGCAGCAAGCAGTCGCTGCCTGACTACCTGAAAGCCAACGGCACCGTCGCCATCGCCGGCATCGATACCCGTCGCCTGACCCGCATCCTCCGCGAGAAGGGTTCGCAGAACGGCTGCATCCTGGCTGGTGCCGACGCTACCGAGGAACGCGCGCTGGAGCTGGCTCGCGCCTTCCCCGGCCTGAAGGGCATGGACCTGGCCAAGGAGGTCACCACCGCCGAGCGCTACGAGTGGCGCTCCAGCGTCTGGAACCTGGAAAGCGACAGTCACCCG
Organism: Pseudomonas sp. TZ252; assembly: GCF_056110345.1. Lineage (NCBI taxonomy): Bacteria > Pseudomonadati > Pseudomonadota > Gammaproteobacteria > Pseudomonadales > Pseudomonadaceae > Pseudomonas > Pseudomonas sp. TZ252. Next base: position 1,529,559 of record NZ_CM148566.1, on the reverse strand, counting down.
GAGATCCCGGCCGGTGAACTGCCGTATCACGTGGTGGCCTACGACTACGGCGTCAAGCTGAACATCCTGCGCATGCTGGTGGCGCGCGGCTGCCGCCTGACCGTGGTGCCGGCGCAGACACCGGCCAGCGAAGTGCTGGCGCTGAACCCTGACGGCATCTTCCTTTCCAACGGCCCCGGCGACCCCGAACCGTGCGACTACGCGATCCAGGCGATCCGCGAATTCCTCGATACCGAGATCCCGGTGTTCGGCATCTGCCTCGGCCATCAGTTGCTGGCCCTGGCCTCTGGCGCCAAGACCCTGAAGATGGGCCACGGCCACCACGGCGCCAACCACCCGGTGCAGGACCTGGACAGCGGCGTGGTGATGATCACCAGCCAGAACCACGGTTTCGCGGTCGACGAGAGCACCCTGCCGGACAACCTGCGAGCCACTCACAAGTCGCTGTTCGACGGTACCCTGCAGGGTATCGAGCGCACCGACAAGGTCGCTTTCAGCTTCCAGGGCCACCCCGAGGCGAGCCCCGGTCCGCATGACGTCGCCCCGCTGTTCGACCGCTTCATCTCGGCGATGGCCGAGCGTCGCTGAGGAGCAGAGCCATGCCGACCCTGGGGATAACCGATTTCTGGACCTACGTGCTGGGTGTGGTTTTCGTGATCCTGTTGCCCGGACCGAACTCGTTGTTCGTCCTCGCGACTTCGGCCCAGCGTGGCGTGGCGACCGGCTACCGGGCCGCCTGCGGCGTGTTCCTCGGAGACGCGGTGCTGATGCTGCTGTCGGCCCTCGGTGTGGCCTCCCTGCTGAAGGCCGAGCCGATGCTGTTCATCGGCCTGAAGTACCTCGGTGCGGCCTACCTGTTCTATCTCGGCGTCGGCATGCTGCGGGGCGCCTGGCGCAAGCTGCGCAATCCCGAGGCGACGGCGGCGCAGGCCGAAAAGGTGGATGTCCACCAGCCGTTCCGCAAGGCGCTGCTGCTCAGCCTGTCGAATCCCAAGGCGATCCTGTTCTTCATCTCCTTCTTCATCCAGTTCGTCGATCCCGGCTATGCCTATCCGGGGCTGTCGTTCCTGGTGCTGGCGGTGATCCTGGAACTGGTCAGCGCCCTTTACCTGAGCTTCCTGATTTTCACCGGTGTGCGGCTGGCGGCCTGGTTCCGCCGGCGGCAACGGTTGGCTGCCGGCGCCACTTCGGGCGTCGGCGCCCTGTTCGTCGGCTTTGGTGTGAAGCTGGCCACCGCAACCCTGTCCTGATTATTGCAACGAGAGTCCCATGCCAAAACGTACAGACATAAAGAGCATCCTGATCCTCGGTGCCGGCCCCATCGTGATTGGCCAGGCCTGCGAATTCGACTACTCCGGCGCCCAGGCCTGCAAGGCCCTGCGCGAGGAGGGCTACCGCGTCATCCTGGTGAACTCCAACCCCGCGACCATCATGACCGATCCGGCGATGGCCGACGCGACCTACATCGAGCCGATCAAGTGGGCCACCGTGGCCAAGATCATCGAGAAGGAACGCCCCGACGCGCTGCTGCCGACCATGGGCGGCCAGACCGCGCTGAACTGCGCCCTGGACCTGGAGCGCCACGGCGTGCTGGAGAAGTTCGGCGTGGAGATGATCGGCGCCAATGCCGATACCATCGACAAGGCCGAGGACCGCTCGCGCTTCGACAAGGCGATGAAGGATATCGGCCTGGCCTGTCCGCGCTCGGGCATCGCCCACAGCATGGAGGAGGCCTACGGCGTGCTCGAGCAGGTCGGCTTCCCCTGCATCATCCGTCCGTCCTTCACCATGGGCGGCACCGGCGGCGGTATCGCCTACAACCGTGAAGAGTTCGAAGAGATCTGCGCCCGTGGCCTCGACCTGTCGCCGACCAACGAGCTGTTGATCGACGAGTCGCTGATCGGCTGGAAGGAATACGAGATGGAGGTGGTCCGCGACAAGAAGGACAACTGCATCATCGTCTGCTCCATCGAGAACTTCGACCCGATGGGCGTGCACACCGGTGACTCGATCACCGTGGCGCCGGCGCAGACCCTGACCGACAAGGAATACCAGATCATGCGCAACGCCTCGCTGGCGGTATTGCGCGAGATCGGCGTGGAAACCGGCGGTTCCAACGTGCAGTTCGGCATCTGCCCGAACACCGGGCGCATGGTGGTGATCGAGATGAACCCGCGGGTTTCCCGCTCCTCGGCCCTGGCCTCCAAGGCCACCGGTTTCCCGATCGCCAAGATCGCCGCCAAGCTGGCGGTCGGCTACACCCTCGACGAACTGCAGAACGACATCACCGGCGGCCGCACCCCGGCGTCGTTCGAGCCGGCCATCGACTACGTGGTGACCAAGATCCCGCGCTTCGCCTTCGAGAAGTTCCCGAAAGCTGATGCCCGCCTGACCACCCAGATGAAGTCGGTCGGCGAAGTCATGGCCATCGGCCGGACCTTCCAGGAGTCGGTGCAGAAAGCCTTGCGCGGCCTGGAAGTCGGCGCCACCGGCTTCGATCCGAAGCTCGACCTGAACGACCCGGAGGCCGACAGCATCCTCAAGCGCGAGCTGACCGTGCCCAGCGCCGAGCGTGTCTGGTACGTCGCCGACGCCTTCCGCGCCGGCAAGAGCGTCGAGGAAGTGTTCGAGCTGACCCGCATCGACGAATGGTTCCTGGTGCAGATCGAGGACCTGGTCAAGGACGAGGAGAAGGTCAAGACCCTCGGCCTGTCCTCCATCGATCGCGAGCTGATGTACAAGCTCAAGCGCAAGGGCTTCTCCGACGCGCGCCTGGCCAAGCTGCTAGGCGTCACCGAGAAGAACCTGCGCAGCCATCGCCACAAGCTGAAGGTGCTGCCGGTCTACAAGCGTGTCGATACCTGCGCCGCCGAGTTCGCCACCGACACCGCCTACATGTATTCGACCTACGAGGAAGAGTGCGAGGCCAACCCGTCGAGCCGCGAGAAGATCATGATCCTCGGCGGCGGTCCGAACCGCATCGGCCAGGGCATCGAGTTCGACTACTGCTGCGTGCACGCGGCGCTGGCGATGCGCGAAGACGGCTACGAGACCATCATGGTCAACTGCAACCCGGAAACCGTCTCCACCGACTATGACACCTCCGACCGCCTGTACTTCGAGCCGGTGACCCTCGAGGACGTCCTTGAGATCGTCCGCGTCGAGCAGCCCAAGGGCGTGATCGTCCAGTACGGCGGCCAGACCCCGCTGAAGCTCTGCCGCGCCCTCGAAGAGGCCGGCGTGCCGATCATCGGCACCAGTCCGGACGCCATCGACCGTGCCGAAGACCGCGAGCGCTTCCAGCAGATGGTCCAGCGCCTGAACCTGCGCCAGCCGGCCAACGCCACCGCGCGCAGCGAAGACGAGGCCCTGGCCGCGTCCAAGGCCATCGGTTATCCGCTGGTGGTACGCCCGTCCTACGTGCTGGGCGGGCGGGCGATGGAAATCGTCTACCAGGAAGAAGAACTCAAGCGCTACATGCGTGAGGCGGTGCAGGTTTCCAACGACAGCCCGGTGCTGCTCGACCACTTCCTCAACTGCGCCATCGAAGTCGACATCGACGCGGTATGCGACGGCGAGATCGTGGTGATCGGCGCGATCATGCAGCATATCGAGCAGGCTGGCGTTCACTCCGGCGACTCCGCCTGTTCGCTGCCGCCGTACTCGCTGCCGCAGCACATCCAGGACGAGATCCGCGAGCAGGTCAAGAAAATGGCCCTGGAGCTTGGCGTGGTCGGCCTGATGAACGTGCAGATGGCGGTGCAGGGCGAGGATATCTTCGTCATCGAGGTCAATCCGCGCGCCTCGCGTACCGTGCCGTTCGTCTCCAAGTGCGTCGGCGAGTCGCTGGCCAAGGTCGCCGCCCGCGTCATGGCCGGCAAGACCCTGGCCGAGGTCGGCTTCACCCAGGAAATCATCCCGCCGTTCTTCAGCGTCAAGGAAGCGGTGTTCCCGTTCGCCAAGTTCCCCGGCGTCGATCCGATCCTCGGCCCGGAAATGAAGTCCACTGGTGAAGTGATGGGCGTCGGTGATAGCTTTGCCGAAGCCTTTGCCAAGGCTCAGTTGGGGGCCAGCGAGATTCTCCCGACCGCCGGTTGCGCCTTCATCAGCGTCCGCGAAGACGACAAGCCGTTCGCCGCCCAGGTGGCTGGCGACCTGGTCGCGCTGGGCTTCGAAGTGGTAGCCACCGCCGGTACCGCGCGTGTCATCGAGGCCGCGGGCCTGCCGGTGCGTCGCGTGAACAAGGTGACCGAAGGTCGCCCGCACGTGGTGGACATGATCAAGAACGACGAGGTCACCCTGATCATCAACACCACCGAGGGCCGGCAGTCCATCGCTGACTCCTACTCCATTCGTCGAAACGCCCTGCAGCACAAGATCTGCTGCACCACCACCATTGCGGGTGGGCAGGCGATCTGTGAGGCGCTCAAGTTCGGTCCCGAGAAGACCGTTCGGCGTCTGCAGGATCTCCACGCAGGAATCAAGGCATGAGCAAGTTCCCCATGACCGTCCAGGGCGCCCGCGCCCTGGAAGAAGAAGTGAAACACCTGAAGGGCGTGCTGCGCCCGCAGATCAGCCAGGCCATCGCCGAAGCGCGTGAACTGGGCGACCTCAAGGAAAACGCCGAGTACCATGCGGCGCGCGAACAGCAGGGCATGGTCGAGGCGCGTATCCGCGACATCGAGGCCAAGCTGTCCAACGCCCAGGTCATCGATGTCACCGCCATCCCGCACAGCGGCAAGGTGATCTTCGGCACCACCGTCGACATCGCCAATGTCGAGACCGACGAGACCGTGACCTACCAGATCGTCGGCGACGACGAGGCGGATATCAAGGGTGGCAAGATCTCGGTGAATTCGCCGATCGCCCGTGCGCTGATCGGCAAGACCGAAGGCGATGCCGTGCTGGTGAGAACCCCGGGCGGCGACGTCGAGTACGAGATCGTCGAGGTTCGCCATATCTAAGCGCGCCCCGTTGCGCGCAGGCGCGATCAGTTGGCTGCTGGCCCAGACGTTCTGGGTCGGCGGCCTCTGGTTGCTGCAGTTCGTGGTCCTGCCTGCGTTGGCCAAGACCGGACTGGCGCCGCTGCTGGTGGAAACCGTAGCCGCGGCGTTGACGCCGCTGCTGATCGGCTTCGCCGGATTCTGTGCGGCGCTGCAGGCGCTGGTGTTGGTGTCGAGCCACGGGCCGAGGAGCCTCTGGCGAGACCTTCGCGGTCAGTTGTTGCTCGCCGTCGCGCTGCTCTGCCTGGTGTATTTCCTGGTGCGTGGGCTGGCGCCCGAGGCGGTGCGCTGGCTGCTGTTCAACTACCTGGCGGTGGCGATGTGTGGCCTGCTGCTGGTGTTGCAGCCGGTACCGGGGCGGGACGAGGAAGGCGTCTGAACCAGGTCGGGAAGTTTCCCGACCTTGGTTGGATGGGGCATCAGATGCCGGCGAAACGGCTGATGTTCGAGAGATTCTTGTTCGGCTTCGGGTTCTTCCGATAGACCAGCGCCATCTTGCCGATGCTTTGCACCAGGTCGCTGCGCGACTGCGCGCAGAGTTCGTCGAGCAGGGCGCGGCGATCGTCGCGCTCGGCCAGCGCCAGTTTCACCTTGATCAGTTCGTGATCGTTGAGTGCGCGCTCGAGTTCGGCGAGAACGCCTTCGGTCAAGCCGTTCTCGGCTACGATCAATACCGGTTTCAGGTGGTGACCGATAGATTTGAACTGTTTCTTCTGCTCTTGAGTGAGCGCCATAATCAGACCCCTGGGAAAAAGTCGTCTATTTTACCCCAGTTTTAGTCCAAGTGATGCTGCCCCCGCCGACCGGGGGTGCCCGAAGAGGTATTCCGTGGCCCGCTCCAAAACCAGCCAGCGTTGGCTGAAAGAACATTTCGACGATCCCTACGTGAAGATGGCCCAGCGCGATGGCTATCGCTCGCGCGCCAGCTACAAGCTGCTGGAGATCCAGGAGAAGGACCGCATCCTGCGTCCGGGCATGACCGTGGTCGACCTGGGCGCCGCGCCGGGCGGGTGGTCGCAGGTCACCAGCCGGGTGATCGGCGACCGCGGCCGGCTGATCGCTTCGGACATCCTCGAGATGGACAGTATCCCCGACGTCACCTTCATCCAGGGCGACTTCACCGAGGACGCGGTGTTCGCGCGGATCCTCGAGGCGATCGGCGACCATCCGGTAGACCTTGTGATTTCCGATATGGCCCCCAATATGAGTGGAGTGCGGGCCGCCGACCAGCCGCGCGCCATGTATCTCTGCGAACTGGCGCTGGACCTGGCCGGCCGTGTGCTGCGGCCGGGCGGCGATTTCCTGATCAAGATCTTCCAGGGCGAAGGTTTCGACCAGTACCACAAGCAGGCCCGGGAAATGTTCGACAAGGTACAGATGCGCAAGCCCCTGTCGTCGCGTGATCGTTCGCGGGAACAGTATCTGCTCGCACGCGGCTTTCGCGGGGAATAGACTGGAATGATTGACCCTATAGCCTGTCTATTGGTCGATGACCTGTTGTGCCGGGACGGGCGAGGGTTCATAAAGGGTTACAGACAACGCCTGCGTGCGCGGGCGCTTGTGTAGTACTTTTGGCCGGAAGGAGTCTGGCCGTCGTGTGAAGCGGTTTCCAGGACGGAGCCGGCTTCAGAGGGTAGTCAATTGAACGACATGGCAAAGAATCTGATTCTGTGGCTGATCATCGCGGCGGTACTGGTGACCGTGATGAACAATTTCTCGAGCCCGAGCGAGCCACAGACGCTGAACTACTCGGACTTCATCCAGCAGGTCAAGGATGGCAAGGTCGAGCGAGTGACCGTGGATGGCTATGTCATCACCGGCAAGCGTAGCGACGGCGATACCTTCAAGACCATCCGCCCGGCGATCCAGGACAACGGCCTGATCGGCGACCTGGTCAACAACAACGTCGTGGTCGAGGGCAAGCAGCCCGAACAGCAGAGCATCTGGACCCAGTTGCTGGTCGCCAGCTTCCCGATCCTGGTGATCATCGCCGTCTTCATGTTCTTCATGCGCCAGATGCAGGGTGGCGGCGGCGGTCGCGGCGGCCCGATGAGCTTCGGCAAGAGCAAGGCGCGCCTGCTGTCCGAGGACCAGGTCAAGACCACCTTCGCTGACGTCGCCGGCTGCGACGAGGCCAAGGAGGAGGTCAGCGAGCTGGTCGAGTTCCTTCGCGATCCGGGCAAGTTCCAGCGCCTGGGCGGCCGTATCCCGCGCGGCGTGCTGATGGTCGGCCCGCCCGGCACCGGCAAGACCCTGCTGGCCAAGGCCATCGCCGGCGAAGCCAAGGTGCCGTTCTTCACCATTTCCGGTTCCGACTTCGTCGAGATGTTCGTCGGCGTGGGCGCTTCCCGTGTCCGCGACATGTTCGACCAGGCCAAGAAGCATGCGCCGTGCATCATCTTCATCGACGAGATCGACGCCGTCGGCCGCCACCGCGGCGCCGGCCTGGGCGGTGGTCACGACGAGCGCGAGCAGACCCTCAACCAGTTGCTGGTGGAGATGGATGGCTTCGAGATGAACGATGGCATCATCGTCATCGCTGCCACCAACCGTCCGGACGTTCTGGACCCGGCGCTGCTGCGCCCGGGCCGCTTCGACCGCCAGGTGGTGGTCGGCTTGCCGGATATCCGCGGGCGCGAACAGATCCTCAAGGTGCACATGCGCAAGGTGCCGCTGGGCGACCATGTCGATCCTGCCGTCATCGCCCGCGGTACGCCCGGTTTCTCCGGCGCCGACCTGGCCAACCTGGTCAACGAGGCTTCGCTGTTCGCCGCGCGCTCCAACAAGCGCATCGTCGACATGCGCGAGTTCGAGCTGGCCAAGGACAAGATCATGATGGGCGCCGAGCGCAAGACCATGGTCATGTCCGAGAAGGAGAAGCGCAACACCGCCTACCACGAAGCCGGCCACGCCATCGTCGGTCGCCTGGTGCCGGAGCATGACCCGGTCTACAAGGTGTCCATCATTCCGCGCGGACGCGCCCTGGGCGTGACCATGTTCCTCCCCGAGGAAGATCGCTACAGCCTGTCCAAGCGCGCGCTGGAAAGCCAGATCTGCTCGCTGTTCGGCGGCCGTATCGCGGAAGAGATGACCCTCGGCTTCGAAGGCGTCACCACTGGCGCTTCCAACGACATCATGCGTGCTACCCAGTTGGCGCGGAACATGGTGACCAAGTGGGGGCTGTCCGAGAAGCTCGGCCCGCTGATGTACGCGGAGGAGGAGGGCGAGGTGTTCCTCGGCCGTAGCGCCGGCAGCCAGCACGCCAATGTGTCGGGCGAGACCGCTAAGATGATCGACCAGGAAGTCCGGCGCATCATCGACGACTGCTACGGTACCGCCAAGCGACTGCTCGACGAGAACCGCGACAAGCTGGAGATGATGGCCGACGCACTGATGAAGTACGAAACCATCGACTCCGACCAGATCGACGACATCATGGCCGGTCGCGTGCCGCGCGAGCCGCGTGACTGGCAGGGTGGTTCGGGTACCGGCACCCCGCCGGCCAACCTGGAAGAGTCGGGCCGCCGCGAGAACACCCCTCCCATCGGTGGGCCGGCCGGCGAGCACTGAGAGCCCTGAATGAGCAATCCGCAATACCCGACCCGACTGCCTTGCGGCAGTCGGGTTCTTGATTTGGCCCGCCCACATGTCATGGGCATCCTCAATGTCACCCCCGATTCCTTTTCCGATGGCGGCCGTTACGACCGGCTGGACGATGCCCTGCGGCATGCCGAGCGCATGGTGCGGGAAGGCGCAACGCTCATCGACGTCGGCGGCGAGTCGACCCGTCCCGGTGCGCGCAGCGTTTCTCCGACGGAGGAGCTGGAGCGGGTCGCTCCGGTAGTCGAACGCATCGCTCGCGAGCTGGACGTCGTGATTTCGGTGGATACCTCCACGCCCGCGGTCATGCGCGAAACTGCGCGTCTCGGAGCGGGTCTGATCAACGACGTCCGTTCGCTGCAGCGCGACGGTGCGCTGGATGCTGCGGTGGATAGCGGCCTGGCGGTCTGCCTCATGCACATGCGTGGAGAACCGCAGACCATGCAGGATGCGCCTGCCTACCAGGATGTGGTGGCGGAAGTCGGCGCGTTCCTGCAGGAGCGTGTGAATGCCTGCGTGGCGGCCGGAATCGACCGCGAGCGGCTGTTGCTGGATCCGGGTTTCGGTTTTGCCAAGACACTGGAGCACAACCTGGTGCTGTTCAGGCATCTGCAGGCACTCCATGGCCTGGGCTTGCCGTTGTTGGTCGGCGTTTCGCGCAAGAGCATGATCGGCAAGGTACTGGGGCGGGAGGTGGACGAACGCCTCTACGGCAGCCTAGCTCTGGCGGCCCTGGCGCTGGCCAAGGGCGCACGGATAATTCGAGTGCATGACGTGGCGGCGACCGTCGACGTGATGCGAATGATCTCCGCCGTTGAAATGGCGGATTGAGCACGGAAGACAAAAGATGAGCAGAAAATACTTCGGGACTGACGGTATCCGTGGTCGTGTTGGCGAGTTTCCGATTACTCCGGACTTCGTTCTCAAGCTGGGCTGGGCGGTGGGCATGGCCTTCCGCCGGCAGGGCAACTGCCGGGTCCTGATCGGCAAGGACACGCGCAGCTCGGGTTACATGTTCGAGTCGGCCTTCGAGGCCGGGCTCTCCGCTTCCGGCGCCGATACCCTGTTGCTGGGACCGATGCCTACCCCCGGCATCGCCTACCTGACGCGGACTTTCCACGCCGAGGCCGGGGTGGTGATCAGCGCTTCGCACAATCCCCACGACGACAACGGCATCAAGTTCTTCTCCGGGCAGGGGACCAAGCTGCCGGACGACGTCGAGCTGATGATCGAGGAGCTGCTCGATGCGCCGATGACCGTGGTGGAGTCCGCCCGTCTCGGCAAGGTTTCGCGGATCAATGACGCGGCGGGGCGCTACATCGAATTCTGTAAGAGCAGCGTGCCGACCAGCACCGACTTCAACGGTCTCAAGGTCGTGCTCGACTGCGCCAACGGCGCTACCTACAAGATCGCTCCCAGCGTCTTCCGGGAACTGGGCGCGGAAGTGACGGTGCTGGCGGCCAGCCCGAATGGCCTGAACATCAACGACAAGTGCGGTTCCACTCACCTGGATGGCCTGCAGGCTGCGGTGGTCGAGCACCATGCCGACCTCGGCATCGCCTTCGACGGCGACGGCGACCGGGTGATGATGGTCGACCATACCGGTGCGGTCGTGGATGGCGACGAACTGCTTTTCCTCATCGCGCGCGACCTGCAGGAAAGCGGGCGCCTGCAGGGCGGTGTGGTCGGCACCCTGATGAGCAACCTCGGCCTGGAGCTGGCTTTGCAGGAACTGCATATCCCGTTCGTGCGGGCGAAGGTCGGCGATCGCTATGTGATGGCCGAACTGCTGGCTCGGAACTGGATGCTGGGAGGGGAGAATTCGGGACATATCGTCTGCTGCCAGAACACCACGACGGGCGATGCCATCATCGCGGCGCTACAGGTGCTGATGGCGCTCAAGCATCGCGGCCAGACCCTGGCCGAGGCGCGCCAGGGGATTCGCAAGTGCCCCCAGGTGCTGATCAATGTGCGCTTCAAGGGCGAAAACGATCCGCTCGAGCACCCCTCGGTGAAGGAGGCCAGCGTCCGCGTCACCGAGCAAATGGGCGGGCGCGGTCGTGTCCTGCTGCGCAAATCCGGCACAGAGCCGTTGGTCCGGGTGATGGTCGAGGGTGACGAGGAAGCTAGCGTTCGTGCCCACGCCGAACAGCTGGCAAAAATTGTTTCTGAGGTATGTGCTTGATTTTGCTTGCCAGTCTGGAAACTGTTGAGTAACATCTGCGCCCACTTTGCCCCGCGAGGTACAGCATGCGTCGACCCTTGGTGGCCGGTAACTGGAAAATGCACGGTACGCATTCCAGTGTGGCCGAGTTGATCAAAGGCTTGCGTCAGCTGGCGTTGCCGGGCGGAGTCGATGTAGCTGTGATGCCACCTTGCTTGTTCATCAGCCAGGTCATCCAGGGCCTGGCCGGCAAGGCGATCGATGTAGGTGCGCAGAACAGCGCCGTCGAGCCGATGCAAGGCGCGCTGACCGGTGAGACTGCTCCCAGTCAGTTGGCGGATGTCGGTTGTAGCATGGTCCTCGTGGGCCACTCGGAGCGTCGCCTGATTCTCGGCGAGAGTGACGAGGTTGTGAGTCGCAAGTTTGCCGCGGCTCAGTCGTGCGGCCTGGTGCCGGTGCTGTGTGTCGGGGAGACCCGGGCGGAGCGCGAGGCGGGCAAGACGCTGGAGGTTGTCGCAAGGCAGCTGGGAAGCGTGATCGACGAGTTGGGTGTTGGAGCTTTTGCTCGCGCAGTCGTGGCTTACGAGCCGGTCTGGGCGATCGGGACCGGGTTGACCGCGTCCCCCGCGCAAGCCCAGGAAGTGCACGCGGCGATCCGCGCGCAACTGGCAGCGGAAAATGCCGAGGTCGCAAAAGGTGTGCGACTCCTTTACGGCGGCAGTGTAAAGGCGGCAAGTGCAGCCGAGTTGTTCGGCATGCCGGATATCGATGGGGGGCTGGTAGGTGGAGCCTCCCTCAATGCGGATGAGTTCGGCGCGATCTGTCGTGCCGCGGGAAGCTGAAGATGCTGGAAAAGGTCGTAATTGTCGTGCATCTGCTGATGGCATTGGGTCTTGTTGGCCTGATCCTCGTTCAGCATGGCAAGGGTGCGGATGCAGGGGCTTCTTTCGGTGCAGGTGCTTCGGCAACTGTTTTCGGAAGCCAAGGTTCCGCTACCTTTTTGAGTCGGATTACTGGTATACTGGCAGCGGTTTTTTTCTTGACCAGCCTTGGCTTAGCGTACTTCGCTAAAGAAAAGTCTGATGCTCTGCAACACATCGGGCTGCCGGATCCGGCAGTTCTGGAGCAGAAGCAAGAGAAAGCGCCGGCCGCTGACGATGTGCCGGTTCTTCAGGAGCAGTCCAAGCCTGCGGAAAGTGCAGGCGATGTACCGGCTGCTCCTGAACAGAAGTAAGAGAAAGGTTTCTGCCGAGGTGGTGGAATTGGTAGACACGCTACCTTGAGGTGGTAGTGGCCATAGGCTGTAGGGGTTCGAGTCCCCTCCTCGGTACCATATAAGCAAGCCCCGTCCTGCGGGGTTTGTCTCCGCAAGGTTCGGTTGACCCATCAGGGTGTCGGTCGTATAATCTTGCACCAGCTTTGACGCGGGGTGGAGCAGTCTGGTAGCTCGTCGGGCTCATAACCCGAAGGTCGTTGGTTCAAATCCAGCCCCCGCAACCAGTTTTTCAGGGCCCCTTTTTAGGGGCTTTTTGTTAGCTGGACAGTCCATGCCACGGTTCCGAGTGGCAATTTAGGGATGGGCGTTTCGCCCATTTTTTGTTTCTACGACATACGCGAGGCGATCAGGTGTCGAGCAAGCTAGAACAGTTGCAGGCCTTGCTGGCCCCTGTGGTCGAGGCGCTCGGCTATGAGTGCTGGGGCGTCGAGTTCATTTCCCAGGGTCGTCATTCGGTGTTGCGCGTCTATATCGACCGCCCCGAAGGCATCCTCATCGATGACTGTGAAGCCGTCAGTCGGCAGGTCAGCGGTATTCTCGACGTCGAAGACCCGATCAGCGGCGAGTACACCCTGGAGGTGTCCTCTCCGGGCATGGATCGGCCGCTGTTCACCCTCGAACAGTTCGCCAAGCATGCCGGCGAGCAAGTGAAGATCAGGCTGCGTTCGCCCTATGAGGGGCGGCGTAACTACCAAGGCATTCTCCGTGGTGTGGAGGAGCAGGATGTGGTGGTCCTGGTGGACGATCACGAGTACCTGCTGCCGATCGATTCGATCGACAAGGCCAACATCATTCCCCGTTTTGATTGAGACGCGAATCCGCGGATCCAATGGATTGAAAGGCGAGGCGTACAATGAGCAAAGAAGTACTGCTGGTTGTTGAGTCGGTATCCAACGAAAAGGGCGTACCGGCCGGCGTGATTTTCGAGGCGCTGGAGCTGGCTCTGGCGACCGCCACCAAGAAACGTTTCGAGGACGAGGTCGACCTGCGCGTCGAGATCAATCGTCATAACGGCAGCTACGAGACTTTCCGTCGTTGGCACGTCGTCGCCGACGAGGACTACCAGGACCCCGCCACCGAGATCACCGTCGAGGACGTCCAGGAGCAGAAGCCGGGCGCGAAGGTCGGCGAGGTCATCGAAGAAAAGATCGAATCCATCGAGTTCGGCCGCATCGCTGCGCAGACTGCCAAGCAGGTCATCGTGCAGAAGGTCCGCGAGGCCGAGCGCGCCCAGGTGGTCGATGCCTACCGCGAGAAGGTCGGCGAGATCATTTCCGGTACCGTGAAGAAGGTCACCCGCGACAACGTCATCGTCGATCTCGGCAACAACGCCGAGGCGCTGCTGGCCCGCGACCAGATCATTCCGCGCGAGACCTTCCGCGTTGGCACCCGCGTGCGTGCCCTGCTGAAGGAGATCCGTACCGAGAACCGCGGTCCTCAACTGGTCCTGTCGCGTACCGCGCCGGAAATGCTGATCGAGCTGTTCCGCATCGAAGTACCGGAAATCGCCGAGCAGTTGATCGACGTGATGGCCGCCGCCCGTGACCCGGGCTCGCGCGCCAAGATCGCCGTTCGTTCCAAGGACAAGCGCATCGACCCGCAGGGCGCCTGCATCGGTATGCGCGGTTCGCGCGTCCAGGCGGTATCCGGCGAGATCGGTGGAGAGCGGGTGGACATCGTCCTGTGGGACGACAACCCGGCGCAATTCGTGATCAACGCCATGGCTCCGGCCGAGGTGGCGGCGATCATCGTCGACGAGGATACCCATACCATGGATATCGCCGTCGCCGAGGACAATCTGGCGCAGGCTATCGGCCGCAGTGGCCAGAACGTCCGTCTGGCCAGCCAGTTGACCGGCTGGACCCTGAATGTGATGACCGAGGCGGATATCCAGGCCAAGCAACAGGCCGAGACCGGGGATATCCTGCAGCGCTTCGTCGACGAGCTGGATGTCGACGAGGAACTGGCCCAGGTACTGGTGGAAGAGGGCTTCACGACTCTTGAGGAAATCGCCTACGTACCGATGGAAGAGATGCTCAGCATCGATGGCTTCGACGAAGACATCGTCAACGAGCTGCGCTCCCGTGCCAAGGATCGCCTGCTGACCAAGGCCATTGCGACCGAAGAGAAGCTCGCCGACGCACAACCGGCAGAAGACCTGCTCAGCCTCGATGGCATGAGCAAGGAGCTGGCCCTGGACCTGGCGCTGCGTGGCGTAACCACCCGTGAAGATCTGGCCGAGCAATCGATCGACGATCTGCTCGACATCGACGGCATGGACGAAGAGCGTGCCGGCAAGTTGATCATGGCCGCCCGGGCCCATTGGTTCGAGTAAGCAGTCGCGGCCTGAGGAGAGAAGTGCATGACGCAAGTCACGGTGAAAGAACTGGCCCAGGTGGTCGACACACCGGTGGAGCGCCTGCTGCTGCAGATGCGTGACGCAGGTCTGCCGCACACCAGTGCCGAACAAGTTGTAACGGATAGCGAGAAGCAAGCCCTGCTGACCCACCTGAAAGGCAGCCATGGCGATCGCGCCAGCGAGCCGCGCAAGATCACCCTGCAACGCAAGACCACTACCACGCTGAAAGTGGGTGGCAGCAAGACGGTGAGCGTCGAAGTTCGCAAGAAGAAAACCTATGTCAAGCGCAGCCCCGACGAGATCGAGGCCGAGCGCCAGCGCGAACTCGAGGAGCAGCGCGCGGCGGAAGAGGCGGAGCGTCTGAAGGCCGAAGAGGCCGCTGCCCGCCAGCGTGCCGAAGAGGAAGCGCGCAAGGCCGAGGAAGCTGCGCGTGCCAAGGCTGCCCAGGAAGCAGCGGCTACTGCCGGTGCCGAGCCTGCCGTGGTGGCGGATGTCGCGGTTGCCGAACCGGTGGCCAAGCCTGCCGCCGTGGAAGAGCGCAAGAAGGAAGAGCCGCGCCGTGCGCCCAAGCGTGACGAGGACGATGACCGCCGCGACCGCAAGCACACCCAGCACCGTCCCTCGGTCAAGGAGAAGGAAAAGGTTCCTGCTCCGCGCGTGGCTCCACGCAGCACCGACGAGGAAAGCGATGGTTACCGTCGCGGCGGTCGTGGTGGCAAGTCGAAGCTGAAGAAGCGCAACCAGCACGGGTTCCAGAACCCGACAGGACCGATCGTGCGTGAAGTGAACATCGGTGAGACCATCACCGTAGCCGAGTTGGCCGCCCAGATGTCGGTCAAGGGCGCCGAAGTCGTCAAGTTCATGTTCAAGATGGGCTCCCCGGTGACCATCAACCAGGTCCTGGACCAGGAGACCGCCCAACTGGTCGCCGAAGAGCTGGGCCACAAGGTCAAGCTGGTCAGCGAGAACGCGCTGGAAGAACAACTGGCCGAGTCCCTGAAGTTCGAAGGCGAGGCGGTCACCCGCGCGCCGGTCGTCACCGTCATGGGCCACGTCGACCACGGCAAGACCTCGCTGCTCGACTACATCCGTCGCGCCAAGGTCGCCGCGGGCGAGGCCGGCGGCATCACCCAGCATATCGGTGCCTACCACGTCGAAACCGAGCGTGGCATGGTGACCTTCCTGGATACCCCCGGCCACGCCGCGTTCACCGCGATGCGTGCCCGTGGCGCCCAGGCGACCGACATCGTGATCCTGGTGGTCGCGGCCGACGACGGCGTCATGCCGCAGACCCAGGAAGCCGTGCAGCACGCGAAAGCGGCGGGCGTGCCGATCGTGGTCGCGGTGAACAAGATCGACAAGCCCGAGGCCAACCCGGACAACATCAAGAACGGCCTGGCCGCTCTCGACGTGATCCCGGAAGAGTGGGGCGGCGACGCTCCCTTCGTCCCGGTTTCGGCGAAGCTCGGTACTGGCGTCGATGAACTGCTCGAAGCGGTCCTGCTGCAGGCAGAAGTGCTCGAACTGAAAGCCACTCCGTCGGCCCCGGGCCGTGGCGTGGTGGTCGAGTCGCGCCTGGACAAGGGACGCGGCCCGGTGGCCACCGTGCTGGTCCAGGACGGTACCCTGCGCCAGGGCGACATGGTGCTGGTCGGCATCAACTACGGTCGTGTCCGCGCCATGCTCGACGAGAACGGCAAGCCGATCAAGGAAGCCGGCCCGTCGATCCCGGTCGAGATCCTCGGCCTGGACGGTACGCCGGATGCCGGTGACGAGATGACCGTGGTCGCCGACGAGAAGAAGGCCCGCGAAGTCGCCCTGTTCCGTCAAGGCAAGTTCCGTGAGGTGAAACTGGCGCGTGCCCATGCCGGCAAGCTGGAAAACATCTTCGAGAACATGGGCCAGGAAGAGAAGAAGACCCTGAACATCGTCCTCAAGGCCGATGTGCGCGGTTCGCTCGAGGCTTTGCAAGGCTCGCTCAGCGGCCTGGGCAACGACGAAGTGCAGGTCCGCGTGGTCGGTGGCGGCGTCGGTGGCATCACCGAGTCCGACGCCAACCTGGCGCTGGCTTCCAACGCGGTGCTGTTCGGCTTCAACGTGCGTGCCGACGCCGGCGCGCGCAAGATCGTCGAAGCCGAAGGTCTGGATATGCGTTACTACAACGTGATCTACGACATCATCGAGGACGTCAAGAAGGCCCTGACCGGCATGCTCGGCAGCGATCTGCGGGAGAACATCCTGGGCATCGCCGAGGTGCGCGACGTGTTCCGCTCGCCGAAGTTCGGCGCGATCGCCGGCTGCATGGTCACCGAGGGCATGGTGCACCGCAACCGTCCGATCCGCGTGCTGCGCGACGACGTGGTCATCTTCGAAGGCGAGCTGGAGTCTCTCCGTCGCTTCAAGGACGACGTCGCCGAAGTGCGTGCCGGCATGGAGTGCGGCATCGGCGTGAAGAGCTACAACGACGTCAAGGTCGGCGACAAGATCGAAGTGTTCGAGAAGGTCGAAGTCGCACGCAGCCTTTGATGGCGAGTGCGTAACCACAGCGCCCGGGCCGGCTTCCAGCTGTCCCGGGCGTTTGTCGCTTTTTTTTCCAGTGACCGGGTGTCGCTGGAGGCAGGTTGAAAAATGGCAAAAGACTACAGCCGTACCCAGCGTATCGGCGATCAGATGCAACGCGAACTGGCTCAACTGATCCAGCGCGAGATCAAGGACCCGCGCCTGGGCCTGGTCACCATCACCGGTGTCGAGGTCAGCCGCGACGTGGCGCACGCCAAGGTGTTCATCACCGTCATGGGCCAGGACGATGCCGGCAAGATCGCCCTGAACATGGAAATCCTCAACGACGCCGCCGGCTACCTGCGCATGCTGCTGGGCAAGTCGATGAAGCTGCGCAGCGTGCCGCAACTGCATTTCCACTACGACGAAAGCATCCGCCGCGGCGCCGAGCTGTCGGCGCTGATCGAGCGTGCGGTGGCCGAAGACGGCCGCCGCCACGGCGACGAGACCGAGGACTGAGCGTGGCCCAGGTGAAGCGTATCCGCCGCTCCATCAGCGGCATCCTGGTGCTCGACAAGCCGCGCGGCATGAGTTCCAACCAGGCACTGCAGAAAGTCCGCTGGCTGCTCAATGCCGAGAAGGCCGGCCACACCGGCAGCCTCGACCCGCTGGCCACCGGGGTGCTGCCGCTGTGCTTCGGCGAGGCGACCAAGTTCTCCCAGTATCTTCTCGATGCCGACAAGGGTTACGAGACGGTGATGCGCATGGGCATCACCACCACCACCGGCGACGCCGAGGGCGAACTGCTCGCCGAGCGGGACGTGACCGTCGGTCGGGACGATCTCGAACAGGCCCTGCCGCGCTTCCGTGGCGACATAGAGCAGGTGCCGCCGATGTACTCGGCGCTGAAGAAAGACGGACAGCCGCTGTACAAGCTCGCCCGTGCAGGAGAGGTAGTGGAGCGCGAGGCGCGTTCTGTTACTATTACGCGCCTGGATTTGCTCTCCTTCGAGCCGCCCTGTGCGACCCTGGCCGTTTCCTGCAGCAAAGGCACCTACGTGCGTACGCTGGTGGAAGATCTCGGCCAGGTCCTGGGCTGCGGCGCGCACGTCGCGGCACTGCGGCGGACCCAGGCCGGGCCGTTCGCCCTGGCCCAGGCGATCACCCTCGAGACGCTCGAACGCGTGCATGCCGAAGGTGGTCCGGAAGCGCTGGACCAATTCCTGATGCCGGAAGACAGCGGCCTGTTGCATTGGCCGGTGTTGCAGTTGTCCGAGCACAGTGCGTACTACTGGCTGCACGGGCAGCCGGTGCGGGCCCCGGAAGCGCCGAAGTTCGGCTGGCTGCGGGTGCAGGATCACACAGGTCGTTTCATCGGTATCGGTGAAGTGACCGACGACGGGCGTATCGCCCCGCGTCGACTGATTCGGTCATAAGACCGATACGAGGGTGGCTGTCAGCAGGCACGGTCATTCCTCCTTTTAAAACACGGGAAGCGATTCCCGGCCTGTTCACTCAGAGGAAGCCCATCATGGCACTGAGCGTTGAAGAAAAAGCGCAGATCGTTAACGAATACAAGCAAGCTGAAGGCGACACCGGTTCCCCGGAAGTGCAGGTAGCCCTGCTGTCCGCCAACATCAACAAGCTGCAGGATCACTTCAAGGCCAACGGCAAGGATCACCATTCCCGCCGTGGTCTGATCCGTATGGTTAACCAGCGCCGTAAGCTGCTGGACTACCTGAAGGGCAAAGACGTGTCTCGCTACACTGCCCTGATCGGCCGTCTGGGTCTGCGTCGCTAAGCGACGCCGGTCGGCAGCTTGAAGCAAGGAGCTGGAAGTCTGGCGTCGATACCCGCACACGAGGCGGGTATCGGCGTCGGGCTTCCAGCTTCGCGCTTTCTAGGAATCGATTCGGGTCCGACTCCCGGCATTCCACCGATTTCCCCCAAGGCAACATAGAAGGTAAAGACACCGTGAACCCGGTAACCAAGCAATTCCAGTTCGGTCAGTCGACCGTCACTCTCGAGACCGGCCGTATCGCTCGCCAGGCCACCGGCGCCGTACTGGTCACCATGGACGACGTCAGCGTGCTGGTCACCGTGGTCGGCGCCAAGTCGCCGGCCGAAGGCCGCGACTTCTTCCCGCTGTCCGTGCACTACCAGGAAAAGACCTACGCCGCAGGCCGTATCCCCGGCGGTTTCTTCAAGCGTGAAGGACGTCCTTCCGAGAAGGAAACCCTGACCTCGCGCCTGATCGACCGTCCGATCCGTCCGCTGTTCCCCGAAGGTTTCATGAATGAAGTGCAGGTCGTCTGCACCGTCGTTTCCACCAACAAGAAGTCCGATCCGGACATCGCCGCGATGATCGGTACCTCCGCCGCCCTGGCGATCTCCGGCATTCCGTTCGCCGGCCCGATCGGCGCCGCCCGCGTCGGTTTCCACCCGGAAATCGGCTACATCCTCAACCCCACCTACGAGCAACTGCAGAGTTCCAGCCTCGACATGGTCGTGGCCGGTACCGAAGACGCCGTGCTGATGGTGGAGTCCGAGGCCGACGAACTGACCGAAGACCAGATGCTCGGTGCCGTGCTGTTCGCCCACGACGAGTTCCAGGCGGTGATCCGTGCCGTCAAGGAGCTGGCCGCCGAAGCTGGCAAGCCGGCCTGGGACTGGAAAGCCCCGGCGGAAAACACCGTGCTGGTTAACGCCATCAAGGCAGAGCTGGGCGAAGCGATCTCCCAGGCCTATACCATCACCATCAAGCAGGACCGCTACAACCGTCTGGGCGAGCTGCGCGATCAGGCCGTGGCCCTGTTCGCCGGCGAGGAAGAGGGCAAGTTCCCGGCTTCCGAGGTCAAGGACGTATTCGGCCTGCTGGAATACCGCACCGTTCGCGAGAACATCGTCAACGGCAAGCCGCGTATCGACGGTCGTGACACCCGTACCGTGCGTCCGCTGCGCATCGAAGTCGGCGTGCTCGGCAAGACCCACGGTTCCGCGCTGTTCACCCGTGGCGAAACCCAGGCCCTGGTCGTCGCGACCCTCGGCACCGCGCGCGATGCCCAGTTGCTGGATACCCTGGAAGGCGAGCGCAAGGACGCCTTCATGCTGCACTACAACTTCCCGCCGTTCTCGGTAGGCGAGTGCGGCCGCATGGGCAGCCCGGGTCGTCGTGAAATCGGCCATGGCCGTCTGGCCCGTCGTGGCGTCGCCGCCATGCTGCCGACCCAGGACGAGTTCCCCTACACCATTCGCGTGGTTTCCGAGATCACCGAGTCCAACGGTTCCAGCTCGATGGCCTCCGTGTGCGGCGCCTCCCTGGCGCTGATGGATGCCGGTGTGCCGGTCAAGGCGCCGGTCGCCGGTATCGCCATGGGCCTGGTCAAGGAAGGCGAGAAGTTCGCCGTCCTGACCGACATCCTCGGTGACGAAGACCACCTGGGCGACATGGACTTCAAGGTTGCCGGTACCGACAAGGGCGTCACCGCCCTGCAGATGGACATCAAGATCAACGGTATCACCGAAGAGATCATGGAGATCGCCCTGGGCCAGGCCCTGGAAGCTCGCCTGAACATCCTCGGCCAGATGAACCAGGTCATCGCCAAGCCGCGCGCCGAGCTGTCCGAGAACGCCCCGACCATGCTGCAGATGAAGATCGACTCGGACAAGATCCGCGACGTCATCGGCAAGGGCGGCGCGACCATCCGTGGTATCTGCGAAGAGACCAAGGCCTCGATCGACATCGAGGACGATGGCAGCGTGAAGATCTACGGCGAAACCAAGGAAGCCGCCGAGGCCGCCAAGCTGCGCGTCCTGGCGATCACCGCGGAAGCCGAGATCGGCAAGATCTATGTCGGCAAGGTGGAGCGCATCGTCGACTTCGGTGCCTTCGTCAACATCCTGCCGGGCAAGGACGGCCTGGTGCATATCTCGCAGATCAGCGACAAGCGCATCGACAAGGTCACCGACGTGCTGCAGGAAGGCCAGGAAGTGAAGGTCCTGGTGCTCGACGTGGACAACCGTGGCCGCATCAAGCTGTCGATCAAGGACGTGGCTGCCGCCGAAGCTTCCGGCGTGTAAGTCGAGTCGTGATCGATGAAAACAGGGCCCTCGGGCCCTGTTTTCGTTTCCGCGACACGCTTCTCGGCGAAGGGGGTGAATCCTTGCATTTTGCAAGCCCTGTCATCGCCAATTCGGCATTCTGCAACCGTCTCGCTTCCAGCCTGTTTTTTAACTTATTGTTTTTAAAAGATTTTATTTTAGAGGAAAACTGGCACAGCGCTTGCGATATCTACTATGCAACTGACGCCAGGAATGGCTGCAGTTTTTCGAAATCCATAGGAGAAACCGCAATGAAATTCAGCAAACTCGCTATTGCCGCTGCTACTGCCACTGCTCTGAGCTTCTCGATGGCCAATGCGTTCGCTGCCCAACCCATCAGCCTGGCGGCCAACGACACTATGCAGAAAACCGAAGAAGCGGTTTCCGATACCTGGATCACCAGCAAGGTGAAATCCAGCCTGATCGCCAACAAGAATGTCAGTGGCGTCGATATCAAGGTCGAGACCAACAAAGGTGTGGTTTCCCTTTCCGGCAACGTGAAGAGCGATGCCGAGCGTGACCTGGCGATCGAGACCGCCAAGGGCATCAAGGGCGTGAAAGCCGTTTCCGCCGATGGCCTGAAATCGGTCGAGTAAGCGCCCGGGCCGAACGATCCCTTTTCCCTCGTCACCAGGAGGAAGACCGATGAATTCCGATGTGATCAAAGGTAAGTGGAAGCAACTCACCGGCAAGATCAAGGAGCGTTGGGGCGATCTGACCGACGACGATCTCCAGGCTGCCGACGGACATGCCGAATACCTGGTCGGCAAGCTGCAGGAACGCTATGGCTGGTCCAAGGAAAGGGCTGAACAGGAAGTTCGCGACTTCAGCGACCGCCTGTGAACAGGTAGAAAGAAGCCCCGCCGGGATTGCCCGGCGGGGCTTTTTCATGGGCGCTGGATTCAGTCGCCGCGCCGGCTCTGGATGGCGCTGAGGCGGTTGCCCTCGAAACGGACGAAATACAGCATGCCGTTCCATGGGCCATAGACCCATTCCTGGACCTCGACCTCGTAGCGCTTGCCCCATTCCCCGACGACCTCGCGATAACCCAGGCTGTCGCGGCTGCGTGGCTCGCCGCAGCGCGCAAGGACGTCGGCGCTGCTGTCGCCGGTACTCACCAGGCGGCTGCCGCAACGCAGCGAATCGGCCTGAGCATGTGCCAACGGCAGCAGGGACAGCAACGCCACCAGCCCGGTGCGCGGAAGCGAGCGATTCAACGCTTGAACTCGATGCGTTTCAGCTTGTTGGCTTCGAAGGTCAGGATGTAGGTCACGCCGTTGCGCGGGCCGTACACCCACTCCTCGACCTTGAATTCCCGCCGATCGTAGCTGCCCAGGGTATAGCCGACGTCGTCGCGGTGATCCGGATCGCCGCACTTTTGCTGTACTTCGAAGGCCCGGTCGCCGACGCTGACCAGCGCACTGCCGCAACGCATGGTGTCGGCCTGCGCGCTCGCGCAGGCAAGGTAGAGCAGGGGGGCCGCGAGGGCGGCGAATCGCTTGTGCAAGGTATCACTCGCTATCCAGGTGCAGTTGGGTGTCGACATTACCCTTGTCTTCGCCTTCGGCGAAACTGACGTCGATCAAGTAGATGCGATCGTCCGGCAACTGGCCTTTCTCCACCAGGTAATCCTTGATCCGGGTGGCCCGGGCCTGGCCGATCTGGCGCAGCAGCACCTGGCTCTTGGCCCAGGAAGCGATCACCGCTTCGCGCATCTTCGCGGTGCGTTCGTCGCTGTCCAGTTCCTTCCACTCGGCCGGTGGCTGCTGCTTCAGGCGGGTCCGGTAGATGCCTTCGAGCAGCGGTGCCTGCATGTTCTCCGGCACCTCGAGCTGCTTGGCGTCGCTCGGTACCTTGTCGCCGCGACGCTGGAGCATGCGGTAGTAGGTGTTCTGGTATTCCAGTTCGAGACGCTTGGCGCCGATCGAGGGACCGTCAGCCGCGGCGGAGGCCACGCCTTCCACTTCCAGGCGCAGCGCCGGCCGCTCCTTGAGCGCATCGGCGAGCTTGTCGAGGTTGGCCTGGGCTTCTGGCGTCAGCTCGTCGCTGCCCGCGGCGAAGGGTACCGTGCCGAGATCCTCGTTACCGCCGGCGGCGAGGCCGGCGATGAACTTGAACGGCGCCTGCACGGCGCGCAGGACCAGGTTGCGCAGGGTCTGCCAGACGATCGGCATGACGCTGAACTCCGGGTTGTTCAGATCACCGGCCACCGGCAACTGGATATCGATGTTGCCCTTGGTGTCCTTGAGCAGGGCTACCGCCAGCTTCACCGGCAGGTCCACAGCATCCGGGCTGTCGACCTTCTCGCCGAGTTGCAGGCCTTCCAGCAGGACCTTGTTTTCCGCCTTCAGTTGGCTACGTTCGATCTGGTAGTGCAGGTCCAGGTTGAGTCGCCCCTTACGGATGCGGTAGCCGGCGAACTTGCCGGAATAGGGCGTCAGGGTGGTCAGCTCGACGCGCTTGAAGCTGGTGGTGATGTCGAGCTTCTTCAGCGGGTCGAATGGGTCCAGTTCGCCGGCGATGGTCACCGGTGCGTACTTGTCGACCTTGCCCTTGATGTCCACCTTGGCCGGCTGCGAGTTGCGCGTGTCGAGGGTGCCGACTTCGCCGCTGAGCTGCTGGATGGCGGTACCGAACGGCGGCATCAGGGTCAGGTCGGCGAAGTTCGCCGAGCCGTTGTTGATCCGTACGCCGCCGATGTGGATGCCCAGCGGCTTGCTCGCCGGCGCATTCTTGCTTTCGGCGGCGGTCTTGCCGGACGAACTAGCCGGTTGCGGGATGATCAGCTCGCTGACGTTGGTGCTGCGATCTTCGTTGATGATGAAGCGGGCGTAGGGCTCCTCGAAGGACACGCTCTGGATCGACAGGCTGTCCTCGTGCCGGTAGGCGAGGCCGTTGAGGGTCAGTTTGGTCCATTTGACGAAGTCGCGGTCCTTGATGGTATCCAGGGTATGCAACTGGCTGACTTCGGCGCTGCCGTCGACGCTGAAAGCCAGCGGCTCGACGCTCTTCAGGTCGACCGCCAGCTCGCTGCCAAGGAAGCCGCTGCGCAGTTCCAGGCGGATGAACGGCGAGATGTAGGCCTGGGCCACGCGCAGGTCGATGTCGCGGGTACTGACCTTGAGCCTGGCGCTGACCGGGTCGAGCACCACCTGGCCGCTGGCCTGGACCTGGCCGCGGTTGCCGAGGCCGGTCTTGAGCTTGAGGTCGAAGGGGGTCTTGCCGAGGCTGTCGACGTTCTGCAGGTCGAGGTCCAGCGGGCCGACTTCCAGCGGGACCTCGGTGGCCGGCTGGCGATCCACCAGGTGCGCCTTGTAGCCGCGCAACTGGGCGTCGCGCAGGACGATGTGCCAGGGCTTGGCAGGCGTCTCCGCGGCGGCTTTCGTACTTTCCGGCGGAGGCGTCTTTGCAGTGTCGGCGAGCTGTTGCGGAGAGTCGCTGGCCGCCTTGTCGATTTCCGCAGTCTTGGTCGTTTCCTGCCCGGTTGCCTTGCCGGTCTTCGGAGCCTTGCTCGTTTCTTGCTTGGCTACCTTGTCGGCAGCACCTTCCGCGGCCTTGGCGGACTCTTTGTCGTCCGTTGCCCTTTCCGTCTCGGCGACGCTGGCGTCCTTCTCCGCCGGCCTGTCCTTGCTCGCTTCGCCCGAGGCTATCGCGGCTGCCTTGGCGGCACCGTCGGTTGCCGGTTCGCTGGTGGTCTTCGCCGCGTCGGTCGGGGCAGCGGCGGGATCGGTGTTTTCCGCCGGCTTGGGTGCAGGCGCCTTGCGTGGCGGCGGAGTGAAGTCGGCGAACAGTTTCTGCCAGTCGAGCTGGCCGTCCTTCTCGCGCGCGGCCCAGGCCTCCAGGCCCTGGCTACGGACTTCGCCGAGCACCACTTCCTGCTTGGCCAGGTCCAGGGTGGTAGCGGCCACGTCGAGGCTGGCGAGCTTGGCCAGCGGCTTGCCCTGGGGCGAATTGATGCTGAAGTCGGCGAGTTTCAGCGCGGCCTTGTCGAGCAGCAGTTGGGTGTCCTTGGACAGGTCCAGGCGATAGTCGCTGGAGAGGCTGACCACGCCGTTCTCCAGCACCAGCGGGGCATTGTCGCGGACATAGGGCCACCAGGCCTTGAGCTGGATATCCTTGACGCTCAGGTGGCCCCTGGACGTGATCGGCACCAGGGTCAGGTCGCCTTCCCAGTCGAGGCGGCCGCCGTTCGGGCCGGTGGCGACCAGGGTCATCTTCGCGCCGTCGTCGGGCAGGGTGCTGAGGTTGTGCAGCTCGAAGCCCAGCGGATCGAAGCTGAAGTCCACCGGCTCGCTCGGTCGCAGGTCCTGGAAGTGCAGGCTGCCCTCGGCCAGTTGGATGCGGTCGATGCGCAGCGGGAACGGGTCGCTCGGCTGTTCAGGCTCGGGCGATTCGCTCGGCGGGATCCTGAACAGGCTGGCCAGGTTGAGCTGGCCCTTCTCGTCGAACAGCAGTTCGGTATGCGGACCTTCCAGCTCGACGTCGGCCAGGTGCAGCTGGCGTTTCCACAGGCTGTCCAGCTGCAGGTTGGCGTACAGCCGGCGGAAGGCGAGCTGGGGGTTCTTCTCCTCGCCCAGGCGCAGACCCCAGAGGGTCAATTCCAGGCTGAAGGGGTTGAATTCGATACGTTCGAGATGTGCGGGGACGGTGGCGTATTGCGCCAGTTGCTGGTTGGCGACGCGCAGCCCGATGCCGGGTATGAGCAGAAAGCCCAGCAGGCAATAGACGAGGAAGGTGATCAGCAGGGCGCTGACAGCGCGTTTCAGTCCTTTGGGCATGGCTCTCTTTCGTTTTCCGTTCTAAGCGGTGCGTTGGAGTATGGCACGGCCTCAAGGTTCCGACCGTGATTCGCGCCGTTTCAGAGCCTTTGGACGGGTATTCTTGCTGTCACGGCACGAAAGTTCAGTGGCCCACCGGCGGCAGACCCATGCGCCGGCAGGCTCGATGCATCGAAGCGTTGCGCACCGCCCAGCGCAGCAAGGGTACGCTGCGCCTGACGCTGCCGCGGATCAGGCGGCGTTGCAGCGGACTGAACGGGAGGTCGAGCATCGATCCGGCCCATTCCGGCAACAGCTCGGCGCCTGCGCGCAGCATCAGCGCGCCGAACGGCCTGGCCAGGGTGCTGGGCGCTGGTGCGTTGAAGAGAATCCGCACCACTTCGCGGGTGCGTTCGTCGCAACGCAGGCGTGGACGCATCGCCTCCAGGTAGGCGGCGATCTGCTGGCGGTCGCGCGGTACCGCGCGGGCGCCGAGGCGTTCGGCGACCAGGGCGATTTCCGAGTAGTAACGGTCCTGCTCGCTGCCCGGCAGGTCGGGATTGAGATAGCGCAGGTAGGACTTGAGAAAGCTGCTGACCTCGGCGACATGCACCCAGGTCAGCAGGTCCGGGTCGCTGGCGGAGTAGGGCGTGCCGTCGGGCAACTGGCCGATGACGCTTTCGTGGATGCGCCGGACCCGCTCGATCAGTCGCTCGGCATCGGCCAGCGGGCCGTAGGTGGTGGCCGAGATGAACTGACCGGTGCGACGCAGGCGCCCGAGCAGGTCGTCGCGGAAATTGGAGTGGTCCCACACCCCCGCCAGGGCCAGCGGATGGAGCATCTGCAGGAGCAGCGCGCCGATGCCGCCGATCATCATGCTGCTGAAGTCGCCGTGGACCTTCCAGCAGGCGGCATCGGGGCCGAACAGGCCCGGATCGCCTTTCGGCGACTCGAAGTCGACACCGCCGACGGCGAGCCCGGTAAGGCTCAGCACCTGGCTTTCGATATGGCGACGGACGCTTTCCATGGGGGGCTCGCTACGACAGGGCAGGCACGAGCTTAACCCAGGCGCCGGAGAGACTGGAACCGTCCCGCGCCGCAGGGCGGCGGGACGGTTGCGCGGGTCAGCGGTTGAGGCGGTTGTCGATCAACCCCTGCACCACTCCCGGATCGGCCAGGGTCGAGGTATCGCCGAGACTGTCCAGCTCGTTGCAGGCGATCTTGCGCAGGATACGCCGCATGATCTTGCCGGAGCGGGTCTTCGGCAGGCTGGGCGCCCATTGCAGGTGATCCGGCTTGGCGAAGCTGCCGATCTCCTTGCCGACCAGGGCCAGCAATTCCTGTTGTAGCGCCTCGCTGGGCTGACTGCCGGCCATCAGGGTGACGAACGCGTAGATGGCCTGGCCCTTCACGTCATGCGGGCAGCCGACCACTGCCGCCTCGGCCACCGCATCGTGCAGGACCAGCGCGCTCTCGACCTCGGCGGTGCCGATCCGGTGTCCGGAGACATTGATCACGTCGTCGACCCGGCCGGTGATCCAGTAGTAGCCGTCTTCGTCGCGGCGCGCGCCGTCGCCGCTGAAGTAATACCCGGGGTAGGGCTTGAAGTAGGTGTCGATCATCCGCTGGTGGTCGCCGTAGACGCTGCGGATCTGACTCGGCCAACTGGCCTTGATCGCCAGTACGCCGCTGCCCGCGCCGTCGATTTCCTTGCCTTTCTCGTCGAGCAGCACGGGTTGCACGCCGAAGAACGGGCGGGTAGCCGAGCCTGGCTTTAGCGCAGTGGCGCCGGGCAACGGGGTGATCAGGATGCTGCCGGTCTCGGTCTGCCACCAGGTATCGACGATGGGGCAGCGCTTCTCGCCGACCACCTGGTAGTACCACTCCCAGGCCTCCGGGTTGATCGGCTCGCCCACCGAGCCGAGCAGGCGCAGGCTGCTGCGCGAGGTCTGGCGGACCGGGGCGTCGCCTTCGCGCATCAGCGCGCGGATCGCGGTCGGCGCGGTGTAGAAGATATTCACCTGGTGCTTGTCGATCACCTGCCAGAAGCGCGAGGCGTCCGGGTAGTTGGGCACGCCCTCGAACATGAGGGTGGTGGCGCCGTTGGCCAGCGGGCCGTAGACGATATAGCTGTGTCCGGTGACCCAGCCGACGTCGGCGGTGCACCAGTAGACGTCGCCATCGTGGTAGTCGAACACGTACTTGTGGGTCATCGCCGCGCCGAGC
The DNA here is from genome assembly GCF_056110345.1 of Pseudomonas sp. TZ252. NCBI lineage: Bacteria > Pseudomonadati > Pseudomonadota > Gammaproteobacteria > Pseudomonadales > Pseudomonadaceae > Pseudomonas > Pseudomonas sp. TZ252. The sequence continues at coordinate 1,501,574 of NZ_CM148566.1, read as the reverse complement.
AGGTAGCCCCCGGTGGTGTGCAACACGCCCTTCGGCTTGCCGGTGCTGCCGGAGGTATAGAGGATGAACAGCGGGTCCTCGGCGTCCATCGCTTCCGCCGGGCAGTCGGCTGAGGCCGCGTGGAGCGCCTCGTGGTACCAGATGTCGCGGCCTTCGACCCAGGGTATGTCGCCCTGGGTGCGCTCGACCACCACCACGGTAGAGACGTCTGGGCAGTCCTTCAGTGCCTTTTCCACATTCTGCTTCAGCGGGATGTACTTGCCGCCGCGCACGCCCTCGTCGGCGGTGATCACGGTGCGGCAGTCGGCATCGAGGATGCGGTCGCGCAGCGAGTCCGGCGAGAAGCCGCCGAACACCACCGAGTGCACCGCCCCGATACGGGCGCAGGCGAGCATGGCGTAGGCGGCCTCGGGAATCATCGGCATGTAGATGCAGACCCGGTCGCCCTTTTCCACGCCGCGGCTCTTCAGCACGTTAGCCAGGCGGCAGACGTTGTGGTGCAGCTTGCGGTAGGTAATGTGCGCGGATTCGCTGGGGTTGTCGCCTTCCCAGACGATCGCGATCTGTTCTCCGCGGCGTTCCAGGTGGCGATCGATGCAGTTGTAGGCGACGTTCAACTGGCCGCCCTTGAACCAGGTGGCCTGGCCTTTCCTCAGGTCGCCGTGGTGGACGCTGTGCCAGGGCTTGAACCAATCGAGGAAGGCCTTGGCCTGCTCGCCCCAGAACTCGTCGGGGTTCTCGACGGATTGGCGGTACAGGCGCTGGTAGTCGTCGTCGTTCAGGTAGGCACGCTGGCGGACGGCGTCCGGCACCGGGTGGACGCTGATCTCGAACATGGCGGTTTCCTTTGTTTTTCTGCTCCGCAAGGTGTCGAGAGACCGCACGCGGCCCCTCTCCAGGTTCGACCAAGGGTGGGCCAGGCGAGAGCCATGTTCAAGTGCCAAAGGCGCGAGCGGGGAAGGCGCCGGGGTCAATCGCCGGACGGAATGAAAAAGCCCGGCCTAGGGCCGGGCTTTGGGGAGAGGCGGATCAGCCGCGATGGCGGCCGCGGAAGAAGTCGATCAGGCCTTGGGTCGAGGCGTCCTCGGCCGGGGTTTCCTCGCTGCCGACCAGGCGCGAATAGACACCCTTGCCGAGTTCCTTGCCAAGCTCCACGCCCCATTGGTCGAAGGCGTTGATGCCCCAGAGGATGCTCTGTACGTAGACCTTGTGCTCGTACATGGCGATCAGCGCGCCGAGGCGGCGGGCGCTGATGCGCTCGACCACCAGGGTGTTGCTCGGTCGGTTGCCCGGAATCACCTTGTGCGGCGCCAGGCGCTGCACTTCGGCTTCCGGCAGGCCCTTGGCGCGCAGTTCGGCCTCGGCCTCCTCGCGGCTCTTGCCGAGCATCAGCGCCTGGCTCTGCGACAGGCAGTTGGCGTACAGCCACTGGTGATGGTCGGCCACCGGGTTGTAGCTGCTCACCGGGACGATGAAGTCCGCCGGGATCAACTGGGTGCCTTGGTGCAGCAACTGATGGTAGGCGTGCTGGCCGTTGCAGCCGACACCACCCCAGATCACCGGCCCGGTGCCGCTGGTGACCGGCGTGCCGTCCTGGCGCACGCTCTTGCCGTTGGATTCCATGTCCAGTTGTTGCAGGTGGTCGGTGATATTCCGCAGATAGTAGTCGTAGGGCAGGATCGCGTGGCTGTTCGCGCCCCAGAAGTCGCCGTACCAGACGCCGAGCAGGCCGAGCAGCACCGGGATGTTGCGTTCGAACGGCGCGGTCTGGAAATGCTGGTCCATGTTGTAGGCGCCGGACAGCAGTTCCTTGAAGTTGGAGATGCCGATGGACATGGCGATCGGCAGGCCGATGGCCGACCACAGCGAGTAGCGGCCGCCGACCCAGTCCCACATGGGGAAGATGTTTTCCTCGCGGATGCCGAAGGCGATCGCGGCTTCCTTGTTGCTGGAGACGGCGATGAAATGGCGGTAAAGCTCTTCCTCGGTGCCGCCCTGGGCCAGGTACCAGGCGCGTGCGGCCTGGGCGTTCTTCAGGGTTTCCAGGGTCCCGAAGGACTTGGAGGAAACGATGAACAGGGTGGTCTCGGCGTTCAGGCGGCTGGCCAGTTCATGGAACTCGCTACCGTCGATGTTCGCCAGGTAGTGGCAGCGCACGCCTTTCTGGGCGAACGGCAGCAAGGCTTCGGATACCAGTTGCGGGCCGAGGAAGGAGCCGCCGATGCCGATGTTCACCACGTCGGTGATCGGCTTTTCGGTATAGCCGCGCCACAGGCCGTTGTGCACGTAGCCCACCAGCTCGGTCATCTGGTGCAGGACGCGGTGGACTTCCGGCATCACGTCGACGCCATCGACCAGCACCTTGTCGCCGATCGGTCGACGCAGCGCGGTATGCAGTACCGGCCGGCGCTCGGAGGCATTGATCGCCTCGCCGTCGAACATCGCCCGGATCGCGTCGCTCAGCCGTGCTTCCTCGGCCAGCTTCACCAGCAGGTCGATGGTGTCCTGGCGAATCAGGTTCTTCGAAAAGTCGAGGAACAGCCCACAGGCGCTGAAGGAAAACCGCTTGAAGCGTTCCGGATCGTCGATGAACGCCTGGCGCATCCTGAAGTCCTGCAGTTCCTGGCGATGGGCGGCCAGGGCGCGCCAACTGTCGAGTTGCGTGGCATCCAGCGGAGTGAGGTGGTGCTTCATGGCTGACCTTCTGGTTGGAATTCGATGGCGCACTTATTTGAACATGAAAAAGCCCGGATGAAACCGGGCTTTATCCAGAGGGGGCGAGGTCAGGCGACCTGTATCGGAATCGCCTCGCTGGTATGGCTGAGCTGGTTGCCCGGCGCCATGTACAGCATGCGCGGCTTGTGGCTGGCCAGTTCGGCTTCGCTGTAGTGTGCGTAGGCGCAGATGATCACGCGGTCGCCGACCTTGGCCTTGTGTGCCGCGGCGCCGTTCACCGAGATCATCTTCGAGCCGTTCTCGGCGCGGATCGCATAGGTGGTGAAGCGCTCGCCGTTGTCGACGTTGTAGATCTGGATCTGTTCGTACTCGCGGATTCCGGAGAGGTCCAGCCAATCGCCGTCGATGGCGCAGGAGCCTTCGTAGTCGAGGACGGCATGGGTGACTTCGGCGCGATGCAACTTGGCTTTGAGCATGATGGCGTGCATGGGGCGACTCCTATCGGGTCCGCGCGGGGCGGCAGAGTATGGCGAGTCCGTGGTGAGCGCTCAAGCCCCCGGGAACCGGGGGCTCGGCATGCGTCAATCGAGGTGGACTGAGAGGTTGTCGATCAGCCGGGTACTGCCCAGGTAGGCGGCGACCAGGATCACCAGTTGGCGGTCGCCGGGTACCCCGGGGCGCAGGCTGATCGGCTCGCGGATTTCCAGGTAGTCGGGGCGCAGCCCGGCCTGTTCCAGGGCCTGGCGGGCGTCGGCGAGCAATGCCGGGAAGTCCTCGGCGCCGGCGCGGATGCGTTCGCCGAGCTGCCGCAGGGTGCGGTAGATCGCCGGGGCGGCGGCGCGCTGCTGCTCGTTGAGGTAACCGTTGCGCGAGGACAACGCGAGGCCATCGGCGGCGCGCACCGTCGGCTCGCCGAAGATCTGCACCGGCAGGTTGAGGTCGCGGACCAGCTTGCGGATCACCGCCAACTGCTGGAAATCCTTTTCGCCGAACAGCGCGAGGTCCGGCTGGACCATGTTCAGCAGCTTGCTGACCACGGTCGCCACGCCTTCGAAATGGCCGGGACGACTGGCGCCGCAAAGACCTTCGGAGACGCCGGGAACATGGATGCGGGTCTGCCCGTCCATGCCGTCGGGGTACATTTCCTCGACGGTCGGGGTGAACAGCAGGTGGCAGCCGGCTTCGAGCAGGCGTTCCTGGTCGGCTGCGAGGGTCCGCGGGTATGTGTCGAGGTCTTCGCTGGGGCCGAATTGCAGCGGGTTGACGAAGATGCTGACGACCACGAAGTCGGCGCGTTCGCCGGCTTTCTTTACCAGCGCGGCATGGCCGGCGTGGAGGTTGCCCATGGTCGGCACGAAGCCGATGCGCTTGCCTTCGCTGCGGGCGCGCGCCACCGCGGCGCGCAGTTCACGGACGGTCTTGACGGTGTTCATGCGTTGAATCCGTGTTCGGCGGCGGGGAAGGACACGTCCTTGACGGCGCGGACATAGGCCGCGATGGCGGCCGGGATGCTCTCCTGGCCTTGCATGAAATCCTTGACGAACTTGGGCGAGCGGCCGGTCAGCGAGAGACCGAGCATGTCGTGCATGACTAGCACCTGGCCATCGGTCGCCGCACCGGCGCCAATCCCGATCACCGGGATCTTCACCGCCTGGGTGATCTCTTCGGCCAGCACGCTGGGCACGCACTCCAGCAGCAGCATGGCGGCGCCGGCCTGCTCCAGGGCGATGGCATCGGCGCGCAACTGGCGCGCCTGGGTTTCCTGGCGGCCCTGGACCTTGAAGCCGCCGAACAGGTTGACCGCCTGCGGGGTCAGGCCGAGATGCGCGCAGACCGGCACGCCCATCTGTGCCAGGCGGGCGATCGGCTCCGCCAGCCAGGCCCCACCCTCCAGCTTGACCATGTGTGCGCCGGCCTGCATCAGGCGGACCGCGTCGGCAAGGGTCTGGGCCACGGAATGGCTGGATTCGAAGGCCAGGTCGGTGACGATCAGGGAACCTTTGTTACCGCGTTTCACGCAGGCCGTGTGATAGGCCATTTCCTCGTTGCTGACCGGCAGGGTGCTGTCGTGACCCTGCAATACCATTCCGAGCGAATCTCCGACCAGAAGCACGTCCACGCCGGCCTGGCTGGCGGTGTGGGCGAAGGTGGCGTCGTAGCAGGTCAGCATGGCGATCTTCTCGCCGCTCTGCTTCAACCCTTGCAGGGTGGTCAGGGTTACATCAGGCATGGAAAGGCTCCTCGTTGGGCCGGTGATGAGCCGGCGCGGGGCAAACGGCCACTTATAGTCCGGATGGGGTGGCTCGAAGTCAATTGCAGGTGTTACCGCATTGTTACGGCGTTACTGCCACTGCCGAACGCCGCGCCGCCTGCGGTTGCGCGCGCAGTGTACGCCCATCCGCGACGTCCTTCGTCAGCTTTTCGGTAACAGTGTGAAGAGCCCGCCGCGAGGTATCCGCGCAGCGGCGGGCAGGCAGGGTCAGGCGCCCGGAAGGCGTTCGATGCCCTCGAACGGACAGGCCGCGAGCAGCTCCGGCAGGTGGCGGCCATCGGGCAGGCGCAGGTCGGGGGCGAGATCGGCGAGGGGATAGAGCACGAAAGCGCGCGCCTGCATGTGGTAGTGCGGCACCTTCAGGCGCGGCAGGTCGAGCAATTGTTCGCCGAACAGCAGGATGTCCAGGTCGAGCGTGCGCGGACCCCAGCGCAGGTCGCGGACGCGCCCCTGTTCCAGTTCGATGGCCTGCAGGGCGTCGAGCAGGTCGAGCGGCGCCAGGTTGGTGTCGAGGGCCGCCACGCCGTTGACGAAGCGCGGCTGGTCGGCGGGGCCGAGCGGGTCGCTGATGTAGAGCGGCGAGACGGCGACCAGGCGGGTCTCGGGAAGCTGCTCGAAGGCATCGAGGGCAGCCTGGATCTGCTCGCGCGGTTCGGCCAGGTTGCTGCCCAGCGCCACGTAGACGCGCTGGATCATTCGCCGCTTCCGCCGCTGCCTTCCTTGCGCGGCCCGCGGCGCCGACGGCCGCTGTTGCCGCCGCGGCGACGCTTGCGCGGGGCGCTGCCGTCTTCCTGGCTGACCAGGTCGCGGATCATGTTGCGCCGCTCGCTGTCGCTGACTTCCTGGTAATCGGTCCACCATTGGCCGAGTCCTTCGGTTTCCTCGCCGGCACTTTCGCGCAGCAGGAGGAAGTCGTAGCCGGCGCGGAAGCGCGGGTTTTCCAGGAGCAGGTCGGCGCGCTTGCCCTGGCGTCGCGGCAGACGTTCCTGCATATCCCAGATCTCGCGGATCGGCAGGGTGAAACGCTTGGGAATGGCGATCCGCTGGCACTGTTCGCTGATCAGTTCGTGGGCGGCTTCCTGCATCGCCGGGATGGCCGGCATGCCTTTCTCCTGCAACTGCGCGACGCGTGCCGGCAGGGCCGGCCAGAGCAGTGCGGCGAAGAGGAAGGCCGGGGTTACCGGCTTGCCCTGGCGAATTCGCGCATCGGTATTGGCCAGGGCCTGGCGGATCAGCTTGCCGGTGTAGTCGGGGTTGGCCTGCAGTGCCTTGGCGCTGGCCGGGAACAGCGGCGCGAACAGTTCGTACTCGACCAGCAGCTCGAAAGTGCGCTCGGCCCGGCCGGCGAGGAACAGCTTGAGCACCTCGTCGAACAGGCGCGCCGAAGGGATTTCCCGCAGCAGCGGGGCCAGCCGGCGAATCGGCGCGGCGCTGTGCTTCTCGATCTCGAAGTCGAGCTTGGCGGCGAAACGTACCGCCCGCAGCATCCGCACCGGGTCTTCCAGATAACGCTGCTCCGGATCGCCGATCAGGCGGATCAGGCGATTGCGGATGTCGTGAACGCCATTGGCGTAGTCCAGCAGCCGCTCGCTGGTGACGTCGAAGTACAGGGCATTGATGGTGAAGTCGCGGCGCTGGGCGTCGTCTTCCAGGCTGCCATAGACGTTGTCGCGCAGGATGCGGCCGCTTTCGTTGCTGGACGCGCGGCTATCGCCATCGTCCTGGCCTTCCGGATGATGGGCGCGGAAGGTGGCGACCTCGATGATCTCGCGGCCGAAGTGCACGTGTACCAGTTTGAAGCGGCGGCCGATGATCCGCGCGTTGCGGAATTCGGCGCGGACCTGCTCCGGCGTGGCGCTGGTGGCGACATCGAAGTCCTTGGGAGCGATGCCGAGCATCTGGTCGCGTACGCAGCCCCCGACCACGTAGGCCTGGTAGCCGGCCCGCTGGAGGATCTCGACGACCTTGACGGCGTTCCGGCTGAACTGGTCCCGGCGCAGGGAGTGCTGGTTGTTACCGATGACTTCCGGGGTTGTACGGACGGCGCGCGGACGGCGCAGGGGGGAACGAATGGTCTGGATCAGCTTTTTCAGCATGGATGTGTTATCGGGAGCACGATGTGGGTGATTGCACGCCTGCGTTGCTCAAACAGGACGGACGTCGGGTAATGCTGCGGCATTATCAGGACCTCTCGGGCGAGGCGTGTTCTGTACCCGTTGAATGTTTGGCCCCGCGACGCACAGGGCGTCCCGGGCGCCGGAACCGACTGCGCCATGCATCCTGACAGAAACGAACAGGGGCCGTACATCCTGTTCCCGCGAAGCGGGAGAGGGCCGGGAAGGCTGCGGTGAATCTGGCAAGGCATGCGGATGGCCGCATAGTCTGCGCGGATTCTAGCATTGGATGGGGAAATGGTGTAAGGCGAAGGAAAAACGGGGAAAACGGAGGGAGGGGGTGAAGCTACTGGGGGAGCCGAAGCTCCCCCCCAAGTAGGTGCGTGCTTTGTTTTTATTATGATTTCGGGCTTGTTGTTTTTGTTTGTCGACCCGTCCCTTGAGCCAGTCGCTTCAGGGATATCTCCCAGGCTGGGAGTTCAATAGCAAACGGATTGCTTTGGTCGCTGATGCTGCCATGATCGTCGAGCGATCCAACCAGTCTGTGCGCTGCCTCAAGGCAGTTTTATTCTTCTTCCGACTGGCTGCGGGACGGGTCCCGACAGCAACTCCTCTCCAAAAGAATCAGTTAGCTGCGCCTCCGCGATTTTGTTTTTGTTGTGCTGGAGTCGTTACGTGTTGTTTTTATTGTCTTCGTCGTTGCTTGTTATTGTTGTTGTGCCAATACATAAGCAGATGCCGTGCCAGTTTTTCGAAACCCAGTAAAATCAAGGGGTTGAGGTTTTCGGTGGGTCGGCGAAGGGCACAAAAAAACCGGGTTCCCGTTACCGATGAACCCGGTTTCTGTTACGCGGTACGTCTGCGGTAACAGGTTGCAGGGTGTTACGAGTCGGCCGAGGCCCCTGATTTGCGTCGCGGAATGCCCAGGCGCTGGCGGCGTTCCCACAGGCATTTGCGGCTGATGCCCAGCTTGCGGGCCAGCTCGGTCTCGGTCATGTGGTCCTGGTGCTCGAGGACGAAGTGCTGGAAGTAGTCTTCCAGCGAAAGGTCCTCGGTGGGCTCGTGGTTGCTGGCCGCGGCGCCCGCCGGGCCGAGGCCGAGGTCGGCGGCGAAGTCGTCCTCGAGGTCGTCCAGCTCGATATCGATACCCAGCAGGTCGGCGTGGATTTCCTGGCTCTCGCTGAGGATCACCGCCCGCTCGATGGCGTTTTCCAGTTCGCGCACGTTGCCCGGCCATGGGTAATGGCGGATCGCCTGTTCGGCGTCGTGGGCGAAGCTGAGCGGCGCGCGCCCCATCCGGGTGCACTGGCGAGCCAGAAAGGCGCGGGCGATCTCCATCACGTCGTTGCCACGCTCGCGCAGGGCGGGCAGCTTCAGCGAGATCACATGCAGGCGGTAATAGAGGTCTTCGCGGAATTGCCCGGTCTTGGCCAGGGTTTTCAGGTCGCGGTGGGTGGCGGCGATCAGGCGCACGTCGACCTTCTGCGATTGCACCGAGCCGACCCGGCGGATCTCGCCTTCCTGCAATACGCGCAGCAGGCGGGCCTGGGCCTCCAGCGGCAGTTCGCCGATCTCGTCGAGGAACAGGGTGCCGCCGTCGGCCGCTTCGACCAGCCCGGCGCGCCCGGCGCTGGCACCGGTGAAGGCGCCTTTTTCATGGCCGAACAGCTCGGATTCGATCAGGGTTTCCGGAATCGCCGCACAGTTCACCGAGATCAGCGGCGCCTTGGCGCGCTTCGACAGGTTGTGCAGGGCGCGGGCGACCAGTTCCTTGCCGGTGCCGGACTCGCCCTGGATCAGTACCGTGGAGTCGGTCGGCGCGACCTTGCGAATCTTGCTGTACAGCTCTTGCATCGGCGCACAGGAGCCGATGATGCCTATCTCGCCGTCGGCTGCCGCCGGGCTGGCGCCGCGCTCGCCGCCGGCCTTGCCGCCGTTGGCGGAGACCGGGGCCGCGCTGCGGTTCTCCTGGCGGTCCTTGAGGATGCGCGCCACGGCCTGGAGCATTTCGTCGTGGTCGAAAGGCTTGGCGATGTAGTCCACCGCGCCCATCTTCATCGAATCCACCGCCGAACGCAGGCTGGCGTAGCTGGTCATGATCAGCACCGGAATGCCTTCGGCGAGCTTGATCAGTTCGGTGCCGGGGGCGCCCGGCAGGCGCAGGTCGCTGACCACCATGTCGAAGGAGGGGATGGTGTAGCGCTCCTGGGCTTCCTGCACCGAGCCGGCTTCGCTGACCTGGTACTGGTTGCGCTCCAGCAGGCGTCGCAATGCAGATCGGATAATGGTTTCGTCTTCGACGATCAGAATATGTGCCATGTATTCAGCTCTCTCGACGTGCTCGTCTACAGCTCGGCCGTCGGGCCAGGGTGCCGCGGCAGGGTCACGCGGAAGCGGGTGCCGCCTTCTCGCTGGTGATCCGTCGGGCTCTCGATGGTTATCTGTCCATAATGCTCTTCCACGATCGAATAGACCAGTGCGAGGCCGAGCCCGGTCCCCTTGCCGGGGTCCTTGGTGGTGAAGAACGGTTCGAACAACTGGTCCATGATCGCCTTCGGAATGCCGCTGCCCTCGTCCTCGACGACCAGGTCCACGGTATGTTCCGAGGCTTCGCTGCGGACCCGGATCGCGCCGCCCGGCGGGCTGGCGTCGCGAGCATTGGAGAGCAGGTTGATCAGCACCTGGGCCAGGCGCTGCGAGTCGCCCTCGACCCAGTGCGCCGGATCGCAGAGGTTGAAGAACTCTACTTCGACGCTACGCCGGTTCAGCGACAGCAGTCCGATGGCCTCCTGGGCGACTTCGCTCAGGCACACCGGTTCCAGGGCCTGCAGGTGGCTGCCGGAGTGGGCGAAGCTCATCAACGACTGGACGATGCGCGATACGCGCTTGGTCTGGTCGAGGATCTGCTCGCTGATCTCGGTCAGCTCGCCGTCGCCTTCGCGTTCCTCGCGCAGGTTCTGCGCCAGGCAGGCGATGCCGGTGATCGGATTGCCGATCTCGTGGGCCACCCCGGCGGCAAGGCGGCCGATGGAAGCCAGGCGCTCGGAGTGGACCAGCTTGTCTTCCAACAGTTGGGTTTCGGTGAGGTCTTCCACCAGTAGCACCAGGCCGCTGTTGCCCGGCGCCAGGGGTTCCTCGATGGCCGCCTTGTGCAGGTTCAGCCAGCGGGTGTGGCCGTCGTAGACCAGGCGCTGCTTGTGCAGGTGCTCGTCGGGGGCGTCGATGAAACGTTCCAGCAGGCCCTTCCAGGGTTCGGGCAAGGCCGACAGGCGCGAACCGACGACCTTCTGCGCGCCGACCCCGGTGAGTTCCTCGATGGCGCGGTTCCACATCAGCACTTCCTGGTCCTTGGCCAGGGAGCAGACTCCCATCGGCAGGTCTTGCAGGGTCTGCCGGTGGTAGCGGCGCAAGGTGTCGAGTTCGGCAGCCAGGCCAGTCAGCCGGGAGTGATAGTCCTCCAGGCGGCTCTCGATGAAGTGGATGTCCTCGGTGACGTAGCTTTCTTCGCTGGTCTTGTAGGGAAGGAAGGTCTCCACGATGTCCTGGGCGACACTGGGTCCCATCAGCCCGGAAAGGTTCGCCTCGATGCGGTCGCGCAAGCGACGCAGGGCATAGGGGCGACGTTCGTCGAAGGGCAGGTGGAGATCGCGCAGGGCCTGCTCGACCTCCTTCTGCGCGGTCTTGGCGCCCAGCGGCTTGGCCAACTGGCTGGCGAACTCCTGCGGCGAACCGGCGAACAGTTCGCGGCGTTGCGGACGGCGTACGTTGTCCACCGCGCAGGCCTCGGCGGCGCCTTTTTCCTCGTCGCTGGCCTCGGTGAACAGCGACACCAGGGTGAATACCAGCACGTTGGCCGCCAGCGAGGACAGCGCCGCCAGGTGCCAGTTCGAATCGTCCAGCACGTAGATCACGTCGAACAGCGGCAGGTACAGGCCCTGTACGTTCCCCATCAGGGGCAGCAGCATGGTGATCGCCCAGACCAGCATGCCGGCGATCAGCCCGGAGATGAAGCCACGGCGGTTGGCGGTCGGCCAGTACAGCACCGAGAGGGCGCCGGGAAGGAATTGCAGGGTGGCGACGAAGGACACTATGCCCAGGTTGGAGAGGTCCTGTTCGGCGCCCAGCAGCAGGTAGAAGGCGTAGCTGGCCATGATGATGGCGACGATCAGCAGGCGCCGGGTCCATTTCAGCCAGCGGTAGATGTTGCCCTGCGCCGGCGGCTGGTAGAGCGGCAGCACCAGGTGGTTGAGGACCATTCCCGAGAGCGCCAGGGTCATCACGATAGTCAGCCCGCTGGCGGCGGAGATGCCGCCGATGAAGGCGGCCAGGGCCAGGGCCGGGCTGTCCACCGCCAGGCCGAGGCCGATGGTGTAGTACTCCGGTGTGGTCGAGGCGCCGAGGCGCAGCCCGGCCCAGAGGATCGGCGGTACCGCAAGGCTCATCAGCAGCAGGAACAGCGGCAGGCCCCAACTGGCGGAAATCAGCGCGCGCGGGTTGAGGTTCTCGGTGAAGATCATGTGGAACATGTGCGGCATCACGATGGCCGCGGCGAAGAACACCAGCAGCAGCGTTCGCCATGGACCCTCGGCCAGCGGCGTGTGCAGGGTGGTCAGCGCGGTCTGGTTCTGCAGCAGCCAGACTTCCAGGCCTTCCGGCCCGCCGAAGACGCCGTACAGGGCGTAGAGGCCGATACTGCCGAGCATCACCAGCTTGACCAGCGACTCGAAGGCGATGGCGAACACCAGTCCCTCGTGGCGTTCGCGGGTGGCGATGTGGCGAGCGCCGAAGAGGATCGCGAACAGGGTGATCAGGGTGCAGAAGACGAACGCGACCCGCTCCTGGGCCGGGTCGCGGGTGAGAATGCTGATCGAATCGGTGACCGCCTGGATCTGCAGGGCCAGCATCGGCAGCACGCCGATCAGCATGAACAGCGTGGTCAGGGCGCCGGCCCAGGTACTGCGGAAACGGAAGGCGAAGAGGTCGGCCAGCGAGGACAGCTGGTAGGCGCGTGTCACCCGGAGGATCGGATAGAGCAGCACCGGGGCGAGCAGGAAGGCCCCGGAAATCCCCAGGTAGATGGCGAGGAACCCGTAGCCGTACTGGTAGGCCAGGCCTACCGTGCCGTAGAACGCCCAGGCACTGGCGTAGACGCCCAGCGACAGGGTGTAGACCAGCGGGTGGCGTACCAGCCGGCGCGGCACGTAGCCGCGCTCGGTGATCCAGGCGATGCCGAAGAGGGTGGAGAGGTAGGCGACGCTGATCAGGATCAGCTGGGTCAGGCTAAAGCTCGTCAGCATCGCGCTGGCTCTGCAGGATGAAAGTGACCACGATGAGGATCAGCCACAGCAGGTACGGGCGGTACCAGGCGCCGTTGGGATCGATCCACCAGTCCATGATGGCGGGGGAAAAGAGATAGATGCCCACGACCAGGAGCAGGACCAGTCGGTAGATGTACATGCCGCTTCCCTCATGCTTGGGCCGGCAGGCTACAGGCTGCGGGTGGGTGCCGGCAAGCCGCCGGGCGGGCTACAGGCGTTCCTCGGGAAGGGTAGCGCAGCGCGGGATGCGCGTGGCGTCCCAGTGCGCGACGCCCCAGGCCAGCGCCTCGCTGGCGCTGGCCTGGGCCAGTTCGGCCGGCGGCCGCTGGCCGAGCGCGCGCAGGGCGCGGGTCAGCGGCGCGGCGGCCTGCTCGGCGGGCAGTGGCGGGGAGCGGTAGGACTTGCCGAGCTTGTGCCCGTCCGGCTGGACGATCAGCGGCACGTGCAGGTAGCGCGGCTGGCTCAACCCCAGCAATTCCTGGAGGTAAAGCTGGCGCGGGGTCGAGTCGAGCAGGTCGGCGCCGCGGACGATGTCGGTGATGCCCTGCCAGGCGTCGTCCAGCACCACCGCCAGTTGGTAGGCGTAGAAGCCATCGCGGCGCTGGATGACGAAATCGCCGACCTCGCGGCCGAGATGCTGGCGGACTTCGCCCTGCACGCGGTCGACGAAGCGATATTCCAGCTCCGGCACGCGCAGGCGGATCGCCGCATCCTCGCGGGCGTGCCCGGCATCGCGGCAGAAGCCCGGGTAGATCCCGGCGAATCCCTCAAGCTGCTTGCGCGAGCAAGTGCAGGCGTAGGCCAGTCCGCTGCGCAGCAGTTGCTCGACCACTGCGGCGTAGGCCGGGAGGCGTTCGCTCTGCCGCTCCACCGCGCCGTCCCATTCGAAGCCGTAGCGCTCCAGGGTTTCCAGGATCGCCTGCTGGGCGCCCGGGACTTCGCGGGGCGGGTCGAGGTCCTCCATGCGCACCAGCCAGCGGCCGCCGACGGCACGCGCGTCCAGGTAGGAGGCGACGGCCGCCACCAGGGAACCGAAGTGCAGGTAGCCGCTGGGCGTCGGGGCGAAGCGGCCTACATAGGAAGAGGTCATGGCGCGAGCGGTGCGGCGGGGAACGGCGGAAACGAAACGGGGCGCCTTGGCGCCCCGTCGGTCCGGCTCAGGAGCCGAGTTGCTTCTCGCGGATTTCCGCGAGGGTCTTGCAGTCGATGCAGAGGGTCGCGGTGGGGCGCGCCTCCAGGCGACGGATGCCGATCTCGACGCCGCAGGAGTCGCACCAGCCGTACTCTTCGTCTTCGATCAGTTGCAGGGTCTCGTCGATCTTCTTGATCAGCTTGCGCTCGCGGTCGCGGGCGCGCAGTTCCAGGCTGAATTCTTCTTCCTGGCTGGCGCGGTCGGCCGGATCGGGGAAGTTGGCCGCTTCGTCCTGCATGTGATGCACGGTACGGTCGACTTCTTCCATCAGCTCCTGTTTCCATTTGTTCAGGATCGCGGTGAAGTGCGCGCGCATGCGCTCGCTCATGTACTCCTCGCCCTTGGTTTCCTGATAGGGTTCGAAGCCGCGGGTCATCTGCTGGCTGCTCTGTTGTTTTGCTTTGGTGGACATGAATGGCCGCCTCTCACTTTCGCTAATCCTGTCCGCGGCAGGGTTCCCTCGCCGGCTCTCCGGCCCCGCGGTCGCAAGCGGGCGAACTTACCAGAACGATAACCTTGGCGCTACTCCCGGTTGTCGAGGCTGGTGTCGCCCGCGTAATGGCTTGGTTAGAATCGGTTTTTCCTCGCAAAGTTCGGAATATCCATGGCTACCTCCTATAGCGCGCGCAGTCGGGCCATCGAGCCTTTCCATGTCATGGCCCTGCTGGCGCGGGCCAACGAGTTGCAGGCCGCCGGCCACGATGTGATCCACCTGGAGATCGGCGAGCCGGACTTCACCACGGCCGAGCCGATCGTCGAGGCCGGGCGCGCCGCCCTGGCCGCCGGGCATACCCGCTACACCGCCGCCCGCGGCCTGCCGGCGCTGCGCGAGGCGATCGCGAAATTCTACGGCGAACGCTACGGGGTCGACCTCGACCCACAGCGCGTGCTGGTCACTCCGGGCGGTTCCGGAGCCCTGCTGCTGGCCAGCAGCTTGCTGGTCGACCCCGGCCGCCACTGGTTGCTCGCCGACCCGGGCTACCCGTGCAACAGGCATTTCCTGCGCCTGGTGGAAGGCGCCGCGCAACTGGTGCCGGTGGGGCCGGACAGCCGTTACCAACTGACACCGGATCTCATCGAGCGGCACTGGGATTCAGACAGTGTAGGCGCTCTGGTGGCGACGCCGGCGAATCCGACCGGGACCCTGCTCGATCGCGACGAACTGGCCGGCCTGTCGGGCGCCTTGAAGGCCCGCGGCGGGCACCTGGTGGTGGACGAGATCTATCACGGCCTGACCTATGGCGTGGACGCCGCGTCGGTGCTGGAAGTCGACGACGACGCTTTCGTCCTGAATAGTTTTTCCAAGTATTTCGGCATGACCGGCTGGCGCCTGGGCTGGCTGGTGGCGCCGACAGCGGCGGTGCCTGAACTGGAGAAGCTGGCGCAGAACCTCTACATCAGCGCGCCGAGCATGGCCCAGCAGGCCGCGCTGGCCTGTTTCGAGCCGACCACCATTGCCATTCTCGAAGAGCGTCGCGAAGAGTTCGCCCGCCGTCGCGACTTCCTCCTGCCGGCCCTGCGCGAGCTGGGTTTCGGAATCGCCGTGGAGCCGGAAGGCGCCTTCTATCTCTACGCCGATATCAGTGCGTTCGGCGGCGATGCCTACGCCTTCTGCAAGCACTTCATCGAGACCGAGCACGTGGCCTTCACTCCGGGGCTGGATTTCGGCCGCCACCAGGCCGGCCACCACGTGCGTTTCGCCTATACCCAGAACCTGCCGCGCCTGCAGGAAGCGGTGGAGCGGATCGCCCGCGGCCTGAAGAACTGGCGGCCCTGATGCGTTTCGAGCAGCCACTGGAAGAAGGCCGCCTGCTGCGTCGCTACAAGCGTTTCCTCGCCGATATCGAGAGCGCCGGCGGCGAGCGCCTGACTATCCACTGTCCGAATACCGGTTCGATGCTCAATTGCATGAGCGAAGGCTGCCGGGTCTGGTTCAGCCGCTCCAACGACCCCAAGCGCAAGCTGCCGGGGACCTGGGAGCTGAGCGAGACCCCGCAGGGCCGCCTGGCCTGCGTCAACACGGCGCGGGCCAATCGCCTGGTAGAGGAGGCGCTGCTGGCCGGGGACATCGCGGAGCTTGCCGGTTTCACCGCTCTGCGCCGGGAAGTGGCCTACGGCGTGGAGAACAGTCGCGCCGACTTTCGCCTGGAATACCCCACGGGCGCACTGTTCATCGAGGTGAAGAGCGTCACCCTGGGCTTCGACGAAACCGCCGTGGCGGCCTTTCCCGACGCGGTGACGCTGCGCGGCGCCAAGCACCTGCGCGAACTGGCGGCGCTGGCGCGGGAGGGGATCCGCGCGGTGCAGCTGTACTGCGTGAACCTTTCCGGGGTCGAGGCGGTGCGCCCCGCCGACGAGATCGATCCAGCCTATGGCAAGGCGTTGCGCGAGGCGGCGCAAGCGGGCGTCGAGGTGCTGGCCTATGGCGCCGAGGTGACGACGGAAGGATTGCACCTGGCGCGGCGCCTCCCGGTGCGACTCTGAGGCATGGCCGCGCCGTGGGGCGCGGCCACTCGCTCAGCGGCGTTCGAGCAGGACGCCGCTTTCCATGTGGTGGGTGTAGGGGAACTGGTCGAACAGCGCGCAGCGGCTGATCCGGTGCGTGTCGTGCAGTTGAGCGATGTTCTGCGCCAGGGTTTCCGGGTTGCACGAAATGTACAGGATGCGCTCGACGCGCCGGGTCAGCTCGCAGGTGTCCGGATCCATGCCGGCTCGTGGCGGATCGACGAAGACACTGCCGAAGGCGTAGCTCTTCAGGTCGATGTCGGCCAGGCGGCGGAACGGGCGAACCTCGTTCAGCGCCTGGGTCAGCTCTTCGGCCGACAGGCGCACCAGGCTGACGTTGTCCACCGCGTTGTCGGCCAGGTTGGCCAGCGCCGCATTGACCGAGGACTTGCTGATCTCGGTGGCCAGCACCTTGCGTACCCGGGTGGCCAGGGGCAGGGTGAAGTTGCCGTTGCCGCAGTACAGTTCGAGCAGGTCGTCGTCGCGCTGGCCGAGCGCCTCGTAGGCCCAGCCGAGCATCTTCTGGTTGACCTCGCCGTTGGGCTGGGTGAAAGCCCCCTCGGGCTGGCGGTAGCGGAAGCGCCGGCCGGCGACCGACAGTTCCTCCTCCACATAGTCGCGTCCGACGACGATGCGCTTGCCGCGCGAACGCCCGACCAAGTTCACGCCCAGTTCCGCCGCGAGCTTTTCCGCTGCCTGTCGCCAGGCGTCGTCGATCGGCCGGTGGTAGCAGAGGGTGATCAGCGCGTCGCCGGCCAGGGTGGTGAGAAACTCCACCTGGAACAGCTTGAAGCCCAGCGCCGGGTCGGCCCAGGCCGCCTTCAGGCGCGGCATCAGTTCGTTGATGCGGCGGCTGGCGATGGGGAAATCCTCGATCAGGATCGGCGTGTGCTTGTCGCCCTGCTCGAACATCGCGTAGTGACGCTTCTCGTTGCCGGTTTCCCGCCACAGGCGGAATTCGGCGCGCAGCCGGTAATGCTCGCGCGGCGACTCGAAGACCTCCGGCGCGGGTGCCGCGAACGGGGCCAGCAAACCGGCGAGGCGGGACTTCTTGTCTTCCAGTTGCGCGGCGTAGGCGCTGGGGTCGAACTGTGGACGGCTCATGCGTTGAAGAAGCCCAGCTTGATCACGAACAGGACGGAGAGGATCACCAGCGCCGGGTTCAGTTCGCGCCAGCGCCCGGACAGCACCTTGATCGCGGTCCAGGAAATGAAGCCGAAGGCGATGCCGGTGGCGATCGAATAGGTGAACGGCATGGCCAGCGCGGTGACGACCACCGGCGCGGCGACGGTGATGTCTTCCCAGTCGATCTCTGCCAGGCCCGAGGCCATCAGCACGGCGACGAAGAGCAGCGCCGGGGCGGTGGCGAAGGCCGGTACGCTGCCGGCCAGCGGGGCGAAGAACAGCGCGAGGAGGAACAGGATGGCGACGACGATGGCGGTCAGGCCGGTGCGGCCGCCGGCGCTGACGCCCGCGGCGGACTCGATGTAGCTGGTGGTGGTCGAGGTGCCCAGCAGCGAGCCGCCCATGGCGGCGGTACTGTCGGCGATCAGCGCGCGGCCCATCTTCGGCATGTGGCCGTCCTTGCCCATCAGTCCGGCGCGCTTGGCGACGCCGATCAGGGTGCCGGAGTTGTCGAACAGGTCGACGAAGAGGAAGGCGAAGATCACGCTGACCAGGCCGATGTCCAGCGCGCCCTTGATGTCCAGTTGGAGGAAGGTCGGCGCCAGCGACGGCGGCATCGAGACCACGCCGCCGAACTGGGTCACGCCGAGCAGGATGGCGATGGCGGTGACCACCAGGATACCGATCAGCACCGCGCCGGTGACGCTACGCGCCTCCAGGGCGACGATCAGGATGAAGCCGAGGGTGGCGAGGATCGGTGCCGGCTTGGTCAGGTCGCCCATGCCGATCAGGGTTGCCGGGTTGTCCACCACGATGCCGGCGTTCTGCAGGGCAATCAGTGCGAGGAACAGGCCGATGCCGGCGGCGATCGCCGAGCGCAGCGGCAGGGGGATGCTGTTGATGATCCATTCGCGGATGCGAAAGATCGACAGCAGGAAGAACATGGTGGCGGAAATGAACACTGCGCCCAGCGCGACCTGCCAGCTGTGGCCCATGTGCAGCACCACGGTGTAGGTGAAGAAGGCGTTGAGGCCCATGCCGGGGGCCAGGGCGATCGGGTAGTTGGCGATCAGGCCCATGATGGTCGAGCCGATGGCCGCTGCCAGGCAGGTGGCGACGAACACCGCGCCCTTGTCCATGCCGGTCTCGCCGAGGATGCTCGGGTTGACGAAGAGGATGTAGGCCATGGTCAGGAAGGTGGTGATCCCCGCCAGGATCTCGGTGCGCACCGTGGTGTTGTGCGCCTTTAGTTGAAACAGCTTTTCCAGCATGTTGGATTCCCCTGAATGTGCTCTGCAACGATCCCCATGGCGCCAGCCGCCGACCAGGGAAAACCGAATTTCCGCGTGGCGGGCGTTGCATCGCTGTCTCGTCGGCGCGGTATCGCGAACGATCCCGGCAGACGGCTGAGTCCCGAAAATGCGCGAGCCGCATGAAACGACCCACGCACGCCAGGGGCCTCGCGGCGGCCTGCGTGGGGTTCATACGGCTCGAAAAGGCGCGCATCATACCAGTTCGCGGGAGAGGGGTGAATTTCCGCCAGTCTAGTCGATCGTCGCCTCGCGGAAGGGCCTGCTCGCCCGCCCGGCGCGGGCGGCGTTAACATAGGCGTTGGCGTCCGGACGGACGCTCCGCCCAGGTTTTCTGCAGTACCTCATCATGAAACGCTCGAAACTCGCATTCCTTCCGCTGGGCCTGGCGCTGCTGCTGGCCGCCTGCGCCAGCGATCCGCTGCCGATCCCGCAGCACAGCTTCGGGGTCTATGCCACCGCCAGCACGCCTTCCGCCGCGTTCCGCACCCTGGCCGACCCGCAGGGCAAGGCCATGCTGGTGGCGCTGAAGCCCAGCCTGACCCAGGCTGACGTACTCCGCGCCGAGGTCCTGTACGACCAGAACGGTCGACCCGGCGTCGAAGTCACCTTCACCGAACCGGCCGCCCGCCGCCTGGCCGCGCTGACCGGCGAGGCCCGGGGGCGTACTCTAGCGGTACTGGTGGACGGGCGCCTGCGCCTGGCGCCGCGGGTGCGCGAGCCGATCCGCAACGGCAAGGTCTATCTCAACGGGTTGGCTTCGGCCTACGAGGCCAGGGAACTGGCCGATCAGTTGAATGCGTTGGGAAGCCAGCCGGGGCGCTAAGCGCCCGGCTGGCGGCGAGGCTCAGAGCGTCTGGGCCTTGAAGGTATCGCAACTGGCCGGCGAGCCGCTCTCGAAGCCGGTCTTGAACCAGCGCATGCGTTGCGCCGAGGAGCCATGGGTGAAGGAGTCCGGCACCACCATGCCGCGGCCCTGGCGTTGCAGGCGATCGTCGCCGATGGCGTTGGCGGCGTTCAGGGCTTCCTCGATGTCGCCCGGCTCCAGCCAGTTCAGCCGCTGCTGTGCACGGTTGGCCCAGACCCCGGCGAAGCAGTCCGCCTGCAGTTCCTGGCGTACCGACAGGCCGTTGGCGCCCTCCATGCGCGCGCCGCGCTGGCGGGCTGCGTTGATCTTGGCCGAGATGCCCATCAGGTTCTGCACGTGGTGGCCGACCTCGTGGGCGATCACATAGGCCTGGGCGAAGTCGCCGGCGGCGGAGAAGCGCTGTTCCATCTCGCGGAAGAACTCCAGGTCGAGGTAGACCCGGTGGTCGGCCGGACAGTAGAACGGCCCGGTGGCCGACGAGGCGAAGCCGCAGGCGGAATTCACCCCATTGCTGAACAGCACCAGCTTGGGCTGTTGGTATTGTGCCTGGCCGCTGGCGAAGATCTGTTCCCAGGTGTCCTCGGTGTCGCCGAGGATCGAGCGGACGAACTCGCTCTGCTCGTCGTTGGCCGCCGGGGCCCGACCGCCGGCCTGCTGCTGGGTGGCCGGCGCCGGGCTGTCCATCTGGCCGAGCAGCGACCCGAGGATCTGCATCGGATCCTGGCCCATCAGCAGGCCGACCACCACCACGATGGCCACCCCACCCAGGCTGAGGCCCTTGCCGCCGATGCGCATGCCGCCACCGCCGCCTGCGCCTCCTTCGCCCCGGGCATCAATCACGTTGTCACTGCGTCGTCCTTTGCGCCAGAGCATGGCGGTTCTCCTGTACGTTTCGCTTCTTCAGTGTTGTCGTCGTCCGCCGCCAGCGCCACCCCGACCGTCAGGCCGAGGTCAGCAGCTCGGCGCGGGCGAGCAGTTGGACGTGGCCGCCGACCCTGACGCCGCCGTCTGTCGCGACCTGGACGTCGAGCCGGCTCGGCCGGTCGAGGAAGCGTCCCTGGTGCAGGACGAAGGGTTCGCCGCGCGCGGCAAGCCCGTATTCCACCAGGTAGGCGGCGACCGGACCGGCAGCGCTGCCGGTAGCCACGTCTTCCACCAGCCCCAGGTTGTCCCAGGTGCGGCCCTCGCGCCCGTCGACGTCGAGCAGATAGACAAACGCCGCGCCGAGTTTATCCAGGGCTTCTTGCAAATCGTTGACCTGACGGGCTCGACCCAGTGCCTCGGCGGTCACCGGCAGGAGCAGGTAGGGCAGGCCGGTGCTCACCACCCGCGGCGGATGCCCGGACAGGTCGTTGGCCGATAGCGAGAAGGCTTCGGCGAACCAGCGGCAGGTCCCGGCGTCCGGGGTGGCGCCGAATTCGGCGCGGCCCTGGTCCATCTCGGCGTAGAAACCGCTGCCCGCCCGCACGCTGCGCAGGGCCACCGACTTGCTGGCCAGGTGCAGCGTCCAGTGCTGTTCGTTGTCGCCGCCGCGCAGGTGATGAAGCAGGGCGGCGGCGCCGAGCAGCGGGTGGCCGGCGAACGGCAGTTCTTCCTCCAGGGTGAAGATCCGTGCGCGGAAGGCCCGTGGGTCGTCGCCCGGCAGCAGGAAGATCGACTCGAACTGGCGCAGTTCGCGGGTCCAGGCCTGCATGGCGGCGTCATCGAGGGCGCTGGCGTCGTCGAATACGGCCAGGCCGTTGCCGGTGAGCGGACGCTCGGCGAACACATCGAGTTGCCAGTAGCGTCGGGACATGGGCCTTTTCCTGTGAAATGGAATGAAAAACGCGAGGGGGGACTCGACAAGCAGCCTATCGGCCTTTATGTTCGCCGACAAGAAAGCGCCTGGCTGGCGCTTTCCAGGCCGCCGCAGCGGTCGGCGTCGCTCGGACGGTTCCGGGCGCTTACGTTACTCCGAGGACAGCATGGCTGAATCACGCCCTGCGCGCCGTTTCGCGCGCATCGACCGCCTTCCCCCCTACGTTTTCAATATCACCGCCGAACTGAAGATGGCCGCTCGTCGCCGTGGCGAGGACATCATCGACCTGAGCATGGGCAATCCCGACGGGCCGACCCCGCCGCATATCGTCGAGAAGCTCTGCACCGTCGCCCAGCGCGAAGACACCCATGGCTACTCCACCTCGCGTGGCATCCCGCGCCTGCGCCGGGCCATCTCGCACTGGTACCGTGACCGCTACGACGTGCAGATCGACCCGGAAAGCGAAGCCATCGTCACCATCGGCTCCAAGGAAGGCCTCGCGCACCTGATGCTGGCGACCCTCGACCATGGCGACACCATCCTCGTGCCCAACCCGAGCTATCCGATCCACATCTACGGTGCGGTGATCGCCGGCGCTCAGGTGCGCTCGGTGCCGCTGGTGCCGGGCATCGATTTCTTCAACGAGCTGGAACGGGCGATCCGCGAATCGATTCCCAAGCCGCGCATGATGATTCTCGGCTTCCCCTCCAACCCTACCGCGCAGTGCGTCGAGCTGGACTTCTTCGAGCGCGTGGTGGCGCTGGCCAAGCAGTACGACGTGATGGTCGTGCACGACCTGGCCTATGCAGACATCGTCTACGACGGCTGGAAAGCGCCGTCAATCATGCAGGTACCGGGTGCCAAGGATATCGCCGTGGAGTTCTTCACCCTGTCGAAGAGCTACAACATGGCCGGCTGGCGGATCGGCTTCATGGTCGGCAATCCCGAGCTGGTCTCGGCCCTGGCGCGGATCAAGAGCTACCACGACTACGGCACCTTCACGCCCCTGCAGGTGGCGGCCATTGCCGCTCTGGAAGGCGACCAGCAGTGCGTCCGCGATATCGCCCGGCAGTACCAGCAGCGCCGCGACGTCCTGGTGAAGGGGCTGCGCGAGGCCGGCTGGATGGTGGAGAACCCGAAGGCCTCGATGTACGTCTGGGCGAAGATCCCCGAGCCCTACGCGCATCTGGGCTCGCTGGAGTTCGCCAAGAAGCTGTTGCAGGACGCCAAGGTCTCGGTGTCGCCGGGGATCGGCTTCGGCGACTACGGCGACGATCATGTGCGTTTCGCCCTGATCGAGAACCGCGACCGCCTGCGCCAGGCGGTGCGCGGGATCAAGGCGATGTTCCGCGCCGACGGGCTGCTGTCGCCGCAGAGGAAGGTCGATAGCCTGGCGGAGTGATCCTCACGTCCTGCTACAAGGAAAAACGCCGTTTTCCCTGGGGAAAACGGCGTTTTCGTTAGCGTCCCGGGTACTCCGCCAGTACCGAGGCCTGGCCGCTCCTGGTCAGGCCGACGACCTGGTAGGCGTCCTGGCGGTCGCCCATTTCCATGCCCGGCGAGCCGACCCGCATGCCCGGTACGGCGGCGCCGACCAGGTCGGCGCGTTCGCGCAGCTTGAGGATGTCGGCTGCCGGCACGTGGCCTTCGACGAACTTGCCGTCGATCACTCCGGTATGACAGGAGCCCATGCTGTAGGGCACGCCGAGACGGCTCTTGACTGCGCTCATGTCTGCTTCCACATGGTCGGTGACCTCGAAACCGTTGGCTTCGAGGTGCTTGATCCAGTCCTTGCAGCAGCCGCAGTTGGCGTCGCGGTGGACGTCGATGGCCAGCGGTTCGGCGGCCTGGACCAGGGAACCGTGGAGCAGGGTGGCGGCCAGGACGGCCAGGGGTGCGAAGCGGCGCATGGGATTCTCCTTGCTGCGAGCGAATGCCGGGAGCATACCGCTGGCACCCGCCGCCACCCAGCCGGTGAGCTGTATCCACTTGTGACGAAGCGATGCGCTGCCCGCCGCGCCGGGTTGCCGTTGGGCAGGGACGGATTGTCGCAGCGAACTCGTCGGCGCGGTTTGGGTCTGCTGTCCTTAGGGTTGCCGGGGCGTTCGCCGCCGGTGTCGAACTGACCGCTGGGGGCAACAGGCCCGAGGAGAAAGGGGATGCTCTTCGCCCGTTTGGTTTTGCTGGTTCAGGCGCTGGTATGGGGCGCGCTGGGAGTGCTGTACTGGGTGCGTCCCTACGAGATGGCCAATCTCAGTGGCATGCTGCTGATGGAGCCTTCGGCGGTCAGCGATGCGCGGGTGTTCTATGGCGGCCATCAGTTCGCCCTGGCGTTGTTCCTGCTGTTCGCCCTGCGCCGGGCTTCGCTGGTGCAGCCGGCGTTGATCCTGGTAGTGCTGCTGCAATCGATCCTGACTCTGTCGCGGCTATTGATTGCCTGGATCGAGGGCGGGATGGAGGCCGACGGCAACCTGTTCGGCTTGCTGTTCCGCGGCGCAATGGCTGCCCTGGGGATCGCCGCCCTGTGGTGGCTGCAACGGCGGCCGCCCCGGCTGTCGACGCCCGGCGAGAACACCGAGCGCCGCGAGGACGACTTCGACGGCCTGTGACATTCAAGGTTGACTGCGACTCAGGAAGTCCTTCAGCAATTGCGCGACGCCGCGGTCGAACGCTTCCTGGGTCAGCGCCGGATCGTGCAGCTGGCGGCTCAGCACGCTTTCCAGAAGGACCCTGCCGTTGCTTTCGTCAAGGATGCGCAGCGCCAGCCTGGCCTCGGTGTCTTCGGTCAGTTGGGTCTGGGTGAAGACGCCATCCTGGGTGATCACCGGTCGCATTTCCAGGCCCGGCTGGCGTTGCAGGCCGAGGGCGTAGATCACCCGCAGGTCGCCGTGTTCCGCCTGGTAGCGATAGCCCTTGGCCTCCAGGGCGCGGCGCACGGCCGTATCGAAACGCTCCTCGAAGTCGATGCGGTGCCCCTCGGCGCGTACCGCCTGGATGAAGAAAGTCCGGTAATCCGCCGCTGTTACGCCAGGGGCGAGCCGTACGGGGCCCGGTTCATTGCGGCAGGCATAGAGCAGCAGGCCGAACAGGAGCAGCAGGACGAAGCGCAGGCTGAATCGGCGCATGGCGCGTTCCTTCCTCTTTTTTATCTTTGTGCCGCAAGCCTAGCCGTTGCCTCGCGGCTTGCCGCCCATCCCCCGTTGGGTCAGTCGTCCAGCTCCACCCAGAGGCCTTCGGCGTCTTCCCGGCAGGGCAGGGCGCGCAAGCGCTCGCCAGCGCAGGGGCCGGCGACGCACTCGCCGGACTCGATGAGGAACAGCGCGCCGTGGCTGGCGCAACGGATCAGGCTGGCGCTGTCGTCGAGGAAGGCATCGGGCTGCCACTCCAACGGGATGCCGCGATGCGGGCAGCGGTTCAGGTAGATGTAGGCGCGGCCGTCGCGACGCACCGCGAACAGCCGCCGCTCATCGACGAGGAAGCCGCGGCTGTTGCCTTCGGCGAGATGGGAAGAGGGACACAGGTGGATCATGGGCGCTCCGTTTGCCGGGATCATTATCCCTGATCCGGAGGACGGCTTTCACCTGTGGCATGGAAAGCGCCCGGCATGGCCAGGCGCTGGGTATGGGGGCACTTCCGTGTGCGAAGGGGTAACGGGTCAGATGTCCCAGACCAGGTTGACCGCGAAATTACGGCCTGGCTGGGACAGCCGGTCGATGTTGGCCGGGGCCAGCGCCGAAGCCTCGCCGACGCTGTCGTAGCCGCGCACGTCATCCCACAGCCAGTATTTCTTGTCGGTCAGATTGTAGAGACCGGCGTTGAGGGTCAGGTCCTTGCTCAGCCTGTAGTAGGCGCTGAGGTCGAGGACGCCGAAGCCCGGGGTCTTGAACTGGCTGGCGGTGCCATCTGGGGTGTGGAAGGTGCTGTCGTCGACGCGGTCCTTGCGTTTGACCAGGGTCCAGCTGAGCAGTCCGCCGTAGTTGCCGTCTGCTTCGTCGTAGCCCAGGCCGAACACTCCGGTGAGTGGGTTGACGCTGTTGATCGGCTCGCCGTTGTCCTTGTTGCGACCGTAGGCGTAGGCCACGCTGCCCTGGGTGTAGAGTCCCTGCGGCGCGCCGAAGGCGCCCAGCTCCAGGCGGCCCTTGAGTTCGACGCCCTTGATCACCGCACGCTCGATGTTGTTGGACTGGAAGGTCTGGCCGTTGCCGCCGGTGCTATCGGTATTCAGGGCGTCTTCGTCGATGAAGTCGCGATATTTGTTGTAGAACACCGCTACGCCGAAGCTGCCTTCGTCGAACTTGCCGCGCAACCCGGTCTCGAAGCTCTGGCTCTTTTCCGGCTTGAGGTTGGGGTTAGGCTCGATGTGGTAGCCCGCCTGCAGGTTCTCGAATCGACCGTACAGCGCCTTGGCAGTGGGCGTGCGGAAGCCCTGGGCGTATTGGCCGTACCAGGTGTAGTGCTGGGCGAAGTCGTAGGTCACGCCGAACTTGGGCGAAACCCGGTGCCATTTCTTGTCCGACTCGTCGACCGCGGTGTTCTGGCTCTGCTTCATGGTGCGCAGGAACTCGTCGGTGATGTGCGGCTCCATGCGCGTGTAGTCGTAACGCAGGCCGGGAGTGAAGGTCCAGTCGTTCCAGCTGATGCTGTCCTGGGCGAACAGGGCGTAGGTCTTCACCGTCGGATCGGGAAAGTCGCTGCTGCGTTCCAGGGCATCGCGCGGGCTGTCCGCGCCGGTGTCCAGGTTGGTGCCGGTGCCGCTGCGCATGCCGGTGACCTTCTGGTGCTTGAGATTGATCCCGTAGCTCAGCAGGTGCTCGGTCTCGCCGATGGCGAAGCTCTTGTCCAACTGGCTGTCGAAGACCCACAGGCGTTCCTTGTAGGTAGTGTCGCGGGTACGCAGGACCTTGCGGGTGATCGGGTAGTAGAACTCGCGGGTCGCCTGGTCGGTCTTCGCCAACTGGTAGTTCAGGCTCCACTGGATGCGATCGGCGACCGGGCTGTCGAGCAGGAAATGGTGCTCCAGGCCGTAGCGCTCGCGAGTCAGGGTGTCGTTGCCCTTGCGCCACTGGTACATGCCGCCCGGAAGCATGCTCGGTGGGATGGCCGGCTTGCCCTTGTCGTACGGGCCGCCATAGGCGCTCTTCTGGTCGGTATCGACGTCGCTCTTGTACTTCTCGAAGACCAGCCCGAAGCGGCTGCCCTCGGCGTAGTTCCAGCCCAGCTTGCCGAGCAGGCTGTAGCTGTCGGCGTCTTCCGGGTTGGCTTCGCTGCGCGAGAGCCCGGTACCGCCGTGGCCGCCGTTGGATTCGGTCTCGTGGCCCTGGCGGTAGCCATAATGCAGCAGGCCGTCGAAGTCGTCGGCGCGGCCGGCGACGGTGGCCGAGGTCAGCCAGGAGTGGCTTGCCGACTCGTAGCCGGCCTTCAGCCGGGCGCCGACGTCCTTGCCGTCCTTGATGATGTCCGACGGGTCGAGGGTGAAGTAGCTCACCGCGCCGCCGATGGCGTTGCTGCCGTACAGCGCCGAGGCCGGGCCGCGAAGGATTTCCACGCGCTTTACGATGTCCGGATCGACGTAGTTGCGGTGGGTCTGCGCGTAGGGGCCGCTGAAGAAGTCGTTGGGCAGTTCGACCCCGTCGATCTGCGTAAGGATGCGGTTCCCGTCGATGCCGCGGATGTTGTAGCCGGTGATCCCGGCACGCTGGCCGGCGCCGCCGACCGAGACTCCCGGTTCGTAGCGCACCAGTTCCTTGATGTTGTTGACGTTCTGCCGGTCCAGTTGTTCGCGGGTCTGCACGCTGACGGTGCTTGGCACCGAATCCACTGCCTGCTCGGTACGGGTGGCGGTGATGGTGGTCGGGGTCAGCGGGACGGCGTTCCCCGCCAGGGCCAGGGAAGGGCTGAGCAACAGCAGGGCCAGGCAGGGGCGCAGGGCGAAGGGCGGGGAGAGCGGCATGTGGGACTCCTTGGGTCGGGCCGGTGGCGAATAGCCAGGGGGACGTCGGGCGCACAAGGTACTGCCAGAAAAACGCTAATGCAAATAATTATCAAATGGATTCAGATGTGCGTTTTATGGCAAAGTTCACCTGTTTTTGCGCGTAGCGCGACCGAACCGGATATGCCCGAGGAACCGTCGATGAGCAGCACTCCCAGCCTTTCCCATTCCCCTGCCGAGCTTTACCGCGCCTGGCAGGACCTGCGCGCCGAGCGACCGCAGCTACGCGCGCGCGACGCCGCCGCGCTGTTGCAGGTCAGCGAAGGCGAGCTGGTCGCCAGCCGGGTCGGCATCGATGCCGTGCGCCTGCGGCCGGACTGGGCCGCCTTGCTGCCGGCGCTCGGCGAACTGGGGCCGATCATGGCGCTGACCCGCAACGAGCATTGCGTCCACGAACGCAAGGGGCCGTATCGCGAAGTGACGGTCTCTGCCAATGGGCAGATGGGCCTGGTGGTCTCGCCGGATATCGACCTGCGCCTGTTCCTGGGGGGTTGGAACGCCGTCTTCGCCATTGCCGAGGAGACAACGCGGGGTACCCAGCGCAGCATCCAGGTGTTCGACCAGCAGGGCGTGGCGGTGCACAAGGTGTTCCTTACCGAGGCCAGCGACGTCCGCGCCTGGGAACCGCTGGTCGAGCGCCTGCGGGCTGCCGAGCAGGATGCCGCGCTGGCCCTGCGCGAACCCCGCGCACCGGCTGCGACGCTCGTCGATGCGCAGATCGATGCCGCCGCCTTGCGCGAAGGCTGGGCCGCGTTGAAGGACACCCATCATTTCCACGCCCTGCTGAAGAAGCATGGCGCGCAGCGCACCCAGGCGCTGCGCCTGGCTGGCGGCGAATGGGCCGAGCGCCTGGATAATGGCGACCTGGCGAAACTCTTCGAAGCGGCGGCCGAAAGCGGATTGCCGATCATGGTGTTCGTCGGCAACGCCCACTGCATCCAGATCCATACCGGGCCTGTGTGCAACCTGAAGTGGCTGGACGACTGGTTCAACGTGCTCGATCCGGAATTCAACCTGCACCTGAAGACCACCGGCATCGCCGAGCTTTGGCGGGTGCGCAAGCCGAGCACCGATGGCATCGTAACCAGCTGGGAGGCCTTCGACGCCGACGGCGAACTGATCGTGCAACTGTTCGGCGCGCGCAAGCCCGGCGAGCCCGAGCGCGACGACTGGCGCGAACTGGCCGAATCCTTCAAGGCGCTCTGAGGAGAGATCATGCGTATCGATCGACTATTCAACGGGTTGGCGCTGGGCATCCTGCTCGGCACCGGCATGGCCCAGGCCGCCGAGCTGCCGCAACGCTGGGTGAGCGCGGGCGGCTCGCTGAGCGAATGGGTGGTGGCGCTGGGCGGCGAGAGCAAGCTGGTCGGGGTGGACACCACCAGCCAGCATCCGCAGGCGCTGAAACAGTTGCCGAGCGTCGGCTACCAGCGCCAACTGGCTGCCGAGGGCGTGCTGGCGTTACGTCCGGATATCCTCATCGGCACCGAGGAAATGGGGCCTCCGCCGGTACTCAAGCAGCTCGAAGGCGCCGGCGTGCGGGTCGAGACCCTCTCCGCCAAGCCGGATCTGGAGGCACTGGAAAGCAACCTGAAGAAGCTCGGCGACTGGCTCGGCGTGCCCCAGCGCGCCGAGGCCGCCGAACTTGACTATCGTCAGCGGCTGCGGCGCCAGGCGGACTGGATCGCGGCCGCGCAGAAGAGCCAGCCGGCCCCGGGCGTCCTGCTGGTGATCGGCAACGCCGGCGGTCAGTTGCTGGTAGCCGGGCGCAATACCGGCGGCGATTGGGTCCTGAACCGGGCCGGAGCACGCAACCTGGCTACCCATGAGGGTTACAAGCCGATCTCGGTGGAAGCCCTGGCAGCGCTCGATCCGGTCGCGGTGGTGATCGCCGACCGCAGCCTCGAAGGTGATGCGGCGCGTGCCGCGCTGCTCAAGCAGAACCCCGGCCTCGCCGCGACCCGCGCGGCGCGTGACGGGCGTCTGCTGGTGCTTGACCCGACGCTCCTGGTGGGCGGCCTCGGTCCGCGCCTGCCGGATGGCCTGGCGGCTCTCTCCGCAGCCTTTTATCCTTCCGCGAAACCGCTGAGTACGGAAGCCGCCCATTGAAATCGGTTGTTCGCCCCCGCGCGCTGTTCGGTGCGCTGGGGATTTCGCTCGTGTTGGTCCTCTGGTTGTCCCTCGCCCTCGGTCCCGTCAGCCTGCCGCTGGGCGATACCCTGCGCGCCGCGCTGCGCCTGGCCGGGCTGCCGCTCGATGGAACGGGCCTGGCCCAGGCGGAAATGATCCTCGGCCAGATCCGCCTGCCGCGGACCCTGCTCGGCCTGGCCGTGGGCGCGGTGCTGGCGCTGTCCGGGGTGGCGATGCAGGGCCTGTTCCGCAACCCGCTGGCCGATCCAGGGCTGGTCGGGGTGTCCAGCGGCGCGGCCCTCGGCGCGGCGCTGGCCATCGTGTTCGGCGCCTCGCTGGGTGGCTTGCCGGCGTTCCTCGCGCCCTACCTGCTGTCGCTGTGCGCCTTCGGCGGCGGCCTGGGGGTGACCTGGCTGGTCTATCGACTTGGCCGCCGCGATGGCCAGACCAGCGTGGCCACCATGTTGCTGGCAGGGATCGCCTTGACCGCGCTGTCCGGCGCGGTGATCGGACTGTTTACCTATCTCGCCGATGACGCCACCTTGCGTACCCTGACCTTCTGGAACCTGGGCAGCCTGAACGGCGCCAGCTACCCACGACTCTGGCCGCTGCTGCTGGTGGCGCTGCTGGTGGCCTGCTGGCTACCGCGCCGGGCAGATGCGCTGAACGCACTGCTGCTCGGCGAGTCCGAGGCCCGTCACCTGGGCTTCGACGTCGAGCGATTGAAGGCCGAACTGGTGCTTTGCACTGCCCTTGGCGTCGGCGCCGCAGTGGCGGCGGCGGGGATGATCGGCTTCATCGGCCTGGTGGTGCCGCACCTGATCCGTCTGGTTGCCGGTCCGGATCATCGGACGTTGCTGCCGGCCTCGATGATGGCCGGCGCCATTCTCCTGCTGCTTGCCGACCTGCTGGCGCGCCTGGCGCTGGCTCCGGCGGAGTTGCCGATCGGCATCGTCACGGCACTGATCGGCGCGCCGTTCTTCCTTTATCTGCTATTGCGGGGGCGGGCCTGATGCTGCGCGTGGAGAACCTGTCCATCCGCCGTGGCGGAAAGACTGTACTGGAAGGCCTCGAACTGGAGCTGCGGCCTGGCGAGATGCTCGGCGTACTCGGCCCCAACGGCGCTGGCAAGAGCACCTTGCTTGGCGCTCTCTGTGGCGAACTGGAGCCGGCCGAAGGGCTGGTGCTGCTCGACGAGCGCGGCCTCGACGACTGGCCGGGCGTCGCTCGCGCGCAGCGCCTGGCGGTGCTGCCGCAGAGTTCGTCGCTGGGCTTCGCCTTTCCGGTGGAGGCGGTGGTCGGCTTCGGTCGGCTGCCCCATTCCAGCGGCCGCGAGCGCGATGTGCAGATCGTCGCCGAGGCCTTGGCGGCGGCCGACGCCAGCCATCTGGCCGGGCGCAGCTACCTGGCGCTGTCCGGCGGCGAACGCCAGCGCGTGCACCTGGCGCGGGTGCTGGCGCAGCTGTGGCCGGGCGAGCCGGGGCAGGTGCTGCTGCTCGACGAACCGACCTCGGCGCTCGACCCGCTGCACCAGCACACCACCCTGCAGGCGGTGCATGATTTCGCCCGCCGCGGTGCCTCGGTGCTGGTGATCCTCCACGATCTCAACCTGGCCGCGCGCTATTGCGACCGCCTGCTGCTGTTGCAGAATGGTCGCCCGCACCTGCTCGGTACGCCCGAGGAAGTCCTGCGCCCCGAGCCGTTGCGCGCGGTGTTCGGCCTCGAGGTCCTGGTCCAGCGTCATCCCGAGCGAGGTCATCCGCTGATCGTCGCCCGTTGAAGGAGTCGCCATGCGCATTCGCCTGTTCGCTTTCTGTCTGCTGCTGGGCGGCTGCCAGTCCCAACTGCCGCCGCTGCCTGATTGGCAGAGCGCGGAAGGGCGCGACGATCCGCAGACGGGACGAATCGTCGAATTGCGCAGCGGCGTGACGCTGAGCCCGCAGCAACTGGTCGCACGCCTGGCGGCCGCGCCGCGAGTGATCGTCGGCGAGAAGCACGACAATCCCGATCATCATGCCGTGGAGCTGTGGCTGGCGCAGGCCCTGGGCGAATACCGGGCGCAGGGCAGCCTGCTGCTGGAAATGCTCGATCCCGGCCAGCAACCACGGGTGGATGCGGTCCGCGCACAACTCGGGAACGGCAAGCCGGTGGCGAACCTGGAGGAGGCCCTGGACTGGCAGAAAGGTTGGGACTGGACGCAGTACGGACCCCTGGTGTCCTGGGCGGTTGCGCAACCCGCGCCGTTGCTGGCGGCGAACCTCCAGCGGAGCGAGATCATGCGCATCTACAGGGAGCGACCGCCGCTTCCCGGAACGGCCTCCAGGCGTGACAGCGTGCGCCTGCCGCTGCTTGCGCAGATTCGCGAATCCCACTGCGGCATGCTTCCCGACGATCAATTGCCGGCGATGCTCGCCGTCCAGCAGCAACGCGACCGCCGCATGGCCGAGCGTCTTCGCGATGCGCCACTGCCGGCGATGCTCGTCGCCGGCAGCTTCCACGCCCGACGCGACCTCGGCGTACCGGTCCACCTGCGCGACCTTGGTGCGGAGAAGGGCGCGCAGGTACTGATGCTGGTCGAGGCCGGGCAGGCGGTAACGACGCGTGAGGCCGACTACGCCTGGTACACGCCGGCACAGCCGGACAAGGACTATTGCGCGGAGATGAAGAAGGCACGTTGAAGGAAGGGCGCGAGGCCTGGAGCCGCGTATCGCGCTACGTTTTCGCGGGCAAAAAAAGACCCGGCAAAGTGCCGGGTCGAAACCGTGATTAGCCTGATGAGGAGATAATCTGAAGAGTCCGACTGCTTGGTCTCTCAGCTTACCTGCTGGCCTCGCGACCAGTTGATGTAATAATAACTATTCTCATTATCAGGTCAAGCCGATTCTCATTCATTCCATCGCCAGCCGATGAACGGTCGTCTCCGGCCGAATCGCAGGCAAAAAAAGACCCGGCAAAGTGCCGGGTCAAAAACCGTGATTAGCCTGATGAGGAGATAATCTGAAGAGTCCGACTGCGTGGGTCTCTCAGCTTACCGGCTGATCTCGCGACCAGTTGAGTGACATAATAATGATTCTCATTTCCATGTCAAACGCTTTCGCCAAACTTTTCTGCTAGCTAGTCGCGAGCCCTCTGGAATGGGCCTCAGGCGCTGCGGCGCAGGCGCAGCTGGGTCACTTCCCGGTTAAGCAGGTCTATCCGCCGGGCCATGCCTTCGATCAGGCTATGGGCGATTCGCGGGTTGTTCTGCATAAGGCCGAGGAACTGCTCCTTGGGAATCACCATCACCGTGCAGGGTTCGCTGGCGACCACCGTGGCGCTGCGTTTCTCGCGAGTGAACACGGCCATGGCGCCGAAGATCTCGTCCTTCTGCACATCGCCGACTTTCTGGCCGTCCACCAGCGCTTCGGCATGCCCCTCGATGATGATGAACACATGATCCGCATCGTCGCCCTGGCGGATCAGCGCCTCGCCCGCGGCGAAGTGGCGGAAGCCGGTGGCCGGGCGGACTTCCGGCTGCTTCAGGTGCGCCAGCGCATCGCCGAGCAGGGCAGTCTGTCCGATCAGGTACTGCAATAGCAGTTCCTGACGTTCCTGGTCAGCATGGATGTGCTGGAGCAGCGCATCGCGCGAATAGGGCAGCAGGCGGATCGGCTCTTCGTTGGCATGCCGGCAGGCGGGGAGCTCGAGTCCGCGTCGAAGGCCGAGGAGGTCGCCTTCCTGGAGGTAGAACAGTGGGCGTTCGTCGACCAGCGCATGCAGCAGGCCGCTTTCCACCAGGAATACCTGGTCGGCGGGCAGCTCGCGTTCCAGGTCGTCGCTACGTTCCAGTTCCAGGGCGGGGCCGCTGGGTGCCAGGCCTTCGAGCAAGCGGTGAGGGATTCCCTGCAGGCGATTGATCAATTGGTCGGCATAAGCCGGTTGCTCGCCGAGTAGATACATGGCCATTTCCTTGAGCTGCCTGGTCGGGAGAGGAGGTACGAACGTCCACGAGACGATAGGTGGGCGCCCGGGGGGAGTAAATATCTTCCCGTGGCAGGTGTGAGCTAGCTCTTGTTTCGCACGGGGAAAGTCTCCAGCTCGCCGAGCAGTGCGGCCTTGTGGTCTGGGGACAGCTCGTTCCAGTGAACGTCGAGGAGTGCGCCTTCGATGGCATAGAGCAAGACTTTCGAGGCTCGGAAGCCGCGCGCGCGGACCGCGCGATAGGCTCCCACCGAGCCGAGCCGACGCAGATCGGTGGCGCTGTGGATACCCACGGCATGCAACCATTGGGTCGAGGTTTTCCCGAGGTTTTTCAGGTTCAGCAGTTCGTCGTTCATCGTCGGTCCTTGCGATGCCGCTCAGAAGCGTGATGGCGCGGAACTGCCTGGAACCGGTCCGGAGCCGACAGGGCCGGCGCGATGGAGCGAGATGGCCGACGCGAGCGACCTTCGCCCTTACGATCCGGCGTAGGCGGTCCGGGACCGATCCTCAGCCGGCCGGGTACCTGCCAGAAGTGTAGCGGCCTCCCGGCAAAACGTGGCCTGGCGTGGTCCTTCCGCTTCTCAGGGCTCCGGCAGGTAGCGCAGGCGGGTGCCGAAGTTCACCGACATGCGGATCTCGTCCGGCGCCAGGCGCAACGGGAAATACGTACCGGATATCTGCGCATGGGCCAGGCTGGCGCCCTCCAGGCGCGCCTCGCGCAGATCCACGCCGCGCAGGTCGGCGCCGCGGAAATAGGCATCGCTGAAGTCGACGCGGGCGGCATCCAGCAGACGCAGGTCGAGGCCGCGGAAGTCGCCGCCGGCCAGGTCGATCCAGCCGTCGGCCGGCTTCTGTCGGTTGAAGCCTTCGATGTCTTCGGCGTGGAGCAGTTGGTAGAGCGGCGAGTCGAGCTGACGGGGCGAGTTCATGGGCGGCGTCCTGTGCAGAAGGCTCGCCGTGAGTATAGAAGAGCAGCGGCACGGCGCCCGCCCTGGAGGGGCGGGCGGCATGGCAGTTCGTTCAGAGACCGGGCAGGCGCTGGCGAATGCCGTCGACCAGCCCGTCGAGGCTGGCCGCGTCGTGGGTGTCTACGCGCTTGCTCTGGACCGTCTCCGCCGCTGTCAGCGGCTCGCGGGTAGCCTGCTGGGTGCGGATCACGTCGAGAGTCGCGTCGGACGGATCCTTGCCTTCCGCCTGGCGTTGCGCAAGCCAGCCGGCGATCACCGCTTCGGGCGCCTGGCAGTCGAGGATCAGGAACGGCACGCCGGTTTCTTCCGCGATGTGGCAAGCGGCCTGGCGCTGATTCTGCTTCAGGTAGGCGGCATCGATCACCACCGGATAGCCGGCCTGGAGGATCTTCGCGGCCAACTGGTGAAGGTGCGCATAGGTCGCTTCGCTGGCCTGGCTGCTATAGATGCCGGCGGCGAACTGGCCCCTGTCGTGTTCCGGCTGCTCGCCGAACAGACGCTTGCGTTCGATATCCGAGCGCAGGCGCACGGCGCCCAGAGCCTCCACCAGACGCATGGCCACCTGGCTCTTGCCGACCGCGGAGACACCATGGGTGACCGCCAGGAAGCGCGAGGGAATGGCGCTGTAGCTTTCCGCCAGGTTGGCGTAGTTGCGGTACTGGCGCAGGGTCGCGGCGCGCTGCACGGCATCGGTCTGGTAGCCGAGGCTGAACAGCGCGACCTTGGCGCGGACCATGGCGCGGTAGGCCTTGTAGAAGTTCAGCAGTTCCAGGGCCTGGTAGTCGCCGGTGTGTTCCAGATAGAGGCTGACGAAGCGTCGAGCGTGGCACTTCAGGCCGCGATCTTCCAGGTCCATCGCGAGGAAGGCGAAGTCGGCGCAGACATCGGTGAAGCGGAACGGTTCGTTGAATTCGATGCAGTCGAACAGCACTACCTTGCCGTCGATCAGCGCGGCGTTGCCCAGGTGGATGTCGCCGTGGCATTCGCGGATGAAGCCCTTCGCCTTGCGCTCCTGGAGCACCGGCAGCAGGCGTTCGAAGCTGCTTTCCGCCCAGGCTTCGAGGGCATCCAGCTGTTGCAGGTCGGCCTTGTCCTTGAGCAGCGGGCGAACCTGCTCGAAATTCTGCCGCACCGGCGCCATGCAGGACTCGGCGGTGCCCAGCGGGTGCTCCAGCGGCACCTTCGGAGTGTTCTGGTGGAAGTGCGCGATCTGCTCGGCCAGTTCGTCAATATGCTGGTTGGACAGTTCGCCGCGGCCCTGGATTGCCGCCAGCAGGTTGTCCTGCGGGAACTGGCGCATCTTCAGCAGGTATTCGATTGCCTCGCCGTCGCCGCCGATCCGCGGCGCCTCTTCGCTGCCGGTGATCGGCAGGACCTCCAGGTAGAGATCGTCGGTGAGGCGCTGGTTCAGGCGCAGCTCTTCGTTGCAATAGAAGCGGCGCTTGTCCAGGCTGGTGAAATCGAGAAAGCCGAAATCCATCGGCTTCTTGATCTTGTAGGCGTAGGGACCGGTCAACAGGACCCAGGAGATGTGCGTCTCGATGACCTCGAAGCGCTCCACCGGGTGGGGGTAGAGGGCCGGGTTCTGCAGGGCGGCGATCAGGGTCTGGCTCACGGGATATCCTTGCCTCTGAAATATGCGAAAACCCGCATTATGGCGGGAAGGGGTGACAGTGCAAACCTCGCTGGCGGATAGCAACCATTTGCCGGATCGCCGGTCGAATGCGCCGCGCTGCCGCCGCGTCTATCCACCGGGGCCGCGCAGACCGTGGATGCCGCCGATGCGGTGTCTGTCCGCTGTGGATAAAGTACGTATAATGCGCCGCCATGACGCGTCCCCGATCCCCCCGTTCCCGTAACAGCAAAGCACGCCCGGCACCCGGCCTGAACAAATGGCTCGGCTGGGCTCTCAAGCTCGGCCTCGTCGGCCTGGTGCTCCTCGCCGGCTTCGCCATCTATCTCGATGCCGTGGTGCAGGAGAAATTCTCCGGCCGGCGCTGGACCATCCCGGCGAAGGTCTATGCCCGCCCGCTGGAGCTGTTCAACGGCCTGAAGCTGAGCAGGGAAGACTTCCTGCGCGAACTCGACGCCCTCGGCTACCGTCGCGAGCCCAGCGTGAGCGGCCCTGGAACCGTATCGGTGGCGGCCAGCGCGGTCGAACTCAATACCCGTGGCTTCCAGTTCTACGAAGGCGCGGAACCGGCCCAGCGCGTGCGCGTGCGCTTCAACGGCAACTACGTCAGCGGGCTGAGCCAGGCCAACGGCAAGGAACTGGCGGTGGCGCGCCTTGAGCCGCTGCTGATCGGCGGCTTGTATCCGGCGCACCATGAGGATCGCATCCTGGTCAAGCTCGACCAGGTGCCGACCTACCTGATCGACACCCTGGTCGCGGTCGAGGATCGCGACTTCTGGAACCACCATGGTGTGTCGCTGAAGTCCGTGGCGCGGGCGGTGTGGGTCAACACCACGGCCGGCCAGTTGCGCCAGGGCGGCAGCACCCTGACCCAGCAGTTGGTGAAGAACTTCTTCCTGAGCAACGAACGCAGCCTGAGCCGCAAGATCAACGAAGCGATGATGGCGGTGCTGCTGGAGCTGCACTACGACAAGCGCGACATCCTCGAGTCCTATCTCAACGAGGTGTTCCTCGGCCAGGATGGGCAACGAGCGATCCATGGCTTCGGCCTGGCCAGCCAGTATTTCTTCAGCCAGCCGCTGGCCGAGCTCAAGCTCGACCAGGTGGCGCTGCTGGTCGGCATGGTCAAGGGACCGTCCTACTTCAACCCGCGGCGTTACCCGGATCGTGCGCTGGCGCGGCGCAACCTGGTGCTCGACGTGCTCGCCGAGCAGGGCGTGGCGACCCAGCAGGAAGTCGACGCCGCCAAGCAGCGCCCGCTCGGCGTGACCCGGCAGGGCAGCATGGCCGACAGCTCCTATCCGGCCTTCCTCGACCTGGTCAAGCGCCAGTTGCGCCAGGACTACCGCGACGAGGACCTGACCGAGGAAGGGCTGCGCATCTTCACCAGCTTCGATCCGATCCTGCAGGAGAAGGCCGAGACCTCCGTCAACGAAACGCTCAAGCGTCTCAGTGGGCGCAAGGGGGTCGACCAGGTCGAGGCGGCGATGGTCGTGACCAATCCGGAAACCGGTGAGATCCAGGCCCTGATCGGCAGTCGCGACCCGCGCTTCGCCGGCTTCAACCGGGCCCTGGACGCGGTGCGGCCGATCGGTTCGCTGATCAAGCCGGCGGTCTACCTGACCGCTCTCGAGCGGCCGAGCAAGTACACCCTGACCACCTGGGTACAGGACGAGCCCTTCGCGGTGAAAGGCCAGGACGGCCAGGTCTGGCGACCGCAGAACTACGACCGGCGCTCGCATGGCACGATCTTCCTGTACCAGGGCCTGGCAAACTCCTACAACCTGTCCACCGCCAAGCTCGGCCTCGACGTCGGTGTGCCCAACGTGCTGCAGACCGTCGCCCGGCTGGGTATCAACCGTGACTGGCCGGCCTATCCGTCGATGCTGCTGGGCGCCGGTTCGCTCAGTCCGATGGAGGTCGCCACCATGTACCAGACCATCGCCAGCGGCGGCTTCAACACGCCGTTGCGGGGGATCCGCAGCGTCCTCACTGCCGACGGCCAGCCGCTCAAGCGCTATCCGTTCCAGGTCGAACAGCGCTTCGACTCGGGCGCCGTCTACCTGGTGCAGAACGCCATGCAACGGGTCATGCGCGAAGGCACCGGGCGTTCGGTGTACAGTCAATTGCCGTCGTCGCTGACCCTCGCCGGCAAGACCGGCACCAGCAACGACTCGCGCGATAGCTGGTTCTCCGGTTTCGGCGGCGACCTCCAGGCTGTGGTCTGGCTCGGTCGCGACGACAACGGCAAGACGCCGCTTACCGGCGCCACCGGTGCCTTGCAGGTGTGGGCCAGCTTCATGCGCAAGGCGCATCCGCAATCGCTGGAAATGCCGATGCCGGAGAACGTGGTGATGGCCTGGGTCGACGCGCAGACCGGGCAGGGCTCGGCGGCGGATTGCCCGAATGCCGTACAGATGCCCTATATTCGTGGCAGCGAGCCCGCCCAGGGCCCAGGCTGCGGGAGCCAGAACCCCGCCGGCGAGGTGATGGACTGGGTACGTGGCTGGCTGAATTGATCCGAGAGGACCTGACGTGAAGAAGATTTTCGTATTCGCCGCGCTTGCCGGCAGTGCCCTGCTCGCGGGCTGTGCCAGCCCGCAGCATGGGGCGATCCCGGTGGTGGATTCCGGCACTCCGGTTTCCAACCAGGAAAGCGGCGGTTTCCGCATCACCCGTACCCAGGTACCGCGTACCCAGCAAGGCGCCGCCACCCAGGGCATTCCCCAGGGCGGCGACTCCGGCGTGGTGGTGATGGTGCCGCAGGGCGCCAATTCCGCACCGATCCAGACTTTCCCGGCGCAGTCCGGCGCCGCGCCGATCAGCAGCGCTCCGCTCGGCACCGGCACCCAGTACCAGGCTCCGCCCAGCAGCGCCTCCACGCCACCGCTGGGTGGCAGCTACAACATGCCGCCCAGCGGCGCCAGTCGTTCCGCGCCCACCGGCATTCCGGCCTCCGGCTCGGCCGGCAGCCTGGCGGCCGACGAGCAGTTGGACGGGCCGGTCCTGGCGATGCTCACAACCGCCCAGCAACAGCAGGGCAGTGGCGACCTGAACAGCGCCGCCGCCAGCCTCGAGCGAGCCCAGCGCATCGCTCCGCGCGAGCCGCAGGTGCTCTATCGCCTGGCCCAGGTGCGCCTGGCCCAGGGCGATGCGGCCCAGGCCGAGCAGGTCGCGCGCCGTGGCTTGAGCTACGCCAATGGCCGGCCGGCCTTGCAGGCCGGGCTCTGGGAACTGATCGCCCAGGCGCGGGAGAAGCAGGGAGACTCCGCCGGCGCTGCGCTGGCCCGGCAGAAGGCCAAGGTCAGCTCCTGATGGATCGACGGGTCTATGCGCTGGCCGACCAGTTGTTGCTGATCGAGCGTGAGTTGCGTGCCCTCGGCTGGTGGAGCGAAAGCAGCCCCGCCC
Organism: Pseudomonas sp. TZ252; assembly: GCF_056110345.1. NCBI lineage: Bacteria > Pseudomonadati > Pseudomonadota > Gammaproteobacteria > Pseudomonadales > Pseudomonadaceae > Pseudomonas > Pseudomonas sp. TZ252. Next base: position 1,462,308 of record NZ_CM148566.1, on the reverse strand, counting down.
CGGAAGCGCTGGCCAGCCCCGAGCCGTTCTGCGTGGATACGCTGGCGCTCGAGCAATGGCTGCAATGGATCTTCCTGCCACGGATGAAGCTGATTCTCGAAAGCGACAGCGCCTTGCCGCAAGCCTCGGGTATCCTGGCCATGGCCGAGGTGGCCTATGCGCAGCGTGGCGAGGAAGTCGCCGGTCTGCTGGCGGCGCTTGGCGAGTTCGACCGGCTGATCGGCGGGCCGTCATGAAGCTTCGGCAGTAAAGAAAAACCCGGCTACAGGCCGGGTTTTTCTTTGCTTCAAGCAAGGCGGAGAGCCGGGTCAGCCCCCAGCTGCGGGACGGGGCTGTGTTCGCCTCAGCGGCAATTCTCCTGGATCGCCTTTTCGGCCTTGGCGATTCGCTCCTGGCGTTCTTCCTCGCCGAGGCGACGGAGTTCGCCCTTGCCTTCGTCGACCCTTACGCGCGGGTTGTTCTTCAGTTGCGCGAGGTTGTTGCGGGTCTCTTCGCAGAACTGCTTGCGCTCGGCCTCTTCCTTCGCCACTTGCTGCTTCACCTTGTCGTCGATCGCCTTCTGCTCGGGATCGGCCGGTTTCTGCTGGATGGTCGGTGCCGGAGTCGAGGGGGGCAGGGGGAAGTTGTCCGGCGGCGGGGCGGTCTGGGTATTCACCGTGGTCGCTTGCGCACCTTGCGGCGGTTGTGCGCCGAAGTGGGTGACGCCCTCGGCGTCGACCCATTTGTAGATCGGGGCGGCCATGGCGAAAGAGGAGAGGGCGAGCAACAAGCTGGCCGGGAGGATCATGCGTCGCATGCGGAGTCCTTGGAATGCGCTAACTGCGGCTAACTATAACCAAATCCGCCAGCGCGGCATGCTGCACGGCATCACAACCGCCGCCGGAGACGGCCTCGCCGTGGCAAGTCCTCGCGGGAATCATGGGCATTTTGGAAAAGTTTGCTCTAAATCGGAATTTTCTAGCCATAAAATCTGTTTTTGGTCATTGATCAGCTTTTTTATGGAAGGGTATGGCAGCTTCCTTGGAATTTTTTTTGATAATTTTCAGAATAAAGCTTGACTTGCGTTCGACGAATGCGAAGAATCCAAGCTCGCTGTAGCGGGCCGTCTGCAACCCAGTCCCCTCTCCGGCAGACCATGAGGTGCCTACCCGCGCCGAAAGTTACACCCTGCTTCGCGTTACCTCGCGCTGGGTGGAAGAGCTCCGTAACACCAGGCGCCCTTCCAAGTTTGCTCAATCGGCAGTTGACGTAGCCGGTGACTACCGTCACCCATGCTCTGCCGGGCAGCCAACCGAATTTCGGTCGCCCGCCCCTGGGTGGCCGTATAGCGTTCTAGAGGTGAAAACGTGGAGCTTTTATCTGGCGCTGAAATGGTCGTCCGCTCGTTGCGCGACGAAGGCGTTAAGTACATCTACGGGTACCCGGGTGGTGCCCTCCTGCATATCTACGACGCGCTCTTCAAGGAGCACGACGTGACCCACATCCTGGTGCGCCACGAACAGGCGGCTACCCATATGGCCGACGGCTACGCCCGCGCCACCGGCAAGCCCGGTGTCGTGCTGGTGACTTCCGGCCCGGGCGCGACCAACGCCATCACCGGTATCGCCACCGCATACATGGACTCCATCCCGATGGTGATCCTGTCGGGCCAGGTGCCGAGCAACATGGTCGGTACCGATGCGTTCCAGGAAACCGACATGGTCGGGATCTCCCGGCCGATCGTGAAGCACAGCTTCATCATCAAGCATCCCTCGGAAATTCCCGAGGTGATCAAGAAGGCCTTCTACCTGGCGCAGTCCGGTCGTCCGGGGCCGGTGGTCGTGGATATTCCGAAGGACATGGGCGACCCGACGCAGAAATTCGAATATTCCTATCCGAAGAAGGTCAAGTTGCGTTCGTACAGCCCGGCCGTTCGCGGTCACTCGGGACAGATCCGCAAGGCCGCCGAGATGCTCCTGGCCGCCAAGCGCCCGGTGGTCTATTCCGGCGGCGGCGTGATCATGGGCAATGCCGCGGCGCCGCTGACCGAGCTGGCGCAGATGCTCAACCTGCCGGTGACCAACACCCTGATGGGCCTCGGCGGGTATCCCGGCGCGGACCGCCAGTTCCTCGGCATGCTCGGGATGCATGGCAGCTTCACCGCCAACCTGGCGATGCATCACAGCGACGTGATCCTCGCGGTCGGCGCGCGTTTCGACGACCGGGTCATCAACGGTGCGGCGAAGTTCTGCCCGAACGCCAAGATCATCCACATCGACATCGATCCGGCGTCGATTTCCAAGACCATCAAGGCCGACATCCCGATCGTCGGCCCGGTGGACAGCGTTCTCACCGAAATGGTCGCGATCGTCAGGGAAATCGGCGAGACCCCGAACCAGGATGCCCAGGCTGCCTGGTGGAAGCAGATCGACGAGTGGCGTGGTAACCGTGGGTTGTTCCCGTACGACAAGGGCGACGGCAGCATCATCAAGCCGCAGACCGTCATCGAGACGCTCTACGAGGTTACCCATGGCGATGCCTTCATCACCTCCGATGTCGGCCAGCACCAGATGTTCGCCTCGCAGTACTACAAGTTCAACAAGCCCAATCGCTGGATCAACTCCGGCGGTCTCGGCACCATGGGCTTCGGCTTCCCGGCGGCGATGGGCATCAAGCTCAACTTCCCGGACGACGATGTCGCCTGCGTGACCGGCGAGGGCAGTATCCAGATGAATATCCAGGAACTGTCTACCTGCCTGCAGTACGACCTGCCGGTGAAGATCGTCAACCTGAACAATGGTGCCCTGGGCATGGTCCGCCAGTGGCAGGACATGCAGTACAACAGCCGTTATTCGCATTCCTACATGGAATCCCTGCCGGACTTCGTCAAGCTTGCCGAAGCCTACGGGCATGTCGGCATGCGCATCACCGACCTGAAGGATCTGAAGCCGAAGATGGAGGAGGCGTTCGCCATGAAGAATCGCCTGGTCTTCCTCGACATCCAGGTGGACGCCAGCGAACACGTCTATCCGATGCAGATCCGTGACGGCGCGATGCGCGACATGTGGCTGAGCAAGACGGAGCGTACCTGATCATGCGACACATCATTTCCCTGCTGCTGGAAAACGAGCCAGGCGCATTGTCCCGCGTGGTCGGCCTGTTCTCCCAACGCAACTACAACATCGAAAGCCTGACCGTGGCGCCGACCGAGGACCCGACCCTGTCGCGTCTGACGCTGACCACCGTGGGGCACGATGAGGTGATCGAGCAGATCACCAAGAACCTCAACAAGCTGATCGAAGTGGTCAAGCTGGTGGATCTGTCGGAAAGCGCCCATATCGAGCGCGAGCTGATGCTGGTGAAGGTCAAGGCCACGGGCGCCCAGCGCGCCGAGGTCAAGCGCACCACCGATATCTTCCGTGGGCAGATCGTCGACGTCACCAGTAGCGTCTATACCGTGCAACTGGCGGGTACCAGCGACAAACTGGACAGCTTCATCCAGGCCATCGGCACTGCGTCGATCCTGGAAGTGGTCCGCAGTGGCGTCACCGGCATCGCCCGTGGCGACAAGACTCTGAGCATCTGAACTGAAAGCAGGCCCGCGAGGCCTTACTGAAGGGGAATTCCCATGCGCGTTTTCTACGATAAAGACTGTGACCTCTCGATCATCCAGGGCAAGAAAGTTGCCATCATCGGCTACGGCTCCCAGGGCCACGCCCATGCCTGCAACCTGAAGGACTCCGGCGTCGACGTCACCGTGGGCCTGCGTAGCGGCTCCGCCACCGTGGCCAAGGCCGAAGCGCACGGTCTGAAGGTTGCCGACGTGAAGACCGCCGTCGCCGCAGCCGACGTGGTCATGATCCTCACCCCGGACGAGTTCCAGGGCCGCCTGTACAAGGAAGAGATCGAGCCGAACCTGAAGAAGGGCGCCACCCTGGCCTTCGCTCACGGCTTCTCCATCCACTACAACCAGGTCGTCCCGCGCGCCGACCTCGACGTGATCATGATCGCGCCGAAGGCACCGGGTCACACCGTGCGTTCCGAGTTCGTCAAGGGCGGTGGCATCCCTGACCTGATCGCCATCTACCAGGACGCTTCCGGCAACGCCAAGAACGTCGCCCTGTCCTACGCCTGCGGCGTCGGCGGCGGTCGTACCGGTATCATCGAAACCACCTTCAAGGACGAGACCGAAACCGACCTGTTCGGTGAGCAGGCCGTTCTCTGCGGTGGTTGCGTCGAGCTGGTCAAGGCCGGTTTCGAAACCCTGGTCGAAGCCGGTTACGCGCCGGAAATGGCCTACTTCGAGTGCCTGCACGAGCTGAAGCTGATCGTCGACCTGATGTACGAAGGCGGCATCGCCAACATGAACTACTCCATCTCCAACAATGCCGAATACGGTGAGTACGTAACCGGTCCGGAGGTGATCAACGCCGAGTCCCGTGCTGCCATGCGCAACGCCCTGAAGCGCATCCAGGACGGCGAGTACGCGAAAATGTTCATTACCGAAGGTGCGGCCAACTACCCGTCGATGACTGCCTACCGCCGCAACAACGCCGCTCACCCGATCGAGCAGATCGGCGAGAAGCTGCGCGCGATGATGCCGTGGATCGCAGCCAACAAGATCGTCGACAAGAGCAAGAACTAAGCGGCTCCGGCGACAGACGAAGAAACGCGGCCCCGGCCGCGTTTTTTCGTTCTTGCCTGGCGATCTGGTATAAAGCCTGGGCCGGCGGAGTTGTCTTCCTAGTCAGAAGTGCTGTCGGCATATTCGTACCCCATCAGTTCCCAAGGAATTGTCCATGAGTGAACGTCCCGAGGAGCCGAACAAGGCCTCCGACGAAGAAAGCCTGCTGCCCATCGACGAACATATAGAAGAAGGGCACGACGCCGAAGGGCGGAAGGTTCGTCACCGCGGTATCTACCTGCTGCCCAACCTGTTCACCACGGCGGCCCTGTTTTCCGGCTTCTACGCCATCATCAATGGCATGAGCGGCCAGTTCGCCAACGCCGCCATCGCTATCTTCGTGGCCATGGTCCTCGATGGACTGGACGGCCGCGTGGCTCGCCTGACCAACACCCAGAGCGCCTTCGGCGCCGAGTATGACTCGCTGTCCGACATGGTCGCCTTCGGTGTGGCGCCGGCGCTGGTCGCCTTCGAATGGGCGCTTGGCAGCCTCGGCAAGGTCGGCTGGATGGTCGCCTTCATCTACGTTGCGGGCGCAGCCCTGCGTCTGGCTCGTTTCAACACCCAGGTCGGCAAGGCCGACAAGCGCTATTTCATCGGCCTGGCCAGTCCGGCCGCCGCGGCGCTGGTGGCGGGCACGGTATGGGCGTTCAGCGATTTCGAGATCCAGGGCGCCAAGGTTGCCTTCCTCGTCGCCCTGCTGGTCGCCGCCGCCGGTGTGCTGATGGTCAGCAACATCAAGTACCACAGCTTCAAGGATCTCGACCTGCGCGGCCGGGTGCCGTTCGTGGCGATCCTTATCGTGGTGCTGGCCTTCGCCGTGGTCTTTACCGACCCGCCGCGCATCCTCCTGTTGCTGTTCCTTGCCTACGCGGCCTCCGGTCCTGTGCAATACCTGCTGCAACTGCGTCGCCGGAAGCAGCCGAGCTGATGTAATTTCCAACGGGCTCCGTAGTCTACTGGCACAAAGCTGGTCATTGCGGAGCCCGTCATGCTGATCAAGATTCCCTCCCGTTCCGACTGTTCCGAGTCGGAAGTCACGTCCGAAACCCTCTACCTGTCCCGTCGGCGCCTGCTCGGCGCTTCCCTCGCCGGATTGGCGCTGGCCAGCGGCCTGCCACGCCTGGGCTTTGCCGACGAGCAGCGCTATGCCGGCGTCGAGTCGGTACCGGCGCCGGGCTGGTTCGCCGAAAAGCTACCGCAGACCCACTGGCAGGCGGTGAATGTCCAGGGGGAGGCGATCACGCCATTCAAGGACGCCACCCACTACAACAATTTCTACGAGTTCGGGCCGAACAAGGGCGACCCGGCGGAAAACGCCTCGGCCCTGAAGACCGAGCCCTGGTCGGTGGTGATCGACGGCGAGGTCGGCAAGCCGGGTACCTATGCCCTCGAGGATTTCGTCAAACCCTACCAACTGGAAGAGCGCATCTATCGGCTGCGCTGCGTGGAAGCCTGGTCGATGGTGATCCCTTGGCTGGGCTTTCCCCTGGCGGACCTGCTCAAGCGGGTCGAACCCAATGGGCAGGCGAAGTTCGTCCGTTTCGAAACCCTGCAGCGTCCGGAACAGATGGTCGGCCAACGCTCCGGTTTCTCGGTGATCGACTGGCCTTATATGGAAGGCTTGCGCATGGACGAGGCGATGCATCCCCTGGCAATTCTGGCGGTGGGCATGTACGGGCGGCTGTTGCCCAACCAGAATGGCGCGCCGTTGCGCCTGGTGGTGCCGTGGAAGTATGGCTTCAAGAGCATCAAGTCCATCGTGCGTATCAGTCTGGTCCGCGAGCAGCCGAAGACCACCTGGGAAAGCATTGCCGCCAACGAGTACGGGTTCTATGCCAACGTCAATCCGCAGGTCGACCACCCGCGGTGGTCCCAGGCCCGGGAGCGGCGCCTGCCCAGTGGGTTGTTCAGTCCCAATGTGCGGGATACGCAGATGTTCAATGGCTACGGGAGTGAGGTCGCTTCCCTTTATAGCGGCATGGATCTGAGGAAGTACTACTGATGCGCTACTGGTATCTGCGCCTTGCGGTATTCCTGGGGGCGTTGGCGGTGCCGGCCTGGTGGTTGTACCAAGCCTGGATCTTTGCCCTCGGACCTGACCCGGGCAAGACCCTGGTCGATCGACTGGGGCTGGGTGCCTTGGTATTGCTGCTACTCACCCTGGCGATGACGCCACTGCAGAAGCTGAGCGGCTGGCCGGGCTGGATCGCCGTGCGCCGCCAGTTGGGGTTGTGGTGCTTCACCTATGTGCTGCTGCACCTGAGCGCTTACTGCGTGTTCATCCTGGGGTTGGACTGGGGGCAGTTGGGCATCGAGTTGAGCAAGCGTCCCTACATCATCGTGGGAATGCTTGGATTCGTCTGCCTGTTCCTGTTGGCGATCACTTCCAACCGCTTCGCCATGCGCAAGCTCGGTAGCCGCTGGAAGAAGCTGCATCGCCTGGTCTACCTGATCCTTGGGCTCGGCTTGTTGCACATGCTCTGGGTGGTGCGGGCAGACCTGGAGGAGTGGACCCTGTACGCTGTGGTTGGTGCGTCGCTCATGCTGCTGCGGCTACCCTCGATCGCTCGCCGCCTGCCCAGGCTTCGAACTCGTCACGGTGTTTCGTAATAAAAGTTTCAAATAAGTGTTGACGCCAGTTT
>NZ_CM148566.1:0-1450000 GCF_056110345.1 Pseudomonas sp. TZ252 | reverse complement strand
CCTCGATGTCGGCTCATCACATCCTGGGGCTGAAGCCGGTCCCAAGGGTATGGCTGTTCGCCATTTAAAGTGGTACGCGAGCTGGGTTTAGAACGTCGTGAGACAGTTCGGTCCCTATCTGCCGTGGACGTTTGAGATTTGAGAGGGGCTGCTCCTAGTACGAGAGGACCGGAGTGGACGAACCTCTGGTGTTCCGGTTGTCACGCCAGTGGCATTGCCGGGTAGCTATGTTCGGAAAAGATAACCGCTGAAAGCATCTAAGCGGGAAACTTGCCTCAAGATGAGATCTCACTGGGAACTTGATTCCCCTGAAGGGCCGTCGAAGACTACGACGTTGATAGGCTGGGTGTGTAAGCGTTGTGAGGCGTTGAGCTAACCAGTACTAATTGCCCGTGAGGCTTGACCATATAACACCCAAACAATCTGATGATTGTGTGTTGTAAGGTGAAGTCGACGAACCGAAAGTTCGCATGAACCGCAAAACACCTTGAAATCACATACCTGAATCCGGATAGACGTAAGCCCAAGCGAACGGATATCCAACCGAATTGCTTGACGATCATAGAGCGTTGGAACCACCTGATCCCTTCCCGAACTCAGAAGTGAAACGACGCATCGCCGATGGTAGTGTGGGGTCTCCCCATGTGAGAGTAGGTCATCGTCAAGCTCCTATCCCAAAACCCCTGGTCAGCGATGACCGGGGGTTTTGCTTTTGCGCGCGGAAAAGTGGCAAGCCAGCAGCGCTGCGGACGGTAATCGAAAAACTTCGAGAGCTGCCGGGCGGCGTACTTCCGAGGGCATGGGAGACGCGATTTGCACTGTGCGCTCGTCTACAATAGCCGACAAATCCAGCCGAGCTCATTCATGTCCGATACCGATGTCCGTGGCCTGCAGGATCTTCCCCTGGAAGAACTGGTTGCTTGCCATGAGTGTGATCTGTTGATGCGCCGGGAACCCCTGGGACCGGGCGAGAAAGCCAATTGTCCGCGCTGCGGTTTCGAGTTGGCCGCGCATCGCCATCAATGGCAACGCCGTTGCTTCGCGCTGGTTCTGACGGCGCTATTCCTCTATATCCCAGCCAATTTCCTGCCGATCATGAATCTCAGCCTGCTCGGCCAGACCCGCAGCGATACGGTCTGGACGGGAGTGCTCGGTCTTTACGACAGTGGCATGCAGGGCGTCGCCATCCTGGTATTCCTGTGCAGCATGGTGATCCCGTTGGTCAAGTTGCTCTGCCAGTTGCTGGTGATGATCAGCGTGCGTTTCGGCATCGCCCGTCACATCGGCATGCTGCTCTACCGCGGCTATCACCATCTGCGCGAGTGGGGGATGCTCGAGGTCTACCTCATGGGTATCCTGGTTTCCATCGTCAAGCTGATCGACATGGCCGACCTCAGCCTGGGCATCGGCCTGGCCTGTTTCGTGGCGCTGCTGTTCACCCAGGTCTGGCTGGAGGTCACCATGTCGCCGCACCAGGTATGGGAAGCGCTGGGCGGCGAGGACGACGATGCGCGCGCTTGATGCCGGAATCCTGGTGTGCGGCGAGTGCCACCAGTTGAATCGCGCCGACGGGGACGAGCATCCGCGTTGCAGCCGCTGCGGTGCGGTGCTGCACGCCCGGCGCCCAAACAGCCTCACGCGCACCTGGGCGTTGCTGATCACCGCGGCGATTCTCTACATACCCGCCAACCTGCTGCCGATCATGACGGTCAACCTCTTCGGCAGCGGAATGCCCGCCACCATCATGGAGGGCGTGGTCGAACTGGTGCATGCCGACATGTTCCCCATCGCCATGGTGGTGTTCGTCGCCAGTATCCTGGTTCCTACTTTCAAACTGGTGGGCATCGCCCTGCTGCTCTATTCGGTGCAGCGGCACCAGCCGATGTCGGCCCGCCAGCGTATCCTGATGTATCGCTTCATCGAATGGATCGGGCGCTGGTCGATGCTCGATATCTTCGTCATCGCCATCCTCGTGGCGCTGGTGAATTTCGGCAACCTGGCGAGCATCGAGGCCAACCTCGGCGCCGCCGCCTTCGCCAGCGTGGTGGTGCTCACCATGCTCGCCGCCGTGACGTTCGACCCCCGGCTGATCTGGGACAACACCAATCTGGATGACGAGAATGAGTGATCTGCCAAGTCCGAAGAAACACAAGACCTCGAACTGGTCGGCGATCTGGGTGCTGCCGCTGGTAGCCCTGGCCATCGGTGCCTGGCTGGCGTGGCGTGCCTTCGACCAGGCTGGCGTGGACATCCAGGTTCGCTTCGAGAGCGGCGACGGGATCCAGGCCAACAAGACCGAGGTGCTGTACAAGGGCATCTCGGTGGGCAAGGTGACCGACCTGCATGTCAGCAAGGACATCAAGGGCGTGGTCGCGACCATCGAGATCAAGAAGGAAGCCCAGGAGTACCTGAGCAAGGACACCCGCTTCTGGCTGGTCAAGCCGCGGGTTTCCCTGGCTGGCGTCACCGGCCTGGAAACCCTGGTCTCCGGCGTCTACATCGCGGTCGATCCGGTGAAGGGCGAGAAGGAAGAACGCTACTTCACCGCGTTGAAGGAGCCGCCACCCCTTTCCGACAAGCTGCCCGGCCTGCACCTGACCCTCAAGGCCGATCGCCTGGGCTCCCTGGAGCAGGGCAGCCCGGTGTTCTACCGGCAGATCCAGGTCGGCCAGGTGAAGAGCTTCCAGTTAGGCGATGACCAGAGGACCATCGAGATCAAGGTGCACATCGAGCCGGCCTACGCCGACCTGGTGCGCAAGCACACGCGATTCTGGAACGCCAGCGGCATCTCCATTTCCGGCGGCCTGTCCGGCTTCAAGGTGCACAGCGAGTCGCTGCTGACCCTGGTCGCCGGCGGTATCGCCTTCTCCACCCCGGAGAACCGCACCGACAGCCCGCCGACCGATCCGAGCAAGCCGTTCCGCCTGTACGACGACTACGACGCGGCCCAGGCCGGTCTGCGCGTGAAGCTGAAGATGAACGACGTCAGTGGTATCGATCCGGGCCGCACTCCGGTGATGTTCAACGGCGTGCAGGTCGGCCTGGTCAAGTCGATCGACATGGGCAAGGACTACAGCAGCGCCACTGCCGACCTGGCGATGGATCCGCGGGTCGAGGACATGCTGCTGGAAGGCACCGAATTCTGGACCGTCAAGCCAAGCATCTCCCTGGCCGGCATCACCGGCCTCGAGGCCCTGGTGAAAGGTAACTATATCGACGTGCGCTTCGCCAAGAGCGGCGCGCCGAGTCGCGAGTTCACCATCCGCCCGAAAGCGCCGCCGCTGAACACCGACGCGCCCGGCCTGCACCTGGTGCTGACCAGCGACAAGCTCGGCTCGATCGATATCGGTGCGCCGATCCTCTACCGCCAGGTCCGCGTCGGCAGCGTGCAGAGCTACCAGCTGTCGCGCGACCGCCAGCGAGTGGTGGTGGGTGTGCACATCGAGCCGGAGTACGCGCACCTGGTGAATACCTCGACGCGCTTCTGGAACTCCAGCGGGATCACCCTGACCGGCAACCTCAGCGGCGTGCAGGTGAAGAGCGAGTCGCTGCAGACCCTGATCACCGGCGGGATTTCCTTCGACACCCTCGATCCGAAGGCGCCGACCGTGACCAAGGTGCGTCGCTTCACCCTCTTCGACAGCGAGGAGGCGGCGATGGCCCGTGGCGTGGAAATCCAGCTGAGCATCGACAATGCCGACGGCCTGCGCGAAGGCACGCCGATCCGCTTCAAGGGCCTGGACATCGGCAAGATCGAAAGCGTCGAGCTGAACCCGGACCTCTCCGGGGTACTGATGAAGGCCCGCCTGACTTCCGCCGGCGAGCGCGTCGCCCGCAGCGGAACCCGCTTCTGGGTGGTGCGTCCGGCGCTCGGCCTGCTGCGTACCGAGAACCTCGGAACCCTGGTCAGCGGCCCCTATATCGAGGCGCTGCCGTCGAGCACGCCGGGCGAGCGCCAGGCACGCTTCCAGACTCTCGCCGAAGCACCCAACCTGCTGGGTCGGGAAAACGGCCTGCGGCTGACCCTCAGTGCGCCGCGCAAGGGCTCTATCAAGCCGGGCAACCTGGTGACCTACCGGCAGATCCCGGTGGGCAAGGTCGTCGACCTGGCCTTGGGCGAACAGGCCGACCGGGTGCTGATCAGCATCCTCATCGAACCGCGCTACGTACCGCTGGTGCGTACCGGCAGCCGTTTCTGGAATGCCAGCGGCTTCGGCGTCGACGCCAGCCTGTTCAAGGGTCTGTCGCTACGCACCGAGTCGATGGAGGCGCTGATGGAGGGCGGCATTGCCTTCGCCACCCCGAACAATGCGCAGATGGGCGAGCCCGCCAAGCCGGGGCAGACCTTCGCCCTGTTCGATTCGGCCAATGACGAATGGTTGGAGTGGGCGCCGAAGATTCCTCTGAAGGAAACCGCCCGCCGCTGATTGTCGGACCGGCAAAAAGAAACGCCGCTTACCTGGGTAAGCGGCGTTTTCGTTCATGCCTGCCTGCTGGGAAGTGGGTGTCAGTGAGTGCTGAGATGCGCCCGGGTGGTCAGCAGGTACACCGGCAAGCCGGAGATCAGGATCAGCAGCGCGGCGTAGGGTGCGGCGGCAGCGTACTCCAGGTTGGCGGTGTGCACCCAGACCGAGGTGGCCAGGGTCGACAGCCCGGTGGGACCTAGCACCAGGGTGGCGGTCAGTTCCTTCATGGTGTCGAGGAACACCAGCACGAAGCCGGCGCCGATGGCCGGCGAGATGATCGGCAGGGTGATCCGCAGGAAGGCCATCAAGGGCGTCTGGCCGAGAGTGCGGGCGGCTTCCTCCAACTGCGGCGAGGCCTTTTCCAGGGCCACGCGGATCGGTGCCTGGGTCAGCGGCATGAACAGCAGGGCATAGGCGACCAGCAGCAAGCCGGTGGTCTGGTAGGTGGCTGGCAGGTAGTGCAGCGAGAAGTACACCAGCGAGAGTGCGATCACCAGTCCCGGCAACGCTTGCAGCAGGTACGGCAGGCGCTGGGTCCAGCGCGCCAGGGCGCCGGGGTAGCGCACCACCAGGATGCTTACCGGCAGCGCCAGCAGGCAACTGAGCAGGGCCCCGCCGAAGGCCAGCGACAGGGAGGAAAGCAGGGTCGAGGCGATTTCCATCAGCGGGAAGCTGGCCGAGGAGCCTTCGTACAGCCAATAACCGAGCATCACCAGGGGGATACCGGTACCGACCAGCACCAGCGTCGCCAGCAGCGCCTGGATCGGCCACTTGCCAAGCCCCAGGCGGACCCGTTCGGCCCGCCGCGCGCTGCCCTGGCCGGTGCGTACCAGGCGGCCGCGGCCGCGCATGCGCAACTCCAGCCAGAGCAGCAGGAAGCACAGTGCCAGGAGTACCGAGGAGAGCATCGCCGCGGTGGCGTTGCTGAACTCCAGTTCGAACTCCTGGTAGATGGCTGTGGTGAAGGTCTGGTAGCGCAGGATCGACAGCGCGCCGAACTCCACCAGCATGTGCAGCGCCACCAGTAGTCCGGTGGCGGCCAGGGTCGGGCGCAGCAGCGGCAGGGTGACCCGCAGGAACACCTGGCGCCGCGACAGACCGAGCATCCGCGCCGACTCCTCCAGGGAAGGATCGATGCCGCGCAGGGTCGCTGCTACCGGCAGGTAGACCAGCGGATACTTGGACATGGTCATGACCAGGATGGCGCCGCCGAGGCCTTCGTACATCGGGCTCAGCGAAACCCAGGTGAAACTGCTGACGAAGGCGGGGATGGCGAACGGCAGGCACAGCACCACGTTCCAGAAGCGCCGCGCCGGCAGGTCGCTGCGCTCCACGCACCAGGCCAGGGCCAGGCCGAGCAGGGCGCTGAGCAGGGTCACGCCGAACATCAGCCACAGGGTGTTGCCCAGCAAGCGGAATACGTAGGGGCGCCAGAGCAGTTGCCAGGCGCTGTGCCAGCCGGCGTCCCAGGCCTTGGCCGCGACGTAGAGCAGCGGCAGGCTGGCCAGCAGGGCGAGGAGCAGGACCGGCAGGAGCAGCCAGAATGGCGTTCGCCGGCGCGAGCCCGTGCGCAGGCGCACGGGCGTGGAGGCGGCGCCGATCAATTCAGGCCAACGTCGCGTTCGAGGCTGAGGGCCTCGCTGGCCTCACCCAGATCGGCCGGGGTCAGTTTCGGTGGGTCCAGTTCGGCGAACGGCTTCAGCGCCGGATCGGCCTGCATCCCCTTGCGCATCGGGTACTCGGCGGACTGGCTGAGGATCGCCTTCTGGCCTTCCTCGCTGAGCATGAAGGCGACGAACTGCTGGGCTTCCCTGGGGTGCTTGCTGGACTTGAGCACCGCGGCGCCGGAGACGGTGACCAGCGCGCCCGGGTCCTGGTTGCCGAAGTAGTGCAGGCGCGAGTTCAACTCGCCCTTTTCCTTCTTCAGGGTGTACCAGTAGTAGTTGTTGATCAGCGCCATGTCGACCTCGCCGTTCTCCACGGCTTTCATGGCGGTGACGTTGTTGGTGTAGATCGAGCCGAAGGCCTTCAGGCCGGTCAGCCAATCCTCGGCTTCCTCCTGGCCCTTGAGCTTGATCACTGCGGCGACCTGTTCGAGGAAGGCGCCACTGGTGGGCACGAAGCCGAAACGGCCGGACCAGGACGGATCGGAAAGATCCATCAGGCTCTTCGGCAGATCCTTCTCGTCGATCTTCTTCGGGTTGTAGGCCAGTACCCGGGTGCGGGCGGTGATGCCGATCCAGTCACCGTTGCCGCCGGCGTGCTCCGGCTCGACCAGGGCCAGGGTCTCTGGCTCCAGCTTGGCCAGCAGGCCGGCGCTGGCCAGGCGGATCAACGGTGGCGATTCCTCGGTGTAGAGCACGTCGGCCGGCGAGCGTGCGCCTTCCTCGGTGATCTGGCTGGCGAGTTGGCCATCGCCGCCCTTGCGGATCTTCACCTGGATGCCGGTCTTGTCCTGGAAGGCCTTGGCGATGGCGATACCGGTGGCGGCGTGCTGGCCATTGTAGAGGGTAAGGGTGACGGGATCGGCCGCCGCATTGAGGGAAAGCGAACCGAGCAGGCACGCCAGGGCGGCGTGGCGGAAACGGTTGAGAAGTCGAACAGGCATGGATTCTCCCCGTGGGTTACAAATGCGAATGTAACCAATTATATCTTCGCGGGAGCCTCGGGCCTATCGGAAAAGTCCACGGCCCTGTCAGGCAGGGCCGTGGCAGACGCTTCACGCCGGTTCGCCGGCTTCCTCCGGCTCGCTGGCTGCGCGGGTTTCGCCGCTGGCGGCGGCATCCCGGCGACGGATGTATTTCCAGTCCGCTTCGTCGATATAGATGCCGTTCGGGCCGCTACCGCCTTCCAGGTCGATCGCCACGTGTGCGGAAACCTGCGGCTTCACGCTCGCCAGGATCGGCACGAAGCCCAGTTGCAGGCTGGTCTCCAGCAGCGCGGCCTGGTTGCGCTCGTCGATGTCCGCCGCCTCGTCCAGGTAGTAGGGCAGGCGCACGCGCCCGGCCTGCTCGCGGTCCATCAGGTGCAGCAACAGGTACATGTTGGTCAGCGCCTTGATGGTCATGGTGGTGCCGTTGGAGGCGGCGCCGTCGATGTCGGTGTGCATGATCGGCTGGCCGTTGACCTTGGTGATCTCGAAGGCCAGTTCGAACAGGTCCTTCAGGCCCAACTGGTTGTGGTTGGCGGCGACCAGGCGGGCCAGGTATTCCTTGGCCTCCTCGTTCTTCGCGTCCTGCTCGGCGCTCTGGGTCAGGTCGAACACCGAGAGGTTCTCGCCTTCCTCGTACTGGCCGGCGCTGTGGATGATCTGGTCGATGTGCTTGAGCGCATCCTTGTTCGGCGCGAGGACGATGCGGAAGCTCTGCAGGTTGGAAACCTGGCGCTTGTTGATCTCGCGGTTGAACAGGGCCAACTGGTGTTCCAGGTTGTCGTAGTCGCTGCGGATGTTGCGCAGGGTCCGGGCGATGTCGGTGACCGCCGCGCGGCGCGCCTTGGCCAGCGTCAGGGCCTCGTCCTGGCGATGCGCGTAGGCGTTGATCAACAGCTTCAGGCGGCGCTCGGTGTCGTCTTCGCTATCGAACTTGGCGACGCCCTTCAGGCGCACCTGGGCGTACAGCGCCTCGATCTGCCCGTCGATGCGCTGCAGCGCCTGCCAGGTGTCCTGGTAGTCGTTGAGCAGCGGCAGCAGGTTGTCCAGCGAGTCGTCCACCGGCTCCATGAACGGCGTGCCGAAGGGCAGGTCGGCCGGCAGTAGCTGGCGGCGGCGCAGGGCATCTTCCAGGGTGCGCTCCTTGGCCTCCAGGTCGCCCAGTTGCCGGGCCACCAGTTGCAGGCGCGCGGAGAGTTGCTGGACGCGCTCGGCGAAGGCGTCGCTGGAGCGCTTGAGTTCGTCCTGGGACGCCTCCAGTTGGGCCAGTTCGGCGAGCTTCTCGGGCTCCTCGGCGGTCAGCGTCTGGGTGCGGCGGAAGTCTTCCAGGGCCTTTTGCGCATCCAGCACGTCCTGGTACAGCTTCTCCGCCTGGGCCTTGCTCGCGGCGCGGTCGGCGGCGACGCTCTGCTGGGTCTTGAGCTGCTTCAGCTCCTTCTCCAGGCGTTCCTTCTGGTCGCGCAGGGCGGCGCGGTCGGCCAGGGCCTGCAACGCCGGCGGTTCGATGTGCGACAGGTCGATGCTCAGTCCGGGAGCCTCGAAATGCTCGCCCTTGAAGTGGTCGAGGATGGCTTCGACGCTCTTCACCCAGACGTCGCCGTCATCCAGGTTCACCCCGTTCTCGCCGAGCGGCAGGCTGAACAGCGCGCCGTTGAACAGACGCATCAGGCGTTCCACGTCCTGCTGGCTGAACTCCTCGCGCAGGCGTGCGTAGCTGTTGTTGTCGGCGTGTTCGAGCTGCTGGCGGACGTTCTTCAGGCGTTTTTCCAGGTCGCGCAGGCGCTCTTCCAGGTCTTCGCTGGAGAACTGCCGCGAATGGGCCAGGGCGCCGGCCAGTTCGTCGTGGGCATCCTTGGCGGCGAGCAGCTGTTGTTCGAGGACCTTGGCGTCGTCGACCAGGGCGAAGCGGGTCTTGAGCACCGACAGCTCGCCGAGCCAGCGCTGGATGCCGGCGATCTCGCGCTCCAGGCGCATCAGCTCCTGGGTGCCGCCACGCTGTTCGTTCTGCAGGCCGTCCTGCTCGGCGCGGTATTGCTCGTGCTGGATCAGCAGTTCCTCGCGGCGCGCCCCGGCGTAGTCGTGCCAGGTGCCGAGCAGGCTGTCGAGCAGCGGTGAAAGGCGGTGCATCTTGCCGCGCAGTACGTCGCGCTGGGTCACGCCGTTGGCCAGGGCTTCCACCAGCGGGCCGGCGGCGACCAGCGCCTGGTAGTCCTGCTCCATCCGCCGCACGTCGCGGAAGGCCTCCTCGCAGGCGGCGATGTAGTCGACATTACCCGAGCGCAGGCTGTGCTCGAAGGCGTCGAGGAACAGCTGCTTGAGCTTGGCCGCGGTGATCTCGCGCATGTGCAGCAGGTTGATGAACAGCGAGCGGAAGGTCTTCAGGCTCTGCTCGCTGGTGGAGCGCAGCGGGATCATGGTCAGGTCGAGCGGGATCGACGTGTGCCCGCCGACCAGCAGGCGGCGCAGCTCTTCCGGCTTCACCTCGTAGGCCTTGATGCCTTCGCGCTCAAGGTTGGCGAACAGCTCGCGCTGGCGCAGGCAGGTACCGTTCTTCTGGTAGTGGTCCAGGCTCAGCTCGCCGGCGTAGGCGAAGAAC
Organism: Pseudomonas sp. TZ252; assembly: GCF_056110345.1. Taxonomy (NCBI): domain Bacteria; kingdom Pseudomonadati; phylum Pseudomonadota; class Gammaproteobacteria; order Pseudomonadales; family Pseudomonadaceae; genus Pseudomonas; species Pseudomonas sp. TZ252. The sequence continues at coordinate 1,440,288 of NZ_CM148566.1, read as the reverse complement.
TGGTGGCCGAAGCCGCCGCCCGGGCCGCGCCCGGCCACGCCGATCACGTGCGGACCGTGGGGCAGCATCAGTTCGAGGAGGATGTAGCTGGTGTCCGAGGCGAAGTAGAAGCGCCGCGACTGCTCCATGCTGTACTTGCCGAAGCTCATGTCCGACAGGCGGGCAAGGATCGGGAACTGCAGGGCGTTGATCGAGGCGCTCTTGCCCAGGTTGTTGGCGCCGTAGATCGACAGCGGGTTTTCCAGCGGGAAGATACCCAGGCTGTAGCCGGCGGTATTGAGCAGGGCGAAGCGGCGGATGCCGTAGCGGGTCTGGCTCATGCGTCAGCCTCCTGTTGCGCGTGTTCTTCGGCGATGGCGCGGGCGAGGGCGTCTTCCTCGCTCTCTTCGGACAATTCTTCGTCGCTGGCCATCAGCGGTTCGATCTCGCCGTCATCGACCAGCACCGGCGTCTGCAACGGCAGGTCGGCGTGCAGGCTGGCGGACAGGTTGCGGTCCTGCTGCACCGACAGGCAGACGTCGAGGAAACGGTGCATCGGCGGCATGAAGCGGTACACGCCGCTGTCCTCGGAGGCGAAGCCGAGCTGGGTCAGGCGGCGCATGACTTTCTCTTCCAGTTCTTCCTGGGTCTGCACCTCGGCCTGGAGGAACAGGTCGCGGTATTTCTCCAGCAGCGGCGGCAGCTCTTCGCGGCCGATGCTGCCGCCGTCCAGCACGGACAGCGGGTCGCGGCCCTGGTCGGCGAGGTGTTCGACGAGGATGAAGGTGAACAGCGCCAGGCGTTGGGCGGTCTTGTTCACCTGGGCGCCGACCTGCTCCGGGACGAAGTAGTAGAAGCCGCGGGTGTCGCAGACCAGCTCGAAGCCCATGGCGCGGAACAGGCCGCGGTACTGGTCCTGGTGCGAGGACAGCTGGGTGTACAGCTCGGGGTCGCGGTGGCTGATGTGGTAGCCCTTGAACAGCTCGCGGAAGATCGGCGCGAGCTGGGTCAGTTCGGAGAGATCAAGATGCATGGGTTTCGCTCGCGGAAAGGGTGTCTGCGTCCCTGGCCTGGCCCTTGTCCTTGGCGGCGGGGTTCAGGGCGAAGGAGCAGAGGCTGACGCAATGTTCGGTGGTTTCGTACTCGCGGCGTTGCAGGCGTTCGCGCTGGAAGCGCGCGTCGCGCGACAGCCGGGAGAACCAGTAGAGCAACTCGTCGGTGGCGCCGTCCGGTTCCTGGGCCAGCAGCCATTGCATGAGGTCCGGCAGCGGCAGCGCCGCCTGGCAGCGCTCGATCATTTCCCGCGCGGTCCGCGGTGGTCGCGCCGGCCCGTTGCTCTTGCGCGTGCCGCTGGACTTGGGGAACTGCGCCGGCTTCGGCTCGAAGCGGGCGAGGGCGAAGACGTAGCTCTCGACCTGCGAGGCGGTGCCGAGGAAGGTGCTCTGCGGCCGGGTGAACAGCGGCATCGCCGCCTGCGGCACGGCGTCCAGGCCCTTGCGCCGGATCGCCGCCAGCGCCAGGGCGGCGCCACGGGTCACCGCGTTGTGCCGGCGCGCTTCCTCGCGCAGCGGCAGCAATAATTCGCGGGCGCGGCGCAGGGTCAGCTGGGCGTTGGTCTGCATCTCGAGGATGCGCGCGTGGGTGCGCAGCACCAGGTCGTCGTCGACCAGGTGGCCGAGGCGCTGCTGTTCGCCGAGCAGGCGCAGCAGGACCTGTTCGACCCGCCGCACGCCCTGCTCGAAGGCGCCGTCGGCGCTGACCAGCTGGATCATCGGCTCGACGTACTCGTCCCAGGTCGCCAGGACCTCCGCGTAGCGCTGCGCCAGGGGAATCTGCCGGTCGCTGGTCTTGGCCCGCTCGGCCACGCCGATCAGTGCCTGCTCGTCATTGCCGAGCTTCTTCAGTACATCGCGCACGCGCATGTCGAGTAGTCGCAGCTGGCGCGCCAGGTCCTGGCTGTCGCGGGTCTCGAAGGCGTCCTGGATGTACCCGGCGAGGCGCTCCAGATGGCGCAGGTAGGCCTCGATCTCCAGGCACAGACCAAGGCGATGCTCGTGGCGCAGGTAGGCGAGGAAGTCGTGGATCTGCGCGTTCAGCTCGAAACGGTTGGGGCTCTTGGCCACCGGGACCAGGATATCCAGGCGGATCCACTGGTCGAGCAGGGCGGTGATTTCCGCCGGGTTGCTTTCCGGTAACTGGGTGTTCAACTGGCTGCGCAGTTCCGCCAGGCTCAGGGTGCCGGCATCGAAGCGCTCGCAGAGAGGCTCGAGCAGGGCCCAGTGTTCGGCAAGCGCACGCAGTACGCGTCGGGGGTCGATCATCGGGAGGGCCGGTCCGTGGAAAAAGCGCCGATTGTACTGCAAAGGCACGGGCGACGCAGACGCCGCCGATGAGTGCGATGCAGGCCGTCGACACGTCTGCGGCGCAGGTACGGGCCCGGTATCGGTGGATGGCATCTGGCTATCACCGAAGTGTCGAAAAGCGGCAGTTTATGACTGCGTAAGGACTTTCCTGCCCCGCCTGGTCCGGGGAATGGGGCTTCCAGGGGCTGGCACGCTTTCTGCTGAAGTCCCCTGGCCTGTCTATTCCAAATGAATGCCGACTCTTGAACGACGCCGCCTACGCCGAGGCCCGCTGGGCCGAACTGCAGAACCAGGGTGACCTTGCCTGGGACCTGGATGCCATCACCAACCGCAGCGAGGCGATCGCCTTCCTCAAACGTTTCGAGAACCGCCTGTGCATCTACTCGGCCTATGTCGAGAAGCTCTACAGCAACTACAGCTTCGTGATTCCCGAGAGCGACCATGGCGGCATCACCATCCTGCCCAGCGAGCAGGCCTGGCACGACACCTTCCACGATATCCCGCTGGCCGCGGTGGAGCCCACCGGGATCCATATCCTGCCGGGCGAGACCATGGGCTATCGCGGGCTCTACCTGAAGATTCCCGGCGAGCACCGCCTGGTGGCGTCGAAGGAATTGCCGTTCCAGGAAGGGTTGAAACTGCTGATCCAGCGTTACCAGGCTCACGACGACGTGTTCCTGCCGATCCTGGTCAAGGGCGACCTGCGCGAGTACGAAGCGCGCATGCCCTCGCTACACCTGCACCGGATCAACCCCGCCCGCCTCAGCGCACACTCCCTGCTCAGCCTCAACGCCATCAAGGGCGCCATCGCCGACCATCTGATCGGCCTGTTCCGCCAGCAGTGAAAGGCTGACGTTACCCCCGTGTGACGATGGGTAACATCCATCCTGGCCGAGCGACCGCTCATCCGCTGCAGCGAGCGCGGCGACCGCGTCGTTCGCCGGTTTTTCTCGACTATGGGTCGGCCCCGATTCGCCCGGGGCTTTCTATAGTGACTACAGGTCGCAGTGTCTCTGCCGTCGGCCACGAGAAGAACAAGAGGTGAGCCCATGTCCCGTCGTCTGCCCTTCCTGCTGCGTTGCGCGCTGTTCTGCGGCGCCGGTCTGCTGGCTGCCACCGCCCAGGCGAGGATGGAGTCGCTGGACGACGACCAGCTTTCCGACGTGGTCGGCCAGGCCTTCATCAACCTCACCACCGACGCCGCCAACGGACTGAACTTCACCCGCATCAACTTCGGCGCCGACATCGAGACCCAACTGAACATGAAGAAGCTGCAGTTGGGCCAGTACAACCGCAGCGGCGAGCTTGCCGGCAGTGCCGACATCGCCATCGACAACTTCGCCCTGGGCACGGTCAACGACACCACCGGCGCGATCAGCCCGTTCCTCATCAGCAATCCCTACATCGAGTTCGCCTACGACGGCAGCAAGATGGTCGGCATCCGTATCGGTTTCGGCGAAGCCAAGGGCTACCTCTCGGGCGATATCAAGACCCTCACCGGCAACGTGCCGGTGGACCTGTACGGCACCGGCAGCCAACTGGGAGGCAGCATTTCCTGCGGCCTGCTGGCCCTCGACTGCCTGGCGGCGAAGACCGCCATCACTCTCACCGGCAGCTCTCAGTACACCGCCCAGGCAGAGCTGGTGAACAGCTCCGGCAACCCCGACCCGATCCGCGCTGCCATGATCGGCCTGAAGAACGGCACGGCCCTGGACATGCACGACAGCACCATCATCGGCAGCCTGGTGAACGTCCTGCTGCCCTTCCTGACCTCCAACGACTGCAAGCTGATGGGCGCCCAGACCTGCTTCAACCTGGCCCAGTACCAGTCGTTCCCGATCGGCACCGTGGATCCGAACAACGCGCAGAACTTCATCGACTCGTCGAAAGGCTTCTTCATCTCGATGCAGAGCCAGAACGTCCAGTGGCGCGACCAGCAGGATCCCTCCAAGCTGGTCGCCGCGCTGGCCGGTGCCTTCCTCAACATGTCGCGCAACGCCGATGGAACGGCGCCGATCAAGGTCGACTTCGGTCAGGCCTTCAATGGCATTCCACGGCAGGACACCTGCCTGGGCGGCCTGAACAAGGGCTGCTGAGATGAGTCGCGCCTGCCTGCTCGCGGCCCTGCTGGCCGCCCCCTTCGCCCATGCCGAGATGACAGCGCTCGACGACGAGCAACTGTCGGACGTGCAGGGTGCCGGCATCGGCTTCGTCCTCGACAGCGCCATGGTCGACGGCAACAAGGCCACCATCGCGATCAATGGCGTGACCAACACCGCCACCGGGCAGAACGTGCCGATCACGGTAAAGGAGCTGTACGTCGCCGCCACTGGCAGCAACAAGGGCAGCACCCTGGCGCCGGTGACTCTCGGCCGTCTCAATTTCCCGTTCAAGCTGAATCTGGCCAAGGGTTCGGTGCTGACCACCCAGCTCGACGACGGGCGGGTGGTCAGCACCTTGCCGGACACCGCGGACGTGATCGAGCTGGCTTTCCCCAGCCTGGTGAGCGGCGCCGGCGGCCAGCCGTGCATCGCTGGTTACGCCGGTGCCGGCAGCAACTGCTCGAGCCGGGCCAGCGAAAAGGTCGACGCCGGCATCCGCTTCGACTTCGGCGTCACTTCCACGCGCACCGATGTGCTCAACCTGGACTTCTCCGAACTGGCGATGGACGGTTCCTACCTGCGCTTCTGGGGCGCCAACGCGCGCAGCCAACTGGTTGGCGAGATGCGCCTGAACCTCTACGCCAAGACTTTCGAGATCATGTCCTGCGGTGCTGGCTCGCCCAGTTGCGTCAGCGCCGCCGAGCAGGCCGCGCGCACCGTCTACCTGACCAACGCCTATGCCAGCGTCGCGCTTGGCTACGGGAAGTCGCAGCCGTTGCTGTTCTCGGTCACCGCCGACGGCAACTTCACTTTCGAACTGCCCAAGCTGACCCTGGCCAACGCCGCTGACTTCTACGCCAATGCGCCGCGCACCAGCCTGGTGATCGAGAACCTCAACATCGGCGGTACCCGGCCAGGCTACGGGCAGGTACCGACCGGCGGCTACAACATGGGCCGCAACGAGATATCCGGGCTCAGCTTCAACTACCTGAAGGTGACGTCGCACAACCTCTGAGGTGGCGGCGGGAAACGAGGTACGCAGCACATGGCCAAGCAGACTCATCCACTGGCAGGCGGCATCGGCATCCTCGCGGCGCTGGCGCTGCTGTTCAGCGCTTCGGCCGGGGCCGAGTTGCGCTCGCTGGGCGATAGCGATCTGGACGACGTGGTCGGCCAGGCCGGGATCAGCATCAGCGCCTCGCTCAATCTCCAGGAAAATCCTTCGCAGACGCGCTGCGCCGGCGGCTGCGGCGCGCGCCTGGCGATCCAGCCGGCCGGCAGCGGCAACAACTACCTGGTGATCGACGATATCAGCGGCAAGTTCAGCTTCGACGAAGTCACCCTGGACGTGGTGACCATCAAGGACGGCTTCGGCGGCGACGGCGCCGCCTTCAACCGCCCGGTGCTGCGCGTCGGCCTGAAGGACACCAGCTTCCAGGACCTGAGCTTCACCATCGCTGGCGCCAACAAGGCGCGCGGTACCGATCCCGGGCTGGTGCAGACCAACCTGGTCAGCGCACGCATCGACGGCACCCTCAAGCTGCAGGGCAACGTCAATATCTTCACCGTCGCCCCGCGTTGAGGGCGAACCGTCGCATGGCGGGACAAAGCCGCTCCGCCGAGGTCGAAGAACCGCTATCATTGCCTGCCTGAACGCCGGGGGCGAAACCGTCCCCGCGCATCGCCTAATTGCCGGTGCCCGAGATTTGATCGAAGAACAGCGTCGCCGCGCCTTCCTGGGCGCGATGCAGATAACCAGTTGGCTGCCCCGCCAGCCGTTGCCGTTCGCCGCACCCTCGCGGCCGGAGTTGCTGGAGACCCCGCCCCGGGAAGAGCCGGCGGTGCCTGTGCGTGCGCGCGCCGCGATCGATGCGCCGCAGGCCCGCGTCCCGCAAGCCGAGGCGCCGGCCAGCGCGCCGAGCGTGGCTCCCGCCGCGCCCGTGGAAGGCCGGGGGATCCCGATCAGCCTGCCGAAGCCGGGCGCCCCGGCGGCGAAGAAAGCCGAGCCGGTCGCGCCGGTCGAAGAGGCCCCGGCCGAGTCGCCGGCGGTCCAGGCCCCGCCGCCGCGCTTCGCCTTGCAACTGCTGCAGGCGGGCTCCTGCACCCTGCTGGTCGAACTGCCCACCGGCGAACCCTTCGCCAGCCGCGATCCGGGTTACCTGCTGCTGCGCGACCTGCTGCGCGCCGCCGGCCTGCCGGACAGCCCGCGGCTGATCGGCGAACCGGTACGCTGGCCGCTGCTGGCGCGCGGCAACCTCGACCAGGGGCCGCAGGCGGCCCTGGAGTTCGTCCAGAGCTTCGTCGCCGCGCGCATGGAGGAGAGCGAGCGTAGCCGCTGCCTGTGGTTGGTCGGCCTGCCGGCGATCCGCTTCGCCGGCGAGGGCGACGAGGGCAGCCTGTTCCGCGAGCTGCAGGTGGACGGTCTGGGCGCAACCTGGGCCGTGCCAGGCCTGGAAGCCCTCATGGAAGAACCCGCCCTCAAGGGCGAGCTGTGGCGCGCCATGCGCCGTGTCCGTCAGCGCTGGTCGAGCGAGATTCAATGAGCGATGCGATTTCCTTCCGCCCGATGACCGAGGCGGACCTCGATGCCGTGCTGAAAATCGAATATGCCGCCTTCAGCCACCCCTGGACCCGTGGCATCTTCAGCGAAGGCCTGAAGAACTACCATTGCTGGCTGATGTTCGAGGGTAGCCAGCAGGTCGGCCATGGCGTCATCCAGATCATCCTCGACGAGGCGCACCTGCTGAATATCACGGTGAAGCCCGAAAGCCAGGGGCGTGGCCTCGGTCTGCGCCTGCTCGAACACCTGATGCGCGAGGCGGCCGGCCACCAGGCTCGCGAATGCTTCCTCGAAGTGCGCGCTTCCAACCAGGCCGCCTACCGCCTCTACGAACGCTACGGTTTCAACGAGATCGGCCGCCGTCGCGACTACTACCCCGCCGTCGGCGGGCGCGAAGACGCCCTGGTCATGGCCTGTACCCTGTTCGACTGAGGCTTGCTCCGCTTCCCTGCCGGCAACTAGCTATCACTTGGAGTAGCTGGCTGGCCTTCTGGCACCGCCGTACCCTTACCAGCATTCCGATTCTCGCCTGCATACCGCAGGCAGGTCCCTTCATGCGGTAACCCTTCGCGGGAGTGCGAAGTCAGGTCGACAGCGGCCGGTGGCAGGATGCGCAGACTGGAGCCCCCCATGTGCGACACCCTGATCCTTCGCCACCAGGGCCAGACCTGGTTCGCCAAGAACAGTGACCGCGAGCCCGCCGAACCGCAGCGTCTGCTGCGCCTGCCGGCGGTGCGCAACGATCCGGAAGCGCGCTTGCGCACCACCTATCTCGACATTCCCCAGACCGCCCAGCGACATGCGCTGGTGATCAGCCAGCCGAGCTGGATCTGGGGCGCGGAAATGGGCGTCAATGAGCACGGCGTGGCCATCGGCAACGAAGCGGTGTTCACCAAGCTGACCCGTCAGCGCGGCACCGCGCTGCTCGGCATGGACCTGCTGCGCCTGGGACTGGAGCGCGGCGCCAGCGCCCGCGAGGCGCTAGAGGTGATCACCGGGTTGTTGCAGCGTTACGGCCAGGGCGGCCCGGCCGGCTACCGCGACAAGCGCATCCGCTACGACAACAGCTTCCTCATCGCCGACCCCGGCGAAGCCTGGGTGCTGGAAACCGCCGGCAACCTGTGGGCGGCGAAGAAGGTCGAGCGCTGGGCCATCTCCAACGCCCTGACCCTTGGCCACGAATTCGACCTGTGCAGCCGCGACCTCGAGGACCAGGCTCGCCGCCAGGGCTGCTGGGATGGTCGCGGCGACTTCCACTTCGCGCGGGTCTTCGACACCCGCCTGCTACCCTGGGTCGGCGGCGCGCACCGGCGCTGTCGGATCAACCAGCGCTTCCTCGACAGCCTGCCTGGTGAGCCGGACTGGCACGCGCTGTTCGCCGCGCTGCGCCACCATGGCCCGCGCGGGGACCACTTCCGCCGCCACAACAACCGCCAGGTATGCATGCACGCCGGCAGCTTCTGGCGGCCTTCGCAGACCACCGCCAGTCTGGTCGCCCGCTTGCGCGACGACGGCCCGTTGCTGGCCGCCACCGGTACTTCGGCGCCGTGCCTGGGACTGTTCCAGCCGCTGTCCTTCGATCCGGCCTCCGGCGCCGCCGTGCTCAGCCAGCCGCGCGAGGCGGTACAGGAGTCCCCCTGGTGGCGCTTCGAGGCGGTGCACCGCCGCGCGCTCACCGACCGCGCCTTCCGCCGGCTCCTGCGCAGCGGCCGCGATTGGCTGGAACGGGAACTCTTCGCCGACCTCGAACAGCCCGACTGGCCGCGCCTGGCAGAGGATGCCGCAGCCTGGCACGCCTGTTGGCATGATCAGGTCGCCATGCAGCCGCTGGCGCAGCAGCGCTGGTGGCGTAGCCACGCCGCGCTGTGACGCTTGTCAAACGGGCATCGCCTTCCGTAAGGTGCTGCACCGGTCAAACGAGGGGCATGCCATGAGCGACTTGCAGCAACTGTTCGAGAACAACGTCCGCTGGGCCGAAGCGATCAAGCAGGAAGACCCGGACTTCTTCGCCAAGCTGGCCCGCCAGCAGACCCCCGAGTACCTCTGGATCGGCTGCTCCGACGCGCGGGTGCCGGCCAACGAAATCGTCGGCATGCTGCCCGGCGACCTGTTCGTCCATCGCAACGTCGCCAACGTCGTGCTGCACACCGACCTCAACTGCCTGTCGGTGATCCAGTTCGCCGTCGACGTGCTCAAGGTCAAGCACATCCTGGTCACCGGCCACTACGGCTGCGGCGGCGTGCGCGCCTCCCTGCACAACGACCAGCTCGGCCTGATCGACGGCTGGCTGCGCAGCATTCGCGACCTCGCCTACGAATACCGCGAGCACCTGGAGCAGTTGCCGACCGAGGAAGAGCGCGTCGACCGCCTCTGCGAGCTCAACGTGATCCAGCAGGTGGCCAACGTCAGCCACACCAGCATCGTCCAGAACGCCTGGCACCGCGGCCAGTCGCTGTCCGTGCATGGCTGCATCTACGGGATCAAGGATGGCCTGTGGAAGAACCTCAACGTCACCGTCAGCGGCCTCGACCAGTTGCCGCCGCAGTATCGCTTGAGTCCGCTGGGCGGTTGCTGCTGAGAGAGGCGGAAGCTCTTTCCCACGAGTTCCCCTCTCCCTGGAGGGACAGGGGAACTGTCGAGGACGGCTTCAGAACTCCACGCTATACGTCAGGCTGTAGGTCCGCCCCCGTCCCTTGTAGTCGAACAGTCCCGCTGGTGCGAGCCCGCCGTAGTAGACCTGCGCGCGTTGTCCCCAGACCGTGGTGTAGTCCTTGTCCAGCAGGTTCTGGATGCCCGCGGTGAGGGTGCCCACCGGCAGCGCCTGGGTGCCGAGCAGGTCGAACAGCGCGTAGCCGTCGATCTTGTTGCCCGGCTCGTCGTTCAGGTTGAAGGTGCGCACGCCCTGCAGGCGCAGGCTGCGCTGGTCGTCCTTCCAGCCGACGAAGGCGCCGGCCTTGGACGGGCTGGCCGAGGTCACGTCCTGCTTCAGCCAGCGGCCGTCGACCTTCTCCTGGGAGCGGATGGCCAGGCCGTTGACGCCGACCTGCCAGTGATCGTCCAGCCAGTAGGTAGCCTGGCCCTCCAGGCCGTAGTTGCGCTTCTTGGTGTCCTGCTGCAGCACCGCCAGGGTCTTCGAGTCGTACTTGATGCTCTTGTCCGACCAGGAATAGAACGCCGCCACCTGGGTATCCAGGGCACCGTCGGTGTGCCGCCAGCCCAGCTCGACCTGCTTGGTCTTGATCCCGTCCAGCGGCGAGTCGTTCACGCTGACCCCCTGCAACAGCGGGTAGTGGCCATTGCCGTCGGCTGCGCCGTAGCGTCCGAAACCGTAGTACTTGGCCGGATCCGGCAGCTCGAAGCCTTCGCTGTAGTTGGCCCAGACCTGTTGTTGCAGGTTCAGCTTGTAGATGGCGCCGACGTTGACCAGGTTGACGTCGTAGTCCTTGCTCCCGCCCGGAACCGCGTCGGCGGTCTTGCCGAGGCCGTTGGCGATGAGGATCTGCTGGTTCGCCGCAACGAAGTCGCTGACGTCGGTGCTCATCGACTGGCGCCGCACGCCGGCGCTCAGGGTCAGGTCGTCGGTGGCCTTCCAACTGCCCTGGAGGAAGAAGGCGCGGCTGTCGGTATCGATGTCCGGGTAGCGGCCCAGCTTGGCCTGTTCACTGGCTACCAGCCCGCCGCTGGCGGCGGCGAGCGGCAGGTTGAAGAGCATCTGGTCGGACGTGAATTTTTCCCGGTCCAGGTCCACCCCGTAGGTCAGGCTGGCGCGCTCCCAGGTCTTCACCAGGGCCAGTTTCATCCCGTAGTAGTCGGTGTCCTGCTGCGAGGCCGAGTAGTAGGAGGTGCCGTAGTTGATCGCGCCGCTATTGCTGTAGCGGATGGTAGGGAAGGGATTGAAGGCCATCTTCTCGTTGCGGTAGTAGGCCTGCAGGTAGAGGTCGTGACCCAGCACTTCCGGCGCGTGGTAGGTGGCGTTGAACTGATGGCGCTTGCTCTCCGGCTCGCGGTCGAGGTCGACGCCGCCCTTGATCGAATAGGGTGCCCGTCCGCGCAGGGCGTCGAAGTTGCGCCCAAGATCGAGGCCGCGGTCGCCGTCGTAGCCGGAGTCGTAGTACTGCAGGCCGAGATCGAGGCTGTGGCCATTGGCGAAAGTGAAGCCAAGGCTGCCCATCAGGTCCACCGACCTGTTGTACTGCAGGTCGGTCTGGGTGATGTCCGTCAGTACCTGGTCGCCACTGCCGTCGTAGGCCGCTCCGTTCTTCTGGTAGGCGATGGCCAGGCGGCCGTTGAACAGGTCGTTGCCGCCGCTGATCGACTGCGCCGCGCGCAGGTCGTGGTCCTCATGGCTCTGGAAGCCGCTGCGGGCGCCCAGCTCGGTGTTGAAGCGAGTGTCGCCGCCGACGCCCTTCTTGGTCACGATGTTGATGATCCCGCCGGTGGCGCCGCCGCCGTACACCGCGCTGGCGCCGGACATCACCTCGATGCGCTCGATGTTGAATGGGTCGATGGAGTCGAACTGCCGGCTGATGCCCCGTGAACTGTTCAGCGACACCCCGTCGATCATCACCAGTACGCTGCGTCCGCGCAGGTTCTGGCCGTTGTTGGTACGACCCTGGGAGCCGATATCCAGGCCCGGGATCAATTGTCCCAACGCCTCCTTCAGCGGCACGCCGGCCTGGGTCTGCTGGTCCAGTTGCTCGCGCTCGATCACCCAGACCGTGCCGGGCAACTCGCTGATGCTGGTCGGCGCGCGCGAGCCGATCACCACCATCTGCTGCTCCACCGGATCGGCAGCCAGCGCAGGAGCGGAAAACGAAGCGAAGAGGGACAGGGAAAGCGCCAGGGGAGCCGGGCGCAAAGGGATGGAGCGGGGCATGAGGAGATTTCCGAGTTGCTGTTGTTTTGATGGGCGGCAAAGCTAAACAAATCGATAATGATTATCAAATGATTCGAACTGTTTCAATGAGGCATGCCTGGCATCCAAAGCAAGATGAAATGCCTGACACGGGGCGCTGCGCATGGCGTGGCCCTACAGCGGATCCTCGGGCATTCCTCGATGATGATGCGGTATGCACATCTGTCGCCGGAGCACTTGGAATCGGCGATGCGCTTTTCTCCGATTACTCAGTCTGGCTACAAATTGACCACATGAGGATCTGTGGTAATCTGTAGTGAAGTTAACGCTTAACGTTAAGGGTTAATGAATGATTCTGACCTTTCGCTGCGACGAGACTCGTCAGCTTTTTGAGACGGGTCTTTCGAGGCGGTGGGGAGCGATCCTCACAGTCGCTACGCGTAAGCTTGCAATGCTTCATGCGGCTACGGAGCTTCGAGACCTGCGCTCTCCACCTGGAAACCGGTTGGAGCCGTTGCAGGGAAAGCGGGCGGGCCAACATAGCATCAGGATCAATGACCAGTGGCGTGTCTGTTTCGTCTGGACGGATGCGGGTCCCGAAGAAGTCGAAATAGTTGATTACCACTGAGGAGGTGGACCATGGCTACCAATGGTATGCGCCCCATCCATCCTGGGGAAATATTGCGCGATGAGTTTCTGATGGAGTTGGATATCTCTCCAGCTGCTCTAGCACGCGCTTTGAAAGTCTCCGCTCCGACAGTGAACGATATCGTTCGTGAGCAGCGTGGTATCTCCGCAGATATGGCGATTCGTCTGGGGCGTTACTTTGATACGTCCGCTCAGTTCTGGATGAATCTCCAGAGTGAGTATTCGTTAGCAACTGCTTATGCGGCGAATGGCAAGCAGATCGAACATGAGATTGAGCCGCTGCTTGCTCACGGATAGCAGTGACGTTGATCGTAGAGCCCCGCAGATGCGGGGCTTTTTTATGCGAACCGTAAATCGGTAAAGGGGGGCGTAGACGGTTTGTAGTCTGCCGACCAAAACAAAAAGGGGTTAGCTTGCGCTAACCCCTTGAAAAATATGGTGGCTACACCGGGACTTGAACCTGGGACATCAGCATTATGAATGCTGCGCTCTAACCGACTGAGCTATGTAGCCGAGTGGCGCGCATTTTCCGTATCTCGGGCGGGGCTGTCAACCCCTGGGGCTAGATAATTTTCTGATCTTTCAATCGTTTAGACGGAAGGGGTCGGATCGCCGGAGAGAGGGCGATGGGGAGGGGCAGGAGCGAAAAGCCCCGGCGCTTGGCCGGGGCTTTCCTGGGACGGGAAGGGGATTACACGTTGAAGCGGAAATGCATCACGTCGCCGTCCTTGACGATATAGTCCTTGCCTTCCAGGCGCCATTTACCGGCTTCCTTGGCGCCCTGTTCGCCCTTGAACTGGATGAAGTCGTCGTAGGCGACCACTTCGGCGCGGATGAAGCCTTTCTCGAAGTCGGTGTGGATCACGCCGGCGGCCTGCGGGGCGGTGGCGCCGACGCGGACGGTCCAGGCGCGGACTTCCTTCACCCCGGCGGTGAAGTAGGTCTGCAGGTTGAGCAGGCCGTAGCCGGCACGGATCACACGGTTCAGGCCGGGTTCCTCGAGACCGAGGGACTCGAGGAACATGTCCTTCTCTTCGCCGTCTTCCAGCTCGGCGATCTCGGCTTCGATCTTGTTGCACACCGGCACCACCACCGCGCCTTCTTCCTCGGCGATGGCCTTCACCACATCCAGGTGCGGGTTGTTCTCGAAGCCGTCCTCGGCGACGTTGGCGATGTACATCACCGGCTTGCTGGTCAGCAGGTGGAAGCTGCGCACCAGGCGCTTCTCCTCGTCACCGAGGTTCTTCAGCAGCGAACGCGCCGGCTTGCCTTCGGTGAAGTGGGGGATGAGCTTTTCCAGCAGGGCCTTCTGGGCCAGGGCTTCCTTGTCGCCGCCCTTGGCGTTGCGGGCGACTTTCTGCAGTTGCTTCTCGCAGCTGTCGAGGTCGGCGAAGATCAGTTCGAGGTCGATGATCTCGATGTCGCGCTTGGGGTCGACGCTGTTGGACACGTGGATCACGTTGTCGTCTTCGAAGCAGCGCACCACGTGGGCGATGGCGTCGGTCTCGCGGATGTTGGCGAGGAACTTGTTGCCCAGGCCCTCACCCTTGGAGGCGCCCGCCACCAGGCCGGCGATGTCGACGAATTCCATGGTGGTCGGCAGTACGCGCTCGGGCTTGACGATCTCGGCCAGGGCGTTCAGGCGCGCGTCGGGCATCGGCACGATGCCGCTGTTCGGCTCGATGGTGCAGAACGGGAAGTTTTCCGCCGCGATACCGGATTTGGTCAGGGCGTTGAACAGGGTGGACTTGCCGACGTTGGGCAGGCCGACGATGCCGCAGTTGAATCCCATGCTATGTCCCTCGCGCTCAGACAGGCGCTAGAAAAGTGGTTCAGGCCTTCTGGCTGTGCAGCTTCTGCATCGCCCGGGTCCAGTCCCCGGCGAGCATTTCCGGCAGCACGCCGAGGGCGAAGTCGATGCTGGTGTCGAGCAGTTCCTGCTCGCTGCGCGGGGCGCGGCCGAGCACGTAACCGGAAACCAGGCTGCTGTGCCCCGGATGGCCGATGCCAAGCCGCAGGCGATGGAAAGAATTCTGATTGCCGAGCTGGGCGATGATATCGCGCAACCCGTTGTGCCCGCCGTGTCCGCCGCCGGTCTTGAGCTTGGCGACGCCAGGGGGCATGTCGAGTTCGTCGTGGGCCACCAGGATGGCGTCCGGGGCGATCCGGAAGAATCCCGCCAGCGCCGCCACGGACTGGCCGCTGCGGTTCATGTAGGTGGTCGGGATCAACAGACGAACGTCCTTGCCCTGGTGGCTGAACTTGCCGACCAGGCCGAAATACTTGCGGTCAGCCACGAGGCTGACGCCCTGGGCATGCGCCAGGCGCTCAACGAAAAGGGCCCCCGCGTTATGCCGGGTCTGGTCGTATTCAGGACCCGGGTTTCCCAGGCCAACGATCAGTTGTACGGCAGTCACGACGGGAGCCCCTCTCTATAAAAAGGCGATCGAGTAATGAATTACTCGGCGGCGCCTTCTTCGCTACCTTCTTCCTTCACCACGCGGGAAGCGTGGATGTTGGCAACGGCCAGGTCGTTGCCGTGGGCCAGTTGTACCAGCTCGACGCCTTTCGGAGCCTTGAGGTCCGACAGGTGAACGATCTGGCCCAGCTCGACCTTGGCCATGTCGACTTCGATGAATTCCGGCAGGTCTTTCGGCAGGCAGGAAACTTCGACTTCGGAGATGGTGTGGGAGATCTCGCCACCGGCTTGCTTGACGCCAACGGCTACTTCTTCGTTGATGAAGTGCAGCGGTACGTGGGCGGTCAGCTTGTGGTCGGCGACCACGCGCAGGAAGTCGGCGTGCATCACGAAGCCTTTCGCCGGATGGCGCTGCAGGGCCTTGATCAGTACGGTTTCCTTGGCGCCGCCAACGTTCAGGGCGATCACGTGGCTGAAGGCAGCCTCGTTTTCCAGGAGCTTGGCGATTTCGCGCAGTTCCAGGGTTACGGACTGGGGCTCTTTGTCGCCGCCGTAAACGACAGCAGGAACCAGACCGGCGTTACGACGCAGGCGGCGGCTCGCACCTTTCCCCAGATCGGAACGCACTTGGGCATTCAGAATAAAGTCGACCATTGTGTATCTCCAAAAATAACAATGCGCCCGAACGCTTGCGACCAGCGTTCGGGCGATTTCAAAGGCCCCGCCGGAGCGGGGCGTTTTCGTTCAGGCGCGTTCGCCGAGGCTGGGCCTCAGCGGAACATCGCGCTGATCGATTCTTCGTTGCTGATCCGGCGCATGGCTTCCGCAACGACCGGAGCGATGTCCAGCTGGCGGATGCGGCCACAGGCCTGGGCAGCGGCGGACAGCGGGATGGTGTTGGTCACCACCAGCTCGTCCAGTACGGATTTCTCGATGTTCTCGATGGCACGGCCGGACAGCACCGGGTGGGTGCAGTAGGCGATGACCTTGGCGGCGCCGTGCTCTTTCAGGGCCTTGGCGGCGTGACCGAGGGTGCCGGCGGTATCGACCATGTCGTCTACCAGTACGCAGGTACGGCCTTCGACGTCACCGATGATGTGCATCACTTCGGACTGGTTGGCCTTGGGACGACGCTTGTCGATGATCGCAAGGTCAACGCCCAGGGACTTGGCCACGGCGCGCGCGCGCACCACGCCGCCGATGTCCGGGGAGACGATCATCAGGTTCTCGAAGCGCTGGTCTTCGATATCGTCCACCAGCACGGGGGAACCGTAGATGTTGTCTACCGGGATATCGAAGAAGCCCTGGATCTGATCCGCGTGCAGGTCGACCGTGAGGACACGGTTGACCCCGACGACGGTCAGCATGTCGGCCACTACCTTGGCGCTGATGGCCACGCGGGCGGAACGCGGACGGCGATCCTGGCGGGCATAGCCGAAGTAGGGGATGACAGCGGTGATACGAGTGGCCGAGGAGCGGCGGAAGGCATCGGCCATCACCACCAGTTCCATCAGGTTGTCGTTGGTCGGCGCGCAGGTCGGCTGAATCAGGAATACGTCCTTGCCGCGGACGTTTTCGTTGATTTCGACGCTGATTTCGCCATCGGAGAATTTGCCAACTGAAACATCGCCAAGAGGAATGTGCAGCTGACGCACGACGCGTCGTGCAAGATCGGGGTTAGCGTTCCCCGTGAAGACCATCATCTTGGACACGCTACAGGTACCTGTGTCGACCGAAGGGATCCGGATGAAATACAGAAGAGGAAAATGGCAGGGGCGGCTGGATTCGAACCAACGCATGGCAGGATCAAAACCTGCTGCCTTACCGCTTGGCGACGCCCCTGTGGTATTGCTCGAATGCCGTTTCGGCATTCCTTTCTCAGACCAGAGTTTCCAGCTTCCGGTGCAACATCGAGATGTTGCTTCCTTTGGCGACGAACCTCTGAAGGTGGTCTGGAAGAAGGGCCGAGACTTTATCAGCTTCAGCTTTGTTTGGGAAGCTCCCAAACACACAACCTCCAGTGCCGGTTAATCTAGCTGAAACAAATTTGTTTAGCAAGATCAAAGCGTTACGAACTTCTGGGTAACGCCTCTCGACTACCGGCTGACAGTCGTTTCGGCTGTCCCCCTCGAGAACGGTGCGCACTTTAATGGCGGGAGAATCGCGTGTCAACAGTGGATCTGAAAAAATTTCTGCTGTGCTGACAAGTACTTGCGGAACCACGACGAGATACCAGGGCTCCGGGATGTCCACCGGGGTGAGCTTTTCGCCCACGCCCTCGGCGAAAGCTGCGCGTCCGCGGGTGAAGACCGGCACGTCGGCGCCCAGGCGCAGGCCCAGGGCGGCGATGCGGTCCTCGTCCCAGCCGAGTTGCCAGAGATGGTTCAAGGCCAGGAGCGTCGTGGCGGCGTCGGAGCTGCCGCCGCCGATGCCGCCCCCCATGGGCAAGCGCTTGTCCAGCCAGATGTCGACGCCTTGCGGGCTGCCGGAGGCTTCCTGCAGCCCGCGCGCGGCGCGCACGATCAGGTTGCTGTCGTGCGGCACCCCGGCGATTTCCGTGTGCAGGCGTACCTGGCCGTCCTGGCGGGCTTCGAAATGCAGCTCGTCGCCGTGGTCGAGGAATTGGAACAGGGTCTGCAACTCGTGATAGCCATCGTCGCGGCGGCCGAGGATATGCAGGAACAGATTGAGCTTGGCCGGGGCTGGCAGGCTGAGGCGCACGCTCATGTCAGCGGCCGAGCTGGCGCGGCTGCCAGTCCTTGATCACCAGGGTGACGTCGAGGTCCTGGCCGTGCAGCTTCAGGCGCTCGGGTAGCCAGTAGCCGTTCTGTTCGGCGTAGCGGGTGTATTCGATCTGCCAGCCGTCCTGTTCCAGGCGCGCCAGGCGACTGTCGGCGTCGAGGGTCAGGCGGCTCTTGCTGTCCGGCGCCGGGAGGCCGCGTACCCACCAGAGCAGGTGCGAGACCGGCAGGCGCCAGCCTAGTTGTTCTTCCAGCAGTGCTTCCGGGGACTCCGCCTGGTAGCGGCCCTGACCGGCGACTTCCAGGCTCACCGCGCCTTCACGCCCGGTCAGGCGTGCTGCGCCGCGGCCGAGCGGGCCGGACAGGCGGATGTCGTAGTAGCCCTGGCGCTGCAGCCAGAACAGGGTGCCGCTGCCGGAGTCGCGCGGGGCGCGGATGCCGACCTTGCCGTCGATCTGCCAGGCATCCAGCTCGCTGAGCTGCTGCTTGTGGGTTTTCCAGGTCTGCGCATCGCCCTGGCCTTCCAGGGCTTCGTGGGAGGTCAGGCCGGCGCAGCCGCTGAGCAGGGCCAGCGCGGAGGCGGCGAGGAAAAGACGTAGACGCATGGTTTCAAGGAGTCTCGGCGCCGGTCAGGCGCTTGATGGTGCGGCGCAGCACGTCGCTGTCGGGCTGCTTGTCGAGGTATTCGCGCCAGATGGCCCGGGCGTCGCCCTGGCGCCCCTGGGCCCAGAAGACTTCGCCCAGGTGCGCGGCGACCTCGTGGTCGGGGTAGCGCTGCAGCGCCTGGCGCAGGTAGCGCTCGGCGTCGGCCAGCTTGCCCTGGCGATAGTTGATCCAGCCCATGCTGTCGAGGATCGCCGGGTCGTCCGGGTTCAGCTTGTGCGCCTTGAGGATCAACTCGCGGGCCTCGCCGTAGCGGGTTGTGCGGTCGGCCAGGGTGTAGCCGAGGGCGTTGAGGGCCATGGCGTTGTCCGGCTCGCGGGCGATGACGAAGCGCAGGTCCTTTTCCATCTGCGCCAGGTCGTTGCGCTTCTCCGCCAGCATCGAGCGGGTGTAGAGCAGGTTGAGGTCCTCCGGGTACTGCTTCAGACCCTCCTGGATGGCCTGCCAGGCCTTTTCCTGCTGGTCGTTGTTGGACAGCGCCTCGGCTTCGATCAGGTACAGCTGGATGCCGTAGTCGGGTTGCTCGCTGCGCGCCTTGTCCAGGCGCTGGGCGGCTTCGTCGACGCGACCGGCCTTGAGCAGGACGTCGGTCTGGCGCAGTTGCGCCGGGAGGAAGTCATTGCCCGGGCCGACCTGGGCGTACTCGTCGAGGGCACGCGCGGTGTCCTTCTGTTCCTCGGCGAGGCGGCCGAGGTTGAAGTGGGCGGCGTCGACGTGGCTGTCGCGCTCGACCAGTTCTTCCAGGTAGATCCTGGCTTCGTCCCAGGCCTGGGCTTCCAGGCAGACCAGCGCCAGGGAGAAACGCAGGTCGTCGTCGTCGGGGAATTGCTGGACCAGTCCGGCGAACTCGGCCTTGGCGTCGTCCAGGCGGTTCTGCTCCACCAGCAGGCGCGCGTAGGCGAGGCGCACGCGCTTGTCGTCCGGGTGTTCCTTGATCCCGGCCTTGAGCAGCGGCAGGGCCTCGTCGCTGCGCTTCATGCTCTGCAACAGGCGCGAGCGGAGCAGCAGGGGGGCCACTTCGTGGCGGCTTGCGGAGTTGTCCTCGAGCAGGGTCAGGGCTTCGTCCGGGCGGCCGTCCTGTTGCAGCAGCAGGGCCTTGCCGAACAGCAACTGGCCGTTGTTCGGGTATTTCTTCAACAGGTGGTCGAAGCTCTGCAGCAGGCCGGCGCGGGTATCCGGGTCGGTCTCCGCGGCAGACAGGGCGAGGAAGTCGAAGTGCGTGTCGCCCTGGCCGTTGAGGACCTTCTCCATGTACACCATGGACTCCTCGTAGCGCCCGGCGCGGGCCAACTGGATCGCGGCGGCGCGTTGGGCATCGAGGTTGTCCGGCGCGCTGCGCGCCCAGAGCAGGGAGGTGTCGAGGGCTTCCTGGTCGGCGCCGAGGTATTCGGCGATGCGGAAGGCGCGCTCGGAAACCCCGGGGTCGCGGGTTTTCTGCGCCTGCACCACATAGTTGCTCAGGGCGATGTCGAAGCGGTTGCGCTGCCCGGCCAGTTCGGCCACCAGCAGCGAATACAGGCTGTCCTCGCTGAAGGAGCCGTACTTTTCCGGCTTGGCCTTGGTCTCGACCGCGGTGTCTTCCACCGGCGGGGTGCCATCGGGAGTCTTGTGGATAAGTGACTGGCAGCCGCCGAGCAGCAGCGTGACGGTCAGCAGCGCAAGGGATTTGTTCATAGAGGAAGAAAGCCGGCCTTGAACCTGCGAGGGTGGCGCCATCATGACATAAGCCGTCCGGCAAGCCCAAGGGGGCCGGGACGGGCGTCGACGAAGCTGTCTATGGGGTCAATACATCGGCAATGGTTGTCCTGCCCTTGGCGAAGTAGGAGAATTGCGCGTTTCCCCGATTAGCTCAGCGATCCTGCATGGCCTTCATTGCCCTCGGCATCAATCACAAGACCGCCTCGGTGGCTGTCCGCGAGCGCGTGGCTTTCACTCCGGAACAGATGGTCGAGGCGCTGCAGCAGCTCTGCCGCCTGACCACCAGCCGCGAGGCGGCCATCCTGTCGACCTGCAACCGGAGCGAACTCTACCTGGAGATCGACCATCCGACCGCGGACGACGTGCTCGCCTGGCTGGCGGACTACCATCGCCTGACTCTCGACGAGTTGCGCGCCTGTGCCTATGTGCACCAGGACGAAGACGCGGTGCGCCACATGATGCGCGTGGCCTCCGGCCTCGACTCGATGGTCCTCGGCGAGCCGCAGATCCTCGGCCAGATGAAGTCGGCCTACGCCGTCGCGCGCGAGGCCGGCACCGTCGGTCCGCTGCTCGGCCGCCTGTTCCAGGCCACCTTCAGTACGGCGAAGACCGTCCGCACCGATACCGCCATCGGCGAGAACCCGGTGTCCGTGGCGTTCGCCGCGGTGAGCCTGGCCAAGCAGATCTTCAGCGACCTGCACCGCAGCCAGGCGCTGCTGATCGGCGCCGGCGAGACCATCACCCTGGTCGCGCGCCACCTGTTCGAGCAAGGCGTGAAGCGCATCGTGGTGGCCAACCGCACCCTGGAGCGCGCCAGCCTGCTCGCCGAGCAGTTCGGCGCCCATGCGGTGCTGCTTTCGGAGATACCCGAGGAGTTGGCCAACAGCGATATCGTCATCAGCTCCACTGCCAGCCAGTTGCCGATCCTCGGCAAGGGCGCCGTGGAGCGCGCGCTGAAGCAGCGCAAGCACAAGCCGATGTTCATGGTCGACATCGCCGTGCCGCGCGACATCGAGCCGGAAGTCGGCGAACTGGACGACGTCTACCTCTATAGCGTCGACGACCTCCACGAAGTAGTGGCGGAGAATCTCAAGAGCCGCCAGGGCGCTGCCCAGGCCGCCGAGGAACTGGTCGGCAGCGGCGTCGCCGAGTTCATGCAGCGCCTGCGCGAACTGGCCGCGGTGGACGTGCTGCGCGCCTATCGGCAGCAGGCCGAGCGCCTGCGCGATGAGGAGCTGGGCAAGGCCCAGCGGCAACTGGCCAACGGTGCCGACCCCGCCGAGGTGATGGCCCAGCTGGCCCGCGGCCTGACCAACAAACTGCTGCACGCGCCCAGCGTGCAGATGAAGAAAATGTCCGCCGAGGGCCGCATCGACGCGCTGGCCCTGGCCCAGGAGCTGTTCGCCCTCGACGAGGGCGCGCCGCGCCACTGACCGGTACCTATGCCTGCATGAAAGCTTCTCTGCTGAAAAAGCTGGATGTCCTCAGCGATCGCTACGAAGAACTGACGGCGCTGCTCGGCGACGCCGAGGTGATCAGTGACCAGACCCGCTTCCGCGCCTATTCCCGCGAGTACGCCGAGGTCGAACCGGTGATCCTGGCGTTCCGCGACTACCGCAAGGTGCAGGCCGACCTCGAGGGTGCCCAGGCGTTGCTCAAGGACAGCGACCCGGAGTTGCGCGACCTCGCCGAGGAGGAGGTCGCCGAAGCGCGCGGCCGCCTCGCCGCCCTCGGCGACAGCCTGCAGCGCATGCTGCTGCCGAAGGATCCCAACGACAGCCGCAACGTGTTCCTGGAGATCCGTGCCGGCACCGGTGGCGACGAGGCGGCGATCTTCTCCGGCGACCTGTTCCGCATGTATTCGCGCTACGCCGAGCGCCAGGGCTGGCGGGTCGAGACGCTGTCGGAGAACGAGGGCGAGCACGGTGGCTACAAGGAAGTGATTGCCCGGGTCGAGGGCGACAACGTCTACGCCAAGCTCAAGTTCGAGTCCGGCGCGCACCGCGTGCAGCGGGTGCCGGAAACCGAATCCCAGGGCCGGATCCACACTTCCGCCTGCACCGTCGCGGTGCTGCCGGAGCCGGACGAGCAGGCAGCGATCGAGATCAACCCGGCCGACCTGCGGGTGGACACCTACCGTTCCTCCGGTGCCGGCGGCCAGCACGTCAACAAGACCGACTCGGCGGTGCGCATCACCCACATTCCCAGCGGCATCGTGGTCGAGTGCCAGGAAGAGCGCTCGCAGCACAAGAACCGCGCCAAGGCCATGGCCTGGCTGGCGGCCAAGCTCAACGACCAGCAGCAGGCCGCGGCGCAGCAGGCGATCGCCAGCACGCGCAAGCTGCTGGTGGGCTCGGGCGACCGCTCGGAGCGCATCCGTACCTACAACTTCCCGCAAGGGCGGGTCACCGACCATCGCATCAACCTCACCCTGTACTCCCTGGGCGAGGTGATGGAGGGCGCGGTGGAACAGGTGATCGAGCCGCTGCTGCAGGAATACCAGGCCGATCAACTGGCGGCCCTGGGCGACTGACATGACCACTATCTGTACCCTTCTCAAGGATTCCCAACTGCCCGATTCGCCCAGCGCCCGGCTCGACACCGAGTTGCTGCTGGCGGCGGCGATGGGCAAGCCGCGCAGCTTCCTGCGTACCTGGCCGGAGCGCATCGTGCCGCGCGAGGCCAACGAGCTGTTCGACGACTGGATCGCCCGTCGGCGCAACGGCGAGCCGGTGGCCTACATACTTGGCCACCAGGGCTTCTGGAGCCTGGACCTGGAGGTCGCGCCACACACCCTGATCCCGCGCCCGGACACCGAACTGCTGGTGGAAACCGCGCTGGCGACCCTCACGGCGGACACCGCTACCGTGCTCGACCTGGGCACCGGCACCGGCGCCATCGCCCTGGCCCTGGCCAGCGAACGGCCGCTGTGGACGGTGACTGCGGTGGACCGCGTGGAAGAGGCCGTGGCGCTGGCCGAGCGCAATCGCCAGCGGCTGCTCCTGGAGAACGTCGAGGTGCGCCGCAGCCACTGGTTCTCCGCTCTCGATGGCCGACGCTTCCGGATGATCGTCGGCAATCCGCCGTATATCCCTGCCAGCGATCCGCACCTGAGCGAGGGCGACGTGCGCTTCGAGCCGAAGAGCGCGCTGGTCGCGGGTAGCGATGGCCTCGACGATATCCGCCAGATCGTCGCCCAGGCGCCGCAGCATTTGCTGGACGAAGGCTGGTTGCTGCTCGAGCACGGCTATGATCAAGGGGCGGCTGTGCGCGAACTGCTCGGCGCCCGCGGCTTCGCCGGGGTACATACGTTGCGCGACCTCGGCGGCAACGAGCGGATCACTCTCGGACAATGGGTATGCTGAGCGACGAGGAACTGCTGCGCTACAGTCGCCAGATCCTGCTGGCGCAGGTCGACGTCGAGGGCCAGCTGCGCCTGAAGCGCAGCCGCGCACTGATCGTCGGTCTTGGCGGCCTGGGTTCGCCGGTGGCGCTGTACCTGGCCGCGGCCGGGGTCGGCGAGCTGCACCTGGCGGATTTCGATACGGTCGACCTGACCAACCTGCAACGGCAGGTCATCCACGATGGCACCAGCGTCGGTGTCGGCAAGGTGGAGTCGGCGATGCGCCGGCTGGGCGCGCTGAATCCGCAGATCCGCCTGGTCAGCCATAGCGCCGCGCTGGACAAGGACTCCCTCGATGCCGCCGTGGCGGCGGTCGACCTGGTGCTCGACTGCACCGACAACTTCGCCACCCGCGAGGCGGTCAACGTCGCCTGCGTGCGCGCCGGCAAGCCCCTGGTCAGCGGCGCGGCGATCCGTCTCGAGGGCCAGCTTTCGGTATTCGATACCCGCCGCGACGCAAGCCCCTGCTACCACTGCCTCTACGGGCACGGCAGCGAGGCCGAGCTGACCTGCAGCGAGGCCGGCGTGATCGGTCCGCTGGTGGGGCTGGTCGGTAGCCTGCAGGCGCTGGAGGCGCTCAAGCTGCTGGCCGGTTTCGGCGAACCGCTGGTGGGCCGCCTGCTGCTGGTGGACGCCCTCGGCACGCGCTTCCGCGAATTGCGGGTGCGTCGCGATCCTTCCTGTGCCGTCTGCGGGCAACGCCATGGCGGTTGAGTCGGCCGCGGTCGGCGTTTTCGATTCCGGGGTCGGCGGGCTCAGCGTATTGCGTGAGATTCGTGCGCGCCTGCCATCCGAATCGTTGCTCTACGTCGCCGACAACGCCCATGTGCCCTACGGCGAGAAGAGCGCGGAGTACATCCGCGAACGCTGCGAGCGGATCGGTGATTTCCTTCTGGAGCAGGGCGCCAAGGCTCTGGTACTGGCCTGCAATACCGCGACGGCAGCGGCTGCGGCGGAATTGCGCGAACGTTATCCGCAGGTGCCGCTGGTGGCCATGGAGCCGGCGGTGAAGCCGGCCGCGGCGGCCACCCGCAACGGTCGGGTCGGCGTCCTCGCCACCACCGGAACTCTGAAGAGCGCGCGTTTCGCCGCCTTGCTCGACCGCTTCGCCAGCGACGTACAGGTCTTCACTCAGCCCTGTCCGGGGCTGGTCGAGCGCATCGAAGCCGGCGATCTCTATGGGCCGCAAACCCGGGCACTGCTGGAACGCCTGCTGGCGCCCATCCTCGAACAGGGCTGCGATACGCTGATCCTCGGCTGTACTCATTATCCCTTCGTCAAACCCCTGCTGGCCGAGCTGATCCCGGCGGAGATGGCGGTGATCGATACGGGAGCGGCTGTCGCCCGGCAGCTGGAGCGCGTATTGTCGGCGCGGGCGCTACTGGCCTCTGGCCAGGCCGCGACGCCGCGTTTCTGGACCAGCGCGCTGCCGGAGGAGATGGAAAGGATCCTGCCGATCCTCTGGGGAAGCCCGGAAAGCGTAGGAAAATTAGTCGTTTAGTCGTTCCTGGCAGACGTGACAGCGATTTTTTGAACTAAAGCGTTTGGTCTAGTATCTGCTTTAGTAAGTGCGCTCTTATAATGCGCAGCTTGAATGCGGGGGCTTTCATGCAACTTTCGAAAAGGACGTTTCAATGAAGAAACTACTTCCGCTGGCCGTTCTGGCCGCACTTTCCTCCGTCCACGTGGCCTCCGCCCAGGCGGCGGACGTCTCGGCCGCCGTCGGTGCGACCGGCCAGTCGGGCATGACCTATCGCCTGGGCCTGAGCTGGGATTGGGACAAGAGCTGGTGGCAGACCTCCACCGGGCGCCTGACCGGCTACTGGGATGCGGGCTACACCTATTGGGAAGGTGGCGATGAAGGCGCCGGCAAGCATTCGCTGTCGTTCGCTCCGGTATTCGTCTACGAGTTCGCCGGCGACTCGATCAAGCCATTCATCGAGGCCGGTATCGGCGTGGCGGCGTTCTCCGGCACCCGTGTCGGCGACCAGAACCTGGGTTCCTCCCTGAACTTCGAAGACCGCATCGGCGCCGGCCTGAAGTTCGCCAACGGCCAGTCGGTCGGCGTTCGGGCGATCCACTATTCCAACGCCGGCCTGAAACAGCCGAACGACGGTATCGAGTCCTACAGCCTGTTCTACAAGATCCCGATCTAGTCGGCACGGTCGAAAAAAGCCGGGTTCATCCCGGCTTTTTCATGCCTGCGATTCTTCCACCACGCCGCACCGCCCTATGGAAAGAGCGAGCCATTTGGCGGGAGGCGATAGCTCGCTGACGCGCCCTACGCGCGACCATCGCGCGGCGGCAGGTTGCGGAAAGCCGCCAGCGCCCGTTCGCGGCTGGCCTTCAGGTCGACCATCGGCCGTGGATAGTCGACCCCGGCGAACAGCCCCAGGCTGGACGGATCGTGGATCGCCTTGCGCTCCAGGCCGGCCAGTTCCGGCAGCCAGTGGCGGATGAACTCGCCGCGTGGATCGAAGCGTTCGGACTGCGAGAGCGGATTGAACAGGCGGAAGTAGGGGACGGCGTCGGTGCCGGTGGATGCGCTCCACTGCCAGCCACCGTTGTTCGCCGCCAGGTCGCCGTCGATGAGGTGGCGCATGAACCAGCGTTCGCCTTCGCGCCAGTCGATCAGCAGGTTCTTGCTGAGGAACATCGCTACCACCATCCGCAGGCGATTGTGCATCCAGCCGGTGGCGAGCAACTGGCGCATTGCTGCATCGATGATCGGTATGCCGGTGCGCCCCTGTTGCCAGGCTTCGAGTTCCGCCGGGGCCTGGCGCCAGCGCAGGGCTTCGGTCTCCTCGCGGAAGGGGCGGTGCCGAGAGACCCGGGGGTAGCCGACCAGGATGTGCTTGTAGAACTCGCGCCAGAGCAGCTCGTTGATCCAGGTCGCGGCGCCTTGCTGGCCGCCGCTGAACTCGCCGCGGTTGGCAACCAGCGCGGCGTCCAGGCATTGCCTGGGCGAGAGTACGCCGGCGGCCAGGTAGGGCGACAGTTGGCTGGTGCCGGGAAGCGCCGGGAAGTCGCGCCGTTCATGGTAGTCGGCCAGATGCTGGTCGGCGAAGTCGCGCAGGCGTTCCTGCGCTACCTCTTCGCCTGCCGGCCAGAGGCGGCGCAAGCTATCGGCCGGCCGCGGGAAGGCGGGCACGGCATCCGGCAGCGGGTCGCTGGCCAGCGCGTGCGGTGGCTGGGGCTGCGGACGCGGGCGGACACCCGGCAGGGCCTGGTACAGCCGTTCGTGGCAGACCTTGCGGAACTGGCTGAACACCTGGAAATAGCCGCCAGTTCGGGTCAGCACCGAGCCGGGGGCGAAGAACAGCTGGTCGAGGTGGCTGTGGAAGGCCACGCCCTGTTCACGCAGGCGTTGGCCGACGGCCTGGTCGCGGCGTTCCTCGTTCACCCCGTATTCCTGGTTGACGTGTACCGCGCCGACTCCCAGCTCCCGACAGAGCCGGCCGATGACTTCCGGGGCTTGCCGCCAGTGGCCGCAGTCGCGCACCAGCAGCGGGATGTTCAGCGCGGCGAGCTGGCGTTGCAGCTCGCCCAGGTTGCGCAGCCAGAAGTCGACCTTGCAGGGCGCATCGTCGTGTTCCCGCCACTGCGCCGGGCTGAGCAGGTAGAGAGCCACGCAAGGGCGCCCATCGGCGGCGGCGAGGAGCGCGCTGTTATCGGTGGTTCGCAGGTCGCAGCGAAACCAGATCAGGTTCATCGGAAGTCCGTTCATGGGTTCAACAGACCTCGTTCGCCGAGCAGGCGGCGGGCTTCCAGGGGCGTGCTCGCCAGCAGCAGGCCAGTTAGCGCCAGGGTTTCGAAGGCTTCGCGCTGGATCTCCACGGCCGGTCCGACCAGCACCACCGGGCAGCTCACCCCTGCCAGCAGGCGCGGCAGGTGCTCCGGATTGAGGCGATGACTGGCGTACAGCAACACGCCGCGAGCTTCCAGGCGTTCGCAGGCCAGGGCCAGTTCGGCCGGTGGCAGCGGCCAGTCGAAGACCTGTAGCGGCACCTCGCCGCTGCCGAGCAACCAACTGCACAGCCAGAGGTTCGGTTCCAGCGACAGCTCGGACTGGTTGACCAGCAGCAGCGGCGCGCCCTGTTGCAGCCGTTGCTGGTGATAAAGGCGGGCGCCCAGCTTGCTGCGCAACCAGGAGAAGAAGAAGGCCCGCTCCATGCGCGCGCCGAACTGTCCCTGCCAGCGTCGTTCGAGGTGCTGCAGCAAGGGTTGCAGAAGCTTTTCGCAGAGGGTCGCTACCGGATAGAGCGACGCGGCCTGGTTGAACAGATCGTCGAGGCGTCGCTCGGCCAGCGCGGCGATGGCGTCCAGCAGCTGTTCGTGCAGGCGTTCCCAGGGGGATTCGACATCCGCCGCCGGGGTTTCCTCCGGACGCTCCAGCAGCGCGCGCACCTGGCTGATGGCGACGCCACGCTCGAGCCAGACGAGTATCCGGCGGATGCGCTCGACCTGCTCTTCGCTGTAGAGCCGGTGCCCCTTGCCGGTGCGTTGCGGCACCACCAGGCCATAGCGGCGCTCCCAGGCGCGCAGGGTGACCGGATGGACGCCGGTCAGACGAGTGACTTCGCGGATCGGCAGGCCGCCGCGTTCGAGGTGGGGCGAGTTCATCGGGAAATCCTAGAGCGCGTTGCGCAGGCCGAGTTCGGTCGGGTGCGGTTGCAGGTAGGCCTGCTGGGCGATGTATGCATGCGGGTGGCGACGGAAGTGGTGCTTTAGCAGGGTCAGCGGTACCACCAGCGGCACGCTGCCATGCCGGTATTGCTCGATCAGCTCGCGCAATTCACGCCTGTCTTCGGTTGCGAGGTCGCGTTTCAGGTAGCCGCTCAGGTGCAGCAACACGTTGCCATGGCTGCCGCGGGTCGCGCAGCGGCGCAAGCCCTGCATCAGCTCGCCGAAGTAGCGAGTGCCGAGGGCTTCCGGCTGGTAGTGGCCGGCTTCGCCGAGCAGGCGGCCGAGGCTGCGGTAGTGCTCCGGCGAATGGGCCAGCAACTGGTACTTGTAGCGGCTATGGAAGGCGACGATGGCCGAATGGCTGAGGCCGCGCTGGCGCAGGGCCTGCCAGTGGGCATGGGCATACACGCGGGTGAGGAAGTTCTCCCGCAGGACCGGATCGTGCAGCCGGCCTTCTTCTTCCACCGGTAGCTCCGGCAAGGCTTCGCAAAGGGCTGCGGCGAAGCGTCCACGGCCTTCGGCGCGCGGCGCGCCGCCGCCTTCTGGATAGACCTTGACCCGTTGCAGCCCGCAGGACGGCGAGCGTTGCATGAAGATGAAACCGTCCAGCGTATCCGCCCGTTGCGCCACCCGCCGCGCATATTCGGCGAGCGCTCCGCCGACCGCCAGGCCGTCGCGGCTCCGCGCCTCGGCGGCTTCCGGAGTGCCTTCCAGGCGAATCGCCGGGCGCGGCGTGCCCAGGCCGATGGCCTGTTCCGGGCAGAAGGAGACGAACTCGACGTGTCGCGCCAGTTCCTCGCAAAGCGCGGATCGCTTGTGGCCGCCGTTGAAGCGCACCGGTTCGCCGAGCAGGCAGGCGCTGATGCCGAGTCGGGGCGTCAGGGAAGGGTGAGATTCGTGCATCGGTGTCGTCTCCCGAGGGGAAAGGAGGTTCGCGCGCAGCTCGACAGTCAGGCGGTCATACGACACATCCTAGAACTTATCTTGTACAGGTCAATGTATTTGTATAGGTATTTTCTTGTCACATCGGGCCGCCAGGCGACGGCCCGATCCCCTCAGAGATGTTCCAGCAGGCGCCGCGCGGCTTCCTGGCCGCTGAGCCAGGCGCCTTCGACGCGGCCGCTGGAGCACCAGTCGCCGCAGGCGTAGATGCCCAGGTCGGGATCGCCGAGGGCGCCCCACTGGTGGGCCTCCGCCGGGCGTGCATAGAGCCAGCGGTGGGCGATGCTGAAGGCGGCTTCCGGTACGGCGCAGCCGATCACTTCGGCGAAGGCGCAGCGCAGGTGCTCGACCACGTCCTCCTTGGCCATGTCGATGTGCTGCCGGCTCCACTGGCTGGTGGCGTGCAGCACCCAGGTGTCGAGGGTGGTGTCGCGCCCCGGCTTGCTGCGATTGCAGGCCAGCCAGGCGATCGGACTGTCGTGCACGAAGCAGCCCTGCACCGGGGTGTCGAGTACCTCGCGGAAGCCCAGCGCCACCGCCCAGGTCGGCTCCATGACCACGCTCGCGGCGGTGGCCGCCAGTTTCGGCACGCTGGCCAGCAGCGGCGTGGCCTGGGGAGCGGGGATGGCGATCAGGACCTGGTTGAACGGACCGTGGTTCTGTCCCTCGGCGTCCTGCAGGTGCCAGTGCTGCTTGCCGCGGAAGACCTCGGTGATGCGGCAGGAGAAGACCACTTGCAGATCGGTGAGCAGGGCGCGGGTGATCGCACTCATCCGTGGGATGCCGACCCAGCGTGGCTGCTCGTCCGGGGAGGGGCTCAGCTGGCCGTCGCGGTATTGGTAGAGAGCGGGTTTCCACTCGTCCACCCAGCCTTCCTCGCGCCAGTGTTGCAAGGCGTCGAGGAAGCGCCGGTCGCGGGCGGTGAAGTATTGCGCGCCGAGGTCCAGCGTGCCGGCCTCGCTGCGCTTGCTGGCCATGCGGCCGCCGCTGCCGTGGCCCTTGTCGAACAGTTGTACGGTCTGGCCGGCGGATCTCAATGCGTGGGCGGCGGAAAGCCCGGCGATGCCAGTACCGATGATGGCGATGGGGACGCTCATGACATGCCTCTCTGGTTGTGTAGCGTCTGGACAGGCGAATCAGGTTTCTTGTACAAGCTTGATTTAATGTACAGTATTGCGCGTGCTTCGAGGCGCACCTTGCATCGCGCCGATGGCGCGCCTGCGGCGCACGGCTCGCTTCCTGGCCTGTCGAACCTTCAGACGTTCCGTTCGGAAGTATCAACCGAGTTATCTGAAGAATAGACGGCTGGCGCCGTTCACTAAGGCACCAGTGCGATGCAAGCCCTGTTCCTTGGCTGAGTCGAAAACGACGCCAGGGTTCCCCGGCCGGAGCCGACGGATCTTCCATCCACAGGATAACGCTGGAATGGGGGGAGGATGCACGGTCATCGGGCAGATCGATGTCCAGGGTCCAGACTGAAAGGGCACGCAGGCAAAACGAGGAGACAGCCATGCACATTCTCTTGACCGGCGGTACCGGCCTGATGGGGCGCCGCCTGTGCGCCCGCTGGCGACAGGCCGGGCACCGGCTGACCGTGTTCAGCCGGCGGCCGCAGTAGGTGGAATCGCTGTGCGGCGTCGGCGTGCGCGGCATCGATCGTTTCGACGAGTACGGCGACCAGCCGCTCGACGCGGTGGTCAACCTGGCCGGCGAGCCGATCGCGGACAAACCCTGGAGTCACAAGCGCAAGGCGCTGCTGTGGGAAAGCCGGGTACGCCTTACCGAGCGCCTGGTGGAATGGCTGGACGCTCGCGAGCAGCGCCCGGACCTTCTGTTATCGGGTTCTGCGGTGGGTTGGTATGGCGACAGCGGCGAGCGCCCGGTGACCGAGGAGGGGGCGGCGGCCGGCGAGGATTTCGCCAGCGAGCTATGCCTCGCCTGGGAGCAGATCGCCCGCGAGGCGGAGAAGCTCGGCACCCGTGTCGTGCTGTTGCGCACCGGCCTGGTGCTGGCCCCCGAGGGCGGCTTCCTCGGGCGCCTGTTGCCGCTCTACCGGCTCGGCCTGGGCGGACCGCTGGGTGACGGCCGGCAATGGATGCCGTGGATTCATATCGAGGATCAAATCGAGCTGATCGATTTTCTTTTGCGGCGGCCCGATGCCAGCGGTCCCTATAATGCGTGCGCTCCCAACCCGGTGCGCAACCGCGATTTCGCCAAGGCCCTGGGCCGGGCGCTGCACAAGCCGGCGCGGATACCGACCCCCGGGTTCGTCCTGCGCCTCGGGCTGGGAGAAATGTCCGGATTGCTGCTCGGCGGCCAGCGAGCCTTGCCGCAACGCTTGCAGGACGCCGGCTACCGTTTTCAATTCACCGACCTGGACGTGGCGCTGGCCGATGTCCTGGACGCCCGACGAAAGGATCAGGCATGACCGAGAATGCCCTGCTGTTGCTCAACCTGGGCTCCCCGGATTCGACCCGGGTGGAGGATGTCCGCCGCTATCTCGACCAGTTCCTCATGGATCCCTACGTGGTCGACCTGCCCTGGCCGCTGCGGCGCCTGCTGGTGTCGCTGATCCTGATCAAGCGTCCGGCCGAATCGGCGCACGCCTACAGCTCGATCTGGTGGGACGAAGGGTCGCCACTGATCGTCCTCAGTCGTCGCCTGCAGGAGGCGATGAAGCCGCACTGGCCGCATGGGCCGGTGGAACTGGCGATGCGCTACGGCCAGCCGGCCATCGAGAAGGTCCTGCTCGACCTGGCGCGCCGTGGTATCCGGCGGGTGACCCTGGCGCCGCTGTATCCGCAGTTCGCCGACAGCACCACGACCACCGCCGAACAGGAGGTGCGCCGGGTGATCGCCGCCCATCGCCTGGGCCTGGAGGTCAGCACGCTGCCGCCGTTCTACGACCAGCCGGTCTACCTCGATGCCCTGGTGGAAAGCGTGCGTCCGTACCTGCAGCAGCCCCACGACCATCTGTTGCTGAGCTTCCATGGCTTGCCCGAGCGGCACATCCGCAAGCTGGTGAAGGATCCTGCCCACGACCTGCTGGCCGAGAACAGCCGCAACGTCAGCCCCGAAGCCCTCGCCCTCTGCTACCGCAGCCAGTGCCTGCGCACCGCCGAGGCCTTCGCCGAGCGCGCCGGCCTGGAGCAGGGGCGCTGGTCGGTGTCGTTCCAGTCGCGCCTGGGGCGCGCCAAGTGGATCGAGCCCTATACCGACGCCAAGCTCGACGAACTGGTGCAGCGCGGGGTGAAGCGCCTGCTGGTGATGTGTCCGGCGTTCGTTGCCGACTGCATCGAGACCCTGGAGGAAATCGGCATGCGCGGCCGCGAGCAGTTCATCAGTGCCGGCGGCGAGGACCTGGTGCTGATTCCCTGCCTCAACGACCACCCCGCCTGGGTCGGCGCCCTGGCCGAGATGAGCGGGCGCTTGGCCAGGCCGCTCTGAGAGCCTGTTCATGATCCGCTGCGCGGCGCGGTATGACGGCTTTGAAGTGCTCATTTGCCGCTCGTCAGCTCCGCTTCCCCGCCCAGCTCGCGAGATGCTGGACAGGCTCTGAGCGCATGCGGCGGCGAATGACCTGGCGGTCATTCGCCGGAACCCGCTTCCCGCATTCAGCAGTTCTATAGTCCCTTGCCCTGGGTATAAGCCCGGATGTTGCCGGCTTATCCTGCCTGTCGACCCTCCCTTCGCATCCGCCGCTTCGGCGGCGTCCAGGAGTTCGGCATGCATAACAACAATAACGGCTATCCCTCCAACCTTGCGGCCTGGACCACGGTGGCGATCCTCATGGTCGCCTATGTGCTGTCCTTCATCGACCGGCAGATCCTCAACCTGCTGGTCGGCCCGATCCGCCGCGACCTGGCCATCAGCGATACGGAAATGAGCCTGCTGATGGGCTTGTCCTTCGCCCTGTTCTACACCCTTTGCGGTATCCCGCTCGGACGCATGGCCGACAACCGCAGCCGGCGCGGCCTGATCCTGTTCGGCGTGCTGGTGTGGAGCGCGATGACCGCGGCCTGCGGTCTGGCGCGCAGCTATTGGCAATTCCTCACCTTCCGGGTCGGCGTCGGGGTCGGCGAGGCGGCGCTGTCGCCAGCGGCCTATTCGCTGATCGCCGACAGCTTCCCGCGCGAGCGTCGGGCGACGGCGATCAGCGTCTACTCGATGGGCATCTACCTGGGCTCGGGGCTGGCCTTCCTGCTCGGCGGGCTGGTGATCAAGTTTGCCTCGGCCCAGGGCGACGTGCATCTGCCGCTGTTCGGCGAGGTGCGCCCGTGGCAACTGATCTTCCTCATCCTCGGCGCCGCCGGCGTGCTCTTCTGCCTGTTGCTGCTGGCGATCCGCGAGCCGGCCCGGCGCGGAGTCGGCGCAGGCGTGGCGGTGCCGCTGGGCGAGGTCGGCGCCTACCTGCGGGCCAACCGCAAGACCGTGCTCTGCCACAACTTCGGTTTCGCCTGCCTGTCCTTCGCCGGCTACGGCAGCGGCGCCTGGGTGCCGACCTTCTTCGTCCGCACCCACGGCTGGGACGCCGGTCATGTCGGGGTGGTCTACGGCAGCATCGTCGCGGTGTTCGGCTGTCTCGGCATCGTCTTCGGCGGGCGCCTGGCCGACTACTGGGCGAAGCGCGGGCGTAGCGACGCGAACATGCGCGTCGGGCTGCTCGCCGCCTGGGCGGTGATTCCCTTCACCCTGGTCTATCCGCTGCTGGACAACGCCAATTGGGCGGCGGCGCTGATGGCGCCGACGGTGTTCTTCCTGAGCATGCCGTTCGGCGTGGCCCCGGCGGCGATCCAGGAGATCATGCCCAACTCGATGCGCGGCCAGGCCTCGGCGATCTACCTGTTCGTGGTCACCCTGTTCGGTCTCGGCGTGGGCCCGACGGCGGTGGCGCTGGTCACCGATTTCGTCTTCGCCGACGACATGGCGCTGCGCTACTCGCTGCTGCTGGTGACCCTGGCCGCGGTGCTCGGTGCGGTGGTCCTGCTGGGGATCGGCCTCAAGCCCTATCGCGCCAGCCTGGAGCACCTGAAGGACTGGAGCCTGCGACGGGAAGGCGAGGGCGGCGAGGATTGGAAGGCGTCCCGGCAGCCGGCCTGACTCAGTAGGTGAGGATCACCCGCACGGTATCGCTGTAGGTACCGGCGGGGACGTTGCCCTGGGCCGGGTTGACGATGGCCCGGTACGGCACGTTCTGCGCGGCGCCGCTACCGGTGCCTGCCTGGGTGTTGCTGGTGGTCCAGACCGTCGAGTCTCCCGGTTTGTAGAGGTTGTACTGGATCGCGTTGGCGCCGCTGAGCATTCGCCGCCAGCCGCCGCTGAAGTTGTTGCCGTTGTCGAAGCCGATGGTATAGGTGGCGTTCAGGGTGCAGCGCACGCCAATGTTCTGGTTCACCGCGGTGAAGGCCGAGACCAGCGCGGCGCTGCCGAAGCTGAGGTCCGGAGCGCTGTCGATGAAGCAGTCCTTGAGCACCGTCAGGGTAACGTTGACGCTGCTGCTGGCGGTGCCGTCGTCGTATACGCAGACTGGGCCGATGCCCGCCGCGCACAGGTGCCAGGCCCAGTTCAGGCCGATGGTATCGGTATAGGTGCCGGCCGGCAGGGTCACCCCGGTGGCGGTGCGCAGGTACAGCGGCAGGCTGCCGTCGGTGGCGTTGAACAGGCCGAGGATGCCGAGGAAGGTGGTGCTGCTCCAGCGTACCGTCGAGCCGACGTTGTAGACGGTGCCGCAGCCGTTGTCCTTGCAGATACTGTAGGGCAGGTAGGTGCCGCTGGCGGCGTTGTACAGCCGCGGCGTGGTGCCCAGCGGATTGGCGGTGCTGGCGATGGTCGCGTCGATGGTGTTGGTGCTGAGGATCGACAACAGGCTGCCGGTGCACTTGAAGCCGGTGGTGCCGGTGATGGTCTGGGCGGTGCTGGCCACGGTGAACGAGCTCAGGCTGCCGAAATTGCCGGTGCCGGAGCTGGTGGTGCAGGCGGCGAGCAGCAACGGGCTGGCGCAGAGCGTAGCGAAGCCGAGCAGGCAGGCGGACGTGGAGTGGCGGCTCATGGCGTATCTCCGATCGGGGCCGAGCAGGTCAGCGGGCCGACCTGGCTGACGGTGGGTTTGCGCGTGTCCAGGCGGAAGCGTGCCTGGCAGGCCCGGCCGTCGGGGCGGACCACGCGTAGCTGGTTGTCGCTTTGCAATCCTTCGAAATAGACCTGGCCGTCCCAGCCGACGCTGGCGCGCTGGCCGCTGCCGGTTTCTTCGGCCTGGCTGCCCAGCGGCAGCGGTTCGCCGCGCTCGTCCACCAGGTTGATGCTGGCGGCGACTACGGCACGGATCGGGAAATCCAGCAGCAGGCCGCTGCCCTGGCGTACCGCCACGCGCTGCTCGACTTCGGGCGCGCTGACGTTGGCCGGAAGGTCCAGCGGCTCGATCTGGAACTTCGCCGGGTAGTAGGCCGCGACCCAGGGCACCAGCAGGTGGCCGTTGTCGTCGGTGCTGCCCATCAGTTGGTTCTCGTAGCGGATCGGCACCTGTGGATAACCCTTGGTGCTGACCAGGACGAAGGCGTCGTTGATCCGGTTGCTAGCGAACACGGCGTTGTCCATCCATACCAGCGAGCCGCTGAGATCGGCCCAGCGCGTGTAGTTGCCGGTCTCGCCATAGAGGCCGCCCTGCAGTTGCACGTTCTGCATGCGCCAGGTCAGGTCGGCCTGCTGGTAGCGGCTGGCGCCGCCGCCATAGCCGAGGTTCCAGCCGAGGCCGCCCTGGCTCGGTGTGGAGCGGCTCCAGATCACCCGCTCGCTGTAGCGCCGGTCGCTGTCGCGGGTGACGCCGATGTTCAGCAGGCCGTTGATGTCGAAGGGAATCACCAGTTGCATCAGCGCGCTGTAGCCGTCGCCGTCGAGATCCTTGTTCAGCGCCAGGTAGAAGCTGCTGCGGCTGCCGATCGGGCGGCTATAGGAGAGGTTGGCCAGGCGCGTGCGGCTGCCGTCGCGGGCGCGGATGTCGAAGTAGCCGGTACCGATGGTGCCCTGCTCGTCGAAGGTCAGGCTGGCGGTAGCCTGGTCGGTGCGCCGGCTCAACTGGTACTCGCCGTCCAGGGTGCCGAGGTCGCCATAGCCGGCGCTGCGCTCGATGTGTTGCAGGCTGAGGCCGAGCCGTCGCGAATAGTAGGAGTAGCCGAGCAGGTATTGCTGGCCGCTGTCGCCCTGGCCGTCGCTGCCGCTGGCCGCCAGGCTGAGGGTGCCGAAGGTGGCCACGGCGATGTCGCCGCCGATGCCGAGCAGGCGCAGGTCGCTGGCGGCCTCGGCGTGGGTGGAGAGGGTCAGGCGGTCGCTGACGCCGTAGCGGTAGATGCCGCTGGCGGCGTTGTCGGCATAGGAGAAGTTGCGCAGGCCGTAGTCGTCGCGCAGGCGCCCGACGGACAGGTCGAAATCGCTCAGGCCGCGCGCCAGCAGGGTGTTGGATACGTAGAACGGCAGACTGGTCACCACTTGTCGGCCCTGGGCGTCGGTGGTCACCACCGTGGCTTCGCCGGCTCCGTTGATGTACGGCACGTTGCTGATGGCGAAGGGACCGGGTTGCAGGTCGGCGCTGCTGGCCTTGTAGCCGTTGATGAACAGGTCGACGGTGCTGGGTACGGCGGCCTGGCCGTCGAAGCGCAGCAGCGGATAGGTGACCAGGTCCGGACGTACGCCGAAGTTGCGGGCGAAGCGAAAGCCGCCCATGCGTACCGGGGTGGTCCAGTTCAGCGCGCCGTTGACGTAGTCGCCCAGTTGGTAGCTGTGCATGTTGCGTTCGTCGTTGTACAGCCAGTAGGTGTCGTAGCGCAGGTAGCGGCTGTCGAGGTTGTCGGCGTCGCCGAAATAGCGGGTGTAGACGCCGGTGTTGGAGATCACCCCGAAGCCGTCGAACAGGCGTTGCTCGAGCAGCGCGGAAAGCCAGGGCGTGGCGCCGTCGGCGGGGTCCGAGTAGTACAGGTCGTAGTTGAACAGCGCGCCGAGGCTGCTGCGCGCCGGGGCGCGGGCGACCAGTCCGGGATCGTCGAAGCGCTGCTCCGGCAGCCAGTCCGGCGGCACTTGCAGGTGCAGTTGCTGGCTGGCGCTGTCATAGTCCGCCCGGACCTCGGGCAGGGCGTCCACCGCGACCTGTCCGGCGGGGTTGTCAGGCAGGCGCACGCCGGCTTCGCGCAGGGCCGCGGCGTCGAGCAGATAATGGCCATCGGCGGCGTTGACCGGCACCACCTGGCCGCTGTCGCGGCCGTTGATCACCAGTTCCAGGTAGTAGAGGGCGTTGCCGCCGCCGGACGGAGCGGGTTGCGGCGGCGGCAGTCCGGCCAGGTAGTCCGCCGCATGGACAGGGGAGAGCAGCGCCAGGCCGATCAGTAGCGAGCGGTGGCGGCGAGAGCGCCGCTGACACGGGCGAGGCACGGGACCGACGTCCGCCTCAGTACCCGGGAACGCTGATCGGCGCGTCGTTGTCCGCCAGTTGCAGTTTCAGGGTCATGCCGGAGTCCGGCAGCAGCCCCGGCGGCAGCGGCCAGCGCATCTGCCGGCCGGGCAGCACGTAGCCGAGAAGGCCGTCCAGCAGCGCCAGGCTGCGGCCGTTGCCCTCCCAGCGGACATGGCTGAGGCGGGCGTGCACGCTACCCTCGTTGCGCACCTGCAGGTAACGCTTGCCCTGTTCCTCGACCAGCCGCCAGGCCAGCTTCGGCCGGGTCGCGTCGGCCGGGTCGCGCTCGACATCGCTACGCGGCTGGGTCCAGACGCCGTCGGCGCTGACGAACAGCGGTACCGAATAGCGCATCTGGAACTGCAGGGCGAGACCGGGGCTTCGTTGCGTCTGCCCCGCGTCGCCGTCGGGCACTTCGTCGATCAGCACCCGGTAGGCGTCCTCCGGCGTGCTGGGCTGGCCGCCCTGGCGGATCAGCCGGACCAGTTGCCGGCGGCCCGGCTCGACCTTGACGAAGGGCGGGCTGGGAATCACTGCCTGCTGGTTGCGATAGACGTCCTGGAAATCCGCCTGGGACCAGCCGAGCACGCGCACCTGCAGGGTCACCGGTTGCTTGCCGCGATTCTCCAGCCACAGCGCGGTGGCCGGTTGGTCGGCTTCGATGGCCGGGTTGATCGGCCAGATCAGCACCGCACTGGCGGCTTGTGCCGGGCCGCCCAGGAACAGCGCCAGCAGCGCCGCAAGCCAGCGGCCGGGGCGGAGAGGTAGGTGTGGACTGGGCATGTGATCCTCCATGACGGCTCAGAACGAAAGGGTGACGGTGACGGTATCGCGGTAGTTGCCGGCGGACGGCAGGCTGCCGACCGCGAACAGGCGCGCGTATACCGTGTAGGTCTGGGTGCTGGCGGGAAAGTTGGCGATGGTCCGCGCGAGTGCCCCGTTGCCCCAGACCTGGGAGTAGGCGGCATCCTGGTAGAGCTGGTAGGCGAGGGTCTCGTTACCGCTCACCCGCTTCAGGTAGCGCTGGCTGCTGCTGCCGCCATTGACCCCGTAGTCGAGGGCGACGGAGACGGTCATTCCCGGAGTGCAGGTCAGGACGATGGAGCCGGCCCCGGAGCTGCTGGCGACGTTAACCGGACTGGCCAGGTTGCCGAGGGTGCCGAAGCTCAGGGTGCCGAGGTCATAGGCGTTGTTGCTGATGGCGGTGCCGAAGGCGCAGCCGTTGGCGACCACCGCCTGGACCTGGAAGGCGCGGCTGATCGGCGATGGATCGGCATGCGCGACCAGGTTCGGCAGCGGGAGCAGGAGAAGCGACAGGAATAGACGCCGGCTGGACATCGGCATCACCAACTGATGGTCACGTTGACGGTGTCGCGGTAGGTCCCGGCGACCGGCGTGGTCTGTGCCGGCACCAGGCCGTAGATGGGGTACCACTGGTCGTTGCCGTTGCCGGTGGCGGCAACGCCGGTGGTGTTGTCCCAGACGATGCCGCCGGGGCGGTCGCTGTACAGGTTGTAGGTCAGGGTGAGGGCGGTGTTGGCGATGTTCGCCATGCGCCGCGTGGCGACGCTGCCGTAGAGCCCGCCGTCGAGCGTGATCGCATAGGTCTGGCCGCTGACGCACCTGACCCGGATGGAGCCTGCGCCTTGCTGGCTGGTGGCGCTGATGGCGTTGTTCAGGGAGGCGTACTGGCCGAAGTCGAGGGTGCCGAAGGTGATCGCGCCGCCGCTGCCGACGCTACCTGCCTCGCAGGCCGGGAGCAGCGTGGCGCTCAGGACGATGGTGGCGGTCTGCGCGTTTGCCGGGTTGCAGCCGAGCAGGCAGAGCAGTCCTCCGGTGAAGTAGCGGTTCAGGCTCATCGGTCCCCCCAGGACCATGCTGCCCGGCGCCGCGCCTGGCGGCGCGTCTTACCAGGCGATGGTGACCAGCAGGGTGTCGGTGTAGGTCCCCGCCGTCGGCGTGGGTGTGCTTTGTCCGGTGGGCACCACGCGGCCATAGAGGGGGATGTTGACCGCGGTGCCGGTGGAGACCGAGGAGATGTCCACCGGTGTGTTGGCCTGGATCAGCGCGCTGCGCGCGGCGTCCGAATAGATGTTGTAGGCGATGGTGCTGCTGGTGGTGGTGGTGTTCTGCATGTAGCGCTGGCCGCCGCTGGCGTGCAGGCCTGCGTTCACCGTCAGGCTCGGGGTCAGGCCGGTGCTGCACTGGATCTGGATATTGCCGCTGGTGCCGACGGTCTGCGCGTCGACCACGTTGGTGAGGTCGGAATGGCTGCCGAAGTCCAGGGTTCCCCACTGGTTGATACCGCCGCTGACGCTGCCGTTGATGATGGTGCAGCCGGCACCGATGACCATCTGCACGCCGACCTGGCCGATCAGCGTACCGGCGGCCTGGGCGGTGCCCAGCAGGCTGGCGCAGGCACAGAACAACAAGACTGCCGGAATGCGTTTATTCATCTCTAACTTCCTGTCGATAACGAATGTCGGTGGCGCAGGACGATGTTGGCGGATAAATAAAGTTCCCACGACTTTAAATGATCGGCCTTATATATCCGCCAAACTCGAAGTTCATGGCTGGCGACGCGCCGGGTGCGGCGCAGAGCGGCTCGCCAGTCATGCTTGACTGGCTATATAGCAGCGCGAATAAGCCTCTGCCAGTTAGATGACGTGATTATTTGGAAAATACAGGGAAGTTTAATTACAAAGTAGTAAGCGATTGGCTACATGCTTTTGAAAATAACGTGGCGGGTGGAAAATGGACGGAACAGCGAAGTGTTCCGTCCGTTGTTTTCAGTGTGAATCCTTGTGTTGTTCGTCGAGCGCCTTGTTCTGCCAGCCGTCGTTGCCCGGCAGCAACAGGTTGAGGACGATGGCGACGATGGCGCACAGGGCGATGCCCTTCAGGCCGATGTCGTCGGGGCCGGTACCGCTGCCGATCAGCACGCCGCCGATGCCGAACACCAGGGTCACCGAGACGATCACCAGGTTGCGCGCTTCCGAGAGATCGACCTTGTGCCGGATCAGGGTGTTCATGCCGACCGAGGCGATGGTGCCGAACAGCAGGCAGAGGATGCCGCCCATCACCGGTACCGGGATGCTTTGCAGGATCGCGCCGAACTTGCCGACGAAGGCCAGGGTGATGGCGATCACCGCCGCCCAGGTCATGATCTTCGGGTTGTAGTTTTTGGTCAGCATCACTGCGCCGGTGACTTCCGCGTAGGTGGTGTTGGGCGGTCCGCCGAACAGGCCGGCAGCCGAGGTGGCCAGGCCGTCGCCGAGGAGAGTGCGGTGCAGGCCGGGCTTCTTCAGGTAGTCCTGGCCGGTGACGCCGCCCACCGCGATGACCCCGCCGATATGCTCGATGGCCGGGGCCAGGGCCACCGGGACGATGAACAGGATCGCCTGCCAGTTGAATTCCGGCGCGGTGAATTTCGGCAGTTCCAGCCAGGGTGCGGCGACGATCGCGGCGGTGTCGACCACGCCGAAGACGAACGACAGGGCGAAGCCGACCAGCACGCCGGCGATGATCGGCACCAGGCGGAATATACCCTTGCCGAATACCGCCACCACCAGGGTGGTGAGCAGCGCCGGCATCGAGATCATCATCGCGGTGCGGTACGGCAGCAACTCGCTGCCGTCGCCGGCCTTGCCCATCGCCATGTTCGCCGCGATCGGCGCCATCGCCAGGCCGATCGAGATGATCACCGGGCCGATCACCACCGGCGGCAGCAGTTTATCGATGAAGCCGGTGCCCTTGATCTTCACCGCCAGGCCCATGAAGGTGTAGACGAAGCCGGCGGCGACTACCCCGCCCATGGTCGCGGCCAGGCCGAACTGGCCCTTGGCGAGGATGATCGGGGTGATGAAGGCGAAGCTGGAGGCGAGGAACACCGGTACCTGGCGCCCGGTCACCAATTGGAACAGCAGGGTCCCGAGGCCGGCGGTGAACAGCGCGACGTTGGGATCCAGACCGGTGATCAGCGGCATCAGCACCAGCGCGCCGAAGGCGACGAACAGCATCTGTGCGCCTGACAGCACCTGGCGCCAGAGCGGCTCCTGGAAGGCATCGCCCATGTTCAGGCTTCCTTCTGCTTGGTACCGAAGATCTTGTCGCCGGCGTCGCCCAGGCCCGGAATGATGTAGCCGTTCTCGTCGAGCTTCTCGTCGATCGAGGCGGTATAGATGATCACGTCCGGGTGGGCCTTGCGTACCGCCTCGATGCCCTCGGGGGCGGCGACCAGCACCATGGCGCGGATTTCCTTGCTGCCGGCCTTCTTCAGCAGGTCGATGGTGGCGACCATCGAGCCACCGGTGGCGAGCATCGGGTCGATGATCAGCGAGCGTCGCTCGGCGATGTCCGGCGCCAGTTTTTCCAGGTAGGTGCGTGCTTCCAGGGTCTCTTCGTTGCGGGCGACGCCGACCGCGCTGACCTTGGCGCCGGGAATCAGGCTGAGCACGCCGTCGAGCATGCCGATGCCGGCGCGCAGGATCGGCACCACGGTGATCTTCTTCCCGGAGATCTTCTCCACCGTCACCGGGCCGGCCCATCCGGGGATTTCGTACTGTTCCAGGGGCAGGTCCTTGGTCGCCTCGTAGGTCAGCAGGGCGCCGACTTCCTGGGCCAGTTCGCGGAAGTTCTTGGTGCTGATATCGGCACGGCGCATCAGGCCCAGTTTGTGGCGGATGAGGGGGTGGCGGATCTCATGTACGGGCATGGGCGACTGTCTCCAACGGGGGCGGGCAAAAAAATTGCGCTAGCGTAATGCATTCCGCACAGTCTGGACCATTATTCTGATTCGCACTCGACCGCCGGGGGTTGCCCGATGGCGACCGGATGAGTACCTTTGCCGACTTTTTCTCAGCCCAGCCAGGGAGAAGCACCATGTCCGTCGATCTCGCGCACATCCGCCAAGTCAGGGCGGAAGCCGACTGCCTGTTCAACAACGACGAGGTCGAGGCAGCCATCGGTCGCGTCGCCGAGGCGATCAACCGCGATCTCGGCGAGACCAACCCGGTGGTCTTCTG
This sequence comes from Pseudomonas sp. TZ252, assembly GCF_056110345.1. Lineage (NCBI taxonomy): Bacteria > Pseudomonadati > Pseudomonadota > Gammaproteobacteria > Pseudomonadales > Pseudomonadaceae > Pseudomonas > Pseudomonas sp. TZ252. Next base: position 1,397,765 of record NZ_CM148566.1, on the reverse strand, counting down.
CGTGATGAACGGCGGCCTGATCTTCTCCGGCAAGCTGCTCCCGCTGCTCGACTTCCCCCTCGAACTGTCCTACCTGCATGCGACCCGTTACCGCAACGAGACCTCCGGCGGCGAACTGTTCTGGAAGGCCAAGCCGGAAATCTCCTTCATCGACCGTGACGTGCTGATCATCGACGACATCCTCGACGAAGGGCACACCCTCTCGGCGATCATCGACTTCTGCAAGCATGCCGGCGCACGCGCGGTGCACACCGCCGTACTGGTGGACAAGGAACACGAGCGCAAGGCCCGGCCCGACCTCAAGGCCAGCTTCACCGGCCTCTACTGCGCCGACCGCTACGTGTTCGGCTACGGCATGGACTACAAGGGCTACTGGCGCAACGCCGCGGGCATCTTCGCGGTCAAGGGGCTCTGAGATGGCCGGACCGCGCTACCTCGACCAGCAATTGTTCGCCGAACTGGCGAGCGGGGCGGGTAACGCGCCGCGTGGTCGCCAGCATCACAACTTCCACCGCATGGAGGAGCCCTGCCACCGCATGGCGGTGGGCCTCCAGCCGAATACCTACATCCCGCCGCACCGGCACCTGGATGCGGGCAAGGCCGAGGCGCTGATCGTGCTCAAGGGCCGTCTCGGCCTGCTGGTCTTCGCCGAGGACGGGGAACTCCTCGACAAGCGCGAGTTGAGCGCCGCTGGGGACTGCCCCGGTGTCGACCTGCCGCCCGGGGTGTTCCATGCCCTGGTGGTGCTGGAGCCGGACAGCATCCTGTTCGAATGCAAGGCCGGGCCTTACCGCCCGCTCGGCGAAGGCGAGTTCGCCAGTTGGGCGCCTGCCGAAGGCAGCGCCGATGCGCCGGCCTACCGGGACTGGATGCGCGCCCAGTTCGCCTGAGCGCTTCGGCGGCGGGTCGGCAGCCATGCTAGAGTGCCGGCTCGCCCTGTCCGGAGGTCCCGATGTTCGCCCGTAGCCTGTGCGGCTCCCTGCTCCTGTTCGTCAGTCTGGCCGGCCTGGCCGCCGAGAATCCCCCGATGCACGCGCGCTTCCTGCCGCCCGACGACGGCCAGTTGCGCCAGGAGGCGCCGGAGCAGCAGCAACTGATCCAGATCACCGAGTACAGCGTGGTGCTGGGCAACCAGCGGCAGTCCAACCAGCAGCCGATCCCGATCACCACGCCGACCCTGCTGCGCCTGAAGGGCAAGCCGCTGAGCAAGGGCGCGACCCTGGCCCAGGTGCTGATCCAGTTCGACAGCGAAGGCAAGAGCCTGAAGAAGCCGGTCTACGATGCCGGGACCCGCACCCTCACGCTCAACTACCCGCTGGCGCAGTACCCGGCGTTGCTCGACCTGCTGCGCAACCAGACGGTCTATTGCCAGTTCCTCGCCTATCCCAACGGCCATGTCTGGGCCGACCTGCACACCGGCGCGGTACGCGCGCGTTGAGCCTCGCCGCGCGCCGGGAGTAAACTGCCTGGCCTTATCCCGCGCCGGGCGAGCCCGGCCCCAGAGCCGTTGAGAGAAAGCGATGCGCAAAGACAAGAAACAGATCATTGGCGAAGAGATCAGTGACGAGTCGATCAAGCTGTTCCTCGGCGTCGAGCCGGCCGACGACACGCCCCCCTCGCTGCACAAGCTGATCAAGGCCTATCGCGGCCTGCGCATCGACGACTTCGAGCGCTTCCTCACCTTCTTCCGCGAAGCCGGCTACGATCTCGATGCGCGCGACACCAAGGGCAACGACTTCGTCGCCCTGGTCGCCGACCAGCGCCAGGCCGTGCCCTACATCGAAGCGCTGCAGGCGGCCAAGGGCGCCTGAGCCGGCCATGCAGCGAAAAGCCCGCCCTTCGGCGGGTTTTTTCGTTGCGCGGTCCGCCGAGTCACGCCCGTCGGAGAACGCCAGCATCCGAATGGCGGCTGGCGGTGGCAAGGGACGATAGGCATACGGGCCTTCTCGCATTGCGGAGCGCCAGGGAGACAGGGGGGGGCGAATGGCCAGGACTGCTTTATTCGCTCTGCGAGAGGCTGCTGCTTTTCTACACTCACAGGAAAAACAGCCTGCCGAGGTTCCCATGTACGTCCAGCCCTACGTCTGCTTCAACGGCCGTTGCGAAGAGGCCCTGCGTTTCTATGAACACGCCATCGGTGCCAGGGTGAGTTTCCTGTTCCGTTTCGACGAGGCGCCCGGTCCGGTGGTGGTGCCCGAAGGCTGGTGCGACAAGGTGATGCACGCCAACCTGCAGATCGGCGACAGCCAGATCATGGCCTCGGACGGGCACGGGCCGGCGTTGCAGCCGATCTCCGGGATTTCCCTTTCACTGAATACCCGCGACCCGCAGCAGGCGCGGCGCTGCTATGACGCCTTGCTGGAGGACGGCGGGCGGGTCGAGCTGGAGTTGGGCAAGACCTTCTGGTCGCCCTGTTTCGGTACCCTGGTGGACCGTTTCGGGGTGTCCTGGATGATCAATTGCGAGGCCGGCGCCTGACTCCACAAATGAAAAAGCCGCCCGAAGGCGGCTTGTTCCATAGCGCGCGGCTCACTCGGCGTTGACCGGGGCCTGCACGTCGTTCTTCGCGGTCAGTTCCAGCACCTCGCTGCAACGGCTGCTGACGCTGCGGTACAGCTCGGCGTCGCTTTCCAGCTCTTTCTCGCGAGCCGGGAAGATTTCCTTCAGCTTGGCGCTCCACTCCGGCGAGCGGGCCTGCTCCGGGAAGCAGCGCTCGATCAGGCCGAGCATGATCGAGACGGTCACCGAGGCGCCCGGCGAGGCGCCCAGCAGGGCGGCGATGGAGCCGTCGTGGGCGGCCACCAGCTCGGTGCCGAACTGCAGGATGCCGCCTTTCTTCGGATCCTTCTTGATGATCTGCACGCGCTGGCCGGCGACTTCCAGGCGCCAGTCCTCGGCCCTGGCTTCGGGGTAGAACTTGCGCAGGGCTTCCAGGCGCTGTTCCGGCGATTGCATGACCTGGCCGATCAGGTAGCGGGTCAGGTCCATGTTGTCGCGGGCCACCGAGAGCATCGGCAGGATGTTGCCCGGGCGTACCGACAGCGGCAGGTCGAGGAACGAGCCATGGCGCAGGAACTTGGTGGAGAAACCGGCATAGGGGCCGAACAGCAGGGATTTCTTGCCGTCCACCACACGGGTGTCCAGGTGCGGCACGGACATCGGCGGCGAGCCGACCTCGGCCTGGCTGTAGACCTTGGCCTGGTGCTGCTTGACGATTTCCGGGTTGTCGCAGCGCAGCCACTGGCCGCTCACCGGGAAACCACCGAAGCCCTTGCCTTCCGGGATGCCGGAAAGTTGCAGGAGCGGCAGGGCGCCGCCGCCGGCGCCGAGGAAGACGAAGCGTGCCTGGATCTCGCGGTCGCCGCCGTTGCGGGTGTCCTTGACGGTGACCCGCCAGCCGTTATCGGCGCGGCGCAGGTGGGTGACCTTCTGGTTGTAGCGGATCTGCGCGCCCGGCTGTTGCGCCAGGTGTTGCAGGAGCTGGTTGGTCAGGGCGCCGAAGTTGACGTCGGTACCGCCCTCGACGCGGGTCGCGGCGATCGCTTCGTCGGCCGGACGACCCGGCATCATCAGCGGCATCCACTCGGCGAGGGTGGCCTTGTCCTCGGAGTAGACCATGGTCTCGAAAGCGTGGTGCTTCGTCAGCGATTCGAAGCGCTTCTTCAGGTAGGCGATGCCTTCGCTGCCGCGCACGAAGCTCAGATGCGGTACCGGGTTGATGAAGGTCTTCGGCGAGCCGAAGGTGCCCTTGGCGACCAGGTGCGACCAGAACTGCTTCGACACCTCGAACATGGTGTTGATGCCCACGGCTTTCTTGATGTCGATGCTGCCGTCGGCCGACTGCGGGGTGTAGTTCAGCTCGCACAGGCCGGCGTGGCCGGTGCCCGCGTTGTTCCACGGGTTGGAGCTTTCGATCGCGCCGGACTCCTGGAGTTCGACGACTTCCATCTTCAGGTTGGGGTCGAGTTCCTTGAGCAGGACCGCCAGGGTCGCGCTCATGATGCCGGCGCCTACCAGCAGCATGTCGACTGTTTCGTGATCGTTTTGCGCCATTAACGCTTCTCCAAAATCTTCAGCACCAAATTGACGACAGACGGGGCGGGGCCGAGGCCGGTACGGGCCGGCAGGCAGCGGCGGAGGGAGCCGTCATGTCCGATTCTTCGCAACAACGGCGGGACGCCGGGCGTCATCGCCTATGGATGCCGGGCGCGGGGCTGGCGATCTGGCAGCCTGGCTGGCCCATGCGGGCATCCGGTCGTGCAAGCACATTCGCGACGGAACGGGCCGTCAGGCTCTGGTCATGAGGTATCCGCTGCGGTCGCGTCTGCGGGGGGCTGTTTCAAGCGCTAATGGCGCACTTACCGACGCAAAACTCTTCATTGCTCGCCACACTCTCGTGAAGTAGTGAAATACCTTCGATCCACGCTCTTTTGGAGACATGGGCCGGAAGGGCTCGTCTGTCGCGGGCATGCCTTCGCAGAATCGTGCGGGGTCATGCGGCATTCCTTGCCGAAAAACTCGCTACAGGCGTTTCAGGGCGTCTGCCTCATGGGGCAGCGCTCTACTGGCGGCTCTCTGTGGGGGGATGGCGCGGGGGCCGGAACCCGATCAGGAGGCGTCCTTATAATCGGGGGGCGATTATAACGGTGAAAATCAAAAAATACCCCGCTCCTTAGACTTTTTTCCCATTCCCGGTCACGAAGTGCCCGCCGGCGAAAGCCCCCTGGGACAATCCGCCGCGCCGTATCTGCCAAACGCCGGGCATGCGTGCCCTGCGCCACCTGCCACAGGCGAGGAACCGCGCCCCGTGGCGAACGTCCAAGGCAATGCTGCGGTGCCTTCGCGGCGCCGTTATACTGCCGGCCATTCGTGCCCAACCCATGGAGAGATGAGCATGCTGCATCGCCTGTTGCTCAGCCTGATGACCGCAAGCGCCCTGGTTCTCGGCGGCTGCGCCCTGAGCCCGCAACAACTGGACCCGCAACCGGTCCTTAAAGGACCGTTGACCGCCGTCGGCCATGGCCAGCCGGTGGTGGTCAAGGTGGTCGATGGCCGTCCCGGCCCGTCCCTGGGCACTCGCGGCGGCCTCTACGCCGATACCAGCACCCTGACCGTCCGTAGCGAGGACGTGGTGCCCAAGCTCCAGGCCCAGGCCGAGACGGCCGTGCGCCTGCTCGGCTACACGCCTTCGGCCAACGCCTACAACGCGCCGCAACTGACCCTGACCCTGGCCGAGCTGAAGTACCAGTCGCCGAAGGACGGCGTCTACGTCACCCAGGCCGACATCACCGCGACCTTCCGCGCCGACGTGCAGAACAGCAGCCGGCGCTACACCGGTCGCTATGGCGCCTCGCTGAACCAGCGCTTCGGCATGGCGCCGAACCAGGCGACCAACAGCAAGCTGGTCAGCGAGGTGCTCAGCGACGCCCTGACCCGCGTGTTCAAGGACCCGACCATCGCTCAGACCCTCGGCCAGCAATGAGCCGGCGGTAACGAGAAAGCCCGGCGGATGCCGGGCTTTTTCATGCGCTCGGGAAACTCAGGCGGCCTGGTGGAACGGGTCCGGCTCGCCGATGCTGATGCGTTCGTCGGTCTCAGGCAGGTCGAGGTGTTCATGGCCGCAGGCGGTGCAGTACACCAGCCAGCGGTCGTCCTGGACATTGAAGGAAAGATCGACGATCACGGCCTCGATCTCGTCCAGGTGGTCGATCAGATAGTTATGTTCGTGGGGTGCGGTTTCCAGCATGACGACTCTCCTGTGTTGTCGTTTGCCTGGGTGGGGTTCTGTGACCGGCAAAGCAATTTCAGACTAGTCGGTCACTCTGGCGAGGCCGCGCCTTTTTTAGACGGATTGCTGCTAACCGCTGCGCTTCGTCGCGACAACCCGGGTGCCGCTGGCCGTCGCTCATGCATTCTGGATAGAATTCGACCAGTCCTTCCCCGCCGTCCCCGACGGTCCGTCCTGTCATCAGCTCACCCAAGGCGTTATTCGGTAGCCCCGGCGTGTGGTCCTGTTGCGGAGGTTATCGATGTCCTTGCAAGCCTTGTGGGCGCTGTTCCTCGCCCATCCCGCCCAGGCCATGAACGGCCTTGCGCTGTTCTTCGGTGTCGCCGGCGCCTGGCTGCTGCTGGCCACCCGCGCACGCGAGCGTCGCGCCCTGGCGCGCTGGGCCGCGGAGGGCGAGGCGGGGGAGGCGGCATTGCCGATGGACGAGGCGACCCTGCGGATCAACCTGTTCTTCTACCGATTCGGCACCGCCTGCCTGGGCCTGGCGCTGCTGGTCAGCTGGGCCAGCACGCGGCTCTGAGAGCCCTGCCTCGGCGAGCCGAACCGCACGCGGATAAGCGTATCGCGGTTATCCGTCCATCGCCTGCGGGTTCGAAGCCGTTGCCCGATGGAGAAGCCCGGCGGCGCCGGGCTTTCGTCTTCAGGATTGCTGCTTGATCCGGTATTGGTTGAGCACCGGGTTGGCGTATTGCAGCACCAGCCAGGGGCGCTGCTCGGCCGGGCATTGCTCCAGGCGGCGGTTCCATTCCTTGCGCGCCTTCTCCAGCTCCTCGCTGCCGAACAGGCTCTCGGCCGTGGGGACGGCGAGGCCCGGGTCGCGGTTCTCGCTCATCTCGTAGGCCAGGTAGTGCACCGGGAACAGACGGTAGTTGCCGAGGATCTGCCGGTCCAGTTCGGCGGCCAGCTGCTTGGCGTCGCTGAACTCGCCCTCCAGCTCGGCGCCGAAGTTGATGTGCACGCGGCCCTTGTAGCCGGTGATGCCCAGGGCGATGCTGGCATCGTCCTCGCCCGGCGCCTTGCGGTACTCGCCGGTGCTGGCGCGGGTGTGCAACTCGCGGGCCTTGGCCAGGTCGCAGGGGTCGTATTCGTAGCTGATCGACACCGGGATGAAATGCAGGGCGCGCACCATTTCGGCGAAGGGTTCGTCCTTACGGCTCATGTGGAACATCTTGAGTATCGCCGAGTCGGTACGGTCGTCGCCGTCCTTGGCCCGCCCTTCGGCCTGGGCGATCCACACCGACTGGCGGTCCTCGCGGATCGAGTGGTTGATGTAGGCGGAGAGCGTCTGGTAGGCGGCGAGCTTCTCGCGCCGGCCGCTCAGCGAACGGTGCACGATGAAGCTCTTGTTCAGGCGCATCAGGTCGCTGACGAAGGATTTCTGCAGCAGGTTGTCGCCGATGGCGATGCGCGGGGTCGGCAGGCCGGCGTGGTACACGGCGTAGTTGACGAAGGCCGGGTCCATCACGATATCGCGGTGGTTGGCGATGAACAGGTAGGCGCAGCCTGGCTTGAGGCGATTGACCCCGGAGTAGGTGACGCCATCGGTGGCCTTCTCGATGGTGTGGTCGACGTAGGGCTCGAACTTGTCCTGCAGCGTGGCGACGCTGCGGATGCCGGTGACCTCGCGGGCCAGGCGATGGGCTATAAGAGGTTTGAGCAGCCAACCGAGGGGACCGGCCAGGCGCGGGAAGCGGTAGCGGACCAGGGCGCCGAGGAAGGCGTCGTCGCTCAGGAGGCGTTGCAATACCGCGGGGACTTCGGCGTCACTGTAGGGTCGGATGGCTTCGAACTCGCCCATCATGCTTTCTGGTTCCATATGGATGCTGCGAAGGCCGCCCAAGGGGGTGGCCGAAAATTGAACCGCGCGATTATAAACGGAACTCATAGGGGGGTGCAGCGATGCTCGAAAGCCAGGCCTATAGCTGCCCTTACTGCGGGGAACCGGCCGAGGCGCTGCTCGACCTGAGCGCCGGCGACCAGCAGTACTACGAGGACTGCCCGGTGTGCTGCCGGCCGATCCTGTTCGACCTGCGCACCGATGGGCAGGACTGGTCACTGAACGTCCGCCGGGAGGATGACTGATGCAGCGCGTATATGAGCCGGCCGACCTGCTGGAGGCCGAGATGCTGGTGGGAATGCTCGCCAGCGAAGGGATCGCCGCCCATGTCAGCGGCCGCCACCTGGTCGGCGCCATCGGCGAACTGCCGCCTGGCGGACTGCTGGCGTTGTTGGTGGTGGACGAGCAGACGGAGCGGGCGCGAGAACTGATCCTCGCCTACAACGCCGCCGCCCCGTTGGCCGAGGAGCCGCCGGAGCCCTGCGGCCCCGGCAGCCTGTTGTGTTGAGGCGGCCGCCGCTCAGTCGGCCGCCAGTTCGAAGACCTGCCAGCGCACCGAGCTGACGCCCTTCTCCAGGCTGACCCGGCTGACCAGGCGTTCCAGCTGCGCCGGAGCTTCGGGGGTGCCGAGCAGTTCGGCGCGGACTTCCAGCTTGGCCGGGTTGTCCAGATCCTCGCTGTGCAGCGATTGCAGGCGCAGGTCGCTGCTGCCGAGGCTGTGCAGCATCAGGCTGCGAACCTGGATCTCGTCCTCGGCGCGGCAGACGATCTGCACTTCGTAGCGTTGCTCGGCCTCGCTGGCCGGCAACACGTCCTGGCGGTTCAGGCGTTGGGCGATGTCGCGCAACAGGATGTTGGCGCAGAGCACCACCAGGCTGCCGAGCGTGGCCTCCAGCAGCAGGCCCATGCTGCACAGGACGCCGATGGCGGCGGTGCACCAGAGGGTGGCTGCGGTGTTCAGGCCGCGCACGTTGAGGCCGTCGCGCATGATCACGCCGCCGCCGAGGAAGCCGATCCCGGAGACTACATAGGCGGCGATCCGTGAAGCGTCGCCGGCCAGGCCGGGCACGCCCTGGGTCATCAGCACGAACAGGCAGGCGCCAGTGCTGACCAGCGCGTTGGTGCGCAGGCCGGTGAGGCGTTGGCGCAGCTGGCGTTCGGCGCCGATCAGGGCGCCCAGGACCAGCGCGACCGCGACGCGCAGGAGAAATACTTTCCAATCCATGTTTCACCTCGTTGCCGGCCGACGGCCGGAGCTGGCGCGGGCCGACGGTCCGCGCGGATAAGGGACGATGGATTGCGCAGGACCGCGGCTTCCCGCTGCGCGGTTGGCGCGAGGGAAGGGACACGAAGGGAAAATGGGGATGCGTCATCCCGGACGGGATGCGGATCGCCACTGTCCGCCATGTTCGGCGAGGCAGTGGCAGAGGGTTCTGCTGGACTAGCTCGCCGGATGGACCTGTCGCAATCGACTAGGGCTGTTGTCCAATGCAGGACTCCTGTGTGGGTTACAGAATGCGGGCGGCACCTTAAGCCTGGAGGATAGGCGCGTCAAGTTAAGATTGGGTTTCATTCAGCTTGCGTTCGGCAAGGCCAGTGTGGCGCTTCGGGTTACACTGTGCGGCTTTCCCTCACCAGGCAGTGCCAAGCATGAGTGGTCGTTACGCCCTGTTCCGCTGGAATCCGTCGCTGGCGGCCCTGCCGGGCTTTCCGGCGGATTGGCGGGCGCAGTGGAACATTTCTCCGGCGAACCAGGTGCTGATGGTTCGCGAGGACGCCGGTGCGCGCCGCGCCGACCTGGCGCGCTGGGGGCTGACCCCGGCCTGGCTCACCGACCTGTCGCGTACGCCCAGCCACGCACGGGCGGAAACCCTCGCCGAGCAACCGATGTTCCGCGAGGCGTTCCAGCAGCGCCGCTGCCTGCTGCCGGCCAACGGCTTCTATGAATGGCGCGGGGTGCGCAAGCGTCCGTACTGGGTCTCCACCGGCGAGCGCCTGTTGTTCTTCGCCGGCATCTGGGAGGCCTATCCGGTGCATGGACAAACCTGGCTCAGCGTGGCCCAGGTATCCCAGGCGGCCGCCGAGTTCCGCCGGCCGCTGCTGCTCGACGAGGCCGAGCAGGATACCTGGCTGGCTCCGGACACGCCGCTGCCGGCGCTGATAAGCCTGCTCGCCAAGCCCCAGCCGAACCTGCGCAGCGTGGCCCTGGCCGGCTTCGTCAACAAGCCTGAAACCGACGGGCCGGAGTGCCTGACCCCGGCCTGACGCTAGACCCTGAACTGATTCACCAGGCGCCGCTGCTGCTCGGCCAGGCGGGTCAGCTCGGCGCTGGCCTGCGAGGCCTCGTCGGCGCCGCCGGCCACCTGGTTGGCGACCTGGCCGATGTTGGCGACGTTGCGGTTGATGTCCTCGGCCACCGCGCTCTGCTCCTCGGCGGCGCTGGCGATCTGGGTGTTCATGTCGTTGATCACCGATACCGCCTGGGTGATCGATTCCAGCGCCTCGGCCGCCTGGCGCGCATGGCGCACGCTGTCGTCGGTGCGCTCCTGGCTGTCCTGCATGACCTTCACCACGTCGCGGGTGCCCTGCTGCAACTGCTGGATCATGCTCTGGATTTCTTCGGTGGCCTGCTGGGTCTTCTGCGCCAGGTTGCGTACCTCGTCGGCCACCACCGCGAAACCGCGACCCTGCTCGCCGGCGCGGGCGGCCTCGATGGCGGCGTTGAGGGCGAGCAGGTTGGTCTGCTCGGCGATACCGCGGATCGCCACCAGGATCGCGTTGATGTTTTCGCTGTCCTTGGCCAGGTTCTGCACCACTCCGACCGCGCGGCCAATCTCGCTGGCCAGGGCCTGGATCGCCGCCGAGCTGCTTTCGACGATCTGCTTGCCCTGGTGCGCGGCCTGGTCCGCGTGGTTGGCTGCCTCGGCGGCGTGGGTGGCGTTGCGCGCCACGTCCTGGGCGGTGGCGGTCATCTCGTGGACCGCGGTGGCCACCAGTTCGATCTCCGCCAGTTGCTGCTGCACGCCCTGGTTGGTGCGGATGGCGATGTCGGCGGTGTGCTCCGAGGAGTCGCTGACCTTCTGCACCGATTGCACCACCTGGCCGATCATGTTCTGCAGTTTGCCAAGGAAGGTATTGAAGCCCTTGGCGATGGAGCCCAGCTCGTCGGCGCGCTCGCTGCTCAGGCGGCGGGTGAGGTCGCCTTCGCCCTGGGCGATGTCGTCGAGCATGCCGACCAATTGGCGCAGCGGCCGGGCGATGCCGTAGCCGACCAGCCAGACCACCAGCAGGCCGAGGGCCGCTACCACCAGGCCGGCCAGGCTCATGCCGAGGATATCCTGCTGGCGCTGGTCGCTCAGCTCGCCCTGGAGTTGCTGCAGTTCGCCGAATACCGCCGCCTGGGGAATCTGCAGCATGAGGGTCCAGCGCACGCCGCTGTCGGCGATGGTGAAAGGCAGGAACAGCTCGATGTGGCCGTGCTCGGCGTCGATGTCGTAGAGCGGCTGGTCGACCGTGAGGTTCTTCAGGTTGTCCACTTCGTTGCCGTCGAGGACGCTGCCGGCGGGCTCGCCGAGCTTGCTGTCGTCGCGGGTGTAGGCCACCAGGCGGCCGTTGCTGGCGATCAGCGCCATTTCCCCGGCGCCATCGTAGAGCTGCTGGTCGGCGCGCTTGAGCAGGTCCTGGATGAAGGCCAGCGAGAGGTCGGCACCGACTGCGCCGCGGAACTGGTCACCGACCATGATCGGCACGTTGAAGGACGACATCATCACGGTCTTGCCGCCCATTTCGTAAGGGGCCGGGTCGATGATGCAGGGACGCTTGTTCTCTTTCGGACAGGCATAGAACTCGTTCTCGCGCACCCCGGTGGGCAGCAGCTTTTCGCTATCGATGCTGTCGGCCATGGCCTCCACGATCGGCTTGCCGTCGGCGCCGCGATACCACCAGGGCAGGTAGCGGCCGTCCGGGCCGTAGCCCTTGCCGGGTTGCCCGGCGAAGGCGGCATCGGTATCGAAGGCATTGGGTTCCCAGGCCATGAAGGTGTCGAGCAGCTTGGGGTTGTTCTGCACGGTGCTGCGCAGCAGCGCGGAGATTTCGTCGCGGCTGGCGTTCAGCTGCGGCATGCCGTCGGCGCCCGGCTCGCCGAGCAGGCGGGTGCTGTTGGCCAGGCCGTGGACCACCGTCAGCGGATACTCCAGCTCGCGCTGGATCTGGCTGACCTGGGCGCGGGCCAGGGCCACCAGGCGCTCGTTGATGACCTTCTCCAACAGGCCCTGGGTGCGTTGCTGCACCAGCTCCTGCGTTCGCGCGCCGGCGAACAGGGCGTACAGCACCAGCACCACGACGACGCTTAGAACGCTGGCGCCGGCGAGGGCGGCGACAGAAAACTGGATCGACTTGAGCTTCATGATGGGACTTCTGACCCTTGTTGGAATTGTCTCTGAGGAGCTTATCGGCAGGAGGACGGCAAATCCTTAATCGGCCGTCGGAGATTTCCTCGCCAACGGCTGTTGCCGGCGTTCGAGGCGCGGCCTACCATGCGCTCGGCCTTCAGAGGAGAACAAAGGACCATGGCTCATCCCTTCCGATTCGCCACCCTCGCCGGCGCGCTGCTGCTCGCCGGTTGCCAGGCAGTGAACACCACCAGTGGCGGCGCCGTCGGCGTCGACCGCAAGCAATACATGTTCAGCATGTTGTCCAGCCAGGAAGTCGACCAGATGTACGCACAGTCGTACCAGAAGACTCTCGGCGAGGCGAAAAGCGCCGGCGTGCTCGATACCAGCAGCGCCGACGCGCGGCGAGTCAAGGCGATCGCCCAGCGGCTGATCCCGCAGACCGCCGCCTTCCGCCCGGACGCCACCGGCTGGAACTGGGAAGTCAATGTGGTGAAGAGCGACGAGCTCAACGCCAACTGCGGTCCCGGCGGCAAGATCATTTTCTACACCGGGCTGATCGACAAGCTGAAGCTCACCGACGACGAGATAGCCGCGGTGATGGGCCACGAGATCGCCCACGCCCTGCGCGAGCATGGGCGCGAGGCCATGTCCAAGGCCTACGGCGTGCAGGTGGCCAGCCAGATCGGCGCCCTGGCCGGCCTCGGCCAGGAAAGCCTGCAACTGGCCAATACCGGCGTCGACTACCTGATGACCCTGCCCAACAGTCGTGCCAACGAGAACGAAGCCGACCTGATCGGTCTCGAGCTGGCCGCCCGCGCCGGCTACAACCCGGAAGCGGCGATCACCCTCTGGCAGAAGATGGGCAGGGCCAGCGGCGGCGCCAGCCAGCCCGAGTTCACCAGCACCCACCCCTCCGACAGTTCGCGGATGGCCAATCTCCAGGCCGCGATTCCCAAGGTGATGCCGCTGTACCAGCAGGCCAGGCGCGGCAAGTGAGGCCAGGGCGCGCGGTCGCGGGGGGCGGCCGGCGCGCCGACAGGCTTACCATCGGAAACGCCTGTTGTGTATTTCCGTAACCTGCTGTTTGGTATCTCGCCGGTGTTCGGCCTAGACTGCTGGCCGACCCGCTTGCGGGACCCGTGGACGAACAGCCACTCTCACGCCCTGGAGCTCATGTGAAATACGCCGTACTCGGAGCCACCGGCCTGCTGGGACATCACGCCGCGCGCGCCATCAGGGCCGCCGGTCACGATCTGGTGCTGATCCACCGTCCTTCTTCGCAGATCCAGCGTCTCGCCTATCTGGAGCCCGAGTGCCGGGTCGCCGAGATGCTCGACCACGCCGGCCTGGAACGCGCCCTGCGCGGCCTCGACGGGGTGATCTTCAGCGCCGGCTACTATCCTTCGCGGCCGCGCCGCTGGCAGGAGGAAGTGGCCAGCGCGCTGGGCCAGACCAACCCGTTCTATGCCGCCTGCCTGCAGGCCAGGGTGCCGCGCATCCTCTATGTCGGTTCGGCATATGCCATGCCCCGCCATCCCCAGGGACTACCGGGCCACGAGGGGTTGTTCTACGACAGCCTGCCGAGCGGCAAGAGTTCCTACGTGCTGTGCAAATGGGCGCTCGACGAGCAGGCCCGGGAGCAGGCGCGCAACGGCCTGCCGGTGGTGATCGGGATTCCCGGCATGGTACTCGGCGAACTGGACATCGGCCCGACTACCGGGCGCGTGATCACCGCCATCGGCAATGGCGAGATGACCCACTACGTCGCCGGCCAGCGTAACGTCATCGATGCCGCCGAAGCCGGGCGCGGACTGCTGATGGCCCTTGAGCGCGGGCGTATCGGCGAGCGCTACCTGCTGACCGGGCACAACCTGGAAATGGCCGACCTGACCCGGCGCATCGCCGAGCTGCTCGGCCAGCCTGCGCCGCAGCCGATGTCGATGGCCATGGCTCGCGCGCTGGCCACCCTGGGCCGCTTGCGCTACCGGGTCAGCGGCCAGTTGCCGCTGCTCGACGAAACCGCCATCGAGGTGATGGCTGGCGGGCAGTTCCTCGATGGACGCAAGGCCCGCGAGGAACTCGGCTTCTTCTCCACCACCGCCCTCGACGACACCCTGCTGCGCGCCATCGACTGGTTCCGCGACAACGGCTATTTCAATGCCTAGGACGGTTGGCTAGGGCAGCGCTTTTTCCGCGAAGGGTCGGGTCTGCAGTCCCAGCTGGGCGCGAAAGCTCTCCATGTCGAACATGGTGCACAGCTCCTGCAACTGGCCCTGCGGGTTGAACACCCAGAAGCCCATCGCGGAAATGCTCAGCACCTTGTCGCTGGCCGGATAGCCCAGGGTCGGCCGGACGATGGTGCCGATCAGCGTGCTCCAGGTGAACACCTTGCGTTCCTCGCCGATGCAGTCTTCGACCACGACCTCCAGGTCCGGCATCGCCGTGCGGATGTCCTGCAGCAGGCGGATATAGCCGGCGGTATCCAGGGGACGGCCGATGAACGAGCTTTTGTAGAGGAAATCCTTGCTGTGCAACTGCTCCACCAACGCCATGCGGCCCTTGTTCCAGGACAGCTCGATGTGATGGCGGGCGAGTCGTTTCAGGTCGTGTGAGGGCATCTCCGGCTCTCGAGGGCGAGTGGTGGGGCAGGCATCCGGTGCCTGCCTGAACTGTAGCCGTTCCCATGCATTTTGCATTGGCCGCCCAGCCATCCCGGGCCCGGCGGCGCAGTCCTTCAGAGCCAGCCGGTCAATTGCGCGGCGTGCCAGGCGGCGTACAGGCCAAGTGCGGCGAAGGCGGCCGCGGCCAGGCGGCGGATCAGGGTCAGCGGCAGCTTGTCGGCGGCCAGGTTGCCGATCAGTACCACCGGTACGTTGGCGATCAGCATGCCCAGGGTGGTGCCGATCACCACCAGCCAGAAATGCGGATACTGGGCGGCCAGCATGACCGTGGCGACCTGGGTCTTGTCGCCCATCTCGGCGAGGAAGAACGCGATCAGGGTGGTGAGGAAGGGGCCGTATTTCTTCAGTCCGGACTCTTCGTCGTCGAGCTTGTCCGGTACCAGCGTCCACAGGGCGACGGCGATGAAGGAGGCGGCGAGGATCCAACTGAGGGTGGCTTCCGAGAAGAAGCTGGCGACCCAGGCGCCCACCGCGCTGGCAGCGAAATGGTTGGCCAGGGTGGCGGCGACGATGCCGGCGATGATCGGCCACGGCTTGCGGAAACGCGCCGCGAGCAGGAGTGCCAGCAACTGGGTCTTGTCGCCGATTTCCGCGAGGGCAACGATGAGGGTAGGGACGAACAGCGATTCCATCAGGCTTCCTAAGGGGCGGGTCGACCAATCACCATGACACGCGCCATCTGCCCGCCCCGGGTCAGATCGTGCGTGTCATAGGTCTTGTCAAACCCTTGGCCTGTCTGGGCAGGCTTGGGTCGCGCGCGCCATGGTCTGCGGACCAAGTGTGTTGACGCGTGCCGGGCGAGGCCGGTGCGGCGCTCGCGGGAGACTACTCCCCTAGGACGGGGCGCATTCTGCCCAAGCCGGGCGGCTTGGGCAAGCCCGGGACGGAAACTTTCGTCCGGGAGGGCGGCGAGGGAGCCTGATCGCAAGGAAACGTGCCGGCATCCGCAGCGATCCGCGAGGAATCGCTGGGCGGCAGGGTGAGTCAGGTATTGGTCGGGCTGACGTCCATTTCGTGGTAGCGAACGAAGCGTGCGCGCTTCTTCCAGCGGTATCCCAGCCAGATCGCCAGGAACAGCGGCAGGCTGATATAGGTGGCGAGGAGGCCGATCCAGTCGATGCGTTCGCCCACCAGCGCCTGGTAGTTCTGCCCGAGGGTGATGACCATGCACAGGGCGAAGGCGAACAGCGGCCCGAAGGGGAACAGCTTGGCCCGGTAGGGCAGGTCTTCCAGGCGGCCGCCCTGGGCCAGGTAACCCTTGCGGAAGCGATAGTGGGAGATGGCGATGCCCAGCCAGGCGATGAAGCCGCACATGCCCGAGGTGTTCAGCAGCCATGTGTAGACGGTGCTGTCGCCGAAGGCCGAAGTGAGGAAGCACAGGGCGCCGACCAGGGTAGTGGCGTACAGCGCGTTGCGTGGCACGCCGCTGCGCGAGACGCGGGAGAACAGGCGCGGTGCCTTGCCCTCTAGGGCGAGGTTGTAGAGCATCCGGGTCGAGGCGTACATGCCGGAGTTGCCGGCGGAGAGGATCGCCGAGAGGATCACTGCGTTCATCACCCCGGCCGCCGCGGCGAAGCCGGCGCGCTCGAAGAGCAGGGTGAAGGGCGACACGCTGATGTCGCTGGCATCGTTCTTCAGCAGGTTCGGGTCGGTGTAGGGAATCAGCATGCCGATCACGAAGATCGCCAGGATGTAGAACATCAGGATGCGCCAGAACACCTGGCGAATGGCGATCGGGATGTTCTTCCGCGGATTTTCCGATTCACCGGCGGCGATGCCGATCAGTTCGGTGCCCTGGAACGAGAAGCCGGCGATCATCGCCACCCCGACCATCGCCTGGAAGCCGCCGACGAAGGGCGCGTCGCCCATGGTGAAGTTGCTGAAGCCGGGCGACTCCACGCCATGCATGATGCCGAAGATGGTCGCCAGGCCGACGCCGATGAAGATCACCACCGTGACTACCTTGATCAGGGCGAACCAGAATTCGCTCTCGCCGAAGCCGCGCGCGGAAATCACGTTGAGGCCGAACATGATGCCCAGGAAGATCGCGCTCCAGTAGATGCCCGGCACCTCGGGGAACCAGAAACTCATCACCAGTTGCGCCGCCACCAGTTCCGCGGCGATGGTCACCGCCCAGTTGTACCAGTAGTTCCAGCCGAGGGCGAAACCGAAGCCATCTTCGACGAACCGGCTGCCATAGGTGCAGAACGAGCCGGAAACGGGCATGTAGGCGGCCATCTCGCCGAGACTGGTCATGAGGAAGTACACCATCAGCCCGATCAGTGCGTAGGAAAGCAGCGCACCGCCGGGCCCGGCGGTGGCCACTGTGGCCCCGGAGGCGACGAACAGCCCGGTGCCGATGGAGCCGCCGATGGCGATCATGTTCAGGTGGCGCGGCTTGAGCACCCGCCGCAATTGCTGGCCCTGGCTGGCGTTCAGGTCAGTCATCGGCGGCCTCCCGGCGGGTGGCCACGGAAGGGTCTGGCTGCGGGCGTGCGGGCAGGGAGAGGAAAAGCTTCATTCACAGGGTTCCAGGCAGAAATCAGGAGCGACGGGCGGAGTAGATGCGGAAACCGTCGCCTTCGGCGAGTGTCCGGCAGGGGCCGAGGTGGCGTTCGATCAACGGCGGGTACTTCAGGAAGCTGTTGGCGACCAGGCGCAGTTCGCCGCCCGGCGCCAGGTGCTCGGCGGCGCGTTGCAGCAGGCGCTCGGAGGCCTGGTAGTCGGTGTGCACGCCCTGGTGGAAGGGCGGATTGCTGACGATTGCGGCGAGTTCGCGCGGCGCGCCGTCGATGCCGTCGGCGGCGATCACTTCGCCGTCCAGGCCGTTGGCGGCGAGGGTCAGTCGGCTGCTCTCGACAGCGAAGGCGTCGACGTCGAGCAGGCTCAGGCGACTGGCGGGGTAGCGACGCTTGAGGACCGCCCCGAGTACCCCGGCACCGCAGCCGAAGTCCAGCAGATGGCCGCCGGGCAGGGCTTGCAGTTGCCCCAGCAGCAGCGCGCTGCCGCGATCCAGGCGGCCATGGCTGAACACCCCCGGCAGGCTCACCACCTGCAGCTCGCCATCGGCCAGCGGCAGGCTGTAGCGCTGGGCCAGGGCGTGCAGGTCGGGCTCGGCCGGCGCCTGTTCGATACGCACCTGCCAGAGCTGGCAATGCCGCGCGCTATCCAGTTTGCGGGGCTTGCCGTAGGCGGCCAACTGCTTGCTCGCGCGCTCGATCCCGCCGCGCTTTTCGCCGACCAGGAAGAGTTCGCCGCCGGGCAGGCGGGCGGCCAGGCTGGCCAGCAGGTAGTCGGTCAGTTCGCGGGACTTGGGCAGGAACAGAACGGCCGAAGTCCAGGCGCCGGTCGGCGCGCGCGTGTCGAAACGGCTACGGTCGGGGAAGCGGGCGTCCAACTGCGCCTGCTCGCCGGCGTGCCAGCTCCAGCCCTGGGCCTGCGGTAGCTCGGCGAGCAGGTCGTCGGCGGGCAGGCCGGCCAGCAGCAGCGGGGTCGCGAAGAGGTGGCGCTGGCGCAGCAGCACTTCACTGCGAGGGTCCATGCGGGCTCCGGAAAAAATGGGAAATCTTAACAGGCTTGGGCCTGGCATACCCGCATGGATTGTCGGCGAGGATCGCCGTTCATCCGTGCGCGGTGCCCGCAGCGCCGTATCAGCCGGCGTTGACTACCCGCAGGGCGCGCCCGGCCTTCCATGCCTCTGCGTTTTCCGCCAGTTGGCCGACGATGCGCTGCCGCGCCTCGCGACTGCCCCAGGCGTTATGGGGGGTGACGATCAGGCGCGGGATGTCGGGGGCCAGCAGCGGATTGCCGTTTCTCGGCGGCTCGACGCTGAGCACGTCGGTGGCGGCGCCGCCCAGGTGGCCGCCGCGCAGGGCGTCGGCCAGCGCCTGTTCGTCGACCAGGCCGCCACGGGCGTTATTGACCAGGAAGGCGCCAGGCTTCATCAGCGCCAGTTCGGCGGCGCCGAGCATCCCGCGGGTGTCCTCGGTCAGCGGGCAGTGCAGGGTCAGGGCGTCGACCCGTGGCAGGAGTTCGCCAAGCGGCAGGCGGTCCGCCCGGGCAGGCCGTCCTGGCAACTGACCGAGCAGCACGCGCATGCCGAACGCCTCCGCCAGCCGCGCCACCGCCCCGCCCAGTTCGCCATGGCCGAGCAGGCCGAGGGTCTTGCCTTCCAGTTCGACGATGGGGAAGTCCAGCAGGCAGAACTGGCTGGATTGCTGCCAGCGACCGCCGCGTACCGCCTGCTGGTAGTCCGGCAGGCGCGTAGCCAGGGCCAGCAGCAGCGCGAGGGTGTGCTGGGCTACCGAGGGCGTGCCGTAGCCATGGCAGTTGGCGACGACGATACCGCGCTCGCGAGCGGCAGCGAGATCGATGTTGTTGGTGCCGGTAGCGCTGACCAGGATCAATTCCAGCTCTGGGCAGGCGGCGATGCATTGCGCGTCGATCGGCGCCTTGTTGCTGATCGCGACCCGCGCACCGTGCAGCCGCGCGGCGACTTCCTGCGGCTGGCTGGCGGCATGCAGTTGCAGCTCGTCGAAGGCGGCGTGCAGGGGGCGCATGTCCAGATCGCCGAGGTCGAGGGAGGCATGGTCGAGGAAAACGGCGCGCAGGGCATGGCTCATGGACGGTTCCTTGGCGGCAGCGGACGGGGGCTGCCTAGCCTAGCAAACCCGCGTGCCAGGGAGGTCTTCCGGTTTTCTTGACAGTGATTATCCAGAAAGTATTGTCGGTTTTTTGACGGTATTACATATTTAACCTCTGTAGTGTCATTTTTGAGTCACTCCGACGAACGGTCGCCCTTTCAAGTGGACAATTTTTGATCTGAAAGGCATTTTTTTGGCACACAAGGCGCAATGTGAATTGCTTCTCAGATTTTCGTCATTTAACTGACGAAATGCAGTGCTGGAAAACTGACGTGCGCCACGCAGATAGGGAGATTTTCATGGTCCGTCCGGATAGCCAGCGCGGCAAGCGCACCTCTTCGAAAGCTGGTGGGGAAGGGCGTTTCGTCCTTGCCGCCAGCAGCACCCTCATGTTCGCCATCGCCAGCATCAACGCGGCCATGGCGGCACCTACCGGTGCCCAGTTCAACCCCAACGAGATCAAGATCAGCCAGCAGGGCAAGACCACGCTGATCGACCAGAGCACCCAGCGCGCGATCATCAACTGGAAGGGCTTCGACGTCTCCGCCGACGAGGCGGTGCGCTTCAACCAGCCCGGCGTGACCTCGTCGACCCTGAACCGGGTCACCGCAGGCCAGGAAAGTGTGATCGCCGGGCACATCTCCGCGCCCGGCCAGGTGATCATCTACAACTCCAACGGCGTGGTATTCAGCGGCTCGGCCAAGGTCGACGTGGGCTCCCTGATCACCACCACGGCGAACATCAGCGACGAACACTTCCGCCAGGGCAAGCTGATCTTCGACCAGCCCGGAAACCCCGACGCGCGGATCGTCAACGACGGCAGCATCAGCGTCGCGGAGAAAGGCCTGGCGGCCTTCGTCGCGCCGTCCGTGGCCAACAACGGCGTGATCAACGCCCGCCTCGGCACCGTGGCGATGGCCGCCGGCAACGCCGCGACCATCGACCTCTACGGCGATGGCCTGGTGTCCATCGCCGTGACCGACCCGGTTACCCGCAAGCCGCAGGATGCCCAGGCGCTGGTCAGCAACGGCGGCGCGATCCAGGCCGACGGCGGTAGCGTGCTGATCACCGCCGAGCAGGCTTCCCGGGTGGTCGACAACGCGGTCAACCTGTCCGGCGTGATCCTCGCCCGCGGCACCGAGGTGCGCGAGGGCAGCGTGGCGCTGGTAAGCAAGTCCGGGGACATCCAGGTCGCCGGCAAGATCGACGTCAGCGGTCCGAAGAGCGGCGGCGACGTGCTGGTCAGCGGGCAGCAGGTGGCCCTGGCGAGCACCGCCAGCATCGACGCCCGCGGCGCCGCACAGGGCGGCAGCGTGCGCATCGGCGGCGACTTCCAGGGCCGCGGCGAGTTGCCACGAGCGAAGAACGCTACGCTGGCCAAGGGCGCCAGCATCGACGTCTCGGCTACCGGCAAGGGCAATGGCGGCCTGGCGGTGGTCTGGTCCGACGGCAATACCCGCATGGACGGGCGGATCCTCGCGCGCGGCGGCGCCCAGGGCGGCAACGGAGGCCTGGTGGAGACCTCCGGCAAGGTCAACCTGAGCATCGCCGACAGCGCCTACGTCAGCGTCGCCGCACCCTACGGCAACGGTGGCACCTGGCTGCTCGACCCGACCACCCTGCGCATCGTCGCATCCGGCGGCACCTCCGGCTCGGTGGGGGGCGCCAACGGCGCCAGCGGCGACGCGACGGTGAATGCCTCGGTGGTTACCGGTGCGCTGGCAGGCGGCAAGGTGACCCTCAGCGCCAGCGACCGGCTGTCGGTGGAAGCGCCGCTGATCACCAGCAACCTGGGCGGCGCCAGTCGCGGCCTGGAGCTGATCGCCACCGGACCTGCCGGTGCGGTGGATATCTCTGCGCCGATCCTGTTCCGCAACGGCAGCCTGGCAATCCGCGCCGGCGGCAACATCAGCTTCCTCAGCGGCGGCACGCCGCAGACCAGCGGCATCGTCGACCTGGGCAGCGGCACCCTGTGGATGCAGACCAGCACCGCCGGCAAGATCAGCCAGCAGGCCGGTACCGCATTGATCGCCGCCAACCTCGCCGGCCGCGCCGGTAGCATCGACCTGGCTTCCTGGGACAACTACGCCGGCAACCTGGCGCTGCAGACCTTCAACGGTACGCTCAAGTACCGGCAGAGCAACGCCACCGGCGTGACCACGAGCGGCACGGTGTTCGATCCGTTCATCAACCAGAGCATGACCGGCACCGCGCAGAACATCGTCTCCAGCGTCGGCACGCGGATTCTCGAGGCCAACAGCGTTGGCACCACCGGCAACTACACGCTGACTGCCGACGGCAACAGCGAGTTCGACCGCCTGGTGTTCACCGCGCTGCCCTATCGGCGGGTCAGCGGTTCCGCCAGTTTCCCGACCAACGACTCGTCGGACTACCTGGTGACCAACCTGCGCTACCAGGTCAACGGCAGCAACGTCACCGCCACCCCGAACGGCGGTGCGCCCAGCGGGTTCACCGTCGCCGCCGGCAACGGCAGCGTCACCACCTGGACCGGAAACTGGGGCACCAGTTGGGGCGTCAAGGGCTTCGGCGGCGTGATCGGCGTGACCGACGAGCTGCAGTACGACGTCGGCACCGGCCTGACCGAGGAACTGATCTTCGGCCTCGGCGGCAAGACCAGCCGCGTCGATACCCGCCTGGACCTGTTCATGCGCGAGGGAGCGTTCAACAGCTTCGCCGAGCGCGCCCAGGTGGAGATGTTCAAGACCACCACCACTGCCGGCGACATCCTTTCCCGCCAGCAGACCGCCACCCTGACCGCCAATGACGCTACCCGCGTCTACGGTGATGTGAATCCGACTCTGACGGCCACGATGTCCGGCATCAACGCCATCGACGCCTACGTCAACAGTCAGTTCAACGACCTCTACCAGGCGACCGCCAGCACCACGGCGACCCAGGCGTCGAATGTCGGGCAGTACGCGATCACCGGTAACGCCAATGGCAGCGAGTATTTCAGCCAGCGTTACCAACTGGTGCGCCAGGACGGCAAGCTGACCGTCACGCCGGCGCAATTGATCGTCAGCGCCGACGCCAAGACCAAGGTCTATGGCGACGCCGATCCGACCCTCACCTACCAGGTCAGTGGCCTGAAGAACAGCGATACCGCCGCTGGCGTGCTGAGCGGCAACCTCGGCCGGGTGGCCGGGGAGAACGTCGGCAACTACGGGATACTCCAGGGCGGGCTGGGCCTCAACACGGCCAATTACACCCTCAGCTACGTCGGCAACGACCTGCGCATCACCCCGGCACAACTGAACGTGATCGCCGATGCCAAGACCAAGGTCTACGGCGACCTGGATCCGGCGCTGACCTACCAGGTCTCCGGTCTCAAGCGCGGCGATACCGCCGGTGCCGTGCTCAACGGCGGCAGCCTGAGCCGCGTGGCTGGCGAGAACGTCGGCGTGTACGGCATCAACCAGGGTGGACTGGGCCTGGTCAGCAGCAATTACACCCTGAACTACCAGGGCAATAACCTGACCATCACCAAGGCACTGCTCAATGTGATCGCCGATGCCAAGACCAAGGTCTATGGCGATGCCGATCCGGCACTGACCTACCAGGTGTCCGGGCTGAAGAACGGCGACACCGCCGGTGCCGTGCTCAACGGCGGCAGCCTGAGCCGCGTGGCTGGCGAGAATGTCGGCGTGTACGGCATCAACCAGGGCGACCTGGCATTGAACAGCGGCAACTACGATCTGAGCTACCAGGGCAACAACCTGACCATCACCAAGGCGCTGCTGAATGTGATCGCCGACGCCAAGACCAAGGTCTATGGCGATGCCGACCCGAGCCTGACCTACCAGGTCAGCGGCCTGAAGAATGGCGATACCGCTGGCGCGGTGCTCAATGGCGGCGGCCTGGTTCGTGTCTCCGGCGAAAACGTAGGCAACTATGCGATTCAGCAGGGTGGCCTGGGTCTGGTCAGCGGTAACTATGACCTGGCTTACCAGGGCAACAACCTGACCATCACCAAGGCGCTGCTGAATGTGATCGCCGACGGCAAGACCAAGGTCTACGGCGATGCCGATCCGAGCCTGACCTACCAGGTCAGTGGCCTGAAGAACGGCGATACCGCTGGCGCGGTGCTCAACAGTGGCAGCCTGAGCCGCGTGGCTGGCGAGAATGTCGGCGTGTACGGCATCAACCAGGGTGGACTGGGCCTGGTCAGCGGTAACTATGACCTGGCTTACCAGGGCAACAACCTGACCATCACCAAGGCGCTGCTCAATGTGATCGCCGACGGCAAGACCAAGGTCTATGGCGACGCTGACCCGAGCCTGACCTACCAGGTCAGCGGCCTGAGGAACGGTGACAGCGCCGGCTCGATCCTGACCGGCGGGCTGAACCGCGACGCAGGCGAGAACGTGGGTGTGTATGGCATCAACCAGGGCGATCTGGCATTGAACAGCGGTAACTACGACCTGAGCTACCAGGGCAATAACCTGACCATCACCAAGGCACTGCTCAATGTGATCGCCGACGCCAAGACCAAGGTCTACGGCGATGCCGATCCGAGCCTGACCTACCAGGTCAGCGGCCTGAAGAACGGTGATACCGCTGGCGCGGTGCTCAACGGTGGCAGCCTGAGCCGCGTGGCTGGCGAGAATGTCGGCGTGTACGGCATCAACCAGGGCGACCTGGCATTGAACAGCGGCAACTACGACCTGAGCTACCAGGGCAATAACCTGACCATCACCAAGGCGCTGCTGAATGTGATCGCCGACGCCAAGACCAAGGTCTACGGCGATGCCGACCCGAGCCTGACCTACCAGGTCAGCGGCCTGAAGAATGGCGATACCGCTGGCGCGGTGCTCAATGGCGGCGGCCTGGTTCGTGTCTCCGGCGAAAACGTAGGCAACTATGCGATTCAGCAGGGTGGCCTGGGTCTGGTCAGCGGTAACTATGACCTGGCTTACCAGGGCAACAACCTGACCATCACCAAGGCACTGCTGAATGTGATCGCTGATGCCAAGACCAAGGTCTATGGCGACGCCGACCCGAGCCTGACCTTCCAGGTCAGCGGCCTGAAGAACGGCGATACCGCCGGTGCCGTCCTCAACGGCGGCAGCCTGAGCCGCGCCGCAGGCGAGAACGTCGGCGTGTACGGCATCAACCAGGGCGACCTGGCATTGAACAGCGGTAACTACGACCTGAGCTACCAGGGCAACAACCTGACCATCACCAAGGCACTGCTCAATGTGATCGCCGATGCCAAGACCAAGGTCTACGGCGATGCCGACCCGAGCCTGACCTACCAGGTCAGCGGCCTGAAGAACGGTGACAGCGCCGGCTCGATCCTGACCGGCGGGCTGAACCGCGACGCAGGCGAGAACGTGGGTGTGTATGGCATCAACCAGGGCGGCCTGGTGCTGACCAGTGGCAACTATGACCTGGCCTACCAGGGTAATGACCTGACCATCACCAAGGCGCTGC
Source organism: Pseudomonas sp. TZ252 (assembly GCF_056110345.1). Taxonomy (NCBI): domain Bacteria; kingdom Pseudomonadati; phylum Pseudomonadota; class Gammaproteobacteria; order Pseudomonadales; family Pseudomonadaceae; genus Pseudomonas; species Pseudomonas sp. TZ252. The sequence goes on along the minus strand of NZ_CM148566.1, from coordinate 1,372,968 downwards.
TCAACGTATTCGCCGATGCCAAGAGCAAGCAGGTCGGCACCGCCGACCCGGCGCTGACCTATCAGGTTTCCGGCCTGAAGAATGGCGATAGCGCCGGTCAGGTGCTCGCCGGCGGGCTCGGTCGGGTGGGCGGCGAAGCCGTAGGCCAGTACGACATCCTCCAGGGTGGGCTTGCCCTCACCAGCGGCAACTACCAGCTCAACTACCAGGGCAACCTGCTGAGCATCCTGCCGCTGCCGGTCACGCCGGGCGACCTGGGGCAACTGGCAGCGCTCTCCGACTTGCGCGAACTGCAGAAGGGGCGCGATCCGGATACTCCCGGGGATGCGGTCTACCGCACCACCACGCTGGAAAACCCGTTCCTCGAAAACCCGTTCCTGCGCGCCTACGCTCTGGGCATGGACGTCAGCGATCCTAACCTGCTGCCGGCTACCGCCGCGGGTCCGGCGGAGGACGCCAGCGCCAAGCGGGTGGGGCAGTTCACCGATCGTCCGCTCAGGGCAGAGGCCGAGAGTGGGGCGGGTTGCTCGAACCAGAGCTACCTGGCCGACTACTGGAGCTGCTTCAACAAGCCTCTGAATTTCTAACCCTTTTCGCAATGCGCACTATCGTCTCCGGGCGGTAGTGCGTCATCTGCCCGAGGTGAATGATGAAACCTTCGCAATGGACGCTTCGCTGGGTGACGCTCTGTGGCTGCGGGATGCTGGCTGCTTCCGCCGCCGCCGTGGAGTTGCCAGGGACTGTACAGCCATCCCAGCTCGATGAACGCTTCAAGCCCCGCAGCGAGCCGCAAGCCAAGCCCGAGGCGCCGCTGGTGGTGCCCAAGCAGGTCGCGCCGCAAGGCAGCGAACAGATCCGCTTCGAACTGCGCGAGATACGCATCGAAGGCAACACCCGCTATGACAAGGCGGTGCTCGAGTCCTATTACCAGCATATGCTCGGCAAGCAGGTGTCCCTGGCCGAACTGGTCGACCTGGCCAACCGCCTCACCGCCAAGTACCGCCAGGACGGCTACCTGTTGACCCAGGTAGTGGTGCCGGAGCAGAGCATCGAGGGCGGCAAGGTACGCCTGCAGGTGATCGAGGGTTACCTCGAACACGTGCAGATCAAGGGAACCGTCGATGGGCCGCGGGTGCGGGTGGAGGAACTGCTCGCACCGCTGACCGAAAAACGTCCGCTGGATGCCGATACCCTGGAGCGCGGCCTGCTGCTGGTCGGCGACCTGCCGGGGGTCAACGTGCAGAGCGTGCTCAGCCCGGGTCAGGCGCTGGGCTCGTCGAACCTCGACGTGGCCTTGCAGCAGCAGCGATACGAAGGCTTCGTCAGCCTCGACAACCGCGGTTCGCACTACACCGACCCGACCACCCTGGCCTTCGGCGCCACCGAGTTCTCCCGCCTGGGCTTCTACGAGCAGATCGACGTGCTCGGTGCGATCTCGCCGTTCAGCGATGCCACCCGCTACATCCAGTTGCGCGGCACGTTGCCGCTGGGCGGCATGTTCGCCGGCGATACTCTGCAGATCATGGGTTCCTATTCGAAGGTCAACCCGGACATCCCGGACTCGGTATTCCCCTTCGACAGCGTCAGCAAGAGCACCGAAGGCAGCATTTCCTACAACCATCCCTTCATCCGCTCGCGCTCGCAGAACCTGAGCGGCGGCCTGGCGTTGCAGTGGAAGGATACCGAGACCCGCCTGCGCGACTTCGCCAGCGACGCCTCGAACCCCGGTCGTGACCATGTGCGGGTGTTCCAGCAACGCCTGACCTATGACTGGGTCGACCGCTGGATGGGCATCAACCTGGCGGAGGTGCGCAACAACATCGGCCTGGACATGTGGGGCGCGACCAAGAAGGACGATGAACGTCGTTCCCGCGAAGTGGCCGACGGACGTTTCGTCTATCTCAACGGCAACATCGGGCGTCTGCAAGGGCTCGGTGGACCCTGGTCGGTGTATGGCGAATTGCAATGGCAGTACAGCTTCGACCCGTTGCTGCCGAGCGAGCGCTTCGGCGTCGGCGGCAGCGGGATCGGTCGCGGCTTCGCCCCGGGCAACATCACCGGTGACCGTGGCTTCGCCCTGAAGCTCGAACCGCGCTATGGCCAGGCGGTGGGCTATAGCTGGCTGCGCAGCTACCAGGCCTACGCTTTCTACGACTGGGGCAAGACCTACAACCTCGACGTGGACGATGACGAGCAGCAGAAGCTCGGCTCGATCGGTGCCGGGGTGCGCTTCAACCTCACCGACCAGTTGTCGTTCAACCCGGAGATTGCCCGCCAGGTCATCGGCGAGCCAGCCGACCAGCGCGATGGGAAGCGCGAGACGCGGGTCCTGTTCAACGTGGTGGCGCGCTTCTGAACCCTGCCGGCCTCCGTTCCGGAGGCTGCTGACGGAGCCCCTCTCCGGTTCTGCGGAGAGGGAGGTCCGTGCTCAATTCCGAGTGTTTTTCTCAAGCTTTCGATTTCTTCGATTTTTCATATCGATGCCGTCAATCCGTGCCAAGGCCGGTCGGAGAGGCGTATTCTTGCTGTAACTCCTGTACTAGAGCGGTTCTTCGCACTATTTCAAACGTCGATGAATACTATTGGCGCGCTTCGTTTTCCAATCGAGTTTCCCGAACAGAGAATGGCCCCACGTAACGAATACCTGGAGCCACTGCCATGAAACGCCCGCTGATCCTCGCCATCGCCCTTGCTACCCTGACCGCCAATGCCGCCTTCGCTGCACCGCGGGTCGAATCCATCGCCCTGCGCGGTGCCCAACAACTGATCGCCTCCGACGGTTCCGACCGTACCCTCGAACGCCTGCGCAAGACCCAGGCGCCGCGCGTCCAGGAAGAACGCCGGGTCGCCGAAAGCGGCAGCGAGCAGACCATCGATCGCTTGCACCGCGACATGACCAGCCGCGAGGCGCGCCTGGCCGAGAACGGCAGCGAACAGACCGTCGACCGTCTGCACAAGGACATGGGGCGCGTCGATCTGCGCCTGGCCGACAACGGTAGCGAGCGCACCGTCGACCGCCTGCATCGGGAGATGCGGCGCCCCGCCTGACACCGGGGATAACGCCGCAAGGTGCGAGAAAAGCCCGGCTCGATGCCGGGCTTTCTTATTGCCGAGAAGGTGCGGTGTTCCATGGGGAGGACGGATAACGCCCCAGGCGTTATCGCCGATACGCCGCTGTCGGGGCAGCGGCGCGCGACGGCATTGGCCTCAGTGCAGGCGGTCGCGTTGCGCCAGGCTAGGGAACAGCTTCATCCATGCTCCGGTGACCACCAGGGTGCCGATCCCGCCGAGGACCACTGCCGGTACCGTGCCGAACCAGTGTGCGGTGAGCCCGGACTCGAACTCGCCGAGCTGGTTCGAGGCGCCGATGAACAGGCCGTTCACCGCGCTGACCCGGCCGCGCATCTCGTCGGGGGTCTCGAGCTGCACGAAGGCGCCGCGGATGACCATGCTGACCATGTCCGCGGCGCCGAGTACCACCAGCACGCCGAGGGACAGCCAGAACGATTTCGACAGGCCGAAGGCGATGGTTGCCAGGCCGAAGATGCCCACGGAGAGGAACATGATCCGCCCGACGTTGCGTTCGATGCTGAAGTGCGCCAGCCAGAACGACATTGCCAGGGCGCCCACCGCTGGAGCCGAGCGCAGCAGGCCGAGGCCCCAGGGCCCGGTGAGCAGGATGTCCTTGGCGAACACCGGGAGCAGGGCGGTGGCGCCGCCGAGGAGCACGGCGAACAGATCGAGGGAGATCGCCCCGAAGATGTCCGGTCGGCTGCGGATGAAACGGATGCCGGCGAGCAGCGAGTCGAGGGTGGCCTTGCCCTGGGTGAGCGGCTGGTTGCGTACCGGCAGGCTGAGCGTCAGGACGCACGCGAGGACGTAGAGAGTCGCGGTCGGCACGTAGACCCAGGAGGCACCGAACGCATAGAGCAGGCCGCCGAGGGCCGGGGCGGCAATGGTCGCCGCCTGCATCGCCGAAGCCGAAGCGGCCACCGCGCGCGGGAACAGCCCGGCCGGTACCAGGTTCGGCAGCAGCGCCTGGGTGGTCGGCATTTCGAAGGCGCGGGCGGTACCGAGGGCGAAGGCGAGGACGAAGATCATGTTGCGGGTGATCTCTCCCGAAGCCGCGCCGAGCACCAGTGCCACCGCCACCAGGGCCTGGCCGGCCTGGCAGAGGGCGGCGATCCTGCGTCGGTCGTAGCGGTCGGCAACATGCCCGGTGTGGAGCATGAACAGTACCCGCGGGAGGAATTCGACCAGGCCTACCAGGCCCAGGTCGAGGACATTGCCGGTCAGTTCGTAGATGTGCCAGCCGATGGCCACGGTGAGCATCTGGAAGCCGCTGGCGGTGCAGACGCGGGCCAGCCAGAAGGCGAGGAAGGGACGATGGCGGAGCAGGGAGCTGGGTTGGCTGGACATGCTGGGGTCGGGCGTTTCGAGAGGAGGGCGGAGAGTAACATGTGGTTACCTCTTGGCTGTTGCCATTGCCGAAATCGAAGATTCAGAGAAGCGCACGAAAAGGTTGGAGCCGGCCTGGCAGGCGACCAAAGTCGAGTGTCCATGGGGCCTTCCAGCGGTAGACGGGACTTTTCCTCGGGTGCGACTTGTCGCTAAAATTAACTCCTGAGTCAGGTTTTTCCGCCTGCGTGCTCCACCTCGTCCGTCCGGACGAGCTGTTCAAGCCTGAATAACGACATGGGTGGGAACCGTACCACCCAGAGGAACTTGCATGTCCAACCGTGATATATCCCGGCGCGCCTTTCTCCAGGGCGGGTTGATCGCCGGCGTGGGTGTCACCCTGGCGCCGCTCGGCAGCCAGGCGTTCGCTGCCTTGTTCGAGAACCAGGTGACCGTTTCCGCCCAGCGCTGGATGGCGGGCAACGGTCAGGTCCGTTTCCGTAACGACGCCTTGTCCAAGGTCTGCGGCAACAAGGTGTTCGCCCGCGATATCCGCGCCAGGGACATGCCCGGCTGGCCGCAGCAGCAAGGCCACGCCATGTTGCTGAAGACCGTTCGCGCCGACCGCATCTACGAAGGCCACGACCTTTCCTGGCTGGGCGCCGAGTTGCAGCCGGACCGTATCGTCACCGCCGCCGACCTGGAGAAGGACGGCATCGTCTTCCCCGAGGCGCATTCGCCCGATCCGCTCCTGCCGCCGGGCAAGGTGCCGATGTTCATCGGCCATCCGGTGGCGATCCTGATCTGGAACGACTTCGAGCGCTTCCGCCGGGCCAAGCTCAAGCTCAAGTTCAACGACAAGGCGATCCGCTATGGCGCCCAGGCCCCGCTGTACCAGGGCGATCCCTACGGCAGCTATCGCTTCGTCCGGGTCGGCGGCAAGACGCCCTACGAGGACGACGAGTTCTCCAGCCTGAAGGACTCGATGCTGTTCCCCACCATCCTCAACCGCAAACCGGTATGGACCCGCGAGCCGAAGCTGCACGGCGACCTCACCGAGCAGGGGCTGTTCCATGCCAAGCGCATGGCCGAGCAACTGGAAAACCCGCCGCAGGACTGGCTGGTCTTCGACGAGCGCTACAAGACCCCATCGATCGAGCCGGCGGCATTGGAGCCGGACAACGGCAACGGCTGGTACGACGCGGCGAGCAAGACCTTGCACTTCGTGGTCGCCACCCAGTGCCCGTTCGAAGTCGCCTACGAAAGCGTGCACATGATCAAGCCGTCGCGCTTCGCCCTGGAGAAGCTCAACATCCATCCGGGCTATACCGTCGGCTACGGCTCCAAGGACAACAACATCTTCGTCTTCTATGCCGCGCTCGCCGCGCTGTATGGCGAGGGTGTGCCGGTGCGCCTGGCCAACGACCGCTACGAGCAGTTCCAGAGCGGCATCAAGCGCCACCCGTTCGACATCCGCTACCAACTGGCGGTAGACAGGAACGACCTCGGCTTCCGCATCTTCCGCGCCGACATGAGCGCCGACGGCGGCGGGCGCGCCAACTACAGCGCCTCGGTGGCGGCGGTGGGCGCCACCGCCGCGCAGTCGATCTACTACATGCCGCAGAACGACCTGGCGGTCACCGCCTATCATTCGCGCGGCGTGGAGGCCGGCTCGATGCGCGGCTACGGTACCCTGCAGACCATGGCCGCGACCGAGATGATGGTCGACGAGATCGCTGGCCGGCTGGGCGTCGACGCCATCGACCTGCGTCGTCGCAACGCCCTGCGCTCGGGCATGAAGAACACCCAGGGCGCGGTCCCGGCCGGTGCCCTGCGCCTGCACGAGATCCTCGACAAGGCCGCTGCCCACGAGGTCTGGAAGGACCGCGACGCACGCAAGAAGCGCTTCGACGCGGAAGACCCGGACAACTGGTATGGGGTCGGCTTCGCCATTTGCCAGAAGGACTTCGGCACCGGCGCCGAGGCGCCGATGGCGAGCATCGAGTTCAGCGCCGACGGGCGCATCAGCCTGCGCCACATCGGCACCGAGATCGGTACCGGGATGTCCACCTCGCAGGCCTTCGTGGTCGGCGACTTCCTCGGCCGTCCGGCGGACGAGGTGAAGACCGCCGAGACCGAATGGCCCGAGCTGCGGCTCACCACCAAGGGCAATCCCTACCTGATGAGCCAGGCCGAGCAGGACGCCGCGCTACGCGATCCGCGCTGGGTCGGCAAGCTGGCCTCGCCGTCGTCGGCGACCAACTCGGCGTTCTATTTCAGCCACGCCACCCGCGAAGCCGCGCGCGTGCTGTTCAACCACGGCCTGTGGCCGGCGGCCCTGGAGCTGTGGCGCAGCGGTCCGTTCGGCGGCCAGGCCAATCCCTATGTGGTGCGCCGCGAAAACGCGGTATGGGTCGACGGCCAGTTGACCGGCAACGGCCTGGCGCCGATTCCCTTCACCGAGCTGGCGAAGAAGGCCCACGAGATGGGCCTGGTCACCGGCGTCAGCGTCCACGGCTTCAACCGCTGGAGCTGGGCCGAGGCGGACTTCGTCATCGATGGCGTGCGCGAGCGCCTGCCGCTCGACGCCATGGCGGTGAAGTACGGCGACGGCGCGCCGGGAGTGAAGAAGGCGATGATGAACAGCGCCGGCTTCCACCTGCTCGACCGGCAGAATCCGGCTTATCCGGCGACCCAGCTGAACAACGCGATGGTCACCTACTACAGTCCGGTGGCGACCCTGGTCGAGCTGAAGGTGAACAAGGGCAGCGGCGAGGTGCAGGTGCTCGACCACCATTCCTGGATCGAGTGCGGCCGGGTGCTGGTGCCGGAGCTGGTCAAGGGCCAGCTGGAGGGCGGCATCGCCATGGGTATCGGCCATGCGCTGCTGGAGGAAATGCCGCTCTACGAGGGCGGCCCCGCGGAAGGGGACTGGAACTTCAACCGCTACCGGTTGCCGCGGGCGAAGGACGTGGCGGTGTGGAGCCAGACGGCGGAGATCCTCCCGCCGCTGTCGCCGACCGACCCGGCCAAGGGCATCGCCGAGGTGGTGATGATCCCGGTGGTCGGCGCCATCGCCAACGCCGTGGCGCACGCCACCGGCAAGCGCGTCCGCGACCTGCCCATCACTCCCGCCCGCATCAAGGAGGCCCTCCATGGCTAACCGCAAGCTCCAGATGACCCTCAACGGTCAAGCCGTCGGTCCGGTGGAGGTCGCCGAAGACCTGCCGATGATCGACTACCTGCACGAATACCAGAACCTCACCGGCTCGCGCCTGGGCTGTGGCCAGGGCATCTGCCATGCCTGCGTGGTGATCGTCGACAATCCGGACGGCACCAGCGAGGAAGTGCGCACCTGCATCACCGGCGCGCACTACTTCGACGGCAAGAAGGTTCGCACCATCGAGGGCCATGCCCAGCGCGACGAGAATGGCGACATCCGCGAGCTGAACCCGATCCAGCAGAAGTTCGTCGACCAGTTCGCCTTCCAGTGCAGCTATTGCGCGCCGGGCTTCGTCAACGCCGCCACCGTGCTGGTGGAAAAAGCCCAGCGCCAGCCGATCAAGCGCAGCGAGCTGGAGCAGGCGATCGAGGACAGCCTCGGCCATCACATCTGCCGGTGCACCGGCTACGTGCGCTACTACAGCGCCACCCGCGACGTGCTCGACGAACTCGGCCTGGTCAAGGAGGCTTGAGGATGAAGCGCACCCTTTCCGGCCTCGCCCTGGCGCTGGCCGCGCTGTCGCCGTTCCTGGCCTCCGCCGCCGGCGCCGACGCGGCGCTGGTCAAGCGCGGCGAATACCTCGCCCGCGCCGCCGACTGCATGGCCTGCCATACTGCCGAGGGCGGCGCGCCGTTCGCCGGCGGGCTGCCGATCCAGTCGCCGTTCGGCACCATCTACGGCACCAACATCACCCCGGACAAGGAACACGGCATCGGCGCCTACAGCGCCGACGAGTTCTTCGCCGCTCTTACCGAGGGCAAGCGCAAGGACGGCGCCTACCTCTATCCGGCGATGCCCTACACCTCCTATCACCTGATCGAGCGCGAGGATGCCGACGCCATCTACGCCTACCTGATGGCCCAGGAGCCGATCGCCCGGCCGGCGCCGCAGACCAGCCTGAGCTTCCCGTTCAACGTGCGCATGGGCCTGGCCGGCTGGAACCTGCTCTACGGCAAGAGCGTGCGCTTGCAGCCGGAGGAAGGGCGCAGCGAGGCCTGGAAGCGCGGGCAGTACATGGTCGAGGTGCTCGGCCACTGCGGCGAGTGCCATACCCCGCGCAACCTGGCCGGCGCCCTGGAGCAGGACAAGCGCCTGAGCGGCGGCCTGCTCAACGGCTACCTGGCGCCCAGCCTGCTGCCCGGCGACCTTGCCGCGCGCGGTTGGACCCAGCCGGACCTGGCGAGCTTCCTCAAGCACGGCATGAGCGCCCAGGGCAGCATGTTCAACGAGATGTTCCCGGTGGTGCACCACAGCACCCAGCACCTCGACGACAGCGACCTGGCAGCCATGGCCACCTACCTGCTCGGCGACCAGCCGCCGCCGGCCAAGGTGGTCCAGGCGCTGCCCGAGGCGCAGCTGAACGACAGCGGCAAGCGCGGTCGCCAGCAGTACCTCAACGTCTGCGCCGGCTGCCACGGCGGCGAAGGCGAGGGCAAGCCGCATATCGCGGTGGCGATGAACGGCAACACTACCCTGCGCCTGCAAGACCCGCGTAATCTGTTGCGAGTGATCGAAGACGGCATCGTCGAACAGCAGTTCACCGGCTTCGAACGCATGCAACCGATGCCCGGTTTCGCCGGGAAACTCGACGACGAGCAACTCACGGACCTGCTCAACTACCTGCGCCAGACCTGGGGCGGATTGCCCGGTGACCTCGGTCCCCAACAGGTCGTGCAATTGAAGATGGAGAGCGCTTCGGCGCATACCGTCAAGGTGAAGTGAATCGTGCAACACCTCGATCTACAGGTGGTCCGCAAGGCGCTGAAGTGGTCCGTGGGCGGCGAACGGGTGTGGTTCTGTACCGTGCTCACGACCTACGGCTCGGCGCCCCGCGCGCCGGGATCGCTGCTGGCGGTGAACGCCAGCGGTGAATGGATCGGCTCGCTGTCCGGCGGCTGCGTCGAGGATGATTTCCTCGAGCGGGTCGCCGCCGGCGGTTTCCCCGATCCCGCGGTGATCGTGCGCTACGGCGAGGGCGACGACCCGAACTCGAACATCCGCCTGCCCTGCGGCGGCATCCTCGACGTACTGGTGGAAAACCTGGCGCCGGACTGCGATGTCCAGGCCCATCTGCGCGAGCTGGAGTCGGCGTTGCTTGGTCAGCGCCGCCTGCTGCGCGAGGTCGAGCTGGGCAGCGGCGCGCGCAGCCTGCGCGACGATTCCAGCCACGGCTCTCGGGCTGAACGCGACGGCGAGTGCGTGCGCTTGCGCGTCGGCGCTGCCCAGCGCCTGCTGCTGGCCGGCTATTCCAGCGTCGCCCATGCCTGCGCCGAGTTCGGCAAGGGCCTGGGCTTCGAGGTGATCCTCTGCGACCCGCGCGAAGAAGCCTTGCGCGGCGTGGTGCTGGAGGGCATCGAGATCCGTCGCGAGCTGCCCTCGCTGTTCATCGCCGACGGCGGTTGCCACGCCGATACGGCGGTGGTGGCGTTGACCCACGATCCGAAGATCGACGACCTGGCGATGCTCGAGGCGGTGCGTACCGAAGCCTTCTATATCGGCGTGATGGGATCGCGGGCGACCTCGGAGAAACGCTTCGAGCGCCTGCGGCGCATCGGCGGCCTGGGCGATGCCGAACTGGCGCGGATCCACGCGCCGATCGGCCTCAACCTCGGCAGCAAGACGCCGGCGGAAATCGCCCTGGCGGTGCTGGCGGACATTCTTCGCATCCGCAACGGCATTCCCCGCGAGCGGCTCTGATGGTCGCCGCCGACGAGGTGCTGTGCCTGGTCCTGGCGGCCGGGCAGGGGCGCCGCTTCGGCAGCGACAAGCGCCTGGCGCGCCTGGCTGATGGCACGACCCTGCTGGCGGCCAGCGTGGCGCGGGCGCGCGAGGCGTTCGCCGAGGTGCGGGTGGTGGTGCGTGCCGGAGACACCCCGGCGAGCCTGGGCCTGCCGGCGCAGCAGCGGCTTGTCCACAGCCTCGATGCATCGTTGGGCATGGGCCACAGCCTGGCCGCCGGCGTCGCGGCGGCGAGGAACAGCACGGCCCGGGCCATCGCCGTCCTGCTCGGCGACATGCCCTGGATCGCCGCCGATACCCTCGAGCGTCTGGCCGCGATGGCCACTCCCGAAGCCATCGTGTTTCCCCTGTACGACGGTCAGCGCGGCCATCCGGTGCTGTTCGGCCGCGCTTTCTGGGACGCGCTTGCGCAACTGGACGGCGACCAGGGCGCGCGCCGTGTGCTGCAGGCCCATCGTCCGGCCTGGTGCGAGGTGCCGTGCGACGATCCGGGCGTACTCCGCGACGTGGACACCCCGGCGGCGCTCGGCTGACTATTTTCCCGCTTTCAGGATCACGAACTTCGGATTCGCCGCGACCTGCTCGACCCCGCGGAACAGCCGCTTGAGCTTGGCGTGGTAGCCCAGGTGGCGGTTGCCGACGATCCACAGTTCGCCGCCCGCCGCCAGGGCATCGCGAGCCTGGAGAAACATGCGCCAGGCGAGGAAGTCGCCGACCACCTGCTGCTGGTGGAACGGCGGGTTGCACAGGACCAGGTCCAGCGAGCCCGCCGCCTGGCCGGCCAGGCCATCGTCGGCGCGGAACGTCGCCGGCCGCTCGCCCAGCGCCGCTCGCCAGTTTTCCCGCGCCGACTGCACGGCCATGTACGACTCATCCACCAGGGTCAGCTCGGCCTGCGGGTTGAGCAGCGCGTAGGCGATGCCGAGCACCCCGTTGCCGCAGCCCAGGTCGGCGGCGCGTAGCGCGCCGAGGCTGCGTGGCAGGTGCGGGAGGAAGGCGCGGGTGCCGATGTCGAGACCCTCCCGGCAGAATACGTTGGCGTGGTTGAGCAGCGTCAGCGGCGGCTGCTCCAGGCGATAGCGGGTCGGATAGGGCGAGCGCGGTTGCGGGCGCTCCGCTGCCTCGGCGATCAGCAGGCGGGCCTTCTTCACCGCCAGCGAAGCGTGCATCGGGCCGATGTAGCGTTCCAGCAGGTCGCCGGCGGCGCGCGGCAAGTGCTTGACCATCCCCGCGGCGACGACCTGCGCGCCCGGTGCCAGTTGGCCGTGCAGGCGGATCAGTTGCTCCTCCAGCAACGCGAGGGTCTTCGGCACCTTGACCAGTACGTGATCGAAGGGCCCCACGGCGGTTTCGCTGGCCGGGACGAAGCGCACCGAGCCCAGGTCGAGGCCGTTGCGCGCGAGGTTCTTGCGCAGGGCGAGGAAGCCCAGGTGCGAATCGCCGCTGCTGGTGACCTGGACGTGCGGCGCCAGGCTCGCGGCGAGGGCGCCGAAGGCGTCGTTGAGGACCAGCACCCGGCATTGCGCCGTCACGCCCCGTTCGTGCAACTGGTTGAGCAGGTATTCGTCGGCGGCGTCGAACGCCTGGAGGGGCTCGCCGTCCTGCTCGGGCTGGCGGACCAGGTCGAGCTGGGCGAAGGGGGTGGCGAATAGAGGCATCGGGTTCCCGGCGGGGCGAATCCCGCTCGTCAATTAACAATCTGTCGAAACTGAGAGCTGGTTGGAGTTCTCCAGCTTGTGCGGCACACGGATATGCCGAAAAATTCTTTACCCGGCTCTGGTTAGTCGTTTCCTTACCGACGAGTCATCCAGCCGGGCACGCCAATAATAACCGGGCTAGGGCTTCGATAGCGCCTGTCATGACCCGGTAGCGCCTGGACGGGCGCCTTCGCCACTTCGAGCGGTGACCGTCACCCAACCCGTTTCCCGAACGAGACCCGTGCGAGCCGTCGCGGGGCTCGTCGTTGCCATCGCACAGGTACATCGATGTTCAAGCCGTTTGTCGGTGTGGCGCTCGCCGCACTGTTCGCCGTTTCCGCCGTCGCCCATGCCGAGGACGCCGGCCCGATCGTGATCAAGTTCTCCCATGTGGTCTCCGACGACACGCCCAAGGGCAAGGGGGCGCTGTTGTTCAAGAAGCTTGCCGAGGAGCGTCTGCCGGGCAAGGTCAAGGTCGAGGTCTACCCCAACTCGACGCTGTTCGGCGACGCCGACGAGATCGAGGCCCTGCGCGCCAACAAGGTGCAGATGCTGGCCACCTCGCTGTCCAAGTTCGAGCCCTATACCAAGCAACTCCAGGTGTTCGACCTGCCGTTCCTGTTCGATGACCTGGAGGCCCTGAAGCGTTTCCAGAAGCGCGACAAGAGCCGCGAACTGCTGCGCTCCATGGCCAAGCACGGTATCTATGGCCTGGCCTACTGGAACAACGGCATGAAGCAGCTTTCCGCCACTCGCGAGCTGCACCGGCCGGACGATGCCAAGGGCCTGGTCTTCCGTATCCAGCCGTCGTCGGTGCTGGAAGCGCAGTTCGCCATGCTCGGCGCCACCGCCAAGCAGTTGTCCTACGCCGAGACCCTCAAGGCCATGCAGGCCGGCAGCGTGCAGGGCACCGAGAACACCTGGTCGAACCTCGCCGGACAGAAGATCGACAGCGTGCAGCCGTACATCACCGAGACCAATCACGGCGCGCTCAGCTACATGCTGATCACCAGTTCGGCGTTCTGGACCGGCATTCCCTACCAGACCCGCACCGAACTGGAGAGCATCGTCGACGAGGTCACCCTGGTGGTGAACAAGGAAGCCGAAGCGCTCAACCAGAAGGAGCGCGAGCACCTGCTGGCAGCCGGCAAGAGTCGCCTGGTCAGCCTCAGCGCGGAAGAGCACGAGGCCTGGCGCAACGCCATGAAGCCGCTGTGGAAGAACTACGAGGCGCAGATCGGTAGTGACGTGTTGCGCGCGGCCCAGGTGGTCAACCGCAAGCGCTGATCGGCCGCTGGCTATTCCCGTCAGCGGGGATAGCCACAAGCCTTGCGGGTGTTTCTGCCGGGTGCTTTGCGGGACACTAGGGGAGTATCGGTATCCGGAGCGGACCATGACCGCCAGCGAAGAGAAATTCACCCGCCAGACGCTGCTCGACGTGCAGCCTCTGACTCCCAACCTGTTCACCCTGCGTACCAGCCGTGACGCGGGATTCCGGTTCCGCGCCGGGCAATTCGCCCGGCTCGGCGTGTACAAGCCCAGCGGCAGTATCGTCTGGCGCGCCTACTCGATGGTTTCGGCGCCTCATGACGAATTCCTCGACTTCTTTTCCATCGTCGTCCCGGACGGCGAGTTCACCAGCGAACTCAGCCGCCTGCGCGAGGGCGACCAGTTGCTGGTCGATCGCCAGGCCTTCGGCTTCCTCACCCTCGACCGCTTCGTGGATGGTCGTGACCTTTGGCTGCTGGCCACCGGTACCGGTGTGGCGCCGTTCGTCTCGATCCTGCAGGACTTCGAAGTCTGGGAGCGCTTCGAAAGCATCAAGCTGGTCTACAGCGTGCGTGAGAGCAAGGAGCTGGCCTACCGCGAGCTGATCGCCGGCCTCGCCGAGCGCGAATACCTGGCCGAGCATGCCCACAAGCTGCAGTTCATTCCGGTGGTGACCCGCGAGCAGGTACCCGGTTGCCTGAACGGACGTATCACCACGCTGATCGAGAACGGCGATCTGGAGCGTGTCGCCGACCTGGAATTGACCCCGGAGCATTCGCGAGTGATGCTCTGCGGCAACCCGCAGATGATCGAGGACACCCGCGCCGTGCTGAAGGCTCGCGGCATGAACCTCAGTCTGACGCGGCGCCCGGGGCAGGTGGCGGTGGAGAACTACTGGTAGGTGCGTGCCCGCGCAGTAGCGGCGGATAACGCTGCCGCCCGGCGTGTTGTCCGGCAATGAAAAAGGGCCCGTTCGGGCCCTTTTTCATTGTTCCGCCGACGCGATCACGACTTGTTCTGCTGGGCTTTCAGCAGATCGCGGATCTCGGTCAGCAGGGTTTCCTCGGCACTCGGCACTGGCGGTTCGGACGGCGCGACGGCTTCTTCGCGCTTGAGGCGGTTGATCGCCTTGACCCCCATGAAGATGGCGAAGGCCACGATGACGAAGTCGAGTACGGTCTGAATGAACTTGCCATAGGCCAGCACCACCGCCGGCACGTCGCCTTCGGCGGCCTTCAACGTTATCGCCAGGTCGGAGAAGTCGACTCCGCCGATCAGCAGTCCGATCGGCGGCATGATCACATCGCCCACGAAGGACGAGACGATCTTGCCGAAGGCCGCGCCGATGATGATACCGACAGCCATATCCACGACATTGCCCTTGACGGCAAAGGCTTTGAATTCACTCAGAAGACCCATGGGTTCACTCCCTGTATTTCGCTAATAGGTAAAGGCAGTCTAATGCAGCCTTCGGCAAGTTGCTCAGGCTGGAAGATTGGTGTTTTGGTTCCCCCCGGCAACGCGAAAATTCGCAAGGCATACGTTTGCGTCGGGTCTTGTGGGGAGAAACGAAGTTTAGAGGAAAAACATTACACTCATGTCGATTTTCAGGAATTCGCCAAGAAAGAAGACAAAGCAACTTCGGCAACTTGGAACTGCGCCATGCAGATGCCGGAAGTTGAAGTTGGAGTGGCGAGGTTCTCCGACCTAACTTCGCAGGCAAATAACGAAGGTGAACTCGTTTACCGGCGAGCGAACTGGGAGTGCCTGGTGCACCAGCGCGGGCTTTCTTCGGCTGGCGGTCTTTTTTATTTCTTTTTGCGATTCATGGGCGCATTGATATTCCTAATCGGCGCGGTGAGGTTTTTCAATTTAGCGTCGCCGGCGGCGCTCCTTACCTTGGTCGGGCGCAACAAGACGCCTGACAAGCCATTAGGAGCTCTTCCATGAACCCTTCCCTGAACGCCTTCCGTCCCGGCCGCCTGCTGGTGGCGGCAAGCCTGACCGCCAGCCTCCTGTCGCTGTCCGTGCAGGCCGCGACCCTGACCCGTGACAACGGTGCGCCAGTGGGCGACAACCAGAACTCGCAGACCGCCGGGCCCAACGGTTCGGTGCTGCTGCAGGACGTGCAACTGCTGCAGAAGCTGCAACGTTTCGACCGCGAGCGTATTCCCGAACGCGTGGTGCATGCCCGCGGCACCGGCGCCCATGGCGAGTTCGTCGCCAGTGCCGATATCAGCGACCTGAGCATGGCCAAGGTCTTCCGCAAGGGCGAGAAGACCCCGGTATTCGTGCGCTTCTCCGCGGTGGTGCACGGCAACCACTCCCCGGAAACCCTGCGCGATCCGCGCGGTTTCGCCACCAAGTTCTATACCGCAGACGGCAATTGGGACCTGGTGGGCAACAACTTCCCGACCTTCTTCATCCGCGATGCGATCAAGTTCCCGGACATGGTCCATGCCTTCAAGCCGGACCCGCGCAGTAACCTCGACGACGACTCGCGACGCTTCGATTTCTTCTCCCACGTGCCGGAGGCGACCCGCACCCTGACCCTGCTGTATTCCAACGAGGGCACCCCGGCCAGCTACCGGGAAATGGACGGCAACAGCGTGCATGCCTACAAGCTGGTCAACGCCAGGGGCGAAGTGCACTACGTGAAGTTCCACTGGAAGAGCCTGCAGGGCCAGAAGAACCTCGATCCGAAACAGGTGGCGGAAGTCCAGGGGCGCGACTACAGCCACATGACCAATGACCTGGTGAGCGCGATCCGGAAGGGCGACTTCCCGAAATGGGACCTGTACATCCAGGTGCTCAAGCCCGAGGACCTGGCGAAATTCGACTTCGACCCGCTGGACGCGACCAAGATCTGGCCGGGCATTCCCGAGCGCAAGATCGGCCAGATGGTGTTGAACCGCAACGTCGACAACTTCTTCCAGGAAACCGAACAGGTCGCCATGGCGCCGTCGAACCTGGTGCCGGGCATCGAGCCCTCCGAGGATCGCCTGCTCCAGGGACGGCTGTTCGCCTACGCCGATACCCAGATGTACCGGGTCGGCGCCAACGGCCTGGGCCTGCCGGTCAACCGCCCGCGCAGCGAGGTCAATACCGTCAACCAGGACGGCGCGCTGAACGCCGGACACAGTACCAGCGGGGTGAACTACCAGCCGAGCCGGCTCGATCCGCGCGAGGAGCAGGCCAGCGCCCGCTACGTGCGGACCCCGCTGAGCGGCACCACCCAGCAGGCGAAGATCCAGCGCGAGCAGAACTTCAAGCAGACCGGCGAGCTGTTCCGCTCCTACGGCAAGAAGGACCAGGCCGACCTGATCGCCAGTCTCGGCGGGGCGTTGGCGATCACCGACGACGAGAGCAAGTACATCATGCTTTCCTACTTCTACAAGGCTGACAGCGACTACGGCACGGGCCTGGCCAAGGTGGCCGGGGCCGATCTGCAGCGCGTCCGGCAACTGGCGGCGAAGCTCCAGGATTGATCGCAACCGGGGCGGCCATCCAGGCCGCCCTTCCTCTATCGGTTTGGTGGGAGATGACGACGATGCGAGCTTGGATTCTGGCAGGCTTGCTGCTCGCGGCGCTGGCCGCGCAAGCTGGCGAGGTGCATGGGGTCGAGGTCGAAGCGCGGTTGCGCGACTACTTCTTCGATGCCGCCCGACGCGGTGACCAGGCCATGCTGAAGGAGTTCGTCGAGGCCGGCTTCGACCTCGATGTGCAGGATGCCAAGGGCTATACCGCGCTGATCCTGGCCGCCTACCACGGCCATGGCGGAGCGGTGGAACAATTGCTGGAGGCCGGTGCCGACCCCTGCGTCCAGGATGCGCGCGGCAACACCGCCCTGATGGGCGCCATCTTCAAGGGCGAGGTCCGCATCGCCCGGCGCCTGATCGGCGCGCAATGCAGCCCCGACCAGCGCAACGGCGCAGGGCAGACCGCGGCCATGTACGCGGCGCTGTTCAAGCGCGAGGAGCTGCTCCAGGCGCTGTCGGCGCGCGGTGCCGACCTTGGCGCCCGCGATGCGTTGGGCAACAGCGTGGAAAGCCTGCGACGCGGCGAACTGAACGGCACTGCGGCGGCGAGGTGATCGGGGGCAATGTTCGGAGGAGGCCTGCTGGGCTAGTCTGGAGGTGTCGTATACAACGTCAGAGGAGGTCCGTCATGCCGCTCGAGCAACATCCGCTTTCCCGGGAGTTTCCGGATTTTCATGCCGAACTGAAGCAACTTCATGGCAACGACGCCCACTTCACTCGCCTGGCGGCGGACTATGAGAGCCTCGACAAGCGCATCTACGAGGTCGAGGGCGGTCGCGAACCCCTCGACGACCTGGCGCTGCAGGGGTTGAAGCAGCAACGGGTGCAACTCAAGGACGAAATCGCCGAGAGGCTGAGGAAGGCCAACGGAAAAGGCCATTGATTCATTCACGACAACGGCATGAAAAAGGGCGCCTCCGGCGCCCTTTTTCATGTGGGCATGCTCAGAAGGCGCCGCCGAAACGGAAACTCTGTCCGACCGCGACGAAACCCAGGCCCACCAGGGTGATCGCGGCGATGTGCCAGCCCAGCTTCGGCAGGCTCTCGGCGTCCAGGTTCGGGATCAGGCGCAGGCGCGCATGCACGCCCAGGGCGGCGGTCGCCGCCAGGAGCAGCAGCTTGAGCTGCAGGGCACGGGCCACCGGCGTGGCGCCGAACCAGTGGTCGAACGGCAGCCACAGGCTGGCCAGCCACAGGCCGCTGACCACCTGCAGCAGCAGGGCGGGGATGCCGATCCGCTCGTAGACCTGCTCGAAGGCACGGATCGCCTGGGGATCGCGGCGGCGCAGGGCGCCGGGGAGGATGCCGAGGGCCAGGACCAGGTGGCCGCCGACCCAGATCGCGGCACCCAGCAGGTGCAGGAACAGCAGTGTGCGCATGGAAGTCTCCTTGTCCGGCCATCAGTGTCGCGCGAAGCGCGGTCGATCGAGGCTGATCGGAATCAAGCCAGCGGCTATCATCTGCGCTTTGCCCGCGAGAGGAGTTCCCATGGCCAAGGCCAAGCGCATGTACGGCTGCACCGAGTGTGGCGCGACCTTCCCGAAATGGGCCGGCCAGTGCGCGGACTGCGGGGCCTGGAACACCCTGGTGGAGACCGTCGTCGAGGCCGCGCCGAGCGGCTCCGGCCGCGGCGGCTGGGCCGGCCAGCAGGCCAACCTGAAGACCCTGGCGGAGGTCAGCGTCGAGGAAATGCCGCGCTTCACGACCGGCTCCACCGAACTGGATCGGGTTCTCGGCGGCGGCCTGGTGGACGGTTCGGTGGTGCTGATCGGCGGCGATCCCGGCATCGGCAAGTCGACCATTCTCCTGCAGACCCTTTGCAACCTGGCCAGCCGCGTCCCGGCGCTGTACGTCACCGGCGAGGAATCCCAGCAGCAGGTGGCGATGCGCGCGCGGCGCCTGTCGTTGCCGGAAGACAAGCTCAAGGTGATGACCGAGACCAGCATCGAGACCATCATCGCCACCGCGCGCCAGGAGCAGCCGCGGGTGATGGTGATCGACTCGATCCAGACCATCTTCACCGAGCAGTTGCAATCGGCGCCGGGCGGCGTCGCCCAGGTCCGCGAGAGCGCCGCGATGCTGGTGCGCTATGCCAAGCAGAGCGGCACGGCGATCTTTCTGGTCGGCCACGTGACCAAGGAAGGCGCCCTGGCCGGCCCGCGGGTGCTCGAACACATGGTCGACACCGTACTGTATTTCGAGGGCGAATCAGACGGCCGCCTGCGCCTGCTGCGGGCGGTGAAGAACCGCTTCGGCGCGGTCAACGAACTGGGAGTGTTCGGCATGACCGACAAAGGCCTGAAGGAAGTGAGCAACCCTTCGGCGATCTTCCTCACGCGGGCCCAGGAAGCGGTGCCCGGCAGCGTGGTGATGGCCACCTGGGAAGGCTCGCGGCCGATGCTGGTGGAGGTCCAGGCGCTGGTCGACACCAGTCACCTGGCGAATCCGCGGCGGGTGACCCTGGGCCTCGACCAGAACCGCCTGGCGATGCTGCTGGCGGTGCTGCACCGGCACGGCGGTATCCCGACCTACGACCAGGACGTGTTCCTCAACGTGGTGGGTGGGGTCAAGGTGCTGGAAACCGCCTCCGACCTGGCGTTGATGGCGGCGGTGATGTCCAGCCTGCGCAACCGCCCGCTGCCGCACGACCTGCTGGTGTTCGGCGAGGTCGGGCTGTCCGGCGAGGTGCGTCCGGTGCCGAGCGGCCAGGAGCGCCTGAAGGAAGCCGGCAAGCATGGTTTCAAGCGTGCCATCGTACCCCTCGGCAACGCGCCGAAGGAGGCGCCGGCGGGATTGCAGGTGATCGCCGTGACGCGCCTCGAGCAGGCCCTGGACGCCCTCTTCGAGTGACCCGCCTCAGTCGTCGTGGGCGCTGACCAGCAGGGCCAGCTCGCGCTCGAGGAGTTCCTCGTCGCCCAGGTTCAGTTCCACCAGGCGGCGCAGGTGGCTGATGGAGTCGAGGTCGATGTGCTGGCATTCGAAGCCGAGCAGGCCGTCGCGAGCCCAGGCCAGGCTGATCTCCATGCGGATCAGTACATCCAGGCCCAGGTACAGGCGGGCCTCGAAGGGCCGTTGCGGGTCGCCGTTCCAGTCCTGCGGCTGGCCGACCAGGATGCCGTGCAGGGAGACGTCGTGGAGCAAGACCTCCCAGCGCCGTTCGCCCTGGAGGATCTCGCTGTCGGCGTCGAAGGCGATCCGGTGGAAACGTCGACGTTCGTCGTGCTGGTCACTCATGTCGCGATCCCTCGGTGCGCGCTGCTGGATACCACTATAGCCAAGCCATGCCGGCGGGGAAGTGGCGGAATTCGATCGGCGGTGCCGTCCGTCCCCGCCTGTGCGGCTGGATCGGCGGCATGTGTCCGAGTTTGACAGTTCGTCAAGTCTCGCCAAAGCTGCTAAAGCGTTTTTCTCCAAAATACAACTGCGGAGCGCAGACATGGACAAGCGACTTTTGAGCAAGGGGTTGGTTCTGGGGCTGCTGAGCCTGGGCAGCATGACGGCACACGCCGACGCGGCAGGCGGTAATGGCTGTGGTTGGGGCAACATGGTGTTCGAGGGCCAGCGCGGCCTGTTCCCGCACCTGCTGGCCACCACCACCAACGGTACCTCGGGCAACGCCACCTTCGGCATGACCTCCGGGACCAACGGTTGCAACACCAATGCACGCCTGGGCTACGGCGGCCGCTCGATCTTCGCCATGAACGGGATGCTCGACAACATCGCCGAGGACATGGCCAAGGGCCAGGGCGAAGCGCTCGACGCCTATGCCGTGCTGCTCGGCGTGGAAGCCAAGGACCGGGCGCACTTCGCCCAGGTCACCCAGCAGCATTTCGGCGAGATCTTCGCGAGCAAGGATGCGACGGGCGAACAGGTCCTGAGCAACACCCTGGCGGTGATGAGTCGCGACGGCACCCTGGCGCGCTACGCCAAGCAACCGGCCTGAGACCTCAGGCCCAGGAAAGAGCCCGCTACGGCGGGCTTTTTCGTGTGCGCGGCCTGCCCGCCGGAGGTTGCCGCCTTCGTTGCCACGGCAGACGAACGGCTTGGGCATGCGGCGTTTTCCCAGGGCGCTTCCTACGGAGAGGGCAAGGTCGCGCCGAAGCGTTTTCGCCTGGCCGGCCCTTGTCGGCCATGGACTTTTCCGGCGGATTCCTGCGACATTGCGCCTACCGCCATCGCGCGGTAACCGCTCTAGACTAAGGTCGTATGACCCCTGGTCGGTTCGCGGCTAGAATTTTCGCTGCAGAACTGCGCCCTCCATCTGTCGGAAGCCAAACACTATGAACAATAACAATAGCCTGCTACGTCACCTCGCCTGGCTGGTGGTGGCGATCGTGGGCGCCGCGGCCCTGGGCGTCGTCGCCCTGCGTCGTGGCGAAGCGATCAACGCCTTGTGGATCGTGGTGGCGGCGGTGGCCATCTACCTGGTCGCCTACCGTTACTACAGCCTGTTCATCGCCAGCAAGGTGATGCAACTGGACCCCAACCGCGCCACTCCCGCGGTACTCAACAACGATGGCCTGGACTACGTCCCGACCAACAAGCACATCCTCTTCGGCCACCACTTCGCCGCCATCGCCGGCGCCGGTCCGCTGGTCGGTCCGGTCCTTGCCGCGCAGATGGGCTACCTGCCCGGCACCCTCTGGCTGATCGCCGGCGTAGTCCTCGCCGGCGCGGTGCAGGACTTCATGGTCCTGTTCATCTCCAGCCGCCGCAACGGCCGCTCGCTGGGTGAGCTGGTGCGCGAGGAAATGGGCCAGGTGGCCGGGACCATCGCGCTGTTCGGCGCCTTCCTGATCATGATCATCATCCTCGCGGTGCTCGCGCTGATCGTGGTGAAGGCTCTGGCCGACAGCCCCTGGGGCATGTTCACCGTCCTCGCGACCATTCCCATCGCGCTGTTCATGGGCGTCTACATGCGCTTCATCCGCCCCGGCCGGATCGGCGAGATCTCGATCATCGGGGTGTTCCTCCTGCTCGGTTCGATCTGGCTCGGCGGGCAGGTCGCGGCCAGTCCGGAATGGGCGCCGCATTTCACCTTCAGTGGAATCCAGATCACCTGGATGCTGATCGGCTACGGCGCCGTCGCCTCGGTACTGCCGGTGTGGCTGCTGCTGGCGCCGCGCGACTACCTGTCAACCTTCCTCAAGATCGGCACCATCATCGGCCTGGCGATCGGCATCCTGATCGTCATGCCGGAACTGAAGATGCCGGCCCTGACCCAGTTCACCGACGGCACCGGCCCGGTCTGGAAAGGCAGCCTGTTCCCGTTCCTGTTCATCACCATCGCCTGCGGCGCGGTGTCCGGCTTCCACGCGCTGATCTCCTCGGGGACCACGCCGAAGCTGCTCAACCGCGAGCCCGACGCCCGCTACATCGGCTACGGCGGCATGCTGATGGAGTCCTTCGTGGCGATCATGGCGATGGTCGCCGCCTCGGTGATCGAGCCGGGCATCTACTTCGCCATGAACAGCCCGCCGGCGGTGGTCGGCGCCGACGTCAACGCGGTGGCCGCGACCGTCAGCAGCTGGGGCTTCGCCATCACGCCGGAGCAACTCACCCAGACCGCCCAGGACATCGGCGAGACCACCATCCTGGCCCGTGCCGGCGGCGCGCCGACCCTGGCGGTGGGGATCGCGCACATCCTCCACCAGGTGCTGCCGGGCGAGAACACCATGGCCTTCTGGTACCACTTCGCGATCCTCTTCGAGGCCTTGTTCATCCTCACCGCGGTGGACGCCGGCACCCGTGCCGGGCGCTTCATGCTGCAGGACCTGCTGGGCAACTTCGTGCCGGCGCTGAAGAAGACCGAGTCGTGGACCGCCAACATCATCGGCACCGGCGGCTGCGTGGCGCTGTGGGGCTGGCTGCTGTACCAGGGCGTGGTCGACCCGCTGGGCGGGATCAATACCCTGTGGCCGCTGTTCGGCATTTCCAACCAGATGCTCGCCGGCATCGCGCTGATGCTCGCCACCGTGGTCCTGATCAAGATGAAGCGCCAGCAGTATGTCTGGGTCACCATCCTGCCGGCGGCCTGGTTGCTGATCTGCACCACCACCGCGGGCCTGATCAAGATCTTCGACAGCAACCCGGCAGTCGGCTTCGTCGCTCTTGGCGAGAAGTACGCCACCGCGCTGGATGCCGGCCAGGTGCTGGCGCCGGCCAAGGATATCGGCCAGATGCAGCACGTGGTGCTGAACGCCTACATCAACGCCGGTCTGACCGTGCTGTTCCTGCTGGTGGTGTTCAGCGTACTGTTCTACGCCATCAAGGTCGGCATCGCGGCCTGGGGCAAGAGCGAGCGGACCGACAAGGAAACCCCGTTCGAGCCCATCCCCGACGCCTGACCGGCCGCGCTCCCCGGTTCGCCGGGGAGCCTTAACGAGGAACTCGCCATGTTCAACGACCTCAGCCGCATGGGCAAATACCTGGGCCAGGCCGCCCGGATGCTGGTCGGCATGCCCGACTACGACACTTACGTCGAGCACATGCGCAACAAGCACCCGGACAAGCCGGTGATGACCTACGAGGAGTTCTTCCGCGAGCGCCAGGAGGCGCGCTACGGTGGCGGCAAGGGTCGGCCGATCCGCTGCTGCTGAATCCCCATCCTTCCGCGGGCCACGTCTGACGTGGCCCGCGTCTTTTCTGGAAGTTGCGCATGTCCGAAGTAGCCAACGACAACCACGCCCCGATCCCCGTCACCGTGCTCACCGGCTTCCTCGGCGCCGGCAAGACCACCCTGCTCAAGTACCTGCTGCAGGCCGAGCACGGCATGAAG
Organism: Pseudomonas sp. TZ252; assembly: GCF_056110345.1. Taxonomy (NCBI): domain Bacteria; kingdom Pseudomonadati; phylum Pseudomonadota; class Gammaproteobacteria; order Pseudomonadales; family Pseudomonadaceae; genus Pseudomonas; species Pseudomonas sp. TZ252. The sequence goes on along the minus strand of NZ_CM148566.1, from coordinate 1,349,325 downwards.
ATCGCGGTGATCGAGAACGAGTACAGCGAGACGCCGATCGACGGCCAGTTGCTCGGCGTCGAGCCGGTGCAGGTGATGACGCTGTCCAATGGCTGCGTCTGCTGCTCGATCAACACCGACCTGGAAAAGGCTCTGTTCCTCCTGCTGGAGCGCCGCGACAACGGCGAAATCGACTTCGACCGCCTGGTGATCGAGTGCACCGGCCTGGCCGATCCGGCGCCGGTGGCGCAGACCTTCTTCGCCGACGAGGAACTCTGCCAGCGCTACGTGCTGGACGGCATCATCACCCTGGTGGACGCCGCCAACGCCGAGCGTCACCTGCAGGAAACCATCGCCCAGGCCCAGGTCGGCTTCGCCGACCGCATCCTGGTGAGCAAGACCGACCTGGTCGACGCCGCCACCTTCGAGGCCCTGGGCCAGCGCCTGCAACGGATCAACCGGAGGGCGCTGGTGCATGTGGTCGAGCACGGCCGCATCGACCTGGCGCACCTGCTCGACGTACGTGGCTTCAACCTCAACGCCGACCTCGGTCCTGGCATCGGCCTGCGCCCGCTGCGAGCGGTGGCAGCCAAGGACAGCCGTGATCGCATCGGCACCCTGGTACTGCGCAGCGACACGCCGCTCGATCTCGAAAGGCTGAGCGAGTTCATGGACGACCTGTTGCAGTGGCATGGCAATTCCCTGCTGCGCTACAAGGGCGTGCTGAACATCGCCGACGAGCCGCGTCGCCTGGTGTTCCAGGGCGTGCTGCGACTCTACGGCTTCGACTGGGATAGCGAGTGGCGGGACGACGAGGCGCGCGAGAGCGTGATCGTGTTCATCGGCGACAACCTGCCGGAGGACAGTATCCGCGAGGGCTTCGAACGCATCGTCGAAGGCCGCTGAGGCGCATCGACGCCAAAGGAGCGTGGAAATGGACAGGAACGCATTGATCGGCGCCTGGCGGGACTGCATCCGTGGCGCGGACAAATCCTGGGTGCTGTTCGCCCAGGGCACTTGCGTGATCCTCACGCAGCCGGAGCCGGACCTCGCGGCCCAGGCGCGGGCATTGCTGGCCGAGTGGGGAGCGGTACAGGTCGGCACGCCGGCGGGCGACTTCGGTGTGATCACCCTGGACAACGGCCGCGGCTGGGTGGTGACCGGGCATCACCCGGACATCCTTACCTTCGTCCCTCGCGAGGAACTGGAGGAGGACGCCGGCGAGCTGCTCGTCGGCATGCACGGCCGCTCCCGGCGGGGCGAGGATGCCGAGGCCTTGGCGGTGATCCATGTCGAGGACCGGCGATAACGCTACCCGGCGCCTCCTCCCTCGGAGGAAATGAAAAAGCCCGGCATTTGCCGGGCTCTTTCGTCTTGCCTTGTCGCCTAGTTGCCGTAGACCGGGAACTTGGCGCAGATCGCCTTGACCTTCTCGCGTACGCCGTCGACCACGGACTCGTCGCCCATGTTCTCGAGGATGTCGCAGATCCAGCCGGCCAGCTCGCGGCACTCGGCTTCCTTGAAGCCGCGGGTGGTCACGGCCGGGGTACCGATGCGCAGGCCGGAGGTGACGAACGGCGAGCGCGGATCGTTCGGGACCGAGTTCTTGTTCACGGTGATGAACGCGCGGCCGAGGGCTGCGTCGGCGTCTTTGCCGGTGATGTCCTGCTTGATCAGGGAGAGCAGGAACAGGTGGTTCTGGGTGCCGCCGGAAACCACGTCGAAACCGCGGTCGAGGAAGACCTGGGCCATGCTCTGGGCGTTCTTCAGGACCTGCTGCTGGTAGGTCTTGAACTCCGGCTGCAGGGCTTCCTTGAAGCACACCGCCTTGGCCGCGATCACGTGCTCCAGCGGACCGCCCTGGGCGCCGGGGAATACCGCGGAGTTGAGCTTCTTCTCGATCTCCTCGTTGGCGCGCGCCAGGATCAGGCCACCGCGCGGACCGCGCAGGGTCTTGTGGGTGGTGGTGGTGACCACGTCGGCGAACGGCACCGGGTTCGGGTAGACGCCAGCGGCGACCAGGCCGGCGACGTGGGCCATGTCGACGAACAGGTAGGCGCCGACCTTGTCGGCGATGGCGCGGAAGCGGGCGAAATCGAGGACCTGGGAATAGGCGGAGAAGCCGGCGACGATCATCTTCGGCTTGTGCTCCACGGCCAGGCGCTCGACTTCGTCGTAGTCGATCAGGCCATTGGCGTCGATGCCGTACTGCACGGCGTTGTACAGCTTGCCGGAGGAGGAGACGCTGGCGCCGTGGGTCAGGTGGCCGCCATGGGCCAGGCTCATGCCGAGGATGGTGTCGCCGGCCGACAGCAGGGCCAGGTAGACCGCGGCGTTGGCCTGGGAGCCGGCGTGCGGCTGGACGTTGGCGTAATCGGCGCCGAACAGTTGCTTGGCGCGGTCGATGGCCAGTTGCTCGACGATATCGACGTACTCGCAGCCGCCGTAGTAGCGCTTGTGCGGATAACCTTCGGCGTACTTGTTGGTCAGCACCGAACCCTGGGCTTCCATCACCGCCGGGCTGGTGTAGTTCTCGGAGGCGATCAGCTCGATGTGCTCTTCCTGGCGCTGGGCTTCCTGCTCCATCGCGGCAAAGAGTTCGGCATCGTAGCGGGCGAGGGTCAAATCACGGCTGAACATGGCGGTCCTCATAAGGATCGGTGCTGGGAAAAGGCGCGCATTCTAACCCATGCGGCGGGTGCTGGCACATGAAAGGCCATCATGTCGCGGACAAGCGGCGCTCAAGCGCGCCGCACGGCGGCTCAGCCCTCGTTGAACATGAACAGCACGTCGCTGGCGTAGAGCATGCCGAACTGCTCGGCGGGCATCGGCCGGCCGAACAGGTAGCCTTGCACCTCGTCGCAGCCGTGCTCGCGAAGGAAGTCCAGCTGGGCCTGGCTCTCCACGCCCTCGGCGATCACCATCAGGTTCAGGCTGTGGGCCATGGCAATGATCGCCCGGGCGATCTGTGCGTCCTGTTCGCCGTGGGGCAGGCCGTCGACGAAGCTGCGGTCGATCTTCAGCACGTCGATGGGGAACTGCTTGAGGTAGTTCAGCGAGGAGTAGCCGGTGCCGAAGTCGTCCACCGCGATGGCCAGGCCGAGGCGCTTGAGCCCGGAGAGGATCTGCATGGCCTCGGCGACGTCGCTCATCAGGATGCTTTCGGTCAGTTCCAGCTCCAGGCATGCCGGCGGGATGCCTGTCTCGTAGAGGATCGCGGCGATCCGCTCGCCCAACTGGCCATCGGCGAACTGCCGTGCCGAGAGGTTCACCGAGACCTTTGGCACCCGCACCTTGGCCTTGTGCCAGCTGCGTAACTGCTTGCAGGCTTCCGCCAGCAGCCAGTCGCCGACCTGGGCCACCAGGCCGATCTCCTCCAGCACCGGAATGAACTCGCTCGGCGGAACCAGTCCGCGGCGCGGATGCTGCCAGCGCAGCAGGGCCTCGGCGCCGGTCAGGCGGCGGCCGTCGCCGGTGAACTGCGGCTGGTAGTGGAGGACGAACTCGCCCAGTTCAAGGGCGCGGCGCAGGTCGCTTTCCAGTTCCAGGCGCTCCAGGGCGCGAGCGTTCATCTCGGCCTGGTAGAACTGGAAGTTGTTCTTGCCCATCTCCTTGGCGTGGTACATCGCCGTGTCGGCGTTCTTCATCAGCAGGCTCAGTTCGGCGCCGTCCTGGGGCGACAAGGCCACGCCGATGCTGGCGGTGACGAAGAATTCACGGCCTTCCAGGGTGAACGGCCGGGCCAGACGGCCGAGGATCAGCTCGGCGACCTGGATCGCCCGTTTCAGGGCGATCTCGCGGTCGCCCTGGGAAGGCAGCAGCAGGGTGAATTCGTCGCCGCCCATGCGCGCCACGGTATCGTCCTGGCTGACGCAGGCGCTCAGGCGGGTCGCCACTTCCTGCAGCATGCGGTCGCCGGCGGCGTGGCCGAGGGAGTCGTTGATCGGCTTGAAGCGGTCGAGGTCGAGGAACATCAGCACCACCCACTGGCCGTTGCGCTCGGCCTGCTGCAGGGCGGTATGCAGACGGTCCTGGAACAGCGTGCGGTTGGGCAGGTGGGTGAGGGCGTCGTAGTAGGCCAGGCGGTGGATGCGCCGCTCGCTGGCCTTGCGCTCGCTGATGTCGCTGAAGAAGCAGACGAAGCTGACCAGGTCGCCTTCCTCGTCACGCACCGCGGTGATGCCGACCCAGGACGGATAGAGTTCGCCGGTCTTGCGCTTCTGCAGGATCTCGCCTTCCCAGCTGCCGCTGTGCTGCAGGCTGGCGAGCACGTGCTTGAGCTGGTTGGCTTCCTGGCGGTCGGCGGTGAGCAGGCGCGGCTGCTGGTCGAGCACGTCGGCCGGGCTGTAGCCGGTCAGGCGCGAGAAGGAATCGTTGACCTGGACGATGTAGCCGGCCGGGTCGGTGACCATGATCGCCGCCGTGGAGTGTTCGAATACCGTCGCCGCCATCCGCAGCTCGCGTTCGGCGCGGCGCTGCTGGCTGATGTCGCGGGCGATGCCGAGCAGGCCTTCGAAGCGGTCGTGCTCGTCCCACATCAGGACGATCCGCAGTTCGATGGGAATCTTGCGTCCGTCGGCGCGCAGGCAGTCGAGGGCGAACAGATGCTGGCCAGGGTTTTCCCGCAGCTCGGCGAGCTTCTGGCGGTCGCCGATGGCGTGCCGCACGCGGCGCAGCAGGCCGTTCAGGCGGCCGAGCTGGCGCGGGTTGGTGGCGGTCTGGTGGAGGCCGTTGAGCAGCGCCCATTCCGGGCTGTAGCCGAACACGTGCTGTACCGAGGGGCTGACGTAGCTGGCGTTGAGCTCGGCGTCGGTGGAGAAGATCACGTCGCTGATGTTTTCCGCCAGCATGCGGTAGCGTCGGCCGTTCTCGCGCAGCGCGTTGTTCGCCTCGACGGTGAAGGTGATGTCCTTGGCCACGCCGATCAGGCGCGCCACGCGACCGCTGCGGTCGCGGCTGAAGGCCTGCTCGCGGATGTCGAACCAGTGCCAGCGGCCGTCGCGGTGGCGCCAGCGCAGCTGGCTGTCGAGCAGCAGGCCGTCGCCGACCACGTGCTGCAGGTTGCGGATGCGCCAGTAGTATTCCTGGTCGTCGGGGTGCAGCAGGGTTTCCCAGAAGTTCTCGCCCATCCGCGCCAGTTCTTCCTGGTTGTAGCCCAGTTGCTGGCCCAGGTGATGGTTGCTGAAGATCACCCGGCGCGCGTGCAGGTCGTGGATGTAGAGGGTATCGGGCACCGCCTGGACCGCGTCCGACCAGAACTTCTCGCGCTCGATCAGCGACAGTTCGACTTCCTTGCGACTGGTGACGTCGGACAGGCTGAGGGTCACCGCATGCCATTCGCCGGGGTTTTCCGGCAGGCGCAGTTGCAACCACAGGTGCCGCGGCGTGCTCTTGCCGCAGCGCAGCGTGGCTTCCAGTTCGAGTACCGGCCGGCGTTCGATGAGCGCCTCGATCACCTGCAGGCGCAGGCTGTCCGGTTGTAGCGGGCCGTGGTCGAGCAAGCGCTGCCAGGCCTGTTCGGTGGAATCGATCTGCAGCAGGCGGCGACTGACATCGTTGATCTCGGTGATGCGGATCCGCTCCAGCAGCGCCTGCTGCCGCCCGGGTTCGCCGGCGAGCCAGGCGCGCAGTGCGGCGCAGCTGTCCAGGCCTTGCTCCACCAGAGCCTGGCGCAGGGCGGAGAGGTCGAGCACGCAGAGGGCCACGCCGACCCCTTCGAAGATGTCCTGGTAGCGCCGCCGGGTTTCCTCCAGGACGCCGAGGGCGTGCTGTTCCTCGGTGACGTCGCGCAACACCCAGACCTGCCCGCCCTGGAGTATCTGCTCGCGGAGGGTCCAGGCCTGGTCGGCGAGCGCCGGATAGCTGGCCAGCGGATGGCGGCTGAGGGTGAACGTCCGCGGCTCGCCGCGCACCCGCAGCGGCAGCAGCTCGCTACGGGTCTCGCCGTCGCCACCGGCGTCCGTCAGCCAGCCTGGCTCGAGGTCCGGCAGCAGGCCCAGCAGATGATGCTGGCGGGCCTGGGCCGAACTGATGCCGAAGAGGCGTTCGGCCTGGGGATTGAGGTAGCTGAGGCGGCCGTCGGCGCGGGTCACCAGCACCCGCTCGTCGATCGCCGCCAGTGCCGTGGCCGCCTGGCGCAGGCTGCGCTGCGAGGCCAGGGTCATGGCGCGCAGGCCCTGTTGCTCGCGGTGCAGGCGCAGCAGCATGTACACGGTGACGCCGACCAGCAGGAGGAAGATCGCCAGCTCGCCGCCGATTCCCGGCAGCAGGCCGAGCCGCACTCGCGTGCTGTCGTAGAGCCCGCGAAGCTGCCAGTCGCTGTTGCGCAGCGGTTCCACGCCGAGGGTCTGCATGTCGTCGAGCAGCGCCGTGCTCCCCGGGGTATGCCAGAGCACCCGCCCGGCGTATTGGTCTTCCAGGCGCCAGAGCAGGTTGCCGGTGGGCAGGTCGGGACTCCACTGGGCGAGGCTGTCGCTGGCCAGGTGCAACAGCCAGAAGCCACTGTCGCGGCGGCTGCCGGGTTCGCGCAGGGTCAGGTAGAGGGATTCGCCGTCGCGCGGGTCGAGGCAATAGTGGTAGAGGCCGGAGCCGGCGTGCTGGCGCAACTGCTCGGGCAGCGTCCTTTCCGGCGACGGGCTGTCCGTCTGCGGGGCGCTGTCCACCCATTGCAACTGGCGCACCTGCGGCAGCGCATCGCTGATGCGCGGCAACAGCCTGCCCTGGATCTCGCCACGCTCGCTGGGGGGCACGCCCGGGAGCAGGGCGAGGGCGGTGCGCGCCTTGAGTTCGAGGGTCAGGGACAGGCGGTCGTTGAGACGATCGAGCTGGGCCGCGGCTCGCTCGTGTTCGAAGCGTTCCTGCTGGCGCAGCTCCTGGCTCATCTGCCAGAGCAGCAGGCCGAGCATCAACAGGACCAGCAACAGCAGGCCAGCCTTGGCTGCCGGTCGGTCGGGTACGGTCAGTGGGTCGCCGGCGGGAGGCGGCGACGGGGTTAGCGAGGGGGTCGACACTGACCGGAATTCCTGGGGGAGGTGTGATTCGGTAGACAGTTAGGATGCCCGGAAGCAAGGCCAAGTGCCAGTATCGCCGACGAGCGTCACGGTCCTTTCCGGCTGTCGAGGCACTTTGTCGCAGGACCGGTGACGACTGATCTTCCCGAGTGTCGAGCAGGCCTCCGGGCGGCCGAAGTCGACGGCACGCGGATCGGTCCGTGCCATGCGGCGACGAGAGGGGCGCCGCCGCGGGCGCGAGGGTCAGGAGCGAGCCGGATTGGAGGCGCCATGGAGGAACATCTGCTCCAGGGTATGCGCGGAATTGGAGCTGGCCGCCCGTCCGCGACGTTCCGCATCGACCATGCCGTAGACCAGGGTGATGAACAGTTCGGTGAACACGGCCGCCGTGATGTCGATGCGAAACACGCCTTTCTGCTGTCCGCGCAGGAAGAAGGCGTCCAGCGCTTCCAGGTAGGACTGCCAGCGTGCGCCTTCGCCGTGCGGGTCGAGGAAGTCCGGGCGGTACTGGAATACCAGGAATACCAGCAGCTCGCGGTGGGTGAGGTGTTCCTTGATCAGGCGCTGCAACGCCTCCAGAGGCTCGGCATGCTCCAGGTCGCAGGCCTGGATGATCTGGTTCAGTACGGTCTCTCCGTGGTCCTCGAGCATCTGCACCAGGTTGTCCCGCGTGCCGCAGAAGCGGTGCAGGGTGGCCTTGCTTACGCCGGCCGCCTCGGCCAGTTCCTTCAGCGTCGCTCGCGGGCGGTCGACGATAGCGACTGCCAGCGCCTTGATGAGTCGCTCGTCATGGGAAATCAGGGTCATCGATGGGTCCCGGTTGGTTTTTCTGATTGTGCGCATTGTGCAGAAAACTGGCCTCGCGTCCAAAGGAATTAGCTGTCAAAAGATCATTTGAGACAATATTGACTCAATTAGCTCGAAAAAGTACCATTCGATCCGTTTTCAATCAACGGTCGGGTGTGTCATGGCTGATTTGCGTGCAATAGGAAGGATCGGGGCGTTGGCTATGGCCATCGCGTTGGCGGGTTGTGGGCCGGCGGAAGAGCGACAGGAGGCCGCCGAAATGGTGTTGCCGGTGGAGGTCCTGACGGTGCAGGCCGAGCCCCTGGCGCTGAGTTCGGAACTGCCTGGGCGGATCGAACCGGTGCGGGTCGCCGAGGTGCGCGCGCGGGTGGCCGGCATCGTCGTGCGGAAGCGCTTCGAGGAGGGCGCCGACGTCAAGGCTGGCGACCTGCTGTTCCAGATCGATCCGGCACCGCTGAAGGCTGCGGTGTCGCGCGCCGAAGGTGAGCTGGCGCGGAACCGCGCGGTGCTGTTCGAGGCGCAGGCGCGGGTGCGTCGCTACGAGCCGCTGGTGAAGATCCAGGCGGTCAGCCAGCAGGACTTCGATACCGCCACCGCCGACCTGCGCAGCGCCGAGGCGGCGACCCGCTCGGCCCAGGCCGACCTGGAGACCGCGCGCCTGAACCTCGGCTACGCCTCGGTCACTGCGCCGATCTCCGGGCGCATCGGCCGCGCGCTGGTGACCGAGGGCGCGCTGGTCGGGCAGGGCGAGGCGACGCTGATGGCGCGTATCCAGCAGCTCGATCCGATCTATGCGGATTTCACCCAGACCGCGGCCGAGGCCCTGCGCCTGCGCGACGCCCTGAAGAAAGGCACCTTGGCCGCCGGCGACAGCCAGGCGCTGACCCTGCGCGTCGAAGGGACGCCCTACGAGCGCCAGGGCGCGTTGCAGTTCGCCGACGTGGCGGTGGATCGCGGCACCGGCCAGATCGCCCTGCGCGGCAAGTTCGCCAACCCCGACGGGGTCCTGCTGCCGGGCATGTACGTGCGCGTACGTACGCCCCAGGGCATCGACAACCAGGCGATCCTGGTGCCGCAACGGGCCGTGCACCGCTCCAGCGACGGCAGCGCCCAGGTGATGGTGGTGGGCGCCGACGAGCGCGCCGAGGCGCGCAGCGTCGGTACCGGCGTCATGCAGGGTTCGCGCTGGCAGATCACCGAGGGCCTGGAGCCGGGTGACCGGGTCATAGTCGGCGGCCTGGCTGCGGTGCAGCCGGGGGTGAAGATCGTGCCGAAGCCGGATGGTGCCCAGGCGCAAGCCCAGTCACCTGCGCCGCAACAGTAAGGGCGGGTTCGCCCCGAGGATTTTCCGATGTCCGAATTCTTCATCAAGCGGCCGAACTTCGCCTGGGTGGTGGCCCTGTTCATCTCCCTGGCCGGCCTGCTGGTCATTTCCAAATTGCCGGTAGCGCAGTACCCCAATGTCGCGCCGCCACAGATCACCATCACCGCCACCTATCCCGGCGCCTCGGCGAAGGTGCTGGTGGACTCCGTCACCAGTGTGCTCGAGGAGTCGCTGAACGGCGCCAAGGGCCTGCTCTACTTCGAGTCGACCAACAACTCCAACGGCACCGCCGAGATCGTCGTCACCTTCGAGCCGGGCACCGATCCGGACCTGGCCCAGGTGGACGTGCAGAACCGCCTGAAGAAAGCCGAGGCGCGCATGCCGCAGGCGGTGCTGACCCAGGGCCTGCAGGTCGAGCAGACCAGCGCCGGTTTCCTGCTGATCTATGCGCTCAGCTACAAGGAAGGCGCTCAGCGCAGCGACACCACCGCCCTCGGCGACTACGCCGCGCGCAATATCAACAACGAGCTGCGGCGCCTGCCGGGCGTCGGCAAGCTGCAATTCTTCTCTTCCGAGGCGGCCATGCGGGTCTGGATCGATCCGCAGAAGCTGGTGGGCTTCGGCCTCTCCATCGACGACGTGAGCAATGCCATCCGCGGGCAGAACGTGCAGGTGCCGGCCGGCGCCTTCGGCAGCGCACCGGGCAGTTCCGCGCAGGAGCTGACGGCGACCCTGGCGGTGAAGGGCACCCTGGACGATCCGCAGGAGTTCGGCCAGGTAGTGCTGCGCGCCAACGAGGACGGCTCGCTGGTCCGGCTCGCCGATGTCGCGCGCCTGGAACTCGGCAAGGAGAGCTACAACATTTCCTCGCGACTGAACGGCACGCCCACCGTGGGCGGGGCGATCCAGCTGTCGCCCGGGGCCAACGCGATCCAGACCGCTACCCTGGTGAAACAGCGTCTCGCCGAACTGTCGGCGTTCTTCCCCGAGGACATGCAGTACAGCGTGCCCTACGACACCTCGCGCTTCGTCGACGTGGCCATCGAGAAGGTGATCCACACCCTGATCGAAGCGATGGTCCTGGTGTTCCTGGTGATGTTCCTGTTCCTGCAGAACGTCCGCTACACCCTGATCCCGTCCATCGTGGTGCCGGTGTGCCTGCTGGGTACGCTGATGGTGATGTACCTGCTGGGGTTCTCGGTGAACATGATGACCATGTTCGGCATGGTCCTGGCGATCGGCATCCTGGTGGACGACGCCATCGTGGTGGTGGAGAACGTCGAGCGGATCATGGCGGAGGAGGGGATTTCCCCGGCCGAGGCCACGGTCAAGGCGATGAAGCAGGTATCCGGCGCCATCGTCGGCATCACCCTGGTGCTCTCGGCGGTGTTCCTGCCGCTGGCTTTCATGGCCGGTTCGGTGGGGGTGATCTACCAGCAGTTCTCGGTGTCGCTGGCGGTCTCGATCCTGTTCTCCGGCTTCCTCGCCCTGACCTTCACCCCGGCGCTGTGCGCCACGCTGCTCAAGCCCATTCCCGAAGGGCACCACGAGAAGCGCGGCTTCTTCGGCGCCTTCAACCGTGGCTTCGCCCGCGTCACCGAGCGCTATTCGCTGCTCAACTCGAAGCTGGTGGCGCGCGCCGGACGCTTCATGCTGGTGTACGCCGGCCTGGTGGCCATGCTCGGCTACTTCTACCTGCGCCTGCCGGAAGCCTTCGTGCCGGCGGAAGACCTCGGCTACATGGTGGTCGACGTGCAACTGCCGCCTGGTGCTTCGCGTGTGCGCACCGATGCCACCGGCGAGGAGCTCGAGCGCTTCCTCAAGTCCCGCGAGGCGGTGGCTTCGGTGTTCCTGATCTCGGGCTTCAGCTTCTCCGGCCAGGGCGACAATGCCGCGCTGGCCTTCCCGACCTTCAAGGACTGGTCCGAGCGAGGCGCCGAGCAGTCGGCCGCCGCCGAGATCGCCGCGCTGAACGAGCATTTCGCGCTGCCCGACGATGGCACGGTCATGGCCGTGTCGCCGCCACCGATCAACGGTCTGGGTAACTCCGGCGGCTTCGCATTGCGCCTGATGGACCGTAGCGGGGTCGGCCGCGAAGCGCTGCTGCAGGCTCGCGATACTCTTCTTGGCGAGATCCAGACCAACCCGAAATTCCTTTACGCGATGATGGAAGGACTGGCCGAAGCGCCGCAACTGCGCCTGTTGATCGACCGGGAGAAGGCCCGTGCCCTGGGGGTGAGCTTCGAGACCATCAGCGGCACGCTGTCCGCTGCCTTCGGCTCGGAGGTGATCAACGACTTCACCAATGCGGGGCGCCAACAGCGGGTGGTGATCCAGGCCGAACAGGGCAACCGGATGACCCCGGAAAGCGTGCTCGAGCTATACGTGCCTAACGCTGCTGGCAACCTGGTACCGCTCAGCGCCTTCGTCAGCGTGAAATGGGAAGAGGGACCGGTGCAATTGGTGCGCTATAACGGCTACCCGTCGATCCGCATCGTCGGTGACGCCGCGCCCGGCTTCAGTACCGGCGAAGCCATGGCGGAAATGGAGCGCCTGGCCGCGCAGCTGCCGGCCGGCATCGGCTACGAGTGGACCGGCCTGTCCTATCAGGAGAAGGTCTCCGCCGGGCAGGCCACCAGCCTGTTCGCCCTCGCCATCCTGGTGGTGTTCCTGTTGCTGGTGGCGCTCTACGAGAGCTGGTCGATCCCGCTGTCGGTGATGCTGATCGTGCCGATCGGCGCCATCGGCGCGGTGCTCGCGGTGATGGTCAGCGGTATGTCCAACGACGTGTATTTCAAGGTCGGCCTGATCACCATCATCGGTCTTTCGGCGAAGAACGCGATTCTCATCGTCGAGTTCGCCAAGGAACTCTGGGAGCAGGGGCATAGCCTGCGCGACGCCGCCATCGAGGCCGCGCGCCTGCGCTTCCGGCCGATCATCATGACTTCCATGGCGTTCATCCTCGGCGTGATACCCCTGGCCCTGGCCAGCGGTGCCGGCGCGGCGAGCCAGCGTGCCATCGGCACCGGAGTGATCGGCGGGATGCTCAGCGCCACCTTCCTCGGCGTGCTGTTCGTACCTATCTGTTTCGTCTGGCTGCTGTCGCTGCTGCGCAGCAAGCCGGCACCCATCGAACAGGCCGCTTCGGCCGGGGAGTGAACGAGATGCGCAAACCTGCTTTCGGCGTATCGGCGCTGCTGATCGCCCTGACCCTCGGTGCCTGCTCCATGGCGCCGACCTACGAACGTCCCGCCGCGCCGGTGGCCGACAGCTGGAGCGGCGCCGCCGCCCAGCGCCAGGGCGCGGCGATCGACACGCTGGATTGGAAGAGTTTCATCGTCGATGCCGAACTACGCCGCCTGGTGGGCGTGGCCCTGGATAACAACCGCTCGCTGCGCCAGACCCTCCTGGATATCGAGGCGGCCCGCGCGCAGTACCGAATCCAGCGCGCCGACCGGGTTCCGGGCCTGAATGCCGCTGCCACCGGCAACCGCCAGCGGCAGCCGGCCGACCTGTCCGCCGGCAATCGCTCGGAAGTGGCCAGCAGCTACCAGGTCGGGCTGGCCCTGCCGGAGTACGAACTGGACCTCTTCGGTCGGGTCAAGAGCCTGACCGACGCAGCCCTGCAACAGTACCTGGCCAGCGAGGAGGCAGCGCGCGCGGCACGGATCGCCCTGGTCGCCGAGGTCAGCCAGGCCTACCTGAGCTACGACGGCGCCCTGCGGCGCCTGGCGCTGACCCGTCAGACCCTGGTCAGCCGCGAGTATTCCTTCGCCCTGATCGACCAGCGCCGCGCGGCCGGCGCCGCCACCGCGCTGGACTACCAGGAAGCCCTTGGCCTGGTGGAGCAGGCGCGCGCCGAGCAGGAGCGCAACCTGCGGCAGAAACAGCAGGCATTCAACGCGCTGGTGTTGCTGCTGGGTAGCGACGATGCCGCGCAGGCGATTCCGCGGAGTCCGGGGCAGCGGCCGAAGCTGCTGCAGGACATCGCTCCCGGCACGCCGTCCGAGCTGATCGAGCGACGCCCGGACATCCTTGCCGCCGAACATCGTTTGCGGGCGCGCAACGCGGATATCGGCGCGGCGCGCGCGGCGTTCTTCCCGCGCATCAGCCTGACCGGCAGCTTCGGCACCTCCAGCGCGGAAATGTCCGGCCTGTTCGATGGCGGCTCGCGCTCCTGGAGCTTCCTGCCGACGCTGACGCTGCCGATCTTCGATGGCGGGCGCAACCGTGCCAACCTGAGCCTGGCCGAGGCGCGCAAGGATTCGGCGGTGGCCGCCTACGAGGGGACCATCCAGACCGCTTTCCGCGAGGTCGCCGACGCCCTGGCGGCCAGCGATACCCTGCGTCGCGAAGAGAAGGCCCTGCGCGCCCTGGCGAACAGCAGCAACGAAGCCCTGAAGCTGGCCAAGGCACGCTACGAGAGTGGCGTCGACAACCACCTGCGCTACCTCGATGCGCAGCGCAGCAGCTTCCTCAACGAGATCGCCTTCATCGACGGCAGCACCCAGCGGCAGATCGCCCTGGTCGACCTGTTCCGCGCGCTCGGCGGAGGCTGGGACGAGGGACGGAGCCTGGTGGTACATCGAGGCGGCAGGAGTTGAGCGGGTAAACGTGTGGGAAACGGTGCTAGCGGGTGGCAACTGCCGCCCGCTCAAGGGCTGGCAGGTTGTGCGGGGTTCGACGCGCCCCGCAGGAACAGCTCCTCCAGCGTGGCGGACAACCCGGCGCTGGCCGCGCGACCGCGGCGCTCGGCATCGACCATGCCGTAGATCAGGACGATGAAGAGTTCGCTGAAGGTCGCCGCGCTGATATCGATACGGAACACACGCTTCTGCTGGCCGCGCAGGAAGAAGGCGTCCAGGGCTTCGACATAGGACTGCCAACTGGCGTCCCCATGCCCGGCCTGGCGTCCCGGGTTCTGCTCGAACATCAGCAGCGCCAGCAGGTCGCGCTGGGCGAGGTGTTCCCGGATCAGCTCGCGTAGCGCTTCCCGCGGCTCCAGCCGCTGCAGGGCGGCGCTGTGGGTGAGGCGTTCGAGGGTACTCCTGGCATGGCTTTCCAGGCGCCGCTTGAGACCTTCGCGGGTACCGCAATGACGGTTCAGGGTTGCCCTGCTCACTCCTGCCAGTTCCGCCAGTTCTCCCATGGTGGCGCGCGGATGATTGACCATCGCGGTGGCCAGGGCCTTGAGCAGGCGCTGGTCCTGAGACGACGGGGTTGGCGCTGGGTCGAGACTGTCCCTGTGCGGGGAGTCGGGTAGCTGGGCGGATCTGGGAGCGAGTGTCATTTTTGAGGTTTTTTTTATTCTTTTGAGACTGATTTGGATCAATTGTAGCAGGCTGGATCTCCCCACGCCTTGCTTCGCGTCAGGTCTTGAGCGGCAGCACCATGGCCGCGAGCAGTGCCAGGCCCACCCAGACCTCGCACGGGGCGATGGTCGCCGCCTCGCTCAGGCAGAACGCCTTTGACAGGACGAGGGTAGCGGAGACGGTAAGGGCGGCCAGTACGCTGCTCAGCGTCACCGTAGCGGCCTGGAATCGGACGGCGAACATCCGCCGGCGAAGCGCCCCGCCCCACGAAAACCGGGGTGGCTGGCCAGCTTTCTCTCGGTCTGTCATATACTTGGCCGAGTTTTTTTCCTTTTCTTCATGAGGTGCTCGTTTTGGCTCAGTACGTCTACACCATGCATCGGGTCGGCAAGATCGTTCCGCCCAAGCGTGAAATCCTCAAGGACATCTCCCTGTCGTTCTTCCCCGGCGCCAAGATCGGCGTGCTCGGCCTGAACGGCGCGGGCAAGTCCACCCTGCTGCGGATCATGGCCGGCGTCGACACCGAGATCGAAGGCGAGGCCCGGCCGATGCCGGGGATCAACGTCGGCTACCTGCCGCAGGAGCCCAAGCTGGACCCGCAGGCCACCGTGCGCGACATCGTCGAAGAGGCCGTCGGCCAGATCAAGCAGGCCCAGGCGCGGCTGGACGAGGTCTATGCCGCCTATGCCGAGCCGGATGCCGACTTCGACGCCCTGGCCGCCGAGCAGGCCAAGCTGGAGGCGATCCTGCAGGCATCCGACGGACACAACCTGGAACGCCAGCTGGAAGTCGCCGCCGACGCCCTGCGCCTGCCGCCGTGGGATGCCAAGGTCGAGCACCTGTCCGGCGGCGAAAAGCGCCGCGTAGCGCTGTGCCGTCTGCTGCTGTCGGCTCCCGACATGCTGCTGCTGGACGAACCGACCAACCACCTGGACGCCGACTCGGTGGCCTGGCTGGAGCATTTCCTGCACGACTTCCCCGGCACTGTGGTGGCGATCACCCACGACCGCTACTTCCTCGACAACGTCGCCGGCTGGATCCTCGAACTCGACCGTGGCCATGGCATCCCGTTCGAAGGCAACTACTCCGGCTGGCTGGAATCCAAGGCCGCCCGCCTGGCCCAGGAAGCCAAGCAGGAAGCCTCCCACGCCAAGGCCATGAAGGCCGAGCTGGAGTGGGTACGCCAGGGCGCCAAGGGCCGCCAGGCCAAGTCCAAGGCGCGCCTGCAGCGCTTCGAGGAACTGCAGTCGCAGGAATTCCAGAAGCGCAGCGAGACCAACGAGATCTACATCCCGGCCGGTCCGCGCCTGGGCGACAAGGTCATCGAATTGCACAATGTGACCAAGGGCTACGGCGACCGCGTGCTGATCGACAACCTGTCCCTGAGCATTCCCAAGGGCGCCATCGTCGGTGTGATCGGCGGCAACGGCGCGGGCAAGTCGACCCTGTTCCGCATGCTTACCGGCAAGGAGCAGCCGGACTCCGGCACCATCGAGATCGGCGAGACCGTGCAGATCGCCAGCGTCGACCAGAGCCGTGACAGCCTGGAAGGCAACAAGACCGTGTGGGAGCAGGTTTCCGACGGTTTCGAGCAGATCAAGATCGGCAACTACGAAGTCCCGTCGCGCAGCTATGTCGGTCGCTTCAACTTCAAGGGCGCCGACCAGCAGAAGTTCGTCAAGGACCTCTCCGGCGGTGAGCGTGGCCGTCTGCACCTGGCCCTGACCCTGAAGCAGGGCGGCAACGTGCTGCTGCTCGACGAACCGTCCAACGACCTCGACGTGGAAACCCTGCGTGCGCTGGAAGAGGCGCTGCTGGACTTCCCCGGCTCCGCCATCGTGATCTCCCACGACCGCTGGTTCCTCGACCGGATCGCCACCCACATCCTCTCCTACGAGGACGATGGCAAGGTGACCTTCTTCGAAGGCAACTACACCGAGTTCGAGGCGGACCGCAAGAAGCGCCTGGGCGACGCCGCGGCCCAGCCGCACCGCGTGCGCTACAAGAAACTGGCGTAAGCGCACCCTCGAGAAACCGCCCGCCGGCGTTGCCGGCCGGCGGTTTTTTCATGCCTGGAATTCAACGAGCCATGCGCTGGGGAACATGGGAACTGCGCAGGGACACCTCCATCGGCGGTACCCGGGGGAGGCTCCCACGCAGCATGCCTGAGCCTTCACCTAACTAAAGATGGGGGTGCATCGACGGCTGCGATGGTGTCAGCTCTGCTAGTGGTCTGCGCAGCCGATCCGTGCGCTCAATACCGCCTGCCCGGAGAGGCCGCGCCATATGGCGAAGCCCGGCGGAATCGAGTACCGGCATTGGCCGGGCGGACCAGCCGCTACCTTCGCTCGGCGCTGGCGCCTCGGGGTAGCGTTGCCGGTGGTGGCGGCTTGTGCGCTGTCTCCATCATCAGCAGTATGGCCGTTCGGCCTGTATCGCCGGCCTTGCGGCGGTACGACCGGGCGGGCCTTGAAGGGATGCGAGCGGTCGGGTGCGAATGCCAACAACAAACAAGCACGAATCATTGATCTCCCTGCGGGGGATCGGCAAGGGCTACCTCCTGGGGGGGCAGCCGCTGCAGATACTGAAAGACGTCTGCCTGGACATCTTTCCCGGAGAAAGCTGCGCGATCGTCGGCGCGTCGGGCTCGGGCAAGAGCACCCTGCTGAATATCCTCGGCCTGCTCGACCGCCCGGACAGCGGTGCCTACCGCTTCGCCGAGCACGACATCTTCAGCGTCGACGGGGACCGACTGGCGGCGATCCGCAACCGCCTGATCGGCTTCGTCTTCCAGAGCTTCAACCTGTTGCCGCGGCTGAACGCGCTGGACAACGTCGCGCTGCCCCTGAGCTATCGAGGGATGCCGCGCCGCGAGGCACTGGAGCGGGCCGAGGCGATGCTCGCCCGGGTCGGCCTGGCCGAGCGCGCCGGCCATCGTCCGGCGGACCTCTCCGGCGGCCAGCGGCAGCGCGTCGCCATCGCTCGCGCGCTGGTCGGTGAGCCGGCGCTGATCCTCGCCGACGAACCAACCGGCAACCTCGACGCGAGCACCGCGAAAGAAGTGCTGGAGCTGCTCCTCACCCTCAACCGCGAGCGCCAGGTGACCCTGGTGGTGGTCACCCATGATCCCGGCCTGGCGGCCCGTCTCGGGCGCCAACTGACAGTGCGGCATGGCGAGGTGCACGAGGACCTGGCGGAGGCCTGCCGGTGAGCGCCAGCCCGTCGCCCCGGCAATTGCTTCACGAGGCCCTCGCCAGTCTTCGCGGGCTGGGGCGCCGCTCGCTGCTGGCGTTGCTGGGTATCGTCATGGGCTGTTCATCGGTGATCGCGATGCTGAACATCGGCAGCAACGCGACCGACGAAGCGATGAGCATCTTCAAGGACATGGGCACCGACACCCTGGTGGTGCAGTTCCCGTTCGCCCCGCAGGCGCCGATGCCGATGCCGGCGTCGCTCGACACCGAACCGCTGCTCCGCGACGTGGCCGGTCTGGAGCACCTGGCGGCGCTGGGCCTGTACTCGGCGCCGGTGACCTTTCACGGACGCACCAGCAACGCCAGTATCGTCGGCGCCAGCGCCGGGCTCGCGGCTGCCGCCAGGCTGCGGCTGCGCGAAGGACGTTTCCTCTCGCGCTTCGACGATCACGACACCTACGTGGTGGTGGGCGCGACAATCGCCGAGGCCCTGGGGGCGCCCGGCGATCCGCTGCGCCTCGGCGAGCAACTGACGGTCAACGACTATCTGTTTCGCGTGATCGGCATTCTCCAGCCGCAGGCCAGCGCCGCTCTCTTGCCGTTCGCCGCCAACGACTCGCTGTTCGTGCCGGCGCCGGGCATGCCGCGCCTGCAGCCGGCCGCCGAGGTCAGCCATGTGGTGGCGCGGGTCTCGCCGGGAGCGGACGTCTATAGCGTCGGCGCGGCCCTGGGCGCGGCCCTGACGGCGCGGTTGCCCGGCCACGAGGCGCAGGTCCAGGTCTCGCAGCAGGTGCTCGATGGACTCAAGCGGCAGACCCGGACCTTCACCTACCTGCTGGCCGGACTGGGGATCATCTCCCTGCTCGGCGGCGGCGTCGGAGTGATGAACGTGATGCTGATGAGTGTCGCCGAACGCCGCCGGGAAATCGGCGTGCGCATGGCGCTGGGCGCGCGCCAGCGGGATATCCGCAACCTGTTCCTGATCGAGGCGGTGACCCTGACCGCCGCGGGCGCGCTGTCGGGCGCGGTGCTCGGCGTGGCGGCTGCGTATCTCTACGCCAGGTTCTCCGGCTGGACCTTCTCCCTGGCCTACGCGGCCCTGCCGCTGGGGATGGGCAGTACCCTGCTGGTGGGGCTGTTCTTCGGGCTCTATCCGGCGGTCTCGGCGGCTCGCCTGCAACCGGTCGAGGCGCTGCGCGATGAATAGGTGGGGCCTGGGCGTGCTGTGGCTGGTCGCCGCTCTTCCGGTGGCGGCCAGCTTCAACCCGGCGCTGAGTCCGGACGTACCGAGCATGGCCCGCGAGCAGGGCAGGTCGGTGCTGCTCAGCGAGCAGGTGATCGACCTCAGCCTGAGCGACGCGGTCTATCTTGGCCTGCGCAACAACCGTGGAATCCGTAGCGCCTACCTGCAACGGATCGCGCAGAAGTTCGACCTGCGCGTCGCCGCCGACGCCTTCAACCCGAAGCTGGTGGTGCGCGGCGACTATCGCGCCAACCGCGCCACCGAAGACCGCACGAGGACCAGCAATGTCTCGCCCACCGCGACCCTGCTTGGCGAATATGGCACTCGCTTCAGCCTGGCCTGGGTCAAGCAGTTCCGCACCGCCGACGAGGCCGGGCGCTACCGCAGCGATGGCCTCGACCTGACCGTCGTCCAGCCGTTGCTGCGCGATGCGGGCTGGGACGTCACCACCGCGCCGCTGCGCCTGGCACGTCTCTCCGAAGACGCCAATCGCCTGCAACTCAAGGCCAGCGTGTCGCAGACCATCAGCCAGGTCATCGGCGCCTACCGGGAGCTGCTGCGCGCCCAGGAGCAGGCGCGCATCGCTCGCGAAGCCCTGGCGCGGACCCAGGAGCTGCTCGAGGTCAACCGGGCGATGATCCGCGCCGGGCGAATGGCCGAATTCGAGATCGTGCAGACCGAGGCCGACGTCGCCAGCCAGGAGCTCAATGTCGAGGAGTCCACCAACCAGGTCGACAGCGCACGCCTGGCCCTGCTGCAACTGCTGGCGCTGGACCTGTCGACGCAAATCCGCGCCAGCGATGCGCTGGCCGCCACGCCGATCGAGGTCGACCGCCAGCAGGCGATCAGGACCGCCCTGCAGCAGCAACCGGAATACCTGCAACGCCTGATCGGCAGTCGCCAGGCCGACCTCAACCTGGTGCTGGCGAAGAACCAGCGCCTGTGGGATGTCTCGCTGGTGGGCGGCGCCAGCCAGATCCGCGACCGCTACAGCGAGGGCGGTGGTGACAATTCACGCAGCTGGGACAGCTACGCCGGGGTACAGGTGGAAATTCCCATCGGCGACCTCAGCCGCCGGCAGGCCGAGGTGCGCGCCCAGGTCGACGTGGAGAACCAGAAGATCCTGATCGAGGATGCCCGGCAGACCCTGGAGCAGAACGTCATCGATGCGGTGCGCGACCTCGGCACGCGCTGGCGCCAGTACCAGATCGCCCAGCGCGCCACCGCCTTGTCGCGGCGCAAGCTGGAGATCGAACGGGAAAAGCTGCGCGTCGGGCGTTCGAGCAACTTCCAGGTGCTGAGCTTCGAGACCGACCTGCGCAACGTCGAGAACACCCAATTGAATGCCCTGATCTCGTTTCTCAATGCGCAGACGCAGCTCGACCTGATCGTCGGCATGACCCTGGATAGCTGGGAGATTTCGCTCAATGACCACTGACCGGTTTTCCTTCCTGCGCCGGCCGGCATTGTCGCTCGCCGCCGGCCTGGCGGTTGTCGCGGCGCTGGCCTGGCTGGTCCTCGCCGGCGGCACCGCGAAACGCACGGAAGGGGAGCGTTGGGTCGCCGTACGGGCGGCCCCGCTGGTGCATCAGATCGGCCTGGTCGGACGCCTGGAACCGGGGCGCGTGGTGACCCTGGCGGCGCCCTTCGCCGGCAATGTCGAGGCGCTGCTGGTGGAGCCGGGACAGCGGGTCGCGGAAGGACAGGAGCTGCTGCGCATGGACACCCGCGAGATCGCCGTGCAGGTGCGCGAGGCACAGTCGGCGTTGCTCAAGGCCCGTCGCACCCTGCAGGACCTGCGCGACTGGGAGCGTGGCGAGGACATGGCGCGGGTCCGTCGTGCCCTGCGCAGCGCGCAGCTGGCGCAGAGCAGCACCGAGCGCAAGTTGCGCGAGACCCGCGAGCTGTTCCAGCGCGGGATCGTCCCGCGCAACGAACTCGACGATCTCGAACAACAGGCCAGCCAGCAGCGCATGGACCTGGAGGCGGCCCGGAGGGAAGTGGAGTCGACCCGCGCCAAGGGGCAGGGTGAGAATCGCCAGATCGCCGAAATGGACCTGGCCAACGCCAGCGTGAAATACGAGACGCTGCAGGCCCAGCTGGATGGCCGTACGGTGCGCGCGCCCTTTGCCGGTATCGTCGTCGCGGCGCCCGGCCTGGCTGGCGAGCAGGGCAGCCGCGAACCGGTGCAGGCCGGTAGCAAGCTGGGGCAGGGCCAGGCGTTGTTCGGCCTGGCCAGCGTCGAGCGGCTGAAGGTATCTGCGAAGGTTTCCGAACTGGATATCAACCAGTTGCGCGAAGGGCAGGCGGTGGAAATCAGTGGCGACGGCTTCGAGGGCACCACGCTGGCGGGCGTCATCGCCGCCCTCGGTGGTCAGGCTCTGCCCGGCATGGCCCAGGGAGGCAGCCCGCAGTTCGAGGTGACGGTGTCGGTAGCGCCGCTTGATCCCCGCCAGTTGCAGAAGATTCGTCTGGGAATGAGCGCCAAGCTGACGGTCACCACCTATCGCAACGAACAGGCCATCGTCGTGCCGCCGGAGGCGATACGCCACGAGGGTGACCGGCTGTTCGTGGACGTTCGCCAGGCTCCCGGCGCCAGCGTGATGGCGCAACAGGTCAAGATCGGACGCTCCACGCCGGAGGGCGTGGAGGTGTTCGAGTTGCAGCCGGGTCTTGTTCGCGTGCCGTCATCGTCCGACCGATAGTTGGCAACCTAACTTTGGGTTGGCTGGGTCGCTTCGCGAGCTGCAAATTCTGGTAGGTATGCCCCGTCATGGTGCGTTTCTTCCCGACGCGGATGTTGACAGAGGTATCAGGATTCCTTCGCGACGACGCTTCGTTCGCCCTCCACGGTGTTCACCGATCTTTCTTCGGAGGGGCAACCCCCTTCTTTCGCTAGGCTTTTCCAGAGCCGCGCTGACCGTACTCTGGCCCCCGTCGTTGACTGGTCCACTGCCCCCTCGCGGTGTTTGCCAGCCCTGTCAGGCCTGCGTTCGCGGAGGTCGGCCAGGCGGGCATTCCGAGGTGCGGCGGGTTGGCAAACCTATCGGATCTTTCCGATATCCGGTCTGTCCCGGCTCGTCGTGGGGACCGTCAGCGTCGGCACCGGATAGGACTCATGAGGTAAAGCTTCTCCCGAATCCCGGTACGCACGGTCAAGGCGGGTGGTGTGGTTCGCCTGGCAGGTGGAACGGACGGGAAGGCACAAGGTGGTCGTGGGGGCGGGTCGGCGACGATCCTGCCGCATGATCAAGGCTCGGCAACCGCGAGCGTTGCCAACTCACTGGAAGGATACAAAACAATGAAATCCATCAAGTCCCTGCCGTCCTTTGCTGCTCTTGCTCTCTGCCTGAGCGTTTCGTCCATGGCCAGCGCGGCCACCATCACCCCGGTCAACTCGGCCTTCACCGCACCTGGCACCATCAGCGTGAGCTCGCCGGCGTCGCTCAATCTGCCAGTGACCTGCAACATCACCTTCAAGGGCACGACAGCCGCCGATGGTTCCTATGCCTCGATCGACAGCGTCACCGTCAGCGGCAGCAACACCCTGTGCAGCGTGCCGCAGATGACCGGCCTGCCGTGGAAGCTGACCGTCTCCAGCACCACCGCCGGCAAGGTCGATGGCGTCGGCTTCAAGATTCTCTCCTCTACCTGTGGCCCGAGCACCGTCAACGGTTCCTGGAGCAACGCCACCAATACCCTCAGCGCCAGCAATCAGTCGCTGGCTGGGAACTGCAAGATCAACAGCCTGAGTGTGCAGCCGACCCCGGCCTTCGTAGTCAACCCGTAATCCGGGCTGCCGCTGGCGCCTTCGGCGCCAGCGGTTTCGCGCTCCCGCTGCCAGGCGTCCTTCGCGGGCCGGCAGGTCCGAGGGAGTTTCCGCCGGAAGCGGCGCAGAACCTCGTTCGCACATGGAAAACGGCCTGGGGGAGGGTGTCCGCCAGGACGCTCAAGCAGGCCGACCATCGTGCCCCGTGCACTAGCAGCCACCAGGGGTGAAACCTTGAACAACAAAAACGATATTTCCTGCCTGTTTGCCAGAAAACCATTGCCATTGCTCTGCGCCCTGATCGTCGGCGGACTGTTCGGCACGTCCCAGGCACAAGCCGGCGGCTTCATGGTACCGACCACCAACACGGCGGGCTGGGGCCGTGCGATGGCAGGCGGCTCGCTGTTTCCCAACGATCCGAGCGCCGCGTTCAACAACCCGGCGGCCATGGCTTTCATCGACAAGCGGATCGCCCAGTTGACGATCAACTATGCCGATATCGACATCAAGTACAACGGCGATGCCTACGACTACCAGGGCAATCCCATGACCGGCGGCTACCAGGATGGGCCGGGCACTCCCGAGCTGGCTACCAACGATGGCGGCCAGGCCGGATTCGGCGCGTGGCTGCCGACCGGCTTCCTGGTCGTACCGATCAACGACCGCTTCGCCTTCGGTCTGAGCCAGGTCGTTCCGATGGGAATGCGCAGCACCTGGGACCCGAACTGGAAAGGCCGCGATTTCGCGGTGGACACCAAGATCGAGACGATCGGCCTGACCGGCTCCCTGTCGTTCAAGGTCAACGATAACTTCTCCCTGGGCGCCGGGGTGATCATCCAGCGCACCTCCGGCTTCGTCAGCCAGAACCTCGATCTCTATGCCTCGGCCGCCAACTCCCCGGGCATGGGCGGGATTCCGTTCCCGGCCTCGAACTCGTCCGCGCTGATGCGGGTCAAGGTGGACAACACCTCGCCCGGCTTCTTCGCCGGCGCGGTTTGGAAGCCGACCGACCGCGACACCCTGGGCTTCGCCTACCACGCGAAGATCCGCAACAAGCTGAAGGGGCACTACAACCTCTACGACCACGACGGTGGACTCACCGAGGGCGCCATCGAGGGCGGCACCCCGGGCCTGGCCTATCCGGGCCTGGACCTGCGTATGGGCGCTTCCGCCTCGGCGCGCCTGGATATCCCCGCCTACGCCTCGCTGGATTGGGTACACCAGTTCAACGACCGTCTGAGCCTGGGCGCCAGCGCCACCTGGACCGAGTGGTCGTCGTTCCAGGACCTGACCCTCAAGTCCCACGGCAACACGATCGTCTCCATCCCCTACACCTACCGGAACACCTGGACCCTGGCGGTGGGCGGCGACTACAAGGTGACCGACCAGTGGACCATGCGCGCCGGGGTCGCCTACGACCAGACGCCGACCCACAATGCCACCCGCGACCCGCGGATTCCCGACGGCGATCGCTACTTCGCCTCCCTGGGCGCCGGCTATCGCTTCCAGTCGATGCCGGAGTTGTCGATCGACGCGGCCTACTCGCGGCAATTCGTCAAGGAGGTGCCGTTGAAGACGGTCAACCAGGATCGCCTGGGCGGCGGGCGGCTGGATGGCAGGGCAACCAGCAAGGGACAGGTGTTCAGCCTGTCCGCGACCTACGACTTCTAGACCCGGCCGTAGGTAGAGGAAGGGCCTCCCCCTGGCGGGGGAGGCCCTTTCGCATCTGGCGCCGGGATGCACGCGAACGGTGCTTTCGTCGCCCTTCAACAGTGCGTGGCCAGCCCGGGAGGCAGCCTGGTTCCGGGCGCGTGCTCTGGCCCGAGCCGTTCTGGCGGACCCGGAAAGTTTCAGTTTTGCACCATAAAGATTCATCAATGCGTCATTTCGCACTTTCTAGGTGCCGCCTGGCTTGTTAGAGTCACGCGCAAAAAATTGTTCACAAAACTAGAAACCGGTGAGAAAAATGACGCAATCCGTCGACGCTTTCCTCGAGCGCCTGAAGCGGCGCGATCCCGATCAGCCCGAATTCCACCAGGCGGTGGAAGAGGTGCTGCGTTCCCTCTGGCCGTTCCTCGAGGCCAACCCGCACTACCTGGAAGCCGGCATCATCGAACGCATCGTCGAACCCGAGCGGGCGATCCTGTTCCGCGTACCCTGGGTCGACGACCAGGGCCGGGTACGGGTCAACCGTGGCTACCGGGTGCAGATGAGCAGCGCCATCGGCCCCTACAAGGGCGGCCTGCGCTTCCATCCCTCGGTCAACCTCGGGGTGCTGAAGTTCCTCGCCTTCGAGCAGGTCTTCAAGAACTCCCTGACCACTCTGCCCATGGGCGGCGGCAAGGGCGGCTCCGACTTCGATCCGAAGGGCAAGAGCGACGCCGAGGTGATGCGTTTCTGCCAGTCGTTCATGAGCGAGCTGTACCGCCACGTCGGCGCCGACCTGGACGTGCCGGCCGGCGACATCGGCGTCGGCGCGCGTGAGATCGGCTACCTGTTCGGCCAGTACAAGCGCCTGTCCAACCAGTTCACCTCGGTGCTGACCGGCAAGGGCCTGAGCTATGGCGGCAGCCTGATCCGCCCGGAGGCGACCGGCTTCGGCTGCGTCTACTTCGCCCAGGAAATGCTCAAGGATCGTGGCCGCGGCTTCGACGGCCAGCGGGTGGCGATCTCCGGCTCGGGCAACGTCGCCCAGTACGCGGCGCGCAAGGTCATGGAAATGGGCGGCAAGGTGATCTCGCTGTCCGATTCCGAAGGCACCCTGTATGCCGAGGCGGGGCTCTCCGACGAGCAGTGGGAATACCTGATGGAGCTGAAGAACGTGCGCCGCGGGCGCATCCGCGAGATGGCGGAGCAGTTTTCCCTGCAGTTCCTCGAAGGGCGCCGGCCCTGGGGCCTGGCCTGCGATATCGCGCTGCCCTGCGCGACCCAGAACGAACTGGATGCCGAGGATGCGCGGCGCCTGCTGGCCAACGGCTGCGTCTGTGTCGCCGAAGGCGCCAACATGCCCTCGACCCTGGAAGCCGTCGACCTGTTCCTCGAGGCCGGCATCCTCTACGCGCCGGGCAAGGCGTCGAACGCCGGCGGGGTGGCGGTGAGCGGCCTGGAGATGTCGCAGAACGCCATGCGCCTGCGTTGGAGCGAGGGCGAGGTGGATACCAAGCTGCACGGCATCATGCAGTCGATCCACCATGCCTGCCTGCTGTACGGCGAGGAGCAGGGGCGGGTCAACTACGTGAAGGGGGCGAACATCGCCGGCTTCGTCAAGGTCGCCGATGCGATGCTGGCGCAGGGCGTGGTCTGAGGTCGTCCCATAGAGGAAAAACGGGGCTCCAGGGGAGCCCCGTTTTTCCTTGTGGCGGTTATTCCGCGGGACGCGGCGTGGTCTCCGTGCTGGCCGGCAGCAGCGGATATTCGACGCGCGGCTGCTTGCCGCTCAGGCTGTGCAGGAAGGCGACGATGTTCTCCACGTCGTCCGGCGCCAACTGCTTGCCGAGCTGGGCGTTGCCCATGATCGCCACCGCGTCCTTGAGTTCCCAGACCTGGCCGCTGTGGAAGTACGGCGCGGTGAGGGCGACGTTGCGCAGGGGCGCGGCGCGGAATACGTACTCGTCGCTCTGGGTCTTGGTCACGGCGAAGCGGCCCTTGTCGCCGCTGGGCAGCACGCTGGCGTCGGGCTTCTTCACCAGGCCGAACGGGAAGTAGGCCTGGCCGCCCAGGTTGATGCCGTTGTGGCAGGCGCTGCAGCCACTGTCCATGAATGCCTTGAGGCCTTTCTTCTGCTGTGCGTCGAGGGCCTTGTCGTCGCCCTTGAGATACAGGTCGAAGGGCGAGTCCGGAGTCACCAGGGTCGCCTCGTAGGCCTCGATGGCCAGCGCCATGTTGTCGAAGCTGACCGGCTTGCCGGCCTTGGGGAAGGCCTTGCGGAAGGCGTCCACGTATTCCGGGATGCTGCCCAGGGTCTGTTCGACCAACTGCGGGGTACTGTGCATCTCGACGCTGTTCTGGATCGGACCCTTGGCCTGCTCCCCCAGGTCCTTGGCGCGGCCATCCCAGAACTGCGCGGCATTGAACACGGCGTTGAAGACCGTCGGTGAATTGCGTGGCCCCTTCTGCCAGCCGTGACCGACCGACGTCGGTACGTTGTCGGCGCCGCCGGTGCCGACGTTGTGGCAGGTGTTGCAGCTGAGCACATGGCTGCGTGACAGGCGCGGGTCGAAGAACAGTTTCTTGCCGAGTTCGCGCTGTTGCTCGCTGATGGGCTGGCCGCGTAGCTCGGTGACCTGCTCGGGGATGGGTTTGAACAGCGCGCTGGCCTGGTCGTGCAGGGCATCGGCCTGGGCGAGGGGCGTGGCGAACGACAGCAACAGGCTGCCAAGCGGGAGCAGTTGCGAGGACTGC
This sequence comes from Pseudomonas sp. TZ252, assembly GCF_056110345.1. Taxonomy (NCBI): domain Bacteria; kingdom Pseudomonadati; phylum Pseudomonadota; class Gammaproteobacteria; order Pseudomonadales; family Pseudomonadaceae; genus Pseudomonas; species Pseudomonas sp. TZ252. Next base: position 1,322,286 of record NZ_CM148566.1, on the reverse strand, counting down.
ATCTTTTTTTCTCCTTATCAGGCGTTACAACCGGTCCTGTGAGGAGAGGCCAGCGGCGCGCTGCCCGGCTTGACGTGGATCAAGCGCACCGGGATCGGTGCTGCGGATGGTTGTCGCAGCGTGCTTCAGCGCTCGCGCAAGGCCCGGGCCAACGCGCGGTCGCGGTCGCGCTGCCAATCGTCGTCGCGGTCGTCCCACTGGCGCTCCTCGAAACGCCGCCGCTCTTCGCTCCGCGCCATCGACCGGCATTGCTCGAAGCCGTCGCCCCAGCCGCTGGCGTAGATCGCCTCGCGCAGGTAGCGGGGGACGTCCTTGCGGAATTCGCCGCTGATCGAGCCGGCCGCCTGGCGGCCGCTACCGCAGCCATCGTCGAAACCGTCGGCATAGGCGGGCGGGTAGCCCTTGGCGAGCAGGTACTGGTGGGTGCTTTCGCAGCCGCCGAGCAGGGTGGCGGTGAGCAGGATCAGGGCGAGGACAAGCACGCCGAGACGCGAAGAAGACATGGCCGGGACTCCTCGACCGCCGGGTTGGGGCTCCCGGAGATTCGCGCCGGGCCCGCTGGCAGGTCCGGCGCGAGTCTAGGTCGGCATTGGTGAGGAATTCGTCAAGCCGATGTGATGACGATGCGATGACCGCCGCCGTCCAGCGCCTGGTCGCCGATCCTCACCGGCAGGAAGCGTTCGATAACCCGGCGGTTGCTTTGCAGATGGGCGCTCAGCCGCGGCGTGGTGAAGCTGCCGGCGCCGGCCAGGGCCATGGGCAGCAGCAATTGGTCGGCGAGGTGCTCGTCCGCCGCGCAGCCGCTTTCCATCCAGCCGATGGCTTGCGTCGCGACCTGTTCCGCCACCCGTTCGGCGCTGACGCCGGCCTGGCCGAAGGCGCAGAAGGTCGCGCAGATGTGCTCGCAGTCGATCCGCAGCAGCAGGGCGTTGCCCGGCCCCTGGTCCTCCGCGAGGAACTCCAGCTGGCGTTCTTCGTCGCTCCAACCGAGGCGCTGGCGGACCCTCTCCAGCTCGCGCTCGCCGACGTGCCCGGGAATCCCGGCGAGCAGCGCCCGCGCCTGGCGCCGCAGCGCCGCGCCGGGATGCTCCAGTTGCAGCGGCCGCCAGCGCGCCGGGCGTACCCGCGCCAGCAGCTCGCCACCGCCGGCGGGTACGAAGCCGTGGCGCAGCAGTTCCAGGTCGACTTCCGCGCCCATCCGCTGCAACAGCGGCAGCCAGCTGTCGCGGAGAAAGTCCGCCGGCGGCGCCAGTGGATTGTGGGTGCCGCCGCTGATCCTCACCCGGCTTTCGCCGTTTGCCGCGAGCAGCGCCGGCAGCAGGGTTTGCAGTACCAGCGAGCAACTGCCGGCGGAGCCGATGGCGAAGGCGTAGTCGCCGGCGCGGATCGCACCGGGCCGGAACGCCAGCTCGCGTGAGCCGAGCTCGGCACCCTCGACCTCGGCCGCGCAGATTTCCGCCGCCGCGCGCACCGCGGTGAGGTGCTGCCGCAGCAGCCCCGGACGGCTGCGCCGGCCACGGATGTTGCGGATGCGCAGCGGCTGGCCGCTGGTCATCGACAGGCTCAGGGCGCTACGCAGGATCTGCCCGCCGCCTTCGCTGCCGTCGAGTTCGATGAGGTCCTTTCTCATGAGGTTTCCCTTGTGTATTGCCATATCTTGTCGTGGAGGTAGCGATCCAGCAGTCGGCTGTCCTGGCGCGCGCCGGTTGGTTGGGTGGCCCCTCGTTCGGCCTGGAGCAACTCCGCTTCGATGAAGCGTTGCAGCGCCAGGCGCGGAGGGCCGTAGGCCGATTCGTCGCGCTGACGCTTGAGGCTCAGCAAGGCATCCAGTTCTTCGCGCAGCGACGGATCGTCCAGCGTGGCTTCCACTAGCCTCTCGAACGCCACCGGCGGCAAGCCCAGGCCTGCATCCAGCCAACGCACCGCGAACAACGGACGCAGGACGTAGAGGTATTTCTTCAGCCGGACGCTGTCGCCCTTCAGGTAGCCCCGGTAGTTCTTGCGTGCCATCGACAGGTAGTGATGGCGACTGCCTGGTACGGAGTGAAAGGCGCTGCCCAGCCAGAGCAGTTCCTCGCGCACGCCAGGCTCTTCCCGATACACCAGCGGCGAGCCGAGCCACTCCAGCAGGGCCGGGTTGGATTTGCGCATCAGGCGCAACGCCTTGCGCAGTTCCCAGCCGCTGATGTCCAGCTCGTCGCTCAGCGGACGTTCTATCACGTCGCGAGGTTCCTCGACGCGCTGATACCACTCGGGCTGATGCACATAGACGAAGCGTACGTCGTAGTCGCTGTCCGGCGAAGCGAAGCCCCAGGCCCGGCTGCCCGACTCGCAGGCGTAGAGCACGACTACGTCGTGCTCGCGTTCGATCCGTTCCAGCTCATCCAGTACCCGCTCGCGCATGGCGGCGGGGAGCGGATGGCGTTCTTCCCTGTTCATTTCGATTCTTCCCCAGCGGGCGCCACAGGGCGCCCGTCATCCTTTCACGCACACCACCTGACGCAGGGTGTGCAGCACTTCCACCAGCTCGCGCTGGGCTTCCATGACCCGGTCGATATCCTTGTAGGCCATCGGGATCTCGTCGATCACGTCGGCGTCCTTGCGGCATTCGACGTGGGCGGTGGCGCGCGCCTGGTCGGCGACGCTGAAGACCTTCTTCGCCTTGGTCCGGCTCATGGTCCGCCCGGCGCCGTGGCTGCACGAGCAGAACGCTTCCTGGTTGCCGAGGCCGCGGACGATGAAGCTCTTCGCCCCCATCGAGCCGGGAATGATGCCGAGCTGGCCCTTCTGCGCGGACACCGCGCCTTTGCGGGTGACCAGTACCTCCTGGCCGAAGTGGCGCTCCTTCTGCACGTAGTTGTGGTGGCAATCGACCGCCTCCAGGTTGGCTTCGAACGGCTTGCGGATCACCTGGCGCGCCGCCTCGATCACCGCGTGCATCATCAGCGCGCGGTTCTGCCGGGCGAAATCCTGGGCCCAGCCGACCGCTTCCACGTAGTCGTCGAAGTGCCGGCTGCCTTCCTCGAAGTAGGCCAGGTCCTTGTCCGGCAGGTTGGCGATGTGCTGGCGCATGTCCGCCTTGGCCAGTTCGATGAACAGGTTGCCGATGGCGTTGCCGACCCCGCGCGAACCGCTGTGCAGCATGAACCAGACGCGGTCGGCCTCGTCCAGGCAGACCTCGATGAAGTGGTTGCCGGTGCCGAGGGTTCCCAGGTGCTGGCGGTTGTTGGTCTTCTCCAGCCTCGGGTGCTTGTCGGTGATCGCCTTGAAGCGACCGGCGAGCGCCTTCCAGGCCTGGTCGGCGGCCTCCGGTACCTCGTGCCAGGCGCCGCGGTCGCGGCGGCCGAAGGTCTTGCCGTGAGGTACCGCCTGCTCGATGGCGCTGCGCAGGCCGTGCAGGTTGTCCGGCAGGTCGGCGGCGAGCAGCGAGGTGCGCGCGGCGATCATTCCGCAGCCGATATCCACGCCCACCGCGGCCGGGATGATCGCGCCGAGGGTAGGGATCACGCTACCGATGGTCGAGCCCTTGCCCAGGTGTACGTCAGGCATCACCGCCAGGTGCTTGAAGATGAAGGGCATCTTCGCCGTGTTCAGCAACTGCTGGCGCGCTTCCTCCTCCACCGGGACGCCCTGGGTCCAGAGCTTGATCGGCTTGCCGCCGGCCACTTCGAGGATATTCATGTCTTTCATCGTGCTTTCCTTGTGCTCCGCGCCGTCTTGTCGACGGAGCGGCTATCGTTCGTGATCAGGCCTGCTTCAGCGTGACCAGTCCGTTCAATACCTGGTCCAGGCCACCGAATACCGAAATCCGGTCGATGCGCTCGGCCACCCGCTCCAGGGTTTCCAATTCCTTCAGACGCAGCGCGGTCGGGTTTTCCTCCATGACCTTCGCGGTATTCAGCAGCGAGCGGGTCGCCGAGGTTTCCTCGCGGCGGCGGATCACATTGGCCTGGGCCGCCTTCTCCGCCTCCACCACCTGCGCCAGCAGGGTCTTCATTTCGCCCGGGAGGATGATGTCGCGTACGCCCAGGCCGCTCACTTCCAGGCCGCTGTCTTCCAGCTTGGCGGCCAGGTGGGCGCTGACCGCTTCGTCGATCGACTGCTTGTTCTCCAGCAGTTCGTCGAGGGTACGGGTGCCCACTGCCGCCCGCAGGCCGAACTGCAGCTCGCGGTACAGATACTCCAGCGGTTTGCTCAGCCGCGAGAAGGCGGTGAGCACGTCGCTGTAGCGCCAATTGGCGGCGAGGTTCAGGCGCAGGCTGACCTTGTCGCGGGTGAGGATCTCCTGGCCGCTGACCTCCAGCGCCTGGATACGGGTGTCGACCAGTTCCACGCTGACTTGCCGGTTGTAGCGCCAGAAACCGTATTGTCCGGCTTGCAGCAGGCCGGCAAGGGCGCCGTCGACCTTGAGCACGCCGACCTGGAACGCCGGCACCTGGACCAGCAACACTGCGTCCAGGCCCGCCAGGGCGCGGTCGCGCAGGTTCGGCTGGTGCAACTGGGCGACCAGCGCGGCGGACAATCGATAGTCCTGGGTCAGGTCGATGCGCTCCAGGCGCTGCTCGGTCTGGCCTTTCCAGTACAGTCGGCGGCTGCCCGGTGCGAGCAACTCCACCAGCACGCCGTCCTCGTAGCGCAGGCCGGCCTCGTTGTCGCCCAGGTCCATCCGGGTGAAGTAGCGCTCCACCAGTTGCGGTTCGCTCTGCCGCAGGTAGCCGGCCAGGCGGTGTTCGAACTGCGGGGTGTTCAGGCTGAAGCTTTCCAGGCTCAGGCGGTCGTACGGATCGAAGCGGCGGTAGGTGCCCGGTTCGAGCACGGCGAGGAAGTCGCCTTCGGAATACAGCAGGCCGCGTTCGTTCTTCTTCACGATAAAGCGCTTCAGCATTTTCATCTCTTCATTCCTTTCATTCTTCCGTGGTGCCGGTGTTGCCGGCCCGTCGAGCGTCGTGGGTGGAGCGCGGAGGAGGTTGGCCTGGCGGACGTCCTGTCCATACGATCGATTCCCTCGATCCCCGGCCTGCCTTGCCCCGTGCCCGAACCGCGGGCCGGACGGGCCGGCGGCGGCTTCGGCTCCCTTGCGTTGTCCGGCCTTCCTGGCCGCTTGCGCAGTTCGCCTCGGCCACACCGGCGGGTGTTGCCATTGAGTGATTGCCGTTAAGGCAACGTTCGAGCGGGAGTCGAACCCGCGACAGACCATTTCGTGGATGGTTGCTCTACCAGGCTGAGCTATCGAACCGCGAAGCGGCATTGCCGTCATTCGCGAATGACCGTCGTTGTTGCGGGCGGCATGCACGACGCCGACACCAGGGGTGGGCTCGGGCACCGGCGGGACTGGAGTCCCGACCCGTCGGCCTGCATGGGCGATGCGGTCGAAATGGATATAGCGAGCGGCGTGCCAGGTTTTTATCGATGAGACTGTTTCTTGATTAACTGTTTGATTTTAAAGGTGAATAAATTTTTTATTGCGCTTCGTCGGCGAATTCGATGGAGAGATGCCTGGCTATTTCTATATATTTTCATATCGATCTTTATCTTGAAGGATAAGCAGTGATGAAACGCACGGTCGCCATCGGCTTCATCGGCGCCACCCTCGACCGTCTCGGCAAGGGCGCGGCGCGCTGGCAAAAGTGGCGGCCGAGCATCGGCCTGTGCCAGCAGCCGGACCTGCTGATCGACCGCCTCGAACTGATCCACGGCAACGACGCCCGCGACCTCGGCCTGGCCGAGCGGATTCGCGCCGACATCGCCGCGGTGTCGCCGCATACCGAGGTCCGCCTGCAGCAGATGGAACTGCGCAACCCCTGGGACTTCGAGGAGGTCTATGGCGCCCTGCACGATTTCGTCAGCGCCTACCCCTTCGACACCGAGCGCGAGGACTACCTGGTGCATATCACCACCGGGACCCATGTCGCGCAGATCTGCTGGTTCCTCCTTACCGAGGCGCGCTACCTGCCGGCCCGGCTGGTGCAGACCTCGCCGTCGCGGCGCAAGGACGAGGCGCGCCATCCCGAGGGCTCGGCGACGCTGATCGACCTCGACCTGTCCCGCTACGACCGCATCGCCTCGCGGTTCCGCCGCGAACAGGAGGAAAGCCTGGCTTTGCTCAAGTCGGGAATCGCCACGCGCAATGCCGCTTTCAACCGCTCCATCGAGCAGATCGAGCGGGTCGCCGTGCGTTCGCGGGCACCCATGCTGCTGGTGGGGCCGACCGGTGCCGGCAAATCGTTCCTCGCCCGGCGCATCTATGAACTCAAGCGCAGCCGGCACCAGCTCGACGGGCGTTTCGTCGAGGTCAACTGCGCCACCTTGCGCGGCGACGGCGCGATGTCGGCACTGTTCGGTCACGTCAAGGGCGCCTTCACCGGCGCGCAGAATGCGCGCGAAGGCCTGCTGCGCGCAGCCGACGGTGGCATGCTGTTCCTCGACGAGATCGGCGAGCTGGGCGCCGACGAACAGGCGATGCTGCTCAAGGCTATCGAAGAGAAGCGCTTCTTCCCGCTGGGTTCGGACCGTGAGGTGGAGAGCGACTTCCAGCTTATCGCCGGGACCCACCGCGACTTGCGCGGACGAGTGGCCGAAGGCCTGTTCCGCGAGGACCTGTTCGCCCGCATCAACCTTTGGACCTTCGAGCTGCCGGGCCTGGCTGGACGCCGCGAGGACATCGAGCCGAACATCGACTTCGAACTGGAGCGGCACGCCCGCGAGCAAGGGCGGCAGGTGCGTTTCAACCTGGAGGCCAAGCGTCGCTACCTGGCCTTCGCCGGTTCCAGCGAAGCGCGCTGGGCCGGCAACTTCCGCGAGCTGTCGGCTTCCATCACACGGATGGCGACCCTGGCCGACAGCGGGCGGATCGACGAGGCGCTGGTCGAGGAGGAGATCCTCCGCCTGCGCCAGGCCTGGGGGCTCGATGCGGGCCGGGAGCCACTGGCCGATCTGCTGGGGCAGCGGATGGAGGCCCTGGATCTGTTCGACCGCCTGCAACTGCAGGCGGTGCTGGAGGTGTGCCGCGGGGCTAAGACCCTTTCCGAGGCGGGACGCCGGCTGTTCGCCGTTTCGCGCCAGGACAAGCGCAACCCCAACGACGCCGACCGGCTGCGCAAGTACCTGGCGCGTTTCGGCCTGGACTGGGCGCAGATACGCGCCTGAACACCACTTCGGGATATCCTTGGCGTCTTTTCACGGGCTCCAGGGACGAATGCCGATGAGCGAGATAATGGACGTCGAGCGACTGCGCCAGCGCTGCGCGGCCGGCGAAAGCTTCAAATACCTGTATTTCTGGGGACATCGCCCGGCGGCGGATGACAAGGTCGGCAAGAGCTGTTTCAGCCAGTGGTACGAGGCTTCGTTCAAGCTCGACGGGGTGCGCTACCCCAGCGCCGAGCATTACATGATGGCGGCCAAGGCACGCTTGTTCGACGACCCTAGGTTGCTCGAGCGCATCCTGGCGGCGCGCAGCCCAGGCGAGGCGAAGGCCCTCGGCCGCGAAGTCGCCGGCTTCGACGAGGCACGCTGGAACGCCGAGCGGGTGGGAATCGTGATCGAAGGCAACCTCGGCAAGTTCGGCCAGAACGCTTCGCTGAAGAAATACCTTCTGGGCACCGCCGACCGGGTGCTGGTCGAGGCCAGCCCGGTGGACGCGATCTGGGGCATCGGCCTGGCCGCGAGCGATCCCCTGGCAGCCGAGCCGGCGACCTGGCAAGGCCTCAACCTGCTCGGCTTCGCCCTGATGGAGGTGCGCCGGAGGCTGGCTCAGTAGTAGTACCAGCGCAGCTCCAGCTTCACCTCGTTGATCGGCTTGCCGACATGGCTGAACTCGCGTTCGGCGCTCAGGCGCAGGCCGAGGTCGCGGCCCAGCTCCACCTGCTGGACGAAGCCCAGGCTGCGGCGCACTTCACCGTTGTGGAAGTAGTCGCCCTTGGCCTCCAGGGTCAGGTTGCCCAGCGGGTTGCGCCACAGCAGGCCGCTGTCGAAGCCCACCGCCGGGGCGATGGCGGCGGCGAAGTCCCTGTTGTTCTCGATCCGCGCGGTGCCCATGGCGTAGAGCAGCAGGTCGTCGCCGAACATCCAGCTGCCGCCGGCGCCGCCGTTCAGGTGGCTGACCAGGTTTTCGTCGCCGTCCTCGCCCGGCACCCGCTCCAGGCCGCCGGCGACCTGCCAGGACAGCGGCTTGAGCAACTGGTTGCGCGGGGTCAGCGAGCGGATGGTGACCAGGTCGAGATTCTGCAGCTGCCAGCGGTTGCCTTCGTACTGGCGCAGCTTGAGCTGGCCGATCTCGATCTGCGCGCCGAGGGGGAAGCCATAGGCGTTATCGGCGAGGTCATGGTAGGCCATGCGCAGGCCGTACTCGGCGAAGGCGCGGTCATCGCGGCTGCCGACGCCGAACTGCCAGGTCCGTGACTCGTGGCCGTCTTCCGGCTGGCCGGGGCGCTCGACCTGGAGGTCCGGCGGCGGGTTGCGGTTGATCGCACGCAACAGGTTGTAGCTGCGCGAGGCGATGCCGCTGTCACGCGCCTGACCGGTGGCGCGGTAGCGCACCAGGCGGAAGGCGGCGTCCTGGATCAGCGCCTGGCGCGGCATCGGCAGGGCCTTGAAGTCGGGAGCGTCGAGCAGGCTGTCGTCGTCCGCCAGGCGCTTGGCCCAGTCGCGCTCGGCATGGTCGAGCGGTTCGGCGCGGGCGAGCAGTTCCTTCTCGCGCGACGGCCGGTAGTCGATGCGCTCGATCAGCCCGGCGTTCTTCACCGCGCGGACGGTGTCGGTGGGGATCGCGGTAAGCGGGAACTGCTCGGTCAGCTCGATGCCCGGGCGGGCAATCTCCATCAGTTCGAGCAGGCGGAACGAACAGTTCTCGTCGAAGAAGTAGTAGTCGAAGCGGACCTGCTTGAGTTCCCAGACGTGTTCGACCATGCGCCCGGTCTCCTCGGGCGTCAGGTTCAGCTTGTATTCCCAGAGGTCGCGGTTCTCCAGGCGGCTGTATTCGGCCAGCTTCTCCCGGTACGGGACCAGCGCGAACAGGCCGGGATAGCCGCCCATCAGGCCTTTCCAGGCATAGAGGATGCTGTTGTCCATGCCTTCGATGTAGGCGCCGAAGTTCAGCGCGTAGCTGAGCAGGGCAGTGTTGTTGCTGGTGACGTCGGCCTGGTCGATGCGCAGCAGGGTGTGGCCGAACATCGACGACGGGCTGTTCAGGTAGGCCGCGGGGAACACCAGCACCGCGCTGTGCGGGTTGATGTCGCGGTACCAGTTGTCGTATTCGCCGCACTGCGGCTGCGGCAGGTCGTCGAGTTGCAGTTGCTGGCGCAGCCAGCGGGTGCGCGCCGGGTAGACGCACTGAGCGTGCTTGTCGCCAAGGCTGGGCGAGGCATAGAGCGCCTTTAGCGTGGCCGCCAGTTCGGCGTCCGGGTGGCTCTCGCCGTTGTCGGCGAGGAAGAACCGCTCGTCGTCGACGTAGCTGCGCCAACCGCCGAGCTTGCCGCGTTCGTAGTGGCCGAGGGCGATCCAGTAGGGATCGGCGGCCAGTTGCTGGAGGCGGGCCTCGGGAACCGTGGGCGCAGCCAGAAGGGGGGAGCAGGCGCACAGCGCCATCCAGGGCAACAGGCGTTTCGGCATCGGCAAGGCTTAATGCTTGGGGAAAGGGGCCTGCCCGCGAACGGGCAGGCGGCGAGGCTCAGGCCTGCTCGGCGTACTTGGCCAGGCGGGCGTCCTGTTTCAGGATCGCCTGGGTGTTGGCATAGACGTCGGCGGCGGTGGCGTCGGACTTGTTGAAGATCTCGGAGAAATGCTCATGGGTGACGGCGGCGAAGTGCTCGCGGTCCTGCGGTTGCACGCCCAGCACCACGGCATAGGTGGTCAGCGCTTCGCCATTGCCCTTGGCCATGTCTTCGGACAGCTCGTCCATCATGCTGCCGAGCACCAGCAGGGGCTTGCCGCCATAGGACAGCGCGCCGTTGGTATGGCAGCCGTTGGTGCCGGTGGTCATGCCGAAGGTGTTGTTGCCGGAAGTGCCGTTGGTGGTCGCCGCGACCACGTGGGTGGCCACGCCGCGCTGGCCTTTGAAGAGCATGTTGCCCCAGCCGCAGCCGGCGCCACCGGGAGCGTCGGCGAAAGCGTTGAAGGAGGCGGCGGCGAACAGGGTACCGAGCAGAATCCGTTTCATCGTTTGTTCTCTCTTGAGGTGGATCGGAGCCATCTGGAGCGGGCCAGCGACGCCGTGAGCTTTTCGGAATGCCACCGGGGTGTCAAGGCACCGAATGGGTGGCAGCGCGCAATGCCGGGCGAAAATTGACCGGCGTCAGCGGCAATCCGCTTGGAACCGTCCAGACTTGGGAAAGTTCTGGTCGGTCTGAGCGAAACCGGCCTTGGTCAGCCGTTCCTCATGCAGGAGGTGGATATGAGCGCTTTCGACCCCGCTACCGCCCTGGAAACCCTGGCGACCGAGTACGCGGCACGCGCCGCGGCGATCCGCCGGGACCTGGCGCGCAGCCATTCGCCGGACTTTGCCGAGCAGGCGGTGCAGCGCCAGAACGACGAAGTGCTCGAAGGCCTGCTCGCCGAGGCGGAGGCGGGGATGCGCCAGGTCGGCCTGGCCCGCCTGCGCCTGGCGGAAGGTCGCTATGGCCAGTGCGAGCGCTGTGGCGAGGCTATCGAACCGGCGCGCCTGGCCGCCCTGCCTGCGGCGGAATACTGCCTGCGCTGCGCCGACCTGGTACATCGGTGAGATAGCGGCATCCGCGCCTTGTCAGTGGCGCGAGGCTGGGGGGAGAATGCGGGCGACGACACCCCGCGGCGATCTGCCGCCCGATGCAAGGATTCCCGATGCCCGATTCCGTCGCTGCCGGCCTGCGCCTGGCGCCAGAAGAACTGACCCGCCCGTTCGCTCCCGAGCAATTCGCCTTCGACACCACCGATGACCTGGAGCCCTTCCGCGGCGTGCTGGGCCAGGAGCGTGCGGTCGAGGCGCTGCAGTTCGGTGTGGCGATGCCGCGTCCGGGTTACAACGTATTCGTCATGGGCGAGCCGGGGACCGGACGCTTCTCCTTCGTCAAACGCTATCTGCAAGCCGAGGGCAAGCGCGTCGCCACGCCCTCCGACTGGGTCTACCTGAACAATTTCGACGAGCCGCGCGAACCTCGGGTGATCGAGCTGCCGCCGGGCAGCGCGACCGAATTCAGCGCCGACATCGACCGTCTGATCGACAACCTGATGTCGACCTTCCCGGCGGTCTTCGAGCATCCGGCCTACCAGCAGAAGAAGAACGCCGTCGACCGCGCTTTCAACCAGCGCTACGACCGCGCCCTGGACTCGGTGGAGCGGCGCGCCCTGGAGAAGGACGTGGCGCTGTACCGCGACAGCGCCAACGTCGCCTTCACCCCGATGAAGGACGGCAAGGCCCTCGATGAGGCCGAATTCGCCCAGTTGCCCGAAGCCGAGCGCGAGCGTTTCCACAAGGATATCGCCGCCCTCGAGGAGTACCTCAACGAGGAACTGGCGAGCCTGCCGCAGTGGAAGCGCGAGTCGAGCAACCAGTTGCGCGAGCTCAACGAGGAAACCATCACCCTGGCCCTGCAGCCCCTGCTGGCGCCTCTGGTGGAGAAGTACAACAACAACCCGGGCGTCTGCGCCTACCTGCAGGCGATGCAACTGAACCTGCTGAAGACCGTGGTCGACCAACTGGTCGACGACAGCCGCACCGACGCCCAGCGCAAGCAAGGGCTGATCGAGCAGTACGCGCCGAACCAGGCCATCGTCCACCACGCGACCAGCGGCGCGCCGGTGGTGTTCGAGTCGCACCCGACCTACGACAACCTGTTCGGCCGCATCGAGTACAGCTCGGACCAGGGGGCGCTCTACACCAGCTACCGGCAGTTGCGTCCGGGGGCGCTGCACCGGGCCAACGGCGGCTTCCTGATCCTGGAAGCGGAAAAGATGCTTGGCGAGCCGTTCGTCTGGGACGCGCTCAAGCGTGCCCTGCAGTCGCGCCAGTTGAAGATGGAGTCGCCGCTGGCCGAACTCGGCCGCCTGGCTGCGGTTTCCCTGACCCCCCAGGTGATCCCGCTGCAACTGAAGGTGATCATCATCGGCTCGCGGCAGATCTACTACACCCTGCAGGACCTCGATCCGGACTTCCAGGAGATGTTCCGGGTGCTGGTGGACTTCGACGAGGACATCCCGCTGGGCGAGGACAGCCTCGAACAGTTCGCCCAGTTGCTCAAGACGCGCACCTCGGAAGAGGGCATGGCGCCCCTCAGCGGCGCGGCGGTGGCGCGACTGGCGACCTACAGCGCGCGCCTGGCCGAGCACCAGGGGCGGCTTTCGGCACGGATCGGCGACCTGTTCCAGTTGGTCAGCGAAGCCGATTTCATCCGTCAGCTGGCGAACGAGGAGGTGATCCAGCTCGGCCACATCGAGCGTGCCCTCAAGGCCAAGCAGACCCGCACCGGACGAGTGTCGGCGCGGATCCTCGACGACATGCTGGCGGGGATCATCCTGATCGACACCGCTGGCGCCGCGGTCGGCAAGTGCAACGGACTGACCGTGCTGGAGGTGGGCGACTCGGTGTTCGGCGTGCCGGCGCGGATTTCCGCGACCGTCTATCCGGGCAGCAGCGGCATCGTCGATATCGAGCGCGAAGTCAACCTCGGCCAGCCGATCCACTCCAAGGGCGTGATGATCCTTACCGGCTACCTGGGTAGCCGCTACGCCCAGGAGTTCCCCCTGGAAATCTCCGCCAGCATCGCCCTGGAACAATCCTACGGCTACGTGGACGGCGACAGCGCCTCGCTGGGCGAGGTCTGCACGCTGATCTCGGCGCTGTCGCGGACGCCCTTGAAGCAGTGCTTCGCCATTACCGGCTCGATCAACCAGTTCGGCGAGGTGCAGGCGGTCGGCGGCGTCAACGAGAAGATCGAGGGCTTCTTCCGCCTCTGCGAAGCGCGCGGCCTGACCGGCGAGCAGGGTGTGATCATCCCGCGCGCCAACGTCACTACCCTGATGCTCGACGAGCGCGTGTTGCAGGCGGTGCGCGCCGGGCAGTTCCACGTCTACGCGGTGCGCGAGGTGGACGAGGCGCTGGCGCTGCTGGTGGGCAAGCCGGTCGGTGCCCAGGACGAGAAGGGACGCTTCCCGAAAGGCAGCGTGAACGATCTGGTCGTGGCGCGCTTGCAGGAGATATCCGAACTCGGCATGGAAGAGGACGACAAGGAAAAGGACAAACCGGCGGAGAAAGAGACCGTCGCGGCGAAGGACAAGGCCGCGGCGAAGAAGGACTGAGCCTGGCGCGCTGTCGGAACCTGTCGAGGGCGGGGCTGGAAAGCCCCGCCCTCGTGCGTTTCAGCCCTGTGGACAAGTTCCCGCCGGCGCTATGCGGAACCTGGCGGCAGGTGTAGGCTCAAAACTGGGAACCCCCGTGAGGATGCCGCCATGCCGCGTAACCTCTGCCTCATCCGCCCTTGTCTGGGGCTGACCACGCGAATCGAATGCGTGGTCAGGCCGCTGGCCGGAGAGAACGGACTCTGGACCCTGCTTTGCGCCGCCGGCATGTCCGGCTCCCAGCCTTCGGCGATCAAGGCCCAGGGCCCCTTCCACGGACCGCTGGTGGCCGAAGGGGTGTTGCAGGCGATTGCCGACTGCCTGGCCCAGCAAGGCTATATCGAAGCCGTCGACCCGCCGATCTGGCGCTTGCATCTGCAGGGCGAACTGCGCCGACTCAATGGCGAACGACGGCCGCATGTCGGCGACTACCTGTTTCGCCCGGAATCCTGAGCGGCGCCTGGGCAAAGCCTGAGCAATCCGGCCGAGGCCCCGTGCCATCATCGCTGGCGGGATCCATCCCGGCTCGGTGCACATATTTATCCACAGATTTTCTGGATAAAAACCGCCGGCCGCTGCGTTATACTCGCCGCCCCATTTTCCCCTGCACATACACACAAGAGACCATGGAACGCTTTTTCGAAAACGCCATGTACGCCTCGCGCTGGCTGCTGGCTCCCATCTACATGGGCCTGTCGCTGGCGCTGCTGGCGTTGACCATCAAGTTCTTCCAGGAAATATTCCACGTCATCCCGAACATCTTCGCGATGGCCGAGGCCGACCTGATCCTGGTCCTGCTCTCACTGATCGACATGGCTCTGGTTGGCGGCCTGTTGGTCATGGTGATGATCTCCGGCTACGAGAACTTCGTTTCGCAACTGGACATCGACGAAGGCAAGGAAAAGCTCAGCTGGTTGGGCAAGATGGATTCCGGCTCGCTGAAGAACAAGGTGGCCGCCTCCATCGTGGCGATCTCTTCGATCCACCTGTTGCGCATCTTCATGGACGCGAAGAATGTGCCGGACAACAAGCTGATGTGGTACGTGATCATCCACATGACCTTCGTGCTCTCGGCGTTCGCCATGGGCTACCTGGATAAGCAGACCCGTCACTGACGACCCTCTCCAGTGTTTCGCTCGCGCCGCCCGGCCGTTGTAAAACGGACGGGCGGCGGCGTTTCCGGCTTGCGTTGCCTGCCGCCTGGGCAAGACTTTCCTGTGATATCGGGCGGACGCCGGGAGCGGGCGTCCTTCGCATCGTCGGGGCCTGCCGGCCGGACGATGCCGGGAATCGGGCCGGCGCTGTCGGGACCGAGGCGGTTGGCGGAAACCTGGAGGCTTCCGCTGCCTGCGCAACCTCGAGAGGTTCGCGATGAACATGCAGGATCTCGCCGGCCGGGTCCAGGCCGGACATATCGACGCCTTGCACCTGGTGTCGCTGGAGGGCGGCATCTATGTCCTGGAGGCGCAGATGGGCGACCGCGCCTATCCGGTGGAGGACGATCTCGGCCAGCCGGTCAGCCTGCGCTCCGTGGAGCATGCGCGCCAGGTACTGCGCGGGCTGGACAGGGTTCCGGTGGAGTTGGTGTGCGCCGATGTCGATGACGAGATGTGTGGACTCCTGGCCGAGTCGGGTTCGTTTATCGGCGGGCTGCCGCTGTCGATCCGCCAGGGTTGAGCACAAGCGGCTGCGCCGGTAGGGGGGAAGGGCCTTCTGTGCTAGGCTGGCCGCCCTTTTTCGACCCCACAGCGGAGCAGCGCCATGAGCGAACTCAACCTGACCACTGACGAAGCCCGTGTCAGCTACGGCATCGGCCGTCAACTGGGCGACCAACTGCGCGAGAATCCGGTTCCGGGCATGACCCTGGACGCAGTCCTGGCCGGCCTGTCCGATGCGTTCGCAGGTATCGACAGCCGGGTTTCCGGCGAGGCGCTGTCGGCCAGCTTCCAGGTGATCCGCGAGCGCATGCAGGCCGAAGCCCAGGCCAAGGCCGAAGCCGCCGCTGGCGAAGGCCGCGCCTACCTGGCCGAGAACGCCAAGCGCGAAGGCGTGACCGTGCTGCCCTCGGGCCTGCAGTTCGAAGTGCTGAGCACTGGCGAGGGCGCCAAGCCTTCCCGCGAGGATACCGTGCGCACCCACTACCACGGCACCCTGATCGACGGCACCGTATTCGACAGCTCCTACCAGCGCGGCCAGCCGGCCGAGTTCCCGGTGGGCGGCGTGATCGCCGGCTGGGTCGAAGCGCTGCAACTGATGAACGCCGGCTCCAAGTGGCGCCTGCACGTACCGAGCGAACTGGCCTATGGCGGCCAGGCCGTCGGCAGCATTCCCCCGCACAGCGTGCTGGTGTTCGACGTCGAACTGCTGGAAATCCTCTGAGGCGCATCGGCCCCAGGAAGGAGCGAAACGCCCCGTCGACGCATCGACGGGGCGTTTTTCATGGCGGCATCAGTAGCGGGCATCCAGCGGACGCTTGTCCTTCGGCCAGTCCTTGATCTTGTCCGGGAAATCCGGGCGCGGCTGGTGCGAAAAGTACTCCGCGACGTCCACTGCGTCCTGGTCGCTGAGGCCGCCCTGGCCGAGCGGGAAGCGTTCCTGGAAGCCGATCGGCATGTTGTGCTTGACGAAGGCGGCAGCGGTGAAGGTCCGCGCCATGCCGGCGCCGATATTGAACGACTCGTCGCCCCACAGCGGTGGGAAGAGCATCTCGCCGGCACTGTTCCTCAGCCCCTCGCCATTCTCGCCATGACACACCGCGCATTGTCGGGCGTAGACCTTGCGGCCGTTCTCCGGGTCGGGCTTCAGCGCCGGGTCGACCTTGCCGACGCCGCGGCCGGCGACCTTGTCCTGCGGCCGGGTGTTGTTCTTCATCCAGTCGAAGTAGGCCACCATCGCCTGCATGTCGGCAGAGTCCGGTGGCAGAGGCTTACCGTTCATCGAGCGCCGGAAGCAGCCGTTGATGCGTTCCTCCAGGCCGATGACCTTGCCCGCCCGGGGCGCGTAGCTGGGGAAGAACGCCGAGACGCCGACGAAGGGCGAGCCGTCGGCTACGGTTCCGGCGTTCAGGTGGCAACTGGTGCAGTTCAACTGGTTGCCGACGTTCGCCGGCAGCAGCTCGCGGGTCTCCAGGTGCAGGCGCATGCCGCGTACCACCTGTTCGGCGTTCGGCGCCGCGAGCATGTCCGCCAGGCGTGGAGAGACGAAGGTCGTGGCCGGGCCGTTGCCGGCCTCGATCCGCTGGCGCAGTTTCTTCACCTGGCCGGCATCGATCGACGAACCCTGGTTGCCCCAACTGCTGCGGACGAAGCTGAGGATCTCGGCGATTTCGCGGTCTTCCAGCTGGGCGAAGCCGGGCATGGTGTAGACCCGCGAGTGGGTTGCGGTCTCCGCGGTTTTCCAGCCGGTAAGGGTGATATGCAGTAGCGTGCTCGGGTTGGCCGAAGCGACCGTGGGGTTGCCGGCCAGCGGCGGGAACATACCCGGGACGCCGCTGCCGTCCTTGCGGTGGCAGTCGGAGCAGAACTGCGCGTAGCCGAGACCGCCCCGCGAGCTGTACAGGTCGACCGGTGCTGCCAGTGGGCGTTCGCTGTCGGGCATGGGCAGGTCGTCCTTGCCGGCCGGCAGGGACTTCAGGTAGCTGGCGATGGCCAGCAGATCGTCGTCGCTGAAGTGCTGGGTGCTGTGGTGGATGACATCGGTCATGCTGCCGGACACCGTGGCGAAGCGGTTCTGCCCGGTCTTCAGCAACTGCACGGTGTCCTCCACCGTCCACAGGTTGCGCAGGCTCAGCGCTTGCCATTGTTCGACGGTTTCGCCGGCGAGGTAGAGCTGCCCGGAACGACCGGCTTCGCTCATGGCTTTTTCCTGGAAGGCGATGCCGCGCGGAGTATGGCAGGCGCCGCAGTGGCCGAGTCCCTGTACCAGGTAGGCGCCGCGGTTGATCGCCGGGTCCGCGTCGCTGGAGGGGGTGAACGGCGCGTCGTCGAGGAACGCCCAGTTCCACAGCGACAGGCCCCAGCGCTGGTTGAACGGCCAGCTCATCGCGCTCGGCGTATTCGCCTGGGTGACGGGTTGCACGCCGTGCATCAGGTAGGCGTACAGCGCACGCATGTCTTCTTCGCTGATCTTGGCGTAGGACGGGTAGGGCATCGCCGGATAGAGATTCACTCCCTCGGCGGTCACCCCCTTGCGCATGGCGCGGTCGAACTCTTCGAAGCTGTAGCGGCCGATGCCGGTCTCCCGGTCGGGAGTGATGTTGGTCGAGTAGATGGTACCCATTGGCGTCTTCAGCTCCAGGCCGCCGGCCATCGGCGCGCCCTGCGGGCCGGTATGGCAGGCGATGCAGTCGCCGAGCTGGGCCACGTAGCGGCCTTTTTCGATGAGCGCAGCGTCCGTGGTCGGTTCGCTGGCATGGAGCAGGGGAACGATGGAGCACAGCGCGCCGAGCAAGCCGAGGCGCGGGAAAGAAGCAGGCATTTCCTCATCCTTAGGCGTAGGCCTGGGGCGGTCCCCTCGGCCACGGTCCATTCTTTTTTTCGTTATGCGGCCGTCGACAGGACGACGGTCACGCCGCTGTTGTAACGGCTTTCAGGCGAGGTCGGCTTGATGTGGATCAGGCAGGAATCCCTATCGCGGCGAGGGGCTGCCGGCGTGCTCGGGCGAGGCGTTGCGGAAAGAACGGGACATGAGGAAAGTGACTCCGGGAAGGTCGTCCGTGACCTTCCCGGAACCGGCCGGAGGCGCCTTTGCCTCCGTTCGTGCGATCCGCCTCCCGGGCAGCGGCGCACGGATGACGCGTCCTGGCGTCATCGCAAAGGCTCAGCGCAGGGCGCGGGCGTAGCAGAAGAGGAACAGGTTGCGTACCAGCTCCTTGAGGATCAGCGGTTCGCTCGAGTTCAACTCGTGCAGGTCCAGGCCGCCCTGGTCACGCAGTTCGTCCAGCGCGTCTTCTTCCAGGACTGCGCAGATTTCCCCGGTTTCCCGGTGCAGGATCCGCAGGTAGGGGTGTGGCCGATCAAGCCAGGCATCGATCAAATAAGTCATGGCGCTCATCTCCGTGACAAGACTGTGAGATGAGAATAATTCTTATTATCTTAATAGCAAGTCTTGATCGTGCCTTTCGTCGCAAAACGAAAACGCCGCCGTGAAAACGGCGGCGTTCGTCACAAGTCGAGCCCGGTTCAGTGGGTACGGGCGACAGCGAATTCGCTGAGTTCGACCAGGGCGGAGCGGTATTCGTTGTCCGGCAGCGTATCCAGGCAGGCGATGGCGCGGGCGGCGTAGTCGCGGGCGAGGTTGGCGGTATAGTCCAGGGCGCCGGCTGCCTCGACGGCGGCACAGACGCTCTCCAGGTCCTGGCTGCCACCTTGCTGGATGGCTTTGCGTACCAGCGCGGCCTGTTCCTCGGTGCCGTCGCGCATGGTGACGATCAGCGGCAGGGTGGGCTTGCCTTCGGCGAGGTCGTCGCCGACGTTCTTGCCGAGGGTCGCGGCGTCGCCGCGGTAGTCGAGCAGGTCGTCCACCAGCTGGAAGGCGATTCCCAGGTAGTCGCCGAAGCGGCGCAGTGCCTCGGACTGTTCCTCGCCGGCCTGGCACAGCGCGGCGGCGCTGTGGGTCGAGGCCTCGAAAAGCATCGCGGTCTTGCCGCGGATCACTTCCATGTAGGTCTCTTCGGTAGTGCTGGCGTCGCGTACCTTGGACAATTGCAGCACTTCGCCCTCGGCGATCACCCGGGTGGCCTGGGATATGATGCGCATGACCGGCATGGAACCCAGCTCGACCATCATTTCGAAGGAGCGGGCATAAAGGAAGTCGCCTACCAGCACGCTCGGCGCGTTGCCCCACAGGGCATTGGCGGTGGAGCGGCCGCGGCGCAGGCCGGAGGCGTCGACCACGTCGTCGTGCAGCAGAGTGGAGGTGTGCAGGAATTCGATGGTGGCGGCCAGCAGGCAGAGGTCGTCGCCCTTGTAGCCCAGGGTCTTGCCGGCGAGCAGGACCAGCAGCGGGCGCAGGCGCTTGCCGCCGGCGGAGATGATGTAGTCGCCGATCTTTTCCACCAGGGGAACGCGGGAGGTGAGTTGGCGACGGATGATCCCGTCGACGGCGGTGAAATCTTCCGCCACCACGCGGTAGAAGGCCTGGGGTTGCATCAGTGACAATAGCTCCACAAAGATTGCGCGGCATGCTAGGTGGCAGGGGGGGGACTGTCAAGGAAAGGCCCGTGGCACTTGCCTCGGCCTGGACCTTTCCGTACAATCGCGGGCCCTGAACTTCCTTGGCATACCCTGCCTTACGCAATTGCACGGGCGTCCGATCCGACCCCATGCAGCCATGCCGGCCGATTCCTACTTCTATAAAGCGTCGGGTGAGCAGGTTTAACGGAGATACACATGTACGCAGTGATTGTTACCGGTGGCAAGCAGCACAAGGTCACCGAAGGCGAATTCCTCAAGGTCGAGAAACTCGACGTCGCTACCGGCGAAGCGATCGATTTCGACCGCGTCCTGCTGGTTGCCAATGGCGAAGACGTGAAAATCGGCCTGCCGGTCGTCGAAGGTGCGAAGGTTACCGCTGAAGTGGTTTCCCACGGCCGTCACGACAAGGTCCGCATCATCAAGTTCCGCCGTCGTAAGCACCACATGAAGCGTCAGGGCCACCGCCAGTGGTTCACTGAAATCAAGATCACCGGCATTCAGGCCTAATTCCTTTCTGGAGGATATGACTCATGGCACACAAAAAAGCTGGCGGTTCTACCCGCAACGGCCGCGACTCAGAAAGTAAACGCCTTGGCGTGAAACTGTTCGGCGGCCAGGCTGTAAAGGCTGGCAACATCCTGGTTCGTCAGCGCGGCACCAAATTCCACGCCGGTTACGGCGTTGGCCTGGGCAAGGACCACACCCTGTTCGCGAAAGTGGACGGCGTGGTCAAGTTTGAGACCAAAGGCGCCTTTGGTCGCAAATACGTGAGCATCGTTGCTGCCTAAGCAATAGCTCGCTGAAAAAGCCCTGTCTCGCGACGGGGCTTTTTTGTTTCTGCGCCGGCTTCCGGCCGTGCCCTGCTTTCGGGGCATCCTGTATCCTATGTTTTTTTCTGTTAACCCGCCCTCGTGGTGGGAGGCGTATCCATGAAATTCGTCGATGAAGTATCAATCCACGTGAAAGCCGGTGACGGCGGCAATGGCCTCATGAGCTTTCGTCGCGAGAAGTTCATCGAAAAGGGCGGTCCCAACGGCGGCGACGGTGGCGACGGCGGTTCCATCTATCTGGAAGCCGACGTCAACCTGAACACCCTGGTCGACTATCGCTACACCCGCCGTTTCGATGCCCAGCGCGGCGAGAACGGCGGCAGCAAGGACTGCACCGGGGCCAAGGGCGACGACCTGATCCTGCCGGTGCCGGTCGGTACCACCGTGATCGACGCCAATACCCAGGAAATCATCGGCGACCTGACCGAGCCCGGTCAGCGGCTGATGGTCGCTCAGGGCGGCTGGCACGGCCTCGGTAACACCCGTTTCAAATCCAGTACCAATCGGGCGCCGCGCCAGACCACCCCGGGCAAGCCGGGCGAGGCGCGTGACCTCAAGCTGGAACTGAAGGTGCTGGCCGACGTCGGCCTGCTGGGACTGCCGAATGCCGGCAAGAGCACTTTCATCCGCGCAGTGTCCGCGGCCAAGCCGAAGGTGGCCGACTATCCGTTCACCACCCTGGTGCCGAACCTCGGCGTGGTCAGCGTCGGTCGCTACAAGAGCTTCGTGGTCGCCGACATTCCCGGCCTGATCGAAGGTGCCGCCGAAGGCGCCGGGCTGGGCATTCGCTTCCTCAAGCATCTGGCGCGGACTCGCATCCTTCTGCATCTGGTGGACATGGCGCCGCTGGACGAAAGCGATCCGGCCGATGCCGCCGAGGTCATCGTTCGCGAGCTGGGTCGCTTCAGTCCGGCGCTGACCGAGCGCGAGCGCTGGCTGGTGCTGAACAAGATGGACCAGATCCTCGATCCGGCCGAGCGCGAGGCGCGCAAGCAGGCGGTGATCGAGCGGTTGGGCTGGGAAGGCCCGGTCTATGTGATCTCCGCCCTGGAGCGCGATGGCACCGAGGCGCTCAGCCAGGACATCATGCGCTATCTCGACGAGCGTACCCTGCGCCTGGAAGAAGATCCGCAGTATGCCGAGGAACTGGCCGAACTCGACCGGCGTATCGAGGACGAGGCGCGGGCCCGTCTGCAGGCCCTGGACGATGCGCGCGCGCTGCGGCGTTCGGGTCTGAAGAACGCCGGTGCGGTGGATGACGATGATTTCGATGATGAGGAAGACGACGGCGACGGTCCGGAGATCTTCTACGTTCCCTGATGGCGTGATACCCCGCCGGGCGGGCCGGCGGGGCTGAAGAGTCGAAGCCTGGGCTTCTAAGGTTGAGGGTATGCGGGACAAGGTGACTGGCGCGCGGCGCTGGGTGGTGAAGATCGGTAGCGCCCTGCTGACGGCCGATGGCCGTGGGCTGGATCGCAATGCCATGGCCGTTTGGGTCGAGCAGATGGTGGCGCTGCATTGCGCCGGCATCGAGCTGGTGCTGGTGTCGTCCGGCGCCGTCGCCGCCGGTATGAGCCGCCTGGGCTGGGTGTCCCGACCTAGCGCGATGCACGAACTCCAGGCCGCCGCCTCGGTGGGACAAATGGGGTTGGTGCAGGCCTGGGAGTCCAGCTTCGCCCTGCATGGCCTGCAGACCGCCCAGGTGTTGCTGACCCATGACGACCTCTCCGACCGCAAACGCTACCTGAACGCCCGCAGCACCCTGCGGACCCTGGTCGAGCTGGGCGTGGTCCCGGTGATCAACGAGAACGACACGGTGGTCACCGACGAGATCCGCTTCGGCGACAACGACACCCTGGCGGCACTGGTGGCCAACCTGGTCGAGGCCGACCTGCTGGTGATCCTTACCGATCGCGACGGTATGTTCGACGCCGATCCGCGCAACAATCCCGATGCCCAACTGATCTACGAGGCGCGTGCCGATGATCCGCAGCTCGATGCGGTGGCCGGCGGCAGTGCCGGCGCCCTGGGGCGCGGCGGAATGCAGACCAAGCTGCGGGCGGCGCGCCTGGCGGCGCGTTCCGGCGGGCATACGGTGATCGTCGGCGGGCGTATCGAGCGTGTCCTCGACCGCCTGCGCGCCGGCGAACGCCTCGGCACCCTGTTGACCCCTGATCGCAGTCGCAAGGCGGCGCGCAAGCAATGGCTGGCCGGCCACTTGCAGATGCGCGGCACCCTGGTGCTGGACGATGGTGCGGTGAAGGCGGTGAGCCAGGATCACAAGAGCCTGTTGCCGGTTGGGGTCAAGGCGGTCCAGGGCAGCTTCCGTCGCGGCGAGATGGTGGTCTGTGTGGACCAGGGCGGGCGCGAAGTGGCGCGCGGCCTGGTCAA
Organism: Pseudomonas sp. TZ252; assembly: GCF_056110345.1. Taxonomy (NCBI): domain Bacteria; kingdom Pseudomonadati; phylum Pseudomonadota; class Gammaproteobacteria; order Pseudomonadales; family Pseudomonadaceae; genus Pseudomonas; species Pseudomonas sp. TZ252. The sequence continues at coordinate 1,299,566 of NZ_CM148566.1, read as the reverse complement.
CTACAGTGCGTTGGAGGCGCAGAAGATCCTCGGTCAGCCGACGGATGCCATCGAGGCCTTGCTCGGCTACGTGGATGGGCCGGAGCTGGTGCATCGCGACAATCTGGTTCTGGTCTGAGGAGAGGGCGAATGCGCAAGCTCGCGGGGTTGCTGGGTGGTCTGCTGCTGTTGCCGGCGCTTGCCGGGGCGGAGGAGATCGGCGAGGTTTCCACGGTGTTCAAGTGGGTCGGGCCGAACGACAAGATTGTCGTCGAGGCTTTCGACGATCCCAAGGTGCAGGGCGTGACCTGCTATCTGTCGCGCGCCAAGACCGGTGGGGTCAAGGGCGGCCTGGGGCTGGCGGAGGATCGCGCCGAGGCGTCGATCGCCTGTCGCCAGGTGGGGCCGATCCAGTTCAGTGGCGAACTCAAGGATGGCGAAGAGGTGTTCAAGCAGCGCACTTCGCTGGTGTTCAAAAGCATGCAGGTGGTGCGCTTCTTCGATCGCAAGCGCAATGCCTTGGTCTATCTGGTCTACAGCGACCGGGTGATCGAAGGTAGTCCGCAGAACGCGGTGACGGCGATTCCCCTCATGCCATGGCCGACCGCTCGCTGAAGCGAGCGAGTCGCGGGCAATAAAAAACCGGCCATTGGCCGGTTTTTTATTCGAGCAAGGCGTGCCTTAGGCGGCAGCGGTGCTGAGGGCCTTGATGTGGCCGCTCAGACGGCTCTTGTGACGAGCAGCCTTGTTCTTGTGGATGATGCCTTTGTCAGCCATGCGGTCGATCACCGGTACAGCGGCGGTGAAGGCGGCCTGGGCTTTTTCCAGGTCCTTGGCGTCGATGGCTTTCACGACGTTCTTGATGTAGGTGCGCACCATGGAGCGCAGGCTGGCGTTGTGGCTGCGACGCTTCTCAGCCTGTTTGGCGCGTTTTTTGGCGGAAGGTGTGTTGGCCACCGTCGAGCTCCTCGAAAAAAACTGGGTAAATAGCGAACAAATTAAGGCCGCGAATAATGCCGTCGCCTCCAGGGGTTGTCAAGGGGCTGCGCATGCGGCCGGAAAGATCGGCGACGGATGTCGCCTGCTTTCTTGCGGGTGATTTATTCCGGCGCGCATTCTACACTCGGCGCGCCCTTGCGGACCGCCGTTCGGCGGCGAGGGCGTACTCGCGCGATGAACCGGCCCGGCCGGTCGCGGTCTTGGACAGGATCAATTTCGACATGCCGGCAGCCCGACATCCATGAATCTTCTCAAATCATTGGCGGCGGTGAGTTCCATCACCATGCTGTCGCGGGTCCTCGGCTTCGTCCGCGATACCATCCTGGCGCGGATCTTCGGTGCCGGCCTCGCCACCGACGCCTTTTTCGTCGCCTTCAAGCTGCCCAACCTGTTGCGGCGGATCTTCGCCGAGGGGGCGTTTTCCCAGGCTTTCGTGCCGATCCTGGCAGAGTACAAGAACCAGCAGGGCGAGGAGGCGACGCGGACCTTCATCGCCTACGTTTCCGGCTTGCTCACGCTGGTGCTGGCGCTGGTCACGGCGCTCGGCATCCTCGCCGCGCCCTGGGTTATCTGGGTCACCGCGCCGGGCTTCGCCGATACCCCGGAAAAGTTCGCCCTGACCACCGACCTGCTGCGGGTGACCTTTCCTTATATATTGCTGATCTCGCTGTCGTCCCTGGCCGGCGCGATCCTCAACACCTGGAACCGCTTCTCGGTGCCGGCCTTCGTGCCGACCCTGCTGAACGTCGCAATGATCGGCTTCGCGCTGTTCCTCACGCCTTATTTCGATCCGCCGGTCATGGTGCTGGGCTGGGCGGTGCTGGCCGGCGGCCTGTTGCAGCTCCTCTATCAACTGCCGCACCTGAGGAAGATCGGCATGCTCGTGCTGCCGCGCCTGAACCTCAGGGACAGCGGCGTCTGGCGGGTGATGAAGCTGATGCTGCCGGCGATCCTGGGGGTCTCGGTGAGCCAGATCTCGCTGATCATCAACACCATCTTCGCCTCGTTCCTGGCAGCCGGTTCGGTGTCCTGGATGTACTACGCCGACCGCCTGATGGAGCTGCCTTCCGGCGTATTGGGCGTGGCGCTGGGGACGATCCTCCTGCCGATGCTGGCGAAGACCTATTCGAACAAGGATCGCCATGAGTACTCGCGCCTGCTCGACTGGGGCCTGCGCCTGTGCTTCCTGCTGGTGCTGCCGTGTTCGCTGGCCCTGGCGATCCTCGCCGAACCTCTGACCGTCTCGCTGTTCCAGTACGGCAAGTTCACCACGGTGGACGCGGCGATGACCCAGCGCGCGCTGGTCGCCTACTCCGTCGGCCTGCTCGGCATCATCCTGGTCAAGGTTCTGGCGCCGGGCTTCTATGCCCAGCAGAACATCCGTACGCCAGTGAAGATCGCGCTCTTCACCCTGGTTTCCACCCAACTGATGAACCTGGCCTTCATCGGCCCGCTTCAGCATGCCGGCCTGGCCCTGTCCATCGGCCTGGCCGCCTGCCTGAATGCCGGCCTGCTCTACTGGCAACTGCGCAAGCAGCGTCTGTACCTGCCGCAACCGGGCTGGGCGAAGTTCCTGGTCAAGCTGGTGGTCGCGGTGCTGGCGATGTCGGCGGTGCTGCTGGCCACGATGCACTGGCTGCCGGCCTGGGAGCAGGGCGCCATGCTGGAGCGATTCCTGCGCCTCGGCCTGCTGGTGGTTGCCGGTCTCCTGGCCTATTTCGGTATGCTCGCGCTGCTGGGTTTCCGCCTGCGCGACTTTTCCCGCCGGGCGGTGCTGTGAAGCGCGTCCGGGCTGGCGGCGGGATCATGCCGTTTTGCCTGTTGTCCGGCGCCCGGTACGCGTATAATCGACCACTTTCTGAGCAATAAGCGTGCTATGCAGCTGCTTCGCGGACTACACAACCTGCAGCCCCTGGCCGGGGGCTGCGTCGCCACCATCGGTAACTTCGACGGCGTCCACCTCGGGCACCAGGCTATCCTGGCGCGTCTGCGCGAGCGCTCGCTGGAGCTGGGCGTACCCAGCTGCGTGGTGATTTTCGAGCCGCAGCCGCGCGAGTTCTTCTCCCCCGATTCGGCGCCGGTGCGCCTGACCCGCCTGCGCGAGAAACTCGAGTTGCTGCGTGGGCAGGGCGTCGACGTGGTGCTCTGCCTGGCCTTCAACCGCCGCTTGCGCGAGCTGTCGGCAGCCGAGTTCGTCCGCCAGGTCCTGGTCGATGGACTGGCGGTGCGGCATCTTGAAGTGGGCGACGATTTCCGTTTCGGCTGCGACCGCTCCGGTGACTTCGCCTTCCTGGTGAACGCCAGTCGCGAGCAGGGGTTCACCGTCGAGGCGGCCACCACCGTCGAACTGGACGGTGTGCGGGTGAGCAGCACGCGGGTCCGCCAGGCCCTGGCCGAGGGCGACCTGCATCTCGCCGAGCGCCTTCTGGGGCGTCCCTTCAGCCTGAGCGGACGGGTCCTGCATGGACAGAAACTCGGCCGGCAACTGGGCTCGCCCACGGCCAACATTCAACTGAAACGGCGCAAGGCGCCGTTGAACGGGGTCTACCTGGTCAGTACGCTGGTCGATGGCCAGCGTTGCCAGGGGGTGGCGAACATCGGCACCCGCCCTTCGGTGAACGGCGACGGCCGTCCCCATCTGGAAGTGCACCTGCTCGATTTCGCCGGCGATCTATACGGCCGGCATCTGCAGGTGACCTTCCACCAGAAGCTGCGCGACGAGCAGCGTTTTGCCTCCCTGGAGGCACTCAAGGCGGCGATTCTCGCGGATATCGCCGCCGCCCGGGCCTACTGGCTGGGCCAACCGCTTGATTGAAGAGATCCTGAACAGGCCCTGAGATGACCGACTACAAAGCGACGCTAAACCTTCCGGAAACCGCCTTCCCAATGAAAGCCGGCCTGCCCCAGCGCGAGCCGGAAACCCTGAAGTTCTGGAACGACATCGGTCTGTACCAGAAGCTGCGGGCCATTGGCGGCGACCGTCCGAAGTTCGTCCTGCACGATGGCCCTCCGTACGCCAACGGCAGCATTCACATCGGTCACGCGGTCAACAAGATTCTCAAGGACATCATTGTCCGCTCCAAGACCCTGGCGGGCTACGACGCGCCCTATGTGCCGGGCTGGGATTGCCACGGCCTGCCCATCGAGCACAAGGTCGAGACCACCCACGGCAAGAATCTTCCGGCGGACAAGACCCGCGAACTGTGCCGCGAATACGCGGCCGAGCAGATCGAAGGGCAGAAGGCCGACTTCATCCGCCTGGGCGTGCTCGGCGAGTGGGACAACCCCTACAAGACCATGAATTTCGCCAACGAGGCGAACGAAATCCGCGCCCTCGCGGAAATGGTCAAGCAGGACTTCGTGTTCAAGGGCCTGAAGCCGGTCAACTGGTGCTTCGACTGTGGTTCGGCGCTGGCCGAGGCCGAGGTCGAGTACGCCGACAAGAAGTCGCCGACCATCGACGTCGGCTTCCCGGTGGCGGATGCCGACAAGCTGGCCGCGGCCTTCGGCCTGGCGGCCTTGGACAAGCCGGCGCAGATCGTCATCTGGACCACCACGCCCTGGACCATCCCCGCCAACCAGGCGCTGAACGTGCATCCGGAGATCGACTACGCGCTGGTCGATGCCGGCGATCGCTACCTGGTGCTGGCCGAGGCCCTGGTCGAGTCCTGCCTGGCGCGCTACCAGCGCGAGGGCAAGGTGGTCGCCACCGCCAAGGGCGAGGCGCTGGAGCTGATCAACTTCCGCCATCCGTTCTACGAGCGCCTGTCGCCGGTGTACCTGGCCGACTACGTGGCCCTCGATGCCGGCACCGGTATCGTCCACTCGTCGCCGGCCTACGGCGAAGACGACTTCTATACCTGCAAGCGCTACGGGATGAGCAACGACGACATCCTCAGCCCGGTGCAGAGCAACGGCGTCTACGTCGACTCGTTGCCGTTCTTCGGCGGCCAGTTCATCTGGAAGGCCAACCCCAACGTGGTGGCCAAGCTGGAAGAGGTCGGCAGCCTGCTGGCCCACGAAACCATCAATCACAGCTACATGCACTGCTGGCGGCACAAGACGCCGCTGATCTATCGCGCCACCGCGCAGTGGTTCGTCGGCATGGACAAGCAGCCCAGGCAGGGTGCTTCCCTGCGCGAGCGAGCGCTGGAAGCCATCACCCAGACCGAATTCGTCCCGGGCTGGGGCCAGGCGCGTCTGCACGGAATGATCGCCGGGCGTCCCGACTGGTGCATCTCGCGCCAGCGCAACTGGGGCGTACCGATCCCGTTCTTCCTGCACAAGGCCAGTGGCGAACTGCATCCACGCACCGTGGAGCTGATGGAAGAGGTCGCGCAGCGAGTCGAGAAGGAAGGCATCGAAGCCTGGTTCAAGCTCGACGCCGCCGAGCTGCTCGGCGAGGACGCCGCGCAGTACGAGAAGATCAACGACACCCTGGACGTCTGGTTCGACTCCGGCACCACCCATTGGCACGTGCTGCGTGGTTCCCACCGGATCGGCCATGCCAGCGGCCCGGTCGCCGATCTCTACCTGGAAGGTTCCGACCAGCACCGCGGCTGGTTCCACTCCTCGCTGCTGACCGGCTGCGCGATCGACAACCATGCGCCGTACCGCCAGTTGCTGACCCACGGTTTCACCGTCGACGAGTCCGGCCGCAAGATGTCCAAGTCGCTGGGCAACACCGTGGTGCCGCAAACCGTCATCGATACCCTGGGCGCCGACATCCTGCGCCTGTGGGTGGCTTCGACCGATTACTCGGGCGAGATCGCGGTATCCCAGCAGATTCTCCAGCGTAGCGCCGATGCCTACCGGCGGATCCGCAATACCACGCGCTTCCTGCTGTCCAACCTGAACGGTTTCGATCCGGCCACGGATCTGCTGCCGCCCCAGGAAATGCTGGCCCTGGATCGCTGGGCGGTCGATCGCGCCCTGCTCTTGCAGCGCGAGATCGAAGAGGCGTATCGCGAGTACCGCTTCTGGAACGTCTATTCCAAGGTGCACAACTTCTGCGTACAGGAGCTGGGCGGGTTCTATCTGGACATCATCAAGGACCGCCAGTACACCACCGGCGCCAACAGCGTCGCCCGGCGCTCCTGCCAGACCGCACTGTTCCACATCGCCGAGGCCCTCGTGCGCTGGATCGCCCCGATCCTGGCGTTCACCGCCGAGGAAGTCTGGAAGTTCCTGCCCGGCGAGCGCGCCGAGTCGGTAATGCTCGCCACCTGGTACGACGGCCTCAGCGAACTGCCGGCCGACGTGACACTGAATCGCCAGTACTGGGAACAGGTCATGGCGGTGAAGGCCGCGGTCAACAAGGAGCTGGAGAACCAGCGCGCGGCCAAGGCCGTGGGCGGCAACCTGCAGGCCGAGGTCACCCTGTATGCGGAAGACGCGCTGCAGGCCCAATTGGCCAAGCTGGGCAACGAGCTACGCTTCGTCCTGATCACCTCGACCGCGACCCTGGCGCCGCTGTCGGCGGCTCCGGCCGACGCGGTGGACAGCGAAGTCGCCGGCCTCAAGCTGAAAGTGGTCAAGTCGACCCACGCCAAGTGCGGTCGTTGCTGGCACCATCGCGAGGACGTCGGTCAGCACGCTGCGCATCCTGACCTGTGCGGTCGCTGCATCGAGAACATCGAAGGCAGCGGCGAGGTTCGCCACTATGCCTGACGTCGATCGTTTCGGGCGCTTGCCCTGGTTGTGGATCACCGTGCTGGTGTTCGTCCTCGACCAGCTCAGCAAGGCGTTCTTCCAGGCCGAACTGAGCATGTACCAGCAGATCGTGGTGATCCCCGATCTGTTCAGCTGGACCCTGGCCTACAACACCGGTGCCGCCTTCAGCTTCCTGGCCGACAGCTCGGGCTGGCAGCGCTGGCTATTCGCCCTGATCGCCATCGTCGTCAGCGCGATCCTGGTGGTCTGGCTGAAACGCCTGAAGAAAGGCGAGACCTGGTTGGCCATCGCCCTGGCGCTGGTGCTCGGCGGCGCCTTGGGCAACCTCTACGACCGCATGGTCCTTGGCCACGTGGTGGACTTCATCCTGGTGCACTGGCAGAACCGCTGGTACTTCCCGGCGTTCAACCTGGCCGATAGCGCCATCACCGTCGGCGCCGTCATGCTGGCGCTCGACATGTTCAGATCGAAGAAATCCGGAGAAGCCGCCCATGGCTGAGTCGACCCGCATTGGCCAGGAGAGCCGCGTCACCCTGCATTTCGCCCTCAAGCTGGAGGACGGCAACGTCGTCGACAGCACCTTCGACAAGCAGCCGGCCTCGTTCAAGGTCGGCGACGGCAACCTGCTGCCGGGCTTCGAACAGGCGCTGTTCGGCTTGAAGGCTGGCGACAAGCGCACCCTGAGCATTCTTCCCGAACAGGGCTTCGGCCAGCCGAATCCGCAGAACGTGCAGATCATGCCGCGCGACCAGTTCCAGGACATGGAGCTGGCCGAGGGCCTGCTGGTGATCTTCAACGACGCGGCCAAGACCGAACTGCCGGGCGTGGTCAAGGCGTTCGATGAGCAGCAGGTGACCGTCGACTTCAATCATCCGCTGGCCGGCAAGACCCTGGCCTTCGAAGTCGAGATCATCGACGTCCAGCCGGCCTGAACCGTCGGTCGCTGCGCCCTTCCCAAGCGGGGAGGGCGGTAGCAAGGTTCATTCGTCCAATCACCGCGTCGCCCACGAGACCGCCATGCAAATCAAACTCGCCAATCCCCGCGGCTTCTGCGCCGGCGTGGATCGCGCCATCGAGATCGTCAACCGTGCCCTCGATGTCTTCGGCCCGCCGATCTACGTGCGTCACGAGGTGGTGCACAACAAGTTCGTCGTGGACAACCTGCGCCAGCGCGGCGCCATCTTCGTCGAGGAACTCGATCAGGTGCCGGACAACGTCATCGTCATCTTCAGCGCCCACGGCGTTTCCCAGGCGGTCCGCAAGGAAGCCGAGGGGCGCGGCCTGAAGGTTTTCGACGCGACCTGTCCGCTGGTGACCAAGGTGCACATGGAAGTGGTGCGCTACAGCCGCGACGGCCACGAATGCGTGCTGATCGGGCATGAAGGGCACCCCGAGGTAGAAGGCACCATGGGCCAGTACGATGCCAGCAACGGTGGTGCCATCTACCTGGTGGAGGACGAGGCCGACGTCGCCGCGCTGGAGGTGCGCAAGCCCGAAGCCCTGCACTACGTGACCCAGACGACCCTGTCGATGGACGACACCTCGAAGGTCATCGATGCCCTGCGCGCCAAGTTCCCGCAGATCCAGGGACCGCGCAAGAACGACATCTGCTATGCCACCCAGAACCGCCAGGATGCCGTGAAGGAACTGGCCGACCAGTGCGACATGGTCCTGGTGGTGGGCAGCCCCAACAGTTCCAACTCCAACCGCCTGCGCGAACTCGCCGAGCGGATGGGCACGCCGGCCTACCTGATCGACGGCGCCGAGGACATGCAACGCGGCTGGTTCGACGGTGTGCGTCGCATCGGAATCACCGCAGGCGCTTCCGCGCCGGAAGTGCTGGTGCGCGGCGTGATCGCCCAGCTACGCGAGTGGGGGGCGTCGGAGGAGCAGGAACTGGAGGGGCGGGAGGAGAACATTACCTTCTCGATGCCCAAGGAACTGCGGGTCAAGGCTTTGTGAACCGTGCGCAATGAAAGAGCCCCTCTTGTAGAGGGGCTCTTTCGTTTCAGCGCCAGCAGTCGTTGACGGTGCTGTTGTTGCCGGTCTTGCCGGCTGCGCCGCGTTCGCCGAGCTGATTGAGGGTCAGCTTGCCGCAGGTCTTGTCGCGGGTCTGCGAGTTGATCGGCGTGGCGGTCAGGGTATAGGTGGTGCTGGTGGGCGTCGCTATGGTGAGATTGTACAGGTTGTTCGGCGAGTTGGCCGAACTCATGCCCAGCTTGGCCACGTCCTTGGTGTAGCCGACCCCGGGGTTCTGCGAGTAGTAGCGTTCCTGGCGCGCGGCCGCGTCCGAGAGCAGGGCCTGGCCCTCGGTGCGGTTGGAGCGGATCACGTAGTTCTGGTAACTGGGAATGGCGATGCCGAGGAGGATGCCGATCACCGCCACTACCACCACCATTTCCAGCAACGTGAAGCCCTTCTGTCTTGTCCTCATCGGGGCTGCTCCTCCCCGTCCTGGCGGGGCTGTTCTTTCTCGATCATCTCGGCCAGCTCCTGTTCGCTCATCTGTTTGTGAATGTAGATATCGGTGATGGTGGACCACGGCTGGCTGACGGTGCCAGAGTAGGACACCACGGAGCCCGGCTTGACCTGAAACAGGCTGGGCATGCCGTTCCTGACGGTGCTGTTGGGCAGGCGGTAGAGCCGGTGGTCGATGTCCACCAGGTTCTTCTCGACCTGGACTTCGAAGACCACGCCAGCGCCTTCGAAGGTCTGGGGATCTTCGGCCCAGCAGAGGCCGGGAACGGCCAGGGCCAGCAGCATAGGCAGCACTTTCATATCAGTTCTTTCCTTCGATGGGGCGCCAGTTCTGGCGGCCACGGGTGTTCGGACCGGGGTTCACGGTCAGGCATTCGCCCGAGGAGCAGACTTCCGGATTGCCCTGTTCGTTGGTGCTCAGCGTCAAGCCTCCCAGGCCTTTCTGCTCGGTACCGGATACCGCGACGTTCTGCTTGTTGTAGCTGTAGTCGGATTTCGAGTCCACGACGCCCTGGCGTGCCAGGTCGAACACGGTGAAGCTGGTGCGACCGCCGGTATAGGGATCGAGGCCATAGGTCCAGTTGCTGGCGCCGTCGGCACAGGGGTCATCGTTCGGGGTGATGGTTTGCAGCAGCACCACCTGGCCGATGGCGATCATGTCCTCGATCAGCATCTCGCCCTTCAGGGTGCCGTTGACCATGAAGTCCAGATACCAGCCGGACTGCTTGGTGCTGCCGTCATTGTTCAGCCAGTTGACCGGGTTCTGACTGGCGATGCGAATGGTGCGAGCGGTCGAGGCGAAGGTCGAGTCGGCCTGGAGGTCCAGGGTCTGCTGCTGCAGGTTGCCGCGCGTCAGTCGGGGTGTGCTGCCCGCGGCTTCGCCCTTGGTTTGCTGGTCCCAGATGCCGTAGAGCGTCTGGGCGCGGCTGGTATCGGCCCGGGCGTCGCTGTTCTCGAAGTACTTGCCGGTACCGAAGATCACGATGTAGCCCTTGCGTGTCGGATGGCGAACCAGCGAGGGCGCGGCGGTGATCGCTTGCGCCGCGCCGGCGGAGTCGACCGCCGAATAGAGCGGCTGGCCACCGAAAGACACCCTGAAGCTCGAGGCCACCGCCGGGCCGTCGTTGGCTCGGCTGAACGGATCGTCCTGGTTGACCTTGCCGGCGATCAGGTCGAAGCGCCAGAGGTTGCCTTGCAGGTCGCCGGCGTAGGCGTAGTCGGCTACGCCGTCGCTGTTGTTGTCTGCCAGGCGAGGGCTGGATAGACCGTTGGGTACGCCGGTCCTGCCGGTGACTTCCAGTTTGCGGGTGATGGCCCCGGTCTCCAGGTCGATGATCAGCAGCGCGGCCTTGTCGTTCAGGCTGGAATAACCGTTTCCGGTGACCACGGCCCACTTGCCGTTGTGCAGCCGGGCGACCGTGGGTTTGGGGAAGCTGTAGCCAAGGTCGGGCTCCTGGTCCACGCCGATTTCCCAGAGCAGCTTGATGTTGGCGGGGTCGGTCACGTCGAGGGCGAACAGACCCTTGCCGCCGGCGCGCAGGCTGCCGATCAGCACGGTATGCCAGGCGCCGCCGAAGAAGGCGTCGGCGACCACCGGCGAGCCGTCGACGTAGAACTGGTGGGCGCCGCCCTGGTAGCCGCGGGCGGTCAACTTGTGGAGCTTCTCGAAGACCGCGCTTGGGATGAAGGCGAAGGTCTCGTTACCGTCGGTATCGAAACCGTGCAGCATGCCGTCGTTGGCGCCGACGTATACCCGCGGGGCACGGGTTTTCTGTGCTTCTGCGAACGTGGAGTAGTTGCCGCTGGGCTCGATCGGCTGGGCCAGGTAGGTCAGGTACTGGGCCTTGCCGACCGTCGCCGGCGAGGAGTTGATGATATCGCCGAGGATCGAGTTGCGGGTGCGGAAGTTGTCGCTGTTCTCCTTGCTGCGATCGCCACGCAGGAAGGCGACTCGGTCCTGGCCCTTGGTGTCGGCGACATCGTTGCGGTCCGGATCGCGGTTCAACTGCCGCTGCTGGTCGGCGCTGAGGCTGCCCCAGGTGAACTCCTTGAGGCCCGAGGTACCGGATCCGGCCATCATGATCTTGCGGCCAGCTCCACCGTTGGGCATCGCGTCGAGGATACTCTGCGCGCTCCACAGCTTGGTCTGCACGGTGGCCTTGTCCTGGGTGGTCAGGCTGTAGCGGGTCAGGTCGCCAGCCCAGTTCTTGTCGCTGGCGAAGCTGGTCTGGTAGGCGAAGCGGGTCAGCTTGTCGCCAGTGTCGTCTTCCTGCAGGGACGAGCTGATGGCGGGGCGGGATGCCGGCAGGTCCTTGCCCGAAATTCGGTTGAGGATGTCCTGGAAGGCCGCGACCAGTTGGTCCGGCGAGTCGGCGCTGAAGAACTCGCCCCGGGAGTTCACTGCGGCGTGCCACAGGTCATAGACGTTGTTGCTATGGTTATTCGAAGCGTTCGGCCAGCTGAGGCGCCCGGCGGCGATTTCGTCATAGCCGCCGGAGTAGGTGGAACCCTCCCACTTCGGGCTGGTGAGGCTGGTGGTCAGGCCCAGGCCCAGGGTATAGGTCACCATGTGCTGCCAGGTCGCCGGATCGTTGCGCGGATTCCAGTACTCCGCCGAGGGATTGGCCTGGTCCGGGTAGGGAATGTACGGCTTGATATTGTCGTCGATATCCGGCCGGGCATCGGTGGCCCAGTAATGGAAGGCCTGGTCGGCCAGGGTATTGGACGCAGCATCCCTGTAAGGCGTCTGGCTGCTGTAGCTCTTGCCATCGGGGAGGCTACGACTCGTGCTGTCGGCATTGCCTACGCTGGCCGAGTCGTTGTTCCAAAGACCATCGGTCATCAGAATGTGATAGCTGCCACGGCAGCTGTATTCCGGCGAGGTCTGGGTACCAGGTCGATAGGCATAGGGGCCGTTGACGCCGGTCTTCTTGAGAAACTCCCCTGCTCGAGTCATGGCCTGACGCAGCGGAGTACCACCTCCGACCGACAGGTTCTCCAGCCAGTTGAAGAAGTTCACCCGATGTTGCCCGGTGAAGTCTCTCAGGTAGTTGTTGTAACAGTTACTGGAGCCACTGCCGATCAGGCACGAGGAACTGTTCAGTAGTTGCCAACTGATCCGGGCGTTTTCAGGCAGGCTGTAGAACGCCAGGTTAGCGGCGGTCTGGGTGGCCAGGGCGCGGGTACGATAGAAGGAGTACCAGTTGGCGAAGTTCTGCTGCTGGGCCGCGCCGCTGATTTCCACACGGGTGTAGCAACTCGAAGTGGTGAGGCTGCAACCGCGGCCCCCGCTGTATTGGTAGTAGAAGGCAGGAGCCCCGTACCAGTCGATGCTGGACTCGGTGCCTGCTCCCGATCCGCCCTGGTACTGCACCGTTGGCCTGTAGTCACGGGAAAGGTTTACCCGGCCTTCCTGAGTGAAACCGTTGCGCCATGCCGCGGTGAAGCTGGGCTTGGAATAGTCCTGCACCTGGATCTGGCCATTGGAAAGGGTCACCTTTTTCGGCAGCTTGTACTGGGTATTCGGGTCGAAGTACATCGGGTTGTAGCTGTTCGACGCGAAATAGACGTTGTTGCGGCTGTTGACCAGGCTATCCGGTGCATAGGCATAAGCCATACTGCCCGAGTCGTCGAGAGTCACCAGCATGTTCGGGGCGACGCCCTGGATCAGCATCAGCGGCTGCTGGCTGACCGACAGGGCGGCGGCGTGGGTGGTCTGGGCGGAGAGCAGGACGGCGCCGCTGAGCGCGGCTGCCAGCGAGGTCTTGCCGATCTGGTGGAGTACCGATTTCATGCGAGGCTCGATCAGTTGGTATAGAGACGGGCGAGAACGGTCTGCAGGACGGTTTCGCTGTTGGTCTGGTTGCGCGCGACGCTATTGGTCTCGTAGTAGAAGGTGCCGATGCCGCGCATCAGGTTGCCGTATTCGGGGCTTTCCGCTTCGTTGACCTGGCCGCCCGAGGGAATGGGCAGGTTGTTCCACTGCACGCTGTAGAGCGTGCCCGCGGTGGTCGCGCTGCTGATGTCGCTGCCGCGGTAACTCATCCAGGTATTGGCGATGCCCTTCAGCACGCCGACCGGATTCTGGTGGGTGTCCGCCAGCTTCAGGTTCAGCGCGGCGAGGTCCAGCAGGCAGGGGCGGGCCACGTTGTCGGCCGTACAACCGGTGCCGGGCTCCGGCGGACGCAGGGTGTTGACGAAGCGCCGCTCGCCTTCGCGGAGTCCGGACTCGGCGGCGTTCTGCAAGCGAGTCTGTTCGATGACGTTGCCGGTGATGCGGCTTTCCAGTACCACTTCGCGCATGCTCGAGACCGCCAGCAGGGTGACGATCACCAGGATCGCCAGGGCGATGACCAGCGTGGCGCCGCGCTGTTGTGCAGGGAAGTTGTTCATGGCACGAGATTCCTGAGTGTCTGGCTGCCCTTGGCGATCTGGTAGAGGCGGTCCTTGTCGTTGCCTTGCAGGCTGGTCTTGGACGAGGGGTAGAGCGTGATCCAATCGTCCAGGGTCTTGCTGTCGCCCTGGCGCAGGTTCTTGTCGCTGGCCATCAGCGCGGAGTAGCGCAGGGCACGCACCGGACGGTCGGCGATGTTGGCCTGTTCGACGAAGCTTTCCACCTCGCGTTTGCCGGCCATGGTCGGGCCGACGCCGTACTCGAGCTTGAAGTCGACCAGGCCGCTGACGATCTCCTGGCCTCTGTCCTTGAGGCTCTGCGCCGAGCAGGTAAGCGTTCCGGGAGCATCGGCGGTTGAGGGTATAAAGAGAATGCGGGCGATTATGGCGTCGGCAGTCCCGAATGGATCGCTGGGCGTGGTGATCGAATTGCCTTCGCAGTCGTAGGCCTCGCCGGGCGCCGGCTGGTAGCGGTAGCAGAAGCCGGCTTGGCCGGTCTTGGCTATCGCGGGCACCAGGGTGGCTCCGGCCTTGAACTCCTCGCAAAATGCGGACTTGGCCAGCGCTTTGAAGGCAAACTCGTTGGGATCGTCCGCACGCCGACGGAAACCCACCTTGGCCAGTTGCTGGTCCAGGAACATCATGGCGAAGCGTCCGTTTTCCTGGTTGCCTGCCTGGCCTTGCTGGAACAGGTAGTTGCGCTTGTTGTCCAGGTAGATCTGGGTAATCCCGAGAATCAGGAAGCTGCTGATGGCGAGGGCCACCAGTAGTTCGATCATGGACAGGCCCGATTGCCGTCGGGAGCGGTTGTTCATGCTCATGGCTCGACCCTGAGGGTGTAGTAGCAGAGGGATGTGTCGGCGCTGCTGTCGGCGGCGTTGACGCAGGCGCCTTGCTTGCCGCGCCAGGCCAGGCGGATTTCCAGCATGGAGCCCTTGCCGTCGCAGTCGCCCGGCTTCGAGCTGCGGCAGATGTAGTAGTCGCTCTTCAGCAGGTCGCCAGCGCCTGGCAGTTCGTTCTTCACCTGTTCCGCCCAGCATCCCAGGCGGTCTTTGATCGCGTCGGGCAATGGCGTGCAGGAGGACGGCGCGGTGGGGAACGCCGACCCCTTGGCCTTGAAGAAGTCGGATTGCGTGGCCATCTGGTCCTTGACGTCGTACAGCGCCTTCGGGCTCGCCCGCATGCTTTCCAGCAGGTTGCTGCCGAGCATGGCTGCCTTGTTGCGCTCGACCGAGTCGGCGGTGTACTGGATGGTCTTGCCCTGCATGGCGATCATGCCCAGCACGCCGATGCTGATCAGCAGCAGGGCGACCAGCACTTCGATCATGCTGAAGCCGGATTGGTACAGCGGCTTGTGCCGCGATTTCAATAGCATGACTGGGGCGCCTTGGAGGAAGGTTCGAGTTGGATCCGGCCGGCCTGGCTGATGCTCAGCACGCGGCCGCCGTCGGTCTTGCCGTTCTGGCAGATGGCGAAGGTTCGTTCCGTTGGCGGTACGAGGGTACCGTTGGCCGTGAAGGTCAGATGTTCCACGGCGCTCTTTTCCTTCGCTGTCAGCGTGGCGGCACGGAAGCCGTCGTGCTTGCGCAGGGGCGCGGCGATCGAGCCGGAGGCCAGGACACCTATGCTCAGGCCCTTGCCCCAGTCCTTGTCCTTCAGCGCCTGGATGCTGATCGCGCGCCTCTGGGACACGGCTTCGCTGCGAGCGTACTGCAGCATCGCATTGAGTTCCTCGGCGGCGCTCTGCAGTTCGTTGCGTTCTGTCAGCTGCTTGAAGTTCGGAATGGCGAAGCTCGCCATGATGGCCAGCAGGACGACGATGATCAGCAACTCGATCAGGGTGAAGCCGGTCGAGTTGGAACGATATGACATGCGGTTGCTCCAGGGGGTCTACGCCTGGAAAGCATGCCAAACGGGCCTGGGAGCGTCTTGCGGTCGTTGACGGTCGGCCCGTGGGGCAGGACAACTGGTCCATGATCATCCGGAAGTGCTGCATAGCTCACGTTTCTCTCGGTTCTCCCTGGCGCTCGCGGTACGGAGCCGGCCCTGCCGGTTGAGGATCAGTTGCCAGGCAACGGTATGCCTTCCGCAGAGCAGAAACCGCCCGTTGTGAATGTTGAGCTGGCCGCTGGGGAGGAACCTGAGGCGGTTCGAACGGTTCCAGCGGAGCCTTTCCTTCTTTGCAAGCGCGCGTCCCACGAGAAGCCGTTCCCCACCGTCTTCCGCAAGCAGCCAGCCCTCTCCCCAGTCGTTGCCGCAGTGACGGCCATCGGTCGACGGACAGAGCGTCACCGGGCGCTGGTAGGCGACGGCATGCGCTCTGCCCAGCTGGATGCTCGCGCTCAGCTCGTGCAACACGCTTCGCTGGCGACTGCCGTCCAGCCAGGCTGCCATCCCGGGCAGCGCCAGGCTTCCCAGTATCCCCAGCAGAGCCAGCGCAAACAGCAGCTCGGTGAGCGTGAACGCTCTCTGCGACCTTTCGACCATGGCAGGCGGTCCTTTTGCTCGTATCATTCCGCGACGGTCGTATCTCGCCGGATTTTCCCCGTTGCCTCAATCAGCTGCGGGATGAGGCGTATGACCGACTTTTCTGCAACCCCTGTGTGATCGTGGAGGCCCTGGTGTCGGAAAGAGTTGTGGTAGTGGGCGCTGGCGTCATCGGCCTGTTGACCGCCCGGGAGCTGGCGCTCGCCGGACTGCGGGTGACCCTGGTGGAGCGGGGCGAGAGTGGGCGTGAGGCATCCTGGGCGGGAGGCGGGATCGTCTCGCCGCTCTATCCGTGGCGCTACAGCCCGGCGGTGACCGCCCTGGCGCACTGGTCGCAGGACTTCTACCCGGCCCTGGGGCAGCGTTTGCTCGACGAGACCGGGCTCGATCCCGAGGTCCATACCGTTGGCCTGTACTGGCTGGACCTGGACGACCAGACCGAGGCACTGCAGTGGGCACGCAAGCACACTCGGCCGTTGAGGGACGTGCCGATCGAGGAGGCCTACGCGGCGGTGCCCGGGCTGGGCGCCGGCTTCCAGCGGGCGGTCTACATGTCGGGCGTGGCCAATGTGCGCAATCCTCGCCTGGCGCGCTCATTGCGGGCATCCCTGCAACAATTCGCCAATCTCGAACTGCATGAACAGACGGAGGTGCGCGGCTGGTTGCGCGACGGCGATCGAGTGGTCGGCGTGGCGACCTCGCGTGGCGAGATTCGTGGCGACAAGGTGCTGCTGGCGGCGGGCGCCTGGAGCGGCGAGTTGTTGAAGCCGCTTGGCCTGGAACTGCCCGTGGTACCGGTGAAAGGGCAGATGATCCTCTACAAGTGCGCGGCGGATTTCCTGCCGCGCATGGTGCTGGCCAAGGGGCGCTACGCGATTCCGCGGCGCGACGGCCACATCCTGATCGGCAGCACCTTGGAACATTCGGGCTTCGACAAGACGCCGACCGACGAGGCGCTGGAAAGCCTCAGGGCGTCTGCGGCAGAACTGTTGCCGGAACTGGCGGACATGCAGCCGGTGGCCCACTGGGCAGGGTTGCGCCCGGGCTCTCCCGAAGGCATCCCCTATATCGGTCCGGTGCCTGGCTTCGACGGGCTCTGGCTGAATACCGGGCACTACCGCAACGGGCTGGTCCTGGCACCGGCGTCGTGCCGTCTGCTGGCGGATCTCATGAGCGGGCGGGAACCGATCATCGACCCGGTCCCCTACGCCCCGGCTGGTCGCCTCTGAGGAGCGAAAACCAAAAGGCCTGTCTTCGGACAGGCCTTTTCACTTTCAGTCGATGCCCAGCTTTTTCAGGCGGTAGCGCATCGAGCGGAACGTCAGGCCCAGGCGCTGGGCCGCGGCGGTGCGGTTCCAGCGGGTCTCCTCGAGCGCCTGCATGATCAGCTTGCGCTCGATGTCTTCCAGGTAGTCCTCGAGGTTGTCTATTTCGCTCAGGCTCGCGGCGCCTTCCTGGCTGGCACCCGGCGCATCGGCCAGGCGCAGGTCGTGAGGCTGGATCTGGTCGTCTTCGCACAGGGTGTAGGCGCGCTCCAGCATGTTTTCCAGCTCGCGGACGTTGCCCGGGAAGCGGTAGTTCTTCAGCTTCTCCTGTGCGTCGCCGGTCAGCCTGGCGGCCGGCAGGCCGGTGTCGCCGGCCAGGCGCTTGAGGATGCGTTCGGCGAGCAGCGGGATGTCCTCGCGGCGTTCGCGCAGCGGCGGTACGCGCAGCTCGATGACGTTGAGGCGGTAGTAGAGGTCCTGGCGGAAGCGCCCGGCGCCGACTTCGGCGGCGAGGTCCTTGTGGGTGGCGCAGAGGATGCGCACGTCGACGGCGACCTCCTGCTGGCCGCCGACCGCGCGCACGGCCTTTTCCTGGATCGCCCGGAGCAGTTTGACCTGCATGGCCATCGGCAGGTCGGCGACTTCGTCGAGGAACAGGGTGCCGCCGCTGGCGGCCTGGAACAGGCCCTGCTTGTCTTCGATAGCGCCAGTGAAGCTGCCTTTCTTGTGGCCGAAGAACTCGCTTTCCATCAGTTCGGAGGGAATCGCGCCGCAGTTCACCGGCACGAACGGCCGCTCGATACGTGGCCCCTGCTCGTGGATCAGGCGCGCCACCAGCTCCTTGCCGCTACCGGACTCGCCACTGATGTAGACCGGCGCCTGGCTGCGCGCCAGCTTGCCGATCTGGTTGCGCAGGGCGCGCATCGGCGGCGACTCGCCGAGCAGGCGGTTGTCCACCGGCGCTTCCTCGGCTTCCGGGTTGCGCAAGCGCAGGGCGGTTGCCACCAGCTCCCGCAAGCGACCGAGGTCGACCGGTTTGGTGAGGAAGTCGAAGGCACCGGCCTTGAGCGCCTGGATCGCGGTGTCCAGGCTGCCGTACGCGGTGATCATGGCCACCGGGGTCTGTGGATGGCGCTGCTGGATGTACTGGACCAGATCGAGGCCGCTGCCGTCCGGCAGGCGCATGTCGGTGAGGCACAGGTCGAACGACTCGCGGGCCAGCAACTCGCGGGCTTCCTTGACGTTGCGGGCGCTGCGGGTGTCCAGCTTCATGCGGCCGAGAGTGATTTCCAGCAGTTCGCGGATATCCGGTTCATCGTCGACGATCAGGGCTTTTTGTCGGCTCATGCGTGCGGCTTCCGTCAGCTGAGTTTGCGCGGGTGGGCGAAGGTGATGCGGAAGCAGCCGCCGCCTTCCTCGCGATTGCGGTAGTCGATCCGTGCCTGGTTGCTCTCGCAGAGCTCGCGGGAGAGATAGAGGCCCAGGCCGGTGCCTTTGCTTTCTGTAGTAAAGAAGGGTTCGAACAGGTTGTTCAGTTTGTCCGCCGGTACGCCGGGACCGTCGTCGATGACTTCCAGCACCGGCAGGTCGCTCTCCGGGTCGCGCGCGAGGCTCAGCCAGACCTGGCCGCGCCCGTGCGCCTGGGCGCTGTAGCGAAGACCGTTCTGCACCAGGTTGCTCAGCACCTGGTTCAACTGATGTGGGTCCATGCGGGTCTGGATGTCGCCGGCACCGAGCTGCAGGTGCAGTTGGCTGTCGTTTCGCAGCCTGCCGGGGTATTCGTCGACGAACCGCTGAAGCCACTCCTTCAGGTCGAGCTGCTGCGGTTCGGCCTGGCGGCGACGGGAGAGCTGCAGGACGTTCTCGATGACCAGGTTCATCCGCTTCGACTGGTCCTGGATGATCTGCGTCAGGCGTCGGTCCGGGGCATCCAGTTCCTCTGACTCCTGCAGCAGTTGGGCGGCGTGGCTGATCGCGCCCAGCGGGTTGCGGATCTCATGGGCGATGCCGGCGGTCAGGCGGCCGAGACCGGCCAGCTTCATCTGCTGCGCCTGCTGGGCGATCTGCGAAATGTCTTCGAGGAAGATCAGCACGTGCTGGTCGTCTTCGCGGTTGAGGCTGATAAAGCTGGGTTGCACCGTCGGGCCATCCGGCACCACCTTGAGCGTCGGCGGACGGAGGCTGGGATTCAGGCGCCATTGCTTCATGCAGTGCATCAGCATCGGGCTGTGGCGGCCCAGGCTGGCGCCCTGCACGTCGTCCTGCCTGAGCAGGCCGAGGGCGGCCTGGTTGGCGAGGAGGATGGCCTGACGGCTATCGACCACGAGGATGCCGGTGCGCATGCGCTGCAGGATCAATGCGTTGAGTTCCTCCAGGTTGGCGACCGTCTCGGCGCGTTCTTCGGCCAGCGTTTCGGTCTGCTCCTGGCGCCGCACCAGAGCCTGGATCACCAGCGCGGCGGCGAAGCACAGGGTGCCGAGGCCGCCGGCCTGGACGTAGTGGTTGGTGGCGTCCGGACTGCTCAGGCTGAGGAAGAAGGTCAGGTAGAGCAGGCCGAGGCTGGCCGCCGCCGCGATGACCAGGCCGATGCGCCCGCGCAGCAGGATGTTGGCAATGGCCACCGCCACCACCAGCAGGCTGCCGATGCCGCTGGGTACGCCGCCACCTGCGTAGAACAGGCCGCAAAGCATCAGCACGTCGGTGAGCGCGAGGATGAAGATCGGCAGCAATTGCCGCGACGGCGGCAGGAACAGCGCGACCAGGATGTTGAAGACCAGGTAGCACCAACTGCCGACATGGAACAGTTCAGGGTGGACGAGCTTGAGGACCTGATCTTCCAGTTCGCTGGAGATTAGCAGGACCAGTACCAGGCCGATGGTCAGGCGGTACAGGTGGTACAGACGGAGGATGCGTTGCCCCTGCTCCTCGCTCAGCCGTAGCCGTTCAGCGCGCACGGTCGCCCTGGTCCTGGCGCAGGTGCGCCTGGCTGCAATACCAGCGTTGTTCGTGGGCGAGGGCGTTGGCCTGCGGCACGTGGACGCCGCAATGGGCGCAGCGGACCATCGGCGATGCGCTCGGCTCGTCCTGCGGACGTTGCTGCTGGCGCGGAGTGGGACGGGTAAAGCGACGCCAGAGCCAGAACGCGATGGCGATCAGGGCGATCCAGAACAGGAGGCGGAAAAGGCCCATGGTGATCTCGGAGGCTGGAGAAAGCTGCAGTTTAGCCAAGCCGCCGGCTCGATCCCAGCCGGGAAGGTCCAGGCTGTGCGGCGTTTGGCGCTGGGAGAGGCATGGCGGCGGGCAAAAAGAAGGGAGGCCTGCGCCTCCCTTCGGTGTTTCGTGCGATCAGTCGAAGAGACCGAAGGTCATGTAGCTCCACCAGGAGCGGCCGGAGTCTTCGTCGTCATCGCTCTCCGGCTTCTCGTCGTCGGCGCTGTGATCCTGGTTTTCCGGCTTCAGTTCGGCGGGGATCTCCCGCTCGGCATCCTCGTACTGCTTGATCACGTCCTTGGCGGCCTGGGTTTCCATGTGCGGCGGCGGCTCGCCGCCTTCGATCAGGCCCAGGGTGGCCTTGGCCAGCCAGGAGCGGGTGTCGGCCTCGCTTTCGCGGGCGACGAACTCGCCATCCTTGAGGCTGGCGTTATCCGGATAGTTGAGCTTGAGGGTTTCCAGGCTGGTGCTGGCCAGGTCGTCGAGACCCAGGCGACGGTAGGCTTCGACCATGATCGCCAGGCCATCGCCGACGGCCGGGGTTTCCTGGAAGTTCTCTACCACGTAGCGGCCGCGGTTGGCGGCGGCGACATAGGCCTGGCGCTTCAGGTAGTAGTGGCCGACGTGCACTTCGTAGGCCGCCAGCAGGTTGCGCAGGTACACCATGCGCGCCTTGGCGTCCGGGGCGTAGCGGCTGTTGGGGAAGCGGCTGGTGAGCTGGGCGAACTCGTTGAAGGAGTCGCGGGCGGCGCCCGGGTCGCGCTTGGTCATGTCCAGCGGCAGGAAGCGCGCCAGCAGGCCGCGGTCCTGGTCGAAGGAGGACAGGCCCTTGAGGTAGTAGGCGTAGTCGACGTTGGGGTGCTGCGGATGCAGGCGGATGAAGCGTTCGGCGGCGGCGCGGGCGGCTTCGGGCTCCATGTTCTTGTAGTTGGCGTAGATCAGCTCGAGCTGGGCCTGCTCGGCGTAGCGGCCGAAGGGATAACGCGATTCGAGGGCTTTCAGCTTGGTGACGGCGCTGTTGTAGCTCTTGTTGTTGAGGTCGTCCTGCGCCTGCTGGTACAGCTGGCTCTCGCTCAGGTTCTCGTCGACAGTCTCCTTGTTCGAGGAGCAGGCTGCGGTGAGGGCGAGGATGGCGATCAGCAGCAGGTGTTTCACTTGCATGGCGGCTTGCGTCCCTGGGACGGTCGGCTTGGCCTCAACCGTCTGTTATGATTGGCGCCCCAGGCACCCCCTGGGACAAAGACCCCGTATTTAACCACAGCGCGTAGCCGATTCCAAAAGCCGCGCTGAGCATCGTCTCCTACTCATGTCCGATATGATTCAACGCGCGGCCGAGGTGCCGTTCGAGCTGGGTGGCCAGCGTCTCGACCAGATCGCCGCCCA
Organism: Pseudomonas sp. TZ252; assembly: GCF_056110345.1. Lineage (NCBI taxonomy): Bacteria > Pseudomonadati > Pseudomonadota > Gammaproteobacteria > Pseudomonadales > Pseudomonadaceae > Pseudomonas > Pseudomonas sp. TZ252. The sequence goes on along the minus strand of NZ_CM148566.1, from coordinate 1,277,700 downwards.
GCTTTTTCCCGAACACTCCCGCTCCCGTCTGGCCGGCTGGATCAAGGACGGACGCCTGACCGTCGACGGCGCCGTGCTGCGCCCGCGCGACATCGTCCACAGCGGCGCGCAACTGGTCCTGGAGGCCGAGCAGGAAGCCCAGGGCGAGTGGCTCGCACAGGACATCGAGCTGGAAATCGTCTACGAGGACGAGCACATCCTGGTGATCGACAAGCCCGCCGGCCTGGTGGTCCATCCGGCTGCCGGCCATCAGGACGGCACCCTGCTGAATGCCTTGCTCTACCATGTCCCGGACATCGCCAATGTGCCGCGCGCCGGGATCGTCCACCGCCTGGACAAGGACACGACCGGCCTGATGGTGGTGGCCAAGACGCTGGAGGCCCACACCAAGCTGGTGGCGCAACTGCAGGCACGGTCGGTCAGCCGCATCTACGAGGCGATCGTGATCGGCGTGATCACCTCCGGCGGCACCATCGATGCGCCGATCGGACGGCATGGCGTGCAGCGGCAGAAGATGGCGGTGGTCGACGCCGGCAAGGCGGCGGTCAGCCATTACCGCGTGCTGGAACGCTTCCGTGCGCACACCCATACCCGGGTCAAGCTGGAGACCGGGCGTACCCACCAGATCCGCGTGCACATGAGCCATATCGGCTATCCCCTGGTCGGCGATCCGGTCTACGGTGGGCGCTTCAGGATTCCCCCGGTGGCCAGCCAGACCCTGGTCCAGACTCTTCGCGAGTTCCCCCGGCAGGCGCTGCACGCGCGCTTCCTCGAACTGGATCACCCGGCCACCGGCGTGCGCATGAAGTGGGAGTCGCCGCTGCCGGAAGACTTCCTCTGGCTGCTCAGCCTGTTGCGCCAGGATCGCGAGGCGTTCGTCGGATGAACGCCTGGCTGACCCCCGACTGGCCGGCGCCGGCCCGTGTGCGGGCCTGCGTGACCACGCGCAGTGGCGGGGTCAGCCAGGCACCCTTCGACAGTCTGAACCTTGGCGCCCACGTCGACGACGATCCGCGCGCCGTGGAAGAAAACCGCCGACGCCTGACCGAGCGTCTGGAATGCCGGCCGAGCTGGTTGGACCAGGTGCACGGAGTGACGGTGGTGGAGGCCGACCCGAGCCGGGTGCTCAGGGCCGACGCCAGCTGGAGCGCGATGCCGGGCGTCGCCTGTACGATCATGACCGCCGACTGCCTGCCGGCGTTGTTCTGCGACCGCTCGGGCACCCGCGTGGCCGCGGCCCATGCCGGCTGGCGCGGGCTGGCGGCGGGCGTGCTGGAGGCGACGGTGGACAGCCTGGGCGTGCCCGGCGACGAACTGCTGGTCTGGCTGGGGCCGGCGATCGGCCCGCAGGCCTTCGAGGTCGGCGGCGAGGTCCGCGATGCATTCGTCGCTGCGCACGCCGAGGCGCGCTCGGCTTTCGTACCTAGCGCCAATCCGGGCCGCTTCATGGCCGACATCTACCGACTCGCGCGGATCCGCCTGGGCGCCCATGGCGTCACCGCCGTGCATGGCGGCGGCTTCTGCACCTTCAGCGATACCGCGCGCTTCTATTCCTACCGCCGCTCGTCGCGTACCGGCCGTTTTGCCAGCCTGGTCTGGCTCCAGGACTAGGCCCGCGCAGGTTATCCGGCGGCAACTGACCGATGTCACGGTCCGGTCGCTTGAACCGCGGAAAATCGCCCTTATCTACTGAGTCATCTCGGCGGGCTTTTCTTCATCAGGGACACCCATCGTTCCGGCCCGCTCTATAGAAGGAAGGACGACCCATGCGAATAGACCGTTTGACCAGCAAGCTGCAACTGGCGCTCTCCGACGCCCAGTCCCTGGCCGTTGGCCATGACCATCCGGCCATCGAGCCGGTGCACCTGCTTTCCGCCCTGCTCGAGCAGCAAGGCGGTTCGATCAAGCCCCTGCTGATGCAGGTCGGCTTCGATATCGCCGCCCTGCGCAGCGGCCTCAACAAAGAACTCGACGCGCTGCCGAAGATCCAGAGCCCGACCGGCGACGTGAACCTGTCCCAGGATCTCGCACGCCTGCTCAACCAGGCTGACCGCCTGGCCCAGCAGAAGGGCGACCAGTTCATCTCCAGCGAGCTGGTATTGCTGGCCGCGATGGACGAGAACACCAGGCTCGGCAAGCTGCTGCTCGGCCAGGGCGTGTCGCGCAAGGCGCTGGAGAATGCCGTGGCCAACCTGCGTGGCGGCGAAGCGGTGAACGACCCGAACGTCGAGGAGTCGCGCCAGGCGCTGGACAAGTACACCGTCGACATGACCAAGCGCGCCGAGGAAGGCAAGCTCGACCCGGTGATCGGTCGCGACGACGAGATCCGCCGGACCATCCAGGTCCTGCAGCGGCGGACCAAGAACAACCCGGTGCTGATCGGCGAACCCGGCGTCGGCAAGACCGCCATCGTCGAGGGCCTGGCCCAGCGCATCATCAACGGCGAAGTGCCGGACGGCCTCAAGGACAAGCGCCTGCTGGCCCTGGACATGGGGGCGCTGATCGCCGGCGCCAAGTTCCGCGGCGAGTTCGAGGAACGCCTGAAGGCAGTCCTCAACGAACTGGGCAAGCAGGAAGGTCGGGTCATCCTGTTCATCGACGAACTGCACACCATGGTCGGCGCCGGCAAGGCGGAAGGTGCCATGGACGCCGGCAACATGCTCAAGCCGGCTCTGGCGCGCGGCGAGCTGCACTGCGTCGGTGCTACTACCCTCGACGAGTATCGCCAGTACATCGAGAAGGATGCCGCGCTGGAGCGCCGCTTCCAGAAGGTGCTGGTGGACGAACCGAGCGAGGAAGACACCATCGCCATCCTCCGTGGTCTCAAGGAACGCTATGAAGTGCACCACGGGGTGAGCATCACCGACGGCGCGATCATCGCCGCGGCCAAGCTGTCGCACCGCTACATCACCGATCGGCAACTGCCGGACAAGGCCATCGACCTGATCGACGAGGCCGCCAGCCGCATCCGCATGGAGATCGACTCCAAGCCGGAGGAACTGGATCGTCTCGACCGTCGCCTGATCCAGCTGAAGATCGAGCGCGAGGCGCTGAAGAAGGAAGACGACGAAGCCACCAGGAAGCGCCTGGCCAAGCTGGAGGAGGATATCGTCAAGCTCGAGCGCGAATACGCCGACCTCGAGGAGATCTGGAAGTCCGAGAAGGCCGAGGTGCAGGGCTCGGCGCAGATCCAGCAGAAGATCGAGCAGGCCAAGCAGGAGATGGAGGCGGCGCGGCGCAAGGGCGACCTCGAGAGCATGGCGCGCATCCAGTACCAGACCATCCCGGACCTGGAACGCAGCCTGCAGATGGTCGACCAGCACGGCAAGACCGAGAACCAGTTGCTGCGCAACAAGGTGACCGACGAGGAAATCGCCGAAGTGGTTTCCAAGTGGACCGGTATCCCGGTGTCGAAGATGCTCGAGGGCGAGCGCGAGAAGCTGCTGCGCATGGAGCAGGAGCTGCATCGGCGAGTGATCGGCCAGGACGAGGCGGTAGTCGCCGTGTCCAACGCCGTGCGCCGTTCGCGCGCCGGCCTCGCCGATCCGAACCGGCCGAGCGGCTCGTTCCTCTTCCTCGGCCCGACCGGGGTGGGCAAGACCGAGTTGTGCAAGGCGCTGGCCGAGTTCCTCTTCGATACCGAGGAGGCGCTGGTGCGGATCGATATGTCCGAGTTCATGGAGAAACACTCGGTGGCCCGCCTGATCGGCGCGCCTCCGGGCTACGTCGGCTTCGAGGAAGGCGGCTACCTGACCGAGGCGATCCGCCGCAAGCCCTACTCGGTGGTGCTGCTGGACGAGGTGGAGAAGGCCCATCCGGATGTATTCAACATTCTCCTCCAGGTGCTCGAGGACGGACGCCTGACCGACAGTCACGGGCGTACGGTGGACTTCCGCAACACCGTGGTGGTGATGACCTCCAACCTCGGTTCGGCACAGATCCAGGAGCTGGCCGGCGACCGCGAGGCGCAACGTGCCGCAGTGATGGACGCGGTCAATGCACACTTCCGTCCGGAATTCATCAACCGGATCGACGAAGTGGTGGTATTCGAGCCGCTGGCTCGCGAGCAGATCGCCGGCATCGCCGAGATCCAGCTCGGTCGCCTGCGCAAGCGCCTGGCCGAGCGCGAGCTGAGCCTGGAACTGAGCCAGGAGGCGCTGGACAAGCTGATCGCCGTCGGCTTCGACCCGGTCTATGGCGCACGCCCGCTGAAGCGGGCCATCCAGCGCTGGATCGAGAACCCGCTGGCGCAACTGATCCTGGCCGGCAAATTCGCGCCGGGTGCCAGTATCTCGGCGAAGTTGGAAGGAGACGAGATCGTCTTCGCCTGACCTCTTCGTGGACGGACAGGGAAAGCCCCGCTTCGGCGGGGCTTTTTCATGGGCGTCCGGTGGGAGTGAGAGCGCTGCCGCATGCAGTGGAAGGGCCGTTTTGCCGCTCGTGGAAAAAGAAGAAAAACTTTTTGGATCAGAGGGTTGACATGCCCGCGTGCATCCGTAAAATGGCGCGCCTCTGAGACGCGAATCCAGCAACACCGGAAGCGTCCAGGGTTGGAAGAAAGACGTTCCGCGATAGCTCAGTCGGTAGAGCAAATGACTGTTAATCATTGGGTCCCTGGTTCGAGTCCAGGTCGCGGAGCCAACTTCCAATCGGGGTATAGCGCAGTCCGGTAGCGCGCCTGCTTTGGGAGCAGGATGTCGGGAGTTCGAATCTCTCTACCCCGACCACCTCATACTTGGGTCGTTAGCTCAGTCGGTAGAGCAGTTGGCTTTTAACCAATTGGTCGTAGGTTCGAATCCTACACGACCCACCATATTCAAGACGAAAAAGCCCACCTGCGAAGGTGGGCTTTTTCGTTTCTGTACCCTTATTTTTCCGAATGCTGGCCTGTGGGAAGGAGGAGGGGCCGCTCTTCCAGCCCTGTTTCTCCGACGCCTGGCCTTCCCGCATGGCATTCATCGAGCGTCTGGAGGCGGCGGGCCCTGAGGCCCGGCCGCTCCATCGAACAGGAAGCCTCCCGGTACGGGTACCGGGAGAATCGATTCACAGGTTGTAGTGGCGACCTATCATTGGAACGGTCGCCGCAGCCCCGTATACCGAGTTCCAGGACTGCCAGCCAAAATTGATGCCGATCAGTCCGCCATGGATCTGGTTGGGGATTTGTGGCTCCAGCCTGCCGCTGGCCGAAGAACCCATGACATTCCCCTGGTTCCAGGCGACCAGGCCGCCCAGCAGACCCGAGCCTCCGACCTTGCCGGAAGCGGAAGCGCCGCTGATGGTGGCGGTGCTGAAGCCCACCAGCCCGCCAATATAGCTATCGTAGCCCGCCGTCACATCGCCGCCGGCCGAGGCCCCCAGGATGAGAGCCTGCCAGCCCTCCAGGGAGCCGACCAGTCCGCCGGCCCTGATCCCGGCGCCTCCGCCCACCGCACCGCTGGCCTTGGCGGAGCGGATCGAGGTGTTTTCACCGCGGCCGACCAACCCTCCCAGGTTGTGGCCGGTCTTGTCGTTCACGATTCCATGACTGCTGGCGAGCATCAGCGAACCTCGCAGGTCACTGCCGATCAACCCGCCGATGGCCCTGGAACCACTGGCGCTGACGTTGCCCGAAGCCGAGACGTTCGTCAGCGAGGCGGCATCGTTATAGCCGACGAGTCCGCCGACGCGACTGCCCTTGCCCCCGGTGACATTGCCGGATGCCGCCAGGGTGCTGTGGTTGCCGCCCCGGTTGTGGCCGATCAGCCCTCCCACGTCACTGTTCGCCCCTGCGTTTACCCACCCGGAGGCCTTCAGGTTGGAATGATTGCCGCCGAGGTTGGACCCTATCAGGCCACCCAGGGTTTTGCCGCTGCCGTCGGTGACTTCGCCACTGGCGGAACCGTTGATGACGGAGCCGTACAGGTTTTCTCCGAGCAGACCGCCAACCGCTTCTGCTCCGCGGGTAGCGACATTGCCCTTGGCGGAGGCATTGACCAGCGAGGCATTGGCGTTGAGACCGATCAGGCCGCCGGCCTGGAGCAGCGACCCACCACTCAGGTTGCCGCTGGCACTGACGTTGGCCAGGTTGCCTGCCTGGTTGTGGCCGATCAGGCCTCCCAGGTAGCGACCGGCTTGCAGGCTCACATCGCCATGGGCGCTGGCGTTGTTGATGGCCGCGTTCAGGTTCCGGCCGATCAGCCCGCCCAGTGCTTCCGCGTCTGTGCCCCGGACCTTGCCGCTGGCCGTGGCGTGGGCAATACCACTATTTACGTTGAGGCCGATGAGCCCACCGTACAGGCCGCGCTGTCCGTTGCCTGAGACGTCGACGGAGGCGGAAACGTCCGCCAGTCCGCCGGCGGAGCTGTATCCGACCAGTCCTCCCAGGTTCATCCCGTGACCGCTCAGCGACAGCGTTCCCTGACTGCCGCTGCTGCGGATGAGGCCGCCGCGGTTCCTGCCTACCAGGCCCCCCGCGCCGTAGTGGCTGGCATGGTCCTTCAACTGGCCGGAGATGGCAAAATCGGCCCGGCTGTTGGAGATGCTGGCCACGCCCCTGGCTGTGCTGATGTTTTCGGCTGCGAGTCCGCCCAGAGCATAGGTGTGGCGGTTGCCGACCAGCGTGCCGCTGGCGCTGGCGTTGTCGATGCTGCCCAGGTTCAGCGCGACCAGCCCGCCGAGGCTGTTCAGCTGCGAGGCCGCGGCGATACGGATGTCGCTGGCGTTCACATTGTCGATGCGACCGAGGTTGACGGCGGCCAGGCTACCGACCTGGACGTTGTAGTGGGTGGCCTGTGCTCCATCGGCGGAAATGCGTTCCAGGTTCAGGTTGCGAAGGGTGCCCCGGTTGACGCTGAACAGGCCGGAGTAGGCGCCGGTGCCGTAGACGGCGAGATTATCGATGGTGTTGCCCAGGCCGTCGAAGGTACCGCCGAAGGCGCTGGCGTTGCCTATCGACAGGAAGCTGGAATGGCCGCCTGCGATTCGATTGCCGAGGGCATAGCTGCCGCCCAGGTTCCTATCGATGCCGCGCAACTGCTGCAGGTCCTGGATCACGCTGTAGTCCCGCCCATTGGCGCGGAATCCTGCGTTCTTGCCGGACAGGGTGATCCGGGTGCCTTCGGCCAGGGCATAACCCTTGTCCGAATTGAATTCGACCCGGGCTCCCTGGCCAGTGAGAGAGAGGCTGTTGTCGATACGGAGAGGGCGCTGCCCGGCATTGAGAGTAAGGCTGGCGTTTTCTCCCTGGGCCGTCAGCGCGCCATTGATCCTGAGGTCCCCGCGCTCGGCGGTTAGCGTCAGGCCGTTGCCGCTGTCCCAGGACAGCGGCGCGCCGACATGCGCGTTGCCCCGGGTGGCGACCACTTCGACGTTGCTTGTGGAAAGGTTGCGGGCCAGGGTATCGGCATGCAACGTCGGGCCTTTTCCCGCGCTGCTTGGATTCGCCAGGCCGGAACCGACATTCTCGCTACTCCGGGCCTGAACGGTACGTGACCTGACGTTGGTGGCGGAGTTGCCGAAGACCTTGTTACCGCCGGTCTGGACCTGCACGACATGCACATTGCCGGCGTCGGCGGCGATATCGGGTAGCGTCTGGACCTGGACGATGCTGGAGCCATTGGCGCCTGGGCTCAGGTTGGGGAGAGTCTGGGTCTGGACAACATCGATTCCGCTGACGCCGGGGCCGATGTTGGCACCGCTCTGGCTCTGTACGATTGTGACGCCATTGACGCCCGAGCCGATGCTGGGGCCGCTCTGGCTCTGCACGACGCTGATGCCACTCGCGCCTGAACCGATATTTGCGCCATTCTGGCTTTGCACAACGGTGATGCCACTTGCGCCCGAACCGATATTGGCACCGTTCTGGCTCTGCACGACAGTCACGCCATTGACGCCCGAGCCGATGTTGGGGCTGTTCTGGCTCTGCACGACGCTGATGCCACTCGCGCCGGCGCCGATATTGGCGCCATTCTGGCTTTGCACGACGCTGATGCCACTGGCGCCCGAGCCGATGTTGGCGCCGCTCTGGCTCTGCACTGCGGAGGTACCGTTGGCACCGGCGGCGAGGTCGACGGCCGGCTGCAGCTGAACGATGGTCACGCCGTTGCTATCGGACGCATTGGCCCCGGCTGGGCCCTGCGCTACATGGACCTGGCCGGAACCATCACCGGCAGCGTTTGCCTGGCCGACAGCGGCTACGCTGACCTCGTGCGAGAGAATCCTCCAGGTGCCGGTTGCGCCCTGGTCGGCATGGGTGTCCACCTGCGCGGTTCGCTGTATCTCGACGTTCGCGCCCTGGTTCAGCACCAGGCCGCCATTGCCTCCGCCGATGGCGCTGGCGTCCTGCTTGCCGGCCACCCGCACGGTCCCCTGTTCGCCGCCGTCGAGGACGATGCGTCCTTCCGCGCTGCGTAGCGTCCTGGCCTCGAGAGTGCCCTGGTTGTTGACGACGGTCTTGAGCAGGCTGTCGGCGCTGCGGGCGCTCATCAGCACCTGGCCGCCATCGGCGCGGATGAGGCCGCCGTTGTGTGCGAGAGCGTCGACCGAGCCCTTGTCCACCTGCAGGTTGAGCAGGCCGTCGCCGTCGAAATTGAGGTTGATGCCCTGGCCTGCGCCCAGGGCCACGTCGCCGAGTTGCGCCTGGATCACGCCGTCGTTGCTGACCCGGGCGCCCAGCAGGGCGATGCTGCCGCCTTCGCTGGCTTGCAGGCTGCCGGCATTGCTTACGGTTGCGCCGGAGTCGCCGGAGAACTGGTAGTTGCCGGCGAGGAAGTCCCTGTCGGCCAGGTCCAGGGTGGAAGCCACCAGGCCGCCTACATTGACCTGGGCGGACTTGCCGAAGACCACGCCGTTGGGATTGACCAGGAAGACCTTGCCGTTGGCATCTATCCGCCCCTGGATATCGCTGCCGTTGCGGCCGATCACCCGGTTCAGGGCGACGGCGTCCTGGCCCGGCTGGTGGAAGCTGACCCGCTCATCGGCACGGACGCTGAACTCGTTCCAATTGGTGATCAGCTTGTGGCTCTGCTGGTCGATGACCATATGCCGGCCATCGGTGGATGTCTGGAATCCGGCATCGCCTGAAACGACCGTGGCGCCGCTGGGCAGGGCGAAGGCGGGGGCCTGGCAGAACAGGCCGAGCAGTGACGCTCCGGCGACTACGAGCGCCTTGCCGCGTCCGCTCTTGCTGCGCCGACGGGTACCTTCGCTTGCGACGTTCCAACAGCCTGTGGCCTGGTTCCAGACCAGCGTATAGCTCTTGTTCATGGCTTTTCCTTTCAGTGGGGCCCGCCGGCATGGCGGGCGGGAGCTTGCTCAGAAGTAGCGGGTCGCTTGCAACCACAGCCGGGGAGTGCGCTCGGGCTCGATGTTGTTTTCCTGGCTCAGGGGCCAGGCGGCGGTCAGGCTGACCTGGTGATCCGTTCCGTACCAGGTTGCGCCGCTGCCGACGGCGGCCATGCGGTTGCGATTGCCTTCCGTGGTGTTGGGGTGCTTGAGGAATTTCACCGCGCCCTGGTCGACGAACGAACTCAGCTGCCAGCCCGGAGCCAGGCTGTAGCGCAGCTCCGCACTGGCTTGCCAGCCTTCGTCGCCGTAGCCCTTGTAGCTGCCCAGGGGGAACGCCCGAACGCCGTAGGGGCCGCCCATGTCGAACTGTTCCGCGCTGTCGAGGTTGCCGCCGCTCCACTGGGCGTTGAGTTGGGCGAACAACTGCAGGCGGTCGCCCAGGTGCTGCAGGCGTACGGCGTTGAGCATGATCTTGTCGAAGCTGCCGGCGGTACCGATGGTGTAGCGGTCCAGCAGCCGCTCTTCGCCGGAGTCGATGGCGAGCTGGCCGTGGGCATAGGCCAGCGAGAAGCCGCTCTGTCCACCGCCGAACAAGCGGTCCTGGGCGTTTCCGCTGATGCTGGCGGTCCACAGGCGGATCTCCTTGCGGCTATGCCTCCCGGTACGCTCCTGGTCATCGCGAAGTCGCTTGTTTTCATATTGCAACTGGGTGGACAGGCTTAAGCTGCGGCTACGCAGCAGGGGCTGGCTGACGAACAGACTGTCGGTAATGGCCCGGCCATGGGCGTCCAGGCGCGAGAAGTCGCGTACCAGTCGATAGGTCGTCTCGGCGTGGGCCAGTCCGATGCGCGTGCCTCGGGAACCAAGGGGCAGTTGATAGGCTGCACGGTAGTAGCGTTGGTGCCGATCGCTGCCCAGCAGGCTCAGTCTCGCCTGGTCGCCCAGTCGCAGCGGGCTGTTGAAGTCGAGGGTGGTTCCCAGGCGATATTCCCCCATGTAGCGGCCGCCATAGTTGTCTGCCTCCAGCCTGCCGCCGACCAGCGGGCCGGGGCGGGCCTCGACGCGCAAGTCCGTGGTTCCCTGCGCCTGGCCCGGCAGCAGGGTGCCTTTGGCCTGGAGGCCGGGAATGTCGCTCAGGAGCAGAAGCGCACGCTCCAGCTCGGAGCCCTGGACCGCGGTATCTCGTTCGAGTGCGCTCAAGGGGCGGAGTAGAACGCGGTCCAGCGTTCGGGACGTGTTGTGCAGTTCGATCCTGCCGTAGCGCCCCTCGAGCACTTCGATGCGTACCGTTCCATCCTGGATTTCCTGTGCCGGGAGGAAGGCGCGCGCCAGCACATATCCCTTTTCCCGATAGAAATCGCCGATGCGGGCGGCGGCGGCGTGCAATTGGCTCAGATTGAGTTCCTGGCCCGGCAGGTCGTGCAGGAGCGCCAGCAGGCGTCGATCGTCGAACTGCCTGTTGCCGCTGAGTTGGAAGCGCTTGACCAGCACCGTCGGGCCGCCCTCTTCGGCAGCCCGTGATACGCCGTCCTCGGGGCTGGGGCGCTCGGCGTCCAGTTCCACCGGCGCGGGCAGGTTCAGGCGTCGGCTTTCCACGTCACGCAGCGCCTGCCCCGCATCCGGGGCGGCACTGGCAAGGCCGGACGACAGCATGGCCATTCCCATGAGGCCCGTACGGAGCAGCGGTCCGGCCCTGAGGGATGGAACGATCGAAGTGGAACTGCCGGAAGGCTTTGGGGAGGGCGGCGGGAAAGAAAGGCTAGCCTGGTTACGCGGAAAAGCTGGATGCATGGTCAATCGGCCCGGAGCGCGGTTCTTGCAGGGAAAAGAAACCGATATCCGCAGGCATGTCGCAGAACGATCGGTTTCAAGGCGGAGAATCGAGTGGGCGATAGCCTGGGGCGAGGCTGAAACGGCGACAATCGTAGTTTTCTGGCGTTGGCCGGTAGAACTTCTTGGTTTTCGTAGGGGACTGGGAGGACTGCTGTAGGAAAAAACTCCGGTGATAACGGGCTCGGCTGCGGAAGCGGCGGAAACAGTGGGGCGGAAGTAGCGGCTGAGCGCGATTCCGTATCGCGACCGTGGCGGTCATGATCAAAGGGCCTGTCCGACTATCGCCCGCCGTTCGATCTGGCGGCTGGAGCATGGGCAGGACGCAGCGCTAGAATTCCGTCTCGGTTTACGGTCCCTCTCAGGCTGAGCATCAACGGCGTGTGTCTTTCGGTTCTTTTTCGCGGCGTTCACCCATGACCGGCACCAAGCCCAAAACGCCCGTAGCCCGCTATTTCCACCAAGAGGCGCAACGGCGCGGCTATGTGCTGGACGCAGCCCAGGGCAATGCCATTCTTCATCTCGATCGATTGGCGGAGCGCTTGCGTCGAGGTCCGTCGCTATTCCGGCAAGCGCCGCGCAGCCTCTACCTGTGGGGGCCGGTCGGGCGCGGCAAGAGCTGGCTGATGGATGGCTTCTTTCGCAGCGCCGATTTGCAGGGCCTGCGCCGGACGCATTTCCATGCGTTCTTTCGCCGGCTTCATGACGGCATGTTCCGCCGCCAGGGGCGGCCCGATGCCCTGGGCGGTGCGCTCGACGAACTGCTAGGAGACTGCCGGCTGCTTTGCTTCGACGAATTCCATGTCCACGACATTGGCGACGCGATGCTGATAACACGCCTGTTCAGGGAGCTGTTCCGCAGGAAGATCACCCTGGTCTGCACCTCCAACTACGCGCTGCGGCAACTGCTGCCCAATCCGCTCTACCACGAACGCTTCCTGCCGGCGATCCGGTTGATCGAGACGCGCATGGAAGTGCTGGAAGTAGCCGGCGCCCGGGACTACCGGACGATTTCGCCGCGGCAGGAGATCGCTTCCGGTTATGCCAGCGGCGGGTATTGCTGGCCAGCCTCATGCGCTTGCCTGGACGAGCTGGGCTTGTCCGCGCCCGAGCCCTCGCAACGCGTGACCCTGCAAAGCGGCGCGAGGACGTTGCAGGCGCGCGCGGTGTGCGGCGACCTGGTGTGGTTCGCCTTCGCCGACCTTTGCGAGGCGCCAACCGCGGTGATGGACTACCTTGCCCTCGGCGAACGCTTCTCTACCTGGGTGCTGGAGGGCGTACCGCCGATGGCGCGCTGTTCGGTCGCCGCCCAGCAGCGCTTCATCAATCTCGTCGACGTCCTTTACGACAATGACCGGCGTTTTTTCCTGAGTGCCGAAAAGGCGCTGCCGGACCTGGTCGAGGGCAGCGACCTGCCTGCGGACATGCAGCGTACCGCCAGTCGGCTGGCGCAGTTGCGCCAGCTTCGCTGTTGAAGGAACGCCCCGCGCCGACGGCAAACGGGGCGTAATGGCTCAGTGCAGCTTGAGGCGTGGCTCGGTGCTGCGCAGGCGGCCGCTAAGCATCAGCATCGCGGTGCGCAGCGGACCGTACAACGCCATCTGGTGCATGCGGTATAGCGATACGTAGAACATCCGCGCCAGCCAGCCTTCGAGCATGACGCTACCCATCAGATTGCCCATCAGGTTGCCGACCGCGCTGAAGCGCGACAGCGAGATCAGCGAACCGTAGTCGCGGTAGTGATATTCGCCCAGCGGCTTGCCTTCGAGACGGGCACGTAGCGATTTCACCAGCAGCGAGGCCTGCTGGTGCGCGGCCTGGGCGCGCGGCGGCACGTTGCGCGGTTGCTCTCCCGGTTGCGCCGGCTGGGGACAGGCGGCGCAGTCGCCGAAGGCGAAGATGTCGTCGTCGCGGGTGGTCTGCAGGGTCGGGCGGACCACCAGTTGGTTGATACGGTTGCTTTCCAGGCCGTCGAGTTCCTTGAGGAAGGCCGGAGCCCGGATGCCTGCCGCCCAGACCTTGAGCGTCGCCGGGACGAACTCGCCGTCGCCGGTCCAGAGGCCGTCCGCATCTACCTTGCTCACCGCGGAGCCGGTCATCACCCGTACGCCGAGCTTGCTCAGGGTCTGGTGCACTGGCTGGCTGATACGCTCGGGCAGCGCCGGCAGCACCCGTGGGCCGGCTTCGACCAGGCTGATGTGCAGGTCTTCCGGGCGGATCCGGTCGAGCCCGTAGGCGGCCAGCATCTGCGCAGCGTGGTGCAGTTCCGCAGCCAGTTCGACGCCGGTGGCGCCGGCGCCGATGATGGCGATACTCACTGCGTTGTTGTTCGCGTCGTGCCCGGTATGCGCACGCAGGTACTGGCCGAGCAGCTGGCGATGGAAGCGTTCGGCCTGGGCGCGGGTATCGAGGAAAATGCAGTGTTCCGCAGCGCCCTCGGTGCCGAAGTCGTTGGTGGTGCTGCCGACGGCGATCACCAGGGTGTCGTAGGCGATGTCGCGCTCGGGAACCAGTTCAACGCCATTCTCGTCCACCAGTGCGGCCAGGCGGACCCGCTTGCCGGCGCGATCCAGGCCCTGCATGCGGCCGAGCTGGAATTCGAAGTGGTTCCACTTCGCCTGGGCGACGTAGTTCAGCTCGTCCTCGGAGGAGTTGAGCGAGCCGGCGGCGACTTCGTGCAGCAGGGGTTTCCAGATGTGGGTGAGGTTGGCGTCGACCAGGGTGACCTGGGCCTTGCCGCGTTTACCCAGGGTGCGGCCGAGACGGGTGGCGAGCTCCAGCCCGCCGGCGCCGCCGCCGACGATCACGATGCGATGGGACATGTGGATATCTCATAGTGGGAATTCCGTGAGGCGGTCGTCGGGAGCGTGGCTCGACCGGACGACTCAGGCCAGGTAGCTGAGGAGGCGGCTGAGCAGGCCCAGGCCGATGACCACGGCGAGCAGGACGAACATCAGGAACCACGGGCGGAACGGCGCACGCTCGACCTGGTGCAGCGGCGAGGCGAGGTACTGCTCGACCTTCTGCTGGTCTTCGGGGCTCAGTCGGCTGGACATGGCAGGCCTCCGTTTTCGATGTCGGTCATTCTAGACAGACAGGGGGCTCGATCACCAGCGGATCGTCGAGGCGGATCACTCCGCTGCCGATCACCCGCGCGGTGATGCCGCCCTGTTCGCGCACGCTTTTCAGCGTGCGGTGGTCGATGTGCTTTTCCAGGCGTCCGCAGGGTTGGTACCAGCCAGTGGTTTCCAGCAGCGCGCCGCCGAGGCGGAAGCGACGGTCCTTCAGGCTGAGCAGGTTGATGCCGGCGACGGCGATGTTGCGGCGCATCTCGTTGGGCAACAGCGGCCTGCCCAGCAGGGTACCGAGGGCCTCGATATGTTCCCATTGCACCAGGGTGACCTGGCGCGGCGGGTGCGGGTGGTCGCCCGTCAGTCCCAGGCCGCGCCGTGCCTCCACCGCCTCCAGTTCCTGGATCGGCGCGCGGCTGCCGGAGCGCACGCCGATCCACTTCACCCGCCCTTCGCTCACAGGCCTACCCCGGCGTCGAACAGGATGCTGCGGCCGAGGTTGGCGCGCAGGAATTCGGGGGCGCCGGAGTGAGCGAAGAGCACCCGGGCAAAGGTCGGACCGACCATCGACAGCGAGCGCCAGCCTTGGCGCAGGTATTCGGTGGGCGGCGGGAAGGGCGTATTGAAATCGGGCACCGCGCGCTTCAGGTTGACGAAGGCCAGCAGGTCCAGTTCGCCGTGGTCGATGCCGCGCTCGCTATAGTTGTGCGCCTTCTTGCGCAGGGTTGGCGCCAGCCGTGCCTGCAGCTCGGCGGCGGCGATCCGTTGTGGCCGCTCTTCGCGGCGGATCAGTTGGCGCAGGCTGACGGCCTGGCGGCGACGGGTCAGTTCCTCGCGCCACTCCTCGTTCAGCCGGCGACCTTCATCGAGGACGAAGAACACCTCGAAGCCGGCACCCTTGAACAGGACGTCCGGCGGCTGTTCCCCGGGGGCGGCGAAATCCTCCTGGCGATAGGGCACGTTGAGGGCCTCGAGGAAGCGCTGGCAGACCCAGCGCTCGCGGTCCCATTTACGTGCGTTGGAGAGGAAGTCGTTGGCTTGTTCGGCCTGACGGGTGAGCAGGCGCAGATAATCCGCTTCGTTCATGGGCTCAGCTTAGTCTGCCGGCGGGCCCGCTTTCCAGCCCACAGGCGCTCCGGCCGCGACAATCCGTCCCGGAGCGCGCCAGCGGCGAGGCTCGGTGTACACTGCCGTTTCCCTTGGGCCGGAGCCGTTCCGATGCAACTTCGCAGCGTCATCGCCGCCGATCACCCGGCACTCTTCGCGCTATGGTCGCGAACGCCAGGTATCCGCCTCCGTGCGGAGGACGCCTATCCCTTCTTCCTCGCCTACCTTCAACGCAACCCCGGGCTGAGCCTGCTGGTCGAAACCGAAGGGGAGGTGATCGCCTGCCTGATGGCCGGGCATGACGGTCGCCGTGGTTACCTCCAGCACCTGGTGGTCGATCCCGGTTATCGAGGGCTGGGGCTGGCGCGGCGGATGCTCGACGAGGTGTTGGCACGCCTGGCGAGGGAGGGGATCGGCAAATCCCATGTCTTCGTCCTGGATGCCGCCGAGGAGGCACAGGCATTCTGGCGAGCCCAGTCGGGCTGGGAGCGGCGCAAGGACATCCAGGTATTTTCCACTCGGGAGGGACACGCGTGAAACGATTGCATTGGGTTCTGCTGGGCATGCTGCTGCCCGGCCTGGCGCTGGCCGTGGAGAAGGGCTCCACCCTGGAGCCCTGGACGTTGCAGGACCAGTTCGAAAAGGCGCACTCGCTGGACGACTCCACCCGGGTCCTGCTGGTGGCGCGGGACATGGACGGCTCGAAGCTGGTCAAGGCGGCGCTGGCGGAACGCCCAAAGGGCTACCTGGAGGCGCGCCACGCGCTGTTCCTGGCGGACATCAGCCGCATGCCGGCGCTGATTTCCCGGCTTTTCGCGGTGCCGGCCATGCGTGACTACAGTTATCCGGTGCTGCTCGATCGCGACGCGGCCATCGCTTCTCGCTATGCCTCGGACGAGGGCAAGGTCCTCTGGGTCAGGCTGGAGCAGCGCCGCGTGTTGGAAACCCGCCAGTTGGATTCGCCGGTGGCCCTGCGCATCGCCCTGGAACAACTGCAGCCGTGATCGCTGCCGAGTTGCTGTCGGCGGAAAGCCTGGAACTGGGCTGGGCCATCTATGCGCCGGTGCTGCTGCTCGCTGCCTGGCGCGCGCCCTGGGTCGAGCTGGTCAGCGATACCCGCCGCCAGCACCTGGTGTTCGGTACCATGCTCGGGCTGTTCCTGCTCTGGCTGGTGCGCCGGGACTTCGAATCGGGGCTGTCCTTCCATTTCATCGGCATGACCGCCGTCACCTTGCTGCTCGACTGGCCGCTGGCGATCGTGGTGGGGTTGGTGGCGCAACTGGGCTTGTGCCTGCTCGGCCGCCAGGATTGGCTGGCGATCGGCGTCAACGGCGTGCTGCTGGTGGCGATCCCCGCGCTGATCGCGGAGCTGGCGGCGTTGTTCGTGGAAAAGCGCCAGCCGCGCAACCTGTTCGTCTACATCTTCTGCTGCGGTTTCTTCCCGGCGGCCCTCACCGCGGTGGTGGTCCTGCTGCTCGGCCTTGGCGTGGTCTGGATCGACGGCCTTTTCCCGATGCCGCCCTGGTTGGAGGACTTCGCCGGTTACCTGTGGCTGATCATGTTCCCCGAGGCCTTCATCAACGGCACGGTGATCACCGGCCTGGTGGTCTACTACCCGGAGTGGCTGGAAACCTTCAATCGCACGCGCTACCTGCAGGCGCCCTGGAAGGACGAAGAGCGCAAGCCCTGATGACCAGTCATTCGCCAGGTTCATGGCGGGCAGCGGCTGACTTGCGTCAGTGTTTCGGACGAAGCCGGCCGCGATCCTGCCGTTTTCCCAGGTGAGGAGCGGAACATGGGTGTCCATGAATGGGCCCGAGAGGGCCTGCGAGAGTTGCTGTCGAAGAGCGACGAGGCGGACCGGGCAATGCGCCTGCGCGCGTTGCTCAGCGCAATCGTCGAACTGAACCGGGCGGAGCGCGATGCTGGCGACCTGGCCAGCGAACTGCAGTTTCTTGCGGAGAATCTCGACGACCAGCGCGACTACGCTTTCATGCGCCCCTGAAGGAACGGGCCAGCCGGATTGGCTGGCCCGTTGCGTTCAATGCTCGCGAGGCGGCAGGTCGGCGGAGAAGATGTCGTCTTCCAGGGTGTCGCCGGGGATCGCATGTTCCTCGGCGGCCCAGGCGCCGAGATCGATCAGCTTGCAGCGGTCGGAGCAGAAGGGGCGGTACTTGTTGTCGCTTTTCCATTCGACGGGCGCGCCGCAGGTCGGGCACTCCACGGTCAGGGGCTGGCTCATGCTCGGCCTCCTCGCAAGGTCAGGTAGAAGGCGTGCAGTCGTTCGACTTCACGCTGCAGGTGGGACAGGTCGCCGTCGTTGACCAGCACGTCGTCGGCGTGCTTCAAGCGCTCGTCGCGCCGGGCCTGGGCCTGGAGGATCGAGCGCACCTGCTCCTCGGAGACCTTGTCGCGAAGCATGGTGCGCTGTAGTTGCAGATGTTCCGGGGTATCCACCACCAGCACGCGGTGGGTCATCTGGCGCTGGCCGGACTCCACCAGCAGCGGCGAGACCAGGATGGCATAGGGCGATTCGGCCCTGGCCAGGTACTGGACGATCTCCGCGCCGATCAGCGGGTGCAGCAATTGCTCCAGCCAGCGCCGTTCCTCCGGCGCCTGGAAGATCCGCTCGCGCAAGGCGGCGCGGTCGAGCTGGCCATCGGGCAGGAGGATGCCGTCGCCGAAGCGTTCGACGATCTTCGCCAGGGCCGGACGCCCCGGCTCCACCACCCAGCGGGCGGCATGGTCGGCGTCCACCAGGTGGACGCCGAGGGAAATGAAATGCTCGGCGGCTGCGCTCTTGCCGCTGCCGATACCGCCCGTGAGGCCTAGTATCCAGGGTTGGGTCATTTGAATCCGGCGAATTGCAGATAGGTCCGGGTTATTTGATCACCCCAGAGCAAAGCAATCCACCCGGCAATCGCCAGATAGGGACCGAAAGGGATCGGCGTGCCGCTTTCGGCGTTGCGCAGGCGCAGCATGATCACCCCGAGGATCGCCCCGACCAGCGACGACAGCAGGATGGTCAGCGGCAGGATCTGCCAGCCGCCCCAGGCACCGAGCATGGCCAGCAGCTTGAAGTCGCCGTAGCCCATGCCCTCCTTGCCGGTCACCAGCTTGAACAGCCAGAACACCGACCACAGGCTCAGGTAGCCGAACACCGCGCCGAACAGCGCATCGTCGAGGCTGGCGAAGAGGCCGAAATGGTTGGCGATCAGGCCCAGCCAGAGCAGCGGCAGCACCAGCACGTCCGGCAGCAGTTGGTGATCGGCATCGATCAGGCTCATCGCCAGCAGGCCCCAGGTCAGCAGGAGCATCGCGCCCGCCTGCCAGGTGAAGCCGAAATGCCAGGCGACGTAGCCGGAAAGCAGGGCGGTGGCCAGTTCCACCAGGGGGTAGCGTTTGCCGATGGCGGCCTTGCAGGACGAGCACTTGCCGCCCAGCGCCAGGTAGCTGACCAGCGGGATGTTTTCCCAGGGGCGGATCTCGTGGCCGCAGCGCGGGCACGCCGAATTCGGCAGCACCAGGTTGTAGGTCGCCTGCTTGGGTTCCGGCTCCAGCCCGAGCGCTTCGCGGGCCTCGGCCTTCCAGTTGCGCTCCATCATCTTCGGCAGGCGATGCACGACGACGTTGAGGAAGCTGCCGACCAGCAGGCCAAGGAGGATGGCGCACAAGACAAAGGCCAGCGGATGGCTGGCCAGGTAGTCGAGGAGGGTCATTTAGACGACGTTGCCCAGCTGGAAGATCGGCAGGTACATGGCGATGATCAGGCCACCGACCAGGACCCCGAGGACCGCCATGATCATCGGTTCCATCAGGGCGGTCAGGTTGTCCACGGCATTATCCACTTCCTGCTCGTAGAAGCCAGCGACCTTGGCCAGCATGTCGTCCAGCGCGCCCGACTCCTCGCCGATGGCGGTCATCTGGATGGCCATGCTGGGGAAGATGTTGGTGGTGCGCATGGAGAAGTTCAGCTGCATGCCGGTGGACACGTCCTGCTTGATCTTGCCCACCGCGTCCCTGAACACCACGTTGCCGGTGGCGCCGGAAACCGAGTCGAGGGCTTCCACCAATGGCACGCCGGCGGCGAAGGTGGTCGACAGCGTCCGCGCGTAGCGTGCCACGGCGGATTTGTAGAGGATGGCGCCGACGATAGGCAGCTTCAGTACCGTGCGGTCGGTGGCGTCGCGGAACTTCTCCGAACGCTTGTAGGCGTGGTTCAGCAGGAAGCCGGCGCCGCCCATCATCAGCAGTACCAGGAGCCACCATTCCTGGAGCACGTTGGAGATATTGATGACCATTTGGGTGAAGGCCGGCAGTTCGGCGCCGAAGCCCTCGAACACCGACTGGAACTGCGGCACCACCTTGATCAGTAGGATCGCCGAAACGATGATGGCGACGACGATCACCGCGATCGGGTAGGTCATGGCCTTCTTGATCTTGGCCTTCAGCGCCTCGGTCTTTTCCTTGTAGGTGGCGACCCGGTCGAGCAGGGTTTCCAGGGCGCCGGATTGTTCGCCGGCGTCCACCAGGTTGCAGTAGAGCGAGTCGAAGTACTGCGGCTTCTTGCGCAGCGAGTTGGCCAGGCTGTTGCCGCCGGCGACTTCCTGCTTGATCTCCTCCACCAGCTTGCGCATGTTCGGATTGTCGAAGCCTTCGCTGATGATGTCGAACGACTGCAGCAGCGGCACGCCGGCGGCCATCATGGTGGACATCTGGCGGGTGAACAGGGCGATGTCCATAGGCTTGATCTTCTTCCCCGCCCCCAGCAGGGAGATGCCTTTCTTGCGGACCTTGACCGGCGTGATGCCCTGCTTGCGCAGTTGCGCCTTGACCAGGGTCGGGTTCTGGCTGGACAGCTCGCCCTTGACCTTGGTGCCTTTCTTGTCAGTGCCTTCCCATACGAAGACACTGGTCTTTAACGCTTTGTCCGCCATGGATTAATCCTTGGTCACGCGGTTGACTTCCTCCAGGCTGGTGATTCCCTGCATGGCTTTCAGCAGGCCTGAGGTGCGCAGATCGTTGAAGCCTTCTTTGCGGGCTTGCTCGGCGATCTCGATGGAGTTGCCTTCTTCCATGATAATCCGCTGCAGGGCGGGGGTGTTTTTAACCACTTCATAAATACCGACGCGACCTTTGTAACCGCCTTTGCAGTTTTCGCAGCCTACAGGCGAATACAGCTTGAAGGTGCCGATCAGCTCTTCCGGGAAACCTTCGTGAAGCAGGGTTTCCTTCGGCACGTCGTGTTCTTTCTTGCAGTGCGAACAGAGTTTTCGCGCAAGGCGCTGGGCGATGATCAGGTTCACCGAGGTCGCCAGGTTGAACGCCGGCACACCCATGTTCAGCAGGCGGGTGAGGGTCTCGGCGGCGCTGTTGGTGTGCAGGGTGGACATCACCATATGCCCGGTCTGCGCCGCCTTGATGGCGATCTCGGCAGTCTCCAGATCGCGGATCTCGCCGACCATGATCACGTCCGGGTCCTGGCGCAGGAAGGCGCGCAGCGCCTGGGAGAAGTCCATGCCCTGGCGCGGGTTGACGTTGACCTGGTTGATGCCTTCCAGGTTGATCTCCACCGGGTCTTCGGCAGTGGAGATGTTGATGTCGGTGGTATTGAGGATGTTCAGACCGGTGTACAGCGAAACCGTCTTGCCCGAGCCGGTGGGGCCGGTGACCAGGATCATGCCCTGTGGCTGCTTGAGCGCGGCCAGGTAGAGTTCCTTCTGGTCCTCTTCGTAGCCCAGTGCGTCGATGCCCATCTGCGCGCTGGAGGAGTCGAGGATCCGCATCACGATCTTCTCGCCCCACAGGGTCGGCAGGGTGTTGACGCGGAAGTCGATGGACTTGTTCTTCGATACGCGCATCTTGATCCGTCCGTCCTGCGGTTTGCGTCGTTCGGAGATATCCAGGCCGGCCATTACCTTGAGACGAGCAGAGATACGACTGGCCAACTGGATCGGCGGCTTGGCCACTTCGTGGAGCATGCCGTCGGTACGGAAGCGCACCCGATAGGTCTTTTCGTAGGGCTCGAAGTGCAGGTCGGAAGAGCCGCCGCGGATGGCGTCGAGCAGCATCTTGTTGACGAAGCGCACCACGGGGGCGTCTTCGGCATCGTCGCCGCCGTCGTCCTGGCTGGCGCTTTCCGCCTTGCCGACATCGACCCCGTCGAGATCGATATCGCCGAGGTCGCCGAGGGCGTCCATGGCGCCCTCGTAAAGCTTCTCGATGGCTACGCCGAGCTTGTCGTCCTCTACCAGCAGGGCTTCGGTGGTGAGGCCGGTGCTGAACTGGATATCGGTGACCGCCTGATGGTTGGTCGGGTCGGAGAGACCGATGAACAGTTTGTTGCCGCGTTTCCACAGCGGCAACACGCGGTGCTGGCGGACCAGGCGCTCGCTGATGACATCCTTCGGAATGCTTTCCCGATCCAGGCTGTTCAGGTCGCAATAGGCGATGCCGAACTGCTCGGCGGCCACCTCGACCAGCGCCCGGCTCTGCACCAGCTTGGCCTGGACCAGGTGGCTGACCAGCGACTGCTTGTTGCGCGCGGCCTGCACCTGGGCCTGGCGGGCGGTCTTTTCGTCGAGGAGTTCGTTCAGGACCAGTTGCTTGGCAAGGCCGCTGAGAGGCGTGGAATCGTTCATTGGGGAACATCTGAAGAAGGCTTGGAGCGAGACTTATAACGCAGATGCCAAAGGCTGCCAAACCGACGATTCCGAGATGCCAAAAAGTGTCACATATTGCCGGCAGGGGAGAGCGGAACACTTTCGAAGTCCCCGCAAGAGTTGCGAAAGGAGGGAGTTTGAAAGGTTGGCATGCAACCTGCTTTGGAGGGGGAAGGCGTTTGGCCTATACATACCACATGGAGATATTCATGAAAGCTCAGAAGGGTTTTACTCTGATCGAACTGATGATCGTGGTCGCGATCATCGGCATCCTGGCCGCCATTGCCATCCCGCAATACCAGGACTACACCGCCCGTACCCAGGTGACCCGTGCCGTGAGTGAAATCAGCGCGCTGAAGACCGCTGCGGAGTCGGCGATTCTGGAAGGCAAGAAGCTCGTTTCCAACGATTCTCCCAAAAACGATGAGTATGATCTTGGCTTTACCAGTTCTACTCTGCTTACCGGTGACGGTAAGGGGCAGATCAAGATTGACAAAGCTGATACCGCAACTCCGGAGATTTCTGGTACCTTGGGCCGCTCTTCTGGTAAAGGTATTGCTGGCGCTGTCATCACTGTCAAGCGTGATGATAAAGGAGTATGGACCTGCGGCATCACTGGTTCGCCGACCAACTGGAAAGCCAACTACGCTCCGGCCAATTGCCCGAAATCCTAATAGGCTTTTCGGTCTGGTCTAGTGGTAAAAGAAAAAACCCCGCATTGCGGGGTTTTTTCATTATGGACTCGCGATGAATCGAACAAGAGTGATCTGGCAAGACGGGACTGCTTTGCCTTCTTTCGTAGGGCTTGCACTGCTATCCCTGATAGCGGCTATGCTGCTATCGACTGTAATTCATTATGGGGTTTCTCCGAACTGGCACGACCAGCAACGCATATTCCAGTTGCTGTTGCTGAGTGGCTCGTCACTGTTTTTTTTCTTGTATTTTCCTTCTTCGCTTATTAGGCGAAAGGTTTTTGCCGCTCTATTGTTGACTCTCGGGCTGGGTGTTTTTTCCTCCTTTCTTTCTGATAATTCTTCCTGGGCGCTCAAGGAGTGGTCGGTATTCTCCGGCCTGATGCTGTTCTCCTTCAATATTTCCGTCAGTCCCGAGTGGGTTCGCCGTGCCGCTATCTGGGGGCTGGTCGTGTTGGGAGGGTTCTTCTGCTACCAGTTCCTGCTTTCCTATCTCGCGGCCTTCGTCAGCGGACTCCGTGAGTTGAATCCCAGGGTTTTGCTCAGCGGCTTTTCCAACGTCCGGACCATGGGGCAGTTCCAGGCCATGCTGCTGCCGCTGATGGCTGCGCTGGGGTTGTACCTGCGAGAGACCGGGCGGTTCAGGCTGTCCTGGCTTGTCATGCTGCTGCTGGCCATCCAGTGGTGCATCTCCTTCGCCTTGGCTGGGCGCGGGCTCTGGTTGGGTTTCGCCGTCGCGCATCTCGCGCTTTGCTGGATCGGCCCCGTGGGGCGCCGATTCTTGATCGTCCAGTTGTCCGCGGTATTCGTCGGACTGGCGCTCTATTTCCTGCTAATGGTTGCCTTGCCGACCTGGCTCGGTATCGACATGACCCTCATGTCCGGTATGCGCAGTGGTCTGTCTCTGCGCGACGTGTTGTGGCGAGATGCCTGGGGCATGTTCGTAGCCCATCCTTTGCTTGGGGTCGGGCCCATGCATTTTTCGGCGGTGCCGAATAGCGTCGGTGCCCACCCGCACCAGATGCTGCTGCAATGGTTCGCCGAATGGGGTGGGGTCGCTGGCCTTCTGGTGGTTGGGCTGATGATCCTTGGTCTGCTTCGCGGCGCGCGTTACCTGCGTGAACAGGGCGATCCGATGGATGCCGGACTGTGGCTGGCCCTCGTTTCGGTCCTGGTCCTGGCCCAGGTGGACGGCGTGTTCGTCATGCCCTTCACCCAGACCGTATTGGCCTTGCTGGTAGGCATCGCCATGGCACGCTGGTCGAAGCCGGTCGCGCCGTCCCCCGCACAGCGCTGGCTCTGTCGGGGCCTGGCTGTCGTTGTCATTGTCGTGCTGGGGCGCGTGCTGCTGCTCGAGGTGCCGGGGCTGACCGCGGCCGAGGAGCGCTACCTGGAAATCCACGGCGGCGGTGAGGCGCCACGTTTCTGGATTCAGGGTTGGATTCCCATGTGAGGGGGAATATCGGTTGAAATCCGGCTGTGCCGAGTGATACCTTCCCCGCGCCGCCGGATTAGCTCAGTCGGTAGAGCAGCTCATTCGTAATGAGAAGGTCGGGGGTTCGATTCCTCTATCCGGCACCAGTCGCATAAAAAAGCCCCGCTTCGGCGGGGCTTTTTATTGCCTGCGATTCGTTCAGAGGGTGAGGCGCATGGACAGGTCGACGGCCCTGACATCCTTGGTCAAGGTGCCGATGGAGATGTAGTCGACGCCGGTCTCGGCGATGTTGCGCAGGGTGCTCTCGTTGATTCCGCCGGAAGCTTCCAGCTTGGCACGGCCGGCGGTGAGGGCGACGGCGGTGCGCATGTCGTCCAGGCTGAGTTCGTCGAGCATGACGATATCGGCGCCGGCCTCCAGCGCCTGGCGCAGTTCATCGAGGTTCTCCACTTCCACTTCCACCGGCTTGCCGGGTGCTATGCGCCGGGCTTCGGCGATTGCCCGATCGATACCGCCGCAGGCGGCGATGTGGTTTTCCTTGATCAGGAAGGCATCGTAGAGGCCGATGCGATGGTTGTGGCAACCGCCGCAGGTGACCGCGTACTTCTGCGCCAGGCGCAGGCCGGGCAGGGTCTTGCGCGTGTCGAGGAGCTTCACCGCGGTGCCGGCGACCAGGTCGGCGTAGTGCTGGCTGCGGGTGGCGGTACCGGAAAGCAGCTGGAGGAAGTTCAGCGCGCTGCGCTCGCCGGTGAGCAGGGCGCGGGCCGGACCTTTTAGCTGGAACAGCATCTGGTTCGGCTCGACTCGCTGGCCGTCCTCCACCTGCCAGGTCACCAGCACTCGGGGATCGACCTGGCGGAAGACCTCGTCGACCCAGGCGCGGCCCGCGATCGTGGCGTGCTCGCGGGTAATCACCCGGGCCTCGGCCTCGCGCTGTGGATCGATCAACTGAGCGGTAAGGTCGCCGCCGCCGACGTCTTCCGCCAGGGCGGTGCGGACGTTGGCCTGGATTTCGCCTTGGAGGTCGGCAAGGGTGAGGTTAGGCATGGCGGGCTCCTGTACGAGATCGGGCGATTATACGGAGCGCAGCGGACGGCGTCTGTGCCTGCCTGGGCGCCGGTCGGGACGGCCGCCATTCATCGGCCTTCGCTTGTGTGAAGAGAGTCATGTCTATAGGAAAACCCTCTATCTAGATTTGAAAGTATCTCTATAATGAATGTAGATACTTGTTTTTGACGCCTGGAAATTGACGTTACGGACGACGCCAATCGATCCTCTGTGCCCGATTTTTGCCATTCCATGCGCGGCCGCGAGGGTGGCAGGAGAGTCCCGATGCAGAACGATGCCAATGTGGTGCACCTGACCAGGGTCGCTTCCGAGCCGTCGCCGAACGCCGGAGCGGGGCGCCTGCCGGTCATCCTCGTGCAGGTGCGCGACAAGGCGGCGTTGCAGCTGAAACAGGCGTTGCAGGCGTTGTTCGACAACGCCGACGACACCCTCTTCGAAATGGCCGACCGAGCCACCAGCAACCTCGAACAGAACGCTTTCTTCGAAGCCATGCGCGACCTGCGCCTCAAGCGCAAGAGTATCGAGCGGGTCTACCTGCAGAAGGTCTTCGAGGAGTTCTCGGCGCTCAACCAGGTACAGTCCGGCAAATCCGTGCCGACCCTGGATACCGTGTCCTTCGACAGCCTCAGCCTGGTACAGAACGAGGAACTGGAGGAGTCCGTCGCGGTGGACGCGATGGTGGCGCGGGTGATGAGCCGCGATGCCACCGCGCTGGCCCACCTGAGCACCCGCCTGAACACCCTGGTCGGGCGGAAGGTCGACGAGAAGAGCAATCCCCTCGCTCCGCGTCCGCTGACCGCGGCTTTCCTCGATGCCTGCCAGGGGCTCGGCGTCGAGATCAAGGTCAAGCTGATCATTCTCAAGCTGTTCGAGAAGTACGTCCTGGCCCATTGCGACCAGTTGTACGCCGAGGCCAACCAGATCCTGGTCGCTGCGGGCGTGCTGCCGGAACTCAAATCCGCGCTGCCGCGGCGTCAGCCCGCTGTCCGTCCCGAAGCGGTACGCGATGCCGGGACCCTGCAGGCACAGGCTGCGCTGCTCGACGGCGGCCAGCAGGAAGTCTTCGGCGCGCTGCAGGAACTGCTGGCGCAGGTCCGCGACAATCCTTCCTTCTACCGTCGCGAAACGCCTGAGAATGCCGCGCCGATTTCCAGCAACGACCTGATGCGCCTGCTTTCCCACCTGCAACAGCACTTGCCGGGCCCTGGCGCCGCGGAGTTCGACGTCCGCGACGGGGTCGATCAACTGCTCCAGCGGGTCAGCCACAAGAGCGGCCGTTCTCGGGTGGTCGGCCAGGTGGACGATGACGTCATCAACCTGGTGTCGATGCTGTTCGAATTCATTCTCGACGACCGCACCCTGCCTGATTCGCTGAAGGCCCTGATCGGTCGGATGCAGATCCCGATGCTCAAGGTGGCCCTGCTCGACAAGACCTTCTTCAGCCGCGGTAGCCATCCGGCGCGTCGCCTGCTCAACGAGATCGCATCCGCGTCGCTGGGCTGGGCCGAACACAATGATGCCCGGCGCGACAGCCTGTACCAGAAGATCGAACAGGTCGTGATGCGGCTGTTGAACGACTTCGTCGACGACCCGGCGATCTTCGCCGAGTTGCTGGAGGACTTCATTGCCTTCACCGGCGACGAGCGCCGCCGCAGCGAGCTCCTCGAGCAGCGCACCCGCGACGCCGAGGAAGGCCGCGCCAAGGCCGAACTGGCTCGGCAGGACGTGGAGCAGGTGCTGAACCAGCGACTGCTCGGCAAGGTCCTGCCGGAGGTGGTGGTGCGCCTGCTGCGGGATGCCTGGAGCAAGGTGATGCTGCTGATCTGCCTTAAGCATGGCAAGGCTTCGGCCGAGTGGCGGGAGGCCCTGGATACCATGGACGAGCTGATCTGGAGCGTCGGCCCGCATGATGATCCGCTGTCCCGCCAACAGTTGCTGGAGCGCGTGCCAGGCCTGCTCAAGGCGCTGCGCGAGGGATTGGCCAGCGCAGCCTTCGATCCGTTTTCCACCGGTGAATTCTTCAGCCAGCTGGAAACCCTGCATGTCCAGGGCCTGCAGCGCGACAAGCGCGGCGAGGCGGCGGTCGCGGACAGCCCCCTGCTCGACGAAGCGACCCCGGGCACGGCCGCGGAAAAGCCCCGGGTGCCGGTCATGCTGCGGGTGGTCGAGGAAATCGTCCTGACCTCGCCGGACGCCGCCCCGGCGCCTGTCGAGAGCGAAGTGCGCCTGCCGGACAACGACGAGGCACTGCTGCGGGTCGATGCGCTGCGTGTCGGCAGTTGGGTGGAGATCCAGGAGGACGCCGAGCACAAGCTGCGCTGCAAGCTGGCGGCAGTGATCCGGCCCACCGGTCGCTACATCTTCGTCAATCGCACCGGGATGAAGGTCCTGGAAAAGACCCGCATGGGCCTGGCGGTGGAGTTTCGCCGGCAGGCGGTACGCCTGCTGGACGATGCCTTGCTGTTCGACCGGGCCCTGGAGTCGGTGATCGGCAACCTGCGGCGCCTCAAGGGCGCCTAGCCGCTTCTCGAGGACCCGGCGGATGCCGGGTCTTTTCGTTCTTGCGGGTAATACCTTTCCTCGACGCATGTCGAAGCGGCCGATCCAGAGCCCGCCTGATCGTCATTCCGGCACCGCTGGATTAGAGTGGGGGCTCGTTCAGGAGCCCGTATGCATTTCGATTCCGTTACCGGCTGGGTCCGTGGCGTCCGCCACTGCCCTTCACCGAATTTCAACCTGCGTCCGCAAGGGGACGCGGTGTCGCTGCTGGTCATCCACAATATCAGCCTGCCGCCGGGACAGTTCGGCACCGGCAAGGTCCAGGCGTTCTTCCAGAATCGCCTGGACCCGAACGAACATCCCTATTTCGAGGAGATCCGCCACCTGACGGTTTCCGCGCATTTCCTCATCGAACGCGACGGCGCCATCACCCAGTTCGTCTCCTGCCACGACCGCGCCTGGCATGCCGGGGTTTCCTGCTTCGACGGTCGCGAGGCGTGCAACGACTTCTCCCTTGGCATCGAACTGGAGGGGACCGACACGGAACCGTACACGGACGCGCAGTACACTGCCCTGGCCGGGCTGACGCGGCTGTTGCGCGCGGCCTTCCCGGCGATCACCCCGGAACGCATCCAGGGCCACTGCGATATCGCCCCGGAGCGCAAGACCGATCCCGGCGAGGCTTTCGACTGGTCGCGCTACCGCGCCGGATTGACCGATTCCAAGGAGGAAACATGACGTTCCTGGTGTTGCTGCTGGCCCTTGCGCTGGAGAAGTTCTCCGGCTGGCGCCGGCGTATCCAGCGCGATGGCGCCTGGCTCGCCTGGCTGGGCCTGGTCGAGGATCTGCCCTCGGTGTCCCGCCGCTCCTGGCTGGGGTTGCTGCTCGCGGTGGTCCTGCCGTTGCTGCCGCTGGCCCTGCTGCTGACATTGCTGCAGCCGCTGGCCTATGGCTGGTTGAGCCTTCCGCTGCATCTTCTGGTGGTGGTCTACAGTCTCGGCCGCGGCGACGTCATGGCCGACCTCGGGCCGTTCCGCGACGCCTGGCGGCGCGAGGAGGCCCAGGCTGCCTTCCATGTCGCCGAACGCGATCTGGGGATCCTGGGCGGCAGCGAGAGCGACCTGATCGGCCGGGTGCACGGCCATCTGCTCTGGCAGGGCTACCAGAGCTTCTTCGCGGTGATCTTCTGGTATGCCTTGCTCGGCCCGGTGGCGGCCCTGGCCTATCGCCTGCTGGCACTGGCGCTGGAGCACGCCCGCCAGCCGGCGTTGCGCGAACAGGCGGCGCGCGTCCGGCATATCTTCGACTGGTTGCCGGTGCGTGCGCTGGTGCTGAGCTTCGCCCTGGTCGGCAACTTCCTCGCGGTTATCCGCGTGCTGCTGCACTGGCTGCTGGCCTGGGACATCTCGGCGGCCGCGCTGCTGGGCAAGGCCGGACGGGTCGCCAGCGATGTCGAAGCGGTCGAACTGGGTGCCGCCGGCGTCGCCAGCCTGGATGCGCTCTGGCAATTGCTGGTGCGTGCGGCCGTGCTCTGGTACGCCGTGTTCGCCTTCTGCGCGCTGTTCCTCTGAGCGCAGCGACGGGGAATCCGCCTGCGATTCCCCGTTAACCTTAAGTTACAGAACACCAGGCCGATATCGGGTACACAGGTGAACGTGTCCGCATGATTTCGAAAGGCCATTACCGAGCGGACTCCGTGCGTCAATGTCGCCACGCGGCGGCATCTCTCAGAACGATAAGAACAATCAGGAGACGTCTGGGTGAAGACCGTACTCTATCCCGCCATCGCGCTGATGAACCGGCTCAGCTTCGGCATGAAGTTCGGCCTGATCAGCGTGCTGTTCTTCCTGCCGCTGCTGATCACCAGCTTCTATCTGGTGCGCGATGCCTATCGCCAGTTCAGCGACACCCGGATCGAACTGCAGAGCTTGACGCTGCTGGGTAGCGGACTTCAGATCCGGCGTGGCCTGGAGTCCCTCAACGATCTGTTGCAGATCAATGCGGTCATCGGCCAGTCCGGCAAGGCCGGCGATCTGGAAGCGCGCATCGCGGACGTCCAGAAGGGGCTGCGCGGGCGGCTCGAGGCGCTGGCGCCGCTCAGCGAGGATGGTGCGGCGGTAGCCGAATTCGAGGCCCAGCGCGACCGGTTGCTCAACGGCTTGCAGGCCGTGGAGGCCGAAGGGTCCCTGCAGGGCAAGGGCGCACGGGCGGAGAAGCTGCTCGGTAGCGCACAGGTATTCATCAAGTTGCTCATCGCCCAGGCCGGGCTCAGCCAGGACAGCCAGCGCCAGGTGCGCCAGCTCAGCGAGCTGGTCGGTTCGATAACGCCGGAGGTGACGGCGGCCATCAGCAAGGGGCGCGCCATCGGCGCCTACTCCCTGGGCCAGGGTTTCCTCAATTCGTCCTCCAGCGCGCGGCTCGACGAACTGCTGCTGGAGTTCGAGAAACTGCATGGCGAGTACGGCCTGAAGCTGCAGGAGTCCCTGGCCGGCAGCCCACCGGCGCTCGCGGAGGCCGCCCAGGCCAGTCGCGAGACCCTGAAGAGACTGGGGCAGTTGTTCGAGGACCGGGTGATCGTGGCCGAGACGCTGGATACCCCGTGGACGCAGTTCTACGATCAGGTCAGCGCGGCGATGGACAAGACCTACCAGCTCGACGACGCCGTTCTCGGCTATCTCGATACCCAGTTGCAAAAGCGCCTGCAACAGGTGCGCACGCAGATGCTGTTGCTAGTCGCCGCGCTGGCCGTGGTTTTCGCCGCGATCCTATACCTCTACGGCGGTTTCTACGTTTCCACCCGCGCCACCCTGAAGGATCTCGGGCGAATGATGGAGCGCGTCGCCGGCGGCGACATGACGGTCAGCTTCCAGGCCCGCAGCCGTGACGAGCTGGGCGAGCTGGGACAATCGTTCAACGAATCGGTGGCGAAGATCCACGACCTGATCGAGCGGGTCAGCCAGACCGTCGGCGAGGTCGAGCGGCAGACCCTGCGCGTCGAGTCGGTGTCGGCCGAAAGCAACCAGGCGGTAGCCGGGCAACGCAGCCAGATCGAGCAGGTGGCCACGGCGATGAACCAGATGGCCGCTACCGCCCAGGAAGTGGCACGCAGCGCGGCGATGGCGGTGAGCAGCGCGAACAGCGTGAACCAGGAAACCCTCAGCGGGCGCAGCCTGGTCGAGTCGCAGGTGGGTAGCATCCAGCGCCTGGCCGGCGAGATCGACCAGTCGGTGGCGGCGATCAATCGCCTGGCCAGTGACAGCGCCTCGATCAGCCAGGTGCTGGATGTGATCAAGGGCATCGCCGAACAGACCAACCTGCTGGCGCTCAATGCGGCGATCGAGGCCGCTCGTGCCGGGGAGCAGGGGCGCGGTTTCGCGGTGGTGGCCGACGAGGTGCGCACGCTGGCCAAGCGCACCCAGCAATCCACCGCCGAGATCGAACAGATGATCCTGCGCCTGCAGGGCGGCGTCGATGCGGCGGTGAAGGCGATGGGCAGCAGCCACCATACCGCCGATGGCACGGTCAACGAGTCGGCGCAGGTGCAGCAGGCACTGGAGAATATCCTCGGCGCGGTGGGCATGATCGTCGACCAGAACCAGCAGATCGCCGCCGCCGCCGAGCAACAGACCGCCGTGGCCCACGATATCGACCAGAACATCGTCGAGATCAACCAGGCCGGCGAGCGCACCGCGGAAGGCGCCAGCCAGACCGAACGGGCCAGCCGCGAACTGGGCGCCCAGGTGACCCAGCTGAAACGCCTGATCGGCGCGTTCCGGGTGTAGGCGCAAGGCCTGCGCGGGACGTTTTTCGTCCATCCGATTGAACGCTGGGCGGACGGGGACATCCCACTGTCATGCACATGGGGTAAAGGCTGAGCAGGTCAATCCGGCGGTGCGACAGGCGGAGGCGAAATCGCGGCATTTTTTTATTGATCTCGCGTCCCCTTGGTCCTAAAGTTCGCGCCCGAACGTCCATGCTGGAAACGATCCATCCGGCTCAAGTACTGACGACGAGAGATCGCCTTGTGGCAAGGCGACGTCCGCTGCTCAAGCGGCCAGGTCGTCGCGCGGGACACGCGCGCGACCTACCAGGATGAACAGGCGGTGGCTGCCGGCAGGCAGGTGATACTCGGCGACATGCCTTGGGAAGTAGGCGAACCAAAGTGGGGAAACGGATTAGACGTTCAGCTTCACCCCTACGAATCCATGTGTTTTGCCATTGGGAGTCCCAACCATGTCCATCAAGGTCGAGGATTATTTCGCCCCTGAAACCTTCCAGCGCATGAAGGCCTTCGCCGACAAGCAGGAAACCCCCTTCGTGGTCATCGACAAGCAGACCATCGCCGATGCCTACGACCAACTGACCGACTGCTTCCCCTTCGCCAGGATCTACTACGCGGTGAAGGCCAATCCCGCTACCGAAATCACCGAGCTGCTGCGCGACAAGGGTTCGAACTTCGATATCGCCTCGATCTACGAACTGGACAAGGTGATGAAGACCGGCGTCGGTCCGGAGCGCATCAGCTACGGCAACACCATCAAGAAATCCAAGGACATCCGCTACTTCTACGAGAAGGGCGTGCGCCTGTTCGCCACCGACTCCGAAGCCGACCTGCGCAACATCGCCAAGGCCGCTCCCGGCGCCAAGGTCTACGTGCGTATTCTCACCGAGGGCTCGACTACCGCAGACTGGCCGTTGTCGCGCAAGTTCGGCTGCCAGACCGACATGGCCATGGACCTGCTGATCCTGGCCCGCCAGCTGGGCCTGGAGCCCTACGGCATTTCCTTCCACGTCGGTTCGCAGCAGCGCGACATCTCGGTGTGGGACGCGGCGATCGCCAAGGTCAAGGTGATCTTCGAGCGCCTGAAGGAAGAAGACGGCATCGTCCTGAAGATGATCAACATGGGCGGCGGCTTCCCGGCCAACTACATCACCAAGACCAACGACCTGGAAACCTATGCGGAGGAGATCATCCGCTTCCTCAAGGAGGACTTCGGCGACGACCTGCCGGAAATCATCCTCGAGCCGGGCCGTTCGCTGATCGCCAATGCCGGCATCCTGGTCAGCGAAGTGGTGCTGGTCGCCCGCAAGTCGCGGACCGCCGTGGAGCGCTGGGTCTATGCCGACGTCGGCAAGTTCTCCGGACTGATCGAAACCATGGACGAGTCGATCAAGTTCCCGATCTGGACCGAGAAGCAGGGCGAGATGGAAGAGGTGGTGATCGCCGGCCCGACCTGCGACAGCGCCGACATCATGTACGAGCACTACAAGTATGGCCTGCCGCTGAACCTGGCGAGCGGCGACCGCCTTTACTGGCTGTCTACCGGCGCCTACACCACCAGCTACAGTGCGGTGGAGTTCAACGGCTTCCCGCCGCTGAAGGCGTTCTACCTCTAGCGCAGTCGCCTCTGCTACGAAGAGCCCCGCCTCGGCGGGGCTTTTTCATGTCGCTCTGGAAGCCTCGCGGCGCTCGTGTCAGCCTTGTTCGACAACCCATGACAAGGACGCCGACATGACAGGCAATGGTGTTTCCCTGGTGACCCTCGGGGTCGCCGATCTGGCCCGCTCCTCTCTCTACTACCAGGCGCTGGGCTGGCAGCCCTCTTCGGACGGCAACGAGCAGGTGGTATTTCTCAAGGGCCGCAACCTGGTCCTCGGCCTCTACGGACGCAGCGCCCTCGCCGAGGATGCGCAGGTGGAAGATCGTCCGACCGGCTTCGCGGCTATCACCCTGGCCTGCAACTGCGCCTCGCGGGACGAGGTGGACCGTCTGTTCTCCGCAGCTACGGCGGCCGGCGGGCAGGCGACCAAGATGCCGCAGGAAGTGTTCTGGGGTGGCTACTCCGGATATGTCGCCGACCCGGATGGACACCTTTGGGAAATTGCCTACAACCCGTTCTGGCCGTTCGACGAGCAGGGCAACCTGGTCTTGCCCTGAGGCGCTACGGATGGAAAAACGCCCCGCTCGGCGGGGCGTTTTCTTTGGCGGCGGTCAGCCTTCGTTCGGCTGGCGGGACGGTGCGCGCGGTGTCGTTGGCGCGGGTCGTCCGGCCTGGGCTACCTGCTGCCCGGCGTCGGCCTTGTCCAGCGGTAGCTTGTCGAAGTCGCGCAAGCCATTGTGGGCATAGGGGTTGCCGATCCAGCGGACTTCATGCTGGAAGTCGTTGCTCACCAGGCTCTTGGTCGGATCGAAGAGGTCATAGTTGAGGCCGGCGAGGTCGGACCAGGTATGGATCAGGTCTTCGCTGCTGTAGCGTCGGTCGACCAGGGCCTGCAGGTCGCGCGGATGGGTCTGCTGCCAGCTGGGCGAAGTCCAGACCAGGAAGGGCACGGTGTACATGCCGCGGGTCGGGTCGCCTTCGTTGCGGCCGAGACGGTCGTGCGGGGCTTCGTCGAAGACTTCCTCGCCATGGTCCGAGAGGTAGACCAGGAAGCCGTTCGGATCGCTGTTGGCGAAGCCCTTGATCAGGCTGGAGACCACGTAGTCGTTGTACAGCACGGCGTTGTCGTAGCTGTTGTAGACCTCCACCTGGTCGTCGCTGAGGGCCGCCGGGGCGCCCTGGCGGTCGACGAAGCGAGCGTAATCGGCGGGATAGCGGTACTTGTAGTTCATGTGGGTGCCGAGCAGATGGACCACGATGAATTTCTTCGGCGCCGGGTCGTCCAGCACCTTGGCGAAGGGCGCCAGCACCGCGCCGTCCAGCTGGCTGGCGTTCTGGCTGCGCTGGTTGTTCAGGTAGAACTGCGCATCGGTCTGCTGGGCGAAGGTCGTCAGCATGGTGTTGCGCTTGGTCATGGTCTGCTGGTTGGTGATCCAGAAGGTCTTGTAGCCGGCCTGCTTCATCAGGTTCATCAGCGACGGATCGGTGAGGAAGCGGTCGGGATGCTCCTGGTCAGCGAACGTCAGCACCTGCTGCAGCACCTCGATGGTGTATGGCCGCGACGCCACCACGTTGTTGAATACCGTGAGGTTCCGGTTCGCGGCCTTCAGTGCGTCCAACTGCGGGGTCGTTTCGCGTGGATAGCCGTAGAGGCTCATGTGCTTGCGCGACGTGGATTCGCCGATCACCAGGACCAGCGTGCGCGGCGTATCGCCATTGGCATCGACGAGGTTCTTCAGCGGCGGTAGGGCCGCGTTCTTTTGCAACAGCGCCTGCATGCTGCCCAGTTGCTGGCGGTATTGCTGGTAGCCGATCAGCAATTGCCAGGGCACCGCCGGTTCCATGCGCGCCTGGACCTTGTCCAGGGCTTCGTCGAAGGGCCGGCCCTGGCTGACCAGTTGCTTGTAGAACGGATAACCGATGGTCGCGACGATCAGCAGCACCGCCACCGGCAGGGCGCTGAAGCGCGGCAGGTAGACTGGGCGCAGGCGGCGCCAGAGGAGGATGGCGACCAGGCTGTAGAGCACCAGGCCGAGGGTCATCCAGGGGTTGAAGTACTGGCTGAAATATTCGCTGGCCTCGGCGGTGTTCGACTCGAACATCACGAAGATCACGCTTTGCGAGAATTCCTGGTGATAGATGCCGAAATAGCTCAGGCCGACCAGCGAGGCGGCCCACAGCACCAGCCCGATGACGGCGGCCAGCGGCTTGGTCCAGCGCGGGAACAGCAACACCGGCGCAAGCCAGATGGTGCTCAGCACCATGGCGTTGCGGAAACCGGAGAAACCGCTGTTGCCGGAGGTCAGCAGGAGCAGTTGGGTGATACCGGAGAAGAACCAGAAGAACAGGAACAGCCAGCCCAGGCCGGCCCAGTCGATGCGATTGCGCGTAACGCTTGGTGGAGTGGGGGACACGATAGCCTCGTACGATGGACCGGAGGCGCGATCGTCGCTCGCCTCGATGAAGCGGCGAGGGTAGGGAAAGGCTTGTCAAAAAAGTGTTATGTGGGTGTGAACAAAGGGTTGGGCGTTGTTCGTCAGACGGGCAGTTGCGCGTGCCCATGACGTTCGAGCGCCTGTTCCAGAGCCTCTCGATCGGTGTCGTCGCCCAACTGCGCCGCGCGTCGGTAGTAGGCCAGCGCCAGGCTGCGGAATGGCGGGTGGGCCGACTGCTCCAGGCCATGGCGGGCACTGCGCAGGAAGTTCAGGTTGCCGCCTTCGAGGGCACGCCGGAGCCAGGTTTCGGCTTCGGCATGGCGGCCCGAGGCGCTGAGCATCGCGGCGTGGCTGAACTGGCCGCGAAAATCGCCGCCCTCGGCGGAACGTCGATACCAGTGCGCAGCTTGCGCCAGGTCGCGAGCGACCACCAGGCCTTCTTCGTGGTAGCGCCCCACCAGGTTCATCGATTTCGCGTGGCCCTGCTCGGCCGCTTGCCGATACAGCGCATAGGCGCGCGGCTGGTCCTGAGGCACGCCGCGGCCGGTGGCGTGGAGATTGGCCAGGTTGTAGCGGGCCCAGTCAAGGCCGGCCTGGGCGGCGATCCGATAGTGGACGGCTGCCGCGGCTGGATCCGCCGGGCCGCCCCAGCCATGTTCAAGACAGCGAGCGAGCATATTGCGCGCCATTGCGTGGCCGCGTTCGGCGGCGATCGTGAACCAGGTCCGCGCCAGGGTCGGGTCGCGCTGGATGCCTTGGCCGTCCAGAAGGATCTGTCCGAGCAGGGCCTGGGCTTCCGTCAGGCCCTCGCGCGCAGCGCCGAGGATGGCCTGGGCAACCTCGCCCGGGGTACCGGCCAGTTGTGCGGCGAAACCTTCGGCGTCCAGCGCGTCGTGACGAAGCAGCAGGTGGCGCATGTTCAGAGTTCCGACCAGCGCCGCAGGAGATTGTGGTAGGTACCGGTGAGGCGGATCAGCGAGGGATGGTCGGGCACGTCGCGGGTGAGTCGCTGGATCGACTGGTCCATTTCGAATAGCAGGGTGCGCTGGCTGTCTTCGCGGACCAGGCTCTGGGTCCAGAAGAACGAGGCGTAGCGCGCGCCGCGGGTGACCGGATTGACCTTGTGCAGGCTGGTGCCGGGGTAGAGCACCAGATCGCCGGCGGGCAGCTTCACCTGTTGCAGGCCGTAGGTGTCCTGGATCACCAGTTCGCCGCCGTCATAGTCCTCCGGGTCGCTGAAGAAGAGGGTCGAGGACAGGTCGGTACGGACCCGCTCGCGGCCGCCATGGATGTCGCGCACGGCGTTGTCGATGTGGAAGTCGAACGAGCCCCCGCCGGTATAGCAGTTGAACAGCGGCGGGAAGACCTTGAGCGGCAGGGCGGCGGACATGAACAGGGGATGGTTCCACAGGCGCTGCAGCATGGCTTCGCCGATCTCCCGGGCCAGCGGGTGGTCCTGCGGCAGTTGCAGGTTGTGCTTGGCCTTGGCCGATTGGTAGCCGGCGGTCGCCTTGCCGTCGGCCCATTCCGCCTGCTCCAGGGCTGCGCGGATCCGGGAGACTTCCTCGGCGGTGAAGATGGCGGGAATATGCAGCAACATGGCGCTGTCCATGAAGGCGAAATGATTGCCAATGATATTGATTTGCATTGGACGTGTAAAACCGCCAGAGGTTGTAGACGAGCGAGATGGGAAAAAATGTAATGAGAAAATTGTAAAGAATGTAAATTCCTGTCGAATGCGAATCCGTAATAATTGATAACAATTCTGATCTGCAATAAATTCCGCGACCTTCACAGCTCCCGGGGAGGGGTTTCGAATGTCGCGTCAGTCCACGGATACCGCCGTTTCTTCGCAACGTCTGCTGGCTTCGGCCATCGGTGTCGCCATCACCGCCATCGCCGCACCGCAGGCAGCCCACGCCGACGAGGCCGGGCAGAAAAAGACCGACAAGGACCGCGTACTGTCGCTGGATGCGGCCACCATCGTCGGCGAGCAGCAGGACGAAACCACCTACAACGTCGACCGCTCGGCGTCGAAGAAGTACACCGCGCCGCTCTTGGATACGCCGCGCTCCGTCACGGTAGTACCAAAGCAGGTGATCAAGGATACCGCCGCCGTGTCTCTCCAGGATGCACTGCGTACCGTTCCAGGTATTACCTTTGGCGCGGGCGAGGGCGGCAATCCCACCGGTGACCGGCCATTCATTCGCGGCTTCGATGCGCAAAGCGATACTTACGTCGATGGTGTACGCGATACTGGTGCACAGACCCGCGAGATCTTCAACCTTGAGCAGATCGAGGTCAGCAAGGGCCCTAACTCGGCATTCGGAGGACGGGGCTCGGCCGGCGGCAGCCTCAATCTCGTCAGCAAGCAGGCCAAGGCTGGGAACTTCATCGATGGAGGCTTCACCTATGGTTCTGACCAGACTCGCCGCTACAC
The DNA here is from genome assembly GCF_056110345.1 of Pseudomonas sp. TZ252. Lineage (NCBI taxonomy): Bacteria > Pseudomonadati > Pseudomonadota > Gammaproteobacteria > Pseudomonadales > Pseudomonadaceae > Pseudomonas > Pseudomonas sp. TZ252. The sequence continues at coordinate 1,239,816 of NZ_CM148566.1, read as the reverse complement.
CCTGGACCTCAACCAGGAATTCCTCGATGGCAATGCGGCATTCCGGCTGAATCTTCTCAAGCACGATGCCAATGTCGCGGGCCGCGATGAAGTCGATGTCAGTCGCTGGGGCGTAGCGCCGTCGCTCACCTTCGGTCTTGGCTCGCCGACCCGAGTGACCGTCAGCCATTATCACCTGGAAAGTGACGATACCCCGGATTCGGGCATTCCCTATGCCAAGAGTAGCGATCGCAGCAAGCACAATCCGGACAAACCGGTGAATGTCGATCGAGGCAATTTCTATGGGCTGACGGGGCGCGATTTCCAGAAGAGCCGCATCGATACCAGTACCATCACCGTTGAGCATGATCTGACTGACAGCCTCACTATTCGCAATACCTCGCGTTACGGCAACAGTCATCAGGACTATCTGTGGACACAACCGGATGACAGCCAGGGCAACATCAACAATGGCTCGGTCTGGCGCCGCCAGAACAATCGGGTAAGTACCACCACCACAGCAGTCAACCAGACTGACCTGTTTGGAGAGTTCTACCTGGGTGGCTTCAAGAACAGCTTCAGCACCGGCCTGGAGTTCAGCCGAGAAGACAGCAAGCGCGATGGGTATACCGTCGATACCAATACCGGCCTGGGCAGCAACAAGTGCAATCCATCGCTGATCGGGGCGCCTAGCGGCTATAACTGCACTAGTCTGGAAAATCCCAATCCGCACGATCCATGGAATGGCAGTATTACCCGGAAATATGCGCCGCTGAATACGGTCGGCACCACCAAGGCAATATATGCGTTCGACACCATCGACCTGAACGAGCAGTGGCAGGTCAATATTGGCGCGCGCTTCGATAGTTTCGAAACTACGGCGAAGAACCACGGTGTAAGACCCGCTACCAAACTCAGCGACAAGTCGAGCTTCTGGAACTGGCAGGCAGGCTTGGTGTGGAAGCCTGTACCCAACGGCAGCATCTATGCGTCCTACGCCACTTCGGCTACGCCGCCGGGTAGCATGCTCGATAATGGGGATACCTCGAATGCTGTCGACGGGTTCGCCATCAGCAACAACCTTGAGCCGGAAGAAACCACGAACTACGAGCTTGGTACCAAGTGGGCTTTCTTCAACGAGCGGCTGGAGCTGAGTGCCGCGATCTTCCGCACCGACAAGGACAATACCCGCATCCTGGTCGCCAACCAGACCTACGACAACGCCGGACAATCCCGCGTCGACGGCGTGGAGTTGAGCGCCAGCGGCAAGCTGACCGAGAAGTGGAAGGTGTTCGCGGGCTACAGCTACCTGGACAGCGAGTTGGTCGATGCCGGTAAGGCTGGGCGTAACGGCAATGTGAACGCATCGGCGGCTTCCAACAACGGCAACGAGATGCCAAATACGCCGAAGAACAGCTTCAGTCTCTGGACCACCTATGACATCTTCCCGAAGACCACCATCGGCGGCGGGGCTTTCTATGTCGACAAGGTCTATGGCGACGTTGGCAATACCGTCTATGTCCCCGATTACTGGCGCTATGACGCAATGGCCAGCTACAAACTGAGCAAGAACGTCGATTTCCAGTTGAACGTGCAGAATGTGTTCGACAAGAAGTACTTCGACAAAGCCTATGCGGCGCACTATGCGTCCCAGGCCGCTGGAAGGACGATACTGTTCAGCACCAACTTCCACTTCTGACAGCCGCTCTCGCTCCCCACGAAAGCCCCATTCCCCCTGCGGGATGGGGCTTTCCCGCATCCAGGTGGGTAAATAGAGCGTAAAGAACGTTAATTCGGCTTTATCGCAACTGATTATCAAATAGAATTGCCCGCCGACGTCCTCGTGTCGTCTGGCCGGCGCTTGGCGTCGGCGTAGTCCCGTTGTTGCCGCGCGGCGGCCGTGAAGGTGATCCTGTGAAGAAAGTCTGGTTCCAGTTGCATTGGTTCTTCGGTATCAGCGCCGGCCTGGTGCTGGCGCTGATGGGCGTCACCGGAGCGACCCTGTCGTTCCAGGACGAGCTGATGCGCGCGCTCAACCCTGACGTGCTGGTGGTGCAGAAGCGCCCCGAGGGTGTGCTGCCGCTGGACGAACTGGTGCGCCGTATCGAAGGTGCCGAGCCGGGGCGGAAAGTGGCCTTCGTCTGGGTCGAGATGGACAGCGACAAGGCCGGGCGGATCTTCTATACCCCGCCGCCGGGACAGCGCCGCGGCGAGTCGCGCTGGATCGATCCCTACACCGGGGCTTTCGTCGGCGAGCCACGCGGCGAGGGTTTCTTCAACCTGATGATGCAACTGCACCGGTTCCTCGCCATGGGCGAGTACGGCAAGCAGGTCACCGCCGCCTGCACCCTGATCCTGATCTTCTTCTGCCTGTCCGGTCTCTACCTGCGCTGGCCGCGCAAGGTTTTCGACTGGCGCGCCTGGCTGACCCTCGACTGGTCGCGCAAGGGGCGCAGTTTCAACTGGGACCTGCATGCCGTGGCCGGCACCTGGTGCCTGGCGCTCTACCTGCTGGCTGCGCTGACCGGCCTGTACTGGTCCTACGAGTGGTACCGCAACGGCCTGTTCAAACTGCTCGACGACGCGCCCGCCGGCCAGCAGGCGCAGCGCGGCAAGCCGGGCGGACGTGGCGAGCGCCCGGCCGATGCGGCTCCGCTGGTGGTCGACTACGCGGCGGTATGGAACAGCATCCGCCAGGCCGGCGGCGACCGCTTGCAGGCCTACAACCTGCGCCTGCCGCCGGCGGGCGGCCAGCCGGCGACAGTGTTCTATCGCCTGACCGACGCGCCGCACGAGCGTGCCTTCAACACCTTGATCCTGGACCCGGCCAACGGCCAGGTGAAAAGCGACCAGCGCTATAGCGACCGTTCTTTCGGCAGCCAGTTGCTGGCCAGCGTCTATGCATTGCACGTAGGCAGCTATTTCGGCATGGCCGGACGCATCCTGATGATGCTCGCCAGCCTGGCGATGCCGCTGTTCTTCATCACCGGCTGGCTGCTCTACCTCGACCGCCGGCGCAAGAAACGCGCGGTACGGGCGAGCCGCGCCGACCTGGGCGGCAGCGCCGGCGCCAGCGGCAAGCCCTGGTTGATCGGCTACGCCAGCCAGAGCGGTTTTGCCGAGCAACTGGCCTGGCAGAGCGCCGGCCAGTTGCAGGCGGCCGGGTTGCCGGTGCGGGTCGAATCGCTGGCGCGCCTGGATGCCGGGCAACTCGCCGAGGCGCGCAAGGCGCTGTTCGTGGTCAGCACCTTCGGCGACGGTGAGGCGCCGGACAGCGCCCGCGGCTTCGAACGCAAGGTGCTTGGCCAGGCCGCCAGCCTCGATGGCCTGAGCTACGCCCTGCTGGCCTTGGGAGATCGCCAGTACGAGCAGTTCTGCGGCTTCGCCCGGCGCATGCAGGGCTGGTTGCAGGGGCAGGGCGCGCGGAGCCTGTTCGCCCCGGTGGAGGTCGATGATGGCGACGCCGCGGCCCTGCGCCAATGGCAGGAAAGCCTGGCCGAGGTGACCGGCGGTGCCGCCCCGGCGGCCTGGGAAGCGCCGGCCTTCGAGGTCTGGTCGCTGGCGCGGCGGGAGTGCCTGAATCCTGGCAGCCAGGGCGAGTCGACCTGGCTGCTGGACCTGCGTGCGCCGACCGACAGCGCCATCCAATGGCGCGCCGGCGATCTGCTGGAGATCGTCCCGCACCAGGCGCCCGCGCGCATCCGCGAATGGCTGCAGCGGCATAACCTGGACGGCCAGGCGCGGGTGGCGGTCGAGGGCATCGAGCAGAGCCTGGAGCAGGCCCTGGCTGGGCGCTTGCTGCCGGACTCTTTCGAACACCTGGTCGGCTTGCACCCGCAGGCGCTGCTGGATGCGCTGATTCCGCTTTCCGTGCGCCAGTACTCCATCGCGTCGCTGCAGAGCGATGGCGACCTGCAACTGATCGTACGCCAGGAGCAGCATGCCGACGGCAGCCTGGGCATCTGCTCCGGCTGGCTCACCGAGTACCTGCCGCTCGGCGCCGCGCTGACCCTGCGCCTGCGCCGCAACGCGGGCTTCCACCTGCCGGAGGATGACGTGCCGCTGATCCTCATCGGCAACGGTACCGGGCTCGCCGGCCTGCGCAGCCTGTTGCGCGCCAGCATTGCCGCCGGGCGCAAGCGCAACTGGCTGCTGTTCGGCGAACGCAATTTCGCCCACGACTACTACTGTCGTGCGGAGCTGGAGCAGGCCCTGGCCAGGGGCGAGCTGCAACGCCTGGACCTGGCCTTCTCCCGCGACCAGGCGGGGAAGATCTATGTCCAGGACCGCCTGCATGAAGCGGCGGATGAACTGCGGCGCTGGATCGACGAGGGCGCGGCCTTGTACGTCTGCGGCAGCCTGCAGGGCATGGCCGGCGGTGTCGACCGGGTACTGCGCGAAGTGCTCGGTGAGGAGGCCTTGCAACGCCTGGCCGACGAAGGACGTTACCGACGCGACGTGTACTGAACGGATGAATGAAAAAGGCTCCCAAGGGAGCCTTTTCGTTGCCAGCTACTGGGACTGCCGGGCTTTGCGGGGTGTAGGGCGAATAACCGCAGAGCGGTTATCCGCCATTTCGGCGAGATATCGGCGGATGACGCCGTTGGCGTCATGCGCCCTACGGGCTATCGGGACGTCGCGCCGCCCGTGGCGTAGGGCGAATAACCGCAGAGCGGTTATCCGCCATTTCGGCGGGGTGTCGGCGGATGACGCCGTTGGCGTCATGCGCCCTACGGAGCTATCGGGACTTCGCGCTGTCCGTGGCGTAGGGCGAATAACCGCAGAGCGGTTATCCGCCATTTCGGCGGGGTATCGGCGGATGACGCCGTTGGCGTCATGCGCCCTACGGAGCTATCGGGACTTCGCGTTGTCCGTGGCGTAGGGCGAATAACCGCAGAGCGGTTATCCGCCATTTCGGCTGGGTGTCGGCGGATGACGCCGTCATGCGCCCCACGGAGCTATCGGGGCCTTGCGTCGCCGGGCCTCAGATCCACAGGATGAAAGCCAGTACCAGGGCGAAGAAGCTCCATTTCTGCAGGTAGTAGAGCTTGCGGTTGCGCTTCTTCAAACGTTTGCCCTGCAGGCGGATCTTGTAGAGGCTGTCGAAGATCCGATTGAGTCCGCCGGTCCGGTCGCCTGCGTTGTTCGGGGCGGCCGCGGCAGCCATCACGTTGCGGCTGAACCAGCGGTTGAAGGCGGTGGCCCAGCCCTGGGTCAGCGGCCGCTCGATGTCGCAGAAGAGAATGATGCGGTTGTGTTCGGTGGCGTTTTCCGCGTAGTGGATGAAGGTTTCATCGAACACCACCGCCTCGCCGTCGCGCCAGTGGTAGCGCTCGCCGTCCACCTCGATGAAGCAGGCCGGATCGTTGGGGGTGAACAGTCCCAGGTGGAAGCGCAGCGAGCCGGCGTAGGGATCGCGGTGTCGCACCAGCTTCGAGCCCGGCGGCAGTTCGGCGAACATCGCCGCCTTGACCGAGGGAATCTGCCGCAACAGGGCGGTGGTCTGCGGGCAGAGTTGTCCGGCGGAGGGATGGGCCTCGTCGTACCATTTCAGGTAGAAGCGCTTCCAGCCGCTCTTGAAGAACGAGTTGAAACCGATATCGTCGTACTGTTCGGAACGCTTGATGTTGCCGGCGTCGTGCAGGTGCAGCGCCTCGCTGCGGATGGCTTGCCAGTTGTCGACCAGAACCTGCAGTTCGGGGAAGGTCTGCGGTGCCAGGTAAGGGCGGTTCGGTACCTTCGAGAACAGGTACATCAGGCAGTTGATCGGAGCGAGGAAGCTGGAGTGGTCGCTCAATTGGCGCGACAGCTTGTGGCGTACCCGGCCGCGGAAATGGACATAGAGGATGCTCAGCGCATAGGCCGCCAGGATGAGAACTTTCATGAATGCAAGGTCGTCGGTGCAAAAGAGGAGAATTTACTCCTGTTCTCAGTGCCTGAGTATGCTACCTGACGCTAATTCGCCAGCACTGCGCTCATTTTTCCGTAATCCTGGCCTCGAAAGGAGCGCACAATGAACGACACCGGCCGGCGTATCCTGCTCAACTGCGACATGGGCGAAAGCTTTGGCGCCTGGCGCATGGGCGACGATGTCCACAGCATGCCGCTGGTTGACCAGGCCAACCTGGCTTGCGGCTTCCACGCTGGCGACCCGCTCACCATGCGGCGCGCGGTGGAGCTGGCGGTACGCCATGGCGTGAGCATCGGCGCGCACCCTGCCTATCCCGACCTGAGCGGCTTCGGCCGGCGCTCGCTGGCCTGCTCTGCCGAAGAGGTGCATGCCATGGTGCTGTACCAGATCGGCGCGCTGGACGCTTTCTGCCGTTCCCTCGGTACCCAGGTGGCCTACGTCAAGCCGCATGGCGCGCTGTACAACGACCTGGTCGGCGACGATGAGCTGCTGCGCGCCGTGCTCGACGCCTGCGCCGCCTATCGCAAGGGCCTGCCGCTGATGGTGCTGGCCCTGGCCGACAACGGCCGCGAGCTGGAACTGGCCGACGAGGCCGACGTGCCGCTGCTGTTCGAGGCCTTCGCCGATCGCGCCTACCTGCCGGACGGTCGGCTGGCGCCGCGGCGGCTTGGCGGCGCGGTGCATCACGATCCGCAGCGGATCATCGAACAGGCCCTGGCCATCGCCCGCGGCGAAGCCTTCCCCGACTACGACGGCAACCCGCTGCGCCTGACCGCCGACAGTCTTTGCGTGCATGGCGACAACCCGCAGTCGCTGGCGGTCCTCCGGCGCCTGCGCGCGGCCCTGGACAGCCTGTGATCCGCATCGAACCCGCTGGTGCCGAAGCCCTGCTGCTGACGCTCGCCGAAGAGCCCGAAGTGGACCTGTCTGTGCGCCTGGCCGAGCTGGCCAGACGTCTGCGCGAGGGGCTCGGCGAAGGCGTCAGGGATCTGGTGCCGGGCTGGACCACCCTGATGCTGCATTACGACCCCTACCGCATCGCTCCGCAGGTACTGGAAGAACGCCTGGGTCCGCTGCTGGCGGAGTGGCATGCCTGGCGCCCCGCCGAGGATGCCGGGCGCCTGCACGAGATTCCCGTCTGGTACGCCGGCGAGGACCTCGCGACGGTAGCGGTTGCCTGCGGATTGACTGGCGAAGGGGTGATCGAACTGCACAGCGCGGCCGAATACCGGGTCGGCGCGATCGGTTTCGCTCCGGGATTCGCCTACCTCGGCGGCCTCGATCCGCGCCTGGTCCTGCCGCGGCGGGCCACCCCGCGGGCGCGCGTACCGGCCGGCAGCCTGGCCATTGCCGAGGCGCAGACGGCGATCTATCCGCAGGCCTCGCCCGGCGGCTGGCACCTGCTGGGACGCAGTCCGTGGCGTCCCTTCGATCCGGCCGCCACTCCTCCGTGCCCACTGGCGCTGGGCGACCGGGTGCGCTTCGTCGCCATCGGGCGCGAGGCTTTCCTCGACCTGGGCGGGCGCGAATGAATGGTTTGCGGGTCGTCAAGGCGGGTCCGCAGAGCCTGCTGCAGGACGACGGCCGGCGCGGCTGGCAGCACCTCGGCGTATCCCCGGGCGGCCCTCTGGACCGCCAGGCGGCAGCCTGGGCCAATCGTCTGCTCGGTAATCCCTGGGGGACGCCATTGCTGGAAATCGCTTTCGGCGGCTTGGTGCTGGAGTGCAGGGTGGAGGCGACCTGGCTGGCGTTGACCGGAGCGCGCCTGGCGCTGACGGTGGACGGTCGCGAATGCCTGCCCTGGAGTCGCTTCCGGGTCCGCCGCGGGCAACGCATCGAACTGGACTTCGCCGAGGCCGGGCAGCGTGCCTACCTGGCCTGCGCCGGCGGTTTCCGGGCGAGGCCGGTACTGGGCAGCGTCGCCTGCCAGGTTCGCGACGGGCTCGGCGGTTTACAGGGCGATGGCCGGATCCTGGCGGAGGGCGATTGCCTGCCGTGTGCCGAAGCGGGAGCGGCGTGTCCGTGGGATGCCAGCGTGCCCTGGCGTTTCCAGCCGGACTACCGGCAGCAGCGGCCCTTGCGCGTGCTGCTCGGCGGCGATGCGGCGGCCTTCGACGCAGCCAGCCGGCAAGCCTTCTTCGCCAGCGCCTGGCGAATCAGCCCGCGGTCCGATCGCATGGGTGTCCGCCTGGCCGGCGAGCCACTGCGCGGGGCGCCGCGCGCCTGGTCGCAGGGCGTGGTGGAGGGCGCTATCCAGGTTCCGCCCGATGGCCAACCCATCGTGCTGATGGCCGACCGCCAGAGCATGGGCGGCTATCCGCTGCTGGGCTTCGTCCATCCACTGGACCTCTCGCGCCTGGCGCAAAGCCCCGCGCATAGCGAGGTAACCTTCGTCGAGAGCGACCTGGCGACGCAGCAGGCCGATCTGCTGCGCTTCTACCGCTTCTTCCGCGGCTGAGCGCTCAGCCGGCCAGGTGGCCGAGCGGCAGCGGCGAGGGCGCCTTGACCGTCTTGATCGCGAAGTTGCTGCGAATGTCGCTGACCCCGGGCAGGCGCAGCAGAGTCTCGCTGAGCAGGCGTTCGTAGGCGCGCAGGTCGGGGACCACCACTTGCAGGAGGAAGTCCGACTCGCCGGAGACGAGGTGCACCGAGATCACCTCCGGCAGGTCGACCACCGCACGGTGGAAGGCCTCGGCCTGCTCCTGGCGGTGGCGTTCCACCTTGATCCCGACGAACACCGTGAGGCCGAGGCCGACCTCGTCGCGGTCGATGCTGGCCTGGTAGCCGCGAATCACCCCGGCCTCTTCCAGCAGGCGCACGCGGCGCAGGCAGGGGGACGGGGAGAGGCCGATCTCCTCGGCCAACTGGACGTTGCTCAGGCGGCCGTCGCGCTGGAGGGCGGCGAGGATGCGGTGGTCATAGGCGTCGAGTTTCATCTTGGCATATCCGGATGGATAGTCTCCAGAGAGTGGAATTTACTGCCAAATAGAATGGATAGGCTGGTGGAAAACGCAAGCACCTGCCCTGCCTTGCGGGCATAGAATCGTTATCCGGGTCACCTTCCTGGAGCCGATACGATGGACACGAGCGCTTTCCTGATTGCCCTGGCGGTGGTTTACCTGGTGCCCGGACCAGACATGCTCCTGCTGTTCCAGACCGGCGCCCGCCAGGGCCGTCGCGCGGCGCTGGTCACCGCCCTCGGCCTGGCGCTGGCTCGGGCCTGCCATGTGCTGATGGCCGCGACTGGACTGGCGCTGCTGTTCCGTACCGCTCCCTGGACCTTCGACCTGGTGCGCTTGCTTGGCGCCGCCTACCTCGCCTGGCTTGGCCTGCAGATGCTGCGCGGTGGCGGACTGGCCTTGCCGACCAGCGACGCGGGTTCCGCGCCGGTGGTCCCTCACGCCGACCGCCGGGCCTTGCTGCGCGGACTCCTGACCAACCTGCTGAACCCCAAGGCCCTGCTGTTCTGTTCGGTGCTGCTGCCGCAGTTCGTCAGCCCCGAAGCCGGTTCGCTGGCCGTCCAGTTCGCCGCGCTCGGTACGGTCCTGGTTCTGGTTGGCCTGGCCTTCGACTGCGCCTATGCGCTGGCCGGTGGCCGCCTGGGCCGCTGGCTGGCGTCCCGGCCGCGGGCACAGCGCCTGCAGCAGTGGGGCTTCGGTGGGTTGTTGATAGGGTTCGGGGTAAGGCTGGCGCTGCTGCGCCAGCTCTGAAGGGCTGCGGGGCGGCGAGCGCCCCGTGGCGCTCAGCCGAGGAATTGCTCGGCGTGGTGGCAGGCCACCTGGCGCTGGTCGAGCAGGCGCAGCTCAGGCACCTCGCTGCGGCAGCGCTCGGTGGCGTAGGGGCAGCGCTTATGGAAGGCGCAACCCTCCGGCGGGTTCAGCGGGTTCGGCAGTTCGCCCTGGATGCGGATCTTCGGCTTCGTCGGGTCCGGGTGGATCGCCGGGGTCGCCGAGAGCAGCGCGCGGGTATAGGGATGCAGCGGGTTCTCGTAGAGCTTGTCCGCCGGCCCCATCTCCGCCGGTCGGCCGAGGTACATCACCAGGACGTCGTCGGCGACGTGGCGGACCACCGCCAGGTTGTGCGAGATGAACACGTAGGCGGTGCGGAACTGCTGCTGCAGGTCCATGAACAGGTTCAGTACCTGGGCCTGGATCGACACGTCGAGGGCCGAGGTCGGCTCGTCCGCCACCAGCACCTTGGGTTGCAGCATCATCGCCCGGGCCAGGGCGATGCGCTGGCGCTGGCCGCCGGAGAACATGTGCGGGTAGCGCTGGTAGTGCTCCGGCCGCAGGCCGACCTGGCGAATCATCTGCTGGACCTTTTCGCGGCGTTCCTCGCGCGACAGCGCGGTGTTGATCAGCAGCGGCTCGGCCAACTGGTCGCCGATCTTCTGTCGCGGATTGAGCGAGGCGTAGGGGTTCTGGAAGACCATCTGCACGTCGCGGCGCAACTGCCGGCGCTGGTCCTTGCTGGCGCCCTTGACCTCCTGCCCGGCGATTTTCAGCGAGCCGGAGGTGGGTTCCTCAATCAGGGTCAGGGCGCGCGCCAGGGTCGACTTGCCGCAGCCGGACTCGCCGACCACGGCGAGGGTCTTGCCGGCTTCCAGTTCGAACGATACGCCGTTCAGCGCGCGCACCTGGGCGTGGCCCTTGAACAGGCCGCGGGAGACTTCGTAGTGACGGGTCAGATCACGGGCGGTCAGAACGGTTTCCATCAGGCCACCTCGTTCAGCAGGTTCAACGGATAGAAGCAGCGCACCGCGCCGCGCTCGTGCGCCTCCAGGGCCGGCCGCTCCTGGCGGCAATGCTCCTGGGCATAGGGGCAGCGTGGCGACAGCAGGCAACCGCGCGGGCGGTCGTAGCGCCCCGGAACGATGCCGGGTAGGGTGGCCAGGCGGGCTTCGCCGGCACAGTGCTCGGGGATCGCCTTGATCAGCGCCTCGGTGTAGGGATGGGTCGGGCGGTCGAACAGCGCCGGCACGCCGCCGATCTCCACCGCTTCGCCGGCGTACATCACGCAGACGCGCTGGGCGGTCTCGGCGACCACGGCGAGATCGTGGGTGATCAGGATCAGCGCCATGTCCTGGTCGCGCTGCAGGTTCAGCAGCAGCTCCATGATCTGCGCCTGGATGGTCACGTCGAGGGCGGTGGTCGGCTCGTCGGCGATCAGCAGCTTGGGCTCGGCGGCGATAGCCATGGCGATCGCCACGCGCTGGCTCATGCCGCCGGAGAGCTGGTGCGGGTAGGCGTCGAGACGGCTGGCGGCGGCCGGGATCTCGACCCGTTCGAGCAGTTCCAGGGCGCGCTGGCGCAGGGCCTTGCCGCGCAGGCCGAGATGCAGGCGGAGGACTTCCTCGATCTGGTAGCCGACGGTGTAGCTGGGGTTGAGGGCGGTCATCGGGTCCTGGAAGACCATCGCCATGTCCTTGCCGACGATGCGCCGGCGCTGGCGGCCCTTGAGGGTGAGCATGTCGTGGCCGTCGAAGCGCAGGTGATCGGCGGATACCCAGCCGGGGGCGTCGATCAGGCCCATCAGGGCCATCATGGTCACCGACTTGCCGGAGCCGGACTCGCCGACGATGGCCAGCACCTCGCCCTTGTCGACGCTCAGGTCGAGGCCGTCGACCACGGGCACGGCGGTGGTGTCGCCGAAGCGTACGCTGAGGTTCTTGATATCGAGGAGGCTCATGCGGCGGTCTCCTGTGGCACGGATACGGATGCGCTGTTCATGGTTGTGCTCCTCATGCCGCGTTCTTCAGTTTCGGATCGAGGGCGTCGCGCAGGCCGTCGCCCATCAGGTTGATCGCCAGTACGCTGAGCAGGATGGTCAGGCCGGGCAGGCTGACCACCCACCAGGCGCGCTCGATGTAGTCGCGGGCGGAGGCGAGCATGGTGCCCCACTCGGGGGTCGGCGGTTGCACGCCGAGGCCGAGGAAGCCGAGGGCGGCGGCGTCGAGGATCGCCGAAGAGAAGCTCAGGGTGGCCTGGACGATCAGCGGCGCCATGCAGTTCGGCAGCACGCAGACGAACATCAGTCGCAGGGTGCCGGCGCCGGCCAGGCGCGAGGCGGTGACGTAGTCGCGGTTTAGCTCGGTCATCACCGCGGCGCGGGTCAGGCGTACGTAGGCCGGCAGCGAGACGATGGCGATGGCGATCACGGTGTTGATCAGGCCCGGGCCGAGGATCGCCACGATGGCCACCGCCAGCAGCAGCGACGGCAGCGCCAGCATGATGTCCATCAGGCGCATGATCAGCGGCCCGGCACGGTTCGGCGAGAAGCCGGCGAGCAGGCCGAGGAGGATGCCGGGGACCAGCGAGATCACCACCGAGGACAGGCCGATCAGCAGCGACAGGCGGGCGCCGTGGATCAGCCGCGAGAGCAGGTCGCGGCCCAGTTCGTCGGTGCCGAGCAGGAAACGCGCCTGGCCGCCCTCCAGCCAGGACGGCGGGGTCAGCAGGAAGTCGCGGAATTGTTCGCTCGGATCGTAGGGCGCGACCCAGGGGGCGAACAGCGCGCAGAACACGATCAGCAGCATGAACAGCAGGCCGCCGACGGCACCTTTGTTCCGGGTAAAGGCTTGCCAGAATTCCTTCAGCGGGGACGGGTAGACCAGGCTCGGGTCGCTGGCGGGAGCGTTGTGCATGGCGTTCATCGGCTCGCTCCTCAGCGTTGGTGGCGAATGCGTGGGTTGGCCAGGCCGTAGAGGATGTCCACGACGAAATTGACCAGGATGACCAGGGTGGCGACCAGCAGGATGCCGTTCTGCACCACCGGGTAGTCGCGAGCGCTGATGGCGTCGATCAGCCACTTGCCGATGCCCGGCCAGGAGAAGATGGTCTCGGTCAGCACCGCGCCGGCGAGCAGGGTGCCGACCTGCAGGCCTAACACCGTCAGCACCGGGATCAGCGCGTTGCGCAGGGCGTGCACGAAGACCACCCGGGCCGGCGACAAGCCCTTGGCGCGGGCGGTGCGCACGTAGTCCTCGCGCAGGACCTCGAGCATCGCCGAGCGTGTCATGCGGGCGATCACCGCCAGCGGGATGGTGCCCAGCACGATGGCCGGCAGGATCAGGTGGCGCACGGCGTCGAGGAACGCGCCTTCCTCGTCGGAGAGCAGGGTGTCGATGAGCATGAAGCCGGTCTTCGGCTCCACCTCATACAGCACGCCGATACGGTCAGAAACAGGAGTCCAGCCTAATGAAACGGAAAAGAGCATGATCAAGAGCAGGCCCCACCAAAAAATCGGCATTGAGTAGCCCGCTAGAGATATTGTCATTACTCCGTGGTCAAAAATCGAACCTCGCTTGAGTGCGGCTACCACTCCTGCTAGGAGGCCGAGTGTGCCGGCAAAAAGCATTGCTGCGAATGAAAGTTCCAGGGTGGCTGAAAATAGCGTGAGAAACTCATTCCAGACAGGCTCATGTGTGCGTATGGATTTTCCAAGGTTGCCCTGGGCGAGGTTGCCGACATAGTCCAGGTACTGCTGGTACAGCGGCTTGTCCAGGCCCAGGCGGTGCAGGGCCTCGGCGTGCATCTGCGGGTCGACGCGGCGCTCGCCCATCATCACTTCCACCGGGTCGCCGGGAATCAGGCGGATCAGCGCGAAGGTGAGCAGGGTCACGCCGAAGAAGGTGGGGATCAGCAGCCCCAGTCGTCGAGCAATGAAACTAAGCATGGTGGCGGGTAACTCCTCATCGCGAGCCATGCGCCCCGCCATCGACGGGGCTGTGGCCCTTGTTCTTCTACGGCTTCACCGAGGTGGTGGCGAAGTTGTTGTTGCTCAGCGGATTGATCACATAGCCCTGGACGGTGTTCCGCCGGACGTTGAACAGTTTCGGGTAGGCCAGCGGAATCCACGGTGCCTGTTCGTGGAATACCACCTGGGCCTGCTCGTACAGTTTCGCCCGCTCGGCCGGATCGCTCAGCTCGCGGGCCTTGCGCATCAGCGCCTCGAAGTCCTTGTCGCACCAGCGCGCCTGGTTTTCCCCCGACTCGGCGGCGGCGCAGCTCAGGTTCGGGCTGAGGAAATTGTCCGGGTCGCCGTTGTCGCCGGCCCAGCCGAGCAGCGACAGGTCGTGCTCGCCAGCCTTCGAACGCTTGAGCAGCTCGCCCCACTCCAGCGAACGGATGGTCATCTGGATGCCGGCCTTGGCCAGGTCCGCTTGCAGCATCTGTGCCGCCAGAGCCGGATTGGGGATGGTAGGCGAGGTGCCGTTGCGAATGAACAGGGTGATCTTCAGGTTTTCCGCGCCGGCCTCCTTGAGCAGCGCCTTTGCACGTTCGGGGTCGTGCGGCCAGTCCTGGATCGAGTGGTTGTAGCCGAGCAGGGTCGGCGGGTAGGGACCGACCGCAGGGGTGGCCGCGCCGGGGCCGAACACCGCGTCGAGCATGGCCTTCTTGTCCACCGCGAGGTTGATCGCCTGGCGCACGCGCGGGTCGTCGAGCGGCTTGTGCTGGGTGTTGATGGCAATGTAGGTGGTCAGCAGGGCATCGATCTCGTCCACCGCCAGGTTCGGGTCCTGCTTCAGGCGCGGCACGTCCTCCGGTTTCGGGTACAGCGAGACCTGGCACTCGCCGGCACGGACCTTCTGCATGCGCACGTTGGGATCGAGGGTAATGGCGAACACCAGGTTGTCGATCGGCGGCTTGCCGGCGTAGTAGTCCGGGTTCGCCGTATAGCGGACCTGGGCGTCCTTGGCGTAGCGCTTGAAGACGAACGGCCCGGTGCCGATCGGCTGGTTGTTCAGCTGGCCCTGCTTGCCGGCGGCGAGCAACTGGTCGCCGTACTCGGCGGAATAGATGGACGCGAAGGGCATCGCCATATCGCGCAGGAACGGCGCTTCGGGACGGTTGAGGACGAAGCGCACGGTGAGCTCGTCGACCTTTTCCACCGACTTGATCAGCTCGCCCATGCCCATCGCGTCGAAGTAGGCGTAGCCGCGCAGCGCCGAGGCATGCCAGGGATGCTTCGGATCGAGGGCGCGCTGGAAGGTCCACAGCACATCATCGGCATTCAGGCTCCGGGTCGGCTTGAAGTAGTCGGTGGTATGGAATTTCACGCCGGGGCGCAGGTGGAAGGTATAGCTCAGTCCGTCGGCGCTGACGTCCCAGCGCTCGGCCAGCCCCGGGATCACCTCGGTGGTGCCGGGGCGGAAGGCGAGCAGGCGGTTGAACACGGTTTCCGCGGAGGCGTCGGCGGTCACCGCGCCGGTGTACTGGACGATGTCGAAGCCTTCCGGGCTGGCCTCGGTGCAGACCACCAGGTTCTTCGCCTGGGCCGCGCCGGCGGCGCATAGCGCCAGGGCCAGGGGCAGGTGTCGGAGCAACGGATGGAGCATGGGGTCCTCCTCGTGGGCCCCGTCGCCGGGGCCGCCGGTTGTCGCAGGTTTACAGCAGGTTGAAGGGGAAGGTGCTGACCAGGCGCAGTTCGTTGACGCTGCCGTCGACCTGGTTCTGGCTGGCCTTGTGCATCATGTAGGTGAGCTTGAAGGTGCTGTCCTTGATCGGCCCGTTCTGCACCTTGTAGGCCGCCATCAGGCCCAGCTCGTGGTGCTTCTCGCCGTCCTGGGCGCGCACCTCGGCGTAGTTGCCGTAGGCACCGTTGCGATCGCCGTCGTAGTGGGTGCCGTCGATGTCCCAGCCCTTCACGTACCACACGCCGGTGCTCAGGCCGGGGACCCCGTAGTAGCTCCAGTCGGTCTCGTAGCGGATCTGCGCGGACTTCTCGTTGGGGCTGTTGTAGTCGGCCAGCATCGAGTTGGCCAGGAAGATCGCCGAGGTCTCGTGCACGTAGTCGAAGTATTCGTTGCCGTCGACCTGCTGGTAGGCCAGGGTCAGGGCGTGGGCGCGATGGCCGAGGGTGAAGGCCAGGCTCCAGGTGTCGTTGTCGATGTAGCCGGCCTCGCGCGCGCCGGTGTCGCCGGTGTGGTAGCCGTTGAAGGCGGTGCGCAGGGCGATGCCGTTCTCGAGGTCGCCGATGTCGTGGGTCACGCCCAGGTAGTACTGGTTCCAGACGTCCTGGAAATGCGAGCCATAGAGGGAGATTTCCAGCCCGTCGAGCGGCTTGTAGTTGCCGCCCAGGTAGTTCAGGCGGTCGCCCTTGACCTGGCGGGTGCCGTACTCGGTGGTCATGTCCTCGTCGCCGGAACCGGTCCGCGGGCTGACCTTGCGGAAGCTGCCGGCCTGCAGGCTGAGGTTGTCCAGCTCCTCGCTGGTCACGGCGAAGCCGGTGAAGCTGGAGGGCAGGGCACGGTTGTCGATATAGCTGAACACTGGAGTGTTGACCAGGAAGCGACCGGCCTTGAATTCGGTATTCGAGGCGCGCAGGCGGATGTTGGCGACGCCCAGCTTGGACCACTCGCCGATCGCCTCGCCATCGCTGTTCGCCAGGGTCCGGTTGCCGCCGCCGCCGATGCGGCCCTTGCCGCGCTCCAGGGCGATCTCGTTGAAGGCTGCGACGTCGAAGCCGAAGCCGATGCTGCCCTGGGTGTAGCCCGAGCTGTACTTGAGCACCGTGCCCTGGACCCAGGCGTTGCGCTGGTGGATGCGCTGGGAGCCGCCGCCGGCCTTGGGAATGCGGAAGGTGAAGCTGTCCTTCATGTTTTCCCGCGAGTAGAAGTTGCGGGTGGTCAGGGTCAGGCTCTGCCCCTCGAACAGCCCGCTGGCGCCGGCCTGGCCCTTGATCGGTTTCTCCACGCTGGGGATGCTCTGCACCTGGGCGGCGTAGCTGGGATTGTCCGGGGTCGGCGGGGTTGCCTGCTCGTCCGCTGCCCAGCCTGGCGCGGCCGATGCCATCAAGGCCAATCCCAGCGTCGCGCCGGTCACTCGTTGGTATCTCATCACCTGATTGCTCCCTTTATTGTTGTCATGGCACCTGTTTTACCCACCAGGTTTGCGCCGGTTTCGCCCGCGCCTGGGCGCGGCGGTCGAATACGGCGAGGCGAGCGCTCCTGGCGGAACGCGCGCAGCGCCGTTCTGGAACACGGGCAGGAAAAGCAAAGAAATGAAGTACGGGTCGTGCCGTTCTTCTGCACCCCGGTCGTTTCACGACCGGGGTGGCGTCGGCATCAGGGCTGGTTGGCTACGCCATAGAAGGCGTTCCGCGAGAAGGGGCTGATCTTGAAGTCATGCACCGACTTGTTCATCGGCTGGTACACGGTGGAGTGGGCGATCGGGGTGATCGGCACCTGCTCCTTGAGGATGTGCTGGGCCTGCTTGTACAGCTCGCTGCGCTTGTCCTGGTCGGAGACCCGCTTGGCAGCCTTGACCAGCTTGTCGTAGGCCGCGTCGCACCATTTCGATACGTTGTTGCCGTTGATCGAGTCGCAGCCGTAGAGGGTCGCCAGCCAGTTGTCCGGATCGCCGTTGTCGCCGGTCCAGCCGAACAGCATGGCGTCATGCTCGCCGGCATGGGCGCGCTTGATGTACTCGCCCCATTCGTAGCTGACGATCCTGGCCTTGATGCCGATCTTCGCCCAGTCGGCCTGGATCATCTCCGCCATCAGCTTGGCGTTGGGGTTGTAGGGACGCTGCACCGGCATCGCCCACAGGGTGATCTCGGTGCCCTCGGTGACGCCGGCCTTCTTCAGCAGTTCCCGGGCCTTGGCCGGATCGAACGGGGCGTCCTTGATGGTTTCATCATAGGACCACTGGGTCGGCGGCATGCCGTTCACCGCCAGTTGCCCGGCACCCTGGTAGACGGCGTCGATGATGGCCTGCTTGTTCACCGCCATGTCCAGCGCCTGGCGTACTTCGAGCTGGTCGAACGGCTTGTGGGTGACGTTGTAGGCGATGTAGCCGAGGTTGAAGCCTGGCTGCGAGGGCACCTTCAGGTTCGCCGCTTCCTGCAGGGCCTTGAGATCGGCGGGGCGTGGGTTGAGGGTGATCTGGCACTCGCCGGCCTTGAGCTTCTGCGCGCGCACCGCGGCGTCGGTGTTGATCGAGAAGATCAGGTTGTCGATCTTCACGTCTTCGGGTTTCCAGTAGTCCTTGTTGCCCTTGAAGCGGATCTGCGCATCCTTCTGGTAGCGGCTCAGGATGAAAGGCCCGGTGCCGATCGGCTTCTGGTTGATCTGCTGTGGCTTGCCGGCCTCGAGCAACTGCCCGGCGTACTCGGCGGACTGGATCGAGGCGACGTCCATCGCCAGGTTCTGGATGAAGGCGGCGTCGACCTCGTTGAGGGTGAACTTCACCCTGTGCTCGTCGAGCTTCTCGACCCTGGCGATGTTCTTGTCCAGGCCCATGTCGGTGAAGTAGGGAAACTCGGTGGGGTAGGCCTTGCGGAACGGATGATTCTTGTCGAGCATGCGCTGGAAGGTGAACAGCACATCGTCGGCGTTGAATTCGCGGGTCGGCTTGAAGTAGTCGGTGCTGTGGAACTTCACACCCTTGCGCAGGTGGAAGGTGTAGGTCTTGCCGTCGTCGCCGATGTCCCAGCTTTCCGCCAGGGCCGGGATCGCCCGGGTGCCGCCGCGCTCGAACTGGACGAGGCGGTTGAACAGGGTGACCGAGGTCGCGTCGTAGTCGGTGCCGGTGGTGTACTGGGCGGGATCGAAGCCGGCCGGGCTGCCCTCCGAGCAGAACACCAGGTTGCTGGCGGCGTGGGAGAACGGGGAGCCGAGGATCAGACCGGCTGCCAGCCAGGCCCGAAGGGGAAGGATCTTACGCATGCAAACCTCATTTTTTCTTTTTCTAAGGGCATCGTCTGAGGATCGGCCTTATGGGCCATGGCAACTCTCGCCTTTCCATGGATGGCGGGTGACAGCCATGGACCCTGTGCGGCGACAGCGATCGTCCGTTTGTTGTTGGTCGACGATTCGCTGATGCCGAAATTAAGTCATGCTGAAATTGTGGTCAACGAAAATTAAGCACGACTAACATTTCTCTTGCGAAAACGTTTGCCTGACAGGATGGGAAGGTGCGCTACGGACTGGCTCAGGGCGTCGGATGGTCGTCGAACAGGCCCATGGTGGTGATGGTCAGGACTTCCGCCACATCGCTGCCGACGTTGGCCAGGCAATGGGTCTTGGTCGCGTCGAAGTGCACCGAGTCGCCGGCGCCGAGGGGGTACTGGCGCCCCTCGATGGTGTAGACGATCTGCCCGGACAGGACGTAGGAGAACTCGGCGCCCTCATGGGAGATCAGCTCCGACTGGTAGCCCACCGGCATGTTCATCTTGACCGCATTGATCAGGTTGCCGGGGAAGGAGCTGGACAGGCGTTCGTAGGCCAGCGGCTGGCCCTCGATGGTGTAGCGTACCCGCTCGCCTTCGTGGGAGTCGGGCTGGGGTTGTGCCGGTTGGTCGAACAGGGCATTGAGCGGGATATTCAGCGACTTGGCGATGTTGGCCAGGGAAGAGATCGATACACCGGTGAGGTTGCGCTCCGCCTGGGAGAGGAAGCTCGCGGTGAGACCGGATTCGCTGGCGACTTGGTGCAGGGTCTTCTTGGCGGCGCGGCGATAGCGACGAAGGCGTTCGCCGATGCGGTCTACGGTCATTGGGGAGACTCTTGTTGAAAGGCGCAGTATACCCAGCGCGGGGCGTCAATAAAGTCTGACAGATGAACTACCCGAACCCCTATTTTTAAGTGTGACTGAAAATTTGTTTTGACCTGAATTTAAGCTCGACTTAAATTTCAGCCCGGTCCAGACGAGGAGAACAACAAATGACCGTGGGTGTTGGCGGGAGTACCCCTGCGCAGGCGCTGGAGCGTCTGCGGAACATGATGGACGGCGCGCAGCCGATCGGCCTGGCGTCTTACCGTGCGCGAATCGCCGCGGCCCAGGCGTGGATGGGCGAGCATGGCATCGCCGCGGCGTACCTGCATGCAGGCAGCAACCTGCGTTACTTCAGCGGCGTGCAATGGCACCCCAGTGAACGCCTGGTGGGTGCTCTACTGCCCGCCGAGGGCGCCCTCGAATACCTTGCGCCGGCCTTCGAGGAAGGTACGGTGCGCGACTTCCAGGTGGTCGATGGCGCCATCCACACCTGGGAGGAACACCAGGATCCCTATCGCCTGCTGCTCGATCGCCTGGAGGCGCTCGGCGTGGGCGAGCGCAGCACGGTCGCACTGTGTCCGAGCCTGCCGTTCGGCATGTTCGAGCGCTTGCGCCAACAGGCGCCGGGCAGGAACTTCGTCAGCGCCGCGCCGCTGATCGACCAGGGACGGATGCGCAAGTCGGCCGAGGAGCTGGCGCTGATGCAGCGGGCCAAGGACATGACCCTGGAAGTGCAGAAGGCCGCGGCGAGCATTCTCCGCGAAGGCATCAGCACCACCGAAGTCGCCGAGTTCATCCACCAGGCGCACCGCAAGGTGGGCGCGCCCGGTTCGACCTTCTGCATCGTCCTGTTCGGTGCCGCCAGTGCCTTCCCGCATGGGGTGAAGCATGCGCAGGTGCTGAAGGATGGCGACATGGTGCTGATCGATACCGGCTGCCAGGTGCACGGCTACCAGTCGGATATCACCCGCAGCTATGTGTTCGGCACGCCTAGCGCACGCCAGCGCGAATTCTGGGGGATGGAGCGCGACGCCCAACTGGCGGCCTTCGAGGCCGCGCGTCTGGGCCAGCCCTGCGAGGCGGTGGACGCCGCCGCGCGGCGTTCGCTGGAGGCCAACGGCCTGGGGCCGGACTACCGCCTGCCTGGCCTGCCGCACCGCACCGGGCATGGCATCGGCATGGACGTCCACGAAGGCCCATACCTGGTGCGTGGCGATCGCACGCCGCTGGATGTCGGCATGTGCTTCAGCAACGAACCGATGATCTGCGTGCCCGGCGAGTTCGGCATTCGCCTGGAGGATCACTTCTACATGACGAAGGAAGGACCGCGCTGGTTCACCCAACCGAGCCCGTCCATCGACGATCCCTTCGGCCTCGGCGGCTGATCCGGCCGAACGATAACGCCGCACGCGGGAAGGCAAGGACCAGGGCTTCCCGCGTGCGGCGCAGCGATCAGTCCAGCTTCACCCGCGAAAAGTCCCGCGCCGACATCGGGCTCATGCGGTAGCCGCTGACGTTCTTGCGTTGCGCGTCGAACATCAAAGGATGCGCCAGCGGCAACCAGGGCATCTGCTCGTGGAAGATCCGCTGCGCTTCCTTGTACAGCGCTACCCGTTGGCTCTCGTCGTTGCTCATGCGCGCCTTGCGGATGGCTTCGTCGAAGCCCTTGTCGCACCAGCGCGCGCGATTTTCCCCGGACTCCACCGAGGCGCAGCCGAGGTTGTGGGTGAGGAAGTTGTCCGGGTCGCCGTTATCGCCGATCCAGCTGTAGAGCATCATGTCGTGTTCGCCGGCCTTGGTGCGCTTGACCATCTCGCCCCACTCGAACTGGCGGATGTTCACCCGGATGCCGATGGCGGCCAGGTCGGACTGGATCAGTTGCGCCACTCGCGCCGGGTTGCCGCCGGGGCCGCTGCCGGTGCTGATGTAGAGGTTCAGGGGTGTGTCCGGGGTGACGCCGGCTTCCTTCAGCAGGGCCTTGGCCCGTTCGGGGTCGTAGGGCCAGTCGCGGATGCTGTCGTCGTAGCCGAGCAGCATCGGCGGGTAGGGGCCGATGGCCGGACGGGCCTGATCGCCGAAGACGATCTTCAGGTAGGACGGCTTATTGAAGCCCATGGCGATCGCCCGGCGCACGCGCGGGTCGTCGAACGGTTCGTGCCGGGTGTTGATCGCGGCGTGGGAGGTGATCATCGCCGCTTCTTCCAGCACCGTCAGTTGCGGGTCCTGGCGTAACGCGGCGACGTCTTCGGGCTTGGGCGTCAGGGCGATCTGGCATTCGTTGCGGCGCAGGCGCTGCACGCGCACGTTGGGGTCGAGGGTGATCGCCAGCACCAGGTGGTCGATGGCCGGCTTGCCCTTCCAGTAGTCGGGGTTGGCTGCGTAGCGCACCTGGGCATCCTTGCGGTAGCGGGTGAAGACGAACGGGCCGGTGCCGATCGGCTTGCTGTTGAGTTCGTCGCCCTTGCCCCTGGCGATCAACTGGCCGGCATATTCGGCGGAGAGGATCGAGCCGAACGGCATGGCCAGGTCGGCGAGGAACGGCGCCTCCGGGTGCTTGAGGACGAAGCGCACCTGATGTTCGTCGATCTTCTCGATGCGCTCGATGATGTCGCGCAGTTGCATGGCGTCGGCGTAGGGGTAGCCGCTGGGCGAAAGGTCGTGGGCGGGGTGCTGCGGATCGAGCATGCGCTGGAAGCTGAACAGCACGTCGTCGGCGTCGAATTCGCGGGTTGGCTTGAAGTAGTCGGTGCTGTGGAATTTCACGCCCTGGCGCAGGCGGAAGGTGTAGACGAGGCCGTCAGCGGAGACGTCCCAGCTTTCCGCCAGGGCCGGGATCACCGTGGCGCTGCCCGGAGCGAACGCGGCCAGCGCGTTGTACAGCGGATGGGCTGAGGCGTCGAAGGTGTAGCCGGAGGTATAGCGGGCCGGATCGAACCCTTCCGGCGCCGCTTCGGTGCACACCGCCAGGGTCTTCGGCTGGGCCTGGATGGCGGCGCTGGCGGCGAAGGCGAGCAGCAGCAGGCTGTAGCGCAGGGCAGAGCGTGGTCGCATGGATGACTCCTCTGGAGCGGGACGGCCGGGTCGGCCGCCCCGGGGAGAGGCGCCGCCTCGCTCGTGGCGGGGCGGCGCGGCTGGCAGGCGAAGCTACTTGCCGACGCTGACCTCGTAGAACGAGTTCAGGCCGAAGGGGCTGATCCTGAAGTCGTGTACCGTCTTGCGCATCGGCTGGTACACGGTGGAGTGGGCGATCGGGGTGATCGGCACCTGTTCCTTGAGGATGTGCTGGGCCTGCTTGTACAGCTCGGTGCGCTTGCCCTGGTCGGTGGTGCGCTTGGCATCCTTGACCAGCTTGTCGTAGCCGGCGTCGCACCATTTGGAGAAGTTGTTGCCGTCCACCGCGTCGCAGCCGTAGAGGGTGCCGAGCCAGTTGTCCGGGTCGCCGTTGTCGCCGCTCCAGCCGATCAGCATGGCGTCATGCTCGCCGCCCTTGGCGCGCTTGATGTATTCGCCCCATTCGTAGGTGACGATCTTCGCCTTGATACCGATCTTCGCCCAATCGTTCTGCAGCATTTCCGCCATCAGCTTGGCGTTGGGGTTGTAGGGGCGTTGTACCGGCATGGCCCACAGGGTGATCTCGGTGCCTTCGGCGACGCCGGCCTTCTTCAGCAGCTCCCTGGCCTTGGCCGGATCGTAGGGCGCGTCCTTGATGGTCTCGTCGTAGGACCACTGGGTCGGTGGCATGCCGTTGCTCGCCAACTGGCCGGCGCCCTGGTAGACGGCGTCGATGATGGCCTTCTTGTTCACCGCCATGTCCAGCGCCTGGCGTACTTCCAGCTTGTCGAACGGCTTGTGGGTGACGTTGTAGGCGATGTAGCCGAGGTTGAAGCCGGCCTGCGACGGCAGGTTCAGGTTCGGGTCCTTCTTCAGCGCGTCGAGGTCGGCGGGGCGCGGGTTGAGGGTGATCTGGCACTCGCCGGCCTTGAGCTTCTGCGCGCGCACCGAGGCGTCGGTGTTGATGGCGAAGATCAGGTTGTCGACCTTCACCTCGTCCGGCTTCCAGTAGTCCTTGTTGCCCTTGAAGCGGATCTGCGCATCCTTCTGGTAGCGGCTGAACACGAACGGGCCGGTGCCGATCGGCTTCTGGTTGATGTCGCTGGCCTTGCCCTGCTTGAGCAGTTGCGCGGCGTATTCGGCGGACTGGATCGATGGGAAGGGCATCGCCAGGTTCTGGATGAAGGCCGCGTCGACCTCGTTGAGGGTGAACTTCACCGTATGCTCGTCGAGCTTCTCGACCCTGGCGATGTTCTTGTCCAGGCCCATGTCGGTGAAGTAGGGAAACTCGGTGGGGTAGGCCTTGCGGAACGGATGATCCTTGTCGAGCATGCGTTCGAAGGTGAACAGCACGTCGTCGGCATTGAATTCGCGGGTCGGCTTGAAGTAGTCGGTACTGTGGAACTTCACGCCCTTGCGCAGGTGGAAGGTATAGGTCTTGCCGTCGTCGCTGACGTCCCAGCTTTCCGCGAGGCCGGGAAGGACCTTGGTGCCGCCGCGCTCGAACTGGGTCAGGCGGTTGAAGACGGTTTCCGCCGCGGCGTCGAAATCGGTACCGGTGGTGTACTGGGCGGGATCGAAGCCGGCCGGGCTGCCTTCCGAGCAGAAGATCAGGTTGCTGGCGAAGGCCTGGGGAACGGCGGCGACCAGCGCTGCGCCGAGCAGCGAGGGAATGATCGCGGAGCGGATGACGGCGTTTCTACGCATGGAGTGACCTCTGGTTATTTTGATTGTCTGCGAGGGACAGCCTCGTGAGCTGTCTTGCGCGAAGCTATGCAGGGCATGTGCCGGCCGCAAGCGTCGAGGTCGGTTCAGTGTAGATGTTGTTATCCGTTTGAAAGGGAATGTCGCATTTTCGAATTTGCGCAAACGCGACGCAGGCCGCGTTTGCTGCGCGAGAGACAGTGGAAACGCAAGAGGCAGCCCGGAGGCTGCCTCTTGTGGTGCGCGCCGACCGGATCAGGGCATCTGCACCTCGATCACACCGTCGGCGTTGACCGTGACCTGGCTGGTCCCGGCCTCGATCTCCGGTGCCTGGGCGCCACCGAAGCTGGCGTCGGCCTTCATCGCCGCCATCCGCATCACCGGGTACGGGCGCGGTGCGCCGGCGCTGTTCACGCTCAGGCTGACCAGCTTGTAGCCCTTGCCGCCGAGCGCCTCGGTGAGCAACTGGGCGCGCTCCTTGAACGCGTCCACGGCGCCTTTCATCAATTGGTCCTCGTTCTTCTTGCGGGTCGCATCGGCGATGCTGAAGTCCATGCCGCCCATCTTCAGCTTGCCCAGCAGGTCGGCGGAAAGCTGGCCGAGGGCGGCGAAGTCGGAGCTTTCCAGGCGCAGCTCGGCGCGCTCGCGCCAGCCGGTGATCTTCTGGCCCTTGTCGTCGTAGACCGGATAGCTGTTGCGACTGCCCAGGCTGATGGTCACGCCCTTGACCTTGCGCGCGTCGGCGACGGCGGCGTTGAGGACGCTGGTGGTCTCGGCGGCGAGCTTGGCCGGATCGCTGCCCTGGTTTTCGCTGTAGAGGGTGACCTGCATCAGGTCGTGGGCCACCTGCTGGCTGACTTCGGCGTGCAGCGAGACCTGGTTGTAGCGCGGCGCTTCCTCGGCGACGGCCGAGAGGCTGGCGGCGCAGAGGGTGACGGCGGCGGCCAGGCGGGAAATCGCAGACATTGGGCAACTCCTTGTACTAAGGCTGAATTCACACTGTAGAGCATCGTTCCGGCAGGCGTGGCAAACACGCCTATACGCCAGTCTTGGACCATGAGACGAAGGCTTTTCCCGGAACGGGTTAGGCGATTTCGGAAAAAACGTGAAATTTACTGATCTGAGCCCTGACAGCGCTCGGCGAAACAGGGCAGGATGGCGACCTGCGAGGTTTCTGAGTCACTTTGCCGCAGAGTTGCCGACAGCGTCTTGGCTATACTCGCGCTTATTCCGGAAGAAAACATGCGCGCACCGGTTTTCCTGCTCTCCGCCAGTCGCCAGAACCTTGGCCGTCTGCTCCTCATCCGTATTCTCGTGCTGGCCGCGCAGGCCGGCTCGGTGGGTTTCGCCTGGCTCTCCGACCTGTTGCCGCTGCCGTGGCTGGCGCTCGGCCTGACCCTTGGCCTGTCCGCCTGCCTGATTCTGTTCACCGCGCTGCGCCTGCGCGCGCCGTGGCCGGTGACCGACCAGGAGTACGCGGTACAACTGGCCTGCGACCTGATCATCCACAGCACCTTGCTGTATTACTCGGGCGGCTCGACCAACCCCTTCGTCTCCTATTACCTGGTACCGCTGACCATCGCCGCTGCGACCCTGCCCTGGATCTACTCCATGGTGCTCTCCGGCCTGGCCCTGACCGGCTACACCCTGCTGCTGATCTGGTACCACCCGCTGCACCTGCAGGCGGTTCAGCACGAGGCGATGCTGATCAACCTGCACCTGTTCGGCATGTGGCTGAACTTCGCCCTGTCGGCGGCCTTCATCACCTTCTTCGTGGTGAAGATGTCCGAGGCGCTGCGCTGGCAGGCGCACATGCAGGCCGAGCGGCGCGAGGAAAGCATGCGCGACCAGCAGTTGCTCGCGGTGGCCACCCAGGCGGCCGGTGCCGCGCACGAACTGGGTACGCCGCTGGCGACCATGAGCGTGCTGCTCAACGAGCTGCGCCAGGAGCGCCCGCAGGACCCGACCCTGCAGGAAGACCTGGCATTGCTCCAGGAACAGGTCAAGCAGTGCAAGCACACCCTCCAGCAACTGGTACGGGCGGCCGAGGCCGACCGTCGTCAGGCGATCGAGGAGCAAAGCGCCGCGGAATGGCTGGAATCGGTGCTGCGCCGCTGGCACCTGATGCGTCCGGAGGCTTCCTACCGCTACCAGTGCCTGGGCCTCGGCTCCGCGCCGCGCCTGACCCCGCCGACCGACCTCAGCCAGGCTCTGCTGAACCTGCTGAACAATGCGGCGGACGCCTGTCCCGACGACCTCGACATCCGCCTGGACTGGGACAGCAGCAGTATCTGCCTGAGTATCCGCGACCACGGCGTCGGGGTGCCCCTGGCGATCGCCGAACAGATCGGCAAACCGTTCTTCACCACCAAGGGCAAGGGCTTCGGCCTCGGCCTGTTTCTCAGTCAGGCCAGCGTGACCCGCGCTGGTGGAACGGTGAAGTTGTATAACCACGAAGATGGCGGCACTCTGACCGAACTGCGCTTGCCGCGCAGCTACGGAATGGCTTGAGTGATCCGTCTGAGAGGCCCTGCCTATGTCTGAAGAGCTGCTCTTCGAAGGGGAAGAACAACCCCATCTCCTGCTGGTGGACGACGATCCCACCTTTACCCGGGTCCTGGCGCGGGCCATGAGCCGTCGCGGCCTGCGGGTCAGCACCGCCGGCTCCGCCGAGGAAGGCCTGGCGCTGGCCCAGCAGGACACGCCGGACTATGCCGTGCTCGACCTGAAGATGGAAGGCGACTCCGGCCTGGTGCTGCTGCCGAAGCTGCTGGAGCTGCACGCGGACATGCGGGTGGTGATCCTCACCGGCTATTCCAGCATCGCCACCGCGGTGGAGGCGATCAAGCGCGGCGCCTGCAACTACCTGTGCAAGCCGGCGGATGCCGATGACGTGTTGGCCGCGCTGCTCTCCGAGCACGCCGACCTGGACACCCTGGTGCCGGAAAACCCGATGTCGGTGGATCGCCTGCAATGGGAGCACATCCAGCGCGTGCTCGCCGAGCACGAGGGCAACATCTCCGCCACCGCCCGCGCCCTGGGCATGCATCGACGGACCTTGCAGCGCAAGCTGCAGAAGCGGCCGGTACGGCGCTGAAGCGTAAATGACAACGGGGGCGCCGCATGGCGCCCCCTATACTTTCCGCTTTCCGTCGAATCGCGGTGGATTTCGCACATTCCGCCGGTCGCCGGGGATATCCAGCGGACAGCGCAATCGTTAAGATGCAACTTTCATGAATCGCACGACCAGGGATTGATCATGCGTATCTTCGGTTCGAGTGCCGGCTGCCTGTCGGTGCTGTTCGGACTGGCCTTCGGGCTGCCTGCACTAGCCGAGCCTTCGGTGGACCTGGATGGTCCGACGGCAGGCTGGCGCTATTCCGGCCTGCTCGAGCAGCCCGATGCCCCGCGTGTTGCCTATCCGACTCCGCCCATCGATCGCGGCGGCCAGCGCGGCCGCAGCCTGATCGAAGGACACCTGCGCGAACTGGTCGGCACCGAGCGCGCCCAGCGCCTGGTGGTCAACGGCAATCCTCTCCCTCTCTATACCGACGGCGCCGGGCGCTTCGTCCGCCCCTATGCGTTCGGCCACGGCTCCAACGGCGTCCAGGTCGGCAGCGCCGACGGCAAGATCCTCAAGCGCGTACAGTTCTACGAGGCCAATCGCTCCCAACTGCCGCCGCGCGTGCGCGTGGTGCTGGGTTGGGACGATCCGAAGGCCGAGCTCGACCTGCATATCGTCACCCCCGATGGCCAGCACGCCTACTGGGCGCATCCGCGCCTGAGCAACAGCGGCGGCCTCGATCCGGACGGCGTCGACGGGCCCGGCCCGGAGATGTTCACCATGGGCGCGCCGCTGCACGGCACCTACCTGATCTACGTGAACTACTGGGGCAACCTCAACAACCAGGGCTACAACTTCCAGGCCGGCAGCAACGTACAGGACGTGATCACCGCGCAGGTCAACCTGGTGTTCAACGAAAACAGCGTCGACGAGAAGCACGAGACCTTCGTCGTGCCCCTGCGCACCATCGGTGACCTGGTGCTGGTCAAGACCTTTACCTACTGAAGCATCCCCTCGTACGGATGACACGGGATTAGCGAACCATGAGCGAGAACAACACCCCCAGCCCTGCCAACGGAACCCCTGCGCCCGCCGCTGCGCGCACCCGAAGCGCCCTGTGGCCGGTGCTGGGGATCGTCGCCGCGCTGGCCGCCGGCGGTGTGCTGGCCTGGCAGATGGGCTGGCTGGAGCGGCTCGGCGGAGGGCGCCCGGCCGAAGAGGACCTCGGCCAGCCGATCGGCGCCCAGGCACCCGCGGACGCCGACGCGCCACGTGCCTACCGTGACCTGCGCAAGCCCGACGCGCTGATCGAGAGCGTGTCGCTGAGCCGCCTGCCGAAGGAAATCCTCGGGGTGCCGTTGCTGCGCGATACCCTGACCGAGGACTTCGTCTTCTATTACGAGAACAATGGCGACCGCCTCGGCCTGACCGGTACGTTGCGGCGGATCATCTACGAGCACGACCTGACCCTGAAGGACAGCCTGGTCGAGGAACTGCTCGACCAACCGGCCCAGGTCGCCCTCTGGCGCGGCGCCGACGGCCGCCTGCGCGACTTCGTGGTGGTGCTCAAGCGCGGCGGCCTGGCGCGGGTGCTCGAGCCGCTGGCCCATATCGCCGCCGACGACCAGCAGTTGCGCAAGGTCGGCGAGCTGGCGGGAACCTCGGTCTATCGCCTGCGCTACGGCAACGACAAGGCGATGCTGTTCCTGTCCAAGGGCGACCGGCTGTTGTTGCTGTCGAACCCACGGATGCTCTTCGACGATGGTGGCGAAAGCGACGACAGCCCGCTGAACGCTCCGGCCAGCGAAGACCTGGAGGCACTGCTCGACGGCGACGAACTGTTCCCCGAGCGCTTCGGCCTGCCGGGCCGCGGCGAGCTGCGCCAGCGCATCACCCTCAATGCCAGCGTCCTGGCCATGGGCTACCAGCGCTTCATCCCGAGCTTCGCCGGGGTGCGCTTCGAGAAGGGCGAGCAGGGCTGGAGCAGCTACCTGGCGCTGAACGAGGTGGAACGCCAGCCGCCGCTGGACTTCGCCCCGGTCTGGCAGGCCATGCCGATGGGCGCCAGCGCCTGCGTGGCGCTGCCGGTCACCCCTGGCCTGTACGGGGTGATGCTGGAGCGCCTGGGGGCCGAGCAGAAGATGGCCCAGGCCTTCTCCGAGCATCTCAGCGGCGCTGCCGGTCTCTGCTGGTACGCCAGTTCGCGGCTGCATTCGCCGCTGCTGGTGGGCCAGTTGAGCGCGCCGGCCAGTGCCGAACTCGACGACGAGCTGGGCAAGCTGTTCGGTCGCGTGATCGGCGCGAAGGAAGCCAAGGTCGAGGGTGGCAGCTTCCCGGTGGAAGACCGGGTGGATGGCCAGACCCGCCGCTGGACCCGCCAGGTCAGCTCGAACTTCGGCGCCTATCCGGCCAGCCAGGCGGACAACCCGGACAGCATCAGCGGCCGCGCGTTCTTCCGCATCGGCATGGCGCGCCATGGCCAGACCCTGCTGTTCTCCCTCGACGACCAGTTGCTCGGCAAGGCCCTGGACACCCTCGACAAACGCTATCCGCCGCTCGCCGAGGTGTTGCCGAAGGATGCGCTGGTACCGGCCTACCTGGCGCCGCAGCCGCTCTCCGAACTGCTGCAACGGGAAACCCTCGACAGCCTGCCGCAGGACATGGAGCCGGTATTCCGCAATGCCGCCGACACCTACCTGATGCCGCGCCTGAAAACCCTCGCCGGCAAGGGCAGCTACGCCCTCGGGCTGCCTGCCGGAAGCCAGGCCAACGCACCGTGGCAATGGCTGCCGCTGGAATGGCGGTCGCTGTGAGACGCCTGACTGCCTTCGGCCTGGCGCTGCTCCTGCTGGCCAGCGGCGTTGCCCGCGGCGAGCCCGCGGTAACGCTCGACCCGCAGCAATCGCAGGTATTCCGCGCCTGGTTCGTGCGCATCGCCCAGGAACAGTTGCGCCAAGGGCCGAGTCCGCGCTGGCACCAGCAGGACTGCGCCGGCCTGGTGCGCTTCGCCGCCAACGAGGCGCTGAAAGTCCACGATGGCAAGTGGCTGCGCGCCAACGGCCTGTCCAACCGCTACCTGCCCCCGGAGCTGGCGCTCAGTCCCGAGCAACGGCGCCTGGCGCAGAACTGGCAGCAGGGTGGCGGCCAGGTCGGGCCCTACGTGAATGCGATCAAGCTGGTGCAGTTCAACAGTCGGCTGGTCGGCCGCGACCTCAACCAGGCGCGCCCCGGCGACCTGATGTTCTACGACCAGGGCGACGACCAGCACCTGATGATCTGGATGGGCCGCTCCATCGCCTATCACACCGGCAGCAGCACCCCGACCGATAACGGCATGCGCTCGGTCAGCCTGCAACAACTCATGACATGGAAGGACACCCGATGGATCCCCGACGAATCCAATCCCAACTTTATCGGCATCTATCGGCTGGCTTTCCTCTCTCAATGAATCGCGTCCCAGTGAAGACCACCGCAATGAGCAACCTGCGCCGTTTCAGCCGTAGCCTGGCGGTCGCCGCCCTGGTCCTGCTGCCGTTCGCCGCCGTCCAGGCGGAAGACACGGTGGAGCCGAGCGGCTACACGCCGATGGCCGGCGAATCCTTCTTCCTGCTCGCCGACAGCAGCTTCGCCACCGACGAGGAAGCGCGGGTCCGTCTCGAAGCGCCCGGCCGCGACTACCGGCGCTACCGCATGGAGCCCTATGGCGGGGTCGACGTGCGCCTGTACCGGATCGAACAGCCGCTGGAGTTCCTCAAGCGGCAGAAGAACCTGCACCGGGTCCTGGCCGAGGGACAGTTCAAGGGCGAAGGCCTGTCGAACACCCTGGCCTATCTCTGGGACAACTGGTATCGCAAGTCGCGCCGGGTGATGCAGCGCGCCTTCTCCTACGAGTCGCGGCAACAGGTCACCGAGGCGGTGCCCGAGCTGAAGATGGGCAACGCCATGACCGCGCCGACGCCCTACGACGCGCAGCCGCAATACGCGCCGATTCCCGGCCTGCCGCTGGTCAGCCAGTTCCGCTATCCGCTGTGGGACGCCAAGCCCATCGAGCCGCCGCAGGACGTCAAGCTGGCCGGTTCCTCCAGCGAGTTCATCAACGTCGTGCCGGGCAATGTCTACATCCCGCTGGGCAAGCTGAAGCCGGGCCTGTACCTGGTCGAGGCGCTGGTCGGCAAGTACCGCGCCACCACCGTGGTGTTCGTCTCCAACAGCGTGGCGGTGAGCAAGGTCGCCGGCGACGAGCTGCTGGTCTGGACCGCACGCAAGCACGAAGGCACCCCGGTGCCCGACACCAAGGTGCTGTGGACCGACGGCCTGGGCGTGATGAGCAGCGGCAATACCGACGCCGACGGCCTGCTGCGGCTCAAGCACGCCAGTCCGGAGCGCTCCTACGTGATCGGCGAGGACCGCGAGGGCGGGGTCTTCGTCTCCGAGAACTTCTATTACGACAGCGAGATCTACGACACCAAGATCTACGCCTTCACCGACCGCCCGCTGTACCGGCCAGGCGACTGGGTCTCGTTGAAGATGGTCGGCCGCGAGTTCAAGGACGCCCGGCAATCCCAGGCCGCCGCCAGCGCGCCGGTGCGCCTGAGCGTGATCGACGCCAGCGGCACGGTATTGCAAAGCCTGGACCTCCGCTTCGACGCGAAGAGCGGCGCCAATGGCCGCTTCCAACTGCCGGAGAACGCCGTCGCCGGCGGCTACGAGTTGCGCTTCGACTACCGCGGGCAGACCTACAGCAGCGCCTTCCGCGTCGCCGAATACATCAAGCCGCACTTCGAAGTCGCCCTCGACCTGGCCAAGCCGGACTTCAAGACCGCCGAGCCGGTGAAGGGCGAGATCGTCCTGCTCTATCCGGACGGCAAGCCGGTGGCCAACGCGCGCCTGCAACTGAGCCTGCGCGCCCAGCAGTTGTCGATGGTGGACAACGAACTGCAGTATCTCGGCCAGTTCCCGGTGGAACTGAGCAGCACCGAACTGACCACCGACGGCAAGGGCCGCGCCGCCATCGAATTGCCGCCGGCCGAGAAACCCAGTCGCTACATGCTGACCATCTTCGCCAGCGACGGCGCCGCCTACCGGGTCAAGACCAGCAAGGAGATCCTCATCGAGCGCGGCGCCGCGCGCTACCGCCTGAGCGCGCCGCAGCGCTTCAGCGCCGCCGGCGAGAAGGTCGAGTTCAGCTATGCCAGCGAACAGCCGACCCCGCTCAAGCCGAGCAGCTACCAGTGGATCCGCCTGGAGGACCGCGCCACCGATAGCGGTCCGGTCGCCGACGGCCGCTTCGCGCTGACCTTCGAGCGCCCCGGTACCTATTCCGTGGAGCTGCGCGACGACAAGGGCCAGCTCCTTGGCGCCACCGGCCACTCGGTGAGCGGCGAGGGCGTGAAGTCGGTGCCGGGCACCGTCGAGGTGGTGTTCGACAAGCCCGAGTACCGCACCGGCGAGGAAGCCTCCGCACTGATCACCTTCCCCGAGCCGGTGGAGGATGCGCTGTTGTCCCTGGAGCGCGACAAGGTCGAGGCCACCGCCCTGCTGTCCAAGGGCGCCGACTGGCTGCGCCTGGAAAAGCTCAATCCGACCCAGTACCGCGTGTGGATCCCGGTGCGCGAGGAGTTCTCGCCGAACCTGACCTTCTCGGTGCTCTACACCAAGGGCGGCGACTACAGCTTCCAGAACGCCGGGATCAAGGTCGGCATGCCCCAGGTAGAGATCGACATCGCCACCGACAAGGAGCGCTACGAACCGGGCGAGACGGTGACCGTGACCCTGGCCACGCGCTTCGCCGGCAAACCGGTTTCCAGCCACCTGACCGTCAGCGTGGTGGATGAGATGGTCTATGCCCTGCAGGCGGAGATCGCCCCCGGCATCGACCAGTTCTTCTACCATCCGCGGCGCAACAACGTGCGCACCAGCGCCAGCCTGGCCTTCATCAGCTACGACGTGGCGTTGCCCGGCAGCACCAGCGCACCCGGACGGGCGAACCGCAGCGAGCGCGGCGTCAAGGTACTGGAGCGGCCGCGCCGCGAGGACGTCGACACCGCCGCCTGGCAGCCGGAGCTGGTCACCGACGCCCAGGGCAAGGCCAGCTTCAGCTTCCGCATGCCCGACTCGCTGACCCGCTGGCGGATCACCGCGCGGGCCATCGACGACAACGGCCAGGTCGGCCAGAAGAAGCAGTTCCTTCGCTCGGAGAAGCCGCTGTACCTGAAGTGGAGCGGGCCGACTCGCTTCCGCCAGGGTGACCAGCCCGACCTCGGCCTGTTCGTCTTCAACCAGGGCGAACAGCCGGTCAAGGCCGAGCTGCTCAGCGGGCCGCCTGGCAGCCAGCGCAGCCAGACCCTGGAGCTGGCCAAGGGAGTCAACTACATTCCGCTGGCGCAACAGCCGCTCAGCGATGGCGACTGGAGCGCCGAGTTGCGCCAGGACGGGCAGGTCCGCGACCGCCTGGCGGTGCGCTTCAACCTGCTGGCCGACGGCTGGCAGGTGGAGCAGATGCAGAACCTCAGCCTGGCGGCGGCGAGCAACCCGCTGCAACTGCCGGCGGACGCGCGCGACGTACGCCTGCGCCTGGCCGATGGCCCGGCCGCTGCCTACCTGGGCAATCTCGATGATCTGCTGGAGTATCCCTACGGCGGCGTCGAGCAGACCGCCAGCCAACTGCTGCCGCTGAGCATCGCCTATCCGGCGCTGGCCGGCGGCGAGCCGCGGATTCGCGACCGCCTGCGCCTGATCATGCAGAACAGTCGCCTGCGCCTGGTGCAGATGGCCGGCCCGGACGCCTGGTTCGCCTGGTGGGGTGGCGACGTCGATGGCGACGCTTTCCTCACCGCCTACGCCTACTACGCCGACTGGTACGCCAGCCGCGCACTGGAGATCCAACTGCCGGCCGAACACTGGCAGCGCATCCTCGAGCCCTACGCCAAGCAGGCGACGCAGACCCCGCTGCTGCAGCGTGCGCTGATCCTGGCTTTCGCCCGCGACATGCAGTTGCCGGTGAACACCCTGCTCGGCGGCCTGCTCAACGATCTGGCCAACGCCGGCGAAGGGCAGGCGCGCGCGGAGCCGCTGGAGGCCGACGACGGCCTGGTGCTGGGCGACCCGGACTCGGCCGTCGGCCTGGCCGCGGCGCGAGTGCTGGCGGTGGACCTTGCACGGCAACTGCGGGTCGCGGTGCCCGCGCCGCTGGCCGCCCAGGCCGAGACGGCGACGCAGCGCCTGCGTGAGGCCGGCTTGCCGTTCACCGATGCCTTGCTGGCCTCTCGCTCGGCCGTGGATGGCCAGCAGGCCAGCGCTCTGCTGCAACGCCTGGCGCCGGCGCAATCGACCCTGGAACGCGCCCTGGCCCTGACCTGGCTGCAGGGCGCCCTGGCCCAGGCGCCGCAGGGCAAGCTGCCGCAGCCGCCGAAGGACTGGCAGGCGCAG
The DNA here is from genome assembly GCF_056110345.1 of Pseudomonas sp. TZ252. Lineage (NCBI taxonomy): Bacteria > Pseudomonadati > Pseudomonadota > Gammaproteobacteria > Pseudomonadales > Pseudomonadaceae > Pseudomonas > Pseudomonas sp. TZ252. The sequence continues at coordinate 1,205,183 of NZ_CM148566.1, read as the reverse complement.
CGCGGCGCCAGCGGCGAAACCTACTGGCAATGGCGCGGCCGCGGCATTCCGAGCTGGGTCGACCTGGACGAGGCGCCGGCCCGGCCGTTGCCGGTTGCGCTCAGCTACCGCAGCGCCCAGGCGCCGAGCGGGCAACTGCCGGTGCAGATCAGCCGTCGTCTGCTGCGCCTGGTGCCCGGTGAGGGGGCGTTCGAGTTCAAGGTCGAGGAGGTTGGCGACAAGCCGCTTTCCAGCGACGAACTGTATCTCGACGAAGTGACCCTGAACGTTCCGGAAGACACCGCTCTACGCTACGGCATGCTGGAACTGCCGCTGCCGCCCGGCGCGGATGTCGAGCGCACCACCTGGGGCATCAAGATCAGCGGCCTGGCCGGCGACGAAGCGACCACCCTGGAGCGCGCGCGCAACGAACCGGGCGAGTTGTTCTACGGGGTGCCGGTGGACAGCCTGAGTGGCGAGCAGCGTTTCCGTCACCTGGTGCGTTTCTCCCAGAAAGGCAGCTTCAACCTGCCACCGGCCCGCTACCTGCGTCTCTACGCGCCGGAACAGCAGGCCCTGGAAGCCAAGCCGGCGCTGGCCAAGGTCAAGGTCGAGTGATTGCGTTGCGCGCCTGGCTGGTCCTGCTGTGCGCCGTGCCGTTGCTGCTTCGCGCAGCGGAGGCGCCGGTCCAGCTGGCCTGGCGCACGACCCAGGGCTACGAACTGGTGAGCCTGGATCGCCAGCGGGTACTCGAGCGCCGGCCGTTGCCGGCCGATTTGCAGGCTCCGCTGGGCAGCCTGTGGAAACTGTTCGTCTTCGCCTGGCTGAGCGACACCGGCCAGGCCGAGCCGCCCTATACCTGCCAGGGGCGCAGCCGCGAGGAGGTCTACTGCTGCGAGAATGGCCAGACGATCGGTCGTGACCGCGCCCTGGTGCGCTCCTGCGGGCTGTATTTCGAGCCGCAGCGCCTCGCCTTGCGGCCGGAGGCCTGGCGCGGCTACTGGCAGGCGCGCCAGGCACCGGCCTGGTTGCTCGATCTGGAACGGCTGCAACCGCAGACGCGGGTGCCGGTTAAGGAGCTTCTGGAGCAGTTGCAGCAACTGCCGGCCCAGGGCGAGGCGCGGCGGGTACTGCTCGATGTGGCGTTGCAGGCCGGCGACGGCCATGCCGTGGCCAGCCTTGGCGGCCGCCTGCGGGTGAAGACCTGGAGCTGGCTCGACGACCATGACCCGCAGGCGCGCCAGGGCGGTTTCGCTGGCTGGCTGGTCGATGGAACGCCGCTCTGGCTCGGCGGCCCGGGAACCAGCAAGATGATCCTGGACCGCTACGCCGAGGTGCTCGGGCGCTTCCTGCCGAGTCCGTGGCCGGCCGATCCGGGCCGTTGCGTGGAAGTGAACCTGTTCAGCCGCTATCCGCTGCGCTCGGTCAGCGATCCCTCCGGCCACCCGGCCGCCGAAGGCCTGCTGCATGGTCCGCAGCAAGTGCTCTTCGCCAACGGCAATCGACTGGACATCGCCAGCGCCGGCGACCTCTTCCTGCAACGGGTGGATGGCGTGCCGCGCCTGGTCGCGCGGGTTTCGCGCGAAGAGTACGTGGCGCGGGTGCTGGAGCGCGAAGCCTCGGCGCAGCCGAAGGAAGCCGCTCGCGCGCTGGCGGTGACCATTCGCACCTATCTATTGCAAAACGCCGCGCCGCGCGGCGAATGCCTGGCCATCGATGACAGCAGCCAGCGCCAGCGCGTAGCGCCGCGCCCGGCCAGCGCGCCGACGCGGCGGATCGCTGCCTGGAGCGCCGACCTGGTGCTGGCCGGGGCGACCGTCAACTATCACTCCGACCAGCCTGGTCCGGCGCGCCTGTCCTGGAAGCACGCGGTGGAGCAAGCCGGGCAGGGACTGGGCTACGACAGCATCCTCGCCCAGGCTTTCCCGCGCAGCAGCCTGAGCCGCTGGGACAACCCGGTGGCCGCCTGCCAGCCGTTGCCGGCTGCCGAAGACTGGCTGCGCAAGCAGCGCCGGCAGTGGCGCGAGCGCCTCGACCGAGAGCCCGGCTACGAGGAGATTCCGAGTTTTTCCGTGTGCCGCCTGGCTTCCGGGCGGCCCTATGTCGATCGCGAGCGCGAACGCATCTTCGTCCGCGGCCTGTATTCCCTACAGGAACGCTTGGACCTCACCCACGAATACCTGCACCTGGCCTTCCGCGCCCATCCCAGCGGCCAGGACGAAAACTATGTCGAAAGCCTGGCCCGGCGCCTGCTACTGGAATGACTCCATGAACCGAATGTCCCTTGCCGCCCTGCTCAGTTGCCTTCCCCTCGTCGCCTGGGCGGACAACCCCGTGAAACTGGATACGCCGGTCTCCGGCTGGCGTGCCGGCGACGGTTCCGCCGCCAATTACCGGCAGGTGGTGAACTACCCGGCGTCCTCGGTCAACGTCGCCGCCGACCAGGCGACCACCGCGCGCATTCGCGGCGCGATCGAGAGCCAGCCCAAGGACCGCCCGGCGACGCTGGTGGTGAACGGTGTGAGCATGCCACTGAAGGTGGACGCCGATGGCAGCTTCGACCGCCCGTTCGCCTTCCCGTCCGGCAGCAACAGCGTCGAGGTGCGCAACGCCGCCGGGCAGTCGCGACGGGTCCAGTTCTATCACGGTGGCGGCGGCGGGGAAGTGCCGGCCAAGCTGCGCGTGCTGCTGTCCTGGGACAGCGACAACACCGACCTCGACCTGCACCTGGTGACCCCGGACGGCGACCATGTCTGGTATGGCAATCGTTCGCTGGCCAACGGCGCGACCCTGGATGTCGACGTCACCACCGGCTACGGCCCGGAAATCATCGCCACGCCGACGCCGCAGAAGGGGCCCTACCTGGTCTACGTCAACTACTTCGGCGGTGGCTACGGCAGCAGCGAGGATGGCGCCGAACAGGCCGCCCAGGACCTGACCACGGCGCGCATCACCCTGGTCACCGAAGAGGGCACGCCGAACGAGAAACAGGAAACCTTCCTGGTGCCGATGCGCAAGCCTGGCGAGCTGACGCTGGTGAAGCGCTTCAGTTATCCGTAGGCGCCTGCGCTCGGTCCCATAGGGCGAATAACGCCCCTGGCGTTATTCGCCGTCGCTCAGGCATCGGTGTTATCAACCCGTGGCCTGACGGCGGCGCTCATGCCGCTGCGAATGGCTCCTGGGCTCAGGCGGGCTGTTCGCCCTGCCAGGTATCGATCGCTTCCTGCGCCGCACGGAACGCATCGATCGCCGCCGGCACCCCGGCATAGACCGCGCAGTGCAGCAGTGCCTCGCGGATTTCCTCCACCGTGCAGCCGTTGTTCAGCGCACCGCGCACGTGCCCCTTGAGTTCCTGCGGGCACTTCAGGGCGGTCAGGGCGGCCAGGGTGATCAGGCTGCGGGTCTTGCGCGGCAGCGCCTCGCGGGCCCAGACCGAGCCCCAGGCATGCTCGTTGACGAAGTCCTGCAATGGCTGGGTGAAGGCGGTGGCGTTGCCCATGGCGCGCTCGACGAAGGCGTCGCCCATGACTTCACGTCGGATCTCCAGGCCGGTCTTGCCTTGTTCGCTCATCGGAAGGTTCCTGTCGTGGGTAGAAGGTGGCTCAATCCAGCGACTCTATCCGAACCGGCGCCACGCCGCTGCGGATCATACCCAGGCCTTCGGCGGCCTTGCGCGATACATCGATGATCCGTCCGCGGCGGAACGGCCCGCGATCGTTGATCCGCACCACCACGCTGCGGCGGTTGTCGAGGTTGGTTACCCGCACGCGGGTACCGAACGGCAACGTGCGGTGGGCAGCGGTCATTGCGTTGGGGTTGTAGCGCTCGCCGCTGGCGGTACGCAGGCCTGCGTGGCGGCTGCCATAGTAGGAGGCTTCGCCGGTATCCGCGGAACCGCTGCCGGCGAGGCTGGAGCAGCCGGCGAGGAACAGGGGCAGGACGGCGAGGGCGAGGCGCGCGGCGGCGGATGGGGTGGGCATGGACAACAGGCTCCTGGCGGACAAGAAGACGCCGGGCGAACCCGGCGTCTGGCTTTGACTCACGCTTCGAGCTTTTTCTTCAGCAACTCGTTCACCTGCTGCGGGTTGGCCTTGCCTTTCGAGGCCTTCATCGCCTGGCCGACGAAGAAGCCGAACATCTTGCCGCGCTTGGCCTCGTCGGCAGCGCGGTACTGCTCGACCTGCTCGGCGTTGGCCGCCAGCACCTCGTCGAGCATCTTCTCGATGGCGCCACTGTCGGTGACCTGCTTCAGGCCCTTGGCCTCGATGATCTGGTCGGCGGAACCCTCGCCGTTGGCCATGGCTTCGAAGACCATCTTGGCGATCTTGCCGGAGATGGTGTTGTCCTTGATGCGCAGGATCATGCCGCCCAGTTGCTCGGCGGACACCGGAGACTGCTCGATCTCCAGGCCGTCCTTGTTGAGCAGGCTGCCCAGCTCGACCATCACCCAGTTGGCCGCCAGCTTGGCGTCGCCGCAGATGCCCTGGACCTTCTCGAAGTAGTCGGCCATCTCGCGGCTGGCGGACAGCACGCTGGCATCGTAGGCGGACAGGCCGTACTGGCTCTCGAAGCGTTCGCGCTTCTGCACCGGCAGTTCCGGCAGTTGCTCGCGCAGCTTCGCCAGGTACTCGGGCTCGATGACCACCGGCAGCAGGTCGGGACAGGGGAAGTAACGGTAGTCGTTGGCTTCTTCCTTGCCGCGCATGGAGCGGGTCTCGTCCTTGTTCGGGTCGTACAGGCGGGTTTCCTGGACTACCTTGCCGCCGTCCTCGATCAGCTCGATCTGGCGCTGGATCTCATGGTTGATCGCCTTCTCGATGAAGCGGAAGGAGTTGACGTTCTTGATCTCGGCGCGGGTGCCGAATTCGGCCTGGCCCTTCGGTCGTACCGAGACGTTGCAGTCGCAGCGCAGCGAGCCCTCGGCCATGTTGCCGTCGCAGATGCCCAGGTAGCGCACCAGGGCGTGGATCGCCTTGACGTAGGCCACGGCTTCCTTGGCGCTGCGGATGTCCGGCTCGGAAACGATCTCCAGCAACGGCGTGCCGGCGCGGTTCAGGTCGATGCCGCTCATGCCCTGGAAGTCTTCGTGCAGGCTCTTGCCGGCGTCCTCCTCCAGGTGCGCGCGGGTGATGCCGATGCGCTTGCTGGTGCCGTCTTCCAGGGTGATGTCGAGATGGCCCTTGCCGACGATGGGATGGTCCATCTGGCTGGTCTGGTAGCCCTTCGGCAGGTCGGGGTAGAAGTAGTTCTTGCGGGCGAACACGTTCTGCCGGTCGATCCGTGCGTCGATCGCCAGGCCGAACAGGCAGGCCATGCGTACGGCCTCCTCGTTGAGCACCGGCAGGGTGCCCGGCATGGCCAGGTCGACCAGGCTGGCTTGGGTATTCGGCGCGGCGCCGAAGGCGGTCGAGCTGCCGGAGAAGATCTTCGATTGGGTGGCGAGCTGTGCGTGGATTTCCAGCCCGATCACGGTTTCCCATTGCATGTGGTGTTCCTCAATCCTTCTGTGCCTGCGCAGTCCCGCTGCCGACCCTGCGGGTCGCCCTCTCCGCGCCGGGAGAGGGGAGGGGACTGCGTGGCGTTGCCATGGCTTAGAAGCCGGCCGGGGTGCGGGTGTGCCAGTCGCTGACCTGCTGGTACTGGTGCGCGACGTTGAGCAGGCGGCCTTCCTGGAAGTAGGGCGCGAGCAACTGGACACCCACCGGCAGGCCGTCGACGAAGCCGGCGGGCATGGACAGCCCCGGCAGGCCGGCGAGGTTGGCGGTGATGGTGTAGATGTCTTCCAGGTACTGGGAAACCGGGTCGTCGTTTTTCTCGCCGATCTTCCAGGCCGGGTTCGGCGTGGTCGGGCCGAGGATCACGTCCACTTCGGCAAAGGCGCTGACGAAGTCGTTCTTGATCAGCCGGCGAATCTTCTGAGCCTGCAGGTAATAGGCATCGTAGTAGCCGGCCGAGAGTGCGTAGGTGCCGACCATGATGCGGTTCTTCACTTCGCTGCCGAAGCCTTCCGCGCGCGAGCGCTTGTACAGGTCTTCCAGGTTCTGCGGGGCGTCGCAACGATAGCCATAGCGCACGCCGTCGAAGCGCGACAGGTTGGAGGACGCCTCGGCCGGCGCGATTACGTAGTAGGCCGGGATGGCGTGCTGCATGTTCGGCAGGGAAATGTCCTTCACCGTGGCGCCGAGCGTCTTCAGCTCCTCGACCACGGCCAGCACCGCGTCGGCGATGCGGCTGTCGAGGCCGGCGCCGAAGTATTCCCGCGGCAGGCCGATGCGCAGGCCGCTCAGCGGCTTCTGCAGGGCGGCCAGGTAGTCGTCCACCGGCTGTTCGACGCTGGTCGAGTCCTTCGGATCGAATCCGGCCATCACCCCCAGCATCAGCGCGCAGTCCTCGGCGGTGCGCGCCAGCGGGCCGCCCTGGTCGAGGCTGGAGGCGTAGGCGATCATGCCCCAGCGGGAAACCCGGCCGTAGGTTGGCTTGATCCCGGTGAGGTTGGTCAGCGCCGCCGGTTGGCGGATCGAGCCGCCGGTATCGGTGCCGGTGGCGGCCGGCAGCAGGCGCGCGGCGACTGCCGCGGCGGAACCGCCGGAGGAGCCGCCCGGCACGCGGTCGAGGCTCCAGGGGTTGTTCACCGCGCCGTAGTGGCTGGACTGGTTCGACGAGCCCATGGCGAATTCATCCATGTTCAGCTTGCCGAGGGTAACGGCGCCGGCGGCGGTGAGCTTCTCGACCACGGTGGCGTCGTAGGGCGAGACGAAGTTGTCGAGCATCTTCGAACCGCAGCTGGTGCGTACGCCCTGGGTGCAGAACAGGTCCTTGTGGGCGATCGGCGCGCCGAGCAGGGCGCCGTTCTCGCCGTTGGCGCGCCGTTCGTCGGCTGCCTTGGCCTGGGCGATGGCCAGGTCGTCGGTGATGCTGATGAAACTGTTGAGCTGGGGATCCAGCTGCCGGATGCGACCGAGCAGGGTGCGGGTCAGCTCTTCGGCGGAAAATTGCTTGTCGGCGAGGGCGCGGGCGATCTCGGCGAGGGTCAATTGATGCAGCATGTGTCCGCGTCCTTATGACTCGATGACTTTCGGAACCAGGTACAGACCTTCTTCCACGGCGGGGGCGATGGTCTGGTAGGCGTCGCGGTGATCGGTCTCGGTGACCGCGTCCGGGCGCAGGCGCTGGGTGGCTTCCAGCGGATGGGCGAGCGGTTCGACGCCGCTGGTGTCGACCGCCTGCATCTGGTCGATCAGGCCGAGGATGTTGTTCAGGGTCTCGGTGGTGCGCGGAAGATCGGCCTCGCTCAGGCCCAGGCGGGCGAGATGGGCGATTTTTTCCACGTCGGAGCGTTCAAGCGCCATCGGGAGTCTCCAGCAAAAGCGGCCTTGGAAGGGCGGCGGGGCGCCATGCGTTATATAAGGCAGGGAACGGATGCCGCGGTCGGCGGTCTAATTCCGCCTGGACGGGCCTTGTGGGGCCGGGAAAAGCCTGCAATTTAGCATATTGCCCGCCTTGCCCAAAATCCCCGTCGTTGTTAGAGTTTGCCGCACTTTTTTACCCGCGTATTTTTCACCCACGCTTCGCCTAGGGTTTCTTTCCCATGTTCAAAAAATTGCGTGGCATGTTTTCCAGCGATCTGTCGATCGACCTGGGTACTGCCAATACCCTTATTTATGTGCGCGAGCGCGGCATCGTCCTGAACGAACCGTCCGTGGTCGCCATTCGCAGCCATGGCAGCCAGAAGAGCGTCGTCGCCGTGGGCACCGAGGCCAAGCGCATGCTCGGCCGTACCCCGGGCAACATCGCCGCCATCCGTCCGATGAAAGACGGCGTGATCGCGGATTTCAGCGTCTGCGAGAAGATGCTGCAGTACTTCATCAACAAGGTCCACGAGAACAGCTTCCTGCAGCCCAGCCCACGCGTGCTGATCTGCGTGCCGTGCAAGTCCACCCAGGTTGAGCGCCGGGCCATCCGCGAATCCGCCCTGGGCGCCGGCGCCCGCGAGGTGTTCCTGATCGAAGAGCCGATGGCTGCCGCCATCGGCGCCGGCCTGCCGGTCGAGGAGGCCCGCGGCTCGATGGTCGTAGACATCGGCGGCGGCACTACCGAGATCGCCCTGATTTCCCTCAACGGTGTTGTCTACGCCGAATCCGTCCGCGTCGGCGGCGACCGCTTCGACGAAGCCATCGTCACCTACGTGCGCCGCAACTACGGCAGCCTGATCGGCGAATCCACCGCCGAGCGCATCAAGCAGGAGATCGGCACCGCCTTCCCGGGCGGCGACGTTCGCGAAGTCGACGTCCGCGGCCGCAACCTGGCCGAAGGCGTACCGCGCAGCTTCACCCTGAACTCCAACGAGGTCCTCGAGGCCCTGCAGGAGTCCCTGGCGACCATCGTCCAGGCGGTCAAGAGCGCCCTCGAGCAATCGCCGCCGGAGCTGGCCTCGGATATCGCCGAGCGCGGCCTGGTGTTGACCGGCGGTGGCGCGCTGCTGCGCGACCTGGACAAGCTGCTGGCACAGGAAACCGGCCTGCCGGTGATCGTCGCCGAGGAGCCGCTGACCTGCGTGGCTCGCGGCGGTGGCCGTGCGCTGGAGATGATGGACCGCCACTCCATGGACCTGCTCTCCACCGAGTAAGGTGGCGAGCATCGTCGCCTAGGAGCGGATCATCAAACCGCTATTCTCCAAAGGCCCGTCGCTGGGCGTTCGCCTGTTGGTGCTGGCCGTGCTGTCGGTCAGCCTGATGGTGGTGGACGCCCGGTTCGACTATCTGGAGCCCGTCCGTAGCAAGCTGGGGATGGTGCTCACGCCTTTCTACGGCCTGGCGGAAATGCCGGTGCGCGCCTGGGAAGGCGTGCGCGACCAGTTCAGCAGCCGTAGCGAGCTGATCGCCGAGAACGAACGCCTCAAGGCCGAGTCCCTGCTGATGCAGCGCCGGGTGCAGAAACTCGCCGCGCTCACCGAGCAGAACGTGCGCCTGCGCGAGCTGCTCAATTCCGCCGCGCTGGTCGACGACAAGGTACTGGTCAGCGAGCTGATCGGCGTCGATCCGAACCCCTTCACCCAACGCATCATGATCGACAAGGGCGAGAACGACGGCGTCTTCGTCGGCCAGCCGGTGCTCGATGCCAGCGGCCTGATGGGCCAGGTGGTCGAGGTGATGCCCTATACCGCGCGGGTCCTGCTGCTCACCGACACCACCCACAGTATCCCGGTGCAGGTCAATCGCAACGGCCTGCGCGCCATCGCCGTCGGTACCGGCAATCCCGAGCGTCTGGAATTGCGCTACGTCGCCGACACCGCCGACATCAAGGAAGGCGACCTACTGGTCAGCTCCGGCCTGGGGCAACGCTTCCCCGCCGGCTATCCGGTGGCCACGGTCAAGGAAGTGATCCACGATTCCGGCCAGCCGTTCGCCGTGGTGCGCGCGGTGCCGACCGCGAAGATGAACCGTAGCCGCTACGTGCTGCTGGTGTTCAGCGACAGTCGCACCCCGGAACAGCGCGCCAACGACGCCGCCGAGGCCCAGGAAGAGGCGGACAAGAAAGCCGCCGCCGGCGCCCAGGCGCCCCAGCCTGCCGCGCAACCGGCCGCCGCGCCGTCGCCGGCCACCCCGGCAGCCCAGGGCGCTGCGCAGCAGCCCGCCGCCGCGCCCGCGCCAGCTCCCACGCAGCCTGCCGCTCCGGCGGCCAACGGGGGGCGCCGCTGATGGCTCGCGCGACCCAGGGTTCGAACAATGTCTGGGTGATCTGGCTGAGCCTGCTGGTCGGGCTGGTGCTGGCCGTAGCGCCGATGCCTACCTTCACCGAGATCGGCCGCCCGCTGTGGCTGGCGATGCTGCTGACCTACTGGGTGTTGCTGCTGCCCGAGCGCGTCGGGATGGTCACCGCCTGGCTGCTCGGCCTGGCCCAGGACGTGCTCTACGGCAACCTGCTCGGGCAGAACGCGCTGATCCTCGGCCTGATCACCTTCCTCGTGCTGTCCCTGCACCAGCGCCTGCGCATGTTCCCGGCCTGGCAGCAGTGCCTGGTGCTGGTGGTGGTCTACGGCCTGGCGCAACTGCTCCAGCTCTGGCTCAACGCCCTGACCGGCAATCGCCCGCCGACCCTGACCTTCCTGCTTCCGGCCCTGGTCAGCGCGCTGCTCTGGCCCTGGGTGTACGCCCTGCTGCAGTTCGTCCGCCTGCGTCTCAACGTGAGGTAGGTCCGCTTCGCAGCTATGCTGCGGCGGATACGTCATTCTTCGAAACGGGTGATCGGCGCATCGCCCGACGCGTTTCCCGGGAGCCTCCATGCCGTCGCTGTATCTCGCCTCCGCCTCGCCCCGTCGCCGTGAACTGCTGACCCAGATCGGCGTTCCGCTGTCCGTGCTCGCCACCGCTATCGACGAGTCCCCCTTGCCGAACGAAGCGCCCGCCGCCTACGTCGAGCGCCTGGCGCGCGGCAAGGCGGCCGCCGGGCTGGCTATGCTGGAAGGGCGCGGCGAGGACGGTTATGTCCTGGGCGCGGATACCTCGGTGGTGATCGACGGGCGAATTCTCGGCAAGCCCGTGGACCAGGCCGAGGGGCTGGCCATGCTGGCTGCGCTGTCCGGGCGCGAACACCAGGTTCTCACCGCCGTGGCCCTGGCCGCCGCTGGCGGCGTCGAGGCGCGGGTAGTGGAGTGCCGGGTGCGCTTCCGCCAGGTCGCCCCGGAAGAAGCGCTGCGCTACTGGCAGAGCGGCGAGCCGGCGGACAAGGCGGGCGGATATGCGATCCAGGGCCTCGGAGCGATATTCGTCAGCCGCATCGAAGGCAGTTACAGTGCGGTGGTCGGGCTGCCTTTGTGTGAAACTGCGGAACTGTTGAGGGAATTCGGCATCCCTTGCTGGCAGCCCGTGGGTGGCAACCCGCCGTAACGCCTAACGCGCCGAAATAAGGACAGTGGACGCATGAGCGAAGAGATCCTGATCAATATCACGCCGATGGAGTCGCGCGTGGCGGTGGTGGAAAACGGCGTCCTGCAGGAAGTGCATGTCGAACGCACCCAGCGGCGCGGCATCGTCGGCAATATCTACAAGGGGCGGGTGGTACGGGTACTGCCGGGGATGCAGGCGGCGTTCGTCGACATCGGCCTGGAACGTGCGGCGTTCATCCATGCCGCCGAGATATCCAATCGCGAAGGCAGTGCCGTGGAAAGCATCAGTGCCCTGGTCCATGAGGGGCAGGCGCTGGTGGTGCAGGTGACCAAGGATCCGATCGGCACCAAGGGCGCACGGCTGACCACCCACCTGTCGATTCCTTCGCGCTATCTGGTGTACATGCCGCGCACCAGTCATGTCGGGATATCCCTGCGGATCGAGGACGAAGTCGAGCGCGAGCGCCTGAAGAAGGTGGTGGCCGACTGCGTGGCGGCGGAAGGCATCGAGGGACAGGGCGGCTTCATCCTGCGCACCGCCGCGGAAGGTGCGGGCGAGGACGAGATTCTCGCCGACATCCGCTACCTTCGCCGGCTATGGGACCAGATCGCCGCGCAGATCCAGACCGTCGGTGCGCCTTCGGTGATCTACGAAGACCTGTCCCTGGCGATCCGTACCCTGCGCGACCTGGTGAACCCGCGGATCGAGAAGATCCGCATCGACTCGCGAGAGAACTTCCAGAAGATCACTTCCTTCGTCGAAGAATTGATGCCGGAGATTTCCGATCGCCTCGAACACTACCCGGGCGAGCGACCGATCTTCGATCTCTACGGCGTCGAGGACGAAATCCAGAAAGCCCTGGAGCGCAAGGTACTGCTGAAGTCCGGCGGCTACCTGATCGTCGATCCGACCGAGGCGATGACCACCATCGACGTGAACACCGGCGCCTTCGTCGGCCATCGCAACCTCGAGGAAACCATCTTCAAGACCAACCTCGAGGCGGCCACCGCGATCGCCCGCCAACTGCGCCTGCGCAACCTGGGCGGGATCATCATCATCGACTTCATCGACATGGAGGACGAGGAGCATCGCCGGCAGGTCCTGCGCACCCTGGAGAAGCAACTGGAGCGCGACCACGCGAAGACCAACATCATCGGCATCACCGAGTTGGGCCTGGTGCAGATGACCCGCAAACGCACCCGCGAAAGCCTGGTGCAGATCCTCTGCGAGCCGTGCCCCTGCTGCCAGGGACGCGGCATGCTGAAGACTGCGGAAACCACCTGCTACGAGATTTTCCGCGAGATTCTCCGCGAGGCGCGTGCCTACCAGGCCGACTCCTACCTGGTGCTGGCCAACCAGAAGGTGGTGGACCGGCTGCTCGACGAGGAGTCGGGCAACGTCGCCGATCTCGAGGCGTTCATCGGCCGCACCATCAAGTTCCAGGTCGAGGCGATGTACTCGCAGGAGCAATATGACGTGGTCCTGCTCTGAGGCGTATGGCTGAAATGGCGGATGTGGGAAGCCTCGGAACGCGACTGCTACGGATCGTCCTGGGTCTGTGCGCCCTGGTACTGGTGCTGCTGGCGCTGTACGTCAGCCTTGGCCGGCAACTGGTGCCGCTGGTGGCCGAATACCGCCAGCAGCTGGAGGACGAAGCTGGCAAGCAACTCGGCATACCGGTGCGGATTGCCGAGCTGACGGGCTCCTGGCGCGGCTTCGAGCCTCTGGTGGTAGCGCGCGACATTCAGGTCGGCGACGGCGAACAGAGTCTGCGCCTGGCGCGGGTGCGGCTGGCGCCGGACCTGCTCGGCAGCCTGCTGGCGCGCCAGGTGCGGATCGGCAGCCTGGAGCTGGAGGGACTCAAGCTGACCCTGCGCGAAGGTGAGGATGGCCAGTGGAGCCTGGATGGCCTGCCGCACAGCGACAAGCCCAGCGATCCCCGGAAACTCCTGCAATTCCTGCTGCAGACCCAACGCATCTCGCTGCTGGACAGTCAACTGGAGGTGGCGCCGCGGGGAAGCGCAGCGCTGTCGCTCAGCGCGGTCGGCGCGACCCTGCGCAGTTCATCGGTCGGTGGGCAGAGTCTCGATGCCCGCCTGCAACTGCCGGATGGCCAACCCCTGGCGCTGCACGCCGAAGGGCGGATCGACAGCGAGGACTGGCCGCGCAGCAGCGCCAGGTTCTATCTCAGCCTGCCGCAGAGCGACTGGGCGCAATGGTTGCCGGCCGGTCTGACCCAGGAATGGACGATCGTCCGGGCCAAGGCCGGCGGCGACTTCTGGTTCGACTGGCGCGACGGCAAGGCGCAACGGCTGGTGGCACGGCTGCTGGCGCCGCAGTTGAAGGCCTCGTATGCCGCGCGCAAGCCGGTGGAAATCAACGACCTGGGCATGAACCTGTTCTTCGATCGCGAAGCGCAGGGCTGGAAGGTTCGGGTCGGCGACCTGGCGGCGAATTTCGGCGAGCAGCGCTGGGGCGAGGTGGAGTTGCTGTTGCGTCGCGACCAGCAGAACAACGAGCCACACTGGAAGCTGCAGGCCGACCGCGTCGACCTGACGCCCCTGGTGCCGGCGATAGAAGCGCTGGCGCCGCTGCCGGACGCGGCGGCGGAGTGGGTGGCGGGCCTGAAGCCGAAGGGCATCCTGCACAACCTGAACGCCGATTTCTGGCCGCAGCGAGAGGTGCCCGAGCGGGTCAGCTACGCGACCAACCTGGAAAAGGTCGGTATCTCGGCGTTCCATGAGGTTCCGGCAGTGGAAAATGTCAGCGGCACCTTGACCGGCACCCTGGCCGGAGGCCAGCTCGACGCATCGGCGCAGGATTTCATGCTGCACCTGGCCAAGGTGTTTCCCGAGCCGTGGCGCTACCGCGAGGCTCGCACGCGGATGTTCTGGAGCCTGGACGACCGCGCCTTCACCCTCGGCAGCCACCTGATGCGGGTCGAGGGCGAGGAGGGCAGCCTGGCCGGCGACATGCTGATCCGCCTGATGCGCGATCCCGGCGCTGAAGACTACATGGACCTGCAGGTCGGCCTCAGCGACGGCGACGCGCGCTTCACCGCCAAGTACCTGCCGACCCAGTTGCCAGGAATGAACAAAAGCCTGGCGAACTGGTTGAAGACGGCGATCCGCAGTGGCCATGTCGAGCAGGGCTACTTCCAGTGGCAGGGCTCGCTGAACCGCGGCGCGGCGGCCGAAGCCCACGTCATGAACCTGTACTTCAAGGTTCGCGACGGCGAGCTGGCCTACCAGCCCGGCTGGCCCGCCCTGAGCAAAACGGTCGGCGAGGTGTTCGTCGAGGATTCCGGAGTCCGCGTGCTGGCCTCCAGCGGGAATCTGCTGAATTCCCGGGTCAGCGACGTCAAGGTCGACATTCCCCTCGGCCGTCCGGGACAGACGCCGCACCTGTATGTGGATGGGGCCGTCGACAGTAACCTGAAGGACGGCATCAAGCTGCTCCAGGAAGCGCCGATCCCGACCCGCAAGATCTTCGCCGGCTGGGAGGGCGATGGGCCCTTGCAGGGCCACCTGACGCTGGATATTCCGCTGGACCACGACGAGGCCGGCAAGACCGGGGTGGTCGTGGATTTCTCCACCGTGGGCGCGACCCTGAAGATGCCCAGTCCGAAGCTGGATATGAGCGAAGTGAAGGGCGACTTCCGTTTCGACCTGGCCAAGGGCCTGAGCGCCCCGGCGGTGCAGGCCCGGGTGCTGGGCAGCGAGGTACGCGGGCGGATCGTCGCCGAGGGGCGCGGCGATGCGCGCACGCGCTTGCTGCTCAACGGCCAGGTGGCGGTCAAGTCGCTGAGCGACTGGCTCGGCGCTGGCCAGCGTCCGTTGCCGGTCTCGGGACGCCTGCCGTTCCAGCTCAACCTGCTGCTGGATGGCAAGGACAGCCAATTGCAGATCGATTCGGATCTCAAGGGCGCCGTCGTCGACCTGCCGGCGCCGTTCGGCAAGACGGCCGCCCAGGCGCGGCCGACCCAATGGCGGATGACCCTGGATGGCGCCGAACGACGTTACTGGGCGCGTTACGACGGCCTCGCCAGCCTGGCCTATGCGGCCCCGGCGGACAAGCCGCTGAACGGACGCGGCGCCCTGCGCCTGGGCGGTGACCCGGCGTTGCTGCCCTCGGCACAGGGGCTGCGGGTGCGCGGGCGTCTGGCGGAACTGGACTGGGACGCCTGGCAGGCCACCCTGAAGCGCTACGGCAACGGCGACCAGGCCGCCAGTAGCGCTGCGGGCCTGCTGCGCGGCGCCGACCTGCGCATCGACAGCTTCAAGGGCTTCGGCCAGGAGCTGAAGAACCTGACCGTCGACCTGGCCCGCCAGGAGCGGGCCTGGCAACTGGTGCTGGTCAGCGACCTCGCATCGGGGCGCCTGGTCCTGCCGGATGCCAGGGGCGCGCCGATCGTGGTCGATCTGGACCGCCTGAACCTGCCGAAGTCGACCCTTCCCGACGAGAACAAGGTGGAGGACTCGGACCCGCTGGCCGCCGTCGATCCGCGCAGCCTGCCGGCGGTAGACGTGAAGATCGGCCAGGTCGCCCTCGGCGGCCAGCCGCTGGGCGCCTGGAGCCTGAAGGTACGGCCGGGCAGCAACGGCGTGGCGTTCAACGACCTGGACCTCGACCTGCGTGGCCTGCACGTCAACGGCAGCCTGCGTTGGGACGGCAGTCCGGGCAATACCCGCAGCACCTATCAGGGCCGGATCGAGGGCAAGAACCTGGCGGATGTGCTCAAGGCCTGGAATTTCGCGCCGAGTGCCACCAGCGAACGTTTCCGCATGGATATCAACGGCCAGTGGCCGGGATCGCCGGCCTACATGGCCCTGAAGCGCTTCAGCGGCAGCATGGATGCATCGCTGCGCAAGGGGCAGTTCGTCGAGGTCGAAGGCAGCGCCCAGGCGCTGCGAGTGTTTGGCCTGCTCAATTTCAACGCGATCAACCGCCGGCTGCGCCTGGATTTCTCGGACATCCTCGGCAAGGGACTGAGCTATGACCGGGTGAAGGGGGTTCTCTCCGCCACCGACGGCGTCTACGTCACCCGCGAGCCGCTGAAGCTGGAAGGACCGTCGAGCAACCTGGAGTTGAACGGTACCCTGGACCTGGCTCACGATCGGATCGACGCCAAGCTGCTGGTGACCTTGCCATTGACCAACAACCTGACCCTGGCGGCACTGATAGTTGGCGGTCCGGCGGTCGGCGGCGCGGTCTTCGTCGTCGACAAGCTGCTCGGCGACCGGGTCTCGCGCTTCGCCAGCGTGCAATACAGCGTCAAGGGCCCCTGGCAGGATCCGAAGATCAGCTTCGACAAGCCATTCGAGAAGCCCCGCTGAGCGGCGCCCGGTGCCGCGACGCGGCGCTTTCGTCCGCAAGGAGGAAACCATGTCCATTGCCGTGATCCAGATGGTCAGCCAGGACGACGTGACGGCCAACCTGGCTGCCGCCCGTCGCCTGCTGGAACAGGCCGCCGAGGGCGGGGCGCGGCTCGCCGTGCTACCGGAAAACTTCGCCGCCATGGGCCGGCGCGACCTGGCCGAACTGGGGCGCGCCGAGGCGCGGGGGAACGGGCCTATCCTGCCGTGGTTGAATTCCGCCGCTCGCGACCTCAGGTTGTGGATAGTCGCCGGAACGTTGCCGCTGCCGCCGGATGGGCAACCCGAGGCGAAGGCGAATGCCTGTTCGCTGCTGATCGACGAGCACGGAGAGCGGGTCGCCCGCTACGACAAGCTGCACCTGTTCGATGTGGATGTAGCCGATGCGCGGGGCCGCTATCGTGAATCCGACGACTATGCTTTCGGTCAGAAGATCGTGGTGGCGGATACGCCGGTCGGCCGCCTCGGCCTGACGGTCTGCTACGACCTGCGTTTTCCGGAGCTCTATACCGCCCTGCGCGAGGCCGGCGCGGAACTGATCACGGCGCCGTCGGCGTTCACCGCGGTGACCGGCGCGGCGCACTGGCAGGTACTGGTCCGCGCCCGTGCCATCGAGACCCAGTGCTACCTGCTGGCGGCCGGACAGGGTGGCGTTCACCCACGGGGCCGGGAGACGTTCGGCCATTCGGCCATCGTCGATCCCTGGGGCCGGGTCCTGGCCGAGCGGCCGCAGGGCGAAGCGGTGCTGCTGGCGGTGCGCGACGCCGCAGAACAGGCGGATATCCGCCGGCGCATGCCGGTGGTGGCGCACAGACGATTTTTCCCGCCGGCCGAACCGCGGCCGGCGCGTACGGAGTGAATATGAGCGAGTTGTTGTCATCCGTCAGCCAGCAATTGCTGGCCCCCGGTGGTCTGGAACTGGACAGCCTGCCCGGCATTCTTCATGAACTGAACGGCCCGGGCATCGATGCCGCCGACCTGTATTTCCAGAGTCAGGTCTCCGAGTCGTGGATGCTCGAGGACGGCATCGTCAAGGAAGGCAGCTTCAATCTCGACCAGGGTGTCGGGGTACGCGCGCAGTCGGGCGAGAAGACCGGCTTCGCCTATAGCAATGCGATCACCGCCGAGGCGTTGAAACAGGCCGCGGTGGCGGCCCGTTCGATTTCCCGTGCGGGACAGAACGGCAGCGTGCAGGCGTTCAAGGCCGTGGTGCCGGCTCGCCTGTACGCCGGCGAGAACCCGCTGGACGTGCTCAGCCGTGCCGAGAAGGTCGAGTTGCTGAAGCAGATCGACGCCGCTACCCGTGCGCTCGATCCCCGCATCCAGCAGGTCACGGTGAGCATGGCCGGCGTCTGGGAGCAGATCCTGGTAGCGGCCAGCGACGGTTCTCTGGCCGCCGACATTCGTCCGCTGGTGCGTTTCAACGTCAGCGTGATCGTCGAACAGAACGGCCGACGCGAACGCGGCGGCCACGGCGGCGGCGGTCGCACCGACTATCGCTATTTCCTCCAGGAGGATCGTGCCATGGGCTACGCCCGCGAGGCCCTGCGCCAGGCGCTGGTCAACCTCGAGGCGATTCCCGCGCCGGCCGGCACCCTGCCGGTGGTGATGGGCGCGGGTTGGTCCGGGGTCCTGCTCCACGAAGCGGTCGGCCACGGCCTGGAGGGCGACTTCAACCGCAAGGGCAGCTCCGCCTACAGCGGCCGGGTCGGCGAAAAGGTCGCCTCGAGCCTGTGCACCATCGTCGACGACGGCACCCTGGCCGGGCGTCGCGGCTCGCTGAGCGTGGATGACGAAGGCACGCCGAGCAACTGCAACGTGCTGATCGAGAACGGCGTGCTCAAGGGCTACATGCAGGACAAGCTCAACGCCCGACTGATGGGCGTGGCGCGCACCGGTAACGGCCGCCGCGAGTCCTACGCGCACCTGCCGATGCCACGCATGACCAACACCTACATGCTGGCCGGCGAGAGCGATCCGCAGGAAATCATCGCCTCGGTGGAGAAGGGTATCTACTGCGCCAACCTCGGCGGTGGCCAGGTCGATATCACCAGCGGCAAGTTCGTGTTCTCCACCAGCGAGGCCTACCTGATCGAGAACGGCAGGATCACCACCCCGGTGAAAGGCGCCACCCTGATCGGCAACGGTCCGGAAGCGATGAGCCGGGTGTCCATGGTCGGCAACGACCTGGCCCTGGACAGTGGCGTGGGAACCTGCGGGAAGGACGGTCAGTCGGTGCCGGTCGGCGTCGGCCAGCCGACCCTGAAGATCGATGCGATCACCGTCGGCG
Source organism: Pseudomonas sp. TZ252 (assembly GCF_056110345.1). Classification (NCBI taxonomy): domain Bacteria; kingdom Pseudomonadati; phylum Pseudomonadota; class Gammaproteobacteria; order Pseudomonadales; family Pseudomonadaceae; genus Pseudomonas; species Pseudomonas sp. TZ252. The sequence continues at coordinate 1,186,653 of NZ_CM148566.1, read as the reverse complement.
GCACCGGCGCCTGAGGCATGGCCCGGGCGCCGGCGCGGCGAAACCTAGCGCAGGCCGCGCTTGGTTTCGTCCAGTTCGCGGATGTACTTGAACACTTTGCGTGCGGCGGCCGGCGGTTTGTTGTGCGCGGCCTCGTGCTGGGCGTGGCGGACCAGGCCGCGCAGGTGCTGGCGATCGCACTCGGGGAACTCCCCGACGAAGGCGTCCAGCGCTGCGTCGCCGCCGGCGATCAACTGGTCGCGCCAACGTTCGAGGGCATGGAAACGTTCGTTGTACTGGCGGGTGGAGGAGTCCACCTGGTCGATGAGGGCGACGATGGCGTCCACGTCCTGGTCGCGCATCAGTTTGCCGATGTACTGGATATGCCGTTTGCGGGCGATGTGCGCCTTGTGCTTCGGCGCCTCGAGCAGCGCCTTGCGTAGCGGGTCGGTGAGCGGCAGGCGCTCCAGCAACTGCGGTTGCAGGGTGGTCAGGCGCTCGCCGAGGTCCTGCAGGGCATGCAGCTCGCGTTTGATCTGCGACTTGCTCTTCTCTTCGAATTGCGAGTCGTCGTCGTGAAATTCAGCCATGGTGGTGGTCCAGTGGAAAACGCCGCCATGATAACGAGTCAGGGGCCGCTTGTCCGGCCCGGCCGCGTGGGCGGCCACGTCAACAGGAGAGTCAACAGATGAGTCTACATGCCGCGGCAGTCGGTCCCTCCGTGCTTCCGGACCTTCGCGAGCAGGTCGAGCAGATCATCGCCGAGGCCCGCCGCCAGGGCGCCAGTGCCTGCGAAGTGGCGGTGTCGCTGGAGCAGGGCCTGTCCACCAGCGTGCGCCAGGGCGAGGTGGAAACCGTCGAGTTCAACCGTGACCAAGGTTTCGGCATCACCCTCTACGCAGGCCAGCGCAAGGGTTCGGCGAGCACCTCGGCGACCGGCGAGGCGGCCATCCGCGAGACGGTGGCGGCGGCGCTGGCGATCGCCCGCCATACCTCCGAGGACGAATGCGCCGGTCTCGCCGATGCCGCGTTGATGGCCCGCGAGTTGCCCGAGCTGGACCTCTATCATCCATGGAGCCTGAGTCCCGAGCAGGCCGTGGAACGTGCCCTGGCTTGCGAGGCAGCGGCGTTCGCCGCCGACAAGCGGGTGACCAAGGCCGACGGCACCACCCTGAATACCCACCAGGGCTGCCGGGTATACGGTAACAGCCACGGTTTCATCGGTGGTTACGCCAGCACCCGGCACAGCCTCAGCTGCGTGATGATCGCCGAGGGCGAAGGACAGATGCAGCGTGACTATTGGTATGACGTCAACCGCCGTGGCGAGGCCTTGGCCAGCGCCGAGTCGATCGGCCGGCGCGCCGCCGAGCGCGCCGCCAGCCGACTGGGCGCGCGGCCGGTGCAGACCGCCGAAGTGCCGGTGCTGTTCGCTCCGGAAATCGCTGTTGGCCTGTTCGGCCATTTCCTCGGGGCGATCTCAGGCGGCAGCCTGTATCGCAAGTCATCCTTCCTCGAAGGCGCGCTGGGCCAGCGCCTGTTTCCCGAGTGGCTGAGCATCGACGAGCGGCCGCACCTGGTCGGCGCGCTCGGCAGCGCCAGCTTCGATAGCGACGGCCTGGCCACCTACGCCAAGCCATTCGTCGAGAACGGCGAGCTGGTGTCCTATGTCCTGGGCACCTATTCCGGGCGCAAGCTCGGCCTGCCGAGCACGGCCAACGCCGGCGGCGTGCATAACCTGTTCGTCAGCCATGGCGACGAGGACCAGGCCGCTCTCATACGCCGGATGGGGCGTGGCCTGCTGGTCACCGAGTTGATGGGGCAGGGCGTCAACCTGGTGACCGGCGATTATTCCCGCGGCGCCGCCGGCTACTGGGTCGAGAACGGCGAGATCCAGTTCCCGGTCCAGGAAGTCACCATCGCCGCCAACCTGCGCGACCTGTTCCGCCGTATCGTCGCGGTCGGCAAGGACATCGAACGGCGCGGCAACCTGCATACCGGTTCTGTACTGGTCGAGTCGATGATGGTAGCCGGGCGCTGAGGCCGGGTTTCCCTCTGTAGAACGCCAGCGCTCGTCGCTGGCGTTTTCGTTTCCGCCTGTTCGATTGTCCGCCTCTATGGGGACCATGCTTGTCTTTTACCAAGAAGAAAACAATAATCAATCTCATTATCGTCTGGTGAGGTTGCCATGTCCTTCGAGGCGCACGACCCGCAAGCATTGGATCACTGGTACTGGCTGGGCACGCAGATCCGCTGCGCGCTCGATCCCGACGAACCGCGCCTGCTCGACCAGTACCTCGGCGAGGCGCGCTATCTCGCCGGTTGGGAAGGTGTGGCCGCCTGGCCGCTGTTCGAGAAAGCCTACAACCTCCTGCTCGATACCGGTCGCGATCCGATATTGCCCTGGCACTGGCGCAGCCTCTGCCTCGACTACGCCTACCGGCCCCTCTGCGAACTTCAGCGACTGACCACCAACGGCAGCCAGCGACGCCGGCTGCGCCAGCTCTCCGTACGAATGGCCAGGCAGGACCTGGCGCCGTCGATGAGCTTCGATCACCCGCAACAAGGAAACCAAGATGACTGACACCCGCATCGAACGCGACAGCATGGGCGAACTGGCGGTCCCGGCGACCGCCCTCTATGGCGCCCAGACCCAGCGCGCGGTGAACAACTTCCCGGTCAGCGGCCAGCGCATGCCCCAGGCCTTCGTCCGCGCCCTGCTGCTGGCCAAGGCCGCGGCGGCGCGGGCGAACGTCTCCCTGCAGCAATTGGATGCACCGATGGGCGAGGCGATCGCCGACACCTGCCTGCAACTGCTGCAGGAGGACTTCATGCAGCATTTCCCGGTGGATGTGTTCCAGACCGGCTCCGGCACCAGTTCCAACATGAACGCCAACGAAGTGGTGGCGACCCTGGCCAGTCGTCGCCTGGGCGGCAAGGTCAATCCGAACGACCATGTGAACTGCGGGCAGAGCAGCAACGACATCATTCCCTCGACCATCCACATCAGTGCCGCCCTCGAGATCAGCGAACGCCTGCTGCCGGCGCTGCGCCACCTGGAGCAGACTATCCAGAGCAAGGCCGGCGAAGTGCATGCCTATGTGAAGACCGGCCGCACCCACCTGATGGATGCGATGCCGGTACGCATGAGCCAGGTGCTCGGTGGCTGGGCGCAGCAGGTGCGACAGGCCGGCGTGCACATCGAGAGCGTACTTCCTGCCTTGCAGCAGTTGGCACAGGGCGGCACCGCGGTGGGCACCGGGATCAACGCCCATCCGCGGTTCGCCGAACGTTTCAGCCAGGAGCTGAACGACCTGACCGGGCTGGCGTTCCGCCCCGGCGACGACTTCTTCGCCCTGATCGGTTCGCAGGACACGGCGGTCGCTGCGTCCGGCCAGTTGAAGACCCTGGCCGTGACCCTGATGAAGCTGGCCAACGACCTGCGCTGGATGAACTCCGGGCCGCTTGCCGGGCTCGGCGAGATCGAGCTGGAAGCGCTGCAACCAGGCTCCTCGATCATGCCCGGCAAGGTCAACCCGGTGATCCCGGAGGCCACCGCGATGGTCGCCGCCCAGGTGATCGGCAATGACGCCGCCATTGCCGTCGCCGGCCAATCGGGCAACTTCGAACTGAACGTGATGCTGCCGCTGGTGGCCGACAACCTGTTGCACAGCATCCAGTTGCTGGCCAACGTCAGCCGGCTGCTGGCGGACAAGGCCATCGCCAGCTTCAAGGTCAACCAGGGCAAGCTCAGCGAGGCGTTGGCGCGCAACCCGATCCTGGTCACTGCGCTGAACCCGATCATCGGCTACCAGAAGGCTGCGGAAATCGCCAAGCAGGCCTATCGCGAGGGACGGCCGATCATCGATGTGGCGCTGGAAAACACCGATCTGGACCGTGCGCGCCTGGAGGTGTTGCTGGATCCGGAAAAACTCACGGCTGGCGGCCTCTGAGGCCGCCCCACCACTGGAGGTACCGCCATGCGTCATTGGCAACGAACGATCGAACAGGGCAACCGCTGTTTCGTCACCGGCGCATTGATCGATGCGCGTGAGCACTACCTCCATGCCCTGGCCCTGGCCCAGGTGCTGCTGGAACGCTGGGGCGACGCCGACGAGGCGGTGATGGCGTTCGTCATTTCCCATCACAACCTGGCCGACTTGCACCTGCAACTGGAGCAACCGGAGGAGACCGCAGAATACCTGTGCGCCTGCCACGAGCGCCTGTTGCGGGTCAGCGCCGACCAGAAGCTGCCGCTGGCCCTGCGCCAGGCGGCCCAGCATCACAGCCGGCGCACCTATGTCGAACTGCTGTCGTTCATCGGCGAACACGGTGCCTATCCGCGCACCGAGCGCCTGCTCAAGGGACCGCCGAACGCGGAGGTCCGACCCGAGTTCCTCGCTCCGCCCCCCTCACTTCGCTATCACTGACGGAGAGTTTCCATGCCCCACGCCTTGCCGCCCTTGCCTTACGCCTACGATGCCCTGGAACCGCACATCGATGCGCTGACCATGGAGATCCACCACAGCAAGCACCACCAGACCTATGTGAACAACCTGAACGCCGCGCTGGAAGGCACGCCCTATGCCGAGCAGCCGGTGGAAAGTCTGCTGCGGCAACTGGCTGGTCTGCCGGAGAAGCTGCGCACCCCGGTTGTCAACAATGGCGGTGGGCATGCCAACCACTCGCTGTTCTGGACCGTGATGTCGCCCCAGGGCGGTGGCCGTCCCGATGGCGACCTGGGGCGGGCCATCGATGAGCAGCTCGGGGGCTTCGAGGCGTTCAAGGATGCGTTCACCAAGGCTGCGCTGACCCGCTTCGGCAGCGGCTGGGCCTGGCTCAGCGTGACTCCCCAGGGCAGCTTGCTGGTGGAGAGCAGCGGCAACCAGGACAGCCCGCTGATGAACGGCAATACGCCGATCCTCGGCCTGGACGTATGGGAGCATGCCTATTACCTGAAGTACCAGAACCGCCGCCCGGAATACATCGGCGCTTTCTACAACGTGATCGACTGGCGGGAGGTCGCGCGTCGCTATGCGCAAGCCCTGGCCTAGTGTTACCCGTGATGCGAGATGGCTGGCCGGCAGCCTGGCGGTGCGGCGATGAAGGCGTTGCTCCATGGCATCGCCGAAGGTAACGGGCGGACGCTGCGCAACCTACTGGGCCTGCTGATCTTCATCGGCGGCGGCTACCTGCTCGGCCGCCACGCGCTGTTGCTGGCCGAACTCAACCTGCCGGCGCCCATCGTGCTGGCATTGAAAGGCGGCCTGCTCTGTGCCTTCGGTACCGCTCTCGGGGCGATGCCGGTGCTGGTGGTGAAGACCATGCCGGCGCGCCTGTCGGATGCGCTGCTGGGCTTCGGTGCCGGCGTGATGCTCTCGGCGACGGCCTTCTCGCTGATCATGCCGGCGCTATCCGCGGCCGGCGACCTCGGCTACTCGAAGTTCGGCGCGGGGTTCCTGGTCAGCTTCGGCCTGGCGGTCGGCGTGATGGGGCTGTTCATCCTCGGCCGGCTGATGCCGGACGTCCATCCCGGTTGCGAGGGCGCGCCACTGTCCGGTGGCATTCCCCCGCGCATCCTGCTGTTCGTCACGGCCATCGTCCTGCACAACATCCCCGAAGGCATGGCGGTTGGCGTGTCGGCCGGTGCCGGCCTGGACGAGGCCAACGGCCTCGCCCTGGGCATCGCTCTGCAGGATGTGCCGGAAGGTCTGGTGGTGGCGCTGGTGCTGGCCGGAGTCGGTATGTCGCGTTTCAAGGCGATGCTGGTCGGTGCCGCGTCGGGCCTGGTCGAGCCGCTGTTCGCGGTGCTCTGCGCCTGGCTGGTCGGCCTCTCCGCGCTGCTCCTGCCCTGGGGGCTGGCCGCCGCGGCGGGAGCGATGCTCTTCGTGGTCACCCACGAGATCATTCCCGAGTCCCACCGCCAGGGACATGCCGCCGAGGCTACGCTGGGCCTGGTGTTCGGTTTCTGCCTGATGATGGTGCTGGATACCGCGCTGGGCTAGGGGATTCATCCGACGCGCGCTGAATTGACGCCGGCCGCAATCGCCGGAAAGGAAAAGCCGCCAGTTGGCGGCTTTTTCGCTGTCGCTGGGAAGAGCCTACTCGCCCTCGTCGAACCTGTTGTTGATCAGTTCGACCAGCGCGTTCAACGCCTCGTCTTCCTGTTCGCCTTCGGTATGCAGGTGCAGGTTGGTGCCCTTGCCGGCAGCCAGCATCATCACGGCCATGATGCTCTTGCCGTCGACGCAGCTTTCAGGATTGCGGCCGACCCGGACCTGGCAAGGGTAGCGCCCCGCGACGCCGACGAACTTGGCGGCCGCGCGGGCGTGCAGACCGAGCTTGTTGATGATGGTGATCTCGAGGGCGGGCATCTTGGGGAGTCTGTCCTTCTTGTTATGGGCTAGCTGCTGAGATCGCGGTGGCGAATCTGCACGTTCTTCAGGGAATCCCTGAGTGCAGCGCCAATCCGCTCGGCGAGGTAGACCGAACGATGGTGCCCGCCGGTACAGCCTATCGCAACTGTTACATATGAGCGGTTACTGGCGGCGAAGCGCGGCAGCCATTTGTTCAGGTAGCCGACGATGTCCTGGTACATTTCCTCGACGTCCGGCTGGGCGGCCAGATACTCGCGGACTTCCGGCTCCAGCCCCGAATGATCGCGCAACTCGGGCTTCCAGTAGGGGTTCGGCAGGCAGCGCACATCGAACACCAGGTCGGCGTCGACTGGCATGCCGCGCTTGAAGCCAAAGGATTCGACGAGGAACGCGGTGCCGGGCTCCGGCTTGTTCAACAGGCGCAGTTTGATGGTGTCGCGCAGCTGATAGAGGTTGAGGCTGGTGGTGTCCAGCTTCAGGTCGGCGAGGTCGGCGATCGGTCCGAGCAATTGGCTCTCGTCGCCAATCGCCTCCGCCAGCGAACGGGTGTCGGTGGTCAGCGGGTGGCGCCGGCGGGTTTCCGAGAATCGTTTGAGCAGCGTCTCGTCGTCGGCGTCGAGATACAGCACATCGCAGTTGATGTGGTTGTCCCGCACTTCCTGCAACAGTTCGGGGAAGCGCTGCAACTGGCTGGGCAGGTTGCGGGCGTCGATCGACACCGCCACCTGTGGCTGCAGTAGCTCCGTGTGCAACAGGGCGCGCTGCGCCAGGTCGGGAAGCAGGCTGGCGGGAAGGTTGTCGATGCAATAGAAGCCGTTGTCTTCGAGGACGTTCAGGGCGGTGCTCTTGCCCGAGCCCGAGCGGCCACTGACGATGATCAGGCGCATGTCATTGCCCGTTCTGTACGTCTACCACGATCTGATAAAGCGCTTCGGCGGTGGGAGCGCTGCGCAGGCGGTCGCGTACGTCGGCACGGTCGAGCATGGCGGCGATCTGCCGGAGCAGTTCGAGATGTTCTTCGGTCGCGGCCTCCGGTACCAGCAGGACGAAGAGCAGGTCGACCGGCGCGCCGTCCAGCGCGTCGAAGTCCACGGGAGCATCCAGGTGCAGCACGGCGCTGATGGGGCTCTGGCAGCCAGACAGGCGGCAGTGCGGAATGGCGATGCCATTGCCGAAGCCGGTGGAACCGAGTTTTTCCCGGGCCACCAGGTTTTCGAAGATGGTCTGGGCGTCGAACTCCGGCAGCTCCCTGGCTACCAGGTTGGCGATTTGTTCGAGTACGCGTTTCTTGCTGCCGCCCGGCACGTTCACGAGGGAACGGCCGGGGGTCAGGATTTGCTCAAGTCGGATCATAGGGGAGGGGAGATCAGCGGGCGCCTACGCCTTGCTGCCGTTCGAGATACTTCTCTTTGTGTTTGATCAGTTGACGGTCGAGTTTGTCGATCAGCAGGTCGATGGCCGCGTACATGTCCTCATGTTCCGCATTGGCTACGATCTCGCCACCGGCGATGCGCAGGGTGGCTTCGATCTTCTGCTTCAGTTTCTCGACCTCCATGATCACCTGAACATTGGTGATCTTGTCGAAATGGCGCTCCAGACGGCTCAGTTTCTCGCCGACATAGTCGCGCAGGGCGTCGGTCACATCCAGTTGATGGCCACTGATGTTGACTTGCATACCGCGTTCTCCTTGTTGCCCGTGTGTAAGTGGCAGGTTAGCAACCTGCCTCCGGAACACCTTGGCGTGGATCAACGTCACACCAGTCGCTTGCGCTCGCTCGAAGGGGCTATGCCCAGGGATTCGCGGTATTTGGCGACGGTGCGGCGAGCCACTTGAATGCCCTGTGCCTCCAGTAAACCAGCGATCTTGCTGTCGCTCAATGGCTTTTTCGCATTTTCCGCGGCCACCAGTTTCTTGATGATCGCGCGGATCGCGGTGGACGAGCATTCCCCGCCTTCGGCGGTACTGACGTGACTTGAAAAGAAATATTTCAGCTCGAAAATGCCGCGCGGCGTATGCATGTATTTCTGCGTGGTGACCCGCGAAATGGTCGATTCGTGCATGCCCACCGCTTCGGCGATGTCGTGCAGGACCAGCGGCTTCATGGCTTCTTCGCCGTAGTCGAGGAAACCGCGCTGGTGCTCGACGATCTGGGTGGCGACCTTCATCAGCGTTTCGTTGCGGCTCTGCAGGCTCTTGATGAACCAGCGGGCTTCCTGCAACTGGTTGCGCATGAAGGTATTGTCGGCGCTGCTGTCGGCGCGGCGGACCATGCCGGCGTAGGTGGCGTTGACGCGCAGGCGTGGCATCGCCTCCTGGTTCAGCTCGACCAGCCAGCGCTCGTTGTCCTTGCGCACGATGACGTCGGGGACGATGTATTCGGCTTCGCTCGATTCGATCTGCGAACCGGGCCGGGGATGCAGGCACTGGATCAGCTCGATGACCTGGCGCAGTTCGTCTTCCTTGAGCTTCATGCGCCGCATCAATTGGCTGTAGTCGCGGCCGCCGAGCAGGTCGAGGTAGTCGGATACCAGGCGCAGCGCTTCGTTCAGCCAGGGCGTGGTGGACGGCAACTGGCGCAGTTGCAGCAGCAGGCACTCGCGCAGGTTGCGGGCGCCGATGCCGGCGGGTTCCAGTTGCTGGATGCGGCGCAGCACGACTTCCACTTCGTCGAGCTCGACGTCCAGTTCCGGATCGATGGCGGCGAGGATTTCTTCGAGGGACTCTTCGAGGTAGCCATCGTTGTTGATGCTATCGATGATGGTCACCGCGATCATCCGATCGGTGTCCGACATCGGTGCCAGGTTGACCTGCCAGAGCAGGTGGCTGTGCAGGCTCTCGCCGCTGCTGGTGCGCGCGGTGAAGTCCCACTCGTCATCGTCGTTGCTGGGCAGGCTGCTGGCGCTGGTCTGGTAGATGTCTTCCCAGGCGGTATCCACCGGCAACTCGCTGGGTATGCGTTCGCTCCACTGGTCGTCGTCGAGGCTTTCGACGCTGGGCGTGGCGCTTTCCTGGAGAGGGCTCTCCTGGGGCGCGCTGGCCGCCTGTTCGGCGCCATCGGCGAGAGGGTCGCTGTTGTCGAAATCGTCGCCGTCTTCCTGGCGTTCGAGCATGGGATTGGATTCCAGCGCTTCCTGGATTTCCTGCTGGAGGTCCAGGGTGGATAGCTGGAGGAGGCGTATGGCCTGTTGCAGCTGCGGCGTCATCGTCAGCTGCTGGCCCATCTTGAGGACTAGCGATGGTTTCATGGCTGAGGGCTTAGTACCTTATTCGCTGGTACCGGATGGCACCATCCACTACTACGGGTGCCGAGGTGGCGGCACCGCCAGGAAGCAAATTATATGCCTGAATTTTCGTACTTTGCCTAGGGTTGCTCTGAATAAATCATCCGCTCCAGGCGGCACTCGTGGTTGCGAAACCGCGGGCGAGCGGAACCGCTCCGGCGAGGCCGGAGGGCGCGCTAGGAGATTTCTTCAGAGGCGGAACTCGTGCCCCAGGTAGACTTCCTTGACCAGGTCGTTGGCGAGGATGCTCTCGGCATCCCCTTCCGCGATCAACTGCCCATCATTGACGATATACGCCGTTTCACAGATGTCCAGGGTCTCGCGGACGTTGTGGTCGGTGATGAGGATGCCGATACCCTTCGCCTTGAGGTGATGGATGATCTGCTTGATGTCGCCGACCGAGATCGGGTCCACGCCGGCGAAGGGCTCGTCGAGGAGGATGAATTTCGGCGCGCTGGCCAGGGCGCGGGCGATTTCCACCCGGCGTCGTTCGCCGCCGGACAGGCTCATGCCGAGGTTGTCGCGGATGTGGTGGATGTGGAATTCCTGCAGCAGGCCTTCCAGGGCTTCCTTGCGACCGTTGCGATCGAGGTCGCTGCGGGTCTCGAGGATCGCCATGATGTTGTCGGATACCGACAGCTTGCGGAAGATCGAGGCTTCCTGCGGCAGGTAGCCGATGCCGGCCCGGGCGCGCCCGTGCATCGGCAGGTGGGTGACGTTCTGCTCGTCGATGCGGACCACGCCCTGGTCGGCCTGGACCAGGCCGACGATCATGTAGAAGCAGGTGGTCTTGCCGGCACCGTTCGGACCGAGCAGGCCGACGATCTGCCCGCTATCGATGGACATGCTGACGTCGCGGACGACTTGCCGGCCTTTATAGCTTTTGGCCAGGTGCTGGGCTTTGAGCGTTGCCATTACTGGGCCTTTTTCTTCGGCTGGATGACCATGTCGATGCGCGGGCGCGGGCTGGTCACCTGGGAGCCGGTGGCACGACCCGCGTTGACGATCTGGCGCTGGGTGTCGTAGACGATCTTCTCGCCTTCGAAGGTGTTGCCTTCCTGGATCACCTTGGCCTGGTCGATCAGCACGACCCGGTTCTGCGTGACGAAGTACTGGATGGTCAGGCCATAGGCCTTGGTCACGTCCTTGTCCGGAGCGGGTTTCTGCTCGTAGTAGGCAGGCTTGCCGACTGAGGTCACGACCTCGATGTCGCCGTTCTTGTCCTGCTTCAGGGTCACGGTGTTGCCGGTCAGCTTGGTGCTGCCCTGGGTCACCACGACGTCGCCGCGGTAGACCGCGACGCCCTGCTTGTCGTCCAGTTCGGCGCTGTCGGCCTGGACGCGGATCGGTTGTTCGCGGTCCGAAGGCAGGGCCAAGGCCATGGAGCTGCCGAGGGCGGCAGTCAGACCGAAAATAAGGGGGAGGGTATTAACGAACCTCATGCTGACCTCTTACGTTGGACAGCAGGTGCATCCGGCTGTCTTTCAGATACGCTTTCATTCCAACAGCCGTCGTCACTCCATTGGCCGCGTCGATTTTAACGGCTTGCTCGGTCTGTGCATAATTCTTGTCGGGGAATACGGTCAGCCGAGTGGTGGTCAGGATGCTTGGTTGGCCCTTGGCATCGGTACGTGCGACGCGCACGTCGTCGATGAGTTCGACCTCCTTGCCTTTCGGTCCGACTTCGGCGCGGGCGCTCTGGATGTGCCAGGGTTGCACGTTGCCACGGAAGAGCAGCAGGTCGGGGGTGGTGACGAAAGTGATGTCCGTGGCTTTCTGGTGCTCCAGCTTCACCGCGGTCATCTCGTAGTCGAGGCTGCCGTCCTCCTGGTACTGGAGGCTATGGGCATTCTCGGCATAGTAGTCGATGGTATTGTCCTGGCCGGGACGGGTCGGCTGTTCGTTGAACAGCTCGAGCCCGACGTTCCAGTAGTAGCCCGCGACGATCAGCAACAGGGCGATCAGGGCGAGCAGCAGTTTCTGGCGTAGTGTCTTCGGCATGGTCGGCTCTACAGATAGGCGCTCTGGGCGGCTTCGAGCGTACCCTGGGCGCGCATGATCAGTTCGCAGAACTCGCGGGCGGCGCCTTCGCCGCCGCGGGCCGCGGTGACGCCATGGGCATGCTGGCGCACGAACGGGTCGGCACTGGCTACCGCCATGCCCAGGCCGACGCGGCGGATCACCGGCAGATCGGGCAGGTCGTCGCCAAGGTAGGCGACTTGCTCATAGCCTAGTCCGAGTTCGCCGAGAAGTTCGTCGAGGACGGCGAGCTTGTCTTCCCGGCCCTGATAGAGATGCTGGATGCCCAGGTTGCGCGCGCGCCGTTCGACCACCGGAGTGTCGCGGCCGGTGATGATGGCGGTGCGCACGCCGGAGGCGATGAGCATCTTGATGCCATGTCCGTCCAGGGTGTTGAAGGTCTTGAACTCGCTGCCGTCGACGAGGAAATACAGCTTGCCGTCGGTCAGCACGCCGTCGACGTCGAAAATCGCCAGGCGTATCCGGCTGGCCCGGACCGGGAGTTCCGCGGCCGAATGGGTATCGCTCATTACATCACTCCTGCGCGCAACAGGTCGTGCATGTTCAGGGCGCCGACCGGACGGTCGTCCGCGTCGACCACCACCAGTGCGCCGATCTTGTTGTCTTCCATGATCTTCAGGGCTTCCGCGGCGAGGATCTCGGCGCGGACGGTCTTGCCGTGGACGGTCATCACCTGGTCGATGGTGACCTGGCGGACGTCGATGCCCCGATCCAGGGCGCGACGCAGGTCGCCATCGGTGAAAATGCCGGCAAGCTTGCCATGTTCGTCGAGCACTACGGTCATGCCCAGGCCCTTGCGGGTCATTTCCATCAGCGCGCCGGTCAGCGAGGTGCCGAGCAGCACCTGCGGCAGCCCTTCGCCAACGTGCATGACGTCTTCCACCTTCAGCAGCAGTCGGCGGCCCAGCGCACCGCCCGGGTGCGAGAAGGCGAAGTCTTCCGCGGTAAAGCCGCGGGCTTCGAGCAGGGCGATCGCCAGGGCGTCGCCGAGGACCAGGGTTACGGTGGTGGAGGAGGTCGGGGCCAGGTTCAGTGGGCAGGCTTCCTGGCCGACACTGGCGTCCAGGTTCACTTCCGCAGCCTTGGCCAGGGGCGACTCGGGGTTACCGGTCATGCTGATCAGGGTGATGCCCAGGCGCTTGATCAGAGGCAACAGGGTGACGATTTCGGCAGTCGAGCCGGAGTTGGACAGGGCGAGGACCACGTCGTCCTTGGTGATCATGCCCATGTCGCCATGGCTGGCCTCGGCCGGATGCACGAAGAAGGAGGGGGTGCCGGTGCTGGCCAGGGTAGCGGCGATCTTCTTGCCGATGTGACCGGACTTGCCCATGCCGACGACGACGACCCGGCCCTTGCCGGCCAGCAGCAGTTCGCAGGCCTTGACGAAATCGTCGCCAATCCGCGCCAGCAGGCTGTCTACCGCGTCGCGCTCGAGGCCGATGGTGCGCTGGGCGGAATGGATGAAATCGAGGTTCTGGCTCATGTTCAACGAATGTGGCGCCTGGATTAAAGGCGGGATTATAACGGGAAAGCGTGCCCCGCTTACACCAGCCATGCTGTGAAGTCGGTCCGCATCCCCCGCGGCGCAATGTTGTATGGACTGCAATGCTCTGTTACGCCGCCGTTATCTGCACTCCGCGCTATGACTGCATAAATGTCGATATATTCGACGTCGACGCGATTTTTTTCTGTCCGTAGTGAACCTGAAGTGTGCGATATGTCCTAAAGGGCTGAGAGAACGCTCCGAACAAGCTGAATCCAAGCTGAACGGCACGGTGCCAGGCCTTGGGCCAGAACCCGCCGCAGTGCTATAGTCCGCGCCCATTCGACCCCTCCGGGATGCGTGCCTTTGCAACGGGGCAAGGCGTCCAGCATGGACGGGTCGCATCGCAAGGAGTCCTGATGAGCACCGATAGTGCCTACGCGGTCGAGTTGAAGGGCCTGACCTTCAAGCGCGGATCGCGGGCGATTTTCGACAACATCGATGTGCGTATCCCGCGCGGAAAGGTGACCGGCATCATGGGCCCGTCCGGTTGCGGCAAGACCACGTTGCTGCGGCTGATCGCCTCCCAGTTGCGTCCTTCGAAGGGGGAGGTCTGGGTCAACGGGCAGAACCTGCCGCAGCTTTCGCGCGGCGACCTGTTCGACATGCGCAAGCAGTTCGGTGTGCTGTTCCAGAGCGGGGCGCTGTTCACCGATCTCGACGTCTTCGAGAACGTCGCGTTTCCGCTGCGCGTGCATACCCAGCTGCCGGAAGAGATGATCCGCGACATCGTCCTGATGAAGCTTCAGGCCGTCGGCCTGCGCGGCGCCGTGGAACTGATGCCGGACGAGCTTTCCGGCGGCATGAAGCGCCGCGTCGCCCTGGCCCGGGCGATCGCCCTGGACCCGCAGATCCTGCTCTACGACGAGCCGTTCGTGGGGCAGGATCCGATCGCCATGGGCGTCTTGGTGCGCCTGATCCGCCTGCTCAACGATGCCCTCGGCATCACCAGCATCGTGGTTTCCCATGACCTGGCCGAGACCGCCAGCATCGCCGACTACATCTATATCGTCGGCGACGGCCGGGTACTTGGCCACGGGACGCCGGACGTCCTCAAGGAAACCGACGATCCTCGTATCCGCCAGTTCGTCAAGGGAATCCCGGATGGTCCCGTTCCGTTCCATTATCCGGCCCGCGACTACCGGGCCGACCTGCTGGGAGAGCGCTGATGCGTAGAGTCTCTCCCCTCGAACGTATCCGCCTGTTCGGCCGCGCCGGCCTGGACGTGGTCGCCGCGCTCGGCCGCTCGACCCTGTTCCTCGGCCACGCCCTGCTCGGCCGGCGCACGCCAGGCACCGGTTTGCACCTGCTGGTGAAGCAACTCTACTCGGTAGGCGTGCTGTCGCTGGCGATCATCGTCGTCTCGGGCCTGTTCATTGGCATGGTGCTGGCCCTGCAGGGCTACAACATCCTGATTTCCTATGGTTCCGAGCAGGCGGTCGGGCAGATGGTGGCCCTGACCCTGCTGCGCGAACTGGGGCCGGTGGTGACCGGCCTGCTGTTCGCCGGCCGTGCCGGCTCTGCGCTTACCGCGGAAATCGGCAACATGAAGGCCACCGAACAGCTTTCCAGCCTGGAAATGATCGGTGTCGACCCGCTCAAGTACATCGTCGCGCCGCGCCTGTGGGCCGGTTTCATCTCCATGCCGCTGCTCGCCGCGATCTTCAGCGTGGTCGGCATCTGGGGTGGGGCGATGGTCGCGGTCGACTGGCTGGGCGTATACGAGGGGTCGTTCTGGGCGAACATGCAGAACAGCGTGCAGTTCACCGAGGATGTGCTCAACGGCGTGATCAAAAGTATCGTATTCGCCTTCGTGGTGACCTGGATCGCGGTCTACCAAGGCTACGACTGCGAGCCGACCTCGGAAGGAATCAGCCGGGCGACGACCCGGACCGTGGTCTATGCCTCCCTGGCGGTGCTGGGGCTCGACTTCATTCTGACTGCTTTGATGTTTGGAGATTTCTGAATGCAAACCCGCACCCTGGAAATCGGTGTCGGCCTGTTCCTCCTGGCCGGCCTGCTGGCCCTGTTGCTGCTGGCCCTGCGGGTCAGCGGCCTGAGCGTGGGCAACGCCGGCGATACCTACAAGGTCTACGCCTACTTCGACAACATCGCCGGTGTTACCGTGCGCGGCAAGGTCACCCTGGCCGGCGTGACGATCGGCAAGGTGACGGCGGTCGACCTGGATCGCGACAGCTACACTGGTCGCGTGACCATGGAGATCAACCAGAACGTGAACAACCTGCCGGTCGATTCCACGGCGTCGATCCTGACCGCCGGCCTGCTGGGCGAGAAATACATCGGCATCAGCGTCGGCGGCGACGAGGACGTTCTGAAGGACGGCAGCACCATCCACGACACCCAGTCGGCGCTGGTGCTGGAAGACCTGATCGGCAAGTTCCTGCTGAACTCGGTTAACAAAGACGAAGCCAAAAAGTGAGGTTTTCTTCCATGCTGACTCTTCTGCGTCGCGGCCTGCTGGTGTTCCTGGCGGCTTTCCCGCTGCTTTCCATGGCGGCGCCGACCCCGCAACAGGTGGTGCAGGGCACGGTCGACGAACTGCTTTCCGACATCAAGGCCAACAAGGCCGCCTACAAGGCCGATCCGCAAAAGCTCTACGCCACTCTCGACCGTATCCTTGGGCCGGTGGTCGATGCCGAAGGCATCGCCAAGAGTGTGATGACCGTCAAGTACTCGCGCCAGGCCTCACCCGAGCAGATCAAGCGCTTCGAGGAAGTGTTCAAGAACAGCCTGATGCAGTTCTACGGCAACGCGCTGCTCGAATACGACAACCAGGACATCCGCGTGCTGCCTAGTTCGGCCAAGCCGAGCGACGATCGCGCCAGCGTCAACATGGAGATCCGTGACAGCAAGGGCACGGTCTATCCGGTCTCCTACACCATGACCAACCTGGCCGGTGGCTGGAAGGTCCGCAACGTGATCATCAACGGCATCAACATCGGCAAGCTGTTCCGCGACCAGTTCGCCGACACCATGCAGAAGAACCGCAACGACCTCGAGAAGACCATCGCCGGCTGGGGCGAGGTGGTCGCCAAGGCCAAGGAAACCGCGAAAGCGGAAGAGGCCGGGGCGAAATGAGCCAGGCCAGCCTGCGCGAAGGCGCGGCCGGCGAACTGCAGCTCGCCGGCGTGCTCGACTACAGCAGCGGGCCGGCGTTGCGCGAGCAGGGCGGTCGGCTGATCCGCGCCAGCCAGGCGGCGGAACTGGTCGTCGACTGCTCGGCGGTGGAGCGCTCCAGCAGCGTGGGCATTTCCCTGTTGCTGGCCTTCATGCGCGACGCACGCAAGGCCGGCAAGGTCCTGAGCGTCAGGGCGTTGCCGGACGACATGCGGGAGATTGCCAAGGTCAGCAGCCTTCTGGAGATCCTGCCTTTGCAGGAATGACCGGCCGGCGGAACGAGCGGCCCTCCGTCTGCGCGTCCCTTCCTGGGGTTCGCAGGCGGAGGGCTTTTTTGTATGATGGCCGACCGTGCGCGTAGGGCGCCCGATTGAGGTTGAGCATGCAGGCCGAAGACGTTAAGAGCCTTCTCCAGGAAAAACTCCCCGGCACCCAGGTGGAAGTCGAGGGCGAAGGGTGCAATTTCCAACTGAATCTGATCAGCGACGAACTGGCCGGCCAGAGCCCGGTCAAGCGTCAGCAGCAGGTCTACGCCCATTTGAACGCCTGGATCGCCGATGGCAGCATCCATGCCGTCACCATGAAATTCTTCAGCCGCGCCGCCTGGGCCGAGCGTTCCTGAGCCCACGGGGGATCATTGCAATGGATAAACTGATTATTACCGGCGGTAACCGCCTCGATGGCGAAATCCGCATTTCCGGCGCGAAGAACTCGGCGCTGCCGATCCTGGCCGCGACCCTGCTGGCCGATACTCCGGTCACCGTCTGCAACCTGCCGCACCTGCACGACATTACCACCATGATCGAACTGTTCGGCCGCATGGGCGTGCAGCCGATCATCGACGAGAAGCTCAACGTCGAAGTCGATGCCAGCAGCATCAAAACCCTGGTCGCGCCGTACGAACTGGTGAAGACCATGCGTGCCTCGATCCTGGTGCTGGGCCCGATGCTGGCGCGCTTCGGCGAGGCCGAAGTGGCCCTGCCGGGCGGTTGCGCGATCGGTTCGCGTCCGGTCGACCTGCATATCCGCGGTCTCGAGGCCATGGGCGCGCAGATCGAGGTCGAAGGCGGCTACATCAAGGCCAAGGCGCCGGCCGGCGGCCTGCGTGGCGGTCACTTCTTCTTCGATACCGTCAGCGTGACCGGCACCGAGAACCTGATGATGGCTGCCGCGCTGGCCAACGGCCGTACCGTGCTGCAGAACGCCGCTCGCGAGCCGGAGGTGGTCGACCTGGCCAACTGCCTGAACGCCATGGGCGCCAACGTCCAGGGCGCTGGCTCCGATACCATCGTCATCGAAGGCGTGAAGCGCCTCGGCGGCGCTCGCTACGACGTACTGCCCGACCGTATCGAGACCGGCACCTACCTGGTGGCCGCGGCCGCGACCGGCGGCCGGGTGAAGTTGAAGGATACCGATCCGACCATCCTCGAGGCGGTCCTGCAGAAGCTGGAAGAGGCCGGTGCTCACATCAGCACCGGCAGCAACTGGATCGAGCTGGACATGAAGGGCAACCGGCCGAAGGCGGTCAACGTGCGTACCGCGCCGTACCCGGCGTTCCCCACCGACATGCAGGCCCAGTTCATCTCCATGAACGCGGTTGCCGAAGGCACCGGCGCGGTCATCGAGACGGTCTTCGAGAACCGCTTCATGCATGTTTACGAAATGAACCGCATGGGTGCGCAGATCCTCGTCGAAGGCAACACCGCCATCGTCACCGGCGTACCCAAGCTCAAGGGCGCTCCGGTCATGGCGACCGACCTGCGCGCATCCGCGAGCCTGGTGATCGCCGGCCTGGTGGCCGAGGGCGACACCCTGATCGATCGCATCTACCACATCGACCGTGGCTACGAGTGCATCGAAGAGAAACTCCAGCTGCTCGGCGCCAAGATCCGCCGCGTACCGGGCTAGCGGAGGCTGTCGCGCAAATGCTGACCATCGCCTTGTCCAAGGGCCGGATTCTCGACGATACCCTGCCGCTGCTCGCAGCGGCGGGCATCGTGCCGTCGGAGAACCCGGACAAGAGCCGCAAGCTGATCATCCCGACGTCCCTGTCCGATGTGCGCCTGCTCATCGTGCGCGCCACCGACGTGCCGACCTATGTCGAGCATGGCGCCGCCGATCTCGGCGTGGCCGGCAAGGACGTGCTGATGGAGTACGGCGGCCAGGGACTCTACGAACCGCTGGACCTGCGTATCGCCAACTGCAAGCTGATGACCGCCGGCGCCATTGGCGCGCCTGAACCCAAGGGACGCCTGCGGGTGGCCACCAAGTTCGTCAATGTCGCCAAGCGCTACTACGCCGAGCAGGGTCGCCAGGTCGACGTGATCAAGCTGTACGGCTCGATGGAGCTGGCGCCGCTGGTCGGTCTCGCCGACAAGATCATCGACGTCGTGGATACCGGCAATACCCTGCGCGCCAACGGCCTGGAGCCCCAGGAACTGATCGCCACGATCAGCTCGCGCCTGGTGGTCAACAAGGCCTCGATGAAGATGCAGCACGGTCGCATCCAGTCGCTGATCGATACCCTGCGCGACGCCGTCGAGGCGCGACACCGTCACTGATACCCGTGCGGCTCCGCGCCGCACCTGCCTATCCGTGTCATAGCCAAATTTTCTCGGGTGCCCGCACGGTGGGCTTGGTAGTCTAGCGGCGCCCGAGACAACGCCATCCATAAAAGAGGCTCGCTATGACCGCTCCCTTCGCTATCCGTCGACTCAATGCCGCTGATCCGGACTTCGGGCGTCATCTGGATCATCTGCTGAGCTGGGAAAGTGTCTCCGACGATTCGGTCAACCAGCGCGTCCTCGACATCATCGCCGCCGTACGCAGCCGTGGCGACGCCGCCGTGGTCGAGTTCACCCAGCGCTTCGACGGTCTCCAGGCCGCCTCGATGGCCGACCTGATCCTGCCGCGCGAGCGCCTGGAGCTGGCTCTCACCCGTATCACCGTAGCCCAGCGCGAAGCCCTGGAAGTCGCCGCCGAGCGCGTGCGCAGCTACCACGAGAAGCAGAAGCAGGGTTCCTGGCGCTACACCGAGGCCGACGGCACGGTGCTCGGCCAGCAGGTCATCCCGCTGGACCGCGCCGGGCTCTATGTGCCGGGCGGCAAGGCGTCCTACCCGTCCTCGGTGCTGATGAATGCGATCCCGGCCAAGGTCGCCGGGGTGTCCGAAGTGGTCATGGTTGTACCGACCCCGCGCGGCGAGATCAACGAGATCGTCCTCGCCGCCGCCTGCATCGCCGGCGTCGACCGTGTCTTCACCATCGGCGGGGCACAGGCCGTGGCCGCGTTGGCCTACGGCACCGAAAGCGTGCCGCGGGTGGACAAGATCGTCGGCCCCGGCAACATCTACGTGGCCACCGCCAAGCGTCACGTGTTCGGCCAGGTCGGCATCGACATGATCGCCGGTCCCTCGGAAATCCTCGTGGTCTGCGATGGCCAGACCGATCCCGACTGGATCGCCATGGACCTGTTCTCCCAGGCCGAACACGACGAAGACGCCCAGTCGATCCTGGTCAGTCCGGACGCGGCGTTCCTGGACCGCGTCGCGGACAGCATTGCTCGCCTGCTGCCGACCATGGAGCGCGCCGAGATCATCCGCACCTCCCTGGAGGGGCGCGGCGCGCTGATCCAGGTCGCCGACCAGGCCCAGGCCTGTGCGGTCGCCAACCGCATCGCCCCGGAACACCTGGAGCTGTCGGTGGCCGATCCGGAAAGCTGGCTGCCGGAGATCCGCCATGCCGGCGCGATCTTCATGGGCCGCTACACTGCCGAGGCCCTGGGCGACTACTGCGCCGGCCCGAACCACGTGCTGCCGACCTCCGGTACCGCGCGTTTCTCTTCGCCGCTGGGGGTATATGACTTCCAGAAGCGTTCGTCGATCATCAACTGCTCGGCCGAGGGCGCTTCGGTCCTCGGTCGCACCGCTTCGGTGCTGGCTCGCGGCGAGTCGTTGACCGCCCACGCGCGCAGCGCCGAATACCGCATCCTCGACGAGAAGGAGGCCTGAGCATGAGCAAATTCTGGAGTCCCTTCGTCAAGGACCTGGTGCCTTATGTGCCGGGCGAGCAGCCGAAGCTGTCGCGGCTGGTCAAGCTGAACACCAACGAGAATCCCTACGGTCCGTCGCCACAGGCGCTCGCCGCGATGCAGGCGGAACTCAACGACGACCTGCGCCTGTATCCCGATCCCAACGGCGAGCGGTTGAAGCAGGCGGTCGCCGCGCACTACGGCGTACAGGCCAACCAGGTGTTCGTCGGCAACGGCTCCGACGAGGTGCTCGCGCACATTTTCCATGGCCTCTTCCAACACGACCTGCCGCTGCTGTTTCCGGACGTGACCTACAGCTTCTACCCGGTCTATTGCGGCCTGTACGGGATCGCGCACGAGAAGATCGCGCTGGATGAAAGGTTCCGCATCCGCGTCGAAGACTACGCGCGGCCCAACGGCGGAATCATCTTCCCCAATCCGAACGCGCCGACCGGCTGCCTGCTGCCGCTGGACGCCATCGAAGCGATGCTGAAGGCGTCGCCGGATTCGGTGGTGGTAGTCGACGAGGCCTATGTCGACTTCGGCGGCGAGAGCGCCACCGCCCTGGTCGATCGCTACCCGAACCTGCTGGTCACCCAGACGCTGTCCAAGTCGCGCTCCCTGGCCGGCCTGCGGGTCGGCCTGGCGGTCGGCCATGCCGATCTGGTCGAGGCCCTGGAGCGGATCAAGAACAGCTTCAATTCCTACCCGCTGGATCGCCTGGCGATCGCCGGCGCGGCGGCGGCTTTCGAGGACGACGCTTATTTCCGTCGGACCTGCCAGGCAGTGATCGATAGCCGCGAGGCGTTGAGCGCCTCTTTGCAGGCGCTGGGCTTCGAGGTACTACCGTCGGCCGCCAACTTCGTCTTCGCCCGTCATCCGCGGCACGATGCCGGGCAGATTGCCTCGACCCTGCGCGAGCAGGGAGTGATCGTCCGCCATTTCAAGCAGGCGCGGATCGACCAGTTCCTGCGTATCACCATCGGCAGTCCGGAGCAGAACCAGGCGCTACTGGACGCCCTGCACTTCCTCAAGTGATACGAAAACGGCGCCCGAGGGCGCCGTTTTCAATGGCGGGGATCACTCGCCGCCGTCCTGTTTCTGCTGTGGAGCCGGTGCCGGCGGCGGACGCAGGCCGACCTCGGCGGTCAGGTTGACCTTCTGTCCGTTGCGCAGCACCACGATGCTGATCTTCTGTCCCGGACGGGTGCGCGCCACCTGGTTCATCGAGCGGCGGCCGTCGCTGGCTTCCTGCTTGTCGATGGTCAGGATCACGTCGCCCGGCAGCAGGCCGCCGCGCGCCGCCGGGCCGTCGCGATAGACGCCGGCGACGACGATCCCGGCGGTTTCGCCGAGGCCCAGCGACTCCGCCAGTTCCGGGGTCAGCGCCTTGACCTCGACGCCGAGCCAGCCGCGGATCACCTGGCCGTGCTCGATGATCGACTGCATGACCTCCAGGGCCAGCTTGGTCGGGATGGCGAAGCCGATACCCTGGGAGCCGCCGGACTTGGAGAAGATCGCCGTGTTGATGCCGATCAGGTTGCCGGCAGCGTCCACCAGCGCGCCGCCGGAGTTGCCGGGGTTGATCGCCGCGTCGGTCTGGATGAAGTCTTCGTAGGTGTTCAGGCCGAGCTGGTTGCGTCCGGTGGCGCTGATGATGCCCATGGTCACGGTCTGGCCGACGCCGAACGGGTTGCCGATGGCGAGGCAGACGTCGCCGGTGCGAATGCCGTCGGAGCGGCCGAGGGTCATCGCCGGCAGGTTCTTAAGGTCGATCTTCAGCACGGCCAGGTCGGTTTCCGGGTCGCTGCCGACCAACTGGGCGATGGTTTCGCGGCCGTCGCGCAAGGCCACGATGATCTGGTCGGCGCCAGCGGTCACGTGGTTGTTGGTCAGCAGGTAGCCTTCCGCGCTCATGATCACCGCCGAGCCGAGGCTCGACTCCATGCGCTTCTGTTGCGGCAGGTTGTCGCCGAAGAAGCGGCGGAACATCGGGTCGTCGAACAGGGGGTGGGAGGGCTTGCTGACCATCTTGGTGGTGTACAGGTTGGCCACTGCCGGAGCCGCTCGACTCACCGCGTTGGCATAGGACACCGGGCCTTCCTGCAGGCGGCTGAGCAGAGGCGCCTGCTCGACGTGCACCTCCTGGCGTGGCAGGCCGACCAGCTCGGGGTTGTGCTGGATGATCAGCAGGGCCAGCAGCACGCCGACCAGCACGGGCCAGCCGAGGAAACGCAGGGCCTTGGGCATCGGGAAAATCCTTGGGGTTGCGAGGCCGAAAAGCGGCCGATAAGGTGGCGCCCATTATAGGGGGAAGCCGTCCATTAGAGGAGCGGCGCGCCCTGCCTGAATGAAGAGGAATTTGCATGGCTATCGCCCTGAGCACCCTGGTCGAAGAGGCCGACCGTTATCTGGATGCCGCGCGCATCCAGGACTACTGCCCGAACGGCCTGCAGGTCGAAGGCCGGCCGCAGGTGCGGCGGATCGTCAGCGGGGTCACTGCCAGCCAGGCGCTGCTGGATGCCGCCGTGGAGGCCGACGCCGACGTGGTGCTGGTGCATCACGGTTACTTCTGGAAGGGTGAGAACCCCTGCGTGGTTGGCATGAAGCAACGGCGCCTGAAGACCCTGCTGAACAACGATATCAGTCTGCTCGCTTACCACCTGCCGCTGGATCTGCATCCGGAGGTGGGCAACAACGTGCAGCTCGCCCGGCAGCTCGGCTTCGAAGTGGAAGGGCCGTTGGAGCCGGGCAACCCGCGTTCCATCGTCCTCCTCGGTTCGCTTGCCGAGCCGATGCAGCCTGCCGATTTCGCTCGGCATGTGCGCGATGCGCTGGGGCGTGAGCCGCTGCTGGTCGATGCCGGTCAGCCGATCCGGCGCATCGCCTGGTGCACCGGCGGCGCCCAGGGCTATATCGACCAGGCGATCGCCGCTGGCGTCGATGCCTACCTGACCGGCGAGGTTTCCGAGCAGACCGTGCACAGCGCGCGGGAGAACGGCATCAGCTTCATCGCCGCCGGACACCATGCCACCGAGCGCTACGGGGTACAGGCGCTGGGCGACTACCTGGGCAAGCGCTTCGCCATTGAGCACTTGTTCATCGACTGTCCTAATCCTGCCTGACGACGGAGCGGTGACGCACCCGGTCGACTTCCTTGCCCAGTTCCCAGACGGCCATCGCGTAGTGGGTGCTGTGGTTGTAGCGGGTGATCACGTAGAAGTTCGGCAGGCCGTACCAGTACTGGTAGTTCCTGCCCATGTCCAGGCGCAGCAGGCTGGCTTGCCGGTGGCCGCCGAGCGGACCCTGCGGGCGTAATCCGGCGGAAGCGAGCACGTCCAGCGGGTACAGCGTCTTGAAGCCATCTTCCAGCGAGGGAGCCCGGCCACTGGCGGGAACCGCCACGCGATCGCCGCTGACCCAGCCGTGCTGCTTGAAATAGTTGGCGACGCTGCCGATGGCGTCACGCGGATTCCACAGGTCGATATGCCCATCGCCATCGAAGTCCACCGCGTACTTGGTGAATGAAGACGGCATGAACTGGCCGTAGCCCATGGCGCCGGCATAGGAACCGCGCAGGGCCAGCGGGTCGGTGCCTTCCTTGCGCGCCTGGAGGAGGAATTGCTCCAGTTCGCCGCTGAAGAATTCCGCGCGGCGAGGGTAGGAGAAGGACAGGGTGGACAGCGCATCGATGATCCGCGTCTTGCCCATCACACGCCCCCAGCGGGTTTCCACGCCGATGATGCCGACGATGATCTCCGGCGGCACGCCGTAGACGCGCGATGCCCGTTGCAGGTCGGTTTCGTATTGGTCCCAGAACAGCACGCCGTTCTGTACGTTGCCTGGCGTGACGAACTTCTTCCGGTAGCGCAGCCAGGCGCCGTTCGGTCCGCTGGGTGGGGTATAGGTCGGGGCTTGCCGGTCCATCAGGCGGATCACCCAGTCCAGGCGCTGGGTCTGGGCGAACAGATCGTGCAGTTGCTGGCGGTTGAAGCCGTGCTGGCTGACCATCCTGTCGATGAAGCGCTGTGCCGCCGGATTGTTCGCGTAATCGCCGCGCAGCGGCAGTATCGGTTGCACCGACTGGCGTACGGGGCGGGGTGAAATGACGGTGCGAGCCTGGGGTTTGGCGGCGGGTTTCGGTGGTGGCGTCGGTTCGCTGCTGCATGCTGAGACCAGAAGGAACAGGGGCAGGGCGAGGGCGGTACGGCGCATCTGGGGGCTTCTTGGCGGAATGACGATGCCCGCTATGCTAGCGCAGTGCCGCCGGCGTACAAGTCGAGCCGCCGAAAGGGGGCGGACCGTCTGCTCGCTGTCGCGGCGACGGCTTTGTCCGGTCCGGGACGATGCCGTCTCAGCTTTGTCCGCCCGGTCTGCGAAACGCCCCTGGAAAACCTCTCGACGCCAGTGTTTTCGCCGGCTGCGAGGCTGAGCGCTGATGGCTATATGGGTATATTTTTTCGGTATAAATGGCGAATCTTTTAGAGCCTTGCGCTGTGATAGAGTGCGCGTTCGTCTACGGCCCGACGGCCGTCCATAAGCAATTCCGTGAGTAGCCATGGTCGACAAACTGACGCACCTGAAACAGCTGGAGGCGGAAAGCATCCACATCATCCGCGAGGTGGCCGCCGAGTTCGATAACCCGGTGATGCTGTACTCGATCGGCAAGGATTCCGCGGTCATGCTGCACCTGGCCCGCAAGGCCTTCTTCCCCGGCAAGCTGCCCTTCCCGGTGATGCACGTGGACACCCGCTGGAAATTCCAGGAGATGTACAGGTTCCGCGATCGGATGGTCGAGGAAATGGGCCTGGACCTGATCACCCACGTCAACCCGGACGGCGTCGCCCAGGGCATCAACCCGTTCACCCACGGCAGCGCCAAGCACACCGACGTGATGAAGACCGAGGGACTCAAGCAGGCCCTGGACAAGTACGGTTTCGACGCTGCCTTCGGCGGCGCGCGCCGCGACGAGGAGAAGTCGCGGGCCAAGGAACGGGTCTATTCGTTCCGCGACAGCAAGCACCGCTGGGACCCGAAGAACCAGCGTCCCGAGTTGTGGAACATCTACAACGGCAAGGTGAAGAAGGGCGAGTCGATCCGCGTCTTCCCGCTGTCCAACTGGACCGAGCTGGACATCTGGCAATACATCTACCTGGAAGGCATCCCGATCGTCCCGCTGTACTTCGCCGCCGAGCGCGAGGTTATCGAGAAGAACGGCACGCTGATCATGATCGACGACGAGCGCATCCTCGAGCATCTCTCTGACGAAGAGAAAGCCCGCATCGAGAAGCGCATGGTGCGCTTCCGTACCCTCGGCTGCTACCCGCTCACCGGCGCGGTCGAGTCCAGCGCCACCACGCTGCCGGAAATCATCCAGGAAATGCTCCTGACGCGTACTTCCGAACGCCAGGGTCGGGTCATCGACCATGACCAGGCCGGTTCGATGGAAGAAAAGAAACGTCAGGGCTATTTCTGAGGATACGCAGCATGTCTCATCAATCCGATCTGATCAGCGAGGACATCCTCGCCTACCTGGGGCAGCACGAACGCAAGGAACTGCTGCGCTTCCTTACCTGCGGCAACGTCGATGACGGCAAGAGCACCCTGATCGGGCGCCTGCTGCACGACTCCAAGATGATCTACGAGGATCACCTGGAGGCCATCACCCGCGACTCGAAGAAAGTCGGCACCACGGGCGACGACGTCGACCTGGCGCTGCTGGTCGATGGCCTGCAGGCCGAGCGCGAGCAGGGCATCACTATCGATGTGGCGTACCGCTACTTCAGCACCGCCAAGCGCAAGTTCATCATCGCCGACACGCCCGGCCATGAGCAGTACACCCGCAACATGGCTACCGGTGCCTCGACCTGCGACCTGGCGATCATCCTGATCGATGCCCGCTACGGTGTGCAGACCCAGACCCGCCGGCACAGTTTCATCGCGTCCCTGCTGGGTATCCGGCATATCGTGGTCGCCATCAACAAGATGGACCTGAAGGGCTTCGACCAGGGTGTCTTCGAACAGATCAAGGCCGACTACCTGGCCTTTGCCGAGAAGATCGGTCTGAAGACCAGTTCGCTGCACTTCGTGCCGATGTCGGCGCTCAAGGGCGACAACGTGGTCAACAAGTCCGAGCGTTCGCCCTGGTACGCCGGCCAGTCGCTGATGGAAATCCTCGAAACCGTCGAGATCGCCGCCGACCGCAACCTTGATGACATGCGCTTCCCGGTGCAGTACGTGAACCGGCCGAACCTGAACTTCCGCGGTTTCGCCGGCACCCTGGCCAGCGGCGTGGTGCGCAAGGGCGACGAGGTGGTGGCCTTGCCGTCGGGCAAGGGCAGCAAGGTGAAATCCATCGTCACCTTCGAGGGCGAACTGGAGCAGGCCGGTCCCGGCCAGGCCGTCACCCTGACCCTGGAAGACGAGATCGACGTTTCCCGCGGCGACATGCTGGTGCATGCCGACAATCGCCCGCTGGTCACCGACGGCTTCGATGCCATGCTGGTGTGGATGGCCGAGGAGCCGATGCTTCCGGGCAAGAAGTACGATATCAAGCGCGCTACCAGCTATGTGCCGGGTTCGATTCCGAGCATCGTCCACAAGGTGGACGTGAATACTCTGGAGCGGACCCCGGGCAGCGAGCTGAAGCTGAACGAGATCGCCAGGGTCAAGGTCAGCCTGGACGCGCCCATCGCGCTCGATGGCTATGAGCAGAACCGCACCACCGGCGCCTTCATCGTCATCGATCGCCTGACCAACGGCACCGTTGGCGCCGGCATGATCATCTCCGCTCCGTCGGCGGCCCATGGCAGCAGCGCTCATCACAGTTCGAATGCCCATGTGACGCGCGAGGAGCGTGCCGGCCGCTTCGGCCAGCAGCCGGCGACCATACTGTTCAGCGGCCTCTCCGGCGCCGGCAAGAGCACCCTGGCCTACGCCGTGGAGCGCAAGCTGTTCGATATGGGCCGCGCGGTCTACGTGCTGGACGGGCAGAACCTGCGCCACGACCTGAACAAGGGGTTGCCGCAGGACCGCGCCGGACGCACCGAGAACTGGCTGCGCACCGCCCATGTCGCCAAGCAGTTCAACGAGGCCGGGTTGATCAGCCTCTGCGCCTTCGTCGCGCCGAGCGCGGAAGGGCGCGAGCAGGCCAGGGCGCTGATCGGCGCCGAGCGCCTGATCACCGTCTATGTGCAGGCGTCGCCGCAGGTTTGCCGCGAACGCGATCCACAGGGGCTGTATGCGGCGGGCGAGGACAATATCCCCGGCGAGTCCTTCCCCTACGACGTGCCGCTGGATGCCGACCTGGTGATCGATACCCAGGCGCTGAGCGTCGAGGACGGCGTGAAGCAGGTGCTCGACCTGTTGCGCGAGCGCCAGGCGATCTGATCGTCTCGCAGCCATGAAAAAGCCCCGCGGATGCGGGGCTTTTTCATGGGCGTCGGCAGGTTCGCGCAGCGCGTCAGTACTTGCCTTTCAGGCCGTAGGTGGCGTCGAGGGTGCCGGGGCTGTCCGGGCTTTTCGGCGCATAGTCCTTCGGCACTTCGCCGGAGGCCGGCGGAGTCAGGCGCTCGCGGCGCTCGGCCGGATAGGCCTCGTCGGCATGCAGCGCAGCCAGCAGGCGCTGGCGGGTCTGTTCGTCCAGGGCCAGGCGCTGGGCGCCGTCGGAGAGGTGCTCCTGCACGTCCTGGTAGCTCTGGGTCAGCTTCTTCACGAGGCTGGCGGTGGTGTTGAAATGGGTCACGACTTCGCGCTGATAGCTGTCGAAGCGGTCCTGCAGGTCGTCCATCTGGCGTTGCACCTTGTTCGGCGCGGCGTTGGGCAGCAGGCGGGCGATCAGAAAACCGATGGCGACCCCGGCGACCAGGGCGAGGGCCGGCAGCAGCCAGGCGGTGAGCGACTGTTCCACGCGAATCCTTCCTCTATAGACGGCTTTGCTTTACGTTAACGGCTTGAGTCCGAGCTGTATACCACGGCACGCGAGTAAGTGCCTGTGTCGCTTGGAGTAATCTGCTAGACGAGTCGACCCGAGCCGGGGTCACGGAGTTCCTGTTTGTCTACCCGCGAAATCCCTGTATCCATCGATGGCCCCTGCGGGCCGCTGGAAGCCCTGCACCTCGATCTGCCCGATGCCCGCGGCATCGCCCTGGTCTGCCATCCGCACCCGCTGTTCGCCGGCACCATGCAGAACAAGGTGGTCGCCACTCTGCAACGCAGCGCCCGCGATGCCGGCCTGGCGACCCTGCGTTTCAACTTCCGTGGCGTTGGCCAGAGCGCCGGCAGCTATGGCGAGGGGATCGGCGAAATCGACGACGCCGAGGCCGCCGCGCGCTGGTTGCTGGCACGCCATCCGGGGCTGCCGCTGACACTGATGGGCTTTTCCTTCGGCTCCTGCGTTGCCGGCAATCTGGCGGGTCGCCTGGAGGCGGAGGGCGTCGGGCTGGCGCGGCTGTTCATGATCGCGCCGCCGGTGGAGCGCTTCGCGGTCAGCCTGCCTGCGCGCTGCCCGCTGACCGTGGTGCAGCCGGAGGACGACGACGTGGTCACGCCGGCCGCGGTATATGCCTGGAGCGAGTCCCTGGCACGACCGCACGAGCTGTTGCGGGTGGCAGAAAGCGGACATTTCTTCCATGGCAAGCTGATCGATCTGAAGGACCTGTTGCTGCCACGCCTGCAGGACTGACGTCGTCGCGCCGGCCCTGCTACCATCCGGCGCGCCATTCTTTTCTTTGCCTGACATCTGGTATCGCATGACTACTCGTATCCTGACCGGCATCACTCCTACCGGCACTCCGCACCTGGGCAACTACGCCGGCGCCATCCGCCCGGCGATCCTCGCCAGCCGTCGGAGCGACGTGGATTCGTTCTACTTCCTGGCGGACTACCACGCCTTGATCAAGTGCGACGATCCCGCTCGTATCCAGCGCTCGCGCCTGGAAATCGCCGCGACCTGGCTGGCCGGCGGCCTGGACGTCGAGCGTGCGACCTTCTACCGGCAGTCGGACATCCCCGAGATTCCCGAGCTGACCTGGTTGCTCACCTGCGTCAGTGCCAAGGGCCTGCTCAACCGCGCGCATGCCTACAAGGCCGCGGTGGACCGCAATGTCGAGGCCGGCGAAGACCCGGACGCCGGCGTGACCATGGGCCTCTACAGCTATCCGGTGCTGATGGCCGCGGACATCCTGATGTTCAACGCGCACAAGATCCCGGTCGGCCGCGACCAGGTGCAGCACGTGGAGATGGCCCGCGACATCGGCCAGCGTTTCAACCACCTGTTCGGCAACGGCCGCGAGTTCTTCGTCCTGCCCGAAGCGGTGATCGAGGAAAACGTCGCCACCCTGCCGGGCCTGGACGGGCGCAAGATGTCCAAGAGCTACGACAACACCATCCCGCTGTTCAGCCCGTCCAGGCAGCTCAAGGACGCCATCGCACGCATCGTCACCGACTCGCGCGCGCCGGGCGAGCCGAAAGACCCGGACAGTTCGCACCTGTTCCTTCTTTACTCGGCCTTCGCCAGCGCCGAACAGGTCGCCGCGTTCCGCCAGGAACTGCTCGACGGCCTGGCCTGGGGCGAAGCCAAGCAGCGCCTGTTCCAGTTGCTCGACAACGAACTGGGCGAGGCTCGCGAGCGTTACCAGGCGCTGATCGCCAAGCCCGACGATATCGAGGACATTCTCCTCGCCGGCGCCGCCAAGGCGCGCCGCATCGCCACCCCATTCATCGCCGAGTTGCGCGAGGCAGTCGGCCTGCGCTCCCTGCGCGAGCCGCTGAAAAGTGCCGAGAGCGGCAAGAAGAAGGCCGCCAAGGCTGCGCGCCTGGTCAGCTTCCGCGACGACGACGGCAGCTTCCGCTTCCGCCTGCTGGACGCCGCCGGCGAACAGCTACTGCTGTCCCGCGCCTTCGCCGATGGCAAGGCCGCCGGTGCGGTGAGCAAGCGCCTGCTGGCTGGCGAGACTGCCGACCTGCGGGCCGAGGGCAATGCCTTTGGCCTGTGGCTGGATGGCGAGGCGGTGGCGCAGAGCCCGGCCTTCGCCGACGCCGCCGCCCGTGACGCCGCCATCGAGCGCACCCGCGAAGCGCTGGCACCGCAGGAGTAGGCAGCCCCGGTACATCCTCGACGGATGGCCGATTGCCAAGAGACGGGGTCGTCGCTAAAGTGACGGCCCCGTTTTCGTTGCATTGCTACCGATCATGACGCCCCTCGAGCGCTACCAGGCCGATCTCCAACGCCCCGATTTCTTCCACGATGCCGCACAGGCGAATGCCGTGAAGCATCTGCAACGCCTCTACGATGACCTGGTCGCCGCCGACCACGCCAAGCCCGGCCTGTTCGGCAAGCTGCTCGGCAGGAAGTCCGGCGGGCCGGTGAAGGGCCTGTATTTCTGGGGCGGCGTCGGCCGTGGCAAGACCTACCTGGTGGACACTTTCTTCGAGTCGCTGCCGTTCGAGCAGAAGGTGCGCACGCACTTCCACCGCTTCATGAAGCGGGTGCACGAAGAACTGAAGACCCTCAAGGGCGAGAAGAACCCGTTGACCATCATCGGCAAGCGCTTCGCCGACGAGGCGCGGGTGATCTGTTTCGACGAGTTCTTCGTCTCCGACATCACCGACGCGATGATCCTCGCCACCCTGCTGGAAGAGCTGTTCAAGAACGGCGTGAGCCTGGTGGCGACCTCCAACATCGTGCCGGACGGCCTGTACAAGGACGGCCTGCAACGCGCCCGTTTCCTGCCGGCGATCGCCCTGCTCAAGGAGCATACCGAGATCGTCAACGTCGATAGCGGCGTCGACTATCGCCTGCGCGCGCTGGAGCAGGCCGAGCTGTTCCACTGGCCGCTCAGCGAACAGGTCGAGGAGGAGATGGCGCGCAGCTTCAAGGCCCTGACCCCGGACTGTGCCAAGGCCCAGCGCGACGAGGCGCTGATGATCGAGAACCGCGAGATCCGCGCGCGCCTGACCTGCGACGACGTGGCCTGGTTCGAATTCCGTGAGCTGTGCGACGGCCCGCGCAGCCAGAACGACTACATCGAACTGGCGAAGATTTTCCACGCCGTGCTGATCTCCAACGTCGAGCAGATGGGCGTCACCAAGGACGACATGGCGCGGCGTTTCATCAACCTGGTGGATGAGTTCTACGACCGCAGCGTCAAGCTGATCATCTCCGCCGAGGTCGAGCTAAAGGATCTCTACAGCGGCGGCCGGCTGGAGTTCGAATTCCAGCGCACCCTCAGTCGTCTGCTGGAAATGCAGTCCCACGAATACCTGACGCGTCCGCACCGGCCCTGATCCGGGGCGGAAACGAGAAAGGGGTTGCCGATGGCCACCCCTTTTTTCATGGGCGCGCGGCGTTTCAGCGCTGCGCGGTGTTCTGCTCGAAGCCGGCGAGGAGCTTCTTCGCATGGGCCACTTCGAGGGCTTCCATGGCGTTGATCGGCTTGATCGCCACGGCCTGCTTCAGTTGGGCGATGGCCTTCTCCCGCTCGTTGTCGCCGTATACGTAGGTCAGCGCGTTGGCGTACTCGTAGTGGCCGATCGGCAGGTCGTTGGCCTGGCGGAAGGAGCGGGCGAAGTACTGCTCCATCTTGTCGGCGCTGACCCCGTAGGTCATCTTGCCGACCAGCTTGCCGACCTTGCGGATCACTCCCGCCTCGTAGCCGCCGTAGAGCGCCAGGGCGAACGGCTGGTTGGGTTGCCTGGCCAGGAGAGCGTCCAGTTCCTTGGGTATTTCGCTGGTATAGCCGCGCTTGAGCACTACCGGTACCGATAGCTCCTCGGCCAGGCGCGCCTTGGCGTAGACGCTGCCGAACTGGGCGACGATATCGGCCTTGACCAGCGGGCCGGCCTGTTCGGTGTAGTCGATGACTTCTTCGAGCAGGCGCTGTTTCTCCGCCTGGTCGGGAGCCAGGAACATGGCGTAGAGCACCTGGGCGAACATCGCCGGTACCTGGCCGCCGACTCCCAGGGCCAGTCCCTGCTCCTTGGCCTTGGCGTAGTCGCCGCGGAACAGCAGGCGCCAGACATCCTGCAGTCGTGCCGCATATTGCGCGGCCTCTTCCGGCTTGCCGGTGAAGCCGGTGCCGGCCTTCACGGTCTTTTCCAGGGCATCCGGATGGGCGGTCGCCATGTTCACCACCCAGTCGGCGTCCGGATAGGGATAGTCGCCGAAGCCGCGGGTCAGGCGCGGCCAGGCTTCCTTCAACTTGTCGCCTGGATAGTCATAGGCGCTCTGGTCGTAGGGGAAGGCTTTCCAGTTGTCGGCGGCCATAGCATTCATACCGAAGAGGGCCAGGAAGGCGAGCAGATAAAGGCGCATGGCAAAGGTCCGTTCTTGTCGTTGTTCGGAACGCCCGCGTCTGCGGCGGGCCTGCGGATTCATGAGAACCCGCGAAGGCCGACCTGGCTACCTATCCTAGGTTCTGTAGGGAAAGCGCCGGCGCCGATGCCGTTCGGGCAGGCCCGGCGATGTCCGGCTCAGCTTTCCTTCTGCATGAACTGGCGACGGTAATGGTGGGGAGAGAGTTCGGTGTGCTGGCGGAACAGGCGGGCGAAGAAGCTGGCGTCGTCGTAGCCGACCTCGTAGCTGATCGTCTTGATGCTCTTGCGCGTGCTCGAGAGCATGCCCTTGGCGGTCTCGATCCGCAGTCGCTGCAGATAGTGCAGCGGCTTGTCGCCGGTAGCGGCCTGGAAGCGCCGCATGAAGTTGCGGATGCTCATGCCGTGGTCGCGGGCGACGTCCTCGAAACGGAACTTGTCGGCGAAGTGGTCTTCCAGCCATTGCTGGATCTGCAGGATCGTCGGGTCATGGTGCAGCTTCTGTCCGCCGAAGCCGATGCGCCCTGGGGTGTAGCTGCGCTGTACTTCGTAGAGGGTATCCCGGGCCACCGCCTGGGCCACCGATCCGCCGCAGAAACGCTCGATCAGATAGATGTAGAGGTCGCAGGCGGAGGTGACGCCGCTGGCGCAGAACAGGTCGTCGGCATCGGTCAGGTGCTTCTCCTGATTGAGCAGCACGTTCGGGAAGCGTTCGGCGAATTCTCGATAGAAGCGCCAGTAGGTGGTCGCTTCCTTGCCATCCAGCAGACCTGCCTGGGCCAGCCAGAAGACCCCGGTCGCCTCACCGCAGAGGGCGGTTCCCTCGGCATGGCTGCGGCGCAACCAGGGAACGATTTGCGGATAGCGCCGTTCGAGCGCGTCGAAATCGCCCCAGAAGGCGGGCAGGACCACGATATCGCAGGCGGCGAGGGGACCGTCGACGGCGATGCTGTCGCCGCTGAAGCTGCGTACCGGCTGGCCGTCGGGGCTGAGGATGCGGGTGCGGAAGGCCGGCTGGAGACCGAGGCCCTGCTGCTTGCCGTGGCGCAGGCTGGCCATGTGGAAGAAGTCCTTGGCCTGCATCAGGGTCGAGGCGAAGACGCCGTCGATGGCGACGATGCCGACATGTTTCAGCACCGGAGCGGATTGAGCGCGCATGGATTTTTATCGTTGTTGTGAGTAAGGGAAAGCGGTCAAAAGGCGGCTGGATCGTCTTATTTTTTGGCGCAACTGTCCAGTGCGTCGGTCAGGGCATTTCCCTACAGTCGAAGACCTGCCGCGTGCAGCCAACCCGATCCCAGACCGTTTCCAGGTGACCACGATGATACCGAGAACCCTGTTCAGCTCCGACCACGAACTGTTTCGCGACAGCGTGCGCAAGTTCCTCGAACAGGAAGCCGTGCCTTTCCATCACCAATGGGAAAAGGATGGGCATGTCGACCGCGCGCTCTGGAACAAGGCCGGCGAGGCCGGAATGCTCTGTTCGCACCTGCCGGAAGAGTATGGCGGGATGGGCGCGGACTTCCTCTACAGCGCCGTGGTCATCGAAGAGATCGGTCGGGCCGGCCTGACCGGGATCGGTTTCTCCCTGCATTCGGACATCGCTGCGCCCTACATCCTCCACTACGGCAGCGAGGCGCTGAAGCGCAAGTACCTGCCGAAGCTGGTATCCGGCGAGATGGTCGCGGCCATCGCCATGACCGAGCCGGGGGCCGGTTCCGACCTGCAAGGGGTGAAGACCACTGCGGTACTGGATGGCGACGAGTACGTCATCAATGGCTCGAAGACCTTCATCACCAACGGCTTCCTCGCCGACCTGGTGATCGTGGTGGCGAAGACCGATCCGAAGGCTGGCGCCAAGGGCATAAGCCTGTTCGTGGTCGAGGCGGGTACGCCGGGCTTCAGCAAGGGCAAGCGCCTGGAGAAGGTCGGGATGAAGGCCCAGGACACCTCCGAGC
Organism: Pseudomonas sp. TZ252; assembly: GCF_056110345.1. Classification (NCBI taxonomy): domain Bacteria; kingdom Pseudomonadati; phylum Pseudomonadota; class Gammaproteobacteria; order Pseudomonadales; family Pseudomonadaceae; genus Pseudomonas; species Pseudomonas sp. TZ252. Next base: position 1,151,998 of record NZ_CM148566.1, on the reverse strand, counting down.
TGTTCTTCCAGGATGTGCGGATTCCCCGAGAGAACCTGCTCGGCAAGGACGGCCAGGGATTCATCTACCTGATGCAGGAGCTGCCGCAGGAGCGCCTGACCGTCGGTATCGGCGCGCTGGCGTCGGCCGAGGCGGCCCTGCAATGGACGCTCGACTACACTCGCGAGCGCAAGGCGTTCGGCAAGTCGGTGGCGGACTTCCAGAATACCCGCTTCAAGCTTGCCGAGATGGCTACCGAGATCCAGGTCGGCCGGGTCTTCGTCGATCGCTGCATGGAGCTGCATCTCCAGGGCAAGCTGGACGTACCCACCGCCGCCATGTGCAAGTACTGGACGACGGACCTGCAATGCAAGGTGCTCGACGAATGCGTGCAGTTGCACGGCGGCTACGGCTTCATGTGGGAATATCCGGTGGCGCGGGCCTGGGCCGATGCCCGGGTACAGCGGATCTACGCCGGTACCAACGAGATCATGAAGGAGATCATCGCGCGGGCCCTGTGAGGCGCTCCTGGCCACCGGGAGGGGCGAACGACCGCATCGCGCGGTTGTCCGCCGAACCCGCCGGCACCGCCAGGCCCCTGGAGCCTCAGGGAGCCGGGTTCGGTTGCTCCCGGTGGATCGCATCGATACCGGCGAGCACCTCCTCGTCCAGCCTGAGGTCGACGCTACTGAGATTGGCTTCCAGCTGTTCCAGCGAGGTCGCGCCGATGATGTTGCTGGTCACGAACGGCCGCGAAGTGACGTAGGCCAGTGCCATCTGCGCCGGTTCCAGTCCATGTTCGCGGGCCAGCGCCACGTAGCGCGCGCAGGCCGCTTCCGCCTGCGGGTTGGTGTAGCGGGTGAAGCGGCTGTAGAGACTGATGCGCGCGTTGGCCGGGCGGGCGCCGTCCGCGTACTTGCCGGAAAGCATGCCGAAGGCCATCGGCGAGTAGGCCAGCAGGCCGCACTGCTCGCGGATGGCGATTTCCGCCAGGCCCACCTCGAAGCTGCGGTTGAGCAGGTTGTAGGGGTTCTGGATCGATACCGCGCGCGGCCAGCCGCGCTCCTCGGCGAGCCTGAGGAAGGTCATGGTGCCCCAGGGTGTCTCGTTGGACAGGCCGATGTGGCGGATCTTGCCGGCGCGCACCTGCTCGTCGAGCACTTCCAGGGTTTCCTCCAGCGGTGTGAAGCTCTCTTCCTGGTGCTGGTAGCCGAGCTGGCCGAAGAAGTTGGTCCGCCGCTCCGGCCAGTGCAACTGGTAGAGGTCCAGCCAGTCTGTCTGCAGGCGCTCCAGGCTGGCATCGAGGGCGGCGACGATGTGCTGGCGGTTGAACTTGAGGTTGCCGTCGCGCACATGGCTGATGCCGTTGCCGGGGCCGGCGATCTTGCTGGCGAGGATCCAGTCGGCGCGGTCGCTGCTGCGGCGGAACCAGTTGCCGATGATGCGCTCGGTGCTGGCGTAGGTCTCGGCGCGGGGCGGCACCGGATACATTTCGGCGGTATCCATGAAATTGATCCCGGCGGCCTTGGCCCTGGCGATCTGGGCGAAGGCGTCCTGCTCGCTGTTCTGCTCGCCCCAGGTCATGGTGCCGAGGCAGAGGGCGCTGACTTTCAGATCGGTGCGGCCGAGCGGGCGATACTCCATGCGGGTGTCCTCGTGAAATTAAGTGGTTAATGCGGTTGTAAATTCTGGCGAAATCTGCATAATTCCGCAGCCTTTCATCGGTGGGGGATGCCAAGCCTGCCGATCGATGTATCTAGTCGTTACGGACGCACACCGACCCGAGCCCCAATTCGTGTCTGTTTTCGGCTGTCCTTGACTTGTCAAGGCAACCACTGTCCAGTAAGATTCGCCGTCTTATTTTCAGGCGGCCCCTGAGGCTATAACGAATGAAAACCTATACCGCGAAACCGGAAACTGTACAGCGCGACTGGTTCGTCGTCGACGCTGCCGGCCAGACCCTGGGTCGTCTGGCGACCGAAATTGCCCGCCGCCTGCGTGGCAAGCACAAGCCTGAGTACACTCCGCACGTTGACACCGGCGACTACATCGTCGTCATCAACGCCGAGCAGGTGCGTGTGACCGGTGCCAAGACCACCGACAAGATGTACTACCACCACTCCGGCTTCCCGGGCGGCATCAAGTCGATCAACTTCGAGAAGCTGATCGCCAAGGCCCCTGAGCGCGTCATCGAGACCGCTGTAAAAGGCATGCTGCCGAAGAACCCTCTGGGTCGCGATATGTATCGCAAGCTGAAGGTGTACAAGGGTGCCAGCCACCCGCACACCGCTCAGCAGCCCCAAGAACTGAAGATTTAACGGGATAGCTCATTATGTCGGCGACTCAAAATTACGGCACTGGCCGTCGTAAGACCGCTACCGCTCGCGTCTTCCTGCGTCCGGGTACTGGCAAGATTTCCATCAACAACCGTGGTCTCGATCAGTTCTTCGGTCGTGAAACCGCTCGCATGGTCGTGCGTCAGCCGCTCGAGCTGACCGAGACCGTCGAGAAGTTCGACATCTTCGTTACCGTCGTTGGCGGTGGCGTAAGCGGTCAGGCCGGTGCGATCCGTCACGGCATCACCCGTGCCCTGATCGAGTACGACGAAACCCTGCGTAGCTCGCTGCGCAAGGCCGGCTACGTGACTCGCGATGCCCGTGAAGTCGAGCGTAAGAAAGTCGGTCTGCGTAAAGCGCGTAAGCGTCCGCAGTACTCCAAGCGTTAATTCGACGCTTGCTGAAAAACGCCCACCTCTTCGGAGCTGGGCGTTTTTTTATGTCTACGCTTTAACTCTGCGGCAAGGTGTCGCATGGCCGAAGGGCGCGCCCTACAAGGGTTTCGGGCGTTTTGTGTCAGGCTATTACCTTGTCATCAAAGGGGGTTTTCTTTACCATTTGGCGAATTTTTTGCGCGGCTCGAATTTTTACTTAAAGGCCTGATTAGAACAGGTCTGAAGCTGATGGGAGACGACTGAATGAGTAATGACGGCGTGAATGCAGGCCGGCGTCGCTTCCTCGTCGCGGCCACCTCTGTGGTTGGCGCGGCGGGAGCGGTGGGTGCTGCGGTCCCGTTCGTAGGGTCATGGTTCCCCAGTGCCAAAGCCAAGGCTGCTGGCGCGCCGGTGCAGGTGAACGTGGGCAAGATCGATCCAGGTCAGCAGATCATCGCTGAATGGCGCGGCAAGCCTGTATTCATCGTGCACCGCACGAAGGAGATGCTGGACGCCCTGCCGAGCCTCGAAGGACAACTGGCCGACCCGGACTCCAAGGCCTCGGAGCAGCCGGAGTACGTCGATCCCAAGCTTCGCTCGATCAAGCCGGAACTGGCGGTGATCGTCGGCATCTGCACCCACTTGGGCTGCTCGCCGACCTTCCGTCCCGAAGTCGCCCCCGCCGACCTCGGTCCGGACTGGAAGGGCGGCTACTTCTGCCCTTGCCACGGTTCCCACTACGACCTCGCCGGTCGTGTCTACAAAGGCCAGCCAGCGCCGCTGAACCTGCCGATTCCGCCTTATACGTTCGATGCTGACGACGTCATCACCATCGGCGTGGACCAGGAGAAAGCCTGATGAACAAGTTCATGGCTTGGGTCGATGCGCGTTTTCCCGCGACCAAGATGTGGGAAGACCATCTGAGCAAGTACTACGCACCGAAGAACTTCAACTTCTGGTATTTCTTCGGCTCCCTGGCGCTGCTGGTGCTGGTCAACCAGATCCTCACCGGCATCTGGCTGACCATGAGCTTCACGCCGTCGGCCGAAGAGGCGTTCGCTTCCGTCGAATACATCATGCGCGATGTCGACTACGGCTGGATCATTCGCTACATGCACTCCACCGGTGCATCGGCGTTCTTCATCGTGGTCTACCTGCACATGTTCCGCGGCCTGCTCTACGGCTCCTATCAGAAGCCGCGCGAGCTGGTGTGGATCTTCGGCATGCTGATCTACCTGGCGCTGATGGCCGAGGCCTTCATGGGCTACCTGCTGCCTTGGGGTCAGATGTCCTACTGGGGCGCCCAGGTGATCATTTCCCTGTTCGGCGCGATTCCGGTGGTCGGCGAAGACCTGGCCCAGTGGATCCGCGGTGACTTCCTGATCTCCGGCATCACCCTGAACCGCTTCTTCGCCTTGCATGTGATCGCCCTGCCGATCGTCCTGCTCGGCCTGGTCGTGCTGCACATCCTGGCGCTGCACGAAGTCGGTTCGAACAACCCGGACGGCGTTGACATCAAGAAGAAGAAGGACGAGAACGGCGTACCGCTGGACGGCATCGCGTTCCATCCGTACTACACCGTGAAGGACATCGTCGGCGTGGTGGTGTTCCTGTTCATCTTCTGCACCGTGATCTTCTTCTTCCCGGAAATGGGCGGCTACTTCCTCGAGAAGCCCAACTTCGAGATGGCCAACCAGTTCAAGACCCCCGAGCACATCGCTCCGGTCTGGTACTTCACCCCGTTCTACGCGATCCTCCGCGCGGTTCCGGACAAGCTGATGGGCGTGGTGGCGATGGGTGCGGCGATCGCTGTGCTGTTCGTCCTGCCGTGGCTGGATCGCAGCCCGGTTCGCTCGATCCGCTACAAGGGCTGGCTGAGCAAGCTGTGGCTGGTGATCTTCGCGGTGTCCTTCGTGATCCTCGGCTACTACGGCGCCCAGGCTCCGAGCCCGCTGGGTACTACCCTGTCGCGCGTTTGCACCGTCCTGTATTTCGCCTTCTTCATCCTGATGCCGTTCTACACCCGGATGGAGAAGACCAAACCGGTTCCGGAAAGGGTGACTGGCTGATGAAAAAGCAATTCGCTGCACTGATTCTGGCGGTACTGCCAGTCCTGGGTTTCGCCGCTGGCGGCCATGGGCCGCAACTGGATCATGTCGATATCGACCTGACCGACAAGGCGGCCATGCAGGATGGCGCGCGTACCTTCGCCAACTACTGCATGGGCTGCCATAGCGCCAAGTTCCAGCGTTACGAGCGTGTCGCCACCGACCTGGGCATTCCTGCCGATCTGATGATGGAGAAGCTGGTGTTCACCGGCGCCAAGATCGGCGACCACATGGACATCGGCATGAAGCCGGCCGACGCCAAGACCTGGTTCGGCGCCGCTCCGCCGGATCTGACCCTGGTTGCCCGCGTACGCGGCACCGACTGGCTGTACAGCTACCTGCGCTCGTTCTACGAGGATCCCAAGCGTCCGTGGGGCGTGAACAACGTGATCTTCCCCAACGTCGGCATGCCGAACGTCCTGGCGCCCCTGCAGGGACGCCAGGTGATCGGCTGCAAGCAGGTACAGGTGGTCGAGGATGGCAAGAAGCAGTTCGATCCGTTGACCGGTACCCCGCTGACTCACGAAGCTTGTGACCAGTTGACCGTGGTGCCGAAGACCGGCGAGCTGAACGAAGCCCAGTTCGACGAGAAGGTCAAGAACCTGGTGACCTTCCTGGCCTATTCGGCCAACCCGAACAAGCTGGCCTCCGAGCGTATCGGTACCTACGTCCTGCTCTACCTGGCCTTCTTCTTCGTATTCGCCTATCTCCTCAAGCGCGAGTACTGGAAGGACGTGCACTAACCCGCACGTTGGTCTTCGAAGCGCGCGCCCTACGGGGCGCGCGCGTCTTTTCACCTCCCACAAGTCGACCTGCGAGGAGGGCTCCATGGCTTCAATCAACAAGCTGACCTGCTATTCCGACCCTGCCGATCATTACTGCCATCGCATCCGCCTGGTCCTGGCCGAGAAGAACGTGGCGGTAGAGGTGATCGATATCGAGGCGGGCCGCTGTCCGCCGATGCTGGCGGAGGTCAACCCCTACGGCAGCGTACCGACCCTGGTCGATCGCGACCTGGCGCTGTACGAGCCGACGGTGGTCATGGAATACCTCGACGAACGCTATCCGCATCCGCCGCTGCTGCCCGATTATCCGGTGAAGCGTGCCAACAGCCGCCTGTTGATCCATCGTATCCAGCGGGACTGGTGTTCCCTGGTGGACCGGATCCTGGATGCGCGCAGCAAGGAGGCCGAGCGGGTCCAGGCGCGCAAGGAGTTGCGCGAGAGCCTGACCGGGGTTTCCCCGCTGTTCGCCGACAAGGCATATTTCCTCAGCGAGGATTTCAGCCTGGTGGATTGCTGCCTGTTGCCGATCCTCTGGCGTCTGCCGTTGCTGGGCATCGAGTTGCCGCGGCAGGCCAAGCCGTTGCTCGACTACATGGAGCGCGGATTCGCCCGGGAAAGCTTCCGGGCCAGCCTGTCTTCCGTTGAACGAGATATGCGTTAAGGAACATGAAGATGAATTCCAGCCGTCCCTATCTGGTCCGCGCGCTCTATGAATGGATCGTCGACAACGATTGCACGCCACATATCCTGGTGAACGCAGAGTTCGCCGGGGTAAAGGTGCCTCCGGGTTATGCCAGCGATGGGCAGATCGTGCTCAATGTCTCGCCCTCTGCCGTGCGGCATCTGCACATGGACAACGAGGCGGTCAGCTTCGAGGGGCGTTTCGGCGGCGTGGCGCAGAGCCTGTACATTCCAGCGCTGGCGGTAATGGCCATCTACGCCCGGGAAAACGGACAGGGCATGGTCTTCGATCTGGAGCAGCCGGGTCCGGTGGACGACGAGCCGGGCGATGACGATGGCGGACCGTCCGATGAGCCGCCGCGTCCCAGTGGCAGGCCATCCCTGAAGGTGGTCAAGTAAACGGCGAGCAATGAAAAAGGCGATCGAAGGATCGCCTTTTTTTCGTTCGCTGTTCTTCAGTTTATGTATTCGAACAGCTTGACGATCTTCTGCACCCCGTCGACGCCCTGGGCGACGCGGACAGCCTGGGCGGCTTCCTGCTGGTTGACCAGGCCCATCATGTAGACGATGCCGTTCTCGGTGACCACCTTGATCCGCGACGAGGGCACGTTGGGATCGCTGAGCATCTGGGTCTTCAGCTTGGTGGTGATCCAGGCGTCGTTGTTGCGGGCGAGCAGGGAGGAGGGCGAGGTCACCTGCAGTTCGTTATGCACGTTCTTGACCTTCTGCACCGTGCGCGCGGCCTGTTCGGCCTTGCTCTTGAGGTCGGCGCGCGGGGTCTGGCCGGCGATCAGAACGATGCCGTTGTAGCTGACCACGACGATGTGAGAGTCCTTGTCCAGGGCCGGATCGGCCTTGGCGATGTTCACCGCGGCCTTGGTCTCGATCAGCGAGTCGTCGATCTTGCTGCCGATGGTTCGGGTCCCGCGATCGTCGTCGATCGGTTTGTCCCGGGTGGCGCTGAGGAAACTGCTGCAGCCTCCCAGGGCCAGGCTCAGGGCCAGGGTGGCGGCGACGAAGGCGGTACGGCTCATTCTTCACTCCCGAACAGTTGGCGGTCGATCAGGTCGCAGAGGCAGTGGATGGCCAGCAGGTGGACTTCCTGGATGCGTGCGGTGATCTTGGAAGGAACGCGGATCTCCACGTCTTCCGGCAGCAGCAGCGAAGCCATGCCGCCACCGTCGCGGCCGGTCAGGGCGACCACCAGCATCTCGCGGTCGTGGGCCGCCTGGATGGCCTGGATCACGTTGGCCGAATTGCCGCTGGTGGAAATCGCCAGCAGGACGTCGCCCGGCTGGCCCAGGGCGCGGATCTGCTTGGAGAAGACTTCGTTGTAGCTGTAGTCGTTGGCGATCGAGGTGATGGTCGAGCTGTCGGTGGTCAGGGCCACGGCCGGCAGGCTCGGACGTTCGCGCTCGAAGCGGTTGAGCAGTTCGGAGGAGAAGTGCTGGGCATCGCCGGCCGAGCCGCCATTGCCGCAGGAGAGGATCTTGCCCTCGTTGAGCAGCGCATTGACCATCACCAGGCTGGCTTGCTCGATATAGGGAGGCAGTACTTCCAGCGCCTGCTGCTTGGTCTCGATGCTGGCCTGGAAGAGCTGGCGGATACGGTGTTGCATGTCCATCGGTAATGACCTTCGGTGGGGCGGCTGATCAGGCGTCGAATGCGTTCTGAATCCAGTCCAGTCGCGGTGGTGATTGTCCGTCGCTGGTATCGACGGTGACCACATCGAAGCGACAGGGGCGTTTGGCCCAGCGCGCCTCCTGTTGCAGAAAAAGTTCGGCGGAGAGAATCAGGCGCTGCCGCTTGCGCGCGTCGATGCTCTCCAGGGCTCCGCCCCAGGCGCGATGCCGGCGGGAGCGGACTTCGACGAATACTACTGTATCGCCGTCGAGCATGACCAGATCGAGCTCTCCGCGGCGACAGGTCCAATTCTTGCCAAGTGTGGCAAGGCCCTGTCGCCGTAGATGGGCGCAGGCCAGTTCCTCGGCCTGGCGCCCCTTGTCCCGGGAGCTTTCCCTATCGGTCAAAAGCTGCTGGTCCCCAGCGGCTGGACCTGGCCATTGCGGAACTCGGCCCATTGCAACTGGCGTTCGATACGTTGGGTCGGATTCAGGCTCAGGGTACCGGTCAGGCCGTCGATCTGCAGGCTCGGCACGGCCTTCAGTTCAGGCAGACGCGGAGCGAGGCGGTAGGCGTCGACGCCCATGGCGTAGAGGCGGCCCATGCTGCCGTTGGCCTGGGGCCATTGGGCGGCGACCTGCTGGCGGGTCGGGTCGCTGGGGTTGAGCAGCCACGGGGTCTCGCAGAAGCGGATGCCGTTGAGATCCTGGTCCTGGGTCGGGTTGTTGGTCCCGGTGTAGAGGTGCGAAGTGGCGTAGACCGGAAGGTCGCCGGCGTACTGGAAGGCCAGGGTCGGCTTGATCTGGCGGGCCTGCTGCGGGGTGGCGGCGAGGAACACGAAGTCGATGTCCTGGCGGCGCGACGGCTGGGTGGCGATCTGGCTGCCGAGGGCGCCCTGCAGGCGCTGGGCGCGGCCTTCGCTCTGGCGCAGTTGCAGCAGGTCGGCGATCTGTTGCGCCAGTTGTACCGGCTGGTCGACATGCTCGGCGGCGATCAGGCTGCCGCCCGCGGACTGCCAGCTCTGGCTGAAGGCGGCCAACACGCGGTCGCCCCATTCGCCGCGCGGCACCAGCGCCACGGCCCGGCGCATGCCGTCGCCCCAGGCCCGGCTGGCCACCGCGCGCGCTTCGTCCTCGGCGGCGAGGCCGAACTGGAACAGCTGCGCCGGGCCTTCCTGGCTGTTGTCGCTGTAGTTGAGTGCGAGGGTGGTGATCGGCAGTTGCTCGCGGCTAGCGAGTTGCTTGACCAGCGGCTTCTCCAGTGGACCGACGACCAGTTCGACGCCATCGGCCTGGGCCTGGCGGTAGAAGTCATCTAGCGAGCGCACCTGGGTACTGTCGTAGAGCTTGATCGAAGGAGGATTCTGGCCGGCCTGCTGGGCCTGGAAGTGGGCGGCGAGGAAGCCGTCCTGCAGGGCCCGGGCGACGTTGGCCAACTGCCCCTGCTGGGGTAGCAGGAGGGCGATGCGGGTCAGCGGCTGCTGGGACAGCGTCTTGAGTTTCTCCAGCGCCGCCGGCAAGTGCTTGGCCGCCGGGTGCTCGGGGTTCTGCTGTTGCCAGCTCTCGATGCTGGCCTGCTGTTGCTGCAGGGTCGGCGAGGTCTTGGTGATGCGTGCCAGGGTCAGCCAGCCGCTGAGGTCGCCTTCGTTGGCGCTCGGTTGCAACTGGTCGACCGGCAGGCTGCTGACCAGGGTCCAGATCTTTTCCTGGTTCTCGATCACCGCCGGGCCCTCGAGCAGCGGTGCGAAGTAGATGCGCTCCTTGGCTGCGGCAAGGACCTGGCCGTCGGCGGCGAGGGCCTGGGCCTTGGCGCGCTGGGTACGAACCTGCTGGGTCACCGGCAGTTCGCTGAGATGCTGCATGCTCGGATGCTGCAATGCCTGCAGGGCGGCCTTGGGCTTGCTGCGGGCGAGGGCCAGTTCGGCGTTCAGGGTGCTGGCGAAGACCTGCTGGGCCGGCTTCAGGCTTTCCAGCGGAATCTGTCCCAGGATGGCGGTGGACCTGGCGAGGTCCCTCTGCTGGTAGGCAAGGTCCGCTGCCGAGAGGCGCAGCAGCGCCGCGTCCTCGGGCTTGCTCTGGCTGGCCTGTTGCAACAACTGCTCGATGCTGGCATTCGGCGTACGGGGAAGTTCGCCCAGTCCGGAATTGGACGAGGTCGCGCAGGCGGTCAGCAGACCGGCCAGGATCAGAGCAGAAAGCGGACGCAGGCAAGCGATCATATAGGGCTTCTCATGGCGCATTCACGAAGAGTCGCCGATTGTACCGGAGGCCCGCCTCGGGTGCGATGGCGGCACCCTGAATCGCGATACAATGCCGCCTTTTCAGATAGCTCCCGAGGTATTTTCGTGTCAGCAGGCACTCTGTTCGTAGTGGCGACCCCGATCGGCAATCTCGACGACATCAGCCCGCGCGCCCTGCGGGTGCTGCGGGAGGTGGCCCTGGTGGCTGCGGAGGATACCCGCCATTCGATCCGGCTGTTCCAGCACTTCGGCATCGAGACGCCATTGGCGGCCTGTCACGAGCACAACGAGCGCGAGGAGGGCGGGCGCTTCATCTCCCGGCTGCAGGGTGGGGAGGACGTCGCGCTGATCTCGGACGCCGGTACCCCGCTGATTTCCGATCCCGGCTTCCACCTGGTGCGCCAGGCACAGGCGCTGGGTATCCGGGTGGTCCCGGTGCCGGGCTCCTGCGCGCTGATCGCGGCGCTGTCGGCGGCGGGATTGCCGTCGGACCGGTTCATCTTCGAAGGTTTCCTGCCCGCCAAGGCTGCGGGACGACGCAGCCGCCTCCAGGCGGTACAGGAAGAGCCGCGCACGCTGATTTTCTACGAGGCGCCCCATCGTCTGCTGGAAAGCCTGGCGGACATGCGCGACGTGTTCGGCGGGGAGCGCCGTGCGGTGCTGGCGCGGGAGCTGAGCAAGACCTTCGAGACCATTCGCAGCCTGCCGTTGGCCGAACTGCACGATTGGGTCGCGTCGGACAGCAACCAGCAGCGCGGCGAGTGCGTTGTGCTGGTGGCGGGGTGGCAGGCGCCGGAAGGCGAGGAGTCGATCGGTGCGGAGGCGCTCAGGGTGCTCGACCTGCTGCTTGCCGAGCTGCCGTTGAAGAAAGCCGCGGCGCTGGCGGCGGAAATTACCGGGGTGCGAAAAAACCTTTTGTATCAACAGGCTTTGCAACGCCAAGGGAAGAGTTGAGCTTGTTCTTCGCGCCTGCTCCCGCTAACCTTGTCGGCGGAGAGTCGATTGGACAGTCGCTGTCGCGCAATAGCGCGGTGGAGGAAAGTCCGGGCTCCATAGGGCAGAGTGCCAGGTAACGCCTGGGAGGCGCGAGCCTACGGAAAGTGCCACAGAAAATAACCGCCTAAGCGCAACAGCGCCGGTAAGGGTGAAAAGGTGCGGTAAGAGCGCACCGCACGGCTGGCAACAGTGCGTGGCTAGGTAAACCCCACTCGGAGCAAGACCAAATAGGAATCCATTGGCGCGGCCCGCGTTGGATTCGGGTAGGTCGCTTGAGGCGTACAGTGATGTGCGTCCCAGAGGAATGGCTGTCCTCGACAGAACCCGGCTTATAGATCGACTCTCCCACTTCTTCCCACTCTCTTCGCTTTTTCCCGGTTTTATCCGTCCGTCGCAAAAGCGAAAAGCCGCAACTCTTGATAAATCACTTTAAGTTCGAAGGCTAAGACTTTGGACTTATTGTGTTTTGTCATCTCTTTTACTTCTAAAAGCGCTCCGCAACCTTCCAAAAGCACGCTAAATCTCCGTCCTGTAAGGATTTTTCACTTCTGACGCGCCTTGACGGTGGGGAGTGTGGATTTCTATAGTGTGCAGAAGTGGTATGAAGTGGGTAAAAGTGGGATCAATTGGCATGGAAAGCCAACCACAGGGGAAGCGCTGACGTGTTTCGCGGAGCTAATGCCATAAGTCTCGACGCCAAAGGGCGCCTCGCGATGCCGAGTCGGTATCGTGACGAGCTCGTTTCGCGTTGTGCCGGCCAGCTCATCGTCACTATCGACGCAGTCGACCCCTGCCTCACCGTTTACCCCTTGCCCGAATGGGAACTGATCGAAGCCAAGCTGCGCGAGCTGCCTTCTTTGCGAGAAGAAACGCGGCGCCTGCAGCGGCTGCTGATCGGTAATGCCGTCGATCTGGAACTGGACGGAAACGGGCGTTTCCTGATTCCGCCGCGCCTGCGCGAGTACGCCAAGCTGGACAAGCGGGCGATGCTGGTGGGGCAACTGAACAAGTTTCAGTTGTGGGATGAGGATGCCTGGAACGCCATGGCTGAAGCCGACCTGGCGGCAATCAAACAACCCGGTGGGCTGCCGGACGAACTACGCGACCTGATCCTTTGACTATGAATGCCACCTACCGCCATATCACCGTTCTGCTCGAGGAGGCCGTTTCCGCACTGGCCCCGCGGGAGGACGGCTGCTATCTGGACGGTACCTTCGGAAGAGGGGGCCATAGTCGAGCCTTGCTCGAGAAACTGGGCGCCGGGGGACGCCTGCTCGGATTCGACAAAGATCCCCAGGCCATCCAGACAGGAAAAGCATTGGCGGCCGAAGACGGCCGCTTCGTCATTGTGCAGCGCTCGTTCGCCGAACTGGGCGATGAGGTGCGCGCACGCGGTCTCGAAGGGCGGGTCGATGGCGTCCTGCTCGACCTTGGCGTGTCGTCGCCGCAACTCGACGATCCCGAGCGCGGCTTCAGCTTCCTCAACGATGGTCCGCTGGACATGCGCATGAATCCCGGCCAGGGCATCAGCGCAGCGGAGTTCATCGCCAATGCCGCCGAAGAGGAAATCGCCCGGGTTTTCAAGGAATATGGCGAAGAGCGCTTCGCCAAGCGGATGGCTCGCGCCATCGTGCAGCGCCGCCAGGAGCGGCCGTTCGAACGAACTGCCGATCTCGCCGAAGTGATCACGGTTGCCAACCCCGCCTGGGAGAAGGGCAAGAATCCGGCGACCCGCGCATTCCAGGGCCTGCGCATCCATGTGAACAATGAGCTGGGCGATCTCGAGCGTGGCCTTGACGCCGCGCTCGAATCGCTGGCCGTCGGCGGCCGGCTGGTGGTGATCAGTTTCCATTCCCTGGAAGACCGCATCGTCAAGCTGTTCATGCGCAAGCACGCCAAGGGCGAGGCGGACAACTTGCCGCGCGACCTGCCGATCCGTTCCAAGGTCTTCGAGCCGCGCCTGAAGCTGCTGGGCAAGCCGCAGTACGCTTCGGAAGAAGAACTCAAGGCCAACCCGCGCTCGCGCAGCGCGGTCATGCGCGTGGCGGAGAAGCTGAGATGAGCCGTCTCTTCGTCAAGCGCCTGCCTACCGGCAGCTTTCTCATGTTGCTGCTTTATATAGGTCTGCTGCTCTCGGCGATTGCCGTGGCCTACAGCACCTACTGGAACCGGCAACTGCTCAACTCGCTGTATTCCGAGCTGAGCGTGCGCGACAAGGCGCAGGCCGAGTGGGGCCGGTTGATTCTCGAGCAGAGCACCTGGACCGCCCATAGCCGCATCGAAAGCCTGGCGGTGGAACAGTTGCGCATGCGCGTTCCCGACCCGGCCGAGGTCAGGATGGTGGCGCCATGAAACTGAATTATTTCCAGGGCGCCCTCTATCCATGGCGGTTCTGCGTGATCGTCGGCCTGCTGCTGGCGATGGTCGGCGCCATCGTCTGGCGAATCGTCGACCTGCACGTGATCGACCATGACTTCCTCAAGGGCCAGGGCGACGCGCGTAGCGTGCGGCATATCGCCATCCCTGCGCACCGGGGCCTGATCACTGACCGCAACGGCGAACCGCTGGCGGTGAGCACCCCGGTCACCACCCTGTGGGCTAACCCCAAGGAGCTGATGACCGCCAAGGAACGCTGGCCGCAACTGGCGGCGGCGCTCGGGCAGGATACCAAGCTGTTCGCCGACCGCATCGAGCAGAACGCCGAGCGCGAGTTCATCTACCTGGTCCGTGGGCTGACCCCGGAACAGGGCGAAGGCGTGATCGCCCTGAAGGTGCCGGGCGTGTACTCCATCGAGGAGTTTCGGCGTTTCTACCCGGCTGGCGAAGTGGTAGCTCATGCGGTCGGCTTCACCGATGTCGACGACCGCGGTCGCGAAGGTATCGAGCTGGCTTTCGACGAATGGCTGGCCGGCGTGCCGGGCAAGCGCCAGGTGCTCAAGGATCGCCGTGGCCGCGTGATCAAGGATGTGCAGGTCACCAAGAATGCCAAACCGGGCAAGACCCTTGCGCTGTCCATCGACCTGCGCCTGCAGTACCTGGCTCATCGCGAACTGCGCAACGCTCTGCTGGAGAACGGCGCCAAGGCCGGCAGCCTGGTGATCATGGACGTGAAGACCGGGGAGATCCTGGCCATGACCAACCAGCCCACCTACAACCCGAACAATCGTCGTAACCTGCAGCCGGCGGCCATGCGCAACCGGGCGATGATCGACGTGTTCGAGCCGGGCTCGACGGTCAAGCCGTTCTCGATGAGCGCGGCGCTGGCCAGCGGGCGCTGGAAACCCAGCGATATCGTCGACGTCTACCCGGGCACCCTGCAGATCGGCCGCTACACCATTCGCGACGTATCGCGCAATTCGCGGCAACTCGATCTCACCGGCATCCTGATCAAGTCGAGCAACGTCGGCATCAGCAAGATCGCCTTCGACATCGGCGCCGAATCCATCTACTCGGTCATGCAACAGGTCGGCCTCGGGCAGGACACGGGGTTGGGCTTCCCCGGCGAGCGCGTCGGCAACCTGCCCAACCACCGCAAGTGGCCGAAGGCGGAAACCGCGACCCTAGCCTACGGCTACGGTCTCTCGGTAACCGCGATCCAGTTGGCGCATGCCTATGCGGCCCTGGCCAACGACGGCAAGAGCGTGCCGCTGAGCATGACCCGAGTCGACCGCGTGCCGGATGGCGTGCAGGTGATCTCGCCTGAAGTGGCTTCCACCGTGCAGGGCATGCTGCAACAAGTGGTCGAGGCCCAGGGCGGGGTGTTCCGCGCCCAGGTGCCGGGTTACCACGCCGCCGGCAAGAGCGGGACCGCGCGCAAGGTCTCGGTCGGCACCAAGGGCTACCGGGAAAACGCCTATCGCTCGCTGTTCGCCGGTTTCGCCCCGGCCACCGATCCGCGCATCGCGATGGTCGTGGTGATCGACGAGCCGAGCAAGGCGGGCTACTTCGGCGGCCTGGTGTCGGCGCCGGTGTTCAGCAAGGTCATGGCTGGCGCGCTGCGCCTGATGAACGTGCCGCCGGATAACCTGCCGACGGCCACCGAACAGCAGCAGGTCAATGCTGCGCCCGCAAAAGGAGGGCGTGGCTGATGCCTATGAGCCTGAACCAACTGTTTCCCCAGGCCGAGCGCGATCTGCTGATCCGCGAGCTGACCCTGGATAGCCGCGGCGTTCGTCCGGGCGACCTGTTCCTGGCGGTGCCGGGCGGGCGCCAGGATGGTCGTGCGCACATCGTCGATGCCCTGGCCAAGGGCGCGGCTGCCGTGGCTTACGAGGCGGAAGGCGCCGGAGAGCTGCCGCCCAGCGATGCGCCGCTGATCGCGGTGAAGGGGCTGGTCGCGCAACTGTCGGCGGTCGCCGGGCGTTTCTACGGCGAGCCGAGCCGCGGGCTGGACCTGATCGGCGTCACCGGCACCAACGGCAAGACCAGCGTCAGCCAACTGGTGGCCCAGGCCCTGGATCTGCTCGGCGAGCGCTGCGGCATCGTCGGCACCCTCGGCACCGGTTTCTACGGCGCCCTGGAGAGCGGCCGGCACACCACGCCGGACCCGCTCGCGGTGCAGGCCACGCTGGCCACGCTGAAGCAGGCCGGCGCCCGCGCGGTAGCGATGGAAGTGTCTTCCCACGGCCTCGACCAGGGCCGCGTGGCGGCGCTCGGTTTCGATATCGCGGTGTTCACCAATCTGTCCCGCGACCACCTCGACTATCACGGTTCGATGGAAGCCTATGCCGCCGCCAAGGCCAAGCTGTTCGCCTGGCCGGGCCTGTGCTGCCGGGTGATCAACCTGGACGACGATTTCGGCCGTCGACTGGCCGGCGAGGAGCAGGACTCGGAGCTGATCACCTACAGCCTCACCGACAGCTCGGCGTTCCTCTATTGCCGCGAAGCGCGCTTCGGCGACGCCGGCATCGAGGCGGCGCTGGTTACTCCGCACGGCGAGGGCCTGCTGCGCAGCCCGTTGCTCGGCCGCTTCAACCTGAGCAACCTGCTGGCGGCGGTCGGTGCGTTGCTTGGCCTGGGTTATCCCCTGGGCGATATCCTCCGCACCTTGCCGCAACTGCAGGGGCCGGTCGGCCGCATGCAGCGCCTGGGAGGCGGCGACAAGCCGCTGGTGGTGGTGGACTACGCGCATACTCCCGACGCCCTGGAAAAAGTCCTGGAGGCCCTGCGTCCGCACGCGGCCGCGCGCCTGCTGTGCCTGTTCGGCTGCGGTGGCGATCGCGATGCCGGCAAGCGTCCGCTGATGGCTGCGATTGCCGAACGCCTGGCGGATGGGGTGCTGGTCACCGACGACAACCCGCGCACCGAGGCCAGTGCGGCGATCATCGCCGATATCCGCAAAGGCTTCGCTGCCGCTGACAAGGTTACCTTCCTGCCGTCGCGCGGTGAGGCGATCGCCCATCTGATCGCTTCCGCTGCGGTGGATGACGTGGTGCTCCTGGCCGGCAAGGGTCACGAGGATTATCAGGAGATCGACGGCGTACGCCATCCGTTCTCCGACATCGAGCAGGCCGAGCGCGCCCTGGCCGCCTGGGAGGTGCCGCATGCTTGAGCCTCTTCGCCTCAGCCAGTTGACGGTCGCGCTGGACGCCCGCCTGATCGGCGAGGACGCCGTCTTTTCGGCGGTTTCCACCGACAGTCGCGCCATCGGGCCCGGCCAACTGTTCATTGCCCTGAGTGGGCCGCGTTTCGACGGCCACGACTATCTCGCCGAGGTTGCCGCCAAGGGCGCGGTGGCTGCGCTGGTGGAGCGCGAAGTCGCCGACGCGCCCCTGCCGCAATTGCTGGTGCGCGATACCCGTGCGGCCCTGGGGCGACTGGGCGCGCTGAACCGGCGCAAGTTCACCGGCCCGCTGGCGGCCATGACGGGCTCCAGCGGCAAGACCACGGTCAAGGAGATGCTCGCCAGCATCCTGCGTACCCAGGCCGGCGATGCCGAGTCGGTGCTGGCTACCCGTGGCAATCTGAACAACGACCTCGGCGTACCGCTGACCCTGCTGCAACTGGCGCCGCAGCACCGTAGCGCAGTGATCGAACTGGGCGCCTCGCGCATCGGCGAGATCGCCTACACGGTCGAGCTGACCCGCCCGCACGTGGCGATCATCACCAATGCCGGAACCGCCCATGTCGGCGAGTTCGGCGGACCGGAGAAGATCGTCGAGGCGAAGGGCGAGATACTCGAAGGGCTGGCCGCCGACGGCACCGCCGTGCTGAACCTGGACGACAAGGCCTTCGACACCTGGAAGGCCCGTGCCAGCGGCCGTCCGTTGCTGACTTTCTCCCTCGACCGGCCCCAGGCCGATTTCCGCGCCGCCGATCTGCAGCGCGATGCGCGCGGCTGCATGGGCTTCAGGCTGCAGGGCGTAGCGGGTGAAGCGCAGGTCCAGCTCAACCTGCTGGGGCGGCACAATGTCGCCAATGCCCTGGCTGCCGCCGCTGCCGCCCATGCACTGGGCGTGCCGCTGGATGGGATCGTCGCCGGGCTGCAGGCGCTGCAGCCGGTCAAGGGCCGCGCGGTAGCGCAACTGACCGCCAGCGGGCTGCGTGTGATAGACGACAGCTACAACGCCAACCCCGCGTCAATGCTGGCGGCGATTGATATACTGAGCGGCTTTTCCGGGCGCACCGTCCTGGTCCTCGGAGACATGGGCGAACTCGGTTCCTGGGCCGAGCAGGCCCACCGCGAGGTGGGCGCCTACGCCGCTGGCAAGGTGTCCGCGCTCTATGCGGTCGGACCGCTGATGGCCCACGCCGTACAGGCGTTCGGCGCCACGGGCCGGCACTTCGCCGACCAGGCCAGCCTGATCGGGGCGCTGGCCACCGAACAACCGACAACCACCATTTTGATCAAGGGTTCCCGCAGTGCGGCGATGGACAAAGTCGTCGCGGCGCTGTGCGGTTCCTCCGAGGAGAGTCACTAATGCTCCTGCTGCTGGCCGAATACCTGCAACAGTTCTACAAGGGCTTCGGCGTCTTCCAGTACCTGACCCTGCGCGGCATTCTCAGCGTGCTCACCGCGCTGTCGCTGTCGCTGTGGCTGGGGCCCTGGATGATCCGTACCTTGCAGATCCGCCAGATCGGCCAGGCCGTGCGCAACGACGGTCCGCAGTCGCACCTGTCGAAGAAGGGCACCCCGACCATGGGCGGCGCCCTGATCCTTACCGCCATAGCCATCAGCACGCTGCTGTGGGCGGATCTTTCCAACCGCTACGTGTGGGTAGTGCTGGTCGTTACCCTGCTGTTCGGTGCCATCGGCTGGGTGGACGACTACCGCAAGGTGATCGAGAAGAACTCCCGTGGCCTGCCGAGCCGCTGGAAGTACTTCTGGCAGTCGGTGTTCGGCATCGGCGCCGCCGTGTTCCTCTACATGACTGCCGAAACCCCGATCGAGACCACCCTGATCGTGCCGATGCTGAAGAGCGTCGAGATCCAGTTGGGCATCTTCTTCGTGGTCCTGACCTACTTCGTCATCGTCGGTTCGAGCAATGCAGTGAACCTCACCGACGGTCTCGACGGCCTGGCGATCATGCCGACGGTAATGGTTGCCGGCGCGCTGGGCATCTTCTGCTACCTGTCGGGCAACGTGAAGTTCGCCGAGTACCTGTTGATTCCCAACGTACCGGGCGCCGGCGAGCTGATCGTGTTCTGCGCCGCGCTGGTCGGCGCCGGCCTCGGCTTCCTCTGGTTCAACACCTATCCGGCGCAGGTCTTCATGGGCGACGTCGGCGCGTTGGCGCTGGGCGCCGCGCTGGGCACCATCGCGGTGATCGTGCGCCAGGAAATCGTGCTGTTCATCATGGGTGGGGTGTTCGTCATGGAAACCCTCTCGGTGATGATCCAGGTCGCTTCCTTCAAGCTGACCGGACGCCGCGTCTTCCGCATGGCGCCGATCCATCACCATTTCGAACTGAAAGGCTGGCCGGAGCCGCGCGTGATCGTGCGCTTCTGGATCATCACCGTGATCCTGGTGCTGATCGGCCTCGCCACCTTGAAGCTGCGTTGAGGACGAAGAGAGCATGAGCCTGATCGCCTCCGACCACTTCCGCATCGTTGTCGGCCTCGGCAAGAGCGGCATGTCCCTGGTGCGCTACCTGGCGCGCCGCGGCTTGCCTTTCGCCGTGGTCGATACCCGAGAGAACCCGCCGGAGCTGGCCACCCTGCGTGCCCAGTATCCGCAGGTGGAAGTGCGTTGCGGCGAACTCGACGCCGAGTTCCTCTGCTCCGCCCGCGAACTCTACGTCAGCCCCGGCTTGTCGCTGCGCACCCCCGCGCTGGTACAGGCCGCCGCGAAAGGCGTGCGCATCTCCGGTGACATCGATCTCTTCGCCCGCGAGGCGAAGGCCCCGATCGTCGCCATCACCGGTTCCAACGCGAAGAGCACCGTGACCACCCTGGTGGGCGAAATGGCGGTGGCCGCGGACAAGCGTGTCGCCGTCGGCGGCAACCTCGGCACCCCGGCGCTCGACCTGCTGGCCGACGACATCGAGCTGTACGTGTTGGAGCTGTCGAGCTTCCAGCTGGAAACCTGCGATCGCCTCAACGCCGAGGTGGCGACCGTGCTGAACGTCAGCGAAGACCATATGGATCGCTACGACGGCATGGCTGACTACCACCTGGCCAAGCACCGGATCTTCCGCGGTGCCCGCCAGGTCGTGGTGAATCGCGCCGATGCCCTGACCCGACCGCTGATCGCCGATACCGTGCCGTGCTGGTCGTTCGGCCTGAACAAGCCGGACTTCAAGGCTTTCGGCCTGATCGAGGAAGACGGCCAGAAGTGGCTGGCGTTCCAGTTCGACAAGCTGCTGCCGGTTGGCGAACTGAAGATCCGTGGCGCCCACAACTATTCCAACGCGCTCGCCGCGCTGGCGCTGGGCCATGCGGTCGGCCTGCCGTTCGACGCCATGCTCGGCGCGCTGAAGGCGTTTTCCGGCCTGGCTCATCGCTGCCAGTGGGTACGCGAGCGGCAGGGCGTGAGCTACTACGACGATTCCAAGGCCACCAACGTCGGCGCCGCCCTGGCGGCGATCGAGGGGCTGGGTGCCGACATCGACGGCAAGCTGGTGCTGCTCGCCGGCGGAGACGGCAAGGGCGCCGATTTCCATGACCTGCGCGAGCCGGTCGCGCGCTTCTGCCGGGCGGTGGTACTGCTTGGCCGTGACGCCGAGCTGATTGCCCAGGCACTGGGCAACGCGGTACCGCTGGTGCGCGTCGCAACGCTGGACGAAGCAGTCCGGCAGGCCGCCGAGCTGGCCCGCGAAGGCGATGCGGTGCTGTTGTCGCCGGCCTGCGCGAGCCTGGACATGTTCAAGAACTTCGAAGAACGCGGACGCCTGTTCGCCAAAGCCGTAGAGGAGCTAGCGTGATGCTGTCGGTGTTGCGCCCCTTCCCGTCGCCGCTGTTGAGCCGGCACGGCATCGACCTGGACTTCCCGCTGCTGGCGGGTTGCCTGGCGCTGCTCGGCCTCGGCCTGGTGATGGTGACTTCCGCCTCTTCCGAGGTGGCGGCGGCGCAGTCGGGCAACCCGCTGTACTTCTCCGTCCGTCACCTGATCTACCTGGTGATCGGCCTGATTTCCTGCGGCCTGACCATGATGGTCCCGATGGCCACCTGGCAGCGTTGGGGCTGGAAGCTGTTGCTGGTCGCCTTCGGCCTGCTGGTGCTGGTGATCACCCCCGGTATCGGCCGCGAGGTGAACGGCTCGATGCGCTGGATCGGCTTCGGCCTGTTCAACATCCAGCCTTCGGAGATCGCCAAGGTCTGCGTGGTGATCTTCATGGCCGGCTACCTGATCCGCCGCCAGCAGGAGGTCCGGGAAAGCTGGATGGGCTTCTTCAAGCCCTTCGTGGTGTTGCTGCCGATGGCCGGCCTGCTGCTGCGCGAGCCGGACTTCGGCGCCACCGTGGTAATGATGGGCGCTGCCGCGGCCATGCTGTTCCTCGGCGGGGTGGGGCTGTTCCGCTTCGGCCTGATGGTGCTGCTGGCGGTCGGCGCGGTGGTCCTGCTGATCCAGACCCAGCCCTACCGGATGGCACGCCTGACCAACTTCACCGACCCCTGGGCCGACCAGTTCGGCGCCGGCTATCAGTTGAGCCAGGCGCTGATCGCCTTCGGCCGCGGCGGCTGGTTGGGCATGGGACTGGGCAACAGCATCCAGAAGCAGTTCTACCTGCCGGAGGCGCACACCGATTTCGTCTTCGCCGTGCTTGCAGAGGAGCTGGGCATCGTCGGCGCCCTGGCGACCGTCGCCCTGTTCGTGTTCGTCAGCCTGCGCGCGCTGTACATCGGCATCTGGGCCGAGCAGGCCAAGCAGTTCTTCTCCGCCTACGTGGCCTACGGCCTGGCCTTCCTCTGGATCGGCCAGTTCCTGATCAACATCGGGGTGAACGTCGGCCTGCTGCCGACCAAGGGCCTGACCCTGCCGTTCCTCAGCTACGGCGGCAGTTCGCTGGTGATCTGCTGTGCCTGTCTGGGGATGTTGCTGCGCATCGAATGGGAACGGCGAACCCACCTGGGTAGCGAGGAATATGAGTTCAACGAAGAGGACTTTGCCGATGAAAGGTAATGTCCTGATCATGGCGGGTGGCACCGGCGGACACGTGTTCCCGGCGCTCGCCTGTGCGCGGGAGTTCCAGGCGCGCGGCTATGCCGTGCACTGGCTGGGGACGCCGCGCGGCATCGAGAATGACCTGGTACCCAAGGCCGGCCTGCCGTTGCACCTGATCCAGGTCAGCGGGCTGCGCGGCAAGGGCCTGAAGTCGCTGGTCAAGGCGCCGCTGGAGCTGCTCAAGTCGCTGTTCCAGGCGCTGCGGGTGATCCGCCAGCTGAGGCCGGTCTGCGTGCTCGGCCTGGGCGGCTATGTCACCGGCCCGGGCGGCCTGGCCGCGCGCCTCAACGGCGTGCCGCTGGTGATCCACGAGCAGAACGCCGTGGCCGGCACCGCCAACCGCAGCCTGGCGCCGATCGCCAGGCGCGTCTGCGAGGCATTCCCGGATACCTTCCCGGCCAGCGACAAGCGTCTGACCACCGGCAATCCGGTGCGCGGCGAGCTGTTCCTCGACGCGCACGCCCGCGCGCCGCTGACCGGCCGTCGGGTCAATCTGCTGGTGCTCGGCGGCAGCCTTGGCGCGGAACCGCTGAACAAGCTGTTGCCAGAGGCCCTGGCGCAGGTGCCGCTGGAAATCCGTCCGGCAATCCGCCATCAGGCCGGTCGTCAGCATGCCGAGATTACCGCCGAGCGTTATCGCACAGTGGCGGTCGAAGCGGACGTCGCGCCCTTCATCAGCGACATGGCCGCGGCCTATGCCTGGGCCGACCTGGTGATCTGTCGCGCCGGCGCGCTGACCGTCAGCGAGCTGACGGCGGCGGGTTTGCCCGCCTTCCTGGTGCCGTTGCCTCACGCGATCGACGATCACCAGACCCGCAATGCCGAATTCCTGGTACGCAGCGGCGCCGGCCGCCTGCTGCCGCAAAAGTCTACCGGCGCGGCCGAACTGGCCGCGCAGCTGTCCGAGGTCCTGATGCATCCCGAAACCCTGCGCTCCATGGCAGACCAGGCACGCAGCCTGGCGAAACCCGAGGCTACCCGGACGGTGGTCGATGCCTGCCTGGAGGTGGCCCGTGGTTAAAGAACCGAATGGCGTCACCCGGACCATGCGCCGTATCCGCCGCATCCATTTCGTCGGCATCGGCGGCGCCGGCATGTGCGGGATCGCCGAAGTGCTGCTGAACCTCGGCTACGAGGTATCCGGCTCGGACCTCAAGGCCTCGGCGGTGACCGAGCGCCTGGAGAAGTTCGGCGCGCAGATCTTCATCGGCCACCAGGCGGAAAACGCCGACGGTGCCGACGTGCTGGTGGTGTCGAGTGCCATCAACCGGGCCAACCCGGAAGTGGCCTCGGCCCTGGAACGGCGGATTCCGGTGGTGCCGCGTGCGGAGATGCTCGCCGAACTGATGCGCTACCGGCACGGCATCGCGGTAGCCGGCACCCACGGCAAGACCACCACTACCAGCCTGATCGCCTCGGTGTTCGCCGCCGGCGGCCTGGACCCGACCTTCGTCATCGGCGGCCGACTGAACGCCGCCGGGACCAACGCCCAGCTTGGCGCCAGCCGCTACCTGGTGGCCGAGGCCGACGAGAGCGACGCCAGCTTCCTGCACCTGCAACCGATGGTCGCGGTGGTCACCAATATCGACGCCGACCACATGGCGACCTACGGCGGCGACTTCAACAAGCTGAAGAAGACCTTCGTCGAGTTCCTCCACAACCTGCCGTTCTACGGACTGGCAGTGATGTGCGTGGATGACCCGGTGGTGCGCGAGATCCTCCCGCAGATCGCCCGCCCGACCGTGACCTACGGCCTCAGCGAAGACGCCGACGTGCGCGCGATCAACATCCGCCAGGAAGGCATGCGCACCTGGTTCACCGTGTTGCGCCCGGAGCGCGAGCCGCTGGACGTCTCGGTGAACATGCCCGGACTGCACAACGTGCTGAATTCCCTGGCGACCATCGTCATCGCTACCGACGAGGGCATCTCCGACGAAGCCATCGTCCAGGGGCTGTCCGGCTTCCAGGGCGTAGGCCGGCGCTTCCAGGTCTACGGCGAGCTGCAGGTCGAGGGTGGCAGCGTGATGCTGGTGGACGACTACGGCCACCATCCGCGCGAAGTCGCCGCGGTGATCAAGGCGATCCGTGGCGGTTGGCCGGAGCGTCGCCTGGTGATGGTCTACCAGCCGCATCGCTATACCCGTACCCGCGACCTGTACGAAGACTTCGTGCAGGTGCTGGGCGAAGCCAACGTGCTGCTGTTGATGGAGGTCTATCCGGCCGGCGAAGAGCCGATCCCGGGAGCCGACAGCCGCCAGCTGTGCCACAGCATCCGCCAGCGCGGTCAGCTCGACCCGATCTACTTCGAGCGCGACGCCGACCTGGCGCCGCTGGTCAAGCCGCTGCTGCGCGCTGGCGACATCCTGCTTTGCCAGGGTGCTGGCGATGTCGGCGGCCTGGCCCCGCAACTGATCAAGAACCCGCTGTTCGCCGGCAAGGGAGGGAAGGGCGCATGAACCTTTGCCTCGATAGCCTGCTGAACGGCACCCAGGATCCCAAGGCGTTCGGCCGCGTCGCCGTGCTGTTCGGCGGCAAGAGCGCCGAGCGCGAGGTGTCGCTGAAGTCCGGCGCGATGGTCCTGCAATCCCTGCTGGCCGCCGGGGTCGATGCCTTCGGCATCGATGTCGGCGAAGACCTGCTGCAACGCCTGGTCGAGGAGAAGATCGACCGTGCCTTCATCATTCTCCACGGTCGTGGCGGCGAGGATGGCAGCATGCAGGGCCTGCTCGAGTGCGCGGGCATTCCCTACACCGGCAGCGGCGTGCTGGCCTCGGCGCTGGCGATGGACAAGCTGCGGACCAAGCGGGTCTGGCTCAGCCTCGGCCTGCCGACCCCGGACTATGCGGTGCTGGCCAGCGAGGATGACTGCCGCGAAGCGGCGCAGCGACTGGGTTTCCCGCTGATCGTCAAGCCGGCTCACGAAGGCTCGAGCATCGGCATGGCCAAGGTCGGCGGGCTCGACGAATTGATCGCGGCGTGGCGCGAAGCGGCCCGCTACGACTCGCAGGTGCTGGTCGAGCAGTGGATCAGCGGCCCGGAATTCACCGTGGCGACCTTGCGCGGGCAGGTGCTGCCGGCGATCCGCCTGGGCACGCCGCACACCTTCTACGACTACGACGCCAAGTACCTGGCCAGCGATACCCGCTACCAGGTGCCCTGCGGTCTCGACGAGGCCAAGGAAAGCGAGCTGAAGGAACTCACCGCGCGCGCCTGCGACGCCCTGGGCATCCAGGGCTGGGGGCGGGCGGACGTGATGCAGGACGCCGAAGGGCGTTTCTGGCTGCTTGAAGTCAACACCGCACCAGGCATGACCGACCACAGCCTGGTGCCTATGGCCGCGCGGGCCGCCGGCCTGGATTTCCAGCAACTGGTGCTGGCGATCCTGGCCGATAGCCGCGAGGCGAGGGGATAAGCCATGAACGGCGTACTGCTCCGTCATCAGCAACCCGGTGGACTCGGCCGCGCTCCGCGCAAGCCGATGCCGCGCGGCGCCAGCCGTCTGGTGGCCAAGGAACCGCTGAGCGTGCGCCTGCCGAAAGCCGACTTCAGTTTCCTCAAGTACCTGGCTTGGCCGCTGTTGCTGGCCGTTCTCGGCTATGGCGCCTATCGCGGCGCCGAGTACATCCTGCCGTACGCCGACCGGCCGATCGCCAAGGTCAGTGTCGAGGGCGACCTCAGCTACATCAGCCAGCGCGCGGTGCAGCAGCGGATCTCCCCGTACCTGGCGGCGAGCTTCTTCACCATCGACCTGGCGGGCATGCGCGGGCAACTGGAACAGATGCCCTGGATCGCCCACGCAGAGGTGCGCCGGGTGTGGCCGGACCAGGTGGTGATCCGCCTGGACGAGCAACTGCCGATCGCCCGGTGGGGCGACGAAGCGCTGCTGAACAACCAGGGACAGGCTTTTACGCCAAAGGAACTGGCGAATTATGAACATCTGCCCCGCTTGCATGGTCCACAGCGGGCGCAACAGCAGGTGATGCAGCAATACCAGTTACTCAGCCAGTTGCTGCGTCCCCTCGGGTTCTCCATCGCCCGCCTGGAAATGAGCGATCGCGGCGGTTGGGCGCTGACCACGGCCCAGGGCGTCGAGATCCAGATCGGGCGCGACCACGTGGTAGACAAGATTCGCCGCTTCGTAAGCATCTACGACAAGGCACTCAAAGATCAGATTTCGAACATTGCGCGGATCGACCTGCGTTACCCCAACGGCCTCGCCGTTGCGTGGCGCGAGCCGGTCACGCCCGCGACGGTGGCCACGGCCAGCGCCGTGCAGTGAGTTGAGGAGACAGTAATAACCATGGCAAGCGTGCAGAGCGGCAAGATGATCGTCGGCCTCGACATCGGTACCTCCAAGGTGGTGGCGCTGGTGGGCGAGGTGACGGCCGATGGCCAGCTGGAGGTCGTTGGCATCGGTACTCATCCGTCCCGCGGCCTGAAGAAGGGCGTGGTGGTGAACATCGAGTCCACCGTGCAGTCGATCCAGCGCGCCATCGATGAGGCCCAGCAGATGGCCGGTTGCCGTATCCACTCGGCGTTCGTCGGCATCGCCGGCAACCACATCCGCAGCCTCAATTCCCACGGCATCGTGGCGATCCGCGATCGCGAGGTGAACCCGGCGGATATCGAACGGGTACTGGATGCCGCCCAGGCGGTGGCGATCCCGGCGGACCAGCGGGTGCTGCATACCCTGGCCCAGGATTACGTGATCGATAATCAGGAAGGCGTGCGCGAGCCGCTGGGCATGTCCGGGGTGCGCCTGGAAGCCAAGGTGCACGTGGTGACCTGCGCGGTGAATGCTTCGCAGAACATCGAGAAGTGCGTGCGCCGCTGCGGCCTCGAGGTCGACGACATCATCCTCGAGCAGTTGGCCTCGGCCTATTCGGTGCTGACCGAGGACGAGAAGGAACTGGGCGTGTGCCTGGTGGATATCGGCGGCGGCACCACCGATATCGCGATCTTCACCGAAGGCGCGATCCGCCATACCGCGGTGATCCCGATCGCCGGCGACCAGGTCACCAATGACATCGCCATGGCCCTGCGTACGCCGACCCAGTACGCGGAAGAGATCAAGATCCGCTACGCCTGCGCCCTGGCCAAGCTGGCCGGTGCCGGCGAGACCATCAAGGTGCCCAGCGTCGGCGACCGGCCGCCGCGCGAACTGTCGCGCCAGGCCCTGGCCGAAGTGGTCGAGCCTCGTTACGACGAGCTGTTCACCCTGGTCCAGGCCGAGCTGCGCCGCAGCGGCTACGAGGACCTGATCCCGGCAGGGATCGTCCTCACCGGCGGCACCTCGAAGATGGAGGGCGCGGTCGAGCTGGCCGAGGAAATCTTCCACATGCCGGTACGCCTCGGCGTGCCGTATAGCGTGAAGGGCCTCACCGACGTGGTGCGCAACCCGATCTATTCGACGGGCGTCGGCCTGCTGATGTACGGACTGCAGAAGCAGTCCGATGGCATGTCGATGTCTGTGTCAGGCAGCAGCTACAGCAGCGACGAACCCAAGGCACCTGTCCTGGAGCGGCTCAAACGCTGGGTCCAGGGCAATTTCTGATTCAACGCGGTAACAGTAGGCGACAAAACTAGAAAGGAAGGAGAGGGGAAATGTTTGAACTGGTCGATAACATCGCACAAACCGCCGTCATAAAAGTGATCGGTGTAGGTGGTGGTGGCGGCAACGCCGTCAATCACATGGCCAAGAACAACGTCGAGGGCGTCGAGTTCATCTGCGCCAACACCGACGCACAAGCGCTGAAGAACATCGCGGCGCGCACCGTTCTGCAACTCGGCCCGGGCGTCACCAAGGGGCTGGGTGCCGGCGCCAATCCGGAAGTCGGTCGTCAGGCGGCTCTGGAAGATCGCGAGCGCATTTCCGAAGTGCTGGAAGGCGCCGACATGGTCTTCATCACCACCGGCATGGGTGGCGGCACCGGTACCGGCGCCGCGCCGATTATCGCCGAAGTGGCGAAGGAAATGGGCATCCTCACCGTCGCGGTGGTGACCCGCCCGTTCCCGTTCGAAGGTCGCAAGCGCATGCAGATCGCCGACGAGGGCATCCGCGCGCTGGCCGAGAGCGTCGATTCGCTGATCACCATCCCGAACGAGAAGCTGCTGACCATCCTCGGCAAGGACGCCAGCCTGCTGGCCGCCTTCGCCAAGGCCGATGACGTGCTGGCCGGTGCCGTGCGCGGTATCTCCGACATCATCAAGCGTCCGGGCATGATCAACGTCGACTTCGCCGACGTGAAGACCGTCATGAGCGAAATGGGCATGGCGATGATGGGTACCGGCTGCGCCAGCGGTCCGAACCGTGCCCGCGAGGCCACCGAGGCGGCAATCCGCAACCCGCTGCTGGAAGACGTCAACCTGCAGGGCGCGCGCGGCATCCTGGTGAACATCACCGCGGGTCCGGACCTGTCCCTGGGCGAGTACTCCGATGTCGGCAACATCATCGAACAGTTCGCTTCCGAGCACGCCACTGTGAAGGTGGGCACCGTGATCGACGCGGACATGCGCGATGAACTGCACGTCACCGTAGTCGCCACCGGCCTGGGCGCGCGCCTGGAGAAGCCGGTGAAGGTCGTCGACAACACCGTGCAGGGCAGTGCAACCCAGGCAGCCGCTCCGGCCCAGCGCGAGCAGCAGTCGGTGAACTACCGCGACCTCGACCGTCCTACCGTGATGCGCAACCAGTCTCACGGCAGCGCGGCGACCGCGGCCAAGCTGAACCCGCAGGATGACCTGGATTACCTGGATATCCCGGCGTTCCTGCGTCGTCAGGCCGATTGAAGTAATTAATCAGGAGTAGAGATGTGATTGGTGTTCAGCAAAGGCCGGTTCTGCTATCATCGCCGGCCATTGTTGAAAACAGTTCGCAGTCAGCGCTTAAGCGGCCAAAGCCATGATCAAACAACGCACCTTGAAGAACATCATCCGGGCTACTGGCGTCGGTCTGCACTCGGGGGAAAAGGTTTACCTGACCCTGAAACCGGCGCCGGTGGACACCGGTATCGTGTTCTGCCGCACCGACCTGGATCCGGTCGTGGAAATCCCGGCCCGGGCCGAGAACGTCGGCGAAACCACCATGTCGACCACCCTGGTCAAGGGTGACGTCAAAGTGGATACGGTGGAGCACCTGCTCTCGGCCATGGCCGGCCTGGGTATCGACAACGCCTACGTCGAGCTGTCCGCTTCGGAAGTGCCGATCATGGATGGCAGCGCTGGTCCGTTCGTATTCCTGATCCAGTCCGCCGGATTGCAAGAGCAGGAAGCTGCCAAGAAGTTCATCCGCATCAAGCGCGAAGTCAGCGTGGAAGAGGGCGACAAGCGCGCCGTCTTCGTTCCGTTCGACGGCTTCAAGGTCAGCTTCGAGATCGATTTCGATCATCCGGTCTTCCGTGGTCGCACCCAGCAGGCCTCGGTCGATTTCTCCAGTACTTCCTTCGTCAAGGAGGTCAGCCGCGCCCGTACCTTCGGGTTCATGCGCGACATCGAGTACCTGCGTTCGCAGAACCTGGCACTCGGCGGTAGCGTGGAGAACGCGATCGTGGTCGACGAGAACCGCGTGCTCAACGAAGACGGCCTGCGTTACGAGGACGAGTTCGTCAAGCACAAGATCCTGGATGCCATCGGCGACCTGTATCTGCTCGGCAACAGTCTTATCGGCGAGTTCCGTGGCTTCAAGTCCGGCCATGCCCTGAACAACCAACTGCTGCGTACGTTGATCGCAGACAAGGATGCTTGGGAAGTGGTGACCTTCGAAGACGCGCGTACCGCGCCTATTTCCTATATGCGCCCGGCGGCGGCAGTGTAGGAAAACTCTCCTTTCCATATTTGGAGGCCACCTCAGGGTGGCCTCTTTTTATTTCGGGATTTATTCTTGCCGGCTTTTCTCGGCGCGGCTTGCCAACCGCTCGAGCGCTTCCCGCAGGCGTGGATTGCCGACGATCTCGGCGGATTCGCGAAGGTTTTCCGCCGCGACGGCAGACAGGGTCAAGCTGCGACGTGCCGCACGTTGTGTGGACGTGGTGGGTTGCACCTTGAAAAGGATTTTCGCTAAGTTCGCGAATTCTTCGAAAGCCTGCAGCTGCCGCTGCAGGCGCCGCTGCTGATAGCGCAGGCGTGTGGCCCAGTGGCCATCGGTGACGATCAGCAGCAGGCAACCGCCGCGCCACGAAGCCACATGGCAGTACGGGCGCGCCGCCGGTTGCAACTGGCTTTCCAGCAGTTGCTGCAGGCGGCAGATGCGCTGGGCTTCGGCGAACAGCATCTGCAGCGGCCTGGCCTGGCGCAGCAACTGGGTCGATGCCTGGGCGGGCAAGGGACGAAAAGACATGGCGGGAAGCCTGGGGGTTACTGAGTCGGAATGGTAGCAGAAAGCGTTTCGCTACTGCCGGCCCGTATGAAGGATAAGTCATGCACATCATTTTTCTGAGCCGGCACCATGGGGCCGCTCGCTCCGTCCATCTGCAGCCGCGGTTGCTGATGCTGGCCGGGGCCTGCGTGGTCGGTGCCAGCCTGTTGGCCGGGGGCTTCATGGGCGCCTGGCTGTTCCGCGCGCCGGCTCCGGTGGCCGGCATCGAAGTCGATGCCGCGCTGCAGGCGCAGAGCGCCGAGATCAGCAGCGCCCGCGAGGACGCGCAGCGGCAGATGGACGCACTGAGCGTGCATCTCGGCGAACTGCAGGCGCGCCTGGTTCGGCTGGATGCCCTCGGCGAACGTCTCACCGAGCTGGCCGACGTCGACCCCGACGAGTTCGACTTCTCCCTGAGCGTCGGCCAGGGTGGCGTCGACGAACCGCTGGAGGGCAGCGCCTATGCCCCGCCGTCGTTCATGGCGACGCTGGACGAACTGGCGGCACGCCTGGATACCCGCGAGCAGCAGCTCGAGGTGCTGGAGCAACTGCTCTCCGACAAGCACATCAGCCAGTCGACCTACCTGGCCGGCCAGCCGGTGCGCCAGGGCTACATCTCCTCGCCGTTCGGGCGCCGGGTCAATCCGGTGAGCGGCCGCCTGAGCATGCACAAGGGCATCGACTTCGCCGCGCCGGCCGGCAGCGACGTGGTGGCCGTGGCGGCGGGGGTGGTGACCTGGTCCGGGCGCAAGAACGGCTATGGCAACGTGGTCGAGGTCGGGCACGCCGATGGCTACACCACGTTGTATGCCCATAACCAGAAGAACCTGGTCGAGGTCGGTGACCTGGTCAAGCGCGGCCAGGTGCTGGCCAAGGTCGGCAGCACCGGACGCTCCACCGGCTACCACGTACATTTCGAAGTGATGAAGGATGGCCGGGTAATGAATCCGCAAAGCTTCATCGCACGCGCGTCTGTTTCCGAGTGAGCGACGCGCATTGATCTGCTGTACTTTTCTCATACCCGTTTCCGGGTAGAATGTTCCCTTTCATGCCGTTGATCGGCACGGGCCGCCGGATGGGTGAGCCTTCCATTCCCCACGTGTGGATGACCAAGTCGATATGTTTGCGCCTTTGTTGAAGAAACTCTTTGGAAGCAAGAACGAGCGTGATGTAAAGCGCATGGCCAAGGCTGTACAGGCCATCAATGCGCTCGAGCCCCAGATGGTGGCGCTCTCCGACGAGCAGTTGAAGGCGAAAACGGCTGAATTCCAGCAGCGCTACGCCAAGGG
Organism: Pseudomonas sp. TZ252; assembly: GCF_056110345.1. NCBI lineage: Bacteria > Pseudomonadati > Pseudomonadota > Gammaproteobacteria > Pseudomonadales > Pseudomonadaceae > Pseudomonas > Pseudomonas sp. TZ252. The sequence goes on along the minus strand of NZ_CM148566.1, from coordinate 1,120,632 downwards.
CGAAACGCTCGACCAATTGCTGCCCGAAGCCTTCGCCGTGGTTCGCGAGGCTGGCAAGCGGGTGATGGGCATGCGCCACTTCGACGTCCAGCTGATCGGTGGCATGACCCTGCACGACGGCAAGATCGCCGAAATGCGTACCGGCGAGGGCAAGACCCTGGTGGGCACCCTGCCGGTCTACCTCAACGCGCTGTCCGGCAAGGGCGTGCACGTGGTCACGGTGAACGACTACCTGGCGCGCCGCGACGCCAACTGGATGCGCCCGCTGTACGAGTTCCTCGGCCTCAGCGTCGGCGTGGTCACTCCCTTCCAGCCGCCGGAAGACAAGCGCGCCGCCTACGCCGCCGACATCACCTACGGCACCAACAACGAATTCGGCTTCGATTACCTGCGCGACAACATGGCCTTCAGCCTGGACGACAAGTTCCAGCGCGAGCTGAACTTCGCCGTGGTCGACGAAGTGGACTCGATCCTCATCGACGAGGCGCGTACCCCGCTGATCATCTCCGGCCAGGCCGAAGACAGCTCCGAGCTGTACATCAAGATCAACAAGCTGATCCCGCGTCTCAAGCGCCAGGTCGAAGAGGTCGAGGGCAAGCCGACCGAGGAAGGCCACTACAGCATCGACGAGAAGACCCGCCAGGTCGAACTCAACGAGCAGGGCCACCAGTTCATCGAGGACCTGCTGAGCCAGAACGGCCTGCTCGGCGAAGGCGAGAGCCTCTACTCGGCGCACAACCTGAGCCTGCTGACCCACGTTTACGCAGCGCTGCGCGCGCACACCCTGTTCCACCGCAACGTCGAGTACATCGTCCAGGGCGACCAGATCCTCCTGATCGACGAGCACACCGGCCGCACCATGCCTGGCCGTCGCCTGTCCGAGGGCTTGCACCAGGCCATCGAGGCGAAGGAAGGCCTGCCGATCCAGGCCGAGAGCCAGACCCTGGCCTCCACCACCTTCCAGAACTACTTCCGCCTGTACAACAAGCTGGCCGGCATGACCGGCACCGCCGATACCGAGGCCTTCGAGTTCCGCCAGATCTACGGTCTCGACGTGGTGGTGATCCCGACCCACCGGCCGATCGCGCGCAAGGACTTCAACGACCTGGTCTACCTGACCCAGGAAGAGAAGTACGCGGCGATCATCACCGACATCAAGCAGTGCCAGGCCCTCGGCCGGCCGATCCTGGTCGGCACCGCGTCGATCGAGAGTTCCGAGTACGTTTCCAAGCTGTTGCAAGAGGCAGGCATCGAGCACAAGGTGCTCAACGCCAAGTACCACGAGAAGGAAGCCGAGATCATCGCCCAGGCTGGCGCGCCCGGTTCGGTGACCATCGCCACCAACATGGCCGGCCGCGGTACCGACATCCTCCTCGGCGGCAACTGGGAAGTCGAAGTCGCGGCCCTGGAGAACCCCACCGAGGAGCAGATCGCCCAGATCAAGGCCGAATGGCAGAAGCGCCACCAGCAGGTGATCGAGGCGGGCGGCCTGCACGTGATCGCCTCCGAGCGCCACGAATCCCGCCGGATCGACAACCAGTTGCGCGGCCGTGCCGGTCGTCAGGGCGACCCGGGTTCCAGCCGCTTCTACCTGTCGCTGGAAGACAACCTGATGCGGATCTTCGCCTCCGACCGGGTGAAGAACTTCATGAAGGCGCTGGGCATGCAGTCCGGCGAGGCGATCGAGCACCGCATGGTGACCAACGCCATCGAGAAGGCCCAGCGCAAGGTCGAAGGGCGCAACTTCGACATCCGCAAGCAACTGCTGGAATTCGATGACGTAGCCAACGAGCAGCGCAAGGTGATCTACCACATGCGCAATACCCTGCTGTCGGCAGAGGACGTGGGCGAGACCATCAAGGAATTCCGCGAGGAAACCCTCAGCGCCACCATCAACCAGCACATTCCGCCGCAGTCGCTGCCCGAGCAGTGGGACATCGAAGGCCTGGAGGCTGCGCTGTACAGCGACTTCGCCGTGCGCCTGCCGATCCAGCAGTGGCTGGACGAAGACGACAAGCTGTACGAGGAAACCCTGCGTAGCAAGATCCTCGAGCAGATCGTCGCCGCCTACTACGAGAAGGAAGAGCTGGCCGGCGCCGAAGCCCTGCGCGCCTTCGAGAAGCAGATGCTGCTGCGGGTACTGGACGACCTGTGGAAGGACCACCTGTCGACCATGGACCACCTGCGGCACGGCATCCACCTGCGTGGCTACGCGCAGAAGAATCCGAAGCAGGAATACAAGCGCGAGTCCTTCACCCTGTTCCAGGAGCTGCTGGACTCGATCAAGCGCGACACCATCCGCGTGCTGTCCCACGTCCAGGTCCGTCGCGAAGACCCGGCCGAAGAGGAGGCCCGCCTGCGTCGCGAGGCGGAGGAACTGGCCAAGCGCATGCAGTTCCAGCACGCCGAGGCTCCCTCGATGGAGCAGGCCGTGGCCGGCGAGGAAGAAGAGCTTCCCGAGGGCCCGGCTCCGGTCGTGCCGCTCGAGCCTGTGCGCAACGAGCAGAAGATCGGCCGCAACGAGCCTTGCCCGTGCGGTTCCGGCAAGAAATACAAGCACTGCCACGGGCAGCTGGACTAAGCTTCCCGCCTGGTTCACCAACGCCGCGACCGGTCCTGCCGCTCGCGGCGTTTGTTCGAATTGGCGCCAGCCCGGCGCCGATGCGTTTTCCGTCACGCCGTCGCAGACGGCATCGAGTCCACTGTTTGGTAAAGGAGCGCGTTCCCATGGCTGTCGGTCTTGGCCCCCTGTCCACCCTGCACCCGGTCCCCGGTTTCGAACTCGGCATCGCTTCCGCCGGCATCAAGCGACCGGGGCGCAAAGACGTGGTGGTCATGCGCTGCGCCGAAGGCTCCAGCGTGGCCGGGGTGTTCACCCTGAACGCGTTCTGTGCCGCGCCGGTGACCCTGGCCAAACAGCGTTTCCTCGGTGAGGTGCGCTACCTGCTGACCAATACCGGCAACGCCAACGCCGGTACCGGCGAGGCCGGCCTCCCCGCCGCTGCGCAAACCTGCGCCAAGCTCGCCGAACTGGCCGGGGTCGCCGAGACTTCGGTGCTGCCATATTCCACCGGGGTGATCGGCGAGCCCCTGCCGGTGGCCAAGATCGAGGCGGCGTTGCCTGCGGCCCTGGCCGACCTGGCCGAGGACCACTGGGCCGAAGCTGCCGCGGGGATCATGACCACCGATACCCTGCCCAAGGGCGCCAGCCGCCAGTTCGTGCACGATGGCGTGACCGTGACCGTCACCGGGATCAGCAAGGGCGCCGGGATGATCAAGCCGAACATGGCGACCATGCTCGGTTATATCGCCACCGACGCCAAGGTCGCCCAGGGCGTGCTGCAGGATCTGTTGCGCGACGCCGCCAACAAGTCCTTCAACCGCATCACCATCGACGGCGATACCTCCACCAACGACTGCTGCATGCTGATCGCCACCGGTCGCGCGGCGCTGCCGGAAGTCACCCAGGCCAGCGGCGCGCTGTTCGCCGCGTTGAAGCAAGCGGTACTGGAGGTTTCCATGGAGCTGGCCCAGGCCATCGTTCGCGACGGCGAGGGCGCGACCAAGTTCGTCACTGTTCAGGTCAACGGCGGCGCCACCCACCAGGAGTGCCTGGATGTCGGCTATGCCGTGGCCCACTCGCCGCTGATCAAGACCGCGCTGTTCGCCTCCGACCCGAACTGGGGACGCATTCTCGCCGCGGTCGGACGTGCCGGCGTGGCCAATCTGGACGTGAGCAAGATCGACGTGTTCCTTGGCGACGTCTGTATCGCCAGCCGTGGCGGCCGGGCGGCCAGTTACACCGAGGAACAGGGCGCGGCGGTGATGGCCCAGGCCGAGATCGGCATCCGCATCGAACTGGGACGCGGCACCTACAGCGAGACCATCTGGACCACCGACCTGTCCCACGAATACGTGAAGATCAACGCAGAGTACCGCACCTGAAGCCAGGCATTCCGATCCTTCATCGATGGATGAAAATCGGGAATTTGCCATCGGTCCGTGCGCCTCTTAAGTTCTCTGGTGCATGGCCGTCCGCGTCGGGCGGCCGAAGAGGAGAGGCGCATGGCCCTGACCATCGTGATTGGCAATCGCAATGACTCGTCCTGGTCGCTGCGGGGCTGGCTGGCCCTGCGCATGAGCGGGGCGGCGTTCGACGAGATCCTCGTCCCGCTGGGGCGGCCCGATACCCGGGAGCGGATCCTGCAATATTCGCCGACCGGCAAGGTGCCCTTGCTGAAAAGCGAGGATGGCGACATCTGGGATTCCCTGGCCATCGCCGAGTACCTCGCCGAGCGCTTCCCCGAGGCCCACCTGTGGCCGCGCGGCGAGGCGGCGCGGGCGCTGGCCCGTTCGGTTTGCGCGGAAATGCACAGCGGTTTCGCCGCGTTGCGCGGCGAGCTGCCGATGGACCTGCGGCGCCAGCAGCCATTGGTGGAATTGTCCGAGGCGACACGACAGGATATTCAACGTATCTGCGAAGCCTGGGCGGATTGCCGGCGGCGCTTCGGCCAGGACGGTCCGTTCCTGTTCGGCCACGCCAGCCTGGCGGATGCGTTCTACGCACCGGTGGCGGCGCGTTTCCGCAGTTATGCGGTGGAGTTGCCGGATATCGCCCGGACCTATGTCGAGACGATTTATCAGTGGCCTGCGTTCCGCGCCTGGTACGACGCGGCATTGCGCGAGCAGGCCGGTAGTTGATGGCCGTCCGCCGCTTGCGGTGCGTGACGGCAGTAGCGAGGAGATGATCCGTGAAACGAGTACATGTCGCCGCGGCCGTGATTCGTGGCTCCGATGGCCGGGTGCTGATCGCCCGGCGGCCGGAAGACAAGCACCAGGGCGGCCTGTGGGAGTTTCCCGGGGGCAAGGTGGAGGACGGCGAGCCGGTGCGCGCGGCGTTGGCCCGTGAGCTGGAAGAGGAACTGGGCATCCGTGTCGAGCGGGCCCGGCCGCTGATCCAGGTCCGGCACGACTATGCCGACAAGCACGTCTTGCTCGATGTCTGGGAGGTCGACGGGTTTTCCGGCGAAGCCCACGGCGCCGAGGGCCAACCGCTGGCCTGGGTGGAGCCGCGCGAGCTGGCCGACTACGAGTTCCCCGCCGCCAACGCGCCGATCGTCCAGGCCGCGCGCCTGCCGGCGCACTACCTGATCACCCCGGACGGATTGGAGCCGGGCGAGCTGATCAGCGGCGTACGCAAGGCGGTGGAGGCGGGCATCCGCCTGATCCAGTTGCGCGCGCCGAACATGTTCAGTCCCGAATACCGCGATCTCGCCATCGATATCCAGGGACTCTGCGCCGGCAAGGCGCAACTGATGCTGAAAGGCCCGCTGGAGTGGCTGGGCGACTTCCCGGCTGCCGGTTGGCACCTGACCTCCGCTCAACTGCGCAAATACGCCAGCGCCGGTCGGCCGTTCCCCGAAGGGCGCCTGCTGGCCGCCTCCTGCCACGACGCGGAGGAACTGGCCCTGGCTGCCTCGATGGGAGTGGAGTTCGTCACCCTTTCGCCGGTACAGCCGACCGAGAGCCATCCCGGCGAGCCGGCGCTGGGTTGGGACAAGGCCGCCGAACTGATCGCCGGCTTCAACCAGCCGGTCTACCTGCTGGGTGGCCTCGGTCCGCAGCAAGCCGAGCAGGCTTGGGAGCATGGAGCCCAGGGCGTGGCGGGTATCCGTGCGTTCTGGCCGGGCGGCCTTTGACGGTGGAATGAAGAAAAAAGGAGGCTTCGGCCTCCTTTTTTTCGTCTCGATGCCGAGCCCTCGCTCGCCGTCAGTCCGGTTTTGCCGCCGCCTCCCAGAGAATCTCCGCCACGCCCTGGCGCCGGGCGATGGCGCGGGCGGCGACGAACAGCAGGTCGGAGAGCCGGTTCAGGTAGCACAGGCCGACGCCCTCCAGCGTTTCCTCCTGGTCCAGCGCCTGGCAGCGCCGTTCGGCACTGCGCGCCAGGCTGCGGCAGACATGGGCCTGGGCGACCAGGCGGGAACCGCCGGGGAGGATGAAATTCTTCAGCGGGCCCAACTCGTCGTTCCAGCGGTCGATGCAGCTTTCCAGGCGTGCCACTTCCGTCTCGTCCAGGGCCCGATACTCCGGCATCGCCAGCTCCCCGCCGAGGTCGAACAGGCGGTGTTGCACCGGCGCCAGCGCCTGGACGATCTCCTCCAGGCCGGGATGTGCGCCACGCGCTTCCAGCAACTCGGCAAGGAGCAGGCCCAACTGGCTGTTCAATTCGTCCACCGCGCCGATCGCCTTGATGCGTGGATGGCTCTTGGGCACCCGGCGTCCGCCGGCCAGGCCGGTCTCGCCGCGGTCGCCGGTACGGGTGTAGATCTTCGACAATCGATTGCCCATGGATTCAACCTTCCTCTTCGTCGCCCCGCCGCAGGCTGCTACCGGGTTGCGGCAGAGCGGGCGGCAGGGCCTTGGCTTGTGCCGGGGCGACCGCTTCGGAGCTTTCCAGCGGCAGGCGGATGCTGAAGCAGGTGCCGCGGCCCAGTTCCGAGCGTACTTCCATCTGGCCCTTGTGATTGTTGGTGATGATGAAATACGAGACGGACAGGCCGAGACCGGTGCCCTGGCCGACTTCCTTGGTGGTGAAGAACGGCTCGAAGATACGCTTGCGCACCAGTTCGGGCATGCCGCTGCCGTTGTCTTCCACCTGGACTTCCGCCCAGGGCGGCGTCAGGCGCGTGCGCAGGACGATCCGGCCCTGTTCGCCTTCCTCTTCGTCGTCGCGCTGGTGGATGGCCTGGGCGGCGTTCTTCAGCAGGTTGAGCAGGACCTGCTCGACCTCGTTGGCGATCACCGGCACCGGGCCGAGGTTGGGGTCGAACTCGTGGACGATCTGCAACGACTTGAAGTCGAAGCCTTCGGCCAGGTCGAAGTCGTTACCGGCGATTTCCACCGCCTGTTCGAGCAGTGCGGGCAGTTCGCAAGCGGTCATCTGCCGGTGGCTGCGGCGGCTGAAGGCGAGCATGTGGGTGACGATCTTCGCTGCCCGCGAGCCGGCGTGCTGGATGCCTTCCAGCAGGCGCGGGATGTCGCGGCCGTCGAGGTAGTGATTGATGTCTTCCAGCGGCACTCCGACCTCGGCCGCCAGCTCGACGTTCTTCGCCAGCTCCGGGGACAGGCGCCGCTTGATGTTCTGCACGTTGTGCAGGATCGCGCCGAGCGGGTTGTTGATCTCGTGGGCCATGCCGGCGGCGAGGCTGCCGACCGAGAGCATCTTCTCCGATTGCACCATCACTTCTTCCAGGCTCAGCCGCTGGGTGATGTCGTCGATGCGGATCACCGCGCCGCGGCCGGTGCCGCCCATCAGCGGGTAGAAGGTCAGGGCGTAGTGGCGTGGCGTGTCGATCAGCGCCCAGGTGACCCGTTCGACACGCTCCACGCTGTGCTTCTCGGCAGCCCGGGTGAGCTGCGGAAGGAACGGCTTGAGCGAGGGAAAGGCGAGGAACACCGGCTGGTTGACCGCATCGTCCAGGCTGGTGCCGGAAAGCTGGCTGGCCTCCTGGTTCCACTGCGTGACGTAGAGTTGCTCGTCCACCGCGATCAGCGCCGAAGGCATGGAGTCGATGATGCTGTTGAGGTAGTGCTGGAAACCGGTGAGCTTCTTCTCGATCTTGCTGCGCACCTGCACTTCCAGTTCCAGCTTGCGGTTCGAGCGGCGGGTTTCCTCGGCCAGGCTCTGGGCCTGCTCGACCGCTTCCTGGGCATCGTCGCGGGCGCGCTTGAGCTGCTGCTCGCGGGCCTCGATGCGGGTCAGCATGGTGTTGAACGCGTCGGCCAGGCGGCCGATCTCGTCGCCGTTGCCGCGCTGGGCGCGGAGGGCGTAGTTCTCCTCGCGGGTGACCTGCCGCGACAGTTCCTCGAGATCGCGGATCGGCCGGGTGATCAGGCGGCGTATCTGCTGCGCCACCAGCAGCCAGAGCAGCACGCTGACGCCGAGGATCGCCAGGCTGGCGGTGAGGGTTCCGGTGTAGAACGCGCTCGGCAGTTCACCGCTGGCCACCAGCAGCAGGTAGCCGGGGCGGGCGTTTTCCTGGGGCAGTTCGATCAGCGCGTTGAGGCGGTACTCGCCGCGCCTCCAGTGCTCCAGGCGGTCCAGGCGGGCCGGCAGCTTGAGGGTGTCGCCGCGTTGCAGGTCGGCCAGCATCAGCCCATTGCTGTCGTACAGGGCCGCGGCGCGCAACGGCTGGTAATCGTTGAGCTGGCGCAGCAGGACCTCGGCGGTCTGCGGCGAACTGAGTGCCGGCTGGCTGAGCGCCGGGTTGGCGATCAGCCGGCCGATGGTCTGCATCGCCTGGGGGGCGACGCTCTCCTGGGAAATCCAGTAGGCGGCGCTGATGAACGCCAGGTTGGCCACCAGCAGCACGGTAGCCAGCAGGATCAGCAGGGCGGCGAGCAGTTTCTGCCCTACGGGCAGGTTGTCGAGGCGCTGGCGCAGGTTCATGGGCTCTGGCGGTCCGCGGCGAAAAGGAATGGCGGGCAGGGTAACGCGCTTTAGCGGTCGGGCAAACCGCGCTGGCGCAGATGGGCCTGGAGGCGGGCGAGCAAGGTTCCCAGGCGCGGCAGCGGTAGTCCCAGGCGCTGCCCGTGCTGGCAGGCGTAGCCGAGCAGGTAGCCGATTTCCGTGCGCCGGCCGCGGGTGACGTCCTGATGCATCGAGGAATAGTTGGCCGCGGTGGCGTCGATCACCGCCCGGACATCCTCCAGCAGGCTCCTGGCGGCGGCGTCGTAGCCGCTGGCGTGGAGCAACTGGCCGAGTTCGTCGCAAAGCGCGGCGATCTCTTCCGGGTGCTGCCGCAGGCCGCCGTTGCGGCAATCGTGGAGGACGGTCAGCGGGTTGATCGCGCAGTTCAGGGCCAGCTTGCGCCACAGCCGTTCGAGGATGTCGTCGCTCCAGCTGTGCGGGATCCCGGCCTGGGACAGCTGCGCCAGCCAGGCGGGGGCGCTTGTGTCGCGCGGATCGCCGAGCCAGGTGTGCCCCCGGCCGGCGAAGACCACGCGGAAATCGCCATCGCGGAACGCGCCTTCGGTGCTGGAGGCGAACAGGCAGCGGCTGCGCGGCAGGCGGGCGGCGACCGCCTGCTGGCTGCCCAGGCCGTTCTGCAGCAACAGCAGTTCGGCGTTGCCGGCCAGGCGATGGGCCACGCTGGAGGCGGCTTCCTCCGCGTCGTAGGCCTTGCAGGCCAGCAGCAGGCGCTGGATGGGTTGCCCGCCGTCCGGGGTTTCCGCGGCGATCGGGTAGAGGCTGGCCTGGCCGTCTTCCACCAGGCTCAGTCCGCCGGCCTGTTGGTAGCGGCGCAGGCGCTGGCGGTCGCGCAGGATCAGGCGGACGGGCAGGCCGGCGCGCCCGAGGCGCGCGGCCCAGAGGCTGCCGAGGCTACCGGCGCCGAGGATATGCCAGGTCATGGTGGCTACTGCGAATGGCTGACGATAGGGCGAAGTCTAGCGCAGTGCCGGTAGCCGGCAGGTTGCGATCCTGCCGCTGGCATAGGCATCGGGCAACAGGGCCTCGGTGCGCTGCAGCAGTTCGTCGATGCCCAGCGGCAATGCCCCGCTGTCGAGGCCGAGCATGGCGATGCCGGCTTTCAGGCTGATGAAGCCTTCGCTGGTCTTGAAGGCCTTCAGGTTGAGCCCGTCGTGCAGCCGCTTGAAGCTGCTCGACGAGCATTCGTGCAGGTCCTCCACCAGGGTGATCAGGGCGAAATGCTGCTCGTCCAGGCGCACCAGCACATCCAGCGGCCGGACCAGCTGTTGCAGGCGCCTGGCCACGCCGAGCAGCAGCTCGCGATGGAAGGCCTCGCCGTGCCGCTGGCGCAGGACCGGTGCCTCGGGCATGCCGACCAGCAGGTAGCACAACGCTCCACCGCGGGTTTCCACCTGGCGCAGGCTGTCGGCCAGCTTCTGTCGCAGGTAGCGGGGATTGCCGAGGCCGGTGAGGGTATCCACCAGGTTGCGTTCTTCCATCCGCGCGATGTTTTCGGTGAGCAGGCGGTTTTCCACCAGCAACCGTTGCAGGGTGTTGCACAGGCGGTCGGCTGCGTAGATGCGCGGCACCAGTTGCTCGTTCATCGCGGCCTTGCTGACGAAGTCGTCGACGCCGCGGTCGAAGGCCTCGCCGAGGACGTTCTCGCCTTCCTTGCCGGTGAGCAGGACGATGTAGGTGTAGTGGTTGATGCTTTCGTCCAGTTGGCGGACCCGGGCGGTCAGTTCCAGGCCGTCCATCTCCGGCATCAGCCAGTCGGCCAGGAGCACGCTGACCGGGCGTTGTTCGAGCTGCTGCAGGGCCTCGCTGGCGCTGCTGGCGAAGCGGATGTCCTGGTAGCCGGCCTGGCTGAGGGCGCGGCCGATCATGGCGCTGGAAAACTTGGCGTCGTCGACGACCAGGATGCTGAGATCGGGGTTGGGCATGAACGGACTCGAGAAGAGGATGGGCGCCGGTACGCTGCCGGCAAGGGCCCGGTTCGTCGCGGGAGGCCGGGTCCCGGCCGCGGTCGCGCGCGCCATCGGGAAGAAATCGTCGGTCTCCGCCACACCGGCGGGCATTCGCTCGCGAGGGCTCGGTTATAATGGGCGGGCATTTTTTACCGTCAAGCCAGGCGCGGTTCCGTCTGTGAACCCTGTCGCGCCGTCCATCTGGAGAGATGACATGCCTTCGTTCGACGTGGTGTCCGAACTGGACAAACACGAGTTGACCAACGCCGTGGACAACGCCATCAAGGAACTGGATCGCCGTTTCGACCTGAAAGGCAAATGCAGTTTCGAAGCCAAGGACAAGTCGGTGACCCTCACCGCCGAAGCCGATTTCATGCTCGAGCAGATGCTCGACATCCTGCGTTCCAACCTGGTCAAGCGCAAGGTCGACAGCCAGTGCATGGAGATCAAGGATGCCTACCCGTCGGGCAAGGTGGTCAAGCAGGACGTCAACTTCCGCGAGGGCATCGACAAGGACCTGGCGAAGAAGATCGTTGGTCTGATCAAGGAGCGCAAGCTCAAGGTCCAGGCCGCCATCCAGGGCGAGCAGGTGCGCGTCACCGGCAAGAAGCGTGACGATCTGCAGGAGGCCATCGCCCTGCTGCGCGGCGAATCCCTCGGCATGCCGTTGCAGTTCACCAACTTCCGCGATTGACGAGGTTTTTCGGAACCTCTCGCCATCCCGGGCATCGCAATAGGGAGTAGCGCCGCCGCGACCTCTCCCGCGTTGTCCGCCCCTGTCGGCGCAGCGTCGGTTCGTCCGCGCTGCGCCGATTCGTATCCAGGCCCGGAAACGTCGCCCCACGGCGTCCGGGCAGGAATCTGCAAGCCCGTCCCGTTTCCGTTGCGGAAGGGAGGGGTGTTTTTTCGAGAAATGGAGGTAATGCATGGAATTGAACTACGACCGACTGGTGCAGCAGACCGAGTCCTGGCTGCCGATCGTGCTGGAGTACAGCGGCAAGGTCGCCCTGGCGCTGCTGACCCTGGCGATCGGCTGGTGGCTGATCAACACCCTGACCGGCCGGGTCGGCGGCCTGCTCGCCAGGCGCAGCGTCGACCGCACCCTGCAAGGCTTCGTCGGCAGCCTGGTGAGCATCGTCCTGAAGATCCTGCTGGTGGTCAGCGTGGCTTCCATGATCGGCATCCAGACCACCAGCTTCGTCGCCGCCATCGGCGCCGCCGGCCTGGCCATCGGCCTGGCCCTGCAGGGCAGCCTGGCTAACTTCGCCGGCGGCGTGCTGATCCTGCTGTTCCGCCCGTTCAAGGTCGGCGACTGGATCGAGGCACAGGGCGTGGCCGGCACCGTGGATTCGATCCTGATCTTCCACACCGTGCTGCGTAGCGGCGACAACAAGCGGATCATCGTGCCCAACGGGGCGCTGTCCAACGGAACGGTGACCAACTACTCCGCCGAGCCGCTGCGCAAGGTGATCTTCGACGTCGGCATCGACTACGACGCCGACCTGAAGAATGCGCAGAACATTCTCCTGGCCATGGCCGACGATCCGCGGGTTCTGAAGGACCCGGCACCGGTGGCGGTGGTTTCCAATCTCGGCGAAAGCGCGATTACCCTGTCCCTGCGGGTCTGGGTGAAGAACGCCGACTACTGGGACGTGATGTTCATGTTCAACGAAAAGGCCCGCGACGCGCTGGGCAAGGAAGGTATCGGCATTCCCTTCCCGCAGCGGGTGGTCAAGGTTGTGCAGGGCGCGATGGCCGACTGAGGTCCGTGCGATCCACGAAAAAGGCCGGCGAATGCCGGCCTTTTTCATTCTCGCCTCAGTGCTGCTCGGCGTTCTGGTGTCCCGGCGCCGGCGTCTCGCTGGACGGCGCGCGGCGCAGCCACAACCAGCCGATCAGCAGCAGGGTGGGAATGCCCATCACCGCGGTGACGTAGAAGAAGTGCTCGTAGCCGAGGCTCTCGACCATGGTTCCGGAGTAGCCGCCGATGAAGCGCGGCAGCAGGAGCATGGTCGAGCTGAGCATGGCGTACTGGGTGGCGGAGAACTTCAGGTTGGTCAGGCTCGACAGGTAGGCGACGAAGGCCGAGGCGGCGAGGCCGCCGCTGAAGTTGTCGAGGGTGATGGTCATCACCAGCATCAGCACGTGCGGCTCGAGCGCCATCACCAGGCTGATCACGTCATGGCTGGGCAGGGCCTCGGCGTGCAGCGGGCCGAGCTGGGCGAGCATGGCGAACAGCAGGTTGGTGGCAGCCGAAGCGGCACCGCCGATGAACAGGATGGAGAGGATGCTGAAGCGGGCGATCAGCACCCCGCCGGCGGCGGCGCCGATCAGGGTCATGAGTACGCCGAAGACCTTGCTGACACTGGCGATGACTTCCTTGGAGAAGCCCATGTCGATGTAGAAGACCCCGGCCATCACCCCCATCACCGTGTCCGACAGGCGATAGGTGGAGATCAGGCCGAGCAGCAGCAGGGCCTGCCAGCGATAGCGCTGGACGAACTCGGTGATCGGCGTCAGCACCGGGGCCATCAGCAGGCGTCCGGGTGCCGACAGGCAGGACGCGGCGATCAGCAGGAACAGCGTGCCGCGCGGCCAGGCGCCGGAGTAGTAGGCGCGGCACATGGCGGTGACGGTGACGAGGAGGATGATCAGCACCATCACCGAGACCGCCTGGTGGACGAAATCGAACAGCGGCACTTCCTTGCCGCGCGCCGCCACCAGCAGCGGCCTGCGCACGGTGGCGAGCAGTTCGCGGACCGGGCGGATCTGCTGGCGTCCCCACGGCGACAGGCAGATCCCCATGAGCAGCGCGTAGAGGCCGGCGCGCGGCCAGGCGCGGTCGAGGAGGGCGGTGATCATCGCCGGCAGCGAGATCAGCAGGATCAGCAGCAGGAGCACCGAGAGCAGTTGGTGGTTGAAGTCGAAACGCGACGGGTTGACGTGGATCGGCACGTCCACCGCCGGCTCGCGGATCAGCAGGCTGGTGACCAGCCCAGGCAGGATCAGCAGGGCGAACAACGCATAGGTCAGGCCCCAGGCCGACTGGCTGTAGTTGAGGCTGGTGGAGCCGAACCATTCGGCGAGAATCAGCGCGCCGGCGCTGGCCAGCAGGATCGCCGCGCGGTAGCCGGTCATGTAGCAGGCAGCGAGGGCGGCCTGGCGGCTATCCTCGGCGATTTCCAGGCGGTAGGCGTCGATCGCGATGTCCTGGGTGGCGGAGGCGAACGCCACCAGCAGGGCCAGGCCGATCAGCCAGGGCAGGTGGCTCTGCGGATTGCACAGGGCCATGCCGAGCAGTCCCAGGGCGATCAGCACCTGCGAGAACACCAGCCAGGAACGGCGCCGGCCGAGACGGCCGACGAAGGGCAGGCGCCACTGGTCGAGCATCGGCGACCAGACCCACTTGAAGGCGTACACCAGCCCCAGCCAACTGGCGAAACCGATGGTATCCCGCGCCACGCCGGCTTCGCGCAGCCACACCGACAGGGTGTTGAACACCAGCATGGTCGGCAGGCCGGCGGCGAAGCCGAGCAGCAGGAGGGCCAGGCTGGCGGGAGACTTGTAGGCGACCAGGGCCTCTCGCCAGGATTGCTGAGTCATGGGGTAACCGTTCCGCAAAAAATAACGCGCACTCTAACCGCTCTACTTCGCTGTAAGCCAGCCATGCCGACGTATGTCCACCCTGTCGTTGTGCAGGAGAACGCCTTCCTCGCGCAAGCGTGCGCGTTGTTCGCGACCGCCGGGACTGTCCGCCGGCAGGCTGATGCGACCGCCGGCGCCGAGAACCCGATGCCAGGGCAGGCGGGTATCCACCGGCAACTGGCTGAGCGTCCTGCCGACCCAGCGGGCGGCGCGGCCTAGGCCGGCCAGTTCGGCCAGTTGCCCGTAGCTGACCACCTGCCCCGGCGGCACCTGCGCCAGCACCAGGTACAGGGCCTCGCGGCGCGCCTGGGCACTTGCCGGGTCGCTGCCGGCCCATGCATGCTCATCGGTTTTCCCTTTCCTGTCCGCCTTGTGAACGCCCATGTCGCTCAGAGCCCTCTGTTCAATCGTCGTGATGCTCCTGGCCGGCCCCGCGCTGGCCGACACCGTATGGCTGGACAACGGCGACCGCCTGTCCGGCGAGATCGTGCTGATGGACGGCGGCAAGCTGGCGCTGAAGACCCGTTATGCCGGCCAGGTGCTGATCGATTGGAAGGATATCGACACCATCAGTTCCGACAAACCCCTGCTGATCAAGCAGCAGGGCGTATCCGGGCAGCGTAGCCGAACCCTGGAGGCGGCGGGCAAGGGCATGGTGCGGATCGTCGATGGCGGCAGCCATACCGTCCCGCTGGCCAGTATTCGCCAGATGGTGCCGCCGCGACCGCTGGTGGAGGACCTGGTCTGGGAGGGCAATCTCGACGTCAAGCTGGATAGCAAGCGCAACGACAGCGACAAGGACGAATGGAAGCTCAAGGGCGATACCCGGCTTCGCCACGGTGCCTGGCGCCACGTGCTGGCGGGGGAAGTGGAGCGGGAAAAGAAGGACGGGCGCAAGGTCGAGGACAACTGGGAGCTGGACTACGACCTCGATCGCTTCTTCGACGAACACTGGTTCTGGCGCGGCAGCTATTCGCAGAAGCACGATGCGATCGACAACCTGGAGCGCCAGAGCGCGCTGGGAACCGGCCCCGGCTACCAGTTCTGGGACGACGAACTCGGGCGTTTCGACCTGGTCACCGAGATCAGTCGCTGGCAACTGGAGTGGCGCGATCAGCCGCGCGAGGATTTCACCTCCTATTCGCTGGAGTGGGACTACAAGCGGCTGCTCGCCGGCACCCGGCTGGAGCTGTACAGCAAGGGAACCGTGCTGGTTCCCGGCATCGAGCGGATCGACTACCTGCTCGACAGCGAATACGGCCTGCGCTATCGCCTGAACAGTTGGGCGCGTCTTTCGTTCCTCTATGAACTGGACCAGTTGCGCACCGAGGGGGGCACCCAGTCCGACCGGCATTACCTGATCGGGGTCGGCGTCGGCTGGTGACGCGGCTCACCTTTCGGTCGATCCGGCTGAACTTTACCGCCCGTGCCCCGGTCCTTGCTCTGCCGCCCGGCATTTGGATAATGCCGGCCTCTTCGAACCCAACTCAGTTGATTTGTGCTCATGTTGTCGAGAATCCTGCTGTGCCTCGCTGCCCTTGCAAGTTCCACCTCTGCCCTTGCCGATACGGTCTGGATGAAGAACGGTGACCGCCTTACCGGCAAGATCACCCTGTTCGACGGCGGCAAGCTGCTGCTGAAGACCGACTATGGCGGCGACATCACGCTCAAGTGGGACAAGATCTCCACCTTCGAGAGCGAGCAGAACCTGCTGGTCAAGCAGGATGCCGAGACTGGCGAGCACTCCAAGGGCATCAAGGCCGCCGGGCCGGGCCAGGTGACCCTGGTCAACGGCGAGCCGAAGACCGTGGAGCTGGCCAGCATCCAGCAGATGATGCCGCCCAAGCCGATCCTCCAGGACTGGGTATGGAACGGCAACGTCGATTTCTCGCTGGACCGCAAGCAGGCCGAGAACGATGTGTCCGACTACGACATCGATTTCAAGACCAACGCCCGCCACGGACTCTGGCGCCACAACGTGCAGGGCGAGTACAACCGCGAGAAGAAGAACGGCCAGGTCAGCACCGACAATTATTCCGGCCAGTACGCGCTGGACCGCTTCATCGACGACCACTGGTTCTGGCAGGGCCAGGTCGCCTACAAGCGCGACATGATCGAGGACCTGGCGAAGAAGCGTACCGTCGGTACCGGCCCCGGCTACCAGTTCTGGGACAACGAGCTGGGCGCGTTCTCCATCGCCACCCTGGTCAACCGCAACGACTACGAGTTCGCCGATGGCGAGAAGGAGCACTTCTATTCGTCGAGCTTCAAGTGGGACTACAACCGCTACCTGCTGGCCAAGCAGTTCGAGCTGTTCACCAACGGCGAGGTCAGCAAGCCGCTGCAATCCGGCCTGGACTACGAGCTGCAGACCGAGGCGGGGATCCGCTACAAGCTGACCAGCTGGGCTTCGCTGAGCATGAAGGCGGAATGGGACAAGTTCAGCGGCAACGACGGCAACGTCAACCAGCGCCGCTATACCTTCGGCCTCGGGGTCGGCTGGTAAGCCGGCCTGCACGAAAAAGCCCCGCGATAGCGGGGCTTTTTCCTTGCGGGGCCGGGGCCTACAGGCGCAGGCCGCCGTCCAGTTCGAGAACGCGGCCGGTGTAGTAGTCGTTCTCGAAGATGTAGGCCACCGAGTGGGCGATCTCCACCGGCTTGCCCATACGCTTGAGGGGGATGCCGGCGGTCATCTTCTCCAGCGCCTCGGGTTTCATCCCGGCGGTCATCTCGGTCTCGATGAAGCCCGGCGCCACGCCGGCCACGCGGATGCCGTAGCGCGCCAGTTCCTTCGCCCAGACCACGGTATCCGCGGCCACCCCGGCCTTGGCTGCCGAGTAGTTGGCCTGGCCCATGTTGCCGGCGCGGGAGATCGAGGAAATGTTGACGATCGCGCCTTCGTTCTTCAGCTCGATCATCTTCGCCGCCACTTCGCGGGTGCAGAGGAACACACCGGTGAGGTTGACGTCGATCACCGATTGCCATTGGGCCAGGCTCATCTTGCTCAACTGGCCGTCCTTGACCTTGATGGTCAGGCCGTCGCGGAGGATGCCGGCGTTGTTGACCAGGCCGTTGATCGCGCCGAAGTCGCTGGCGACCTGGGCCACCATGTGGGTAACCTGTTCCTCGTCCGCCACGTTGCACACGTAGGCGCGAGCGTCGCCGCCGGCGGCCTTGCAGGCAGCGACGGCTTCGTCGAGACGTTCGCGGTTGAGATCGACCAGGGCCAGCCTGGCGCCCTTGCCGGCGAGATATTCGCCCATTGCCCGGCCGAGCCCCTGGCAGCCGCCGGTGATGATGATGACCTTGTCTTTCAATTGCATTGCTTGGAACCCCACGAGCAGTTTCTGGAAGCGGACCTTGCCGGCACCTGCGAACGTACTTTGATATGCCCGTCCGTTTACGACGGATTCTATGCAAGGAGTCATAAATTGAGCGTTGAAGCTGCAAAGAATGCCCGAGAATTGCTGCTCAAGGAATACCGTGCGGTCCTTTCCACCCACTCGAAGAAATGGCCGGGCTTTCCTTTCGGCTCGGTGGTTCCCTATTGCCTGGATGCCGAAGGCCGGCCGCTGATCCTGATCAGCCGGATCGCCCAGCACACCCACAACCTGCAGGCGGACCCGCGCTGCTCGATGCTGGTAGGCGAGCGCGGCGCCGAGGATATCCAGGCTGTCGGCCGCCTCACCCTGCTGGCCGAGGCGCGGCAATTGGCGGAGGAGGAGGTCGCCGCGGCGGCCGAGCGTTACTACCGCTATTTCCCCGAGTCCGCCGACTACCATCGGGTCCACGATTTCGACTTCTGGGTGCTGCAGCCGGTCCAGTGGCGTTTCATCGGCGGTTTCGGCGCGATCCACTGGCTGGCCGCCGAGCGCGTGCCGCTGGCCAATCCGTTCGCCGGAGAAGCCGAGCGCGGCATGGTCGAGCACATGAACAGCGACCACGCCGCCGCCATCGCCCACTATGTGGAACTGGCCGGACTGCCGGCGCATGCCGCGGCGCAGCTGGCGGGAATTGATACAGAAGGTTTCCACCTGCGCATCGGCCAGGGCCTGCACTGGCTGCCGTTCCCCGCCGCCTGCGGCAACCCCGGGGCCGTGCGCCAGGCGCTGGTGCAATTGGCCAGGGCCGAGCGCTGGCCTACCGTCGAGCCGGAGCAGGGTTGAATTCTTCCCCGGCTGGCGCCAACTACTGGTGGTACCGGGGGCAAACGGGCCCCGCCAAGGACTCTGAAATGCGCGCTTTCCTCTTTCTGCTGTTGCTCTTCCCGCTGGTCGAGCTGGCCGTCCTGATCAAGGTCGGCAGTGTCATCGGGGTCGGCTGGACCCTGTTCCTGATCGTCGCCAGCGCCTTCATCGGTGCTGCATTGTTGCGCGTGGCCGGCGTGGCCACCGCCTGGCGCGCCCGCGAACGACTGGCCCGTGGCGAACTGCCGGAGCAGGAAATGCTCGAAGGCCTGTTGATCGCCGTCGGCGGCGGCCTGCTGATGCTGCCGGGTTTCATCAGCGACATCTTCGGCATCCTCTGCCTGATTCCTTTCACCCGTCGCCTGATGCTCGGCGGCCTGCGCCGCCGCGTCGAACAGCAGGCGCTGCGCCGGCGCGCCTTCGCCGACGACCTGAACGCCCGCTACGGACAGGGTCCGTCGCGGCCGAACGTCATCGAGGGCGAGTACGAGCGCCGCGACGATTCGCGCAACTGAAAAAAAATTTCACTGCATGCCCTTGAAATGGCTTGTGGCGACCTTATGTAACGGTCACCGCAAGGTCCCTGCCACAAGGGCAGGCTGTCTTACGCGGCTCGCGCGTCGAGTCGCAACCCGGCAACGCCGGCTTCAACAAAACCCGCCGGACTTCGATCCGGCCGTTGGAAACCACTGTTTGGGAGAGTTACGACTATGAAGCTTCGTCCTCTGCATGATCGCGTCGTTATCCGTCGCAGCGAGGAAGAGACCAAGACCGCAGGCGGCATCGTGCTGCCGGGTTCCGCCGCCGAGAAGCCGAACCGCGGTGAAGTGGTAGCCGTAGGTACCGGTCGTGTACTGGACAACGGCGAAGTGCGCGCTCTGGCAGTGAAGGTGGGCGACAAGGTGGTCTTCGGGCCTTACTCCGGCAGCAACGCCATCAAGGTCGATGGCGAGGAACTGCTGGTGATGGGCGAGTCCGAAATCCTCGCCGTCCTGGAAGACTGATCGGTCTCACCACTCCGTTTTCACCGAATTCGATTTAGAGGAAAGAGAACATGGCTGCCAAAGAAGTTAAGTTCGGCGATTCCGCTCGCAAGAAAATGCTGGTCGGCGTGAACGTGCTGGCCGATGCCGTCAAGGCCACCCTCGGCCCGAAAGGCCGCAACGTGGTTCTGGACAAGTCCTTCGGCGCTCCGACCATCACCAAGGACGGCGTTTCCGTCGCCAAGGAAATCGAGCTGAAAGACAAGTTCGAGAACATGGGCGCGCAACTGGTGAAAGACGTTGCCTCCAAGGCCAACGACGCTGCCGGTGACGGCACCACCACCGCGACCGTCCTGGCCCAGGCCATCGTCAACGAAGGCCTGAAGGCCGTTGCCGCCGGCATGAACCCGATGGACCTGAAGCGTGGCATCGACAAGGCCACCGTGGCCATCGTCGCCCAGCTGAAAGAGCTGGCCAAGCCCTGCGCCGACACCAAGGCCATCGCCCAGGTAGGCACCATCTCCGCCAACTCCGACGAGTCCATCGGCCAGATCATTGCCGAAGCCATGGAAAAAGTCGGTAAAGAAGGCGTGATCACCGTCGAGGAAGGCTCGGGCCTGGAAAACGAACTGTCCGTCGTCGAAGGCATGCAGTTCGATCGCGGCTACCTGTCCCCCTACTTCGTGAACAAGCCGGACACCATGGCTGCCGAGCTGGATAGCCCGCTGCTGCTGCTGGTCGACAAGAAGATCTCCAACATCCGCGAAATGCTGCCGGTGCTGGAAGCCGTCGCCAAGGCCGGCCGTCCGCTGCTGATCGTCGCCGAGGACGTCGAGGGCGAAGCCCTGGCCACCCTGGTGGTGAACAACATGCGTGGCATCGTCAAGGTCGCGGCTGTCAAGGCTCCGGGCTTCGGCGATCGCCGCAAGGCCATGCTGCAGGACATCGCCATCCTCACCGGCGGTACCGTGATCAGCGAAGAAGTCGGCCTGAGCCTGGAAGGCGCTACCCTGGAGCACCTGGGCAACGCCAAGCGCGTCGTGATCAACAAGGAAAACACCACCATCATCGATGGCGCCGGTGTGCAGGCTGATATCGAAGCCCGCGTCCTGCAGATCCGCAAGCAGATCGAGGAAACCACTTCCGACTACGACCGCGAGAAGCTGCAAGAGCGCCTGGCCAAGCTGGCCGGCGGTGTTGCCGTGATCAAGGTAGGCGCTGCCACCGAAGTCGAGATGAAAGAGAAGAAAGCCCGCGTCGAAGACGCCCTGCACGCTACCCGTGCAGCGGTGGAAGAGGGCGTGGTTCCCGGCGGCGGCGTAGCCCTGGTTCGTGCCCTGCAAGCCATCGAAGGCCTGAAGGGTGACAACGAGGAGCAGAACGTCGGTATCGCCCTGCTGCGTCGCGCCGTCGAATCGCCGCTGCGCCAGATCGTGGCCAACGCCGGCGACGAGCCGAGCGTAGTGGTCGACAAGGTCAAGCAGGGTTCCGGCAACTACGGCTTCAACGCTGCTACCGGCGTGTACGGCGACATGATCGAGATGGGCATCCTGGACCCGGCCAAGGTCACTCGTTCCGCTCTGCAGGCTGCGGCCTCCATCGGCGGTCTGATGATCACCACCGAAGCCATGGTTGCCGAGATCGTGGAAGACAAGCCGGCCATGGGCGGCATGCCTGACATGGGCGGCATGGGCGGCATGGGCGGCATGATGTAAGCCGACCGGCCCCTGTGGTTGGAAAAGCCCCGCTTCGGCGGGGCTTTTTTATTCCTCAGTGCGGGCAGTCCTGGCGGTAGCCCGGCAGCTCCCTTGCCGCCGGTTCGCAGGCCAGGCGCAGTGCCTGCTTCAGGTCGTCGGGCAGAGTGGCGCGGCTGATCGGCCGCCAGTGCATGCGTTCGCCGAAATAGCGCGCCCAGTGGAATTCGATGAAATAGCTCTGCCGATCCTTGTCGAAGGCGTTCTCGTCCTCGGCGTAGCCGGCCAGGGCGCGGTAGGGATCGTCGCCAAGCCCGGCGAGAGCGTTCGGCAGGGCCTCGGGCGGGATCTCCGCGCCACGCGCATCGTGCAGCCAGACCCAGTGGTTTTCCTGCATCTTCTCCCAGAAGTCGCTGGCCTGGGGTAGCCGGCCGATCACCTTCACCGGCACGCCCTGTTTCGGGTCCAGGCGCCAGAGCGCGCTACTCAGGTGATGGCGATCGGTGAGGTAGAAGCGGCCGCCGGGGCCGATCACCACCGGAATCTCCTTCTTGCGCAAGTAGCGCTCGAGAGCCTTGGGCTTCTTCCCGGCGAGCTTGGCCTGGTCATCCTCGACCTGCAGCAGGCCGACATTCTGCTGGGTCGGGTGGAGAGCCGCGAGCGGCAGCTCGCACCAGCTACCGACGGAGGTTTGCGGCGAGCAATCCTCGGCCTGGGCGGTGGCGGACAGGAACAGGCAACAAAGCAGCAGGACTGGGCGCATGGGGGCTCCGGCGAAGGAAGGGGAAAGGTTCCCTAGACTGGCACGCTTCGGGCGATCCGGCGTACTCCGGCCTTTGATAGGTGCCTCGCTTTGTGCCAATCTTGCCGACAGGAGATGGCATTCCTCCTTCAACCGCCCCTGGGGCTGATGATGCCTACGCATGAACCTGGAAAGGCGCGTAGGTGCTCGCCTGCCGCCTGTCCGAATCGCTCCTACAAGGACAGGACTATGTGGAAATCCATTCTCGCCATCGCCCTCGGCGCCGCCCTGGGGGCGTTGCTGCGCTGGTTCCTCGGGCTCAAGCTGAACAGCCTGCTGCCCAGCATTCCCCCCGGCACGCTGCTGGCCAACCTGGTCGGCGGCTATGTCATCGGCGCGGCGATTGCCTATTTCGCCCAGGCGCCGGGCATCGCTCCGGAATGGCGGCTACTGATCATCACCGGGTTCTGCGGCGGCCTGACCACTTTCTCCACCTTTTCCGCCGAGGTCGTCAGCCTGCTTCAGGAGGGCCGCCTGGGCTGGGCCGCCGGGGCCATCGCGACGCACGTCAGCGGCTCGTTGCTGATGACCCTGCTGGGGTTGTTCTCGATGAACTGGATGCTGGGCAAATAGCGCAGCGGGAGGACCGACCATGCAAGGCTATCAACTGACCTTCATCACCCAGCAGGGGCGCCGCCACCAGGGCCAGCCGATCTGCGACTGGCTGCTGGAAGAGGCGCGCCGCCTGGGCGTGCGCGGTGCCACCGCGCTGGCTGCCAGCGAAGGCTTCGGCCAGAGCGGCCGGCTGCATTCGATGCACTTCTTCGAGCTGGCCGACCAGCCGCAGGAAATCCTCATGGCGGTCGATCCCGAGCAGTCAGAACGGCTGTTCGAGTCGATCCGCCAGGCCGGCGTGCGGCTGTTCTACATGAAGGTGCCCATCGAGTTCGGCGTGCTGGGAGCGGACGAATCGACTTCCTGAACGCGGTTTTCGTCGGCGCCGCCGTTGCGCTGTCCCCGCGTCTCCGGTCGGTAGAGCATCAGGCGGTACAGGCCGAGGCAGATCAGCCAGTCGAACAGCATCGTCCACAGGTTGTGCGAGAGGAAGTGCGCACCTTGCAGCATGCGCGACAGCGATAGCAGACAGCCCATGGCGAAGGCGAAGGCCAGGGCGTAGCGCGCCAGCCTGGGCTTGCGGTCGCGCAGGGCGAAGAACAGCGCGAACAGGACGAATCCGGACGATGCGTGCCCGCCCGGCCAGCAGCGTCCGGGGTGCTCGGTCGGCGGCCGTGGGCTGAGCAGCGAACTATAGGTTTCCTCGCCGCCGAACTGCGCCAGGCTCCAGGGGCACTGCACGGCGGTGAGCGCCTTGAGCGGAGTGACTATGCTGGCTGCAAGGCTCATGGCGAGGAACACATAGGCCAGCGGCCTGCTCAGTGCGCGCCATGGCCGGTGGAACAGTCCGGCGATGGAGACCAGCAGGCCGAGGACGCTGATGGCGATCACCAGTTGCTTGACCCGGTCGTGCAGGATGTTCTCCAGGAACCAACTGTGCCGGCCGATGAAGCCGGCGCCCGGGTCGTACATCAGGTTGGCCAGGGCGAGGTCGAGGGTCACCGGCTCGAAGGCCAGCAGCAGTGCCGCCAGGCCCAGCGGCAGGGCGAGGAACAGCCAGGGGTTGAATGGACGGGAAGGGGAATGGACGGCGGCCTGGGTCATGCGATCTCCAACGCTGGCGTTGACGTTCTCTTGACTTCGACGCTGGTTAAATCCACCGCCGGGGTTCGTGCGCATCCGCAAAGCCGCTATGATCGGCGGCCATGGAAGACGCCATGCAGTCTCTGGTGGCGAGCGTAGAGCCGGTGTGAATCGCCGGTGAAGAATCCGTAAATGCGCGAGAGGCGCTCAATCGGTCTTCCTGCGAAGGAGTGGGACATGCGAATACTGGTGGTCGAAGACAACCGCGACATCCTGGCCAACCTGGCCGATTACCTGTCGCTCAAGGGCTATACCGTGGATTGCGCGCAGGACGGGCTGTCCGGCCTGCACCTGGCGGCCACCGAGCACTACGACCTGATCGTGCTCGACGTGATGCTGCCGGGAATCGACGGCTATGCCCTGTGCCGGCGCCTGCGCGAAGACGCACGGCGCGACACCCCGGTGATCATGCTCACCGCCCGCGACCAGTTGGACGATCGCCTGCAGGGGTTTCGTTCCGGAGCCGACGATTACCTGGTCAAGCCCTTCGCCCTTTCCGAACTTTCCGCACGCATCGAGGCGGTGCTGCGTCGCGCCCAGGGTGGCGGCCGCCGCGAGCTGAGCGTGGCCGATCTCAGCTATGACCTGGACACCCTGGAGGTCAAGCGCGCGGGCAAGTCGCTCAAGCTCAATCCGATCGGCCTAAAGCTGCTCGCAGTGCTGATGCAGAAGAGCCCCCATGTGGTGCGCCGGGATGCCCTGGAAGAAGCGGTCTGGGGCGACGACTGCCCGGACAGTGACAGCCTGCGCAGCCACGTCCATCAACTCCGTCAGGTGATCGACAAGCCATTCTCCGTGGCCTTGCTGCATACGGTGCATGGCGTCGGCTACCGCCTGGCGGAGGAGCCGAATGGAGTATAAGCAGAGCCTCGCCCGCCGGATCGTCATCGCCTTCATGCTGATGACGGTCGCCGTGGGGGGACTGTTCTCCGCCGGCATCGTCGGCGTGGTCCACATCATCGAGGAGCGCCTGATTTCCCGCGACCTGGGCGGCGAGCTGGAGCGCATCCTGCGCGACGACCTGGCCCAGGGACGCAACCCGGTGCTCGATCCCGGCATGCGCTTCTTCATCAGCGACGGCCAGGGCTCCTACGCCATGCCGCCGGCGCTGGACCAACTGGATGTCGGTTTCCACGAAGTGTTCGAGGGCGACTTGTCGTTCCATGCGCTGGTGCGCGACATCGATGGTCGCCGCTTCGTCCTGCTGCAGGACCAGAGCGATTTCGAAGCGCGCGAGCAGGTGCTCTACGCCTCGGTGCTGACCGGCTACGTGCTGAGCATCGCCCTGGCCGGCCTGCTTGGCTGGATGCTCGCGCGCAAGGTGATGGAGCCGGTGGTGCGCCTGGCGCGCCAGGTGCGGCATCGCGAACAGTTGCTCGGTCTGGCGCCGCCGTTGGCGCCGGACTACGCCAACGACGAGGTCGGCGAGCTGGCCGCTTCCTTCGACGAGACCCTTGGCCGCCTGCGCGACGCGCTCAAGCGCGAGCAATTGTTCACCAGCGACGTCAGTCATGAGTTGCGTACGCCGTTGATGGTCATCGCCACCTCATGCGAACTGCTGGCCGAAGAACCCAGCCTCGGCCCGCGCGCCCGTGGCCAACTGGAGCGGATGACCAAGGCCACCGAGGAGATGCGCGACCTGGTGCAAACCTTCCTGTTGCTGGCGCGTGCGCAGAAGGGCGAGGAAAGCCTGGCGCCCCACGGTAGCCTGGAGAGCATCGCCGACGACCTGGTCCAGGTCTGGCGCGAACAGGTCGAGGCGCGAGGACTGACCCTGCACTACCGCAACGAAGGCGCCTGCGCCGGCCAGTTCAACGCGCCGCTGCTGCGCGCGGTGATGGGCAACCTGTTGCGCAACGCGACCCACTACACCGATGCCGGGAGCATCACGCTGACCCTCGACGAGCATGGTTTCAGCGTCGAGGACACCGGGGCGGGCGTCCCGGAAGAACAACGCGAACGCATTTTCATGCCCTTCGTTCGCGGCAGTTCCAGCTCCGGGCGCGGCGAAGGCCTTGGCCTCGGGCTCTCGCTGGTGAAGCGGATCTGCGCGGCCGAGGGCTGGAGCGTAACCCTCAGCGCGGTGGAGCCGCACGGCTGCCGGTTCGAAGTTTTACTCGATGTTGCTTGACGAAAAATTCACCACCCCTTGACCCGAGCTTGACGGCTGGATTCATACCGTTCGTCTCATGAATCCTGGAGTTCCCGTCATGAACAATCCGCCTGTCGACCTCGACTTTTCTCACAAGTATGATCGCGAGCATGCTGAGGCCTACCTGAAGAAGCATCAGGACGGCCTCGCCCGGAAACTTTCCCACCGGCGCGACGTCCAACTCGCCCGGCACGCGCTGAAGCTCGCGGGGCAGCCCAACCTGGTGCTCGACCTGCCCTGCGGCGCCGGACGCTTCTGGCCGCTGCTGGCGGAAAAGGACAACCGGGTGATCATCGGCGCCGACAATTCCGCGGACATGCTGGCGGTCGCCTGCGCCGGCCAGCCGGACGGTGTAGTGAAACGGGTACGGCCCTTGCAGACTTCCGCTTTCGCCATCGACCTGCCGGACAGCTCGGTGGACAATATCTTCTGCATGCGGCTGCTCCACCACATCGGCGAGGCGGATGATCGACGCGTCCTGCTCCGCGAGTTTCACCGGGTCACGCGGGACAGCGTGATTCTTTCCCTCTGGGTCGATGGCAATTTCAAGGCCTGGAAGCGTAGGCGCATGGAGGCACGGCGGGTAGCGAACGGGGAACAGACCGGCTACCAGAACCGCTTCGTGTTACCAGCCGAAACGGTCGAGCGCGAGTTCCGCGACGCCGGCTTCGTCGTCCAGAAGCATCTCGACTTCATCCCGCTGTATCACATGTGGCGGGTCTATATCTTGCGAAAGGAATAACGATGGCTCCCGATCTGGCATCCCTGCAACGTATCTCCGGCGACTCCGCCATCGACCAGTGGTTGCAGGTACCCGGCAGCTGGGTCGAGGAGCCCAACGAGCGCCGCGGCGGGGCGAGCGGCGTGCAGCGGGTGTACACCGGCGATGGACGGCTGCTCTATCGCAAGCAGCAGACCGGCCACGTCTACCGCGACTGGCAGCGCCCTTTCGGCTATCCCACCGCCATGCGCGAGCGCGATGCGCTACGGGCCTTCGAGTCGCTCGGTATACGCGTGCCGCGCCTGATCTATTCCGGCTGCCGCAAGGTCGACGGGCAATGGCAGGCGCTGCTGGTGACCGAAGCCCTGGAGGGTTTCTCCAGCCTCGACGAGTGCTATACGCGCGGTGACCAGGACCGCTGGGGCGAAGCGAAGCACCAAAGAATTCTGCAACAAATCGGCGCTACCATTGCCCGGATGAATCTCGCCCACTGGCAGCACGGTTGTCTCTATCCGAAGCACATCTTCGTCCGCGTCGAGGGTGAGGCCATCGAAGTAGCGCTGATCGACCTGGAGAAGAGCCGCCGCCGCCTTACGGTGAACAAGGCGTCCCAGCACGACCTGAAGCAGTTGAAGCGCCGTTCGTCGTGGACTGGCGCGCAGTGGCAAGCCTTCATCTATGGTTACCAGACGGCGTTTGGCAGCGCCATCAAAGGGTTGCAGACATGAAATTAGAAATCACTCGAGGTTTGTTGCTGGTCGGCGCTCTCGCCGTGGCTACAGCCGCGGCTGCCGCCTGGCACGAACCCGCGCCGAACGTGGTGCAGATGAGCGGCGGTCATGAGTACTGCCCGACGCCTTCGGCGCTCAAGGCCGAGCGGCCGACGCGCCAGGAGGTCCAGCCGAACAAGGACATCCTGCTGCTGATGTTCGGTCTTTCCCAGGGGGGAGCCAGCCTGTCGCGCTGAGTCTCCTTGTCGAAAAAGCCCCGCCTTGGCGGGGCTTTTTCATGGGCGATGAGATCGTCGGAGGCATGGGCCGAATAAGGACCAGGCCTCATGCGCCACCTTGCCGCGGCGCGCCAGGCTTGCCCTAGGCGACCTGGAACACGTGCTTGAGGTAGTGGATGAAGTCAGGGTCCCGGCATTGCGCCTTGCCGGGCGTATCGGAGATCTTCGCCACCGGATGGCCGTTGCAGGCGCTCATCTTCACCACGATGTTCATCGGCTCGACGCCCGGCAGGTCGCAGGTGAAATGCGTGCCTATGCCGAAGCTGACGTTGATCCGGCCCTGCAGCGCGCGATAGATCTTCAGGGCCCGTGGCAGGTCGAGGCCGTCGGAGAACACCAGGGTCTTGGTCAGCGGGTCGATGCCCAGCTTGAGGTAGTGGGCGATGGTCTTTTCCGCCCACAGCAATGGGTCGCCCGAGTCGTGGCGGAGGCCGTCGAAGAGCTTGGCGAAATAGAGGTCGAAGTCGCGCAGGAAGGCATCGGTGGTGATGCAGTCGGTCAGCGCGATGCCGAGCAGCCCACGGTATTCGCGGACCCAGCAGTCCAACGCGGCACTCTGGCTGTCGATCAGGCGCGGACCGAGCTGCTGGTGGGCCATCAGCCATTCGTGGGCCATGGTGCCGAGGGGCTTGAGGTCGAGCTTGCGTGCCAGGTGGACGTTGCTGGTGCCGACGAAGCAGCCCGGAAAGTCCTCCTTCAGACCGCTCACCACCGCCTCGTGGACCCGATAGGAGAAGCGGCGGCGGGTACCGAAGTCGGCCATCTTGAAGCCGGCCAGTTCCTCGGCGCTGGCCTCCCGGCGCAGCCAATCGAACTTTTCCTGCAGGCGTTCGCGCGCCTGCTCGACGGTGGCGGCCGGGTAGCGGGCGCGGTTGCGCACCTCGCTGATCATCGCCAGCAGCGGCACTTCGAAGAGGATCACGTGCAGCCAGGGACCTTTCAGGCGCAGGAAGAATTCGTCGTTCTCGATGCCGGTCTGCACGTAGCGCGGGTTGAAGCGGAACAACCCGAGGAAGCGGATGAAGTCCGGCGCGAGGAAGGGAATCCGTTCGAGGAAGGCCAGTTGCTCGTCGCTGATCGCCAGGCCCGCCAGGTATTCCAGTTGTTCGCGGATGGCCGGCAGGTACAGGCGCAGGTCTTCCTGGTTGCGGCAGCGGAACTCCCACTCCACCTCGGCGTTGGGATAGTTGTGCAGCACCGCCTGCATCATGGTCAGCTTGTAGAAGTCGGTATCCAGCAGGTTCTGCACGATACGTTCGGAAAAAGCGCTCTCGGCCATGCTCGTCTCACCACTGCGTTTCAGCGGGCAGTCTACTGGAGGCGGCTGCCGGCGGACATAGGATCGCGCCCGGAGGGCTGTGGGATGGGGCGACAGCGCCGGCGGACAGCGCTGTTGTCGCTGTCCGCCGTTTCCGATCAGTGTGCGTTTGCCGCTTGCGTCACGCCTGGCGGGGCATCCGGCCTGGCCACCAGGGTGTAGATGCACGGCAGGACGAACAGGGTGAAGAGGGTGCCCACCGACATGCCGGTCGCGATCACGATGCCGATGTCGAAGCGACTGACCGCCCCGGCGCCGGTGGCGAGGATCAGCGGGATCACCCCGAGCACCATAGCCGCGGTGGTCATCAGTACTGGCCGCAGGCGGATCGCGGCGGCCTGCTCGATGGCCTCGCGACGCCCCAGCCCCTGTTCGTGGCGCAACTGGTTGGCGAACTCGACGATCAGGATGCCGTGTTTGCTGATCAGGCCGATCAGTGTCACCAGGCCGACCTGGGTATAGATGTTCAGGCTCGACACGCCGAGGAACAGCGGTATCAGCGCACCGCAGATCGACAGCGGCACGGTGACCATGATCACCAGCGGATCGCGGAAGCTTTCGAACTGTGCGGCGAGGACCAGGAAGATGATCGCCAGGGCCAGTCCGAAGGTGACCAGCAATGCGCTGCCTTCCTGCACGTATTGCCGGGAAGCGCCGGCGTAGTCGACGGCGAAGCCACGCGGGGCTTCCTCGCGGGCGATCTGCTGAACCGTCTCGATGGCCTCGCCCATGCTGACGATGGGGAAGCCGGAGATGATCGCCGAGTTGAGCTGCTGGAACTGGTTCAGTTGCCGTGGCCGTGCCCGTTCGTGGGTCTCGATCAGGGTCGAGAGGGCGACCAGTTGGCCGTTGTGGCTCTTCACGTAGTAGCTGCCGAGCCAGCCGGGATTGTCGCGATAGGGGCGTTCGACCTGGGCGATGACCTTGTAGCTGCGCCCGTCGATGGTGAAGCGGTTGATCTCGCCCTCGCCGAGCAGGCTGGCCAGCGCCACCCCCAGGTCCTGCATGGAGACGCCCATCTGCGCGGCCTTCTCGCGGTCGATGTCGACCACCAGCTCGGGTTTGTCGAACGCCAGGTCGAGATCGAGGAAGGCGAACTTGCCGGACTCGCTGGCGCGCTGCTTCACCCGTTGCGCCACTTGCAGCAGCGACTCGTAGTCGTTGGCGGTGTTGAGCACGAACTGGAATGGCAGGCCCTCGCCGGTGCCCGGTAGCGACGGCAGGTTGAAGGCGAAGATTTGCACGCCGGGAATCTCGTTGAGCTTCGCCTGCACCGCATGGAGCAATTCCATCTGGCTCTTTTCGCGTTCGTCCCAGGGCTTGAGCAGCATGCCGCCGATGCCGGCCTGGACGCCGTTGTAGCCGTTGATCTGGAACGCCGAGTAATACTCCGGGAAGCTGCGGAAGATGCCTTCGAACTCGGCGGTGTAGCGATTCAGGTAGTCGAGGTTGGCGGTTTGCGGCGAGTTGGTCATGAGGAACACGATGCCCTGGTCCTCTTCCGGCGCCAGCTCCTTCTTGGTGAACATCAGCAGTACCGGGATCAGCGCCAGTACCAGCACGGCGAACACCAGGACCACCGGACGGGTGTCCAGGGTGCCGTGGAGGGCGCGCTGGTAGCGTCGCTTCAGGCCCTCGAAGATCAGGTCGAGGCGATGCGCCAGGCCCGAGGGATTCTCCTCGTGGCGCAACAGGCGCGAGCACATCATCGGCGACAGGGTCAGGGCGACGATCCCGGAAATGATCACCGCGCCGGCCAGGGTGAAGGCGAACTCCTTGAACAGGGCGCCGGTGAGGCCGGTGAGGAAGCCGATCGGCGCGTAGACCGCGGCGAGGGTGATGGTCATGCTGACCACCGGTACAGCGATCTCCCGCGCGCCCTCCAGGGCAGCCTCGAAGGGCGGCTTGCCCTCCTCGATGTGGCGGTGGATGTTTTCCACCACCACGATCGCGTCGTCCACCACCAGGCCGATGGCCAGGACCATCGCCAGCAGGGTCAGCAGGTTGATCGAGTAGCCCATGGCCTGCATGAAGAACAATACGCCGATCATCGACAGCGGAATGGTCACCACCGGGATCAGTACCGAACGGAACGCGCCGAGGAACAGGAACACCACCACGATGACGATCAGCACCGCCTCGCCGAGGGTCTTCACCACTTCATCGATGGAGGCCTGAATGAAGCGCGTGGCGTCGTAGGCGATGGACACCTTGAGGTTGGGCGGCAATTGCTCTTCCAGTTCGGGCATCTTCGCCCGCACTTCCTTGATCACGTCCAGCGGGTTGGCGCTGGGCGTGCCCTTGATGCCGATGTAGACCGAGGGAATCCCATTGAACGAACTGATCGCGTCGTAGCTGGCGGCGCCCAGTTCGACCCGTGCGACATCACCCATCAGCACCCGGCGGTCGCCGTCGGTCTTCACCGGGATGGCGGCGAAGGCCTGGGGCGACTTGAGGTCGGTGGAAGCATTGACGCTGGTGACCACCAACTGGCCCTTCACCTCGCCGGCGGCGGCGAGGAAGTTGTACTGCTGCACCGCCTGGTTGATCTCGCCGGCGGTGACGCCGAACGCGGCCATCTTCACCGGGTCCAGCCACAGGCGCATGGCGAACACCTGGTTGCCGAGGATCTCCGCCTCGGCGATACCGGGCAGGGTCGCCAGCTTGGGCTGGATCACCCGCGACAGGTAGTCGGTGATCTGCGGGTTGTTCATCTGCTCGCTGTAGAAGCTGATGTACATCAGCGCCGAGGCGTCCGCGGCCTCCTTCTGCAGCACCGGGTCCTCGGCGTCCGGCGGCAGCTGGCTCTTCACTTCGTTGGACTTGGCCAGCAGCTCGGTGACCAGGCGATCGGTATTGGCGCCGATCCGCGCGTAGATGGAGATGGTCGAATAGTTCTGCCGGCTCACCGAGGTCATGTAGTCGATGCCTTCGGCGCTGGCCAGGCTCTGCTGCAGCGGCTGGGTGATGTAGCCCTGGATGGTTTCCGCGTTGGCGCCGGCGTAGAGCGTGGTCACCGTGATCAGCGCGTTCTCCATTTGCGGATACTCGCGGATCACCAGCTTGCTGAAGGCCTGCATGCCGAGCAGGACGATCAGCAGGCTGACCACGCTCGCCAGGACCGGACG
Source organism: Pseudomonas sp. TZ252 (assembly GCF_056110345.1). Classification (NCBI taxonomy): domain Bacteria; kingdom Pseudomonadati; phylum Pseudomonadota; class Gammaproteobacteria; order Pseudomonadales; family Pseudomonadaceae; genus Pseudomonas; species Pseudomonas sp. TZ252. Next base: position 1,088,858 of record NZ_CM148566.1, on the reverse strand, counting down.
ACGGATGAACGGATCGGTAAAAGCCATGTTTCAGTCCCTTGGCAAGCCTTCCGCCACGGAGTGGGAAGGCGCGCGACTCAGTGCTCTTGCTGGAGGTCCCGCTCGGCGACGATGGCCACCGCGGCGCCGTTGTCGAGCTTCAGTTGCCCGGAAGTCACTACCTGCTCGCCGCCCTCCAGGCCTTCGAGCACCACCGCCAGGCCTTCGCGGCGTTCGCCGATCCTGACGAAGCGGCGCTCGACGACCCGTTGCGGCTGGCCCTTGTCATCCTTCGACACCTGGCCCTGCTCGTCCTTCTTCTGCCCGACGACGTAGATCGAGTCGCCGTAGAGGGTGAAGGTGATCGCCGTCTCCGGGACCACGACGCGTTGTTCCTCGCCAGGCAACATCACCTCGAGGTTGGCGAACATGCCCGGCAGCAGCTTGCCGTCCGGGTTCTCCAGGGCAGCGCGGACCTGCAGGTTGCGGGTCTCGTTGTCGACCTTGGGGTTGATGGCGGCGATCTCGGCGTCGAACACCTGGGCGGGGTAGGCGGCGACCCGGACCTTCACCAGTTGGCCGCGGCTGAGCAGGGGGAAGTCCTGCTCGGGCAGGTGGAAATCCAGGAGCAGGGTGGAAAGGTCCTGCAAGGTGGCGATCGGCGTCCCGGGCGAGACGTAGTCGCCGACGTCCACCTGGCGGATGCCGATGGTCCCGGCGAAGGGCGCGAGCACGCGCTTCTTCGCCAGCGCCGCCTTCAGCTCGGCGACGGTGGCGCTGGTCTTGGCCCACTGCGCGGCGAGACGATCGAATTCGCTTTTCGAGATGGCCTTGCTGCCGATCAGTTCGCGGCCGCGCTGGTACTCGGCCCTGGCCAGGCCGAGATCGGCCTCGGCAGTGCGCAGGGTGGCTTCCTCGACGTCGCTTTCCAACTGGATCAGCGGTTGGTCCAGCTTCACCTGGTCGCCGGAAAGGAACAGTACGTCGCGTACCGTGCCGGAGACTTCGGCGGTGAGGGTCACGCCCTGGAATGCCTTGAGGCTGCCGATGGCTGGCAGGCGGCTCTGCCAGGGACGCTTTTCGGCCAGGCTGGCGGTCACGCTGATCGGCGGTTTCGGTGCGCTGAAAAGGGCGATCTGCTGACGGATGGAGTAGACCTTGTAGCCGGCGAGAATCGCCACCACGGCGATCACCGCGGCGAGCATGATCAACATGCGGCGGAGCAACATAATCCTGGTCCCTGGTATGCCGAGAGCGCCCCGTTTCGGGGCGAATCCGACACATTACGTGCAGCTTTCAAGGCTTGTCAAAGCACAGGATTGGCGAAAGATTTCAAGCGTGTTGCAGGTCGCTTCCGACTTTCGCGGACCGGTATGGCGAGAGGTTGACGCCGCGCTCTCAGGCCAGGTGCAGGTGGTTGTCCCAGAGGCCGGAAGGCAGCTCCAGCGGTTGCGCGGCGATGCGCTCGCCCTGGCAGTCGTAGAAGCGGCAACGGCCCTGTCCGGACGTGACGACGAAGCCGTTCTTCACCGCGCCCACGCCGGCGCAGTCCGGCAACGGCGCGTCGAGGCGTACGGCACCGCTGTCCAGGTCCCAGATGAAGAAACGGTTGCCGCGCGGGGCGGTCAGGGCCACCAGGCGCAGGTCGTCGTGGATCGCCACGCTGGCGGTGTACTGGGCCATCGCCAGGCGCTGCTCCTCGGCCACCGGGAAGGCTTCGAAGGGACGGCCGGGGCGCTTGATCGCCAGCAGGTCGGCATGTTCGTGGGCATCGCCCATGAACTGCTGGCCGGCGACGATGGTGCCGTCGCGACCGATCGCCAGGTGGCGGACGCTGTTCATCTGCTGCGCCAGGGTTTCCTTGGACAGCAGGTTGCCGTCGCGGCGCATCAGCACCAGGCTGGGCTCCATGGCGTCGAGGTTCATCTCGACCCGGCTTTCCGCCTCGGTGCGAATGCCGCCATTGGCCACTACCAGGGTCTCGCCGTCGGGCATCCAGGAAACCTGGTGCGGCCCGAGGCCGTGGGTGGAGATCTCGCCGCTGTGCTGCAGTCGCTCGCCGTCGAAACGGTAGACGCCGAGCACGCCGCGACCGGGATCGGTAGTGTCGTTCTCGGTGGCGTAGAGCCACTCGCCGCTCTGGTGGAACACGCCGTGGCCGTAGAAGTGGCGGTCTTTCTGCGAGACCAGGGTCTGCAGCAGGCAACCGTCGTTCAGGTCGATCAGGTAGCTTTCGGTGCCTGGCCGGCGGGCGACGAACAGCGCCAGCGGCAGGCTCGGGTGCTGGACGATGTCGTGGCAGCGCTGGGCCACGCGGGTGGCGAACTGGCACTTGCCGTCCAGGCGGTAGCCCACCGCGTAATGCTGGCCATCGGCGTCGTCGCGCGCCGATAGCACCAGCGGTTGGCTACCCAGGCGGCTGAAGCTCCAGCCGCCGAAGGACAAGGCGCCGAGCAGCAGGCTGCCCAGGCCGATCACATGACGTCGCAGCATGGTGCCGACCTCAGTCGCCATCGTTGGCGTTGAAGCCCAGTTGCACGCCGAGGGCGCGGGCCAGGTCGCCTTCGTGCAGGCGGTGGACCACGTTCAGGCTGTCATAGAGGGCGTTGAGCTGGTTGCGCCCGTCTTCGCTGGCGAGCAGTTCGGAGAGCGGTTTCTGTTCCAGCGCCGCCAGCTTCGCGTGGCTTTCGGCGTAGGCGGCGTCGATCTTGTCGGCCAGGGCCTTCTGTTCGGCCGGCAGCAGGGTCTTCAGGCCCTTGCCATCGATACCTTCCCAGAGCGCCTGGGCGCCGCTCAGGCTGGCGTCCAGGCTGGCCAGCGAGGCGTTGCTGCGCCAGGCCTCGGCCTGGTAGGGCTGGGGAATGCCCTTGCTCTGCCGGCCCAGCGGAGTACCGAGTTTCTTCTTCAGCATGTCCAGGGCGGTGACCTGGACCCGCAGCAGCTCGGCGATCGCCTCGTGGGCGTCGGCGTAGCGGTCGTTGGGGAACTTGCTCATCTGGGTGAGCATGCCGCCGTCGTTCTTCCAGCGCGCCAGGATGTCCTGGGCCAGTTGCTGCTGGTGGGTGCCGATGGCTTCCAGCAACGGGCAATAGCGGGCCTTGGTGGCGGCGTCGGCGAGGTCGATCTTGCTGTCGAAGAGGATGTATTCGTAGGCGGAGAGCCCCTGCACCACCACGCTGGCCTTGGCCAGGGCCGCGGCGTCGACCTGCGGGTTGTTCTTCAGCAACTGTTCGACCTGGCGCCCGACCAGGTCCTTCTTGTCCGGCCAGAACTGCACCTGCCAGGCGCGGTTGCCCTCGGCCAGCGGGCCGATCAGCAGCGGTTGCAGCTCGGCCCAGGCCTTCTGCGCGGCGTGGAACGCGTCGCGGGCCTTGGCCAGGTCTTCCTTGCCCTGGCAGTAGGCCAGGGCGCTGCTGGCCAGGGCCTGGTCGGCCTCCACCCAGCGGCTGTAGGTCGGCAGGATCACCTGTTGCGCCAGGGCGGCACTGGTGACGGCCTGCGGGTCTTGCGGCGAGCAGGCGCCGAGGGCGATGGCGAGGCTGGTCAAGAGCAGTCGTGGGCGGAACATGTGGGCTCCTCAGAGTGAATTCAGGAAGGCCAGCAGGGCGCTGCGCTGGTCGGCGTCGAAGCCGAGCACGTGCCGCTTGGCCGCTTCGGCTTCGCCGCCGTGCCAGAGGATCGCCTCCAGCAGATTGCGGGCGCGCCCGTCGTGGAGGAACTGGGTGTGGCCGTTGACCGTTTCGGTCAGGCCGATGCCCCATAGCGGCGGGGTTCGCCAGTCCCGCCCGCTGGCGAGAAATTCCGGGCGATTGTCCGCCAAGCCGTCGCCCATGTCATGCAGCAACAGGTCGGAATAGGGACGAATCCGCTGGTTGGCCAGCTCCGGCTCGCTGGCGTCGGAACCGGTAGTGAAGGCGGGAACGTGGCAGGCCACGCAGTTGGCCTGGGCGAACAGGCGCTTGCCGGCCAGCACCTGCGGGTCGTCCACCTTGCGCCGCGCCGGGACCGCCAGGTTGCGGCTGTAGAACAGCACCTGGGCGAAGATGTTGTCGCTGACTTCCGGCTCGCCGCCGTCGGGCGCCCGGCGGCACTCGACCTGGGCGGCGCTGCAGTCGTCGTGGGGCAGCAGGCTGCTGGTCAGGCCCATGTCGTTGGCGAAGGCGTGCGCGTTCTGCTGCGGGATATCCGGCTGGCCGGCCTTCCAGCCGAAGCGGCCGAGCGCGGTGCGCTGCCGCGCGGCATCCCAGACCTGGTTGGCGCGCCCGCGGATACCGTCGCCGTTGCGGTCGTCCGGATCGGCATTGGCCAGGATCGCCTCTTCGGGAATCGCCTCGAGCAGGCCGAGCCCGATCATCGGCGGGGCGACGCGGGCGGAAAACATCGTCTGCGGATGCATCGGCCCATAGCCGAGCTGGCTGATACGCAGGATCGGCTTGCGCAGTTCGACCTCGGTGCCGTCCTCGAACCTCACCTTCAGCGGCTCGTAGTCCACCCGCACCTTGCCTTCCGGGGCGACGCCGGGAATGCCGACGTCCTGCAACTGGCCGCCGTAGGTCGGCTCGGGAATCACCCCCTGGTGCAACAGGGTCTTGCCGTCCGCAGGGCCGGCCGGGATCGACAGGCGTACCAGCATCGACACCGCGCTGACCGCGTCCGCTCCCGGCGGGTGGCCGCGGCCGTCCTTCACATGGCAGTTCTGGCAGGCGTTGGTATTGAACAGCGGTCCCAGACCGTCGCGCGCGGTGGTGGAGGAAGGGGCGATCACCCAGGGGTTGCGGAAGAAACTGTTGCCCACGCTGAAGTCCAGGCGCCGGCTCGGGGCGAGGTTGGCGGAGGGCAGGGAGAAGGCGTTGCGGTCGCTTTGCAGCACCGTGGTCGCGCCCCCGGACAGGTGTTCGCCGGGCTCGGCGCGCAGCGGTTCGTCGTCGGCGCCGCATCCGCCCAGAAGGAGCGCCGTCAGGAGACAGGCAAGCGGCATGGAAGGTGACGGCAACGACATCGGCGAACATCCCGGGACTGCGTGGAAACAGCCCGCAAGCTTACCAGTTGGGGCTAATCAAAATAAGAGGGATTTGCGTTTGTAAAGGCCCGCGAAGTCCGCTTTCGAGGCCCTGAAACGCAGCGTGCGGCCATGGGCCGCACGCTGTTGGCGCAGGAAGGAATCAGAACTCGTGGTCGGCGTTGTCCGGCTTCAGGTCCTGGATACCCAGCTTGCCAGCGGCCTGCTCGATGGCGCCGGTCTGCTTGACCAGGGCGGCGATGGCGTCGCGGATCTTCTGCTGGCCGTCCTTGTTGTCCGGAGCGATCATCTGGTCGAAGTGCACGCCATCCTTCTCGGCGCTGTCGACGATGGCCTGCAGCTTGGCCTCGGTGTCGGCCAGGTCGGCCTTCAGGGTGTCGTTGGCGGCGGCGTCGGCCTTGGCGACCAGGTCGGCCAGGCTCGGGCCCTTGACCACGCTGCCGTCGATGCGCTTGTACTCGCCGAGGTAGATGTTGCGGATGCTCTTGCCGTTGAAGAACAGGGTGTGGTGGGTGTCGTCGCTGAAGCAGTCGTGCTCGTCTTCGGTGGAGTTGGCCTCCAGCGCGACCTTCATGCGCTCGCCGGCCAGTTCGCCGAGGGACAGGCTGCCCATGCCGAAGAACATCTTGCGCAGGCCGGTATCCACCGGTTCGGCTTCCAGCTTGGCGCGGTAGTTGTCGGCGACGCCGGCTTTCCACTGTCCGGCCATGTATTCGAGGTCGCTGACCAGCAGGTCGGTGACGGCCTTCAGGTAGGCGGCGCGACGGTCGCAATGGCCGCCGGTGCAGTCCTTGCCCTGGGCATAGTCGGTGGCGGGACGGTTGCCGGCGCCCGGACCGGTGCCGTTCAGGTCCTGGCCCCAGAGGAGGAACTCGATGGCGTGGTAGCCGGTGGCGACGTTGGCTTCGGAACCGCCCAGCTCGTTCAGGCTGGCCAGTTTCTCGCCGGTGATTTCCTTGACGTCGATCTTGTCTTCGCCGACCTGGATCTCGGTGTTGGCGACGATGTTGGCGGTGGCGCCAGGGTTGCCCAGGGCGTGCTGGTAGTCCTTGGCGACATAGTCGATCAGGCCTTCGTCCAGCGGCCAGGCGTTAACCTGTCCTTCCCAGTCGTCGATGATCGCGTTGCCGAAGCGGAAGGCTTCGCTCTGGGAGTAGGGGGTACGAGCGGCGAACCAGGCTTCCTTGGCGGCTTTCAGGGTCTCCGCGTCAGGCTTGGCGAGGAACGCGTCGATGGCTTTCTGCAGGTCCTTGGCGGTGCTCAGGGCATCGGCGAAGGTGGCTTCGGCGAGGTCCGCGTAGTTCTTGATCACCGCCTTGGCGGCGGCCTCGTCGACCTTGGCGGCCGGGGCGGCGGCGGGCGCGGCGGGCTGCGTGCTGGCCGCCGGTGTTGCGGGCGCTTCGGCTTTCTTGTCGTCGCCGCAGCCGGCGAGGGAGATGGCGAGGGCCAGCAGACTGGCGGTGGCCAGGGGCATACGAGTCATGGCGGATTCCTTTGCTTTATTGGTGGCGTGCCGAAGCGGCGTGCGCTTGTCGGAAACACCCGCGAGGGCGTTAAAAAACCGCCACATAATGCGAAAGATTTGCATTTTTGAAAAGGGCGCAGCGTGATCGCCGTCGTGCCTGGACATGTCGGGCGCAGCTAGAATGCCAGTATCTTCGTCCGGAGCTCCGTCCATGAGTCTGACCGCTATCGCTTTCTGGGTTGTCCTGCTGCTGCTCGCCGGCTACGCGGTGGTGCTCTACAACGGCCTGGTACGGCTGAAGCACGCCGTGGGCAAGGCCTGGGCCAACATCGACGTGCTCCTCAAGCAGCGCCATGACGAGTTGCCGAAGCTGGTCGAGGCCTGCAAGCAATACATGCAGCACGAGCGCGCCACCCTGGAGCGGGTCATCGCCGCCCGCAACGCCGTCGCCAGCGCCCGCGAGCGCGCCGACGTGAATGCCCTGGGCAAGGCCGAGAGCGGCCTGCGCGCCGGCCTGGGGCAGCTCTTCGCGCTGGCCGAGAACTACCCGCAGCTCAAGGCCAACGAAAGTTTCCAGTTCCTTTCCCAGCGCATCAGCGGCCTGGAGAACGGGATCGCCGATCGCCGCGAGCTGTACAACGAGGCGGTGAACCTGAACAACGTGCGCATCGAGCAATTTCCCGACCTGCTGATCGCTCGTGTCGCTGGCTTCAAGGCCGCCGAGCTGTTGCAGTTCAGCGAGGCGGAGAAGGCCGACGTCGATCTCAAGGCCCTGTTCGGCTGAGATGGACTTCGACCTGCGCTGGCTGTTCATCGCCGCCAGCCTGGGGCTCTGCGCCTGGGCCGGCTGGCAGTTCGTGCACCGCCTTGCCCGGGCGCGCCTGCTCGGCGACGTACCGACCTCGCGGATCCGTTCGGCGGCGCAGGGTTTCGTCGAACTCTACGGGGTGCTCGAGGAGGGCCCGGAAGGCCCGCTGCAGGCTCCCTTGACCGGCAAGCCGTGCCTGTGGTGGCGCTACCGCATCGAAGTCGAGGAAAAGCGCAGTGGCCGCGAGAAGGCCTGGCGCACCGTCGACAAAGGTGCCAGCGAGTCGCCATTCGGCTTGCGCGATGCCACCGATGCCTGCCTGGTCGACCCACGCGGCGCCGAGGTGCGACCCTTGACCCTGCAGCGCTGGGAGGCTTTTCGCGAAGCACCGATCGATACCCTGCGACTGCTGGAGAGCTTCGGCACCCTGGTCGGCGGAGAGCGGCTCTACCGCTACACCGAGGAGCGCCTGCATGCCGGCGAGCCGCTCTATGCGCTGGGCGAATTCCGCAGCAGCGGTGGCGGTCGCCAGGGACTCGATGCCGAACGGGCGCAGGGTGCGGTGATCCGTGAATGGAAGGGCGATTTCCACGGGCTGCTGGCGCGCTTCGACAGCGACGGCAACGGCGAGCTGGACGAGCGCGAATGGAACCGGGTGCGCCTGGCGGCACGGCTGGAGGCCGAGGATCGGCATCGGGCAAGCAGCGCCGCGCCGACCCGCCACCGGCTCGGCAAGCCGGGGGAGGCGCATCCCTTCATTCTCTCCAGCCAGGGCGAGGACGATCTCGCCGTGCAACTGCGCCGCCAGGCGGCGGGGGCCGCGTTGCTCTGCCTGGGCAGCGCGCTATTGGCGGGCTGGCTGTTCAGCCGCCTGTTCTGATCAGGGCCGTTCGCTGCTGGTGGCCTGGCTCAGGCGTCGCGCCTGCTTGAGGTACTGGGTCAGTTCCCTGGCCGGCAGCGGCTTGCTGTACAGGTAGCCCTGACCTTCGTTGCAACCTTCGGCGATGATGTACGCCTCCTGCTCGGCGGTTTCCACGCCCTCGGCGATCACCTGCATGCCCAGGCTCTTGCCGAGCTGGATGATGGCGCGAACGATGGTCGCGTCGTCCTCGTCCTGCAGCAGGTCCTGGACGAAACTCTTGTCGATCTTGATCTTGTCCAGCGGCAGGCTCTTCAGGTAGCTCAGCGAGGAATAGCCGGTGCCGAAATCGTCGATGGCGATCAGCGCGCCGGCGCGGCGCAGGCTGAGGAGGTGCTGGGCGGCAGTGGAGATGTCCTCCATCAGGCCGGTCTCGGTGACTTCCAGCTCCAGGCTGCGCGCCGGCAGGCGGTAGACCTGCAGCAGGTTGCTGACCACCCGTGGCAGGGCGTTGTGGTGGAGCTGCACGGTGGAAAGATTGACCGCCATGCGCAGGTCGTCGAAGCCCTGGTCGTGCCATTCGCGCAACTGCCGGCAGGCCTGGTCGAGCACCCACTCGCCGATGCTGAAGATGCTGCCGTTCTGTTCCGCCAGCGGGATGAACAGGTCCGGCGGGACGAAGCCGTGCAACGGATGTTGCCAGCGCAGCAGCGCCTCGACGCCGACCACGCGGTGGTCGCGGTAGTCCACCTGCGGCTGGTAGACGAGGTGCAGCTCGTGGCGCTGCAGGGCGTCGCGCAGGTCCTTTTCCAGTTCCCGGCGGCGACGCATCTCGCTGTCCACGCTGGCGATGTAGAACTGGTAGCGGTTGCGCGAGCGGGTCTTGGCCAGGGTCATGGTCTGCTCGGCCTTCTGCAGCAGTTTCTCCGTGGTCTCGCCGTCCTCGGGGAACAGGGTGATACCGATGGTGGCGCGCAGGCGCACCTCGTGCTGGTCGATCTCGAACGGCGCTTCCAGGCCGTCGAGGATGCTCTGCGCCAGTTCGGCCGCCTCGTAGGGTTGCTCGATGTCGGCCTGGACCAGGGCGAACTGGTCGCCGCCCAGGCGCGCCAGCGAACCGAGCCGCGCGCTGTGCCCGCGCAGGCGGTCGGCGAGGGCGATCAGCAACTGGTCGCCGAGCTGGTAGGTGTACTGCTCGTTGATCCCCTTGAAATCGTCGAGGCCCAGGCACAGCACTGCTACCCGGCGCTGCTGGCGGCCGGCGCCGTCGAGGATCTGGTCGAGTTGCTGTTGCAGCAACTGGCGGTTCGGCAGGCCGGTGAGGAAGTCGTACTGGGAAATGCGCAGCAGGTTGTCTTCGGCCTCGCGGCGCAGGTGGCTGTTGCTTTCGATCGAGGCGAGCAACTGGTTGGCGGTGGTCACCCAGAGCCCCAGCTCGTTGCGTTCGTGCCCCTTGAGCAGCGGCAACTGGTGCTGGCTGGGGCGGTCGGGATTGATGCTGACCAGGTGCTCGATGATCTTCGACAGCGGCTTGGTCAGCATCCAGTGGTAGACCAGGAACAGCACCAGGCCCATGGCCAGGGCGCGGAGAATGCCGGAGATGAAGATGATTTCCGAAGTGGTGACGAAGTTCTCGCCGTAGGGCGCGGTGTCCAGGGTGATCTTCAGGTCGCCGTAGTATTCGCTATAGGGCGGGCGGCCGATCAGTCGAATGCTGAAGGTGCGTTCCTGGCCGAGGATCGGGTCGGTCAGCCAGCGCGTCGGCAGGTCCAGCAGCGGCCTGGATTTCTCCGCCAGCATCGGCTCGCCGGGATGGCCGATGCTCGCCTGGCGCACCGCCTCGTGCTGGAACAGGCCTTCGAGGACCTGCATCGCCATTTCCCGGTCGAGGCTGTAGACCGCCTGGGTGGAAGGGTCGCGGACCATCGCGAGGATGCGTTGGGCGTCGCTGCTCACCGCCTGCTTGGCCTTGTAGGCGTCGAAGACGATCTGCGCGCAACTGAGCACTACGCCAACGGCCAGCGCCGCCAGTAGCACGACACGCAGCAGCTTGAGCGAGAGGCTGTGTCGGGAGTCCAGTTTCAAGGGGCCTTCCTTGTTCGTCGCCAGGGCGAAAGACAAGCCGGTAGGAAGAGCTTGTTTACCTCAAGAGGCTATCACGAGCGAAGGTCTACCAGTTCCTGAGGGTAGACGATGGCTCCTGGACCGCAGATTAAAACGAAAAAGCCCGGCGAATGCCGGGCTTTTTCGTGGTTCTGATCAGACTCAGGCAGCGAAATTCTTCGCTACGAAGTCCCAGTTGACCAGGTTCCAGAACGCCTCGACGTACTTCGGACGCAGGTTGCGGTAGTCGATGTAGTAGGCGTGTTCCCAGACGTCGCAGGTCAGCAGCGGGGTGTCGCCGCTGGTCAGCGGGTTGCCGGCACCGATGGTGCTGGCCAGGGCCAGGGAGCCGTCGGCCTTCTTCACCAGCCAGCCCCAGCCGGAACCGAAGGTGCCGACGGAAGTCTTGGTGAACTCTTCCTTGAACTTGTCGAAGGAGCCGAAGGCGGCGTTGATGGCGTCGGCCAGGGCGCCGGTGGGCTGGCCACCGCCGTTCGGGCTCAGGCAGTTCCAGTAGAAGGTGTGGTTCCACACCTGGGCGGCGTTGTTGAAGATGCCGCCGGAGGAGCTCTTGACGATCTCTTCGAGGCTCTTGCCTTCGAACTCGGTACCCGGGATCAGGTTGTTCAGGTTCACCACGTAGGTGTTGTGGTGCTTGTCGTGGTGGTATTCCAGGGTTTCTGCGGAAATGTGCGGCTCAAGGGCGTTCTTTTCGTAAGGCAGCGGCGGCAATTCGAAAGCCATGGTGTCTCTCCTATTCTTCCTCAGGTCAGGACTGGCGCGGCTAGCGCGCGACCGGTTCACGGGGCCGGTCCGATGCCTGTCCGGGAGCCCGTCCTGGATCCCCGGGGGGACGTTCGGCGGAGCGCTCCGGAAAGGGCGCCGGGTGCGACTCGGAGCCTAGGCTCCCAGTGCCGCGAACTCCGGATCATAGCACCCGTGTCGGGGCATATCCACGCAGCAACTGTAGGGGCAAAGGCCGGCGGCGGCGCGCTGCGACGGGCTTCTGCAAGCTCGCCGGCGAACACCGCCACATTCTCTCTGGACTGCCTGGCGGCGCGAGGGTTCGCTCGGGAAGACAGAAACCGCGTTATCCCCGGAACAGCAGTTGCGCGGCCATGCCCAGCATCATGGCCGCCACCATCAGGTCGAGCAGGCGCCAGGTGGCCGGGCGCGCCAGCCAGGGGGCCAGCCATGCCGCGCCGAGGGCGAGGGCGAAGAACCACATCAGCGAGGCGCTGGCCGCGCCGAGGGCATAGGCGCCCGGCGCGGCCTGCTGGGCGCCGAGCGAACCGATAAGAAGTACGGTATCGAGATAGACGTGGGGGTTGAGCAGGGTGACCGCCAGTGCCGCCAGAAGCACCGCCTTGCGCGAGCGTGGCCCGGTTTCCGCGGCGTTGCCGAGGGCGTCCGGGCGCAACGCGCGAAGCAGCGCCTTGAGCCCGTACCAGGTCAGGAAGGCGATCCCGCCCCAGCGGGTGATGGCCAGCAGCGTCGGGTTTTCCAGCAGCAGCTTGGCCAGGCCGAACACGCCGAGGCTGACCAGCACCGCGTCGCAGAACACGCAGAGCGCGGCTACCGAGAGGTGATGCTCGCGGCGCAGGCTCTGCGCGAGGACGAAGGCATTCTGCGCGCCGATGGCGATGATCAGGCCGGCAGCCACCAGGATGCCGTTGAGATAGCTCTGCCACATGTCAGTGTGCCTCCGCCGCCAGCCGCTGGAGCACGGCGAGGGCGCGCCGGCCCTCGTCGCGGGCGACGAACAGGTGGTCGTGGAAATAGCCGGCCATCACGTTGCAACTGATCCCGGCTTCGGCCAGCGCCGTGGCGAAGGCGGCGGTCAGGCCCACCGCCGCCAACGAGGAGTGCACCGTCAGGGTGATCCAGGCCGCCACGTATTCGTAGGGCAGGCCCAGGCGTTCGGCCTGCCGGCGTTCGAGCACCAGGGTCAGGCCCTCGCGCTCGCGGAAGCTGGCGAGCGGCTCGGCGCCGTTCGGCAGCGCGCCAGCGGCGCAGGTACAGAACACATAGTCGCCGGGATTGAGTTCGGGAGTGAGCGTGCGCAGCAGGGGGCGCAGCGAGGTTTCGCCAGCCATGGTCGGTCCGCGTCGGGTGGATCGGAAAAGTGCTGGCGAGTGTGGCCGCGGGCGGTTTATAAGGAAAACGAATCCTGCTGATCTCTCATTAGGAAAACTGATTTTGTTCGACTACAAGTTGCTCGCCGCGCTGGCCGCAGTGGTGGAGCAGGGCGGTTTCGAGCGCGCCGCACAGGCGCTGGGGCTGTCGCAGTCGGCGGTATCGCAGCGGATCAAGCTGCTCGAGGCGCGGGTCGGCCAGCCGGTCCTGGTGCGCGAGACGCCGCCGCATCCCACCGATCTCGGGCGCCGCCTGCTCAACCATGTGCAGCAGGTGCGGCTGCTGGAGGGCGACCTGCAGCGCTGGGTGCCGAACCTGGATGAAGGCGGTGCCCCGGAACGCCTGCGCATCGCTCTCAACGCCGATAGCCTGGCGACCTGGTGGGCCGCCGCGGTGGGCGATTTCTGCGCCGAGCGGCGGGTGCTGCTGGACCTTGTGGTGGAGGACCAGGAGGTCGGGCTCAAGCGCATGCGCGCGGGCGAAGTGGCGGGCTGCGTCTGCGGTAGCGCGCGGCCGGTGGCCGGCGCGCGTTCGCTGCTGCTCGGAGCCATGCGTTATCGCGGCCTGGCCAGCCCGGATTTCATTGCCCGGCACTTTCCCCGCGGGGTCGAGGCGGCCGCCCTGGCCGGCGTGCCGGCGATCGTGTTCGGCCCGGACGACCTGCTGCAACACCGCTTTCTCAAGGACCTCGGCGTCGAGGGCGGTTTCATCCACCACCTCTGCCCGTCCTCGGAAGGTTTCGTCCGCCTCACCGCCGGCGGTCTCGGCTGGGGCCTGGTGCCGGAGCGCCAGGTGCAAGGCGAGCTGGCGCGCGGCGAACTGGTCGAGCTGCTGCCCGGCCAGGTCATCGACGTACCGTTGTACTGGCACTACTGGCGCAACGGCGGCGAACTGCTCGCGTCGCTCACCGAGCACCTGCTCGCCCGCGCCGGCGACGGCTTGGTGCGGGTGTCAGGCTGATCAGCCGATGACGGTGATTCGTCCGGAGCCGGGCAACGATTCGACGCAGCGCGCGCCGAGCAACCGCGATGGCGTGAAGTAGCCGCCGGGACCCTGGTAGTCCAGCAGGTGGCGCACTGCCAGGAGCACGCCGTGCAGGGTCAGGTCGTACACGTTGGCCGTCTCCAGGCGCGCCGTGCGGCGTTCGCCGCGGGCGTTGCGCGCCTCGCCCCAGACCCAGGTGCGCAGGCGCTCGCGGGCCGCCTGGTCGGGGCCGGCGATGCGTTTGTCGACCTGCCCCTTGAGCCAGTCCTGGACCCGTTGCCGACCGAGCAGCGGACGCAGCGGGTCGATCAGGCGCATGCCCAGGGCCAGCAGCGGCGGCGCCGGCAGGTAGACCTCGATGTCCGGGATGCCGGTGCTGTAGTAGGCGGTGGCCACGTCGCCCCAGGGAATCGTCACGGCGTGCCGCAGGCCGCGGCCGAAATCGATGTCGCGGCGCTTGTAGCCCAGCGGCACGTCGCGCAGGCGGCCATTCTCGCGGATCTTGCCGCCGAACTTGAGGCCTTCGACGCTGGTCTTCGCGGTTCCCGTCGAAAGCCCGCTGCCGGTGTCGAAGCCCAGCGCCAGCCGTTGCGCGTCCGGCAGCGCCTCCTTCAGGCAGGCGGCCAGGCAATCGGTGGGGATCACATCGAAGCCGACGCCCGGGCAGACCACGATGCCGGCCTCGCGGGCCTCGGCGTCGCCGGCGTGGGCCTGCTCGAACACCGCGATCTCTCCAGTGATATCCACGTAGTGGGTGCCGGCGGCGCGGCAGGCGGCGATCATCGGCGTGCTGGTGGCAGAGAACGGACCGGCGCAATGGGCCACCACCTTCACCTGGTCCAGGGCTTCGCGGCAGGCCTGCGGATCCCCCAGGTCGAAGACCCGGCACTCCAGCCCGAGCTGGCTGCCGAGCGCGTGCAGGGCGGCCGGGTTGCGTCCGCCGAGGAGCGGCGTCAGGCCCTCGCGCTGCGCCTGTTCAGCGACCAGCCGGCCGGTGTAGCCGTTGGCGCCGTAGATCATCCAGTGACTGGCCATGGTGCGTCTCCCAGCGTGCAGGTGGCTTTCAGGTTAGACCTTGTAGCGCGCAGCGCCGCTTCTGTCGCCCAACGCAAGTCGTGCCGGCGGCCCGCAAGGTCGTTGTTCTGGCATGCTGTGCCAGTGGTGGCGCGGCTCCGGGTTGCTAGAGTCGCGGCACAAGAAGAACAACGGGAGAAACGCAATGCGGATTCTGGTAACGGGGGCGACGGGCTTCATCGGCGGGCGTTTCGCTCGCTTCGCCCTGGAGCAGGGCCTGTCGGTACGGGTCAGCGGTCGTCGTGCGGACGCGGTGGAACATCTGGTGGCGCGGGGCGCCGAGTTCGTTCCCGGCGACCTCGCCGACCCGGCGCTGGTCCTGCGCCTCTGCGAGGATGTCGAGGCGGTGGTGCATTGTGCCGGCGCGGTCGGAGTCTGGGGGCCGCGCGAACGCTTCCTGGCGGCCAACGTCGGGCTTGCCGAGAGCGTCGTCGAGGCCTGCATGCGGCAAAAGGTGCGGCGCCTGGTGCATCTGTCGTCGCCGTCGATCTATTTCGACGGGCGCGACCACCTGGACCTGAACGAAGAGTACGTACCCCGGCGTTTTTCCGACCATTACGGGGCGACCAAGTACCAGGCCGAGCAACTGGTGCTCAGCGCTCGCGACCTGGGCCTGGAAGTGTTGGCGCTGCGTCCGCGCTTCGTGGTCGGCGCCGGCGACACCAGCATCTTCCCGCGAATGATCCAGGCCCACCGCAAGGGACGCCTGCGGATCCTCGGCAACGGCCTGAACCGGGTCGACTTCACCAGCGTGCACAATCTCAACGACGCGCTGTTCAGTTGCCTGCTGGCCGGCGAGCCGGCGCTGGGCAAGGTCTACAACATCAGCAACGGGCAGCCGGTACCGTTCTGGGATGCGGTCAACTACGTGATGCGCCAGCTCGACCTGCCGCCGGTCGGCGGTCACCTGCCGTATGCCGTCGGCTATGGCCTGGCGGCGCTCAACGAAGGCGTCTGCCGGATCCTGCCGGGGCGCCCGGAGCCGGTGCTGTTCCGCCTGGGCATGGCGGTGATGGCGAAGAACTTCACCCTGGACATCAACCGCGCCCGCGAATACCTCGACTACGACCCGCGGGTCAGCCTGTGGACCGCGCTTGACGAGTTCTGCGCCTGGTGGCGCGCCCAGGGACTCTGATTAGCCGCGCAACGGGCCGGCGTATTGTCGGCTCGGCGCCTGCGCGGGCAACAGGGAAGGTTCCGCCGGCGGCAGCGCGACCCCGCTGAGCCTGCCGAGGCGCTGTCCCAGCTCCCGCGTCGTCGCATCGCCGGAGCGGGCGCAGGCCGCCTGCATCGCGGCGATCGCATCGCGTTGCTGGAAGTGGATATCCAGCGCCTGTTCCTCGCGTAGGCGTCGGCGCACGGCGCGCATGCAATCCAGCAAGGATTTGTTCAACTCCATGCATCCTCCGGCTCTCGAATCTGCCCGGCAATGCCCAGGCAAGCGACGTGCCATGCGGGCCGCGGACCAGCGCCGGCGTGCGGGGCGGGGAACCGCTGGCGGCCTGCGGCGGTCTGTGCCGGACAACGTTCGCTCCGTCTTGGGGCGCACGGCTTCGCGGTGGAGCGCCCCGGTCCGGCAATTTGCTTCGAGCAGACGCTGAAGGGGCGGGGCCGAACCGATATAATGCGCCATTCGGCCCTTTCTCCAGGCCTCCGGCAGGATGCCGTTCCCCTTCACAGGTTTTCACCATGCGTAACGATGCTTTCGACGAACTCGACGATGTGCCCAGCCTGACCACCGATGCTGCCGACCGTGATGAATTCGGCCACCACCCGCGGCACGTCTACGAACCGGAGCAGCGCCGGGTCGTCGACACCAAGGAGCGCCGTCCGGCCTCTACCGGCCCGCTCTGGGCCCTGCTCGGGGCGATGCTGATCGCCCTCGCCGGGGTGGGTTGGTGGAGCCACCAGCAAATCAGCCTGATGGAACAGCAGTTGGTGGCGACCCAGGAAAGCTTCGTAAGGATCAGCGAGGAAGCCGCCGGGCGCCTCGACGACATTCGCGGCAAGGTGGTCGCCAGCGAGTCCAGCGTCACCAGCGAACGCGAGGCGCTGCGCCTGCAGGTCAAGCAACTGCAGGAGAAACTCGGCAGCCAGGAACGCCAGCAGGCCGATGTGAGCAACCAGTTCGGCGGCCAGGGCAAACGCCTCGACCAACTGGCCAGCGATCTCAAGGCCCAGCAGGAAAGCGCGGCGCAACTGGTCGCGCAACTGGACGGCAAGCTGCAGACACTGGCCGCCGAACAGGAGAAGCTGAAAGCCCTGCAGGTCGAACTGGGCAAGACCAACGAGCAACTCAAGGTCCTCGGCGGCGATGTCGCGGCGCTGAAGAAGCAGGGCAACCCGAGCCAGACGATCAAGGGTATCCAGGATGACCTGCTGGTATTGCGCAGCCAGCTCGACAACCGCCCGGCCCAGGGCGGCAATACCGCCGAGTTCGACGCCTTCCGCACCCAGGTGATGCGCAACATCAACACCCTCCAGGCCCAGGTGCAGAACCTGCAGCAGCAGCTCAATACCCGCTGACCCCTTGCGCCGCCAGCCGCCCGTCGCACCGGGCGCTGGCGGCGACAGTTCGCCGCGCCCGGCGAAAATCCCCGCTTCCATTGCTCTGGATCAGCGAATCCGCTGCTCCTCCACTCCGATACTGCGTCCTTAAGCGAGCCTTAAGTGAGAGTCGTTTAGATTCTCGGTCACCGGCCAGGGAGGCCATTGGTCCCTTCCTCTGCCTGGAATCCGCCATGAGCGCACTGCAACCGTCCCGTTCCTACCGCATCACCGGTTATTCCCCCGCCATCAGCAACGGCTATCGCCAACGCCTGTTCTCCATGGGGCTTCTGCCCGGCGCGGCGCTGCGCGTGGTGCGCATCGCCCCGCTGGGCGACCCGATCCAGGTCGAGACCCGCCAGACCAGCCTGGCGCTGCGGCGCAAGGACCTCGCCCTGCTGACCCTCGTCCCGCTCGACTGACCCCGCCCGGAATCCCCATGACCGCATTGACCCTCGGCCTGATCGGCAATCCCAACTCCGGCAAGACCACCCTGTTCAACCAGCTCACCGGCTCGCGCCAGCGGGTCGGCAACTGGGCCGGCGTCACCGTGGAGCGCAAGGAGGGTGCGTTCCATACCGTCCGTCACGCGGTACGCCTGGTCGACCTGCCCGGCACCTATTCGTTGACCAGCGTTTCCGCCCAGGCCTCGCTGGACGAGCAGATCGCCTGCCGCTACATCGCCAGCGGCGAAGTGGACGTGCTGGTCAACGTGGTGGATGCGGCGAACCTGGAGCGCAACCTGTACCTCACGGTGCAACTGCGGGAGATGGGCATCCCCTGCATCGTCGCGCTGAACATGCTCGACATCGCCCGTAGCCAGCGCATCCGCATCGATATCGACGGTCTGGCGCGGCGTCTCGGCTGCCCGGTGGTGCCGCTGGTATCCACCCGCGCCGATGGCATCGACGAACTGAAGGCGGCCATCGACTCCCTACAGCTCCCGCAGGCGGCGCTGGCGGTGGATTACCCACCGGCCATCCAGGCGCAGGTCGGCTACCTTCTGGAAACGCGCGCTCCGGCGGCCTCGGCCATCGAGCCGCGCTGGCTGGCGTTACAGGCGCTGGAAGGCGACATCTTCAACGGCCCGGCGCTGGGCTTGCCGCCCGCCACCCTGGAACAGGCGCGCCAGGGCTGCGGCGAGGAGCCCGAGCTGGCGATCGTCGATGCGCGCTACCGACTGATCGGCGAGATCTGTGCGGCGGTCTGCGACCACCAGCAGGCTCAGCCGCACCGGCTGACCCAATGGCTCGACCGGGTCGTCCTGAATCGCTGGCTGGGTCTGCCGATCTTCCTGCTGGTGATGTACCTGATGTTCTTCTTCGCCATCAACATCGGCGGGGCGCTACAGCCGATCTTCGACAAGGGCTCGTCGGCGATCTTCATCGACGGCATCCAGTGGCTGGGTATCCGCTTCGGCCTGCCCGATTGGCTCACGGTGTTCCTCGCCCAGGGCATCGGTGGCGGGGTCAACACGGTGTTGCCGCTGGTGCCGCAGATCGGCTTGATGTACCTGTTCCTCTCGCTGCTCGAGGATTCCGGCTACATGGCACGCGCGGCCTTCGTCATGGACCGCCTGATGCAGGCGCTGGGCCTGCCGGGCAAGTCGTTCGTGCCGCTGATCGTCGGTTTCGGCTGCAACGTACCGTCGATCATGGGCGCGCGGACCCTGGACGCGCAGCGCGAGCGGCTGATTACCATCATGATGGCGCCGTTCATGTCCTGCGGCGCGCGCCTGGCGATCTTCGCCGTATTCGCCGGGGCCTTCTTCGGCCAGGGCGGCGCGCTGGTGATCTTCTCCCTGTACCTGCTCGGCATCGTCGTGGCGATCCTCACCGGGCTGTTGCTCAAGCACACCTTGATGCGCGGCGAGGCCTCGCCGTTCGTCATGGAACTGCCGCTGTACCATGTGCCACACCTTAAGAGCCTGCTGCTGCAGACCTGGTCGCGCCTGCGCGGCTTCGTGGTGCGGGCCGGCAAGGTGATCATCCTGGTCAGCCTGGTGATCGGCGGCCTGAACAGCATCACCCTCGACGGCAAGCCGGTGCAGGGCGACATCGGCCATTCCGCGCTGGCCAGCGTCAGCCAGCGTCTCACTCCGCTGCTGGCGCCGCTCGGGGTGCAGCCGGACAACTGGCAGGCCACCGTCGGCCTGGTCACCGGGGCGATGGCCAAGGAAGTGGTGGTCGGCACCCTGAACACCCTCTACACCGCCGAGCAGATCCAGGGCGAGGCCTTCGACTACGAAGGCTACGACCTGCCCGGGCAACTGCGCGAGGCCCTGGTCGAGACCTGGGACGGCCTGGTCGATACCTTCAGCCTCAGCGTGCTGGCCAACCCGGTGGAGGCGAGCATGGCCGACGGCGACATGGAGACCGGCTCGATGGGCACCATGGCGAGCAAGTTCGGCAGCCCCATCGCGGCCTACAGCTATCTGGTCTTCGTCCTGCTCTACGTGCCCTGCGTGACCGCCATGGGCGCGATCGCCCGGGAAAGCAGCAAGGGCTGGATGGCTTTCTCGGTGCTCTGGGGGCTGAACGTCGCCTACTCGCTGGCGACCCTCTGCTACCAGGTCGCCACCTTCGCCGCGCACCCCGAGCGTAGCGTCCTGACCATCGCCGTGGTGCTGCTCTTCAACCTGATCCTGATGACCTGCCTGCGTCTGTTCGGCCGTGAGCAGGTACTGCAACTGCCAGGCCGAATGGCCGATGCCCCGAGCGGGCAGGGAGGATGTCACTGATGGCGACACTCATGCAGCTCCGCGCCGCCCTGGAAGACGGCCAGGCGCGTGGGCTGAAACAGCTCAGCCGCCAGGTGGACGCGCCGCCGGCGCTGGTGGAGGCGATCCTGGAGCGGCTGATCGCGCTCGGCAAGGTCGAGCGGGTGGCTGCGCAAAGCTCGGGCGGTTGCGGCGGCGGTTGCAAGGGCTGCGCCCAGCGCGATCCGTGCGCGGAGCCGGAGCCGTATTTCCGCCTGCGCTAGACGGGCAAAGCACAGAGCCCGCCACGACAAGCGTGGCGGGCTCTTCCTGGCTGGCGCGATCAGGCCAGGGTCGGATAGTCCAGGTAGCCTTCGGTACCGCCGGTATAGAAGGTTTCCGGGCGCGGCGGGTTCAGTTCGGCGCCCTGGCGCAGGCGTTCGACCAGGTCCGGGTTGGCGATGAAGGGGACGCCGAAGGCCACCGCATCGGCGTCGCCCTTGGCCAGGATGGCGTTGGCGCTGTCGAGGGTGAACTGCTCGTTGGCGATGTAGGGTCCGCCGAAGGCTTTCTTCAGGGCTACGCCGATGCTGTCGTCGGCCTGCGCTTCGCGGGCGCAGATGAAGGCGATGCCGCGCTTGCCCAGCTCACGGGCGACATGGCTGAAGGTTTCCAGGCGGTTGGAATCGCCCATGTCGTGGGAGTCGGCACGCGGCGCCAGGTGTACGCCGACGCGCTGGGCGCCCCATACGGAGATCGCCGCGTCGGTGACCTCCAGCAGCAGGCGCGCGCGGTTCTCGATGGAGCCGCCGTAGCGGTCGGTGCGCTTGTTGGTGCTGTCCTGGAGGAACTGGTCGAGCAGGTAGCCGTTGGCGCCGTGGATCTCCACGCCGTCGAAGCCGGCGGCCTTGGCCCGCTCGGCGCCCTGGCGGTAGGCCTCGACGATGTCGGCGATCTCCTCGGTGTCCAGCGCGCGCGGGGTGACGTAGGGACGCTTCGGGCGCACCAGGCTGACGTGCCCCTCGGCGGCGATGGCGCTCGGCGCCACCGGCAGCTCGCCATTCAGGTAGAGCGGATCGGAAATCCGCCCGACGTGCCAGAGTTGCAGGAAGATGCGCCCGCCGGCGGCGTGCACCGCCTTGGTCACGTTGCTCCAGCCACGGACCTGGTCATCGGACCAGATGCCGGGGGTGTCGGGGTAGCCCACGCCCATCGGCGTGACCGCGGTGGCCTCGCTGAGGATCAGGCCGGCATCGGCGCGCTGGGCGTAGTACTCGGCCATCAGGGCGTTGGGCACGCGGCCTTCATCGGCGCGGCAGCGGGTCAGCGGCGCCATGACGATACGGTTGGGCAGCTCGAGGTCGCCGAGCACGATGGGATCGAACAGAGTAGCCATGGAACATCCTCCACTAGGGAATAGACGGACAGGGGATCAATCGAGGACCGGCTGCGCCTGGGCGCGGCCGTTTCCGGAAAAGGCGATCAGGGTGGCCAGCAGCGCCAGCGCGGCCAGCGCGGCGGCGGCCAGCGGCACGCGGGTCAGGCCCAGGCCGTGGTCGATGACGCTGCCGCCGACCCAGGCGCCGAGCGCGTTGCCGACGTTGAAGGCGCCGATGTTCAGGGTCGCCACCAGGTTCGGCGCGGCATGCCCGACGCGGACCACGTTGACCTGCAGCGCGGGCACCGCGGCGAAGGCGGCGGCGGCCCAGAAGAACAGGGTGATCTCCGCCGGCAGCAGGGCCTGGCTGGTCCAGCTGAACAGCGCCGAGACCAGCGCCATGGCGGCGAACACCGCGGCCATGGTGGTGCCCAGGCGCCAGTCGGCGAGGCGGCCGCCGATCACGTTGCCGACGGTCAGGCCGACGCCGATCAGCAGCAGGGTCCAGGTCACGCCGCGCGGGCTGACCCCGGTGACTTCGCCGAGCAGCGGCGCGACGTAGGTGAACAGGGCGAACATCGAGGCGGCGAACAGCACGGTGGTGCCCAGGGCCAGCCACAGCGACGAGTTCTTCAGCGCGGACATTTCCTGGCGCAGGTCGACCTTCTCTTCCTCGCGGTCGTTTGGCAGCACCCTGGCCAGGCCGACGAAGGCGACCACGCCGATCAGGGTCACCACCCAGAAGGTCGCGCGCCAGCCGGCTTCCTGGCCGAGCGCGGTACCCAGCGGCACGCCGAGCACGTTGGCCAGGGTCAGGCCGGTGAACATCAGGGCCACGGCGGAAGCGCGGCGGTTCGGCGCCACCAGGCTGGCGGCGACCACCGAGCCGATGCCGAAGAAGGCGCCATGGCAGAGCGCGGTGACGATCCGCGCCAGCATCAGCAGGCCGTAGTTGGCGGCCACCGCGCAGAGCAGGTTGCCGACGATGAAGATGCCCATCAGCGCGAGCAGGGCTTTCTTGCGCTCCAGGCGGGCGGTGGCCATGGCCATCAGCGGGGCGCCGAAGGCCACGGCGAAGGCGTAGCCGCTGATCAGCCAGCCGGCGCTGGGAATGGATACCCGCAGGTCGCCGGCGACCTGCGGCAGCAGGCCCATGATGACGAATTCGGTGGTACCGATGGCAAAGGCGGATAAAGCGAGGACGAGAAGAGACGCCGGCATCGGTCGAGCTCCTGGACTGCGAGGTGGTGGGGTGGAAGCGAGTGCTGCTTACAGCTCGTCGCCGAGTTGGTCGAGGAAGGCCTGGATGGTCTCCTCGTTGCGCTTGAAGAAATTCCACTGGCCGACCCGGCGGCTGGTCACCAGACCGGCGCGTTGCAGGGTGGCGAGGTGTACCGACACGGTGGACTGGGAGAGACCGGTACGCTGGTCGAACTTGCCGGCGCAGACGCCGATCTCGAACGGGTGGTCCTGCTCGACGAAGTACTTCTCCGGTTCCTTCAGCCAGCGCAGCATGTCGCGTCGCACCGGGTGGGAGAGAGCCTTGATGATTTCGTCGATGTCCAGTGGCATGGCGGTGGTCCGTTGGCCGTCCATATCGGGTTGGGACGAACTATATATCGGTGTGGGACGATATGGGGATCGATTGCGACGATAGTCGCTATCGACAGGGCTGATGACGATGATCGAAACGACCGTTCCGTCCCTGGGGTAAGCTAGCCCGCATGAACTACCTCGCGCATCTCCACCTCGGCGGCCCGCAACCGGCCCAACTGCTCGGCAGCCTGTACGGCGACTTCGTCAAGGGCCGCCTGCAGGGACAATGGCCGGACGAGATCGAGCGGGCCATCCAGTTGCACCGGCGCATCGACGCCTTCACCGACAGCCACCCACTGGTGCATGCGGCCAAGCGGCGCTTCCCGCTGGAGCGCCGGCGTTTCGCCGGCGTCCTGCTGGACGTGTTCTTCGACCACTGCCTGGCGCGCGACTGGAACGACTACGCCGACGAACCGCTGCCGCAGTTCGTCGAGCGGGTCTACGGCACCCTGCGCACCGCCTCGCCGCTGCCGGAGCGCCTGGCGCGCATCGCGCCGCGGATGGCGGCCCAGGACTGGTTGGGCAGCTACCGCGAGTTCGCGGTCTTGCGCGAAGTGCTGGGCGGTATGTCGCGGAGGCTGTCGCGACCGCACCTGCTGGACGGCTCCTGGGAAGAACTGGCCCAGCGCTACGATGACCTGAGCGCGGATTTCCGCGCCTTCTACCCGCAACTCCAGGCTTTCGCCCTGAGCCAGCGCTGAGCCTGGCGCAGCGGCCATTGGCCCGGCCGGCGGAATCACCTATCAATTGTTTCAGTCCGAAGCATCCGCTTGATGCACATCAACCGGCAGCGGTCGCGTCGATCGTTCAATGGGGCCGACGTTCAACGCTCTGCCAATGGAGGTGGAAGATGAAACGAATCCTGGTGGCGACCGACCTGTCCTCGCGTTCTGAGCTGGCGGTCATGCGCGCCGCGGCGCTGGCCAAGGCGAGGAATGCCGAACTGACCGTGCTGAACGTGCTCGACGACGACCAGCCGCCGGTGCTGATCGCGCCGCAACGGCTGGCCATCGCCAACCTGCTGGAAGTGAACGGACAGGCCCTGAAGGAGCGCCTCGGCGTCGAGTCCAAGGCGATCGTGCGGGTCGGCGATCCGGTGGTGGTGATCAACGCGGTGGCCGAGGAGATCGGCGCCGACCTGCTGGTGATGGGCGCGCACCGGCACACGCCGCTGCGCGACCTGTTCATCGGCACCACCCTGGAGCGGGTGGTACGCAATGCGAAGATCCCGGTGCTGCGCGCGGCCGGTGCGCCGGAAGAGGAGTACCGCCGGGTGCTGCTGGCGCTGGACTTCTCGCCGACCTCGACGCGCGCGGTGCAGATGGCCGGCCAGCTCGGCTTCCTCGACGCCGCCAGCCTCACCGCGCTGCATGCCTTCGAGCCGTTCGCCAAAGGCATGATGCGTTATTCGGGGATCAAGGAAGACCGCGTCGAGCATTACGTCGACCAGGAGGAACTCAAGGCCAACGTCGAGCTGCGCGACTACGTCGCCGGCCTGGGGCTGGGCCGCGAGGACATCCAGTTGCGCGTCGGCGAAGGCTTGCCGATCAACGTGATCATGACCGAGGTACGCCGCCAGGCGCCGCAGTTGACGGTGCTCGGCACCCAGGGCCTGACCGGCTTCCGCCGCGCGCTGATCGGCAGCGTGGCCGAGGCGGCCCTCGGCGACCTGCCGTGCGACGTGCTGGCGGTGCCGCCCAAGCGCGACTAGGCGGCGCGCCGGGTTTGCGTAGTGGCGGCAGTGCCGAACAGCGCCAGGCGCACCGCCTGCTGGGCCTGGCGGGCCAGTTCGGCGCGGTCCAGGCCCTGGCTGGGGATCGGTTCCAGCAGCTGGATATGCACGCTGCCGCGCTCGCCGCGCAGCAGGCGGCCGAGGTGGCTGAGCAAGTCGTCGTCGCCGATGAACGGCGCCTGCGCATCGGGCACGCCGTCGCGGCGGTAGCTGATCGCCACCGGCTGCACCGCCACGCCGGCTTCCAGGGCGCTGGCCATCAGGCGACCGTGGAAGGTGCGCAGGCTTTCGCCGTTGGTGGTGGTGCCTTCCGGGAAGATCAGCAGGTTGCGCCCACGGTGCAGTTGTTCGGCCAAGCGCTGGTTGATCAGCCGGCTGTCGCCCGAGCCGCGGCGGATGAACAGGGTGCCGGCCTTTTCCGCCAGCCAGCCGGCCAGCGGCCAGGCACGCACCTCGGCCTTGGACAGGAAGGTCAGCGGCGCCAGGGCGCCGAGCAGCGGGATATCGGTCCAGGACACAT
Organism: Pseudomonas sp. TZ252; assembly: GCF_056110345.1. Classification (NCBI taxonomy): domain Bacteria; kingdom Pseudomonadati; phylum Pseudomonadota; class Gammaproteobacteria; order Pseudomonadales; family Pseudomonadaceae; genus Pseudomonas; species Pseudomonas sp. TZ252. The sequence continues at coordinate 1,063,959 of NZ_CM148566.1, read as the reverse complement.
GGTTGGCTACCCACAGCATGGGTTGCCGGGGCGCTTCGCCGCTGACCCTGACCTCGAAGGGCAGGGCCGCGCAGAGGCGCGCCAGCCACCAGCGGGTCAGGCGCTGGCGCAGCGGCGTGACGTCGGCGCCGGGCAGCCGCTCGCGCAGGCTGACCCAAGCGGCCAGGCCCAGTCCGAGCGCGACCAGCCCGAGCAGGCGTGCGCTGCGCAGCAGCAGGCGCAGCCGCGCCATCAGACCGCTGCCTTGAAGTGGCGGGCGTAGCGCGGGCAGAGTTCGTCGCGCTTGAGCAGGATGAACACGTCGGCGACCTGGAAATCCGGGTCCCAGCAAGGCTCGCCGCAGATCTTGGCGCCCAGGCGCATGTAGGCCTTGAGCAGCGGCGGCAGCTCGGCGGTGAGGTTTTCCGGGACGTCCAGCGGCGGCAGCGGGTTCTTCGGCTCGGCCTGCAGGTAGTCGGTGCACAGGTAGCGTTCGCGCAGCCGCTGCATCACCGCCTTGGCCTGCATACCGCCGTCGCGCATGGGAATGCTGGCGCAGCCCATCAGGTAGCGGTAGCCGCCCTCGTTGAGGACCTCGGCGAGTTCGCCCCAGAGTACCGCGATGGTGGCGCCGTTGCGGTATTCGGGAGCGACGCAGGTGCGGCCGATCTCCAGGACCGGGCCGTGCAGGGCGTCGAGGCCGGAGAGGTGGAACTCCTCTTCGCTGTAGAAGCGCCCGAGGCGTTCGGCGGCGCGATGGTCGAGCAGCCGGGTGGTGGCCACCAGGGCGCCGCTGTCGAGGTCGCGGACGCCGATGTGCGCGCAGTGACGGTCGTAGTCGTCGCGGTCGAGGCCGTCTTCGGCGCCTTCGAGCTTGGCGTCGAACTCGGCGCTGAATACGCGGTAGCGCAGGGCCTGGGCCTCGCGCAGGGCGCGGGCGCCGTTCAGGCGCTCGGCCTTCAGGCGGCGTCCGGCGACGGGTTCGCGGGTAATGGCGGTCTGGGTCATGCCTGGGCCTCCTTGGGCCGGTGCCGCGGGTTGCGGCCGCTCGGCTTTGTTGTGCAAGCTCAGGCTAGGAAGGCGCGGTGTCACCCCTGTGACAGGGGCGTGATGCTTGTATGACATTGTCGCCGGATGTAACGCGCCGTTGTTCAACGCTGGCACCCTCGGCAGGATGCCGGTTCCGACACATTCCACACTGGAGTCCGCCATGTCCTGGCAACGCTTGCTCGGCCCGCTCGACCGCCTGCCCACCGAAGGCTCCCTGGAAGACTGGCACGCCGCCGCCCTGGCGCGCGCCGACGGTCTTGGCACCCTGGAGCGGGCGGTGCTCGGCGGACGATTGGCCGCGAGTCCGGGCCTGGCCTTCCTCGCCGGCTACCAGGCGGCCCTGCGCGCGCTCTGGCCGGCGGCGCCGGAAGGTCTCGGCGCGCTGTGCGTGACCGAGAAGCGCAGCGTGCGCCCGGCGGACCTGCAGACCCGCCTGGAGGGGCTGGTCCTGCATGGACAAAAGGATTTCGTCACCGCTGGCGACAGCGCCTCCTGGTGGCTGGTGGCCGCCCGCGACGAGGCGCCGGGGCAGCCGCCGCGACTGTCGATGACGGTGGTCCTGGCCGGCGCCCCGGGGGCGCGCCTGGAGGCGTTGCCGGCGCTGCCGCTGATGCCGGATGTGCCGCATTCCCGCCTGTTGCTCGACGGTGCCCATTGCGAGCGCCTGCCCGGCGATGGTTGGGACGACTACGTCAGGCCGTTCCGCCTGCTGGAGGATGTCCATGTGCTGGCGGCGCTGGTCGGCTGGCTCTATGGGGTCGGCCATGAATGCGGCTGGCCCTCGCCGCTGCTGCTGCGCCTGGCCGGCATCCTCGGCGGCTGCGCCGAGGTCGCGCGGCATCCGGTCGCCTGCGTCGGCACCCAGGCGGTACTGGCTGGGCTGTTCGAACAGTTCTCGGCGCTGGAGGGGCAACTGGATGCCGCCTTCGCCGCCAACGCCTCGACCTGGGAGGCATTGTGGCAACGCGATCGCGGCTTGCTGGCGATTGCCAACGGGGCCCGCAAAGTTCGCCTGGAGAAGGCCTTGACCCGCCTCGGGCTTGACCCAGGTCAGTGAGGCGCCGCGCCGCAGGCGCTTACCCTGCGCAGCATCCGGCGAGGAATGCTCCTCGGCGCCTGCACAGAGTAGATTTCACCGACCATGCGACGCGAACCGATCGTGCTGTTCGACAACGGCAGCCACCAGTGCCTGTGTTTCGATGACCTCGTCAGCGGCGAAGGGGTCCAGTCCAACCAGTTCCTGATCGTCGACAACGGCCAGTACCTGCTGCTCGATCCCGGCGGCGACCTGACCTACACGCCGCTCTCGCTGGAATTGTCGAAACGCTTTCCGCTGCAGGAGCTGGACTACATCTTCGCTTCGCACCAGGACCCGGACATCATCGCCGCCCTCGACAAGTGGCTGCTGCACACCCGCGCCCGGGTGATCTGCTCCAAGCTGTGGGCGCGCTTCCTGCCGCACCTGACGGCCAACTACCTGGCGGTCAGCCATGGCATCAACACCTACGACCGGGTCATGCCGTTGCCCGACCGCGGCCAGGCGATCGCTCTCGGCGACTGCTCGTTGAAGGCGATCCCCGCGCATTTCCTGCATTCGGTGGGCAACTTCCAGCTCTACGACCCGGTGAGCAAGATCCTTTTCTCGGGCGATATGGGCGCCTCGCTGGTGGACGACGCGGCGCCGGTCAGCGATTTCGCCGCGCATATCCAGTACATGGACGGATTCCATCGCCGCTACATGGCGGCGAACAAGATCTGCCGCCTGTGGGCGCGGATGGTCCGGGACATGGATGTGGAGATGATCGTGCCGCAACACGGGCGGCCCTTCGTCGGCAAGGAAATGATCAGCGCCTTCCTCTACTGGATCGAGAACCTCGAGTGCGGCATCGACCTGCTCGGCCCGGACGACTACCGCATGCCAGGCTGAGTCCGCGCTTCCTGGCGTCATCGAGGCCATGCTAGGGTTGCCCCTCGACCGTCGAGAGGGCCCGCCGATGCCCGCTTTGCCGTTGTCCCGCCGCGCCCTCGCCGCGCTGGCCCTGGTATTCGCCCTCCCTGCCCTGGCCGAAGACTGGCCCGACACCGACTGGCCCCGTGCCCAACAGCCCGCGGGGCCGGCGCTGGAGGCATTCGAGCGCTATGCCTTCGGTCGTCGCGACGATGTTCGTCGTAAAGGCATCCGCACCGACGCGGTAGTGGTGATCCGCGACGGTCGTCTGGTCTATGAGCGCTACGCCGGCCCGAGCCGTGCAGAGACCCCGCACCTTACCTGGTCGGTGAGCAAGAGCCTGCTCGCCACGCTGCTTGGCGTCGCCGAGGGCGAAGGGCGCTTCCAGCTCGACGACCCGGTGGCGCGCTACTACCCGCCGTTCGCCCGTCATCCCGAGGTGACGTTGCGCCACCTGCTGAACTGGTCTTCCGGACTGGACTGGCAGGAGGACTACGAGTTCGCGCCGTTGAAGTCCTCCGTGGTGGCGATGCTCTACACCCGTGGGCGTGACGACATGGCCGGCTTCGTCGCCGAAACCCCGCAGGCCCGGCCGCCGGGCCGGCGTTTCCGCTACTCCAGCGGCGACAGCAACGTGCTGGCGGCGGCCCTCCACGGCATGCTCGGCGCGGACTATGCCGAGTACCCCTGGCGCGCGCTGTTCGAGCCGCTGGGCATCCGTTCGGCGGTATGGGAGCGAGACGCCGCCGGCACGTTCGTCGGCTCGTCGTACGTCTACATGAGCGCCCGCGACCTGGCGCGCGTCGGCCTGCTGATGCAGCGCCACGGGCGCTGGCGCGAGCGGCAACTGCTGCCGCTGGCATGGGTCGAGTTCAACCTGACACCCTTCGCCCGCTACCGGCCGAGCGCGGAAGAGGAGGGCGAGGCGGTGCCGGGCGGCCAGTGGTGGTTGAACCGTGCGGTGAAAGGCGCGCCGGCGCCCTGGCCGGACGTCGCCGAGACCGCCTTCGCCGCGCTCGGCCACTGGGGCCAGGCGCTCTACGTGCTGCCCGAGGAGAAGCTGGTGATCGTGCGCTACGCCGACGACCGCGACGGGCGTTTCCGCCACAACGAATTCCTGCGCCTGGCACAGGCGGCGTTCGCCGGGGAGGCGCGGCCATGATCCGTCGTCATCCCTTGCTCTTCCTGTTCGTCCTGGGGCTGCTCGCCGCCCTCGCGTGGGCCTGGCAGAACCGCATCCACCTGGCGGCCTTTCCCGCCATCATCGGCGCCTACACGGCCAAGGAGTACTGCTCCTGCCGCTACGTGATGGGGAACTCCGCGGACTATTGCCGGGCCTATACCCAACAGTACGTGCCGATCAGCGGCTTCTTCGACGACGAAGCCCGCCGCCGGGTGACCGCCCGCGGCCTCGGCAGTACGCAGACGGCCGCCTGGCTGGGCCCGCGCGAGGGATGCCGGCTCATGCCCGAGGCGGACAGGCTGCCGGACTGACCGGTGGCGCATGTCGGGGCGCGGGGCGAGGGACGGCGCCGGCCCGAAGCCGGAGGTGGAATGCCTGTTGTATTGTGTGTCCTGTTGTTGCTCCTCAGCCCGCTGCTGTCGGCGGCGGAATGGCAACTGGAGCCGGATTACTCGCGGATCAGCTTCGTTTCCGTGAAACGCGCGAAGATGGCCGAGGTGCAGCGCTTCGACCGTCTCAGCGGCCAGATCGACAAGCAGGGCGTCGCGCGCATCGTGGTGCCGCTGGGCACCCTGGACAGCGGCCTGGCCCTGCGCGACGAGCGAATGAAGGACAACTTCTTCGAAACCTCGCGCTTCCCCGAGGCCACCGTGGAGAGCCGCCTGGACATGGCCGGCTTCGACGACCTGCGGGTCGGCCAGTCGCGGGTCGAGAAGCTCGACTTCACCCTCGACCTGCACGGCCAGCAGCGCCGCCTGAAGGCCGACGTGCTGGTCACCCGCCAGGGCGAAGGGCTGGTCCAGGTGGCGACCCTGGAGCCGGTGCTGCTGAAGCTGCTCGACTTCGACCTGGAAGAGAAGCTCAAGCCCTTGAAGGAGATGGCCAATATTCCCTCGATCACTCCCGAGGTACCGGTGTTCGCCGTGCTGAACTTCCGCGAAGTGCCGCCGGAACAGTTCTGACGTACCGGCGGAGGGCGGCGCGGGCCTTGGGTTCCACCCAGTGGAACCGCCTTCCGTTGTCCTTCGCCGCGTGCCGCGCTTAGCTGTGACCACGCCCGGCCGGCCTTGCGTCCGGGCCTCCCGCCAACAAGACCGGAGCGCAATCCGGCCAGAGGAGAGACGGCATGGCTCGACATCGACACATCGTGGCCTGGCTCGAGGAGGTCGCCGACGACCTGCGTAGCCTGCGCCAGGACATCCACGCCCATCCCGAACTGGGCTTCGAGGAGCGACGCACCGCCGCGCTGGTCGCCGAATGCCTGCGCGGCTGGGGCTACGAAGTGCACGAAGGGATCGGCCGCACCGGCGTGGTCGGCGTCCTCCGCCAGGGCGACGGTACGCGGCGGCTCGGCCTGCGGGCGGACATGGATGCGCTGCCGATCGTCGAGGCCACGGGGCTCGGCTACAGCAGCTGCCACGGCGGGCGCATGCACGCCTGCGGCCACGACGGACACACCGCGATGCTGCTCGGCGCGGCACGCTACCTGGCGGCGACGCGGCGTTTCGACGGCACCCTGGTACTGATCTTCCAGCCCGCCGAGGAAGGCCAGGGCGGCGCCGAGGCGATGCTCGCCGACGGGCTGCTGGAGCGCTTTCCCTGCGATGCGCTGTTCGGCATGCACAACATGCCGGGACTGGAGGCCGGGCACCTGGGCTTCCGCGCGGGACCGATGATGGCTTCCCAGGACCTGCTGAGCGTCACCCTGGAGGGCGTCGGTGGACACGGTTCGATGCCGCACCTGAGCGTCGATCCGTTGCTCGCCGCGTCGAGCGCGGTGATGGCCCTGCAGAGCGTGGTGGCGCGCAACGTCGATCCGCAGAGGGCCGCGGTGGTCACGGTCGGCGCATTGCAGGCCGGCGAGGCGGCCAACGTCATACCCCAGCGCGCCGTGCTGCGCCTGAGCCTGCGGGCGCTCGACGGCCAGGTGCGCGAGCAGGTGCTGCAGCGGGTTCGCCAGATCATCGAGTTGCAGGCCGCCAGCTATGGGTGCCAGGCCAGCATCGAGCACTACCCGGCCTATCCAGTGCTGGTCAACAGCGTCGAGGAAACCGAGTTCGCCCGCCAGGTCGGGGTCGAGCTGGCCGGCGCGGAGCAGGTCGACGGCGACACGCCGAAGCTGATGGGCAGCGAGGACTTCGCCTGGATGCTACAGCGCTGCCCCGGCAGCTACCTGTTCATCGGCAACGGCAGAGGACGGCCGATGGTGCACAACCCGGCCTATGACTTCAACGACGACATCCTGGTCCGGGGCGCGGCCTATTGGGGCGCGCTCGCCGAGACCTGGCTGGCCGCCCCCGCGGCGTCCGGCCTTCGACTGACTGCCGCCAATAACGGCGCGGCCTGAGCCGCGCCGGCATTCCCCCGGTTACCAGGAGATTCCCATGCACGCTTGCCCGAGCGGTACCTCGCGTACCCGCCAGGTGGCGGCTGCCGTGATCGGCAACGCCCTGGAGTGGTACGACTTCATCGTCTACGGCTTCCTTTCCAGCCTGATCGCCAGGCTGTTCTTCCCTTCCGGCGACGAGTACACCTCGCTGTTGATGGCCCTGGCCACCTTCGGTGTCGGTTTCTTCATGCGTCCGGTCGGTGGGGTCCTGCTCGGCCTGTATGCCGACCGCAGGGGACGCAAGGCGGCGATGCAACTGATCATCCTGCTGATGACGCTGTCCATCGCGATGATCGCCTTCGCCCCGACCTACGCGGCGATCGGCGTCGGCGCACCGTTGCTGATCGTGATCGCGCGAATGCTGCAGGGTTTCGCCACCGGCGGCGAGTACGCCAGCGCCACGGCTTTCCTGGTGGAAAGCGCGCCGCCGCACCGGCGCGGTCTCTACGGTTCCTGGCAATTGTTCGGCCAGTGCCTGGCGGTGTTCGCCGGTGCGGGGATGGGCGCGCTGGTCACCCATTGCCTGGACGCCGAGGCCCTGGAGAGCTGGGGCTGGCGGGTGCCGTTCCTGTTCGGTCTGCTGATCGGTCCGGTGGGATTGTGGATCCGCCGCTACATGGGCGAGACCGAGGCCTTCCTCGAAGCCATCCGGGAGCCCGGCGAGCGCCAGGGGCTGCTCGGCGTGCTGCGCGAATACCGGCGCAGCGTGCTGGTGAGCATGGGCCTGACGGTGATCGGCACGGTGTCCTTCTACGTGGTGCTGGTGAATATGCCGACCTTCGCCCACAAGCAGTTGGGCCTGCCGCTGGACGAGGTGTTCATGGTGCAGATGGCTGCGGTGGCGCTGATGACCCTGGTGATCCCGTTGGCTGGGGGACTCTCCGACCGGGTCGGGCGGCGCCCGGTGCTGCTGGTCGCGACCCTGGCCTTCATGCTCATGGTCTATCCGCTGTTCGCCTGGGTCGCCGCGGCGCCGAGCCTGGGGCGCCTGCTGCTGATGCAACTGTTGCTGTGCACGGCGATCGGCGGCTTCTTCGGCCCGGCGCCGACCGCGGTGGCCGAGCAGTTTCCGGTGCGGGTGCGTTCCACCGGCCTGGCGGTGGCGTATAACCTGGCGGTGATGCTGTTCGGCGGTTTCGCTCCGTTCATCGTCACCTGGCTCACCGAGGTCGGCGGCTCGCCAGTGGCGCCGGCGTTCTACGTGCTCGGCGCGGCCTTCCTCGGGCTGCTCGCCACCCTCTATCTGCGGGAGGGCGCGACGCCCGCCCCGCGCCCCCGTGAACCGGCCCTGGGCAAGCCGGCAAGGAGTCTGTGAATGAGCGCCACCCGCCATCGAAGCGACGGCCACGAGGAAATCGTCGCGCTTGACGCGCTGCCGCTGTCCGCGGCGATCCGCCGACGCGAACTGTCCTGCCGCGAGGTCATGCAGGCCTACCTGGCGCAGATCGAACGGTTCAACCCGCGGGTCAACGCCATCGTCTCGCTGCAGGCGGAAAGCCGCCTGCTCGCCCAGGCCGACGAGCGCGACCGGCAACTGGCGCGCGGCGAATGGCTGGGCTGGATGCACGGCATGCCGCAGGCGATCAAGGACCTCGCCGCCACCTCCGGCATTCCTACCACCCTGGGTTCGCCGCTGTTCGCCGGGCAGGTGCCGGAGCACGACGCCATCGTCGTCGAGCGGGTGAAGAGCAGCGGTGCGATCGTCATCGGCAAGACCAACGTACCGGAGTTCGGGCTCGGCTCGCAGACCTACAACCCGCTGTTCGGCACCACCCGCAATGCCTACGATCCGGCGCGGATCGCCGGCGGCAGCAGCGGTGGGGCGGCGGTGGCGCTGGCGCTGCGCATGCTGCCGGTGGCCGACGGCAGCGACATGATGGGTTCGCTGCGCAACCCCGCCGCCTACAACAACGTCTACGGCTTCCGCCCGTCCCAGGGACGGGTGCCGCACGGCCCGCAAGCGGAACTGTTCGTCCAGCAACTGGCCACCGAAGGCCCGATGGGGCGCAGCGTGGCGGACCTGGCCCGGCTGCTGGCCACCCAGGCCGGCTACGATCCGCGCTGTCCGCTGTCGTTGCGCGACGATCCGCGCAGGTTCGCCGACGACCTCGGGCGCGATTTCCGCAGAGCCCGGCTCGGCTGGCTCGGCGACTACGCCGGCTACCTGCCGATGGAGGAGGGCGTGCTGGAGCTTTGCGAAGCCGCGCTGGGCGATTTCGCCGAGCTGGGCTGCGACGTCGAGGCGTGCCTGCCGGACTATCCCCTGGAGCGCCTGTGGCGCACCTGGCTGGTCCATCGCCAGTGGCTGGTGCAGGGCTCGCTTGGCGAGCTTTACGCCGATCCCGCACGGCGCCTCCGGCTCAAGCCGGAGGCGCAGTGGGAAGTGGAGTCCGGGCTCGGCCTCGGCGCCGCCGAGGTCTATCGCGCCTCGCTGGATCGCAGCGACTGGTATCGGGCGCTGGCGCGTCTGTTCGAACGTTACGATTTCCTCTTGCTGCCCAGCGCCCAGGTGTTTCCTTTCGATGCAGAAACGGCGTGGCCGCGGCAGGTCGCCGGGCGGCCGATGGACACCTATCACCGCTGGATGGAGGTGGTGATCGGCCCGACCCTGGCCGGTTTGCCGGCGATCAGCGTACCGATCGGCTTCGGCGCGGCGGGCCTGCCGATGGGATTGCAGATCATCGGCCCGGCGCAGGCCGACCTGGCGGTGCTGCAACTGGCCCATGCCCACGAGGGCCTGACCCGTTGGGTCAGCCGCCGTCCGCCGGCGATGCTCGAGGCTCCAGGGGGAATCGACTAGGCCGCGGAGCAATGCTGGCGTATTCGCAGATTCTTCCTACATGACCTGGGCCTGCATCTTGCTTTGCCATAACGGTCTGTCGACGGTGGAGGTGTCGTCATGCCGGAAAGAGAAGAGGCGGGAACCGTGCGTTCGGTGGAGCGGGCGCTGGCGATCCTCGATCTGCTGGGCCAGCACCAGGCGCTGGGGCTCGAGGAACTGCATTACCTGACCGAACTGCCCAAGGCCACGGTGTCGCGGCTGCTGCATACCCTGCTGGAGCAGGGCTGGCTGTACCGCGGCTTGACCGACCGGCGCTACCGGCTGCGTTCCACCCGCCTCTACGGTGACGCCGCCGAGCGCTTCCGTTGCCAGGTGGTGGAGCGTTCCGCGCCGCTGCTGGTGGAGTTGAGCGAGCGAACCGGGCTGGTCGCCGATTTGTCGATTCTCGACGGCGACCGCCTGCTGGTGGCGGAAAGCTCGGTGCCCGGCGTCCTGCGCAAGCGCTACCCGGCCAACCGGCTGGTGGTCGGCCAGCACGCCAGCCTGTTCCATTCGGCCATGGGCAAGGCCTGCCTGGGCGAACTGGCAGACAGCGAGGTGCGCCGCCTGGCGCGCCAGCACCAGGTAGACGAGGACCTCTGGTTGCGCACCCGCGAGCAGGCCCACGGCCAGGGCTACGGCGAGCGTACCGAGGGACACTGGGAGTATCCGGTGCGCCTGCCGTTCCTGATCCGCGCGGTGGCCTTGCCGGTACGCGCCCAGGGTCGCCTGCTCGGCAGCGTGGCGCTGCACTGGCCGCGCGACCAGGATTGCGTCGAACGGGTGCGCCGCCGGCACCTGGGAACCCTGGCCGATACCGTCAGTCAGTTGCAGCACGCGCTCGACTGACGCGGGAGTTTGCCTGCTCCCAGGCGGCCGGTTTAAGGTGGCGCCGGACGCAAAGGGAGCCCGCATGCACAAGTTGATCTGCCTCGGCCTGGCCCTCCTGGCCTTGCCGGTCCAGGCCGCCTGGTACCTGGACTACGAGTCGTCGCGACTCAGTTTCATCTCCACCAAGAACGCTACCCTTTCGGAAGTCGGCCGCTTCCTGGTCATGCACGGCAAGGTCGACGACAAGGGGCAGGCGCGCCTGCGCGTCGAGCTGGACTCGGTGAGCACCGACATCCCGCTGCGCGACGAACGCATCCGCGAGCATCTGTTCGAGACCAAGCGCTTCGCCGAGGCGGAGATCACCGCCCAGCTCGACCTGGCGCCGATCGTCGAGCTGGCCGACGGCGTGCAACTGGAAATGCGCCAGCCGGTGACCGTCAGCCTGCACGGCAAGCGCAAGAGCTACGCCAGCGACCTGTTGGTGACCCGCCTGGACGAGCATCGCTTCCAGGTGGTGACCCTGTCGCCGCTGGTGCTGGACGCCGCCGACTTCGACCTCGCCCCCGGCATCGAAACCCTGCGCAAGCTGGCCGGCGCCGGCAGCATCGGGCTCTCGGTGCCGGTCGGCGCCGTGCTGATCTTCACTTCGCGGTGAGCGGCCCGGTCTTTCCCTGGCGCAGCGACAACCGCTTCGCCCTGCTCAATGACGGCGTGCGGTTCTTCCCGCGCATGCTGCTGGCCATCGAGGCGGCGCAGCGGAGCATCGAGCTGGAGCTGTACCTGGTGGAAGACGGGCATTGCGCCGAACTGTTTCTCGTCGCCCTGCTGGATGCCCGCCGCCGGGGCGTCGCCGTGCGCTGCCTGTTCGACGGCTTCGGCTGCCTCGGCCTGGGCAGCGCCTGGATCCAGCGCCTGCGCGAGGCCGGCGGCGAACTGCGGCTGTACAACCCGCTGCGCTGGAAGCTGACTGGCGGCAATCTCTACCGCGACCATCGCAAGCTGCTGCTGGTGGACGGGCGCCTCGGTTATGTCGGCGGCGCCGGGATCACCGACGAATTCTGGGAACCGGTCAGCGACGTCAGCGCCTGGCGCGAGGTGATGGTCGAGATGGACGGCCCGGTGGTGGCGGACTGGGCGGCGCTGTTCGAGCGGCAATGGCTGGCCTGTCTCGAAGAGAAAGCCTGGAAGCCCCGCGAGGGCATGACCCTTACCCGCCTTCCGCCGCAGCCGGGGGCGGCCCGTGGGTTGGGCCGGGTGGCCTACGCCGACGCCCGCCAGCACCGCGACATCCTGCAATCGCTGGTCCGCGCGCTGAACGGCTCGCGCCGACGGATCTGGCTGGCGACGCCGTACTTCCTGCCGACCTGGAAGGTTCGCCGGGCCCTGCGCAAGGCCGCCCAGCGCGGCGTGGAGGTGCGCCTGCTGCTGGCCGGGCGGCTCACCGACCACGCCCCGGTGCGCTATGCCGGGCAGCGCTACTACCCGCGCCTGCTGCGCGCCGGCGTGCGCATCCACGAATACCAGCCGCGCTTCCTGCACCTGAAGATGGTCATGGTCGACGATTGGGTGAGCGTCGGCTCCTGCAACTTCGATCATTGGAATCTACGCTTCAACCTCGACGCCAATCTCGAGGCCCTCGACCCGGACTTCACCAATGAGGCGGCGGCGAGCCTGCTGGCGGACTTCGCCGACAGCCGCGAGGTGACCCTGGCGATGTGGCGCGCGCGTCCCCTGTGGATGCGCCTGCACCAGCGCCTGTGGGGTTGGCTGGACCGGGTAGTGGTGAATTTCCTCGACCGCCGGCGCTAGGGAGCGGCCGTTCGTAGCCGCTGGCCGGCCCGGTGAAACTTGCCGGGGAGCTTGCGGGTCTACCCCGGACCGCCCATTACAATGACAAAGGAGAGATGCGTGGCAACGCCCGACTCCAAGGAACGTTTCATCGGACTGGAATGGTTGCGCTTCCTGCTCGGCCTGTACGTGGTGGTGTACCACACCCTGCATACCTATCCGAAAGAGCAGAAGTTTCCTGGTCTCGACGAACTGACCAGCCTGGGGTTCTTCGCCACCAGTACCTTCTTCGTGCTTTCCGGCTTCCTCCTGGCCCATGTCTACGCACGCAGCGGCCGGTTGCGCGAAAGCGCCCGCAGCTTCTGGACCAAGCGACTGTCCAATCTCTATCCGCTGCACCTGTTCTCCCTGCTGCTGTCGATCCTGGTGTTGCTGGCCCTCAGCCACCTGGGAATCGGTCCCGAGCTGGACAAGGCCACCCCGCGCTTCGTCATCTACGACACCAACGAAGTGCTCGGCCGCACCCACCCGGAACTCTTCCTGCACTGGATGAGCAACACCGAACTGTTCGTCAACAGCATCCTGCAGATCCTCCTGCTGCAGGCCTGGAATCCCTATTACCTGACCTTCAACGCGCCGTTGTGGTCGCTGTCGACGCTGATGTTCTTCTACCTGGCGTTTCCCTTCGTCGCCCCGCGGCTGATGCGCAGCCGGCACAAGTGGAAGGTGCTGGCGCTGGTCTGGCTGGTCTACCTGATCCCGCCGGCGCTGGTAGTGGCCAGCGAGAGCTACGGGATCCCCTGGACCGGCCTGCTGCACCGCAATCCGTTGCTGCGCCTGCCGGAATTCCTTGGCGGCATCCTGGCCTACGGGTTGTTCCGCGGCTACCGCGACCGTGGCATGGTGCCGGGACGCGGCCTGCTGGCCGCGCTGGTGGTGGCGGCCTTCCTGGTGGCCGACTACCTGTTCACCCAGGGCGCCAAACATTGGTACTTCCTGCTGCACAACGGCCTGCTGCTGCCGGCCCAGTTGCTGCTGGTGTGCCTTTGCGCGCTGCCCGCCGACCCGAAGAGCGCTTTCGTCCGCCACTGGTCGCCGCGCCTGGGGGCCGCCTCGCTGTCGCTGTTCGCCCTGCATGTGCCGATGTTCACCCTGTTCTCCCGTAGCGAGCGCCTTATCGCCGTGCCGGGGCGTTGTCTCGACGACTGGCGCGCCTGCACCGAGGCGGCGGCCGCGCTGCCATCGTCGCTGCTCTACTACCCGCTGTTCCTGGTCCTGCTGGTGGCGTTCTGCGTGCTGTTCCAGGAGCGCGGCGTGGTGCCGGTGCGCAAGTGGCTGGTGCGCCGGCTGATGCCGGCGCCGGCGCTGGCCAAGGTGCCGCGCCCGGCCTGAGGCCGTTCTCCCGGAGAACCGGACTTTCGACGGGTGGCAGGCCCGGCCCGGCTGGTTATGCTGCGCGGATAACCATAAGAAGAGGGATGGAGCATGCTGCGCAGCCTGTCGCTGGCCCTGTCGATCGTCGCGAGCCTGGTCGGCTGCAGCACGCCCGGCGCGTTCTTCGGTGCGGTGGACGGACCGGCCTTCGTCGCCCATCCGAGCGCCGATGCCAGCCACGCCACCGTCTACCTCTACCGTCCGCGGAGCCAGTGGGCGGACGAGGAACTCGAGGCGCCGGGGATCTTCCTCAACAACGAACTGATCGGCAGCCTGCCGAGCAACGGCTACCTGGCGTTCGAGTTCGAGACCGGCAGCTACAAGCTGGAAATGCGCCGGCCGCTGGCGGGCAGCTTCTGGACCCTGTTCGCCGACGGTCCGATGGATTTCACCCGCATCGCCAGCTTCATGCTCGAGGCCAGGGCCGGCTCGGTCTACTACCTGCGCTACGACGAACTCAACCCGCCACCGAAGAGCGAGCACCCGGCGGGTGAGGGCGATGGCCCGCTGCAATTGGTGGCGGCCGATCTCGGCGCTGCGGAAATCGGCGCTACCCACCAGGTCCAGGAACCCATGCAGTTCGCCGCCAGCGGCTACCGGAAACGCGTGCAGCGCTCGTTCTGGGAAGGCGTCGGGCGGGCCCTGGACAAGATCGGCATCTGAACCCGGCACGCGTGTAGTAACCGTCTATTACCCGCGTCCCCCTGCGGATTGGCTACCTTAGGTGCATCCCCGGTATGACCGGGCCCTGCCCGAAGGAGTGCGCGTGATGGCTGCGAAGAAGATCCTGATGCTGGTCGGCGACTATGCCGAAGACTACGAAACCATGGTCCCGTTCCAGGCCCTGCAGATGGTGGGCCACCAGGTGCATGCGGTGTGTCCGGACAAGCGGGCCGGGCAAAGCGTGCGCACCGCCATCCACGATTTCGAAGGCGACCAGACCTACAGTGAGAAGCCGGGCCACAACTTCACCCTCAATGCCGACTTTGCCCAGGCCCGCGCCGAGGATTACGATGCCCTGCTGATCCCCGGCGGCCGCGCGCCCGAATACCTGCGCCTGAACGAGCAGGTGCTGGCTCTGGTGCGTGCCTTCGACGCCGCGCGCAAGCCGATCGCCGCGGTCTGCCATGGCGCCCAGCTGCTGGCCGCCGCCGGCGTCCTGCAAGGGCGGGCGTGCAGCGCCTATCCGGCCTGCGCCCCGGAGGTGCGGCTGGCCGGCGGCGAGTACGTCGACATTCCGTCGGACCAGGCCCACGTCGACGGCCACCTGGTCACTGCGCCGGCCTGGCCGGCGCATCCGGCGTGGCTGGCGCGCTTCCTTGAGGTGCTCGGCACCCGTATCAGCCACTGAGGCCCAGGAGACCCCCGCGCATGTGCGAACTCTATGTGAAAGCCGACCCGATCCTCTATGAATCGCGCTCGCGTTCCTTGCGCATCCGCGGGGTGGTGACCACCCTGCGCCTGGAGAACCAGTTCTGGGACATCCTCCGGGAAATCGCCGAAGGCGAGGGCCTGAGCACCAACCAGTTGATCACCAAGCTCTACGAGGAAGTGATGGACTATCGCGGCGAGGTGCTCAACTTCGCCTCCTTCCTGCGTGTCAGTTGCACCCGCTACCTGGCGCAGCGGCGCGAGAAGGTCGCCGAGCTGAGCCTGGTCGGCCAGCGCGCCCAGGCCTGAGGGGAGGGAAGACGCGACCGGGGTGAAACGTTTAGGCTGGTCGCACTTCCTCCCCGATCCGGCGTCGCCTCGTGAAATACTCCCTGCCCACCACGGCCACCGCGCCGTTCTGTCCCTCGGCGGTCAGCCACAGCGTGGCGGTGCCGGCCGACGCCTCGCCGCTGCGCAAGCTGGCGCTGTTCGTCGGCCCCGGCCTGCTGGTCTCGGTCGGCTACATGGACCCCGGCAACTGGGCCACCGCCATCGAGGCGGGCTCGCGCTTCGGCTACGCGCTGCTGTTCGTGGTGGTGCTGGCGAGCTTTTCCGGGATGCTCCTGCAAAGCCTCTGTTCGCGCCTGGGGATCGCCACCGGCCGCGACCTCGCGCAGCTCTCCCGGGAGCGCTACCGCCCTGGCGTAGCGCGTGGCCAATGGCTGCTGGCGGAGCTGTCGATCGTCGCCACCGACCTTGCCGAGGTGCTCGGCGCGGCGCTGGCCTTCCACCTGCTGCTGGGAGTCTCGATTACCACCGGGGTGGTCCTCACCGCCTTCGATACCCTGATCGTGCTGGCCCTGCAGGGCGCCAACTTCCGCCGCCTGGAGGCCATAGTGCTGGGGCTGATCGCGACCATCGGCGCGTGTTTCTTCGTCGAACTGGTGCTGATTGGCCCCTACTGGCCGGATGTCGCCGCCGGCCTGCGGCCATCCTGGGACACCCTGAGCAGCCAGGAGCCGCTGTACCTGGCGATCGGCATCCTCGGCGCGACGGTGATGCCGCACAACCTCTACCTGCATTCGTCCGTGGTGCAGACCCGGGTCAGCGGCGACGACGCGGCGAGCAAACGCTCGGCGATCCGCTTTTCCCGGCTCGACACCATCGGCTCGCTGTCCCTGGCGCTGCTGGTCAATGCGGCGATCCTGATCCTCGCCGCCGCGGCTTTCCACGGCAGCGGCCACACCGAGGTGGTGGAGATCCAGGACGCCTACCACCTGCTCGACCCGCTGGTGGGCGGCGCCCTGGCCAGCTTCCTGTTCGGCTTCGCCCTGCTGGCGGCGGGGCAAAGCTCGACCTTCACCGGCACCATTGCCGGGCAGGTGGTGATGGAGGGTTTCCTCCGGGCGAAGATTCCCTGCTGGCAGCGGCGCCTGATCACCCGCGGCCTGGCCCTGGTGCCGGCCTTGATCGGCGTGCTCTGGCTGGGCGAAGCCGCGGTAGGCAAGCTGCTGGTGCTCAGCCAGGTGGTGCTCAGCCTGCAATTGCCGTTCGCCCTGTGGCCGCTGATTCGCTTCAGCAGCGACCGGGGCCTCATGGGGGAGTTCGTCAACCCGCGCTGGGTCAGCGCGCTGGCCTGGTCGTTGTTCGGCCTGATCTCGGCGGCGAACCTGACCTTGCTGTATTTCTGGTTCGGCTGAACCAAGGCGCCTGCGGCGCTGCCAGCCCAGGCTCCGGCCAGTGGCCGTACGAAAAAGCCCGGCGCGGGGCCGGGCTTTTTCAGGGACGGAGCAGGCTTACTTGACCTCGACCGCCAGGCTTTCGGCGATCTTCTTCTGCCAGACCGCTGGGCCGGTGATGTGCACCGACTCGCCGTTGGTGTCAACCGCGACGGTGACCGGCATGTCCTTTACCTCGAACTCGTAGATCGCTTCCATGCCCAGTTCGGCGAAGGCCAGCACCTTGGACTTCTTGATCGCCTGGGCGACCAGATAGGCGGCGCCGCCGACGGCCATCAGGTATACCGCCTTGTTGTCCTTGATCGCCTCGATGGCGATGGGACCGCGCTCGGACTTGCCGATCATGCCCAGCAGGCCGGTCTGTTCGAGGATCTGGCGGGTGAACTTGTCCATCCGGGTGGCGGTGGTGGGACCGGCCGGGCCGACCACCTCGTCGCCGACCGGATCGACCGGGCCGACGTAATAGATGAAGCGGCCTTTCAGGTCCACCGGCAGCGTTTCGCCCTTGTTCAGCATGTCGACCATGCGCTTGTGCGCGGCGTCGCGGCCGGTGAGCATCTTGCCGTTGAGCAGCAGGGTCTCGCCCGGTTTCCAGCTTTGCACCTCTTCCGGGGTGATCTTGTCCAGGTCGACGCGGCGCGCGGACGGGCCGGCTTCCCAGACGATCTCCGGGTAGGCGTCGAGCGACGGCGCTTCCAGTTCGGCGGGGCCGGAGCCGTCGAGCACGAAGTGGGCGTGGCGGGTCGCGGCGCAGTTGGGGATCATGCACACCGGCAGCGAGGCGGCGTGGGTCGGGTAGTCCATGATCTTGACGTCGAGCACGGTGGTCAGGCCGCCCAGGCCCTGGGCACCGATGCCCAGCTGGTTGACCTTCTCGAACAGCTCCAGGCGCAGTTCCTCGATGCGGTTCTGCGGGCCGCGGGCCTTCAGTTCGTGGATGTCGATCGGGTCCATGAGGACCTCCTTCGCCATCACCGCTGCTTTCTCCGCGGTACCGCCGATGCCGATGCCGAGCATGCCCGGCGGGCACCAGCCGGCGCCCATGGTCGGTACGGTCTTCAGCACCCAGTCGACGATCGAGTCGGACGGGTTGAGCATGGCCATCTTCGACTTGTTCTCCGAGCCGCCGCCCTTGGCCGCGACATCGACCTCGACCTTGTCGCCGGGAACGATGGAGTAGTGGATCACCGCCGGCGTGTTGTCCTTGGTGTTCTTCCGCGCGCCGGCCGGGTCGGCCAGGATCGAGGCGCGCAGGACGTTCTCCGGCAGGTTGTAGGCGCGACGCACGCCTTCGTTGATCATATCGTCGACGCTCATGGTAGCGCCGTCCCAGCGCACGTCCATGCCGACCCGGACGAACACGGTGACGATCCCGGTGTCCTGGCAGATCGGGCGGTGGCCGGTGGCGCACATGCGCGAGTTGATCAGGATCTGCGCCATGGAGTCGCGGGCAGCCGGCGATTCTTCGCGCAGGTAGGCCTCATGCATGGCCTGGATGAAATCGACCGGGTGGTAGTAGGAGATGAACTGCAGGGCATCGGCGACGCTCTGGATCAGGTCGTCTTGCTTGATCACGGCCATGGAGCACGGTCCTCTTCAGGCGGGTAATTCGGATGCGGGGCAGGGTCACGGAGCCGGCCGCAGCCGAGGAGCGCGCCGGTCAGGCACCGGCGCAAAAAAGGCGCGACAGTATAGCCGTTCCGGCGAGACGGGCGCACGCGCCGACGATCAGACCTTGGTCGGCCAGCCGGCTGGTCGGCCGATAAATCCGCGGTCCGCTAGCTGGCAGTTCGTTCGACTAGGCAACCCGCAGGGGGCAGGGTACATTGCGGCCAGGTGCCATTACGGGACGGAGCCCATGCGCACAGACAAGCCTCCTCTGAAACAGCGTGCGCTGCAAAAGCTCTTGCTCCGCCGGTTCGGCATGGCCGCAGGCACCTACCTGCTCGGTCTGGTCCTGCTCTGGCTGGCGCTACTCAGCGGCTTCTACCGCGCAGCGCCGACCACCGCGGCGGCCAGCACCACCCTGGTGGTGGCTTGCCAACTGGCCTTCCTCTGGCTGTTCGCCAGCGGTCGCAACCTGCGTTACGCCGATCCCAGCCTGACCGAGCCGCAGGTGCTGGTGGCGATCGCCTGGCTGACCTATTTCCTCTACCACGTCGACAGCCTGCGCGGCACCTTCATGGTGTTCTACGTGCTGGCCCTGCTGTTCGGCGTGTTCCAACTGCCGCCGCGGGTCTTCGCCCGCTGTGCGGCGCTGGCGTTCATCGCTTTTTCCGGCATCTACCTGGTAGAGGCCTTGCAGCAGCGTCTCGAGCTACCGGGCCGGGCTGCATTGCAGGTGCTCGTGATGTTCATCGTAATGGTCTGGCTGAGCCTGTTCGCCAGCTACATACAGGCGATGCGGCAACGCATGCGCCAGCGCCGCTATGCCTTGCAGGCGCACCAGGACACGCTGCGCGGCATGATGCGCCAACTGGAAGACCTGGTGGCCACCGACGAACTCACCGGTCTGTTCAACCGCCGGCATTTCATGCGCATGGCCAGCCGGGCGCTGGAAGACCTGCTGCCGAACCGGCAGCACGGCCTGGCGCTGATCGACCTCGATCACTTCAAGCGGATCAACGACCGCCACGGCCACGCCGCCGGCGATCGGGTCCTGCAGACCTTCGCCGCGGTGGCGCGTTCCTGTCTGCGCGATGGCGACGTCCTGGCCCGTTACGGCGGCGAGGAGTTCGTCCTGCTGCTGCCCCACGCCGACGCGGAACAGCTGGAAAGCTGTTGCGAGCGCCTGCGCCTGGCGTTCCAACAGGCGGAACCGGTCGGGGTCACGGTGGATACCCTGAGCCTTTCGGTGGGCATGACCCTGCTGTATGCCGACGACGATCTCGACGAGGCCTTGCAGCGGGCCGACCAGGCGCTCTACCGTGCCAAGCGCGGCGGACGAAACCGCTGCGACGCCACCTGGGAGGTCACCAGTGCCTGACATACGGGTCGGCGAGCGACGCCTTGCCGTCGCCGCCGGCAGCAACCTGCTGGATGCGCTGCTCGCCGGCGGCATCGCCGTGCCCCATAGCTGCCGCGCCGGCAGTTGCCACGCCTGCCTGGTGCATTGCCTGCAGGGCGAGGTGGACGACACCCTCCCGGAGGCGCTCGATCCGGCACGGCGCGAAGCGGGCTGGCGGCTGGCCTGTCAGTGCCGGGTGCTCGGCGACCTCGTGTTGCAGCCTTTCGATCCTGAGCGCGACGGGCTGCCGGCCAGGGTCGTCGCCTGCCACTGGCTGGGCGATGTGCTGCGCCTGCGCCTGGAGCCGGAGCGGCCCTTGCGCTATCGCGCCGGGCAGCACCTGCTGCTGTGGAGCGACGATGGCGTGGCGCGTCCCTATTCGCTGGCCAGCCTGCCTCACGAGGACCCATGGCTGGAGTTCCACATCGACTGTAGCGCTCCCGGCGCGTTCTGCGACCGCGCCCGGCGCCTGGCGCCTGGCGCGCTCCTGCGTCTGGGCGAGTTGCGCGGCGGGGCGTTGCGCTACGAGCCGGACTGGCAGGAGCGACCGCTGTTGCTGATGGCCGCCGGCACCGGGCTGGCGCCGCTCTGGGGGATACTTCGCGAGGCCTTGCGCGCGGAACACCAGGCGCCGATCCAGTTGCTGCACCTGGCGCGCGACCACTACCTGGCGAGCGAGTTGGCGGAGTTGGCCGGGCGTCATCCGCAAGTGCGCGTCAACCTGGTGTCGGCGGCGCAGTTGCCCTCTGCCTTGGCCGATCTCCGCCTTGTTCCGCGGCGCAGCATGGCCTTACTCTGCGGCCAACCCGCCAGTGTCGAACGCTTCGCCCGGCATCTCTACCTGGCCGGCGTACCGCGTAGCCAGACCCTGGCGGACCTGTTCCTGCCCCACGCCTGACGCGGCGCGGTGGCGGTGCCTTGCAGCCATTGCCGCGGCCCTGCGCCGCATCCCTGGAGTGACGATGAGCGAGCTGATTCGGGTCGAACGCGAAGCGGGGCTGCTGACCCTGCGCCTGGACCGCCAGGACAAGAAGAACGCGCTGACCCGCGCGATGTACAGTCGGATGGCCGAGGCGCTGCTGGAGGCGCAGGCCGATACGGCTGTGCGGGTAGTGCTGATCACTGGCGGCGATGCCTGCTTCACCAGCGGCAACGACATCCTCGACTTCCTCGAGCAACCGCCATCCCTGCGCGACAGCCCGGTCGGCCGCTTCATGAGCGCCCTGCTGGAATTCCCCAAGCCGGTGATCGCCGCGGTGAACGGACCGGCGGTGGGTATCGGCACCACCCTGCTGCTGCATTGCGACCTGGTCTTCGTCGGTCGCAACGCGCGATTGAAGATGCCGTTCGTCAACCTCGGCCTGACACCGGAGTTCGGCTCGAGCCTGATCCTGCCGCGCATGCTCGGTCATGCCAGGGCTGCGGAATTGCTGATGCTCGGCCAGGACTTCAGCGGCGAGCAGGCGGCGGCCTGGGGCCTGGCCAATGCGGCGCTGGAGGATGGCGCCACGGTGCTGGAGCACGCCCGCGATGCGGCCCGGCGCTTCCTGCACCTGGCGCCCTCGGCGGTAGTGGAGAGCAAGCGCCTGATGAAAGCGCCGTTTATCGAGGAGCTTCGCCGGGTGATCGCCGAGGAAGGCGATATCTTCAGTACCCGACTGCGCTCGCCCGAGGCGATCGAGGCGCTCAGCGCCTTCATGCACCGGCGCCAGCCGGATTTCTCCAGGTTCGCCTGAGCACACCGCTGTTGGGCCAGCGGAGCGACGATCCGTAGGGCGAATAACGCCCCAGGCGTTATTCGCCGCGATGCGGCTGAAACGGCGGATAACCGCGTAGCGGTTATTCGCCCTACACCAGGTTGGGCCAGCGGAGCGCCGGTCTGTAGGGCGGATAACGCCCCAGGCGTTATTCGCCGTGAGGCGTCTGAAATGGCGGATAACCGCGTAGCGGTTATTCGCCCTACACCACGTTGAGTTAGCGGAGCGCCGGTCCGTAGGGCGGATAACGCCCCAGGCGTTATTCGCCGCGATGCGGCTGAAACGGCGGATAACCGCGTAGCGGTTATTCGTATATGGACTCCTCCCGGTTTGCCAGTGTTTGTCTTGATTTCAAACCTGTGTACGACTGCATCCGTATATCCGGCTTCATGGAGTGGTGTTGCAACTCCCGAGCCCTGATGAAATGCGCGCCTACATACCTGATCGCCCTAACGGCTTTGCTTCACTGCAGCAGGGAGCCCACGTATAAACCAGGTTTCATGCAGGCCGGTTCGACCGGTTCGTCATCATTGTCATTCACTGAGCAATCGTGGTGGATGTTTCAACTACGGTGTGGCAGGAACGCTCAACCGGGCCGGTAGCATGTCTCCCGGCTGAGTAAGGCCCAAAGGATCCGGGCATTCTTGTTGGCCAGGGCAACGGCGACGACATTGGCAGGACGCCGTTGCAGCAGACCTTGCAGCCAGCGGCTGCGGGCATCGGTCTTGTTGGCGCAACAGCGCACGACTGCACGGGCGCCATGGATGAGCAAGGTCCGCAAGTAGGTATCGCCGCGCTTGCTGATGTTGCCCAAGCGCTGCTGCCCGCCCGTGGAGTGCTGCCGTGGCACCAGGCCCAGCCAGGCCGCAAACTGGCGGCCCGTGCGGAATTGCCGTGCATCACCGGCGGATGCCGCCACGGCGCTGGCGCTGATCGGGCCGATGCCATCCACCGCCAGCAGGCGCTGGATGCGGGCATCGCCACGTACGTGAGCCTGAATCTGTCGCTCCAGTCGAGCGATGCGCGCCTCCAGCGTCTGCAATTCATCTTTCAATTCACGCAACAGCTCGCCCATCGGGGCCGGCAAGGGCGCCGGTTCGGTAGCCGTGACCGTTTCGAGCAAGGCCATCGTCGCCGCTCGCCCACGTCGCGTCGCGATCAGCCCGAACTCACCCAGCAAGCCACGCACCTCATTGCACAACGCCGTGCGGGCCCGCACTAGACGACTGCGCACCCGATGCACCGACTGCACGGCCTGCTGCTCTGCGCTCTTCACCGGGACATAGCGCATGCTCGGACGACTGGCGGCTTCGCAGATCGCCTCGGCGTCGTGTGCATCGTGCTTGTCACCCTTGACGTAGGGTTTGACGAACTGCGGTGCGATCAGGCGTACCGTGTGGCCCAGCTCCCGCAACTCGCGCGCCCAGTAGTGCGCACTGCCGCAGGCCTCCATCGCCACCAGGCACGGCGGCAGTTGGCGAAAGAAATCCCGCACCTGTGCCCGCTTGAGTTGGCGACGACATACCACATGCTCGTGACGATCAACGCCGTGCACCTGGAATACTTGTTTTGCCAGATCCAGACCAATGCGACTAAGGTTCATGCTGACTCCCCCTCCGGGACTTGTGGCTGCACCATTAGTCTGGCGCTTGACGCCGTAGGAGGGAGGAGTCCATTTCATTGCCCTACACCAGGTTGGGCCAGCGGAGCGCCGGTCCGTAGGGCGGATAACGCCCTAGGCGTTATTCGCCGCGATGCGGCTGAAACGGCGGATAACCGCGTAGCGGTTATTCGCCCTACACCACGTTGGGCCAGCGGGGCGCCGGTCCGTAGGGCGGATAACGCCATAGGCGTTATTCGCCGTGAGGCGTCTGAAATGGCGGATAACCGCGTAGCGGTTATTCGCCCTACACCACGTTGGGCTAGCGGAGCGCCGGTCCGTAGGGCGGATAACGCCCCAGGCGTTATCCGCCGCGACGTGCGCTTATACCAGCAGGTCGCCGACGTGCAGCACCTTCATGGTGTTGGTGCCGCCCTGGGCGGTGTAGCTGTCGCCCTTGGTCAGGATCACCCAGTCGCCCTTGGTCACCACGCCGCGCTTGAGCAACTCGTCGACCGCGGCCTGGCTGACCTTCTCCGCCGGCAGCGCCGCCGGGTCGAAGGGGATGGTTTCCACGCCGCGGAACATCGCCACGCGAGCCTGGGTCTCGCGGTGCGGGGAGTAGGCGTAGATCGGTACCGACGAGCGGATGCGCGACATGATCAGCGGGGTGAAGCCGCTTTCGGTCAGGCAGATGATCGCCTTGATCCCCGGGAAGTGGTTGGCCGTGTACATCGACGCCAGGGCGATGCTCTCGTCGCAGCGGTCGAAGGTCTGGCCGAGGCGGTGGCTGGATTTCTGGCTGGTCGGGTGCTTCTCGGCGCCCTGGCAGACGCGGGCCATGGCTTTCACCGCTTCCACCGGGTACTCGCCGGCGGCGCTTTCCGCCGAGAGCATCACCGCGTCGGTGTAGTCGAGCACGGCGTTGGCCACGTCGGAGACTTCCGCGCGGGTCGGCATCGGGCTGTGGATCATCGACTCCATCATCTGGGTCGCGGTGATCACCACTTTATTGTTGCGGCGGGCGTGCAGGATGATCTTCTTCTGGATGCCGACCAGCTCGGCATCGCCGATTTCCACGCCGAGGTCGCCACGGGCCACCATTACCGCGTCGCTGGCACGAATCAGGCCGTCGAGTGCGTCGTCGTCGGCGACCGCCTCGGCGCGCTCGATCTTGGCTACCAGCCAGGCCTTGCCTCCGGCCTCGGTGAGCAGGCGGCGGGCGTATTCCATGTCCTTGGCGTCGCGCGGGAAGGAAACGGCCACGTAGTCCAGGTCCATGTCCGCGGCCAGCTTGATGTCGGCCTTGTCCTTGTCGGTCAGCGCCGGCGCGGTGAGACCGCCGCCGCGGCGGTTGATGCCCTTGTGGTCGGACAGCGGGCCGCCGATCAGCACCCGGCAGCGCAGTTCGTCGGCGGCGACTTCCTCGACCACCATCACCACCCGGCCGTCGTCCAGCAGCAGTTCATCGCCGACCCCGCAGTCCTTCACCAGGTCCGGGTAGTCGATGCCGACCACTTCCTGGGTACCGGCGTCGCGGGCGTGGCTGGTGGAGAAGCGGAACTTGTCGCCGACCTGCAATTCGATGCGCTTGTTGGCGAACTTGGCGATGCGGATCTTCGGTCCTTGCAGGTCGCCGAGCAGGGCGACGAAGCGGCCGTGCTTGGCCGCCAGTTCGCGCACCAGCCTGGCGCGGGCGCGGTGTTCATCGGGGGTGCCGTGGGAGAAGTTGAGGCGGGCGACGTCGATCCCGGCCAGGATCAGTTGCTCCAGCACTTCCGGGGAATTGCTGGCTGGGCCGAGGGTGGCGACGATTTTGGTGCGGCGAACGGACATGCAAAGGACTCCTTGGATAACGCTGGCGTGCAGGCTACCACCGGCGAGGCTCGGCGGCGACTGCGGAGTCATACTATCTGCATCAGATGTCATTTGTCGGTTTGAGCACCAGCAGGTCGCATTCCACCTCCTCCAGGACGCGTTCGGCGGTCTGCCCGATCAGCGCGTTGTCCAGATGCCCCCGGGCGACCGCGCCCATCAGCAGCAGGTCGATGTCGTTGGCCCGGACGAAGTCGGGGATCGCCTGCTCGGCATAGCCGGCCAGCAGGTGGCGGCGCTCCGCGGCGATCTCCGGGTAGGCTGCCAGCAGGTCGTCGAAGGCCTGGCGGTGACGTTCCTCATGTTGCAGCACGAAACGCTCGTAGCCGGCGAGCATTTCCGCGTCGAACAGCAGGCTGCGCGGCATCGCCGCGTGGGTATGCAGGTAGTCGGCGCGCAGCCCCAGGCTGGCTTCGAGCTGGCGGGCGGCGGCGATCAGCCGGTGATCGAGGGCGGCCGGCTTGTCGCTGGCATGCAGCGGGTCGAGCGCCGCGCACAGGCGCTGGCCGCGCCAGGCGTCGTGATGGACCAGCCAGAGCGGCTGCGGGCAGTGGCGGATCAATTGCCAGTCGCTGTTGCCCAGTAGCAGGCGGCGCAGCAGGTTGTGCTTGCGGGTGCTCTTGAGGACCAGGTCGGGCCGGGTTTCGCCGACCCGTTGCAGGACCATCCGGTCCAGCGGCTTGCCCCACTGGGCCTCGACCTGAGTGCGGATGCCGGCCTGCTGCAGCGGCATGGAAAGCTGCTCCAGCCAGGTGACCCGTTCGTCCAGGTAAAGGTCGCGGGCACGCTGCAGCGAGTGACTGTCGAAGAACAGCCCGCCGTCCAGCGCCGGGTTGAAGTCGCACAGCAGCAACTCGACGCTGGCGCCGCTGCGTTCGGCGATCCACTGGGCACGGGTAAGGGCCGGCTGTTCGTCGCTGCTCGGGTCGACGACCACCAGCAGGTTATGCAGGTTCATGGCAACGCTCCTGGCACTGGGCGGGAATGCCATTGCAGACCAGGCGCCGCGACGGGCGCTTGATCTGGGTCAGTCCGGCGGGGATCAGCGCGGTTGCACGTTGAGCGCCTGGTCGAGGTGCCGGCCGGCCTTGTTCGACAATTCGCCTTCAGGATAGTCGAGCAACTGGCGGCGCAGGTATTCGATGGCCTTGTCGCGGTTCGGGTGCGGGTTGTCCGGCGCCAGGTACATCAGGCCGAGCTGGTAGAGGGCCTTTTCCTTTATACCGGCAGGAATCGCCGGATCGTTGACCGCCAGCAGGTAGAGCTCGGCGGCCTCGTCGACGCGATCCTTGAGCACCGCGCGGCGCGACAGCAGGGTCATGTCCGGGTCGAGGCTGGTCTTGTAGAGGTCGAGGTTCTGCTGCGGCTTCCAGGTGGCGAGCAATTCGCGGGCGCTCTTCTGCACCGGCTCCCTGGCTCGCTGCCGCATCGCCAGCAGGCGCGCCTGGGCATGCTCGGCGGCGTGGGTGCCGGGGAACTCGCGGACCACGCGCTGGAAGTAGTCGGTGGCCTTGGCGTCGTCGCGCTGGTCGTTGTAGCGGCTCATGTAGATCAGGCCGATCTGGTACAGCGAGATACCGCGCACCTCGGCGCTGTAGCGGCTATTGTCGTAGCCGGTGAGGTAGAGCTTCTCCGCCTCGGCGCTCCTGTTGTCGCGGATCGCCATGGCGCTGTAGGTCAGCAGGTCGCCTTCCTCCTCGATGGCGGCGGTCATGCGGTTGCTCTTCATCTGCTTGTATTCGGCGACTTCGCCAGTGGTCACCTGGGCGACGAACAGCGGCGTGGTCGGCGAACAGGCGGCCAGCAGCGACAACAATGGGAGCAGGACGAGACGGCGGGCGAAGCGCATGGCATCTCCTTGGCGCCAGGGCGAGAGCCACCCCAGTCTAGTCAGGCCCTTCAGTCACGCCAATACGCGCCGATACAGTTCCCAACGGAGGATATGCCTATGCGAAGCTTGATCGTTGCCTGCCTGGCGCTGAGTGCCACCGGTTGTAACAGCTGGTCGCTGAACAGCGACCTGAACGGGGCCTACCGCGCCTACGACAAAGGCGATTGCGCACAGGTGATGCTCGACCTGTCGCGGGCCGAACGGCGGATTCGCGCGCGGCCCTACCTGCAGCCGGAAATCTCGCTGCTGCGCGGCCAGTGCCTGGAACGCCAGAGCCTGTTCGTCGACGCGGCGCAGACCTACCACTTCATCATCGCCCGTTACCCCACCAGCGAATATGCCTACCGTGCCAAGGCGCGGCTGGAGACGTTGCGCCAGCTGGGCCGGCTGAGCGAGACGCCGGCCTCGGCCAGCGCCGTGCCGACCCGCCTGTAGGCGGCCGGGAGGGATTGGACGGGCGTTCAGGCTGACCGTCGGTCGCATGGGACACCGGTCTATCCGGTAAGCTTCGCCCTGGATTTCACGGAGGAGGTTCGCATGCGTGCCCTGTGGTTCTGTGTCGCCCTGATGCCCGTGCTGGCGCAGGCGGACATCTATCGCTGGACCGATGCCCAGGGCAAGGTACACTTCTCCGCCACGCCACCGGCCGGCGCGCAACGCGTCGAAGTCAGGCCGCAGGTGGTGGAACGTGACGCCGCGACCCGCCAGCGCGAGCAGCGCACCCAGGAGTATTT
The DNA here is from genome assembly GCF_056110345.1 of Pseudomonas sp. TZ252. Lineage (NCBI taxonomy): Bacteria > Pseudomonadati > Pseudomonadota > Gammaproteobacteria > Pseudomonadales > Pseudomonadaceae > Pseudomonas > Pseudomonas sp. TZ252. The sequence continues at coordinate 1,036,562 of NZ_CM148566.1, read as the reverse complement.
CGATGCTCGTCGCGAGGAACGCACCGCCGCCGCCGAACGTGCCGGCCAGCGCCAGGCTGCGCTGGCCGAGGAATGCGGGCGCTTGCGGCAACAGTTGTCCCAGCTCGAACGCGGCGGCCGCTTCTATCGGCAGGACGCCGGCGGCGGGCCGGTTTACCTGAGCGATGCCGAGCTGGACGCCATTCGTCGCGAACTGGCCTCGCGGGAGTCCGAACGCTGCCGCTGAGCTTGTTCCCCGAGCGCCGGCATCGTCATACTGGACTGCAAATCATAGCGAAATGCCATTATGGGTCTTCAACGACATATCCAGCGCCATCAGTTGCCCAGCTACCTGAAGGTGTTCAATCGCATCACCGATAAGCCGATGGGCTACATCGGCAACGTCTCCGAGGACGGCCTGCTGCTGATCAGCCAACTGCCGATGCTGGTCGGCGCGCGTTTCGAACTGCGCCTGAAGGTTCCGGGACTGGGCGGTCGCCCGCAATGCATCGATTTTTCCGCCGACTGCCGGTGGACCTGCGAGGACGTCACGCCCGGTCATTTCGATTCCGGCTTCCACCTGCTGGCGCCGCCCGCCGAATTCCTCGAACTGGTGGAGGCGCTGCGCCGCTACTTCAGCTTCCCCCGCCAGCCGCAGTCGGTCTGATCCGTCAAAGCACGCCGGCGCGCTTCCAGCCCAGGTAGCGGCTGATCAGCTCCGGCCCGAGTTCGCTGGGACGCGCATCGAGCACTGGCACGCCGTGGGCCGCGAGCTTCTCGTGGAGGCCGTTGCGCGCATTCAGGTAGTCGATGGTGCCGGTGTAGGCGAGCGCCTGCTCATAGCGGGCGACCGGCTCCTGGCGCAGGGTGTCGAGCACTTCCTCGCGCAGGCTGGCGACCAGCACCCGGTGCTGGCGGCCCAGGCGTTTCACCGCGCCGAGCAGTTCTTCGTCGTCCTCGTCGCGCAGGTTGGTTACCAGGATCACCAGGGCCCGCCGCCGCTGGCGGGACAGCACCGCCTGCACGGCTTCCGGGAAATCGGCGGGACGCTGGCTGGTCTGCAGGTCGTAGACGGTGTTGAGCAGCGCGCCGAGCTGGGCGCTGCCCTTGCCCGGCGGGAGATGCCGGCGGTCGTCGCCGGCGAAGGTCATGGCGCCCACCGCGTCGCCCTGGCGCAGGGCCACGTAGGCCAGCAGCAGGCTGGCGTTGAGGGCATGGTCGAAGTGCGACAGGTCGCCGTCCTGGCTGCGCATGCGGCGGCCGCAGTCGAGCAGGAAGAGGATCTGCTGGTCGCGTTCGTCCTGGTATTCGCGGGCGATCGGCGTGCGTTTGCGAGCGGTGGCCTTCCAGTCGATCTGGCGCAGGGTGTCGCCGTCGCGGAATTCGCGCAACTGGTGGAACTCCAGGCCGAGGCCGCGGCGCTGGCCGCCGCGTACGCCGATCTGGTTGAGCCAGTGGTCGACCGCCATCAGTTCGGCGCCGTAGAGGCGGGCGAAGTCCGGGTAGACGCGGGTCTCGCCGCGTGCTTCCAGGTAGCGGCGCTGCCGCCACAGGCGCAGCGGGCTGGGCAGTTCCAGCTCGCAGCGGGGAAACACGAAGTGACCGCGGTTGAGCGGCCGCACCCGGTAGCCGACCTCGGTGCTTTCGCCCGGGCGCAGTTCGACCTCCTGCGGCAGGTACTCGAAATCCATGCCGGCCGGCAGGTGATCGAACAGGGTCAGGCGAACCGGACGCCGATAGGTGTGCTGCAGATGCAGGCGCACTTCGCTCCAGCGCCCCAGCGGCAGGTTGCCGCTGAGCTGGCGGCTCAGCTTCGGCACCGCCTGGCGGCGCGCCCACAGGGCGTCCAGCAGGCCGAGCAGGAGCAGCGCGGCGAGCGCCGCCCACCAGAATGTATGCAGTTGCGCAGGCAACCGCTGGCCGAGCGCCGACAGGCTGCCCAGGCCGATGGCCAGCAGCAGGAGCGCGGCGAACAGCGCCAGCAGGGCGCGCGATGGCTTCATACGCGGGGGGCCGGTACCTGGTCGAGCAACTGTTGCAGGACCTGGTCCACCGACAGCCCCTCGATGTCCAGCTCCGGAGACAGCCGGACCCGATGGCGCAGGACCGCCAGGGCACAGCCCTTGATGTCGTCCGGCACCACGAACTCGCCGCCGCGCAGCAGCGCCCGCGCCCGGCCGCAACGGACCAGGGCGATCGACGCGCGAGGTCCGGCGCCGAGGGCCAGGCCCGGCCAGTTGCGGGTGGTGCGGGCCAGGCGCACGGCATAGTCGAGGACCTGGTCGTCGATCGGCAGGTCGCTGGCGATCCGCTGCAGGGCGAGAACGTCCTTGTCCTTCAGCAGCGGCCGCAGGTTGGCCACGTCGAGCATGTCGCTGCGCGCGGAGCGGGTCACCTGGCGCACCAGGGTCTGTTCCTCGGCTTCGGCCGGGTAATCGATGCGCAGCTTGAGCATGAAGCGGTCGAGTTCGGCTTCCGGCAGCGGATAGGTGCCTTCCTGCTCGATCGGGTTCTGCGTCGCCAGCACCATGAACGGCTGCGGCACCGGCAGGGCGCGTCCTTCCAGGGTGACCTGGCGCTCCTGCATCACTTCCAGCAGGGCGGCCTGGGTCTTGGCCGGCGCGCGGTTGATCTCGTCCGCCAGCAGCAGGTGGGTGAACACCGGCCCCTTGCGCAGCTTGAACTGCTCGCTGGCGAGGTCGTATACGGCGTGGCCGGTGACGTCGCTGGGCATCAGGTCGGGGGTGAACTGGATGCGCGCGAAGCCGCCGTCGAAGCAGCGCGCCAGGGCGCGTACCAGCAGGGTCTTGCCGAGCCCCGGCACGCCTTCCACCAACACGTGGCCGCCGGCGAGCAACGCGGTGAGCACGTCGTCGATCACCGCGCCCTGGCCGATCAGGGCTTTCTGCAGTTCGCTGCGCAGGGCCTGGGCCAGCTGGCTGGCGCGCTGGCGCTGGAGCGCCGGGTTGGGCGCGGTGCTCGGTTGTTCGGGCGTCTGTTCGCTCATAGGGCATTCCTGAGGCTTTGCAGGTGGGCGACCTGGCGGGTGAAGTCGGCAGCGGAAAGGCGCTGCGCCGGATATGGGCGCATGGCCTGGCTGATGGCGCTGGGTGGCAGGCGGGTCATGCGCCCGAGGATCTGCCATTGCTCGGCGACGCCGAGCTGTTCGAAACCGGGGTGGCGACGCCGCGCCCTGCGCAGGATGTCGCGTTGCAGACCGTGCAGCAAGGCGACGTGGCCGCGCTGGCGGAGGAGGAAGTCGGCGCCGGCGCGCAGGTGTTCCTCCAGTTGCCGGCGCGAACGGCTGGCCACCGGCTGCAAGGGACCCTGGCGCAGCCCTGCGCGCCACAGGCCGGCGAGCAACAACAGCAGCGCTGCCGCCAGGGCCTCGGGGAAGTGGCGGGCGAGCAGGGTGGCGAGGCTGTCGCGTTCGGCGCGGTAGAGCAGGGTCACCTGGTTGTCCTGGGTCAGGTACCAGAGCAGCCAGGCGTTGTCGTACTGCTCGATGTTGCGGTTCTGCCAGATCCAGGCGTCGGTGAGCACCGTGACCAGGCCCTTGCCGTGCTGCATCTGCAACAGGTGGGTGGCGTCGCCGCTGTTGGCCCAGGCGTAGGCGTGGTTCTGCGGATCGTAGAGGTGGTAGTCGGGATCGAAGCCGATGTAGGCCGGCGAGCGCTCGTTTTCCAGGTACAGGCGGGTCAGTGCGGAATAGTCCGGCACGCTGTCGGCGGGCTCTTCTTCCTCGCCGGCGGCTTCCTCCGGCGGCGCTTCGGTCGCATGGTCGTCGACGCTACCTTCGTCGGCGTCGGCGTCGGCGTCGGCGTCGGCGGTTTCCTCGCTGGCCCGGTCCTGGCTGTCGTCGAAATCCTCGGTCAGGTACTGGCGGATATCCAGGCTGTCGAGCAGCAGGTCGCCGCTCTTCTTCTCGTCCTCGTCCCACAGGCGTTCGGCGATCAGCACCAGATGCCCGCCCTGCTCGCTCCATTGCAGCAGGCGGCGAGCCTGGCCGGGAGTCATGCCGGAGCGGCTGCCGAGCAGGAGCAGGGTATGCCCGGAGGGCGGCAGTTCCTTGAGGACCTCAAGGCCGTCGGCGCGGCTCACCGTGACCCCCTGCTTGCGCAGGAACAGTTCGGCGGCCAGGTAGGGATTGCGCCGGGCCTCCGGCGATGGGCCGAGGTCGATCGTCTCCGTATAGGGTTGCAGGCGGCTGGCCAGGAAGATCGCCAGCAGCCCGGCCAGCAGCAGGAGCACGGCAAGCAACAGGAAGCGCGCGCGCCGGCTCATCATGGCTTGGCTCCCGCGGTGAAAAGGCTGCGCCAGCCGTCGCAGAGGCGCTGGCGAGCGTCGTCGGCCGGCAGCCGGTGGCCGTAGGCGAGCGCCTGCCATTGGGCGGTCAGCAGTTGGCTGTAGTGCAGCAGCGGCCGTTGTTGCTCCAGTCCTTCGACCAGGCGCAGGACCTCGCCCTCGGTATGGGAGCCCTTCAACGGCAGGCGGTAGTCATGCAGCAGTCGGCTGAGCAGCCCGCGGTAGAGCAGGCCGAGGGCTTCCCGTGGTTTCTCGTTCCAGAGCCGTTCGGCGTTGCCGGCGATGTCGTCGGGCAGGCTTTCCGGACTGAGATCGAGGCCGAACATCACCGTCGGCGCTTCGCGGCGGGCCCGTTGCGGCAAGCCCAGGTTGCCGACGAACAGGCGCAGCCATTCACGGTAGCGCCAGACCAGCAGGAACACCGCGCTGAACAGCAGCGCCCAGAGCAGCACTTCGATGACCTGCGCCGCGTGACGGAACGGCACCCAGTTGGCCAGGGCCTCGAAGAATGCCTTGAGCCGCTCTTCGTCCTCCTTGCGGCTGTTCTTTTTCTCGGTCTTGTCGCCGAAGCGCCAGCCCGTAACGGTCTCGCTGTTCTTGAACGGCGCGCCGTCGACGATCGCCCGGATCTGCTTGCCGGCCTGTTCGCTGTTGAGTTTCTGCCGCAGCAGGCGGGCCTGCTCGGGCGGCAGCTCGGCTTCGCCGGCGCTGGTGGCGGCCGCCGGCTCGGCGTAGGCGGAAGGGGCGGGCAGCCAGGCCAGCGAAGCGGTCAGGCCGAGCAGCAGGACATAGGCGCTGCCGACCAGACGCTGGCGCAGGCGGCGGAACACCAGCTCGATGTCCCAGGCCTCCAGTTCGGTGCGCCGGTTCAGGTAGAGGGTGAAGCCGCAGGCCACGTAGATCGGCTCCCAGACTACCAGCACCAGGACGTAGAGCAGGTTCGACAGGTGCTCCAGCCAGAGCCACTCGCCGGCTTCCGGGTCGAGCAGGCTCTGCCAGTTCCAGTCGATCTCGTTCTGCGCCGGGATCAGCAGGTAGAGAAGCATGGCGAAGCCGGCCCAGAGCGCCATTTCCAGGTGCACGCCGACCACGGTCAGCCAGGTCGCGCCGCCGGCGTTGCGCTGGGACAATACGATCAGGCGCTGGCTGCGGGGCTCCCCGGCGAGTCCTTCCAGTTGCAGGACCGGCAGGTCGAAGCTGCGCGTCGGACTGAAGCGGCGCCACAGCAGGCTGGCCGGCAACTGCTTCCTCAGCAGGGCGGGATAGGCGCGCAGGGCCTGCCTCAGGGTTGGCGTATCGCCGAACAGGGCGTGCGAGAGAATGTACAGCGGCAGCCGTTCGAAGGCCGGCTTGAGCCACCAGAAGATCAGGATCGCCAGGGTCGGATGCTGCCACAGCAGGAGGCTGAGCACGGCGAACAGCGGCAGGGTCAGCAACGCCCAGCTGCCCATCAGCAGGCGCGCATGGCGATGCGCCAGGAGGATGCCGAGGTCGAGCGCTTCCCAGGCGCTGCGCGGGCGGATCGCCACGCTGGCGTCAGTCAGGCGCATGGCGGCTCCGTCCGGCGAACAGGAAGTAGCTGCCGACCAGCAGCCAGAGGACCGCGCCGACCGCGTACTTCACCCGCGGCTCGAAATGACTGATGGAAGACCAATAGGCCTCGGTGAAGGCCGCCAGCAGCAACAGCACGATCACCCCGGCGATCAGTTGCACGCTGCGCCGGGCGGCCAGCCGCAGGGCTTCGCCGCGGGTCAGGCGACCTGGCGCGAGCAGCGCCCAGCCGAGCTTGAGGCCGGCGGCGCCGGCGAAGGTGATGGCGGTCAGTTCGAACGCGCCGTGGCCGATGACGAACGGCCAGAAGGTCTGCACGTAGCCGATCTGCGTCAGGTGGCCGGCCACCGAACCGATCATCAGGCCATTGAACAGCAGGAAGAACAGGCTGCCGAGTCCCAGCAGCACGCCGCTGGCGAAGGTCTGAAAGGCGATGCCGATGTTGTTCATGATGTAGAAGCCGAACATTTCCCAGTCGTCGCTGGTGTCGCGTGCCCCCAACGGACCCAGGCGGGTGGTTTCCGGGGCGTACATAGACTCCATCTCGCTGACCTTGTCCGGGCTGACCACGCTGTAGATCAGGTCGGGAAAGTGATAGACCAGCAGCCCCATGAGCAGGGCGCTGCCGTAGAACAGCAGGCTGGCCACGGCGATGCTGCGCCACTCCTCGCGGACCAGGCGCGGCAGGCCGGCGAGCAGGAAGCCGAGGATGCGGCTGCCGAGGTGGCTGCGATGCCGGTAGAACTGCTGGTGGCCGCGCATCGCCAGTTGCTGCAACTGGTCGATCAGGTGACTGCTGTAGCCGCGCTCCTGGGCCAGCGCCAGTTGCTGGCAGAGGCGCCGGTAATCGGCGGCGAAGTCGTCGCTGGAGCCTTCCAGCTTCTTGCCTTTCTCGAGGAAGGCGAGGCGTTTGTCGAAGCGTAGCCAGGCGGCCTGGTGGCGCTGTTCGAAGAGGCTCTGTTTCATGCGCTCTCCTGACGCAGGCCGAGAAAGCCGCGGGCGATGCCGTTGATCTCGGCCTGGGCGCGTACCGGCTCGACGCCCAGCGGTTCGGCGAGAATGCCCGCCAGTTCCTCGCGGCGTGCCGAGGAAAGCGCCGCGCCGCGTTCGGCGAAACCGAGGAAGGCGCGCTGTTCTTCCAGGCTCATGGGGAAGGGCGGCAGTTGCGGCTCGACGTCAGGCAGGCTGGGCCGGCTCAGTTCGGGTTCGCGGTAGACCACCAGGGTGCCGGCGGCGATGTCGCCCAGGCGCTTGAAGGCCGGATGGTTCAGGCAACAGAGCAGACCGAGGGCGTAGCCGAAGGGCAGGATGTCGGCGAAGCGCAGCAGGTTGCGCAGCAGCGACGCGGCCCAGCCCACCGGAGTGCCGTCGTCGTGGACGACGCGCAGTCCCATCATCTGCTTGCCGGGCGAGCGGCCCTGGTTGAGCACCTCGAAGAGGACCATGTACCACCAGGTCATGATGAAGGTCAGCAGCAGGCCGAGGCCGGCGCCGAGCTTGCCGAGGAACGCCAGGCCGAGCATCAGCACCAGCATGATCAGGCCGCGGATGCAGAGGTCGATGGTATAGGCCAGGGCCCGGGGGACGACGCCGGCGGGACGCAGGAGCAGGTCGATGCCTTCCGGCGTTTCCACGTGGTAGTGGGTGTCGAGGACCTCGGCGCCTGGCCGGGAGGCGGGCGCGACGAGGCGAGCGGCTGCGTTCGGTGGCATCGGGGGGCCGTGTCGGGGAAAGTCAGATGCTAGCCAGCGTGGCGTCATCAGGCAACCGGGCCGCCGCGACGGCCCGGTCTGCACCTCAGTTGCCCAGCGGGCGAACGCCGAAGATGGTGCGGTAGAGAATACCCATGGAGACGACGAACAGCGGGCCGGTCCAGATCAGGCCGATGAACAGCGGGATCATGCTCACCAGCATCAGCAGGCTCAGCACCAGCAGCAGGCCGAACACCTTGAACCAGTGGCGGCTGATGGCCTTGCGCGAGGTTTCCAGGGCCTGCCAGGGCGTCAGGCCGCGCTCGGCCACCAGCGGCAGGGCGAGCATGTAGGCGACGCTCAGGTAGAGACCGGGGATGATCAGCAGGAAGAAGCCGACGTAGACCATCAGCATCATCAGCAGGCCGGTGAGCAGCAGCGGCACCAGCATGCCGAAGTAGTTGAACATTTCGTTGAAGGTCGCCGGCTGGTCGGCGGCGCGGCGGATGCCGATCATGGTCAGGCCGGTGAAGAACGGGTAGCCCACCGCCGTGGCGACCAGGCTGGCGATCATCTGGCCGACCGCGAAGGCGATGGGATCGGCCTCGCTCATCAGGCCGATACCGCCGAAGAGCAGGGTGAGGATGAAGGTGATGGTCTGGATCACCACGCTGTAGACCACGAAGGCGCCGATCAGGATGCCTTTGACGCCCTTGATCTTGGCCCAGGCTTCGCTGATCACGTCGCCGATGCGGAAGTCGTAGTCGCCGATGACCGGCGGCACCGCCTGGGTCGGTTGCAGGGCGCTGGCGGGGGTGGCGTAGGGATTGCTGGTGTCGTTCATGGTGCTGTCCTTGTCAGTGAAACGGGCATCCGTGCGAGCGGAATGCTAGCGAGGGCGGAGGGGACAACGCAAGGTTCGGATGGCAGATATGCGCACTGACGCGCCCTGGCGGGCCGTGCCTACGGCGCTTTCCGTGAGTTCGTTGGAAAACCTGGAAATCCCCGAAGTGGGTCGCGAGCTTCGCGGCAGTCACTGGTAGACTGCCCGGTGCCGCCAGAAAGGGAATGACCGTGAACGCGAGTATTTTTTGGTACGACTACGAAACCACCGGCATCGACCCTCGCCGCGACCGGCCGTTGCAGATCGCCGGGATCCGCACGGACGAGGCGCTGAACGAGATCGGCGAGCCGATGAACCTGTATTGCCGTCCCAGCGACGATATCCTGCCCCACCCTATGGCTTGCCTGATCACCGGCATCACTCCCCAGCGGCTGGCCGAGCGGGGGCTGTCCGAGGCCGACTTCATGACCCGGGTACACGCCCAACTGGCGCAGCCGGCGACCTGCGTGGCTGGCTACAACTCCCTGCGCTTCGACGACGAAGTGACGCGCTACAGCCTGTACCGCAACTTCTTCGATCCCTACGCCCGCGAGTGGCAAGGCGGCAATAGCCGCTGGGACCTGATCGACATGGTCCGTACCGCCTATGCCCTGCGCCCGGAGGGCATCCAGTGGCCGCAGCTGGACGGCCGGCTGTCGCTGAAGCTGGAAATGCTCACCGCGGCGAACGGCCTGGAGCATGGGCAGGCCCACGACGCGCTTTCCGATGTCCGCGCCACCATTGCCCTGGCCCGCCTGATCCGTCAGCGCCAGCCGCGCCTGTACGATTACCTCTACCAGTTGCGCAGCAAGCACAAGGTGCTCGACCAGGTGCGCCTGCTGCAGCCGCTGGTGCATGTCTCCGGACGCTTTTCCGCGGAGCGCCATTTCCTCTCGGTGGTCCTGCCGCTGGCCTGGCACCCGCGCAACCGCAATGCTCTGATCGTCTGCGACCTCTGCGCCGATCCCGCGCCGCTGCTGGAGTTGTCGGCCGAAGACTTGCGCAGGCGCCTGTATACCCGTCGCGACGAACTGGCCGAGGGCGAGTTGCCGGTGCCGTTGAAGCAGATCCAGGTCAACCGTTGCCCGGTGGTGGCGCCGCTGTCGGTATTGCGCGCCGAGGATCGCCAGCGAACCGGCATCGAACTCGAGGAGTGCCAGCGAAAAGCCGAGCTGTTGCGCCAGCATCAAACCGTCTGGGCGGACAAACTGACAGCGCTATATGGCGAAGAAAGTTTCTCCGCCAGCGACGACCCCGAGCAACAGTTGTATGACGGATTTATTGGCGATCGGGATCGACGCCTTTGTGAACAGCTGCGCCTTGCCGAACCGGAGCAATTGGCCAAAGAACAATGGCCCTTCGACGATGCCCGTTTGCAGGAGTTGTTCTTTCGCTATCGTGCGCGAAATTTCCCGGAAACTTTAAATGTGGCCGAGCGCCAACAATGGGAAAGCTTCTGCCGCAATCGTTTGTCCCATGAAGAATACGGCGCACCGAATACTTTGCCGGCCTTCGAGGCGGCGCTGGAGGCTTGTCGGCAAGAGCAGGGCGGCACATTGCCGGCGGTACTTGCGGCCTGGCGCGATTACGCCGCGGAACTGCGTCAACGCTATTCGCTGGAGACTTGAGGACGCAGGCAGAGGAGTCGGTACGATCCGGCGGAAATGAAAAACGCCAGCACTGGGCTGGCGTTCTTCGTGGAACTGACTGGTTTAGCCGAGCAGGGTGGCCCAGCTCTCGACGGCCTCGGGGCCCCACTTGGCTTTCCACTCTTTCAAAGTCTTGTGGTTGCCGCCCTTGGTCTCGATGACTTCGCCGGTGTGCGGGTTCTTGTACTGCTTGACCTTGCGCGCGCGCTTGCCGGCAGGCGCCTTGGCGGTGCGGGTGCTCTTGCCGATCTTGGCGTCCGGATCGAGCAGGGAAATCACGTCACGCAGGGACTTCTGGTAAGTGCCCATCAGCGTGCGCAGCTTCTCTTCGAATTCCAGTTCTTTTTTCAGTTTGTCGTCTTGTTCCAGGGACTTCAGGCGCTCCTGAAGTTCCTTGATGGCTTCTTCCGTGGCGCGATATTCGTTGATCAGGGACATGTCAGGTACCTTGTCTGTGCTGAGTGGCGGTGGCGGGCATGTAAGTAGATTCAATAATAGTCAGGGCGAAACTGTAAGTAAACCGGGATGAAAACTTTTCTCGATGAAATTCAAAGTAATTAATTCCGCATCGGGATTGCCCTGTTGTGCGGGTTTATTCTCTCGCGCAACAGCCTGTCGAAAGGCCTTCGCCGAGGCTGAACTTTTCCCGCCATGCCGCTAGAATGGCGGCCTTTCGCGATGTTTCTGGAGTATACCCATGCGCACTTTTCGGCTGGTGATCGCCTGTCCCGACGGGGTCGGGATCGTTGCCAAGGTGAGTAACTTCCTGGCCACCTACAATGGCTGGATCACCGAAGCCAGCCATCATTCCGACAACGATAACGGCTGGTTCTTCATGCGCCACGAGATCCGTGCCGACTCTCTGCCGTTCGACCTGGATGGCTTCCGCCAGGCTTTCGCCCCGATCGCCCGCGAATTCTCCATGGAATGGCGGATCACCGATTCCGAGGTGAAGAAGCGCGTGGTGCTGATGGCCAGCAAGGAGTCCCATTGCCTGGCCGATCTGCTGCACCGCTGGCACAGCGGCGAACTGGACTGCGAGATTCCCTGCGTGATCGCCAACCACGACGACCTGCGCAGCATGGTCGAGTGGCACGGTATCCCGTATTTCCACGTTCCCGTCGATCCGCAGGACAAGCAGCCGGCTTTCGATGAAGTTTCCCGGCTGATCGACGAACATGGCGCCGACTGCATCGTCCTGGCTCGCTACATGCAGATCCTGCCGCCGGACCTGTGCCGCAAGTACGCCCACCAGGTGATCAACATCCACCACAGCTTCCTGCCGTCCTTCATCGGCGCCAAGCCGTATCACCAGGCGTCGAAGCGCGGGGTCAAGCTGATCGGCGCGACCAGCCATTACGTGACCGAGGAACTGGATGCCGGTCCGATCATCGAGCAGGATGTGGTGCGGGTCACTCACCGCGACAACGTCGAAGACATGGTGCGGCTGGGCAAGGATGTGGAAAAACTGGTGCTCGCGCGCGGACTGCGCTATCACCTGGAAGACCGCGTACTGGTACACGGCAACAAGACGGTGGTGTTCGACTGAGCCGGCTCCCCTGGAATGCCGGCCGGGGCCGGCACCCGGAGGAACGAACATGAGCGATCCCAGGTCGGCGGGCACCGCCAGCCCGCCACCGACCCTCGGCGAGGGTTGCACCAGCCGTTACGACATCGACGCCCTCGGCGACGAGGACGGAACCGAGTTTCCCGGCGCGGCCGAACTCTGGCGGCGTATCCAGGAGAGCGCCAGCGAGACGGGCGAGGCTGACGCCGAGGATGCGCTCAGGAAGAAGCCTCGCGACTGCTGATCAGCTTCTTCAGCAGCGGGCGTCCGGCGAGCACTGCGAACACCGGGCCGCCGGCGACGAGGTAGAAATAGAAGGTCACCGCTCGCCAGATGACGATGGCCGCCGCCGCCGTCGACTTGCCGATCATGGGGGCCAGCAGGGCCGCCGAGGTCAGCTCGGTGCCGCCGGCGCCGCCGGGGATCAGCGAGAGCTGTCCGGCGCTGAGCGAGACCATCTGGATCAGGAAGGTCCAGGCCCACTGGATATCCACTCCCAGGCCGCGCAGGGTCAGATCGAGCACGCTGAAGCGCAGTAGCCAGTGCGTACTGCTGAGAAGGAAGACCGCCAGCAGGCGTCGTTTCGGCAGGCGCAGGCTGTCGTGCAGGGCAATGCGGAAATGCAGGATCTTGCGGCCCCAGTGCAGGCGCTTGCGCGATGACACGCCGAGCCGCGCCAGAACCCGCCCGTTGAAGCGGATCACCTGGTGCAGGTAGCGGATCAGCATTACCGCGCCGACGAACAGGCCGACCAGGAATACCGCGCTGAAGATCAGGCTCGATTCCATGTTCGGGCTCAGCGAATGGCTGAGGGCATAGATCAGGATCGCGCCGAGGGCGCAGAGGAAGAACGTCAGGTCGGCCAACTGGTCGACCGCGAACACCGCGCTGGTCTGTGCCGGGCGCAGGCCGCGCCGGGCCAGCAGCGCCATCAGGGTCAACGGCCCGCCGCTGCCGCCCGGAGTGGCGCAGAAAGCGAATTCGCTGGCCATGATGATGCCGACGCTCTGCAACTGCCCGAGCTTGCCGGCGCGCCCGGCGAGCAGCAGCCGCAGGCGCAGGCCGTTGATGAACCAGCAGACCACGATCATGCCGAACATCAGCAGCAGGCTGTCCAGCGGGAAGGCGCGCAAGCGCGAGAACATGTCGCTGCCGCCGAGCACCAGCGGAATCAGCGAGGCACCGATCAAACCGAACAGCAGTAACCAGCCTCGACTCATGCCGCGTGGTCCAGGGCGAGGCGGCGCTCCAGCCAGTCGATCTTGGTCAGCGGCTGGCGCCCCTCGGACAGCAGGGTGCGCAGGGTACGCAGCCAGTATTCGCGGGAAAAGCGATGGCGCATGTCGACCGGATGGAGTCCGAGGCGGATCACCGGCGCTGCGCGCCAGGCCCGCCGGCGCTGCTCGCTGAGCGCCCAGGAGAGGCCGCGACGCCAGGCACTGCGCGCGCTCCAGACCAGACCGGGGGCCTCGATCGGTTGCAGGTGGGGAAGCCGATACAGGTTGGACGGGTCGCTGGTGTAGCGCAGTCCGCTCTCGCCGAGCGCCTGGCGGGTGCCGGCGCTCATCAGCCAGGCCGGCGCGACGAAACCGTGCAGCGGCCATCCGCGGCGGCGGAACAGTTCGATGCCGGCGGCCAGGCGGGCCTTGGCCTCGGCGTGGTCGAGGGCATAGAACTCTCCCTCCCAGGTGTAGATGCGACGCATGAAGTATTGCCCTGGAGTACGCGGTGGTGGGGCGTCATCGTAGTGATAGAAGCCGTGGAGAGCCAGTTCGTCACCCCGGGCCACCCGCCGCGAGAGCAGTTCGCAGAACTTTTCGTCGGCTTCCAACGGGTTGCGATGGTGGAAATCGGGCACTACCAGCCAGGTCATGGGGACCTGGCCGAGCGCGTCCACGGCCTCGACGAAGGGCCGGTAGTCCGGCCAGGTTTCCGGGGCCACGTCGTGCAACACCAGCAGCAGGCTGCGTTCAGCCATAGCGCGGGAACCTCGCCTCGCTGTCGCCGAGTACCGCGTGGTAGTGCAGGAGCAGGCCGGCGACCACCGCGTCCCAGGCATGCTGGCGCTCGACGTGACGGCGGGCGCGCTGGCCGCGCAGCTCGACGTCGTGGCTGAACAGTTCGCGCACCGCGCAGGCCATGGCGTCGCCGTTGTTCGGCGCGCAGAGCACGCCGCAACGCTCCGGGACTATTTCCGCCAGTGCCCCGGCGCGCACCGCCACCACCGGAATGCCGCTGGCCATCGCTTCGAGTGCGACCAGGCCGAAGGTCTCCTGGTCGCCGGCGTGCAGCAGCGCGTCGCTGCTCGCCAGCAGGCGGGCGACTTCGCGGCTGTCGCAGAAATGGTCGACCACGCTGGTGTTGCGCGGTACCCGGGTCGGCATGTTGGAACCCACCAGCAACAGGTGATAGCCGTCGCCGAGGCGCTGGATGGCGTCGAGCAGTACCGGCAGGTTCTTTTCCCGCGAACCGCGCCCGGCGAACACCAGCAGGCGGGTTTCCTCGTCCAGGCCGAGTTCCTGGCGCAGCCCCGGATCTCGGTTGCTCGGATGGAAGGTGACGAGGTCGACGCCCAGCGGTTGTACATGCACGTCGGCGACGCCCAGGCGCATCAGCTTTTCCGCCATCACCCGGCTGGGGGCCAGGACCCGGTCGAAGTGGCCGTACAGCTTGCTGACGTAGTTGTCCGCGTTGGTGCCGAGCCAGGCGCCCATGCGATTGCTCACCAGCAGCGGCAGGTCGGAGTGGTAGAAACCGATCACCGGCACGTCCAGCCGACGCCGTGCGTCGAGCGCCGCCCAGGCGGTGAGGTAGGGGTCGCCGACCTCGATCAGGTCCGGTTGCAGATTGCGCAGCACCTTGCGCCAGGGGCCGCGACGGAGAGGGAAGCGGTAGCCATTGCCGAATGGCAGCGGCGGCGCCGGCACCTCGTGGATGCCGTTCGCCTGGCGATAGCCGGCGCCAGGAACCAGCACGCTGTGGCGAATGCCGGGATAGTGCCAGAGATGGCGATGCTTGGCTTCGAGATAGGTGCGTACCCCCCCGCTGGCAGGCGCGTAGAACATGGTCATATCGGCGATGTGCACGATGGGCCTTCCTCCGTTGAGCTTGTTCCTTCTGCCACTCAGTGGACCACCGGCGCCGGCAGTCGTTCGAACGGTGTGCGGGAGCCATGGGTAGCTTCAAGTCTAGGAAAGAAAGCGCGAGCCGGCGCGTTCGGGGCAGCCAGCGCGGGAATAGGTCGCAGAGGGAGCGGGCGGAGAGCAAGGCATGCCTCGGGAGGCATCCTGGCAGGATAAGGGTGAACAACGCCGTTGGCGTTGTTCACCCTACGAATGGCCGGGGGTAGGGCGGATAGCCGCGGCGCGATTATCCGCCGGTTCGGCTACGGCTCGGGCAGTGCTCAGATCTTGAAGCTGTCCACCAGCTGGCGCAGGCGCCCGGCCTGGGTTTCCAGCTCGCCGCAGGCGCGCAGGGTGGCCTGGAGGTTCTCCACGCCTTCCTGGTTGAGGGTGTTGATCTCGGTGATGTCCATGTTCAGCGAATCGACCACCGCGGTCTGCTCCTCGGTGGCGGTGGCCACCGACTGGTTCATCCCGTCGATCTCGGCGATCCGTCCGGTGACACTGCTCAGGCGTTCGCCGGCACGGTTGGCGATCTCCACGCTCTCCAGGCTGTAGCGCTGACTCTCGGTCATGGTGCTGACCGCTTCCTGGGCGCCGATCTGCAGTTCCTCGATCATCTTCTGGATCTGCTGGGCCGACTCCTGGGCGCGGTGGGCCAGGTTGCGCACCTCGTCGGCGACCACCGCGAAGCCGCGTCCGGCCTCGCCGGCGCGGGCGGCTTCGATGGCGGCGTTGAGGGCGAGCAGGTTGGTCTGCTCGGAGATGCCCTTGATCACTTCGAGGATCTGGCCGATGTTCACCGTGCGGCTGTTGAGGGCCTCGATGTTGGCGCAGGAGGCGCTGATCTTCTCGGAAAGCTCGTTCATCGCGCGGATGGTCTGCTCGACCACCTGCTTGCCGTCTTCGGCCTGGTGGTTGGCGTCGGACGCATGGTGCGAGGCATCGGCGGCGTTGCGGGCGATTTCCTGGGCGGCGGCGCCGAGTTCGTTGATCGCTGCTGCGACGCTGTTGGTGCGGTTGGACTGCTCGTCGGAGTTGGCCATCGAGGAGTTCGAGGCGTTCACCACCAGTTGCGCCACATCGTGCAGTTGGCGAGCGGTGCCGGCGACCTCGCGGATCGATTCGTGGATACGCTCGACGAAGCGGTTGAAGGAAATGGCCAGGGCCCCGAACTCATCGTTGCTGGTGACCTTCAGGCGCTTGGTCAGGTCGCCTTCGCCCTGGGCGATGTCCTGCATGGCGCGGCCCATGTCGGTGAGCGGCTGCATCAGTACGCGGATCAGCATGCCGAGGAGGAGGACGATGGCGACCACCGCGATCAGCGCGGCGACGATCGCCGAGGTACGCAGCTTGGTGAGCATGGCATAGGCCTTGTCCTTGTCCACCGAGATGCCGATGTACCAGTCCAGGCCGGACAGGCCCTTGACCGGAGAGAAACTGAGGATCCGGGTGTTGCCGTGCAGCTCGGCCTCGCTGAAGCCGCTGCCGATCTTCGGCGTGTTGCGTGGGTAGACGTCGCTGAGGCTCTTCATGACCTGGTCCTTGTCCGGATGGACGAGGATCTTGCCGTCGCCGCTGACCAGGAAGGCGTAGCCCATGCCGCCGAAGTCCAGCGAGTTGATGATCTTCACCACCGTCTGCAGGCTGAGGTCGCCGCCGACCACGCCGAATGGCTGGCCGCCCTGGCGCGCCGGGCTGGCGATGGTCAGTACCAGCTCGTGGATGGCCGGCTCCATGTAGGGTTCGGTGAGGGTGGTCTGGCCGGCGCTGGTGGCGGCGTTGTACCAGGGGCGGCGGCGCGGGTCGTAGTCGGCCGGCAGGTCGCTGGTGGGGCGCGCGGTGTAGGTGCCGTCGGTCTGCCCCAGGTAGGTGAAGAGGAAGGTCGAGCCCAGCAGCGGCTGTTCCAGCAGGGCCTGGGTGGTCTCCGGGCTGTGGTCGCGGGCCAGGGTCTGGGCCAGGTTCTCGATCAGCAGGATGCGCCCGCTCAGCCAGTTCTGCACGTTGCTGGCGGTGATCTCGCCCATTTCGTGCAGGTAGTCCTCCAGGTCCTCGCGGATCGAGGCACGCTGCAGGGAGTCGTTGTAGAGGGTGAACAGGGAGAAGGTCGCGATCACCACCAGCGCGGCGGCGAGCAGGATCTTGTGGCTGAACTTGAGACTTTTGATCATGGTTTCTTGCATCCGGGAGGCGCGGGCGCGCTGTCGTGAACAGCCCCAGTTGGATCGCAACTGCAAGGCTTGCCGTGTCTGTCGGCGGCAAGTCCGGAAGCTTTAGCGCAACGGATGAATGGTTTCACCGAATGCGACCTGGAGAACGAAAAAAAGCGCCCGTGGGCGCTTTTCGTCGGCAGGGCGGATAACCGCATCGCGGTTGTCCGCCGGTTCGGCGACGAGACCGGCCGGTCTCAGATCTTGAAGCTGTCCACCAGTTGGCGCAGGCGCCCGGCCTGGGTTTCCAGCTCGCCACAGGCGCGCAGGGTGGCCTGGAGGTTCTCCACGCCTTCCTGGTTGAGGGTGTTGATCTCGGTGATGTCCATGTTCAGCGAGTCGACCACCGCGGTCTGCTCCTCGGTGGCGGTGGCCACCGACTGGTTCATCCCGTCGATCTCGCCGATCCGCCGGGTCACGCTGCTCAGGCTTTCGCCGGCACGGTTGGCGATCTCCACGCTCTCCAGGCTGTAGCGCTGGCTCTCGGTCATGGTGGCCACCGCCTCGCGGGCGCCGACTTGCAGCTCTTCGATCATCTTCTGGATCTGCTGGGCCGACTCCTGGGCGCGATGGGCCAGGTTGCGCACCTCGTCGGCGACCACTGCGAAGCCGCGTCCGGCCTCGCCGGCGCGCGCGGCTTCGATGGCGGCGTTGAGGGCGAGCAGGTTGGTCTGCTCGGAGATGCCCTTGATCACTTCGAGGATCTGGCCGATGTTCACCGTACGGCTGTTGAGGGCCTCGATGTTGGCGCAGGAGGTGCTGATCTTCTCGGAAAGCTCGTTCATCGCGCGGATGGTCTGCTCGACCACCTGCTTGCCGTCTTCGGCCTGGTGGTTGGCGTCGGAGGCGTGGTGCGAGGCATCGGCGGCGTTGCGGGCGATTTCCTGGGCGGCGGCGCCGAGTTCGTTGATCGCCGCGGCGACGCTGTTGGTGCGGTTGGACTGCTCGTCGGAGTTGGCCATCGAAGAGTTCGAGGCGTTCACCACCAGTTGCGAGACGTCGTGCAGTTTGTGCGCGGTCCCGGCGACTTCCCGGATCGAGCGATGGATACGCTCGACGAACTGGTTGAAGGCATCGCCGAGTACGCCGAATTCATCGCGGCTGGTCACGGCGAGGCGCTTGGTCAGGTCGCCCTCGCCCTGGGCGATGTCCTGCATGGCACGGCCCATCAGGTGCAGCGGCTGCATCAGCAGGCGGATCAGCAGGCCGAGCAGGACCAGGATGGCGACGATGGAGATCAGCGCGGCGGCGATGGCCGAGACGCGGAACTTGCTGAGCATGGCGTAGGCCTTGTCCTTGTCGATGGACAGCGCCAGGTACCAGGTCACCGAAGGCAGGCCCTTGATAGGGGTAAAGGCGAGGATGCGGGTATGCCCGTGCAATTCGGCCTCGCTGAAACCGGTGGCGATCTTCGGCGTGTTCTGCGGGTAGACCTCGCTCAGGGTCTTCATCACCTGCTCTTTGTCCGGGTGTACCAGGATCTTGCCGTCGCCGCTGACCAGGAAGGCGTAGCCCATGCCGCTGAAGTCCAGCGAATTGATGATCTGCACCAGGGTCTTCAGGCTGAGGTCGCCGCCTACCACGCCGAGGGTGTTGCCAGCGGCCTTCACCGGTGTCGCCGCGGTGATGATCAATTCCTGGGTGGCGGCGTCGACGTAGGGTTCGGTCAGGGTCAGGCCGCCGGCCGCCACGGCGTCCTTGTACCAGGGCCGGCTGCGCGGATCGTAGCCGGCCGGCATCGGGCTGTCCGGACGCATGGTGAAGACGCCGTCCTGCTGGCCGAGGTAGGTGAAGCTGAAGGTCGAGGTCAGGGCCGGCTGTTCGAGCAGGGCGCTGACGGTTTCCGGGCTGTGGTCGCGGGCCAGGGTCTGGGCGGTCTGCTCGACCAGCAGCAGACGGCCGCCGAGCCAGTTCTGAATGTTGCTGGAAGTCACGTCACCCATTTCCCGCAGGTAGCTTTCGAGGTCCTCGCGGATCGCGTTGCGCTGCAGGTAATCGTTGTAGAGGGTGAACAGTGCGAAAGCGGCGAACACCACGAGGGAGGCCGCGAGGAGGATCTTGTGGCTGAACTTCAGACTTTTGATCATGTTGTATTGCGTCCAGGAGTATGTAGCGCCAGTCTTTGACCAGACCCCTGCGACCGTTCCGCGGGCGCAGGGGCTTTCCGTACGCCTTGCAGCGTCGGGCGGGTCGCGCGGGTGGGTAGTCCGTCGACCCAGGCACGGCCTTGTGCCACGAAGCCACGGTTCCCTGGGTGGCTCCGAAGAATGCGTGATACGGATACGATGGCGATTTTTCCTGTCTCAGCAAGGCCCGAAGGTCTTCGCTGAAGCTGGACGGCCAGATCGGGTCGATGCGCTGGCCCGACGCCCTTCGCGGGAACCCGCGCATATTGGTACGCGGGTTCCGCTGGAAGCCCCGTTGCACAAGGGCTTTCCCTTACTGTCGGCACAGCGTGCCGGAGCTTTAGTCCCGAGGATGAATGGATGTCGCAAGCGAATGAGTTGTTGATCGGCGCTGGCCCCGATGGCCAGCCGGTAGGACAGGCCTGGCGCCTGGCCAACCGTCATGGATTGATCGCCGGCGCCACCGGTACCGGCAAGACGGTGACCTTGCAGCACCTCGCCGAATCCTTCAGCGATGCCGGTGTCGCGGTGTTCGCCGCCGACATCAAGGGCGACCTGTGCGGCATCGCCGCGCCGGGCAACCCGCAGGGCAAGGTCGCCGAACGTATCGCCAGCATGCCGTGGCTGAACTACCAGCCGAAGGCCTACCCGACCACGCTCTGGGACATCGCCGGGAAGACCGGCCACCCGTTGCGCACCACCATCAGCGAGATGGGCCCGCTGCTGCTGGCCAACCTCCTGGAGTTGACCGATAGCCAGCAGGCCGCGCTGTTCGCCGCCTTCCAGGTGGCCGACCGGGAAGGCCTGCTGCTGCTCGACCTGAAGGACCTGAAGGCGCTGCTCAACCATCTGAAGGACAATCCGGAAATCCTTGGCGAGGACCGGGCGCTGTTCACTGGCGCTTCCGGGCAGGCGCTGCTGCGCCGCCTGGCCACTCTGGAGCAGCAGGGCGCCGAGGCCTTCTTCGGCGAGCCTGCCCTGCAACTGGAAGACATCCTCCGCCCCGAGCCGGACGGGCGCGGGCGCATCCACCTGCTCGACGCCAGCCGCCTGGTGCACGAGGCGCCGAAGGTCTACGCGACTTTCCTGCTCTGGCTGTTGGCCGAGCTGTTCGAGCAACTGCCGGAGCGCGGCGATGCCGACAAGCCGGTGCTGGCACTGTTCTTCGACGAGGCCCACCTGCTGTTCAACGGCACGCCGAAAGCCTTGCGCGACCGCCTGGAACAGGTGGTCCGGCTGATCCGCTCGAAAGGCGTCGGGGTGTACTTCGTCACCCAGTCGCCGGGCGACCTGCCGGACGATGTCCTGGCCCAGCTCGGCCTGCGTATCCAGCATGGCCTGCGCGCCTTCACCGCCAAGGAGCAGAAATCGCTGCGCGCGGTGGCCGACGGTTTCCGCCCGAACCCGGCGTTCGACACCCTGGGGGTGCTGACCGAACTGGGTATCGGCGAGGCGTTGGTCGGCACCCTGGAGGAAAAGGGCACGCCGGCCATGGTCCAGCGCGTCGCGGTGGCGCCGCCCTATTCGCGGATCGGCCCGCTGAGCGACAGCGAGCGCGCTGAACTGGTCCAGCGGTCGCCGTTGAAGGGTCGCTACGACCAGCCGATCGATCGCGAGTCGGCCTACGAGGTGCTGGCGAACAAGGCGGGCGCCAAGCCCGAGGTCCAGGGCCAGGCGACTGCTCAGCAGGAAAGCTCGTCCGGCGTCGGCGGCATGGCCGGGCAGATTCTCGGCAGCCTGCTGTCCAATTCGACGGTGAAGAGCGCCATGCGCCAGGCGGCCAACCAGTTGAGCCGGGAGCTGGTGCGTGGCCTGCTCGGCTCGTTGATGGGCGGGAAGAAGCGGCGCTGAGCGCCAGGCCATGAAAAAGGCGCCCGCGGGCGCCTTTTTCATGGGGGCTGGATGATCGCCGGCTAACCGCTTCGCGGTTAGCCGGCCTGTGGGACGGACGGGCTCAGATCTTGAAGCTGTCCACCAGGTGCCGCAGGCGCCCGGCCTGGGTTTCCAGCTCGCCGCAGGCGCGCAGGGTGGCCTGGAGGTTCTCCACGCCTTCCTGGTTGAGGGTGTTGATCTCGGTGATGTCCATGTTCAGCGAGTCGACCACCGCGGTCTGTTCCTCGGTGGCAGTGGCCACCGACTGGTTCATGCTGTCGATCTCGCCGATCCGGCTGGTCACGCTACCCAGGCGTTCGCCGGCACGGTTGGCGATCTCCACGCTCTCCAGGCTGTAACGCTGGCTTTCGGTCATGGTGGCCACCGCCTCGCGGGCGCCGACTTGCAGCTCTTCGATCATCTTCTGGATCTGCTGGGCCGACTCCTGGGCACGGTGGGCCAGGTTGCGCACCTCGTCGGCGACCACCGCGAAGCCGCGTCCGGCCTCGCCGGCGCGCGCGGCTTCGATGGCGGCGTTGAGGGCGAGCAGGTTGGTCTGCTCGGAGATGCCCTTGATCACTTCGAGGATCTGGCCGATGTTCACCGTGCGGCTGTTGAGGGCCTCGATGTTGGCACAGGAGGCGCTGATCTTCTCGGAAAGCTCGTTCATCGCGCGGATGGTCTGCTCGACCACCTGCTTGCCGTCCTCGGCCTGGTGGTTGGCGTCGGAGGCGTGGTGCGAGGCATCGGCGGCGTTGCGGGCGATTTCCTGGGCGGCGGCGCCGAGTTCGTTGATCGCTGCTGCGACGCTGTTGGTGCGGTTGGACTGCTCGTCGGAGTTGGCCATCGAGGAGTTCGAGGCGTTCACCACCAGTTGCGCCACATCGTGCAGTTGGCGAGCGGTGCCGGCGACCTCGCGGATCGATTCGTGGATACGCTCGACGAAGCGGTTGAAGGCATTGGCCAACGTACCGAATTCATCGTTGCTGGTGACCTTCAGGCGCTTGGTCAGGTCGCCTTCGCCCTGGGCGATGTCCTGCATGGCGCGGCCCATGTCGGTGAGCGGTTGCATCAGTACGCGGATCAGCATGCCGAGGAGAAGCATGATGCCGACCACCGCGATTAGCGTGGCGACGATCGCCGAAGTGCGGAATTCGCTGAGCATCGAATAGGCGGTGTCGCGGTCGAGGACCAGGGCGACGTACCAGGTCACGCCGGGCAGTCCCTTCACCGGGGTGAAGGAAACGAACTGGCTGCGACCGTCGAGTTCCACCTCGTGGACCCCGGGGACGATGTTCGGTGCGCCTTTGGGATAGGCTTCGGCGAGGGTCTTCAGGACCAGCCCGGAGTCGGGGTGGAGGAGGATCTTGCCGGCGTCGCTGACCAGGAAGGCGTAGCCGGCACCGTCGAACTTCAGGGAATTGAGGATCGCGGTCAGGGTCTCCAGCTTCATGTCGCCGGCGGCGACGCCCAGCAGTTGACCGGCGTGCCGCACCGGCAGCGACATGGCGAGGATCTGCTCGCCGGTGCCGGCATCGACGAAAGGTTCGGTGACGATCAGCCGGTCGGCCGCCAGCGCGTCCTTGTACCAGGCGCGGGTACGTGGGTCGTAACCTTCCGGCATGGCGTCGTAGGGGCGCATGGTGAAGGTGCCGCTGGCCGCCTCGCCAAGATAGACCGACGCGAAATTGCGGCTGAAGACGGGCTGTTCCAGTTGCCTTGCGATATTCGCCTCGTCGGGCTGGTCGAGCAGCGCCAGTTGCGAGGCCAGGCCTTCCACCAGGTGCATGCGGCCTTCCAGCCAGCTCTGGATGTTGCTGGCGGTCAGGGTGCCGATTTCCCCGAGGTAGTTTTCCGTGTCCGTGCGCACGGCCTCGCGCTGTCGGTAATCGTTGTAGAGGATGAAGCAGCTGAAGGCGAAAACCACCACCAGCGCGGCGGCGAGAAGGATTTTCTTGGCAAACGACAGCGAGCGAAGCATGAGCGATGCGTCCTGGCAAAAGCCTCAAGAAGGGCGGGGAGCCCAGGCCACCAGGTAGGGAGCTTGCGGGGGAAAGCCATGATCCAGCGCCTGAACGGCAGGCTTTGTAGCACAGTGCCATTACAAAGGCAAAATAGTGGCGCCATGAAAATGGCGTCACTATGGGAAGCGACCGGGAAAGCGCTCGCGTCAGTTCGCTGTCGGAGCCAGCCCGCCGACTTTTTCGCCGACTCCGTCGAAGAAGGCTTTCAGCCCGCCGACGATACCACTGTCCGTGGGACTCAATACGGCAATCAGAGCCACCGCGATCAAACCTGCGATAACCGCGTATTCGATGGCATTTGCCCCTTCTTCGTCCGCCAGGAATGCGCGAAGTTTGCAATACACGAGCAGAGTCAGGTTCTTCATTCTTGTTTGCTCCTCGAACGCGGCAATCACCGAGACAGAGCCCTGCCTCCACGCTGAGGCTAGGCCGATGATGGCGTTTTGCAACAACTAAATGGCATTAGTAGGAGTGGATTAGTCGCAAGGTTATATGGCGAGTTACAAGGCTTGGACTACATCTAATGACAAATTGACATTGATTATCCCAAGTCTAGATTCAGGCCTATCGCCGCATGGTCGAAGTTATGAACTTTGGTTCTTGAATAACGACTGTCTCCAGTCGATAACCCAATGTACCTGCCATGGAAAGCCAGTCCCGGAGTATGGCCATGACACGGACAGCAAGACGCCACTTTTTCTTTTTCGTTCATCGGCGATCGCCGGTGATTTTCCGTTCATCGACCTGTCCGGACGCATAGCAGGGGTCTGCCCATGAATAGCAAGGTGCTGATGGCCCTGGCCGGCCTGCTGCTGCTCGGTGCGGTGTTGCTCGGATACCTCGGCGTATCCATCGGCCGCGCGCCATCGAACGCGCACGCTCCATCCGTGGCGCCGGCTTCGGCGACGGTGGACGCTTCGCTGGAAAAGCTCGAACGCAAGCCGGTGCTGGTGGCCAGTCGCGATCTCCCGGCGCTGGCGGTGATCGGCAAGGACGACCTGAGCGTCGAGCTGTTGCGGACCGCACCGGTCGGTAGCTACGACAGGCCCGAGGCGTTGCTCGGCAAGCGGGTCTGGGTCGCGGTGCCGGCCGGCAGCATTCTTTCCGCCGCGACCCTCGAACCCGGCGGTCCGCTGGCCCGGACCATCCGTCCGGACGAGCGGGCGATGGCGATCGCTGTGGACGAAGTGGTCGGCGGCGGCGGCTTCGTCCTGCCCGGCGACTATGTCGACGTGATGCTCTTCGTGCGTGACGAGCGGGACGGCGAATCGACCCCGCTGGCGCAACTGGTGTTGCCCGGCGTCCGGGTACTGACCTACGGCGAGCGGATCGCCGTGGGCAGCGATGGACAGGACCGCTCGAACCAGGAAAAGGACCCGCGTCCGCCGCGTACCGCGGTGCTGGCGGTACCGGAGGACGGCGTGGCGCGGCTGATGCTGGCGAGCCAGGCCGGTTCGCTGCGCCTGGCCATCCGCAGCAAGGACGAAGAACTCTACCGCAGGGAGCAGGAAGGCGCGCTGCTGCAAGCGTCGCTGGGCGCGCCGAGCGCGGCGCTGAGTCTCGACCAACTGCTGGAGCGCCGCAAACCGACGGCGCCGAGCGTGCGCAGCGCGGCTCCGCGCGTGCCGGTGGCCAACGGGGTCACGGTCTACCGTGGCAGCGCCATGACCCATGAAGTGCCTTGAGGGGAGCCGGCATATGCATCGGAGCACCGGGATAGGCGTGTCGCGCTGGCTGGGAGGGCTGCTGGGGGTGGCGTTGGCGCTGCCGGCACTGGCTTTGCCGCAGGGCTGCATCGAGTTGCTGGCGCAGGCGCCGCGGGTCGACGTCGTCCAGGGACAACAGCGTGACCTGCGCCTGGCGGTGCCGATCGAACGGCTGGCCATCGGCGATCCGAAGATCGCCGACGTACAGTTGCTGGATCGTCGCGGCTTCCTGGTCACCGGTAAGGAACAGGGCTCCACCAGCCTGCTGATCTGGACCGGCTGCAGTCCCGAGCCGTTGCGCAGCCTGGTGGAGGTCGAGGGACGCGGTAGCGTCGATACCCGCGGTGCTCCAGCGTTCACCGTCGGCGCCGCAGAGGAGCTGCCGAACCAGGTGCAGACCGATATCCGCTTCGTCGAGGTCAGCCGCAGCAAGCTGAAGCAGGCCAGCACCTCGTTCGTCCGCCGCGGCGGCAACCTCTGGGTGCTCGGTGCGCCGGGCAGCCTCGGCGATATCAAGGTCAATGCCGACGGCAGCGGCCTGGGCGGCACCTTCGGCACCGGCAGCTCGGGATTCAACCTGATCTTCGGCGGTGGCAAGTGGTTGAGCTTCATGAATGCCCTGGAGGGCAGCGGCTTCGCCTATACCCTGGCGCGCCCGAGCCTGGTGGCGATGAGCGGGCAGAGCGCGTCGTTCCTCGCCGGCGGCGAGTTTCCGATCCCGGTGCCGAACGGCACCAACGACAACGTCACCATCGAATACAAGGAGTTCGGCATCCGCCTGACCCTCACCCCGACGGTGATGAACAACCGCCGCATTGCTCTCAAGGTGGCGCCGGAGGTCAGCGAACTGGACTACAGCGCCGGCATCCAGAGCGGCGGGGTGGCGGTGCCGGCGCTGCGCGTCCGGCGCACCGACACCAGCGTGATGCTGGCCGACGGCGAGAGCTTCGTGATCAGCGGGCTGACCAGCAGCAACTCGGTGAGCAACGTCGACAAGTTTCCCTGGCTGGGCGACATCCCGATCCTCGGTGCGTTCTTCCGCTCGACCAAGCTGGACAAGGACGACCGCGAGCTGCTGATGATCGTCACCCCGCACCTGGTCCAGCCGCTGGCCGCCGACGCACAGTTGCCGGACCTGCCCGGCGAGGGCTTGCGGCACTACGATCCGGGGTTCTCGCGCCTGTACTTCCTCGAGCGCGGCGAGTACGACGGCCAGCAGAACGACACCGGCCTGTCGGATTAGGAGGCGCGCATGAACCAGAACTTCGTGGCGCTGACCCAGCATCCCGGCGAACTCGACTGGTTGCAGAACAGCCTGGCGTCCGCCGGCCAGGTGGTACCGGCAGGCAGCGCCAGCCTGGAGGAGTTGCTGGCGCTGCTCGACGTCACCGCCGCCGGGGTGCTGTTCATCAGCCTCGGCAAGAGCAACCTGGTGTCCCAGGGCGCGCTGGTCGAGGGATTGGTATCGGCGCGGCCGATGCTCTCGGTGGTGGCCATCGGCGACGGCCTGGACAACCAGTTGGTGCTGGCGGCGATGCGCGCCGGCGCGCGCGACTTCATCACCTACGGCGCCCGCGCCAGCGAGCTGACCGGGCTGATCCGGCGCCTCGGCGGACGCCTGCCCAGCGTGCCGGTGAGCGCGGCGCGCCAGGGCGAGCTGCTGACCCTGGTCAGCGCCCGACCGGACGCCGACGGCGCCTTCGTCGCCTTGCACCTGGCCAAGGCGTTGCAGGAGCAGACGCCGAACCAGGTCCTGCTGCTGGACGTCGGCCAGCCCACCGGCGAGGCGCTGGCGATCCTCGGCCTGGACTCGGCCTTCACCTTCAGCGATGCCTTGCGCAACCTGCGGCGCCTCGACCAGACCCTGATCGACAGCGCCTTCACCCGCCTCGACAGCGGCCTGCGGATACTCAGCCTGACCGACGAGCCCGGCGTGCTGGAGCGAGTCACCACCGCCGAACTCTATCTGTTGCTGGGCAACCTGCGCGGGGCGTTCAGCCATGTGGTGGTCAACCTCACCGGGCTGCCCGAGGGCGAGCTGAGCAACCAGTTGCTGGTGCAGGCCAACCGCGTGCTGTGGATGGTCGACCAGAGCGTGCCGTCCTGCAAGAAGGGCCTGGAGCGCCTGCGCCGCCTGCGCGAGCGCAACCTGCCGTTGCCCTCCATCGAGTTGCTGATCGAGCGCTACCTGCCCAATGTGGCGCCGGACCAGCAGGCCCTCAGCCGGATGTTCGACCTCGATCTGTTCGGTGTCCTGCCGTTGTCCCCGGAATCGCGCCTGCGCGCGAAGAACCTCGGCAAGAGCCTGTTCGAGGTGGCGCCGCGCGACCCATTGGCGGCCAAGCTGCGGCAACTGGCGGACAGCCTGTGCGTGACACGCGGCGAGCGCCGTTCGCTGCTGTCCTGGCTCGGCCGGGCCAAGGCGGCGCTGCTATGAGCACGGGATTCGGCGCGCGTCCTGACGGCGGTGCCTTCCACTCCCGCCAGGAGCAGGACATCCAGGCGCTGAAGCTGCGCCTGCACCGCTACATCATCGACGAGATCGACGAAGACGGCATGAACCTGCTGGAGGGCGCGCGCTCCGCCGTGGTCCAGTACGTCTCGGAAAAGGTCTGCGAATACGGCTCGCGCCATCAACTGGCGATCTCCCGCTACGAACTGGACCGCCTGGCCGAAGAGGTGGTCGACGAACTCACCGGCTTCGGCCCGCTGGAGATCCTCCTGCGCGATCCCAGCGTCTCGGAAATCCTCGTCAACGGGCCGGGCCGGGTGTTCGTCGAGCGGGAAGGGCGGCTCTACCAGAGCGACCTGCGCTTCATCGACGACCACCATGTGCTGCGGGTGATCCAGCGTATCCTCGCGCCCCTCGGCCGACGCCTGGACGAGTCCAGCCCGATGGTCGACGCGCGCCTGCCGGACGGCAGCCGGGTCAACGCGATCATTCCCCCGGTGGCGCTGGACGGGCCGTGCATCTCGATCCGCAAGTTCAGCCAGGAGCTGCTGCGCAGTGCCGACCTGCTGGCCTACCAGAGCGTCGACGAAGCCTTGCTCGAGTTCCTCCGCCAGGCGGTCTCGCGCCGCTGCAACATCCTCATCAGCGGCGGCACCGGCACCGGCAAGACCACCTTGCTCAACGTCATCAGCGGCTTCATCGACGAACGCGAGCGGATCGTCACCATCGAGGACACCGCCGAGCTGCAACTCGGCCACGACCACGTGGTGCGCCTGGAGACCCGTCCGCCGAACGCCGAGGGCTACGGCGAGGTGACCGCCCGCGACCTGATCCGCAACGCCCTGCGGATGCGCCCGGACCGGATCATCCTCGGCGAGATCCGCGGCGTCGAGGTACTCGACGTGCTGCAGGCGATGAACACCGGCCACGACGGCTCGATGAGCACGGTGCACGCCAACTCGGCGATGGATTCGCTGCTGCGCATGGAGATGCTGGTCGGCCTGACCGGCAACAGGCTGCCGGAGCAGACCTTGCGCCTGATGATCTGCGCCGCGCTGGACGTGGTGGTGCAGATCACCCGCCTGGCCAGCGGTCGGCGTTGCATCAGCGAAGTGCTGGAGGTGCTGGAGGTGCGCGACGGCGTGTACGTCACCAATACCCTGTTCAGTCTCGACCGGCGCGGTAGCGGGCAGTTCGTCCGCCAGGCCGCGCCGGTCGGGCAGAAATTCCGCCAGGCGCTGCTGTGAACGGCGCGCAACTGCTGGTGCTGTTCAGCGGCGTGCTGGCTTTCGCCGCGCTGGCCCTGGCGTTCATGGGCTGGCGCGCCGGGCGCAACGAACTGGTGGTTGAACGGCTGCTGGGACGCCAGGAGGCGGTCGCGGTGCGGCCGCGCAGCAGTCACTGGCTGGCTCGCCAGATGCGTCGCGCCGGTATCCAGCGCCCGCGCCCGTGGTTGTTCGGGGCGGCAGTGCTCGCGCTGCTGCTGGTCTGGAGCGGATTGGGCCTGTTCGGCACCATCGGCGCGCTAGGCGGCCTGCTACTGGCGGCGCTGTCCTGCCGCGTCGCCCTGGGCATGCTCTACCAGCGCCGCCTGAAGCGAATGATCCGGCAGATGCCGCGTTTCCTCGACCAGGTAGTGCGCAGCCTGCACGCCGGGCGCACGCTGGGCGACGCGCTGATGCAGGCAGTGGAGAATGCCGAGGAGCCGCTGCGCGACATCTTCACCCTGGCGCGCAACCACGTGCTTCTCGGCATCCACCTGCCGGAGGCGTTGCAGGAAGTCGCCGAACTCTACGAGGTTGAGGAGCTGCGCATCCTCGCCCTGGGCGTCTCGGTCAACCACCGTTATGGCGGCAATACCAGCGACCTGCTGGACAGCATCGTCAAGCTCATCCACGAGCGCGAGAAGCTCAGCCGGCAGTTGCACGCGATGACCGGCGAGACACGGATCAGCGCCTATGTCCTGGCCGGCGTGCCGAGCGCCCTGGGCGGCTACATCCTGGCGAGCAACCCGGGCTATCTGCTGAACATGTGGGCCGACGGCACCGGGCGTTTCCTGCTCCTGGCCTCGCTCGGGCTGCAACTGCTCGGCTGCTATGCGCTGTGGCGCATGCTCAAGAGCGTCTAGGAGGTGGCCATGCAGGCACAGTGGCTGATTTTCGCGGCGCTCCTGATGGCGGTCGGCGGTGCCTTGTTGCTGTTGCTCCAGGCGCGCAACGGCAGCCGCGAGCAGCGCCTGATCGAGAGGCGCCTGGGAGCGCTGGCCAACCCTGGCGGCTCGACCAGGTGGCTGGCCGGCATGACCGAGCGGATGGACGACAGCTTCTGGGTGCGGCGCCTGCAACTGATGGACAGCGAGGCCCGCCAGTTGCTGCAACAGGCCGGCTGGCACGAGAGTCGCTACCGGACCCTGTACCTGATCTCGGTGTTCCTCACGCCGCTGCTGTTCGTTCTCCTGGTCTTGCTGGTCAAGCTGCTGCGCGCCGAGAGCGAGGCGTCCTACGCGGTGCCGCTGCTGTTCGCCGCCGGCATCGGTTTCCTCCTGCCCAAGCAGGTGCTCAAGCACTTCGCCAAGGCGCGCCGGGCGCTGATCGCCGACGAGATGATCCTGTTCGTGCAACTGATCCGCATCCTCTTCGACGCCGGCCTGACCGTGGAGCAGACGCTGCGCGTGGTCTGCCTGGAAGGCCGCGGGATCACCCCGCAACTGGCCCGCGAGCTGGACCTGGCGCTGACCCGTGCCGACAACGGCATCGACCTGGCGGAAGAGCTGGAGGCGCTTGCCCGGCGCCTGCAGGTGGACCCGCTGAACGACTGCTGCGGCGTGCTACGGCAGATGTTGCGTCAGGGCGGCAGTGCGCGCAGCACCCTGCTGACGCTCAAGCAACTGTTCGAAGACCGGCGCCTGACCGCCTTGCAGGAACGCATCGGCAAGCTGTCGGCGAAGATGAGCCTGGTGATGATGGTGCTGCTGTTCCCGGCGCTGCTGATCGTCCTCGCCGGTCCGGGCGTCATCGCCATCACCAAGGCCTTGGGAGGACTGGGATGAAAGCACTGATCGGTATCGGCCTGTGCGCCGCCCTGCTCGGCGGTTGCGCCGCGCTGCCGGGGCGGGACGGCCCACGGGAGTGTTCGCAGCAGCTCGGCCAGGAGCAGGAACTGCAGATGAACATGGTCCGCGACATGATCCGCGAGGGCCGCCTGCATGCGGCCCTGGCCAACCTGGAAAGCATGCCGCCGGGGTTGCTCGACGTGCGCGAGGAAAGGGCGCTGATCCTGCGCCGGATCGGCGACCCGCGGGCCAGGGCCGAGTACCAGGCCCTACTGGAAACCTGCAAGGCAGCCGAGGCGCACCACGGCCTCGGCCTGCTCGCCCTGCGCAATGGCGACAGCGCCCGGGCGGTCCTCGAGCTGCGCGAGGCGGCGCGCCTGCGGCCGACCGAGAGCCGCTTCCGCAACGACCTGGGGGTCGCCCTGCTCAAGCGCGGCGACCGTGTCGGCGCGCGCTTCGAATTCATCACTGCGCTGGAGTTGCAGCAGGGCGGCAAGCTACCGGCGACCAACCTGCTCGGCCTGCTGTACCTGCAAGGCGACCGGGAAGATGCGCAGCGCCTGATCGAGCGTTTGCAGCTGGATGCCCGGGACATCCGCGCGGCCGAGGCGCGGGCGCGCAGCTGGGGTGCCGTACCGACACCCGGCGCGGCGCCGGCAAGCGACGACCCGCTGGCGGAACTGCCGGCGGAGGCGAATATGCATACCGCGATGGCCAACGAGGCGTCCTGAGCCGGCGCCGGAGAGGTGAACCATGCACGAGCGAATCCTGTTCGGCGTCTTGCTGCTCCTGTCCGGCCCGGCCTGGGCCGCGGACACGCCGGCGGTCCGTCCCGCCGCGCCAGCGACGGCCGAACCGCAGACCGCCACCCGCGCCTGGCTGGCCATCCAGGCGAGCGGCCGGGCCGCCAGCCCGGTTCGGCAAAGCGCGACCGCCGCCGAGCGCCAGCGGGCCTACCAGCGCTACCTGAAAAGCTATGAGCACGAGATTCCCGAGTACCTGCTGGAAGATCGTGGCTTCGGCGAGAGCAAGAACTGACGGTTCCTGGCGGAGGGGCAGGGCATGAACGGATGGCCTGCAAGACAGCGCGGGGCGATCGGCATCCTGGCGGCGACCACTCTGCTGCTGGCCTTGATCTGCCTGTTGCTGGTGGTGGATACCGGGCGGCTCTACCTGGAGCAGCGCAACCTGCAGCGAGTGGCGGACGTGGCGGCGCTGGAGAGTGCCTCCCAGGGAGCCTTGTGCGGCGACCAGAGTTCTGCCCAGGCGACGTCTTTCGCCAAGGCCAGCGCGATGCTCAACGGGTTCGATGCGGACGCCGCCGGCTCCAGCCTGTCGGCGGAGGTCGGCGGCGTGCTGAGTGCCGGCGGCCTGCGCAGTTTCATAGCCAGCGCGTCGAACGCGGCTGCCGCCAACGAGGCGGTGCATGTCGAGGTGACCAAGAGCGTTCCCGGCAGCCTGGTCGCCAACCTCGGGGGACTGTTCGGCGGCGGCAATGCCAACGTCGATCTCCGCGCAGAGGCCGTGGCGCGACGCCTGCCGAACGCCACGATTTCCGCAGGCACGGGGCTGGCCAGCGTGAACAGTGGTCAATCGGCGTTGCTCAACCCCATCCTGAGCGGATTGCTGGGCACCCAGATCGATCTCTCGGCGGCGGCCTACAACGGTATCGCCGAGGCGAAGCTCAGTGTGCTGGACATTCTCGGCGCGGATGGAATGGGCTTGATCGGGGTCGATACCAGCCTGGGGACCATCGAACAGTTGTTGAATACCAACGTCGGCTTGCAGCAGGTACTCGCCGCCAGCGTGAACGTCCTGGCGAAGAACGGCGTAGCCTCGGTCGAGGCCCTGAGAACGCAATTGGTGGGGGTAAAGTCGGCCACGTTGAAACTGGGAGACTTGCTGGGGCTGAGCGCTGGCGAGGTGAACAGCATGTCGCAGCTGGATACGGCGATCAATGCGCTGGATCTCATCATGGCGGTTGCCCAGGTCGCCAACAAGAATTCCGCGGTCGCCGTGAACCTGGGCATCCCCGGATTGGCCAATGCACGGCTCACGGTCGTAGAGCCGAAGAGGATCGTCTCCGGGCCGCCAGGGCAGGATGAGAGCGGTGCCTGGCGCACGGAGGTGCGCCAGTCCCAGGTACGACTTACGGCGGACATCGATTCCGGGTTCCTGTCCATTCTCGCCACCACGAAACTGCAACTGGCCATCGAAGGCGCGTCGGGAGCCGTCTGGCTGAAAAGCATGGCCTGTACCCGCCCGGATACCGCGTTGGACTTCGGTTGGAGAAGCAGCGGAGCGACGATAAAGATCGGCAGTCCGGCCAACATCGATCAGGTCGGCTCGATTCTGGTGCTTGGCGGCTTGGTGCGATTGGATCTCAAGCTCGATACCTCGATCGCCGGCAGCTCGGGCGATACGCGATTCAACGTGAAAGCCGACGGTTCCGATCTCGTCCAGAGCCGCAGGTTGCCGGAAAGCGGCTTTCTCGCCAGTACCCTGAAAACCAGCATCAACGTCAATCCCGTGGTGCTCGGACTGTGCTTGCCTTTGCTGTGCGGCTCGACGGCGCTCACCGACCTCATCGTGAATTCCGTGGTGGCACCTCTGGTCGATGGGCTGCTGACGCCGATCCTGAATCTGGTCCTGCCCTTGCTGGGGGTACAACTTGGATACATCGACGCGGAGATTCTGAAGGTCGATGTCGGCAGGGCGGAACTGCTGATCTAGCAGGTCCGCCGGGCCATCGCGCCTGTCAGTGCACCACCGCTCCGCTGCCCTGCTGCATCGCCGCAGGCGACAGGGCCAGCGCCAGCTGTGTGCGGTTGTGCATATGCATCAGGCGCAGCACCTGGGAGACGTACAGCTTCACCGTGTTCTCGGTGATGCCCAGTTCGTAGGCGATCTGGTAGTTGGTCAGGCCCTTGCTCACCAGCCGCGCCACCGCCTGCTGGCGGGGCGACAGCTTGCCGAACAGCGGATTGCTCGGGGACACCTGGCTTTCCGCGACCGACGCCGGCGGCGCGGACGGCTGGCTGTCTTCGCTCTTGAGGGCACTCGGCTGGCTGTTGCCGTGTACCTCGTACTTGATCTTGTGGATGTCGCGGTAGATCGAGTTCAGCGATTCGGCGAGGTATTCCAGGCGCTGGTTGACGTGGCTCAGGCTCAACTGGCTGCGGACGCGCTCGTGCAGGCGGTTCTCCAGGCGTTCGAGGCCATGCAGCAGTTCCTGCGGCGCCACCGGTTTCTGGTAGTAGTCGGCGGCGCCGACCCGCATGGCCTCGATCACTTCCTGGCGGCCATCGTGACCGGTGAGGATGATCGATTCGAAGAACCTGCCGTTGCCGGCGACTTCCTTGAGGCTCTCGATCAGGCGGATACCGTTGTCCTGCCCCAGGTAGAGGTCGCAGATGACCAGGCCGATGTTCGGGTCGGCCTGGAAGCTGGCGATCGCCGACTCCCGGTGGGTGCTGGTTACGCAACGGTAGCCACTGTTTTCCAGCAGTTCGCGGAGTTCCGAGGTCACCTGGGGTTCATCATCGATGATCAAGACGCTGAAATGCCGCGAGGCCGGTTTGTCCATGGTCATACGCTCCATTTGCTTATTTTGTTTTTAACAGGGGACGTGCATTGGAATGCAGCCATACCGAATGGT
Source organism: Pseudomonas sp. TZ252 (assembly GCF_056110345.1). NCBI lineage: Bacteria > Pseudomonadati > Pseudomonadota > Gammaproteobacteria > Pseudomonadales > Pseudomonadaceae > Pseudomonas > Pseudomonas sp. TZ252. Next base: position 1,002,715 of record NZ_CM148566.1, on the reverse strand, counting down.
ATTAGCCATAAGCATATAGTCGCTAAGTGAGGTCTTCCGCAAGTTTACTCAGATAATTTTACTGATAATCAGGTGTGCCAAAAGGCCGGCGCTCATGGCGAATATAAAAGGGAATGACTTGTTTTTTGACGGTGCCCTTCGAAGGCGAACTTCTTCATTCATTGCGGACTTTTCTACCGAACGTTTGAATAACTTTACGAGGATGAATAGCGCGATGCACAGCAGGCAGCCGAAGGCCAGGCTATAGAGCACCGTAAGTGGGTCGCTGGCCAGCCCCAGTGCGGCCAGGTACTTGACGTCGGCAGCGCCGAGCCTGCCGAGAAGGTAGCCGGGAAGGCTGAGGCAGACGCCTATAAAAAGTGCGGTCATTGCCATATTAACCGTAGCACCGGTCAGGCTTGACTCTTTCACATATAAATAAACAAAGGAAATAAGAAATCCGCCCAGGATAAGCCAGTTGGAGACGCGCAAACGTTTGATGTCCTGATATCCGCAAACGCTTGCCCACAAGGCCAGTGCTAATTGCTCCATCCTGTTCTTCAGCCTTTTTTCGACATCTGGATTAATACCTTTTCAGTAACGTTGGCGGAGCGAATGACGACTAGTATTAAGGATGCGGATCGGGGATGTCAGCTCATGCTCGGAAAAGCTTCCCGGCGACGCCAGCACGGCGCCGTCGCCATCGAATTCACAGCGATCTTCCTGCTGTTTTTCGCGCTGGTCTACGGTCTGATCAGCTACAGCATTCCTTTGCTCATGTTGCAGTCGTTCAACGATGCCGCTGCCGTGGGGGCCCGTGCGGCGATCGCTGTCGATCCCTCCGATGCGGGCTACGAGAGCCTCGCCGAAGCCCGTGCCAGGGACGAGTTGCTCGCGCGCCTGGACTGGATGCCGGCGGCCTGGCGGGCGAACCTCCAGCCCTGTGCCGGCAATGGCCAGTACGCCGACTACGTCAGCGCCACGTCGCGGATCGAGGTCTGCGTGCAGTACCCGTACGGCGATCCGGGCAAGGCGATCATCCCCGTGCTGAGCTTCCCCGGCATCGGCGCGATTCCCAACCTGCCGCAGACGCTGAAGGCGAGTGCCAACCTGTTGCTGTGAGGTGGTCGCATGTTCGAATTTTCCCGCTCGTCGTCCGCCGAGGCCGAGAGGCCGGAACCCTTTTCGCAGGAAGGCCCCGCCCTCTGGAGCGCTTCGCTGAGGAGTTGGGACCTGTGTTTCGAGATGGACGAACAGGACCGCGTGATCCGGGTCGGCGGGCGGCAGGCGTATCGTCTGCAGTGCGCCCATGGGCTTGGCGAACAGCCGCGGCCTTTCGCCGAGTATCTGGAGCGGCGCGCCCCCGGTGCGCCGACGCTGGCCGGCCTGCGCCGGGGCGAGCGTCTCGACCTGACGCTGCGCAGCGATGCCGCCGCGCCATTGACCTGTCGTTTCCAGCCGATGCAGCCGCTCGACGGCCTGGGACGCTCGCTGCTGCTGGGCATGGACATCTCCGACCTCAACTGGCAGTCCGACAACCAGCAGCACCAGTTGCAGAGCCTGAGCCTGGGCAAGCTGATCCTTTCGCGTCTGCGCCATGTCTCCCACGGACACCTGGCGGAGGCGGTCCAGGAGATTCTCGAATCGCTCTCCGGCGCGTTCCAGATGCAGGCTATCGCCCTGCTGCTGGGCGACGGCAAGGGTTTCTGCACGGTCTTCGCCAGTCATGTGCGGCCTGGCAGCGACAGTTTGCTGCGACCGACCCTGCAACTCGCCGACGACGACCTGCGCGAAGGGGCGGGCGCGCGCTTGCTACGCCGTGGCGAAGGCGCCTCGACGCTGCTCCGGCAGATCGGCGAGGACGCGCTCTACCTGGTGCCGGCGGCGATGCGCGGTGGCCGCCTGGGGGCATTGCTGGTGCGGCCGATGTCGCTGGAGCAGCTCGCCCAGGGGCCCGCGCCGCAGGACTGGCAATACCTCGCGGAACTGCTGGCGAACCAGGTGGCGGACCGCTGCGAACTCCACGAGCAGCACGACAGTTCGCGCAAGCTGGGGCTGTTGCAGGAGATGATCGGCGGCGGCTGGTGGCGTTACTGGGCGGAGCAGGAACTCTTCGAACTGGCGCCGGCCTTGCACGACAGCCTGGGGTTGACCGGCGAGTATCGTCGGGTGCCGCTGGAACACCTGCAGGGCCTGCTGCAACCGGCGGACGCCGACGAACTCGGCCTGCGCCTGCGTGCCAGCCTGCGCAGCGGCCAGGCGCTGGCCCAGGACCTTTGCCTGCGTCAGCCGGATAGCCGCGGCGAGCGCCGCTGGCTGCGCATCGAGGGTCGACCGCTGGGGCGCGGCAGCGCGCTGGGGCTGTCCGGCGTGCTGCTCGACATCAGCGAAGGCCGGCGCCAGGAGGAACGGGCACAGGCGGCCCACGCGCGGCTGCGCAGCCTGATCGACAGCGCGCCGGTGGTGATCTACGTCCAGCGGGTCGAGCAGGGGCACCTGGTGCCGGAGTTCTACAGCGAAAGCGCGAGCAACCTGCTCGGCCTCGACTTGCAGGGACAGAGTTGGCAGGCGCTCGCCGAACGGGTGCATCCGGACGACCTGGAGGCCTTTTTCGCCCGTGGCCGCGAGTTGCTTCGCGAGGGCCGGGTGAAGACCCGCTATCGCCTCGCCGATGGCCAGGGCAACTGGCACTGGCTCTACGACGAAGCCAAGCTGCTGCGCGATGCCCAGGGCCTGCCCAGCGAAGCGGTGGGCCTGTGGCTGGACGTGACCGAGCAGCACCTGGCGGCACAGCGTATCGCCGAGAGCGAGGAACGCTACCGGGTCCTGGTGGAGGATTCGCCGGCGCTGATCTGTCGCTATACCGCCGACCTGGTGCTGACCTACGTGAACCGGACCTTCGCCGATAGCCTCGCGACCAGCCCGGAGCGCCTGGTCGGTCGCCGGCTCGACGAGTGGCTGGCGGCGGAAGACGCCAGCGCCTTGCGCGCGCGTCTGCTGGGTTCGCCGCGGGAGGGCGCCAGCGAGGTGCCGGAACTGCGCTTCAACCTGCCGGGGCAACGTTTTCTCTGGCTGGTGTGGGCCGAGCGACCGTTGTTCGACGCCCGGGGCGAATTGTGCGAGGTACAGGCGGTGGGACGCGACAACACGCCGGTGCGTCGGGCCCAGCAGCAACTGGCGCAAGGCGCCAAGATGGCCAGCCTGGGGGAGATGGTCAGCGGCCTCGCCCACGAGGTGAAGCAGCCGCTGCACGTGCTGCGCATGACCCTCTTCAACATGCGCCAGCGGATGAACAGCGTCGGCCTCGACGGCGACTACCTTGGCGAGAAACTGGAGCGCATGGATGCCCAGGTCCTGCGCGTCGACCGCCTGGTCAGCCACCTCGGCGTGTTCAGCCGCAAGTCGGCGCTGGAGGCGCTGCCGTTCGACCCCTATACCGCCTTCGAAGGCGCCCTGGGCCTGCTCGGCGAGGGGCTGCGTCAGCACGCCATCGAGGTGGAGTGCCCGGCGCCGACGCAGCGGATGGTGGTACGAGGGCAGGCGGACCAGCTGGAACAGGTGATCATCAACCTGCTCGCCAACGCCCGCGATGCCCTGCTCGGCAATCTTGGCCTGGCCAGCCGGCGCATTCGCCTGGAGCAGGTGGCCTGCCGCGAACCGGGCTGGGTCGAATTGCACGTGCACGACAACGGCGGCGGGATCGAACCGCTCCTGCTGGAGCGGATATTCGAACCCTTCTTCACCACCAAGGTGGAGGGCAAGGGTACCGGCCTGGGTCTCTCGGTCAGCCACGATCTGGTGCGCAACATGGGCGGTAGCCTGACGGCGGCCAACCAGGGGGAGGGCGCGTTGTTCGTGGTTCGCTTGCCGCTGGCGGCGCTGCCCGCCGAGGCGGGCGGATGACGTCGGTGGGAGCGCGGCAAAAAAAACGCCTGCGGACAAGCAGGCGTTTTTTTCAACCGGCGAGGCGGCTCAGATGAATTGCGAGGCCAGCCAGAACAGGCCGGCGGACAGCGCCATCGAAGTCGGCAGGGTGAGCACCCAGGCCATCAGGATGTTGCGCACGGTGCCGCCGTGCAGGCCGCTTTTGTTCGCCACCATGGTCCCGGCCACGCCGGAGGACAGTACATGGGTGGTGGACACCGGCAAGCTGTAGATGTTGGCCATGCCGATGGCGGCGGCGGCGGTGATCTGCGCGCTCATGCCCTGGGCGTAGGTCATGCCCTGCTTGCCGATCTTCTCGCCGACGGTGAGCACTACGCGCTTCCAGCCGACCATGGTGCCGATGCCGAGAGCCAGGGCCACCGCGATGATGACCCAGAACGGCGCGTATTCGGTGGTCGCGGTCAGGTCCTTGCGTAGCTTCTCGAGGTCGGCCTTCTCCCGCGCCGGCAGGTCGGACAGCTTGCCGACCTTCTTCGCGGTGTCGTCCAGGCACAGCAGGTAGCGACGCACCTGCACGCGCTCGTCGGCGTCCAGGTCGTTGTAGCTGGGCACGCCGCGCAGGTCGCGGAGCAGCGCGTTGATGGTCGGCTCGGTCTGTTTCGGATCGCAGCGGTAGAACTGCGGCATCTCGCTGCCATTGCTCTTGCCCAGGGCCAGCATGTCGCCGAGGGTATCGGTGTGGCGCTGGTAGAACTGACTGAGGTGCAGGGCGGCGTCGCGGGTGCGCTCGATCTGGTAGGTGGTGCTGTTCAGGTCGAGGACGAACTTGGCCGGGACGATGCCGATCAGTACCAGCATGATCAGGCCGATACCCTTCTGGCCGTCGTTGGAGCCATGGACGAAGCTTACCGCCATGGCGGAAAGCACCAGCACCAGGCGGTTCCAGAACGGCGGGTGCTTCTTCTCGTCGAGTTCGCGACGGGTTTCCGGGGTCTTGTGCATCTTCGACAGCGGACGCCACCATTTCAGTCCGAGCAGGACCAACGCGGCGACCATGAAGCCGGCCAGCGGCGAGAAGATCAGCGACAGGCCGATGTCGATCGCCTTCTGCCAGTTGATCCCTTCGGCCAGCGGCACGTCGGTGATCAGCGCATTGGCCAGGCCGACGCCGAGGATCGAGCCGATCAGGGTGTGCGAGCTGGAGGCCGGGATGCCGAAGTACCAGGTGCCGAGGTTCCAGGCGATGGCGGCGGCGAGCAGGGAGAAGACCATCGCCAGGCCATGGCCGGTGTTCACGTTGATCAGCAGCTCCACCGGCAGCAGGTGAACGATGGCGTAGGCTACGCCGACACCGCCGAGCAGCACGCCGAGGAAGTTGAACACACCGGAGAGCATCACCGCCCGGTAGGGGGACATCGCTTTGGTGTAGATGACGGTGGCCACCGCGTTGGCAGTGTCGTGGAAGCCGTTGATGAACTCGAAGGTGAGGACGAAGGCCAGGGCCAGCACCAGGCTGATACCCACCCAGGCATCGAGCCCGCTGAAAAGATCGAACATGTGAGAAACCGGTCAGAGACGGGGCGGCGATTATGCCAGATGCGTTTTTATCCGTCTGGAACTCCGGAAGGTTGCCATTGTCGCGGGCAACGCCCCGTCGCATCGGGCTTTGCGGGAAAAACGAAACAGATTGAAACGCTTCGTTATCCGTCGCTCTCCTGTCGGTTGGAGGTAAATGGAATGGGGTTCGCTGCTTCCTGCCCGGCCTTGAGACGCTCTTCTTCGATCTTCTGCAGTTCTCTGTCGAACGCCTGCTCCTGAACGGTTGGGCGTTTGCGCCAGGGCTTGCGGTCGGGTTCCGGCTGGGCGGCATAAAGCGTCACTTCGCCGCCGTACACGTCCTTGTAACGCTGTTCCTCGCGCGCCAGCGCGGCACGCAATTCGTCTTTCGTCACGGGTGGTCCTGAGTCCAAAAAGAGCGGGCCCGATAGCGACCAGGCTGGGCGGAAGCGGGGTCCGGCCAGCGCCGGTTGGGAGTCTAGTCGACCGCTACCGGCTGTAAATGGGCGCGGAATTATAACGTGGGCTCCGGGCTTGTCATACGGTGTCGGCCGACGGACGGCAGGACGGAAGTTCTTCGAGCGTCCCCTGGAAATGCGGCGAAGCCCCCATGGATCAAGGCCTGGCCGACGCGTCCGGGGTGTTCTCCGCCTTTCGTCGCGGCCTGCGCTAGTCGAATGCCAGCCATTGGCCATACCACTAAGGAACGATGGCGGCGCTTCCGGGGGCGGGCTACAAACCGGACTACAAGTCAAATAAAGAAGCCCCGCCGTCGCCCGTCCGACCCCAGGGTCATGACGCAACGCCCCGGAGGCCGGAGATTTACTCATGCAGCCCGCTCGTTCCCGCATCCTCTTCGTCTGCCTGTTGCAGAGCCTGGCCCTGGTTCTCCTGCTGGTCGGCGCCCGGCATGGCTGGCTGCCGCTGTACCTGGCCCTGCCGCTCGGCGTGGCGCTGCTCTGGTTGCCCTGGCTGCTTCCCGGCAACCGCACAGCGGTGGCGACCGTCGGCGAGCCCGACATCGCCCGGCTGGCTCGCGACCTGTCCCATAACACCAGCCAGAACGCCTTGTCGGCCGCCGGCGTGGCGTTCTCGGTGAAGCGCCTGGCGGAGAAGCTGCAATCCCAGCTCGACGCCGCCGAACAGATCGTCGGCAGCGCCGAAGTGATGATCCACACCGAGCGCGCCACCTCCAATCTGGCGCGCCAGGCCATGGACGCCGCCACCCGGGCGCGCGCCGGCAGCGACGAAGGCCAGGTGCTGCTGGCCTCGACCATCGAGCGCATGCATCGGCTCAGCGAGCGGATGGGCGCCAGCCGCGAGGCGATCGAGGCGCTGAACCAGCGCAGCGAGGACATCCAGCGGGTCACCCTGGTGATCCAGGGCATCGCCAGCCAGACCAACCTGCTGGCCCTCAACGCGGCCATCGAGGCGGCCCGCGCCGGCGAGCATGGGCGCGGCTTCGCGGTGGTTGCCGAAGAGGTGCGCGGCCTGGCCGGACGTACCGCCGAGGCCACCGAGGAAGTCGGCCAGATGGTCGCCGAGATCCAGCGCCAGACCAGCGAGGTGGTCGAGCAGATCCGCCAGCTTTCCGAAGAGTTGGGGGAAGGGGTCGGCCAGGTCGAGCTGACCGGTCGGCAACTGGAAGGCATTGCCGAACTGGCGGCCGGGGTGGAAAGCCAGATTACCGAGATCGCCCAGGGCGCCGAGATCAACCGCAGCCAACTCGCCAGCCTGTTCGCCGCGGTCGAGCAGGTGCGCGGCGACCTCAGCGCCAGCGAGGAACAGACCCTGCGCCTCGGCGAAGCTGCCAGCCAGTTGGAGAACCAGGCCGAGGTGATCAGCGAGCGCCTCGCCGAGGTCAGCCTGGACGCCTACCACCAGTCGGTCTACGACCTCGCCCGGGAGGGCGCGGCGGCTATCGCCGCTCGCTTCGAGGAGGACGTGCGCAGCGGGCGCATCGACCTCGACGACCTGTTCGACCGCAGCTACCAGCCGTTGCCCAATACCCAGCCGACCAAGTACCGGACCCGCTTCGACAGCTACACCGACCAGGTCCTGCCGGGCATCCAGGAGCAGTTGCTGGAGCGCAACCGCAACCTGGTATTCGCCATCGCCTGTACCCCCGAAGGCTACGTGCCCACCCACAATCGCGCCTTCGCCCATCCGCCCAGCGGCGACCCGCAGACGGACGCGTTGCGCAGCCGCAGCAAGCGCCTGTTCAACGACCGCACCGGGATTCGCTGCGGCAGCCACCAGCAGCCGCTGTTGCTACAGACCTACACCCGTGACACCGGCGAGCTGATGCACGATCTTTCGGTGCCGATCTTCATCCACGGCAAGCACTGGGGCGGCCTGCGCCTCGGCTACCGGCCGGAGGGCGCGGAGCCGGGCAAGGCGGCCGCGCCGGCGGCGCAGGGGCTGAGCCTGGCCTTGAACGGCTAGCCGGCTGTGGCGATCAGGCCGCCGGCCACGGCGCAGGCGAGCACCACTTGCCAGGGCGGCGTCTTCCAGGCGAGCAGGGCCAGCAGGGCGAAGAGCAGCAGGGCGAAGTCGGCCGGGCGCAGGATGCCTTCGGTCCAGAGCGGCTGGTACAGCGCCGCCAGCAGCAGGCCGACCACCGCCGCGTTGACCCCGGCCAGCGTTGCCCGTACCCGGCGTTCGTGGCGCAGGCGTTCCCAGAATGGCAAGGCACCGGCGACCAGCAGGAACGATGGCAGGAAGATCGCCAGCAGGCACAGCAGCGCGCCGCTCCAGCCGTTCGGCGCCGGGCCCGAGGCTGCGCCGAGGAACCCGGCGAAGGTGAAGAGCGGGCCCGGCACCGCCTGGGCGGCCGCGTAGCCGGCGAGGAAGGTATCGCCGTCGACCCAGCCCTTGGGTACCACTTCCGCCTGCAGCAGCGGCAGCACCACATGGCCGCCGCCGAACACCAGCGAGCCGGCCCGGTAGAACGCATCGAACAGGCGCAGCCAGTGTTCCGGCCAGAGGCGCGCGGCCAGCGGCAGGCAGACCAGCAGCACGGCGAACAGGGCGAGGAGCAGCAGCGCGCCGCGGTAGCCAATGGCGATCGGCAGCCGCTCGTGGCCTTCCCCGGCTTCCGTTTTCAACAGGGCGAGGCCGGCCAGGCCGGCACCGGCGATCACCGCGACCTGGGCCCAGGCCGTGGGCCAGGCCAGCACGCTCGCGCAGGACAGCGCCATCAGCGCCAGGCGCGGGCGATCCGGACACAGGCTGCGGCCCATGCCCCAGACCGCCTGGGCCACCACCGCCACCGCGGCGATCTTCAGGCCATGCAGCACGCCCTCGGGCAACAGCGTGCCCCAGCGTCCCAGGCCGAGAGCGAAGAGCACCAGCAGCAACGCCGAGGGCAGGGTGAAACCGAGCCAGGCGGCGAGGGCGCCGGGATAGCCGGCGCGGGCCAGGCCGAGGGCCATGCCGACCTGGCTGCTGGCGGGGCCGGGAAGGAACTGGCAGAGGGCGACCAGGTCGGCGTAGCTGCTTTCGCTCAGCCAGCCGCGGCGGCGGACGAACTCGTCGCGGAAATAGCCGAGGTGGGCGATGGGCCCGCCGAAGGCGCTGCAGCCCAGCTTGAGGAAGGCGAGGAACACCGCGAGGGCGGTGTCGGGATGGCGGCTGGCGGTTGGCATGCGAACTCCGGATGGTGGCTGCTGCGAGCATAGCCGCAACGCATGCACGGCGGGTTACAGCATCGGCATGTCCTGGGCGCGGCTGGCCAGGCGGTATTGTTCCGGTGTGGTGCCGGCCAGCCGGCGGAACATCGAGATGAACGCCGAGGGGCTGCTGTAGCCGAGGTCGAAGGCGATCTGCTGGATCCCCCTGCCGGCTTCCAGCGCCTCGATGGCCGCGAGGAAGCGCAGGCGTTGGCGCCATTCGCCGAAGGTCATGCCCAGTTCGCGCTGGCAGTGCCGGGCCAGGGTTCGCTCGGTGCTGTGCACCTGCTGCGCCCATTGCGCCAGCGAGCGGTTGTCGCCCGGCTCGGCCTGCAGTGCGTCGAGCACCTCGCGCAGCGCCGGGGTACGGCCGTAGGGCAGGTAGTCGTCGTGGGGCTGGGCGCATTCCAGCTGGTCCATGACGACCCGGGCCAGGCGCAGGTCCTGCGCCGAGGTCGGCAGGTTGACCCCGCGCTCGGCGAAGTCCGAGAGGATCGCCTTGAGGATCGCGCTGATCGCCAGGGTGCAAGGTGTCGCCGGCAGGCGTCGTGACAGTTCGGCGGAGAGGTACAGCGAGCGGTAGACGATGGCCTGGCTGTTGTAGCAGCTGTGCACCCGCTCCGGTGGTATCCATACCGCGTATTGCGGAGGTGAGAGGAAGCGCTGGCCGTCGATCTCCAGCTGCATCACGCCATGGGCTGCATAGTTGAGCTGGCCCCAGGCGTGGGTGTGCGGCGGCGAATGGGTGTCGGCGCCGAACTCGTCATAGCGGAAATAGACGTCGAAAGACTGCCCCTGGAGATCGGGAAGGCGCAGCAAGGTGGTGGTCGACATGTCCGAACCTACGGGTGGTTTGTCTGGAATTCATTATACGTCTGTATTCGGACTGGCTCAGAATGGCCGCGTATTCCTTTTTCATAGTGCGGAACCTCCCATGCAATACCTGTTTCCCCTGCTGGCCGTGTTCATCTGGGCCGGCAACACCGTCGTCAACAAGCTCGCCGTGGGGATCATCCAGCCCGCCGAGATCGGTTTCTTCCGCTGGCTGCTGGTCGGCCTGGCGCTGACGCCCTTCATGCTCGGCCCGGTGCTGCGCAACCGCCGCTACATCCTCGCCAACCTCGGCAAGTTCGTGGTCCTCGGCCTGCTCGGCATGGCCGTCTACCAGAGCCTGGCCTACTACGCGGCGGCGCTGACCAGCGCCACCAACATGGGCATCATCCTGTCGCTGATGCCCCTGATGTCGCTGGGCCTGGCCAGCAGCATCCTGGCCCACCGGCTGAACGCCGGGGCGCTGCTCGGCGCGCTGGTGTCGCTGGCCGGCGTGGTGCTGGTGATCTCCCAGGGCCATCTCGGCGCTTTGCTGGAGCATGGAGTGAACCTCGGTGACGTGATGATGATCGTCGCCACCCTGGCCTATGCGGTGTACAGCGTGCTGCTGAAGAAATGGAGCCTGAAGCTGCCGGCCATGCAACTGCTCTACCTGCAGGTGCTGGTGGCGATCCTCGCCCTGCTGCCGCTGTACCTGCTGTCGCCGCGCACCGGCCTGAACGCCGCCAACCTGCCGCTGGTGCTGTACGCCGCGCTGTTCGCCTCGATCGTCGCCGCGCTGGCCTGGATGCACGGTGTCGCCCGTCTCGGGCCGAGCCGGATGGCGCTGTTCTTCAACCTGCTGCCGATCATCACCGCCTGCATCGCCACCCTGGTGCTCGGCGAGCGCCTGACCGTCCATCACCTGGTCGGCGGCGCGCTGACCCTGGCCGGGGTCCTGCTGGCCGAGTTCTGGCAGCGCCGCCCGGCCCGTCTGCGCTCGGCAACCTGCTGATTTCCCGGCAACTTCCTCGCGATTACGGCGCACGGAGGCGCCGCCACTGGCTATCATAGGCAGCGCTCCCCGCGTGGGAGCCGAGCCGTACCAGCCTGGAAGAGGAAGAATCGTGGTCGAAGTGTTTTCCGTGCAGGATGGGCTGGACGCCGAGCGCGCCCTGCTCGACGAGGTGTGTGGCGGTGCCCGCGAGCATGGCCTGTTGCTCTGGCAGCCCTGCGATCGGGCGCTGGTCATGCCGCGCCGGATGGAGCGCCTGGAAGGATTCGCGCCGGCCAGCGCAGCGGTCGCCGAACGCGGCTGGCCGGTGCTGCTGCGCGATACCGGCGGCGAGCCGGTGCCGCAATCGCCGGGCGTGCTGAACATCGCCCTGTCCTATGCGCTGGGGCCCGGCGACAACGAGCAGACCCGTATCGAAACCGCCTACCTGCGGCTGTGCCAGCCGATCTGCGACTGGCTCCGCGAGCGCGGCCTGGACGCCGGCGTGGGCGCCGTGGCCGGTTCCTTCTGCGACGGCCGCTACAATGTCACCCTGGATGGGCGCAAGCTCGCCGGGACCGCGCAACGCTGGCGGCGCAACGGCGCCGGCCGGCCGGTGGTGCTGGCGCACGCGGCGCTGCTGGTCGGCGCCGAGCGCGAGGAGATGGTCGAGGTGGTCAACACCTTCACCCGCCGTTGCGGCAGTGCCCCGGATTGCCAGGCGGACAGCCATCTCGGCCTGAGCGAGCGCTGGAGCGATTTCCGCATGGCCGACAGCCTCGAACTGGAACGACGCTTCGTCGCCGCCCGATCCTGACCTCTTTCGCCAGAGCCTTGCGCCAGGAATAGCCGTACCGATGCCAGAACCCTTGGGAACCACCGCCCTCACGCCCGGATTCATGATCGTCCACGGCAATCGCCTGGACGACCTGCGCGACCTCGCCGTTTCCTGGATGCGCCGCTATCCGCTGGCGCCGCTGGAAAGCGAGCGGGTCCTGGTGCACAGCAACGGCATCGCCCAATGGTTGAAGCTGGCATTGGCCGAAGATCCCCGCGAGGACGGCGGCGGCGGTGGCGGCATCGCCGCGGCGCTGGAGGTGCAGTTGCCGGCGCAGTTCCTCTGGCAGGCCTATCGCGCGGTGCTGGGCCGCGAAAGCATTCCCGAGGTTTCCGAACTGGACAAGGCGCCGCTGACCTGGCGCCTGATGCGTCTGCTTCCCGGATTGCTGGAGCGTCCCGAGTTCCGCACCCTGCAACGTTTCCTCGCCGACGATGCCGACCTGCGCAAGCGTCATCAACTGGCCGAGCGCCTGGCCGACCTGTTCGACCAGTACCAGGTCTATCGCGGCGACTGGCTCGACGACTGGAGCCAGGGCCGCGACCAGTTGCGCACGGCGAACGGGCAGGCGCGCCCGCTCGGTGCCGACGAGCGCTGGCAGGCCGAATTGTGGCGCGCGCTGCTCGCCGACGTCGGTGCCGATAGCCTGGCCCGCAGCCGCTCCGGCGTGCACCGGCGCTTCATCGAGGCGCTGCGCTCCGCCAGCGCGGCGCCGCGCGCGTTGCCGCGACGAGTGGTGGTGTTCGGGATTTCCTCGATGCCGGCGCAGACCCTCGAGGCGCTGGCCGCCCTGGCCAGGTTCAGCCAGGTGCTGCTCTGCGTGCACAACCCCTGTCGCCACCACTGGGCCGACATCGTCGCCGACAAGGACCTGTTGCGCCACGAGTACCGCCGCCAGCAGCGCCGCGCCGGCGTCCCCGCCGACCTCGACGAGGACCGCCAGCACCAGCATGCCCAGCCGTTGCTGGCGGCCTGGGGCAAGCAGGGCCGCGACTACATCAACCTGCTCGACAGCTACGACGACCCGGACAGCTATCGGAACCTGTTCGGCGAGGTCAACGGCGGGCGCATCGACCTGTTCAGCGAGGAGGCCCCGCACGGGCTGCTCGGCCAGTTGCAGGACGATATCCTCGAACTGCGCCCGTTGGCGGAAACCCGCGAGCACTGGCCGCCGGTGGCGCCGCGGAGCGACGCCTCGATCCGCTTCCATGTGGCCCACAGCGCGCAGCGCGAAGTGGAGATCCTCCACGACCAGTTGCTCGCCCGCTTCAACGCCGATCCGAGCCTGAAGCCGCGCGACGTGATCGTCATGGTCCCCGACATCAACGCCTACGCACCGCACATCGAGGCGGTGTTCGGCCAGGTGCCGCGCGACGACCAGCGCTTCATTCCCTATACCCTGGCCGACCAGGGACAGCGCGGTCGCGAGCCGCTGCTGATCGCCCTGGAGCACCTGCTGAAACTGCCCGACAGCCGTTTCGCCGTGAGCGAGATCCTCGACCTGCTGGACGTCCCGGCATTGCGCCGGCGTTTCGGCGTCGACGAGGCCGACCTGGCGACCCTGCACCGCTGGATCGAAGGCGCCGGCGTGCGCTGGGGGCTGGATGCCGCGCAGCGCGAGCGTCTCGGCCTGCCAGCGGGACTGGAGGGCAACAGTTGGCGCTTCGGTCTGCGGCGCATGCTGCTCGGCTACGCGGTCGGCGAAGGCGCGGCCCTGCAAGGCATCCAGCCCTACGATGAGGTCGGTGGCCTGGACGCCGCCCTGGCAGGCCCGCTGGCTGTGCTGCTGGAGCGCCTCGAGGTGGCCTACGCCGAGCTGGCCGAACCGGCCACCCCGGCGCAGTGGGGCGAGCGCCTGCAAGCCCTGCTCACGGTGTTCTTCGAGGCCCACGACGAGCGCGACGAACTGCTCCTCACCCAGCTCCTGCAACTGCTCGAGCGCTGGCAGGAACACTGCGCCTGTGCGGCCTTCGCCGAGCCGCTGCCGATCAGCGTGATACGCGAGGCCTGGCTCGGCGGCCTGGACCAGGGCGGCCTGAACCAGCGCTTCCTGGCTGGCGCGGTGAGTTTCTGCACGTTGATGCCGATGCGCGCGATCCCGTTCCGGCTGGTCTGCCTGCTTGGCATGAACGATGGCGACTACCCCCGCCAGCAGTCGCCGCTGGATTTCGACCTGATGCGCAACGACTACCGCCCCGGCGACCGCTCGCGGCGCGAGGACGACCGCTACCTGCTGCTCGAGGCGCTGCTCTCGGCGCGCGAGCAGCTCTACGTGAGCTGGGTGGGGCGGAGTATCCGCGACAATGGCGAGCGGCCGCCCTCGGTGCTGATCGGCCAGTTGCGCGATCACCTGGCGGCCGGCTGGCGCCTGGACCCGGACGGCGACGGCGAGGCGCTGCTGCGTGCCCTGACCCAGGAGCATCCGCTGCAGCCGTTCAGCCGTCGGTATTTTCACGATGCGCCGGAGCAGGGCGTCGATGGCCTGTTCACCTACGCCCGCGAGTGGCGCGAGGTCCATAGCGAGGACGACATCGCCGTTCCCGACGCCGAAGCGCCCCTGCCGCCGCTTGAACTGGAGGGCGCACTGGGGCTGCGAGCGCTGGCGGAGTTCCTCGCCAACCCGGTGAATGCGTTCTTCCAGCAGCGGCTCAAGGTGCGTTTCGACGACGAGCAATTGACCGGCAACGACGAAGAGCCTTTCGAACTGGACGCGCTGGACAACTGGAAGCTGCAATTCGAGCTGACCGAACGCATGAAGCGCTGGGTCGAGCGGGACTGGGATGCCGAGGGCCTGCCGGCGCAGTTGCAGGCCCAGGTCGAGCGACTGCGGCGACAGGGTCGCCTGCCGCTGGCGGCGTTCGGCGAGTTCTCCGCGCGCCATTTGCTGCAACCGCTGCCCGACCTGCTCTGGCGCTACCGCCAGGAAATCGAGCGCTGGCCGGAGGCGGTCGAGCAGCAGCAGGAGTTGCGCCATCGCCATCCGTCCGGGCTGGAGCTGGAGGACTGGCTCGGCGGCTTGCGTCGCGACGCTTCCGGGCGCCTGGCGCGCCTGCAGTTGCTCAGCGGCAAGCTCCATGAAGGGCGCGGCTTCAAGTGGCACAGCCTGGTGCGCCACTGGTTGCAGCACCTCGCCCTGCAACGTCTAGGCCAGCCGGTGAGCAGCGTGCTGGTGAGCCAGACCGGCACCCTGGAGATTCCGCCGTTGCCGAGCGAGCGCGCCGGCGAGTACCTCGACCAGTTGATCGACGCCTGGCGCCAGGGCATGCGCCAGCCGTTGCCGGTGGCCTGCCGGACCGCTTTCGCCTGGCTCGCCAGTGGTGGTGGCGCAGAGCCCGAGAAAGCCATGCGCGAGGCGCGCAAGCGCTACGAGGGAGGGTTCGGCATGGGGGGCGAGGTGGACGCCTCGCCGGCGCTGGCTCGGGTCTATCCGGACTTCGACCGGCTGCTCGCCAGCGGTGAGTTCGCGCACTGGGCCGAGCAGCTCTACGCGCCGCTGCTGGCTGCCCTGGGACGTGGCGCGGAGGAGCAGGCATGAGCCAGCAGCAGATGCCCGTGGCCCTCGATCCGCTGGACTTCCCGTTGCACGGCAGCCGCCTGATCGAGGCCAGCGCCGGTACCGGCAAGACGTTCACCATCGCCCTGCTATACGTACGCCTGGTCCTCGACCATGGCGGCGAGAACGCTTTCGGCCGGCCGCTGAGCCCGCCGGAAATCCTCGTGGTGACCTTCACCGATGCGGCGACCCAGGAACTCCGCGAGCGTATCCGCAGCCGCCTGGGCGAAGCGGCGCGTTGTTTCGCCGAGCCGCAGGAGCGCCACGACGGCCTGCTGGTCGCGTTGCGCCAGCAGTATCCCGCCGAGCGCTGGCCGGGCTGCGCGCGCCTGCTGCGCCTGGCCGCGGAGTGGATGGACGAGGCCGCGGTATCGACCATCCACAGTTGGTGCTACCGGATGCTGCGCGAGCACGCCTTCGACAGCGGCAGCCTGTTCACCCAGAACCTGGAAACCGACCAGAGCGAATTGCTCGCCGAAGTGGTACGGGACTACTGGCGGCGTAACTTCTACGGCCTGACGGCTCCGGCGGCGCAAGCCGTGGCCAGTTGCTACAGCGGGCCGGAGGCGCTGGGCAAGGCCTTGCAGCCGCTGCTGGCGCGGCAGGACGCCGACTTCCGCTACGCCGACCAGGCGCTGAGTGCGCCCGAGTCACTGACAGCCTTGCTGGAGCAGGGCGGCGACTGGTATCGCCAGCTCGACCAACTGGACGCGCAGGCCCGCGCCGCCTGGCGCGCAGCGCGCGTCGAACTGGAAGCGCTGCTGCGCGACCTGCGTCCCTACCTGAACGGCAACAGCTATCGCGGCAAGGACAGCGACGAGACCTTCGACGCCTGGCTGCAAGCGTTGGCGGACTGGAGCGAGGGCGGCGAGCAGCCGGCCAACCTCGGCAAGTTCGGCCAGACCCGGATCAAGCTCACCGCCAAGCGCGTGGCGCCCGAGCATGCCGCGCTAAGGGCCATCGACGCCTGGGCCGCGCATCAGGAAGAGCGTCCCGATCTCGCTCCCCACCTGTTGTTGCACGCGTTGGGCGAAGTCGGGCACGAACTGGAGATCGAGAAGCAGCGGCGTGCCGAGATCGGCTTCGACGACCTGCTCAGCCGCCTCGACCGCGCCTTGCAGGGGCCTGGTGGCGAGCGCCTGGCGCAATTGATCCGCGAGCAGTTCCCGGTGGCGCTGATCGACGAGTTCCAGGATACCGACCCGGTGCAGTACCGGATCTTCGAGCGCATCTACCGGATCGCCGCCGATCCCGACGAGCCCCAGGCGCGGGAAACCGGCCTGTTCATGATCGGCGACCCCAAGCAGGCGATCTACGCCTTCCGCGGTGCCGACATCCATACCTACCTGCGCGCCCGCGAGGCCACTCGCGGGCGGCATTACACCCTTGGCAAGAACTTCCGCTCGACCGCCGCCATGGTGGCGGCCGCCAACCGCTGCTTCGCCTTCGCCGAAGAGCACCCGCGCGGCGCCTTCCGTTTCGCCCGCGAGGGGCTGGAAAACCCGGTGCCGTTCCATGCGGTGGACGCCCAGGGGCGCGCCGAACGTTTGTTGATCGACGGTGCCGAGGCGCCAGCGATGACGTTCTGGAACCTTGATGTCGAAGCCGGCGTGCTTGGCTCCGCGGCGTATCGCCAGGAAATGGCCGAGCGCAGCGCCAGCGCCATCCGCCGCTGGCTGAGCCTGGCCGACCTGGGCCGCGCCGGCTTCGCCGACGAGCAGGGCGGCTGGCGGGCGTTGCGCCCGGCGGATATTGCCATCCTCGTCCGCGGTCGCGCCGAGGCCGAGGCGATCCGCAGCGCGTTGGCGGCGCGACGACTGGCCAGCGTCTACCTGTCCGACCGCGACTCGGTGTTCGACAGCCAGGAAGCCGCCGACCTGCTGCATTGGCTGCGCGCCTGCGCCGACCCCGGTGCCGATACGCTGCTGCGGGTCGCCCTGGCTACCCGCAGCCTGCACCTGGACTGGGCGACCCTGGAACGATTGAACCAGGACGAACTGTTCTGGGAACGGATGGTCCTGCGCTTCCGCGACTATCGCCGGTCCTGGCAGGCCCAGGGCGTATTGCCGATGCTGCGGCGCCTGCTCGCCGACTTCGAACTGCCGGCGCGCCTGCTGCGGCATGCCGATGGCGAGCGCAGCCTGACCAACCTGCTGCACCTGGCCGAGTGGCTGCAGCGCGCGGCGGTGGAGCTGGACGGTGAGCACGCGCTGATCCGCCATCTGGCCGAGCAGGTGCAGAGTCCGGGGAGCGAAGAGATCCTCCGCCTGGAAAGCGACGCCGACCTGATCAAGGTGGTGACCATCCACAAGTCCAAGGGGCTGGAATACCCCTTGGTGCTGCTGCCCTTCATCTGCAGCTGGAGGGAGCTGGACGGCAACAGCGGCGCGCCGGCGAGTTTCCACGAGGATGGCGCTGCAGGGCGGGTCATCGAGCTGGCGCGGCGCAAGGAGCAGGCTGCGCGGGCCTACGAGCAGGCCAACGACGAGCGCCTCGGCGAAGACATGCGCCTGCTCTACGTGGCCCTGACCCGCGCCCGCCATTCGGTGTGGCTGGGCATCGCGCCGCTGGTGGCGAGCAACAGCAAGTCGCCGGAGTTGCACAAGGGGGCCCTGGGCTACCTGCTTGCCGGCGGCGCGACCATCGGCAGCGATGGCCTCGGACAATGCCTCGCCGCGTTGCGCGGCGAGAGCCGGGAGATTGTCGTCGAGCCGGCCCCCGAGGCGGACGCCGAACGCTATGTCGCAGGGCGCGGCCAGGGCCTTGGGCAGGCCCGCGAAACCCGCCGCAGCAGCCGCGAGAAGTGGTGGGTCGCCAGCTATTCCGGCCTGCAATTGCAGGCCTCCGCCGGGCTGGACGATGACGAGGCGTTGGAGAGCGACGAATCGCAGGAGCCGATCAGCGCCGAGGAAGCCACCTTCCACGAAGAAGGCCGTTCCGCCGAACAGCCGCCGGTCGCGCACGCCAGCGAGATGCGCGACGACCTGCATCGCTTCCCGCGCGGACCGGCTCCCGGCACCTTCCTCCACGGGCTGCTCGAATGGGCCGGCCGCGAAGGCTTCGAGGTGGCGCGCGCCGATGCCCAGCGGCGCCGCGAACTGCTCGCGCGACGCTGCGACCTGCGGGGCTGGAAGGACTGGGCCGAACCGCTCGACCTGTGGCTGGAACAGTATCTCGCCGAACCGCTGCGCTGGCCCGGTGGCGAAACCAGCCTGGCCGGGCTGGTCGCCTACCAGGTGGAAATGGAGTTCTGGTTCGCCACCCACCAGGTCCAGGCCGAGGCGATCGACGCCCTGGTCCGGCGCCATACCCTCGGCGGCGCGGCGCGTCCGGCGCTGGCGCCGACCCTGCTGAACGGCATGTTCAAGGGCTTCGTCGACCTGGTCTTCGAGCACCAGGGGCGTTTCTACGTGGCCGACTACAAGTCCAACTGGCTGGGCGCCGACGATGGCGCCTACAGCCCGGAAGCGATGACCGCCGCGGTGCTGGAGAACCGTTATGACCTGCAGTACGTGTTGTACCTGCTGGCCCTGCACCGGCAGTTGAAGGCGCGCCTGCCCGACTACGACTACGACCGCCACATGGGCGGCGCCGTGTACCTGTTCCTCCGCGGCGCCCGCGCGGCGACCCAGGGCCTGCACTTCGAGCGCCCGCCGCGGGAACTGATCGAACGCCTGGACGCGCTGTTCAGCGGCCAGCCGGGAGCCGAGCGATGAATCCGACCCTCAAGCAACTGGCCGGCGAAGTCCGCGATGGCCGCGACGACCAGGTAGCGCAACCGCTGGCGGCACGCCACGACCTGCTGCGCCAGCTCGACCTGTGGGTGGCGCGCGGCTGGCTACGGGCGCTGGACCGGGCGTTCGTCGCCTTCCTCGTCGAGTTGCAGCCGCAGGCCGATCCCCGGGTGCTGCTGGCGGCGGCGCTGACCAGCCACCAACTGGGCCACGGTCACGTCTGCCTGGACCTGGAGGCGACCCTCGGCGCGCCCGACGCGGCACTGTCGCTGCCGCCGGAAGGCGACGAAGGCCGCGATGTGCTGTTGCCGTCGCAACTGCTGCACGGCGTGCGCCTCGACGCCTGGCGCGAGGCCCTGGCGGCGTCACCGCTGGTGGAGGTGGTCGACGAGCGCCCAGGCGATCCCGAGCCGAGCGAGACGGCGACCTCGCCGCTGGTGCTTTGCGCCCAGCGTCTCTACCTGCGTCGTTATTGGCGGCACGAGTTGGAGATCGCCCTGGCCCTGCGCGAGCGCCTGGGTCGGCAGGCGCCCCTGGCCGCAGACCTGGCGCCGCGCCTGGCCGCGCTGTTCGCGCAGGCGCCTACGGAAGACGGCCAGCGCGTCACCGACTGGCAGAAGCTGGCCTGCGCCCTGGCGGCCCGCGGCTATTTCAGCCTGATCACCGGCGGTCCCGGTACCGGCAAGACCACCACCGTGGTGCGCCTGCTCGGTCTGCTCCAGGCACCGGCGGCAGCCGCCGGCCAGCCGCTGCGCATCCGCCTCGCGGCGCCCACCGGCAAGGCCGCGGCGCGTCTCTCCGAATCCATCGGCCAGCAGGTCCGGGCCCTGCCGCTGGCGGAAGACGTGTTGCAGGCGATCCCCGCCGAGGTCACTACCCTGCACCGTCTGCTTGGCAGCCGTCCGGATACCCGGCACTTCCGCCACCACCGGGACAACCCTTTGGCGCTGGACGTGCTGGTGGTGGATGAGGCCTCGATGATCGACCTGGAAATGATGGCCAGCCTGCTCGATGCGCTACCGCCGCAGGCGCGCCTGATCCTGCTCGGCGACAAGGACCAGTTGGCCTCGGTAGAGGCCGGCGCGGTGCTCGGCGATCTCTGCCGGGATGCCGAGGAGGGCTGGTACAGCACCGAGACCCGCGCCTGGTTGCAGCGGGTCAGCGGCGAAACCTGGCAGGGCTTGCGCGAAGGTTCGGCGCAGGCGCATCCGCTGGCGCAACAGACCGTCATGCTGCGGCATTCCCGGCGCTTCGGCGCGAGCAGCGGGATCGGGCGCCTGGCGCGGTTGGTCAACCGGCAACAGGCCGGCGACGCGCGCGCGCTGCTGGACAGTCCGCCCGCCGACCTCTTCGACCTGCGCCTGCGCGGGGAGCGCGATGCAGCCTTCGCCCGGCTGTTCGTCGACGGTCATCCGCAGGCGCCGGGCGCGCCGTACGGCTACCGGCACTACCTGCAACGCCTGGCCGAGGGCCGCCCGGCCGCCGGACTGGCGCTGGAGGATGGCGCCTGGGAGCGCTGGGCGCAGTCGGTACTGACGGCTTTCGACGCCTTCCGCCTGCTCTGCGCGCTGCGCCGCGGCCCATGGGGCGTGGAAGGACTGAACCAGCGGGTAGCGGCAGAACTGCTGCGCCTTGGCCTGATCGAGGCCGATCACGGCTGGTACGAGGGGCGGCCGGTACTGGTGACGCGCAACGACTACAGCCTGGGGCTGATGAACGGCGATATCGGCATCGCCCTGCGCCTGCCCGAGCGCAACGACGACGGCAGCCTGCGCTTCGCGCTGCGCGTGGCCTTCCCGCGCAACGACGGTAGCGGCGGCGTGCGCTTCGTCCTGCCGAGCCGCCTGGTCGAGGTGGACACCGTGTTCGCCATGACCGTGCACAAGTCGCAGGGTTCGGAGTTCGCCCATACCGCGCTGGTCCTGCCGGACGCGCTGAACCCGGTGCTGACCAAGGAGCTGGTGTACACCGGTATCACCCGCGCCCGCGACTGGTTCAGCCTGGTGGAAAGCCTGCCCGGGGTGTTCGAGGAAGCAGTGCGGCGCAAGGTGCGCCGGCTCAGCGGGCTGATGCTGCATCTGCGGCCGGAAAGGGAAGAGCAGCCGCCGCATGCTCCGGGTGAACAGACCGAGCTGCCGTTCTGACGTACCGCCTGGGCGGTCGGCTCAGCCGACCACCTTCAGGCTGCTCATGCCGTTGCCCTCGCGCTGGACCCGCACCTGGACCGGGATCCGTTCGTGCATTTCCTGGACGTGGGAAATCACCGCCACCTTGCGCCCCTGGGCCTGCAGGTTGTCCAGGGCATCCATCGCCAGTTGCAGGGATTCCGGGTCGAGGCTGCCGAAGCCTTCGTCGATGAACAGCGACTCGATGCGCAGCTTGCTCGATGCCATAGAGGCCAGGCCGAGCGCCAGGGCCAGGGAAATCAGGAAGGTCTCGCCGCCGGAGAGCGAATACACCGAGCGCAGTTCGTCGCCCATCTCGGTGTCCACCACCAGCAGGCCCAGTTCGCTGCCGCCGCGCTGCAGGCGGTAGCGCCGCGCCAACTGGCGCAACTGCACGTTGCTGTGCTGCACCAGCAGGTCGAGGTTGTAGCCCTGGGCGATGCGGCGGAACTTGTCGCCGCTGGACGAACCGATCAGTTCGTTCAGGCGGCCCCATCTGCGGAACTCGGCGCGGGCTCGCTCCAGTTCGGCAAGCAGCGCCTGGCTCTGCTCGCGGCGCTGGTTGTCGGCCTGCAACTGGCTGTAGGTATCCAGGTAGGCCTGTTCGCTGGCGGCCAGGCGTTCGCGCTGTTGCCGCAGGTTGTCTTCCAGCACCTCGCGGTCGGTTTCCGGCCGCTGCCGGCGATGCTGGAGCAGTTGCGCCTGGCGCTCTGCTTCCAGTGTCTGCTGGCGGGTGATCTCCTCTTGCAGTCGCTGCAATTGCTCCCGCCATTGCGTCGCCTGTTCCTCGGAAAGGCCGAGCAGGGCGTCGAGGCGGCTGTCGTCGAGGTTGTCCTGGCGTTCGCGCCAGGCCTGCCAGTCGGCCTGAAGGCGCTGGAACTCATCCTGTTGGCGCTGCCGTTGCTGCTGCAGGTGTTCCAGGGCTTCGGCGAGTCGCAGTTGTTCCTCGCGCAGCGAATCCAGGGGCGCCTGGAGCGTCTCGACGGCGCTCTGCGCCGCTTGCGCGGCGTGTTCCAGCGATAGTTGCCAATCCTGGGCGCAGGCGTGTTGGCCCAGGTGAGCGCCGAGGCGTCCGTTCAGCTCGGCGAGTTCCGCCTGGGCCCTTTCCTCTGCCTGGCGGGCTTCGTTGCGTTGCTCGTCGCTTTGCTTCAGTTGCCAGCTCGTTTCATCGCAGCGCTGCTTGAGCTCCTGCAGATGCTGTTCGATCTGCTGAAGCCGCGCCTGTTGCTGCCGGCGTTGCTCGATGGACTCGCCGAGGGCCTGGAAAGTCCGCAGCGGATCTGTCTGCCAGTGCTGCCAGTGCTCGTCGGAGAGCAATGGACGCAATTGCTGGCTGTCCTCCTCGACCTGCTGCTGCAAATGTTCGTAGCGCTGCCGTTGTTCCGTCAGCGCCTGCTGGCGCTGTTGCAGGATCGTCTCGGCGGCCCGCAGTTCCTGCTGCAATTGCTGGGTCTGGCGCTGGCGGGCGATCAGCCGGTCGAAGTCTCGTTGGCACTGCTGGCGCTGCCCTGCCAGGTCGTCCAGGCGTTGTGCCAGCCACTCCAACTGCGCGGACGGCTGCAGGAGTCGCAGTTCTTCCGGCAGCGTCCATTGGTCCAGTTGCCGATCGAGCGCGGCCAGTTGGCCAGTCAGTTCCTGCTGCTCCTGGCGACTCTGGTTGAGTCTTTCCCGCTGGCTGGAATAGCCCTCGCGCAGACCGACCAGGGTCTGTCGCAGCCGCTCGAGGGACTGCTCGGCGCGGACCTGCTCCTGGTCGTCGTGTTCACCGAGGGCGGCGAGCAGTTGCTCGGAATGGTGATAGGGATGCTCCTGGCTGCCGCAGACCGGGCAGGCCTCGCCGTCCACCAGGCCGGCGCGCAGTTGCTCGACGCTGGCGCTGCGGGCCAGACGTTGGCGCTGGAGCAACTCGCGGGTGACCTGCAGGGCCTGCTCCGCCGCCTTCACCTCCTCGGCGCATTGGCTGCCTTGTCGTTTCAGGTCGAGCAATGCCTGCTCCTGCTCGACCATACGCTGGTCGAGTTCGCCCAGGCGTCGAGCCAGACCGGCGCGTTGGTCGAGGACCTGTTGCCATTCCTTGTGGAGCGCTTGTTGTCGTTCCAGGCTATCGGTCTGCCGGCGCAATTCGTCCAGGCGTGCCGCCAGGTCGTCCGGCTCGCTGCCATGGAGGGCGGTCCATTGCGCCTGCAAGCGTTCGAGCGGTTCCCCGGCGTGGGCCAGGGATTTTTCCAGCTCGGGGAGCTGCGCCTGGCTTTCGAGCGCGCGCTGGCGACGTTGCACGAAGGCGGCGAGCTGGCCCTGGTGGGTCGCCCAGGCGTCGCCGAGCGCGGCGAGAGCCTGGCTGTCGCGCAATGCCGCCTGCAGTTGCGCCTGTTCCGCGACATGGCGCTGCTGCTCCATATCCAGTTGCCGAGCGGCATCGCTTTGCTGGGCGTGGCGCTGGTTCGATTGCCGATGGAGTTCCTGTCGCTCGGCCAGCGTTCGCTCCAGGCGCCTGGCCTCGCTCTCCAGCTGGAAAGCCTCGCGCAACGGCGCCTGGGCCTGACGCAGATGGTTGTCGGCCTGGGCCTGGCGCTCGCGCGCCTCCTGCAAGCGGGCCCGCAATCCTTGCAAGCGCTCGGCGCCCGCGGCTTGCTGCTCGGTGCGCTGCCGCTGCTGCTGCTCGGAGTGCCGGAGTTCCTGCTCGAGTTGCTTCAGGCGTTCGATCAGTCCGCGAACCGGAGCCAGGCGCTCCAGCCATTGCAGGGTTTCCCGCTCCGTCGCCAGGGCGTCCCAGGCCTGCCTGGCCTCGGCCAGTTGGCCTTGTGCGTGCTCGCAGGATTGCAGCAGCCGCTGCTCCTCGGTGAACCATTGTTGCTGGCCTTCCAGACGTTGCAGTGCCTGTTGTTCCTGGAGACGCGCCTGGGCGTGGGATTCCAGCGCCGCCTCGAGCCCGGCCCGGGCCTGCTCGGCCAGGGGCAGGCTGCCTTCCAGGCGTTGCTCGAGTTGCTTGCGCTGCTCGTCGGCCTGGCTGGCGCGCTGATAGGCGGCTTTGCTCAATTGGCTGTACAGGCCGGTGTCGGTGAGTTTCTCCAGCAATGCGCCGCGGTCGTTGTCGCTGGCCTTGAGGAAGGCGCTGAATTCGCTCTGGGCCAGCAGCACGGCGCGAGTGAACTGGGCGAAATTGAGGCCGAGCTTCTGCTCCAGCTGTTCGCGGAACTCGCTTTTCTTGTTCGCTGCCAGCATTTGCTGGGTCTCCAGGTCCTGGAGGCTCTGCTGGCTCTTTTGCAAGGCGCCGTCCGCCTTGTCCCGGGAGCGCCGGGTTTCCCAGCGGGCGCGATAGCGGTGGCCGTCGATGCCGACGAAATCCACTTCGGCGTAGCCGCTGGCGCAACCGCGGCGCAGCAGGTTGCGTTCGTCGTTGCTGGACAGCTCGTTCCGGCCATCGGGAACCTTGCTGCTGGCCGAAGTGCTTTCCAGCCGCGGCGTGCTGCCGAACAGGGCCAGGCACAGGGCGTCCAGCACGGTGCTCTTGCCGGCGCCGGTCGGACCGGTGATGGCGAACAGGCCGGCGCTGGACAGCGGTTCGCGGGTGAAGTCGATTTCCTGCTCGCCAGCGAGGGAGGCGAGGTTCTTCAGGCGGATGGCGAGAATCTTCATGGAACGGCTTATTTCCCCGGGGGCTCTTCGGTGGCCAGTTCGACGCTTTGCAGCAGGCTGGCGAAGTCATCCAGCGCCTGCGCATCCGGGCCGGAGCCATAGGCGCTTTCCCAGGCGCGGCTGAACAGTTCCTGGGGGTTGAGTTGGTCGAGCCCGAGCAGCGGCGCCTGCTCTTCGTCGCGGCGCTGGTACTCGCTGGCGATGCGCACCAGACGGCAAGCCTTGCCCAGCAGGGCGCTCTCGACCTGCTGGCGCAGGTCCGGTTGCGGCTGATCCAGCATGACGCGGACTTCCAGCCAGGGCCGCTGTTCGTTCAGCAGGTCGGCCTCGGCCAGTTCGCCGATTCGATCGAGCACCTCGCCAAGAGGCGCGGGGCCGATGCGCAACAGTTCCACCGCGCGTGGCACCGGAAGACTCTGTACATCCTTCAGGCGCTCACCTTCCAGGGTGACGAGGAGGACCTGGTGGCGATAGTTCACTTCGGCGAAGGACAGCGGCAGCGGCGAGCCGCTATAGCGAATGCGCTCCTGTCCGGCGACTTTCTGTGGCTTGTGCAGATGACCGAGGGCTACGTAGGCGATCTGCTCCGGAAACAGGCTGGCGGGCAGCGCTTCGACGTTGCCGATGATCAGGTTTCGCTCGGAGTCTTCGGAAACCGAGCCGCCGGCCATGTGTGCGTGGCTGACGGCGACCAGTGCCTGTCCCGGCGTGCGACGGGCGTGCGCGGCGGCAACCAGGCGTTCGTGCACCTGGCGGATACCGGCCAGGTAATCGTCGCCGAGCCCGCCTCCGGTGACTTCGGCGGGACGCAGGAAGGGCAGGGCCAGGCACCAGGCGGCGACCTGGCCATCCGCGTCGTGCAGGGGCAGCAGCAGGCGATCGCTATCGAGGCTTTCGTCTATCCAGCCGATTCGGCCGATGGCATGGGCGTTCAGTCGTTTCATCAGCGGAGCGGGCAGTTCGATGCGCGCGCCGGAGTCGTGGTTGCCTGCGATCATCACGATCTCCAGCCGCGGCAGCCGTCGATGGGCGCTGACGATGAAGTCGTAGAGGCGCTCCTGGGCTTTGAGCGGTGGATTGATCGTGTCGAAGATATCGCCCGCGATCAGCAGGACATCGGCGCGCTGCTCTTCCAGCTGGCGCAGCAGCCAGTCGAGGAAGCGCGCATGCTCATGATCGCGGTCCTGGCCGTGCAGGGTCTGGCCCAGGTGCCAGTCGGAGGTATGTATGAGGCGCATGGAACACTCGTCGAAAGCGGCGGAGCCGTGGCTCGCATTCCTTATATGAGGCAACAGAAGGAGAGGGCGGGGCAAGCCAGCCTATAAAGGAGGAATGGGGCGTCCTCTGGGCTTCCTGACCTTTGGGTTAAAAAGTTTCAAATAAGTGTTGACGCCAGTTTCTATCTCCCTATAATGCGCACCACTCCCGGCGACGACGAAGAGTAAATGCTTGAAAATCAAGGATTTACGGATTCTCTCCCAGGGGTGGTGAAGCGCTCCGGCAGGTTGTTCGCCGCAGCGGTTCGGTCCCGAAAGGGGCTCGAAACGAAGCTTCATCGAGGTGCTTGACAGCGAATTTGAACGCTGTAGAATGCGCCTCCCGCTGATCGGAAGATAGTTTGAAGGTCGGCGCAAGCGGTTGAGTAGAAAAGAAAATTTTCGAAAATAACGCTTGACGGAACGAGAGGTTGCTGTAGAATGCGCGGCCTCGGTTGAGACGAAAGCCTTGACCAACTGCTCTTTAACAAGTCGAATCAAGCAATTCGTGTGGGTGCTTGTGATGTAAGACTGGTGATCGCAAGATTATCAGCAACGCAAGTAACACTCGTGAATTCGAGAGTTTTATCTCTTTTTAAGAGAATGCGATTGCTGAGCCAAGTTTAGGGTTTTCTCAAAACCCAAGCAGTATTGAACTGAAGAGTTTGATCATGGCTCAGATTGAACGCTGGCGGCAGGCCTAACACATGCAAGTCGAGCGGATGAAGGGAGCTTGCTCCTGGATTCAGCGGCGGACGGGTGAGTAATGCCTAGGAATCTGCCTGGTAGTGGGGGATAACGTCCGGAAACGGGCGCTAATACCGCATACGTCCTGAGGGAGAAAGTGGGGGATCTTCGGACCTCACGCTATCAGATGAGCCTAGGTCGGATTAGCTAGTTGGTGGGGTAAAGGCCTACCAAGGCGACGATCCGTAACTGGTCTGAGAGGATGATCAGTCACACTGGAACTGAGACACGGTCCAGACTCCTACGGGAGGCAGCAGTGGGGAATATTGGACAATGGGCGAAAGCCTGATCCAGCCATGCCGCGTGTGTGAAGAAGGTCTTCGGATTGTAAAGCACTTTAAGTTGGGAGGAAGGGCAGTAAGTTAATACCTTGCTGTTTTGACGTTACCAACAGAATAAGCACCGGCTAACTTCGTGCCAGCAGCCGCGGTAATACGAAGGGTGCAAGCGTTAATCGGAATTACTGGGCGTAAAGCGCGCGTAGGTGGTTCAGCAAGTTGGATGTGAAATCCCCGGGCTCAACCTGGGAACTGCATCCAAAACTACTGAGCTAGAGTACGGTAGAGGGTGGTGGAATTTCCTGTGTAGCGGTGAAATGCGTAGATATAGGAAGGAACACCAGTGGCGAAGGCGACCACCTGGACTGATACTGACACTGAGGTGCGAAAGCGTGGGGAGCAAACAGGATTAGATACCCTGGTAGTCCACGCCGTAAACGATGTCGACTAGCCGTTGGGATCCTTGAGATCTTAGTGGCGCAGCTAACGCGATAAGTCGACCGCCTGGGGAGTACGGCCGCAAGGTTAAAACTCAAATGAATTGACGGGGGCCCGCACAAGCGGTGGAGCATGTGGTTTAATTCGAAGCAACGCGAAGAACCTTACCTGGCCTTGACATGCTGAGAACTTTCCAGAGATGGATTGGTGCCTTCGGGAACTCAGACACAGGTGCTGCATGGCTGTCGTCAGCTCGTGTCGTGAGATGTTGGGTTAAGTCCCGTAACGAGCGCAACCCTTGTCCTTAGTTACCAGCACCTCGGGTGGGCACTCTAAGGAGACTGCCGGTGACAAACCGGAGGAAGGTGGGGATGACGTCAAGTCATCATGGCCCTTACGGCCAGGGCTACACACGTGCTACAATGGTCGGTACAAAGGGTTGCCAAGCCGCGAGGTGGAGCTAATCCCATAAAACCGATCGTAGTCCGGATCGCAGTCTGCAACTCGACTGCGTGAAGTCGGAATCGCTAGTAATCGTGAATCAGAATGTCACGGTGAATACGTTCCCGGGCCTTGTACACACCGCCCGTCACACCATGGGAGTGGGTTGCTCCAGAAGTAGCTAGTCTAACCGCAAGGGGGACGGTTACCACGGAGTGATTCATGACTGGGGTGAAGTCGTAACAAGGTAGCCGTAGGGGAACCTGCGGCTGGATCACCTCCTTAATCGAAGATCTCAGCTTCTTCATAAGCTCCCACACGAATTGCTTGATTCACTGGTTAGACGATTGGGTCTGTAGCTCAGTTGGTTAGAGCGCACCCCTGATAAGGGTGAGGTCGGCAGTTCGAATCTGCCCAGACCCACCAATTGTTGGTGTGCTGCGTGATCCGATACGGGGCCATAGCTCAGCTGGGAGAGCGCCTGCTTTGCACGCAGGAGGTCAGGAGTTCGATCCTCCTTGGCTCCACCATCCAAACAATCGTCGAAAGCTCAGAAATGAATGTTCGTGGATGAACATTGATTTCTGGTCTTTGCACCAGAACTGTTCTTTAAAAATTCGGGTATGTGATAGAAGTAAGACTGAATGATCTCTTTCACTGGTGATCATTCAAGTCAAGGTAAAATTTGCGAGTTCAAGCGCGAATTTTCGGCGAATGTCGTCTTCACAGTATAACCAGATTGCTTGGGGTTATATGGTCAAGTGAAGAAGCGCATACGGTGGATGCCTTGGCAGTCAGAGGCGATGAAAGACGTGGTAGCCTGCGAAAAGCTTCGGGGAGTCGGCAAACAGACTTTGATCCGGAGATCTCTGAATGGGGGAACCCACCTAGGATAACCTAGGTATCTTGTACTGAATCCATAGGTGCAAGAGGCGAACCAGGGGAACTGAAACATCTAAGTACCCTGAGGAAAAGAAATCAACCGAGATTCCCTTAGTAGTGGCGAGCGAACGGGGATTAGCCCTTAAGCTTCATTGATTTTAGCGGAACGCTCTGGAAAGTGCGGCCATAGTGGGTGATAGCCCCGTACGCGAAAGGATCTTTGAAGTGAAATCGAGTAGGACGGAGCACGAGAAACTTTGTCTGAACATGGGGGGACCATCCTCCAAGGCTAAATACTACTGACTGACCGATAGTGAACCAGTACCGTGAGGGAAAGGCGAAAAGAACCCCGGAGAGGGGAGTGAAATAGAACCTGAAACCGTATGCGTACAAGCAGTGGGAGCCTACTTGTTAGGTGACTGCGTACCTTTTGTATAATGGGTCAGCGACTTATATTCAGTGGCAAGCTTAACCGTATAGGGTAGGCGTAGCGAAAGCGAGTCTTAATAGGGCGTTTAGTCGCTGGGTATAGACCCGAAACCGGGCGATCTATCCATGAGCAGGTTGAAGGTTAGGTAACACTGACTGGAGGACCGAACCCACTCCCGTTGAAAAGGTAGGGGATGACTTGTGGATCGGAGTGAAAGGCTAATCAAGCTCGGAGATAGCTGGTTCTCCTCGAAAGCTATTTAGGTAGCGCCTCATGTATCACTCTGGGGGGTAGAGCACTGTTTCGGCTAGGGGGTCATCCCGACTTACCAAACCGATGCAAACTCCGAATACCCAGAAGTGCCGAGCATGGGAGACACACGGCGGGTGCTAACGTCCGTCGTGAAAAGGGAAACAACCCAGACCGCCAGCTAAGGTCCCAAAGTTGTGGTTAAGTGGTAAACGATGTGGGAAGGCTTAGACAGCTAGGAGGTTGGCTTAGAAGCAGCCATCCTTTAAAGAAAGCGTAATAGCTCACTAGTCGAGTCGGCCTGCGCGGAAGATGTAACGGGGCTCAAACCACACACCGAAGCTGCGGGTGTCACGTAAGTGACGCGGTAGAGGAGCGTTCTGTAAGCCTGTGAAGGTGAGTTGAGAAGCTTGCTGGAGGTATCAGAAGTGCGAATGCTGACATGAGTAACGACAATGGGTGTGAAAAACACCCACGCCGAAAGACCAAGGGTTCCTGCGCAACGTTAATCGACGCAGGGTTAGTCGGTTCCTAAGGCGAGGCTGAAAAGCGTAGTCGATGGGAAACAGGTTAATATTCCTGTACTTCTGGTTACTGCGATGGAGGGACGGAGAAGGCTAGGCCAGCTTGGCGTTGGTTGTCCAAGTTTAAGGTGGTAGGCTGAAATCTTAGGTAAATCCGGGGTTTCAAGGCCGAGAGCTGATGACGAGTCGTCTTTTAGATGACGAAGTGGTTGATGCCATGCTTCCAAGAAAAGCTTCTAAGCTTCAGGTAACCAGGAACCGTACCCCAAACCGACACAGGTGGTCGGGTAGAGAATACCAAGGCGCTTGAGAGAACTCGGGTGAAGGAACTAGGCAAAATGGCACCGTAACTTCGGGAGAAGGTGCGCCGGCTAGGGTGAAGGATTTACTCCGTAAGCCCTGGCTGGTCGAAGATACCAGGCCGCTGCGACTGTTTATTAAAAACACAGCACTCTGCAAACACGAAAGTGGACGTATAGGGTGTGACGCCTGCCCGGTGCCGGAAGGTTAATTGATGGGGTTAGCGCAAGCGAAGCTCTTGATCGAAGCCCCGGTAAACGGCGGCCGTAACTATAACGGTCCTAAGGTAGCGAAATTCCTTGTCGGGTAAGTTCCGACCTGCACGAATGGCGTAACGATGGCGGCGCTGTCTCCACCCGAGACTCAGTGAAATTGAAATCGCTGTGAAGATGCAGTGTATCCGCGGCTAGACGGAAAGACCCCGTGAACCTTTACTGTAGCTTTGCACTGGACTTTGAGCCTGCTTGTGTAGGATAGGTGGGAGGCTTTGAAGCGTGGACGCCAGTTCGCGTGGAGCCATCCTTGAAATACCACCCTGGCATGCTTGAGGTTCTAACTCTGGTCCGTGATCCGGATCGAGGACAGTGTATGGTGGGCAGTTTGACTGGGGCGGTCTCCTCCTAAAGAGTAACGGAGGAGTACGAAGGTGCGCTCAGACCGGTCGGAAATCGGTCGCAGAGTATAAAGGCAAAAGCGCGCTTGACTGCGAGACAGACACGTCGAGCAGGTACGAAAGTAGGTCTTAGTGATCCGGTGGTTCTGTATGGAAGGGCCATCGCTCAACGGATAAAAGGTACTCCGGGGATAACAGGCTGATACCGCCCAAGAGTTCATATCGACGGCGGTGTTTGGCACCTCGATGTCGGCTCATCACATCCTGGGGCTGAAGCCGGTCCCAAGGGTATGGCTGTTCGCCATTTAAAGTGGTACGCGAGCTGGGTTTAGAACGTCGTGAGACAGTTCGGTCCCTATCTGCCGTGGACGTTTGAGATTTGAGAGGGGCTGCTCCTAGTACGAGAGGACCGGAGTGGACGAACCTCTGGTGTTCCGGTTGTCACGCCAGTGGCATTGCCGGGTAGCTATGTTCGGAAAAGATAACCGCTGAAAGCATCTAAGCGGGAAACTTGCCTCAAGATGAGATCTCACTGGGAACTTGATTCCCCTGAAGGGCCGTCGAAGACTACGACGTTGATAGGCTGGGTGTGTAAGCGTTGTGAGGCGTTGAGCTAACCAGTACTAATTGCCCGTGAGGCTTGACCATATAACACCCAAACAATCTGATGATTGTGTGTTGTAAGGTGAAGTCGACGAACCGAAAGTTCGCATGAACCGCAAAACACCTTGAAATCACATACCTGAATCCGGATAGACGTAAGCCCAAGCGAACGGATATCCAACCGAATTGCTTGACGATCATAGAGCGTTGGAACCACCTGATCCCTTCCCGAACTCAGAAGTGAAACGACGCATCGCCGATGGTAGTGTGGGGTCTCCCCATGTGAGAGTAGGTCATCGTCAAGCTCCTATCCCAAAACCCCTGGTCAGCGATGACCGGGGGTTTTGCTTTTGCGCGCGGAAAAAGGCGTGCTTCCTGTTCACCTTGCCGAACCCCTCCTGGCATGTCCTCTTTCGCGTCTAGCGTAGCGAGAGTCCGGGCGGATCCGCATGACGCTGGCGCTCTTGCGTTCGCCGTACCGATCCCGATCCGCGAGTTAGAGCCTCGCTTCGAGGAGAAAGACAAAAGATGGCTTCCGGTGAAGGGAATCGCTTGATTTACTGTATGAATAAACAGTATCTTGAGCGCTCCCCCCTTCGTGGCCATCCCTGTTGGCCATCCCAAGGCAGCTCGTCTCTCGAGCTGCCTTTTTCTTTGTCTCAATGGAAATCCCGGCTGCGGACGTCCAGGCCGGTGAGTAGAGGGGTCAGGTCATGCAGGCGCCCGGCGATGACGTGGCGCACCTCGCCGGAGGACTCCAGGATGCCTTCCACCTGTAGCAGCCGGGACTCGAGGAATGGCCGCCTCTGCCGTTCGGCAAGGTCGTGTCGGACCACCACGTTGACCATGCCGAACTCGTCTTCCAGGGTGATGAAGGTGATGCCGCTGGCGGTCTGTGGGCGCTGCCGGCCGACCACCAGGCCGGCGACCCGTATCGGTCGCCCATGTCCCAGTTTCGCCAGTTCGCGGGAGTCGCGGCAGCGGCGGGCCTTGAGCTGTCCACGCAAGAGTTTCAGCGGATGCGGGCCGAGGGTGGTGCCGAGGAGAGCGTAATCGCTCAGCAGTTCCTCGCCGCGCGAAGGCAGTGGCAGGCTGACCGTGCTCTCTTCGATGACGGTCCCTTCGGCGAACAGCGGCAATTGCGGCTCGACGCTGGCGACGGCCCAGCGCGCCTTGTGCCGGTGTCCGGCGAGACCGCGCAGGGCGCCGGCATCGGCCAGCAACTCCAGGGCCCGGGCGTCGAGCCTGGCGCGTCGGCCAAGATCGTGCACGTCGAGGAACGGCTGGGCCTCCCGGACCTGCTCGATACGCCTGGCATCCTCCTCGCGAAAGCCTCGGATCATCCGCAGGCCGAGGCGTATGGCCGGTTGCGCCTGGCCGAACGGCTCCAGGCTGCAATCCCAACCGCTGTGGCGGACATCCACCGGGCGTGTCTGCAGGGTGTGGCGGCGGGCGTCCTGGAGCAACTGGTCGGGGCTGTAGAAGCCCATCGGCCAACTGTTGATCAAGGCGCAGGCGAAGGCCGCCGGCTCGTGACGTTTCAGCCAACTGCTGGCGTAGGTGAGCAGGGCGAAGCTGGCGGCGTGGGATTCAGGGAAACCGTAGCTGCCGAAGCCTTTGATCTGCTCGAAGATGCGCGCTGCGAAGTCGGCCTCGTAGCCGTTGGCGAGCATGCCCCGGGTCAGCCGCTCGCGGTGGTGTTCCAGGCCGCCATGACGCTTCCAGGCGGCCATCGAACGACGCAGTTCGTCCGCCTCGCCCGGCGTGTAGTCGGCGGCGACGATCGCCAGTTCCATGACCTGTTCCTGGAACAACGGGACGCCCAGGGTACGTTCGAAGACCTTCTCCAGTTCGGCCGATGGATAGGCCACCGGCTCTTCACCGTTTCGCCGGCGCAGGTAAGGATGCACCATGTCGCCCTGGATCGGCCCCGGCCGGACGATGGCGACCTGGATCACCAGATCGTAGAACTTCTGCGGGCGCAGGCGTGGCAGCATGGCCATCTGGGCGCGCGATTCGATCTGGAACACACCGATGGTATCGGCGCGGCTGATCATTTCGTAGGTGGCCGGGTCTTCGCTCGGGATACTGGCGATGCTCAACCGCTTGCCGCCGCGCAGCGCGTGGATCAGGTCGAAGCTGCGGCGCAGGGCGCTGAGCATGCCCAGGGCGAGGACGTCGACCTTGAGCAGGCCGACCGCGTCGAGATCGTCCTTGTCCCACTGGATCACCGTGCGTTCGGCCATGCTGGCATTCTCCACCGGGACCAGGGTGTCCAATGGCTGTTCGGAGATGACGAAGCCGCCGGGGTGCTGCGAGAGGTGGCGCGGAAAACCGATCAACTCGTCGGTCAGGGCCAGCACCCGGCGCAGGATCGGACTCTGCGGATCGAAGCCGGCCTCTTCCAGGCGTTCGGCGCTGGGGGCCTGGTCGCTCCAGCGGCCGCAGCAGTTGGCCAGGACGTCGACCTGCTCGGGCGGCAGACCCAGGGCCTTGGCTACGTCGCGCACCGCGCCGGCGCCGTGGTAGGTGCTGACCACCGCGGTCAGCGCCGCGCGCTGGCGTCCGTAGCGTGTGAAAACGTACTGGATGACCTCCTCGCGGCGCTCGTGTTCGAAATCCACGTCGATGTCCGGTGGTTCGTTGCGCTCGCGGGAAAGGAAGCGCTCGAACAGCAGGTTGGTCCGGTCCGGGTCCAACTCGGTGATGCCGAGGGCGAAGCACACTGCCGAGTTGGCCGCCGAGCCGCGGCCCTGGCAAAGGATTTTCCGGCCCCGGGCGAAGGCGACGATGTCCTGCACGGTGAGGAAATAGCTTTCATAGCCCAGTTCGGCGATCAGCTCGAGTTCTCTCTCGATCTGCTTGCGGACCTTGGCGCTCGCGCCGTTCGGCCAGCGCCTGGCGATGCCCTGTTCGGTGAGATGGCGGAGCCATGACGCCGGGTCGTGTCCGGCCGGTACCAATTCGCGTGGGTACTGGTATTTCAGCTGTTCCAGATCGAACCGGCAGCGTTCGGCGATCTTCAGGGTTTCCGCCAGCAGGGCTTGCGGGTAGATCCCCTGCAGGGCCTCCAGGGTACGCAGGTGGCGTTCCCCGTTGGGGAAGAGATAGGCGCCGGCCTCGCTGACCGGCAGATGGTTGCGGATCGCTGTCATGCAGTCCTGCAGGGCTCGCCTGCC
This sequence comes from Pseudomonas sp. TZ252, assembly GCF_056110345.1. Classification (NCBI taxonomy): domain Bacteria; kingdom Pseudomonadati; phylum Pseudomonadota; class Gammaproteobacteria; order Pseudomonadales; family Pseudomonadaceae; genus Pseudomonas; species Pseudomonas sp. TZ252. Next base: position 967,953 of record NZ_CM148566.1, on the reverse strand, counting down.
GCGGGCGTGCATGTGGACGTCGCCGCAGGCCACGGGCGGTAGCCGGAGATGCGAGGCGAGCGCGAGCAGTTTGTCCAGGCGGGCATCGTCATCGGCGCCGCGATGCAACTCGACGCCCAGCCAAAGGCGCTGGGGGAAGCGTTCGCGGAGCCAGGCAGCCTGCTCGTCCCCATGGTCGTTCGGCAACCAGATCGCCAACAGGCCGGCGAGCGGCTGTTGCAGATCTTCGCGCAGCAGCCGGTAGTGGCCCTTGTCGGCTTGTCGCCGGCCGCGGGTGATGAGGCGACAGAGGTTCTGGTAGCCCTTCAGGTCCTCCGCCAGGAGGACCAGCTTGGGCCCCTGTTCGAGGCGGATTTCGCTGCCGATGATCAGTTGTACCTGATGCTCCCGCGCCGCCTGCCAGGCCCGCACGATACCGGCCAGGCTGCATTCGTCGGTGATCGCCAGGGCCCGATAGCCCAGGCGTGCTGCACGGGCGAAGAGTTCCGCGGCGCTGGAGGCGCCGCGCTGGAAACTGAAGTTGGACAGGCAATGCAGTTCGGCGTAGGCGCTCATGCGAACCAGCCATGCAGCCACAGCGGCCCTTCGCTGCCGACCTCGCGATAGACCCAGGCACGTTGTCCGCTGCGGGTTTCCACCAGGTAATAGTCGCGGCGGATGTCTTCGCCATCCCACCAGCCCGACTCGATCCGCTCCGGGCCGGCCAGCACGGTGGGCAAGGCCTCGCCGAGGGGGCGTGGCTCCGCCAGCAGCCAGCCGGGGCGGAGGCCGCAGGCTGCCGGCGATTGCGCCCTGTCGCAGCTGTGCGGCCGCCAGCTTCGCTCCGGACGGTGTTCGGCGACGGCGCTCAGGCCCTGTACCGCCTCGTCGCCCAGCCGCGCGCGCAGGCGTTCCCGCAACTGTTCCCAGCCGAGATACTGCTGTGGGCGCTCGTCGAACAGTTCGCGGTGCTGCGGCGTGAAAGGAGGCAGCTCGCGGGCCTCCAGGCGCACGGCATGCACGGGGGCGGGCAGTTGCAGCTGTTCGAGACGGCCGCGGGTCAGTTCGAAGAGCATGGCCGCCTCGCGTTCGGCGCTGAGCAGGCCGACCGTGACCTGGCTGTCGGCGCGCCCGTGATGCTCCAGATGCAGGGTGAAGCGCTGCACGCCGCTGTCGCGTCCGGCGAGAAAGGCGGCGAGATCGGCGCTCAGCCGTCGCAGGGGGAAGAGCAGGGCCTGGTGCGACTCCACGTCGAAATTGAGTTCGATGCGCAGGTCGAAGGTGTCCGGCGGCCGGTAGTGCTCCAGCGCCAGCGGGCTGCGGCCGCAGAGGCGGTCGATGTGCAACAGCAGTTCGGCCGGGAAGCGACGGGCCAGGGCGGCGCGCGGCAACTCGAGGACCTGGCGCAGATGGCGCAGTCCCATGCGTCCGAGGGCGACGGCCAGCTCCCGCGAGAGTCCCAGGCGGTCCAGCGGAAGGGCGGACAACTGGCGTTGCAGCGCTGTCTCGTCCTCGATGGCCAGGCCGTCGTGGCTGTTCGCCAGGACCCTCGCCGCCACCGGGTTCGGCGCCAGGCACAGGCGATGGCGGAAGCCCAGCGCCGTGAGTTCCTTGCGCAAGCGGGCCTCGAAGCGTGGCCAGGGGCCGAACAGGGCAAGGCTGGACTGCACTTCCAGCAGCAGCGCACGCGGATAGTGCAGGCTGACCTGCGAGCTGAAACCGTAGGCCCAGGCGGCGAGGAAGGCCTGCCAGCGCTCCACGGCGGCGAGGTCGTATTCCGCCGTGGCGAAGTCCCGGCTCAGGGCCTGGGCGGCGATCAGCGATTGACCGGGCTTCAGGCCGAGCGCGCGTGCCGCAGGGTTGACCGCCTGCAACTGCCGGCGCTGCGCTGGGCCGCCGAGCAGCGCCAGCGGTGCGTCGGGATTGCTCCGTTGACGCAGCGCGCTGTCCATGGCCAGTTGCGGCAGGAGAATGCAAGCCCAGAGCATGGCCGCCTCATTGCCAGGCGCTGGCCGGCAGGGCGGTCGCCGGCGCGAGGCCGCCCCGGCACTTGAGGATGCGCAGGCGTGGGGGGCGGGTTTCGATGCACAGGCGTAGCGCTGCCGGCGAAGGATTGACCGCTTCGCGCAGGGGGCGATAGGCGAAACCCAGGGCCTGACCGCTTTCGGCGGCGACCTGGAGGCGGCGCAGGGCGCGGTCGTCGGCCTGCTGCGGCCAGCACAGCACTGCGGCGCAACTGCCCGAGCGCAGGCACTGTTCGGCAGCCCACAAGGCGTCGCGTCCGCTGGCCTGCAGCAGGACCAGGTGGCGCAGGTCGACCGCGGCGGCCAGCCAGGCCTGCGGATAAGGTACGTAGGGGGCGCCGACCAGGACGACACGACGTTGCGCCTGGGTCAGGCGAGCGAGGGTCGGCATCAGTAGTTGCAGTTCGCCGACACCGTCGCGGGCATGGAGGATTTCGCTCAGGGCATGCTCCGGCCAACCGCCGCCGGGCAGCAGTGCGTCCAGGCGCGCATGCCCGGTGGGCAGGGAAGCGCCGGCCGGTACGGCGGACTGGCCTTTCCAGATCCTACGCGCGTCGAGCAGCGCACTCAGCGCTATGCCATTGCCTCGTCCGGCGACGGCTGCGGGTGGGGTGATGTCGGCTACGGATGAAAGGGAGGCCAAGGAAATAACTCGAATGCTGTATGTAAATACAGTATTTGCTGTAGTCCTTTTCTGGTCAATGGCAGTCGGTCGGCATCCTTTCATGTGACACTGAGATTCAATAACGAATATAATTGAGAATCGTTATTGATCCTGGGCGCGCTATGTCGGCCCAGTGCGTTCCGTCCCTCGAAAGGAATTCCCCTATGGATACCCTGGCCCCTGAATCCACTCGGCAAAACCTGCGTTCGCAACGCCTCAACCTGCTGACCAACGAGCCGCACCAGCGCCTGGAGAGCCTGGTGAAAAGCAAGGAACCCTTCGCCAGCCGGGACAATTTCGCCCGCTTCGTCGCCGCCCAGTACCTCTTCCAGCATGACCTGGAGCCGCTTTATCGCAACGAAGCGCTGGCCCGCCTGTTCCCCGGCCTGGCTTCCCGCGCCCGCGACGACGCCGCTCGTGCAGACCTGGCGGACCTCGGCCATCCGGTGCCGGAGGGCGACCAGAGCGTGCGCGAGGCCGACCTGAGCCTGGCCGAGGCACTGGGCTGGCTGTTCGTTTCCGAAGGTTCGAAGCTGGGCGCTGCGTTCCTGTTCAAGAAAGCCGCCGCGCTCGAACTCGACGAGAACTTCGGCGCCCGCCATCTGGCCGAACCGGAAGGCGGCCGCGCGCAAGGCTGGAAGAGCTTCGTGGCGATCCTCGACGGCATCGAGCTGAACGAGGAAGAAGAGCGCCTGGCCGCCAAGGGCGCCAGCGATGCCTTCAATCGTTTCGGCGACCTGCTGGAGCGTACCTTCGCCTGAGGGGCGTTCCTTGTCCTTTGATCGGCGGCCAACCTCGCCGACGACGATTGCCCCGGCCTGGTTGCCGGGGTTTTCTGTCTTGCGCCGCCGGCCAGGAGCGCGGACCTGCGGAGACCCTTAGCGAGGCGGCCGCTGCGCTTCCACTGAGTTGCCGAACGAGGTGCCCAGGCGAATGCGCGTCGCCGATTGGTTGTACAGGCCGAGCTGGTTTGGCGGACGCCGGACGATGGCGGCGGAATCCAGCTCCTGTTCGCGGCGGGTCCTGGCCGCGCTGTCAGGATCGGTCATCTGCTGGCTCAGGCATTCATAGGACAAAGCCTGGTAGCCGTTGACCTCGGTGTTGATGCAGTTCGCCGGCGGCGTCGGCTCGTCGGCCAGGGTGGCGTTCATGGCCAGGCCCAGGATCAGGGCCGGCAGAACCTGCGATGAACGGTGCATGGCGATTCTCCCGCGCTGGGATGGTGGTTTCCCGCTTATACGGCAATCGGTGAAAACATGTCACCGCAGGTACCGTCACACCACAGTCACACAGTGCCATCAGGATGTCCCTCCTGGGTGATGGCCATCTGGCCTGAACCGGGTAGTTCGGACTGGAATCCGTTGATGTCGATCCTCGGGGTGGCAAGGTCGTGCGCAGTGTCGTTGCTCGGTCTCGGCATGCTGCTGCCGGCGTCCGGCGCCGTGCCGGGCGATGGCGGCAGGCCGCCGTTGCGCCTGGCGGTGCACGCGTTCGATATTCCTCCGCAGAGCCTGGCATCGGCGCTGGTGACCTACAGCGGGGTGACGGGAATGGCGGTTCTGGTGGATGGCGAGCTGGCCCGTGGACGGCGCTCGGCCCGCTTGCAGGGGCGCTTCACCGCCAGCGACGCCCTGACCCGACTGCTCGGCGGAACCGGCCTGATGGCGCGCTACACCAGCCAGGAAGCGTTCACCCTGCTGCCGGCGCAGGCCGTCAGGAACGCTGCGCCGCTGCCGGCAGAGATGCCGAAGGTCGAGCAGCCGCTGGATCGGCGCTACGCGGGAGCGGTCCAGGCGGCGCTGGAAGAACAGTTGTGCCGCTCGCCGCGCACTCGTCCGGGTACCTATCGCGCGGTGCTGCAACTCTGGATCGGTCGCTTCGGCGAGGTTCGCCACAGTCGCCTGCTCGGTTCGACCGGCGACCCGCAGCGGGACAGCGCCCTGGTGGAAAGCCTGCGCGGCGTGCGGGTGATGCAGGCGACGCCCGCTACGCTGGCCCAGCCGCTGACCATCCTGTTGCTGCCGAAGACGACGGGCAAGGCCATGGAATGCAAGCTGACGGAGGGAGTGGGAGGGTCATGAGCGATTCGCGGCAAAGCGCGATGGTGAAGCTGTTCCTCGCCTCCTACGACGACTTCAAGGCGCGCCTGAAACGGCGCCTGGGCTCCGAGGACCTGGCGTGCGACGTGCTGCACGAAACCTACCTGAGAGTCGACCGGCTGGATGATGCCCTGGAGGTCAAGAAGCCCCAGGCCTACCTGTTCCGTATTGCCCTGAACATTGCCGCCGACCGCCGCGAGGGCGACGCCCGCCTGCTCACCGGGGAGGAGGTGGCGGAGCTGTTGCAGGTGGCCGACGAAGGCCTCGACCCGGAGCGCATCGTCGGCGGTCACGCCGAGATCCGTCGCCTGCTGGAGGCGCTCTGCGAACTGCCGGCGCGGCGTCGGCAGATTCTCATCGCCTCGCGCCTGGAAGAGACGCCGCATGCGGAAATCTCCCGTCGCTTCGGCATTTCCACCCGCACCGTGGAGAAGGAACTCAAGGCCGCCCTGTGGTTCTGCGCGGAGCGCCTGGAAAGAAAAGTCATCCAGAGGTTCGGTCCCGGGGCCGGAAAACCGTCATAAGCATAAGCAGGTGGAAAACCGCCGCCATATCCCTCCCATGAGCCATTCCGGTGTCCGTACAGCACAGTCATGACAGCCTCAGACTCCGCCGCCGATGAAACCGGCGACCTTCGCCACGAAGCGCACGCCTGGGTGATCAGCCTGACCTCCGGACGCGTCACCCAGGGCGACGCGCGGGCCTTCCGCCAGTGGTGTGCGCGCAGCCCGCAACACCTGCGAGCGTTCGTCGAGGCGCGCGATCTCTGGCAGGCACTCGGCAGTGCCGCCGCTCTGCCGCTGGAGCCGCCGGCCGTGGCGCAGATCGCGCCGAGGCGTTTCGGTCGTCGCTGGTTCGTCGGCGGTGCGCTGGCCGCCTCGGTGGCGTTGTTCGTCTTGCGCCCGTCGCTGCTCGACCATGGCCTGGGCGGCGCCGACTACGTCACGGCGGTCGGCGAGCAACGCCAGGTGCAGGTGAGCGGCGAGACGCGGATCGAGATGAACACCCGCACCCGCCTGAACGTGCGGCGCAATCAAGAGCAGCAGGAAACCATCGAACTGCTCGGCGGCGAGGCCGAGATCATCGCCAGCCACCCGCCGCAGAGCAGCCTGCGGGTGATGGCCGGGAGCGCCTGGCTGAGCGCCAGCCGGGCCCGCTTCAACGTGCGCAGCAGCGGTGACGTCTGCGTGGTGACCTGCCTGGAGGGCAGCGTGCGGCTCGAACACCTCGGCCAGCGCCTGGACCTCCAGGCCGGCCAGCAGCTGACCTTCGACGAGCGACGCAACGGTCCGCCGGTGCCTTTCGACGTTGCCGAGGTGATGGCCTGGCGCGAGCGCATGCTGGTGTTCAACGACGTACCGTTGGCCACGGTGATCGACGAAATCAACCGCTACCGTCCCGGCATGCTCCTGCTGCTGGACAAGGCCCTTGGCCGACGCCGGGTCCAGGCCCGTTTCAGCCTCGATCAACTGGCCGACGTGGCGACCCTGATCCGCGATGCCTATGGCATCGAGGTCACCCGCCTGCCGGGCGGGGTGGTGCTGCTCGGCTGAGCCACCGCTTCATTGCAGGGCCACCACCCGTCGATAGCGCTCCACGCCGTTGCGGGTGACCCGTGCCAGGCTGATCTCCAGTCCGCTGGCGCGGACTTTGCTGCGTGCCGGCAGGCGCGTCCAGCCCTTTCCCGGCACCCAGGCACGGATCTCGAACCGACTCACGTCGTCCAGCACAGCCACCCGCTCCGCCAGCGGCGGCAACGGCAGGCGGTCGCCGCTGGGCGAGGCGGCGCGGTAGAGGACCTTGCCCTGTCGCCACCAGCGCACGCGCTGCAGCGGCGCGCCTGGCTCGGTACTGGCGCGGACGATGTCCAGGCGCAATGGGATCTCGCTCAGGCGCTTCAGTGCGAGTCCGGGCGGCAGGCTGTCGCCGGCCCGGATCGGCTCGTCGCCGCTGGGCAGGCCGGTCTCCTCCCGGATGGCGCTGTGCAGGGCGATGTCGCGCTCCAGTTGGTTCAGCGCGCGCAGTAGCGCGGCGCCCTGCTCGGTGCTGTCCTCCAGGTGCGCGCTGGCCCGGGCGATGCTGTCCAGGCCGCGCCAGGCCATCAGGCTGACGATGGCCATGAGCATGATCGCGACCATCACCTCGATCAGGGTGAAGCCGGCTTGCCGGCGCCGCGTCGTCGCGCGTTCAGCGTACCCGGACATGGCCGTTCGCCTCGCGCAGCACGGTGACGCTGTGTTGGCCGTCGGAGAGCGTTATCCGCAACGGCGCGCCGATCCATTCGGCGTCCAGCAACACCGGTCGCGGCGGGCGCACGCTGACCCGCAGCGGCGCGGCCTGCCAGTCGCGCGCGCGCAATTCGGTGTCGGCGGCGAAGGCGTCGGTCTTGCCGCGATAGGCCTGCGGGCTGAAGCGATAGCCCTTGGCGCTGGGCTGCCAGAGGATCGGCGTACCGCGTACCCGCGCTTCGCCCTGGGCTATTTCCAGCAACCGCGCCAGGCGCGCGGCATCCTGGCGCAGCAGGCCCGTCGGGTCGGGGCGGGCGCTCAGGCTGATGGCCGCCGTGGCGATGCCGACGATTACCAGCACCACCATCAGTTCGATCAGGGTGAAACCGCCTTGCCGGGGTCGCCTCACCGGATGCCGCTCCGCGAAGAGAGAGGTTTCCAGAGTGCCCGACGAAGATGATCGGCGTGTGAAACATAACGGAGAGAATTCCGCGCTAGGCTGGTGCCGGGGCGCCGTTCGTGGCGCCCGTCGCCCAGACGCCAGGAGAGCCCGCCATGCCGGCCATGCCCCGTATCGATCCGCCCCGCCTGGTCCAGTTCGCCGCCGTGCTGGCGATCCTCGCCGGCCTGCTGTTCTGGGGCTATCTGTTGCTGGCGCCGATTCCCGGCGTGGTCCAGGCCGAGGTCGCCGACGTTCCGCCGCCCAGCGGCGAGGGCGCCGCTCAACGCTGGTTCGCGACGCCTTCCAGTGAGGTCGAGGTGCAACTGGCGGGATTGATCAGCGGTGGTCCCGCGGCGATCGCCATCCTCTCGGTGAACGGCGCGCCGGCCCAGGCCTATCGCGAGGGCGAGGTCCTGGCACGTGCGGCGAAGGTGCGGCGGATCGAGGCCGACGCGGTGCTCATCGAGCAGAACGGCGAGGTTCGCCGGGTGGCCATGCAGCGGCTCGCCGAACCGCCGCCGCTGGCTACCCTCAAGCGCGGTTGAGATCACCGGGAGCGGCTCAGCAGGGTGTTCAGGCGCGCCAGCGGCACCGCCTGTTCGCGCTGCGTGCGCACACGGATTTCCACCCACAGTAGCGCGGGGTCGTCGGTGGCCTCGACGCGTTGTTCGCAGTACAACCGCAGGCGGCCCTGGGAGCATTCGAAATCACTGTTTCCCGGAGCCGTGCCGACGCCCAGGCGTAGCTCGGCGAGCCGGCTCTCCGCTGCCAGCAGGGCCAGCGACTTGTCGCGCAACAGACCATTGCCGTCGGTCATCAGGCCCACCGCGCGGATCGCCGCGGCCAGGGCGATGGCGACGATGGCCAGCGCGACCAGCACTTCGATCAGGGTGAAACCGCGGGAAGACAGGCGCGTGGACATCGCGGAAAGGTCGGCGAAAGGGGACTTCCAGGCTAGCCGGGAAATCTGACCGATCCCTGACAAAAGCTCGGGAGGGCGCTCCCGCGAGCCATCCCCGGCGCCTGCCGGAAAGCCCGGCTCCAGGGCCTTGCGGGCGCCTCCGGAAGAGCGGCGCACCCGAGGATTTTCAATATCGTTGACATATCTTCCTGAAACAATCCGCGGCGAATCGAACCATGCCGAGGAGTGTCGAGATGGATGTCGTGCAGTTCAGCTCCAGCCCGAAAGGACATCGGGGACAGCGGGGCTTCACCCTGATCGAGATCATGGTGGTGGTGGTGATCCTCGGCATCCTCGCCGCGATGGTGGTGCCCAAGGTGCTCGACCGTCCCGACCAGGCCCGCGCTACCGCGGCGCGCCAGGACATCTCCGGGCTGATGCAGGCGCTCAAGCTCTACCGCCTCGACCAGGGCCGCTATCCGAGCCAGGCGCAGGGCTTGAAGGTGCTCGCGGAGCGCCCTGCCGATGCCTCGGCAAGCAACTGGCGCTCGTACCTGGAGCGCCTGCCCAACGACCCCTGGGGCAAGCCCTACCAGTACCTGAATCCCGGCGTGAACGGCGAGATCGACGTGTTCTCCCTCGGCGCCGACGGGCAGCCGGGCGGCGAGGGCATCAACGCCGACATCGGCTCCTGGCAGCTCTGAGCGCGCCATGAACGGTCATCGCCAGCGCGGCATGGCGATCATCAGCGCGCTGCTGATCGTCACCGTGGTCGCGGTCATAGCCGCCGGCCTGATCGCCCGCCAGAGCGCATTCATCCGCGCCCTGGAAAGCGAGCAGCTACGCATCCAGGCCGGCTGGATGCTGCGCGGCGGCCTGGAATGGAGCCGCCAATTGCTGCTCGAGGACAGCCGCCGCGACCCGCTGACCCGCCTTGACCAGCGCTGGGCGCAACCGATGCGTGGCTTGCGTCTGAGCAGCGCCGAATTGCCGTTCAACGGCCAACTGGAAGACGAGCAGGGCAAGTTCAACCTGCGCAACCTGTTGGTCGACCAGCGCCCCGATCTCCAGGAGCGAGCGAACTTCGAACGCCTCGCCGGTCTGCTCGACGTGCGCCCGAAGGAGGCGCGGCTGATCGTCGAGCGGGTACTCGCCTCCTATGCACGGCTGCCCGCCGAAGCGCCGCCGGCCGAGACGCAACCCGCAGGCTTCGACAGCGGCCGCGAGACTTCGCCGGGCGCCGTGTTGCGTGCGCTTCCGGCGCGCATGCCGGCGCTCAGGCGTCTCGACGACCTGGCGCGGCTGGGCATTCCGCCGGCGACCCTGGAACGCCTGCGACCCTACGTCACCATCCTGCCCGAAACCACCTGGATCAACGGCAACACCGCGCGCGCCGAAGTGCTCGCCGCCTGTGTCCCCGGCCTCGGGCTGGACCAGGCGCGGCGGGTGCTCGGCGAGCGCGACCGGGGCCGCTGGTTCCTCAATCGCGGCGACTTCGTCAACCGCCTGAACATGCCGCAATTGCAGGCGCAGTCGGTGAAGGTCGGGATCACCAGCGACTGGTTCCTGCTCACCGCCTATGCTCGGCGCGACCGGCAAGAGGTGCGCCTGCAAGCCCTGGTGCAGCGCAAGGCCGGTGAAAGCACGGCGGTCAACTGGATGAGGGTGGGCTCATGAAGGCCGCCTGGCGTTGCCTGCTGCCGCCGCTGAGCGAGTTCGCCGAGGCGGCGCCGCTGCATTGTTTGCGCCTGGATGCGCGCGGCGCGGTGCAGGAACGAATCGAGGTCTCGCTCGCGGAACTGGCGCGGCGGCGCCAGGGGTTGCCGGTGGCGCTGTTCCTGCATCCGCGCGATTGCCGCCTGGTCAGTCTCGAACTGCCGGCGCTGCCTGCGGCGAAGCTTGCCGCCGCGGTGAACTGTGCGGCCGAGGCGCTGGTCCTCGGCGATCCGGCGCAGCTACGCCTGGCCCACGGCCCGCGCGGCGCCGACGGGCGCCTGACCTTGGGGTGGCTGGAGGCGTCGGCGCTGGCCTCGCTGGAGCAGGCCGTACAGCGGCTGCGGCTCGACGTGCGGGAGGTGCAGGCCGCGCCGTTCCTCCTGCCGTTGCGCGATGACGCTTGGGTGGCCGGCGAGTGGGACGGCCATCTGCTGTTGCGCCGCTCGCTGAGCGACGCTGTGGTCCATCCCTTGCCGGAGCAGGGCCTCGCTGAGGTCCCGCAGGAGTTGCGGCTGTTCTGGCTGGGCGAGCGACCGGCGTGGCGCTCCGCAGCCCTGGAGCGGGCCGAGGCGCTGGACGAAGCGCTGCGCTGGAGCGGGCCCGCCAGTCCGTGGGGATTGGCGCTGAAAGCGCCGGCGACGAGCGCCGGCAACGGCACCTGGAAGATGCCCCTGTTCTGCGCTGCCCTGGCCTTGCTGGTGTGGGTCGCCGGTCTGAACCTGTACGCCGGGCAACTGGCCGAGCAGGGCCAGTCCTTGCAACGGCAGAGCAGTCAACGCGTGCAGCAGGCCTTCCCGGAACTGCCGGTGGTGCTCGATCCGCTGCGCCAGGCTCGCGAGCGACGCGACGCCTATCTGGCCGGCAAGGCCGATGGCGATGCCGCACCGGGACTGGCCGCGCTGCTGCATGGCGCCGGCGAGGCGATGCCGTTCCTCGCCGGGCGCCTGCAACGACTGGACTACCACGCCGGCGAACTGGACCTGGAGCTGCTGCCGGGACCGCCAGGCGGCGATGCCGCTGCCTGGCAGGGCGAGTTGGGCAAGCACGGGTTGCAGGCCGATGCCTCCGACAAGGGCTGGCAGGTGCGCGCCATGGAAGCGCCGCCAGCGCCGGCCGCTGGCGCGGCAGACAGTGGCACTGCCGAGGCGGCTGCCGATGAAGATGAATAAGCGCCTGGCGGGCCTGCTGAATACTCCGGCGCAGCGCTGGAGTCCCCTGCTGCTGCGATTGCAGGCCTACTGGCGGCAACTGGCGCCGCGCGAGCGCAAGATTCTCGCCGGCGGTGGCCTGGCGCTATGCCTGGCGCTGACCTGGCAAGTGTTCGTCGATCCGCCGCTGGCGCGGATCGAGCATTGGCAAGCCGAACTGCCGCGCCTGCGTGCGCAGGCTGCGGCGGTGGACGGCGTGTTGCGTGAGGTCGAGGCGTTGCGCGGTCCGACCCTGAGCGGTACGGCGGACGCCGAGGCGATCCGTCGCAGCCTGCGCGATCAGGGACTCGACGGTTTCCAACTGGACGCCCCGCAACCGGGCCAATGGCAACTGGACTTCGCCAGCGTGTCCGGCGAGGCCTTGCTGCGCTGGCTGGCGCGCAGCCCGGCAGCGTTGCGCCTGAGCGTCAGCGAGGCGCAGGTGACGCGTCTCGACGCTCCTTCCGAGGAGCGCTCCGGCTCTTCGAACGAGCTGTCCGGCGGGCTGGTGTCCGCCTCGATCCATTTGCAGTCGACTTCCGCTCCCAAGGATTCCCCATGAGGCAATCAGCTTTCCACCATGCCCGGCGTCGTTGGCCTGTACTGGGCGTGGCGCTGGGCGCGCTACTGGTCGTGGCGTGTAGCGAGACGCCGAAGGTCCCCGGCGTGCCCCCGGCCGACGAGGAAGTCGGTCGGCCGCTGAGCAGTGTCCGCTCCGGTGCGCCGTTGCGCAGCGCCGACGTCCGCGAGCGGCCCCAGGCCGAGCAGGCCCGCCGCGCGCTGAGTGCCGGACGCGGCGTAGCGCGCTCCGGTGGCGTGGCTCCGGTCTCAGCGACAGCGGCCGAACTCGGCGAGCAGCCGGTCAGCCTGAATTTCGTCGATACCGAGGTGGAAGCGGTGGTGCGCGCGCTGTCGCGCGCCACCGGCCGGCAGTTCCTGGTCGACCCGCGGGTGAAGGGCAAGCTGACCCTGGTTTCCGAAGGCCAGGTGCCGGCGCGCACCGCCTACCGCATGCTCACCAGCGCCCTGCGCATGCAGGGCTTCAGCGTGGTCGACGTCGACGGGGTCAGCCAGGTGGTGCCGGAGGCCGACGCCAAGCTGCTCGGCGGGCCGGTCTACGGCGCCGACCGGCCGGCGGCCAACGGCATGGTCACGCGGACCTTCCGCCTGCGCTACGAGAACGCGGTGAACCTGATCCCGGTACTGCGCCCGATCGTCGCGCAGAACAACCCGATCAATGCCTATCCGGGGAACAACACCGTGGTGGTCACCGACTACGCGGAAAACCTCGACCGGGTCGCCGGGATCATCGCCAGCATCGACATCCCCAGCGCCAGCGACACCGACGTGGTGCCGATCCAGAACGGCATCGCGGTGGACATCGCCAGCACCGTCTCCGAACTGCTCGACAGCCAGGGCAGCGGCGGCGCCGAGCAGGGCCAGAAGACCGTGGTGCTCGCCGACCCACGCTCCAACAGCATCGTGATCCGCTCGCCGAGCCCAGAGCGCACGCAATTGGCGCGCGACCTGATCGGCAAGCTGGACAGCGTGCAAAGCAATCCCGGCAACCTCCATGTGGTCTACTTGCGCAACGCCCAGGCGACCCGCCTGGCCCAGGCCCTGCGCGGGCTGATCACCGGCGACAGCGGCGGCGAGGGCAACGAGGGCGACCAGCAGCGCGCGCGCCTGAGCGGCGGCGGCATGCTCGGTGGCGGCAATAGCGGTACTGGTAGCCAGGGCCTGGGGAGCAGCGGCAATACCACGGGCAGCGGTTCCAGCGGGTTGGGCGGCAGCAACCGCAGCGGCGGCGCCTATGGTGCGATGGGCAGCGGCCAGGGCGGCGCCGGACCCGGTGCGATGGGCGAGGAGAACTCGGCGTTCTCCGCCGGCGGGGTCACCGTACAGGCCGACGCCACCACCAACACCCTGCTGATTTCCGCACCCGAGCCGTTGTACCGCAACCTCCGCGAAGTCATCGACCTGCTCGACCAGCGCCGCGCCCAGGTGGTGATCGAAAGCCTGATCGTCGAGGTCAGCGAAGACGACTCCAGCGAGTTCGGCATCCAGTGGCAGGCCGGCAACCTCGGCGGCAACGGCGTGTTCGGCGGGGTCAACTTCGGCCAGTCGGCGCTGAACACGGCCGGCAAGAACACCATCGACGTGTTGCCCAAGGGGCTCAACATCGGCCTGGTGGATGGCACCGTGGACATCCCCGGGATCGGCAAGATCCTCGACCTCAAGGTGCTCGCCCGGGCGCTGAAGAGCCGCGGCGGCACCAACGTCCTGTCGACCCCGAACCTGCTGACCCTGGACAACGAGTCGGCGAGCATCATGGTCGGCCAGACCATACCCTTCGTCAGCGGCCAGTACGTCACCGACGGCGGCGGTACCAGCAACAACCCGTTCCAGACCATCCAGCGCGAGGACGTCGGCCTGAAGCTGAACATCCGTCCGCAGATCTCCGAGGGAGGAACGGTCAAGCTCGACGTCTACCAGGAGGTCAGCAGCGTCGACGAGCGCGCCAGCACCGCCGCCGGGGTGGTCACCAACAAGCGCGCGATCGATACCAGCATCCTCCTCGACGACGGCCAGATCATGGTCCTCGGCGGCCTGTTGCAAGACAACGTGCAGGACAACACCGACGGTGTTCCCGGACTCTCCAGCCTCCCCGGCGTCGGTTCGCTGTTCCGCTACCAGAAGCGCTCGCGGACCAAGACCAACCTGATGGTCTTCCTGCGTCCCTACATCGTCCGCGACGCCGCCGCCGGCCGCAGCATCACCCTCAACCGCTACGACTTCATCCGCCGCGCCCAGCAGCGCGTGCAGCCGCGCCACGACTGGAGCGTCGGCGACATGCAGGCTCCGGTGCTGCCGCCGACGCAGCAGGGCATCCCGCAGGCCGCCTACGACTTGCGCCCGAGCCCGCGGCCGCTGCGCGCGGTACCGCTGGGCGAGGCGGCGCCGCTATGAGCCTGCTGCCCTACGCCTGGGCCAAGGCGCAGCGCGCCTTGCTGCGGCCGGGCGAGCATGGCGCGACCCTGCTGGTCAGCCCGCGCACGCCCGGCTGGGCGATCAGCGAGGTGCGCCAGCGGCATGCGCCGGCCAGCCTGGAGAGCGTCCGCGACGACGAGCTCGACACCCTGCTGGCCAGCGCCTACTCCGATACCGGCAGCGCCGCGGCGGTGGTCGGCGCGGCGGAGAGCGAGGTCGACCTCGACCGCCTGATGGACGATATCCCCGAGGTTACCGACCTGCTCGACACCCAGGATGGCGCGCCAGTGATCCGCATGATCAACGCGCTGCTGACCCAGGCCGCGCGCGATGAGGCCAGCGACATCCACATCGAGCCCTTCGAGACCCATTCGGTGGTGCGCTACCGCGTCGACGGCGCCCTGCGCGACGTGGTCGCGCCGCGCAAGGCGCTGCACGCGGCGCTGGTGTCGCGGATCAAGATCATGGCGCAGCTGGATATCGCTGAGAAACGCCTGCCCCAGGACGGCCGCATCGCCTTGCGGGTAGCCGGGCGGCCGATCGACATTCGCGTCTCCACCGTGCCCACCGGCCACGGCGAACGGGTGGTGATGCGCCTGCTGGACAAGCAGGCCGGACGCCTGAGGCTGGAGACCCTGGGCATGGCTCCCGGCGTGCTGGCGCCGCTGGACAACCTGATCCGCCAGCCGCACGGCATCGTGCTGGTCACCGGGCCCACCGGCAGCGGCAAGACCACCACCCTCTACGCCGCCCTGGCGCGGCTCGACGCCAGCACCAGCAACATCCTCACCGTCGAGGACCCGGTGGAGTACGACCTGCCGGGGATCAGCCAGATCCAGGTCAACGCGCGCATCGACATGACCTTCGCCGTAGCCCTGCGGGCGATCCTCCGGCAGGACCCGGACATCATCATGATCGGCGAGATCCGCGACCTGGAGACCGCGCAGATCGCCGTGCAGGCTTCGCTCACCGGGCACCTGGTGCTGGCCACGCTGCACACCAACGACGCGGTGTCGGCAGTGACGCGGCTGGTGGACATGGGCGTCGAGCCGTTCCTGCTCGCCTCGTCGATGCTTGGCGTACTCGCCCAGCGCCTGGTGCGGCGCCTGTGCACGCATTGCCGGGTCGAAGAGGACGGCGGCTGGCGCGCGGTCGGCTGCCCGGCTTGCAACCAGACCGGCTACAGCGGGCGCACCGGCATCCACGAACTGTTCGTGATCGACGACGAGATCCGCCGCCTGGTCCACCAGGGCCGCGCCGAGCAGGATCTCCGCGAAGCCGCCCGCGCGGCCGGCATGCGCAGCATGCGCGAGGACGGCGAGCGCTGGATCGCCAGCGGCTCCACCACCCTGGAGGAAATCCTCCGCGTGACCCGGGACGCCTGATGCAGACCTTCCGTTACGAAGCCGCCGACGCCCAGGGCCGGATCGAGACCGGCACCCTGGAGGCGGACAGCCAGCGTGGCGCCCTCGGCCAACTGCGCGCCCGCGGCCTGACCCCGCTGGAGGTCCGCGAGCAGGCTGGCGGCGGGACCGGGCAAGGGGCGGGCGCGCTGTTCGCCCCGCGCCTGTCCGACGGCGACCTGGCCTGGGCCAC
This sequence comes from Pseudomonas sp. TZ252, assembly GCF_056110345.1. Taxonomy (NCBI): domain Bacteria; kingdom Pseudomonadati; phylum Pseudomonadota; class Gammaproteobacteria; order Pseudomonadales; family Pseudomonadaceae; genus Pseudomonas; species Pseudomonas sp. TZ252. The sequence goes on along the minus strand of NZ_CM148566.1, from coordinate 952,126 downwards.
CCGCCAGCTGGCCAGCCTGCTGGCCGCCAGCCTGCCGCTGGAGGCGGCGCTGAGCGCCACCCTCGACCAGGCCGAGCGCAAGCACATCGCCCAGACCCTGAGCGCCGTGCGCAGCGACGTGCGCGGCGGCATGCGCCTGGCCGACGCCCTTGCCGCACGGCCGCGGGACTTCCCGGAAATCTACCGGGCGCTGGTGGCTGCGGGCGAGGAGTCCGGCGACCTGGCCCAGGTGATGGAGCGCCTGGCCGACTACATCGAGGAACGCAACGCCCTGCGCGGCAAGATCCTCACCGCGTTCATCTACCCGGCGGTGGTCGGCGTGGTCTCCATCGGCATCGTCATTTTCCTCCTCGGCTACGTGGTGCCGCAGGTGGTCAGCGCCTTCTCCCAGGCGCGCCAGGACCTGCCGGCGCTGACCCGGGCGATGCTCCAGGCCAGCGACTTCGTGCGCGCCTGGGGCTGGCTCTGCGCCGGCGCCATCGGTAGCGCTTACTGGGGCTGGCGCTTGTACCTGCGCGACCCGCAGGCGCGGCTCGGCTGGCACCGGCGAGTGCTGCGCCTGCCTCTGCTCGGTCGCTTCGTGCTCGGGGTGAATACCGCGCGCTTCGCCTCCACCCTGGCGATCCTCGGCAGCGCCGGCGTACCGCTGCTGCGCGCGCTCGATGCGGCGCGCCAGACGCTGGCCAACGACTGCCTCGCGCAGGCGGTGGAGGAGGCCACCGCGCAGGTTCGCGAAGGTGTCTCGCTGGCCTCGGCGCTGCGCACGCGGCAGGTGTTCCCGCCGATCCTCACCCACCTGATCGCCAGCGGCGAGAAGACCGGTGCGCTGCCGCCGATGCTCGACCGCGCGGCGCAGACCCTGTCGCGCGACATCGAGCGCCGCGCCATGGGCATGACCGCGTTGCTCGAGCCGCTGATGATCGTGGTCATGGGCGGGGTGGTGCTGACCATCGTGATGGCGGTGCTGATGCCGATCATCGAGATGAACCAGCTGGTCCAGTAGTCCGTGCCTGAACAAGCCCTTCCCGTGCGGGGCGGTTAACCGCTCGCGGCTATCCGCCGTGGGGATGGGGCGTCTCAGCAGTCTTCCGAAGAGAGGTATCGGCGGATAACGCCGCTGGCGTAATCCGCCCTACGGGAGGGGCTTGTGCAAGCCGGCCTTCCTCTCGCTGTCATCAACCCGTGTGGCCCCTCGCCAGGGCTCGGGTGCATGTTTCAGCGAGGTTGCCCCGAGGGCGCGCCATGGCCGTCGCGGGCCGGCCGCCGGGAGGCGCTCGCGGAACCTCGCAGGTCCCGCGAAAAGGCCCGGCGCAGAGCCTGCGAACACCCGAGGAAAGGCTGCGAAAACAATTCGATGCTCCCGAGATTTTTTCCCCGATCTGTCACCGGAACTTGCGAGTTTTATCCCCAGCGGCCCCTTCGACCGGCTAGGGATGCAAAGCCCGGCAAGCACGGCGCCGCCTCATGCAAGACGACTTCCTCAACGTACCAACACCACGATGAAAGGAGATTCTTCATGTTCAAGCGCTCTCTGATCGCTGCCTCGCTGAGCGTGGCCGCCCTCGTATCCGCCCAAGCCATGGCCGACATCAACGGCGGTGGCGCCACCCTGCCGCAACAGCTGTACCAGGAGCCCGGCGTCCTGACCGCCGGCTTTGCCGCCTACATCGGCGTAGGCAGTGGCAACGGCAAGGCGGCCTTCCTGAACAACGACTACACCAAGTTCGTCGCCGGCACCACCAACAAGAACGTGCACTGGGCCGGCAGCGACTCCAAGTTGAACCCGAGCGGCGAAACCACCCCCTATCTGAGCGCCCATGGCTCCGCCTGGGGACCGCTGATCCAAGTGCCGTCGGTAGCTACTTCGGTCGCTCTGCCGTTCAACAAGTCAGGTAGCAACGCCGTCAACTTCGCAGACGTGAACACCCTTTGCGGTGTCTTCTCCGGCCGTCTGACCGATTGGAGCCAGATTCCCGGATCGGGCCGTAGCGGCGCCATCACAGTGGTCTACCGTTCCGAGAGCAGCGGCACTACCGAACTGTTCACCCGCTTCCTCAACGCCTCTTGCTCCAGCGCCCTCGAAGGTGGCACCTTCGCCATCACCACCAGCTTCGGTAACAGCTTCTCCGGCGGCCTGCCGGCTGGCGCCATATCGGCCCAGGGCAGCCAGGCCGTGATGAATACGCTCAACGCCGCCGAAGGCCGCATCACCTATATGAGCCCGGACTTCGCCGCGCCGACGCTGGCCGGCCTCGACGACGCCACCAAGGTCGCCCAGGTGCGCGGCGTATCGCCGGCTCCGGCCAACGTCTCGGCAGCCATCGGTGCCGTTACCCCGCCGACCACCGCACAGCGTTCAGACCCGAACAACTGGGTGCCGGTCTTCGCCGCCACTGCCAGTGCGACCGATCCGAGCGTCCGTCCTTATCCGACCACCGGCTATCCGATCCTCGGCTTCACCAACCTGATCTTCAGCCAGTGCTACGCCGACGCTACCCAGACCCAGCAGGTGCGCGACTTCTTCACCCGTCACTACGGCGCCAGCGTCAACAACGACACCGCGATCACCAACCATCGCTTCGTGCCGCTGCCGGCTTCCTGGAAGCTTGCCGTACGCCAGTCGTTCCTAACCTCCACCAACAACCTGTACATCGGCCATTCCAACGTCTGCAACGGTATCGGCCGTCCGCTCTAAGACGCTCCAGTCCACGGGCGATAGCGGAGACCGGCGGTGCGCAAGCACTGCCGGTTTCTTTTTTCCGGCGCTTAGCCGCTTTCCATGAACTTTCCGTGACAAGACTTCGGCCCGCCCGGTTGCGGGCTGTCTTTCTATCAGGAATGCGCGTTGGCAAGCCGACGCGTCGAGTTGAACACGCCCAAGGAATCTCGCGTCATGCCGTCTCGTCCGTTCGTGCCGTCGTCCCCCGTCACCGTTTCGCTCGATGGCGGCTTGCCGCGGCTGAAACCGCTGGCGCAGATCATCGCCTTGCTCATGGTTGCAGGTGGCGCCCAGGCTTCCCAGCCGTTCAGCGCCGCCTGGTTCGCCGCCAAGGGCGCCCAGCAGAGCGCCGGGGCGGCGCGTCCGAGTGCGCAGTTGCCGGGCATGACGCCACCGCCGCTGGCCCAGCAGCAGAAGGTCAACCAGCAGTTGCAGCGTTCGCTGCAAAACCTCAACAACACCGTGGCGGCCATCGCCGCGCAGCAGGCCGCCCAGGCGGCGGGACGCCAGGCCGCGCTGGCGGCGCCGACGGACATCCCGGACGGCCTGGGCGAGGGCGGCCTGAAAGTAGACGCTTCCCTGCCTTTCGAGCAGGCCTGGCAGAACGCCAAGGCGCCAGTGCAGTCGCAGGCCGACGGGCGTACCACGGTGACGGTCGAGCAAACCGCGGATCGGGCGATCCTCAACTGGGAAACCTTCAACATCGGCCGGCAGACCACCCTGCAGTTCGACCAGCAGAGCAACTGGGCGGTGCTCAACCGGGTCAACGACCCGAGCGCCCGGCCGAGCCAGATCCAGGGCCAGATCAAGGCCGACGGTACGGTGATGGTGGCCAACCGCAACGGTGTGGTGTTCAGCGGCAGCAGCCAGGTCAACGTACGCAACCTGGCCGTCGCCGCCGCAGCCATCAGCGACAGCCAGTTCCGCGAACGCGGCCTGTATTTCGACGCCAACGGCAGCCAGCCGAGCTTCACCGACGCCGCCGGCGCGGTACGGGTGGAGCAGGGCGCCTTGCTGCAGACCGCCAATCCGGCCAGCTCCACCGCGGCGGGCGGCTACGTGCTGTTGCTCGGCAGCGAGGTGGAGAACGCCGGGCAGATCGTCACGCCCAAGGGCCAGACCACCCTGGCGGCGGGCGACAGCTTCTACATTCGCCGTGGCGTCGGCACCGATGGCAACCTGCGCTCCACCACCCGCGGCAATGAAGTGGCCACCTCCCTGGCCGCTGACAGCGCCGCCGGCCGGGTGGTCAACCAGGGTCTGATCCAGGCGGCCACCGGCGACATCACCCTGACCGGGCGCCAGGTCCGCCAGGAGGGCGTCGCTCTGTCCAGTAGCTCAACCGACGTGCGCGGCACCATCCACCTGCTCAACTCGGCCAGCGACGCCAGGGGCAGCGTGGTCCTGGGCGAGGGCAGCACCACCGCGGTGCTGGTCGACGCCAGCGGCGCCGGCGCCCTCGACAGCCAGCGCGATGCCGCCCAGCAGGCGCTGGATGGCACCACGCCGACCAACAACGTGATCGGTCGTTTCGACAACCTCAGCCGGGTCGCCGATCGCAGCGAGCAGTCGCGGGTCGAAATCGTCAGCGGCGGTAGCGTGGATTTCCAGGGCGGCTCGCTGACCCTGGCCAGCGGCGGCCAGGTGGCGGTCAGCGCGGCGGGCCGGAGCCTGCTGCGCGACGGCGCGCAGGTGGACGTCGCCGGCGCCGTCGGGGTGAAGGTGGCGATGGAAAGCAACAACATCCAGATCAATGTCCAGGGCAACGAGCAGCGCGACGCGCCGGTCAACCGCGACGGCGGCGGACTGGCCAGCAATGATGTCTGGGTCGATGCCCGCGAACTGGTCCTGGTTCCGGCCGGCACCAACGGCTACGCCACCGATCGCTGGTATACCGCCGGCGGCCTGCTGGAACTGGGTGGCTACCTTGGCACGCGCAACCATTCGGCCGGCGAGTGGATGGCCCAGGGCGGCACCCTGACCTTCACCGGTGGCGAGCTGGTGAGCCAGCCCGGCTCGACGGTCAACCTCTCCGGCGGGTCCCTCGATGTGCAGGGCGGCCTGATCCGGCAGACCTGGCTCAAGGGCAGCGACGGACGTCTCTACGAAATCTCCCGCGCCCCCGGCGACCTGCTCTACGAGGGCATCTACCGCGGCTATGAGGACAGCAGCCCGCGCTGGGGGCAGACGCGCTATTTCTACAATCCGCTGATCGCCCCGCAGAGCCGTTACGAGAGCGGCTACATGGTCGGCCGCGATGCTGGCCGCCTGGTGGTTGGCACCGCTTCGGCGGTGCTCGAGGGCGACCTGCTCGGCAAGGTATTCCAGGGCGAGCGCCAGGTGCGCGCGCCGCAGCCGGGCGCGGATGGCTACCAGCAGGCGCAGAACGCAGTGGCGCGCGGCGCCGAGCTGATCGTGGGCAGCTATACCCCGCGCTACGAAAGTGCCAGCGGCAACGTGCTGTACAACCTTGCGCCGACCCTGCAGCAGGTGCGCCTGGCCGATGGCGGCGAGCCGCTGGCGGCGAACCTGGACCTGGATACCGCGCTGGCCGACGAACAGCGGGGCGTCCTCCTGCTCGACAGCGAACGGCTGTCGGGTTTCGAGTTGGGGGCGCTGCGCGTGGCCGCCCGTGAGCGGATCGCGGTGGACAATGCCCTGCAGGTCAGCGATGGCGGCGAGATCGTCCTGTACGCGCCCGAGGTCGAGGTGAACGCCGACCTCACGGCGCGCGCCGGCAGTTTGCGCCTGGGCAACGTGCTGGAGCAGGTGGAGGTAGCCCGTGGCGAGCGGATCGATACCTATCTCACCCCCGCCGCCGGCCAGCGTGCCGCCCTGACCCTGGGCGATGGCGTGACGCTGGATGCGCGTGGCCTCTGGAGCAACCAGGCGCAGGGCGGCGTGGATGCCGATCGAGCTCATCTCGACGGCGGGCGGATTTCCCTGCGTAGCAGCGGCGACCTGTCGCTGGGCGATGGCAGCCGGATCGACGTGTCGTCCGGGGCCGCGCTGCTCGCCGATGGCAAACAGGTGGGCGGCAAGGGCGGCGACCTGACGCTGTCGGCCAATACCGGCTCGGCGGCAGGTGACGGCCGCCTGCAACTGGGCGGCGAACTGGCCGGCCATGGCGTCGCCGGCGCCGGCACCCTGAGCGTCCAGGCGCCGCGGGTGAGCATTGGCGCGGCGGCGCAGGACGGCACCCTGGCGTTGGCCGCCGGGTTCTTCGACAAGGGCTTCGCCAGTTACCAGGTGATCGGCGAGCAGGGACTGGAAGTGGCGGAAGGCGCACAGGTGAAGGTGCTGCGTCCGCTGTACCGTTTCCGCGACGACGCCGTCAGCGTCGCCAGCGGCGCCGACCCGCTGCTCGCGCTGGAGCCTTGGCTGACGCCGCTATACGAGGAGCGGCCGGCCGACGGTGAGCTGCGCCAGCGTCCCGGCGCCAGCCTGTTCCTGCAGGCCGGCAGCCGCCAGAGTGGTGCCGGGCAGGTGGCCGACAGCGTCCTCGACGTCGGTGGTGGCAGCCTGCTGGAGGTCGATCCCGGCCGGCGCATCGAGCTGCGCAGCGTCGGCCAGTTGAGCGTCGATGGTCGCCTGAACGCCTGGGGCGGCTCGATCGAACTGGGCAGCGTGGCGTTGCCCGATCCGGTGCGCGACCAGGTCGAGAGCGTCGGCCACCAGCGCGCCATCCGCGTTGGCGAGCAGGGTGTGCTCGATGTCGCCGCACGCGCTGCGACCGCGCTGGACTTCCAGGGGCGGCGCTACGGCCAGGTGGCCGATGGTGGCAGCATTGTCATCGGCGGCACGGTCGAACATGCCAGCGGCAAGGCCGATGCCGCCGAACTGTTCATCGACCTGCGCCCGGGAAGCCTGCTGGATGCCTCCGGCACCCAGGCGCTGCTGGACGTGCCCGGGGTCGGCCAGACCCGGGTCAGCAGCGCCGGCGGCAGTATCTCCCTGGCGTCGGCCAACGGCTTGTACCTGGATGGTGACCTGCGCGCCTTCGCCGGCGGGGAAGGTGCCGCCGCCGGCAGCCTGACGCTGGCGCTGGCCACGCCGAACTACCTGACCAGCCTGGCGACCGACCAGGTATTGCGCCCGCGCGAGCTGATCGTCGGCCAGCAGCGCGAAGCCGCCGGGGAAGGGCGAAACTATGCCTATGGCCATGGCCGCCTGGCGGCGAGCCAGGTACAGGATGGCGGGTTCGGTGACCTGACCCTGTTCAGCGGCGGCCTGCTGAGTTTCGCCGGCGATCTGGAGCTGTCCCTGGCGCAACGTTTGCGCCTCTACAGCGGGGCATTGGGGCTTGGCGAAGGCGCCGCCGGCGATAGCCGGGTCAGGTTGTCGGCACCGTCGCTGCTGTTGGCGGGAGCGTTCGTCAACGAAGCGGCGGAGAACAACGAAACCCAGCCGCTGTCGACCGGCCTGTTCGAGGTTTCCAGGCAACCTAGCGAGGCGCTCTTCGAAGCCAGAGCGCAGGTGCTGGATATACGCGACAGCCTGGTCTTCGGCTCGCACGGTAGTTTCCGTGACGCCAGTGGCGGGACGCAGATGATCGACCGACGTGGCTTCGACCGGGTCGAGCTGTCCAGCACGGGCGACATGCGTTTGCTGGCGGGGAACGCGACGCCCGTAGAGCGCATCAACACCCAGGTGCTCAGTGGCGGCGATCTGCTCATCCGTGCTGCGCAGCTCTATCCGGGCACCGGGGCGGGCGCGCGTATTCTCGCCGGCTACGGCTACCAGGCCGATGGCGCCGCTGCGGCGTTCGACCCGGCGCGCAGCTTGCGTATCGAGCGCAGCGACGCGACGACGCCAGAGCAGCCCCTGGCGGTCTTCGGTCGCTTGTCGCTGGGGGCGGCGAGCGTCGTTCAAGGCGGCGTCGTGCGCGCTCCGTTGGGCTATCTGGAAATCGGCCAGAACGCCGACAAGGTTGAGTTGTTGTCTGGCAGCCTGACCTCGGTCAGCGGCGCCGGCCTGACCTTGCCCTACGGCGGCACGGTAGACGGCCAGGTCTGGCGCTATGCCGGGGAGGAAATCTCCCTGACCGGCGTCGGCGGTAGCTTCAACGAGAGGGGGATAATGGATACCGGGGTCGACCTGGGTGGCCGCTCCGTACGGGTGGCGTCCGGAACGACGCTGGATCTTTCCGGCGGCGGCGAACTGCTCGGCGCCGGTTTCGTTTCCGGCCGCGGTGGCTCCACCGATGCGCGCTACAACCCGCTGGTGCGTTTCGACGAGGAGGGCCGCTTCGACCTGCCGGGACTGGTCGACAATCCGATCTACGCCATTGTGCCCGGGGTTCAGCGCATCGCGCCGGTGGCCGCCGAAGGCGGCGCCGTCGACCCGCTGGTCGGCCAGCAGATCAGCATCGGTAGCGGCGTGCCCGGCCTGTCGGCGGGAACCTACACCCTGTTGCCGTCGACCTACGCCCTGCTGCCCGGCGCGTACCGGGTCGAACTCAACGGCCAGGCCGGGCTGGGACGGGCAGCGCCCACCCAGCTCATGCGCAGCGGCTCCTGGTCGCTGGCCGGGCAGTTGTCCCTCGCCGGCACCGGGGTGCGCGACGAACTGTTCCGCCAGGTGCTGCTGACCCCGGCGGATGTGCTGCGGCGCCATTCGCAGTACAACGAAACGAGTTACAGCGACTTCGCCATGGCCGATGCTGCTCGCCGTGGCATCCCGCGGCCGATGCTGCCGGTGGATGCGCGCAGCCTGCGCCTTGACCTGCTCGCCGGTGGCGGTGCCGATGCGCTGGCGTTCGACGGCACCGGGCTGTTCCAGGCCGCCAGAGGCGGCTATGGCGGTAGTCTGGTGGTATTGGGCAACAACCAGCGGATCGAGATCGTCGGAGCCGGCGCGCAGGCCAGCGAGGGGTTCCAGGGCGTGACGCTGCGGGCCGACGATCTCAACGCCTTCGGTGCGGCGCGCATGGTGATCGGCTCGACGCCAGCAGTGCTCTACGGGCAAGGCGGCAATTACGTCACCTTCGACATCACCGACGGCGCGCAAAGCATCGTCCTGCGCAATGGCGCCGAACTGGCCGCACCCGAGGTGTTCCTCCTGGCGAATCGGCCGGGGGAGGCGATCAGCCTTGAACAAGGTGCCGCCATTGTCACCCTAGGGCGGGGGGCTGCTGCCTACGATGCACGGGATGGCTTCCTGTATGCGTCGGGAGGGCGTTCCATGCTCGCCCTGTCGAACGGCGTGCTGAACGTCTTGCCACCGGAAGCCGGAACGCCGGACAGTGGTCCCGGCGACATCCTGCTTGGCGTTTCCGCTGCCGATGGTGTGGCCGGCGAAACCCGGCTGTATTCCGAGGGCAGTCTGGTCGCGGCCACCGACAAGCGCTTCGTGCTCGACGGCAGCGTGCGTTACGGCACCCGCAACCTGACCCTGGCGGCGGGCGGCTTCAATGTCGGCGAGCAGGCGCTGCTGGCCGAACTGGCCGAGCGCGGTGTGCTGCCGACCGGGTTGGCGCTCGACCAGCAAGTGCTCGACCGCCTGCTGCAGGGTGATGCGTCGGAGGGCGCGCCGCCCCTGGAGACGCTGGTGCTGAACGCCCGCGACGCGTTCAACTTCTACGGCGACGTCAGCCTCGATTCTTACGATCCGAGCAGCGGTCGCTCCCGCTTGTCGCGCCTGGTGCTGGGCACCCCGGCGATCTATGGATACGGCGACAGCGACAGCGTCGCCTCGATCCGCACCTCCAACCTGATCTGGAACGGCGCGCAGACGCCGGCCGCCGGGGGCATCGCCGGCGGCGCCGGCAGTGGCCAGGGCACGCTGGACATCCGCAGCGAACGCCTGGAGTTCGGCTACGGTCCCTTCAGCCAGCCCAGCGCCATCGACAGTTACCAGCGCCTGGCGCTGGGCTTCGCCACGGTCAACCTGGCGGCCAGCGAGCGGATCACCGCCAACCACAAGGGTAGCCTCGCGGTCTATCAGAGCCAGGGCGAGTATCGGGCTGGTAGCGGCTACGCATACAGCGGCGGCGATCTCAACCTGATCACACCCTTGCTCACCGGCGAGGCCGGCTCACGCAACAGCCTGCTGGCGGGCGGTGCGTTGCGGGTCAGCGCGGGGGGCGACGGCGCGGCATCCACCCCGGTCGAACTGGCCAATGGTGCACTGGGCGCCGAACTGGCCCTGGAGGGCGCCAGCCTGCTGCTGGACACCCGCGTCGGCCTGCCCAGCGGCAAGTTGAGCCTGACCGCGCAGGAGGACCTGGAACTGGGCGCCGGCGCCCAGCTCGACCTGGCCGGGCGCGCGCTGCGTTTCGACGACGTGACCCGCTACAGCTGGGGCGGCGAAGTCAACCTGCTGAGCCACGGTGGCAACATCCGCCAGGCCGGCGCTTCGCGCATCGACCTGTCGGCGAGCAACAACCAGGCCGGTAGCCTGACGGCGGTGGCGCTGGACAGCGCGGCCGGCGTGGTCGACCTGCAAGGGCAGATACTGGCGGCGAGCAGCGGCGAATACGACGCTGGCGGCACCCTGGTGCCGTACGCCGCGGGCAGCGTCGAGATCCGTGCCCAGCGGCTGGGCGAGGACGGTACGCCAGACAGCCGGTTCGCCGCTCTCAACCAGCGCCTGAATGCCGGTCAGGTGTTCGGTGCGCGCAGTTTCCAGATCAAGCAGGGCGACCTGAACATCGGCAACGACGTCAGGGCCTCGACGATCGAGGTGTCGCTGGATGGTGGCCATCTGAGCGTGAACGGCGTGCTCGACGCCAGCGGCGAGCAGGTCGGCAGTATCCTCCTGGCCGCCAAGCAGGGCCTGAGCATCGGTGGCGAGGCGCTGCTCGATGCCCATGGGCGGCGGCTGCGGGTGGACAGCTACGGCAAGATCATCGATTCGCCGAACCGCGCGCTGATCGAGCTGAACGCCGGGGACGGGCTGCTCAGCCTCGGCGCCGGTGCCCGTATCGACCTGCGCCACGGCACCGAGGCGGCAGCGGGAAGCGCGCCCGGGCAGAACGATGGCGTCGCCCGCGGCACCCTCGACCTGTACGCGTCGCGTCTGGGCGGGGCGATGGCGGGCGATATCGCCATCGACGCCGGGGGGCCGCTGCAGATCCTCGGTGCCCGCGCCATCACCCTTAGCGCCGTGCAGCGCTACGACGACGCGCCGGTCGCCGCGCTGCCGGCGAGCAACGGCCGGCCGTACCAGGAGATCACCCAGGCCTACCTGGATGGCAAGCACCAGCAGAGCGAACTGTTCATGCAGGCGGCGTTGGCCAATAGCGCCCTGCTCGACGGCAAGCTGGCCGGATTGAACAATGCCGCCTACGCGGAAGCTTTCCACCTGCGCCCCGGGCTGGAGATCGTCAGCGCCACGGCCGATGGCGACCTAGTGGTGCAGGGCGACCTGGACCTGTCGGGCCATCGCTACGCCAGTCTTAACCCGCGGACGGCGAAAACCTCGGTATACGGCTCCGGCGAGGCCGGTTCGCTGGCGATCCGCGCCGGCGGCGACCTGAACATCTACGGCAGCGTCACCGACGGTTTCGCCCCGCCGCCGGAAACCGACGACGATCAGGGCTGGTTGCTGCTAGCCGGCCAGGATCACCTGGGCGGCGATCGGGTGGTGCCGACGGCTGGCGTGCGGCTGGACGACGACAGCTTCTTCCCGGCCGGCAAGACGCTCAACTTCGAACTGCCGATCAAGGCCATGACCCTGGCCGCCGGTACCCGGCTGCCGGTCGAGGCGGTGCTCAGCCAGCCGCTGCAACTGCCGGCGGGGACGGTGCTCGAGGGAGCGTTGCTGGATGCCGCCGGCAACCTGCTCCGGCCGGCCGGCAGCCTGCTCGGCGAGGCTCTGGACCTGCCCGCCGGCAGCCGCCTCGGCGCCGGCAGCCGTCTGCCGCTGGCGACGCCCGTGACGGGGATGACCTGGCCGGGCGGCGTGCCACTGCCCGGCCGCGCCACGCTGGCCAGCGGCGAAGTCGACGGCGTGCGTCTGGCCGGTGGACTGGCCTTGCGCGCCGGGGCCTTCCTGCCGGCTGGCAGCGATATCCGCCTGCCCGATGGCGCCGCGTCGGTGGATGTACGCCCGGCCGGTGCGGTTTCGCACAATTGGGCCATCGCGCCGATGCTGGCGGCCGGTTCGCAGTCCTGGAGCGTGCGCCTGGTGGCTGGCGCCGATCTGCAGGCGGCCGATCCGCGGCTGACCGATCCGCGTTCCAGCGGGCAGATGCGCCTCGCCGATACGCACTACGGCATGCGGCGCATACCGGCGGCGGGTGGTGGGCTGGTATGGACCCAGGAAGGGGTGGATAACTGGGGCGATCCTAGCCTCAAGCCCGGTGATCCACTGGACCCGGAGGCTTTGGGCTACCCGACCATCTGCGACGATTTCCCGACCTGGTGCGCCGCGAGTTCGGGCGGCATGGTGTGGACCGAGGAAGGGGTGGCAGGATGGGGCGACCCCGGCATCAAGCCGGGCGACCCACTGGACCCGGAGGCTTTGGGCTACCCGACCATCTGTGACGATTTCCCGACCTGGTGCGCTGCGTCCAGCGACGACTATGCGCTGGAAGCCGAACCCTACGCTTCGCGCTTCAGCGTGCTGCGCACCGGCACTGGCGATCTCGACCTGTTCGCCGCCGGCAACCTGCGTATGGATTCGCCATTCGGAGTCTACACCGCCGGTACCGCGAGCGCGGTCGATTCCAGCTACAACCTGGCGCGTGCCAGGGACGGCGGCAGCGTTCTGCGCGATCCGGCGCTGGGCGGTTACGAGCAATGGGTGGACGGCGGCGAACAGAGCCTCTACAGCACTTGGTACCCGACCCTGGGCGGCAACCTGACGCTGGCGGTCGGTGGCGATCTGCGTGGCGATGTGCTGGGTCGGTTGTCCGGCGCCGTACCCAACTCCGGCTACGACTCGGCGGCCGTCGGCAACTGGCTCTGGCGCCAGGGCAGCGGTTCGACCGCCGGTACGGCCGACCGCACCGCCTGGTGGATCAATTTCGGCACCTATGCGCGCCAGCCGGGCGGCGATGGAGCGGCTGCCGCCACGCAGCAGGTGGGCTTCACCGGCATCGGCACCCTGGGCGGTGGCGATCTGAGCCTGAAGGTCGCGGGCGATGCGGGCGTCATCGAGGCGCGCACGTCCAGCGTTCCGCAGGAAACGTCGCAGCGCAGCCAGGGGCTGGTGCTGGCGGTGGGCGGTAGCGGCCGGGTAGGCGCCGATGGCCAACTGACCCTGAGCGGCGGCGGAGACATGGACGTACGTATCGGCGGTGCGCTCAACCCGTTGACGCCCTTCGATCAGGGCAGTTCGCTGTACGGCGCGATGGTCAACCTGCGCGGCAATGCTCAGGTCCGGGCGACGAGCCTGGGTGGTATCGATCTGATCTATGGTCGTCTGGATAGCGATCAGGTTCCGGGCGAACGGCGCGCCTACGATCCCTTCGTCTCGACCCTCGGCCTGGCCAACGGCGGGCCGACGCTGGTGCCGGGCGACGCCACCTTCAGCCTGAACAGCCTGGGTGACCTGGTGCTGCAAGGGGTGGTCGATCCCGGGCGGACGCCGTTGATGAACGGCACCCCCTATACCAGCGCCAGCGGTGTCGAGGGTTACGGCCTGAGCGGTTTCTCGTTGTGGACCGAACGCACGGCGATCGACCTGACATCGGCGGGAGGCAACCTGACCCCGGTTTCCCAAGGCAGGACGGAACAGGACACCGATTCCGCGCTGGTCTATCCGGCGAAGCTGTCGGCCGTGGCGCTGACCGGCAGCCTCTATTATGGCAACGCGACACTCCGCGAAAACGCTCGCAGCGACAGGACCGCGCTGGTCCTGGCGCCGTCGAGTCAGGGCCGTCTCGACCTGCTGGCCGGCGACTCCATCTACGCCGGCGGCTACAGCATCAGCCGTTCCGGCGCCAGCACCGGCAGCCTGGCCACGCCGCTGAATCCGAGCTACCAGGGCTATACCGGGATCACGCGGCAGGTCGACAACCTGTCCAGCGACGGCAGCCGCGCCGACACGAACCACTTCCCGTTGTTCGCCTTCGGCGCCAACAGCGTCTCCGGCGAATGGGGGGCGGCGCTGGAACCGTCGCGCTTCTACGCCCTTGCGGGTGATCTGGTCGGTGTCGACAGTGGCCGGCTGCTGCGCTACACCGGGACCAGCGATGTGCGTTTCGGCCAGTTGCGTTACGAGGGGCATGGTGCGGTGCGCATGATCGCCGGCCGTGACATCGTCAGCAGCGGCACCGGGTTGGGCTCCGAGCGGACCGCGAGCGACAACATGGGGGGCTACGCCAGCAGCGGCAATCTGTTCGTCAATACCTCGGCTACCGACGTGTCGCTGGTGCAGGCGGGGCGCGACATCCTCTACGGCAACTTCAACGTCGCGGGACCGGGCAGCCTGGAGATCAGCGCCGGACGCAACCTGCTGATGAACGACGAGGTGGCGGTCACCAGCCTGGGGGCGGTCGCCGCGGGCGACACGCGCTCCGGCGCCAGCATAGTCCTGCAGGCGGGCGCCAGCCAGGCGGGCTACTCCGGCTTCCTTCGGCGTTACCTGGCGCTCGACAACCTGGCGCAGGCAGGAACGCCCCTGGCGGAACAGCCCGGCAAGGTGGTACGGACCTACGAAAACGAATTGATCGAATGGTTGAGCGGGCGTTATGGCTTCAGCGGCGACGCCCTGCAGGCGCGGGAGTTTCTCGCCGGTTTGCCGGCGGAGCAGCAGCGGATCTTCGCCCGCCAGGTGTACTTCGCCGAACTCAGGGCCGGCGGCCGCGAGTACAACGAAGTCGGCGGGGTACGCCAGGGTAGCTACCTGCGCGGGCGCAACGCGATCGCCGCGCTGTTCCCCGAGCGCGATCCGGCGGGCAATCCGATCAGCTACGAAGGCGATATCGTCATGTATGGCGGTGCCGGCGTGCACACCAACTTCGGTGGCGACATCCAGTTGCTCACCCCGGGTGGGCAGCAGGTATTCGGTATCGAAGGTGAGGCGCCGCCGTCCACCGCCGGTGTGGTGACCCAGGGCGTTGGCAATATCCGTTCCTACGCCCTGGGCAGCATCCTGCTCGGCCAGAGCCGGGTGATGACCACCTTCGGCGGAGATATCCAGATCTGGTCGTCCGAGGGTGACATCAATGCCGGTCGCGGCAGCAAGACCACCGTGGTCTACACCCCGCCGCGGCGCATCTATGACGCCTGGGGCAACGTCAGCCTGTCGCCACAGGTGCCTAGCACCGGCGCCGGTATCGCCACCCTCAACCCGATTCCCGAAGTGGCACCGGGCGACATCGACCTGATCGCCCCGCTCGGCACCATCGATGCCGGCGAGGCGGGCATCCGGGTTTCCGGCAACGTCAACGTGGCGGCGCTGCAGGTGGTCAACGCGGCGAACATCCAGACCCAGGGCCAGTCCAGCGGCATTCCGCTGGTGGCTTCGGTGAATACCGGGGCGTTGACCTCCGCCAGCGCCGCGGCGAGTTCCGCGACCCAGGCGGCGGAGGACGTCAGTCGCCAGCAGCAGGCCGCCGCGCGGCAGCGCATGCCGTCGGTGATCACGGTGCAGGTGCTCGGGTTCGGCAACGAGCGCCTGGAGCCTTCGCGCGACGGCGCCAGTCGTTCGCCGGGCTACAACCCGGACAGCGCCGTGCAGGTGCTCGGCGCCGGAGCCCTCGGCGAACAGGCGCGCAGCCAATTGACCGATGAAGAGCGCGGCAACCTGATCCTGTAAGGCACCGCCGCGGAGGCACGATACCCGCCAGGCCCTCCCCACGGAGGGCCTTTTTTTCGGCGAACTTCCGAGGTGCTGGTCGATTCTCGGGTGAATGCCCGTTCGTCCCCGCCGGCGGCGCGCGAACGGCCGGTCGCATGAAGTTTTCATGACAAAAGTTCGGTGGTGCGACGGGGTTGCCGTCAAACAGGTGTGAATGAGGAAAACGGAATTCAGTGGTGAAAGGCAGGGACGGGAACGAAAGGAATCGGCCATTTCCCGGTTGCGCTGACCGGTTGCTGGAAATGAGCGTGTCGTTCGAGAAAGACGCGTTCCGCTCTGAAACAAGAGAACAGTATCCGCTAACGGCCGTGGTCACTCCGGTGAATACGGCGAAGGACGGTGAGTATTGATGGAAAGTTACTCGAAAGTCGGTATGCAGGAACTTGATCAGCGCCTATCGAAGATCGTCGAAGCCGCACGCAAGAAACCGGTATCGGTTTATCGATATGGGGCGCCATGGGTCTGGATAGTGTCCCAGGAAGATTGGCAGGGGGCGCTCAAGGAAGTGTCCAGCTATATACCGCCGGGACATTCCCTGGCGTTGCTGAAACCGCAAATAGAAAGTCTCCTTGGCGAAGAGGCTAAAGTCCTCTCGGCGCTCGCCCGCGAACATGGCATGCAGTTGGCCCCGGAGCCGCTGATCCACGCGCTGCTGCTGCAACTGCTGTACGCGATTCCCAGCGAGCAGCAGTTGTATGAGCAATTGAACTACAACCTGCTGTATCGCTGGTTCGTCGGCCTGGAAATGAAGCAGAAGATCTGGAATTTTCCGGTTTTCGTCAGCGATATAACCGTCCTGCTGAACAGCGCGGAGGCGGTAAGGATAATAGGCAGGATTATCGGGGAAGTGATTTCCGGGGATCTCATGCAGATGCCGGAGTTCTCCCTGAACTTCGCCTTGTTGCATACATGGCAAGCGCGCCATGGCGGAGCGCGACGGCTGAATATCTAGCACGAAAGTGAAAATAGAAAAGAACGAGATTTCATAAGGGCGGGCGCCGTTTTTAACAGGTTGTTCATGCGTCGCCGCTAGTTTGTTGTCTTTCACAGAACTGTTCGATGAACGGACTTGTTGCATTAGAACAATAAGTCCCGATGGAACTTCGGGGGACCGTGTGAAGCGTTCGCTGTTCAATTGTGCGCACCCGTTTCGCCAGCGCTGGTCGATCGGTTGCCTGGCTGTCGCATTGTCGTGCGCTTCGCTGGCCGACGAGGCCCCTCCCGCCGCGGCGGGAGCCGAGACCCAGCGTCTGGTGGACATCAACGAGTACGTGGTACGCGGCAACACCGTGCTGGACAACCGCGCCATCGAGGCGGCGGTGTATCCCTTCCTCGGACCGCAGCGCAGCCTGGGCGACATCGAGGGGGCGCGCGATGCGCTGCAGGCCGCCTACCAGGAGAAGGGCTACCAGTCGGTCTACGTCGAGCTGCCGGAGCAGCAGGTGAGCGGCGGGGTGGTCTACCTGCAGGTCACCGAGACCACTGTCGGTCGCGTCCGGGTGGTCGGCGCCAAGCACTATTCGCCGGTGGAGTTGCGCGAGGAAGTGCCGGCCCTGGAGGAGGGCAAGGTGCCCGACTTCGCCCAGGTCCAGCGCGAGCTGGCGCAGGTCAACCGCACCCCCGGCCGCCAGGTGCTGCCGATGGTGCGCGAGGGCCAGCGGCCCGGCACCATGGACGTCGACCTGCAGGTGGAAGACAAGAATCCCTGGCACGCCAGCATCGGCCTGAACAACGACTACAGCGCCGACACCCGTCACTTGCGCTCGGTGGTTTCGCTGGGCTACGACAACCTCTGGCAACTCGGCCACGCCATCTCGCTGACCTATTTCACCGCGCCGCAGGACCAGGACAACGCCAAGGTCTGGTCCGGCTCCTATACCGCGCCGCTGAGCCAGCGCTGGAGCGTGCAGCTGTCCGGCTACCAGTCCGACAGCGACGTGGCCACGGTGGGCAGCATGAATGTGGTCGGCCAGGGCCATTCCTATGGCGTGGCGGCGATCTACAGCCTGCCGGTGACCGGCCTCTGGTCGCACTCGTTCTCCTTCGGCGTCGACTTCAAGGACTTCGAGGAACAGACCCGGATCGGCGGCAACAACGACAGGGTGCCGATCAAGTACGCCCCGCTGACCCTCGGCTACAACGGTTTCCGCTACACCGAACGTTCCCAGTTGGCCCTTGGCCTGAGCCTGGTGGCCGGTACCGGCAGTCTCCTCGGCTACGGCGACGACGACGAGGAATTCGACCGCAAGCGTTATCGCGCCAAGTCCGGCTTCGGCGTGCTCAAGGGCGATCTCAACCACACCCTGACCTTCGGCGGCGACTGGCAGGTGGCGACCAAGGCGGCCTTCCAGCTCGCCTCCGGGCCGCTGATTTCCAACGAACAGTTCGCCGCCGGCGGTGCCACCAGCGTGCGTGGCTACCTGGCGGCGGAGAACACCGCCGACGACGGCTACCTGCTCTCCCAGGAATGGCGTACGCCGTCCCTCGGACGCTTCCTCGGCAAGCGCGCCGGCGGCTACGTCAACGACTGGCGCTTCTACGTGTTCGCCGAGGGCGCGCAACTGCGCCTGCAGGATGCGCTGCCCGAACAGGACGACGACTTCAGCCTGGCCAGCGTCGGCATCGGCACCCGCGCGCAACTCGCCGACTGGCTGTCCGGCAGCCTCGACTGGGCCTTCCCGCTGCTGGAAGGGACGAACACCGACAAACACGACTCGCGCCTGCATTTCAGCGTGCAGGCGAGCTTCTGACGCTGACCCCGGAGTAACCCCACATGTATCGCTTATTGCTGACATCGCTGATCTGCCTGGGCCTGCTGGCCCCGGCCAGCGCCAGTGCCTGGTGGCAGGACGACTGGCAGTACCGCAAGCAGGTCTCGGTCGATACCACCCCGCAAGGCGCGGCGATCAACGAGAGTCTCGGTCGCCTGCCGTTGCTGGTGCGCCTGCATACCGGCAACTTCACCTTCGACGGGGTCAACGAGAACGGCTCGGACATTCGCTTCGTCGCCGCCGACGACAAGACCGTGTTGCGCCACCAGGTCGAGAGCTTCGACCCGCTGATGGGCATGGCCCTGATCTGGGTCGACGTGCCGCGGGTGGAGGGTGGCCAGCGCCAGGACATCTGGATGTACTACGGCAACGCCAAGGCGCCGGAGAGCGGCAACGGCCAGTCGGTGTTCGACCCGGACTACACCCTGGTCTATCACTTCGACGGTGCGCCGGGCACTCCGCCGCGGGACTCCACCGCCTACGCCAACAATGCGCAGACCGCCGCCGGCAGTCCGGTGGAGGGCGTCATCGGTCGCTCCGCGCAACTGCTGGGCCAGCCGCTGCTGCTGCCGGCCAGCCCATCGCTGGCGGTGAGCGCCGGTGGCACCTTCAGCTTCAGCGGCTGGGTGCGTCCCGACCAACTGGCCGGCGAACAGGTCCTGCTGTCGCGCCGCGAAGGCGGCAACGCCCTGTTGGTCGGCCTGGCCCAGGGCGCGCCCTTCGTCGAGCTGAACGGTCAGCGCGCTGCCGCCAGCCAGGCCCTGGCGCAGGGGCAATGGCAGCATCTGGCGCTGGTCGCCGACGGTACCCGGCTGGCGCTGTATCTCGGGGGGCGCGAAGTCGCCAGCCTGGCGGCGGCGCTGCCGGCGTTCAGCGGTGCGATCGCCATCGGCGCGGAAGGCCAGGCCGCGCCTGCGGTCGCCACCGAAGCGGCAAGCGGGGAAGGTGAGGCGAGCGCCGCGGCGCCGACCCTGCAACCCTTCCAGGGCGCCATCGACGAGTTGCGCCTGTCGAAGATCGCCCGCCCGGCGGCGCTGCTCCTCGCCGACGCCACCGCCCAGGGCGCCGAGTCGCGCCTGGTGGCCTACGGGGTCGACGAGAAGCAGTCCGGCTTCGGCTTCGGCAAGCTCGGCTTCCTGCTCAACGCAGTGCCGCTGGATGCCTGGGTGATCATCGCGATCCTGGCGCTGATGATGGTCCAGTCGTGGGTCATCATGTACCGCAAGAACCAGAACGTCGGCCGTGTCAGTCGCGCCAACGGGCTGTTCCGCGAGCGCTTCGCCGAGGTCGGCACGCGCCTGGAACTGCTCGCCGACGACCGCGAGCTGGCCGCCCGCCTGCAACACTCCTCGCTGTGGCGCCTGTACCAGGTGGCGGTGAAGGAGATCCGCACCCGCCGCGAGCAGGGCGCCGACACCTCTTCCGTCTCCGCGGCCACCATCGAGGCGATCCGCGCCTCCATGGACGGCGTGCGCACCAAGGAGAACCAGCAGCTCGGCTCGCGCCTGTCGAGCCTGTCCAACGCCATCGCCGGCGGCCCCTACATCGGCCTGCTCGGCACCGTGCTGGGGATCATGGTGGTGTTCCTCGGCACCGCCATGGCCGGCGACGTCAACATCAATGCCATCGCCCCGGGCATGGCCGCCGCCCTGCTGGCCACGGCCATGGGCCTGTTCGTCGCGATCCCCGCGTTGTTCGGCTACAACCGCCTGGTCACGCGGAACAAGGAAGTCAGCGCGGACATGCGGGTGTTCGTCGACGAGTTCGTCACCCGCCTCGCCGAGGTGCATGGCGAAAGCCAGCTCAGCGAAGTGGCCCATCGTCGCAACGGCCAGCCGTTGCCGGCCTGAGGAGAACGCCATGGCTTCCGTGAACAGCAGCCACGACGATGACGACGACGGCGCCGTCGACAGCATCAACATCACCCCGCTGGTGGACGTGCTGATGGTGGTGCTGGTGATGTTCATCCTCACCGCCACCGCCCAGGTCGCCGGGATCCAGATCAACCTGCCGAAGGCCAGTGCCACCGTGGCGCTGTCGCAGCCCAAGACCAAGGCGATCTCGGTGAACGATGCCGGCCAGGTGTTCCTCGACGCCTACCCGGTGACCCTGCCCGAGCTGGAGGACCGCCTGCGTACGGAGAAGGCCCTCAACCCCGACTTCCCGGTAGTGGTCCGCGGCGACGCCACGGTGCAGTACCAGAAGGTCATCGAGGTCCTCGACCTGCTGCGCCGCCTGGAGCTGTCCCAGGTCGGCCTGGTCACCGGCAAACCGACCTGAGGCCCGGGATGAACATGTCCGCCGATCCCAAGCACACCCCCGAGCCGAAAAATGCCGCGCCGCTGTCCATCGACGGCCGCCCGGCGAACCCGACCCTGCGCTACCTCAAGTGGGGCCTCGGCGCGCTGCTGCTCGCCGGCCTCGCCTGGCTGGTCTGGGAGTGGGCCAACGACATGAGCGGCGTGCGCCGCGAGGCGCCCAAGGTGCCGGCGATCATCCCGCTGCCGCCACCGCCTCCGCCGCCGCCGGAAAAACCGCCGGAACCGGAGCAGCCGGTGGAAGAGGAAAAGATCGTCGAGCCGGAACCGCAACCCGAACTGGAGGAGGTCAAGCCGCAGGAGGAAGCGCCGCCGTCGCCGGCCGACGACCTGGCCGACCCGATGCAGATGGATGGCGACGCCCAGTCCGGCTCCGACGCTTTCAACATCGGCGCCGGCAAGGGCGGCGGGATGGCCGGTTCCGGCGGCGGTCGCGCCGGCAATGCCAGCTATAGCCAGTACCTGGCCTACGCCTTCCAGCGCCTGCTGCGGGACAACCCGGAGCTGCGCAACCTGGCGTTCCGCCTGCAGGCGGAGATCTGGCTGAGTTCCTCGGGGGATATCACCCGGGCCGAACTGACCCGCTCCAGCGGCGACCCCGAGACCGACCAGAAGGTGCTGGCCGCGCTGCGCGCCGCCGGCCGCCTGGAAGAACGCCCGCCGGCTTCGCTGACCCTGCCGGTGCGCATCGCCCTGCAGGGCAAGCGGCCGGGATGAGAAGACGCCAACCCAGAATGATTTCCGGCAGGCGACTGCCTTGAAGGACCTTAGGAGCCGTACACAGATGAACGCGAAAGTGAACCGACTGGCGCTGGGGATGGGCGTCATGCTCGCCGCGCTGGCCGGCCAGGCGCAGGCCCAGCCGCCGGCGCCCTCGGAGAACGCCACGATCAACCTGATCCGCCTGCTGGTACAGCAGGGCGTGTTGAAGAAGGAACAGGCCGATGCGCTGGTCAGGCAGGCCGAGGCCGAGGCGCAGCAGGCCCAGCAGGCGCGCCAGGCCGTGGCGCCCGCGGCGGCCGTTGCCGCTGTCCCCGGGGAGGTCCGCGTACCCTATATCCCGCAGGTGGTGCGCGACCAGATCCGCGACGAAGTGAAGGCCGAGGTAATGACCCAGGCCAAGGCGGAGAATTGGGCGCAGCCCAACGCCTTCCCGGACTGGGCCTCGCGCATCAGCTTCGACGGCGACGTGCGCTTGCGCTACGAGTCGCGCTCCTTCGGCAACGGCAACAGCAACCAGATCACCGACTTCGCCGAACTCAACGACGACGGTCCCTATGACGTCAACCCGAATACCAGCTCGGGCCTGCCGCCGCTGCTCAACACCCGCGAGGACCGCGACAGCCTGCTGCGCCTGCGCGCGCGCTTCGGCCTCAAGGCGGCGCTGTCGGAAAGCTGGAGCGCCGGCATCCGCATCGGCACCGGTTCGGACAACAACCCGGTGTCGACCACCCAGACCCTCGGCGGCGGCTTCGGCAAGAAGGACCTCTGGCTCGACCAGGGCTACCTGACCTGGAAGCCCAGCGAGCGCCTGAGCCTGACCGGCGGGCGGATCGCCAATCCGTTCCTGTCCACCGACCTGCTGTATTCCAACGACCTCAACTTCGACGGCGTGGCGGCGATCTTCAACCAGCCGCTGAGCCGCGATGTCGCGCTGTTCGGCACGGTCGGCGCGTTCCCCGTGGAATACAGCTCGGACACCGCCTCGTCGAACGGCTTCGACAAGGAAGACAGCGACAACAAGTGGCTCTACGGCGCGCAACTGGGCGCCACCTGGAAGATCAACCCGCAGCACAGCCTTACCGGCGCGCTGGCCTACTACCGCTTCGACGATATCGAAGGGCGGCGTTCCAGCCCTTGCCGGCCCTGGGCCGGAGATCCGGAGTGTGACACCGACGGCAGCCGTCCGACCTTCATGCAGAAGGGCAACACGGTGTTCCTCCTGCGCGACATCGTGCCCAACCCGGCCGACCCGGCGAACACGCCGAACCCGCAGTACGTCGGCCTGGCCTCGGAGTTCAATCTGCTCGACCTGAACCTCGGCTGGGATGCCGAGCTACCCAACGACTTCAAGCTGCGGGTGGCCGGCAACTACGTGCACAACCTGGGCTACGACGAGGGCGACATGCGCAAGCGCGCCGGCGGTGTGGCGCAGATCGCCAACAACCTCGGCTCCGACGGCGACATCAAGAGCGGGGCGAACGCCTGGATGCTCCAGTTCACCCTGGGCAACGCCCTGGACATGCGCGACGCCGGCGACTGGCAGGTCTTCGCCGCCTACAAGTACATCCAGCCGGATGCCCTGCCGGACGGTTTCAACGATTCCACCTTCCACCTTGGCGGGACCAACGCCAAGGGCTACATCCTCGGCGCCAGCTATGGCTTCGACAAGCGCGTCTACGGTACCGCGCGCTGGCTCAGCTCCGACGAGGTCTACGGCGCACCGTTCTCCATCGACGTCCTGCAACTCGAGGTCAACACGCGCTTCTGAGCGCTCCTCGAGGCAGACCATGAAGAGGCAGACCATGAACACGCGACCTTTCTCATTACCGATCTGGGCCCAGGCGCTGCTCGCCGGGGCCGCCTTCGCCGCCTACGCCAGCCAGGCGGCCTACGCCGACAGCCTGGAGGAACGCCTGCGCACCCAGTTGCGCAGCACCACCCAGCAACTCCAGGTGCTGCAGACCGAACAGGCCCAGGCCGCCGCGGCGAAAGCTGCGCTGGAGAGCCAGCGCGATGCGGCGCTGGCCCAGGTCAAGCAACTGAGCGCCGAGCTGACCCGGGCCAAGGGCCAGGCCGAGCAGCTCTCGGCCCAGCAACAGGGCTTGCACGACCGGGCGCGGCAGATGGTCGAGGCGAGCAACGAGCAACTGGGCAAGTACAAGCAGGCCTACGACGAGTTGCTGGTCATGGCGCGAGCCAAGGAGGCCGAGCGGCAGAAGCTCGACCTGGCGTTCCGCGAGCACGACCAGCAGTTGCAGCAGTGCACCGCGAAGAATCGGGAGATGTATGGCGTGGCCAAGGAGATCCTCGGCGCCTACGAGAACGTCAGCGTCGCCGAGGTGATGAAGATCCGCCAACCGTTCGCCAGCGGTGCGCGGGTGAAATTCGAAGAGATGGCGCAGAAGCTCGGCGACGACCTCTACAAGACCCAGGTCGAGAACCGCCAGGCGGCGCTCGCCCAGTGAAATCCGACAGCAAACCAGGAACCCGGATATGAACGACATCACCCTGATCGAACACCTTTCCGTCGACAGCCTGACCGAGGCCTTGCAGGAGGCCGGCTATCGGGTCAACCGCAGCGAGCAGAACGGCGTCGTGCAACTGCTCAGCGCCAGCCAGGGAATCGGCTACGCGGTGCGCTTCGGCAATCCGGCGGCGACGCCGGCGAGCTACCTCGACTTCACCTTCAGCTGCGCCCTGCGCGTGCAGGGCGAGTTGCCCGCCGGGCTGACCGAGCGCTGGAATCTCAGCCGGCGCTTCGGCCGCCTGTCGCAGCAGGGCGAGTTCCTGGTGATGGAAATGGACGTGATCGTCGCCGGCGGCGTCAGCCTGGCCAACCTGCGTAGCCATATCGAACTGTGGGATCGCCTGCTGCAGGAGTTCATCGCCTATCTGCGCGACTACAGCCGCCTGGCCGCGGAGCAGCAGGGCATGGCGCAGGATGCCGGTCAACCCGTCGATGGCGAGGCCTGAGCCGATGCGGCCGGCATTTCGTTGCGGCATCCTGGCGTTCGCGCTTGCCGTTCTCGCCGGCTGTGGCCAGCGCGAGGACGGCGGCGCGGGCCAGGCCCAGGCCGCGCTTGCCAAGCCATCTGCCAGCGCCGCCGCGGAACCCGCGGTGGCCCGCCTCGGTGCCTTGCAGGTGGCGCCGGACGAACTGAAGGCGCTGCTGGCCGAGGTGCCGGCGGAAACCCGCGCGCAGTTGAGCGAGAACCGCGACGCGATGGAACGCTGGATGCGTGCGCGACTGGCCGAGAAGGCGCTCTACGAACAGGCCAGCGCCCAGGACTGGCAACAGCGTCCGCAGGTGAAGACGCTGATCGATGCGGCGGCGCGGCAGATCGTCCTGCGTACCTACCTGGAGTCGGTGAGCACGGTGCCCGAGGACTACCCCAGCGATGCCGAACTGCAGGCCGCCTACCAGGCGAACAAGGCGCAACTGGCTGTACCGGCGCTGTACCGGGTCAGCCAGATCTTCATCGCCGCCTCTGCGGCCGGCGGGCTTGCCGAAGCGCGCAAGCGCGCCCAGGAACTCTACCGGCAGGCCGCGGACGGCGACTTCGCCGAACTGGCGCGCAAGCATTCCGACGACCCGCAGACCGCCCGCAACGGCGGCGACATCGGTGGGTTGCTGGCGCAGGCGCAACTGCTGCCGGCGATCCGTCCGGCGCTGGAACGGCTGAAGGTCGGCGCGGTGTCCGAGCCGATCCAGGGCGCCAACGGTTTCCACCTGGTCAAGCTGACCGAGCGTCGCGACGCTCGCCTCGCCACCCTCGACGAGGTCCGTGGTCGCCTGCGCGAAAGCCTGCGCGCGCAACGCCAGGAGCAGATTGCCAAGGCCTACCTGGATGGCCTGGTGAACAACGCTACCCTGAGCATCGACGGCGCGTTGCTCGGCAAGACCCTGGCGGAACTGCACTGATGGGCGGCACGCCGGAGGCCAGGCGTGGGCCGCGCGCGAGCCGCTGGCGGCACCTGCGCAGTTGGCTGTTCGGCGAGCCCGAGCGGTTCCGCGACGAACGCCAGCGGCTCTGGGGCGCCTATGCCGCATGGCTCGGCGAGCAGGTCCAGCAGCGCCTGGGCGAAGACGCCGAAACCGCGCCGCGGCTGCTGGCCTTCCTGGAGTCGCGGCGCGCGGCGGGGCAGTTGCCGAATACCGACATCGACCTGCGGGTCTGGCTCGACGAACGCGGCTGGATCGTCCGTCTCGCCTGCCTGCGCAGCGACGCCGAGCCGATCGAGAATGAACTGCGGCGCGCGCTGATGGACCGTTCGTTGCGCCTGCCGCCGCCGGAACACATGCCGCAGCCGATCGAACTGCGGATTCGCCTCATGCCTGGACGCTAGCGAGGAAGCATGGCCCTATCGGAGTCCGCCGGGCAGCGCCCGGCACTGCTCAGGCCCGCGCAGGGACGCGACGACCGTGCCTATTGGCACGAGCTGTTCGGTTCTCTGGAGGTGGTGCATTTCTTCCTGGTCACCGCCCGCTGCGGCTGTTTCATGCAGGCTGCGCGCAGCCTGGACGTCAAGCCGACGCTGCTGCGCAAGACCCTGGCCCGGCTCGAGGAGCGCCTCGGCCTGCATCTGTTCGTGCATGAGGGCAACGCCCTCTCGCTGACCCGCGAGGGCCGCATCGTCCAGGCCGCCGGGCAGCGCCTGGTCGAGGACAGCCAGAGCCACGCCGATCTTCACCGGCAACAGCCGCTGGTGCGCCTGGCGGTGGCCGAAAGCGTCCTGCACGATGTGCTCAGTCGCGAGCTGTGGGGCTACCTGCGCAAGAACGCCAACCTGCGCGTAGCCCTCGCCGAGTTGCGCGAGGGCTGGCCGGAAAGCGCAGGGCCGGCGGAGATCGCCATCTGGATCGCCGATCCGGGGCAGCCGCATCCGCCGATGGAAGGCCACTTCGCCGCACCGGCGCGCATCGCTGAGCTGGAGTACCAGCCGCACATCGGCAAGCGCTATTCGCGCGAGCGCACGCGGCCGGCCAGCGAGGACGAGCTGGACGACTACCTGCTGGCGCAGCTCCACGGTCACGCCGCCAGCGCCGCCCTGGCGCCCTGGAACCGGCGGGTGGCGGCTCGCCAGTCGGGAGTGATCGAGGTACAGAGCCACGACCTGCTGCTACAGGCGATCCTCTGGGGCGCCTGCATCGGCCTGCTGCCGCATTACGCCGGACGCCTGGAGCGCAACCTGGCGGCGTTGCCGCAGGTCTTCGACGAGCCGATGCGGCGGGAAGTCTGGATGAGCGTGCAGCCGGAAGCGGAGAACCGCGTGGAGGTGCGTGCCTTGCTCGATCTGATCGAGCACGCCTTCGACGATCGGCGCGACTGGTTCGGACGCTGACCTTGCGGGCTTGACGGCGGTCGCCATAGCCGACACCGTTTCGCCACGGAACGGTTGACGGAAGGTACGCGATGACGGAGCGGCATTGGCAGGGCGAGGTCTGGCTGGCGCGGGACCACGCGCTGTTCGCCGGGGTCAACGGCGATACCCGCGAGCACGCGCACTATGCCCACCAGTTGCTGCTGGCGGAGACGCCGCTGCGGGTGCGCGTCGCTGGCCAGGTACTGGAGGCCCGGCGCTTGCTGGTGCCCTCGCTGCAAGCCCATTGCGTCGAAGCGTCGCAGCCGTTGCTGGCGCTGTACGCCGAGCCGCTGGCGTTCGACAGCGACGACCTGCGTCAGCTTCTCGAGGACGCTCCCGGCGAGCCCGAGGCGTTGCTGGGGCGGCTTGCGCGGCTGCCTCGTCGACGGCTCGACCGCCGCGTCGAAAAGGCCCTGGCGGCGCTCGACGAGCAACTCGCGGCGCGGGTCGAGGCGGAAAGACTGGCGCGCAGCGCCAGTCTTTCGCTGAGCCAACTGGAGCGGCTGTTCGCCGTCCAGGTCGGCCTGTCGGTGCGCCGCCTGGTGCTCTGGCGCCGCCTGTACCTGGCCTTCGCCCTGGCCTTGCAGGGGCGCAGCCTGACCGAGGCGGCCCATCACGCCGGCTTTGCCGACGCCGCGCACCTGTCGCGCAGCGTACGCAGCCTGCTCGGTATCCGCGCCGGCCTGTCGCTGCCGCACCTACGCCTGGCCGGCTGAACGCCCCAATCCTTCCGGCGGCTGTGGGACGTGCCTGCTGCGTGGCAGGTCGCGGAATGGCGCGAGCAACTGGCCGGCATAGTCGCGGGGATAGTCAGGCTGGTCGCCGATGCCCATGTCGGTGCTGTCCAGGCGGTAGTCGGGACGATGGAGGGCGGTGCCGAGCAGGCGGTCCCAGACGCTGAAGAACAGCGCGAAGTTGACGTCGCCGGCGCGCCCGTAGCGGATGTGGTGCAGGCGATGCAGCGGTGCCCAGGCGAACACATGGCGTAACCCGCCGATGCGCATGTCGACGTTGCTGTGTTGCAGCAGCAACTGGATGCCGATGGCGAAGGCGAGCAGCGCGGCGACCGTCTGCGGCACGCCGAGCAGCAACAGCGGCAGGGTGCCGCCGAGCGCTTCCAGGCCCAGGTGCAGGGGATGCTTCATCAGCCCGTTGAAACCGTACAGGCGCTGCACGCTATGGTGCACCGCGTGCAGCCGCCAAAGCAGCGCCGAACGGTGGCTGGCATAGTGCACCAGGGTGATGCCGAGATCGGCCAGGACGATCGCCAGCAGCAGTTGCAGCCACAGCGGCCAGGCCTGCGGCCATACCGGCCAGAAGCCCAGGACTCCGGCCAGCAGTGGCAGGGCGAGGATGCCAAGTGCGTTCAGGCTTTCGTTGACCGACGCGTGCAGGACATCGCGCAGGCGGTCGGCGTGCGGCCGGTTCCAGCGTGGCTGGTAGGGCAGTCGTCGTTCGGCGAGAAAGGACAGGCCGAGCGCCCCGAGGAACAGGGCGACCAGCCAGGCGTGGGAAGCTTGGCGATAGCCGACCTGCCAGGTCGCCAGGCCGATGAAGCCGGACCAGAAGAGGGGCGCGTAGGCGTAGCGCAGGAAGAACTGCATGGTGGGACCTCCGGATGAATGAGGTCCCCAGCGTCGCTCGCGACAGGCCGGCGGCGCTTGAACGAACCGCGCAAGTTCTCAGTCGCGCAGCACCAGCGGCGCGCCTCCCATGTCCCCGCGACCCGGCCAGGTCTCGCGGGCCAGCCAGGCCCCACCCAGGCAGACCAGGTTGGCCAGCAGCAGGTAGCCCAGCGGCGACAGCGGATTGCCGGTGACGCCGATCAGCCAGGTCACCACTATCTGCGCGGTGCCGCCGAACGCGGCGACGCCGGTTGCATAGACCAGGGAAAAACCGGTGGAGCGCAGCGCCCGGGGGAAGCTTTCTACCAGCAGCACGATCAGCGCCGCGCCGCTCATGCCATGCAGGGCCGAGAGCAGGGCGAGGACGGCGAGGAAGACTGCCGGCTCGGGGTGACGGGTCATTGCCTGCAGTGCCGGGAACAGCACCGCGAGCAGCGCCAGGCGCGGCAGGATCAGCACGGCGCGGCGCCCGTAGCGGTCGCAGAGCACGCCGCCGAGCAACGCCGAGAGCGCCAGTGCGGCGCCGGCGACCAGCGTCGAGAGCATCGCGATGCCCGCCGGCAGGTGTAGCTCGGTAAGGGCGAAGGTGGTCATGTAGTTGAGGAAGTACTGGGTGATGGTGCTTCCGGAGAGGATCAGCAGGCCGAGCAGCAGGGCCCGCCGATGATTGCCGAACAATTCGCCGAGAAGGCTCCGGGTGCTGGCCTGGCGGCCGCGTCCGGCAAAGGTCTCGGCCAGGTTGAGGCGGATGTACAGGCCGATCGGCAGGACCAGCAGGCCGGCCGCGAAGGGAATCCGCCAGCCCCATTCCTGCAGTTGGCGCTCGTCGAGCCAGAGGGTGAGCAGGTAGCCTATCAGCCCGGCGGCGACCGCCGCGATGCCTTGCGCTACGACCTGCCAGCAGGCGTAGGTGCCGCGCTTGTGCGGCGGTGCCGCCTCGAGGATGTAGGTGGTCGCCGGTCCGGCCTCGCCGCCCCAGGCCAGGCCTTGCAGCAGGCGGGTCAGCACCAGCAGCAGCGGCGCAGCCGGGCCGATGCTGTCGTAGCCGGGGAGCACCGCGATGCCGCCGGTGCCCAGCGCCATCAGGAACAGGGTAAGGAGCATCGCCGGCTTGCGCCCGGCGCGGTCGGCGTAGGCGCCGATAAGGATCGCGCCGAGGGGGCGGATGACGAAGCCGATGCCGAACGCGGTGACCGACAGGAGCAGGCTGACGAAGGCGCTGTCGGAGGGGAAGAAAGTCCGTCCGATCATCACGGCGAAGGTGGCATAGACCCCGAAGTCGAAGAATTCCACGGCGTTGCCGAGGACCACGGCAAAGACGCTGCGGCGGCTGGCCGGATCGGCGGCCGCCGGGGGACGGGTGGGGGAGCGCATGGCGAAGGCCCTCTCGGAGTGACGACTGAAACACTCAGGCCTGGAGCCGAGCGACGAGCGGCCGCCGGCTTCAGTCAGCCGGCGGCCGGGGCCAGCCGTGGATCGGACCGCGCCAGCCTTCGTAGGTCTTGCCGATGCGCAACAGCCAGGTATCGGCGAAGCGCGGCGCGACCAGTTGCAGGCCGATCGGCATGCCGGCGGCCGTGAAGCCGCAGTTTATCGAGAGCGCGGGCTGTTCGCCCATATTCCACGGCACGGTGAAGACGATGTGCTCGAACGGCCGCTGCGGATCGTTCAGCGGCGAGGCCCAGTCGGCGGGGAAGGCCTCGACCTGGTTGGTCGGCGTCAGCAGCAGGTCGATCTCGCCGAACAGCCGGGCGGCGCGCCGGCGCATCTCGAAGGTCTGGTTGAAACCGCGCACCGCATCGACCCCGCTGACCCGTGCGCCGCCCTCGGCCCAGGCGTGGACATAGGGCAGCACCCTGGCCCGCCGCGTCTCGTCGAGGAGCAGCAGTTCGCTCCACAGGCGGGCGCGCCAGAAGTCGTTCAGGCCGTCGAGCAGGCTCCGGTCCATCAGCGGTTCGACGATCCTGAGCTGAGCGCCGTGCTCCTCGAACAGCCGCGCCGCGGCCTCGATCGCGGCGCGGATTTCCGCGTCGGGCTGCAGGCCGCAGCCGGGGTCGAGTTGCAGGCCGACCCTCAGGCCGCGCACCGACAGCGGCTCGGCGCTCCAGTCCAGCGCTTCCGGCGGCAGGCTGGTGGCGTCGCGGGCGTCGGGCTGCGCGAGGTAGCGCATCAGCAGCAGGCAGTCGTCCATGCAGCGGGTCATCGGACCGGCGCAGCGACCGGTGTAGTAAGGGTCGATGGGGATCCGCCCGAGGCTTGGCTTGAAGCCCACCAGGCCGCACCAGCCCGCCGGCAGTCGCACCGAGCCGCCGATGTCGGTGCCCAGGTGCAGCGGTCCGTAGCCGGCGGCGGCCGCCGCTGCCGCGCCCGAACTGGAGCCGCCGGTATTGTTGGCCAGGTTCCAGGGATTGCGGGTGACTCCGTGGAAGCTGGAGAGGCCGGATGAAAGCATGCCGAAGTCTGGAACCGTAGTCTTGGCCAGGACGATCGCGCCGGCTTCGCGCAGCCGAGCGGCCGGCGGCGCGTCGCAGGGCGCGGGTTGCAGGGCGGTGGCGGCGCTGCCCAATGGGATAGGTTCGCCAGCGGTGGCGATCAGCTCCTTGATGGTTACCGGCAGCCCGTCCAGCGGGCCTTTGGGCTGTCCCTTGCGCCAGCGCTCGGTGGCCGCCGCGGCCTGTTCGCGAACCCGTTGCGGGTCGAAGCGATACAGCGCGTTGAGATGCGGTTCCCAGCGCTGGATGTGGGCCAGCAGATGCTCGTAGTACTCGCCAGGCGAGAGTTCCCGGCGGGCGAACAGTGCCAGCAGGCGGGTTCCCGGGAGGTCGTGCAGCGCGGTCATTCAAGCTCCCTCGAAGAACGGCCGCGGGCGTCAAGCGGCCGGCCTACCCGTTGTCGGGCGGCGATTCGAAACCAAGGTGTATCCGGGAGGTATAGCCCATGCACGACGAATCTTCGCGGTGACGGACTCAGCTCTCGTGATGGAGAAGGAAGCGCTTCAACCGGCGGAAGGTGGTGCGGTTCCATTGCCGCAGCGGCAGCGAGCGGAGCAGTTGCCAGGCATGCCGCTTGTCCGCGACCACGGCGTATTTCAGGGCCTTGTTGACCAGCTCCGTGCGGCCGCGCTCGTAGGCGGGATGCGACTGGTAGGGGGCGATGGTGCGCAGGTCGGCATCGAGCAGCACCTTGTAGCGCCGCGACAGGTTGTCGGGGTGGCGCCGGTAGCGGGTGACCAGTACCGGCAGCTTGTGGATCTGGTAGCCCTGGCTGGCGATGCGCAGGGTCATCTGGAAGTCCTGCACCTTGATCTCGGGATCGTAGAAGCCGGCTGCGCGCAGGGCCTCCATGCGGTACAGGGACACCGGGGCGCCGCAGACGTAGGCGTTGCCGAGCAGGTAGTCGAAGTCCAGCTGGCGGATGCGATTGCCGTTCTGCCGCTTGGTTTCCTGGCCTTCGCTGTCGATGTAGATCACCAGGGCGCCGACGCAGCCGACTTCCGGGTGCTGGTCGAGGTACGCGGCGCGCACGCTCAACGAGTGCGGCAGCATGATGTCGTCCAGGTCCGGCGTGGCTACGTAGTCGCCGCGGGCGTGTCGCAGGCCGAAGTTCAGCGCTGCGCTGACGCCCTGGTTCTGCTGGCGGTAGAGCTGGAAACCGTGGACTTTCTGCAACTGCTCCAGCATGGCGTAGCTGTTGTCGGTGGAACCGTCGTCGACGATGATCACTTCGAAATTCGGGTAGTCCTGCTCGTAGATGCTGCGCAGGGCTTCTTCCAGGTACTTTTCCGCGTTGAAGCAGGGCGCTACGACGGATACCAGTGGGGCGTCCGTCGTGTCTGAGTGCTTGCTGGAAGTGGCTTCTTCAATCATGTGTCGTTCTTGTCACTCGTCTTGCCCGGTAGCCGTTCCAGGAGGCCGCCGGTCATGAAGTCCTGCGATCGTTCCGGCGATCGTTGCTCGGCACGGGCTGGCGGAAACACAGCGTTTCGTTCCGCCGGTACGGTCGCTGGAGTGGCTCTGGCACGCATGCCTGGATGGCCAGGCATCGCGACAGTACACCGTTGGAAGCATAGAGGGTAGGCCATCGGGCCCGAGAAAAATCCTCGACCTCCTTCGTCCAACCGTCAGGCCGAGGCCTGGCGCTGTTTCCAGTGCCGGTACAAGGCGGGGATATCCCCAGTACACAGCAGTGGCATGGCTGCCTCGATATCGGCCAGTGGCCAGTCCCACCAGGCCATTTCCAGCAGGTTCTGGATATCGCCATCGGAAAAGCGCTTACGAATGGTCCGGGCCGGGTTACCGCCGACGATGGCATAGGGCTCGACATCGCCGGTCACCAGCGCGCGGCTGCCGATGATGGCTCCGTGGCCGACCCGTACGCCGGGCATGAACATCGCCTCGGTACCGATCCAGACGTCATGGCCGATCAGCGTGTCGCCCGCTGGCTGATAGCCGTTCACGGCGCCGGCGAAGGCAGGCTCTTCGTGCATGAAGTGGAAGGGGAAGGTCGACGCCCATTCGGCGCGGTGTCCCTGGTTGCCGGCCATGATGAAGGCGGCGCCACTGCCGATCGAGCAGAAACTGCCGATGACCAGCTTGTCCACGTCGTCGCGGTCCGGCATCAGGTAGCGGGCGCAGTCGTCGAAGGAATGCCCGTGATAGTAGCCGGAGTAGTAGCTGTAGCGCCCCACCCGTATGTTCGGGTTGCTGACCTGTTCCGAGAGCAGCTTGCCCCTGAAGGGGCTCTCGAAATAGTTGCCCATGACCGTCGTCCCTGTCCGTCGAAACTGCCAAGGGTAGCGCCTGGCGGGATAGCGGGCCAGCCTGGCGTGACGGCTGGCAGCCGCGTCGGCGTTCAGCAGGCCGGACTGCTGAACGGCCAGGCCTGGAAAGGCTCCGAATAGTGCCTGCCGTGACGGAAGGCGAAGGGGAGTGCGTTGGCTTGTTGGTGCAGTTCCTCATTGTCGACGTTGAGGCAAAGCATCTGGATGTCCTGTGCCACCAACAGCCGGTTCAGGTACTCGATGCTCTTGCGCTGGCGCAGGTTACGCGTCAGCGGGCCGGGGGCAAGCAGGCGCGCGTCCAGGCCCAGGTAATCGCAGAGGCCGGCGTCGACCTCGGCGAAGCACTGGCGAGCGTCGGTATCGATGCGTTGCGGGTGCAGCGCGATGCGCACGCCGCTGTCGCGTAGCCGGGCGAGGGACGCCAGGTACTCCGCCGAGGCGGGTTCCTGCTCGTCGATGGCTAGCAGCAGGCAGAGTTCGACCTGGTGCTGCTGCAATTGCCTGGCCGAGGCCAGGATCCGCTCGCAGACCCCGGCGTTGCCCAGGCTGCTGGCATGCAGGGGAATGAAGTTCTTGCCGAGCAGTTCGAGGTCGGTGTTGTGCCGGTGCACGCACAGGAGGCGTGCCAGCAGGTGCTTGACCGCCGCCTCGGCAAGCAGCGGCGGTGCGCCGGAAAGGAAGGCCGACAGGTCGACGCGCTGGCGCCGTTCGCGCAGGGAGAGCTTGCTGCCGACCAACGCGCCGTTCCTCGCATAGATGCCATGGGCGAAGAGCTCGAATCCGTCGTTCGCATCACGGTTGCCGAGGCAGAGCCATTTCAATGGCGGGGGCGTTCTGTCTGTCGCAGTCATAAGTGATGGCTCTATGGGCAAATCTCGCCAAGGCGCTCGGGCATGGAGCCCGCACGCAGGGTTGAGGGGTATCTAGCGGAGACGACCCTACCTCCCACGAATCAAGGTCTTTCGTCGGAAAACCCAGGGGGCAGGTAGGGGATCGGCTCGGCAATCGGCCGCCGAGGGTACTTCCGGTGTCGCCGCCAGGCCTGGTTGGTGGCGGCTTTTTCTCTGGTCTGTGCAGTGGTTCCGCTGTTACCGATTTTTCCGAGTGCGTTTGTGTTGCGGCATCGATCATTGGCGTCAGTCGGCGCCGATGCTGTCGATGAAGCCCTGGATCAGCGGCGAGGCTTGCTGTTTGCGCCAGACGAAATGGATATCGCTGGAGTCCAGGCCGGCTACCGGTTCGGCATGGAAACCCCGTCGCGCGGAGGGCATGCGTGCAACGAAGCTCTCCGGCACGCAGGCGAAGCCAAGACCGGCCTCGATGCAGGCGAAGAGGCTTGGGTAGGACTCGATTTCCAGGGTTGCACGCGGCTGGATACCGCTTTCCGCCAGCCAGCGGTCGACCTGGCGGCGGTAGTGGCAAGTGTGGCCGAACACATAGAGTTCGAGGCTGGCGAGGTCCTCGGGAGTGGGTGCCGGCAGGTCGGCGGGAGTGACCCGCAACAGGCGCTCGCGGAAGGCCAGGCGGCTGGCCAGCAACGGGTGTTCGATGGGGCCGTCGGTGACGATCAGGTCCAGCTCTCCCTCCATCAGCAGGCGCTCGAGCAGCAGCGAATGCTCCGGGCGGATGTGCAGTTCAACGCCCGGCGACTCGCGGCGGTAGCGGGCCAGGCGCTGGGGCAGATGATTGGCCAGGGCCACGTCCAGTGCGCCGACCCGTAGCGCGCCGTGCGCCTGGTCGCCGGCGAACAGCGCGGCGGTCTCGTCGGCCAGCGCCAGCAGGCGCCGGGCATGGCGGTACAACAGGCGGCCCTCGGGGGTGACCAGCAGGCGATTCCTTTCGCGATTGAACAGGGCTATGCCGAGTTGTCCTTCGAGTTCGCGCAAGCGGGTAGTGATGTTCGACGGCACGCAATGCAACTGTTCGGCCGCGGCTGCGATGGTGCCGCGTTCGACC
The DNA here is from genome assembly GCF_056110345.1 of Pseudomonas sp. TZ252. NCBI lineage: Bacteria > Pseudomonadati > Pseudomonadota > Gammaproteobacteria > Pseudomonadales > Pseudomonadaceae > Pseudomonas > Pseudomonas sp. TZ252. Next base: position 917,120 of record NZ_CM148566.1, on the reverse strand, counting down.
ACCGCGCAGAAGAATCCGAGTTGAGAGAGTTTCACATCATTCTCTTTAAGTGAGTGACTTGCTGATTATTGATTACTTTTAATGAGTGAAAGGCCACCCTAGCATGGACCTCGCGATCGCTTCCAACCCCATTTCACGAGGAAAGATTCCATGACCTACCACGTACTGGTTCAGTTCGACGTTCCCTCCGACAAGCGCGAAGCGTTCGCCGCGGCAGGCCTGTTCGATGCCAATGGCTCGTTGCAGAACGAACCGGGCACCCTGCGCTTCGAGGTGATCCGCGACGAGAACAACCGCAACCGCTTCTACCTCGACGAGGTGTACGAAGACGAGGCGGCGTTCCTCCAGCATTGCCGCAACGAAACCATCGCGCGCTTCTACGAACTGATCGACAGCTACGCCTTCGGTCCGCTTTTCCTGTTCAAGGGCTACCGCGTCGAAGGTTGATCCCCGCTCCGGCGGCTCGCCGCCGGATTCCACGGAGAATTTCCATGCGAATCCTGCACAGCATGCTCCGCGTGGCCGATCTCGAGGCCGCGCTGGAGTTCTACACCCGCGCCCTGGACATGCGCCTGCTGCGGCGCCGGGACTATCCCGAAGGCCGCTTCACCCTGGCCTTCGTCGGCTACCAGGACGAGCGCGCGGCCGCTGCCCTGGAGTTGACCCACAACTGGGACCGGGACGGCTACACCCAGGGCGACGGCTACGGCCACCTGGCCATCGAGGTCGAGGATGCCGCCGTCACCTGCGCCCGGGCCAGGGCGCTGGGCTATCGGGTCACCCGCGAGGCCGGGCCGATGCAGCACGGACGCAGCGTGATCGCCTTCCTCGAAGACCCGGACGGCTACAAGGTGGAACTGATCCAGAAGGGTACCCAGTTCGATTGAGCCCGCGACCAGGGGGCGACATAGCGGCTGCTGTCGTTCCGGCTCAGTCGCTGGCGTCGAATGCGGCGTGGAAGGCCACTATTCCTCGCGCCATGCGCCCGCTGAAGGACTGTGCCTGGAAGTATTCGGCGGGAACGCCGGGCAACGCCAGGCCGCTTTCCACCCGAAAGCCGAAGTGTGAGTAGTAGGTCGGTTCGCCCAGTACCACGCAGCCGCCCGCGGGCAGCATGCGCAGCTCGGCGAGCAGGCGCCGGACCAACTGCGAACCGAGACCCTGGCGCTGCCGCTCGGGCGCCACCGATAGCGGCGCGAGGCCGTACCAGTCGCCCGCTTCGCCATCGATGGTCACTGGTGAGGCAGCGATATGGCCGATCACCTGGCCGTTCGCTTCGGCCACCAGCGAAAACGTCAGCGCGCCGGCACGGCGCAGGGCGTCGATGATGTACTGCTCGGTATGGCTGCTGTGCGTTTCGTTGCGGAACGCGGCTTCGGTCAGGCGAGCGATGGCGTCGATGTCGCCGGGCGTTTCCGCACGGATGGAAATATTCATGCAAGCACTCCTCGGAACCCCCGCCTTGTCCCGGCGGGGGCAATGGAAAAGGAAGGGGGTCAGCGATTGTCCGCCTGCGGGCGCACGGCTTTCAGCCCGGCCATGGATATCCGGTATGGCCTGCCCTGGCGGGAGTGGACCAGGCCCTTGTTCTTCAGCCTGGAGAACACCGCCAGGGTGCAGTCGAGCAGCAGGTGGCCGTCGCGGTTGTAGCACTCGACGCGGGTGATCTTGCCCGAAGCGTCGCGAAGGAAGGCGATATGGCCGCCCTGGGCCAAGGCGTGAAGCGTCCGTTGTTCCGGCTTGGAAACGTTCATGTCGGTAGAACCTGTAATCATCGGTGTGACAACGCGGCCGCACGGCGCGAAAAGGCGCGTGCGAGCCATGGCGAAGGCAGATAACCGGCGACACCTCGTGCGGGATGACGAAGTGGCGGTTATCGGATGACTACTATCTCCAACATGCAAGCCTCGGATCGGGGAGGGCGCAGCCACGAAAGCGTGCTGCGATGCGGCAGTCTAACGAAGCTGGCGAAGCGACGGCAAGGAACTGCCTGCGTCGCCATGCCGCTGTGCGACGCTTGCGGCTTTGTGAGGGAGTTCGCCTCGCCCCGCGGCGGTCCGCGCTTTCATTATCGGGGGAAGCGGGAGGTATCCATGTTTCGCACGGCGCTGACGCTGTTCATGTCTTCGTTGGCAATTCCTGCCGTCGCCTCGATGAGATGCGGCACGCACCTGGTGGACGAGGGCGACAGCGTCGAGCAAGTCCTGGAAAGGTGCGGGCAACCGCTGAGCAGGATCGTCAACGAGCCTGCCCTGCGCAACAACGGCGTGCCCAAGTTGAATGCCGCACGCACCGAATTCTGGGTGTATGGCCCCAGTGGAGGCGTCTACCGACACTTGCGCTTCATCGATGGCAAGCTGGTCGAGATTCGGCTCGAGCGGAAGTGATACGAGGCTGTTGAGGAGTTATTCCTACAGATAATTACTAATTTGCTGCGGAACACCGTGAAAGAGCGCTGAGCGAGAAGACGAGCCGGGTGCGGGCCCAGGTGGATGCGTCTTCCGTCGTGTAGGAATTGCCCGATATCGGGCGGCGGGGCGGAAGGTTGCGGGCCACCCTGATCGCATACCTGAAAAGTTGGCGGCGTAATCTCCGCGATTTTCAGGCGAGGACGCGTCGTGTTGAAGTTATTGGTCGTGGTTGCTTCCCTGTTCATCGGCGGAGGCATGGCCATGGGAGAGCCCGGGGGGGCGGATGGGTTTTCCGCTGTCGCAGCGGTCGATCCGGGAGCGAAGCCCGAAGCGCAACTGGACGGGGAGCCCCAGGAGGTCAGCGAAGCGCCGGCCTATCGTGTGGATGACCTCACCTTCCTGTACCTCACCCATGAGGTCTATCTGGAACCCTACGTTTCCTGCCGTCCGAAAGTCCTGGGCGAACGTTCGTACGTCGCCTGCTGGAACGAAACCTACTCCGGCCGCTCCCCGCTGAACTTCTGGGAATACGACGGGGGTGACTTCCTCGCCCTCAACGACCCGGCACGTGTGTTGGCCGAGGGAAAGTTCGCCAGCGAGCAGCACATCGGCGAAGCGCCCCTGCCGCTGCCTCTGGATATCGATCTGGACCAGTTGGAGCGGGCCTACTCGCTGATGATGTAAGGAAGAGGAGCCTTCCGGCTGCGCCTCCGCCGAAATCCAGGGGGCGCTTGCGATCTTTCCCGGGCTTTAGGCGGGGAAAGCCTGAAAACAGAAAGCCCCTGGCACTGGTTGGTGTCAGGGGCCTTTGCATTGGGATCTGGAGCGGGCGAAGGGAACATCACGCCGCACTCAACCCGTTGATTAATAACGAGTTTCTCCCATGAGCACCATGGAATTAGACCGGATTATGTACCAGTCTCACCTTCTAGGGCAAAGGCCAGGTTGGTGCCGCCCCTCCCAATCTCTAAGCGGTGGTGCGCCAGCCTTCCACACGGCGCTGGTTACTTTGCCCCAGAAGGCACCACAATCGTGGGGCGCGATCAGATCCGCCAGTCTGCAGCAGCACACTCACCAGCTCGGTCTCGGCTTGAGGTATCCGATCGCCGTCATTGCTATGGTCGACGCGACGGATTGCAACGGCAAAGAATCGTCGGCACCGTTGGCCGCCAAAATCTCCTAGAAACCACTTGCTTTCAGCTTCCAAGCCTGCGCTACCGTCCGAGCCCAATTAGGATGGAATCTGCGATAGCGCTTGCCTCAACACCTCAATCACGCCCTTGTGCGGCAGGTACCCAATGATGCCATGCGCATTGATGGTCGTGTTGTCGACGGTACCGTCGTTCCCGATTCCCTCTGCGAAGTTCTCCTTGGTAAGGGGCTTTCCGAGTGCAACGAAATCGGAGGGGTCATAGAAGTTCTCCCACTTCTGGACAAATCTTGCCCTTCGTCGCGGGACACCCAACTTCGCTTTGAACGCATCCAGCCCGAGGGGCGATCCCATGGTAATCAGCAGAGGGACCTGAACCCCGGCACTGACAGCGTCTATCTCTCGCAGTAGCTTGAAAGCGATGACAGTTCCGAGTGAGTGAGTAATCAGTATTTGAGGACTACGCTGCAGGTAAGGGCGAACGATATCGTCCACCGCCTTGGCCGCTTTTGGCGAGGAAAGGTAGGTATGGCCTTGTCGCACGAGCCGAAGCAGGAGCGCGCCCTTGGCAGGGGAAATCTTCTCGACCACGCGCATGAGACCAACGAGGCGTCTTGCGATGAGGTTGTCCATCGGCACGGCAATGTTCCCCGACTCTTCGATGGCAGCGTCGATCTGGGCCTCATCGATGTCATGATCGCCAGCGAACTCCTCCATAACAGCGCTGAGGAACTTCAGTTCATCAGCGTCGCCGATATCGACTGCTGTGGATTCAGCTCCCATGCCGACAGCGACTTTGGTCTTGCGGTTCGTCCAATCCGCGAGAGTCGTCCCGTAGTAGGCCATCTCGACTGAGGCGCCGGCAAGCAAGCCAGGCTGAACAGCATGAAGAGACTCAGTCCACTTTTGCAGGAGTTCTTCCTTCGTTGAGCCTTCTTGCCCGATCCCGTGAATCATCAGCACATTCATCTGCTTTCCTCCAGGTTGAATTTTTGTACCAAGATACGCGCGCCTTCTGCTTTGAATGACGAGAACTGGGATGGCAGGAGAAAAGCAGCGACGTCACCTAAATTTTCCGCAACTGCCTTCTCCTCTGGTTCCGGGTTTTCCATGAATTGCCATCCTTGGCGCAGCCAAGGCCATAGACCGGCGATCTCTCCCTCGACGGGGTGGGTCGCACTGGTTACCCATCCGGGTAACTTTTGATTTGCAGCTGAATATGGTCGCTCCCTGACTGGGGGAACTTCTGTCACCAAGCTGCCGTGGCCGGAGTCGGTGCTTTTGAGTAATCCCATGAACGCCACGTCGAATGGAATGGCCTGTCCGTAATCGCAGTAAAAAAACGCCATGCGCCGAATACTGTCGATGTCTCCACTATAGTCATAAAGATAGCTGGCGATGGCTCCCAGTGTCGGGTTGACGTGCTTGGCAGAACGGAGCCGCGCCGCGATATCGTCCACCTGATCTGCAGCAAGATTGCCGGCCTGAAGGTCCACAATCGTCTCGATGTAAGTGCTTAGTGGATCCGGTCCCCAGTCCCATCGGGAAACACAGGTCCAGTTGATCTCACTTCTTCCGTCGCGAACAAGAAAAGTGACCAGCATCGGATAAACGACAGCCGATGCAAAAACGCCATCCTCGAATTCGACCAGTATTTGAATGGCCCCTTGATTCTTGCTGCTCACCCGGTAGTGTGTGACGCCGTCTTCCATGAGACATTTCTCAACGGAAGATGTACTCCAGATCGCCTTTGGCACCGCACCGCGGATAGACAGATTGAAATCACGGACGTCGGCCTTTCTCTGGATTGAGAGTCCGTCTCGGATGTGCCGCGTGAGTAATCGCGCTTGGAGAGGGCGCGAAAACTCTTTGATGCCGGGAAGTCTGAATTGCGGCTCTCTACCGCCACCATCCGGCTCCTGAACCACCTCAGGTGGTGCCGGCCACTTGGGTGGAGGTAGCCCATGTGGGCTGCCTCCACGCTGAAAGTAGACTGCATGCTCGCGGGGTATGCCGGTGGCGCAATCTGGCTTGCACTGGAGGTCGTAGATTTCTCCGATTTCCCGCAATCGGTCTTTGGAGAACAAGGCCAGTGATTCGGGTATTACGCAGTCGGGAAGGTATTTGTCAAACGCTTCATCCCTGAAGCCGCAAAGGCCTTCGATCAAGACGGTGGAGAACACGCATCGATCAGGTGCCTTGCCGTCCCCTTTCAGCATATACGCCTGTTGACCATCTACCACCGCATTGAAGCGATCGATGATCGGTGCCTGTGCTTCGTATGGCCCTCGTGGAAGCACGGGATCACCAAAAATGTCAGCAGTATCTATGTCCGCCGGTAGCGAGCGGCAAGCATCACCAAAGATCGTCAGGCTCCTGATGCCGTGTCTGTAGAGTTGTCTCTTTAGCCCTTCCACAGAGATGGCACGAGTTTCGTCAAACCAATCGCTTGGGAGCCACATATTTTGTTCAGCCCCGGAGCGGAATCCATGCCCAGCGAAGTGCAGGACAAAGAGCTCCACCTCGTCGTTGGAAGCGAGCATCTTCTTCAGCGATTCTCGAATACGCTGAATGGTGACGCGTGTCTCACCCTCATCAGTGATCACCTCCGTGGTGAATCCGGCTTGGCGCGCCCAATCTCCCATTTCGTGTGCCGCCGTAATAGCTCCCGGCAAGTATGAAAGTGGGGGAGCCTTCGATACCCCAATCGTCAGACACAGCTTCACGGTTGTCCCCTCCGGCAATGCGCCAATCTAATCGCTTCGTCGAAAGTAGATCGTACAAGCACGATCACGTTGTCGTCGCCCCTGTATCGCTTGAGGCCTTCGTCCGATGAGAGTCGTGACGCCAGAGCCGCGCGCTTGCGCCAGCATGTCACTGCGTGTTGCGCTTGATGTCTGGCCTCTCAGGTGAGGATGCAGGGGGACCATGATCGGCTTTTCTGTTACTTCGGTTGCCCGCATATAGAACGGTTGATGTCCTGAAATTTGTCGGCGAATCGGTGAATCGATGGCATTCGCCTGTCATTCCTTCTTGATCTGAACGAAGACCCATGCCGTCTGGCTCGATGCCTCATCGTTGCCCGTCGAGGCGGCGTCGCCGCGTCAGGTGCCACCCGAACCGCCTCTGCTGAAAGACCATCGGCGTCTGACACGCGGGTGATGCTCAGCCATGAAGGCACAGAGACGGAATGCGTCTTTCGCCGCGATGGCATCTGTAGCAAAACCTCACTACCAAGCCTCCCCGTCATAGGCAAGAAACATCTTGAAGCATACCGCCACGCGGGGGCTCGGTGTCGGTGGACAAGGTGCCACATCGACTGGGGGCTGGGGTGAGCATTGCAGCCATTCGCCGTCACTACAACCTTTCCACAAGCCAAGTCGCCACCGCTCCGCGCCGCGAAGGTGTGGGATGGTGCCGACCAGACCACGAGACAAGCCGATGTCCTGAACCCGTTCACCAGGGAGTAGCCCATGAGAAAGTCATCTTCTTCCGGCGCCCAAGCCAAGGTCTTCTATCGTCCGATCGAGGCGGCCATTCAGTGGGCGGGGCTGTCGCGTTTCGAGCGTCGCATCCTCGATGTCGCCAAGGGGATGAACCGCTTGCCCGAGGACCCTGAACTGGCGCGCTGGCCACAGCTTCGCCTGAACGCGGAACGGATCTACGACGCACTGGTGCATCTCGACCTTCCCTACGGCAAGGATGGCATCACGAGCAACGACCCCGCCTTGCTCAATGACCCTGGCCTCACGATCCGCCACGTCGATCTGAAGGCCTGGATGATCCGTTTCTATCCCGACCAGCGACCGGCCTTCCTGTTCGATGCCTTTGAGCGTCACCTGCATCCGGCCGTCAGTGTCGATGCCGTGCAGGCACTGGTCATGGACCGCGAGGCGTTGAAGCTCCAGCTTGCCGACAAGGTGCAAGCCTGGGACGCGCTCTATGAGCAGTTCCAGACGCTCAGCCAGGAGCACCAGGCGCGCACGGAGCACGAGAAGCGGTCCGGGATGCCGGGCGCCCGCAGTGAATCCACCTACCTGAACATCGTTGGCGGTCTTCTGACCCTGCTGTTGGGCAAGTCACCCAATGGCGTTCCCTATTCGTCCTTCGAGACGCTGGAATCGGTCATCAGTGCGCTGGTTGCCCATTACGGCGACAAATCCGGGATCAGCGAGCGAACGCTGTGGGCGAAGTTTTCGGCAGCCAAGCGTCATCTCGCCACTCAGGACCGCTGACTGCAAGTGCAGACGGCGTGTCTGCACTTGCGGTGACTGCGCGGGAACCGCGCTATTGAATACGTGGCACTTCCATCACCGCCGCTACACAGCGCCAAGGAGTGTCCCTCGTGACTGCCCAGACCATCGCCACCGCGACGCCGAACGAACACCGCATCCTGCGCCGCGCGGAAGTCGAGGCCAAGACCGGCTTCAAACGCGCCCACATCTACAACCTGATCAAGGAGGGCAAGTTTCCCAAGCCCCTGCGCCTCGGGGTACGCGCCATCGGCTGGGATTCGGTGGAGATCGATCAGTGGATCACCGATCGACTCAGGGAACGGGCGTGAGCCCGCGCTCCCCCGGAATCCCTTCCACGAGGAGTCGCGCCATGCAGGTGGTATCCATCATTTCGACCAAGGGTGGCGTCGGCAAGACGACCACCGCAGCGAACCTGGGCGGTTTCATCGCCGATGCGGGGCTGCGCGTGCTGCTGCTGGACCTGGACGTACAGCCCACCTTGTCGAGCTACTTCACGCTCGGCACGCGTGCGCCTGCCGGCATCTACGAGATGCTGGCCTTCAACGAGCAGCGTATCGAGCAATTGACTTCGCAGACCGCTGTGGCGGGTCTCGACCTGGTGGTGTCGAACGACCACCGCGGCGAACTGAACACACTGCTGCTGCACGCGCCCGACGGTCGGCTGCGCCTGCGTCACCTGCTCCCCGCGCTGGCGTCGCACTACGACCTGCTGCTGATCGATACCCAGGGCGCGCGCAGTGTGCTGCTGGAGATGGCGGTACTGGCTTCCAACCTGGCGCTGTCACCGGTGACGCCGGAAATCCTGGCAGCGCGTGAACTGAGGCGCGGCACGCTGCAGCTGATAGAGGACATCGCTCCGTATCGGCACCTCGGCATAGAGCCACCGCCGCTGCGCTTGCTCATCAACCGTGTGCATCCGGTGTCGTCGAACGCCCGACTGATCCAGCAGGCCCTGCGCCAAGTGTTCCAGGCGCACGCTGGCATACAGGTCCTGAACACCGACGTGCCGGCCATCGAAGCCTACCCACGTGCTGCCACACGGGGACTGCCAGTGCATCGCGTCGAATACCGGCAGCCGGTGGGCCGTACTGCGCCTGCGGCGTTGGAAACGATGCGTGCGCTGGCTGGCGAGCTTTTCCCGGCATGGCGGGAACGCTTCGCGTGCGTTACCGGCAGAGGCCACGCAGGAGGAGCCAGTCATGGCAAACGCGCATGAACTGGCCCGCGGCCATGAGCGGCTGCGCGCGCTGATCGAGTTCGCGCTGGGCGAAGGCTGGCGCGTGAAGCGCACGCGCGGCGGGCACCTGATGTTCACCAAGCCCGGCTACTCCACGATCTACACCAGTTCGACCGCGAGCGATCACCGCGCCAGCCGCAACGCTCGCGCGCAGCTTCGCCGCGCCGATCGACAGGTCCCGGCGGCGTCTCGGGAGAGCAGCGATGGCTGAGCCGACGCCGCAGGACATGGCCGCCAAGCTGCTGGCCAGCGGCTTCGAACGCAACGGTCCTTCGGCCGCGGCGTTGACCGACCCCATCGCCGACACACCGATGGTGGTGACGCTGGACGAGCTGCGCCCCTATGAACATGACCCACGCGTGACGCGCAACCCGGCCTACGAGGAAATCAAGACCTCGATCCGCGAGCGCGGGCTGGACGCACCGCCCGCGATCACGCGCCGGCCGGGCGAGGCGCACTACATCATCAGGAACGGTGGCAATACGCGGCTGGCGATCCTGCGCGAATTGTGGAGCGAAACCAAGGAAGAACGCTTCTTCCGCATCGCGTGCCTGTTCCGCCCGTGGCCGGCGCGCGGCGAAATCGTGGCGCTGACCGGGCATCTGGCCGAGAACGAGCTGCGTGGCGGGCTGACCTTCATCGAGCGGGCGTTGGGCATCGAGAAGGCGCGCGAGTTCTACGAGCAGGAAAGCGGCCAGGCACTGTCGCAGAGCGAACTAGCGCGGCGGCTGACTGCCGACGGTTATCCGGTGCCGCAGTCGCACATCAGCCGTATGAACGATGCGGTGCGCTACCTGCTGCCGGCGATCCCGACGCTGTTGTACGGCGGACTGGGCCGGCATCAGGTGGACCGGCTCGCAGTGCTGCGCAAGGCGTGCGAGCGCACCTGGGAGCGGCGTGCGCTGGGCCGCACCGTGGCCGTGGACTTCGCCACCTTGTTTCAGGACGTGCTGACGCAGTTCGACACACAACCGGACGACTTCTCGCCACAGCGGGTGCAGGACGAGCTGGTGGGCCAGATGGCCGAGCTGCTGGAGGTGGACTACGACACGCTGGCGCTGGAGATCGACGACAGCGAAAGCCGCCAGCGTGCGCTGAGCAGCGAACCGACGGCGCCGAAGCCACCGGCGGCGCCTGTCGTGCCTGCTGCTCCCTCCGCACCGGTCTCCGCGCCTCAGCAGCCTCCCGTGTCGTCCCTACCGCGCGACACCACACCGGTCTCGCCTGCGGCGTCAGCAGCGCCACCGCCTGCATCGCCCGAAGCGCCGCAGGACCAGCACGGACAACGCGACGAGCGCCTGCAAGGGCACATCGTGACACCGGCACCGACCACCGAGCGCCTGCAGTCCATCCAACGGATGGTCGCGGACCAGCTCGGCGACAAGCTGCCCGACTTCGAGGCCGATGCGCTGCGTGCGATCCCCGTGCAGGCGGGCGGGCTCTATCCCATCTCGGACGTCTGGTACATCGAGCCGAGCTTGGACGTGCCGGATCGCCTGCGCGTGCACATCGCGCAATTCGCGCGCGAGATCGCCGGGGACGCAGCGGTAGCCGACCACATCGAGGCCAGCGACGGCGGCATCGGCTTCATCTGCGTGGCGCCGGCCGTGGGCCAGGCGAAGGCGCTGCCGGTGTTCGCGCGGGCGGTGCTGACCCTGCTGCATGCGCTGAGTGCAGCGCCGCCCGCCGCGAACGGATTGGACCGCGCGCGGCTGGCCGACGAGCTGGCGGCGCTGCTCCATGGCCATGGCGGCTCGGCCACACGACTGACCGATGCTGCGCTGGTGAAGCTGTTCCGTCTGCTGCGCCTGGCGCGCCGGTTGCTGGATCTGGAAGCCGGCGTAGCGAGCCAGGATTCCTGAGCGCAGGAGGCTCCCGTATGTCGGCACCGCACCCGCTCAACCAGGCCGTGATCGCCCAGGCCCTGCATGACCTGCGCAACGGCCAGTTGCGCCGCTGCAAGGCCATGGGCTTCGGCGAGGAGGAGCTGGATGCGCTGAAGCACCCCGAACTCGTGAGCATGCTGGTGAATGCCACGGTGTCGTGGTGTTCGGTGTCGGTGAACCGGGAAGTGTTGAAGCGGCTGCTGAGCCAGGTGCACGACGTGGAGCGGGAGATCGCCACGGTGGACCGCATGCTGCGCCTGGGGGCGAGCACGGAGATGGTCAGCAAGTTCTACGGCCTCACGCATCAGGAAGTGGCGCTGCGCCGCGACATCCTCGGGCTGCCCAAGCGCAAGGGCCGGCATCCGGTGCTCGACGAGGCGCAGGACGTGGCCTTGTGGGAGCGCTGGAAGGCCGGCGTCTCCGAGCGCCATATCGCCCTGACCGACGACATGGCGATGCTGGAGCTGACCATGGATCTGGCTGAGGCCATGACTCTGCCCATGTCGGTGATCTGGTCGGCGATACGGAACTGGATCGACCAGGGGCTGGTGTAGCCATGACCACGGGCAGCGCATCACGGCGCGATGGCCCGGTTGCGCTGTCGGCGTTGTTCGACGAGGCGCTGCGGCACCTTGAGTCGAAGGAACCGGCGCAGGGCATGGCGCCGGCCGCCGACGGCTTCCTCTACAGCGGCAACCGCCATGAGAGCGTGCCGCGCCGACTGTTCATCGACCGGCGCCTGACCCCGCTGGAGCGAAACGCCTGGCAGGTGTTCCGCCTGCAGCTCAACGACGATGGCGTGACCGCCTTTCCCACCTACGACCAATTGCGCCCCTACCTGGCCTCGATGCCCTGCGTGGCACAAGCCTCGCACGAGACCGTGGCGCGCGCCCTGACGCTGCTGCGGCTGACGCGCTGGCTGAGCCTGGTGCGACGACGGCGCGACCCGAAGACCGGCCGCATCCAAGGCAACCTCTATGTGCTGCACGACGAACCGCTGTCGCCCTTCGAGGCGATGCAGCTCGATGCCGACTACCTCGGCCTGGTCAGCCAGGCGCTGACCCATGCCGCCAAGGCGGTGCAGATCGTGGGCATGAACACGCTCAAGGAGATTGCCGAAGACCCGCTGCTCAGCGGCCGCACGCTGCCCACCCGCCTGCAGGTGCTGGCGCAGCGCATGGCGCTGCATGGCTGGACGACGCCAGGTTATCCACAGGAGGGTGCGGACCACGAATCCGAAGAAGGCCAGGAAGCCCTTCTTCGGAATGCCGCGCGCCCGTCTTCGGAATCCGAAGCAGGGCCGAAACCCGCGCCGGACGGCTCTCTTCGGATTCCGAAGGAGGACCGTACAGTACGTAATGATCGTATAAATGAAGTACGTACAGTACTGCGCGCGAGGGCCTTGCAGAACTTGCGACTGCCCGAGCGTTTCCTGCGCTTGAAGGACGAGCAGCAGGTCGGCGCGCTCGTGGCGCTGCAGCAGGTGGACGAGGCGCAGCGGCAGGCCGTTCTCGACGAGTGGGCGGCACGCTGCCGCAACAGTGCGGTACGCAACCCGGCCGGCTACCTGTTTGGCATCATCCAGAAGGCACTGCGCGGGGAGTTCAAGGCCTGGGCCGGAGAAAGTGCATCGGCACCGCCAGCGCCCCCGCCACCTGCGCCATCGTCACCGCCGGCATCCCGTGCGGCTGACCCCGAGGTGGCACGTGCCTACCTGGCGCAGCTCCGAGAAGCCTTGCGTGATCGCTGAGTTGACTATCCCCAGGGGATAGCTGGAACAGACATCTTTCCGCAGCGCTCGATTGTCGCCCGCCGAATGACAGGCGAAACTGTCGCCTGTGAATCAGACGAGGACAGCCACGCACGAGCCCGGCCGACGATGGACATGACGACTTCCCCCGCCACAAACGCACTGCAACCACTACAGCGAGACGTTCAGCGCTTGCTGGGCAGATGCCTGTTGCGCCTTCAACAATACGAGCGCCTCATGAAAGCCATCGTGGCCCACCACGAGATTTCAGGCCCGGCGCATTCGCTGGAGGCCATTCGCGCAGCGCGGATTGAAGATGCCGCGACCAAGACCCTGGGCACGTTGGTCGGACAACTGTTTGGTTCGTATGTCGTCACCGATGGAAATGGCGGCGAGGAACGCGACGACGATCTTCCCGGCGATGTGATTTCCTTTCGCACGCGCGTGCAACTGAGCCTGTCTGCGCAGGACTACGCCAAGACCCAGGCCGACCTCAAAGACCTGGTATCGCTGCGCAACACCCTGGTGCACCACTTCATCGACCAGCACGATCTATGGACCGTGGACGGGTGCCGCACCGCACAAGACGAACTCGGTTCCGCCTACACGCGCATCGATCAACACTTCGAGCAGTTGCGCGGCTGGGCCGAGCATATGGATCAGGCGCGGCGCCTGGCAGCGGAGTTCGTCCAGTCGGATGTGTTCCACGACCTGGTGGTCAATGGCATCGCGCCGGACGGCACGGTGGACTGGCCGGCCGCCGGCATCGTCCGCGCGCTGCGCGAGGCCGCCGCGCAGTTGGCCGTGGAGGGCTGGACACCCATCGCCGCTGCTGGCCGCTGGATCGCGAGCCGGCATCCAGAGCAGCTTCCAGCCAAGTACGGCTGCAGCAGTTGGCGTCAGGCGGTGCACGAGTGCCGCCTGTTCGAGCTTCGCTACCGTGAGGTGGAGGGTCAACGGGCCGCCTGGTACAGACCTCGCGAGGCATAACCCCGCGACGCGGTCTCACCTCCGCGCGAGCCGCGAACGACTCCGCCGAGCTATCCCCAGGGGATAGCCGGCACACACAGCCTTCCGTGCGGAACAAACCGGGCGCGCATGGGCTGCGGTTTGTTGACTGACGGCCTTCCGGTCGATGCCGATGCTGGCGACTCGCCCCTTCACCGCGAGTCGCTCTCATGGCCAACGAACGCACAGAACCCCTGCAACTGAATCTCGGATCGCTGCGCAGCGCGATGTCGCTGACGCTGCACACACACCACGCATCGCGCATCTGGCACGGCCGCGCGCCGACCGAGGGGCGCCCAGGCATCATCGGTCTCAACGGCTTCATCGGCGCCATGAACAAAATGAAGCGCGGCGCCGAGCAGGACGACCCGTACTCGGACTGGTGGATGCTGCGGATCGAGGACAAGCTCGCCGACACCAAGACCCGTCTGCAGACCCTGCGCGAACAGGTGGATCAGGCCTTGGCCGACGTGCCAGCGGCGCTGTCCCTGGGCGAGAACATGAACGTGCAGCCGGTGAAGCTGCCGCTGTTCGTGAACGCCCAGCTCGGCTTCATGGCGGTGTATCTGCTGGCCGACTACGACGACCTGGCACGCAAACTCATCCTGGCGCACCACACGGCGCTGATCGACCGCAGCACCTTGGAGCGCTGGCTCAATGATGGTGCGCACGCGCTGCGCAGCCTGTTCTCGCTGGCCCAGCAGTACCGCTACTCGGGCACGACGCGCGACGACTTCGCGGCGAAGAACGCGGCGGCGCGGGCGGCGTTGGAGAAATTCGGCGAGCTGCCGCTGGATGTGCTCGAAGGCACGCGCCGTTCGCGCTTTGCGCCACCGATCGCGCGGCGGACAACCAAGCCCAGCACGCCGCCTGCTGCGCCTGCCATCGTGCCCGATGCGCACGCTCCCACGGGTGGCGCAGCCGATGGTGCTGCGGGCGATGAGGGTGCTGGCGCATGACAGCATCGCCCCCTATCAGCCACTCCACGCGCTTCGTGGCGCTGGAACAGGCCGACTTCCAGCGGCTGGAACACGCAGGCTACCTAAAAGGCCTTTTACAGCCTTTTAAGGGTAAGGGGAGTCTGGAGACCTGGGCCAACCAGTGCGCAGCGCTGCGCGACGACGTGATTGGCCTGGCGCAGCGGCGCGTGCTGCCCCAGGCGCGCGCCTACCCCTTCAGCCTGCTCGACGTGCAACTGGCCCAGCAGGCCACTGGTGCAGGAACGACCTTCCTGCGCTGGCGCAACCTCGACCGTTCCTCCATGGGCGTGGCGTTGTGGGAGGCCCTGCTGGCCAACCCCGCGACGCCGGCCTCGCTGATCGACGAGCTGTACGCGATCGAACTGCAGCGCATCGTGCTGAACATGCAGATCAGCCTGACCCACAGTATCGCCCGCCAAGCCCTGGAATGCGCCAACAAGGCCGCGCAGGCCGAAGCGGCTTACCTGCGGCGCGTCCACGGGCATACCGCGTCCGTTCCACCCACCACCAAGGAGTCTCCATGAGCACGCACTTCGTCGGCGAGGGCAACATCGGTTCTGCGCCGGACTACCGCGAATTTCCGAACGGCAACGACGAGCCGCGCCGGCTGCTTCGCCTGAACGTCTACTTCGACAACCCGATCCCGAAGAAGGACGGCGAGTACGAAGATCGCGGCGGCTTCTGGGCGCCCGTGGAGCTGTGGCACCGCGACGCCGAGCACTGGAAGACGCTGTACCAGAAAGGTATGCGGGTGCTGGTCGAGGGCCGCACCGTGCGCGACGAATGGGAGGACGCCGACGAGAACGAGCGCGTGACGTTCAAGGTCGAGGCGCGGCGCGTGGGCATCCTGCCGTACCGCATCGAGTCGGTGGCGCTCAGCACCAAGCCGGCCGGCGGACAGCAATTCGCCCATCGCCGTTCCCCCGAGGGCGGCTGTAGCAACCGTCATACGCCCGCGATGCACCAGCGAGCTATCCCCAGGGGATAGCTCCAAGGTCGTCCACGGAGTTCCAGCCGCCCTCCCGAAACGACGATCTTGCTGTGCCAGCTCCTGCGGTCTATGCACACCGCTGCGGCAACGGGCCGCCTGCCGATCACAAAGCGGTGTCTGCATCAATCGGCTTCCTTGCTGCCGGCATCTCCTGACCCCGCCAAGCTGACGCCCATCCGATGAACCGCACATTTCCAAGGAGGCTTCATGCGCGTGTTCCTGTGCGAGAAGCCATCCCAGGGCAAGGACATCGCCCGTGTGCTGGGTGCCGTTCAACGCGGCAACGGCTGCTACAGCGGCGCGGGTGTCGTCGTGACCTGGTGCATCGGTCATCTGGTGGAGGCGGTTCCGCCCGAAGGCTACGGCGAGCAATACAAGCGCTGGGCCATCGAGCAACTGCCCATTCTTCCTGAGCGTTGGCGTGTCGAGCCCAAGGCGGCGACCGCAGCGCAATTCAAGGTCGTGCAGCAGTTCGTCGCCAAGGCGGGCGAGCTGGTGATTGCGACCGACGCCGACCGCGAGGGCGAGATGATCGCCCGCGAGATCATCGACCTGTGCGGCTACCGCGGGCCGATTCAGCGCCTGTGGCTGTCGGCGCTCAACGATGCGTCGATCCGCAAAGCGCTGGGTGCGCTCAAGCCGTCCGCCGAGACGCTGCCGCTGTATTTCTCCGCACTCGCCCGATCGCGCGCCGACTGGCTGATCGGGATGAACCTGAGCCGCTTGTTCACCCTGCTGGGGCGCCAGGCCGGCTATGCCGGCGTGCTGTCGGTGGGGCGCGTGCAGACGCCGACGCTGAAGTTGGTCGTGGATCGTGATCGCGAGATCGCGCGCTTCGTCTGCGTACCGTTCTGGGCCATCGAGGTTGCGCTTTCGCATGCAGGCCAGTCCTTCGTCGCAAACTGGACGCCGCCGCAAGGCAGCACCGACGATGCGGGCCGCTGCCTGCAACAGCCGGTGGCGCAGCAGGCCGCCGAGCGCCTGCGCACGGCCGGCTCCGCCCAGGTGCTGTCGGTAGAAACCGAGCGCGTGCGCGAAGGGCCGCCGCTGCCGTTCGACCTGGGCACGCTGCAGGAGGTGTGCTCCAAGCAGTTGGGGCTCGACGTGCAGGAGACGCTGAACATTGCCCAGGCGCTGTACGAGACGCACAAGGCGACAACGTACCCGCGCTCGGATTCGGGCTACCTTCCCGAGAGCATGCTGGCCGAGGTACCGACCGTACTCGACAGCCTGGTCAAGACCGACCCCAGCCTGCGGCCGCTGATCGAGCGCCTGGATCGCAACCAGCGTTCGCGTGCGTGGAACGACGGCAAGGTGTCGGCTCACCACGGCATCATCCCGACGCTGGAGCCCGCCAACCTGTCGGCCATGAACGAGAAGGAACTGGCCGTCTACCGGCTGATCCGCGCTCATTACCTCGCGCAGTTCCTCCCGCACCATGAGTTCGACCGGACGGTGGCGCAGTTCTCGTGCGGCAGTCAGTCGCTGGCGGCCGTGGGCAAGCAGATTGCCGTCATCGGCTGGCGTGAGGTGCTGGCGACGCCGGGGCCGGACGATGCCGGTGGCGAGGATGCGCAGCGCAGCCAGGTGCTGCCCGCCCTGCATGCGGGCCTGTCCTGCCCGGTCGATAAGGTGGATCTCAAGGCGCTGAAGACGCTGCCGCCCAAGCCCTACACGCAGGGCGAGCTGATCAAGGCCATGAAGACCGTCGCCAAGTTCGTGACCGACCCGCGGCTGAAACAGAAGCTGCGAGATACCACCGGCATCGGCACCGAGGCGACACGCGCCAACATCATCAACGGTCTGATCGGTCGCGGCTACCTGGTCAAGAAAGGCCGCGCCGTCCGCGCTTCCGACGCGGCATTCACGCTCATCGACGCGGTGCCCTCGGCCATCGCCGACCCCGGCACCACGGCGGTGTGGGAGCAGGCGCTCGACATGATCGAGGCCGGCCAGATGGCGCTGGACACCTTCATCGAGAAGCAGTCCGTGTGGGTCGGTCAGCTCGTGAAGCAGTACCGCGGCGCGACGCTCTCGCTCAAGCTGCCGCCGACGCCGGCCTGCCCACAGTGCGGCGCACCGATGCAGCAGCGCACGGGCAAGAGCGGCGCGTTCTGGTCCTGCTCGCGCTACCCGGACTGCAAGGGCACGTTGCCGATCGAGTCCCCGACGGGCCGGCGCAGCGCACCGCGCAAGCGGCGCGCTGCCTCCAAGGCGTCCTGATCCTCGCTTCCCCCTGCCGCGCCGGCCACTTCACTGGCGGCGAGGCAAACGTCCCGCACCGCGCGGGACTCCAAAGCGCGCGTCTCCTTCTGCAACGGTGTGCGCGCCCCGTCTGCCCACCATCGGGCGACGGGGCGAGAAGGTCATTGCTCAATCGAATCGCGCTCGCCGCGATTCCGCTGATCGAAGTGCTTCCGTCCATCCGCGAGCGGTTTCCTAACGCCTTGGCCCGCGAGGCTGCGAGGTGCCAGGAGACCGCTTGCGGTCGACGGTATTCGGTGCCGGTGCCCGCCGGCGGAACAACGGGCTCCCTTTGTGTGTGGATACATGCCAGAGGATGCCGGCCCCAGCCACGAAACGGGTCGGGTGAGATTGCTGAAGCAGCGAATGGCTTTGACGACGGCCTGGCCTGCTTGCAGCCCACAGGTGGATTGATTCCTCTCCAGCCAAAGCCCTGCGGGGCTTCGGCGCCTTGGTCGTGGGCAGCCGGACCGTGCATCGGTTCCTGCACCCAGCACTCGGGGCAAACCGGACGGCGAGCGGTTCCGTTTGATCGGCGACGGCGCGGCGCCGCGCTTCCATCCTTCCCGCATGTGTCGCTGACGGTCTTCAGCACCATGCCCTGGCAGCCCCGGTCTTCAAGGCTGCAACGCGGTTCGCCGCGTTGACCGATCCAGTCCGTCTCGCACCGACCGCCGCGGACGCGCGTCGCCACGACGCGGGTGCTTTCGATGTTCAACCTTCCGGGAAGTCTCCGCTCCCGACAGGGCGTGGTGCTCCCGGTCTTCAACCACCAGGAGAAAACCATGTCCCTTGCGTTCGCATCGGCACTTTCGAGTGCTGAACAGGCCCGCGCCGAATCCATCGGCTACCAAGCCCTGGCCTACGTCGGCAAGCGCCTGCCCTTGCAGGTGCTCTGCAGCGCAGCCGGCCATTACATCGGCACCGCCGACGCGGATGGTCCCGTCTCGCGCGAGTCGGTCAGCTACTTCAGATCGCACCACGCTGCCGAGCACGCCCTGCAAACTGGCCGCTGGCAGCAGCGCCTCAACCCGTGATGTCCAACCACCATGAGCCTCCGTCATGAACCGTGCTCTGCCTCAAGAGGTACTTGATCAGATCGAGCTGGAACACCAGCACTTCGCCGCCGCGCCCCAAGCTTTCTTCGAGGCGTGGAAGCACGGCGTCAACATCGCCGGTGCCGAATGGTTCGGCGACGGCACACGCGAAGGCCTGCAGCGTGCCACCACCAAATGGGATCTGCGCCCGAACCTGCTGATGCTCAACGACGCCCTCGGCGTCCTGAGCAGCGGCCAGCGGATGTTCCTGTCGGCCATGGTCAGCTTCTACAACGCCCGCGAGGGCGGTGCGATGCTCAAGCGTTGCGGCTTCGAGGGGCTGTCCGACCTCGGCGGTCTCGATCTGGAGCGACGAAAGGTCATCGCCGACCTGATGCTGCACTACAGCGGCTGGTGAGCCGGGCCTGGCAAGCCACCGCCCGTTCCTCCCATCCCATGAGGGACATGCGTCGCCACTCGGGGCCATGTCCCTCCTTCTTTTCGCCGGAGCGGCCATGACCGGAATCTCCCCAGCCACGGACCTTCACCGGCGCCGGCTCTCGTCATCACTGATCGGTGTTCTCGATCAATGCTGGCGCCCCCACCGCCGCGCGCTGGCCTTCCTGCCGCATGTCGATCACAAAGAAAATGACTGTGACATCTTCTCCATTCCTACGATAGCTTCCCCTGACAGCGCCGGGCCTTGCCCCGTCGGCGGGTATCGCCGATTGGCATTGATACGTTATGCCCGGAGGTGGCTGCCGTGCCACCTCTTCGACTGCAGTGCGCATCTCTGAGACGTCCTTGCGATTGCTGTAGGTGACATGGAAGAGGATGTCGGCCCAAGAGTAGCCAAAGAGCTTGTGGAGATGTGCAGAAATCCGCTTGTCGTTTGGCTGCGATGCTTTCAGCGCCTCGAAAACGGTGATGTCTACGCCTCGGCGACGGACCACGAAGTCACGCCTTCCGGCATTGCCCTTCTCTGTGTAACCGCCCGGTGACTGCTCGTGCGCCTGCCAACCCAAACTTCCTTCGAGTCGCGCTTCGACCAACTCGGCGACGATGCCATTGAAGTCGTCTTCATCGAATTCCGTATGCCTGTCGAGCTTGAGGAATGACAGCGTTCGCTGAAAAGCGGCGAGCGCGTCCTGAAAGGCTGCCGTCAGCAGCTTCTCCAATGCCAAGGGTGGCCCCATCAGAACTTCTGCCTGCTCCGAAGCGGGGAGCTCCATGAATGAACGCATGGCTGCGCGCAACTGGACCGCCGCCTCCTGTTTGGAAAGCACGAGGGGAGGCGCGCCAAAGCCGGCCGAATGATCGATGTGGCTCTCGGCCCCGACGAGCAGCGATGCGTCGCCGTAGCGCTCCCTGCCCGACCGAATCAACGCACGGGCACGATCCGGCTCGCCAAGCCTCGCGCTGGCCACCGCCTCGAATGCCGTGCTCTCGGCGGTGCGCTCCGCAGACGCAAGTTCCTTGAGGCGATTCATGGCCTCCCTGGGGCGCCCAACGGCTAGCAGCATGGCTGCGCAATTTGGCACATGGATGGCGCGGGACATGTCGCTGAGTCCCTTGATAGAAGGAATGGCCCGGTCAGCCTCATCGATTGCGAGGCGGGCCATCTCAGCATCCTCCCCGACCACGACACGAAACAGGTTCTCCCCGAGGAGCTTGACCACACGTGCGGCGAGCAGGTTGATCGCGTATGCAGGCAACGGGTGCTGCCGATACAGGCTGTGAAAAATCCCTGCAGCTTTCAAGGCTTCGGGTGGCTCGTTCTTGAGGCACACCAGCGCGCGGAAGAAATCCAGTGTTCTCTGCGCCTCGGCCTGGTGTTCCGGCCGCAGACCGTCTGGAATCTTGGCTGATGCAACCGCATCAAACGTGCCGCTCAGGTAGTGGATCTGCAATTGCTGATTCAGGGTCTGCACGGCCAACGCGGGGAGATTTCTTCCACGTTGCGCTTCTTGGGCCTCTCGCAGATATGCACTGGCAAGCTCAGGAAGCCCTGCATCCAGAAGCGCCTGCCCGCGCTCCGACGCTTGTGTGACGAACGCTGCACGGCTAGCTTCGTCGGGTGTCAATACCCGCAACCGGGCAACAATGCGCTCTCGGTACACCGCCGGCACACGGGGCAACAACATGGCCAGTATCAGAGGATCCTCGACCAGCAGGAGCGCCTGTACGAGGCGCTCTTGTTGAGCAGGGACCTCCAGCCTGTTCACGGCCTCGATCAAATCTGACTCCAGGCGCGGCCCTTGCCGACCTCGGACCTGGTTGTCCATCTGGAATGTGAAGGCGTCGACCCGGCCCCTGTCCGGGCGATTACTCGCCCCAGCCTGGATCGCCAAAGCCAATGCTTCGACGAGGTCGCCAGGTACGCTTTCGGGGTAGCCCACCACCGCACGGCTCAGCATTCGTATCTGCTCACGCATGGACAAACCCAGACCCACGACATCGTCCGGTCGACGAGCCAGTTCGACCTGCAAGTCGAGGGGATAGAAGATCCTGGGTTGGAGGTGGCCGTGATCCATTGCCAGCCGGGCCAGCACGGCCGCGCCCGTGACGTCTACCCATCGCGTATCGGCCCGTTCCTTCGCATGGAATGCCTGTCGATAGGCAGAAGCCACGGTCTCCGCTTCTGCAGGAGGCAACAACTCACCCACCACGGCAACGGCCTTCAGCATGACCGCAAACTCCAGGGAGGTGGCCTTGGCGCTTGCCATTTCTATAAGTGACTGGCGAACTTGCCGCTTGATATCCACGGGCAGTCCACGCAGGTGATCGAGGCCGATGGGCAGCAAAGGCACGCCATCACTCCCCCCGCAATCGTGCTCCTGCATTACGATCAGCAAGCGCGCGGATTCAGTCGGAGCTACGTCGCCCAGAACAAGGTGATACCGGAGAACCTCCAGACAGTCCGCCAACAATGACGCTTGCACCGAGTCGGCAGCCTCATTGCGATAGTCCCGGTCGATCTGGAACTGCACATGCCATGTAGCGACCAGGTGGCAGACCAGGCCCGCTGCAGGTGGACAGAAAATGAGGTCGGCAAGGACCTGCGGCGCTTGCAAGCAGCAGTCGGTCAGCACGTCGCAAAGCTCAGGATGGCACGTCGCCAGCGCGACCAGTTCCTGCGCCATCTTGGAAGGGACCGGCCCAGCCTCGACATGCGCCAGCTCAAGCACCAGTACCCTCATGAGCGCACAGAGCGCATGCGCCTCATAGAGGTCGGTTCCGTAGTGAGAGCGCGTACGAGCGAGGACGCGCCCCAGCAGATCAGGCTTCACTTCGATAGGTGCCAGCTCTCGCATGTCCCCGGAGGCCCGCAGGCTTTCGGCAACGGACACGTGGTCCCATGTGGGGAGATTGGCATTGCGTAGGGCTTGAAGTGAAGCCTCCCTGAACCGCTGTGCATCCTGCTCAGACCAAACGGCAGAAGGAATCAGGGGGACCAAATCGAGCACTTCCCAGCGCATGGCCCACGTTGCGAGATCGACTGGTGGCTGGTCATCCCAAAGTCGCGCCGCAATCCAGGTCGGCGTCTGGACGGGCGGCTTGCGCCCCGATTCGGCTCCAGCGACGAGGTAGTCTTCAAAGGTACTTGCACTGACATGTGCGCCTGGCTGCGCGATTTGATATTTCAGGTCGCTAAGCCAGTAGACAAAAGACCGTAGCGCCTCTGCATACGGCACATCGTGCCGAAGGTAATAGTCGCTCAACGCAACGGCAGGAACTACCCGTCCCTGAATGAGCCGAAACCATCCCCTCGTCAGCGCTTCATCGAAGTCCGGCAGCTCGGCTCCCACCTCCAAGCGAATGCGCATGTACTCCTGCCGTGCCGTCGCTTCATCATCGTTTCGGCTCGAAGTCGTATCCAGCAAAAGCTTGAGCAGATCCACGTCGCCAGGCGCCTCCTGTTCGTCGGACATCAAGCCCATATGAGGACGGCGCATCGAAGGCAATGCAGCGAGTCTTGCGCGTAGCACAGCTCGTGCATGGAAGGATGAGTAGCGCAGGCTTGGAATTCGATTCATTGCTCACGGGCTCTTTGGGCTCTTACCTGTCGGTCGGGAAGGGGCAAAGTACGACTGCATGAATTTGACCACGGGCACCAAGCCGGAGCCAATGTGATTCTCGGTAGCGCACTTAAGGACGATTCCTCGACCGTGCAAGCCTTTACAGGGTCCTTCTTTGAGAATGCGGGCAGTCCGGGGTACCAATTTTCGCTCACGCTTGCGCCGTCCCGGCGCCACGCTTCCGGCCATGTTCCGCTGACGTCCGTCAGCGACATGCCCAGGCAGCCACGATCTTCAAGGCTGCGACGCGGTTCCGACCGCGTTGATCACACCAGTTCGCACCGGCATCCATGCGCGAACGGCCATCGGTTCTCGATGGCGATGCCACCAAGCTGTTTCATCAACCCACGCGGGGGTTCCACACCTTCCCCGCCTTGGGTCGGGTGTGTCTCCGCCTCATTGTTCCCAGGAGATTCACCATGACCACTTCCACCGAAAAGTCCTACTTCGATCTGCACATCACCGGCCTCGGGTATCTCAATCGCATCCGCGAAGTGAAGCCCAAGAAAGGCGATGCGTTCCTGGCCTGCGACATCGCGGCTCTGAACGGTCCCAGCGATGACGTCTCGTATGTGCGTTTCGACACGCGCGTATCGGGATCGGAAGCGCAGCACCTGGTGCGCCGCTGCATTCAGGCGGTCGACGCCGAGAAGAAGGTGATGATCGGCTTCCGCCTGGGCGACCTGTGGACCGACACCTTCACCTACTCCAAGGGCAAGCGTGCCGGCGAGCAGGGTGTGAGCCTCAAGGCCCGCCTGCTGTTCGTCAGTTGGATCAAGGTCGACGGCAAGCTCGTCTACAAGGCCGAACCCAAGCCGACCGAGACCGACGAGCGGGACCCGGAAGTCCCTGTGACGTCCGACGCGCCCGCCGCGCAGAAAGCCTCGGCACCGGAGCCTTCCAAGCCCGACGCCGATGCTGCCGACGACGCTGCCGATGCCCCCGCATTGGCCGTCGCCGAGTCGTTCTGATCCGCAAGGCCCCACCCCTGGGGCCTTGTCTTCTCTTCGTCAGCAGGAGACCTTCATGATCACCATCCCCGGCCAACTGGCCATCAAGACCATCCACGGCAGGAACGGCGACTTCAACGTCGGCCGCCTGGCGACCTCGATCGGCGAGTTCGTCGTGAAGAACGCCGAACTCGACCAGCACCGCGAGGGCAAGTACGACGGTGATTTCGCCATCGTCGAGATTCGTCCCTCCACGTACAACGCCAACGGCCGCATGGTCATCGAGATCCGCGCCCATCTGGGCGGGATGACGCTGTCCAACATCGACGCCCTGAGCCGCGACGAAGCCCGCCGGCTGAGTCCGCAGGAAGTCGATCCGATCGACGAGGAAGCGCAGGCGCCCGCGCCGGCATCGCCCCCGGCCAGGCCGAAGGCGAAGCCGCGCAGTTCGCGCGATCCCCTGGTCGATACCACGCCGTTCGGCAGCGAACCGGCTCCCGTGTCCGCTTCGGCCTCGGCCGAGGCAGACGACGCGGCGCTGTTCGGTGCCTTGTGGCCCCTGGGCGAGACCGTGAAGCTCGATGCGACCGTGGATCGTCGTGTGCTGCGTCAGCAGCGCGACCGTCTCGACAAGCTCGGCTACGAGTTCGCTCCGTTGTCCCAGGACTGGCACCTCAAAGCTGCCTGATCCATTCGCCGCCTTGCGCGGCATTCCGCCACCCGCCGGGGTTCTCCCCCGACGGGGAGGGCTCCGGCCATTTCTTCAAGGAGACCTTCATGGGCTGGACCTTCGTTCGTCAGACGCGCGATCAGTTGATCCGCGAGCTGCTCGATCCGCAGGCGTCCGAACGCGCTTGCTGCGAAGTCATCGACCATACGCTGGACGGCGACGTTCTGTGGACCGTGGTTCGCGTCACCGCCAGGCAGGCGGGCGTCATGGGCCTCGCGGCCGGTGAGTCCGTCTGCTACATCGGCTGCCATCTGCTGGAAAGCTCGGGCGGCGATTGGGGCTACAAGTCTCTCGATGAGTCCGTGCATCCGTACTACTACTCGTGCCCGCTGCGCTATCTCGACATGGCGCCGGTGCAAAGCTCCGAGTGGCGCGAGCGGGTTCACCGCTTCCACGCTGGACGCACTGCCTAGCGGCACGCATCTTCCTTCACCCAACCGGGGCGAGCACGGCCCCGCGGGCTGTGGTTGCTCCTTCATTTCCAAGAGGACATCACCATGCCTGCACCTTCTTCCACGAAACCGCTGTACCGCATCGACGAATGCCCCGACCTCATGGCCGACGGTTGCGTCGGTGACGAGCAGGGCAATCTCGTCTTTCTCTCGATCTGGGCGCGCGACACCGCCGTTCAGGAGTTCCTCGCCCGCCTGACCCTTGGCCGGGATGAACAGGGGCTGGATCAGTTCCACGTCATCACCGAGCAGGGCGCATCCATCCCGGTCTTCGTCGGCAACGTCGAGAACCTGGAAAAGCGCATCACCCGTGCCTATCGGCGAACGCTGTTCGGTTCGCTGACGAATGTGTGGCTGTTCGACCGTCGCTGCGTGAAGCCAGACAAGGCCAACGCCAGCGCGCTGGCGCTTCTGCCCAGGGATTCTGCTCACCGGCTCGACCGGCTGTGGACGCTGGTGCAGGACACCTGCCCGCTGCCACTGCTCGACCACTGGCGCGACACCGTACTGGAGCTGTTGCAGACACGGCGGATGCTGACCGGTCTTCCCTTGGCCCTCGGGCCGCTGGAAGGCCATCGGCTGGCCCTCGATGTCCCGGCGCTGACGAAGGCGTTGGGCGAGCTGATCCGCAACGGCACCCTCGGCGCCACGCAGTACGAACTGGCCGCGAACGCACCGCGTCGGCGTGTGGCGTAGCCATCCCCACGGGCATGCGCGCTGCGCGTGCCCGCCTTCCCTCATCCATCACCAGGAGAAATCCATGGCACTCATGTTTCCGCGCCTGGCGCGCAATTTCATTCGTAACGGCTACTTCCCCACCGACGAGCCGACACTGGAGCGGGCCTTGTCCGCGCTGGCGCCGTCTCCCGGCGCCATGTCCATCCTCGATCCCTGCGCCGGCGAAGGCGTGGCGATTGCCGAAGCCGCCCACGCCCTCGGGCGCGAGCAGGTCCAGGCCTTCGCCGTCGAGTACGACGCTGAGCGTGCCCGCCACGCACGGCAACTGGTCGATCGCTGCATCCACGGTGACCTGATGGACACGCTGATCTCGCGCCAGTCCTTCGGGCTGCTGTGGCTGAACCCGCCGTACGGCGACCTGAGCAAGGACGTGAACGGCAACATCGGCTATCAGGGCCAGGGCCGTGGGCGGCTGGAAAAGCTGTTCTATCAGCGTGCGCTGCCGCTGCTGCAGTACGGCGGCGTGTTGATCTTCATCGTGCCGTCCTACGTGCTCGACGCCGAGCTGGTCGGATGGCTGACGCGCCACTTCGCCGACCTGCGTATCTACCGTGCGGTGGAGACGCAGTTCAAGCAGGTGGTGATCTTCGGTCGCAGGATTCGTCAACGCGACCAGGCATCGGAGTCGGTCAAGGCCGTGCGCGGTCTGCTGCTGCAGATCGGACAGGGTGACGCCGAAGCCGAGGAACTGCCGCTCGAATGGCCGTTCCTGCCGTACACCGTCCCTGCCAGCCCGGCCGAGCCGGAGCACTTCTATCGCGTGACGATGGAGCCCGAGCAGTTCGCCGATGAAGTCGGCCGGCTACAAGGCCTCTGGCCGGCGCTCGATATGCACCTGGGCGCCGCGCAGCAATCGCTGCGTCCGCCTGCGCGGGCCTTGTCGCACTGGCATCTCGCCCTGGCCCTGGCCGCAGGCGCGATCTCCGGCGTGGTGAAGTCCAAGAGCGGGCGCGTGCTCGTCGTCAAAGGTGATACCCACAAGGAGAAGACCCTCCAGACGGAATACACCGAACGCGACGACGGCTCCGTGGCCGAGACGCGCATCCTCACCGACAAGTTCGTGCCGGTCATTCGTGCATGGGACTTGACGCTGGGCTCGCCCACGTGGGGCGAAGTGCTGACCATCCGCTGATCGCTGTTCCCTGACGGTTCGCCGTCGCTTTCATCCACCCACCGGGGTCACGTTGCCCCGATGGGGTGCCGTGGCCCCTTCTTCCAGAAGGAGAAACCACCATGGCACTCGCAATCCTCAACCTCGCGTCACAAGCACGCTTTTCGCCCGGGCAGGTGGTCATGACCGCCGGCGTCGACGAGCTGGTCCGACAGGGCCGGCTCAACCCCACGCCGTACCTGCGCCGCCATCTTCATGGCGACTGGGGCGACCTGAGCGACGACGATCGGCGATTGAACGACGCTGCGCTGCAATCCGGTGAGGATCGTCTGTTTTCGTCCTACCAGGTCACGCGCGACCTGAAGCTTTGGATCATCACCGAATGGGATCGCAGCGTCACCACGCTGCTGTTGCCCAGCGAATACTGATCCGCATCCAGCGGCACCTACACGTTTCTTTGCCGCATGTTTCTTCCCACCCAGGGGCATGTCACCGCCCCGTGGGGGAGGTGCATGCCCCATTGCTCTGGAGCATCACCATGTCCCTCGATCTCGAAACCGTTCCCGAAACCGTTGTGCAGGGCGACCTGCTCGAAGCGGCCGCTTCCCCCCTCACGCTCAGCCTGCAGGACTTCGTGTCCGAGTTCGGCGACGAGCTGCTCGATTCGCTCAACCGTGCCAATCCTCCGGTCTACACCGGCCAGGTGCGGGTGCATCGGCAACTGATCCTCGCCGCGCTCAAGCGCAAGCTGTTCCCGGCGCAAGCCGATGTGGTCCACGCCGTTACCGAGCTGTTGGTCGACCGCGGCGAACGCGCCGCGATCGTCAATGGCGAGATGGGCTGCGGCAAGACGACTGTGGGTATTGCCACCGCCGCCGTGCTCAACGCCGAAGGCTACCGCCGTACCCTGGTGCTCTCGCCGCCCCACCTGGTCTACAAGTGGCGGCGCGAGATCCAGGAGACGGTGGCCGGTGCCAAGGTCTGGGTGCTCAACGGCCCGGACACGCTGGTCAAGCTGCTGAAACTGCGCGAGCAATTGGGCGTGCCGGCCGAGGGCCAGGAGTTCTTCGTCCTGGGCCGTGTGCGGATGCGGATGGGGTTCCACTGGAAACCTGTCTTCGTTCGACGGCGCGCGCCTCAAGGCGACCTGGGGGCTTGCCCGGATTGCGGGCATGTCATCACCGACCTCGACGGCGAGCCGATCAACCCGGTCGAACTCGAAGCCGAGGAGTCCCGCCGCAAGTGCAGCCACTGCCGTGCACCGATGTGGTCCTTGATTCGTCCCAGAGGCCTGTCCGCCAGCGACCAGTCCTCGACCGTGCTCAAGGCACTGAAGCGTATTCCAACCATCGGGGAAGTCACCGCGCAGAAGCTGATGCAGAAGTTCGGCGACGCCTTCCTCGCGTCGATGCTCGGGGACAACATCCACGAGTTCATCAACCTGATGGATGGCAACGGCGAGCTGGTCTTCTCGGACCGGCAAGCCCATCGCATGGAACGCGCGATGGCCAACATGGAGTTCGGCTTCGGCGAGGGCGGCTACCAGCCGTCCGAGTTCATCAAGAGGCAGCTTCCCCAAGGCACGTTCGACCTGCTCATCGCCGACGAGGCGCACGAGTACAAGAACGGCGGCTCCGCACAGGGCCAGGCCATGGGGGTGTTGGCGGCCAAGGCGCGCAAGACGCTGCTGCTCACCGGCACGCTGATGGGCGGCTACGGCGACGACCTGTTCCACCTGCTGTTCCGAGCCCTGCCGGGGCGGATGATCGAAGACGGCTACCGCCCGACCAAGAGCGGCAGCATGACGTCGGCCGCGATGGCGTTCATGCGCGATCACGGCGTGCTCAAGGACATCTATTCCGAGAGCACGGGCACGGCGCACAAGACGGCCAAGGGCACCAAGGTATCGGTGCGTACGGTCAAGGCGCCGGGCTTCGGTCCCAAGGGTGTGCTGCGTTGCGTCCTGCCGTTTACGGTCTTCCTCAAGTTGAAGGACATCGGTGGCAACGTGTTGCCGCCCTACGACGAGGAGTTCCGCGAAGTCGCGATGGACACGGCGCAAGCCGCGGCCTACCGCGATCTGGCGGGTCGGCTGACCCAGGAGCTGAAGCAGGCCCTGGCGAAGCGCGACACGACGCTGCTCGGTGTGGTCCTCAACGTGCTGCTGGCCTGGCCGGACTGCTGCTTCCGGTCGGAAACGGTGGTGCATCCGCGCACGCGCAACACCTTGGCGTTCGTGCCGGCTCAGTTCAACGAGCTGGAGGTGATGCCCAAGGAACGCGAGCTGATCGAGATCTGCAAGCAGGAGAAGGCAGAAGGTCGCAAGACCCTGGTCTATTCGGTCTACACCGGCACGCGCGACACCACATCGCGCCTGAAGGTGCTGCTGGAGCAGGAGGGCTTCAAGGTGGCGGTACTGCGCGCGAGCGTGGATGCCTCCCGCCGGGAAGACTGGATCGCCGAGCAGTTGGACCGTGGCATCGACGTGCTCATCACCAATCCCGAGCTGGTGAAAACCGGCCTGGACCTGCTGGAGTTCCCGACCATCGTGTTTCTCCAGTCGGGCTACAACGTGTATTCGCTGCAGCAGGCCGCCCGGCGCTCCTGGCGCATCGGCCAGAAGCAGCCGGTGCGCGTAATCTACCTCGGCTACGCCAACTCCTCGCAGATGACCTGCCTGGGGTTGATGGCCCGGAAGATCATGGTGTCGCAAAGCACGTCGGGCGACGTGCCGGAGTCCGGGCTCGATGTCCTGAATCAGGACGGAGACTCGGTGGAAGTCGCGCTGGCACGACAGTTGGCGTGCTGAACTTCACTGCTTCACTTCAACGGCTCCTCTGGGGGCCGTTCTTTTTTGGCCATCCTGACGGTGACATCGATCCGGGAAGTGGAAGACAGGGCCTCATCCACCGCCATGGGCCATGCGGGTCGCCTCGTAGGCCTGCATGTGTGCAAGGCTCACCCTCAGCAGCGGCGCATCCAGTCGAGCTTCATGCGCACGACGCAGCATGTCCCCAATGATGTGCTCATGCTCGGTGGGGCCACCACGTTGCAGATCGCGCAGCATCGATGCGGTGCCGGTGGACCCGCGCTCGGACAACGTCGTGAACATGCGGGCATAGGCGTCCTGCGATGGGATGTACCCTGAGGCGGCGGCGGTAGCCACGCATTCGCAAAGCATCTGGCGCACCAGCGCTTCGCCATCTTGTGCCTTCACGATTGCGCCAACGGGCGCGCGCATCAGCGTGGTCATGCCGGCATAGGTCGTGAGGAATACGAACTTCTCCCACATCTCCTGCAGGATGTCCTGGCTCAACACAGGTGCGAAACCGCCGCGCTCCATCAATCCATGCAGCGCCTGCGCCGCGTCCTGCTGGCTGTAGGTGCGTGCGCCGTGGGCGAGGCGCTGCAGCGTGTTGAGATGCTGGATTTCACCGGCCGGGCCGAGCGCAACACCGATGTGGCACAGGCCGCCCAGAACGCGCTCGGCGCCGAAGCGCGCATCCAGGTGATCCAGATGCCGCACCCCATTGAGCAGCGGAACGATGCATGTCGAGGGGCCGATGGCGGGCGCGATGGCAGTCATCGCGCCCTCAAGATCGTAGGCCTTGCAGGCCAGCAGCACGGCATCCACGGACGGCGGTGCCTCGACGACTGTTTTTACGGGAAGGGTCAGGTCACCCAAAGGGCTCTTGATGACGAGCCCGGTCTCGGCGAGTTGTGCGGCGCGTCTCGGCCGCACCAGGAAACGCACGTCCACGCCGGCCGCGGCCAGACGCCCGCCGAAATAGCCCCCGATCCCACCTGCACCCAGCACCAGAAGACGCATGGCCATGCTCCTGTTTGAAGTTGAGAATTTCTACTATAGTAGAAATTCGTGGCGCGATCGATTTCAGCGCCATCGAGACTCCACGCATCCATCCTGACTTGATCGCAGCCCATGCCGAACTCCTCCGCTCCCCCGACCAGGCCGAAAGGTGAGCGCGCCGAAGCGCTCCCAGCCAATCTTCGACGTCTGCGCCTGGAAGCGCAGCTCACCCTCGATCGGCTCGGGGCGTTGTCGGGCGTGAGCCGCGCGATGATCTCCAAGATCGAACGTGGCGCCTCGGTTCCCACTGCCACGGTGCTGGGCAAGCTTGCCGCGGCACTGCAGGTCAGCCTGTCTCAACTCCTGGGGGGATTCCATGCGCGCCAGCCCAGGCTGCATGGCAGGGAGCGCCAGGCGGTCTATCACGATCCCGCTTCCGGCTTTGAACGCCGTTCTCTTTCGCCGCTGTTCGAGGATGGCGCGGTCGATCTGGCCTTCAACGTGTTGCCTCCGGGCAAGTCCGTCGAGTTCCCCCCGCACCATGCGGGCGTGGAGGAGTTTCTCGTCGTGCATGAGGGGGCGCTTACCGTGGTCATCGACGGAAGGCGCTTCGACGTCGCTGCCGGAGACACGTTGTTCTTTCCTTCGGATTGCGTGCATGAGTTCCGAAATGAAGGCGGCGAGCCGGCTGTCTTCTATATCGTGATCAACGATCGGACGCGGCGTTAGGCGGCGAGATCGCCCCGGCACGACCATTCGCCGCGGCATGATCCCGACATGCATCCTGACGACCGCGTGGTTGCCGGCATTGCTTTCGGCAAATCGGGAGCCGACGGATTCGCTTTGTTTGCTGTGACAAAGGGCCTGCGCGGCGATGGTGATGGCTCGTTGTTTCAGGACACCGATCCATGCGCCCATCCCGCCAGCCCTTCCGTATCGCCGTACGCAGCCATCTGATCCGTTTGCCCGGCTTGCTCCTGGCCGCCATGGCCAGCGGCTGCGCAACGACGAACGCTGTGTCTCCGGCACCCGCATCCGAAGCCGTCGACATCGCGTCCGAAGCCGTGGCGGAGTTCGTGCCGGTGACGCGGTATGGCCGCTACACCCTGGTTGAACTCGCGCCGACGGCGGCCCAGCACGACCTGTTGCTGCAAGTGGTGGATGTGGAGATCCCCGGCACGCTGGGCGCCACCGTCGGGGATGCCCTCCGGCACCTCGTCCTGCGTTCCGGCTACCGGCTGTGCGATGAGCAGTCTGCCGATCTGCTGGCCTCGCCGCTGCCGGCGGCTCACTACCGGCTCGGCCCGGTCCTGCTGCGCGACGCGCTCTTGACCCTGGCCGGCCCCGCCTGGGATCTGCAGGTCGACGACGGTGAGCGGAAGGTGTGCTTCATCCGCAGCCTCAGGGAGGCTCATACGCCGCACGAGCCCAAGCCACCGGAAATCAACCGTTCGGCGGAGCCCCCTCCGCTGATCCGGGAGGTTTCGCCATGACCATCCGGGACTCGGCGACGGGCCAGCGCACGACGCTGCTGCGGGTCGCGGCCGCAACCTGGTTGTTGCTCGTCAGCGCGGTGGTGCTGGTGGATCACATGGCCTTGTCCGGGCTGGCGGAACAGACCCAGGCCTTCGCGCCCACCGCGCAGGTGTCCCTGCTCGAATCCAGACTGGAGGGTCTCTCGCATCGGATCGAACAACGCCACACTCAACCCGCCGCCTTGCCGCAGGCACGCTACGAGCAGGACACCGCGGCGTTGGACCAGCGGCTGGCGGCGATCGAGCTGGCGCAGGCCCAATACGCCGCCACCGATGCGCTGCACGCATTGGAAACCCGCGTCGCGCGACTGGAAGCCCGCCGGGTCTCGCGCCAGCCCAAGCTGCCCGCACCACGGCCATCCCAACCTGTGGCGGCCCAACCCAAGCCTGTTGAGCCTTCATTCCGCCTGATCGGAGTGGAACTGCGTGCGGGAGAACACTTCGTGTCGGTGATGCCTGCCGATGGCACCGGGCTGGCCGATGTCCGCCTGCTGCGCGCCGGAGAGTCGGAGGGTGGCTGGCGACTGGACGGGATCGAGCGAGATGGCGCCGTCTTCCGGCAGGGAGACGAGATCCGCAGGCTGCCCATCCCGCCCCGATAAGGAGGCCCACACCGATGGTCCCGCGCCACTTGACCCCGACGTTGCTGGTTGCATTGCTGGCCGCCTCCGCCATGCAGGCGGCGCTCGCGCAGCCCACCGGCGCAACCATCGCGGCCAGGACGGCGCCGAGCCGTGAAGCTCCTGCGGCCATCGCTCGCAGCGACGAACAGCGGGCGCAGGACTGGGGGCTGCGCACGGATGAATGGACGCGCTATCGCGAGTTGATGCAGGGGCCGCTGGGCGTCTACTCGCCCAGCCTCGACCCGCTCACGGCCCTCGGTATCGAAGCACGTTCCGACGAGGAGCGCCGCCGCTACGCGGAATTGCAGGTTCGGGCTGAAGCCCGGCGGGTCGAGAAGACGCTGGCCTACCAGCGTGCCTACGACGCCGCCTGGCAACGGATCGCGCCGGGCATGGCGAGGGTCAACCTACCCGGTGCCAAGCCGACCGGCGCGGGCACCACCATCGCATCAGGTACCGACCGAACCGCCGTCTTCGTGAAGGATGGCTGTACCGCCTGCGACCAGGCCGTGCAGCGGCTGCAGGCGTCGGGCGTCGAGTTCGATGTCTATGTCGTCGGCAGTCGCACCGACGACGCGCGCATTCGTGAATGGGCACGCCGGGCCCGTATCGACCCGGCGAAAGTGCGCGCACGGCACATCACCCTCAACCACGACGGTGGCCGCTGGCTGTCCCTCGGCCTGCAGGGCGAACTGCCCGCCGTCGTGCGCCAGGTCGGCGGCCAATGGCAGCGACAGTAGGCCTCGCGCGTCTCGCGCTCCTGCTGCTGGCTTGCTGGGCACTCGGCCAGGCGAAGGCCGGGGAGGTTCCGCCGCCGGCCTACCAGTTCGCGGCACAGCGTGCGGGCATTCCGGCGGCGGTGTTGTACGCGGTGGCCTTGCAGGAGAGTGGCACCCGGTACCACGACCGCCTCGTGCCCTGGCCCTGGACGCTCAACGTGGCCGGGGCATCGCGTCGATTCGCCACCCGTACCGAGGCCTGCGCCGGCCTGCACCAGGCATTGCGCGACGTGCCGCCCACCCGCATCGACGCCGGCCTGGGCCAGATCAACCTGGGCTACCAGCGTCACCGCTACGACCACCCCTGCGAACTGCTCGATCCCTATCGGAACCTGGCGCTGGCCGCGCAGATCCTGCGCGAGCAGCACGCGCCGGGCCAGGACTGGCTGATCACGATCGGCCGCTACCACCGTCCCGCTGGTGGCGCACCCGCTGCGCGCTACCGCCAGAGTGTTGGCCGCCACTTGGCCCGCGTACTGGGCGAGCCAGCGCGGGGCTCGGATACCCGGAGAACCCTGCCATGAAGCCTCGAATCTTCCGTCCGGCTACGCGGTGGCTGATCGGCTTGCTGCCGCTCGTGTCCGTGCCAGCCGCTTTCGCACAATCGCCGCCCTTGATCGTCGTCGAGGATCACGGCGGTGCCTCCGCGCTGCCTTATTACCAGGCCCTGGACCTGCAACCGCGCACCGGAAGCAGGCCATCTCCCAGGATCGAGATGCCACGCCTGCCCGAAGGGCCTTCTGGCGAGGCGGCCATGCTGCCGGTGCGTTCTGCCCATTTGGTCCCTGGCGATGTGGCTCCCCGGGCGATCCAGGCGCCTGGGCTCACTCCGATGTTCCTGGTTGGTGATGACCAGCGCTCCTATGCCTGGCTGCGCCAGCGTGCCCCGGCGCTGCGCGAGCTCGGGGCCGTGGGGTTGGTGGTCCAGGTCGAGTCACCGCAGGCACTGGCGTCACTGCGTGCCCTGGCGCCCGGGCTGATGCTGGCACCGGCGTCCGGGGACGAACTGGCCGAGCGCCTGGGGCTGCGCCACTACCCGGTGCTGGTGACCGCCACCGGCATCGAACAGTGAGAACTGCCCGATGGCCCAGCCGCACGCCGTCGAAGTCCTGCTGCGGCCAGCGGTGGAGCTATACACCGTTGCCGTATGCGCAGGCGCCGCGGTGGTGTGCGTGGTGGCACCGTGGTCGCTCGCGTTGAATCCGGTACTCGGCCGCGGCAGCGCGCTGGCCTTCCTGGCCTTCGGCGCGATTCGCCTGCGCGACGCCTGGGCCATCCTGCGCTACCGCCGCCACATCCGTCGTCTGCCACGCTACGTGATGACGAGCCGCGACGTGCCGGTGAGCCAGTACCGCCTGTTCGTTGGGCGTGGCTTCCGCTGGGAACAACGACACACCCATCGGCTAACGCAGACCTACAAGCCCGAGTTCCGGCGCTACGCCGAACCGACGACGTTCTACCGCCTGGCGCGCCGCCTGGAGGAGCGGCTGGAGTTCGCGCCGCCGCCGCTGCCTAGGCTGGCGCGAGCATTGGCCTGGGACAGCCCGCTCAACCCGGTCCGGCCGTTGCCGCCAGTGGGGGGCATGCCGCGTCTGCATGGCATCGAGCCGCACGAGACCGACGTCACCCTGCCGCTGGGCGAGCGTGTGGGCCACACCCTGGTGCTCGGTACCACGCGCGTGGGCAAGACGCGCCTGGCCGAACTGTTCATCACCCAGGACATCCGTCGCAAGATCCATGGCGAGCATGAGGTGGTGATCGTCTTCGATCCCAAGGGCGATGCCGACCTGCTCAAGCGCATGTATGTCGAGGCCAGGCGCGCCGGACGCGAGGGCGAGATGTACGTGTTCCACTTGGGCTGGCCCGACATCTCGGCACGCTACAACGCTGTGGGCCGGTTCGGGCGCATCTCGGAAGTCGCCACCCGCATTGCGGGGCAGCTTTCCGGCGAGGGCAACAGCGCCGCGTTCCGAGAGTTCGCCTGGCGCTTCGTCAACATCATCGCGCGTGCCCTAGTGGAACTGGGGCAGCGGCCAGACTACCTGCTGATCCAGCGCCACGTCGTCAACATCGACGCGCTGTTCATCGAGTACGCCCAGCACTTCTTCGCCCGAACCGAGCCCAAGGCCTGGGAGGTGATCGTCCAGCTCGAAGGACGCCTCAACGACAAGACCATCCCGCGCCACATGGTCGGGCGAGAGAAGCGGGTGGTGGCACTGGAGCAGTACCTGTCGCAGACGCGAACCTATGACGCGGTGCTCGACGGCCTGCGCTCTGCGGTGCGCTACGACCGCACTTACTTCGACAAGATCGTCGCTTCGCTGTTGCCGCTGCTGGAGAAGCTCACCACCGGCAAGATCGCGCAACTGCTCGCGCCGAACTATTCCGACCTGTCTGACCCGCGCCCGATCTTCGACTGGATGCAGATCATCAGGAAGCGTGCCGTGGTCTATGTGGGGCTGGATGCGCTGTCCGACGCCGAAGTGGCGGCGGCCGTCGGCAACAGCATGTTCAGCGACCTGGTGTCGGTAGCGGGGCACATCTACAAGCACGGCATCGACGATGGCTTGCCTGGAGCATCGGCCAATGCCAAGGTCGCCATCAATGTCCATGCGGACGAGTTCAACGAACTGATGGGCGATGAGTTCATCCCGCTCATCAACAAGGGTGGCGGTGCAGGCATGCAGGTCACGGCCTATACGCAGACGCTCTCGGACATCGAGGCGCGCATCGGCAATCGCGCCAAGGCCGGCCAGGTCATCGGCAACTTCAACAACCTGTTCATGCTGCGGGTGCGCGAGACCGCCACCGCCGAACTGCTGACACGACAACTGCCGAAGGTGGAGGTCTATACCACCACGCTGGTCAGCGGCGCCACCGACAGTTCCGACATCCACGGTCCGACCGACTTCACCAGCAACGCGCAGGACCGCATCAGCACGTCGAGCGTGCCACTCATCGAGCCTGCGCACGTGGTCGGCCTGCCCAAGGGGCAGTGTTTCGCCCTCATCGAAGGCGGTAACCTGTGGAAGGTCCGCATGCCGTTGCCTGCGCCCGATCCGGACGAAGCCATGCCCCGGGACCTGCAACAACTGGCCGGCTACATGCGCCAGCACTACGCCGAGGCGGGGGAATGGTGGGAGGGCAACGGGCTGCCCCGGTCGCACGACGACGCGTTGCCAGCGGATCTGGCCGAGGAAGTGCAAGAAGGCACGCCGGATGAAGAGGCGCCATCGTGAAAGAGCCCGCCGCGACCGCCGAGCGACAGCAGGCACGCCAGCGCAGCCTGGTCGCCAGCGTGGTCACGCTGCCATGGCGCCTGTTCGGCGTGTTGGTCGCCTCGCTGCTGCTGTCCATCGTCATCGAATGCGTCGGCATGCACCTGTTCTGGCCCGACCAGGGCTGGCGCCACGCGCAGGGCATGCTCGACTACGAACTGAACCAGCTCTCCACCCATTTCACCCGGAGTGCCGTCGTGCAGGAGCCGGGACGCACCGCGCGCTGGCTGGTGGAGGGCACCTACGAGTGGGTTTTCGTGAAGACGGGCTTGCTGGACTGGACGCGCGACGCCTCGGCGCAGGCCAGCGCACCCAGCCCAGGCGCGCACCGAGACTTCCGCTATTACCTCGCCCAGGTCTATGTCTGGACCGAGCGCTATCTGATTGCCGCCGGCTTCACCGTTCTGACGTTTATCGTCCGCCTGCTGGTCTTGGTGCTCACGCTGCCGCTGTTCCTGCTCGCGGCCTTCGTCGGCTTGATCGATGGACTGGTTCGCCGCGACATCCGCAAGTTCGGCGCGGGGCGGGAATCGGGCTTCGTCTATCACCGGGCGAAGGCGGCCTTGATGCCGCTGGCGGTGTTGCCGTGGGTGACCTACCTGGCGTTGCCAGTGTCATTGCACCCTTTGATGATTCTGCTGCCTGCAGCGTTTCTGCTGGGACTGGCGGTGAACATCGTGGCGGCAAGCTTCAAGAAGTACATTTAGCCGACTGTTGGACCAGGACTACACACTACGACCTTCATCGACCCACGGGTCATGGCGACGTAAAGGTTCTGTGCGCTCATACCCTCGATATTTAGCAGCACCGCGACTTCGGCTTCCAGCCCCTTGAGCAACAGCGTGCTGCCGACGGCGCGTTTTGGTAGCGGGCGCCCCAACAGCCGGTTCTCTTCCCGCACGCGCCGGGCCGCTTCTGCCAGAGGGACGGCCCCCGACGAGGCTTCCCGGAGCGCCTTAAGCACCCCGTAGAGGATGGCCGGCCTATGCACACGTACGTTCGGCAGTGCCCGCAGTTCCGACAACAGCGCGGCGGCCGCAGCGAGAGAGGGCGCGCGCCCGAACGCCAGTGCGCGGCTTTCTGCCTCGTTCGGAGGATTCCTTGCAGTTCCCTTTGCCAACGACTCCAGGCGCCGCGTCAACTCCGCCACGCCCACATTGGTCATGACGCTCTGCGCCAGCGCCAGTAACTGCGCGAGAGCATTCGGTGCCCCCGCATCAAAGTTGCTAGCGAAGGCGATGAGGTCTTGCAGATCGACGGCCTCGACCGTCGAAGCGCCCGGCGTCTGGCTCGCAAAGTTCTGCTGTGCTGCTCGGTTGCGGCTATCGGCGATGATGAGCACGCGCCCGTCAGCGGT
The DNA here is from genome assembly GCF_056110345.1 of Pseudomonas sp. TZ252. NCBI lineage: Bacteria > Pseudomonadati > Pseudomonadota > Gammaproteobacteria > Pseudomonadales > Pseudomonadaceae > Pseudomonas > Pseudomonas sp. TZ252. Next base: position 878,730 of record NZ_CM148566.1, on the reverse strand, counting down.
TGGCGATGCCGTCCTCGCAGCGGCTAGGCGCTGGGCATGGTCGTTGGGTGGTAAGGCCTGCATCCAGGTCACATGCTCCGGTGGCCCACTACGCAGGTCCACCGACTGCCCCGTCGCCAACAACCGGCGAGCCTCCAGCAACCATTGTCCCAGCGCTTCCGCGCCGGCGTTGCGCCATCGCCAGGGCGTTGCCAGTTCCCCGACGACAGGAAAATGCGCGCACACGTGCTGGTTCCAATCGGCCAGTGCATTGCCCCGGAACCCGAAGATCGCCTGCATGGGGTCGCCCAGCACGCAGGTCGGCAAGATCAACGAGAGGAAATAGACGATGTAGTGCTGAGGCACCGAACAATCCTGGTACTCATCCACGATCAGGTGCGCATACGAGGCTTTCAGCACCTCACTGACGTGCCCGGCCTGCAGGAGCTTCCAGGCGGCGTCGCGGATTGCCGGGTAGTCCCGTGCAGGTGCAGTCAGCCGCAGAATCTCCGGATCGTGGGCGCTGCGGCCCGGAAAGGTCGAGATGAGCCGGATGGCCCAGCCATCGATCGTGCTCAATCGATAGGCGCTGGCTGGCACACCGGCGCGGTCCAGCCGGCCACGCAAGGCCGCGACCCCGGCATTCGTGTGTGTCAGCACGAGAATGGGCTTGTTGCCCCGATGACCGGCAAGCGCGTGGGCAATCAGCTGTGTCTTGCCGCAGCCGGCCGGTGCGGTGACGGTTCCGCGTTGGATTGCACGAAGGTCGATTTCAACGTGGTCCATCAGTGGCCCACCCGAATACCTGGTCCATCAGAGCGCGGAATCCCTGATCGCAAAGATGCAGGTCAGGTGCAACGATGGTCCTCGCCACGTCCTCCATCCACGAGATTTGCTTGAACCAGCCAGCCTTTCGGATGCGCGCCGCCTGACCAAGGATGGCCCTGCGTTCGGCCGACAGGAGGCCGGTGTTCTGGATTTCGTCCCAGATCTGCTGGAAGGTGAGCGTGTTGTTCGAGACAGTGCGCAGGTGTTCGACGATCAGGTCGCCATGCAATTCGTTGGCGTAGCCGATCAGCCTCTGGCAGGCAGCCGGCGTGAGACTGCCGAACAGCTCGTCCTCCAGCGCCCGGCCCGCGCGGTAGGCGACGACGGTGCCACCGTTCTCGACAAAAGCCTGCTCGACCGCAGGAGTGGGCTTCTTGTCGTCGTCGCGCAGCACCATCACCCGGTAGCCCAGAGACTGGAACGCTGCGGCGCGGGCATACGGTCGATCCGGCTCCCCGCCACCGCAGTCGACGAGGGCCACGCCCAATGCAGCCAGTGACGCATTCCCCTGGTCAAGCCTGTATAAGTCCAGCCCGCGCAGCAGGCCTATCTCGCTGGCTCCCTCGCACACGACCACGGAGCCAGCCAGGAAGGCCTCGGGGTAGAGGCGGATCGTGCTCTGGATGTCATTGTCGGCGCCGACCAGGCGAGCCTCATGGCCGAGGGGGCCGCGGCGCAACACGAAGAGCTGGCCGCCAGACAGTTCTCTCAGCGCCACGGGTGAGTGGGTGGTGAGGAACACCTGAAGCGGAGCAGCGGCCTCCTTGGCGCCGAGGGAGCCCAAGAACCTCGCGATGCGGTGCGGCTCCAGCCCGTACTCCAGTTCGTCCGAGAGCACGATCGACGCCTGACCGGCCGCCTTGCGCTGTAGGCCAGCGACAAGCAGACGCGTGGACCCGACGCCCAGGCTGCGAAGCGGGATGCCGCTTTCGTTGTGCAGGGAGATGGTGCCGCCACCGAACGACACCGAATGCGAATCCAGCAGCGCCTTGGCCTTAGCGCCGATGTTGACGCCCAGCTCCTGAGCAGTGGCGGTGACGATCCCCAGCGCTTCTCCCAACTGTTGTTCGGCCTGGTCTCCGAAGGCACTCCGCGCATCTCTGGCGGCCTTGACGAGGGCGGCCGACGCGTCGGCTCGCTCTTCCGAGATGCGGTTCAGTACCGAGCCGCGCTGCCATCCCAGGTTGAAGTCCGCCAGCGCGCCGATACGAGTGGGCGCCAGGGCGACGCGATCCTTCCATGCGAGCGTCTTGACGATGCCTTGCTGTGCGGCGCGGTCGGAGACGAGGGTCCACGAGGGCTCCAGGTCACTGGCGACCGTCAGGTTCAGGCAGAGCACAACCTCCGCGCCGGCAGAGGACTCGTCTTCGACGACGCCAGTGTTGGCGTGGTATCCGCGCAGGAATGCACCAAAGCCCTCCAGCGTCCTCATGCTGTCATCGAGGTCGCCGAGCGTCAGCGTGATGCTGATTGGGGTTGTGATGTCCAGGCCGAAGAAGTCAGCATCCGAGAACTGGACATTGCGTCTGGCCCCCAGGCATAGGTCGATCGCGTCCAGCACCGTGGACTTGCCGCTGTCGCCCGGGCCGATCAGGCAGTTGATGCCAGGCGTCGGGCACCAGGTCAGCAGCTGGATGCCGCGGAAGTTGGCGATCTGGATTTTTCTGATTCGTGCCATGCCTATCCCCCGCGCATTGAAGCCGCTCCCACTGAAATCGCAACACCTCACTATCCACTCGGGCCGCCTGCTGCAGGCCTCCTGCCCAGTTCTCTACTTGGTAGGGCGAGACAGCGACTCGGCAAGCTCCAACAACTTTGCGACGTCCTCTGCGGGCAATGACGCCTCCTTGAGGTATCGCACTAAAGCCATCGCTTCAGGCTGCGTGTGCAAGTAGTCGACGACTTCAGGGTCAGTCGAAGGCGATAGGCGGAACAACACGTCGGGATCTGCCGCCAGCACCTTCGCTAGAGCTTTGATGACCTCAGGCCTAGGCGGAGACTCCTTACCACGCTCGATACGGCTCAAGTAGGCCGGCGAAATGCCGACTAAGCCTGCCGCCTCGCGTAAGCCAAGGCTCTGTGCCACCCGAAGGTCGCGAATCGTCTCTCCAAAGCTACTCATGCCGCGCATCCTATCTCAGGTGTTTAGTGTTGTGCAACATTTAACACACTTAGTAGACTACTCCATTGTTTGGTAAAGTTTGCTCTTTCCTGCCGATCTTGGGCCAGGACCATGCCGGCCAACCTGCCCACGTCGTCACTTTTCAGGAGCGAACAGATGCTTGGGGAAGAAGTGTTCACGGTTAAAGAGGTCGCCACGCTCTTAAAGGTCGGCGAGAAGACGGTCTACTCCATGGCCCAGGCTGGAGAACTACCTGCGTTCAAGGTGCGAGGTCAGTGGCGATTCGCCCGAAAGGACATCGATACATGGATAGAGCAGCAGAAACACACAACCCATGATTTCGGCGAGGAAGACCAGAAATGACCCCAGCCTCGGTGAGCGGAGTTTTTATATGAGCAGAACGAAGAACAAGCAGGCCGAGAACACCATCCCAGCTGGATACACGCTCGACTACGTTTCTGGCAGACAGATCAAGGAAACGAAGAAAGAGCTCGTCCGGCAGCGGGTAGTTCGTGCCCTGATCCATGAATACGGATTCTCTCCGGAAGACATGGAGCTGGATTTCTCCATTGGCGGGCGCAAGAAGGTGGATGTGGCCATCTTCCACCACGGCAAGGACCACACAATTGAGAATCTCAGCCGCGCAGTGATTTGCCGCCAAGAACCGAACGTCGGCAAAAATGCCATGCGCATCCGCGATTACGAGCAGGCCGCCAAAGACCTCGACGAGATCGAAACCATCATGCGCGAGGTCGATGCCGTTCAATACGGCTTGTGGACCAACGGCCTGGAGTTCTTCTTTGTCGAGAAAGAGCAAAAGCGCTTCGAAACCAAGTGCAACCCCATCGGCGACTGGCCGATGGCCGAAGAGTCGGTCGGCACTAAGGAGGTCATCTCCGATGCCCATACCCGTGTCGCCGACAACGAGATGCTGAAGATCACCTTCCGGCGTTGCCACAACTTCATTCATGGCAACGAGGGCATGCCCAAGGACGCCGCCTTCTGGCAATTCCTGTACCTAATATTCTGCAAGATGCACGACGAGAACCTGCGTGCCAAGCAGCGGCAGGCCTGGCAGCGCCGTTTCTGGGCTGGACCCAGGGAGCAGTTCGAGCCACAAGGGCGCAAAGCCATCCGCGTCCGCATCGAGGAGCTCTTCACCGAGGTCAAGAAGCAGTACAAGAATATTTTCCGCGGCAACGAGGAGATCACTCTCTCCGACCGGGCGCTGGCCTTTATCGTTTCGGAACTGGCCAAGTACGACTTCACCCGGACTGACGTCGATGCCAAGGGCGTGGCCTACCAGGAGCTGGTTGGCGTTAACCTGCGTGGCGACCGGGGCCAGTATTTCACTCCCAGAGGCGTCGTGAAGCTGGTCATTGAGATGCTCGACCCCAAAGAGACCGAGACTCTGCTGGACCCGGCCTGTGGCACGGGCGGCTTCTTGGTCGCGACCCTGGGGCACATGCTGAAGAAGTTCCGCGAAGAGCAAAACATCCAGGCCGGAAACGAGAACACCACCGAGTTCCTGAACATCCACGAACGGCTGAAAGAGTATGCCGCCGCCAATGTCTTCGGCACCGACTTCGACCCGTTCCTGATCCGCGCCGCTCAGATGAACATGGTGCTGGCGGGCGATGGCCGTGGACATATCTACAACATCAACTCATTGGAGTTTCCGCTGGGGCATCTAGCCGACCTGCCCAGCGTCAAGAAGGAGATCCCGCTGGCGTCGGTGGATATCATCGCCACCAACCCTCCCTTCGGCTCCGACATCCCGATTACGGACAAGCACATTCTGGAGCAGTACGAGCTGGCTCATGGCTGGGAGCCGGACGGCGAAGGCGGGTTCCGCAACACCGGCGTCCTCAAGGGCAGCGTTGCCCCCGAAATTCTCTTTATCGAGCGCTGCATCAAGTGGCTCAAGCCGGGAACCGGCCGCATGGGCATCGTTCTTCCCGACGGAGTTCTCGGCAATCCGGCCGCGGAATACATCCGCTGGTGGATCATGCGCGAAACGCAGGTGCTTGCTTCCGTCGACCTGCCGGTAGAAGCCTTCATTGCCGAAGCCAACGTCAACATCCTCACCAGCTTGCTGTTCCTGCGCCGCAAGGACGACCAGGAGAAGCATCGCGAGGCCCTAGGTCGTGCCGAGGAATACCCAGTCTTCATGGCCGTTGCCGACAAGGTTGGCTTCGACCGCCGTGGTAACAAACTCTACAAGCGCACCCCGGACGGCGAAGAGATTGTCGAGCCCAAGCAGCATATCGAGCGCATCCGTATCGGCGGGCGCTTCGTGGAACGGACCCTGACCCGCAGTGAAAAGATCGAGGACAACGATCTGCCGGTCATCGCTGAGAAGTACCGCGAATTTCTCAAGGAGCAGAACGGGTGAGCGATCAAGACGACATCATCGAGACCCCGCAGGATGCTGCCGAAGAGAGCGGCCCGGATAACTTTTTCATCGACATCCTGACCGGCAACAAGGAAAGCGCCTCGGCCAAGAAGCTGCTGGTGCAGAAAGTTCTGCGCCAGCTCATCGAGAGCTATGGCTTTGACCGAAACGATCTGGAGGTCAACTACAACCCGCAGATCCCCGGCCAGGGGCGCAAGCGCATCGACATCGCGATTTTCCGCCCCGATGCCGAGCACAATAACGACAACCTGCAGCGGATCATCGTCTGCAAAAATCAGAAAAAGCGAGACAAGCTCCGCTCCGTTGCCGAGGCCGACGCCGACCTGCGCGAGCTCAAGGAGCTGCTGGAACTGATCCCGGGCGCGACGCTGGGCATGTGGACCAACGGTCAAGAAGAGTTCCTGTTCCAGGTCGAGCGCACCCGATTTGAAGTCCGGCCCAAACCGCTGGGTGTCTGGCCGGTTCCGGGCGAACGCACCTCCGATCTCGATCGCACCGGCGGTGTCATTCAGGTCAGCGCCGAAGCGGAAGATCTGGAAGACGCCCTGATGCGCTGCCGTCAATATCTGAACCGGAATCTTGGTCTCGATCACAAGGATTCCTTCAAGCAGTTGGCCGTGCTGATGCTGGCCAAGATCCATGACGAGACCCTGCCCACCGGTGAGCGCAAGTTCTGGATCAGGGGTGACGAGCCTTTCACCGAGGCGGGCCAACAGGCCATTGCCCAGCGCATCACCGAATCCATTGCCGCCGCCAAGGCCTGGCAACCGAACCTGCTGACCCGTGGCTGGGATCTGACGCTGGAACCCCACGAGACCGCCCGCGTGGTCATGGAGCTGGCCCGTTACTCACTGAGCGAAACCCAGCCACGTTACCGTACCGAGGCCTTCCGTGCGGTTGCCCGCAGCGTGATGGACGGCCGCGAGGGCCGCTACCCTACGCCGCTCAACGTGGCCGAAATGGCGGTGGAGATGCTCGACCCGCAACCCGGCGAACGCATCATGGACTGCTCCAGCGGCACCGGCACCTTCCTGGCCATGACCGCTGCGCACATCTTCACGAAAAAACTGGCGGCCGTGGGCACGACGCCTGAAGAGGCCACCAACGAACAGATCCGCCAGGCGCAAAACGAAACCGCCGCCTGGGCGGCCAGCAATGCCCTCGGCTGCGACATTGATCCCTTCCTGGCCGTGGCCAGCCGCATGAACCTGCTGTTCACCACCGGCAATCCCGGTCGTGTGTTCCGCATCGATGCTCGCACCTTCCCGGACGGCGATCTGGATGGCATTGAGGCCGCTCGCCCGGCCATGCCGCTGGGCAGCATGGATATGGTTCTGCTCAACCCCTGGTTCTCGACACAAGACACGGTCAGCGACACCTCTATCCTGGAGCGCTACGACCTGGGCAACAACTGGGAGCGCGACGAAGAAGGTGGATTCCGCAACACCGGCAATCTAAACATCGGCGGTGTGCCGCCCGAGGTGCTGTTTATCGAACGCGCCCTGCAATGGGTGAAGCCTGGCACCGGCCGCGTGGGCATCCTGTTGCCCGATGGTTTGCTGGGCAATCCGGGCGATGAGCACGTGCGCTGGTGGATTCTGCGCCACTGCGAGGTCTTGGCCTCGGTTGACCTGCCGGTGGAGCCGTTCAAGGTCACGGTCAAGGAATATGGCCTGACGCCCGCCTTGCCCAGTCTCCTGGTACTGCGCCGCCGCAGCCAGGAAGAGCTCATCAATACCGAACAACCGGAATACAAGGTCTTCATGGCCGTGGTGGACCGGGCTGGTGTCGACGCCCGGGGCAATCTCCTGTTCCAGCGAGCCCCCGATGGAGAGGAACTGGTTTTCGATGAGGAAGTGATCGAGCGGGTTCGAGAAGGCGGTGAAGTAGAAATCCGTCGGACCACACGCCGTAACCGCCGTGTTCATGACGAGCTGCCGCTGGTGGCAGAGAAATACAAGGAATTCCGCGCAACCGGCGAGGTGACGTTATGAGCAGAAAGTTCCAATGTAAGGTTGTGCCAAGTATCTGGATTGAACACAACGGTCGCCGCCTTGACTGTGGGCCTTATGTGTCAGGAGCGATAGAAGCAAAAGAGCTTCTTAGTCAGATGAACACAACTCCGCTGAAGGATTTGACCACTGGGCATAAGGGCGGGATCTACAACGGCTCACCCTTTGTCCGGAACTATGTGGAAGATCCAGATCATGGCGTTCCCTTTTTGACCACATCCTCATTGCTTCAGGCTGACCTGACCAATCTTTCGCTGCTGAGCAAGCGAGATGCCCGCTCCAGGCAGCTTAGTTTCCTCGAAATAAAGCCGGATATGACTCTCATTACCTGCTCTGGCAGCATCGGCAGAATGGCCTATGCCAGGTCAGACATGAAGGGAGTTTGGTCAAATCAGGACATCATGAAGGTTGTCCCAAATCCAGAATTAATTAAATCTGGATATCTCTATGCTTACCTATGCAGCAAGTTCGGAGTCCCTCTTATTGCCTCCGGAACATATGGCGCAATTATTCCACATATTGAGCCGCAGCATATCGCCGATCTCCCTGTCCCGCGCCTTGGCATCGTGGAAGATCAGGCTCATGAGCTAATTCAACAAGCCGCAAACAAACGCGTTGAGGCCAGCAGAATCATTGCGAGAGCTGTCGCGCAATTAGAAATTGCCGCGGGCTTACAAGAGCTACCTTCCAGTAAATCAGACGGCATTCCACTCAGCTTGAGTGTCACACCTTCTTCGAACCTGATGAAACGAATGGACGGTGCCTTTCATAGTTTGTTTCATCGTGATGCTGTAAGGGCTCTCGAAACCGCATCGGTTCCGACGACCACTGTAGCGAATAAGGCGGTATCCATAGTCGAGCCAAAACGATTCAAGAGAATCCAGATTGATGATCCAGAGTTTGGTATTCCAATGTTTGGAACATCGGCATTGATGTGGGCGGACCCACAGCCCAGCTATCTCATACCAAAAAACATGAGTGACATTGATGATCTGTTGGTAGATCAGAAGACAGTGCTCGTTCCTCGATCTGGGCAGATATCTGGCATTATCGGCACTGCCGTCCTTCCTTATGGCGCCATAATTGGATCTGCTGTCTCAGAAGATGCAATTAGAATCAATTGCTCGAATGAGATCATTGCCGGATTTCTTTTCATTGTACTTAGGTCCGAGTATGGGCGCCGCCAACTCAAAGCTCGCGCATACGGCTCCTCCATCCCGCATCTAGATGTTAACCAGATCGGGGAAACCCTGGTGCCTGACCTAGATGATGAGGTCATCGAGGAGATTGGTGCAATGGGCCTACAGAGCGCCAAACTTCGACATGAGGCCATTGAACACGAAAGCAACGCCCGCCGCCTCGTAGAACGTGCAATCGAAGAGGGCGGCCGCTAATGGCAAAAGTCATACCCATCGGGCAGCCCGCGAACGAATCTGAGCGCCAGGCCATCGGTTTCCTTCGGGATCATCTCCCCGAGGGCTGGCTGATCTTCCACAACTTCGAGATGCGCCAAGGCCAGGAGGTGTTCGAAATCGACATCGCCATCCTCGCGCCTCATGCGGTGTATCTGGTGGATGTCAAAGGGACGCGGGGCAACATCGATGTGTATGGCTCCAAGTGGTATCCGCAGGGGCGGCAACCGTTTCACTCGCCCCTCGCGAAGCTTCGTCACCACGCGAAGGTGATGGCCAGCTTCATCCGCGATAGCAATCCCGGACAGATCGAGCTGCGCAAGGCTCATGTCCATGCCGCCGTGTTGCTCACTGCCGATGACGCCACCGTGTTCGATCAGGCGCGCATCGACAGCCCGGACGTGACCGACTTCAAGCACTGCCTTAAATACTTCCGCGACGCGAGCCGCATTCCTGACAACCGGCTGAGTAACATCACCCGCTTCCACTCACAGATCGCCAAGGCGATCACCGGCAACGCCAAGCCCAAGAGCGCGGCGCTGGTGTTCCGCGACTGGCAAGTGGAAGAGAAGCTGGGCGGCACGGACCGCTACACCGAGTACCGCGCCAAACACAACCTGTTGGGCAAGAGCGGCGGCATGGCCCGCCTGCGGGTCTACCAGGCCGACCCGTACCAGGACGAGGCTGCCCGCAAGGAAGAGTTCAAGAAGATCAGCAACGCCTATCGCGCCGTGGCGCACATGCCGACCCACGCCAATGTGCTGGCGGTGAAGGATCTGTTCGTCTCCGACGATGAAGACAAGGTGGTGCTGGTCACTGAGGATCTGCCTGGCCAGGCCCTGCGCCTGCACATCAACAAGGTCTCGATGGCGCTGACCTTCGATCAGAAGCTCCAAGTGATGCGCGACGTGCTGTCGGCCCTGGACCATGCGCACCGGCATGAGGTGATCCACCGCAACCTGACCCCGGACGCCATTCTGCTGACCAAGGGCGGCCAGGCCCGGGTAACCGATTTCGATTTCGCCAGGGTGGGCAAGAACCGCACCTCTACCATCGCCGATCAGGTGGTGGATGATCTGGATGCTACCTACCAGGCTCCAGAGTGCTTTAAGGACCCGACCCAGGCCAGCATTGCCTCCGACCTCTATGCCGCCGGGCTGATCTTTTTTGAACTGCTGACCGGCGAGCTGCCCTTTGAAAGCGTCGACCAGATGATGGAGGCCGACGGCAAGTTCCCCATCAAGCCCTCGGAGCACAAGCCAGACCTGCCCAAGGGGATCGACGAGTGGTTGCAGAAGTTCTGCGAGTTTGATCCGGAGGAACGGCACACGAGCGCAGCCATCGCTCGCAAGGCCCTGGATGATCTGATTCTGCCTGAGGCCAAGAACGACTCAGGCCCGGATGTGAGCGGCCCGGCCGTGGTTATGCCACAGCTCCCAGATAACCTGATGAACTTGCCGCAGGATTTCATCCTGGCGGATCGCTTCCGCATTCAGAAGAAGTTGGGCAGCGGCGGCTTCGGCGTCGCCTACAAGGTGTTCGATTCCCTGGGCGATGTGGTCCGCGTCATCAAACTGGTGACCAAGGACCGCCGCAGCGTGTACGAACGGCTGCGCCGCGAGTACAAGACCCTGACCAATCTCCCCGAACATCCGCATGTGGTGAAGGTGATCTGGGCGGATCGCATGGCCGATGCTAAGCAGACGCCTTACATTGTCTTTGAGTATGTGGAAGGTTTGGATGTTTCCGATCTGATCGATGCCGAGGCGTTGTCGCTGGATGATGCCGTGCGCATCGTGCGCGAGGCCGCCGAGGGGCTGGCCCATCTCCACAAGCACGGCGTTTACCATCAGGACGTCAAGCCCTCCAATCTGCTTTGGACGGACAAAGGCGTCCGGATCATCGATTTCAACGTCGCGGTCTCCGAGAACGATGAGGTTCAAGGAGGTGGTGGCACGCGCCGTTACCTGCCGCCGGATTACGACTACTCCTCCGAGCCGGATGCTTCGGATCGAATGGATCGTGACCTCTATGCTTTGGGCATCTCCTTCTATGAGTGCCTGACCGGCAAGTATCCATTCGACGATCCCACGCCGCCGATCAAGACTCAGCCTAGGGACCCCAAGCAGTTCAAAGGCTGCGCCGACCTCAGCTCGTCGCTGGTCAATGTGCTGGCGAAAATGATCGCGCCTGAGCGCAAGGATCGCTTTGCGTCGGCGGAGGAGTTCTTGATTGCCCTGGCCGAGGTCAAGCGCCTGCGCTCGGTGCTGACGACCGGCGAGATTGGTGCCGGACCCAAGGTGGTGTCCAAGCTGGGTTTCGAGCCGACCAAGCTCAACACCAACCCCTTTGTCACCCACCTGCTGACGCTCTATAGCCAGAGCCAGGTGTCCAACGCAGGCACCCGTGGCCTGGACGAAGTTGGCAAGGCCACTTACGTGTCGACTTATCTGGACGAAAAGCTCAAGCCCGCGCTGCTCAAGGGTGAGTTCCGTTTGGTCATCATCAGCGGTAACGCCGGCGACGGCAAGACGGCCTTCATCCAGCAGTTCGAGGCCTTTGCCGAGAGCAAGGGCGCACAGATACAGCGCGGCGCGAACGGGGCTGTGTTCCAGCTCAAGGGGCATACCTACCAAAGCAACTACGACGGCAGCCAGGATGAAGGCGACGAGCGCAACGATGCCGTGCTTCAGAAGTTCTTCGCTCCCTTCGCGGGCAAGGATGCCTCCGACTGGCCCGAGAATCAGACCCGCCTAATCGCCATCAACGAGGGACGGCTGGTCGACTTCTTCCTTGAGCATGAAGAAGAGTTCCCGTTGCTTGCCAAGCAGATCCAGCAGGGCTTGGCCGGAGCTGCTCCGGAAGGCGGTATCGCGGTTATCAACCTCAACCTGCGCTCGGTGGTCGCCGAACCCGAGGAAGGTCAGCCTTCGATTCTGGAGCGGCTGATCGCCCGCATGACCCAGCAGGAATACTGGCAGGCATGCGACAAGTGCGATCTCAAGGGCAAATGCTACGCCTATCACAACGCCCGGACCTTCCAGGACCCGGTTGCCGGTCCCAAGGTGATCGAGCGCCTGAAGATGCTCTACACCATTACGCACCTGCGCGGCCGACTGCACATCACTATGCGCGACCTTCGTTCGGCGCTGGCCTTCATGCTGGTAGGCACCCAGGATTGCGACGGCATTCACCACCTCTATCAGAACGGCGGTGAAGAAACCCAGAATCGCATCCTTGACGGTTTCTATTTCAACTCGTGGCTTGGTGGGGCGGAAGGATCCAATGACCGGCTGATTGCCTTGCTGCGCGAAATTGACGTCGCCGAAGTCAGCAATCCCGATCTGGACCGCGAGCTTGGCTTCCTCAATCCCAAGACCAAGGCCATGAGCCGCTTCTCGTTCGCGGAGCGGGCTGGGTACGACGATGAACTTGTGGCGACGCTGTTCCGCAATCTGCCTCGCGATTACTCGTCGAAGAACCGTGCTCGACTGATCGCCAAGCACCGCAATTATTTATCGCATATGCGCCGTCGCCATTTCTTTGAGCGACGCGACACCGGCTGGAAGGAGATGCTGCCATATGGAAGCATCGATCCCTTCCTGGATGCCATTGAGCAGCCGGGAGCAAAAAGCACAGATGAGGTTACGGCCATTCTTCGAGCCATCAACCGGGGCGAAGGTCTGAGCGATCCGGCGCGTTTGGGCAACCAGTTGGCGCTGCGTGTTCGCCAAGTGGATAAGGGCACCATCCGCAGTTACCGTCTCTTTGACGGCGACCATTTCACGCTCCGCACCGCGCAGGAAACAGCGGCTCACCCTTTCCTTGAATGCCTGTCTCAGGCGCTGGTGCTGCTTTACGACTCCGGCGACGGGCACAAGGCCAGCTTGCGCATCAATCTTGACATCTATGAAATGCTGATGCGGCTCAACAACGGCTACCGTCCCAGCATCGAGGAGCAGGAAGGTTTCCTGTTAAGTCTGGCGGTATTCAAGAACCTGTTATCTGCTGCACTCTATCAAGAAGTTCTGCTGACGGAAAATGGGCTCCGGTTCTACCAGATAAACAGAAAAGAGGGTGGCGTATTGGCATTGGGTGTTTCTGAAAAGGGGGCTGAATATCATGTCAATCAAGGGTAGAGACAAGGAATTCAGAACACCTAAGGTCAGTTATTTGCATTGGCAGCACACAGAAATGGATCGTGTGCTGACCATGCTATTTCCTCGCCTCAAATTCAATGGCTATGGCAGTCGCAAACCGCCACGCGCAAATATTTTGCAGCCAGAAGAATTTGCAGATGAAATGATGCTGTCCGAAGAGGTTAAGCAGTATTTTGAGGGATTTGACGAACATCCCTCCATTGTCCACAAGTGGGTAGAGACCGAACTTCTTGATGTGGTAAACCGGGGCAAGTCGAATCAAGCTGTCGCCTCTCCGCGCCCGCTTCATGGAGAGACCTACAAATTTCGAAATTCGAAGCACTGCCGTGACTATGGGGCAGCCGAGCAGATTTATTGGATGCTCTACTATGCCCGAAAAGGCAAGGGCCAGGCCGCCCGAGACACGCTAAAACGCTTTTTTTTCCCTGGGATTGACCATGTAACCGGTAGGCATGAATCCGGCACGGTCGTCGATGTAGAAACCCAAGCGCTCCTTCGCTTCGATTCTCAAGTTACTCAGGACACACAGGACTCCAAGGAGCCCGAGCGCTTTCCACCACTTCTAATCGATCAGGCCGACACCATGGCCGACGACATTCTGCGGCTATTGGCCTATGAGCCCCATATTCCTCGCTCGGTGCTGGTGGATTACCTTAAAACCCTGATGGCATTCCATCTGGCGCTCTACCACCTCAAGCTGTTGCAGATACTGCCCAAGCTGGTGAAGCAGCGCTCGGACAATGCGCTGGCGATTTCACCTGATCCCGTGGCGCTGGTCGTGGATATGGGGGACGTCAATAATCCGCATATGGTCGAGCTGGCTCGCAAGTCCACTGACCGGCTCTATCGCCAGATTCCTGCCTTTGTGCAGGCCAATTTCGTCGTCAAGAAGCTCGATGAGATGGCGGAATACCTGAGCAAGAAGACGGGCAAGCTGACCACTCCAGGGGCCGGCGTGTTTACCGTCGGCGATCTGGTTTCTCTACTGAAGCCCGAGCACGACGCCGAGCGGCAAGCCTACTTCAAGTTCCGCCTGGCCAGCCTGATCGAGGAGTCGGCCTCTGGAAACGAGGACATCGATCCGGAGATCCGGGACGTCACCGCCATGGGCCTTGGCGAGTTCGAATCCTTCATAGAAATCCTGATGGCATATCGCGGCAAATATCACCGCCAGTACATCACTGAGTGCCTGGACTCACTGCTGCTGAAGAACAAGGAGAACGGCCTGTTGGCTCAATCCCGAACCAAGGGAAGTCCTCGGCGGTTTGTGCTGGGAAGCAAGCTTCTTGAGGTGCTCCTTCAGGTGGCTGTGCTCACTCAGGATGACGGGCGTTTCGTGACCCGCGAGGTTCGCATCGAAGAGTTGCTGGCCTTTTTGAGAAGCCGCTACGGCCTTCACATCGACCGGCTGCCGGAAGGAGCACAGGCCAACAGCAGCATCCTCGACAGACGCGCCCTGCGCCTCAACCTCGAAGCCTTCAAGCGTCGCCTGCGTGAAATCGGGTTCTACGAGGACCTGTCGGATGCCTACGTGACCCAGAAGGTATCGCCCCGCTATGCGATTGAGAGAAATGACGGAACAGATAAAAACGGGAGGCACGCATGAGTAATGCGTTCACCAAGCTTTCCCAGGACAAGTTGAATGCGGCGGTCGCTTGTCTGCTGTGCCCCCGTATCGAAGCGATCCTGGGTGACCGTGGCCCAGGCCACTGCATGCGGGTCACCGATCTCGATGACGAGGTAATGGAGTCGGTCTGCAAGGAACTACGTCGGACCCGGCCCGACGGAAACATCTTTATCCTCGGCAGCCATGATCAGGAGGGCCAGCCCTTCCGAGTCACTTCCACCAAACTGGTGGAGTTGCGCAACCCGGACGCGAACGGCGAGCTGCGTCAGCCGTTGCTGGTCTTCATACCGACTTCGCTTCGCACCAGCGCCGAGGACTCTTTTGGTGTGGCGACCTTCGAGGAGCTGACCTTCGCCGGTATCTACGAGGACCTTATCGACTCGCTGCTTGATCGGCTCCCGACAACGCTGGTTGGCCATGCTCGCGATCTTCTGGGCATCCTCACCGACGAGGAGTGGCTGTTTGCCGACCATGTTTCCCGCGTGCGGTACCTGCTCACTGCGCTCGAAAACGGGATTGATGGAGAAACCCTCGGGGCCAGCCTGTATGAATTGACGTTGATTCCAGACTTCAAGCTCTTTGCCGATCCCGGCATGGTCAATGGCAAGATTCGCCGTAACCTCGGCAGCGTCCGCAGTCTGATGGCCTCGCACAAGTCGGTTCGTGGTCGTATCGCCGATCTGGGACTCAGCGACAAGGCATTGGAGTCGCGACTATTCACCTATTTTGAAAAATACGAAGTCCAGGAGCCCGAATCCTGGACGCCGCCCATCGCGACCGACAAGAGCTGGTGGAGCATTTCATTCGATAAATGGACGTTCCAGGAAGAGCTTTCGCTGGACAAGGTCCTGCTGACAGTGCTGGAGACCGACTTGCCAGTCGTTCAGGAGGATGAGACCGACGACCAACTCTCCGGCCTCATCGGGCAACAGGTTCTGGTGCCGAACGACCGCCGCAAAATGAACGTGGTGTTCGAGGTTAGCCCTCACCCCGGCAAGGTAAGCGGGCTTGATCATTTTACGGTTCAGATCATTTCGCAGAATGACGGCCCGGTTGGAAAATCTAAGAAAGTCAAGGCCTGGACGCCGAACCGTCTGCAATGCACGACCAACTTGGCCAAGCTCAATAAGATCGAATTCGAGGAAGGATGGCATTTCATCCGTGTAATGCCTTGGACGGCCGATGGCGATCCGATTCCGCTGGAAGCGGATTCCGCCTCCGAGGGCGCAAGACGTTCCTACGAGAGCGAACCTTTCTACGTCCTGCCCGGTGGCAACATCGAGGAAGAACCACCGCAACGCGCCATACCCATTGAGCAGAGCCTGGAGCATGCGCGTTTCCGGCTGCAACTGACTGCCCTGGGCGATGAACGCGATCCCGATGATATCGCCATCAGTGGTGTCGCCTGGGCCGAGGGCGGTCGTTCCAAGAAGACCTCTCGCCAGGAAACCCTACACGCAAAATTCGGTCGTGAGGGCGCGGTTCAGATTCCGCTTTCGCGTATGCTCAAAACCATCGAGCAGCGCGTCTTGGCGGAGCCTAAGCACCCGTCAGGCTGGCGAATGCAGATCAATCTGGATACCGCCGAGCCGCCTTCCGAGGTTGGACTCACGCTGCCATCTTCCGCCGCGATGGCTTCCTTCTTGGCTGCCCGCGAAGAGTTTTTTGCAGCAGTGCGCAAAGACACTGCCGAGCTGATCATGCAAGGGCTTTCGTTCCGCGACTCGGAAAGGGAATGCCTCGCGTATGCTGAAAGCTACCTTGACTTGGTCAGGAACCTCATCCGTCAGGCTGAGACGACTTCTGGTGCCGAGCGTCAGCAACACTTGCAAGCGCTCAAAAATGTGCTGGCCGTCGATTCCATTCATGTCATCTTGACCGACTTCGGTGGAAGGCACCGGGAGGCTGTTTTGGTCTCCCCAACCCATCCGCTTCGTGCCTTGTGGCTGAGCAGTTGGGTCGCCCTGGGTAAGGATTGGATTGAGAAGATCAAGTCAGGCGGAAAGGATCACATTCCTCACGTCCGTTCCGCGCTGTTGGATGGCCTTGTGCCCTCTGCCTATCCGGTCGGTATTCCCGTCGAGGATGGCCGCATCTTCACTCCGGTGGACAACCTGAATGCTTTCTGGGCGCTCTACGCCCCGACGACCGAGGAAAATTCCCGTGGTCTGATGGCGGAAATCTGTTCAGCGCTCGGCTTGGCCGAGCCCTCTGCGGCGGGATCAGATATTTCCGGACAAGTCATTGCGGACAAGATCGAGCGCTATCTCTCTCAGCATCCCTATGTTCGAGAGTTATCACTGAACATCTTCAACCCTGGGGCCGGATCGGTGATTGCGGAGGCTCTGCTATCGCTCCAGCAGAAGCGCGAGCATGCCGATTTGCGCTATGACGTGCGGCTCTTTACCACCGATCCCGACTCACCTGTTTTGGGCGAGGCTCTTGAGTCGATGGTCCGTCCCGGAGCCACGGTAAACGAGGCCGCCGACGCATTTGCGACCTCAACGGGCAGCCATCTGTTCTCCAAACTGAACTTGGCCAAGCACCCCCTGAATGAATTCCATGCAAATTCCAAGGAGTTCCCGGCCCACATCAGTGTTCTTCTGGATGTGTTTCCCGCCGAGGAGCTTTCCATTGCAGAGAAGCCGATGGGCGTGACCCCACTGCATGGGCTGATACAGGACTTTGACACTGAATTCGTTGATGACGATTCGGGAACCTTTTGGAACAAGCGGCCGATTGTCGGGCGCTCCCTCGGCGCGGACAACCATGCGGCGTGCTTCGATTTGCTGTCGTCCCTGAGCCGACACTTCTGCTTTGCTACCTCAGCGGTTGCTGCTTCTGGTGCCAGCTTCAAAGCTGTGCCTGTGGTGACCCTTGGCCTCGATGTGGCCCAACGAGAACTGATCTACGAGGTTCACCAGATCAGCGATTGGGTGTTCACCATCGACCGAAATATGGGGATTGAGTTCTTCGACCATGGCGGCCGGAAGAACAGACCGGACTATCTGATTGACTATGTGCCGGGAGCCAGCTCCCAGGCGACACACAACCTGATCATCTCGTCGCGCTCGAACGATGAACTGGAGGCGATGCTGAAGCCGGTGCTGCTTGAGCATGGCTTGTCCGCCGACGGCGAGCAGTCGGTTCAGATCCTGGCAAATCTGCGGTCGCTGTCCGGTCAACTAGCGCTCAAGCTGATTTCTGCTCGCACACAACAGGCGGAGGCACTTGGTCTGGCTTTGGCTCGGCTCTACCTCGAATATCAGGGCGCATTGAGCAATCAGGTCATTGTGCCGTTGGATGCGCACACGGACCTTTACCGCTCAAGCGGTGAGTCAGACGATGTCAATGATGCAATCAGTCTGCAACGCACCGACTTGGGATTGTTCGACTTGGATTTGAACACCAGAACGATCACTTGCAACCTGGTCGAGGTGAAATGCTATTCGCAAGTGGGCGACTTTGCGGCCTTCAACCAACTGAAGGAACGGATTTCCGCCCAGATCAATCAGAGCGAGCGCATCCTCCAGCGCCACTTTGACCCGGCCTTGAAGAAGCCCGACCGGCCGGATAGGTTGCTCAAGAGCCGGGAGTTGGCTCAGATCCTTCGTTTCTATCTAGAGCGCTCACTACGTTACGGGATCTTTGATGCGACTGCTGCGCAGGAAGCACGAGGGCTACTTGAATCCATCGAGCAGGGCTACTCGCTTCAGTTCAGACGCTGCGCCCTGATCTTCGACTTCGACAAGACCGGAACCGAGGCCCCCGACAACGAGGTTGGCATTGAATTCCACCGCATCGGTAAGGATCTCATTCGCGCCTTACTGGAGAACTGCCGCAAGCCTGTTTCCGTCGAGATTGAGGAAGAACCGACCACGCACCTTCTTAGCGAGCAGTTCATACCGAACGTGCCAAAACTTGAGACAGCGGCCTTTATCGCACCCAAGAGAGCGCGGTCAACGTCCTGGACGGTGGATGAGCTCTGGGACGATGATCCGGAGGTACCAATCACCGCGCCAGCACCCCCGGCCGCAGAGGGAGCACCTGCGCCTGCTCACCAAGAGGCAGAAGAACAGGCGAGCCCTGTCGAGCCAACCCCTCCGTCTTCTATCGCTTCGGAAGTCGAAAAGGATGACGAACAACCTGCCGTGGCTGCCGTACCGGAAGCGCATGCTGAACCAGAGCATGGAGGGCACCCGGCGTCCGAGCCTGTGCCTCAAGCAGAGGCCTGCTATGACATCATGCTCGGCGTCAATGGCGACTCGCCTCAGTACGGATTACTCGGAGAGGTCTCCGGTAGAAAGGTCGCGCTAGATCTCAACCACACCCACACGATCAGTCTCTTTGGGGTTCAAGGCGGCGGCAAGAGCTACACACTTGGAACGGTGATCGAGATGGCCTCCATGCCGTTCCAGCATATCAACGTGCTGCCAAGCCCGCTTGCCACGGTCATCTTCCATTACAGCCCGACGCAGGATTATGCGCCGGAGTTTACCTCGATGATCAATTCGAACTCGGTGGATGAGGAGATTCGCGTCCTTCGCGAACGTTACAAGGCCAACCCAGAAGCGCTGAAAGATGTGCTGATTCTTACCCCTGCGAACAAGGTGGATGATCGCCGGGCCGAATACCCGGATATCGAGGTTAAGCCGATTGCTTTCTCTGCCTCCGAGCTTAAGGCCGCCCACTGGAAATTCCTGATGGGTGCGATTGGCAGCCAGAGCATGTACATGCGCCAGATCAATCTCATAATGAGGGGGCTGCGCGACAACCTGACCTTGGACGCCCTACGAGCAGGCATTGATAACTCTGGCCTGTCCGATCACCTGAAGGAGCTGGCCCAGACGCGCCTGCTGTTCGCCAGTGAATACATCAACGATAACCAACGGCTTCAAGACCTGATCCGTCCGGGCCGCTTGATCATTGTGGATCTGCGTGACGAGTACATTGAAAAGGATGAAGCGCTCGGTCTGTTCGTGGTGATGTTGCAGATTTTCTCGGAAGCCACTTACCAAGGAGGCGCCTTTAACAAGCTCGTGGTATTTGACGAAGCCCACAAGTACATAGAGAACGATGATCTAGTTTCCGGATTGGTTGAAGTGGTTCGGGAAATGCGACATAAAGGCACCAGCATCATGGTCGCGTCCCAAGACCCGCCATCGGTTCCCGTTTCTCTAATTGAGCTGTCCTCACAGATCATCATGCACAAGTTCAACTCACCAGCCTGGCTTAAGCATATCCAGAAGGCCAATGCCGCCCTCGGAGAGTTGACTTCCGAGAAAATGAGTCACCTCGGTGCAGGCGAAGCCTATGTTTGGTCAAGCAAGGCCTCAGATGACTCGTTCACCCGCGGCGCAGTGAGAATCAAATGCCGTCCACGCATCACCCAGCATGGCGGCAGCACAAAGACGGCAGTTGCTAACCAGCAATAGCAATGCGAGCAGCCCTCACCAATCTGAACAAAACGAAGGCGACCTCCACCAAATGAGAACTCCCTTCCTGTGGGAGTGAGTTAGGCACTTCAGCCCCCTCCTGGAACCCATTTACGGACGGGGTGCGGCTCTCCTGCTCCCGCACCCCAACCGCGCCACGCCAACCACGAACGTAAATCCGGCACCCTGCCGATTCCGATTGTTTGCGGCAGGTTCCAGCCGACCACCGCAGCATTCCGCCATCCAGACGACTGCGGAATGGCGTGATGACGACCACAGGCAAACCAACGACCGACTGCCGCCGCGCGCCGGCATTGGCCCTAGTCCTAGCCGTCGCGCTGACCAATGCCACGCCCGCGTCAGCGGGCGATGCCTCCCCAGAGCATGCGCAGTTGGCGACCCTCGCGCGCCAGCTCGATCTGATCGACCGCCTCGCCGAGCACGCCGCCCATACCGCTCCGCAGCAGCGCGCCCGCTACCACTTCGACCATGCCCGCCTGCGCGAGGATCTTCAGCGCGTCCGGGCGGGCATCCAGGACTACCTGACGCCGCCGCGCGCCCAGCCGCGCGACCCGGTCGAGCTGTCCGGTGACTACCGCCAGTCCAGCCCGCCCTCCGACGAGGATGCACCCCGATGAACGCCGCCCAGGTCAGTGCCTTCCAGGCCAATGGCGGCTTCGCCCCCGCCGCCGTGGCCACGGTGGTGCTCGGCCTCGTGTTCGCCGTCCTGCTCCTGTGGGGCGTGTGGGCCATGCGTACCGCCTACACCGGGTGGGCCGAGCAGCGCCTGTCCCAGCGTCAGTTCCTGGGTGTCGTCGTGCGCTTCGTTGCGATGTACCTGGTGCTGACCTATTTCCTCCTGTCCTGACCACCACGAAAGGCCCGACCGCCATGAAGACCCATCCGATTCCCCATCGCGTTGCCACCACCATCCTCGCGCCACTGATGCTGCTGGGCTTGCCGCTGATGGCCCGGGCGCAGGGCCTGCCGACCATCGAGGACCCCTCGCGCGGACAGGGCAGCGGCATCATGCAGACGCTGCAGAACTACGGCTATGACATCGTGCTGCTGATCGCGCTCCTCGTGGTCGCCTCGATGTTCGTCGGCGTGTGCTACCACGCCTATACGCGCTACTCGGAAATCCATACCGGTCGCGCCACCTGGGGCCAGTTCGGCCTCACCGTGGCCGTGGGTGCGATCCTGCTGGTGGTCGGTATCTGGCTGCTGACCAAGGCCACTGGCGTGCTCTGAGCGGCGATGGCTGCCTTGAACGATATCGCGCGTGACGGGTTGGTGACCTTCCTGCCGCACAGGCTAAACCGCCAGCCCGTGGTGGTGAGGGGCCTGACCGCCGACGAGCTCTGGATCTGCGCCGGTCTGTCCGCGGTGGCGGGGTTCATCGCCGGCGTGCCGCTGGCCTGGGCCACGCACAGCGTCGCCATGGTGCCGACCCTGATCGTGGCCGGCGTGGCGGCTGGCGTGTTCGGTGGTGGCGGCTTCCTGCGCCGGCAGAAGCGCGGCCGCCCGGACACCTGGCTGTACCGGCAACTGCAGTGGCGCCTGGCGCTGCGCCATCCGCTGGCAGCGTCCTGGCTCGGTGGGCACCGTCTCATCACGCGGTCGGGGTACTGGACCACCCGGCGCTCACGCGGAGCAGCCGCCTCATGAGCCGTTTCAGGAACGAAGTCCATCACCTGCAGGCCCATGTGCGCACGCTGCGCCTGGGCGCCGGTGCGTTGTTCGTGGTGGCGCTGCTGCTCGGTTTCGGCTGGTGGAGTGCGCCGAGGCAACTGACGATCCACGTGCCCCCCGATCTGCGCTCGGGCAGCACCCGCGCCTGGTGGGATGTGCCGCCCGAGAATGTCTATGCGTTCGCCTTCTACGTCTGGCAGCAGGTACAACGTTGGCCGACGGATGGCGAACAGGACTACCCGCGCAACCTCCACGCGCTGTCGGCCTATTTCACACCGGCCTGCCAGGCCTTCCTGCGACAGGACTACGAGTACCGGCGCAGCAGTGGCGAACTGCGCCAGCGGGTGCGCGGCATCTACGAGATTCCGGGGCGCGGCTTTGGCGACAACCCCGCGATGCGGGTGAAGACGGTTTCCAGCCGCGACTGGATCGTCACGCTCGATGTCAGCGCGGACGAGTACTACGGCGCCGAGCAGGTCAAGCGGGCCCTGGTGCGCTATCCGCTGAAAGTGGTGCGGTTGGACGTCGACCCCCAGCACAACCCCTTCGGCCTTGCGCTGGACTGCTATGACGGCGCGCCGCTGCGCATCGAGGCAGCGCCACCGTCCGGCACGCCCGGCGGCGGCCTTTCGCAGGGAGGCAACCCATGAAACACCACGTCTTCATCATCGTGGCGAGCCTGGCCCTCGGCTTCGGCCTGGTGCCGGACAGCCATGCCATCGAGATCCTGCGCTGGCAGCGGCTGCCGCTGGCCGTCCCGCTGGTCGTCGGCCAGGAGCGCGTGGTCTTCATCGACCGCAACGTGCGTGTCGGCCTGCCCCCGAGCCTGGGCGAGCGGCTGCGCGTGCAGAGCGCGGGCGGCGCCATCTACCTGCGCGCCAGCGAGGCCATCGCGCCGACGCGGCTGCAGCTGCAGGACGTGGAATCCGGCGCCATCGTGCTGGTCGACATCGCAGCCACGGACGCCCGGGAAGGCGAGCCGCCGCTGGAGCCTGTACGCATCGTCCTGCAGGACGCCGCCGAGGATGCCAGCGGTGACACTGCCGCCGGTCCGACCCAAGCAGCGCAACCCGCCAGGCGTCGGCAGACGCCGATAACCGTTGTCCTGACGCGCTACGCGGCGCAGAACCTTTACGCACCGCTGCGCACCGTCGAGCCCGTGGCCGGCATCGGGCGCGTGCCGCTGCGGCGCCCGCTCGCGCTGGACACACTGCTGCCAACGCTGCCGCTCAAGGCGCGGGCGCTGGCGGCCTGGCGACTCGAAGACCAGTGGGTCACCGCGGTCCGCCTGACCAACACCTCGCCGCACCGTATCGATCTCGATCCAAGGGTGCTGCAAGGCGACTTCGTGGCCGCGACCTTCCAGCATCCCGACCTGGGGCCGGCGGGCGCTTCGACCGACACCACGGTGGTCTATCTAGTCACGCGCGGCCGTGGCCTGGCCGAGTCCCTGATGCCGGTGCTCGGCCCCATCGATGCCGGCACGAACTTGCCGCCGGCCGCCACTGCGGGGAGGACGTCCGATGAGGAGTAATCCCCTGTTGAAGTGGCTGCTGATTCCGATGGCATTGTTGCTGGTGTTCGTCGGTGCCAGGCTGTTCTCAGGCAGTGACGCTGCACCTGACAAGCAGGATGTCCCGGGGCAGCTCACTCCCGAAGAAATGAAGGCGCTCGGCATCGCGGGCGACACCCCGCGCGATACCGTCGCCACCCTGGTCGCGCAGGTCAAGCAGCTCCGCACCGAGCTGCAGACCGCGCTGAGCGACAACCGCCAGCACAAGGCCGAGAACGAGCGCCTGCGTACCCGCGAGGGTGCGATCGACCAGCGCATCCAGAACGCCCTCGACAGCGAACGCCGCCGCCTGGAGCAGGAGCGCACCCAGGCCGCCAGCGACCGGCAGCAGACGCAAGGGCTGATGCAGGAATTGCAGCGCCGCCTGGACGGGCTGTCCGGCAAGGGCGGTGCCGCCGACCTGCCGATCGGCCTTGGACTGGACGGGCATGACGGCTTGCCGCTCAAGGATGGCGGCATGCGCTGGATCGAACCGGATGACGCCCGGCCCGATCCCAAGGGCGGTTCGAGCAGCCTGCGCTTGCCCGCCTTTCCCTCCAGCTTCGGCCCGGCCTCGCCGGAGCTTTCGGCCGCGGCGGAGGCCGTCAGCGACAGGACGGCGCAGGCCGTTGGCGGCACCACCCAGGCGGTCTATACGTTGCCCACCAACGCCACGCTGATGGGCTCGGTCGCCATGACCGCGTTGATCGGTCGCATCCCCATCGACGGCACCGTCAACGACCCGTTTCCCTTCAAGGTGCTGATCGGGGCCGACAACCTGGCGGCCAACGGCATCGATATTCCCGACGTGGCCGGTGCGGTGGTGAGCGGCACGGCCTCGGGCGACTGGACGCTCTCGTGCGTGCGTGGGCAGATCCGTTCCATCACCTTCGTGTTCAGCGACGGCACCATCCGCACGGTGCCGGAGGACGACGGCAAGCGCAGTCGAAGCCAGAACAGCACCAGTCTGCTGGATGGCCTGGGCTGGATCAGCGATCCCTACGGCATCCCGTGCGTCTCGGGCGAGCGCCGCAGCAATGCCCAGCAGTACCTGGGATCGCAGGCGTTGATCACCGCGGCCGGCGCAGGCGCCGCCTCGCTCATCAATTCCGACAACGGCAGCGTGGCCGTGGTCGCCAACAACAACGGTTCGCTGGGCACGGTCGGCATTTCGGGCAACGAGGCCATGGGCCGCATCCTGGCCGGTGGCGTGCGCGACATGGCCGACTGGGTCAACAAGCTCTACGGTCAGGCCTTCGCTGCGGTCTACGTGCAGCCCGGCGCCAGGGTGGCCGTGCACCTGGAGCAGCCGATCGCCATCGACCACGACGCCAAGGGGCGCCGGGTGAATCACCTCATGGGAGAAGCGCATGCGTCGGACCTGGATTGACCGCCCCCTTGTCCTCCTCGCCGCCGCGGTTCTCGCGGGTTGTGCCACCAGCTCGGAAAAGCTGCTGCCCCGGGGCGAGCACACCATGCTGGACATCTGGCAGCACGAGACTGGCGGCTACAGCGGCGGCCAGGCCGGCCGCCTGCTGCTCGACGCACGCCAGGGCCTGCGCCGCCCGCCGGCCGACGCTGACACCCTCGCGGCGCCCGCCCGGAAAGCGGCCTACACCCGCACCGCAGCGAACGAGATCCAGCGACAGTTCCATCGACTGCCAAACCCCGATCTGGTGATGTATGTCTTTCCGCACCTGGCCGGCACCGACCCGGTACCGGTGCCCGGCTACAGCACCGTCTTCCCGCTCTACCAGCGCGTGCAGTACGCGATGCCGGGCGAACGGCTGGAGGACTACTGATGGGCTGGCGACTGCCGTGGCCGCGTCGTCCGGCCCCCAGGCCAGTCCAGGCCGACATCGAGCCGGACGCCTGGACGCGGCATGTCGACCGCCTCGCTGCGCACGGCATCGACGCACCTGGCGCCGCCCTTGGGTCGAATCATCGGCGACCCGCGACGCGGGCCGACCACGCGGCGCTCTATGACGTGGCGCCGTCTTTCGCCGACCTGCTGCCCTGGGTCGAGTACCTGCCGGCCACGAAGAGCATGCTGCTCGAAGATGGCCAATCGGTGGCGGCGTTCTTCGAGTTGCAGCCGATCGCTACCGAAGGGCGCGAGACCGCCTGGCTGTGGCAGGCCCGCGATGCCTTGGAGAATGCGCTGCAGGACTCCTTCGACGAACTGGACGAGAACCCGTGGGTGGTGCAGCTCTACGCGCAGGACGAAGCCGATTGGGACCACTACCTGCGCACGCTGGGGGCGTACCTGCATCCACGCGCGCAGGGCAGCGCGTTCAGCGAGTTCTATCTGCGCTTCTTCGGGCACCACCTGCGCGCGATCGCGAAGCCGGGCGGCCTGTTCGAGGACACCACGGTCACACGCCTGCCGTGGCGCGGCCAGACCCGGCGCGTGCGCATGGTGGTTTATCGGCGCACCCCGGACGCCGCATCGGCCCGGCGGGGGCAATCGCCCGAGCAGGCCCTGGCGACGATTTGCGACCGCCTGGTCGGCGGCCTGGCGAATGCCGGCGTCAAGGCCCGGCGCCTTGGCGCGGCGGACATTCACGACTGGCTGCTGCGTTGGTTCAACCCGAATCCCGGCGCGCTGGGCAGCACGGCCGAAGACCGGGAACGTTTCTACGCGCTCGCCCGCTACCCGGAGGAACGGGAAGAAGGTGAGATCGAACTGGCCAGCGGCGACTTCGCACAACGCCTGTTCTTCGGTCAGCCGCGCTCGGATGTCGCCCGCGGCCTGTGGTTCTTCGACGGCATGCCGCACCGGGCCATCGTCATGGACCGCCTGCGCTCGCCGCCCGCGACCGGACACGTGACCGGCGAGACACGCAAGGGCGGCGATGCGATGAACGCGCTGTTCGACCAGATGCCTGAGGACACGGTGATGTGCCTGACTCTGGTCGCCACGCCGCAGGATGTGCTGGAGGCGCACCTCAACCACCTGGCCCGCAAGGCGGTTGGCGAGACGCTCGCCAGCGAACAGGCGCGCCAAGACGTGCAGCAGGCCCGCGGCCTCATCGGCAGCGCGCACAAGCTGTACCGGGGCACGCTGGCGTTCTACCTGCGCGGCCGCGACATGGCGCAGCTCGACGCCCGCAGCCTGCAACTGGTCAATGTCATGCTCAATGCGGGCTTGCAACCGGTGCGCGAAGAGGACGAGGTGGCCCCGCTCAACACCTACCTGCGCTGGCTGCCCTGTCTGTTCGACCCGGCGGCGGACAAGCGGCAGTGGTACACGCAACTGATGTTCGCGCAGCACGCGGTCAATCTGGCGCCGGTGTGGGGGCGCAGCCAGGGCACCGGCCATCCGGGCATCACCTTCTTCAACCGGGGCGGCGGCACGATCACCTTCGATCCACTGAACCGGCTCGACCGGCAGATGAACGCCCACCTGTTCCTCTTCGGCCCCACCGGCTCCGGCAAGAGCGCCACGCTGAACAACATCCTCAACCAGGTCACGGCGATCTACCGGCCCAGGTTGTTCATTGTCGAGGCCGGCAACAGCTTTGGCCTGTTCGGTGACTTCGCCGCTCGGCTGGGCCTGAGCGTGCATCGCGTGAAGCTGGCACCCGGCGCGGGCGTGAGCCTGGCGCCATTCGCCGATGCCTGGCGCCTGGTCGATACACCGGGCCAGGTGCAGACGCTGGATGCCGACGCTCTGGACGAGGACGGCGACACCCATCAGGCCGACGACGGGGATGACCAGCGCGACGTGCTCGGCGAACTCGAAATCACCGCCCGGCTGATGATCACCGGCGGCGAGGACAAGGAGGAAGCGCGCATGACGCGCGCCGACCGCAGCCTTATTCGCCAGTGCATCCTGGGCGCCGCCCAGCGCTGCGTGGCACAGGCGCGCACGGTGCTGACCCGCGACGTGCGCGACGCGCTGCGCGAACGCGCCCGCGACGCCAACCTGCCGGATGCCCGGCGCGCGCGGCTGCTGGAGATGGCCGATGCGATGGACATGCTCTGCCAGGGCGCAGACGGCGAGATGTTCGACCGTCCGGGCACGCCCTGGCCCGAGGCGGACATCACCATCGTGGATCTGGCCACCTTCGCGCGCGAGGGCTACAACGCGCAGCTCTCCATCGCCTACATCAGCCTCATCAACACGGTGAACAACATCGCCGAACGCGACCAGTTCCTGGGCCGGCCGATCATCAACGTCACCGACGAAGGCCACATCATCACCAAGAACCCGCTGCTCGCGCCCTACGTGGTCAAGATCACCAAGATGTGGCGCAAGCTCGGTGCGTGGTACTGGCTGGCGACGCAGAACATCGACGACCTGCCCAAGGCCGCCGAGCCCATGCTCAACATGATCGAGTGGTGGATCTGCCTGTCGATGCCGCCCGACGAGGTGGAGAAGATCGCCCGGTTCCGCGAACTTTCGCCCGCGCAGAAGGCGCTGATGCTGTCCGCGCGCAAGGAGGCGGGCAAGTTCAGCGAGGGCGTCATCCTGTCCAAGTCGATGGAAGTGCTGTTCCGCGCCGTGCCGCCCAGCCTCTATCTGGCCCTTGCGCAGACCGAGCCGGAAGAGAAGGCCGAACGCTACCAGCTCATGCGCCAGCACGGCATCGGCGAACTGGATGCCGCCTTCAAGGTGGCCGAAAAGATCGACCAGGCGCGTGGCATCGCATCGCCGCCGCTGTTCCTGCCGAAATGACCGGAGCGCCTCATGTCATCGAAGCGAACCTCCTTGCCAAGCCGATCCCAGGCCCTTCGCAAGCGCGCCGGGCGCCTCCCACGGCTGTCCTGGGTGGTCGCTGGCATCCTTGTAGCCGGCCTGCTGGGATGGCTCCTGTATCGCACGCCCGGTGCGCCGGCACCGCGCACGGGGGCTGAGGTCGCGCAGGCGCATCCGGCCGGCCCACCTTGGCGCTACGGCCCAGCCGATGCGCGCTTCACGCTGACGCTGTACGCCGACCTGGAGTGTCCGTTCTGCAAGGCCTACTACCCGACCCTGATGGCCTGGATCGATGCCCACCCCGAGGCCAGCCTGCGGTGGCATCACCTGCCGCTGGCGATGCACGATCCCGAGGCGAGTCGGCTGGCCCGCGTGGCCGAGTGCGCAGGAGAAGCGCAAGGCCACGAGGCCTTCTTCGATGCCATCGCCTGGCTCTACCAAAACACCCGCGGTGATGGCCAGGGGCTGCCCACCGATCAGGCCTGGCCAGGTCTGACGACCGCCATGCGGACCTGCCTGGACAGCGACCGCCCCGCAGCCATCGTTCGCGCGCAGGCCGACGAGGCCCTGCGCAGCGGCATCAACGCCACGCCCACCGTGCGGCTTGACGACGGCCTGACCGGGAAAACGCTGCTGCTGCACGGTCCGGTCGAGGGCGATGCGCTGCTGTCGGCGCTCGATCTGGTTGCATCGCCGGACAGGCCGGACGCTCGTTCAGTGGGGGCCGCCGACGCCGCCGGCACGGCGGTCCGTGGTCGCCGTCATGGCCTCGCCGAGGCCCAGTAGTCGCGGAGGGCGCGCACGCTGTCCGATGGCGAAGGCATGTAGCCGCTCAGGTTGATGAGCCCGACGTTCATGCCGCGTTCGTCGGTGGTGCCCCTGAGCATCAGCCGTTGGAAGCGACCGGTGTCCAAGCCATATCGATGCGGATCATCGACTTTCAGCGCCAGTAGGTGCAGGTGCGAGTTCCAGATGCGGAACTTCGCATGTTCGATGGACTGTATTGCCTGCCAGGGAACGAAGGCCCGCTGGGGGCCTTCGCGCGTGAGGCCGAGGGCATCGGCCACGAGGTCGGCGGGTGGGTCGAGGCGACGCAACCGCCGCACGAGTGTTCGCACGATCGCACGTGTGAGCGCCACGGCCAGGATGACACCGCCCAGCGCAAGAGCGAGCACGACAGGGTCCGTCTCGTGGATGTCCTTGACGAGGGGAGGCAGCACGACGACCAGCAGAGGGAACACGATCCCCATGCCCATGACCAGCACTTCCCACCACGCGGCGCGCGCGATGGGAATGCGCAGCGTCGCCGGGAAGCGGGGCAAGGGCATGTGCCTGCCTCGCCAGCGCAGGCGGCGTCCATACTGTCGGACCAGGACCATGAGCCCCATGACGGAGGTGACGAGGAAGACGGCGGCAGCCAGTCTGGCGGGGCCAGGGTCCGCGCGCAGGGACGACAGCAACGCAAGCACCAGCGTCAGGCCCGACACCAGGAGCACCGGCTCCACCACGAAGACGTAGATCCTTGTCCACCAAACGCTCCCTGCCTGCTGCTCGCTCATGGCCCTCCGTCCCGATCCCGCTTCGATGCCGCTCCCATCCTGGTCATCCACTCGCTGCGGTCGAAATACACTTCGTTGCGGCGAATCTTGCCCGCATGGTCCAGTTGTACCAGGCATACGCCGACCACGGTCAACACCTCGCCACCGACCGGGATGTCGGCACACCATTTGTTGAGGAAGCCATCCTGCATGGGGATGCCCTCGACCTGCGTCCAGACCCACGCCGGATTGCGCGCCAACAGGCGCTCGAAATAACCCAGCAACGCGGGCTTTCCCCGCAGCCCTTGGGGTACGGCAGGGTCGAGATAGAAGGCATCCTCCGAATAGAAGG
Organism: Pseudomonas sp. TZ252; assembly: GCF_056110345.1. Taxonomy (NCBI): domain Bacteria; kingdom Pseudomonadati; phylum Pseudomonadota; class Gammaproteobacteria; order Pseudomonadales; family Pseudomonadaceae; genus Pseudomonas; species Pseudomonas sp. TZ252. The sequence continues at coordinate 848,903 of NZ_CM148566.1, read as the reverse complement.
CAGCCAGCCGCTGGGGATCGTTGCCGGTCCAGGCAGGCAGCCACGCCTGCGCAAAGCGCCGCGCCTGCTCCGCATCGAGGGCGTTCATCATGATGTGCCGGGCCGGTCCGGGACGCGCATCATCGGTGCGCCGCCTTGCGGGTACCGCTGTCGATGGCCTTGAGCAGCGCAGCGCCAAGCACCGACTTGAGCACGCCGCCGAGGACGAAGGGGGCCACGCCCACGGCGATGGCTTTCTGCACGCCAACCATCGCGGCCAGCCAGGCGCCGCCGAGCAGCAGGCACAGGGCGTTGCCGATCAGCATCGCCGCGAAGGCCAACACGACGCGCCCGCCATGCCAGCCGCGTTCGACCAGCCAGCCGGTCAGCGCGCCGGCCACGGGAAAAGCCAGCAGGTAGCCACCCGTCGGTCCCAGGAAGCGCGCCAGACCTCCCGTGCCGCCGGCGAACACCGGCAAGCCGAGCGCGCCCTGGGCCAGCCAGACGAGGATCGTCAGGCCACCCAGGCGCCAGCCGTACAGTGCGCCGACCAGCGTGACGGCCAGCGTCTGCATGGTCATTGGCACCGGCACCATAGGCACGCTGACGTGGGACGACGCGGTGAGCACGAGGGTGCCGAACAGCACCGCCAGCACCTTGGTCGCGTTGGACTGTCCGCGCAGCCAGCGGGTTGTGTCGAGGGTCCCGAGGGTTTGGGTCGAGGTTGGGGTCATGGGTTCTCCTTCATGAATGGCGGCACTGGCCGCCGAGCGCATCCTTGCGCGGACACCGGAAACGTCATCGATCCTGCTTGCCCTGCAGGCAGATCAGGGTTTGCTGGCCGAGCGCCACCTGGGCCCGTCCCTGCTCGGTGACGCCGAAGACTTCGAGTTGGCAGATGGTCAGGGTGCGTCCGGAGCGCACCACCGTGCCGACCGCTTCGAGGTAGTCGCCCTGCGCGGGGGCGAGCAGGTTGATCTTGAACTCGACGGTCAGCACGGAGCTGTCCGGTGGAAACAGCGTGAAGCCCGCGTAGCCACCGGCCGAGTCGGCGATGGCGCTGGTGCCGCCGGCATGGAAGTAGCCATGCTGCTGGGTGAGGGTTTCGCGGAACGGCAACCGGATGCTGACCCGCCCGCGCGCAACCTCGTGCAGTTCGGCGCCCAGGTGGTGCATCAGGCCCTGGCGGGCGAAGCTGTCGCGGACGATTCGCTCGACCTGGGGATCGAGCGGCAAGGATGGGGCGGCTTGGGTCATCGTTCTAAGGTTCCTTTGCAGTGGAGAGGGGGTTGAATCGAGGTGGCCGCTTCTCCAGGAATGCACGCATGCCTTCCTCGTGGTCGGGCAGCGAAAGGGTGTGGTGGAAGGTGGCCCGCTCGCGGTGCAGTCCTTCGTCCATGGGCAGGCTGGCGCTGGCACGCGCGGCCTGCTTGATCAGGACCAGCACCTCACCCGACAGCGACGCCATGTCGGCGGCGAGCCGGCGGCCCTCTTCGAGCAGGTGATCGGGGGGCACGATGCGCGAGACCAGCCCGCTGCGTTCGGCCTCGCGGGCGTCCATGCGGCGCCCGGTCAGCAGCAGGTCCAGCGCCTTGGCCATGCCGAGCAGGCGCGGCAGGCGCTGCGTGCCGCCCGCACCGGGCATGGTGCCGACGCGAACCTCCGGGTGGCCGAACACGGCGTTCTCGGCCGCCAGCACGATGTCGCACATCTCGACCAGTTCGCAGCCGCCGCCGAGCGCGAAGCCCTGCACCAGCGCCACCACGGGCTTGGGGAACGTGCCCAGCGGCGCGCAGCAACCGGCGAAGTCAGTGGCCCGCGCCTGCTCCGCGCTGATGCCCAGCATTTCCTTGAGATCGGCACCGGCCGCGAAGTGTTCGCCTTCGGCGCGCAGCAGGACAACCCGCACGGCGGCGTCGGCCGCCAGCCTGTCGAGGTGCGCGGCCATCGCATCGGTCAGTGAGCGGCACAGGGCGTTGCGGGCTGCCGGCCGGTCGATGACCAACTCGGCATAGCCGTCTGGGTGCGACGCGCATCGAATGAAATCGGAAGACATGGGTTCTCCTGCGAGGAACCGCCCGAAGTGCCGGGCCGTCATCGATTCGGCAGCGCCGGGCAGTACCTGCGAAGTCTGCTGCGCGATGACGCTTGCGGCCAAGCGCGAATATCTCAGGTGGGACTGAAAATTTCTCGCTGGAGCCGACGCCATGCCCGGCCCAGAATCAATTCGCGGACGGGCCTCGTCTTTCCCTCAACGCCCCGGTACTCCCCGTCCCAGCGAACTCCCATGGAACATACCGCCCTCGTGGCGCTGATCGTCTACGCCTTCGTCATGTCGATCACGCCCGGTCCCAACAACGTGATGCTGATGTCCTCGGGCCTGCTCTTCGGCCTGGGCCGAACCTGGCCGCACCTGCTGGGCATCCCCGCGGGCGTGATGGTGCAGCTCGGGATCACCGGCGCCGGCCTCGGTGCGGTGTTTGCCCTCGAACCTCGCCTGCAGGTCGCATTGAAGGTCGTGGGCAGCCTCTACCTGCTCTGGCTGGCCGCGCGCCTGTGGCGCGCGGCCGAACTGGAGGAGACCGAAGCCGGCCGGCCCATCGGCTTCATGCAGGCGTTGGCCTTCCAGTTCGTCAATCCGAAGGCCTGGCTGATCTCGGTGACGGTGGTGTCCACCTTCCTGCCGCCGGGCGAAGGCTACGCACTGCGCCTGCTGGTGGTCAGCCTGGTGTTCGCCGCCATCGGACTGCCCTGCATGCTGGTCTGGGCCGCCTTCGGCGCCGGCCTGCGGCCCTGGCTGCGCGACCGCGCCGTCGCTCGCGTGGTCAATCGTGCGATGGCGACCCTGGCCGCCCTGACCGTTCTTCTCTTCTGGATGTGATGCCATGACGACACTCTCTCATGATCAACTCCGGGCCCATGCGCTGGCCTGGATCGACGACTGGAACCGGCGCGACGTGCCGGCGGTGCTGGCCGCCTACGCCGACGATGCACTGTTCGTGAGCGCGCTGGCCCAGCCCTATACCGGTGGCACGCGGGTACAAGGCAAGGACGCGCTGCGCCGCTACTGGCTGGCCGCGCTCGCCGACAGGCCGGACCTGCGGTTCGAACTCATCTCGGCCATCTGCGATGTCGAGGCGCAGACCGTCGTCGTCCATTACGTGGCGCAGGCCTGCGGCAAGCGCACGCGCATGTGCGAGATCATGCGCTTCGAGAACGGGCGGCAGGTCCATGGCGAGGCTCTGCACGGCGTCCCCGCCGAGGAGGACACGCCATGACGGCACTGCTGCGCGCCGTCCGGACCGACGACGGCAACCGCTATGACTGGGGTGGGGTCTGCCTGGGCTGGCGACTGCTGGAACTGCAACACATGCAGGTGCGGCAGGAATGGATGCCCGCAGGCGGCGCCGAAGCACCCCACTGGCACGCCAGGGCGCACCAGTTCTTCTACGTGCTCAGTGGCCACCTGCGCCTGAGCACGTCCGACCAGGACGTGCTGCTGGCAGCCCGTCAAGGCGTGCATGTCCCGGCCGGCACTCGCCACATCGCCGCCAATGGTGGCGACGAGGACGTGAATTTTCTGGTGTTCTCCAGCCCCAGCACGCAGGGCGACCGCATCGAATCGACCTCGGCCGCCGAACCGGATCGCCATCGCGACTCGGAGCCTGCGTCATGACCGTTTTCGCCATTGCCCAACTCACCATCCACGACCGGACCGCCTACGACCGCTACCAGGCGCGCTTCATGGAGGTGTTCCGCCACCACCGGGGACGTCTGCTGGCCGCGGACGAGCAGCCTCGCACCATCGAAGGCACCTGGCCGCACCAGAAGCTCGTGCTCATGTCCTTTCCCGACGAAGCCGCCTTCCATGACTGGGCGGAATCGGACGAGTACCAACGCATTGCCCAGGATCGCATGGCCGGCGCGCAGGCCGTGGTGCTGCTGGTCCAGGGTCTCGCTGTGAATGACTGAGCCCATCGACATTCGCGCCGCCGACGGCTATGCACTGGGTGGATTCGCCTGGCGCCGCCCCTGCGATCCACGACGCCCGCATCCGGTCGCGGTCATCAACGCTGCCACCTCGGTGCGCTGCCGGTACTACGGGCGCTTTGCCGACTGGCTCCACAGCCACGGATGGGACGTGGTGACCTACGACTACCGCGGCATCGGCGAATCGCGACACCGTGGGCTGCGTCGGCTGCAGGCCGACTGGATCGACTGGGGGCAGCACGATTTCGAGGGTGTGCTGCAGTACCTCGCCTGGCGATTCCCCGGCCAGCCGATCGACGTGGTCGGCCACTCCGCTGGGGGCTTCGTGATCGGGCTGGCCGCGTCCGCACACCGCGTGCGGCGCATCTTCACCATGGGGGCGCAGTACGCCTACTGGCGCGACTATGCGCCCGCCGCACGCCGCGCCATGTTCCTGCGCTGGCACGTGGCCATGCCGCTGCTGGCGCGGGTGCTTGGCTACGTGCCAGCCAAGCGCCTGGGATGGATGGAGGACACGCCCAAGGGCGTGGCACTGGACTGGGCACGCATGGGTCCCCGCTTCGAGGGCACGGTGCGCCGAGGCCGGGAGACACTGGAAGGTGAGCCCGAAGCCGAAATGCTGGCACGGCGCTTCGGCCAGGTGCGCGCACCGATCCTGGCGCTGGGCATCGAGGACGATCCATTCGGCACGGTACCGGCGCTGGACCGCCTGCTGGATTACTACACCGGCAGCGAGCGCCATCACCTGCGCTTGGCTCCCGCGGCCATCGAGCAGGCCGAAATCGGCCATTTCGCCTTCTTCCACGAGCGCTTCCGCGAGGCGCTGTGGCCCCTGGCGCTGGACTGGTTGCGTACCGGCGAGCCACCAACCCACCCACTCGGCGCACTGAAGCATCGACCTGCGGACGATCCGCAAGCAGCGGGAGCCACGACATGAACACGAACCTCGCCCCCTCGACAGCATCGGCAAACGAGCGCCGATCGCTCTGGATTCCGATCCTGGCCGGCGGACTGATCATGGGTTTGGCCCTCGGTGTGCGGCACGTGCAAGGCTTGTTTCTGCTGCCGGTGACGATGGATCGCGGTTGGTCGCGCGAAATGTTCGGTTTCGCGATGGCGGTGCAGAACCTGACCTGGGGTCTCGCCCAACCCTTCACCGGGATGATTGCCGACCGCTACGGTTCGGCCAAGGTCATCGCGGGCGGGCTCGTGTTCTATGCGCTGGGGCTTTTCTTCATGGTTCAGGCGCACAGCCACGTGGCCTTTGTTCTGGGCGCTGGCGTGTGCGTCGGCATCGCGCTGTCGGGCACGGCATTCGGTGCGATCTACGGCGCGCTCAGCCGCCTCGTGCAGGCTGAGCGCCGCAGTTGGGCACTGGGGCTGGCCGGCGCCATCGGTGGCCTCGGGCAGTTCGCCATGGTCCCGGTTGCGCAGGCCTTGATCGGCGGTTGGGCCTGGACGGGTGCGCTGCTGATTCTGTCAGTGGTCATGGCGTTGCTGCTGCCGCTGGCGTTCCCGATGCGCGACGCAAGCATCTCGAACGCGGTGGTCGGCACGGAGCTGTCGATGAAGGCGGCGATCGGTGAAGCCTTCCGCCACCGCGGCTTCTGGCTGCTGAACCTGGGCTTCCTGGCCTGTGGCTTCCAACTCGCCTTCATCGCCACGCACCTCCCAGCCTACCTGCTGGACCGGGGCCTGGCCGCTACCGATGCCGTCGCCGCGCTGGCGATCATTGCGCTGACCAATGTGGCCGGCACCTACCTGCTGGGGCTTTGGGGTGGCACGCTGCGCAGGAAGTACCTGCTTGCAGGCCTGTACCTGGCGCGCACGGTGGCGATGGCCCTGTTCGTCCTGCTGCCGCTCAGCACATGGGGCGTTTACCTGTTCGCTGCAGTGATGGGGTTCCTCTGGCTCGGGACGGTTCCGCTGACCAATGGCCTGGTGTCTCAGATCTTCGGCGTGCGCTACATCACCACATTGTTCGGTTTCGTCTTCTTCGGCCACCAGTTGGGATCATTCTTCGGTGTCTGGCTTGGTGGCCGCATGTTCGAGGCAACTGGGTCATACCTGAGCATCTGGCTGCTGGCGATTGCGCTGGGCCTGCTGGCGACGGTTCTGCACTGGCCGATCGACGACAGGACCATCGTTCGCGCCGATCCACGGTTGGCGACTTCATGAGGCAAGACCGCGAATGGTTCAGGCGCTGGGCACCGCTGGCTGTGCTGCTGGCTGCGGGCGTGCTGGTGTTCCGCGCCTGGCTGTCGATGGAACTGCTGTGGGTGTGGTTGGAGCAGTGGTCCTTCTGCGGGTGAGCGGGACCTGACGAGAACTTCGCACGACCATGAGCGCTGATCGTGTCGCTGACTGGCCAAGGTCAAGTGGCTGGCCGTTGCCTCAACCATGCGACGACATCGTCGGCATTCCGGTCCGGCGGGAACACAGGATAGAACACATGCTCGATCACGCCATCGCGCGCAATCAGGGTCAGTCGCTTGAGCAGTGCCAGGCCTTGCACCTCGAAGACCGGCAGACCGAGCGCGGTTGCGAATGAAAGGCGGTTGTCGGACAGCAACGGGAAAGGCAGGTGGAGGCGCGCCACCGCCTCGCATTGGTACGCGGTGTCCTGCGTCGACACGCCGAACAATTGGGCGACGCCCAAGGACTTCAGTTCGGCGAAATGATCCCTGAAGGCACAGGATTGCGGGGTGCAGCCCCGTGCTCCTGGAATCTCGTCCCAGCCTGGAGGCAGTGCGATATCCGGCCGGCCCGTCATCGGGAAGAGATAAAGCACCGTGCGTCCGCGCAGGCGCGAAGGGTCGACACGGCCACCATCCGTCGATGCCAGTTCAAGCGTGGGCAGGCGCATGCCCGCGAGGTGGCGGGCGCCGCCATCATCCTCCGGCTGCGGAAGACGCGACCAATCGACCTGCTGCAGGTTATTCATGGCTTCACCACCGCTCGCTACCGGCCAGCCAAAGCACGTAGCTCTTCCAGCCGGCGGGTTCGGCGAAGCGCGCGTAGGCCCGGATGGCATCGGGGTTGTCCTCGGGGACCAGCCAGCGCAGATGGATCCAGGCGCGTGATCGACCGGTATCGGCGATGGCCGCGATGAGCCGCTGAGCGAGTCGTTTTCCGCGCGCGGCGGGCAGGACGTACAGGTCGTCGAGCTGGCCCGACCGCCCTCCGGAGATCGCCTCGGGCAGATCGAAGAACACTGCGAAGGCGACGAGTTCGTCGCCGAGAAAGCCACCCAGCACTTCCGCGATCGGATCGGCGATCAAGGCATTGGCATGAGCCAGTGCATTCGCCCCGGCGCCTTGCCCGTGGCGCATCTCGTCGCCATAGGCGGCCAGCAGGGAGGCAAGCGCAACGGCTTCATGGGCAACGAGCCGTCGAAGCGTCACATCGTCATCCGGCGGTGCTTTCTGGTCTTTCGGATATGCGGTATTCATACGTGTCTATGCTGTCCGCGCTTCTGGGTTCCGAGTTCCGCTTTCCGACTGACATTGCTCGCGCAGCCAGCCGCGCAGGTTATCCAGCCGTCGATCCTCGGATAGCGCCTCGGGATAGACGAGCCAAAAGCCGACACCCGCGCTCACGGGGTGGTCGAAGACCGAGGCCAGGCGTCCGAGCCGGACGGCACTCTCGGCCAGTTCGCAGACGGCGATCGACACGCCAGCCCCATCGGCGGCCGCCTGCATCGTCAGGCCGCCCGAATCCACGCGGGTCACGACAGCCGGCTCGAACGGCCCGCCGGGCAGGCTGTCCATCCAGCGCTGCCAAGTGAGGCAATGCCGCGAAACGAACAGGTTGGCGCGCGCGACCTGCTTGAGGCGTTCCCGGCGCGAGCCGGTGGCAAAGCCCGGGCGCGCGTACAGATCGATGGTGGCCTCGAACAACAGGTCGGCCTGCAGGCCGGCCCACTGGCCGTCGCCATACCAGATGCCGGCATCGGCCACGCCGGCGGCCAGATCCACGTCGTCCTGCGTGGTGGAGATGTCCAGCGAGAAGCCGCGCCGCTCGAACGGATACAGGCTCAGGCGGGGCGACAGCCAGTTGGTCGCGAAGGTCGGCAGCATGTTCACGCGCAGGGGCCCGTCGCGCCGCTCCTCGCGCAAGCTGCTCACGCCCTCGGCGATCAGGGCGAAACCCTCGTTGAGGCTAGGTGCCAGCCGGCGGCCGGCGCTGGTCAATTCCAGCCGCGTACCGATGCGGCGCAGCAGTTCGACGCCGAGCATGTCCTCCAGCGTGCGCAACTGGTGGCTGACCGCCGAGGGGGTGACCGCCAGTTCCAGGGCCGCGTCCTTGATCGAGAGATGGCGCGCCGCAGCCTCGAAGGCGCGCAAGGCATTCAACGGGACAGGGATGCGCATGGGGGATTCACCCTCCTGGAAGTCATTGGTCGTTCATGGACTCATTAAACCGGAAATCGTCGTCTCCACGCTCGCCGACACGAGGACCAAAACTCAGCATCGTCTGAGATTTGCTCACTCGTGCCGACGGCGAACCGGCCGCACACTGACGCCATCGACAACCTGTACAGCGGTGCGCACCATGCTCAATTCCCTTGACGATCGCGATGGCCTGATCTGGCTCGATGGCGAGCTGCTGCCCTGGCGCGAGGCGCGCCTGCACGTGCTCACGCATGCGCTGCATATGGGCGGGGCCGTCTTCGAGGGCATGCGCGCCTATGGCGGTCATGTCTTCCTCAATGCGCCTCACCTGGAACGCTTCCAGCAGTCCGCCGCGCTGCTGGACTACCACCTGCCGTGGTCGCAAGGCGAACTGACACAGGCCATCGAGGCGGTGCTGTGGGCCAACCAGCTCGACGACGCCTACATCCGCCCGGTGGCCTGGCGCGGCGCGGAGAGTGTTTCCATCGCTTCGCCGCGCGCCCGCATCCACGTGGCGATCGCGGCCTGGGACTGGCCCACGGCGGCGTCCCAGGGCCGCGCCGAGGAAGGCATCCGGCTGCAGCTGGCGAGTTGGCGGCGTCCCCGTCCTGACACCGCACCCACCGCGGCCAAGTGCTCGGGGCTGTACATGATCGGTACCCTTGCGCGCCATGCCGCCGCAGCGGCGGGCTGCGACGACGCACTGCTGCTCGACAGCGAAGGCCGGGTCGCCGAGACCACGGCAACCAACCTGTTGATGGTCCATGACGGGGTGCTGGTGACCCCATTGCCGACCTGCTTCCTCGACGGCATCACCAAGCGGCACGTGATGGGACTGGCGCGCCAGCGCGGGCTGCGGGTCGAGGAGCGGACCGTGACGCTGGACGAACTGCGCGCCGCCTCCGAGGTATTCACCGCCGGCACCTCGGTCGAACTGCAGCCGGTGGTGGCGCTGGTCGAGGATGCGGCGACCACCGAATGGCCCGTGGGGCCGGTGACGCGACAACTGATCCGGGACTTTCGCGCGTCCGTGACCGAGGCGAGCCAGGTCGGCCGGACGCTGCGGGAACGGGAGACCGGCTTGTTGGAACGGCGCCCGTGGCCCGCTCGCGTCGCCTCCGCCTTGCAGGCGCCGTAGCGCGCCATGGACCGGTACGCAGACGGACCCGCGAGAGGACAGGCACGATGCCATGCAGACTGGCTTCATACACGCCCCAGACAGTCGCGCAGTTGCGCGGCAAAGCGCGCCGCGTCCCCGGGTTCGAGCGTCGAGACCGTGACTCGCAGCGCGGGGGCCGCGGGCGCGATCGCGAAGGCATCGCCGGTTCGCACGGCCCAGCCGCAGCGTGCGAGGCTTTGCGCGGTGCGGTGAACGTCACGGTCTTCCGGCAACGGAATCCACACATTGAACCCGTCGCAGGGCTGCCTGGCGGCGATGCCCACGGCGCCGAGTGCATCGATCAGGGCCTTGCGACGCATGGCGTAGGCGGTCTTGGCCGCATGCAGGCGCGCCGTGGCCGCGTCGGATCCGAGCAGGCCGCGCACGGCCGCCTGCAGCAGGTGGCTGACCCAGGTCGTGCCGGGAGCCAGTCGCATGCCGAGCCTTGCGGCGGTCCCCGCATCGGTAGCGATGAAGGCCAGCCGCAGGTCCGGGCCGAAGCCCTTGGACACGGAGCGCACCAGCGCCCGCCGCGTGGTGGCCGCGGGCGCGATAGAGAAGTACGGCGTCTCGGCCAGCAAGGCGAAGTGGTCGTCCTCGATCACCAGCACGTGCGGATGGCGGGCGAGCACGCGGCGCAGTTCGCGGGCGCGCTGCTCGCTCAGGCCGCAGCCGGTGGGGTTTTGCGCCCTTGGTGTGCACAGCACCGCCTGGGCGCCATTGGCCAGCGCCGCTTCCAGCGCCTGCGGGCGCATGCCGTGCGCATCCATGGCCACGGGCACCGCTGCCAGGCCCGTGCTGTGCAGGATGTTGAGGCTGCCGAGGAAGCACGGGTCCTCCACCGCCACCTTGTCGCCGGCGACGAGGTAGGCAGCCAACAGACGCTCGATCGCATCGACCGCACCATGCGCCAGCACCAGACCGTCACCCTCCCGGAGATCCGCTCCGAACCACTGCCGCGCCAGCCGTTCGAGTGCTGGGTCGAGTACAGGCTGGCCATACAGCGCGGGCCGGTAGCCGCTGGCTGCCAGCGCCTGCAATGGATCGGGCAGCCAGGCCGGGTCCGGATTGCCGCTGGCCAGATCCGCCAGCGCCGAGCCGGGCTGCAGGCCCTCCTGCTCACCGAGACGCGCCGCTGGCCGGATCACCGTTCCGTTGCGCCCCAGCGTCTCGGCAATGCCTGCGGCCACCAGCTTCCGGTACGCGGCGGCGACCGTGTTGCGGTTGACGCCCAGTTGATCGGCCATCTCGCGCACGGACGGCAGTGTCTGGCCCGCGGCAAGCTGGCCCGCATGTGCCTCGCGGCGAATGCGCTCAAAGATGTCCGATGCGGTCTTTTCTGCCATTCCCGTTTGTCCCGTGACAATGTATATTTTGTCCTATGACAATGTTAGCAGCACGGAGAACCCCTTGTCCATGAACGCGCAGACGCATCCCTGGCCCACCGCACACAGCGTCGAGGACTTTCGGCGCAATCTGGCGGCGGTGCATCGGCGCATCGCCGATGCCTGCTCCCGCGCGGGACGCGATCCGTCCGATGTGCGCCTGCTGCCGGTCAGCAAGACCGTGCCGGAGGAGCGCATCCGTCTGGCTTACGCCGCCGGCTGCCGCGACCTGGGTGAGAACAAGGTGCAGGAGGCGCAGCGCAAGGCCGAAGCGATGGTGGATCTCGCCGACCTGCGCTGGTCGGTCATCGGCCACCTGCAGACCAACAAGGCCAAGGTCGTGGCACGCTTCGCCAGCGAGTTCCAGGCCCTGGACAGCCTGCGTGTGGCGGAGGCGCTGGACCGTCGCCTGCAAGCCGAAGGGCGCGCACTGGATGTGTTCGTGCAGGTCAACACCTCGGGCGAGGCCAGCAAGTTCGGCTTGCCGCCTTCCGAGGTGGCCGGCTTCGTCCGGGCGCTGCCGGGCTTCTCCGCCCTGCGCGTGCGAGGCCTGATGACACTGGCGCTGCTGTCGGCCGATCCGGCGCGGGTCCGTCCCTGCTTCGTGCTGTTGCGCGAACTGCGTGATCGGCTGCGCCAGGAGGCGCCGGCGGGCATCGGCATGGACGAACTGTCGATGGGGATGTCCGGCGACTTCGAGCTGGCCATTGAGGAAGGCGCCACCGTCGTGCGCGTCGGCCAGGCCATCTTTGGCGCTCGCGCGACGCCGGACAGCCATTACTGGCCCGACGACGACCGGGCTGCGACATCGACCGCATCGGAGCAGACCGCATGAAGACCGCCCTGGCCCTGCGCCACATCCATTTCGAAGACCTCGGCACGCTCGAACCGCTGCTGCGCGAGCGTGGATTCGACGTGCGCTACCTCGACCCCGCGACGGACGACCTGGCCGGTGAGGAGGCCGCGGCAAGCGATCTTCTCATTGCACTGGGTGGGCCGATCGGCGCCTTCGACGAGCGGGCCTATCCCTTTCTTGCCGACGAACTGCGTCTGCTCGAACGGCGCTTGGCCAGCGGCCGGCCGCTGCTCGGCATTTGTTTGGGCGCGCAATTGATCGCGCGCCTGCTCGGCGCCGCCGTCGCCCCCATGGGCTTCAAGGAGATCGGCTTCGGCGCGCTGACGCTGACGGATGCGGGCCGCCGCTCGGTGCTGGCACCGCTGGCCGGCGTGCCGGTGCTGCATTGGCACGGCGACCGCTTCGAGCTGCCTGAGGGCAGTGAACTGCTGGCGAGCACCGAAAGCTGCGTGCAGCAGGCCTACGCGGTCGGCAACCGGGTGCTGGGTCTGCAGTTCCACCTGGAAGCCGATGCCAGCCGAATCGAACGCTGGCTGGTCGGCCATTGCTGCGAGCTGGGCCAGGCCGGCGTCGATCCGCGCACGCTGCGCGCGGATGCCGAGCGGCATGGGGCAACGCTGAAGGCTGCGGCCCACCGCACGATCGGCGCGTGGCTGGACCGGCAGCAGGACACGGGGGGGCGTCCTGAATGACGGTGACCCAACCTGTGCCCATCGTTGTCATCAGCATCCAGTCCCAGGTGATCTACGGGCGGGTCGGCAACAACGCGGCGATTCCCGCGTTGGAAGCCTGCGGGCTGCTTACGACCGCGGTGCCGACCGCGCTGCTCAGCAACACCCCGCACTATCCCTCGGTCCATGGCGGTGCGGTGCCCGACGCGTGGTTCGCTGGCTGGTTGGATGACCTGGAGGCGCGCGGCATCCCCGCGTGCGCTCGCGTTGTGCAGGTCGGCTTCCTCGGCGCGCCGTCGCAGGCACGGATCCTCGCATCCTGGTGGTCGACGATGCGCGAGCGCCACCCGCAACTGCGCCTGCACCTGGATCCGGTCATTGGCGACTACGACCAAGGCGTGTATGCGGCGGCTGGCATGGCCGAGGCCTGGCGCACGCTGCTGATTCCAGAAGCCCACGGCCTCGTCCCCAATCGGTTCGAGCTGGAACAGGTCACCGGCAGAACGCTGCAGGGTCTGGCGGATTGCCGCGAGGCTGCCCGTGCGCTGTTGCGCGGCCCCACCCAATGGGTGGTGGTGACCAGTGTCCAGGATGATCCTGAAAGCGCCGTCGTCCAGACGCTGCTGGAGACGCGAGAGGGGGTATCGCGCCTCTTCGAGCATCCCCACGTGCCCTGCGTGGTGAAAGGGGCCGGCGACTACTTCGCCGCGCGCCTGACCGGCCATTGCCTGCTTGGCATAGAGATGCCTCAGGCCGTCGAGCGCGCCTGCGGCGAAACCGCCGAGCAACTGACCCGCACCCGGCGCCTGGGCTGGGAGGAAATGGCCATCCACGCTATGGCCGGGAGCGTCCGGCCATGAATGCCTACCGCCTCGTGATTTCCCGGCATAGCCGGCTGCTGGGTCAGTTCGACAGCGAAACGCCCTGGGCGGGCGACGCGATCCGCGACCTGCTACAGCGACTTCCCGAATGCGATGGCTATCGCACCGAACTGTTCGTCGCGCGCGAAGAGCGCCGATTGCTCGAAAGCGGTCCTGGCGGCCTGAAGGTCCTCGGCCGCGAGCTCTTGTTCCAACCCTTGCCGATCACGGCGCTGCTGTCTGGCACGGCGCCCGAGGAGCCGCTCGCGTGAATCAAGCTCCCGGCCTCATGTACGCGTAGGTGGCGCGATGGAGCTGCGACACCTGCGCTGTTTCGTGGCAGTGGCCGAGGAACTGCACTTCACGCGTGCGGCGGTGCGGCTCCATATCGAGCAGTCTCCGCTGTCGCGCACCATCCGGGAGCTGGAGTCTGACCTCGGCGCCACGCTGTTCGAGCGCAATCGGCGCGGCACCCAGCTCACCTGGGCGGGCCAGGTCCTGCTGGAAGATGCCCGCCGCGTGTTCGCGGTGCTGGAACAGGCACGAACCAACGTCCGGGCCGCCGCCACGGGCTATCGCGGCATGCTGCGCCTCGCGCTGTCGGACGGTATCGCGCAGACACGCCTCGCGGCACTCCTGGCCCTGTGCCGGGAGGAGGAGCCCGATGTGGAAATCCGCCTGTTCGAGACGCCGCTCGCATCGCAAGTGCGCGGGTTGCGCGACGACACTTTCGATGCCGGGTTTGCGCAGTCCGACGAGGCTGGAGAGGGCATCCTGTGCGAGGCGGTCTGGTCCGATCCCATCCTGGTGGCCATTCCGACGCGCCATCCTTTGCTGGCCTTCAGGCAGGTCCCTCTGGATGAGCTGCTGCGTTATCCGCTGATCAAGTGCCACCCGGAAACCTGCGAGGGCGCGTACCGGCAGATCAAACGGCTGCTCCGCACGGCCGCCATCCAGCCCCGGATCGCAGAGCGGGTCGCGACACTGGAATTGATGCTGACGCTGGTGGCCGCAGGCTACGGACTGGGTTTCGCCACGGCGGCGCAGATTTCGGTCTGCCGTCATCCCGAGATCATTGCGCGTCCCCTGTCGGACCCGTCGGCATGCATGACCACCTACCTGTTGCGGCCGGACAGTGAGCCCTCGGAACCGCTGCAGCACTTCATCGAACGCGCCATGCTCTCGCGCGACGACAGTCCCGCCGTCGATCCGATCTAGCCCTGGGCAACCGCGTTCCTCGCAGCGCAGACCTTCGTCGGGGACGCCGCGCAGGTGCCATGGCAAGCCATGGGCGACCGAGCAGCTGAACGTGCCGCCGCGTCTACAGATGCAGGGTGCCGCTGGCGACGGTCACGGCCTGGCCACCGACGCGCACCGTCAGTTCGTCGCCGTTTCGGGTCCATTCGACGTGGATCAAGCCATCGCGTCCCATCTCGATGCCTTGCTCCGCAAGGTAGCCACCCTGGAGAGCCGATGCGTGCCGGTGCCTTGCCAGGAATGCCGCGACACACCCGTTTCCAGACCCGCAGACGGGGTCCTCGGCCACGCCTTCGCCTGGCGCGAACGTGCGCAGGCGCAAGCGTACCGGCGCGTCGGCCTCGTGCTCGGCAAAGACGGTCACGCCGACAGCGCCCGATGCGCGGCAGCGTTCGGCGATGCGAGGCAGGTCGGGACGCAGCGACGCGAGGGCGGCGACGCTGCGCAGCTCGGCGATCAGCCACGGGATGCCGGTGGAGACGACTTCCACCGGCATCGCGGCCAGCATGTTCGCATCGCAGCCTAGCAGGGCCGACATTTCCCCAGGACCAATGGCCGTGTTGCGGAATTGCGGGCTGGCCTGGGTCATCCAGTAGATCGGCGGGCCCTCGGTCGGAACGACTTCGACAGGCACGATGCCGATGCCGCAGGCCTGCCGCAGCAGACTTGCATCGGCCAGGTCGCCACGGTGCGCACGCACCGCGCTCGCAGTGGCGATGGTGGGGTGCCCGGCGAACGGCAGCTCGCTGGAGGGCGTGAAGATGCGCACCCGATAGTCGGTATCGGGCGATTCCGGGGCCAGCACGAAGACCGTCTCGGACAGGTTCATCTCGCGCGCGATCCGCTGCATGGTCCGCGCATCGAGGTCGTCGGCATCGAACACGACGGCAGCCGGGTTGCCCCTGAGCGGCTGGCTCGTGAACACATCGACTTGCAGGAAGGATTTTTTCATCGCTTCTCCAGGTTCGGTCGCACCGCCTGTGCTCGATTGCGTGCGCGTGGTCGGGAATGAATCACGCGGCCAGGGCCTTGGCGCCGCTCCACGGTCTCCACAAAAGAATCCATGCGGCGAATCCGAGGAAGCCGATCCCCGCCAAGCGCGTGCAGCGCTGGCGCCAGACGGAAGTGCCCAATGCTCCCCGCACCCGGCTTGCGATGGCGGCATAGCCGGTCAAGGTGGCGCCGCTGAGGATCACGAAGATCGTGGTCAGGCCCATGAACTGAGGGATGAGAGCCTGGTCGGCCCGGATGAACTGGGGGAAGAAGGCGGTGAAGAAGAGGATCGACTTCGGATTGGATGTCGCCACCAGGAATCCTTCCTTTGCCAGCGCGAAGGCCTGCACCGGCCCTGCGTCATGGGCACCGGCGTCCGGCGGCCGTGTGTGTCTGCCCTGCACAAGCAGGCGAAGACCGAGGTACGCCAGGTAGGCGGCGCCGGCCAGCCGCAGTGCGGACATCGCGTGGGCGGATGCAAGCAGGAACAGGCCGACGCCCCACGCGGCCGCCGCGGAAACCACGAGCAACCCCAACATGTTGCCCAGCGTCGACCACAGGCTCGCGACCACGCCCTGGCGAGCGCCATTGCGCATCGCCAGCAGGATGGCCGGGCCGGGCGTAAGGATGGACAGCCAGGCCGCCAGGACGTAGGAAATCAGGAGTGGGATATCGGACATGGCGAACTCGGGGGGCTTCTTCGTCGGTTGTGAAGGAAGTGCACTTCGACGATAGCCAAGGCCATTCGAGCTGACCATTGAGCTTTTCTCGACGTTTGCTGAGACCTTCTCACTCGGCAATTCGACGCATCGGTCTTAAGGTTTCCAGCCAGACAACCTCACCCCGGATATCCGCGCACGCCACCATGAGCCACCTTCAGACCGTTCGCCTCTTGATGCTTCCCGGTATCGGCAATTCCGGGCCGGAGCATTGGCAGACGCGCTGGGCGTCGCGCCAGGAGCATGGCCGGCGATTCCAGCCTGCCGACTGGGACAGGCCGGACCTGGCCGACTGGCTGCAGGCACTCGATGCGGCCATCGACGAGTGCGGCGCGCCCGTCGTCTTGGTCGCACACAGCCTTTCGTGCCTGCTCGTCGCGCACTGGGCATCGCGGCCGGGAATCGGAGAAGACATCCAGCATCGGATCGCCCAGGTCCGGGGCGCCTTCCTCGTTGCCGTCCCTGACACCGGCGCACCGGCGTTTCCGGGCGAGGCGAGCGAGTTCGGCCCGCCACCGACCGAACCCCTGCCGTTTCCCGCGCTGGTGGTCGCCAGCAGCGACGACCCCTATGGCTCGCCGGAGCACGCCCGGCGCATGGCCATGGGTTGGGTAGCGGGATGCGTGGAAGTCGGCGCCCTCGGGCACATCAATGCCGCCAGCGGCGTGGGCGACTGGGACACCGGCTGGCATCTGCTGCAGGCATTCGGAGCGGGGCTGCGCGTCCAGATGCCGGCATCGAATCGACCGGGAGGGTGAGCATGCGCGCGTATCGCTACCTGACCGGCATCGACGACGCGGCGTTCTGCCACCGCGTCACCGCGGCCCTGAACAGCGGCTGGGAGTTGTATGGCGCGCCGAGCCTGACCTACGACGCGGCGCGTGGCGAAGTGATCTGCGGCCAGGCCATCGTCAAGACCATCGAATCGACGACGTACAGCGAGTCACTGGACTTGTCTGTGCTCTGACGGAGATCCCCTAATGGATGCATCGACTGCGATCCTGGGCTTCACGCTGACAGCGCTGCTGCTCACATTGACCCCCGGCCTGGACACGGCGCTGGTACTTCGCACGGCCGCTGTGGAAGGGGGGCGCAAGGCGATGAGGGCGGGCGGCGGCATCGTGACCGGCGTGCTGATCTGGGGGCTGATCGCGGCCCTCGGGCTCGGCGCGGTGCTCGCGGTCTCCCGACTCGCCTACACCCTGCTGCAGATCGCGGGCGCGGCCTATCTGCTCTGGCTCGGCTGGAAGCTGATCTCTGGCGCGCTCAAGAGCCGGCCGGCACTGCCCGCAGATGATCCGCCGCTCGTGCGTGGCGAGCGCTGGTTCCTGCGCGGTCTGCTGACGAATCTGCTCAATCCCAAGGTCGGGGTGTTCTACGTGAGCCTCCTGCCACAGTTCGTTCCCGCCGATGTGCCGGTGGTCGCATTCAGCGTGCTGTTGGCCGGCATCCACGCCGCGATGGGACTGCTCTGGTTCGCCGCACTGGTGCTGGCCACGCGGCCACTGGCACGCTGGCTGCGCCGGCCCACGGTGATGCGCTCGCTCGATGCGCTAACTGGCCTGGCGCTGATGGGGTTTGGCCTGCGTCTGGCCCTGTCCAGGCCGACGAGCTGAGGTGCGAGCGGCATGGACATCGGAACCTTCCTCCTGCTGGCCGGTGCCGGCATGATCGGCGGCATCTGCAATGCGGTGGCCGGCGGCGGCACATTCTTCACCTTTCCCGCGTTGCTGGCTGCCGGCGTACCACCCGTGGTGGCCAACGCCACCAGCGCGGTGTCGATATGGCCGGGGCATGCGAGCAGCCTGCTCGGCTATCGCAGCGAGCTCGGGCGCCACCGCGCCGCGTTGCGGCGCAGCCTGCCCGTGGTCGGTGCCGGTTCGCTGGTGGGCGCCGCACTGTTGGTGTTCACCGGAGATGCACAGTTCAGCCGTCTGGTGCCGTGGCTGATCCTCGTCGCGACCGTTCTGTTCGCCCTGGGACCCTGGCTGCGCCAGGCCATCGAGCGGCATGCTCGCGGTCAGGTGCCGCACCTGGTGGCGGCGGAAGCGGAGTTCCTGACCGCACTCTATGGCGGTTACTTCGGCGCCGGCCTGGGCATCATGCTGATGGCGATCCTGACCTTGCTGGGTGTGCGCGATGTCCAGGAGGCCAACGCCGTCAAGAATGCGATGGCTACCGTCGTGACCAGTGCCGCGGTGATGCTCTTCGTCGCCACCGGGTCCATCGCCTGGGCGCAAGGCAGCGCGGTCCTGCTGGGCGCGATCGTGGGGGGCTATGCCGGCGCGCGGTTGGCGCGCTGGATTCCGCCACTGGCGCTGCGTTGGACGATCGTGGCGACCGGCCTGGCGCTCTCTGCGTACTTCGGGCTGAAGGCAGGAGCATGATGGATCGTTTGCAGCGGGCGCGCGACGCCCACGCCTGTGCGAACACGGCGCTCCCCGGCATCGCCAATGGCGGGCGATGCTGCTTTCCGCGCTCCGCTGCGTTTGCGGACAACGCGGCGCCGACCCTGCCGCCCGCCTGGATCTGCCAACTCGACTCGACCAACGAGGCGCCGTGTCGATTCAGTTGGCGAACTTTCTGTGAGGAGTCCATTCGATGAATTCACTTGATGCACTGACCGCGCTCTGGTCGCTGGGCGGGCTGCCGCCGCAGGCGCTGGCCGGGATCGCGCTGACGGGCAGCGACCCGGTGTTCCCCTCGTCCTTCGCCGTCGGCACCGCCGCGCAGACCAGCATTGCCGCGGCTGCGCTCGCCGCTTGCGAACTCGGCCATGAGCGGGGTGCTCCGCGCCAGCGTGTCGCCGTGGACATGGCCCACGCCGCCGCCGAATGCACCGGCTGGTTCACGCTCGACGGCCAGGAGCCCGAGCTGTGGGACCCGTTCGCCGGCCTGTACCGCTGCGCCGATGGTCACGTGCGTGTCCACACCAACTTCCCGCACCACCGCGATGGCGCGCTGCGCCTGCTGGGCCTGGACCCCGCAACTGCCACACGCGCCGACGCAGAGCAGGCCCTGCTGGGTTGGAAGGCGCTGGACTTCGAGCAGGCCGCGGCCGACCACGCACTGGTGGCCACGGCGTTGCGCAGCTTCGCCGAGTGGGATGCCACGCCCCAGGGTCAGGCGGTGGCCTCGCAACCCCTGATGACCATCACCCGAATCGCCGATGCGTCACCGCGCGCACTGCCGCCCCTGGCGGCCGATGAGCGGCCGCTCGCCGGCCTGCGCGTGCTCGACCTCACGCGCATCCTGGCCGGCCCCGTCGGTGGGCGGGCGATGGCGTCGTTCGGCGCGGACGTGATGCTGGTCAACTCACCGAACCTGCCCAACATCGCCGCTATTGCCGAAACCAGCCGCGGCAAGCGCTCGGCGCACATCGACCTGCGCAGCGAGGCCGGGCGCGAAGCGCTGTGGCAGCTCCTGGAAGACGCCCACGTGTTCTCGCAGGGGTACCGGCCCGGCGGCCTGGCCGCGCTCGGCTTCTCGCCCGAGGCCCTGGCCGCGCGCCGGCCCGGCATCGTCGCCGTGTCGCTGACCGCCTACGGCACGCAAGGGCCCTGGGCCGACCGGCGCGGTTTCGATTCGCTGGTGCAGACGGCAATGGGCTTCAACCACGCCGAGGGCGAGGCGGCGGGCGACGGCAAGCCGCGCGCGCTGCCGATGCAGATCCTCGACCAGGCCAGCGGCTTCCTGATGGCTTTCGGCGCCGCCGCCGCGCTGTGGCGACAGTCGCGCGAAGGGGGAAGCTGGCACGTGCAGGTGTCGCTGGCGCAGACCGGGCACTGGCTGCGCGGGCTGGGGCGCATCGAAGAGGGCCTGCGGGCCGGCAGGCCGGACCTCAGCCCCTGGCTCGCCGACGAAGTCTCCGGCTTCGGCCTGCTGCGCGCCGTGCGCCCCAGCGCGCAAATGGCGCGAACACCGGCCGGCTATGCGCGACCGTCAGTGCCGCCGGGAACGGATCGCCCGAACTGGTGAGAGCTTGTCCGCAAGCCGAGAGTTGATACGGCCGGACCCCTTGAATGAGCAATATCCCAGGTCACCCCGGCGATGCATCGCGTGCCGCACCGATGCCTGCCACGTCAGCCTTGCCCTCCCATCTGCTGTGGACCATTGCCCTGGCGGCGGGCGCATCCGTGGCCAACAGCTACTACAACCAGCCGCTTCTCGGCGAATTGAGCCGGGAGTTCGCGCTCTCTGCGGGGACCGTGACCTGGCTGCCCGTGCTCACCCAGGCGGGCAATGCCCTGGGCGTGCTGTTCCTGGCACCACTGGGTGACCGCCTGGAGCGCAAGTCGCTCATCCTGCGAACGCTGGCGACGCTGGTGCTCGCCCTGGTGCTGGCAGCCGCGTCCTCCGGCTTCGTTCAATTGGCACTGGCGAGCCTCGCCGTGGGTTTGTGCGCCACCGTGGCGCAACAACTGGTTCCATTGGCCATCCACCTGGCGCCCTCCCACCGCAAGGGGCAGGTGCTCGGCGTGGTGACGGGCGGCATCCTGATCGGCATCCTGCTGGCCCGTGTGGTGAGCGGCTGGATGACCGAGCTTTGGGGCTGGCGGTCCGTCTTCGGTTTTTCTGCGGCACTGATGCTGGTACTGGGCTTTCGGCTGGCATGGACGCTGCCGGTGGTGCCGCCGTCCTCCGATCTCGGCTATGGACGATTGCTGCTGTCGATGTGGCATTTGGTGCGCAAGCACGCTTCCTTGCGCCAGGCTATGGCCGTCCAGTTCCTGCTGTTTGCCAGCATGATCGGCTTCTGGGCAACGTTCGCGCTCTGGCTGGAGCGGCCGCCGCTGCAGCTCGGCGCGGTATCCGCCGGCCTGTTTGCGCTGGTTGGCGTGTGCGGCGCGTTGGCTGCACCGGCGGCTGGCCGTTTTGCCGACCGGCGCGGACACGGCGCAGTCGTTCGTGCGGGCGCAGTGGGTACCGCCATGGCATTTGCCGTGCTGTACCTGGGGGGCTCATCGATCCCCGCACTCGTCCTCGGCATCTTCTTGCTCGACGTGGCCGTGCAGTCGGCCCAGGTGGCGAACCAGACCATGGTCTATGCATTGGATGCGGGTGCACGCAGCCGGCTGAACACCGTGTTCATGGGCACGATGCTGCTTGGCGGGGCCTTCGGCGCTGCTGCAGGCGGGTGGGCCTTCACCGCGCATGGATGGGCCGGGGTCTGCGCCTTTGGCATGCTCAGCACCACCATTGCGTGGGGCCTGTCTCTTCGGCTAAACCAATGATGACAAGTGAATTGACAAACCGTCTGCTGGTCGAAGCAAACCCTGACATGACGCCGATGCCACCTCAGGTGGTCATATCGGGGTGCTCCGGCGGCGGCAAGTCGACCCTGCTCGGGGAACTGCGGCGGCGTGGTCATGCGACCGTCGCCGAACCCGGGCGGAGGATCATCGCCGAGCAGATTCGACAGGGCGGCAACGCCCTGCCATGGACCGACATGGCGGCCTTTCTGCGCGAGGCGCTGAGCGTCGCCGCCATGGATCTCGAAGGCGCGGCACGGGACGCTGGTCCGGTTTTCTTCGACCGAGGGCTGATCGACGCCGCTGCAGCGCTTCAACGACTCTGCGGCGTACCGTTGGCGCACAGCCTGGGCGAATCCCGCCCTTATGGGCGGCTCGTGTTCCTCGCACCGCCCTGGCCGGACATCTATGGCGCCGACGAGGCGCGGCGGCACGGCTTTCCCGAGGCTGAGGCGGAGTACGCCCACCTGGATGCCACCTACCGGGCACTCGGCTACGAAGTCAGGTTGCTTCCGCGCGCCAATGTGGTCGAACGGGCCGACTTCGTTCTCCAAGCGATTCATCGCTGCTGAAGGCGAGACCAACTTGCGGCGGCCGCCTTGGCTGTCGATCTGAACGCGGCCTTGTCGCAGGCGCACTCGCAGGCACCGTTTGGGGTGATCACGCGATGACAGGGATGGCGAAAACGGGGCGAAGCGGTCTCCGGTTTGTTTGTCGTGTCGAAGCCGGATTTCGGTTCGACTGTCACCGGATTGGCTTCCCTCCGGTGTTGTCTCATGGACTCTTGCGCTGTTCCTCATGCCGCTCGCGCTCGCTCAGCATGGTTTGCTTCGGGCATTGCCATCCTGGCATTGGCCACCCGCGCCGCCGCAGCGGAAGTATGGGTCGTTACCGACTCGCATCATCCGGTCCATGGCCAGGCTGACCGACACCTCATCCTGGACGCGGCCGCGGTGCTCGAAGCGGAGCTGGCCGACAACCTGCCCACCGATCCTGAGCGCGCCAGCGCCATCGTCCAGCAACGCCTGAAGCTGGGCGGTACAGACCTGCAGCGAAGGATCGGCACCGCCTACCAGGGCATTGCCGACGCCTGGAGCCTTGGCGTCATCAAGGTTCCGGCCATCGTGGTGGATCGCCGATACGTGCTCTATGGCGAGACGGACGTGGCCCGTGCGGTAGCACGCATCGACCAATACCGGAGGACGCAGCCATGACGAGGCGTCCGTTCGCGCCATCCCGGCGCCAGCGGTTGGCCATCGCATCGCTGTTGCTGGTGTGTTCCGCATCGTCCTTTGCACTGAACACCGCCACCATCGTGGCCTCCACCCTGTCGCCGGATTGCCTGGCGTACCGCGTCACCGGCATCTGCTACTGGCTCTATTGCACCTGGACGGGATGCACCGTGCGCACCTCGGTCAAGGTGCGCCACTACATCCCGGATGCCGTGGTGTCGAGCTACTCGAACACCGGCGAGAACCCTTGGGTCGAGGTGCGGGCGATGAGCCTGCCGAACCCGACCGCGAAGGCCGGCGGCGACGGCACCACCAACGAAGATCACGAGAACAACCTGGCGAAGTTCAAGAACGCCGACGTCATCGGCCATCCCGGTGGCCATGTGTTCAGCCAGTTCGCCAGCTCCTCCGGCTACACCTGCGAGGGCGCCGGCACCGCCTTCATGCCCTATCTGCTGAGCACGCTCGACACGCTTGCATGGCGCTACAACATCCCCGAGGCGCTGTATCCGGAAGCACTGATTCCCGGCCGGCGCGAGATCGGCACGCGCACGGGCCTGAATCTCTGGGGCAACGTCTATCCGCGTGGCGGCTTCCTGCACCAGGTGGATGACCACAAGGCCGCAGCCGTGGTCGCCCAGCGCGCGGGTGACATCGTGACGCGCCGCAACCAGATCCACGTGTACCAGCCGCTGCTCGCCAGTTCGCGCGATGGCTACTGGCCGGCCGGCGCCCTGATGGAAACCGATGCCGCCACGGGCAAGTGGCAGGAGCTGACCCCCACGCTGTCCAGGAGTTGCGCGGTATTCCCCCACGGCAATGCCAAGGTGCAGGCCCGGCAAGGCGACTACGCCTGGGCATTGTGGCGTCCTTATAGCTGCTGCCAGCGCCGCGGCCAGATATTCCTCGGCAGCGTCGATTTCCTGTGAGGCCCGATGCCATGACGACTTCATTTCCGAGCGCCCGTCGATTTCTGTACGTCGCATTGGCCGTTGTCGCAGCGCTGAGCTACTCCAGCGCCGGGGCGCAGACCAGCGTCAACGAGTACGGCGTCCAGCATCAAGGCAGCGTTATCGGCGACGACGTGCTCTACAGCATTGGGGGCGGCCGCGCGGTATCCATGAGCGGTGCGGCCAACATGCACTCCATCGGCGTTGGCGTCGGCTGGAACAGCAACCTGATCTGTGGCGACATGAGCATCACCACCACGCTGCAGAACCAGTTGAACGGCATCACCAACGGCTTCCAGGCCATCATGTCCTCGGTGATCCAGAACGCCACCGCTGCCGTGGCGTCGCTGCCCGCGTTGATCATCCAGCGCGCCGATCCAGGGCTGTACAACCTGTTGACCAATGGGGTGCTGCAAGCCAGGTTGGATTTCGATCGCAGCAAGCTGACCTGCCGTGCCATCGCCAATCGGATGGCCGACATGGCGGGTGGGCAGCTCGGCTGGGACCAGCTCGCCGAAGGCATGGCGCTGAAGCAGGCCGTCGCGAGCACCGATGCGGTCTCGGCGATCGACGACGCCGAGGCGAACCGTGGCAACAATGGCGTGCCGTGGGTCGGCGGAGACAACGCCGGCGGCGCGGGCCAACGTCCGGTGCGTGTGGTCGGCGACGTGACCCGCGCCGGCTACAACCTGCTCAATGGCCGTGGCGTCGGCGATGCCAGTTCGATTCCGCAAGCCAGTTGCAGCGGCAACCTGGCATGCCAGACCTGGAGTTCGCCCGATGCCGCCGCAGCCTGGGCCATTCGCGTGCTGGGCGAGCAGGAGCAGCGCACCTGCGATGCATGCACCAAGACCGTCACCACGCCGGGCGTTGGCCTGACCCCGCTGATCCAGGAGGAATACGAGGACAAGCTGCAGGCCCTGCAGGAGCTGGTCGCCGGCAGCCGTCCGACCACGGCGCAGAACCTGCTGGCTGCGAGCAGCGCGTCGCTGCCCATCACCCGTGGCGTGATCGAGGCACTGCGCGACGAGACGGACCAGGACATCCTGGCTCGGCGCCTGGCCTCGGAGGTTGCGCTGGCCAGCGTGCTGGAGAAGGCGCTGCTGCTGCAACGCACGCTGCTGACCGGGCGCAAGGAGCCCAACGTGGCCGCCAACGAACTGGCCCAGAAGGCCGTCACCCACGAAAGCGACATCCTCGATCGCGAGATTCACAACCTGAAAGCAGAGCTGGAGCTGCGCCGCGAACTGGCCAGCAACTCGCCGATGGCGATCATCCAGCGCCACAGCACCCGTGCCGCCGGTGCGCGTGGCATCTACGAGGGTGACCCGGTGCGCAATCGGGTCGATGAACTGCAGCGGCCGCCGTCTGGCGGAAGCCATCCATGAATACCGTGGGGCGGTGCCTGCGCTGGCTGTCCAGCCGGCGTGCCATCCTGGTGCTGGTGTGGGTGGTGTCGCTGCTGATCGCCGCGACCGCCGTCAATGTGGTCGGCATCCGCATCGCGGGCGGCATCGAGGGCTGGCAACGCTGGATAGCGGCGCAATCCGGGGCCTTCCTGGCCTGGCGGTTGTTGCTCTACGCCGCCACCGCCTGGGGTTGGCTCTGGACGCGACGTCGCCTGCGCACGCGGGAGCCG
Organism: Pseudomonas sp. TZ252; assembly: GCF_056110345.1. NCBI lineage: Bacteria > Pseudomonadati > Pseudomonadota > Gammaproteobacteria > Pseudomonadales > Pseudomonadaceae > Pseudomonas > Pseudomonas sp. TZ252. Next base: position 823,567 of record NZ_CM148566.1, on the reverse strand, counting down.
GAGCGCGCTGCCGGGCAGCGGCTGCTGCGCGCGGAGATTGCGGCCATCGTCGCCGTGATCGTGCTGGAAGCCAGCCTGCTGATGCAGGCACGGTAGCGCGGGGTTCGCAATGACGCTGTACACGACCGACTACCTGGAGTACTACCTGACGCTGGTGTCCTGGGTGGTCCACAACGGCATCTGGTCGGTGCTGGTCGCCAGCGGCATGTTCGCCGTCCCGTTCCTGGCGATCGTCATCCAGGAATGGCTGAAGGCCCGCGCGGAAGGCGCGGACGAAGGCAACAAGGGCGTGCTGTCCTCGGCTCGCATCGAGAACCGCGTCTTCGTCGCCATCGTGGTGATCATGTTCGCGGGCATCCCCTTCATCGACGTCGATTTCAACACCATCAAGTACGACCGTTCGCGTTCGACCCAATGCCAAGTAAATGTCCCAGAGCCGACCGATACGGGCTGGTCGCAATCGTTCAGCACGATCAACAACCAGTCGGCCAAGGTGCCGGTGTGGTGGTTCGCCATGCACGCGATCTCGCGCGCGATCACCGGTGCTTCGGTCGCGGCCATTCCCTGCGGCACCGACCTGCGGCAGATCCGCATGGATATCGACGCGACCCGCATCGACGACCCGGTGCTGGCCCAGGAGATCAGCGACTTCACCCGCGACTGCTACGGCCCCGCCCGCGCCAAGCTGTTCATGACCCGGCCCAGCCTGAGCGAGGAGCAGATGCACGACGTCACCTGGATCGGCTCCAGCTACTTCGTCGGCACCGCCGGCTTCTACGACAGCTACCGCTCCAGGACTCCGCGCGATGCCTGGCCGTTCGACGCCACGCGCGACGCCGGCCTGGCCGAGGTGCCCGGCGGGGGCGGCTACCCGACCTGCCGGCAGTGGTGGTCCGACGGCGGCCACGGCCTGCGGGCACGACTGCTGGCCCAGGTCGATCCCAACCTGCTGACGCGACTGGCCGGCTGGGCGGGCTTCCTGAGCCAGGCCGAGGTCAACGACGCGGTGATCCGCGCCGTCGCGAGCCCTCGGCAACAGAAGCTCAACCGGGGGGCGGTCTACACGGACTACGGTGGCCAGATCGACATGACGCTGCCCAACATCGTCACCCGCGCCGCCAGCGACGTGGGGCTGACCGTCGGATCACTGGGCTATTTCCCGGCGATGGACGTGGTGCGGCAGGCGCTGCCGATGGTGCTGTCCCTGCTCAAGATGGCGCTGGTCATCTGCATCCCGCTGGTGCTGCTGATCGGCACCTATGACCTCAAGACCGTGGTCACGGTGAGCGTGGTGCAGTTCGCGCTGTTCTTCACCGAATTCTGGTTTCAGCTCGCCCGCTGGATCGACTCGACGATCCTCGATGCGCTCTACGGCTGGGGGTGGGGCTGGAACCGGCCGCACACGAACTTCGATCCACTGGTGGGCCTCAACAACACCTTCGGAGACATGCTGCTGAACTTCGTGATGGCCACGATGTTTTTGATCTTGCCCACGTTCTGGGTGGCGGCATTGGCCTGGGGTGGTATCCGTGCAGGCAACGTGCTTCAAGGATTGAGTACTGGCACGCGGGATGCCGGACAAGCCGGTGGCAGGGGCGGCGGCTTGATGATCGGTGCGGCCAAGCAGAAATAGCTCCAACCGCCGGTTCAATCGTCTTCGAATCGTGGATCTGGGTCATCGCTGTAGTTGATGGGGTCGTAGGCAAGGCTTTCGCGATGATCCAGCTCTTCGGCCTTGCGTCCGAGGAAATCATCGTCACCTTGCGGCGATTGCTCCGCCATCCTGGCTGCCACAGCGAGAGCGACCAGCAACAGCGCCGCCCAGACCGCAACGTACAGCAACACCCCGAGGGTCGCCAGCTTGACCACCCAGATCAGCACCCTTGCACCGCCTGCCGGCAGTCCCTGCGCCATCAGCCACTGATGCACCCGACGCTCCGCGCGCAGGCAACCGCCCCATACACCGCCCAGCCAGCGGCCGAGTCGCGCTGCGGTGGTCATGCGTGCGGTGTGCTTCATGGTTGGCTACCTCATGGTCGTTCCACGGTCGTTGGGCAAGGCCGTGCCGGTTTCCTTCATGCCTGCCGCGCCGCGAATGCTTCGGCGGTCATGATCAAGCCGGGAAAGTCCTCTCGCATGGCGAGAATGTCCGCATCCCCCGTGATCAACGCATCCGCCTTGCCGACATGCGCGAGCACCAGGAACACCTGATCCTTCTCGTCGCGGCATGCCGGCAGGTCTGGCCATGGCATCGGCAGTTCCACCACATCGGCGTAAGGCAGAAAGTCCGCCAGCAACTCCTGCTGTTCCAAGGTCGACAGCTTGAACTTGGGATAGGCCAGGACGCGCAGGAGTTCACTGGCCGTCTCCCGGCAGACCAGCGGCTGCAACTGCTGGTGCTGCCAGGCGTGGCGTATCCAGGCCAGGCGTCCGGCACTGAAGATCAGCGCCGACAGCACGATGTTGGTGTCGAGGACGACCCTTCGCATCACTGCCGTGCCCAGGCCACGGCATCCTCGACGTCCTGCTCGGTGATCCCGAGTTGCTCCAGCTTCTCGCGCACGGCCTGGGCTTTCTGGACCCGCACGGGGGTCAGGACGATCCGACCGCCCTCGACGGTTACGTCGAAGTACTCCGCCGCATCCACGCCGGACACGGCCGCCTTGGGCAGCGTGATCTGATTTTTCGAAGTGAGCTTGGCAAGCATGGGAGGCCTCCGTAAGTTTCAAATGAAATCTTACTTCCTTACTTCATTCTCGACAAGCATGCCTTCGGGCGCAGGGGTTTCAGGGCCTGCTGCGCTTTCAGCGCCGGTTGAAACGGCCTGATCCCGTGAAAACACAGTGCCTGTTCCGCCCGATCCTGGAGCGCACCGGCTCCGCATTGATTGCGGCACACGAAGCCGACTGCCCCTATATCAAAGGGCTTGTCGAAGGCCAAAGGGCTGGGGATGGAGCAAGGGAATGGCCTCAAGGGGAAAGGCCCTACCCGAAAAGGCCAAAAGGCTCCTCCGGCCAGCCCATCACCAGGATGTCGCCATGCTTTCGCTGTTCCAGCGCAAACGGGTGCCGCTGGCCACCGCCGCCGCGCCACCTCCTGTCGAGCCTGCCAAAGGGCTGACGCCACCGCAGTCGGCCACATCGCTGCTGGCGGAGCCGCGCCGGCAGCGGCTGCTGGAACACATCTGGCAGCGCACCTCGCTGTCGCGTCGGCAGTTCCGCTCGCTGTACCTCGTGCCGCTGGAGCGCTACGCCGAACTGGTCCAGCAGTTCCCGGCCTCGGAGGCGCATCACCATGCCTGGCCGGGCGGCATGCTGGACCACGGCCTGGAGATCGTGGCCTACGCGCTCAAGCTGAGGCAGTCCCACTTGCTTCCGGCCGGCGCCTCGCCCGAGGCCCAGGCCGCGCAAGCCGAGGCCTGGACCGCCGGGACCGCCTACGCCGCGCTGCTGCACGACATCGGCAAGATCGCCGTCGACCTGCACGTCGAGCAGGCCGATGGCGTGGTCTGGCACCCCTGGCACGGGCCGCTGCGGCAGCCGTACCGCTTTCGTTACCGGGCGGATCGCGAGTACCGGCTGCATGGCGCCGCCACGGGACTGCTCTACACCCGTGTGCTCGATGCCTGCATCCTCGACTGGCTGAGCGACTACCAGGACCTGTGGTCGGCGCTGCTGTACGTTCTGGCGGGCCAGTACGAGCATGCCGGCACGCTGGGCGAGCTGGTCGTCAAGGCCGACCAGGCATCGGTGGCCCTGGCGCTCGGCGGTGATCCGGCCAGGGCGATGGCGGCGCCCAAGCATGCGTTGCAGCGCAAGCTGCTGGATGGCCTGCGCTACCTGCTGCGCGAGGAATTCAAGCTGAACCAGCCCGGCGGCCCGTCGGATGGATGGCTGACCCCGGAGGCACTCTGGCTCGTCAGCAAGACGGTCAGCGACAAGCTGCGCGCGCATCTCCTGTCGCAGGGCATCGAAGGCATTCCATCGAACAACACCGCCGTCTTCACGGTGCTCCAGGACCATGGCATCGTGCAGCCCGCCCCGGATGGGAAGGCGATCTGGCGGGCGACCGTCACGAGCGGCACCGGCTGGTCCCACAGCTTTACCTTCCTGCGCCTGTCGCCGGCCTTGATTTGGGAGTCGGGCGAGCGTCCCGCACCGTTCGCCGGCACGGTCACGACGGAAGAGGCCCTCCCTGGCGATGAGGCAGCGCCGCCGGCCTCCGCCGGCATCCCGGCCACCTCACCGCCCTCTGGGGTGGCGGATTCCCCGGCCGGGATCGCGGACCCGGTCTCCGATCTGCTGACGATGCTCGATGCGTCCGACGCAGTCACCACCAGTACATCGTCCGCCAGCGCGGAACCCCCATCACCATCCACCGCCGCACCTGCGGCAGTGACCCATTTGGCGCCGACCAGTCCTGCCACCATGCCGGCTCCCGCGAGGGCTACGCCGTCCGGGGAAGATTTCATCGCCTGGCTCAAGCACGGCATCGAATCGCGCAAGCTCATCATCAACGATGCGAAGGCATTGGTGCATACCGTCGATGGCACGGCGTACTTGGTCAGCCCCGGCGTTTTCCAGCGCTACGTGCAGGAACATCCGGAGATCCAGGTGCTGGCCCGGCAGGACGATCTGCACGACTGGCAATGGGTGCAGAAGCGCTTCGAGAAGCTGGGGCTGCACCGTAAACAGGACAGCGGCCTGAACATCTGGACCTGCGAAGTTACCGGACCGCGCAAGTCGCGGCGGTTGCACGGCTATCTGTTGATGGCGCCTTCGGGATTGTTCGCGGAAGTCCCGCCGGACAACCCCTACCTGTCCTTGGCGCGGAATTCAGCGCCCCCGGGCACAACGCATGGCACCTGCCTGCGACCAGATGACTGACCGGCCAAGCCCGCGTTGTCGGGCTATTCGGTGGTGTCCTGTTCCTCGGACAGTTGCGATTCGGTTGCGGCCATCAGTGCTGCGGCCGAGCAACCCAGCCCCTTCGCGATCCGCAGGATCAACACCAGCGTGGGCATGTGCTCGCCGCGCTCGATCTTGCCCATGTGCGACCGGGCGATGCCCGCCTGTTCCGCCAACACCTCCTGCGCCAGCCCCTGCGCGGACCGTGCCTCGCGCACGGCAACGCCGAAAGCGCGCGCTGGCTCGCTTTCATAGGTTCTTGTTCCCGCAGGTCTCCCGCGTTGCACCGATCGCTTCTGCATCAACAGAAGCGTCACGTTTCAAGCGAATTTAAACCACGTTAAACTTATCTCATTGACCGACAGCACGCGGTTTTTTCCAGTGTCGGCGTTGTGCGGGTGACACGATGATCGCTTCCGATCCTTTGAACATTGCCCTGTCGGACTGCCTAGCCTATCCCAGGTTGTCGGTACCGATGGCGGAACACCGTCGGCGCTATCCGGACAACCCGATTCGTCTTCACGAAGAGCGCCTAGAGGATCAGCATCGAGGACTGCTTGCGGGGGCTTTCGAGGCAGGCCTCTGCCAATCGCCCGCAGCACCTGAAGGCATCGAAGTCCGACCCGTCTGGCGCGACGCGCTAGCATTGGCCGTGTCGGCCCATCACCCCTTGCTGGCCTTCGCGTCAGTGTCCCTGGAGCAAGCGGCCGACCACCCTTGGATCGCCCTGGATGGGCGCGACTGTGCCGGCTACTGTGGGCAAATCGACTCACTGCTGACGGTGGCCGGCGTCGTCCCCTCGGCCGTCACGACGGTCACATCGTTCGGGTTGATGATGACCTTGGTGGCCGCCGGCTACGGTGTCTGCCTAGCACCCGCCGCCCGCATCGAGGGCCATCGTGCCCTTGGCGTTGTCCAGCGTCCCTTGCAAGAGGGAGCACTGATGCTCACCACGTACTTCCTGAGCCGTCGAAATACGGACAGCACCCGCCTGGAGCCGTTCTTCCAAGCGCTCCAGGCAAGCGCCTGACCGAACTTCGGCGCGACCCTGGCTCGATCAGTCTCCGGGCATCACTTCGGCGGCATCGGCAGCGACGGCTTCGCGCACCAGCCGCTGCACGCTTTGCCGGACCTGCTCAGGGAACTCGGTCGTCACGACTGGCTCGCTCGCCTGCATGCACTGTGCGGCCACCAGCCGGGCGGCAAGGTGCAGGTTCGTTGGGTTGACAGCTTCGACGGCCGGCCGTGTCCCGAGAGCCTCGTACGAGCGCAGGAGTGCGTGGTAGATGTCCCAGGTGTCGATGCCCCGTGGCAGTTGCTTCAGGACGGACTGGACCAGCCTGCGCTTGAGCGGATCGAGCTGCCAGTCTGGCACGCGCTGCCCGCGATGCCCCATGTGGATCGACAGCAGGTTACCGGCCTGGATCTCGTAGGTGATCCAGCGGCGCGACTTGCCCGCGAGCTTGGCGTAGTCCGCCACCGAGAGGTTGTGTGGCGCCTCGAAGGTCTCCAGCACCTGCAGGCGTTCGCGCTGCGCCTCCGACAGACGCGGCCGCGCGTACTCGGGCATGCGCACAGCCGACAGCCGCTGCACCGATGCCGGCGCTTCGGGTTGGTTGGACGTCGGCGCGGTCACGATCAGCTGCGGCGCGGTGAGGTCGACCACCGGCGGCTGCACGGCCGCCTGGCCGGCGATGGTCGGCAGGCCCTGGAGCGTGATGGTCAGATGCCGGCTGGCTACCTCGACCTGGTTCTGCTCGAACAGGTCCAGGCGATCAGCCCAGTCCTGCATCATGACGCGGCGTTGCTCGACGTATTCGGCATGGTTGTAGGTCGCGCTGATCTTGTCTGGATCGGCATGCGATAGCTGGGCATCCACCCATTTCTTCGGGTAGCCGAGTTCGTTCAGCGCCGTCGAGATCGTCGCCCGGATGCCATGCCCCGTGAGCTGGTCCTCGTAGCCCATGCGCTTGAGCGCGGCGTTGAGCGTGTTCTCGCTGATCGGGTTCTTCAGGCACCAGTCGCCTGGGATGAGATGGACCTGGGCAGGCTTGCATTGGTCCAACAGGTGGCGAACGATCTCCTGCGCCTGGACCGACAGCGGCACGATGTAGGGCGGGATGTCGATGAGACGCTTGCGCTTCTTCTTCGTCAGCAGCTTGCGCTGCTTGAGCCTGGCCACCGGGATGACCCACAGGCCCCGGTCGAGGTCGAACTGATCGGGCGTGGCGAAACGAAGCTCGCCGGTGCGCACACCAGTGAGCATCAGCAGCCGGATGCCCAACTGCGTGTTCAGGCGCCCGCGGTACTTGCGCAGTGTCTGCAGCATGACCGGCAGCTCGTGCATGCGCAGGAACGGGTTGTGTTCGACAGGCGGCAACGGCAGCGCGACCACTTCCAGATCCCTGGACGGGTTATCGCCCATGTTGGGAATCGCCACCGTGGCGTAGGTGAACAACTGGGTGAACCAGGTCCTCAGCTTCTCGGCCACGGACAGCGAGCCGCGCTTTTCCACCTTGCCGATGATGTCCAGCAGGTGTGCGCGGGTAATCTCGTAGATGGTCAGGTGCCGCAGCGAGGGGAACACATCTTTCTTGAAGACACGCCCGATCTGTTCCAAGCTGGTCTGCCGTCCTTCCTCCAGCGAGAGCCGGCGATGGGTCAGCCATTGCTCGTAGACGGCCATGAAGGTGTGCTCGCCGGCCAGGACGATCGCGTGCCGCTTGCGCTTGCGTTCGCTATGGGGATTGACGCCCTTGGCGAGCAGCGAGCGGGCTTCATCGCGAAGCGCACGGGCGTCCTTCAGAGAGAGCGCCGGATACGTGCCGAAGGACATGCGGTCGCGCTTGCCGCCCCACGAGAAGCGGAAGTGCCACGCCTTTGCACCGGTGGCTGAAACAAAGAGGGAAAGGCCGTCTGTGTCGGCCAGGGTGTAGGGTTTGCCGGTCGCCTTGGCTTGGCGAACCGTGAGGTCCGAAAGCATGATCCCAACTCCTTGAAAGCGAGTTGAGTGCCATGTTTCCCATCGAGCCCCGGCTCCCCCAGCAACAATGCGGAATCGGGAAGCTCCGCATTGAGATGTACCACTTGATGTACCGGTTTTGACCGGCTGTCAGTGGATCTCGCTGGACGTCACTGGAACGGATTCTCTGGAAAAACCGAACCGTGACAATGACTTACAACACTCCATGGACGTCCTTGGAACACCATGGAAAGTTGAAGTGGAGCGGGCGAAGGGAATCGAACCCTCGTCATGAGCTTGGGAAGCTCAGGTAATGCCATTATACGACGCCCGCTCGGACGGCTTTTGCGGCCAGGGCGCCTTTTTACCAGATGCGCGGCGGCAGGTGAAGCCCGGGGCGGGGTTTTTGTTGATTTCGCTGGGTTTTTCCGCCAGGGGAGCGGGGCTCCCCGTGGCGGTGGCGGTTAGCTGGCGAGGGCGGCGAGGGGGACGCTGGCGCCGTTGGGCTGGGGGCGGTAGATCGGGTTGAGCGGCTGCGTGCGCTGCGGGCGGAGGAAGGCCAGCAGGGCGTCCTGGGTCTGTTGCCAGGCGGCCTTGTGCTCGACGTCGATGAAGTGGCCGGCATTGCGGATGGTGTGGAATTCCGCGCCGCGGATCAGTTGGCCGAACTGGCGGGCTTCGTGGGGCGTGGTGTAGATGTCCAGCTCGCCGTTCATGAACAGCACCGGGATCTCGATGCCGGCGAAGCTCTCGGTATAGCTATCGGCGTTCAGGCGCAGCACTTCGCGGATATGGAAGTGCATCTGGTGGTATTCGTGCTCGTCCAGGCTGCTGACGTGGCGGAAGTTGTAGCGCTTGAACAACTGCGGCAGGTAGCGGCCGATGGTTTCGTTGACCAAGTTGCCGACCTGGGTGCGATCGCAGGCGGCGAGGTAGTCGAGGCCGCGATGCAGGTAGTCGAGCATGGCCGGGTTGAGCTGAGGCGAGAATGAGTTGACCACCGCCTTGCGGATCCGTCCGGGACGCTGCGCCAGGGCCAGCAGGGTGGCGACGCCGCCCCACGAGAACGACATCACTACCTCGGCACGGAAGCGTTCGATCAGTTCCAGCAGGATCCTGGCCTCGCATTCCTTGCTGATCGGCGTGTGGTTTTCGTTATGGGGTTTGGACTGGCCGGCATACGGCTGGTCGTAGAGCACCACGTTGTAATGCGGCTGCAGGTACTTCACGGTCTGGGCGAAGGACGCTGTGGTCGACAGCGAGCCGTTGACCAGGATGATGGTCTGCTGCGCCGCGGGGTTGCCGTAGAACTCGGTGTGAATCCTGTATTGCCCGTGGATCTCGATGATGGCTGTTTCCGGCCTCATGTCGCTTCCTCCTGGAATCGTTCGATGGGAACGCGGCGACCTGCTTGTCGCGGCGAATACAAAATGCTCATGGGCAGATGAAAGCGCCTCCCAATGACAGTTGAATGTCATTCGGATGGATTTAATAAACTTTTGATTTTCAACGACTTACAGGCAAATAGAGAGCGTCCGAAATCCTCTCGGATTTTGGCGAAGCGGCTATTGGCCGGGCAGGAAAGGCCGGCGCCGAAGCGCGGGCAGTCACGCGGGCTTTCTTGGAAGTCGTTTGTGACTTGTCAGTCACAACGTGAGCGTCAGTTAAGCAGCCGGCGTGCCGGGCTGCAAGCCCTGTTTCGCTTTTGGATGGGGGAAGGGGGGCTGGAATCCGACGAAATGCCGCGAGGCAAGTACCGATGCTGCGATTTCGGGATGCCGGGAAGGAAAGGGACGGCGCGGCCGCCGCCCCGGCGGTTCATTTGAGCAGGCTGGCGATGACTTCCGGCGTACGCGCCGCACGTGCCACGGCGCAGCTCTGCGGGGCGAGGAAGCGCGAGGTTTCCAGCCACTTCGGCTGCGGGTAGTAGGCGAACACGTAGCTGCCGCGCTTGAGGGTGTTGATCAGCCGGGCGGCCACGGCCGGGCGTACCGCAGGGCAGCCCTGGCTGCGGCCCAGGCGACCGAGTCCGGGAACCACCCTGGGATCGGCGTAGGCAGCGGAATGCATGACGATGGCGCGTTCTTCGCTCTTGTCGTTGAAGCCCGGCTCCAGGCCAACCAGGCGCAGCGACTGACCATGCTTGCCGGTATAGAGCTGGCCGGTCTGGAACAGCCCGATCGACGACTGGTAGCTGTTCGGCCGGTTGGAGAAGGAGGTGGCAAGGTCATCGCCGCTGTTCTTGCCGTGGGTCACCCACTCTTCGAAGAGCAGCTTGCGGGCCTTCAGGTCGAATACCCAGAGACGCTTGTCGCGCGACGGCCGCGAGTAGTCGATCACCGTCAGCAGGCCGTTGTCGCCGCCTTGGCTGGCACTCGCGCAGGCATAGGCGGTAAGGGCCAGTTCGAGGGTCGGCAGGCTGGCCTGGGGAGCGAGTTTCTGCAGGTCCTTGGCGGAGGGAAGTGGCATGGCGAATACCGGCCCGCTGGCCAGTGCGCAAAGGGTGGCGCCCGCCAGGCTCAGCCTGCGCAGGGCGGCACGGAGGAAGGTTGGCATACGAGCAGTATTCCCATCGGTTCAGTGTGGTTTTTACCGGATGAGAGGCATTGTGCTCGATTTTTGAACAACTTGCCGACTACTTTTTAAGCGATTTCGTCGGATTGTTCGGTGTTTCCGTGGCGATCACCGTGAAATCGGAGTCGCTGTGGGTGTCCCGGGTCGAGGCCCAGTCGGTGATCACCAGGGTGCTGCCGACGTCCATGGCACCGAGCATTTCGCGGACGAAGGTCGGGTCCATGCGGATCTTGCCCAGTTGCTCGGAGGGTGTCAGGCCCTGTCCCGGGTTGCTCACCTGGACCACCGACCAGCGCAGGTTCGGCGAGGTCTCGCTGATTTCTTCCGGGGTCGGCTTTTCCAGCAGCGAGAACACCGCCATGCCGGTTTGCGGGCGTGCCGGCAACTGCACCGGTGCGGTGCCGATGCGCTGGCCGCCGCGATAGACATAGGCGCGCTGGTCGGCGCGGCTGATCAGCACCGACAACGGACCGCGTTCCGCGCCGGGGTCGTTCCAGGCGATTTCTCCGGGCTCCACCGGCAGCGTCACCGGTCGCCCGTCCGCTACCGTCGGTGCCAGCAGGCCGGGGTGGTCGACTTCCTTCGGCGCGCTGCTGGCGTTGGAAATGATTACCGTGGTGGAGCTGAATCCGGTGATGCCGTAGAGCTTCTTGGCGAACGCCATGGGCAGGCGGATGCAGCCGTGGGAGGCGGGATAGCCGGGCAGGTTGCCGGCGTGCAGGGCGATGCCGTCCCAGGTCAGGCGCTGCATGTAGGGCATGGGCGCGCTGTTGTAGAGGTCGGACTTGTGGTCGACGCTCTTTTGCAGGATCGAGAACACTCCGGTCGGGGTCTCCCGGCCCTTCTTGCCGGAGCTGAGGGTGCTGACCCCGATGGCGATACCGTTGCGGTAGATGTAGGCCTTCTGTTCGGTAAGGCTGACCACGATGGTCACTGGTCCCTGCGGGGAAACCTCCGGGTACCAGAGGTACTCGCCGGGCTTCATGCTCTTCAGCCGCGCCTTGATGTCGGCCGGCGGCAAAGGCGCGTTCGCTGGGCTGGCGGGCGCCGCGTGGAGGCTGCCGACGGCGAAGGCCAGCAGCAGTACGGCAAGGGATCTTTTCATTGGCGCTTTCTCTTGCTCCATGCGGGAAAGGCTGTCGCTCCGACAGATGCCATTCAGCTTAGCGCCGCTCGCGACGGCCGGCCAAACCCCTGCGGTCCGGCCTCTTTCGGTGGACAGGCGGCGGGCGGCGGGGTTTCACACCGAACAGATTTCTTCAGCATTCAGGGGGCGCCAGGCACCCGGCGGCAACTGTGGGTCGAGACAAATATCGCCCATGCGCTCGCGGTGCAGGCGCAGCACCTTGTTGTCGAAGTGGCCGAACATGCGCTTGACCTGGTGATAGCGGCCTTCGTGCAGGGTCAGGCGGGCGCAGCGTGGGCCGATCGGTTCGAGCTGCGCGGGGAGGGTGACCAGGTCTTCGAAGCGGAAGTGGAGGCCGGCGGCGAAGGCATCCACGTAGCGTTGGTCGATGGGCGCCTCGGTTTCCACGTAGTAGACCTTGTCGCGCCGGCTGCCCGGCAGGGTCAGGCGGCGCGACCACTGGCCATCGTTGGTCAGCAGCATCAGGCCGGTGGTGTTGTAGTCGAGACGACCGCCAATGTGCAGGTCGTCGCGCAGGTCTTCCGGGAACAGGTCGAGGACGGTCGGGTGTTGCGGGTCGCGGGTGGCGCTGACGCAGCCCATCGGTTTATGCAGCATGTAGTAGCGCGCCGGCTTGCCAGCCTGGAGCAGCTGCTCGTCCAGTTCCACCCGGCTGAAGACACGCACTTCGTGGGTGCCGTCGCGCACCACCTGGCCGTCCACGCGCAGGCGTCCACCGGCGATCAGCATCTGCGCGTCGCGGCGGCTGAGTTCGGGCAGGTTGGCGAGGAAGCGGTCCAGGCGCATCAGTCGTCGGCGTCGGGCGGCAATAGTTGCGCGCAGCGCGGGCAGAGGCAGGCACGGCGGCGCAGCTCGGCGGGAATCCGCTCCAGCGCGGCCGCATTGATTTCCGTGGTGAAGCACCAGCAAGCCTGGGCGGCGCTAGCGGGATCGGCCAGGGTGCAGCGGTTGGATTGCTGGCACAGCGGGCAGCGGCCGGGGTCGATTTCGCTGTTCATGGCGCGGTGGATGGCTGGCGGGTGCCCAGGGTGCAGCGCCCGGCGCGCGGATGCAAGCATCGCGCGCCGGGCGGGGCGTTTCAGCGGCGAACGGCGTTGGTGATCCAGGGCTCCAGGCGCTGGCCGAAGCTGAGGTGCAGTTCCAGCGGCGCTAGCCGGTAGTTTTGTTCGTCGACCTTGGCGAATACCGCGTGCCATTGTCGTGGCACGTTGATCGCGGCGAGGTCGGTACGGCTGATGTAGCCGCCGACCAGCGTCCTGCCTCCGTCGACCGCGGACCAGGGACGCACCCGGCCCTTGACGATGGCGTAGCGCTGGCGCTCGGGGTAGCGCTGGCGCAGGGCGGCCAGGTCGAGGCCGGCGTCGACGATGAACAGTCGGCTGGCCTCTCCCTGCTCATGCTTCAGTTGGTGGCGAGCGGCTTCCATCTGGCTGGACAGCATTTCGTCCTTGGGCAGGGCCTTGCTACGGGCGCTGGCCTCGGCCAGGCGCTCCTCGGCCAGGCGTACTTCGCGGCGATAGGCCGGGCCGTCGAGCTCCAGGACCAGCAGCACCTGTTTTTCCTGTTGGCGGCGGTAGCGCCGTACGCTCTCTTCGTCGAGCGCGTCCGGGATGCTGAAACCGAGGGCGCGCATCTGCTCGGGCGGCAGCGGGGGAGCGAGGTCACTGGGCGGCTCGCTGCTCGGCGAGCGAAGCTCCAGGCGCAGTTCGACGCCACTGTTCTCTTCGCTCCAGAAACCGTAGGACCAGTTGCGCTGGAGCTCGCGCTGGCTGAGCACCAGCTTGCTTTCGGCCTCGCCGGACCGGTTCCAGGCGACGCCACCGAGGGCGGCCAGGTTCGCCGCCAGCAGCAGGAGGCTGCCGGCGATCAGGGCGTTGCGACGGTTGCGATTCATGCGTCAGTCCTCGCGGCGATGCCCAGGGGCGTGCGCAGGCGGCGCAGGACCAGCAGGATCAGCAGGGCGCTGAGGCCGAGCACCAGGAAGAACAGGTACTTCGGCATCGCTTCCCACCACCAGTCGAAGAACTTGGTGTAGAGGAAGATGACGAAGAAGGTGATCCCGGTATTGCTCACGTCCGCCCAGTTGCGTCGCGCGCCGAGCCAGATCACAAGGGCGGCGGCGACGAAGCCGGCGACCTGGTAGAGCCCCTCGATGAGCGCCGACGGTAACGCCAGGTAGCTGCCTGAGCCCCAGTTGGCCAGCACCAGCATCGGCAGGAACAGGCCGAGCAGGGCGAACACCCGGTAGATCACGGCGAAGCCGCTGAAGTTGCGCTGCTCGAAGCACAGCGGCACGGCGAAGATCAGCGCGGCGGCGGGGAAGAAGTTCTCCGGTCGCTCGCCTACGCTCAGCCAGTAGCCGCCGCCCCAGGTGCCGACGCGCGCGGCGATGAAACCCATCACGCAGAGGATCGCCGCCGCCAGCAGCAGGCGGGCGTTGCACAGGTAGGCCAGGAGCAGGGCGTAGAGCGCCCAGGGCACCAGCGCCAGGTCGCTGGGGGTGACGTTGAATATCTGCCCGAGCATGGTCAGGTCGAGGACGAAGCAGGCGAACGCGACCATCGCCGCCAGCTTGCTGAAGTAGCCCGAGGCGTCCTTGGCCTGGACCCAGAGCGTGGCGAAGAACGCGGCGAAGGCGCTGCCGATCAGGATCGCCACCTGGGCGACGGTGGGGAACAGGCCCCAGAAGCGATAGAACAGCAGGAACACGCTGGCGGCGAAGGCCAGGGCGCCGAAGAACGAGGCTACCCGCATGCCCAGCGAAAGTTGCTGGCTGCGCAGGTCGTGGTCGATGTCGAAACGGTCGCGGTAGCTGTCCAGCAGGGCCAGGTGATAGTCGGCGAGTTGCCGGGCCTGGGCCGGTTCGAGGCGGAACGCCTGCTCCTGGTCGAGGCGTTGCAGCTCGCGCTGGAACACCAGGATGTCGTTGGCGCGCTGCTGTGCCTGGGCGCGGTCGATGGGTTGCATGCATGCTCCTTGAGCGGTTCCGGCGGGGCCGGCAGTCCTTGGTCCGCGCACTCTACCGAGAAACGCCGGCTGCGGTCACGTTCTGGAGGCCCGTGTCGTTGGTCGGATTCAGGGAATTTCCGTTTTTTCCTTCGGTCTCTATTGCAGCCGGGTTGCAACCGCCGCAACCGGCTTCCCGCTCCATCGGGATCTTGTCCAGGCGTGGTTCGGCTGCGTTCTGCGATGAAGGAGAATGCTGATGGTCATGCGATTGTTCGGGCTGCTACTGGCGGCCTTCCTGATGAGCGGTTGCAGCGTTCGGGTGCCGGGCGCCTACGTCGAACTGGATCCGTTCGACGATGGCTACTACGGCTACGATCGCGGCGGCCCGCCCCATTGTCCTCCGGGCCACGCCAAGAAAGGCTGGTGCTGAGCCCACTTCCATTTCCCGAGTCTTCACGTCGTATGCGCGCCTCGCGGCGTCGCCGGTCGTCCGGCCGGTCGGCAGCGGGGCCGCAGGAGGCTGCCATGTGGCGCACATTCCTGAGAGTCCCGCTTCTTCTGCTTCTCGCCAGCCTGGGTGGCTGCGCGGTGTATGACTACGACTACGATGACGGCGATTGGCGCCACTATCGCGGCCAGCCCTACGGCTACGCCTACGAAGTGCCGCGCTATCGCGTGTATGACGATGGCTGGCGCAGCGAACGGCGCTACTACTCGACGCGCTACTACGACCAACGCTACTACCCGGCGCCACGCCGCTACGATGGCCACCGCGACTACCGGCGCGAGCAATATCGCTACCAGCAGCGCTACCACGAATCGCGCCCGGCCCATCGTGGCGAGCGGCATCCGGGCAACTGGCAGCGCGGCGGCCAGCCGCAATGGCGCGGGCATTCTCCGCAACGCTGGCAACAACACGGTCGGCAGGATCGTCCGGGACACCAGGGCCAGCAGGGCGGGACACCTCGCTGGCGCAACTGAGGTGCGCAAGGAAAGGCGGCGCCTGCGGGCGCCGTCGTGCTTTCCAGTCGAAAGTGCGGACCCTCTTGGCGCATTTGCTCGGCACACTCTGCCGATACCGAAACGAGGAGGTTCCCATGAGTCATTTTCTGTCGTTCGCCAAGGGCGCCCTGGCGATGTTCTGGCTCGTCGCGCTGGTCAACCTGGCCTACCCGCTGGGCGAGTTGCATCGACCGATCCTGCTGTTGTCCGGCGTGCTGGTGCTGGTCCATGCCGCCGAGATCCTGCTGCTCAACGGGCGTCTCAAGGCGCGCCCGGCACCTTGGCTGGAGCGCCTCCAGGTGCTGCTGTTCGGCGTCCTGCACCTGCGTAGCCTCGGCTGATTTACCCAGGCTTTACTCTCGCCGCGGGCACCGCCCGCGCGCCGCGCAGTCCGATGTGCAGGTTCCGGAACAGGCAATCCTCCCGCATCCGCAGGAGAGGCCGGAACCGCACAGGAGGCGCCATGCGTCGTTTGCTTTCCCTGCTGATCCTCGTCCTGCCGCTGTCGGCCTGCGTGGTCTACGACCGCAACGACCACCGGCATCGTCCCGACTACCGCTACGAGCGCTATCACGACCGCGACCGTGACAACCGCGGGCGCGACTGGAACCGTTCCTGGCAGGAGCGCCGCGACGACGCTCGCTGGCGCTGATCCTCAGGTGGCGGCGAAGCGCCGGTCCTGTTCCAGCACCCGCTCGACGAACACTGCCGCGGCCGGCGACAGGCTGCGGCCGGCGCGGCTGACCAGACCGTAGGCGGAGCCCTTGGCGCGGGCGGGCTCGGCGCCGGCGGGCCAGGGCAGCAGCGCCAGACGGCCGGCCTCGACGTCGGCGGCAACCACGTCCCAGGGCGCCAGGCTGATCAGCTCGCTGGAGCCGACCAGGCCCTTGAGCATCAGCACGTCGTCGCACTGTATGCCGAGCGGTTCTTCGCGTTGCAGCAGGCGCGCCAGGTCGCCGCGGACTGCCTCGGGCAGGCGCGGGCCGGCCAGCGGGTAGTCGGCCAGTTGCTCGGCGCTCGGCCTCACCAGACGCAGCAACGGATGGCCGGGGCGGCAGAAGAGTACGCCGGGATACTCGCGTAGCGGGTGGATGCGCAACTGCGGATCGCCTTGCAGCTCGCGGATATCGGCGACGAAGAGTTCGACGGCGTCATCCAGCAGGCGCTGGCGTAGGGTCTGCCAGTCTTCGATGAGCAGTACGACGCGCACGCGTGGGTGGGCGCTGGAGAAACCGGCCAGTGCCTCGGGCAACAGCCGTGCGGCGGGGAAGGGACCGCCGCCCAGGCGTAGCTCGCCGCTGTCGAGATTGGCCAACTGGCTCACCGCGTTGTGCAGTGCGCGATGCCCGGCCAGCAGGCGCCGAGCGTGTTCCAGCACCAGCCGGCCGTGGGCCGTGAGGGCCACGCCGCGGCTGCCGCGCTCCACCAGGGTGCAACCCAACTGTCCCTCCAGCGCCTGGATGCTGCGTGACAGCGCCGGCTGGCTGAGATTCACCGCTTCGGCGGCGCGGGCATAGTGGCCGTGCTCGGCGAGGGCGACGAAGTGGCGGAACTGGCGTAGATCGCTCATGCGGACTCCGCATCGAATGTGGACCTGGAATGCATTGGAATTATTGCCGTGCCGCTCGGCATAGTGCCAGCCGAAGCCCACAACAATAAAACGGAGTATCCGATGAGCCGTCTGCTTGCACTCCTGGCGCTCGCCCCGCTGCTCGCCGGCGCCGCCGAAACCACCGCGCCCAAACCGCCCAGTGCCTTCACCGTCGAGGCCCAGCGGCGGGTCGAAGCGGAATTGCCCTTCGCCGACCGCGCCGACTTCGAGCGCACCGAACGCGGCCTGATCCGGCGCCCGGAGCGGTTACTCATCCGCAACCCCGACGGCAGCGTCGCCTGGCAGCTCGGTGGCTACGACTTCCTCCTCGACGGCAAGCCTCGCGACAGCATCAATCCCAGCCTGCAACGCCAGGCCCTGCTCAATCTCAAGTACGGCTTGTTCGAGGTTGCCGAGGGTATCTACCAGGTGCGCGGCTTCGACCTGGCCAACATCACCTTCATCCGCGGCGACAGCGGCTGGATCGTGGTCGACACCCTGGCCACCCCGGCCACCGCCAGGGCGGCCTACGAACTGGTCAGCCGCGAGCTGGGCGAGAGGCCGATCCGTACGGTGATCTACAGCCACGCCCACGCCGATCACTTTGGAGGCGTGCGCGGTCTGGTAGAGCCACAGCAGGTCGCCAGCGGCGCGGTGCAGATCATCGCTCCGGCCGGCTTCATGGAGGCGGCGATCAAGGAGAACGTCCTGGCCGGCAACGCCATGATGCGCCGCGCCACCTACCAGTACGGCACGCAACTGCCCAAGGGGCCGCAGGGGCAGGTCGACATGGCCATCGGCAAGGGATTGGCGCGCGGACCGCTGAGCCTGCTGGCGCCGACCCGCCTGATCGAAGGTGAGGGCGAGGACCTGGTGCTGGACGGCGTGCCGTTCACCTTCCAGAACACGCCGGGTACCGAATCGCCGGCGGAGATGAACATCTGGCTGCCGCGGCAGAAGGCCCTGCTGATGGCCGAAAACGTGGTCGGCACCCTGCACAACCTGTACACCCTGCGCGGCGCCGAGGTACGTGATGCGCTGGGCTGGAGCAAGTACATCAACCAGGCGCTGCATCGTTTCGGCAGGCAGGCCGAGGTGATGTTCGCAGTGCACAACTGGCCGCGCTGGGGCAACGCGGAGATCGTCGAGGTGCTGGAAAAGCAGCGTGACCTGTACGGCTTCCTGCACGACCAGACCCTGCACCTGGCCAACCAGGGCGTGACCATCGGCCAGGTGCACAACCGCCTGCGCCTGCCGCCCAGCCTCGACCAGGAATGGTACGACCGCGGCTACCACGGCTCGGTCAGCCATAACGCACGGGCCGTGCTGAACCGCTACCTGGGCTACTACGACGGCAACCCGGCGAGCCTCGACCCGCTCAGCCCGGAGGACTCGGCGGGCCGCTACGTGGAATACATGGGCGGCGCCGAGCGCCTGCTGGAGCAAGCGCGGGCGTCGTACGCCAGGGGCGAATACCGCTGGGTGGTCGAGGTAGTCAACAGGCTGGTCTTCGCCGAGCCGGATAACCGGGCCGCGCGCGAGCTGCAGGCCGACGCCCTGGAGCAGCTCGGCTACCAGGCGGAGAACGCCGGCTGGCGCAACAGCTACCTCAGCGCCGCCTACGAACTGCGCCACGGCGTACCGCGCGACCAGCCGACGATGAAGGCCGGCAGCGCCGATGCCCTGGCGGCGATGGACACCGGCCTGCTGTTCGACTATCTCGGCGTGCGCCTGGACGCCGGCGCTGCGGAGGGCAAGGCGCTGAGCATCAACCTGCGCCTGCCGGACATCGGTGAGAACTACCTGCTGGAACTGAAGAACTCGCACCTGAACAACCTGCGCGGCGTGCAGAGCGAGGACGCCGGGCAGACCGTGAGCATCGACCGCGCCGATCTCAACCGGCTGCTGCTCAAAGAGGTATCGGCGGTACGCCTGGTCTTCGAGGGCAAGCTGAAGAGTTCCGGCAATCCGCTGTTGCTGGGGCAACTGTTCGGCATGCTCGGCGACTTCGACTTCTGGTTCGATATCGTCACGCCGGCGGCGAAGTCCGAAGGCTGACGACGAAGGCGCCCGAGAGGGGCGCCTGGTCTTTTCAGTAGGCCACGGTGAAGCGCTGGCGATGATGACGGGGCTGCTCGGCCTCGTCGAGCATGGCTACCGCCAGGTCTTCCAGGGAAATCCGGCTCTCGCCCTTGGCGTCGAACAGAACCTGGTCGCCGCCGAGGCGGAACTTGCCGCTGCGCTGGCCGGGTTCGAGGAGCATCGCCGGGCTGAGGAACACCCAGTCCAGTCGTTGCTCGCCGCGCAGTTGGTCGAGGGCGTCGGCGGCGCCGAGGGCGCCCTGCTTCCACTGCTCGGGGAATTCCGGGCTGTCCACCAGGCGCTGGCCGGGGGCGATCTCCAGGCTCCCGGCGCCGCCGAGAACCAGCAGGCGCGGCACGCCGGAGCGTTTCACGCCGTCGAGAATGGCCTGGCTGCCGGCGGCGTGGCGGGCGCGGAGGTCGGCGCTACCCCAGCCGCCGTTGAAAGCGCTGATGACCACCTCGTGGCCTGCCACGGCGCTGGCCACCTGGGCCGGGTCGCTGACGTCCGCCTGCGCTACGCAGAGGCCGTCGCACGCCGCCAGCTTGCTCGGGTCGCGGACCAGGGCGGTCACCGCGTGGCCGCGTTGCAGGGCTTCGTTGAGGAAATAGTGGCCGACGTGGCCGGTGGCGCCGATCAGGGCGATTTTCATGCTGCACCTTCCGTTCGAGAAATGCCGCAGAGCGGCGTCGATCAGCATCATCCGCCCTGCGCTCGCCGGGATAAACCGCTGCGCGGGGGATGCACTCGTTAGCCCAGCTTAATAATCAGACCTCCTCGCTGTCGCTCATCAGGGTCAGGCTGCGGGCCACGGCGAGGGCGATGAACAGGACCCCGATCACTCCTTCGCTGCCGGCCAGCAGGCGCGCCAGCGGGTTGATCGCCTGGATGTCGCCATAGCCCACGGTGGTCAGGGTCACCAGGCTGTAGTAGACGAAGGTATCCAGGCCGAGTGCGCCATGGCTGGCGATGAAGCTGGCCGGCTGCATCTGTTCGACCATGTAGTAGGCGAGAGCGAAGGCCAGCGCCATCTGCAGGTAGAGTGCGCAGAGTCCGTAGAGCAGCTCGTGGGTCACCGGGCGCTCCTGGGTGACGCGGCGGAACAGCGCGGCGAACAGGGTCAGGTACAGCAGGATCAGGCTCAGCCCGCGCAGCAGGCCGGGCGGCAGGCTGGAATAGGGACTGCTGAAGTCCGCAGTGGTGTACAGGGCCAGGCTGAACAGGCCGAAGAAGGCCGTCAGGTAGACCAGCGGACTGCGTCTGCGCAAGGTGTTCATCCCGGCCAGCACCAGCAGCAGGAGGCTGCCGAGCACCCGTGGCTTGGTGCTCGACGGCAGGCCGAGGATCGCCGTGAACAGCACGGTGGAAAAGAACAGCAGGCGGAAACGGTAACGCAGCAGCAGGGCGTTCAAGGCGGGCTCCTCGCATCGTCGAATCGACCAGCCTGGGCGCGGACCCGCCTGCCTGTCTATTGGCCTTGGGTCGGATCGAACAATTTCTGCACCACGGAAAAGTCCCGCTCCGCATAGCCCTGCTTCAGCAGCAGACGGTACAGGCTCAGCGCCAGGCTGCCCATCGGCGTGCTGCTGGCGCTGGCCTGGGCGGCTTCCTGGGCCAGCCCGAGGTCCTTGGCCATCAACTGGGCCATGAAGCCGCCGCTGTAGTCGCGCGACGCCGGAGCGTTCTCCATAACCCCCGGCCAGGGGTTGTAGACTTCCAGCGCCCAGTTGCCACCGGAGCTGCGGCGCATGATCTCGGCCAGCACCTTCGCCTCGAGGCCGTTGGCCACGCCCAGGGCCATGGCTTCTGCGGTACCGATCATCAGCACCGCGAGGAGCTGGTTGTTGCACACCTTGGCCACCTGGCCGGCGCCGTCGGGGCCGGCATGGAAGATGTTGCGACCCATGGCCTCGAACAGCGGCCGGGCCTTCTCCAGGGCTTCGTCGTCGCCGCCGACCATGAAGGTCAGGGTGCCGGCTGCCGCGCCGGCAGTGCCGCCGGACACCGGCGCGTCGAGCATCGCCAGGCCGCGCTCGCGGGCGGCGGCGTGGACCTTGCGCGCCGAGGTCGGGGCGATGGTCGAGCATTCCAGCACCAGGGTGCCGGGGGCGATGTGCGCGAGCAGGCCATCGTCGTCGAGGTACAGGCCTTCGACGTGCTGGCTGGCCGGCAGCATGCTGATGACCACGTCGGCGCCCTGCACCGCGTCGCGGGCGCTGCGGGCGGCGCTGGCGCCGGCGGCGACCAGGCCGTCGACGGCGCTCTGCACCAGGTCGAAGACGTTCAGCAGGTAGCCGGCCTTGAGCAGGTTGGTGGCCATCGGCGCGCCCATGTGGCCGAGGCCGATGAAGGCGATCTGTTTCATGGAGCTCCTCCTGTGGCGGCCGCGAGGCCTCTTGGGGATGCTGTGAAACAGCTTAGACGCTATGGACGTGGCGGGCCCGCGCCCTCCTTCGGCAGAGGGCGGCGCGGCGGATCAGAGCCCCGCCAGCGGATGCTCGCCCTCCCAGGTCGGCTCGAAGTGCGCCTCGATCACCGCCTGCGGGATCGATTCCACCTGCGGCCAATGCCAGTTCGGTGCGTTGTCGCGATCGATCAGCCTTGCGCGTACCCCCTCGGCGAAGTCCGGATGGCGCGTGCAGTTCAGGCTCATGGCGTATTCCAGGCGGAACACCTCGGCCAGCGACAGGTAGCGCGCACGCTCGATCTGCTGCCAGACCAGATGCGCGGTCATCGGGCAGCCCTCGGCCAGGGTCTTCGCGCCACGCGCAAGCAGCGGGTCGGCGTCGTCGCGCAGCGCCACCAGCGCCTGCCAGGCGCTCGCCAGGTCCGGCTGGTCGAGCAGTGCGTCCAGGCGCGGCCGGCGCGGGAGCAACTGGGCCTCCGGCAGTTCGCCGCGGGCCTCGTGTTCGAGGGCGCGAAGCAGGCTGTGAAGTTGCACTTGGGGCGACTCGTTCCAGTTCATCTGCACCAGGCCGGCGAGCAGGGCGTCCTGCTGGTCGTCGAGAAGGAAGCGGTCGGCCAGGTCGAGGTCGAGAGCGTCGCGGGCGTTCATCTGCGCCGCGCTCAGGCCGAGGAACAGGCCGAGCCTGCCGGGCAGGCGGGCGAGGAACCAGCTGGCGCCGACGTCTGGGTACAGGCCGATGCCGATCTCCGGCATCGCCAGGCGGCTGGACGGGGTGACGATGCGAATCCCGGCACCCTGCATCAGCCCCATGCCGCCACCCATCACATAGCCGTGGGCCCAGCAGATGAAGGGTTTCGGGTAGGTATGGATGCGGTAGTCGAGGCGGTATTCATCGGCGAAGAAGCGTCGCGCCAGGGCCGGTACCTCGCCGGGTTGCTCGCGGCAGGCGTCCACCAGCTTGCGCACGTCGCCGCCGGCGCAAAAGGCCTTGGCGCCGTTGCCGCGCAACAGCACGCAGGCGATGCCGGCGTCCTCGGCCCAGGCGTCGAGTTTCGCCGCCAGGGCCTCGATCATCGGCAGGGACAGGGCGTTCAGGCTCTTTTCCGCATCCAGGGTGGCAATGCCGATGCGGAAGCCATGCAGGCTCGGGCGTTCTTCGAAAAGCACGTTCATGTCGGGGCTCTCGGCTCGGGCGGGCTGTGGCGCAGCCCGCCGGGTTCGATGGGAAGGCTCAGCAGTTGCGCCACTTGGGATCGCGCTTCTCGAGGAAGGCGTTGACCCCTTCGCGGGTGTCCTGGGCGTCGAACAGATCGACGAAGCGCTCGCGCTCCTCCGGCAGCCAGGTGTTCGGCGCGCGTTCGCGGGCACCCTGGATCAGCGGCTTGATGGTGCGGATCGCCACCGGGCTCTGGCGTGCCACCTTGGCCGCCAGCAGCAGGGCGGCGCCGCGCGCCTCGCCGCTGTCCACCACCTGTTCGACCAGGCCGATGCGCAGGGCGGTTTCCGCATCCACCCGCTCGTTGCAGAGGATCATCCGCTTGGCCCAGCCTTCGCCCACCAGCCAGGGCAGCGCCTGGGTCCCGCCGGCGCAGGGCAGCAGGCCCACCGCGGCCTCCGGCAGGGCCATCTGCGCCTGGCGCTCGGCGATGCGGATGTCGCAGGCGAGGGCGCACTCCAGCCCGCCGCCCATGGCGTAGCCGTTGATCGCCGCGATCGACACCCCGCGGAAATCGCGCAGCGCCTCGAAGGCTTCGCCGAAGCGGCGGGCCATCTCGCGAGCGCGGGCCTTGTCGCCGTCGGCGAACATGTTCAGGTCGGCGCCGGCGGAGAAGAACTTCGGCCCCTGGCCGGTCACTACCAGGGCGTAGATATCGTCGTCGCGGTTGAGGTGCTCGATCAGTTGGCGGAGGCCGATCAGCGAGTCGCGGTCCCAGGTGTTGGCCGGCGGGTGGTTGATGGTGATCAGCGCGGTGTGCCCGTGCTTTTCCACGGTGAGCTTGTGGGTCAGGTCGAAGGAGGAAGCCTTGTAGGGTTCGACGGCAGTGTTCATGAAGTCCCTCACTGGATCATGGGCCGGGGCGTCCCGGCACTATCGGATGCGATGGTTCGCGGCGTTCACAGCAGGCGATCGAGCATGCCGCCCTGCTCCAGCAGGCGGCGGGCGACGATCACCCGCATGATTTCGTTGGTGCCTTCGAGGATCTGGTGCACGCGGGTGTCGCGTACCCAGCGCTCCAGCGGATAATCGTTGAGATAGCCGTAGCCGCCGTGCAGTTGCAAGGCCTCGTTGCAGACATCGAAGCAGCGGTCGGTGGCGAAGCGCTTGGCCATTGCGCAGTACAGGGTCGCCTCGGCGTCGCCGCGGTCCAGCCGATGGGCGCCGAGGCGGACCATCTGGCGGCTGGCGGTGAGTTCGGTGAGCATGTCGGCGAGCTTGAACTGCAAGGCCTGGAAGGTCGCCAGCGGCTTGCCGAACTGCTCGCGCTCCTCGACGTAGCGCATCGACTGCTCCAGCGCCGCCTGGGCGGCGCCCAGGGAACAACTGGCGATGTTCAGGCGGCCGCCGTCGAGGCCTTTCATGGCATAGACGAAGCCCTGGCCCTCCGGGCCGATGCGGTTGCCGGCGGGGATGCGCACGCCTTCGAAGGTGATGGTGCGGGTCGGCTGCGCGCGCCAGCCCATCTTGTCCTCGTTGCGGCCGTAGCGGATGCCGGGCGCGTCGGCCGGCACCAGGAAGCAGGAGATGCCCCTGGCGCCGTCCTCGCCGGTGCGCGCCATGACGATCAGCACCTGGGTGCTGCCGGCGCCGGAAATGAAGCACTTGCTGCCGTCCAGCACGTATTCGTCGCCCTCGCGGCGGGCGCGGGTGCGCAGGCGCGCGGCGTCGGAGCCGGCATCGGGCTCGGTCAGGCAATAGGAGGCGAGCGACTCGCCGCCGATCAGGCCGGGCAGCCAGGCCTCCTTCAGCGCCGCGTCGCCGAACGAGGCGAGCATCCAGGCGGCCATGTTGTGGATGCTGATGTAGGCGGTAGTGGCCACGCAGCCGGCGGCCAGTTGCTCGAAGATCAGCGAGGTGGACAGCCGCGACAGGCCCAGGCCGCCGTCTTCCTCGGCGATGTACAGGCCGAGGTAGCCCTGTTCGGCGGCGGCGCGGATGACTTCCACCGGGAAGTGATGGTCGCGGTCCCAGTCGGCCGCCTTCGGCGCCAGTTCGTGGCGGGCGAAGGCGCGGGCGCTCTCCACCAGCAGGCGTTGTTCTTCGGTGAGGTCGAAATCCATAGGTCCTCGGGTCACTTGAGATGGATGGTCATGTTCGGGCCGGCCGACGATTCGTCGGTCGTCGGTTCATCGTCGAACCAGCGGCTGGTGACGGTCTTGGTCTCGGTATAGAAGCGCACCGCCTGCTTGCCGTAGGCGTGCAGGTCGCCGTAGAAGGAACCCTTCCAGCCGGTGAAGGAGAAGAACGGCAGCGGTACCGGGATCGGCACGTTGATACCCACCTGGCCGACCTGCACCGCGTGCTGGTAGCGCCGAGCGGCGCCGCCGGAGCGGGTGAACAGGCTTGTTCCGTTGCCATAGGGGTTGGCGTTGACCAGGGCGATGGCCTCTTCCAGGCTTTCCACCTCCAGGCAGGCCAGCACCGGGCCGAAGATTTCCTCGCGGTACAGGCCCATCTTCGGCGTCACTGCGCGGAACAGGGTGGGACCGAGCCAGTTGCCGTTGGGATAGCCTTCGACCTGGCACTGCGAGCCGTCGAGCAGGCACTCGGCGCCTTCCGCCTTGCCTTCGGCGATCAGGCGCAGCACGCGCTGGCGCGCCTGCGGGCTGATCAGCGGACCATAGGCGGCGTCCGGGTCCTGCCAGTGGCCGGGGCGCAGGGCGGCCATCCGCTCGGCCAGTTCGGGAATCCACTCGCGCGCCGCGCCGACGAACACCGCCGCGCTGATCGCCATGCAGCGCTGGCCGGCGGCGCCGCAACTGGCGCCGACCAGGTTGCCGAGAACCTGGGCCTTGTTCGCGTCGGGGAGGATCACCATGTGGTTCTTCGCCCCGGCGAAGGCCTGCACCCGCTTCAGGTGCGCGGTGCCGGTGCGGTACACGTGCTGGCCGACGGCGACCGAGCCGACGAAGGAAATCGCCCGGATGTCCGGGTGGGTGAGGAGGGCATCGACCTGCTCGCGGCCGCCATGAATCACCTGCAGCACGCCCTTCGGCGCGCCGGCCTCGAGGAACAGCTCGGCGAGGCGGTTGGGTGTCAGCGGATCCTGTTCGGAGGGCTTGAGGACGAAGGTGTTGCCGCAGGCGATGGCCAGCGGGAACATCCACAGCGGGATCATCGCCGGGAAATTGAACGGGGTGATCCCGGCGCACACGCCGAGGGGCTGGATCCAACTGGCGGTGTCGATCTCGCGGGCGACGTTTTCCACCGTCTCGCCCATCATCAGGCTGGCCACGTTGGCGGCGTGTTCGACCACCTCGATGCCGCGCCACACGTCGCCCTTGGCATCGGCGAGGTTCTTGCCGGTCTCCCGGGCCAGCAGTTCGCCGAGTTCGTCGTGGTGTTCCTTGAGCAGGTGCTGGTAGCGCAGCATCAACCGCGCTCGCTCGGAAGCCGGGACTTCGCGCCAGGTCTCGAAGGCGCGCTGGGCGCTGGCGATGGCCTGCTCGATCTCGTCGGCGGTGGCCTTCGGCGCCAGCGCGAGGACGTCCTGGGTCGCCGGATCGGTGACTTCGACCAGCTCGCGGGAACGGCTGCCGCGCCATTCGCCGTCGATCAGCTGGGGGATTGCCTTGGCCATCGTCGCCTCCGCTTCCCGGTGGACCGGGATGTTGTTTTGAGTCGTTATAGCCGGCCGCAAGCCGCCTGTGGATTGACGATCTTGCGCAAGGGATGGACGATCTTGGGATTCAGACTACCGAGTCGCGTCGCCGTGAAGCGTTCCGTACAGACCTCCGCCTGGCCCCTGCCCAACCAGGGGGTGCGTTTCATCACGCCGCCCCGCCTGCGTCGCGCCCTGGCCCGCCATCCGCTCGGCCAGGCCTGCTACCCGCTGGCCCTCGGTTACTATCCGGAGGCGCATGGCCACCACATGCAGCGGCGCGCGCCGGACGACAACCTGTTGATCTACTGCCGGGCCGGACGCGGCTGGCTGGAGTGTGCCGGCGAGCGCGTTGAGGTCGGCGGCGGCGACCTGCTGGTCCTGCCCAAGGGCCGGGAACATGCCTACGGCGCCGACTCGCAGCGGCCCTGGAGCATCTACTGGGTACATTTCGAAGGCGGACTGGCGGAGGATTTCCTGCGTCCGCTGGGCAGCGCCCCGCGCCTGCGCCTGGGCATGCAGCCGCGCCTGCTGGCGGAGTTCGATGCGCTGCTGGCGCTGCGTCGCCAGGGCCTCAGCCTGCCGCACTTCATCCATGCCGCGCACCTGTTGCAGGGCCTGCTCACCTCGCTGGCGGTGCGTCCGGCGCGGGCCAGCCTGAAATCCGGACGGGTGCTGGACATCGACGCGGTGCAGGCGCTGATGCGCGCGCACCTGCACGACAGCCTCAACCTCGACGAGCTGGCGGCGCAGTTCAAGCTGTCGCGCTTCCATTTCGCCAAGACCTATCGCGCCCTGACCGGCCAGGCGCCGATCCAGGATTTCATCCAGATGAAGATGGCCCATGCCTGCCGCCTGCTCGACGAGGGCGCGCTGGAGGTGCGGCAGATCGCCGAGCAGCTCGGCTACGCCGATCCCTATTACTTCTCGCGGCTGTTCCGCAAGGTGGTGGGCATGGCGCCCAGTCACTACCGGGCGCTGCACCAGGGCTAGTGCTCCGGGCATAATGCTGCATCCTGCCCGTGGGCCGAGACCGACAAGGATCGTCGATGCGCAAACCCCTATCGCTCTACCACCCCTGGCTCTACTGGCTGCGGGTCTGGCAACGACGTCTCTGGCGGCACTGCCGCTGGCGTCTTGGCGGCCGTCGCTACGTGCGGTTGCCATCGGTCGACGAGCGCCTGCCGTACCGCTACATCAAGCACACCTCGAA
Organism: Pseudomonas sp. TZ252; assembly: GCF_056110345.1. NCBI lineage: Bacteria > Pseudomonadati > Pseudomonadota > Gammaproteobacteria > Pseudomonadales > Pseudomonadaceae > Pseudomonas > Pseudomonas sp. TZ252. The sequence goes on along the minus strand of NZ_CM148566.1, from coordinate 795,913 downwards.
GTTGATCCGCCGCCTCGGCGACAGCGACCTCGCCCTGCAACGCAACAAGGTGGTCAACCTGCGCTTGGCGGTGGACTGCATGAACGGCGTGAGCATCGGCCCCGGCGAGTACTTCTCGTTCTGCCGGCTGGTCGGTCGGCCCAGCGCCCGGCGTGGCTTCGTCGAAGGTATGGAGTTGTCCTTCGGCGAGGCGCGCAGCGGAATCGGCGGCGGCATCTGCCAACTGAGCAACCTGATCCACTGGATGGCCCTGCATTCCCCGCTGCGCGTGGTGGAGCGGGCCAACCACAGCTTCGACCCGTTTCCCGACGAGGGACGGATCCTGCCGTTCGGCTCGGGCGCGGCGATCTTCTACAACTTCATCGACCTGGTGCTGCACAATCCGACGGCGGATACCTTCCAGCTGCGCTTCCATATCGCCGCCCACCAACTGGAAGGCGAACTGCTGTGCAGCGCGCCGCGCCCTGTGCGCTACCACGTCTATGAGAGGGCACAGCGCTTTGTCCGCGACGGCGATGCGGTGCTGAGGCTCAACGAGATCTGGCGCGACATCCGGGAAAAGGGCCAGGCCGGCACCCTGCTGGCCAGCGAGTGCCTGTACCGCAACCGGGTGCGCGTGAAGTATCCGGTGGAAGAGGCCCGCCTGTCCCGAGATTGACAAGCGCGGCGGGCTTTTCTACGGTTCCGCGGCCACAGGCTGTCGGCGACCTTCTGAAAAAGGCCGGACGACTTTTTCAGTACCGAGACAGGGGGTTCCATGACCGATAACGACGACCGCATCAAGCTCGAGGCGAGTTGGAAGGAAGCGCTGCGCGAGGAATTCGACAAGCCCTACATGAAGCAACTGGGCGAGTTCCTGCGCCAGGAGAAGGCCGCCGGCAAGGTGATCTTTCCGCCCGGGCCATTGATCTTCAACGCGCTGAACACCACGCCGCTGGAGAACGTCAAGGTGGTGATCATCGGCCAGGATCCCTACCACGGACCAGGCCAGGCCCACGGCCTGTGCTTCTCGGTGCAGCCCGGCGTGCCGACGCCGCCGTCCTTGCAGAACATCTACAAGGAACTCAACCGCGACCTGAACATCCCGATTCCCAACAACGGCTACCTGCAGCGCTGGGCGGAGCAGGGCGTGCTGTTGCTCAATACCTCCCTGACCGTCGAGCAGGCCAAGGCCGGCTCCCACGCCAATGCCGGCTGGCAGCCGTTCACCGACCGCGTCATCGAGGTGGTCAACGAGCGTTGCGAGCGCCTGGTGTTCCTGCTCTGGGGCAGCCACGCGCAGAGCAAGCAGAAGCTGATCGACCCGCAGCGCCACCTGATTCTCAAGTCGGCGCACCCGTCGCCGTTGTCGGCCTACCGCGGTTTCCTCGGCAACGGCCACTTCAGCCGCACCAACAAGTTCCTCGAGCAGAACGGCAAGACGCCTATCGACTGGTCGCTGCCGGACCTCTGAAGGCCGCTGTCGCCCAGCTCTTCACATGGTGGGCGCCGCTGTGTGCCTCTGACCGCGCCCGGAAAAAAAAGCCCGCACGAGGCGGGCTGGAAAACGCCACACATCCAGTGTGGCGGCGTGGCTCGATCAGCCGGCGCGCTTCCTCCAGTAGCGGAAGCACGGCTCGGCGAGGAACAGCACCAGCAATAGCCTCAGTACCTGCAAGGCGGTGACCAGCGGCACCGAGAGCTGCAAGGCTTCGGCGGTCAGGCTCAGCTCGGCGATGCCGCCGGGCATCATGCCGAGCATCAGCGACTGGTGGTCGAGGGTGGTCAGCCAGCCGAGCAACTCGGCGGCGAGCGCCGCGGCGAACATCATCCACAGCGTGCAGACCAGGGTACGACTGACGAAGGCTGGAGCGCTGCGGAAGAAACTGCGGTTGAAATGGCAACCCAGGGCGCTGCCGATCAGCCATTGGCCGACGCCGCTGGAACCGGCCGGCAGGCCGATATGCAGGTCGAAGCCGAGGCTGACGCCGGCCGCCAGCAACAGCGGGCCGAGCAGCCAGGGATTGGGTTGGCGCAACTTCTGCCAGCCCAGCGCGACCAGCGCCCCGGCCGGGAACAGCAGGGCCAGCCAGTGCCAGTCCACCGGCGCGGCCTGGTGCGGGCCTGGCTGGCCGCCGCCGAGCAGGTACTGGAACGCCGCCGGCACCAGCAGCACGACCAGCAACAGGCGCAGGCTCTGCGCTGCGGCGACGCGGCTGAGCACCGCGCCGTGGCGCTGCCCGAGGTTGACCATCTCGCTGGCACCACCGGGCATGCTGGCGAAGAACGCGGTGGCGCGGTCCTCGCCGCTGCGGCGCATGAAGGCGATCGCCAGCACGCTGGAAAGCGTGGTGGCCACGGCGCCGAAGACGATGATCACGCTATGCGCCAGCACTTGCTCGATCACTGCCGGGGTGAAGTGCAGGCCGATGCCGATGCCGACGATCCATTGCCCGCACTTGCGTGCCCCCGGCACTTCGGCCAGCGGCAGGTCGGCCAGGCAACGCACCAGCATCACCGCAAGCAGCGAGCCGATCATCCACGGCAGCGGCCAGCCGACCAGGCTTGCCAGCCAGCCGCCAAGGGCGCCCACCAGCGGCGTCGCCCAGTACAGCCTCCAGGTGACGCGCTCAGGCATCGGCCAGCCCTGTCGCGCGACGGGCCACGCGGCGGCGCCAGGCGCGGACCAGCGGCAACAGCAGCATTACCACCACCAGCGCCCAGGTCACCAGGCTGATCGGGCTCGACCAGAGGATGCCCAGTTCACCGTTGGAGATCGACAGCGCGCGGCGCAGGTTCTGCTCCATCAGTCCACCGAGGATGAAGCCCAGCAGCAGCGGCGAGAGCGGGAAGTCGAGCTTGCGCAGGATATAGCCGATCACGCCGATGCCGACCATCAGGAACAGGTCGAAGGTGGTCGCATGCACGCCGTACACGCCGATCCCGGTGATGATCGCGATGGCCGGCACCAGGGCCCAGTTCGGCACCGCGAGGATGCGGGTGAATACGCGGACCATCGGCACGTTGAGGATGATCAGCATGACGTTGGCGATGAACAGCGAGGCGATCAGGCCCCAGACGATGTCCGGTTGCTGCTGGAACAGCAGCGGGCCGGGAGTGATGTTGTACAGGGTCAGGGCGCCGATCATCACCGCAGTGGTACCCGAGCCGGGCACGCCGAGGGTCAGCATCGGCACCATGGCGCCGCAGGCGGAGGCGCCGATGGCGGTCTCGGGAGCGGCCAGGCCGCGCATGTCGCCCTTGCCGAACTCGCCCTTGGCACCGGCCAGCTTCTTCTCGGTCATATAGGCCACCGCGCTTGCCAGGGTCGCGCCGGCGCCGGGCAGTACGCCCATGACGAAACCGAGCAGACCGCAGCGCAGGTTGACCAGGAATACGCTGGCGGCCTCCTTGAAGTTGAACAGCATGCGTCCGGTGGCTTTCACCGCCTCCTGGCCGTGGTGGGTCTTCTCCAGCAGCAGGAGGATCTCGCTGACCGAGAACAGGCCCAGCACCAGGACCACGAACTGGATGCCGTCGGCGAGGTGGATGCTGTCCCCGGTGAAGCGGTACACGCCGCTGTTGGCGTCGATCCCGACGCTCGACAGGAACAGCCCGAGCAGCGCCGCCAGCAGGGTCTTCAGCGGGCGGTCGCCGGCCATCCCGCCGAGGCAGACGATGGCGAACACCATCAGCACGAAATATTCCGCCGGACCGAAGGCGATCGCCCACTTGGCCAGCAGCGGGGCGAACAGGACCATCCCGCAGGTGGCGATGAAAGCGCCAATGAACGAACTCCAGGCCGACAGCGACAGGGCCACGCCGGCCAGGCCCTTGCGTGCCATCGGGTAGCCGTCGAGGGTGGTCATCACGGTCGAGGCTTCGCCGGGGATGTTGAGCAGGATCGAGCTGATCCGCCCGCCGTATTCGCAGCCCAGGTATACGGCGGCGAGCAGGATCAGCGCGGTTTCCGGCGGCAGGCCGAGGGCGAAGGCCACCGGGATCAGCAGTGCCACGCCGTTGATCGGACCGAGGCCTGGCAGCAGGCCTACGATGGTGCCGATCAGGGTGCCGATCAGCGCGGTGATCAGGTTGGTCGGCGTCATCGCGACGCCGAAGCCCTGGCCGAGGTAGTTCAAGGTTTCCATCACGAAGTCCTCACAGCGGCAGGAAGTCGAGAACGCCCAGCGGCAGCGGGACGTCCAGGGCGCGGTCGAACAGCCAGTAGAGGCCGATCCCGAGCAGGCTCGCGGTGACCACCGCAGGGATTGGCCGGGCGCCGTAGAGAATGGCCATGCAGGAGCCGACCAGGGCGGCGCTGAGGATGAAGCCGAGCGTTTCGAACAGGCCGGCGAACACCAGCAGCAGGGCGATGCAGGCGAGCACCTTGAGCAGCACGGCGCCGCCCAGCGGTTGTTCGTCCTCGGCGTGGCGGATCGGCGTCGGCCGCGCGATCAGCCACGCCAGGCCGGCGCCCATCAGCGCCAGGCAGAGCAGCGGGTAGGCGCGCGGGCCGACCGGTTCGTAGGAAAACGGCGCCTGGTAACGCCAGCCGGCGACCGCCAGGCCGACGCAGGCGAGCAGCCAGAGCCCGGCGAACAGGCGCTGGTACAGGTTGGAACGGGTCATGGGACGATCCTCGTGGCGCGGCCGGGGTCCGGCCGCGCGCGGGCTGGCTTACTGGATCAGGCCGAAGTCCTTGGCCAGTTGCTTGTACTGCTGGACCTGCTGCTTCACGTAGCCGTCGAGTTCCTCGCCGGTCATGGCGAAGGGGAACAGCTCGCGCTGGTCGCGCAGCTTGGCGAAGTCCTCGGAGGCCAGCAGTTGGTCGAAGGCGTTCTTCCACCAGGCGTAGTCTTCGTCGCTGACCTTCGGCCCGAGGTAGAACCCGCGAACCACCGGCCAGACGATGTCGTAGCCCTGTTCCTTGGCGGTGGGGATGTTGGCCATCGCCGCCTCTGGCAGGCGTTCTTCGGAGAACACCGCGAGCAGGCGCATGTCGCCGCTGAGGATGTGCGGCATGGAGTCGGAAATGTCGGTGCTGCCGACCTGGATGTGCCCGCCGAGCAGCGCGGTGGCGATCTCGCCGCCGCCTTCCAGGGCCACGTAGCGCAGGTCGCGCGGATTGATCCCGGCGGCCTTGGCGATCAGCGCGGTCTGCATCCAGTCCTGGCTGCCGACGGTGCCGCCGGAGCCGATCACCACCTTGCTCGGGTCGGCCTTGAGCGCCTTCACCAGGTCGTCGAGGTTCTTGTAGGGCGAGTCGGTGCGCACTGCGATGGCGCCGTAGCTGGTGCCGATGGCGGCCAGCCATTTCACCGCGTTCTCGTCGAAGCGGCCGAACTTGCCCTGGGCCAGGTTCAGCAGCGAGCCGCTGGAGAAGGCGGTGATGGTGCCGGCGTCGCCCGGGCGTTGGGCGACCACCGCGTTATAGGCGACCGCGCCGACGCCGCCGGGCATGTAGGTGACGCGCATCGGCTTGCTCAGCAGCTTGGCCTCGACCAGGGCGCTCTGGGCCAGCTTGCAGGTGAGGTCGAAACCGCCGCCGGGGGACGCCGGGGCGATGCATTCGGGACGCTTGGGTTCGGCCACGGCGGCGCCGGCCAGCAGCAGGCCGGCGGCAACCAAGGCGAGGGGACGAAAAGACAGTTTCATCATCATCGGTGCTCCTGTGGAGTTCTTGTTCTGGCTTACCAGATCGGCAGGGTATAGCTGACGATCAGGCGGTTCTCATCGATGTCGCGGGTGAAATTGGAACGGAAGGTCGCGTTGCGCCAGCGGATTCCGAGGTTCTTCAGCGCGCCGCTCTGGAACACGTACTGCAGTTCGGTGTTGCGTTCCCATTCGCGGCCTTCGCCGCGCTGCCCGGCGAGTTCGACATTGTCGCCCTTGACGTAGCGGGTCATGAAGGTCAGGCCGGGAATGCCGAGGCCGACGAAGTCGTAGTCGTAGCGCAGTTGCCAGGAGCGCTCCTTGGGGCCGGCGAAGTCGTTGACCTGGACGAAGTTGACCAGGTACGGGTTGCTGCCTTCCAGGTAGGGGAAGGCGTCGTCGCCGTTCATTCGCTGCCAGGCCGCACCGAAGGCATGGTTGCCAAGGCTGTAGGTGAACATGCCGTTGAGCGACTTGTTGTCGATGCCGCCGGCCTTGGCCGAGCCGCTGTCGGTGCTGCGGGCGAAGCGCAGGTCGCTGGTCAGTTCGCCGGGACCGATCGGCCAGCTGTGCAGCAGGCCGACGAAGTGCTGGCGGTAGACGTCCTGCAGGTTGCTGTAGTGATAGCTGGCGGTGAGTTGGTCGGTGAGCTTGTAGTCCAGTCCGCCGAGGTCGAAGTGATCGGCGCTGACCCCGGCGAAGCGGCCGTTCTTGTCGTTCAGCGCGAGGTCCTCGGAGTCGCTGGAGTCGCGGATCTTGGTCTTTTCCAGGCGCCCGGCGGTGAAGCCGAGGTCCTTGATCTCCTTCGAGGTGAGCAGCGCGCCTTCGAATATCTGCGGGAAGATCCGCCCGTTGTTCGGTTGTACCGATGGCAGCTTCGGAATCAGCGTGCCGACCTTCAGCTCGCTCTGCGAGACCTTGACCTTGGCGGTCAGGCCCAGTTTCGAGTAGGTGTCCGGCGCGCGGCCGTCGGAATCCTTCGGCAGCAGTCCGGTACCGCTGCGGCCGCGGCCGGAGTCGAGCTTGACGCCGAGCATGCCCATGGCGTCGAGGCCGAAGCCGACGGTGCCCTGGGTGTAGCCGGACTGCAGGTTGAGGATGAAGCCTTGCGCCCACTCCTCGCGCTTGGACTGGCCGGGGCCGTCGCGGAAGTCGCGGTTCATGTAGAAGTTGCGGGTTTCCAGGCTGGCCTTGCTGTCTTCGAGGAAGCCGGCGGCGTTGCCCAGGGGCGCGATGCCGGCGAGCACGACGGCGGTGGTGGTCAGGGTGGTGCTGCGGGACGAACGTACAGACCTTGCGGCCTGCGGCAGGGAAGTCGACATGCAGTGGTCTCCGATTCTTGTTCTTGTACGCCGAGCACCACGCTGCAGGGCGTTTTGGCGGACGATCTGCGCCGTCCATCGACTGATCCTAAGACGCCAAGCTTTCGCCAGGCTTTCAGCAATCCCCGGTGGCAGAGAAGCCATTTACCGGAGGGTTTTCCCCGGTACACTTCGCCTCTTGTGCCCTCATCCGGTGGTGGAGAACCGTCCATGCGCATCCTTCTGGTGGAAGATCATCCGCAGCTCGCCGAAAGCGTGGTCCAGGCGCTCAAGGGCGCCGGCTGGACGGTAGACCTGCTGCAGGACGGGGTGGCCGCCGACCTGGCCCTGGCCAGCGAGGAGTACGCCCTGGCGATCCTCGACGTCGGCCTGCCGCGGATGGACGGCTTCGAGGTGCTGGCGCGCCTGCGCGGGCGCGGCAAGACCCTGCCGGTGCTGATGCTGACTGCGCGCGGCGAGGTGAAGGACCGGGTGCACGGCCTCAATCTCGGCGCCGACGACTACCTGGCAAAGCCTTTCGAACTGTCCGAGCTGGAGGCGCGGGTCAAGGCCCTGCTGCGCCGCAGCGTGCTCGGTGGCGAACAGTTGCAGCGCTGCGGCGCCCTGGTCTACGACCTCGGCACCCGGCGCTTCAGCCTCGACGAGCAGCCGCTGACCCTGACCTCGCGGGAACAGGCGGTGCTGGAAGCGATGATCGCCCGTCCGGGGCGGGTGATGAGCAAGGAGCAACTGGCCGCCCAGGTCTTCGGCCTGGACGAGGAGGCCAGCGCCGACGCCATCGAGATCTACGTCCACCGCCTGCGCAAGAAGCTGGAAGGCGGCGCCGTGCGCATCGTCACCTTCCGCGGCCTCGGCTACCTGCTGGAGGCGCAGGGTGACTGATGCCGGCAGCCTGCGCGGAAGGCTGCTGCTGTGGCTGGCCCTGCTCCTGCTGCTGGTGCTCCTGGCGAGCGGCCTGAGCGCCTACTGGAACGGTCGCGAGGTGGCCGACACCGCCTACGACCGGACCTTGCTGGCCTCGGCGCGGGCGATCGCCGACGGGCTCTACGAGAAGGACGGCACCCTGCGCGCCGACGTCCCCTACGTGGCACTGGATACCTTCGCCTACGACAGCGCCGGGCGGATCTTCTACCAGGTCAACGACATCCACGGACGGATGATCTCCGGCTACGAGAATCTTCCGGCGGCACCCGCCGATACCCTGCGCACCGACGACTACCCGGCCCTGGCCAAGTTCTACGACGGCGTCTACCAGGGCGTCGACGTACGCGTGGTGAGCCTGCTGCAACCGGTCAGCGAACCGAGCATGAGCGGCATGGCGGAGATCCGCGTGGCGGAGACCGAAGGCGCCCGCGAGCGCATGGCGCGCAGCCTGATGACCGATACCCTGCTGCGCCTGGGCGTCCTCGGCGTCGGCGCGCTGGTGCTGGTGTGGCTGGCGGTGAGCGCCGCGCTGCGTCCGCTGGATCGCCTGCGCCGCGAGGTGGAAGAGCGCCAGCCGGACGACCTGCGGCCGTTGCCGATGCTAGAGGTCCAGCATGAATTGCGGCCGCTGGTGGAGTCGCTGAACCACTTCACCCAGCGCCTGCGCAGCCTGTTCGAGCGGCAGTCGCACTTCATCGCCGATGCCGCCCACGAGTTGCGCACGCCGCTGGCGGCGCTCAAGGCGCGCCTGGAACTGGGCCTGCGCGAGCAGGAGCCGGAAGCCTGGCGTTCGACCCTGGAGACCACGGCGAAGAACACCGACCGCCTGATCCACCTGGCCAACCAGCTGCTCTCCCTGGCGCGCATCGAAAGCGGCGCCCAGGCCATTGCCGAGGGTGGCGCCGAGCGTATCGACCTGACCGCCCTGGCCCGGGAACTGGGCCTGGCGCTGGCGCCGCTGGCCTATGCGCGGGGAGCCTCGCTGGCGCTGGAAAGCGCCGGGCCGGTGTGGATCCAGGGTGAACCGACGCTGCTCAACGAATTGCTCAGCAACCTGCTGGACAACGCGCTGGCGCACACCCCGCAGGGCGGCAACGTGATCCTCAGGGTGCTGGAGGGGGGCGTGCTGGAAGTGGAAGACGATGGTCCGGGAATTCCCGCCGCCGACCGCGAGCGGGTCTTCCAGCGCTTCTACCGGCGCGGCGACAGCCCCGGCAGCGGCCTGGGGCTGGCGATCGTCGGCGAGGTCTGCCGGGCGCACCGGGCGCAGATCCAGCTCGACCAGGGCGAACTGGGCGGCTTGCTGGTGCGGGTGCGCTTCCCGGCGGAGTAGGGCGGGGTCTATTGCAGCATGCTGGTGGCGGCTTCCAGGGCGCTGGAGAGGTCCTCGTCTTCCTTCATGTCGACGGTCGGCTCGAGGCCGAGCTTGGCGAACGCCGGGATCTGGCTCCAGTCCAGGCGGGTATAGGGATGCTCGCTGCCAAGGTAGCTCTGCAGGGTGGCGACCTGGACCAGGTCGGTATAGTCCGCGCGCGGCGAGTTGCGGGTGAAGTCCAGGTGCTGGCGCGGGACCTCGGCGATCGGCGCGGGGAAATCCCAGGCCTTGAGAATGCGCTCGCCGATCAGCGGATGGATGCGCTCGATCACATGGCTCAGGCTGATGGAGTCCGACAGCAGCTCGTTGTGATCCTCGGCGTAGGTGAGGATCGGCAGCACGCCGATCTGGTGCACCAGTCCGGCCAGGGTCGCCTGGTCCGGCGCCAGGCGGGTGTAGTGACGGGCCAGCACGTGGCAGATGCCGGCGATCTCGGTGCTCTTGTTCCAGACTTCGCGCATCTTGCGGTCGACCACGTCGGTGGTGGCCTGGAACATCTGCTCCATGGCCAGGCCGGTGGCCAGGTTGCAGGTGTAGTTGATGCCCAGCCGGCTGATCGCCATCTGCAGGTCGGTGATTTCCTTCGGGCTGCGCAGCAGCGGACTGTTCACCACGCGGATGATGCGCGCGGTCAGCGCCGCGTCGTTGCCGATCACCTTGCTCAGGGCCTGGATGCTGACATCCGGGTCTTCCGCTGCCTCACGGACCTGCAGGGCCACCTCGGGCAGGGTCGGCAGCACCAGTTCATCCTGATCGATGGCGCGGATCAGGTCCTGTTGGACTTTGTCGGCAAGCTTGCTCATGGCATTTCCTTTGAAAACGCAATGGCCGGAGCACGCTCTACGTGCACCGGCCATGGGAATACTGGCGGGCCGTCCGCGGACGGCGAGGCACAGTTTACGGTCAGCGCTGGATTTCGCGGTCGCTGTCCAGCGTGTAAGGCAGATTGAGGAGGACGAGCGGCGCTCCTTCGGCGCTTCCGAGGCTGATCCGGCCGTCGGCGACGGCGTCGTCCTGCAGCACGGCGAGCAATTCCACGCTGTTCTCCGGCGTACGGGCGGCCAGTACCACTTCGCCGACGCTGGTGGAATGGACTGGCGAGAACAGCCCGGTGCCGGGCGCCGGCACCTCGTCTGCGTCCAGCGCCAGGCGATACAGGCGGCGCTTGAGGCGGCCGAGATACTGCATGCGGGCGACGATTTCCTGGCCGGTATAGCAGCCCTTCTTGAAGCTGACCCCGCCGACCGCCTGCAGGTTGATCATCTGTGGGATGAACAGCTCGCGGGTAGCGCCGAACACCTGGCCGATGCCTGCGCGCACCTGGCCGAGCAGCCAATCGTCGAGCGGCGCCTCGCGGCTGTGCTCGCGGAGCGTGGCAAGCACCGCCTCGGCGCGCTGCGCCGGAACCCATAGCTCGACGCGGGCGTCGCCCAGGGCGACGGCGAGCAGGTCGCCGTGGCGGGCGATCCTGCCGCTCTCCGCCGGGGTGTCTATCCCCAGGGCGCGCAGTGCCTCGCTGGCGTCGCGCAAGCCTATGCGGAGCCAGGCTGCGCTCTCGTCGGCAAGGCTGGCCTTGGAGAATACGGCGTATTTCTTCAGGTCCGCCAACTGGGCCTCGAGCAGCTCGCCGGCCATCGCCAGCAGCAGGCCGTCGCCCTCGGGCAGGATGCGGAAGCTCGATAGCAGGCGGCCCTTGATGTTGCAGCGGCCGCCGAGGCTGGAGGTCTCGTCGTTCAGGTAGGCGAGGTTGCAGGTCAGCTGGCCCTGGAGGAACTTGGCGGCGTCCGGGCCGCGGACGGCGAGGATGCCTTCATGGACTAGCGGGGTGTGGAAAGCGGGGTCGGCCATTGCGATGCTGCGCGGTCAGTCAGTCAGGACCGTCATCATAGAACTCGGTCCGAGGCTTGTCAGCGGGCAAGAATGCCTGGCGCATCCGCCTTGACGGTTGTCGGACACTTCCGAGGCCGCCGTCGGCATGGGCCTGCGTCCCGCGCGGATACCCTTGGTTTGCCGGGCAATACGACCAAGGGCGGACGCCGGCAGAGCGACGCCTCGTCATCGGGCCGCGCCATTCGAGCGCAACCGCCCTATAATGCCGGGCGTTTTCGAGGAGCCCGAACATGGCAGATGAAACCGAACTGAAACGACTCTACTGGCACAGCCGTCGCGGCATGCTGGAACTGGATGTGCTGCTGGTGCCTTTCGTGCAGGAGGTTTACCCGGGCCTGGACGCCGAGGACCAGGCGCGCTTCCGCAAGCTGCTGGAGTGCGAGGACCAGGACATGTTCGGTTGGTTCATGCAGCGCGGCGAGCCGGAAGACGCCGACCTGCGGCGGATGGTGCGGATGATCCTGGACCGTGTCCAGCCGGATTGAGCCGTTCGAATGCCGCTGGCGGGTCTCTCCGATCCTGCTGGCGGCGAGCCTGGCACTGTGGGCCCTGGCGCTGCTGTCGATCCTGCTGGCGGCGCTGCCGGTCTGGCTGAAGCCGCCGCTTGCGCTGGTCTGCCTGGCCTACGGTGCCTGGGGGCTGTACCGCCAGGTACTGCTGCGCGGCTCGCGGGCCTTCCGCGGCGTGCGCCATGACGAGCGGGGCTGGCAGCTGTGGAGCGCCGGAAGCGGCTGGCAAGCGGTGCAATTGCGCCCTGACAGCCTGGCGTTGCCCTGGCTGATCGTACTGCGCGTGCGCCTGCCGGGCCGCTGGCGCATCCTTGGCTGCTGTATCCCGGCCGATGCATTGGGCGCCGACAGCCATCGGCGCCTGCGTGTCCGCCTGCGCTTCAGTCGCCGTAGATGGGCGGCACCAGGATAGTGTCGCGGGCTTCGGGCAGCAGGTCCGGATAATCCAGCGTGTAGTGCAGGCCCCGGCTTTCGCGGCGCTGCATGGCCGAGCGGATGATCAGTTCGGCGACCAGTGCCAGGTTGCGCAACTCGATCAGGTCGCGGCTGACCTTGTAGTTGCTGTAGAACTCGTCGATCTCGCTGAGCAGCAGGCGTACCCGGTGCTGGGCGCGCTGCAGGCGCTTGTTGGTGCGCACGATACCGACGTAGTCCCACATGAAACGCCGCAGTTCGTCCCAGTTGTGCGCGATGATCACGTCCTCGTCGGAGTCGGTGACCTGGCTGGCGTCCCAGCTCGGCAGGCTTTCCGGCACGGGCGTGCCGGGCAGGCGCTGGAGCATGTCGGCGGCGGCAGAGCGGGCATAGACGAAGCATTCCAGCAGCGAATTGCTGGCCATGCGGTTGGCGCCGTGCAGGCCGGTGAAGGTGGTTTCGCCGATGGCGTAGAGGCCCGGCACGTCGGTATGCCCGTGCTGGTCGACGAGCACGCCGCCGCAGGTATAGTGAGCGGCCGGCACTACCGGGATCGGTTGCTGGGTAATGTCGATGCCGAAGTCCAGGCAGCGCTCGTAGACGGTGGGGAAGTGCGCCTTGATGAACTCGGCCGGCTTGTGGCTGATGTCCAGGTAGACGCAGTCGATCCCCAGACGCTTCATTTCATGGTCGATGGCGCGGGCCACGATATCCCGGGGCGCCAGCTCGCCACGCGGGTCGAAGCGCGGCATGAAACGCTCGCCATTGGGCAGGCGGAGCAGGGCGCCTTCGCCGCGCAATGCCTCGGTGATGAGGAAACTCTTGGCCTGCGGGTGGTACAGGCAGGTCGGGTGGAACTGGTTGAACTCCAGGTTGCCGACCCGGCAGCCGGCGCGCCAGGCCATGGCGATGCCGTCGCCGGAGTTGCCGTCGGGATTGCTGGTATAAAGGTAGACCTTGCTCGCGCCACCGGAGGCCAGCACGGTGAAGCGGGCACGGAAGGTATCGACTTCGCCGCTTTCCCGATTCAGCACGTAGGCGCCCAGGCAGCGCTTGCTCGGCAGGCCTAGCTTGCGCTCGGTGATCAGGTCGACCGCCACCCGCTGCGACAGCAACTCGATGTTCGGTCGCCGCCGGGCCTGGGCCAGCAAGGTATTGAAGATCGCGGCGCCGGTGGCGTCGGCGGCATGGATGATGCGCCGGTGGCTGTGCCCGCCTTCGCGGGTCAGGTGGTATTCGAAGCTGCCTTCCTCGTGGTTGTGCTGCTCGTCGCGGGTGAAGGGCACCCCCTGTTCGATCAGCCACTGGATCGCTTCGCGGCTATGCTCCACGGTGAAGCGCACCGCATCCTCGCGGCACAGGCCGCCACCGGCGACCAGGGTGTCCTCGACGTGGGATTCCACGGTGTCGGTATCGTCCAGCACGGCGGCCACGCCGCCCTGGGCCCAGTAGGTCGAGCCCTGCGACAGTTCGCCCTTGCTGAGGACGGCGATGCGCAGGTGTTCCGGAAGGGTCAAGGCCAGACTCAGGCCGGCGGCGCCGCTGCCGATGACCAGTACATCGTGTTGATAATGTTGGCTCATGCCCGCATTTCCCCGTGGTGGAGCCCTAGTATATAGAAGGGCCTGGCGGCACAATAGCGCACCCCCGCTGCCGGTCCGGCGGATGAGCTGCGGGCCTGTCATCGGCAGGCGTCATCAGAGCGGGGCGATGTAGTGCTGGAACTTTCTTAGACGCATCGGTTCCAAAGCAGGATGCCTGAAGACCTCGTCCGGTTGGCCTACCCAGCGGCACAGAGGCCGGGCCCTGAGCCCGATGCAATCCATTTTCGCGGGGCCCGGACACGATGTCCGGGGCCGCACGTCACGAGCGAGGAAAAAACTCGTGACGCATGCTTGGAGGGGAGAACTTTTGCAAGAAGCCCGAGTCTATCTTGGCAAGACGATTCGCTGGGACGCTCGAAGCTCCTCCAGGTTCGAAGAGGAGCTTTCATGCTAACCCAGGAACAGGATCAGCAACTGGTTGAACGGGTACAGCGCGGAGACAAGCGGGCTTTCGATCTGCTGGTACTGAAATACCAGCACAAGATACTGGGATTGATCGTGCGGTTCGTGCACGACGCCCAGGAAGCCCAGGACGTAGCGCAGGAAGCCTTCATCAAGGCATACCGTGCGCTAGGCAATTTCCGCGGCGATAGTGCTTTTTATACCTGGCTGTATCGGATCGCCATCAACACCGCGAAGAACCACCTGGTCGCTCGCGGGCGTCGGCCACCGGACAGCGATGTGACCGCAGAGGATGCGGAGTTCTTCGAGGGCGACCACGCCCTGAAGGACATCGAGTCGCCGGAACGGGCGATGTTGCGGGATGAGATCGAGGCCACCGTGCACCAGACCATCCAGCAGTTGCCCGAGGATTTGCGCACGGCCCTGACCCTGCGCGAGTTCGAGGGTTTGAGTTACGAAGATATCGCCACCGTGATGCAGTGTCCGGTGGGGACGGTACGGTCGCGGATCTTCCGCGCTCGTGAAGCAATCGACAAAGCTCTGCAGCCTTTGTTGCGAGAAGCCTGACACAGCGGCAAATGCCAAGAGAGGTATCGCTATGAGTCGTGAAGCCCTGCAGGAAACTCTGTCCGCTGTGATGGATAACGAAGCGGATGAACTCGAGTTGCGGCGGGTGCTCGCAGCTTGCGGCGAGGATGCCGAGCTGCGTTCCACCTGGTCGCGTTACCAGTTGGCGCGGTCCGTCATGCACCGCGAGCCTACCCTGCCGAAGCTGGATATCGCTGCGGCGGTCTCTGCTGCCCTGGCCGACGAGGCCGCTCCGCCGAAAGCGGAGAAGGGACCGTGGCGGATGGTCGGTCGCCTGGCGGTCGCTGCCTCGGTGACCCTGGCGGTGCTGGCCGGCGTGCGTCTGTACAACCAGAACGACGCCCTGCCGCAGATGGCGCAACAGGGGACCACCCCGCAGATCGCCCTGCCTCAGGTGAAAGGCCCGGCCGTGCTGGCCGGCTACAGCGAAGAGCAGGGGGCGCCGCAGGTGATCACCAACTCCTCGTCCAGCGATACCCGCTGGCATGAGCAGCGTCTGCCGATCTACCTGCGTCAGCACGTGCAACAATCCGCCGTCAGTGGTACAGAGAGCGCGCTGCCCTACGCTCGGGCAGCCAGCCTGGAAAACCGCTGAGGAGAGACATGCGCACCACCTCCCTGTTGCTTTTGCTTGGCAGCCTGATGGCGGTTCCCGCCACTCAGGCTGCCGACGCTTCCGACTGGCTGAATCGTCTCGCCGAGGCCGATCGCCAGAACAGTTTCCAAGGCACCTTCGTCTACGAGCGCAATGGCAGCTTCTCCACCCATGAGATCTGGCATCGCGTGGAGAGCGATGGTGCGGTTCGCGAGCGCCTGCTCCAGCTCGACGGCGCGCGCCAGGAAGTGGTCCGGGTCGACGGGCGCACCCAGTGCATCAGCGGCGGCCTTGCCGACCAACTGGCCGATGCCCAGCTGTGGCCGGTGCGCAAGTTCGATCCCTCCCAGCTGGCTTCCTGGTACGACCTGCGCCTGGTCGGCGAATCCCGTGTCGCCGGCCGCCCGGCAGTGGTCCTTGCGGTGACTCCGCGCGACCAGCATCGCTACGGCTTCGAGCTGCACCTGGACCGCGACACCGGCCTGCCGTTGAAGTCGCTGCTGCTGAACGAGAAGGGGCAGTTGCTCGAGCGCTTCCAGTTCACCCAGTTGAATACCGGCGCGGCACCTGCCGAAGACCAGTTGCAGGCGGGCGCCGAATGCCAGGTCGTCGGCCCGGCCAAGGCCGACGGCGAGAAGACCGTGGCCTGGCGCTCGGAATGGCTGCCGCCAGGTTTCACCCTGACCCGCAGTTTCATGCGTCGCAGTCCGGTCACCCCCGATCCGGTCGCCTGCCTGACCTATGGCGATGGCCTGGCACGATTCTCGGTGTTCATCGAGCCGCTGCACGGTGCCATGGTTGGCGACGCGCGCAGCCAGCTCGGCCCGACCGTGGTGGTTTCCAAGCGCCTGCAGACCGATGACGGCGGCCAGATGGTGACCGTCGTCGGCGAAGTGCCGCTGGGCACCGCCGAGCGGGTGGCGCTGTCCATCCGGCCCGAGGCCGCCGCCCAGAAATGATCGAGGAGCAGGGGCGAGTGGTGGCGACCGAGCCGGGAGCGGTATGGGTCGAGACCGTGCGCCGCAGTACCTGCTCGTCCTGCTCGGCCAATGCCGGTTGCGGCCAGGGGCTGATGCAGCGCCTGGGCGTCGGCGCGGGGCGTGCCCGGGTGCGCGCGTTGAGCGACCTGAGCCTGCGGGTCGGCGATGCGGTCGTCCTAGGAATTCATGAAGA
Source organism: Pseudomonas sp. TZ252 (assembly GCF_056110345.1). Classification (NCBI taxonomy): domain Bacteria; kingdom Pseudomonadati; phylum Pseudomonadota; class Gammaproteobacteria; order Pseudomonadales; family Pseudomonadaceae; genus Pseudomonas; species Pseudomonas sp. TZ252. The sequence continues at coordinate 779,486 of NZ_CM148566.1, read as the reverse complement.
CCTGTTGTTGCGCGCCTCCGTCCTCTTCTATCTTTTCCCTCTGCTCGGGTTTTTCGTGGCAGCATTGCTGGCGACCCGGGCGGGCCTTGTCGAACCTCTGATCATCGTGTCCGGGCTGGCGGGTTTGCTGGCGGCCTGGCTATTGGTGCGTCGGCATGCTCGTCGTCATGCCGATGATCCAGCCTCGCAGCCGGTGGTTCTGCGAGCGCTGATTTCCGGGCCGTCCGATTCGGCCTGAGTCTTTCTCTTCCCTCGAACATCACGGGAGCTGTAGTCGATGCATACCCTAAAACGCTGTATGGCTGCGATGGTGGCCTTGCTGGCCTTGAGCCTGGCGATGACGGCCCGGGCAGAACTGCCGGACTTCACGCCTTTGGTCGAACAGGCGTCGCCGGCGGTGGTGAATATCAGTACGCGGCAGAAGCTGCCGGATCGCGCCATGGCGCGCGGGCAGCTGTCTATCCCCGACCTCGAAGGGCTGCCGCCGATGTTCCGCGACTTCCTCGAGCGCAGCATCCCGCAGGTTCCGCGCAATCCGCGCGGCCAGCAGCGCGAGGCGCAATCGCTGGGTTCCGGCTTCATCATCTCCAACGACGGCTACATCCTCACCAACAATCACGTCGTGGCCGATGCCGACGAGATCCTGGTGCGCCTGTCCGACCGTAGCGAGCACAAGGCCAAGCTGGTCGGCGCGGACCCGCGCAGCGACGTGGCGGTGCTGAAGATCGAGGCGAAGAACCTGCCGACCCTGAAACTGGGCGATTCGAACAAGCTGAAAGTGGGCGAATGGGTCCTGGCCATCGGTTCGCCGTTCGGCTTCGATCACTCGGTCACCGCCGGTATCGTCAGTGCCAAGGGGCGTAGCCTGCCGAACGAGAGCTACGTACCCTTCATCCAGACCGACGTGGCGATCAACCCGGGTAACTCCGGCGGTCCGCTGCTGAACCTGCAGGGCGAAGTGGTCGGCATCAACTCGCAGATCTTCACCCGTTCCGGCGGCTTCATGGGCCTGTCCTTCGCCATTCCGATCGATGTCGCGCTGAACGTCGCCGACCAGTTGAAGAAAGCCGGCAAGGTCAGCCGCGGCTGGCTGGGTGTGGTGATCCAGGAAGTGAACAAGGATCTCGCCGAGTCCTTCGGCCTCGACAAGCCGTCCGGCGCGCTGGTGGCGCAGCTGGTGGAAGACGGTCCGGCGGCCAAGGGCGGCCTGCAGGTGGGCGATGTGATCCTCAGCCTGAACGGCCAGTCGATCAACGAGTCCGCCGACCTGCCGCACCTGGTGGGCAACATGAAGCCGGGCGACAAGATCAACCTGGACGTGATCCGCAACGGCCAGCGCAAGTCCCTGAGCATGGCGGTAGGCAGCCTTCCGGACGACGACGAGGAAATCGCCTCGATGGGCGCTCCGGGCGCCGAGCGCAGCAGCAACCGCCTGGGCGTGACCGTCGCCGACCTGACCGCCGAGCAGCGCAAGAGCCTGGATATCCAGGGCGGCGTGGTGATCAAGGAAGTCCAGGACGGTCCGGCCGCGGTCATCGGCCTGCGTCCGGGCGATGTCATCACCCACCTGGACAACAAGGCGGTGACCTCGACCAAGGTCTTCGCCGACGTGGCCAAGGCCCTGCCGAAGAACCGTTCGGTTTCGATGCGGGTGCTGCGCCAGGGACGCGCCAGCTTCATTACCTTCAAGCTGGCCGAATAAGCCGGCTGGCGAAAAAAGGGCGGTTTCCACCGCCCTTTTTCATGCCCGTCAATCCGTTACCTGCGTGACGCCTTGCCCGAGCATCAGGTAAACTCCCCGGCTATTTTTCGGCGGATTGCCGCCCTTGCCCTTTTCGAGTGTGTTGAGCCGTGAGCGACCTGAGCCATATCCGCAATTTCTCCATCATTGCCCATATCGACCATGGCAAGTCGACGCTGGCCGATCGCTTCATCCAGATGTGCGGCGGCCTCTCCGATCGCGAAATGGAGGCCCAGGTCCTGGACTCCATGGACCTGGAGCGCGAGCGCGGGATCACCATCAAGGCCCACAGCGTGACCCTGCACTACAAGGCGCAGGACGGTAAGACCTACCAGCTCAACTTCATCGATACCCCCGGCCACGTCGACTTCACCTACGAAGTCAGCCGCTCGCTGGCCGCCTGCGAGGGCGCGCTGCTGGTAGTGGACGCCGGCCAGGGCGTCGAGGCGCAGTCCGTCGCCAACTGCTACACCGCCATCGAGCAGGGGCTGGAAGTGATGCCCGTGCTGAACAAGATGGACCTGCCCCAGGCCGAGCCGGAGCGGGTGAAAGAGGAAATCGAGAGCATCATCGGCATCGACGCCACCGACGCCGTGGCCTGCAGCGCCAAGAGCGGGATGGGCGTGCTGGAGGTGCTGGAGCGCCTGGTGACCGCCATCCCCGCCCCGGAAGGCGAGATCGAGGCGCCGCTGCAGGCGCTGATCATCGACTCCTGGTTCGACAACTACCTCGGCGTGGTCTCGCTGGTACGGGTGAAGAACGGCCGGGTGAAGAAGGGCGACAAGATCCTGGTGAAGTCCACCGGCAAGGTCCACCAGGTGGACAGCGTCGGGGTATTCACTCCGAAGCACACCGAGACCGTCGACCTGAAGGCGGGCGAGGTGGGCTTCATCATCGCCGGTATCAAGGATATCCACGGCGCGCCGGTGGGCGATACGCTGACCCTGAACAACACGCCGGACGTCGAGGTCCTGCCGGGCTTCAAGCGGGTCAAGCCGCAGGTCTACGCGGGCCTGTTCCCGGTCAGCTCGGACGATTTCGAGGACTTCCGCGACGCCCTGCAGAAACTGACCCTCAACGACTCGTCGCTGCAATACGAGCCGGAAAGCTCCGAAGCCCTGGGCTTCGGCTTCCGTTGCGGCTTCCTCGGCATGCTGCACATGGAGATCATCCAGGAGCGCCTGGAGCGCGAATACGACCTGGACCTGATCACCACCGCGCCCACGGTGGTCTTCGAGATTGTGCAGAAGAATGGCGAGATCATCTACGTCGACAACCCGTCCAAGCTCCCGGACCTGGCGTCGATCCAGGAAATGCGCGAACCGATCTGCCGCGCCACCATCCTGGTGCCCAAGGACCACCTGGGCAACGTGATCACCCTGTGCATCGAGAAGCGCGGCGTGCAGCGCGACATGCACTTCCTCAGCGGCCAGGTGCAGGTGGTCTACGACCTGCCGATGAACGAGGTGGTGCTCGACTTCTTCGATCGCCTCAAGTCCACCAGCCGCGGCTATGCTTCCCTGGACTACAGCTTCGATCGTTTCGAGCCGTCCAACCTGGTTCGTCTCGACGTGCTGATCAATGGCGAGAAGGTCGACGCCCTCGCCCTGATCGTCCACCGCGACAACGCCCCCTACAAGGGCCGCCAGCTGGTGGAGAAAATGAAGGAACTGATCCCGCGGCAGATGTTCGACGTGGCGATCCAGGCAGCCATCGGTGGGCAGATCATCGCCCGCTCGACGGTCAAGGCGCTCAGGAAGAACGTGCTGGCCAAGTGTTACGGTGGCGACGTGAGCCGTAAACGCAAGCTGCTGGAGAAGCAGAAGGCTGGTAAGAAAAGGATGAAGCAGGTCGGTAGCGTGGAAATTCCCCAGGAAGCCTTCCTCGCCGTGCTCAAAGTGGATAGCTAGAACCCATGACACTCAATTTCCCGTTGTTGCTGGTCATCGCCGTGGCTGTATGCGGCGCCCTGGCCTTGGTCGACCTGGTGCTGTTCGCGCCGCGTCGGCGGGCCGCGATCTCTTCCTACGAAGGGCAGGTGAACGAGCCCGATCCGGCAGTGCTGGAGAAGCTCAACAAGGAACCGCTGCTGGTGGAGTACGGCAAGTCGTTCTTCCCGGTGCTGTTCATCGTGCTGGTGCTGCGTTCCTTCCTGGTCGAGCCGTTCCAGATTCCCTCGGGGTCGATGAAACCTACCCTCGAGGTCGGCGATTTCATCCTGGTCAACAAGTTCGCCTACGGTATCCGCCTGCCGGTGCTGGACACCAAGGTGATCCCGATCGGCGACCCGCAGCGCGGCGATGTCATGGTGTTCCGCTATCCCAGCGAACCGAACATCAACTACATCAAGCGCGTGGTCGGCCTGCCCGGCGACACCGTGCGCTACACCAAGGAAAAGCGCCTGTACGTCAACGGCGAGCTGGTGGCGGAGAAACTGGTCGGCGAGGAACCGGGCACCCTGGGCAGCGTGACCCTGTACCAGGAGAAGCTGGGCCAGGCCGAGCACCTGATCCGCAAGGAAATGAGCCGCTATCGCATTGAGCCCGACCGCCAGTGGACCATTCCCGCCGGCCACTACTTCATGATGGGCGACAACCGCGACAACTCCAACGACAGCCGCTACTGGAACGATCCGAAGATCCCCAAGGATCTGCTGGGCATGGTTCCGGACCGCAATATCGTCGGCAAGGCCTTCGCTGTATGGATGAGCTGGCCCGATCCGAAGATGAGCAACCTGCCGAACTTCTCCCGGGTCGGCGTGATTCACTGACCTGTGCGCAGGTTCGCCACGCGGAAGGGCGCTCCTGCTGAATAATCGCGAAGCGGGGCTGCTCCCGAGGGCAGCCCCGCTTTCACTTCCGCGAACGCCGCCGCAGGGCCCTGCCCGATGGCGTTACCGCTCGCTGGACGGAATAACTACACTGACATGAGGTCCGACATGAGGTTCGCGCGTTCGCAGAAGGGGATGTCCCTGCTGGGGTGGCTGGTGGTGCTGGGCGTGGTGGCGTTCTTCGCCAGCGCCGCATTCAAGATCATCCCGCACTACATGGATTACTACTCGCTGGAGAAGGTGATCACTTCCGTGGAGACCGACAAGGCGGCCGAGGTGCGTTCCGTGCCGGAGTTCTACAGCTACGTCGGCAAGGGGATGCAGATCAACGGCATCCGCAACCTGGACCTGGAGAAGGCCCTGGAGGTGCAACTGGAAGACAACCAATTCCGGGCGCACCTGAAATATGAAAAACGCGAGCCACTGATCAGCAACATCGACCTGGTGGTCCACTTCGACAAAGAATTCCGTGTACGCATGCCGTGAGTAATTCGCTGGACCGACTCGAGCGCAAGCTCGGCTATACCTTCAAAGACCGGGACCTGATGGTCCTGGCCCTGACCCATCGCAGCTACGCCGGGCGCAACAACGAGCGCCTGGAGTTCCTCGGTGACGCCATTCTCAACTTCGTCATCGGCGAGGCGCTGTTCCACCACTTCCCGCAGGCTCGCGAAGGCCAGCTTTCGCGCCTGCGCGCGCGATTGGTCAAGGGCGAGACCCTGGCCCTGCTGGCGCGCGGCTTCGAGGTGGGCGACTACCTGCGGCTGGGCTCGGGCGAGCTGAAGAGCGGCGGGTTCCGCCGCGAGTCGATCCTCGCCGATGCGATGGAAGCCCTGATCGGCGCCATCTACCTGGATACCGGCATGGACTCCGCGCGCGAGCGGATCATCGCCTGGCTCGGACCGCAACTGCGCGAGCTGACCCCGGTGGACACCAACAAGGACCCCAAGACCCGCCTGCAGGAGTTCCTGCAGTCGCGTGGCTGCGACCTGCCGCGCTACGAGGTGGTGGATATCCAGGGCGAACCCCATTGCCGGACCTTCTTCGTCGATTGCGAAGTGGCCCTGCTGAGCGACAAGACCCACGGGCACGGCGGCAGCCGCCGCATCGCCGAGCAGGTGGCCGCGGCCGCCGCGCTGGTGGCCCTGGGCGTGGAGAATGGCCATGACTGACATGCACGACGACATCCCCGCCGGCAGCCGTTGCGGCTACGTGGCGATCGTGGGGCGCCCCAATGTGGGCAAGTCCACCCTGCTCAACCACATCCTCGGGCAGAAGCTGGCGATCACCTCGCGCAAGCCGCAGACCACCCGTCACAACATGCTCGGGATCAAGACCGAGGGCGAGGTGCAGGCCGTCTACGTCGATACGCCCGGCCTGCACAAGAGCGGCGAGAAGGCCCTCAACCGCTACATGAACCGTACCGCCAGCGCGGCATTGAAGGATGTCGACGTGGTGATCTTCGTGGTCGACCGCACCCGCTGGACCGAAGAGGACCAGATGGTCCTGGAGCGCGTGCAGTACGTCAGTTGCCCGGTGCTGATCGCGGTGAACAAGACCGACCGCATCGAGGAAAAGGCCGACCTGCTGCCGCACCTCGAATGGCTCACCCAGCAGTTGCCGAAGGCCGAGGTAGTACCGATCTCGGCGCAGCACGGGACCAACCTGGACGTGCTGGAGAAGCTGGTCGCCGAGCGTCTGCCGGAAAGCGAGCACTTCTTTCCCGAAGACCAGATCACCGACCGCAGCAGCCGCTTCCTGGCCGCCGAGCTGGTCCGCGAGAAGATCATGCGCCAGCTCGGCGCCGAGCTGCCCTACCAGATCACCGTGGAGATCGAGGAGTTCAAGCAGGAAGGTCGCATCCTGCATATCCATGCGCTGATCCTGGTGGAGCGCGAGGGGCAGAAGAAGATCATCATCGGCGACAAGGGCGAGCGGATCAAAAGCATCGGCCAGAACGCGCGCAAAGACATGGAAGTGCTGTTCGACTCCAAGGTCATGCTCAACCTCTGGGTCAAGGTCAAGGGCGGCTGGTCCGACGACGAGCGCGCCCTGCGCTCGCTGGGCTACGGCGACCTCTGACCGTTCCCGGCAGCCCGGCGCCAGCCGGGCGCCATTCCTCTCGCGCCCGGTCGACCCGCCATGTCCTTCGCCGCCGCCCAAGCCACCTACGTGCTGCATAGCCGGCCGTACAAGGAAACCAGCGCCCTGGTGGACTTCTTCACCCCGCTGGGTCGCCTGCGCGCGGTCCTGCGCGGCGCCCGCGGCAAGGCCGGCGCCCTGGCGCGGCCATTCGTGCCGCTGGAAGCGGAGTGGCGCGGGCGCGGCGAACTGAAGACCGTGGCCCGCCTGGAAAGCGCCGGCATTCCCAACCTGCTCAATGGCCAGGCGCTGTTCAGCGGTCTCTATCTCAACGAGCTGTTGATCCGCCTGTTGCCGGCGGAAGACCCGCAGCCGGAAATCTTCGCCCACTACGCCGCGACCCTGCCGCTGCTGGCGGCGGGGCGACCCATCGAACCGCTGCTGCGCGCGTTCGAATGGCGCCTGCTGGAGCAACTGGGCTATGGTTTCGCTCTCGATGTCGACATCGATGGGCGCCCGATCGAGCCGCAGGCGTTGTACCAGCTTTTGCCAGAGGCCGGCCTGGAGCCGGTGGCGCAACTGCAACCCGGGCTGTTCCAGGGCTCCGAACTGTTATCCATGGCCGACGCCGACTGGAGCGCCCCCGGCGCCCTGGCGGCGGCCAAGCGCCTGATGCGCCAGGCGCTCGCTCCCCATCTGGGCGGCCGGCCGCTGGTCAGCCGCGAGCTGTTCATGAACCGTAAGGAGTCACCCCGTGACTGAAGCCACTCGAATTCTGCTCGGCGTGAACATCGATCACGTCGCCACCCTGCGCCAGGCCCGGGGCACCCGCTATCCGGACCCGGTGAAGGCCGCCCTGGACGCCGAGGAAGCCGGCGCCGACGGTATCACCGTGCACCTGCGCGAGGACCGCCGGCATATCCAGGAACGCGACGTGCGGGTGCTCAAGGAAGTGCTGCAAACGCGGATGAACTTCGAGATGGGGGTCACCGAGGAAATGCTCGCCTTCGCCGAGGAGATCCGGCCGGCGCATAGCTGCCTGGTCCCCGAGCGCCGCGAGGAACTGACCACCGAGGGCGGCCTCGACGTCGCCGGCCAGGAACAGCGCATCCGCGACGCGGTGCGACGCCTGGCTGCGGTGGGCAGCGAAGTGTCGCTGTTCATCGATCCCGATCCGCGGCAGATCGAGGCCTCCGCCCGGGTCGGCGCGCCGGCTATCGAACTGCATACCGGTCGCTACGCCGACGCCGAAGACCCCGAGGAGCAGGCCCGCGAGCTGCAGCGGGTACGCGAGGGCGTGGCCCTCGGGCGTTCCCTCGGCCTGATCGTCAACGCCGGGCATGGCCTGCACTACCACAATGTCGAGCCGGTCGCGGCCATCGACGGCATCAACGAGCTGAACATCGGCCACGCCATCGTCGCCCACGCCCTCTTCGTCGGCTTCAGGCAGGCGGTGGCCGAGATGAAAGCGCTGATGCTGGCCGCGGCGACCAAGCGCTGAGGCAATCGCGCCCCGCTTGCCGTCGACCTGCGGGGCGGATGAAAGCAAAAAAAAAACCATCCGAGGATGGGCTTTTCCCTATTCGCTGTCAGGGCTTGCACGCCACCAGCGTGGCGCGCATCGGTGCCGGCAGGCCTTCGACGGTTCGCGAACGGTCCTGCGGATCGAGGAATTCCGGCAGCGACTGGAAACGCATCCATTCGGTGGAGCGTTGTTCCTCGACGCTGGTCAGGCTGACGTCGACGCAGCGCGCGTCGGCGAACCCGGCGCGGCGCAGCCAGAGCTCCAGGGCTGCCACCGAGGGCAGGAACCAGACGTTGCGCATCTGCGCGTAGCGGTCCTCGGGCACCAGCACGGTGCTGGCGTCGCCTTCCACCACCAGGGTCTCCAGGACCAGTTCGCCGCCGCGCTTCAGGCAGTCCTTGAGCGCCAGCAGGTGGTCGATGGGCGAGCGACGGTGATAGAGCACGCCCATGGAGAATACCGTGTCGAAGCCTTCGAGCTTCTCCGGCAGGTCTTCCAGGGCCAGCGGCAGGTGCCAGGCCGGCAGCTCCGGCAGGTAGCGCTTGGCGGCGAGGAACTGGCAGAGGAACAGCCAGTTCGGATCGACCCCGACCACGCTTTCCGCGCCGGCGCCGAGCATGCGCCACTGGTAGTAGCCGTTGCCGCAGCCGACGTCGAGGACGCGTTTGCCACGCAGTTCGACATGTGGCGAGACACGCTCCCATTTCCAGTCGGAACGCCATTCGGTATCGACCTGTACGCCGAAGAAGTCGAACGGCCCCTTGCGCCAGGGAATCAGCCCTTGCAGCGCTTCCTTCACCTGCGCTTGCAGCGCCGCATCGTGGTCGCTGTGCAGGGCGAAGCGCTGGGCCAGTTCGACCTTCGGCGCGGGCACCTGGGGCAGGCGCTGGACCGCGCTCCACCAACGGGCCAGGTCGCCGTGGCCTTCCTCGATGCGCGCGGCGATCTGCGCGGGCAGGCTGGTCGCCCAGCCGTACAGCGGAGAGCCGGCGAGGTGTCGCTGGAGGGCGTCGAGGGCGAGGTGCTGGATCATGGCAGGGCGATCATCGATGCGAAGTTGAGACACTGGAACCATTGGCTGACCCGGCTGAAGCCGGCGGCCAGCAGCCGTTCACGGTGTTCCTCGAAGGTGTCGGGGAGCATGACGTTTTCCAGCGCGCTGCGCTTCTGCGCGATCTCCAGCTCGCTGTAGCCGTTGGCACGCTTGAAGGCGATGTGCAGGTCGGTGAGCAGCGCGTGCTCCTGCGCATCGGCGAAGCGCAGTTTCTCCGAGAGGATCAGCGCGCCGCCGGGCAGCAGTGCCTGGCGGATCCTGCGCAGCAGGCCGAGGCGCTGGTCGGGGGCGACGAACTGCAGGGTGAAGTTCATCGCCACCAGCGAGGTGGGTTGCAGGTCCAGGGCGAGAATGTCGGCCTCGATCAGCTCGACCGGCAGCAGCTCCTGGTACATGGCGTCCTGGGCATGCAGGTATTCACTGCAGCGCTCGATCATCGCGTGCGAGTTGTCCACCCCGATCACCCGGCAGCCGTCGTTGCGGACGTGGCGGCGCAGCGACTGGGTGACCGCGCCGAGCGAGCAGCCGAGGTCGTAGAGCACGCTGTTCGGCTGGGCGAACTGCGCGCCGAGTACGCCGATGTTCTCGACGATGGTGGGGTAGCCCGGCACGGAGCGCTTGATCATGTCGGGGAACACGCGCACCACGTCTTCGTTGAACACGAAGTCGGCGACACGTTGCTGGGGTTGGGCGAACAGGCGATCGGACTCGCTCACGCGGGTGACCTCGGGCATCACGGCTTTTCAGGGGGCCGAATTGTAGCCGAGGGATGAGCGTCGCCCAACTGCGCGGCGACGATTCACCCATGCGCGCAGGCGAATCACCTGAGCTTGTCGGAGAAGTACTCTCCCGCGCCCTGCAGCGGACCCAGCGGGTTCTTCTTGTCTTCCAGGCGATGGATGTTCGGTTCGCCGTTGCTGACCTTGTGCACCAGCACGTCGTTGACGAAGACGAACACCGCCTTGAACGACCAGCCCTGCAACTCCCGTTTCTTGCGGAAGTTGAACACGTCCGCCCAGAAGCTGCCGACCCGCTGGGTGTCGGTCTTGCTGAAATCGAAGGCGTAGCCGATGCAACGGTCCTTCGCTTCCAGGCATTGCACCAGGCCGCCCGGCAGGTAATCGATGGGGATGTTCGGCTGGATGAACATGAGCCGCACGTCGATGAACGACAGCATGCGGCCGTTGCCCTGGGTCAATGGATCGAAACCCAGCCCGAACAGCTGCGAACGGGTCGTGCTGCCGGGTTGCGCCTGGGAATAGCGCAGTTCGGCATCGAGGTAGTCGACGAAGGGGGATTGGACTTCCGCTCGTTCGCTGGGCAGCAGGCTGCCGCAGGAGGAAACGAAGACAGTGGATGCCCAGAGCAGTGAGTAACGAAGAGCGGTGCCCATGACGCGCCTCCTTTCGGTGCCGTCGTAGATTGAGTAATAGACGACGCCAAAAAGGCCTGCCGGAATTTATTCAATCGGCTGAAAGCAGCGTGGTTGCTGGTCTGGCGGCGGATTTCCGGCGGCCCGGAAAGTCATTCGAAAGAAAGCCTATAGCGCTCGCCGAGGACCTTCAGGGTGCCTTCGCGACGCAGTTGGCGTAGCCCTTCGTCGAGTTCCGCGAGACGCGCGTCGACCTCCGGCAGGTGCGGGCTGAGGCCGACGTGCAGCGGCTGCCGCCCGGGTAGTTCGCCGGCGCGGCGGATCTGTCCGGCGAGCTGCGGATGATGCTCCAGGTAGTGCTCGATGATGTCGCGGTCTTCCAATAGCACGTCGATGCGGCCGAGCAGCAGTTTCTGCAGGTTGCGCGGCAGCACGCGCTCGCCGCCGAGGACCTGCAGGTGCAGGTCGTCGTCGCCGGCCTGGCTGCGCCAGGCTTCGAAGCGCGGATTGTTCACGTAGCCCTGGGCGAGGCCCAGGCGCTGGCCGAGCAGGGATGCATCGCCGGAGTAGTGCCAGTCGCTGTCGTGGCGGGTATAGAAGGCCAGCCCGACCCAGCCGATGGGCTCGCTGCCGACCCGCAGGCCGTCGAGTCCATAGGCGCCGACCAGGCCGTCGCGATGGCCGTCGCGGACCATCTGCACGGCGCGCGGCCAGGGCAGGCTGTCGAAGTGCGGTGGCTCCCGAAGGACCTGGCTGAGCGCCTCGACCAGGTAGCCGGGCCGCTGCGGCGTGCCAGGGCACAGGTAGGGGCAGCCGTCGTCGCCTGCGAAGCGCAACGGTTCGGCCAGCGAGAGCAGAGGAGCGGCGCAGGACAGGGCGAGCAGGACGAAGGAGGCGCGGAGCATGGAGTCCTCAGGGCGACGGGGCCTGTCAGGATAGGCCAGGTCGCCACGGCGCAGGACGTCGGTCTTCGTACAGAATGTGTCCGCCGCGGGCAGCGGTTTCAGCGCACCTGGATCGTGCAGGAAAAGCTTTCCGCCGGTTCCGCGTCCTTTTCCCAGGGCCGCCGGTAGACCAGTTCCAGGCGGTCGTCGCCGCTGGCGGCGACGCGGAAGCGCCAGGTCGATTCGCCGCCGCTGCCAACCAGGCCGCTGTCTTCTTCGGAATTGCTGTAGACCTCCGGGCCAAGGCGCTTGAGCACGCTGGCAGCAGGGTTGCGCAGTTCCCAGCGGAAGCCGGTGGTGGGATTGCTCGGCAGGGTCAGCACCAGTTCCTGGCCTTGCGTCAGCTTCAGCGGCGAACAGTCGTCGGCGTCTTCCAGGGTGACCACCGGCTTCTGTTGCCCGGCGCAGCCGGCCAGGACCACGATGGACAATGGCAGCAGCAGACGGGAGGGGGAAAAGGACATGCAGCGCTCCTCGGCTCGAATGGAAAGGGCGCCAGCATAAACCTTGCTGGCGCCCGAGTGCCAAGGTTGGCGCGGCGGACGGCCGAACCGGTCGGCCATCCGCCGCCGGCTCAGGCCGGGAACAGCACCTTGGCCACGTCGCCGTAGCGCTTGGCGAAATGCACGGTCAGCCCTTCCCTGAGATAGTCGGGCAACTCTTCGAAGTGGCCGCGGTTGGCTTCCGGCAGGATCAGCTCGAAGATCTTCTGCCGGCGCGCGGCGATCACCTTCTCGCGGACCCCGCCGATGGGCAGGACCTGGCCGGTCAGGGTCAGTTCGCCGGTCATCGCCACGCCTTTCTTCGGCACCTGGTTGCGCGCCAGGGAGAGCAGGGCGCTGGCCATGGTGACGCCGGCGCTGGGACCGTCCTTGGGCGTGGCACCTTCCGGCACGTGCAGGTGGACGAACGCCTGGTCGAAGAAGGTCGGGTCGCCGCCATACTTCTTCAGGTGCGAGCCGATGTAGCTATAGGCGATCTCGGCGGATTCCTTCATCACGTCGCCGAGCTGGCCGGTGAGCTTGAAGCCACGGTTCAGCGTGTGGATGCGGGTCGCCTCGATCGGCAGGGTGGCGCCGCCCATGCTGGTCCAGGCCAGCCCGGTGATCACGCCGATCCCGGAAAGCACCTGCTCGCTACGGAACACCGGCATGCCGAGGTAGTCCTCGAGGTCCCTGGGACCGATCTTCACCTTCGACTCGGGATCCTCCAGCAGTTTGACCACCGACTTGCGCACCAGCTTGCCGAGCTGTTTCTCCAACTGGCGCACCCCGGCTTCCCGCGCATAGCCCTCGATCACCGCGCGCAGCGCGGCATCGCTGATGCTCAGGCGGCCCTTGGGTACGCCGGCCTTTTCCAACTGCTTGGGCCACAGGTGGCGCTTGGCGATGGCCAGTTTTTCCTCGGAGATGTAGCCGGACAGGCGGATCACTTCCATCCGGTCGAGGAGCGGTCCGGGGATCGAGTCGAGGGTGTTGGCGGTGCAGACGAACAGCACCTTGGACAGGTCCAGGCGCAGGTCCAGGTAGTGGTCGAGGAATTCGACGTTCTGCTCCGGGTCGAGGGTTTCCAGCAGCGCCGAGGCCGGGTCGCCCTGGTAGCTGGCGCCGAGCTTGTCGATCTCGTCGAGCATGATCACCGGGTTCATCACCTCGACTTCCTTCAACGCCTGCACCAGCTTGCCGGGCAGGGCGCCGATGTAGGTGCGGCGGTGGCCCTTGATCTCCGCCTCGTCGCGCATGCCGCCGACGCTGAAACGGTAGAACGGCCGGCCGAGGCTCTCGGCGATGGATTTGCCGATGCTGGTCTTGCCCACTCCCGGCGGGCCGACCAGGAGCACGATGGAGCCGGCGATCTCGCCCTTGAAACTACCCACGGCGAGGAACTCGAGGATGCGATCCTTGATGTCGTCGAGGCCCGCGTGATGCTTGTCGAGGACCTTGCGCGCATGCTTGAGGTCGAGCTTGTCCTTGCCGTACACGCCCCAGGGCAGGGCTGTGGCCCAGTCCAGGTAGTTGCGGGTGACGGCGTACTCGGGCGAGCCGCTCTCGAGGATCGACAGCTTGTTCAGCTCTTCGTCGATACGCTTGCGCGCCTGCTCGGGCAGCACCTTGCCTTCCAGGCGGGCGCGGAATTCGTCGGCGTCGGCGCTCTTGTCGTCCTTGGTGATGCCCAGCTCCTGCTGGATGATCTTCAACTGTTCCTTGAGGAAGAATTCGCGCTGGTGTTCGCCGATCTTGCGGTTGACCTCGGCGGACAGTTCCTTCTGCAGGCGCGCGACTTCCACTTCCTTGCGCAGCAGCGGCAAGACCTTCTCCATCCGCTTGAGGATCGGCACGGTGTCCAGCACTTCCTGCAGTTCGCCGCCGGGCGCGGTGGTCAGGGCCGCGGCGAAGTCGGTGAGTGGCGACGGGTCGTTGGGACTGAAGCGGTTCAGGTAGTTCTTCAGTTCCTCGCTGTACAGCGGATTGAGCGGCAGCAGCTCCTTGATCGCGTTGATCAGGGCCATGCCGTAGGCCTTCACTTCGTCACTGGGATCGATCGGGGTCTTCGGATAGTCCACCTCCACCATGAACGGCGGACGATGGCGCTTGATCCAGCCCCGGATACGCACCCGCGACAGGCCCTGGGCGACGAACTGCAGCTTGCCGCCCTCGCGCGAGGCATGGTGCACTCGGACCAGCGTGCCGTGCTCGGGCAGGCTGTTGACGTCGAAGTGGCGCGGGTCTTCCGGAGGATTGTCCATGAAGAACAGGGCCAGCGAATGGTGGTCGGTCTTGGCAACCAGTTCGAGGGTTTCCGCCCAGGGTTCTTCGTTGACGATCACCGGCAGCACCTGCGCCGGGAAGAACGGGCGGTTGTGGATCGGGATCACGTAGAGGGTGGTCGGCAGGGTCTGGCCGGGCAGCACCAGGCCGGTGCCGGCGGGCTGCGCGTCGCTGATGTGTTCGGGATTAACGTCCTGGTCGCTCATGAGGCACCTGACTGACTGAAACATGAGAGTCTAGATGGGGCCCCGGGGGCGGGTTTCAATCCCTGTCCGTTCAAGGATGTTGCCGAAGGTTTCCACGCAGCACGCGGTACGCGGGTACCACTTGCGGCAAGGTGCTGGGCAGCGTCGGGCAAGTCGAGTAGAGTGCGCAAAAATTGAGCAGTTGCCGTTCATGTTCGACACCCGCCTCATCCGTCTGCCCGACCAGTCGCATACCCACGCCCACGAGCATCACCAACTGGTGATGTCGCTGGCCGGGCGCGCCGAATTCGAGGTCAACGGCTGTGGCGGGGAAGTCTGCCGGATGCGCGCCTGCCTGGTGCCGGGCGAGGCGGGCCACGTGTTCGCCGGGGTGGGCGACAACCGCATGCTGATCATCGACCTGGGCGAGGACAACCCGACCCCGGAAGACCCCGACCTGCTCGCGCGCCTGTTCGAGGCGCCGCGCTACCCGACCCTGGACGCCGACTTCCAGAACCTGCTCAGCTACGCCGGCGCCGAACTGGCCCGCTACGGCAGCGACCCGCTGCTGACCCGTGCCCTCGGCGGAGTGCTGATCCGCGCCCTGCACCTGCGCCTGTTCGGCGAGCAGCAGCCCCTGGCGGCCAGCGGGCCGCTCGACCTGGAGCGCCTGGACGCGCATATCGTGCGGAACCTGGCGCGGCGCATCACGGTCGCCGAACTGGCCCAGGTCGCCTGTCTCAGCCCGAGCCATTTCCACGCGCAGTTCAAGGACAGCGTCGGCCTGACCCCGCACCAGTACCTGCTCAAGGTCCGCCTCGACTGCGCCGCGCGGTTGCTGCGGGAAAGCCGCCTGCCTCTGGTGCGGATCGCCGAGGAATGCGGCTTCTCCAGCCAGAGCGCGCTGACCACGGCGATGCGCCGCTACCTGGGGCTGACGCCGAAGTCGCTGCGCAAGGGCTGAGCGCCATCCGCCACCTTCCGCGGATAACCGCAGGCGGTTATTCGCCCTACCGGGAGTGGTGTAGGACGGATAACGGCGCGGACGTCATCCGCCGAGCGAATTCGTCCCGCACGGCCTGTCTCAGAACGCCACCTTCACCCCCGCCTCGATGCCGCGTCCCGCCGCCGGCACCCGGTCGCGCAGGATCGAACTGGCGTAGCGCACGGTCTGGTTGGTCAGATTGGTGCCCTTGACGAAGGCCAGCCAGCGGCTCTCGCCGAGGTCGAAGTTGTAGCCGAGGCTGGCGCCGAGGGTGGTGTAGCCGTCGGTGGAGAGTTCTTCCTCCGGCACGCGGTGCTGCGAGGCGGCGTGTTCGACATCGACCCGCGCCTGCCACTGCTGCAACTCCCAGATCAGCGCGGTGTTCAGGCGCAGCGGGGCGATGCGTGGCAGCGGTTCGCCGGTGTCCTTGTTCTTGGCGCGGGTGTAGTCCCCGGAGAGTTCCAGGTCGAAGTTGCCGTACGGGCTTTCCAGCAGGTGGATGCGGTCCTGCGCCTCGACGCCGTAGAAGTCCGCGCGAACGCCGCTGTAGAGGTATTCCGGCAGCGCCTCGTCATCGCCGGCGGCGACCACTTCGCCTTCCTCGTTGCGATGGCGACCGCTGGCGAGCAGGCCGATGTAGTTGGAGAAGCGGCTGTAGAACACCCCGACGCTGCCCTTGTGCACGCCGTTGTCGAAGCGCAGGGCGAGGTCGGTGGAGACCGCCTTTTCCTTGTCCGCGTCGGCATCGCCTACCTCGTAGGTGCCGGTGGCGGCGTGCGGACCGTTGGCGTACAGCTCGTAGAAGGTTGGGGCGCGCTCGGTGTAGCTGAGGGTGGCGGCCAGCGACCAGATCGGCGTCAGCTTGTACACCGCGCCGGTGGACAGGCTGCCGGTGGTGAAGCTCTGTGAACCGTCGTTCTCGGCGAAGCGCTCGTTGCCCTTGGCGTCGGGGTCCACGCGGGTGTGCTCCAGGCGGGCGCCGAAGCTGAGGTCGAGGCGGTCGCTGAGCTTCCATTCCTCCAGGGCGAACAGCGCGGCGCTGTCGGTTTCCGTGTGCGGCACGAAGGCTTCCTCGCCGAGGGCGGAGAAGCGGCTGTTGGCGAACTGCGCGCCGACCACCCCGTTCAGCGGGCCGAGCGGGCGGTGGCGGGCCTCGATGCGGCCTTCGTAGCCTTCGTTCTTGAAGGTGGTGCCGGTCTCGCCGTCCTCGATTTCCTTGTGCTCGTACTCGGTATAGGCGGCGTCCAGCTTCAGCGAGGTGAACGGGCCTTCGAGGTCGCGGATCTCGGAGGCGAAGGCGTAGCGGTCCTGCTGCATCTTCAGGCGCACGTCGTCCTCGGCCGGCGAGCCATAGTTGCTGTCGTAGCCGCTGTAGGAGAGGCCGGCGTAACCGTGCTCCCAGTGATAGGAGCCACCGACGGCGCCGCCGTCCTGGCGGCCGTCGCTGTTCTGCACCCGATGCTTGCCGGTGTCGCCGTCGATCTGCCGCTGGCGGCTGGAATGGGCGTAGCCGGGAATCCTGACGTCGTTGAACTCGCGGCTGGCGGCGTCCACGTGCAGGGCGAAGTTGCCGTCGCCGGCCTCCAGTGCGCCGGAGCGGCTACGGGTGGTGTCGGCGCCGCCGTAGCGCAGTTCGCCGCTGCCGTGGATGCCGTCGACGGGTTCGCTGGGGATGCGGTTGTCGAAGCTGTTCACCACCCCGCCGATGGCATTGCCGCCGTAGAGCAGGGCGGCCGGGCCGCGTACCACTTCCAGGCGCTCGACGCTGTTGGGGTCTTCCGGCACCGCGTGGTCGTAGGACAGCGACGAGGCGTCGAGCGCACCGACGCCGTTGCGCAGCAGGCGGATGCGATCACCGTCCATGCCGCGGATCACCGGTCGGCTGGCGCCCGGTCCGAAGTAGGTGGAGGACACCCCGGGCAGGCCGTTGAGGGTTTCGCCGAGGCTGCCTTTCTGTCGCAGGGTCAGCTCGTCGCCTTCGAGCACGCTGCTGGGCGTGGCGGGAGATTCGTTGCCCAGCGGGTTGGCGGTGATCACCTGGGAGGGCAATTCGCTGGGGCGGCCGTCGGCGCCGAGCGTTTCCCCCGAAACAATCAGGCAGGCCAGCGCCAGTGGCGTGAGAGGCCAGAGCGGACGGGAAGGGAAAAGGCCGGAAGAGGACATTGCGGGCTCCATGGTCATGGGTCGGACTTTTTTCAGGCCAAAGCGAACCCAGGCCCTTCCCGGAGGAAGGGCGACGGGGTCGGATCGGCGTATTTATTGGGATGTTATATTATTTCTTTTTGTGTCGGTAGACCCGCGTAGCCACTCTGCATGGCGTCGTGCCGACGTGCAGCGGCAATGTCCGCATGCCTGCCGGCGAAGAGGAACGGGAAAGTTCCGCAGCCAGGAGTTTTCCGCAAAAACTCCAGAGTCTTTCGCAAGAATCGCCCCTCTCGCAGCCACTACATTCCGCTATCCGCTGGTGCCTCGCGCCGGCGGAATGGGCCTGACCCATACTGATCCGTATTCCCGCGCCACAGGACGTGCCGCGCCGCCGGCACAACCCGCCGGCGGCGGTGCCCCGGGCAATGGACGCCTGGCCGGACTTCTTTCAATAACAATGGCTCCACAAGAGGAGGGCGTGATGTTCAAAGCCAGTCACGTCTTGCAGGGCGAGGACCAGACCCGGTCCGCAGCCGAATTCTTCCCTGTCATCAGCGCCAACTACGCGGTCGACGAGGAAGCCTACCTGGGCGAACTGCTGCAGCTCGCCGACCCCGGTCCCGACGGCATCGAGGCTATCCGCCGCAACGCCCGCGCACTGATCGAAACCGTGCGCAGCCGGGACAACGCCGTCGATACCCTCGACGCACTCCTGCGCCAATACAGCCTGGACACCCAGGAAGGCCTGATGCTGATGTGTCTGGCCGAGGCGCTGTTGCGTGTGCCTGACGCGGCGACCGCCGACGCGCTGATCCGCGACAAGCTGTCCGCCGCCGACTGGCAGCGCCATCTCGGCCAGAGCGACAACGTTCTGGTCAATTTCGCCGCCTGGGGCCTGGTGATGACCGGCAAGGTGGTGAACATCGACGAACGCACCGACGGCCGCGCCCCGAGCGTCATCAGCCGGCTGGTGCAGCGCTCCGGCGAACCGGTGATCCGCGCCGCGATGAACCAGGCGATGAAGCTGATGGGCAAGCAGTTCGTGCTTGGCCGGACCATCTCCGAAGCGCTGAAGAACGGTCGTCCATGCCGCGAGCAGGGCTACACCTATTCCTTCGACATGCTCGGCGAGGCCGCGCTGACCGCCGCCGACGCCGAGAAATACATGGCCGACTACCGCCAGGCCATCGACACCGTCGGCGCCGAGCCGCAGGTCGGTCCGGGGCCGCGGCCGTCGATCTCGATCAAGCTCTCGGCGCTGCATCCGCGCTACGAAGTGGCGCAACGCGAGCGGGTGCTCAGCGAGCTGTTCGCCAATGTCCTGGAACTGGCGGTGCGCGCGCGCAAGCTGAACGTCGGCATCACCATCGACGCCGAGGAAGCCGATCGCCTGGAGCTGTCCCTCGAACTCTACGAGAAGCTGATGCGCGACCCGGCCATCGCCGGCTGGGGCGAGTTCGGCCTGGTCATCCAGGCCTACTCCAAGCGCTGCCTGCCGGTGCTGGTATGGCTGACCCTGCTCGGCCGCGAGCTTGGCGCACGCATCCCGCTGCGCCTGGTGAAGGGTGCCTACTGGGACAGCGAGATCAAGCAGTGCCAGGTGCAGGGCGCCGATGGCTACCCCGTCTACACCCGCAAGGAAGGCACCGACACTTCCTACCTGGCCTGCGCCCGCTACCTGCTCAGCGAGCACACCCGCGGGGTGATCTACCCGCAGTTCGCCAGCCACAACGCCCACACCGTGACCGCCATCCTCGCCCTGGCCGACGAAGCCAGGGCCGCCGGCGGCGAGGAGCGCGACTTCGAGTTCCAGCGCCTGCACGGCATGGGCGACGCGCTGTACGACACGGTGATCGAGAAGTACCGCCGCAACGTGCGCATCTACGCCCCGGTCGGCGCGCACAAGGACCTGCTGCCGTACCTGGTCCGGCGCCTGCTGGAGAACGGCGCCAACTCTTCCTTCGTGCACAAGCTGGTGGACCCGCGCGTGCCGGTGGAGACGCTGATCCAGCACCCGGTTACCCAACTGCGCCAGTTCAAGACGCTGGCCAACGACCGTATCCCTCTGCCCCAGGCGATCTTCGGCGCCGGGCGGAAAAACTCCCAGGGCATCAACATGAACATCCAGAACCAGTGGAACGAGCTGGAGCTCGCCTACAAGCCGCACCTGACCCGCCAGTGGCAAGCCGCGCCGATCGTCAACGGCGAGAAGCTCTCCGGCCCGGCCCACGAAGTGCGTTGCCCGTACGACCTGGAGAGGCTGGTCGGCAGCGTCCAGTACGCGTCCGCCGAGCAGGCCGGCAAGGCCCTCGACGTGTTGCAGGCGGCCTGGCCGCGCTGGAGCGCCACCCCGGTGGACGAGCGTGCCGGCATCCTCGAGCGTCTCGCCGACCTGCTGGAAGCCCAGCGCGGCGAGCTGATGGCGCTGTGCACCCTGGAAGCCGGCAAGTCGTTGCAGGACGGTATCGACGAGATCCGCGAGGCGGTCGACTTCTGCCGCTACTACGCCCAGCAGGCCCGCCAGCGCCTGGTCCGCGAGGAATTGCGCGGCCCGACCGGCGAGCGCAACGAGCTGTTCTACGAAGGCCGCGGCATCTTCGCCTGCGTCAGCCCGTGGAACTTCCCGCTGGCGATCTTCCTCGGCCAGATCAGCGCCGCGCTGGTGGCCGGCAACACTGTGCTGGCCAAGCCGGCCGAGCAGACCAGCCTGATCGCCGCGCGCACCGTCGAACTGATGTTCGAAGCCGGCCTGCCGAAGGACGTTATCGCCCTGCTGCCGGGCGACGGCGCCACCCTCGGCGGCGTGTTCTGCCGTGACGCGCGGGTCGCCGGGGTGGCCTTCACCGGCTCCACCGACACCGCCCGCATCATCAACCGCCAACTGGCCGAGAAGCCCGGCGCCATCGCCACCCTGATCGCCGAGACCGGCGGGCAGAACGCGATGATCGTCGATTCCACCGCTTTGCCGGAACAGGTGATCAAGGATGCGGTACAATCCGCGTTCACCAGCGCCGGCCAGCGCTGCTCCGCGCTGCGCGTGATGTACGTGCAGCAGGACATCGCCGAGCGGGTGATCGAGTTGCTCAAGGGCGCCATGGCCGAGCTGAAGGTCGGCCCGACCGACGTGCGCGTCAGCGACGTCGGCCCGGTGATCGACGCCGAGGCCAAGGCCGGCCTGGAGCAGCACATCGCCGCGCTGAAGGCCGCCGGCAAGCTGATCGCCGAGACCAAGGTGCCGGGCAACCTGAACGGTCACTTCGTCGCTCCCGTCGCGTTCGAGATCAGCGGCATCGACGAGCTGAAGAAAGAGAACTTCGGCCCGGTGCTGCACGTGGTGCGTTATGCCGCGCAGGACCTGGAAAAGGTCGTGCAGGCGATCAACGCCACCGGTTTCGGCCTGACCATGGGGGTCCATAGCCGCAACGAGGAAACCGCCCGTCGCATCGAAGAGCTGGCGCGGGTCGGCAACCTCTACATCAACCGCAACCAGATCGGCGCGGTGGTGGGCGTGCAACCGTTCGGCGGCCACGGGCTGTCCGGCACCGGTCCCAAGGCCGGCGGGCCGAACTACCTGCTGCGTTTCGTCAGTGAGCGCACCACGTCGGTGAACACCACCGCGGTGGGCGGCAACGCGTCGCTGCTGTCGCTGGCCGACGCCGAGTGATACTCCGTTCCCGGGCGCCTTGGCGCCCGGGTCGGTTTCCGGGGTTCGCCGCAGCGAACGCCAAGGGAAATGACCGCCGTTCCGGTGCGTGCCCGGAACGGACCATAAAGGACGATTTTCCCTGCCCGACAGGGGAGGGATCGTGAGGCGTGGGCCTGTTCGGACTCGTTTGAGGCCACCCACGTTTCCGGCTTGCTCCGGCAAGCGCTCACGGAGTGACGCCACAAGCGCCATTCTGCCAACCAAGGGCCCGCTACCCGTTGCTTGCACACGCAAGGGCCCGGATAAAAACAAGCAATAGGGGAGTCCCTATGAGTGTCAATACGCCCACGCTGATCACCTTCGTGATCTACATCGCGGCCATGGTCCTGATCGGCCTGGCGGCATATCGCTCCACCAACAACTTCTCCGACTACATCCTCGGTGGCCGCAGCCTCGGCAGCTTCGTCACGGCGCTGTCCGCCGGCGCCTCCGACATGAGCGGCTGGCTGCTGATGGGCCTGCCCGGCGCGGTGTACCTGTCCGGCCTGTCCGAAAGCTGGATCGCCATCGGCCTGATCGTCGGCGCCTACCTCAACTGGCTGTTCGTCGCCGGCCGCCTGCGGGTGCAGACCGAGCACAACGGCAACGCGCTGACCCTGCCCGACTACTTCACCAACCGCTTCGAGGACAACAGCCGCCTGCTGCGGATCTTCTCGGCCCTGGTGATCCTGGTGTTCTTCACCATCTACTGCGCTTCCGGCATCGTCGCCGGTGCGCGCCTGTTCGAGAGCACCTTCGGCCTCTCCTACGAGACCGCGCTGTGGGCCGGTGCCGCGGCGACCATCGCCTACACCTTCATCGGTGGCTTCCTCGCGGTGAGCTGGACCGACACCGTGCAGGCCTCGCTGATGATCTTCGCGCTGATCCTCACCCCGGTGATCGTGATGCTCGCCACCGGCGGCGTCGAGCCGACCTTCACCGCCATCGAGCTGAAGGACGCGACCAGCTTCGACATGCTCAAGGGCGCCTCCTTCATCGGCGTGATCTCGCTGATGGCCTGGGGCCTGGGCTACTTCGGCCAGCCGCACATCCTGGCGCGCTTCATGGCCGCCGACTCGGTGAAATCGATCCCGGCCGCGCGCCGCATCTCCATGACCTGGATGATCCTCTGCCTCGGTGGCGCCGTGGCCGTGGGCTTCTTCGGCATCGCCTACTTCCAGGCGCATCCGGAGCAGGCCGGCGCGGTCAGCGAGAACCCCGAGCGGGTATTCATCGAGCTGGCCAAGATCCTGTTCAACCCGTGGATCGCCGGCGTGTTGCTGTCCGCCATCCTCGCCGCGGTCATGAGCACCCTGAGCTGCCAGCTGCTGGTCTGCTCCTCGGCGCTCACCGAGGACTTCTACAAGGCCTTCCTGCGCAAGGGCGCCAGCCAGCTGGAACTGGTCTGGGTCGGTCGCGCCATGGTGCTGCTGGTGGCGGTGATCGCCATCTGGCTAGCCTCCAACCCGGAAAACCGCGTGCTCGGCCTGGTGTCCTATGCCTGGGCCGGCTTCGGCGCCGCCTTCGGCCCGCTGGTGCTGTTCTCCCTGCTGTGGAAGCGGATGACCCGCAACGGCGCGCTGGCCGGCATGATCGTCGGCGCGGCGACGGTGATCCTGTGGAAGAACCTGTTGGGTTGGACCGGCCTGTACGAGATCATCCCCGGCTTCCTCTTCGCCAGCGTCGCCATCGTCGTCTTCAGCCTGCTCGGCAAGGCGCCTTCGACGAGCATGCTCAAGCGCTTCGACGATGCGGAGCAGGAGTACCGCGAGGCGCACCAGGGCTCCGCCGCTCCGGTAACCCAGCGCTGATCGAGCCTGCGGGCGGGTAAAGCGCCCGCGCATGGAGACGGCCCGCCCCGCAAGGTGCGGGCCGTCGTTTTTTCCGGCGGCTGCTGCGCCTCTCCGCGCAGGACGGATAACGGCAGCCGCGTTGTCCCTGTCCCGCCGCGCCGCTCAGGCGTCCCGCTCCAGCCGGCAAGCGTGCCCCGACTGTCGTGCCTCCAGCCTCAGCCATTCGAAGAATGCCTTCACCGGCGGATGACGTTCCCGTCCGGGCACGCATAGCGCGCTGTAGCCGGCGCCGTCGACACTGATATCCGCTCTGTAGGGTTGCAGCAGGCCGCTGGCGACGCTTTCCGAAACCAGGATCGAACTGGCCAGCACCAGTCCCTGGCCGGCGATGGCCGCCTGCAGGGCATAGTGCTCCTCGTCGTACTGGCGGATCACCGGCTGGCCCTCCATCCAGTCTTCGCCGGCCTGCGCGCACCAGGCCTCCCAGCCGTGGGCGTAGAGCCTGGAGTTGTGCCAGCGCACGCTGATCAGGGTCGGCTGCCGTTCTGCGGCCAGGGCGACCTGGGCCGGCGAGCCGTAGACCGCGAAGCATTCGTCGAACAGGCAGAGACCGTAGAAGTTCGGATGGTCGTCGAGGCTGTAGCGGATCACCAGGTCGATGCTGGCGTCCTGGTGCAGGTCGAGGACTTCGCAGTTGGTGTCCAGGCGCAGGTTGATCTGCGGGTGCGCGGCGTAGAAGCGGCCGAGACGCGGCACCAGCCAGAGGGCGGCGAAGGCCGGGGTGGTGGAGACCGTCAGGTTGCCTACGCTGCGCTGCGGACGCAGCGTGTCGACGCTCTGCGAAATTTCCAGCAGGGCCCCGTGCAGGCTGCGGAACAGCCGTTCGCCGCAGTCGGTCAGGCGCACTTTCCGTGGCAGGCGCTGGAACAGCGGAACGCCGAGCCAGGCTTCCAGCGAACGGATCTGGTGGGAAACCGCGGTTGGCGTTACCGCAAGCTCCTCGGCGGCGGCCTTGAAGCTCGACTGGCGGGCCGCCGATTCGAAGGTGCGCAACGCGGTCAGCGGCAGGGAAGCGAACATTGGAATCTCCATGGGTGAACTGAATTCACCCTGAACAACTATTGCTCATTTGTCGGGAACCCCCGCTGCCAATAATTTCTGGCTCCAGGAGAAGGGCCTTGAGGCCATTCGAGTCTAGCCGAATCCACGGAGATACAGATGAGTAGAGTTCTTGCAGTGCATGCCAGTCCGCGAGGCGAGCGCTCGCAGTCCCGGCGTCTCGCCGAGGTTTTCCTGGCGGCCTATCGCGAAGCCCATCCGCAGGCCCGCGTGGCGCGCCGCGAAGTCGGCCGGGTACCGCTTCCGGCGGTCACCGAGGCCTTCGTCGCCGCCGCCTTCCATCCCCAGCCGGAACAGCGTTCGCTGGCGATGCAGGCCGACCTGGCGCTGAGCGACCAACTGGTCGGCGAACTGTTCGACAGCGACCTGCTGGTGATCTCCACGCCGATGTACAACTTCAGCGTGCCCAGCGGCCTGAAGGCCTGGATCGACCAGATCGTGCGCCTCGGGGTGACCTTCGATTTCGTCCTCGACAATGGCGTCGCCCAGTACCGGCCGCTGCTGCGTGGCAAGCGTGCGCTGATCGTCACCAGTCGCGGTGGCCATGGCTTCGGCCCGGGCGGCGAGAACCAGGCGATGAACCACGCCGATCCCTGGTTGCGCACCGCGCTGGGTTTCATCGGCATCGACGAGGTCACGGTGGTCGCGGCGGAAGGCGAGGAATCCGGCGGCAGGTCCTTCGAGGACTCCTGCGACGAGGCGGAACAGCGCCTGCTGGCGCTGGCGCGGTCGGCCTGAGGAGCCGCCATGGCCTGGTTCCATCTGCTGGTGGCGGCGGCCTTCGAGGTCGCCTTCGCCATGGGCATGAAGTTCTCCAACGGCTTCGGCAGACTCTGGCCGTCGTTGCTGACGGTGGTCGCGGCGATCGGCGGGATCTATTTCCTGACCCTGGCGCTGCGCGAGTTGCCGGTCAGCGTCGCCTATCCGATCTGGACCGCGATCGGCTCGCTGGGCACGGTGTTCCTCGGCGTCCTGCTGCTTGGCGAGAGCCTGACGGCGGTGAAGCTGGTTTCTGTCGGGTTGATCGTCGCCGGGGTGGCCGGGCTCAAGTAAGCGATGCGGCATTTGGCCTACAATCGGCCGCGTTTCCGTTCCTTCGAGAGCAGCCATGCTGACCACCCTGGCGGTGTCCAACTACCGCACCCTGCGCGACCTGGTGATGCCGCTGCGGCGCCTGAACCTGATCACCGGCGCCAACGGCGCCGGCAAGTCCAACGTCTACCGGGCCTTGCGCCTGCTGGCGGACAGCGCGCGCGGCGAAGTGATCCCGTCGCTGGCGCGCGAGGGCGGCCTGCCATCGACCCTGTGGGCGGGACCGGAGGACATCAGCCGGGCCATGCGCAGTGGCGCCCAGCCGATCGAAGGCAGCGTGCGCCGGCAGTCGGTGAACCTGCGCCTGGGCTTCGCCGGGGAGGATTTCGGTTATTGCATCGACCTCGGCCTGCCGGAGCCAAGCCAGAGCAAGTTCGGTCTCGACCCGGTGATCAAGCGCGAATGCATCTGGGCCGGCCCGTTCCTGCGCCCGGCCAATGTCCTCGTCGACCGTCGCGGGCCGTTGTTGCGCGCACGCGGCGGCGGCGGTCGCTGGGAAGTGGCGGCGCAGCACCTCGCCACCTTCGACAGCATGCTGGGCGCGGCGGTGGACCCGCGACAGGTGCCGGAACTGCTCGGCCTGCGCGAGCGGATCCGCTCCTGGCGCTTCTACGACCATTTCCGCAGCGACGCCGAGGCACCGGCGCGGCGGCCGCAGATCGGCACCCATACGCCGGTGCTGGGCGCCGACGGCGCCGACCTGGCCGCGGCCCTGCAGACCATCCGCGAGATCGGTGATGCGGCGGCGCTGGACGAGGCGGTGGACGATGCCTTTCCCGGCAGCCGCCTGCACATCGACAACCCGGGAGGGCGCTTCGAAGTGCTGATCGAGCAGCCCGGCCTGCTGCGGCCGCTGCGCACCGCGGAGCTGTCGGACGGCACCCTGCGCTACCTGCTGTGGATCGCCGCCCTGTTGTCGCCGCGGCCGCCGGCGCTGCTGGTGCTCAACGAACCGGAAACCAGCCTGCATCCCGACCTGCTGCCGGCCCTCGGGCGCCTGGTCGGCCAGGCCGCGCAGCACTCCCAGGTGCTGGTGGTGTCGCACGCCGCGCGGCTTGTCGCGACGCTCGAAGAGCACCCGGAATGCCATTCGCTGGGGCTGGAGAAGGACTTCGGCGAGACCCGCATCCAGGGGCTGCGCGAGCTGGACCGGCCGGCCTGGTACTGGCCGGTGCGCTGAACCGCTACAGGCGGCCGATCTGTTGCGGCGACAACGGTACCTGGCAGCGGGTGGCGGTGCGTGGGTCGAGGTAGTCCCTGAGGAGCGGTGCCATGCCCTTGAGTACCTGCACTGGCAGGGCCGAGGTGAACTTGAACTGGCTCGACTCGCTGCCGTCGACGTAGGCGGTGAGGGTACCGAAGTGCCGCGGGCCGATGTAGAAGACGAAAGTGGCGGTGCGGTTCAGTGCCTTCGAACTGCGCACGTGGCCGCCGGCGCTGAAGGTCTGCAGGCGGTTGTCGCCGGTGCCGGTCTTGCCGCCCATCACCAGTGGCGCGCCGTCCGGACGGCTGAAGGTGCCTTGCAGGCGCCGCGCGGTGCCGGCGTCGACCACCTGGGACAGCGCGTTGCGCAGGGTCGTGGAGACCTCCGAGGTCATCACCCGCTGGCCGAGGGTGGCTTCCGGGGCGAAGCGCGTCTCGTAGGGCGTACCCAGGGCGAAGTCGAGGTGCTCCAGGCGCAGGGTCGGCATGCGCACGCCATCGTTGACGATGATCCCCATCAGTTCGGCCAGCGCCGCCGGGCGGTCGCCGGAGCTGCCCAGGGCGGTGGCGTAGGAGGGCACCAGGTGACCGAAGGGATAGCCGAGTTTCTTCCATTGCTGGTGCAGGTCGAGGAAGGCCTCCACCTCCAGCAGGATGCGGATGCGCTTGTCGCGGGCGTTCTTGTGCCGCGACTTGAACAGCCAGCCGTAGACCTCCTTGCGCTCGGCGCCGCTGGCCGCCACCGCCTCGCCGAAGGTCGCCTGCGGCTGCTTCTGCAGATAGCCGAGCAGCCATAGCTCCAGCGGGTGCACGCGGGCGACGTAGCCCTGGTCGTTGAGGTTGAACTTGCCCGGGCCGTAGCGCTCGTACAGCTCGGCGGCGCGCTTGTCGGTCAGGCTGCCGCGGGGCAGGCGTTCGCGGAGGAAGGCGCTGAAGCTCGCCAGGTCGGCCTGTGGCTGCAGGTAGCGGTGGATCGCGGCCAGCCGCACCGGCCAGGGACGCAGGCCGTCGAGGAAGGTCTCCAGGCGCTGGTTGGCGTCCTTGTCGCGGTACTTGACCCAGAAGCGGCGCAGGTAGACCTGGCTTTCCTTGTCGACGAAACGGTCGAGGTAGTCGGCGCGGCGCGGGTCCTTGTCGTCGGCCAGCAACTGCACCTTGCTCCCGGCGTTCTGGTAGATATCGTGGCGGATCAGGTCGCGCAGCAGGCGCACGAAGGGCAGGTTGATCGATTCGCGCAGGGCTTCCAGCAGCATCGGCCGGCGGCCGTTGTCTTCCTTGCGGAAGTTGTTGAAGGTGTGCAGCCCGCCGCCGGTGAAGAAGCTCTCGTAGGGGCTGGCCGAATAGCGCCGTTCCATGGCCGCCTGGAGCATCGCGGAAAGATCGCGGTCGCGGCTGGCGACCAGGTAGTCGATGCCCCAGCGGAGGATGAAATCGAGCGGCTCCACTTCCACCTTGCGCAGCTCGGCGACGCTCATGCCGCCATAGTCGCGGTGGATCTGCGCGACGGTCTCCAGGTAGCTGGCCAGCACCCGTAGCTTGGCGGTGGAGCCCAACTCCAGCTTGCTGCCTTCGTTGATGTCGAAGGGCTGGTCGGTGTTGTCGGTCTGCACCCGCACCTGGTTGCCGCTCGGCGTACGTTCGAACAGGGTGAAGCTGTAGCGTACCGAGCGGGTCGAGGTCGGGGTCAGCAGGCGTTCGCCGATCAGCCCGAGCTGGGCGGCGTAGTCCGGGTCGGCGAGTTTCTGCAAGTAGGCGGTGACGCTTTCCTGCAACTCGTGCTGGAGGGTGGTATTGGCCCGCAGGTCGAGACGGTCGAGGTCGTACAGTGGCACGCCGAGCATCCCGGCCAGGCGGGTGCGAGCCAGGGTCACGCCCTTGTTGGTCGGCAGCGGTTGCACCGTCGGCTGGCTGCGTGGGTCGCGGAACGCCAGCTTCTGCGCCAGCGCCGCATCGCGTAACGGCGCCTCGATGACGCCGGCCTGGGTCAGGACCCGCA
Source organism: Pseudomonas sp. TZ252 (assembly GCF_056110345.1). Classification (NCBI taxonomy): domain Bacteria; kingdom Pseudomonadati; phylum Pseudomonadota; class Gammaproteobacteria; order Pseudomonadales; family Pseudomonadaceae; genus Pseudomonas; species Pseudomonas sp. TZ252. The sequence goes on along the minus strand of NZ_CM148566.1, from coordinate 750,967 downwards.
GGTGGCTATCGGTCATCCGGTCCAGCTCGTCGCGGCCGCGCGGCGCCAGATAGAAGGAAGGCCGGCGGTGGGCGATCATCAGCGCCAGCACCTGGCGCAGGGCCAGGCCCTGGGCGGCGAGTCCGGCCTTGCCGTCGAGTGCCTCGCCGACCTGCCGGTAGTCGGCGCCGTACCAGACCCACAGGCCATCGGCCAGGCCGGTGACCTCGCCGTAGCCCGGCGCCGCCGACAGCGGCACCGAGTTGAGGTAGGTGAGCACGATGTCCTGGCGCGCGGCGAAGTTGGCCGGGCCTTCGCGATAGCTGCGTACGCTGGCCGAGAGCATCTGCCGCAGCTTGTCGCCGATGCTGCCGGTGCGCCCTTCGGCAGAGTGGCGGTATTTCTCGATCTGGGTCGCCAGGGTGCTGCCGCCGGAGGAGTGCGCGCTGAAGCCGAGCATCTTGCCGACCTGCGACAGCGCCGCCTGGGTGAAGCGACCCCAGTCCACCGCCGGGTTGAGGTAAGGGCGTTCGTGATCGAGCAGGTCGCGGTTCTCGATGAACAGCAGGCTCTGCACCACCAGCGGCGGCAGGCTGGCGAAGTTCGCGTAGCGCCGTTGCGGATAGCGGAAGTCGTAGATCGGCACGCCGCGGCAATCGGCGATGTCCAGCCCGGCCTGGGCCTTTTCCGCGTAGGGCGGGAACAGCCGGTGTTCGGCGTAGCGCATCAGTGCCGGGGAGAAGTGCGCCTGGCGGGTGATGGCGTAGTCGCGGTCGTACAGGCGCTGCATGAACGAAGGCAGCAACTGGTAGCCGAGGCGGCGGTCGAAGGGGCCGTCCGCCGGGAACAGGATGGCCTCGCTGGGACCCTGGCGCACCTCGTAGTCCAGGGTCGCGGCATAGCGTGCCAGCTCGCGTGCCTGCAGCCGCGAGGTGTGCGCTTCGTGAAGTACCACGATGCCCACCGCGGCGAGGATCGGCAAGGCGAAGCCGATCAGCATCAGGCGTTGGCGGAGACGGCTTTTTCGAGGAGAAGCGGAGGCAGGGAGACTGCAGGGTTGCAGCTCGGAAGGGTCGTTCGTGGATCGTTCTGATGCACCCATGCTCGCACCGCCTGTAGCTGCGCAATTCATCCGCACCTGGGGGGAAGTCTAGTTGTCCCGCTGCAACCCTGCTGTCATTCGTGCAAGGAAAATCTCCCCGGTGGCAATCGGACGACCGAGGATTGGAGCGGCGTGGCGCAGGGGTTAGAGTGTCTGTCTGAGTTCCTTGTGTTTCGGGTCCGGAATGTCGATGCGCACACTTTTTCCCCTTCTCGTCGGTGTCGTCCTGGCGGGTTTCTCCGGCCTCGCGGCGCAGGCCGCGCCGGCGCCCTTCTACAAATGGCAGAGCAAGCTCGACGGCCAGGTCGCCTGCATGCAGACCTCGCCGGGAGACGGCTGGGTCAGGCTCGACGGCCCCTACCGCGATCTCCGCTGCCGCGAACCCCTGCGCTGACCCCATGCAGCGCAGCCGGCTGCTCGAGCGCAGCTGGCGCCTGCAAGGCCAGCGCGAAACCGTCCACTCCCGGCTCGGCCGGCCGCTGTCCCTGCTGCTGCGCGCGCGGCCCAGGGAGTGAATCCATTCAGCGTTGGCGGTCCTTACGCCTTTGGTCCAGTTGCCCCATCGCGGGGCATGACGGCCTTGAAATCTTGTGTAAAACTCCGGCCCGACCTCAGTTGTAGTCGACTCCCGCAATGCCCACGTTCGCTCCACGAGAGCGGACAGCCTCTTCCGGTGTGCAGTCTTGGAACCTATGACGCCCCGTCGTCGCCCGCTGTGCGGTATCGCGCAGGGGCCGCGCCGTTGGCGAAATCCGCTTCCCTACCCCGACCGCACGAGCGAGTCCGCAACTGATCTATCTCAATAACAAAATGAGGTTGTTCCCATGTCGTCTGTCGGCGAACAGAAGGTTCAAGACGGCTCCCTGAAGCGCGAGCTCGGTGAGCGACACATCCGCCTGATGGCGCTCGGCGCCTGTATCGGCGTCGGCCTGTTCCTGGGCTCGGCGAAGGCCATCCAGATGGCCGGCCCGGCCATCATGATCTCCTACATCCTCGGCGGCCTGGCGATCCTGGTGATCATGCGCGCCCTCGGCGAGATGGCGGTACACAATCCGGTGGCCGGTTCCTTCAGCCAGTACGCCAAGGACTACCTGGGCCCGCTGGCGGGCTTCATCACCGGCTGGAACTACTGGTTCCTCTGGCTGGTGACCTGTGTCGCCGAAATCACCGCCGTCGCCGTCTACATGGGTATCTGGTTCCCCGACGTGCCGCGCTGGATCTGGGCCCTGGCGGCCCTGGCGAGCATGGGCACGATCAACCTCATCGCGGTGCGCGCCTTCGGCGAGTTCGAGTTCTGGTTCGCCCTGATCAAGATCGTCACCATCCTGGCGATGGTGGTGGTCGGCATCGGCATGATCGCCTTCGGCTTCGGCAACGACGGCATCGCCACCGGCATCTCCAACCTCTGGGCCCACGGCGGCTTCATGCCCAATGGCATCCAGGGCGTGCTGATGTCGCTGCAGATGGTGATGTTCGCCTACCTCGGGGTGGAAATGATCGGCCTCACCGCCGGCGAAGCGCGTAACCCGACCAAGACCATTCCCAGCGCGATCAACTCGGTGTTCTGGCGCATCCTGCTGTTCTATGTCGGCTCGCTGTTCGTGATCATGTCGCTCTATCCGTGGAACGAGATCGGCACCCAGGGCAGCCCCTTCGTGATGACCTTCGAGCGCATGGGCATCAAGACCGCCGCCGGGATCATCAACTTCGTGGTGATCACCGCCGCACTGTCGTCCTGCAATGGCGGCATCTTCAGTACCGGGCGCATGCTCTACAGCCTGGCCCAGCATCGCCAGGCCCCGGCCTTCTTCGGCAAGGCCTCGCGCAGCGGCGTACCGCGCCGGGCGCTGATCCTGTCGATCCTGGCGCTGCTGCTGGGCGTGTTGCTGAACTACCTGGTGCCGGAGAAGGTATTCGTCTGGGTGACTTCCATCGCCACCTTCGGCGCGATCTGGACCTGGGCGATGATCCTGCTGGCCCAGTTGCGCTTCCGCAAGACGCTCAGCCCGGCCGAGTGCGACAAGCTGCAATACCGCATGTGGCTGTACCCGGTCAGTTCCTACCTGGCGCTGGCGTTCCTGGTGATGGTGGTGGTGCTGATGGCCTTCTTCGAGGACACCCGCATCGCCCTCTACATCGGCCCGCCGTTCATCCTGCTGCTGACCGTCCTGTACTACGCCTTCAACCTGGCGCCGAAGGAGCCTGCCGGCACCGGCTCGGTAAGCCGCGCGGCGTCCTGAGCGGTGTAGCGCCGGAAAAGAAAAGGGGCCTCGGACGAGGCCCTTTTTTCGTTGCGCCGATATCCGGTCCGGTGCATCCGGCGGATAATGCCGTTGGCGTTATTCGCCCTACCCAGGCTGGGGCATCAGCCCGCCAGCATGCTCAGCATCACCGCCGCCAGCAGGCCGACGTACACCCGTGCATGCAGCGCATCGGGAATCCGCCCGATCAGCGGGGTCGCCAGGCGGATGCCGAGCCAGCCGCCGCCGGCCAGGGTGGCGAAGGCCAGCAGGTCGATGTAGCCGACGAAGCCTCGGCCCAGGCCTTGCTCCTGGTAGCCGGCCAGGACCAGGTAGGTAAGGGTGCCGCCAAGAGCCACCGGCAGGCTCAGCGGGTTGGCCATGGAGGTCGCCTGGGTCATGCTCAGCCCGCAGCGGCGCAGCAGTGGTACGGTCATCACGCTGCCTCCGACGCCGAGGAAGGTGGCGATCGCACCGATCAGCGTTCCGCCCAGGCGCGTCTCGCCGACGCCCAGCGGCCGCGCCTGGCGCTCCTCGGCGCGGCTGAGGAAGCCGCGACGCAACAGGCAGTCGAGGATGGTGATGGCGAGGTAGGCGACGAAGGCCAGGCGAATGAAGTCGCCGCTGGCCAGGCCGACCAGCGCCGCGCCAAGCACCGCGCCGATACCGATGTACGCGCCCAGCGGCCAGACATAGGCGCGCAGCAGGCTGCCGGCGCGCCGGTGGCGATAGGTGGCGAGGGCGGCGTTGACGATCATCACGCAGGTCGAGGTGGCCACCGCGACCTGCATGGCCGCCTGGGCCAGCGGGTCGTCGGCGGCGCGACCGAGTTGCAGCAGGTGATAGAGCAGCGGCACCACCACGAAGCCGCCGCCAAAGCCGAACAACACGGCGCTGACCCCGGTGAGGCAGCCGCAGAGAAAGAGCAGGAGATAGAACATGGCGGGTTTCCGGAGCGAGAGCGGAAGGCCAGCTTAGGCGTCCCGGGACTGGCCCGCTTCGCGAGGTTGGCCAATACTATTCGTGTTTCGGCCAGGTGCTTCGACCATGCGCAACGCTTCCATCGAGCAGTACGACGCCACGCCCCGGGCCGTGGTGGCCATGGGTACCGACTATCCCGACGGCTACCTGCTGCCGCGCCATCGGCATCGTCGCGCGCAATTGCTGTACGGTGCCAGCGGGGTGATGCAGGTGCGTACCGGCGACGCCGGTTGGGTGGTGCCGCCACAGCGCGCAGTGTGGATTCCGCCGGGCGTCGAGCACGAGGTGCGAATGCTCGGGGTGAGCACCCGCAGCCTGTACATCGAGCCCGGCAGCGCCATGGCGATGCCGGCGCACTGCCAGGTGCTGGCGGTGTCGCCGCTGCTGCGGCAACTGTTGCTGGCGGCGGTGGACATGCCCCTGGAATACGACACCGAAGGTCGCGACGGCGCGTTGGCGACGCTGTTGCTCCATGAGCTGGCGGCGGCCGAGACGCTGCCGCTGCACGTGCCCTTGCCGCCCGAGCCGCGCTGGCTGGCGCTTTGCGAGGCGTTCCTCGTCGAGCCCGACATCCGCGCCAGCGCCGAACGCTGGGCCGGGTTGCTGCATACCAGCCTGCGCAGTTTCAACCGCACCTTCCGTCGCTACACCGGCCTCAGCTTCGGTGCCTGGAAGCAACGCGCCTGCGTGGTGCAGGCACTGGCGCGGCTGGCCGGCGGCGAAACGGTCACCGCCATCGCCCTGGACTGCGGCTACCAGAGCCCGGCAGCCTTCTCGACCATGTTCCGCCGGGTCCTCGGCCAGCCGCCCAGCGCCTTCCAGGCGGGCGCGCTCAGATCGCCAGGAGGTCCATGAAGCGGTTCACCGGCGTGGCTTCCAGCGATGCCTGGTGGCTGCACAGGTCGAAGATCCTCTGGCAGCGCTGCGGCGGGAAGCGCGTGGCCAGGTTGGCCTTGAACTTCTCCTGCAGCAGCGGAATGCCTTCGGCGCGCCGGCGGCGATGGCCGAGCGGGTACTCCACGGCGACCTGGCCGGTGCTGCTGCCGTCGTCGAAGAACACTTCCACGGCGTTGGCGATGGAGCGCTTGTCCGCCTCCAGGTATTCACGGCTGTAGCGCGGCTCCTCGACGATCTCCATTTTCTCGCGCAAGCGGTCGATCAGCGGGTGGGCGGCGTGGAAGGCGTCCTCGTAGTGCTCGGCCACCAGGTCGCCGAAGATCAGCGGCACGGCGGTCATGTACTGCAGGCAATGGTCGCGGTCTGCGGGGTTGGCCAGCGGGCCGACCTTGGAAATGATGCGGATCGCCGACTCGTGGGTGGTGATGACGATGCGGCTGATCCGTTGCAGGCGGTCCTTCACCAGCGGATGCAGGCGCACGGCGGCCTCGGCGGCGGTCTGCGCGTGGAATTCGGCGGGGAAGCTGATCTTGAACAGCACGTTTTCCATCACGTAGCTGCCGTAGCCCTGGGGGAAGCTGAAGCGCCGCTTGTCCTCGGGCTTGGTCGCCAGGTCCTTGCTGGTGTGGCTGAACAGGACATCGTAGAAACCCCACTGCGGCGCGCTGAGCACGCCGGGAATGCCCATCTCGCCGCGCAAGGCGATGTCCGCCAGGCGCACGCCGCGGCTCGTCGCGTCGCCAGCGGCCCAGGACTTGCGCGAGCCGGCGTTCGGTGCGTGACGGTAGGTGCGCAGGGCCTGGCCGTCGACGAAGGCGTGGGAGAGGGCGGCCAGCAGTTGCTCGCGGTCGGCCCCCATCAGCTTGGCGCAGACGGCGGTGGACGCGACCTTGACCAGCAGCACATGGTCGAGGCCGACGCGATTGAACGAGTTCTCCAGGGCGATCACGCCCTGGATCTCGTGGGCCATGATCATCGCTTCCAGTACCTGGCGCATGCTCAGCGGCGCTTCGCCGTTGGCCAGGCGTTTCTGCGAGAGGTGGTCGGCGACGGCGAGGATGCCGCCGAGGTTGTCCGAGGGATGGCCCCACTCGGCGGCCAGCCAGGTGTCGTTGTAGTCCAGCCAGCGGACGATGCAGCCGATGTCCCAGGCGGCCTTGACCGGGTCGAGCCGGAAGGAGGTGCCCGGCACCCGCGCGCCGTGCGGGACCAGGGTGCCCTCGACCAGCGGGCCGAGGTGCTTGGTGCATTCCGGGAAGCGCAGCGCCAGCAGGCCGCAGCCGAGGGTATCCATCAGGCAGTTGCGGGCGGTGTCCAGGGCCTCCGTGGAATCGATGCGGTAGTCCAGCACGTAGTCGGCGATGTCCTGCAGGACGGCGTCGTAGTCGGGACGTTGGTTGAGATCGACGTTGGCACTCATCGCGTACTCCAGTGGTTCGTAAGTGGTGGGTTTCCTCTCGGGTCAGGCTGGTTCGGGGATGGTTTTTCTTGTCGTGGCTGCAAGACGCCCCGGCCTTTCGCGGTGGCGGAAGGCCGGGGCAAGGATAGGTCGGTTCAGAAGGCGTCGCCGGGTACGCGCACCCAGCCTTCCATGAGGATTCGCGCGCTGCGGCTCATGATCGCCTTGGTCACCGTCCATTCGCCGTTCGCCTGGCTGGCCTCGGCGCCCACTCGCAGGGTGCCGGAGGGATGGCCGAAGCGTACCGCGCTGCGTTCGCCGCCGCCGGCGGCGAGGTTCACCAGGGTGCCGGGAATGGCTGCGGCGGTGCCGATGGCCACCGCCGCGGTACCCATCATCGCGTGGTGCAGCTTGCCCATGGACAGCGCGCGGACCAGCAGGTCGATATCGCCGGCCGCCACCAGCTTGCCGCTGGCGGTGCGGTAGTCGCGGGGCGGGGCGACGAAGGCGATCTTCGGCGTGTGCTGGCGGGTCGCGGCTTCCTCGGGGGTCTTGATCAGGCCCATGCGCAGGGCGCCGGCGACGCGGATCCGTTCGAAGCGCGCCAGTTGCTGCGGGTCTCCGTTGATCTCTTCGCGCAGCTCGGTGCCGCGGTAGCCGATCTCCTCGGCATTGACGAACACCGTGGGAATCCCGGCGTTGATCATGGTCGCCTTGAAGGTACCGACCCCCGGCACCTCCAGATCGTCCACCAGGTTGCCGGTGGGGAACATGGCGCCGCCGTCCTCGCCGTCGTCGGACGGGTCGAGGAACTCCAGCACGATCTCGGCCGCCGGGAAGGTCACTCCGTCCAGCTCGAAGTCGCCGGTTTCCTGGACTTGGCCGCCGCTCACCGGCACGTGGGCGATGATGGTCTTGCCGATATTGGCCTGCCAGATGCGCACCTCGCAGATGCCGTCTTCCGGTATCCGCGCCGGATCCACCAGCCCGGCGTGCAGGGCGAAGGCGCCGGCCCCGGTGGAGAGGTTGCCGCAGTTGCCGCTCCAGTCGACGAAGGGCTTGTCGATGGAGACCTGGCCGTAGAGGTAGTCGACGTCATGGCCCGGCTGGCTGCTCTTCGAGAGGATCACGCACTTGCTGGTGCTGGAGGTGGCGCCGCCCATCCCGTCGATGTGCGCGGCATAGGGGTCGGGGCTGCCGATCACCCGCATGAACAGCCGATCGCGCGCCTCGCCGGGGACCCGGCAGGATTCCGGCAGGTCTTCCAGGCGGAAGAACACGCCCTTGCTGGTGCCGCCGCGCAGGTAGGTGGCGGGGATGCGGATCTGGGGTGGGTGGGCCATGCGTCGTCGTCCTCGGCAATCGAATTCAGGGGCAGCGGCTGCGTTCGACAGCCGCTGCCGGTCGTCGGCGGATGACGCTACGCGTCGTCCGTCCTACCAGGGTGTTTCGCCGGCGCCATCAGGCGCCGGCCGCCTCCAGGAAGTCCTGGGCGAAGCGTTGCAGTACGCCGCCGGCTTCGTAGATGGAGACTTCCTCGTCGCTGTCCAGGCGGCAGGTCACCGGCACTTCGAGCCGCTCCCCGTCGCGCCGGTGGATGACCAGGGTCAGGTCGGCGCGCGGCCGGCGAGCGCCGAGCACGTCGAAGGTCTCGCTGCCGTCGATCCCCAGGGTCAGGCGGGTGGTACCCGGCTTGAACTCCAGCGGCAGCACGCCCATGCCGATCAGGTTGGTGCGGTGGATGCGCTCGAAGCCCTCGGCGACGATCGCCTCCACCCCGGCCAGGCGCACGCCCTTGGCCGCCCAGTCGCGCGAAGAACCCTGCCCGTAGTCGGCGCCGGCGACGATGATCAGCGGCTGCTTGCGCTCCATGTAGGTCTCGATGGCTTCCCACATGCGCATCACCTTGCCTTCCGGCTCGACCCGCGCCAGCGAACCCTGCTTCACGCTGCCGTCGGCGTTGCGCACCATCTCGTTGAACAGCTTCGGGTTGGCGAAGGTCGCGCGTTGTGCGGTGAGGTGGTCGCCGCGGTGGGTGGCGTAGGAGTTGAAGTCCTCCTCGGGCAGGCCCATTTTCGCCAGGTACTCGCCCGCCGCGCTGTCGGCGAGGATCGCGTTGGACGGCGACAGGTGGTCGGTGGTGATGTTGTCCGGCAGCACCGCCAGCGGGCGCATGCCGCGCAGGGTGCGTTCGCCGGCGAGGGCGCCTTCCCAGTACGGCGGGCGGCGGATGTAAGTGCTCGTCGGGCGCCAGGCGTAGAGCGGGTCGACCTTCTCGCGCTCGCCGTGGGTGATGTCGAACATCGGGATGTAGACCTGGCGGAACTGCTCGGGCTTCACCGCCGCCCTGACCACCGCGTCGATCTCCTCGTCGCTCGGCCAGAGGTCCTTCAGGCGGATCTCCTTGCCGTCCACCACGCCGAGCACGTCGCGCTCGATGTCGAAGCGGATGGTCCCGGCGATGGCGTAGGCCACCACCAGCGGCGGCGAGGCGAGGAAGGCCTGCTTGGCGTAGGGGTGGATGCGCCCGTCGAAGTTGCGGTTGCCGGAGAGCACCGCGGTGGCGTACAGGTCGCGCTCGACGATCTCCTGCTGGATCGCCGGGTCGAGGGCGCCGGACATGCCGTTGCAAGACGTGCAGGCGTAGGCCACCACGCCGAAGCCGAGGGCTTCCAGGTGCGGCAGCAGGCCGGCTTCGCGCAGGTATTCGGTGACCACCTTGGAGCCGGGTGCCAGCGAGGTCTTCACCCATGGCTTGCGGACCAGGCCGAGGCGGTCGGCGTTGCGCGCCAGCAGGCCGGCGGCGATCACGTTGCGCGGGTTGCTGGTGTTGGTGCAACTGGTGATCGCGGCGATGATCACCGCGCCGTCCGGCATCAGGCCCTCGGCTTCCTCGGCGCGGGCCCGCTCGAGGTTGCCGGCGATGCCTTTCGCCGCCAGTTCGCTGGTGGCGACCCTGGCGTGCGGATTGGACGGGCCGGCCATGTTGCGCACCACGCTGGACAGGTCGAACTTCAGTACCCGCTCGTACTCGGCGTCGACCAGGCTGTCGGCCCAGAGTCCGGCGGTGCGCGCATAGGCCTCCACCAGGGCGACCTGCTCGTCGTCGCGGCCGGTGAGGCGCAGGTAGTCGATGGTCTGCTGGTCGATGGCGAACATCGCCGCAGTGGCGCCGTATTCCGGAGCCATGTTGGAGATGGTCGCGCGGTCGCCGAGGGTCAGGCTGGAGGCGCCTTCGCCGTAGAACTCCAGGTAGGCGCCGACCACCTTCTGCTTGCGCAGGAACTCGGTCAGGGCCAGCACCACGTCGGTGGCGGTGATGCCCGGCTGGCGACGGCCGCTCAGCTCGACGCCGACGATGTCCGGCAGGCGCATCCAGGAGGCGCGGCCGAGCATCACGTTTTCCGCTTCCAGGCCGCCGACGCCGATGGCGATCACGCCCAGGGCGTCGACGTGCGGGGTATGGCTGTCGGTGCCCACGCAGGTATCGGGGAAGGCCACGCCGTCGCGCGCCTGGATCACCGGCGACATTTTCTCCAGGTTGATCTGGTGCATGATGCCGTTGCCCGGCGGGATCACGTCGACGTTGCGGAAGGCCTGCTTGGTCCAGTCGATGAAGTGGAAGCGGTCCTCGTTGCGGCGGTCCTCGATGGCGCGGTTCTTGGCGAAGGCCTCGGGGTCGTAGCCGCCGCATTCCACCGCCAGCGAGTGGTCGACGATCAGTTGCACCGGCACCACCGGGTTGACCTGGGCCGGGTCGCCGCCCTTGTCGGCGATGGCGTCGCGCAGGCCGGCGAGGTCGACCAGAGCGGTCTGCCCGAGGATGTCATGGCAGACCACCCGCGCCGGGTACCAGGGGAAGTCGAGGTCGCGCTTGCGCTCGACCAGTTGGCGCAGCGAAGCCTCCAGGGTCGCCGGGTCGCAGCGGCGCACCAGGTTCTCGGCGAGCACGCGGGAGGTATAGGGCAGCTTGGCGTAGGCGCCGGGCTGGATCGCCTCGACCGCCTCGCGGGCGTCGAAGTAGTCCAGGCGGGTGCCGGGGAGCGGTTTGCGGTGTGCGCTGTTCATGGCTCGGACTCAATCACGGGGTGTTCGGAAGCGTGTCGCTCGCGCCGTGGCGCAGCCCACGCCGGCCTTTCGAATTCTGGGTGCGGCAACCGTCCGGCGCGCTCGCGTTCGGCGCGCCGGACGGCGTGGATCAGCGTTGCTCCAGCGGCACGAACGCGCGCTGCTCGACGCCGGTGTACTCGGCGCTCGGGCGGATGATGCGGTTGTTGGCGCGCTGTTCGAAGACGTGGGCGGTCCAGCCGCTGGTCCGCGAGCAGACGAAGATCGGCGTGAACAGCTTGGTCGGGATGCCCATGAAGTGATACGCCGAGGCGTGGTAGAAGTCGGCGTTGGGGAACAGCTTCTTCTGCTCCCACATGGTCTTGTCGATGGCCTCGGAAACCGCGAACAGGACCTTGTCGCCGACCTCGTCGGCGAGCTGCTTCGACCAACCCTTGATCACTTCGTTGCGTGGGTCGGAATCCTTGTAGATGGCATGCCCGAAGCCCATGATCTTGTCCTTGCGCTCGAGCATCTTCAGCAGCTCGGCGGTGGCTTCCTGCGGCGAAGAGAAGCGTTCGATCAGTTCCATCGCCGCCTCGTTGGCGCCGCCGTGCAGCGGGCCGCGCAGCGAGCCGATGGCGCCGGTGACGCAGGAGTACAGGTCGGACAGGGTCGAGGCGCAAACCCGCGCGGTGAAGGTGGATGCGTTGAACTCATGCTCGGCGTAGAGGATCAGCGAGACGTTCATCACCTTCACGTGCAGCTCGCTGGGCTTCTTGCCGTGGAGCAGGGCGAGGAAGTGCCCGCCGATGGTCGGCTCGTCGCTGTTGCAGTCGATGCGCTGGCCTTCGTGGGTGAAGCGGTACCAGTAGGTCATGATCGCCGGGAAGGCGGCGAGCAGGCGGTCGGCGACGTCGCGCTGCTGGTCGAAGCTCAGCTCCGGTTCCAGGGTGCCGAGGACCGAGGCGCCAGTGCGCATCACGTCCATCGGGTGGGCGTCCTTGGGAATCCGTTCGAGAACTTCCTTCAGCGCCTGCGGCAGGTCGCGCTGGCCCTGGAGCTTCTTCAGGTAGGCGTCGAGCTGTTGCTTGTTCGGCAGTTCGCCGTAGAGCAGCAGGTAGGCGACTTCCTCGAAGATCGCCGCCGCCGCCAGGTCGCGGACGTCGTAGCCACGGTAGGTCAGGCCGGCGCCTTCCTGGCCGACGGTGGACAGGGCTGTCTGACCGGCCACCTGGCCACGCAGGCCGGCGCCACTCAGTACTTTTGCTTCAGCCATTGCTCTCTCCTTTCTTGAACTTTTTCTGGATGCTGCAACTCGGTTTCACGGGGTTCGCGGACCGGCGCTCAGGCGCACGCCGGGCTCGATGTTCAGGCGTTCTTCTTCTGCGCGAAGAGCGCGTCGAGCTTCTGCTCGAAGCTGTGGTAATCGATGCGATCGTACAGCTCCATGCGGGTCTGCATGGTATCGATCACATTCTTCTGGGTGCCGTCGCGACGGATCGCGGTGTAGACGTTCTCCGCCGCCTTGTTCATGGCGCGGAAGGCCGACAGCGGGTAGAGCACCAGGGACACGTCGGCGGAGGCCAGTTCGTCGGTGGTGAACAGCGGGGTGGCGCCGAACTCGGTGATGTTGGCCAGCACCGGCACCTTCACCGCGGCGGCGAATTCCTTGTACATGGCCAGTTCGGTCATGGCTTCCGGGAAGATCATGTCGGCACCGGCCTCGACACAGGCGCAGGCGCGGTCGATGGCGGCCTGCAGGCCTTCCACGGCCAGCGCGTCGGTGCGCGCCATGATCACGAAGGAGTCGTCGCTGCGGGCATCGACGGCGGCCTTGATGCGGTCGACCATCTCCTGCTGCGAGACGATCTCCTTGTTCGGCCTATGGCCGCAGCGCTTGGCGCCGACCTGGTCCTCGATATGCATCGCGGCGGCGCCGAACTTGATCATCGACTTCACCGTGCGGGCGACGTTGAACGCCGAGGAGCCGAAGCCGGTGTCGACGTCCACCAGCAGCGGCAGGTCGCAGACGTCGGTGATCCGGCGCACGTCGGTGAGCACGTCGTCGAGGCCGCTGATACCCAGGTCCGGCAGGCCCAGGGAACCGGCGGCGACGCCGCCGCCGGACAGGTAGATGGCCTTGAAGCCGGCGCGCTTGGCCAGCAGGGCGTGGTTGGCGTTGATGGTGCCGACCACCTGCAGCGGGTGTTCGGTGGCCACGGCTTCGCGGAAGCGCTGGCCGGGGGTAAGGGACGTCTGGCTCATCACGGACCTCTTAGACGGTGGAGGAAGCGGAGGCGAGCTTCGCCGGCTGGGGTTCCAGCTGGCGCTCGATATTGCGGCGCGACGCACTGATGTGGCGGCGCATCAGCAGCTCGGCCAGTTCGCCGTCACGGTCGGCGATGGCGTCGAGAATGCGGTGGTGTTCGGCGAAGGCCTGGCGCGGCCGGTTCGGCGTGGTCGAGTACTGGATGCGGTACATCCGCACCAGTTGGTAGAGCTCGCCGCAGAGCATGCGGGTGAGAGTGGCGTTGCCGCTGCCCTGGATGATCCGGTAGTGGAAGTCGTAGTCGCCTTCCTGCTGGTAATAGCCGCGCCCGGCCTGGAACGCCTCGTCGCGCTCGTGGGTGTCGAGCACCCGGCGCAACTCGTCGATCTCGGCCTGGCTCATGCGCTCGGCGGCCAGTCGGCAGGCCATGCCTTCCAGGGACTCGCGGATCTCGTAGAGCTCGATCAGCTCGGCGTGGCTCAGCGACACCACCCGCGCCCCGACATGCGGCACCCGCACCAGCAGGCGCAGGCCTTCCAGGCGGTGGATCGCCTCGCGCAGCGGGCCGCGGCTGATGCCGTAGGTGCGCGCCAGCTCCGGCTCGGAGATCTTGCTGCCCGGCGCGATCTCGCCGCTGACGATGGCGCTCTGGATCTTGCGGAAGACGTGTTCCGACAAGGTCTCTCCGTCGTCATGGGCAATCTCGAGAGGGGGTGGGTTCTGGGTCATGGTACTGGCTGTTCGGGTCGATGTGTCGACAATGTTTGCGAAAGCTACCGCCTGGATTGCGTGGGGTCAATCATTCGTCGCTTGATTGTCGACAATCGTCTAATGCATCGCTGGTCTATGCTTTCCCCTCCAGCCGCTGTGCCAGGAGAGAGTTTCGTGGGCATCTATGACCGTTACGTGTTGCCGCGCCTGATCGACTTCGCCTGCGGCATGGGCGACGTGATGAAGCAGCGTTCGCTGCTGGTGCCGCGCGCCCATGGGCGGGTGCTGGAGATCGGTCTGGGCACCGGGCTCAACCTGGGCTTCTACGACGCGGCGAAGGTGTCGGCGATCGTCGGCGTCGACCCGGCCGCGCAAATGCAGGCGCTGGCCCGCGAGCGCGCGGCGCAAATCGGCATCCCTGTGGAAATGGTCGCCCTCGAGCTTGGCGAGATCCGCGCCGAGGCGGAAAGCTTCGACACCATCGTCTGCACTTTCACCCTTTGCTCCATCGCCGCGCCGCTGCCGGCGCTGGGCGAGATGCGTCGGGTGCTGAAGCGTGGCGGCGAATTGCTGTTCTGCGAGCATGGGCGCGCGCCGGACGCCTCGGTGCTGGCCTGGCAACGGCGCCTGACGCCCTGGTGGAAACCGCTGGCCGGCGGTTGCCACCTGGACCGCGACATGCCGGCCTTGCTGCGCGAGGCCGGCTTTCGCATCGACGAGCTGGAACAGGGCTACCTGCCCGGGCCGCGGCCGATGACCTACGTCTACCGCGGCGTCGCGCGCTGAATCCGGGCGGCCCTCAGAGCGCCTTGGGCAAGGGCGCGAACAGCGCGTCGATATCGGCCTCGTCGAGCTTCCAGCCGTCGCCGTTGCCTTCGCTGAACAGGCCGTCGGCGAGGGCGGCCTTTTCCTGCTGCAGGTGCTGGATCTTCTCTTCCACCGTGCCGCGGGCGATCAGCCGGTAGACGAACACCGGCTTGTCCTGGCCGATGCGGTAGGCGCGGTCGCTGGCCTGGTTCTCCACCGCCGGGTTCCACCAGGGATCGTAGTGGATCACGGTGTCCGCCGCGGTCAGGTTGAGGCCGACCCCGCCTGCCTTCAAGCTGATCAGGAACACCGGCACCTTGCCGCTCTGGAAGCGCTGTACCGGGGCGCGGCGGTCGCGGGTCTCGCCGGTCAGCAGGACGTAGTCGACGCCGCGCTGGCGCAGGGCGTCCTCGATCAGCGCGAGCATCGAGGTGAACTGCGAGAACAGCAGGACCCGGCGACCCTCGGCGATCAGTTCGTCGAGCATGTCGAGCAGGTAGGCCAGCTTGCCCGAGCTGAGCGCCCGGCCGCTGCGCGCGCCGTCTTCCTGGCGTTGCAGCAGGCGCGTGTCGCAGCAGACCTGGCGCAGCTTGAGCAGCGCCTCGAGGATCACGATGCGGCTGCGCGCCAGGCCGCGCCGGGCGATCTCCTCGCGGACCTTGCGGTCCAGCGCCAGGCGCACGGTCTCGTAGAGTTCGCGTTGCGCCTCGCTGAGTTCGACGAACTGGGTGAACTCGCTCTTCGGCGGCAGTTCCGAGGCCACCTGTTCCTTGGTCCGTCGCAGCAGGAACGGCCGCAGGCGCGCGGCCAGGTGACTGAGGCGTGCCTCGTCGCCGTGCTTCTCGATCGGCGTGCGGTAGTCCTGGGCGAACTGGCGGGCGTCGCCGAGCCAGCCGGGCATCAGGAAATGGAACAGCGACCAGAGTTCACCGAGGTGGTTCTCCAGCGGCGTGCCGGTCAGGCACAGGCGATGCCGTGCCGCCAGCTCGCGGGCGGCGACGGCGGCCTTGGTGGTGGCGTTCTTGATGTTCTGCGCCTCGTCGAGGATCAGCAGGTGGAACCGCCGCTTGCCCAGCTCGGCGGCGTCGCGTGGCAGCAGGGCATAGGTGGTCAGCACCAGGTCGTGCTCGTCGATGCGGGCGAAGTCGCGGCGCCGGCCGGCGCCGTGCAGGGCCAGCACGCGCAGATCGGGGGCGAAGCGCTCGGCCTCGTCCAGCCAGTTGGGGATCAGGCTGGTGGGCATCACCACCAGCGCCGGCGTGTCGAGCCGCCCGGCCTGCTTTTCCAGGAGCATGTGGGCCAGCGACTGCAAGGTCTTGCCCAGCCCCATGTCGTCGGCCAGCACGCCGCCGCTGTCGAGTTCGCGCAGGGTCTGCATCCAGCTCAGGCCTTCGAGCTGGTAGGGCCGCAGTTCGGCGCGCAGGCCTTGTGGCGGGGTCGCCGGACGAGCCTGGAAACTGCGTAGGCGGCGGGCGAAGTCGCGCAGGTTGTCGCCGCCTTCCCAGGCCAGCGGCAACTCGTCGAGATCGGCCAGGCGCGCCGCGTCCGGTGCGCCCAGGCGCAGCTTGCGCTGCGGTTCGGGGTCGCCCAGGTAGAAGTCGGAAAGCGCCGCCAGCACCGGCTTCAGGCGGCCGAAGGGCAGCGCCACGCGCAGCGGCGGGTTGAGTTCCAGGCGCAGCACCAGTTGCTCTTCGTCGGCGTGCCGGGCGAGGGCGCGCGGATCGAGCAGGGCCGGACTGCGGCGGATCAGCTCGGTCAGCGCCGGCAGCAGGCTGACCCGCTGGCCGGCGACCTGGATGCCCAGTTCCAGCTCGAACCACTGGCGGTCGTCGGCTTCCTCGACCTCGGCGTACCAGGCGTCGATGGGCGTCAGGTCGTAGGCGAAGTCGGCGCGGATGTCGATGAACCAGCCCTGCTGGCGCAGGCGCGGCAGGTCGTCCTGCATGAAGTGCAGCCAGGCGTTGTCGCCGGGCAGTTCGAACATCTCGCCGGCGCTCTCCTCGAGCGCGTCGCTGCGCCGGGTCGCCGGCTTGAAGCCGAGGCGGCGCAGGGTCTCGCGGTATTCCTGCTCGTGCGCCGGACGCCGTTCGATACGCCGCTGGGCCTCCCGTGGCTCGCTGCCGGGACGCCCGGAAACCGCCTCGCCGGCATAGATGAAGGCCAGCGCCGCACGGTGCCGGGAAATGCTCTGCATGCGTCCGCTGCGCAGGTCGTAGCCGCTGTGCACGTGGCTGCCGAGGGTCAGCCGCGCATACGGCCGGGCCGGGTCGATGGCCAGGCTGAGCTGGGTGTCTGGGGCGGAGGGTGAAGTCATCCGGTATGTCCTTCGGCGAAACCAGCCGAAACCGCAAACAGCCGATATTACCAAGCTCGGCGCGCTTGCGCAGAGCGGAGATGGACGTATGGCGCGGCGGACGAATGCGACGGGATACGACCCGCACTCGTCGGACCCCGGCAATCCCTGGCGCGACGCGACCTGGCGGTCGTCTGGAGCAAGTACAAATGCGAACGTAATTGAGATACAGTCGCAAACCTTCCGAATCGACGACCGCCTCGCCACCCGCGAGCGCGGCGTCGCCGTGCCAGCCAGACGAGGTAGCGACGATGCAAGGCCCTGTTTCCACCCGGGACGCCGCCCCATGACCAGCCAGGCCCTGGCCGGCGGACTGTCCGTCACCGGCCGCATCCTCGTCGCGGTCCTGCTTGGCTACGCGCTGGCCTATGCGGTCACCGCCTGCCTGAGCATCTACCTGCCGCTGCCGCGTCCCGACCGGGTCTCGTTCGGCAGCCTCGGCTGCTTCGCCGTGTGGGTCGCGGCCATCGTCTACGCCTTCGCCGCGCGCAGCGCCTGGCGCGCCTGCTGGGTGCTGGCGCTGGCCAGCCTGGCGCTGGGCGGCCTGGCCTGGCTCGGCCTCGACTACGGAGCGCGTCCATGAACCTGCGTCAATCGATGTCCGGCCTGCATACCTGGTCGGGGCTGCTGGTCAGCTGGCTGCTGTTCGTCATCGTCTTCGCCGGCAGCCTGGCCAGCTTCGACAAGGAGCTGACCCGCTGGATGCAGCCGGACCTGCACCTGCCCGGCGCGCAGTCGCTGGGCGCCGACCAGGTGCGCGACTGGTTGCGCCAGCGCGCCCCCGATGCCCATGCCTGGTGGATGCTGCCGCCGAGCGAGCGGGCGCCCTACTGGAACGCCGGCTGGGAGCCACGCGACGGCAGCGAGTTCAAGGTCTTCCAGCTGGACGCGGTGAGCGGCCAGCCGCTGCCGAAGACAGTCGGCGGCGAGTTCTTCTTCACCCTGCACTACGACCTGCACGCCGGCATGGTCGGCCTGTACATCGTCGGCATCGCCGGGATGCTGATGCTGGTGGCGCTGGTCAGCGGGACCATCGTGCACCGGCGGATCTTCAAGGACTTCTTCACCCTGCGCCCGCAGGCGGCGCGGCAGCGCGCCTGGCTCGACGCGCACAACGTGCTGGGGGTGATCGGCCTGCCGTTCCACCTGATGATCGCCTACACCGGCCTGGTGATCTTCATCGTCTACTACATGCAGGCGGGCCTGCAGGTGGTCTACCAGAACGATGGCGAGCGCTTCTTCCATGAAGTGCAGGGCTCCTACGAACGCGAGGAAGTCGGCCGCCCGGCGGGGCCGCCGGCGTCCATAGACGGCCTGATCGTCGAGGCCGGCAAGGTCTGGGGCGACGGCGGCGCGCCGGGCTGGATCAGCGTCCACCATCCCTATGACGAGGCGGCCACCGTGGACATCCGCCGGCGCGACGCCTCGCGCATCCTCGACGACCAGCGCACGGTCAACTTCGATGCCTCCAGCGGCGAACTGCTGCATGCCCAGCCGTCCTATGCGCCCGGCTACGCCACCTACGGCTGGCTGACCGGCCTGCACATGATCCAGTGGGGTGGCCAGTTGGTGCGCTGGATGTACCTGTTGCTCGGGCTGTCCGGGGCGATGATGATCTTCGGCGGGTTGCAGGTCTGGCTGGCCAAGCGCGAGGTCCGCGGCAGTCGTGGCGTTGGTCTGGTGCGGGCGCTGAACCTGGCGGTCTGCGGCGGCCTGCCGCTGGCCAGCCTGGCGCTGCTGTGGGGCAACCGCCTGCTGCCGACGCAACTGGCCGGCCGCGACACCTGGGAGATCCGCGTGTTTTGCGCCAGTTGGGCGCTGGTCGCGCTGTGGGCCATCGTCCGCCGCAACAGCGGGACCCTCGGTCGCACGCAACTGCGCCTCGCCGCCGTGCTGGCGCTGGGCCTGCCGCTGCTCGGCCTGCTGCGTAGCCCGGAAGGCAACCTGTTGGCCAGCCTGCAGCGCGGCGACTGGGTGCTGGCCGGCGTCGACCTCAGCCTGCTGGGCCTCGGCCTGCTCTGCGCCTGGCTAGGTTGGCGACGTCGGCAAGCGTCGAGCAAGCCCGTCCGGCGACGCCTGAACGTCCAGGAGGTGGCCTGATGCTGCTGGTCTTCGGCCTCAACCTGCTGGCTTTCACCGCTCTCTGCCTGGCCATGAACCGCCACCACAAGAACCTCCTCGGCCACGAGCCGTCGGCTTCCCGGGTGCTTCTGCTACGCGGCGTGGCGCTGCTCGACCTGGGCCTGGCACTGGCCTTCTCGATCCACCGGCAGGGCGTGGAGATCGGCATCGTCTTCTGGTCCTGCCTGCTGATGCTGGCGGCCGGCACGCTAGTCCTGCTGCTCGCCTGGCGGCCACGCTGGGCATTGCCTTGCGCCGCCGGAGTGCCGTTGCTCGGCGGGGTGCTGGCGCTGCTGCGCTGAAGGGCGCGCCGCCCATCCGTGCCTCGGGGGCGACCCGGTCCAGCGTCTATGCTGGTGGTCGTGCTTTCCCCCGGAGGTATGCGCCATGCACACGCCCGCCAGCAACACCGTCGCTAGCGTCATTCCCTGCCTGCGTTACCGCGATGCGCCGGCCGCCATCGACTGGCTGTGCCGGACCTTTGGCTTCCAGCGCAAGCTGGTGGTGCCCGGCGAGGACGGACAGGTGCTCCACGCCGAGTTGACCTACGCCAGCCCGAACGGCGCCAACGGCATGCTGATGCTCGGTTCGAGCGTCCGCGACAACGCCTACGGTCGGCTGATGCGGCACGTCGACGAAGCCGGCGGCAATACCCAGAGCCTCTACCTGGTGGTCGCCGATCCCGACGCCCTGTTCCGCAGCGCCCAGGCCGCCGGCGCCGAGATCGTCATCGACATCAAGGACGAGGACTACGGCGGTCGCGGCTTCACTTGCCGCGATCCGGAGGGCCACGTCTGGAGCTTCGGCAGCTATGATCCCTGGGCATGAGGCCCCGTCCATTCACCACAGGAGACGCTGCATGAAAACGCTCACGCTGATCGATGGCCAGGAGGTCGCCGCCATCGGCCAGGGTACCTGGCATATCGGCGAGCAGCCCGGAGAACGCAAGCGCGAGGTCGCGGCGCTGCGCGAAGGCATCGAACTGGGGATGACGCTGATCGATACCGCCGAGATGTACGCCGAGGGCGGCGCCGAAGACGTGGTCGGCGCGGCTATCGCGGGACGCCGCGAAGAGGTCTTCCTGGTCAGCAAGGTCTACCCGCACAACGCCAGCCGCAAGGGTCTGCCGGCGGCCTGCGAGCGCAGCCTGCGCCGGCTCGGTTGCGAAACCATCGACCTCTACCTGCTGCACTGGCAGGGCCGGTATCCGCTGGAGGAAACCATCGAAGCCTTCGAGCGGTTGCGCGACCAGGGCAAGATCCTGCGCTGGGGCGTGTCCAACTTCGACCTGGGCGACATGTACGAACTGGACGGCAGCGCCTGTGCCGCCAACCAGGTGATGTACAACCTGGAGGAACGCGGTATCGAATACGACCTGCTGCCCTGGTGCCAGGAGCGCGGCATGCCGGTGATGGCCTACTGTCCGGTGGGGCAGGGCGGCAGGCTGCTACGGCACCCGGCGCTCGGCGAGATCGCCGCGCGCCACGACGCCAGCAGCGCCCAGGTCGCCCTGGCCTGGCTACTGGAGCAGGGGGTGATCGCGATCCCGAAGGCGGTGACGTCCGCTCACATCCGCCAGAATGCAGCGGCGGCCGACCTGGAACTGAGCGCCGATGACCTGCGGGCGCTCGACCAGGCGTTTCCGCCGCCTACCCGCAAGCGAAACCTGGCGATCGTCTGAGTGGAGTACGGGAGAAACGGCCTGCGCTTGTTTCCCCTGGCCGCGGGAATATGACGAAGTTGGCGAGGAAATATTTAAAAAGGAATAAGTAAATATTTATTTCCTGCGTGGGAACTTTCTTCAACTTAACCTGTACTTTTCGCTGTCCCACAAAAAAGCCCCGTCGGGGACGGGGCTTTTCCTTGCATTCGCGCTGATGCTTGCATGATTCAGGCAGCCAGTGTTTTCTTGCGAACTCGATTGATCACTTCTTCCATTTTGCCGGAGTCGTCGTACTGCTCCGGATACAGGCGCTCGCTGTGGCAGGCCACGCCATGCTGGTCAACGATGGTGAAACTGAAGTTTCCTTTACGAGTTGCCTGGATCAGGCAGTCGAACGGCGCAAATGCGGCGGTTAGGGTGCGAATTGCATCCTGAGTACGATGTTGAATAGACATATTCTTATGTTCCTTTACTTTCACGCTTATGGAGCAGCGTATATTGCAAATGTTCCCGCTCCGTGACAGTGCCAAGAAAGCTTTGTGTCGGGGGAACGTACTGGTTATGCCGGCTTTTTTCGAAAAGAGCAAGCTGGCAGTTCAGGTACTAATCAGAGGATCGATTGGCAGGAAAGTTTCCAGGCCAGGATCCTGATCAATCTGCGGGTGGTATTGCGGGACGCCGGTCTTCCCATCGGCCCTGCATGGCAGGGGATTGCTTCAGAAGAGTGGCGACCGAAGAACCATCGGAAGGCTGTAACCCCGATGGTAGAGCCCTTTTCATCTGTGGGCCCGGTCGTGGGGTAAAGCCTGATTGACTTTCAGTTTGGTACGCAGTCCCGGATTGTATGTCTTTCGACGAAGAAAGGCCAGGACATTTTTTGAGCAGATGTCGCCCCGGCGGCGGGAATGTTTGAGCATTTGTTTCGGCGGACGCCTGCCAACCGGGCAAAGGTTATGGGCCTGGCGTCGGCGGCGCGTGGCAGGATTGCCGTTCCATCGCCGCGCCGAGGTTATCCATGCCGTCGCCCGCTCGCACGCTGCTCGTGGCCTTCGTGTCCGCCTGGTTCCTGCTGGGTGGGCTGGGCCATTTCGTCTTCACCGATTTCTTCGTCGGCATCGTCCCGCCCTACGTGCCCTGGCCGCTGGCGGCGGTGTGGGTCAGCGGGGTCTTCGAACTGCTCGGCGCCGCCGCCCTGCTGGTGCCGGCATGGCGCCGGCTGGCGGCGTGCGGGCTGTTCATCCTGACCCTCTGCGTGACCCCGGCCAACCTCTACATGTGGCAGCACCCCGACCTGTTCCCATCCTTCCCGCCGACGCTGCTGGCCGCTCGCCTGGCGCTGCAGGCGTTCCTCCTCGGCTGCATCCTGGCGCTGATGCTGGCGCGGGACGAGGCGCCGCTGGCACGACGCTAGGCGCAGGCGAAAAAAAGCCACTGTGCGGGGGTGGACAGTGGCCGGGAATGCCAGGAGATGGAGGAGCAATCGGACCTGGCGTGGATAGAGTAGTAGTCACTCTGTCGAGGGTCTGTATGGCTATTGGTGAACTTTGTGAAGAAGTGCAAAGTAGAGCGGCCAACGGACGAACGGTGTTGCACGCGGCGGGACGCTCGCGGTAGTTTTTTCCCATGATCACGTTTCCCGTGGTCGCCCTCGAAGCCCGGCCCCAGCGCCGGGCTTCGTCGTTTCTGCCCGCCGCGCAACCGGACGCAGCGGGCGGCGACCGGTGCGAAAGGCTCTGGGGTGCGCCCGCACGGCGTCCGGCCAACTTAAAGTTCGGTTGTGCCGGGTGCTGTCATAACGCCATCGTTCAGTGGCCTCGGTGAGCCCCCGCACCCCCAGTTCGCTGGGGCTTGCCTTTGGTGTATCCCTTTTGCCCGGCCGCGTGCCGGGCTTTTTTATGCCCGGTCTTCTTCCTTCCGGTTTAGCCGGGGCCCGCGTTTCCTCGGCCGGCCCCTGAACCTCATCGCTGCATCGACGTCCCTAGCTACAGGCGAGCCTGTGGCCGGAGGCTTTCCATCATCCGAAAAAAGGTGAAAACCATGCTGACCATCGACTACAACAGCTATCGCACCACTACCCCCTACGGCAAACGCGTGCGCTTCCTGGTGCTGCACTACACCGCGCTCGACTTCGCCGCCTCGGTCAAGGCGCTGACCACCGGCGCCGCCAGCGCCCACTACCTGATCCCAGCGCCGCACGACCCCAGCTACAAGGCCGCCGGCTTCAAGGGCCAGCGCATCTTCAACCTGGTCGCCGAGGAAGACCGCGCCTGGCACGCCGGCGTCAGCGGCTGGGCGCGCCGCGACAACCTCAACGACACCTCCATCGGCATCGAGATCGTCAACCTCGCCCGCGACGACGACGGCGTGTTCACCTTCCCCGACTACGAGCGCTCGCAGATCAACGCACTCAAGCAACTGGCGAAGAACATCCTGCAGCGCTACCCGGACATGACCCCGAAGAACGTGGTCGGCCACTCCGACATCGCCGTCGGGCGCAAGTCCGACCCGGGTCCGAAGCTGCCCTGGAAGGAACTCTACGAGGCCGGTATCGGCGCCTGGTACGACGACGCCACCCGCGATCGCTATCGCGAAGGCTTCGAGCGCGACGGCCTGCCGCCGCGCGCCGACCTGCTGGAGGCGTTCCGCCTGTACGGCTATGCGCTGCCGGCGACGGTCGACGATGCCTACTTCACCAGCCTGCTGCGCGCTTTCCAGATGCATTTCCGCCCGGAGAACTACGACGGCGCGCTGGATGTGGAGACGGCGGCGATCCTCTACGCTCTGAACGAGAAATACCCGGCCTGAGCCACTAGCCACGAGCGGCCGCCCGATGCGGCGGCCGCTTCCTTGCCCACCCCCATGGAGGACTTGCCATGACTGCCGTCGCACAGGTCGTCGCCAAGGCGGAAATGCTGATCCGCCGCCCCATCGCCGAGGTCTTCGAAGCCTTCGTCGATCCGGCCATCACCGCCAGGTTCTGGTTCAGCCGCGGCGATGCCCGCCTCGAAGCCGGGAAACGGCTGCGCTGGCACTGGGACATGTACGGGGTTTCCCAGGAAATCGAAGTGAAGGACCTGCAGACGAACCGCCGCATCCTCATCGAATGGCCGAATGGCGACAGCAACCCTTCCCAGGTGGAGTGGCTGTTCGAGGAACTGCCCGGCGCCGGGACCTTCGTCAGCATCCGCAACAGCGGTTTCGTCGGCACCCCGGAAGAGGTCATCCCGCGGGTGGTCGACGCCACCGAAGGTTTCACCCTGGAGCATGGCATCGCCTTGAACCTGGTGGCCGACCGTTTTCCCCGCGGTCTCGATGGCTGAGCATTGCCTGAGTGCGCGTCCCGCACCGCGCAGCGTGCCCTCAGGCAATGCTCAGCCGAACGCGAAGTCGGCCAGCAGTTGCAGGTTCAGGCCGACGATCGCCAGCGCTACCGCCCAGGCCAGCCACCGGGTCCCGGCGCCGATCGCCAGCGGGCCCATCAGGCGCCGGTCGGAAACGAACTGTAGTAGCGGGATCACTGCCAGCGGCAACTGCATCGACAGGATCACCTGGCTGAAGATCAGCAGCCGCGCGGTGCCGTCCTCGCCGTAGAGCAGGGTCACCAGCAGCACCGGCAGCACTGCGACGCCACGGGTCAGCAGGCGCCGCGCCCAGGGCGCCAGGCGCAGGCGGAGGAAGCCCTCCATGACGATCTGCCCGGCCAGGGTGGTGGTGACCGTCGAGTTGAGGCCGGACGCGAGCAGCGCCACGGCGAACAGCAGCGAGGCGAGTTCCAGGCCGAGCAATGGCGAGAGCAGCGCGTGGGCCTGCTCGATATCGACCACCTCGGTGTGCCCGTTGCGGTGGAACACGCTGGCGGCGACGATCAGGATCGCCGCGTTGACCAGCAGCGCCAGGGTCAGCGCCAGGCTGCTGTCGGCCACCGCCCAGCGCAGCGCCTGGCGCTTGCCGGCAAGGCTGCGCGGGTAGGCGCGGCTCTGCACCAGCGAGGAATGCAGGTAGAGGTTGTGCGGCATGACGGTCGCGCCGACGATGCCGATCGCCAGGTACAGGGCAGCCGGGTCGCTGAGCACCCGCGGGCTCGGCAAGAACCCTTGGAGCACCTCGCCGAGTTCGGGACGCGAGAGCAGCAACTGTACCGCGAAGCAGGCGAAGATCAGTGTCAGCAACGCCACCACGAAGGCCTCCAGCGGCCGCTGGCCACGTCCGATCAGGACCAGCACCAGCAGCGCGTCGCCCACGCAGAGCAAGGCGCCCCAGGCCAGCGGCAGGCCGAACAGCAGCTTCAGGGCGATGGCGGTGCCGATCACCTCGGCCAGGTCGCAGGCGATGATCGCCGTCTCGCAGGCCAGCCACAGCAGGCGGCAGGTGCTCGGCGAGTAGCGTTCGCGGCAGGCCTGGGCCAGGTCCAGGCCGCTGGCGATGCCCAGGCGCGCGGACAGCGCCTGCAGCAGCATCGCCATCAGGCTGGAGAGCAGGATTACCGAGAGCAGCAGGTAGCCCAGTTGCGCGCCGCCGGCGACGTCGGTGGCCCAGTTGCCCGGGTCCATGTAGCCCACCGCGACCAGGTAGCCGGGGCCGGCGAAGGCCAGCAGGCGGCGCCACCAGTGGCCGCCGCCGGGGACTTCGACCGGCTGGGCGCGACCGGGCTCGGCGGCCTGGGGGGCCGGGGTATCCTTCGCGGACATGACGAAGCTCCTGCCGGACGCGTGCCGGCGCTGCGCGCGCCTTTCCCGGCGCGCCGTGGCGCGCGGGTTGGGCGAGCGGTTCAGGGGGCAGGAAGTAGGAAGTCGGTCAGGCCGAGGCCGCCAGTTGCCGGTGCAGGTCCGGCAGGTCGCTGGCGATCAGGTCCCAGTCCTGCTCGGCGGCGAGGTCCTGGGACTGGCCGGGGCCGTATTCCAGCGGCCGGGCGATGAACGCGGTCTTCAGGCCGAGGGCGCGCGCGGCCTTGAGGTCGTAGTTGTGCGCCGCGCAGAGCATCACCTCCTGCGGCGGCAGGTCGAGCAGGCGGCAGGCGCCGAGGTAGACCTGCGGGTCGGGCTTGTAGTGGCCGAACAGGTCGGCGCACAGCAGCATGTCCCAGGGCAGCCCGGCGTGCCGCGCGACGTCGAGCATCAGCGCGGTGTTGCCGTTGCTCAGCGCGGCGAGCCAGTAGTCGGCCTTCAGCGCGTGCATCCCGGCGAGCGTGTCCGGCCACGGCCGCAGGCGGTGCCAGAAGCCAGTGATGCGTTGCAGCAGGGCCTCGTCCAGCGCCAGGCCGAACTCTCCGGCCAGGGCCTCGAGACTCTGCCGGTGCAACTGATCGAGGTGCTGCCAGGGCGCCTGGCCGTTGCGTACCCGGTCCATCGCCGGCTTGTATTGCTGGCGCCAGCGGTCGGTCAGTTCCACGCAGGGCAGGGTCCCGCCGAGTTCGCGCTCCAACGCCTGGAACTGCTCGATCAGGCTGGAACGCCAGTCCACCAGGGTACCGAACACATCGAACAGGATCGCGCGCATCGTGCCTCCTCGGCCGTGGCCGTCATCGCTTCAGTGCTTCTGTGGCAGCGCGGTGGGCAGGCCGCGGCCGCTCCAGGCGGTGACCACAAGGGCTACCGCCGCCATCAGGCAGAGCGCCAGCCAGCCGGGGACGAAGCTGTGGCTGAAGTCCTTGAGCAGCCCCAGCGCCGGCGGCGCGAGAACGATCGCCAACTGGTTGATGGCCATCGCCAGGCCGAGGGCGAAGCCGGTCTTGCCGACCGGCGCGGTATCCGCCACATAGGCCACCCAGGGACCGTACCAGCCGAAGCCGAAGAAGCCCAGCCAGGCCACTACCAGGCCCATCCCCAACGGCGATTGCAGGGGCAGCAGGACCAGCGCCAGCAGGCCGAGGATCACCGCGCCGAGGCAGACCATCACCGGGAAGTAGCGCCCGGCGCGGCAGCGGTCGCTCCAGGCGGCCAGCAGGATGCGCCCGGCGACGCCGCTGCCCTGGGCGACGAACAGCAGGGTCGCGGCCATGCCGATGCCGATCTCCAGGGTCTCGTGCAGGTAGAGCACGGTGAACACCAGGATGCCGTACTGCACCGAGATCAGCGCCACCCCGGAACAGACGATGTTCTTCATCGCTGGATCGGTGATCATCGCCAGCCGCGACTTCACCACCGCGCCCAGGTCGCGTTCGGCGGGGTTCGCGCCGGGCGCGGGGGCGTCCGGCGGGGTGCGGTAGAAGAGCATGAAGGCCAGCGCGCCGAGGAACGCTACCAGGCCGCCGGCGAGGAATGCGCTGCGCCAGCCGTAGATCCCCGCCAGGTACGGCAGCAGCGCGGCGGACAGCGCGCCGCCCAGCGGCAGCCCGGCCTGGCGGATGCCCATGGCGAAGCCCAGCTGGGTCTTGGCGAACCAGCGTGACACCGACTTGCTGCCGCCCGGCTGCGCCGTGCTGTAGCCGGCGCCGACGACCACCAGGAACAGCAGGATGGTCAGGTAGTCGGTGGCCCACAGCGAGGCGCAGAGGGCCAGCGCGACGATCAGCGTGCCGAGGCCGACCACCAGCCGCTCGGAGTAGCGGTCGAGCAGCTCGCCGGCCACCAGCAGGCCGACGATCGGCACCAGCTGCGCCGCCGACACCAGCAGGCCGATCTGTAGCGACGAGAGTTGCAGGTCGTTCTGGATGAACACGGCGATCGCGCCGATGCCCTGGACGAAGAAGCAGGCGCAGGCCTGGGCGAAGGTGGCGATCAGCAGGATGACCCAGCGGTAGCGCTGGGTCGGGTTCGCGGCGAGGGCGGCGGTCACTGGACGAACTCCCGTGCGAGGGTGAAGTTGGCTTCGCCGAGCGGATGCAGGCGCTGCAGCGACAGGTATTCGCCGAGGGTGCGTTCCATGCCCATGCGCTGGAAGATCCGTTCGCCGTCGAGCTCGGCCTCGGCGCCGTTGGCGCGCAGTTCGTCGAGAGCCTGGCGCAGCAACTGGCAGTTGTCGCTGAGCGTCACCTGGCCGTCATCGTCCACCGCGTAGGGCGTGTCCTCCATGCCGACCCGCAGCACGTCGACCTGGCTGTCCGCCTGCGCGGCATAGGCGGCCAGCCGGCGTAGCGCGCAGAGCGGGGTGCCGGCGCGAGGGCCGACGTCGAGCGGCCGGAAGTGCTGCGCGGCATGCTGCGGCATCACCGCCGCGCCGACCGTGATGCTGACCTTGCGCTTGCGCACCCCGGGTTCGCCGATGTCGTACTCCAGGCTCTTGGCGCTCTCGATCACCGCGCGGAACTGCTGGTAGGTCTCCGGGAACGGCAGGCGTGGCGAGAAGCCGAACAGCAGGATCACGTTCAACTGGCCGGAACCACCCAGGCGCAGGCGCGGGTGCTCCACGGCGAAACGGGTCATGGCGTAGCTGCGCACGTGCTGCACCCACTCCACCTCGTGGAACAGACCGAGCTTCTGGCGCGCCTGGATGCCGTTGCGGTAGACCTGGAACTGGGTCATCGGCGAGGTCACCCCGTAGTCGGCGCCCTTGCTGGTGGAGTGGGTCTGCAACTCGGCCTTTTCCAGCGCCGTCGACGGCTGGTAGTCGCGCAGGTCGGCGAGGAAGGCCGGGCTGGAGGCATAGTCGAGGTCGAGCTTGCGCCTTTGCTTCTCCAGCTCGCAGATCACCTGCAATTCGATGGCCGCCTGGATCGTCACGAAGTGCGCACCGCCCAGGTGCAGCGGGATGGCGCAGTGGCTGACCCGCTCCCACTCGCCGAAGCGGCGGATGTTCTCCTGCACCTCGCTGCCGTTGCGGCTGGCGCCGAAGCTCAACATCAGGTCGGGGAAGCGGTTCTGCAGGGCGCGGCTGACCGCCTGGTAGATGTCGTTGTCGGTGGTCTGTTCCTGGGTCAGCGGGTTGCGCGCGTGATAGTGGTAGTAGCGGCAACCCATCTCGTAGAGCTGGCGCGCTTCGTCCAGCAGTTCGCCGGGGGCGGTGCGGATGGTGGCGCCGGTGCAGATGCTGTCGAGCAGGCGGTCGCCGGTGGCGGCGTGGTTGCGCGGGGTGAACTTGGCGCCGGTGGAGGCGCATCCGAGAATCAGGGTTTTCCGGGATCCGGTCATGGTCGTCTTTCCTCCATTCATCATTCCATTGAGGGCGGAGCGGTCCGCGGCGGACCGAAAGGCTGCCCAGGGCGTCGAAAGTCGTCGGTGTCTCAGGCAGGTGAAAGATGTCGCTGGCGGGATCGTTATGCGTTGTTCTACGAGAGGGATTTAAACCGCATGGCGGCGGCCGTGCGCGGCGCATTCGGCAACGCTCGTTGCCGCCGGCACAAAGACCTTGCGCAAATCGCCCGGCGTTGCGCCAACCGCCGGCACGGCGGCGCAATGTTGCCATTCGCGCAAGGTCGCTCAACTGGCGGCGCGCTGTCGCAGGCAATCCTCCAGGGCCTCGCCGAGGCGCTCGATCTCGCTGTCGTCGGTCAGGTAGTGCGGAGTCAGGCGCAGTACCCCCGGTAGCGCCTGCTCGCGCAGCGCCCAGCGGGCATACTGCGGGCCGATGTAGGAGGCGTTCACGCCGCGCGCGTGGAGGCGCTTCAACCATTGCTCGCCGCTCAGTTCGGGGGCCGCGTAGGTCATCAACGCGCTGGCGTGCGGCCCTTGTTCCAGCGGCGTCCAGCCGAGCCGGCGGTAGAGCTGCTGGGCGATGCGTTCGCGCAACTGGCGGTTGCGCCGGGCGATGCGCCGGACGTCGGTCTGCAACAGGTAGTCGCAACTGGCCTTGAGCGCCAGGCGCAGCCCCGGGTTGAACTCCGAGCATTCGAAGCGCCGCGCGTCATCCCGTGCCTGCAAGGCGAAGGCGTCACTCCATTGCGCGCCGCCGACGTCCAGCCCGTCGGGTAGGGCCAGGCGCTCCAGGGCGCGTTCGCCGAGATAGAGCACGCCGAGTCCCTTCGGCCCGCGCAGCCACTTGCGTGGCGGGAACACCAGCACGTCGCAGCCGATCGCCTCCACCGCCAGCGGCAACTGGCCGACCGCATGGCTGGCATCGAGGAACAACAGCCCGCCATGGGCGCGGATGCGCTCGGCCACGCCCTCCAGCGCGGTAGCCGCGCCATGCCCGGTGGGCACCGCGCTGAGCGACAGCAGCGGCGTCTGGCCGGGGGCGAGGTCGTGCAACTGCTCGTCGAACCGTTGCAACAGCTGTGCGGCGTCGCCGCGCGCGTCGATCAGGCGCAGCTCCAGCCCGCGCTGCTGGCGCGCGGCGAGCAGGCACAGGCTGTTGGAACCGTATTCGTCGAAGCTGCTGATCGCCCGTATCCGTGGATGGGCGGCCAGGGCCGCGGCAAAGGCCACCGACCATGCGCGGCTGGCGCAGTCGAGCAGGGCGATGTGCCGTGGCTGGGTGCCGAGCACTCGCGCGACGCTGTCGCGGACCGCCAGCAAGGGCTCGGCGAAATGCTCGGCGGCGCGCTGCACGCCCCAGCGCCGCTCGGCTTCCAGCCAGCTGTCGAGGGCGTCGTAGAGCACCTGCGGCGGCAGGCTGGCGGAGCCATGGGCGAAGTGCGCGTAGCTGCCCCAGGCCGGGGTCTCGCGGCGCAGGCGCAGCAGTTCGTCGGCACCGAAGGCGTCGGGGCCGGCGGGGAAGAGCGCGCTCATGGCCGCACCGCCGCGATCAGTTCCACCTCCACCGCGGCGCCGCGCGGCAGCTCGGCCACGCCGACGGCGGCGCGGGCGTGGCCGCCGCGCGCGCCGAGCACCTCGTCGAAATATTCGCTGGCGGCATCGATCACCGCCGGCTGCTGGACGAAACCCGCCGCGCTGGCGACGTAGCCGGTCACCTTGAGCAGCCGCTCGACCCGTTGCAGGCCGCCCAGCGCCTCCTCCAGCGCCAGCAGGCAGCGCGCCGCGCAGAGCCGGGCGGCCTGGCGGGCCTGTTCCAGGTCGAGTTCGCTGCCGACCTTGCCGGTCCAGCGCAGCTCGCCGTGCTGGCGCGGCAACTGGCCGCTGACGTAGGCGATGCCGGCGTGGAGCACCACCGGCTGGTAGGCGCCGCCGGCGACGATGGCCGGAGCGGGGGATGTCTGCATGGTCCTGTCCTCGTGGCGGACCCGCCCGGCCACGATGCTCGGGCGGGTCGATGGCTGGAAAAGCGCGACCTCACTACTGTGGGCCGCTTTTCCCGGTCTGTTTTGCGGGAGTCGACGAGCTGCTTGCCAAATCGGCAAAACAAACCGAACTTTAGCCTTGCAACAGGCACCGCCGCGCGAAGTAGACTGAAAACGCCCGACCGTTGAGGAACGCGCAACGATGATCGACCTGGTGATGCTCAAGGACTTCCTCGTCCTCTGTCGGATCAAGAGCTTCAGCCGTGCGGCGCAGGAGTGCCATGTCTCCGTGTCCGGGCTCAGCCGGCGTATCCAGACCCTGGAACAGTGGCTCGGCGCGCCGGTGTTCGAGCGCCACAAGCACGCCCTCGAACTGACCGAGGCCGGCCGCCAGTTGCAAGGCGTGGCGCAGGACGCGGTGCGCGCCCTGGACAACCTGCGCCAGTCGATCCGCGAGCGCGACGAAGACGCCCAGCGGCGCATTCGTTTCTGCGCCCCGCACATCCTCTCCTCGGTGTTCTTCCCGCACTGGATTCCGCGCCTGCAGGCGGACTTCCGCAGCGCCAAGTTCAGCGTCGACTGCGATTACCTGCCGCAATGCCTGTCGCGCCTGCGCGACGGCTCGGTGGACTACGTGGTGGCGTTGCTCGACGAAGGCGAGGCGGTGTCGCGCCGCCTGGGCATCGACAGCGAAGCCGAGTTCCAGCGCCTGGAGCTTGGCCACGAACAACTGGTGGCGGTCTGCGCGCCGGACGCCGCCGGCCAGCCGCTGTTCAATCTCGACCGCCTGCAGACCGAAGCGCTGTCGTTCCTCGGCTACTCCGAGGAATGCCACCTGGGTTGGGCCCTGGAACCGCTGCTGCGCGACAGCGGCCTGTTCCTCCAGCGCCATCACAGCTCCAGCCAGACCGAGGGGCTGCGCTTCTTCGCCCAGTCGCGCCTGGGCGTCGCCTGGCTGCCGCATACCCTGGTCCGCGAGGACCTCGCCAGCCGTCGCCTGGTGCGCGCCGGCGGCCAGCGCTTCGACGTGCCGCTGCGCTACACCCTGATCCGTCGCCGCCTGCCGCTACCCGGCGAGGCCGAACGCCTGTGGACCTTCCTCGGCGAGCTGGCGCGCCCGGCGCCGCGCTACGCGGTGGTCGGCGCGGCCTCCTGAGCCGCCGTCTCGGCCAGCAGGGCGCGGCGGAATTCACCGACCAGGTCGTCCTGCGCCGAACCGCTGCGGCTGACCATCACCAGCTCGCGCTGGAATTCCAGCGCGCCCAGTTCGATCACCCGTACCCGCGCCGGCTCGCGTAGCCACAGCCCGGCCCGGGGCAGCAGCGCCACGCCGAGACCGTTCTCCACCATCCGCGCGATCGCGTCGATCTCATCCAGCTCCATCACCAGGCGTGGCCTGAGCTGTTGCGCCTCGAGGAAATCGCCCACCAGGCGACCGCCGAAGGACATATGGTCGTAGCGGATGAACGGTTGCGTGCG
The DNA here is from genome assembly GCF_056110345.1 of Pseudomonas sp. TZ252. Classification (NCBI taxonomy): domain Bacteria; kingdom Pseudomonadati; phylum Pseudomonadota; class Gammaproteobacteria; order Pseudomonadales; family Pseudomonadaceae; genus Pseudomonas; species Pseudomonas sp. TZ252. The sequence goes on along the minus strand of NZ_CM148566.1, from coordinate 718,865 downwards.
CAGCAATTCCAGCGCATCCGTCGCAGTGCATTGCGGCGGCGCGATCAGCACGAACGGCTGGCGCTCGACCCGTTGCGCGGAGAGCCCGCGCGGCAGGTTGAACGGCGGGCGGATGAGGATCGCCAGGTCCAGTTCGGCGGCGTCCACCTGGTCCAGCAGGTGCAGCGAGACGCCCGGCACCACCTGCGGCTCGATGTGTGGCGCCTGTTCGGCGAGGCGCTTGAGCACCTCCGGCAGCAGCCCGGTCTGCGCCGTGTTCACCGCACCGATGCGCAGGCGTCCGCGCGGGCTGTCGCCCTGGCCGATGCCGTCGAACAGCGCGAGGATCTGCTCGGCCGTACGCACCGCCTGCCGCCCGGCCTCGTTCAGGTGCGCCGCGCGCGGCGTGCGCTGGAACAACTCGACGCCGACGCTGCGTTCCAGCGCGCGGATCTGCGCGCTCACCGCCGACTGCGTCAGCCCCACCTGTTCCCCCGCCGCGGCGAAGGAGCCCCGGCGTGCCACGGCGACCAGGGTGCGGAGTTCGCGGATCATCCAAGCCTCGAAAAAAGTGTTGCTCAGGCGAAATATTATGCGCTTTCCATCGAAATCGGCACGGCAAATAATTCCGGCACACCCACAGAGGAACCACGCCATGAGCCTGATGCCCTTCCACCTCGCCATCCCTGTCCACGACCTGCCGGCCGCCCGGCGCTTCTACGGCGAAGTCTTCGGCCTGAGCGAAGGCCGCTCCGCCGAGCACTGGGTCGACTTCGACTTCTTCGGCCACCAGTTGGTCATCCACCAGCACCCGCAGACCGACTCCCAGCGCCACGCCGGCAGCAACCCGGTGGACGGCCACGACGTGCCGGTGCCGCATTTCGGCGTGGTCCTCGCCTGGGACGACTGGCACGCCCTGGCCGAACGCCTGAAGCAGCGCGGCACCCGCTTCGTGATCGAGCCCTACATCCGCTTCAAGGGCCAGGTCGGCGAGCAGGCCACGCTGTTTCTCTTCGACCCCTGCGGCAACGCGCTGGAGTTCAAGAGCTTCCGCGACATGGACCAGTTGTTCGCCAAGTGAGATTGCCGGCGCTCCGCCTGGAGGCGCGCTTACTGCGCGCAGTCCGTGCAGAACTCCAGCGCCGCGCAGCTGGACTGCTCATCCGGCAGGCTCGACGTCGCGCACTCTTTCTTGCGCACCACGCTACCTAGCGGCGCCAGCTTGAACCGCTCCGGCGACGGGCTGGCCGGCTTTGCGCTTGTCGTCCCGTCGAGGTCGGGCTTGAAGGCGTGTTCAAGGTCGCCCAGGCGTTCGTCCAGGGTGGCGGAGGAGGCGAGGGCGGGCGTCAGGGCCAGGATGAGCAGGAGAACGCGGTAGGGCATAGGGTTTCCGGTGTGGGTGGCGATGCGCTGGAGCCGGGCACGGCATCCCCGCATGACGAGGAATCGAAGCGGCCATTCAAGGCGATTGCGTGTTGGCGATGGGATGCGCTCGCCCTCTGTTTGGCATTTTGTGAAGCGCTTCGCACCTTGCCGGAGCGGCACCTTGTACGGGCAAAACCGTCACCGCACAGTCCCCTTCCACCTTCATCCCCCTGCGACGCACCTCGCAATGCAACCAGCATCCCGGCTGCGCCACCCTCTACCTGGACTGCAGCGCAGCCAGCGAAGACCTGTTCGACACCGCCCGCCGCCGTCTGGAGTCGGCGATCGGAACGCTGAGCGTCCTCGACCTGCTCGACGAAACCGAAGAACCCGGTGAAAGCATCTGCCGCATCACCGGCTCCCTGCTGTCGCTGTTCGAGGTGGAATACGCACGCAGACACCGATAACCGACGGAGGCGGTGCCCCCGGCGAGGCCGGGGGTTGGAGGAGTCTCTAATGTGAGCTGGTATGTCCACTGAGCCGAATTCACACAGGCCTTAACTATGAGCGTCTGTGCCGTACTATCCGCCTTGTCTGGCTAGGCTGTTGTGGTGAATTGGGCATGCCTTTTCGCTACATGCCTAACGATCTCAAGTAGGTATAGGTTTCTGGTAGAGGAGCATTGCTCCCGCTCTTTGCCAGGTTCGATTTTGGGCAGGTGCCTGATAGGCTGTCGCTCAACCATCATGAAAGGACTCTGCAGCTATGCCCGCCGTTATCGCTGAGAATGATGTGTCGATCTGGGACGACGAAACTGGAGCTGTCTACCACTACCCAAGGCGATACAGCGCCATCCTTAAGCCAGGGGTGCAGGTGGTTTACTACAAGGGCAAGCTGACAGATAAGTCTTTTGCTGATCAGCGCCTCAGTGCTCAGCCGCATTACTTTGGTATTGCGCGTATCGGCAAGGTTTACCCTGACCCTGAAAGCTCGAAAGGTGATCTCTTCGCGTTGATCGAGAGTTTTCAGCCATTTGAGCAGGCAGTCCTGGCAAAAGAAGGGAATAGCTACCTAGAGCCCATTCCGCCATCGAAGGCCAGCAACTACTGGCGTAGTGGTGTCCGGGAGATTGGACAGGTCACCTTTGATAGCATCCTGGCAAGGGCCGAGATTAAGCCTTTGCAGGTTGCCGAGAGTTGGGGCGATAGAGCTTTGGGGGGCTTCGAGTCTCGCACCGAGGGCAGTCTGTCCACCTACTACGGGGTCCGCTACGAGCGTGACCCAACGCTGCGTCTCCAAGCAATTGCGATTCATGGTGTAGCTTGCAAGGCGTGCGGTTTTGATTTCGGAAAGGCATACGGCGAGTACGCGAAGGGTTTTATCCACGTTCACCACACGCAGCCCATTTCTGAGTTCGAAGCCCCCAAAGCCGTGAACCCTGAAACTGACCTGGTGCCCCTCTGTGCAAATTGCCATGCAGTTGTTCATCGCAGGCGTGATCGAACTCTTAGCGTCGATGAGCTGAAGGGGCTTGTTCGTGGGAGGTGGGTTTGGGCGGAGGCTGATGTAGTCGTTTAGGTAAGGAAAAAGAAGGAAAAAGGGGACATATTTATTTTTCTGTCAGGCTCGCCTCATAGGGAGTTTAGCCTTGACGAGCACTTTTGATCCCAGAAAACGTAAGCCCCTACAGGCGCTCCGGCAGCGTATTCGTCGCGTCCAGGTAAGGCTCAGCGCTGAGCAGTTTGTCGCGCCACCGGGGAATCTCGCTGTCTTCCACATCCAGCCGTTTCAGCCATTGATCGGCCGCCCAGCCCACCAGCCGCAATTCGCCGTCGTGGGAGCCGCCGTGTAGCGAGCCGATGGTTCCATAGCGAATGCCTTTGAGCGCGTGGTTCAGCAGCACATACGGAGCGGGCCTGGAGTCTTCCGCATCACCCGCGATATAGGGATAGGCACCGGCCTGGATTACCACGCCATCGCCGTAGCGGTAGAAGGCAAAGTGGCTGGAGGGCAGTTGCGCACGCAGGGCATCGAGCCCGCCGGCCAGCGCCAGGCGCTCGTTGTTCAGGAGGGTTAGCCAACTGACAGTTTTGATTCTTGTAGGTTTGAACTCGGGAGTATTGGCCAGCAGACAAGCCGTCCCTACATCCAAACCCGGCATACGCGCCGCCATAAAGGCTTCGGAGGGCTCGTCATTGTCCCAACTGGTCGGCGAGAGATTGTAGGCATGCCCCGCATACCCCTGCTCCGGCTCTAGTCGCCGTGCGAAGTCGATAAACAGCTGTAGGAAATCCAATGGCTGCTGCTCTTGATATAGCAGAGGTACGGAGAACTCCAGAACACTAAGATCATGCCCCATTTTGGCTTGCCAGCTCCGCTTGCCGTAAATATCAAACAGCCAGGCGCCTGCATCGCGGGATTTCTTGCCGCTGGTGTAGCAGAAGCTGAGATGATCGTCTTCATCCATTGCCCCCATCATCTCGCGCAGTGGTTGGGTGTCACGGTATGCGGTCAGTGGCTTTCCTTGTGCAGGCTCTTCACGCCAGAGCCAGGTGAGGTGAGGCTCTGCTAGGCGCTTGAACTCATCGAAGCATTGGCATAATGACTCACGTACCAGTGGGGTATGGGCATCTTTGAAGTAGAAAGTACCGCGTAGGCAAAGCACGGCACCGATATAGTCTTCGGGGCCGCCCTTCATCAACAGGTTGCCGGCTATTTCCAGTAGATGGGGTTGCTTGGCTAACTCTGCAGCCAGATCGAATGGCTGTTCCATGGGCTTTTCCTCTTGATCAATAGGCGGGAATCATCGGGCGAGGGGAACGGCCTCGGGTCAAGACGAACATCACTCCACCTGCGATGGCGACGGCCCACCCTGCTTGCTCTACTGGCACCTTGGATCGTTGATTTTCCTGGCCACAGTCGCAGTCGGAGGGTTTCATTTCAACAATCTTGTTCTTGTTGCCGGCAATCGCTGCATAATCCTCAAGTTGTTCCCTATTATGTGGGTCAGGCGGAAACTTCATCTCCACCACCTGTTTGATATTGTCCTGGGTTGGCGGCCTGTTGGGATTCTGAACGATGATCACGTCGGGCCTGCGAATCATTCCTTTCCCTGGCTTGAACGGCGGATGCTCCGGATCTTCATCCCAATACTTGCTGATCCATCCCGGTATCCAGCCATGTGGACTGTTACCGGTCTGGCTATCGAGAATCGGCTGCGGTGGGTTCTTGGTCATGTCGTAGCTGACCTCAGGCTTGTAGGGGCTGCGTCCCTGGAGAACTTCGTCCAACTCTCCCAGCCGCTGTGCCACGCACGCCTGCTTGAGGCTTTTGCCATCCTGGCTGAGGTTGGGCGTGCTGCTGCAATGGCAGACCGCCGAGCACAGCACCTTCTTGTCCTGCGGATCGAGCCTGGATTCCAGGGTGCCGACGGGGTTGGTCCTGCCTTCGGGGCTCATGCCTCCCCGGGACAGGCTGGGCTGGTCGCTCATGCGTCGTCCCTCTGCACCAGGTCGATGTAGAGGGTCTCCGCGGTGGGGCGCTCGATCCAGGAGGTCATGCCGTCGGCATCCGTGGTGTCGAACGCATTCCAGCCGCCACTCGACCAGACCCTGACCCGGCGTCCGGCGACGGGCTTGCCCGTTTCGTGGTCGATGAGCTGGAAGCGCCCGGAACAGGGCACGCCGTTGCGGTTAGGGGGAAGGGCGGGAGCGCGCGGGGCGGGCGTGAAGACGTCGCCGATGAGTACCGTCCCCGAGCCGCCGATCACCACATTGCCGTGCGCCCCGATACTACCCAGCGTCACCGCCGGCAGGCCGTTGATGAGTACCGTCGACGAAACGGCTGAGATCATCGGGCTTCCGCAGGCTGAGGCGTCGCCTTGCCGTGCTGCCGGCAGGCCGTCGAAAACGACGTCGGGAGAGCCCTGGACGATGGGGTTGCTGCCATGCCCTGGCACTGGGCAGGTCGTTGGATCGGTGACGCGGGCGGCGGGTTTTCCACTCATGTGCGGGTCCTTGCATCAGTGAGATGTGCTGGCCGCTCTGGCGGCCAATTCGGGATTGAGCGAGTCGGCACCTATCGCCAGCGGAAGAAACGCAGAAGGGGACTTCTCCTTATCCCACCTCCCGGCATCGGTTTCTTCTCCGGCCCGCCGAGGACCGTAGCGAGGTGCGCCGGTCAGTCTTGAGGGTGCGACACGGAAGCGCCGGCTACCTGCAGCGCTGCAACTTCCAGCCGGGCGTCGCGGCGGGTCTGTTCCGTATGGCCCTGGATGATGCCGGGAATCAGGAAGGCATCGACGATCCACCAGATGCCGGTAATGATCAGGGGGAACAGGGTGAAACAACCGATCAGTGTGATGATCAGTTGGGTAACCGCCGTGCCGGTTTTCCCCAGGTAGAAGCGGTGTGCGCCGAAACCGCCCAGGAAGAACCACAGAAGATAGGCGGTGCCGGTGGATTTCTGGGCGTTGGAAACTTTCTGCTCCACGAGCATTTCAGACTGTAGTGACATGAGTTTTCCCACTGATCCATGCGGAAGATATGGTGGGAATTGAAACGTTGCCAACGGTGTTTTTTCAAGCATCCAGTCTGAGGATATTTTTGATTTGTAGTTTTATTGCGGAACTCTGGAAGAGTCGGCCAGGAGTCGGAACTCCTGGACTTCGTAGAAGTGCTTGAAAGCAACTGGCGAGTGGCTGAAGTTTATTGGCGAAAGGCGTCCGGCCGGGCGCCTTTCGCTTTTGTCCGTTAACTTCATAGTGGCGTGGTTTCGAACTTTATCTTTTGATAGTTCTCGAAAATGAACCTGTCTTCCGGCGACAGGGCCGTTTCGTCGAAGGGCAGGATCGCGCCGTCATGCATGACCTTGTAGTCGCGAGAGGTGATTTTCGTCTCCGCCGTGGTGAATGTACTCATGAAGCGCTTATGGGCATCCCCCTGGAACTCCTTCCTGTGCTGGAGGAAGTAGGCGAAGTCCATGTGCCCGACCATGAAGACGATGCTCCAGTCCTTCCTGGCGGCTATGTCCCATTTCCACATGGCGGAGAGTTTCCGCCTAATGGCCTGGTCGGACTCCCTCAGGGCCTTCTTGAGACAGTCGAAGGCGTAGGTACTGTCTATGTCGAATTCGCAGATGGTCAGGTAGTTCACGAACTTTTCGCCGAAGACACAACTGGAGCCGAGGGTGAAAATCTCGTATCCCGGGTAATACCTGCGAAAGAAATCAAGTTCCGTCAGGAACCAGTCTTCCAGTGCGGGTCGGCTGCTCTTTCCGTAGACGTTCTTGACGATGTCTGGCGTATATTCTAACCCTTCGCTGGTGCAGGTCAGAACGTTCTTCTCATCTTTGGCGATGACTATCCTGTTTTTTGCTCCTTTCGGTTCCTTTTTCATTTTTCTTGTCCTTCGAGCGTCTGTGGAGGCCGGTTTATCGTGTTTTGGAATCTCTGTTTTAGGTTTCGCTTTCCAGGGATATAAGACGCCTGCTTACCCTGGTAGTGAGTGTCTAGCTCAAATTCTTTTTCTGTGCTTGACGAAAAGTATGCGTCGGTTTCTCGGAGGCTCGTTTTCTTGGGCGGGGAGTTTCGAACCTGAATCCATGAATGTTTTCCTGCCAGCGTTCCAGAACCTTGTTGGCGGCGGAATCGAACGGTCTCATTAACAGATTCGGGAAATATCATTCCACGCGTCCGCAGCCAAAAGGGCGGGCTGGCGAAGCTCGCCGGGTGCCGGTCACGGTAGGGGAGGGAGCAGCAAGGCGAGCCGGCAACAGGAAAGGCCCGGCGCTGGAGGAGCAGGCAAGGAACTGGGCAAAGAAAAAGCCCCTGAAATTCACTAGGAAAATCAGGGGCTTATCGTTTGCGTTTGGTGGAGCCGGGGGGATCCGACCTCGATTTCAGGATCGGACCCTAGGCGCCTTGGGGATCAAGCCGAGACCGGGCCGAGGTCCGATGCTGTCTGGCTTTCTCAGTGCTTAAACATAGGAAGGATTTTTCGAGCGTCAAGGGAGCAACAAAATTAATCGCCGATTTCAGGGATAGCTTGTTGTGGTGGAGTAGGGGCTTGGGTTCAAATCCTCTGGTTGGATTTGAACCAGTATGAGCTAACCATCGACTGGTCGGGCCTTCACTCAGCTCCATTCGGAATGACGCAGTATTAAATGGGGCCATCTGCCAGGACAAATACGTATCATGAAGCAGCGAGTGACTTCGGTAAGCTCGTGCTTGGACAACCTTTGTCGATGTGGCCGTCATGGAAGAAAGCGCACAACAGTGCTCAGAACGCTATGTATCCACCCGCAGCCAACACCCTGCTTGGCTTTTGCTTGCATCACGCCGGGCTCCGCTTGTGTTGGGTTGCCTGCGGACGCTGTTCGAGCGGGCGCACGATGGGATTCCCATGGAGGATGCGCTGCAAGCGCTGTCCGAAATGCTGGCTGCTTATGCCAGCCAGGATCTTTACGAGATCGACCCGGATGCAACGCACATCCAGGCAGGTCGTGAACTCCGTGAATGGATCAAGCGGCGCCTTGTTGTAGAGCGAGAGGGCCGCATCTATGCAACCGACGCGCTGGAGTCCGCCATACAGTTCGTCGACTCGTTGGATAGTCGTATCATGACCTCCACGGCCTCTCGCCTTTCGGTGGTCCAGCGCGAGATTGAAAACCTGGAAACGGGTCTGAACCCCAGCCCAAGTGGCCGTATTGCCAGCCTGCGCCGCCGAATCCAGGACTTGGAGCACGAGCTAGCGCAGGTAGAAGCTGGCCACGTCGTCGTGCTGGACGAAGCTCAGGCGATAGAGGGTATACGCGAGGTATATAACCTGGCCACCAGCCTGCGCGCAGACTTTCGACGAGTTGAAGACTCTTGGCGCGAAGCTGATCGCGCCTTGCGGCAATCCATCATCAGCGAGCAGTCTCACCGTGGAGAAATCGTCGATCGGTTGCTGGACGGTCAAGATGCGTTACTCAACACACCGGAAGGACGTGTCTTCGAAAGTTTCCAGCAGCAACTGAGGCAGTCCGCCGAGCTGGAAGTCATGCGTGAGCGCTTGCGTACCATCCTTCGTCATCCAGCGGTTCCGAAGGCACTGAATCGTCCCCAGCAACGTGAGCTGCGTTGGCTGGCGTTACGCTTGGTTCGGGAGTCGCAGGCTGTGCTTCAGGCGCGTGCCCGAAGCGAGCGCGATGTACGTGGCTTCATGAAGACGGGCCTGGCCGCCGAGCATCATCGCGTCGGACAGTTACTCAACGATTTCTTCAATCTAGCGCTCAGCGTCGACTGGCAACGCCAGGCCGTGCGTCGTAGCACTGTCCGTTTGCCGCCGGTTGGCGTAGCCATTACCGGAGTCCCAGCGATTGAGCGTCTACGTTTCAAGACCCTGGATGACGATGACACGGGCGAGCTGGATCTGAGTCTGAAGCCAGCGGGGCTGGAACAGATTGACGATGACTTCTGGGATGCTTTCGACGGGTTGGATCGCGAAGCGCTGATTCATGACACCCTGGCGGTGCTGGTGGAGCAGGGGCGACCTGTGAGTCTCGGGGAGCTTGCGTCTTTGCTTCCACCTGCTCACGACCTGGAAACCTTTGCGCTCTGGTTGGCTATGGCGCGCGAGGCAGGTATTGAGGTGCTGACAGAGGAGCGTCAGCTCGTGGAGCTAGTTGACGAGGATGAGCAACGCTGGCGCTTCAATCTGCCTTATGTCGGACTCGACCACGAGGCACTCAAGGACATCGATTGGGAGTTGTGAGCATGGCAGGGGTCTTCGATCGAATTGCAGGCGCCTCTGGTGCCGACGAAACGGAGCTGACGGTGGAGCCCATGGCGTTGGATGACGGCATGGATGATGAACAGCCTCTCATGAGCGCCGCTGTACAGGTCGATGAGCGCCGGACGCCGCAACGGGTACGGGAGGCCGTACAGGAAATGCTCAAGTACGGTCTGCTGGAAGAGAGTCACAAGCCCAACCTGTATCGCTCAGCGCTTTCCAATATCGAGGCGGTCGACAGAATCCTGGAGCCGCTCGACCTTGCCATGGGGGTCGACGAGGTTCGGGGGCTGTTGTTCGTTATCGTTCGCCAGGGCGAGGTGGCCGAGCAGGATGACTGGTCGCACCCCCTAGTGCGTCGGCAAAGGCTGAATCTGGAGCAGTCTCTGCTGATAGCCATCCTGCGCCAGCAGTTCATCGCCTACGAACAGGAAAGCGGTACGGGCGCCAGTCAGGCATCGGTAGTGGTCGATGAGCTGATTCCCCAATTGCAGGTTTACCTGGGCGAGCTGGGCAGTGAGGCAAAGGAGCGCAATCGCATCATCACGCTGCTGGATCAGCTCAAGGGGCATGGCCTGGTGTCGGCTTTGGACGCCCATGATCGCGTCATCATCCGTCCCATCATTACCCACTTGGCTAACCCGGAGAACCTGCAGGCACTCGTGGCATGGCTGCGAGAGCAGGTGGAGGGCGCGGCGACGCCGGCTGCCGATGGCGAGGAGGATATGGCATGAAGCAGGCACTCCTTTGGCGTGACAGCGAGACCTTCATTCTCACCAGCATCGAGCTCTATAACTGGGGCGGCTTTCAGGGCTATCACCGTGCCGAGATCGACCCCTCCGGTACCGCCGTGATCGGCCCGACGGGGAGCGGTAAAACGACACTGGTGGACGCTCTGATGACCTTGCTGTGCGCCAATCCGCGCTACAACCTGGCATCCACGGGCGGGCATGAAAGCGACCGCGACCTGGTGTCCTATGTCCGGGGAGTTACCGGCCCCGGGGACGGAGGTATAGAGCAGTCTCATATCGCTCGCCAGGGTAAGACAGTAACCGCAATTGCGGCCACGCTCGAGCGTGATGGTGCGCAGGTACGACTGGGGGCCGTGCTCTGGTTCGAAGGCACAAGCTCCTCGGCATCGGATCTGAAAAAACTGTGGCTGTTAAGCGAGTCCCCCGAGCAGACTCTGGAGCATTGGCTCAGCCAGCATCACGCAGGCGGTATGCGGGCTTTGCGTCAGATGGAGAAGGATGGGACGGGTATCTGGCCTTATCCCAGGAAGAAAGCTTTCTTGGCCAGGCTGAGGGATTACTTCGAGGTCGGTGAAAACGCATTCACCTTGCTCAACCGCGCTGCCGGCCTGAAGCAGCTCAATAGCATTGACGAGATCTTTCGCGAGTTGGTGCTGGATGACCGTTCCGCCTTCGAGCGGGCCGCCGAGGTCGCCGGCAGCTTCGATGATCTAACCGACATTCACCGAGAACTGGAAACGGCTAGAAAGCAGCAGCGCTCATTGCAGCCGGTCGCCGATGGCTGGGAGCGTTACCAGGTCTTGCAAGAACAGCTGCACGATAAGCAGGCTCTCGAAGGTATCCTCCCGGTTTGGTTCGCCGAGCAGGGGTATCGACTGTGGTTGGCTGAAACCAACAGGCTCGAGAAGGAGTACAAAAAGGCCGAACTGGATCAGGAGCAATGCAAAAGTCAGCTTGAGGCCCAGAAAGGTGTGGTCGATCAACATCGCCAGCGCTACCTGCGAGTAGGGGGCGCAGGGATAGATCAATTGCGCGAGCGCATCGCTGATTGGGTGAGGGAGTGCGATAAGCGCAGCCTGAAAGCCGAGCAATACCAACTCTTGGCCAAAGGCCTTGGACTAGCGGATGAGTTATCGGCCGCTGCTCTCAAGGAGAATCAGCAGCATATCGCGGCACGCCTGGAAATACTGGACCAACAAATTACTGACGCGCGCCAAAAGGCGTTCGACGCAGGCCTCGTCCAGCAGGAACTCAATGGTCGCCTACAGACCTTACAGCAGGAGGGTGCTGAGGTTGAGAAACGGCCAGGCTCGAACCTGCCCGGGCAATTTCATGCTTTCCGAAGCGATCTGGCGCAGGCGCTTGGTGTCAATGAGTCGGCCCTGCCTTTCGTTGCCGAGCTGGTGCAGGTCAAGCCCGAGGAGCTGGACTGGCGTGGCGCCATCGAGCGGGCAATCGGTAGCCACCGGCTACGCATCCTGGTGCCGCAGGGCTCATCCCAGGCCGCACTGCGTTGGGTGAATCAACGGCACAACCGCTTGCATGTGCGCTTGTTGGAGGTACAGGAGCCGACGTCGCGCCCCGTGTTCTTCGACGATGGTTTTACCCGCAAGCTGACCTTCAAGGAGCATCCGTACCGAGAAGCCATAAAGGCACTGCTGGCGGACAATGACCGCCACTGCGTCGAAAGCCCGGAGCAATTACGTCATACCCCTCATGCCATGACGGCTCAGGGGCTGATGTCGGGCAAAGAACGCTTCTTCGACAAGCAGGACCAGAAGCGTCTGGACGAAGACTGGCTGACCGGCTTCGATAACCGTGACCGTCTGGCCTTCCTGGCTGAGCAGATTCGCGAGGTCAATGAGCGGCTCGAGCCAGCCAAGCTCGCCTTGGATGCTGCCCAGGGCGACGTTCGTCAGTTGGAGACTCAAGCTTCGCTGCTGAATCGTGTCAAAGAACTGCAGTTCGAGGATATTGATCTGCCGGGTGCCCAGAGTCAGCTGGAGTCGCTGCGTACGCAACTGGCCACCCTGACGCGCCCCGATTCTAACCTTGCCATGATCAAGGTCGAGCTGGATGCGGCCGAGGCCCTGCAGGAGTCTCTTGATCAACAGCTCCGCCAACTGATCGAACAGTACGTTCAGTTAAAAACTCAGTTTGACCAGGCCGCATCCGCTACCCGTAAGGCCTATAACAGCGCGGAGAAAGGGCTGAACGATACGCAGCGTGAACTGGCGCAAGCGCATTTCCCGACTCTGACCGCGGATGACCTCGGCGATATTGTCGAGCTGGAGCGCAAGCATACGCGTGAGCTTCAAGGGCAGCTCAAAGCGCTTGGCGAGAAACTGGGCGATCAGAAATCAGAGCTTGCCAAACGTATGTCTGATGCCCTCAAGGTAGACACCGGGGCGCTTGCAGAGGTCGGGCGAGAGCTGGTGGATGTCCCCAGGTATCTGGAGCGTCTGCGTGTGCTGACCGAGGAAGCCTTGCCAGAGAAACTCAAGCGCTTCCTGGAATACCTCAATCGCTCCTCGGATGACGGCGTCACCCAACTGCTCAGCTATATCGACCATGAAGTCTCGATGATCGAGGAACGCCTGGATGACCTGAATAGTACGATGCAGCGTGTCGACTTTCAGCCCGGACGCTATCTGCGCCTGGTTGCAGGCAAGGTCATCCATGAAAGCCTGCGCACCCTGCAGCGCGCCCAGCGCCAACTGAACTCGGCGCGTTTCATCGATGATGAAGGCGAGAGCCATTACAAGGCATTGCAGGATCTTGTGGGGTTGCTCAAGGACGCCTGCGAACACAGCAGGAATCAGGGAGCCAAGGCGCTTCTGGATCCGCGCTTCCGCCTGGAGTTCGCAGTATCGGTGATCGATCGAGAAAGCAGGAATGTCATCGAAACCCGAACAGGTTCTCAGGGCGGTAGCGGTGGCGAGAAGGAGATCATTGCCTCCTACGTGCTGACCGCTTCCCTGAGCTATGCGCTTTGTCCCGACGGCAGCAGCCGGCCGTTGTTCGGCACCATCGTTCTCGACGAGGCGTTCTCGCGCAGCTCCCATGCGGTTGCAGGTCGGATCATCGCTGCGTTGAGGGAATTCGGCCTGCACGCTGTCTTCATCACGCCCAACAAGGAAATGCGCCTGTTACGCCACCACACGCGTTCGGCAGTCGTCGTTCATCGGCGCGGCCTGGAGTCCAGTCTGGTTTCCCTGAGCTGGGAAGCTTTGGATGAGCATCATCAACAGCGCATCAAGGCCATGCATGAAGTCGCCCACTGACATCGGTCGCAGCTTGGCCAGGCAATGGCAGCGTTCTAGTGTTCGGTTGGACCGCTTACTCAATTCTGCTAGCTGGCCGCAAAGCTTCAACATCGGCAAGCCTTCGGCACGACTATTCTCTGACAACATCCGGACGGTGCTTCGGCATGTGGAAAATTGGCGGAGCGTGAAAGTGGGTAAGGTCGACTGGGAACCCGTCAGCTACCGAGCAGGGTTGGCTCCAATTTCCTTGCCAATGCGCTGGCACTTGCGCAGTCCCTCCGAATGGATTGCCGCAACCGACGATCCTTCGGTCAGCCAGGAATACGCTCAACTCGAGTATCTGGTCGAGCAGGTAGATAGTTCCTTTCATGCTCTGCTGGTGGCGCAACGGAGCCTGTGGTTGACGAAGCCCTCTGAAGAAGTCATCGCTACAGCGCAGCTCGCCACTCAACTATCTCCGGGCTGCGCTCAAGGCCGCCCATTGCGCCTGCTTGCAGAGCACGGAGTGGACACCAAGTTTTTCGAGCGAAACGCTATCTTGCTGACGAAACTCCTCGATGAGCGCTTCGAAGGCGCGGCGTCCGAGCAAGGTCTGACGACTTTTCTGGATGCCTTTGAAGAAACCAGTCATTGGGTTCTAGTCGTTCCTCTTCAGCCTGAGCTGCTGCCCTTCAAGCGGATCAGGCTCACGACTTCGGAACTGGCCGAAACCTCACTTCCCGGTTCGCGATTGCTCGTGGTGGAAAATGAGCAATGTGTTCACTTGCTACCCGAAACGCTGCCGGACACCCTCGCTGTTCTGGGCGCAGGGCTCGATTTGCAGTGGTTGGCGTCTGCGCATCTGGCCGGGAAACAGATCGCTTACTGGGGCGACATGGATACCTGGGGCTTACTGATGCTGGCGCGAGCGAGACACCATCAACCTGCAGTCGAAGCACTGCTAATGGACCGGGAGCTGTTTGACCAGCACTCCTTGGGAAGCGCGGTCGTCGAGCCAGCTAAAGCTCAGGAATTGGCTCCCGAAGGATTGATGACCGACGAAGCTGATTTCTATCGGTATCTCCTTGCACAGGAGCGGGGGCGCCTTGAGCAGGAGTATCTGCCACGCAGGCAAGTCGAACAGGCTATTAGTAAATGGTTTGGAGAGTCGGTAGCGCCGGCTCATCCTGAGCGAACGGCTTGACTGCATGACTGACAGATGACGGCGAGGTGCAGTAACTTGGCGAGCGCGTGGGCATGTTGCATGCAACGCTCCTACAAGAAACCTAGCAATTCCACCGAGTGGCTGAAAAATTCCCCGTTACATCTAGTGGACAGAGCAAGACGTTAATGAAGTGTTAGTAGCCGGCATTGGCATCGGATATTTCCTTACCCCCGATGCCAATGCTGGGATCTCTGCAGCAAACGTGTACAGCAGCCCCGCTCAATCCGAGCGGTTAGCCTCAGTCTTGCGCAACCGCTCCAGAATGGGATGATCTGCGGCGACCTGCTTGCCCAAGTGCATGGGACCGGGCAAGCGAAGATACCCGGCCCACAGCGGAGCGTTGCGGCAAAGCAGTGCAACTTGCTCGGCAGTAGCTGTCGGGTGAGCGAACGATCCGGCACGTATAATCGTGATTTCCGTGACACCGAGCTGCTGCCACGGATCTCGCAAGTCTTTCTCGGAGATCTCATAGCGGGTGTTGTTGCGTTGCGACCGGACGGAGCCGTACTGTTTGGACGGAGCGACGAAGTAATAGACGTCCAAGCTCTCATTGGACTGGAATATGCCGACCTTGGTGCCTATGTAGTGGGGGGTATCAGGTGACAGTGACTGATTCCCGCTCATTTGGGCAACGTCCAGGTCTGCGCGAATTCGTACGATGGCGGCGCCTTCAGGTACCGGGGGAAGGCCCTCGCCTGGACTGTCCTGGAGCCCCTTGTAGAATGTACGAAGGCCACTGTCGAGGCATGCGATCAGTGGGGCGTCAGCAACTTTGGTGGGTACCAGCAGGGCTTGAGTCACCAGCCTGGTGAGCTGGTCAGATGTAAGCAGCGTGGCGAATGCATGTATGGCCGAGACGCCCTCGTTATAACTGAACCACTTGCCCCCGGAGTCCGGGCCTGACTCGAACCAGAAAATCTCAGTGTTGGGCTCCCCCAACACCGCGCGGGTGATGACAGGAAGAAGCACTGCCGGGCCTTTTTCCTGGATGCGATCAAGCAGGACGGAAACTACAGTGGTCTTCTCCGGCGAAGCTTTGGATTTTGGTATCGGCGCGGGAAGGTAGCCGCTCAGGCGGATAGCCTCGATAATGGTGTTGGTGGCCTTGAAGTCGCGATCATCCTCTTTGCCCTTGCGCTTTTTCTTCAGTTGTTCATCGGGATCGATGTGCATGATGAATTGCGTCGCAATGCCGTGCTCTGCCAGAACTTGCCGGATCAAATGCTTGGGGTCCTGAGCGCCTTCCAATTTCGCTGCAGAAGCGCAGGTTTCGACGATCATCACCTTGGGGCCACCGCAGTGGGCTTGCGAAGCTGCGGGCAATACATGATTAGATAGCCATGCCCTGAGGACTAGCAGGTCGTGTTGTCCCGCGAGCATGCGCCCCGCATCAGGCACATCCAGCCGAGTCAGTGTTACCAGTGGGGGCATCACCTCCTTGAAGAACTGACTGTCCTCACCGAGTGTTCCACTGGCCGCATGAAGCCGCAGCATTACCTCGGAGTGGGCTGCAAGCACCATCACCGGCAACGTGACCACCTCGCCGGTGGCCTGTGCTTTTTCCTCTCGCAAACTACCTACGGCCTTTCTGGCCAACAACGGAGATGTTCCAGGTAGGTTGTCCAGCAGGTGAAAGCCGGCCTGATCCAGGAACAATGGCCCGGGTCCTGATGCTATCAGTGGGTTGGACGGAGGGATGGCATAGATGGGCCTGAAGTCGCTGTCGATGGGGATGTCGCCTTCCTGAATAGATGGAAAAGACGAAACGCCCATAAATCCCAGTAAGTCTTCGATC
Organism: Pseudomonas sp. TZ252; assembly: GCF_056110345.1. Taxonomy (NCBI): domain Bacteria; kingdom Pseudomonadati; phylum Pseudomonadota; class Gammaproteobacteria; order Pseudomonadales; family Pseudomonadaceae; genus Pseudomonas; species Pseudomonas sp. TZ252. Next base: position 702,732 of record NZ_CM148566.1, on the reverse strand, counting down.
GGATGCTCGTACGTGGTTTTCCATCCCCCTTCATGTGGCTGGGTCTTGAGCTTAGCCTTCACGATCTGATCGCCAACTTTTACCCAGGCATGCTTTTTCGTCCCAACAAGATTTGGCATGACCTGGCTCAGCTTCACACGTAACTGAAGGTAAGGCTCGGCTCGTCCGCGCAACAAAACCAGCTTGGGCTCAATGGCATGTACGGCGCTGGCGTAGCGGATATCGTTCTCCGAAACAACGGGATCGTCCCATGCCAAAAGCGTTGCGTCCGATGCCTGATAAAGCGTGATTGGTTTGCTGGCCTGCATGGGGTTGCGGATCATCGCCTGGCCAACTAGCCACGGAATGACGGTGTATGCCAGTGATGAAATATCACCTGGTGTCACGAGGAGGCTGGTCTCAAGGGGTACGAGGTCGGTGACAGCGAGCTTGCCCTCAAAGCCTTCGAGTCGCTCGTTCCAGATCCTCAATACATCCATCGACCATAGCCGTAGCGTCTCGTTGATGGTGTCGATCGGAAGAGGTTTGAGTAGAAGAATCGCCGATACGCCACCGTCCTTTTGCGGGGAAAGATTGACCTTCACAGGGCCACCAGAGAGGACGGTCAGCATTTCTTCTAAAGCGATGATAGGCAAGCCTGGGTGCGGCTTCTTTGCCAGTCCTTTGAGCGCTTGCCAAGCATCGAGGTAATGCTCTCCAATCACGACTCGGTAGGCCCGCCCCAGTTGTGTCGGGTCGAATCTGAAAAGGCTGGTGCGCAGCTCAAGCGTTTTCATACGGACTCCTTTCTTGATCGAAGAATGTATTGCTGAACCGCCGATGCGATGCCTGCATGGTGACGCTCGAACTGTTCCCAGTCGCCGTCTTCCTTGAGCCGGTTGACACTTTCATTGAGCATCTCTGACCAGGGCTTCAGACCTTTGAGGAACGCTGCATCTGCGAAGTAGCACGTGACGGGGGTGCCCCCTCGGCGGCCTCGTCCAATGAGTTGGGTCAGGCTCACCAGAATGTTCATGATGGTGTAGTGACGGATGTTGGCGGGTTGCTGGCTAAACGCCGGGCGTGCGGTACGGATCGTCTGCAACAGCGCATTGGAGAGCTTGCGTTCTTGCGTCATGACCTCTCCCGGACTGGAGCGTGGCAGCACTGTGTTCCCGGTTTCGTAGCAGATGTGGGCCAGGTTGTTGTTGGGGCTGTCGGACGCCGGTAAGGGACGGACACAGATCACAACTCCACCAATAGCGGAGAGTCCGTCTGCGTTGACGATATTGTGTCCTCTGGCCATAGGCCCAAGTGCGCTGACCAATAGCGTCTTATGCTTGTGCTTGCCGCTGGTGAACTCGGCAAGGTCGTCATAGACAAGCATTTGCTGGGCCTCCAGTGATGAGGGTTTATATTCGCTTTGGCGACCACGCACCCATCCGACGGACTCGCCCGGGCCGTCCGCCATTTTCGCCAAGGTCATGGCGAGTGCTTCAGCGTCCGCATCGCTGTTGGTGACCAGCAGCAGGCGGGCCCTGTCCCGGGTCTCGGGATCGTTTGCAAGCTTTTCCAACCGGGCCTTTAGCCATGGCCAGAGTTCCTTGGCGAGCTTGGTAACCAGGAATTTGCGTTGGGCAAATGGTCCCCCAGAGATCGCCGTGGTCTGATTGACGTTCTCGAACGTCACCTGGCCCTTGGCGTCCGGCACATCAATGAAGTCCTGGGCTTTCAGATCGAACGCACTGGCGCCGGGAAAATAGGCTGTTGCGGAGAAGCCGATGAACAGCCTCTTCACTCCGGCATAGCCCAACGCACTGATGTCAGGGAGGGAGAGCAGGGTACTGTGAGGGTCGCCCCGCATGGCGACGACGTGTAGCGTCGAGTCTTGGTCGCTGCTGTCTTTGCGTTTGAAGCCAAAGACTGCTCTTTGCAGCGGCCCGTTGGGGCTTGGGCTCAGCGGTTCTGGGCCGGCGATGCTCCGCCTGACCTCGTACGCATAAGGGATCTCCGCATTGACTAAGGCAGGTAGCTCGACCTGCAAATTTCGCAGGTGGGTCTCGATGACCAGCAGGGTACCGCGCAGAATCAGAGATGCTTTCAGGCGTATCCGATCATGTTCCTTCAGGCGCTCAGGCAGCCTGCCGCTCTCGGATAAGTCTGCGATCAGGTTTCCCAGGGTGATGGCCAGCGTTTCGAGTCTGTGTTCCCCATCGTTAGAACGCCAGTTGGCAAGGTTGCGGCTCAGTGATTGCAGGTGGTGCGGAAGCTGACCGAGATCGTTGCTAAACAGGTACTCAAGTGTTTCTCGGGTAATGCCAAGGGCTTGTGTGATGAAGGTGTCATCAGCGTCCGACCAGGTGGTCTCTTTGATTGGCCATTCGAAATAGCGTTCTTGCTGAAGATTCATGAGCTGGCTGACGCTCAGCGTGCAGTACATCAATGCCCAGTTGACCCGGTAAAGGCTGCTTCGATCGATTCCGGGGATGTGGGACTTTCCAACAACGTGGTTGAACAGACGCAGCAACGGGCTGTTATCACCTACATTGCCCAGCCTCAGCTCGATCACGCTGCTATCGATAGCCGACTTCAGGAGGCCATCGATTTCGTCCACCAGAAATACGGGTGTTGTTCGCAATAGGATTTCAACCAAGCTTCGGGGGCCTGGAAACTGTTCAGCGTCTGAAAGCGGGATGCGGGTTGTGCCAGACAACAGCGCGTGGTGGTTGATCACCACGATGTCAGCCTCCATCGCCTGTGACAGCATCCGGGTTTGGCCGCACCTGAAGAGGAAGGGGCAATGTTTGAGGCGCTTCGACGACTCCTCTCCATCATCCCCACATGCCGATATGCGTATGTTGAAGCACGGCTCGTTGCCTGGCTCCACAGCCATCAAGTCGGCTGAGTAAGCGTCAAGCAGGCAGGCATAATCGTAGGGGTGATCGGTCTTGCCCTGCTCGAACTGCATCTCTGCACGCTCGTATATCCGAGAGGCGGAATGCAGCGGTGCGACCTTCAACTCTTTGCCTACTGCCGCCGCCGATTGCTTGATGATGCGTACGGTGTTCTCGACTTCAACTAGCGTAGGGACTGCGATAGCAACCCTGTGTCCACGCTCGGCCGCGTCGATGGCCATCATCACCATCGCGACGCTCTTGCCGGAACCAGTCGGCGCATTGACTCTGTAAAAATTCCCCGAGTCGGCTTTGCGAACGGGCTCATCACCCCAGATGTTCACCAATGACGCTGCGTGCTGGCTATGCAGGTCAGGAGAGGCATCCATTTGTTTCGCGAGCTTCATCAGCCTGGCGTGCTCCCAGCTGATCTCGGGTAACGCCGTTGATGGTGGAATGAGGACGTGCTGGTCGAGCGCATTCAGGACATGACGTTCATTTTCCGGGATGGCGAAGACCCTGACGTGATCTCCAGTGATGTGCTTGAGTACGACGTCTCCTTCATTGGGTAGCTGTCCATGAGCCGGCGCAGTACGACCATTCTTGAGCGCCTCGAAGTTTTCCCTGATGACCTGGTCAATATCCAGATGGGACGACAGGCGATACCGATCTTGCTCGTGGAGTTCAGTGTTCAGATTGGAGCTGTCCACCAGCTCAAAAGAGCTCAACTTGCCCTTCAGGATGCCCTCGGCGCTCAACATGAAGCGTTTTGGCTGAGCCAGCAAAGAAGGTCTGAGCCGCAAACTCTGGGCGATTAGCGTTTGCTGCGCTTCCGTCAGGGAGCCCCAGGTGCTCCACTTGCGTGTCCTGCCTGCAATGATTGCCGCAGCATCGGCCAGCGTAGGTTCGTTGGTGACGTAGCGCACAGCGATAGCCAGGAACAGTGTGGTCGCAATATCAGAAAGGGGACGCATGCTTCTGCACCTCCTGTACGCATTGGCTCTGAGTGAACACGCGCACACCCATAGGACAGTGCTCTCGGAGTAGAGGTATGTTCTGCTTCTGGTAGTCGGGGATCACGATCCAGCGAGGCAAGTGGGACGGAATCTGTTCGATGTGTTTGGCGAGTTCGTGGGCCGATACCCACACCTTTGCGTCGATATCCTGAGTGCTTTGGCCTATACGGATACGAAGATCTGTTCGATCGACGTTAGGCCAAAGTTCTACTTCGTAACCTCTCTCGGTCAGGGCGTGTGCCAGGGACAGTTCCAGCAATCCCGGCTGCAGCGTGAATTTCCATAAGGCTGGATTCAGCATGAGCCTTTCCTGGGCATCCTGGCCCTCAAGGTGGCTGTTATTCACGCGGTTCACGACCTTCGTGCCGTCTCTGAGAAAGAGGCTTTTCTTGTCCCGGCACCAGGCAGAGTCGCAGCTCACCTCATGCCGTTGAGTGTTCAGGGGCCAGTGGCATTCCGGGCACAGGTACAGCAACCCGTTATGCCGCAGGTGAAGCGGGATGGGCTCGTAGAAGTCACTGAGAGAGAGGTTCAGTGGGACGAATACGTCGCGGGCCTGGGAGGGGGCGATGACGCCGTGCTCAATGAGGAACAGGCGAAAGTTGCGATAGAGCGTGTCACCATCGGACCGCAGCCGGCACGCTTGCTTGACTCGGTTTACGCGGGCCTGGATGGTTTCCCAAAGCTGCCGGGCGGTGAGCTCCAGCATCATTTCGTTACAGGTCTGCGAGGCCATGTTGGAGCAGAGCAGGGGGCCGGAATAGTCCGCCCGTATGGCCTCCGGGAGCCATTGCTCTATTGGCAAGTTCAGCTTGTGCTCCAGTGTGATTGTCGTCACTGGAGAGCGCCCAGGCTCAAGCCTCCATAGCAGAGCCGATGCCCGTTGCAGAAGTGGAAATGCCTTTTTTCTGTCGGTGGCGCATAAGGTGGCGCCTTGCGCGAGCAGGCTTAGCAAACGTTGGGCGTATTGGGTGTTGTCCATTTCACTCAGCCTCTGTCGCCGTCTATAGGAGGGCTTTGGCCTTACTTTGCCATCCACTGAGATTCTCAAGCTAATGCGCTTAGCAAGTGAATCGTGCTTTCGCCCTACCCCCCTTCTGGATTTAACACCAAAACATTTTGATAAATGTGGATGCATAAAAAATGGAGCGTGCGCGCTTCAATGTGGTTTCTGACTGGAGTGTATGAGCTCCATTTAGGCTGGTAATGGCGCATCGCCATGCATAATCTTTCGTCATCACAACACGGAAGATCGCCATGGATAGAAGCTCGCCAGATGGACCCCTTATGCCGTTGGGGCGGTACTTCAGTGACAACCTCAGCGCCGTGCTGGCGGTTGCTGGCAAGGAGCGTGAGAACCGCACGGTAGGCTCGCCAGGGCCGATGACCGCAACCCAGATTCACCGGAAAACGGGCGTCGCCCGCAGCACGCTACGTGCACTGAAGTCACAGCGCGGCGAAAGTGCCGCCAATCCTGACCTCGACACGCTCGATCGCCTCGCCGCTGCATTGGGTGTTCCTCCTGCTTTCCTGCTCATGCGGCCGCAGGACTGGTTCGCGCTGGGCCAAGCACTGGGCGCCAGCGGTGACTATCTGGCCGCCGCCATGAAACTGCATAGCGCCGGCCAACTGGACAACGGAAGCCCGGTCGAGAAGGTGTTGCGCGAATGCAAGGTTCACCCTGATGCCCGACCGATGGGTGTTGGTTCATCTCCAGAGGTTGCACGTGCCAACGCAAGGGATGAATGGCGCCGGCGTAGCTGCCTCAAGTTCGGTGCCCTGATGCTTCGTCCAGGTCGTGCCCACCAATCTCGTGTTGCACTCGCCGCGATAGCAGGTGCGTTGGTGAGCGCCAGCACGCCGAACGATCCGAACATCGACGACTAAAACGTCGAGCAATCAATAGGAATCGCAGTATGGCAATCATTCACGACGCCGACTTAGCGGACGTGCTATTGAGCGCAAGCTCAGACGATATCAGGCTGCTGATCGACGTCATCACGGACAACGGCAACGGACGGATCTCCTTGTCCTCCTCGGTGTGCCGCCAACTGAGCGCGGCGAAGGAGGGTGTGGTCGGCGAGTTCGAGCGCGGCATGGTCGCCGAAGAACTCATGCGTTTTGGAGGCAACTCGTTGATGAACCTGTTCCGGGGCGGCAGCGGCGTGCCTTACAAGGAACTGCTGAGCGATGTTGCCTCTCACGTGGGTGTCTCGAAGGAAAGTACGGGCGACTGCGCACGCATGGAAATGGCCATCATCACCAAGGTGTTCGAACAGTCGATTGGCCGCATGAGCGAGGAAGACAAGGCGACCTTTTTCGAATCACTGGGGACAAGCTACAGATCTGGCATGGGGCCGGTTGCGCTGGCAGCACTGATAGCCAGCCTGAGCGCTTCCGGTATGACCTCCTATGGATTGGCCGCAATGGTGGCCAGCGCAACGATGAGCAGCCTGGTCGGCCGGGGTGTCGCGCTTGCTGGGGGAGCAACCTTGGGCAGGGGACTGTCGGTGCTCACAGGGCCCGTTGGCTGGGCGATCGCCGGCATCTGGACGGCCTTCGACTTGGCCAGCCCTGCTTACCGGGTAACGCTGCCGTGCGTTATCCAGATCGGTCACATGCGCCAGAAAATGCTGCTCAAGCCCGAATGCCCCGGCTGCCGCGCATCGGTCAGCCCAGGCAGCAACTTCTGTGGCAATTGCGGTACGCGGCTGGTCGATCGCTGACCGCATTCCCTTCACGAGTAAACACTGACCTGAGGAGCTTCTCATGAACCCTACGATCTCCCCGTTGGAGTTCCTGCTGACCAACGTTATCTGTTTCGCCGCTGGTGCCGTCGTGGTTGTCGCGCTGCAGATGGCGGGCAAAGCGGCCTATGCCGCAGGGAAACGCAGCTCAAATGCTCATGCGTGATGTTCCGATGATGTGTGCCAGGTGAGCAGAGAAAACGATAAAGGATTAGCTATGTACGGTAATGAGTATGCGAGCCGACCGGTTGTGTTGACCTATAGAGTGAGGCTGATCAGTCGGGACGCTTACCAGCAGGACAAGGAGTCGCTGTAGTGACTAGCAACGATATCAGCAATACCCGTCAGCTTCTGGAGCGTGTCAGCAACGATGATCTGGAGCCTCTGGTGGAATACATCCTCAAGGCCCGAACCGAGTCCTTGTCGAAGCAAGTGGACTTCAAGCGCTGGCACCCGGAACACCGCCGTTATGCCAGTGCAATCCTTGATGAGCTGCGTTTGTTCGGTGGCAACAGTTTCGCCAACCTGTGGCGCAAGAGCGGGCCTTCCTACACCGAGGTGGTGCGAGATGTTGCCGGTAAGCTCAAGGTCAAGGGTGTTGGCTCGATGGAGCTCATCGAGCTGGAGGAGGCGATGGTGCAGTCGATCCTACGTCAGGCGTTGGAGAAGTCGTCGGGCGAGGATCGTCGCGAGCTGGAAGAGATTCTGCGCGAGGCGGGACTCGACAAGACCAAGATGACGGCTCTGCTGAATGGTTCGGCACTGAGTGGGCTGGTGGTGCCGGCCGTAGCACGGATGATCCTCTATCGCACTTCGACGGTAATCGTGAATTCGATGGCCCAGCAGTTGCTTGGGCACGGGCTGCGCAGTGCGGTGGTCGCTGGGGGAACCTTTGCCGGCGGTCGTGCCGTCGCCGCGCTGGCTGGGCCGGTCGGCTGGGTCATAGCCGGTGTCTGGACCGCCGTGGATCTGGCTGGGCCTGCCTACCGGGTCACCATTCCTTGCGTATTGCATATCGCCATGCTGCGTCTCAAGGCTCGTGCCGAGGCAGCGACCGATTTCATGAATGGAGCTTTCGATGGCTGAGCTAAATGTGATCTTCGATGTTCCGGAGGCGATTGCCGAGGGGCTGAAAAACGGTGTTTACGAACGTATCGGTGGCGTCATCCGCAGAGTAGGTGACAAGCAGATCGTGATGTGGTTGCAGGAAGGTGTTCTGCTGGAACGCGATACGGCCGAGCAACTGCTCAAACAGGGGGCCGAGCAGGTCCAGTTGCTGCGCCAGCAGGCTGAGCAGCTGCAGCTGCTCGGTGTACAGCAGCAGATGATCATGGGGCTGCAGGTGGCCAATCTGGCCGTTAGTGTCGCTGGCTTTGCGCTAACGCTTTACAAGTTACAGGGTATCGAGAACAAGCTTAAACACATGGATGGCAAGCTCGATGACATCCGGCAGGGTGTGGAGTGGCTGGATGCCAGACAGATGATTGGCCGACTGGCCCCTCTGCATGCCTCCCTGCAGCATCTACGCGAAGCCGGGCTGTATCGCAACACCACACTGATGCATCAGCAACTGGGTATTGCCAGCAGCCAGCTCGCAGAGAGCCACAGTTATTTTGGCGGGCTGCTGCAGCATGTGGGTGACCGTGCGCTTGAGTATCTACAGCCTGGTGAGTTTGGGGCCGCTTACCGTGGGTGGGTGATGTCGGCTCAGGGGCGGGTACAGGTGCTGGCTCGGCTAGGTGAAATGGATGTGGCTGCGCAGCTCGCCAATGACTTCAAGGAGCGTCACGCTGGGTTCGGTCGGCAGCTGCAGCAGAGCCTGAGCAATCCAGCGCTGCGCCTCAGGGCGGGTCGGCAGGGCGAGACCAATCATGCTCGTTTGCTGAATATCGCTGAGCAGGCTGTCGGTGCGCACGAGATCATCCGCGGTAACGTAATGCAGTTGGAGTTCATGCGCGATGAGCAACTGGATCTACCGGTTCTCAATAGCCCGGCAGGATATCAAGGGTTGGCGTTCTGCCGAGTGGGCTGATTGGCTGCGATGGTAATGCCCCAATTGGCAGATTACCTGTAGCAGCCTGCCGTACAAGAGCAGCGGATACTGCTCCACCTCATTTATCCGCACTCGGTGCAGATCCCGCAATTGCAGGTCAACGTCCCGTACTGAGGTTGGCCTGCCTCCCTCTTTGCATTCCTAGCGCGGGCCTTCATGGCCAACGCTGCACTTCCTTCAGGACAGTTGCCTGCGCTGCTGGCGCGAGGCTTTATGGAGTCATCGGACATGGATCTCCAAGGTCATCTGCTTTACATCGACATCACCCAGATTTGTGGAATCGGCTGTGCCTTCTGTATGTACGCCGACAAGCACAAGGCGGGCATCAGCATGGAGCTATCAACGTTGGCGCGGGAAAACCTCGCCCGGTTGATCAATGCCCCAGAGGTCAAGCGCATCTCCGTCAGTGGCGAAGGCGAGCCGCTCAACAACGCCAAAGTGTTCCACGAGATCCTCGGATTGTCCGAAGGTGGCAAGTGCTTCGAATTCATCACTAGTGGGTTCTACCCACATGACAAGATGGCGGACTTCTATGACGCCACCAATCGCATCGTCTCGGGCAATGGCGACACCTGTAACATCCGCCTGAGCGCCGACAGCCACCATATCGAGAAGGTCAAATGGCGGGCTCATGGCTTCAGTCTGGACTATCTGAGGCGCCGGCGGCCGTCCGGGCTGAGCTTCTCGTTCCGTTCGATCGACACCGATCGCGACTTCACTCGCGAGTATCTGAAGTCCGAGCTGGCTCGCTGGGGAGTAGAGGCAACCATCGAGCCGCGGAGTGTGCTGGAAGACGTCCTGGTTGCGGGTGGTGAGTGCTTCGGCATCGACTACAAGAACCTGGTGCACCCCGCTCCTGGAATCGCCCCGGGTTATCTAGACATGCAGGGGTACATCGAGGCGATCGAGTCCAAAGTCAACAAACGCTTCACTTTCGGCAGTCTGAACAAGCCGCCGCAGGCTAACGGTTTGGATGTCACGGTGAAGCCTAGTGGTGACTTGTACTTGTACGGTATCGAGAACCAGCGCCTAGGCAACATCCACTTTGATCGGGTCGACTGGCAACGGTTGGTCGCCCACGTGCGGGAGACACCGTTGACCCGAGCACTCTATACGCACCCCTTGACCGAGTTGCTGGCGCGCCTGGAGAGCACCGACCTGCTGCGTTCGATCATTGCCAAGGCGAACAACCCCTACTGGCTGGTGAAGGAGCTGGCAGGTCATGCCGGGTTGCTCGAACAATGGGAGGTTGCATGATCGACTCACACAGCCACACCTCTTATTCGAAGCATGCAACCGGCACCGTCGATGAATTGGTTCGCGCCTCGATCGCTGCCGGCGTGACCATCCTAACCATCACCGACCACGCGCCATTCCCCGTGGATACGGACAATCGTCTGCTCGCGTCCGAACTTGATCGCTATTTCGCCGACATCGAGCGGGCGCGGAAGATCTACCAGGGGCAGATCACCATCCTGTGCGGCCTGGAACTCGACTACATGCCTGGCACCGATGCCTTCAATCGCGAGCTGCTTACTCGTTACCCGATGGACTTCGTAATCGGCTCGATTCATTACGTGGAAATTCCAGACGAAACCATGGTGAAGGTATGGGAGCTGCCGCGCCTGGCCGGGCAGACGTTCCTGGACCGCTACTTCGCCAACCTCGAAGGGCTGTTGGACAGTGGGCTGTTCGATGCCGTAGGGCACGCCGACACTCTGCTGCGTGGCGTACCGGAAGACATTTTCCTGCGCCGTTTCGAACCTTTGCTGGCACCGCTCACCCGAAGCGGTATTGCCTTCGAGCTCAATGCCTCAGGCCTTCGAAAGTCGAGCCTGGATCCTGCAACGGGGAGGGAGGTTCAGGGCTTGTGGTCTTATCCGTCTCGGGAATTGGTGGCGCAGCTCATCGCACACGAAGTGCCCTTCACGGTTGGGTCCGATACCCATGACCCGAGTGACGCCGGCTGTGGCATTGCCGAACTGCTCACGGCCCTGCGGCCTTTGGGGCTGAAACGCATTAGTTACTACGAGAGGCGCCGACGAATCGATGTCGCCCTCGACAGCCTGCCGTTGCTGGGCACGCCAGCAACTTTGACAGAAGGACTTGAACGGCCTTGAACATGATGACCCCCGAAAAATCACTGCTTTGGTCCGAGGTGCTTAAGAGGCCGGTTGATGTCCAATTGGCGATGTTTCGTCAGGCTTCCGCTCAGCCCTGTGCTGATGATGTGAAGACAGGTTTCCGCGCGTTCGCCGCCGACCTGTTTGCACGTAAACTGGTCAGCATGGCCGAGTATGTTTCGATTTTTGGCGGCACTGCCCTTAACTGCCTTACACCTGCCGGGTCGGGGTTATTCCGCGACATGGCCACGGGCACCGATGCCACAGCATTGGCCGGGATCTACAGCCGTGCAAAATACGGCAGTGTGGGTGATATCCAGTATCTCGCACGACAATTGATCGACTACCTCTGTGGCGAGCTGGATAGGTCAGATTCGCAATGGTCATGCCTGTTCCGGAACGCCAAGGCCTGTGGTGACAACGTGGTGATGATGACCACTGGTTGGCGTAACGTGCCGTCCACGGCGAACGTGCTCTATGAGATCGTGGTCGAGGAGGTCAACGTCAAATTGGCGCATTTGGCGTTGCCGACCATCATCAACGTCAAGCTACCCAGGATTGCGCCACCCTGCGAGGACTACGCCAGCCTCAGCACCGAGGAGCGGGAGCACGTCAATCTGGTTCAGGACCACGTCATTCCGGCTGAAAACTTCTATCGTTGGAGCGGTGTGCATGTGATCTTCGGCGACGATGTGTTGGTTACCGGATCTACTGCCGACAAAGTGCTTTATGAATCCATGAATAACGGTGCAAAGTCGTTCCGCGCAATCTATCCGGTGGCGATCGATCCCCGGGTGGCGCTGGGCGACGCCTCGGTTGAGGATCGGCTGAATAGTGTGGTGGTCGAGCAACGGCTGGACGATACAGTTGCGGAGCTGCTGTCTGCGCGGGACTACCAACCTATCTTGCGCACTCTTCGCCTGTTGTTCGGGGAGGGAAACCGAGAGTCTCTCGCCGCTTTCTTACCGAAGGTGCCTGCACCGACCTGGTTGCGCTTGTACAAGTCTGCCTTGGGAAATGAGTTTCTAGGTCAGGTGCAATGCGCACCCTCCTTGGTGTTGCTCCGGGATTACCTGACAGATGCCGGGTTGCTGAGTGCTGATGGCAGAGCGATTCACCCGTGAACAGCTGCCTTCATGGTTCCGTGCGATATGTGAGCTATTGGGAAAATGCCCCAGGGCAGGTCATGCCAGCCTATGTCGCGCTGGCATTGGTCTCGATGCGTAGAGCCCTGGGTGAGCGCTTTCAATTGCTTACACCGCGGTCGGTCCAGGGCCTGATCGACCCTCGAATCCTTGGTAAACCATGGTCCTTTGAACCATTGCCATTCACCCTGGCGGAGGGGATCGAGGCCATAGTTGCCAAGAGCGACTTCATCCGCATGGCCTTCGTCCATCAACATGGAGGCGCGTGGGTGGATGCGGACACACTGTTCTTGCGCGACCCAACCAGCTCGCTGTTTCCGGCAGGCCTTAGTTATAAGCTGCATTGGCATAGTGAATGTATTTTCGCGTCCCAGCCGGGAAACCCCCTGCTTGCCCGGGCGTTGTCTACTGGATTGGAAGGAGGTGCCCATGCGTGGGGTAATCCTGGGCGTATCAAGGACATCGTGGCGCAATCTGCTGACGAGTTGGTGCCTATTGCCGGAAATGTCATCGACCCCGGCTACCGTCCACGGTACAACTTCGCAAGCTGTGAGGTGATGCGTCGCCAGGATGTGAACGTTGCAGATTTTCTGGTGAGAGATGCAGCCATGCTCAAGCTCTACAACACCTACTTTCGGCGTACGGCCAAGCGTATGGAGTCTATTGAAGAGTTTCTCTCTGGCGGTACCTTGCTGGCCAAATTGTTCCTGCACATAGAGGCTGATCGTGGCTATTGGCTAGGAGAGAGCGAGCGGCTGATGGGCGCCGTTAGTTGATCTGGGGGTGTCAGCGTTACAGCGCTTGCGCGCAGATGAATCTGACACTCACGGACCTCGCTCAGGTTTAACTGCTGGGCTATCACCTCATGAACAGTCGGTGTGCCGCGGTGAGGGGAGGCGTGGGCAACGTACAACCATGCGGGCACGCGCGTTGGTAATGGGCCGAACTCGAGCTCAATGCGTACCAGGTCGAATACTTCAGTTGTCCGTCCGCTCGGGGTCCAGGCGAGCGGAGCTGTGCGATGGTCGGGCTGCGCCACTTCGAGAGGACATTCGAGCTCCAAGTTTATGGTCCCGGGGTGACAGTCTGCGACCTCGGGGAAGTCCTTGCTGATCAGTGGCAACTGGCGAGCGAGGGTTCCCTGCGCGACGCCCAGACCGGGCACTATCCGCGCTCTGAGCGAATGGAGTTGCTCAGTTTTGGGTGTAGTGGCCAACAACTCGTGAAGGTTGTCCAACAGAGCTTCTATTGAGAACGCATTCATGTCCTTCTTGCCGGTGCGCCGAATCTGACCAGTGTGTTGCTGGCTATAGACGACCCGAGTCAAAGGAGAAGGTGGGGGCAGCCACGGGTTGGCTTGTCCAGCCATGGCTGGGTAGATTGCCACCAGCTTTGTTTCTAGGCCGACCGCCATGTGAACGATTGCCGTGTCGACACTGACCACGACCTGTGCGCAGCGGATGTACCCGGCGGCATCCTTGGGGGATGCCAACCCATGGACGACGCGCACGTTGCGTCTAGCCGCCGCGACTTCCATACGCAGCGCATCTTCTTGGGTCTCGGGGCTGCATAGGATGCCGACAGACCGGGTTGGATAAGCATCGGCGATGGCGTGCAGCAAACTCACGGATCGGTCGAAGGCTAAGCTTTTGTCTGGGCGGCTGGCGTAGGGATTGAATAGGATTCTCGGGGCGGAGGTGGCGTTCGGCATCGTGTCAGGAAGGGGAACGATGTACTTCCTATCGACCATGCGTGCACCCAAGTCCATAAGCACGCGTCGGTAGCGCTCGGCCATGTCGAGACCGGCAGTTGTTTCACCGAACTTGCGATTGACGCAGCGTAAACGGTCATCGAAGGAGTACACGCGGGCCGGGCGCAGCAATCGCAGAAACAGGATCTCCGCAGGCTGGATTCTCCCTACCAGATGCACCACGACATCGACCTGTCCAAGCTGCTGCGCTAGGTGGAGAAGTTCGAGCACTCCAGGATTGGCGTTTGTGATCACGACCTGATCCACACCAAAGTCCAGCGCGTGCATCTGGGCAAGCTCTTCGACCGTCAGCACGGTCACCCGGGCATTGAGTCTGCGAGCCTCACGAAAGAAGAAAGACGAAACGATCGAGTCACCCAGTTTGGCATCCCAACGGGGTACGAGAATGTGCAGGCTTTCTTTCGCGCTTCTGGGCTTTGGCAGCCTGTCGGCCAGGAGACGAAATACCACGCGCGCGACTACTCGGCGAAAATCCCGCAGGAATGACATGTTGCTCAGATGCTCGATTTTCTATGAGGGCTGGGATTAGAAAGCCAGCCTTCTTGTAGCTGCAAACCTCTCCACCACAGTAGCGACTGCTCTGGGTCGAGCGTTACGGCTAAAGCGGCTCTCGATGCAGTATTCATCGGGTTGGAGCGCGTGTCCCTTTTTCGGATTGCCGGGCTGGAGGGGGCATGTAGTGGCCTATCACGAGACTGTCTGGAACGGATGGACCACTACGTTTACTTGCTTTGGGTAATGGGGCTGTCTCGTCAGCAATGATTCTGAGCGCGCAGCACGCGAATCAGATGCTCCACGATTCTTCCTGCAGAGATATTCAGGTCCGTACTTTTACCGTCAGAGGGAGGCGCCCCATACTCGCTAGAGACGATATCTTGCAGACACAGCATTTCTGGGAGTCGGGCCCGGATCGGCGTACATGGCGCCGTAAACGACAGCAGAATGCAAAGGATAACCTTCTCGCGCAATGTGCCTCGTGGACGGTGGTCTCCGGACCTGGCCATGGCCTCGAATAGCTTATGCAGGAAGCAGGACAGGTGGAAAAGCTCATCCTCGCTCAAGGGATTCCGTCGGCTGACGGAGACGCTGACATTGCAGTTGAAGCGCGCATCCTTGCTTATGGGGGGGAGCATTTGCCCAGGGTTTAGGAACTCGTTTACGACTTCGAGTACGTCGGCTTGCAGGCCCTCTACAACAAAGTCGAAGCATTCTGCTCCGCCTGTTTCATCCTCAAGGGGTTGGCTGTGGCGCATGGTGATCGGTGGCGCAGCGGGGGCGCGCAGCGACCCATCTCGTAAGACCACGTCGGTCCAAATGCCGAAGGACTCTAGGGAGTTCAGTGCAGTCAGAATGACTTCGACTATTTGCTGGCGATAGTTTCTGTTCAGCTGTCCTGGGTAGTCGAAGATCGCTCCTTCAATTTCCTTGATCTCCCAAAGAATGCGATGCAAAGGGGCGGTTGTTTCCCGGTACCAGTGATGAAGAGCTCGTGCGAAACCAGGCTCTTGCTCAGCCGAGGCCCCATATCTCTGGAGTTGCTTCAGATCGGCCAGCTCTTGCTGTGCAGCTTTGATCACGGTTAGTAGCTGTCTTTCCCGTGACTTTATGCTTTTGGCCAGCTCGCTGCCGGCAGCGAGATTGCTGATCCTCGTTTGTCCTGCAACCGACTCATCGAAGCGGGCAACCGGCAAGCGTATACCCTGCCCCAGCAGTTGATCGCACCAGCTAGCGAACGTCATGTCTTGCGCAGTTCCGGCTGGAATCGTGCCCCTAAGCGCACTGTCAAGCTGGGTTTCTTCCAGCGCGGAAAAATCAGCCAAGACACCATATTTGCTCAGAACACTTAGTTGCGCGGCCCTGACTTTCTGTTTCAGCTCCAACGATTGCACTCCATGGCGGGCTCTTTGACACGGCAGGGCTCCCTGCCAGCTTGATGTGAGCATGCCAGTTGGTCTGGCAAACTGCCAGCATCGACGGCAACATCTCCTTTTGACGGATCGTGTTCCCTTTGCTGGCCCGTGCCGGATTGACGCATCCGCTTTCCATGGGGGAGTGCGAGGAGTTCTACCTGCGCCTCTGCACAGCCGACAGTGGACAAAGACCCCAGTGGGTCAATGGTTTAATATCCGCGACGCGAATCGCAGCACAATTTGCTCCTGTCTGGGGTAGCAGCCAGGAGTTTGAGTCGGGAGTACAGGGACAGTGTCGAAGAAGCCGCGGGTATTGACTTGCTGGGTAGGGGGGAACGATCTCAAAGCTGTTAACGACAGCGAGGTCGGGCCGATTTTGTCGACCCTGCGGGTTGCGTCCTTTGATCGTGTCGAGCTGCTTTGCTCTTACCCTGTCGAGCGTGTTGAGCCCTATCTGGCATGGCTGCGCGAGCGTGTCGATATACCGGTCGAGGCTCATTACGAATCTCTGAGCTCCCCAGTCCACTTCGGGGAAATCTACCAGGCCGCCAACAAGCATCTGGAGCGCTTGTCCGCTTCCCGCGCTGATCTTTCGATTCTGCTCAGCCCTGGTACTCCCGCCATGCAGGCAGTGTGGATACTCCTCGGCAAGACCCGCTACCCGGCAACCTTCTATCAATCCTCCCTCGAACAAGGCGTACAGCAGGTTGAGGTGCCATTCGAAATAGCGGCCGAGTACGTGCCTGCCGCCAATAGCATCACTAGCGCCAAGCTACTGGAGCTTGCGGGGCAAAACATTCCTGGCAACGCAGCCTTCGACAGCATAGTCACGCGGAGTGAACGCATGATGATGCTTAAGGCTCAAGCGCAGGTCTTGGCGCAGAAGCAGGTTCCGGTGTTGATCTACGGTGAAACCGGAACCGGGAAGGAGCTATTTGCACGAGCTATCCACAACGCCGGTCCACGTGCTGGGGCCCGCTTCATTCCGGTCAACTGCGGGGCTATTGCGCCCGAGCTCATCGACTCCACATTGTTCGGCCATAGAAAAGGTGCATTCACCGGGGCGGTGGAGAATCGAGATGGCGTGTTCCAGCAGGCGCATGGAGGCACTCTATTTCTGGATGAATTTGGTGAGCTGAAGCCGGACGTGCAGGTTCGACTTTTGCGCGTTCTCCAAGAAGGCACGTTCACGCCAGTCGGGGGGACGCAGGAGCTAAAGGTTGATGTGCGGTTGATCACGGCTACCCATCGAAATCTGATGCAGGAAGTGGCTCATGGGTGTTTCCGTGAGGACTTGTTCTACCGGGTCGCCGTCGGGGTTCTTCATCTACCGCCCCTGCGAGAGCGTGAAGGGGATCTGCTCTTGCTGGCAGATGCGCTGCTAGAAGTCCTCGCTAAGCAAGATGCCTCGCTGACTGGTAAGAAACTTTCCGCTGAAGCAAAAAAACTTATTCTGAGACATCCCTGGCGTGGCAACGTCCGGGAGCTTCAGTCCACATTGCTTCGATCTGCCTTGTGGTGCCAGGGCAGTGCTATCGGCGCGGAGGATATTGAGCAGGCGCTGTTCCAACTTCCCTTGGAGCAAGTCGACGTAATGGCGCGTGATGTTTCACAAGGCATTGATTTACAAGAGATTGTGGCTGAGGTTGCAGGGCATTACCTGCATAAGGCGCTCACTCTCACCGGGCACAACAAGACTCGCGCCGCCAGCCTGTTAGGCCTCAAAAGCCAGCAGACGCTGAGCAATTGGATGGACAAATACGGCATCGAGTAAAAACTTGGCACGGTCCTAGCTCTAGGACTGGCATGGACAGAATCGCCTATATGAAATCAGTCAATTTCGAGTTCCTCCGCCCCGGCAACGAACTGCTGGCTAACCTCGCTGGTCTGGCTGAGGCCGTACTGCATATCGACCCGGGCAGTGCATTGACGCGTCTGCGAAGCTTCGCCGAGGAGCTGACCAAAGCCATCTACAAGGAAGAGCTGCTGCCCCGCATGCCGCAGTCAACTTTCTACGACCTGGTTAAAAACTCGGTGTTCACGGATTGCGTCAGCAAGCCTCTGGTTCACCAGATCAACTTCCTGCGTATCCAGGGCAATGACACCGCTCACGGTGCGGAAGGTGACCTGCGCAATGCACAGCTGGCACTGAAGACTGCCCATCAGCTGGCCATGTATATGGCCATCAAGTACTACGGCACTGCGCAGGCCGATATTCCGCCCTTTGCCGAGGTGCAGGATCCGACCGCGACCCTCGCCAGCCTGCAGAAGACCGTCTCCAGCTACGAGAAGGAACTCAATCAGCAGCAGGAAGAGCTGCAGCGCGTCATGGAGAAGCTGGACCAGGAGCGCACCCGCAATCTCGACAAGCTGGAGCCGCCGGCTAAGCCTGACCAGCAGAAGCGTCAGCAGCAGAGCCAGATGGTCGCTGACAGCCTGCAATGGAACGAGGCCAAGACTCGTACCCTGCTGATCGATGCCATGCTTCTGCAGGCCGGCTGGGATGTCAGCAACCCCGCTCAGGTCGGTCAGGAGGTGGAGGTCGACTTCCCGGATAACACCTCCGGCAAGGGGCGTGCGGATTACGTGCTATGGGGGGACAACGGCCAGCCGCTGGCCGTGATCGAAGCCAAGAAATCCGGTAATGTCAGCCTGCAGGCCGGGCGCGAGCAGGCCCGCATGTACGCCGACGGCTTCGAGCGTATGGGCATGCAGCGTCCGGTGATCTTTTACAGCAATGGCTACGAAACCTTTATCTGGGACGACCAGCAGTACAACACCTACCGTCCCGTCTACGGCCTCTACAGCAAGGACAGCCTCGAATACCTGATCTACCAGCGCCAGTACCGCATTGCCGAGGTTGAAAAACACAACCCCGAGCTGAGCATTGCTGATCGCCCCTACCAGATCGAAGCGATCAAGACTGTCGCCGCTCACTTCCAAAAGCAGCGCCGCAAGGCCCTGATCATCCAGGCTACCGGCACCGGCAAAACCCGTGTGGCCATCGCCCTGGCCGAGTTGCTTCTGCGCACAAGTTGGGCCAAGCGCGTACTGTTCTTGTGTGATCGCAAGGAACTGCGGGTACAGGCCGATGATGCCTTCAAGCAGAACCTGCCCAGCGAACCACGCTGCGTGATTGGTGAAACCAACAAGGTCGACCGGACCGCGCGCATCTATATCGCTACCTACCCGGGCATGATGAACCGCTTCGCCCAGCTCGACGTGGGCTTCTTCGACCTGATCATTGCCGACGAAAGCCACCGCAGCATCTACAACAAATACCGCGACCTGTTCGACTACTTCGATGCGTTGCAAGTGGGCCTGACCGCGACGCCAGTGAAGTTCATCAGCCGCAACACCTTCGACATGTTCGACTGTGAAACCACCGACCCCACCTTCGAGTTCGGGCTGGATGCCGCCATCAACAACGAACCGCCCTACCTGGTGCCGTTCCGCGTACGCGACCTCACCACCGATTTTCTGCGTGGTGGCATCCATTACAACGACCTGAGCGATGAGCAGAAGCGTCAGCTCGAAGAAGATCTCGGCGAAGAGGAGGCCAAGCGCACTACCATTGCCGGCAAGGACATCGGCCGCAAGATCTTCAGTGAAGACACCGACCGCATCATCCTGGAAAACCTGATCAACAACGGTATCAAGGACGAAACCGGCTCACTGGTCGGCAAGACCATCATCTTTGCCCAGCGCCAGGAGCACGCCGAGCACCTGGAAGAGCTCTTCTGCAAGCTTTACCCGCAATACGGCAGCAAGGTCTGCAAGGTCATCCACAACGCCATTCCGCACGTGGACACCCTGATCAAGGAATTCAAGAAGCCGGACAACGACTTCCGCATCGCCATCTCGGTGGACATGCTCGACACCGGCATCGATGTGCCCGAAGTGGTCAACCTGGTATTCGCCAAGCCGGTCAAGTCCTGGGTCAAGTTCTGGCAGATGATTGGCCGTGGCACGCGCCTGCGCCCCAACCTGTTCGGCCCAGGCAAGGACAAGAGTGAATTCCTCATCTTCGACCACTACGGCAACTTCGACTACTTCGAGCAGGAGTATCAGGAGCCGGAGGACACTGGCGGCAAATCCCTCCTGCAAACCACCTTCGAGGCACGCGTGGAGCTGGCCCAGGCAGCGCTCAAGCACAACCATGCAGTCGCCTTCGATACCGCCATCGAGCTACTGCGGGCGGACATCAACGACTTGCCGGACACCAGCGTGGCCGTGAAGCGCGAGCTGCGTGTTGTGCATCAGTTGCAGCAAACCGCGCTGCTGAAACAGTTCGATGCCAAAACCCAGCACCTGCTGATGGACAGTATCGCCCCACTGATGTCGGCCCGGGTGCTGCGCGACAAACATGCCACCGCGCTGGACAAGCTGATCGCAGGCATCCAGCGCTGCCTGGTCGAGCAGGCCAGTTGCTTTGAGGATGGCAAGATCACCCTACTGGCCGAAGTGGGCAAGCTCGCCGTTAACATTCAGGCCGTGCGGCAGAAGGATGCCGTGATCGCTGAGGTGCGCAGCGCCGAGTTCTGGCAACAACCCAGCATCGGCAAGCTGGAACATGCCCGCCAGGAGCTGCGTGGCATCATGAAGTACCGCCAGACCGACACCGGGCCTGGCTATGGCGTAGACACCACGCGAACCGCGGATGGCAACGTCCAGGGCGAAGAGCGTGTGGTGTATATCGCTGGCGCCAACGAAGCGATGATCTACCGCCGCCGCCTCAAGGACATTCTTGACGGCATGCTGGCCGCCAATCCAACCCTGCAGAAAATCCACAAGGGCGAGCCGATTGCCGAGCCAGAACTGAAGACGCTCACCTCGACCATCCTCACCAGCCATCCGGGCGTCAGCCTGGAAGTGCTCAACGAGTTCTACGGCCGTACCGCGGATCAGCTGCACCTTACCGTGCGCGAGATCATTGGCCTGGATGCGCAAGCCATCGAGGAGCATTTCAAGAGCTTCCTCCATGCCCACCCCAGCCTCACCGCCCAGCAGGTTCGCTTCATGAATCTGCTGAAGAACTACATCGCGCAACACGGCAGCATTGTCGTGGAGAAACTCTACGAGCCGCCGTTCGACAGTATTTCCCACGAGGGTATCGACGGCGTCTTCGCCCCCGAGGATGTCGGCGAGTTGGTCGCCGTGCTCAAGCCCTTCCTGCGCGGGGATGTCCCGCCAAGCAGTCACTAGGAGTGATCATGCAAGCTAGCCAATGGACGACAGAAATCATCGTGATCTGCGGGGTGCTCGCTATCGCCGCAGCGGTTATCGGCTATGTGGTCGCTGCCCTGCGTCAGGGGAGGCAGATCAGCCAGCTCAGTATGCAGCTTGAGCAGGCAGAGCTGGCCAGGGCGTCGACTGAGGCTCAGCAGCAATCTCTGCAGATTCAGCTCAAGGCAGCAGAAGCGCGCAGTCATGAGCTGCAGATCGAAGAGGGCAAGTTGAAGGCGCAGTTGCAAGCATCGGCCGATACCATGGCGCGTCTTTCTGCCGAGCTGCATGAGCGTAAAGCTGCCGGATCGGACTTGCAGGTGAAACTGGAAGAAGCAAACCGGCAACATCATGAGTCAGCCAGGCGTCTGGAGGCTGTGCAGGCTGGTGCCCAAGGGCTGCAGGAGCAGGTGACCGAACTGCGCGGGCGCCTCGATACATCGACAACCACAAATGCTGCGTTGCAAGAGGAGCGTGACCGCCTCAAGGATGCCTTGGCGAGCGAAGAAACACGCGCGAAGGTGGCGGAAACCGCCGAGCGTGAAGCTCGCGAACAGCTCAACGAGATCAAGCAAAAGCTGGTCGAGCATGCACAGGCATTCGACGCTTTGCAGGCGCGTTATCAGTCGACGAGCAATGAGCATGCAGAGCTGGGGACCGCTCTGGACAAGAGCGAGAAGCAAGTGGCCGAGCTACGAGAGCGCCTGGCTCAGGCTCAAACCACAAATGAACAGCTGCACACGGATCGTGACCGTCTGAAAGACGGACTGGCGGATGAGGGCAAACGGGCCAAGGCCCTGGAAACTGCCGAGCGCGATGTGCGCAGCCAACTTCTTGAAACCAAGGAAGCGCTTTCTCAGCAGGTGCGATCGTTCAACGAGTTGCAGGAGCGCCTGAGCACACTTTCGTCCGAGCACACCGAACTCAAGACCACCTTGCAGAAGCGCGAGGAGCATTTCCAGGAACAGATGGCGCAGTTGGCCGACACCCGCAAGTCGCTGACCCAGGAATTTGAGAACCTGGCCAACAAGATCTTCGAGGAGAAGGGCAAGACCTTCACCCAGACCAGCCAGACCAGTATCGATGGGATGCTCAAGCCTTTCCGCGAGCAGATCGAAGGCTTCCAGAAGCGCATCAACGAAGTTCACGACGCCTCGCTGCAAGGCAACACCAGCCTAAATGCCGAAATCAGGAAGGTGCTGGAAATCGGCCTGCAGATGAGCAAAGAGGCCAACAATCTGACCTCGGCCCTCAAGGGTGACTCCCAGCAGCGCGGTGCCTGGGGTGAGGCGCAGCTGCGTCGCACATTGGAAATGAGCGGCCTGATCGAAGAGGCGCACTACGAAGTGCAGAGCGCCTTCAAGGATGCCGAAGGCCGTTCCAGGCAGACCGATTACCTGATCAAGCTGCCCGACGGCAAACACATCATCATCGACAGCAAGGTTTCGCTGGTTGCATACGACCGCGCCGTGTCCGCCGAGTCGCCGGAAGAATGCCAACTGGCGATGACCGAGCACGTCAAAGCCGTACGCAAGCACATCGACGACCTCGCCTCCAAGGACTACACCAACCTCGTCGGTATGCGCAGCCCCAGCTTCGTGCTGATGTTCATGCCTGTCGAGCCGGCCTATATCGAGGCCATGAAGCACAACAAGGACCTATTCGAGTACGGCTACAAGAAAGGCATCGTGCTGGTCTCGCACACCACCCTGATTCCCATTCTGCGTACCGTCTCCAACCTGTGGATGATCGAGCGCAGCAACGCCGAGGCGCGGGAAATCAGCGAGAAGGCGGGCGAGATCTACAACCAGGTCTGCACCGTGGCCGAGCGCCTCGGCAAGCTGGGAGGCACCCTCAACACCGTCAGCAACCACTACAACGACACCGTCAAGGCGCTGGCTGGTAAGCAAGGCCTCTACGGCAAGGTGGAACGCTTCAACAAGCTCTCGGCCAAGGTCAGCAAGACCCTGCCAGCGCTGGAGCCCACTCACATGGACTTCGAGAACGAGCGGCTTGCGCTGATCGTAGAGGCGCTCGACGAAGCGCCGGAGCCAGCCGACGATTTGCCGCAACTGATCCAGAACAGTCACGAAGGCGAGCTGCTACCGCAGGCCTGACAACCCATTTTTGAACGAGAGAAGTACCCCGAATGCTCACCGGCAAAATCCGCAACGATATCGACAAGCTCTGGGAAAAATTCTGGACTGGCGGCATCACCAACCCGCTGACCGTGATCGAGCAGATCAGTTACCTGATGTTCGCCCGCATGCTCGACATGCAGGAAGACGTGGCCGAGCGCAAAGCCAACCGCACCGGCAAGGACTTTGCCCGCCTGTTCCCCAGCACCCCGGAAGGCCAACTGCTGCGCTGGAAGAACTTCCACCACAAGAGCGGTAAGGAGCTGCACCAGCACCTCAAGCAGAACGTCTACCCCTTCTTCGCCAAGCTCGGCAGTGCCGAGGGCGAGGGTGGTGGGCGTGAAGGCCTCGGCCATATCAGCGAGTACATGCAGGACGCCGACCTGGAGATCAAGAACGAGTCGGTGCTGGCCTCCGCCGTGGAGATGGTTCATGCCTTGCCGTTGACTCAGAGCGACGTGAAGGGCGATATCTACGAATACCTGCTGAGCAAGCTCACCACCGCCGGTATCAACGGCCAGTTCCGCACGCCGCGCCACATCATCGACGCGATGATAGAGCTGATAGCCCCGCAGCCTACGGACGTGATTTGCGACCCGGCCTGCGGCACGGCTGGCTTCCTCGCCCGCACCATGGAATACCTCAACCGTGTGCATTCCAGTCCGGAAGGCACCTTCAGCGATGAAGACGGTAATCTGCATTACTCGGGCGACTTGCTCGAACCCTACCGCCAGCACATCAACAGCCAGATGTTCTGGGGCTTCGACTTCGACACCACCATGCTGCGCGTCTCCAGCATGAACATGATGCTCCACGGCGTGAACGGCGCGAACATCCGCTACCAGGACTCCCTGAGCAAATCCATCAAGGAGCACTACCCGCGTCAGGAGCAGGACTTCTTCGACGTGGTGCTGGCCAACCCGCCGTTCAAAGGCAGCCTGGACGAAACCAACACCAACCCCGACGTACTCGGCCTGGTGAAAACCAAAAAGACCGAGCTGCTGTTCGTCGCCCACATCCTCCGCTCGCTCAAGCTCGGCGGACGCGCCGCGGTGATCGTGCCGGACGGCGTGGTGTTTGGCTCATCCAAGGCCCACCAGCAACTGCGTCAGGAGCTGCTCGACAACAACCAGCTCGAAGGCATCGTCAGCCTGCCCAGCGGTGTATTCAAACCCTACGCCGGCGTCAGCACCGCCATTCTGATTTTCACCAAGGGCGGCACCACCGAGCGCGTGTGGTTCTACGACCTGCAGGCCGATGGCTACTCGCTGGATGACAAGCGCACCGAGCTGAAAGGCGAGGGCTGCAACGACCTGCCCGATGCCATTGCCCAGTGGCGTAAATACCGGCAGATGGTCGAAGGCAATATCAGCGCCAGCACCATCAATACCCTGTTCGGCGACAAGCGCAAAAAGGCTTTTGTCGTCCCCGTTGAAGAGATCGTCGCCAACAAATACGACCTCTCCATCAACCGCTACAAGGAAGTGGAGTACCAGCAGGAGCAGTACGAGGAGCCGAAGGTGATTCTGAAACGGCTCAAAGGGCTGGAGCAGGAAATTCTGGCGGATCTGGATGAGCTGGAGGGGATGCTGTGAGTTGGCCAATAGTTAAGCTGGGGGAAATTTTCGATATCACATCTAGTAAGCGGGTCCATGAAATTGATTGGCGCAATGAAGGTGTGCCATTTTACCGCGCAAGAGAGGTTGCTGTTCTTGCAAAGGAAGGTCGGGTTGATAATGACTTGTTCATTGATGAGTCAATGTACGAAGAATTTAAAGCCAAGTATGGCGTCCCTAAGGTTGGGGACCTGCTAGTTACTGCTGTTGGAACCCTGGGGAAGGTATATGCAGTCCAGGAGTCTGATCGATTTTATTTTAAAGATGCGAGTGTTATTTGGTTAAGGGCGAGGCAGGAGGTTGACACTTCTTACATCCAACACGCCATGAATAGCACTGATGTACAGAGGTTTATACAGAACTCTAGCGGTGCAACAGTTGGCACATATACGATTAGCCGGGCCAACGAGACCGAAATCCCCCTCCCACCCCTGCCAGAACAAAAGCGCATCGCTGCCATCCTCGACAAGGCCGACGCCATCCGCCGCAAACGCCAGCAAGCCATCCAGCTCGCCGACGACTTCCTCCGCGCCGTGTTTCTGGACATGTTCGGCGATCCGGTGACCAATCCGAAGGGGTGGAGCGTGAAACCGCTCTCTGCCGGCATAAGGTCAATCTCTTCGGGATGGAGCGCGACTGGTGAAAACCGTCCTTGCGGCGCTGGGGAGAAAGGTGTTCTCAAGATTAGTGCAGTTACAAGTGGCGTTTTCAAGCCAGAAGAAAACAAAGTCGTCTCCCTTGATCAGATACCTGACGGGAAAAAGCTTTTAATTCCTAAAAAAGGGGATCTTTTGTTTAGTCGGGCGAATACAAGGGAGTTAGTGGCTGCAAGTTGTATTGTCAGTGCTGATATCGAAGATGTTTTTTTGCCAGATAAATTGTGGTTGGTAGAAACTGATCAGGGGAAGATTCTGCCGGAGTTTCTGAATTATCTACTTTGGCAGCCAAGATTCAAAGAAAAGCTGACGTCCCAGGCTACAGGGACAAGTGGCTCAATGTTGAATATTTCAAAATTGAAATTTGAAGAAACAGATGCGATTTTCCCCGGCATAGCGCTTCAAGAGAAGTTCAAGCGCATCTATTGGGCTCTTCAGGGGACTATCGACGCATCTACTACCTCAAGGGAGAAGGTAGACAATTTGTTTCACTCGCTAAGCCAAAAAGCCTTCTCCGGTCAGCTGTAGATAAGGAAATCCCCATGCGCCTCAAGTCTGTCAGACTCACCCATTTCCGCGGCTACCGTGCCACCACGGTCATTCCTATCGACGATGCCATGACCGGTATCGTCGGCCGCAATGACTATGGCAAATCGACCATCCTCGAAGCCCTCGCCATCTTCTTCGAGAGTGGAGACGTCAAGGCCGACAAGAGTGATATGAACTGCTTCAGCCTGGCCGAGGGCGCCGAGCAGTTCGAGATTGCCTGTGAGTTTGACGACCTGCCTGAAGCGCTGGTGCTGGATGAGAATGCCGAGACGTCCTTGGCGCAGGAATACCTGCTCAACGCCGAGGGCGCGCTGGAGATTGTCAAAACCTTCAAGGCCAACACCGGCAAGCTGGAGCGCACCGCCATCCGCTGTGAGCACCCTGCGGATGAAGCGCTGGCTGGGCTGCTGAGCCTGAAAATGGCCGAACTGAAAAAGCTCGGTGAGCAGCATGGCGTTGCTGAGCAAGTGGCAGACAAACGTGTGGCTTCACAGTGGCGGCAGGCTATCCGTGCGGCAGCACAGCCCATCGCCTGCCAGGAGATGCTGCTCGACATCAGCAAAGGCCTTTCGACGGACAGCAAATCCATCTGGGAAAAAATCGAGGCCCAGCTGCCCACCTTCGCCCTGTTCAAGGCGGATCGTGAAAGCAGTGATGGCGACGCAGAGGCCAAGAACCCGCTGCAGCAGGCGGTCAAGGAAGCTCAGGCTGCACTTCATGATCAGATAAGCGCGCTGGAGCAGCAGATCGAAGCCAGTGTGCTGGATGTCGCCACCCGCACTCTCGACAAGCTGCGGGAAATGGCGCCCGAGCTGGCCAATGAGCTGACCCCGCGCTTCAAGGAAAAGCCCAAGTGGAGTTTCAGCTTCACCCTGGACGGCGAGAACGGTATTCCCATCAACAAGCGCGGCAGCGGCGTACGCCGCCTGATCCTACTCAACTTCTTCCGCGCCGAGGCGGAGAAGGCCGTGGTGGGCACCCAGCGCAATGTCATCTACGCCATCGAGGAGCCGGAAACCTCCCAGCACCCCAACTACCAGATGATGCTGATGAAGGCGCTGCTGGAACTCTCCAACCAGCCCAACCGACAGATCATCGTCACCACCCACGTTCCTGCCCTGGCCGGCCTTATGCCCATCGACGGCATCCGCTACGTCACCAAGGATGAGAACGGCATCCCTATCGTCAAGATGCCCAATGACGATGTGCTAAAGGAGGCCGCGGAGAGTCTGGGTGTACTCCCCGAAACAGGGATGGAGCGGGCGAAGGGCGTCGTGCTGGTGGAAGGTAAGTCAGACGTCACCTTCCTCCGCCATGCGGCTAACACGCTAAAGGCTGGCGGACATCTTCAGTCCAGTCTTGAGGATGCCGGCATCGTTCCGATTCTGATTGGCGGCTGTGGCAGCGTGAAGCACTGGGTCACCCTGAATCTTGCCGATGACCTCGGGCTACCCTGGTGTGTGTTCCTGGACTCCGACATCGGCGGCAGCCAGGAGCAGGTCGCTTCTATCGCAAAGCGAAAACAGGAAGTCGAAGCCCGCGGGCGCCCCTTCTATTCGACGCGCAAACGGGAAATCGAGAACTACCTGTGCCCTGACATGATTGATGCTCAAACCGGGGTCAGAGTGACATTCACCGACACCTGCGACGCTAAGAAAATCATCGGCCAGGCGGTGCGTGTCAAAGCGGATGATGTGATCGACAGGTTCTGGCCGTTGATGACTGCTGAGCAGATCCTTCAGAGCTCGATGTATCAGGAGGGCGGTGAGCAACGCTCAGAGCTGAAAGAGCTAATCGAGAACCTGCTGGCGTTGGCTGCCTGATGGCGTGAAAGGAGCAAAGAATGGAAGGCAACAATCATCTCTACAAGCTTTCAACCACCCCCTCCGGGCAACGCCTATGGACTTACATGGCGGCCATTCTCGAAGTCACGGAAATGGATCAGGGAAAGCCATTCCCGCTGAAGCGGTTCCTGGGGAATTTTCAGACTCACTTGGACGCAGGTTGGATCGAACGCGTGCCCGAGGGGTACAGATTGACCCGTCGTGGGCAAGACTATTTTCAAGACCGCTACCGTGCCGGAAATCCCCAGTATATAGAGCGACCTGCGGTTGAGCGGATGATCAGGTCAATCAGTTCAGGGAGCGGAGAGGGGGATTGGGTTCCGCTGTCCTGAGGTCTGTCTCATTGCGTTTAGGAGTGGGTGGTTCAATCAGGGAGGTTGTTCATGTCGTACTCCGTAATTAAGTACTCGTCCTGGCTGGGACGCTTTCTCCAGCGTCGTGGGCTTTCAGCGCCTGATCAGCGCGGACTCTATGCGTACCACTGCAGTCTCGAAGAGTACGGAGAGCTGCAGCATTTGCTCCGTGAGTTTGGGGGCTTTGATGCGGCGTTAAAGGACCCGGCAGCCTGTGCTTGTTTGGTACTTTTTGGTTCGGAGTGGTATCGCCGTGAGTACCGCAGTGAGTATGCCTGGACCTGGGACCCGATCTGGAAAACTCTGGGATTTAATCTGTCGCCGGGAGAGCTAAGCAAGGTCATCCCTAAAGGGTTGGAGGGGTATTGGAAACGTCCCCTTCATTTCTACGAAGCGGGTCATCGGGATTTTCTAGGGTCGCTGTTTGGTGAGGGGGGCTTGCCCTTTCAGGTATTGCGCGAGGGAGGCAGCCGCTTCCAGTGGCTGTTTGACCGCTTGCTAAGGCAGTACGACCAGTGGCACCTGCTGGGCTTCAACACCCTACAGCAGGTGGAGCAGCAACTGGAAAAGGCCAGTCTTCCTCAGGTGTTTGCCTCACGTACGTCGATCGAACTGATTGCGCGTATGGTCGATGAGCTTGTGGCTCTGGTCCGGAATTATGGGCTGGCGCAGGCGGATGAGCCCGTCGTCCGCCTGGATGCTCTGAACCCCAAGTGGCGTGAATTGTTCCCTCTGCCTCTGGATAACGAGACTGGCAGCGAACTCCTCAATGGTCTTTTAAAGACTGCGACCATTGAGGGCAAAAAGCGACGCCGGGATGCGACTGGATGGTCTTGTCGACACTTTTGGCATGAGGCGCAGCCGGATGTGCTCAAGGTTCAGGTCTCGATGCCGGAGGAGGTGGTGCTTCGTCTGACGACGCAGCCATCTACCACCCGTTTTGAGCTGGCCATTGTCGAAGATGGACAGGCGATTGCTGCGCTTGGACCCGGCTACGCGCTGGTCGACAACGGTGTTGCCCATATCCGGCTGCGCCTTCGTGAGGTGATCGGAAAGCGGCAGGATTGCAGTGCCCAACTGAGCCTGGTGGCTATGGCAGGTGGCATGCTGATCGCCACCCAGCCGATAGAGGGCAGTGCAGTGGCCCTTGGCGAAGTACCGTTGGGTTTCGAGCCAGTGAATGATCACTGGCAGCTATGCGGTCAGGCTTCATTCAATACGGCTGGTGAAGAGCTGCTGCTGGTGCTGCCCGAAGGTGGGAAGTTGAACATGGCTGCAGAGGGCGAGGAAGCCATCTTCAGCGATATGGCACCGGCTTTTTCGCTGCATACGGTAAAGGTTCAGGGCAAGGCGCAGTTCCAGGTTGAGAGTGATGAACTCTACCGGATACGCACGGGACATGCGGTTGGTATGGGCTTGGGGCTGGAACTGGCTGGTACCCAGATCGACTGGCCGACCAAGCCCGCTCTGACCTTTGTCGGTCTGCCTCGTGTGCAGTGGCCGACCGCTGCTGGGGAACTGCAACAGCAGGGCGGTGACCTGTACGTTGCCGGCAAACAGCCGGGAAGCGGCTTGTTGCAGGAGGTACTCGGTACCCAATATGTGTCGGTGCGCAACCGCAGTGGCAACGCCCTGTTACGTCGCAGGGTGGGTATCTTGCCGACGGATTTCCGTGTTGAGCTGCGCAGTGGTGAGAAGCCGGGGCAGGGGAGCATTTTGGTGCATTCCCGGCAGCGCTGCCTGCTCCAGATTGTTGACGACAGTCTGCAGGTACAGCAGGTAAAGCGTGAGGATCACACCGAGCTTAGGCTCTCGGCAAAGGGCTTTCCTCCAGTCAGGGTCCGCCTTTCAGTTACCCCCAGCTTGATGGCTGACCCAGTGGAGATTGACCTGCCGTTTCCCAACTCGGGTTTTCTGGCCTTTGATGGCACAGGCAAACATCTGAAACGCGATCTCAGTGTCGACGACCTGTTGGGGGCGCGTCTGTATCTGTTTGGCCGGGCTGGCGCACCAACCCGTTTTAGCCTTGAGCTGACCCTCAGGGGTAGTGCGGCCAGGAATGCTTGTTACAGCTGGACCTACACGGTGGCCGAAAAGCCGCTGGAGCTCAGTCTGTTCAATATCCGTGAACAGATTGTTGACCTGCTTTCGCTTCAGTCGGGCATTGATCAGGTCGTCGAGTTGCGGGTGTTCGGTAACGGTCAGGATACCAGTTACCGCATCCGTAGGTATTCGACGGAGATGCAACTGGATCGCGACCGTCAGATGCTGTGTGCTGCCAATCTGCACGATGGCGCCGACGCCATTCCCGAACCGGTGTTGATGCTGTTGCATGATCCTATGCGTAGCTCCATCGCGCTCCGTTCCCGCACCAGCGAAGGTGTGCCCACCGGCGACTTCGAGTTACCGATAGCTGTTGAAAGGGATGGTCCCTGGCTGGTGTTGCCCAAATCGGGCTCATCTGTATCGTTCCGGCCGCTATTTATCGCTGGTGGATGGAAGCCGTTGGCGCCGAGCGATGGAATCCAGAGTCTGCAAAAGGCAGTGTTGACCTTCGATCATGCTTCACCTGTTAGCTCCTTCACGCCTGTGTTGGATGCCATGGCGGTTAACCCTATGCATAGCGGCTGGCAGTTCTTGCGGGCCTTGTATGAAGGGTACGGCTATCTGCCCCTGGCGACCTTCGAGGTCTGGAAGGCTCTGGTAGGGCACACCCGCGCGTTGGCGATGGCACTTTTCAAGTTTGAAATGGAGGCGACATTCCTTGGCCGGCTGGAGACTGAGTTTCCGATTTTCTGGGAGTTTCTTCCCATTACAGAAATCCATCTTGCGGCCAAGCGCTTCGCTGCATTCCTTAAGGTGAAAGGGGTCGCTGAGGAAGCCATTGATGCTCTGATCGGACGAATGTTTTCGCGATTGGGGGAAACCTATTCAGCCTACGGGCAGAGTGTGCAGCGCTTCCTTTCTGGCAAGCCTGTTGGCCCAGAGATCAAGGTGCCGCTAGCGACTTTCAAGAGTGTCCTGCATGGCTGGTACCTTGAGTTGATTCGCGAGCGCAGTGAGGCAAAGTGGCCGGAGTTCGGCGGCAAGCGGCTGGAGCGTTGGCACAGCAGCCAAGGCTGCTCGGTGATTGCCTTCAGGTCGGAAATGGATTACCGCAATGCGGTGCTCTATCTACCGGTATTCGCCGCTGCGGTCGCCTGTGGCAAGGCTCGGTTCACAGATGCGTTTGCGGATGGCGTCGAGGCGATTTTCTTCTTGCGCCAGGTCCGCGATTTCGATTCGAAGTGGTTCAACTCGATCTATCAATATTGCTTGTTGAACAGCGTCATGGATATGCAGAAGGCAGAGTCGGTTAATGGATAAGTATTTCTCTGGGCTAGTCGAGCAGGCGCTTTCCCGTGCCACTGAGTCCACCTTGAGTATCTTGAGCATTACCGATCCGGACTTGCGTGAGCACCTGGAAAGTCTGATGCGCGCGGAGTGCGGGAAAGAGGGTGCATTCCTGGCGCCACCCGTGTTTGAGCAGACCTTCAGCTGGGAAGAGTCGGCGTTCACCATGGAGCAACTGGCGAGCAAGGAGCACTTGCTGAGCAAGGAGATCGTGGCCTCGCTCGATGGCAAGGCGAATGGGCGTTACCGCTTTGGCGCGAGTTGGAAACCCTTCACCCACCAGTTGGCCAGCTGGCGCTCATTGCTAGAGAAGAAGCATTCGGTGGTCGTCACCAGTGGTACCGGCTCGGGTAAGACCGAATGCTTTATGGTGCCGGTGCTGGAGGATCTTTATCGCGAGTACCGTGACGCAGCTCGTCAGCCGCTGGTCGGGGTTCGGGCGCTGTTCCTGTATCCACTTAACGCCCTGATCAACTCGCAGCGCGAACGTTTGAATGCCTGGACTCAGAGCTTTGGAAGCGGCATTCGCTATTGCCTGTACAACGGCAATACACCGGAGTTGCAGGCGAATGTGCGCAGCGAGCAGAGCCTAAAGCCTAACGAAATTCTGTCGCGCGAGCTGATGCGTACGCAACCGGCGCCTATTCTGGTCACCAACGGCACCATGCTCGAATACATAATGGTGCGCCAGGTCGATGCGCCCATCGTAAGAATCTCCAGAGAGCAGAAATCGCTGCGCTGGATTGTTCTGGACGAGGCTCACACTTACGTGGGTTCCCAGGCGGCTGAATTGGCATTGCAGCTGCGACGGGTGATGACAGCCTTCGGCGTTACGCCTAAGGATGTCCGCTTTGTGGCGACCTCTGCGACTATTGCCGGTGAGGACGCTGCAGGACAGTTGAAGCAGTTTCTCTCGGATCTGTCGGGGGGGCCGGTTACGCAGATTGATGTCTGGGGGGGTAACCGGGTCATTCCTCCTCTTGCCCCCTGTCAACAAACGCTGGTTGCTCTGGATACGCTCGAGTCCATGCCGCCTGTAATTGCGGACGATCCAGAGGTTCATCCGGATCGATACGAGGCCCTGGTCCATTCTCCGCAAGCCCGAGCACTGAGAAATCTGCTGGTGACCACCCCCAAGCCGTTGAAGCTAACCGAGATGGTCAGCCAGATGCGTCAGGAAGGTGGGTGGTCACTGTCACAGGACGAAATACTACGTTGGTTGGATGTGTGTTCAGGCACTCGTCTTTCAGCCAGTGAGCCGGCGTTTCTGAAGCTGCGGGCGCACTTCTTCCAGCGCACAACTCACGGGTTATGGGCCTGCTTTGACAAGTGCTGCTCAGCAAAGTCCGGAACGGCGCTGCAACAAAACTGGCCCTTTGGTTATGTCTACGCCAATCAGAGGCAAACCTGCAGCTGTGGCAGCCCGGTATTCGAGTTGGCGTTCTGCAATGACTGCAATGAGCCGCATCTGTTGGCGCGGGATAAGAACGGAAAGCTGATCCAGTGGGAAAGCTCTGGTGGCGATGAATTTTCCCTGCAGACTGAAACACCTGTTGAGGAAGATGCGGGGGCTGGTGGCTCAGGGGTACTTTCAGTCAAGACACCGCTGGTGCTTTGCTCGTTCGAAAATGCCGGCAGCGCATACATCCCCGTTGAGGTCGATAAGTTCGCTGGTTCATTCGCAGCTGTTTCAGCTGAACGGGTACGGTTTGGGGTTAGAGATCTTGATGCCAAGTGCAGCCACAACAGCTGTGGATTTAGTGGGCTGCACGGAGCTTCTCCTTTCCGCCGCGCAATGCTGGGCGGACCCTTCTATGTAGCCAATGCCGTGCCGACAGTCCTTGAATACTGTCAAGACTATCAAGAGGAAGATCAGACGCCGGAGCACGGTCCGCAGTCTCTGCCTGGCAGAGGCCGTCGGCTAATTACCTTTACGGACAGCCGCCAGGGCACGGCGCGCATGGCTGTACGTATGCAACAGGAGGCGGAGCGCAGCAGGTTGCGCGGACTTGTCGTGGAGATTTTGAGCTGGCACCAGCGGAGCCAGGCCAGCTCTCAGGTAGATTCCAGCCGCATCGATCCGTCGGTTTTGCAACAATTAATCGCCAAGGCGAAAGAGGAAGTAGAGCTATACCGCAGCGTTGGTATCAAGGAGGAAGTCAGGGCCGCGGAGGAAAAAGTTACACGGTTTACAGCCATGCTAGCTTCAGCAACTGGAGCGAAAGTTAGGCCGACGCTAGTTTCTCTAGCTTGGTCGGAGCTCTCCAATGAGCTCAAGCAGAAGGCAGACCTGAAAGGCTCGATGCTGCTTTACAACAAGTATCAGAAGCCCGAGATCTTCCGGGACCATGATGGCCCCTACAAGCTGGCGGAAATGTTGCTGTTCCGCGAGTTTATGCGCCGCCCGAAACGGCAGAACAGTCTGGAAACCCAAGGGCTGGTGAAGGTCGCATACGTTGGCATGGATAAGGTCCAAGAAGTGCCGGCGTACTGGGGGCAGAAAGGTCTGACGCTCGATGATTGGCGTGACTTCCTAAAGGTGGCGCTGGACTTTCATGTTCGGGAGAACAGCTATATTCAGGTCGATGAGGGCTGGTTGAGTTGGATCGGTAGCCGTTTTTCTGCCAAGAGTCTGCGTAATCCCGAGTCGAAAGAAGCGGATGAGATCCGGGTCAAGCGCTGGCCTCAGATCCGCAATGGCAACCATTCCCAGCGCCTGATCAAACTATTGTTGCTTGGCGCTGGTTTGAACCCGGCTAACACGGCCGACGTTGATCTGGTCAATGCTTGGCTAAGAGCTGCCTGGTTGCAGTTGGCCAGACCGGGCTCAGCGCTGAAGGCTGACGAAAACCGGTACTACCTACCCAGAGAGCACATGCTGTTCTCGTTGGTTGACCGGGCCTATGTCTGTCCAGTTACCAACAAGCTGTTGGATACCACCTTCAAAGGCTTTACGCCTTACCTACCCGCTCACCTGGATTTCTCTCAGTTGACTGAAGAGCAGCGCGAGAGCTATCAGGCAGAGCCGATTGAGCTACCTGACCTGTGGGAGTTTGACCGTTCTCAGGACGACTATGCGCCGGGACTTGCGCGAGTTAGAAACCTGGTGGCGAATGATCCTCTTGTAAGCGATCTACGAGCACGGAACCTGTGGACGGATATCAATGATCGGGTAGTGGAAGGTGGCTTCTATTACCGCACAGCGGAGCACTCGGCCCAGCAGTCTTCTGAACGCCTCGGCTCCTATGAAGAGATGTTCAAGAAGGGGCAGCTCAACGTTCTGAACTGCTCCACCACCATGGAGATGGGCGTAGATATTGGCGGTATTTCTGCTGTGGTCATGAACAATGTACCACCGCACCCGGCCAACTACCTGCAGCGTGCCGGTCGCGCGGGGCGAAGCAAGGAATCCAGGGCGATTACCTACACGCTTTGTAAGAACAACCCGCATGATCAGCAGGTTTTCGCCAATCCGAGTTGGCCGTTCGAGACCAGGATCCCCGCGCCAGTGGTGGCATTGAACTCCGAGCGACTCGTACAACGGCACATCAACTCGCTACTGTTGGCGGACTTTCTCTGCAATGTGGTTGGGCTCACTCAGACTGAGAAAACCAGTCTGAATACGCAGTGGTTCTACGACGATGAGCACGGTCTCTCACAATGTGACCGATTCATTGAGCGGCTGGGACAAGTTGTCTCCGATCTGGACGACGCGCTCAAAGACTTGGTGAAAGGCACAGCTCTGGTCGGTGTGGACCCGGCTCAGCTGCGCCGTCGTTCAATCGATTCGATCAAGCCGCTGCAGAGTCGTTGGCTGAAGAGCTATCGCTTCTTACTTTCTGAGGAGAAGCACGCGAAAGCCAACAGCCCCTATCTGAAGCGTCTCCAGATTGAAAAGGCTCGCCACTGCAATGAGTATCTGTTGCGGGATCTTGCTGCGCGTACCTTCCTGCCTGGTTATGGCTTCCCTACCGACGTGGTGAACTTCGATAACTTCACGATTGAGGATTACATCCGCGAGCAGGACGCAGGGAAAAAGTTGAAGCACGATCGCGAGGACAACGTATCCCGCTACAAGGGGCTGCCGTCACGCAATCTGTCGATTGCCATTCGCGAGTACGCTCCTGGTGCAGAAATCGTTCTGGATGGCCGGGTGTTCAGGTCTGCCGGCGTTTCCCTCCACTGGCATAACCTCAATGCTGATAGCAAAGAAGCGCAGAAAATGGACATTGCGTGGCGTTGCGATGTCTGTGGCGCTCTGGACTATGAGGAGGGGTTGATAAAGACCGATGAGCTGACTTGCAGCAATGTCGACTGCCAGTCACTGATCAAGCCCCAAAACATTCGCAAGGTCCTGCAGCCCTCTGGTTTTGTCACCGATGCTTATGAGTCGGCCTCCAATGACATCCAGCATCAGAAATTCATCCCAGTTGAAACCGCCTGGGTTTTCGTCAACGCCAACAAGACTCCATTGCCAAACCCGGCGGTTGGGGCAATGGCTTATGGTGCGGATGGAAAGGTCTTCCATCACAGCTCGGGCGAGCACGGAACAGGTTATGCCTTGTGCATGAGTTGTGGTCGAGCTGAGTCCATGCAACCGGATAGCGGGTTCCCGCGAGACCTGTCGCCGTCTGGCGAGCACTATCCGCCACGCCCGACCAAAGAGGACAAAGATCAGAACAACAAGCGCCTTCCCTGCCAGGGCAGCGGGAGCATTCTTCCTAGTGTGAGCCTTGGCGCTGTAGCTACTACTGATGTGTTTGAACTCACCTTGCACCATCCCGTGCGCGGGGAGTTCATTGCAGACTCAGCGCAGGGAAGTGCAATTGCCATGACGCTAGCAGTGGCTTTGCGGGCTGCGCTGGCCGAGATACTGGGCGTATCTGCTTCCGAATTGGGTTATGCAACTCGGCCAAGCAAACTGCCAAGTGGACAGTCCATTCGCGTCCTTCAGCTTTTCGACGTAATCAGCGGTGGTGCGGGCTTTGCCACTAGCGCGCCGCTGCATGTCGAGGAGCTGCTGCGGGGGATGGTGAAGAAGCTCGATTGCAAGCATTGTGAAACTGGCTGTAGTGAGTGCCTGCTGGACTCCCAAACACGGCATGATCACGACAAGCTGGATCGCAAGGCAGCGCTCGACTGGCTGGGCCCAGACTTCATTCATCACGTGGGTTTGACCGCCGAAAACAAACTCTCATTCGCCGATGGCCAGTATGCGCCTGGCAGCATTGAGAGCGTTCTGCGCCGGCTGATCAACGAGGGTGCAAAGAGAATTACTCTAGTGGCCTCTGGTGATGTGGCAGAGTGGGATCTTCTTGCTCCACAGTTTCGTAAGGCGATTCAGGCCTATGTTCTGGCCGACGAGCTGACTGTTGAGCTGCTCGTCCCGGCAGATATCACTGATGGGGTTCTTGTGCAGGATCTCCAGCGCCTGTCGGACCTTGGAGTAAACGTCGGGAATGCGATCACTGAGCCAGGTGAGCATCTCGTTGCCCAGGTGTTTAAAGAGAGCGAAGTTGTCACGCTGGCCTCGCGCAGCCTCGTGGCAACTGTTCCAGGCCGTAGCTGGCATCAAAGTGATGAGCTAGTCGTACTCTCGAAGAGTCAGCCGGAGTTTGGCTGGCAGGTGATGGACCTTTCCAGTGCAGCGAGCGACTCCTTCGGCAAGGTAGCGATCGTCGACATATCAATCCACGAGGAACTCAATGGGTCGCTGCTGCAATTCGGTGAGCGTTTCTGGGAGCTGCTTGGCGCTCGAGATCAGCAAGTTGCTGACGTGATTGCGACTGCGAAGATCAACAGGCTGACCTACTCAGATCGTTACATTCAGAACCCCGCGGTAGTTACGATCCTGGGTGCGGTTCTGAAAGATCTGAAGAGCCGCATTTCTGCGGATGCGGTTGTGCAGGTGAAGACGCTATTCAAATCAGGTCGGCTGCAAGGTCGTAAAGCCTTCGACGACTGGGCCAATCAGGACGATTTCGAGTTCTTTTCACGCAATTGGCTGTCGGCAATGGTTGGGCATCAAGTTGAACTGATTGTGGAGTCGTCGAATCGCGAAATCCCTCATCACCGTAGGTTGGAGCTTGAGTTTGAAGACGGCAGGACGCTGAAGGTCCGGTTCGACCAAGGAGTGGCCTATTGGCAGGTTCGCTTTAGCTCGCATAGCGACATGTGGTTTGACTTTGATCTGGCTGCCCAGGATCAACTCATGCACATGGCCAGGATAGTTGAAACCGCACGGATACAAAACTCTGAGCAGAAGTGGGCGACGGACGTGTTGGTCGAGCTAAAGAGCTAATTGAGACTGATTTGGTGCGGAGAAGGGGGCGATTTTTGGGGGAGCGCGTCTAGGACAGACGAGGCGGGTCACATCGTCTTATTCAATCCCAATATGGCAACAGAATCTCGCTGCAATTGGTGGTGCGGTGATTTCGTTGCACAAGGTGGTGCGGCGTGAATACTGCAAAGATCGCGAAGAGCAGTGAGTTAATGCTGTCCATGCTCGATGGGATGGCGCCCATGTCCGGCTTGCCGCCTTGTCTGTACTACATGATGCCGTTGGAGAACTTCCAGAGGGTACGCAAGCATGGCCTTGTGTCCCGCAGTACTGCAATGGAGCAGGGGCTGCACGTTCGAGACTATTCGGATCAGGAGGTACAGTCTCGGCGAGCCAACAGGCACGAGCCGGTTTTTCAGCGCTGTTTGCATGATTACGTACTATTATACCTGATCCCCAGAAATCCCAATCTTTCGCTCTCGCGCCCAGACGTGTGTCAACACCGGTGCAGGTTTCGTTGCTCTAACCGCCGCCTTGCTATCAACGGGAAAGTAAAAAATATTGCATTTTCATAAATTTCCTTATGGATTCGGATGCTATCGATTTCGTGATGCGTTTCTTAAGTAATTGATTAATAGCCAATTTCTAAAGTTGGCATGGAATGCGCTTAGTGGTGAATGTCACCTAGTAATCAACAAGGAAAGTACAGATGTCTGAACTCAAAAAATTCCAGGTCCAAACCGCTCGCCCGCTGCCGATCATCGTGCTGGCCGACACCAGTGGCAGCATGTCGGTCGATGGAAAGATCGAAGCCCTGAACAAGGGGCTCAAGGACATGATCAGCAGTTTTGCCGGTGAGAGCCGTCTGCGTGCAGAGATCCAGGTCAGTGTGATCACCTTTGGCGGCAGCCAGGC
Organism: Pseudomonas sp. TZ252; assembly: GCF_056110345.1. Lineage (NCBI taxonomy): Bacteria > Pseudomonadati > Pseudomonadota > Gammaproteobacteria > Pseudomonadales > Pseudomonadaceae > Pseudomonas > Pseudomonas sp. TZ252. Next base: position 664,124 of record NZ_CM148566.1, on the reverse strand, counting down.
TGAGCTGAACCTGCCGTTGACCCCGGCCCACCAACTGCAAAGTTTCACACCGCTGGTGGCAGAGGGCATGACCCCGCTGGGCGGTGCCCTGTCGCTGGCCAGCGAGATGATCGAAGACAAGGACAGCATCCCTTCCCGCGCCTACAAGCCGGTGATCGTGCTGGTCTCTGATGGTTATCCCAATGATGACTGGCAGGGTCCCTTTGCTCGCCTGGTCAATGGCGAACGCTCCTCCAAGGCCACTCGCTTTGCCATGGCCATCGGCGCCGATGCGGAGGAGGTCATGCTCAGCGACTTCGCCAATGACCCTGAGGCGCCGCTGTTCCATGCCGAGAACGCCCGAGACATTCACCGTTTCTTCCGGGCAGTGACCATGAGCGTCAGTGCGCGCAGCCAGTCGGCTACACCTAATCAATCGACGCCCTTGCAGATCCCCAGCGCTGACGATCAAGACTGGGAGTTCTGATGCGCCTGCTGGCAGGCGGAGCTTCGGTGCGAGGTCCCGCGCATCAGCTCAATGGCACGCCTAATCAGGATGCTCTGTGCGTCAGCGGTCTACGCGGCGGTTGGTGCATTGCCGTGGCTGATGGGTTGGGCAGCCGTCCGCTTAGTCATCTTGGCTCCCGTAAAGCCGTCCAGCTGTTCAGGCAGCTAGCCCGTCAGCGACAAGACATGCCGCATGGCACGGTTGCCCCGGTCTTGCGTGATGCCTGGCTGGTTCACTTTGGTGACTGTTACAGGGACCACGAAACGACCTGTCTGTGGGCTCGGGTGGATGCCTCCGGGCGAGGTGTGGCTGGTCAGGTTGGGGATGGCTTGTTGCTGGTTAGAAGCCAGGGTGTGTTCACGGCGCTGGCTGAGCGGCGCCAAGGCTTCGGAAATCAGACCACTACTTTGGTGCAGGCGGATTCTCAGGATGGCTGCAGCGTCGACCTTGTGTTGAGTCTCCCGGGTGATGGCGTGTTGCTGATCACGGATGGCATCTCTGATGACCTGATTCCGGAGCAGTTGGAGCCATTCTTCGATGCGATTTACCAGCGCCAGTTGCGTTGCAGCAAGCGCCGTATGCGCCAGTGGCTGACGCGAGAGCTGCACGGCTGGTCCACACCTCGTCATGGTGACGACAAGACCATCGCTGGAATTTTCAGAACGGATTGAAGCAGATGACCGCGACTACGACAGCGCAGCAGAAGCGTGTGGTGCAGGACACCAAAGGCTCGGTTTATGAGCTGAGAGAGGAAATGAGCCGGGGAGGACAGGGTATCGTCTACCGAACTCAGTACCCCCAGGCCCTGATTAAGGGCTTTACCAACAAGGATGCGCAAGCTCGCCAGCGCTGGCATCGGCATATTGCCTGGCTGATTCGTCAGAACCTCAGTGATCTGAAACTGGCCAGGCCACTGGCGCTGCTGGCGGAGCCGCGCTTCGGCTATGTAATGGAACTGATGGACGGTCTGGTTCCGTTGCAAAGCCTGCTCGACAGCTTCATCAATGCTGAAGATGAGGCGTCTGCCGATTATCTGCGGCAGGGTGGCCTTCGGCGGCGTATCCGTATTTTGAGCCAACTGGCCAGAACACTGAACCAACTGCATGCGCGCGGCATGCTTTACGGCGATCTATCCCCGAGCAATATCTTCGTGTCGGATGACACTGCCCACGCAGAAACCTGGCTGATTGACTGCGACAACATCAGCTTGGAAGCGCATGGCGGTCTGACCGTGCATACGGCGGACTATGGGGCGCCCGAGGTGGTGCGCGGTGATGCGCTGCTGTCCAGCCTGACGGACAGCTGGAGTTTTGCGGTCATCGCTTACCAGTTGCTGACCCATAACCACCCCTTCAAGGGCGAGCTGGTCAGCGAAGGTGAACCCGAGGAAGAAGAGGCTGCGCTGCGTGGTGAGCATCCCTGGATTTATGACGTGCAGGACGATGCCAATCAGTGTTTTGCCAACCTGCCCATCCAACTGATTGAGCACAGTCGGCTGCCTGTGCTCTTCAGCCGCTGCTTCGAGCAGGGGCGGCATCGCGCCAGCGAGCGGCCGAGCATGGCCGAGTGGCTTGAGGCGCTGGCGGAAATTGACGAGCGCCTTTATTGCTGCGCAAGTTGTGGTGGCACTACCTTGCTGCCTGTGGAGCTTGACTCACTCGATGACGCGTCATGCTTTTTCTGCGACGAGCCTGCCGATAACCGGCTGGTGTTGCTCCAGGAGTTCATTGCTCTACCGGTAGAAGGTGAGAGTCAGTCTGATGAGCTAGGCAACTTGATGGCGACTGGCCGCAAGGTATGGCTGCAGCCGGGAGGCAATCTGGAACTCAAGCGCCTGATGCCAACGTTCAGCTATGACCGTTGGCCTGCCGACCATATCCGCATCGAGTACACCGAGCAGGGGCTCGGTATTCACCCCCTGTCCCAAAGCAAATTGCATCTACAGCGGGGGGCGGCGAAGAAGCCTCTTGAGCGCTACCAGGGGCTTAAGGAAAGTCTGCGTGGACAGCACGAGGAGCCTTACCAGATCCATGTAGGCGACTTGGAAGAGTCCCATGTCATTTGGCAGTTCAGGTGGTGATGGCGTATGGAACTTAAAGACTTTCCCATGCTGTCCGAGGATGTTCTGGCTCTCTCTACGGATGAGCGTATCGACGGTTTCCTGGCCGGCCAGGCGATCTTCCTCCAGAGCTATCAGGATGAGTGGCTGGCGGTTCAGGGCGACTCACGTGTCAGGGTCAACTGCGCTCCGGCTGACCATGGTCTATTTAGCCGTCTGGTAATGCGCGATCAGAGCCGCTGGCTACTGACCAGCAAACAGGGCAGCAAGCTGCTGGTGCAGTACTGCGCACCAGTCGAAGTGTCCGCCATGCAGCTTGAACTGGGGATAGACGAGCTGATCGCAGATGATCTCTACGGCAAGCAGGAAATCGCCGATAAGAGCATCGACCTTGCTTGCCGATGGTTCGCGGAGCAGTTTCTGGTGCGTGGGCTGGCCGAGGGGGACTGGCTCACCGTCGCGCGCTTTAGCAACAGCGCCTCCAAAGGAGGCTTCCAACTGCTGGGCAAGGGTTGGCGCGCCGATGTGGAGCAACGGCAGGACCGTGGATTGCTGATCAAACGCCTTACCCGCCACTCTCGCCGTGATGGTGCATTCTCATTGCTGATCGGCCAGTTTGCGTTTTGTGATGCCTCCGTTGCCGCTGTTCTCAATAGCGCCAGTCAGCAGGCGTTGCTGGATGCCGCGCTGCGCGACAGTGCCAGTTATTTGGAGTTGTGGAATCTCTACAACGACAAGGAATGGCAGAGTGCATTGCGGCAGGCCGAGACCCTGCGCTCACTGCGTTTCGTGCAATGTGATGGAGGGGAAGATGGACGTGAAAACGTCTGGCGTCTGACTCCGAAATCGCAGGACGACTACCGGGAGTTTCGTCAGCGATGGCGCGATCTCGAATTGCCAAGCGACACCCAGTTCGACCTGGGTACTGAGCGGCCCGACTGGGCTGAAGAGCTGACCACCGACGAGGCGAAGGCAGCCGCGAGCACGCCGCGCGGCACCGTACGCTTTGAGCCTGACTGTGTTGTCTTCAAGACTGCCTCAAACCGGCGCGATGTTCGCCCGAAACAGGCTGAGGGCTGGCTCTACCTCTCACTGGCAGGCCAGCGTTCCGTAGGCAAGAGGCGCCTTGCGGCCAAACAATCCATTGACTCGGGCAAGCGGCTGTCGCAGTTGAAGTGGCTTCTGGAGGGCGTTGCGGTGCCGGCGGCCCGGCGCCGGCCCATCAAAGGGCTTACGCCCTATGCGCAGGAAACCTTCAAGGGGGGCAAGCCAACAGAGAAGCAGGCCCTGGCCCTGGATGCTGCACTCAATACACCAGACCTAGCCATCATCATTGGCCCACCCGGTACGGGCAAAACGCAGGTAATCGCGGCATTGCAGCGTCGTCTGGCTGAGGAGGCAGAAGAGCGGAACATTGCCGCGCAGGTCCTGATCAGCAGCTTTCAGCACGATGCCGTAGACAACGCTCTGGATCGCAGCGATGTGTTCGGCTTACCTGGCGCGCGCGTGGGCGGTAAGCGCAGCGTGAGCGATGAGGCGTCGCTGATCGATCCCTGGCTTGAGCGGCATGTGGCCCATTTGCAGGAAAAAATTACCACGGAGTACAGCAAGTACCCGGAACTGGAGCGCATCAGGGATCTGTCGACCAGATTGGCGCTGGCTCGAGTTGTCGGCGCATCGCCAGCTCAACAAGTGGAAGTGTTCGACCGCATTCTGGACGGACTGCGAGGCCTGGAGCAAAGCGGTCTGGTATTGCCGCCCAGGCTGGAAAGTCAGCTTGAGGACCATATCGAGCAACTAAAAAAGCAGGCGCCAAGTTCCGCCGAGAGCCGGCCGGATGTAGAAGCCTTGAGACGCATTCGAGCGTTACGTGTCGAGACCTCCTCATTCGCTGACGATGGCCCCGATCGAGCCTGGGATTTGCTCAGCTGGTTGAAGCGTCGTGGCCAAGGTTGCAGCGCCGAGTTGCTGGCATTGCTGCAAGACGCTGCGGATAGCTCGCACCCGGCGGAATCGACCCTGCATGCGCTTGCGGAGTGCCAGGGTCGCCTACTCGAACAGTATTTGCCCGATTACCGACCTACGGAATTGAGGCGTCAGGCGGACCCTGAGGGGCAGGCTCTGCTTGATGAAGTCGACAGGCATCTGGAGAGCAAACTGCGCCAGCGCAAGCAGGGCGTAGCCTGGGTGCTGGAGCAGCTCGTCGACAGCCTGGCGATGGACCGCAATGCTGCTCAGGCTGTGGTTAACGAGTACTCCATGGTGGTGGGGGCAACCTGTCAGCAAGCTGCAGGCCGGCAGATGGCGAGTCTGAAGTCAGTGGCTGGTCTGGATAGCTCCGATATTGAGTTCGACACCGTGGTGATCGATGAGGCCGCCCGCGCCAACCCTCTGGATCTGTTTGTGCCGATGTCCATGGCCAAGCGGCGCATCGTCCTGGTGGGCGATGACCGGCAGTTGCCGCACATGCTCGAGCCTGACATTGAAGGGCAACTACAGGAGGAGCACGAGCTGACCGAGCTGCAACTGGCGGCTTTTCGCTCCAGCCTGTTCGAGCGCATGCGCGTGAAGCTGCAAGACCTGGAGAAACAGGACACGATTCGCCGGGTCGTGATGCTGGATACCCAGTTCCGCATGCATCCCATATTGGGGGATTTCGTCAGCAAACAGTTCTACGAGGCTGTTGGTCTAGGGGCGGTACGCTCCGGCAGGGCTGCGGAAGATTTTGTCTTCTCCCAGGATTTGCTGGCTGCTCTAGGGGAGCGTGAGCCGTACTACCGAGGCCGGGTATGCCAATGGATCGACGTACCTGTTGCCCAGGGCAAGGATCAGCGCCGCGGGACGAGCCGAGTCAGGGATATTGAGGCTCAGCGCATTGCTGAAGAGGTGGTAAGGCTGATGCATGCCGGAGGTGGCAGCCTCTCGATTGGCATCATCACCTTCTATGCGGCGCAACGTGATCTGATCATGGAGAAGCTCGCTCAGCAGCGGATAGAGGGTGTTGCGTTGATGGAGCGCCGCAACGGCGCCTATGAGCCGCACGAGCATTTCAAATGGGCCAAAAAGGTGCGAGGCGATGGCTCAGTCAGCCTCGAAGAGCGACTGCGTGTGGGCTCAGTCGACGCCTTTCAAGGCAAGGAGTTTGATGTCGTCTTGCTGTCCTGCGTACGTACCTACCAGCAGGCAAGGCCTGGGCAAGCCTGCGACGATGCAGCCGACGATCGTGAGAAGCAATTGAATCGCCAGTTTGGCTTCCTGCGTTTGCCGAACCGAATGAACGTGGCTATGAGCCGTCAACGGCAAATGCTGATTTGCGTGGGTGACGCGGCACTGGCAACCAGTCCCGAGGCGGAAGAGGCGGTGCCGGCATTGGCGGCCTTCTACCAGATGTGTGGAGGTGAGCATGGCAGCCTTCGTTGAAACCGGCACATACCTCAGGTTCGGTCCCGCCCCGAGGGGCAAGAAAAGGCCGGTGCTCTGGCCTGTGCTAGTGCATCGAGTGCTATACCCCGACGCCAAACGACCGCAGTTGAATCTGTTTCAGCGTGCGGTGCTTGGGTTGATTCGTGCACGCACTGTCCGCGATGAGACAATCGCCGAGCTGACCGGGCTTCACCAGAACCTGATCAAGCTGATCTTGGCTCAGGGCGTTAGTAATGGCTGGCTGGTGGAGAATGCTCAGGCCCTGACAGCCACGGGTGACCGTCTGCTAGACGACGAGGAGATAGACGAGGCCAACCTGAAAGCCGGCTATTTGCTCCAAGACGCGCTGACGGGGCAGTTCTGGCCGCGCCTGGTTGCTCAGCTAAACCAGCTCGAGCCAAGAGACCCGCTGGCCCGGTACCCGGAATTTCTGGGGGAAAGAAAGACCGGGGAGACGATCAGGCCATTCATGATCGCGAGCGGGATAAGTGATCTGCCTCCACTCGATCATGAGTCCCTGACGCTGGCCTATCGGGATTATCGCGAAGACTATCGCGCCAACCAGCAGCTGGGTCACGGCAACCAACTACCGAAACAGATCAGTTTGCAGGGTGTGCAGCGACTGGATGATGCACCGCAATCTGCGCGGGCTCTTGTCTGGGTGACGGCTGATGACGATGGTGGTGACCTGTGGGCGGTCAAGGATCCATTTGAGCTACGTGAAAATGCCTGGTGGCTGCAAGCCACGCTTCGGCGGGTAATTGATAGTGACGCAAATCTGCTTGCTCGCCTGGAGCCATTGGTGGGTATAGCGCGAGCTGACAATCAAAGCGTTGAACAGTGGCTGGAAGCATTGCGCAAGCAGACTGAGCTGCAGGTCCTGATTGAGTTCCCCTGGGTGGAGCGCCAGCCTGATATCAAGCGTCATTTGGCTGCACTGCTCGTGCGCAAGGAGAAGCTCCATCAAGGTGACAGCCACGACCAAGAGTTGGACGCGGCGCTGATGGAGTGCCAGAAGCTGCTGGAAGTCGTCATGCAGTGGCTGATTCGCACGTATCCAGCGGACGTAGGACAGCTACCAAAACAGCAACGGCCCGATCCGAAGCTTAATCAGCGGATTCTCTCAGCGCTGCAGATCCCTGCATTCACGGAGGATGTCATCAGGCTGCTGGCTAGGCAGAAGATTGATCAGGTTATCTGGGCTTGCTCAAAGCCTGAGTCCTCGCTTAAGGCGCTCACTTTTGCCGCAGCCATGGGCACTCTTAATACGCCGCAGCATCCGCTCAAGGTGCTGGGTACTCGTGAGCTGCAGTTGTCGAAGCTATTGGAGCTCGCGGATTTGCGTAATCGGAGTAGCCACGCCCAGAGCAGTTTTACCGGAAGAGAAAAAACTCAACTCACCAGCCGTATGGCGCTGGACAGTATCCAGTACGCCCTGAGCTTCACAGCATGTTTTAAGGAATGGATGTAATGGCGAAGAAGAGCTCAAACAAGTTTGGTCCTCAGCAGATGCCCGCGGCTGCAACTGCCACAGGAGGAGTGCCACGTCCTTCGCTGGAGAAGCAGATCCCTGTCTGGAGTGCTTCATTTGAGAGCGCCTCCAAGGTGTACCGGTCGTTTGGTATGAGCCTTGATATCCAGGTTGAGCCGGATTGGTTACGCAGCGTGTGTGAACGTTTCCGGGGCGACGGGGACACCGATCTTGCACGATGGATTGAGCAGTTTGCGAATGTGTGCAAAGAGCTGGTGAGGTTCAAGGAGCATCTGCACGACGAATATGCCGAGCGCTGGGAGGCGGCTAACCAGCTCGCCTTAACTGCTGAAGTAAGGGAGCAAGCACTTGCGACACAGCAGCAAGCGCTTGAGGAGGCAAGCGCTGCTTTGGAGAATGAAAAGGCTGAACTGGCAAGTGAACAAGCACTACTTGCTGGAAAGAAATCGGAGCTGCTGGATACCGAACGTTCTCTGAACTTGCGTGAAGCAAACGCAGAAGCTGGATACGCCGAGCAGAACGAGCATGCGCTACGCCAGCTTGAAAAGCGACAGCGCCAACTGACGCAGCAGCATGAAGCTCATCTACAGCAGTTGCAGGATGAAAAACGCCAACTTGATGGCGAGCTCAGTCAGGTCGCTCGGCGCTTGGCCGAGGTCAAGTTCAACTGTACTGAGGCGGAGGCCGAACGCACCAGGCAGTTGGATCAGCGTGAGCATGAAATCCAGCAGCGGAAGATAGAGCTTGATCGTGCACGTAGCAGGCTGGATCGTGAGTGGGCTGAAATCAAGGCTGCAGAGAGCGACCTGGAGCAACGTATCGCTACTGAAATGGAGGCGGAGCGTGCGAGCCATGCGCAATCTATTTCCAGGATGGAGCGTCAGCGTGACAACGCCTGGAGCAAAGCTGAGGGGTTGAAAGAACAACTGGCGGATATTCAGGAGCTCAAGCAAGTGCTGGGTGAGCAGTCGGCTGCAGAGATTCTGGAACAGCTTGAGAGCTTGCGGCAGGAAAATAGGGCCCTTAAACGCTCGCTGGAGCAGTCGGACACAGCCGAGTTGCAGCGGGAAAATGAATATCTGCGCAGCAGCAAGGCTGATCTTGAGCGAGATATCGCAACGCTGAGACCCGAGTTGGATGATCTGCGGCGAGAGCTGAGCATCAAGCGTGTTGCATCGACTGAGCTGGAGGCTGTAGCGCGGGAGAAGCGTGTGTTAGAGCAGCACAAGAATACGCTGGCTGTGCATATCGATGATCTTGAAAGCCGAATCGAGCAGCTCACCAACGCACAGAAAACCCACACGCCTTTCCCAGCCATGTCGCTCATGGACTCTCACCGCGACTATCGCGCCAGCATGGAGTTGGAGGCCGTGCCGGATCTCAAGTTGTTTGCCGAGGAGCTGCAGCACCGGATTGCCACAGCAGAAGAGCATGTAGAGCTGTTCTATCCCCTCGAAGATATTCGCGTGCTGCTGGGTGGCTTGGCCATGAGCCAATTGCATGTCTTTCAGGGTATCAGCGGAACTGGCAAAACAAGTCTGGCCAAGGCCTTTGCCAAGGCCATGGGGGGCTTCTGTACAGACATTACTGTGCAGGCGGGCTGGCGTGATCGCGATGATCTGCTGGGCCATTACAACGCTTTTGAGCGGCGCTTTTACGAGAAGGACTGCCTGCAGGCTCTGTACAAAGCTCAGACGCCACGCTGGGAGGACACCTGTAACGTCATCCTGCTGGATGAAATGAATCTTTCTCGCCCCGAGCAGTACTTCGCCGAGTTCCTCTCCGCGTTGGAGAAGAACAATCGGGACGAGCGCTTGATCAGTCTGTCCGAGACAGCCCTACCAAATGCTCCAGCCAAGCTTCATGAGGGGCGCAAGATTCTGGTTCCTGAGAATGTCTGGTTCATTGGCACGGCCAACCACGATGAAACCACCAATGAACTGGCTGACAAGACCTACGACCGTGCTCATGTGATGACTCTGCCCAAGCAGGATCATCGTTTTGATATCAAGAAAATGGCGCCGGCGAGTTACTCCTATCGTTCCCTTCGCAAGGCATTTGTTCGAGCTCGCACGGAGCGAAAGGCGGAGGTCGTGGAGTTGATACAGCGCATGACTCGGGACGCTTTCACTGAGCAGTTGGGTAGCCAATTTGCGCTTGGGTGGGGCAATCGTTTTGAGAAGCAGGCGCTGGACTTCATCCCGGTGATGCTGGCAAGCGGCGCCTCTTCAGGCGAGGCGCTGGATCATTTGCTGTCTACTCGGGTCATGCGTTCGGGCAAGGTCACTGGTCGCTACAACATTGGTACTGACGCAGTCCGAAGCTTGAAGGACGCCTTGGAGACTTTCTGGATCAAGGCTGGTCTTGATGGGGAGCCGGGAAAGTCCCTCGAGTTGCTGGATGCAGATGTTCGACGCCTGGAAGGCCGTAACTGATGTGGCTTGATCGACTCACAGGGGAACAATGTCGTCAGCTACCGCCTGTAATCGAGCCGGGGCGCTATGAGCTTGCAGCCAGTGGCCCAGCCTTCAACGGGCACACACCTGCTTTTTCAGGTGTTTTGGTGAGTGATGGCGGTGAGCGGTGCCAGTTGGGTGGTGAGGTACGGTCCTTTGTTTTACCGCAGCAGGCACAGGCTACGGCAGCAGAGCTGCTGTGCAAAGCCATAGCAACCATCGATGCCGACATGCTGCAGTTTTCATTGATGTCGCCGTTGATGCCGGCTGCGATCATTGATGCTCAGAGCCATCTGCTGCCCTTTGAGGAGCGTTTGATTGATGTGGTGCAACAAGGGCATCTGCATCAGATATCTCAGCGGCCGCGCCTGGATCTTCACTACGAGGATGAGGTGGCCGATGTCGCGCGGGCACGGCGCCTGGCCAAAGGCGCTCTGGTGTATCTGGCATCACATTCGGAGTGTTGGCAGCGGCAGACACTGAGCGGTGTGATTCCCAAGAAGGTTTTAGCGCGATTTAGCGAGGATGATTACGGCATCTATGAAAACCGCGTTTATGCCCGGTTGCTGGACGAAACTGAGCGTCATTTGCAGCGGCGGCTGTCAGCACTGAAGAGCTTGCAGGCAACATTGGACCAGGCACTGAAGTTCTATCGGTCTGAGGATGTTGATTTTCGCCTTTCTCACGAGGTTTGCCGACTCTGGGGAATGACATTTGACCAAGTGGCAACCAGCAAGGTTTCTGAGCTTTTAAGCGAAACGCTAGGGACTCTTCAGCGTCTGCACCGAACCATTTCGGGGCTGCAGCAAAGTGGCTTGTACCTGCTGGTTAGCCGGCAGGCGCAGGTTACAGGCGCGCTGCATCTGACCAACATCCTCAGCCATGACCCGCATTACCGGCATTTGGCGATTCTTTGGGATCTTCTGGCTAAGACGACGGTAGCTAATCGCGCGACGTCTGAGGAGCGATTCAGGCAGAACCAGTATCTGGCAAATGCCTATTCTCGTTATGCCGGCCTGGTTCTGCGCCATGCGCTACGTCCGTATCTGCATGGGCAAGTCGAGGGCACATGGGCTGGTAGACGCATACGTCTCCAGCAGAGCGGGTTGGAGTGGCAGTTGGTGAGCGCCGCCTCAAGTGAGCATGCTGCTGAGGACGTTCTGCTCACCGTAGTGCCCTGGCTAACCGACGTGCCTTGGCCGGAGGGGCTTCAGCATCTCCCTGTGGAGAGGTTCATCGCATGGCCCGCTATTGGGCAGGAGCCTCAACAGTCTGCATATCAGGGGCACTGGATTACTCTGTCGCCATCAGATATGTACTGCGTGGAACGCTTTGGCCTGCTCGTCGATCAGGCGCTGTACCGCATGGTGCTGCTGTCGTACAGCCAGCCGCTCACCAAAATCCCGGTCAAAGTGCTGGCTTTGGCAGACGGTATCCAGGGGGTACATGTTGACCATCAGGCCCATGCTCTGGAGGTGCGGGAGATCGTGCCTGCAGAGTCCATTGAATTGCTGAAAAATGCCTTGATTGCAGCTAACTCAACTCGGCAAGGGCTAGCACTGGAACAGCTCAACCAAGAAATACTTGCCTTGGAAAATTGCCCAGTCTGTAAAGCCAAAGCGGATCTAGTTTTTCAGAGCCCTGCTGGCTTCCGGACAAACTGCGAGGGATGTGGCACTCAGCGCTACCTGCGACAGCAAGACGGCCGATTCGTATTTGAACAAAATGTTTCCGGGCGAGCCGAATTTCTTACCTTGGGGCGTAGAGCATTTTCAATGCAGATATAGTCATGATGTCGTTTGTTCAGTCTCTCTAATACTGACAGATGAGCGAAGGGGTAGATGAATACCTTGCTCCAGTAGTAGGTGATCAGCGTCTTGCATGCTTTTGAGGTGTCGCCAAAACATGTTTGGGAGACTGCCCAGGCCTTCTGGGCATCGAGCTTTGGTCGCACTCCGTGCGGGAGGGCGTGGATTGAAACCTCGTGATGATGTTTTCCAGGTCACAGGCTTAGGCTGTCACCCATTTTTGCTCCAGTCTTTCTCTGAGATGGATTGCCAGTTCTTTATTTCTTCCACGCCCATCGAGCAGATCGAGGTACTGGATATATGGACTGGCGAAGTAGGGGGAATGCAAGGGGGAGCACTCTCGAAACTGCAGGCTGGCGCCACCACGCTCGACGATCGTGACGTTGCTGCCTTTCGGCGCGGGTTTCATATTAAGTGTTGTCCCCAGAATAGTCGCATACCCAGGTGGAACGATGATTTCAGCTGAATCAACATGGGTGAGCAAAGGGGCGTAGATGTTTGCTGCCGCTGCCCCGGTAAAGGCCCAAGGAAAGTCAACGCCAGATTCCTTTACCAGCTCGCTAAGCCGATCGATCAGCAGGCGAGGATGTTCGACGAAGGTGTACCAGCGGCTTCTGTTTACGTCTCGCTGCCGCCAATGTTCAGCCCACTCATCCAGTAGCTTTCCAGGCTGAACGAGCCTGCGCCGTTTAGTTCGACCTGCACCTTGAGATTCGCACCACTCTCGACGTTCCAGTTCCTGTAGCACGACGGAACAGGTGTATGTGGAGGTCCGTGCTTGCTCTGCGAGGTCTGCGCCTGCCATCCATTGAGAGGCGTTTTTGAGCAGTCCATGTACAGCCCTTTCACGGGCTTCTGTGAATAGATCAATTGAGTGTGAGCGGGCTGACGACGTGGACGGACACTCGATATTGATGAGCATTTTTTCCGTATGCAGAAAAAGACTTCCGCTGCGTTCGAAGAAGGCGTAGCCCTTGTCTTTGAGTGTTGACTTCGCTCCGGGGCTGAGATGCGCCGCGGCGATCAGCTTTATGAGAGTCCCTGGCATTGCCAACTCCAGTGCATCAAGGCGCCACAGCACACCATGGATATCTCGGGGATAGGCAGTTCGGATGACCTCAATCGCAACAAATGCGGGTTCCCCATCCCAGTCGATCTTGAGCAGGCTAATGGAGTGAGCAGAGGTAATGATCGTGGATCTGGATTCTGCTTGAACGCTTCTGCCGAAAGCCTTTGTCAGGGCCTGCCTGACTAGCTCAAGCATCTCTCGTTCGAAGTGGGACTGCTGGTGTCTAACCACGGAGTGTGCCATCGCAGATTTTGTAATCCAGATTGATTAGCTGTACAGCTAATCAATGCAATAGAGCTAATAAAGCGACGCTTAGGTCAGAAGTCCATGTTGTAGCAGACACCTTGGGGTAGTCATCCCTTGGCGTCGGCATTGCTTCGTGACTGCTATGCATCACCAATCGATACAGACTGGCTGGTGTTGATCTGATGGTTGGCCAAGCGGATTCGATTACCGGAGCACTCCATATTCAATCCGCCCGATCAGGGTCATCACATCATGAAAGCCGTTGTGCTCTTGCAGTTGTTCGACAGGAGATTTCATACCAAAGGCTCTGGCTGGCGATACCAACCAGCGCGATGTTTGGGTTGAGTTGAGGGCGAAGAGCGCGAGTGCTGCTTCCAGTACCTCAGTCAGTGATTCCCCTTGCCTGAGCCAGGCGCTCGAGTCTGGCGGTGACGTTTCACTGTATTTCTCATGGTGCTGGCAACGAGCGCTAAGCCAGCCATCGCGTTCGTGGATGCAGCCTGGGGCTCCGCATAGCTCGCAGATGGACTCCGACAGCCTTTCCACCAGATCCACCATAGTTGCGACGTAGTCATCGCCTCCGTGGTAATAAAAACGAAGCCCACCAAATTTTTCCTTTATCTGTGAGGCAATGGCCTGTTCCGAACCTGTGTGATCGATGTGCTGTTGTATCAAATCGCATGCCGCGTAGATCAGACCGAACCATCCGTCCTGGCATTCGAAGCCGAATAACTGAAGGCATCCGTGCCCCTGCGCAGGGAGAAGCTTGGGGTACTGTGAGCACAGGATGGATTCCAGGTTTTTGTCCATAGGTGTTTCCCTCACTCAAGAGCTAGGTGATTCGTGCTGCTCTCAGAACCAGGAGTCCTCCAGCGCAAAGCCATGGGGTAGGAGTACTTCGTTGATCGCCCCGCAGGTCCGTTCGCAGCGACGCAATTCGCAATCGGTGAATGACACTGCCAGCGCGAGCAGCCAGCTCAGTTCGTGCGAGTGAATCTCTAGTGGATCGCAATACCAGACCTGCACGATCGAGATGCTCGGGTCCCGGAAGTGGAAGCCATCGACAAGCTGAAGCGACCCCTGCCTGTCTCGCCAGCCATCAAGGCTGATGGCATAGGTTTTCTGCCAGTTGTCCGCCAGCATGCTGATTTCACTCAGGGCACTGATACCGGCGAGCGGAAGACCCGATGCGTCGAGATCCCTCACGTAGAAGTCCCGGATCCTGGGGTTCGAGATGCAGTCTCTGACTTCTGTCAGGGAGATCATTCCGGCCTCGTAAAGGCTGGATTGCACCTGCTCGACCAGTCCAGGTTCATTGATCATACGTAGCTGGGCCATTGGCACCTCCTTTCCCAATTCGGTTTTTCTTCGGCGATTTCGGTGGCAATGAGCCAAATACGGCAGACGACTACCGCGTATGGCCACGCGCGGCCGAAGTCGGAATGGCATGGTCGAATTCGGACGTTAGGTGTCCAAATTTGGAAAAGGAAGGCCTGAATGGGAAAGACACTCGACGACAGTAGCGCTCACAAAAGGTGACTAACCTGGGGGTAAATGACCAGAATTTCCCTGGAAAACGACCAAGTTTCCCTGTCGGCGTTTTTCGCAGGTTTAGCTGTGAGATACTTTATTTGAGGCCGCGCGATTGCGAGCAAAGGCGTTGTACGTCACTTCGTTCCTACCAACGCGGCTCGCTTTTTCGGCGCTTCGCTTGAAAAAGAAAGGCGTACTTAATACGTCAATAGCATTGATATAAAAATAATAACAAGGTGCTTATCATGGATAGAAAAACAGCGAGGCTATGCCTCCGAATAACTCCTCACGACAAGAAAATCATCACCGCCAAAGCACGTGGTCTCCATCTCAGCGTTGCCGATTGGCTGGTCCGGGCCGCGCTGGATCGCGAAATCATTCCGCCGATTCCAGTCTGGGACGCTGAGTCGATCAATCACTTGTCCCGCATCTGACCTGCCCCCAGTTTTAGTACCGCTGCCTAGTTAGTAGGCCCTGGGGTTGATATTAATTTTTCCTGCTTCAGCTGCTGCTGGCGAGTTCGCCAACTTGCAGCAAATTCTGCCGGGGTGAGATTGCCAATCGCGCTGTGCGGTCGGTGTTCGTTGTAATCCCGCCGCCAGGCCGCGATGCGGATTCTCGCTTCGGCCAGCGAACAGAACCAGTGCTCATTGAGGCATTCGTCCCGGAACTTACCGTTGAACGACTCGATGAAGGCATTCTGCGTGGGCTTACCAGGCTGAATCAGCTTCAGCTTGATGTCGCGCTGATAGGCCCATTGATCGAGTGCCTTGCCGGTGAACTCGGGCCCCTGGTCGGTGCGGATCGCCTGCGAGTAGCCGCGAAACCGCGCCATCTCGTCCAGCGCCCGTGTGACGCGAAAGCCGCTGATACCGTGCTCCACCAGGATGCCGACCGACTCCTTGGTGAAGTCATCGACCACCGTCAGGCATTTGATCCGCCGCCCGGTGCTCAGTGCATCGAAGACGAAGTCCATCGACCAGACCTGGTTTGGTGCGCTCGGCAAACTCAGACGTTCGCGCTCCACCGCGACGCCATGGCGGCGGCGACGCCGTTTCACCATCAAGCCGGCAGCGCGGTACAGGCGATAGATCCGCTTGTGGTTGACCTGCACGCCAGCACGCCGCAGCAGGATGTGCAGGCGGCGATAGCCAAAGCGCCGGCGCTCTTGGGCCAGTTCCACCAGTTGGGCTTGCAGCTCGGTGTTTTGCACACGGGCTCGCGGCTGGTAGCGCAACACCGAGCGGGACAGCCCGATCAACTGACAGGCACGACGCTCGGAGATGCCGGTTCGCGCCTGCATCTCCTGCACCGCCTCCCGCCGTGCTGTCGGGCTTACCCTTTTCCCCGGGCGACCACTTTCAGCGACTCGATGTCGAGGTGGGCTTCGGCGAGCAACTTCTTCAATCGGCTGTTTTCCAGTTCAATATCCTTCAACCGTTTGGCGTCCGCCACGGTCATACCGCCAAACTTGGCCCGCCAGGTGTAGAACGAGGCATCACTGAAGCCGTGTCGGCGACACAGTTCCTTCACCGGCACACCGGCCTCCGCCTGCTTGAGGAAGTCGAGAATCTGCTCTTCGGTAAAACGCTTTTTCACTGCCGTCTCCTGCTCGGAAAACGGACTCTACTAAGTTTGACGTGGTACTGAAATCGGGGGGGGGCAGGTCACAAAACCGAAAGATCGGCGCCGATTCTCTGAACTGGTCCTGCTTTGGTATGAACTGCACGGCCACTCCCTGCGCGATGGAAAGCGGCGCTTGTCGAAGCTCCAGCAATTGACGGTTCGTTTGGGTGATCCGGTAGGGGCTGCACTCGATGCGTCTAGCTATGCGCAACTGCGCCGCAAACGGCTAGAGAATGGGATATCCGGGAAGACGTTGAATAACGAATTGGGCTATGTGCGGGCCGTATTCAACGAATTGAAAGACCTGGGCCAGATTGACTATGCCAACCCGTTGGTAGGGGTGAAACCTTTAAAGCTCCAAGAGCGTGAGCTTTCTTGGCTGACGACAGAACAAATCACGGAGTTGCTAGAAGCGATTCGCAGCGGCAGTGACAACCCCCATACGGAACTGGTGACATTGCTTTGTCTTGCCACGGGGGCCCGTTGGTCTGAGGCGGAAAAGCTGATTCCACAACGGCTACAGGGCAACGTCGTGACCTATGCCGGAACGAAGTCGGGGAGGGTGCGCCACGTTCCGATCCCCACCGAGTTGGCCGACAAGATCAGGGTGCATTGGCGAACGCACGGCCTGTTCTCGTCCTGTATTACCTCGTTCCGCCGCGCCCTAGAGCGGACCACAATTCGGCTACCGAAAGGGCAGGCGAGCCACGCCCTACGACATACCTTCGCCAGTCATTTCATGATGAATGGGGGCAACATTCTCACTCTTCAGAAAATCCTGGGGCATTCCACTCTGACCATGACCATGACCATGACCATGACCATGACCATGCGCATCTATCTCCCGACCATCTGCAAGATGCGATCAGGTTTGGGCCGCTCGATAAGTCAGGGTACTAGCTCAATACTTGTACCCAAAGGTCATGCGCAAAGTAGCCTATCAAACCGCAAGCCGCTCCCAGACCTGTGATGGTTGTCGGGATTAGGAAGAAAATCCACACCCGATGTGATCTGCGTTCAAAGTCGACGTGGGCAGCATCGTATTGTGCTATCACGTGGGGGCCTTTCTGACCGGCCAAGATACGGTCCACTTTGCGCATGTGGAGCGCTCCCCAGCACATCTTGATTAGCTCCCAGCTAATGAAGAGAACTAGCGAAATAAGGATTAGCAGGCCGGTGATAGAGAATAGAAGGGTGGGCACCTTTTCTGAAAGCGTTGACCAAAAGGCGAAGAAGCCCGCATAGCCAGCGACAAGAATCAAGTTGGTGTAATTGAAGGCGGCGGCGATGTGCTTGTCATTTAGCTGCTGCGCAGCTTCGATTTGCTTGTCCAACTCGTACCGATTCTTGAAGGTCTGGAACTGGTCCATGTGCTGCCCAAGGTGGTTGATGCTGTCATTGACTTGCCGGGCCCATCGCTCCCAGTCCGTTTCGTACCTCACGCCGTCCTCTCCCCTGGTCGGTGGTTTGCTAATTTTAGTGGCGAAAACGATCTGTGGCTAACTGATGTGCTCGATCATTTCAGGTTCCGCTCGACACTTTTTCGACAGCAGTGGGTTGAATGCAAAAAGCCCCTGAAATTCACTAGGAAAATCAGGGGCTTATCGTTTGCGTTTGGTGGAGCCGGGGGGATTTGAACCCGCGTCCAGCCTAGAGCTGGCGCGGGCTGACTGGCCAATGCTGCCATTAAGCTGTCATTCGATGGCGGTAACAAGATCCACTAGGTTTGGAACCTGCTTATCGAGCTGGCTCTGATTGACAGTCACACTTTTGCCCAGAACGTTGGCTTGCCCTGCTCGTAGCGTCGAGATGGGGGTTCCTATCGCACCTGATACTACAGAAGCTGAATTAGCATCATTGACTTCGTATTGGAACATTGCTTTGAAAAGTTTTTTGGTGTTGGGGATTGCCGTGCCGTTGGGGTGGATGCAGAAAAGGTTAGGATTCGCTCTCCATACATCGTAAATTTCGTCACCAATCTCGTTTACCACAGTTTTGAATGCGGCAGCAGATGATTGATTCATCTGAGTCAGCCTATTGCCAATATACATATATATGTCTGGGAAGCTCATCCGATATCTTCCGGTGTTGAGGAAGAATTCGGATTGTTGCTGGCCAGGCTGGCGCGCAATACCATAAACGAGGGAGAGCACGGCTCGAACAGCCCGCTTGCTGGAGCCATCGGCCGAGAAGGGGATCAGAAGTCTATCAGCTGCGGACATCGCAAGCTCTGTATACACTGAGAAACTTGGATTGCAATCAATGAATACTGTGTAATCAGTTTGATTCCAGCTGTTTGCGATGTCGTTGATCAAGTCGCTGAGCCAAGTATGAACAATTCTCCAGGCATCCTGAGGACCTGGGAATGTGGCGGACATCACCCTTGAGGCTTGTATTTCAAGCTGTTCATCTCCAACAACTAAATAAAGGTTGTCTGGGACGTCGTGGTTTATGGAGCTAGCCTGTGTTACGAAATTGGCACCGGTATTTGGATTGACGTAGGGGCTTAGAATCCGATCTTCGATGTAGCCCGAGATCGTTTTGCGTGGGCTGGCCGAGTGGATGGTGTTTAGCGCATTTTCTCCATCCTCAATCCCACCTAGGATCATTGATGAAGAGTTCGCTTGAGGGCACACGTCGATGACCAGCACCCGCTTGTCGGGGTGCTGAATCGCGTACTCGGAGGCGATTTGGAACGTGAGATAGCTCTTTCCCACCCCTCCTTTGTTGTTCCAAAGTGCGTAAATTGCCATTGCTGCCTCCAGTCTGTTCGATAGCGTGCATGCTAAACCATGCTTGGCTATTACTGTTAAATCTTCAGTGAAAATGTGGGCCGTGGGAGGTTTGAGTGCTCTCCATCCCTGCCATAGCTCTCTAACCAGACATGCTCCGCTCTCGATCCCGCATCAGAATCCGCCGATGGCATCCATCTCCCATAGACGCGGGCAATCATAGTCCAATCACTGTGCCCCATCTGTTTCGCTACCCACATAGGGTGTTCTCCCGCTGAGAGCATCATGGAAGCGTAGGTATGCCTAGTCTGGTACGGCCGACGATACCGAACCCCGGCCTTCTTCATCGCGGGATGCCACATAGTCTTGCGGATCGGTTGGTCGCCAGCCCAGCGTTCAAGCGTGCGCGGATTCTGGAAGACCTCTTCATCAGCCAAGAATGTATGCGCCTTCTGCGCGGTCAGCGCTTCAAGGGCGGGTCGCAGCAGCTTCACTGACCGCCGGCCAGCGGCAGTCTTGGTTACCTCGGCCTCTCCACCTGCCGCCTGAGTCATGGCCCGGCTAATCATCACTTCTCCTCGTACCCAGTCGATGTCGGCCCAATCCAGTGCGACCAGCTCACTTGTGCGGAGTCCAGTCCAGAGCGCGAACTGCACCATGTTCCTGGCCTGGCCATTCAGGGCGGTCAGAATCGCCTGCTGCTCTTCTGGCGTAAACGGGTCCACGTCGTCATCTTTCGGCGGAGTTTCCTTTCGGGCGTATGTCCAGCCGGCAAGCGGGTTTGTGTCCAGGAGCTCCTCGTCGACCGCGTCGTTGAGGGCGGACCGCAGGCAGCTCTGAATATTGCTCAGCGTCTTGTTACCGACCTGCAGCTTGTCCAGCCAGCCCTTGATCGTCTTCCGCTTAAGATCGAGGGCAAGGTGGTGGCCCAGGGCAGGAACGAGCCGCAACTCGACGATTTTTCGATAGCCTTCGAAGGTGCTGCTGGAGATATGCTTCTTCTTTGCCTCCAGCCACCTGGTCAGGTATCCACCAACCGTTTCCTGGCTGGTTTCCGGTGCGAACTTGGCGGCCCGGGGAGAGCCAGGGAACGTGACGGAATAGTCGAACGTCCCCTGGGCGATGGCATGCTCGATCGCCGCCTTGTGCTGCTGGGCCTTCTTCAGATTAGTGGCGGAGGGCTTGAGCGCAACGCGCTCGCGGCACCTAACACCCCGGAACATGAACGTGATCTCGATGCTCGAGTCTGAGACTGCCCTGACCCCACTCCCGCCTCTACCCATGTTTCATATCCTTCCATATCGATAAGCGTCCGGCCGTCCGGCGCTTTCAACCAAATCTCACCAAGCCGCCATACACCATCGCGGATCTTGGAGCGGATCGCGTCCTCGCTGTAGCCAGACTCGGCAGCAAATTTCCTGACGGTTACGTAGCGCATGAGTCGTCAGTCCTGGTTATTCAGGGGTAGCGAGTGCGCAGCGGCCACGTATCGATTTGTCGTTCTCGGCTTGCTCGCGTAAGCAGCGTCTAACGGTACTGTTGCTCATATCCGACTCCCTTTGACTACTCGGATACAGCCTACGGACGGCTCCCAGACTTGTGTTTCGCTTTCAGGCAACAAAATCGACGGAAATTAGAAGTTGGAAATCCCCCAACCAAGGGCATGCACAAGCCGCATGACGCAACTAGATTGTCGGCTGCTCTCAACGCCCAAGGCCAAAGTCACGTCGGGTGCAGCTTTTTCTGCTCAAATGCGATGCGGTTCATTACGCAAACTGGAATTGCGAACCCTTGGATATTGGTTTTGAGAGTTTTGTGGCCGTCTTCGACGATTCCGCAGGGCACTCCCCGCCGGAAGCGCATTCCCCTGCCGATGTAATTGCGAAGGATGATTTCCCAAGACTCATCGTCGTAGTAGGCGCCAGTGATATCAGCCCAGTTGGCCGTCAGACCGCATCCAACAATTCCTCCAGATGTCAGGCAAAAAATTTCTACTTGGTTTTCCTTTGTAACAGGTACGGCGTAAATCCGGCCGTTGGGTGCTATGGGAGGAAACGTCTGCCCGTTACCGAGGTGACGAAATTCCATGGTAGATCTCCGGTGCATTGAGTTGCATAGCACCCTATGCCAGGTCATGGAAAACCCAAGCCGGCACAATCGAGTACAGATGCAGTTGGGTTTCCAGAGGGCCTTCATAAGCTGTGGCAATCAAAACAGGGAGTGGCGCCATGGGTAACAAATCAACCACGATCCGAATCGGCTTGCTGGTCGCGACAGTAGCTCTTCTGGTTGGGTGTTCTAGCACCCGGGGGACTAGCACTGCGCAGCTTCCCGAGCCGAGAGAATGGTCGGATGCTATGCATGTTCTGACCGCCATGGGGATTTCAGGGCAGCGTGACGTTCCAATCGAGTTGGCAGGGGCAGTTGATAGAGCGAGCCCAGCCAGCGGCTCTGGAACAATGGTCGGGGATGCTGGATTAAGCGCGGTTAGCTTCGCTTCGCCACCTACAAGCTTGAGTGGTGGCGCAGCTGCGGGAATTGGCTTGGGCTTGATGCTGTTGGGTGGCTCGAGCGATCCGGTGCGTGCAACTCAGGTTGTAGCGTGGGTACCTGCTGACCAGGCAAGCTCGCCGGAGGCTGCGTCTGCTCTCGCATTGCGTAAGGTCGAAGAGGCTCGCAAGAGAGTTTTTGCCAATGGACTATCGAAGTTGCCAATGCAGACCGGTAAATATCCTGATGGTCATCAACTCAGCTATGCATCCCTGGCAGACAGCTATGCGGAGCGGTCGATTGCATACAGGGAAGAGATTGCTAAATCGCCGAGCTTTCTGAGATCGCCACTCAGCTACGGGCCGATATTCATACGTGACAACCAGTTCACGCTAGATGCCTACAAGAACGACATGACAACGTCGGAAGCCATGCTGCTTGCATCGCAGCATCTGCCGGAGTGGTTCTACATCTACCACCCTGGCCAGCGTCTGAGGAAAAACTCGATCCCTGCGGCAATCTTCAATCAGGGCAGAGTTTTCTACTTCATAGGGAAATAATTCTGCTGGAATGTATCGCTGTGGATTTTCGCAAATCCGCGGCGATCTTTTTGGGTATGCCTATCCAGATACAGGCTTGTTTTGTCTTTTTCGAGCTCCTCGCTTGATAAGTAACACCCAAAGTGAAACATTATTAGTAGAAGGCCCTAACTGATACAGGCACTCATCATGTTCATCCGCGCATACCTCCGAGCCTCCACCAAAGAACAAGACGCCGGTCGCGCTCGGGCCGCGCTCGAGCAGTTCGCCAGCGACCATAACAAGATGATTGCGAGCGTGTACCTGGAGAACGCCAGCGGCGCCACCTCAGATCGACCTGAGTTGCTGCGACTGCTCAAGGATGCCCGCAAGGGTGACGTGCTGCTGGTGGAATCTATAGACCGCCTTTCGCGCCTCCCGGTTGAGGACTGGCAAAAGCTCAAAGCCGCCATCGACTCCAAGGGCCTGCGCATCGTGGCGCTTGACCTGCCTACCAGTCACCAAGGAATGCAGGACACCAAGGGCGACGAGTTCACTAGCCGGATGCTGGGGGCCATCAACTCAATGCTTGTGGAAATGATGGCAGCTATTGCCCGCAAGGATTACGAGCAGCGGCGAGAGCGTCAGGCCCAAGGTATTGAAAAGGCCAGGGCGGCCGGCAAATACCAAGGACGCCCGGTCGATGCCGATTTACACAAGCGAGTGAAGGAGCTATTGGAGGCCGGCCTAGGCATACGCGCGACGGCCAGACATGCCAATTGCTCTACTACCACAGTCCACCGAATCAAAGCGATAGAAAAATAGTAACTATTTGGCCTTAGAGATCTCTTTCAACACTTTCCTCAAGTCAAACCCCCGTATCCGACCTTCTTCAAGCAACTCAATAAATTGCTTTATGTAGAAATGAGCGTCGGCTTCTGAAGGCTTTTCCGCGTCTATGAGAAATATTGGAAGCATTTTGTGAATCACATCCTTGCCATGGGCAATCAGTCTATCTTCGCTCCATTCGCTCATATATCTGCGTGCCCGGTACTGTGCTTCTACCAATTCCTGTAAAGACTGAGGGCCAAGGCGAGGGCCGTGGTTGTGCTCAAATTGGAGGGCAGAGGTTTCGCTCGTACTTTCAAAGTTGTGACCTTGCGAATGTGCCCAAGCTTTCAGAAAAAACTGAATTTCTTGCTCAATTTTATGATGGCGATGAGCATTGAAGGGGTTGCTTATAATAAAGGTCGGCAGGCGTGTCGATATACCACCACTTTGCTGTAGCCGGTAGGTAGTTTGGATCAAAATTATAAAATCAATCTCCGAGAATCGGCTTGGCTCTTTGCCGTCACCGATGAGCCGGGAGCTGAACTTGTCAGCGAGTCGAGAGGCAGGAATACTTTCAACGGTGTCATTCAATATCAGCGCGATCCCTGGGGTGTCGGGATCAAGGCTCAATAGCCTTTTCGATGAGGCAATCTGTTGTTTGGCATTTCTAAGCACCCCCTCAACCATCCTAGTTGCGTTAGAGAAAATTTTGTCCAGATGCTCTTGTCCTCCTGGCGTGTTCTTTATCGCGGTTTCGAGGTCATACTCGCCAAAGATCAGCGGAAAATCGTCAGACTCCATTAGCGCTTTGGCACCGTCCAAAATCTTATCTCTCGGATCAATCTTCAGCGTTTTGAGTTCGACAACCGCTTGCCCGTTGAAAAACAGATAATCGGCAATCTTGACTTTATCAGGCTGAGCGACATGACCGTCGAGAAGCGTCACGTGGTTTTGGCTTCGGAGGAAGCTAATCATGCGCTCCTCGATATCCCGCACATTGTCCATTCGATACCTATCCACTGATATACGAGTAAGCCAGACATTCTAGACGCAACTAGCGAAGTAGTTCTACGTGCAGCCAGTAGCAGTGGCCTCGGTACGAACTACCCAAGCGGTATTTAGGTCGCCTGGATTGCACTGGCTCGATTAACGTCCCTGGCGACGGCGGAGGGCTCGAATCATCCTGTCGCGCATGAAAACGGTTGCGACTGACACCGCGAGCGCTATCCCGCCCGCCAGTTCGCCGAAACGGACGAAGGCAACGATGTTTACTAGGGCGAGAGCCATGATGCCGTAGAACTCAGCGTTGGCCCTACCTGCGGCCATAGCCTGGCGCTCGGTGAGCATCCACTTCGGCGACAGACAGAAGGGGCATACAGATGACTCAGGATCACCACCCCCTAGGGGAACTCCGCTCAGGTAAAGCGGAGCGCTGGTGATCACCTTCGGAACCATCATCCTCTTACAGCACTGGCATTCGACTTTGCTCACGCTGTCATCCTCCTTTACTGTGCACGTGCTTAAACGTGGCCTGATCGCTCACTTGATCCAATTAATCGGCAGTTGAGTTCGGGCGTGTTCCGCTGTGTTTGCTGTTGTCGTGCTGCTTGTCCAGGTAAGCGGCTATCCTGTAACCAATCGTGGCTGTTACCCCCAAGGCGCAGAGCACGCCGAACACTGAATAGATTAGTAGTTCAAACCGGTCCATGTTCTTCTCCCGTGCTGATGGGCATCAAAGTCGAGCCCAGTCTCCCCTCGACCTCGGAAAACCCAAGTGGCTGATCTGATGTTTTTGGGTGGCCCTGAAATCCGCTTCGCGACACATCGTAAAAAATTGGGCTCACCTCCCATCTATTGCTTATGGGAGTCTGACGCTTCACCTCCCATAGAGAACCTTACCGATTTGCTGGAAGGGGGCGTGAAGGGGTGTCGTGGCTGCAGCCCGCATCGTTGCTGGATTTTTGATTATTAACGGGTGTCGCCCTGGCAATTGGCGCTGCGAAGGGGTGTCGCCAAGAGGTGTCGGGAAGGGGTGTTGTGGCCGCAAGCCTCATGAATACTGGGTTTCAGCGTTTTCACGGCCTTTAGCTGGGCAATTGGCGTTGTGAAGGGGTGTCGGGAAGGGGGGTTGTGGCTGTAAGCCTCATGAATACTGGGCTTCAGCGGTTTTACGAGTTTCTTTCCAGCCAATTATCATTGTGAAGGGGTGATGTCAGTATGCTGTCGCTCCTGAGGGAGTAATCTGTTCGCGTGGAAGACCCAGTGGTAGCGACAAACCAGCGTCAGATGACGATCCGGCACCAAAGGTGTAAGTGCAGCGCGCCGGCTGCGACGAGAAACGGACGGCAGATGACGGTGTGTCTTACTGAGCGCACCAGTACGGTGAATGGGCAACGAATGACGATGGTGAAGTGCGTTCATGATCGTCAGATAGTGATCGATAGACCGAGCCGGTCAAGAATGGCCGCCGAAGGTGGCTGCGTGCGGCCAAAAGATGACGGTCGGTAGACAGGCCAATATCAAAATAGTAGCGTCGACGGCTACGCTCAACGGCTTTATCTTCTCATCGTTGTGACAAGGAAGGACCCAGATGACTGACGTACACCTGCCTGCAATTGCAGCGAATACGCTGCCTGTCCTCGATCAATTGACCAAAGCCCTAGGAGTTCCCCGGGATATTCTCGCCTCGCCAGGTGAGATAGAAACCGCATGGATAAATCTTCCGGGAATTCTGAAAAAAATCCCACCTGCTCTTCGAACCGAAGGGATGGCTCGCATGTGTGTCGCCGTCGCGTCTGGGCTCTTCGACAGTGCAATCAACTATGTCTGGAATTGTTCAATAATTGAGCTGCGGGAAAAAGTAAAACGCTTTGGTCTGAACGTGGTCGAACAAATCACCGGAAAAACAGCATTCGATGAACAGGCGCTACTCGATCTAAAGGATGCCGAACTGCTTAACTTGTGCTTGAAGCTGAACCTGATCACCGAGGACGGATATTTCTTTTTAGATCAGTGCCGAGATATCCGGAACAATTTTTCGGCAGCACACCCCGTCGTTGGAAAAATTGACGACCATGAATTTATCGGATTTGCAAACCGATGTGCAAAGTATGCTCTCGGCAATGAGCACAATCTGATTGGGGTCAACCTCGCTGCCTTTATGGCTGCAATCAAAGGAGGAAAATTTTCCAGAGAGCAGAAGGACCAGTGGGTTCATCGAATCCGGCAGACTCATGAAGCTCAACAGTATCTTATTTTCGGTTCCCTCCATGGCATATACAGCGACCCCGCTAGCAACGAGGAAGGCCGAGTCAATGCTCTTTCTGTAGCTGCCGAATTCGCCCCCCACTTCACACCCAAAGCCCGATCAGACTTAATAAACCGCCATCACGACTACATAGCGAAGGGCGATGAAAAACGGCATAAAGCGTCTCAGCAGTTCTTCGAAAAATTGGGAATGCTCGCCTTGCTCGGAGAGCATGAGGTCCACTCGCTGCTTTCCAATGCGTGCAAAAGACTAATGACTGTGCATCAGTCCTTCGATAATTTTTATAACGAGCCGTCTTTTGCTGAACGGTTGTTGCAGTTATCACAGCAGGTTGCCGTTCCCGACACAGTCAAGGATGAACTCGTAGAAACGGTCCTGACCTGTGCCACCGGAAATCCGTATGGAGTGTCAAACGCGGCAGTCCCATACTTTCACAAAATGATCAAAGGATTCTCTCCTGCCGAGGTCGAGATAATGCTCAGCCTTCCGGTAAAAAAAGGGATCTTGAATGAAAGGCTTAAAATCAGTGCGACCTGAGCTAATAGATACAAAACCTTAGTGCAACTCATAGATGTTTCGTCAGTTCCTGCAAAAGCAGCAGCAGCGTACGCACAGTGGACGAAGTAGCTTGGTGCATCACTTAGAGCCTTCCATTGATGAAGCAATCGGGGGCAGACCACGATTATGGCTTGAGTAAAATGTGGTCTATCCCCGTTTTTTTCGCGTTCTTTCAGTAGCGCGGCGAACTAGCAAAGCCCATGATTCTCGCCCCAGCCATATCCTAGACTAACAGCAAAGTGGATGGGTTTATTTTTTGATCAACATGCGAACCTAGTAAAAAACCGAGACAGATTTATTTCTTTGCCAAGATCCTACCCCTAGGTCGGATCCCGTCAACGTAGATACATCCGACCTCCTTTTTTGAAAACTGTCCCTATTAACTACACAAGCAGTAACAAGGGAGCGTAATGAAAACTTTTTACCTTGGTGGCCCTACGTGGATGTTCCTAATACCAGATCAGATGTATGGGGAAGACGGAAAGCTCCGCGCGGCTCATCACCATTACAAAAACGCAGACATATATTTCATAACCAAAATGTGCAAAATCCGGTTCGACACAAGGCAAACTCGAGTTACTTCAGATGGCCAGATACAGACGACAATCATTGTTGGCGACCCATCTGGAGAGCACAAAACCTACCGCTTTGTGTTCCCGCACATATACACACTGTATTCAGTCAAACACATCGCCCCTCAATTCGAAAGCGTAGAGCATTTCTTTAAATATACTCTATGCCACTACTATCGCCCTCAGTCACGCCTGAGTCGCGCTGCGTATAAGTTTGGCAGATCACTAGCTACAATCAAAGCACTATCGTCTTTAGGCTTCACCTTAATGAAGTGGGCGTACGCAAGGGAAGTGAAAATCTCTCACAAGACCGCATACGAGATAACGATCGACGATCCCCTTCTAAGAAGTATTGTTAACAATGCCGAAGTCGAGCAAATGAAGACCGAAAATCCGGAAGTATACCGCCGCCAACGGGAACTTCATGACGCAGACTGGGATACGGAAAGGTTAAAAAAAGTTGATTTTAGTCAACTTCCTGGCGGTGGTGAAGCTCTGGCTTCACGGCTAACGGTGGATCAAGTTATCAACATATTTGATGTCGATGTCGGGGTGCAGGAAATACTATATATCGGAAAAACCAACAGAGAACCTTTTGAGCGACTTTTGCCTCATGAGAAATTGCAAGAGTTAGAATCAAAATTCTTAAGGAATGATGGTGAATCCCTCATAGTTCATCTATTTGGATTCAAAAAAATAGACATTGCAAATGGAACCGTCAATCAAACAAAGCTAAAAAAGGAAGATGCGACCTCAGCGTGCGAAGCGGAGCTTATAAACTACTTCAAGCCAGCAATGAATAGCGACTACGTGAAAGATACAGGCAAGTCCAACTGGGATTACATTCGGAAGATGCGAGCCAATAAGTACCAACAAATACTCGTAGAATTAGACATTGACGGCCAATATACCAAGTTCGCGTCAACGGAGGCGGGCATTTCCGGAAAGAATAAGCACGCATTTATTGTAAACCTTTCGTCGCTGGTCCGACAGGTTCACTGAGCACTGTTTAGCGCAAAAAAAACACGAAAAATTGGCAGGTCTATTTATTCCTAATGTAGTCTAGTGAATAAATAAATCTGTCCCCTTTCAAGTCCAAATGTACCTACGAAAGTCTTGGGGATTCCCAGTTAGTTTTCGTGCCCGAGAGCTATTTTCAATTCTTCAAGAACTGCCTGCTCGGTAAGTTCGGCGATTTTCATTAAGATTTCCATTTTTTCGAAGTTGTTTTTATAGGAAAGTGGGATTGATGCCGTGCCTTCATGCGCGATTTTATGTCTTGCTTCCAAAAGCCTGCTTAGCGTTGTGTTTGCTTCATTTCTTGTGAATTCTTGCGATTGCCAATGATCTGAAATTTTACTTATACCTAGGGCGCGTATTTGACGTATTGAATTTATTTAGCGATTCGTCGAGTTTGTTTTTTGCGATGGTTTTTAATATGCGGCTACCTTCAGATTTTTCGATTTGCCGAAAGCCATACTTCGCAAGATCTTCGATAAACACTTGCCAAAAAGCGATCAACTGGAATACGTATGATTGATTTAGGAAATGTATTTTTAGCTCGAGCTTCTTAGCGTCGCTATCTGTTAAGTCCTGTTGGATGTGTTGAATGTATTTTATTTTTACTAGGTTTTTACTAAAAGTATGGAGAGGTTTGTATTCAAGATCGAGAGTAATTGACATGGTTGGCACTGGGGAGGAATGGATTTATTTATGTGTTGGCTGGACCGTTTCCTGTCCTTGTGGACGAATGGAAATCTCCAACCTCACAAGCAGAGTCTGGCCCAATCTTGCAGGGAAGTGAATCACCGCTGGCTTTCTAGACGTATCGGGTGGTCTGCTTTTGGCCGATTCCGGCCTGATTCGACAGATTCAGAGCGCCGCTTCGCAAGCACTGGCAGCTGCCCCAAGCGCTCAGGTACGTCCATTTGGGCGCTGATTACTTATCCCAACCAGGAAATGGGTGCCTACAAAACCTACAGAACTTAGTTTCGTAGGTTCTGTAGGCTGCCCTACCGGCCTTTTTGGTAAACAGGTTGGGGCTAGGCTACGTTTTTCGCCAGATGTAGCGTGTTGATGGGCGGCCACCTTTTTCTCCGGCCACCTCGTAGCCAATGATTAAATCGTGTTCAGCCAGAACTGCGAGTGCGTTGTTCACAGCGTCCTGTGAACCCAATCCCATCCAGTCCTTCTGACGCACCTCGCGTGGGGTAAACGGTTCGGGTAATTTCCGCTGACGCTCCAAGATCAGCCTGGCACCGAGTAGTGGGGCGTTGATAGCTGCGCCGTAGAGTCGCAAGGCATGGCTCATCAGGTAGCTCGCCCAGTTAATGGCCCGGGACGTGGACTCTGTGCCCACGGCTCTCTGTCTACTTTCGACAAGTTCGAAGAGTAGGGCCAACCCTGCAATGGTCTGTGGCATTTTTAGATAATGGGATTGCAATGCTGGGTGAAATTCTTCGCTCCGGCTTTGTTGCATATGACGCGTATACCAGGCGTTAAACATTTCCTGTGCTTCTGGGCTGAACCTGAGCGTAGTACGAGGCTTGGATGGTAGCTGATCGAGGTAGTCAATAACCTGTTTCACTTGCTCAGCGGCAGCTTGGTTTGGCCAGCGATCAACCAGACGCCACTCACGGATGTCGTCGGGATAGACGGCGAGCTGTAGGCGCTGAATCAGGCCGTCATCCACTTCGCCGCTGATTGCGGCGTTCACCAGGGATGCGATTCGTGAGGGTTGAATTCCGCCTATCAGTGATAAACAACATGACTCGATGAACAGGGTGCCTCGGCCAATGCGATCGTAGGTAAATGAGCCATTGCCATCGAAGCACTCCAAGTAGAAAGCGCGTGCCACTGAGCCGTCCTCACTCTGCATTGTTGCGAGCCAGCCCCCGAGCTCGTCACGTACTAGCAGCAGGCCGTTTGGGTTTTCGTTGAGCAGCTCACCGAGCTTTTCTACCGTTGAGTCGTTGACGGTGTAACGACGCTGCACTGGAGGCAGCACATCACTTGAAACCTTGGTGAGTTCCTCCCGCGCTCCAAGTTTGTCGCCGCTGCCTACAAGTTTCGTGGCCTTGCTCTTAGCAGCCTTGCGCTCGATGTCGCGCAGCTCACTGTTGGTCCTGTACTCCTCCAACGCCATGGAGTGCTGATTTCGCTCTCTTGTCTCCAATGCGTCCAAGGGACGAAGCGCTTGCTTGAGCGCTGGCGTTTTCATCGCAGACGGTCGTCCAATGATGACTCCCCATTGGTTGGGAACGACAGTCCAATCATCATGCTGTTTCGGATGGATGGTGAATTTGCGCCCGACCACGGCGCTGACAGCAACTACAAGCGCGACCCCAACAAAATCCGGCGGGCACTGGGTACGCTCAGCGACATCCCGCACGTATTCTTGAAGAACAGCAGGCAGTAGCTCTTCACGCCAGGGCATAACCCTGGCCAATCCGCTCGGCAGTGGCTTTGGCACGATGCTTGGATTCAGATACGAAGCACGTGCTGCCTCCGGCATTTCCGCCAAGAACGACGGTATCTGCTCGTGTGTGGTCATTTCTCATCTCTCTCAGAGAGAGCCCGAGTGTCTCCATCACGCTCGCTGATCTTGCTCTCCAGCCAGGCTTCCACCTCCGCGACAACGAAGTAAACGCCAGCCTGTTTGCTCGGGCCAAACTTGATGGGGCGAGGGAAGCTGGGGTCGCTTTCGCGCAGCTTCTCGAGGCCAGAGCGGCTCTTGTCAAAACAGTGCTGCAGGGAGGCGTGACTGATCAGGTACTTCTTGGGGGCATGTGTCGGCATGTGTGGGTCTCTGTGTGTAAGCCGACACAGATTTAATACCCCTGCCAGACCGCTGTGGCTCGATTTCAAACCGAAAAATCGTCGGAAAACGCAATCACGGTTGATGCGATGGGGGCATAGCCGCAGATATGGAATGGGCTATGAAGGCTGTCATAAAGCTGGCATTACCGAGCCAAAACAACCCATTTAGGCACAAAAAAGGCACTTGCGAGATTCGCTAAGTGCCTGATTTGTAAGGATTATTTGGTGGAGCCGGGGGGATTTGAACCCCCGTCCGCCAGCTCTCCGCTATCGGTTCTACATGCTTAGCCAGCTCTACTGAGTTAACTCCGCGCCGCCCGAGTGGCAGGGTGCTTGGAGCGAGCTGTATGAGTTTTAGCCGTTACGTCTACAGCGAACTTGGCGGCGATCCTGTTCTATCTGACAGTCGTTTCGGGTTTACAGGCATCCCCTAGCGACTGCTAGCCGCATTAAGCAGCTAGAGCGTAGTTGTCGTCGTTGGCAACTATAAGTTTGCAGCAGCGAATTTACGAGTTCTGCTACCAGCTCGGCATGCCCCTCAAGTTTTGTTACCGGCGTCGAATCCTAATCGGCCCCAAAACCTTGACAGGTCGACGACCAGTCTACGGCAAAGGGCTGCGAGAGTCCAATCCGCCGCTCATAAACCTTTGACGCCGCTGGGTTTCCCCTCCGGAGGCGGGCTCAGGTCCAGGGGTTTGTCCGGTGCCTTGGCGTTCCGCCCGGGCGCCAGCTGTTTTTCCACGTCGGCCTGGATCGCCTGCAACACCGGTTGCAGGGCGCGCATGTTGTCGCGGACCTCGGGGTAAGGGTGGTCCTTGGCGAAAGCGGCGATGCGTTCCAGCAACTGGGCGCGCACCGGGGCGGGCAGGTGGATGAACAGCTCGGGCATTTCCTTGGCCAGTTCGGCGGAGTAGAGCACCAGGTCCTGGCGCTCGAACTGGGCGGTGAGGCCGAGGTAGTCGAGGGCGCTGCCGGTGAGCATCGCCGCGGCCGCCTTGGTTTCCTGCATGCCCTGCAGGCGCGCGGGGTTGCGCTGCTCGGCCTGGGACAGGGTCATCCAGAATTCGACGGTGAGGGTGAACAGGATCGACTGCTCGCGCAGCGAGTAGCTCATCAGGCCCAGCGCCTCGGCGCCGTAGGGCTGCTTGGCGGCGCGGAAGTCGAAGTACAGGCGCATCAGCTCCTTGAGCTTGAACAGTACTTCGCGGGCCTCGTTCTGGCGGATCTCCAATGGGCTGTAGATGTTCAGCTGCGGGCGGAAGTTTTCCTCGCTGACCATGCGCAGGTAGAGCGGCCCGGTGAATTCGCCGCTGCGTCGCGGCAGGGCGTTTTTCTGGGTTTCCTCGATCTTCTTCAGGGCGTCGATCAGCACCTGGTAGTCGTGGCTGTCCCAGGGCTTCTGGATGTCCGGGATGCGCTGGCCGAGGTAGTAGAGGTCGGCGGCCGCGAGCGGGCGGCCGAGAACCAGTAAAAGGATGGCCAGCGGCCAGAGCAGGCGGCGTGATAGGGTCGGCACGGACTTTCCTTGCGGGGCGCGTGGATCGGCCTAGGTTAGCGATGGCCGGGGCCGCCGTCACCCCGCGCTTCGATTGGGGCGGACGGGATGGCAACGGCGCAGTGGGACGGCTTGCAGGCGGTATTCGAGGATCTCGGCGGCTACGGCGCGCTGGCGCGCCAGGCGGCGCAGGGCGAGGGGCCGCTGGTGGGGCATCTGCAACGGACCAACATCCAGCTCGCGGCGATCCCGGTGTTCACCCGCAAGGGGATCGCCGAGACCACGGTCAACGACTTGCTGGAGGCGGCGCGGGTCTCGCGGCGGACTTTCTACAAGTATTTCGCCGGCAAGCTGGAGGTGCTGGAAAGCATCTACCACAGCGCCGTGCAATTGCTGCTGGCGCGCTTCGGCGGGCTGCGCAGCGAGGCCGGCAGCGACGAGGACTGGTTGCGGGCGATGGTCTCGCTGTTCTTCGACTACCACCTGGCGGTCGGTCCGATCATTCGCATGATGCAGGAGGAGGCCCTGCATGCCGGCTCGCCGCTGGCGGCGCACCGGCAGCGCGCGCACCTGAAGATTATCGAGCTGTGGGCCGAGCGCCTGGGCGCCCAGGGCGCGGCCCACGATGCGCTGACCTACCGGGTGCTGATCTGGGCGATGGAGGCGGCTTCGCTGGAGCTGCTCAATGCCAGCGACCCGCTGGAGCTGCCGCGGGTCAAGCGGGTGCTCGGCGACCTGCTGGTGGGTACGCTCTGTCCCCGCATCCAGGCTCCGACGAGATTGCAAGGGTAACAGCCGGGCAGTCGCCGCTCGCGCCTACAGAACCTAGGTTGGGCTCGCAGTCCGTCGTGGCCATGCTCTGATGCCCTGTCATAACAACAAGACGGGAGACGTGCGTCCATGTCCGCGACACCCTATCTGCTGC
Organism: Pseudomonas sp. TZ252; assembly: GCF_056110345.1. NCBI lineage: Bacteria > Pseudomonadati > Pseudomonadota > Gammaproteobacteria > Pseudomonadales > Pseudomonadaceae > Pseudomonas > Pseudomonas sp. TZ252. The sequence continues at coordinate 630,717 of NZ_CM148566.1, read as the reverse complement.
AACCGCCGCTGGCGGTCGGATTCGCCCGCCTGGGCTTCGGCTCTCTCTCGCTGGAGTCGTTGCGCGAACGCTACGCCGCACCGTCCAGCGGCTCGCGCTTCATCGAGCTGGACGGTTTCCCGCTGCACTACCGCGACGAAGGCAGCCGCGACAAGCCGGTACTGGTGATGATCCACGGCGTAGTGGCCTCGCTGCACACCTGGGACGACTGGGTGAAGGCGATGTCGCCGTACTTCCGCATCGTGCGCTTCGACGTACCGGGCTTCGGCCTGACCGGGCCGGGGCGTGACAGCCGTTACTCTGGCGAGCGCATGGTGGCGATCCTCGGCCAGTTGCTCGATTTCCTGAAGATCGACAAGGCCTCGATCGCCGGCAACTCCCTGGGCGGCTATATCGCCTGGAACTTCGCCCTGGCGCAGCCGCAGCGGGTGGAGCGGCTGGTGCTGATCGACCCGGCCGGTTACCAGATGCGCAAGGTGCCGTGGATGATCGCCTCGGCGGCGCTGCCCGGCTCGACCCTGGCGATGCCGCTGTGGATGCCGCGAGCGCTGATCGCCCAGGGCATCAAGGAAGTCTATGGCGAGCCGGGGCGGATCAAGCCGGGGGTGGTCGACCGCTACTACGATCTGAGCCGCCGCCCGGGCAACCGCAAGGGCATGATGGAGATCTTCCGCGTGTTGCTGAAGGTCAACCGCGAGGAACTCGGCACCTCTGGCGAACGCATCGCCCGGATCGTCGCGCCGACCCTGCTGATGTGGGGCGAACGCGACCGCTGGATCTCGCCGAAGCACGTACCGCTGTGGCAACGCGACCTGCCGGGGATCCAGGTGAAGACCTATCCGGGCGTCGGGCATATCCCCATGGAGGAGATTCCCGAGCAGACCGCGGCGGATGCACTGCGCTTCCTGATGGCCTGATCCCAGGCCGTCATGAAGAAGCCCGCGCTGGTCAGTCGCGGGCTTTTTAATGCGTGGACGAAGGGCCGAAATACCAGGCAGGGCAGGGAAACGATGCATGCCCCTCTCGCGGCGCGGAGGGGCGGCGAGGAGGGTCAGGCGGCCTTCGGTTCCGGTTCGAACTGGTCGCGGTACTGCTCGATGAGGTGCAGGTTATTGTGCTGCCAGGGGTGGAAGTCCTTCTTGTAGAAGTCCAGGTACACGCCCACCAGCGAGCGGAACACGCCGTCCTTGCCCCACAGCCACTTGATGCCGTCGCGCCAGACCTTGAAGTTCCACAGCAGGCCGTCGCGCTTGAGCATGTGGACCAGGCCCTTGGTGGTGTCGAGGGCGAAGAAGAAGGTGCCCTGGACCATCGCCCGGCGGCGCAGCCTGGCCTTGCCGTTGACCAGCATGAACACGTCGTAGGCCACCGCCTTGTGCTCGGTTTCCTCCAGTGCGTGCCAGCGCCACAGGCGGGCCATGGTCGGGTCGGCGCCTTCCAGCCACCTGGGGTTGCTCAGCAGGCCGTCGGCCATGATCGCGGTGAGGTGCTCCAGGGCCGCGGTGGCCGCCAGTTGCCGCGACGGGTGCAGTTTCTGCTGGGCGAAGCGGATGCGCCGCTTGGCGCCGCCTTCCAGGCGGTCGATGTCGTAGCCGAGGGCGCGCAGGCGGTCGCTGTAGACCAGGTGCTCGCGGCTGTGGTGGCCTTCCTGGCCGATGAAGCCACGGATCTGTTGCTTCAGCGCCGGGTCCTCGACCCGTTCGCGGTAGTGGCGCACGGAGTCGATGAAGAAGCGCTCGCCATCGGGGAACAGCACCGACATGGCGTTGAACATGTGGGTCTTGAAAGCGTCGCCGCTGTGCCAATGGCGCGGCATCGGATCGGGCAGGTCGAAGTCCAGATGACGCGGGCGGATCTCCAGACCTTCGGGGGTGGTGCTGGCCATAGCGGCTCCCTGTGATGGTGAAGGACCATGGGATCGACTATCGCTTGCGGGGGATAGCCTCACAAGGTTATCTTCTGCCAACTTTCCGGTCATATCCGGCCAGCGGTCAGAACAATAAACAGCCATGAAACAACCGCTCAATTTCACCGCCGAACTGGTGCCGGTGGCCTATGCCGAGGCACTCCTCGATCTTGTCGCGGAGTACGGCGTATCCCGCCAGGCGCTGTTCGACGCTGCGCGGGTGCGTCCCGAGGTGCTGGACAGCCCGAACGGCCGCCTGTCCTTCCTCGACTTCAACCAGCTCACCTACAGCGCCCAGGCCCTGTGCGGCGAGCCGGCGCTGGGGCTGGTGCTCGGCCAGCGCCTGAACGTCTCCGCCCACGGCATCCTCGGCTACGCGGTGCTGTCCAGCGCCAACCTGGGCAAGGCCATCCAGTTCGCCCTCAAGTACTACCGGGTGCTCGGCCTGGCCTACGAACTGGAACTGGTGCTCGATGACGGCCGCGCCGAGTTGCGCGCGGTGGAGTCGATGCCGCTGGGCGCCGCTTCGGTGTTCGCCGCCGAGGGCCTGATGGCGACGCTGTATTCCATCGCCTGCTTCCTGGTCGGCGAGCCGTTGCAGGACGTGCGGGTCGGCTTCGCCTATCCGCCGCCGGCCCATGCCCGGCGCTACGCCGAGGTGTTCGGGGTGGCCGCGGAGTTCGAGCAGCCCTGGCACTGGCTGAGCATGCCCAGCGAGTACCTGGAACGACCGATGGCGCTGGCCAACCCGGCCACGGTGCAGATGTGCGAGCAGCAGTGCGAGGCGCTGCTGGCCACCCTGGACGTCCAGGAAGGCCTGCTGACCCGTGTGCGCCGCCTGCTGCTGGCGCGTCCCGGCGACTTCCCCGATCTCGAACAGGCCGCCCGCGAACTGCACACCAGCGGGCGCAGCCTGCGCCGGCACCTGTCGTCGTTGGGCACCACCTACCAGCAGGTCCTCGACGATGTGCGCAAGCGCCTGGCCCTGCAATACCTGACCACCACCCAGCTACCGCTGTACGAGATCGCCCTGCTGCTCGGCTTCAACGATTCGTCGAACTTCCGCCGGGCGTTTCGCAAGTGGACCGGCAAGCTGCCCAGCGACTACCGCGAAGCGCCCTGAGCCGACGCCGGCGATCCTCGGCAGCGGATGGATGTGCCATTCTTGGCGTTTCATAGAAATCCATGGCGCGCTTGCCGCGCCGACCGTGATCGGAGTCTTGCATGTCGACATCCCCCGCGCTGATCCGCGAAACCTTTCCCGTCGGGCCTTTGCAGTGCAACTGCACCATCATTGGCGATCCGCTGACCAGGAAGGCCATCGTCGTCGATCCGGGCGGCGACCACGAACTGATCCTGCAGCGCCTCGACCGCCTCGGCCTGCAGGTGGTCAGCATCATCCATACCCACGCGCACCTGGATCACTTCCTCGCCTCCGGCGAGATGAAGAAGCGCACCGGCGCCAGCCTGCACCTGCACAAGGACGACCAGTTCCTCTGGGACAACCTGGAGATGCAGTGCCAACTGTTCGGCGTGCCCTACACGCCGGTGCCGGCCCCGGACCGCTGGCTGGCCGACGACGAGGAACTGGCCTGCGGTTGCGGAGTGGCACTGCACACGCCGGGGCATACGCCGGGCTCGATGAGTTTCTGGTTCCCCCGGGCGAAGCTGCTGATCGCCGGCGACACCCTGTTCCGCCGTGGCATCGGCCGCACCGACCTGTGGGGCGGCGACTCGGCGGCGATCCAGCGTTCGATCAGGCAGCGTCTGTACAGCCTCGACGAGGACGCCACGGTGGTCGCCGGCCATGGCCCGGACACCACGCTGGGCGAAGAGATGCGCGAGAACCCCTTCGTCAGGGGCTGAAAAGGATTTTTCCGAGCATCGGGAATTTTGCCACTTGGCTATGCTCTAAGATATCGGCCGCCCCTCACGCAGGGGCGTTTCAGTACCTCGAGGAGTAGTTTTCCCATGTTCACCTCCCGTTGCCTGCCTCTGGCCGCAGCCGTCACCGCACTGGCGCTGCTCGCCGGTTGTGCCAACAACAACCCCTACGACACGCAAAGCCAAAGCCAGGGTGGCATGAGCAAGACGGCCAAGTACGGCGGACTGGGTGCGCTGGCCGGCGCCGTCGCCGGCGCCGCGATCGACCACAACAACCGTGGCAAGGGCGCGCTGATCGGCGCTGCCGTTGCCGGCGCGGCCGCCGCGGGTTATGGCTACTACGCCGACAAGCAGGAAGCCGAGCTGCGTCGGCAGATGGAAGGCACCGGCGTGGAAGTGCAGCGCCAAGGTGACGACATCAAGCTGATCATGCCGGGCAACATCACCTTCGCCACCGATTCGGCGAACATCGCCCCGAGCTTCTACGCGCCGCTGAACAACCTGGCGAACTCGTTCAAGCAGTACAACCAGAACACCATCGAGATCATCGGTTACACCGACAGCACCGGCAGCCGCCAGCACAACATGGACCTGTCCCAGCGTCGTGCGCAGAGCGTGGCCGGCTACCTGACCGCCCAGGGCGTCGACGGCACCCGCCTGAGCACCCGCGGCATGGGCCCGGACCAGCCGATCGCGAGCAACTCCACTGCCGACGGTCGCGCGCAGAACCGGCGCGTCGAGGTCAACCTGCGACCGGTTCCGGGCGCCCAGGGCCCGGCGCAGACCCAGCCGCAGTACTGATCGCGGCCTGGACGAAAAAGCCCGCCATTCGGCGGGCTTTTTCATGGGCGCTGGTCGGCGCTCTTCGTCCTACGCCTTGGCGTTACCGGGAAACTCGCGGTGCAGGCTGTCGAGCAACTGGTCCTTGCGCTCCCACAGCTGGTTGACCCATTGCTGGAATTCCGCGCGGTAGCCGGCGTCCTGGTCGTAGCTCTTGCCGACGAACTGGCGCGGAATCTCCAGTTCCTCGAAGCGCACCACGACGTCCTTCAGGCGTCCGGAAAGCAGGCACCAGAAGGTCGGGCTGCCGTCCGGGTAGTGGATGGTCACGTTGACCAGGGTCTTCAATTGCTCGCCCATGGCGTCGAGGACGAAGGCGATACCGCCGGCCTTGGGCTTGAGCAGGTGGCGGAACGGCGACTGCTGCTCGTCGTGCTTGGCGCGGGTGAAACGGGTGCCTTCGAGGAAGTTGAACACCGCTACCGGGATGCGGCTGAACTTGGCGCAGGCCTTGCGCGTGGTCGCCAGGTCCTGGCCTTTCTTCTCCGGGTGCCTGGCCAGGTAGGCCTTGCTGTAGCGCTTCATGAAGGGGAAATCGAGGGCCCACCAGCACAGGCCGATGATCGGGACCCAGATCAGTTCCTGCTTGAGGAAGAAGCGCAGCAGCGGGATGCGTCGGTTCAACTGGTATTGCAGGACGAGGATGTCGACCCAGCTCTGGTGGTTGCTGGTGACCAGGTAGGAGTGTTGGTACTCCAGGCCCTCCAGGCCCTGGACGTTCCAGCGGGTGCGCTGGACCAGGTTCATCCAGCCCTTGTTGCAGGCGATCCAGCCTTCGGCGATCAGGCTCATGATCTTGCTGCACAGGCGCTGGGCGGCGGCGAACGGCAGGAGCAGCTTGACCAGGGTCATGCCGAACAGCAGGCAGGCCCAGCACAGGGTGCTGGACACCAGCAGCAGGCCGGCCAGGGAGCCGCGCAGGAAATGGGGGAGAAACGACAGCATCAAGGAGTCCTTGTACGTAGGCGCCCGGCCAGGGCCGGGCGCGTGGAGCGGGGCGTGGTCCCGCCGTTCACATGGCACATCCTCGTGCCTGGCCGAAGCCAGTGCCGCCCACTGGGCGGCGTTCCTTCAGGCCGGGGCCTGGGCGTCCGCCTGGATGGCGGTGAGGGCGATGGTGTAGACGATGTCTTCCACCAGCGCGCCGCGCGACAGGTCGTTCACCGGTTTGCGCAGGCCTTGCAGCATCGGCCCGACGCTGACGCAATCGGCGCTGCGCTGCACCGCCTTGTAGGTGGTGTTGCCGGTGTTCAGGTCGGGGAAGATGAACACCGTGGCCTGCCCGGCCACCGGGCTGTTCGGCGCCTTCTGGCGGCCGACGCTGGCGATGGCGGCGGCATCATACTGCAAGGGTCCGTCGATCAACAGGTCGGGGCGCTGCTCGCGCGCCAGGCGGGTGGCCTCGCGAACCTTGTCGACATCCACCCCGGAACCGGAGTCGCCGGTGGAGTAGCTGATCATCGCGACCCGTGCCGGGATGCCGAAAGCCTGCGCCGACGCGGCACTCTGCACGGCGATCTCGGCCAGGTCACTGGCCGAAGGATCGGGATTCACCGCGCAATCGCCGTAGACTAGCACCTGGTCCGGTAACAACATGAAAAACACTGACGACACCAGGTTGTAGCCGGGCGCGGTCTTGATCAGTTGCAGCGCCGGGCGGATGGTGCTGGCGGTGGTGTGGATGGCGCCGGAGACCAGGCCGTCGACCTCGTCCAGGGCAAGCATCATGGTCGCCAGGACCACGCTGTCCTCCAGTTGCTGCTCCGCCATCGGCGCGTTCAGCCCCTTGCCCTTGCGCAGCTCGACCATCGGTTCGACGTAGCGCTGCCGCACCAGGTCAGGGTCGATGATCTCCAGGCCTTCCGGTAGCACGATGCCCTGGGCCTGGGCCACCGCCTGGACCTCGTCCGGCTTGGCCAGCAGCACGCAGCGGGCGATGCCGCGCGCCTGGCAGATCGCCGCCGCCTGTACGGTGCGCGGCTCGCTGCCCTCGGGCAGGACGATGCGCTTGCCGGCCTTCTGCGCGCGTTGCACCACCTGGTAGCGGAACGCCGGCGGCGACAGGCGCAGCTCGCGCGGCGTGCCGCAGCGCTGCTTGAGCCATTCGAAATCGATGTGCCCGGCGACGAACTCGGTGACCCGCTCGGCGCGCTCGCGGTCGTCCACCGGGATTTCCTTGTTCATCCGGTTCAGGTTGGTCGCGGTGTCGTAGGAGCCGGTGGCCACCGACAGCACCGGCAGGCCGCCCTGCAGGGCGCCGCGGCAGAGTTCCATGATCCGCGGGTCGGGCGGGAAGTCGCTGCACAGCAGCAGGCCGGCCAAGGGTACGCCGTTCATCGCGGCCAGGCTGGCGGCGAGGATGATGTCGTCGCGGTCGCCGGGGGTCACCACCAGCACGCCGGGCTTGAGCAGTTGCACGGTGTTGGGCACGGCGCGGGCGCATAGCACGATCTTCTGCACCCGGCGCTGCTCATAGTCGCCGGCGTTGATCACCCGTGCGCTGAGCAGGTCGGCGATGTCGCGGGTGCGCGCGGCGTTGAGTTCGTCCTGCCAGGGAATGCAGCCGATCAGGCGGAAGTCGTCGCGCAGCAGCGGCGAGTGTTCGGTGAGGCGCCGGGCGAAGTCCGCCACGCCGTCCTCGGCGTCGGCCGCGTCGGCCTCGCCGCGGACCTTGTTGAGGATCACCCCGAGCACCTTCGGATCGCGCGGGCCGCCGAACAGCTGGGCCTGGATCTCGATACGGTCGGTCAGTTCGGTGAGCGTCTCGTTTTCCGGCGCGGAGACCAGGATCACCTCGGCGTCGAGACTCTTTGCCAGGTGGAAGTTGACCCGCGCGGCGTAGCTGGCGTGACGGGTCGGTACCATGCCTTCGACGATCACCACGTCCTTGTCGGCGGCGGCGCGCTGGTAGAGGCTGATGATCTCTTCGAGCAGTTCGTCCAGTTGGCCGTCGCCGAGCATGCGCTCGACCTGGGCCAGCGGCAGCGGCTTCGGCGTATCCAGGCCGTGGGTGCGCGCCACCAGTTCGCTGGAGCGCTCCGGGCCGAGGTCGCCGGGATGCAGTTGGGCGATGGGTTTGAAGAAGCCAACCTTCAGCCCGGCGCGTTCCAGGGCGCGAAGCAGGCCGAGGCTGATCGAGGTGAGGCCGACGCCGAAACCGGTCGGGGCGATGAAGAAGGTATGCATCTGGGCTCCTTAAGCCGTGCGTTTGGCCACGCCGCCTGGTTGGGCGGGGGCGTCGATCCAGTTCAGTCGAGCAGGGCCAGCGTGTCGAGGGCGATCTGCCGCTCTTCGTTGGTCGGGATCACCAGTACCCGCGGATGCCCCGCGGCCTGGATCGGCCCGGCGACGCCGCGCACGCAGCGGGCGTTGGCCTCCTGGTCGAGGCGCAGGTCGAACAGCCGCAGGTGGGCGGCGGTCTTGGCGCGCACCAGCGGCGAGTTCTCGCCGATGCCACCGGTGAAGATCACCCCGTCCAGTTGCGGCAGGGCGCAGCTCATCGCCGCCAGGGACTTGGCCAGGCGGTAGCAGAACACCTCGATCGCCAGGGCCGCGCCGGGGTGGCCCTGCTCGCGCTCCTGCTCCAGGGTGCGCATGTCGTTGGACAGGTCGGAGAGGCCGAGCAGGCCACTTTCGTTGTTCAGCATCGAGTCGATGCGCTCCAGGCTCCAGCCCAGGGTCCGCGCCAGGTGGCTGTGCAGGTTGGGGTCGACGTCGCCGCTGCGGGTGCCCATTACCAGGCCTTCCAGCGGGGTCAGGCCCATGCTGGTGTCGAGGCTCTGGCCGTTGACGATGGCGCAGGTCGAACTGCCGTTGCCGAGGTGGGCGCTGAGCCAACTGCTGTCGCCGACCGCCAACCCGGCCATTTCCGCGGCGCGGTGGCTGACGTAGCGGTGGCTGGTGCCGTGGAAGCCGTAGCGGCGTACGCCATGCTCGCGGTAGAGGGCTTCCGGCAGGGCGTAGCGGTAGGCGTGCTCCGGCAGGCTCTGGTGGAAGGCGGTGTCGAACACGGCGACGTGGGGCAGCTTGGGAAACAGCGTCATCGCTGCCTCGATGCCTTGCAGGTTGGCCGGGTTGTGCAGCGGCGCCAGCGGCGCGGTGGCCCGGATCGCCTCGACCACCCGGTCGTCGATGCGCGTGGCATGGGTGAACAGCTCGCCGCCATGCACCACCCGGTGGCCGATGCCGTGGAGCTTGCCGCCCGCGGCGTTCTGCACCATCGGCAGCAACTGGGCGAGGGCGGCGCGGTGGTCGGCGTTGGGAATCATCAGGCTGTCGCTGTCGCCGCCGCGCTTCCAGCGCAGCACCGCATCGCGGCTGCCCAGGCGCTCGGCGAGGCCGTGCAGGGGAAACAGGGAGTGGGCCTCGTTGACCAGGGCGAACTTGATCGACGAACTGCCGCAGTTGATCACCAGTATGTTGCGTGAGGGCATCACTGCTCCTTGGTCTGCTCTTCTTCTTCCCGGGCACACCAGCCGCAGCGAAATTCGCGGCCGAGCTGTCTGTGCCGCTCGTTTTCGTCAAGGACCCAGGCGCGCGATTGCCAGGGCGGTTGGTGGCGCAGGTGTTGAGTATGGCCACAGGACAAGACTGCCACCCAATGGCCTTCCTCGTCCTGATGAAAATCAATCACCCGCGACGGCGCTCGCGCGCCCCGTTCATCAGGGGCGCGGTCGCTTTCGGGGCTATTGATACGTACACTTACGCATTCATCTTCTTTATCGAAAAGGTTTCGAACCATGCAGATCGCGGCCAACAAGGCGGTTTCCATCGACTATACCCTGACCAACGACGCCGGGGATGTCATCGACAGTTCCGCTGGTGGCGCGCCGCTGGTCTACCTGCACGGTGCCGGCAACATCATCGTCGGCCTGGAGAAGGCCCTGGAAGGCAAGAACGTCGGTGACGAACTGAGCGTCGCCATCGAGCCGGAAGACGCCTATGGCGAATACAGCGCCGAACTGGTCGCGACCCTGACCCGCGAGATGTTCGAAGGCGTCGACGAACTGGAAGTCGGCATGCAGTTCCACGCCTCGGCTCCGGACGGCGGCATGCAGATCGTCACCATCCGCGACATCGACGGCGACGACGTGACCGTCGACGGCAACCATCCGCTGGCCGGCCAGCGCCTGAACTTCAAGGTCAAGGTAGTCGACGTGCGCGAGGCCAACGCCGAGGAAATCGCCCACGGCCACATCCATGGCGAAGGCGGTCACCACCACTGATCGGCGTTCATTCGCCGATTGATGGCCTGGGCCGTCCGCCGGCGGAACTGCTAAGCTGGTATAGCGAAAGGCGCCTGTGGGCGCCTTTCGCGTCATGCGCCATGCCTGGGCTCTTTACCCCGTCCCTGGGGATGCGCCGCAGCCAGGGTTCTTGCCCGGTGCGGGGCTTGGCACGTTGTGTCGCTGAATGCGCAAGGAGTACGTCATGAGTGCCTTTCACGATCTCACCCTGCAGGGGTTGGATGGACAGGACCTGCCGCTTTCCCCGTTCAAGGGCAAGGTGCTGCTGGTGGTCAATGTCGCCTCCAAATGCGGCCTGACACCCCAGTACGCCGGCCTGGAGAATCTCTACCAGACCTACCGCGAGCGCGGTTTCGCGGTGCTCGGCGTGCCCTGCAACCAGTTCGCCGGGCAGGAGCCGGGCAGCGAGGCGGATATCCAGTCCTTCTGCAGCCTGAACTATGGCGTCAGCTTCCCGATGAGCGCCAAGGTCGAGGTCAACGGCAGCGCGCGGCATCCGCTCTATCGCCTGCTGGCGGGCGAGGGCGCGGAGTTTCCCGGCGACATCACCTGGAACTTCGAGAAATTCCTGCTCGGTCCCGACGGTCGCGTGCTGGCGCGTTTCAGCCCGCGCACGGCGCCGGACGATCCGGCCCTGGTGCAAGCCATCGAGAAGGCCCTGGGTTGATCTCCCGCGGGACGCGTTCGCGTCCCGCCGCTTCCTTTCCTGTCTTGCGCCGCTTCATGACGCAACGCGATAAGCCCCTGCCTGTAACGCCTGATCACCGCCGTTGATAATGTTGGGCGGACGAGACGACCGGTCATATTCTCTCGTTCCATGACTAGCAACCGACTCGACAAGCGCGAACTGATCCTGGCCAAGGGCTCCGAGGTCATGACCCGGCGTGGCTACCACGGCACCGGGGTGCTGGAGATCGTCCAGGCCGCGCGCATCCCCAAGGGCTCCTTCTATCACTACTTCGACAGCAAGGAAGCCTTCGCCCAGCAGGCCCTGGAGCACGTCTACGCGCCGCGCCTGGCGCGCTACGCCCAGGCCCTCGGCGACAGCCGCTTCAGCCCGCGCGAGCGGGTGCTGCGCTACTACGGCGAGCTGCTGGAGCACTTCGCCCGCCAGGAAAAGCCCGAATACCACTGCTTCATCGGCAGCCTGAGCTTCGAGATGGCCGAGCTGTCGCCGCCGATCGCGGCCAAGGTCGAGTCGATCCTGCAGGCTTCCGCGCAAATCCTCCAGGACTGCCTGGAGCAGGCGCGCGAGGCCGGCGAACTGGCCGCCGACGAGGACTGCGCGAGCCTGGCCGGCTTCATCGGCTTCGCCTGGCAGGGCGCCCTGGCGCGCTTCAAGGTCGGCGCCGGCCTCGCTCCGCTGAATGCTTTCATGTCGCGCCTGGAGCTGCTGCTCCGCGCCTGATACCTGCCCGAACCTCCCATTCCCCCTCAGGAGTCCGTCCATGAGTGCCCCCGTAGAAGCCCTGTTCCAACCGTTCCGTCTCGGCGCCCTGGAGCTGCCCACCCGTGTGGTGATGGCGCCGATGACCCGCAACTTTTCCCCGGGCGGCGTACCCAACGCCAAGGTCGTCGAGTACTACCGCCGGCGCGCCGCCGCCGGCGTCGGCCTGATCGTCAGCGAAGGCACAACGGTCGGCCACAAGGCCGCCAACGGCTATCCGAACGTGCCGCGCTTCTATGGCGAGGACGCCCTGGCCGGCTGGAAGCAGGTGGTCGACGCGGTGCATGCCGAGGGCGGGCGCATCGTTCCGCAGCTCTGGCACGTCGGCAGCGTTCGGCGCCTGGGCGTGGAGCCGGACGCCAGCGTGCCCGGCTACGGCCCGATGGAGAAGGCCAAGGACGGTAAGGTGCTGGTCCACGGCATGAGCAAGGCCGACATCCAGGACGTCATCGCCGCCTTCGCCCAGGCCGCCCGCGACGCCCAGGCGATCGGCATGGACGGGGTGGAGATCCACGGCGCCCACGGCTACCTGATCGACCAGTTCTTCTGGGAAGGCAGCAACCAGCGGGACGACGAGTACGGCGGCAGCCTGGCCAATCGCTCGCGCTTCGCCGTCGAGCTGGTGCGGGCGGTGCGCGCGGCGGTCGGCGCGGATTTCCCGATCATCTTCCGCTTCTCTCAATGGAAGCAGCAGGACTATTCCGCGCGCCTGGTGGAAACCCCGGAGGGCCTGCGCGAGTTCCTCGCGCCGCTGGTGGAGGCCGGCGTCGATATCTTCCACTGCTCGACCCGCCGCTTCTGGATTCCCGAGTTCGAAGGCTCGGAACTCAACCTGGCCGGCTGGACCCGCGAGCTGACCGGCAAGCCGACCATTACCGTGGGTAACGTCGGCCTGGACGGCAGCGAGTTCCTGCAATTCTTCGGCAAAACCGACGAGGTGGCGCAGCCGGCGAGCATCGACGGCCTGGTGGAGCGCCTGGACAAGGGCGAGTTCGACCTGGTCGCGGTGGGCCGCGCGCTGCTGGTGGATCCGGAGTGGGCGGTGAAGGTCCGCGAGGGGCGTATCGGCGACATCAAGCCGTTCAGCCGCGAGGCCCTGGCCAGCCTGGTCTGAAGGCGCGTCCGCGACGCACCGGCCCGGCGCCGCGCCGGCAAGCAGATCCCACCCCTCGGGGTGGGATTTTTCATGGCCGTGATTTTTTCCGAAAACCCGCCGTGCGGCCGGCTGACTTCAAAGTCCGAAACGGGCATTGTATGACCGCCAACACAACAATAGGCCGAGAAACGGCCAGAGGAGCGAATCCATGCGTATCGGCCTGGTGGTCGACGCGACCTGCGACCTGCCGCCCGAATTCCTCGCCGCCCACGGCATCCGCGTGATGCCGATCGGGATCCGCCTGGGCGAGCAGCGGCTCATCGATCGACGCGACCCCGACACCACCCTGAGCTTCTACCGCGACCACCTGGCCAAGGTCGGTAGCAAGGACGGCAGCCAGCCGCTCTCCGCCGCCGAGTTGCAACAATGGTTCCTCGACGAACTGGTGACCGACTTCGACTACGTGGTCTGCCTCACCGTCGACAGCCTGCGCAGTCCGATCTTCGAGCACGCCACCCAGGCCTCCTTCGGCCTGCTCCAGCACTACCACGAGCGCCGCCACGCGGCCGGCATCGCCGGTCCCTTCACCCTGCGCGTACTCGACAGCCACTCGGTGTTCGCCGGCATCGCCTGCCTGGCGGCCGAGGGCACGCGCCTGCTGGCGCAGGGCAGCCACCCCAACGCGCTGCGTACGCGCCTCGAACAGCTCAGCCAGCAGACCTGCACCTACCTGGTCGCCGATGACCTGGGCCACTTGCGCCGGCGCGGCTTCCAGAAGGGTGATCGCAGCGGTTTCGTCGACCGGGTCAAGGGCGCAGCGCTGGGGTTGGGCTCGCTGCTCGACGTCAAGCCGGTGTTCAGCCTGGCCGATGGCGAGGACAAACCGGTGGCGCTCTCGCCGAGCTTCGAGAAGTCGGCGGAGAAGCTGTTCGGCTATGCCCTGGCGCGGGTACAGGCGGGTGAGCTGCTGGCACCGCAACTGGGTCTCAGCTATGCCGGCGATCCGACCGCGCTGCGCGACCTGCCGGGCTTCGCCGCGTTGGAGAACGCCTGCCGCGAGCGCGACATCCACTTGCACCTGGGCATGCTCAGCCCTACCGGCGGCATCAATCTGGGCGCCGGGGCCATGAGCCTGGGCTTCATCGCCACGCCGAAAGCCTTTGCCTGAGAGCTACTCGCGGCTGCGTGGCAAGGCCCCGCCATCCTCTGCCGGCGGCCGCTCGGGCTTCGACCGAGCGGGCTGGACCAGCGGACTGGCGCAGGCGTCTTCCAGGTAGTTCTGGAAGTGCTCGACGATACTGTCCCAACCTTGCCGGCTGGCGTGTTGGCGGGCGTTGAGACGGACCCGGCGCAGGCGTTCCTGGTCGTCCAGCAGCCAACTGGCGACTTCGACGAAGCCGCTCTTGTCGCCCGGCGCGGCGAGCACGCCGTTGTGCCCATGGCGGATGTGCTGGCCGGCGGCGGCCTGGTCGAAGGCGACCACCGCGAGGCCGGCGGCCTGGGCTTCGAGGACCACGTTGCCGAAGGTCTCCGACAGGCTTGGGAAGAGGAACAGGTCGCCCGAGGCGTAGTGGGCGGCCAGGGTTTCGCCGCGCTGGACGCCGCAGAACAGCGCTTCGGGCAGGTCCCGTTCGAGGTGCCTGCGCTCCGGCCCGTCGCCCACCAGTACCAGGCGCAGCTTCAGCTGCGGATGGGCGGCGCAGAGCGCGCGGAAGGTGCCGCCGAGCAGGCCGAGGTTCTTCTCTGCCGCCAGCCGGCCGACGTGCAGCACGGCGATGTCCTGTTCGCCCAGGCCCCAGCGCCGGCGTAGTTCGGGATCGCGCCGGGAGGGATGGAAGAGTTGGCTGTCGACCCCGCGGGAGAGCAGGTTGAGACGTTCGAAACCGCGCCGCTGCAATTCCATGCGCTGGCTGCCGCTGGGCACCAGGGTCATCTGCGTGCGGTTGTGGAACCAGCGCAGGTAGCCGGTGACCAGCCGGGTCAGCGGACCGAAGCCGTAGTGCTCGCTGTACTGCTGGAAGTTGGTGTGGAAGCCGCTGACCGCCGGGATGCCCAGGCGCCGCGCGGCGCGCAGGGCAGAGAAGCCGAGCGGGCCTTCGGTGGCGATGTAGAGCACGTCCGGGCGCTGGCGCTTCCAGCAGCGCAGCAGCTTGTGCAGGCTCGACATGCCCCATTGCAGGCCGGGGTAGCCGGGCAACGGCCAGCCGCGGGTCAGCACCAGCTCGGCGTCGCTGCGCCGGCCGTCGTCGCCGGGCTGGCGCGGGCGCACCACCTGGACCCGATGGCCAAGCTGCTGGAGACCGGCATGCAGGCGCCCCAGGGTATTGGCGACGCCGTTGACTTCCGGTGGGTAGGTTTCGCTGATCAGGGCGATGCTTAGAGGTCTGCTCATGACGTCAGTGTCGACCGACGCCGTGTAGCGGATGTGAAGTTTTGGTGACGCTTGCGTGACGGCGCCCCGGTCGGGGCGCCGTGGATTTCAGCGTTGCAGCAGGCGTGGGTTCTCCTCGCCGAAGATCTGCTTGCGCAGGGCCTTGAGGCGTTCGTCGATGGCGGCGTGACGCTGCTCCTCGCCGTCGACGCTGGCGAGCACCTCGGCGATCACCTTGTCCGACTCTTGCGCGTATTCGCGCAGTTGCTCTTCCTCGCCAGGCGTCGGCGCTTGCTGCTGGACGGAGGCGTTGTCCTTGAGCGCCATCCAGATCTCGAAGTCGAGCGCCTCGCGGCGCCTGGCATCGGCCTCCACATAGGGCGTCAGACGCTGGATCTCCTCGAAGGTCTGGCGCGGATCGGCGCCGACCGCCACCTCGCGCTTGAGCTGTTCGATCAGACCTTCGGCGGCCTGCTTGCGTTCGATCTCGGACATCTGCCCGGCGTTGCGGCCGAACTCGCCGAGTTGCTGTTCCAGGTTGTCGGGAGCGGTGGCTGTATTCATCTCGGGGGCTCGGGAAGGAATGGAAGGTTTTGCCGCCGGTGTGGCCTGCGGGGGAGACGCGAAGGGCGCGACGGGCGCCGGCTCCGATGGGTAAAACAACAGGACGGCGCCGATGGCCGTGCCGCAGAGCAGCAGGGCCAGCAAGGTCCAGGTCAGGGTAGGTCTCATGCGATGGACTCCTCGCTTCAGGTCGCTGCGATGTCGAGCAATGGATCGCTCCTGCTCGGCTTGCCGGTCTCGACGTGTCCGGCCAGGCGGCGGAGATAGTTGGCTTCCGTATTGCTGGCGGTCACGCTGAGGTCGTACCAGCCCTGGCTGCTGCGTAACAGCCACACTTCACTGATCGCCTGGTTCGGTTCGAGTTCATAGCGACGGCTGCCCTCCCGGGTATAGGCCGGGTTCGGCGTCACCGTCACGCTGCACGGCAGGCGGCCGAGATTGCGGATGTTCAACTGCAGGTTGCCGTTGCGTTGATAGGTGACCGATACCTCGGGCCGCGCCATCTGCGCGGCGAGATGCAGGTTGCCGTGGAACTCGCGGAAGAAGCCGTTGGGGCCGTGCACCTCGAAGGCGTAGCGGCCGTTGGCGTCGAGCAGGTCGTCGAGTTCGTCGTTGAGGGTCCGGCCCAGTTCCTCTCCGCTTTCCTGGACCACCGGATAGCTGGTCACGGTATAGAAGCGCGGATTGCCGACTTCCCGCGGCTGCACCTGGAATACCGCAGCGGAGTGTCCCTGCGGATTGCCCGGCAGGCTCATGCCGTCGTTGCCCAGGGTCAGGCGCAGCTTGCCGGCGGCGATGTCGAGGGCCAGCGTGGCGTGCAACTGGTAGGGCACCGCGAGGGTAGGGCGCTGGCCCTTTTCCTGGCCGGGCAGGCTCTTCGGCTCGTAGGACCAGTACTTGGGACTGGGCCGGTAGAACTGCTGCCAGTAGGCGTCCTCCTTGCGCGCGTCGCTCTGCGGGACGTTGGTCAGGTCGGGGGCGACCTGGGTATCGCCTGCGCCCTGGAAGTCGAACAGCGAAGTCAGGTCGCCGCAGACGGCACGCCGCCAGGGCGAGATGTTTTCCTCGACGACGCCGAAGCGGCGTTCGAGGAAGCGCAGCACTGAGGTATGGTCGAACACTTCGGCGCTGACCTTGCCGCCCTTCGACCAGGGCGAGATGGTGATCAGCGGGACGCGGTGGCCGAGCCCGATGGGCAGCCCGCTGGATACCTCGATCTCGCCGGCGGTGCTGACCGTGGAAAGGCCGACGCCATCCTTCCACGGCGGCACCGGGGCGCTGGCGTGGTCATAGAAGCCGTCGCCCTCGTCGTAGTTGAGGATGAACACGGTCCTGGCCCAGACCTCGGGGTTGCTGGTCAGCGCCTCGAGCACCCGGGTCACGTAGTACTCGCCGAACGAGGGGCCCCACCAGGGATGCTCGCAGTAGCAGTAGGGCGCGACGATCCACGACACCTGCGGCAGCGTGTTCTCCTGCACATCCTTGCGCAACTGGTCGACGCCGCGGGCGAGCATGGCGCGCTGCCAGAGGTCCGAATCGCGCGGAGCGTTCTTGAAGTTCCTGAACCAGGCGAGGGCGTTGCAGTCGTAGTTGTTCTGCTCCTGGAGCCGGTATTTCCAGTAGGCGTCGACGTACAGGTACCAGAGTGACGAGGAGCGGTAGCCGCCTTCCTGGTAGACCCGCCAGTCCACGCCAGCGGCGCTTAGCCGCTCGGGATAGGTGGTCCAGTCCACCGTGCCGCTGGCGCCGATGGTGCCGTCGCCCATGTCGTTGCCGATGTGTACGTCCTTGCCGTCGCCGCTGGGGGCGGCGCGTCCGCTCATGTGGTAGAGGCGGTTCGGATTGGTCGGGCCCATCATCGACTGGTGGTAGGCCTCGCACAGGGTGAAGGCGTCGGCCAGGGCGTAGTAGTAGGGAATGTCGCCGCGCTTGAAGTAGCCCATGGCTTCGGGGTACTGCACCGCCATCCACTTGTCGTTGCGGCCCTGGTTCCAGATCGCGTGGAAGGCCGACCATTCATGGTTCTGCGAACTCACCCACTGGGCGCTGGTGACTTTGGTATCCCAGTGATAGGGGGAGAACTCGTACTTGTAGTTCTGGTACCAGACCGGCTTGCCGTCCTGGCGCTTGAGCGCGCGAGGATCGTTGAAGCCGCGGACGCCGTTGAGGTGGCCGAAGTAGTGATCGAAGCTGCGGTTCTCCTGCATCAGGATGACCACGTGCTGGACGTCCTGGATGGTTCCGGTGCGGATGTCCGGCTCGATGGCCAGGGCGCGCCGGAGCGTCTCCGGGAACAGCCCGGAAAGGCCGGCCAGGGTAGCGGCCTGGGCGCCGTGCTTGAGAAAGGTTCGACGGCGGAATTTCCAGTTTTCGGTCATCGTTTTATTTCCCGGGTGGTTTTTTGATTTCCATCAATCTGCGTACTTCTTGTTTCGAGATGATTAATCGTCTTCGCTGTTTTTCCGGCAGGGAATACAGCGAGCCGATGGTTTCATGGCGATAATTTATCGGTTGATCCCGAAAGCGACTTCGATATGACCTTGAGCGACAACTTGAGAAGTTTTTCGGGATAAAAACAAAGGGCATGGAAATGGAGTTCCATGCCCTTGTCGGCTGAATGAAAGGTCACTTGTTCATGTGTTTAAATCACATTTTATTTGACGACTTTCATGCGTCATAAAGTTGGCTGGCGAATCTCGCAACCTTGGCTGGAGCCCGCTAGGGAGTGGTGCCGAGCACCTCGAAGGAGCGGGTCGATCCGCCGATTTCGCTGATCTTCTGGGTCCAGAAGTTCTTCGCGTTGCCGTAGTGCCTGATGTAGTAATGGCCGGGCTCGGTCCCTGGTGGAATGGACCAGTTGATAGTCGCTTTCGAGGCAGATATACCCACTCTCTCCCAGCGGTATTGAGTATCCCAGTCATTATCGGTGGCAACGGTCACGGGCGTCTGTTTGCCATCCTTGCCGATATTCACCACTTCCAGGAAAGTCTTCTCGGTGCGCAAGTCATTCTTCGGATGTCCGGTCACGAAAGCGACGGTCACCTTGTCGCCGATGCGATAACTTTCCCTGGGTTGTTGCAACACGTCGCCGAAGGACTTGCCGATATAGGGATCATCGGCCACTACTCCGGTCTGGAAGTTCATCTGGCAGCAGGACAGGTCCGGCGCTATCGCCGAGGTTTCCACCGGCAGGCGTTCGCGCAGCGCCACCGCCATGTCGACGAACAACTGCTGGTAGGCGGCCTGGGTCCAGGGGCCGTAGAGGGTCGAGCCGCCTTCGTATTCCTGGGCGGCGTATTCCTCGCGGGTGGTGACGTAGCTGGCATAGGCATTCGCGTAGCCATTGAAGACCACATGGCGGATACCGGCCGCTTCGCTGGCCGCCTGCACCGCGCGGCGGATCCGCACCCCGGCCATCACGGTGAACTCGGCGGGGGCGCCGAGCAGTTCCAACTGGCCGATGCGGAACATCTGGATCGGCAGCACCGTCGGCGTCCAGGGGTAGGGTTTCTTGTTGCCGGTGTCGGCGAGGATGGTCTTTTCCGCCTGGCATTGCACCAGTTCCTGCGGCGGCACGCCGGTGAGCAACCCGCCAAGGGCCGAGAGGAACGGATTGTTGCCTTCCTCCAGCCCCAGCGGGCCTGGACCGTCTTCGGTGCTACCGGCGGCCAGGCTGGTGCCGATGGCCGCGGTGCACAACTGGCGCGGCTGGCCGTCGGTGAACTCCGGGCGGATCGGCAGGCGGGTGAAGTCGACGAAACGGAAGCGCGAATCCAGTTCGCCGAGCACTTCCTCCTGGGCCTGGCCGGCGATCTCGTAGGCCTTGGCGAATTGGCGCAGACCGATCTCGCGGGTGTTGTCGAACTCGTTGTCGAAGGGACCGGAGCCGGGCTTCAGGTTCAGGTTGGGCGACAGGTTGCCGGCATTGGTCTGGGCGAAGGCGGCGACGAAACCGCTCTTGCGGCTGACGTCGTGCTCCCAGTGATAGGAGGCGTAGCCCTTGTTGTCCGGGGAGATCAGGTGATTGGCGTTGGTCATCGAGGTGCTGTGCACCGGGAACCAACTGATCGCGCCGGCCAGCTCGCCGTTGGCGTCGACGAAGCTGAGCACGCTCATCTGCGGGTCGATGCCATCCTCGTAGCCGGCGATGTCCGGATTCTTCAGGTGCGACAGCAGCGAGCGGTTGCGGCTGGCGTTGCGCAACTCGCCGCTGCCGTAGAACAGGCGGCCGGGCTGCAACCTGGCCTGGGCCCGCTCGATGGAGCGGACGATGCCGTCGACGATGGCGTTGAAGGTCTTTTCCTGGAAGCCGAGCACCGACAGGTTGTACATCGCGTAGTGGGAGAAGCCGCCCGGACCGGAGTGGGTGTGGGTGGCGGCGAGCATCACGTTGTTCTCGTCGTAGACACCGGGGTACTTCGCCTTGAGCCGGGCCAGGACCTTCAGGTGCACGGCCTGGAAGATCATCCCCAGGTCGGTGTTGACGTAGACCAGGCGACGTCCGCTGGCCGCTTCCTCGATCACGAAGGCACGCGCCCACTGGCGCATGTGGATGCCGGCGGTCTTCTGTTCGAGGGAGGAGTAACCCATCATGCCGACTTCGGCGGCTTCGCCGGTGATGTCCGCCTTGCCCAGGCCGAAGCGGTAGGGCAGGTCGTCGGCCCTGGCAGGCATGGAGAGCGCCAGTAGGACGCAGGACAGCAAGAGCGCGGTGAATGCGGAACGTGACATGGCGACCCTCTTCTTGTTTTCCGCCGCTGGGCGGGCTGGGGACGGTGGTCATCGAAAGCGGGCCGGAGCCTGCTTCGCCTGGTTGCCACTGTAGTGCCAGGGTGGTGGAGTCGAGGGGGGCGTAGCGGACAGGAAGGGGGTGAGCGCCGGCCATCCTGCATGGACGGCAAGGCAGGCGGGTAAAAAAAGGCCGCCTGCGTGGGGAGGCACCGGCGGCCAGTCGGTTCGGCAGCGTCGAGCCGGTCTGCAAGGGCTGGCGCAGGTCTCGGCTGCGGCCTGCGCCGACGCTCCCGAGGGCATTCGTAGTGTGCCCGACGCCGGCTGTCAGGGCGCTGACGCCCGCCTGACAATGCCGACAGCGGACACCGGGCGCATGCTTATTTCACCAGCGCCTTCTCGCCTTCCTCGCGGACCCAGAACAGGGTGGCGCCGGCGACGGCGGCGGGCATCATGACCAGGTTGACCAGCGGGATCAGCAGCGCCAGGTAGGTCACCCCGCCGAAACCCATGCACGCCCAGCGCTTGCTGCGCAGCCAGGCGAGCATCTCGTTCCAGCCGAGCTTGTGGTTGTCCGCCGGATAGTCGATGTACTGCACCGCCATCATCCAGATGCCGAAGAGGATCCACAGCGGCGTGGCGATCAGGTTGACCCCGGGCACGAAGCTCAGCACCAGCAGCACCAGCGCGCGCGGCAGGAAGTAGGCGAGCTTGCGCATCTCGCGACCCATGGTGCGCGGGATCATCGCCAGCAGTTCGGCCCAGCTGAACGGCGGGAAGTCGTCGCGGCCGCGAACCACCACCTCGACCTTTTCCGAGAGGAAGCCGTTGAACGGCGCGGAGATGATGTTGGCGACCATGGTGAAGGTGAAGAACACGATCACCAGCACCAGCAGGACGAACAACGGCCAGACGATGTACTGCAGGAAGCTCAGCCAGTCGGGCAGGCTGGGCATCAGCAGGTCGACCCAGTGGCTGAACTGCTGCATCGCGAAGCCGATCAGCAGGGCGAACACCAGCAGGTTGAGGGTCAGGGGGATCAGCACGAACAGGCGCAGGCCGGGACGCATGATCAGCTTCAGGCCTTCGCCGAGGTATTGCGGGCCGCTCAGGGCTGGCATAGGGAATGGTTCTCCGATGGGATGCGGGCTGAAACCTTAGCAGACTGGCGAAAGCCCGCGACAGAGCCTGTTTGACCGCGCATTTCAGGCTGGCGCCTGGTACAGGCAATAGTGGTTGCGCTGGCGCTTGGCCTCGTACATGGCGCTGTCGGCGGCACGGACCAGTCCTTCGGCATCGCCGGCATGCCGCGGGTAGAGAGCGATGCCGATGCTCGGGGTGACGAAGTCGATGCGTTCGCCATTCAGCGCGATCGGTTGGACCAGCGCCGCCAGCAGGCGTTCTGCGAGGCGCTGCGGATTGTTTTCCTGGCTGTCCTCGAGGAGCACGGCGAATTCGTCGCCGCCCAGGCGGTAGGCCTTGTCCGGCTGCCGCAGGGTGCTGCGTACCCGTTCGGCGACGGTCCTGAGGAGGGCATCGCCGATGTCGTGGCCGAAGCGGTCGTTGACCTCCTTGAAGCGGTCCAGGTCCAGGTACAGCAGCGCCAGTTCGCTTCCGCCGGAGCCGGCGCGAAGCAACGCCTGGCCGAGCTGTTCGTCGAAGGCCTTGCGGTTGCCCAGGCCGGTCAGCGGGTCGCGGTAGGCCATTTCCAGCAATTGCTGCTGGTAGGCGATCTGGTCGCTGACGTCGCGGACGATGCCGCGGTAGCCCCGTAGTTCGCCCTGCAGGTCGTGGATCAGCGAAACCGTGGCCTCGAAGTAGCCGAGGCTGCCGTCGGCGCGCTGCAGGGGGATGGCGAAGGTCTTGCCTGCGCCGCTCTGCATGGCGCGCTGGAAGGGTTGGCGGGCACGCGCCAGGTCGTCTTCGCCGAGCAGTTCGTAGTAGGGATGGCCGATCAGCGTTTCGCGCGTCTGGCCGAGCAGTTGGCAGAGCGCGGGGTTGACGGTGAGGATCACGCCGTCGACGTCCATTTCGAAGTAGCCGTCGCGCATCGACTGGAGGATCGCCCGGTCGCGCGCCTCGCTGTGTTCCAGGCGCTCGAGCATCTGGTTCATCTCGCCCGCCAGTTGTCCCAGCTCGTCGTTGCCGAAGTCGCTCAGGCGTATCGAGTGGGCGTTGCGTCCGACTTCGGCGACCTCCCGGTTGAGCCGTTGGACCCGGCGCAGGACCCACAGCTCCAGGGCCAGGTAGCCGACCAGGAAAGCGCCCAGCGCGACCAGCAGGGAGGCGCCGAGGAAGAAGTTGATGGCCTTCTCGCCCTGGATGTAGAGCAGGCGTTTCTTGGTGATGTCGAAGCGCAGCTGCGGCTCGCCGCTGGAACTCAGGTACTGCACCGAGACCTGCTGGACATGTTCGCCGATGAACCGCCGTGGGCTGAGCAGGGCCTGGTTGTGGGTACTGCCGCTGCGGCTGCGCAGCGGCTTCCAGGTGGAGTCGGTGGCGATGTTGGGCATCGGTTGCAGGTCGGCCTGCATCTGTTCGCGGAGGTTGGCCAGGCGTTCCCGGTCGAGGAAGTAGCCGGCGAGGATCGCGCCCTTCGCCGGCGCGCTACCCTGGTTGTTGCTGATAGGCACGCTGACCAGCAGGGTCGGCAGGTTGTCGACCAGCAGCAGCTCGCTCAGGCTGTGGTCGGTGCGTCCGCGAAAGTCCAGCGCGCCGAGGCGGATGGCGCGTTGCTGCAGTGCCTCGAGCAGGGCCTGGTCGCTCGCCGAGGGGGCGCCGAAGAGCACGCGCTGGTCGGGCGCGGGCGGGGACCACTGCTTCAGTTGCAGGTGACCCCGGTCGTCGAGGAACAGGACGAAGTCGAATCCCAGGTCGTCGAGCATCTCGTGGTCGAGGTTTTCCTGTTCGAAGGTCTCGTTGGGGCGCTGGATGAAGTCGTAGCTGGCATCCCACCAGGCGTAGGTGCGAACGATGTCCAGGTGGCGCTTCAACTCGAAGTCCAGCCGGTTGTGCAGGACGGTGGCGCCCTCTTGCAGGCGTTGCTGGTCCTCTCGGTCGAAACGGCTCAGCAGGATGCTTTCCGACAAGAGCCAGATACCGCCGAGACTGGCGGCCAGCAACGGCAGGAACAGCCAGAGCAGGCGTGTGCGTAGGGGCATGCGGTGAGGACGGGTAATGGGCGACAGCATGAGTCTAGCCGCAGGTTGAGAGCATAGGCTGACTCTATCGTGCGAATTGAAATTCGACATTTCAATGCATCGTCGTGGCTGGGTAACCTGCGCTGCATATTCTTCCGGGAGCCTGGCGTCGCCGGGCGCAACCCAACCTCCTAGGAGCCTCGCGATGAGCGTACTGGTCAACAAGCAAGCCCCCGATTTCACTGCCGCCGCGGTCCTCGGCGACGGTTCCATCGTCGATGCCTTCCAGCTTTCCAGCCTGCGCGGCAAGTACGTCGTACTGTTCTTCTGGCCGCTCGACTTCACTTTCGTCTGCCCCTCGGAAATCATCGCCCACAACAACCGCATGGATAAGTTCCGCGAGCTGGGCGTCGAGGTGGTCGGTGTCTCCATCGACTCGCAGTTCACCCATCACGCCTGGCGCAGCACGCCGGTGGAGAAGGGCGGCATCGGTGCGGTCGAGTTCACCATGGTCGCCGACGTCAAGCACGAGATCACCCGCGCCTACGGCATCGAGCACGAGGACGGCGTGGCCTTGCGTGCTTCGTTCCTGATCGACCGCGCCGGGGTGGTCCAGCACCAAGTGGTGAACAACCTGCCGCTGGGGCGCGAGGTGGACGAGATGGTGCGCCTGGTCGAGGCCCTGCAGTTCACCGAGGAACACGGCGAGGTCTGCCCGGCCGGCTGGCGCAAGGGCCAGAAAGGCATGAAGGCGAGCGCCGAGGGCGTGGCCTCGTACCTGGCCGAGAACGCCGAGGCACTGTGATCCCGATGCCGGGCGCGAAGTGTGCCCGGCCGACCTTTTCCCGGGGCGACCGCTCCTTCCAAGCCTTCCCCATGTGCTTTGGTGGCCCCGTTTTTATTCGCGCCGACGCTGATGTCGGCAGGAGTCCGACGAGATGCCCGATACCCTCCGCCACGCCCGAGTGATCATCCTCGGTTCCGGTCCCGCCGGTTACAGCGCGGCTGTCTACGCCGCGCGCGCCAACCTCAAGCCGCTGCTGATCACCGGCATGCAGGCCGGCGGCCAGTTGACCACCACCACCGAGGTCGACAACTGGCCGGGCGATCCCCACGGCCTGACCGGCCCGGCACTGATGCAGCGGATGCAGGAGCACGCCGAGCGCTTCGAGACCGAGATTGTCTTCGACCACATTCATGCCGTGGACCTGGCCGGCAAGCCGTTCACCCTGCGCGGCGACAATGGCACCTACACCTGCGACGCACTGATCGTCGCCACCGGTGCCAGCGCGCGCTACCTGGGGTTGCCGTCGGAGCAGGCGTTCATGGGCAAGGGCGTGTCGGCCTGCGCCACCTGCGACGGTTTCTTCTACCGCAACCGCGAAGTGGCGGTGATCGGCGGCGGCAATACCGCTGTCGAAGAGGCCCTGTACCTGGCCAACATCGCCAGCCGGGTGACCCTGGTGCATCGTCGCGAAACCTTCCGCGCCGAGAAGATTCTCCAGGACAAGCTGCAGGCGCGGGTCGCCGAAGGCAAGATAGTGCTCAAGCTCAACGCCGAGGTCGATGAGGTGCTTGGCGACACGATGGGCGTCACCGGCGTGCGCCTGAAGTCCCGCGATGGTGGCAGCGAGGAGATCGCCGTGGATGGCATGTTCGTCGCCATCGGCCATACTCCCAATACCTCGCTGTTCGAAGGGCAACTGGCCCTGAAGGACGGCTACCTGGTGGTCAACGGCGGGCGCGAAGGCAACGCCACCGCGACCAACGTACCGGGTGTGTTCGCCGCCGGCGACGTGGCCGACCACGTCTACCGCCAGGCGATCACCTCGGCCGGCGCCGGCTGCATGGCCGCGCTGGATGTGGAGCGCTATCTCGATTCGCTCTGATGAGAAGACAGCCCTGAGTGCTGCGTGCAAGGAAGGCCCCGCTTCGGCGGGGCTTTTCTTTGTCCGTTCGGAAGGCTGCGGGCAGTGGGTCGTCCGGTTACGCATCCGCCGACGGCGTACATCGGGGCCGAGCGGCGTGCCGGCAGAACACGACTTAAGGACGGCGGACTGCGAATAGAGCAATTGCTCTAGCCGGCCTAGAATCCAGACGCTTCATCCTTCCCACGACAACACAATAGAAGGAGCGTCATCCATGTTTCTCAGCCCTAGCGCGATCTGCCTGCTCGGCCTGATCGCCTGGACCCTGTTGCTGGTCTTCCTGCTGGTCAGCCAGCGCGGCCTGCTGGTACTCGGCGGGCGGATGGCGGTGAACGCCTTCGCCGCCGATGGCAGCAACACGCCTGGCGGTTTCGGCCAGCGGCTGGTGCGAGTCCATGCCAACTGCGTGGAGAACCTGCCGCTGCTGGCCGGCGCGCTGCTCTACGCGATCGCCAGCGGGCAGAGCAGCCTGACCGACCCGTTGGCGCCACTGGTGCTCGGCGCCCGGCTGTTCCAGTCGCTGATGCACCTGGTCAGCACCTCCGCGCTGTTCGTCTGGCTGCGTTTTGCCGGCTTCTTCGTGCAGTTGCTGGTGCTCGCCTGGTGGCTGCTGCTCCTCGCGGGGCTGGCCTAGCGGCGCCGGCTCAGTCGCCGGCGGCCAGTTGCTCGGCGAATACCTCGCGGTCGACGTTCGCTCCGCTGAGGATCAGGCCTACCTTCAGCCCCTTCAGGCGCTCGCGCTCCTGCCAGGCGGCGGCCAGCGCCGCCACCCCGGCGCCCTCGGCGACGTTGTGGGTGCTGGTGAAGCACAGGCGCATGGCCGCGCCGATCTCCCTGTCGCTGACCCGCACCAGACGATCGGCGCCGGCCAGGATCATTTCCAGCGCGCTCGGGTCCGGCGTACTGCACGCCATGCCGTCGGCCAGGCGGGTGTCGACCGGGTGGCTGATCGCCGTGCCGGCCTCGAACGACAGGGCGTAGGCCGGCGCATGGGCGGACACCACGCCGACGATGCGGGTCTTCAGGCCCAGCGCGTCGCGCGCGGCGATCAGGCCGCAGATGCCCGAACCCATACCGATCGGCACGTAGACTTCGTCAAGGTCGGCCAGCGCGGCGAACAACTCCAGGCTGTAGCTGGCGACCCCGGCCACCAGCCAGGGATGGAACGCCGGAATCAGGTGCAGGCCTTCGCGCCGGGCGCGCTCGGCGGCGTATTCGCGGGAGGCCTGGAAGTCCTCGCCGTGCTCGATCAGCTCCGCGCCAAGGCTGCGCATCGCCGCGTTCTTCTCGCGGCTGTTGCCGTGCGGCACGACGATGATCGGCTGGATGCCGTAGCGGCTCGCCGAGAAGGCCACCGACTGGCCGTGGTTGCCGCGGGTCGCGCTGATCACGGCGGCCGGCCGCTCGCCCTGGTGCGCCAGGTGGTGGAAATACACCAGGCCGCCGCGCAGTTTGAAGGCCCCCACCGGCAGGTGGTTCTCGTGCTTCATCCACACTTCGCAACCCAGTGCCTCGCATAGCAGCGGCCAGCGTATCTGCGGCGTCGGCGGCAGGCTCTGGTGGACGATGGCGGCGGCCTGTTGGAGGGCGGCGAGAGAAAAAGGCATGCGTGGTTTCCCCGTGCTGGTGGTCGGACCAGCCTAGGGAGCGCACGGCAGCTTGAACAGGCACACGTAGCCAGGGTTTCGCCGGGGGACTGTACCGTTGCGCGGATTCGCCGTCTCGCGGCGGGTGCCTGGCGGCGAAAACGACTGCCGCCCGGAGCGGGCGGCAGTCGAGGGCGTTACAGCAGGGTCCAGGCGTCCTGCCAGGCCATGCCCTTGCCCGGGGCGTAGTAGAGGTCCCAGCCCTTGCACCAGCCGGAGTTCGGGTAGGGCTTGCACTGGTAGCGCTTGCCATCGGCACCGCGCACTACGGTCCCGGCGTCGTATTGCTGCAGGCCTTGCGGATAGTCGAAGTCGACCTTGCCGTCGCCGCCCGGTTGCTCGCCGCCGCCCTCGACCGGCAGTTCGATGTCGACCTGGAAGCGGTAGCCGGCCTGGCGCACGTAGACCTGGTTGTCCTGCGAGCTGGCCACCGGGCTGACCGCCCCGTAGGCATCCAGCACGCCGATGTTGACCAGGGTGGAGTCCTGGTTGACCTTCTGCGCCAGCGCCAGCGGCCATTGCTTGGCACCGTTGGCGCCCTGGGCCAGGGTCAGGCTGTGACGCTGGGCGTCGCGGCCCTGGGCATCGAACAGACGCAGGGTGACGGTAGCACCGGCTGGCAGGTCCTGCTGCGCGCGCAGGTTGCCCAGCGCTTGCCAGGGGTTGGCGACGGCGCCGCTGAAGCTCACGTCGATGCAGGCGTAGAAGGCTTCCGGGCTGTCCGAGCGCTGCCAGACGTTATAGATCACATGCTTGCCGGTCTTGCCCTGGGGCAGCGGGCAGTTCATCCGGTAGGTGCCGTTCTCCAGCTTGACGCTGGTGATCGAGCAGAACGGCGCGGGTTCCAGGTCGCTCCAGGCCAGCGGCTTCTCGGGGTTGTAGCCGTCCTTGGTGATGTAGAAGTCGAAGTAGCGGGTCGCGTGCGGCGCGCTGGCCTTGTAGACGAACTGGAAGTTGCCGCTGGCGTCCGGCGCGATGGCAGTGCTGGGCCAGTCGCTGCGAGCCAGGTTCAGGCCCTTGAACAGTGCCTTGCCGGCGCCGCAGAGCTGGCCGTCGGGGACCACCGCCTGGTGGTTGCCGTTGGCGTTGCCCTGGTTGACGCCATTCCAGTCGTACAGCGCCTGGGTGCCGCCGGCGGCGACGGCGGCCTTGCAGGCGGCCGACTTGGGATTCTCCGGACCTTCGAGGAAGCAGCCGTAGACCCGACTGGGCGGCGTTTCCATCGAGCCGTGGGCATGGGCTGCCTGGGGCAGGAACAGGGCGAGGGTGAGTGGCAGGAGTGCCAGGGTGGCTGAGTAGTGTTTCATGACAAGTCCTTTTTTCCAGAACCGGATTCATTTCGAAGCGGGCTGATCCTAGCCCTCGGTGCCGGTTTGAGGTCCCTACCAAATGTGACGGGCCGGTCAGATTCGCTACCCATTCCTGATGGATGTCGCGGAATGCAAAGCGGTCGGCACCCGCACTGTGAGCCGGTAGAGGCAGGCAAAGGGCCGCCATGGGGGCGGGGAAGGGAAGCCGGCGGGAAGGTGGCGGACCTGTCAGAACGATCAGTGTCCGCGCCCGGCCGCAGCCGGGCGGGAAGGGAACTAGACCTGGCTGCCGAGCTGTTCGGCGCGACGCAGCCAGCCCTGGCGCTGTTCCTCGCTGGAACTGCGCATCGGCGCGAACTCTTCCAGGCGGCGGGTGGCGATGCCACAGGCGCCGAGCACGCTGCGCACCATCTGCCGGTGCGCCGGCGGGCCCTTGAGGAAGCGCAGCCGCGACAGCGGCTGGTCGTGGCAGACCAGCAGGTCGGCGCTGCGCCCGCCCAGCAGTTGCTCCCAGTCCTTGTCCTGGGTGCCGCGGTAGCGGAAGGCGAAGCCCGGCTGCAGGACGCGGTCGAAGAAGCCCTGCAGCAACGCCGGCAGGCCGCCCCACCAGACCGGGTAGACGAACACCAGGTGCTCGGCCCAGTGGATCTGCCGCTGCGCTTCCAGCAGGTCGGGTTCGAGCACCTGGCTCTGTTCGTAGCCTTCGTGGAGGATCGGGTCGAAGGCCAGCTCGCCCAGCTTCAGTTCGCGCACCACGTGATCCTTGCTGCGCGCGCCCTGGGCGTAGCATTCGGCGAGCAGGTGGCAGAAGCTCTTGCGCTTGGGCGAGCCGACGATCAGCAGGATGCGCTTGCCGTCGCCTTCCAGCGGGGTGGCGCCGGTCTTGGCGGTTTCAACCATGGTGGCCGGCCTCCAGCATCTGCTCCGGCCGTACCCATTCGTCGAACTGCGCTTCGTCCAGGTAGCCCAGCTGCAGCGCCGCGGCGCGCAGGGTGGTGCCTTCGGCGTAGGCCTTCTTGGCGATTTCGGCGGCCTTGTCGTAGCCGATGTGCGGGTTCAGTGCGGTGACCAGCATCAGGCCGCGCTCCAGCAGGTCGGCCATGCGCTGGGCGTCCGGCTCCAGGCCGGCGACGCAATGCTTGTTGAAGTTGCGGCAGCCGTCGGCGAGCAGGCGGATGGACTCCAGCAGGTTGTAGACGATCACCGGCTTGAACACGTTGAGTTGCAGATGGCCCTGGCTGGCGGCGAAGGAAATCGTGCTGTCGTTGCCCATGACCTGGCAGGCCAGCATCGACAGCGCCTCGCACTGGGTCGGGTTGACCTTGCCGGGCATGATCGAGCTGCCCGGCTCGTTGGCCGGCAGCTTCACCTCGGCGAAGCCGGCGCGTGGGCCGGAACCGAGCAGGCGCAGGTCGTTGGCGATCTTCATCAGGGCCACCGCCAGGCTCTTCAGGGCGCCGGAGAGGATGACCAGCGGCTCGTGGCCGGCCAGGGCGGCGAACTTGTTCGGCGCGGCGACGAAGGGCAGGCCCGATTCGGCGGCGATTTCCGCGGCGATGGCGTCGGCGAAGCCCTTCGGCGCGTTGAGCCCGGTGCCCACCGCGGTGCCGCCCTGGGCCAACTGGTAGACCGCCGGCAGCGCCGCGCGGATGGCGCGCTCGGCGTAGTCGAGCTGGGCGACGAAGGCCGAGAGTTCCTGGCCGAAGGTGATCGGCGTGGCGTCCATCAGGTGGGTGCGCCCGGTCTTGACCAGGCTGGCGTGCCGCGCCGACTGTTCGGCGAGACCGCCGGAAAGCTCGGCGATGGCCGGCAGCAATTGTTCGTGCACGGCCTTGGCGGCGGCGATGTGCATGGCGGTGGGGAAGCTGTCGTTGGAACTCTGCGCGCGGTTGACGTGGTCGTTGGGATGCACCGGCGACTTGCCGCCACGCGGATTGCCGGCCAGTTCGTTGGCGCGGCCAGCGATCACCTCGTTGACGTTCATGTTGGTCTGGGTGCCGCTGCCGGTCTGCCAGACCACCAGCGGGAAGTGTTCGTCGTGGCGGCCTGCGAGGACTTCGTCGGCGGCCTGTTCGATCAGCCGGGCGACTTCCGGCGGCAGTTCGCCGAGGTGGTCGTTGACCCGCGCGGCGGCTTTCTTGATCAGCGCCAGGGCGTGGATCACGGCGAGCGGCATGCGCTGGCCGCCGATGGCGAAGTTCTCCAGCGAACGCTGGGTCTGGGCGCCCCAGTAGGCGTCGTCGGGCACCTCGATGGTGCCCAGGCTATCGGTTTCGGTCCGGCTCATGAGTGTTCTCCAGGGTGCGTATCCGGCAGTTTAGGCCTTCGCTCCCGCCTTGGGTTCCGCTGCCGTCGCTTCCTCGTGGGCATTTTTCGCCGCGCTGCGGGTCGGAAATAGATTGCCCGCCGCCGGCCTCACCAGCGCGCGCGGGTCGAACCGATCCAGCCGAGGGCGCCGTCCACCGGCACGCAGTCGCCGTCGTCGTGGCGCAGGGTGCCGTTGAAACGGCCGAACCACTGGCGGGTATTGGCATAGAACAGGCCGACGCTGGGCCGCGCCTGGTGCAGCTGTTCGGGACGGAAGAGCAGCTCGACGCGACCGCAGGCGCTGTCCAGGCGCCATTCGGCCAGCGGGTCGCGAGGCTCGCGGATGTGCACGTCGTCGAGCACGCGGCTGAGCTTGCCGCCGAACCACAGGGCGTTCTCGCGCAGGTCGCTGGCTTCGGTCCAGCCGGTGCCGAAGTTGCCGGCGATGCCGCCGGGGGCGGCGAAGGCGGCGCGGGTCCAGTAGGTATGCAGCGGCCAGACGCCGCGGCCGAAGTCCAGCGCGGCGAAGCTCTGGCCCGCCTGGCAGTCGTAGCGTCGGCGGCCGAGCTGCAGGCAGCCGCTGATCGGCAGGCCGAGCTGGCGGCTGCAGGCATGGAAGGTGTGTTCGCCCATCGGCACCACCAGGTTCACCGACTCCAGGTGCGACGGTCGTCGCACTTCCAGCGCCAGCTCCAGCGGCAGGCCACCGAGGTCCGGGGCCTGGCCGGTGACGCGCAGGCGCCCGGGCTGTTCGTCGAAGCGCAATTGCAGGCGGGGATGCTCGAAGGCATGGCTGGCCTGCGGCTCGTCGGGCAACTGGCAGCCGAGGCCGAAGAAGCGGATCTGCGTGTGCGCTACCGCCTGGCCGCTGTCCAGGTCGAGGAAATAGGCGGCGCCGTAGGTCAGGTAGTCGAGGTCGGCGATGGTCAGCGAGAGCATCCAGCCGGGGCTGACGATGCACCAGTGGTTCCAGCGCTTGCGCCGGCCGAAGTGGCCGGGGATGTGGCAGAGCACCCGCGGCCGGGCGGACCAGCCGACCGCCCGGGGATCGAGCCGGCCGTGGCCGTCGCAGAGGTTGCGCAGGGGCGGGGGCGATACGGCGAGGGTATCGGCGGCGGTTCCGTTCATCTAACACATCCATGTGACAGGCTGACGCAAGCATGCCGGCTGCGGAAGGAAGGCGGCAAGTACCCACTACAGAACTGATAGTAGACGGCATGGAGCGGGCGGGCGCCGGATAGGATTCTCCCGATATTCGGCGCCGCGCTTGAGCGGATTTCGAACTTAGGCGCAGAATGTCGGGTCCCACGGACACATCTACCCAACCTCAAGGATTTTCCATGACCCGTCTTCGCCTCATCGGCAGCGCCGTGCTGCTCAGCCTCAGCTCCATGGCCATGGCCGATTCCGCCAGCCAGGCCGAGCAATTCCTCAAGCTGGTCCATGCCGACAAGCTGACGGTCCCGGTCTATGCCCAGGTGCAGCAGATGCTGGCCCAGC
Source organism: Pseudomonas sp. TZ252 (assembly GCF_056110345.1). Classification (NCBI taxonomy): domain Bacteria; kingdom Pseudomonadati; phylum Pseudomonadota; class Gammaproteobacteria; order Pseudomonadales; family Pseudomonadaceae; genus Pseudomonas; species Pseudomonas sp. TZ252. The sequence continues at coordinate 598,804 of NZ_CM148566.1, read as the reverse complement.
GCTTCGCCCAGGCCAAGGCGCCGGAGAGCAAGAAGGCGGTTCTCGAGCGTTACCAGGCCAAGGCCAATGCCGAACTGGACCGCGCCATCGGCTGGGACAAGATCAAGCCCGAGCTGATCAAGCTTTACACCACCAACTTCACCGAGTCCGAGCTGAAGGACCTGAATGCCTTCTACCAGTCGCCGCTGGGCAAGAAGGTGCTGGAGAAGATGCCGCGCCTGACCGCCGAATCCGCCCAACTGACCCAGGCCAAGCTGCAAGGCGCCGTCGAGCCGGTGAACAAGCTGATGGCCGACATGGACAAGGAACTCGGCGTCGCCGCGCCGGCCCAGAAGAAAAAGTGAGTCGTGATTCGCGATGAGCATGCGTGACCGTATCCAGACCGCCCTGCAGCCCCTCGATCCGCAACACGTCGAGGTGCTCGACGAGAGCCACATGCACAGCCGCGGGCTGGAGACCCACTTCAAGGTGGTGCTGGTCAGCCCGCAGTTCGCCGGGTTGAACGCGGTGAAGCGGCACCAGAAGGTATATGCCACCCTCGGTGGGTTGATGGGCGAGTTCCACGCCCTGGCGCTGCATACCTTCACCCCTGAGGAGTGGAGCCAGGCTGCGGTGCCGGCCTCGCCGACCTGCCGCGGCGGGAGCAAGCACGACATACCCTGAGACGGCGTCCGTCGCGGCGGGGTGCAGAGCCTGCCCCTGCTGCGCTAGACTACGCACCCAGCGCCGGCCTTCCGCCGGCGTTGTCGTTTCCATGGCGCCAGCGGGTGGCGCTTTTCGTTCCGGTCCGCCCTTTACGCGGGCGACCACCTGGAGGCTATATCCCCATGACATCCATCGTCGTGGCGGCGCTGTACAAGTTCGTGACTCTCGACGATTACGTGGCGCTGCGTGAACCCCTGCTGCAAACCCTGCTCGACAACGGTGTGAAAGGCACCTTGCTGCTGGCCGAGGAAGGCATCAACGGCACCGTCTCCGGTAGCCGCGAAGGCATCGATGCGCTGTTCGCCTGGCTGCGCAGCGATCCCCGGCTGGCCGATATCGAGCACAAGGAATCCTACTGCGACGAACAGCCCTTCTACCGCACCAAGGTCAAGCTGAAGAAGGAAATCGTCACCCTCGGCGTGCCTGGCGTCGATCCGAACAAGCAGGTCGGCCAGTATGTCGAGGCGAAGGACTGGAATGCCCTGATCAGCGATCCGGAAGTCCTGCTGATCGATACCCGCAACGACTACGAGGTGGCGATCGGCACCTTCGAGGGCGCGGTCGATCCGAAGACCAGGTCGTTCCGCGAGTTCCCCGAGTACATCAAGGCCCACTACGACCCGGCGCGGCACAAGAAGGTGGCGATGTTCTGCACCGGCGGCATCCGCTGCGAGAAGGCTTCCAGCTACATGCTCGGCGCCGGTTTCGAGGAGGTCTTCCACCTCAAGGGCGGCATCCTCAAGTACCTCGAAGAGGTGCCGCAGGAACAGAGCCTGTGGCGCGGCGACTGCTTCGTATTCGACAACCGCGTGACCGTGCGCCACGATCTTAGCGAGGGCGAGTACGATCAGTGCCACGCCTGCCGCAACCCGGTTTCGCTGGAGGACCGCCAGTCCGAGCACTACGTGCCCGGCATCAGCTGTCCGCACTGCTGGGACTCGCTGAGCGAGAAGACCCGCGCCGGCGCCCGCGAGCGGCAGAAACAGATCGAACTGGCGCGGCAGCGCAACCAGCCGCACCCGCTCGGTCGCGATCCGCGCCAGTCCACGCTGGAGAACTGAACCTTGGCCAAGGCCCGCCTGCTGTACGTGATGGACCCCATGTGTTCCTGGTGCTGGGGCTTCGCCCCGGTCGCCGAGGCGCTGTCCCGGCAGGCGGCCGCCGACGGCGTCGCTTTCCACCTGGTAGCCGGTGGCCTGCGCGCCGGCCACGGCGCGGCGCTCGACCCGAATACCCGCGGCTACATCCTCGGCCACTGGCAGACCGTGCAGCAGACCACCGGCCAGCCGTTCCGCTTCGACGACGCGTTGCCCGAAGGCTTCGTCTATGACACCGAGCCGGCCTGCCGGGCCCTGGTGGCGGCGCGCAGCCTCGACGAGGAAAGCGCCTGGCCGCTGGTGAGGGCGATCCAGCGGGCGTTCTACGCCGAGGGTCGCGATGTCACCCAGGCGGCGGTGCTCGCCGACCTGGCGGAAGCGGTGGGAATTCCACGCATCGAGTTCGCCGCGGCCTTCGACAGCGGCGAGGCGCGTGACGCCACCGCCGCCGATTTCGCCTGGGTCCAGGATCTTGGCATCGCCGGGTTCCCGACCCTGCTGGCCGAGCGCAACGGCCAACTGGCGTTGCTCACCAACGGCTACCAGCCGCTTGCCGAACTTTCACCCTTGCTCGGCCGCTGGCTGGAACGGGGCCGGCATGAGTGAGCGCGGAGACCGCCTGAGCTGGGCGGAGATTCGTCGACTCGCACTGCGCCACAAGAAAGCCCTGTTGCTCGCCAACCTGGTGGCGGTGCTGGCCACCCTCTGCACCGTGCCGATTCCCTTGCTGCTGCCGCTGCTGGTGGACGAAGTGCTGCTCGGCAAGGGTGACGGCGCGCTGCGTTTCATGGACCGCCTGTTGCCCGCCGACTGGCAGGTGGCGTTCGGCTACATCGGCCTGATGCTGGCGGCGACCCTTCTGTTGCGGGGGGCGGCGCTGGTATTCAACGTGCTCCAGGCGAAGCTGTTCGCGCGGCTGTCCAAGGACATCGTCTACCGCATCCGCCTGCGTCTGATCGAGCGCCTCCGGCATATCGCCCTGGGCGAATACGAAACCCTCGGCGGCGGGTCGATCAGCGCCCACCTGGTCACCGACCTGGATACCCTGGACAAGTTCGTCGGGGAAACCCTCAGCCGCTTCCTGGTCGCCTTGCTGACGCTGCTCGGCACCGCCGCGATCCTGGTCTGGATGCACTGGCAGCTGGCCTTGCTGATCCTGCTGTTCAACCCGCTGGTGATCTGGTCCACGGTGCAGCTGGGCAAGCGCGTCAAGCATCTCAAGAAGCTCGAGAACGACAGCACCGCGCGCTTCACCCAGGCGCTCACCGAGACCCTCGAGGCGATCCAGGAAGTCCGCGCCGGCAATCGCCAGGGCTATTTCCTCGGCCGCCTCGGCCACCGCGCCCAGGAGGTCCGCGACTACGCCGTGGCCTCGCAATGGAAGAGCGACGCCGCCGGGCGCGCCAGCGGCCTGCTGTTCCAGTTCGGCATCGACGTGTTCCGCGCCGCGGCGATGCTCACCGTGCTGCTCTCGGACCTGTCGATCGGCCAGATGCTCGCGGTGTTCAGCTACCTCTGGTTCATGATCGGTCCGGTCGAACAGCTGCTCGGCCTGCAATACGCCTACTACGCCGCTGGCGGCGCGTTGCAGCGGATCAACGAGTTGCTGGCGCGGGCCGACGAGCCGCGCTACCCGCCGCTGCGCGATCCGTTCGCCGGCCGCACGACCGTTGGCATCGAGGTGCGCGGGCTGGATTTCGCCTACGGCGAGGACAAGGTCCTGGAGCAGTTGGACCTGAACATCGGCGCCGGCGAGAAGGTTGCCCTGGTCGGCGCCAGCGGCGGCGGCAAGAGCACGCTGGTGCAACTGCTGCTCGGCCTCTACAGTGCGCAGCGCGGCAGCATCCGCTACGGCGGGGTGCCCCTGGAGGAAATCGGCCTGGACTGCGTGCGCGAACATGTCGCGGTGGTCCTCCAGCATCCGGCGCTGTTCAACGACAGCGTGCGGGCCAACCTGACCATGGGCCGCGAACGCAGTGACCAGGCCTGCTGGCGGGCTTTGGAGATCGCCCAGTTGGCCGACGGCGTGCGGCGCCTGCCGCAGGGGCTGGACACCGTGGTCGGGCGTTCCGGGGTGCGCCTGTCGGGCGGTCAGCGGCAGCGCCTGGCGATCGCCCGGATGATCCTCGCCGAGCCCAAGGTGGTGATCCTCGACGAGGCCACCTCGGCCCTCGACGCCGCTACCGAGTACGCCCTGCACCAGGCGCTCGGGGACTTCCTCGAAGGCCGCACCACATTGATCGTGGCCCATCGGCTGTCGGCGGTGAAGCAGGCCGACCGGGTCCTGGTCTTCGATGGCGGGCATATCGCCGAAGACGGCGATCACCAGCAACTGATCGCCGAAGGCGGCCTCTACGCCCGGCTCTACGGACATCTGCAACAGATGTGAGGCGCCAGGCTGTCGCCTGGCGGTTTTTCTCGTATATTCCATATAAGACATCCGGTTTTTATTGGCTGCGGCAATAAAAAACGCTGTCTGTTCCGCCAGGTGCAGGGCAGGTTCGGCAAACAGCCACTAGACTCCTACTGTTTGCCAGGTGTCCGCCTCCTCCAGCGTCGTGGCTGCCGGCAGGCAAGGCCTCGGGAGTTCTGCGACGGGATCTTGAGCGGCCGACAGGTGATGCAGTCAGGGGCGACGGAGACGGCGCCCGATCGCTTAGCGCCAGTTTGAATGGTAGATGGAATGAGGCAGAACCGGACTCTCGACAAGCCCCGCCTGCTCGGCCTGGTATGGCCCTTCATCGTCGTGGTGCTGCTGCAGGCCATGCTGGCGGGCGGCAGTCTCTACGTCCTCTCCGCGGTGCGCAGCTATGTCGGCGGCGAAAGCCTCTGGTCGAAGGGCCAGAAGGATGCCATCTACTACCTCACCCTCTATGCCGACTCACGCGCCGACGAAGACTTCCGCCGCTACGAGGAGGCCATCGCGATCCCCCTCGGCGACCGCGAGATGCGCCTTGCCCTGGACCAGCCCGACCCGGACATCGAGGCGGCCCGCCAGGGCATCCTCAAGGGCGGCAACCATGCCGACGACGTTACCGCGATCATCTGGCTGTACCGCAACTTCCACGACTTCAGTTACTTCGAGCGCGCCATCGAGCTGTGGCTGGTGGGCGACAAGTACGTCATGGAACTGATCGACGTCGCCGGCAAGATGCGCGCGGGCATCGGCACCGGGCAGGCCAGTGCCGAGCAGGTGCAACAGTGGAAGACCGAGATCCATGCGATCAACGAGAAGGTCACGCCGGCTGCCAAGGCCTTCAGCGACGCCCTCGGCGAGGGCTCGCGGGCCTTGCTCAGGCTGCTGCTGGTGGCCAACCTGACCACCGCCAGCGTGCTCATCCTCCTGGCGTTCCTGCGGACCCGGCAGCAACTGATGCAGCGCCAGGAAGTGGAGAACGCCCTCGATGCCGAGCGCGAACGGGCCCAGATCACCCTGGCCTCGATCGGCGACGGAGTGATCACCGCCGACACCCAGGGGGGCATTTCCTACCTCAACCCGGCCGCCGAGCAGATGACCAACTGGACGCTGGACAAGGCCCGCGGCCTGCCCCTGGCGTCGCTGTTCCGGATCGTCGACGAAAGCTCGCGGGAGGAGGGCATGCTGCTGATCGAGCAGATCCTCAGCGGCGAGATCGACGGCGGCCGCGAGCATTCCAAGCTGGTTCTGCGTCACGACGGCAGCAGCGTGCCGGTGACCCTGGTGGGCGCGCCGATCCACCGTGGCGGCGAGATCACCGGGGTGGTCCTGGTGCTTCACGACATGACCCGCGAGCGCCAGTACATGGCGCGCCTGTCCTGGCAGGCGACCCACGATGCGTTGACCGGGCTGACCAACCGCCGCGAGTTCGAGTATCGCCTGCAGATAGCGCTGGAACGCCTGGAGCGCAACAGCGGGCGGCACGCCCTGATGTTCCTCGACCTGGACCAGTTCAAGCTGGTCAACGACACCTGCGGCCACGCCGCCGGCGACGAACTGCTGCGCCAGGTCTGTACCCTGCTGCAACAAGGCTTGCGCGAGGGCGACACGCTGGCGCGGCTGGGCGGCGACGAGTTCGGCATCCTGCTGGAGAACTGTCCGGCGGAAAAAGCCGTGGAGATCGCCGACCATCTGCGCAAGACCATCCAGGACCTGCACTTCACCTGGAGCGGGCAGCCGTTCAACTGCACCGTCAGCGTTGGCCTGGTGCACCTGCTGCCGGGTATCTCGACCCTCGAGGAGGCGCTGCGCTCCGCCGATATGGCCTGCTACATGGCCAAGGAAAAGGGCCGCAACCGGGTCCAGGTGTTCCATCAGGACGACGTCGAACTATCGATGCGCTTCGGCGAGATGACCTGGGTCCAGCGCATCCACCTGGCGCTGGAGGAAGACCGCTTCAGTCTCTATGCCCAGCCCATCGTGCCGCTGGGCGAAGGTGCGGAGGAGGGCTTGCACGTCGAACTGCTGCTGCGCCTGCGCGACGAGGGCGGGCGCCTGGTGCCGCCGCTGAGCTTCATACCCGCCGCCGAGCGCTACGGCCTGATGACGCTGATCGATCGCTGGGTGGTGGAGAATGCCTTCCGCACCCTTGTCGAGCGCGCCCAGGACCCTCGCGCCGAGCCGATCGGCACCTGCGCCATCAACCTCTCCGGCGCGACCATCGGCGACGAGTCGTTCCTGCAGTTCCTCACCGAGCTGTTCGCCCGTTACCGCATTCCGCCGCAGACGATCTGCTTCGAGGTCACCGAAACCGTGGCGGTTGCCAACCTGGCCAGCGCCATCCGCTTCATCAACGAACTCAAGGACACCGGTTGTCGTTTCTCCCTGGACGATTTCTGCGCCGGCATGTCGTCCTTCATCTACCTCAAGCACCTGCCGGTGGATTACCTGAAGATCGATGGCAGCTTCGTCAAGGACATGCTCGAGGATCCCATCGATCGCGCCATGGTCCAGGTGATCAACCATATCGGCCACGTAATGGGCAAACGTACCATCGCGGAGTTCGTCGAGACCGTCGAAGTGATGGAGGCGCTGCGCGAGATCGGCATCGACTATGCCCAGGGCCTGGCCATCGGCGCGCCCCTGCCGTTCAGTCGCCAGCCTCCGGGGGCTGGAGTGGATGCCCAGGGCCTGTGGCCGAGCCTGGGACAGAACCTCCGGTAGGTGACCGCGGGGCGAAGAAAGAGTAGTTTCGCTGCTATGAGGCCGTTGCCGACAAGAAGAGAAGGGAGACGGGTGTGAGCGAGTTCTTTGACCGTACGGGCCCCTTGCAGGAGGCGGGAAGCTATCCGCAGTGGGCGCAGCAACTGATCGTCGACTGCCAGGCGAGCAAGGACCGGGTTTCCGGTCACGAGCTGTACCGGCGCATGCGCGACGCCGAGCTGAGCCCGGCGTTGATGCGCCTGTACCTGATCGGCGGCTGGCCGGTGGTCGAGCAGTTCCCCTTGTACATGTCGCAGAACCTGCTGAAGACCCGTTTCGCCCGCCATCCCGGCGAAGACATGGCGCGCCGCTGGCTGATGCGCAACATTCGGGTCGAACTCAACCACGCCGACTACTGGCTGCACTGGGCCGAGGCCCACGGCGTGAGCCTGGCCGAGATCCAGGCGCAAGACGTGCCGGCCGAACTGCACGCGCTCAGCCACTGGTGCTGGCACACCTGCGCCAGCGACTCACTGGCGGTGGCCATGGCCGCCACCAACTACGCCATCGAAGGCGTCACCGGCGAGTGGTCGGCGCTGGTCTGTTCGAACGGCGTCTACGAAAACGCCTTCCCCAAGGAAGGCCGCAAGCGCGCCATGAAGTGGCTCAAGCTCCACGCCCAGTACGACGATGCCCACCCCTGGGAGGCGCTGGAGATCATCTGCACCCTGGCCGGCACCAATCCCAGCGCCGAGCTGCGCCGGCAACTGCGCGACGCGATCTGCAAGAGCTACGACTACATGTACCTGTTCCTCGAGCGCTGCATGCAGCTGGAGGAGGCGCGCAGCGCCCGCAAGCTCGCGGTCGGCGCGGAGTAGTCTTGCGCGCAGCGGAATCCCGGCGTGTTCTGCCGGGATTCCGCTGGTCCTCAAGGCACCAGGATGATCTTCTCGCAGGTGCCTTCGTTCACTGCCCGGTACTGCTCAACGCCCTGCTCCAGCGGGACTTCCCGCAGCCCGTCCGGCAGCGGCAGGCGGCCCTGGTCGAACAGCTTGCCGAAGGCGTCGAGGAAGCCTGCGCAGGCTTCCACGCCATAGAGCAGCGAGTTGATCCCCACCACCGAGCCACCGCGGCGGTACAGGTTCAATGCGGGTAGGCGCACATGGCCGTCGGCCGGTGCGGCGATGATCGCCAGGCGACCGAAGGCGGCCAGCGCCGGGACCGCCGCCTCGAGCCAGAAACCGGTCGTATCGAAGATCACCTCGGCCCCGCCGGGGAAGATCCCTTCCACCTGTGCCGCCAGTTCGGCCGGCTCGCCCAGCAGCAGCGCGGCGATGCCCTGCGTTTCCAGCGCCTGGCGTTGCTCCTCGCGCCGCACCGCGCCGATCGCTTCGGCCCCCAGGGCCTTGGCCAGCGCCAGCGCGGCCTTGCCGACCGCGCCGTTGGCGCCGATTACCAGGAGCCGGGTGCCGGCCTTGACCTGGCTGCGTTGCAGGGCGTCCCAGGCGGTGCTGTAGGGCACCCCGCAACTGGCGGCCTGGGCGAAGCTCAGGCTTTCCGGCTTGAGCGCGACGCCGGCGGCCGGCAGGGTCAGGAACTGCGCGTGGCTACCGTCGCGGAAGAATCCCGGCTCCCGCCCGGTGCCCCAGACCGCCTGGCCGAGCAGAGCCTTCGGTCCCTCCACCACCACCCCGGCGAAGTCGCGGCCCGGTACCCGGGGCAGGGTGGTATAGGGGAAGCGGCCGAGGACGTTCTTCACGTCGCTCGGATTCAGCCCGGCGGCGCGGATTTCCACCCGCACCTCATCGGCGGCGGGAAGCGGGTCGGGCATGTCCACCAGCTCGAGGGCGGCGAGGTCGCCGGTACGGTCGAATTGCAGTGCTTTCATCGGGGGCTCCGTGTCGTCGCGGCGATCAGTGCAGCCACTGCTGCAGCAGGTCGCGGCCAAGGGGGAAAAGCTGTTCGCCGAGCTGCATGCCAAGCAGGCCGACCAGGGCGATGGCGGGGGGCGCCGGCGAGCGGAAGTCGAGGACGGCGTAGAGCGCGCCGACCAGCAGGCCGATGCCGAGGGAGATCAGGTAGTTCATGGCGGCTGACAGGGACGGTGAACGATGGTGCCAGTCTAGTTGGCCGAAAAAACATCTATCGGCCAATAGCTATCGAATACCGGTCAAGGCTGGAACGGCTGGTGATGCTCGGCCCTGTACTCGGTGGGAGAGACGCCCAGCTCGCGGCGGAACATGTCGCTGAAGGCGCTCGGCGTATATCCCAGGGCATGGGCGATGCCTGCCACCGGACGGCCATCGATCAGTGCGGCGGCGGCGGTCGCCAGCTGCACCTGCCGCCGCCAGTCGGCAAAGCCCATGCCCAGGCTGCGCTGGAACAGGCGCGAGAGGGTCCGCACGCTGGCCCCGGCGTCTTCAGCCAGGCGCTCCAGGCCGATGTCCAGGGAGGGATTGGCCATCACCGCCTGGCACAGCGCGAGCAGGCGCCTGTCGGAGGCGTCCGGCAGCGGTACGCGGAGGCTGGAACGGCGCGCGCGGCCGAGTTCGAGCACGGCGAGATCGGCCAGCGCCCGATAGTAGTCGGGGTCGCTCTGCCGTTCCTGCTCCACCAGGCTGACGATCAGCTCGCGCAGCAGCGGGCCGACCACCAGCACCAGGGTGCGGTCCTCCAGGCCGCGGGAGAGTTCCGGGCTCAGGTAGATGTTGCGCATCTGCAACTCGGAGGCGACCCGCACCGCATGGCGCAGGCCCGGAGGCAACCAGACCGCCCGTTGCGGCGGGACCGGCAGGGCCTCGTCGGGCGTCTCCAGCCACATCATCCCGGACACCGCATAGAGCACCTGGCCCCAGGCGTGCTCGTGGGCATCGACGCGGTGCCCGGCAGGATAGCTGCGGGCAACGCCGCGCAGGGGCCGGCGGCTGTCGCTCAGGTCGGGTGGGGCGGGTCGTGCCATGGGAATGCCGTCGCGGAGGAAAGACGCAGGTTAACCGCTTGACGCCGATCATGCAGCGCCGGCTTTCAGCGCAGCCGTGACAGCGCTGCTGGCAGCTTTTCGCACCGCACTGTAAAGATAACTTTACGAAGACCGGGCGTTCGCCATGCATGCCGCCGGCGCGTAAGGAATAGTTGCCAGAAACCCTGCGCCAGGCCCTGTGCCGGGCCCTGCCGACGGCTTGTCCGCCGCGCCGCCACGGGGTGAGATGAAGGCATCTCCCATGTCGTCGGCCGCCTGGACCGGCGGCGGTCCATTCAACAAGAACAACGAGGAGGCCGGATGAACGCCGTGGCCAAGATCGAACAGCACAATCCCATCGGTACCGACGGATTCGAATTCGTCGAGTTCACCGCCCCCGACGCCAAGGGCATCGAGCAGCTGCGCCAGCTGTTCAACATGATGGGCTTCACCGAAACCGCCAAGCATCGTTCCAAGGAAGTCTTCCTGTTCCAGCAGAACGATATCAACATCGTGCTCAACGGCAGCCCGACCGGGCATGTCCATGAATTCGCCCTCAAGCACGGCCCGAGCGCCTGCGCCATGGCCTTCCGGGTGAAGAACGCTTCCCAGGCCGCCGCCTACGCCGAATCCCAGGGCGCCAAGCTGGTGGGCAGCCACGCCAACTTCGGCGAGCTGAACATCCCTTCCCTGGAAGGCATCGGCGGTTCGCTGCTATATCTTGTCGACCGCTACGGCGACCGCAGCATCTATGACGTCGACTTCGAGTTCATCGAAGGCCGCAGCGCCAACGACAACTCGGTCGGCCTGACCTACATCGACCACCTGACCCACAACGTCAAGCGCGGCCAGATGGACGTCTGGTCCGGTTTCTACGAGCGCATCGCCAACTTCCGCGAGATTCGCTACTTCGACATCGAAGGCAAGCTCACCGGCCTGTTCTCCCGCGCCATGACCGCACCTTGCGGGAAGATCCGCATCCCGATCAACGAGTCGGCCGACGATACCTCGCAGATCGAGGAATTCATCCGCGAATACCATGGCGAAGGCATCCAGCACATCGCCCTGACCACCGACGACATCTATGCCACCGTGCGCAAGCTGCGCGACAACGGCGTGAAGTTCATGTCGACCCCGGACACCTACTACGAGAAGGTCGACACCCGCGTCGCCGGGCATGGCGAGCCGCTCGAGCAACTGCGCGAACTGAACCTGCTGATCGACGGCGCCCCGGGCGACGACGGCATCCTGCTGCAGATCTTCACCGACACGGTGATCGGCCCGATCTTCTTCGAGATCATCCAGCGCAAGGGCAACCAGGGCTTCGGCGAGGGCAATTTCAAGGCCCTGTTCGAGTCCATCGAGGAAGACCAGATTCGCCGCGGCGTGATCTGATCCCGCTGCCGCCAGCCTCTTCCGGGGCTGGCGGTTTTCCTTGCGCTCCGCGTTTCCGTTCCAGCGGCGCCGATCGCGCCAGCCTTGCCCGCACCGCCGAGCCACGAGCCTGGCGGCCCATTCACGTCACGTACAACAACAAACAGGTGACGCATGATCCGTGAGTCCTCCCTCCGCCCAGCCGACCGCCCGCCGCCACGCGCCCCGCATGGCGCCCGCCGTGCGCCTGCCGCCTGAGCCGCACGGCCCCGTTTCGCCTCCGACAACAATAAATTTCCACTTGCGTGAGATAATTCAATGGACGGCCAACATCCGCATTCGGGCGAGCTCAAGCGCGGCCTGAAGAATCGTCACATCCAGTTGATCGCCCTCGGCGGCGCCATCGGCACCGGCCTGTTCCTCGGCTCGGCCGGGGTGCTCAAGTCGGCGGGCCCGTCGATGATCCTCGGCTACGCCATCGCCGGCTTCATCGCTTTCATGATCATGCGCCAGCTCGGCGAGATGATCGTCGAGGAGCCGGTCGCCGGCTCCTTCAGCCACTTCGCGCACAAGTACTGGGGCGGCTTCGCCGGCTTCCTCTCCGGCTGGAACTGCTGGGTGCTGTACATCCTGGTCGGGATGTCGGAACTGACCGCGGTCGGCAAGTACATCCACTACTGGTGGCCGGAGGTGCCGACCTGGGCCACGGCGGCGTTGTTCTTCGTCGTCGTCAACGCGATCAACCTGGCCAACGTCAAGGCCTTCGGCGAAGCCGAGTTCTGGTTCGCGATCATCAAGGTGGTGGCGATCATCGGCATGATCCTGCTCGGCTGCTACCTGCTGTTCAGCGGCAGCGGCGGTCCGCAGGCTTCGGTGAGCAACCTCTGGGCACACGGCGGTTTCTTCCCCAACGGAGTGAGCGGACTGGTGATGGCCATGGCGATCATCATGTTCTCCTTCGGTGGCCTGGAAATGCTCGGCTTCACCGCGGCCGAGGCGGACAAGCCGAGGACGGTGATCCCGAAGGCGATCAACCAGGTGATCTATCGCATCCTGATCTTCTACATCGGCGCCCTGATCGTGCTGCTCTCGCTGACGCCCTGGGACAGCCTGCTGCAGACCCTCAACGCTTCCGGCGATGCCTACAGCGGCAGCCCGTTCGTGCAGATCTTCTCGATGATCGGCAGCGGCACCGCCGCGCACCTGCTGAACTTCGTGGTGCTCACCGCCGCACTGTCGGTGTACAACAGCGGCACCTATTGCAACGGCCGCATGCTTCTCGGCCTGGCCGAGCAGGGCGATGCCCCGCGCGCGCTGGTCAGGGTCGACAAGCGCGGCGTACCGGTACGCGCCCTGGTGGTATCGGCGCTGGTGACCTTCCTCGCGGTGGTGGTGAACTATGTGATCCCGCACCAGGCGCTGGAGCTGCTGATGTCGCTGGTGGTGGCGGCGCTGGTGATCAACTGGGCGATGATCAGCATGGCGCACCTGAAGTTCCGCGCGCAGATGGACCGCCAGGGCACCCGCACGCACTTCCGCGCGTTCTGGTATCCGTACGGCAACTACCTGTGCATGGCCTTCGTGGTGTTCATCCTCGGCGTCATGTTGCTGATCCCCGGCATCCAGGTCTCGGTCTATGCCATCCCGGTCTGGCTGCTGGTGATGTGGGCCTGCTACCGACTCAAGGGAGCCCCGCGGCCGACGCCGGGCCTGCGGGTGAAGCCGGTCACCGAGTGATCGATGGGGCGCCGGCGCGCAGAGGAGAGGGGAGCGCTCCTTTGCGTGTCCCGGCGGCCCACAAGGCTTTTTCTAGGGGCGCCTGTCGTTGACGCGGCAGGTGCCGAATTCCTACAGTGGCAGCGCCATTTTTTCTCGTTAGAGGGATTTCCATGAAAAAAGCGCTCTGGCTGCTTCTGGCTGCCGTTCCCGTGGTCCTGGTCGCCTGCGGCGGCAGCGACGACGACAAGCAGACCGCCCAGGTCGATTACCTGGCCCTGCCGGGGGATGCCAAGCTGGATACCCGCAGCGTCGACTACAAGTGCGAGAACGGTCGCAAGTTCACCGTGCAGTACCTGAACAAGGGCGACAACAGCCTTGCCGTGGTGCCGGTCAGCGACAACTCGACGCTGGTCTTCAGCAATGTGATTTCCGCCTCCGGCGCCAAGTACGCCGCCGGCCAGTACATCTGGTGGACCAAGGGCGAGGAAGCCACCCTCTACGGCGACTGGAAGGGCGGCGAGCCCACCGACGGGGTCGCCTGCAAGGAGCGTTGAGTTCGACCTGGCGCCTTAGCCGAAATGAAGGAACCCGGCCGCGGCCGGGTTTCTTTTGGCCTGCTTTTCCGCTCGGCAAAGGGGTTATGCTGGCAGCCCGTTGGTCCACCGTGCCGCCCCATGCTGATCATCTCCAATGCCGTCCACCTGCCCGACCATGAGATCGAGCTGAATGCCATTCGCGCCCAGGGCGCCGGCGGGCAGAACGTCAACAAGGTCTCCAGCGCGGTGCACCTGCGCTTCGACATCCAGGCCTCCTCGTTGCCGCCGTTCTACAAGGAGCGTCTGCTGGCACTGAACGACCAGCGCATCAGCGGCGACGGCGTGGTGGTGATCAAGGCCCAGCAGTACCGGACCCAGGAGCAGAACCGCGAGGATGCCCTGGAGCGCCTGGCGGAGTTGATCCGCAGCGTGGCCAAGGTGCAGAAGGCGCGGCGCCCGACCAAGCCTACGCGCGGCTCGCAGAAGCGCCGGCTGGACGGCAAGGCCAAGCGCGGCGCGGTGAAGGCCGGGCGCGGCAAGGTGGATTTCTGAGCCGGCCGGTCTTCGCGACGGATCAGCGTACGGCCTGGGCCACCGGCTGGCCGAGGCCGCGCTCGCGGTCGCGGTCGCGTTGCAGGCGATAGGCCTTGGCCGCGGCCGGGATCGCAGTGACCTGGCCGGTTTCCAGCCAGCGTCGCAGGCGCGTGGCGTCGGCGAAGTGGGTGTACTTGCCGAAGGCGTCCAGCACCACCAGATTGACCGGATTGCGGTTGATCGTGGTGCGCATCACCAGGCAGTGGCCTGCTTCGTTGGTGAAGCCGGTCTTGGTCAACTGGATGTTCCAGGTCTTGTTGTTGATCAGGTGGTTGGTGTTGCGGAAGCCCAGGGTGTAGTTGGGGTGGCGGAAGGCCACGGTCTTCTCCGGAGTGGTGCTCCACTGACTGAGCAGCGGATATTGCCGGCTGGCCACCAGCAGGCGGGTGAGGTCGCGAGCGGTGGAGACGTTGTGCAGCGACAGCCCGGTCGGCTCGACGTAGCGGGTGTTCTTCATTCCCAGGGCGTGAGCCTTGGCGTTCATCGCCTTGACGAAGGCGTTCTTGCCGCCCGGATAGTTCTGCGCGAGGCTGGCGGCGGCGCGGTTCTCCGAGGACATCAGGGCGAGCAGGAGCATGTCCCGGCGGCTGATCTGGCTGCCGACCCGCACCCGGGAAAACACCCCGCGCATTTCGCTGGTCTCGCTGATGGCGATCGGCAGTACCTCGTCCAGCGGCAGTTTCGAGTCGAGCACGACCATGGCGGTCATCAGCTTGGTGATCGAGGCGATCGGCACCACCAGGTCGGGGTTGCGCGAGTAGAGCACCTTGCCGGTGTTCTGGTCGGTAACCAGCGCGCTGCCCGACGCCAGCTCCTGTTGCAGCGGCAGCCCGGCCTTGGGCGGCGGGGAGGCGGATACCGCGGTGGCAACGCTGAGGGACAGGAACAGGGTGACCAGTGACAGGAGACGGTTTCTCACGTGCGTTGCTCACTAAGACGAGAAAGTGGGGGCCGTGGGGCGCAGTGTGAACTGGTGCCCATAATTGAGCATTTTATGCTCTTTTGTAGGAAAAGCACGTAGGGCTTTGAAAGTGCTGACTTATGGTTGGCCCGGTTCAGAGAGGTTCGGCGGATAACGCCTGTGGCGTTATTCGCCCTACGCCCACAAGGTCGTGGTGCGGTAGGGCGAATAACCGCAACGCGGTTATCCGCCGCCTCGGCGGGAGTGCGCGGCATTCGCTGGGGCGAAAAAAAGCCGGCCATCACAGCCGGCTCAGGGTAACCGTGAGGGTTCAGTCCGCGCAGACCTGGGCGATGGCTTGCGCCAGGCGGTCGAGGCGGCGCGCGTCGAGACCGGCGACGTTGGCCCGGCCGCTGGAGACCAGGTAAACGGCGTGCTCGTCGCGCAGCCGAGCGACCTGCTGCGGGCTCAGTCCGGTATAGGAAAACATCCCGCGTTGCGCGCCGACATGGGCGAAGCGCTCGGCCAGGCCGTGCGGCGCCAGGGCTTCGACCAGGCCGATGCGCAGGCTGGCGATGCGCGAGCGCATGCCTTCGACCTCTTCCTGCCAGAGTCCCTTCAACTCGCTGTCGCCGAGGATCGCCGCGACCACCTCGGCGCCATGCGCCGGCGGGGTCGACCAGAGGTTTCGGGCGAGGAAGGCCAGTTGGCTACGCAGGTCGGTGAGCTTCTCGGCGTTCTGCGCGCAGACGATCAGCGCACCGACGCGGTCGCGGTACAGGCCGAAGTTCTTCGAGCAGGAACTGGTGATCAGCACCTCCGGCAGTTCGCCGGCGAACAGGCGTACCGCCCAGGCGTCTTCCTCGAGACCGTCGCCGAAGCCCTGGTAGGCGAAGTCGATCAGCGGCAGCAGCTCGCGGCGACGCACCACGTCGAGCACCCTGCGCCAGTCGTCGTGGCTCAGGTCGAAACCGGTCGGGTTGTGGCAGCAGGCATGCAGCAGCACCACGTCTCCCTGGGGAATGCGCTCCAGGCCAGCAAGCATCGCCTCGACATCCAGGCGGTTGTCGGCGCTGACGTAGGGGTAGTGGGAAACCTTCAGGCCGGCGGCGGCGAACAGGGTCTCGTGGATCGGCCAGGTCGGGTCGCTCAGCCAGATGCCGCGGCCGGGCAGGCAATGGGCGATGAAGTCGCCGGCCAGGCGCAAGGCGCCGGTGCCGCCGGGCGTCTGGGTGGCGTCGGCGCGTTGCTCCAGCAACAGCGGCGAGGCGGCGCCGAGCGCCAGTTCCGCCAGGCGCGCGGCGAACAGCGCATCGCCGTGGCCGCCGACGTAGCTCTTGGTGGTTTCCTGCTCGACCAGGCGCTGCTCGGCGAGTTTCACCGAGCGCAGGATCGGGGTCAGGCCCTGGGCATCCTTGTAGACACCGACGCCGAGGTCCAGCTTGTCCGCGCGCGGATCGTTGCGGTAGGCGTCGAGCAGGCCCAGGATCGGGTCGCCCGGTACGCGGGCGACCTTGGCGAAATGACTCATTTGCGCCCCTCGGCGGTTTTCGCTACCTCATCGGTGCGCGCCGCCATGATGAAATCGTTGCGGTGCAGGCCCTTGATCGAGTGGCTCCACCAGGTCACGGTGACTTTGCCCCACTCGGTCAGCAGGCCCGGATGGTGGCCTTCGGCCTCGGATATCTCGCCGACGGCATTGGTGAAGGCCAGGGCATGCTTGAAGTTCTTGAACAGGTAGACCTTCTCTAGCTGCATGATGCCGTCGCGGACTTCGATGTTCCAATCCGGGATCTGCCGCAGCAGCACGGGCAGTTCTTCGTCGCTGACGTGCGGGGCGTCTGCGCGGCAGGCTTCGCAATGGGCTTGGGTGAGTGCGGTCATGGTGGGAGTCCTTGGTTGTCGCATGTGGGAGCGGCGGACGGGCCGTGCCCGTCCACCATAGTACAAGGCCGCCGCGGGGTCAGCCGCGGCGGCGGCGTTTCTCGTCAGGCCGCCTGCTTGGGCGGGAACAGCGGCGCGTGCAGGCCCAGGCGCATGGCCTCGTGGACCAGCGCCATGATGTCTTCCTGGGCCAGTTGGAACAGGCGCTTGAGGTCGGGCAGGACGAAATAGAGCGGTTGCAGGATGTCGATGCGGTAGGGCGTGCGCATCGCCTCCAGCGGATTGAAGGCCTGGTGCAGCGGCTCGTCGGAGAGGCTGTAGACGGTCTCCTTCGGCGAGGAGAGGATGCCGCCGCCGTAGATGCGCTTGCCCTGGTCGGTCTCGACCAGGCCGAACTCGATGGTCATCCAGTACAGGCGGGCGAGGAACACGCGTTCCTCCTTGCTCGCCTTGAGGCCGAGCTTGCCGTAGGTATGGGTGAACTCGGCGAACCAGGGGTTGGTCAGCAGTGGGCAGTGGCCGAAGATCTCGTGGAAGATGTCCGGCTCCTGCAGGTAGTCCAGTTCTTCCGGGGTGCGGATGAAGGTGGCGACGGGGAATTGCTGGCTGGCCAGCAGTTCGAAGAAGGTCTGGAACGGAATCAGCGCCGGAACCCGCGCCACGCGCCAGCCGGTGGTGGCCTGGAGAACCCTGTTGATCTCGTCGAGCTGGGGGATCCGGTCGTGGGGCAGGCCGAGCTGTTCGATGCCGTCGAGGTATTCCTGACAGGCGCGGCCTTCGATCACCTTCAGTTGCCGGGTGATCAGGGTATTCCAGACCTGGTGCTCGGTTTCCGGATAGTGGATGAAACCGTTGTCGTCGGGCTGGCGGGCCACGTACTGCGTCGTTTTCATACGGACTCCATGAGCGGCTTGTGGCCGCGGGGTCTTTGTTGTTGTCGTTGCCTTATCGATACCGCGTCGGGACGGTCCGTGCAGCCCCGGATAGGGACCGGGCAACGGGGAGGAATCGGCGTTTTCGTAAAGTTTTCCTTACGAATTGGCCTGGGTCGCCTGTTCATTGGGTCAGGCATTGTTGCTGGTGAGTCTAACTGTCACATATTCTTGACGGAAATTTCCGGCCGGGAGTTAAAAAACCGGCCGCGAGCCCATCAGAACGACAACACCGGGCCACGCCATGCGTATCAAAGTGCACTGCCAGAACCGTGTAGGCATCCTCCGCGACATCCTCAACCTGCTGGTCGACTACGGCATCAACGTCAATCGCGGCGAAGTCGGCGGCGACCAGGGCAACGCCATCTACCTGCTCTGTCCGAACATGATCAACCTCCAGTTGCAGTCGTTGCGGCCCAAGCTGGAGGCGGTGCCGGGGGTCTTCGGGGTCAAGCGCGTCGGCCTGATGCCCAGCGAGCGCCGGCACCTGGAACTCAACGCGCTGCTCGCCGCCCTGGACTTCCCGGTGCTCTCGGTGGACATGGGCGGGCAGATCGTCGCCGCCAACCGTGCCGCCGCGCAGTTGCTCGGCGTGCGCGTCGACGAGGTGCCGGGGATTCCGCTGTCGCGCTATGTGGAGGACCTCGACCTGCCCGAACTGGTGCGCGCCAACAAGGCGCGGATCAACGGGCTGCGGGTGAAGGTGAAGGGCGACGTGTTCCTCGCCGACATCGCGCCGCTGCAATCCGAGCACGACGAGAGCGAGGCGCTGGCTGGAGCGGTGCTGACCCTGCATCGCGCGGATCGCGTCGGCGAGCGCATCTACCATGTGCGCAAGCAGGAGCTGCGTGGCTTCGACAGTATCTTCCAGAGTTCGCGGGTAATGGCCGCGGTGGTCCGCGAGGCGCGGCGCATGGCGCCGCTGGACGCGCCGCTGCTGATCGAGGGCGAGACCGGCACCGGCAAGGAGCTGCTGGCGCGCGCCTGCCACCTGGCCAGCCCGCGCGGGCAGTCGCCGTTCATGGCGTTGAACTGCGCCGGCCTGCCGGAATCCATGGCCGAGACCGAGCTGTTCGGCTATGGTCCGGGAGCCTTCGAGGGCGCCCGCCCGGAGGGCAAGCTCGGCCTGCTGGAGCTTACCGCCGGCGGCACGCTGTTCCTCGACGGCGTCGGCGAGATGAGCCCGCGCCTGCAGGCCAAGCTGTTGCGCTTCCTGCAGGACGGCTGTTTCCGCCGGGTCGGCAGCGACGAGGAGGTGTACCTGGACGTGCGGGTGATCTGCGCCACCCAGGTAGACCTGTCCGAACTCTGCGCCAAGGGCGAATTCCGCCAGGACCTCTATCACCGTCTCAATGTGCTCTCGCTGCACATCCCGCCGCTGCGCGAGTGCCTGGATGGCCTGGCGCCGCTCGCCGAGCATTTCCTCGACCAGGCCAGCCGGCAGATCGGCTGCGGCCTGCCGAAGCTTTCCGCGCAGGCGCTGGAACGTCTCGAACGCTACCACTGGCCGGGCAATGTGCGGCAATTGGAAAACGTGCTGTTCCAGGCGGTTTCGCTGTGCGAAGGGGGAACGGTCAAGGCCGAGCACATCCGCCTGCCGGACTACGGCGCGCCGCAGCCGCTGGGGGATTTTTCCCTGGAAGGAGACCTCGACGCCATCGTCGGGCGCTTCGAGAAGGCGGTGCTGGAGCGCCTGTTCCGCGAACATCCGAGCAGCCGCCAGTTGGGCAAGCGCCTCGGCGTTTCGCATACCACGGCGGCGAACAAGCTGCGCCAGCATGGCGTGGGGCAAGGCGAGGGCTGAGCGGCATGCTTGCCGGTTTGTTGCAGGCTGGGAAAGAAACGGTGGAGGCGTCGGCCCTTGTGAAAGGGCGGCAGCACGATGAGGCGTGGGGAGGACGGCCAGGATGTTCGCCGAGGGGCGGGATTGTCGCCGCCGAGTACACAATGATCGCGCCGGATGGGCGAGCTGCCCCTCGTGGCGCGATCCTTCGGAGGTCGACCCGGAGGTCGAGCAGAGTTTAGCCGCCAGTGCAGCCGTTGCCCCAGACCTGATATTCGACGGTATGTTTCTGGCCGTTCGAATCTTCGTAGGTCATGCGTGCGGGAACGATGCCGCAGGCATTGGAAGTGTCGGTTGAAGATATAACGCGAGCCACATCCAGTTGCATGCCATAGGCATATTCTTCAACAGCGTTTTCCTGCTGGCTGGCAGGTTGATCCTGGGCGCCAGCCGCCATCACCAGCGGCGAGCAGGCGAACAGGGCCATCAGGGCGAAAGCCTTCATTACTATTTACCTGAGTAGTTTCTGAGTGGGTACGATCTGCCGTCGGAAGACAGGCGGACAGGTCACCGGGGCAACTCGATAAACAAGGCTGGGTAAGTAAGTCTGCAATCAAGTTGCGGAGTCGAAGTTCAACGGGAGTTAACTTCGGCTGTTGGGTTTATTGTAAGTTGGGATAGGCTGCGACATATAGACTCAGTCAAGACAAGAACCTTGTACGGATCGGTAACAATATCCCTGTGGCCTTCTGCGCCGCGGCTTTGCGACCGGCTCACGGGTTTCTTTCCTGGCCCAGGGGCGATTGCGGGTCGAGCAGGGCGCTGCGAATGAAGTGCAGGTAGCTGAGCACCCGTCGCAGCGGCGAGGTATCGAACTGCGGTGCGCGCGGCTCCGGCGCCGCCCGTACCGCCATGATCGCCTGGTTCACCGCGTGCAGGGCGCGCTGGCGGTTGCTCGGCCCGGGTTGCAGGAACAGCCGGATCAGCGCCCGGCCCATCAGGCGGATCGCCCGGCGCCAGGCGGTGCGTTCGGCGTAGCAGGGCTCCTGGGGCAGGCGTTGCTGTTCGAGGCGCAGCTCGATGATCGCCTGGCCGACCTCCAGCACCAGGAACATCCAGCCCAGCAACCGGCGTTGCACGTCCGGGCGGCCGGCGGAGAAGGTGTAGGCCTGGTTCAGCAGGTCGCGGGTGCCGCTTTCGAAACCGGAGACCAGGCCCTTGCTCTTGCCGCTGATGGCGAACACCACCCGCTCGCGCAGGTCGTGCTCCAGGCGCTTCCACATCCACGGCCGGTTCGGCGGCAGGATCACCATGGCGGCGACCGTGGCGAGGACCATCGACAAGAGTAGTGCCAGGTATTCGTTGAAGAAGGCCAGGGCGTCGTAGCGCGCCATGTTGGCCGGCAGCGAGGCGAAGCAGAACCACACCAGTAGGCCGACGCCGTAGCCGTTCCACTGCGGCCGCCAGAGCAGCAGGGCGCCGACCGCGAAGACCGGCAGCAGGCAGCAGAGCAGCATCGGGAAACCGTCCACGTGGGGTAGCAGGTAGAGCAGCACGAACAGCCCGGTGCAGGCCCCGGCGAGGGTCCCGAGGGTGAGTTGCAGCGACAACCGGCCGGGATTCGGCGAGGTCGAGGAGAGCGCCGAGATCAGTACCGCGGTGAGGGCGAAGGTGCCGCCGTGGGGCCAGGAGGTCTGGATCCAGAACGTGCCGAGCAGGCCGATCATCAGCGCGCTGCGCGCTCCGGCGACCAGCGCGGCGACCGGGTTGGCGCGGGCGACGAAGCTTTCCTTCCATTGCTCGCGGGCATGGTGGTGTTCGGCCAGGGAAGCGTGGGTCAGGGCGTAGTTGTGCAGGTCGTCGGTGAAACGGAAGGCCAGTTCGGCAGCGGTGTTGAAATCCAGCAGGTCGTTCTCGCCGGGGCGCTGCTCCACCAGGCGCTGGCGGGCCTGGCGGATGTTCTGCATCAGTTCCGGCTTGTAGGCCTCGATGCGTTCGGCCAGGCGCGCGGCGTCGGCGTCGGTGGGCGTCCGTTCGCGAATCGGCGCGAGCAGCCCGGCAAGCTCCGCCAGGCAGGGCGCCAGGACCTCCAGGACATTCTGCGCCCCGCGCCCGCGCAGGCGTTCGAGCAGGCGGTGGAGGCCGTGGAAGCGACTGGTCATGACCATGAATTCGTTGTTCAGGCGAATCAGCCGGCCGCTGCGCAGGCGCATGTGCGGATCTTCGAAAGTAGTGGCGCTGCGCAGGTTTTCCAGGCCCACGGACTGGGCGACGAAGCGCGCGCTGAGCTCGCCGAAGCGCTCGCCGTCGAGGCTGCCCTGCAGGCCTTCGGCGGCGAACCCGGCGAAGTCGCGGAAGCGC
Source organism: Pseudomonas sp. TZ252 (assembly GCF_056110345.1). Classification (NCBI taxonomy): domain Bacteria; kingdom Pseudomonadati; phylum Pseudomonadota; class Gammaproteobacteria; order Pseudomonadales; family Pseudomonadaceae; genus Pseudomonas; species Pseudomonas sp. TZ252. The sequence goes on along the minus strand of NZ_CM148566.1, from coordinate 576,840 downwards.
CCGTAGAGTGTGTTGCGCAGGGCGGCGCCGCTGGTCTGCGGCAGGAAGATGGCGCTGACGGTACCGGTGCAGAGGATGCCCAGGGATATTTCCAGGACCCGCCACAGCGCCGCCATGAAGGCGCCTTCCGGGTGCGCGGTGGCTGGAATCCCGATCATGGTCGCGGTGTAGCCGGCGAGTACGCAGGCGTAGCCGCGGAAATCGCGGTAGCGCGCGGCGCCGGCGGTGCACAGGCCGACCCAGAGCGCCAGGCAGGCGAGGAACAGCACGCGCTCCTGGGCGAACAGGGCGATCAGAGTGACCATCACGCTGAGGCCGATCAGGGTTCCGACGATGCGGTAGAAGCTCTTGGCCAGGACCTGCCCGCTCTGCGTCTGCATGACGATGAAGACCGTCACCAGCACCGTGCTCGGCTGCGGCAGTTCCAGGCGATAGGCCAGCCACAGGGCGAGGCTGGCGGTGAGCAGGGCCTTGAACACGAAGACCCAGGCGACGCCGTCGCTACGCGCCCATTCGAGCAGGGCGCGGCGCAATTCGTCGGGGCTGGGAAAAAACGCGAGGGGAGCCGGTGGAACCAGGGGGAGACCTTTCCGGGTGGCGCGGGGCACTGCTGCGAATCCTGAACGACGGCGAGGGGAGGCCGAAACGGCTGGGAATTCTAGGAGCGCCCGCGCTTGCGGATAAGAGCTCGGATAGGTGAAAAATTTTTGTCACAAAAGGCAATAATAGGTGGGTTGACTCGTGACAGAATCTGCGCCGCCTTGGGGTGTCCTCCGGGTTGCGTGGAAAAGAGACGCGCCATAAGCGTCAGAGCCTAGAGGGCCGTGATGGATATCCTGTTCAATATGCGCGCGTTCGTCAGCGTCGCGGAGACCGGCAGTTTCACTGCCGCCGCCCAGCGCCTGGACCTGACGACCGCCTATGTCTCCCGTGCGGTGGCCAAGCTGGAGGCCCACCTGCAGACCCGCCTGCTGCATCGCACCACCCGGCGCATCGCGCTGACCGAAGCCGGGCAGCGCTACCTGATGCGCGCCCAGCAGATACTCGCCTACATCGAGGAGGCCGAGGCCGAGGCGGGCGACGCCCATGCGCGGCCGTCGGGCACGCTGAAGGTCCACGCGATGACCGGCATCGGCCAGCACTACCTGATCAAGGCCATCTCGCAATATTGCGAGACCTACCCGGAGGTTGGCTTCGACCTGACCCTGGCCAACCGGATCACCGACATTCTCGACGAGGGCTACGACATTTCCGTGGTGATCGCCCCCGAGCTGCCGGACTCCGGTTTCGTCTCCAAGTGCATCGGCCAGACCTACAGCATCCTCTGCGCCTCGCCGGGCTACATTGCCGCGCATGGCTTCCCCAAGCTGCCGGCGGAGCTGTCCGCGCACCGTTGCCTGCGCCTGGTGAACTCGGTGATGTCGCTGGACCGCTGGCTGTTCGACGGTCCCGACGGCCAGGAACTGGCCTGCATCAACCAGACGCATTTCCAGGTCAACACCGCCGACGCCATGACCGAGGCGGTGGTCTCCGGCATGGGTATCGGCGCGCTGCCGGTGTACGCGGCGGTCAACGGCCTGAAGGACGGCAGCCTGGTGCGGGTGTTGCCGCGCTATAGCCTGTTCCATCTCAACGTCTACGCCCTCTACCCCTCGCGGCAGTACCTGGATGCGAAGATCCGCACCTGGGTCGAGTTCCTCCGCGAGCACATGCCGGCGATGCTCGCCGCGGACGAGCGCAGCCTGGCGGAGAGCGGTGGGTTGGCGAACTGAGCGGGAGTGGTGGGCGGCGCCCTTCGCGACGATCGCACCCCGGCTTGTCGGGAGTCGTAGGGCGGATAACCGCCTGGCGGTTGTCCGCCGATTCTCCGGAGCCCCGCGGATAACGCCAGGGGCGTTATCCGCCCTATAGGCTGTCTCCCACCCTCTGCAACTCCTCGATCAACGCCCGCAGGCAACTCGGCAGTGCTTCCAGGTCGCGTACCAGCAGGCTGCGCTCGCGGATCGCCCAGGGCTCGTCGAGTTCGATGGTCGCCAGCTTCATCGTCCGGCTGTGGCGGCGCGCGGCGGACTGCGGGATCACGCCGATGCCGACGCCGCCCTCGATCATCCGGCAGATCGCCTCGAAGCTGGAGACCTGGATGCGCAGCGATAGCTGCTCGCCCATCTGCTCCACCCGTTCGTACAGGAAGGCGTGCAGGGTGGTGCCCTCGGGCAGGCCGATATGCTGGAATTGCAGGGTGTCGCGTAGGCGTACCCTGGCCTGTCCGGCCAGCGGATGGCCCTGGGGCACCGCCATCACCAGGCGGTCGGTGCTGAAATGCAGGACCTGCAGGCCGGTGGCCGCCACCGGCCCGGCGATGATGCCGAGGTCGGTGGAGCCGTCCAGCACGCCGCGGACAATGTCGCGGCTGAGGCGTTCCTGCAGGTCGACGGTGACCCCGGGACGAGCGGCGAGGAAGCCGGCGAGGATTTCCGGAAGGAATTCGGTGACCGCGGTGGTATTGGCGAAGATGCGGATATGCCCGGCGGCGTCGCTGCCGTACTCGGTGAACTCGCTCTTCAGGTATTCCACCTGGCGCATGATCAGCCGCGCGTGCTGTAGCAGACGCTGGCCCGCCGGGGTCAGTTCGACGCCGCGGCTGTCGCGGTACAGCAGGCGGCTGCCAAGCTGGCCTTCGAGCGCCTTGACCCGCGCGCTGGCGGCGGCCGGGGAAAGGAAGGCGCGGCGCGCGCCCTGGGTCAGGCTGGGCGACTCGGCGATATGGATGAACAGGCGCAGGTCGGCGAGATCGAAATGCATGGGCACTCCATGGCGTTCGGCAAATCCGAACGCGCCATTGCGTAATTGCAAATTCTCAAAACGCTAGCATCCTATCATTCTCCTCCCATCACCCCCTAGGTCATGGGAAGCCACGCATGAGTGAGTCCGCTTTCGCCCCCTGGATCGGTCGCCAGGAAGAAACCCACGATCAATTGAGCCGCAACCTGGTCAAGCGCATCGCCGCCACCTTCGGCGAGCCGACCCCGGCCCACGGCGAAGCGCTGCCGCCGCTCTGGCACTGGGCGTTCTTCCAGGACCCGGTGGAGGCCGCCGGCCTCGGCGTCGACGGCCACCCGGCGCGCGGCGGTTTCCTGCCACCGGCGGACGATCGCAACCGCATGTGGGCCGGCGGGCGCCTGGAGTTCCACCAGCCGCTGCGGGTCGGCGGCGAGGCCAGCCGCACCTCGACCATCCTCCGGGTCGAGGAGAAGCACGGTCGCAGCGGCGCGCTGCTGTTCGTCACCCTGCGCCACGACTACCGCCAGGACGGCCAACTGGCGCTGAGCGAAGAGCACGACATCGTCTACCGCGAACCGACCCCGCCCAAGCTCGGCGGTACCGAGGCCTTGCCCGAGGGCGACTGGCGCGAGGCGCTGGAGCCCGATCCGGTGTTGCTGTTCCGCTACTCGGCGGTGACTTTCAACGGCCACCGCATTCACTACGACTGGCCCTATGTCACCGATGCCGAAGGCTATCCGGGCCTGGTGGTGCACGGTCCGCTGATCGCCACCCTGGCCCTGCGCGCGTTCTGCCGGGCCAATCCGCAGGCGCGCCTGCGTCGCTTCGCCTATCGCGGCCTGCGCCCGCTGATCTGTCCCGAGCCGTTCGAGGTCGGCGGCCGCCTGCTCGCTGCCGGCAAGGCCGAGGTATGGGTCGGCAATGGCGCCGGCCTGGCCCAGCGCGGCGACGTGGAATTCGACTGAAAGGGCCCCAGCGCCCATCCAACGACAAGAATCGAGGAGTCACCGATGAATCCGAACAGCGAAGAGCTGAACGCGATCCGCGAGGGCGTACGTGCCCTCTGCGCCGAATTCGACGCCGCCTACTGGCGCCGCATCGATGAGCAGCGCGGTTTTCCCGAGGCCTTCGTCAAGGCCCTGACCGACGCCGGCTGGCTCTCGGCGATGATCCCGGAGGAGTACGGCGGTTCCGGTCTGGGCCTGGCCGAGGCCTCGGTGATCCTGGAGGAAGTCAACCGCTGCGGCGGCAACTCCGGCACCGTGCACGGGCAGATGTACAACATGTTCACGTTGCTGCGTAACGGCAGCGAGGCGCAGAAGCGCTTCTACCTGCCGAAGCTGGCCAGCGGCGAGCTGCGCCTGCAGTCGATGGGGGTGACCGAGCCGACCACCGGCACCGATACCACCAAGATCAAGACCACCGCCGTGCGCAAGGGCGACCGCTATGTGATCAACGGGCAGAAGGTGTGGATCTCGCGGATCCAGCACTCCGACCTGATGATCCTGCTGGCGCGCACCACGCCGCTGGCCGAGGTGAAGCGCAAGTCCGAAGGCATGTCGATCTTCCTCGTCGACCTGCGCGAGGCCATCGGCAAGGGCCTGACCGTGCAGCCGATCGCCAACATGGTCAACCACGAGACCAACGAGCTGTTCTTCGACAACCTGGAGATCCCCGCCGATAGCCTGATCGGCGAGGAAGGCAAGGGCTTCCGCTACATCCTCGACGGCCTCAATGCCGAGCGCACCCTGATCGCCGCCGAATGCATCGGCGACGGCCGCTGGTTCATCGACAAGGCCAGCCACTATGCCCGCGACCGCGTGGTCTTCGGCCGGCCGATAGGGCAGAACCAGGGCGTGCAGTTCCCCATCGCCGAGGCGCACATCGAAGTGGAGGCCGCCGACCTGATGCGCTGGCGCGCCTGCCAGGAGTACGACGCCGGGCTCAACGCCGGGGCCAGCGCGAACATGGCCAAGTACCTGGCGGCGAAAGCTTCCTGGGAGGCGGCCAACGCCTGCCTGCAGACCCACGGCGGCTTCGGCTTCGCCTGCGAGTACGACGTCGAGCGCAAGTTCCGCGAGACCCGCCTGTACCAGGTGGCGCCGATCTCCACCAACCTGATCCTGTCCTACGTGGCCGAGCACCTGCTCGAACTGCCGCGCTCGTTCTGAAGCGGGAGCCGCCCATGCAGATCGACCGTCTCGACCACCTGGTGCTCACCGTCCGCGACATCGACGCCAGCATCGATTTCTACACCCGCGTGCTGGGCATGCGCGCCGTTACCTTCGGCGCGGGTCGCAAGGCCCTCGCCTTCGGTGCGCAGAAGATCAACCTGCACCAGGCCGGGGGCGAATTCGAACCCAAGGCCGAGCGACCTACGCCAGGGTCCGCCGACCTCTGTTTCATCGTCGCCACGCCACTCGAGGCGGTGGCCGAGCAACTGCGCCAGCAGGCCGTGGAAATCCTCGAGGGCCCGGTGCAGCGCACCGGCGCCGGCGGGCCGATCCTCTCGCTGTACCTGCGCGACCCCGACCTGAACCTGATCGAACTGAGCAACCCGCTGTAGGCCGCGTGCCTCGGGACAACTACAAGAGAGCGTTGGTCATGACCGACTACACCCAGCAACTCGCCGGCTTTCTCGCCGGCCTGCGCTACCAGGACCTGCCGCCGGCGGTGTTGGCGCGGATGGAAGAATTGTTCCTCGACTGGCTCGGCTCGGCGCTGGCCGGCAAGGGCCAGCATCCGATCCCATTGTTCGAGCGCTACGCCGAACGCATGGGCCCGGCCGACGGTAGCGCGCAGATCCTGCCCAGCCGGCGGCGCAGCTCGCCGTATTTCGCCGCCCTGGTGAACGGCGCGGCTTCCCACGTGGTGGAGCAGGACGACCTGCACAACAGCTCGGTGCTGCACCCCGCGGCGGTGGTCTTCCCTGCTGCCCTGGCCGCGGCCCAGGACCTCGGCCGCAGCGGCGCCGAGCTGATCCTCGCGGCGGTGGCCGGCTACGAGGCCGGCATCCGCATCGGCGAATTCCTCGGCCGTTCCCACTACCGGGTGTTCCATACCACTGCCACGGTCGGCACCCTCGCCGCGGCAGTGGCGGTGGGCAAGCTGATGGACTTCGACCGCGAGCGCTTCGTCGACCTGCTCGGCAGCGCCGGAACCCAGGCCGCCGGGCTCTGGGAGTTCCTCCGCGACGCCGCCGATTCCAAGCAGTTGCATACCGCCAAGGCCGCCGCCGACGGGCTGCTCGCCGCCTATCTCACCGCCGACGGCCTGAGCGGCGCGCGACACATCCTCGAAGGCGAGCAGGGGATGGCCGCCGGGATGTCCAGCGACGCCGACCCCGAGCGCCTGGTGGATCGCCTCGGCAGCCGCTGGGCGTTGCTGGAAACCTCGTTCAAGTTCCACGCCTCGTGCCGCCATACCCATCCCGCGGCCGACGCGCTGCTGGCGCTGATGCAGCGCGAAGGGCTCGATCACTCGCAGATCGCCGCGGTCACCGCGCGGGTCCACCAGGGCGCCATCGACGTGCTCGGCCGGGTGGTCGAGCCGCAGACCGTGCACCAGGCGAAGTTCTCCATGGGCACCGTGCTGGGCCTGATCGCCGTGTACGGCAAGGCCGGCCTCGGCGAGTTCCATCGGCATGCGCTGAGCGACCCGCGGGTCGCAGCGTTCCGCGAGCGGGTCGAGATGCGCCTGGACCCGGATGTCGATGCCGACTATCCGCAGCGCTGGCTCGGGCGGGTCGAAGTACTCGATCGCCAGGGGCGGCGCCATACCGCCGCCATCGACGAACCCAAGGGCGATCCCGGCAATACCCTCAGCCGCGACGAGCTGGCCGACAAGTTCCGCCGCCTGCTGGCGTTTTCCGGCGCGGCCACCGGCGCCGAGGCGGAGATCCTTATCCAGCGCGCCTGGGGCCTGCGTCAGGCGCCTTCCGTAACGCCCCTGATCTGATCAACCGAACCAGCCGCACCTCGTCTTCGACGGACGAGGGCAGGGAGTCCGACCCATGACGCAATCCCACCAGCCGCGCCCGCTTGACGGCATCACCGTGGTCAGCCTGGAGCACGCCATCGCCGCGCCCTTCTGCACCCGCCAACTGGCCGATCTCGGCGCGCGGGTGATCAAGATCGAACGCCCCGGCGTCGGCGATTTCGCCCGCGGTTACGACGAGCGGGTCAACGGCCTGTCGTCGCACTTCGTCTGGACCAATCGTTCCAAGCAGAGCCTCAGCCTCGATCTCAAGCAGGCCGAGGCGCTGCCGTTGCTGGAGAAGCTGCTGGCCGGCGCCGACGTGCTGGTGCAGAACCTCGCGCCGGGCGCCGCCGCGCGCCTGGGCCTGTCCTACGAGGCGTTGCGCGAGCGCTTCCCGCGACTGATCGTCTGCGATATCTCCGGCTACGGCGAAGGCGGTCCCTACGAGAAGAAGAAGGCCTACGACCTGCTGATCCAGAGCGAGGGCGGCTTCCTTTCGGTGACCGGCGGCGCCGGGCCGAACGAGATGGCCAAGGCCGGCTGTTCGATCGCCGATATCGCCGCCGGCATGTACGCCTACAGCAGCATCCTTTCGGCCCTGCTGCTGCGCGAGCGCACCGGCGAGGGCAGCCGCATCGACGTGTCGATGCTGGAGAGCCTGGTGGAGTGGATGGGCTACCCGATGTACTACGCCTACCAGGACGCGCCGCCGCCGCCGCGCGCCGGCGCTTCGCACTCGACCATCTACCCCTATGGGCCATTCCCCGCCGGCGACGGCGGCACAGTGATGCTCGGCCTGCAGAACGAGCGCGAGTGGCGGGCCTTCTGCGACAAGGTCCTGCGCCGCCCGGAGCTGGCCGACGACGAACGCTTCTCGGCGAACTTCAAGCGCTCGGCCAACCGCGAAGAGCTGCGTGCGCTGATCGTCGAAGCCTTCGCCGCCTTGCCGGCCGCCGAGGTGGTGGCGCGCCTGGAACAGGCGCAGATCGCCAGCGCCCACGTCAACGACATGGCCGGGGTCTGGGCGCACCCGCAGTTACAGGCGCGGCAACGCTGGACCTCCATCGACAGCCCGGCCGGGCGCCTGCCGGCGTTGTTGCCGCCGGCCAGCAGCAGCGCCTTCGTTCCGCGCATGGATGCGGTGCCGGCGCTGGGCGGCGACAGCGACGCGCTGCTTGCCGAACTGGGCTGTACCGCGGCCGATATCCAGCGCCTGCGCGCGACCGGAACGGTATGAGGAGGCGGACATGAACCGACAGATCGTGCGCAGCGCGCTGTTCGTCCCGGCGACCCGCCCGGAGCGGATCCCCAAGGCCCTTGCCAGCGGCGCCGACCGGGTCATCGTCGACCTCGAGGATGCGGTGGAGGAGGGGCTGAAGGTCGAGGCGCGGGCCAATCTCCGGCGTTTCCTCGTCGATACGCCGGAAGCCCGGGTGCTGGTGCGGATCAACGCGGCGGAGCATCCCGGGCATGCCGACGACCTGGCGCTGTGCCGCGACCACGCCGGAGTGATCGGCCTGCTCCTGCCGAAAGTGGAGAGCGCCGCCCAGGTGCGCCACGCCGCCGTGGCCAGCGGCAAGCCGGTCTGGCCCATCGTCGAGAGTGCCCGCGGCCTTGCCGCGCTGGGCGAGATCGCCGCCGCCGCGGGGGTCGAGCGGCTGTCCTTCGGCAGCCTCGACCTGGCCTTGGACCTCGATCTCAACAGCGGCAGCAACGCAGCCGAACAGATTCTCGGTCACGCCCGTTACGCACTGCTCCTGCAATCGCGCCTGGCAGGCCTGGCGCCGCCGCTGGACGGCGTCTATCCGGCGATCCAGAACCGTGCCGGACTGGTCGAGGCAGTGCGCTTCGCTCGCGACATGGGCTTCGGCGGGTTGCTGTGCATCCATCCGAGCCAGGTCGAGCCGATCCACCAGACATTGATGCCGAGTCCCGCGGAACTGGAGTGGGCGCGTCGGGTGGCAGAGGCCGGCGCCTCCGGTGCCGGCGTCTTCGTGGTCGACGGCGAGATGGTCGACGCGCCGGTGCTGGGGCGCGCACGACGCCTGCTGGAGCGGGCCGGGGAGGGTGGCTGAACGCGTTCGACAGACGCGAACGCGGGCTTGAGCAATGGCGAATTCTCCGAACGCGCCGGCTGCGTCAGGCTCGTCGATACCTCGAAAGCACAACAACAATCTGAGGTCACGAAATGTTCAAGACGATGGTACGGGCGCTGTTGTGCGCCCTGGCGATCGGTGGCTCCTGCCTGGCGAATGCCGCGCAGCCGATCGTCATCAAGTTCTCCCACGTGGTCGCGGAAAACACGCCCAAAGGCCAGGGCGCGCTGCTGTTCAAGAAACTCGTCGAACAGCGCCTGGGCGGCCGGGTCGAGGTAGACGTCTATCCCAACTCGTCGCTGTTCGGCGACGGCAAGGAAATGGAGGCGCTGCTGCTGGGCGACGTGCAGATGCTGGCGCCGTCCCTGGCCAAGTTCGAGCAGTACACGCGCAAGGTGCAGATCTTCGACCTGCCGTTCCTCTTCGACGACATCCAGGCAGTCGACCGCTTCCAGCGCAGCCCGCAGGGGCGCGCCTTGCTGACCAGCATGCAGGGCAAGGGCATCCTCGGCCTGGCCTACTGGCACAACGGGATGAAGCAGCTCTCCGCCAATCGCCCGTTGCTGGAGCCGGAAGACGCGCGCGGGCTGAAATTCCGCGTGCAGGCGTCCGACGTGCTCAACGAGCAGTTCCGCCAGCTCCGCGCGATCTCCCGGAAGATGTCCTTCGCCGAGGTCTACCAGGGCTTGCAGACCGGCGTGGTGAATGGCACCGAGAACACCTGGTCGAACTACGAGAGCCAGAAGGTCAACGAGGTACAGAAGTATTTCACCGAGTCCAACCACGGCTTGGTGGACTACATGGTGATCACCAACGCGAAGTTCTGGAACGGCCTTCCGGCGGACATCCGCGAAGAACTGCAGCGGATCATGGACGAGGTCACCGTGCAGGTGAACCTCGAGGCCGAGCGCCTCAACCGCGACGCCCGCCAGCGCATCCTCGCCAGTGGCGCCAGCGAGATCCATACCCTGAGCCCGCAGCAGCGCGCCGACTGGCGCCAGGCGATGCAGCCGGTATGGCAGAAATTCCGCGGCAATGTCGGTGCCGATCTGCTCCAGGCCGCCGAAGCTTCCAACCGTCCCGATTGACCCGTCCGGCCCCGCCCGGCCGGGCGGGGCATTGTGGAGAACGCTGCGATGAATCGACTCGTGCGCGTCTGGAACCGCTTCGAGGAGGGCGCTATCGCCTTCCTGCTGGCGGCGATGACGCTGGTGACCTTCCTCTATGTGGTGATGACCAACGTCTTCACCCTGTTCTACGACCTCGGCGACCGCCTGCCGACACTGCGGGCTCCGCTGTACTCGATGGGCGACGCGATCCTCGGGGTAGCCCAGGATATGTCCTGGAGCAACGCGCTGACCAAGGCGCTGTTCGGCTGGCTGATCTTCCTCGGCATCGCCTACGGCGTACGCACCGCCGGCCACCTCGGGGTGGATGCCCTGGTGCGCCTGGCGCCGCGTCCCTTGCAGCGCCTGATCGGGATACTCGCCTGCCTCTGCTGCCTGGGCTACGCCGGGCTGTTCATGGTCGCCAGCTACGACTGGGTGAAGACCCTGTTCGTCGCCGGCATCGGCGCCGAGGACCTCGACCACTTCGGCATCCTCCAGGCCTACATCGCGGTGGTGGTGCCGGTCGGCTTCGGCCTGGTGCTGCTGCGCTACCTGGAAATCCTCGTCAACCTGTTGCGCGGTCGCCAGCTCGGGCTGGGCCTCGCCGACGAGGCCGCCGAGGCCTCCAAACTGGCCGGCGAAGAGGCCGGGGAGAACCGTCCATGACCGTGCTGATCCTGTTCCTGCTGCTGTTCCTGTTCATGTTCATCGGCGTGCCCATCGCCATCTCCCTGGGGCTGTCCGGCGCCCTGACGATCCTGCTGTTCAGCCCGGATTCGGTGCGCTCGCTGGCGATCAAGCTGTTCGAGACCTCCGAGGCCTACACCCTGCTGGCGATCCCGTTCTTCCTGCTCTCCGGCGCGTTCATGACCACCGGTGGCGTGGCGCGGCGCCTGATCGACTTCGCCAATGCCTGCGTCGGGCATATCCGCGGCGGCCTGGCGATCGCTGCGGTGCTTGCCTGCATGCTGTTCGCCGCGCTGTCCGGTTCGTCGCCGGCGACAGTGGCGGCGGTCGGCTCGATCGCCGTGGCCGGCATGGTCCGCTCCGGCTATCCGCGCGCCTTCGGCGCGGGGATCATCTGCAATGCCGGGACCCTGGGCATCCTCATCCCGCCATCGATCGTGATGGTGGTCTACGCCGCCGCCACCGAGACCTCGGTGGGCAAGCTGTTCGTCGCCGGGGTGGTTCCGGGGTTGTTGCTCGGGGTGATCCTGATGGTGGTGATCTACATCGTCGCGCGGGTCAAGAAGCTGCCGGCGCAGCCGCGCGCCAGCTTCCGCGAGTGGCTGGCCGCCGCACGCCGTGCAGGCTGGGGCCTGTTGCTGCTGGTGATCATCCTCGGCGGCATCTATTCCGGGCTGTTCACCCCCACCGAGGCGGCGGCGGTGGCGGCGGTGTATTCGGCCTTCGTCGCGCTGTTCGTGTACAAGGACATGCGCCTGCGCGACTGTCCCAAGGTGCTGCTGGAGTCGGGGCGGCTGAGCATCATGCTGATGTTCATCATCGCCAATGCCATGCTCTTCGCCCACGTGTTGACCACCGAGCAGATCCCCCAGCAGATCACCGAATGGGTGGTGCAGGAAGGCCTGACCCCGATCGGCTTCCTGCTGATGGTCAACGTGGTGCTGCTGGTCGCCGGCAGCTTCATGGAGCCCTCGGCGATCGTGCTGATCCTGGCGCCGATCTTCTTCCCCATCGCCATGAAGCTGGGCATCGACCCGATCCACCTGGGCATCGTCATGGTGGTGAACATGGAGATCGGCCTGGTACACCCGCCGGTCGGCCTCAACCTGTTCGTCACTTCGGCGGTCACCGGCATGCCGCTGGGGGCGACCATCCGCGCGGCGCTGCCGTGGCTGATGATCCTGCTGCTGTTCCTGATCCTGGTGACCTACGTGCCGTTGATCTCGCTGTGGCTGCCGGGCCTGCTGGGCATGAGTTGAGGTCGCGGCGGCGGGGCGCGGGACGCGCTCCGCCGCTGGCGCAAGGCTACGATCGGCGCGGCTTATAGCTACTATCGGCGCTGTCGCGCAGTGGTAAGACCATGGTCGTATGGTTCGTGGGGTGTGCGCTCGCTACAACTGGGCACAACAAAAACAACACTCACGTACCGAGGTTAAAGCCATGTCTGCGGCATCCCTGTACCCCGTGCACCCGGAAGCGGTGGCACGGACCTTCACCGACGAAGCCACCTACAAGACGATGTACCAGCAGTCCGTCGTCAACCCCGACGGCTTCTGGCGCGAGCAGGCCCAGCGGATCGACTGGATCAAGCCGTTCGAGAAGGTCAAGCAGACCTCCTTCGACGACCATCACGTGGACATCAAGTGGTTCGCCGACGGCACCCTCAACGTGTCGCACAACTGCCTCGACCGTCACCTCGCCGAACGCGGCGACCAGGTGGCGATCATCTGGGAAGGCGACGATCCCGCCGACCACCAGGAAATCACCTACCGCCAGCTCCACGAGCAGGTCTGCAAGTTCGCCAACGCCCTGCGCGGGCAGGACGTGCACCGCGGCGACGTAGTGACCATCTACATGCCGATGATCCCCGAGGCCGTGGTCGCCATGCTCGCCTGCACCCGCATCGGCGCGATCCACTCGGTGGTCTTCGGCGGCTTCTCCCCCGAGGCCCTGGCCGGGCGCATCATCGATTGCAAGTCGAAGGTGGTGATCACCGCCGACGAAGGCGTGCGCGGCGGCAAGCGCACTCCGCTGAAGGCCAATGTCGACGACGCCCTGACCAACCCGGAAACCTCCAGCGTGCAGAAGATCATCGTCTGCAAGCGTACCGGTGCGGAGATCAAGTGGAACCAGCACCGCGACGTCTGGTACGACGACCTGATGAAGGTTGCCGGCAGCACTTGCGCACCCAAGGAAATGGGCGCCGAGGACCCGCTGTTCATCCTCTACACCTCCGGCTCCACCGGCAAGCCGAAGGGCGTGCTGCATACCACCGGCGGCTACCTGGTGTACGCCTCGCTGACCCACGAGCGGGTCTTCGACTACCGTCCGGGCGAAGTCTACTGGTGCACCGCCGACATCGGCTGGGTCACCGGCCACACCTACATCGTCTATGGCCCGTTGGCCAACGGCGCCACCACCATTCTGTTCGAGGGCGTGCCGAACTACCCCGACGTGACCCGCGTGGCGAAAATCATCGACAAGCACAAGGTCAACATCCTCTACACCGCGCCGACCGCGATCCGCGCGATGATGGCCGAAGGCAAGGCGGCGGTGGCCGGTGCCGACGGTTCCAGCCTGCGTCTGCTCGGTTCGGTGGGCGAGCCGATCAACCCGGAAGCCTGGCAGTGGTACTACGAGACCGTCGGCCAGTCGCGCTGCCCGATCGTCGACACCTGGTGGCAGACCGAGACCGGCGCCTGCCTGATGACCCCGTTGCCGGGCGCCCATGCGATGAAGCCGGGCTCCGCGGCCAAGCCGTTCTTCGGCGTGGTCCCGGCGCTGGTGGACAACCTCGGCAACCTGATCGAGGGCGCCGCCGAGGGCAACCTGGTGATCCTCGACTCCTGGCCGGGCCAGGCGCGGACCCTGTTCGGCGACCATGACCGCTTCGTCGACACCTACTTCAAGACCTTCAAGGGCATGTACTTCACCGGCGACGGCGCGCGCCGCGACGAGGACGGCTACTACTGGATCACCGGGCGGGTCGACGACGTGCTCAACGTCTCCGGCCACCGCATGGGCACCGCCGAGGTGGAAAGCGCGATGGTCGCCCACCCGAAGGTCGCCGAGGCGGCGGTGGTCGGCATGCAGCACGACATCAAGGGGCAGGGCATCTATGTCTACGTCACCCTCAACTCCGGGGTCGAGCCGAGCGAGGCGCTGCGCCAGGAGCTGAAGCAATGGGTTCGCCGCGAGATCGGTCCGATCGCCACGCCGGATGTGATCCAGTGGGCGCCGGGACTGCCGAAGACCCGTTCGGGCAAGATCATGCGGCGCATCCTGCGCAAGATCGCCGCGGCCGAGTACGACACCCTCGGCGACATCTCCACCCTTGCCGACCCGGGCGTGGTCCAGCACCTGATCGAGACCCATCGCTCGATGCAGGCCGCCTGACTTCCGCCTGATCCGAAACGACCCCGCGCGGTGCGAGCCGCGCGGGGTCTTTCATTTGGCGCGGGCCGAGGAGGAGGGCGTTTCGAATGGGCTCGCGCCGGGAATGGGGCGGCGGTAACACTTCGGTGATGCGCGCCTGCGCATAATTGGGGCGAGAGGAAACGCCACGCACAGCCAAGGTGCGACACGGGGTAGCAGTCGAGGTGAGTCGTAGCGGCCAAGCCATTGAAGGAGAAGGAATTGGCAATTTATGGCTTGAGATTTGCTTTACTCATTGATTACACTTCGCGCTTTCCGGGCACAAATGTCGCTGCCTGTCAATATCGCCGAATGCCCTCTTCGGTGCTTTTATAATTAGTTGTCGCATTGAAGAAATAACCACTTTCGGCCTGTCGCTAGAATGCCGCTCACCCCAGCTGGCGCCCTGTCCACGAGAAGGCGCCATGCGCAAGAGCCGGTGATCACGCATATCCGTCGGCAGCCTGGGCAAGGTTCTATTTCTCCTGCCAATCGATGCCATCCCCTTCGAAGGAGTTCCAGATGAAGAAGCTCGCACTTCTCGGCGCCCTGGCGCTGTCCGTGCTCTCCCTGCCCACTTTCGCCGCCGACAAGCCGGTGCGCATCGGCATCGAGGCGGCCTACCCGCCGTTCTCGCTGAAGACCCCGGACGGCCAGTTGGCAGGCTTCGACGTGGATATCGGCAATGCCCTCTGCGAAGAGATGAAGGTGCAGTGCAAGTGGGTCGAGCAGGAGTTCGACGGCCTGATCCCGGCACTCAAGGTGCGCAAGATCGATGCGATCCTCTCGTCGATGACCATCACCGACGAGCGCAAGCGTTCGGTCGACTTCACCAACAAGTACTACAACACCCCGGCGCGCTTCGTGATGAAGGAAGGCGCCAGCCTCAACGATCCCAAGGCCGACCTGAAGGGCAAGAAGGCCGGCGTGCTGCGTGGCAGTACCGCCGACCGCTACGCCTCCGCCGAACTGACCCCGGCCGGCGTCGAAGTGGTGCGCTACAACTCCCAGCAGGAAGCCAACATGGACCTGGTGGCCGGTCGCCTCGACGCGGTGGTCGCCGACTCGGTGAACCTCGAGGACGGCTTCCTCAAGACCGATGCCGGCAAGGGCTACGCCTTCGTCGGTCCGCAACTGACCGATGCCAAGTACTTCGGCGAAGGCGTCGGCATCGCCGTGCGCAAGGGCGATAGCGAGCTGGCCGGCAAGTTCAACGCGGCCATCGACGCGCTGCGCGCCAACGGCAAGTACAAGCAGATCCAGGACAAGTACTTCAGCTTCGACGTCTACGGTTCGAACTGACGCTATCCGTCAGAGGTGGCACAAACGTCCGCGACGCCTCGCGCTGTTTGTGCCACTTTTTTATTGACTGGACGCCACTGCTTTAGCGCTGCATTAGCTGCATAGAGGTACCGTTTTGATGATCACTGGCTACGGTGCGACCATCGTCGATGGCGCCTGGCTGACTCTCCAGCTGGCCCTGCTTTCCATGCTCCTGGCCATCGTCCTCGGCCTGCTGGGCGCGGCCTTCCGCCTGTCGCCGGTGCGCTGGCTGGCCTGGTGCGGCGACCTGTACGCCACGGTAGTGCGCGGCATCCCCGACCTGGTGCTGATCCTGCTGATCTTCTACGGCGGCCAGGGCCTGCTGAACTGGGTCGCCCCGCAACTCGGCTACGACGACTACATCGACCTGAATCCCTTCGTGTCCGGCGTCGGCACCCTCGGCTTCATCTTCGGCGCCTATCTCTCGGAAACCTTCCGCGGCGCCTTCATGGCGATTCCCAAGGGCCAGGGCGAGGCCGGCTACGCCTATGGCATGAGCCACCGCCAGGTGTTCTTCCGCATCCAGGTGCCGCAGATGATCCGCCTGGCGATCCCCGGCTTCACCAACAACTGGCTGGTGCTGGTCAAGGCCACCGCGCTGATTTCCGTGGTCGGCCTGCAGGACATGATGTTCAAGGCCAAGCAGGCCTCCGATGCGACCCGCGAGCCGTTCACCTACTACCTCGCCGTGGCCGGCCTGTACCTGCTGGTGACCAGCGTGTCGCTGCTGTTGCTGCGCCTGCTCGAACGCCGCTATTCGGTCGGCGTGAAAACCGCGGAACTGTGAGTCAAGGGGCCCTATCGTGATCTTCGATTTCTCCGTCATCTGGGACAGCCTTCCGCTCTATTTCGACGGCCTGCTGGTCACCCTCAAGCTGCTCTCGATCTCCCTGCTGATCGGCCTGCTGCTGGCGGTGCCGCTGGCGCTGATGCGGGTCTCCAAGCAGCCGCTGGTGAACTTCCCGGCCTGGCTCTACACCTACGTGATCCGCGGCACGCCGATGCTGGTCCAGCTGTTCCTGATCTACTACGGCCTGGCGCAGTTCGACGCGGTGCGCGAGAGCGCGCTGTGGCCCTGGTTGTCGAACGCCTCCTTCTGCGCCTGCCTGGCGTTCGCCATCAACACCAGCGCCTATACCGCCGAGATCCTCGCCGGCAGCCTGAAGGCCACGCCCCATGGCGAGATCGAGGCGGCCAAGGCGATGGGCATGTCGCGCCTGAAGATGTACCGCCGCATCCTCCTGCCGTCGGCACTGCGGCGCGCCCTGCCGCAGTACAGCAACGAAGTGATCATGATGCTGCAGACCACCAGCCTGGCGTCCATCGTCACCCTGGTGGACATCACCGGCGCCGCGCGGACCGTCTACTCGCAGTACTACCTGCCGTTCGAGGCGTTCATCACCGCTGGCCTGTTCTACCTGTGCCTGACCTTCATCCTGGTGCGCCTGTTCAAGCTTGCCGAGCGCCGCTGGCTGGCCTACCTGGCGCCGCGCAAATCCTGATCCGGAGGACCGCATGGAGCGTATCGACCACCTGCTGCCGTGGAGCACCCTGGGAAGCGAGAAGCGCCTGAGCGTGTTCCGCTTCGGCTGCGGCGCGCGCAAGGTCTACATCCAGTCCAGCCTGCACGCCGACGAGTTGCCGGGCATGCGCACCGCCTGGGAGCTGAAGCAGCGGTTGCGCCTGCTGGAGGCGGAAGGCCGCCTGCGCGGCACCGTCGAGCTGGTGCCGGTGGCCAATCCGGTCGGTCTCGGGCAGATGATCCAGGCGCTGCACCAGGGGCGCTTCGAAATGAGCAGCGGGCGCAACTTCAATCGCGATTTCCCCGACCTGCTGGACGCGGTGATCGACAGCGTCGGCGAGCGTCTCGGCAGCGATCCGGCGGCCAATGTCGCGCTGGTCCGCCAGGCCCTGCGCGCGGCGCTGGACGCCCTGCCGCCGGCGACCTCGGAACTGGAGGGCATGCAGCGCCTGCTGTATCGCCACGCCTGCGACGCCGACCTGGTGCTCGACCTGCATTGCGACTTCGAGGCCGCCATCCATCTCTATACCCTGCCGCAGCAATGGCCCGCCTTCGCCTCCCTGGCCGCACGCCTGGGCGCCGCCGTCGGGCTGCTCGCCGAGGAGTCCGGCGGCGGTTCCTTCGACGAGGCCTGCTCGGTGCCGTGGCTGCGCCTGTCGCGCCTGTATCCGCGCGCCGAGCTGCCGCTGGCCTGCCTGGCGACCACCGTCGAACTCGGCGGCCAGGCCGACACCACCGTGCAGCAGGCCGAGGCCAACGCCGCGGCGATCCTGGCCTTCCTCGCCGAGCAGGGCTTCGTCGAGGGCGAATGGCCGGCGGCGCCCGAAGCCTGCTGCGAAGGCTTGCCCTTCGAGGGCACCGAATACGTCCACGCCCCGCATACCGGCGTGGTGAGTTTCCTGCGCCGGCCGGGCGAATGGGTGGAGGCGGGCGAACCGCTGTTCCAGGTCATCGATCCCCTGGCCGACCGTGCCAGCACCGTGTGCGCCGGGGTTTCCGGCGTGCTTTTCGCCATCGAACGGATGCGCTACGCGCAGCCGGGACTCTGGCTGGCCAAGGTGGCCGGTCGTCAACCGATCCGTCAGGGACGCTTGCTCAGCGACTGATTAGCCGAGAACACACACATGTACAAACTGGAAGTCCAAGACCTGCACAAGCGCTACGGTAGCCACGAGGTGCTCAAGGGCGTCTCGCTGGCGGCGAAAGCGGGCGACGTGATCAGCATCATCGGCTCGAGCGGTTCCGGCAAGAGCACCTTTCTGCGCTGCATAAACCTGCTGGAACAGCCGCACGCCGGCAAGATCCTGCTCAACGGCGAGGAGCTGAAGCTGGTGCCCGGCCGCGACGGCGCGCTGAAGGCCGCCGACTCCCGCCAGTTGCAGCGCATGCGCTCGCGCCTGTCGATGGTGTTCCAGCATTTCAACCTGTGGTCGCACATGAGCGCCCTGGAGAACGTCATCGAGGCGCCCGTGCATGTGCTCGGCGTGTCGAAGAAGGAAGCCATCGAGAAGGCCGAGCACTACCTGGCCAAGGTCGGCGTGGCGCACCGCAAGGACGCCTACCCGGCGCACATGAGCGGCGGCGAGCAGCAGCGCGTGGCGATCGCCCGGGCGCTGGCGGTGGAGCCGGAAGTGATGCTGTTCGACGAGCCGACCTCGGCGCTCGACCCCGAACTGGTGGGCGAAGTGCTGAAGGTCATGCAGGACCTGGCCCAGGAAGGCCGCACCATGGTGGTGGTGACCCACGAGATGGGTTTCGCCCGCGAGGTGTCGAACCAGTTGGTGTTCCTGCACAAGGGCCTGGTCGAGGAACACGGCTGCCCGAAGGAAGTCCTCGCCAACCCGCAGTCGGACCGCCTCAAGCAGTTCCTCTCCGGCAGCCTCAAGTAACATTCATCGCAGAGGCCGGCTAAGCTGCTCCCATGACTGCCCAACCCCAACCCCAACGCATCGGTTTCCTCCTCTGGCCCGCCACCCGCGCGCTGACGCTATCGCTTGCCGAGGAAGCCCTGCGGGCGGCCCGGCGGTTGCACCCCGAGGCGCTCTACGAGCCGCTGTTCCTGCTCGCCGAAGCGCCGGCCGAAGAGGAGGGCTGGCGCCTGCCGGGAACGGCCTGGAACGGCAGGCTGGAGCAATGCTCGCGGCTGTTCCTGGTCGCCGACGAGGCGCCGGCGGCGGTGTCGCCAGCGCTGGGCCTGGCGCTCAAGCAACTGGCGCGTTCGGGAGCGGCGATCGGCGCGCTGTCCGCCGGCATCTACCCGCTGGCCCAGCTCGGCCTGCTCGACGGCTATCGCGCCGCGGTGCACTGGCGTTGGCACGATGACTTCACCGAGCGCTTCCCCAAGGTCATCGCCACCAATCACCTGTTCGAGTGGGATCGCGACCGCATGACCGCCTGCGGCGGCATGGCGGTACTCGACCTGCTGCTGGCGCTGCTGTCCCGCGACCATGGCGCTGAACTGGCCGGCGCGGTCTCGGAGGAGCTGGTGGTGGAGCGCATTCGCGAAGGCAACGAGCGCCAGCGCATCCCGCTGAAGAATCGCCTCGGCTCCAGCCATCCGAAGCTGACCCAGGCGGTACTGCTGATGGAAGCCAATATCGAGGAGCCACTGACCACCGACGAGATCGCCCAGCATGTGTGTGTTTCGCGGCGCCAGTTGGAACGGATCTTCAAGCAATACCTGAACCGCGTACCCAGCCAGTACTACCTGGAGCTGCGCCTGAACCGCGCGCGGCAGATGCTGATGCAGACCAGCAAGTCGATCATCCAGATCGGCCTGTCCTGCGGTTTCTCTTCCGGGCCGCATTTCTCCAGCGCCTACCGCAACTTCTTCGGCGTCACTCCGCGCGAGGACCGCAACCAGCGGCGCGGCGGCAGCGCCTTCGAGACGACCTTCACTCCCGTCGAACGCGGCTGATCGCCAACGGCGCGGCGGTTTCAGCCGGGCTTTGCGACGCCCCGGGAGGCGGATCGCCTCGGGAAGTCGCCGAGTTCGCGACGGGCCGTCGGAATGATCGCCTCCAGCAGTTCCAGCGGAACGTCGCTGGCGAACAGGTTGACCACGAAACGCCGGCCGACGTCGTCGCGAAAGACCTCGAACAGCGGCTGTTCGCCGCGCCAGCACTCCAGGCCGAGGCCGTCGCGCGGATTGACGTCGGAGGCGAAGACGAGACGGTAGTCGATTCCCTCGATGGGCATGGCTTGTTTCCCTGCTGTTCCCGCCCGCGGGGCGGCGTAGAAGAAGTATGCACCCGAGTGCATCGCGCGTTTACACTGCGCCTTCCCGATGCTTTCTGTCGCATTTCCGAAAGCCGCGGAAATTCCCGGGTTGGCGCTATAACAAGTTGTCGCATGGCGGCAATGCCGGCCCGGTCCCAATCCCTACAATCCTTTCATCGATAGCCGCCTTCAGGCAGGAGAAACACCGATGTCCGCTCCCCATGCGCAGGTAGAACGTGCCGATTTCGACCGGTATATGGTCCCCAACTACGCCCCCGCCGCCTTCATTCCGGTGCGAGGCGAGGGATCGCGCGTCTGGGACCAGAGCGGCCGCGAACTGATCGATTTCGCCGGCGGCATCGCCGTGACCTCCCTGGGCCACGCGCATCCGGCGCTGGTCAAGGCGCTCACCGAGCAGGCCCAGCGCATCTGGCACGTTTCCAACGTCTTCACTAACGAGCCGGCCCTGCGCCTGGCGCGCAAGCTGGTGGACGCCACCTTCGCCGAGCGGGTGTTCCTCGCCAATTCCGGCGCCGAAGCCAACGAGGCGGCCTTCAAGCTGGCTCGCCGCTACGCCAACGATGTCTACGGCCCGCAGAAGTACGAGATCATCGCCGCCAGCAACAGCTTCCACGGGCGCACCCTGTTCACCGTCAACGTCGGCGGCCAGCCGAAGTATTCCGATGGCTTCGGGCCCAAGTTCGAGGGTATCACCCACGTTCCCTACAACGACCTGGAAGCGCTGAAGGCGGCGATCTCCGACAAGACCTGCGCCGTGGTGCTGGAACCGATCCAGGGCGAGGGCGGCGTGCTGCCGGCGCAGCAGGCCTACCTGGAAGGGGCGCGCAAGCTGTGCGACGAGCACAACGCGCTGCTGGTCTTCGACGAGGTCCAGAGCGGCATGGGCCGGGTCGGCGAGCTGTTCGCCTACATGCACTACGGCGTGGTCCCGGACATCCTCTCCAGCGCCAAGAGCCTGGGCGGCGGCTTCCCTATCGGTGCGATGCTGACCACCGGCGAGATCGCCAAGCACCTGTCGGTCGGCACCCACGGCACCACCTACGGCGGCAACCCGCTGGCGTCGGCGGTGGCCGAGGCGGCGCTGGACGTGATCAATACCCCGGAAGTGCTGGATGGCGTGAAGGCCAAGCATGAGCGCTTCAAGTCCCGCCTGCAGAAGATCGGCCAGGAGTACGGCATCTTCGACGAGATCCGCGGCATGGGCCTGCTGATCGGTGCGGCGCTGACCGACGAGTGGAAGGGCAAGGCCAGGGATGTGCTCAACGCCGCCGAGAAAGAGGCGGTCATGGTGCTCCAGGCCAGCCCGGACGTGGTGCGCTTCGCGCCGAGCCTGGTGATCGACGACGCCGAGATCGACGAAGGCCTGGAGCGCTTCGAGCGCGCCGTGGCCAAGCTGGTCCGCGGCTGAGCGAACCCACGGGGCCCCGGCGCAGGCCGGGGCACCCGATGCGACATCCCGGAGCGGCCCGCGCCGGAGCCGGGAACCGTGCCGCCGTGCGTGGCGCGGGATCTTCCCTGCTGGACGTTCGAAACCGTGGCACAGGAAGGTGCCGCGGTCCCGCGCATGGATGCGGCAATCATCGTTGTCTGAGAAAGGAGTGACGCCATGTTGGTGATGCGCCCCGCCCAAGCGGCCGACCTGCCACAGGTGCAGCGTCTGGCGGCGGACAGCCCGGTAGGCGTCACGTCCTTGCCGGATGACGCCGAACGCCTGCGCGACAAGATCCTCGCTTCCGAGGCCTCGTTCGCCGCGGAGGTGAGCTACAACGGCGAGGAAAGCTATTTCTTCGTCCTCGAGGACAGCGCCAGCGGCGAGCTGGTCGGCTGCTCGGCGATCGTCGCCTCGGCCGGGTTCTCGGAACCGTTCTACAGCTTCCGCAATGAAACCTTCGTGCACGCCTCGCGCTCGCTGTCGATCCACAACAAGATCCATGTCCTCTCGCTGTGCCACGACCTTACCGGCAACAGCCTGCTGACCAGTTTCTACGTACAGCGCGACCTGGTGCAGAGCGTCTATGCCGAACTCAACTCGCGCGGTCGCCTGCTGTTCATGGCCAGCCATCCGGAGCGCTTCGCCGACGCGGTGGTGGTGGAGATCGTCGGCTACAGTGACGAGCAGGGCGAATCGCCGTTCTGGAACGCGGTCGGGCGCAACTTCTTCGACCTGAACTACATCGAGGCGGAAAAGCTCTCCGGGCTGAAGAGCCGCACCTTCCTCGCCGAACTCATGCCGCACTATCCGATCTATGTGCCACTGTTGCCGGATGCCGCCCAGGAGTCCATGGGCCAGGTCCACCCGCGAGCGCAGATCACCTTCGATATCCTGATGCGCGAAGGCTTCGAGACCGACAACTACATCGACATCTTCGATGGCGGCCCGACCCTGCACGCGCGTACCTCGGGGATTCGCTCGATCGCCCAGAGCCGGGTGGTTCCGGTGAAGATCGGCGAGGCGCCGAAGAGCGGGCGTCCATACCTGGTCACCAACGGCCAGTTGCAGGACTTCCGCGCGGTCGTGCTGGACCTGGACTGGGCGCCCGGCAAGCCGGTGGCCCTGAGTGTTGAAGCCGCCGAGGCCCTGGGCGTCGGCGAAGGCGCCAGCGTGCGCCTGGTAGCGGTCTGAAGGAGCCAGTCATGATCGTACGTCCTGTTACCAGCGCCGACCTGCCGGCCCTGATCGAGCTGGCGCGCAGCACCGGTACCGGTCTGACCACCCTGCCGGCCAACGAGCAGCGCCTGCAGCATCGCGTCAGCTGGGCCGAGAAGGCCTTCCGCGGCGAGGCCGAACGCGGCGACGCCGACTACCTGTTCGTCCTCGAGGACGACGCCGGCAAGGTCGTCGGCATCTCCGCCATCGCCGGAGCGGTGGGGCTTCGCGAACCCTGGTACAACTACCGGGTCGGCCTCACCGTGAGCGCCTCGCAGGAACTCAACATCCATCGCGAGATCCCCACGCTGTTCCTGGCCAACGACCTGACCGGCAATTCCGAGCTGTGCTCGCTGTTCCTCCACGCCGACCACCGCAGCGGCCTCAACGGCAAGCTGCTGTCGCGCGCGCGCTTCCTGTTCATCGCCGAATTCCGCCACCTGTTCGGCGACAAGCTGATCGCCGAGATGCGCGGCATGTCCGACGAGGAGGGGCGTTCGCCATTCTGGGAAAGCCTCGGCCGGCACTTCTTCAAGATGGAATTCTCCCAGGCCGACTACCTCACCGGGGTCGGCAACAAGGCCTTCATCGCCGAGCTGATGCCGAAGTTCCCGCTCTACACCTGCTTCCTCTCCGAGGAGGCGCGCGGGGTGATCGGCCGCGTCCATCCGAACACCGAGCCGGCGCTGGCCATGCTCAAGGCCGAGGGCTTCAGCTACCAGGGCTACGTCGACATCTTCGACGCCGGCCCGGCGATCGAGGCCGAGACCGACAAGATCCGCGCCATCGCCGAGAGCCAGAACCTGGTGCTGGCGGTGGGCACTCCCGGCGACGACGCCGAGCCCTACCTGATCCACAACCGCAAGCGCGAAGACTGTCGCATCACCGCCGCGCCGGCGCGGGCCGCCGCCGGCACCCTGGTGGTCGATCCGCTGACTGCCAAGCGCCTGCGCCTGTCGGCCGGCGCCTCGGTACGCGCGGTGCCGCTGTCGGCGCAGAAGCGCGCTTGAAAGCCTGATGGAGGCGTCCCGGCGAGGGCGCCCGAGGAGTCGATGATGAGTACCCATTACATTGCCGGCCAGTGGCTGGCGGGCCAGGGCGAGACCCTGGAGTCCCTCGACCCGGTTGGCCAGGGCGTGGTCTGGTCCGGGCGCGGCGCTGACGCCACCCAGGTCGACGCCGCCGTGCGCGCCGCCCGCGAGGCCTTCCCGGCCTGGGCGCGGCGCCCGCTGGAGCAGCGCATCGAGTTGCTCGAGCGCTTCGCTGCGACCCTCAAGTCCCGCGCCGACGAGCTGGCCCGAGTGATCGGCGAGGAAACCGGCAAGCCGCTGTGGGAGTCGGCCACCGAAGTGACCAGCATGGTCAACAAGGTGGCGATCTCGGTGCAGGCGTTCCGCGAGCGCACCGGCGAGAAATCCGGTCCGCTGGCCGACGCTACCGCCGTGCTACGGCACAAGCCGCATGGCGTGGTGGCGGTATTCGGTCCCTACAATTTCCCCGGCCACCTGCCCAACGGGCATATCGTCCCGGCGCTGCTGGCCGGTAACTGCGTGGTGTTCAAGCCCAGCGAGCTGACCCCGAAGGTCGCCGAGCTGACGCTCAAGGCCTGGATCCAGGCCGGCCTGCCGGCCGGCGTGCTCAACCTGGTCCAGGGCGGTCGCGAAACCGGCGTCGCGCTGGCCGCCCACCGTGGGCTCGACGGTCTGTTCTTCACCGGGTCCAGTCGCACCGGCAACCTGCTGCACAGCCAGTTTGGCGGCCAGCCGCAGAAAATCCTGGCGCTGGAGATGGGCGGCAACAACCCGCTGGTGGTGGAGGAGGTCGCCGACCTCGACGCCGCCGTCTACACCATCATCCAGTCCGCCTTCATCTCCGCAGGCCAGCGTTGCACCTGCGCCCGCCGCCTGCTGGTGCCGCAGGGCGCCTGGGGCGACGCACTGCTGGCGCGCCTGGTGGCGGTCAGCGCTACCCTGCGGGTCGGTCGCTTCGACGAACAGCCGGCGCCGTTCATGGGCGCGGTGATTTCGCTGAGCGCCGCCGAGCACCTGCTCAAGGCCCAGGAGCATTTGATCGGCAAGGGCGCACAGCCGCTGCTGGCGATGACCCAGCCGATCGACGGCGCCGCCCTGCTGACCCCGGGCATCCTCGACGTCAGCGCGGTGGCCGAGCGACCGGACGAAGAGTTCTTCGGGCCGCTGTTGCAAGTGATCCGCTACTCCGATTTCGCTGCGGCGATCCGTGAAGCCAACGCCACCCAGTACGGCCTGGCCGCCGGGTTGCTGTCGGATTCCCGCGAGCGTTTCGAGCAGTTCCTCGTGGAAAGCCGCGCCGGCATCGTCAACTGGAACAAGCAGCTCACCGGCGCCGCCAGCAGCGCGCCGTTCGGCGGTATCGGCGCGTCCGGCAACCACCGGCCGAGCGCCTACTACGCCGCCGATTACTGCGCCTATCCGGTCGCCTCGCTGGAAAGCCCCAGCGTGTCCCTTCCTGCCACCCTGACTCCCGGGATCAGCCTATGAATGCCCATGAAGTGAATTTCGACGGCCTGGTCGGCCCGACCCACAACTACGGCGGCCTGTCCTACGGCAATGTCGCTTCGCAAAGCAACAGCCAGGCGGTGTCCAACCCGAAGGAAGCGGCGAAGCAGGGCCTGGCGAAGATGAAGGCGCTGATGGAGATGGGTTTCAAGCAGGGGGTACTCGCTCCGCAAGCCCGCCCGGATACCGCTGCGCTGCGTAGCCTGGGCTTCTCCGGCAGCGACGAGGAGGTGATCCGCCGCGCGGCGAAGGAAGCGATGCCTCTGCTCGCCGCCTGCAGCTCGGCTTCGAGCATGTGGACCGCCAATGCCGCCACGGTCAGCCCGAGTGCCGACACCGCCGATGGCCGCGTGCATTTCACCGCGGCCAACCTGAACTGCAAGTTCCACCGATCCATTGAGCATCCCACCACCAGCCGCGTGCTGGCGGCGATGTTCAACGACGAGCGGCATTTCGCCCATCACGCGGCGCTGCCGGCAGTGAGCCAGTTCGGCGACGAAGGCGCGGCCAACCACACGCGCTTCTGCAAGGACTATGGCGATGCCGGCGTGGAGTTCTTCGTCTTCGGTCGCAGCGCCTTCGACAGTCGCTTCCCGGCGCCGCAACGCTATCCGGCGCGCCAGACCCTGGAAGCCTGCCAGGCCGTCGCGCGTCTGCACGGGCTGAGCGAGACCGGAGTGGTCTACGCTCAACAGAACCCGGCGGTGATCGACCAGGGCGTGTTCCACAACGATGTGATCTCGGTGGGCAATGGCGAGGTGCTGTTCCATCACGAGGACGCCTTCCTCGATACCGAGAAGGTCCTTGCCGAACTGCACGACAAGCTTGGCCGCCGCGGCGGCCGCTTCCGCGCCATCTGCGTGCCGCGCGACCAGGTCGCGGTGGAGGACGCGGTGAAGTCCTACCTGTTCAACAGCCAACTGCTGTCGAAGGCCGACGGTTCGATGCTGCTGGTGGTACCGGAGGAGTGTCGGAACAACCCGCGGGTCTGGAACTACCTGGACCAGCTCACCGGCGACGACGGCCCGATCCGCGAAGTGAAGGTCTTCGACCTCAAGCAGAGCATGCAGAACGGCGGCGGCCCGGCCTGCCTGCGCTTGCGCGTGGCGCTGCAGGAGCGGGAGCTGGCAGCGGTGAATCCGGGGGTGATCATGAGCGCCGGCCTGTACGACACGCTGGTAGCATGGGTCGACCGGCACTACCGCGACCGCCTGAGCGAAACCGACCTGGCCGACCCGCAACTGCTGCTGGAGTGCCGGACGGCATTGGATGAACTGACGCAGATCCTTAAACTGGGCTCGGTTTATTCCTTCCAACTCGATTGAGAGCCTCGCCACCATGTCCGATAGCCTGCAACTGATCCTCGAAGATACCGACGGCACCCAGCTGGAAACTTCCTGCACCCGTTTCGCCGTGGTCTGGCAGGGCAAGGAAGTGTGGGTCCAGCAAGCCGGCAACGGCCAGTTGCTGATCGGCGTCGACGTCGAAGACGGCGATACCGAATACACCAACCTGCTGCTGCGGCCGATGGCGACCAATCTGGTCAGCCTGCAACTGGAGATGGAGCCGATCGAAGAGGGCGACGACCACGAGCACGGCCCCGACTGCGGCTGCGACCACACCCACTGACTGAGGACATCCCATGCTCGCCCTCGGCAAACTGCTCGACTTGACCCTGGCCGGCCGCGAGCCGACCGAGAAGATCCAGCTCACCGCCGACGGCACCCGCCTGCACTGGCTGGCCGAGGGCGCGCTGGAAGTCACGCCGATCGGCGCCCGCGACAACGGCGTCGACCTGTTGCTCTCGGCCGGTATCCATGGCAACGAGACCGCGCCCATCGAACTGCTCGAACGGCTGATCCGCAAGGTCGCCGCTGGCACCCTCAAGCCTGCCGCCAGGGTCCTCTTCCTGTTCGGCAACCCCGAAGCCATCCGCCGCGGCGAGCGCTACGTCGAACAGGACATGAACCGCCTGTTCAACGGTCGCCACGAGGAGGGCAGTGGCAACGAGGCCTTCCGTGCCGCCGAGCTGGAGCGCCTGGCCCAGGTGTTCTTCAGCAAGACCGAGCGAGTCCACCTGCACTACGACCTGCATACCGCGATCCGCGGCTCGAAGATCGAGCAGTTCGCCCTCTACCCCTGGGCCGAGGGCCGCCAGCATTCCCGCAGCGAACTGGCCCGCCTGCGCGACGCCGGCATCGAGGCGGTGCTGTTGCAGAACAAGCCGGGCATCACCTTCAGCGCCTACACCTACGGCCAGCTCGGCGCCGAGGCCTTTACCCTGGAACTGGGCAAGGCACGTCCGTTCGGAGAGAACCAGGAGGTCAACCTGGAGCGCCTGGAGCGGAGCCTGGAGCTGCTGATCGACGGCAGCGAGGAACAGCCGGACGGCTCCCGGCTCGACGGCCTCAAGCTGTTCAGCGTGTCGCGCGAGGTGATCAAGCACAGCGACCACTTCCGCCTGCACCTCGACGACGACGTGGCCAACTTCACCGAACTCTCGCCGGGCTACCTGCTGGCCGAGGATATCGGCGGCACGCGCTGGGTGGTGGACGAGGTCGGCGCGCGCATCATCTTCCCCAATCCACGGGTGAAGAACGGCCTGCGTGCCGGAATCCTGGTGGTGCCGGCCAAGCTCTGAGGCGTATCGGCCTTCCCTCTCGAACATGACGGAGCGCTTCGGCGCTCCGTTTCCGTTGCGGCCGGGAAGATTTCCCGACTTCCCTTGTGGCTGTCGGTAGAGCGCCGTAGGATCGGGCTTTTCCGCCGAACCGAGGAGCCCTCCGTGCCTGTCATCGACCTGCGCAGCGACACCGTCACCCAGCCCACCGCCGGCATGCGCGAAGCCATGGCCGCGGCCGAACTGGGCGACGACGTCTATGGCGAGGACCCCACGGTCAACCGCCTGGAGGCCGAACTGGCGGCGCGCCTGGGCTTCGCCGCGGCGCTCTTCGTACCGACCGGGACCATGAGCAACCTGCTCGGATTGATGGCCCACTGCGAGCGCGGCGACGAATACATCGTCGGCCAGCAGGCGCATACCTACAAATACGAGGGCGGCGGTGCCGCGGTGCTGGGCTCGATCCAGCCGCAGCCGATCGACGGCGAGGCCGACGGATCGCTCCACCTGGACAAGGTCGCGGCGGCGATCAAGGCCGACGATTTCCACTTCGCCAGGACCCGCCTGCTGGCCCTGGAAAACACCATGCAGGGCAAGGTGCTGCCGCTCGACTACCTGGCCGCGGCGCGCGCCTTCACTCGCGCGCGTGGCCTGGCCCTGCACCTGGATGGCGCGCGCCTGTACAACGCGGCGGTGAAGCTGGGCGTAGACGCCAGCGAGATCACCCGACACTTCGACTCGGTGTCGGTGTGCCTGTCCAAGGGCCTCGGTGCGCCGGTGGGCTCGGTGCTTTGCGGCAGCGTCGAACTGATCGGCAAGGCCCGTCGCTGGCGCAAGATGGTCGGCGGCGGAATGCGCCAGGCCGGCCTGTTGGCGGCTGCCGGCCTGTACGCCCTCGACCACCAGGTGGCACGCCTGGCCGACGACCACGCCAACGCCGCGCGCCTGGGCGACGGGCTGCGCGAACTGGGCTATGCGGTGGAGCCGGTGCAGACCAACATGGTCTATGTCGATGTCGGCGAGCGGGCGGTCGCGCTGCGCGACTTCCTCGCCGAGCGCGGGGTGCGGATCAGCGCGGCGGCGCGTTTGCGCCTGGTCACCCACCTGGACGTTTCCGCCGAGTCCATAGGACAAGTACTGGATGCCTTCGCGGCCTTTCGTCGCTCATAAGCGAAAAGGTCGGCAATAGGCAATAACTATCGCGCAAATACACTACAACCTTGCCCAAGGGCCGATATAATGCGGCCCTTTGCCGGCGATTCGTGGCCGCCAATTTTCCGTGGAAGAACCTATGAAAAGCGCTGAAATCCGTGAAGCCTTCCTCCGCTTCTTCGAAGAGAAGGGACACACCCGTGTCGCTTCCAGTTCGCTGATCCCGGCGAACGATCCGACCCTGCTGTTCACCAACGCGGGCATGAACCAGTTCAAGGACTGCTTCCTCGGCCTGGAAAAGCGCGCCTACACCCGTGCGACCACCAGCCAGAAATGCGTGCGCGCCGGCGGCAAGCACAACGACCTGGAAAACGTCGGCTACACCGCGCGGCACCACACCTTCTTCGAAATGCTGGGTAACTTCAGCTTCGGCGACTATTTCAAGCGCGACGCCATCCATTACGCCTGGGAGTTCCTCACCGGCGAGAAATGGCTGAACCTGCCCAAGGAAAAGCTCTGGGTCACCGTCTACGCCACCGACGACGAGGCCTACGACATCTGGACCAAGGAAGTCGGCGTGCCCGCCGAGCGTATGGTGCGGATCGGCGACAACAAGGGCGCGCCCTATGCGTCCGACAACTTCTGGGCGATGGGCGATACCGGACCCTGCGGTCCCTGCACCGAGATCTTCTTCGACCATGGGCCGGAGATCTGGGGCGGCCCGCCCGGTTCGCCGGAAGAGGACGGCGACCGCTACATCGAGATCTGGAACAACGTGTTCATGCAGTTCAACCGCACCGCGGACGGCGTCATGCACCCGCTGCCGGCGCCGAGCGTGGACACCGGCATGGGCCTGGAGCGCGTCAGCGCGGTACTCCAGCACGTGCACTCGAACTATGAGATCGACCTGTTCCAGAACCTGCTGAAAGCCTCCGCCGAGGCCATCGGCTGCGCCAACGACGACGCGCCGTCGCTGAAGGTGGTAGCCGACCACATCCGTTCCTGCAGCTTCCTGATCGCCGACGGCGTACTGCCGTCCAACGAGGGTCGCGGCTACGTCTTGCGGCGGATCATCCGCCGCGCCTGCCGCCACGGCAACAAGCTGGGCGCCAGGGGCACCTTCTTCCACAAGATCGTCGCAGCGCTGGTCGCCGAGATGGGCGATGCCTTCCCCGAGCTGAAGCAACAGCAGGCACACATCGAGCGCGTGCTGAAGACCGAGGAAGAACAGTTCGCCAAGACCCTGGAGCAAGGCCTGAAGATCCTCGAACAGGACCTCGCCGAACTGCAGGGCAGCGTGATTCCCGGCAACGTGGTGTTCAAGCTGTACGACACCTATGGCTTCCCGGTCGACCTGACCAATGACATCGCCCGCGAGCGCGAGCTGACCATCGACGAGGACGGCTTCGAGCGCGAGATGGAGGCCCAGCGCGAGCGCGCCCGCGCTTCCAGCGCCTTCGGCATGGACTACAACAGCCTGGTCAAGGTCGACGGCGAGACCCGCTTCCTCGGCTATCAGGGCGTCTCCGGCGCCGGGCAGATCGTCGCGCTGTTCAGGGACGGCCAGGCCGTCGAGCGCCTGGAGGAGGGCGAGGAGGGCGTCGTGGTCCTCGACCAGACGCCGTTCTACGCCGAGTCCGGCGGCCAGGTCGGCGACAGTGGCTACCTCGAGGCGGCTGGCGTGCGCTTCGACGTGCGCGATACCACCAAGGCTGGCGGCGCGCACCTGCACCATGGCGTGGTCGCCCGGGGCAACCTGAGCGTCGGCGGCGCGGTCAAGGCCGAGGTCGACGCCTCGGTACGCCAGGCCACCGCGCTCAACCACTCCGCGACCCACCTGCTGCATGCCGCGCTGCGCCAGGTACTGGGCGACCACGTACAACAGAAGGGCTCGCTGGTGGACAGCCAGCGCCTGCGTTTCGACTTCAGCCACTTCGAGGCGATCAAGGCGGAACAACTGAAGGCCCTGGAGGATATCGTCAACGCCGAAATCCGTCGCAACACCGAGGTCGAGACCGAGGAAACCGATATCGACACCGCCAAGGCCAAGGGCGCCATGGCGCTGTTCGGCGAGAAGTACGGCGACCAGGTGCGCGTACTGAGCATGGGCGGCGATTTCTCCGTCGAGCTGTGCGGTGGCACCCACGTATCCCGCACCGGCGACATCGGCCTGTTCAAGATCACCAGCGAGGGTGGCGTGGCTGCCGGCGTACGCCGTATCGAGGCGGTCACCGGCGCGGCGGCGCTGGCCTACCTGAACGGTGCCGAGGAGCAGCTCAAGGAAGCCGCCAGCCTGGTCAAGGGCAGCCGCGACAACCTGCTGGACAAGCTCGGCGCCCTGCTGGAGCGCAACCGCTCGCTGGAGAAGGAGCTGGAACAGCTCAAGGCCAAGGCTGCCAGCGCGGCCGGCGACGACCTTTCGGCGGCGGCGGTGGAAATCAAGGGCGCGAAGGTACTCGCCGCGCGCCTCGATGGTCTGGACGGCAAGGCGCTGCTGGCGCTGGTCGACCAGTTGAAGAACAAGCTCGGCCGCGCAGTGATCCTGCTCGGCGGCGAGCTGGACGGGAAGGTCGTACTGGTCGCAGGCGTGACCCAGGACCTGACCGGCCAACTGAAGGCCGGCGAGCTTATGAAGCAAGCCGCGGCGGCAGTTGGTGGCAAAGGTGGCGGACGCCCGGATATGGCCCAGGGCGGCGGCACCGATGCAGCGAAATTGGACGAGGCCCTGGCCCTGGCCCAGCGCTTCGTCGAGCAAGGGCTCTGATGCCATGCCGGCCCCGCGCCAGAGCGACGCGGGGCCGGGCGGCCAGCGCCCCTTGATGCCCGGCCGGCGGTGCGCCCCGCCAGTCCGGGTAGCGAAAGAATGTGGCAGGTTCAAAAGGGCGCCCTTCACGGAATCAGGCGGTTTGAAATGGCTTTGATCGTACAGAAGTTTGGAGGGACCTCCGTCGGCACCGTCGAGCGTATCGAGCAGGTGGCCGAGAAGGTGAAGAAATTCCGCGAAGCGGGCGATGACGTCGTCGTGGTGGTATCCGCCATGAGCGGGGAGACCAACCGTCTAATCGGCCTGGCCAACCAGATCATGGAGCAGCCGGTTCCGCGCGAACTGGACGTCATGGTCTCGACCGGAGAGCAGGTGACCATCGCCCTGCTCAGCATGGCCCTGATCAAGCGCGGCGTGCCGGCGGTCTCCTATACCGGCAACCAGGTGCGTATCCTCACCGACAGCGCGCACACCAAGGCGCGCATCCTGCACATCGACGACACCCACATCCGCGCCGACCTCAAGGCCGGCAGGGTAGTGGTGGTCGCCGGTTTCCAGGGCGTCGACGGCAACGGCAACATCACCACGCTGGGCCGCGGCGGTTCCGATACCACCGGGGTGGCCCTGGCGGCGGCGTTGAAGGCCGACGAATGCCAGATCTACACCGACGTCGACGGCGTCTACACCACCGATCCGCGCGTAGTGCCGCAGGCCCGTCGGCTGGACAAGATCACCTTCGAGGAAATGCTGGAAATGGCCAGCCTCGGTTCCAAGGTGCTGCAGATCCGGGCGGTCGAGTTCGCCGGCAAGTACAACGTTCCGCTGCGCGTGCTGCACAGCTTCCAGGAGGGTCCGGGCACCCTCATTACTATCGATGATGAAGAGGAATCCATGGAACAGCCGATCATCTCCGGCATCGCCTTCAACCGCGACGAAGCCAAGCTGACCATCCGTGGCGTACCCGATACCCCCGGCGTGGCCTTCAAGATCCTCGGGCCGATCAGTGCCGCCAATGTGGAAGTCGACATGATCGTGCAGAACGTGGCGCACGATAACACCACCGACTTCACCTTCACGGTGCATCGCAACGATTACCTGAACGCCCTGGAAATCCTCAAGCAGACCGCCGCCAACATCGGCGCGCGCGAAGCCATCGGCGACACCAACATCGCCAAGGTTTCCATCGTCGGCGTCGGCATGCGTTCGCACGCCGGCGTGGCCAGCCGCATGTTCGAAGCGCTGGCCAAGGAAAGCATCAACATCCAGATGATCTCCACCTCGGAAATCAAGGTTTCCGTGGTGATCGAAGAGAAGTACCTGGAACTGGCGGTACGTGCTCTGCACACGGCGTTCGAGCTCGACGCGCCGGCGCGACAGGGTGAGTGACGCTGACAGGCGAAAGGCGCGGCAACCCCGCGCCTTTTGTCGTTTTTGACCGTTTGGCAGGAACTTTCATTCCGGCGGGACTGGTCAATACTGGGTGAAGGATCGCGCTCTTGATTTCTGCGGATCCGCCGCCATTTCTTTTTTGCAGACTGTTGTCCTGAAATATTCGCGTGAGGAGAAAGGAATGCTGATTCTGACTCGTCGGGTCGGAGAGACCCTGATGGTAGGTGACGACGTCACCGTGACGGTACTGGGTGTCAAAGGGAACCAGGTGCGCATCGGCGTCAACGCGCCGAAGGAAGTCGCCGTACACCGGGAGGAAATTTACCAGCGCATCCAGAAAGAGAAAGATCAAGAGCCAAACCATTAATTTTTATCTAATTTTCCCTTTGCAAACGGGGTAAAGATGGGTATCATGCGCCCCGTGTTGCGGAGAGGTGGCCGAGTGGCCGAAGGCGCTCCCCTGCTAAGGGAGTACACCTCAAAAGGGTGTCGGGGGTTCGAATCCCCCCCTCTCCGCCATTCAAGTGTTAGAGGTTGATTCAGGCGGCGAAAGCCATCTTGGTAACTAAGTTACTGATTTGATTGAAAAAATCGCTTGACGGATAAAATCCACAATCTATAATGCGCCCCCACGACGCACTCATAGCTCAGCTGGATAGAGTACTCGGCTACGAACCGAGCGGTCGGAGGTTCGAATCCTCCTGAGTGCGCCATATTTCGAAGGGTTCCTCTCGTCAGGGGCTCGGCGAGCGAAGGATCGACAGTTGCGGTCTTTCACGGTAAAACAAGCGTTACCGGCAGGTGGCCGGAAAAAGCACCGACACGCACTCATAGCTCAGCTGGATAGAGTACTCGGCTACGAACCGAGCGGTCGGAGGTTCGAATCCTCCTGAGTGCGCCATACCGAAAGGGCCTGCAGCAATGCAGGCCCTTTTTCTTTGCCCGGGATTTTTCTTCCGCCGGAACGCGGCCCCGTCGTCAGGCGGGGCGGGAAGGGGTCAGACCAGCACCGAGTACCAGAACACCCGGCCGATCACGTTGATGTGCTCGGCGGCTTCCTGGGGCTCGTAGCGCTCGTCCGGATGCTCGTCACTGTTGAAGCTGCGAATGCGCAGGCCGCCGCCTGGAAGGCGGTAAAGCAGTTTCACGCGCAGTTGGCCGTCGTGGTCGAAGGCGTACATGTCGCCGTCCTTGATCGTCCGCGCGCTAGTGTCCACGCCTACCGTGCTGCCGTCCGGCAGCACCGGCTCCATGCTGTTGCCGCTGACCGTGACGCAGGCTGCACTGGCCGGATCGATGTTCTTCTTGCGCAGGGTGTACTTGCCGAAGCGCAGCTTGCGCCCGCCGGTCTGCAGGATCACCGTGCTGCCCTTGCCGCCGGACAGCTCGATCTCCTTGTAGAAGGGCAGTTCGATCTCGTCGGCATCCAGGGGCGTTTCGTCGTCCCATGACTCTACTGCGCCAAGCCAACTGGCATTGGGGCCTGCATTCGCCTGGCCGCGCTCGGCGAGCATCTCGCCGCGACCTTCCGCCAGCCACAGGGGGTTGACGCCGCAGGCGCCGGCGATCTGCGCGACGAAGCTGGTGGCGCGGGACTTGCCGCGCTCCAGATCGGAAATGGAGGTCTGGGTCATGCCTACCGCCTGGGCAAGCTGGACCTGGCTGAGATGGGCGTGCTTGCGCGCCGCCTTGATGCGATCTTTGAGTTCCATAGGGGGCAAGACTAAGGGTGTGCCTGTGGCATTGCAAGCCTCCGTATATGGGTATTACCATAATTTCAGCGCTTTCCTACTCGCCTCGGGTAGGACGGCGGCCCAACACAGCCACTGCGGGTGGCTAATGCGAGCGGCCAGCCAGGTGGGCCGGCCAAGGAGGGAATACCATGTTTCAAAGTACCGAGCAGGCGCTGGCCGTGGCCTACTGGATGTTCGAGCACCAGCCGGGACCGAAGTCGTCGACGGCGATGGTGATCGATGGCCTGCGCGAGCGCTTCGATCGCAGCTTCATCGAACACCTGCCCAGCGGTTTGAGTCCGCACGAATGGCAGGCCCAGGCGGTGATGACCGTGCGTTTCGCCCAGCGCCAGCTGGCTGCGCACCCACTGGAGCTGGCGGTGGTGCGGGCCGAGTTCGCCCGCGGGCGGGATTTCGTCCTTGGCCTGGCGGCTTTGCGCGACTGGCTGAAGCCCGGGGCCGACCTGATCGAGCAGCGGGCAACCCTGGCCTTGCTGATGCGCATGTTCCGTCGTCCGCCGTCGAGCATCCGCGAGATCGAGCGACTCAGCGGGCTGTCGAAGAGCACCCTGCATCGCTGGGACAAGGAATGGCGCGAGCGGGTCGTCGCTTTGCTGCGCCAGGCCTTGCAGCGGCTGGAGGAGCCGATGGCGGAGGTGGGGATCGTGGGCGAGCGCTAAAAAAATTTCTGTATGAAAACGGGTTTTCCCATATTGACGCTATGGGACGATAAAGGTATAAATTCTCCACGATTGAAATTCCTCTGGCCGAAGCCCGCCGATGCGGGCTTCGGCCGTTCCGGGCCCGCCTTTTCGGCGGGCCTTTGCATTTCCGGGAGTCATCCATGTCCGAGCCAAGCTCTGCGGCCTCCGCCGCCAGCGCAATGGCTGGCGTCGGCCTGGCCATGTACCTGCCGGGTATCGATGGCAACGCCTTGCTGGGAGGCTTCGGCGGCGCCATCTTCTTTGTCGTGTTCGCCCGTGACTACAACGCCCTGACCCGCCTCGGCTACCTGCTGGTGTCCTGGGTCGGCGGCTATTACGCCGGAATCGAGGCGCTCGGCCGCGGATTGACCCAGACCAGCGGCATGGCCGCCTTCGTCGCCGCGACCCTCTGCGTGACCGGCGGCATCGGCATGCTCGAGTGGATGCGTGGCGGCGAACTGCCCAGCTGGATGCGCGGGCTGTTGCGCCGCCGGGGAGGCAAGTCCGATGGTTGATCCGCTGTCCACCCTGACCGTGCTGGTCTGCTCGGCGATCTGCATGCGCCTGATCACCTATCGCCGCGCCGGCGCGCGTTTCCGCCCCGGCGTTTCCCTGTGCGCCTACCTGCTGGCGTTGTGCACCGGCTGCCAGGCGCTGGGAATAGTGGCCGGGTTGTATCGTGCCGAGCACCTCTCGCCGTGGATGCTCGGGGTACTGCTGGTGCTGCTGGTCCTGCTGTTGCAGGCGCGCGGCAACCTGGCGCGGGTCCTGCGCCTGCATTGAACGAACGTACTTCGCTCCGGCCTGGCCGGCGGTTGTATCCGCCGCGTCGGTGCCTGTCCGTCATCCATCCATCCTGAAAAAGGAGTTCGACATGTCCAGTGCAACCGTGCGCCTGGATCACGCCGCCCTGCGCGAAACGTTGCGGCAGTTGTTCGGCCTGCCCGCCGGCAGCGTCATCGATGCCGATCAACTGCTGGCCCCGCCGGCCATCCCCTTCATGACCTTGCGCCTGGAGTCCTCGAGCCTGCTTGGCAAGGTGCGGCGGGAGTTTTCCGCCAGTGGCGAGCAGGAGTCCCTGCTGGCCAGTTGCGAGAGCATCTTTCGCCTGACCTGGCATGGTCCCGAGGCGCACCAGTACCTGCAGGATGCCCGCTGCCTGCTGCAGTCAGGCAATGCCGGCGAGCGCCTGCGCGTGCTGAAGGCCAGCCTGCTGCGCCTGACGCCCATCGAAAACCTGTCCGTCGTGCAGGATGGCCAGGCGCTGGGACAGGCTCGTTTCGACCTTGTTCTCGCTCACGAACACGTGCTGCTCGTCGACCTCGAGCGCACCGCTTCCGGGCAGGCCTCCGGGGGGACGGGTGGAACGGCTTACTAGAGGTCGTTGCGATGCATCGTAGCGATGCCATCCATACATAGAGGAGAGATCCATGGTCATGTTGATCAGTCGTCGCGTCGGCATCGTTCGCCTGGATGCGGTGATTTCCGAAAACCTCGCGCAGGCTGCCGGGAGTGTCGTCGAGACGGGGCAAGAGGCTGCCGTCAGCGCGCGCGGCGACAAGCTCATCACCATCGTCGGCAGCATTGTCGACCATGCGCCCGCTGGCGAGCCGTTGCCCTCCTTGCTGCCGATGGAGGGAGGCAGCCGCGCGTTGAACGAGTGCCGTGTGCGCAAGGGCATCGCTGCCTTGACTTCACTGCAAGGCGCTTCCGAAACGGTGGACGTGCAAACGGGATTCCACCTGTATCGCGGTCTGTTCATCACGCGCGTTGTTGCCCGGCGAACCGCAGAAAGAGGATTGAGCCTGACCATAACCGCCAGCCAGAGGCGTGCACGGCGGGCAGGCGGTAGGTTGCTGAAGACTGTCGTCCGTCTTTTCCATGCAGGCAGGGCGACACCCTGCCCGGCACGCTAAGGGCGATGCCGGTCCTGCTTTCATCGGTATGAGGACGGCCCGGCCTTAGCTCCCGGGATCGACTCGCTCCACCCGGTACCTTCTCTTTCCCTTCACACATCCCTCCTGATCGAAGCTCACGCTTCTCGCTCCCCGTCGCTTGTCGGCCTTGTACTGATAACGCACCTCCGCATTGTTCCCGCTGACCCGGTCCGGCTTGCCCAGCGCCCGCTCCACATCGGAGCGGGTCATTCCCGCCATTATCCGCTGCTCCACGATCGCCTTGCGGCGTTCCTTCTCGTCCAGGCGTCTGCCGCAGCGATCTTCTCTTTCTCCGATCACCGCGAGCGGCACGCTTTTCCGGCCGATGGACGCCTTTTTCGTCTTCGTCTCGGCCCTCGGCGTGACGCTCCTGCCTCCCGGCGGCGGGTTGTCCGCCACGACGGTCTCGCCGGCCTGCCCGGCGGGGCAACCGAGTTGGGTGAAGCTGACATGGCCGCTGGCGTCTTCGCAGCGGAATACCGCAGCGGCCTCGCAGGTGGATGCCAGCGAGAGGAGGAGAAGGAGGGACAGGGAACGCATGGGCGGCACTCCGGGTCGGATAAGGGTGAGTGCAGGCTAACGCGTTGCCTTTTTCCGCGGGGCCGAGTGTCCTGAGTGAAATTTCCGGCGTCGCAGTCAGGCGTCGAGTGACGATGAACTTTGTGCCGCAAGCGCTTGTTCTTGCCGCCATTTTGTAACGCGCAAAACGCAAGCGGAGTGTTATCATTATCCGTATCTGCCCCGAGAGGGCCCTTGGAACACCCCCATGGACTTACCCAGTAGAAACTCGAACAGTTTCCCGTTTGACCAATCACGTTTCTGATTGACCCCTTTGGCGTGCTCCGCTACTGGGGGTGGAGCGCGCTATGACCGAAGTAGAAGCCAAGAAGCCGCAGGAAAGCCTGCAGGACCGCCTAGCGCAGGTGGTCGAGCTGCTGCATCGCCACAAGGTGGTGGAAGACCTGACCCATCGTCAGGAAGGCCAGCACCATGACCGGGTGGAAAACCTCGTCCACCGGCAGAATCTCGTAGAACTCCAGCGCAAGCTGGAGGAACTGCACCCCGCCGACATCGCCCACATCCTCGAATCGCTGCCGCTGGACGACCGCCTGACGGTCTGGCAACTGGTCAAGTCCGAGGACGACGGCGACATCCTCCTCGAAGTCTCCGACGCGGTCCGGGAAACCCTGATCGCGGACATGGACGACCACGAGATCATCGCCGCGACCAAGGACCTGGACGCCGACGAACTCGCCGACCTGGCACCGGAACTGCCGCGCGACGTGGTCCATGAACTGATGGAAAGCCTCGACGCGCAGCAGCGCGAGCGAGTGCGTTCGGCGCTGTCCTACGAGGAGGACCAGGTCGGCGCGCTGATGGACTTCGAGATGGTCACCATCCGCGAGGACGTCAGCCTGGAAGTGGTGCTGCGCTACCTGCGCCGCCTGAAGGAACTGCCCGGGCATACCGACAAACTGTTCGTGGTCGACTACGACGGCGTGCTCAAGGGCGTGCTGCCGATCAAGCGCCTGCTGGTCAACGATCCGGACAAGCAAGTGCTGGAAGTGATGGCCACTGACCCGGTGACCTTCCACCCGGACGAGGACGGCTACGACGCCGCCCAGGCATTCGAGCGTTACGACCTGATTTCCGCGCCGGTGGTGGACAAGGGCGGCAAGCTGATCGGTCGTCTGACCATCGACGAGATGGTCGACCTGATCCGTGAGGAAAGCGAAAGCGAAGTCCTCAACATGGCCGGTCTGCGTGAAGAAGAAGACATCTTCGCCTCGGTCTGGAAGTCGGTGCGCAACCGCTGGGCCTGGCTGGCCACCAACCTGATCACCGCCTTCGTCGCCTCGCGGGTGATCGGTCTGTTCGAAGGCTCCATCGAGAAACTGGTGGCGCTGGCCGCGCTGATGCCGATCGTTGCCGGCATCGGTGGCAATTCCGGCAACCAGACCATCACCATGATCGTCCGCGCCATCGCGCTCGACCAGGTACAGCCGACCAGCAACAGTCGCAACCGCCTGCTGCGCAAGGAGCTTGGCGTCGCGCTGGTTAACGGCCTGGCGTGGGGCGGAGTGATCGGCGTGGTGGCCTTCTATCTTTACGGCAACTGGGAACTGGGCGTGGTGATGACCGCCGCGATGACCCTGAACCTGCTGCTGGCGGCGATGATGGGAGTGCTGATCCCGATGACCCTGCATCGTTTCGGACGCGATCCGGCGATGGGCTCCAGCGTGATGATCACTGCGATGACCGACAGCGGCGGTTTCTTCATCTTCCTCGGCCTGGCGACGATCTTCCTGATGTAGCCGGAGCGCCACGCGAGAAGCCGCCCACGGGCGGCTTTTTTCATGGCGGTCAGATCAGCGGGGAAACCTTCGGTGGCGACCAGGACAGCACGCTCAGGCAGCGATCGCCGCCATTGACGAAATACTCGTCGACGGCCTTGGTCTCGCGGGCGACGAAGCCCTCGCGACGGCATTCCTGGTCCAGCCAGCCGCCTTGCTCGACCCGGTACAGCCAACCCTCGGATGCCGCGCAGGCTGGCCAGAATTCCAGCAGGTCGGCAGCGTCGAGCTGGCGCAGGCCTTCGACTTCGACGAACTCGACGCGCCAGGTGCGCTGGTTGGCGAGGTCGCGGACGAGGATGGTGAGGCCGGCGCGATCCTGGCGGCACTCCAGGAACCAGGGGGCGACGCAGGGCGGCGCCTGGAGCAGAACCGCCAGCAGCGGCTCCGCTCGTTCAGCCACGGACGCGCAGGGTCAGGCCCTTGAGGAAGTTGCGCAGCAACTGGTCGCCGCAGGTCCGGTAGTTGCTGTGGCCGGGCTTGCGAAACAGGGCGCTCAGCTCGGGTTTGGAGACCGGGAAGTCGACGCTGGCGAGGATGGCATGGAGGTCTTCCTCCTTGAGTTCGAAGGCGACCCGCAGCTTCTTCAGGATCATGTTGTTGCTCAACGGCAGCTCCAGCGGCGGTAGCGGACGCGACTCGTCGCGTCCGCGGCGCTGGATGATCAGTCCGTCCAGGCAGCGCGCCAGGTAGCGGTCGGGGCAGGCCTGGAAGCCGTCTTCGTCTTCCTTCTTCAGGTAAGCCTCGAGCAGGTCCGCTTCGACTTGCTCGCCGAACGGGGCGGCCAGTTCGGCCAGATGTGCATCGGGAAGATCCAGCAGGTAGCGCAGGCTGCGTAGTACGTCGTTGTTGAGCATCGTGCTCTCCGGAACGGTTGGCGATGAAAAAGCCCCGCGGGGCGGGGCTCTTCAGGGGGGCTCAGACCAGCTCGGCCCAGAGGTCGTACTCGTCGGCATCGGTGATGCGCACGCGGACCTTGTCGCCCGGTTTCAGCTCGTCGCTGTCGACGAACACGTTGCCGTCGATTTCCGGAGCGTCGGCCCAGGAGCGGCCGACCGCGCCCTGTTCGTCGACTTCGTCGATCAGCACTTCGATTTCCTTGCCCACCTTGAGCTGCAGGCGAGCGGCGGAAATCGCCTGCTGGTGGGCCATGAAGCGTTCCCAGCGGTCCTGCTTGACCTCGTCCGGCACCGGCTCCAGGCCCAGCTCGTTGGCCGGAGCGCCTTCGACGGGGGAGTACTGGAAGCAGCCGACGCGGTCGAGCTGGGCTTCCGTCAGCCAGTCGAGCAGGTACTGGAAGTCTTCTTCGGTTTCGCCCGGGAAGCCGACGATGAAGGTCGAGCGGATGGTCAGTTCCGGGCAGATCTCGCGCCACTGCTTGATCCGGGCCAGGGTCTTGTCCTCGAAGGCCGGGCGCTTCATGGCCTTGAGCACCTTCGGGCTGGCGTGCTGGAAGGGGATGTCGAGGTACGGCAGGAGCTTGCCGGCGGCCATCAGCGGGATCACGTCGTCGACGTTGGGGTACGGGTAGACGTAGTGCAGGCGAACCCACACGCCCATGCTGCTCAGCGCCTCGCAGAGTTCCTTCATGCGGGTCTTGACCGGCTGGCCGTTCCAGAAGTCGGTCTTGTACTTCAGGTCCACGCCGTAGGCGCTGGTGTCCTGGGAAATCACCAGGAGTTCCTTGACCCCGGCCTTGACCAGGCGCTCGGCCTCGCTCAGCACGTCGCCGACCGGCCGGCTGACCAGCTTGCCGCGCATGGACGGGATGATGCAGAAGCTGCAGCTGTGGTTGCAGCCTTCGGAAATCTTCAGGTAGGCGTAGTGGCGCGGGGTCAGCTTGACGCCTTGCGGCGGGACCAGGTCGACCAGCGGGTTGTGTTCGGTCTTCGGCGGCACCACTTCGTGCACCGCGGTAACCACCTGCTCGTACTGTTGCGGGCCGGTGACCGCCAGGACGCTGGGATGGACGTCGCGGATCGCGTGCTCTTCCACGCCCATGCAGCCGGTGACGATGACCTTGCCGTTCTCGGCGATGGCTTCGCCGATCACTTCCAGGGACTCGGCCTTGGCGCTGTCGATGAAACCGCAGGTGTTGACCACCACGACGTCGGCGTCTTCGTAGGTCGGAACGACCTCATAGCCTTCCATGCGCAGCTGGGTGAGGATGCGCTCGGAGTCGACCAGCGCCTTGGGGCATCCAAGACTGACGAAGCCGACTTTGGGAGTGGGGGTGGACATGGCTAACCTCGGTAGGCGGGCGCGCTTGCTGGCGCCTCTGATCAAAAAGTGCGCAATTCTAGCGGCAGCGCCGCGGCTTTTCCAGTCTCCCGTGCAGCTCTTTTCCGGCCCTGGAAAAACTCACCGCGGGCGCTCGGCAATCGGCTCCCCGGCCTTCTATAGTCATAGCAGTCCGTGGCCTCGGCGCTTGCATCGCGGACGGCATGGGCGCAGCATTTGCCGAATTTTTCCGGGGGAAAGCGTTTCATGAGTGATGCAGCGACGCGTGCCGAGGAGACGTCGGAGGGGCATTCCAGCTCTGCCATCGGCCTGATGGTCGGGGCGGTTGGAGTCTGCTATGGGGATATCGGCACCAGTCCCTTGTATACCCTGAAAGAGGTCTTCATCGGCGGCTACGGGGTGCAGGCCAACCACGATGGCGTCCTTGGCGTGCTCTCGCTGATCTTCTGGTCGCTGGTCTGGGTCGTTTCCATCAAGTACGTGATCTTCGTCCTGCGTGCCGACAACCAGGGCGAGGGCGGGGTGATGGCGCTGTCGGCCCTGGCGCGCCGGGCGGCGGCGCCGTTCGGCAGGCTGCAGACCTTCGTGGTGGTTGCCGGCCTGATCGGCGCGGCGCTGTTCTACGGCGACAGCATGATCACCCCGGCGATCTCGGTACTGTCGGCGGTAGAAGGGCTGGAGATCGCCTTCGACGGCCTGGAGCACTGGACGGTACCGCTGGCGCTTATCGTGCTGATCGGCCTGTTCCTGATCCAGAAGCACGGCACCGCGCGGATCGGCATCCTGTTCGGCCCGGTCATGGTGCTCTGGTTCGGCGCCCTGGCGGCGCTGGGCGTCTACGGGGTGATCCAGCAGCCGGAAGTGCTGCAGGCGATGAACCCTGTATGGGCCGTGCGTTTCTTCAGCTCGCATCCCGGCATCGGTGTCGCCATCCTCGGCGCCACCGTACTGGCGCTGACCGGCGCCGAGGCGCTGTACGCCGACATGGGCCACTTCGGTCGCAAGCCGATCGCCCGTGCCTGGTTCCTGCTGGTGCTGCCGGCGCTGGTGCTGAACTACTTCGGCCAGGGCGCGACCATCCTTTCCAACGCCGAGGCGGCGCGCAACCCCTTCTACCTGCTGGCGCCG
This sequence comes from Pseudomonas sp. TZ252, assembly GCF_056110345.1. Lineage (NCBI taxonomy): Bacteria > Pseudomonadati > Pseudomonadota > Gammaproteobacteria > Pseudomonadales > Pseudomonadaceae > Pseudomonas > Pseudomonas sp. TZ252. Next base: position 533,484 of record NZ_CM148566.1, on the reverse strand, counting down.
GGCTGGGCGCTGCTGCCGATGGTGGCGCTGTCCACCCTGGCCACGGTGATCGCCTCCCAGGCGGTGATCTCCGGCGCCTTCTCCCTGACCCGCCAGGCCATCCAGCTCGGCTACGTGCCGCGGATGACCATCCAGCACACTTCCAGCCACGAGCAGGGGCAGATCTACATCGGCGGGGTGAATTGGGCGCTGATGGTCGGCGTGGTCCTGCTGGTGCTCGGCTTCGAGTCCTCGGCGTCGCTGGCGGCTGCCTACGGCGTGGCGGTGACCGGAACCATGCTGATCACCACCCTGCTGATGGGCGTGGTGATCTGGCGCCTGTGGAAATGGCCGCTGTGGCTGGGCGTCCCGTTCTTCTGCGTGATGCTCGCGGTGGACAGCCTGTTCTTCGCCGCCAACCTGCCCAAGGTGATCCAGGGCGGCGCCTTCCCGGTCATCGCGGGTATCGTCATCTTCATCCTGATGTCCACCTGGAAGCGTGGCCGCCAACTGCTGGTGGAGCGTCTCGACGAGGGCTCGCTGCCGCTCTCGGTGTTCATTTCCAGCATGCGCGTGCAGCCGCCGCACCGGGTCCAGGGGACCGCGGTGTTCCTTACCGCGCGTACCGACGCGGTGCCTCACGCGCTGCTGCACAACCTGTTGCACAACCAGGTGCTGCACGAGCAGGTGGTGCTGCTCACCGTGGTCAACGAAGACAGCCCACGGGTTTCGCCGGATCGCCGTTTCGAGGTCGAGGCCTATGGCGACGGGTTCTTCCGGGTGATCCTGCACTTCGGCTTCATGGAAGAGCCAGACATCCCGGCTGCCTTGCGCCTGTGCCATCTCAACGAACTGGACTTCAGCCCGATGCGCACCACCTACTTCCTCAGCCGGGAGACGGTGATTCCATCCAAGCGCATCGGCATGGCGCGCTGGCGCGAGGGGTTGTTCGCCTTCCTGCTGAAGAACGCCAACGGCAACCTGCGCTATTTCAACCTGCCGCTCAACCGGGTGATCGAGTTGGGAACCCAGGTCGAGATCTGATCCGCTCCGCTGCAAAAAAGCGCGCCCGATTGGGCGCGTTTTTTTGCGCGTTTCTCAGCGCCGTTGCGGCAGCATCCGTACCAGGGTGTTGTCGCGGCTGACGAAGTGATGGAAGAGCGCCGCGGCGGCGTGCAGGCCGATCAGGAAATAACCGGCGTTGCCGATGGTTTCGTGCCATTCCTTGATTTGCCCGGCGAGGTCGGGGTTCTTGTCGACCAGCGGCGGTAGCTCCAGGCCGAAGAACGGTATCGGCTTGCCGGCGGCGCTGAGGATCAGCCAGCCGGCGAAGGGCAGGCCGATCATCATCAGGTAGAGGGCGTAGTGCATCAGCCTGGCCAGCGTCGCCTGCCAGGCGGGGATGGCGGGCTCTATGCGCGGGGTAGGGGTGGCCAGGCGCACCAGCAGGCGCAACCAGACCAGCAGGAAAACGCTCAGGCCAAGCATGAAGTGCCATTGCTTGAGCAGTTCGCGGGTTTCGCTGCCCTTGGGGAAATTGCCCTTCAGTTCGATACAGGCGTAGACCCCGGCGATCAGCAGCAGGGTCAGCCAGTGCAGGACAATGGTCAGGCTCCCATAACGGGATTCGGTGTTTTTCCAGCTCATCACGGTTCCTTCTCTTCGGCTCTCGGGAGCCCGCTCTGCGGCGGGTCGGCCGGTATTCTCGGCGGCTCCGCTGAAGCCAGCCTGAATGCCCCCGGCAGGCTCAGTCTAGCTGGCGCCGGCCGGGGACAAGAAGGGCGGAGCGGGGAGAGCTTGATCGCGATCAGGCGTCGGGAGCGTTCTCGCGGTCGCGGATGGCCTGGAGCATCTTCTTCGCCAGGGACAGGTAGTCCTCGTCGAAGTGGTGGCCGCCCGGCAGTTCGAGCTTCTCGCCGACGGCCTGGGATTGGGTACAGCCGCTTTCGTCCTTTTCTTCGGCGCCATAGATGCAGAACACCTTGGCTGCCGGCAACCTGGCCATTTCCGGGCCGGTGGCGGCTTCCTCGCCGGCCTTGCCCAGCCAGCCTTCCACTTCGATCTCGAAGCTGCCGGTCCGCGCCAGCGCCAGCAGCAGCATGGCTTTCACTTGCTGCTGGTCCTTTCCGGGCAGGCGGTTGTAGATCGCCGGCAGGATGTCAGCGCCGAACGAGTAGCCGGCCAGGACGAAACGTTTCGCGCCCCACTTCTCGCGGTAGTGTTGCATCAGCTTGGAGAGGTCGGCGGCGCTCTGTTCCGGGCTCTTGTGTTGCCAGTAGTAGCGCAGGGTGTCGATGCCGACCACCGGGTAGCCCATGCTGGCCATATGCTCGGCAGAGTCCTTGTCCAGGTCGCGCCAGCCGCCGTCGCCGGAGTAGAACAGGGTGACGATGTCCGAGGGTTGCGCCGCGGGGACCTCGAGTACCGGCAGGGCCTCGGCGTTGCCTTGCAGTTGCAGGCGCAACTGATGGGCGAGCACGTCGGACAGCGGGGTGTCGTAGTCGCTGATGCTGGTTTCCGCGCTCGACTGCTTGCGGACGAAGACTGCGGTGTCGTCGTCCGGGTTGTCGTTCCAGGCCAGCAGCCACTGGCCGTGCGACGCCTGGTGCGGCAGCGGGGCGTCGCAGTCGCGCTCGGCCAGGGCAATGTCGAAGCCGACCGAGAGCGCCTTGGCCTTGTCGTCGTCCTGGCTGGCGAGCCAGCGCCAGGCGGTGGTCGAGCCTGGGCCGATGCCGGCGACCAGGTTCGGCTTGCCGCCGAGGCGGGCAATGACCGCTTCGAGCCGGGACTGCTGCGCCCTGCAATCGCCGTTTTCCGGAGGGAAGTACTGGATCACCCGGGCGGCGCTGTCGTGAGCCAGGTTCAGCATCTGGGCGTCGTTCAGTTGCTGTTCGGGGGCGGCGATCACCACCACCCGCGAGCGCGGCTTCTCGCCGGGTTCGGCAAGGGTGGCGTGGCCGCCGTCGTCGAGGTCCAGGGCTTCCAGTTTCGCCTGGGCCGCCGGTCGGCTCCAGAGCAGCAGGGCGGCACCAACGATCAGCACCAGGGCGGCGACCAGAAAACGGCGCCAGTGACGTTTCACGACAGACATATCAGCGTTTCACCAATCCAGTCAGGCCGCCGGCGATCAGCGCGGCGGTATCGGCCAGGGCCACCAGCGGGTCGAGCCCGGCTGGCACGGCCAGGTAGCGGGGTTCCCAGTCGGGCTGGAACTTGTCCTTGAAGCGTCGCAGCCCCTGGAAATTGTAGAACTGTTCGCCCCGCCGGAAGACCAGCGCGCCCAGGCGCTGGGTCAACGGCGCGCCGCGCCTTGGCTGGAGCCCGGCCAGCGGCACCATGCCGAGGCTGAAGCGCGCGTGGCCCTGGGCCTTGTAGTGGAGGATGAGGCCGAGCATGAGGAACTCCATGGTCAGCTTCGGCGCGTCCGGGTGCACGCGCATCAGGTCGAGGCTCGCCAGTTCGCGGCTGTCGGTTTCCAGCAGGTTGGCGAAGGCCACCGGCTTGCCCTGGTGGCGGACGATGGCGATGCGGAAGAAGTTCAGGTACGCCGGGGTGAAGCGGCCCAGGGAGAAGCCTTTCTCGCGCACCTGCTTGCCGCCCAGCCAGGCGTCCGATATCGCCTTCAGCTCGTCCAGCGGAGCCTGGCCCGGTTCATGGAACTCCAGGGCCAGGCCGTCGCGCTGGCCGCGGTTCCAGGTGTAGCGCAGGTCTTTCATTTCCTTGCCCTTGTTCTCCAGGTCGAAGCGCAGCAGGTCGACTCGCGCTTCTTCGCCGAGCTTGAGGGCGGTCAGGCCAATGTCCATGTAGAACGGCAGGTTCTCGGCACGCACCTGGTAGAACACCGGGCGGGCATGGTGCAGGTCGCAGAGGTCGCGGAATTGCCAGATCAGTTCGGCGCGCTGCATGGCCGGGCCGATCGGGTCGTACAGGGCTATCATGCTGCGACCGCGGCGGGCGTACATGAGGAAAGCGTCGTCGCTCTCATGGAAGAGCAGGGCCTTGTCGCCGGTCAGGGCCAGGCCGCCATCCGGCTGGTCCGAGTGGCGGATGATCCGCGCCGCGCGCTGCAGCTCTTCCGCGTTCGGCTCGCGGATCGCCGGCGGTGCCGCGCGCAGCAGCCAGCCAAGGGCCAGGGCCAGGAGCAGCAGGCAACTGCCGAGGGCGGCGCGCAGGGCGCGCGGGGCGTCGGCGTCCAGGGCGAACTGCCACCAGAGCTGGTTGCTGTAATGCACGTCCTGGTTGGCGAACAGCAGCAGCCAGACCGAGGCGCCGACCACGCAGATGCTGGCGCCTACGTAAAGCGGCGAGAAGGGTACTTCCATCAGCCGGCTGGGACGGTAGAAGGAGCGGCGGAACATGGCGAGCAGCGCGGCGGTCAGGCTCAGCAGGCTGGCTTCTTCCCAGTCGAAGCCTTTCAGCAGCGAAAGCAGGGCGCCCACCAGCAACAGCACCAGGGTCAGGGCCCAGGCGGCCGACAGCCGTCGGCGCAAACCCTGCGCGAGCAGGAGGCAGAGCACGCCGATCAGGCTGGCGACCAGGTGCGAGGCATCGATCAGGCGATGTGGAATGAGGAAACCGAGGTGTTCCAGGCGGGTGTCGATCGCCGGTGTGGCGCCGGAAAACAGCAGCACGACACCGGAGAGGAAGACCAGGATCGCCAGGATCGGTGCGGCGAAACCCGAGGCGACGCGGATCGCCTGGCGCGTCACCCACAACCGGCGCGCTTCGAGGAACAGCAACAAAAGGCAGGCCAGCAGCAGTGGCAGTACCACATAAATCAAGCGGTACAAGAGCAGGGCCGCGGCCAGCGGCGCGGCGCCCAGTTGGCCGGCGAACGCGGCCAGCAGCACCGCCTCGAACACCCCGACTCCGCCCGGTACGTGGCTGAGCACGCCGGCGGCCAGGGCGAGCAGGTAGACCAGCAGGAACGCCGCGAAGGGTGGGGTTTCCGGCAGCAACAGATAAAGGACGGTAGCGGCGGCGGCGACGTCGAGGGCGGTGATCAGCAGTTGCAGCAGCGATAGGCGCAGGCCTGGCAGGCGCAGGCTGCGGCGGCCGAGGCGGACCAGCAGGCTGTCGGGGGACGGCCGTTCTCCCGGCAGACGGTGCCGGGCCAGGAACGCCACCAGGCCGACAGCCAGCGACAGGACGGCGATCGCGATGACGGCGACCAGGGCGCGGGGCAGGTGCAGCGCCGACGCCGCATCGTCGAGGTCGCAGAGTGCGGCGAGTGCCGCCAGCACCGGCAGTGCGCAGCCCAGGGAAAGGCTGGCAAATAGCGTCATCCGGGCTATTTCGGCAGCGCCGATGCCATGCCGGGAATACAGTCGGTAGCGTACGGAGCCGCCGGAAAGCAGCGACAGGCCTACCGCATTGCCGATGGCGAAGGCGCTGAAGCCGCCGGTGGCCAGGCTGCGCATGGGCAGCGTGACGCCAGCGAAGCGGCTGGCCGACCACTCGTAGCCGAGCAGGATGACGAAGCCGAGGGCGGTCGCGCCCAGGGCGCCGAGCAGCGCCGGCCTGGGCACGTCGGCGATGGCATCGTGGAGGGCGCCGGGATCGATCTCCCGTAGCAGGTGGTAGCAGGCCACCAGCGCCAGGCCGAACAGCAGCAAGGTGAAGACCAGGCCGATGGGCTGGCGGTAGGCGGTAATCCGATCGATCAGCCGGATGCGTTGTGGGGACGCGGGAGAGCTGGGTGGAGCGGGATGTTCTGGAACGGGAGCGTCGGTGCGCATCAGCCACCTCATGGGAATTTGCGCGACAGAGTATGGCCTCTCGGGCGAGTTCCCAAGTGGTCGCAGCAGATTTTTTCTGTGCGGGGCGGCGTCCTGTCACAGGGAGAAGACCGTCGGGTTTTGCAGGAGTTGCGTCGGCGAAGTGGCCGAAGGCCATTTGCTGGTATTCGTTCAGCGATGGTTCAGCTTGCCGTGGGCATAGTGGCGGCTTGCACTGTCCGACCATTTCCGAGGGGGGAAGGGTGACGATGATCCAGGCGGGCATTCATGTCGGCGCCGGAGTCGTGCTGGGCGTGGCCGCTGGATGGTGGCTGGGGGATTGGGAACAGTCGTTGCAGGTCAAGGACTCGGTGGCGCGGGTCGATTGCCTGTTGTACGGCGCCCTGCTGGTGGTGTTGCTCCGCCACGACGGTTGGTTGCGCCGCCTGGGCCTGCTGGGCCTGGGGCTGTTCTGCGGTTCCCTGCTGGTCTATTCGGTGAATCCGGCCAGCCTGTTCGCTGCGAAAGAGTCCTGGAGCCTTGCGCGGATCTCCATGCGGGCCTTCGGTCCGCTGGTGATGCTGGTCGTGGGGATGGCCTGCGCGCGCCTGGCACACGAGTTGCGCTGACGCAGGCGTTGCGCTCACGCCGGAGTCAGGTGACGCGATTCCTCGCGGTATTCCTTCAACCAGCGCAGCACTTCCACGGCCTCCCAGCGAGAGGGGTCGTACAACGCATAGATCTCGCCCTGGTAGCCGACCACATCGAGCGGCCGGTGGAAGCCGGCGCGCTGGAACAGCGCCTCGATCTCGGCGAAGCAGGTGTTGAAGTGCACGCGGGTGAACGGCGTCTTGCCGTCGGTGACCAGGCCGTCCATCTGCAGTTCGTCCACTGCCTGGCGGATGTCGTCGAGTTCCATCCGGTTCACGCTGCGCTTCAATTGTTCGACGTTCAGCATCTGTCTGTCCTTTCCGTATCCGTTACCGAGCATTCATCGAAGGCTGAGCTGGCTGTACGAATATACAGTTAAATGTGCGATGATGCGAGCGAACGGAGGGCGAGGCGATGCAGTGGAGCAGGAGGGGCGGAATGCAAAAAGCCCCGGCGCTATCGCTAGTGCCGGGGCTTTTCGAATGTGGTTGCGGGAGCTGGATTTGAACCAACGACCTTCGGGTTATGAGCCCGACGAGCTACCAGACTGCTCCATCCCGCGTCTGTGTGGGCGCATTCTACGGACTCTCGTCGGGCTGTCAATCGATTTTTCGAAAAAAGTGTTTTTTCTTCAAATGCTTAGCGCTTGCCCAATGTTAGAATTCAGCGCTCCGGGGCAGGCCCGGCGGGGCTTGTAGCGAGATTCCGGTGCGGAAAATCATCCATATAGACTGCGACTGTTTCTACGCCGCCCTCGAGATGCGCGACGACCCCAGCCTGCGCGGCAAGGCGCTGGCGGTTGGCGGTTCGCCGGACAAGCGCGGAGTGGTCGCCACTTGCAGCTACGAGGCGCGAGCCTATGGCGTGCGCTCGGCGATGGCCATGCGCACGGCGCTCAAGCTGTGTCCCGATCTGCTGGTGGTGCGCCCGCGTTTCGATGTCTACCGGGCGGTGTCGAAGCAGATCCATGCGATCTTCCGCGATTATACCGATCTGATCGAGCCGCTTTCGCTGGACGAGGCCTACCTGGACGTCAGCGCTTCGCCGCATTTCGCCGGTAGCGCCACGCGGATCGCCCAGGACATCCGCCGCCGGGTGGCCGAGGAGCTGCACATCACCGTTTCGGCGGGCGTCGCGCCGAACAAGTTCCTGGCCAAGATCGCCAGCGACTGGCGCAAGCCGGACGGGCTGTTCGTGATTACCCCGGAGCAGGTCGACGGGTTCGTCGCCGAGTTGCCGGTGGCCAAGTTGCATGGCGTCGGCAAGGTCACGGCGGAGCGCCTGGCGCGGATGGGCATCCGCACCTGCGCCGACCTGCGCCAGGGCAGCAAGCTGAGCCTGGTGCGCGAGTTCGGCAGCTTCGGCGAACGCCTGTGGGGACTGGCCCATGGTATCGACGAGCGACCGGTGGAAGTCGACAGCCGGCGCCAGTCGGTGAGCGTCGAATGTACCTTCGATCGCGACCTGCCGGACCTGGCGGCTTGCCTGGAGGAACTGCCGACCCTGCTCGGGGAGCTGGACGGACGCCTGCAACGCCTGGATGGCAGTTATCGGCCGGACAAGCCGTTCGTGAAACTGAAGTTTCACGATTTCACCCAGACCACGGTGGAACAGTCCGGCGCCGGGCGCGACCTGGAGAGCTACCGGCAATTGCTCGGCCAGGCCTTTGCCCGTGGCAATCGTCCGGTGCGCCTGATAGGCGTCGGCGTGCGCCTGCTCGACCTGCAGGGCGCCCACGAACAACTCAGGTTGTTCTGATGCTCCTCATGGCCTCAACGAAGTCGCGAGGTTCCGCGGCGACGGCTCTTCCCCTACCGGCAAGGCGCTGAAGCGGCCGAGATCCTGCAGCAGTTCCAGGCGTGCTGCACGGAGTGGGCCGCGTATGGCTTCCTGTTGTTCCACGTCGAGCGGGCGGTCGTCGCCATCGCTCACCGGACCGTGGTGACGGTCCGCGCCACGCAGTGGGAAGCTCACCTTGAAGCCTTCGCCCAGGTAGGCGATGCGCGTGGTATCGGCGCTCACCGCATAGTCGCGATGGTAGTCCGCTGCGAGCAGGTCCTGTCCCAGCGAGTAGTCGCGGGGCGGATTGCGTACGCCCAGCAGCGGCAGGAGCGTTGCGGGCAGGTCGATGTGGCTGGTGATGCCGCGGACGGCACGGGGCGCCTGTCCGGGAATGCTCAGCACGGCGACGGTGCCGGTCTGGTAGCGATTGAACTCGGTATTGTGGCCCCAGCGCGAGCGTTCCATGAACTCTTCCCCATGGTCGCCGAGCACCACTACCGCGGTGTTTTCCAGCAGGTGCTGGTTTTCCAGGTGCTGCAGCAGGCGGCCGATCTGTGTATCGACTTCGCGCACGGCATTCAGGTAGCGGTTCTTGATCAGCGGCATCTGCGCCTGGAAATCGGTGGTCAGGTAGTTGAAGTTGACCAGATAGGGGCGGATTTTCGCGGTCTCGTCGCGGAAGCTGTAGTTGGCGTGGCTCGACTCGAGGAACAGGCAGGCGAAGAACGGCCGGTCGGGTAGTCGGCGATCGACGAAGCGCAGCAGGTCGTCGGTGTTCCGGGCGTCGCGCTGCCAGGCAGGCTCCGGGCTATCCAGCACGTGCAGGTCCTGGGGGCGCAGGTTGACGAACACGCTGCGGTCGAAGGGCGGATAGCTGAAACGTTGCGCGGCATTGATCCGGAACTGGTAGTTCTGCTGCCTGAGTACCTCCATGAGCACCGGCGGCTGGCCGGCCTTCAGCACGGCGTCCCAGTAGCCGCCGTGCAGCCCGTAGAACATGCCGAAGACGCCCATCTGGGTCAGGTTGCCGCTGCTGTAGTGGTTGTCCAGGCGGATCGCCCGGTTGGAGAAGTCCCACAGCCTGGGCATGTAGCGCGGATCGAGCATGTCCCCGCGGAGCGACTCGGCGACGATCCAGACGATGTTCAATGGGTGCGCCGGGGCGCTGATCTCCAGCGGCCGGAGCGGATAGTGCAGGTCGCTCTGCTGCTGGAGCAGCTCGCGCTGGGTGGGCGTCGGCTGGATGCCCAGGCTTCGCGCCAGGCTGCGGACGGTCAATGGCAGGTAACGCGGATAGCGTTCGCTGGCCAGCAGGATCGGCCGGTAGTCGCGCAGGGAGCTGAACGCATAGGCCAGGCGTTCGCCCAGGGCCAGGCAGAGGAAGGCCGCCAACAGGTAGCGCCAGGCGCGCCGAGGGAGCGCGGGAAGGCGTTCGCGGCTGACCTGGCAGGCGCTGTACAGCAGCACCTGCAGACAGAGCAGGGCCAGGGCCGCCAGGCTTGCGCTGAGCAGGGTGCCGTCGCCGCTGCCGAGGCTGGAGAGGCCGCCGGGCGAGACCAGCAGGCCGATGCTGAAACCGTTGAGGTGGAATCCGTACAGGTCGTAGAGGGTGCGGTCGGCGTAGAGCAGTATCTGTACCGCCGCGCTGCCGACGATGGCCAGCACGCCTGCCAGCCACGGACTGAGGCGCACGGGAAGGCGATCATGGAAATGCAGGAGCAGTCGGCAGGCGAGGTACACCGGGACTATATAAAGGAAGGCGTAGCTCAGGCTGGCAGCGACGCTCCAGAGCGGCAGCCAGGCGTCGTCGAAGACGATCCCGTCCTGCAGGCGCAGCACCTGCCAGAGCACCACCAGCCACGACAACAGAAAGAAGCGGTTGAGTGTCTCGGTGCTGGGTGGGGCGAACATCAAGCGTCTCCGGGCGAGGATGCGGAAGCCTAGGGACGTGGTGGTCAAGCGGGAATGAAATGGATGTCAAAAAAATGTAAACGGGCGGCGCCGGGTAGCGCCGCTTCAGGCTTCAGTCGTGCTCGGGGACCAGGCGCAGCGGCTTGCCTTCGGCCGGCCACAGGCGCAGCTCGTCGGACGGCGAAATGTCCCAGTGCTGGACGCTCTGCAGCAGGGCCAGGAAGCGCCGTTCCTGCTCCATGATCTCCGCCGCGCACAGGCGGCGGGTGCTGCCGATGGCGCCGAACTGAAGGAGGTCGTCCTGCAAGGTGTAGCTGGCGAACCAGTGGTTGCAGCCGCCGTTGCCGAAGGCACGGCCCTGGCCGTCGAAGGTCAGGCTGATGTGGCTGTAGTCCATCGTCGGTTGTGCGCCGACCCAGTCGACCTGGTAGGCCTGCTCGGTTTCCAGGGTGGTCTCCTGGCTGGCGCAACCGCCCAGTACCAGGGCGGTGGAGGCGAAGAGGGCGAGAGAGGGTTTCATGGCGTTTCCTTTGCGCATTTCGTACGGGCGATAGTTCACAGACCGTCGGTCGGACGGAGCGTTCGCCCTACTGGCATTTCGGGCACAGGTGCTTGCCTTCGCGGCTGCGCCAGCCCAGTTCGTGAATGCGCTCTTCGGCGGCCGGCGCCAGGGCCTTGCGACCGAGACTGGCGTCCACGGCGAACTCGAAGTCGAGACGAGCCTGGCACTGGTCGCAGTCGACCTGCCAGGTATGGATCGCCAGTTCGCGGAATGCCGGGCCGCGGGCGACAGCCAGCCACTGGCCGGGCGGGTTGATCAGGTGGCGGACCTTTTCCACGGTCAGGCGCATGCTCAGGGTCTTGCTGCCCTTGAGGCTGACCAGCAGCACGTCGTCGGCCTTGATCGAGCCGCCGGTGCCGGTGACCTGGTAGCGCCCCGGGGAGAGCGCGCGGCATTCGTTGAGGGTGTATTGCGGGTTGAGCAGGGTGTAACGGAAATCGTGTTCAGCCATGGAGCCTCCAATCAGCCGCGCATGCTACCACGCCATCAGGCCCGGACCCGATTGCGCGGCGTCCCGTCCTGCCAGGCGGCGATGTTGTCCAGGGTGGTGTCGGCGATCGCCGCCAGCGCCTCGCGGGTAAGGAAGGCCTGGTGGGCAGTCACCACCACGTTGGGGAAGCTCAGCAGGCGTGCCAGCACGTCATCCTGCAGGGGCTGGTCGGAGCGATCCTCGAAAAAGATATCCGCTTCCTCTTCATAGACATCGAGGCCGAGGTAGCCCAGTTGTCCGCTCTTCAGCGCCTCGATCAGCGCCGCGGCGTTCACCAGGGCGCCACGGCCGGTATTGATCAGCATCGCGCCGGGTTTCATCGTCGCCAGGCGCTGCGCGTCGATGAGGTGGCGGGTGTCGGCGGTCAGCGGGCAATGCAGGCTGACGATGTCGGACTCGGCGAGCAGGGCGTCGAGCGCCAGGTAGCGGCCGCCGAGTGCTTGGATGCGCGGATTGGGATAGGGATCGTAGGCCAGCAGCTCGCAGCCGAAGCCGGCCATGATGCGGGCGAAGGTCTCGCCGATCTGTCCGGTGCCGATCACTCCGACGCGTTTGCCGTGGAGGTCGAAGCCGGTCAGCCCATGCAGCGAGAAATCGCCCTCGCGGGTCCGGTTGTAGGCGCGGTGCAGGCGCCGGTTGAGCGTCAGGATCAGGCCGACCGCGTGCTCGGCGACAGCGTGCGGCGAATAGGCCGGGACGTGCACCACCGGCAGGCCGAGCGCTTCGGCGGCGGCCAGGTCGACGTGGTTGTAGCCGGCCGAGCGCAGGGCGACCAGGCGCGTGCCGCCGGCCGCCAGGCGTTCCAGCACCGGCCGCGAGAGGTCGTCGTTGACGAAGGCGCAGACTACTTCGAAGCCCTGGGCGAGGACCGCCGTGTCCGCCTGCAGGTGGGCCTGCTGGAAGTGCAGTTCGAAGCCGTGCCGGTGGTTGCTGGCCTGGAAGCTCTCGCTGTCGTAGGCCTGGCTGCTGAAGAACAGGATGCGCATGGTCAGAGTTCGCTGGAGTCGAGGCTGGTGGAGGACAGGTGGGTGGTGGCCGAGGCAGTGTCGGCCAGGGCCTCGATGGCCTTGTCCAGCTCGTCCAGGGCCGCGGCCGCCGCCGGATCGTTCTGCTTGAGCAGGGTTTCGCTGGTCTGGCAGGCCGCGCGCAACTGCGGCACGCCACAGTAGCGAGTGGCGCCATGCAGCCGGTGGACCCTCTCGAGCAAAGCGGTGCGGTCGTCGTTGTCGCGGGCCTGGCGAATCGCCTGGCGGTCCGCCGCCAGCGAGGCCAGCAGCATCGCCAGCATGTCGGCGGCGAGGTCGGCCTTGCCGGCGGCCAGGCGCAGCCCTTCCTCGGGGTCGAGCACGCTCAACTGGCCGAGCTGCGGCGCACGGCTCATGCTGGCCAGCGACTGGCCCAGGCTCAGTCCGGTCCACTTCAGCACTACCTGGGCCAATTGCTGCTCGTCGATCGGCTTGGTCAGGTAGTCGTCCATGCCGGCCTGCAGCAATGCGCGCTTCTCGTTGGAAAGCGCATGTGCGGTGAGCGCGATCACCGGCACCGGGCTGACTTCCCGCTCGGCCTCCCAGCGGCGGATCGCCTCGGTGGCCTGGCGGCCGTCCATGCCGGGCATCTGCACGTCCATGAAGACCAGGTCGAAGCGCTCGCGCTGCACTACCTCGAGGGCCGCGTAGCCGCTGTCCACCGCGGTGACCTGGGCGCCGAGGTCGCTGAGCAGGGTCTGCACCAGCAGCAGGTTGGCCGGGTTGTCGTCGACGCATAGCAGCCGTGGCGGCCGTCCGGAAACCATGGCGTGGGGCTTGTCGCTGCGCGTCGGGCGGACTTGAAGCAACTCCTGCAGCTTGCGTTGCAGCTTGCGGGTGCAGGCGGGCTTGGCCTCGACCTGTTCGTCGGGCAGGGTCGCGTGGTATTGCGCCTGCTCGGTGGTCGGGCAGAGCACCAGGGTCTTGCAGCCGAGCCGTTCGAATTCCCAGAACGACTGGCTCAGCTCTTCCGGCGGATGGATCGCGGCCGAGACGCCGAGCACCGCCAGGCTGATCGGCAACTGGCCGGGCGGCGGGTTGCGCAGGCTTTCCTGGAGGCTGTCGAGGTCGGCGAATTCGCTCACTTCCAGGCCGAAGTCGGTGAGCTGGTGGTGCAGCGAGCGGCGCGTCAGTTCCTGCGGTTCGAGCAGCGCCACGCGTTGGCCCGCGGCCCAGGAGGCGCCCGGCTCCTCGTTGTCGTCGCGACTTTTCGGCAGACTCAGGCTGATCCAGAACTCGGCGCCTTCCCCAGGCGTACTGTCGACGCCGATCTCGCCGCCCATCTGCTCGATCAGGCGCTTGGAGATCACCAGGCCCAGGCCGGTGCCACCGGCTTGCCGCGACAGTGAGTTGTCGGCCTGGCTGAAGGCCTTGAACAAGGCTTGCTGGTCTTCCTCGGAGAGGCCTATACCGGTGTCCTGGACGCTGATCCGCAGCTGCGCGCGGTCGTCGCTTTCGTCCTCGAGCATGGCGCGTACGGCGACGGTGCCGCCCTGGGTGAACTTGATGGCGTTGCCGACCAGGTTGGTGAGGATCTGCTTCAGCCGCTGCGGGTCGCCCTGCAATTGGATCGGGGTATCCCGGTAGACCAGGCTGACCAGTTCCAGTTGCTTCTCGTGGGCGGCCGGAGCCAGCATGGTCAGGGCGTCCTGGATCAGGTCGCGGAGATTGAAAGGGAGGTTTTCCAGAACCAGCTTGCCGGCCTCGATCTTCGAGAAATCGAGAATCTCGTTGATGATCCCCAGCAGGCTTTCCGCCGATTTCTGGATGGTCGTGAGGTAGTCCTGCTGGCGCGGGCTGAGCTCGCTCTTCTGCAGCAGGTTGGTGAAACCGAGGATGCCGTTGAGCGGGGTGCGGATCTCGTGGCTCATGTTGGCGAGGAACTCGGACTTGATCCTGCTCGCCTCCAGGGCCTCCTTGCGCGCCAGGTCCAGCTCGATGTTCTGGATCTCGATGGTTTCCAGGTTCTGCCGTACGTCCTCGGTGGCCTGGTCGATGTTGTGCTGCATTTCCTCCTGGGCGCTCTGCAGCGTTTCCGCCATGCGGTTGATGCCGGAGGCCAGTTCGTCCAGCTCGTTGCTGCCCATCGGTGGCAGGCGGGTTTCCATGCGGCCTTCCTTGAGCTGGGCGACGCCCTGGCTGATCAGTTCCAGCGGCGCGTTGATCGCGCGGCTCATGCGCAGGGCGAGGAGGGCGGTGACGCCGAGGCCGGCGGCGATCAGCAAGAGGCTGGTGAACAGGCTGCGATATCCGCGCAGCAGAGTCCCGTGGTGCGACAGTTCCAGTTCGACCCAGCCGAGTACGCGCTCGTCGTCAGGCTCGGTGGCGCCGGACAGGCTGTGGTGGCGGCCAAGAACCGGTAGCAGGAAGTGCGTGGTGTCCAGTTCGGTGGACATGCTCAGATGGCTGGCGTCGCCGGCCGGGGCGACGGTGAGCATGCTTGGCCCGGCATGGGCGAGGCGTTCCTGGCGGGCGTCGAGGAAGGTCACCGCGCGCACGTCCGGTTGGTCCAGCGCCTCGTTGGCGATGCGGTTGAGCACGGCGGTATCCTTTCGCGCCAGCGCGGTGGCGGCCAGCGGCGCCAGTTGTTCGGCGATCAGTTGCCCGCGCTCGATCAACTGGGCGCGCATGTCGGACAGCTGGACCCAGGTGAAGTAACCGCCAAGCACCATCGCCAGCAGGCTGGTGGGGAGCAGGGTGAGCAGCAGTACGCGCCCCTTGATGCCGAGATCCTTGAACACACGTCTCTCCGTCGAGCCAGATCGGGATGGCCGACGCTCCCCGGCCATACGTTTACCCCGCGCAGTTTAGCGGGTCGCGGAAGGGGAATCTGCACCGATGTGCGCAGCCCGGCGGATTCGGCTTGCGACGAAGCGGAAAGATCGTGAATACTGGCACGATTGCTAATCAATCTTATTTGTCTGCCATGTTCCCATCCCTGACGCCCGACCCCCGACTGCTGGCCATCGAGGACGATCCGACACTGGGCGCACATCTGTTCCAGCACCTCAATGGCAGCGGTTTCGAGGTGACCTGGTGCCGAGACGGGGAAGAGGGGTTGGCGGCTGCGCGCAGCGGCGGCTATGACCTGATCCTGATGGACATCATGCTGCCCGGGCGCGATGGCCTCGAGATTCTTCGCCAACTCCGCCAGGAGCAGGCGCTGCCGGTGATCCTGATGTCAGCCCTGGGCGCCGAGCAGGACCGCATCGCCGGGTTCAGCCAGGGCGCCGACGATTATCTGCCGAAGCCTTTCAGCCTGGCCGAGCTGCGGGTACGCATCGATGCCATCCTGCGTCGGATCGCCCTGGAGCGGGGGGGCGCGCCGGGCCGCTGCGCCGAACCGCTGGCGCGGCCCTCGCTGCAATTCTCTGCCGATGTCTGCGATGTCAGCCTTGGCGAGCGGTTCGCCGGCCTGACGCCGACCGAATACCGCCTGCTGGAAACCTTCCTCGCCGCGGAAGGCGAGACCCTGACCAAGGCCTTCCTTTACCAGCATGTCCTGCACCGCGGTCATACCCAGCATGATCGCAGCCTGGACATGCACGTCAGTCACCTGCGGCGCAAGCTGCAACGCCTCGGTTACGCCGGTCACCAGTTGCATACCGTCTGGGGCAAGGGTTACGTCCTGACACCGGCGCCATGATGCCCAACCGTCATTCGCTGTTCTGGCGCCTGGCCCTGGTGCTGGTGGCGTTCTTCCTGCTATCGGTATGGCTGTCCTGGACCTGGGGACGCAGCGCCGAACTGAAGGGTTACTACCTGTCCGCCGAAGCCCGCTCCGCCTTGGCGGATTATGCGCGGCGAGCCGAACGTGCCTGGCTCGACGATGGCCGCGAGGGCATCGACCGTTGGCTGGCCGAGCCGCGCCAGCGGGCGCTGGACTGGGTGGTCGTGCTCGACGGACGGCTGCAATCGCTGGGCAGTCGTCCGCTCACCACGGAGGAAGCCGAGCGCCTGACTTTCCTGCGGGGCGTCGACTGGCCGATGAGCTCCCGCTCGTTGTCGCGGCCGTTCATCAGCCTGCGCTTCCCCGAACATCCGGAGCAAGGCCGGGTGGTCCTGCGTCTTCCCGCCGAGTTCGTCCCTCCCGGCTTGTCGCCGGCCAAGCGCCTGGTCACCCATGGCCTGGTGCCGGCCGGGCTGGCCCTGCTGCTGGGAGTGTTGCTGTATCGGCGCTGGATAGTGCCGCTGGGACGCCTGCGAGCGCAGGCCAATGCCCTGCGCGGCAACGACCTGACGGCGCGTACGCAGGCAGAGATCAGCCGGCGCAGCGACGAGCTGGGCGATCTGGGGCGGGCGTTCGACCATATGGCCGAGCGACTCGACGAGCACATGGTGTTGCAGCGCCAACTGCTCCGCGATCTCTCCCACGAGCTGCGCACGCCGCTGGCGCGCCTGCAGGTGGCGGCAGAGGGCACGCTGTCCGCGCAGCTCCTGCGCGAGCGCCTGGAGCAGGAGGTACGGGGCATGCAGCAACTGGTGGACAACACCCTGGAGCTGGCCTGGATGGACACCGAACGCCCGGTATTGGCGCTGGAGGACATTTCCATCCCGGCGTTATGGGACCTGCTGGTGGAGAACGCACGCTTCGAAAGCGGCTGGGCCGCCGAGCGGTTCCGCAGCGATCTGCCCGAGGATTGTGTCGTGCGTGGCAACCTCAATGCACTTGCCCAGGCCCTGGAGAACCTGCTGCGCAACGCCATCCGGCATTCGCCGGAAGGCGGCGTGATCCGCCTGCATGGTCGGCGCGAAGGAAGTTGCTGGTGGCTTTGCCTGGAAGACCAGGGCGAGGGTGTGGCCGAGCACCAGTTGGAGACCATCTTCCGCCCGTTCACCCGGCTGTCTTCGGCACGTACCGGCAAGGGCTTCGGCCTGGGACTGAGCATTGCCCGTCGCGCCGTGGTGCTCCAGGGCGGCCGCCTATGGGCGGAAGCCGCCGATCCGGGGCTGCGCCTGTGCCTGGTGCTGCCTTCTGCCTAGCGAGGCGCAGGTACCTTTACATTTGGTCTAGATGTAAATGATCTTTACTCTCTTTTGTGAATGATTATCATCCGTGCCGATCTCCTCGGCCGGCCTTGTTCCGGGTCTGCGCCCTGTCCTACCCGTGCCGAGACGTCACCCGCGCAACGCCGGCGACCCAGGCTTCAGAAAAAACGTCAACGTATCCCTCGTGGCTCGCCTGCTACCCGTTTTCCCTCGACAGGAGTAGTCACGCATGTACCCCCAATTCCGTCGCGGCCATCTCGCCGCTGCCGTCCTTTTCGCTTCATCGAGCCTGCTGGGCGGGCAGGCCCTGGCCGAGGACGAGCGCCTGGAAGAACTGGACGAACGCGCCGAATCGGTGGTCCAGCTGGGTGACGAGGTGGTGCTGGGCACCGCCGAACAGGAGCTCAAGCAGGCACCGGGGGTGTCCATCATCACCGCCGAGGACATCAGGAAGCGCCCGCCGGTGAACGATCTCTCCGAGATCATCCGCACCATGCCCGGGGTCAACCTCACCGGCAACAGTTCCAGCGGCCAGCGCGGCAACAACCGGCAGATCGACATCCGCGGCATGGGGCCGGAGAACACCCTGATCCTGGTCGACGGCAAACCGGTCAGCTCGCGCAACTCGGTGCGCTACGGCTGGCGCGGCGAACGCGACACCCGCGGCGACAGCAACTGGGTGCCGCCGGAGGAGGTCGAGCGCATCGAGGTCCTCCGTGGGCCCGCGGCGGCACGCTACGGTTCCGGCGCGGCGGGCGGGGTAGTCAACATCATCACCAAGCGCCCGACCGATCGTTTGCGTGGTTCCATGACGGTGTTCACCAACATTCCGGAAAGCTCCAAGGATGGCGCCACGCGCCGCGCCAACTTCAGCCTCAGCGGGCCGCTGACCGAAGCCTTGAGCTTCCGCGCGTACGGCAGCGCGAACAAGACCGATTCGGACGATACCGACATCAACCTCGGACATACCGTCAACCCGAGCCGTACCGTGGCCGGACGCGAAGGGGTACGCAATCGCGATCTCAGCGGGATGCTGTCGTGGCAGGTGACCCCCGACCAGGTCGTCGATTTCGAAGCGGGCTTCAGCCGACAGGGCAACATCTATGCCGGCGATACCCAGAACAACAACGGCACCGCCAATACCCAGGGACTCGCCGACGACGGTGCGGAGACCAACCGCATGTATCGCGAGAACTACGCCATCACCCACAACGGGACCTGGTCGTTCGGTACTTCCAGGTTCGTCGCCCAGTACGACTCCACCCGCAACAACCGTCTGGAGGAGGGGCTGGCCGGTTCCGTCGAGGGGCAGATCGGCGCCGACCGTTCGTTCAGCACCAGCAAGCTGGAGAACTATCGCCTCAGCGGCGAACTCAACCTTCCGTTGCATGCGTTGTTCGAGCAGGTGCTGACGGTGGGCGCGGAGTGGAACAAGGAAACCCTCAACGACCCGTCCTCGCTCAAGCAGGGCTTCGTGGGAAGCGATAGCTTGCCGGGGACCCCCGCGGCCGGCTCGCGAAGCCCGAAAAGCAAGGCGGAGATCCGCGCGCTGTACGTGGAAGACAATATCGAACTGCGCCCCGGCACCATGCTCACCCCCGGGCTGCGCCTGGACGATCACAGCGACTTCGGCCTGAACTGGAGCCCGAGCCTGAACGCTTCCCAAACGCTCGGCGAATACTTCACGGTCAAGGCCGGTATCGCACGGGCCTTCAAGGCGCCCAACCTGTACCAGAGCAACCCGAACTACCTGCTCTATACCCGTGGCAACGGTTGCCCGATCCAGACCAGCAGCGGCGGCTGCTACCTGGTCGGCAACGAGAACCTGGACGCCGAGACCAGCGTAAACAAGGAACTGGGCATCGAGTTCCGGCGCGATGGCTGGGTCGCCGGGCTCACCTACTTCCGCAACGACTACAAGAACAAGATCGTCGCGCCGCTGGATGTCATGGGACAGACCGGGACCGGTAACAACATCCTGCAATGGAGCAACGCGAAGAAAGCAGTGGTCGAGGGCCTGGAAGGCAACCTGCTGGTCCCCCTGCACGAGGACCTGAGCTGGAGCACCAACCTGACCTATATGCTGCAATCCAAGGACAAGGACACCGGCAACCCGCTTTCGGTGATCCCCGAGTACACCCTGAACTCGACCCTGGACTGGCAGGCCAGCGAGCGTCTTTCCACCCAACTGACCAGCACCATCTACGGCCGCCAGGAGCCGCCGAAGCATGGCACCAGCCGCAACACGCCGGTGGTCTCGCGAAAAGAGGTGGGTACCTATGGCATCTGGGGCGTCAGCGCCGGCTACACCTTCAGCGAGAACCTGAGCGTACGGGGCGGGGTAAGCAACCTCTTCGACAAGCGCCTGTACCGCCAGGGCAACTCCTTCGACGCCGGCGCGGCAACCTACAACGAGCCGGGTCGCGCCTACTACGTTTCGATGACCACCTCGTTCTGATCGCCGCGGCCAACGCGCTTTCACCGGCAGGCGCAACGCCTGTCGGACCTTTCTTTGGCGTTGGTCAGGCATCGGCTGTCCAACGCCAGGTTTTCTCTTCGGACGCCTCTGGTCATCGCATCGCATGCCGTTTCGGGCGGTCTTTCGGCTGAATCGGCATGCATGACCGGATATTGCGGTGCTAGGGTCCGGCCCCAGTTTCCCGGTATCATGCTCAGCCTTTACCGTCAGTGCCGAACGAGTGCCTCCATGACCGTGCAGTACCCGACTATCGCCGACTGCGTTGGCAATACCCCTCTGGTGCGTCTGCAGCGCCTTCCCGGGGAAACCTCCAATACCCTGCTGGTGAAGCTCGAAGGCAACAACCCGGCGGGATCGGTGAAGGACCGCCCGGCCCTGTCGATGATCACCCGTGCCGAACTGCGCGGCGACATCCGCCCCGGCGATACGCTGATCGAGGCTACTTCCGGCAACACCGGCATCGCCCTGGCCATGGCGGCGGCGATCAAGGGTTACAAGATGATCCTGATCATGCCGGACAACTCCACGGCCGAACGCAAGGCGGCGATGACCGCCTATGGCGCCGAGCTCATTCTGGTCAGCAAGGAAGAGGGCATGGAGGGCGCGCGCGATCTGGCCGACAAGCTGCAGCGCGAAGGCCGCGGCAAGGTCCTCGACCAGTTCGCCAATGGCGACAACCCGGAAGCCCATTACCACAGCACCGGCCCGGAAATCTGGCAGCAGACCGGCGGCAGCATCACCCATTTCGTCAGCTCCATGGGCACCACCGGGACCATCATGGGCGTCTCGCGCTACCTCAAGGAGCAGAACCCGGCGGTGCAGATCGTCGGCCTGCAACCCATGGAGGGCTCGGCCATCCCGGGAATCCGACGCTGGCCGCAGGAATACCTGCCGAAGATCTATGACGCCAGTCGCGTCGACCGGGTCGTCGACATGCACCAGGACGAAGCCGAGGACATCATGCGCCGGCTGGCCCGCGAGGAAGGCATCTTCTGCGGCGTGTCCTCCGGTGGGGCGGTGGCGGCGATGCTGCGCCTGTCCCGCGAACTGGAGAATGCCGTGCTGGTGGCGATCATCTGCGACCGCGGCGACCGCTACCTGTCTTCCGGCGTCTATGACCCGCGCTGAGCATGTCCATGGCCAGAAATAAGGGCGGGCTGCGCTTCCAGCCCAGCGGTGGTGCGCGCGGTCCCGCGATACCGGTAGGCAAGAAGCAGCGCCTGACCATCGAGCGCCTGGCCCATGACGGCCGAGGTATCGCCCACGAGGCGGGGATGACCTGGTTCGTCAGCGGAGGGCTGCCTGGCGAGGAACTTGAGGCCCGGGTGCTGGGCGCACGAAGCAAGGTGGTCGACGCGCGCAGCGAGCGCCTGTTCAGCAGTAGCGACCTGCGTCGCCGCGAGCCCTGCACTGTAGCGGGTCGCTGCGGCGGCTGCACCCTGCAGCACCTGGAACACGGCGAGCAGTTGGCCCTGAAGCAGCGTACCTTGCAGGAGCAGTTGCAGCGTTTCGCCGGGATCGAGCCGGAAGAATGGGCCGCCCCTCTGGTCGGGCCCGAATTCGGCTATCGGCGCCGCGCTCGGATCGCCGTGCGCTGGGATGCCAGGGCGCGGCGTCTGGATGTCGGCTTCCGTGCCTCGGCCAGCCAGGAGATCGTCGCCTTCGATGAGTGCCTGGTCCTGGTGCCGCCTTTGCAAACGATTGCCCGTGCCCTGCCTGCTCTTCTGCAGGACTTCCGCAAGCCGGAAAGCATCGGCCACGTGGAGCTCTTCCATGGCACGGCCAGTGCATTGCTGTTGCGGCATACGACTGCCCTGGTCGACGAGGATCGCCAGCGCCTGGCCGCTTTCTGCTCCGCACACCAGGCCCAGCTCTGGCTGCAAGGTGCGGAACAGCCCTTGCCGGTGGAGCCGGCCGCCGAACTGGGCTACTCCTTGGGTGACTGGCAACTGACTCTGGCATACCGACCCGGAGACTTCGTCCAGGTCAATGCGCCGGTGAACGAGTCGATGATCCGCCAGGCCCTTGACTGGCTGGCGCCGACCGCCGACGAGCGGGTCCTCGACCTGTTCTGCGGGCTGGGCAATTTCTCCCTGCCGCTGGCGCGCCGGGTGGCGCGGGTAGTCGGGGTGGAGGGCGTGGCGGCGATGGTCGAGCGGGCAGGCGCCAACGCGCTGGCCAATGGCCTTGGCAACGCGCACTTTTTCCAGGCCGACCTGTCCAAAGCGCTTGCCGAAGCGCCCTGGGCGGAGCAAGGTTTTACCGCTGTGCTGCTCGATCCGCCGCGCGACGGCGCGTTCGAGGCGGTACGCGAAATGAGTTCTCTGGGTGCCCGGAGGGTAGTCTATGTATCCTGCAATCCGGCGACCCTGGCGCGCGATGCTGGCGAAATGGCCAGGCAGGGCTATCGTCTGAAGCGCGCCGGAATCCTCGATATGTTTCCGCAGACCGCACATGTCGAGGCCATGGCTTTGTTCGAGGCAGGCTAGGATGCCTGCGTAATCCGACCAGCCCGTTCGAAGGCTGGCGCAGTCATCGGTGGGCTACGCGCACCGTGGTAAAGGGTAGGCAAGATGGTACAGGTGAGAGCGCACCAGCCGGTCAACACCGACGGCAGTATCAACCTCGAGGCCTGGCTGGACCACGTCCAGAACCTCGTCCCCGGGCTCGATCGTCAGGGCTTGCTGGAGGCTTGCGAGTTCGCTCGCGAATCCGAGCAGCGAGCGATCGCCGCACAGAACTCCTGGGCGGAAGGCACGTCCAGCTTCCAGACCGGACTGGAAATCGCCGAGATCCTCGCGGATCTCAAGCTGGATCAGGAGTCCCTGGTCGCCGCGGTCATCTATCGAGGCGTGCGGGAAGGCAAGATCACCCTGGAAGCGGTCAACAAGCATTTCGGGCCGGTGGTGGCCAAGCTGATCGAGGGCGTGCTGCGCATGGCCGCGATCAGCGCCAGCCTCAATCCGCGCCATTCCATGGTGCTGGGTACCCAGGCGCAGGTGGAGAACCTGCGCAAGATGCTGGTGGCGATGGTCGACGACGTTCGCGTCGCCCTGATCAAGCTGGCCGAGCGCACCTGCGCCATTCGCGCGGTGAAGAACGCCGACGAGGAAAAGCGCCACCGCGTCGCCCGGGAAGTCTTCGATATCTACGCGCCGCTGGCCCACCGCCTGGGCATCGGGCATATCAAGTGGGAGCTGGAGGACCTGTCCTTCCGTTACCTCGAGCCCGACCAGTACAAGCAGATCGCCAAGCTGCTGCACGAGCGCCGGCTGGATCGCGAGCAGTACATCGCCAACGTGATGAGCCAGTTGAAGGAAGCTCTCGCGGCCACCGGCGTACAGGCCGATCTCAGCGGACGGGCGAAACACATCTATTCGATCTGGCGCAAGATGCAGCGCAAGGGCCTGGACTTCAGCCAGATCTACGACGTTCGCGCCGTGCGCGTGCTCGTTCCGGAGATGCGCGACTGCTACACCGCGCTGGGCATCGTGCATACCCTCTGGCGGCACATTCCCAAGGAATTCGACGACTACATCGCCAACCCCAAGGAAAACGGCTATCGCTCGCTGCATACCGCAGTGATCGGCCCCGAGGGGAAGGTGCTGGAAGTACAGATCCGTACCCACTCCATGCACGAAGAGGCGGAGCTCGGAGTCTGCGCGCACTGGCGCTACAAGGGGACCGACGTCAAGGCCAGCTCCAACCATTACGAGGAAAAGATCTCCTGGCTGCGCCAGGTGCTCGAATGGCACGAGGAACTGGGCGACATCGGTGGCCTGGCGGAGCAACTGCGGGTCGATATCGAGCCGGACAGGGTCTACGTCTTCACTCCCGACGGCCATGCCATCGACCTGCCCAAGGGCGCGACCCCGCTGGATTTCGCCTATCGGGTCCACACTGAAGTCGGGCACAACTGCCGCGGGGCGAAGATCAACGGACGCATCGTGCCGCTGAACTACAGCCTGCAGACCGGCGAGCAGGTCGAGATCATCACCGGCAAGCACAGCGGTCCGAGCCGCGACTGGCTGAACAGCAACCTGGGCTACGTCACCACCTCCCGGGCGCGGGCGAAGATCGTCCACTGGTTCAAGCTGCAGGCGCGGGACCAGAACGTCGCTGCCGGCAAGGCCCTGATCGAACGCGAGCTGTCGCGCCTGGCGCTGCCGCCGGTGGATTTCGACCGGCTGGCGGAGAAGGCCAACGTGCGTACCGCCGAGGATATGTTCGCCGCTCTCGGCGCCGGCGACCTGCGCTTGGCGCACCTGGTCAACTATGCCCAGCAACTGGTCGAGCCGGACCGCGACAGCGAGCAACTCGAACTGATCCCGCGCAAGCCGAGCAAGATCGGCCACGGCAAGCGCGGCGACGTGCAGATCCAGGGTGTCGGCAATCTCCTGACGCAGATGGCCGGCTGCTGCCAGCCGCTGCCGGGAGATCCCATCGTCGGCTACATCACGCTGGGCCGTGGGGTCACCATCCACCGCCAGGATTGCGCCACCGCGCTGCAACTGGCGGGACGCGAACCGGAGCGGATGATCCAGGTCAGCTGGGGGCCGGAGCCGGTTCGCACCTATCCGGTGGATATCGCGATCCGTGCCTATGATCGTTCCGGCCTGTTGCGCGACGTGTCCCAGGTGCTGCTCAACGAGCGGATCAACGTTCTGGCGGTGAATACCCGTTCGAACAAGGAAGACAACACCGCGACCATGCAACTGACCATCGAGATTCCCGGTCTGGACGCTCTTGGACGCCTGCTGGCGCGCGTCTCGCAACTGCCCAACATCATCGAGGCGCGGCGCAACCGTACGCCTTGAGGCGAGGCGGAAACAGGCCACGGGCGCTCGCAGGCTGCCCGTGGCCTTTTCGTTTCCGGAAAGGGCAGAATGCCCGGACCGTTCACTGAAGACCCGAGATACCCATGTACCGACTCGACGACCTGCTCCACCTCATGGCGCGCCTGCGCGATCCCGAATTCGGCTGCCCCTGGGATCTCCAGCAGAGCTACGCGACCATCGTCCCGCACACCCTGGAAGAAGCCTACGAAGTAGCGGACGCCATAGAACAGGGGGATTTCCCGCAATTGCGCGAGGAACTGGGCGACCTGCTGTTCCAGGTGGTCTATTACAGCCAGTTGGCTCGCGAAGAGGATCGCTTCGCTTTCGACGAGGTGGTGGACGGCATCACCCGCAAGCTGATCCGTCGACATCCCCACGTATTCCTCGATGGCGATCTCTATGGCAAGCCCGATGCGGCGAAGCTGGCCGAAGCGGCGGTCAAGCAGCGCTGGGAAGAACTGAAGGCCGAGGAGCGTGCCGCCAAGGCCAAGGAGCCGCAGCAGTTGTCGCTGCTGGATGACGTTCCTGTTGCCCTGCCGGCGTTGTCACGGGCGGCGAAGCTGCAGAAGCGCGCGGCGCAGGTCGGCTTCGACTGGCCGGAAGCGCTGCCGGTGGTGGACAAGGTTCGCGAGGAGCTGGACGAAGTCCTCGAGGCGATGGCAGAGGGTGACGAGGGTGCCGTGGGCGAGGAGGTTGGCGACCTGCTGTTCGTCGTGGTCAACCTGGCCCGGCATCTCAAGGTCGATCCGGAGGCTGCTCTGCGCCAGGCCAACGGCAAGTTCGAGCGGCGATTCCGGTTCATCGAGCGGAACCTGCGCGAAGCCGGCCGGAAAGCCGAAGAGTGTTCGCTGGAGGAACTGGACAGCCTCTGGGGCGAGGCTAAGAAAGCGGAGAGGAGCGCGCCCGGCTGTTAATGGGAAAATTACCGTGGCAGCCGGGCTGCCACGGCATCTGAATCAGCCGAAGATCCAACGATAGAGGATGACCAGCAGGATCACCGCCAGCACCGGGCGGAGGATTCGGTAGGCCTTCGGGTAGGCGCGTTTGAAGCGCTTCACCTGGGCGCCGATGGCATTGCCGCCGCGAATGGCGACCGAGTAGGCCTGGTTGATGCTGCCGACGCGTTCGCCTTCGACGTTCTGCGGTGCGGTCGCACGCCCGAGAATGCCGCTTATCCAGCGATTGAGCCGGGTCAGCAGGCGGGAGCGGAGCGGCCGCTCGATATCGCAGAAGAGAATCACCCGGGTCTGCTCGGTCTCGTTCTTCACCCAGTGGACGAAGGTTTCGTCGAACATCACGTCTTCGCCATCACGCCACGCGTAGGGCTGGCCGTCGACGTAGATGCGGCAGTTGTCCGAATTCGGCGTGGACAGGCCGAGGTGATAGCGCAGCGAGCCGCCGAAGGGGTCGCGGTGCGGATTCAGGTGGCTGCCGCCGGGAAGCAGGGTAAACATCGCGCCCTTGACGTTGGGGATGCGGCTCACCAGCTCTACGGTCTTCGGGCAGAGCTGCTGGGCGGAGGGCAGCGGGCCGTCGTACCAGGTCAGGTAGAAGCGCTTCCAGCCTTTCTTGAAGAACGAGCCGAAGCCGGCTTCGTTATTGTTCAGGGCAGCCCGGATATAACCCTCGTCGAACAGGTTGAGGGCTTCTTCGCGGATGGTTTGCCAATTGTTCTTCAGTTCGTCCAGCTCCGGAAAACGGCTGCGATCCAGATAGGGCTTCGAGGGAACGCTGGAGAACAGGTACATCAGCGAGTTGTAGGGGGCGAACCAGGCGGAGTGGTTGACCAGTTGGCGCAGGAAGGGCAAGCGCGCGCGCCCACGGAAATGGACGAACAGGACGCTGGCGACGAACAGGCCCACCAGAGTGACTTTTACCAGGAGAGAAACGCTCATGCCTTGCTTTCCATGCCTTCGATATCAGGGGCCGGGAGGAGTGCCTGCGGGTGCTCGGGACGGTAGGGAGGGGTCTCCAGGGCATGCGTGGCAGTTTGCGAGCCGCCGAGACTTGCGTTGAGGCGGCTGAGGCTGGAGGATTATACCCCCTGCGAGGGCCGGCTGAACCCCAGTCGGCTGGAAGATTATGTCGCACCCCACCGGGCGTGCCACGCGAGCGAGTCGTTGACGAATGAGCATGTCATTGCGTGACCAGTTGCTGAAAGCCGGGCTGGTCAATGAGAAACAGGCCAAGCAGGCCACCAAGCAGAAACAGAAACAGCAGCGTCTGGAGCACAAGAACCAGGTCGACAAGGACGACTCCCAGCGCCAGGCGGCGGAGCAGGCCAAGGCGGAAAAGCTGGCGCGCGACCAGGAATTGAACCGCCAGCAGCAGGAAAAAGCCGAGAAGAAGGCCAAGGCCGCGCAGATCAAGCAACTTATCGAAGGGACGCGCCTGCCCAAGCTGGAAAGCGACGACTACTACAATTTCGTCGACGCCAAGAAGGTCAAGCGGATCGCGGTCAACGACCTGATCCGCGACAAGCTGAGCCGAGGCAGCCTGGCTATCGTCAGCTATGACGGACGCTACGAGATCGTGCCCCGGGATGCGGCGGTGAAGATCCAGGAGCGCGATCCGCGGCGGGTGGTGCTGCTCAACGTACAGAGCCAGGAGCCGGACGAAGACGATCCCTACAAGGACTATGTGGTGCCCGACGATCTCATGTGGTGAGGTCCGCATCCGGAGTGTCGCTTGACCGGTACGGATGCCGGTCAACTACCAATTCTGGAATGCGAAGCAGTTCTAAAATAACTACCGATGATTTCGTTTCGATAGCATAATGCCTTTCCTCAGAAATTTCCTACGGCTGCCTTTGCGTGCATCTGTGGGCTAGCCGCCTATCGAAAAGGACGTTGGTATGCCTTCCTCACAGCGTCCGGGGGCTTCGCCCTCGGAGATCGATATCGTTCAACTGTTCCAGCAATTGTGGGCGTCGAAATGGCTGATAGCGCTGATCGCAGCCTTGGCGACCGCCGCTGCGCTCGCCTATGCGCTGTTGGTCGTTCCGACCTACCAGGTGGATGTCCTGTTGCGGCCTATACAGACCAAGGCCCTGGAGGCTGTCAACATCGAAGGTCTTTACGCCATGACTCCGCGGGAAGCGTTGGAGCGCGTCGGCAACGAGCTGGCAGCCTACTCCGGCAGGCTGGAGTATTTCGAAGCCCATCCAGAGCTATTCCAGCAATTGAACACCGAGGGCCTGTCCCCCGAGCAGGCTTTCTGGAAGTTCAACCAGGATGCCTTCAGCATGCAGCAGACGGACTTGAAGACGGCCCCCCAGGCGGCGCCTTTCTTCCGCTTGTCCATGCAGTATCCCCAGGGCATGGATGGTGCCGCCATTCTCAACGGCATGCTCGCGTCGACCATCGAGAACGAGCGCCAGCGAATCCTGGACGACCTCCAGGCACGTATCGACGGTCGCCTGCAATTCCTCGAGCAGGATATCGAAGGCAAGCGTGCCAGTTACCAGGCTAGCAAGGAAGGCAAGATCGCCCGGTTGCTGGAAGCGGACAGCATCCGGCGGGCTGGCTTGGAGGATGAACTCAGGGCGTTGCGCGGGCGGCTGAAGATGGTGCGCGACTCGCGTATCCAGCAGCTCAACGAAGCCATCCAGATCGCCACGCGGCTGGGGATCGTCAAGCCGACGACCCCGGGCGCACTGGGAGAGGTCGGGCAGGATGGCTCGCGCAGCGTTTTCCGCACCGAGGTGAATAACCAGCAGATTCCCCTGTATTTCATGGGCGTCGATGCCTTGACCGCCGAGCGCGATACCTTGCTCAAACGCAAGGGCGATGACTTCACCGAGCCCCGCGTGGCGACGATCCAGCAAGAGCTGAAACAGTTGGAGAACAACCGTGAAGTGCAATACCTGCAGGCTCGAAAGGGCGAGGAGCGTTTCTTCGAAAACATCGACAAGCTGCGTGGAGAGCAGGCGCGTCTACAGACCTTGAGGGCAAGTGACCTTAAGATCGAACTGGTACGGGTCGACCAGAAAGCTGCAACGCCTCTGAGGCCGATCAAGCCACGCAAGGCTCTAGTGGTGGCCTTGGGCCTCCTGGGTGGGCTGGCGCTCGGCGTGCTGGTGGCTCTGGTTCGGGCGATGTTGCGTGCCCCACGGCAACGGGTACAGGAAGATAGCCTGCCGCCGGGAGTCGTCAGCCTCGACCGGAGCCTTTCAGGGACCTGAGACCAAAGGTGCGCCCCCGAAGTACGCGGGGGCGCATGGTTCAGGCCGATTCACCTATCTGCCGCAGTTCTTCTTCTTTCTCCAGCTTGATCCGATAGGCGTGGGCGTCATCCTCGTTATGGAAGACGCCAACCAGCAGTCCCTGCTGATGCACGTCCCAGCAGCGGCGGCCAAGCGCACGCAGCTCGCGGGATTTGTGGTCATCGTCACGCTCGGTCACTGTCACACTCATTTTTCTGCTCCAGGGTTGATCTGCATCAAGGCAAATTCAGCCTATTTCAATAGCAGGCTAATCAAATAGCCCTGGAATTGAGAAAAACCTTTTCAGTTTCCAAGGTGTGAAGATGGCATGCCGGATGCTCTGGAACAGGCCTCTTCCCTCAGGCGTATGCGGCCGAACAAGGCCGCTTCCGTGAGGGCGCTAATCGCCAACAGGCGATCCAGGCGCAGCAGCAGAGTCGCTCCTTCGACGGCCACCTCAAGGTATTCCTCCTTGCCGCCGCCTGGCCGAACGGCCCGGGTATGCGTCGTGCGCGCCTCGGCTTCGAAGCGAACACCGTCCTCGAGTTCGAGGAGCAACCGGTAGCGGTAGAGGCAGGCGATCTCCAGGTAGTCATGGAGATCGCAGGCGATTGGGCGGTAGCTGTCCATTGGCCTCAACAGCCTTCCAGGGGAAGGATGTAATGGCCATGGAGCCGAATGGCTTCGGCAACCTCTGCTGTCGCAATCTCGCTATGGCAGTAGCTGCAATGCCCCTGGCTGATATCGGCCTCGTCTATGCCTCTTCCGGCGAGCCAGCGTCGAGCGAACTCGCCGGCGCGAGCCCCCAGCTCCTCCGTGACCAGGACATCGAAGTGCAGGTAGCGGCCGTCGCGGGTTCGCACATGGGTGTCGAAGATCTTCACCTCCATGGCCGTTCTCCTTATTTCAGATCGCTGAGCGCCGCACCGAAGTTAAGGTGCAGTACCTGTCCATCGACAACCAGGGCAGGAACCGACTTGACCCCGGCCTTTTCCGCCTCGGCGATGCGTGCCGATTGTTCGGCGAGATGGACCACTTCGATGTCCACCTGCTTGCGATCGAGCAATGGCAGCAAGGAACGTTCGGCTTCGACACAGATTGCGCAGCCGGCGTGGTAGTAGATGGCTTTGGTCATGCTGATTCTCCTGTAGGAATTTAGTATCGATACGATACGTTTTCAGCCTAAACAAGGGCGACCTCTTTGTCAAACATGTTTTTAGTCGATACTATATTGGCAAGGAGGTATCCCATGTCCGCCATCGCCCTTTACGATTACCTGGAAAGGCTGACCAGCCTGATGCGTGCCTGGTCCCGCGAGCAGCCGCTGGTGGCTGAGCTGCAGCCGGTGCAGTTGAGCGCCTTGCATTACCTGGCGCGTTGTAATCGCTATTCGGACACTCCGCTGGGCGTGACCGAATACCTTGGCTTGACCAAGGGCACAGTGTCGCAATCGCTCAAGGTGCTGGAAGGGAGGGGGCTGATCAGCAAGCTGCCGGATGCGCGGGATCGGCGCAGCGTTCATCTGCGGCTGACCGATGCGGGGCGCGCGCTGATCGAGGCGGTGATTCCGCCGCAGTTCCTCGAGCAGGCCGTCACGGCACTGGGCGAGAAGGGCGAACACTTGCAAGGCTTGTTGCGTGATCTTCTGGTCGTCATCCAGCGTCAGGAGGATGTGCCTGGTTTCGGCCTTTGTCGGTCCTGCCGGTTCCATCAACGGCGTGCGGGCTCGCCCTTCTGCGGTCTAACCGGGGAGCCGTTGAGCGCTGTCGATGCCGAGCTGATCTGCCGCGAGCACCAGGCCTGCGGCTGACCCGCGGGCAATAAAAAACCGGGCAATGGCCCGGCTTTTCGTGGGAGAGGGGGTCAGCTCTTTTCACCAGTGACGGTCTTGCCGTCGATGGTGCCTTCCTTGAGCATGATCTGGTATTCCTTGCCGTCGGTTTCCATCTGGTACAGGCGGACCAGCAGGTAGTCCCAGTCCTTGGCGAACCAGAGGATGGTCTTGCGGTTGCTCTTGCCCGGATCACGCACGCGCTCGACCTTGATCGCGTTGATCAGGCCGGCCTGGGTGCGTACCTTTTCCTCGCCGAGAACCCGGAAGTCGTAGGTATCGACATCCTCGCCCTCGATGATCTGGTAGCTCATGCTCTTCTTGCCGTCGGCAACGTCATGCTGCAGGACCAGTTGATAGGTGGACTTGTCCAGTTGACCGCGATTCAGGGGTTGCCGCACCGCATCGCCGCGGTCGCTGCCGAGCACCTGCTTCTGCGACCAGTCGAAGTCCAGTTCGATCTGCTTGCCTTTGCCCAGACCCTGGCGGGCGAAGCGGTAGGTCTGTGGCAGGAAGGTGTCGTTCTCGACCTTGAAGGTGCTGACTTCGTTGAGACTGGCCAGCAGCATGGAGGCCTCGAAGTCCAGTTGCCAGCGGCCGTCGGCGAGAGCCTTCAGGCTGCGCGAGGCATTGCCGCTGATGGGCATCTGTTTCCAGTCGGCGGTATAGCTGGCGGTAAACGGCTTCAGCTCGAAGGCATAGGCCGGCAGGGTCAGCAGCGTCAGCAGGAACAGCATGGCTTTACGCATTGCGAATCTCCTTGGTGCGAATCTGATGGCCGGTGGCAGGCAGGGCCTGGCCATCCAGCAGGGCGCCCTGTTCGCCCAGGCGCAAGCGGCCCTCGGCGAACCAGCGCATGGCCAGCGGGTAGATCCGGTGTTCTTCCTCGTGAACCCGTCTGGCCAGGCGTTCCGGCGTATCTTGCGACTCTACCGGGATTACTGCCTGTACGACCAGTGGCCCCCCGTCGAGTTCCTCCGTCACGAAGTGCACGCTGCAACCGTGCTCGCGGTCGCCGGCTTCGAGGGCGCGCTGATGGGTATGCAGCCCTTTGTGGCGCGGCAGCAACGAGGGATGGATATTCAGCAGACGCCCCTGGTAATGGCGAACGAAATCGGCGCTGAGGATGCGCATGAACCCGGCAAGGATCACCAGGTGCGGTTCATGGGCATCGATCCGTTGTGCCAGGGCCTGGTCGAAGCTTTCGCGATCGGCATAGGCCTTGTGATCGAGCACCTCGGTCTGGATGCCGGCCTGGCGTGCGCGTTCCAGGCCATAGGCGTCCGCGCGGTTGGAGATCACCGCGCGGATCCGGGCCGGCGTGGCGCCGTCCCGGAGGCTGTCGATCAGCGCCTGCAGGTTGCTGCCGGAGCCGGAAATCAGCACCACGACATTGCAGAGTTTCGGCATCAGTGGTTTTTCAGATTGTTCAGGACCACGCGCTCGGCGTCCGCGCCGCAGGTTTCGATGCGACCGATCTGCCAGGGTTGCTCGCCGGCGGCACGCAGGACTTCCAGGGCTTTCTCGGCGTCGCTCTGGGCCACGCAGATGACCATGCCGACGCCGCAGTTGAGTACGCGATGCATCTCGGTCTCGTCGACGTTGCCCTGTTCCTGCAGCCAGTCGAATACCGCCGGACGGTTCCAGCTGGCGACATCGATCACGGCCTGGGCGTTGTCCGGCAGGACGCGCGGGATGTTGTCCAGCAGGCCGCCGCCGGTAATGTGAGCCATGGCCTTGACCGCGCCGGTCTGCTTGATCAGTTGCAACAGCGGCTTGACGTAGATGCGGGTCGGCGCCATCAGCAGGTCGGCCAGCGGCTTGCCGTCGAGTTGGACCTGCTCGATGTCGGCGCCGGAAACCTCGATGATCTTGCGGATCAGGGAGTAGCCGTTGGAGTGCGGGCCGGAGGAGGGCAGGGCGATAAGCGCGTCGCCGGCCTGGACCCTGGAGCCGTCGATGATCTCGGCCTTTTCCACGACGCCGACGCAGAAGCCGGCCAGGTCATAGTCTTCGCCTTCGTACATGCCGGGCATTTCGGCGGTCTCGCCGCCGACCAGGGAACAGCCCGCCAGTTCGCAACCGGCACCGATGCCGGTAACTACGGTGGCGGCGACGTCGACGTTGAGCTTGCCGGTGGCGTAGTAGTCGAGAAAGAACAGCGGCTCGGCGCCGCAGACCACCAGGTCGTTGACGCACATCGCCACCAGGTCCTGGCCGATGCTGTCGTGCTTGTTCAGGTTGAGCGCCAGGCGCAGCTTGGTGCCCACCCCGTCGGTGCCGGATACCAGCACCGGCTGCTTGTAGCCGGCCGGGATTTCGCAGAGGGCGCCGAAGCCGCCGAGGCCGCCCATCACTTCCGGGCGTGCGGTGCGCTTGGCCACGCCTTTGATGCGTTCCACCAGGGCTTCGCCGGCGTCGATGTCCACACCAGCGTCCTTGTAGCTCAACGAGGGTTGCTTGCTGCTCATAAATCCAGGCCTATAGGGGTAATTCGGAGATCGGCCGGCCGCCCAGGCGTGCAACGCTGTTTGCCGGTTTTGAAGGCGCGCGATTTTATCAGGCTTGCCACGCAGCGGCCATCTCGGTTGCCGCTGGACGGACTGCTGTTTAAGGTATAGGTCCACTTGCGCGGCCTTCACAGCTCGTCGCCGCCGTTCCCATCCGTTCGTCGAGAGCCCTCCATGCGCATAGCCCGACTCTTCGTTCTCTGTTTTTCCCTGCTAGGCTTGCCCGTCTTCGCGGCAACGGTCCCCAATCTCTACCAGGTCCACGAGCCGGTTTCGTCGCAGCAGCCCGGGGAGCGCGATGCCGGACTGGTGCGAGCCCTGCAGACCCTGCTGGTGCGCCTGACCGGCAATCCGCAGGCGCCGCAGAATCCGGCATTGGCGGGGTACCTGAAGGATCCGCAGCAACTGATCAGCCAGTACGCCTTCGAAAATGGTCCGCCGCTGGCGCTGGTGGTCGATTTCGATCCGACCGCCACCGGTAATGCGCTGCGGGCCGCCGGCCTGCCGAGCTGGGGCGCCAACCGGCCGGCGGTGCTGGCCTGGTGGCTGAACGAAAGCGCCGATGGCAGCTCCCTGGTCGGTGACAACCAGGCCTCGGCCGAACCGCTCAAGCGTGCGGCGCAGAACCGCGGCTTGCCGTTGCGCCTGCCTCTGGCGGATCTCGACGAACAGATCGTCGGTACCCCGGAGAACCTCACCGCCGCCCAACCCGATGCCCTGCGCGCAGCCTCCGAGCGTTATGCCGCCGATGCCTTGCTGGCAGTGGACGCCAAGGAGGCGGACGGCAAATGGCAGGCGCAATGGCGGCTGTGGATGGGCGATTCGCGAGAGCAAGGCCAGGCTGAAGGCGCTACGCCCGACGCGTTGGCAGACAGCGTGATGCTGGCCGTCGGCAACCGCCTGTCTACCCGTTTCGTTGCCACGCCGGGAGCGGCGACCGGCCTGACCCTCCAGGTCCAGGGCGCGACACTGGCACGCTATGCCGAGTTGCAACGCCTGCTCGATCCGTTCGGCGCGCGCCTGGTAGGCGTGCGGGGCGACCGCCTCGACTATTCCGTGAAGGCCAGTCCCGAGCAATTGCGTGCCCAGCTGGGCCTGGCGCAGTTGCAGGAAGTCCCGGCCGACAGCGTACCGGTGGATGCGTCCGGCCAGCCCGCAGCGCCCAGCGCGGCGGTACCGTCGTCGACCCAACTGAATTTCCGCTGGCAGTGAGTCGGCGCGCCGATCCGCTCCTATGCAACGGAGCGGGCCGGCGCGCGACCGGCCGATGCTCTGGGCAAGGAGCCTCGGCTATCGGCAAACCTTTGATTTTGCTTGCCTAGTTGCTCATTGTGCGGCCTTGCCGAGGCGTATAAACTTTGCAGCCTTTACGGTGACTCCTGCGGCGTTTTCGGATTGTCCGCCCAGCCTGGCATGAAACCTATTCAGCTTCCCCTCAGTGTGCGTCTGCGCGACGACGCCACCTTCGCCAACTACTATCCCGGTGCCAATGCCGCGGCACTGGGATATGTCGAGCGTTTGTGCGAAGCCGAGGCTGGCTGGGCGGAAAGCCTCATCTACCTCTGGGGACACGACGGCGTCGGCCGCAGCCACCTGTTGCAGGCGGCCTGCTTGCGTTTCGAGCAGTTCGAAGAGCGAACCATCTACCTGCCGATGGCCGATCTGGTGCAGTACGGCCCGGAAATCTTCGACGATCTCGAGCAGTGCGAGCTGGTCTGCATCGACGACCTGGATGTGCTGGTTGGCAAGCGAGAGTGGGAAGAGGGGCTGTTCCACCTGTTCAATCGACTGCGCGATACCGGTCGGCGCCTGCTGCTGGCGGCATCGAAGTCGCCCCGGGAGCTGCAGGTCAAGCTGCCGGACCTGAAGTCCCGCCTCACCATGGCGCTGATCTTCCAGTTGCACGGTCTTTCCGACGAGGACAAGCTTCGTGCCCTGCAACTGCGGGCATCCCGTCGTGGCCTGCATCTGACCGATGAAGTCGGTCGTTTCATCCTCAACCGCGGTTCGCGCAGCATGAACTCTCTGTTCGATCTGCTGGAGCAACTGGATCGCGCTTCGCTCCAGGCTCAGCGCAAGCTGACCATTCCTTTCCTCAAGGAAACCCTCGGCTGGTAAGCGTCGACAGTCCGTCGGCGAACTCCCGCATGGCCGTGCCGCAGTCCTTGGGTTTCGCTTGCGGCAGGAAGTGACCGCCTTCTATCCGTCTCTCCATCCATGCGCCGGCAATACTGGAGCGCTGTCCGCAGGCTTCCCGGCGGTCGGCAGGGCAGGAGGGGGCTCCTGCCTTACCATCAGCGTTCCCCGGCGACCCGTCGGTCGTACTGGAATCGCCAGCGCGTATAGAGCAGCGCGGCGCAGAACAAGGTCACGCTGAGTAGCACTTCGGCCCAGCCGAACAGGCGCTGCGTGGGATCGAAGGCGGCGAGTACGCCGAGGATGAAATACAGGTTGACCACGTAGCAGGCCCAGGCATGCCCGCGCGCGCTGCCCATGAGCAGTCCGGGGGCCACCACCAGCAGCGGCAGCAGCTTGAAGGCGAGGACCAGCCAGGGCACCCAGCTCGCCGCACCATGGGCGTCCGCGTAGATCAGGTCGCGAATGAGGATGAGCAGGACCAGGCCGACGAAGCTTCCCAGGCTGATGGCGCGGCTGAGCGCCAGGCGCGGCTGCAGCCACACTACTTCGGGCAGCGGTTTGTTCTTGCGGGCCATTTCAACTCCCCAGCTTGCCGGCGGTTTCCGCCAGGCGTTTGCCCAGCGCGCGACACAGGGTCAGTTCGTGCTCATCGAGGCTGCGCTTGCCATCGGCGCCGGCGAAGTGGCTGGCGCCGTAAGGCGTGCCGCCGCCGCGGGTTTCCAGCAGGGCGGGTTCGCTGTAGGGAATGCCCAGGACCAGCATGCCGTGGTGCAGCAACGGCAACAGCATCGATAACTGAGTGGTCTCCTGGCCGCCGTGCAGGCTGGCGGTGGAGGTGAAGACCGCTGCCGGCTTGCCGACCAGGCCGCCGGTCAGCCATAGGCTACTGGTACCGTCGAGGAAGTATTTCAGCGGGGAAGCCATGTTACCGAAGCGGGTCGGGCTGCCGAGGGCCAGGCCCGCGCAGTTCTTCAGGTCCTCCAGGGTTGCGTACAGCGCCCCCTCCGCGGGGATGTCCGGGGCGACCGCTTCGCATTCGGTGGATACCGCGGGAACCGTGCGTACGCGCGCCTCGAAGCCGCCCTGTTCGACGCCACGGGCGATCTGCCGGGCCATTTCCGCGGTAGCGCCATGGCGACTGTAGTACAGCACCAGGATGTAGGGACTGCTCAAGCGAGGATCTCCAGGACTCTTTCCGGAGGCCGGCCAACCACCGCCTTGTCACCCGCGACCAGCACCGGGCGCTCGATCAGCTTCGGATGCCTGGCCATTGCCTCGATGATGGCCTCTTCGCCAAGACTGGGCTCATCCAGGCCGAGGGCCTTGTATTCGTCCTCCCCGGTCCGCAGCAACTGGCGGGCGGGAATGCCGAGCTTGGCCAGGATCGCTTTCAGCTCGGCGGCGCTCGGCGGGGTTTCCAGATAGCGCACCACCTGCGGTTGCAGGCCGCGGGCTTCGAGCAGTTCGAGCGCTGCGCGGGATTTCGAGCAGCGCGGATTGTGCAACAGGATCAGTTCGCTCATGTCAGGGGTCGCATGGCCGGTGAAGTGACGGCTATTCTAACCGCCTCGTCGACCAGGACTGAACCCGTCGGCGCGAAGTACCGCCCCGAGAGGCGAAGAACCGGCGCGACTTCAAGGAGAGGGCATGCGCGAACATTTCAACGATGGGGTCGAGTTCGCTCGCTTCCTCGCTCATCGCTTCGTCACCGACAAGGCTCCCAACAGCGCGGCGGCGCTGACCTACACCACGTTGTTCGCGGTAGTGCCGATGATGACGGTGATGTTTTCCATGCTTTCGCTGATTCCGGCATTCCATGGCATGGGCGAGTCGATCCAGACTTTCATCTTTCGCAATTTCGTGCCCTCCGCTGGAGAAGCGGTGGAAACCTACCTGAAGAGTTTCACCACCCAGGCCCGGCACCTGACCTGGGTCGGGGTGGTCTTTCTGGCAGTCACCGCCTTCACCATGCTGGTGACCATCGAGAAAGCCTTCAACGAGATCTGGCGGGTTCGCCAGCCACGCCGCGGTGTCGGGCGGTTCCTCCTCTACTGGGCGATCCTCAGCCTGGGCCCATTGTTGCTGGGGGCCGGCTTCGCCGTGACCACCTACATCACTTCGCTGTCGCTGCTCCATGGCCCGGACGCGTTGCCGGGCGCGGAGACGCTGCTGGGGCTGATGCCGCTGGCGTTCAGCGTGGCGGCCTTCACCCTGCTCTATTCGGCGGTCCCGAACGCCCGGGTCCCGGTGCGCCATGCCCTGATGGGCGGCGTGTTCACCGCGGTACTGTTCGAAGCCGCGAAAACCCTGTTCGGGCTGTACGTAAGCCTGTTTCCCGGCTACCAGTTGATCTACGGTGCCTTCGCCACCGTGCCTATCTTCCTGCTGTGGATCTATCTTTCCTGGATGATCGTTCTGTTCGGCGCGGTGCTGGTCTGCAATCTCTCTTCTTCCCGTCTCTGGCGGCGGCGCTCGCTGCCCAAGCTGATCGTCCTGCTCGGCGTGCTGAGGGTGTTCCACCAGCGCCAGCAGCTTGGACAGTCGCTGCGCCTGACCCACTTGCATCGTGCGGGTTGGCTGTTGCCCGAGGATGAGTGGGAGGAACTGCTGGACTTTCTCGAGAAGGAGCAGTTCGTCTGTCGCGCCGGCGGAGGCGAGTGGGTGCTGTGCCGGGATCTTGGCGCCTACAGTCTGCATCGCTTGCTGAATCGCTGCCCCTGGCCCATGCCTAGCCGAGAGCGCATGCCTGCGAATCTGGACGAGGCGTGGTATCCGCCGTTCCAGCAGGCCATGGAGCGCTTGCAGGTGGAGCAGGAGGCGCTGTTCGGAGAAAGCCTGGCCCACTGGCTGGCGGACGGAACCTCGGGAGCGAAGGTGACGTAAAGTGTCAGTTTGCGGCGAACGATGTGCATGAGGCGCTGCATGCTGCCGGAGGAACCCCAGCAAGCGCAGGGAAAGCGCTGTTGGCACGCTTCTGGCAAACCCTCGTGTGACAGTCGTTTCACTCCGTAGTTCCGCCGAGGTTCCCGTTCATGCTCCCAATGTCGAACAAGGTCGTCCATTTGCATCACAAGGATGAGCAGGCAGCGCTTGAGCGTTTGAACCGGATTACCGGGCTGCAGTTCAGCAGTTGGCCGGAGTCGCTGGTGCCGGCGCGCAGCGTCAGCGAACCGTCGCCTGAGAAAGCGCGGGACGAACCCCTGCTCGATCAGGTGCGCCAGGGCTGAGCGATCCGGCTCAAGCTTCGGACACCTGCTGGGACCTGTTTTCCTGCTCCACCGCTTGTACGAAGAACTCCTCCACGACCAGTCGGGAAAAGGCCGTCGCCGACTTCAGGCGTACCTGCATGTTCTCCACTTTCTGCCGTACGGGCAGGCGGGCAATGCCGGAAAGCAGGATGCGTTGCTGGCGGTCGATTCGTCCGTGATCCACCGCCACTTCGCGCTGGCGCCCGCCATCCAGATAGCTGACCACCAGTGACACCAGCAGGTCGCAGGCATCCGGAAGATGTAGCCAGGCGGCAATGTTGTAGTCCGCGACCAGGCCCTCGTGGGCTGTCAGGGTCGGGCGTGCGGCATCCACCAGGTGTGCGGGGACGCTTCCGATCAGATGGTCTTTCATAAGCAGCAGTGTGTCCGTTTAAAAGGGCTTCGGACTCGTCGCTCTCGACTTCTCCCCAAGTCGATCCTGCCGATGCCTGGGCATACGGCCGGTTGAGTCGTCGTGTCGTGTGTGGCACGCGGATTATAGGGGTGGTCCTTTGCGTCAAACTGTGCGGTTCGACGGCGATCGTCGTGACTCTCCTCGCACTTTGTGCCTTGTAGGAAGTATCGGGGCTTCTTCTTCCCATATTCGTCTCCACTCGGTTTTGCAGAGGTGGATGGCTTCCAGTAAGGTCTCGCCATAGTGCCGCGCCGGGTTGCCCTGGTCCGGCCGAAGTTTTCCTGACTCGAGAGGTTCCTGACATGGGGAGTTGGCTACGCCCGCTGGGCGCTGCTGCGGTGTTGTTTCTCGCGGGCTGTTCGGCGGATTACGGAGTCGACCAGGACGGGCGTCCTGTCGCTGCGGAGCAGTTGGACGGGCATTGGCTGGTGGTCAATTACTGGGCTGACTGGTGCGCGCCCTGCCGGACCGAGATTCCGGAGATGAATCGCCTTGCGCAGGTGCTGGAAGGGCAGGGCGGGCGCGTCATTGGCGTGAATTTCGATGGCCTGCGCGATGCCGAGTTGAAGAAGTCGGCCGATGGCATGGGGATTCGCTTCACCGTGCTGGCCGATGATCCGGCGCCTCGCTTCAAGCTCCCTCGCAGCGAAGCGTTGCCCGTCACCTATATCGTCGATGCTCGGGGGGAAATGCGTCAGCGTCTGCTGGGCGAGCAGACGGCCGATGGCATATTGAAACAGCTCGAGGCTTTGCGGGAGGGACGCTGATGGCGAGGATCTGCTTGCATGCCTATGTCGGCGGCCGGGTACAGGGCGTCGGTTTCCGTCAGGCGACCCGGGAAGAGGCTGATCGCCTCGAACTCGACGGTTGGGTGCGAAACCTGGATGACGGGCGTGTCGAAGTCGTCTGGGAGGGCGAGGAGGACCGGGCGAAAGCCTTGGAGCGATGGCTGGGGCGGGGCCCGCGGCACGCGGAGGTCTCTGCGGTCGAGGTCGAGCAAATGCCGCTGCAGGGGATCGCTGGCTTCGTCGTCCGTCGCTGACGAGGCGAGTTCGCCGTCAGGGCGTCTCGCCAGGGTCCGCGGCCAGGCGACCGGCATCCCGGAGCAGGGCATGCATGAACTGCTGCTGCAGTTCGGGGTCGTTGCGCGTGAGCTCGATCAGGCTCTGTTCCAGTTCGCTGGCTTCTTCTTCCAGGCCCAGCTCCGCGAGGCGTTTCACCCGATGGACCCAGTGGTGGACGTCATCGCCTTCCAGGTCGTCATAGATCAGGGCGTGAGCTTCCAGGAGCTTGCCGCGCAGGCTGCGGCTGACGCGGAGGCTGGCATCGGCGCGGGTACCATCCTGTGGGTCGCTCACCGAAAGGTGTATCTGCGAGATGCGGCTGATGTCCTGTTCGGCGAAGGGGCTGTCGAGCAGGTTGAGGCGCAGCACGCCATGACGGTCGGTAAGCAGTTCGTTGAGTTCCTTGCCGGAACTGACCAGGACCGGACGCTCCGCCCAGGGCAGGCTGGAGTATTCCAGGCGCTTGTCGCGCTGTTTCTCGTCGATGCTCGCGAGATTCTGTTCGGCGCGACCGTTGGATTCCACGTTCATGAACGGATTCACCCCGGCCAGTCCGTAGTTGATCCAGCCGTGGGTGATGTTGTCCGGTACGCTGCCGAAGGTCACCACGTTGACGATGTTCGCTCCGACGCCGGCCACCAGCGCCACCGCGCCCAACGGGATCTCGTAGATCTCCCGCCAGGCCTGGTACGGCGTATAGCGGTCGTAACGGCGCGTCACCTCGAACTCGGTGACCTCGAAGGACTTCTGGTCGTTGATCCGGACCCGGCGCTGCGGCAGTTCGAGCACATCGGGCTGGCCGACATCGACTTGCAGGGTGTGTTCGAGCAGCTTCCGCTCGACGCGCTCCTCATGCTCGCTACGCTGCGGCAACTGGTTGGCGCAGCCGCTCAGCAGAAGGCCGCCGCACAGGGCGGCGGCGAATAGGCGCAGGGGTCTTCCGGTGGGCATCGTTACGCTCAGCGGCTGAGTTTTTCGGTGATGAACGACATCAGTTCGCCGATCGGCAGGTTCTGCGACTCGCTGTCACGGCGGCCCTTGTATTCCAGGACGCCTTCGTTGAGGCCGCGGTCGCTGATCACGATGCGGTGGGGAATGCCGATCAGCTCCATGTCGGCGAACTTCACCCCGGGGCTGGTCTTCTTGTCGCGATCGTCCAGCAGCACTTCGAAACCGGCTGCGGTCAGCTCGGCATAGAGCTTGTCGGTCGCCTGCTTGACGCTCTCGGTTTCGTACTTCAGCGGTACCAGGGCGATCTGGAACGGCGCCAGTGCGCTTGGCCAGAGAATGCCACGCTCGTCATGGTTCTGTTCGATGGCGGCGGCGACCACGCGGGATACGCCGATGCCGTAGCAGCCCATGATCAGGTTGACCGGCTTGCCCTGTTCGCTCAGGACGTTCAGCTTCATCGCTTCGCTGTACTTGGTACCAAGCTGGAAGATATGACCGACCTCGATGCCGCGCTTGATCACCAGGGTGCCCTTGCCGTCCGGGCTGGGGTCGCCTTCGACGACATTGCGCAGGTCGGCGACCTCGGGCAGCGGCAGGTCGCGCTCCCAGTTCACGCCGAAGTAGTGCTTGTCCTCGATGTTGGCGCCAGCGGCGAAATCGCTCATCAGGGCGACGGAGCGGTCGACGATGCAGGCGATCGGCAGGTTGACCGGGCCCAGCGAGCCGGGGCCGGCGCCGATGGCGGCACGGATCTCGGCCTCCGACGCGAATACCAGCGGGCTGGCGACCAGCGGCTGGTTGGCGGCCTTGATTTCGTTGAGTTCGTGATCGCCGCGGACGATCAGGGCGACCAGGGTGCCTTCTTCGGCGCCATGCACCACCAGGGTCTTGATGGTTTTCTCGATCGGTAGCTGGAAGCCGTCCACCAGGGCCGCGATGGTCTTGGTGTTGGGCGTGTCGACCAGGCGCATGTCCTCGGTGGCGCTGCCGCGGGCGCTCTCGCGCGGCACGGCTTCGGCCTTCTCGATGTTCGCGGCGTAGTCGGAGCTGTCGCTGAAGACGATATCGTCCTCGCCGGAGTTGGCCAGCACGTGGAACTCATGGGAGCCGCTGCCGCCGATGGAGCCGTTGTCGGCTTGCACGGGACGGAAATCCAGGCCGAGGCGGGAGAAGATCTTGCTGTACGCCTGGTACATCCCGTCGTAGGTCTGCTGCAGCGAGTCCTGGCTCAGGTGGAAGGAATAGGCATCCTTCATGATGAATTCGCGTCCGCGCATCAGGCCGAAGCGCGGGCGGATCTCATCGCGGAATTTGGTCTGGATCTGATAGAAGTTGATCGGCAGTTGCTTGTAGCTGTTCAGCTCGTT
This sequence comes from Pseudomonas sp. TZ252, assembly GCF_056110345.1. Lineage (NCBI taxonomy): Bacteria > Pseudomonadati > Pseudomonadota > Gammaproteobacteria > Pseudomonadales > Pseudomonadaceae > Pseudomonas > Pseudomonas sp. TZ252. The sequence goes on along the minus strand of NZ_CM148566.1, from coordinate 491,332 downwards.
GCGCGCGAGGTCGGTGATCACTTCTTCGTGGGTCGGGCCTACGCAGAATTCGCGCTCGTGGCGGTCCTTCAGGCGCAGCAGCTCAGGGCCGTATTGCTCCCAGCGCCCCGACTCCTGCCACAGCTCGGCCGGCTGCACCGCCGGCATCAGCACTTCCAGGGCGCCGGCAGCGTTCATTTCCTCGCGGACGATGGTCTCGACCTTGCGCAGTACCCGCAGGCCCATTGGCAGCCAGGTGTAGAGACCCGAGGCCAGGCGACGGATCATGCCGGCGCGAAGCAGCAGTTGATGGCTGATTACCACCGCGTCGGCGGGGGTTTCTTTGAGCGTGGAAAGCAGATACTGACTGGTACGCATCTTTGGCCGTTATGTCGGTTGTATCGGGAGGAATGGCTGGGCATTGTACGGTGCCGGTCTGGCTGCGTACAGGGCGCCGGCCATCGATGATGAGGAGTCAGCAGGCAATGAACGCGGCGCAGGTACAGGCGTTGATCCGCATGGGGCTGCCCATGGCCGAGGACATCGATTTTCGTGTCGAGCGTCTCGACGAACGACATGCGCTGGCGCGCATACCTTTTCACGGCAAGCTGGTGCGTCCCGGTGGAACGTTGTCCGGCCCGACCATCATGGCGCTGGCCGACGCGGCGATGTACGCGGTCATTCTCGGGCGTCTCGGGGCGGTCGAGATGGCCGTGACCTCGAACCTGAACATCAACTTCCTCAGCAAGCCCAGGCCCGAGGACCTGTTGGCCGAGGCGAGCATCCTCAAGCTGGGGCGGCGCCAGGTCGTCTGCGAGGTCGGAGTGTTTTCGCAGAGTAATGAGGAAGACCTGGTGGCCCATGTGACCGGTACCTACGCCCTTCCTTTATAGGCGCGTTGCCGCCGAGAAGAAAAAACCCGGCGATGCCGGGTTTTTTCGTTGCCTGTCGGTCGATTACAGGATCGACAGCGGATAGTCGACGATCAGGCGGAACTCGTTCTGGTCGCCTTCACCTTCGTCGGCATTGGCGCGGTGCCAGGCCTGGCGGATACGGAACGACAGGTCCTTGGCCGGGCCGGCCTGGACGACGTACTTGGCTTCCAGGTTGGTCTCGTGGTGCTTGCCGTCCTCGCCGTACAGGCCCGCGTAGGAGGAACTGGAGTCGACCTTGGTGCCGTCGATGTCCTTACCGTTGATGTAACGAACCATGAAGGTCAGGCCGGGAACGCCGTAGGAGGCCATGTTCAGGTCGTAGCGGGCCTGCCAGGATTTCTCGCCGGGGCCGTTGAAGTCGGAGTACTGCACGGAGTTGGCGAGGAAAATCGAGTCACCGCCGCCGCCGGAACGGTTCTCGCCGAAGCCGATGTAGTCGAACGGCTCGTCGCCATGCACCTGCTGGTAGGCCAGGGTGAAGGTGTGCGCGTCCAGGGTGTACGCGCCGGCCAGGGACCAGGCGGTGTTGCTGATGTCGCCGGCCTTGGCTTTGCCTTCATCGGTGGTGCGGTAGATGTTGAAGTCGAAGCCCAGCGACTGGTCGGATGCCAGCGGGATGGTGTAGTTGGTGTTCAGGTAATACTGGCGATAGATGTCTTTCAATTCGGCGCCATACAGGGAGGCGCTGAGATTGTCGGTGATCGCGTAGCGGCCGCCGGCGAAGTCCGCGCTCTTGGCGGTCTGACCTGCATAGGTTGCGTAGAGTTCGCCGCGCGACTTGGTGGTGGTGCCCTGCTTGCCTTCGGTGAAGTGGCCCGCTTCGAGATCGAGCCCTTCGAATTCACTGCTCTGCAGTTGGAAGCCGGTCGCGGTCTGCGGGAACAGGCGGCTGCCGCCGGCGGCGAAGACCGGCGCGGTAGGTTGCATTTCGCCCCACTTCAGCATGGTCTTGGAAATGCGCACCTTCAGGGCGCCGCCAGCGCGGCTGTAGTCGTCGCGCGGCTTGCCGTCGTTCATCACCGGCAGGTTGCCGGTGCCGGTCTTGTCCGAGGTGCCGTCGAGCTTCAGGCCGAGGTAGCCGAAGGCATCGACGCCGAAGCCCACGGTGCCTTGGGTGAAGCCGGATTCATAGGTGGTGAGGAAGCCTTGGGTCCAGTCGACGCGGTCCCCGCTGCCGCTCTTGCCGTCACGGTTGAAATAGTAGTTGCGGAGCAGCAGGTCGAGGCTGCTGTCTTCGATGAACCCCTTCGCTTCGGCCTGATCGCTGACGAATGCGTCGGCCACGGCGAACTGAGTGCTACCTGCGGAAACCGCCAGTGCAATGGCGCTCCACTTCATCACTTTCATTGTGATTGCTCCTTTGGTTTTGAAATTATCTCTGCCATCACAGTGCCGCAGTGACGGCTAGTTCTTCTTGTCGGCGCTAACTTATAGCACGCAGTGTTTCTTGGCGATAGTTGAGGTTCCGAAGCGACGGATTCTTTACGGCGTTGTCGCAAAATTGCATGACGTATGTCGCATCTGCGTAGGTGCGCAGTTGAAAAAATGACGTATGTCGCGGGCTTGGTCACTCTTGTTGAGGTCGCTTCTCAAGTCGCTTTTCCCGATTGGCGGGGTCTTGTAATAAAAATGTCATGTTCCGTACGGCCCCTCTTACTGTGATGAAAGAGGTATAAGCAAACTCCGTGCACAAATTGGAAAACGGCTTCGCCTATGTATTCCAGTTGGTCTCTTCGAGAGCGAAGCTATTCTGTTTGAAAGCAAACGAATCATGCCTTGAAACCTGTTTGTAATCCGTCTGCTTCAAGGGTTGGTTGCCATCGAGTTGTCTGTGGCGAATGCGTTTGTATCCACGGCATGTCTTATGTTCGGCATCGCGCTGTATTCATTCGACCGGCATCTTATGGGGCGTTCGGCAGGAGAGGCGCGCCAAGCTGGGGCGGTCGGATGTGCGGGCTTGCTTTGGCCGGGCGGCGAAGTATCCTGCGCGGCAGTTATGGCGGGTCCCTTCTCGGAAGGAGGGGCTAAGCTGTCCATGAATGACGGTCGAACAGGAGAGGTCAGTATGTTCGCTTTGGATCCCCGGCTGGAGCAGGACACCCTGTTGCTCGGCGACTTTCCCCTCAGCCGCCTGCTGCTGATGAACGATGCCCGCTATCCGTGGTTCATCCTGGTGCCGAGGCGGGAGGATGTCACCGAGCTGTTCCAGCTCGATGTCGATGACCAGCAGGCGCTGTGGCGCGAGGCCACGCTGCTGGCAGAGGTGCTCAAGGACACCTTCCGTGCGGACAAGATGAATGTCGCTAACCTGGGCAATGTGGTCAGCCAGCTCCACATGCACGTGATCGTCCGGCGACGTGGCGACGACGCCTGGCCCGGCCCTGTCTGGGGGCGCCATCCGGCTCAGCCTTATTCTTCCGAGCAGGTCGAGGCGATCCGCGGCAAGTTGCGGATGGTGCTGACCGATGGCTTCCGTTTTGCCGGGGAGGCCTAGATGGAGCTGGGCGCGCGCATGGATGACCTGGAATGCCGCCAGGCTTTCCAGGATGACACTTTGCAGGCTCTCAACGATGTGGTGGTCGAGCAGCAGCGCAGCATCGAGCGACTGCAGCTTCAGGTCGCGGCATTGATCAAGCGTCTGGAAGACGTCCAGGGGCTGGTGGGCGAGGCGGGGGAAGACGAAGCGCCTCCTCCCCATTATTGAATGCACAAAAAACCCGCCGTTCGGCGGGTTTTCTGTTTTTCGCGGCGGTCAGCGGCGGGAGGCGATTACGTCTTCCGCCTGCAGGCCCTTGTCCCGTTGTACCACCGAGAACTCCACGCGCTGGCCTTCGATGAGGATGCGGTGGCCTTCGCCGCGAATCGCTCGGAAGTGGACGAAGATGTCCTCGCCCGAATCGCGGGAAATGAAGCCGAAACCTTTTGAGGTGTTGAACCACTTCACGGTACCGGTCTCCCGGTTGCCGCTGTCCTGGCTGCCGCCGAGGGCCGTCGGGGCGCTGGCGCTGTGCGAGACCGGTTTGCCGGGCTTCAGGCTGCCCGCCAGTTGCAGGGCCGTGGCCAGCACCAGGCTTAGCAGGGGCAGGACGATCGCCGGCTGGTCGGCGATGGTCGGCAGCGACGCCAGCAGGATCAGTGCCTGCAGGACGACGCCCAGGACCAGCAGGGCGGCTGCGCCGGCCTGCAGCGGGCGGGTTGGATGTGACGATTGCAGTACGGGAGCGAAGAGCAGGTTGATCAGGCCCAGAATGGCCAGGTAGATGGCATCGGGATGTTGCAGGAAGGGTGTGGCTTCGGTTCTTAGGCTGGGAATGAAGGACAGCAATAGGGCGGCGACGCCCGTGACCAGAAGGACGATTTTCAACATGTCAATGAGTTCACCTTGATGGGGTAACGATCAAGTAGCCGGACAGCGCTTCGGTGCATGAAACGAAAGGTGCGGAAGGACGGCCGGCCTATGCGTGTGACGCACGGCGGCTATTTAACAGGAAAGCAGGAGGCTACTCAAATCAAGCGGTTGGCGCCGGAGGGGAGGGCGGGGCCCTGAGGCGGGCCCCGCTTTCTATCGAGCGATCGACGATCAGCTGGCGAGAAGGCTGCGCAACATCCAGGCGGTCTTTTCATGTACCTGCATGCGTTGGGTGAGCAGGTCGGCGGTGGGTTCGTCGCTGACCTTGTCCAGCAGCGGGAAGATGCTGCGGGCGGTGCGCACCACGGCTTCCTGGCCCTGGACCAGTTGCCGGATCATCTCCTCGGCTTCCGGCACGCCTTCCTCTTCCTTGATGGACGACAGGCGGGCGTAGGCGGCGTAGGTGCCGGGCGCCGGGAAGCCCAGGGCCCGGATGCGCTCGGCGATGTCGTCCACGGCAACGGCCAGTTCGGTGTACTGACCTTCGAACATCAGGTGCAGCGTATTGAACATCGGGCCGGTGACGTTCCAGTGGAAGTTGTGGGTTTTCAGGTAGAGGGTGTAGGTGTCGGCCAGTAGCCGCGACAGGCCCTCGGCAATGGCTGCGCGATCCTGTTCGCCGATTCCGATATTGATTTCCATGGCGTTCTCCTTTCAGTCGGCCTTGTGAATGGGGCACTCCGAAACAGTTGGAGTGAGGCTAACACAGGGTTTTTCCCAGCGCTCTTGGTCTATGTCAAAGGCGGCGATAGGGAGAATCTATTCCGACTGCCCGGTCAAGCGAATGGTTCGCAGGGTGCGGCGAAATGCTTCCGTTCAACGGCCTGGCTTCCCGCGTGACAGGCCGGCGGGGCTGGCTGCAAGCCATGGATTTTTCAGGCTATAATCCCCGCCTTCAATGCGAAGTGGACCCGGATGCGGGTGCTTCGCCGTTGCCGTTCACCGGGCAGCGCGGGAGATGTCCTTCCGGGGGCGTACCGATGGTTCCGGTGCTCGGTCAGGGCCGGCGAGAGCCCGGCAATGGTCGCCAGGCAGCCGGCGGCTCCACAGAATCCAAGACTTACGAGAAGCGAACCACACCATGATGCGCAGCCACTATTGCGGCCAACTGAACGAGAGCCTGGACGGCCAGGAAGTCACCCTTTGCGGTTGGGTTCACCGCCGCCGCGACCATGGTGGAGTGATCTTCCTCGATGTGCGCGATCGCGAGGGGCTGGCCCAGGTGGTGTTCGATCCGGACCGTGCGGAAACCTTCGCCAAGGCCGACCGGGTGCGCAGCGAGTTCGTGGTGAAGATCACCGGCAAGGTGCGCCTGCGCCCTGAAGGCGCGCGCAACCCGAACATGGCGTCTGGCTCCATCGAGGTACTGGGCTACGAACTGGAAGTGCTGAACCAGGCCGAGACTCCGCCGTTCCCGTTGGATGAATACTCCGATGTGGGCGAGGAAACCCGCCTGCGCTACCGCTTCATCGACCTGCGTCGTCCGGAGATGGCCGCTAAGCTGAAGCTGCGCGCGCGCATCACCAGCAGCATTCGCCGCTATCTGGACGACAACGGCTTCCTCGACGTCGAGACCCCGATCCTCGGCCGGCCGACGCCGGAAGGCGCGCGCGACTACCTGGTGCCGAGCCGTACCTACCCGGGCCACTTCTTCGCCCTGCCGCAGTCGCCGCAGTTGTTCAAGCAACTGCTGATGGTCGCCGGCTTCGATCGCTACTACCAGATCGCCAAGTGCTTCCGTGACGAGGACCTGCGTGCCGACCGCCAGCCGGAATTCACCCAGATCGACATCGAGACCAGCTTCCTCGACGAGAGCGACATCATCGGCATCACCGAGAAGATGGTGCGCCAGCTGTTCAAGGAAGTGCTGGATGTCGAGTTCGACGAGTTCCCGCACATGCCGTTCGAAGAGGCCATGCGCCGCTACGGTTCGGACAAGCCCGACCTGCGCATCCCGCTGGAGTTGGTGGACATCGCCGACCAGTTGAAGGAAGTGGAGTTCAAGGTCTTCTCCGGTCCGGCCAACGATCCGAAGGGGCGTGTCGCCGCCCTGCGTGTGCCGGGCGCCGCCTCCATGCCGCGCAGCCAGATCGACGACTACACCAAGTTCGTCGGCATCTATGGTGCCAAGGGCCTGGCCTACATCAAGGTCAACGAGCGCGCCAAGGGCGTGGAAGGTCTGCAGTCGCCGATCGTGAAGTTTATCCCCGAGGCCAACCTGAACGTGATCCTCGATCGCGTTGGCGCGGTCGACGGCGACATCGTGTTCTTTGGTGCCGACAAGGCCAAGATCGTTTGCGATGCCCTGGGCGCGCTGCGTATCAAAGTCGGCCATGACCTCAAGCTGCTCACCCGGGAGTGGGCGCCCATGTGGGTCGTGGACTTCCCGATGTTCGAGGAGAACGACGACGGCTCGCTGTCCGCGCTGCACCACCCGTTCACCTCGCCCAAGTGCACCCCGGCCGAGCTTGAGGCCAATCCGGGCGCGGCGCTTTCCCGCGCCTACGACATGGTGCTCAACGGTACCGAGCTGGGTGGCGGTTCCATCCGTATCCATGACAAGTCCATGCAGCAGGCGGTGTTCCGTGTGCTGGGCATCGACGAGGCGGAACAGGAAGAGAAATTCGGCTTCCTGCTCGACGCGCTCAAGTACGGTGCGCCGCCGCATGGCGGCCTGGCCTTCGGCCTGGATCGCCTGGTCATGCTGATGACCGGTGCATCGTCTATCCGCGAAGTGATCGCCTTCCCGAAGACCCAGAGCGCTGGCGACGTCATGACCCAGGCACCGGGTTCCGTGGACGGCAAGGCCCTGCGCGAGCTGCACATTCGCCTGCGCGAGCAGCCGAAGGCCGAGTGATTCGAATCAACCCGCGGAGGCGCCGCTTGCGGCGCCTCCTGCCGAGAGAGCAATACGGAGTGAGTTATGGCTGGTCATTCTAAATGGGCCAACATCAAGCACCGCAAAGAGCGGCAAGATGCCAAGAAAGGCAAGATCTTTACCAAGCTGATCCGTGAGCTGACCGTCGCTGCAAGGCAGGGCGGCGGCGTCCCGGCGGACAACCCGCGTCTGCGCCTGGCCGTGGACAAGGCGCTGACCGCCAACATGACCCGCGATACCATCGACCGTGCCATTGCGCGCGGCGTCGGCTCCAACGATGCCGACAACATGGTCGAGCTTTCCTATGAAGGTTATGCGCCGAGCGGCGTAGCGATCATCGTCGAGGCGATGACCGACAACCGCAACCGTACCGCTGCCGAAGTGCGTCATGCCTTCAGCAAGTGTGGCGGCAACCTGGGCACCGATGGTTCGGTCGCCTACATGTTCGAGCGCAAGGGACAGATCAGCTTCGCTCCCGGCGTGGACGAGGAAGCGCTGATGGACGCGGCCCTGGAGGCTGGCGCCGATGACGTGGTAGTCAACGATGATGGCTCCATCGACGTGTTCACCACCTTCGCCGACTTCATTTCGGTGAACGAGGCGCTGGCCGCCGCCGGATTCAAGGGCGACGAAGCCGAAGTCACCATGATCCCTTCGACCACCGCGACCCTGGACCTGGAAACCGCGCAGAAGGTGCTCAAGCTGATCGACATGCTCGAGGACCTGGACGACGTGCAGAACGTCTATTCCAATGCCGATATCCCGGACGACGTGATGGCGCAGCTCGGCTGAGCCGATCGGAGCGATAACGCGAAGCCGGAAGTGGGGTACGCTTGATGCGTTCGAACCCCGCTTCCGGCTTTTAGTATCCAGCTTATGACTTTGATTCTAGGGATTGACCCGGGCTCGCGCATCACCGGCTTCGGCGTGGTGCGGGAAACGGCGCGCGGTTGCGAATACGTGGCGTCCGGATGTATACGGACCGGTAATGGCCCCTTGCACGAGCGTCTACACGTGGTGTTTCGCAGCGTCCGCGAGGTGATCCGCACCCATGGCCCGACGGCCCTGAGCATCGAGCAGGTGTTCATGGCGCGCAACGCCGATTCGGCCCTGAAGCTGGGGCAGGCGCGGGGGGCGGCCATCGTCGCGGCAATGGAGGAGGGGTTGAGCGTGGCGGAGTACACCGCCTCGCAGGTCAAGCAGGCAGTCGTGGGGACCGGCGGTGCAGACAAGCAGCAGGTGCAGATGATGGTCATGCATCTGTTGAAGCTGACCCAGAAACCGCAGATCGATGCCTCCGATGCCCTGGCCATCGCCCTGTGTCATGCCCATACCCAACAGAGTCTGGTCCCCCATGGCCTGGTGGGCGCACGCCGACGTGGCGGGCGCCTGCGTCTTTGAATAAGGAAAGCTCTTCGTGATCGGACGCTTGCGTGGCACCCTGGCGGAGAAACAGCCGCCGCACCTGATCCTCGATGTGAATGGCGTCGGCTATGAAGTGGAAGTGCCGATGACGACCCTCTATCGGTTGCCTTCGGTAGGCGAGCCGGTGACCTTGCATACCCATCTGGTTGTGCGTGAGGATGCGCACTTGCTCTATGGCTTCGCCGAAAAGCGCGAGCGAGAGCTGTTCCGTGAGCTGATCCGGCTCAACGGCGTGGGTCCGAAACTGGCTCTAGCGCTGATGTCGGGCCTGGAAGTGGACGAACTGGTGCGTTGCGTCCAGGCACAGGACACCTCCACCCTGGTGAAGATCCCCGGTGTTGGCAAAAAGACCGCCGAGCGCCTGCTGGTGGAGTTGAAGGACCGCTTCAAGGCTTGGGAAAACATGCCCACGATTGCACCGTTGGTGATGGAACCCCGTGCCAGCGCTACAGTCTCAAGCGCCGAGGCCGATGCAGTCAGCGCGCTGATCGCCCTCGGCTTCAAGCCACAGGAAGCCAGTCGTGCCGTCGCAGCCGTACCGGGAGAGGATTTGTCCAGCGAAGAAATGATCCGCCAGGCCCTGAAGGGCATGGTCTAGGTGGCGCCCGATGATCGAGCCTGATCGCCTCATATCCGCCGTTTCCGGTCGCGAACGCGATGAGCAGCTGGACCGCGCCATTCGCCCGCTGAAGCTGGCCGACTACATCGGCCAGCCCAGCGTGCGCGAGCAGATGGAGCTGTTCATCCATGCCGCGCGCGGCCGCCAGGAGGCGCTCGACCATACGCTGATCTTCGGTCCGCCGGGGCTGGGCAAGACGACCCTGGCGAATATCATCGCCCAGGAAATGGGCGTTTCCATCAAGAGTACTTCCGGGCCGGTGCTCGAGCGTCCCGGCGATCTCGCCGCGTTGCTGACCAACCTGGAGGCCGGCGACGTCCTGTTCGTCGACGAGATCCACCGTCTTTCGCCCATCGTCGAAGAAGTGCTGTATCCGGCCATGGAAGATTTCCAGTTGGACATCATGATCGGCGAAGGGCCCGCGGCCCGCTCCATCAAGCTGGACCTGCCGCCGTTCACCCTGGTCGGCGCGACCACTCGTGCCGGCATGCTGACCAATCCACTGCGCGATCGCTTCGGTATCGTCCAGCGCCTGGAGTTCTACAACGTCGAGGACCTGGCGACCATCGTCAGTCGGTCGGCCGGCATTCTCGGCCTGGAGATCGAGCCGCAGGGCGCGGCGGAAATCGCCAAGCGCGCCCGCGGTACGCCGCGAATCGCCAATCGCCTGCTGCGCCGGGTACGCGACTTCGCCGAGGTCCGGGGGCAGGGCGACATTACCCGGGTGATCGCCGACAAGGCATTGAACCTGCTCGATGTCGACGAGCGTGGCTTCGACCACCTCGACCGTCGTCTGTTGCTGACCATGATCGACAAGTTCGATGGCGGGCCTGTAGGAATCGACAACTTGGCTGCGGCGTTGAGCGAGGAGCGGCACACGATCGAAGATGTACTGGAGCCCTATCTGATCCAGCAGGGCTACATCATGCGGACACCGCGGGGACGCGTGGTAACACGCCATGCGTACCTGCACTTTGGCCTGAATATTCCGAAAAGGTTGGGGCCGGGGGTGACGACGGATCTGTTCACGTCTGAAGATGGTAATTAATTGCATTTGTGGGCGATTGCCGATTGGCAAAGCCGGGACTTGGTTCTAGAGTATGCGCGCGCAACACGGGGGAAAGCCGTTCCAGCAGCGTTTCCGGGTCTATTACGAGGACACGGATGCCGGCGGCATCGTCTATTACGTCAACTATCTCAAGTTCATGGAACGGGCTCGGACCGAGCGGCTGCGAGCTTTGGGGTTCGCCCAATCGCAACTGGTCGGCGACAATCTGCTGTTCGTCGTGCACTCCGCCGAGGCGCGTTACCACGCCCCGGCCAAGCTCGATGATGAACTGCTTGTCAGCGCCGAGGTCGAGGAGTTGAACCGGGCGAGCCTGAAGTTTCGTCAACAGGTTCGTCGAGCGTCGGACTCCGTCCTGCTCTGCGAGGGGCGGTTCCTGGTGGCGTGCGTGCGAGCGGACACCCTGAAGCCACGTGCTATCCCCGAAACGTTGCGTGCGGCTTTTGCCGGAAGCCCGGATTCTTTTTCAGCAGGAGATTAAAGTGGAACCGAACGTCGTCGACCATACCTCCATGTGGAGCCTGATCAGCAACGCCAGTATCGTGGTGCAGCTGGTCATGCTGACCCTCGTGGCCGCCTCGGTCACATCCTGGATCATGATTTTCCAGCGCGGCAATGCCATGCGCGCCGCCAAGAAGGCACTGGATGCTTTCGAAGAACGCTTCTGGTCGGGCATCGACCTGTCCAAGCTGTACCGCCAGGCCGGTAGCAATCCGGACCCGGACTCCGGCGTCGAGCAGATCTTCCGTGCCGGCTTCAAGGAGTTTTCCCGTCTGCGCCAGCAGCCCGGCGTCGATCCCGATGCGGTGATGGAGGGCGTGGCGCGCGCCATGCGTGTGGCCATCTCCCGTGAGGAGGAGAAACTCGAAGCCAGCCTGCCATTCCTGGCAACCGTCGGTTCCACCAGCCCGTACGTCGGCCTGTTCGGTACCGTCTGGGGTATCATGAACTCCTTCCGTGGCCTGGCCACCGTGCAGCAGGCAACCCTGGCCACCGTCGCCCCGGGTATCGCCGAAGCGCTGATCGCTACCGCCATCGGCCTGTTCGCCGCGATCCCGGCGGTCATCGCCTACAACCGCTTCTCCGCACGTTCTGAGATGCTGATCGGTCGTTACTACACCTTCGCCGACGAGTTCCAGGCCATCCTGCACCGCAAGGTGCACACCAGCGACGACTAAGACGACTGAGAGGTAAGCCGATATGGCAAGGGTTCGTCACAAGCGCAAGCCGGTCGCGGAAATGAACGTGGTGCCTTACATCGACGTGATGCTGGTACTGCTGGTGATTTTCATGGTGACCGCACCGATGCTTAACCAGGGGGTCAAGGTCGACCTGCCGAAGGTGTCCAGCGAGGCGTTGCCTCAGGACAACAACAAGCAGGTCCTGACCCTTTCGGTGAAGGCCGACGGTTCCTATTACTGGAACGTCGGCAGCGAAGTGGATACTGAAAAACAGACCGATAGTGCCGTGTCGTTGGAACAGATGACCGATGCAGTCACCAAGATCATGAGTGCCCGTCCGGACACCCAGGTATTCATCCGCGGCGACAAGGCGGTGAACTATGGTGCGGTGGTTGGCGCCATGGGTGCCTTGCAGCAGGCCGGTGTGCCCAACGTCGGGTTGATTACCGAGGCCCCCTGATCTTGAAGCAACAGTTCGAACGCTCGCCTTCCGAGAGTTATTTCTGGCCCGTCGTCCTGGCGGTGGTCCTGCACGTTCTGATCTTCGCCATGCTGTTCGTCAGCTGGGCGTTTGCTCCGGAGCTTCCTCCCTCCAAGCCGATCGTGCAGGCCACGCTCTACCAGCTCAAGTCGAAGAGCCAGGCGACGACACAGACCAACCAGAAGATCGCTGGCGAGGCGAAGAAGACCGCCTCCAAGCAATACGAAGTCGAGCAGCTCGAACAGAAGAAGCTCGAGCAGCAGAAACTCGAGCAACAAAAGCTGGAACAGCAGCAGGTCGCTGCTGCGAAAGCGGCGGAACAAAAGAAGGCTGACGAGGCTCGAAAGGCCGAGGCCCAGAAAGCCGCCGAGGCGAAAAAGGCCGATGAAGCCAAGAAAGCTGCCGAGGCCAAGGCCGCCGAACAGAAGAAGCAGGCTGACATAGCCAAGAAGCGCGCCGAGGACGAGGCCAAGAAAAAGGCCGCTGAGGACGCCAAGAAAAAGGCAGCCGAGGACGCGAAGAAGAAAGCGGCCGAGGAGGCCAAGAAGAAGGCTGCTGCGGAAGCGGCGAAGAAGAAAGCCGCCGTCGAGGCCGCCAAGAAAAAGGCCGCCGCCGCTGCCGCGGCAGCCCGCAAGGCTGCCGAGGACAAGAAGGCGCAGGCATTGGCCGAGTTGCTTTCGGATACGACCGAGCGCCAGCAGGCCCTGGCCGACGAGGTGGGCAGCGAGGTCACCGGCAGTCTCGACGACCTGATCGTCAACCTGGTGAGCCAGCAGTGGCGGCGTCCTCCATCGGCGCGTAATGGAATGAGCGTAGAAGTACTGATCGAAATGCTGCCGGACGGTACCATCACCAATGCCAGCGTCAGCCGTTCGAGTGGCGACAAGCCTTTCGACAGTTCGGCGGTGGCGGCGGTGCGCAACGTCGGCCGTATTCCCGAGATGCAGCAATTGCCGCGGGCTACCTTCGACAGCCTGTATCGTCAGCGCCGCATCATCTTTAAACCGGAGGATTTGAGTCTGTGAGTACCCTGATTCGCATTGCGCTCTTCGCCCTGGCCCTGGTGGCAGGTGCTGCGCAGGCTGCCGACCCGCTGGTGATCTCCAGCGGTAACGACCGTGCCATTCCCATCGCCGTGGTGCCGTTCGGCTTCCAGGGGGGCAACGTGTTGCCGGAAGACATGTCCAATATCATCGGCAACGACCTGCGCAACTCCGGCTACTTCGAGCCGCTGCCCCGGCAGAACATGATCAGCCAGCCGGCGCAGGCCAGCGAAGTGATCTTCCGTGACTGGAAGGCAGTTGGCGTCAACTACGTGATGGTCGGCAACATCGTGCCTGCCGGCGGACGCCTGCAGGTGCAGTACGCATTGTTCGATGTCGGCACCGAGCAGCAGGTCCTGACCGGCAGCGTGACCGGCAGCACCGATCAGCTCCGCGACATGTCGCACTACATCGCCGACCAGTCGTTCGAGAAGCTCACCGGTATCAAGGGCGCGTTCTCCACCAAGATGCTCTATGTCACCGCCGAGCGTTTCTCGGTCGACAACACCCGCTACACCTTGCAGCGCTCCGACTACGACGGCGCCCGCCCGGTGACCCTGCTGCAGTCGCGCGAGCCCATCGTGTCGCCGCGCTTCTCGCCCGATGGCCGCCGTATCGCCTATGTCTCCTTCGAACAGAAGCGCCCGCGTATCTTCATCCAGTACGTCGATACTGGCCGTCGTGAGCAGATCACCAATTTCGAGGGCCTGAATGGCGCTCCGGCATTCTCCCCTGACGGCAACCGCCTGGCCTTCGTCCTGTCGCGCGACGGCAACCCGGAAATCTACGTCATGGACCTTGGCAGCCGCGCCCTGCGCCGCCTGACCAACAACCTGGCGATCGATACCGAACCCTTCTGGGGCAAGGACGGCTCTACCCTGTACTTCACCTCGGACCGTGGCGGCAAGCCGCAGATCTACAAAATGAACGTGAACAGCGGTGCCGTGGACCGGGTAACCTTCATCGGCAACTACAACGCCAACCCGAAACTCTCGGCCGACGAGAAGACCCTGGTAATGGTCCACCGCCAGCAGGGCTACACCAACTTCCAGATCGCCGCCCAGGACCTCCAGCGCGGCAATCTGCGGGTGCTGTCGAACACCACTCTGGACGATTCGCCCACTGTTGCGCCCAATGGCACCATGCTAATCTACGCCACCCGCCAGCAGGACCGGGGCGTGCTGATGCTCGTATCCATCAACGGACGCGTACGGATACCTCTCCCTACCGCTCAGGGCGATGTGCGCGAGCCTTCCTGGTCCCCTTACCTGAACTGACGGTCGCCAACGGTTACAAACTTATACACTGGGGTTCATTAGGAGTTACATGATGGAAATGCTGAAATTCGGCAAATTTGCTGCGCTGGCTCTGGCCATGGCTGTGGCTGTGGGTTGCTCCTCCAAGGGCGGCGATGCTTCCGGTGAAGGTGCCAATGGCGGCGTCGACCCGAACGCAGGCTATGGCGCCAACAGCGGTGCCGTTGACGGCAGCCTGAGCGACGAAGCCGCTCTGCGTGCGATCACCACCTTCTACTTCGAGTACGACAGCTCCGACCTGAAGCCGGAAGCCATGCGCGCTCTGGACGTACACGCGAAAGACTTGAAAGGCAGCGGTCAGCGCGTAGTGCTGGAAGGCCACACCGACGAACGCGGCACCCGCGAGTACAACATGGCTCTGGGCGAGCGTCGTGCCAAGGCCGTTCAGCGCTACCTGGTGCTGCAGGGCGTTTCGCCGGCCCAGCTGGAACTGGTTTCCTATGGTAAAGAGCGTCCGGTCGCTACCGGCCACGACGAGCAGTCCTGGGCTCAGAACCGTCGCGTCGAGCTGAAGAAGTAAGAAGTCGTTATGCCCAAGCACCTGCGTGTCCTGACGTTCCTCGCGCTCAGCCTGCCATTAGCGGCCTGGGCGGAAGTTCCTGTGTATGACGGCGTTGCCGCCAACAATGGCGGCAACGTTCCTCCTTCCGGGTATGGCACGGCAGGTGCCGGCGGCGCCTTTGCCGGAGGTGGGGTGACAACCCCCACCTCCGTGCAGGGCGAACTGTTCATGCAGCTCCAGCAGATGCAGGACGAGTTGGCTCGCCTGCGTGGCACGCTCGAGGAACAGCAGAACCAGATCCAGCAGCTCAAGCAGGAAAGCCTGGAACGCTACCAGGACCTCGACCGTCGGATTTCCGGTGGTGGCGCTCCCGCTGCACAGAATCCCGCACCTGCTGGCGCCATCAACGCCAATGGGGCGCCTGCGGCTCCCGCAGGCAACAACGCACCGGCGCCGAGTAGCGAGCCGGGCGACCCGGCGAAGGAGAAGCTCTACTACGACGCGGCCTTCGACCTGATAAAGAGCAAGGATTTCGACAAGGCGAGCCAGGCGTTCAATGCCTTCTTGCGCAAGTACCCGAACAGCCAGTACTCCGGCAACGCCCAGTACTGGCTCGGCGAGGTGAACCTGGCCAAGGGCGACCTGCAAGGTGCCGGCCAGGCTTTCGCGCGGGTCAGCCAGAGCTACCCCAGCAGCCAGAAGGTGCCCGACTCGCTGTACAAGCTGGCGGACGTCGAGCGTCGCCTGGGTAACAACGACAAGGCCAAGGGCATCCTCCAGCAGGTCATTTCCCAGTACCCGGGCACTTCGGCCGCCCAACTGGCGCAGCGCGACCTGAAGAACCTTCGCTGACCCCGTTCCCGATGAACAAACCCGCGCCTGTCGCGGGTTTTTTCGTTAGAATCTGCGCCCCCGTGAAGCTGCATGGTTTCAGCTCGGCTGATCTTCGTGCCTCTCCTCGCGAGACCTTCCGGGATTTCGAGTGCCACGACAGGATACGTTCCGTGGCGCCCCTTCATTTACCGCAACGGAGGCGGACGACCTGTTCAGTCGTCACGCCCGTGGCTGAATATGCAACAGACCCTGCGCATCACCGAGATTTTCTACTCGTTGCAGGGGGAAACACGTACCGCCGGCTTGCCGACGGTCTTCGTGCGCCTGACCGGCTGCCCCCTGCGCTGTCACTATTGCGATACCGCCTATGCCTTCAGCGGCGGCGACGTCGTTAGCCTGGACGCTATTCTCGAGCGGGTTGCCACCTACAAGCCTCGCTACATCTGCGTGACCGGCGGGGAGCCGCTGGCCCAGCCGAATTGCATTTCTCTGCTGGAGCGGCTTTGCGACGCCGGCTACGAGGTTTCCCTGGAAACCAGCGGGGCCCTCGATGTGTCACGGGTCGACCCGCGCGTAAGCAAGGTTCTCGACCTCAAGACGCCGGGATCTGGCGAGGTCGGACGCAACCGATACGAAAATATCCCGTTGCTGACCGACAACGATCAGGTGAAGTTTGTCGTCTGTTCGCGAGAGGACTACGACTGGGCGGTATCCAAGCTGATCGAGTACCGCCTCGACCAGCGTGCCGGTGAAGTCCTGTTCTCGCCGAGCCACCATCAGGTCAGCGCGCGAGAACTGGCCGATTGGATCGTGGCCGACAACCTGCCGGTCCGCCTGCAATTGCAACTGCACAAGATTCTCTGGAACGACGAACCGGGCCATTGAGACGAGGAATCCATCATGAATCAGAAGAAAGCGGTCATCCTGCTCTCCGGCGGCCTCGACTCCGCCACCGTTGTCGCCATGGCCAAGGCCGACGGCTACGCCTGCTACACCATGAGTTTCGACTACGGCCAGCGCCATCGTGCCGAGCTGCAGGCCGCCGAGCGCGTGGCCCGGCAGTTGGGCGTGATCGAGCACAAGGTGATAGGGCTCGACCTCAATGGCATGGGCGGCTCGGCATTGACCGACGAGAGCATCGCGGTGCCCGAGTCGCCTAGCGAAGGTATACCGGTGACTTACGTGCCGGCGCGCAATACGGTGTTCCTCTCGCTCGCCCTGGGCTGGGCCGAGGTCCTGGATGCCCGTGACATCTTCATCGGTGTGAATGCGGTGGATTACTCTGGTTATCCGGATTGTCGCCCTGAGTTCGTCGAGGCTTTCGAACGCATGGCGAACCTGGCAACCAAGGCGGGCGTGGAAGGCAATGGCTTCCGCATCCAGGCGCCGCTGCAGTATCTGTCCAAGGCGCAGATCATCCAGGCGGGCGTGGCGCGCGGGGTGGATTACGGCCTGACGGTGTCCTGTTATCAAGCCGATGAGCAGGGACGTGCGTGCGGTAAATGCGATAGCTGCCGGCTGCGTGCGGATGGCTTCGCGGCGGCTGGTATTTCCGACCCGACGCCATATTTCTGAAAAAAATTCGCGAGAGGTGTTGTTTTTACGTTAGAAATCAGTATTATACGCCTCGCGTTGGGTCGTTAGCTCAGTCGGTAGAGCAGTTGGCTTTTAACCAATTGGTCGTAGGTTCGAATCCTACACGACCCACCATTTTCTACGGGGCGAGTTGCATAGGCTAGGAAGGGGTGTTACGCCGGTTCTTGTCTAGCAGCCGTCTGGGCCGAACATTAGGCCCGAATTGACGTGATTTCAATATGGAATAGCCCACCTTTCTAGGTGGGCTTTTCTGTTTCTAAGGTCCTGAAACCATTCTGCAGGCGTAGCAATGCGCCCCCGGCGTAATCAGCGATTACAGAGGGTACTGTTGTATTGGCCTTGAAATTGCGCGCCTCTGCCAGCATGCCGGCGCTGGAATCCAGGCGCTCTCGGTAATTCCAGATTTTTCCTACAGGCCTAGCGATCTGCAGGGAGGCGCGGCTACCTTTCGTCCGGTAGCCGGCCCCTCAGTACCGGTATCGCTAGGCGAGACTGCTTCGGGCGGCAGATCCCCATCCACCAGATCCGCTTGTTGCCGCGGGAGCCGCGGAGGCCGAGGCGGCACGGTTCGATAAGTGTTGAGCCATCAGAGTGAACAGCACGCTTTGCTCGAAGGTGTCAGGTGGCTGTGGTAGCGCTTCTGCTTCCCACGCGGTTGGACCTCCCTGAGTGCCTGTCCCTGGTGTGTGCTCCCTTGGTTCAGCAAGCTCTGTCCAGGCCTCCGCTGGCGGTACTTCACCCACTCGAGCGAGAGGTTGCCCGCATGGCTTCGGTTTGGCAGAGGCCTGCGGGGAGCCGCTGTAATCCACCTTCCTGACGTTCTCCAGCGCGCCTTGGGCCAGGCTTCTAGCATGTAGCACGGCACGCATGTCTGTAGTGGTCAACCCATCCCGGACAGTGGGTTGAGTTTTTCTTCGGCCACCGCAGGCGGTAGCCCGTCGTTGAATTGATGCGGCCTGATCCAGTTGTAGCGGTGCATCAGGTAATGATTGATGTCCCGTTGGGCCTCCTGCGCCGTCAGGTAACCCGTTGACGGGACCCACTCCGACTTCAGACTGCGGAACAGGCGCTCCATCGGCGAGTTATCCCAGCAATTCCCTCGGCGGCTCATGCTCTGCTGCATCCGATAGCGCCAGAGCCGTTGCCGAAACAGGCGGCTGGCGTACTGGCTGCCCTGGTCTGAATGGAACAGCACCTGCTGTGGCCTGCCGCGCTGTTCGTAGGCCATGTCCAGGGCCTTGATCACCAGCTCGGCATCCGGCTTGGCCGAGAACGCCCAGCCGATCACCCGCCGGGTATGCAGATCCAGCACCGCGGCCAGGTAGTGCCAACGGCCTTGCGCCCAGACGTAGGTGATGTCGCCACACCACACCTGATTGGGATGCTCGGTCGCGAATTCGCGGTTCAGCCGATTCGGGATATCCGGCCGCTCAACCGTGGCCTGTTTGTAGGCGTGCGAGCCCGGTTGCTTGCTGACCAGGCCCAGCTCACGCATCAACCTACGCACTCGGAAACGGCCGATGGTCACGCCCTCTTCGCGCAGCATGCCCAGAATGCTGCGGCTGCCGGCCGAGCCCCGACTCTGGCTGAACAACTGGTTGACCTGGCTGCGTAGCACAATGCGACGAGCATCGACCCGACGACGTCGAAGACGGTGGACGTAGTAGCAAGACCGCGCCACATCGAAAGCTGAACAGACCACTTCCACCGATTCCTGCTCACTCAACTGGTCTATCAGCGCGTACGATCGAGTTCGTCCGACATCAAGAGAGCGGTAGCCTTTTTTAGGATCGCTTTCTCCCGCTCCAGCCGGTTGATCCGGGCTTCCAGTTCCTGGATCTTCTGCTGTTCGGGCGTCAGCGCCTTGCTCTTCGGGGTCACGCCTTGGCGTTCCGCCTGGAGCTGTTTCACCCAACGGCGCAAGGCCGAATCCACCACCCCCAGCGAACGGCAGGCCTCGATATGGCTGTAGCCCTGGTCCAGCACCAGGGCGGCGGCCTCTCGCTTGAACTCGGCGGAAAATGTACGTCGTTGCTTGCTCATCAGACACCTCTCTCAGGGCGAGGATTCTCGCCTAAATCGGTGTCCGGGATCAGTAGACCACTACACTCAGGTGTTTGCGCGGACTGAGCAGTCGCTGCCGAAACAGTTATTTTTGTTGCTAAGAGGCAGGAAGGCTGCGCTGAGATTCCTGCTAGTAAATTAGATAGTTGTTGTCTTCTGAAACAGAATTGAAGCGAAATTGGGGGTAGGGTTTTTCTAGGTGAAGGGTAACTATTTAGAATTACAAAGGTGTGACGCAAATGTTGTATTTTTCTTGCGGTATGAAGATGGGTGGTTGGGTCGGATATAGGTACTTCTCTCTATTTTCTTTAATTGCTCTTATCTATGGGTGTGTCGGTGGTGGAGGTGGATCGGATGAGATTGGGCAGCACTGCTTTGAGAGAGAGCAAAAGCTTTCCGGAGTTAATGATAATGAAGAGGGGAGTGTGAGGTTGAATCGGCTGAACTGCGATCCAATTGAAGGTCGTGTTCTTGAATCAGAGAAGCTGATACGAAAGCCGCCCAATGAGCTGGGTATTCACTGAATGAATAATTTTTAGCCTGGAGAGGTCTTTTTGAAAATGAAAAAATCACTTGTTATGTCGATTGTGCTTTTGGTGGCTAGCAATTTCGCGTGTGCTGATGAGGGCTCAAATGATGGAAGTGAGATATGTCGGGCGCAGGGTGGAGTTGAAATAACAAGTCTAGGGGAAGTCTCAAAGGGTGTGGATGTTGAAGATGTTGTAGTTTGTTCGATTCTTCCAAGTAATATGAAGTCGAGTCAAAGAGCGCCTACACTCCCTCCTCTGCAAAGGATGATCATTTCGGCAATGTCTTCACCAGGAGCGGTCACTGTTTCCGCCAGCGGAGATAGGAAGTTTACAACATCTTGCCGGGCAAATCTTTATGCTCCACGTTATGCCAATTTCTATCCAGACGGTGTTAGCAGGGGAACATCAGATCTACGATGTGTTGGTTACAATACCCCCGGGAATTCATCTCAAGGGTGTAATGTGTCATGGGTCGGCCCGACCGACATTCAATTGGGTGTTGAGCCATATGGCGGATCTGTTGTTGTAAACTACAGTTGCACTGCATTCAAAACAACGATTCCAGTGATAATGAGCTACAGTTATCGTGATGGGCGGGCAGTGTATGGCGAGGTCCAGAATGTGTCAGGAATAATAAATGTGGTTTTGAACTAAGGATGCGCCTTAGTAGGATTTTATTTCAAGGTGTTCAGCTTGTGAATGTGCTGCAGGGCACTCTATAGAGTGCCCTGCATAGGCTGGAAGTCGTTTGGCTGAGGGCTAGTCTTTCGAGTTCGATATGGCACGTTGATGAAGGCTGGTAAAAAGTCCTGTCTGTGTGGGTGGCAGGCGAGTGGCGCGTTCAGACGCTAATGTGGAGTTCAAGGTAGGGTTCCGACGCCGAGGATCCTCTTTGGGTGGAGTCATTTGCTGAGCCATGCAGTTATAAGACAGGCTACGTGCTCCATTGACTTGGACATCGATACACGAAGATTCAGATTGTTCATCCGAGTGTGACTCTGCGGGCGGGGAGGCAGCAGCCTGCTGTGCCAAACCAACTATAGGCAACAAGAATATAATTCGAAGAATTTTAATAAGCATTCCAATCTCCTTAACCCTGAGGGTTGGATGAGACTCAATAGTAACCTCAAGTTATGAGGAAAGATGAACCGCCTATCGTTTTGTAGTCTTGGTTAGGTCAGGCACACGCTAGTGAGTAGTACTAAGAGTAAGCCGATAGCCAGGGGGCGTGGTGGCCCATTTGGGGAAGTGATGAAGAGGTGCGGGCTTGTACCGGTTCGAGGAAGGAATAGACAGCAGACAGGATCGCTTGCGATGGGGCAGCAGGAAACCATCAGCCCGGCCGTATCCAGAACTGCTGCTTGCAGCGTTAGGGGTGACTCCCTCATGCCCTAGAGGGCATAATCCCTGTATGGAGATGGCTAACTGATATTAAGGAGTGGTCGAAGTCATGGAACGCTTGCTCGAGAGCATTTACATCAATGCCCGGCCGGCGATGGAGTTGAGGTTTAGCCTCACCAGCTCCGGCCGCAAGAGAATGGTAAAGATTGTGGATGGGGAGGAGGTCGAGGTTCTGCCAGGTGAAGTGCAGGGCATCCTGGAGGCCCAAAAGAGGGATGTTGGAATCCTCGCCGATTTCTTAGCCAAGAGTCTCTTGGCGCGACGCTAGAGATCCTTGGCTAGCCAGTCTATCGCCGACAGCAACGTGGTCTCGTCGGCCATGCCTTCAAGCTTCACGCTTCGTCCCGTCTGGTTGTCCCGGGTGACGAGGGTCGGGGTCGCTGTAATGCCCTTCGACTGTGCGGTGTCGATGTTCGTAAGCGTCCGGGGAAGGCACATTGCGATGCGCTAAGCTGTAATCCTTTAGGATTGAGGTCTCAGCATGGAATGCCACGTTCGTCCCGCCACGAGCAGAGATGCAGCAGCGATAAGCCGCGTAGTTATAGCCGCCCTGCGTGAGTCAAATTCACAGGACTATCCGCCTGATGTGATCGCTCAGGTTGAGCAGAGCTTTTCTCCTGAAGCCATCACCACACAGCTTACGAAGCGTAGGGTCTTCGTAGCCTTATTGGGCGAAAACAATTATTGGCACTGCCGGTCTCGACGGTGACGTCGTCAGAAGTGTTTTCGTTGACCCAGCTCACCAGAAAGGCGGTATCGGGCGGCATTTGATGGATGTCATTCATACAACTGCTGCCAGCGCAGGAGTTGGAGCTGTACGTGTGCCATCGTCGATTACAGCTGAAAGGTTTTATACCGCATTGGGTTATCAGAAAATCCGCGACGAGTTTCATGGGGCGGAGCGCACCATCGTTATGGAGAAGCGGCTGTAGGATTATTCCAGACTATTTACCCACTTATGCGGCAACAAATCAGTGATCTCACTGGCCCGCTGCGTGGGCAGCCGCGTCAGCACATCTTTGAGATAGGCATACGGATCATGCCCATTCATACGCGCCGACTGGATCAGGCTCATGATTGCAGCCGCCCGTTTACCACTGCGCAGCGACCCGGCAAACAGCCAGTTCGAACGCCCGAGCGCCCATGGCCGTATTTGGTTCTCGACCTGATTGTTATCGATGGGCACAGCCCCATCGTCCAGGTAGCGCGTCAGCGCTACCCAGCGTTTCAGGCTGTAATCGAGGGCTTTGGCCGTGGCTGATCCATTGGGCACCAGGTCTCGCTGAGCCAACATCCAGTCATGCAGTTTTTTGAGGATCGGCACCGCCAATTCTTGTCGTATTCGCCAGCGCTCTTCATCACTCATGTCCCGCGCCTGACGTTCGACCTCGTACAAGCCGCTGATCGAGTGCAGGGCCTGTTCAGCCAGCTGACTTTTGTTCGCCACGTGCAAATCAAAGAACTTGCGCCGGGCGTGGGCCATGCAGCCGATTTCAGTGATGCCTTGTTCGAAACCGGCTTTGTAGCCAGCGAAGTCGTCGCAGACCAGCTTGCCGTTCCAGTCACCCAGGAAGTTGCGCGCATGTTCGCCAGCACGGCTTGGGCTGAAGTCGTAAACCACCGCTTTGAGCCCTGAAAACGGCGTCGTGCTGTACGCCCAGACATAGGCCCGGTGGGTTTTCTTCTCGCCTGGCGCAAGCATTTGCACCGGTGTTTCATCAGCGTGGATCACGCCCTGGTTCAGCACGGCTTCACGCAGTGCATCGACCAGTGGCTGAAGCCGCACGCCGGTTTGTCCGACCCACTGCGCCAGGGTCGAGCGAGCAATTGCCAGCCCGGCGCGGCCAAAGATTTTCTCCTGCCGGTACAGCGGCAAGTGATCGGCAAACTTGGCCACCATCACGTGGGCCAACAAACCTGCGGTCGGGATACCTTTGTCGATTGACCTGCCCCCCGATTTCAGTACCACGCTGAACTTAGTAGAGTCCGTTTTCCAAGCAGGAGACGGCAGTGCAGAAGCGTTCTTCTCGACTTCCTCAAGCGGGTCGAGGCTAGTGTACCGACCGAGCTGCACGCCCAACTGGTGGAACTGGCCCAGGAGTATCGACGCTGTAGCTAACGCCGCCTGCACATCCTGCTGTGGCGTGCAGGTCAACCACAAGCGGATTTACCGGCTGTACCGAGCCGCCGGCTTGATGGTGAGGCGGCGGAGGGTCGCGGTGGCGCGCGAACGCCTGAGCCTGTCGAGCGCACCGAACCAGGTCTTGTCGATGGATTTCGTCTTCGACGCGCTCAGCACTGGGCGACGGATCAAATGCCTGACGGTGGTCGATGACTTCACCAAGGTGTCGGTCGACATCTTGGTGGAGTACGGTATCAGCGGTTTTCGTGTCACGCGGGCGCTGGACGAGATGGCGCGGTTTCGTGGCTACCCGCAGGCGATCCGCACCGACCAGGGCCCCGAGTTCACCGGCAAGGCGCTTGATCAGTGGGCCTGTCAGCGTGACATCAAGTTGAAGCTGATTCAGCCTGGCCAGCCCACGCAGAGCGCCTTCATCGAGTCATTCAACGGCAAGTTCCGGGGCGAATGCCTCAATGAGCACTGCTCGCTGGTCGAAGCCAGAATCCGTATCGCGGCTTGGCGGGATTACAACGAGCACCGACCACACAGCGCCATTGGCAATCTCTCCCCGGCAGAGCTTGCTGCGAAGTGGCGAACCAACCAGCAGCAGCTGAAGCGGGAAAAGTTGATATCAACCCCATAGCCTACTAACTAGGCAGCGGTACTAAAACTGGGGGCAGGCCAGTCCGAACTGATAAAAAAACGTCCGAAACTGGCAAAACCTTATGGCCGGTTTTCCTAATATTTGCTCCGAACCCTCGGTATTTCAAGGAGCGAACATGCATATCCAATCGTTGGGGGCTACTGCCTCCTCGCTGAATCAGGAGCCTGTCGAAACCCCGTCGCAGGCAGCGCATAAGTCCGCCAGCTTGCGTCAGGAACCTTCAGGGCAAGGTCTCGGGGTTGCCCTAAAGAGCACGCCGGGAATACTTTCCGGGAAGTTGCCGGAAAGCGTTAGCGACGTGCGTTTCAGCAGTCCCCAAGGGCAAGGGGAGTCCCGTACTCTGACTGACTCGGCAGGGCCGCGGCAGATCACTCTGCGCCAGTTTGAGAACGGAGTCACCGAGCTACAGCTCAGTCGGCCACCATTGACCAGTCTGGTCCTAAGCGGCGGTGGTGCCAAAGGTGCGGCATACCCGGGAGCAATGCTGGCGCTAGAAGAGAAAGGCATGCTCGATGGCATCCGCAGCATGTCCGGTTCGTCCGCTGGCGGCATCACCGCCGCCCTTTTGGCCTCAGGTATGAGCCCGGCGGCGTTCAAGACCCTTTCCGACAAGATGGATCTTATTTCGCTGCTCGACAGCTCGAACAAGAAGCTGAAGCTGTTCCAACACATTAGCAGCGAGATCGGCGCATCGCTGAAAAAGGGCTTGGGCAACAAGATCGGCGGCTTCTCTGAGTTGCTGCTCAATGTACTCCCACGCATAGATTCGCGGGCTGAGCCCCTAGAACGCCTATTGCGCGACGAGACACGCAAGGCCGTGCTCGGACAGATCGCTACGCATCCAGAGGTTGCACGCCAGCCGACCGTTGCCGCCATCGCCAGCAGATTGCAGTCCGGCTCCGGAGTCACCTTTGGCGATCTAGATCGGTTGAGTGCTTACATTCCCCAGATTAAGACGCTGAACATCACAGGTACGGCCATGTTCGAGGGGCGTCCGCAATTAGTGGTGTTCAATGCCAGCCACACACCGGATCTGGAGGTCGCCCAGGCGGCACATATCTCCGGTTCCTTCCCAGGAGTGTTCCAGAAGGTCAGCTTGAGTGATCAGCCGTACCAGGCCGGCGTAGAGTGGACAGAATTCCAGGATGGCGGGGTGATGATTAACGTGCCGGTCCCTGAGATGATCGACAAGAATTTTGACAGCGGGCCACTGCGGCGCAACGACAACCTGATCCTTGAGTTCGAGGGCGAAGCTGGGGAGGTAGCGCCCGACCGAGGTACTAGGGGCGGCGCGCTCAAGGGCTGGGTCGTCGGGGTGCCTGCCCTGCAGGCGCGCGAAATGCTGCAGCTCGAGGGCCTGGAGGAATTGCGCGAGCAAACCGTTGTGGTGCCGTTGAAGAGCGAGCGCGGTGATTTCAGTGGCATGCTCGGTGGCACCTTGAACTTCACCATGCCGGACGAGATCAAGGCGCATCTTCAGGAGCGCCTCCAGGAGCGAGTCGGTGAACATCTGGAGAAACGTCTTCAGGCTTCAGAGCGTCATACCTTCGCTTCTCTCGACGAGGCGCTGCTGGCACTTGATGACAGTATGCTCACCAGTGTTGCTCAACAGAACCCGGAGATCACAGACGGGGCGGTGGCTTTTCGCCAGAAGGCGCGGGATGCGTTCACCGAGCTGACTGTCGCTATCGTTAGCGCCAATGGCTTGGCGGGTAGGCTCAAGTTGGACGAGGCTATGCGCTCCGCTCTTCAGCGACTCGATGCGCTGGCAGATACTCCGGAACGCCTAGCATGGTTGGCAGCTGAGTTGAACCATGCTGATAACGTTGATCATCAGCAGTTACTCGATGCCATGCGCGGGCAGACGGTGCAGTCGCCGGTGCTCGCCGCTGCGTTAGCAGAGGCGCAGCGCCGCAAAGTGGCGGTTATTGCCGAGAACATTCGTAAGGAAGTTATCTTCCCCTCTCTGTATCGCCCTGGCCAGCCGGATTCCAACGTAGCTCTGTTACGTCGGGCGGAGGAGCAGCTACGGCATGCCACCAGTCCGGCGGAAATCAATCAAGCGCTGAACGATATCGTCGACAACTACTCGGCACGAGGCTTCCTGCGTTTCGGCAAACCCTTGAGTTCGACTACCGTTGAGATGGCTAAGGCTTGGCGGAATAAGGAGTTCACATGATTGATACATGGCTGGCACAGTGGGGCTTGAGACTTCCCTCGAGCAACGATGCCACGTTGCGGCTGCAACCGGCAGAGGGACCGGAACTGGTTATGGAGCGCCTCGAGGGCGGTTGGCTTTTCGTCGTCGAGTTGGGACTTGTGCCTTCAGGGTTACCGCTGGGTGTGATCTTGCAATTGTTACAAGTGAACTCTCCATTCTCATCCTTGGCACCGGTGAAACTTGCGGCGGACGATGCCGGTAGACTTGTGCTCTGGGCTGAGGCACGTGATGGCTTTGACGATGTGGATGCACTGAACCGCTTGCACGATAGGCTGCGGGAAGGACATTCACGATTAGTGCCATTGCTAGAGCCCACGGGTGAGTTGGTTCCAGCTCAGATACAAACCAGCGCGTTAGTGTTCGTTTGAACGCAAGGGGAAGGAGCGATACTGCCAATAAAATCCGCAGTTGGTAATTTCTCTAATAGATGGGCCACCCGAAGGTGGCCTATCTGTTCATGCTGCAATGAGTTGTCGTGCCAACACCATTTCTACCGAGCCCCATCCTGGTTCAACGAGCCGAGGCCCTCGAGGTGGGCTTTTCTGTTTCTGGAGTCCGGATATCTGATCCACAGCGCGCCAGAACGAGCGGCTGGTTTCGTGCTTTCGCCAGTTATATCGGCACTGGCCCACATTCGTGTGCCTGCCAGTCTGTTTCCATGCAGCCTGGTGAACAGGTGCATGGCTATCCGAGGATTTGTCAGTGGGCCTGGACTTTCATAGAGTGAAGCTCCTTTCCTCGCGACTGGATTAGTGACGCGATGCCGACCCCGGTTTTCATAAAAAGAACGGTACTGTTTGGCGACTGTGATCCCGAAGGGATCGTCTATACGCCACGTTTTTCATACTTCGTGCTGGAAGCGGTGCAGGAGGCGCTCGGGGTCTGGCTGGGAGGCCCGGGGCTCAGAACCCTCCTGGGTTTCAGGATTCTTCCCCCGGCGAGAGCGTTCTCCCTGGAATTCCTGCATCCGGTCACCTGGGACGACGAACTCACGCTGCGAGTGGGTGTGTCGAACGTGGGGACGCATTCTTTCTCGTTTTCAGTCGAAGGACGTCTTTCGCCGGACGTGGTGGCGTTCACTGCGAGTCTGACGCAGGTCTGTGTCTCCCCGGATACCCGCGAAGTCATGGAAGTCCCCGCGCAGCTCCGCGCGCTCCTCGCATAGAGACACATTCTGGCTATTCGTCGCGGCGCTGGCTACGGCCGGCAGGACGCTGCGAGCGGCATGCCGCTGACCTGCTCCGTGGCGCTCCGGAGGAGGGCGGCAAGCCGCCTTCCTTCATTTCTACTCGTTGCCGAGCATCGCATCCAGATCGCGCATGGTCTGTTTCTTGGCCTGGACGCCCTGCAGTTCGACGAACATTGCCTGGACGGTCTGCACCATGCGCGCAATGGGCATCTTGCCCAGCGGCAACATCTGGTTGTTGTCGCGGATGGCCGGGGCGCAGACGAAGGCGAACGAGCGTTGCAGCCAATAATCGTATTTCTCCGGGTCGATCCAGCCGTCGACGGTTTTCACGTTGGTGATGACGTTGTCGATGCGGCGCATGGCGCGCGCGTTGTCGAAGCGAACCCTGCGCTCCTTGCACTTGAACTGGACCTCGTAGGCCGTCAGCGTCGGCATCGACCGGTCTTCGAATAGCTGGATGATCTGCGCCGACTGGATACCTTTGGGTTGCTGCAAGATGCCGGTGGCGTTGGCGACGAATACCTCGTTGTTGTAGCGTTCGCCCTTGCCGTAGACGATCCAGTAGTCGCCGGTGCTTTCGGCGACCGCAGTCGTTGCCGTGCAGATGAAGGCGAGCGGCAGCAGCCAGCGCCGAGCATGAAGGAATGGTTTGCCCATGAGTTCGTCCTTGAATGTCTTGTTCCCGACCGCGGAGGGTCATCCAAGGGACGAATCATAGGTGCATCCCAAGGTGAGGGTCGACTAGCACGGATGAGCTATGGACGAAGCGGGGGAAACTCGCTCGGAGCTTGCTCTATCGGCACGTTCGGGATGGTCGGGCGGCTGACGCCTCGGGTGCGCTCCGGCACGCATTCGAGCGAGAACGACGGGCTGGCTTTACTGCTCGGAAGGCACGCTGCACCGCTGTTGGCGGCGTCAAGCTGCCGGCGATGGGGGAGGGCGGCAGGCGCTCATCGGCTGGTCGGTCGATCTGCCGGGTGCGCCTGCTGGACGCCGTTGGGGGAAGGCCGTCTGCCGCGCGATGATTCCATGAGGTCTGTGGCCTAGTCGAAAAGCGCCTCTGGTGTTCCTGCGCGGATTCGCTGCCATAACATCTGGATCTGCGAGGCCAGTACCCGGTGCTCGGAAAGCGGCGGCAAGGCGTCCACCGGGAAGTACTCGGCCGCCGACGTTTCGTCCGTTTGTTGCTGAAGCCTGCCACCGGTGACGTGGCAGAAGAAGAAGGCTTTCAACGCATGCGGCAGTTGGGGAGGGTGGGGATGCTTGTGCTTGTCCAGCAATGCCAACAGGCGTATCGCTCGAACTTCCAGTCCGCTTTCTTCCTGGGTTTCGCGAACTACCGCATCTGCCGGCGACTCGTTTACGTCGCACCAGCCGCCTGGTAGGGTCCGGCAACCATCCGAGGCCTCGCGGACCAGCAGGACCCGCTGTTGCGAGTCGAGGATCAACGCACGGACGTCCAGTTTCGGGGTCGGGTAGTGGCTGTCCAGGGCGATCCAGTTCTCGACCCGTTCGTACGCTACCCCCTGGTCGCTGGCGATGAATTCGGCGACGGCATGCTGGAGCGCGCGAAAGCGTCCGATGTCGAAGCGGTCCTTGGAGAAGGCGAGACCGGCCTGGGCGGTGGACAGTATCAATTCCAGAAGATGGGCAAGCGCCCTGGGATCGCTGACCGATGGCACCTTTCCTTCCGTTTTTTCGGCCTTCGGGTGGTCCGCGTCGTGCGAGCCGTCCAATGGTTGTGCCATAGATAGACCCCTCGCTGCTCGATGATCTGTAGAACTGGTTTTCAACCAGGTGTTCCCTGCGTCTTCCTCGTATGCCTGTGCACGCCAATAGTGGTCCATCAAACCCTGGTTGCGACCGTCGCTTTCCAACACATGCGCGTAACCCAGGTTCGCGTGTCGCAGCGATGGCTCCACTGCCAGGTTCGCTTCGAACCGTCAGGCGGTCGCAACCGATGACGCCTCTTCGCACAGACTTACCGTAGGAGTTTCCCTCCCCGAAACGAGCGGTCGGGCCGGCTGCGGTCGGCTGGCAAAGGTAGACTCCGTGCCGGCCATGAGCGTTTCCAGGGCCGTTTGGGTCCGTTCGAGGAGACGCAACAAGCGATGCTCCCCTGTTTGGACGGCAGAGGCGGAGGCAATTCCCTTATGCTGCTTGCGGATAACTGGCCCGGACGGCATGTACGGCCTTGTCGTTCTACGGATGCCTGGAGTCCCGCAGGCGGGACAGCGCAACGCGCAGTGACCTTCCTTTAAGCATATCGATGGAGTCTGTATGAAAGAGCTTGGTTCGGAATCGCCGATGGAAAGTCTTTTCGACATTCGTTCGCTGGAGGCCATTACCGGCGGCGAGCCGGCTGCATTGCAGCGGTTGCTGGAAACTTTATTGGCCAGCAGTCGGGATGATCGTACTCGGTTGGCGGAATTGCTTGAACTCGCAGACCTGCAAGGAGTGGCCGAACTTGCGCACAGGATAAAAGGGGCTGCGAGGGTGGTGGGCAGCAGCCTATTGGTCGAGTCTTGTTCCTGCCTTGAAAAGGCTTGCCAGAACCCATCGGAGTCTTCCGAGCGGATAGCCAATCTGGCCTCTTCATTGGAAGGCAGACTAAGTGCGTTCGAAATCAGTATCTCAACCGAATTGGCAAAGCTCTAGAGATCGGACCAGATAGAGGTTTCAGAAGCTGTTCAGGTTTCTCCATAACCTGAATCGCATCTATTCACCAGCATGGATTTCCCGTTCCCGTAAGCTCCGCGCCTGCTGCTGGGGTAATGGGATAATTGGGAGCCTGCTGGGTTTGCTTTGGTTTGTCTTGGTTTTTCATTTTTCTATATAAGAGGCGCTATCGAAGCTGATGCGCTTCTTTCGGATCGTTCATTTTGTTTGGCTATTAGTGGTAGCGGGCTTATGGTGTCGGAGAGTTTTTAACTACGAGGTTTTTTCCGCTTGTAGGAAACTTCATACAAGCACTGGGGAGATTTCACACGATTGCCTGGGAAGTGCTTCGTTGTCGTTCTATTCGGCTTTTCGGAGAATGTTGCTGGCTCTTATAGAGTTCAAAAATCGCAACACTTTCACTGTCAAAAGGAAGCTCAATCGTGTCCATTTCCATGAAAAGCATTCTGGCTGCCGCAGTAGCCAGCCTGGTCGTCGGCAATGCCATGGCGGCAGACGGCACCATCAATTTCAAAGGTGAAATCACCGCGGCCGCTTGCAGCATCACTGGTGGTGCCGGCACCACCGTTGGCGGTGCTGCGGGCAACCAGACCATCGACGTAAACCTTGGCAAGATCAGCATCGACTCGCTGGGCGGCACCGCGGGCGGCAGCATCGCCGGTGGTACCAGCCTGAACCTGAACCTGGACTGTGGCAAGACCGGTACCGGCCTGACCACCGTCAAGCTGAAGTTCAACCCGATGTCTGGGAGCACTATTGACCCGAACAATGAGAGCCTGCTGAAAACCGTCGGCACCGCCACCGGTGTCGGCATCGGTATCTATGGATCCGATGGCAAGCTGCTGAACCTGTCGGCGAACGAGACCATCGATGCTCCCCTGGATTCCAAGGTACAAAAAGATGGCGAAGGCAATGACATCACTGTCTACAGTGCCAAGCTGAATCTGCGTGCCGCTTATGTCAAATCCGGCTCCGTAGCTCCTACGGCTGGTAGTGCCAACGGCTCCCTGCCGTTCACCCTGGAATACAACTAAGTTCTGCTACGTGGGCGGGGTATGTATATACCCCGTTCCATGAGGTGCGAGTTCATCATGAAATATCCATTTTCTTCCAGAGTTATCTGGGGTGGCATCCTTTTGCTTTTTTCCACCCTGGCCAATGCGGGAATCACACTGGGAGGAACCCGGGTCGTTCTGCAGGCGCCTGCCAAGGAGGCTGCGATCCTGGTCAGGAACCAGGCTTCCAAGGACGTGATGATTCAATCCTGGGTAGAGGCTGATAATGGGGCAGATAAACGTGAGGTTCCGTTTGTCATCACGCCTGCCCTCAGTCGTTTGGGAGGCAACAAGCAGCAAACCCTGCGTATCCTGTTTCAAGGGGAAGGCTTGCCGAGCGACAGGGAATCCGTATTCCGCCTGAACGTCCAGGAAATTCCGCAAAAATCTGC
This sequence comes from Pseudomonas sp. TZ252, assembly GCF_056110345.1. Taxonomy (NCBI): domain Bacteria; kingdom Pseudomonadati; phylum Pseudomonadota; class Gammaproteobacteria; order Pseudomonadales; family Pseudomonadaceae; genus Pseudomonas; species Pseudomonas sp. TZ252. Next base: position 459,751 of record NZ_CM148566.1, on the reverse strand, counting down.
CTCGGCTAATACGTTGCAGATAGCTTTGCGCCAGCGTATCAAGGTCTTCTACCGCCCCGATAACTTGTCGGGAACTTCCGCCGAAGCGCCTGGAAAGTTGAACTGGCGTCTTGTCCGTCAGGGTGGAAAGTCGGTTGTCGAAGTTTCCAACGATACTGCGTTTCATGTCTCTTTGGCCAGCGTGAAATTAAAAGCTGGCAATGCCTACTATGTTGTTGATGCCGACATGGTCGCGCCGAAGTCGAGTCGCCGATTCGAAATCAAGGGAACTCCATCCGGCGTTTCTGGAAATGTCGAGTTCCAGAGCGTAAATGACTATGGCGGACTCGATAAACATTCCAGCTCCTTATCCGACTGAAGCTCAGAAGAGCAGAGTAGAAGAGCAGAAGAACTGCTCTTAACTTCCCCTATGGATGGGTGTTTCCGTTTTGTCGGAAATTAGTCCAAGGAATATTCGCGTGGCCATATTTAGGAAAAAGTTCGACTTCGAGTTGTCCGTCTATTCCAGGTCTTCCTGTCTCATGGCCTTGGGATTGGCTTTGCCTGCCGTAACTTTCGCGGTGGAATTCAACGCCGAGTTCCTGAACAACGAGGGCGGGGCGCCCGTTGAACTGAAGTATTTCGAGAACGGCAACTCGGTGTCGCCCGGCACTTACAGCGTCGACATTCATTTGAACCAGATCATGATCCGGCGCGAAGATGTCGTGTTCAGTGCCGATCCCGAAACCGGAAGCGTTCGTCCGGTCGTCCGGGTAGGGCTGCTCAAGGAGATCGGGGTCGATATAGCCCGGCTGACGCGAGACAAACTCATTCCGGATAATCTGGAAAACAATACGCCCCTGAATGTCGCCGAACTCATCCCCGGTGCATCCATCGAGTTCGACGTCAACAGCCTTTCCCTGCTGGTCAGCATTCCACAGCTGTATGTACAGCGGCACTCGCGTGGCTATGTGGATCCCTCTCTTTGGGATGACGGTGTCACCGCGTTGTTTTCCAACTACCAGGCCAACTTCACGCGCAACACCAACTTTGGCCAGAACAGCGATTATCGCTACCTGGGCCTGCGCAACGGCTTCAACCTGTTTGGCTGGCGTCTGCGCAACGACTCCTCCCTGAGCGGAGGTACCGGCATGCGCAACAAGTTCAGTAGCAGCCGTACCTATGTGGAACGTGACATTCGTGCCCTGAAGGGGACCTTGTCCCTCGGCGAGTTGTATACCTCCGCTCAGGGGGATGCTTTCGAGAGCGTGCGTATGCGCGGCGTGCAACTGCAATCCGATATCGGCATGCTGCCCGACAACGAGATCAGCTATACCCCGGTGGTGCGCGGTATCGCTGAAACCAATGCGACGGTCGAGGTGAGCCAGAATGGCTTCGTGATCTATTCCACCAACGTACCGCCCGGTGCGTTCGAGATCACCGACATCTATCCCAGCGGCTCCAATGGCGACCTGGAGGTCAAGATCATCGAGGCGGACGGACGCCAGCGGTCCTTCAAGCAGTCCTATTCCTACCTGCCGGTCATGACCCGCAAGGGGAACCTGCGCTATGGCCTGGCCGCCGGTGAGTACCATAATGATGGCCAGCCGTCGGTCAACCTGCTCCAGGGGTCGGCTGTGTATGGCTTGTCCGACAGGGTTACCGGCTTTGGCGGCCTGCTCGCTGCGGAGAAGTACAATGCCACCAACCTGGGCCTCGGCTTCAACACGCCCCTGGGCGGTTTTTCTGCGGACGTGACCCATAGCCAGTCCCGCACGCGGCGGGGTGGGCGCAACCAGGGACAGAGTCTGCGGCTTCTCTATTCCAAGACCATCAACGCCACCGAAACCAGCTTTACCGTGGTGGGCTATCGCTATTCCACGGAAGGCTACCGTACTCTCAGCCAGCATATCGACGACATGTCCGAAGAGAGCTACCTCTATGGCTCAAGTTCCAGTCGGCAGAAGAGCCGCATAGACCTGACGGTGAACCAGACGCTGTTCCGACGCAGTTCGCTCTATCTCACGGCGGGCGAAACCACATATTGGAATCGCCCCGGCAGCAGCCGTCGCGTGCAGTTCGGCTTCAGCAGCGGCATCAAGCGCGCGAGCTATAGCCTGGCGGTTTCCCGTACCCAGGAGACGGGTTCGTTCGGGCGCTCCGATACCCAGTTCACGGCCTCCGTCAGCATCCCCTTGGGCGGTAGCGCACGCTCCAGTCAGGTATATGCCAATGCCGTGAGTTCACAGCATGGTGATTCGAGTCTGAACACCGGTATCTCCGGATACCTGGATGAAGCCAATGCGTTCAACTACAGCGCACAGGCCAACTACAGCAAGGACGGCGGCAACTCCGGCAGCGTCGGCCTGGGTTGGGACACGTCCAAGGCCAAGTTGTCCGCCAATTACAGCCAGGGGCGCGACAACAAGCAGATCAACCTGGGAGCAAGCGGTTCGGTAGTGGTGCATTCGGGGGGAGTGACCTTCGGCCAGCCGGTGGGGGAAACGTTCGGCCTGGTGGAGGTTCCGGAGGTCGGCGGCGTCGGCCTCGACGGCTACTCTTCGGTTCGCACCGACGGCCGTGGCTATGCCGTGCTCCCCTACATGCAACCCTATCGTTACAACTGGGTGAACCTGGATACCAATACCCTTGGAAGCGATACCGAGATCAGCGACAGCACGCAAATGGCCGTGCCGACCCGGGGCGCCGTGATCGCCAAGCGTTTCTCCGCGGAGTCCGGTCGGCGGGTGCAGTTCGACCTGAGCATGGACTCTGGAGGAAAGATTCCCTTCGGTGCACAGGCATACGACAAGGAAGAGCGGGTCGTGGGAATGGTCGACAACCTGTCCCGTTTGCTGGTGTTCGGTATCGAGGACCAGGGGCGCCTGTCCATTCGCTGGAGCGATGGCTCCTGTTCCGTCGACTATCAGTTGCCGCCCAGGAACAAGGACCTGACTTACGAACGAGTTGCGCTCAGTTGCCGTCGGTCCTCGATCTGAAATGTCACCGCTGCAGTCGGGTCAAGTCAAAAGGCGAGGATTTTTCCGGTGAACACCGGGCGCGAGGGCAAGCGGCAGCTCACTCGTCCTCGATCATGCTCAACAGGTCTGGTGTCCTGCCTCGGGTTTCCAAACGCAGCAACCACTGCTTGGCGGCCAACCCACCGGCGAAACCGGTGAGGCCGCCAGAGGCTCCGATCACCCTATGGCAAGGTGCAACAATGGACAGTGGGTTCCGTCCGTTGGCGGCTCCAACCGCCCGTACTGCGTTGGGGCTGCCGATCTGCACGGCTATTTCCGTATAGCTGCGGGTCTCGCCGAATGGAATGGTGAGCAGGGCGGACCAGACCTTTTTCTGAAATTCGGTACCTTGGAAGTCGAGCGGGAGTTCGAACCGGGAACGTTTGCCGGAAAAATATTCCCGCAACTGGCGTTCGGTTTCCGCCAGGAGGGAGCTGTCCTCGGAGAGCCGCATCTCGTCCAGCGGTACTCGGTTGGGACGCTCATGCTGCCAAAGAATCGCGACCAGAAAGGCATCGTCCCTGGCTACCAGGGTCAGTGTCCCGACCGGCGATTCCATTTTCCTGTAGCTATGGGGCATGTAGGTGTCCTCTTCGGCAGGCTCGCCCAGTGTACTACGCAATGGGATTTCAACAGGGAAGCCTGCAAATGGCAGGCGAGGCGGGGCGGAGCGCTATCGGCCCGATGGATGGCCGCCTGCTTCCAGGCATGCCGTCGCCCCCTTGGAGCCCAGGCCGAGCGCCTCGAACTGTGAGATCTGGGAGGCGATTTGCCGAGCAAAGTGGGTTGTCATTGGTTTGCCATCTCATAGGTTCGGACGAGGCCTCGAGCAAGGGTTGTAACGGTTTTTGTCTGGCCAATGGGCTCTTGCGTAAAAAGGCTGCCGCCCTTCTTGCTTGGTTGCCGTTCTCGGATCCCGCGCAGCCCGGTGGGTGTGCCAAATTTCTCGCGGTTTGGATCGCGCCGATTGCCGCGGCCTACAAAGCCCGTGGTTCTTCTCCCCGAAACTTTTTCGTTCGGACTCCGAATATCGCGCTTCGCCCAGCGCCGCTAGTTTCCCGTTCCTGACAAAGCAAGCGCTCTGGCTCAGGTATCTCCTGATCCGGATGCATATCGCTGAAGAGGGAACGTTCTGTCATGTCCACATTGGCCAACCTGACCGAGGTTCTGTTCCGCCTCGATTTCGATCCTGATACTGCCGTTTATCACTATCGGGGCCAGACTCTCAGCCGGCTGCAATGCCGGACCTACATTCTCTCCCAGGCCAGCCAACTGGCCCGCCTGCTCAAGCCCGGCGATCGCGTGGTGCTGGCGTTGAACGACTCGCCTTCGCTGGCCTGCCTGTTCCTGGCCTGCATCGCGGTCGGCGCCATTCCCGCCGTGATCAACCCCAAGTCCCGCGAGCAGGCCCTGGCCGATATCGCTGCCGACTGCCAGGCCAGCCTGGTGGTACGTGAAGCCGATGCACCGTCGCTGAGCGGTCCTTTGGCGCCGTTGACCCTGCGTGCGGCCGCAGGTCGCCCTTTGCTCGACGATTTCTCGCTGGACGCGCTGGTCGGCCCTGCGGACCTCGATTGGAGTGCCTTCCATCGCCAGGACCCGGCGGCAGCCTGTTTCCTGCAATACACCTCGGGTTCCACCGGGGCGCCCAAGGGGGTGATGCACAGCCTGCGCAACACGCTCGGTTTCTGCCGGGCGTTCGCTACGGAGTTGCTGGCATTGCAGGCGGGAGACCGGCTGTATTCGATTCCCAAGATGTTCTTCGGCTATGGCATGGGCAACAGCCTGTTCTTTCCCTGGTTCAGCGGAGCCTCGGCGCTGCTCGACGATACCTGGCCGAGCCCGGAGCGGGTTCTGGAGAACCTGGTCGCCTTCCGCCCCCGGGTCCTGTTTGGGGTGCCGGCCATCTATGCCTCGCTGCGTCCGCAGGCCAGGGAGCTGTTGAGCAGCGTGCGCCTGGCGTTTTCCGCCGGCTCGCCGCTGCCGCGTGGCGAGTTCGAATTCTGGGCCGCGCACGGGCTGGAGATCTGCGACGGCATCGGGGCTACCGAGGTCGGCCATGTGTTCCTCGCCAACCGCCCGGGCCAGGCGCGTGCCGACAGCACCGGGCTGCCGTTGCCTGGCTATGAGTGCCGGCTGGTGGACCGCGAAGGACACACTATCGAGGAAGCGGGCCGGCAAGGCGTGCTGTTGGTGCGTGGCCCTGGGCTGAGTCCGGGTTACTGGCGGGCCAGCGAAGAGCAGCAGGCGCGCTTCGCAGGTGGCTGGTACCGCACCGGCGACCTGTTCGAGCGCGACGAGTCGGGTGCCTACCGTCACTGTGGGCGGGAAGACGATCTGTTCAAGGTGAATGGCCGCTGGGTGGTGCCGACCCAGGTCGAGCAGGCGATCTGCCGTCATCTGCCGGAAGTGAGCGAGGCGGTTCTGGTTCCTACCTGCCGGCTGCACGACGGCTTGCGTCCGACCCTGTTCGTCACCCTGGCCACTCCGCTGGACGACAACCAGATCCTGCTGGCGCAGCGCATCGACCAGCATCTCGCCGAACAGATTCCCTCGCACATGCTGCCCAGCCAATTGCATGTGCTGCCGGCCTTGCCGCGCAACGACAACGGCAAGTTGGCGCGCGCCGAGCTGCGCCACCTGGCCGACACCCTTTATCACGACAACCTTCCGGAGGAACGGGCATGTTGATTCAGGCTGTGGGGGTGAACCTGCCCCCATCCTATGTGTGTCTGGAGGGGCCGCTGGGAGGCGAACGCCCTCGCGCCCAGGGCGACGAGATGCTGATGCAGCGCTTGCTGCCGGCGGTTCGCGAAGCCCTGGACGAGGCGGCGGTCAAGCCCGAGGAGATCGACCTGATCGTCGGCCTCGCCCTGTCTCCCGACCATCTGATCGAGAACCGCGACATCATGGCGCCGAAGATTGGCCATCCGTTGCAGAAGGTCCTCGGCGCGAATCGCGCGCATGTCTTCGACCTCACCGACTCGAGCCTGGCCCGCGCCCTCTACGTGGTCGATACCCTCGCCAGCGACCAGGGCTATCGCAACGTCCTGGTCGTGCGCGGCGAATCCAGCCAGGGATTGGAAGTGGACAGCGAGTCCGGCTTCGCCCTTGCCGACGGCGCCCTGGCGCTGCTCTGCCGGCCGACCGGCAAGGCCGCGTTCCGTCGCGGTGCGCTGGGCGGTGATCCGGCGCAGGAATGGCTGCCGCTGAGCATTCCGCTGAATACCGATATTCGCCAGGTAGGCGACGTCAAGGGACACCTCAACCTGCCGGCCCAACCTGGATTGCCCGAAGCGGTACGCGCCGGATTCACCCGTCTGGCCGGGGACTTCCCGCAACTGAACTGGGTGCGCGAGGAATGGTTCGGCCAGGGACGGCCCGATGGTCGTTGCCTGGGGCCGTTCGAACTGGCGTCGCAACTGCGCGCGGCACAGCGCGACCGTCTGGATGAACTGCTGCTGATCAGCTTCGATCCGTTCGGCATGGTGGTGGAGGGCGTGACCCTGGAACTGGCGGGAGAAGCTCATGCATAAGGTCAAACTGGCAGCGATCACCTGTGAACTTCCGGCTCGCAGCTACGAAAACGACGATCCGGTGTTCGCCGCGGTACCGGACCTCAGCGAGTCCTGGTGGCAATTCTGGGGCGTCAATCGGCGGGGCTATTTCGACCCGCGGAACGGCGAGAACGAGTTCAGCCTGGTGGTCCGGGCCGCCGAGCGCCTGCTGCGCAGCAGCGATACCGCGCCGGATAGCGTGGACATGCTGATCTGTTCGGCTTCCTCGCCGATCATGACCGACGCCGGCGATGTCCTGCCGGACCTGCGCGGACGTCTCTACCCGCGCATGGCCAACGTGCTGTCCAAGCAGCTCGGCCTGAGTCGGGCGCTGCCATTGGATTCGCAGATGGAGTGCGCCAGCTTCCTGCTCAACCTGCGCCTGGCAGCGAGCATGATCCGCCAGGGTAAGGCCGAGAAAGTGCTGGTGGTGTGCAGCGAGTACATCTCCAACCTGCTCGACTTCACCTCGCGTACCTCGACCCTGTTCGCCGATGGCTGCGCGGTGGCCCTGCTGACCCGCGGCGACGATGACAGCTGCGACCTGCTGGCTTCGGCCGAACACAGCGACGCTACGTTCTATGAAGTGGCCACCGGTCGCTGGCGCCTGCCGGAAAACCCGACCGGCGAGGCCAAGCCGCGGCTGTATTTCTCGTTGTTCAGCGACGGCCAGAACAAGATGGCCAGCTTCGTCCCGACCAACGTGCCGATCGCGATGCGCCGGGCGTTGGAAAAGGCCGGCCTGGGCAGCGATGACATCGATTATTTCGTCTTCCACCAGCCAGCGCCGTTCCTGGTCAAGGCCTGGGCCGAGGGCATCGGTGCCCGTCCTGAGCAGTACCAACTGACGATGGGCGATACCGGCGTGATGATCTCCGTTTCCATCCCGTACACCCTGATGACCGGCCTGCGCGAGGGCAAGATCCGCCCCGGCGATCGTATCGTCATGGCCGGCGCAGCCACTGGCTGGGGGTTCGCCGCCCAGGTCTGGCAATTGGGCGAGGTGCTGGTGTGCTGAGGCATCGCCATGTTGAACCACGGTGTCCGAGGAGGGCTGCACATGGGTAATCCGATCCTGGCCGGGCTGGGTTTCAGCCTGCCGAAACGCCAGGTCAGCAATCATGACCTGGTAGGGCGCATCAATACGTCGGATGAGTTCATCGTCGAACGTACCGGCGTGCGCACCCGCTATCACGTCGAGCCGGAACAGGCGGTCAGCGCGCTGATGGTGCCGGCGGCGCGCCAGGCCATCGAGGCTGCCGGGCTGCTGCCGGAGGACATCGACCTGTTGCTGGTGAACACCCTGTCGCCGGACCACCACGACCCGTCCCAGGCCTGCCTGATCCAGCCGCTGCTGGGCCTGCGGCACATCCCGGTGCTGGATATCCGGGCACAGTGCAGCGGGTTGCTGTACGGCTTGCAGATGGCTCGCGGGCAGATCCTCGCCGGGCTGGCACGGCATGTCCTGGTGGTCTGCGGCGAGGTGCTGTCCAAGCGCATGGACTGTTCGGACCGCGGCCGCAACCTGTCGATCCTGCTCGGCGACGGTGCCGGCGCAGTGGTGGTCTGCGCCGGCGAGAGCCTCGACGACGGCCTGCTGGACCTGCGCCTGGGCGCCGACGGCAACTACTTCGACCTGCTGATGACTGCGGCGCCGGGCAGTGCCTCGCCGACCTTCCTCGACGAGAATGTCCTGCGCGAGGGCGGGGGCGAGTTCCTCATGCGCGGCCGGCCGATGTTCGAGCATGCCAGCCAGACCCTGGTACGGATCGCCGGCGAAATGCTCGCGGCCCATGAGCTGACCCTGGACGACATCGACCATGTGATCTGCCATCAACCGAACCTGCGCATCCTCGATGCGGTGCAGGAGCAACTGGGCATTCCCCAGCACAAGTTCGCGGTGACCGTGGATCGTCTGGGCAACATGGCTTCGGCCTCGACCCCGGTCACGCTGGCGATGTTCTGGCCGGACATCCAGCCGGGACAGCGGGTGCTGGTCCTGACCTACGGCTCCGGCGCGACCTGGGGCGCGGCGCTGTACCGCAAACCTGAGGAGGTGAACCGGCCATGTTGAGGCTTTCGGCTCCCGGTCAACTGGATGATGACCTGTGCCTGTTGGGGGACGTCCAGGTGCCGGTGTTCCTGCTGCGTCTCGGTGAGGCGAGCTGGGCGCTGGTTGAAGGAGGGATCAGCCGGGATGCCGAATTGGTTTGGGCGGACCTGTGCCGCTGGGTCGCCGACCCGTCCCAGGTGCACTACTGGCTGATCACCCACAAGCACTACGACCACTGCGGCCTGCTGCCCTACCTGTGTCCGCGGCTGCCGAACGTACAGGTCCTGGCGTCCGAGCGGACCTGCCAGGCCTGGAAGTCGGAAAGCGCGGTGCGGGTGGTCGAGCGCTTGAACCGGCAACTGTTGCGTGCGGAGCAGCGGTTGCCCGAGGCCTGTGCCTGGGACGCTCTGCCGGTTCGCGCGGTGGCCGACGGCGAGTGGCTGGAGCTGGGACCGCGGCATCGCCTGCAGGTCATAGAGGCCCACGGCCACAGCGACGATCACGTGGTTTTCTACGACGTGCGACGCCGACGCCTGTTCTGCGGCGATGCCCTGGGCGAGTTCGACGAGGCAGAGGGGGTGTGGCGGCCGCTGGTGTTCGACGACATGGAGGCTTACCTGGAGTCCCTGGAACGTCTGCAGCGTCTGCCGACCCTGCTGCAACTGATCCCGGGACACGGCGGCCTGCTGCGGGGGCGGCTGGCCGCGGATGGGGCCGAGTCGGCCTATACCGAGTGTCTGCGCCTGTGCCGGCGGTTGCTCTGGCGCCAGTCCATGGGCGAATCCCTCGACGAACTGAGCGAGGAGCTGCACCGCGCCTGGGGTGGGCAGAGCGTCGACTTCCTGCCCGGCGAACTGCACCTGGGGAGCATGCGCCGGATGCTGGAGATTCTCTCCCGCCAGGCGCTGCCTCTGGACTGAGACGGGACATCCATTGCGGCGATCGCCGCCGACGGCAGCGGTCGCAATTGGGGGAAAAGGGGGGGTACCGATGATGAACATGCCGTTGCGCGCTAGCGTCGCGCAGGCCAGTCGCCCATGGGCGCGAGGAGGTGGCTCGTGAGCGGGGTTGGCTATCGACTGGAAGAAAGTCTGGAGTACCGCACGCTGGTGCCGGAGGCGCTGTCGATCTGGCGCATGGCCGGCGCCAACCGGATGCTGTTCGACTGCTTCGACGTGGACAGCAAGGCTGCGCGGCGTAGCGTGGCGATCCTTTCCAGCTGCCTGCGCATCGAGTGCTGGGGGCGCGATGTGGTGCTGCGGGCGTTGAACTCCAACGGACGCGCCTTGCTGGCGCCGTTGAGCGAGGCCTGTCCGGCCCAGGTCACCTGCTTGCGTGACGGCGACACCCTGCACTGGCGCTTCCCCCAGGAAGAGTCGCATGTGGACGAGTGGCGACGCCTGTATGGCCTGTCCAGCCTGGAGGCGCTGCGCCGCGTGCTCGGAACGCTGGGCGACGCGGAGGGGCCCGCGCTGCTGGGCGGCCTGTTCAGCTTCGACCTGGCCGAGCAGTTCGAACCCTTGCCGGCGCCGGCCGAACCTGCGCGGCATTGCCCGGACTACCTGTTCCTGGTGCCGGAGTTGCTGCTGGACATCGATCACCTGGCGCGCCGGACTTCGCTGCAGGCGTTCGTTCACGATCCGGCCGGGCACGACCGGTTGGCCGCCAGCCTGCGCCAGTGTGCCGACGAATTCCATGGCGCCGTGGAGGAGGCTTCCGAGTCGCCGGTGGCAGGCGTACGGGCCGGCAACTACCAGGTCGACCTGGACGATGCGAGCTTTGCCCGCCAGGTAGAGCGCCTGCAGGCCCACGTGAGGGCCGGCGACGTGTTCCAGATCGTACCGTCGCGCAGCTTCAGCATGCCGTGTGCGGACCCCTGGCGGGCCTATCGCCAGTTGTGCCTGCGCAACCCCAGCCCGTACCGCTTCTTCCTCGATGCGGAGGACTTCTGCCTGTTCGGCGCTTCGCCGGAGTCGGCATTGAAGTACGACGCGGAGAGTCGCGAGGTGGAACTCTATCCCATCGCCGGCACCCGCCCGCGCGGACGCGATGCCCGGGGCGCCATCGATGCGGAACTGGACAATCGCCTGGAAGCGGAGTTGCGCCTGGACGCCAAGGAGATCGCCGAGCACATGATGCTGGTCGACCTGGCGCGCAACGATCTGGCGCGGGTCTGCCGCAGCGGTACGCGGCAGGTGCGCGACATGCTCAAGGTCGATCGCTACAGCCACGTGATGCACCTGGTCTCGCGCGTGGCTGGCGAACTGCATGGCGAACTGGATGCGCTGCATGCCTACCGTGCCTGCCTGAACATGGGCACCCTGGTCGGTGCGCCGAAGGTCCGTGCCATGCAGTTGCTGCGGCAGTACGAGGATGGCTATCGCGGCAGCTACGGTGGCGCGATCGGCATTCTCGACAGCGCCGGCAACCTCGATACCAGCATCGTCATCCGCTCCGCCGAGGTCCGCGAAGGTATCGCCCGGGTCCGGGCAGGCGCCGGCGTGGTGCTGGATTCGGATCCACGGCTGGAGGCCGAGGAAACCCGCAACAAGGCGCTGGCGGTGCTGACCGCCGTGGCCGCTGCCGAACGCGAAAGGGGAGAGCGCGATGCGCATCACGCTGTTGGATAACTTCGATTCCTTCACCTACAACCTGGTCGAGCAGTTCTGCCTGCTCGGCGCGGAGGTCCGGGTGATGCGCAACGATACGCCGTTGCCGACGATCCAGGCGGCATTGCTGGCCGACGGTTGCGAACTGCTGGTGCTGTCGCCGGGGCCCGGTCGGCCGGAAGACGCCGGCTGCATGCTGGAATTGCTCGCCTGGGCCCGCGGGCGCTTGCCGGTGCTCGGCGTCTGCCTCGGCCACCAGGCGCTGGCGCTGGCCGCCGGTGGCGCGGTGGGCGAGGCGAGGAAGCCGCTGCACGGCAAGAGCACGTCCCTGCGTTTCGATCAGCGTCACCCGCTGTTCGACGGCATCGCTGATCTGCGCGTCGCGCGCTACCACTCGCTGGTGGTCAGTCGCCTGCCGGAAGGTTTCGACTGCCTGGCCGATGCCGATGGCGAGATCATGGCGATGGCCGATCCGCGCAATCGACAGCTGGGCTTGCAGTTCCATCCCGAGTCGATTCTCACCACCCACGGCCAGCGTCTGCTGGAGAACGCTCTACTCTGGTGCGGCGCGCTGGCGGTACGCGAGCGCCTTCGGGCCTGAGCGGCGCTGCGCCGTTTCGACGATGCTCGGTTGCCAGGCCGGCGCATCGTCGAAACGCTGGCGGCCGAGTTCGCGCAGGCGCTGGCGGGCGCTTTCGAGAAAGCGCAGGAAGCTGCGCTCGGATTCCAGCGCGGTGTTGTAGTAGCAATACACCTTGGTGTCGATGCCGCCCGGTTCGTAGAGTTCGCTGAGGACTGCCAGGGTACCGTTGCGCAGGCGTTCCTCGACGAAATAATGCGGCGCGATGCCCCATCCGACGCCGGCTTCCACCAGACGCAGCATGTCGTCGAAGTTTTCCACGAAGAGCACCTTGTCGCTGACCGGCCGCAGCAGGTTCGAATGCTGCCCGGAGCGGCTGCCGAGGCTGATCTGCCGGTAATTGGCCAGGCTCGCGATGCTGTGCAGGGAGGCATTGCACAACGGGTGCTGCGGATGGGCGACGACGAACGCCTTGGTGTAGCCGAGCACGCACTGGTTGAAGCGGGAGATCTTCAGTTCCTCGTCGATGGTGATGGCGATATCGATTTCCGCGTTGTCCTGCTTGATCGTCGCCAGGCTATCGGCGGGCGAGGTGCGTATCAGGCTGACCATGTTGAAATCGTCGAGCAGTACGCTGCTCACCGTATCGCAGAACGACGGCGGGATGGCGGTGTCCAGCAGCACCCGGAGATTGCGCGGACCCTTGTTGAGATTGAAGGCGATGTCGCCGATCAGCTGCTGGTAGTTCAGCAGGCTGCGCATGTAAGGGATCAGGCGAAGCGCCTGCTCGGTGGGTTCGACCTTGTAGCCGTCCCGACGGACCAGCTCCACGCACAGGTCGATTTCCAGGTTGCTGACCGCCGAGCTGACCGCGGTGTGCGACTTGCGCAGGATCCGCGCAGCGGAGGAAATCGAACCGGAGGCGATGACCTGGAGGAACATGTTCACGTGATTCAGGTTATGAATAGGCATCCCTTATTCCTTTTATTGGGTGGCGCGTGCCGCTTCCCTTGATCGGGTCAGGTTGCCGCTACTGTGGAAGAAGCGTCGAGGACTCGATAGATAGCGCCCGAGTGTTTCAACTTGTCTTCTGGATGACGTTTTCATCGGGGAAACCTCCCGTCGGTCAGTGAAGCGCAAGGGCTGGCGTGCGAGGGTGGAATCGGCCGCCGGCTCGCTTTCTGCGCGGCGGGTGCACGGCACGGGGAGTCGTCGTTTTGGAGGTGAGGGATGACGGCTCTGTTTCAGGATATTTTTATAATTATGTGAAAGAAGAGCTTATTTCAACGAAATATGTTTCATATTGCTCGTAAATTCGACGAAAAGAAAATCCGGATATTTACCGGTTATTTAACGTTAATACCAAGGGCCTAATACCAAAGTATTAACGCTGGCATGCCGGCATGTCGTGTTCGGTCGTGGAGCGAGCCGAGCTATAGACGGTTCTAAGAAACGAAAAAATTATGTCGCGTAGGTCTAACGACCGAAACCTATGTCTTTTGTTAGCGTAGCCACCGGCCAGGCCGGTACGGATGCCGGGATGGCCCTGGCGCGACCTATGCGGTTAGAATCCGCGGCCTTGCAGGCGGATCCCCGGGGTTTGCTCAAGGGGACACGGGTGCCGTGCCCGAAACCTGCAATCGTCAGTTCCCTGCGGTCCAGCCTGCCGCCGGGTATAAAATCGAGAGACGCGCTGTTGCGCCTTCAGGTGTAGCGACTATGACGCACATTTCCGAACGACTCCTGGTACAGGCCCACCTGGCCGCCAAGCAACCCCGTGTGTTGAGCGAGCAGGAGAGCGCCGAGCATCGCGCGGCGATCGCGGCCGAACTGAAGGCGCAGAACGCGGTACTGGTGGCGCATTACTACTGTGATCCGGTGATCCAGGCGTTGGCCGAGGAGACCGGCGGTTGCGTGTCCGATTCGCTGGAGATGGCCCGGTTCGGCAACCAGCATCCGGCGCAGACGGTGGTCGTGGCCGGGGTGCGCTTCATGGGCGAGACGGCGAAGATCCTCAACCCTGAGAAGCGCGTGCTGATGCCGACCCTCGAAGCGACCTGCTCGCTCGACCTGGGCTGCCCGGTGGATGAATTCTCGGCATTCTGCGACCAGCACCCGGAACGGACCGTGGTGGTCTATGCGAACACCTCCGCGGCGGTGAAGGCACGCGCCGACTGGGTCGTGACCTCCAGTTGCGCGGTGGAGATCGTCGAACACCTGATGGACAACGGCGAGCCCATCCTCTGGGCGCCGGACCAGCACCTGGGACGCTACATCCAGCGCGAGACGGGGGCCGACATGCTGCTCTGGGATGGCGCCTGCATCGTCCACGAGGAGTTCAAGGCCAAGCAGCTGGAAGACATGAAGGCGCTCTACCCGGACGCCGCCATCCTGGTCCACCCCGAATCGCCGGAAAGCGTGGTCGCGCTGGCCGATGCCGTGGGCTCGACCAGCCAGTTGATCAAGGCCGCGCAGACCCTGCCGAACAAGACCTTCATCGTCGCCACCGATCGCGGCATCTTCTACAAGATGCAGCAGTTGTGCCCGGACAAGGATTTCATCGAGGCCCCCACCGCCGGCAACGGCGCCGCCTGCCGCAGCTGCGCGCACTGCCCGTGGATGGCGATGAACACGCTCGAGCGGACCCTGGCCTGCCTGCGCGAGGGCAGCGGGGAAATCTTCGTCGACCCGGCGTTGATCCCGAGGGCGGTCCGTCCGCTGAAGCGCATGCTCGACTTCACCCAGGCCGCGCGCCTGCGCCAGGCCGGGAACGCCTGATCCTGGCGAGGGCGTGCCGCTGCGTAGGGCGAGTAAGCGCGGTGCGGTTGTTCGCCCAACCCCCTGTTTCGATGAGCTTCGCCGGGTGTTTTTCCTCGGATATGCCGCTCAGCGGAACATTTCCTTGACCATCTTTTCCTGCTGGCGAATTTCCTGCTGACGAGCGTCGAGTCGCGCAGCCAGTTGGAAGTTGCCGCCAGCGCGGCGCTTGGCGAAATCGAGCTGCTCGATGGCGGCCTGGTAGTCGCCGGTCAGAGACAGGTACTCGGCACGGGCCTGGTGCACGCCGATGGCGTTGTTGGTCAGGCTGCGCACCTCGGCCAGACGGTTCCAGACATCCGGGTCCAGCGGCCGCGCCTTGCTCAGGTCGTCGAGGATCTTCTCCGATTCCTGCGGCTTGCCCATCTTCAGCATCAGGTCGGCGCGCACCTGTTTCAGCGGGTAGCTGCTGGGGAACTGGGCGAGCATCTTCTTCAACCGCTGATCGGCATCCGGAAGGCGGTTGGCGGTGATGTCCAGCTCGACCTGGGCCAGGTTGTAGGCCACGTCGTTGGGTGCCTTCGCCAGCAATTGCCTGAGGTTGTCACGGGCATCGTTGAGCTGGCCGATGCGCGTCTGCGAGATGGCCAGTCCGTAGCGCGCGGCATCCAGCTTGGGATTGTCGTTGAGCATGGCGCGGAAGCGCTTGCCGGCCATCCCCGGGGTTTCCTCGAAGAGCAACTGGGTGCGCGCGCGCATCTGCTGGTAGCGCAGGCTGTCTTCCTTGCCGCCCTGGGGATACTGTTCGGCGCGGTTGCGGGTGTCGGCGATACGCGATTCGGTGACCGGGTGGGTGAGGAGGAACTCCGGCGGCTTGCCGTCGTAGCGGTACTGCCGCGCCAGGCGCTCGAACATGTTCGGCATCGAGCGCGGATCGTAACCGGCGCGAACCATGTTGGTGACGCCGACGCGGTCGGCTTCCTGCTCGTTCTGCCGGGAAAAGCGCAACTGGTTCTGGATCGCCGCCGCCTGGGTCCCGGCGATCGCCGCGATACCCGCATCCCCTGCGCCGGCGGCCGCGGCGACGATGCCGGCGAGCATCGCTGCCATCACCGGCAGTTGCATGCGCTGCTGTGCCTCGATGCCGCGGGCGAAGTGGCGCTGGATCAGGTGGCCGAGTTCGTGGGCCAGCACCGCGGCATACTCGCCTTCGGTCTGGGCGTTGAGCAGTAGCCCGCCGTTGACCCCGATCACGCCGCCGGGCGCGGCGAAGGCGTTGATCTGTGCGTCGCGGATGAGGATGAAGGCCAGCCGGTGGTCCTGCAGGTCGCTGGTTTCGGCCAGCCGGTAGACGCTGCTTTCGACGAAGTCCTTGAGCTGCGGGTCGGAGATCGCATCGACCTGGTTGCGCAGCATGCTCAGCCAGGCGCGGCCCAGCTGGAACTCCTGCTCCGGCGAAACGATCGAGGAAGATGCGTCGCCCAGGGAGGGCAGATCGTCCGACATGACCGGCGAAGCGAGCATGCAGGCGAGCGTCAACAGGGCAGGGCGCAGTACATTCATGCAGGAGGCTCAGGTTGGCAAAGGCCTTACTTTAGCCGTTGGTTATCGGCACTGCCTAGGTATCTGCCCGAGACCCGAAGCTGTTGGACTTCGAGCGCCGTTTCAACTGGCCAGCGGCGGATAGGCTTGGGTATGCTTGTCGGCCCTTCGGGAGAGGCTGTCATGACGGATAACGATTCATCCCCCCTGGTATGTGACGCGGAGCTGGATGCCAGTGGTCTCAATTGTCCGCTGCCCCTGCTAAAGGCCAAGCTGGAGCTGAACCGCCTGCCCAGCGGCGGGGTGCTCAAGGTGATCGCCACCGATGCCGGGTCGCAGCGAGACTTCCGGGCCTTCGCCCAGCTCGCCGGCCATGAACTGCTGCGCGAAGAGGCCGCCGAAGGCGTCTATCGATACTGGCTGCGCAAGCGTTAGCGGAGCCTTCGCCGTTCCGATTCAGGATTTCCGATGATCAAGGTGTTACGCGACTGGATGCAGCGCTACTTCTCCGACGAGGAGGCAGTGGTGCTGGCGATCATGCTGGTGCTCGGCTTCAGCGTCATCCTCGCCTTCGGCGGGATGCTCGCGCCGGTACTGGCGGCGATGGTGATCGCCTTCCTGATCCAGGGCGTGGTCGGCATGCTGGAACGCTTCCGGGTGCCGCACCTGTTCGCCGTGTGGCTGGTCTACAGCCTGTTCCTCGGCTTGCTGGCGCTGTTCCTGGTGGTCCTGCTGCCGCTGCTCTGGCAGCAATTGTTCACCCTGTTCAACGAACTGCCGCGGATGCTCGGCGAATGGCAGAGCGTGCTGCTGATGCTGCCCGAGCGCTATCCCAGCCTGATCAGCGAGGAGCAGGTGCTCAAGGCCATCGAGACCGCGCGCGGCGAATTCGGCCAGATCGGCCAGTGGGCGCTGACCTCGTCGCTGGCCAGCCTGCCGGTGGTGGTGAACGTCATGATCTACCTGGTGCTGGTGCCGATCCTGGTGTTCTTCTTCCTCAAGGACAAGAAGCGCTTCCATACCTGGTTCCACCGCTACCTGCCGCGCGAGCGCGGGCTGATGAAACAGGTCTGGGCCGAGATGAACCAGCAGATCGCCAATTACATTCGCGGCAAGGTCATCGAGATCGTTATTACCGGCGCGGTGACCTACATCGCCTTCGCCTACCTGGGGCTCAACTACGCAGCGCTGCTGGCCCTGCTGGTCGGCCTGTCGGTGGTGGTGCCGTACATCGGCGCGGTGGTGGTGAGCGTACCGGTGGCGATGATCGCCTTCTTCCAGTGGGGCTGGAGCGACCAGTTCATCTACCTGATGGTGGCCCACGCGATCATCCAGGCGCTGGATGGCAACGTGCTGGTGCCGCTGCTGTTCTCCGAGGCGGTGAACCTGCACCCGGTGGCGATCATCTGCGCGGTGTTGCTGTTCGGCGGGCTCTGGGGCTTCTGGGGCGTGTTCTTCGCGATCCCCCTGGCGACCCTGGTGAAAGCGGTGCTGGATGCCTGGCCCAAGGACCTTCCCGAGACTCCGGCAGCCACGCGATAGCATCGGCCGCATGAAAAATGCAAAAGGCCGCGGATGCGGCCTTTTTTTTGGGGCGGGGCTCAGGCGCCGTTGAGCGCTTGGGCGGCGGCGAGAACCGCGTCGACATGCCCGGGCACCTTCACGCCGCGCCACTCCTGGCGCAGTACGCCGTCCCTGTCGATCAGGAAGGTGCTGCGGTCGACGCCCATGTATTCCTTGCCGTAGAGCTTCTTCAGCTTGATCACGTCGAACAGCTGGCAGACCGCTTCATCCTTGTCGCTGATCAGCTCGAAGGGGAATTCCTGTTTGCACTTGAAGTTCTCGTGGGACTTCAGGCCGTCGCGGGAGATGCCGAAGACCTCGGTATTGGCCTTCTGGAACGCCGCGTACTGGTCGCGGAAGCCCTGGCCCTCGGTGGTGCAACCGGGGGTGCTGTCCTTCGGGTAGAAATACAGGACGACCTGCTTGCCCTTCAGCGCGGACAGGGTCACCTCCTTGCCGCTGGTTGCGGGGGCGGTGAAGTCGGGTACGGGTTTGTCGATTGCGACCGGCATGGCTCGGCTCCTCAGGGGTGTTGGGGGCGCCAGGGTTCGATCAGGGCATCCAGGTTCAGGGCGTCGGCGAAGTCCAGGAACTGGTCGCGCAGCCAGCTGATCTGGGTGCCGGCGGGCAGCGTCACGGTAATCGTGGCGTTGAGCATGGTGGTGTTGGTGTGCGGCGCCTGGTAGGTGTCGCAGGTCAGGTTCTCCAGCTCGATGTTGTGGTCGATGAAGAACTGGCAGAGTTCGTTGAGGATGTCCGGGCGATACACCGCGCTGACATAGGCCACGTAAGGCAACGCCTGGGCGCGGGTCACGTGAGCGTTGCTGCGGGTCATGCTGAGGGTGATGTCGCCGCGCTTGGTGAGGGCCGGCAGGCTGCCCTCGAGGCGGGCGAGGGCATCCCAGCTTCCGGAGATCTGCAGCACCAGGGCGCTGAACTCTCCGTGGCGGGTCAGGCGGCTGCTGACCACGGCGCAGCGGCTCTCGACGCAGGCGCGGCAGAGCAGGGTGGTCAGCTCCATCGGGTTGGGGCCGAGGGCGCTGATCAGAAGGAATTGTTCGCGGGGTTGGCTGGTGGACATTCAACTTTCCTGGAATACGCTGGCGGCACGGGCCGTACCTAAAGCGGGAAGGGTAGCGAAAAGCGCCGCCGAGGGAAACGTCTGCCGCCTGTCAGCGGCTTCCGACGAGGTGGCGCTCGTCTTGTGCAAGGCCTGCCGCCGACAGTACCATTACCGCTTTAATTTCGCGGCAGGAGCGGTTGCATGATTGCGGGCAGTATGGTGGCACTAGTCACCCCCTTCGATGCTCAGGGTCGACTGGACTGGGACAGCCTCGCCAAGCTGGTGGACTTCCACTTGCAGGAAGGCACCAACGCCATCGTCGCCGTCGGCACCACCGGTGAATCGGCCACGCTGGACGTGGAAGAGCACATCCAGGTGATCCGTCGCGTGGTCGACCAGGTCAAGGGCCGCATCCCGGTGATCGCCGGCACCGGCGCCAACTCCACCCGCGAGGCGGTGGCGCTGACCGAGGCCGCGAAAAGCGGCGGCGCCGACGCCTGCCTGCTGGTGACGCCGTACTACAACAAGCCGACCCAGGAAGGCATGTACCAGCACTTCCGCCATATCGCCGAAGCCGTTGCGATCCCGCAGATCCTCTACAACGTACCGGGCCGCACCTCCTGCGACATGCTTCCGGAGACCGTCGAGCGCCTGTCCAAGGTGCCGAACATCATCGGCATCAAGGAGGCCACCGGCGACCTGCAACGCGCCAAGGAAGTCATCGAGCGCGTCGGCAAGGACTTCCTCGTCTATTCCGGCGACGACGCCACGGCCGTCGAGCTGATGCTGCTGGGTGGCAAGGGCAACATCTCCGTGACCGCCAACGTCGCGCCGCGCGCCATGAGCGACCTGTGCGCCGCCGCCATGCGCGGCGACGCCGCAGCCGCGCGCGCCATCAACGATCGCCTGATGCCGCTGCACAAGGCGCTGTTCATCGAATCCAACCCCATTCCGGTGAAGTGGGCCCTGCATGAGATGGGTCTGATCCCCGAGGGCATCCGCCTGCCCCTGACCTGGCTCAGCCCGCGTTGCCACGAGCCGCTGCGTCAGGCCATGCGCCAGACCGGCGTATTGGCTTGATCAAGGAGCTCCACGCAATGAAGCGACTGGCTGGACTGACCGCCCTCGCCCTGGTTATCGGCAACACTTCCGGCTGCGGCTGGCTGTGGGGGCCGGAGGGCTATTTCCGCGACCGCGGTGACGACTACCTCGGCGCCCGCGAAACGCCTCCCATGCAATTGCCCGAAGGGGTGCACAGCAAGCCGCTCGATCCGCTGCTGCCGATTCCGCTGAACGTCGCCACCACCCACGAAAAAGAGGGTGAGTACGAGGTTCCGCGTCCGCAGCCGCTGGCCAACGCCGGCGACATCAGCGACTACAGCCTGCAGCGCAGCGGTGATAGCCGCTGGGTCGTGGCCCAGCGTCCGCCGGCGGAAGTCTGGCCGGTGGCCCGGCAGTTCTTCGAGGAGAACGGTTTCCGCATCGCCGACGAGCGCCCGCAGACCGGCGAGTTCAGTTCCGACTGGCAATCGCTGTCGCAGCTTTCCGCGCCGCTGGCACGCCGCCTTAGCAGCCGCGTGAGCGGTGTCGAGCCGGACGGCCAGGCACGGGTTCGGGTGCGTATCGAGCCCGGCGTGCAAAGCAATACCAGCGAGGTCTACGTGCTCAGCCAGACCCGCGCCGCCGGTGACACCAGCAGCCCGAGCTGGCCGAGCAAGTCGGTGGCGCCGAGCCTCGACGCGGCGCTGCTCGACGAGATGGTCGCGAGCATGGCGCGCAGCGCCGAGCAGGGCGGCTCGGTCTCCCTGCTGGCAGCCAACTCGATCTACGACACGCCCGGCACCTTCGAGTTGAGCAAGGACGGCAGCGGCAACCCGGTGCTGACCTTGCAATCCGACTTCGACCGCTCCTGGGTCAGTGTCGGGCGTGCCCTGGATAACGCCGATATCCGCGTCGACGACCTCAACCGCAGCCTTGGCGTGTACTACGTGAACATCGCCGAAGGGGCGAAGAAGCCCGACGAAGACAAGCCCGGGTTCTTCAGTCGCCTGTTCGGCGGCGGCGAGAAGACCAAGGAAGAGGAAGACGCCAAGGCGCAGCGCTACCAGGTCCGCCTGACCACCGTCAGCGACGCCGTGCAGGTCACCGTCGACAAGGACATCAACACCTCTGCGCCGGCCGATGTCGCGCAAAACGTACTGGAAAAACTCCAGGAGAGCATGCGCAATGCGGTTCGCGGTTCTGGGCAGCGGAAGCCGGGGCAATTCGGCCTTGGTGAGCAGTTCTGACACCCGGATACTGATCGATTGCGGCTTCCCGCTGCGTGAAATCATCAAGCGTCTGGCGCGCCTGGGGCTGAGCCCCGCGCAGCTGGACGCGATCTTGGTCACGCACGAACACGCCGATCACATCCATGGCGTCGAACTGCTGGCGCGGCATTACCAAATCCCGGTCTATCTCAGTGCGGGTACCCTGAGCGGCATGCGCCGCCCGGTGCACCCCGCCGAGCTGTTGAGGGCCGGCCAGCGCCTGGCGATCCGCGGGCTGGAAGTGCAGGTGGTTGGCGTCTCGCACGACGCCCGCGAGCCTACCCAGTTCGTGCTGTCCGATGGGCAGCGGCGCTTCGGCATGCTCACCGATCTGGGAATGGCCACGGCCGAGGTGCTGGAGTGCTATCGTGCGGTGGATGCTCTGGTGGTCGAGGCCAACCACGACAGCACGATGCTTGCCGGTGGCCCGTATCCCTATTTTCTCAAGGCCCGCGTAGGCGGTTCGCGAGGGCACTTGAACAACCATCAGTCCGCAGAACTGGTGAAGCAGCTGGATTGGGGTCGCATGCAGCACCTGGTGCTGGCCCATCTCAGCGAAAAGAACAACTCGCCGCAGCTGGCCCGGCAAACCTTCGTCGACACCCTCGGGTGCGATCCGGGCTGGCTGCAGGTGGCCGATCAGCATTCAGGCCTGGATTGGCGCGAGATCGCCTAGGCCCTATTACCCGTAAGCGGAGCCCATCATGGAAAAACGCGAAGAACTCTACCGCGGCAAAGCCAAGTCGGTTTACCAGACCGACGATGCCGATCGTCTCATCCTGCTGTTCCGCAACGACACCTCCGCCTTCGACGGCAAGCGCATCGAACAGCTCGATCGCAAGGGCGCGGTGAACAACAAGTTCAACGCCTTCATCATGCAGAAGCTGGAAGCTGCCGGCATTCCGACCCAGTTCGACAAGCTGCTGTCGGATACCGAGTGCCTGGTGAAGAAGCTCAACATGATCCCGGTCGAGTGCGTGGTGCGCAATTTCGCCGCCGGCAGCCTGGTGCGTCGCCTCGGCGTGGAAGAGGGCATCGCCCTGACTCCTCCCACCTTCGAGTTGTTCCTGAAGAACGACGCCCTGGGCGATCCGTTCATCAACGAATCCCACGTCCAGGCCTTCGGCTGGGCCACTCCCGAGCAGCTGGCGCAGATGAAGACCTATTCCTTCAAGGTCAATGAAGTGCTGAACAAGCTGTTCGACGATGCCGGTCTGCTGCTGGTGGACTTCAAGCTGGAGTTCGGCCTGTTCCATGGCCAGATCGTCCTCGGCGACGAGTTCAGCCCGGACGGCTGCCGTCTGTGGGACAAGGAAACCCGCAAGAAGATGGACAAGGACCGCTTCCGCCAGGGCCTCGGCGATGTGATCGAAGCCTACGAAGAGGTAGCCAAGCGCCTGGGCGTGCCGCTTTAACCTCAAAATGCGCGCAACCATCTGAAAGAACGCGAAAAAATCTTCAAGAAAGCTTCGCGTTCTTCGTACAAGCTGGTATCATGCGCGCCGCACGGAGAGATGCCGGAGTGGTCGAACGGGACGGATTCGAAATCCGTTGAGTCAGCAATGGCTCCTAGGGTTCAAATCCCTATCTCTCCGCCATTACATATGAGCAAAGCCCCTGGAATGCCTGGCGTTCCAGGGGCTTTGTCTTTTCTGGCGAGCGTTCGGGCGTCCCCTCTGCGGGGCGGGCGAGAAAGCCGTGCCATGGTTTCGGGTATTGGCCAGGTCGTGCAGTTCTCCTAGGAATGCTGCGGGCCCTTCCTTCGTTCTGTCCTTCCTTCTCCTCTGGGTGGTCGTCCCGCTCTGTCTGGGTTTCGTGGGTGCGCTGAGCGCGCATTTCTCCATTGCTTCCGATTTTCTGTCCTTCGAGCGCCGGGTCGGGCGACCTGCCGGTTTCGATGGTCGGGGCGGTTCTTCTTAGTATCCCGGCGCTTGAAGGCGCCGCGGATGTGTGGCCGAGCTGCATGGCACGGTTTCCTTCCAGCGGACAGCCAGGTTATCGGTTTGTGCCGAGTCCCGGAGCTGGGGCTGGGGAGGAAGAAATGCGACCGCTCGTTTCCGTCGTTTGCGCCTGTTTCAATATCTCGAAGTATCTGGACGAGGCGATTGCCAGCATCTACGCGCAGGGCTATCCCAATCTCGAGTTGATCGTGGTGGATGACGGATCCACGGACGACACCTATGAGCGTCTCGCCATGCTCCGCGAGCGTCACGGCTTCCAGCTCTACCGCCAGGCTAACCGAGGGGTGAGCGACGCGCTCAATCACGGTTTGCGTCATGCGCGGGGCGAGTTCGTGATGACTCCCGACCTGGACGACATTCTCCTGCCTGGAGCGCTCGACACGCGCGTCGACTACTTGCTTGCGCACCCCGAGGTCGGGTGCGTGGGCGGTTTCAATATCTGTATCGACAGTGCCGGTAACGAAGTGGCGCGAGACGGTTTCAGCGAGGGGTGTGTGGAGCGTTGGGGGTTCGATGCAGCATTGGCCGAGACCCTGGTGGTCATGCCGCTGACGGCGCTCTACCGCATGGAAGCGATGAAGCGGGCGGATTTCTTCGACCCGTCGATTCGCGTGCAGGATTTCCAGATCACCCTAAGGATCGCGGCGCAGGGCTATGAAATTCATCGACTGCCGGCCTACATGGGGCGTTATCGCCGGCATGGAAGCGGTCTGTCCGGCAGGTACAAGCTCAAT
This sequence comes from Pseudomonas sp. TZ252, assembly GCF_056110345.1. Lineage (NCBI taxonomy): Bacteria > Pseudomonadati > Pseudomonadota > Gammaproteobacteria > Pseudomonadales > Pseudomonadaceae > Pseudomonas > Pseudomonas sp. TZ252. The sequence goes on along the minus strand of NZ_CM148566.1, from coordinate 436,024 downwards.
TACGAGGCGGATATGCAAGCCATCGAGCCTTATCGGGCTCACCCGAATTATCGCCGGGCCCGGCAACTGATCCTGAACAAGGCGCTGAAGAAGGCTGTTGTCCAGGATGGGCGATATGCCTGGCAGTTGTTCCGCTCGGTGCCGCTGAGGGCGTGGGACCGGGTGACGCTGAAGCGATTCTGGCGCTTTCTCCGTTATCTGCCGGTCCTCGGGTTGAAAGGTGGTACCGGCGTCGAGGGTCGATGACGGCTGGCCGGCTAATCTTTCAATGGGTTGAATGCCATTTCAGGATTTCTCCTTCAGTGCCTCGCCCTGGGGAAATAGCGCGCGGCTCACGAAGCGCGCGGTATCCCGCAGGCTGGTGCCGATCCGTTCCAGGTCGTCGGGCTGGTGCTGGGCGCTGATGCCGATCGCGGAGATGGCGAAGCGCGGTTGTCCGTCGCGGTCGGTGATGGCGCTGGCGACCATGCTCACGCCGCGGTAGAGGTGTTCCTGGTCGATAGCCCAGCCGCGCTCGACGGCCTCGGTCGCTTCGGCCTGGTAGCGCTCGAAGCTCGGCGGATTTTCCCAGCGCACGCGGGTCAGTCGGCGGCGCAGTTCGTCCTCCGGCAGTTCGCGCAGGCCGGCAATGCAACGCCCGGCGGCGCCGACCAGTTCCGGCAGGCGCGTGCCGACGGCGACGTTGACGTGGGCGACGGGCGGTGCGGCAAGGGCGATGACGCGGATGTGCGCATCGTCGGTGACTTGCCACAGGGCGATGAGGATGTGGTGGGCAAGGCTCAGTCGCTCCAGCTCTGGCTGGATCAGGTCGGCATAGCTGCGTCCGACGAATCCTACGGCCAGTTCCGACAGGCCAAGGCCCAGTTGGTAGGTCTTGCCCGCATCGTCGAAGGAGGTCAGCCGTTCGTTGCTCAGGGTGCGCAGGATATTGAAGGCGCTGCTCGGACTGATGCCGGTGGCGCGAGCTATGGCGGCCACGCCTTGCGGTCCGTCGGCGTGGGCCAGGTGGCGAAGTATCTGAATGGCGTTCACTACCGCGCCGACATCTTTGCTGCTGGTGCCTTTGGTTGTGGCGTCCTTGGTCATTTTTCCTCTTTTCATTCAGTATTGTGATTGACATTCACGATAGTGAATATATTCTGGCCTTCCGGAACGTACAACCGGGGACGGAAGCAGTATCCGGTTCGGCGTCCAGCGCGATGCACTTTGCAGCAAAGGTCGACAAGAACAAAGGAGAAACCTCGTGGCAGATCTTCCCGATGGCAGTACTCCGGGACCTGAGGCGCAGTACCTTGCGTTTCTCGCCCAGGGCCGTTTCATGTTGCAGCGCAGCCGTTCCAGCGGTCGCCATGTGTTCTACCCGCGCCAGTTGGTGCCGGGTAGCGGCGAGACTGATCTCGAGTGGGTTCCCGCCAGCGGCCTGGGTACGCTCTACGCGATCACTGTCAATCGCTCCCGCGGCGGCAATCACAATGTCGCGCTGGTCGACCTGGACGAGGGCGTGCGCATGATGTCGCGGATCGACGGGCACGAGAGCCTGCCGATCGGCACCCGTGTGCAGGCGCGCATCGTCGAGCAGGACGGTGCCAATGTCGTGGTGTTCGTTCCCCACCAGGAGGGACGACCATGAGCGCGGCCATCCGTGGCAAGACCGCCATCGTCGGCATCGGTAGCGCCGGCGTCGGCGAGGCGCCGGGCTACAGCGCCATCGAACTGCTCGGCCAGGCGTCGCTCAAGGCCATTGCCGATGCCGGCCTGAAGCTTTCCGACATCGACGCGATCTTCGCCGCCACCAGCTCCCATGCCTTTCCCACCTTGTCGGTCGCCGAATACCTCGGCATCCGCCCGAAATTCGTGGATGGCACCAATATCGGCGGCTCCAGTTTCGAGCTGCACCTGCTGCAGGCCACTTTGGCACTGGAGGCCGGTCTCTGCGACGCTGCGCTGATCTGCTACGGCTCCAACCAGCGAACCGCCGGCGGCCGCCTGGTATCGATGAGCGAGCCACAATGGCACGAGACGCCCTACAAGCCGCGCCACCCGATCACCGCCTATGCCCTGGCGGCCAGCCGGCACATGCACCAGTACGGCACCACACGCGAGCAGCTCGCCGAGGTGGCGGTCTCTGCCCGGCAATGGGCCAACCTGAATCCCGAGGCGTTCGCCCGCGGACCGTTGAGCGTCGATGACGTCCTTGCCGCGCGGATGGTCAGCGACCCGCTGAGTGCCGCCGACTGCTGCCTGGTCACCGACGGCGGTGGCGCCTGCGTGGTAGTGCGCGCCGAGCGCGCCCGCGACTTGCCCAATGCGCCGGTGTACTTCCTTGGCGCGGCCGGAGCGCAGTGGCATCGCTCGATCGTGTCGATGCCCGACCTCACCGTGACGGCGGCCTCGGAAAGCGCTCCGCGAGCCATGCAGATGGCCGGTGTGCGGCACGCCGACATCGACCTGGTGATGCTCTACGACGCCTTTACCATCAACACCCTGCTGTTCCTCGAGGACCTGGGTTTCTGCGCCAAGGGCGAGGGCGGCCCATTCGTCCAGGGCGGACGCATCGCGCCCGGCGGCGAGCTGGCGGTGAACACCAACGGTGGCGGGCTGTCCTGCGTGCATCCGGGGATGTACGGGATGTTCCTGATCATCGAGGCGGTGACCCAGCTCCGCCGCCAGGCCGGCGAGCGGCAGTTGGCCAAGGCCGACGTGGCGTTGCTGCACGGCAACGGCGGCACGCTGTCCAGCCAGGTAACCGCGTTGCTCGGCACCGGCGACACGCTCTAGACCCCTGGCCGACAGGTCTTCCGGGCGCTGCCGTGGCGGCGTCCCGCGGGCGCGCTCGCCCGCGAGAAGGTTGTCGTGCCGGCCACAGACAAACGGATGAGGTGAACCCATGTCAGCGAACCACTCGCAACAGCTCATCGACGCTCCCCGTTTCGCCAGTCTTACTCCATTGATCGAACCACGCTCGGTCGCGGTGATCGGCGCTTCCAGCGACCCGACCCGCATCGGTGGCCGTCCCATCGCCTACATGCTGCGCCATGGCTATGCCGGGCAAATCCTCCCGGTCAATCCGAATCGTGCTGAAATCCAGGGGCTGCCGGCCTTCGCCAGCGTTGCGGAGCTGCCGCAGGCACCGGACGTGGCCATTGTCGCGGTGCCTGCGCCTCAGGTGCTGGAGACCGTCCGGGCGCTGGGCCGCCAGGGGGCGCGCAGTGCCATCGTGTTCTCTTCCGGATTCAGCGAGGTCGGCGAGGCCGGCGCGGCGATGCAGGATGCGGTGGTAGCCGCTGCCCGCGAGCACGGTATGCGCCTGCTCGGTCCGAATGCGCTCGGTGCGTTCAACAGTAACCTGGGTTATTACGCGTTCTTCTCCACCAGCCTGGAACGTGGCGTACCGCTGCCCGGCCGGGTAGGCATCGCCACCCAGTCCGGTGCCTACGGCGCGCACCTGCTCGGCATGGCGCGCCAGCGGCGCCTGGGAACCCCTATCTGCGTGGCCACCGGTAACGAGGCCGACGTCACCCTGGGCGACAGCATCGGCTGGCTGGTGGAGTCGCCGGAGATCGACGTGGTGATGGCCTACGCCGAATCCATCCGCAACGTCGACAGCTTCCTCGCCGCCCTGGAGGCCGCGCATCGCGCCGGCAAGCCGGTGATCCTGCACAAGGTCGGGCGCAGCGCCCTGGGTAGCCGCGCGGCGCTGTCCCACACTGCTTCGCTGGCCGGCGACGACAAGGTGCTGGACGCCGTGCTGGGCGACTATGCGGTGATCCGCGCCAGGACCACCGAGGAACTGATGGACATCGCCTACCTCGCCACCCGGCGTATCTATCCGGTGGGCAACAGCCTCGGCATGATCACCGTCAGCGGCGGCGCCGGGATCATCGTCAGCGATGTCGCCGAGGAAGTCGGCCTGCCGATGCCGCCGATGCCGGACATGGCCCAGGAGCGGCTGAAGGCACGGCTGTCCTTCGCTTCGCCGATCAACCCGGTGGACTGCACCGCGCAGGCCCTGAACGACCTGACGCTGGTGCGCGACTTTACCGAGTCGATGGTGGTCGACGGTGGCTACCGTTCGCTGCTCGCCTTCTTCACCCAGGCCGGCACCGCCGCCTCCATCGGCGCGCGTCTGGCCGAGCAGTTCCGGCGGATCAAGGAGGCTTATCCCGAGCGTCTGTTCGTGGTCTCGGTGATGGGTGAGGGGGAGGAGCTGGCACCCTACGAGGAGGCCGGCTTCGCACTGTTCGAAGACCCCACCCGGGCGGTAGTGGCGATCCAGGCCATGGGGCGGCTCGGCGAAGCCTTCGCCCGGCCGTTGCGCCTGCGCCGGCCTGCCGGCGGGCTACAGTTGCCCGCCTCCACGCCCGGCGAAGCCGAGGCCAAGCGCCTGCTGGCGCGCGCCGGTATCGAGTCCGCCGCCGAGGCGGTGCTGGGCAGTGCCGAAGAGGCGGTTGCCTTCGCCGAGGGCATCGGATACCCGGTGGTGCTGAAGCTCGCCTCGGCGGACATCCAGCACAAGTCGGAAATCGGCGGCGTGCTGCTTGGCGTAAGCGATGCGGACGCGGTACGCGCCGGTTTCCAACTGCTCCTGCGCCGGGCCGCCGAGAAGGCGCCGCAGGCGCGTCTCGATGGCGTCCTGGTGGCGCGTCAGCTGCAGGGTGGGGTGGAGTGCTTCATGGGGATCCAGCGCGATCCGCTGTTCGGCCCGGTGGCGCTGTTCGGCCTGGGCGGGATCTTCGTCGAGGTGCTGCAGGACGTGGTGTTCCGCCGCTGCCCGTTCGAGGTCGACGAAGCCGAGGCGATGATCCGTAGCATCAGAGGCGCGCCGCTCCTGCTCGGCGCGCGTGGCCGGCCGCGGGCCGACGTCGCGGCGCTGGCACGGCTGCTGTCGAATCTCTCGCGGTTCGCCTGGGAGGCGGGAGAGCGCTTGCGCTCGGTGGACCTCAACCCGGTCATCGCCTTGCCGGAGGGCCAGGGCGCCTGGGCGGTGGATGCGGTGCTGGAAGTCGAGGAGGTGGCCGATGGCGCTCGATCCTGAGGTGCTCCTGAACTACCCGATCCCCGAAGTACGCCAGCGCTACAGCCGGCGCGACAGCGCCTTCTATGCATTGACCCTCGGTCTGGGCGGCGACCCGCTGGACGAGCGCCAACTGGTCTACGTCGATCCGTGCCGCGATCTCCAGGCATTGCCGTGCATGGCCCTGGTGCTCGGTCATCCGGGCTTCTGGCTGGGCAATCCGGCGACTGGCGTGGACGCGCTGCGCCTGGTTCACGGCGAGCAGCGCCTGGAGTGGCGGCGGCCGTTGCCGGCGGAAGGCGAGGTGATCGGTCGGACCCGGGTCACCGGTCTGGTAGACAAGGGCGCCGACAAGGGCGCGCTGCTCTACAGCGAGAAGGTGCTCAGCGACGCGCTCAGCGGCGAGGTGCTGGCTGTCGCCCGCAGCACCACCTTCCTTCGCGGCGACGGCGGCTTCGGTGGTTCCCGGCAGGTGCCGGAAACGCCGCATCGCTTGCCTGAACGGACACCCGACCTGCGACTCGACCTGCCGACCCGTCCGGAGCAGGCCCTGTACTACCGCCTCAACGGCGACGACAACCCGCTCCACGCGGAGCCCGCGGCAGCGCTGCGGGCCGGCTTCCCGCGGCCGATCCTGCATGGCCTGTGCACCCTCGGCGTGGCATTCCACGCGGTGTTGCGCGGGCTCGCCGACTACCGCGCGGGGCAACTGGGACATCTGCAGGTGCGTTTCTCGGCTCCGGTGTTTCCCGGCGAGACCTTGCGTACCGAGATGTGGAGCGACGGCTCGTTCCGCACTCGCGTCGTCGAGCGCGATGTGGTGGTGCTGGACAACGGCCGGGTAGGTCCGCCGCCAGAGCGGCCGGACTGAAGCGAAGGGCGGCGGCGCGAGGGAACGACCGTCGGGCTGCCGTGAAGATCAACCGAAATCCTGCTTGCGAGAACAAGAATAATGAATGCAACCGCGCTTTCCCCGAACCCGGCGCCGGCCATTTCCCGGCGCACCATGCTGATCGCCTTCGTCTTCTGCTTCCTCGGCCTGCTCGCCGACGGCGTCGACCTGATGTTCCTGGCCTACAGCCTCAACAGCCTGAAGGCCGAATTCGGCCTGAGCAACTTCGAAGCCGGCTCCCTCGGCAGCCTGACTCTCGCCGGCATGGCCGTCGGCGGCATCTATGGCGGCTGGTGCTGCGACCGCTTCGGCCGGGTGCGAGTGGTGACCTGGACCATCGTGCTGTTCTCCATCGGTACCGCGTTGCTGGGGCTGACCCAGAACTACTGGCAGTTCGCGCTGATCCGCTTCGTCGCCTCGCTCGGCCTCGGCTCGCTGTTCGTCGCCTGCAACATCCTGATGTCCGAGTGCGTCGGAACCAGGTACCGCACCACCATCCTCGCCGCCATGCAGGCCGGCTGGACCGTGGGCTACCTGGTGGCGACCCTGCTGGCGGGGCAGATCATCCCCGAGTTCGGCTGGCGCGTCTTGTTCTTCACCGCCGTGGCGCCGGCGCTGGTCTGCCTGGCCCTGCGGCCCTGGGTGCCGGAGTCGCCGTCCTGGCTCGCGGCCCAGGCCGGGCGCCAGCGTCCCGGCGCGGCTCCGCAGAGCCACGCCGAGGCTGGCGGCGCCGGCCCGCTGGGACGGATGCTGGGCGATCCGGAAACGCGCGGCATGTTCCTGCTCTGGAGCCTCACCTCCTGCTTCCTGCTGTTCGGCTACTACGGCACCAACAACTGGATGCCGTCCTACCTGGAGAGCGAGTTGGGGATGAACTTCAAGTCGATGACCGGCTACATGGTCGGCACCTACAGTGCGATGATCCTTGGCAAGGTCGCCGCCGGCGTCTGCGCCGATCTCTTCGGCCGGCGCCTGACCTTCGCCGCCGGGGCCATCGGCAGCGCCGCCTTCATGCCGTTGATCGTGTTCTACCACTCGCCTTCCAACATCCTCTGGATCCTCATCACCTTCGGCTTCATCTACGGCGTTCCGGTCGGGGTGCTGGCCACCTACATGACCGAGAGCTTCTCCACCCGCGTCCGCGGCTCGGCGGTGGGCACCGCCTACAACCTGGGTCGTATCGGCGCGGCGGTGGCGCCCGCCGGCATCGGCCTGCTGGCCACCCACGTGTCGATCGGCGCGGGTTTCCTGGTGATGGGCATCACCTACGTGCTCACCGGGCTGATCCCGGCGCTGTTCATTGCGGACCGGCTCTACGACCCGAACCGCGAGTCCCGCGATGCCGAGAGTGCTTCCCGACGGCAAGCGCCGGGCAGTGCCGGGAATACCGCCGAGCGGAGCGCGGCCAAGGCCTGATCCTGCGGCAGGAGTGCACATCCATGAGTTCTTTTCCACGACAGCCAGCGGCGGAGCAGCGGCCCGCCAGCTTCCAGGAGTTCATCGGCCTCGAGCGCTGGACCGATGCCGACGGGGTGGCGCGGGTGCGCCTGGGGCATCGCCCGGAACTGATGAACTACCTGCAACAGTTCCATGGCGGGGTGTTGATGTCGGTGCTGGACGCCGCCATGGCCCAGGCGATCCGTGCCTGCCTGCCGGACTGCTCGATGGTGACCATCGACATGGCTACCCACTTCATGGGGAGCGCCCGCGGCGAGCTTCGTGCGGTTGGCAGGGTGGTGCGGCGGACCCGCACGATCTGCTTCTGCACGGCGGAAATCTGCAACGAGGACGGCGAGGTCATCGCCATGGCCTCGGGCAGCTTCAGGTACCGCGCGGCTAAGCCGTAGCGGAGTTCCGGCGGCGCGGCAGCGGAGCCATCCGTCGCGCGTCCGGACCACGGCCTGCGCGGTCGCTCCGCGCGGACAAGCCGGCGCCTCCCGTGCAGATGACGGACGGGCGGACGGCGTATCGACAGGAGGGCGAACAGATGAGTGAGCAAGACGAGTGGGCCGGCGAGCGCGAGCAGCGTCTGCGGATGATCCGCGACAGCGCGGCTTCGCTGGTGCCACGCGACGGCGACCTGACCCGCGTGCGCCGCGGTCGTTTCACCGGTAGCGGGGTGGACCGCCAGGCCTGGCGCGAGGTCTGCGCCATGGGCTGGCCGGCGCTGCGCCTGGATGAAGCGTTGGGCGGCAGCGGCCTGGGCATGAGCGAATACGCGGCGTTGCTGGAGGCGCTGGGGCGCGGCCTGCTGCCCGAGCCGCTGATCGAGGCCGGGCTGGTGGCGCCGCTGCTGCCGGAAGACGAGCGCGTTGCGTTGCTGGCCGCTGAGCGGCTGGTCCTGCCGGCGGGCATCGCCTACCGCGATGGGCGGCGACGCCCTCGTATGCAGCAAGGGCGGTTGCACGGCGAAGTCGCTCACGTACATCTGGCTGGTGCCGCCGATGCCTGGCTGGTGGCCTGCGAGCAGGGCCTGGCGCTGGTCGAGCGCGATGCCGATGGCGTGGAACTGCTCTGCGAGGCGACCCAGGATGGCGCTCACCTGGCGCGCCTGCGTTTCCGCGATGCGCCGGCACGGTGGTTGTCCGGCGAGGTAACGGAACAGGTTCTGGACGAGGCAGCGCTGGCCTGCGCTGCCTATCTGGTCGGACTGATGGATGGCGCCTTCGAGCGAACCCTGGAGTACCTCAAGGTACGTCGCCAGTTCGGCCGCGAGATCGGTAGTTTCCAGGCGCTGCAGCACCGCATGGTCGACCTGAGGATCCAGATCGAACTGTCGCGCGCCATGGTCGAGCAGGCCGCCGCCGCGATCGATGCCGGGGCGTCGGAAAGCGAGCGCCAGCGGCAGGTTTCCAGCGCACGGGTACGGGCCTCGGAAGCGGCTCTGCTGGTGACCCGCCAGGCCATCCAGTTGCACGGCGGCATCGGCTACACCGACGAGGCGGACATCGGCCTGTTCCTGCGCCGCGCCATGGTACTGCTCAATGCCCACGGCTCGCTGGCGTTCCACAAGGCGCGCTACGCCGCGCTGCTACAGCGGGAGGTGGCCTGATGAGCGGTTTGTTGCAGGAAACGCGCGGCACGGTGCGCCTGCTGCGCTTCGACAACCCGGCCCGGCGCAACGCACTGTCGCCGGCGCTGCGCATGGAATTGCTGCGGGCCCTGGAGGCGGCCGAATGCGACCTATCGATCCGCAGCGTGCTGCTGACCGGTGGCGAAGAGGTGTTCTGCGCCGGCGGCGACCTGGGCGACATGCGGGTGACCGAGTTGGCCGCCGGCAGGGCGCGAATGCAGGACAACGCGCGGCTGGTGCGGCAGATGGTGCGCATGGGCAAGCCGCTGATCGCCGCGGTCGAGGGCTGGGCGGTGGGGGCCGGGCTGTCCGTGGCGCTGGCCTGCGACAGCATCGTTTGCGGCGCCGGCGCCCGCTTCGCCGCCGGCTTCGGCAAGGTCGGGCTGCTCGCCGACCTCGGCCAGTTGCATACCTTGCCGGCGCGCATCGGTTGGGGGCGGGCACGGCAGATCCTGATGTTCGGCCAGGTGGTAGAGGCCGAGGAGGCACTGCGCATCGGCCTGGCCGACCGCCTCTGCGCCGCTGGCGGCGCCTTGGCGATGGCGCTGGAGCTGGCCGGGCGGGTGGAGCAGCAGGCGCCGTTGCCCCTGGCGATGACCAAGGCGTTGCTCGCCGAGGGCCTTGACCTATTGCTGGAGCGGGAGGGCGAGTTGCAGAGCCAGTTGTTTCTCAGCGCCGACCACGCCGAGGGCAAGGCGGCCTTTCTCGCCAAGCGTCCCCCCGTATTCAGAGGAAACTGAGATGAGCGACTACGACAGTCTTGATGACAACGCCTTTCGCCTGATGGTCCGTGAGTGGATCGCCGCCAACTATCCGCAGCGCATCCGCAATCCGCCCCGTCGCCTGGGGCGCGAGGAAACCCGCGAGTGGTACCTGCTGTTGTCGCGCCAGGGCTGGCTGTGTCCCGGCTGGCCCAGGGAGTACGGCGGCATGGGGCTGAGCGCCGGCAAGCAACTGATCATGATGGAGGAAATGGAGGAGTACGGCTGCGCGCGCCTGCCCGACAGCGGCGTGACCATGCTCGGCCCATTGTTGATCCGCTATGGCGACGAGGCGCAACGGGCGCGCTTCCTGCCGCGCATTCTCAGCGGCGAAGACATCTGGTGCCAGGGTTACAGCGAGCCCAACGCCGGCTCCGACCTGGCCAGCCTGCGCACCGAGGCGCGCCTGGAAAACGGCGAGTGGGTGATCAACGGACAGAAGACCTGGACCACCATGGGCTCGGAGGCCAACTGGATCTTCCTGCTGGTCCGCACCGAGCGCAGCGCCAAGGCGCAGCACGGCATCAGCTTCCTGCTGGTGCCGATGGACAGCCCGGGCATCGAGGTGCGGCCGATCCTCAACCTGGAGCTGCACGGCGAGTTCTGCGAAGTGTTTTTCAACGACGTGCGGGTCCCCTACGACAGCCTGGTCGGCGAAATCAACCAGGGTTGGAGCATGGCCAAGGCGCTGCTCGGTTTCGAGCGGATCTTCCTCGGTTCGCCCAAGCAGTCCACCTTCGCCCTCCAGCGCCTGGAGCGCCTGGCCCGGCACCTGGGACTGTGGCACGACCCTCTGTTCGCGCGCCGCTTCGCCGCGCTGAGCATGGACCTGGACAGCCACAAGGCGCTCTACGAGCGTTTCGCCGAACGCCTGCGGCGTGGGGAGAGCCTCGGCCCGGAGGTATCCATGCTGAAGATCTTCCAGTCCGAACTGTTCCAGCGCATCAGCGAGCTGGGCCTGGAGGTCGCCGGGGAGGATTCGGCCCTGCTGCAGCCCTTCGCCGAAGACCCCGAGTTGCATCCGGCGGGGATCTTCATCCAGTCGCGGCCGACCACCATCTACGGCGGCAGCAACGAAATCCAGCGCAACATCCTGGCCAAGAGCGTCCTCGGCCTGCCGGGCTGAGCGCAACCGAACGACATCCACGGGACGAAGAGGATTACCCATGAGCAGCAGACTCAATGAAGGCAAGGTCGCGATCGTTACCGGCGCGGGCGGCGGCATCGGCCGCGAGATCGCCCTGGCCCTGGCCGATTCCGGGGCACGGGTGGTGATCAACGATATCGGCGTATCGCTACAGGGCGAGGGCGGGTCGGCCTCGCCGGCCGAAGAGACCCTTGGCCTGATCCGCCAGCGAGGCGGCGAAGGTCTGATCAACACCGACAGCGTCGCCGACTGGGACAGCGCGCGGCGTATCGTCGAATGCGCCATGGACGGTTTCGGGCGTCTGGATATCGTGGTGAACAACGCTGGCATCCTGCGCGATGCGATCTTCCACAAGATGAGCGCCGACGACTGGCTGTCGGTGATCAATGTCCATCTCAACGGCAGCTTCTTCGTCAGCCGGGCCGCCGCCGAACGCTTCCGTACCCAGCAGGCCGGCGCCTTCGTACACATGACCAGCACTTCCGGGCTGATCGGCAACTTCGGCCAGGCCAATTATTCCGCGGCCAAGCTGGGCATCGTCGCCTTGAGCAAATCCATCGCCCTCGACATGCAGCGCTACAACGTGCGTTCGAATTGCATCGCGCCGTTCGCCTGGAGCCGGATGACCGACTCGATCCCGGCCGCAACCCCGGAGCAGAAGGCCCGCGTCGACAAGCTGCAGCGCATGACCCCCGAGAAGAACGCGCCGCTGGCCGTCTACCTGGCGTCCGACGCCGCCCGCGAGGTCACCGGCCAGGTGTTCGCCGCGCGTCACCACGAACTCTTCCTGATGAGCCAGAGCCGGCCGCTGCGCAGTGTGCATAGCGAGCACGGCTGGACCCCGGAGAGCATCGCCGAGCACGGCATGCCGGCGTTGCGCGGCAGCTTCATGGACCTGGCGCGCAGCCCGGACGTGTTCTCCTGGGACCCGATCTGACCGAGGAGGCAATCCATGGGCGTGTTCAGGACCCGCTTCACCGAGACCTTCGGCATCGAACACCCGATCATGCAGGGCGGCATGCAGTGGGTCGGCCGTGCCGAGATGGCTGCGGCGGTGGCCAACGCCGGTGGCCTGGCGACGCTGTCGGCGTTGACCCAGCCGAGCCCGGAGGCACTGGCTGCGGAGATTGCCCGCTGCCGCGAGCTGACCGATCGGCCGTTCGGGGTCAACCTGACCTTGCTGCCGACGCAGAAGCCGGTGCCCTATGCCGAATATCGCGCAGCCATCATCGAGACGGGAATCCCCGTCGTCGAAACCGCCGGCAACGACCCCGGCGAGCACATCGCCGAATTCCGTCGACACGGCGTCAAGGTGATCCACAAGTGCACCGCCGTGCGCCATGCGCTCAAGGCCGAGCGACTGGGCGTGGACGCCGTCTCCATCGACGGCTTCGAGTGTGCCGGCCACCCGGGCGAGGACGACATCCCCGGCCTGGTGTTGCTGCCGGCCGCGGCCAACCGGCTACGCGTGCCGATCATCGCCTCCGGCGGTTTCGCCGATGGACGTGGCCTGGTCGCGGCGCTGGCGCTGGGCGCCGACGCGATCAACATGGGCACGCGCTTCCTGGCCACTCGCGAATGTCCGATACACCCTGCGGTGAAGGCAGCGATCCGTGCGGCCGACGAGCGTTCCACCGACCTGATCATGCGTTCCCTGCGCAATACCGCGCGGGTGGCGCGCAACGCGATCAGCCAGGAAGTACTGGCGATCGAGGCACGCGGCGGCGCCGGCTACGCCGATATCGCTGCGCTGGTCAGCGGCCAGCGCGGTCGCCAGGTGTACCGGCAGGGCGATACCGACCTGGGGATCTGGTCGGCCGGCATGGTCCAGGGCCTGATCGACGACGAACCGGCCTGCGCCGAGTTGCTCAGGGACATCGTCGAGCAGGCGCGCCAACTGGTGCGTCAACGCCTGGAGGGCATGCTCGCCGGGGTCTGATCCGCTCCGCCACGGCGGTCGCGGCAGGGAGTGCTCGCGGCGCCGTGTCTATCCACTGACGACGAAGAGACAACAACAATGAAAATTCTTCCCGTTCCGATGCTGGCCGCGGGGCTGGCGTTGCTGCCGTCGTTCGCCCAGGCGGAGTTTTTCGCCGACGGCAAGGCCGGCCTCGAACTGCGCAATTTCTATTTCAATCGCGACTATCGCCAGCCCGGCGCCAGCCAGTCCTATTCGGAGGAGTGGGCGCAGGGTTTCCTGTTGCGCTACGAGTCCGGCTACACCGAGGGGCTCTTCGGCCTGGGCGTCGATGCGCTGGGCCTGCTGGGCGTCAGGCTGGACTCCTCGCCAGAGCGATCCGGTAGTGGTCTGTTGCCGTATTCGACGAGCGACCGGCGCGCCGCCCACGACTATTCCAGCCTGGGCCTGACCGCCAAGCTACGGGTCTCGCACAGTACGCTGAAGATCGGCAGCCTGATGCCCAGGCTGCCGGTGGTGCAGTTCAACGACACGCGCCTGCACCCGCAAACCTTCCAGGGTGGACTGCTGGAAGTGAACGAGATCGACGGGCTGGCGCTGCAGTTCGGCCAGTTGCGCCAGGTCAAGCAGCGCGACTCGACCAACGCCGAAGACCTCGGCATCACCCGCGGCAACAAGCGCAACGTACTGGCGGGCCGGCACCCCGGCAGCGACCGCTTCGACTTCGCCGGCGGTACCTACCGCTGGAGCGAGCGACTGAGCAGCAGCTACCACTACGCCAACCTGGAGGATTTCTACCGCCAGCATTATCTCGGCGTGCAGCACCTCTTGCCGCTCACCGATGACCAGTCGCTGAAGTCCGACATCCGCTGGGCGCGTTCCACCGACGAGGGCGGCAGCCGCGTCGACAATCGCGCGCTGAATGCGCTGTTCACCTATCGCCTGGGTGGCCACGCCTTCGGCCTCGGCTACCAGCGCATGTCCGGCGACAGCGGCTTCGCCTACCTGGCCGGGACCGATCCGTATCTGGTCAACTTCGTGCAGATCGGCGATTTCGCCAACAAGGACGAGCGCTCCTGGCAGTTGCGCTACGACTACGACTTCGCCGCCATCGGCCTGCCCGGCCTGACATTCATGAGCCGCTACCTGCGTGGCGAACACATCGACCTTCTGGACGGCGGTGGGCGCGGCAAGGAATGGGAGCGGGACACCGATATCGCCTACCTGGTGCAATCGGGGCCGCTGAAGAACCTGGGGATCAAGTTGCGCAACGGCACCTTCCGCAGCGATTTCGGCAACGACATCGACGAGACCCGGCTGATCGTCAGCTACGCGTTGCCGCTGTGGTGAAGCGGACTTGAGTTTCCCGATGTTTCCGCGCCATTGACCCTGTAGTGGCTACAGCCTTTTCACTGGAAGCCGTCAGATCCAGACGAGAGGGTTGTGCCATGGGGTTCTTCGAACGGTTGTTGATGGGTGGGCGTCATCATGGACAGGGCGGTGGTCATCACGGCGGCGGTCATCACCGCGGTCAGGGCGGCTATCCGCCGGCGCCAGTCGCGGCGGGAATGGCCTGTCGCGCCTGCCGCACCGCGAATGCGGCGACGGCACGATTCTGCCAGGGCTGCGGCGGCGCCCTGGCGCCGCTGCGCTGTATCGCCTGCAGCGCCGATCTCGCGGCGGGCGCGAAGTTCTGCGGCGCCTGCGGTGCGCCGCAGCAGTAGCCTCAGTCGACGGCGAGGATTTCCACCGCAAGGGGGGAGTCCTTCGCCCCGGTCTCGTCGCCCGGGTGCCTGCCGATCAGGCTCTGGCCCAGTGGCGAGCGAGGCGTGATGACCAACACCTCGCGACCTTCGCAATCGATCTTCAGCCCGGCCGCCTCGGGGCCGAGGAACACTGTTCGCCGGCTGCCGTCGGCGTTCAGCAGGGTGACCAGCGCGGTGAGCTGGATGCCCTGTTCCTCGTCGAAATCGCGCAGCACCAGGTTGCGGTACAGGCCCAGCGCCTGGCGGATCTCCTCGACCCGGCGCGACTGCCCGGCGGCCAGGTAGGCCGCTTCCAGGCCGAGGGTGTCGTACTTGTTCTCGGCGACGTTCTCTTCGTGGGTTGCCGTCTCATGGGCGGTCTGCGCGGCGCGGACGGCGACTTCCAGGTCCGCGGCGAGCTTTTCCGTGATCAGGCGCAACAGCTTTTTCTTGTCCATGTCGGGTAGGCGGGGGCTGGCCGGCGAAGGCGTGCATGGTACGGGAAACACGGCGGATCGCGACAGCTCGGAGCCAGTATGAAAACTCGGAATGACGTGGCGAATAAAGGTCGTTTGTCGCTACCGGGCAAACCGACTAAAACGAGCGGAAACGAACAGCCAGGAGAACCTCACATGATCGACGGATTGCTGCGCAGTCTCGGCCTCGACCCCAATGCTTTTCGCGATGGCGAGCTTGCCGTGCATACCCCCATCGACGGCAGTCGCCTGGCTGCGGTGCGACTGGAGGGGCGCGCCGCCGTTGCCGCCAAGGTCGAGCGCGCCGAACAGGCGTTCCGCGCCTGGCGCCAGGTGCCGGCGCCGCGCCGTGGTGAACTGGTGCGGCTGTTCGGCGAGGAATTGCGTCGGCACAAGGCCGAACTCGGCGAACTGGTGTCCTGGGAGGCGGGCAAGATCACCCAGGAAGGCCTCGGCGAAGTCCAGGAAATGATCGATATCTGCGACTTCGCGGTGGGCCTCTCGCGCCAGTTGTACGGTCTTACCATCGCATCCGAGCGTCCCGGCCACCACATGCGCGAGACCTGGCACCCGCTGGGCGTGGTAGGCGTGATCAGCGCGTTCAACTTCCCAGTCGCGGTGTGGTCGTGGAATACCGCGCTGGCGCTGGTCTGCGGTAATTCCGTGGTCTGGAAGCCTTCGGAGAAGACCCCCCTCACCGCACTGGCCTGCCAGGCACTGTTCGAGCGTGCCGCGCGGGCCTTCGGCGGCGATGCGCCGGCGCACCTGAGCCAATTGCTGATCGGCGACCGCGAGGCCGGCGAAGCGCTGGTGGACGACCGTCGCGTCGCCCTGGTCAGCGCCACCGGCAGCACTCGCATGGGGCGCGAAGTGGCGCCGCGGGTGGCGGCGCGTTTCGCTCGCTGCATCCTCGAACTGGGCGGCAACAACGCGATGATCCTGGCGCCAAGCGCCGACCTCGACCTGGCGGTGCGCGGCATCCTGTTCGGCGCGGTGGGCACCGCCGGGCAGCGCTGCACCACCTTGCGCCGGTTGATTGCCCATGAGTCGGTGAAGGACGAGATAGTCGAGCGCCTCAAGGCAGCCTATTCCAGGGTCCGTATCGGTCATCCGCTGGAGGGCAACCTGGTCGGGCCGCTGATCGACGAACGCAGCTACCTGGCCATGCAGGACGCCCTGGCGCGAGCCCGCGAGCAGGGGGGGCGGGTGTTCGGCGGCGAGCGGCAATTGCAGGAGCGCTATCCGGATGCCTACTACGTGTCGCCGGCCATCGTCGAGATGCCGGGACAGACCGAAGTGGTGCGCACGGAGACCTTCGCACCGATCCTGTACGTGGTCGGCTACCGCGATTTCGACGAGGCCCTGCGCCTGAACAACGAGGTTCCCCAGGGACTGTCGTCGTGCATCTTCACCACCGACCTGCGCGAGGCGGAACTGTTCCAGGGCGCGGCGGGCAGTGACTGCGGGATCGCCAACGTCAACATCGGCACCAGCGGGGCGGAAATCGGCGGGGCGTTCGGCGGCGAGAAAGAGACCGGCGGCGGCCGCGAGTCCGGCTCGGACGCCTGGAAGGCCTACATGCGACGGCAGACCAACACCGTCAACTATTCCCGCGAGCTGCCGCTGGCACAGGGCATCACCTTCGATTGAACGGGGCGCGGCGGGCTCCCGCCGCATGGCAATGAGGCTGGCAGCGGAGTCGCGCATGGGCGGTTTGCAGCAACGGTGTCTGTGGGAAGTGGTTACGCCTCGCCTGTCCGGAGCGGCGAGCCTGAACGGCGAGCAGCGCGCCGACGTATGTGTGATCGGCGCCGGTTTCACCGGGCTTTCGGCGGCGCTCCACCTGCTGGAGGCCGGCCGTTCGGTGTGCGTGCTGGAAGCGTACGAGGTCGGCCACGGCGGGTCGGGACGTAATGTCGGATTGATCAACGCTGGCACCTGGATTCCCCCGGACGAGGTGGTCGCCACCCTCGGCGCCGAGCAGGGAGAAAAGCTCAACGCCGTGCTGGGGCGGGCGCCGGCGCTGGTGATGGAGACCATCGAACGCCTCGGCATCGATTGCCAGTTGCGCCGCGAGGGCACCCTGCACATGTCGCACAACGCCAGCGGCGTGGCCGATCTGCAACGCCGTCACGCGCAGTGGACGCGCCGCGGCGCTCCGCTGGAGTTGCTGACCGGCGCGGCTTGCCACGAGGCCTGCGGCACCCGGCGAATCAGCGCGGCGTTGCTCGACCGACGCGCCGGCACTCTCAATCCCATGGCCTATTCGCGTGGACTGGCTACCGCCGTCGTACAGCGGGGTGGGCAACTGTACCAGCGCTCGCCGGTGCTCGCCCTGGAGCGGCAGGGCGCGCTGTGGGCGGTGCGCAGCGCCGCGGGGGCAGTACTGGCGGAACAGGTGGTGATCGCCTCCAACGCCTATACCGAGGGCGAGTGGACCAACCTGAGGCGGCACTTCTTTCCCGGCTACTACTACCAGGTGGCTTCGGCGCCGCTGCACGGCGCCGCGGCCGAGCGCATCCTGCCTCACGGCCAGGGTTCCTGGGATACCAGGACGGTGCTCAGCAGCATTCGTCGCGATGCCCAGGGTCGCCTGTTGCTGGGAAGCCTCGGCAATGGCGCGAACAAGCCCGCCTGGTTCCTGCGGCAATGGGCCGATCGAATCCAGAGCCATTACTTTCCCGACCTGGGCCAGGTCAACTGGGAGTACAGCTGGACGGGTTGCATCGCCTTCACCCCCGATCATCTGATGCGCCTGTTCGAGCCTGCGGAAGGCTTGCTGGCGGTGACCGGCTACAACGGACGCGGCGTGACCACCGGTACGGTAGTGGGCAAGGCGTTCGCCGACTACTTGCTGAGCGGCGAGCGAGCGACATTGCCGTTGCCGTTCAGTGACATGAAGCCCGTCCCCGCGGCCAGGCTGCGCAGTTGCGCCTACGAGATGGGTTTTTCTCTCTATCACGCCGGTCAATGCTTGCGCGTGGTTCTCTAGGCTCGACCGAATCAAGGTGTGTTTTCAGCAAAATAATGATAGTTTGTTGTAAACACACATGAGGAGGTCGTCATGAGCGCTCTCATCAAGGAACGTCCCAGCGCCGATGCCGTCCTGGCCAAGGCCGTCCTGGCCGCGCGCGAGCAATTGGGGCTGACGCAGCTCGAACTGGCCGGCATCGTCGGCGTCGATCGCAGCGCCATCAGCCGCTGGAAGACCCAGGGCCTGCGGGTGGACAGCAAGACCGGCGAGCTGGCTCTGCTGCTGGTGCGAGTCTATCGCGCACTGTATGCCCTGTTCGGCGGGCAGCAGGAGGACATGCGCCACTTCCTGCGCACTCCCAACCATCACCTGGCGGGCGAGCCGCTGGCACTGATGGGACAGGTGCAGGGCCTGGTTCATGTGCTGGAATACCTCGATGCGATCCGCGGCAAGGTCTGATACCCGGCGCGCCTGTACGGGGGCCTACGCCTGTCACGGAAAAGGCTGGCAGCCAGAGGCGACAAGCCTGGCTGAATGGAGACTGCGGTGCCGCTACGCTGGCATCCGACACCACAGGAAGCGAGGGGCGGAAGGTGAGCGAGATCTGGCGACAGTGCAAGGGTGAGCGGCATATCCGACCGCTCCAGGGGCGCCTGGTGCGGTTGGTGGAGAGCCAGGAGCAGGTGGCGACCCTGCAATTGGTCGACACCCTGGAAGAACAGGCGTTGCTCGAGGAACTGCTCGAGTCGAGCAAGCCGCCGGTGCCGGCGGATGCCGAGCCATTGCATTACCTGTTGAAGACCCCGTTCCGTTATCCGCCCTTGCGCTGGGGGTCGCGGTTTGGCCGTCGCCACGAGCCAAGCCTGTTCTACGCCGCGTTGAAGCTGGAAACGGCCATGGCCGAAAGCGCGTATTACCGTTGCGTCCTGTGGAGTGGCATGGCGGTGCCGCCACCGAGCGGGAGGATTCTGTCCGAGCACGCTTCGTTCGAGGCGGGCTGGAAGGTGGAGCGGGGAATCCGTCTGCAGGCGCCGCCTTTCTCCGATCACGAGGCTGCGCTGACCGACATCGCCGACTACCGCGCTCCCCAGGAACTGGGAAGTGCCATGCGCAGCGCCGGGGTGCAGGCATTCGAATACCGTTCGGCGCGTTGCCCGGAGCGCGGCTGCAATGTCGCCCTGTTCACGCCCGCGGCCTTCACCGAAAAGCGTCCTCGCAACCTGACGCCCTGGCTGTGCGAAACCACGGCCGGTTACGTGGCCTTCAAGCCGGCGCATGTGCCGGGGTCGCCGAAAATCTTCTCCTGGGAGCTGTTCCTGGTGGACGGAAAGTTGCCGCATCCGGCGTGAGTGGAGGGGGGCACGGTTGCCAGCGATCCGGGGGCGCCGTCTGAAGGCCGCCACCTGCCGGTTGGGCAGGGCTGGCCTGCATGCGCCGAGGGAAAGAGTGGCTGAGGATTTCGAACGGCATTGCCCTGCAATGGGGCGGCAAGAGGCTTCGGCGAAAATTTGTGCACAAATGGAAAGCAGCTTGTCAAGGGTTGAGAGCGTTAGGCTCTAAACGCTTGATTTTTCATGTTTGAAACGTAACTTATTGAAAAATAACGATAAAAATAGTTGGTGAAAAAATCGTCAATCTGTCCCATAGCCCCACTCCATCGGGGGTTCGGCAGTTTTTTAGGGGCTTTTCCACTGGGTTATCCACAGGATCTGTGGATTTCCCAAGCGCTTGCTCGACAGCACATCGCACGCTCCAAGGCAAGCCCTGTAGCCGCGACAAAAATGCCGTGGAGGCAGAAATGTCCTGGCGGCGAAGGGCGCAGGGCGATGGCTTCCGTTATGGAAGTATCTGAAATGTCCTGCGCATGGGGTACGCACAGCTCGGAAGCGGAGTGCTCGTTCGGCGCGGCGCTATTCGCTCGACGGTCTTTTCCCAAGAACCTAGAATCCGCTGCACGCGCGCCTGCCAGGCGGGTGTTGCGTCGTTTTCCGCTGGAGTGCCCCATGCCCGTCGATCTACCGAACCTGTTGCTTGGCCTGCTGGCTGCCGCGATTCCCCTGGCCGGCCTGGCATGGCAGCTACAGAGAAGGGCCAGCCTGGCGGAGCGCGAGATGGCGTTGCTCGGCGAGCGACTGGCGACCGCGCAACTGGCCCAGGACGGGCTGAATGCGCAGTTGGAGACCAGTAGGGAGGCTTACCAGCAACTCGGCGAGCGCCATGCCAGGCTCTCCGGCGAGGTCGCCGCGCTGCGTCGGGAAGCCGAGTTGATGGGGGAGGAGCGGCAACGGGCGTCCCAGGCGGAGGCACGTTGGGCCAGCGAGCGCCAGGGCCGGGAAGAGGAATTGCGTCGCCTGGCTTCCGAACGGGCTGCGCTGGCTGCGGAACTTCGCGAGCAGCAGGAAAGCCACCAGCAGCGCCTGACCGACCTGCAGTCGGCCCGCGACGAGTTGCGGGCACAGTTCGCCGAACTGGCGGGAAAGATCTTCGACGAGCGCGAACAGCGTTTCGCCGAGACCAGCCAGCAGCGCCTGGGGCAGATGCTCGATCCACTGAAGGAGCGCATCCAGGCGTTCGAG
The DNA here is from genome assembly GCF_056110345.1 of Pseudomonas sp. TZ252. Lineage (NCBI taxonomy): Bacteria > Pseudomonadati > Pseudomonadota > Gammaproteobacteria > Pseudomonadales > Pseudomonadaceae > Pseudomonas > Pseudomonas sp. TZ252. The sequence continues at coordinate 415,448 of NZ_CM148566.1, read as the reverse complement.
AAGCGGGTGGAGGAAAGCTACCAGCAGGAAGCGCGCGAGCGTTTCTCCCTGAGCAAGGAACTGGAGCGTCTGCAGCAGCTCAACCTGCGCCTGGGCGAGGAAGCGACCAACCTGACCCGCGCGCTCAAGGGCCAGAAGACCCAGGGCAACTGGGGCGAACTGGTGCTGGAGCGGGTGCTCGAGCATGCAGGCCTGGAAAAAGGCCGGGAATACGAGACCCAGGTCAGCCTGAAGGGTGCCGAGGGCGAACGCTTCCAGCCGGACGTGCTGATCCGCCTGCCCGGCGACAAGCAGGTGGTGGTGGATGCCAAGGTCAGTCTCACGGCCTACCAGCAGTACATCGCCGCTGACGACGATCTGCTGCGCCAGCAGGCGCTGAAGCAGCACGTAACGTCGTTGCGCAACCATGTGAAAGGCCTCTCCGGCAAGGACTATCGACGCCTGGAAGGATTGCACAGCCTCGACTTCGTCCTGCTGTTCATGCCGATCGAGGCGGCTTTCTCGACGGCCCTGCAGGCCGAGCCGAACCTGTTCCAGGACGCCTTCGCGCAGAATATCGTGATCGTCAGCCCGACCACCCTGCTGGCCACCCTGCGGGTAATCGACAGCCTCTGGCGCCAGGAGCGGCAGAACCAGAATGCGCGGGAAATCGCCGAACGTGCCGGTTCGCTGTATGACAAGTTCGTGCTCTTCGTCCAGGACCTCGATGAGGTTGGTTCGCGCCTGCAGCAACTGGACAAGGCCTATGCCGCGGCGCGCAACAAGCTCACCGAGGGACGTGGCAACCTGATCAGTCGCAGCGAGCAACTCAAGCTGCTCGGTGCCCGCGCCAGCAAGAGCCTGCCGACGGACTGGCTGGACCGGGCGCTGGTGGCGCCCGTGGAAGAGGCCGGAGAGGAGTGAGATCGGTTCGATCCCGTGCCCGGGCTTTCGAGAAAACGGAGGCTTTCCGGGAGGGGGATAAAAGAAGGGCGTCCGGAAGGACGCCCTGAAGATGATCATGGAGTAAGTCGGCTGTTCAGAGCCACGGCGCGGAGGAAAGTTCCGCGCCGTCCGTTCAGCGAGCGGGAGTGAGCGTCAGCCGCTTGTTGCCGTAAACGCGATCGAGGTTCTGTGGCTGGAACGGGAAGCTGACGTAGCGCCCCTTGAGCCAGGCGTCGATACCGTCGGCATAGTGCGGGCTGGCCGGATTGCCGGATTGGCCGCTGCTGTTCACGCCGATCATCGGTTCGCTCTGGCCGAAGTCGACGATCAGCCGCATCGCCGGGATCAGCCAAGTGTCGAAGTCCTGGCCCCAGCCGTAGGCCGATACGTCCAGCGTGGTGTGGTCGCCGCCGGCCGGATAGGGTCCGCGATCGAGATAGCCCTTGATCGCGCCGAGTCCGGCGCGCTCGCCGGCGCCCAGGTAGGGGGCCATTTTCGAGCTGTCGCTCTGCCATTCGTAGGTGTGCAGCTTGCCCCATTGCCAGGCCTTGCGCTCGCTCCCCAGTCGCTGTTCGCAGAACTCCACGGCGGCGGCGAGGCTGCGCGCGAGGATTGCCGGCTTGTCCTCCTTCTGCGGAGTGCGGGTATCGTCCCAGAACGGACTGTCGTCGCGCCCGAGCAGGTGGTCGGCTTGCGCCGAGTAGGAGAGGTTGGCGGTCTCGACGAAGGCTTTCCAGGCAGGGCCGTCCTCCGGTCCTAGCTCGTCGAGGAATATCTGCCTGGCGCTCTCGTGGAGGAAGGCGCCGTACAGCGCGGCGTCGCTGGAGCTGGCTGTCAGCTTGCCGTCGAACGCCATCAGCCGGTCGTAGGCCTCCCGCGCCCGGCTGCGTTGCGCCTCCGGCAAGGCGTCGATGGCCTGGCGCAGCGGCAGCGCCATGCCGGGATTGTCGAGCATGGCTTGCAACTTGGCGACGAACAGCGAGGTCTGGTCGTACTGCATGCGGATCATGCTCTGGGTGTCGTGGCTCTTGCTGGCACCGGCGAGCTGGGCGATGCGCTCGGCGCGCTCCGGGTAGTACCAGGAGTTGGACAACTGGGCGCCGTAGCCGGGCTGCACGGTGCGGTGGTTGGCGGTACCCAGCCAGCCCTGCTGCGGGTCCTGGTCGGACGGGTGGAGGATCGGGTCGGCATAGCCATCCCAGTCGTAGCGGCCGTCCCAGCCAGGGGAGGGCAGCAGGCCACGACCTTCCTTGCGGTTCGGATAGCGTCCGGTGACCTGCCAGCCGATGTGCTTTTCGTCGGCGAACACGATGTTCAGCGGCATCGCGCGAATCTCGCGGGTGGCGTCGAAGGCCTGCTCGATGGTCTTGGCCCGCGACAGGTCGAAGAAGCCGTCCAGGGTCTTGTCGGCTTCCTGCTGGATGCTCCGGTAGGCCAGTCCGTAGCCGCTCTTCAGCGGCAGCGGCTGGAGGATGTTCTTGCGCTCGCCCAGGGCGCTGTTGAGCAGCGGGCCATGGCGGGTTTCGTGGATGACCTCGCGGATCGGCCGCTGGCCCTTGATGAAGAAGGTTTCCTGGCGTTCGCGGGTTGGCTGCCACTTGCCGTCGGCCAGGTAATAGAGCCGGTTGCCCTGGCGTCGCAACTGTTCCAGGTAGAGATCCTGGTTGTCGCCCAGGACCATGGTCATGCCCCAGGCCAGCTTGCCGTTGAAGCCCGCCACCACGCCCGGCAGACCGGCGATGGAAACGCCCGCGGCCTGGTACTTGGGCGAGCGGATCTGCACGTAGTTCCACACCGACGGCATGCTCAGCGGCAGGTGGGTGTCGTTGGCCATCAGGCTCTTGCCGCTGCGGCTGCGTTGCGGCGCGATAGCCCAGTTGTTCGAGGCGGCGACCCCGAGCATGCTCAGCGCTGCGACCTGCCGCGCCGCGCCCTCGACGCCCGCGAGGCCGGGAACCTGCCCGTCCAGGCGCAGGCCCTTGAGCTTTTCCGCCTCGTCGAACGGCAGGTTTTCGTCGGGATAGGTCGGCGTCAGCCAGGCCAGCTTGTCGCTGCCGACCTTCTGCGCGAGCGTCAGCGAGGCGATTTCTTCCTGCAGGTTCACCGCCAGGCCGAAGTTGAGCAGGGCGAAGACCAGCGCCGAGTCCTCGGGCTTCCAGTATTCCGGACGGTAGCCGGACTGGGCCAGGTCCATCGGCAGCTTGTCGCGATAGCGATACAGGTAGGCGTTGACCCCGCGCGCGTAGACCTCGAAGAAGCGTTGCAGGCGCGGCGAGGCGTTCCTGTACTGGATCTCCGCGGCCTGGCGCAGGTTCACGGTACGCATGAAACGGTCGATCTCCAGCGCGCCGGGGCCGACCATCTCGGCCAGCCGTCCCTGGGCCAGCAGGCGCAGGCTGACCATCTGGCTCAGGCGGTCGGAGGCGTGTACGTAGCCCAGGGCGAACAGCGCGTCATGGAAGGTGCCGGTTTCGATCAGTGGCATGCCCAGCGCGTTGCGCCGGATCGATACGTTTTGCGCCAGGCCCTTGATCGGTTGTACGCCGGAGGTCGGCGGCAGGCTGTCGGCGTAGCGATCGTCGAGCCAGGACTGGCAACCGGCCAGGCCCAGGAGGGTGCCGAAGGCCGCGGCGGCGCCGCAACGGGGAAGAAAACGCATGAAGGCTGGCGAGGCCATGGGGTGGGGGCTCCTGCGGGAGTGGTCGCGTCGAGAGGCGCTACGTTAGTGAGGAGCGCAGGGCTGCGCAAGCTCCGCCTGCGGTCGTCCGCGAGGACGTCCGCAGGCCGGCTCGGGACTCGCTACTTCGGCGGATTGATGCGCTCCACCAAAGCATAGGCGCGTTGCGTCGCCGGACGCTGGCGAATGCTCTCGAACCAGCGCTGCAGGTGCGGGAAGTCGGCGAGATCCTGCTCCTGCCACTGGTGCGGGACGATCCACGGATAGATGGCCATGTCGGCGATGCTGTAGTCGTCGCCGGCGACGAAGGCGCGGTCCGCCAGGCGCTGGTCGAGAACGCCGTACAGGCGCGCGGTTTCCTTGACGTACCGGTCGATGGCGTAGGGAATCTTCTCCGGGGCGAAGCGGTTGAAATGGTGGTTCTGCCCGGCCATCGGCCCCAGCCCGCCCATCTGCCAGAACAGCCACTGCAGGGTTTCCTGGCGCGCGCGCAGGTCCTTGGCGAGGAAGCGTCCAGTCTTTTCCGCGAGATAGAGCAGGATGGCGCCGGACTCGAACAGCGACAGGGGAGCGCCGCCGTCGGCCGGTTGGCGATCGACGATGGCGGGAATCTTGTTGTTCGGCGACACCTTCAGGAAATCCGCCTGGAACTGGTCGCCCTGGCTGATGTTGATCGGATGGATGGCGTAGGGCAGGCCGGTTTCTTCCAGGAAAAGAGTAATCTTGTGGCCGTTCGGGGTGGTCCAGTAGTACAGGTCGATCATCGGTGCGTCTCCGGCTCGTCGATGGGCTACGAACGGAAGACTCTACGCCAGGAACCTAGGTTCGATGCAAACCGCTGTCGCGCATGACGCCCCGGCGGGGCTGGTGGCGCGCCAACGAAAAGGCCCGCTGCTCAGCGGGCCTTCGGATGCCGGCGCGTGCGAAGGGTCAGGCGCCGTGGCACTTCTTGAATTTCTTCTCGCTGCCGCAGGGGCAGGGATCGTTGCGGCCTACGGCCTTGAGCGGATTGCGCACCGGCTCGTGGCTGTGGTTGCAGTGCGGACCATGGACATGACCATGGCCATGATCGTGATGATGATCGTGGTCGTGGTTGCAGTTCGGGCCGTGTACGTGGGGTTCCTGACTCATGGTGGACCTATTCTGGGATGAAATCGCCGGGAATTATCTCGCCATTTCGTCTCAGGTGCACGCTGCGGCCGAACATCAGTCCGGTCTTCACTTCGCCCTGCAGGCGGTAGCGGATCGGCTCCTCGGGACGCTCGAGGAGCTTGACGATGTATTTCATGTGGCGCCAGAGATTGGTTCGCACCGGCACGTCGAATACCTCGTGGCCGTGGGCGGGAACCGTGAACCACTGCCCGGACTCGCCTTCTGCGAGCTGGATGTCGTTCAGTTGCACGGCGTACTGCAGGCCGCGTACCGGCAGGCTGAAATCGTTGGGGTTGTCGATACGGAAGCGCATCACGAACTCCTGTTCCAGCAAGCGTGCCTTGACCACTTCCACCTTCAGCAGCTTGACGTCGGGGTCTTCGAAGCTGCCGGTCATCCAGCTGCAGCCCGAGAGATTGGAGAGAACTCCCCACGCCATTATTAGGCTGATAATTCTTATCATTTGCGCCTGGTAATTCATGCTATTCCCCCCGAGACGCCCCAGTTTAACAAGCAGTGATTGTGCTGCAACTTATTGTTGTATAGAGGAAAGATGTTTCAGGTACAGGCCTGTGTCCATATGTTTCCCGTAGCGCAGTCGGGGGAGCATGGAGAAGCGGGTACGCCCGTGCAAGTCTTCCCGTCGGCTGGCGTGACCGGCTCGGCTAACCTGAACGGACCCGCCGGCCAATTTGCCGGACCCAGTCACTCCACGCGTGGCTGTCGATGGGTACAATCGTTCGACGAAACGCCAGGGCCGCCATGCCGAGCGGCCCTTCACTCGGAGAGATGCCAATGAGCCGCTTTGAAATCGCCTTTTCCGGCCAGTTGGTCGCCGGCGCCCGGCCCGAGGTGGTCAAGGCCAACCTGGCCAAGCTGTTCCAGGCCGACGCGCAGCGTATCGAACTGCTGTTCTCCGGCCGCCGGGTGGTGATCAAGAACAACCTCGATGCCGCCTCCGCGGAAAAATACCGCAGCGTGCTGGAGCGAGCGGGAGCGATCGCCGTGGTCGCCGAGATGGAGATCGAGGAGGTGGTCATGGCGCCGCCGCCTGCGCAGCAGGCCGCCGTGGAAGCCCCACAGGCCCGCGTCGCTGCGCGGGACAGCGCGCCCTCCGGACGTTTGCAGGTAGCGCCGCGGGACGGCTACATGGCGGCGTTCGCCGAGGTCGATGCGCCGGATTTCGGCCTGGCTCCGGTAGGCGCCGACCTACAGGACGCCAAGGCCGAAGCCGAGGCGCCGAAGCTCGACCTGAGCCGCTTCAGCGTCGCCCCGGTCGGTAGCGACATGGGCCAGGCACGCCCCGAGCCAGCGGCTCCGGCTCCGGACACCAGCCACCTGCGCCTGCAGGACTGAGGCGGGCAGCGGCCTGCGACAAGCGTGGGCGTGGGGCGGATAACCGCGTCGCGGGCCGTGGCATCGGGGCAGGCGAGGGGTTGGAGGAACGCGTCGACCAGGGGCAGGCGCTTGCTTCAGTGGTCGAAATCGTCCTGGTAGACGAACTTGGGCATTTCCCAGTGGAAGCGGATGGCCAGCAGGCGGAACAGGAAGCCGCTGAACAGGGTGATCAGCATCGCCTGTTCGGAGGGCAGTTCCAGCTCCACGCAGATCAGGTAGCACCAGGCGCTGGCGAAGGACACGCTGGCATAGAGTTCGCGGCGGAAGATCAAGGGTACGTCGTTGCACAGGATGTCGCGGAGAATGCCGCCGAACACCCCGGTGATCACCCCGCTGATCGCCGCGATCAGCAGGCTGTGGCCCATTTCCAGGCTGACCTGGCAGCCGATCAGGGTGAAGGCCACCAGGCCGACCGCGTCGAGTACCAGGAACAGCGAGCGCAGGTGGCGCATCAGCGGCGCGATGAACACTGTCACCAGCGCGGCGACTGCGGTCAGCGCCAGGTATTCCGGGTGACGGACCCAGGTCAGCGGGTAATGGCCCAGCAGCATGTCGCGTACCGAGCCGCCGCCCAGGGCGGTGACGCAGGCGATCAGCACCACGCCGAACAGGTCCATGCTGCGCCGGCCGGCCGACAGCGCACCGGTCATGGCTTCGGCGGTGATGGCGATGATGTAGAGCACGGTCAGCAGCATGGGGATGGGGCCCGGATGAAAAGGCTGCGCATTCTACCCGAGCGCTCGTCAACGCCCAAACCGCGCCGCCTGGCGCTGCATCTCAGGCGTGCATGCGCAACCAGAAGCGTTCCTGGCAGGCGTTGACGAAGTGCTTGTGGCGTGGGCTGATTTCCTGCCCGGCGGAATCCAGCACTTCGTAGCCGATCCAGCATTCCTCGCAGGCCCCGCTGCTCGGCAGGAGGTCGCGCTCGCAGTGCTGGCGCAGGCGCACGCCGTTGTCGAAACGGTAGAGCGCTTCGCAGCTGTGGATCTCGACGCCGTCCTCGCAGCGCTGTTGCTCTTCGACCTGTGCATCGCTTATCGAGACTGGCGAGGGCAGGGCATGGATGGCGCGGATATAGCTGGCGAGCGAATGCATCAGGTGATCCACGGACCGCAGCATTTCTTCAGCTTGCCGCCGGCGCCGCAGGGGCAGGGATCGTTGCGGCCGAGTTTCAGGGCCACGGTCGGATCGAGGAAGTACCAGCGACCGTTGCGCTGGACGAAGCCGGAACATTCGCGATGGGCATGTTCCCCGTCGGCGTCGTGCCAGCGCGCGACGAAGGTGACTCGCGCATGCTCCGGCTGGCCGCCGAGCACCTCGTGGTTTTCCACCTCCAGACCGAGCCAGGTGCTGCCGTGGCTCCAGGCGCGGATGCCGTCGAGATCGAGGCCGGCCTGTTGCGCCGGCAGCGTGGTGTCGCGCAGGTAGTCCACCAGTCCGAGGGCGTAGGCGCTGTAGCGCGAGCGCATCAGGGCTTCCGCGGTAGGCGCGGGATGTCCCTGGTGATAGCGGCCGCAGCAATCGTCGAGCGGGTCGCCGCTGCCGCAGGGGCAAGAGGGTTGGGTCATGGTTACCACCAGTACTTGCCGAAGTTTTCCGGGTTGGCCCAGAACTTGGCGTTCAGCCAATCGGGGACCTGCTTGTATTCGTACAGGTCGTAGGTGTACAGGGTCAGCGTCTGGCCTTCGCGCTGGAAGCGTTCGCTGTTCTGCATGGCGAGGGCGAAGAAGTCGGTTTCCTGCCAGTCGCTGGCCTCGAGGTCGACCAGTACGGCGACCCGGCTGGCGTTCAGGTTGCGCACGCCCGCGAGCAACTGCAGACCGGTGCGCTGCGGCAGGTGTTCCAGGCAATCGACGAACAGCGCCAGGTCGAAGCGCTGGCCGGCCAGTTCGGCGGGCAATGCCGCCGCCGGGCTGTGCGCCAGTTGGCACTGGGGATGGTTGTGGATGAAGGCCTCCACCGCCGGCAGCCGGCTGGCGCCGACCAGCAGCAAGCGCTTCGGCGCGTAGCGGGCGAGCAACGCGGCCAGGGCCTGCTGCGGGGTGCGGGGAGAAATCGGTTCGCTCATGGGAAAACACTCTCCTGGGATTCGCCAAGACTAGCCTGAAGCGCCTGCATGGCCTAGTGCTGGCGCTTTTTTCGGCTGGGGTCTTTACTCCCTATTTGTCGGTTACAACCGATCCACGAGGAGAGTTCCAATGAGCATCACGAGGACCGCTTTACCCCTGATTCTGGTCAGCGGCTTGCTGACCGGTTGCGCAGGGTTGCAGAAAAGCGACTGGCCGACCTGTGCGGCGGTCGGTGGTGTTACCGGCGCCGGCCTGGGCGCGATCGAAAGCAGCAGCTGGGCCGGCTGGGGCGCCCTGATCGGCGGTGGCGTCGGTGCCGCCTATTGCTGGGTGCACGGTGCCGGCGAACAGGTCGCGCCGCCGCCTCCGCAGCCGGTCGAGGAAGTCGCGCCGCCGCCTCCCGTCGTCAAGGAAGAAACCATTGTCGTGCGCGACCTGCACTTCGCCTTCGATTCGTCGAAGGTGGACGCCGCCGACAGCGAGAAGCTCAACGGCATCGCCGAACGCCTGAAAGGCGAGGCGGCCAGTACGCGCTTGAGTATCACCGGGCATACCGACAGCGTCGGTTCCGATGCCTACAACCAGAAGCTGTCGGAACGGCGCGCGAATGCCGTTGCGAACTATCTGATTGATGCCGGGGTGCCTTCGAGCATCATCGTCGGCGTGCAGGGATTGGGCGAAAGCCAGCCGGTCGCCGACAACAAGACTCGCGAAGGGCGGGCCGAGAATCGCCGGGTGGAAATCCTCATCAAGCGCGAATGACGCAGGCGGCGCGGAGCAGAACGGGGGCGTCGAAGCCCCCGTTTTCGTTCATGGCTGGCGCCGCGGCGGGCTGGCGAGTATGTTCCCCCGCACACGATGTCTTGGGGGGAGTTCCATGAAAGCGTTTCTCGGGCTGGGCAAGCTCGTGACCCTGGTGTTCTGGGGCGCGGTGCTGGTCAATCTGCTGCATCCGTTCGCCTATCCGCTGAACTGGCTGTTGTCGATAGCCGGCGGCCTGATCCTGTTGATCCACCTGATCGAGATTCTCGTCCTCGGAGGACGCCTGAAAGCGCGCGCGCATCCCTGGCTGGATCGTCTCCAGGTCTTGCTGTTCGGGGTCTTCCACATGCTTGCGTTGCCGGCGTTGAGCCCGGCCAGCGAGTTACCGCAGGACAAGGAGGACGATCATGCGTAAGGCCATGCTCGGATTGTTCCTGGTCGTTCCCCTGGCCTGGGCTGGCGCCGTGTTTTCGGCCGAGGCGCCGCCGGCACGCCAGCAGGGTATCGGCGGAACCGTGAAGGTGCAGGCGAACTCGGTGATGCGCCTGCCCAAGCGGGCCCAGGAGCTGCGCCTGCGCAGAGTGGAGATCGGCGAGGATGCCGCCCTGCTGATTCCGCTGGAGGTCAGCGTCCTGCGCATCGAGGAACTGCACATGGCGAAGAACGCCCGGATCGGCGTGGCGCCAGGCGAGGAGCGAATCAGCATCGAAGTCGTCAGCGGCCGCCTGGCCGATGGCAGCATCATTTCCGCGCCCGGCGCGACCGGCACCTTCCGGCAAAGCGCCGGTAACGGCCGCGACCTGACCTTGCGCCTGCAGGCGGTGGAGGTGGAAAGCCTGCTGCTGGACGCCCGCGGTGGCGTCGGCGCTCCAGGCTACGATGGCCTGGACGGGGCTTCCGGCAAGGCCTCCGGCTGCCTCTGGGGCAGCGCGCTGAAAGGTGGCGACGGCCAATCCGGAAGCGACGGCGGTCCGGGCGGGGCGGGCGGTCGGATTCGTCTGGAAGTGCCGGGCGATTTTCCTCTGGAGCGCTTGCAAACCCGTCTGCAAGGCGGCGTCGGCGGCGCTGGAGGCAAGGCCGGCAAACCGGGTGCGGCGGATAACGCCACCGGTTGCTGGATCTACTCGGTGGATGCCGGTCGTGCGGGGCGCAGCGGAGAGGACGGCGCGAACGGCACCAACGGCAGCGACGGCAGCCTGGACGTCGTGCGCTTCTGAGGAGAGGCCGGCAGCACGGCTTCCGGCGCATCGCCGGTTCAGAGGCTCGGGCGTGCCGCTACCAGGGCTGTCAGCAACAGGCCGAGGAGCAGGTTGAAGCCGACGGTGCGGCGGATCTTCCCCAGCGCCTGCCCGCCTGCCGGCCAGTCCTGGGCCTGCACCGCGCGGCGCAGTTCCGGCACTTGCAGCGCCTGCACCCGCAGGAACAGTGCCAGCATGGCGACGTAGAGCCCCATCATTACCTGTACGTAGCGCGGCGCGCCGGCGAAACCGTTGAAGCTCAGGTGCAGCATGCCGACGCCGCTGATCGGCAGCAGGATCACCGCAGCCCAGACCCAATGGAAGAAACGGCGGAACACCTCCAGCCACAGGCCCAGGCGGGCTGGGGCCTCCAGCGCGGCGACGGCCGCCGGACGAAGAATCGTCCAGGCGAAGAACATGCCTCCGACCCAGACCAGGGCGGCCAGGACATGCAGGGCGTAGACGAGGGCGTAGGGGGTCATTCGGCGATCTCCGCTGGCGGTTGTGACGAAGCGCGTTATCATAGCCGCCCTGTCGAACCACTGAAAATTTATCCAGCTATGGCGCGCCGGCGGATTCGTCTTCCGCTGCGCGCCGGGCCCAGGAATTCCATGCTCAGCGCCGAACTCAAGTCCCAGATCCAGGGTGCCTACACCCGCTTTCTCGAAGCCAAGGAGCTGAAGCCTCGCTATGGCCAGCGCCTGATGATCGCCGAAGTGGCCAAGGCCCTCGGCGCGATCAAGGAGGACGAGGAGGGGCACCGCGAGGGCGAGCCGGCGGTGGTCGCGGTGGAGGCCGGAACCGGTACCGGCAAGACCGTGGCCTACAGCCTGGCGGCGATCGCCTGCGCCAAGGCCAGTGGCAAGCGCCTGGTGATAGCCACCGCGACCGTCGCCCTGCAGGAGCAGATCGTCCACAAGGATCTTCCCGACCTGCTGCGCAACAGCGGGCTGGCCTTCAGCTTCGCCCTGGCCAAGGGCCGCGGGCGCTACCTGTGCCTGTCCAAGCTCGACGTGCTGCTGCAGGAAGGCCAGGCGCAGAGCGCGACGGCGCAACTGTTCGCCGACGACGGTTTCTACATCGATGTCGACGAGACCAGCAGCAAGCTGTTCAACCAGATGATCGAACGCCTGGCCGGCAACCGCTGGGACGGCGACCGCGACAGCTGGCCGGAGGCGATCGACGACGCGCATTGGGCGCAGCTCACCACCGATCACAGCCAGTGCACCAACCGACATTGCCCGAACTTCCAGCAGTGCGCCTTCTACAAGGCGCGCGAAGGGATGACCAAGGTCGACGTGATCGTCACCAACCACGACCTGGTCCTGGCTGACCTGGCCCTGGGCGGCGGCGCCATCCTGCCCGATCCGCGCGAGACCCTCTACGTGTTCGACGAGGGCCATCACCTGCCGGACAAGGCGATTGGCCATTTCGCCCATTTCACCCGCCTGCGCGCTACCGCCGACTGGCTGGAGCAGATCGCCAAGAACCTCACCAAGCTGCTCGCCCAGCACCCGCTGCCGGGCGACCTCGGCCGCCTGATCGAACAGGTGCCGGAGCTGGCCCGGGAGATCAAGACCCAGCAGCAGTTCATGTTCACCGCCTGCGAAGAGATCGGCGATTTCCGCGCCGGCGAGGACATGGAAGGTCGCGAGCGGCCGCGTCACCGTTTCGTCGGCGGGGTGGTCCCCGAGCATATCCGCGAGATGGGCATCGAGCTGAAGAAAGGCTTCTCCAAGCTGACCGACCTGTTCACCCGCCTCACCGATATCCTCAAGGAGGCGATGGACGGCGAAGGCGCCGGCGGCATCGCCAGCCACCAGGCGGAGGAGTGGTACCCGCTGTTCGGTAGTCTTTTGGCGCGCGCCCAGGGCAACTGGGAACTGTGGACCGCCTTCACCTGCGAGGACCCGCAGGACAGCCCGCCGATGGCGCGCTGGCTGACCCTCGCCGAGAGCGGCAGCTTCTACGACATCGAAGCCAACGCCAGCCCGATCCTCGCCGCCGAGACCCTGCGCCGCAACCTGTGGAACGTCGCCTATGGCGTGCTGGTGACCTCGGCGACCCTGACCGCGTTGGGCACCTTCGACCGCTACCGCATGCGCGCGGGCCTGCCGCGCAACGCGGTCACCGCGGTGGTGCCGAGCCCCTTCCACCATGCCGAGGCCGGGGTATTGCGGGTCCCCGACCTCAAGGCGGATCCGCGCAACGCCGCCGAGCACACCGCGGCGATCATTCGCGAGCTGCCGGAACTGGTGAAGGGCGCGCGCGGCAGCCTGGTGCTGTTCTCCTCGCGCAAGCAGATGCAGGAAGTCTTCGACGGTCTCGACCGCGACTGGCGCAAGCGGGTGTTCATCCAGGGCAACCTGTCCAAGCAGGAAACCCTGAACAAGCACAAGTCGCGAGTCGACGACGGCGAGGACAGCGTGCTCTTCGGCCTCGCCAGTTTCGCCGAAGGCGTGGACCTGCCGGGGGCCTATTGCGAACACGTGGTGATCGCCAAGATTCCCTTCGCGGTACCCGACGACCCGGTGGAGGCGGCGCTGGCCGAGTGGATCGAGGCGCGCGGCGGCAATCCGTTCATGGAGATCGCCGTGCCAGACGCCTCGCTGCGGTTGGTCCAGGCCTGCGGGCGGCTGCTGCGCACCGAGCAGGACCGCGGCACCATCACCCTGCTGGATCGCCGCGTGGTCACCCAGCGCTACGGCAAGGCTATCCTCAATGCATTGCCGCCGTTCCGCCGGGAAATCGCCTGACGCGCTGGCCTGCGCGGGAGGGCGCCAGCCTTCACGTCCGAGCCGCATCAGGAATTCCCGGCATTTGCCCAGGCCGGGATGGAGTTAAGGAAAACAGGCTTCATGATCCGTTCGCGTTGGCATCTTCCCCTGCTTCTCGGCCTGCTCGCGGTGGCCACGCCGCTGGCGGCGAGCGACATCCAGCAGGTACTGTTCAACTTCGTCAAGCCAATGGCCGTGGTCGGCATCACCCTTGAGGATGCCGACCTGCCCAGCGCGACGGCGGAGGCCACCCCGGAGGGCGACATTCTCCGTCGCGTCACCTTCAGCCCGGCGCAACGGCCCACCTTGCGCATGAGTCCGGCGCTGGGCCGTTGGGACTGGTCCGCAGCGGACTACGTGAGCCTGCGCATCCAGAACGCGATGAGCTGGGACATGACCCTGGAGGTCGCGATCGAGGGCGAGCAGGGCGCGCCGGGGCTGCAGGCATCCATCGAGCTACCGGCAGGCCCGCCGCAGACCCTGCTGGTGCCGTTGCGGGCGGTTTCGCCAGAGGCTCTGGGCATGCGTGCGGGGCCGCCGATGCCACAGATGGTCGAAGGCCAGCGGGTGCTGCTGGCGCCACGCGTGGAGGGCTCGCTGGACCGCGCCAGGGTCGGAGCGCTGAGCCTGTCCCTGCGCTCGCCGCAAGCTCCCCAGAGCATCCTGCTCGGACGTTTCGGCATACGCACAGGGAGGGCGGTGGAGCGGAGCATCCTGACCGGCCTGATCGATCGCTATGGCCAGTACAGCCGCGCCGACTGGCCGGAAAAGATTCGTTCCGACGAACAGTTGCGCAGCGCCTATGCGGCCGAGGCCGCACAGCTCCGCGACTGGGAACGGCAGACACCGGCGCGCGACCGTTTCGGCGGCCTGCTGGGTGGGCCGGTGTTCGAAGCCAGCGGTTTCTTCCGCACGGAAAAACGTGGCGGGCGCTGGTGGCTGGTTACTCCGGAAGGACATCCGTTCTGGTCGCTGGGCGTTAATGCGGTGACCGCCGACGGCAGCCGGACCTACGTCGAAGGACGCGAGCCGATGTTCGCCGAACTGCCGGCGGAGGGTGAGCCGCTGGCCGCATTCTTCGGTGAGGGCGACGACCGCCGCGGCGTCGCCGCGCAGGCCGGGCGGCGCTTCGGGCATGGCCGCTGGTTCGATTTCCTCGGTGCCAATCGCCAGCGCATCGCTCCCCAGGCGAGTGCCGACCAGCTCGCCGGCGAATGGCGCCAGCGCACCCTGGAGCGCCTCTCGGCATGGGGTTTCAACAGCCTCGGCAACTGGAGCGATCCGGCGCTCGCCGCACAGGCGCGGATGCCCTACAGCCTGCCGCTGTCGATCGCCGGCGACTACGCCACGGTCAGCAGCGGTTTCGACTGGTGGGGAGCCATGCCCGATCCCTTCGACCCGCGCTTCGCCATGGCCGCCGAGCGCGTCATCGCCATCGCTGCTCGCGACCACCGCGACGATCCCTGGCTGCTCGGCTACTACGCCGACAACGAACTGGCCTGGGCCGGGCGCGACGGCTCGGCCCTGGCGCGCTACGGCCTCGCTTTCGGAGCCTTGACGCTGTCCATGGACAGTCCGGCGAAGCGCGCCTTCGTCAAGCAATTGAAAGCCAAGTACCTGGGCCATGAGGCATTGGCCGAGGCCTGGGGCATCGAGCTGGCCGCCTGGGAGGCCCTGGAGGCGCCGGGCTACGCGGCTCCGCTGCCGGGCGAGGGGCATCCGGCCATCGCCGAGGACTACAGCGCCTTCCTCCGGCTGTATGCCGACGCTTACTTCAAGACCCTGCGCGACGCCCTGCAATGGCACGCACCGAACCACCTCCTGCTCGGCGGCCGCTTCGCCGTCAGCACTCCCGAGGCGATCACCTCCTGCGCCCGGTATTGCGACCTCCTCAGTTTCAACCTCTATACGCCGTTGCCCGGGCAGGGCCTGGACGACTCCCTGCTGGCGCGGCTGGACAAGCCGGTGCTGATCAGCGAGTTCCACTTCGGCTCGCGGGATCGCGGTCCGTTCTGGGGTGGTGTCAGCGAGGCGGCCAATGAGCGGGCGCGCGGCGACTCCTACCGAACGTTCCTGGAGGCGGCGCTGAAGAGTCCGTATATCGTCGGCGCCCACTGGTTCCAGTACCTCGACCAACCGGCCAGCGGGCGTCTGCTGGACGGCGAGAACGGCCATATCGGCCTGGTCGGGATCACGGGCTTGCCGTTCGCCGGCTTCGTCGACACGGTGCGCCGAAGCAACCTTGCCGCCCTGTCGCGACTGTCGGCGATGGCCAGGTCCATGCCTGCCGTCGAGCCTCTGCCGCCGCGCGAGGATTCAGCCGGTTCATGAGCGCGCATTCACCGCCGCCCGCTTGCGGCGAACCCCTCTTATGTCAGGGTTCACAAGGCCGCCGAGGGCTGGAAGAATGCCCCGACCACTTTCCCACCGGAACTTGCCCATGACGCCCCAAGGCCACTGTGACAGCCGTTTCGCCCCGCTTGCCGAGGCCTTCGCCCGGCTTTTCGACAATCCGCAGGAGCGCGGCGCGGCGTTGTGCCTGGAGGTCGGTGGCGAGACGGTGGTCGACCTCTGGGGCGGCGTCGCGGACAAGGACGGCGAGCAGCCCTGGCAGCGCGACACCATCCTCAATCTGTTCTCCTGCACCAAGACCTTCACCGCCGTTGCCGTGCTGCAACTGGTGGCCGAGGGCAAGCTCGAACTGGACGCGCCGGTGGCACACTACTGGCCCGAGTTCGCCGCGGCCGGCAAGGCAGCGATCAGCGTGCGCCAGTTGCTCTGCCATCGCGCCGGCCTGCCGGCGCTGCGCGAGCAGATGCCGCCCGAGGCACTCTACGACTGGCAGGCGATGACCACGGCACTGGCCGCCGAGGAGCCCTGGTGGACGCCTGGCGAAGCGCACGGCTATGCACCGATTACCTATGGCTGGCTGCTCGGCGAGGTGATCCGCCGGGTCGACGGCCGCGAGCCGGGCGAGGCCATCGTGGCGCGCACCGCGGCACCGCTGGGCCTGGATTTCCATGTCGGCCTGGACGACAGCCAGTTCGGCCGCGTCGCCCACATGGCACGGAGCAAGGGCAGCCTCGGCGACGCTGCCGCCCAGCGCATGCTGAAGACCATGATGAGCGAGCCATTGGCGCTGACCACCCGTGCCTTCACCAATCCGCCGTCGATCCTCACCAGCACCAACAAGCCGGAATGGCGACGCATGCAGCAGCCGGCCGCCAATGGCCATGGCAACGCGCGCGCGCTCGCCGGCTTCTATAGCGGCCTGTTGCAGGGACGTTTGCTGGAAGATGAACTGCTGGGCCAGTTGGCCCACGAACACGCGGTAGGCGAGGATCGGACCTTGCTGACCCGGACCCGCTTCGGCCTCGGCACCATGCTCGACCAACCGGGCGTGGCCAATGCGACCTACGGACTCGGCCCCAAGGCCTTCGGCCACCCTGGGGCGGGTGGCTCGATCGGCTTCGCCGATCCCGAGCGCGACCTGGCTTTTTCCTTTGTCAGCAACGCCTTGGGGCCGTATGTGCTGATGGATCCGCGGGCGCAGCAGCTGGCGCGTGTCGCGGGGGAGTGTCTGTAATCCGTTGGTTAACTTTTAACCGCTTGTCGGCTCGACGCTAAATTTCATTGCCAAATAATGGCTTAGCGACACAATCTAAAGCGTCGTATGAGATAGGGCGTTGCCGGGGCAGTGGATCGACTCCGGCATCGCTGCGATGTGACCGGCGGTTGAGCCGAATGTTCCATCGGGCTCGCCTTCTTTCACTTCCAACGGACCCCGACGTATGAAACTGCTTAAGACCTCGACGCTTCTTCTCTGCATGACCGCCTCCGGCTGCAGCTATTTCCAGACCCAGGACGCTTCCTCGCAGCCAGCCAAGGCTCCGGCCGAGCAGGCTTCCAGCCATTCATGGTGGCCGTTCGGCAAGGACGACGGACAGACCGTCGCCAAGCAGGCCACGGAACAGAAGGCCGAAGCCGAGCATGTCGGCTCCAGCCACTGGTGGTGGCCGTTCGGCAAGGACGAAGGCGGTCGGGACGTAGCCGCCAAGGCTGCGGAGCAGAAGGCCGAGATCGCCGCGGCGAAGAAAGAAGTCGCCGCCGCAGCCGAGCCGAAGGCCGCCAACCCCTGGTGGTGGCCGTTCGGCGCCAGCTCGGCGAGCAAGGCGTCGGGCAAGCCGGCACTGGTCCAGCAGAAGGTCACCAAGGAGTGGCTGGATGCCCATGAGAAAGCCCTGCGCGAAGCGATCGCCGGTAGCGAGTTCACCCTCGAACGCCGCGACAACGCATTGATCGTCATCGCCCCCGCCGACTACTCGTTCAATCCCAAGCGCCACACCATGCTGATGCCGATCACCCTCAACCCGCTGGGCAAGGTCGCCAAGATGGCCCAGGCCGATCCGCAGAGCGGTATCCTGGTACTCGGCCATACCGACAGCACCGGCAGCAAGGCGGTCAACGACAAGCTGAGCTTCGAGCGTGCCCAGTCGGTGGCGGCGATCTTCCGCCTCAGCGGCCTGAAAGGCGACCAATTGCGCCTGAAGGGGGTCGGTTCCGACATGCCGCGCGCGGACAACGCCAGCGCCGCCGGCCGCGCCCAGAACCGTCGCGTCGAAGTGCTCTATACCCAGCGCGCCAGCCTGCTGTCCCTGGCCCAGGGCAACTGAGCCGAACCGGGGCAGGGCGCTTGGCGCCATTGTCCCGGATCAAGCGCGAGGCGGAGTCTGCGGTTAAGCTATGGCGCATTTCCCCCTGGAGATGCGCCATGACCCAGTCCCTGGCCGATATGCGCCGCGAGTACACCCGCGATGGCCTCAGCGAGGCCAACGCCCCTAGCGATCCCTTCAGCCTGTTCCGCCAGTGGTTCGACGACGCGGTGAAGACCGAGCGCCTGCCGGTCGAACCCAACGCCATGACCCTGGCCACCGTCGACGCCGACGGCTATCCGCATTGCCGTATCCTCCTGCTCAAGGGCCTCGACGAGCGCGGCTTCACCTTCTTCACCAACTACGAAAGCGCCAAGGGCCGGCAACTGGCGGCCAATCCGCGGGCGGCCATGACCTTCTTCTGGCCGGCGCTGGAGCGCCAGGTGCGCATCGAAGGCAGCGTCGAGAAGGTCACTCCCGAGGAATCCGACGCCTACTACCAGGTGCGTCCGCTGGGCAGTCGCCTGGGCGCCTGGGCCTCGCCGCAGAGCCGGGTCATCGCCGATCGCGCCGAGCTGGAACGGCTGCTCGCGGACACCGAGCGGCGTTTCGCCGACCAGCCGCCGAGCTGTCCCGAGCACTGGGGCGGCTACCGTCTCCTGCCGCAGCGCATCGAGTTCTGGCAGGGGCGGCCGAGCCGCCTGCACGACCGTCTCGACTATCGACGCCAGGACGGCGGCTGGCTGCGCGAACGCCTGGCGCCCTGAGTCCTCCATGTTCGAACTGGATTCGACGCTGGCGCAGCACATCGTCGATCGGGCGATGGCGATCCTGCCGCACAACATCAATGTGATGGATGCCCAGGGCATGATCATCGGCAGCGGCGATCCATCGCGCCTGCATACCCGCCACGAAGGGGCGCAACTGGTGCTGGCCAACCGGCGGGTGGTGGAAATCGACGAGCAGGCCGCCGCCTGCCTGCGCGGGGTGCGGCCAGGGGTGAACCTGCCGTTGCTGCACGCCGAGCGGCTGGTCGGCGTGCTCGGCATCACCGGCGCGCCGGAGGTGGTCCGGCCCTATGCCGAGCTGGTGCGGATGGCAGCGGAAATGCTCATGGAACAGCGCCAGATGCAGGACGAGCGACACTGGCAACGCCAGCGTCACGAAGCCTGGCTGCGCCAGTTGCTCGATCCCGGCCACGGCCTCGGGGCGCTGGCGGCCGATGCCGAACACCTGGGGCTGGCCATGCACTGGCCGCGCCAGGCGGTCTTCCTGGAGCTGCCCGAGCATGCCGATCCGCTGCCTTGCCAGGCTCGCCTGCTGGCGGCACTCGGCGGCCGGGCGGAGCACTGGAGCGCGGCGCTGGGCGAGCGCCTGGTGTTCTGGTGCCGGCCGGTAGCCCACGCAGATACGCTCGAGCACTGGCTGGAGCGCGCCGACGCGCGCGGCTGGGGCGTGGCGCGCCTGTGTGCCGGCGACCCGGCGCATGACCTGGCCGAGCTGCGCGCCTCGGCCTGCGCCGCGCGCGACCTGCTGGACTATGCGCGCAGCCGGTTGCCCGGTCGGCGGGTCGTGACCCTGGACGGACACCGCCTCGCCAGCCTGCTGTTCAGCCAGCGCGACAGTTGGCAGGTGCGGCAGCTGCTGGCGCCCTTGCAGCGGTTGCTCGACCACGATCCGCAAGGTTCGCTGGCCGCTACCCTGGAGTCCTGGTGCGCCCATGACGGGCACGCCCAGGCCTGTGCCCAGGCGCTGGGGATCCATCGCAACAGCCTGCGCTACCGACTGGAGCGCATCGCTTCGATCAGCGGGCTCGATCTCGCTCGCCTGGAGCACCGCCAGCAATTGTTGCTGGGGCTGCAATTGCTCGTTCCGCGCCGCGGGTAACGGGCGATCAATCGATTCACTGTGCAGTCGCACAAAATGTTCCCCTTCCAGCGCCGTCTTCCTCTGGCCGTTGCACAAGGCGTGTCCGGTCCCGACGGAGCGAAAATGACCCGCCCCTGGGCGCCCATCCCACACCCATAACAACAAGGAGGCGGCTCATGACCCTGGTCCTGATCCTGCTGGCGTTGATCGCCTTTATCGTCCTGTCCACCACGCGACTCAAGCTGCACCCGTTCCTCGCCCTGCTGGCGGCCGCGCTGATCGCCGGCTTCGCCTACCAGGTACCCACGGCGGAAATCGTCAAGACCGTTACCGGCGGCTTCGGCAGCATCCTCGGCTACATCGGCATCGTCATCGTGCTCGGCACCATCATCGGGGTGATCCTCGAGCGCAGCGGTGCGGCGATCACCATGGCGGAAAGCGTGATCCGCCTGCTCGGCGAACGCTTCCCGACCCTGACCATGTCGATCATCGGCTACCTGGTGTCGATCCCGGTGTTCTGCGATTCCGGCTTCGTCATCCTCAACTCGCTGAAGAACGCCCTGGCGGCGCGGATGAAGATATCCACCATCGCCATGAGCGTGGCCCTGGCCACCGGTCTCTACGCCACCCACACCTTCGTGCCGCCGACCCCGGGACCGATCGCCGCGGCCGGCAACCTCGGCCTGGACGCCAGCCTTGGCCTGGTGATCGTGGTCGGCCTGGTGGTCGCCTTCGTCACCGCGATGGCCGGCATGTGGTGGGCCAATCGCTTCGTCGGCAAGGACATTCCCCTGGTCGACGACGGCCAGGTCGTCCAGACCGAAGAGGACTTCAGCGAGCTGCGTGCCCGCTACGGCAAGCTGCCCAGCGCCACCCAGGCGTTCGCGCCGATCTTCGTACCGATCCTGTTGATCTGCCTTGGCTCGGTCGCGGTATTCCCGAGCAAGCCGCTGGGCGAGGGCGTACTGTTCGCCTGCCTGAACTTCCTCGGTCAACCGGTGATCGCCCTGCTGGTCGGCCTGGCGCTGGCCTGCACCCTGCTCAAGGGCCAGAGCAAGCGCGAGGAATTCCATGAGCGCGTGGTGGAAGGCATCCAGTCGGCCGCGCCGATCCTGCTGATCACCGGCGCCGGCGGCGCCTTCGGTGCGATGCTGAAGATCACTCCGCTCGGCGACTACCTGGGCAGCACCCTGTCAGCGTTGGGCATCGGCCTGTTCATGCCGTTCGTGGTGGCGGCCGCGCTGAAGACCGCACAGGGCTCGACCACCGTGGCGCTGGTCACCACCTCGGCGCTGGTCGCTCCGCTGCTGCCGCAGCTCGGCCTGGACAGCGAGATGGGCCGGGTGCTGACGGTCATGGCGATCGGTGCCGGAGCGATGACGGTGTCCCACGCCAATGACAGCTTCTTCTGGGTGGTCACACAGTTCAGCCGCATGACCGTATCCACTGCCTATCGCGCCCAGACCCTGGCGACCCTGGTCCAGGGTATCGCCGGTATGCTCGCGGTATGGCTGCTCAGCCTTGTGCTGCTCTGATTGAAGCGGGGCCGGGGACTCCCGGCCCTGCGAGGTGACTGATGAAAATCGTGATTGCTCCTGATTCGTTCAAGGAAAGCCTGTCCGCGCCCGACGTCGCCGAGGCTATCGCCCGCGGCTGGCGGCGAGTCTTCCCGCAGGCCGAGGTGTTGCTGCGGCCACTGGCGGACGGCGGCGAAGGCACGGTCGATGCGGTACTCGCCGCCACCGCCGGCGAACGTCGCGAATGCCGGGTCGAAGGCCCGCTCGGTGAGCCGACCCTGGCGCACTGGGGCTGGCTGGACGACGCCACCGCAGTGATCGAAATGGCTTCCGCCAGCGGCTTGCACCTGGTCCCGCGCGACCGCCGCGACGCCACGCGCAGCAGCAGCCGTGGCACTGGCGAGCTGATCCGTGCGGCGCTGGACGCCGGGGCGCGGAAGATTATCCTCGGCCTCGGCGGCAGCGCTACCAACGATGCCGGCGCCGGCCTGCTGGGCGCGCTCGGCGTGCGTTTCCTGGCTGCCGACGGCGAGGAACTGGCGCCCGGCGGCGCCGCGCTGGCTGGCCTGCACAGTCTCGACCTGGGCGGGCTGGATCCGCGCCTGGTGGATGTCGCGGTGGAAGTCGCCGCAGACGTCGACAACCCGCTATGCGGGCCGCGCGGCGCGTCGGCGGTGTTCGGTCCGCAGAAGGGCGCCAGCGCCGAACAGGTGGCGCAACTGGATGCCGCCCTGGCGCACTTCGCCAAGGTGGTCGCGGCGACCCTTGGCGAGGACTTCAGCCGGGTGCCGGGCGTCGGCGCCGCCGGCGGCCTGGGTTTCGCCGCGAGGGCATTCCTCCGCGCGCGTTTCCGCCCAGGCATCGAACTGGTGGCGGAGCTGGCCGGGCTGGCCGATGCGCTGGTCGGTGCCGACCTGGTGCTGACCGGCGAGGGCCGTCTGGATGCGCAGAGCCTGCACGGCAAGACCCCGGTGGGCGTGGCGCGGATCGCGCGCCAGGCCGGCGTTCCCGTGGTAGCCCTGGCCGGCAGCCTGGGCGACGGCTACCAGCGCCTGCACGACGCCGGCATCGATGCGGCGTTCAGCCTGGCGCCGGGACCGATCAGCCTGGAGCAGGCCTGTGCCGGAGCGGCGGCGGAACTGGAGGCGCGCGCCGAGCAGATCGCCCGGCTCTGGCGCCTGGCTCAGGCTTCGCGGGAAGGGTAGTCGGCGGCGGCGCGCTCCAGCCAGGCCGGCAGGTCGCGCCGCTTCACCTTGCTGGCCTTGGCCTCGGCCAGTCGCTGTAACAGATAGTCACGCTTTTGCGGGTCGTCGCCGGCGAATGACAGCGCCAGGTCGCGGTCCATCCAGCGGCGGATGCGCCAGTAGATCCACCAGTGGAAATACAGGCCGGCGGCGGTGGTGACGACGATGATGAAATAGTCCATGGCTGTTCCTTCTGCGGGCGCTCACCCTAGCCGATCGGTCCCGCCGATGAAAGCGGGAGGGTTCGGTCGAAACTGAACGAACCTGTACCATTGCTGAATCGATTCGATTATCTCGCGCCGGCCAGGTGACAGGAGCGGCTGCGGGAGAGTCTAATATTCGTCAGTTATCCCTTTCGGAGATGCCGTTATGCGCAAGTCTGCCTTGATCGTTGCTTCCTTCACCGCCATGGCCCTGGCTCTTGGCGGCTGCCAATCCAGCCTCACCGGCGATACCTACAGCCGTGAGGAAGCCCGTACCGTGCAGACTGTACGCATGGGCACCATCCAGGCCTTGCGCCCGGTCAAGATCGAAGGCACCAAGACCCCGATCGGTTCCATCGCCGGTGCCGGCGTCGGCGGTGTCGCCGGCAGCGCGGTGGGCGGCGGCAAGGGCAGCTACGTCGCGGCCATCATCGGCGCGGTCGCTGGCGGCCTGCTGGGCGCGGCTACCGAAGAAGGCCTGACGCGCACCCAGGGCGTCGAGATCACCGTGCGCGAAGACGACGGCAGCACCCGCGCCTATGTCCAGCAGGTCGACCAGGGCCAGATCTTCCGCGTCGGCGAGCGCGTGCGCATCCTGACCGTCAACGGCACCAGCCGCGTCGCCCACTGATTCTTCCCACGTTATCCCGCGGCCGGCATTTCGCCGGCCGTTTTCGTTGTAGCGCCGAACCACTGCCGGCGTTGTCTTGCTAAGCTTCAAGTCGTTGCCGCTGCAGAGTTTTTTTCGGCTTTCCGGCAGTCGGAACGCCTGAATTTTGTAATAATTCAATCCATGACGTTCGTTCGATAGATTGCGATAATCGTAGTTCCGTCGCGCCGCGCCTGCCGGTGGCCGATGGGGCTTCGAGCTGCTGGCGATCCGGCCGCGCACCGACAACCGCGGGGAAGCACCGCCGGCCAGGCATGCCGGGGGCTCCGCCATCGAAGAGGAGTAGCCCATGATTCTGGCGCTGATCATCGCGCTGCCGTTCATGGGGGCGTTGTTGCCCCTGCTTGCCGAGCGTGGCGGCCGCACCTTGTGCGCGGCGTCCGCCGGCGTGGCGCCGCTGATCGGCCTGATCCTGTTGCTCGGACAGCGCGGCACGGTGTTCGCCGGGCAGACCCTGACCGCCAGCTATTCCTGGCTGCCGGAAATCGGCATCAACCTCAGCCTGCGCCTGGACGGCCTCGGTTTCCTCTTCGCCCTGCTGATCCTCGGCATCGGCCTGCTGGTGATCCTCTACGCCCGCTACTACCTCTCCGAACAGGAGCCGATGGGGCGTTTCTTCGCTTTCCTGCTGCTGTTCATGGGCTCCATGCTCGGCGTGGTGCTCGCGGAAAATCTCTTGCTGATGATGCTCTTCTGGGAGCTGACCAGCCTGTCCTCGTTCCTGCTCATCGGCTTCTGGGGCAGCCGTTCCGACGCCCGCAAGGGTGCGAGGATGGCCCTGACCGTTACCGGAGGGGGCGGCCTGGCGCTGCTGGCCGGGGTGCTGCTGCTCGGCCACATCGCCGGCAGCTTCGAACTCACCGAGGTCCTCGCGGCTGGCGAGCTGATCCGCGCCCACGCTCTGTATCCGCTGGTGCTGATACTGATCCTGCTCGGCGTGTTCACCAAGTCGGCGCAGTTTCCCTTCCATTTCTGGCTGCCCCACGCGATGGCGGCGCCGACCCCGGTTTCCGCGTACCTGCACTCGGCGACCATGGTCAAGGCCGGCGTATTCCTGCTGGCCCGGCTGTATCCGGCGCTGGCCGGCACCGAGTGGTTCTTCTACCTGGTCAGCCTGAGCGGCCTGGTGACGCTGTTGCTGGGGGCCGGCATGGCACTGTTCCAGCATGACCTGAAGGGGCTGCTGGCCTACTCGACGATCAGCCACCTGGGCCTGATCACCCTGCTGTTCGGCCTCGACTCCCCGCTGTCGAACGTCGCCGCGGTGTTCCACATCATCAACCACGCGACCTTCAAGGCCTCGCTGTTCATGGCCGCCGGGATCATCGACCACGAGACCGGCAGCCGCGACATGCGCCTGATCAACGGGATGTGGAAGTACCTGCCGCATACCGCGGTGCTGGCCATCGTCGCCTCCCTGGCGATGGCCGGGGTGCCGCTGCTGAACGGCTTCCTCAGCAAGGAGATGTTCTTCGGCGAAACCCTCAGCCAGAACCTGCTGGGCAGCTTCAACTGGCTGGTGCCGGCGGTGGCGACCCTGGCCGGCGTGTTCTCGGTGGCCTATTCGCTGCGTTTCATCCACGACGTGTTCTTCAACGGCGAGCCGGCCCGGTTGCCGAAGTTCCCGCCCCACGAGCCGCCGCGCTACATGAAGGTACCGGTGGAGATCCTGGTGTTCCTCTGCCTGTTGGTCGGCATGCTGCCGGCCTACACCGTGGCGCCGCTGCTGGCCGCCGCCGCCAGTGCCAGCCTTGGCGGGCAACTGCCGGAATACAGCCTGGCGATCTGGCACGGTTTCAACCTGCCATTGCTGATGAGCGTGGTGGCGCTGGTTGGCGGTGTGCTGGTCTATGTCCTGCGCAAGCCGCTGTTCAACTGGTACGCCGGGTTACCGGAGGTGGACGCCAAGCTGGTCTTCGAGCAGCAGGTGCAACGTGTGGTGGCCCTGGCCGCGCGCCTGACCGCCTGGCTGGAGAACGGGTCGCTGCAGCGCTACCTGGCCTGGCTGCTGGGCGCGGCGCTGGTCGTGGTGGCGGTCGAGCTGGCACCGCTGGCGAGGCTGACCGGCTCGCGCGGGCTGACCCCGCTGGACGGTATCACCGCCCTGGGCATGCTGGTGCTGGCCTTCAGCGGCCTGGCCACGGCGCTGTTCCATCGCATGCGCCTGGTCGCGCTATTGATCCTCAGCGTCGCCGGCCTGCTGGTAGCCCTGGCCTTCGCTCGCTTCTCGGCCCCGGACCTGGCGCTGACCCAGTTGTCGGTGGAAGTGGTGACCATGGTCCTGCTGATGCTGGCGCTGTATTTCCTGCCCTCGCGCACTCCGGCGGAGTCCTCCAGCCTGCGCGGCTTGCGCGACGTGGCGCTGGCCGGCGGGGTCGGCATGCTGGTGGCGCTGCTGGCCTACGCGGTGCTGACCCGGCCCTACGAGAGCATCGCCGGATTCTTCGTCGAGAACAGCGTCTCCGGGGGCGGCGGCTACAACGTGGTCAACGTCATCCTGGTGGACTTCCGTGGTTTCGATACCCTCGGCGAGATCAGCGTGCTGGCGATTGCCGGCGTCGGTATCTACGCGATGCTCGCCGGTTTCGCCCTGCACAAGCCGACCTGCGACCCGCAGGGTCGCAACTGGGCCCACGCCAAGCACCCGCTGATCCTGGAAACCCTGTCGCGGGTGCTGCTGCCGCTGGCGTTGCTGATCTCGGTGTTCATCTTCCTGCGCGGCCACAACCTGCCGGGCGGAGGTTTCATCGCCGGCCTGGTGACTGCCATCGCCCTGGTGCTGCAGTACATCGCCAGCGGCTCGCAGTGGGTCGAGCAGCGCCTGCCGCTGAACTATGCGGCCATGGCTGGCGCCGGAGTGCTGATCGCCGGGCTCACCGGGCTCGGCAGCTGGCTGTTCGGCTATCCGTTCCTGACTTCCGCGTTCGGCCACTTCGAGTTGCCGCTGATCGGCGAGATCGAGCTGGCCACGGCGATGCTGTTCGACCTCGGCGTGTACCTCACCGTGGTCGGTGCCGCGCTGCTGATCCTGTCCTACCTCGGCAAGCTCAGCCTGATGCCTGAACCCGTCGCACAAGAGGAGGCGCTCTGATGGAAGCCCTGTTCGCCATCACCCTCGGCCTGCTCACCGCCAGCGGCGTCTACCTGCTGCTGCGGGCGAGGACTTTCCCGGTGGTGCTCGGTCTCACGCTGATCTCCTACGCGGTCAACCTGTTCCTGTTCGCCATGGGCCGGCTCGGCGGCAGCGTCGCGGTGATCGGCACTCCCGGGGAGTATGGTGATCCGTTGCCCCAGGCGCTGGTGCTGACCGCCATCGTCATCGGCTTCGCCATGACCGCCTTTGTCGTGGTCCTGGCCCTGCGTGGCCTCGGTGACCTCGGCAGCGACCACGTAGATGGACGCCCGGACGAGGAGGAGCCGCGCCCATGAGCCATTGGCTGATCCTGCCGATCCTGCTCCCCCTGTTTGCCGGCAGCCTGCTGCTGTTGCCGCTGGCCGAGCGCTGGCAGCGCGGCCTGTCGTTGCTCGCGGCGCTGGCACTGATCCCCCTGAGCCTGCTGCTGATACGTACGGCCGCCAGCGGCGACCTGAGCGTCTATGCCCTGGGCAACTGGGCCGCGCCGTTCGGCATCGTGCTCATGCTCGATCGTCTCGCCGCCCTGATGCTGCTGGCCACCGCGGTGCTCGGCAGCGCCGCGCTGATCTACGCGTTGCGTGGCGACGACCGCCTGGGCAAGCATTTCCACGCGTTGTTCCAGTTCCAGCTGCTCGGTATCAACGGCGCCTTCCTGACCGGCGACCTGTTCAACCTGTTCGTGTTCTTCGAGATACTCCTGATCGCCTCCTACGCGTTGCTCCTGCATGGCGGCGGCGCGGAGCGGGTGCGCTCGGGCTTGCACTACGTGATCCTAAACCTGGTCGGCTCGGCGTTCTTCCTGATCGCCGTGGGTACCCTGTATGGCCTCACCGGCACCCTGAACATGGCCGACATGGCGCAGAAGATCGCCATGGCAGATGCCGAGCGCGCGCCGCTGCTGGCGGCAGCCGGGCTCCTGCTGCTGGTGGTGTTCGCCCTGAAGGCGGCGCTGTTGCCGCTGTACTTCTGGCTGCCGCGCGCCTATGCCGCGGCCAGCGCGCCGGTGGCGGCGCTGTTCGCGATCATGACCAAGGTCGGCATCTACTCGATCCTGCGGGTCTACACGCTGGTCTTCGGCGATGCCGCCGGCGAGCTGGCCAACCTGGCGCAGGCCTGGCTCTGGCCGCTGGCCCTGGCGACCCTCGGCCTGGGCGCGATCGGTGCCTTGGCGGCGCGGACCCTGCAAAGCCTGCTGGCCTACCTGGTGGTGGTCTCCGCCGGAACCCTCCTGGCTGGCGTGGCGTTGGGCAGCGAGCGGGCGCTGGCGGCGTCGCTGTACTACCTGCTGCACAGTACCTGGATCGCCGGTGGCCTGTTCCTGCTCGCCGACCTGGTCGCCCGCCAGCGCGGCGACAAGGCCGGCGACCTGGTCCAGGGCCCGGCGTTGCAGAATCCTCGGTTGCTCGGCGGGGCTTTCTTCATCGGCGCCATCGCCGTTGCCGGTCTGCCGCCATTGTCGGGGTTCTTCGGCAAGGTCATGCTTTTGCAGTCGGTCGCTCCCGGCAGCCAGGCGCTGGCCCTGTGGAGCGTGGTACTGGGCAGCGGCCTGGTGGCGCTGGTGGCGTTGAGCCGGGCCGGCAGCACGCTGTTCTGGCGCACCGGGCATACCGTGCTCGGTAGCGCCGAACTGGACCACGGCCGCTTGTTCGCCTGCATCCTGTTGCTCTCCGCCGGCCCGTTGCTGGTGTTCGCCGCGAAGCCGCTGCTGGCCTACGTCCAGGCCACCGCGGCGCAGTTGCACGACCTCGACCTGTATCGCCAGATCATCACCCGCGGAGGTGCCGCATGATCAGCCGCTCGTTGCCGCGTCCGCTTCTTCGCGTACTGCCTCATCCCGTGCTTAGTGTCCTGCTGTTGCTGGTCTGGTTGCTGCTGGTGGATTCCTTCGCCATTGGCCACTGGCTGCTCGGCGCCTTCCTCGGCGTGTGCATTCCGCTGCTGACCAACCGCCTGCTGGTCGGGCGCAGCCAGGAGTGGCATCCGTTGCTGCTGTTGAAGCTGCTGGTGCTGGTGATGTGGGACATCCTCGTCGCCAACATCCAGGTCGCCCGCCTGACCCTCGGACCGATCGAGCGCTTGCGTCCGGCCTTCGTCGAGGTGCCGATCGAGCTGGAGAACGACCTCGCCATCAGCGTGCTGGTGAGCATCGTCTCGCTGACCCCGGGGTCGGTGTCGTCGGACCTCAGCGACGACCGCAAGACCTTGCTGGTGCACGGCCTCGACGTGCCGGACAAGGCGGCGCTGATCGCCGAGATCAAGCAACGCTACGAAGCGCCGCTGAAGGAGATCTTCCCATGCTCGCTTACGTGATCCCGCTGTGCCTGGCGCTGCTCGGCCTGGCCCTGTTGCTGACCCTGGCGCGCCTGGTCAAGGGGCCGTGCCTGCCGGACCGGGCGCTGGCGCTGGACACCCTCTACGTGAACGCCATCGCCCTGCTGGTGCTGTACGGCATCTGGCGCGACAGCGACCTGTTCTTCGAGGCGGCGCTGCTGATCGCGGTGCTCGGCTTCGTCGGTACGGTGGCGGTGGCCAAATACATGCTGCGCGGAGACATCATCGAATGACTGGCGAACCCCTGAGCCTGTGGCTGGAAATCATCGTCTCGGCGTTCCTCCTGCTGGGCAGCGCCTTCGTCCTGATCGGCGCGATCGGCCTGTACCGCCTGCCGGACTTCTTCATGCGCCTGCACGGGCCGACCAAGGCCACCACCCTCGGGGTCGGCGGGGTGATCGTCGCCTCGCTGATCTATTTCTCCAACCGCCAGGCGGGCATCAGCCTGCACGAATTGCTGATCAGCCTGTTCCTCTTCATCAGCGCCCCGGTCAGCGCCTACATGCTGGCCAAGGCCGCGGTGCTGCAGCAGTTGCCGCTGGAGAAGAAGACTCGCGGCAAGCCCTGGGAGCAGTGAGGCCCGGCGCAACAGTTTTGCCCGCTTTCTGTGCCTGTCGGCGCAGCTAGCCGGCTGCCTATACTGGGAGTCCTTTTTCCGGCGCCGCGGCGGCGCCCGTGGTGGAGATTCCCTTGACTCGGACGCGCTGGTTCGCCCTGGCCTGCCTGATCCTGGCGATGGCGCTGTGGGGCAGTTCGTACGTGGTGCTGAAGGTCGCTTTCCGCGAACTGCCGCCGCTCTGGGTGATCTTCGGTCGCATGGCCCTCGGCAGCCTGGTGTTCCTCGTTGCCTGGCGCTGGCGCGGACGCATCGACTACCGCCCGGGCGACTGGAAGTACCTGCTCGGCCTGGCCGTCTGCGAACCCTGCCTGTACTTCCTCTGCGAATCCTTCGCCCTGCAATACACCAGCGCGGCCCAGGCCGGGATGATCACCGCGCTGCTGCCGTTGCTGGTGGCGGTGGGGGCCTGGTTGCTGCTGCACGAACGGATCGGCCGGATGACCTGGATCGGCTTTGGCCTGGCGGTGCTCGGTTCGATCTGGCTGAGCCTCGCCGGCGAGCCCGACCTGCACGCGCCGCAGCCGCTGCTGGGCAACTTCTTCGAACTTCTCGCGATGCTCTGCGCCACCGGCTATACCCTGTTGCTGAAGCACCTTTCGGCGCGCTACTCGGCATTCGCCCTGACCGCCATGCAGGCCTTCGTCGGCACGCTGTTCTTCCTGCCGCTGGCGCTGGCCAGCGCCGACCTGCCGAGCCAGCCCAGCGCGCTGGGGATCCAGGCGGTGGTGTATCTCGGCGTGGTGGTCACGGTGGGCGCCTACGGCCTGTACAACTTCGGCGTCGGTCGACTGCCGGCCAGCCAGGCCTCGGGCTTCATCAACCTGATCCCGGTCTTCACCCTGGTATTCGCCGCGCTGTTCCTCGGCGAAACCCTCAACGGCCCGCAGATGCTCGCTGCCGGCCTGGTCTTCATCGGCGTCGCCATCAGCCAGTGGCGCAGCGCTCCGCCGCCGCCTCCGGCCGGCGTCCTGAACTGAAGGAGTTTCCATGACCGTCGACCACCGCCAATGGGCCCGCGAGGCGATCCGCATCATCGAAGCGGATTTCCAGCGCAGCGCCGATACCCATTTGATCCCCCTGGAGACTCCCGGCCTGCCTGGCGTCGAACTGTACTTCAAGGACGAGTCCAGCCACCCCACCGGCAGCCTCAAGCATCGCCTGGCGCGCTCGCTGTTCCTCTATGCGCTGTGCAACGGCTGGCTCAGGCCGGCCGCGCCGGTGATCGAGGCATCGAGCGGTTCCACGGCGATTTCCGAAGCCTATTTCGCGCGCCTGCTGGGCCTGCCCTTCATCGCCGTGATGCCGGCCAGCACCTCGAAGGAAAAGATCGCCCAGATCGCCTTCTACGGCGGCCAGAGCCACCTGGTGGAGGACCCCACCCAGATCTACGCCGAGTCCGAACGCCTGGCGCGGGAGAGCGGTGGCCATTTCATGGACCAGTTCACCTATGCCGAGCGCGCCACCGACTGGCGGGCGAACAACAACATCGCCGAATCGATCTTCCAGCAGATGCGCCACGAGCCGTACCCGACCCCGACCTGGCTGATCTCCAGCCCCGGTACCGGCGGCACCCTGGCGACCCTCGGCCGCTACGTGCGCTATCGCCAGCACTGCACCCGGGTACTCTGCGCCGACGCCGAGCGTTCGGTGTTCTTCGACGCCTATGTCAGCGGCGACCGTGGCCTGACCCTGGATTGCGGTTCGCGGATCGAGGGCATCGGCCGGCCGCGGGTCGAGGCGTCCTTCCTGCCGGAAGTGATCGACGCGATGGTCAAGGTGCCGGACGCCTGGTCGCTGGCGGCCATGCATTACCTGGCCCGACGCCTGGGGCGGCGGGTCGGCGGCTCCAGCGGAACCAACCTGATCGGCGCCCTGGTGGCCGCACGGCAAATGGTCGCGGCCGGCGAGAAGGGTTCGCTGGTGGCGATTCTCTGCGACGGCGGCGAACGCTATGCGACCACCTATTACGATCCGGTCTGGCTGGCCAGGCAGGGCTATGCGCTGGAACCCCTGGTCGAGGCGCTGGCTGCCTGCATCGAGCGGGGCGTGGCGTTGCCCGACGGGCTGCTGGTGGCTGGACTTTGAAGGAGTGGATATGCACCGTTTGCGAGCTGCCGAAACCGGCGATATCGAGGCCATGACCGACCTGTTGCTGCGCCACGGGCCGAATCCCTGGAACCATTTGCCGGAGGAGGGGGTGCGTGCGCATCTGCGAGCCATCGCCGACGGCGAGGTACGTGCCGTCCTGGCCGAGCGCGACGATCGGCTGCTGGGGTTCGCCAGCTTCCGTCGTACCGAGGATTTCGCCCATTACCAGCCGCAGCGTGCCGATGCGCCGCGGGCCTACATCTGCGAGGCGGTAGTGCATCCGGCGGCGGCCGGCCAGGGGCTCGGCAGCGCGTTGCTGGAGGCGGTGCTGGCCCAACTGGCCGACGAAGGCATCGAGGACGTCTATATCGATCGTCACGAAGAGAACCTGGCGTCGGCGGGAATGATGCGCAAGGCCGGCTTCGTCGAGCTGGAAACCTACGCCGATCCGGCGCGGCGACCGAACGGCTCGGGGCGCTCGACAGTGTGCCATCGCAATCTTTCCCTCCAGCGCAGAGCCGTGCGATGAGTTTCATCCGCCTCAAGGTGCGCGCCGCCTTCATGGTCCACGGCTACGACGCGGACAACCGGGAAATCGTCGAGCAGATCGGCGAGGAACGCTTCGTCGAGAAACTGCTGCGCATCGAACGGATCCAGTCGATCAGCGAGAAATACCTGCTGGTCAGCGCCTCCCACGGGCGCGTCGCCTACTGGGAGTACGAGGGCGGCCTGACGGCGCTGCGGCGGCGCCTGGAGCAGGCCGGACTGCTCTTGTAGGGAAGGGCCGCCGCTGCGCGGCCCCTCGCTTCACTTGCCCAGTGCGCCCGGATAGGCGCAGCCGCGCAGCGTCTCGCCATCGATGCGCAGTTCGGCGGAGTAGCTGCTGAAGGCGCCGCTCATGCTGTCGGTGCAGGACGACGGGGCGATCCACAATTCGACCTTCTTGCCGTTCGCCTCGCTGGAATAGCTGGTGCTGCCGTTCGGCAGTTCCTCGGCGACGTAAGGCAAGGCCAGGGTCTCGTGTTCCGGGCGGTCCAGGCGCAGGCCCTGGTTGTTCACCCTGGCGCTCCAGAAGGGTTCGTTGCCGTTGGCGGCGAAGGTCAGCAGCTTGAAGTTCGGGTCGTCGCAGCCGGGGCCCTCGTTCTGCACGCGGTACAGTCGGCTGACCTCCAGCTTGCCGTCGGTACCGCGGACCTTGGCCGGTCCCATGGTGCCGCGCAGGTCGACGAACAGGCCCTGGGCGCCGTCGTCGAACAGGCTGTCGGCTTCGCGGCGCAGGCCGGTATTGGCCACGTCCTCGATGCTGAACAGGCGCTTCTCGGTACAGGGGCGGAATTGCAGCGCGCCGTTGATCTTCACCAGTTCGCCCTGGAAGCGGGTGTCTACACTGGTGCTCGGCGATTCGGGCTTCCACACCTGGCAGGCGGCGAACAAGGGGAGCAGGCTGTAGACCAGCAGACGGGCAGGGCGCATAGGGAAGACTCCATCGAAAATGCGCCCACGTTACCGAGCGTCCGGGCCTAGCTCAAGTCCGGATCGGACTTCATCGCAACCAGGGAGTCGATCGATGATCCAATGCAAGCGTGTATACGAACCGGCGTCGCCCGCCGATGGCCGGCGCGTACTGGTGGACCGGCTGTGGCCGCGCGGCATCCGCAAGGAAGCCCTGGCCATGGACGACTGGCTGAAGGAGGTCGCGCCCTCCAACGAGGTGCGCAAGCAGTTCTGCCACGATCCGGCACTCTTCGACAGCTTCCGCGAACACTACCGCGCCGAGTTGCAGGCGCACCCGGAACATTGGTGGGGCCTGCTCGACAGCGCTCGCGAGGGCACCCTGACGCTGCTCTACGGCGCCCACGACCAGCAGCACAACAATGCCGTGGTGCTGGCCGAGTTCCTCGAGGAGGAGCTGGACCGCCAGCAGCCGGGCAGTTCGCCGACCTGCTACGCCGACCGCCTCTCCTGAGAAATATCGCTTACCA
Organism: Pseudomonas sp. TZ252; assembly: GCF_056110345.1. Taxonomy (NCBI): domain Bacteria; kingdom Pseudomonadati; phylum Pseudomonadota; class Gammaproteobacteria; order Pseudomonadales; family Pseudomonadaceae; genus Pseudomonas; species Pseudomonas sp. TZ252. Next base: position 382,140 of record NZ_CM148566.1, on the reverse strand, counting down.
GATGCGGTACACCTGGCCGGTCTGCGCGCCTTCCACGCTGCGTGCGTAACCCAGCGCGGCGTCCGCCGCCGGAACCGGCTTGAAGCCACGGAAGTAGGGCGCGTAGCCGGGCAGCGCCTCGCTGACCACGGTCGGGCTGACGGCGTTGATGCGCAGGCCGCGCGGCAACTCCAGGGCTGCGCCGCGGACGAAGCCCTCGACGGCGCAGTTGACCATGCTCGCCGAACTGCCGAAGCGGATCGGCTGCTCGGCGAGCACGCCGCTGGTGAGGGTGAAGGAGCCCCCGTCGTTGGCGTACTCGCGGCCGAGCAGTACCAGGTTGACCTGGCCCATCAGCTTGTCGCGCAGGCCGAGCTGGTATTGCGCCTCGCCCATTTCCTCCAGGGCGCCGAAGTGCACCTTGCCGACCGCGGCGACCAGCGCGTCGAAGCGACCGGTTTTCTCGAACAGGGCGCGAATGGAGTCTGAGTCGCTGATGTCGACCTGGAAATCGCCGCTGCTGTGGCCTACCCGGACGATCTCGTGGCGCTCGCAGAGTTCTTTGTCGATACCCTTGCCAAGGGTGCCGCTGGCGCCGATCAGGATGATTTTCATACAGGCCTCTCGTTGAGTGAAGGTGAGTGGTTTCCAGTGTAGAGTCGCTTTTGCCATGGATAATCCTGTCAATCGACAACCTGCCGTTTTCATAGGGAAACAATCGTGAAGGACCTGGACGATCTCGCCGCCTTCGCCGTACTCCACGACCTGGGCAGTTTCACCCGCGCCGCCGAGCGTCTCGGTTGCAGCAAGGGCCAACTGTCGAAGCGCATTGGCGTCCTCGAGCAGAAGCTCGGCGTGACCCTCTTGCACCGCACCACCCGCCGTCTTTCGCTGACCGCCGCCGGCGCCGCGCTGCTGCCCGAGGCGCAGGCCTTGCTGGTGCAGGCCGAGCGCGCGCGGCAGGCTGTGGCGCGCCTGCAGGAGCGAGCGGAAGGACGGGTGCGGGTGACCCTCCCGGTCTCGCTGGGCGAGACCCTGTTCGATGCACTGCTGGAGGACTTCCAGGAATGCCATCCGCTGCTGCGCGTCGAGCTGGACCTGTACAACGGCCTGCGCGACCTGGTTGGCGAGGGCTTCGACCTGGCGATCCGCTCTGGGGTCGAGCAGGACGCCCGGCTGGTGGCGCGGCCGCTGTTCGTCCTGCAGGAAATCACCTGCGCCAGTCCCGCCTACCTGGCGCGACACGGCGAGCCGCAACGCCCGGCCGAGCTGGCCGAGCGCGAGTGCCTGCTGAACTCGCACTACAGCGGCCACGAGGAGTGGCTCTATCACCGCCACCATCGGCTGGAGCGGGTACGGGTTGCCGGCTTTCTCGCCAGCAACCACTACAGCCTGTTGAAGAAGGCCGCGCTGGCCGGCACCGGCATCGCCCGGCTGCCGTCATACATGGTCCACGACGAACTGGGCGACGGCCGCCTGGCCTGGTTGCTGCGCGACTACCAGACGCGCAGCACGCCGATGTTCCTCGTCCATCCGTTCCAGGGCGGCCTGCCGCGGCGCACCCAGGTACTCGCCGATTACCTGCTCGACTGGTTCGAGCGCAGCCGGCGACAATTGATCGGCCTGGAGGGTTGAACATTTCGCCGCGACGCGGCTCTATTGCACTCCGGGCCGCTTCCATGCGGCCTGAAGCTCATCGCGGGCACGTCGTTGCACAAGGAACGTGACGGAACGTGGCAGAATCCCGCACCGGACCGCTCGCGTGCGAGCGGACGCCATTCATCGAACGCTTGGATAGGGACATGCAAAGCAGCTTTCCGCAATCGAACACTCCCCAGATCCGTCGCGCTGGAGTCGACCTCAACGGCGTGATGTCGGTGCTCAGCAAGCACCTCTATTCCACGCCCACCGTGGCGTTGCGCGAGCTGGTGCAGAACGCCCACGACTCGATCCTCCGTCGCCGCCTGGAGCAGCCCGACTGGCAAGGGCCGTCGCGAATCGAGGTGATCGGCGACAGTGCCAGCAACACCGTGCGCATCGTCGACACCGGCGCCGGGCTCACCGAGCACGAAATCCACGCCTACCTGGCCACCGTCGGCGTCGGCTACACCCGTGGACTGCGCCAGTCCGGCCACGAGGACAGCGGGCTGATCGGCATGTTCGGCCTGGGCTTCCTCTCCGCTTTCGTCCTGGCCCGCCGGGTCAGCGTGCGGACCACGTCCTACCAGCAGCCGGAACTGGGCTTCTGCTACGTCTCCAGCAACGCCGAGCAATACAGCGTGACGCCGATGCCGGCGCGCCCGGTGGGTACCGAGATCACCCTCGAACTGCAGGACGAATACAGTGCGCTGACCCAGGCCGCGCGCCTGCGCGAGATCCTCGAACGCTACTGCGTGCTGCTGCGCGAGCCGATCCACGTCGGCGGCGACGCCCAGTCGATCAACCCGGAGCCGCCGCCGTGGCGGCTGGCCGCCGACGCCGCGCTGCACCCGCTGCAACGGCAGCGCCGCGACCTGGAGTTCGCCGCGCGTTTCGAACATGACTTCGAACCGATCTGCTGCCTGCCGGTGCGCCCGGACGAGCGGGTCGACGTGCAGGGCCTGCTGTGGATCCAGGACGGCGGCACCTATGGCACCAGCGACAACCGCAATCTCTCGGTATTCCTTCGCGGCATGCTGCTCGACGATGACGCCCGCGACCTGCTGCCGTCCTGGGCCGGGTTCGTCGGCGGGGTGATCGAGTCGAACCGCCTGACGCCCACCGCCAGCCGCGAGGACCTGCAGCGTGACGACCATTACGCGGCGATCCAGCATGCGCTGGCCGAGGCGCTGATCGTCGGGCTCGGCGAGGTGGCGCGGCAGCAGCCGGAGGCCTGGCGGCGGGTCCTGCTGCGGCACAACGAGGCCCTGCTGGGAGCGGCGTTGTGCGACGAGCGTCTGTTCGCGCTGATGATGGACAGCCTGCGCGTACCCACCTCCCAGGGCGACCTCCCGGCTTCCGAACTCCTTTCGCGCGGAGCGGTGCATGTGCTGCTGGACAACGACAGCGGCTTCGAGGAAATGCTGTTCCGTGCCATGGGCGTACCGGTGGCCCATGGCAATCGCTATGCGGTAGTACCCTTCCTCCGTCGCTGGGCGCAGGCCAAGGGGATGCGCCTGGTGGAGCTGGGCACCGAGCAGGGCAACCGCCAGTTGTTCCGCCTCGACCGACTGCCCGAGCGCGAGACCGGCTGGCTGGCCGAACACCTGGGCGGCGCCGAGGAGCAACTGGTGATCGCCCGCTTCAGCCCCGAGGAATTGCCGCTTGTGGTGGTGCCCGACCGCGACGCCGAACTCAAGCGGCGACTGGAGGACGACGAGGCCGACAAGCGTATTTCCACCGCGGCGTTGCGCCTGGCTCGGCAGTTCACCCGCAAGCTCGACAATCGCCAGCCGAGCCGGCTCTACGTCAACCTCGACAATCCGGCGGTGCAGGCGCTGCTCGCGGCCGTCGGCGAGGAACGCGACGAAGCGGCCCATGCGGCGTTGCTGCTGCGCTCGTTCAAAGTGATCATCGCCGGACAGGGACGCGGCCAGCCCGCGACCTCGCTGAACCAGGCCCTGGCCGGACTCGCCGATTCGGTGAAGCGCCTGCTGGGGCAATAAGAAAATTCGCAACACGCCTGATGGAGACTGAAGCATATGGATATCTGGAACTGGGTGGAGAAGCTCCGCGCCGACCTGCGTGAGGCCGGCCAGGAGCAGAGTGCGCGGCTGATCGACGAACTCACCGCGTACGTCTGCGACCTCGAGGTGGAGCGCGCCGAGGCGCTGTTGCCGGAGGTCAAGGCGCTGAGCCGGACGTTGAACAACCCGTGGCTGGAAATCTTCGTCCGCCACTGGGAAATGCGTAACCGGGTCGGCAACCAACTGGAGGGTGAGACCGCCCTGGCCGACGCCGTTTCCCTGTTCGAACTGGCCAACCGCGACGACACCCAGGCCTGCCCGCAGTCGGTCTGCGTGACCCAGGACCTGGCGTCGTGCTACGCCAACGTCGACGGCCCGGGCTGGGTGGAGGAACGCATCGAGGTGTGCGACGAGACCCTGGCGCGGATCGACCCGACCTGGGCCTGCTTCCACTGTCTGAGCAACGAGAAGGCCGAGGCGCTGCTCGACGACGGGCGCGGCGAAGATGCCCTGGCCTTCCTGGCCGAACAGGAGAAGAAGATCCTCGCCGCCGGCGAGGAGGTATTCGACAGCCTCCTGGAGATGCGTGTGGCGATCCTGCTGAACCTGGGGCGCGCGGAACAGGCGCTGGCCCTGATCGGCGAGATGGAGGAGAAGGTCGAGGGCGCGGAGTGGAACAACATCAGCCAGCCACGGCGTCTGTACAAGGCCCACGGCCTGGCGTTGCTGGGGCGCGACGAGGAGGCCCTGGAGGCGCTGCTGCCGTTCTCCGAGATTGCCCCGCGCTACCGTACGATCTGGCTGCGCGCCGTCTACCTGCTGCTGCAACGGACCCCTGAGCGCAACACCTGGGACTTCGGCGGGCGCCTGCAGCAGATGCTCGAACACTACTCGCAGAAGGGCGCGCACCGGGTGGTCATCGATGTTGCCAGCCAGGCCATCCGCCTCGCGTTGCAACGCGGTTCGGTATGGAGCGCCAGGCGCCACCTGGCGCTGGCCGAACAGCATGCTCAACAGTTGCAGCGCGATCGGGGCGCCAGCCAGTTGCTCGCCGGGTTGAGGGAGGAGATCGATGCCGCGCCGCAGCAGCAGGAGCTGCCGGTGCCGGCTGCGGAGTTGCTCGACTGGCTGGCTGCTCAGGGCAGCGAAGACGCGCCGCGCAACCCGGAGAAAGAAGTGCAGTGGCTGCTCCAGGCGCTGGCCGAGCGGCCCGACGACACCGCCTTGCGCGAAGTGGCCGCCTCGGCGCTACAGGCCTGCTCCGCCGACGACGAGGCCATCGACCTGCTCTGGGAGTACGTCGAGCGCCACACCGACGAGGAGCAGCAACTGGCCTACTACCTGCTCAATGCCTTGCTGGCCCGCGGCGAGTACGACCAGGTCAAGCGCCTCGGCCGGCTCTACGCCGACAGCGTGCCGCTGATCGCGCTGTGGAGCGAAGTCAAGCTGGCCGAGAAACTCAACGACTGGCCGGAGCTGGAGCGCGCCTGCCAATCGGTGCTGGAAATTTCTCCCGGCTCGCTGGGAGCCCACAGCCTGCTGGGTAAGGCGCTGATGGAGCAGGATCGCTTCGCCGAGGCGGCGCTGGCCTACCAGCGTCTGGCCGGCAAGCTGGAGGAGCCGCAGTCGGTGCAGTGGGACCAGATGACCGCCGCCAGCGCCGCGCGCGACTGGACGATGCTGCGCGAGGTCGCTGCCGGCATGGGCATGGAGTTCGCCGCCGGCGACGGACCGATCGAGGAAGACTGGGGCTGGGTGATCGTCCGTTACATCGAGGATGGCGAAGCGCTCGACTACTACGCCCGGCGCACCGGCCCGGTGACCGCGCGGGTCCTCGAGAACGCGCCGGGCAATCGCAGCCAGCGGGTCGGTGACTGGGTGGTGTTCGACGCCGGCCTGATCTATCCGGCTCCGGAAGACGAGGAGGAGCGCAAGCGTTTCGTTCCCACCTATGCGGTGGTGCACGTCCTCGAGAGCGGTGGTTACTCGCCGAGCTGGCTGGTGGACGGCGTCTATCCGGGCGACGAGGCCTTCGACGCCTTCCGCGAAACGCTCGACGCGCGCGGCTGGAAGGTCTGGGTGCACAGCAACCGCGACTACCAGGTCACCGATGCCAGCAGCGGCGAGGAACTGCGGGCGATCTACTTCACCGTCGCGACACCCGCGCAGCAGGCGCCGCGCGACCTGCACCAGGCGTTGCAGGAGGCCACCGGGCAATGGCCGCACCGCATGTGCTGGCTGCGCCTGGCGGAAGCGGCGGAGGTCGACACCCAGCCGCACCTGGACGCTATCGAGCGCTACGGCCTGTAGCCGGTACGCCTCGGCATAAAAAAACGGCCCGTGAGGGCCGTTTTTTTATGCGCTGAAGTCTCCGGCGGGACGGTGCTCAGCCGCCGAGGTAGGCGTCGCGCACCTTCGGGTTGGTCAGCAGGGCGGCGCCGGTGTCGTGCATGACGATCCGGCCGTTCTCCAGCACGTAGGCGCGATCGGCGAGCTTCAACGCCTGGTTGGCGTTCTGCTCGACGAGGAACACGGTGACGCCTTCGCGACGCAGCTGCTCGATGATCTCGAAGATCTGCTGGATGATGATCGGCGCCAGGCCGAGCGAAGGTTCGTCCAACAGCAACAGCTTTGGCTTGCTCATCAGCGCGCGGCCGATGGCGAGCATCTGCTGTTCGCCGCCGGACATGGTCCCGGCGCGCTGTTCGTAGCGTTCCTTCAGGCGCGGGAAGAGTTCCAGCACCTTGTCCATCTGCACCTGGTAGTCGTCCTTGTCGGTGAAGAAGCCGCCCATCGCCAGGTTTTCTTCCACCGTCAGGCGGGAGAAGACCCGGCGGCCTTCCGGGACCACCGCGATGCTCTTGCGCATGATGGTGGAGGAGGGCAGGCCGACCAGTTCCTCGCCTTCGTAGCGGATGCTGCCGCTGGCCGCCTGCGGCGAGCCGCAGAGCGTCATCAGCAGGGTCGACTTGCCGGCGCCGTTGGCGCCGATCAGGGTGACGATCTCGCCCTTCTTCACTTCCACGCTGACGTCGTGCAGCGCCTGGATCTTGCCGTAGTAGGTGGAAACCTTGTCGAAACTCAGCATGCTCACGCTTCCCCCAGATAAGCCTTGATCACGTCCGGGTTGTCGCGGATCTGCTCCGGCGTCCCGTCGGCCAGGGGGGCGCCCTGGTTGATCACCACGATATGGTCGGAAATGCTCATCACCAGCTTCATGTCGTGCTCGATCAGCAATACCGTCACGTTGTGCTCGCTGCGCAGCTTGGCGATCAGCGCCTTGAGGTCGTCGGTCTCCTTCGGGTTGAGGCCGGCGGCCGGCTCGTCGAGCATGAGGATCCGCGGGCGGGTCATCATGCAGCGGGCAATCTCCAGGCGTCGCTGCTGGCCGTAGGCGAGGGTGCCGGCGCTGCGGTTGGCGAACTCGGTAAGGTTGACTTCCTCCAGCCAGTGCGCGGCGTACTCCATGGCCTCGCGCTCGCTGCGGCGGAATGCCGGGGTCTTGAACAGGCCGGCGAGGAAGTTGGTGTTGAGGTGGCGGTGCTGGGCGACCAGCAGGTTCTCCACCGCGGTCATTTCCTTGAACAGGCGGACGTTCTGGAAGGTCCGCACCACGCCCTTGCGAGCGATCTTGTGACCGGGCAGGCCCTGGATCTCCTCGCCGTCGAGGCGGATCAGGCCGCCGGTGGGCTGGTAGAAGCCGGTCAGGCAGTTGAACACGGTGGTCTTGCCGGCGCCGTTCGGGCCGATCATCGAGACCACCTGCTTTTCCTCGACCTTCAGGTTGACGCCGTTGACGGCCAGCAGGCCGCCGAAGCGCATGGTCAGGCCGCTCACTTCGAGAATCGGTCGGCTCATGGCTTCAGCTCCAGGTGCGGGCGTTGCATCGGCAGCAGTCCCTGGGGACGCCAGATCATCATCACGATCATGGTCAGGCCGAAGATCAGCATGCGGTATTCGTTGAACCCGCGCATTTCCTGGAGCAGCACCATCACCACCGCGGCGAGTATCACGCCGAGCTGCGAACCCATGCCGCCGAGCACGACGATCGCAAGGATCATCGCCGACTCGATGAAGGTGAAGGACTCAGGCGTCACCAGGCCCTGGCGGGCGGCGAAGAAGCTGCCGGCGAAACCGGCGAAGCTGGCGCCGATGGTGAAGGCGGAGAGCTTGACGATGGTCGGGTTGAGACCGAGAGCGCGGCAGGCCACTTCGTCCTCGCGCAGCGCTTCCCAGGCGCGACCGATCGGCATGCGCATCAGCCGGTTGATCACGAACAGGGCCAGCAGCACCAGCAGCAGGGCCACCACGTAGAGCAGGATGACCTTGTAGTTGGTGTTGTAGGCGATGCCGAAGAACTCGTGGAAGGTCTGCATGCCTTCCGGCGCGCGGCGTTCGAAGGTCAGGCCGAACAGGGTCGGCTTGGGGATCGAGCCGATGCCGTTGGGGCCGCCGGTGATCTCGGTCATGTTGCGCAGCAGGATGCGGATGATCTCGCCGAAGCCGAGGGTCACGATCGCCAGGTAGTCGCCGCGCAGGCGCAGCACCGGGAAGCCGAGGAGGAAGCCGAACAGCGCGGCCATCATCCCGGCGATCGGCAGGGCGGTCCAGAAGCCGAACCCGGCGTACTCGGCGAGCAGCGCGTAGGTGTAGGCACCTACCGCGTAGAAGCCGACGTAGCCGAGATCGAGCAGGCCGGCCAGGCCGACCACGATGTTCAGGCCGATGCCGAGCATCACGTAGATCAGGATCAGGGTGGCGATGTCCACCGCCCCGCGCGAGGCGAAGAACGGCCAGACGAAAGCCACCACGACCAGGGCGAGGACCGCCCAGCGCTGGGTCGATGGCAGGCTGAGGAAGTTCTTCAGGCCGCTGCCGTTGACCTTGTAGCCGACGCCGCGACCCAGCTTGAGCGGGATGCGGTCGCGGAACAGCTGCCAGACGAACATGGCCAGGGCGGCCGCGGCGATGGTCCAGAGGGTCTGCGCATCGGCGCCGAGGACCTCGAGCTTGATGCCGACGGTGCGCAGCTTCAGGCCTAGGATCGGATAGGACACCAGGATCACGAGGAGGGCGCTGAACAGCGCGCGCTTGAGGGACTGGCTCATACTTTTTCCACCTCCGGACGACCGAGGATGCCGGTAGGTCGGAACAGCAGCACCAGGATCAGCAGGCCGAAGGCCACCACGTCCTTGTACTGGTCGCCGAACACGTCGGCGCCGAAGGCTTCGGCGACGCCCAGCAGCAGGCCGCCGAGCATGGCGCCGGGGATGCTGCCGATGCCGCCGAGCACCGCGGCGGTGAACGCCTTGATCCCGGCGAGGAAGCCGATCCCGGGGTTGATCACGCCGTACTGCATGCCCAGCAGCACCGCGGCGACGGCGGCCAGGGCGGCGCCGATGACGAAGGTGAGGGCGATGATGTTGTTGCTGTTGATACCCAGCAGGTTGGTCATCTTCAGGTCCTCGGCGCAGGCGCGGCAGGCGCGGCCCAGGCGGGAGCGGGAGATGAACAGGGTGAGGCCGAACATCACCAGGAAGGTGACGACGAAGATCAGGATCTGCATATAGGAGATCACCACGCCGTTCATGCTGCTTTCGCCGAACACGAAGTTGCCGGGCAGCAGGGTCGGGATGGCCTTTTCCTTGGAGTCCTGCGAGAGCATCACGGCGTTCTGCAGGAAGATCGACATGCCGATCGCGGAGATCAGCGGGATCAGGCGGTTGCCGCCGCGCAACGGGCGGTAGGCGACCCGCTCGATGCTGTAGCCGAAGGCACTGGTGACGATGATGCTGGCGGCGAATGCGGCGAGCATCATCAGCGGAACGCTGTCCAGCCCCATCATCGCCAGCAGGGTGATGGCGATGAAGGCGATGTACGAGCCGATCATGTACACCTCGCCGTGGGCGAAGTTGATCATGCCGATGATGCCGTAGACCATGGTGTAGCCGATCGCGATCAGCGCATAGGTGCTGCCGACGGTCAGGCCGTTAACCAATTGTTGTAGGTAATGATAAATCTCGGGCATGGGACTCTCTCGCTAAACGCCCGCCGTTGTACGGCAGGTAGACGTTCGGCTCGCGGGTGTGGGGCCGGAACGCTGCTGAGACCCGTCACGATCCGGCGCGCGGCGGGCCGGCGGGAGGCAGGGGAAAGCCGCGCTCCCGTCCACCAGGAGTGAACGCTGCCGGTCTTCGCCTGCCCTTGCCGGGCCGCCGCTCGCGGAATCATGCGGGTACTAAAACAAAGCCCACGGTGGGTGACGTGGGCTCCGTACTGCAACGATGCTTACTTGACCTCGGTCCGGGTGGCGTCCTTGTGCCACTCGTAGACGGTGAAGTCGAAGTTCTTCAGGTCGCCCTTCTCGTCGAACCCGAGGTTCCCGGTGGGAGTCTCGAAGGTGTTGGCGCGCAGGGCCTCGGCGACCTTCTCCGGATCGGCCTCGCCGGCTTTCTCGATGCCCTTGGCGATCACTGTGACCGCGGAATAGGCGGGCAGGACGAAGATGCCGCTCGGATCCTGGTTCTTCGCCTTGAAGGCGTCGATCAGGGCCTTGTTCTTCGGATCCTGCTCGAAGGCGCGCGGCAGGGTCGCCAGCATGCCTTCCGAAGCGTCGCCGGCGATCGCGGTGATTTCGCTGTTGCCGACCCCTTCCGGGCCCATGAAGCGCGCGTCCAGCCCGGCCTGCTTGGCCTGGCGCAGCAGCAGGCCCATTTCTGGGTGGTAGCCGCCGAAGTAGACGAACTGCACGCCGGCTTTCTTCAGCTTGCTGATCAGCGCGTTGAAGTCCTTGTCGCCGGCGTTCAGGCCTTCGAAGACGGCAACCTTGATGCCGGCGTCTTCCACGGTCTTCTTCACCTCGGTGGCGATGCCTTCGCCGTACTGCTGCTTGTCGTGCAGTACCGCGATGGTCTTGTCCTTGTAGCGTTCGGCGATGAACTTGCCGGCCACCGGGCCCTGCATGTTGTCCAGGCCGATCGTGCGGAAGATCAGCTTGTAGCCGCGCGAGGTGATTTCCGGGGCGGTGGCCGACGGGGTGATCATCAGCACGCCTTCGTCTTCATAGATGTCGGTGGCGGGTTGGGTGGAGCTGGAGCAGACATGGCCGACCACGAACTTGACGCCGTCGTTGACCACCTTGTTGGCGACCGCCACGGCCTGCTTGGGATCGCAGGCGTCGTCGTAGATCACGCCTTCGAGTTGCGCGCCGTTCACGCCGCCTGCCTTGTTGATCTGTTCGATTGCCATCAGCGCACCGGCGCGCTGCATGTCGCCGTACTGGGCTACCGGACCGGTGACCGGGCCAGCCAGGGCGATCTTGATGGTGTCGGCGGCCATGGAGTAGCTGGCGAACCCGGCAATGGCCATCGCGGCGAACAGGCGGGATAGACGCTGAGTACCCTTCTTCATAGTGCTCCACTCTTCTTGTGTGTTGTCATTGTTGTAGTCTCGCGGCCGCGGGGGCCGGAGGAGACCGGGTGATCGTCATGGACGGACCCCGGGAACTGTACCGGTACAGTGTAGAGCGGCGCTTCGTCGCTTGAAAAGCACGGCACGGCGAGCTCCCGTGAGTCGTGTCGCCTGGTTGACATAAACGTATAGAAAAACGGCGCGGACCTGCCTCACCTCCCTGGGCCCGGTTTCCCTTCGGCTGTCGTGGGCTACCGGCGGGCGTTATCATGGCGCCCATGCAATCCAGGTAGATCCCATGACAGAACAAACTAGCACCCTCTATGCCAAGCTGCTCGGCGAGACCGCGGTCATTTCCTGGGCCGAGCTGCAACCGTTTTTCGCCCGTGGCGCCTTGCTCCAGGTCGATGCCGCGCTGGACCTGGTGGAAGTCGCCGAGGCCCTGGCCGGGGACGACCGCGAGAAGGTCGCCGCCTGGCTTTCCGGCGGCGGCCTGAGCAAGGTCGGGGAGGATGCGGCCAAGGACTTCCTCGAACGCGACCCGACCCTCTGGGCGGTGGTGGTGGCGCCCTGGGTGGTCATTCAGGAACGCGCGGAAAAAGCGACGTTGCACTGATCCAGGGCGGTTTTCTTTCGCTCGACCCTGGCTAGACTGATTCCGATTCCCACCAGGAGATTCGTCATGTTCGAACCAGGCCACCTCCATCTGGTCAGCCTGCCCGGCCTCGACCAGCAGGACATCAATATCCATATCCGCTACGAGGTGCGGCAGAACGCCGAATCCGGCGCCTATGTGCACTTCGACATGGACGGCGAGATCGACGGCAAGCCGTTCAGCGACTCCTTCGAGCTGCCGCGCGATACCGCCTTCAACTTCGCCAGCGATGCCACGCGGGTCGCCCAGAAGCACGGCCTGCACCCGAAGTTCGGCGCGATCACCCGGGTGCACAAGGAATACGATGCGATGTTCGAGGACATTCGCGCCAAGCTGCATGCCCATCCCGGCGAACCGGTGGATCTCGAGCGGATCATTCGCCACGAGTGAGCCGTGTCCCTGGCGGCCGGAAGCATGGGAAAGGCCCGATATCGACGATATCGGGCCTTTTTTCGTTTGCCGGAGAAGCCGTTCCAGGGGCTTGCCACCCTTGCCGGCAAGCGGAAACGGCTTGCCGCTTGCCGCTTCCGGGTTGCCCTTAAATAAACTCAAGTTATTGAATATAAAGGTTTTTAATAATTTGGCACGGGCCTTGCTGAAGTGTTGGCGACGAAAGCCACACCGGCAAACAGGTTCGCAGCCATGAGCATCAGTTTCGACAGAGCACTCGGTATCCACCAGCAGGCCCTCAGCTTCCGCGCCCAGCGCGCCGAAGTGCTGGCCAACAACCTGGCCAACGCCGATACCCCGAACTACAAGGCTCGCGACCTGGACTTCGCCGCGGTTCTCGCCGAGCAGAAGGACAAGGCCGCCAAGGGTACCTTCGCCACCCGCACCACCAACGAGCGGCATATCGCCGCCGAAGGTTTCGGCATGGGCGAGGGCAGCCTGCAGTACCGCATCCCGGTCCAGCCGTCGATCGACCAGAACACTGTCGACGCCCAGATCGAGCAGGCCAACTACGCCGAGAACGCCATGCACTTCCAGGCGTCCTTCACCTTCCTCAACAGCAAATTCAAAGGGCTGGTCAGCGCCCTGCGTGGAGAGTAACCGCCATGTCCCTCGCCAGTGTCTTCAACATTGCCGGTAGCGGCATGAGCGCCCAGAGCACCCGCCTGAACACCGTGGCCAGCAACATCGCCAACGCCGAGACGGTTTCCTCCAGCGTCGACAAGACCTACCGCGCCCGCCATCCGGTGTTCTCCACCATGTTCCAGCAGGCCCAGGGCGACAGCGGCTCGCTGTTCGCCGACCAGGACAGCTCCGGCGCCGGCGTGCAGGTGCTGGGCATCGTCGAGGACCAGAGTTCGCTGATGCCGCGCTACGAGCCGAACCATCCGGCCGCGGATGCCAACGGCTACGTGTATTACCCCAATGTGAACGTGGTCGAGGAAATGGCCGACATGATTTCCGCCAGCCGTGCCTTCCAGACCAACGCGGAAATGATGAATACCGCCAAACAGATGATGCAGAAGGTCCTGACCCTGGGTCAGTGAGCGGAGTAGAGCATGAGCATCGATAACGTCAGCGGCACCAGCAGCAACACCGGCAACGTCAACGGCAGCAAGCGCGCCGCCGGCAGCGGCGCCACCGAGACCGGGCAGAGCGTCAAGGGCAGCAGCAACCTTGGCAAGGACGAATTCCTCAAGCTGCTGGTGGCCCAGTTGAAGAACCAGGACCCGATGTCGCCGCAGCAGAACGGCGAGTTCATCGCCCAACTGGCCCAGTTCAGCACCGTGGAAGGCGTGCAGTCGCTGAACAAGAGCATGGAGAGCATTCTCTCCAACTACCAGTCGTCGCAGGCCCTGCAAGCCTCGTCGCTGGTGGGGCGCAAGGTCATCGTGGCGACCGACAAGTCGGTGGTGGACACCAAGGACACCTTCAAGGCGTCCCTCAACCTGCCGGTCTCCAGCAGCAACGTATGGGTCAACGTCTACGACGACAAGGGCACCGTGGTCAATCGCATCAACCTCGGCCAGCAGGCTGCCGGCAGCGTCAGCTTCATGTGGGACGGCAAGGACAGCAGCGGCAACATCATGCCGCCGGGCACCTACAAGTTCGAGGCGCAGACCTCGATCGACGGCAAGACCTACGGGCTCCAGACCTACCTGCCGGCCAACGTCGACAGCGTCACCCTGGGGCAGAACGGCGGCGAGCTGATGCTCAACCTCGCAGGCCTGGGCAGCATCGCGCTGTCCAAAGTACAGATCATCGGCCAGTAAGCCGGCGTTTCCGGCAAGGAGCTATCCATGAGTTTCAACATCGGCCTGAGCGGCATCCAGGCGGCCTCCAGCGGCCTGAACGTCACCGGCAACAACATCGCCAACGCCGGCACCGTAGGCTTCAAGCAATCCCGCGCGGAGTTCGCCGACGTCTACGCCGCCTCGGTGCTGGGTTCGGGCAGCAACCCGCAGGGCAGCGGCGTGCTGCTCTCGGACGTCTCGCAGATGTTCAAGCAGGGCAACATCGACTCGACCAACAGCGTGCTGGACCTGGCCATCAACGGCAACGGCTTCTTCGTCACCAGCAACAACGGGGCGATCAGCTACACCCGCGCCGGCTACTTCAATACCGACAAGCAGGATTTCATCGTCGACAACAACGGCTACCGCCTGCAGGGCTATGCCGTCGGGCCGAACGGCCAGTTGCAGAACGGCGTGGTCACCGACCTCAAGGTCGAGCGCGCCAATCAGGCGCCGCAGGCCACCTCGAGCATCCAGCAGTCGTACAACCTCAACTCGACGCTGAAGCCGCCGACCGTGACGCCGTTCGATCCGTCCGACGCCGCTACCTACAACTCGTCCTCTTCGCTGGGCATCTATGACAGCCAGGGCAACTCCCACACCATGAGCCAGTTCTTCATCAAGAACGAGCCGGATCCGAATGCGACCCCGCCGATTCCGGAGAACAGCTGGACCATGAAAGTGCTGATCGACGGGGTCAATCCGCTCGACCCGTCGAACAAGACGCCGATGAGCTTCAACGTCACCTTCGACGCCAGCGGCCAGATGACCTCGGTACGGGCTCCGGACGGCAGCACCAGCGGGCCGGGCTTCAGCATCGACGCGACCACCAACGTGATCCAGTTCAGCCCGGCCACCGGCAATCCGCCGACTCCCGGCACCGGCTGGATTCCGGCGGCCTCGGACGGCAAGACCCCGCCGACCTACGCCTGGAATGGCGCGACCGGTGCCGCCAGCGGCATCTCCTTCGACATGCGCAAGACCACCCAGTACTCCACCGCGTTCGCCCAGAGCAACCCGATCCAGGACGGCTACACCACCGGTCAGCTGGCAGGCCTGGAAATCGACGACACCGGGGTGATCTTCGCCCGCTACACCAACGGCCAGTCCAAGGTGCAGGGCCAGGTGGTGCTGGCCAACTTCGCCAACATCCAGGGCCTGACGCCGATCGGCAAGACCTCCTGGGTGCAGTCCTCGGAGTCCGGCGAGCCGGCGGTCGGCGCGCCGCGCTCGGGCACCCTGGGGGCGTTGCAATCCGGCGCGCTGGAAGCGTCCAACGTGGACATCTCCAACGAACTGGTGAACCTCATCGTCCACCAGCGCAACTACCAGGCCAATGCCAAGACCATCCAGACCGAGGATGCGGTGACCCAGACCATCATCAACCTGCGCTGATGACGGCGTGCCGGTGCCGTCCGGGCACCGGCAAGGCCCTTGCCGCCAGCGGCAACCCATGGCCAGGGGTTGCCCCCGAAGCCTCCGAAAGGAGGCTTTCTGTTTTATAAAATCCTTTTAAATCAATGTATTAATTGTTTTTTCGAATTCTGGCACGGCGCTTGCTGGATAACCTGCAAGAAAGCCCGGCGGATTGTGCCGGTGCCTGGAGGATTCGATGGACAAGATGCTGTACGTCTCCATGAGCGGGGCCAGCCAGAACACCCTGGCGATGCGTGCTCATGCCAACAACCTGGCGAACATCTCGACCAGCGGCTTTCGTCGCGACTTCGAGCAGGCGCGTTCGATGCAGGTGTTCGGCGACAGCTTCCCGGCGCGGGTATTCGCCATGAGCGAGCGGCCCGGTACCGATTTCAGCCATGGCAGCCTCCAGGAAACCGGCAACGAGCTGGACATCGCCATCGACGGCGACGGCTTCGTCGCGGTCCAGGCGCCGGATGGCAGCGAGGCCTACGTGCGTACCGCCGGCATGCATATCGACGCCCTCGGCATGCTGCGCACCGGCGACGGCTTGCCGGTGCTCGGCAACGGTGGGCCGATCGCCGTGCCGCCGGAGGAAAAGGTGGAGATCGGCCAGGACGGCACCATCAGCATCCGCGCCCTTGGCGAGAACCCCAACGTGGTCGCCGTGGTGGACCGGATCAAACTGGTCAACCCGAACCTGAAGCAGATGGAGAAGGGTACCGACGGCCTGCTGCACTACAAGCCGCAGCCGGGCGAGCAGGCGCCGCTGGCCGACGCCAACGTGAAGGTGGTCTCCGGTTTCCTGGAAAGCAGCAACGTGAACGCGGTGGAAGAGATGACCGCGATCCTCTCGCTGTCCCGTCAATTCGAGCTGCACGTGAAGATGATGCGCACCGCCGAGGACGATTCGGCGGCCATGGCGCGGGTTTTGCAAATCAGCTAATCACTTGAGCGTGGTGCCATAAAACCGGCACCCGAGGAGCACGACGATGTTATCGGCACTGTGGGTCAGCAAGACCGGTCTGTCCGCCCAGGACATGAACCTGACCACCATTTCCAACAACCTGGCCAACGTATCCACCACCGGCTTCAAGCGCGACCGCGCGGAGTTCCAGGACCTGCTGTACCAGATCCGGCGCCAGCCGGGCGGCCAGTCGACCCAGGACAGCGAGCTGCCTTCGGGCCTGCAACTGGGTACCGGTGTGCGCGTCGTCGGCACCCAGAAGATCTTCACCCCGGGCAGCCTGCAGACCACCGAGCAGCCGCTGGACATGGCGGTCAACGGGCGCGGCTTCTTCCAGGTCCTGCTGCCGGACGGCACCGTGTCCTACACCCGCGACGGCAGCTTCCACCTGAACTCCGACGGGCAGATCGTCACCTCCAACGGCTTCGCCCTGGAGCCAGCGATCGTGGTGCCCAACGAGACCCAGACCTTCACCGTCGGCCAGGACGGCACCGTCTCGGTGACCATCACCGGCAACGCCCAGCCGCAGGTGATCGGCAACATCCAGACCGCCGACTTCATCAACCCGGCCGGCCTGCAGGCCATCGGCAACAACCTGTTCCTGGAAACCGGCTCCAGCGGCGCGCCGCAGGTCGGTACGCCGGGTCTCAACGGCCTCGGCACGGTTGCCCAGAACACCCTGGAAAACTCCAACGTCAACGTGGTCGAGGAACTGGTGAACATGATCACCACCCAGCGCGCCTACGAGATGAACTCCAAGGTCATCTCCACCGCCGACCAGATGTTGTCCTTCGTCACCCAGAATCTTTGACGGGCCCTGACCGGGCCCTGGCTGTACGCCGCGAGGTAGCTTGATATGAACCGGCTGATGATCGTCTCCCTGCTTGGCATCGCCACCGCCCTGGGCGGTTGCGTCAATCCACCGCCGAAGCCGAACGATCCGTACTACGCGCCGGTGCTGCCGCGCACCCCGCTGCCCGCCGCGCAGAACAACGGCGCGATCTACCAGGCCGGTTTCGAGCAGAACCTCTACGACGACCGCAAGGCCTTCCGCGTGGGCGACATCATCACCATCACCCTCAACGAGAAGACCCAGGCGAGCAAGAAAGCCAACTCCGATATCCAGAAGGACAGCAAGACCAAGATGGGGCTGACTTCGCTGTTCGGCAGCGGCATGACCACCAACAACCCGATCGGCGGCGGCGACCTCAGCCTCAGCGCCGAATACGGCGGCTCGCGCGACGCCAAGGGCGATAGCCAGGCGGGGCAGAGCAACAGCCTGACCGGCTCGATCACCGTGACCGTGGCCGAGGTGCTGCCCAACGGCATCCTCTCCGTGCGCGGCGAGAAGTGGATGACCCTGAACACCGGCAACGAGCTGGTGCGCATCGCCGGCCTGGTCCGCGCCGACGATATCGCCACCGACAACACCGTGTCCTCGACCCGCGTGGCCGACGCCCGGATCACCTATTCCGGCACCGGCGCCTTCGCCGATGCCAGTCAGCCGGGCTGGCTGGACCGCTTCTTCCTCAGCCCGCTGTGGCCGTTCTGAGGACGCTCGCGATGACCAAGTTCAAGCACCTGCTGGCCCTCGCCGCGCTGCTCCTGGCCGCCGGCGCGGCCCAGGCCGAGCGGTTGAAGGATATCGCCAGCATCCAGGGCGTGCGGACCAACCAGTTGATCGGCTATGGCCTGGTGGTCGGCCTGAGCGGCAGCGGCGACCAGACCACGCAGACGCCGTTCACCCTGCAGACCTTCAACAACATGCTGGCGCAGTTCGGCATCAAGGTGCCGGCCAACGTCGGCAACGTGCAGTTGAAGAACGTCGCCGCGGTATCGGTGCATGCCGACCTGCCGCCGTTCGCCAAGCCGGGCCAGCCGATCGACGTCACCGTGTCGTCCATCGGCAACGCCAAGAGCCTGCGCGGCGGCAGCCTGCTGATGACTCCGCTGAAAGGTATCGACGGCCAGGTCTACGCGGTCGCCCAGGGCAACCTGGTGGTCGGCGGCTTCGACGCCGAAGGCCGCGACGGCTCGAAGATCACCGTCAACGTACCGTCCGCCGGACGTATCCCGGCCGGCGCCACCGTCGAACGCGCGGTGCCGAGCGGCTTCGACCAGGGCAACAGCCTGACGCTGAACCTCAACCGCCCGGACTTCACCACTGCCAAGCGCATCGTCGACCGCATCAACGAACTGCTCGGTCCGGGCGTCGCCCATGCGGTGGACGGCGGCTCGGTGCGGGTCAGCGCGCCGCTCGACCCGAACCAGCGGGTCGACTACCTGTCGATCCTGGAGAACCTCGACGTGCAGCCGGGCGAGGCGGTGGCCAAGGTCATCATCAATTCGCGCACCGGCACCATCGTCATCGGCCAGAACGTCAAGGTATCGCCGGCCGCCGTCACCCACGGCAGCCTGACCGTGAGCATCACCGAGGACCCGATCGTCAGCCAGCCCGGTGCCTTCTCCAACGGCCAGACCGCGGTGGTGCCGCGCTCGCGGGTGAACGCCGAGGAGGAGACCAAGCCGATGTTCAAGTTCGGTCCCGGCACCACCCTGGACGACATCGTCCGCGCGGTGAACCAGGTCGGCGCCGCGCCGAGCGACCTGATGGCGATCCTCGAAGCCCTGAAGCAGGCCGGCGCGTTGCAGGCCGACTTGATCGTGATCTGAGGACGACGCCATGGATTCCCGTTTGCTCAGCGGTATCGGCGCAGGCCCCGACAGCGGCTCCTATACCGATCTCAACCGCCTCAACCAGCTCAAGGTCGGCAAGGACCGCGACGGCGAGGCGAACATCCGCAAGGTCGCCCAGGAATTCGAATCGCTGTTCCTCAACGAGATGCTCAAATCCATGCGTTCGGCCAACGAAGCGCTGGGCGACGGCAATTTCATGAACAGCCAGACCACCAAGCAGTACCAGGACATGTACGACCAGCAACTGTCGGTGAGCCTGTCGAAGAATGCCGGCGGCATCGGCCTGGCCGACGTGCTGGTGCGCCAGTTGTCGAAGATGAAGCAAGGCTCCAGGGGCAACGGCGAAAACCCGTTCGCCCGGGTCGCCGAGAACGGCGCCGGTCGCTGGCCGAGCAACCCCAGCGCGCAGGCCGGCAAGGCCCTGCCGATGCCGGAAGCCGGCCGCGACGACTCGAAGCTGCTCAACCAGAGGCGCCTGGCGCTGCCGGGCAAGCTGACCGAGCGCATGCTCGCCGGCATCGTTCCCTCCGCCTCGCCGGCCGCCAGCCAGATGCAGAGCCTGGGCCAGGACAGCTACCTGCCGGCGCAGAGCTACCCGGCGGCGAGCCGCCGCGGTTTCTCCACCGATGGCGTCGACAGCCAGGGCAGCCGGCGCATCGCCCAGCCGCCGCTGGCCAGGGGCAAGTCGATGTTCGCCTCGGCCGACGAGTTCATCGCCACCATGCTGCCGATGGCCCAGAAGGCCGCCGAGCGGATCGGCGTCGATGCCCGCTACCTGGTGGCCCAGGCCGCGCTGGAGACCGGCTGGGGCAAATCGATCATCCGCCAGCAGGATGGCGGCAGCAGCCACAACCTGTTCGGCATCAAGACCGGCAGCCGCTGGGATGGTGCCTCGGCGCGCGCTCTCACCACCGAATACGAAGGCGGCAAGGCGGTCAAGGAAGTCGCGGCGTTCCGCTCCTACTCGTCGTTCGAGCAGAGCTTCCACGACTACGTCAGCTTCCTCCAGGGCAACGACCGCTACCAGAACGCCCTGGACAGCGCCGCCAACCCCGAGCGCTTCATGCAGGAACTGCAGCGCGCCGGCTACGCCACCGATCCGCAGTACGCCCGCAAGGTGGCGCAGATCGCCAGACAGATGCAGACCTACCAGGCCGTCGCCGCCGCCGGCACGCCGCCTCTGGGTTGAGCAAGGAGGAACTGACCCATGTCCGACCTACTCTCGATAGGCCTGTCCGGCCTCGGCACCAGCCAGACCTGGCTGACTGTCACCGGGCACAACATCACCAACGTCAAGACGCCGGGCTACAGCCGCCAGGATGCCATCCAGCAGACCCGGATCCCGCAGTTCAGCGGTGCCGGCTACATGGGCTCGGGCAGCCAGATCGTCGACGTGCGCCGCCTGGCCAGCGACTTCCTCAC
The DNA here is from genome assembly GCF_056110345.1 of Pseudomonas sp. TZ252. Classification (NCBI taxonomy): domain Bacteria; kingdom Pseudomonadati; phylum Pseudomonadota; class Gammaproteobacteria; order Pseudomonadales; family Pseudomonadaceae; genus Pseudomonas; species Pseudomonas sp. TZ252. Next base: position 361,686 of record NZ_CM148566.1, on the reverse strand, counting down.
CGGCCAGTTGCGCAACGCCACCAGCCAGAACAGCGAGCTGAACGCTTTCCTGGGCCAGATCGACCAGCTCAACTCGCTGTTGGCGGATAACACCACCGGGGTCAGCCCGGCGATGCAGCGTTTCTTTTCCGCCTTGCAGACCGCTGCGCAGAACCCGTCCTCGACCGAGGCGCGCGAGGCGGTGCTGGCCCAGGCGCAGGGCCTGAGCAAGACCTTCAATACCCTCTACGACCAACTGGACAAGCAGAACAGCCTGATCAACCAGCAGTTGGGTGCCCTGACCTCGCAGGTGAACAATCTCAGCCAGAGCGTGGCCGAGTACAACGATGCCATCGCCAAGGCGAAATCCGCCGGGGCCGTGCCCAACGATCTGCTGGACGCGCGCGACGAAGCGGTGCGCAAGCTCTCCGAGATGGTCGGCGTGACCGCGGTCACCCAGGACGACAACAGCGTCAGCCTGTTCATCGGCAGCGGCCAGCCGTTGGTGGTGGGCAATACCGTTTCGACGCTGAGCGTGGTGCCGGGGCTGGACGACCCGACCCGCTACCAGGTGCAGCTCACGCTTGGCGACTCCACGCAAAACGTGACCCGGTTGGTCTCCGGCGGGCAGATGGGCGGCCTGCTGGCGTATCGCGATACCGTCCTGGATAGCTCCTACAACAAGCTCGGCCAACTTGCGCTGACCTTCGCCGATACCGTCAACAAGCAACTGGGGCAGGGCCTAGACCTGGCGGGCAAGGCCGGCGCCAACCTGTTCGGCGACATCAACGATCCGGACATCACGGCGCTCCGGGTCTTGGCGAAGAACGGCAACACCGGCAATGTCCACGCCAACCTGAACATCACCGATACCAGCAAGCTGAATTCCAGCGATTTCCGCCTGGACTTCGACGGCACCAATTTCACCGCGCGGCGCCTGGGCGACGACGCAAGCATGCAGGTCACGGTCAGCGGTACCGGTCCCTACACCCTCTCGTTCAAGGATGCCAACGGCGTCGACCAGGGCTTCAGCGTGACCCTCGACCAACTGCCGGCCGCGGGCGACCGCTTCACCCTGCAGCCGACCCGGCGCGGCGCCAGCGATATCGAGACGACCCTGAAGAACGCTTCGCAACTGGCTTTCGCCGGGTCCGCTCGCGCCGAGGCGACCACCAACAACCGCGGCAGCGGCGCCATCGGCCAGCCGAACCTGGTCGACGGACCGTCGCCGATCGATCCGGCGGTTCTGCAGAACGCCTTCGGCGCCAATGGTCTGCCGCTGAGCGCGACGGTCAGCGCGGATGGCAAGACCTACACCATGACCTCGCCGCTGCCGGCCGGTTGGAGTTATGTCGACAAGGACGGCAACGCGCTGCCCGGCAGTCCGACGCTGAACAGCGGTACCAGCAACAGCGTGCGCATGGCCTATACCGATCCGGGCAGCGGCCAGACCTATACCTACGAGTTCAACCTGTCCAACGTGCCGCAGACCGGCGACAGTTTCACCCTGAGCTTCAACAAGGACGGCATTGCGGACAACCGCAACGCCCTCAACCTGAATGCCTTGCAGACCAAGCCGACGGTGGGCGGTACCGACAGCACGGGGTCTACCTACAACGACGCCTACGGTGGCCTGGTGGAGCGGGTCGGCACCCTGACCGCCCAGGCGCGCGCCAGCGCCGACGCCTCGCAGACCGTGCTCAAGCAGGCGCAGGACAGCCGCGACTCGCTGTCCGGGGTGAGCCTCGACGAAGAGGCGGCCAACCTGATCCAGTTCCAGCAGTACTACAGCGCGTCGGCCCAGGTCATTCAAGTTGCCCGCTCGCTGTTCGATACCCTGATAGGCGCGTTCCGCTGAGCGCCTTAACCGAGAGACCGTCGTCATGCGCATTTCAACGATCCAGGCTTTCAACAACTCGGTCAGTGGCATCTCCCGCAACTATGCCGACCTGACGCGCACCCAGGCCGAAATCAGTGCCGGCAAGCGCCTGCTGACCCCGGCCGACGACCCGGTCGGCGCCGTCCGGCTGCTTCAGCTGAACCAGGAGCAGGCGCTCAACAGTCAGTACAAATCGGGCATCACGGCAGCGAAGAACAGCCTGCAGCAGGAGGAGACCATCCTCAATTCGGTCGGCACGGTCATCCATCGTATCCGCGAGATCGCCGTGCAGGCCGGCAACGGCGGCCTCGACGCCTCGGACAAGAACGCGCTGGCCACCGAACTGGCGCAGCGCGAGGACGAACTGCTGAACCTGCTCAACAGCCGCGATGCCAGCGGCAAGTACTTGTTCTCCGGCAGCCAGGGCGATACCCAGCCGTTCGTTCGCAACCCGGACGGTACCTACTCCTACAACGGCGACGAAGGCCAGCGTGAGGTACAGATCGCCAGCAGCACCTTCATTGCCATCAGCGACAACGGCAAGATCCTTTTCGAAAGCGGCAGCAACGCCAACCGGGTCTCCACCGGCAAGGGCGCCGCAGGCCTGGACGCCAGCGGCAACCCCAGCGACAGCAGCATCTCCCTGGGCCTGGTGACGGACAAGGAAGCCTACGACACGGTGTTCCCGTCGAGCACGCCACCGCTGGCCAGCGATGGCGTCGGTATCCACTTCACCGACGCGAAGAACTACGTGGTCTACGACCTCAAGACGATCCCGCCGGGCTACGACTGGAGCACCAGCGACCCCAACCCGCCGAGCTTCGCCACGCTCGCCAGCGGCAAGATCGACGACAACGCCCAGACCAGCGACTTCATCACCTTCGGCGGCGTCAAGGTACAGATCGACGGCGAGCCGCAGGGCGGCGACACCTTCAGTATCAAGCGCCAGCCGGACCAGGAAAAGCGCAGCTTGCTCAATACCGTGTCGGACTTGCGCAAGGCCCTGCTCAGCGCCGAGGACACGCCGGCTGGAAACCTGGCTATCCGCGACGCGGTGGGGGTGGCGATCTCCAACCTGGACTCGTCGAACTCGCAAATCCTCACGGGCCAGGGACGCATCGGCGCGCGGATGAACGTCGCCGAATCGACGGAAACCTTCATCGACGACGTGACCCTGGTGAATACCGCCGTGATCTCACAGATCCAGGATCTGGACTACCCTGAAGCGCTGTCACGGCTGACCCTGCAATCCACCATCATGGATGCGGCGCAGCAGAGTTTCGTCAAGATTCGCGGCTTGAGCCTGTTCAACTACCTGAGTTAAGCGGATGACAAGCGATAGCCCAGCAGGGGCGCGGAGTCGACAGCAGGCTACGGAATGACCGACAAACAACGGATAAAGGGCAGGCCCGTCGCTATCGACTACGAAAGCACGCTGGCTTTCTTCGAAGGTCGGGCCGCCCGCGAATATCGCAATGCCCTGAGTTCGACGATGTATCAGGACCAGCAGCCGGAACTGGTCGAGGAGCGCGATCGGCGCGAGAAACTGCGCGTCGCTCCGGGACTCGCCCTCGGTATGGCCCGGCGGGTCCTCGACATCGGCTGCGGTATCGGGCGCTGGGGCTGGCTGCTGGCCGAGGAAGCGCCGCAGGCCGATTACCTGGGCATCGACTTCTCCGCCGCGCTGGTGGAGAAAGCCCGCGACGAGGCACGGCAGCGCGGCTACGAGCGGCTGCTTTTCCAGCGGATGTCGGCGACCGACATCCGTCCCGCCGAGCTGGCGCTCAGTCCTCCCTACGACCTGCTGCTGGTCTCGGGACTACTCATCTATCTCAACGACAGCGACTGCCAGGAACTGTTGCGCCAGGCGCTGCAGCTGTGCGCACCGGGCGGGCGGATCTACCTGCGCGAACCGGTAGCCGTGGAACAGCGCCTGACCCTGGATCGCTTCTTTTCGAAGGAACTTGAACACGAGTATTCGGCGGTCTATCGCACCGTCGCCGAACTCAAGGACATGCTCGTACAGGCCGGCGGAGGGGAAGGGCCTGCGATTCTCGAAGAGGACTGCCTGTTCGCCGAAGCGCTGGAAAAGCGTGTGGAGACCCGCCAGTACTTCATGATCCTGCAGCGACGGGGATGACTCTGTGCGCACTGCCTACTGCTTCGACCTGGATGGAACCCTGACCCGTCAGGAACTGTTGCCGCTGATCGCGTCGTCCGTCGGTCTCGAAGACGAGATCGAGGTGCTGACCCAGGCCACCATCGACGGTTTCCTGCCGTTCGACAAATCCTTCAAGCTGCGTGTCCGCTTGCTGCGCGACGCGAACCTGGAGTGGATCCACAGCGCCCTGCGTCAGCAGGTGGAGCTGGACCCGCATATCCAGGCGTTCATTTCCGCGCGCCCTCGGCAATGCTTCGTCGTGACCGGCAACCTGGACCTCTGGGTCGAGCCGGTACTCGAACGCCTCGGAGTGCGCAGCTTCACCTCGCGGGCGCGGATGCGCGACGGACGTCTGGAGGGAGTCGAGGAGATCCTCCACAAGGGCGATGCGGTGACCTCCCTGCGCGGCGAGTTCGAGCGCATCGTCGCCGTCGGCGAAGGGATGAACGACGTGCCGATGTTCGAGGCCGCCGATCTGCGCGTGGCCTACGGCGGAGTGCATGTGCCGAACCGGGTGCTGACCGGCCTGAGCGATTTCGTGGTCCATGAAGGAGAAGCCCTGTGTCGCCTATTGAACATGCTGTGATCAGCGCGGCGGGCATCGGCTCTCGTCTGGGACTGAACAAACCCAAGTGCCTGGTCGAGGTTGGTGGCAAGACGCTGCTGGCCCAGCACCTCGAGCGCCTGGCGGAGATCCCGAACGTCTGGGTCGTGGTGGGGTTTCAGGAGGAACTGGTCATCGAGCAGGTGCGCAACCTGCGCAGGGACGCGATCATCGTGCGCAACCCCGATTTCGACCGAACCAATACCTTGCAGAGTATCCACCGGGTTTCGCGTTATCTCGACCGGCGCTTCCTCGCCGTGGATGGCGACACCTTCATCGAGAATCGCTCGTTCGAACGCTTTCTCCGCGCCGCCGCCGGGCAGGCGGGCCTGATCGGCGTCTCGCGCTACACCACCAGCGATGGCGTGCGCGTTCTGCTGGATGCGGGTGGCGAGGCGGTCACCGCTTTCACCCGCGAGCCGCAGCACGCCTACGAATGGACGGGTATCGCGATTCTCCGGCCGGACATGGTGGTGGACCGGCCGATATACGTGTACCAGGCGCTCGAACCGTACCTGCCGCTGCCCGCGCAGGAACTCGACGCCTTCGACATCGATACCGCCAGCGACCTGGATATGGCGCGGCGCGTGCACCTGAATAACTGGAACCTGAATGATTGAGGACAGCGTGAGCGAACCCGGCCGGCGCGACGGTGGGGATGCCGGGAAACGATTGGCCTGGCTGCAGCGGCAGGTCTTGCCGGTGCTGGAGGAGGGGGACGCGGTCTGGGTTTCCGGGCTGGACGGCGCGCCGTTCGCCGGGGGCGCACACAAGGTCGTCGAGGCTTCCGTCGCTGGCGAGCTGCCTGGCAACGAGCGTTTCCGCCTGGCTTGCCTGGGCGGGGCGGTGGGAGGCGTGGCGGACGACTGGCAGGCCATGCGCCTGCTCCTGCGCGCGGTGGAGAGCCTGGAGGATCGCGGCTGGCTGCTGCTGGAGGAGGTTCTCTCGGTATGCGCCGCAGGCGCTTGCCGGAGTCCCCAGGCGCAGGCCCGCCTGGCGCTTTCCCTGGGCTTGCGGCAGGTCGCGGAACTGCACCTGGGCGCGCCGGACGACGGCGGACGCCAGCGGGTGCTGCAACTGTTCCGGCAGGACCTGGCGGTTGCGCGCATGCAGCGCTACTCGGGCCTGAGGGTCGCCTGTTACGGCAACATGCCTTTCCACTACCGCTCGTTGCGTCCTTTGGCCGAGTGTTTCGAGGACAGCCTCCTGAGCCTCGACATCGATGAAGTCATGGCCTGGAAACCGGACGTGATAGCGGTGGCCGACGGCTGGTCGGTGGAGTTCTGGCGCGACTACTGCGATGCGCACAACGTATTGCTGGTCGGCATGCGCCATGGCTCGGTCACCCGCTACGGATTCGCCGAGGGCACCTACCGCTACGCCGACTATCTGTGCGGTAGCGCCTGGGACATCGACGACACCCTGGCTTCCTCGGTGATGCCGCGCAACGGTTTCCTGCTGACCGGCAACGCCTGGTGCGACGAGGTGTTCCGGCTGCCCGCGAGAACCCCGGCGGAGAACGCGCCGACCATCCTCTTCGCCCCCACCTACAACCCCGAGATCAGCGCCGCCGTCCACCTCGGCGAGCGTGTGGTGGCGTTGATCCGCAAGGTCTATCCCGCGTCGCGGATCATCATCAAGCCGCATCCCGCCATCGTCCAGCACGAACATGCGTTCGTCAGCGACAAGGATCTGTTCCGCGACCTCATGAAGCTCTGGCGCGAACAGTCACGCACGGACCCGCTGGTCACTCTGGTGGACGACCCCGAGGCGAGCATCGCGGCCAGCTTCGCCGAAGCCGACATTCTGCTGGCGGACCGTTCTTCGCTGATCTTCGAGTTCATGACGCTCGACCGACCGATCCTGCTGTTCTCCCGCGAACAGCGGATCGCCCGCTGGGCCTACAACCCGGAGGCTCCAGGGAACGCCTGGCGCGATATCGGACTGGAGTTCGCCGACGACGAGCAACTGCTCGACCTGCTGGCCAATGCCTTTACCCGGCACGCGGAGAGTCGCGATACCCAGGAGAACCGCACGCAGCAGCTGTACGGCCGGTTTCGCGACGGACGCAGCGTCCAGAGGGTCGCCGCAGCGATCGCCGAGGCGCCGCGCTTGCAGATCGTGCTCGACGCGCGGGCCGCTGCGGATGGCGGGCAGCGACTGGCCGAACATTATGCGGCCTGCTTCGCCCATCGCCGTATCGACCTGATCGCTCCGTCCGGCGCGGCATTGCCGGCCGACGTGCGGCGCTTCGATTCGTGGCGGGCCTGGTGCGACGCGGAGGCTGCCACGCTCGAACGCAGGGCTTCGGCGGTGCTTCTGGTGGAAGACGACGGCCAGTTGCTGCCGGGCAGCGCGCATCAGGTAAGCGCGCTCCTGCCGGCCATCGCCATGGGCCAGTTGCGGCATGCCCGGCTGGCGTTGGAAGAGCGCGAGGCCGGGCCCGCTGGCGAAACCGACTGGAGCGCTCGCCGCCTGCACAGGTTGCTCGCCCGCCTGCAGCCGAAGCCGGCCTGGCGTCTGCTGGCGCCCGCGCTGTTGCGCGAGGAACTGGCCGACCTGCCGGACGAAGCGGAGCAGCCGTTGTGGCTGCGCGCCGTGGCGGCAGCCGAGGCGCCGGTCGAATGGCCCGTCGGGCAGTTGAACCTGTTCGCCGAAGAGGGACTGTTGCGCCAGGGCGACGTGCATATGCTCTGCGCGCGCGCTCGGCTGCGCGCGGTTCCTTGCGTGTCGGGCCTGCCGCTGCGCCAGCGCCAGGTCGTCCTGCAGGTCACGCCCTTCGCCAGCCAGCTTTACGACCGCTTCCCGTTCCAGTTGCGCGTGTGCCTCAACGGCCAGCTCTTCAGCCGCGTGAGCGTCGAGGACGCGCGAGCGAAGTCGCTGGTCCTGCCGTTCCGGGGTGACGAACGCGGTGGCATGACGATCGAACTGGAGTGCGACGGCAGCTATCCGGCTTTCGAAGGCGTTTCCACGCCGGTCTCCCTGCTGCTCCAGACCGCGTTCCAGCCGGCGCCGGGAGACTATTGCGCGGCCCTCGCGGCCGGCGCAGCGAGCCCGGAGGCGGGGGAGGACCTCCGCAGCGAATACGAGACCTGGCTGCACGGGCGCGAAGTGGAGCCGGCCCGCTACCGTCCCTTCATCGACGCTTTGCGACGCGACTCGCGGATCGAAGTCCTGGTGCTTGCCGAGGAGGCCGAGGACGCAGACCTCCAGCGCAGCCTGGCGAGCATCGACGGCCAGGCCTTGCCGGCCTGGCGCACGCGGATACTGGGCAGAGCCCCGGCGTTTGCGCGCAAGGGCCTGGCGTGGCTGGCCGAGGGTGGTTCCGCCGCCGAGCGGATCAACCTGGCGGCGGCCGCCAGCGACGCCGACTGGCTGATCGTCATCCATGCCGGAGACGAACTGGCGCGTTCCGCGTTGCTCCTGCTGGCGGAAAAGATCCGTACGGAAACCGCGCTGCTGTGCTGCTACAGCGATGAAGACCATGTGTGCGACGGACGCTACGAGGCACCGTTGCTGAAGCCCGACTTCAACCTCGACCTTCTGCGCAGCTACCCCTACTGCGGTCGTTCCCTGGCCTTCCAGCGTGCCGCCTTGCTGGCGCAGGGCGGCTTGCAGGAAGGCTTCGGCGATCTGGCGTTGCAGGACTTCATGTTCCGCCTGGCGGAGCGGGAGGGCCTGGATCGTATCGGCCATCTCGCCGAGGTCCTCTACCACAGCGCTCGCGCCTTCGGAGAATGGCTGGCGAGCGCCGCCGTGCGCCCGTTCATCGCGAGCGTGGTCGACGAGCACCTGAACCGCCTCGGGGTTCCGCACCGGATCGAGCCGGGCCGGCTGGCGGTGATCAACCGCATCGCCTACGACTATCCGGGGACGCCGGCAGTGTCCCTGCTGCTTCCCGTGGGAGACAGCCTGAGCGCTCTCCAGCGCAGCGTGGAAAGCTTCCTGGAGAACACCGACTACCCGTCCTACGAATTGCTGCTGGTCGCCTCCGGCCCGCTGGCGCCCGACATGGCCGCCTGGCTGGAGGCGGTCCAGGGACTGGGGAGCGAGCAGATCCGGGTGCTCAGCCCGCAGGCTTCGAGCCTGGCCGGGTGCCTCAACCTCTGCGTGGCCGAGGCCCGAGGCGAATTCCTCCTGTCGTTGGGGGCGGGGGTCGTGGCCCTTCGTCCGGACTGGTTGCGCGAGTTGCTCAACCACGGCCGCCGCCCGGAGGTCGGGGCGGTCGGCGGCAAGCTCCTGGGCCTGGACGGAACGATCCGCGAGGCGGGCCTGGTGCTTGGCCTGGGCGGCACGGCGGGCCGCGCGTTCGCCGGCGAGGCGGGAGACAGCGCCGGCTACATGCATCGCCTGCTGGTCGTCCAGAATCACACGGCTCTGTCGGCTTCCTGCCTGTTGTTCAAGCGCTCGCTGCACGACGAACTCGGCGGCTTCGACGAGAACGACTTCGCTCATGGCCACGCCGACGTCGATTTCAGCCTGCGTGCCCGCCAGCTCGGCTACCTGTCCGTGTGGACGCCTTATGCGATCCTGGCCCAGAACGGAAACGTCGAGCTGCCTTCCGTGGAGGCCGATGAGTCGCTCTACCGGCGCTGGCTACCGGCATTGGCGCGGGATCCCGCGTACAACCGCAATCTCAGCCTGGAGGGGGCCGGGTTCGCCCTGGAGCGCCCCGAGGTACCGGCCTGGCAACCGCTGTTCGGACGGTCGCCGCTGCCGCGGGTCCTGGCGCATCCTGCCGATCCCTACGGTTGTGGCCACTATCGCGTGCGTCAGCCGTTCCGCGCGCTGCACGACGCCGGCCTGCTGGACGGCATGCTCAGCGAGTCGCTCCTGCAGCCGGTGGCGTTGGAGCGCCTGGAGGTCGACAGCGTGATTCTCCAGCGGCAGATCAGCGAAGAGCAGTTGCGGGCCATTTCCCGGATGCGGTCGTTCAACCGCGCCTTCCGGGTCTACGAACTGGACGACTATCTGCCCGAGCTGCCGCTGAAGAGCCTGCATCGGGCCGAGATGCCCGGCGACATTCGCCAGATCCTCGGTCGTGCCCTGGGCCTGGCGGACCGTTTCGTGGTCTCGACCGAACCGTTGGCGGAGGCATTCCGGCGCATGCACGGGGACATCCGGGTCGTGCCGAACCGCCTTCCGTTGCCCTGGTGGCGCGACCTTTCCAGTCGGCGCCGGGACGCAGAGCGGCCACGGGTCGGATGGGCCGGCGGGATCGGCCATGGCGGCGATCTCGAGGTGATCGCCGAGGTCGTGCGCGAGCTGGCGGACGAGGTGGACTGGGTGTTCTTCGGATTCTGCCCGGATGCCTTGCGTCCCTATGTGCGCGAATACCATCCGGGGGTGGAGATCGAACGCTATCCCGCCTACCTGGCCAGCCTCGACCTTGATCTCGCCCTGGCGCCGTTGGAGCAGAACCGCTTCAACGAGTGCAAGAGCAACCTGCGCCTCCTGGAGTACGGCGTGCTCGGCTTCCCGGTGATCTGCAGCGACGTGCTTTGCTATCGCGACAGTCTCCCGGTCACGCGGGTGAAGAACCGTTCCAGGGACTGGCTGGAGGCGATCCGCGCGCACCTGGCCGATGCAGACGCCAACGCCGCGGCCGGCGCGCAGTTGCGCGAGGCGGTGCGCCGCGACTGGATGCTCGAAGGCGCGCATCTCGAGGCATGGGCGGCAGCCTGGCTGCCGGACTGAATCCGGGGTTTTCTCGAACGAGGCCGGTGGCGCAAGCCATCGGCCTTTTTTCATGCCCGGCGTGCCCTGTTGCACGGGAGGGCTAAAGAAAATCGCCGGGGGGTCGATGCAATGGGTGTCGGAACTTCCACCCTCTGCCGGACCAACCGGGGGCGGTTCAGGACCGATATTGGCGAGTCCTCTTCGAAGCATGTAACCCACTGAAGAGGAAGAGAAAAAGAAAATGTTGATTTTTTCTCTAAAGCTCCGCCGGGAAACGCCGATAAACACCATGAACGCGAATTCTTGGGGCACCTGAGCAAGCAGGCCGAGAGATCGCAAGCTCAGGTAACCGAAATAGGTCCTTTGGAGGAAATCACCATGGCCCTTACAGTCAACACGAACATTGCTTCCCTGAACACTCAGCGCAACCTGAATGCTTCTTCCAACGACCTCAACACCTCGTTGCAGCGTCTGACCACCGGCTACCGCATCAACAGTGCCAAGGACGATGCTGCCGGCCTGCAGATCTCCAACCGCCTGTCCAACCAGATCAGCGGTCTGAACGTTGCCACCCGCAACGCCAACGACGGCATCTCCCTGGCGCAGACCGCTGAAGGTGCCCTGCAGCAGTCCACCAATATCCTGCAGCGTATCCGCGACCTGGCCCTGCAATCCGCCAACGGCTCCAACAGCGACGCCGACCGTGCCGCCCTGCAGAAAGAAGTCGCTGCGCAACAGGCCGAACTGACCCGTATCTCCGATACCACCACCTTCGGTGGCCGCAAGCTGCTCGACGGCTCCTTCGGCACCACCAGCTTCCAGGTCGGTTCCAACGCCTACGAGACCATTGACATCAGCCTGCAGAATGCCTCTGCCAGCGCCATCGGTTCTTACCAGGTCGGCAGCAACGGCGCGGGTACCGTCGCCAGCGTAGCGGGCACCGCGACCGCTTCGGGCATCGCCTCGGGCACCGTCAACCTGGTCGGTGGCGGTCAGGTGAAGAACATCGCCATCGCCGCCGGCGATAGCGCCAAGGCCATCGCCGAGAAGATGGACGGTGCGATCCCGAACCTGTCGGCTCGTGCCCGTACCGTGTTCACCGCTGATGTCAGCGGCGTGACCGGTGGTTCGCTGAACTTCGACGTAACCGTTGGCAGCAACACCGTGAGCCTGGCAGGCGTGACCTCCACTCAGGATCTGGCCGACCAACTGAACTCCAACTCGTCGAAGCTGGGCATCACTGCCAGCATCAACGACAAGGGTGTACTGACCATCACCTCCGCTACCGGCGAGAACGTCAAGTTCGGTGCGCAGACCGGTACCGCTACTGCCGGTCAGGTCGCAGTGAAGGTCCAGGGTTCCGACGGCAAGTTCGAAGCGGCCGCCAAGAACGTGGTAGCTGCCGGTACTGCCGCTACCACCACCATCGTGACCGGCTACGTGCAACTGAACTCGCCGACCGCCTACTCGGTCAGCGGTACCGGCACCCAGGCTTCGCAGGTCTTCGGCAACGCCAGCGCCGCGCAGAAGAGCAGCGTTGCCAGCGTCGACATCTCCACTGCCGACGGCGCCCAGAACGCCATCGCGGTAGTCGATAACGCCCTGGCTGCGATCGACGCCCAGCGTGCTGACCTCGGTGCTGTTCAGAACCGCTTCAAGAACACTATCGACAACCTGACCAACATCTCGGAAAACGCTACCAACGCTCGTAGCCGCATCAAGGACACCGACTTCGCTGCCGAAACCGCGGCGCTGTCGAAGAACCAGGTGCTGCAACAGGCCGGTACCGCGATCCTGGCCCAGGCCAACCAGCTGCCGCAGGCGGTCCTGAGCCTGCTGCGCTAAGCCCGGGAACGGTCACTCACGCGGTACTGGGAGGAAGGGGTGACCCTTCCTCCCTTTTCCCTTTGCGAGGCATGAGAAATGGACGTCGGAAATATCACTTCCCTTTCTACGTTCAAGACCGGCAGGGCCCTGGAGGCCAGCGGCGATATCTTTGCGCCGCGCAGCGCAGCGGATGGCAGCGGCAAACCGTTGCCGGAAGTGACGGCTTCCCGGGAGGCCAGCGAATCTCGCGATGACCTGGGGCTCGCCGTCAGCGACATCCAGTCTTTCGTGCAGAGCGTCAAGCGCAACTTGAACTTCAGCATCGACGACTCCTCTGGCCAGGTCGTGGTCAAGGTGATCGACGGTGACTCGGGCGAAGTCGTGCGGCAAATCCCTTCCGAAGAAGTACTAAAACTTGCCGCCCGGCTCGACGACGTACGCAGTGTCCTGTTCGAAACCCGCGCCTGACGCGCGGGTTGAACGACTTGGCATGGTGCTTGCCCTATCGAAGGGATAGGGCAGTACATGCACGGTTTTTTGACGGAGATGGATTATGGCCGGTATCTCGATAGGAGTAGGCTCGACCGATTACACCGATCTGGTGAACAAGATGGTGAACCTGGAGGGCGCGGCTAAGACCAACCAGCTCGCCACCCTGGAGAAGACCACCACTACTCGTCTCACTGCCCTGGGCCAGTTCAAGAGTGCGATCAGCGCGTTCCAGACGGCGCTCACGGCGCTGAACAGCAATGCTGTGTTCATGGCGCGCACCGCCAAGTCTTCCAACGAAGACATTCTCAAGGCGAGCGCCACCCAGAGCGCGGGGGCTGGCACCTACCAGATCCAGGTCAACAGCCTTGCCACCAGCAGCAAGATTGCCCTCCAGGCCATCGCCGATCCGGCCAATGCCAAGTTCAACAGCGGTACGCTGAACATCTCCGTCGGCGACACCAAGCTGCCGGCGATCACCGTCGACTCCAGCAACAACACGCTGGCCGGCATGCGTGACGCCATCAATCAGGCCGGCAAGGAAGCGGGCGTCAGCGCCACCATCATTACCGACAACTCCGGCTCGCGTCTGGTGCTGAGCAGCACCAAGACCGGCGACGGCAAGGACATCAAGGTCGAGGTCAGCGATGACGGCAGCGGCGGCAATACGTCGCTCAGTCAACTGGCCTTCGATCCCGCGACGGCTCCCAAGCTCAGCGACGGCGCCGCTGCCGGCTACGTGACCAAGGCGGCAAACGGTGAAATCACCGTCGACGGCCTCAAGCGCAGCATCGCCTCCAACAGCGTGAGCGACGTCATTGACGGCGTCAGCTTCGACGTGAAAGCCGTCACCGAAGCCGGCAAGCCGATCACCCTGACTGTTTCCCGGGACGATGCCGGGGTGAAGGACAACGTCAAGAAGTTCGTCGAGGCCTACAACACCCTCACCAAGTTCATCAACGAACAGACCGTGGTGACCAAGGTCGGCGAAGACAAGAATCCGGTCACTGGTGCTCTGCTCGGCGATGCCTCCGTCCGTGCGCTGGTCAACACCATGCGCAGCGAACTGATCGCCTCCAACGAGAACGGCAGCGTACGCAACCTTGCCGCCCTCGGAATCACCACGACCAAGGACGGTACGCTGGAGATCGACGAGAAGAAGCTCGACAAGGCGATCAGCGCCGACTTCGAAGGCGTTGCCAGCTACTTCACCGGCGATACCGGCCTGGCCAAGCGCCTGGGCGATAAGATGAAGCCCTACACCGACGCCCAGGGGATTCTCGACCAGCGCACCACGACCTTGCAGAAGACCCTCAGCAACGTCGACACGCAGAAGGCTGATCTGGCCAAGCGGCTGGCGGCGCTGCAGGAGAAACTGACCACTCAGTTCAACCTGCTTTCCGCGATGCAGGATGAAATGACCAAGCGTCAGAAGAGCATCACGGACAACCTCGCCAGCCTGCCTTACGGCAGCGGCAAGAAGACCTGATCCGCTGGCTGGCGGTGCGGCCCAAGGCCGTATCGCCGGCAAAAAAACCTCCCGCCCACCGTAAAGCTCCCGCGCTCCTTGCCGATAACTTGGTCATAGCGAAGCCCACTGGGAGCGGTCCATGTACGCGATGAAAGCGATGAAGCAATACCAGCAGGTCAGCATCGAGGCTCAGGTTTCCGATGCCAACCCGCACCGTCTGATCCAACTGCTCATGCAGGGTGGTCTGGAGCGTCTGGCCCAGGCGCGTGGTGCGATGGAGCGGGAGCAGATCCCGGAAAAGGGGATCCTGATCGGCAAGGCCATCGGCATCATCGGCGGCCTTCGCGAAGCGCTGGACAGCGAGCGTGGTGGCGAGCTGGCCGGCAATCTGGATCGTCTCTACGAGTACATGATCGCTCGTCTGGTCGAGGCCAATACCAGCAACGATACCAGCCTGCTAGACGAAGTCAGCGCCCTGTTGTTGGAAGTGAAGTCCGGTTGGGACGGTATTTCGCACTGAAAGAGATGTAAAGGGATCGGTTATGAGCCAAGCCACGCAACAACTGGATGAAACCCGACTCGCCCTGGCCGATGCGTTGCAGGCCGGCAACTGGGATGCCATCGGTGAGCTGGATCAGGTCTGTCAGGTCAAGATCGACCAGGCCATGCATGATGACGAGCGCGACGAGCAGGCCTTGCGCGTGAGCCTGGAGCAGTTGCTCAGCTTGTACAACGATATGCTCAGCGCTTGCCGGCAGCAGCGCGAAGCGATCGGTGCGGAGCTGACCGGTCTGCAGCGTGCGAGTAAAGGCGCCAAGGTCTACCAGATGTTCGGATAAGTTTTTCATGGCTTTGTGCCGTTACTTTGGCGCAAGGCTTTTCGGAAAAATTTACATATCCCCCAAAACCCCTGCCAGTACTGCTTTCCATGCGGTCTGTAGGGGTTTTTTATTGCCTCTCCCTGTCGGAAACAGCAAAAAAAACACGCCATAAAATTGACTAATCGTTCACATTTGACTTAACTAGTGGCCAAATGCTGGCTGCTTATTAGAAATAGGCATTAGTCCCAGCCCTCTTTCGGGTCGAGCGAGACCCATTCGATGCAAGGCAGCTGATCAAAATGTGGCGCGAAACCAAACTCTTGCTGATTGACGACAATCTCGATCGCAGTCGCGACCTGGCAGTCATTCTCAACTTCCTCGGCGAAGATCAGCTGACCTGTAACAGCGAGGATTGGCGAGAGGTAGCGGCGGGCCTGAGCAACAGTCGCGAAGCCCTGTGCGTGCTGCTCGGCAGCGTCGAGTCGAAGGGCGGGGCGGTAGAGCTGCTGAAGCAGCTGGCCAGTTGGGACGAGTACCTGCCGATCCTGCTGATCGGCGAGCCGGCCCCGGCCGACTGGCCGGAAGAGCTGCGCCGCCGGGTGCTCGCCAGCCTGGAGATGCCGCCCAGCTACAACAAGCTGCTCGACTCCCTGCATCGCGCCCAGGTCTACCGCGAGATGTACGACCAGGCCCGCGAGCGCGGCCGCTCCCGCGAGCCGAACCTGTTCCGCAGCCTGGTCGGCACCAGCCGGGCGATCCAGCAGGTGCGGCAGATGATGCAGCAGGTCGCCGATACCGATGCCAGCGTGCTGATCCTCGGCGAGTCCGGCACCGGCAAGGAAGTGGTGGCGCGCAACCTGCATTACCATTCCAAGCGCCGCGAGGGGCCCTTCGTCCCGGTGAACTGCGGGGCGATCCCGGCGGAACTGCTGGAAAGCGAATTGTTCGGCCACGAGAAGGGCGCCTTCACCGGTGCCATCACCAGTCGTGCCGGACGTTTCGAGCTGGCCAACGGCGGCACCCTGTTCCTCGACGAGATCGGCGACATGCCGCTGCCGATGCAGGTCAAGCTGCTGCGCGTGCTGCAGGAGCGCACCTTCGAAAGGGTCGGCAGCAACAAGACGCAGAACGTCGACGTGCGGATCATCGCCGCGACCCACAAGAACCTCGAGAAGATGATCGAGGACGGCACTTTCCGCGAAGACCTCTACTACCGCCTCAACGTATTCCCCATCGAGATGGCGCCGCTGCGCGAGCGGGTGGAAGACATCGCCCTGCTGCTCAACGAACTGATCTCGCGGATGGAGCATGAGAAGCGCGGGTCGATCCGCTTCAACTCGGCAGCGATCATGTCGCTCTGCCGCCACGACTGGCCGGGCAACGTCCGCGAACTGGCGAACCTGGTGGAGCGCCTGGCGATCATGCATCCCTACGGGGTGATCGGGGTCGGCGAACTGCCGAAGAAATTCCGCCATGTCGACGACGAGGACGAGCAACTCGCCAGCAGCCTGCGCGAAGAGCTGGAAGAGCGCGCGGCGATCAACGCCGGGCTGCCGGGAATGGACGCGCCGGCGATGCTGCCGGCCGAAGGCCTGGACCTCAAGGACTACCTGGCCAACCTCGAGCAGGGCCTGATCCAGCAGGCCCTCGACGACGCCGGCGGAGTGGTCGCGCGGGCCGCCGAACGCCTGCGCATCCGTCGCACCACGCTGGTGGAGAAGATGCGCAAGTACGGCATGAGCCGGCGCGACGACGACCTGTCGGATGATTGACAGGTCGTTTCGCAACGCTTTGATTTTCAAATGAAAAAAATTTAGGCACGGGTATTGCTATATCTCCGTCGACCGACAGAACCATGACGTCGCGCCGACCGAGAGAAACGCAATGCAACCAGCCCTCCACGCCTTCCCCGAGCAGCCAGCCGATACGGCCGAGGCCACCAGCCGCGCCGGCCTCGAGCAGGCCTTCGCGCTGTTCAACCAGATGTCCAGCCAGCTCAGCGAGTCCTATAGCCTGCTGGAGGAGCGCGTTACCGAGCTGAAAGGGCAACTGGCCCTGGTCAGCGCGCAGCGCATGGAGGAGCTGGCGGAAAAGGAGCGCCTGGCGAACCGCTTGCAGAGCCTGCTCGACCTGCTTCCCGGCGGCGTCATCGTCATCGATGCCCATGGTGTGGTCCGCGAGGCCAACCCGGCGGCCCTGGGCCTGCTTGGCGAACCGTTGGTGGGCATGCTCTGGCGCGAGGTGATCGCCCGCTGCTTCGCTCCGCGCGAGGATGACGGCCACGAGATTTCCCTGCGCGACGGACGTCGCCTGTCCATCGCCACCCGCTCGCTGAACGGCGAACCGGGTCAACTGATCCTGCTCAACGACCTTACCGATACCCGCCGTCTCCAGGAGCAACTGGCGCGCCACGAGCGCCTGTCGGCGCTGGGGCGGATGGTCGCCTCGCTGGCCCACCAGATCCGCACGCCGTTGTCAGCGGCGTTGCTCTATGCCGGGCACCTCAGCGAGCAGGCGCTGCCGACCGACCAGCAGCAACGCTTCGCCGGGCGCCTGAAGGAGCGCCTGCACGAACTGGAGCATCAGGTACGCGACATGCTGGTGTTCGCCCGCGGCGAGCTGCCGCTGACCGACCGGGTGGCGCCGAAGGCGCTGTTCGACAGCCTGCGCGCGGCGGCCGAAGTCCATGTCCAGGGGCTCCAGGTGCGTTGGCAGTGCGAGGCGCGCGGCGGCGAGCTGCTGTGCAATCGCGACACCCTGGTGGGCACCGTGCTCAACCTGGTGGAGAACGCGATCCAGGCCTGCGGGCCCGAACTGCGCCTGAAGGTGCATCTCTATGCCCGCGCCGACAGCCTGCGCCTCAGCGTCAGCGACAACGGACCGGGTATGGACCCGGCGACCCTGGCGCGCCTGGGCGAACCCTTCTTCACCACCAAGACCACCGGTACCGGGCTCGGCCTGGCGGTGGTCAAGGCCGTGGCGCGCGCCCACCAGGGGCAATTGCAGTTGCGCTCTCGGCCGGGGCGCGGCACCTGCGCCACCTTGATCCTGCCGCTGATTCCGGCGGCGCCTCTTTCTGCGATTCAGGAGTAACCCCATGGCAGCCAAAGTCCTGCTGGTCGAAGACGACCGCGCACTACGCGAAGCCCTCAGCGACACCCTGCTGCTGGGCGGTCACGAGTTCGTCGCCGTGGACTCGGCGGAGGCGGCGCTGCCGGTCCTGGCCCGCGAAGCCTTCAGCCTGGTGATCAGCGACGTGAACATGCCGGGCATGGACGGGCACCAGTTGCTCGGCCTGATCCGTACACGCTACCCGCACCTGCCGGTGTTGCTGATGACCGCCTACGGCGCGGTCGATCGCGCCGTCGAGGCGATGCGCCAGGGCGCCGCCGACTACCTGGTCAAGCCGTTCGAGGCGCGGGCGCTGCTCGACCTGGTGGCACGCCATGCGCTGGGCCAGTTGCCGGGCAGCGAGGAGGATGGTCCGGTGGCCCTGGAGCCGGCCAGCCGGCAGTTGCTGGAACTGGCCGCGCGGGTCGCGCGCAGCGATTCCACCGTGCTGATCTCCGGCGAGTCCGGGACCGGCAAGGAAGTCCTGGCCAACTATATCCACCAGCAATCGCCGCGTGCCGGCAAGCCGTTCATCGCGATCAACTGCGCGGCGATCCCGGACAACATGCTCGAGGCCACCCTGTTCGGCCACGAGAAAGGTTCCTTCACCGGCGCCATTGCCGCCCAGCCCGGCAAGTTCGAGCTGGCCGACGGCGGCACCATTCTTCTCGACGAGATATCGGAAATGCCCCTCGGCCTGCAGGCCAAGCTGTTGCGCGTATTGCAGGAGCGCGAGGTGGAGCGGGTCGGTGCGCGCAAACCGATCAACCTGGATATCCGCGTGCTTGCCACGACCAACCGCGACCTCGCGGCGGAAGTCGCGGCGGGGCGTTTCCGCGAGGACCTCTACTATCGCCTGTCGGTCTTCCCGCTGGCCTGGCGGCCGCTGCGCGAACGCCCTGCGGACATCCTGCCGCTGGCCGAGCGTCTGCTGCGCAAGCACAGCCGCAAGATGAACCTCGGCGCGGTGGCGCTCGGCCCCGAGGCCGCCCAGTGCCTGGTCCGGCATGCCTGGCCGGGCAACGTACGGGAACTCGACAACGCCATCCAGCGTGCGTTGATCCTGCAACAGGGCGGCCTGATCCAGCCCGCCGACCTGTGTCTCACCGCGCCGATCGGCATGCCGCTCGCGGCCCCGGTGCCGGTGCCCATGCCGGCAATGCCACCGGCCACCCCGCCGAGCGTCGAGATTCCGTCGCCGGCCGCAGGCCAGGACGCTAGCGGCGCGCTGGGCGACGACCTGCGCCGCCGCGAATTCCAGGTGATCATCGATACCCTGCGCACCGAGCGCGGCCGCCGCAAGGAGGCCGCCGAGCGCCTTGGCATCAGCCCGCGGACCCTGCGCTACAAGCTCGCCCAGATGCGCGACGCGGGGATGGACGTGGAGGCCTATCTCTACGCCATCTGAGGGCTCGCCATGTTCCCCAGGCCCGCCTCGTGCGGGCCTTTTGCGTCCGCCGCCGGTCGTCGCCCGGGGCTGTTCGAGCGTGCGCGCCTGCCGATAACCGGAGCAGGGACGGACCCTGCAGCGGTCGCGGGCATTGGCGGCGAACGCCGATGCCGGGCCTTGGGGTCGACTTGGCACCCTTGTTGCTAACTCCTCTGCAAAGTGCCGGGCGGCGTCAAAAAAGCCGCGGCTGTTGGAGGAAGAGTCATGAGTCAGGGTGTCGAGTTCAATCGTCTGATGCTGGAAATGCGTTCCATGCAAATGGAAGCCATGGCCAAGGCCAAACCGGTTCAGGCGCCGGCCGAAGCGGGGGCGCCGAGCTTTTCGGAAATGCTCTCCCAGGCCGTGGACAAGGTGAACGAGACCCAGCAGGCCTCCACCGCTCTGGCCAACGCCTTCGAGGTCGGCCAGAGCGGCGTCGACCTGACCGACGTGATGATCGCCAGCCAGAAGGCCAGCGTGTCGTTCCAGGCCATGACCCAGGTGCGCAACAAGCTGGTCCAGGCCTACCAAGACATCATGCAGATGCCGGTCTGAGCGGCGCGAGGATAACTAGTTCATGGCCGATGCACTGATCGACAGCCAGGTTCCCGCCAAGAGCGGCGGTGCCGGGATGCTGAAGAAATCCTTCCCGGGACTGTCGTTCCTCGACAACCTTTCCGAGATGACCATGCTGCGCCAGATCGGCCTGCTGGTCGGTCTCGCCGCCAGCGTGGCGATCGGCTTCGCCGTCGTGCTCTGGTCCCAGCAGCCGGACTACAAGCCGCTCTATGGCAGCCTCAACGGGGTCGACGCGAACCGTGTGGTGGAAGCGCTGACCGCGGCGGACATTCCCTACAAGGTCGAACCCAACTCCGGCGCGCTGCTGGTCAAGGCCGACGACCTCGGCCGGGCACGCATGAAGGTGGCCTCCGCCGGCGTGGCGCCGACCGACAACAACGTCGGTTTCGAGATCCTCGACAAGGAACAGGCGCTGGGCACCAGCCAGTTCATGGAAGCCACCAACTACCGCCGCGGCCTGGAAGGCGAGCTGGCGCGCACCGTGTCGAGCCTGAACAACGTCAAGGCCGCCCGCGTGCACCTGGCGATCCCGAAGAGTTCGGTGTTCGTCCGCGACGACCGCAAGCCCAGCGCCTCGGTGCTGGTCGAGCTGTATCCGGGTCGCAGCCTGGAGCCGAGCCAGGTGATGGCGATCGTCAACCTGGTCGCCACCAGTGTGCCGGAGCTGGACAAGTCGCAGGTCACCGTGGTCGACCAGAAGGGCAACCTGCTCTCCGACCAGCAGGAACTCTCCGAGCTGACCATGGCCGGCAAGCAGTTCGACTTCACCCGGCGCATGGAAGGCCTGCTCACCCAGCGCGTGCACAATATCCTGCAACCGGTGCTGGGCAACGGTCGCTACAAGGCCGAGGTGTCCGCCGACGTCGACTTCAGCGCGGTCGAGTCGACCTCGGAGATGTACAACCCGGACCAGCCGGCCCTGCGCAGCGAGCAACGCAACAACGAGGAACGGCAGAATTCGTCCGGCCCGCAGGGCGTGCCGGGGGCGCTGTCGAACCAGCCGCCGGGCCCGGCCAGCGCGCCGCAGCAGGCCACCGCCAGCGCGCCGGCCGACTACGTCGCGCCGGGCCAGCCGCTGAAGGACGCCAACGGCCAGACCATCATCGATCCGAAGACCGGCAAGCCGGAGCTGGCGCCGTACCCGACCGACAAGCGCGACCAGACCACCCGCAACTACGAACTGGACCGCTCGATCAGCTACACCAAGCAGCAGCAGGGGCGCTTGCGCCGACTGTCGGTGGCGGTGGTGCTGGACGACCAGATGAAGGTCGACGCGAAGACCGGCGAGGTCAGCCACCAGCCCTGGAGCGCCGACGAACTGGCGCGCTTCACCCGCCTGGTACAGGACTCGGTGGGCTACGACGCCAGCCGCGGCGACAGCGTCAGCGTGATCAACGCGCCGTTCGCCCCGGCCCAGGCCGAAGAGATCGACAGCATTCCGTTCTACTCGCAGCCGTGGTTCTGGGACATCGTCAAGCAGGTGCTCGGCGTGCTGTTCATCCTGGTCCTGGTGTTCGGCGTGCTGCGTCCGGTGCTGAGCAACATCACCGGCGGCGGCAAGGGCAAGTCGCTGGCCGGCGGCGGCGGTCGCGACGGCGACCTGGCGCTGGGCGAGAGTGGCCTGGAAGGCTCGCTGGCCGACGACCGGGTGAGCATCGGCGGGCCGTCGAGCATCCTCCTGCCGAGCCCCACGGAGGGGTATGATGCGCAATTGAACGCGATCAAGAACCTGGTCGCACAGGACCCGGGCCGCGTCGCCCAGGTCGTGAAAGAGTGGATCAACGCCGATGAGTAAGCGCCATGAGTGAGAATCGTCTCGCCGCCAAACTGACCAAGGTCGACAAGGCCGCCATCCTGCTCCTGTCGCTCGGCGAGACCGACGCGGCGCAGGTGCTGCGGCACATGGGACCGAAAGAGGTGCAGCGGGTCGGCGTGGCCATGGCGTCGATGCGCAACGTGCATCGCGAACAGGTCGAGCAGGTGATGGGCGAGTTCGTCGAAGTGGTCGGCGACCAGACCAGCCTCGGCGTCGGTGCCGACGGCTACATCCGCAAGATGCTCACCCAGGCCCTCGGCGAGGACAAGGCCAACAACCTGATCGACCGCATCCTCCTCGGCGGCAGCACCAGCGGCCTGGACAGCCTGAAGTGGATGGAGCCGCGTGCCGTGGCCGACGTGATCCGTTACGAACACCCGCAGATCCAGGCCATCGTGGTCGCCTACCTCGATCCCGACCAGGCCGCCGAGGTGCTCAGCCATTTCGACCACAAGGTGCGCCTGGATATCGTCCTGCGCGTCTCCTCGCTGAACACCGTGCAGCCCTCGGCGCTGAAGGAACTCAACCTGATCCTGGAGAAGCAGTTCGCCGGCAATTCCAACGCCACCCGCACCACCATGGGCGGGGTCAAGCGCGCGGCGGACATCATGAACTACCTCGACAGCTCCATCGAAGGCCAACTGATGGATTCGATCCGCGAGGTCGACGAAGACCTGTCCGGACAGATCGAGGACCTGATGTTCGTCTTCGACAACCTCGCCGACGTCGACGACCGCGGCATCCAGGCGCTGCTCCGGGAAGTCTCCTCGGACGTACTGGTGCTGGCGCTCAAGGGCTCCGACGAGGCGATCCGCGAGAAGGTCTTCAAGAACATGTCCAAGCGTGCCGCCGAGCTGCTGCGCGACGACCTGGAGGCCAAGGGGCCGGTACGGGTCAGCGAAGTGGAAGGTGCGCAGAAGGAAATCCTCACCATTGCCCGGCGCATGGCCGAGTCCGGCGATATCGTGCTGGGCGGCAAGGGTGGCGAGGAGATGATCTGAGGTGGTCCCCCACGACAAGGACAAAGACAATCCCAGCGAACTGATCCGCGGCAAGGACGTGGCGGCCTTCGGCCTCTGGTCGTTGCCGAGCTTCGACGAGCCGCGCGACGAGCCGGCCGTTGCCGCGCCGCAGGTGCCCGCGGTCGCCGAACCCGCGCCGGCGCCGCCGGCGGTGGAAGAGGTCGAGCTGGAGACCGTCAAGCCGCCGACGCTGGAGGAGATCGAGGCGATCCGCCAGGACGCCTACAACGAAGGCTTCGCCACCGGCGAGCGCGACGGTTTCCACGCCGGCCAGTTGAAGGCGCGGCAGGAAGCCGAGGAGGCGCTGAAGGAGCGTCTGCAAAGTCTCGAGCGTCTGATGACGCAGCTTCTGGAACCCATCGCCGAGCAGGACGCCCTGATCGAGCAGGGCATGGTCAACCTGGTCAACCACGTTGCCCGCCAAGTGATCCAGCGCGAACTGCACATGGACTCCAGCCATGTCCGCCAGGTCCTGCGCGAGGCTCTGAAGCTGCTGCCGATGGGCGCGGCGAACATCCGTATCCATGTCAACCCGCAGGACTTCGAGCGGGTCAAGGCGCTGCGCGAGCGCCACGAAGAGAGCTGGCGGATTCTCGAGGACGATTCGTTGCTGCCCGGCGGCTGCCGCATCGAGACCGAGCACAGTCGCATCGACGCGACCATCGAGACGCGCCTGGCGCAGGCAGTGAAGCAACTGTTCGAGCAACAGCGCGAACAGGCGACCCATCCGCTGGCCAGCGACATCCGGATCGACCTCGACGCCCCCGGAGACGTCGATGCGCCTTGAGCGAACCAGTTTCGCCAGGCGCCTGGAGGGCTACACCGAGGCTGTCTCGCTGCCGGCGCAGCCGGTGGTCGAGGGCCGCCTGCTGCGCATGGTCGGCCTGACCCTCGAAGCCGAAGGCTTGCAGGCCGCGGTCGGCAGCCGCTGCAACGTGATCAACGAAAGCGGCTACCACCCGGTGCAGGTGGAGGCCGAAGTGATGGGCTTTTCCGGTAGCAAGGTGTACCTGATGCCGGTCGGCAGCCTCGCCGGCATCGCGCCTGGCGCGCGGGTCGTGCCGCTGCCGGACACCGGGCGCCTGCCGATGGGCATGTCGATGCTCGGCCGGGTGCTCGATGGCGCCGGCCGCGCCCTCGACGGCAAGGGCGGAATGCGCGCCGAAGACTGGGTGCCGATGGACGGCCCGACGATCAACCCGCTCAAGCGCCACCCGATCAGCGAACCTCTCGACGTCGGCATCCGCTCGATCAATGGCCTGCTCACGGTCGGCCGCGGCCAGCGCCTCGGCCTGTTCGCCGGTACCGGGGTGGGCAAGTCGGTGCTGCTGGGGATGATGACCCGCTTCACCAGGGCCGACATCATCGTCGTCGGTCTGATCGGCGAGCGGGGCCGCGAGGTGAAGGAGTTCATCGACGAGATCCTCGGCGAGGAAGGCCTCAAGCGCTCCGTGGTGGTCGCCTCGCCGGCCGACGACGCGCCGCTGATGCGCCTGCGTGCCGCGCAGTACTGCACGCGGATCGCCGAGTACTTCCGCGACAAGGGCAAGAACGTATTGCTGCTGATGGACTCGCTGACCCGCTACGCCCAGGCCCAGCGCGAGATCGCCCTGGCCATCGGCGAGCCACCGGCGACCAAGGGGTATCCGCCATCGGTGTTCGCCAAGCTGCCGAAGCTGGTGGAACGCGCCGGCAATGCCGAAGCCGGTGGCGGCTCGATCACCGCGTTCTACACCGTGCTCTCCGAGGGCGACGACCAGCAGGACCCGATCGCCGACGCCGCTCGCGGCGTGCTCGACGGGCACTTCGTATTGTCCCGGCGGCTGGCCGAGGAAGGCCACTATCCGGCCATCGATATCGAAGCTTCGATCAGCCGGGTGATGCCGCAGGTGGTCGAGGCCGAGCACCTGCGCGACGCCCAGCGCTTCAAGCAGCTCTGGTCGCGCTACCAGCAGAGTCGCGATCTGATCAGCGTCGGTGCCTACGTGGCCGGCGGCGATCCCGAGACCGACCTGGCCATCGCTCGCTTCCCGGTCATGCGCCAGTTCCTGCGCCAGGGCCTCGACGAAAGCGAAAGCCTGGCGGAAAGCCGTGCGCGGCTGGCGAGCCTGCTCGCCGGCGGGCAGGCCTGAGACGCGCTGAGGCATGGAGAAGCGCGCGGCGCGGCTGGCGCCGGTGGTGGACATGGCCAGCAAGGCCGAGCGGGATGCCGCGACCCAGTTGGGCAGGTGCCAGCAGCAATTGCTCGCGGCACAGCAGAAGCTGGCGGAGCTGGAACGCTACCGCAACGACTACCAGCAGCAATGGATCAGCCAGGGCCAGAAGGGCGTCAGCGGCCAGTGGCTGATGAACTACCAGCGCTTCCTCTCGCAACTGGAGACCGCCGTCGCCCAGCAGGCCAACAGCGTGACCTGGCACCGCGAGGCGGTGGACAAGGCGCGGCTCAACTGGCAGGAGAGATACGCCCGCCTGGAAGGGCTGCGCAAGCTGGTCGAGCGCTACCTGGAAGAGGCGCGCCAGGCCGAGGACAAGCGCGAGCAGAAACAGCTCGACGAACTCGCCCAGCGTACCCGCCGCCAGGACGACTGACGACTCAGAAGAACGGACGCGACGCCTTCAGCATGAATGTGGTGTCGCAGTAGCTGTTGTGTCCCGAGTAGGCGCTGCAATCGCTGCCGGTCAGGCTGGTGCCGCTGTAGGACAGGTTCAGGTCGATGCCCAGCCAGGGCCGCGAGAGGTTCACCGACCAGTCGTTGAAGACGCTCACGTAGCCCCCGCCGCTGAGGCTCGCCGGGTTGTCCAGGCGATGGTTGCCGTACTTCAGGGTGACGTCGAAACCGAACGGCGGGTTGACCCCGAGGTCGGCGAACAGGGTGGTGTCGTTGCGCCCCGGGTCGCTGCTCAGGGCCGCGCCGAGCCGGCTGCCGAAGATCGACAGGCCGCCGTAGAGTTCGGCTGCGTCGTTGGCCGGCTGCTCCGGGCGGCTGTAGCGGATCAGGCCCATTTCGTAGCCCAGGCGGTTGTTCAGCGGGCGCTTGAAGCCGGCGTAGGAGTCGATCTCGGTGGGCTTGCCGGGGTCGAGGTTGGAGGTCCAGTTGCCGATGTACCAGCCACTTTCGTGGCTTA
The DNA here is from genome assembly GCF_056110345.1 of Pseudomonas sp. TZ252. Lineage (NCBI taxonomy): Bacteria > Pseudomonadati > Pseudomonadota > Gammaproteobacteria > Pseudomonadales > Pseudomonadaceae > Pseudomonas > Pseudomonas sp. TZ252. Next base: position 335,693 of record NZ_CM148566.1, on the reverse strand, counting down.
GGTCGAGGCCGCCGTGGAAACTGCCGGAGCTGCCCGGGGTGACCAGGCCCTGGGCCATGCTGCGGGTCGGACTGGTGGCCAGCTTGAGTTCGAAATCGCCCAGGTCGCGGGCCATCACCTGGGCCAGGGCCGAGGAACTGGCGAGCAGGGCACAGGTGAGCACGAGCAGGTGCTTGAGCATGGTTCTCCCCTGGTAATGCGGACAACGGCGCTGCGCCGGTCTTCCCGCACGACGCCAACGGCAAGGCCGCGGCATGGGGCCGGGCGAGGTCGGGCAGGTCGGAAGGGCAGGAAGAGCGGCGAGCTAGAGCGCCACGGACCATCTTAACCAAGGTTCGGGCGGCTGACCGACCGCTCGTCAGGGCCGGCCGATCAATTGTTACCGCAGGCTTTCCGCGAGGCTGGCCAGGCGAATCACTTCCACCCGGTTGCGACCGCTGCTCTTGGCCCGGTAGAGAGCCTGGTCGGCGGCGCTGTAGAGCTGCTCGTAGCTGGCCTGGCCGCCTCCGTCGAGGCTGGCCACGCCGAAGCTGGCGGTCAGGCAGAGCACGCCGTCCTGCGTCGCCAGCGGGGTACCTTCGAGGCGTTCGCGGAGTTTTTCCGCGAGGCTGCGAGCCTGCTGCTCGGCGGTGTCGGGCAGGAGCAGGAGGAATTCTTCCCCGCCCAGGCGCGCCACGCTGTCGCTGCTACGGGTATTGCCGCGCAGCAGGTTGGCGGCATGGCGGATGACCTCGTCGCCGAAGGGGTGCCCATAGCGGTCGTTGATGTACTTGAAGTGATCCAGGTCGACCATCAGCAGGCTCAGCGGCTGCGGTTGGCGAGCGATGCGCGCGAGCTCCATGAGCACCAACTGGTCGAACTCGCGACGATTGAACAGGCCGGTCAGGGGGTCGTGACCGGCCAGGTACTCCAACTGGCGATTCTTCTCCTCCAGCTCCTGCCGCTGCAACTCCAGCTTGCGTTGCTGGCGCAGGTTGCGCACGTGGCCGTGCCAGAGGATCAGCGACAGCAGCAGGCCGAGGCCGAACGCGGTGAGGCCGTTGGCCTGGTTCGACAGGCGCAGTTGCGGGTCGGCCTGGGCGTGGTCCATCGCCACCTCGAAGGCCAGCATCGCCAGACCGTAGAAGGGCACCGCGTAGGCCGGGCGGATCAGGATGAACATGGCGCAGGCGAAACAGGCCAGCAGCAGCGGCGTGATGTTGCTGGTGATGCGCTGGTCGATGCAGGCGATGGCGACGCCGAAGCCTATGATCCCTGCGCCGCCCAGCAGGATCAGCAGGCGCATGCGCCACAGCTTGGGTGGCTGGCGGCGCAGCCATAGCGCGAGCAGGCCGATGCCGCCGAAGAGCAGGGCCATGGCGCCATGGGCGTACATGATTTCCTGGCGCCAGAGCTGATGGCCGAGGTCCGGGCGGAAGTCCTTCAGGGAAAACACCAGGATGTGGATCAGGTTGAAGGGGACGGTCAGCAGCGCGAGGTGGGTCAGACGCGAGAGATTCTCCAGGGCGATGGGAAGGGCCAGGGACGAATTCACCTCGATGGCGTGCTGGATCGATTCGAGCGTCGTTCTGGCCACGTTCTGCGGGTCCGCGTGGGCGCTGTGCCATCACAGCATAGCAGCGTCGCGACGGCCGCCCTATCCGGCTTTCCGGGCCGGTCGTCCGGTTTGCACGGGCGTACCTGGCGCCGCTTTCATTCCGGCAGCCGCTTGGCCAGCAGCAGTGCGACCAGGCCCAGCAGGCTCCAGTACGCGGCCAGCGGCCAGGGACGGTCGAACGGTAGCAGGGTGGACGCGCCCAGTCCGAGGCCGATCAGCAGGTAGTAGGCGAGCCCGAACAGGGCTCCGGCGCGTCCCCGGCAATCGTCGTAGGCGTGCAGCGCCGGACCCAGCAGGTTGGGAATCGCCACGCCGAAGCCGATGAAGATCGGCAGGGCTGGCAGCGCCCAGTACAGGCCTTCGGCGTATCCGACGGCGGCCAACAGCGTCTGCGCTGTCGCGCCGGCGGCCGCCAGCGCCAGGCCCAGGCGTACCCGGCGAGCGCTGTTCCAGGTGCGCGGCAGGCGTCGGTTGAGCAAGGCGCCGAGGCTCCCGGCAATGGCGATGGCCAGGCCGATCCAGCCGAAGCCCAGGCCGGGCAGGTCGCCGACCATGAACGGCCCGGCGGCGTAGAAGGAGAACACCAGCACATTGAGCACCGCCACCAGCAGTGCGCGCGTTTGTAGCGGGCGGTCGGCCAGGACCCGTCGGAAGATCGCCAGGGTCGCGGGCTCGGGCGTGCCCGCCAGCAGCGGACGGGTTTCCGGCCAGGCCGGGACGACCAGCGCCGCCAGCGAGGCGAGCAGCACCGCCAGGGTGGCGAACACCGCCGGGTGCCCGCCGAGGTCGGCCAGCCACTGGCCGCCGAGGGGGCCGACTGCCGGCGACCAGGCCAGCACCGCGCCGAGCGTGACGAAATAGCTCATCAACGCCGGGCCTTGCAGCACATCGCGCAGGCTGGCCTGCACCGTCACCGAGCAGGTCGCCAGGCCGAGGCCCTGGACCAGGCGACAGGCAAGCAGGTAGGAATAGTCGGTACTGGCCCAGGCACCGAAGGTCGCCAGGGCCGCCAGGCCGAGCCCGCCGAGCAGAGCCGGGCGCCGGCCGAGGCGGTCGGCCAGCCAGCCCCAGAGCCAGATGCCGGGGGCGAAACCGACGAAGAACAGCGCCATGGTCCACTGGCTGGTAGCGTCGTCCAGTCGCCAGTGGCTGGCCAGGGCCGGCAGCGCGGGGGAAAGGATGGTTTCGGCGACTTGCGGCAGGGCTAGCAGGGCGAGCACCAGCAGCAGGGGAGGGCGAGGACGGTCAGGCATGATGGCTCCGGAAAAAAGAGCCAAGCCTAGGCCGCCTGCGCCTGGCAGAATGCTGCGGTCAGGACGGAAAACATCGCGAAGAGGACAAGGTGCCGCGCTATCCCTACGAACGGGTCGAGGATCCCGATCTCGCCCGCTGCCCGGTGGTCGGCCTCGAGGTCGACAGCACCGGCCACCGCAGCGACTGGCATTGCCACCGGCGCGCGCAGTTGCTGTACATGGCGGCCGGTAGCGTCACGCTGTATTTCGCCGAGCGCATTTGCCAATTGACGCCGCTCCAGGCCGCCTGGCTGCCGGCCGGCGTGCCGCATCGCACGGTCCTGCACGGGCGCTTCGCCTACCGTAGCCTGTACTTCGAACCCTCGGCGTTCGCCGAGCTACCGGACAGCGTCCAGGTCCTCGAGGTCGGGCCGCTAATGCGCGAACTGATCCTGCGCATGACCGGCTGGGCAGCCGACTTGCAATTGGAAGGGCCGCACCTGACGCTGTTGCGCGCACTGTTCGATGAACTGGCGAGCGCGCCGGCACACGCCGCGAGCCTGCCGATGCCGCGCGATGCGCGGGCGCTGAAGGTGGCCGAGGCGCTGCTGGCGCAACCCGCGCTGGACTGGAGCATCGAGGCATGGGGGCGCGAGGTCGGCGCCAGTGGGCGGACCCTGGCGCGTCTGTTCACCGAGCAGACCGGCCTGGGTTTCTCCCGCTGGCGAACCCAGGCGCGCTTGTTCGAAGCGCGGAGACGCCTGGCCGAAGGCCGCTCGGTGACCGAGGTCGCCCACGCCCTGGGCTACGCCAGCGACAGCGCGTTCATCGCCATGTACCGGCGGGTCTGCGGGCAGTCGCCGGGGCGCGCCCTGCGTGGTCTCGAATGAGCGCTCAGAAGCGTTCGTGGAGGCCGAGGTAGCGCCATTCGCCGAGCGGTAGCCTGGCCAGCGACAGCGCGCCGATGCGCAGGCGGCGGATGCTCCGCACTTCCAGCCCCTCGCTTTCGCACATGAAGCGCAACTGGCCGGGCAGCACGTCTTTGAGGGCGAAGCGCAGGTGGCTTTCGTTCTGCCAACTGACCTTGCACGGCGATAGCCTGCGGCCCTGGTAGGCGAGGCCGTGGCGCAGGCGCTCGAGGCCGCCGGCGGCCAGGTCGCCGGCGACCTCGACCAGGTATTCCTGCTCCAGCCGTGCACCGTCGTCCACCAGCTTGCGCAGTACGCTGTGCTGCTGGCTGAACACCACCAGCCCCGAAGCCTCGCTGTCCAGCGCAAGGGTGGGACGCTGGCGGGCGAAGTGTTTTTTCAGCGCTCGCAAGGGACTGGGGTCATCGCTCCAGCGCCGCCCCGCAGCGAGCAGGCCTTCGAAATCGTCGTGGCGCCAGCCGGCCGGCTTGTGCAACAGCAGGGTGGCCGGTTCAATCGTTTCCGCGCGGGCGCCCGGCAGCAGCTCCACGCGCTGGTCGAGCACCTTGAACTGTGGCTCCTCGATCACTTCGCCGTCGACGCTGACCCAGCCGCCCTCGATGTACAGCTCGGCTTCGCGGCGCGAGCAGGCGGTGAGTTCGGCGAGGCGTTTGGACAGGCGAATCGGGTCGGTCATGGCGAGGCTACTGGAATGAAAGACCGCCAGTTTACTCGTTGTGGCGATGGGCGCCGAGGAATGATTCGGCGCCCGCTCGGTCCCAACTTAAGGAACCGGAGAGGAGACCCTCATGCAGTCACGCCTGATCGATGGCCTGGAATGGGACCTGGACGAGGATGGCAGCGGCGGCCTGTGCAACGTCCATGGCGACAAGGTCCATCTGCGCCAGGGCGACATGGACGGCGCCTGCGGGCCCTACTGCCTGGTCATGGCGATGCTGGTCCGCGGCCAACTGCGCCGGCGCCAGGCCAAGGGCCTGGAGCGGGTCGACAGTCGCAGTCGCTACGGGCGCCTGATGAAGGCGCTGGACCAGCACGGCCCGCTGCTGCGCGTCGGCACCACCGGCGTCGACCTGCTGGAGCTGCTGGCCGAGATCAACGATACCGAGCATTTCGCCCTCAAGGGCGAGGGGCGCAGGTTGGTCCGGCACACCCGCGAATACCTGGAGGCCGGCTTTCCGGTAGTACTCGGTTTCCACGGCCGCAAGGGCAGCGATATCCGCCACTGGGGCCTGGCCATCGGCATGAGCGAGCGCGCCTTCCTGCTCCTCGACCCGGCCCACGACCTGCCGCGCGGGCAGGCCTGGAACGCGGTGATCACCAGCGAGGCGCATGGTTCCCGGTTCGGCTATCGCTATATCAATGCCAAGGGCACCTGGGCGGTGACTCTCAAGGAAATGGTCGCCTTGCTTTGAGGGGTGGGTTTGTTACAGCCCGTGTGCGGACCGCCAGGCGCGGCGGATCTGCGACTAGAGTGGTGTTTTTCGCTTGGGGAAGGAGAGAACGCATGCCGGGCCTGTCTTTGAATGCCATCCTGCTGAGCGCCGTCGCGCTGCTCGCTCCGTCGGTCGAGGCGGTGGACGCCGGTCGCCACGACAGCGAGCTGGGCGCCGTCGAGGTCACCCCGGTGGTTGGCGGTCTGGCCTATCCCTGGGCCGTCGCCTTCCTGCCGGACAACCAGGGCATATTGGTCACCGAGCGGCCCGGCAGCTTGCGTTTCGTCAGTCCCGAGGGACAGTTGTCGGCGCCGCTGGAAGGCGTACCCAGGGTCTTCGCCAGCGGCCAGGGGGGACTGCTCGACGTCGCCTTGTCGCCGGGGTTCGCCGAGGACCGGCTGGTCTACCTGACCTATGCCGAGGCCGGCGAGGACGGCCGCGCCGGAACGGCGGCGGGACGTGGCCGGTTATCGGCGGACAAGCGACGGCTGGAGGGCTTCCACGTGATCTTCCGGCAGTTGCCGAAGCTTTCCAGCGGCCATCACTTCGGCTCGCGCCTGGTCTTCGACGGCAAGGGCCACCTGTTCATCGCCCTCGGCGAGAACAACCAGCGCAGCACCTCGCAGGACCTGGACAAGTTGCAGGGCAAGGTCGTCCGCCTGTATCCGGACGGCGGCGTTCCCAAGGACAATCCCTTCGTCGGCCGTACCGACGCGCGGCCGGAGATCTGGAGCTATGGCCACCGCAACCAGCAGGGCGCCGCGCTGAATCCCTGGACCGGCCGGCTCTGGACCCACGAGCACGGCCCGCGCGGCGGCGACGAGATCAACATACCCCAGGCCGGCGGGAACTACGGCTGGCCGCTGGCGACCCATGGAATCAACTACACCCTGCTGCCGATCCCCGAAGCCAGGGGCAAGGCCGTCGAAGGTACCGAGGCGCCGCACCATGTCTGGGAGAAGTCGCCGGCGATCAGCGGCATGGCGTTCTACGATGCGCAGCGCTTCCCGGCCTGGCAGCATAATTTGTTCATCGGCGCGCTGGCGACGCAGGAACTGATCCGCCTGCAACTGGATGGCGACCGGATCGTCCACGAAGAGCGCCTGCTGGGCGATCTCGGGGTGCGCATCCGCGACGTGCGGCAGGGCCCGGACGGCTATCTCTACCTGCTCACCGACCAGAAGGACGGGCAATTGCTGCGCCTGGGGTTGGCGCGCTAGCCTTCAGCCTTGGTTGCGCTTGAGCTGGACGTAGAGCGCCTCGACCTTTTCCCGGGCCCAGGGCGTCTTGCGCAGGAAGGCGAGGCTGGACTTGATGCTCGGGTCGTTCCTGAAACAACGAATGTCGACCCGTTTGCCAAGCTCCGCCCAGCCGTGGTGGGCGACCAGTTCGGTGAGCAGTTTTTCCAGGGTGACGCCGTGCAATGGATCGGGATGGCCAGGCATGAAGGGCTCGGGATTCAGGCAATGAAAAAGGGGATGGAGCGTGGCACATCTGCGTGCCGGCCTGCCATCCCCTTCGTAGTCCCCGGCGAGGGGCGGGCGTTCAGCGCTTCTTGCTGATGGTGATCTGCCGCGACGGGCCGTAGACCTGGCCGCTGACGCCCTTGGCGATCTTCTGGATCTCGCCGCCGGCCTGGAGGAAGGCGGCGACCTGCGCTTCGATGGACTCGCGGGTTTCGACCGCGGGAGCCGGCTTGGCGGCTTTCGGCGCGACGGTTTTCTTCATGATGGCCATATCCGGGGACCTGTCTCTGCATTAAATATGGCCGTTCATTATAACCGAAGCGGCGTTTTATTTCATCTTGAATATTGTCGATCAGATTTCGGACGTAACCTGCTGTTTTCTATAAAGTCCGTTAGGCAATACCCGAGCGAGGCGCTGCGGCATTGGCGAGCCGGCGGCGAACTGCTCGAGGTCTCCGCGGCTGGATGTTCCGCCGATCCCGGGCGACGCAGGATACCGCCAGGTGGATAACTCCCTTCGCGCATCCCGGCATGAATTCCAATGTTTGCATTAGTTGATGCGAGAAAGTTCTCCGGGCCTCTATCTCACCTATATCGAGAATAATGAAAAGTTCACGATTAGTTATCGGCTAAGTTGCCCGGATATATACGTCGATATCATCGCGCTGCCGGCCGGGGCATGCATCGCCTCGCTGCGTTCCCGGTGCTAACCTGCGGAACCCCAGCCGCCGAGCGAGCGCCGCATGCCAGCCATTCTCTCCTCCCGCCAACGTATCGCCCTGCGCCTGGCCTGGCGCTTCATGGCGCCTTACCGCTGGCGCATGCTCGGGGCCCTGGTGGCGTTGCTGTTCACCGCGGCGATCACCCTGTCCCTGGGCCAGGGCATCCGCCTGCTGGTGGACCAGGGGTTCCTCACCGCCTCGCCCGAATTGCTCAATCGCTACATCCTGCTGTTCTTCGTGCTGGTGCTCGGCCTGGCCGTGGGCACCTTCGTGCGCTTCTACCTGGTGTCCTGGATCGGCGAGCGCTTCGTCGCCGATATCCGCAAGCGCGTGTTCGACCACCTGATCGAGTTGCATCCCGGTTTCTACGAAACCAACCGTAGCTCCGAGATCCAGTCGCGCCTGACCGCCGACACTACGCTGCTGCAGACGGTGATCGGTTCCTCGCTGTCGATGGCCCTGCGCAATGCCCTGATGCTGGTCGGCGGGGTGCTGCTGATGTTCGTCACCAACGCCAAGCTGACCAGCATCGTGGTGCTGGCGTTGCCGCTGGTGATCGCCCCGATCCTGCTGTTCGGCCGCCGCGTGCGCAGCCTGTCGCGGGAAAGCCAGGACCGGGTGGCCGACGTCGGCAGCTACGTCGGTGAAACCCTCGGTCAGATCAAGACCGTGCAGGCCTACAACCACCAGGCGCAGGATCGCCAGCGCTTCGCCGGCACCGTCGAACGCGCCTTCGACACCGCGCGCAAGCGCATCGCCCAGCGCGCCTGGCTGATCACCGTGGTGATCGTGCTGGTGCTCGGCGCGGTCGGCGTCATGCTCTGGGTCGGCGGCCGCGACGTGATCGCCGGCAGCATCTCGGCCGGCGAACTGGCCGCGTTCGTCTTCTACAGCCTGATCGTCGGCATGGCCTTCGGCACCCTCAGCGAGGTGATCGGCGAATTGCAGCGCGCCGCCGGCGCCGCAGAGCGCATCGCCGAGCTGCTCAGGGCGCGCAGCGAGATCCGCCCGCCAGCGCAACCACGCAAGCTGGCGGCACGGGTGAGCGGGAGGATCGAATTGCAGGCGGTGCGCTTCGCCTATCCGACCCGTCCCGAACACTGGGCCATCGACGACATCAGCCTGGCCGTCGAACCGGGGGAAACCCTGGCCCTGGTCGGACCTTCCGGTGCCGGCAAGTCGACCCTGTTCGATCTGCTCCTGCGTTTCTTCGATCCGCAGCAGGGACGGCTGCTGCTGGACGGACAGCCGATCGTTGAACTGGACCCGGCCGACTTGCGCCGCAGCTTTGCCCTGGTGTCGCAGAACCCCGCGCTGTTCTTCGGCAGCGTCGAGGAAAACATCCGCTACGGCCGTCCGCATGCCAGCGCCGCCGAGGTCGAGGCCGCAGCGCGTCGCGCATGCCCACGAGTTCATCCTGGGTCTGCCGCAGGGCTACGCCACCCACCTGGGCGAGGGCGGCATCGGCCTGTCCGGCGGCCAGCGCCAGCGCCTGGCGATCGCCCGGGCGTTGCTGGTAGACGCGCCGGTGCTGCTGCTCGACGAGGCGACCAGCGCCCTGGATGCGGAAAGCGAGCACCTGATCCAGCAGGCCCTGCCAGGCCTGATGAGCGGACGTACCACCCTGGTGATCGCCCATCGCCTGGCCACGGTGCAGAGCGCCGACCGCATCGCGGTGATCGACCAGGGGCGGCTGGTGGCCATTGGTAGCCATGCCCGGCTGATCGCCGAGAACCCGCTCTATGCGCGCCTGGCGGAACTGCAGTTCGCTGCCGGCGGACGCTAGCTTCAGAGCGGCTTGTCGATGCCCGCGTACTGCTTGTCCAGCTCGTCGATACGCTGCGCGTAGGCACGGGAGAGGCAGTCGGTGTCGCCACCGCAGCGCCGGCGCTCACGCAGCCAGTCCTGCTGCCGGTCCTGCATGGTGCCGCGGCCGCCCATGGCGAACAGGCCGCGGAGGAAGTGGTACTTGACGCTCATCTCGACGTCCTTGTCGTTCAGCGCCCGGTTCGCGCAGATGGCCTTTTCGTCCGCTCGCTCAGCCTTTTCGCAATCGAAGCTGGCCGCTTCGGCCAGGGGCGCCAGCAGGAGTCCGCCGAGGGCGAGGAATGCCAGGTGCTTCATGCCGTTCTCCGTTTCGCCTGGTTGCTTGCGAATCTTCGACGCCAGCGACGGCGCTGGGTTCAGCGGGGAGCGCGCGGCGGCCGGGCGGGCCGCTCCGGCGCGGTCAGTGCGAAAGGATCAGGGCCTTCTGCTCGGGGATGACGGTGCGCTCCCGAGGGGCGTCCGCGCGTTCCGCTTCCTCGGTTTCGGGGCGGTTGGCGAACAGGCTTTTCAGGGTGCTCAGCAGCGGCTGTTCCTTCGCCGCTTCGGCGACCTGGCTGCGGCTTTCCACGGGTTCCGGGTTGGCCGCCGTGACCACGTGGAAGTCGCTGATCTCGATGATCCCGCGGCCCTCGGCGAGCAAGTGGAAGGAGAAGGCCTTGCGCGCTTCCGGGTTGTCGAAGGTGAAGCTCATGTCCAGCGGCTTGCCTTTGAGCAGACGCGGGATGTCCGGTACCGGTATGGGAACGTCGCGTTCGAACTCCTTGGTCTTCAGCGTCACCCGGGCGCCGTTGCGGTCCATCTGCAAGGCGCGGATCTTCAGGGTGACCGTGGTCCTGCTGTTCTTCGGCATCTCCAGGTATTGCGCGCCGATCAGGTTGTCGGTCCAGTCGTTGTGGGTTTCCGGCTTCAGGCGGATGCGTTCGTGGGTGGCGAACTGGAACTCCTGGCCCAACTGGCCTGCCTGTTGCACGGAGTGGTCGAGGACGGCGGCGCGCTGGCTGACCAGGCGTGCCTGGCGTCCGCTGAAGCGACCGAGGAACTCGGCTTCGTCGGCGATGAAGCCCTCGCTGCGGTAGCGCCGGCAGACCTGCTGGAAATCGCACTCGACGAAGGTGGCCTTGCCGTCGTGGTGGCGCAGCATGCCGTTGGTGTAGGACATCATTTCGCGACCGCTGGCGTAGTCGCGGAACAGCGAGCGCCCGGAAATCCCCGCCGGCACGCGGTAGCCGAAATAGTCGAGGACGGACGCGGCGAGGTCGACGTGGCCGTAGACGCCGCTCTTGATCGGCGGCAGCGCCGCCTGTTCCGGTGCCAGCACCAGGTTGAAGCCCCAGGCCGAGGCGAGGCGCACCTGGTCGACACCGTGGGATTCGTCGGAAGTGAGCACCACCAGGGTGTCGCGCAACACGCCCTGTTTCTCCAGGTCGGCGAGGAAGGCGCCGATCGCGTCGTCGAGATAGGCCACCGCGGCCTGCTTGGCGTTCGGGTAGCGGGCCAGGTAGTCGGCAGGCGCCGAGTAGGGCTGGTGGGTGCCGACGGTGAGCAGGGTCAGCATCCAGGGTTTCTTCTGCTGGCGCAGCTGCTTCACGTAGGTCGCGGCGCCCTCGAAGAAGGCCTTGTCGTCCATGCCCCAGGGAAACTCCAGGTAGGACGTGTTGCGGAACCAGTCGCGCCCGAGGGTCTTGTCGAAGCCCATCTGCGGCATGACCTTGTCCTTGGCCATGAAGCGCAGGCCGGCACCCTGCAGGAAGTGCGTGCTGAAACCGTGCTGGCGCAGCTGGGCGGGCAGGCACTCCCTGGCCCGGGCCGGGTTGTTCAGCAGCTCGACGCCCTTCGGCGTGCCCGAGTCGAGCTTGCTGTAGTCGCCGCAGAGCATGGCGTAGAGGCCGCGGATGGTCTGGTGGCTGTGCAGCACGTAGTCCGGGGTGGTCATCGCCCGTTCGGCCCAGCCACTCAGCCGGGGCATCGGCGCTTCGTGGTAGCTGCTGTTGATGGCGGCGCGGTTGGCGGCGATATACGCGCCAGGGATTCCCTCCATTGCCACGATCAGGACGTTGCGCGCGCGTCCTCCGCCGGCCAGCAGCGGCGTTCCGGAAAGATCGAGTTGGTTGAGCCCGGCGACGTCCGGCGGGGTGTCCGGACGGTCGCCGGCGAGCCAGTCTTCGACCGCCAGTTGGCCACTGCTGAGCGCGCTGGCCAGCAACTTGTGCGGCAGGTTGTACTGCTGCCACTGGTCGGCATCGCTCGGACGCAGGTATTGCAGGCCGACATGCGCCGCCAGGAACGCCGCCGGCAGCGCGTAGGCATAGCGCGGCAGGCGCGGACCGCGGCGACGCCAGAGCAGCACGCAAAGCAATGTCGCGCCGCCGAGGCCGAGCGCCAGTGGCAGGTGGGCGAGGCCGCCGCCCTGGGTGGAGCTGCTGACGAACTGCGGATCCAGCAGGTACTTGAGGTCGGAAGGCTCCGGCATGCGCCCGACCGCGCCGACCAGTTCGGCATTGCCGATCAGGAACAGGCACCAGAGCAGCATGACCGGGAGCGCGAACCACAGGGAGCGTCGATGCAGGAGCAGCACCAGCAGGCTGCCGAGGGCCAGGTCCGAGAGATAGCCGAACGGCGTCGACCAGCCGAGCCAGTAGCGGCCGGCGAGGGGAACGACCAGGAACAGCGCGGCCAGCGCCAGAAGCGAGCCGCAAGATGAGAGCCAACGGCTGAGTGGACGCACAGGAACTCCTGATGAGCGGCAGCGAGAATCCTTGATAAGGATGTTCCAAAAAAGTCTTTAGGGTTCACGATTTTGAAACATCGTTGTGCTTACTGCCAGTAGACAGTCGTCATTTGGGAAATGTCCGCGTGGTTCAGGATGTTTCGGCGCGAACGGCCGGCAAGGCGATGAGCGGCGTCGGCGTACCGGCAAAAACTTCCGCCCGCCTGCGTGGCGCCCGGTAGAATGCCGCCCCTTCGACAGGGGGAGACAACATGGCGGTCATCGGGCGTTTCAATTCACTGCAGGTGGTCAAGCACACGGAGTTCGGGCTCTATCTCGACGGTACCCAGCACGGCGAGATCCTCCTGCCCAAGCGCTATGTGCCGAAGGACCAGCCCAGCGAAGTGGGTGACTGGCTCAACGTGTTCATCTACCTGGACAGCGACGACCGCCTGATCGCCACCACCCAGACGCCCAAGGTCCAGGTCGGCGGTTTCGCCAGCCTGAAGGTCGTGGAGATCAACCGGATCGGCCTGTTCCTCGACTGGGGCCTGCCCAAGGACCTGCTGCTGCCGCATTCGGAAGAGAAGCGTCCGTTGCAGGTCGGCGACTACTGCGTGGTCTACGTCTACCTGGACAAGCGCACCAACCGCATCACCGCCACCGCGCGCCTGGACCGGCAGTTGGACAACCTGCCGCCGCGCTACAGCGTCGGCCAGGCGGTCGACCTGCTGGTGGTGGAGCGTACCGAGATGGGCTTCAAGGCGATCATCGAGGGCAAGCACTGGGGCCTGATCCACAAGAACGAGGCGTTCAAGTTCCTCCGCAGCGGCATGCGCGAACAGGGCTACATCAAGGAGTTGCGCGCGGACGGCAAGATCGCCCTGAGCCTGCAGCCGGTCGGCGCCGAGGCCGCCGTCGAGCTGAGCCAGCAGATTCTCGCCCGGCTGCTGGAGGCCGGCGGCAGCCTGCCGCTCAGCGACAAGAGTTCGCCGGAAGATATCCACCGGCTCTTCGGGGTCAGCAAGGGGACCTTCAAGAAGGCCATCGGCGGCCTCTACAAGAAAGGCCTGATCCTGATCCACCCGGAACGCATCGAACTGCCGCGCTGAGGTTTCCGCTCAGGGCTGGAGGAACGGGGCGAAGTCCAGGCCAGCGCCGCCGGGGCGGACGTCGCGCAGGCGCTTGCCGGGGTCCGCGCTCAGCTCCAGGCTGAGAGTCGGCCGGCGGGCGTTCTTGTCGCGCAGTTCCAGGCTGTCCTGCTGCTGGCGAAGGAAACCGGTGGGCACCTTCAGGTGCTCCACTGCATCGCCGGCCGGGTTCGCCAGCAGCAGGTTGAGGAACTTGCCGGCCTTCAGTTGGCTGAGCGGAATATCGAACCACCAGACGTTCTTGCTCTTGTTGAAGCGGGCGAGCAGGGTGTTGCCGGCATCCAGCACGGACATGCCCAAGGCCTGGTTGAGCTGTGCGATGGCTGCCGCTTTATCGAGTTTCATGGAGTTTCCTGACGGGCCGCGCCGGCCGGGATGGCGGGCGGGTAGCCGGATATTCTAGCAGCCGGAGGGACGCCGCAGGACCTGCGCGGTGCACAGGCCCCGCCGCTCAGACCATCCGCCGGAACTGCCGCCAGCGTTGCTGCCAGCCCAGCAGCAGCGGAGAGACCGCGGGGCCGGTGCCGGCGTCCTGCAGGCGCGGGTGGTGGCTGACCACGTTGACCAGGATCGGCTCCTGGGCGTTCTTCACATCGACGAAGAACAGGTGCTGCCCCTGGTGCAGGCGTTCTTCGAAGGGACGGAAGGCGCGGTTGGTGCGCTGCAGGCCGAAGAAGCTGCCTTCCCACAGGCAGAACGCGCAGAGCATGGCGCCGAGGAAGATCACCGGAATCCAGCCGGCGGCGGTTTCCGTCCAGCCGCTGGCATAGGCGAAGGCCACGGCGACGATGGCCAGGACGAGGCCGACCAGCAGGCCGACACGGCCGGAGCGGACCACATCCTTCTTCATGAACGGAGAGACTTCGTGCAGATGGCGCTGGCCGGTCTCCGCGTCCTTTTCGCTGAGGACGTGGATCTGCTCGGTGGCGATGCCGCTGGCTTCCAGTTCGGCTTCGAGCCGTTCCAGCTCGTCGAGGTTGTCGCTGATGTAGTAATGCCGGTTCATGGCATGCCTCCCATCGTCTGACGGCCTGTTCCTTGGGCGAACAGGCAAAGGTCGATACCCCCTGTCGGTGAATCCCGGAGCACCCGCAAGCGGCAGGTCGGCCGGGATTGTCGGTTTCTTGCGCAGCATTCAGTCTAGCATCCGCGGCAGCGGCGGCCGGTACGCCGGTCTGCTGGCTTCTTCCTTCAACATAGGCCGGAAGCGGGGTAGTGGCGGGGCCGGGCGATGGACGGGCCAGGTACGGGTGGGCCGTACGCAGCCCGCGAGCGCAGGATTACTCGGCGGGAACGATGATGGCGACGCGGCGGTTCTCGCTGCGGCCGGCGCGGGTCTTGTTATCGGCCACCGGCTTGCTCATGCCAAGGCCGCGGACCTCGATGTTGGCCGCCGGCATGCCGGCTTCGCGGAATACCGCGGCCACCGATTCGGCGCGCCGTTCGGAGAGCTTTTGATTGTAGCCTTCGTCGCCGTAGTTGTCGGTGTGGCCTTCCAGGCGGACCTTGTCGATGTCTACCGCGAGCAGGGCGCGGGCGATCTTGGTCAGGGTGTTGCGGCTGTCGGGATTGAGACGGTCTAGATTGTTGCCGAACAGCACCTTGCTCGACATGCCGAACTCCCAGCCTTCGTCGCGGAGTTCGAAGCCCTGCTCCTGGAGCACGGCGATCTGCTCGGCGCTCAGGCCGGTCTGCGGCGGCTTGGTCTGGCAACCGGCCAGGCCCAGCACAAGGCTGAACAGGGCGAGGGCAAGCAATCTACTTGGGTGGAGCCTCTGGGGTAGCACTGTCTATCTCCTTTTCTTCCTGAAGGATGCGGGGGTCGTTGAGTTCCGCCAGGCGCCGGCTGCCGCGGGCCTGGCGCTTGGCGATGTACATCGCCATGTCGGCGTCGTGGAGCAGCGCCGCCGGGGTATCCGCATGCTCGGGATAGAGGGCGATGCCGATGGTCAGCGAGGTACTCACCGTGCTGCCGTCGCTGAGCCGGATCGGCGCCTGCATGCTGGCGATGATGTTGTCGGCGATGCGCAGGGCGTCGGCGCCGGACGCCAGCGGTGCGAGCAGGACGGCGAATTCGTCGCCGCCCAGGCGCGCCACCAGGTCGCTTTCGCGCAACTGCCCACGGATGCGCATGGCGATGTTGACCAGCACGGTGTCGCCGGCGGCATGGCCGAGGCGGTCGTTGATCTCCTTGAAGCGGTCGCTGTCGATGAACAGCACCGCCAATTGCTCGCGATGCTCGTTGGCATCGCGCAGCGCCCGGCTCAGGCGGCCTTCGAAGAAGGCGCGGTTGGGCAGGCTGGTCAGGCTGTCGTGGTGGGCCTGGTGCGCCAGCGAGGCGTTCTCGTCCTGCAGGCGCGCCTGCCAGGATTCGAGTTCGTCGAGCAGGGCGTTGAAGTCCTCGCCCAGTTGGCTCAGCTCGGCGATGCCGGCTTCCGGTACGCGCTTCTCGAAATCCCGTTCGCGGCGCACGGTATGCGCGACCTTCGCCAGTTGGTCGAGCGGGCCGACGATACCGCGTACCAGCCGCCGCGACAGGTAGAAGGCGCCCAGGGCGGTAAGCAGCAGGCACAGGACCATGCCGGCGAAACCGGTGAGCAGGAAGCGCAGCAGGCTGCCGCCGGAGCCCTTCACCTCCACCGAACCGATCTTCTGGCCGTCGTGCAGGATCGGTTGTTCGGTCGGCGCGCTGAGCAGCCAGTGCGCCAGTTGCTGTTCCAGCAGGTGCAGCGGCCCGGTGCTTTCCCGATGCCAACTGGCCAGGGTCTGTCCCTGGCGGTCGTAGACGATGGCGCTGGAGACCTCTTCGCTGGAGGCGATCAGCGCCAGGGACTCCTCGGCGGCCTGGGCATCGCCGAAGACCACTGCGGCTTCGACGGTATAGCTGATGGAACGGGCGATCAGTTGCTGGTTGGGGTCGGCATAGGCGCGCAGGGTCAGCAGGCCGACCAGGGTCACCGCCAGCCCGGCGGTGAATACCGCGACCAGCGCCACGCCCAGGTGTGCGCGATAGAGCACCCGGCGCAGCGATGGATTGGAACCCGTATAGCGACGACGACGGTTCATCACGGAGTGGCCTGCCGCCTTGCCAGTTTCAATACGCTCGGGTGCACGCGTACGCCGCTGCGGGCGATGGAGTCGAGATTGGCCTCGAAGGTGATGCGCGGGCCGCCGACGTTGAGGCAGAACATGCTGCCGACGCTGCATTCGGTGCCACGCTCGCTGATGGACAGGACCGGATGCCCGGCCAGGCTGCGGAACACCTGCTGGCGCTCGCGCTCGTCGACCACTCCGAGGTAGATCACGTTGCAGAGCGTGCCGAGGTCCGGGTTGTCCACCGCGCGGCGTTCCGCATGCACGCGCCTGCCATTGGCCTGCACCATGCCGCGGAGCAGGCCGTCGGCGTACTCGGTCGGTCCGACCACGCAGAGTTGCAGGACCGCCGGCTCCTTCGGCCAGCGCACGTAGCTGAATATGCCCAGCAGAACCTGGCTGACCGCATTGCTGCGTTGCTCGACCGACGTCCGTGCGTCGTCCGCCCACAGGCCTCCGCCGCCCAGGCAGGAAACCGCCAGGACCAGGCAGGCCAGGGTGCGCCTGTAGAGGTCGAGGGGCTGCAAGGTGGGCAACGAAGGCAAAAAGGTTTCCTCCAGGAAAACGTAGCGGGGTGGCACGACTGGCCAGTGTAGTCGGTGTGCGGCGAATATTACCGGATGTGCCGGGAAAGAAAGCCGTTCGGTGTCAAATCAATGGCGCAATTGCCGGAGATGGAAGCGCTTTGCGTCTTGTCCTGTCTGGTTTTCTGGCTGAGCATGTAGGGCGTTACTGACCTTTATCAGGGGGCGGCATGATCCGGGAAATCCTCAAGATGGGTGACGAGCGCCTGTTGCGTATCGCGCAGCCGGTGCCGTCCGAACTGTTCGGTAGCGAGGAGCTGCAACGGCTGATCGACGACATGTTCGAAACCATGCATCACGTCGGCGGGGTAGGGCTGGCCGCGCCGCAGATCGGCGTCGACCTGCAGCTGGTGATCTTCGGTTTCGAGCGCAGCGAGCGCTATCCGGACGCCCCGGCCGTGCCGCCGACCATCCTGCTGAACCCGCGGGTCACCCCGCTGGACGACGAGATGGAAGAGGGTTGGGAAGGCTGCCTGTCGGTGCCGGGGTTGCGCGGCGCGGTATCGCGCCATCGGCGCATCCGCTACCAGGGCCTGGACCCGCAGGGACAGCCGATCGACCGCAGCGTCGAAGGGTTCCATGCGCGGGTGGTGCAGCACGAGTGCGACCACCTGATCGGCCGCCTGTATCCCTCGCGAATCACCGACTTCAGCAAGTTCGGCTTCACCGAGGTGCTGTTCCCCGACCTGGACCCCGCCGCGGACGATTGAGCGATTGCGCCTGCGGCTCCGCTCCGGCCTGGTTCAGCTCCGCGATGGGGTGCCGAGCGGCGCCGCCGGAGCGTGTTTTTTCGCTCGTTTCGCCAGGCGTTTCTCCTGGGCGGTTTTCAGCGGTTTCCTACGAGTTTCCTTCTTCGCGTTCAGTCCCTTGCTCATGGCGTTCACCTCCCCACGCAGCACCTGCGTGGCGCGCCGGATGGCCGATGGCGTCCGCGACGCCGGACGGCGGCGGACGCTTCCAGCATAATGCGTGGCGCAGCGCCCGGCGCGGGTGGCGATCGACGGCGCTCAGGGCAACTGGCGTTGTGCGGTGATTTCCGGCAGGTCCTGGCGGCGCAGATAGACCAGTAGCGGCTCGCCGATGTTCAGTCGTTCGTTGATGTTCTGTTCCAGCAGGATCTGCAACTGCTCGCGGCCCAGGCGCATGACGTCGTCGCGTACCGAACTCCAGACGAACTCGCTGGTGGGCGTGATGCTGTCGTCGGCTACGTCCATGCCGAAGGAGTCTTCGCTGAAACGCACGATGTAGCGGCCGGTCTTGCGGTTGAAACCGACGAACCCCTTGAGGGCATCGGCGGCCTGGCAGATGTCGGTGGATGTGATGCTCATGCGGAACCTCCCTGAACGTTCCTGTTTCTCTGGGCGCACGCATGATCGGCGGCGCCCCCGTTCTGCGGCGGGGGTCGCTGGTGCCGAGCGGGGTATTCTGCCAGTTGCCGCCGCCCGGGGAAGAGGGCGGACCGCGAACGGTAGTGGGACGGATTGTCGCGACCTTGGTTAAACCGCCGCCACGCGCTAGGCTCGGGGTTCGCAGCCGACCGAGTGGAGAACAGCGCCAGATGCCAGGGGCCGTGGATTTCAAGGAGCGGATATCCCGCCAGCGTCCGCATGACAGGGAAACCTACGGACATGCCGGGAATACCGATCTGCAAGACATCGTCTACCAGTTGGAAAGCGACCGCGGGCGCATCGTCAATTCCGCCGCCGTGCGGCGCCTGCAGCAGAAGACCCAGGTCTTCCCGCTGGAGCGCAACGCGGCGGTGCGCAGCCGCCTGACCCATTCCCTGGAAGTGCAGCAGACCGGGCGTTTCATCGTCCGCACGCTGTTCCGCCAACTGGGCCCGCGTGCCGCGGAGGTCGGCCTGGACGGGCTGGAAGGCGCGCTGGAAAGCCTGGTGGAAATGGCCTGCCTGATGCACGACGTCGGCAATCCGCCGTTCGGTCATTTCGGCGAGTACGCCATCAACGACTGGTTCGAACGCAACCTCGACGCCCTGTTCGAGCGCCGCATACCGCCGGGCCAGGGCGACGGCCTGTTGCAGCAGCGCATGCTCACCGACCTCAAGCATTTCGAAGGCAACGCCCAGGCCATCCGCCTGGTGGTGAAGCTGCTGCGCCTGAACCTCACCTACACCCAGACCGCCGGCCTGCTCAAGTACGTGCGTCCGGCCTACGAGCCGAAGCCGGACAAGGCGGCGGCGAACCACTACCTGAACAAGAAGCCGGGCTTCTATCTTTCCGAGGAAGCCTTCGTCGACGAACTGCGCCGAGTCCTCGGCATGCGCCCGGGCACTCGCCACCCTGTGGCCTACATCATGGAAGCGGCCGACGATATCTCCTATTGCCTGGCCGATATCGAAGACTCGGTGGAAAAAGGCATCCTCGACATCCGTCAATTGGCGGATCTGCTGGTGAAGAAGTTTGCCGTCCACCATTCGCCGGACGCGCCGATTCCCGGCGACGCGGACAACATGAGCTTCCAGCGGATGGTCGACTACTCGCTGGAAAAGGCCGAGCGGGAGCCGATCAACAAGGTCAGCGAATTCTTCATCCGCCTGCGGGTGAAAATGATCCACCCGCTGGTCCAGCACGCCGCCCAGCAGTTCATCGACAACCTCGAAGCGGTTCATGCCGGCACCCTCGGCCGCGCGCTGATGGAGGACGGCAGCCTGCCGCACGCCATCGTCCAGACGTTCAAGGACGTGGCCATGGAATGGGTGTTCTGCCATCCGGAGGTGGAAACCCTGGAATTGCAGGGCTACCGCATCATTCAGGGGTTGCTGGATTTCTACGCGCCGCTGCTGCGCCTGCCGGCCGAGGAGTTCCAGGCTCTCGCCGAAGGTCGCCAGGCCGCCGCGCCGCATCCGCAACTGCTGGTTCGGCGCCTGCCGAGCCAGCAGATCAAGGCTTACCTGGAGGCCATGAAAGGTGTGGCGGAGGACCCGTTGCAGCGGCAGTGGGAGTTCTACCACCGCTGCCGCATGCTCCAGGATTTCGTCAGCGGCATGACCGACCAGCATGCCCAGGACGAATACCGCGCGTTGTCCGCGCTGTAAGCGGAGGAGCGAGATGCGCGCTGTCGTCGAACTGCTCGCCGGCGCCCACCGCCTGGTGATCTTCACGGGCGCCGGGGTGTCGGCGGAAAGCGGGATTCCCACCTTCCGCGATGCCCTTGGCGGTCTCTGGGCGCGCTACGATCCGGCGGCCCTGGCCACGCCCGCGGCCTTCGCCGACGATCCCGCGCTGGTCTGGGGCTGGTACGAGTGGCGCCGCCTGAAGGTGCTGGGTGTCCAGCCGAATCCCGCGCACCGGGCGATTGCCGCATTGAGCGGACGAATCGCCGACACCCGGCTGGTCACCCAGAACGTCGACGATCTGCATGAACGCGCCGGCAGCCGCGACGTCCTTCACCTGCATGGCAGCCTGCACGCGCCGCGTTGCGCAACCTGCGCGGCAGCCTACCGGGACGCCTTGCCCGATTCGGTCGAGCCGGAAGAGGGACGACGGATCGAGCCGCCGCGTTGTCCGGCCTGCGGCGGACAGGTCCGGCCGGGCGTGGTCTGGTTCGGCGAGGCGCTGCCCGAGGCGGCGCTGCGCGAGGCTTTCGCCGCGGCCTGCGAGTGCGACCTGTTGCTCAGCGTCGGCACTTCCGGCGTGGTGCAGCCGGCGGCGCGGATACCCGGACTGGCGCTGGAGCACGGTGCCAGCGTCGTGCATGTGAACCCGCAACCGGTGCGCACCCGCCATCCGCGCGAACACTGTCTCGTCGGTCCGGCCGGCGAGGTGCTGCCCGAACTGTTGCGCCGGGCGTTTCCCGGCTGAGGCGGCTCAGCCCTGGGACGAGCCGAAGAGGATCACCGCGGAACCGATCAGGATCAGCAGCCAGTAGAGCGCGCCGAGCACGATGAACAGCAGGTTGTAGCCCGAATAGCCGGCGTTGCCCGTGCCCTGCGGGTCGCCGCTGGCGAGGTTGGCCTGGCGCTGGATGTTGCGCATCGGGATCAGCGGCGTGAGCAGCAGCAGGAGCGAGGGCAGCGAGTAGGGCTCCAGCGCGGGGACCACGTCGGTGAGATGGCTGATCAGGTTCGCCGCGACCGTCAGCAGCACCGCCCAGGTCGCATCCTTGCTCGGGCTCCATAGTGCCTGGCGCTC
Source organism: Pseudomonas sp. TZ252 (assembly GCF_056110345.1). NCBI lineage: Bacteria > Pseudomonadati > Pseudomonadota > Gammaproteobacteria > Pseudomonadales > Pseudomonadaceae > Pseudomonas > Pseudomonas sp. TZ252. Next base: position 314,801 of record NZ_CM148566.1, on the reverse strand, counting down.
TTCCGGCAGGGCCTGGTGGATCCGCCGGGCGAGGGCGTGGAAAAAGAAGATGCCGAAGATCGCCCGCCATACCGGGCTGATCCGCCGCTCCATCTGCGGTTGCTGGGCCTTCCAGTGCTTGTACATCCAGTACACGCCGTAGAGCCCCAGGGTGACGAGGAAGAGCACGCTCATCTTGCCCAGGGAAGTGACGAAGAAATGCGCCCGCTTCGCGCCGCGGGTTTCCACCAGGGGCGCTTCCGGGGTCTTGTAGACGTTTTCCATAACTGATCCGGCAGTCCTTGAGAAAAACCGCCATTTTGCCTTCCGCCGCTCCGTCAGGCCAGCGGCCAGGGGCGTGCCGCCCCGGCCGTCCGATCAGGCGTTGCGGCTGGGCGGCGCCATGAACTCGGGACCGACCGGATCCTGGATGGTCTCGGCGAGGATCCGCTCGATGCGGGCCATGGCCTCGTCGTCCAGGCGCCAGCCGAAGGCGTCGGCGATGCCGTTCAACTGCTCCGGCTTGCGCGCCCCCCACAGCGCCACCGTAGGGCCGCGATCGAGAATCCAGCGGATGGCCAGGGCCAGCACCGACTTGCCATAGCGCTCGCGAGCCAGTTCCTCCAGTTGCGCGACCGCTGCCAGGTACTGGGCGAAGCGGGGCTGCTGGAACTTCGGGTCGGACTTGCGCAGGTCGTCGCCATCGAAGCGGGTCTCGGCGTTCATCCGTCCGGAAAGCAGGCCGCGGCACAGCGCTCCGTAGGCCAGCACGACGATGCCGTTACGCTCGGCGTAGGGCAGCACGTCGGCGTCGATGGCGCGCTCGAACAGGTTGTAGGGTGGCTGCACGCTGGCCAGCGGAGCGAACTGGCGGAACCCGTCCATCTGTTCCGGCGAATAGTTGCTCACGCCGATGGCGAGGATCTTGCCGTCGCGGCGCAGGCGCTCCAGTTCGCCGGCGGTTTCCTCGTGCGCCACCAGCGGGTCCGGCCAGTGAATCTGGTACAGGTCGATACGATCGGTTTTCAGCCGCCGCAGCGAGTCCTCGACCTCCCGGCGGATGCGTGCGGCGGAGGCGTTGCGGTGGATGCCCGCGTCGCTCCACTCCAGCGCCGCCTTGGTGGCGATCACCGCCTTGTCGCGCAGGCCCTGCAAGGCCTTGCCGACGACCTCTTCGGAATGGCCGAAGCCATAGACCGGCGCGGTGTCGATCAGGTTGATCCCGGATTCCACCGCACGCCGGATGGTTTCCACCGACGTCGCGTCGTCAGCGCCGCCCCACATCCAGCCGCCGATGGCCCAGGTGCCGAGGCCGATGCGCGAGACCGGCGTGTCGATACCCTCGATGCGAATGCTTTCAACGCTCATGGAAATACTCCTGCAGATCGGGAAAACGCTTGCCGGCAATGCGCTCGGCGGCACGGAGCGATTACTCTAGATCACCCGAGATTGAATGTGGCTCAATGCTGCATTGACCTCCGAGAACTGCCAGGAGCCCTGGAATGCCGGCTTTCACCCGTTCCGAACTCGCCGACCTGAACGTCTTCATGACCATCGTCCGGCGCCGCAGCTTCCGTCACTCAGCCCAGGAGCTGGGTGTCAGTACCTCGGCGCTGAGCCACAGCATGCGCAACCTCGAGGCGCGGCTCGGGGTGAAGCTGCTCAACCGTACCAGCCGTTCGGTGGTGCCGACCGATGCCGGTAGCGCGCTGGCGGCCAAGCTGGAGGATGGTTTCCAGGTGATCGGCGAGGCGCTCGGCGAGCTCGATGCCTATCGCACCTCGCCGGTGGGCCGGCTGCGCCTGAACGTGCCGCGCGATGCCTCGCGGCTGCTGCTGGGGCCGGTCCTCAGGCGCTTCACCGAGGCGTATCCGGACCTGCAACTGGAACTTTCGGTGGAGGACCGCATGGTCGACATCGTCGCCGACGGCTACGACGCCGGCATCCGTTACGGCGGCACGGTGCCCCAGGACATGGTCGCGGTGCCATTGACCGGGGAGCTGCGCTGGGTGGTGGCCGCGTCGCCCGATTACCTGGCGCGCCACGGCGTGCCCCAGCGGCCGGACGACCTGTTGCGGCACGCCTGCATCCGCATGCGCCTGGGCGACAACTCGTTCTACAAATGGGAACTGGGCGACGGCGAGCGGATGGTCGAGGTCGACGTGCCCGGCCCTTTCAGCGTCAACGAAAGCAATACGGCGGTCGCCGCGGCCCTGGACGGCATTGGCCTGGCCTACTGCCTGGAAGTGGGAATCGCCGAGGAGCTGCGTAGCGGCCGGCTGCAACTGGTATTGCCGGACTGGACCTCGATGGGCGCGCCGTTCTGCCTCTATTATCCGAGCCGACGCCAGCCGCAACCCGGCTTGCGCCAACTGATGGAAATGATCCGCGGCGACTGGCTGGGGCGTGCCTGAATCGTCCTCCCGCCAAACCTTGCAAGGAGCCCCCCATGCTCACCGGTCTCAATCACCTGACCCTGGCGGTCGCCGACCTGCCGGCCAGCATCGCCTTCTACCGCGATCTTCTCGGCTTTCGCCTGGAAGCACGCTGGGACCAGGGCGCCTATCTCGAACTGGGTTCACTGTGGCTGTGCCTGTCCCGGGAGCCGCAGTACGGCGGGCCGGCCGCGGACTACACGCACTATGCCTTCGGCATCGCCGCCGCGGATTTCGCCCGCTTCGCCGCGCAGCTGCGCGCGCATGGCGTGCGCGAATGGAAGCAGAACCGCAGCGAGGGCGATTCGTTCTACTTCCTCGACCCGGACGGCCATCGCCTGGAGGCCCACGTCGGCGACCTGCGCAGCCGGCTCGCGGCGTGCCGGCAAGCGCCCTATGCGGGAATGCGTTTCGCCGACTAGGCCTTGGCCTTGCCGGAAGCTACGGACGCCACGGCCGGGCCGGCGAGGCGCTTCAGCAGGCGCGGGCGGTTGCGCTCCAGCGCGCCGCCGCGTCCCCGCAGGCCGTCCCACAGGCCCCAGCCCAGGCAGCGCAGCTTGAGCAGCTTGTCGCGTTCGAGCAGGAGCACCGCGAGGCCCTGGGTCAGGGTCGGCAGGTTCGCCAGCAGGGCCAGCGGCGAGGACCGGGCGTAGCGGCGCAGGACCAGCAGGCCGTTGCGCGCCAGGTAGTAGCGGCGCAGCGGGGCGTGGTTCATCGCGCTGAGGCTGAGACCGCCGAGGCGGCGGGTCTTGCGCGTGCCGATGCGGTGCTCGAGGACCAGCCGCGGGTCGACGTACAGGGGCACGTCCAGCGCCTGGGCGCGCAGGCTGTATTCGGTGTCCACGTGGTCGATGAACAGTTCCTCGTCGAAGTGGCCGAGGCGCTGGTAGGCCTCGCGGGTCAGCAGGCAGCCGGAGGAGATCAGGAACGAGGTGCGCTGCGGGGTCGTCAGGCCGTCCAGAGACAATTGCCTGAGCGTCAGTCCGTCGAGATGGATGGCCGGCAGGAAGCGCCGGTCACCCCGGTCGAAGATCCGTGGGCCGAGCAGGCAGGCCTGACCGTTGCGCGCCTGCAGGTTGCGCCACTGGGCGGCGAGGAAGGCGCCGCCGGGACGGGAGTCCTGGTCGAGCAGCAGCACACCCTGCAGGCCGCGCCGGAACAGCGCGTCGAGCCCCTGGTTGAAGGCGCCGGCGATGCCCTGCCGGTTGCCGTGGTGCAGCACGGCGATGCCTTGCCCGCGCAGCCGGGCATTGCGCTGCGGATCGCTGTGCGGTGAGTTGTCGACGGCGAGGAAGCGCAGTTGCGGAAACGCCGCCGCCAGTTCGCCAAGGTGTTCCAGGTCGTCGTCGCCAGGATTGAACAGCACCACCAGCACGCCCATGTCTATCCGGTCCATGATCGTTCTTCTCCCGTAGGTCGAAGTTGCCAGGCCAGGACCAGCCCGGCCAGAACGAGAAGGGCGCCGGCGAGGAATGGCGCGCCGGCCAGGGGCACTGGCGCGAGCGGACCGCTGCCCCAGTGGAACAGGCCGCTCATCAGCGGCGGACCGACGATCGCGGCGAGGCTCATCAGGCTGCTCAGCACGCCCTGCAACTCGCCCTGGCGGTCGACCGGCACGCGGGCCGAGAGCAGCCCCTGCATGGCCGGGGTGGCGAGGCTGCCGAGCGCGAAGGGCAGCAGCGCGCAGACCAGCCAGAATGACGAGTCGACCAGGGCGAACAGCAGCAGGCCGCAGCCTTGCAGGGCGAGGCCCAGGCGCAGCAGGCGGGCGTCGTCCAGGCGCCGCTTGCAGAGGTTCACGCCGAGGGTCTGGGCGAGCACCGCGAGCACGCCGTAGAGGGCCAGCGAGTAGCCGATCCAGGCGCTGCTCCAGTGAAACTTCTCGATCACGAAGAACGGCCAGACCACCATCACCGCCTGCAAGCCGAGGAATACCAGGGCAAGCACCGCCAGCAGGCGTCCGACCCCCGGTTGCCGAGCCAGGCCGCTGATCGAGCGCAAGGCATTCATCCGCCTCGGATCCAGGCGGCGGCGTCGCGTCGGGGGCAGGGTTTCCTCGAGGAACAGGCCGGCGAGCAGGGCGTTGAGCAGGCACAGGCCGGCGGCCAGCAACAGCGGCAGCGTCGTGCCGTGCACCGCCAGCAGCCCACCGAGGGCGGGGCCGAGGATCATGCCCAGGGCGAGGCCGGCGTACAGCCAGCCGAAGTGCCGGGTGCGCTGCCCGTGCGTGCCGAGGTCAGCCGCGCAGGCCATCGCGGTGGCCACGCTGGCGCCGGTGAGCCCGGCCAGCGCGCGACCGAGGAACAGCATCCAGAGGCTGTCGGCCAGCGCCAGCAGCAGATAGCTGAGGGCGAAGCCGAGCATCGCCAGGGCCAGGACGGGGCGGCGTCCGAAGCGGTCGCTGAGGCTGCCGAGGACCGGCGAAAAGAACAATTGCAGCAGCGCGAAGGTCATCACCAGGGCGGCGCCCCAGGTGGCCGCGTCGCGGATCGCCAGCGGCGCCACGCTGCCGATCAGCGTCGGCAGCAGGGGCACGATCAGGCCGACGCCAGCGGCATCCAGCAGGCAGGTGAGGAACAGCAGAGGCAGGACGCGTTTCGCGCCGGGACCGTGTTCCCGCGTGGCGGAGGGGCAGAGGCTGGTCGTGGACACGCCAGGACCCTCCCGGCGAACACAGGAAATCCCGATCCTGGGACGCCAGCGACGGCAAGGGAAACTACCGGAATTCACAGGTTCGACGAACGGTCGCGGCAACGCCGGCGGGCGGTGTGATGTCATAATGATGTGACCCGTGCGCCAGTCGGGTATCCTTGCCGGCCTCTCAACGTTGTTTTCTAACGATATTTTCCTCCTGTCGCGAGCAAAGGGATTTCAATGACGCCCAGAAAAGGAAAGCTACCTGCCGTGCTCGCCTGCATGGCAGCGCTGGCGGGCTGCAACATCAACCCGGCGAACCAGGGCTCGGTGTCGTCCTGGTTCTCCATGCGCGCCGGCGATCCGCCCAGCTTCGTCACCGGCGTGGTCGGCTTCGAGAACACCGGCAGCAACGACCCGTCCACCCGCCTGACCCTGCGTTTCCGCGATCCCGCCTCCAAGACCCATGCGGCGCACGTCACCACCTCGTCGTACTCCGAGCTGTTCAGCCTCGCACTGACGCCGCGCTACTACGAGCTTTACGAGTTCGAGGTGAGGTACCTGTCCTATACCGTCACCCGCGAGACCGGTGCGTACGAGGAGCGCTGCGAGGCCAACGGCGAGGCGCTGGAGAAGACGGTCCGGAAAAGGAAGCGCAGCGTCACCCACACGGCGGTAAACGTGGAGTCCAACTGTCGTTCTACGCCGCTGACCAAGACCGACTACTACTACGAGACCTATACCTCCAAGCCGTTCTCCGCGCCGTTCCGTGCCGAGAGCTTCGCCACCAACTACATCGGCGACTTCCGCGTGCAGTGCAGCTACAAGGAGAAGAAGGGCAAGACGCTCGTCGACAGCTGCCGTCTCAACTACGGCGCCGTCAGCCGCGATCGGGTGGACGCCTGGGTGGCGCAGATGAACGAGGCAGACAAGGACAAGCGCGAGCCGCTGCCGCCGGTACGCCAGCAGGCGGTCGACACGAAGAAGGCCGGCAAGCTCATCCATTCGGTATTTCGCTGAGGCGCTCGCTCAAAGAGTGCCGGCGATCGCGCGCCAGGTGTCGGCGTATCGCCATCGCAGCCAGGCGACCAGGCAGCGCTCGTGCCAGCGTCGCAGGGCGCAGCTCCTTTGCCGCGCCAGGCGTCGCTCGATGGCCTCTTCCAGCCAGGCCTCGTCGAAGGCGGTCCATACCGCCGGAGCGGGGCTGAGCAGGTTGCCGTGGCAGACCGGCGCCACTTCCTCGAAGAACAACCGCTCCAGCAACGCCGGGTCGACGCCCTTTATCCGCCGGGCGATATCCTCGGGCTCCAGGAGAGTGTCGACGAAGGCGTCGGATAGCGCGTGGCGCAGTCGTCGGCGTTGGCTCGGGTCAAGGGCCATGGCAAGTATGGGTCCGCAGGCTGGTGCGCAGGCAGCATAACCCGCCACGGCCAGCGCGGAGAGGCGTCAGGCCCGACGGGGACGCCAGGAGCGACGACGAAGGGGTGGGCGCTGGCGGCCGAACCAGCGCCAGCGGTTGCGCCGTAGCGCCTCGTGGCACTCGTCGCGCAGCCAGGCTGGCAGCAGGCGCAGCCAGCGCAGGTGACGCCAGGGGCCCGGCAACAGGCGCAGCACCTCGAGCAGGGCATCGTTGTCGTCGCAGGCGTAGGCGCCGTCGACGAACAGCCAGGTGTCGAAATGATCGGGTGCCAGCCCGAACCAATCGAGAATCGCCAGGCCTTCGGCGGACTGCGCGGCAAGCAGCTTCAGCCGGTGGTCGGCGCGGCGTGCCAGGAAACCGCTCCAGAGCGTGCAGAAGCGGCAGTGCTGGTCGTACAACACGACCTTGTCGCCGGGCTTGAGGTACGGCGGCAGTGACATGAGGGGCCCCCTTGGGTTCGGCTTTGTGCGCAAGCCCGGAACCGTAACGGCGGGAAGGGAGGACGACTAGTCGGGGTGCTGTCAGAGTTTTCTTTCTGTGCGGTCATCGATTCGTCTTTCGCCGGACGGCGTCGGGCAACGCGCCATTCCTCTTCCTGAAGGACGATGCTGCGCCAGGCCGGTTTAAGTTCGATGACGCCGGGACGAACGGGAGATGTCCCCGTCCGTGGGGCACGGACGGGGCGCGGCGGGGAATCAGCGGGCGAACGCTTCGAGAAGGGTCTTGGCGGCCAGCTTGCCAAGGTTGTTGGAGGCCAGCGGGCTGTCGCCGGTGAGCAGCTTGCGGTCGCGGTGGACCTGGCCGGTGATGCCTTTGTTGAGGATCTTCACCCCGAGCTTCTGCAGGTTCTCGCCCACCAGCCAGGGCAGGGGACCGGGCATGTAGCCGATCTCCAGGTTGGCGCCGGTGTCCAGGGCGTCGGGGAACACGCAGATCTCGTAGCCCTTGAACGGGTAGTCCTCCGGCTTCTCGTCGACCGCCGGTGCCAGCAGGCAGGCCGGACCGTGGCAAAGGGTGATGATGTAGCGGTCCTTGGCGAGGAAGGCATTGAGCAGCCGTTTCACCTCCCGGCTGTGCGGAATGCCCGCCAGCACGCCGTGGCCGCCGGGAACGAACACCGCGGCGTACGGCGAGTCGTCGGCGACGGCCTGCTCCAGGAGGTCGGCGAGCTTCCGCGGCGCTTTCAGCTTGGGCAGGTACTTCGCGTAGATGCTCTTCACCGCCTCGTCCTCACCGGGCATCGCCCACATCTCCAGCTTCACCGGGTTGCCGGAGAGCGTGGCGACATCGAACTCGAAGCCGGCCTTGTCCAGGTGGTACATCGGCAGGAGCATTTCCACCGGGTGGTTGCCGGTGGAGAACATGCTGCCGTTCTGCATCAGGATGTAGCGTTCGTCGGTACCGATCATCAGCACCTTCTTGCCGCCCTTGTACGGGGTCGGGTAGTCGGCGCCGTCGAAGTCGGTCTTTGCCGAGGTGTACTGGCTCAGGGAATAGGGCGAGGGAAAGAACGCGTTGTGCTCGGCGTGGTCGGGCGTCGGGGTTCTGCTGGTATCGCGCTCGTTGCTCATGGCTCGTTCCTTTCTGCGTGATGGAGGTCGTACCAAGACGATAGGCGGGGTCGCCGGCCGGCGAAATAGGGGAAATCCCCTAACCCACGATGGGTCGCCTGAGGGTTTTCCCCTATGGGCTTTTGCCGGCAAGCCGGGGATCATGCGGAAAAAGCCAGGAACGTCCGCTCCATGACCGACTACGCCAGCCTTCTCTTCGACAGCGTCGCCCGGCTGCGCAAGGCCGCTACCACCGAGGCGGTCTGCCGCGAGATGGTGGAGTTCGCCGCACGCCTGGGCTTTGACCGGGTGATCGTCTGCAGCCTGTTCCCCCGCCCCGACGAGGACGAACTGATCGACGAGCTGTTCTTCGTCCATGGCGACTGGGCCGAAGGGCGCAGCGCCCAGGAGCGCGACGCCTATCTTCTGCACTGTCCGGTCACCCGGCACATCCTCGAACTGGACGAGCCGTTCTTCTGGTCGAAGAGCCCCTCGGAGGATCCCGAGCGCATGACCTACCGCATCGTCCGTGGGGTCCGCGACCTCGGCCAGGTCAATGGCATGCAGGTGCCGGTGTTCGGCCGCAACGGTCTGGAGGGCGCGGTGTCTTTCGCCGGCGAGCGGCTGGACCTGAATGCCGGTTGCAAGCTCGCCGCCCAGGCCTTCTGCCCGATCCTGTTCTTCGCCCTGAAGCGCCTGCGCGGCCCTGTGTCGGCGGGCGATGCGCAAGCGCTCAGCGAGCGCGAGCGGGAAGTCCTGCAATGGATCGCCCTGGGCAAGCAGCAAGCGGAGGTGGCGGCGATCCTGATGATTTCCGAGCGCACCGTGGAGAATCACCTGCGTGCCGCCCGCCGCCGTCTCGGCGCGGCGTCCACCGCCCAGGCGGTGGCGCGGGCGCTGCGCCTGGGCGATATCGAGGTCTGAGCGGCCTCAGGGAGCGGACGTGAGGACGATCTTGCCGATGTGCTGGCCGGAGTCCATCAGTTCGTGGGCCTGGCGCGCCTGTTCCAGAGGGAAGGTGCGGAACACTTGCGGCCGGACAGTGCCGGCGCGCACATGCGGCCAGACCTGGCGCTCCAGTTCGGCGATGATCGCGCCTTTCTCGTCGTGGCTTCGCGAGCGCAGGGTCGAGCCAAGATGGACCAGGCGCTTGCTCAGCATCGGGAACAGGTCGACTTCGGCGGCCTTGCCCTTGATCACGCCGATCTGCACGATCCGTCCGTTCATCGCCGCCGCCTGGTAGTTCCGCGTCACATAGTCGCCGGCAACGATATCGACGATCACATCGACCCCGCGACCTTCGGTGCCGCGCAGCACTTCCTCGACGAAGTCCTGCTCGGTGTAGTCGATCGCCACGTCGGCGCCGAGGCGCAGGCTGGCCTCGCGCTGGGCCTCGCTGGAGATCGTGGTGAAGATCTTCGCCGCGCCGAAGGCCTTGCCCAGCATGGTCGCGGTGGTGCCGATGCCGGAGGCGCCACCGTGGACCAGCAGCGTCTCGCCGGCCTTGAAGCCACCGCGCTGGAACAGGTTGACCCAGACGGTCATGAAGGTTTCCGGCAGCGCCGCCGCTTCCTCCATGCCCAGGCCGTCGGGCAGGTGCAGGGTGGTGCGCTCGTCGGCCACCGCGAACTGCGCGTAGCCGCCGCCGGGAATCAACGCCATCACCGCCTCGCCGACGGCGAAGCGGCTGACCTCGCTGCCGACCGCCCGCACCGTGCCGGCGATCTCCAGGCCGGGAATGTCCGAGGCGCCGGGTGGCGGGTCGTACACGCCCTTGCGCTGAAGCACGTCGGGACCGTTGACGCCGGCGGCGCGGACTTCGACCAGGACCTCGCGCGGGCCGGGCGTCGGCAGCGGCCGGCTGGTCGCCACCAGTACCTCGGGGCCGCCGGGCCGGGCGATCTCGATGGCGGTCATTCGTTCGGGAAATCGGTTCGTGCTGCTCATCGCATGCTCCTGGGAAAGTGGTTCGGACCTGGTTCGCATGGTAAGCAGCGCGGATGCCGTGGTCGCGCAGCGCTTTTTCATTAGACTGATGCGAAAATGCATCAGGAAAACCGCCATGAATTGGGACGACACCCGCGTCTTCCTCGCGCTCTGCCGCGAGCACACCCTGCGCGGCGCCGCCCGCGCGCTTCACGTCGACCAGGCCACGGTGGGCCGGCGGCTGGCGTCGCTGGAGGCGGCGCTGGGCTCGACCCTGTTCCTGCGCACCTCGTCCGGCTACCTGCTGACCCCGGCCGGCGAGGCGGCCTTCGAACTGGCCGAGAAGATGGAGCGCTCGGCCCTGGAGTTGCTGCGGCGGACCCGCGGGATGGACCACCGACTGTCCGGCGAGGTGCGGTTGTCCACCACCGACTCCCTGGCCGTCGACTTCGTGCTACCCGCCCTGGGCCGCCTGCACCTTGAACACCCGGATATCCGCGTGCTGCTCGACAGCGCTTCGGCCGTGGTCGACCTGCCCAAGCGCGAGACCGACATCGCGATTCGCACCCTGCGGCCGGAAAATCCCGATTTGATCCTGAGAAAACTCGCCAGTTGGCCCATGGGCCTGTTCGCTTCCGCGGACTACCTGCGGCGCAACGGCGTGCCGGTGCCCGGCGAGCGTTTCCGCGGCCACGACCTGGTGATGTACGAACCCTATTGGCACAGCCAGCGCGAACTGACCCTGGGCGGCGAGCCGATCCGCGACGGCCGGGTGGTCATCGCGGTGAATTCCAACATGATGGTGCGCCAGGCCCTGGCGCGCGGCCTGGGGCTCTGCGAGCTGCCGCTGTACATGGGCGAGCGCGACGGACTGGTGCGGGTCTGGCCGCAGCGCGAGCGACGCCGGCCATACGAGGTGTGGATGGTTACCCACAAGGACCTGCGCCACACCGCGCGGGTCCGCGCGGTGATCGAGCGGTTGGTGGAGGCGTTCGCCGAAGCGCCGGCCTGAGCCTGCAACGCCGGCGCCGGGTTCCGGTCGAATGCGGCGGCGCGCCGCGGAATCGCGCATCATAGGCGCCATCAGATCGAGGAGATTTCCATGGCAATCCCAAGCATCCCGCGTTTGGCCGTACTGACGCTCGGGCTGGCGCTCGCAGCGGCCGCCAGTGCCGCCGACGAGGCGCAACTGGTCGAGGCGATCAACGCCTACCGTGGCCAGGTGCAGTCCTGCGGCGGGCAGGCCAGCGGTGAACTGCCGCCGCTGGCCGCCGACCCGCGCCTGGCCTTGCCGGTGAATGCCGCCGGCGACCTGCAGCAGGCGATGGCACAGGCCGCCTACCCGATGGTCAACGTGCAGTCGGTCAGCCTTTCCGGGCCGCGCGATGCCGGCGCGGCGATGAAGGCGCTGGAGGAAAGCTTCTGCCGCGTGGTGCTCGACCCGCAGTTCGTCGACGTCGGCGTCAGCCGCCAGGACCGCGACTGGCGCATCGTCCTCGCCCGGCCATTGCTGCGCGGCGGCATGGGCGATTGGCAGGCGGAAGGGCAGAAGCTCCTGGAACAGATCAATGCCGCCCGCGGGCAAGCCCGCCAGTGCGGTGGCAAACCTTACGCAGCGACCCAGCCGCTGGCCTGGAACGCCACCCTTGGCGGCGCCGCCGAAGCGCATTCGCGGGCGATGGCCAACGGCAATTTCTTCGACCACCTCGACCGCGACGGCCGCACCCCCGGCGACCGCGCCGAGCTGGCCGGCTATAGCGGCGGGCTGATCGGCGAAAACATCGCCGCCGGCCAGGACGGGGTGGACAAGGTGGTCGACGGCTGGCTGGCCAGCCCGGGCCACTGCGCCAACCTGATGAATCCCGGCTACCGCGAGCTGGGCGCGGCCTACGCCACCGATCCGAAGAGCGACGCGGGAATCTACTGGACGGCCATGTTCGGTTCGCCCTGAAGTCCTCCGCGCCCGGAGCTGACGACGGGCTGGGCGCCTTCCGCAAACGAAAAACCCGGCGCCATGGCGCCGGGTTCCCTTTCAGCCTGTCCCGCCCTCAATGCGGCGCATTGAGGGTCAGGCGCATGTGCCGGTTGACATCCTTGTACAGCAGGTAGCGGAAGCGCCCCGGGCCGCCCGAATAGCAGGCCTGCGGGCAGAAGGCGCGCAGCCACATGAAGTCGCCGGCCTCCACCTCGACCCAGTCCTGGTTCAGGCGGTACACCGCCTTGCCTTCCAGCACGTACAGGCCGTGCTCCATCACGTGGGTCTCGGCGAAGGGGATCACGCCACCCGGCTCGAAGTTGACGATATTGACGTGCATGTCGTGGCGCATGTCGCTCATGTCGACGAAGCGGGTGGTGCTCCAGCGGCCTTCGGTGTCCGGCATCACCAGCGGCTGGATGTCCTGCTCGTTGGTGACGAAGGCTTCCGGCAGCGGTACGCCGTCGACCTTCTGGTAGTGCTTGCGGATCCAGTGGAAGCGGGTGTGCTGGCCGGTGGTATTGCGCACCTTGTAGTCGGCGCCCGGCGGAATGAAGGCGTAGCCGCCCGGCTGCATGGCGTGGACCTGGCCCTGCAGGGTCAGGCTCAGCTCGCCCTCGACGACGAACAGCACGGCCTCGGCGTTGGGATCCTGCTCCGGTTTCTCGCTGCCACCGTTGGGCGCCAGTTCGACGATGTACTGCGAGAAGGTCTCGGCGAAGCCGGACAGCGGGCGGGCGATCACCCACATGCGCATGTTGTCCCAGAACGGCAGGTGGCTGGTGACGATATCGCGCATCACCCCCTTGGGAATCACGGCATAGGCTTCGGTGAACATCGCCCGGTCGGTGAGCAGCTCGGTCTGTGCCGGGTGCCCGCCGTGCGGCGCGTAGTAGCTGGACTTGGACATGGAGCGTTTCCTCGTTGTTGTCTTGCTGCCGGCGCACGCGCCGCCGGAGCGAAATGGGCGGGCGCGAGCCGTTGCTGACGGCAACGATATCCAGCGCCTGTCGCATGCACAAATTAAATGTTGGAATCCAGCATATTCATTTTTCGAATGAGGGCCGGCTCCGGGTATCTTCCGCCAGCACCCGCGACAGCACGCGTGCCAGTGCCTTCACCATCGGATCCGCCGCAGGCCGGTGCAGCAGCGCCACTTCGAACACGTCCACCGCCGGCAGCCCGGCGTTCTTCGGCAGCACCGCGTGGCCTGCGCTCACCGCGCGCAGCGGCAGCAGGCCGATGCCCATGCCGTCGGCGATGGCCGATTGCAGGCCGCTGAGGCTGGAACTGGTGAAGCTGATGTGCCAGCGCCGGCCGACCGCTTCCAGGGCGGCGATCATCTCGTCGCGGTAGACCCCGCGCGGCGGGAAGGTGACGATGGGCAGCGGGTCGAGGTCGATGCAGGGGTTCCTGGCGCTGTCCACCCAGCATGTCTTTTCCGGCCAGCAGGCCAGTGCCTCGCGGCTGGCGCGGCGCTGCTTGAGCAGCACCAGGTCCAGTTCGCCGCGGTCGTAGCTGGCGCTGAGGTCGCGGCTCATGCCGCTGGTGACTTCCAGCTTGACCTGTGGATAACGCCGGTTGAAGGCCGCCAGTCGCTCGGTGGTACGGCCGGCGGCGAAGTCGTCCGGCACGCCGATGCGCACCGTCAGCGCCACCGTGGCGCCGGACAGCGCCTCGGCCAGTTCGTCGTTCAGTGCCAGCAGGCGGCGGGCATAGCCGAGCAGCGTATCGCCGGCGTCGGTCGGCAACACGTCGCGGTTGCCGCGCTCCAGCAGGCGGTGTCCGGCCATTTCCTCCAGGCGGCGAACCTTCTGGCTGACGGTCGACTGGGTCGAGTGCAGGCGCGCGGCGGCAGTGGTGAAGCTGCCGCAGTCGGCCACCGTGACGATGGCGCGGAGCAGGTCGAGGTCGAACAGGCGGCTATTCGATTTTTCACTGTCGCTCATGGTCGTATCGCATTTTCGAATGTCGTCGCCGCTTTTAGCAGGCCGTGCCGTCAGCGGCAACCGCTCAGCGTCGACGCAGCGTGCCCAGCGGTCGACCAATGCGCTGAAAGCGGCGGGAAACCCGCCAGGCGGTCATGCATGCGCCAGGAACAGGACCGCGGAGCGCTACTCGGGCACCTCGACGTTGACCTGCAGCGCGTCGTGGCGCCAGTACTCCAGGTCGCAGTCGATCAGGCGGCCCGCCTGGTCGCGGTTGATCCGCACGATCTGTAGCGCCGGGCTGCCCACCGAGACCCGCAGCGGTCCCGCGGCCTCCGCCGGGAGGATGGTCGGGACCATTTCGAAGCGCACCCGGCCGTAGCGGATGCCGTAGTGGTTGGCGTAGAGATCGGTCAGCGAGCGAGTCAGGTCGAAGCGCTCGATGCCGGGAAAGTAGGCGGGATTCAGGTAGTGCTCGACGTACAGCACCAGCCGCCCGTCGACCCGCCGCGCCCGGCGGATCTGGAACACCCGCGACAGCGCCGGCAGCTCCAGGCGCTGGCAGATGTCGACGCTGGCCGGGATCATCGCCGCGCCGAGCACCTCGGTCTCCGGCACCCGGCCCTGGTCGGCGACCATCGCGTGGAAGTGGCTGCGCACCAGCGGGTTGTACAGCAGCCGCTGCGGCGAGACGAACCAGCCGCGGCGTTCCTCGCGGTAGATCAGGCCCTGGTCCTCCAACTGGCCGAGCGCCTCGCGCAGGGTGATGCGGGTGGTCGAGAACAGCTCGCTCAATTGCCGTTCGCTGGGCAGCTTGCTGCCGCGCGCGAGCAGGCCGCGCTCGATCTGCTCGCGCAGGGACTGGTAGATCACCGTCAGGGGGCGGGACGGCTCGTCGCGCATATCGACGCTTCTCCGCTGGGGCTCCGGGGGGCTACAGGGTAATGCTTCCGGGCCGCCGGCGGTATAGCGCGGCGCGCCTTCTCAGCGCCATTCCAGCACTGGCCAGCCGGCCTCGCGGGCGTGCCCGAGCAGCGCCGGGTCGGGGTTCACCGTGTGCGGCCGGTCGACCCGCGAGAGCAGCGGCAGGTCGTTGCGCGAGTCGGAATAGAAGGTCGCGCCGGCCAGCGTCTCGCCCTCCTGGGCCAGCCAGGCGTCGAGGCGACGGACCTTGCCCTCGCGGTAGGTGAGGGTGCCGCGGGTGCGCCCGGTGTAGAGGCCGTCGCGCTCCTCGATGTCGATCGCCAGCACCTCGTCCACCCCCAGCCGGCGGCCGATGGCGCTGACCAGGAAGTGCGCCGAGGCGGAGATGATCAGCAGGCGGTCGCCGGCCTGGCGGTGGCGTTCCAGGCAGCGCAGGGCGTCGGCGTGGATGCGCGGCGCTATGATCCGCGCGACGAAATCCTCGACGGCGCCGGCGATCTCCGCCGGGGTGCGGCCGGCGATGGGCGCCAGGCTGAAGTCCATGTAGTCCTCCATGGCCAGCCGGCCCTCGGCATAGAGTTCCATGAGGCGGCGTTCCTGGTGCAGGAAGGCGGTCTTCTCGACCCAGCCCAGTTCGGTCATGTAGCGCCCCCAGAGGGTCGCGCAGTCGCCGTCGATCAGGGTGTCGTCGAGGTCGAAGAGGGCAAGTGGCATAGGCGGTTCCTTGTTCGCTAGGGATTGGCCCGGCACGCCTGGCGCCGGGCGGTGGTTCGGCGAGGTTTCAACGCGGCTTGCCGGCCGCCAGCAGCGGCCCGCCGGCATGCGCCTTCGGTTCGACGCGGCACGCGCCTGGCCGGCTGTTCCAGAACGGCACCAGCAGCAGGCTGGCGAGCAGCGCGGTGGCGGTGAACACGAAGAACACCGTGAGGGTGTCGAAGTAGCCCGGCAGCAGGCCGCCGAGGATCGCCCCGACCGAGCCGCAGCCGTTGACGAAGCCGGTGGCGGTACCGGCTGCTTCGCTGGTACCGAAGTCGATGGCGGCGGCGCCGCTGATCATCGAGTCCGGCCCGTAGAGGGTGACGCCCATCATGAACAGCAGGCCGACCACCAGGTACAGGCTGCCGCTCTGCATCGCCGGGACGAACAACGCCAGGCTCACGGTCAGCGCCGCCAGGCTGAGCACGCAGGCCGGCATGCGGCGGGCGCCGAACAGCTTGTCCGAGGCCAGGCCGATGAGGATCGGCCCGGCCAGCCCGGCGACCTCGAAGGCCGAAGGCACGATGGCCGAGGCGACCTTGCCGATCTCCGGCATGCGTTCGTAGATGATCACCGGGCCCCAGAGCAGGATCGCGTAGCGCGCCGGCTTGAGCAGGAAGTAGGCGATGCCGAGGACCAGCACGTGGGGATTCCTGAGCGCCTTCAGCAGGGCGCCGGAATGGCTCGGCCGGGGCGCGTTGGCGGGGGGCGCGGCCTCGGCCTCCACGGGCGGCAGGCCGACGTCCTGCGGACGGTTGCGCTGGAGGAAGAAGAACAGCGCGGCCACCGCCAGCACCACTCCCGCCGAGGACAGGAAGGCCATGCGCCAGTCATGCGTCAACCGGTAGGCGCACCAGCCGGCGAACGGCGTCGCCACCAGCCCGCCGAAGGCGTAGCAGGTACTCCACAGGCCGAGCACGCGGCCTCGCTCGTAGGTGGCGAAGAAGGCGCCGATGTTCTTGCACAGCCCCGACCAGCCGGTGGACTGCGCCAGGCCCTGGACCACCATGCAGGCGGCGAAGATCGGCAGGGTGGCGAAGGTACCCATCGCCAGCGCCGCCAGCGCCGAGGTGAGCAAACCGCCGAGCACCACCACGCGGGTGCCGAAGCGGTCGGCGAACACCCCCCACATGAACTGGCCCACGGCGTAGGCGGCCAGGTAGAGGCATCGAGATCGGCCATGGCGCTCTTGTCGAGCTCGAAGGAGGGGTCTTCGGCGATGCCGAGCTTGGCCACCGAGAAGGCCTTGCGGGTGAAGTAGAAGGCGGCGTAGGCCAGCCAGGTGATGACGAAGATCTGGATGCGCCAGCGCTGGAGCGATTGCCAGCCACGGTGCAGGGTACCGTTGTGGTTGTTCATGTGGGTCCCTATGGGTCTAGACAGTGCGGGGAGGTTGTTCTTGTTGTGCTGCTGCAAAGCTGTCCGGATGCATGGTCTAGGCCAGATGCCTTTCCCATGACTTTTTTCGTGCGCAAGGTTGGCTGTCGATGCGCTCCTGCTCGGTCCTGCCGAGGCTGAGATGGATTGTGAAGGCTTGGTGGCGGTGCGTGGCGCCGATCCGGTCAGGCTGGGCCGGCTGGCGAAGGTCAATCTAGCACCGGGTATTTTTATGGTCTAGACCAAAAGCGGGGCGAAACGATTCGATTTTTTCGAGGGATTGCCTGGGATTGGTGCATTTTCTTGTCCTGGCGGCACCTTTGGGCGGGACTTTTCTACGTATTTTCAAGAAATTGGAATAGACCAGATTTTCGATGATACGCCAGCGCCTCTGGTGCGCCGTGCGCCGCCGCTGGATGGCCGCGTGTCGCGGCGCTCGGCTAGACTGCGGGACCTCGCGCCGGATCGGACCGCCATGCTGAGAAACGTTACCGACCTAGACCTGCGTCTGTTGCGCATCTTCGCCTGCGTGGTGAAGTGCGGCGGTTTCACCGCGGCCCAGGCCGAGCTGAACATGAGCCAGTCGAACATCAGCATGCACATCGCCAGCCTGGAGAAGCGCCTCGGCTACCGGCTCTGCGAGCGCGGCAAGGGCGGTTTCCGACTGACCGCCAAGGGTCGCCGGGTGCTGGAGGCTTCGCGAACGATGTTCGACGCCATCGGCCTGTTTCGCGACCAGGCGCAGGCGTTGTCCGGACGTTTGGTCGGGGAGCTGTACCTGGGCCTCGCGGACAATCTCGCGACCTTGCCCCAGGCCCGTTTCGGCGATGCGCTGGCGCGCTTCCAGCGGCGCGACCAGGATGTCCAGCTGAACCTTTTCGTCAATTCGCCCACCGAGCTGGAACTGGCGGTGATCGAAGGCGAGCTGGACCTGGCGATCTCCTATTTCAGCCGTTCGCGGCCGAGCCTCGAATACCGCCCGCTGTATCGCGAAGAGATCGGCGTGTTCTGCGGCGATCGCCATCCGCTGTTCGCCGAGGCGCAGCCGACCCTGGAGCGGATCGCCGCCTGTGACTGGGTGATGCATGGCTTCCTGCCGGAAAACCTGGTCCTGCCGCTACGCCCGTCGCGCAGCCGCGCCACCGCCTACCACATGGAAGCGGTCGCCCATGCCGTGCTGGCCGGCACCCACCTGGGCTACCTGCCGACCCATTACGCCGAAGCCTGGATCGAGCGCGGGCGGATGCGCGCGCTGTTGCCGGAGCGGCTGAGCTACCCGGTGGAGCACAGCATGATCGTCTATGCCGGGCGCCCCCTCAGCGAAGCCGCCCGCGCCTTCATCGACGACCTGCTGCAGGTCCACGGCCTGGGGTCCTGAGCGCTCAGGCGAGAGTCCCGGCCACCGCCTGGCGGTAGATGCGCGCATAATCCCGGGCATCGAGCGGCAGGGCGTTGGTCGCCGAGGACGACAGGTCGGCCAGCGCCTGCTCGCCCACCCATTGCGCGTCCTCGCCATCCAGGCCGAGGGCGGCGAGGTTCGCCGGGATGCCGATGCGCGCGCGCAGTTCGAGGATCCACGCCAGCAGGCCGTCGAAGCTCGCTTCGTCGAGTTCCAGGTAGCGCGCCAGGCGCGCGGCGTCGGCTTCTATCGCCGGGCGGTTGGCCAGCAGAACGTAGGGCAGCAGCACGGCGTTCAGCAGGCCGTGGTGCAGGTGATGGCGAGCGCCCAGCGGGTGGGCCAGGGCGTGGACCCCGCCAAGCCCCTTCTGGAATGCCACTGCGGCGCTGGCCGAGGCTACCAGCATGCCTTCCCGGGCGGCGAGGTCGTTGCCGTCGCGCACGGCGTTTTCCAGGTGCTGCCTGACCAGGCGCACGCCTTCCAGGGCGATGCCCGCCGACATCGGATGGTAGAGCGGCGAGAACAGCGCCTCCAGGTGATGGGTGAGGGCGTCCATGCCGGTGGCGGCGCTCAGCGCCGGCGGCAACCCGCGGGTCAGGCGCGGGTCGAGGAATACGCAGGCGGCCAGCAGCTCGCGGTGGCCGACGACCCGCTTGATGCCCAGTTGCGTGTCGGTCAGCACCGCCTCGCGTCCCAGTTCCGAGCCGGTGCCGGCGGTCGTGGGAAGCGCCAGCAGCGGCGGCAGGCCGAGCAGCGGGTAGTCGGCGAGGGTCGGATAGCTGCGCAGCGTCTGTGTCCATTCGAAGCGTTCGAGGCCGTGCGGATCGCGGCTTAGCAGGGCGATTCCCTTGGCCGCGTCGAGGGCGCTGCCGCCGCCGAGGGCGATCAGCGCGTCATGCCCGCCAGCCTCGAAGCGCCTGGCGCCGCCGTGGACTTCAGCGAGGCTGGGGTTGCTCGACAGTTCGTGGAACAGGTCATGGTCGATGCCGGCGCGTTCCAGGCACTCGCGCACCAGGCGCAGGGGCTCCAGGGCGAGCATGCCGGGATCGGTGACCAGCAGGGGCCGGCGTGCGCCCGCCAGCGCGCAACGCCTCGGCAGTTGTTCCAGGGCGCCGACGCCGCAGAGGATATCGGTGGGGTAGTTCCAGTAATGCAGGTCGCTCATGGCGATGCTCCGTGAAAGCAGGATGAGCCGGGCCCCGCCGGGCGCGAAGCCAGCGTGCGGGAACAACCGGAGGAGGCGCCGGAACGGCCGGCGCGTGCGGGTCAGTCCGCCGGCGGAGCGGCGAAGCTGAGGCTGGTGGCGATGCGCCGATGCGGCTTGGCGATGACCATGTAGAGCAGGCCGAACGCGGCCAGCGCGGAGAACACCACGACCACCGCCCAGACCTGGAACCAGGGCGCGTCGGGCGGGGCGAGGCTGGCCCGCGGCCAGGCGACGTTGAGCGCCTCGAAAGACAGCCAGGCGACTGCCAGGACGTTCACCGCCAGCCCCGCGCGCCCCAGGCGCAAGGCGCCCTTGTCCGGGTCCCAGCGGCCGACGAGGCGGGCCCAGAGAGCGCAGGCGGCGACGATCAGGAAGACCACGAAGAAACCGCCGCTGCCGAACGCGATCAGCGTGCCGACCGCCGTGGCGTTCAGCCCCAGGGCCAGGCCGAGGCTGGCCAGCAGCGTGCTGCAGACCATCGCCGCCATCGGCACCTTGCGCCGGTCGACCCGGCGCAGCAGGGCGGAGCCGGGCAGGATGGCGTCGCGCGCCATGCCGAAGATCGCCCGGCCGATGTAGGTCTGCACCGACACCACGCAGGCGACGAAGGCGATCAGCACCACTGCGACGAAGGGCCGCTCGGCCCAGGCGCCGAAGGCGTCCACCACCGCCGGGGTGACCGGGTCGACCACCTGGCCGCTGACCACCGCGCCGATGTCCTGGTAGGACAGGGTCACGGCGAAGGCGGTGAGCATCACGGTGAATCCCACCACCAGCATCGAGCGCAGGATCGCCCGGGGAGTGGAGACGCGGGCATCGGTGGTTTCCTCGGAAATCTGCGAGCAGGCGTCGAAGCCGAGGAAAGCCCAGCCGCCCACCGCCAGCGCGGTCAGTACGCCGTCCAGGTAGGAACCGTCCGCATCGCCTGTGCCGCCCGGGCCGCTGAACAGCAGGTCGAGCGGATGGTTGCGGAAGAACAGCAGCAACAGCACGCCGATACCGATGGAGGCGATGGCCTCGGCGACGATCCCGGCATTGACGAAGTACTTCAGCGGGTTGATCCCCAGCAGGTTCACCGCCAGGCCCAGCGCCAGCAGCAGCGCGCCGCAGAGCACCTGGCCGTTGGCCGACGGCGGCGCGCCGGTCGCCAGCAGGCCGAGCCAGAAGCCACCGAGGTAGGCCACGGTAGTCAGCGAGGCCAGCGCCGAAGCCAGGTAGAGGAAGCCGGTGAACCAGGCCAGGCGGTCGCCCACCAGGCGCCGCACCCACTGGTAGCAGCCGCCGGCCAGCGGAAACTGCGAGGACAGCTCGGCGTAGACCAGCGCCACGCCGAACTGCAGCAGCAGGCACAGCGGCACCACCCAGACCCAGGAGGGGCCCATGCTCATGGCGCCGAGGGACATCACCGAGTAGATGCCCACCACCGGCGAGATGGTGGCGAAGCCGACGGAAAAGGACGACCACAGGCTCAGCCCGCGCTCCAGTTCCTGGCGATAGCCGTGGGCCGCCAGCAGGCGTTCGTCGCGGGAGGTATCGCGGAGATCAGTCATGGCGGTCTCCGGGCGAGCGCTGCGGGGAAGGGGAAAGGCGGATGCCACCGATGCGATGGGTGAGCATGGAGAGTCCTCGTCGGCTATTGGAATTGTTATGGCCGCTTCCGGGACGAGCGAAAGCGTGGCAGACGCAGGTTAGGCGGATTACCTATCAGGATGAATTCATATTCGATTGGGCTGGCATCAGGAAAACCTGATGTATGGCCAGGCCCCGAGAAGGCCGGCTCCTGCGAAGGGAGCCGGCCGGTCGCGGCAGTTACTTCAGGTCCTCGCGCGGCGGTTTGCCGGGCTGGCTGGCGTAGTCCGGCAGGGCGCTGATCGCCTGTTCCTTGTCGGGGATGCTGGACGGGTCGAGGTCGCCGCCGACGTTGCGCGGGTCGGTGGGGATCGCCGAGGGAATCACCACGGTGCGCTCGGCCAGCGGCCAGCCGAGGATGGTCTCCAGGCGCCCGCCTTCCTCCTCGGGGCCGGTGATGGCGTCCAGGCGCAGCGGCAGCGGATGGCCGATCAGCCGTTCGACCTCGCCCGCCGCCTCCGGCGCGGCCAGGGTCAGGCCGGTGCGGTAGAAGCCCGGCAGACTCGAGCGCGGCACATAGACCCGCAGCAGGGCACCGTTGCGGATCCGGCCGCGCGCGTCGGGTTCCTGGTCCTGGGCGTAGCCGTAGGCCAGCGCCGGATCGCCGGCGATATAGAAACCGCGCCAGATCGCGTCGAGGTCCTGGCTGCGCGCGCGCACCCCGCCGAAGACGATGCTTTGCGCCGCTTCGAGGAAGGTGCCGTGGTAGCCGACGAACACATAGCCGCGCTCCTCCAGTTGGCGGTGCGCCTGGAGCAGCCGCTCCACCGTCCAGTTCTGCGTGCCGCGGGTGCTGAAGCTGACGTCGCCGCCGTCGCCGAGGAACTCCGCGCCAGTGGGATAGTTGCGCTCCAGCAGGGCGTCGCCGCTGTCCGCCGGGCCCGCGCATTCACCGGCGGCGACCGAGCAGGTCAGGCTCACCACGTCGGCGCTGGCCGCGCCGGCCTCGTCGTTGCCGGTGCCCTGCCGGACGAAGCGCTCGCTCTCGGCGGCGGCCAGGGTCAGGGCCAGACGGGCCTGCTCCGGCTGCTCGCGGATCGCTTCGCCCAGGTCGCCGCCGCTGCCGGGGCTGGCCAGGGCGTTGCGGATCACCTGGTCGACCTGGTTCCACGACAGTCGCGCCGCCAGGTAGAGGGCGACCAGCCGCTGCACCGGATAACCGCACTGCTCCAGTTGTTCCCAGCCGCGCGGCTGGCGATGACGGGTGAAAGTCTCCAGCGGCAGGTGGCAGGCCTGGTGCGCGGTCAGCGCGGCCAGGCTGCCGCCCTCGGGGAAGTGCAGGCGATGACTGATGACCGTGGGCTTGATGTCCAGGTCATGCTTCGCCGGGTTGCCGGCGAGCACCCGGTAGATCTTGCCTTCCCAGGTATCGTCGAGGTTGCAGCGCTGCTGGGCGAGGTAGTTGTAGACCCCGTCCAGCGGGTCGAGCAGGCACAACACCTTGCCGCTGGCCCATTCGCTCCAGCGCTTTTCCCGGCGCGGCTGGGCCTGGGCCATGACCACGCTGACCCCGGCATGGCTGATGGCGAGCGTCGGCTGCATCTCGTTGCTCTCGTGCGCCCTGACGAAGAAGGTGGCATCGCGCGCCAGCTTCGCCAGCAACTCGTCGCCCATCTCGATGGTGTAGATCGGCGACATGTGGCTGAGCTGGTTACCGGCGTTCAGTTCGTGGATGAACACCTTGATGTTCGAAGGCTTCTCGTGGCCGATCGGTACCAGCCAGTTCAGCGACCAACTGCCGCGCGCCTGGCGCGTGTAGCTGTAGCGCACCGGCTTGTTCGGCTCGACGCCGCCTTCGAGGCGGATGGTCAGGCCGTCGCTGGTGATGCTGAGGGCGTTGTCGATGGCCAGCTTGAGCGCGTCGTTGCCGCCCTCCAGGACCATGGAGTAGTGCAGCACGCCCTGGCCGTTGGTGTCGGCGATGGCCGGGTCGACTCTCATGCGGCTGGAACGCACGCCGTCCTTGAGGTCGAGCACGCAGGCCTTGGCGCATTCGTTCCAGAGGTCGAAGGCTTCCTCGGCGGCGGACGCGGACGAGCCGCCGGCGAGCAGGCCGAGGCTGGCGACCAGGGGGATCCAATGGGGTATCAGGTGCATCGCGATGGCTCCTGTGATGGGTGAAGGATGAGGCTGATCGAGCGGTTGGTTTTTCTTGTCGGGCGAGCCGGCGGAGAGCGGCGGGGCGTCTAGGGTGCGGGATGCGGGGAGGCTGGCGGGGAGCGGAAGAGGGCTTTTATGGGATTTATGAACTGGATTGCAGAGTGGAAGAAATATCCATGGGCGAGGGGACGGACAACCGTTCCTGGGCTTTGGATGAGAGTAAGTGGTCGAGGCACTGCGCGAGTGACGAGCCCCCCTCAGGATCGATCAAGGGGAGCTTGGTCGGGTTGGGATTGCAGCGGTTCCGACTATGCCTGTGCCAGCATCGCCGCGAAGCGTGCGGCGGGCCATTGCTTGCGGTCGGAGACCTGGCCATCGCCGAGTTCCATCAGGCGCAACTCGTCACTGGTCGACTCGACCACGTCGACGGAAAAGAACGGGCAATCGATACGTTGTGCCACCTGTTCCACTAGCGGCGGGACGGCATCGAGACGCCCGTGAGCGCGGCCGTGAAGAACGAAGTAGCGTTCCTCGGTTTCCGCACGCAGCGCCTCGAACTCCCGAAGGCATACACCGCCTTCGATGGTGCCTCGATAACGCTCGATCGAATCGAGGACTTCCCGCACTTCCGCAGCATTGGTGGCCTTCGAGCCGCGCTGGGTGGTCAGGGATTTCACATGGTCCTTGACGAACCAGGCGCGCCACGGGCTTTGCGCCAACACTGCCTCGAAGTCGGCGTTCCTGGACAGGAACAGGGTCGCCGGCGTGAGGTCCTCACAGAGCGGATACCACTCCGGCAAGTAATGGCAGTGCCGATATTGCTGTGGACTGGTCAGGGGCCGTCCGCCAGCGACGAGGATCGCGCCGTGCAGGCGAGCGTAGTTTTCCGGTGTGAGCATCCAGCCGCGATACAGCACCTGGGTGTTTGCCGGAAACTCCGGGCGGGCGCGGAAGCGTCCACTTTCCAGTTCCTCGTCGCAGAACAGCGAACAGGCCAAGCCTGCCGAACGGGCCGCGTCATATTCCTCGGCGAAGAGTTCATCGACCGCGTTGCTGCGGTCGGGGGCGGAGGGGTAAAGCAGGTGCATCGCGAACCTCGCTGGGTCGGTGGATGGTCATTCGGCGACGGCGCAACCAAGACGTACCACGAGCGTGCTGTCCGCCGCCAGTTGCGCATCCGCTGCCAACGTTAGGGTACGGGTGCCTTCGTAGCGACCGTCGAGCAGACCTTCCTGAAGGACCTGTGCCTTCGCATTGGCATGCATGGCCAGCAGCCGATATCGCACCAGCGCCGAGGTACAGCCGCATTCGCCGGTGGAGCGCCGGGCCTCAAGGGTGAGTGGCAGGTGCAACTGGCCCTCCGCCGTGTGCGGTGCACCGAGCCGGGCGGTGAGGCAGGCGGAGAGGGCATTGTCGAGCGTCGCCGCGTCGGCGAATGGGGAGGCCAGGCAGAGGCTGCCGAGGAGCAGAGCTTTGGCGTCCATGTCGGGGGTTCGCTGGGGATGGAAAGGGCATCATGGCTGAGGTGGCTTTATTCGTCGAACGATGGCTGGCCGTGCCGGTAGATCGGCCAAGACTTCATGCGCTGCGGAAACGGCCTGACCAAGTGCAGCGGCTTGCAATCAAAAACGCTGGGCTCGCAATCAGCGTGGTTTTGTCCGGAAGCTCGCGAAGGGGCGGCATGGATGAATTTTGAAAGTGGGAGTTCGTTAATGAACTGAAGGTATGCGGCTTCCGTGACTGGCCGGGGTAGATGAGGTGTGCGTTCAGGAAATGACCGTTTGACGCAGGCGCGATTATAAGAGGCGAGAGAGCGCACCTTCTGGATCATCTAAACACGGGATATTGAAGTTGATTGCAGTGTATTGCCGATGCATTGGGGCTTATTGACTGGGAGAGGGTTCTCTAGGTGGGGGTCGCTCAATACATTACACTTTCAAATTAATGTAGGGGCGATCTATGGCTGTCAATGATTACGAACCTGGTTCGATGGTTATTACACATGTGCAGGGTGGTGGGCGTGACATAATCCAGTATATTCCTGCTCGATCAAGCTACGGTACTCCACCATTTGTCCCACCAGGACCAAGTCCGTATGTCGGTACTGGAATGCAGGAGTACAGGAAGCTAAGAAGTACGCTTGATAAGTCCCATTCAGAACTCAAGAAAAACCTGAAAAATGAAACCCTGAAGGAGGTTGATGAAATCAAGAGTGAAGCGGGGTTGCCAGGTAAAGCGGTCAGTGCCAATGACATCCGCGATGAAAAGAGTATCGTTGATGCACTCATGGATGCCAAAGCAAAATCGCTAAAGGCCATTGAGGATCGCCCGGCCAATCTTTATACGGCTTCAGACTTTCCTCAGAAGTCAGGGTCGATGTACCAGAGTCAGTTGCTGGCCAGCCGAAAATTCTATGGAGAGTTCCTGGATCGCCATATGAGTGAGCTGGCCAAAGCGTACAGCGCCGATATTTATAAGGCGCAAATCGCTATCTTGAAACAAACGTCTCAAGAGCTGGAGAATAAAGCCCGGTCATTGGAAGCAGAAGCCCAGCGAGCCGCTGCTGAGGTGGAGGCGGACTACAAGGCCAGGAAGGCAAATGTCGAGAAAAAAGTGCAGTCCGAGCTTGACCAGGCTGGGAATGCTTTGCCTCAACTGACCAATCCAACGCCAGAGCAGTGGCTTGAACGCGCTACTCAACTGGTTACGCAGGCGATCGCCAATAAGAAGAAATTGCAGACTGCAAACAATGCCTTGATTGCCAAGGCACCCAATGCACTGGAGAAACAAAAGGCAACCTACAACGCCGATCTCCTAGTGGATGAAATCGCCAGCCTGCAAGCACGGCTGGACAAGCTGAACGCCGAAACGGCAAGGCGCAAGGAAATCGCTCGTCAAGCGGCGATCAGGGCTGCCAATACTTATGCCATGCCAGCCAATGGCAGCGTTGTCGCCACCGCCGCAGGCCGGGGTCTGATCCAGGTCGCACAAGGCGCCGCATCCCTTGCTCAAGCGATCTCCGATGCGATTGCCGTCCTGGGCCGGGTCCTGGCTTCAGCACCCTCGGTGATGGCCGTGGGCTTTGCCAGTCTGACCTACTCCTCCCGGACTGCCGAGCAATGGCAGGACCAAACGCCCGATAGCGTTCGTTACGCCCTGGGCATGGATGCCGCTAAATTGGGGCTTCCCCCAAGCGTAAACCTGAACGCGGTTGCAAAAGCCAGCGGTACCGTCGATCTGCCGATGTGCCTGACCAACGAGGCACGAGGCAACACGACGACCCTTTCGGTGGTCAGCACCGATGGTGTGAGCGTTCCGAAAGCCGTTCCGGTCCGGATGGCGGCCTACAATGCCACGACAGGCCTGTACGAGGTTACGGTTCCCTCTACGACCGCAGAAGCGCCGCCACTGATCCTGACCTGGACGCCGGCGAGTCCTCCAGGAAACCAGAACCCTTCGAGTACCACTCCGGTCGTACCGAAGCCGGTGCCGGTATATGAGGGGGTGACCCTCACACCGTTGAAGACCGAGCCGGAGTCCTATCCGGGAGTGCTACTGGACCTAAACGATCTGATCGTGATTTTCCCGGCGGATTCTGGAGTCAAACCTGTTTATGTAATGCTCAGTAGTCCTCTTGATAGTGGTATCTTCACACGGAGGCAACTACAGAAAAAATTTGATAGCCACAAATATGATTTTGGGCTGGGTGAAAAAAGCGCCAACAATGGAACGCTTGCAGAGTTTAGGGATAAAATTCTTGAGCACCTTGCTGATCCTGCAACCGTAGAAAAAGGGACTTACCACTCCGAAGTAAAATCAAAAGTACATTACAATGCCAGGACTAATATTGTTGTTATCATTGGAGAGGATGGGATGTTTGTTTCTGGGTGGAGGATTGAGCCTGGCACGGATCAATACAATTTTTACATGAAAAATGAGGTGCTTTAAGATGAGCATGGAAATGATAGATATTGCAAAGAAGCTATTAGCCTCATCGATTGACGGGAAAACCTTCAGCGAAGAATTTTTTAAGACTTGGAGGTCCGAGCGCGATTCAGGGGTGCTGGCCCAAGATGATGCATCGCTTGGGAGATGCTTGAGTTTAATGTTTGGTCTGGCCGACAGCTTTACCGAGGGAAAGAAAGAGCGCCCAGGTGAACTTACAGAGGGTGAACTTAAAATAGCTCTGAGTGATTTATTGAAAGAATACAAATACATATAATAAGCCGAACTTTAGTAGGCGTAGACAGAGGCCTCTGTGAGGGGCTTCTGTCTTCTCGTAGAGAGTGGCTTCCCGTCTCGAGATGCAGAAGCACGTCGACTACTAGCAAGATAAACCATAAAAGCCTGGTAGAGCAGTTCGATGCCAAGCCTACGGAGGTTAGTGCGTTGTTCAGCAATACGCTGGACCCGGCGCGAGCGACCGAGTTGCAGGAAAAGATGCAAAGTGCCGGATTACCAGTATGAGCGTCAGTCGCAAAGAGCACTAGCCCGTCGAATGGATTGCAAACTCGCAATTAATCTGAGCCCAGCCTATCCGTCAGTCGCAGATAATTCTGGTTGGCCGCGATGGATTACAGGCCGGTGCTGATTGCAGGCCACGACAAGTAGTCATGTAAAAGCAGGTCACTCCGCTGCTTCAAGCCCTGACTCCTTTCAGGGCATGTGGCGGGGTCAGGCCCGGATCAGCGGGCGTGGGCTGTCGAGGAGTTGGGGGCAGTCGGAGAGGGGGATCCAGGTCTTGCCTTGCCAGTGCAGGGTGTCGATCTCGGCGGTTTTCCAGTGCAGCACGGCGCGCTGGGGCGTGGCGTTGGGGTGGGCCTGGCTGCGCAGGCGTGGCAGTACCGAGCCGCTGACCCAACGGCGCAAGCCTCGTGCCGCGCCAGGCACTGCGAGCCAGAGCAGAGCGTAGAGCCCGGACTCGCTGACCAGGCAGTCCTGGCGTGGCCCGTGGCGTTCGTCATGGAGCCAGGCGAGCCGCCACTGATCGGTGTCCAGATGCCGCTCCAGCGCATGACAGAGGGCGAACAAGCGCTCGCGCTGTTCCGCCGTCGCCAGCGGCCACGGCGCCTCGTCACACAACGCCGCCGGCGCCCGACCGCCCAGGTAACGGCCCAGCAGCCGTACCAGGTCGGAGAGCACGAACCAGCCTTCCTCATCCAGCAGCACGGCGTGCAGGACCCGATGGTGGTGGGTGAAACGGCTGGGGTGGAGGAGGGTGTCAGACATGGCGCACCTCCGGGGAGGTGGTGTTGGTGTCGTGCCGCGAGGGGATGAATGGGGTGGGTTGAAAAACGAATGGCATACGCATTTCCTCAATGGAATACACCGCTACTTTCGGGAGCGGTTTGCCGCTGGGTGGTATGCGTTCTTAGCGCCGAAGAATGATTATGGAGCGCACCGATAGCGGTCAACGGTAGGGCGAATAACTGCAAAGCAGTTATCCGCCGATTCTCTGAAGCCATTGCTTGTACATCGACTTGACGAAGTTCTTTCAATCCCCCGATGCTCGGGCGTTACAGGAAAATCCTGTGTAGCTGCGGATAACGCTTCGCGTTATTCGCCCTATCTCTTCCAGAGAAACATCCGACGCTCCGGTCCGCCCCATCAGGAGGCCGAGCGGAATCGTCGTGTAGGAGGCCGAATGCAGGGGCAAGCGCTTTGGTTACTTTCTCGGGGCCGGCCATCCTGCGAGGCTGAGAAAAAGACTTGGTAGCCGGGGTAGGGCGAATAACGGCACAGCCGTTATCCGCCAGCAGACTCAAACCCGCTCGGCCGCCCGGACCTCCAAGGAAGGATCACCGGCCCAATCCTCGGGATAAAGCCCATCAGCCACGGCCCGGTGGAAGGTGGAGAAGGGCCAATCCTTGACCGCCGTAACCAGCCCGTGTTTCACAGGGTTGAGATGAATGTAGTCGAAATGGCGCCGGTAGTCCGTGTCATTGCGAATCAGGTGTTCCCAGTAGCGCTGCTGCCAGATGGAGCGTTGTCCTCGCCGCCGTTGCGCGAAGGTACGTGATTCGTGGCAGGGGATGCGCCGTGCGAAGCCGGACTTGATGACCTTCCAGCGGGTGGCGAAATCGGCGTCGTCGGGCGGCAGGGTCCAGAGGCAATGCATGTGCTCCGGCAGCACGACCCAGGCATCGATGCGGAAGGGATGCCGGCGCCTGGTCTGGGCGACCACGCGGCGCAGCAGGTCGATTTCGCGGGTCAGCAGGTTGGAGCGGCGGTCATGCAGGGTGACGGTGAAGAAATAGGTGCCGCCGGGGACCCAGGTTCGTCGGTAGCTTGGCATTGGGGATCGTCCGTGTATCCAGAAGGATTTCGGAGCGTACCTTGGCCAGCTGGCGGATAACGCTGCGCGTTATTCGCCCTACGGAGATTTCAGATTGAGCGAATGGTTGGGCATGTTTTTATTTCTTGTTTTCTAGGACTGTTTGACTCAAATAGTCTGTCGATGGTGTCTTGGGGATAGTGAGCTTGGCACATATCTTCTATTTGATTTGGTGAATTAACTTGCTGAACACCTTGGGTTTTTATTTCTCTTTAATGAAGAACCCCGCACAAGGCGGGGCTCTTTATCTCTACCATTGTCCCGAAATCCCTTTCCGTCGACAGTGTCTAACGGTCTTGATCTAAATCGAGAATCTCAATCCCAGCTCAGTGCTCCGCCCGTCTGGTACTCGATAACCCGCGTCTCGAAGAAGTTCTTCTCCTTCTTCAGGTCCATGATCTCCGACATCCACGGGAACGGGTTGGTGGTCCCCGGATACTCTTCCTTCAGGCCGATCTGGGTCAGGCGCCGGTTGGCGATGAACTTCAGGTAGTCCTCCATCATCGCCGCGTTCATCCCCAGCACCCCGCGCGGCATGGTGTCGCGCGCGTATTCGATCTCCAGCTGAGTGCCTTGGAGGATCATCTGGGTCGCCTCGTCCTTCATCTGGGCGTCCCACAGGTGCGGGTTCTCGATCTTGATCTGGTTGATCACGTCGATACCGAAGTTCAGGTGCATCGACTCGTCGCGGAGGATGTACTGGAACTGCTCGGCGGTGCCGGTCATCTTGTTGCGGCGGCCCATGGAGAGGATCTGGGTGAAGCCGCAGTAGAAGAAGATGCCTTCCAGCACGCAGTAGTAGGCGATCAGGTTGCGCAGGAACTGGCGGTCGGTTTCCGGGGTGCCGGTCTGGAACATTGGGTCGGAGATCGAGCGGGTGTACTTCAGGCCCCAGGAGGCCTTCTTCGCCACGCTGGGGATCTCGTGGTACATGTTGAAGATCTCGCCCTCGTCCATGCCCAGCGACTCGATGCAGTACTGGTAGGCGTGGGTGTGGATCGCCTCTTCGAAGGCCTGGCGCAGGATGTACTGGCGGCACTCGGGGTTGGTGATCAGGCGGTACACGGCCAGCACCAGGTTGTTGGCGACCAGGGAGTCGGCGGTGGAGAAGAAGCCGAGGTTGCGCATGACGATGCGCCGCTCGTCTTCGCTGAGGCCGTCCTTGCTCTTCCACAGGGCGATGTCGGCGTTCATGTTGACTTCCTGCGGCATCCAGTGGTTGGCGCAACCATCCAGATACTTCTGCCAGGCCCAGTCGTACTTGAAGGGGACGAGCTGGTTGAGGTCGGCGCGGGCGTTGATCATCTGCTTGTCGCCGACCTGCACGCGGGCGGCGGAGCCTTCGAGATCGTCCAGGCCTTCCTGGATGTCGAGGTCGTTCAGGGCCTTCTTGGCGCGGGCGACGGCGTCGGAGTCGTCGGCGGAAACGGCGCGCGCTTCTTCCACCGAGCCGGCGGCTTCGTCGTCCAGCTTGTCATGGCCTTGGGCAACGGCCTGGGCGGCGGCGGGCGCGGCCTTGGCTTCGGTCGGGTCTTCTTTGTCGAATTCGTCCCAGCTCAGCATCTTGCTCTCTCCTGGTCTGGCGGCCGTCTCGGCGGCCTGGATATGGGGCGTGAGGTGCACGCGAAAGCGGTGGTCCGGCACGGTCTGGCCGGGCCGTTCTTCTCCCCCGGAGGGAAGAAGGGGATTGTTCCTGGCCCTGGCGAGGGGCCTTGCGCTGCCAGCGTGGCGCTGGACGAGCGACCGTCAGGAGCCGGGCAAGCCGGACTCACGGGAGGAGTCCGGCTTACCCGGCCACGACACGGACGCCGTTCAGCGACGCGCGATCACTGGCAGGCTTCGCAGTCGGGGTTGTCGATGCTGCATGCCTGCGGCACCGGCGCCGGCTTCGGCTCGGCGGCCGGGGCGGCTTGCAGGCCGTCGTTGCCACCGGCCGACACGGCGTTGAGCTTGCCGGTGTTGATGGTGGACTTCTCGGTGCTGGTGGCGGCCAGGGCACGGAGGTAGTAGGTGGTCTTCAGGCCGCGGAACCAGGCCATGCGGTAGGTCACGTCGAGCTTCTTGCCCGAGGCGCCGGCGATGTACAGGTTCAGCGACTGGGCCTGGTCGATCCACTTCTGGCGACGGCTGGCGGCTTCGACGATCCAGCGGGTCTCGACTTCGAACGCGGTGGCGTAGAGGTCCTTGAGGTCCTGCGGGATGCGCTCGATCTGCTGCACGGAACCGTCGTAGTACTTCAGGTCGTTGACCATGACCGGGTCCCACAGGCCGCGGGCCTTGAGGTCGCGCACCAGGTAGGGGTTGATCACGGTGAACTCGCCGGAGAGGTTCGACTTCACGTACAGGTTCTGGTAGGTCGGCTCGATCGACTGCGAGACGCCGGTGATGTTGGCGATGGTCGCGGTCGGCGCGATGGCCATGATGTTCGAGTTGCGGATGCCTTTCTGTACGCGCTCGCGCAGCGGTGCCCAGTCGAGGGTTTCCGACAGGTCGACTTCGATGTACTTGGCGCCGCGCTCTTCGATCAGCTTCTTCTCCGAGTCGATCGGCAGGATGCCTTGCGACCACAGCGAGCCCTGGAAGGTCTGGTAGGCGCCGCGCTCGTCGGCCAGGTCGCAGGAAGCCTGGATCGCGTAGTAGCTGATGGCTTCCATGGACTGGTCGGCGAAGGCGATGGCCGCGTCCGAACCGTAGGGGATGTGCTGCAGGTACAGGGCGTCCTGGAAGCCCATGATGCCCAGGCCGACCGGACGGTGCTTGAAGTTGGAGTTCTGCGCCTGCGGGACCGAGTAGTAGTTGATGTCGATGACGTTATCGAGCATGCGTACCGCGGTCTTGACGGTCTTCTCCAGCTTGGCGGTGTCCAGCTTGCCGTCGACGATGTGGTTGACCAGGTTGATCGAGCCCAGGTTGCAGACGGCGATCTCGTCCTTGTTGGTGTTCAGGGTGATCTCGGTGCAGAGGTTCGAGCTGTGCACCACGCCCACGTGCTGCTGCGGGCTGCGCAGGTTGCACGGGTCCTTGAAGGTCAGCCACGGGTGGCCGGTCTCGAACAGCATGGAGAGCATCTTGCGCCACAGGTCCTTGGCCTGGACGACCTTGTGCAGCTTCAGCTTGCCGTAGCTGGCCAGGGCCTCGTAGTACTCGTAGCGCTCCTCGAAGGCCTTGCCGTAGAGGTCGTGCAGGTCGGGGACGTCGGACGGCGAGAAGAGGGTCCAGGAGCCGTCGTCGAAGACGCGCTTCATGAACAGGTCGGGGATCCAGTTGGCGGTGTTCATGTCGTGGGTACGACGACGGTCGTCACCGGTGTTCTTGCGCAGCTCGAGGAATTCCTCGATGTCCAGGTGCCAGGTCTCCAGGTAGGCGCAGACCGCGCCCTTGCGCTTGCCGCCCTGGTTGACCGCGACCGCGGTGTCGTTGACCACTTTCAGGAAGGGCACGACGCCCTGAGACTTGCCGTTGGTGCCCTTGATGTAGGAGCCCAGCGCGCGCACCGGGGTCCAGTCGTTGCCCAGGCCGCCGGCGAATTTCGACAGCATGGCGTTGTCGTGGATGGCGCCGTAGATGCCCGACAGGTCGTCCGGCACGGTGGTCAGGTAGCAGCTGGAGAGCTGCGGACGCAGGGTGCCGGCGTTGAACAGGGTGGGGGTGGAACTCATGTAGTCGAAGGACGACAGCAGGTTGTAGAACTCGATGGCGCGTGCCTCGCGGTCCTTCTCCTCGATGGCCAGGCCCATGGCCACGCGCATGAAGAAGATCTGCGGCAGTTCGAAGCGGATGCCGTCCTTGTGGATGAAGTAGCGGTCGTACAGGGTCTGCAGGCCGAGGTAGGTGAACTGCTGGTCGCGCTCGTGATCGATGGCCTTGCCCAGTTTCTCCAGGTCGAATTCCTTCAGCTTGGCATCGACCAGCTCGAACTCGGCGCCTTTCTCGATGTAGGCCGGAAGGGCCTTGGCGTACAGCTCGGCCATCTCGTGATGGGTGGCGCTCTCGGCCACGCCGAGGAAGCCCAGGGCTTCGGCGCGCAGGGTGTCCATCAGCAGGCGGGCGGTGACGTAGGAGTAGTTCGGCTCGCGCTCGACCAGGGTGCGCGCGGTCATCACCAGGGCGGTGTTGACGTCCTTCTCGGCGACGCCATCGTAGAGGTTCTTCAGGGTCTCGCGCTCGATCAGCGCGCCGTCCACCTCGGCCAGGCCTTCGCAGGCTTCGCTGATGATGGTGTTCAGGCGGCCCATGTCCAGCGGCGACAGGCTGCCGTCGGCGCGGGTGATGCGGATGCTCGGGTGCGGCTGGGCGACATCGCTGGCGGCGCCGGCGTTCTTGCGCTCGGCGGCGCGGGCTTCGCGGTAGATCACGTAGTCGCGGGCGACCTTCTGCTCGCCGGCGCGCATCAGGGCCAGTTCGACCTGGTCCTGGATCTCTTCGATGTGGATGGTGCCGCCGGACGGCATGCGGCGCTTGAAGGTGGCGGTGACCTGCTCGGTCAGGCGGCGCACGGTGTCATGGATACGCGACGAGGCGGCGGCGGTGCCGCCTTCCACGGCGAGGAACGCCTTGGTGATGGCCACGGTGATCTTGTCATCGGTGTAGGGGACTACGGTGCCGTTGCGCTTGATCACGCGCAGCTGGCCCGGCGCGGTGGCGGCCAGATCCTGCGACGAATCGGCGGCCTGCGGCGCGCTGGCCTGCGGGTTCTCGCGTGTGGTGTCGGTATGCATGGGTGGGTATCTCCACGTTCTCGTAATGGTTTTGCTAGCGGGCGCCGGGGCGCCCATTCCCTTGAATCGATAAAGAGCCGGGCAGCCGGCCTCGCGGCGGCTGCTTCATTCGAATGCTGAGGGTGGGGACTGTGAGTGCCTCCCTGGCCCTGGCGGGTTCGTGGCGTTTTGCCGTCGAACACAATACCTAGTGGTGTTGACTGTCTGTTTACAGCGTCCGTTGCAACACCCGTACCGCTTTTCCAACGTCATGAAGGGCTCCTTGCGGTGAGCGCCGTCGATGCTTTCAGTACGTCTGGAAAATGCTTTTTTGCGGAGCCGCCGGAGCCATCAGAGTGGTCCGTGCGCGGTTGGTTCCGTTGTAGCCGTTCGTGCGCTCGAAACCCAAGATATAGGGGGTGGCGACGATGGGGATACAAGATAATGCGCTAATGGGGTGTTTGCAAGGTGACAGTCTGGGGGAAACCTGTGGATAAAGTGTGGGTCTTCTGTGCGTGAGTCCTAGGAAGCGTCCGTAGGCCGCGGCAGCGCTGGAGAATGCCATTCGTCGCCCTCGGAAAGCACCGGCGCAGACCTACTCCCCAACCTTTCGGGGCGCGCACCCTACCCACAATATGTAGTGTTTGCAAGATGTTCCTCGCGTGCTGCCGCGCGGCCCCCGTATTGGCTACAATGCGGGCCGCTCTGAGGGGGCCGCACGGCGGCTCCGGGACCGCGATACGAGGAGGCTGTGTGGAGCAAGAAGCCTGGCGCATCCTGATCGTCGAGGACGATCGACGCCTGGCCGAGCTGACCCGGGAATACCTGGAAGGCAACGGCCTGAAGGTCGACATCGAAGCCAACGGCGCACTGGCGGCGGCGCGTATCCTCGCCGAACGCCCGGACCTGGTGGTGCTCGACCTGATGCTGCCGGGCGAGGACGGCCTGTCCATCTGCCGCCAGGTGCGCCCGCAGTTCGACGGTCCGATCCTGATGCTCACCGCGCGCACCGACGATATGGACGAGGTACTCGGCCTGGAGATGGGCGCCGACGACTACGTGTGCAAGCCGGTGCGCCCGCGTGTGCTGCTGGCGCGCATCCGTGCCCTGTTGCGGCGCAGCGAGGCGCCGGAAGCGGGCGCCCCGGCGGCGGACAGCAAACGCCTGGCGTTCGGTCGCCTGGTGATCGACAACGCGATGCGCGAGGCCTGGCTGGACGGGACCACCATCGAGCTGACCAGCGCCGAATTCGACCTGCTCTGGCTGCTGGCGGCGAACGCCGGGCGCATTCTCTCCCGCGAGGAGATCTTCAACGCCCTGCGCGGCATCGAGTACGACGGCCAGGACCGCTCCATCGACGTGCGCATCTCGCGGATCCGCCCGAAGATCGGCGACGACCCGATGCACCCGCGGCTGATCAAGACCGTACGCAGCAAGGGCTACCTGTTCGTCGGCGAGGGCTGAGGCGCTTTTTTCCTGCGGGCCGGGGCGCGGGCGTCCCGGTCGGCCAGAATCAACAGCAGCGGACAGCGGCCGGGGGCTCGCCGATGAAATCCATCTTCCTGCGCATCTATGGCGGCATGCTCCTGGCCCTGCTGCTGGTCAGCGGCCTGGGCCTGCTCGGCCTGCACTGGATCAACGAGGTGCGCGGCGAGCACTACCGCGAGGAGCTTGCGCGCGGCACCTTCCGCCTGATGGCCGACAACCTGCAACCGATGACCGCCACCGAGCGCAAGCGCGCCCTGGCGCAGTGGAGCCGCTTGCTGGGTATTCCCCTGCAACTGCACGGGCTGGATGAGCTGCGGATGGACGGACGCAGCCGCGCGCGCCTGATGAACGGCCAGGTGCTGGTGAAGCAGACCGCCGAGCACGCCGTCACCGTCTATACCCAGGCCGGCGCCGCCGAGAACCTGGTGCTCAGCGGCGAGGTGCAGCAGGTCAGCGAGCAACTGGCGCGGGCCACGGTTTACCTGCTGATGGACGAACTGGTGCGCTACCCGGCCAGCGAACAGCCTTACCACCTTGCGCGGATCGTCCGCGACAAGCGCTTCGGCTTCCCGGTGCACCTGCTCCAGGTCAAGGAGCTGGACCTCGACGACGACCAGCGCCGGCGGGTGGTGGAGGGCGACACGGTGATGGCGCTGGGCAAGGACGGCGACTCGATCCGCATCTTCGCCGGCATCCTCGACACGCCCTGGGTGCTGGAGCTGGGCCCGCTGTTCCAGATGAACCTCTATCCGCCGCAGCTGCTGTTGCTGCTCGGCGCGCTGTGCCTGAGCTTCATCGGCCTGATCACCTACCTGCTGGTGCGTCGTCTGGAGCAGCGCCTGCGCAGCCTGGAGGCGGCCGCCACGCGGATCGCCCGCGGCAGTCTGGATACCCGCGTCGAGGTGCGCGGTGGCGACTCGGTGGGACGCCTGGGCGCGGCCTTCAACCATATGGCCGAGC
Source organism: Pseudomonas sp. TZ252 (assembly GCF_056110345.1). Taxonomy (NCBI): domain Bacteria; kingdom Pseudomonadati; phylum Pseudomonadota; class Gammaproteobacteria; order Pseudomonadales; family Pseudomonadaceae; genus Pseudomonas; species Pseudomonas sp. TZ252. The sequence goes on along the minus strand of NZ_CM148566.1, from coordinate 278,083 downwards.
ACATCCACCGGCTGCTGACGGTGCAGCGCGAGATGGTTCGCGCGGTGTCCCACGAGCTGCGCACGCCGGTGGCGCGGTTGCGCTTCGGCCTGGAGATGATCGAGACCGCCGAGACCGACGGCGCCCGCCTGAAGTACCTGGAGGGCATGGACAACGATATCCAGGACCTCGACAAGCTGGTCGACGAGATGCTCACCTACGCGCGCCTGGAACAGGGCTCGCCGCCGCTGACCTACCAGCGCCTGGAGCTGGGCGTGCTGGTGCGCCAGGTGGTGGAGGAGATCGCCCCGCTGCGCCGCGAGGTGCTGGTCAGTTGCGAGGAGGGCGCGCTGGTGCCTGAGGAGCTGGGCAGTTGGATCGAGGCCGAGCCGCGCTACCTGCATCGGGCCTTGCAGAACCTGCTGACCAATGCGCTGCGGCATGCCGATCGTCGGGTCAGGATCAGCTACCGGGTCAGCCTGGAGCGTTGCCGGGTGGATGTCGAGGACGACGGGCCGGGGGTGCCGGAGGCGCAATGGGAGCGGCTCTTTACGCCATTCCTACGCCTGGACGATAGCCGGACCCGTGCTTCCGGCGGGCATGGCCTGGGACTGTCCATCGTCCGGCGGATCGTCTACTGGCATGGCGGCCGGGCCTCCATCGGCCGCAGCGAGACTCTGGGCGGTGCCTGCTTCACCCTGGCCTGGCCGCGCAAGGCGGGTCTGCGCGACCGCTGAAAAGCCGACGGAAATATGGCGGCTAGCTATCTGCAAGTGCATGCGCAGACGTATTCCAGGCGTAGCGAAAACATATCGAAAGGCCAGTCCCGCCGGGCGTGGCGAGTATTCCGCCAGGGGCTAAAAAAGTCCTTTTCAGTTGGACTCGTTTGTTTATACTCCGGGACGCGGTGGCTAGTGGAACGCCATTCGAAATGCCCGCTCCAACGGCATTTTGCCGGGGTCGGATAACAAGAACAGCGTTGCGCAGCCGAACCGTCGAAGTCTTCCCGGATTGGGAAGGCCACTTATAAAAAATTGCAAGTTGGAGAGTGTGGTAATGGCTGATCGTGAGGTCGGAACCGTCAAGTGGTTCAATGACGCCAAAGGTTATGGATTCATTCAACGCGATAGCGGTCCGGACGTGTTCGTTCACTACCGCGCCATCCGCGGCGAGGGTCACCGCTCCCTGGTGGAAGGCCAGAAAGTGGAATTCTCGGTGATCCAGGGCCAGAAAGGCCTGCAAGCGGAAGACGTCTCCAAGGTCTGATTCCCGCAAGCAAAAGCCCGTCGCGAGACGGGCTTTTGTCATCCAGCGCATCCACCCCGCCAGGCCCCCGTTGGGTGGCCCCTCGCAGCGCGGGGTTTTCGTCGTTCAGGCGGTGCGCCAGGTAATTTCCTCGACGCCACCGGCGTCGACCCGCAGCCAGCGGTCGGCGTCCTCTTCGCCCTGGTTTTCCTCCCAGCCGCCCGGCGCGCAGCGGATCTCCACGCCGAGCGCGGCATGCGCGGCCCTGGCGCAGGCGAGGTCGTCGTCCCAGGGCGTGCTGTCGCTCTCCAAGAACAGGCTGTGCCACTTGCCCACCGCCTTCGGCAGCCAGGTGACGCGCACCGCGCCGTGCTTGCCGCGGGCGGTGCACTTGAGGGTCTGGCCGTGCTCCTGCCATGGGCCGCAGGGCCCCAGCGCCTGTTCCAGCCAGGCGGCGACGGCCGCGTGCTCGGCGTCTTTCAGGTAGATCTCGATATCCGGTTGGCGCATGGGGTCCTCGGGGACGGTCAGTCGCGTTGCAGCCAATCGTAGCGCACCGCCACGCTGACTTCGAAGGGTTCGGCCAGGATTCGCGCGCGGCGCTCGGGGTTGACCCGCCAGCCGTGCGGGGTCATGGCCAGGAGGTTTTCCCGCGCGTCGTAGCTGTCCAGCGCCAGGCGGAACTCGAGGGTCTCGGTGTGGCGCAGGCGCAGTTGCGCGGGCAGGCCGGCGAGGTGCTTGTCGTCGGCGTAGTCGCGCACGTCGTCATAGAGCCGCTGGCGCAGTTCCAGCAGGTGCGCGCTGGCCGGGCCCAGGCGCAGTACGCCGCCGCCGGGGGCGAGGACGCGCACGGCTTCGTTCCAGTCGATCGGGCTGAACACGCTGGCGATCAGCTCGCAACTGGCGTCGGCCAGCGGCAGCCGGGCCATGCTCGCCACCAGCCAGGACAACTGCGGCGCGCGGCGGCAGGCGCGTTTCACTGCCTCGCGGGAGATGTCCAGGGCATAGCCTTCGGCGCCGGCCAGGGCTTCGCCGAGCCGGGCGCTGTAGTAGCCCTCGCCGCAGCCGATATCCAGCCAGCGTCGCGGCGCGCGTTCGGCGGCCAGTTCGGCCAGGCGCCGGGCCAGCGGCGCGTAGTGGCCGGCGCCGAGGAACTGGCGACGGGCCTCGACCATGGCGGCGTTGTCGCCCGGATCGAGGCTTTTCTTGTGCTGCACCGGCAGCAGGTTCAGGTAGCCCTGGCGGGCGCGGTCGAAGCGGTGCCCGGCGGGGCAGGCGACGCCGTTGTCGACCTCGCCCAGGGCGGCGGAGCAGAGCGGGCAGATCAGCATCAGGCGAGCAGCCTCACCAGGGTCTGGTAGTAGATTTCGGTGAGCAGCTCCAGGTCGCTGGCCAGGACCCGCTCGTTTACCTGGTGGATGGTGGCGTTGACCGGGCCGAGTTCGACCACCTGGGTGCCCATGGTGGCGATGAAGCGTCCGTCGGAGGTGCCGCCGCTGGTCGAGGGCTGGGTCTCGCGGCCGGTGACCGCCCTGATGCTGGCGGCCACCGCATCGAGCAGTTCGCCCGGCTCGGTGAGGAACGGCAGGCCGGACAGCGCCCATTCGACGTGCCAGTCCAGGCCGTGCTTGTCGAGGATCGCCTCGACGCGTTTCTGCAGGCCTTCGACGGTGGATTCGGTGGAGAAGCGGAAGTTGAACAGCACGGTCAGTTCGCCGGGGATGACGTTGGTGGCGCCGGTGCCGGAGTTCAGGTTGGAAACCTGGAAGCTGGTCGGCGGGAAGAAGGCATTGCCGTCGTCCCAGTGTTCCACCGCCAGTTCGGCCAGCGCCGGGGCGGCCAGGTGGATCGGGTTCTTCGCCAGGTGCGGGTAGGCCACATGGCCCTGTACGCCGCGGATGGTCAGCTTGGCGCCGAGGGAGCCGCGGCGGCCGTTCTTCACCACGTCGCCGACCAGGCTGGTGCTCGACGGTTCGCCGACGATGCACCAGTCCAGGCGCTCGCCGCGTGCGGCGAGGCGTTCGACCACCGCCTTGGTGCCGTGGTGGGCCGGGCCTTCCTCGTCGCTGGTGATGAGGAAGGCGATGGCACCCTTGTGCTCCGGGTGGTCGGCGACGAAGCGCTCGACGGCGACGATCATCGACGCCAGGCTGCCTTTCATGTCCGCCGCGCCGCGCCCGCAGAGCATGCCCTGGTCGTCGATCAGGGCGTCGAAGGGTTGGTGCTGCCAGGCCTGCAGCGGGCCGGTGGGGACCACGTCGGTGTGCCCGGCGAAGCACAGCACCGGGCCGTCGCCGCCGCGCCGTGCCCAGAAGTTGTCCACCTCCTCGATGCGCATCGGCTCCAGGGCGAAGCCGGCGGCTTCCAGGCGGCGCATCATCAGGGCCTGGCAGTCGGCGTCGAGCGGCGTGACGGAGGGGCGGCGGATCAACTCGCAGGCGAGTTCGAGGGTCGGCGAGAGACTCGGCGAAGAGGCGGTCATGGGGAGGGCATCCTGAGCGGGTCGAGCGGAAAGGGGGAATCTTAAAGCATAAACGTGGGCGAAGGGACGCCGTTTAGGCGAGCGGAGCCGGCTGTCCCGACGCCTCGCTCGATCTCAACCGCCGATCCGCTCGGCGCCGCCGGCCAGTTCCTCGCGCGGTTTCGGCAGCGACGAGAGCAGGGCCATGACCAGCGCCGCCAGGTAGGGCAGCGATTGCACCAGGAGCATGGCGACCCAGATCAGCAGGTCGCGGCTCGGCACGCCCTGAACCGCCACGATGCCGGCCGCCGCGCCCCACAGCAGGAGCATCACGAAGACTTCCTCGCGGGCCTCCGCCAGGGCCACCAGCAGGCCGTGGCTGGAGCGCATCTTCGGCGTGCGGAAGAACGGGATGCCGCGGGTGACGAAGCCGTACAGCACCGCCTTGGCAATGGTGTGCGAGAGCGACAGGCCGGCGAGGGCGGCGAAGAACGAGTCGCGCAGGTCGACGCCGACGGTGCGCCGGTAGAGGAAGAGGATCTTGCCGACCTTGAAGACGAACAGGGCCAGCGGCAGGATCGCGAAGATCAGCAGCGGCGGGTCGACGCGCTTGGGCACGATGATCATCGCCGCCGACCAGAGCAGCGCGCCGAGGGTGAAGAAGATGTTCAGGCCGTCGGCGATCCACGGCAGCCAGCCGGCCACGAAGTGGTAGCGCTGGCCGCGGGTCAGGCGGCTGCCGTCGGGACCGCGGCCGCGCAGCAGGGCGTCGGTATGCCGCTTCATGATCTGGATCGCGCCGTAGGCCCAGCGGAAGCGCTGCTTCTTGAAGTCGATGAAGGTATCGGGCATCACCCCCTTGCCGTAGCTGCGCTCGAAGTAGGCGGCCGACAGGCCCTTCTCGAACACCCGCAGGCCCAGCTCGGCGTCCTCGGTGATGCACCATTCCGGCCATCTCAGCTCGTCCAGCACGCTGCGCCGGATCATGGTCATGGTGCCGTGCTCGATGATCGCGTCGCGGTCGTTGCGGGTGACCATGCCGATGTGGAAGAAGCCCTTGTACTCGGCGTAGCAGAGCCGCTTGAAGGCGCTCTCGTGCTGGTCGCGGTAGTCCTGCGGCGACTGCACCACGGCGATCCGCGGGTCGCCGAAGTGCGGCACCATGTGCCTGAGCCAGTCGGGGTCGACGCAGTAGTCGGCGTCGATCACCGCGACCACCTCGACGTCCGCCGCCACGTGGCCCAGGGCGAAGTTCAGCGCGCCGGCCTTGAAGCCTTCCAGCGGGGCGACGTGGAAGAAGCGGAAGCGCTCGCCCAGGCGCGCGCAGTGCGCCTCGACCGGCTGCCAGACGGCCGGGTCGCGGGTGTTGTTGTCGATCACCAGGACTTCGTAGTCCGGGTAGTCGAGGCGGGCAAGGGCGTCGAGGGTCTGCTTCAGCAGTTCCGGCGGCTCGTTGTAGCAGGGCACGTGGATCGACACCTTGGGCCGATAGGCCTGCGCGGCGGTGATCGGCAGGAATGGCCGGCGCCGCTTGCGCGTCCAGACCGCCTCGGCCAGCTCGTGGGCCTCGGTGAACAGCACGATGACCACCCCCAGCGCGCCGACGCCCAGCAACGCGCCGACGGTCAGGCTGAACCAGGTGCTGTACTGCTGGCTGTAGTCGTAGGCGATCCACACCAGCACCGAGGCGCAGGCGAACGAGACCACGGCGAGGAAGGTCCTCCCGCGCTGGCGCAGCGAGGAACTGTCGATCAGCAGCAGGGTGAAGGCGAGTACCGCGAGTACCGCCGAGGCGATGGCCAGGGCGCGCCACTTGGGAATCGGCACCACCGGCCCGGTGAAGTTGAACTTGGCCTTGCGGTCGGCGTTGTAGACGCCCCAGTAGGCGCCCACCGAGCCTTCGGCGCTGACCTTCCAGGGCTGGTCGAAGGCTTCGATGACGAAGTAGCTGTAGCCTTCGCCGTTGAGCGCGTTGGTCAGGCGCCGCAGGTAGATGGCCTGGTCCGCGGGTGTCGCCTCGGCGCTGCCGCGCATGCGCCCGTTGCTCGGCCAGCCGACCTCGGCGAGCAGCAGCGGCTTCCTCGGGAAGGCGGCCTTGAGTTCGCGCGCGCGTTCGAGCACGAAGTCCACCGCGTCGGCCACCGGCGTAGCCTCCCAGTAGGGCAGGACGTGGGCGGCGATCAGGTCGACGTGTTGCGCCAGTTCCGGGTATTCGCGGTAGACGTGCCACTGTTCGGCGGTGGTCACCGGAACCTTGACCGCCGCGCGGACCCGGTCGAGGTAGGCGATCAACTGTTCCGCCGTCACCTCGCGGCGGAACAGCGCCTCGTTGCCGACTATCACTCGCACCACGCTCGGCGACTCGTTGGCGATGCGGATGGCGCGGGCGATCTCGGCCTCGTTGCTGGCCAGGTCCGGGCCGAGCCAGATGCCCAGGCTGACGCGCAGGCCGAACGCCTCGGCCAGCGCCGGGATGTCGCCGAGCGCGCCCTGGACCGAATAGGTGCGGATGCTGTGGGTGTGCCGGGCGACCAGTTCCAGGTCGGTGCGCATCTGTTCGGCGCTGGGGTAGCGGCCGCTCTGCGGGTTCTGGTTGAGGCGGAACGGCGAGAAGGAGAGGCCGGAGATGCGTTCCGGCCAGTCCGGTACGCTGACCGGACGGTTGTACAGGGCCCAGATGCCGGTGAAGAGGGCGGCCAGGGCGACGATGACCACCAGGTTGAGCCCGATCTTGCGTGAAGACATAGAGATGAAACCAGGTTCCGGATGTTTCGCTGAACACGGGGCGGCGCATGCTACCCCGCACCCCCCGGGGTGTACAGGCGCCGGGCCGGCGGGTCTGTTGCAAGTCTAGTCCGGCCTGCGCGACGAGCCGTAAGAACGCAGGCGACGCGGCGGCCGCGGCTTTTTATAATGCGCGCGGCAATCCGCGATTCGGTTTCAGAGGTGGTTGGTGATGCAGGTGGATGAACAGCGCTTCGGCGGTATCGGCCGGTTGTACGGTCGCGAGGGGCTGCAACGCCTGGCCGATAGCCACGTCGCGGTGGTCGGCATCGGCGGGGTCGGTTCCTGGGCGGCGGAAGCGCTGGCCCGCAGCGGCGTCGGCGAGATTTCCCTGTTCGACCTCGACGATGTCTGCGTGACCAACACCAACCGCCAGGTGCATGCCATCGAAGGCTCGGTGGGCAAGGCCAAGGTCGAGGTGATGGCGGCGCGCATCCGGGCCATCAACCCGGCCTGCCGGGTCCACGCGGTGGCCGATTTCGTCACCCGCGAGACCATGGCCGAGTACATCGTCGACTTCGACTACCTGATCGACTGCATCGATAGCGTGGCCGCCAAGGCCGCGCTGATCGCCTGGTGCAAGCGGCGCAAGATCCCGGTGATCACCACCGGCGGCGCCGGTGGCCAGGTCGACCCGACGCAGATCCAGGTCGCCGACCTGAACAAGACCTTCAACGACCCGCTGGCGGCCAAGGTGCGTTCCACCCTGCGCCGCGACTACAACTTCTCGCGCACGCCGGGGCGCACCTACAGCGTGCCCTGCGTGTTCTCCAGCGAACAACTGCGCTACCCGAAGCCGGACGGCACGGTGTGCCAGTCGAAGAGTTTCGTCGGCGAAGGGGTGAAGCTGGACTGCGCCGGCGGCTTCGGCGCGGTGATGATGGTCACCGCCACCTTCGGCATGGTCGCCGCCGCCCGCGCCGTCGAGCGCCTGGCGGAAGGCCGCGCGCTGCGGCCGTCGCGGCGCACGCCGGGGAACGCCTGATCAGGCGCCGACCGCCACCAGGCTGAGCAGGCGTTCGTCGAGCACGGCGAACTGGGCGTCCAGCTCGCTGCCGTGGCGCCACTCCGGCGACAGGTCGGTGAGCAGGCGCAGCCGGGCCTGGCCGTCGGCGCGCCATTCCAGCAGTTCCGCATGTTCGAAATAGAAGCGCTTGCCCACCAGCGGATAGAGCGCCTTGAACAGGCTTTCCTTCAGCGAGAACGCCAGGGTCACCAGCAGGCCGGTGCGTCGCTCCAGGTCGTCGGCGAAGCGCAGGCGCTCGCCTTCGGTGAGTATCTCGCCATGCAGGTAGCGCGCCCGTTCGGCTTCGAGCAGGGTTTCCACGTCCAGGCCGAGCCCGCGCCAGTCGCCGCGCGCCGCCACCAGGGCGGCGGCCCAGCGGTCGCCATGGGTGATCGAGCCGCTGATCGCGGCCGGCCAGACCGGTGCGCGGTCCTCGCCGACGGCCGGCGTCTGGGCGCGGCCATCGAGGGCGAACAGGGCGGCGCGTGCGCAGAGGCGCCCGGCGAGAAACTCGGCCTGGCGCTTGGCCACCGCGCGGAGGATGTTCGCCGGCGGCTGGATGCCGGCCAGGGCGAAGTCGCCGGGTTGCAGCAGCGCCGGGTCGAAGCGGGTGCTGCGCAGTTGCACGCCGGGCAGCGCGACGGGCAGCGGCCAGCGGTCGTCCAGCGGGGTGCAGAAGGAGGGGAGACGGTCGTTCATGGCGCGCATTGTGCCGGTTCCCGACGTGGCCCACCAGTCACGCGGCGCTTACACAAGATTGCAAAAGCGCAACAAAGGAAAACGGACCGCGAGGCCCGGTTTTGACAGACTGCGCCGCGCATTCCTGTGGAATGCAGGTGAGGTTGTTTGTTGATGACGGGATACTGTCCTGTCTCGACCTTTCAAGACGGGAGTCCCTCCGGGGACTCCCGTTTTTTTATGCGTCGGCGCAGGGTTCAACCCTGCCCGAAGATGTCCTTGAGGAACGCCTGCAGGTCTGCCCAGGAGCGCTGGTCGGCCTGGCGGTCGTAGCCGATGTCCAGGCCGTGGCCTTTGTGCGCGTCGGCGTCGGGGTTGGTGAAGCCGTGTTTGGCGTCGTCCTGGATCACCACCCGGTAGTCGGCGCCGGCGGCGTTCAGTTCCTGTTTCAGGGCGTCGAGGTCCTTGGCCGGGACCAGGCTGTCGGCGCTGCCGTGCTCCACCAGGATCTTCGCCTTGACGCTGCCCTTGCTGGCCGGGGTGGCGGTGCCGAGGGCGCCGTGGAAGCTCGCCACGCCGGCCAGCGGCAGGCCCTGGCGGGCCATGTCGAGGACGATCTTGCCGCCGAAGCAGTAGCCGACCGCGGCGATCTGGCTGGGATCGGTCTGCGGTTGCCGCTTCAGCAGTTCCAGGCCGGCGAGGAAGCGCGCCTTGGCGGCGTCGGCATCCCGGGTCGCGGCCTGCATGAAGGCCATCGCGTCCTGCGGGTGCTCGGTGTGCTTGCCTTCGCCGTACATGTCGATGGCCAGGGCGCTGTAGCCGAGTTCGGCGAGGTCGCGGGCGCGGCGTTTGGCATAGTCGTTGAGCCCCCACCATTCGTGGACCACGATGACCCCAGGGCGGATCCCCGGCTTGCTGTCGTCGTAGGCGAAATAGCCGACCATGCGCGTGCCGTCTGCGCTCCGGTAAGGCATCTCGCGGGTCTGGATAGCGGCCTGGGCGCTGGCGGCGCAGGCGATGAACAGCAGGGCGCAGAGCAGGCGCATGGCATCTCTCCGTGAAAGGGTCCCCGATCAAGATAGACGCTTGTGCGCGAGACGCGGGGAAAACCCTCGGTGCCGGCCTTGCGCCGCTCAAACGCGGGCCATTCGGCCAGGCAAAGCGTGCGCCGCTCATCTACCCTATGGGCGAGTCCCTTCCCCTCGCTAGGACACCGTCTGGATGCCTGACCTGAGTACCTGGAACCTGACCATTCCCCAGGGCCGCCCGGCCATCACCATCTCCACCAGCCAATTGCAGCGCGACTACCGCAGCGACTATTTCCAGCGCACCGCCGACGGCATTCGCTTCTGGGTGCCGGTGAACGGCAGCCACACGCGCAACAGCGAGTTCCCGCGCAGCGAGTTGCGCGAGACCCTGTCCAGCGGCAGGCCCTACAACTGGCGTTACGCCAGGGCCGACAACTGGCTGGAGGCGACTCTGCGCATCGAGGCGGTGCCCTCGACCCGGCGCATGATCATCGGCCAGATCCACAGCGATGGCAGCAATAGCGGCCAGGCCGCGCCGCTTGTGAAGCTGCTCTACCAGTTGCGGCTCGACCAGGGGCGGGTCCAGGCGCTGGTCCGCGAGCGGCCGGACGACGGCGGGACCAGAGCCTACACACTGATGGACGGGATTCCTCTCGGCCAGCCGTTCAGCTACCGCATCGGCGTGTCTCGCAGCGGATTGCTCAGCGTGTCGGTGAATGGTAGCGCCCTGGAGCAGCAACTGGACCCGCAGTGGGCCTACCAGGGCCTTTATTTCAAGGCCGGACTCTACCTGCAGGACAACCGCGGACCGTCCAGCGAGGGCGGGCGGGCGACATTCAGCGAGCTGCGCGTTAGCCATCAATGAGCGGTCGAGGCGTCTGCGCCGCGGACTTCGCGTTGTCGTGGCGCTTCGCAACTGCCAGATCTGGCAGGCGCGGAAGAAGGAAAACCTGGCCCGGAAAAAAATATCCGTATTTTTCCAAGGGGAAATAGGCCGCGCGATCTGGCGATTCTGGTACTTCAGTACAGGGAACCGCCTTGGCGTATCGCCCCGAATAAATGTGACGTTTTGCGCAGCGCCCTTCCGGGTTTGCACGATTGGTATAGCCCTGGCTGGATGAAATTCACTCTTGCCGCTGGCCAGCGTAGTTCTTTGCAAGTCAAAAGTTCGCCGTCAATAATTATTGTGGATAACTATTGTTCCAGGCTTTTCCTGTCAACTGTGCGAAGCGTCAGCTTATTGCCGGTTTTTCCTCTCGCTATTGCTTTCTCCACGTTCCGAAGAAGTTCGGGCGTACAGGTTTCTTTGCTGTTTTCAGCGAGAACCATTCGTTTCAACAATTCGAATATGTGGAGATTCAGAAATGAAAAATCAGGTGAATGCCCTGGCGGTTCTAAGTGTGGGTGAAATCGAACAAGTTTCTGGCGCAGGGACTTTCCTGGGCGATGCCATCATCAACGGCGTCTACGCGGCCAACTCCTTCCTGAACTCGCCGCTGTTCTCCAGCATCGGCAACGCGGCCAGCGCCATCGGCCTCAACCGTACCCACGAGCTGGTCGACCTGCTGGCCTTCCAGGTGCCTTCGGTGGCGGCGATCACCGTCGGCAAGATTCTCGGCGGGACCGACAACCATAATGTTCCGTTGCATTACAACAAGGAAAGCGGCGAAGGGCTTTACAGCTGATCGCAACCTGTTGAAAGAGCGATTCGATGCTCAGGCATCGAGTCGTTCCTGGTTAATGCATTGATGGAGTCGATGATATGAAACGCAGGAGTGTGCTCTTGTCGGGTGTCGCCCTGAGTGGAACCGCACTGGCCAATGACTCGATATTCTTTTCACCCTTGAAATACCTCGGGGCGGAACAACAGCGATCTATCGATGCCTCGCGAAGTTTGCTGGACAACCTGATTCCGCCGAGTTTGCCGCAATATGACAACCTGGCCGGAAAGTTGGCGCGGCGTGCGGTATTGACCAGCAAGAAACTGGTATATGTCTGGACCGAGAACTTCGTCAATGTCAAAGGCGTGCCGATGGCCCGCTCGGTGCCGCTGGGCGAGTTGCCGAATGTCGACTGGCTGTTGAAGACCGCCGGGGTGATCGTCGAGCTGATCGTCAATTTCGTCGCCTCGTTGCCGGCGTCGGCCGCCGCGCAGTTCGAGCGGATCGCCACCGGGCTCAGCGGTGACCTGGAGGCGGCGCGCCAGGTCCACGAGGCGTTGCTGGAGGAGGCGAAGAACGATCCGGCCGCGGCCGGCAGCCTGCTGCTGCGCTTCACGGAGTTGCAGACGCGGGTGATCGCCTTACTGACGCGGGTCGGCCTGCTGGTCGACGACATCCTCAAGAGCGCCAGCAACCTGGTTACCCAGGGTGGACAGGGCGACGGCCTGAATCGCTTCCGCGCGGTGTTCGGCACCCTACGCCTGCCGGAGGTCGCCGACAGCTTCCGTGACGACGAAGCGTTCGCCTACTGGCGGGTGGCCGGGCCTAATCCGCTGCTGATCCGCCGCGTCGATGCGCTGCCGGCCAACTTTCCGCTGGGCGAAGAGCAGTTCCGCCGGGTGATGGGCGCCGACGACAGCTTGCTGGAGGCCGCCGCCAGCCGCCGCCTGTACCTGCTGGACTACGCCGAGCTGGGCAAGCTGGCGCCGTCGGGAGCGGTGGACAAACTGCTCACCGGGACGGGCTTCGCCTATGCGCCGATCGCCCTGTTCGCCCTTGGCAAGGATCGGGCGAGGCTGTTGCCGGTGGCCATCCAGTGCGGCCAGGACCCCGCTACCCATCCGATGTTCGTGCGTCCCGCGGAGTCGGAGAGTGATCTGTACTGGGGTTGGCAGATGGCCAAGACGGTGGTCCAGGTCGCCGAGGAGAACTACCACGAGATGTTCGTCCACCTGGCCCAGACCCACCTGGTGAGCGAGGCGTTCTGCCTGGCCACCCAGCGTACCCTGGCGCCCAGCCATCCGCTGCACGTCCTGCTCGCCCCGCACTTCGAGGGCACCCTGTTCATCAACGAGGGGGCGGCGCGGATCCTGTTGCCCAGCGCGGGCTTCATCGACGTGATGTTCGCCGCGCCGATCCAGGACACCCAGGCCACCGCCGGCGGCAACCGGCTGGGGTTCGACTTCTACCGCGGCATGTTGCCGGAGAGCCTGAAGGCGCGGAACGTCGACGACCCGGCCGCGTTACCGGACTACCCCTACCGCGACGACGGCCTGCTGGTGTGGAATGCGATCCGCCAGTGGGCGGCCGACTACGTGGCGGTGTACTACGCCAGCGACGGCGACGTCACCGGTGACGTCGAACTGGCGGCCTGGGTCGGCGAAGTGATCGGCAGCGGCAAGGTGGCCGGGTTCCGCCCGATCACCGGTCGCAGCCAACTGGTCGAGGTGCTGACCATGGTGATCTTCACCGCCTCCGCGCAGCATGCGGCGGTCAATTTTCCCCAGCCTTCGATGATGACCTACGCGCCAGCGATCTGCGCCATGAGCGCGGCGCCGGCACCGGACTCGCCGAGCGGCAAGAGCGAGGCCGACTGGTTGAAGATGATGCCGCCGACCCTGGTGGCGCTGGAGAAGGTGAACATCTATCACCTGCTCGGTTCGGTCTACCACGGTCGCCTCGGCGACTACCGGCAGACCGGGTTCCCCTACGCGCCGGTGTTTTCGGACAGGCGGGTGACCGCCAGCGGCGGCCCGCTGGAGCGCTTCCAGGCACGCCTGAAGGAGGTCGAGGTGACCATTCGCACGCGCAACCAGGCGCGCCGCAGGCCCTACGAGTACCTGTTGCCGAGCCGGATCCCGGCGAGCACCAATATCTGAGCCGGAGAAAGAGGACGGGGCGCCCCTGGGCGCCCCGTTGCTCTTAGCGGTCTTCGCTTTCGGCGGCGTCCGCCGGCGCGGCATGCCGCTGCTTCAACTGGCGGCGCGCCAGGAGGCTGCCGAGGAGGATCACGAACAGCGCGCCGAAGGCCGCCGCACCGTAGTGCAGGTAGGAATCCCATTGCGCGTAGGGCGCCAGCCAGGGCTTCAGGGCGCTGTCGGTGAGCAGCATGCCGCCGGCGATCCAGCCGAGCAGGCCGCCGCCGAAGAGGATGATCAGCGGGAAGCGGTCGATCAGGCGCAGGATCAGCTGGCTGCCCCAGACGATGATCGGGATGCTGATCAGCACGCCCAGGGAGACCAGGAAGAAATCCCCGGCCGAGGCGGCGGACAGGGCGATGACGTTGTCCAGGCTCATCACCGCGTCGGCGATGATGATGGTCTTGATCGCGCCGAGCAGGTGGGTGCTGCCCTTGATGTCGTCGCCGTTCTCCTCCTCCGGCAGCAGCAGCTTGATGCCGATCCACAGCAGCAGGAGCGCGCCGATTACCTTGAGGTAGGGCAGGTCGAGCAGGTGCAGGGCGAAGAACAGCAGCAGGATGCGGATCAGGATGGCACCGGCGACGCCGCCGAAGATCGCCTGTTTGCGCCGGTGCGCCGGCAGGTGCCGGCAGGCGAGGGCGATGACTACGGCGTTGTCGCCGCCCAGGAGGATATCGATGGCGACGATCTGCAGCAGGGCTGTCCAGAACGTCGGGTCGCTCAACCAGTGGATCAAGGTTGTACTCCGAAACGTGTAGTGAGGGTGGAAAGCCCGGGGCGGTGGCGGGTGGCGGCCGCCCGGCTTTCCTGCGGTGGTCTGGGACCGTCGGGGCCGGCTCCGGCTTGTGGACGGAGGCGGGGAACACTGCTTGGACCGGCGAACGCCCGGCCAGTGCCCGGAAAACGGACGCGCGGGTGGCGCAGCGCGTTCGGGCACGGATGTGACGCGGCGGATCGGCCGCGAGACACCCGGCATGCGTATTCCGCCGCCAGTCTGCCCGAGCAAGGTTTCACCCGCCTTTCAGGGCGGAGATGGCGCCGCACCCGGCGGGACGGTAGGCTAGTGGCCCGTGTGGCTGACTCGACCAGTCGAACGCCGATCACCGAGTCAACCGTACAGGCCACCAGGCCTTCGGCGCCGGGGGAAGCCCGCCGGTGCCATGGATGACCGTTCACCGTACAAGGAAACCCCATGCGCAGTCTTCTTCTCTCCTCGCTGGCCCTGCTACCCGCCCTGGCCCTGGCGCAACCCGACGCCTCGAGCTTCCCTTCCTGCCTCGCCGGCCTGCAGAAGAAGGCCCAGGCGCAGGGCATTTCCGCCGACAGTTATGAGCGCTTCACCAGCGGCCTGCAGGCCGACCTCAGCGTGCTCGACCTGCTCGACGCGCAGCCGGAGTTCACCACCCCGCTGTGGGACTACCTGGCCGGTCTGGTGGACGAGCAGCGGGTCAGCGATGGCAAGGCGATGCTCGCCCAGCACGACAAGCTGCTCGACCAGGTGGCCGCGCGCTACGGCGTGGACAAGTACACGGTGGTGGCGGTGTGGGGCGTGGAAAGCGACTACGGGCGGATCTTCGGCAAGCGTCCGCTGCTGACCTCGCTGTCGACCCTGTCCTGCTACGGGCGCCGCCAGTCGTTCTTCCAGGGCGAGTTCCTCGCCACCCTGAAGCTGTTGCAGGCCGGCGACATCCGCGACGCCGGCATCACCGGCTCCTGGGCCGGGGCCTTCGGCCATACCCAGTTCATGCCATCGACCTACGCGCGGATCGCCGTGGACTTCGACGGCGACGGTCGCCGCGACCTGGTGGGCAGCGTGCCGGATGCCCTCGGTTCCACCGCCAACTACCTGAAGAAGGCTGGCTGGCGCACGGGACAGCCGTGGGGCTATGAAGTGAAGGTGCCGGCCGACTTCCCCGCCAGCCTGGCCGGGCGCGGCAAGCGCCAGCCGCTGTCGGCCTGGGTCGCCCGTGGGGTGAGGCGGGTCGACGGCCAGCCGCTGCCGGGCGGCGACGAGAAGGCCGCGATCCTCCTGCCGGCCGGGGCCCAGGGCCCGGCCTTCCTGGTCTATCGCAACTACGATGCGATCTATTCCTACAACGCCGCGGAAAGCTACGCGCTGGCCATCGCCCTGCTTTCCGACCGCCTGCGCGGCGGCAGCGGCCTGGTGGCGTCCTGGCCGACCGACGACCCGGGCATCAGCCGGCTCGAGCGCAAGCAATTGCAGAAGGCGTTGCTGGCGCGCGGCTACGACATCGGCGAGGCCGACGGGCTGATCGGCACCAGCACGCGCAAGGCGATCCAGGCCGAGCAGAAGCGCCTCGGCCTGACCCCGGCCGACGGTCGCGCCGGGCGCAAGATCCTCGAGGCGCTGAAGGGCGCCCAGCCCTGATTGCGCCGCGCCGCCCGGTCCGCGGGCGGCGCTACCAGCCCTTCACCCCGGTCATGTCCGGCAGGTGGTGGGCGATCCCCTTGTGGCAGTCGATGCAGGTGGCTTCGCCGCTGGCCAGGGCGGTGGAGTGCATCTGCCGCGCGCGCACGCTCTGCCGGGTGAAGTCCATGAACTCGAAGTTGTGGCAGTTGCGGCATTCCAGCGAATCGTTGGCCTTGAGTCGTGCCCATTCGTGCTCGGCCAGCTCGCGGCGGTGATCGAGGAATTTCTCGCGGGTGTTGATGGTGCCGAAGATCTTGCCCCAGACCTCCTTGGAGGCCTGCATCTTGCGCGCGATCTTGTCGGTCCACTTGTGTGGCACGTGGCAGTCGGGACAGGTGGCGCGGACTCCGGAACGGTTGCTGTAGTGGATGGTGTCCTTGAGTTCGACGAACACGTTGTCGCGCATCTCGTGGCAGGAAATGCAGAAGGTCTCGGTGTTGGTCGCCTCCAGGGCGGTGTTGAAGCCGCCCCAGAAGACGATCCCGGCGATGAAGCCGCCGAGGGTGAGGAAGCCCAGGCTGAAATGCACGCTGGGACGACGCAGGACCCGCCAGTAACCGGCCAGCCAGGCGATGAGTGCTTTCATGCGGCCTCCCTCAGGGTTTGCGCGCCGCATTGGCGGCTTCTTTCTCGAGGATCTGGTCGATGTTCTCGAAGCGGTTGTCGACCAGCGGCTTTACGTCCTGTTGCGGCACATGGCACTGCACGCAGAAGTAGCGGCGCGGCGAGACGGCGGCCAGCGGCTGGCCGTCGCGGTCCATGTAGTGGGTGATGCTGATCATCACCGCCTGGGTTCGCGCGCTGTTGGCGCGGCTGTGGCAGGACAGGCACTTGTTGCTGTCCTTGTCGATGCGATAGCCGACGATGCTGTGGGGAATGGTCGGCGGCTGCTCGGGGTAGTTGCGCTCGCGTTTCAGGTCCTTGTTTTCCTCGGCCGCCAGCGGCGGCGCGGGGCGGCTTTCGGCCAGCGTGCCGCCGGGGCGGCGGCCGTCGGGGGCGGGCGCGTCCAGCGGGTAGCCGAGGTCGGCGACGAAGGCCGCGGGGGCGCCGAGCAGGACGAGGAGCAGGGCAGTCAGCAGAGGTTTCATGGCGCGCTCCTCAGGCCAGGTTGAGCAGTTCGATGCGAACGGCGCACTTCTTGTAGTCGGTCTGCTTGGAAATCGGGTCGGTGGCGTCCAGGGTGACCTTGTTGATCAGCTTGTTGGCGTCGAAGAACGGCACGAACACCAGCCCCTGGGGCGGCTTGTTGCGCCCGCGGGTCTCGACCCGCGCGCGGATCTCGCCGCGCCGGCTCACCACCTTGACCTCGCTGCCGCGGCGCAGCTTGAGCTGGCGCGCATCCTCCGGGTGCATGTAGACCAGCGCGTCGGGCACCGCCTTGTACAGCTCCGGGACCCGCGCGGTCATGCTCCCGGTGTGCCAGTGTTCGAGCACCCGGCCGGTGGCGAGCCAGAACGGGTAGTCCTGGTCCGGCGCCTCGGCCGGCGGCTCGTAGGGCAGGGCGAAGACAATCGCCTTCTTGTCCGGATAGCCATAGAACTGCACGCCACTGCCCTTGCTCACGTAGGGGTCGTAGCCCTCGCGGTAGCGCCAGCGGGTCTCCTTGCCGTCCACCACCGGCCAGCGCAGGCCGCGCGCCTCGTGGTAGGCGTCGAAGGGGGCGAGGTCGTGGCCGTGGCCGCGACCGAAGGCGGCGTATTCCTCGAACAGACCCTTCTGGATATAGAAGCCGAATGCGTCGACCTCGTCGTTGGCGTAGCCCTTGGCCAGGTCGCTGGCCGGGAAGCGGTCGACCTGGCCGTTGCGGAACAGCACGTCGTAGAGGGTCTTGCCCTTCAGCTCGGGGGCCTTCGCCAGCAGTTCCGCGGGCCAGACCTCGTCGGTGGTGAAGCGCTTGGAGAATTCCACCAGCTGCCAGAGGTCGGACTTCGCCTCGCCCGGTGCCTTCACCAACTGGTGCCAGAACTGCGTGCGGCGCTCGGCATTGCCGAAGGCGCCTTCCTTCTCCACCCACATGGCGCTGGGCAGGATCAGGTCGGCGGCCTGGGCCGAGACGGTGGGGTAGACGTCGGAGACGATCACGAAGTTGTCCGGGTTGCGCCAGCCGGGCAGCACTTCCTGCATCACGTTGGGACCGGCCTGCATGTTGTTGCTGACCTGGGTCCAGTAGACGTTGAGCACGCCGTCCTTGAGCATCCGGCTCTGCTGCACGGCGTGGAAGCCGACCTTCTCCTGGATGGTGCCGGCCGGCACCTTCCAGATCTTCTCCGCGGTTTCCCGGTGCTTCGGGTTGGTCACCACCAGGTCGGCGGGGAGCCGGTGGGAGAAGGTGCCGACCTCGCGCGCGGTGCCGCAGGCCGAGGGCTGGCCGGTGAGCGAGAAGGGGCTGTTGCCCGGTTCGCTGATCTTCCCGGTGAGCAGGTGGATGTTGTAGATCAGGTTGTTCGCCCAGACCCCGCGGGTGTGCTGGTTGAAGCCCATGGTCCAGAACGACACCACCTTGCGCTTGGGGTCGGCGTAGAGTTCGGCGAGGGCCTTCAGCCGCTCGGCCGGCACGCCGCTTTCGCGCGCGGTGCGCTCCAGGGTATAGGGCTTGACGAACTCGGCGAAGGCCTTGAAGTCGATGTCGCTCCAGGTGTTGGCCTTGTCGGCGTTCTTCGCCTTCTTCTCCAGCGGGTCGTCCGGGCGCAGGCCGTAGCCGATGTCCTCGGCGCCATGGGCGAAGCGCACGTGGCGCTCGACGAAGTCGCGGTTCACCGCGCCGCTCTCGATGATGTGGTTGGCGATGTAGTTGAGGATGATCAGGTCGGTCTGCGGCTTGAACACCATGGGCAGGTCGGCCAGCTCGAAGCTGCGGTGCTCGAAGGTGGACAGCACCGCGACCTTGACCTGCGGCGCGCTGAGCCGGCGGTCGGTGACCCGCGACCAGAGCACCGGGTGCATCTCGGCCATGTTCGAGCCCCAGAGGACGAAGCTGTCGGTGGCCTCGATGTCGTCGTAGCAGCCCATCGGCTCGTCCATGCCGAAGCTGCGCATGAAGCCCATCACCGCCGAGGCCATGCAGTGGCGGGCGTTGGGGTCGATGTTGTTGCTGCGCAGGCCGGCCTTGAACAGCTTGTTCGCCGCATAGCCTTCCCAGACCGTCCACTGGCCGGAGCCGAACATGCCGACCGACTCCGGTCCCTTGGCCTTGAGTGCGGCCTTGAACTTCTCGGCCATGATGTCGAAGGCCTGTTCCCAACTGATCGGCTGGAACTCGCCCTGCTTGTCGAACTTGCCGTCCTTCATGCGCAGCAGCGGGCGGGTCAGGCGGTCGCTGCCGTACATGATCTTCGACAGGAAGTAGCCCTTCACGCAGTTGATCCCGCGGTTGACCTCGGCCTTGATGTCGCCGTGGGTGGCCACCACCTGGCCGTCGCGGGTGGCGACCATCACGCTGCAACCGGTGCCGCAGAAGCGGCAGGGTGCCTTGTTCCAGACCAGGCTGGTGACGTCCGCCTCGGTCACCAGGTTGCTGGCGCGGACCAGGATCGGCAGGCCGGCCGCCGCCGCGGCGATGGCGGCGGCGTTGGCCTTGGCGAATTCACGACGGGTGAGGTTCATCGATTGTCTCCTCGGGCGAGCACGGTATCGCGCGGTCGGTCATGGCCGCCGCGTCGTTGCTATCGTCGTCGCGCAGGATCTCGTGGTAGACCAGCACGGCGTTGAGCACTCCTGGCAGGTTCTGCAACTGGCCCAGGGTGTCGAGAATCTGTTCTTCGCGTTCGGCTTCCAGCACCAGGATCAGCTTGCCCTGCGGGCTTTCCTGGTAGATCTCCAGGCCGTCGAGCAGCGCCAGGTTGGCCTTCACCGCCGGCAGTCGCTCGGGCCGGCAATGCAGGATGAGGCTGGCGATCTGCAGGGCTTCAGGCATGTCGTGGAGACTCCTCGGTGGATAGCGCGCGCAGTTGGATGGCCTGGCTCGGACAGGGCGCCAGGCAGGCGCCGCAGCCGTTGCAGCGCTGGCTGTCCAGCTCGGCCAGGGCGACGCCGCCGGAGGTCGGGCGGAAACGGATCGCGGCGGGTTCGCAGGCGTCCTGGCAACTGCGGCAGTGGATCCCGGCCAGGGCCAGGCAGGCTTCGCCGATCGTGGCGATCCAGGGGAAGGCCGGGCGCGCGCCATCGAACAGGCCGGCCTCGCAGCGGCTGGCGCATTCCCCGCACAGCGTGCAGCCGGTGTTGGAGAGGTCGAGTTCGACGAGCCGACCGGCGCCGAGCTTCAGCACGCCTTCCGGGCAGGCCTCGACGCAGGCGGCGCAGCCTGTGCAGCCTGCGGCGAAGTCGGCGGCGGTCCACGGCGGGCGCCGTGTCGGCGGGTGCCCGCCGAGGCGGCGGAACAGCTCTCGGCGACTGCTCATACCCGACCTCAGGCCGGCGGCCCGGGCGGGCCGGCCAGTAGCTGGTACATCCAGACGCAGAAACCGAAGCCGCCGACCAGTGCGACGGACAGCAGCGGGAACAGGCAGATCACGAGGAACAGGAAGAGCCTGGCTTCCATGCCCTTGACGCGTCCCTGGTCGGGTTGTTCGTTCATTGGCCCAGCCTCTGTGCAGGCGACTGTAGAGAGCCTAGACCCTACTTGTAGTACGGGCAAAAACCTCGCTGAGCCGGCGCGCGGCAGCCTGGAAACAGAGCGTTTGCCGGCAAACGCGAGTCGTTCAGCCCGGGTTCAGCAAGCGTTCAGGGGCGGTTCAGTACCCTGTCCGTACTCTGCAAGCCGTGAACGACACGACTCTCGCAGAACGGAGAAACACCATGAAAGCACTCAAGACTCTTTTCATCGCCACCGCCCTGCTGGGTTCCGCCGCCGGCGTCCAGGCCGCCGACAACTTCGTCGGCCTGACCTGGGGCGAGACCAGCAACAACATCCAGAAATCCAAGTCGCTGAACCGCAACCTGAACAGCCCGAACCTCGACAAGGTGATCGACAACACCGGCACCTGGGGCATCCGCGCCGGCCAGCAGTTCGAGCAGGGCCGCTACTACGCGACCTACGAGAACATCTCCGACACCAGCAGCGGCAACAAGCTGCGCCAGCAGAACCTGCTCGGCAGCTACGACGCCTTCCTGCCGATCGGCGACAACAACACCAAGCTGTTCGGCGGTGCCACCCTCGGCCTGGTCAAGCTGGAACAGGACGGCAAGGGCTTCAAGCGCGACAGCGATGTCGGCTACGCTGCCGGGCTGCAGGCCGGTATCCTGCAGGAGCTGAGCAAGAATGCCTCGATCGAAGGCGGCTATCGTTACCTGCGCACCAACGCCAGCACCGAGATGACCCCGCATGGCGGCAACAAGCTGGGCTCCCTGGACCTGCACAGCAGCTCGCAATTCTACCTGGGCGCCAACTACAAGTTCTAAATGACCGCGCAGCGCCCGCGAGGGCATGCTTCGATGGCCGGGCCGGAAGGTCCGGCCGCATCTCATCCGGAGGAACCTCATGAAACTGCTGGTAGTGGAAGACGAGGCGCTGTTGCGCCACCACCTCTATACCCGCCTGGGTGAACAGGGGCACGTGGTGGACGCGGTACCGGATGCCGAGGAAGCCCTCTACCGGGTCAGCGAATACCACCACGACCTGGCGGTGATCGACCTCGGCCTGCCGGGCATGAGCGGCCTGGACCTGATCCGCGAGCTGCGTTCGCAGGGCAAGTCCTTCCCGATCCTGATCCTCACCGCCCGCGGCAACTGGCAGGACAAGGTCGAAGGCCTGGCCGCCGGGGCCGACGACTACGTGGTCAAGCCGTTCCAGTTCGAGGAACTGGAAGCGCGCCTGAACGCGTTGCTGCGACGCTCCTCGGGGTTCGTCCAGTCGACCATCGAGGCCGGCCCCCTGGTCCTCGACCTGAACCGCAAGCAGGCGCTGGTCGAGGAGCAACCGGTGGCGCTGACCGCCTACGAATACCGCATCCTCGAATACCTCATGCGGCATCACCAGCAGGTGGTGGCCAAGGAACGCCTGATGGAACAGCTCTATCCCGACGACGAGGAGCGCGACGCCAACGTCATCGAGGTGCTGGTCGGCCGCCTGCGGCGCAAGCTGGAGGCCTGCGGCGGCTTCAAGCCGATCGATACGGTGCGCGGCCAGGGCTACCTGTTCACCGAGCGCTGCCGGTGATCCGTTCCCTGCGCATCCGTCTGATGCTCGGCGCCGCCGCCCTGGCGGTGCTGTTCATGCTGGCGCTGCTGCCGGCCCTGCAGCGGGCCTTCGGCATCGCCCTGGAGAACACCATCGAGCAGCGCCTGGCCGCCGACGTGGCGACCCTGGTCTCGGCGGCGCGGGTGGAGAAGGGCCGCCTGGTGATGCCCGAGCACCTGCCGGTGGAGGAGTTCAACCTGCCGGAGGCCAAGGTCCTCGGCTATATCTACGACCAGAATGGCGATCTGCTCTGGCGCTCCACCTCGGCGGCCGACGAGTCGATCAACTACACGCCGCGCTACGACGGCCGCGGCAACGAATTCCACACCACCCGCGATGCGAAGGGCGAGGAGTTCTTCGTGTTCGACGTCGAGATCGACCTGCTGCGCGGCAAGCAGGCGGCCTACAGCATCGTCACCATGCAATCGGTCAGCGAGTTCGAGAGCCTGCTCAAGGGGTTCCGCGAGCAGCTCTACCTGTGGCTCGGCGGCGCCCTGCTGGTCTTGCTCGGGCTGCTCTGGCTGGGTCTGACCTGGGGCTTCCGGGCGATGCGCGGGTTGAGTTCCGAGCTGGACCAGATCGAATCCGGCGAGCGCGAGAGCCTGAGCGAGGAGCATCCGCGCGAGCTGCTGCGCCTGACCCACTCGCTGAACCGCCTGTTGCGCAGCGAGCACAAGCAGCGCGAGCGCTACCGCCACTCCCTCGGCGACCTGGCGCACAGTCTGAAGACGCCGCTGGCGGTCTTGCAGGGGGTCGGCGACCAGCTCGCCGAGGAGCCCGGCAACCGCGAGCAGGTGCGGGTGCTACAGGGCCAGATCGAGCGCATGAGCCAGCAGATAGGCTATCAGTTGCAGCGCGCCAGCCTGCGCAAGAGCGGCCTGGTACGCCATCGCGAGCAACTGGCGCCGCTGGTGGAGACCCTGTGCGACGCGCTGGACAAGGTCTATCGCGACAAGCGGGTAAGCCTGCAGCGGGACTTCTCGCCGTCCTTCAGCGTGCCGGTGGAGCGCGGCGCGCTGCTGGAACTGCTCGGCAACCTGCTGGAGAACGCCTATCGCCTGTGCCTGGGCCGGGTCCGCGTGGGCGCCCGGCTGGGGCCGGGTTACTCGGAGCTGTGGGTCGAGGACGACGGTCCCGGAGTGCCTGCCGAACAGCGCGCACGAATCATCCGCCGCGGCGAGCGCGCCGATACCCAGCACCCGGGGCAGGGCATCGGCCTGGCCGTGGCGCTGGACATCATCGAGAGCTACGACGGCGAACTGAGCCTGGACGATTCCGAGCTGGGCGGCGCCTGCTTCCGCATACGTTTCGCTACAGTCTGAGACTTGGCGGCCGTTACCTACGTCTGAGGTGTTTCCGCGCTACGCTGAAGTCTGTTCGGCTGGCGCAGTTCCTTTGACGCAGGTACCGGGGATTCGAGCGGATGTTCAGTGGCAAAACCGACGACAGGGGCTTGTGGGCGGGCATCCAGGCCGGTGTGCTGTTCTTTCTCGCCGCCCTGGCCTGCATCTACCTGTCGCGCCAGCCCGCCACCATCGCTGCGATCTGGCTGCCCAACGCGATCCTCACCGCCGCCCTGCTGCGCGCGCCGCTGCGCCAGTGGCCGGCGATCCTGCTCTGCTCCGCCGTGGCCAACCTGGCGGCCAACCGCCTGTATGGCGACAGCCTGTGGATGAGCGCGGCGTTCCTGCCGGCCAACCTGAGCGAAGCGATCTTCGCCGCGATGCTGTTACGCATCAACCGGGTGCGCGAGGACTTCGAATTCAACCTGCATTCGGCGGTTCGCGTGCTCTGGGCCGGCGCGCTGATCCCGCCCTTGCTCGGCGCCTCGGTGGGCGCGGTGCTGGTCAGCGTCTTCGGCATGGGGCGTTTCCCGGAAATGTGGGCGCGCTGGTACGTGGGCGATGCGATGGGCATGCTCGCGCTGCTGCCATTGTGCATGGCCAGCAACCTGGCGGCCTGGCGTCACGCTCTGTCGGGGCGGGCGGGAGTGGACAACGCGATGCTCCTGCTGGTGACCCTGGTGATCAGCTTCGTGGCCCTGACGCGCCTGCCCTACGCCTTCATCTACGTGCTCCTGCCGCTGCTGGTGGCCGCCGCCAGCACCAGCGTGTTCGGTACCGCGCTGATCGGTTGCCTGAACACCTGTTTCATCGCCGTGCTGATCGCCCTCGGCGTGTTCGTCCCCGAGTCGTCCCAGCAACGTTTCGGCGAGCCGCTGCTGTACCTGCCGATGGCCTTGACCCTCATTCCCGCCTTCCTGGTCTCGGTGATCATGGAGCGCAGCCGCCGCGAGCAGCATCAGGTGGCCATCGGCGAGGCGCAGTTCCGCGGCGCCATGGAATTCTCGGCGATCGGCATGGCCCTGGTGTCGCTGGAGGGGCGGCTGTTCAAGGTCAACGAGGCGCTGTGCCGGATGCTCGGCTATTCCGCCGAACGCCTGGGCGAGCTGTCGTTCCAGGAGATCACCTATGTGGACGACCTGGAACTGGACCTCGACCTGGTGCGCGACCTGCTCGCCGGGCGTATCAACTCCTACCAGATGGAGAAGCGCTACCTGCGCCAGGACGGCGAAACCTTCTGGGCGCGCATCAGCGTGTCGCTGGTGCGCGACGAGGAGGGAGTCGCCCAGTACTTCGTCACCCAGGTGGAGGATATCGACAGTCGCAAGCGTGCCGAGCTGGAGCGCGAGCGCCTCGCCGAACGGATCAAGCTGGCCACCGACGCCGGGCAGATCGGCATCTGGGAGTGGGACCTGGCGCGCAACCGCCTGCACTGGGATTTCCGCATGTTCGACCTGTACGGCATCCGCAGCGGTCCCGGGGAGACCACGGTGGAGCAGTGGAAGGCGAGCCTGCATGCCGAGGATCACGACCGCGTGCTGCGCGAGCTGGAGCGCGCCGTCAGCGGGTTGCAGAAATTCGACTGCGAGTTCCGTATCGTCCGCCCCAACCGCGAGGTTCGCCACCTGCGGGCGATCGCCACGCTGACGCGCGACGAGGACAACCGTCCGGTGCGGATGATCGGCATCAACAGCGACATCACCGAGATCCGCACCCTGGCGGAAACCCTGCACGAGGAAAAGGAACGCCTGCAGGTGACCCTGTATTCCATAGGCGATGCCGTGTTGACCACCGACGCCGGCGGCCGCGTGACCTTCATGAACCCGGTGGCCGAGGCGATGACCGGCTGGACCTTGCAGGACGCCATCGGCGCGCCCCACGAACTGGTCTTCAACGTGCTCGACAGCGACACCGGCGAGGCCCTGGAAAGCCCGGTGCGACGCTGCCTGCAGAACACCCGGGTGTTCTACCTGGAGGACGGCGCCACGCTGATCAGCCGCAAGGGCGAGCAGCACGATATCCAGAATTGCGCGGCGCCGGTGCGCACCCGCGATGGCGAGATCATCGGCACCGTGCTGGTGTTCCAGAACGTCACCAAGGCCCGGGCGATGCAGCGCGAGCTGAGCTATCACGCCTCCCACGATGCCCTCACCGGGCTGTTCAACCGCACCAAGTTCGAGGAGGAGCTGCAACGCGCCCTGGCCAACGCCCAGGAGCGGGCGACCCAGCATGCGCTGTGCTTCATCGACCTCGACCGCTTCAAGGTGGTCAACGATTCCGCCGGGCACGCGGCGGGCGACATGCTGCTGCGCGAGCTGAGCCGGATTCTCGCCGACCGCACCCGCGCCTCCGACACCCTGGCGCGGCTGGGCGGCGATGAGTTCGGCCTGCTGCTGTTCGATTGCGACCTGGCGGAGGCGGAGCAGGTGGCGAGCAAGCTCATCGAGCAGATCTGCTCGGTGCGCTTCCCCTGGGAAGGGCGGCTCTACGACGTGGGCGCGAGCATCGGTATCACCGCCCTTACCGCCACCTCGCGCAGCACCAGCGAACTGATGAGCCAGGCCGACGTGGCCTGCTACGCGGCCAAGCATGCCGGGCGCAACCGGGTTTCGGTGTACCAGTTCGGCCATGAGGAAGTGGAGCGCCAGCACCGCGACATACTCCTCGCCAGCGGGCTGCGCGAGGCCCTGGAGAACGACCGCTTCCAGTTGCAGGCGCAGGAGATCGTCCCGGTCGGCCCCCGCCGCGACGGCGACCGGCACTACGAGCTGCTGCTGCGACTGTACGATCCGGATGGCCAGATGACTCCGCCGGGCGCCTTCATCCCGGCCGCCGAGCGCTTCAACCTGATGGCCAGCATCGACCGCTGGGTGATCAACGAGGCGCTGATCAACTTCGGCGCGCGGATCGCCGCGGTGGAGGGCCTGAGCATCGGCATCAACCTGTCCGGCAACTCGCTCAACGACCCGCTGTTCCTGCCTTACCTGCTGGATCGCATCGAACACTCGCCGCTGAGGCCGGAGCGCCTGTACTTCGAGCTGACCGAGACGGCGTTGATGAACCAGTTGTCGGTGGCTTCGCGGATCGTCGCCAAGCTGCGCGACCTCGGCTGCAAGGTGGCGCTGGACGACTTCGGCTCCGGCCTGAGTTCCTTCAATTACCTGAAGAATTTCGTCGTCGACGTGATCAAGATCGACGGCAGCTTCGTCCGCAACCTGGACAAGAGCCCGGTGGACCAGGCCATCGTCGACTCCATCAACCAGATCGCCCACCGCCTGGGCGCGGTGACTGTGGCCGAGTTCGTCGAGAGCCGGGAAATCCTCGATCACCTGGCGCGCCTCGGGGTGGATTTCGCCCAGGGCTACGCGGTCGGGCGGCCGCAGCCGTTCGCCACGGTGCTCGACCAACTGCGCAGCGGGCTTCGTCGCCAGGAGTTGGGCTGAGCTTCAGGCTTCCGCCTGGTGCCGGTACGCGCCGGGGGTGAGGCCGGTCCACTTCTTGAACGCGCGATGGAAGGCCGAGGGCTCGGAAAAGCCGAGCTGCTCGGCGATGTCCTGGATCGACAGCTCGTCCCGACCCAGGTGGTAGATCGCCAGGTCGCGCCGCAGGTGGTCCTTGAGTTGCTGGAAGCTGCCGCCTTCCTCGCGCAGGTGGCGTCGCAGGGTCTGCGAACTCATGTGCAGTTGGCGGGCGACCTGGTCGAGGTCTGGCCAGCGCCGGCAGTCGCGGCCGAGCAGGCGGCGGATCTGGCTGGTCAGGCTGTCGCCGCCGTCCGGGCGCGCCAGCAGGTCGGCGGGAGAGTGCTGGAGGAACTGCTTGAGGGTGCGTTCGTCCTGCAGCAGCGGCATGCCCAGGTAGCGGGCGGCGAACAGCAGGCTGGTGCAGCCGGCGGAAAACCGCCGGGGGCAGGGAAACAGCAGGTCGTACTCGGCCTGGTGGTCCGGCGCCGGGTAGCTGAAGGTGGCTTCCTCCAGGCGGATGCGCTGGCCGATCAGCCAACTGGCGAGGCGGTGCCAGATCACCAGCAGGCTTTCGGCGAGGAAGTGATCCGGGTCCGACAGGTGGCGTTCCTCGAGGCTCAGGCGCACCAGGTCGCCGTCGCGCCGCAGGTGGATCAGCGGCGCCTGGGGGAACAGGCCGTAGAACAGTTCGCCGCGCTGCAGGGCCTTTTCCAGGGTCCGGCAATGAATCAGGGTGTGGCACATCATGGCGAAGGTGCCGCGCTTGCTGCGGACTTCGCCGAAGCCCATGTATTCGTCGTCCAGCACTTCCCAGAGCAACTGCATCAGGCGGGTGAACTGCTCCGGCGCGATGCGTGCCCGCGGTTCGTCCAGCAGGGCCGGCTGGATGCCGGCGCGACGCAGCAGGGCGGGGCCGTCCAGGCCTTGGCGCGTGGCCCCGCGCAACGCGGCGCGGACGAAATGGCTGGCGATGGTGCGCTCACGCATGGCGGCGTCCTTGTTGTTGGAACGGCGATGGTAGGGCGCCACCCGGAAGACGACAAGGGTGGTGGCGGACTCCCGCCATGCTCGCGCGGCACAGCCGGCCCGCCGGGCGGTAATCCGCCACGCTTAGCCCGCTATGCAATTTTCATTTATTATTTAACTTGTTGATATATAAGGATTTTATTTAGATAAAGAGCATCCTGGCACAGCCTCTGCAATGCCTGGGCAAGGTTCCGCCGCGGCGGTTCACGACAAAAAATCTCCCCAGCAAGGGGGGTAACGCTACCGGTGAGCGCGTTCCAGGGAACTGGCGAAGCGCCCCCGTGAGGACTCTGCCCATGACCAAACAACCCTTCTACAAGAGCCTGTACGTGCAGGTTCTGGTCGCCATCGCCATCGGTATCGCGCTCGGCCACTGGTACCCGGAAACGGCGGTGGCGATGAAGCCGTTCGGCGACGGCTTCGTCAAACTGATCAAGATGGCCATCGCGCCGATCATCTTCTGCACCGTGGTCACCGGCATCGCCGGCATGCAGAGCATGAAGTCGGTCGGCAAGACCGGCGGCATGGCGCTGCTGTACTTCGAGGTCGTCTCCACCGTGGCCCTGATCATCGGCCTGGTAGTGGTCAACGTGGTCCAGCCGGGCGCCGGCATGCACGTCGACCCGAACACCCTCGACACCAGCAAGATCGCTGCCTACGCCGCTGCCGGCGAGAAGCAGAGCACCGTCGACTTCCTGATGAACGTGATCCCCGGCACCGTGGTCGGCGCGTTCGCCAACGGCGACATCCTCCAGGTCCTGTTCTTCTCCGTGCTCTTCGGCTACGCCCTGCATCGCCTGGGCAGCTACGGCAAGCCGGTGTTCGAGTTCATCGAGCGCGTCTCCCACGTGATGTTCAACATCATCAACGTGATCATGAAGGTCGCCCCGATCGGCGCGTTCGGCGCCATGGCCTTCACCATCGGCGCCTACGGCGTGGGTTCGCTGGTGCAGCTCGGCCAACTGATGCTGTGCTTCTACATCACCTGCATCCTGTTCGTGCTCATCGTCCTCGGCGGCATCGCCCGCGCCCACGGCTTCAGCATCCTGCGCTTCATCAGGTACATCCGCGAGGAACTGCTGATCGTGCTGGGCACCTCGTCTTCCGAGTCGGCCCTGCCGCGGATGATCGACAAGATGGAGAAGCTCGGCTGCAACAAGTCGGTGGTCGGCCTGGTGATTCCCACCGGTTACTCCTTCAACCTCGACGGCACCTCGATCTACCTGACCATGGCCGCGGTGTTCATCGCCCAGGCCACCGATACGCCGATGGACATCACCCACCAGATCACCCTGCTGCTGGTGCTGCTGATCGCTTCCAAGGGCGCCGCCGGCGTCACCGGCAGCGGCTTCATCGTGCTCGCCGCGACCCTTTCCGCCGTCGGCCACCTGCCGGTCGCCGGCCTGGCGCTGATCCTCGGCATCGACCGCTTCATGTCCGAAGCCCGCGCGCTGACCAACCTGGTCGGCAACGGCGTGGCCACGGTAGTGGTTTCCAAGTGGTGCAAGCAGCTCGACGAGGGCACCTTGCAGCGCGAACTGGCCGGCGAGGGCAACGCTTCGTCGCCTGCCAGCGATATTCCGGTGGGCGGCCGCGAAGCGGTCTAAGCTCAAACCTGTTCGGCAGGGGGAAGTGAAGAGCTCCCTGCCGCCCTTCGAACCCGCCCTCGTGGCGGGTTTTTTTATGCCTCGGCGGCGGCCTGCTCGCGCAGCCAGGCGAGGAACAGCGAGAGGGGCGCTCGTTGCGCCGCTCCTGGCAGGCTCACCGCGTAATAGGCGAAGCGGCTCGGCCAGGGCCGCTCAAGGGCGACCGCCAAGCGGCCGCTGACGATCTCGGCGCGGGCATGGATCTCCCGTACCAGCGCGATACCCTGGCCGGCCTCGGCGGCGCGAACCAGCAGCAGGTCGTCGGCGAAAGCCGGACCTCTCTCGCTGCGCGGGTCGTCCTCCACCCCCATCGCCCGCAGCCACAGGCGCCAGTCATTGCGCTCCGACTCCTGCAACAGCGGGTAGGCCAGGCAATCGATCGCTTCGCGGATCTCAGGACCTTCCGCCAGCAGGCGCGGGCTGGCCACCGGGATCAGCGGCGGGGCCATCAGTGCCTGCACGTCGAGTCCGGGGTAGTCGCCGAGCCCGTGGCGGATGGCGACGTCGATTCGTTCCCGGCGCAGGTCGGCGAGCAGTGCCGTAGCCTCCACGCGGACTTCCACCTGCGGGTGCGACGCGCTGAATTGACCGAGGCGCGGCACCAGCCAGGTGGCGGCGAAGGAGGGCTCGGTGCTGACCGTGAGGGTCTGGCGGGCATTGATCGCCTCCAGCTGGGCAAGGCTCGGGGTGATCTGCTCGAAGGCCTGGCGGAGGCCGGGATAGACCTGCTCGCCCTCTGGCGTCAGGCGCATGCCATGGCTGAAGCGCTGGAACAGGACGACGCCGGTGCGCGCCTGCAGAGCCCTGAGCTGCTGGCTTACCGCGCCGGGAGTGACGCCCATGGCCGCGGCCGCGCGGGTGAGATTGCCATGGCGGGCGGTTTCGACGAAAGCGCGTAGCGCGAGGAGCGGGAGGACGGCACCCATGAATTTAGTTTTTCTATAAACAGGTTGTAGAAAGGATCGTTTTTCATCCGCCGGCCTGGGCTTCAGCATGTGTGGCGAAACGAGAGACTTTAGCCTAGCTGCTTTCTTCGGTGTGCGGGAAGCGGCCGAGGCGGTTTCCCCGGTCGGCGCCGCCCCCATCGCCCAGGCGCCGGATAGTCCAGCGCTGCAAGGATACTTGCCATGCCTTCCCTCCAGCTCTACAGCGACAGTTCACCCAACGGATTCAAGATCACCATCGCCCTCGAGGAACTGGGGCTGCCCTACGCACTGCACCACGTTCGCATCGACCATGGCGAGCAACGCCGCCCGGAATTCCTGCGCCTGAATCCACATGGCCGGATACCGGTGCTGGTAGACCGGGCCGCCGGCATCACCCTGTTCGAGTCGGCGGCGATCCTGCAGTACCTGGCGGAGACCAGCGGGCGGTTGCTTCCCGACGCCCCCCGGGAACGCTGGGAGGCCCTGACCTGGCTGACTTTCCATGCTTCCAGCATGGGGCCCATCCTCGGCCAGCGCGTGCATTTCGAGATCTTCGCCGAAGAGCGGTACCCGCCGGCCATCGAACGCTATCGGCGGCTCTCCGAGGAGGTTTTCGCCACCCTCGACCAGCGCCTGGCCGGACGGCCCTGGCTGGCCGGTGAGCAATACTCCATCGCCGATATCGCCACCTTCGGCTGGACCCATACGGCGCGGATCGTCGACTTCGACTTCAGCCATTATCGCCACCTGGACGACTGGCACCGGCGCATGGCCCTGCGGCCTGCGGTGCAGCGCGGGATCCTCCTGCCGGAACCGGCGGTGGGTCCATGAGCGCCCTGCTGCAAGGCGCCTCGGCGCCGGCCTTCGTCGGGCACCCTGGCTATCGGCGCAT
Organism: Pseudomonas sp. TZ252; assembly: GCF_056110345.1. NCBI lineage: Bacteria > Pseudomonadati > Pseudomonadota > Gammaproteobacteria > Pseudomonadales > Pseudomonadaceae > Pseudomonas > Pseudomonas sp. TZ252. Next base: position 247,140 of record NZ_CM148566.1, on the reverse strand, counting down.
GTTCGCCGCAGACGCGCTGACCCTGGGCCTGTTCCTGCCGTTGCGTTTCTACCAGGGCGACATGCGGGTGCTGCTGGGCCAGGCGCGGCTGGTCGAAGAAATCGATCGACTGGGATTCGCCGCCGTCTGGGTACGCGACGTACCGCTGTTCGACCCACGCTTCGGCGATGCCGGACAAGTGTTCGACCCGTTCACCTACCTTGGCTATCTGGCCGCGCGGACCCGCCGTATCGCCCTGGCCACCGGCAGCGCGGTGCTTTCCCTGCGCCAACCGGTCGACCTGGCCAAGGCCGCGGCGAGCGTCGACCGGTTGTCCGGCGGACGCCTGGTGCTGGGCCTCGCCTCCGGCGACCGGCCGGTGGAGTTCCCCGCCTACGGGTTGGAGCATGCTCAGCGCGGCGAGCGGTTCGCCCAGGGCCTGGACTACCTGCGCCAACTGCTGCACGGCTGCCGGCGCGTCGCCTCGCCGCTCGGTACGCTGGACGACGCCGAACTGTTGCCGCGTCCGCCGGCCGGCGCCATCCCGCTGGTCGTCACCGGCTCCGCGCGGCAGCCGGCGGACTGGCTGGCACGCCAGGCGGATGGCTGGCTGACCTATCCCGAGTCGACTGTCGATGCGTCCGGACCACGTCGCCTGGCCCGGAAGATCCGCGCCTGGAGGATGTCCATCGCGGACGGCGGGTTCCGCCCGCACATGACCAACGAATGGCTGGACCTGGTGGACGACCCGGCGTATCCGCGTACGCCGTTGCACGGCGGCTACGTACTGCGCACCGGGCGCAACGGCCTGATCGAGCTGCTCGGCGAATGGCGCGCGGCGGGCGTCAACCATGCCGCCCTGGGCATCCAGTTCTCCGCCAGGCCGGCAGCGGAAGTCATCCAGGAACTGGCCGAGGAGGTGCTGCCGTTGTTCCCGTCCCACCCGGGCGTGCAGCCGGCGAGCATGGACTGGTAGCTGACCGATTCGGTCAACCGAGCCTGAGCGCTCGCGTCATTGAGGGCGCCGGCCGGCGCCGCCTACCCTGCGGAACCACTGACCGCAGGGAGTCCCCGTACATGCAACGGCAGATCTTCGAGACCGAACACAACCTGTTCCGCGATGCCTTCCGCGCCTTTCTCGACAAAGAGGTGGTGCCGCACCAGGACGCCTGGGAAGAGGCCGGGGTGGTCGACCGCGCTGTCTGGAGGAAGGCGGGGGAGATGGGCTTCCTGCTGCCCTGGGCGGACGAGGAGTACGGTGGCGCCGGGCTCAAGGACTTCCGCTACGAGCAGATCATGTGCGAGGAGCTGGCGCGGATCAACGAACCGGGCTTCATGATCCCGCTGCACTCGGCGTTGTGCGGGCCGTACATCGCCGAATACGGTAGCGCCGAGCAGAAGGCCCGCCTGTTGCCGGGGATCGTCCGTGGCGAGACCATCCTCGCCGTGGCCATGACCGAGCCGTCCGCCGGCTCCGACCTGGCCGGCATGCGCAGCACCGCGGTGGACAAGGGTGACCACTGGCTGCTCAACGGCTCCAAGGTGTTCATCTCCAACGGCCTGCTGGCCGACCTGGTGATCGTCGCGGCGAAGACCGATCCGGCGAACAAGCACGCCATGGGCCTGTTCCTGGTGGAGCGCGGCATGCAAGGCTTCGAGCGCGGGCGCAACCTGAAGAAGCTCGGCATGAAGAGCCAGGACACCGCCGAGCTGTTCTTCAACAATGTGCGGGTGCCGAAGGAAAACCTGCTGGGCGACGCCAAGGGCGGCTTCTTCTACCTGATGAACATGCTCGCCCAGGAGCGCCTGACCAACGCCTGCGGCGCGGTGGCCGGGGCCGAGGCGGCGTTGCAGGCGACCATCGACTACGTGAAGGAGCGCCAGGCCTTCGGCCGGCCGGTGGCGCACTTCCAGAACACCCGCTTCAAGCTCGCCGAAATGCGTACCCAGATCGACGTGGCGCAGGTCTTCACCGACCGCTGCGTGATGGACCACAACCAGAAGAAGCTGTCCCCCGAGGTCGCCGCCGAAGCCAAGCTGTTCACCACCGAGCTGCTGGGCAAGGTGGTCGACGAAGGCGTGCAACTGCATGGCGGCTGGGGCTACATGTGGGAGTATCCGATCTGCAGGATGTACGCCAACGCCCGCATCCAGCGGATCTTCGCCGGTACCTCGGAGATCATGAAAGAGATCATCAGCCGCGGCATGAAGCTCTGACGCCACGGCCATGTCGCGCCGCGCGGCGGGTGGATAGGCTGCTCGGCAGGCGATCCCGACCAATGCCCGGCGACCCAGAGGAGGGAGCATGAAAGGCCCGTTGTCATCGTTGAAAGTGCTGGATTTCTCGACCCTGTTGCCGGGGCCGTTCGCCTCGCTGCTGCTGGCCGACATGGGGGCGGACGTGCTGCGCGTGGAGTCGCCCGGGCGCATGGACCTGGTGCGGGTGCTGCCGCCGCACGTCGACGGCACCTCGGCCAGCCATGCCTACCTGAACCGCAACAAGCGTTCCATCGGCCTCGACCTGAAGCGGCAGGGCGCGCGCGAGGTGGTGCTGGAGCTGGTACGCGAATACGACATCGTCCTCGAACAGTTCCGTCCGGGGGTGATGGACAAGCTCGGCGTCGGCTACGAGGCGCTGAAGGCGGCGAACCCGCGGCTGATCTACGTGGCCATCACCGGCTACGGCCAGACCGGGCCGTACCGCGAGCGCGCCGGGCATGACATCAACTACCTGGCGCTGGCCGGCGTCGCCAGCTACACCGGGCGCCGCGAGCGTGGCCCGTTGCCGCTGGGGGTGCAACTGGCGGACCTCGCCGGTGGTTCGTTGCATGGCGTGATGGGCCTGCTGGCGGCGGTCATCCACCGGCAGCAGACCGGCGAGGGGCAGTTCGTCGACATCAGCATGACCGACTGCGCCTTCAGCCTGAACGGCATGGCCGGTGCAGGCTATCTCGCGGCCGGGGTCGAGCCGGAGATGGAGGCGCTGGCGCTGAACGGCGGCAGCTTCTACGACTACTACCTCACCCGCGATGGCCGCTGGTTCTCGGTAGGCAGCCTGGAACCGCAGTTCATGCAGCAGTTCTGCGCCGCCATCGGCCGCCCGGAACTGGCCGCCCGCGGCCTGTCGCCGAAGCCGGAAGAGCAGCGGGCGCTGAAGCGCGAGATCGAGATGGAGTTCGAGAAACGCGACTTCGCCGAATGGCAGGCGGTGTTCGCCGCCCTGGATGCCTGCGTGGAGCCGCTGCTGCCGCTCTCCGAGGCGCTGGAACACCCGCAGTTGCAGGCGCGCGGGCTGGTCGCCCGGGTGCCGCTGGCGGACGGCGGCAGCCAGGCGCAGATGGCCTGTCCGATCAAGTTTTCCGCCGGCCTGCCGGCGCCTCGCCACATCGGCACGGCGCTCGGCGCCGACACCGTGGCGGTGCTCGAAGGCCTGGGCTACTCCGCCGAACGGATCGCCGAGCTGAAGGCGGCCGGGGCCATCGCCTGAATCACTCGCGGAGCACTTCGCCGGTGAACACCAGGGTCGCCTTGCAGCGCCGGCAGTAGTAGCGGCGCCCCTTGGCCACCAGGGTGTGGCGTTGCGGGGAGAACGGGAAGTCGTTGTGCTCCGGGCAATGGCAGCGGTACAGGTAGCGGGTGGTGGCGCGGCGCTTGACCGCGTAGGTGTGGCAGCGGTCCGGCGGCAGGCCGTAGATGCCGCGCATGATCAACTGCCACTCCTCGCCGTGGGGGCGGATGCGCGGGCCGAACAACTGGTGCGCGATCAGGTGCGCGACTTCGTGGGCCACGGTCTGTTCCAGGAAGTGCTCGCGGTTCTCGCGGTACAGCTGGGGATTGAAGCGCAGCAGGTTCTCGTCGAGATGGGCGACCCCGGCTTTCTGGCCGCGCAGGCGGAAGCTGACGGTCGGGCGGGGGAAGCTGCGTTGGAAGAAGTGTTCGGCCTGCCGATAGCAGGCCTCGACGCGGGCGTTGAGGTGTTCGGGCATTCGGGAAGACTCCAGCAGCGGGCGATTATGCCGGAGACAGGAGGGCGGGCGCAGGCGTCGGGACGACCGCTCGTCCGGGGTGCAGGATCAGGCAAGCGCGGCGGCGGGCAAGAAAAAACCGGGCGGCGGTTGCCCGCGGCCCGGTCGTACGATGCGTTCGCTGGACGTCAGCTGGTGTATTCCGGGCCGACCCCGCTGCCCCAGAGGATCACCGACAGGGCGATCATCGCCACCAGCACCACCAGGCCCACCGCCAGCACCGAGCTGGAGAACAGGAAGCCTTCGTCCTTGTGGATGTTCATGAAGGTGGGAATCCCCACGTAGAGCAGGTAGACCGTGTAGCTGATCGCCGCCACCCCGACGATCATTCCCAGCCAGAGGTGCGGATACAGCGCCGCCAGCCCGGCGATGAACAGCGGCGTGGCGTTGTAGGCGGCGAACACGATGCACTGGGTCAGGCTCGGATTGGCGTCGTAGGTCCGCGCCATCCAGTGGATGAACGCGCCCATCACCGCCACCCCGGCGAGCATCGCCAGGTAGGTGAGGACCGTCATCTGCAACGCGCTGGCCTGGGTCAACTTGACCGGATCGCCGCCGCCGACCACCCAGCCGACCTGGGTCGTGCCGATATAGGCGGAAATCGCCGGAATGGCAGCCAGGATCAGGATGTGGGTCAGGTACATGTGGCTGATGCTTTCTTCTTCGCCACGGATTTCCTGCCATTCCTGATCGGGATGGGTGAAGAGCCCCCATACATGATGGATCATGCCGTTTCCTCCTCGTTCTTATGTGGTCGCCCCCCAGCGAAGCGCCGGGCGCGCATGGACAGCGCCACCCGGTGCTCGGCCGACCTATGCGACCTTATGTCGCAGTATAGGAACGGCCCGAGCCCGCGTCGCTCGCGGGTTTAGAGCAAATCGAAGCTTCACGGCCGGCTGTAATAGCGTTGCAGTATTTCCATCGCCTTGTTGATCGATTGCAGGCGCGCAGTGCTGCCGCCGCGGTCGGGATGGTGCTGGCTGACCAGTTGCCGGTAGCGCAGCTTGATGGCGGGATAGTCGACCGCGCCTTCCAGCTCGAACAGGGCGAGGGCGGCAGCCTTCTCCTCGCTGCCCTGCATGCGCGTCCAGAAACTCTGCAGCAGCCGCTCGACGTCGGCCTCGCTGGTCTCCCCCAGGTGACGCAGGTCGAGGTAGTAGTCGCGCAGCGGATCGCCCTGTTCCAGCGCCTGCGTGCCATCCACGTAAGGATGCAGGCGCAGGCTCAGCGGGCTGATCTCCAGGTGCGCCTCGCGCTCGGCCCAGAGGTGGTCGCGCAGGTGGTAGAGCGCGTTGAACAGGAGGAAATGGGTGCGGAACAGCACCAGCTTGTCGGCCAGTTCGCGATGGGGGATATGCGTCGAATGGCGGGCCTTCAGCAGCTGGATCAACTGGTATTCGGAAAGCCCCTCGGGATGCTCGCGCAGCAGGCAGAGGATCTGCCCGGCGAGGTCGAGGCGGTGGTCGAGGTCGGGAGTCATGGGACAAGACTAGCATCGGGCGTCGGGAGGGGCTGGGGTCGGCGTCGCTTTGTGCGTAAAATAGTCAGCTTTTCTCCTCGAACACCCGGATTCCAGAGCACCATGGGCACCCTTTCGGTCAATCAGAACAAACTGCAGAAGCGCCTGCGCCGCCTGGCCGGCGAGGCCATCACCGACTTCAACATGATCGAGGATGGCGACAAGGTCATGGTCTGCCTGTCCGGCGGCAAGGACAGCTACACCATGCTCGACATCCTGCTCTACCTGCAGAAGGTCGCGCCGATCCGCTTCGAGATCGTCGCGGTGAACATGGACCAGAAGCAGCCCGGTTTTCCCGAGCACGTCCTGCCGGAGTACCTGAAGTCGATCGGCGTCGAGTACCACATCGTCGAGAAGGACACCTACTCGGTGGTCAAGGAGAAGATCCCGGAAGGCAAGACCACCTGCTCGCTGTGCTCGCGCCTGCGCCGTGGCACGCTGTACACCTTCGCCGACGAGATCGGCGCGACCAAGATGGCCCTCGGTCACCATCGCGACGACATCCTCGAGACCTTCTTCCTCAACATGTTCTACGGCGGCACCCTGAAGGCCATGCCGCCGAAGCTGCTGGCCGACGACGGGCGCAACGTGGTGATCCGGCCGCTGGCCTATTGCAGCGAGAAGGACATCGAGGCCTATTCCCAGCTCAAGGAGTTCCCGATCATCCCCTGCAACCTCTGCGGTTCGCAGGAGAACCTGCAGCGCCAGGTGGTCAAGGAAATGCTGCTGGAATGGGAACGCAAATCGCCGGGGCGTACCGAGATCATGTTCCGCGCCCTGCAGAACGTGGTGCCGTCGCAACTGGCCGACCGCAACCTGTTCGACTTCGCCAACCTGCGCATCGACGAGAACGCCACGCCGCGCTTCCTCGACGTGATGAACCTCTGAGCTGCGCCGCGGGTCAGTTCTTCTCTCCGGTCTGCAAGGATTCCCGATGCGCGACTACGCCTGGATGTACGAATACTGCCTGAACCGCTTCGGCTCCAGGGAGGCGCTGGAAGCGCGCCTGCCGCAGCCGAAGAGCGCCGCCGAGCTGCGCGCGGTGGGTGACGACCGCTACCTGTCGCTGATCAGCCTGCGGATCTTCCGCGCCGGCCTCAAGCACAGCCTGGTGGACGCCAAGTGGCCGGCCTTCGAGGAAGTGTTCTTCGGCTTCGATCCGCAGAAGGTCGTGCTCATGAGCGCCGAGCATCTCGAGCGGCTGATGCAGGACGCCCGCCTGATCCGCCACCTGGGCAAGCTCAAGAGCGTGCCGCGCAATGCGCAGATGGTGCTCGACCTGGCCCGCGAGCATGGCAGCTTCGGCAACTTCCTCGCGGATTGGCCGGAAACCGACATCGTCGGCCTGTGGAAGCTGCTGAGCAAGCGCGGCAACCAGCTCGGCGGCTTGTCGGCGCCGCGTTTCCTGCGGATGGCCGGCAAGGACACCTTCATTCCCAGCGACGACATGGTCGCCGCGCTGAAGGCCCAGGAGATCATCGACAAACCGCCCACCAGCCTCAAGGACCTGGCTGCCGTGCAGGCCGCCTTCAACCAGTGGCGCGAGGAGAGCGGCCGGCCGCTGTGCCAGCTGTCGGTGATGCTGGCACATACGGTCAATCATTGAGCTAGAGGCTCAGCCGACCGCTGCCGATCATCCACAGCGCCGCCAGCGCGAGGACCAGCACCAGCGCCGCGACGCTGCCTTCGGCGCGATTGCCGAACGCCGGCAGGCCGCGCTGGCGACGGGCATGCAGGAAGAAGCCCAGGCCTGGCGCGTAGAGGATCATCGACAGCAGCAGGTATTTCAGCCCGGCGGCGTAGATCAGCCAGACCCCGTAGAGCGTCCCCAACAGCGCCAGCGCCAGCATCGCGCCCGAGTGCGGGCGGCGCGCCACCAGCTTCAGGCAGAAGCCGGCGCAGAGCAGGTAGGGGATCAGCGCCATCGAGGTGGCCAACTGGATCAGCGCGTTGTAGCCCGAGGCGTTGAGGAAGGCCACCAGCAGCAGCGCAGAGATCAGCGTGCTGGTCAGCCACAGTGCCGGCGCCGGGGTTTCCACCGCATTGGTGCGGCCGAACAGTGCCGGCGCGGTGTGCGTTGGGCCACGGCTGGCCAGGTAGAGCATTTCCACCGCGAGCATGGTCCAGGCCAGCAGCGCGCCGCCGACCGAGACGATCAGCCCGACGTTGATCAGCGTGGCGCCCCAGGGGCCCACCGCCGCGGCCATCACCTGAGCCATTGAGGGGTTCTTCATCTGCGCCAGTTCGTGCTGCGGCACCACGCCCAGCGACAGCACCGAGACGCAGACCAGCAACAGCAGGGTGACCACGAAGCCGAGCAGGGTTGCGCGGCTGACATCGGCCGCGTGCCGCGCGTGGCTGGCATAGACCGTGGCGCTCTCGATGCCGAGGAATACCCAGACGGTGTAGAGCATGGTGGTTTCCACCTGGCGGGCGACGCTGCCCAGGGCCGGGCTGCCCCAGAAGTCCAGGTGAAAGGTCTCGATGCGGAAGGCCAGGGCTACGCAGAGGATGAACAGGGCGATCGGCACCACCTTGGCGAGGGTCACGATGGCGTTGGTGATCGCCGCGTTGTGCACGCCGTGGAGGACGAAGGCATGCATCAGCCAGAGCACCGTCAATTCGCCGAGCAGCGCCGGCCAGGTGGTTCCGTCGCCGAAGAAGGCCAGCGCGCCGAACGAGCCGAGGGCGCTGAACAGCACCACCAGGTAGCCGGCGTTGCCGACCCAGGCGGAAATCCAGTAGCCCCAGGCGGCATTGAACCCCAGGTATTCGCCGAAGCCTTCGCGGGCGTAGCCGTAGACGCCGTCGTCCAGTTCGGGGCGGGTGGTCGACAGCCACTGGAATATCCGCGTCAGGGTCAGCATGCCGACGAAGGTGATCGCCCAGGCGATCAGGATCGCGCCGGCGCCTGCGCCTTCGGCCATGTTCTGCGGCAGGCTGAAGATGCCGCTGCCGATGATGCCGCCCACCACCAGCGCGGTCAGCGCCGGCAGCCCCAGTTTTCCCTTGTCCGAATCGGCCATGTGGCACCTCCGAAACTGCATCCGGTATGTCGCGCCCGGCGCAGGCGGAGCCTGCGCCGGGGTGCGACGGCGGGAGGCGGCGGGTCGGTCCGCCGCGGCATGGTTCAGAAGCGCAGCGACATGCAACTGACGCCGCCGTCGATCTTGCGATATTCGGAGGTGTCCACCTCGATCACCCGGTAGCCGAGGCGGGCGATCTTCTCGCGGGTCCGGGGATAGCCGGCGGGCATGATCACCCTTTCGTTGACCCAGATGCAGTTGGCGGCGTAGGACTCCTCTTCGGGGATCTCGATGATGTTGAAGTCCTGGAACTCCGGCTTGCTGACGAACTCGCCGGCGGCCAGCAGGTTGTTGTGTTCCAGGTAGGCGAGCCCGGTCTTCAGGTGCAGGACCTTTTCCAGGCGCACCACCGAGCCGCTGAGGCCATGTTTCTCCAGGATCGCGATCATCTGCCGGGCGCCCTCGGCGTTGGTGCGGGCCGATTCGCCGATGTAGAAGTGGTCGCCGACCATCATGATGTCGCCGGCTTCCACCGTGCCGGGTGCCTCGATGCGCTCGACCTTGCCCGGATAGAAGCGCTGCACGGTTTCCTCGATGATCTCGGTCTCGCCGCGCCGCGATTCGGCGCCGGGGCGGGTGATGATGGCGCAGCGCGAGGTGCAGAGCACCGGGTCCTCGACGAACACCGAGTCGGGGAAGCGTTCGTCCGGCGGCAGCAGGGTGATGTCCACGTCGCAGGTCTGCAAGGCGCGGATGTAGGCGTTGTGCTGCTCCAGGGCCTTGGCGTAGTCCGGCTTGCCGAGGTGGCTGGAGGTCAGGCCGTCGACCAGGCTGCGGGCGGGCGTGCGAGCGATGATGTGCTTGAACATGACGATTTTCCTCGTGTGGGGACGACGAGGTCGTTGCAAGCCACGCGCCAGCCAACGCCCGGGAATTGCCTTGGAAATCCTTGATAAATCGGAGGATTTTCCTGGTTTTCCGAGGGCTTGGTTGATCCACGCCAAGGATGCTCGGTCGCGCTGCGTCGAAGATGGGACAACTGACGAGATTTCGACATCCGGGAAACCGAGGGGGAGAGCATGGCGCTTGTCGAGGAGCCGACGATTTCCGCGCGAAGCGGTGAACTGGCCTGGTTGGTGGACTGCCTGGCGCCGATTTTCGACGGCCTGCGGCAACCGGTCACGGTGGTCGACCCCTCCGGTCGCTTCGTCTACTACAACCGTGCCAGCGGCCTGCTCGATGGTCTCGACCCGCAGCGGGCGTTGGGTATGCACCTGTTGCAGAGCGCTCCCTGGCTGGCGGCCGAGCAAAGCACGCTGTTGCGTTGCCTGGCCGAAGGGCGGCCATCGATCGATACGCTGCAGGCCTACGTGGGGGCCGGCGGCGAGCTGTTGCAGTATCGCCACCGGGCGATCCCGCTGCGCGGGCGCGACGGTTGCCTGCTCGGCGCGATGGAGCTCGGCGAAGTCGTCGCCGAGACCGAAGAGGCCGCAGGCCTGGCGGATTGCCCGAACATCCTGAGCGTGGCGCCGAGCCTGCTGCGGCAGTTGCAGCGCCTGGACGTTTTCGCGGCCACCGACCTGCCGCTGCTGATCCATGGCGAGACCGGCACCGGCAAGGAACTGTTCGCCCGTCGCGCCCATGCCCTGAGCCCGCGACGCAGCGGTCCGATGATCAGCCTGAACTGCGCAGCGATTCCCGAGACGCTGCTGGAAAGTACCCTGTTCGGCACCACCCGCGGCGCTTTCACCGGCGCCGAGAACCGCAAGGGCATGTTCGCCCTGGCGCAGGGCGGCAGCTTGTTCCTCGACGAGATCAATTCCATGCCGATGGCCATGCAGAGCAAGCTGCTGCGGGTCCTGCAGGACGGCAGCTACCTGCCTCTGGGCAGCCTGAGCCCGCAGCGGGCCGATGTACGCCTGATCGCGGCGAGCAACCAGCCGCCGCGCCAGGCGATCGCCGAGGGACGCCTGCGCGAGGACCTGTACTACCGTCTGGACGTGGGCAGCCTGTGCATCCCGCCGCTGCGCGAGCGCCCCGGCGATGTGGAACTGCTGGCACGGGCGTTCGTCCGTCGCGATGCGCGCAGCCTCAACCCGCGTGTCACCGCTCTTGGCGAGCGGGCGCTGGCGCAGTTGCTGGCCTGCGACTGGCCGGGCAACGTCCGGCAACTGGAAAACGTGATCCGGCGCAGCCTGTTGCTGCACGGGGAGGGCGGCGCACTGCTGGATGAGGTGGCGTTCGCCGACGACGGCGCCGAGGCCGTGGGCGGCGAGGCCGCGCTCTCGATGAACAGCGCGGCGGTCGGAGGCCTGCGCGAGGCGCTGGCGCAACAGGAGCGCAACCTGATAGAAGACGCCTTGCGCCAGGCGCGCGGCAATCTCTCCCGGGCCGCCGCCCGGTTGCGGATTCCGCGCACGACCCTGCTCGGGCGCATGCGCCGGCTCGGCTTGCCGGCTTCCCTCGATCCGCCAGCCTGACAGGAGCCAACCATGGACAGCCACAGCCCGATCGCCACCGTCGCCCAGGCCCTGCGGCGCGCCGAACGCATCCTGGTCATCACCGGCGCCGGCCTCTCCGCGGACTCCGGTATGCCCACCTATCGCGGCCTCGGCGGTCTCTACAACGGTCGCACGGAAGAGGGCCTGCCGATCGAGGCGGCACTTTCCGGACCGATGCTGCGGCGCGATCCGGCGCTGTGCTGGAAGTACCTCGCGGAACTCGGCAAGGCTTGCCTGGCGGCCCGACCCAACGCCGGCCACGAAGCCATCGCCGAGTTGCAGAAGCACAAGCCGGAATGCTGGGTGCTGACCCAGAACATCGACGGCTTCCATCGCCAGGCCGGCTCGCCGGCCGAGCGGCTGATCGAGATCCATGGCGAACTGGCGCCGCTCTACTGCCAGTCCTGCGGTGCCGAGAGCGGCGGCCTGGAGGAGCATCTGCACGGCCAGTTGCCGCCGCGCTGCGCCGCTTGCGGTGGGGTGCTGCGGCCGCCGGTGGTGCTGTTCGAGGAAATGTTGCCGGAAGAGGCGATCGATACCCTGTACCGCGAATTGCGCAAAGGCTTCGATGCGGTGCTGGTGGTGGGAACCACCGCGAGCTTCCCCTATATCGTCGAACCGGTGCTGCGCACGCGGCAGGCGGGAGGCTTCACCGCGGAGGTGAATCCTGGCGTGACCGACCTCAGCGAGCGGGTCGATGTGAAAATGACAGGACGAGCCTTAGACATCATGCCGCAGGTGGTAAGTCACATTTATCGATAAAAAACTTGCATAGGATTGATCGAGAAGGCAAATTAGCCCGCTAGTAAAACTAATGAGACACGGTCGTGCCCATGCTTAAACGCTTAGCACCCCTCGTGCCCATGAGTTTCGTTCTGCTGCTGGCCGCTTGCGCCAGCCATTCGCCGGAGCCGCAGGTCGCCAAAGAGCCGACCGCAGCCAAGAGCAGCATCGACGTCGAACGCGACGCGATCGCTTGGCAGGATGTTGAGGACGAAGGGGCGGACAATTCATCGGCTGGTACGCCTGCGCTGGCGTCCAGCATCCTCGAGCGCGCTTTCGAACTGATCGGTACGCCGTACCGTTTCGGCGGTACGACGGCGAAAGGCTTCGATTGCAGCGGCTTCGTCGGCTACCTGTTCCGCGAGGAGGCCGGCATCAAGCTGCCGCGCTCCACCCGCGAACTCATCGATATGGACGTACCGCTGGTCTCCAAGGACGAGCTGCAGCCCGGCGACCTGCTGTTCTTCAACAACCGTGGCCGTGGTCGCGTCAGCCACGCCGGCATCTACATCGGCGATGGCCAGTTCATCCATTCCGCCAGCCGTCGCGGCGGCGGGGTGCGGGTGGACAGCCTGGACTCCAGCTACTGGAGCCTGAGCTACATGGAAGCCAAGCGGGTGCTCGAACCCGGCTACAAGGATGCCCTGACGAGCAAGCGCTAAACTTAAAGTTTTACTTTAAGTATTGCGTTTAACTCCTTGTCGTAGCAAAGTGGAAGCATTCCTCACCAGGAAGGCTTCCACTATGCATGCACTGGCCCGATTCTCGATCCTCGCCTTTGCTGCGCTGCTTACCGCCTGCGCCAGCAAAGCGCCGCCCCCCGCGCCCGCCAAACAGGTCGTATTCCGTCCGGCGACGAATTTCTCGCCCGCCGCCGACGATGTGCTGTTCCGTGCCCTCGGCCTGGTCGGCACGCCCTACCGCTGGGGCGGCAACACGCCCGATTCGGGCTTCGATTGCAGCGGCCTGATCAACTTCGTCTACCGCGACATGACCGGCATCAAGCTGCCGCGCTCGACCCGCGAGATGATTTCCATGCGCGCGCCCAGCGTGCCGGTGCAGGCCCTGCAGACCGGCGACCTGGTGTTCTTCGCCACCTCCGGTGGTCGCACCGTGAGCCATGCCGGCATCTACGTCGGCGAGGGTCGCTTCGTGCATGCGCCGCGCACCGGCGGCACGGTGCGCCTGGACAGCCTGCAGAACAGCTACTGGCAACGCGCGTACCTGGACGCCAAGCGCGTGCTGGTCGCGCCGTCGCCGTTGGCGCGGGTGCCCTGAGGCGGGGAGGTCCGGGCCGATGACCACCCGCACCCTCAACCTCGACGACAACCTCTACCGCTACCTGCTGGACGTTTCGCTGCGGGAAACCCCGCTGATGACCCGCCTGCGCGAGGAAACCGCGAAGCTGCCCAACGCACGCTGGCAGATCGCCCCCGAGCAGGGCCAGTTCATCGCCTTGCTGCTGACCCTGATCGGCGCGCGGCGGGCGCTGGAGGTCGGCACCTTCACCGGCTACAGCGCCCTGTGCATGGCTACCGCCCTTGGCGAGCAGGGGCGTCTTACCTGTTGCGACCTGCCCGGCGACTACCACCTGACTGCGCGCCGCTACTGGCGCGAAGCCGCTGTCGAGGAGCGCATCGAGCTACGCCTCGGGCCCGCCCTGGAAACCCTGCGTGCGTTGCTCGACGAAGGCCTGGCCGGGCAGTTCGACCTGGCCTTCATCGACGCCGACAAGGCCAACTACCCCGAATACCTGGAGGCCGCGCTGGCGCTGGTGCGCCAGGGTGGGCTGGTGCTTTTCGACAACGTGCTGTGGAGCGGCCGGGTGCTCGAAGCGCAGCCGAAGAGTGCGGATACCCGCGGCATCCAGCAGCTCAACCTGGCGCTGAAGAACGACGCGCGGGTGGACTACTCGCTGCTGCCGATCGGCGACGGGCTGAGCGTCTGTCGCAAGCGCTGAGCGAGGCTCAGCGCACGCCCCACGGCGGGCTGCCCAGGGCCTGCTGGAGAAACTGGACGAACAGCTTCACCTTCGGCGAGAGGGTTGCCGCTCGCGAATACATGGCGTAGATCAGGTCGTCCAGCGGCCGCTCCTGCGGCAGGGCCTCGACCAGCCGGCCGGCGGCCAGGTCCTCGGCGGCGATGAACAGCGGCAGCATCGCCAGGCCCAGGCCACGCACCGCGGCGTCGCGCATGGTCTGGCCGTTGTTGGTGTTGAAGCGTCCGCGCGGGGTGATCATCCGCGCCGGCTCGCCGGCCACCCGCGGCTCGAAGCTCCATAGCTGCGACGGGGTGTTGTGGCTGTAGCCGATGCAGGGATGGCAGAGGATGTCTTCGATGCGTTGCAGCGGGCCGTGCCGTTCCAGGTATTCCGGGCTGCAACACACTACCCGGCGGCTGGTGCCCAGTTGGCGGGCGATCAGCGAGCTGTCCTGCAGGCGGGTGATGCGGATCGCCAGGTCGTAGCCTTCCTTCTCGAAGTCGACGATCCGGTCGTCCAGTTGCAGGACCACTTCCAGGCGCGGGTTGCGCGCCATGAATTCCATCACCAGCGGCCCCAGCCAGAGCGTGCCGAAGCTCATCGGCGCCATCACCCGCAATTCCCCGCACAGGTCGTTCTCGCGCAGGGCCACGCTTTCCGCGGCGTTGTTCAGGTCCTGCAGCGAGGCCTTGGCCGACTTGTAGAAGAAGCCGCCGGCCTCGGTCGGCTCGACGTTGCGCGTCGAGCGGTAGAGCAGGCGCACGCCGAGGTGGCGCTCCAGGTCGCTGACGCGTTTGCTGATCACGGACTTGGACAGGCTCATGCGTTCGGCGGCGGCGCTGATGCTGCCCAGCTCGACCACGTTGAGGAAGGCCTGTATGTCTTCAAGGCGCAGGCTCATGGCGAATCTCGAAACAATCGGGAGGCAGACTGTCGCATGCGGGAGAACTCCTGGTAAGGGGATGCGCGCGTCGAACGTGCGGGAAAGACAATGGCAGGGCAAGCGTAGCGCGCCCGGGGAATGGCATTGTTCTCGTATCGAGAACACCGTTTTCGCATTTTACCGGGCGGTAAATCGCTGTCGCTGTCACTACTCTTGATGGGCGGCGTGCGCTCCCGAGACCGCCCATGCTTGCCTCCCAGGAGGCGCTTCGTTTCACACCGCGCGGCGACGGACGCCGCCCGAGACCGGAGAAACACCATGTCCTTCACCTACAAGCGACTCGACAAGAACGATGCGGCGGTGCTGTTCGTCGACCACCAGGCAGGCCTGCTCTCCCTGGTCCGCGATTTCAGCCCGGACGAGTTCAAGAACAACGTCCTGGCATTGGCCGACATCGCCAGGTTCTTCAACCTGCCGACCATCCTCACCACCAGCTTCGAGGATGGCCCCAACGGCCCGCTGGTGCCGGAACTCAAGGAAATGTTTCCGCAGGCCCCGTACATCGCCCGCCCCGGCAACATCAACGCCTGGGACAACGAGGACTTCGTCAAGGCAGTCAAGGCCACCGGCAAGAAGCAACTGATCATCGCCGGCGTGGTGACCGATGTCTGCGTAGCCTTCCCGACCCTCTCGGCACTGGAGGAGGGGTTTGACGTATTCGTCGTCACCGACGCCTCCGGCACCTTCAACCCGGTGGTGCGCGACGCCGCCTGGGCGCGCATGACCGCCGCCGGCGCGCAACTGATGAACTGGTTCAGCGTCGGCTGCGAACTGCACCGCGACTGGCGCAACGACATCGAAGGCTTCGGTGCCATCCTCGGCGGCCACCTGCCGGCGTACGCCAACCTGATCCAGAGCTTCGGCACGAAGAAGTAAGCCGGCTTCGCCGCTGTCCCGGACACAAGGCACTCCGACCATCGGGTGCCTTGTGTCGTTTTCCGTCCAGGTGTTTTCATCGGAACGCCGCTTCGCCGGAACCCGAGGTTCCGGCACGCCCCCCATGCACAGGAGAAACCCCATGGCTACCCAGGTCGTCAACGCTTCCCTCGGCACCACCTCTTATCGCGTGACCCTCGGCGACGACAGCCACCAGTGGCTGAGCGACGTGCCGGCCGCCCTCGGCGGCGCCGACAGCGGTCCCTCGCCGCACGAGATCCTGCTCTCGGCGCTGGGCGCCTGCACGGCGATCACCGTGGCGATGTACGCGCAGCGCAAGGAGTGGCCGCTGGAGGGTATCGACGTGCAACTGAACATCGTCGAGGAACGCACCAAGCCGGAGCCCTTCACCCATATCCGCCGCGACATCCGCCTGGCCGGCGATCTCGACGCCGAGCAGCGCCAGCGTCTGCTGGAGATCGCCAATGCCTGCCCGATCCATCGTGTACTCTCCGGAGAGGTCAGCGTCAGCAGCCAGCTACGCGACTGAACCCGCACGCACAACGAGGAGCACGGCATGAGCGACGACATCAAGGTATTGGGCATTTCCGGCAGCCTGCGCAGCGGCTCCTACAACAGCGCGGCGCTGCAGGAGGCGATTGGCCTGGTCCCGCCGGGCATGAGCATCGAGCTGGCGGACATCTCCGGCATCCCGCTGTACAACGAGGACGTCTACGCCCTCGGCTTCCCGCCCGCGGTGGAACGCTTCCGCGAGCAGATCCGCGCGGCGGACGCGCTGCTGTTCGCCACCCCGGAATACAACTATTCGATGGCCGGGGTGCTGAAGAATGCCATCGACTGGGCCTCGCGGCCGCCGGAGCAGCCGTTCTCCGGCAAGCCGGCGGCGATCCTCGGTGCCAGTGCCGGGCGTTTCGGCACCGCGCGGGCGCAGTATCACTTGCGCCAGACGCTGGTGTTCCTCGACGTTCATCCGCTGAACAAGCCGGAAGTGATGATCTCCAGCGCGCAGAACGCCTTCGACGCCCAGGGCCGGTTGCTCGACGACAAGGCGCGCGAGCTGATCCAGCAGCAGTTGCAGGCCCTGCAGCTATGGGTGCGCCGCCTGCGCGGTTGAATGCCTCGTCACCGGAGAGCCTGAACATGAGCAATACCGAAGAGCGTTGCGACCTGTCCTCCTCGCGGGACTGTCCGGAGCGCCGCGAACACCTGCTGCAACGGGTCACCGCGCGTGCCGCGGAAATCGGCGGCGGGATCACCGTCAGTCGGCTGATGCCGTCGCGCCAGCGTCGGATGATCGGTGCCTGGTGCTTCCTCGACCATGCCGGTCCCGCCGAATTCGAACCTGGCGGCGGACTGGCCGTGGGCCCGCACCCGCACATCGGCCTGCAGACCTTTACCTGGATGATCCAGGGCGAGGCGTTGCACCGCGACAGCCTGGGCAACGTCCAGGTGATCCGCCCCGGC
Organism: Pseudomonas sp. TZ252; assembly: GCF_056110345.1. Taxonomy (NCBI): domain Bacteria; kingdom Pseudomonadati; phylum Pseudomonadota; class Gammaproteobacteria; order Pseudomonadales; family Pseudomonadaceae; genus Pseudomonas; species Pseudomonas sp. TZ252. The sequence goes on along the minus strand of NZ_CM148566.1, from coordinate 230,022 downwards.
CAGGTCAACCTGATGACCGCCGGTCATGGCATCGCCCACACCGAGGAGTCGCTGCCCGACGAGCGCCACGCCCACGCCGCGCAGTTGTGGATCGCGCTGCCCTACGAGCAGCGCGACATCGCCCCGGCCTTCGACCATCATCCCGACCTGCCGCGCTGGCAGGAGCAGGGGGTCACCTTCACCCTGCTGGCCGGTGCGCTGGCCGGGCGACAGGCGCCGTGCCGGCTCTACTCGCCGCTGCTCGGTGCCGACCTGGCCTGCCACGACGCCTCGACCCTGCAACTGACGCTCGACCCGCACTTCGAGTACGGCCTGCTGCCGCTGGAAGGCGGGTTGGAAGTGGGCGGCGAGCATTTCGCGGTGAACGAACTGGCCTACCTGGGCGACGGCCGCGACGGCCTGCAACTGCAACTCGACCCTGGCGCGCGGGTGCTGTTGCTGGGTGGCGCACCGTTCGGTGCGGAGATCTTCATGTGGTGGAACTTCGTCGGCCACAGCAAGGGCGAGATCGCCCGGGCGCAGAAGGCCTGGGAGGAGGGGGATGCCCGCTTCGGCCGGCTCGACGCCCTGGAAGGGCCGCGCTTGAGCGCTCCGCCGATTCCCTGGAAGATCGACGCCGAGTGAGGTCGATGTGCCGCCGGGTGCCCCGGCGGCGTCCTCGAATGCCTGTCGGCGATCGTTGTGGACCTGCGGCCTGGCGATTCGCCGGCAGCGGGAAAACTTTCTGCACCCATCGCCGGTCAGAACTCGCCTATCGCATGCACCGAACAGGAAGTGAGCCACATGCAATTCGAACACCTGGTCCAGGTCAACGACCGGACACTTGTCGACCTGCCGGTCCTCGACCGGCTGCAACTCTGGGAAGGCCTGGTCTGCCGTGCGCGCGAGCCACAGTATTTCGTCGTCGGCCTGGAGCGTTTCGAGATCCTCGTCGATGACGGCGACCGCCTGCACCGGCGCCTGTACCTGCCGGGTCTGGTGGTCGAGGACGAAGTCGTGCTGAAGGCGCCGGACAGTGCCCACTACAGTATCAAGCCGAGCGCCGAGGTGGCCGGCGGCAGCCTCGACATGACCATCGAGGAGCCGGAACCCGGCTCGCTGTTCGTGCGTTTCGCCTACTGCACCCGCTACCTGCAGCCGCTGGGCGACGAACTACCCTACGACGCCTTCGTCAAGCAGGCCTATATCGCCATGGATGTGGAGACCATCGCCACCATCCGCGACCGGTTCGGCGCCAGCGCCGCCAGCGGGAGTTGAGCGTGGAACACGGAAGCAGTTTTCTCCAGTCCGGCGTGGTCTTCCTGATCGCGGCGGTGTTCATGGTGCCGCTGGCCAAGCGCCTGCAACTGGGCGCGGTGCTCGGCTACCTGCTGGCCGGCGTGCTGATCGGTCCCAGCGTGCTGGGCCTGGTGGACAACCCGGAAAGCGTCGCGCAGATCTCCGAGATGGGCGTGGTATTGCTGCTGTTCATCATCGGCCTGGAGCTGTCGCCGCGGCGCCTGTGGGTGATGCGCAAGTCGGTGTTCGGCGTCGGCCTGCTGCAGGTGCTGCTGACCGGCCTGGTGATCGGCACCGTGGCCCTGGTCGGCTTCGACCAGCCGGTGAACAGCGCGGTGGTGCTCGGCCTGGGCCTGGCGCTGTCGTCCACCGCCTTCGGCCTGCAGATCCTCGCCGAGCGCAAGGAACTGACCCAGCCCCATGGCCGCCTGGCCTTCGCCATCCTGCTGTTCCAGGACATCGCGGCGATCCCGCTGATCGCCATGATCCCGCTGCTCAGCGGTGCGCACAGCGACGCCGGCGGCAGCGAACTGACCCAGACCCTCAAGGTGGTCGGCAGCATCGCCGCGGTGGTGGTCGGTGGCCGCTATCTACTGCGCCCGGTGTTCCGCATCGTCGCCCAGACCAAGCTGCAGGACATGTCCACCGCCACCGCGCTGCTGGTGGTGATGGGCACCGCGCTGCTGATGGAGCTGGCCGGCGTGTCCATGGCCCTCGGTGCCTTCCTCGCCGGCCTGCTGCTGGCCGACTCGGAGTACCGCCACGAACTGGAGGCGCAGATCGAGCCGTTCAAGGGCCTGTTGCTCGGCCTGTTCTTCATCAGCGTGGGGATGAGCGCGGACATCAGCCTGCTGCTCAAGTCGCCGTGGATGGTGCTCGGCCTGACCGTGCTGCTGATCGCCCTGAAGGCGCCGGTGCTGTACTTCGTCGGACGCATTTCCGGCGGCCTCGACAAGGCCTCGGCGCTGCGCCTGGGCGTGGTCCTGGCGGCCGGCGGCGAGTTCGCCTTCGTCGTGTTCAAGATGGCCCGCGACCAGGGCCTGTTCCAGAACGACCTGCACAACCTGCTGGTGCTTTCCATCACCCTGTCGATGGCCCTGACCCCGTTGCTGGTACTCGGCCTCGCGCGCCTGCTGGCGAAGGAGCCGGAGGCGACGAAGCCGCCGCCGGAAATGGAACGCATCGACAACGACGACACCCCGCGCGTGGTGATCGCCGGGGTCGGCCGCATGGGCCAGATCGTCGCTCGCGTGCTGCGCGCCCAGCGCGTGCCGTTCATCGCCCTGGACACCTCGGTGGAGACCATCGAGCTGACCCGTACCCTCGGCGCGATCCCGATCTTCTACGGCGACCCGATGCGCCCGGAGATCCTTCGCGCGGCCCAGGTAGAGAAGGCCGAGTTCTTCGTCATCGCCACCGATGACCCGGAGACCAACATCGAGACGGCCAAGCGCGTGCGCAAGCTGTATCCGCACCTGAAGATCATCGCTCGCGCGCGTAACCGCCAGCACGTCCACCTGTTGCTCGACGCCGGGGTCGAGCCGGTGCGCGAGACCTTCTTCTCCAGCCTGGAGATGAGCCGCATGGTGCTCTGCGGCCTGGGTCTGAGCGAGGAACAGGCGGACGCGCGGATCCGTCGTTTCCGCCGGCACGACGAAGAGGTCCTGGCCTCCCAGCACCTGTTCTACAACGACCGCGACGCGCTGATCAAAAGCGCTCGCGAGGCGCGGGTCGAGCTGGAGACGCTGTTCCAGACCGACCAGCTGGAAGACCGTGGCGCGGTAGCGGCGGAGACCCCGGAGAAACCTTCCCGCGCGTCCTAGCGCCCGACCCATGCCGGTACGCCGGCATGGGTAATTCCCACGCCTGGGTCCATACTTTGCGGATATCGCAGTACGAAGGTTGGGATACCCGCGCGGCATCCCCTCTGTAGGGTGGAGGGCATCAGCCCAGCAGACGGCTGGACGCTTCCGCCGATCGAGGAACCTTATGCCTGTCGAACACCTGGACGTACTCATCGTCGGCGCCGGATTGTCCGGCGTCGGCGCCGCCTACCACCTGATGAAGCATTGCCCCGGCAAGAGCTTCGCCCTGCTCGAAGGGCGCGCGGCGATGGGCGGTACCTGGGACCTGTTCCGCTACCCCGGCATCCGTTCCGACTCGGACATGTTCACCCTCGGCTACAACTTCAAGCCATGGAGCGATCCCAAGGCCATCGCCGACGGTCCGTCGATCCGCCGCTACATCGAGGAGACCGCACGGGAGAACGGCATCGACCGGAAGATCCGCTACCGCCACCGGGTGCTCAGGGCCGACTGGGATTCCGCCAATGCGCGCTGGAACCTCGACGTGCAGCGCGGCGACGAGCCCGAGCCGCTGCGCATGACCGCGCAGTTCCTGCTGATGTGCACCGGCTACTACCGCTACGAGGCCGGCTATACCCCGGAATTCGTCGGTCGCGAGGACTTCGCCGGGCAGGTCGTCCATCCGCAGCTGTGGCCCGAGGACCTCGACTACAGCGGCAAGAAGGTGGTGGTGATCGGTAGCGGCGCGACCGCCGTGACCCTGGTGCCGTCGCTGACCGACAAGGCCGCCCACGTCACCATGTTGCAGCGCTCGCCATCCTACGTGATCACCCTGCCGCAGAAGGACGCGATCTCCAATTTCCTCCGCCGCTTCCTTCCGGAAACCTGGATCTACCGCCAGGCGCGGGCGCGCAACGTGGCCATGCAGATGGTCTTCTTCATGCTCGCCAGGACCTTCCCCGGCCTGGTCCGCAAGGCCCTGCTCAAGCTGGCCAGCCTGCAACTGGGCAAACGCTTCGACATGCGTCACTTCAGCCCGCGCTACAAGCCGTGGGACGAGCGGGTCTGCGCGGTGCCGGACGGCGACCTGTTCAAGGTGCTGCGCAAGGGCAAGGCGTCGGTGGTCACCGAGCACATCGACCGCTTCGTCGAGCGGGGCATTCGCCTGAAGACCGGCGAGGTGCTGGAGGCGGACATCATCGTCACCGCCACCGGCCTCGACCTGGTGATGTTCGGCGGCGCCGAGCTGGCGGTCGACGGCAAGCCGTTCCAGGTCAACCAGAGCATGGGCTATCGCGGCATCATGCTGCGCGACCTGCCGAACCTGGCGGCGGTGGTCGGCTATACCAACGCCAGTTGGACGCTCAAGGCGGACCTCTCCAGCGAATACTTCTGCCGCCTGATCAATCACATGGATGCCACCGGCATGCGCCAGGTGACCGCCCGCGACAGCACCGGCGACGTGCGCGAGGAGCCCTTCCTCAACCTCGACTCCGGCTACATCCAGCGCGCCGCCGAGCGCATGCCCAAGCAGGGCGACCGGATGCCCTGGAAGCTTTACCAGAACTACGTCCTCGACCTGGCGCTGCTGCGCTACGGCAAGGTCGAGGACGGCTACCTGGTGTTCTCCTCGCCGGCGCCGCAGCGGCAAGCCGGCGGCGCGGCGGTGCAGGCCCTGGGCTGAACCCGGTGGGTGTCGCTCAGGCGTTCGCCACGACCTGCCCGTAGGCCTTGCGCCAGGCGTCCAGGCCGCCGGCCAGCGCCCAGGTGCGGGTGAAGCCGGAGGCGTTGAGGCGCTGGGCGAGCATCGCGGCGGAAAGTTCGTGGGGACAGGCGCAATAGATGACGATGCTGGCGTCCCTGAGGTCGCCGGGGAGGTCCTTCAGCGACACGTTCAGCTCCACCGGGATGGCTCCCGGAATGCCGCTCGGCTCGTCTTCGTGATGGGCGCGGACATCGAGGATCACCGGCAATTGCCCCTGTTCGCGAAGGTTTTCCAGTTCCTCCACGCTGATTCGCGGAATCCGCCGGCTGCGCGACAGCAGGCGCTGGCGCTGCCAGAGCTTCCAGGCGATGAAGGCGGCGAAGGCGCCGGCGATCAGCAGCGCGCCGATGGCCGCGTAGTCGCTGAGCAGGGCCAGCAGGTGGTCTACCGCATCGCTGAAGATCACCCCCAGCAGCAGCGCGGAACCGGCCCAGAGTGCCGAGCCGGCGGCGTCGTAGGCGAGGAAGCGGCGCAGGTGGGTGCGGGTCATGCCGGCCAGGGTGGTGGACAACGCACTGGCGCCGGGCAGGAACTTCGACATCAGCAGCGCCCTCGGACCGACCCGCAGGTACATGTTCTGGCTCTGGCGGATGCAACTGTCCTGGGACAGCGAGACCTTGCAGATGCTGCGCAGGAGGAAGCCGCCGTAGCGGCGTCCGGCCAGGTACCAGGCGACGTCCGCCAGCAGGCAGGCGAGCACCACCACCAGCAGGACCACGCCCAGCGGCGCGCCGACGCCCTGCATGGCCAGCGCGCCGGCGACGATCAGCGCCGGGTAGGCGGGAATCGGCAGCCCGGCCTGCTCGCAGAGCACGTTGAGGAACAGCAGGAGCAGCCCGTGGTTCTCCAGCAGGGGTTGCAGTTCACGCATGGCGGAGCCTCTCGAATTCTTCTGCGGGTAGTGTGAGCGCGAAGCGTGAAGCTGGGAAGAACCCAGTCGGCAGGGCCGGAGGCGTTGCGGCGGATAACGCCGCTGCGTCGAGAGAGGCTGGGGCGCAACGAAAGCAGCCCCTCGCCCGTGGGGGCGAGGGGCTGTCGGGTCAGGCCACTTCCACCAGCAGCACTTCGCTGTCTTCCAGGGCGGTGACCTTCAGGGTCGGTTCGTCGCGTACCGCCAGGCCATCGCGGGCCTCGGCGCGCACGCCGTTGACCTCGATGCTGCCGGTGGCCGGTACCAGGTAGGCGCGGCGACCGTTTTCCAGGGCGTACTCGGCGCTCTGGCCGGCCTTCAGGGTCACCGCGGCGACCTCGGCGTCGGCGCGGATGTGCAGCGCTTCGCTGTCCTGCTCGTCGCCGCTGGCGAGAGTGACGAAACGACCGTCGCGCTCGGCCTTCGGGAACGGTTTGGAGCCCCAGCGCGGTTGGTCGCCGCGGCGGTCCGGGATGATCCAGATCTGGAAGATCCGGGTGGTCTCGGCTTCCAGGTTGTACTCCGAATGGACGATGCCGGTACCGGCGCTCATCACCTGCACGTCACCGGCCTCGGTGCGGCCCTTGTTGCCCAGGCTGTCCTGGTGGGTGATCGCGCCTTCGCGGACATAGGTAATGATCTCCATGTCGCGGTGCGGGTGCGGCGGGAAGCCGCTGCCGGCGGCGATCTCGTCATCGTTCCAGACCCGCAGGCGGCCCCAGTCCTCGCGCTCCGGATCATAGTAGTCGGCGAAGGAAAAATGATGACGCGCGTTCAGCCAGCCGTGGTTGGCATGGCCCAGACGGTCGAAGGGACGACGTTCGATCATGATCGGATCTCCATTGGGCCCGTCGCCGCTCGTTTGCGCGAGGGGGGCGGGCGGTTGATGGGGTCATCATCCGTCAGATCATTGCGATAAAAAAGCGCGTATTTTTGGCTTTATCTATCTAATTATTAGATTCGATAAGGGCGCGAAGGAAGCGCGGGTCCGCCAGTGCGGCGAGGTGCCCGCCCGGGTATTCCCGCACTCGCGCGTCCAGGCGGTGGGCGAAGGTACGTTGCAGCGGCGGCGGGCTGAGCCGGTCGGCGGCCGCCACAACGTAGGTGACCGGGCAGGCTGGACGAACCTGCCGCGGCGAGTCGATCAGCAATTGCGCGGGTTCGCTGGCGCTGGTCGGCACCTCGGCGCCGAGCAGTTCGAGGAAGCCGGCGCGGTCTTCCAGGCGGACCCGCCCTCCGAGCGGGTCGAGGCGGCATAGCCCGAGGAGATTGTCCTGGCCGCTGTCCTGGTAGCTTTCCAGCGCGCCGCCGCCCTCGCTGACCAGCGCGCTGAACAGGTACAGGTGCGCGGCGCGCTCGCCCAGGCGGGCCGCCAGGCATTGCGCCAGGTAGCCGCCGAAGCTGTGGCCGCAGAGTATCACCCGCTCCTCGCCGGCCAGCGTGGCGGCGGCCTGGTCCAGCCAATGCGCCAGGTCGCATCCGGGCGCGTCGCGCAGATGGTCGCAGCTTCGCCAGCCGGCGCCTTCCACGGACCAGGCGGAGCGGCGCAGGAAAAATCCCGAGACCAGCAGCGCGCCGCTCATCCGCCGGCCCGCTCGGCCTGGCGCAGGCCGACCGCGCCGACCTGCAGCAGCATGATCACCCCGCACAGCGCGGCCAGGCCGAGGTACAGCGCCTGGCTGCCGGCATGGTCGAGCATGATCCCGCCGTACAGCGGTGCCAGCGCGGTGCCGAGGCTGTAGAGATTGGCCGCGCCGAAATAGCTGCCGCGCAAGTCGTCGGGGGTCAGTTGGTCGACCTCCACGCTGAAGGTCGGGAACACGATCAGTTCGCCGAGGCTGAGTACCACCGTGGCCAGCGCCAGGCCGGCGAACAGGGTCACCGGGGTCCAGGCGAAGCCTAGCTGGGCCAGGAGCATGAGCAGCATGCCGAGCATCAGGCGGCCGCCGGTGCCGGTGTTTTCCAGCAGGCGGAGGAGGGGAAACTGGGCGACCACTATGGTCAGCGCGTTGATGGTCACCAGCAGGGCGATGCTGTTGACCACGTCGGGCAGACCGCTGCGGGTGAGGTACTGCACGAGGGTCGAATCGAAGGTGGCGTAGATCAGCGCGGCCAGCATGTTGCACAGCAACAGCAGGGTGAAGGCGCGATGCCGGGCCATGCTCAGGCAGGCTTCGAGGAACCCCGTCGAGGATCGCGGGGCAAGGCTGCGCCGCTTAAGTTCGAGGTGGTGCAGCAGGCGCCAGAGCAGCAGGCCGTAGCAGAAGTAGACCAGCGCGGTGACCAGGAAGGTGCCGGCCTGGGCGGCGACGCCGAGAGTCAGGCCGATCAGCGGGCCGAGGGCGGCGCCGAGGTTGATCAGGAAGTACCGGCAGTAGAGCGCCAGTTCCCGCGAGCGGCGATCCTCGACGCGGTCGCCGATCAGCGCCTTGCAACTGGATTCGAGCAGGGCGCAGCCGATGCTCACCCCGGAGATCGCCAGTCCGTAGGACAGCGGCTGGCCGCTGAAGCCCAGCAACACGAAGGAAAGCCCGCTGAGGCTGGTGCCGAAGAAGATCAGGCGCTTGCGCCCGAAACGGTCCGACAGCCAGCCGGTGTAGATGCCGCTGAGCGCGCCGCAGACGGTCGCCAGCGCCAGCAGCAGGCCGATGGCGCTGGCGGACAGCCGGAACTCGCGCCACAGCAGCAATGCCAGGAACGGCCAGACCATGAAGTAGGCGCCGCGGGTCAGCAGCGTACCGACGAGCATCACGTGGATTTCCGTCGGCAGGGCGCGGAAGCGTTGCACGCTGAAGGTGTTGTCGCTCACGGGCGGGGCTCCTGGGCGAGGGGACGGATGCCGCCGCGCAGGCTGCCGGCGGCTACCTGGTGGAACAGCGGCAGGAAGCTTTCCGGCAGTTCGCGGGTGAACTCGCTGCTCAGCCAGCAGCGCAGCAGGCAGCGGCGCTGCCGCTCGTCGTCGCTGAACTCGGTGCGCGCGTGCAGGGTGGTGTGGTTGTTCACCAGCACCAGCATGCCCTTGCTGAAGTCCAGTTCGGCATAGCCGTCGGCGCGTTCGATCGCCTCGTCCAGGCCGTCGAGCATGCTTCGCACCTGCGGGGCGAGGCTTAGCCCGTGGCGCGTCACCGATTCGTTGAACTTGCGGATATAGCGCAAGACGAAGGTCCGCGGGGTTTCCGTGAGCAGCGGCACCAGCGCGTAGTCGGCGTCGCCTTCGTCGCGCAGGTCGTGGGGGATCGGCTGGCCGAGCAGGGGCAGCCAGGCCGGATTGGCGGCTTCCAGGGTGGCGAGGACGTCGGCCGAGGAACGGATGCGGAAGGCGCCGCCCCGGCGTGCCGGCGACCAGCAGGCGAGCACCGTGAGGTCGGCGCGATCGGAGTGGAAGGCCAATTCCTGGCTGGTCAGGTGGCCGCGCTGCGGCGCGTCGCGGGCGTCGCGCAGGCCGAGGTCGCGCACTTCCTTGAGGTACTCGCCGTTGCGGTTGATCGCCACGGTGCGTCCCAGCCATTGGCAGAATGCGCGGAACACCCGCTGGAATTCGTCCTCGGCGAGTCCGCGCAGCAGCGCGGAATCGTGCAGCAGCACGCCGCTTCCATGCTCCAGTTCGTGATGCAGGCGCTGGCGCAGGAGAGCCTCCGCGCTATCCGCGGGACGCCGCTCCAGCAGGCGCGCGAACAGCGTTTCCAGGCCGGCGGCGAAAGCGGCCGAAGCGCAGAACACCGCGTTGCCCCGCCAGGGCGCGGGGCGACGATGGATGGTTGTCATAGCGAGGCTCCGTATTCCTGCTGCCAGAGCGACAGGGTGGTGAGGGTGAACAACTGGTCGCCGGGCAGCGCCGCGACGCTCGGTGCATCCAGGCCTTCCAGGCCGAGGTCGTGGAGCGCCGGCAGGCGTTCGGCGAGGTGCCGGCGCATTTCCCCGAGGGCCTGCGGCCACCGTTCGAACGGCAGGCGGAAATGCCGTTTCGGCTGCGCCTGCCAGCGTTTCTCGCGCTGCTCCAGGAGCGCCACCAGCGGTGCCTTGGCGGTGTCGCCGACGATCCGCTGGAGGCGCCCGGCGCGCTGCGCCAGGGCGCCATGCAGGTAGGGGGTGCGCGCTTCGATGGTGCGCGACATCAGCAGATGGTCGGCGCGGCGCAGCAGCGGCTCCAGCGAGTAGTGCAGGTCGAACTGGCCGATCGCCGCCTCGAGGCCCTGGCCGAGGGCCTCGTGGGCGAGTTCCTCGATCCGCTCGGCGACCCGTCGGCCCGCCGGTTCCGCCAGCAGCGCGGCCTTGCGCCGGTACTCGCCGAACCAGGCGGCGGCGAAGCGCCGCGGTTCCGGTGCGTCGCGCCGGCGCCAGAGTTCGAGATGGCGCGGGTAGCCCCAGAACAGTTCGTCGGCGCCTTCGCCGAGAAGCACGCAGTGATAGCCCTGCTCGCCGATACCGTCGGCCAGGCGCTGGTACATCAGCAGGCTGGACATCCGTGTCGCCCCGCCGAAGTTGCCGACCGCGCGACGCAGCAGCGGCATGAAGGCTTCCTGGCGCAGCTCGAAGCGTTGCAGCCGAGGGTGTGGCAGCAGGCTTTCCTCGTCGCCTTCCAGGCACAGGTGAAAGCGTTGCAACTGCGGGTCCAGGTAGCTGCCGAGCAGGTTGGAATCGACCCCGCCGCTGACCAGCAGGGCGCAGGGGCGGAAGGTCTGGCGGCAGCGTTCGAGGGTTTCGCCGAGCTGCTCGTCGAGGCTGTCCACCTCGCTGGCCGGGGCGGTGGCCAGCCGCTGGCGCTGGCAGAGGCGCGGACGCTCCTGGGAGAGATCGAAGCGCAACACCTCGCCGGGCAGCAGCAGACGGACCTGCTGGAACAGGGTCTGGCCTTCCAGCGGCACGCCGGCGGCGACCACCTGGGCGATCGCCTCGGCGTCGGCGCGGGCGCCGCCGAGCAGGTGCAGCAGCGCCCGCGGCTCGGAGGCGAAGGCCAGCAGGCCGCGCTCGGGCTGGTAGCTGTAGTACAGCGGCTTGATGCCGAACTCGTCGCGCAGCAGGGTCAATTGCCGGGTCTGCGGGTCCCAGCTGGCGAGGGCGTACATGCCGTCCGGCAGTACCCCGCGCTGCAAGCCGTCGAGCAGCAGGCGGATCTCGCCATGGATTTCGCAGCCGGCCTGGTAGACCTCGCCGTTGTAGGCGACCCGCCGCTGACCCTCCTGCGGCGGGAGCGGCACCGCCGCGGCGCCGGACATCGGCAGGCGGGTCATGCCGATGGCGCCGTTCGGCAGGGCCGCGATGCCCTCGCCGAACGGACCCCGATGGGCCAGCAGGCGTAGCGCTCCGGCGAAGCGCGAGACACTGAAACCGGTGCCGACGTAACCGAGGATGCCGCACATCACGAGGCTTCCCGTTGCAGCAGCGTGGCGAGCGCACGGCGATCGTGCTTGCCGGCGCCATTCAGCGGCAGGGCCTGGTGCGACAGCACCACGCGCTGTGGCGCGCGGAGGGTGCCGAGCTGCTGCTGGAGCCAGGGCAGGAAGGCGAACTCGACCTGCGGCGCGGTGTGGATCACGGCGACATAGTCTTCGCCATAGAGCGGGCAGTCGACCTTCAGGCAGCAGACGTCGATCACCTCGTCCAGGCCGTTGAGCGCCCTTTCGCATTCATTCAGGTGGAACAGGTTGCCGCCCTTGTTGATGGTGCCGTCGCAACGGCCGAGGACGTGCACGCAGCGGTCCTCGTCGAAGTAGGCGAGGTCCTGGGTATTCAGCCAGCCGTCCTCGAGCACCTGGGCGGTCAGGTCGGGGCGGTTGACGTAGCCGGAGAACAGGCTCGGCGTGCGCACCCACAGGCGCCCGCGTTCGCCGCTGCCCTCCAGCGGGCGGCCGTCGGGGTCGGTCAGCTTGAGTTCCAGGCCGACGGCAGGTCCCACCGAGTTGTCGAACGCATCGCCGCGACGCTTGCCGAAGAGGAAGGCAAAGCCGCACTCGCTGAGGCCGTAGATGTTCGCCAGCGCCGCGTAGTCGCGCTGGAAGGCCGCCTGCAGGTCGGCGTCCAGGCGCGCCGAGCCGGCGACGCAGAGCAGGCGCTGCAACGGCAAGCGGCGCGGCGGCGGGGAGCCTTCCTTGACCATGTGGTTGACCACCGGCGGCACCAGGTAGAGGAAACTGATGCCGAAGCGTTCCACGCATTCCCAGAAGCCTTCGCTGTCGGCCCAGCAGTGCAGCGGCAGGAGCACCGCGCTGCCGCCGTACAGCAGCGGGAAGAGGAAATTGATGCCGAGGATGCCCAGGCCGCTGATCCGGTAGAAGCAACCGGAGCGCGTGTGCTCGCCGATGCCCAGGCAGTCGCGGCCGATGCGGTAGGCATGGAGCATGGCCTGCTGGCTGAGTTCGATGCCTTTCGGCTGGCCGGTGGTGCCCGAGGTGAACAGGATCATGTGGCTGTGCGCGGCGCGGTCGAGCCGGCGCGTCGCGCTGCGCTCGAAGTCCAGCGCCAGGCGCAGCCCGGCCAGCGCGCCCTCGAGCGGATGTTCGCTGGCCAGCGCGTCCAGGCGCATCTCGTCGACGATGGCCTGCTTCGCGGCCTCCCCCCACTCGGGATCGATCAGCACCAGATGCTTGCCCGCGCGCATGACCGCATAGATCAGGCAGAGGTTGCGGTAGCTGTTGTCGAGCAGCACGCCGACACTGCGGCAGGCATGCGCGGCGATCTGCTCGGCGAGGGCATCGACCTGGCGGTCGGCGTCGCCCCAGGTGTATTCCAGCGGTCGCTCCGGCTCGCGGGCGTCGATCAGGAACGGCCGCCGCGGGTCGGCGCTGCCGAGATGGCGGAGGGTGCTGTCGAGCGATACGGGTACGGGGAGGCTGCTCATGCCGGCTCCTCAGCGATTCAGCGCGGTGAAGGCGTGGATGTCGAAGTTCACCGCCACCTGCGGCGCGCTCTCGATCTCGCGCACCGCGGCGATGAAGCGGTCGGCGTAGTCTTCGCCGCCTTCCTGCTCGATGTAGCGGGTCACGTAGCTGGTGGAGAGGAAGAACAGCGCGACCTCCTCCGGGCTGAGGAAGATGATGTTGGCGAACACTTCGCGGCGGCAGTCGCGCAGGTGCGGGCAACTGCCCATGATCTCCAGGGTGTCGTCATAGCGGGTCAGGCGCGGATCACGGTGTTTGGCCCACTTGTTCACCAGTTCGTGCTCGATGAAGTCGCGCAGCGGCCCGTAGGCGATCGGGAAGTCGTACTTGTAGGCGCAGAACAGCCCGCCGGGGGTCAGCCAGTCGGCCATGCGCGTCAGCACCTGCTTGCGGTCCATCCAGTAGAAGGAGGTGGCGCTGGTGACCAGGTCGAAGCGGCGTTGCGGCGCGAAGGTTTCCGCTGGCGACACGCTGAAGCGGATCTCCGGGTAGTTCTCGCGGGCCTTGGCGATCAGCGCCTCGCCCAGGTCGCTGCCTTCCACGTAGCGGAACCAGGGTTGCAGGCGGACGGTCGAGACGCCGTTGCCGCAGCCGATGTCCAGCGCCGCTTCGCGTGCCGGGGCGCGTTCGGCGAGGTTGCGGTAGAGCGAATCCGGATAGGCGATCTTGCCGCGGACCACGTTGTAGGCGTCTGCGTGCTTGTCGAACTGCTTCATTGGGTAATCTCCAGTAGGCTCTCGTGGTAATCGCCCTTGTGGACGAAATTGATGTAGGTGCCGCTGCCGCCGAGGTAGCGGTAGCTGTGCTCGACGCCGGCGGGGATGAACACGCTGGCCGGGCTTTGCAAACGGCGCAGTTGGCCGCCGAGCAGGACTTCCACCTCCAGGCCGCGGTAGTCCTCGTCGCTGCCGAGGAACAGGAACACCGAGTCGCAGTTGTGCACGTGGCTGTCGACGTGGCCCGGCCCGCCGTCGCCGACGTCGTGGAACTGGCGGGCGATGAAGTAGAACGGCGAGCCGTCGAGCAGGCGCCGGTCGAGCATGACGAAGCGCTTGCCGGGGCCGTGGCGGTGGTACTTCAGTTCGCTGGCGGATTTCTCGAAAGGCGTGAGGAACAGGGATTGGCGGTGCATCGGCGTGTAGCGTTGCAGCGAGACGCGGCCGTTGATCAGTTCCGGATCGAAGGCGCTGTAGGCGTCCTGGTTTTCCTGCATGGCCAACTGGTGCAGGCGGGCGACATGGACGAAGGCGTTCTCGCCGACCACCGGGTGCATCGGTGAACGCTTGATCCGGCTGTGCGCCTCGACCAGCTCGGAGACCGCGAGGACGTTCTTCAGGTTGAAGCGGTCGGCGGCGAACTTGGTGTGCAGCAGGGTCAGCAACTGGAAGGTGTCGGTGATCCCGGCGCGTTCGCCGATCCCGTTGCAGCTCGCCGAGTGCCACTGGACCCCGGCCTGGATCGCCGCCAGGGTATTGCCCAGGGCCAGGCCGCGGTCGTTGTGCACGTGGTACTCGAAGACCACGTCGGGGAACTCGTGGCGCAGCAGCGAGAGCACGTCGAAGGTCTCGTCCGGCAGCAGGATGCCGACGCTGTCGGCGAAGCAGATGCGATCGGCGCCGGCGTCGCGCGCGGTGGCGATCATGCTGACCAGGTCGCTGACCGAGGTGCGCGCGGCGTCTTCCACCGTGGCCCGGACCCGCAGGCCGCGTTCGCGGGCGTAGCGGATCGCGTCGTGGAACAGTTCGAGCACCTCCTCGCGGCTCATGCCCTTGAACTTGGTTTCCAGCGAGATCGCGTTGATCGAGGCGAACAGCCCGACCCACTGCGCACCGGTTTCCAGCACCGCGTCGATATCCTCCCGGCGCGCCCGGGCGTGGGCCAGCACCGGCGTGGAAACCGCCGCCACCACGGCGCGTACCCGCTCGCGTTCGTCCGCGGAAATCCGCGGGTGGCCGCACTCGATCATATCCACCCCCAGCGCCGCGATTTCCCTCGCCAGCTGGACCGACTGCGCGCTGTCGAAGCTGCACTGGCGGGCCTGGCACCCCTCGCGCAGGGTGCAGTCGATGACCCGGATCATCGTCTCGCTCCCGCGTCCGAGGCCGACAGCGTCGCCAGCCGCGGCTCCCTGATGAAGTCGTGGATCTTCGGCGCATGACCGAACTGGCGGGAGAAACGGGCGAGGAAGGTGACCATCTTCAGCGAGTAGTCGCACAGCTGCGGAAGATAGTGGTCGAGGTTGTCCTCGGTGATTGCCTCGTCCGGGAACACGCTTTTCAGGTTGGAAGCGATCCAGGTTTTCATGCTGTCCTCTCGATTCAGTTGGTGGAATTCGTCGTCCTCGACGAAGACGATCGGCATGCCGATGCGCAGCTCGCCGCTGCGGTTGTTGTGGCTGCCATGTGCGGTGCGGGCGGGCCAGACCAGGACGTCGCCGGCGTCCAGCTCGGCATCCACCAGTTGCTCGCGGGAAATGCCGTTGGCCTGGAGGTCGATGCACTTGAACATCGGGTAGGCGAGGTCGAACTCGTGGGGGAAGATCGTGCGGTCGTCGGGGTAATAGAACATCCCACCGTTGTCGTTCCGCGACGGGGTCAGGGCGACCCAGAAGGTCTGCGCGCTTTCGTAGCGCTTCTCCCATAGCGCGATGTCCTGGTGCAGCGGGATGTAGGACTCGTCGGCGTGGCGCTTGATGAACGCCGCGTGGCGCAGCAGGCGCGGCTTGCGCAGATGGTCGCGGACCAGCGCGTCGAGCCCGGAGCGGGCGAACCAGTCGTCCCAGAAGAGCGGGTCGTGGCGGTGCAGGTTGCGCACCTTCTTCGCCTCGCGGCGCTCGTCGTCGGCGATGTCGAATTCCGGTTCCAGCGCCGGGTCCGGCCGCTGCGCCGCGGCGAGGATCCAGTCCAGCGCCTGTTGGCGCAATTGCGGGGATACCACCTGCCGATAGTGTTTCATTGGACGGACTCCTTGCTGACGGTGTGGACGATGAAATCGATCACCGCCGGGTCCTGCAGGGCCAGGTGGTGCGGACGCTCGCAGGGGAAGGTGTCGAGCCGCTCGATCAGGTCGCACCAGCGTTCGGCGGCCGGGTCGCGGCCGGCGTCGTCCCGGCAGCGCACCCAGCTGGCGCGGGCGAGGCGATGGCGGGGCTGCCAGCGGCCGAACAGCTCGACATTGCGCAGCAGGACCTCTTCGCGCAGTTCGCCAAGCTCGCTCATCAGGGCGATCCATTCGCGCATCTCGGCGCTCAGCCAGCGCTGGTATTGCTCGCTCGGCGGCATTCGCCGCAGGGCCGGCCAGGGCAGGTGGCTGTCGATCATCAGCAGGCGGCTGGCCGGCAACTGGCGGGCCATCTCGTAGCCGACCAGGCCGCCGAAGGAATAGCCGATCAGCCAGTCCGGTTCTTCCGCCAGGCCGTCGAGTACCTGGCTGGCGAGGGCTTCGATGCTGGCGTAGGCATCCAGCCGGTGGTAGTCGACCAGCCGGCAGTCCGTTGCGCCGAGGCGTGCCAGCAGCCCGCGGAAGCAGCTCGGGTGGCCGATGAAGTCAGGCAGCAGGATCAGCATGGGCGTAGCGCCTCGGCCATGGCCGCCGCCAGCGCCAGGGTCCGTTCGCGGCCGAAGCGGCTGGCCAGGCTGGCGTCCCAGCCGCCGTCGTCGCGCCGGACCAGGGTCAGGGTCAGCGGCAGGCGGCTCTTCAGTGTCGGCCGGTGGATGAACCCGGCGCTGCGGAATGGCTGGTCGATGACATTGATCATCACCTGGGCGTCGGCATAGCGCAGCCCGGCCCGTTCGGCGATGGCCTCCGCCGGCAGCAGGCTGTGCTCGAAGGCCTCGAGCCTGTGTCGTTCGAAGGTGTCCTCGGCGGTCGCGGCGTCCAGCAACAGCGGCACCAGGTTCAGCCAGCAACCGGAAACCGCCGTGCCTCGGCGACTGCGCAGGCTGACCGGGGTCAGCGCCAGGACCTTGCCGGTGGCGCCCTGGCTGGCCAGGGCGAGAGCCAGGGCGCAGGCGAGCCGGGTCAGCAGGGCGGCTTCGCCGCCTCCTGGCGTGGCAGCCAAGCGGAAATCCTCGCAATGGCTGGCGAGCTCCGCCCAGGGCAGGCTCGCCAGTTCACGGAACGCCTCGCCGCGCTCGCTCCAGTAGTCTTCCAGCCTGGTCCTGCGCTCGCGCAGCTGGCGCTCCAGGCGCCATTGCTGCTGGAGGAAGCCGAACTCGGGGGCCGCCGCTTCGGTCGTGGGGTCGGCGTTGAGCACGGCCAGGCGGGCCAGCAGCACGCTGGCGAAGTCGGCGTCGGCGACCAGGTGATGCAGCCAGACGCCCCAGCGCGCACGTCCTCCGCAGCGCCCGTGGAACAGTCGCAGCAGGCCGCGCTCGAACAGGGAATGCGGGCGTTGCAGCAGCGCTGCGATGAGCGCGTTTTCGTCGGCGAAGGGGCCGACTTCCAGCGCCGGGCTCTCCTCGGGCTGCCCGTGGACGACCAGTTCGAAACCTTCCGCGCCGCTGTCCACCTGGCTGTCGAGCAACGGGAACTCTTCGCGCAGGCGCCGTCCCAGGCGCGTCAGGTCGGATGCCGGCACCTCGGCCGGAGCCAGGTAGCAGAGGCCGAAGCGGGTCAGGTCGGCGCCGAGCAGCTCGCTGAAGACCATCCCGCAGGACCAGGGCGACAGGTCGACGCGCAAGGACTGCGCGGCCTCATCCGGCATCGGTTGGTGCCGCAGGCGGTCGCGCTCGGAGGGGGACAGGCGGTGCCAATCGCCGACCACCACCAGGTGCTCGCGGAACCAGTGGTAGCGCACCTCCGCGGAGAGACCGACGTTCATGCCGCGCTCCTCGACAGCACCAGCGGCTGCTCCGGCGTCGCCGCCCGTTCCAGCAGACGCTCCGGCGCCAGGCCGTGGCTGCGCAGGAGACGGCTGAACTGGTCGAGGCGCGAGTTTGCCTGCAAGTCGGCGAGTCCCAGGTTTGCTCCCGCACCCGCCGATTGACAGAGGGCGACCAGTTGCAGGGCGAGCAACGAGTTGCCGCCGCAGAGGAAGAAATCCTGGTCGGCGGCGCCGACCTCGCAACCCAGCAATTCGCTCCACAGCTGCGCGCAGCCGCGTTGGTCGGGATCGAGCGCGCTGGCGCAGCGCTCCAGCGGTTCTTCCAGGCGGCGCAGCAGGGCGGCGCGGTCCAGCTTGCCGTGCGCCGTCAAGGGCAAGGCCTCGACCCGGACGCAGGCATGCGGGCGCTGCCAGGTGGGCAGTTGGCGGAGCAGGGCCTGCGGGCTGGCGTCGGCTTTTCCCGTCCAGGCGCAGAGCAGTTGCTTGACGCCGTTGCGCTCGCGGACCAGCAGGGCGCAGTCGAGGATGCCCGGCTGGCGGCGGAAGCGCTGTTCCAGGGCGGGGAGGTCGAGGCGATAGCCGTTCAGCTTGACCTGGCCATCGCCGCGGCCGATGAAGCGCAGCCGGCCCTGCTCGTCGTAGCGAGCGCGGTCGCCGGTACGGTAGGCACGCAGGAGGCGGCCGCGATAGGGCAACTCGACGAAGCTGGCGCGGGTGCGCGCCGCATCGTTCCGATAACCCTGCGCCAGGCCGGCGCCGAAGGCGACGATCTCCCCGGCCCGGTCGGGCTCGGCGATCTCCTGTCCGTGCTCGTCGAGCAGGAGCACCGCGGTGCCGGCGATGGCCTTGCCGATGGGGATGTCGTCTTCCTCGAGGTCGTCGTCGGTGACGACATGGCAGCAGGTGAAGGTGGTGTTCTCCGTCGGTCCGTAGCCATTCACCAGGTGCAGTCGCGGATGCCGCAGCAGCGCCCGGCGCACGTGCGGCACCGAGAGGATGTCGCCGCCGGTGAGCAACTGGCGAAGGCCGCCGAGACAGTCCGGGTCGAGGTCCACCAGGGTGTTGAACAGCGAGGCGGTGAGCCAGGCGCTGTCGGCTCCGCGCTCGCCGATCAACTGGCGCAGCACGCCCGGGTCGAGGGGGCCGAGGTCGTTCAGCACGCAGCAGCCGCCGTTGAGCAGCGCACCCCAGATCTCCAGGGTCGCCGCATCGAAGGACAGCGGCGAGTTCACCAGGAAGCGCATCTGCGGAGCGAACGCGAGGAACGACTGGCCCAGGCACAGGCGGGTAATGCCGGCGTGGGTGCAGGCGATGGCTTTCGGGCGGCCGGTGGTGCCCGAGGAGAAGTTGATGTAGGCGATCTGGTCCGCCGCGAAGCATGGCCGGGCGACCGAGGCTGGAGCGGCAGGCAGGTGCCTGACCGGGACGCAGGGAAGACCGTTGGCGGGCGTCGGCGTGGTCGAGCAGTCGAGAATCAGGCGGCAGTCGACCTGCCGGCACAACTCTGCATTCCAGGCCGCCGGTTGTTTCAGGTCTATATATAAGTAGTGATGGCCGGATAACAGTATGGCGAGCAGACAGGTAATGCTTTCCCGAGAATATTCGCCGTACACTCCAAGACAAACTCCCGGCTGCGGATAATGCTCGAGAAGATAGTCTGAAAGTTGTTCGGCGCTATGCAGGAGTTGCCGATAGTCGACACTTCCGAAACGGTCCCTGATGGCTTCGTGATGGGGATGAAGCGCTGCCATTTCGCTGAAGCGGGCCACCACCGTCGGGTGCGCGTACAGGTCGAGCAGGGAGTTCTGGGACATTCTGGCAATCGCCTTTTTTCGAAAAAATGAGTCCATCTGCCGGCTTCTTCGGCTAAATGAAGGATTTTTGGTTTTTCGCGAAGACGGCCACCGAGTCTTCCCGGGCTCTGCCAGTCGTCCGCCGCCCACCGGCTCGCTCACGCGAGCGGCAAGCGTCGAGGCGCCTTGCCCGGAAAAACCGTTATGGAAATACGGAGTGCCGTCGACTCAAGGGCAGTCAACTGCTGCCATGCAGTCTTATCGTCAGGAAAGAGAGAAAAGCGATGAGAATGGATTCACGGTCACGCATTGCACTTCCACCTTGCGTTGGTTTTCCGAAGTGTTTCGCTGTGTGTGTGTTTATATGTTTCGTGGGTATTTAAAATAAGATACAAATTTCCCCTCACAACTATGAGAATTGGTAGTTGGCGAAAGGGCGCTATGAGGGGCCTCGAAGCGCGCCGGCTGATGGCTTTTTGCCGAGGCAGGCGGCCGCGGCTACGCCTGCCGGGGTAGCACGGACAAGTGGTTTCGGGGGGCCTGGCCGCTGCGGCGAGGCGCGGAGGTCCGGCTGGCGCGGCGATCATCACAGAGGATTCTGCGGCGTCATTCATCGTTTGAATGGTTGCTGCCGCAAGCGCGCCCGGCGCCGTCGATGCTGGTCTGCGGTGTCGGGCGCTCGCTGGCGTTGCGTTGGCCAGCCGTCCCGGCCGGATGCGTAGGCACCGGCCGGAGGTTTTCAGGAGGCGGGCAGCGGCGCACCCTTGGGCCATAGCAGCCAGAGCCGGCCCGGTTGCTTCATGTGTCCGGCGAGTTCGCCGGCGGCGTCGCCGGTGCCCCAGAACAGATCGGCGCGGACCTCGCCGACGATGGCCCCGCCGGTATCCTGGGCCGCCACCGGACGGACCACCGCGCTGCCGTCGTCAGGGCGGGTGGTGGACAGCCACATCAGGCTGCCCAGCGGAATCACCTTGCGGTCGATGGCCACGCTGTAGCCGTCGGTCAGCGGTACGTTCAGCGAGCCGCGCGGACCTTCGTCGCTGTCCGGGCGCAGGCTGAAGAACACGAAGCTGGGATTGCTCGCCAGCAGCTCGGAGACCCGCTGCGGATTGGCCTCGGCCCAGTCGCGGATGCGCTTCATGCTGATCTCTTCCTTCGGCACCAGGCCCTGCTCGACCAGCCAGCGGCCGACCGGCTTGTACGGGTGGCCATTCTGGTCGCCGTAGCCGATGCGCAGTTGCCGGCCGTCTTCCAGCTGGATGCGCCCGGAACCCTGGATCTGCAGGAACTGCAGGTCCATCGGGTCGCCCAGCCAGGCGAGCACCGGCGCGCTGGAGCCGTTGTCGCGGATCGTCGCGGCGTCGTCGTAGGGTTTCAGCACCCGGCCTTCCAGGCGTCCGCGCAGGCGCTTGCCCTTGAGTTCCGGGTAGACGCTTTCCAGCGCGACCACCACCAGGTCGTCCGGTACGCCGTAGACCGGCACCGGGGTTTTTTCGCCCTGGCTCAGGCTGCCGTGGTAGACCGGTTCGTAGTAGCCGGTGATCAGGCCCTGGTCGCCGTTGCTGGAGGAACGCAGGCTATAGACCTGCATCCGCTCCTGGAGGAACGCGCGCACCGCCGTCGGATCGGCGGCGACCGTCGTGGCGCTCGCACAGGGCTCGCCCCATACCGGGTCCTTGGCCAGCCGCGCGCAGGCCGAGCGCCAGGCATTGAAGCCGGCGAGCAGGTCGGCGTCGCTGGTGGCCGGCAGGGCGTCCCAGGGCACGCTGTTGTAGGTGGTGACTTCGGCGGGTTTGGGCGGGGGCTCTTTCTTGCCGTCGTCGCATGCCGTCAGCAGGGCGGCGAAAGGGAGCGCGCAGAGCAGCAGGCGGCGCCAGGGATGGAACGGAAACTTCACGCCAAGGACTTCCTGGTGGTGGATCGAAGCCCGCTAGCTTGGGCAAAGCGCGACGGTGCGTCAAACCGCGGCGACGACCGAAGCGTATCGCCGCGTTACACCGAGGCGGCGATGAGTTCGCGCAGCCAGCGATGGGCCGGATCGCGGTGCGAGCGCTCGTGCCAGAGCATGGCCAGGTCGTAGCCGGGCACCTCCAGGGGCGCCTCGACCACCCGCAACCTGTCGCGCTCGCGTACCAGTCGCGACGGCAGCAGCGCCACCAGGTCGGTGCTTTCCAGCACCGCGCGGAGGAACAGGAAGTGCGGCACCGACAACGCCACCCGGCGTTCCGCGCCGAGTTCGGCGAGCGCCTGGTCGGTGGGACCTAGGAAGCCGCCGCCGTCGGGCGAGACGATCGCCTGCTCGAGGCGGCAGAACTGCTTCAGCGTCGGTCGCCGACGCAGCCCCGGATGCCCGGCGCGCCCGGCCAGCACATAGCGCTCGCTGAACAGCCGGCGACAGCGCAGTCCCGGCGGCGCTTCTTCGAGGGTGTGGAAGGCCAGGTCGATCTCGCCGCGTTCCGCCTGCCTGACGATTCGCGTCGGCGCCAGCTCCAGCACCGCCAGGCGGCTGCCCGGCGCCTGGCGGCGAAGACTGGCGAGGATCGGCAGGAGGATCGCCGACTCGGCGTAGTCGGTGGCGGCGACGCGCCAGGTATGCCGTGACTGCGTCGGATCGAACGGCGCGGCCGGCGCCACCGCCTGCTCCAGGGCTTCCAGGGCCAGGCGTAACGGCTCGCGCAGCTCCTCCGCCCGCGCCGTCGGGCGCATCCCGCGCGGGCCGGGAAGCAGCAAGGGATCGTCGAAGATCGCCCGCAGCTTGGCCAGGTGCACGCTCACCGAGGGTTGGGAAAAATTCAGGCGTTCCGCCGCGCGCGTCACATTGTGTTCGGTGAGCAGCACGTCGAGGGTCACCAGCAGGTTCAGGTCCAGTCGCCGGAGATTAATCATCCATATACCTGGAATTTCGGATATTCATTTCAACTATATCCGGCGATGGCCGATCCTGCGCCCACCTTTTGCCGGAGACCCGCCATGAACGTACTCATCGTCTATGCCCATCCCGAGCCGCGCTCCCTCAACGGTGCGCTCAAGGACTTCGCGGTCGCCCGCCTCGAGGCGGCCGGCCATGCGGTGCAGGTTTCGGACCTCTACGCGATGGGCTGGAAGGCCGTGCTCGATGCCGGCGACAGCCTCGAGCGCGAGGCCAGCGAACGCTTCGATCCTTCCGCAACTTCCCTGCGCGCCTTCGAGAACGGTTGGCAGAGCGTCGACATCGCCGGTGAGCAGGACAAGCTGCGCTGGGCCGATACGCTGATCCTGCAATTCCCGCTCTGGTGGTTCAGCATGCCGGCGATCCTCAAGGGTTGGATCGATCGCGTCTATGCCTGCGGCTTCGCCTACGGGGTCGGCGAACATTCCGACAGCCACTGGGGCGACCGCTACGGCGAGGGCCGGATGCAGGGCAAGCGGGCGATGCTGGTAGTCACCGCCGGCGGCTGGGAGTCGCACTACGCCGCGCGCGGTATCAACGGACCGATGGACGACCTGCTGTTCCCCATCCATCACGGCATCCTGCATTACCCCGGCTTCGAGGTATTGCCGCCGTTCGTCGTCTATCGCAGCGGCCGGATCGACGCGGAGCGTTTCGCCGCGCTGAGCGAGCAGTTGGGCCGGCGCCTCGATGACCTGCAGCGCGCTGCGCCGATCCCCTTCCGCCGGCAGAACGGCGGCGACTACCTGATCCCGGCGCTGACCCTGCGCGACGAACTTGCCCCGCAGCGGGCCGGTTTCGCCATGCACCTGGCCGAATGACCTGGGGTCAGGCCTCCAGCGGCTGCGCCTGGGCGGCCCCCTGCGCGCCGCGTGCGGCGAAGAGCTGGCTGCCGATGTGCAGGGCCTGGTCCAGATGCCGGATCGGATCGGCGGTCTCCGATTCCAGCAACAGTTCGGAACGGACCACCCGTGCGCCGCAGTAATCGAAGATGCCATGGTCGATCTGGGTGCGCATCGCCCCGGCGTAGCCGTGCCGCTCGAAGGTGCCGGCATCGGCGCCGCCGACACCGACCAGCACCACGCGCAGGCGCTGCAGCTTTTTCCGCAGGTCGCCGCCGATGCTGTAGTCGAAGGCCCAGCCATTGGAGAACACGCGATCGATCCAGCCCTTGAGCAGGGCCGGCATCGACCACCAGTAGATCGGGTAGACCAGCACCAGGGTATCGGCGCGATCGATGCGCGCCTGCTCGGCGAGGACGTCGGCGGGAGGCGACGCCTGGCCGCGATGCACGGCGTGGTCGGCCAGGCCGAAGCGCGGCTCGAAGCCTTCCGCCGCCAGGTCGGCGGTTTCCGCGGAATGACCGGCGCGGACCACACCTTCGGCGATGCGCGCGGCGAGGGCATGTGTGAGAGAGCGAGGATGGTGATGGGCGACGACGATCAGGGCATGCATGGGCGAATTCCTCCGGGAATTGCGGGAAGGGGGGCAAGTCGATAGTCTGGGTAAAACCTACTTTCCGTAGGTTACCTTTAGTAAGTTACTTTTAGTAGGTTATCTATGTCAACGCACTCCCCAGACGACCCGTCGCCACGCCGCCGCCTGTCCCGCGACGAGCGCCAGCGCCAGTTGCTCGAGGTGGCCTGGCGGCTGGTCCGCGAAGAAGGTACCGAGGCGCTGACCCTCGGACGCCTGGCCGAGCAGGCCGGGGTGACCAAGCCGGTGGTCTATGACCACTTCGGCACCCGCGCCGGCCTGCTGGCGGCGCTCTACCAGGATTACGACCTGCGCCAGACGGCGCTGATGGAGGCTGCCCTGGAAGCGAGCGAGGCGACCCTGGAGGGGCGCGCCGACGTCATCGCCCGCGCCTATGTCGACTGCGTGATGCAACAAGGCCGGGAGATTCCCGGGGTGGTCGCGGCCCTCGCCAGCTCGCCGGAGCTGGAGCGGATCAAGCGCGACTACGAGGTTCTCTTCATGGACAAGTGCCGCGCCGTGCTGGAGCCCTTCGCCGGCGGCGGACGGCTGACCGTCGCCGCTCTGCGCGCAATGATCGGCGCCGCCGAAGCGCTGTCGCACGCGGCCGCCACCGAAGAGATCGCCCCGGAAGAGGCGCGGCGGGAACTGTACGAGGCGATCGTGGCGATGGTCGCGCGGAGTCGTCGGTGAAGGAACCGCGTGCCCTGGAGGAATATCGCCGGGCGATAGTGGCGGCCTGTCCGGAGCTGGCGGACGCCGCTTTCGCCATCCTGGCCTCGGGCTGGCATTCCACGGCGGTGGAGGTCGGAGGGCGCTGGGTGTTCAAGTTTCCGCGCGGCGCGGAGGCCGAGGCGGCGCTGCTGCGCGAGGCCGCCGTGCTACGCCTGGTGCGTCCGGCGGTGAGCCTGGCGGTGCCGGCGCCGCAGGTGTTTGCGGGACCGCCGCTGTTTTCCCGCCACGAGAAACTGCCTGGCGGTTACCTCCTGGGCGAGGACTACCGGCGCCTGGACGAACCCGCACGGCAGGCGGTCGGCGATGCGTTGGGGCGCTTCTACGCCGAGCTGCATCGACTGCCACCGGCGCGCATGCGGGCGGTTGGAGCCTTGCCGGTGCGTCCCTGGGAGTCGCCCACGGCGATGCGCAGGCGCGCCTTGCCGCTGCTGCCTGCGGCCTGGCGCGAACGCGCGGAACGCTTGGTGCGGGAATATGCCAAGCTGCCTGCCGATCCGCTGGGTTCGATCTTCGGCTTCTTCGACGGCCATGGCTGGAACATGGCATTCGATAGCGAGGCCGGGCGGCTGAACGGTGTGTACGACTTCGCCGACGCGGGCATCGGTCCGCTGCACCAGGAGTTCATCTATTCCGCGTTCATCGATGCCGACCTCACCGAGCGCATCGTCGCCGCCTACGAGCGCTTCAGCGGTCGGCGCCTGGAGCGTCGGCGGATCGCCTTGCTGACGGCGGCGCATCGGTTGTCGGAGCTGGCCGAGCTGGCCGACGAGCCGCGCCATCTGCCGGAGATGCTCGCCGGCGCCCTCGACGGCCTGGCCCTGGTGGAGGCGCAGGGCCTGGCCTGATGAGGGGACGCGCGGTTGTGCTGGGCAGGACGGATATGACCGCGTGCGGACATCCGCCGCGAAGTACCGCTACCGCTCAGAGATAGGCTTGCGCGCGGCGCCGCGAGCGCGGCATGCGGTTCTTCCCGGACAATTCGTTGAGACGCGCCTGCCAGGCCTTGCGGGCGGCATCGCGGTCCTGGCGCTGCGCGGCGGCGAGCCTGGCCTCGGCTTTCGGCCGCGGCGCGGCCTTGTCGATCACTGGCGCAGCGGCGGTGGGGGTGACAGGGGCACTGGCCGGAGCGGCGTTTTCCTGGGCCTGGGCGAAGGCGTTGGTGCGCCGGCAGGTCTTGCAACTGACCTGGCCGACGTCGCTCGAGCCGTTCACGTTGCTGTCGCCGCGTCCGCAGGCTGCCTGGCCGGATTCGCTCAAGAAGTGCGTAACCATCTGATCCTCCTGGAGAAAAAAGGGCGGCATTATTCCCAGAAGTGCCTTCGAGTGCCAGCCTCGGGGGAGAACAGCTGACGAACTGCAAGACCTTTCCGTCGACCTCCGTTCAGTCGGCTGGCCGCCGCATGCTGTCGCGCACGTAGCGGGCCGGGGGGCTGCCGAGCGCCTTGCGGAACATGCCGATGAACGAGCTGACCGACTCGTAGCCGAGGATCTCGGCGGTGCGTTGCACCGAAACGCCGGCGGACAGTTGCTGCAGGGCGATGATGATCTGCAATTGCTGGCGCCACTGGCCGAAGGTCATGCCGGTCTCCCGGCGCACCATCCGCGCCAGGGACCGCTCGCTCATCGCCACTCGCCTGGCCCATTCGGCCATGCTGGCGCGGTCGCCGGGGGCGCGGGTCAGTTCGTCGGCGATGCGGCGCAGGCCGCGGTTGTCCGGCAGCGGCAGGTAGAGCTGTTCGGTCGGCGCCTGTTCCAGGAGTTCCAGCAGCACCCCGGCGAGACGTGCGAGCGGGCCGTCGTGCGGATAGTCCTGCGGTTGCGCGCTCAGGTGCAGGATCAGTTCGAGGACCAGCGGCGACAGGGCCAGGGTGCAGCAGTCGCTCGGCAGGCGTGCCGCCCCCGGCTCGACGAAGAGGAAGCAGACCTTGCCGTTGGCGGTGACCCGGTTGCTATGGGCGATGCCGCCGGGAATCCACACACCGAACCCGGCCGGCACCATCCACAGGCCATCGGGCACCGTGCAGGTGATGCCGCCGCGGCAGGCCACCACCAGCTGGCCCTTGCGATGCCGGTGCACCGGCACTTCGGTGTCGTTGTGCCGGGCCTCCAGCTGCAGGGCCAGGGCCGGCTGGCCGAGCGCGTCGGGATCGAAGCGTTGGGCGAGGTAGGTCTGCGGTTCACGGCTCACGGCAGGTCCTGTGGTTGTCCGAATTCGATTATTTTCTGGCTGAGTAGTCGATATTTGCAAATCGCTACGACCCGTAGCCTGTGCTCGTCAACCCGACAGGAGCGGCCGACCGCTCCGCGCCCTCGATACCCTGGTGCCCTGCATGCTGAGCGAAGTCTCCGTTTCCGGCCTCTACGTGCCGCCATTGTTCCTCTACCTGTGCCTGGCGATGCCGCTCTACCTGCTGCTGGAGCGCCTCGCCTGGCGCTGGCTGGAATGCGCCTGGCATCCCGGCCTGCTGCGTTTCTTCCTGTCGTTCATCGTGCTGTCCGTGCTGGTGCTGAAGTTCTGAGCCGAGGTCCCCATGTCCATCGTTCGTCTTTCCAAGGTGGCTGCGACCTTCGCCTGCGGCCTGCTCGCCCTGTGCCTGGCGTTGCAGTTGTGGCAAGCCTACGTGCTGGCGCCCTGGACCCGCGACGGGCGGGTCAGCGCGCAGGTGATCCGCATCGCGCCGGAAGTCTCCGGCAGCGTCGAGGCGGTGTTCGTCGCAGATAACCAGCGGGTGGCCCGCGGCGATCCGCTGTACCGCATCGATCCGCGCAGCTATCGCCTGGCCGTGCGCCAGCGCGAGGCGGAGCTGGAGCAGGCGCGGGAAACCCTGCGCCAACGTGACGAGCAATGGCGCCGACGCATGCAGTTGGCCGGCGCGGTTTCGCGCGAGGAGGTCGCCAACGCCGGTCGCGCCCTGCGTATCGCCCGCGCCCGCGCCGAGGCCGCCGGGGCGGCGCTCGACCAGGCGCGGCTGGACCTGCGGCGCAGCGAGTTGCGCTCGCCGGTGGACGGCTATGTGACGCAGTTGCGCGTGCAGCCCGGCGATTACGCGGCGGCGGGCCGGACCAACATCTTCATCGTCGATCGGCGAAGCTTCTGGGTCACCGGCTATTTCGAGGAAACCAAGCTGCGCAATGTACAGGTCGGCGCGCCGGCGACGATCAAGCTGATGGGGTTCGATCCGCTGCTCGACGGCCATGTCGCGAGCATCGGTCGCGGTGTCGCCGACCTCAACGAAAGCCGTGCCGACAGCGGCCTGCCGCAGGTCAGCCCGAACTTCAGCTGGATACGCCTGGCGCAGCGCGTGCCGGTGCGCATCGAACTCGACCGGGTACCGGCGGGCGTGGTGCTTGCCGCCGGCATGACCGGCAGTGTCGAGGTGCTGCAGGCGGGGACCGCGCGGCACTGGCGGCTGACCCGCTGGTTGCAGGAGTACCTTTGATGGCGGCGTCGGCGTCC
The DNA here is from genome assembly GCF_056110345.1 of Pseudomonas sp. TZ252. NCBI lineage: Bacteria > Pseudomonadati > Pseudomonadota > Gammaproteobacteria > Pseudomonadales > Pseudomonadaceae > Pseudomonas > Pseudomonas sp. TZ252. The sequence goes on along the minus strand of NZ_CM148566.1, from coordinate 202,171 downwards.
GGCGGGCGCGATTGGTACGCGGCGTTGCCGTTGCCCTGGCGGATCGACAGCCTGGACTACGTGCTGCGCAGCATCGGCGCTGCCGCTCTGGCGCTCGGCCTGGGGCTCTACCTGCAACTGGATTCGCCGTTTTCCGCGGCGTCCACTGTGCTGTTGCTGATCAATCCGGTGCAGGGAGCGGTGGTCGGCAAGGGCTGGTGGCGCGCCGTGGGTACCCTGGTCGGCACGCTCGCTGCCTTCGTCCTGACCGCGCTGTTCGCCCAGAAGATGCTGCTGTTCGTCGTCGCCCTGGGTTTCTGGCTGGGTCTCTGCGTCGGCGTCATGAGCCTGGTCCGGCACTTCTACGCCACCGCCGCGGTGGTCGCCGGCTACACCGTGTGCCTGGCGCTGGGATCGGCCATGGTCGAGCCCGAGGCGGCCTTCGAGCACATCGTCACCCGCGCCTCGGCGGTAATCGTCGGGGTCTGCTGCCTGAGCCTGGTGACCGTGCTCTTCAGCCGCAGGACCGTGTCCGGGCGGGTGCGCCAGCGTCTCGTCTCGCTCTGCGCGGCGACGCTGGCGCTGGTCGCTGCGCGGCATGCCGGTGCGGCTGACGGGGAACTGGAGCGCCGTCGCCGGACGCTGGCCGGCGAGGTCTACGCGGTAGACGACCTGCTGGGTGTCGGTCGAGCCGAGTCGCGGGCGCTGAGCGCTGCGCTCCCGGCGATCCGCGGTGGCCTGGCGGCGCTGTTTTCCACGCTGATGGAGTTCCGCTTCGCCGGCGAGACGCATTGGGCCCGGCGCTTGGCGGAGCGTGGACTGGCGCTGCCGATGGCCGACGACCTGCGCCTGCTGGGCGGCCAACTGGAGCGCGGCGAGCTCGACTTCGCCGGCGCCGCGCGACGGCTCGCGAGCTTGCGCGGTCGCCTGGCGGCGATTCGGCGCGGACTTCCGACAGACCAAGCGGATGCCTGTCGCGAAGGGCTGTTCATGGAGCGTCTCGACGAGCAACTGGATGACCTGCAGGCCGCCCTGCGGGGGTTCGCCCGGCTCGACGGCCGGGCCCGCGCCGACGTCCGCCCAGCGGCCTTCCATCGACATTACCGCGAGGCCTTGCGCAACGGCGCGCGAGCCTGGCTGGCGATGCTGGTCGGCGGCGCCCTGTGGTTCCTCAGCGGGTGGGACCAGGGGCCGACCCTGCTGGCGGTGCTCGGCCCCTACTGCACGCTGCTGGCAGCCTCGCCCTTTCCCGCCGAGGGCACGCGCAATTTCATTCGCGGCACGCTCTACGCGATACCTGCCGCATTGCTCTGCAAATTCCTTCTGCTACCGCTGATCAACGGTTTTCCATTGCTGCTGCTGTGCCTCGCCTTCTTCTGGTCGTTCGGTATCCAGGCCACCACAGTGCCCAGGCGGGCGTTGCAGGGAATCGCCTACCTGATCGCCTTCAACACCCTGGTCGCCACCGGCAATCTCGCCCGCTTCGATTTCGGCGACTTCGCCAACCAGTCCTGTGCCTGGGTGCTGGCGCTCTGCATCAGCCTGCTGGTCTACCGCCTGCTGCCGAAGGACCTGGAACGGCATTCGGCGTCGCTGCTCGACCATCTGCGCCGCGAGACCCTCGCCTTGCTGCGTCGTCGCGCCGGTTTCGACGCGCATGCCTGGCAGGCCCGCCAGCAGCATCGCATCGCCCAGCTGGGCGCGCTGCATGGCATGGAACATCCGCGCAGCGCGCTGGCCCTGCGCCTGGGCTTCGTATCCCTGCAACTCGGCCGCGAGTCGCGGCGCCTGTGGCGCGCCCTGGCCGGGCTCGACCCGGCCGCCGCGGAGGCGCGGTGGATCGAGCGCGCACTGCGAGCCATCGCCGTCCGCCATCGCGATCCGCCGCTCGCCGCGCGGCACGCACGCCGTGCCGGCGCCCGCCTGGCGGCCGCCGGCGAGTGGCGCCTGGCCGCGATCCTCACCGACCTCGCCTGGTTGCTCCGGGCCTATTCGCAAAGCGTCTCGTCCGACGGGGCGCAGCATGGAGAAAAGACCTCATGAAAACCTCGTTCTTGCTGGCCTTGCTGCTGTCCTGCTGGTCCCAGGTCCAGGCGGCGGACGACGACGGGAAAGAGTTGCCGCCGATCGAGCGCTACGACTACGGCATGCCGCTGGACATCGAGCGGGTGCTTTCCGTCACGCCGGTGCCGGCCACCTGTGGCGTGGTGCCGCTGGTGATGCTCTACCGCGACAGCGCCGGACGCCTACATCGCTTGCAGTACCGAGGCCTTGGCGCGGGCTGTTCGCGGCACTGAGAAGCGGGCGAAGGCGCTGTCTCAGCGCGCCGCGCCTTCGATGATCGCCAGGACGTCGCCGATGGCGTGCTCCAGGTAGTCGCCCGCCTTGTACGCCGCAAGCGCCTGCGGACCGCCGTCGAGCACCGCCTGCGGCCGTTCGACGAAGCGTCCGAGCAGGTTGAACTCCTCGTCCAGCACCAGTACCAGCGGAATCGGGATTCGCTCCAGCGCCAGGCGCTGGCGCAGGTCGTCCTCGGCGCGGCCCTTGGAAATGATCGCCAGCTCGATGTTCGGTTGCAGGCGCTGCGCGAAGTCCAGCGCGGCCAGGTTGATCTGGCAGTCCGGGCACCACATTTCCCCGGCGACCAGCAGGCGATAGCGCCGTTCGATGCGTTGCAGGCGTTCCGTCAGCGCGCTCGGCAGCCCGTTGCTTTCCAGCTTCTGCCGGAACCGCGCGACCGCGCCCTGTTCCGTGGCCAGGCCATGGCCGACGAAGGCGGCGAAGTCTTCTCCGATATCGAACAGTTCCGCGTAAGAGGCCATGCTGGTTTCGCTCCTGTGCTTGGGGAGGGATGGCGCGGCGGATACGCCAGGTAGTCGCGCCACGCCGGGGCGGCCAGGGTAGCGCGCTCGCCGCGTCGCGGCGAGCGCCGGCGTGCTTCGCCGGGACTGGTCGTTAGCATGGCGCGGCTGGTAAAAAGACAGCGCCCCCACTGCCCAAGGCCCGCCCGATGCTGATCGACCTGCCTTCCACCCGTCCGGTCTTCGCCTATGCCCAGGATTATCTCCACGGCGAGCGCGTCGAGCTGCACCGGCATTCGCGCGCGCAATTGATCCATGCGCTCAGCGGGGTGGTCACGGTCGGCACCGCCGAGGGCACCTGGGTGGTGCCGCCGGGACGCGGTGTCTGGTTGCCGGCCGGTATCGAGCATGCCCTGCGTTTCGCCGGCCAGGTGCGCATGCGCACCTTGTTCATCGCCCCGCAGGCGCGCCACGACCTACCGCAGGACTGCCGGGTGGTGGACGTGCCGCCGTTGCTGCGGCAATTGATCGTCGCGGCGATGCGGATCGCCCCGGACTACCCGCCGGGCGGCCGCGACGAGCGGGTGATGGAGCTGATCCTCGATGAACTGCGGGTGCTGCCGATCCTCGCCCTGCACGTGCCACAGCCGGTCGATCCGCGACTGGCGGCGCTGTGCCGCAGCCTGCGCGCCGAGCCGGCCGCCGACTGGAGCCTGGGCGATGCCGCGCGTCGCCTGGGCGTCAGCCCGCGGACCCTGACCCGCGCCTTCCAGCGCGAAACCGGTCTCAGCTTCGTCCAGTGGCTGCGGCGCATGCGCCTGCTCGCCAGCCTCGATGCGCTGGCGGCAGGGCACTCGATCCTCGAGGTCGCACTGGACCTCGGCTACGACAGCCAGAGCGCCTTCAGCGCCATGTTTCGCCGGACCCTGGGCGTTTCGCCGAGCCTCTATTTCGGCCGCGGCGCCGCCTACGGGGTGGCCGAGGGCGACTGAGTTCAGTCCTTCTGGCGCAGCATCAGCGAGGCCAGGGCGCAGGCCAGGAGCGCCACGCAGGAAAGGTAGAAGGCGTCGGAGTAGGCCATCAGGTAGGCTTGCTGGCGCACCCCGTGGTCGAGCAGGGCCAGCGCCTGCTGCTGCTCCGGCAGTTGTATCCGCACCTGGCCACCGCCCAGGCGCTGCTGCAGGGCGCCGTCGAAGATCGTCAGGGTCTCGCCGATCCGCTCGGAGTGGAAGCGCTCGCGCAGCGAGACCAGTTGCGTCAGCAGCGCGGTGCCGATCGCGCCGCCGAGGTTGCGCAGCATCGAGATCAGCGCCGAGGCCGAGCCGGCCTGGGCCTTGTCCAGGCCCTTCACCGCCAGTACCGAGAGCGCGACCATGATCAGCGGCTGGCCGATGCCGCGCACGACGATGGAGGGGATGATCACGTTGCGTCCCGCGTCGGCGTTCAGGTGCGCGCCCATCCAGCAGCCCAGGGCCATGATCGCGAAGCCGCCGGCCACCAGCAGCTTGGGGTTCAGCCAGCGCATCAGGCGCGGCAGCAGCGGCGCCAGGAGCAGTTGCACGAGGCCGTAGAGGATCAGGCTGTCGCCGATCTGCCGGGCGTTGAAACCCTGCAACTGGGACAGGTAGTTGGGCACCAGGAACACCAGGCCGAAGGTCGCCGCGCCGAACACCGCCATCGCCAGGCTGGACACGCCGAAGTTGTAGCTGCCCAGCAGGCGCAGGTTGATGAACGGCCGCGCGCCCCACAGTTGGCGCTGTACGAAGAGCAGCAGGGCGAGCACGGCGAGGACGGCGAAGGTGCGGATGAAGCCGGACTCGAACCAGTCGCGGCGGCCACCTTCCTCCAGCACGATCTGCAGCGCGCCGAGGCCGGCGACCATCGCGCCGATGCCGAGCCAGTCGGCCTGGCGCAGGCGTTCGCGGTCGCCGTCGCGGGGGCGGATCGACCAGGCCACCGCGGCCAGCAGGGCGATCCCCGGCAACAGTTGCAGGAGAAAGATCCAGCGCCAGGAATAGGCATCCGCCAGCCAGCCGCCGATCGACGGGCCGGCGGCCTGGGCCACGCTGTTGGAAAGGCTGAACAGCGCCATGCCGAGGGGTATCCGGCTGGACGGCAGCTCGGTGAGGATCAGTTGCATCGACAGCGGGATCAGCACCGCCCCCGAAGCCCCCTGGATCACCCGGATCAGGATCAGCGTCGACAGGTTCGGCGCCAGCGCGCAGCTCAGCGAACTGAGCAGGAACACCAGCGAGCCGAGGAGCATCACCCGGCGCAAGGAGAACACTTCCACCAGCCAGGCGGTAAGCGGGATCATGCTGATTTCCGCGACCAGATAGGCGGTGGAGATCCACGAGCCCTCCTCGAAGGTGGCTCCCAGCGCGCCTTCTATCTCCGGCAGCGCCGCGCTGGTGACGTGCACGTTCATGCCGGCCATGAAGCAGCCGAACAGGCCGCCGGTGACGGCGACCCAGGCACGCAGCGATACCTTGTCGTCAGCGCTCATCGGCGGAGGCTCCGTCCGGTTCGCGAGTGTCCACGGTGGCGATCACCGACATCCCCGGAAGCAGCCGGCCCCGCTCGGCGGCGTCGGCGTCCAGGCGGATACGCACCGGGAAGCGCTGGACGATCTTGGTGAAGTTGCCGGTGGCGTTGTCCGGCGGCAGCAGCGCGAATACCGCGCCGGAGGCCGGCGCCACGCTGTCGACGCGGCCGCGCCAGCGGCGGCCGAACGTGTCCACCTCCAGCTCTACCGGTTGCCCGGGACGGATGCGTTCGAGCTGGGTCTCCTTGTAGTTGGCCACCACGTAGGCCTGCTCCAGCGGTACCACCGCCAGCAGCGGCAGCCCCGGCGTGACGTACTGGCGCAGGCGCACCTTGCGCTGGCCGACGCGGCCGGCGAATGGGGCGCGGATTTCGGTATCGTCCAGGGCGTGGCGCGCCAGTTCGCGCGCCGCCGCGGCTTCCTGCAGCTCCGCCTGGCGCTGGGCGAGCGCCGCCTCCGCCTCGCGTCGCCGGCTCTTCAGTACGTCCTTGGCGGCGCGCTGGCGGCCTTCCTCGGCGCTTGCCCGCCGCGCCGCCGCCCGCGCTCGCTGGTGCGCCGCGTCGGCGTTCTCCAGGCGCTGGCGACTGGTGGCATGCTCGTCGGCCAATTGCCGGTAGCGTCGCCAGTCGGTCTCGGCGCGGCGCCATTCGGCTCGCGCCGCTTCGCCATCGGCGCGGGCGCGGCTGATCGTCTGCGCCTGCTCCAGCAGTTGCCGATCGAGGGTCTCCAGCTTCGCGCGCTGGGCTTCCAGCGCCGCCTGCGCCGCCGCTTCGCGGGCCTCGGCGGCGCGCAGGCGCTGGCGGAAGTCGCGCGGGTCCAGGCGCAGCAGCAGGTCGCCGGCCTGGACGTCGGCGTCGTCGGCCACCAGCACCTCGGCGACGTAGCCGGAGACCTGCGCGCTGACCGCCACCCAGTCGGCGCGTACATAGGCATCGTCGGTGCCCTCCAGGAAGCGTCCGCTGCTCCACCACCAGGCCAGCAGGGCGGCGAGCGCGATGGCGCCGGCGAGGCCGCCCAGCAGCCAGGTTCGGCGCCGGCGCGTGGCTGCTGGCATGGTTTCGCCAGTGGTGTGTTCGATGGGTTCCCTGATTGCCTGGTTCATTGTCCGTTTTCCTGGTGGGAGGGGCTGGGAGCGGCTTGCCAGCCGCCGCCGAGAGCCCGGAACAGTTCGACCTGGCGCTCGGCGACGCGCATCTCGGCGTCGACCAGGCGCGCCCGGTCGGCGACCAGGCTGCGTTGGCTGTCGAGCAGCTCGAGGGCATCGAGGGCGCCGGCGCGATAGTTGCTGCGCGCCAACCGGTAGGCGTGGCGCTGCTCGTCGAGGGCACGCTGGAGGTCGGCACGCCGCTGGCGCTCGCCGGCATACAGCGCCAGGGCACGCTCGACCTCGCGCAGGGCGCCGAGCACCGCTCCGTCGAAGCGCGCCAGGGCGGCGTCGCGCTCTGCCGCTGCGCTGTCCAGGCGGCCTCGCGCGCTTTCCCGGTTGGGGAAGCGCCAGCTCAGCAGCGGGCCGGCCGCGTAGGCCAGCGCGCCGCTGCCGCCGAGGCCGGCGAGGGTCGCTGCGGAGGTTTCGGCGCCGACGGCGAAGCTGATGCGCGGGTACAGCTCGGCTTCGGCCAGCGCGCGCCGGGCGTCGGCGGCGGCGAGCCGGCGCTCGGCCGCGCGGACGTCCGGGCGGCGCGCCAGCAGGCTCCAGCCGTCGCCGGTGGGCAGGGCACGGCGCAGTTGCGGTATGCCGGCGCAGGTCGCGGCAGGAGCGTCCAACTGGCGCGGCGAGCGCCCGCTGAGCAGCGCCAGTTCGTAGAGTGCCGCGCGCCGCCGCGCCTCGAGCATCGGCAGCGCGGCGCGGGTCCGCTCGCGCAAGGCCAGCAGCCGGCGTCGCTGCAGCTCGCTGGAAAGGCCGGCGGCGAGCTGGCGTTCGCTCAGCGCCAGGCTCGCGTCGAGCAGACCGACCGATCGGCGTTGTACCTCTGCCCGTCGCGCCAGGGCGCAGGCGCGGACGTAGGCGAGGGTGGTCTGGCTGGCCACGCTGACCCTGAGCAGGTCGCGCGCCGCTTGCGCCGCTTCGGCATCCGCCTTCGCCGCGGCGATGCGGGCGCGGACTTCGCCCCACAGGTCCAACTGGTAGGACAGGTCGAGGCGGACGGTGTGTTTCCACTGGCTGTGCAGGTCCTCGTCGGTGGCTTCGGCGAGGGTCTGGTCGTCGCCGTCGCGCCCATACTGGTAGCCATAGCCGACCTCGGTCCGTGGCCAGCGTTCGCCCTGTGCGCCGCGCAGATGGCCGAGGAGCGCGCGGGCATGGGCATCGGCTGCGGCCAGGTCGCGGTTGTGGCGCAGCGCGGCGGCCACCAGGTGGTTCAGCCCAGGGTCCTGGTAGAGCGTCCACCACTGGGCGGGCAGCGCGTCGCCGCGGGTTCCCGCCACCCTCGACAGGCCAGGGTCGAGGCTTTCCGCGCGTGGCGCGGGTTGGTTGCGGTTCGCGCAGCCCAGCGCGGTGGAGATCCCCAGCGCCAGCGCCACGCAACGCAGATGACTGGCAAGCGGCATTGCCCTGCTCCCGTGTCTGAAAGAGCGGGGAACGGTAAGGCAGGCGCGGGCGGCCTGCGCCGGCAAAAGCGCCAGTCATCGTCGCGAAATGGACAGTCGGCGGATTTTTCAGCGTTGCCGCATCAGGTACGGGCCGCAGCCCTGGGCCAGCAGCCCGGCCGGGATGGCCAGCAGGGAGATGCGGTGGATCTGCCGGGAGCAGCGGTTCACCCCGCCTTCGACGAGGCGCAGGCGCTGGAACAACTGGTGGGCTAGCCTGCGCCTTGGCGTGGCCGGGGGCCCGCCTTCAACCTGAACGAAGCGTTTCGCCAGGTGGTCGGAACAACAGGTCCCCGTTCCGGAAGCTGAGTCCATGCCGCTGCGCCGTGCCGTTTTCGCCATCCTTTTCGCGTCCCTGGGCAGTCCTTTGGTCGCCGCCGAAACACCCCTGCGCCTGGAGCGCCTGGAGCGCTGCGGCGATCTCCTGGCCAGCGAGCGGCAGGAGTGGTGCCTGCGCGTGCGCGGCCTGGGTGCCGGCCTGCCGCGCCTGTTGCTGGACGGCCGCGAACTGCCGGCCACCGCCCTGCGGCGCGAGGGCGACGGCCTGCGGCTCCGCCTGGACCGCCGTGGCCACGCCAGCGGTCCGCTTTGGCTGGAGCAGGGCGGGCGCAGCAGCAATCCGGTATGGCTGACCCTGAACGGCAGTCATGTGCTCGCCGCCGGTCCCGACGAGGTGGCGAAGAACATGGATGGCCTGACCACCTACGTCGACCTGGTCAGCCTGTTGATCGAGGAGAACCACGACGGTCGCCGGGAGGCCGAACGCCTGGCCGATAAATATGGCGCGCGGGTGGTCGGCGCGATCCCGCCGTTGAACCTCTACCAGTTGCGCCTGCCGGCGCGCGACCTCGTCCAGCGCGACGCGCTGGTCCTCCGCATCGGCAGCGAGACCAGCGTGGACGCCGTGGTGGTGGAGGAGTCCGCGCCGGAGAAGGGCGAGGAAACCGAGGCGGCGCGCCGGCCCGTGGACAAGCCGGACAGCGACTCCGACGAGTGGGCGGCCAATCGTTTCATGGACGCGGTGAACTATTACCAGCGTCGGGTCCGCGCCCGCCAGGCGCCGCTGGAGACCCGCCCGGTGCGCATCGGGGTGATCGAGCGCGACGTCGACTTCGACGCTCCCGACTTCGCCGACTACCTCGGCCCCTGCAAGGCGCCCGCACCGCGTACCTGCCTCTACGCGCGCGATGCCGAACGTCCCGACAACCACGGTTCGACGGTCGCCGGCATCCTCGCCGCGCGCTGGGACCAGGGCGGCAACAGTGGCTTCCTGCGTGGGCTGGACCGCGCCAGCCAGGGTTTCGAAGTGATCGTCGAGCGCAATTCGGACGCTGGCATCACGGCCAACGTCGCCGCCTCGGTGAACCTGGTGGAGGATGGCGTGCGGGTGCTCAACTGGAGCTGGGGCATCCACCGCGTCGGCGCTCGCGACGTCGATGGCGACGAGGTGGATTCGCTGGTGCGCTCGGGGATCGCCATGAGCGGCTACGAGGAGTTGCTCGAGGAGTTCTTCCTCTGGCTGCGCAAGGAGCATCCGGACGTGCTGGTGGTCAACTCCGCCGGCAACGGCTCGTCCTACTCCGGTACCGACGAATACCGCCTGCCGTCCTCCTTCGTTACCGAGCAGTTGCTGGTGGTGGGCGGCCACCAGCGCAGCGAGCGCCAAGGCCTGGCGGTGGACGACCCGGCCTACGCGGTCAAGCGCAGCACCTCGAACGTCGACATGCGGGTGGATGTCACCGCCGCCGCCTGTACCCATGCCTCGACCCTGGAGCGGGACGCGCGGGGCGAGGTGCACTGCGGCACCTCCTATGCCACGCCGATGGTCGCCGGCACGGTCGCCGCCATGCTTTCCCTCAACCCGCGGCTGCGACCCGAGGAGATCCGCATGCTGCTCCGGCGCAGCGCCATGACCATCGGCGGCGACTACGATTTCGAGCCGGCCGATGCCGAGGACCTCACCGCACCGATCCTGCCCTCGGAGCGCGGCTACCGCCTGGACCACCGCGACGTCGGCCGCTCGGCGCGGCTGGACATGCAGAAAGCCCTGGACCTGGCGGTGAAGAGCCGCGAGCGCGTGCGCTGAGGCGTTCCGCCGGCCCGGGGCCTCACGGCGAGGCTTCCAGCAGCCGGGCGAGGCGTTCGGCGAGTTCGTTGTGGCGGAACGGCTTGGTCAACACCTCGAAGCCGTTGAGTTGCTCGGGCCTGAGGTTGGCGTAGCCGGTGATGACCAGCACCGGCAATTGCGGGAAGCGCTGGCGCAGTTCCTCGGCAAGCTGCACGCCGGTCTTGTCGGCCATGAGATGGTCGGTGACCAGCAGGTCGGGCGCCAGGCCGCGCTCGACCTCGCCCAGGGCTTCCTCCGCCGACGCCGCCTCGCTGACCTGGTAGCCGAGATCGCCGAGCAGCAGCGCGGTGGTGTAGCGCACCATCCTGTCGTCGTCGACCAGCAGCACGTGGGTCGGCCGCAACGCCTCCGGTGCGTCCGGGCAGCTTTCTGCGGTGGATTGCGTCTGCTCCGCGGTGATCGGCAGCCAGATGCTCACCCGGGTCCCCTTGCCGATCTCCGAGTGGATGCCCAGGCCGCCGCCGGACTGGGCGACCAGGCCCTGGACCATCGACAGGCCAAGGCCGGTGCCCTTGCCCACGCCCTTGGTGGAAAAGAACGGCTCCATGCAGCGGGCCAGCACCTCGGCGGGCATGCCTCCGCCGTTGTCGGCGACTTCCAGGCACACGTAGCGGCCGGCGCCGAGACCGTCCACCGCGCCGTCGATCACCAGGTCGGTCCGCGCGCCTATTTCCAGGCGGCCGCCTTCGCCCATGGCGTCGCGGGCGTTCACCGCGAGGTTGAGGATGGCCAGTTCGAACTGGTGCGGATCCACCACCACCGCAGGCAGGCGTTCCGGGATCTCGATGCGGACCTCGATGGTCGGGCCGAGCGAGCGCTCGATCAGGTCGTGCATGCCTTCGACCAGCTCGCGCAGGGCCACCGCCTGCGGCTTGAGGGTTTGCCGGCGGGCGAAGGTGAGCAGGCGACCGACGAGGTTCCGCGCCCGTTCGGCGGACTGTAGCGCGCCGTCGATGAGGTCGGTGGAGCGGGCGTCGTCGAGCCGCCGGCGGATCAGTTCCAGCGAGGCCATGATCGGCGTCAGCAGGTTGTTGAAGTCATGGGCGATGCCGCCGGTCAACTGGCCGACCATCTCCATCTTGCGTGCCTCGTGAAGCTGCGCCAGGGCGCTTTCGCGCTGGGCGAGCATGGTCGCGACACGTTCTTCCAGGCTTTCGTTGAGTTCGCGCAGCTCGTTCTCGGCGCGTACCCGCGCGCTGATGTCCATGCACACGCAGAGCAGGCCGCTGGCGGCATGCTGCTCGTCCACCAGCGGCGTGACCTGGTTCTGCACCCACACCGTATCGCCGTCGGGGCGAACGTAGCGGCCGCTCATCTCGAACGCCGCGCCGGTCGCTCCGCCTGGCGCCGCAGGGAGGGCGAAGTCGGCGGGGTCGAGGATGTCCTGCATGCGCAGGCCGAGCAGGGTCTCGCGCGAACGGCCGGCGATCTCGCAGTAGCGATCGTTGACCCGGGTGAAGCGCCAGTTCCGGTCGCATACCGCGATGCCCGCGCTGGCCTGGTCGAACATCGCCGCCAGTTGCGCGGAACTGGTGCGCAGCGCCAGCTCCGCGCGGGCATGGGTGAGCGAGGTCCAGGCCAGCTTGGCGGCTTCCTCCGCCAGGCGGCGCGGATCTTCGCCGAGCGCCTGCGGATGGGCGAAGTGGATCGCCAGCAGCGCCTCCAGCCGGCCGTGGCGCAGCACCGGGACATGCAGCGTGGCGCCCAGCCCCAGGCGCGCGCGGCTCGCCGCCTCGTCGAGACTCATGCCGCGCTCCCCGGCGAGGTCTTCCCGCGCCACGCTGCGTCCGGCATGCAGTTCGCCGGACAGGGTGGCGCCGAACGACAGGTAGCGATGCCGACCGACCGCCGAGCGGCCGTCGTGGAGATAGTCGCGATGAACCTGGAAGGTCATGCCGTCGCCGTTGTCCTCGCCGAAGAATATCCGCGACGCGCCCAGCTCCTCGCCGAGCCGGCGCAGGGCGGTGGCTTCGATTTCCAGGGGATCGGCCAGGGACGGCAGGGTCTGGCCCAGTTCCAGGAGGAACGCCTGGCGGCGTTCGAAACGCACCCGCTCGGTGGTCTCGGTGACGATGCACAGCACGCCGCCGACGGAACCGTCGGTTTCCCGCACCGCCGAATAGGACACGTCGAAATAGACCGTCTCGCCGCGTCCATGGCGTTCGATGTAGAAGGGCCGATCCTTTGCCGCGAAGGTTTCACCGGTCTCGTACACCCCGCGCAGCAGCGGTTCGAGGTCATCCCACAGCTCCCGCCAGTTCTCTATCGCCGGCCGGCCGAGGGCGCGCGGATGCTTGTCGCCGATGCTCGGCGCGTAGGCATCGTTGTACAGGGCGACGAATTCCGCGCCCCAGAACAGCACGATCTGCGCCTTGGCCGGCAGCAGCGTGGCCATCGTCGTCTTCAGGCTCGCCGACCAGGCGTCCGGCGGGCCGAGGGGCGAACTGGCCGCGTCGAGGCTGAGCAACAGTTTCCCGACCGCTCCTCCGTTGGCCAGGAAGGCCGGTGGATGGTCAAGGGTGTTCGGGTCCGGTTCGATGGTGAAAGGCTGTGCCATGTCTGCGGAGTCTTGCTCGGTTCCGGTTGAGGTGGTGGGTCGTATGGAATATAGGAGGGCGGTGGGTGCGCTTGCGTTCAATCCGGCTGGGCGGGATGGCGCACCGGGGCGCTCCAGACGCTCGGCGCGTTGCCAGGCGGAGTCTGGCGATGATTTCGTACGCGGTGCCCGAGACCGCGATGGAGACTTGGCGTAGGGGCGAACGACGCCACCGGCGTCATTCGCCATGGCCGGGTCAACCGGAACGTCGAGCGGCTACCAGGCGCTGCTGCAGGCGCGTCAGGAAGGCCACTTCGAAGGCGGTCTTCTGCATCGGTGTGGGCAGGCTGTCGCGGCCGAAGGCGAAGGCGGTCCAGAGCTGGCCTTCGATCTGGTCGGCAAGCCAGTTCTCGGCCTGGCGGACGCCCTTGTCGATGGCGGGCTGGGCGGGAACCGGCCAGAGCAGGGAGAGACCGGGTTGCCGGTCGGCGGGGGGAATCTCGACCATCAGGTCCTTGTAGCGTTCGATGATTGCGTCGACGTGGGTCTTTTCCTTTTCATCCTTCGTCATGCTGGGTACTCCGTTTCTGAGAGTCACATGACCTGCCGCCTTCGCTGTCAATCGATGGAGGCAGGATCGCGCAGGGTTGACAGACCGGGAAACGGAACCGGCAGACCACGAGGGTCTCCCCACGCGATCCGCCATGAAGGCCCGCAGTTGGAAAACTGCGGTCGAGCCGATGCCTGCAAAAGCATTCGCTGCTTTCGCATGCACCGCTCGGCGCATCGCGCCGTCTCTTCGGGCTGTCAAACCCGGTCACGGATTTGGCCGTGACGGGCGCAGGATAGGGGCAGGCAAGGCGGGGAGCAAGGGCGGGAACGGGTGACGGCAGAGGCTATCGGCAGGCAAGGCGTTGGCTGAAGCGATTCATTGAAATAACCCGGCCTTGGAGCGCGCCGTTAATCATCGTTTACCAGGAGAAAACAATCCGCCTGGACTGTTCGATTCAATATTTTGTGATGCGCTTCACGTAATAAGAGTATTCCTTATGAGCCACGCAAAAGTGTCATTCGCTTCTTCGAAGAGGGCGCTGCCGAAGTTGCACGCTAGTTGGGCACGCCGCGAGGGCGGCTCGGCACTTTGGTGCATAAGGATATAACCCTTTCTTCATTTCTGATTTTCGTCAGAGTTCGTACCGGGGCGACCGTCCGTCATTCGATATTAATTAAAAGCGTCAATAATCCGTTTAGGAATCAGGGGCTTGGAAATCCACCTGGCAGAACTGACAGGCCGGTATGCCCAACCAAAGTATTGAACTGATTTAAGTGGTGGTACAAATTTGCCTTTCCCATGTTAGTCCTACTTAACAGGCGAAGCGGTGGAGAGCGCTCTGTTGCGGGCTGCTCGGGATTAAATGGGTTTCGCCCTCGGGGGGCTCCTGTCTTCCAATAAAAACAAGTTGTCGCCAGGCCTGATGAACTTTCAGGTACCCGCGTTCCGTTTTCTCGCGGAACTCACTGACTGCGCTTAACCGCGTGACCGGTTCGGTCGGTAAACAGTGACCTGCGCCGGAAACGCGATAACCGAGACAACTCAATCGAGGAACAGAAGATGGGATTATTCAATGCAGCCGCGAACCTGTTCGGCCAGGTCTACGAGCGTGCGACGCAGGTGGCCGCCACCGCCGTCACGGCGGTGGCGGACGTGGCCAGGACATTGGTGGGCTCCACCGTCGACGCCGTGGAGCAGCAGGTGCACGAAGCGCTTACATCGGTGCATGACGCCGTTGCCAGCGTGGAGCAGGCGCTGGAGGGTACGGTCGGCGCGGTGGCCGGCACGCTCGGCGAGATCGCCGGCGACGCCCTCGACACCGTAGGCTCCGCGGTCGGCACGCTGGGCGGGCTGGCCGGCAACTCGCTGGCGATCGCCGACGACTTGTTGCACGGGCGCGTCGAGCCGGAGGATTACCTGAAACTGGTCGGTGACCTGGGGCAGGGCGTCGGTGCCACCGTCGGCCATGCCTGGGAATTCGGCAGCGACAGCCTGAAGGCCGCCAACGATCTCTATCACGCCGCCTACCAGGGTGGCTCGCTAAGCCTCGGCAATAGCGACGGCCTGCTCGGGGTCAATGTGATCGGCTCGCTGCTCGGCGGCAATCACGACCAGGGCGTGATTCCCGATAGCCGCGGCATCCTCGGCCCGCTGCCGATCAACGTCTCCTTCACCGAGCAAGGCCTGACCTTCGGCGGCGAGACGCCGCTGACTCCGCTGGTCACCGCAGCCCTGGCGCTGAATCCGATCACCGCGCCGCTGGTGCCGGTGCTGGCGCCGCTCAACCTCGGCGGCCTGGGAGTGGTCGGCTCGGTCGACAAGGAAGGCTTCAGCGCCAAGTTCTACGGTATCGCCGGACCCAGCTACAACCTCGGCGTGGCCAATCTCGGCGGCACCCTGGAGCTGGGTAGCTACAACGAGGTCAAGCTGCTGAGCTGGAACGAGGTGACCCTCAAGGACCTGCCCATCGTCGGCGGCATCCTCGGCTACGTGCCGGTGGTCAAGGACATCGGTGTCTCGCTGCCGACGCTGGACCTGCACTTCGACAGCAAGCTGTATGCGCAAACGATTGCCGGTGTCGATGTCGCCGGGGTCGGGCCGAAGGGCCAGATCGAGCTGGTGCATGACCTCGACAATGACCTGTCGATCGTCGCCGGTATCGCCGGGGATACCGCGCACAGCGCACTGGACGGGGCCGGCAAGGTGCTCGCGGCGCTGCTCGGCCACGGCGGCGAAGCGGCGCCGCCGACAATCCAGCTGATCGGCGCCGACCCGGCGCCGGAGCATCAGGCCCTGGCCGCCTGACGGCGAGGGAACGCCCGGCACAGGGAGGTGCCATCCGGGCTCATTCGGGATTCCAGCGGCAGTCGTGGCAGAAGTGAGCGCGCTCGATGGCAAGGCTCGGTTCCAGCGTTACCAACGAAATCAAACAGGCCCTGGCGGCCAGCCGCGGCGCATTGCGCAGCGTGGCGGCGTTCTCCGGGGTGATCAACCTGCTGATGCTGGTGCCCTCGCTGTACATGCTGCAGGTGTACGACCGCGTGCTGTCCTCGGCCAACGAAGTCACCCTGTTGATGCTGACCCTGATGGCGCTTGGCGTGTTCGTCTTCATGGGCGCGCTGGAGGCGCTGCGCAGCTTCGTCCTGGTGCGGGTCAGCGAACGCTTCGACGGCCAGTTGCACGGGCGGATCTACGCCGCCGCCTTCGAACGCAACCTGCGCGCCGGCGGCCAGGAGGCCAGCCAGGCGCTGCACGACCTGACCACCCTGCGCCAGTTCATCACCGGCCAGGCGCTGTTCGCCTTCTTCGACGCACCCTGGTTCCCGGTCTACCTGCTGGTGATCTTCCTCTTCGACCCCTGGCTCGGCCTGCTCTCGCTGGTCGGCGCGCTGGCCCTGATGGCCCTCGCCTGGTTCAACGAACGCGCCACCCGTGCGCCGCTGGCCAAGGCCGGCGAGTTGTCGATCAAGTCCGGCCAACTGGCCAGCAACAACCTGCGCAACGCCGAGGTGATCGAGGCGATGGGCATGCTCGGCAGCATGCGCGGGCGCTGGGAACGGCTGCACCAGGCGTTCCTCGACCAGCAGAGCCTGGCCAGCGAGCGCGCGGCGCGGATCAACGCGCTGAGCAAATACCTGCGCATCGCCCTGCAATCCCTGGTGCTCGGCCTCGGCGCCTGGCTGGCGGTGGAGGGACGCATCACCCCGGGGATGATGATCGCCGGCTCGATCCTGATGGGCCGTGCGCTGGGGCCCATCGACCAACTGATCGGCGTGTGGAAGCAGTGGGGCGCAGCGCGCGATGCCTATCGCCGGCTGAGCGGCCTGCTCGACGAATTCCCCGCCCGCGAGCGGCGCATGGAATTGCCCGAGCCGCGTGGCCACCTGCTGCTGGAATCGCTGGACGCGGCGCCGCCCGGCAGCGAGGCGCGCACCCTGCGTGGTCTGACCCTGGCGATCCCGGCCGGCTCGGTGGTCGGCGTGATCGGTCCGTCCGGCTCCGGCAAGTCGAGCCTGGCGCGGGTTGTGCTGGGCATCTGGCCGACCCTGCACGGCAGCGTGCGCCTGGACGGCGCCGAGATCCGCCAGTACGAGCGCGAGACCCTCGGCCCGCGCATCGGCTACCTGCCGCAGGACATCGAACTGTTCGCCGGCACGGTGGCGGAAAACATCGCCCGCTTCGGCGAGGTGCAGGCCGACAAGGTGGTGGAGGCGGCGCGCCTGGCCGGGGTCCATGAACTGGTCCTGCGCCTGCCGCAGGGCTACGACACCGTGCTCGGCGTCGGCGGCGCCGGGCTTTCCGGCGGCCAGCGCCAGCGCATCGCCCTGGCCCGGGCGCTGTACGGCGCGCCGACCCTGGTGGTGCTCGACGAACCCAACTCGAACCTCGACGACAGCGGCGAGCAGGCGCTGCTGGCGGCGATCCAGGCGCTCAAGGCGCGTGGCTGCACGGTGCTGCTGATCACCCACCGGGCCGGCGTGCTGGGTTGCGCCGACCGCCTGCTGGCGCTGAACGCCGGCCAGTTGCACCTGTACGGCGAGCGCGACCAGGTGCTCGCCGCCTTGAACAACCAGCGCGCCGCGTCGGCGTCGCAGCAGCGCGCGGACTACCGGGTGGCCGGCTACGGCGCGCCGCAGGTGGTGGCCGCGCCGCGCCAGGGAGGTGTGGAATGACCCGCACGGTGAAACGCGACGAGAACGCCTATGCGCGACTGGGCTGGCTGCTGGTCCTGTTCGGCTTCGGCGGCGCGCTGCTCTGGGCCGCCTTCGCGCCGCTCGACCAGGGCGTGGCGGTGCCGGCCACGGTGATCATCTCCGGCCAGCGCAAGTCGGTGCAGCATCCGCTGGGCGGGGTGGTCAAGCACATCCTAGTGCGCGACGGCCAGCATGTGGAGGCGGGCGAGCCGCTGATCCGCATGGAACCGACCCAGGCCCGGGCCAACGTCGATTCGCTGCTCAACCGGTACGCCAACGCGCGGCTCAACCAGGCGCGCCTGCAGGCCGAATACGACGGCCGGCGGACCCTGGAGATGCCCGCGGGGCTGGCCGAGCAGGCCCCGCTGCCGACCCTCGGCGAGCGCCTGGAGTTGCAGCGGCAGTTGCTGCACAGCCGCCAGACCGCGCTGGCCAACGAACTCTCCGCATTGCGGGCGAACATCGAGGGGCTGCGCGCCCAGCTCGAAGGGTTGCGCCAGACCGAGGGCAACCAGCGCCTGCAACAACGCCTGTTGAACAGCCAGTTGAGCGGTGCGCGCGACCTCGCCGAGGAAGGCTACATGCCGCGCAACCAGTTGCTCGAACAGGAGCGCCAACTGGCCGAGGTGAACGCCCGGCTATCGGAGAGCAGCGGTCGCTTCGGGCAGATCCGCCAGAGCATCGCCGAGGCGCAGATGCGCATCGCCCAACGCGAGGAGGAGTACCGCAAGGAAGTCAACGGGCAACTGGCGGAAACCCAGGTCAATGCGCGGACGCTCTGGGAGGAGCTGTCCTCGGCGCGCTACGAACTGCGCCACGCCGAGATCCGCGCGCCGGTCAGCGGCTACGTGGCCGGCTTGAAGGTGTTCACCGATGGCGGGGTGATCGGCCCCGGCGAATTGCTGATGTACATCGTGCCCAACAGCGACAGCCTGGAAGTGGAGGGCCAGCTCGCGGTGAACCTGGTCGACCGGATCCACAGCGGGCTGCCGGTGGAGATGCTGTTCACCGCCTTCAACCAGAGCAAGACCCCGCGGGTCACCGGCGAGGTGACCATGGTCAGCGCCGACCGCCTGCTCGACGAGCAGAACAAGCAGCCCTACTACGCGCTGCGCGCCCAGGTCGACGCGGCCGCGATGGGTAAGCTGAAGGGCCTGCAGATCCGCCCGGGGATGGCGGTGCAGGTGTTCGTCCGCACCGGCGAGCGCTCGCTGCTCAATTACCTGTTCAAGCCCCTGTTCGACCGCGCCCACGTGGCGCTGGCGGAGAACTGACCGATGACCATGCGCCGCCTGATGACCTGGCTGTTCGGCGCCTTCCTGTTGCTGCTGCGCGAGGACGCCTTCGCCCTCGGCCTGCTGGACGGCTATCACCTGGCCCTGGAGAACGACCCGCAGTTCCAGGCCGCGATCCAGGAGCACGAGGCCGGCAGGCAATACCGTGCGCTCGGCCGCGCGGCGCTGCTGCCGCGCCTGGTGTACAGCTACAACCGTGGGCGCAGCTGGTCCGATGTGACCCAGACCACCACCCGCGGCGATTTCAAGGAAGACCGCGACTACGACAGCTACGTCTCCACCCTCAGCCTGCAACAGCCGTTGTTCGACTACGAGGCCTTCAGCCGCTACCGCAAGGGCGTGGCCCAGGCGCTGCTGTCCGACGAGCGCTTCCGCAGCCAGAGCCAGGAACTGCTGGTCCGGGTCCTGGAAGCCTATACCGGCGCGCTGCTGGCCCAGGACCAGATCGAACTGGCGCGGGCGCAGAAACGCTCCTACCGCGAGCAGTTCCAGCTCAACCAGCGCCAGTTCGAGCGCGGCAACGGCACCCGCACCGACACCCTGGAGACCCAGGCCCGCTTCAACCTGGCCCAGGCCCAGGAAATCGAGGCGCGGGACAGCCAGGATGCCGCCCTGCGCGAACTGGAGCGACTGGTCGGAGCGCCGCTGGAGATCGCCGACCTGGCGCCGCTCGGCGAACGCTTCCAGGTGCGCCCGCTGAGCCCTGCCAGCTACACCGCCTGGCGCGACCTGGCGCTGGCCGAGAATCCCGAGCTGGCCTCGCTGCGCCACGCGGTGGACGTGGCCCGCTACGAGGTCGAGCAGAACCGCGCCGACTTCCTGCCGCGCCTGGGCCTGTACGCCAGCACCGGCAAGTCCAAGTCCGGTTCGGAGAATACCTACAACCAGCGCTACGAGACCGACAGCGTCGGCATCCAGTTGAGCGTTCCGCTGTTCTCCGGCGGCGAGACCCTGGCGGCGACGCGCCAGGCCACGCATCGCATGGAGAAGAGCCATTACGACCTGGACGACAAGGTCCGCGAGACCCTCAACCAGGTGCGCAAGATGTACAACCAGAGCAGCAGCAGCGCGGCGAAGATCCGCGCCTACGAGATGACCGTGGATTCGGCGCGGACGCTGGTGATGGCCACGCGCAAGAGCATCGCCGCCGGGGTGCGGGTCAACCTCGACCTGCTGAACGCCGAGCAGGCGCTGTACAGCGCGATGAACGAGCTGTCCAAGGCCAAGTACGACTACCTCACGGCCTGGGCACGCCTGCGTTTCTACGCCGGGGTGCTGGACGAAGCCGACCTGGAACTGGTGGCGGCGAACTTCGTTTCCGGCGAGACGCCGGCGCGCCGCCGCGACTGCGCGACGACGGATTGCCCGGCGCCGCTGCACACCCTGTCGAAGACCGATACGGAGGAAAACCGGGGCGCGCTCAATTGAGACCGCGAAGGACGTGCAGGCAATTGTTCGCCTGGCGTGAAGTCGATGTCCCGGGCGGGTCGACAGAAGTCGAACAATATGCACGGAATTGTTTTTCCAATAAGGCGCTATTTATATGAAACGGTTTTTATAATATTCCAGTGTCTTCGGTGGTTTTATATTTCCTGCATGATTTCATATATGCGGAATTCGTTCGTGCATATGCTTTAAGTGCAGCTTAATTTTTTTCGTGAAACCTGTGGACATTGGAAAATGAGCTGTGTCAGTTTGGACTTCGGCCTGATCTGGCCGATAACTGCAATTATCCATCCGATAATTGTATCCGAGTTATTTCCTTTACAACTTAAAGGGATATGACAATGTCCAGCAATTCTCTTGCATTGAAAGGTCGTAGCGATGCGTATACCCAGGTAGACAACTTCCTGCATGCCTATGCGCGGGGCGGGGACGAATTGGTCAATGGCCATCCGTCCTATACCGTCGACCAGGCGGCGGAGCAGATCCTCCGCGAACAGGCGTCTTGGCAGAAAGCGCCGGGCGACTCGGTACTGACCCTGTCCTATTCGTTCCTGACCAAACCGAACGACTTCTTCAATACGCCGTGGAAGTATGTCAGCGATATCTACTCGCTGGGCAAGTTCAGCGCCTTTTCCGCGCAGCAGCAGGCCCAGGCCAAGTTGTCGCTGCAATCCTGGTCGGACGTCACGAATATCCACTTCGTCGACGCCGGCCAGGGCGATCAGGGCGACCTGACCTTCGGCAACTTCAGCAGTAGTGTCGGCGGTGCGGCGTTCGCCTTCCTGCCGGATGTACCGGATGCGCTCAAGGGGCAATCCTGGTACCTGATCAACAGCAGCTACAGCGCCAACGTCAATCCGGCCAACGGCAACTACGGACGCCAGACCCTGACCCACGAGATCGGCCATACCCTGGGCCTGAGCCACCCCGGCGACTACAACGCCGGCGAGGGCGATCCCACCTACGCCGACGCTACCTACGCCGAGGACACCCGCGCCTATTCGGTGATGAGCTACTGGGAAGAGCAGAACACCGGCCAGGACTTCAAGGGCGCCTATTCCTCGGCACCGCTGCTGGACGACATCGCGGCGATCCAGAAGCTCTACGGGGCCAACCTGACCACCCGCACCGGCGACACGGTGTACGGCTTCAACTCCAACACCGAGCGCGACTTCTACAGCGCCACCTCGTCCAGTTCCAAGCTGGTGTTCTCGGTGTGGGACGCCGGCGGCAACGACACCCTGGACTTCTCCGGCTTCAGCCAGAACCAGAAGATCAACCTCAACGAGAAGGCGCTGTCCGATGTCGGCGGGTTGAAGGGCAATGTGTCGATCGCTGCCGGGGTCACCGTGGAAAACGCCATCGGCGGCTCGGGTAGCGACCTGTTGATCGGCAACGACGTGGCCAACGTGCTCAAGGGCGGCGCCGGCAACGACATCCTCTACGGCGGCCTCGGCGCGGACCAGTTGTGGGGCGGCGCGGGGGCCGACACCTTCGTCTACGGCGATATCGCCGAGTCCTCCGCGGCGGCGCCGGATACCCTGCGCGACTTCGTCAGCGGCCAGGACAAGATCGACCTGTCCGGGCTGGATGCCTTCGTCAACGGCGGGCTGGTGCTGCAATACGTCGACGCCTTCGCCGGCAAGGCCGGCCAGGCGATCCTGTCCTACGACGCGGCGAGCAAGGCCGGCAGCCTGGCGATCGACTTCAGCGGGGACGCCCATGCCGATTTCGCGATCAATCTGATCGGCCAGGCGACCCAGGCCGACATCGTCGTCTGACGCGCTGAAGCGGGCGCGGTTCGGTGCGGCGGTACGAACCGCGGCCCTTCGGCCGGCCGGGCACTGTTCGAATTGATAGGTGTCTTCCACAGGAGCGAAGTTGTGAACTGTGGCGCGCCCGTGGGCCGGCGGCCTGGCGGACGAACGGAGGCCCGCGGCGCCTGGCGCGCGCTGGCGTTCGAAGCGAGGATGGCGGGCGGCGTTCGCCGTGTTATCCGATGTTCCAGGCTTGAAGGAGATCTCTCGATGTCGGCAAGCGCGAAGCTCTCCAGGATGGTTTGCTTGCTCTGCGGTTTTTTCAGCACAGGTATCAGTATGGCCAGCAGTCTGATTCTTCTCAGCGCTTCCGATCTCGCCGGGCAATGGACCCTGCAGCAGGACGAGGCGCCCGCGATCTGCCACCTGGAGCTGCGCGACAGCGAAGTGGCGGAAGCCAGTGGCTACGACCTGGGCGGCGATACCGCCTGCCTCACGCGCTGGCTGCCCAGCGAGCCGCGCGCCTGGAGGCCTACCCCGGCCGGGATCGCGCTGCTCGAACGCGGCGGCCTGACCCTGATGCTCCTCGGTCGCCAGGGCGAGGGCGACTACCGGGTGCAGAAGGGCGACGGCGGGCAGTTGGTGCTGCGCCGCGCGACGCCCTAGCTCGCCTGCGGGTCAGACCACGAAGCGACCGATCATGCCCTTGAGGTCGTTGGCCAGGCGCGACAGCTCGTGGCTGGCGCCGCGGGTCTGCTCGGCGCCCTGGGTGGTCTGCACGGCAACGTCGCGGATGTTCACCAGGTTGCGGTCGACCTCGCGGGCGACGTGGGCCTGCTCTTCGGCAGCGCTGGCGATCACCAGGGTGCGCTCGTTGATCCGCGTGGCGTGCTCGGCGATCTCGCCCAGGGCGTGGTCGGCGGCCTCGGCCTCGTCGAGCATCTGCCGGGCGCGCTGGTCGTTCTCGCGCATCGCGGACACCGCGGTGTCGGTGCCCTCGCGGACGCTGGCGATCATGCCTTCGATCTCATGGGTCGATTGCTGGGTGCGGTGGGCGAGGGCGCGCACTTCGTCGGCGACCACCGCGAATCCGCGGCCCTGCTCGCCGGCGCGGGCGGCCTCGATGGCGGCATTGAGGGCGAGGAGGTTGGTCTGCTCGGCGATGGCGCGGATCACGTCGAGCACCTTGCCGATGTCCTGCGCCTGGCTGGCCAGGCCTTCCACCAGGCGCGCGGTCTGGCCGATCTCGGCGTTCATCTGGCGGATCGAGCGGACGGTCTGTCCGACCCGTGCGCGGCCGTTGCCGGCGGCCCGTTCCGAGAGACTGGAGGCCTCGGCGGTGGAGCTGGCGTTGCGCGCGACCTCCTCGACCGCCGCGCTCATTTCGTTGACCGCGGTGGCGGCCATCTCGATCTCATCGTTCTGCCGGGCCAGCGACCGGTTGCCTTCCTCGGTCACCGCGTTCAGTTGCTCGGCAGCGGCGGCCAGCAGCGCGGCGGAATCGCCGATCTGCTCGATGGTGTCGTGCAGGCTGGCCTGCATGCTGCGCATGGCCTTCATCAGTTGCGCCGGCTCGTCGTCGCCGTCGCTGGCGATCTCGCCGGTCAGGTCGCGGGCCGCGATGCGGTCGGCGCAGGACACCGCCTGGCGGATCGGCACGACGATGCTGCGGGTCAGCAGCCAGGCGATCGTCACGCTGGCCGCCAGGGCCACCAGCAGCACCGCGAGGATCGCGGTGGAGGCCCGGGAGTAGACATCGGCGGCTTCGGCGGTGGAGGCGCGGGCGGCCTCGCGGTCGAGGGCGATGAGTTGCTTCAGGGTCCGCTGCACCTGCTCGTAGCGCTGCAACTGGGCCCCGCCCATCAGCACGCTGGCTTCGTCGGTACGGTTGTCACGGGACAGCGCGAGCAGGGCGGCGTGTCCTTCGAGGTATTCCTGCTGGCGCTGGACGAACTGGTCGAGCAACGCGCGCTCCTCGTCCAGGACCAGCAAGGGGCGGTATTCCCTTTCCACCCTGGCGAGGGTAGCGATGACCTCGTCCATCCGTTGTTCCTGCTGGCGCATGCGCGTGGCGTCGTGCAGCAGCACGTGGTTCATCTCGCCGAGGCGCAGTTCGCTCATCAGGCCGCTGAGCTGGGCCGAGGCTTCGACGCTGGGCAGCCAGACCTCGCCGATATCCTTGGCGGCGCGGTTCAGCGAACCCATGCGGTTGTGCGCGAAGAGGCCGAGCGCCACCAGCAGCGAGGCGAGGATGGCGAAGCCGATGACGGCGCGTGGGGTGATGGCGATACGACGAAGAAGCATGGGGTGGTCTCCGACCGGGCTGTGGGAAGGTGCTTGGTCCTGTAGCGGGGCGCGGAAGGGTTTCTTGATGGTCTGCGGGGCTATTTGGAATTGCCTTACATGATTGCTAGGAATTTTCTGTAAGTTTTCGATGTGCTCGAGCCGGTTGTGCCGTTTTCGGCATGCTCCGGGTCGATTGAGGTCAAGAGAAGGCTGTCGCGGCAGGCCACCCTAGGGATTGGTCGAACAAGGAGAAGCCCGTGATCCGAATGACGCTGGACGAGGTCCGTGAGCTGGCCGTGCGCATCCTGCGCCGGCACGCTTTCAGCGAAGCCCATGTACAGGCGGTGGCCGATACCCTGGTGGCGGGGGAGCGTGACGAATGCGCGTCCCACGGTATCTGGCGGTTGCTCGGCTGCATCGCCACCCTGAAGGCTGGCAAGGTATCCGCCGACGCCGAGCCGGAACTGCACGACATCGCTCCCGGCCTGCTGCGGGTCGACGCCCATGGCGGGTTCTCCCAGTGCGCATTCCGGCTGGGGCTGCCGCATCTGCTGGAGAAGGCCCGCAGCCAGGGTATCGCGGCGATGGCGGTGAACCGCTGTGTGCATTTCTCCGCGCTATGGGTTGAGGTCGAGGCACTCACCGAGGCGGGCCTGGTGGCCCTGGCGACCACGCCGAGTCATGCCTGGGTGGCGCCGGCGGGCGGACGCAAGCCGATCTTCGGCACCAACCCGATCGCCTTTGGCTGGCCGCGTCCGGACGGCCCGCCGTTCGTCTTCGACTTCGCCACCAGCGCCGTGGCGCGTGGCGAGATCCAGTTGCACGAACGCGCCGGCAAGCCGATCCCGCTGGGCTGGGGGGTGGACGAGCAGGGCGAGCCGACCACCGATGCCAGCGCGGCGTTGCGAGGCGCCATGCTCACTTTCGGCGGGCACAAGGGCTCGGCCCTGGCGGCGATGGTCGAACTGCTCGCCGGTCCGCTGATCGGCGACCTGACCAGTGCCGAGTCGCTGGCCTACGACGAGGGCAGCCGTTCTTCTCCCTACGGTGGCGAACTGCTGATCGCCATTGATCCGCGGCGCATGCTCGGCGCCTCGGCGGAGGAGCACCTGGCGCGCGCCGAGACGCTGTTCGAAGGCATCGTCGAACAGGGCGCGCGCTTGCCCTCGCAGCGACGCTTCGAAGCGCGCGAACGCAGCGCCAGGGACGGCGTGACGATTCCCGAGGCGTTGCACCGGGAGCTGCTGGCGTTGCTGGAGTGAGCGCAAGGCGAGGGGCCGACCGGACAGCGTGGCGCAACGAGGACGACTGCGTAGGGCGGATAGCGCCAACGGCGCTATCCGCCATCCAGGCTCCCAGGCGTGCTCAATCCAGCGCCTCGCGCGTGCTCCGGCCATCGACCAGGCGCAGCAGGCCCAGCGGGTTGGCGTTCTTCAGGGCGTCCGGGAGCAGGCTGTCGGGGTAGTCCTGGTAGCACAGCGGGCGCAGGAAACGCTCGATGGCCAGGGTTCCCACCGAGGTGCCGCGAGCGTCGGAGGTGGCCGGGTAGGGGCCGCCGTGGACCATGGCGTCGCACACCTCGACGCCGGTCGGATAGCCGTTGAATAGCAGGCGCCCGGCCTTGCGTTCGAGCAGCGGGACCAGCCCGGCGAACGCCGCGAGGTCGTCCGCTTCGCCGATCAGGGTCGCCGACAACTGGCCGTGCAGGTTGTCCAGCGCGCGGGCAAGCTGTTCCTCGTCGGCCGCCTCGACGACCACGGTGGCCGGGCCGAACACCTCTTCCTGGAGCAGTTCGTCGCCTTCCAGCAACAGGCCCACGTCGGCCTTGAACAACTGCGGATGGGCCTGCCGCCCTTCCTGTGGCGCGCCGGCCAGGCGCCGGATGCCGGGGTGGCGCTCCAGGCGTTGCAGTCCTTCGACATAGCTGCGCAAGGTGCCGGCGTTGAGCATGCTCTGTGCCGGCCTGGCGGCCAGTGCCTCGCCCAGGGCCGCGACGAAGGCGTCGAAGCCGGGGGAGCGCAGGCCAAGCACCAGGCCCGGCTTGGTGCAGAACTGGCCGCAGCCGAGCGTCACCGAGGCGGCCAGCTCCTCCGCCACCTGCCGGCCGCGCCGGCGCAGGGCTTCGGGGAGCACCACCAGCGGATTGATGCTGCTCATCTCGGCGAACACCGGGATCGGCTGCGGCCGCGCCGCTGCCAGGTCGCACAGTGCGCGCCCGCCCTTGAGCGAACCGGTGAAGCCGACCGCGCGGATGGCCGGATGGCGCACCAGCGCCTCGCCGACGCCGCTGCCGTAGACCATGTTGAATACCCCGTCCGGCATGCCGCTGTCGGCCGCCGCCTGGAGGATCGCGTCGGCCACGCATTCGGCTGTGGCCATGTGTCCGCCGTGGGCCTTGACCACCACCGGACAGCCGGCGGCCAGGGCGGCGGCGCTGTCGCCGCCGGCGGTGGAAAAGGCCAGCGGGAAGTTGCTGGCACCGAACACCGCCACCGGGCCGAGACCGATTCGCCACTGGCGCAGGTCGGGGCGCGGCGGGGTACGCCCGGGTTGTCCGCGATCGATGCGCGCGCCGTGGAAGTCGCCACGCCGCAGGACTTCGGCGAACAGCCGCAACTGGTTGGCGGTACGTGTCCGTTCGCCCTCGATACGTGCGGCGGGCAGCGCGGTCTCGCGACGGACCAGGGCGACGAAGTCGTCGCCCAGGGCGTCGAGGCGCGAGGCGATCGCCTCGAGGAATCCGGCGCGGCGCGTGGCGGACAGTTGCCGGTAGTGTGGATAGGCGCGTTCGGCGGCGCGGGCGGCGGCGTCGACCTCCGCCTCGGTGGCCTGGACGAAGGCGTAGGGCAGCGCTTCGCCGCTGTCGGCGTCGAGGCTGCGCAGGATGAGGTTGCCGGCGGCGCTGCGAGCGCCGCCGACGTAGTTGTGACCGAGGATGCTGGGCATGGGGCCTCCCTGGGGACGGTGGACGGAATGCTCTGCCGCTGGCCCTCGCCGGCCGCTCCCCGGGGAGCGAGGCGGCGAGGGCGGGGCGTCGGCTACAAGCCGACGTCCGGCAGCGCCGGCCGGCTGGCCAGGGCCTTGGCCATGATCCGCTCGACGTGCTCGCGATCGGCGCCGCGCAGGGCCAGGCGCGGTGGACGGGTGAGGGCGCTGCCGCGACCGGCGAGTTGCTCGCAGAGCTTGATGCACTGCACCAGGTCGGGACGGGCGTCGAGATGGAGGATCGGCATCAGCCACTCGTAGATCGGCATCGCCTCGGCGAAGCGCCCGGCCCTGGCCAGGCGAAAGATGGTCTCGCCTTCCTTCGGGAACACGTTGGACATTCCCGAGATCCAGCCCTGGGCACCCACCGCCACGCTTTCCAGGACCACGTCGTCGAGCCCGGCGAAGAGGATGAAGCGCTCGCCCACCTGGTTGCGTACGTCGATGAAGCGGCGGGTGTCGCCGGAGCTGTCCTTGAAGCAGACGATGTTCTCGCAGTCGGCCAGGGAAACCAGGATGTCCGGGGTGACGTCGTTCCGGTAGATCGGCGGGTTGTTGTAGACCATCACCGGCAGGTCGGTGCCGCTGGCCACGCTGCGGAAATGCTCGGCGGTTTCGTGCGGCTTGGAGGAATAGACCAGCGCCGGCATCACCATGATGCCGTCGACGCCGACCCGCTCCACCGCCTTGGCCACCTTCGCCGCGCCGGCGCTGGTGAACTCGGCGATCCCGCAGATCACCGGCACGCGGCCGCCGGAGGCATCCTTGGCGACCTCGGTGACGGCCATCTTCTCCTCGATGGTCAGCGAGGTGTTCTCGCCGACGCTGCCGCATACCACCAGCCCGGACACGCCGTCGCGCACCAGGTTGGAGATGACCGTGTGGGTTTCCTCCAGGTTCACCGAGAAATCGGCGTTGAATTGGGTGGTGACCGCGGGGAATACGCCGCTCCAGTTGACGTGCTTGCTCATGGTTTCTCCTTTTTTCGTATTTCGTATACGAATTCAATCGAACCGCTGCGGTCCGAGTCACAGGGCGACGGCAGCGTTCGCCGTCGTGGGCGATCCGGTACGCGCCGGATCGGTTTCCGCCCGGCCGCTGCCTGCGGTCGGGCGGGGTGGTCAGCAGTGGCCGCCGGGCCAGGTGTCGGACAGCCGATAGCCTTGCGGCCAGGGATCGTCCGGGTCGAGCAGGTACTGGTGGATGCCGGTGATCCAGGCCCGCCCGGACAGGCACGGGAGGATCGCCGGACGGCCGCCGAGTTCGGTCAGCGACTCGATGTGGCAGTGGAATTCCGAACCGATGATGGAGCGCCCGACGAAGCGTTCGCCGACCCGCAGCTGGCCTTTCGCCTGGAGCACCGCCATCCGCGCCGAGCAGCCGGTGCCGCAGGGCGAGCGGTCGATCTTGCCGGGGCGGATGACCACCGCGTTGCTCGCGCCGAGGACACCGTCGCGGCGCTCCGGCGGCGCGGCCAGCTGGCAGAAGGACAGATGGTCCCAGTCCGGGTTGGTCGGGTGGCGGAAGCCCAGTTGTTCGTTGGCCGCGTGGGTGATCTTCAAGCCGGTGGCGACCAGCTCGGCGGCCTCGTCGGCGCGCAGGGCGAAGCCCAGGCGCCGGGCGTCGGCGATGACGAAGCTGTCGCCGCCGTAGGCGGTGTCGACCTGTAGCGAGCCGAGGCCCTCGACTTCGATCCAGGCGTCGAGGCGGTCGGCGAACGACGGCACGTTGCGGATTTCCACCCGCTCGGCCTTGCCGTCGCGGCATTCCGCGCGGGCCTCGATCAGCCCGCCCGGCGCTTCCAGCAGCAGCCGGGTCAGCGGTTCGCGCATCGGCAGGATGCCGCTGTCGAGCAGTACGGTGGCCACGCACAGCGAATTGGAACCGGACATCGGCGGGGTGTCGGCCGGCTCCATGATGATCCAGCCCATCTGCGCGCGCGGGTCCTTGGCCGGCACCAGCAGATTGGCGTGGCGGAACACTCCGCCGCGCGGTTCGTTGAGGACGAAGTTGCGCAGGTCCTGGTCTCTGGCGATCCAGCGCGACTGTTCCCAGAGGGTGGCGCCGGGCGGCGCGGCGACGCCGCCGACGATCACGTCGCCGACCTCGCCTTCGGCATGGCAACTGACGATGTGGACGATCCGCTGCGAACGCATGGCTATCTCCTGTGCGGGGGCGGGCTCAGAGCACCGAGCGGAGGAATTCCACCGTCTCCGGCCGCTGCGGGTTGCCGATCACCTGGTCGGGGGTGCCGATCTCGTGGACCAGGCCATTGCGGAAGAACGCCACCCGGTCGGATACGTCGCGGGCGAAGCGGATCTCGTGGGTGACCAGGACCATGGTCATGCCTTCCTCGGCGAGCAGGCGCATGGTGTCCAGCACCTCGCCGACCAACTGCGGGTCGAGCGCCGAGGTGGCTTCGTCGAACAGCATGTAGTCCGGCGACATCGCCAGCGCCCGGGCGATCGCCATGCGCTGTTGCTGGCCGCCGGAAAGGCGCTGGGGGAAGACCTTGAGCTTGTCGCCGAGACCGACGTGGGTGAGTTGCTTCAGCGCCATCGCCTCGGCTTCGGCGCGGCTCTTGCCGAGCACCTTGCGCGGCGCGAGCATGACGTTTTCCAGCACGGTCAGGTGGGGGAAGGCGTTCCACTGCTGGAAGACGATGCCGATCTTCCGCCGCAGGCGGTTGAGGTCGGTACCGCGGGCATGCACGTCGATGCCGTCGACGCGGATGCTGCCGCGCTGGATCGGCTCCAGGCCGTTGATGCACATCAGCAGGGTCGACTTGCCGGAACCGGAGCCGCCGATGATCGACAGCACCTCGCCCTTGTCCACCCTCAGGTCGACACCCTTGACCACCTCGAACTGGCCGTAGGCCTTGTGCACGTCGCTGATCTCGATCATTGCTGCCATCTCCGTTCCAGCCGGGCGCCGAGTCGCGCGATCACCCAGCTCATGAGGTAATAGACGAGCCCCGCGATGCAGAGCACGAAGAGCGGTTCCTGGATGCGCGTGACGATGGTCTGCGAGGCGCGCAGCAGTTCGACGATGCCGATCCAGAGCACCAGCGAGGTGTCCTTCATCACCGACAGGGTCAGGTTGACCCAACCGGGGAAGGCCACCCGGGCGGCCATCGGCAGGACGATGTGGAACAGGTCCTGGCGATAGCTCAGGCCCAGGGAACGCGCCGCCCGGCGCACGCTCGGCGGTACCGAGAGGACGCCGCCGCGGACCACCTCGGTGCAGTAGGCGGCGGCGTACACGCCGAGCACCAGGCAGGCCACGGCGAAGGCGCTCCAGTCGAGGCCGAGGATGCTCTTGAAGGAATTGAGCAGGACGAACTGGATCAGCAGCGGCACGCTGCGGAATACGTCGAGCAGCGCCGCCAGCGGCAGGCTGGCGCGTGGCAGCAGGGCGCGGAGCAGGCCGAAGACGACACCCAGCAGGGTGCCGATCAGCATCGCCATGGCGGTGATGGCGAGGGTGGTCCAGGCGCCTTGCAGGAGGAACAGCAGGTCGTTGGCGGTGAGGCTGGTGGTGAACACGGCATTCCCCTCAGTAACGGAACAGGCGCCAGCCCAGCAGGCGGGCGGCCAGCACCAGCAGCTTGGCCATGGCGAAGTAGAGGACGGCGGCCAGGGCGAAGTATTCGAAGGTGCGGAAGGTCTTGACGTTGAGTGCCTGGGTGACGCCGGTGAGGTCGTCGGTCAGGCCCACCACCACGCCGAGGGAGGTCATCAGCATGGCCCAGACCAACTGGTTGGTCAGCGGGTAGAACACCACCCGCAGCAGCTGCGGGATCACCACCAGGCGATAGGCCTGCGGCGCGCTCATGCCCAGCGAGCGGGCCGCCCGCAACTGGGTCTCGGGCACCGCCTGGAGGCCGCCGCGGAAGGTCTCGGCGAGGTAGCCGGCGTTGTTGAAGGTGACCCCGGCGAGCAGGGCGAACCAGGAACTGACGTGCAGGCCGAAGGAGCCCAGGCCGAAGTAGAGGATGTAGATCTGGAACAGCGCCGGGGTATTCCGCGCGATGGAGATCCAGGCTCCGGCGGCGGCGCGCAGCGGGCGGTTG
Organism: Pseudomonas sp. TZ252; assembly: GCF_056110345.1. Taxonomy (NCBI): domain Bacteria; kingdom Pseudomonadati; phylum Pseudomonadota; class Gammaproteobacteria; order Pseudomonadales; family Pseudomonadaceae; genus Pseudomonas; species Pseudomonas sp. TZ252. Next base: position 171,009 of record NZ_CM148566.1, on the reverse strand, counting down.
CCGCCGAGCCGGGCGAAGGCCAGGAGCAGGGCGATGAGGATGCCGAAGAGCATCGACAGCGCGGTGACCTGGAGCGTCACCAGGCTGCCGGCGAGCATCTCCGGCAGGGCGTTGAACGCCGAGCGCCAGTGGAAGGTGTAGTCGAACATCAGCAGTCCTCGCTCAACCAGGCGGGCAGCCCGGCGGGGGCCCGCCCGCCGACGGCGGCCTCGACGCAGCCGGCGAGGCCGGCGAAGCGCACCTGGCGGCCGACCAGTCCGGGGGCGTAGTGGGCATACTTGGCGGAGTTGGTCATCAGGGTGCGCGCGCCCGGCGGCACCAGCGGTTCGTCGAGCATGCACCAGCAGGTGTCGGTGACCAGCCGCGCGCCGAACGCCTGCAGCGTCGCCAGGTGCCCGGCCGCTTCGGCCTGGGCGACGACCTGCCGGCTGCTGGTGATCACCAGCGCTACCTCCGGGTGTCTGCGGCGGCCGTGGCAGAGCGCGGCGAGCTGGGCGAATTCGCTGGCGGAGAAGTGCGGGTTGCCCAGCGCCACCAGGTCGATCCGCGTCTCGCCGGCGCTGTCCAGCTCGCGCCAGGCGTCGCGCAGGCGCTCGCGTCCGACCCGCAGGGTCCGCCGCGGCGCGCGGCCGCCGAAGGCGCTGGCCAGGTCAGGGGCTTCCGGGGTGACGCCGATGACGTGGAACATCGGCACCGAGGAACTGGTGCCCAGCGCCGCGCCGAAGGCCTTGAGCGCGTCGTGGTCCGGCTGCCGCTGCCGCAGGCCGTTGATCGCCGGGATCTGCCCGTCGCAGAGCAGGCCGCAGAGGTAGCCGAGGGTCGGGTAGAAGGCATCGTCGACGCTGCCGAGGTCTTCCACTTCGATCAGTACCCGCGCCTGGCGCTGCTCGTCGAGGTGGCAGCCGGCCAGCGGCGCGCGACCGGTGAGGGCGCAGCAGATATCCATGAAGTCGGCGTACTTGTTGGTGCGTGCGCCGAGCACGCTGTTGGCGAAGAGCACCGCGTTGGACTCGGCCCAGACGATCTGTTCGCCGGCCCGCGCGCTGTCGTCGAGCAGGTAGGGCGCGCAGGTGAAGCTGGGCTGCGCGCCCATGTCGAGATAGGCCTGGGCCAGGGCCGCGGCTGGCTCGCCGAGGGCGGCGGGTACGCCCTGTTCGCGCCAACGGCGCTGGTCCACGGAGATGGCGTTGAGGGTGGTCGGTACCCGCACCCGGGCACCGAGGTCGCGCAGGGTCTCGGCGAAGCGCAGGCCGGCCGGGCCGGTGTAGATGCAAGCGTCGATGTGCGCGCGCTGGATGTCGATCAGCCGTTGCGCGCCCTGCAACGCCGCCATGCGCAGGACGATGCGCATCGCCAGGCGTGCGGCTTCGCCGTGTTCGCCGGCGAGCAGGGCCTGGTCGAAGGCGTCCAGTCGTGGGCCGGCATCGGTCGCCAGCGCTTCGGCGGGTCGGGTCTCCAGCGGCGGCGGGGCATCGCGGTGGAGTTCCAGGCGTCCGTCGGCCAGGCGCGCCCAGGGATAGGCGGCGAGTTCGTCGAAGCGCTCGCCGAGACAGGCGATGGGTAGCGAGCGGCCGAACAGTTCCTCGGCGACGATCGCGCCGAGGGCGAGGATTTCGTCCGGTTCGCGCAGGAGGATCGCCGCCGGCGCACGTCCGCCGAGGATCAGTTCCAGCAGTACGCTGCTGCCGGTACAGGAGCCGCGCCCACCGGGAATCGCCAGCAGCCTGCCGTGTAGATGGCGGCCGCTGAGCGGGTGGTGACGGTCGATCACTTCCGCGCTGCGCGGGTCGACGCCGCCCCAGAAGCTCAGGCCGGTCGGTGCGTACAGCAGTTCGCCGGACGCGCTGCCGGCGACCAGGGTACGGGGAACGATGAGGTGTGCGTGCTTCATCGGCGCATCCAGGACGGGGGGAAACGGCGCGGCCCGGCGGCGGACCGCGCCCTCGGCTTCAGCGGTAGACCGCGCTGGTGGTCAGCTCCGGCGCCGTGCCGCCGACCCATTTCTGCGCCAGCTCGGCGTAGCGGCCGGTGCGCACCTGCTGGTTGATGAACAGGTTCAGGTAGTTGAGCAGGCCGTATTCGTTGCGCTTGGCGCCGAGGGCCACGTAGTCGATGTCATAGGGCGCGTCACCGGCGATCTTCAGGCCCTTGTACTTGCCCGACTTGATCCACGAGGCGGCGACGGTGGAAGAGACGACCGTGGCGTCGATATGCCCCTGGCTGATCGCCAGGGCGGTGTCGGCCTCGGACTGGTAGGCGCGGAAGCTGCCCTTGGCGTCGCCCCAGGCCTTGCTGTCCTTCTCCAGGGCCAGCGCCTCGAAGGTGCCGGCGGTGCCGCCGACCGGGCGGCCCTTGAGGTCCTCGTAGCTGGCGATGCCGGTGTCCTCGCGGGTCAGTACCACCTTGACGAAGGCGAAGTAGGGGATGCTCATGCCGATGGTCTTGGCCCGCTCCAGGGTGTCCGAGGTGGATGCGACGATCACGTCGGCGCGACCCGACACCAGCGCCGGGATGCGGTCGGGAAAGGGCGTCTCGACGATCTCCGCCTTGACGTCCAGGGCCTTCGCCAGGTCGTTGCAGTAATCGACGTCGAAGCCCACCGGGTTGTTCTGTGCATCGCGCGAGCCCATCGGCGGAAAGTCCAGGGTGACGGCGCAGCGCAGCTTGCCGGACTCGATGATGTCGTCGAGCTTGTCGGCCTGGGCGAGACCGGCGAGGGAACAGCCCAGGGCAGCGGTGAGGGCTAGGGCAAGGGTCTTCTTGGTATTCATGGGGGCCTCTGGCGATGCGGTTGAGTGGGAGGGCGGCAAATCCCGTATTTGTGATTTCGTATACGATATTTTAAGTGAGCAATGGCTGTGCCAGAACCTCGTCCGACGGCGATAAAAAACCTTTCGCTGGAGCGCGACCGCTTTGGCTGGCGCGTCGCTGTGCCAGGCCGCGCCGGACTGCGCCCCGCTCGGGCGCGGCCGGCGGTGTTACAAAAGGGAGCAGGATTGCTACCGCCGCCCCGTGGCGGGGCGAGGCGTTACGCTTTTCGGGGCTGGCGATGGGTCTCGCGGTACTGGCTCGGCGAGAGTCCGGTGAGCGCCTTGAACTGGCGGCTGAAGGCGCTGTGGTCGGTGTAGCCGCAGCGCAGGGCGATCTCGGTGATCGGCGCGTCGCCGGCGAGCAGTTGCGAGGCGGCGCCGAGCCGCGCCTTGTGGATCATCTGCCGTGGGGTGAGCTGGAAGATGCGCTTGCAGTGACGTTCCAGTTGCGCCACCGAGAGCCCGGCGATGGCAGTGAGATCGGCGAGGCTGAGCGGCTGGTCGTAGTGCTCGCGGATATGCGCATCCACCGCCGCCAGCCGGCCGTAGGCCGGGTGCGCCGACTGCGCCGCCGGCAGGTCGTGGGAGATGCCGGCCATGCCGATGATCGCCCCGTCGGCATCGCGCAGCGCCTGCTTGTGGGTCAGGCACCAGCCCGGCTGGCGACCGGGATAGAGGTGCAGCTCCAACTGGTTCTCCAGCGTCGCGCCGCCGCGCAGCACGCGCCGATCCTGCTCGGCATAGAGCGGACCGAGGCTGGAAGGGAAGACCTCGTCGGCGCTGCGGCCGAGCAGTTCGGCCTTGTCCTTCACGCCGCAGCGGCGTGCCAGGGTGCGGTTGACCAGGACGTAGCGGGCGCGCTCGTCCTTGACGAAGAACACCACGCCGGGCATGGCGTCGAGCAGCGCCTCGACCTGGCGCAGGCTGGCCAGCAGGCTGGCGAGGTCGGCGGGGGGCGGGGCGGCGAGCAGGTCGTGCATCGGGGCGAAGGCCTGGCTGGGGGACCGCGCCAGCATACGGGGCGCCGGCGGCCGGGAACAGGGCCCGGCCGCGCGCCTCAGTTGCCCGGCGAGTCGCAGCGCAATGGCACCGTGCGCACGCGGCGCAGGTAGAAGAGGCAGGTGGCGCCGAGCAGCAGCGTCATCAGGACGAACTCGACGGCCAGGGTCGTCTGCGTCGCTTCCAGGTAGTCGCCATGGCGCTCCAGCCTGTGCGCGAACACCGCGCCGAGCAGCGCCGAGCCGAGGCCGAGGGAGGCCTGCTGGACGGTGGCGAGCATGGCGCTGCCGGCGCCGGCCTGGGCGGCCGGCACCTCCGAGAGGCCGATGCGGAAGAAGCTGCTGACGATGAACGCCTGGCCGAAGCCGATCACCAGGGTCGCCGGCGCCAGGTTGAGGATGCCCGGCTGCGGCCAGACCCGTTGCAGGGTCAGCATCAGGCCGAGCAGGCCGCACATCTGGATGACGCAGCCGAGCAGCAGCAGGCGTACCGGGCCGATCCGCGCCGCCACCCGGGCGGTGAGCAGCGCCGAGACGAAGTAGGAGGCGCCGAGGGCGATGAAGGCATTGCCGGCCTGTACCGGCGAGAGACCGGCGCCGGCCTGCAGGGCCAGGGCGAGGGCGAACATGAAGCCGCTCCAGCAGGCGAAGAACAGGATCGCCAGCAACAGGCCGAAGCGGATGCTCGGCAGGCGCAGCAGCGACGGCGGCAGCAACGGCCAGGCCTGGCGGCGTTCCTGGCGCAACTCGGTGCGCCACAGCCAGGCCAGCAGCGGCACCGCCGCCGCCAACAGCAGGGCGCAGGGCCAGGACCAGTGCAGCGATGGGCCGAGAGCCAGCGGCAGCAGCAGGCAGAGGATCAGCGCGGCGAGCAACAGGGTGCCCGGCGCGTCGACGCGGGCGGCATGCTCGGCGCGGGTCTCCGGTACCCAGCGGCGGCTGCAAAGGAGAATGCCGAGGCAGATCGGCAGGTTGATCAGGAACACGCTGCGCCAGCCGAGGCCGCCGATGTCGGCGGAGACCAGGAAGCCGCCGAGCACCTGGCCGACGACGAAGGCCAGGCCGCCGATGGCGCCGTAGGCGGCCAGCGCGCGGGAATGCGCGTGGCCGCTGAGGCTGACATGCAGGGTGGCGAGAATCTGCGGCACGACCAGCGCCGCGCCGACGCCCTGCAGGGCGCGCGCCACCAACAGCAGCCAGACCGAACCGGCCAGCCCGCAAAGCAACGAGGCGACGGCGAACAGGGCGACGCCGAGAACGAACAGGCGGCGACGGCCGTAGTTGTCGCCAAGCCGGCCGCCCATCGCCAGGCACACGGCGAAGGCCACGCCGTAGACGGCGACGATCAGTTCCAGTTCGGTTTCGCTGGCGCCGAGGGAATGGGCGAGGGCGTCGAGGGCGACGTTGACGATGGAGAAATCGATCATCGGCAACAGTTGCCCCGCCAGCAGGATGCAGAGCCCGGCGAGGCCGAGCCGCGACGACGAGACGGTGCTGGGCATGGGCGGAGTCCTTGTGCGGAAGGGAGTGGGCTGGCAGCATGCGCTTCTGGCTAACCCGGTACCAGTTCTTGCTTATCCTGGTATTGGCGCTACCCGTCTGCCCTTCGGAGGACTTCGCCATGCCCCTCGACGCCCCTGCCAGCCACGCTGCGGAAAGCCCCGCGCAGCCGTCCCGCGCCGAACAGCTGGGGGCCTTCCTGCGCCGCCGGCGGGAAAGCATCGAGCCGCAGCGGGTCGGCATTTCCCGCCTCGGCCGCCGACGCACGCCGGGCCTGCGTCGCGAGGAGGTGGCGCAGCTCGCCGGGGTCGGCGTGACCTGGTACACCTGGCTGGAGCAGGGCCGCGCGGTACGCGCTTCGGAGCAGGTGATCGGAGCCATCGCCCGGGCCCTGCTGTGCAACGAGACGGAAACCCACCACCTGTTCAACCTCGCCGGGCTGGCCGCGCCGACCTCGGCGCGGCGGGCGGTCTGCGAGAAGCCCTCGGCCGCCACCCAGGCCATCCTCGATGCCCTCGACCCGTTGCCGGCCATGGTGCAGAACGCCCGTTTCGACATCCGCGGCTACAACCGCGCCTATTGCCGGCTGGTGGGCATCGACCTGGCGGAGATCCCCGAGGAAGACCGCAACTGCATCTACCTGGCGCTGACCCACGAGCGCTGGCGCTACTGCATGGCCAACCGCGAGGAGGCGTTGCCGCGGATGGTCGGCTTCTTCCGCGCGGCAATGGTCGAGCGCATGGGCGATCCGCTGTGGGAGCGGCAGTTGCAGCGCTGCCTGGAGGCTTCGGCGGAGTTCCGCGAGATCTGGCGGCGCAACGAGGTGATGGGTATCGAAAACCAGCTCAAGCGCTTCCGTCATGCGCGCTGCGGCGAATTCGAACTGCAGCAGACCAACTGGTGGTCGGCGCCGAAGAACGGCGATCGCCTGCTGGTCTTCGTCCCCCTCGACGACCACGCCCGCGACTGCCTGGAGCAACTTTGAGTCGGCGCCCTGTCCCGTAGCCAGCGCCTGCTCGACCTGCTGCAGATTCTGCGCCGGCACCGTTACCCGGTGGCCGGGCATGTGCTCGCCGGCGAACTGGGGATCAGCCTGCGCACCCTCTACCGCGATATCGCCACCCTGCGACAGCAGGGCGCGCACATCGAGGGCGGCGCCGGCACCAGGCGTTGCTGCGCGAGTGGCGTGAACGGGAAAGCATCGCCGCGCAGTGAGTGAATGCTGCCGGAAACTGACAGACGGCCACCGCCTGCGGGTCTAGCGCCCGGCGCTGTAGCGGCTCAGAGCCGGAACTCCTCGGCGATCAGTTCGCCGAGGCGCTCCAGCGCCGGCGGCCGCTCTCCCGGGGCGAAGGCCAGGCGAATGCGGTGGGCGGGCAGTTCGGCGAAGCCCTCCGCCGGCCCCAGCACGCGCATCGTCGGGCCGACCCGCGCACGGTCGATCACGCCGATCGCCAGGCCGCCTTCGATGGCCGCTTCCAGCGCCGCCGCGCCGGGACTGCTGACCACCGTGCGCCAGCGCCGGCCCGTCGCGCCGAGGGCTTCCAGCAGCGCCTGCCGATAGGGACAACCCTGGCCGTGCAGGGCCAGCGGCAGCGGGCGTTGCGGATCGATCCGCAGGCCGTGGCCGGCGACCCACACCGGCTGGGTGCCGCCGATCTCGCGGGAGTGCCCGTCGTACGGGGTTTCGTCTTGCGCTTGCACCAGCAGGGCGAGGTCCAGCTGGCCGCGCCGCAGGCGTCCGGCCAGCCTGCCGCTGGCGTCGGTGAGCACCTCCAGCTCCAGCGCCGGCAGTTCCGCGCCGAGGCGTGGCAGGAGGCGGCCGAGCAGCTTGCCGGCGTATTCCTCGGAAATGCCGAAGCGCACGCGCAGCGGCTCTTCCCGTCTGCGCAACCCGGCGAGCACGCGGTCGTGGGTTTCCAGCAGCTCGGCGGTCTGGCGCTGGAACCGCTGCCCCAGCGGGGTCAGCCGCACCGACTGGTTGTCGCGCTCGAACAGCCGGCCACCGGCCAGTTCCTCCAGGCGCCGGACGTGGGTGCTCACCGCCGAGGGGCTGCGGTTGAGGTGGCTGGCCGCGGCGAGAAAGCGGCCGAAGCGCAGGATGGCATGGAAGGTACGCAGCAGCTCGATATCCAGGTTGGCGCTCATGGTTCCGATTTCCTGCATGACTGGTGCAGATAGTTTCGTTTGATAGTAGCGGCGGAGGCCGCCTAGCCTCGACTCGAACCTGACCGACGGAGGCGAGCGATGCGCGCGACCACCTGCACCCCGCGAGCGATGCCCGGGGCGACCCGCCTGCTGGCCGTGCAACTGGGGATGGTACTGGCCTGGAGTTCCGGCTTCGTCGGCTACCGCTATGCCATGGAACAGGCGCCGGTGTTCCTCACAAGCTTCTGGCGCTTCGCCGTTTGCCTGGCGCTGCTGCTGCCCTTCGCCTGGGCCGGGCTGCGCCGGTTGTCGGCGCGCCAGTGGCGGCGCCAGGCGCTGATCGGGGCGTTGGCCTACGCGGGCTACATCGCGCCGATCGCCAAGGCCATCGAACTCGGCGTTTCGCCGGGCGTGGCGGCGCTGATGGCCGACCTGTTGCCGCTGCTGGTGGCCTTGCTGGCGCTGGTCCTGCCGGGGCAGCGAACGCGGCCGGGGCAGTGGCCGGGGATCGCCCTGGGCGTCGCCGGGGTGCTCTGGGCCGGGCATGCGGCGCTGGCGCTGGGGCGGGCGCCGGGCTGGGCCTACGGCCTGCCGCTGCTGGGCATGCTGGCGCTGGCCCTGGCCACCCTGTTGCAGAAGCGCTGGGACGATGCGCCGGGATCGCTGGCCGTGGTGCTGTTCGTGCAGATCGGCGCCGCGCTGCCGGCGTTCGCCGGCCTGGCGCTGGCGGAGGGTAGCCTGCGGCCGCCGCTGTCCGGCGGATTCCTGTTCGGGCTCGCCTGGCTGGTGCTGCTGCCCACCTTCGGCGGCTACGGCCTGTACTGGCTGGGCCTGCGCCATCTTTCCGCACAGGGTGGCAGCGCGGCGCTGTACCTGAGCCCGGCGCTGACCCTGCTATGGGCGCACTGGATGTTCGCCGAGCCGCTGACACCCATGCTGCTGGGTGGTCTGCTGCTGTCGCTGGCCGGCCTCGGCTGGCTGTATCGCGCCGAGCGTCGCTAGCCGGCGTCGCCCTGCCAGCGGGCCAGGGTCTCCAGGCGCGCCGGGCTGAACGGCGGACGCGGCGCCGGAGGCGTCCAGCCGAACAGGAATTGCGCGGCGCTGCCGCATATCCGCCCCTGGCAGGCGCCCATGCCGCAACGGCTGTGCAGCTTGGCCTCGGTCCAGCCGGCATGCCCGGCCAGCGCGGCCAAGGGGACGTCTTCGCAACGGCAGACCAGGGTATCCGCCTCCGCCAGTTGACGCAGTTCGGCACGCAGGGCGAAGTGTCGCGCCAGGGTGTCGGCGAAGCCCTGCCAGCGTCGCCGTCGTGGCCACAGGCGGCGAGCCGCGTCGCGCTCGTCGACGGCGGCATGGCCGGCGATGGCGCCTTCCACCAGGGCCAGTTCGCTGCCGCCGAAGCCGGTGCATTCGCCGGCGGCGTAGTGGTCGGGCAGGCTGCCGGCCTGCCATTCGTCGACGGCGAGCGCCGGGCCGTCGAGGCGATAGCCGAGGGCCTGGCCGAGTTGCACGTTGGGCACCAGGCCGAAGCCGCAGGCCAGGCGTTCGCAGGCGATCTCGCGGACCCGACCGCCTTCGCGCAGGCGCACGGCTTCCAGGCGCTCCTCGCCGAGGGCGGCGAGCACGTAGCTGTCGGCGCGGTAGCTACGGGCGAACAGGCCGGCGGCCTGCCACAGCTTGCCGGGCCAGCGCGGGAGGCGTACGGCGAAGGCGGCCAGGGTTCTCGCCGGCGCCTGTTCGGCGACGCGCAGCAGGCGCGCCCCGCACTGGCTGGCGCTGGCGGCGCTGGCCAGCAGCAGCGGGCCGGAGCCAGCCACCACCAGGCGCTGGCCGGCCAGTGGCAGGCCGCCCTTGGCCAACGCCTGCAGGCCGCCGGCGCCGGTGACGCCGGGGAGGGTCCAGCCGGGAAAAGGCAGCAGCAGTTCGCGGGCGCCGGTGCAGAGGACCAGGCGTCGGTAGCCGACCTGCCAGCCACGTTGCGGGTCTTCCAGCAACAGGCGCCTGCCGGGACCGCAGGCGACCACCCGGGTCGCCGGGAAGTGCTCGACATTGGCCTGCCCGGCCAGGCGTTGGCGCATCTGATGGGCACGCGGCGGCAGGCTGGCACGCGGGCCGTCGCGCCAGATCTGTCCGCCGGCGGCCGGGTTGTCGTCGACCAGGGCGATGCGCGCGCCGCTCGGCGCGGCGGCCAGCGCTGCGGCCAGGCCGGCGGGGCCTGCACCGACGATCAGCAGGTCGTAGTCGGCGCTCATGCCTGGGTCTCCACGCGCATGCCGGATTGGCAGACGGTCTGGCAGGCCAGGCGTCGCCGACCGTCGATCAATACCCGGCATTCCTGGCACGCGCCCATGCCGCAGAACGGCGCGCGCCGCCCGCCGCCGACCGCGCTGCGGGAGCAGCCGTCGCCGCCGAGGGCGAGGGCGGCCGCCACGCTGGTACCGACGGCGACCCGCAGCGGACGCCGGTCGATGAACAGTTCGATCATGGACGGGCACTCCCGGAGCTGGAGAGGAAGCGTTGCGGCAGATAAGGCGTGGCATCCAGCGGCGGCGTTTCGCCGAACAACTGGGCGGCGAGCAGGCGCGCGCTGCCCGGCGCGGTGGTCACGCCCAGGCCCTCGTGGCCGACTGCCAGCCACAGGCCCGGCTGCGCCGGGTGCTCGCCAAGCAGCGGCAGGCCGTCCGGAGTGGCGGCGCGGAAGCCGGTCCAGGCGCGGATCGCATTGAGGCCGGCGAGCCCCGGCAGGTAGTCCAGGGCACGCCGCAGCATGCGCGCCAGCACCGGGCCTTCCACCTGCGGGTCGAGCGTGTCGAACTGCCGCGAGGAGCCGAGGAAGACCTGCCCGGTGGGGCGTGGCTGGGCGTTGAAGGCTACCGAGGTACCGCTGCTGGCGTGGGCGCTGCTGACATAGCCGAGTTCCACCAGTTGATGGCGGAGGGTGCCGGGATAGCGGTCGGTGATCAGCAGGTGGCCTTTCTTCGGGCGGATCGGCAGCTCCGCGCACAGCTCGCCGGCATGGATGCCGTTGGCCAGCACCAGCGCCTCGGCGCTCAGCCAGCGGCCGTCGGCCAGGCGCAGGCGGCTGCCGTCCACTTCGCTGACTTCGGCGTGCAATCGACGCAGGCGCGGGCCGGCTCGTTCGAGCAGCCAGCGCGCCGCGTTGGGCGCGTAGAGGATGCCGTCGCCCGGCACCTTCAGGGCGCCGGCGAGGCCTGGCCGCAAGACCGGTTCCAAGTCACGCAGGCGCGCGGCGTCGAGCATCTCGCAGGCGACGCCGGCGGCCAGCAGGGCCTGGCGCTTGCGCTCGGCTTCGGCGAGTTCGGCGGCGTCGGCGGCCAGCCAGAGGGTGCCGCAATTGCGGTACGCGCAGTCTTCCGGCAGATCCGCCGCCCAGGTGCGCCAGGCCTGGATCGAGTAGTCGCTGAGGGCCAGTTCGGCCGGGTTGTCGTCCATCGCCACCAGGTGCCCCATGCCCACCGCGGTGGCACCGCCGCGGCGGCTGTCCAGCACCAGTACGTCGAGGCCGCGACGCGCCAGTTCATGGGCGCAGGCGCTGCCGACGATGCCGGCGCCGACCACGATGACCTCGGCGTTCACCGGCGGATGCCCCAGGCGAACGGATCGTCGTCCGCCAGCAGCAGGGTGGCTTCCGCGCTGACGTGGGCGCGGCCGCGGATGGTCGGCACGATGCGCCCGCCGGGCTGGCCGTCGAGCCATTCGTAACGCCCCTCGAACTGGCTGCCGATCACGCTCGCCTGGCGCCAGGGCTGGCCGGGCAGCAGCTTGCCGTCGGCGGCCAGGCAGGCCAGCTTGGCGCTGGTGCCGGTGCCGCAGGGCGAGCGGTCGTAGGCCTTGCCGGGACAGAGCACGAAGTTGCGGCTGTCGGCGTGGGGATCGTCGGCGAACAGTTCGATGTGATCGATGGCGCCGCCGTCCTCGCCGCGGATGCCCTGGTCTTCCAGCGCCTGCTGGACGGCGACGGTGTAGGCGGTGAGGGCGTCGAGGTTGTCGCCGGCGATGCGCTGGCCGTGTCCGGCGACTAGGAAGAACCAGTTGCCGCCCCAGGCGATGTCGCCGCTGACCCGGCCGATGCCGGGCACTTCGACGCTGACCTGGCGACGGTAGCGGTAGGCCGGCACGTTGCGCACGCTGACCGAGCCGTCCTCGTGGAGGGTCGCCTCGACCTCGCCGACCGGCGTCTCGATGCGGTGCACGCCGGGACCGATCCGCCCGAGGTGTGCCAGCGAGGCGACCAGGCCGATGGTGCCGTGGCCGCACATGCCGAGGTAGCCACTGTTGTTGAAGAAGATCACTCCGGCACAGGCTTCGGGATCGACCGGTGCGCAGAGCAGGGCGCCGACCAGTACGTCGCTGCCGCGCGGTTCGAGGATGCAGGCGGCGCGCCAGGCGTCGTGGCGCTCGCCGAGCAGGCGCCGGCGCTCGGCCATGTCGCCCTGGCCGAGATCGGGAAAACCGCCGATGACCAGGCGGGTGGGCTCGCCGCCGGTATGCGAATCGATGATGCGGATGCGTTGCATGGTGGCCCTCGCCTGTGCCGGGGAATGCGCCACAGGGTGGCGTTTCGGCGGGGCGGGGCGCTTGAGGGTTTTCGCTCAGGCGGATGACGAAAGCGGCATAGCCGGGATGGCCCGGCTCAGGTGCTGGCCGGGCGGTTCGGCAGGTGTTCGTAGAGGGTCCGGCAGACCCCGACGATATGTGCCTCGATCAGTGCCGCGGCCCGTTCGGCATCGCCGGCGCGACAGGCGGCGACGATCTCGCGGTGTTCCTGGTCGGCGCGCTGCTTGCCTTCGGACAGGCTCATCTGCATGCGCAGGTAGCGTTCCAGCTTGTCGTGGATGGAGCGGATCAGGTTGACCAGGAACGGCCGCTGCGCCGGTTCGTAGAGGCAGGCGTGCAGTTGCCAGTTGAGTTCGGCCCAGCGGCCGACGTTGTCTTCGCCGACGAAGTCGGCGCAGATCGCCTCGGCGCGGGCGAAGGTGGTCTCGTCCATGTTCGGCACCGCCAGGCGGATCGCCTGCGCCTCGAGCAGCACCCGCACTTCGAACATCTGCGCCAGTTCCGGTTCGGAAATACGCGTCACCACCGCGCCCTTGTTGCGCTGGAACAGCACCAGGCCTTCCGCTTCCAGGCGCTTGAGGGCCTCGCGGACGGGAATCTTGCTGACATTGAAGAGTTGCGCGATGTCGTCCTGGCGGATCGGTTCGTCCTCGGCGAAATGCCCGGCGATGATCGCTTCGCGCAGGTGCTTGGCGATGATCTCGGAGGCCGAAGGAGCGATGCCCAGGTTAGGGGCGTTGAGCATGGAGAGAGGCAAGCGGGGCAACCTGCGTGGCGTTGGGAACGTGCGGGATATTGTATACGAACGCTCGGCGGCTGCCGCTGCCGGTTGGCGCCTTCTGCGCAGGCGTGTTGGTTGGCTCCAGTGGGCCTCCGTGCTGCTGCGGGACGCTCTTGGCGTGATGCCTCCCACGCAGGAGAGGTGCGGGCGGCGGCGCATGTTTCGCAGGGCGAAACGCTCTTCCGGAAAGTTCGCGGAGAGGCTGGACAATAGAAAATTAGCTTGCTAATAATTCGCTCGCTCATGTATTTCGGGGCGTCCGCGATGGCCAAGCCTTCCTTCTTTTCCTCCGACCTGGTGCAGGTGCTGCTGTGCCCGCGTCTGCACGAACTGCAGTTCGCCGTGAAGGCCCTGCTGGCCGGCGGGTTGGCCCTGTACCTGGCCTTCAGCCTGGAGCTGGAGCAGCCGCAATGGGCATTGATGACGGTGTTCGTGGTCAGCCAGCCCTATAGCGGCATGGTCCTGGCCAAGGGCATGTTCCGCCTGATCGGCACCTGCGCCGGTGCGCTGGTGTCCATCGGCATGGTCGCGCTCTATGGTCAGGCGTCGCTGCCCTTCCTCCTGCTGATGGCGCTCTGGCTGGCGTTCTGCACCGCCGGCGCGTCGCTGCTGCACAACCATGCGTCCTACGGTTTCGTCCTGGCCGGCTACACCGCGGCGATCGTCGCCCTGCCGGCCAGCGCCGATCCGGCGACGGTGTTCGACCAGGCGGTGGCCCGCTGCTCGGAGATCGGCCTGGGCATCCTCTGCGCGGCGCTGGTGAATGTACTGCTCTGGCCGCGGCGCCTGGAACGCCAGTTGGCGAACCAGGGCAAGGCGGCCTGGGAGGCCGGCTTGCAGGCGGCCGCGGCGGAGCTGCGCGGCGCCGACGAACGCGGCGAGCTGCTCGCGGCGCTGGGGCGGATCGCCGCGGCGGACGCCCAGCGCGACCACGCCTGGTTCGAGGGTGCGCTCGGCCGCGCCCGCTCCCAGGCCTTGCGCGTGCTAGGCCTCGACCTGCTCGGCCTGCTGCGCGCGGCGCGCAAGGTGGCTCGCGAGCGGAGGCTGCTCGATCCGGCCAGCGCGCACGCCTTGCAGCCCTGGCTGGAAGAACTCGAGGCACTGTTGCGCGAGGGCCGCCAGGCCGAGTTCGAGGCCTGCCGGCAGCGCTTGCGCCTGGCGCTGGACGCGGCGCACGGACAGTTGCACCTGTGCCTGGTCTGCCTCGAACGCCTGCTCGGCGAGGCGAGGGCGGCCGGGCGCAGCGTCGAGGCGCTGGTCTATGGTGCGCCCACCCGCCAGGCGCCGGGCGCCATCGCCTGGCACCGGGACATCGAGCGCGGCGTGCTGTTCGGCCTGCGCAGCGCCCTGGCGTTCCTCTGCGTGGCCGCGTTCTGGCTGGCCAGCGCCTGGCCGAGCGGGTTGGGCGCGGTGTCGATCACCGGGGTGGTGCTGAGTCTCTTCGCCAGCCGCGACAACCCGGCCCAGGCCGGCCTGAACTTCCTTCGCGGGATCCTCCTGTCGATCCCGCTGGCCGGCTTCGTCGCACTGTTCTACCTGCCCGGCGTGGACGGCTTCCCGCTGCTCTGCCTGGGCCTGGGCGTACCGCTGTTCTTCGCCGCGCTGTGCGTGAACCGGGCGAGCCTGGCCGGGATCGCCTCGCCGTTCTGCATCTTCTTCGTGAAGAACGTCGCGCCGAGCAACAGCATGAGCTACGACCTCGCGCACTTCCTCAACAACGCCCTGTCGACGGTGCTCGGGGTGGCCTTCGCCGTGCTGGTGTTCAACCTGGTCAGCCTGCGGCCGGGCGAACGCCATTACCGGCGCATGCTGCAGGCCACCCTCGGCGACCTGGCGCGGCTCACCCTGCGCTCGCCGGCGCAGGCCGAGGCCTGGTTCGGCGGGCGCACCGCGGATCGCCTGATCCGCCTGGCGCAGCGCTACGACCGTTTGCCGGAGGGGCGCCGCCAGCCCTGGTCGGACGGCCTGATGGGACTCGACTTCGGCGACGAGCTGCTCTACCTGCGGCAGTGCCTGGAGGAGGTCCCGGCGTCCCTGGCGCAGGCCCGCGACCGCTACCTGCGGCGCCTGCGCCTGGCGCTGCTGGGCGATGGCCCGCGGGCTGAGCGTGAACACGCCCTCGACCCGCCGACCGCGCGCCTGCTCAAGGCCCTGGCCGCCAGCCCGCTGGCCGGCAGCGAACGCGGCGAGCTGGCCGGCGCCGCGCTGGTGCAGTTGCAGGCCACCTGGCGGCAGTGGTGCCGCAGCCATGCTCCGGCCGGGACGGCGCTGCGCGCGGACCCGCTCCCCGGAGCCGGGCGCTAGTTCTGCGGTGGCCGGCCACATTGACCGCGCAAGCCCCGAACCACTAAGCTGCGCGCCTTGCGACAGGTGCCCCGCAAGGGGTGAAACAGGGAAGCTGGTGCGTTCCGTCGGAACCAGGCCAGCGCTGCCCCCGCAACGGTAGGCGAATCAGACAGCCGCTCGATGACCACTGTGCTCCGGCATGGGAAGGCGCGGCTGGAAGCGTCCAGCGCTTCGCTCGCGAGCCCGGAGACCGGCCTGACGCACCCACGGCATCGCGGAGGGCGCTGTCGGACGTCTCCTGCCGTCGCTTCGTCCTCCGTCTGCCTCAACCCAGGTCGCGCGGGTGAGAGCGACGGAGCAGCGCAGAGCATGAACAGAGTTTTCCTGACCCCGGCAGCCGTGGCGCTGTGCGGCGCGTCTTCCCTGAGCCTGGCCGAACCGGTCAGCCTTGCCGACCAGGTGGTGACCGCCACCCGTACCGCCCAGACCGCTTCCCAGAGCCTGGCGGCGGTGAGCGTCATCGACCGCGAGGATATCGAGCGCAGCCAGGCGCGCAGCGTGCCGGAGCTGTTGCGCCAGGTACCCGGCGTGTCGCTGGCGAACAACGGCGGTTTCGGCAAGAACACCACGCTGTTCCTGCGCGGCACCGAGTCCGACCATGTGCTGGTGCTGATCGACGGCATCAAGGTCGGCTCGGCCAGCGCTGGCCTCACCGCGTTCCAGGACTTGCCGGTGGAGCTGATCGAGCGCATCGAGGTGGTCCGCGGGCCGCGTTCCAGCCTGTACGGCTCGGAGGCCATCGGCGGGGTGATCCAGATCTTCACCCGGCGCGGCGACGGCCAGGGCGCCAAGCCGTTCTTCTCCGCCGGTTACGGCACCCATCAGACCCTGGAGGGCAGCGCCGGGGTCAGCGGCGGCGCCGGCAACGGCTGGTACAGCCTCGGGGTGAGCAGCTTCGATACGGCGGGGATCAACACCAAGCGCGCCGGTACTGCGGGCTATGAGCCAGACCGAGACGGCTACCGCAACCTGTCCGGCAACCTGCGCGGCGGCTATCGCTTCGACAATGGCCTGGAACTCGACGGCACCCTGGTCAGGGCCAAGTCGCACAACGACTATGACCAGGTCCTCGGCAACTCTGGTTTCAATACCAACGCCGACGGCGAGCAGAACCTGGTCGGCGGCCGTGCCCGCTTCACTCCGCTCGATCCCTGGCTGGTGACCCTCCAGGCAGGGCGCAGCGAGGACAAGGCCGATGCCTATCAGGATGGCCGTTTCTACTCGCGCTTCGATACCCGTCGCGACAGCCTGTCCTGGCAGAACGACCTGACCCTGGCCGAAGGCCATGTGCTGACCCTCGGCTACGACTGGCAGAAGGACGAGATCAGCAGCAGCGAAGCCTTCAGCGTCGACTCGCGGCTGAACAAAGGCTGGTTCGCCCAGTACCTCGGCCGGTACGGTCGCCAGGATTGGCAACTGAGCCTGCGCCGCGACGACAACCAGCAGTTCGGCGTGCACGACACCGGCAGCGCCGCCTGGGGCTACGCGCTGAGCGACGCGCTGCGCTTCACCGTCAGCTACGGGACGGCGTTCAAGGCGCCGACCTTCAACGAACTCTACCTCCCCGACTACGGCAATCCCGACCTGGACGCCGAGACTTCGCGCAGCCTGGAGGTCGGTCTCAGCGGTACGCACGACTGGGGGCACTGGGCGGTGAATGCCTATCGTACGGACATCGACTCGCTGATCACCTATACAACCCGTCAGGGGCTTTATGTGCCGTTCAACATCGACGAAGCGCGCATCCGTGGCGTCGAACTGGTCCTCGGCAGCCAGTGGCTGGGCTGGGACTGGAACGCCAACGCGACCTTCCTCGACCCGCAAAACCGTTCCGGCGGCGTCAACGACGGCAACGAACTGCCGCGCCGGGCGCAGCGGATGTTCAACCTGGAACTGGACCGGCGCTTCGAGCGTCTTTCGCTGGGCGCCAGCGTGCACGCCGAAGGCCGACGCTATGATGACCCGGCCAACGAGGTGCGCCTGGGCGGCTACGCCACCCTCGACCTGCGCAGCGAGTACCGGCTGAACGACGAATGGCGCCTGCAGGGCCGGATCGCCAACCTGTTCGGTGCCGACTACGAAACCGCGTATGGCTACAACCAGCCTGGCCAGGCGGTCTACCTCAGCGTGCGCTACCAGGCCCTGTGAGGCCGGGTATTTCGAATGAACGAGGCGACGGCGCGGCCGCGTCGCCGCAAGGAGTGATCGACGATGAACGAATCCCCCGAGAAGGACCAGCGCCACCGCGAGCGGATGGAGCGCAAGAAGGCCGTGGTCGACGAGAAGATCGCCCAGGCCCGCGACGAACGCGGCGTGCTCCTGGTGCATAGCGGCAACGGCAAGGGCAAGAGCAGCTCGGCCTTCGGCATGGTCGCGCGGGCCCTGGGCCATGGCATGAAGGTCGGTGTCGTGCAGTTCATCAAGGGCGCCGCCAGCACCGGCGAGGAAGCCTTCTTCCGGCGCTTCCCCGAGGAAGTCAGCTATCACGTGATGGGCGAGGGCTTCACCTGGGAGACCCAGGACCGCCAGCGCGACATCGCCAAGGCCGAGGCGGCCTGGAAGGTCGCCGCGCAATTGCTGGCCGACCCGGACGTTGGCCTGGTGGTGCTGGACGAACTGAACATCGCCCTCAAGCACGGCTACCTGGAACTGGACAGGGTCCTCGCCGACATCCAGGCGCGCCCGGCCATGCAGCATGTGGTGGTGACCGGCCGCGGCGCGCAGCCGGGGATGGTCGAGGCCGCCGACACGGTGACCGAGATGAGCCTGGTCAAGCACGCGTTCAAGGCCGGGATCAAGGCGCAGAAAGGAGTGGAGTTCTGATGCCGGCGCCATGCGCGGAGACGCTTCGCCCATGACCCAGGCACGCTGTCCGGCCCTGCTGATCGCCGCCCCGGCCTCCGGCCAGGGCAAGACCACCGTCACCGCCGCTCTGGCCCGCCTGCATGCGCGCCAGGGGCGACGGGTGCGGGTGTTCAAGTGCGGACCGGACTTCCTCGACCCGATGATTCTCGCTCGCGCCTCCGGCGCGCCGGTCTACCAGCTCGACCTGTGGATGGTCGGCGAGGCCGAAGCGCGACGCCTGCTGGCGCGGGCCGCCGGCGAGGCCGACCTGATCCTCATCGAAGGGGTGATGGGCCTGTTCGATGGCAACCCCTCGGCGGCAGACCTGGCGCGGCGTTTCGGCGTGCCGGTGCTGGGAGTGATCAACGGCGCGGCGATGGCCCAGACCTTCGGCGCGCTGGCCTACGGCCTGGCGCATTTCCAGCCGGACCTGCCGTTTTCCGGAGTG
The DNA here is from genome assembly GCF_056110345.1 of Pseudomonas sp. TZ252. Classification (NCBI taxonomy): domain Bacteria; kingdom Pseudomonadati; phylum Pseudomonadota; class Gammaproteobacteria; order Pseudomonadales; family Pseudomonadaceae; genus Pseudomonas; species Pseudomonas sp. TZ252. The sequence continues at coordinate 152,556 of NZ_CM148566.1, read as the reverse complement.
CTCGGCAACCGCGTCGGCAGCCAGCGCCACAGCGACATCCTGCGCGATTGCCTGCCGCCCGGCATGCGCTGGTTCGGCGGTCTGCCGCGCTCGGCCGAATTCGAATTGCCGAGCCGCCACCTGGGCCTGGTCCAGGCCGAGGAACTGGCCGATCTCGATGTACGCCTGGACGCCGCCGCCGACGCCTTGCTGGCCAGCGCCGAGACCGACCTGCCGGAGCCGGTGACCTTCGAGGTGCCCGCTCCGGCGCCGCTGCAACGCAGCCTGGAAGGCGTGCGCATCGGCGTGGCCCGCGACGCCTCGTTCGCCTTCCTCTACCAGGCCAATCTCGACCTGCTGCGCGAACTCGGCGCCGAGCTGGCGTTCTTCTCGCCGCTGCAGGACCAGGCGTTGCCCGCCGTGGACAGCCTGTACCTGCCGGGCGGCTATCCCGAACTGCACCTGGGGCGCCTGCAGGGCAATCGCGCCATGGCCGAGGCGATCCGAGCCCACCATGCCGCCGGCAAGCCGCTGCTGGCCGAGTGCGGCGGCATGCTCTACCTGCTCGACTGCCTGGAAGACGCCGACGGCGAGCGCGGCGAACTGCTCGGCCTGCTGCCGGGCCGGGCGCGCCTGCAGAAGCGCCTGACCGCCCTGGCCTTGCAGGAGGTCGAGCTGCCGGAAGGGCGGCTGCGCGGGCATACCTTCCATCACTCGACCCTCGACTGCGCCGTCGAGCCTCTGGCCCGTGGCGTCTGCCCGAACGGCCGGAACACGGCGGAGGCGGTGTTCCGTCTTGGCCGGCTGACGGCTTCCTATATCCATTTCTACCTGCCTTCCAACCCGCAGGCCGCCGCCGCGTTGCTGGCGCCCGCGCGAGACGCCGACTGACATGTCCGATTCTTCTCACGCCTTCAGCGCCACGGAACGCGCCGCCGTCTACCGGGCCATCGCCGAGCGCCGCGACATGCGCCACTTCAGCGGCGGCAGCGTGGCGCCGGAGCTGCTCGCGCGGCTGCTGGAGGCCGCGCACCAGGCGCCCAGCGTCGGCCTGATGCAACCCTGGCGCTTCATCCGTATCACCGAGCCGGCGTTGCGCCGGGCCATCCACGGGCTGGTCGAGGAGGAACGCGGACGTACCGCCGAAGCCCTCGGCGAGCGCTCCGACGAGTTCATGCGGCTCAAGGTCGAGGGCGTGCTGGATTGCGCCGAACTGCTGGTCGCCGCCCTGATGGACGACCGCGAACGCCATGTGTTCGGTCGCCGGACCCTGCCGCAGATGGACCTGGCGTCGCTCGCCTGCGCGATCCAGAACCTCTGGCTGGCCAGTCGCGCCGAGGGCCTGGGGATGGGCTGGGTATCGTTGTTCGATCCGGCCGCGCTGGGCGAGTTGCTCGGCCTGCCGCCCGGCAGCGAGGCGGTGGCGGTGCTCTGCCTGGGCCCGGTGGCGGAGTTCTACCCGGCGCCGATGCTGGCGCTGGAGGGTTGGAGCGAACCGCGTCCGCTGGCCGAGCTGGTCTACCAGAACCGTTGGGGCGAGCGAGCATGAGCGCACTGCTGGGTATCCTCGGCGTGGCGCTGGATGCGCGCTTCGGCGAGCCGCAGGGCTGGCACCCGCTGGTCGCCTTCGGCCGCCTGGCCGATCGCCTGGAGCGCCGTTTCAACCGCTCGCGCCTGGCCGGCGAGGGTGATCCCGGGGTCGGCTGGCGCAGCCACGGGGTGACCGCCTGGGTCCTCGCGGTACTGCCGCTGACCCTGCTGGCCTGGGCGCTCGCTGAACTTCCCTACCTCGGCTGGCTGGTCCAGGCCCTGGCGCTGTACGCCGCGCTCGGCCTGCGCAGCCTCGGCGAGCACGCCGAACCGGTGGCGCTGGCCTTGCGCGCCGGCGACCTGGACGAGGCGCGGCGACGTGTCGGCTACCTGGTCAGCCGCGATACCCGCGAACTGGACCAGGCCGGGGTCGCCCGCGCGGCCACCGAATCGGTACTGGAGAACGGCAGCGACGCGGTTTACGCCGCCCTGTTCTGGTTCGCCGTGGCCGGCGCGCCGGGGGTGGTGCTGTATCGCCTGAGCAATACCCTGGACGCGATGTGGGGCTACCGCAACGCGCGCTTCGAGCGCTTCGGCTGGGCCGCGGCGAAGATCGACGACATCCTCAACTACCTGCCGGCGCGGCTGGTGGCGCTGACCTACGCGCTGCTCGGCGACACCCGCCAGGCCCTGCGCTGCTGGCGCGAGCAGGCGCCGCAATGGGACAGCCCCAACGCCGGCCCGGTGATGGCCGCCGGCGCCGGTGCGCTGGGGGTTTCCCTGGGCGGCGCGGCGATCTACCACGGCGAGCTGCACCAGCGGCCGCTCCTCGGCAGCGGCCCGCAGCCGCAGGGCCGCGACATCTATCGGGCCCTGGCGCTGGTGCGCCAGGGCGTGCTGCTCTGGCTGCTGGTGCTGGCCGGACTCTGGGCCATGGGGTGGCTGCATGCTTGAACACGGAGGGCGGTTGCGCGAGGCGGCGCGCCGCTACGACATTCCGCTGGCGGACTGGCTGGACCTGTCCACCGGCATCGCGCCCTGGCCGTTTCCGCTGCCGGCGATCCCTGAGCAGGCCTGGACCCGCCTGCCGGAGAGCGACGACGGCCTGGAAGCCGCCGCCTGCCTCTACTACGGCGCCGAACGGGTATTGCCGCTGGCCGGCAGCCAGGCGGCGATCCAGGCCCTGCCAAGGTTGCGGCGGGGCGGGCGGGTCGGCGTCCTGTCGCCGTGCTACGCCGAGCACGCCCACGCCTGGCGCCAGGCCGGGCACCTGGTGCGGGAGATCGGCGAGGCCGAGGTCGAGCCCTATCTCGACAGCCTCGACGTGCTGCTGGTGGTCAACCCGAACAACCCCACCGGGCGGGTCTTCGAGCCCGCCGAGCTGCTGGCCTGGCATGCCCGCCTGCAACGTCGCGGCGGCTGGCTGCTGGTCGACGAGGCGTTCATGGACTGCACCCCGCAGTCGAGCCTGGCGGCCTGCAGCAACCGGCCCGGATTGATCGTGCTGCGCTCGTTCGGCAAGTTCTTCGGCCTGGCCGGCGCGCGGCTCGGCTTCGCCCTCGGCGAACGGCCGCTGTTGCAGGCGCTGGCCGAGCAGCTCGGCCCGTGGACGGTCAATGGCCCGGTGCGCCATGTGGCCCAGAATGCCTTGCGCGACCGCCAGCAACAGCGCCAGCAGCGCGAGCGCCTGCTGGCCGCCAGCCAGCGCCTGGAGGAACTGCTGCGCCGCCACGGCTGGCCGCCGGCGGGCGGCAGCGCGCTGTTCCAGCGCCTGGTCGATCCACGCTGCGCGGCGTTGCACGACTACCTGGCGCGGCGCGGCATCCTCACCCGCCAGTTCGAGCAGCCGGCCAGCCTGCGCCTCGGCCTGCCCGCCGACGAGGCCGCCTGGGCCCGGCTGGATGCCGCGCTGCTCGGCTTCAAGGAGCCTGCTCATGAGTGATCGCGGGCGGACCCTGATGGTCCAGGGCACCACCTCGGACGCCGGCAAGAGCACCCTGGTGACCGCGCTGTGCCGCTGGCTGGCCCGGCGCGGCGTCGCGGTGGTGCCGTTCAAGCCGCAGAACATGGCGCTGAACAGCGCGGTCACCGCCGACGGCGGCGAGATCGGCCGCGCCCAGGCGGTCCAGGCCCAGGCCTGTCGGCTGGCGCCGCACACCGACATGAACCCGGTGCTGCTCAAGCCGAACACCGACATCGGCGCCCAGGTGATCATCCATGGCCGCGCGGTGACCAGCATGGACGCCGCCGCCTACCACGACTACAAGCGCGTGGCGATGGAAGCGGTGCTGGCTTCCCATGGGCGGCTCGCCGCCGCCTACCGGGTGGTGATGGTGGAGGGCGCCGGCTCGCCGGCGGAGATCAACCTGCGCGCCAACGACATCGCCAACATGGGCTTCGCCGAAGCGGTGGATTGCCCGGTGATCCTGGTCGCCGATATCGACCGCGGCGGGGTCTTCGCCCACCTGGTCGGCACCCTGGAACTGCTCTCCGACTCGGAGCGGGAGCGGGTCAAGGGCTTCGTCATCAATCGCTTCCGCGGCGACATCGCCCTGCTGCAACCCGGCCTCGACTGGCTGGAGGCGCGCACCGGCAAGCCGGTGCTCGGCGTGCTGCCCTATGTCAGCGACCTGCACCTGGAGGCGGAGGACGCCATCGACACGCGCCAGGCGGCCAAGGTCGGGCCGCGCCTGAAGGTGGTGGTGCCGGTGCTGCCGAGGATCAGCAACCACACCGATTTCGATCCGCTGCGCCTGCACCCCCAGGTCGAGTTGAGCTTCGTCGGCCCCGGCCAGGCGCTGCCGTCGGCGGACCTGATCGTCCTGCCCGGCTCGAAGAGCGTGCGCGCCGACCTCGCGGCGCTGCGCGAGCGTGGCTGGGACGAGGCGATCCTCCGTCACCTGCGCTACGGCGGTCGCCTGCTGGGGATCTGCGGCGGCCTGCAGATGCTCGGCGAGCGCCTGCACGATCCGCTCGGCCTGGAAGGCGCGGCCGGCAGCAGCGCTGGCCTCGGCCTGCTGGCGTTGGAAACGACCCTTGAGGCGGACAAGCAATTGCGCAACGTACAGGGCCGCCTGAGCCTGGAGGATGCGCCGCTGTCGGGCTACGAGATCCATGCCGGGGTCACCCGTGGCGAGGCCCTGGCGCGGCCGGCGGTGGTGCTCGACGATGGCCGCGCGGATGGTGCCCGCAGCGTCGACGGGAACGTCATGGGCACCTACCTGCACGGCCTGTTCGAATCCACCGCGGCCTGTTCGGCGCTGCTGCGCTGGGCCGGCCTGCGCGAGGTCCAGGCGGTGGACTACCAGGCCTTGCGCGAACGCGACATCGAGCGGCTCGCCGACCTGGTCGAGCGCCACCTGGATACCGGGCGATTGCTCGCCCTCTGCGGAGAACCCCATGCGTGACCTGATCCTTGGCGGCGCCCGTTCCGGCAAGAGCCGCCTGGCCGAGCGCCTGGCCGCCGAGAGCGGGCTGGCGGTGAGCTACATCGCCACCGCCCAGGCCGGCGACGGCGAAATGGGCCGGCGCATCGCCGAGCATCGCGCGCGCCGCCCGGCCCACTGGCGAACCCTGGAGGAGCCTCTGGCGCTGGCGGCGACGCTGCGCAGCGAGGCCGAGGCCGGACGCTGCCTGCTGGTCGACTGCCTGACCCTGTGGCTGACCAACCTGCTGCTCTGCGACGATCCCCAGCGTCTCGACGGCGAGCGCGAGGCGCTGCTGGAATGTCTCGGCGAGCTGCCGGGACGGATCATCCTGGTCAGCAACGAAACCGGGCTCGGCGTGGTGCCGCTGGGCGAACTCAGCCGGCGCTACGTCGACGAGGCCGGCTGGCTGCACCAGGCCATCGCCGAACGCTGCGAACGGGTGACCTTCACCGTCGCCGGCCTGCCCATGCCGTTGAAAGGAGAACCGCTATGAGTCTGCAATGGTGGCGCGACACCTGCCGCGAGGCGGACCCGCAGATGCGCCGGCGCGCGGCCGAACGCCAGGACCGGTTGACCAAGCCGCGCGGCTCGCTGGGCCGCCTGGAGCAAGTGGCGATCGACCTGGCGGCGTTGCAGGGGCGCGAACGACCGAGCCTGGAGAGGATCTGGGTGACGGTCTTCGCCGGCGACCACGGGGTAGTCGCCGAGGGCGTCTCGGCCTATCCGCAGGCGGTCACCGGCGAGATGCTGCGCAACTTCGTCCGCGGCGGCGCGGCGATCAGCGTGCTGGCGCGCGAACTCGGTGCCGGCCTGGAGGTGGTCGACCTGGGCACCGCCGTCCCCCTGGAAGCCTTGCCCGGCGTGCGCCACCTGCGCCTGGCGGCGGGTACCGCGAACTTCGTCGAGGCCCCGGCGATGGGCGCCGAACAGTGCCTGCTGGCGCTCGAGGCCGGGCGCGAAAGCGTGCGCCGCGCCGAGCAGGCCGGCAGCCAGCTGTTCATCGGCGGCGAGATGGGCATCGGCAATACCACCGCGGCGGCGGCCATGGCCTGCGCGCTGCTGGATGCGCCGGCGAGCGCGCTGGTCGGGCCGGGAACCGGGCTGGACGCCAGCGGCGTGGCACACAAGACCGCGGTGATCGAGCGCGCCCTGGCCCTGCACGGCGCCCATCGCGCCGACCCCTTCGAAACCCTCCGCCGTCTCGGTGGGCTGGAGATCGCCGCGCTGGCCGGCGCCTACCTGGCCTGCGCGCAGAAAGGCATGGTCGCCCTGATCGACGGCTACATCTGCAGCGTCGCGGCGCTCTGCGCGGTGCGCCTGAACCCGGCCTGCCGCGACTGGCTGCTGTTCGCCCACAGCGGTGCCGAGCCGGGCCATCGGCATGTGCTCGAAGCCCTGGCGGCGCAACCGCTGCTCGACCTCGGCCTGCGCCTGGGCGAGGGCAGCGGCGCGGCGCTGGCGGTGCCGCTGCTGCGCCAGGCCTGCGCGCTGCACGCGGGGATGGCGACCTTCGCCGAAGCGGCGGTCTCGGACCGCCCGGCATGAGCCTGCGCCTGGACCTCCTGCGGCATGGCGAAACCGAGTCCGGCGGCGGTTTCCGCGGCAGCCTCGACGACGCCTTGACCGCGCGTGGCTGGGCGCAGATGCGCACGGCGGTGGAAGGCGGACGCTGGGACCTGCTGGTCAGCTCGCCATTGCAACGTTGCCGCGCCTTCGCCGAGGAACTGGCGCAGCGCCAGGGGATCGAGCTGGAACTGGAAAATGATCTGCGCGAATTGCATTTCGGCGATTGGGAGGGGCGCTCGGCGGCCAGCCTGATGGACGGCCACAGCGAGGCGCTCGGCCGCTTCTGGGCCGATCCCTACGCCTTTACCCCGCCGGGCGGCGAGCCGCTGTCCGAGTTCGAGGCGCGGGTGCTGGCCGCCCAGCGACGCCTGCGCCAGCGTCATGCCGGCCGTCGTGTGCTGCTGGTGACCCATGGCGGCGTCATCCGTCTGTTGCTCGCTCGCGCCCGTGGCCTGCCGCGCGAGCACTTGCTGCAGGTGGACGTCGGTCATGGCGCACTGTTCGGCCTGCGCGCCGGAGAGGGCGACGATCGCTGGCACGAATGCCGGGAAGGGGAATAGCCATGCGCGAAGCCTTGCGCTCACTGCTGGTCGCCTTGCAGTTCCTCACCCGCCTGCCGGTGCGCCTGTCGGCGATGCCGACGCCGGAACAGTTCGGCCGCGCGGTGCTCTGCTATCCACTGGTCGGGGTGCTGATCGGCGTCGTGCTGTACGCCGCGGCGCGGTCGCTCGACGGTACGCCGCCGCTGTTGCAGGCAGCCTTGCTGCTGAGCCTGTGGGTAGCGCTGAGCGGCGCGCTGCACCTGGACGGCCTGGCCGACATGGCGGACGCCTGGATCGGCGGGCTGGGCGACCGCGAGCGGACCTTGGCGATCATGAAGGACCCGCGCAGCGGCCCGGTGGCGGTGGTGGTCCTGGTACTGGTCCTGTTGTTGAAGTTCTCCGCCCTGGCGGCGCTGCTCGGCCAGGGCGAGGCCGGGTTGTTGCCGCTGGCTCCGTGGCTGGCGCGCAGCAGCCTGCCTCTGCTGTTCCTGACCACGCCCTACGCGCGCCCCGGCGGCCTCGGCCAGGCCATCGCCGAGCACCTGCCGGCGCGCAGCCTGCCGTGGGTGCTGGGGGTGAGTTTCGGCCTGGCCCTGGCGTTCGGCCTGGCCGGCCTGCTGGCGTTGCTGGTGACGCTGATGCTCTTCGCCTGGCTGCGCAGCCGTTTCCTCGCGCGCCTCGGCGGCACCACCGGGGACACCGCCGGCGCGCTGGTCGAACTTACCGAGTGTGCGGTGCTGGTGGCGCTGGCTCTGTAGCCGGACGCGGCTGGCGCAGGACCGCCATGGCGCTGAGGAAGAGCAGCGCGGCGGCGGCCAGCAGCACGGCGACGAAGGCCTGGTCGAAAGCCTGCCGGGCAAGCTCGACGAGCCGCGACGCGACCTCCGGCGCCAGGCCCTCGGCGACCAACAGGGCGTCGTCGAGGCTGTCGCGGACCCGCGCCGGCAGCTCGGCCGAGGGCAGCCTCAGCGACATCCCGTAGACTAAACTCATCAGGCTGCCGAGCAGGGTCACGCCGATCACCCCGCCCAGTTCGTAGGACACGTCTTCGATGGCGGCCGCCATTCCGGAACTCTGTTCGTCCACGTTGAGCATCACCGCGGTGGAGGCGGCGGTCATCGCGCCGCCGAAGCCGACGCCGAGCAGCACCAGGCTGGCCAGTTGCGCTCCGGTGGCGGACTGGTAGGACAGGGCCAGGCCGAGCAATCCGGCGCTGCCGAGCAGCAGGGAGGCGCACATCACCCGGTTCTCGCCCCAGCGCGGCACCAGCCAGCCGGCCAGCGGCCCGACCACCAGCGAGGCCAGCGGGATCGGCAGGACGAACAGGCCGGCCTTCAGCGGCGTCAGGCCCTGCACCAGTTGCAGGTGCTGGCTGAACACCAGTTCCATGCCGACCAGCGCCATGGTCGCCACCAGGGCCACCGCGACGCCGCGGGCGAAGCGCCGGTTGCGGAACAGCGCGAAGTCGATCATCGGCTCGCGGGCGCGGCGCTGGCGGCGGACGAACAGGTACAGGCAGAGCATGCCGCCGAGCGCGGCCAGGACGGCCAGCCCGAAGTCCGGGGCGCGCGCGCTGAGTTCCTTGATTGCATAGACCACCCCGACCAGGCCGAACATCACCTGCAGCGAGCCGAGGGCGTCCCATGGTCGCCGTGACTGGCCGCCGCAGGCCGGGATGGCCGGCAGCGCCAGCAACAGGGCGATGGCCACCACCGGGACGTTGATGAGGAACACCGAGCCCCACCAGAAGAACTCCAGCAGCACGCCGCCGACCACCGGCCCCAGCGCCGCGCCGGCAGAGGCGACGGAGGCCCAGATGCCGATGGCCAGGGCGCGTTCGCGTTCGTCCTGGAAGACATGGCGGACGATCGACAGGGTCGCCGGCATCATCAGCGCCGCGCCCACCGCCAACCCGGCGCGGGCGGCGATCAGCGCCGCGGCGCTGGGGGCGAAGGCGGCGCACAGCGAGGCCAGGCCGAACAGCGGCAGGCCGGCGAGGAACAGCCGCTTGTGGCCAAGGCGGTCGCTGAGCAAGCCGGCGCCGGGCAGCAGGCTGGCGACCACCAGCGGATAGGCGTTGACGATCCAGAGTTTCTCCGCGGCCGTCGCGCCGAGGTCGTGGGTCAGGCGCGGCAGGGCCGTGTAGAGCACGGTCATGTCGATGATGATGAGGAACAGGGCGCTGGAGACGATGGCCAGGACCAGCCAGCGGTTCTGCCGGAACATGGGATAACCTCTGTGGCGAACGGTTCTTCGCTCGCCGTGGATAACGGGAATTGCGCGCCACGGGCGGACGCGTGAAAATATAAATACATACGTATGGATTTAAACTCAAGAGGTAGCCATGGGACGCCGACGAACGATCGACCGCGACCAGTTGCTCGATGCCGCCGAGGCGGTGATCGCCCGCGAGGGCGCGGCCGGCCTGACCATCGATGCGGTGGCGAAGGAAATGGGCATCACCAAGGGCGGCGTGCAGTACTGCTTCGGTACCAAGGACGCGCTGATCGACGCGATCTTCGAGCGCTGGGGCAAGGCCTACGACAGCCTGTTCGAAGCGGTGGCGGGGAAGCAGCCGACGCCACTGACGCGGGTTCGCGCGCATGCCGAGGCGACCCAGCGTTCGGACGAGCTGTCCAGCAGCAAGGCGGCGGCGCTGATGGCGGCGCTGATCCAGACGCCCGAGCACCTGGAGGGCAGCAACCAGTGGTATCGCAGCCGGTTGGAAGGCCTGGACCTGTCCGCACCTGAGGGACGCCGTGCGCGCCTGGCGTTCCTGGCGGTGGAGGGCGCTTTCATGTTGCGCTACTTCCGCCTGATGGACATTGGCCAGGAGGAGTGGGACTCGATGCTCGACGACGTTCGTGCGTTGTTGCTGACCCCGGCTGGCGCCAGCGGAGACTGAGGCTCCGCTGGCGCGCGCTGCGGGTGGTCGCCTCAGTCGAAGGCGAAGTGCTCGCTCTTCAGGTCCATGATCGAACCCGTCGGCTTCGCCATTGCCGCCGCGTGGCCCTTGGCGCGCGGAAGCAGGCGGGCGAAGTAGAACTCGCTGGTGGCGATCTTGGCCTTGTAGAAGTCCGCCGACTCGCTGCCGCCCTGGCGCAGTCGCCGGCGCGCAGCGGCTTCCTGGAGGGCCCAGGAATAGGCCAGCGTGGCGTAGCCGGAGAACATCAGGTAGTCGTGGCTGGCGGTGCTCACCAGATCGCGTTGCTTGCGCGCGGTGAGGGCAATGCGCAGGGTCAGCAGGTTCCATTGGGTGCAGAGCTTGAGCAGCACCAGGGCGCGGCCGCGCATGCGCGGCTCGTTCTTCAGCAGGTCGACGGCGAACCGGGCCACGCCCCTGGTGAAGTCGCGCACGGCCTTGCCCTGGGTCATCAGCAGGACCTTGCGGCCGAGCAGGTCGAGGGCCTGGATGCCGGTGGTGCCTTCGTAGAGGGTGGCGATCCGCGCGTCGCGGACGATCTGCTCCATGCCGTGTTCGCGGATATAGCCGTGGCCGCCGAACACCTGCATGCCGAGGTTGGCGCTTTCCAGGCCGAGTTCGGTCAGGCAGCCCTTGAGGATCGGCGTGAGGAAACCGAGCTTGTCGTCCCAGCGTTCGTATTCGGCGTCGTCGTTGCTGAGGATGCCCTGGATCATCCGGTCGGCGTACTGGGTGGCCAGGTAGACCAGCGCCCGGCCGCCTTCGGCGATGGCTTTCTGGGTCAGCAGCATGCGCCGCACGTCACCGTGGTGCATCAGGCTGTCGGCGACCTGGTCGGGTTCCTTGGTCCCGGAGAGCGCGCGCATGGAGCGGCGTTCGCGGGCGTAGGCGAGGGCGCCCTGGTAGGCCAGCTCGGCGGTGGCCACGCCCTGGATGGCGGTGCCGATGCGGGCGCTGTTCATGAAGGTGAACATGCATTCCAGGCCCTTGTTCGGCGGTCCGATGAGGAAGCCGGTGGCGCCGTCGAAGTTCATCACGCAGGTGGCCGAGGCCTTGATCCCCATCTTCTTCTCCAGCGCGCCGCAACTCACACCGTTGCGCGGGCCGAGCGCGCCGCCTTCGCCGGGAAGGAACTTGGGCACGATGAACAGGGAAATGCCGCGGGTGCCCTTCGGTGCGTCCGGCAGGCGGGCGAGGACGATGTGGACGATGTTCTCGGTCAGGTCGTGTTCGCCGGAAGAGATGAAGATCTTCGTCCCGCTGATGGCGTAGCTACCGTCGGGGTTGGCCTCGGCGCGGGTCTTCACCTGGCCGAGATCGGTGCCGCACTGCGGCTCGGTGAGGCACATGGTGCCGCCCCAGCGGCCCTCGGTGAGCGGAACCAGGTAGGTCTGCTTCTGTTCCTCGGTGCCGTGCTGCATCAGGGTGTTCATCGCGCCGAGGGAGAGGCCGGGATACATGGAGAACGGCCAGTTGGCGGTGCCCATCATCTCCTGCTTGAGCGCGCCGAGGCTCATCGGCAGGCCCTGGCCACCGTACTCCACCGGGTGCGAGAGGCCCTGCCAGCCGCCGGCGACATAGGCCTCGTAGGCTTCCTTGTAGCCCTTCGGCGTCCGTACTTCGCCGTTCTCCAGGTGGCAGCCTTCCTCGTCGCCGCTGTGGTAGAGCGGGGCGATCACTTCCTCGCAGAGCTTCGCGCATTCGCCGAGGATCGCATCGACCATGTCCGGCGTGGCTTCGGCTCCGTTGACCAGGTTGCGGTAATGCTCGGGGAAATCGAAGACTTCGTTGAGCAGGAAGCGCGTGTCGCGCAGCGGGGCTTTGTAAACGGGCATGGCTACCTCGGCGATGGATGGAGGGCGCCGGGTGCTCCCGGTCGCCGCTGACAGCGCGAGTTATAGGCCAGCGCCCGGCGTCCGGCCTTGGCAGGGGCAACAGACGGCGTTGGCAGTTCGGACAATCCGCTTGACCGTCGAGAAGTACGGGTATATACACGCATCCATGCTACCGACCCAATGCCTCTGTACCAAACTGCGTCGCGCCGCCCGCAGCGTTTCCCGCTTCTACGACGAGGCGCTGGCCGATACCGGCCTCAAGGTGGCGCAGTTTTCCCTGCTGCGGCACCTGCGGCGCCTGGACCGGCCGAGCATTTCCGAACTCGCCGAAGCCATGGGACTCGACCGCAGCACCCTCGGTCGCAACCTGCGGGTGCTGGAAGGCGACGGCCTGCTGCGCCTGACCGGTGGCGAGGACCAGCGCAACCGCCTGGTCGAGCTGACGCCTGCCGGGCTGGATGCCCTGGAGCGCGGAACGCCGGCCTGGGAAGACGCGCAGCGGCGTCTCGCCGGGCGGCTTGGCGAGGAGCGCAGCGGCGCCTTGGCGGCGTTGCTGGTGGAACTGGAGCGACTGGACTGACAACCGACGAAGCCTCTCGCCGAGGCGCTTCGTTCACGATAAAGCGGGTATATACCCGTAGATGGAGCGACCCATGCCGCGTGCCGCCTTCTGGATCCTGCTGTCCGGAGCCCTGATCCTCGCCCTGTCCCTCGGCGTGCGACATGGCTTCGGCCTGTTCCTCGCGCCGATGAGCGCCGACTTCGGCTGGGGCCGCGAAGTCTTCGCCTTCGCCATCGCCTTGCAGAACCTGGTCTGGGGCCTGGCCCAGCCGTTCACCGGGGCGCTCGCCGACCGCTACGGCGCGGCGCGGGCGGTGCTGGTGGGGGGCCTGCTGTACGCCCTCGGCCTGGTCCTGATGGGACTCTCGCAGTCGGCCACCGGGCTGTCGCTGAGCGCCGGCCTGCTGATCGGCCTGGGCCTTTCCGGCACCTCGTTCTCGGTGATCCTCGGCGCCGTCGGCCGCGCAGTGCCGGCGGAGCAGCGCAGCATGGCGATGGGTATCTCCAGCGCGGCCGGCTCCTTCGGCCAGTTCGCCATGTTGCCCGGTACCCTCGCCCTGATCGGCTGGCTGGGCTGGTCCTCGGCCCTGCTCGCCCTGGGCCTGCTGGTGGCGCTGATCGTGCCGCTGGCCGGGCTGATGAAGGATCGCCCGTTGCCGCCGCAGGGCCATGAACAGAGCCTCGGCGAAGCGCTGCGCGAGGCCTGCGCGCATTCCGGGTTCTGGCTGCTGGCGCTGGGCTTCTTCGTCTGCGGCTTCCAGGTGGTGTTCATCGGCGTACACCTGCCGGCCTACCTGGTCGACCAGCACCTGCCGGCGCAGGTCGGCACCACGGTGCTGGCGCTGGTCGGGCTGTTCAACGTGTTCGGCACCTACATCGCCGGCTGGCTCGGCGGGCGCTGGTCGAAGCCGCGCCTGCTGACCGCGCTGTACCTGGTGCGCGGGGTAGTGATCGTGCTGTTCCTCTGGCTGCCTCTGAGCGTCTACAGCGCCTACGCCTTCGGCGTGGCCATGGGGCTGCTGTGGCTGTCCACGGTGCCCCTGACCAACGGCACCGTGGCGACCCTGTTCGGCGTGCGCAACCTGTCGATGCTCGGCGGCATCGTGTTCCTCTTCCACCAGTTGGGCGCCTTCCTCGGCGGCTGGCTGGGCGGGGTGGTCTACGACCGCACCGGCAGCTACGACCTGGTCTGGCAGTTGTCGATCCTGCTAAGCCTGCTCGCGGCGCTGCTCAACTGGCCGGTGCGCGAGCGTCCGGTGGCGCGCCTGCAGGTGGCCGGAGGCGCGGCGTGAAGCTGGCCTGGCTGCTCGCCGCCGGGGCGCTGCTGGGACTCGCCTGGTGGGGCTGGCAGCGTGGCGGACTGGCGCTGCTGGAACTGGGCATGGGCGCATGCTGATAGGTGGCGATAGGCGCGGGGAAGGGTAAGCTGGGACATTCGTCGCCAAGGAGCCATTCCATGAAACCTCGCGTGCTGTTGTCCGTCCTGGCGCTCGCCGGGCTGCCGCTGAGCGGCTGGGCCGCCGATTGCCCGGAACTGTTGCAGGGCCAGTTGACCAAGCTGCGTTCCAAGGAAAGCATCGATCTTTGCCAGCGTTACGCCGGCAAGCCGCTGGTGGTGGTCAACACTGCCAGCCACTGTGGCTTCACCCCGCAGTTCAAGGGGCTCGAGGCGCTCTACCAGCGTTACAAGGGGCAGGGCCTGGAAGTGCTCGGGGTACCTTCCGACGACTTCAAGCAGGAAGCCGCGGATACCGCCGAGACCGCGAAGATCTGCTATGGCAACTACGGCGTGACCTTCGCCATGACCCAGCCGCAGCACGTGCGCGGCGACGAGGCGATCCCGCTGTTCCGCCAGTTGGCCGAGCAGAGCGGCCAGGCGCCGCGCTGGAATTTCTACAAGTACGTGGTGGATCGCCAGGGCAGGGTGGTCGCGCAGTTCTCCAGCAAGACTACCCCGGACGATCCGCAGCTCCAGGCCGCCATCGAGAAGGCCATCGCCAGCCAGCCCTGAGGGTCGGCCAGGCATGAAAAAGCCGGGCATTGCCCGGCTTCTTCGTTGGCGCGTGCGATCAGAAACGATAGGTGACCTGGGCGGTCAGGCCATGCGCGCTGTTGTCGTACTTGGCGCTGTAGGCCGGCTGCAGGGCGCTGCCTTCCTGGTTGACGCCGGCGGTGGTTTCCCACAGGTAGGCGTAGGCCACGTCGACGGTCAGGTCCTGGTTCGGCGACCAGCCGGCACCGACGGTGAAGACCTTGCGGTCGCCCACCGGGATACGCACGTTGCGGTCCTCGTTGGAGGTCGGCGACGGCTCGTAGGCAAAGCCGGTGCGCAGCACCCACTCCGGGGTGGCCTGGTAGGAGGTACCTACCGAGAAGGACCAGGTGTCGCGCCAGTTCAGGTCTTCGCCGATGGTGTTGAAGCCCAGGGCCTGGCCGAGCGCCGGTACGCCGCTGTTGCGCACCTCGATCTTCTCCAGGCGGCTCCAGCGGGTCCAGACGGCGCCCAGGTAGCCCGTCCACTTGTCGTCGAACTTGTGGGTGATGGAGGTATCCACCGATTCCGGCAGGGTGATGTCCAGCTTGGCATCGTACTTGCCGTTCAGGCCCAGGGCACCCGGAGCGTTCTTCACTTCGGTGTTGCCGCCCAGGTGGTACTTGACCTTGGAGTGGTAGGTCAGGCCCCAGGTGGTGTCGTCGGTCAGGTCGACCATCACGCCGACGTTGTAGCCGATGGCGGTGTCGTCGCCCTTGATGTTGATCTTGGTATCGCCGTTGCTGCCGAGCAGGCCATTGGTGGCCAGGGTGTTCTTCAACTGGCCGTCGATGCGGTTGAAGGTCGGACCGAAGCCGACGGAAACCTTGTCGTTGATCTTCCAGGCGATGGTTGGCTGCACGGTGATCACTTGCACCTTGCTATAGGAGCCGTGGGAGCTGCCCATGAAGCCGTTTTCGTAATCGTTGATGATGCCGTAGGGCACGTAGATGCCCAGGCCGAAAGTGAAATCTTCGTTGATCGGCGTGGAGAAGTAGCCGAACGGTACGGCGGCCAGCGGTACCGAGTCGCCCTTGTTGCTGCCCTGGGCGGTGCTGTGGGCCTGGCTGATGTCGTCCTTGGCCTTGACGATGGCCAGACCGCCGCTGACTTCGGTGCGTTTCAGCTTGGACAGGCCGGCCGGGTTGCCGTAGATGGTGCTGGCATCGAGCGCGGACGAGGCGCGGCCGGCGTAGGCGGTGCCGGCGCCGCTGGCGCTCTGTTCGTTGATGGCGATGCCGTTGGCGAGGGTGTAGGTGGAGACAGCGCTAATGGTCAGTGCGAGAGAGGTTTTAAACCATATTGTTTTCATTGTTGGAGCAACTCCTGTGTATAACGGCGCGCAAACTACCAAGATTCCCAGACCGGCGCCAGTGTTCCGAAGTTCCGCAGGGTGCGGAACAGAGCGGTTGGCTCCGGTGCCAGTGAAGCGAAGGTAGCGCAACCGTTCGTGTCTGTATGTAAAAAATTTTCTGACCGGTTGGTCTGTTTCGGACGCGGGATTTTTCCATTCGCCGTCAGGCGACCTGGCTGAGGCTGCCGATGCAGCGTTGCCAGGCGTCGATGAACTCGTGCAGGCGACCGTGCGGCTGGAATACCTGGCGCCACACGCGAGCCTGGGCGAGGTGGTCGTGCTGGTCGGGCAGCGGCAGTCGCGCGGCTTCCACCAGCGACCAGGCGATGGCCGTGCTGTAGCGCAGGTTCACCGTCAGTTCCAGGTGCGGCGCGGCGAGGAAGGCATGCTGGCTGGCCAGGCCGCGGACCCGGCTGGCGCGCTCCGGGTCCAGCGCCAGGTACTGGTCCCAGAGCTGCTGGTGGCGTTCGCTGGCGATCCGGTACAGGCCGTGGCCACGGCGGTCGTCGAGGGCGCTCCCCAGCGCCGACTGGCAGGCCGCCGCGCCCAGCAGCAGCGCTTCGGCGGCGGGGCTGTGGCAGGACAGGTAGTCCAGGGTCGGGCGTATCACGTGCTGGCAAAGATCGTTGGCGGAAATACCCATGACGGCCTCGCGCAAGGTGGATCGGCGGGGCCGGGCAGTTTGGCAGCTTCTATTCCGATGGCCCCGCCGATAGCGGACTTAGCCGCTTGATTTGAAGTGTAGTGAAACAAGTCAGCTGTAAAGGACTGTTTTTAAATTGTTTCCAGCTTTAGAGAACAGCTGATATGCCCGCTGGAAATTAAACCGGCGCGTCCTTGCTTCGCTTGTGCTGGGCGGCATTCTCAGCCCCTGCGCAGGCTGTAGAGGAAGTCGCGGATGATGGCTTTCACTTCATTGGCCGCTTGCCGCTTGTTGCGTGCATCGCGAAGACTCATCGCGGCCTGGGTAAGGAAGCCGTAGAGCTGGCCGACCAGGGTTTCCCGGCGGTAGTCCTTGAGTTCGCCACTGGCCGCCAGTTCGTCCACCAGGCGCCCGACGTAGCGCAGCGTGTGGCGCGAGTCGATGCGTTTCCATCGCTCCCAGCCGACGACCGTGATCACCTCCTGCAGCGACAGTTGCCGCTTGCCGCGCGCCATCACGCTGTCGATGAAGGCCTCGGCCAGTGCGGCGGCCTCCGCCCACTTGTCGACATGCGCCGGCACCCTGTCCAGGTCCTCGGCGATCGTCCGTACCTGGCGTTCGTAGCATTCGGCGAGCAGTTCCTGCTTGCTGCCGAAGTGGTGGTAGAACGCGCCCTTGGTCACGCGCGCCTCGCGGGCGATGGCGTCGATGGAGACTCCGCCATAGCCATGTTCGATGAAGGCGGAGAGGGCGCTTTCCAGCAGTGCCTCGCGGGTCGCCTCGGCATTTTCCTGCTGCCTGCTCTTGACATTCATACTGTTGCCTTCTTACATACCGTCGGTATGTTCATGCTAGCACGCCTGGCGATCCGTCGAGCATTGCGTCCGTCCCGGCTGCTCGAACCCACACGGCAAAGGAGAGCGCGAATGAGTACCGCAGTGGAGATCGCCTGCCGTGACGGTGTGCGCCTGGCCGGCGACCACTTCCCGGCCGTCGGCGATGCGCAGGGGAGCATCGTGGTGGCCTGCGCGCTCGGCGTCAGGCGCGCCTTCTACCAGCGCTTCGCCGTCCTGGCCGCGGCTTCCGGCTACGAGGTGCTGTTGTTCAGCTACCGCGGCAGCGAAGGCGACGACCCTGCCGTGGCTAGCTATCGCCTGGCCGATTGGGGACGCGAGGACATCGATGCGGCGCTGGCCTGGTGCCGAGCGCGCGCGCCGGAGCTACCGCGCTATTTCGTCGGCCACAGCATCGGCGCGCAGTTGCTCGGTCTGGCTGGTCAGGCCAGCGGATTGAGCGGCGCCGCGTTCGTCGCCGGTTCGTTTCCGTACTGGAGGCGCTGGCGAGGCAGGCAACGCTGGCAGATGTTCGGCCTGTTCTGCGTGGCGGTGCCGCTACTGACCGGACTGCTCCGACGCTTTCCCAGTCGTTTCTTCGGCCTCGGCAGCCTGGATATGCCGAGTCATTTCATGCGCGACTGGGCGCGCTGGGTGCGGCAGCCGGACTACCTCCTGGCACCGCGCTTCGGATTGCAGCGGCAGGGTTACGAGGCGCTGGACGTCCCCGTCGCCAGCTTCCTGTTCGAGGACGACGACTACGTGCCGTGGGCTGCGGCGGAAAAGCTTCACCAGGTCTATGCCGCGGCGCACCTGGAGTTGCGTCGCAAGGGACGGGCCGAGGGGGCAGTCGGGCATTTCGGGCTGTTCCGCAACGAGGCGTTGCAGAAGGAGTTGCTCGACTACTTCAGGAAGCTGCCCGACGCGGCGTAAGCCGCGTCCGAGCGTATGGCGTCAGTCGCCGGTGGCGACCGGGCGGCGCGGGTCGGTGATCCACTCGCTCCACGAGCCGGCGTAGAGGCGCGGAAGCGGGAAGCCGGCGAGGCTCAGGGCGAACAGGTTGTGGCAGGCGGTGACGCCGGAGCCGCAGTAGGCGACCAGCTCGTCCACCGGGCGACCGCGCAACAGGGCGGAGAACCGCTGGTGCAATTGTTCCGGCGGAAGGAAGCGGCCGTCGCTGCCAAGGTTGTCGGTGAAGGCGGCGCACTGGGCACCGGGAATGTGTCCGGCGACCGGATCTATGGGCTCGACTTCGCCACGGAAGCGCGGCTGCGCGCGAGCATCGAGCAGCGCCAGTCCGGGTTGGCCCAGTTGGGCCTGGAGGGTGGCGGCGTCGATCAGCAGCGAGGCATCGGGCTGGCCCTGGAAATCGCCGGGTCGAAGACTGCTTTCGCCATTGGTCAGTGCCAGCCCCGCAGCCTTCCAGGCCGCCAGGCCGCCATCGAGGAGGTAGACCCCATCGCGCTTGCCCAGCCAATGCAACAGCCACCAGGCGCGGGCGGCGAATGCGCCGGGGCCGTCGTCGTAGAGCACCACCTGGCTATCCTGGCGCAGGCCCCAGGCTTGTAGCTTGAGCGCTAGCTCGGCGGGATCCGGCAGCGGATGGCGACCGGTCACGCCCTTGCGCACGGGAGCGGAAAGATCCCGTTCGAGGTCGGCGAAATGCGCGCCGGGAATGTGGTTCTCCTGATAGACGCGGGCACCGTAGGGCGGGTCTTCGAGGGCGAAACGGCAGTCGAGGACCAGCAGGTCGGGTTCGCTGAGGCGGGCGGCCAGTTGTTGCGCGGTCAGCAGTTGGGCGGACGACATCGCGGACTCCTTGGGTCGGGAAGCAAAGCCGGTGGCGAATGGGTGGATCATGCCCCTTGGACCGCGTCGCGTCATCCCGGCGTCGCGCGGCGAGGCGGAGAAATGGCGAAAGGAAAGGGCTGGCTCCAGGCGAGGAAGATTCCTACTCGGTCATCAGCCTCGCCCGGCAGCGGGGGATTTGTCCAGACATGCAGAATCGGCTCGTTCCGAGATACCCGCTCCTGTGTTCTATCCCTCGGGACGCTTGTCCGATTGGCTTGGCCCGACGCTTGCGCCGGGCTTTTTTTCGCCTCTGTCCCGTCCTGAATAAGGTTCACACCTCCCATGCCGATTTTCCGGTAGGATGTTCTTTCCCTTAGGTATTTAAGCAAGTGGCTGGTTTCACTTGTCTTCCAGCCATGGCCGTGCAGTGTTCGGTCGCGAGGGTGCTGTTGGAGACCGAGAAAGCAGGGGAACGCATCCAGCGTTTTCCGGGGCGCAGAGTTGGTCGATGGAATGGCGCCGCTTCGACCGGAACTCACCGCAGGTGACTTCCCGATCGGACGAGCCGAGAAAATAGTACCTCTGTGCTATTCGAGCTTCTTCGCCGCGACGCTATAGTCCCGCCCTTGATCCCCGCGTTTCGCGGAAACCGGTTGTGCAGGACGCACGCGACTTGGAAGGAACCATGACTCGGCAATCCGCACTCGCCACCGGCCCGGAGGCCAGCGATTGGTGGCGCTTCGGCAGCGGCGACGAGCCGGCGTGCGAATTGTTCTTCGCCGGTGGGCGTTCGCTTGCGGCGTCGAGAAAACCTGCCGCCGCACCGCGCGGAATGGCCGTGGCCGAGCAGGCGAACCGCGCGCAAGCGTCCGGGCAGGACGCCGCGCCGGGCCTGCGAGCCTTCGATCTGCTGCCTGGCAACCCGCCGAAGAACCCTTAGACACGGAGTCAACCCATGCGCCGGATATTCATCGCGCCGTTACTGGCGTCGCTTTCCCTGGGCGGCTGTATCCAGATGGACACGCTGCCCGAGGTCTACGCCCGCAGCCAGTGGAAGGGCCGTTCCGCCGAGGAAGCGATAGCCTTCTTCGGTACGCCGCAGAACATGGAGCGCACCGCTGACGGCTCGCAGGTGGTGATGCAGTGGTACACCGACACCAGCTATTCCCGCTATGAAGTGGTGGGCTCCAGCTCGGAGATGCAGGGCAACGTGATGGTGAACACCAACTACTGGGATACCGTCAACCACCCCAATCGCTGCATCATTTCCGTCACCGTCGACAAGAGCAAGCGGATCACCCAGTTCGAGGCCGACGACGGCGAGTTGCTGCTGTCCCACGGCTGCGCCGGCATCAAGTACGGCCCGCCGTAGGCCTGAGCTCCTCGACCTGCCTTGTCTCAGGAAGCGTGGCTGGCGGCCACCGGGCGCTCGCGCAGGGCGCGCAGGGTGGCGCGCAATTCCGTGGGGCGCACGGGCTTGGAGAGCAGGGCGATGTCGGTGTCTTCGACGCTGGCCTGGATACGCTCGATGTCGTGGCCGCTGATCACCAGCGCCGGTATCGCCTCTCCGCGTTGCCGCCGTACCCGCTCGATGCACTCGACGCCGGAGGCGTGGGGGCCGAGGTCGTAGTCGACGACGAGGATGTCGCAATCGGTTCGCCAGCCGTCCGCCTCGGTTTCCGCCTGGACCGTGCAGCCCCAGCGTTCGAGCAACGCCGAGGTGGCGCGCAGGACGTTGCGATCATCTTCCACCAGGCACACCCGCAAGCCGGTGAGCAGGCCGGCCTGCAGGGGATCGTCGCGGCGGGGCAGGGCTTGCGCGGCGACCGCCGGCAGGCCGTGCAGGGTCACCGCGGTGCCGCGTCCGACCCGCGAGCGCAGCGTCACCTCGATCCCGGTCAACTGCCCCAGGCGGCGGACGATGGACAGCCCCAGGCCGATTCCCTCGACGTCGCGGTCGCGCGTCTCGCGTACCCGGTAGAACTCCTCGAACACCCGCGGCAGGTGTTCCTCCGCGATCCCCCGGCCCTGGTCGTAGATGGCTACGGCCAGGCCGTCGCCTCGCCGCCGCACGCCGATCAGCAGCGGGCGCTCGGCGGCGTACTTGAGGCTGTTGGAGAGCAGGTTCTGCAGCATGGTGGACAGCAGCCCCGGATCGGTTCGCGTCCACAGGCGGCAAGGGCGCAGGCGCAGTTCCACCCCGGCCCAGCGCGCCGCTTCGGCGTTGCGCCGGACCAGGTCGCGCAGCAACTCGCCCAGGTGGACGTTCTCCTGCTTGGGTTGGAGCCGGCCGTTGTCGAGGGTGTAGAGATCGAGGATGGAGCGGAACAGTTGCGAGACGTTGAGCAGCGAGCGGTCGATGTTGTCCACCAGGCGCCGTTCCTCGTCGCCCAGGCGGGCGTCGCGCAGGCAGGCGGTGAACAGGCCGATGGAGTGGATCGGCTGGCGCAGGTCGTGGCTGGCCTGGGCCAGCAGGCGCGATTTCTCCTGGTTCGCCTGCAACGCTTCCTCGGTGGCCTTGCGCGTGCGCTCCAGCAGGAGGTGCGCGTAGAAGGGAATGACGGTACTGGTGGTCATCAGCATCAGCACCATGAACGGCTGAGCCTGCCAGGCCGGGGTCAGGCGATAGATGACCAGTAGCGCGAGCAGCGCCAGGGCGGTGGCGATGGCCAGGTAGCGCGAGCCGTAGCGCATGCCGTTGCCCAGGTTGATCCAGACCATCACCGCGTACAGCGGCAGCGCTGCCTCGCCGCCCACGATCAGGCCGAACGAGGTGCCGGCGTAGTCGTGCAGCATGCAGAAGATCCGCCGCGCCGGGTAGTGCCCCGGCCAGCGCACGATGGCCTGGCGCAGCAATATGGAGGCGATCAGGAACAGGCCGTAGTAGGCAACGATCGGCAGGTAGGTCTCGACCTTCAGGCCGGGCAGCAGGCCGATCAGCACCACGTAGAGGATCGCGCAGGTGGCCACGATCAGTCGCAGGTTGGCCTGGTCCAGCTCGGTATTCTTCTCGAACTTCATGTGCACCTCCGTGTGCATGGTAGCGCCGCGCGCCTTTTCCTCTGTTTCGCCCCCTTCGTCACGAAGACGGACGAAGGGTGGGCGCGGCGGTAGCGGGCTAAGGTAGCATGCGCGGCGGAAACTGCGACTCCTGGAGACTACAAGAATGACTGGCCGCATCATCGTCGCCGATGATCATCCGCTGTTTCGCGAGGGCATGCTGAGTATCCTCCAGCGCCTGCTGCCCGAGGCCAGGATCGAGGAGGCCGGCGACCTCGCCGGGGTCCTGCGCCTGGCTGGCGAAGGCGATCAGCCCGATTCGCTGATCCTCGACCTGCGTTTCCCCGGCCTGACCCGCATCGAGATGCTCGCCGACCTGCGCCGCCGGTTCCCGCGCACCACCCTGATCGTCGTCTCGATGGTCGACGACCCGCAACTCATCGGCGAAGTGATGAACGCAGGGGCCGACGGCTTCCTCGGCAAGAGCATCGCGCCCGAGGAACTCGGCCAGGCGATTCTGGCCATCCGCGCCGGGGAAGTGCTGGTGCGCTACGAACCCTCCGGCCTCCTGCCGCTGCAGCCCAGCCCGCGCCTGGAGGGGCTCACCGAGCGCCAGCTGGATGTCCTGCGCCTGCTGGCCCAGGGCAAGAGCAACAAGGAGATCGGCCGCGCCCTGGACATCTCCCACTACACGGTGCGCATCCATGTGTCGTCGCTGCTGCGGGCACTGGACGTGCCGTCGCGGACCGCGGCGGCGGTGAAGTACCGGGCGGCTCTGGGGCATGGCGACGGGGAGTAGCGGCAGCGATGGGCCCGGCGCCGATCAGACGTCGTGCGCCTTGTCCTGCCGCCGGCATGGGGCCTTGGTCCTAACAGGCCAAGACCATGCGGCTCGGCACGTTCAGTAGCGTTGCGAGCATGGCTTGACAGTCGCTTGACTGCCTGAGTGAGACGGCAGCAGGTCCCGACAGAACCACTTCTGGTCAGACAGCGTTTTCAGAATTTTCTGCGCATACGTTCGAAGGGCGACTTGCTAGAGTCCTCGCTCCATGCCCGCGCAGCTGCATTTTTACAAGTGCGCTGTCCAGCTTAAGGAAAAGCAAAATGTTCGCGCCAGCCAATAGTGCGCACTTTGCGCTATCGATCCCCTCCGTACGCAACGACTTCAAGGTACTGGCTTTCGATGGCGCCGAAGCCATCAGCACCCTGTATGCCGTCCGTATCGAACTGGTCAGCGAGAACCCCGATTTCGACCTGGAGGGTTTGCTCGGTCAACCGGCATTTCTCCAGTTCGGCCTGAGCGGCGAAGGGATCCATGGGCATATCGAAGACGTGTACGTGGGCGAAGCCGGTAGGCGCCTGGCGCGCTATCACCTGACCCTGGTGCCGGTATTGCACTACCTGCAGTTCAGCTTCAACCAGCGCATTTTCCAGCACCTGACAGTACCGCAGATCATCGCACAGGTGCTGGCAGGCCATGGTATCCAGCCTGATGTCTACGTCTTCAATGTCCACACCAGCCCGGAACGCGAATACTGCACCCAGTACGGTGAAAGTGATTTCGATTTCATCCAGCGGCTGTGTGCCGAGGACGGCATCGCTTGGCACCACCAGCATTCAGCGGAGAATCACCTGCTGGTGTTCACCGAGGACCAGGCCTGGTTCCCCTTGCTGGGATGTACGCCATACCGCCAGGATACTGGGACGGTCGCCGATCATCCGGTGGTCAATCGGTTTTCCCAGCGTTTCAGTTCCCGCACCAGCAAGGTGACTCGCCGCGACTACGACCTGAAGCGGCCAAGCCTGTTGCTGGAAAGCCAGTTCACCGCGGAGTTCGAGCCGGCCCTCGAGGACTATCGTTATCCTTCGCCGATCACCACGCTGGAGCGTGGACAGGTGTTGGCCAGACAGGCTCTGGAACGGCATCGTGTCGATTACCAGTTGGCCGAAGGCCAGAGCGATCAGCCGACGTTGCGCAGCGGTCACTTCTTCAAGCTGACCGAACATCCGCGCAAGACATGCAACGAACTGTGGTTGTTGCTGAGCGTCACGCACTCTGGTCGGCAACCCCAGTCACTCGAAGAGTCCGTGACCGGGGATAGCCAGGCAGAAGACGGCTTCACCCAGGGTTATCGCAATACCTTCACCGCCATTCCATGGGATGTGTTTTTCCGGCCGCCGCTGCTGACGCGCCGACCCCTGCCGGGGTGCCAGACCGCTCGGGTCACCGGTCCGGCCGGCGAGGAGATCTTCTGTGATGAATACGGGCGGGTGAAGGTCGAACTGCATTGGGACA
Organism: Pseudomonas sp. TZ252; assembly: GCF_056110345.1. NCBI lineage: Bacteria > Pseudomonadati > Pseudomonadota > Gammaproteobacteria > Pseudomonadales > Pseudomonadaceae > Pseudomonas > Pseudomonas sp. TZ252. The sequence continues at coordinate 128,243 of NZ_CM148566.1, read as the reverse complement.
GACGGGAACTGGGAAGCGACAAAAGCAGTTGCTGGCTGCGGGTTGCTTCCAGTTGGGCAGGCGAGCGTTTCGGCGCGGTGACCATCCCGCGCGTTGGCATGGAAGTGGTGGTGAGCTTCCTTGAAGGCAACCCGGACCGCCCGTTGATTACCGGTGTCGTGCCGAACAAGACCACGCCTGTGCCCTACGCGCTGCCGGCGAACAAAAGCAGAACCGTATTGCGTAGCCGAAGTACGCCGAACAGCGGCGGTTACAACGAACTTTCGATCGAAGACCGGGCAGGCCAGGAAAAGATCTTCCTGCGCGCGCAGCGCGATATCGAGCAACTGATCCTCAACGACAGTCACACCAGCATCGGCAATGACCGTCACGAACGGATAAGCCGGGACAGCCGCAGCCTGGTCGAAAACGACCGCTTTGAGCAGGTGAACATGAACAGTTCCAGCCTGATCAAGGGCGATGAGCTGCATACCACCCAGGGTGAGCGCCACACCCGGATCGGCGGCAACGAACTGCTTTCCATCAGCGGCGCCGGCAGCATCGCCGTGGACGGCACCTGGGTCGTGCAGGCCGGATCACAGGCCCGCGTCACCGCCACCAATGTGCTGGTCGATGCCGGCGTGAACCTGACACTCAAGGCCGGTGGACAGCATATCGTCATCAACTCCGCGGGGATTTTCAGCAGCGTGCCGATCGTGCAGGGCGGACCCCCCATGGCCGGCATCGCACCGCAGCAGGCACTCCAGGCTCTGGCCGAAGCAGCACAGACCGTCGTCGCCAATTCGCTGCCTCTCGTGGCTGCCGCCAGGCAACGCGCCGCGGACTTCTGCCCGCTCTGCGAAATCTGTCGCGATGGACTGTGCCGTGTTGGAGGTGCCGCATGACCACGGCCGAACAATGGCTGCAGAAACAAGGCGAGCTGGGCCGATACCTGTACCTGGTACTGGACTCCGATGGCCAGCTCGACCAGCGCGATGCCTTGCTCGAAGGGCGCGAACCCCATCAGTACGGCAATCTGTATAGCGGTACGCCCGCCAGTTCGCTGGCGGCGATAGGTCCCTACCTGTTCCGGCTCGATGCGCTGGACCATCCGGTCATTCAGGCGTTGCTCAAGTCGCCAGAACGTCATTGGGGCTGGCTGGCCAGCAGCGTGAGCAGTGATCTGGAGTCGCTGGCCCGGCATTGGCGCGCTCGCCTGGTAACGGGCGAGCGGCCGAACCAGGCGCTTTATCGCTTTCACGACAGTCGCGTGCTGGGTCGCGCCCTGGCACACCTGCAGCCGGAGCAGCGCCCGGCGTTCCTGGGACCGATCTCCAGCGCGTGCTACTGGCTGGCCGGGCGATGGCTCCATGCCGACAACCCCGCCCCTGGCGACCATCCCGTGCCGGCCGAACCGGCGTGGCTCGTTGTCCCCACGGCTTCGGAGACGGCGGCAGGTATTCAGTTCGACAACGCCTGGCGCTACCTGATCGCCGAGTGGACGGAGCCGTTTGCGGAATTGGCCGGGCAGCGGGATGCCGACGCCTGGCTTCGGGCGCAGTTGGAACTGGCCCGCACATGGGGCTGGCGGGCGCCTGAACAGATCCGCTTTCTACTGCTTCAACGCCTGCTCGCATCGGATGACGCCCTGCCCAGGTCCTGGTCACCCCTGCCTGACGAAACCCCCACGACGCATTTCGAGCGTGTGTATCAGGAGGTGCGGTTCTGGCAAGGAGACGCCCCCGTATGATCCGCACCCTTAAAAACATGACCCTTGCCAGTTGCCTTGCGCTGGCCCAGGGCTGTACTGCCCTGGGCACGTCCAACAGTTTTACCGTTACGGCGGACCTGCCACCTGAGTTCACTTACGAAGCCACGGCAACTTATGTGCCGGCCAACGGTGAAACCTGCACGGTGCCGGGGGGAAAGGATACGCAAATTGGCTACAACTCGGGGCGGGAAAAATATGAACGGGATTCGAAGATATTGTTACGCCGTACGGTCAGTGGCTGCCCCTTGGTACTGCAGAACATCTATTTTTATGTATATGGTTGGTATGGCAAGGATTGGGGGGATTTCGGGCGAGACTCAGCAATGATTGCCGTGCGCGAAAAGCTGGTCGAAGTGAAAAAGGTACTTTTAATGCCGCCGGGGAAAGTGAATTCTCCGGGCAGTGCCAGTTTCTATTCCGCACGGTAGGAAAATTGCGTCGTATCGTAAAAATCCTCGATTGCAAAAGGATGGATGAGACGGGGGGACGGCGCAAAGCGAAACCTTTCGTGGCTTACACCCTGGATCAACTGCCCGGCAAGACGGTGAGGTTGAGGATCAAGCTGGCTGACGAAGAGCTGCCAGCTATCGGCGACACGTGGGTCAAGGTACCTGGATGGTGGAAACGCTGCTTGGGTGAAAATTTTGAAGATCAATACGCGTTTTGCTATGGAAACTATAAGGACTTCAGCACCTTCAGAATGCCGGATGGACGCAACTGCACCCTCTATCCCGGCTGTACGGAAAACAAGGCGGTGACCCCATGACTCTTGGGCCGATGGAGGAATGGGAAAAGCCATTCTTCGCTGAGCGTATCCACACCTGCCCGTTGCGCTCGCACTCCAACAACTTTCAACCCGTGGACGAATAACGTCCAAGACTGCAGTTATTGGCAAGGAGACGCCTCCAGATGAACCGAACCCTTAAAAACATGACCCTTGCCAGTTGCCTTGCGCTGGCCCAGGGCTGCACTGCCTTGGGCAAGTCCAACAGTTTTACCGTTACGGCGGACCTGCCACCTGAGTTCACTTACGAAGCCACGGCAACTTATGTGCCGGCCAAAGGTGAAACCTGCACGGTGCCGGGGGGAAAGGATACCCAAGTTGGCTACAACTCGGGTCGTGAAAAATATGAACGGGATTCGAAGATATTGTTACGTCGTACGCTCAGTGGCTGCCCTTTGGTACTGCAAAACATCGATTTCTATATCTATGGCTGGTATGGCAAGAGTTGGAGGGATTTCGGGCGTGACTCGGCCCTGATCGTCGTACGAGACAAGCTGGTCGAGGTGAAAAAAGGCACTTTCAATGCGGCCGGGGAAAGCGAGTTTGCCGGGCAATGCCAGTGGCTGTTTCGTACAGCCGGGAAGACCCGTGTTCTGAGAAAGCTCCTCGATTGCAAAAGGATGGATGAGACGGGTGTACGGCGCAAAGCGAAACCTTTCGTGGCTTACACCCTGGATCAACTGCCCGGCAAGACGGTGAGGTTGAGGATCAAGCTGGCTGACGAAGAGCGCCCCTATATGAAGGATACCTGGGTCAAGGTTCCTGGTGGGTGGAAGCGCTGTATGGGGAAAGGGTTTGAAGATCAATATGCATTCTGCTACGGAAACTATAAGGACTTCAGTACCTTCAGAATGCCGGATGGTCGTGACTACTGCACCCTCTATCCCGGGTGTACGGAAAACAAGGCGGTGACCCCATGACTTTGGGGCCGATGGAGGAGTGGGAAAAGCCGTTCTTCAGCGAACGCATCCATGCTTGCCCGCGACGCACCCACTCGACCAGTTTTCAACTGGTGGATGAGCGGGGGGATGGCAGGCCCTATGCCGGCCTGGCCTATGAAGTCAGCGATTCTGAGGAGGTTGTCTACCTTGGCATTCTGGACGAAACAGGGACTGGGAAGATCAATCGGCACTATTGCGGGCCGGTGGTGCTCAAATTCGATAAAGCCTATCAAGGGATTGAGGATATCTATACAGCTTTAAGTGGGAGAGATCACTACCCTCTACCTATCACCGAACTGCAAGTGCGTGCCGAGAAGACCCGCTTTGTAAACCCTGACGGCGCCCGCACCCGGTCCAACCCCGCCCAAGGCCAGGCCGATTCTTTCTGCCAGGTCGAGGTGAGCGAACTGGTGGAGCACCGGGCCCATCTTCCGCCCCTGGCGCTCCGGTGCTTTCCGCCCCGGCACCAGGTGCATGCGCTGATGCGCCGTCCCTCGGCCGCCATGGCGGAGTTGGGATTTGCTCCCAGGCCTCCCCGGGTTCGCGGTATCGCGCTGTTGCCGAACCGGCACCATGTGCTGGAGGTGCGCCCCTTGCGGGCGCTGAGTCCGCTCCTGTCCACGGGTGAAGCGTTCTGCTACCTCAACCTGTACCAGTTGGCGCTGATGTCGACCCTGAGCTATAGCCCGTTTGGCCAGGAACCCGATACGCAACCGGTGGAAACCGACAGCGTGAGCTTTCCGGCGCAACCCAGCGTCGGCAACTGGTTCGGCGATGCCCTGGCCAGGTCCGATGAGCTGTGGCAAGTGGACGCAACTCAGTCCGGCGGGAAGGCTTACTACCCCCTGTATGAAGACGTGGCCTACTCCAGGCGCCTGGAGGTCATACCGTTCGACCCCGAGCTATACCCCGAAGTGAACAGCCCCGAACTCGGGGCGGATCAGGAACATCCAGCCAGGCTCCACTACCTGGACGATGCCAAAAAACGGGGGAGTACCGATACGCAAGCCTATGTCACCCACAACGATGAGCTGATCCTGCTGGTGGTACGCGGCACCGCGAGTATGGCTGACGTTCTGCGCGATGTGGATGCTGCGCAGACGCCGTTCGAGGAAACCAGCGGCAAGGTACACAACGGCTTTTACGAGTCGGCCAAGGTGGCCATCAAGTTCTTTGCAACCTACCTGGATAAGTTCTACAGCGGGCAGAAGCTGGTGATCACCGGCCATAGCCTTGGTGGCGCGGTGGCTTTGCTGGTCGCCGAGATGTTGCGGCAACAACCAGAAAAATATGACATCGTGCTCTACACCTACGGCAGCCCGCGCGTAGGCGACAAGACCTTCGTGGAAAACGCCAGGCCTCTGGTACATCACCGCATGGTCAACCAGAACGATCCGGTACCCAGTGTCCCGGCGGCCTGGATGAAAACGTCCTGGCGCATGTCGGGGGCGGGCGTCCTGCTGATGCTCTTCAACCCTGCCATCGGAGGGGCGGTGGTGCTCCTGAGTCCCGTCAACATCGTCGGCGAGCCTTACACGCACCACGGTAAACTGCGTCATTTCATGCCCGTGTCGTTTGCCGATGGCCACAAGTCCGCGATCCTGTGGACGCCCGGCTGCGAAAGCATCACCGAGCGCGGCGGCGCAGCGGTTTGCGCCAAGGCACAGGCTGCAAGGAATGGCTTGCCGGAGCGAGGCGGGCTGCTGCGGCAGATGCTGGATAATGCCGATCACAAGATGGTCGCCAGCTACATTCCGCATTGCTGGGCTTCCTTGCGCCGTGCACAAGAGGCCTTGGAGGAAGGCCGCACCGTGGTGACTCCGACCGAGTACGAGCGGGTCGGGGAAGCGCTGCAGGACTTCAAGGCGCAGTTGCGGGAAAAGGAGGCGGCGGCCTACGGTTCTGCCAGGGAACAACAGATAATGGGGCCATTGCGCGCTGAAATCGGCAGGTTGCAACAGACCGCTGTGCGACTGAAAGCATTGAGCGTCGAGCGTGTCAGCGAGGCCAAGGTCTACGGCCGGGTTGCCGAGCGGCCCGAGGCGCTGGCGGTGAGCCTGGAGCGCTGGCTGGCGCACTCGTTCAATCGCTCGCATGAACAACTCGCGATGGCCCCGCCGGATCCCGACAGCAATGAGCGCGCGATCGCTACCCTGGTAGGCGGCCATGCCCCTGGAGCGGTGTTCGATCTGGACATCGATACGCTTGGATAGAGCGGAGTCAAACAAACCCTATCGAGGGCTCTATCCATATCCGCCTCCCCTCGGCTTTTTGCCTGGGACCTGTTCCAAGCCACATGGGCAGGCGCGCGTCGTAGCGACGTTCGCGCAATACCGACACGTGCTGGCGACGCCCGTCTTTCAGGGCATCGGTTTGATGCGCGGTGAAGAAGCGCAGCAGGCGTGGCTTGTGGGGCATCTCCAGGCCGAGGACCATCGGACAGGCTAGCCGCTCGGCCGCCATCTGCCGTTGGGAGAAATGGCTGGCTGGGCACGGCTTGCCGCGTGGGAGCGGCTCTGAGGCGATGGCGGATGCGCCGAGGCGCCGGGGCTGTTTTAATGGCGCTCTCTCCATGGCCAAGGAAACGGACACATGCGTAGCCCGCTTGCCACGATCGCCTGCGCCTGCCTGCTGCTCGGCGGCTGCTCCAAGTCCGCCGAGGACAGCGCCAACCCGTTGCTGGGCAAGGATGCCGAGTGCCTCGAACTGTTCGCCCGCAGCAATGCGCTGTACTGCGACATCCGCGAGGACGAACGCGAATCCCAGGCGAACGGTACGCCGCGCCGGCACACCGACTACGAGGTAGCCGATGCCGCTTACCTGCTCAAGGCCACCGGGGAGCGCTGCGCGATCGATACGACCTATGTCACGGAGTGTTCGGCGAAGGCCGGGCAGTGGCTGCAGAAGGCCCGCGCCAAGGCGGCGAAGCCCTAGTCGCAGCGCCCGCGCTCAGCGCAGACGCGTCGCCAGCTCCGCCAGTTCGCCGCGCAGCCAGAGGCTGCCGGCTTCGTCGTCGGCCTGGCGCGACCAGTAGAGATTTAGAGTCACCGCTGGCAGGGCCAGCGGCATCGGCAGCAGGCGGTTGCCCAGGCCGCGGTTGATCAGTTCGGCGTAGCCTCGGGTCAGGGTCAGCAGGTAGCCGCCCTGGGCCACCAGCAACGCCGCCGACAGGTAGTGCTGGCAGCGCTGGCGCACCTGGCGGGTCAGGCCGAGGTGGCCGAGGGCCAGGTCTTCGATGCAGATGCCGCGTCGCCGCGAGGTCACCGCGACATGGTCCGCCGCCAGGTACTCCTCCGCACTCAGTTCGCCGGCGAAGCCCGGCCCGGCCATCACGCACAGGCTGTCGTCGAGCAGGTGCTGGCGGCGCAGGGCGGCGTCGGTGGGCCGGGCGATCTCGATGGCGAGGTCGATGCGTCCGGCGCCCAGTTCCGCCTTCAGGTCCGCCCAGTGCAGGCTGTTGCAGCGTATCTCGATGTGCGGCGCGGCCTGGCGCAGGTGGTCGAGGATCGCCGGGAGCACCAGCGGCTCCAGTTGCTCCGGCATGTTCAGTTGGAAGGTCCGCGCGTCGCGCCGAGGGTCGAATGTCTGGCAGCGATTCATGCTGCGGTGCAGGCCGGCGAGGGCGTCATGGATGCCCGGCGCCAGTCGCTCGGCCAGCGGCGTCGGCGCAACCCCGCGCCCCTGGCGGACGAACAGCGGGTCGCCGAGCTGGTCGCGCAGGCGCGCCAGGGCGTGGCTGACGGCCGACTGGCTGAGATGCAGGAGGCCCGCCGCGCGGGTCAGGTTGCGTTCTCGATAGACCACTTCGAAGACCCGGAACAGGTTCAGATCGAAACGGCTGAGGGGCGACCATTCATGTGGCTGATTCATGTTTGCGCGCGCCTGTCTGGGGAAGGCGCCAGCCTAGCAGGCATGCTCGCCGATAGAACCATGCATAGGCTTCATGGATGTCGATGAATAAGCCTCAGTTCTGCCGCTTCCTTCGGCTGCCTAAGATGCCTGCGACTATGACCAACGCGCCGCCGGGCCAGCTCCTTTCGCCGGCCGCCTGACCCGCTCCCCGGAGAACCTGCCGTGACCGCTCCCTTCAACGCCTTGCTGATCGCCAACCGCGGCGAGATCGCCATTCGCATCGCCCGCGCCTGCGCCGACCTGGGTATCCGCTCGGTGGCGGTGTTCGCGGAAGACGATGCCGCGTCCCTGCACGTGCGCAAGGCCGATGTCGCGCTGCCGCTGGCCGGCCGTGGCGTGGCGGCCTATCTCGACATGGATCGGCTGGTCGCGCTGGCCCTGGAGCAGGGCTGCGAGGCGATCCATCCGGGCTACGGTTTCCTCGCCGAGAACGGCGAATTCGCCCGTCGCTGCCAGCGCGCGGGCATCCAATTCGTCGGGCCGCAAGCGGAAGTGCTCGACCTGTTCGGCGACAAGGCTGCCGCGCGCGCCCTGGCCGAGCGCCTGGAGGTGCCGCTGGTGGCCGGGATCAACCGTGCGGTCAGCGTCGAAGAGGCCGAGGCGTTCCTGGAAGGGCTGGGCGATGGCGCCGCGGTGATGCTCAAGGCCCTTGCCGGTGGCGGCGGACGTGGCATGCGCGCGGTGGAGGAGGTTGCGCAACTGGCCGATGCCTACCGCCGCTGCCGTGCCGAGGCGCAGGCGGCGTTCGGCCGGGACGAGTTATACGTCGAGCAACGGGTAGCGCGGGCGCGGCACATCGAGGTGCAGGTGCTCGGCGACGGCAGCGGTGCGGTCAGCCACCTCTGGGAGCGCGATTGCAGCCTGCAACGGCGCCAGCAGAAGCTGCTGGAGATCGCCCCCAGCCCGGACCTGCCGGAGGCCACCCGCGAGGCGCTGATCGATTGCGCCCTGCGCATGGCCGGCGCGGTGCGCTATCGGGGGATCGGTACCTTCGAGTTCCTGGTCGACGACGAGCGCCCCGGGCGCTTCTATTTCATGGAAGCCAATCCGCGCATCCAGGTGGAGCACACCGTCACCGAGGAAGTCACCGGGGTCGACCTGCTGCATGCCCAGTTGCGTCTCGCCGCCGGCATGGAGCTTGCCGCCCTCGGCCTGGAGCGACCGCCGGCGATCGGCGGCTGCGCGGTGCAACTGCGGATCAACCTGGAGACCCTGGCGGCCGACGGCAGCGCCCGTCCGGCGGTGGGCACTATCGGCGCCTACGAACCGCCCAGCGGTCCCGGCCTGCGGGTGGACGGCTACGGCTATGCCGGCTATCGGGTCAGCCCCAGCTACGATTCGCTGCTGGCCAAGCTGGTCGTGCGTGGTGCGGATTATCCCGCCGCGTTGCGCCGGGCCTACCGGGCGCTCTGCGAATTCCGCCTGGAGGGCGTGGCGAGCAACCTGGATCTGCTGCGCAACCTTCTGCTGCATCCGGCGGTACAGGCCAACCGGGTCGACACCCGCTTCGTCGAAAGCCACCTGGAGACACTGCTGGCGCCTATCCCGGCGAGCCATCCGCGGCTCCGCGCCGAGTGCCCGCTCGCCGAGGACGCCGCGCCTGCGCGGGTCGAGGCGCCACTCGGCAGCCTGCCGCTGTCTGCGCCGAGCAGCGGGGTGCTGGTGGCCCTGGAAGTGGCCGATGGCGAACGGGTGCGTGCCGGCCAGCGGGTCGCGATCCTGGAAGCGATGAAGATGGAATTCGAGGTCAAGGCACCCGGCGGCGGTATCGTCCGGCGGCTCGCGGCGAGCCTCGGGGAGCCTCTGGAGGAGGGCGCGACGCTGCTGTTCCTCGAACCGACGGAGGATGACGACGAGCAGGCACCGACCGAACAGGCGCTGGACCTGGCGCATATCCGCGCCGATCTCGCCGAGGTACTCGAGCGCCAGGCAGCGCTGGGCGACGAGCGTCGTCCGCAGGCGCTGGCCAGGCGGCGCAAGACCGGACAGCGTACCGCGCGGGAGAACGTGCTCGACCTGCTGGACGAGGGCAGCTTCAGCGAATATGGCGGTTTCGCCCTGGCCGCCCAGCGTCGCCGGCGCTCCGCCGAGGAGTTGCTGGAGCTGAGCCCCGCCGATGGCCTGGTCGCCGGCACCGGTACGGTGGGGGCCGCCAGCTTCGGCGTGCAGGCCGCGCGTTGCCTGGTACTGGCCTACGACTACACGGTGTTCGCCGGCACCCAGGGGGTGATGAACCACAAGAAGACCGACCGCCTGCTCGGCCTGGCCGAACAGTGGCGCTTGCCGCTGGTGCTGTTCGCCGAGGGCGGCGGCGGGCGCCCGGGCGATACCGATTTCGTCGGCGTCGCCGGCCTCGATTGCCATACCTTCGTCGGCATGGCCCGGCTCTCCGGGCTGGTGCCGCTGGTGGGAGTGGTCTCCGGTCGCTGCTTCGCCGGCAATGCCGCGTTGCTGGGCTGCTGCGATGTGATCATCGCCACCCGCGACGCCACCATCGGCATGGCCGGCCCGGCGATGATCGAGGGCGGCGGCCTGGGCCGTTTCGCCGCCGAGGAGGTCGGTCCGACGGGCGTGCAGGGGCCCAACGGAGTGATCGACGTACTGGTGGCGGACGAGGCCGAAGCGGTCGCGGTGGCCAGGCGCTATCTCGGCTATTTCCAGGGCCCGCTGCCCGACTGGAGTTGCGCCGACCAGCGCGAGTTGCGCCACCTGGTGCCGGAGAACCGCCTGCGTGCCTACGACATCCGCCAGGCGATCGAGGTCCTGGCCGACCGGGGCAGCGTGCTGGAACTGCGGCGCCAGTTCGCTCCCGGCCTGGTCACCGCGCTGCTGCGCATCGAGGGCCGGGCGTTCGGCCTGATCGCCAACAACCCTGGCCATCTCGGCGGCGCCATCGATGCCGCGGCCGGCGACAAGGCCGCGCGCTTCATGCAGTTGTGCGACGCCTTCGACATCCCGATCGTCTCGCTCTGCGACACCCCTGGCTTCATGGTCGGCCCGGAGGCGGAAAAACAGGCCACGGTGCGCCACGTCTCGCGGATGTTCGTCAGCGCCGCCAGCCTGACGGTGCCGTTCTTCACCGTGGTCCTGCGCAAGGGCTACGGACTGGGAGCCCAGGCCATGGCGGCGGGCAGCTTCCATTCGCCGCTGTTCACCGTCGCCTGGCCCAGCGGCGAGTTCGGCGCCATGGGCCTGGAAGGCGCGGTGCGGCTGGGCTTCGCCAAGGAGCTGGCGGCCGAGGAAGATCCCCAGCGGCGCGAGGCGCTGTTCCGCGGCATGGTGGACAAGGCCTACCGCAACGGCAAGGCGCTGAACATGGCCAGCTACCTGGAGATCGACGCGGTGATCGACCCGGCGGAGACCCGCGCCTGGCTCCTGCGCGGCCTGGCCGTCGCCGGAGAACCGGCGCCGAGGGCGGGGCGCAAGCGGCCGTTCGTGGATACCTGGTAGATGGTCGGCCCGCAGTGCCCTGGCGCCTCAGGACGACGGCGGCGTCGCCTGAACCTGCGCGGCGACCGCCGCCTTGTCGATCACCGACCAGACGCCGGCGATGCGCTCGTCTTCGAATTCGTAGAAGACGTTCTCGGCGAAGCGTACCCGCTGGCCGTTGACCGGGATGCCGAACAGCCGGCCGCCGGGTGTGCAGTCGAAGTGCAGGCGGCAGGCGACGCCCGGCGGATCGACGAGCAGGCGTTCGATCTCGAAGCGCAGGTCGGGGATTGCCAGGAAGTCGCCTTCGAGCATCCGCAGGTAGCCGTCGAGTCCGATCTGCACGTCGTTGTAGCGCACCCGGTCATGGACGAAATCGCCCAGGCGCGCCCAGTCCTGACGGTTCAGGCAGTCGATGTAGGCGCGGTAGCGCTCGGCGAGTCGGTCACGGGTCATGCGGGTCTCCTTCGAGCTGTCCGGGCGGCATGAGCCAGACCCTAGCAAACCCGCGAGACGCCGTCAGTCGCTAGGCTTCAGCCCAGGCGCATGGACAGCTCGACATCCTCGGCGAAGGGCGTCGACAGGTAGCCGTTGGCCGGCGAGCGGACATGGGCCAGGTACTCGGGACTATGCTCGGCGTTGTCGGCGATCACCAGCGCGCCGGGGCGCAGGCGGCTTTCCAGCAGGGCGAGGACCTCCGGATAGAGCGCCTTGGCGCCGTCCAGCAGGACTAGGTCGATGCTGTCCGGCAGGTCCTTGGCGAGGGTTTGCAGGGCATCACCCTCGCGCAGTTCCACCAGGTCGAGCAGCCCCCCGGCGGCCAGGTTGCGCCGTGCCCGCTCGGCCTTGGAGGGTTCGAACTCGCTGCCGATCAGGCGGCCACCGCCGTTGTCCCGCAGCGCTGCGGCGAGGTGCAGGGTGGACAGGCCGAAGGACGTGCCGAACTCGACGATGCTGCGCGCCGAGCTGCTGCGCGCCAGCATGTAGAGCAGGCAGCCGGTTTCGCGGGAGACGGGCAGCGCCAGGTCCTTCAGGCGACCGTAGAACTCGCGGTATTCGGTCTTGCTGCCCATGAGGCGCTTCAGTTCGGCCTCCGAGAGGTCGGCGAGGGCGGGACTGTCGCCCGGTGCGCTGGCTTCGGCTTCGGCGAACAGGCGTTGCAGGAGATCGGCGAGCGGGGCGTTGGTGAGGGTATTCATGGATGGCTCCGGGAATGTTTGAGCGCGTAAGTGCGTGGACCTAGAATGCGACGGATTCATCGCATTCCGCCATTCGCATTCCGGAGCCTTCCATGAGCGACAAGCGAAACCCGCGTATTTCCTCGCGCAAGCAGCCGCAGCAGGCCCGTTCCAGCGAGTTGGTGGCGAGCATCCTGGAGGCGGCTGTTCAGGTTCTGGCCAGCGAAGGCGCGCAACGTTTCACCACCGCGCGGGTGGCGGAGCGCGCCGGGGTGAGCATCGGTTCGCTGTACCAGTATTTCCCGAACAAGGCGGCGATCCTCTTCCGCCTGCAAAGCGACGAGTGGCGGCGCACCACGCGTCTGCTCGGCGAGATCCTCGAGGACACCACCCGGCCGCCGCTGGCGCGCTTGCGCCGGCTGGTGCTGGCATTCGTGCGCTCGGAGTGCGAAGAGGCGGCGATACGCGTGGCGCTGAGCGACGCGGCGCCGCTGTATCGCGACGCCGACGAGGCGCGGGAGGTGAAGGCGGAGGGCGCGCGGGTGTTCCAGGTGTTTCTCCGGGAGGCCTTGCCGGAGGTCGCCGAGGCCGAGCGCAGCCTGGCCGGCGACTTGCTCACCACCACCCTCGGCGCGGTCGGCAAGCAGTTCTCCGAACAGCCGCGCAGCGAGGCGGAGATCGAGCGTTACGCCGAGGCCCTGGCCGATATGCTCTGCGCCTATCTCGCCGCCCTTGACGAGCGCTGAGGTGCCGGGTGGCCGGAGCAAAACCGTCGCTTGGCCCAGCGGCCCAGGTACGCGGCTGGCGCGTTCGTAGGCTTGGCGGAGCAGGCGTTTATCGGCGGAAGCGACCGGCGTCTGCCGGTCGCGGGAGGGATCAGGCTTCGGCGATGCCGGTGACGACGATGCCGAAGCGGCGCAGCAGCAGTTCCGCCGGCTCGTCGCTTTCCAGCTTGCCGGTGCTGTAGTGGCCCGGCTTGAGGTTGGCCTCGGCCCATTCCAGCAGGTGCTCGGCGACCTCTTCGGGGCTCGGCTTGTGGGGGAACGGCAGGACTTGGCGCTCGGTGGCTTCGTCCTTGCTGTAGGTGATTGCCCAATCGCTCATGGGTAGGCTCCTTGTTTTCGCTGAGTTGGCAGGCCGGCAGGGCCCGAAGGGTAGACCGGTGCGGTCGCGCAAGGGTTGCCCTGGCGCGATGGGCGGTCCGCGTCCGACTGTCGGCCGAGGGCGGAAAACACTTATGATTCAGCCACATGCTTTGTCTGGACCGGTCCCCGATGCTGTCTGCCGTACGGCGCTACAAGTCGATGCTCTCCAGCGCCCTGGCGCGTTGTTTCCCGCGTACCACCGCCTACCTGCAGGCCGAGCGCGAGGCTCGCGAAGCCTTGTTGCAGCCGGCCAAGGCCCGCTCCAGGAAGAACGCCGCGAAGGCTCCGGCCAAGGCCGCCGGCAAGCCTGCGAAGGGCGCCGGCAAGCCCGCTGCCGCCTCGCGGGGCGCGCCGCAGGGAATCTATCCGGCTGCCGCACTGAAGGTCGACGAATCCCAGGAGCGCGCCATGCGCGAGCAGGTGGCGCAGGCCGCGACGCTCGGCGTGGTCAGCCCGCCGTCCGAGGAACAGTGGGCGATGATCCTCTGCCGCCAGCCGCTGGCGCGGATCTTTGCCGGTGCCGGCTCGGGCAAGTCGACCACCCTGGTCCTGCGGGTGGTGTTCATGCTCTGCCACCTGGGCGTCGAGCCGCAGCGGCTGACGGTGATTTCCTTCACCAACGCCTCCTGCGCGCAGTTGCGCGAACAATTGCTGCGCGTGCTCGCCCATTGGCAATACCCGTTCGACGCGGCCCAGGCGCGGCAGTGCGTGCGCACTTTCCATTCGGCGCTCGGCAGCCTGGCCCGCGAGGTGCTCGGCAATCCGCGCTGGTTCGAACAACTGGACGACCGCCACCCCGCCGCCGAGCCGGACAACCCCCTTGCCGCCGGACGCCTGCGTCCGGCCCAGCAGCGCCTGCTGAAGCAGGCCTACCAGCAGTGCTACGCGGAAAGCCCGGCGTTCCGCGCCAAGACCCACAAGCTGCTGGAACTGCCGCCGCCGGCGGAGCCGGAAGAGGGCGCGCGACGGCAGCCGAAGGCGCCGCTGGAGCCGTTCAAGCTGGCCGGCGAGTTCCAGGCGCTGCCGCTGTACGAAGCCTTCCATGCCCAGGCCGGGTTCGCCGAGAGCCTGGGCCTGCGCGTCGAACGCCTGGACAGCGGCAAGCTGGAATGCGGGTTGCGCGAGAAGATCTTCGTCGAAGCCATGGCACTGTTCTGGGCGAGGTTCCAGGCGCTGTTGCGCGAGGAGGGCCTGATGACCTTCGACGCCGCGTTCCAGCAGCTCGGCGAGCGGATGGCCGGCGGGGCCCTGGCGGAAACGGCGCTGGCGCCGTTCACCCATCTGCTGATCGACGAGTTCCAGGATGTCTCGCCGCAGATCGTCCTCTGGCTACAGGCGTTGCACCGCCGCCTGGCGACCCAGGGCACCGCGCCGAGCCTGATGGCCATCGGCGACGACTGGCAGTCGATCTACGGCTGGCGCGGCAGTTCGCCGGAGCTGTTCATCGACTTCGACCGGCACTTCCCCTCGCGTGGGCGGGGACGCAAGAGCGCGCTGCTGGTGCTGGAAACCAACTACCGCTCCGTCGAACCGATCATTCGCGACGGCGAGAAGGTGCTGGCCGGGGTGCGTTTTAAGCAGGACAAGACCTGCCGCGCGTTCCGCCCGATCCAGCCGGGCGACCATGGCGTGAAGCTGGTGCAGCGTTTCGACCTGCGTGCGCAACTGCCGAAGCTACTGGCGGAAATCCGCGCCCAGTGCGAGCACGCCGCCGCTCGCGAAAGCAGCGAGCGCACCGCGGTGCTGTTGCTGAGCCGGCGCAACGAGCCGTTGCAGGCGATCCAGGCGGAGTTGGATCGCGCGCTGCCGGTGAAGGGCATGACCATCCATCGCGCCAAGGGCCTCCAGGCCGAAGTGGCGATCGTCGTCGACGACTGCCTGCCGGGCGAGAAGCATCCGTTGCGCAACGCGCTGTACGCGGCTTCGGGTTTCTTCCGCAACAGCTACGACCAGGCCATGGAGGACGAAAGCCTGCGCCTGGCCTACGTGGCGATTACCCGTGGCGTCAGCCGGGTGCTCTGGTACACGCGCAAGGCCCAGGGCGCCACGGCCCTGTTGGCCCGACGCTGAGGACGACCGTCTCGGCGGGCTACGCCTGGCGCTGCATCCAGGCGCTGAATGCGCGCAGGCGCTCGATGAACACCGCCGGGTCGGTGACCTGGTCGTCCAGCACGGCCTTGAAATATTCCAGGGCCGGCACCTGTCCGGGGTGCCGCGCGCGAAACAGCGCCAGGTAATGCTCCAGGGTTTCCGGCCAGACGCTTTCCGTCTCCCCGCGAAGGATGTCGCTGGAGCGGATCAGCTTCTTCGCCGCTTCTCGTTGCAGGCGGCGGCGCTCCTCCTCCGAGGACGCGCTTTCCAGGCGTCGCGCATAGTCTTCCAGCACCTGCGCATAGTCGCCGTTGAGGGCCAGGGCGATGGCTTTCGCCGGACGCAAGGGCGGCAGGGCGCTGGCCAGGTCTTCGCCCCACAGGCAGCGGCAGCGGTGCTTGAGCCAATAGCCCCAGCTATCGCGGTTGGCCGGATCGCGGGCCTGGTCCAGGTGGCCGATATCGAAATCGATCTTGCTGACTTCCGGGTGGCACGCCTGCAATGCCAGGCGCGCGGTTTCCAGTTGCGCGGCCAGTTCGGGGCTGGGCGGGTCGCGCAGGACCAGGGTCAGGTCGAGGTCGGAGCGCCCCGTGATGGCCTCGCCGCGGGCGACGCTGCCGTACAGGTAGATGCTGTGCACGGCCCGCTCGAACGGAGGCCGGGCCAGGGTCCGGCGCAGGTCGTCGAGCAGGGGGCGAAAGGCCGCCTGCGGTTCGACGCGTGGCGGCAGGGGGATGAAGCCATCGGGCATGTCCATGCCGACAGCCTAGCGACACGCCGCCCGCGCGTCGATCAGCCTGCGTTGCGGAACAGCAGCGCCTTGAGGCCCGCCGCGGGGTCGACATCGGGGAACTCCGGCGGATTCTCCAGGCGTTCGACGAAGTGCAGCGACGGCGCCTCGCGGGCGGTTTCCTCGAGGAGGAAGTCGGGGCCGATGGCCGGGTCATTGATACAGGCCAGCAGGGTGCCGCCGGGCACCAGCAGTTCCGGCAGGCGGCGGAGGATCCTGCGGTAGTCCTGGGTCAGGACGAAGCTGCCTTTCTGGAAGCTCGGCGGATCGACGATCACCAGGTCGTACGGGCCGAGCTTGCGCAGCTTGCCCCAGGACTTGAACAGTTCGTGGCCGAGGAAGCTCACCCGGCCGAGGTCGTGGCCGTTCAGGCGGTGATTGTCGCGGCCGCGGTTGAGCGGGCCGCGGGCCATGTCCAGGTTGACCACCTGGCTGGCGCCGCCGGCAATGGCCGCCACCGAGAAGCCGCAGGTGTAGGCGAACAGGTTGAGCACGCGGCGGCCGGCGGCCTGCTCCTGCACCCAGCGGCGGCCCAGGCGCATGTCGAGGAACAGCCCGGTGTTCTGGTTGCGCCCTAGGTCGAGGCGGAAGCGCAGTCCGTTTTCCACGATGTCCCAGGTTTCCAGCGGCTCGCCCGACAGCCATTCGCAGGCGCTGTCTGGGCGGTAGCGGTGCTGCAGGACCAGGTGCCGGCCCTGGCTCGCAGCCCAGGCCGGCGCCGTGGTCAGTTGCTCCAGAGTCCGGCGCAAGGCCTGCAGTTCCTCCGGCTGCGGCTCCTTGAACAGAGTCACCAGCAGGACGCCCTGCAGCCAGTCCGCGGTCAATTGTTCCAGGTCCGGCCAGCAGCGGCCGCGACCATGGAACAGACGGCGGGTCTCCGCCGGCGCCGGGGACAGCGCGGCAAGCAGGTGCTGGAGGAGGGTATCGAGGGCTTCGCGATTCATGGCGGTTCGGCGTTGAAAAAGGGGCGGATTCTACCCGTTGCGTGACGGCCAGTCCGCCTCTTCGCTTCAATCGGGCGTCGCGGGCGCAGGCGCGGCGCTGGCCGGGCCGCCATCCTGGATCATCAGCAGGCTCTGCGGCGAGGACAGCGCGATGCCTTCGCTGCGCAAGCGGTCGAGGATGGTGAAGAGCAGGTCGCTGCGCGCGCCGGCCACCGAACGCGGGCTGTTGACGAAGCCGCTGGCGTTGAGCACCAGGCCGTTGCTGGCGAGATCCTTGAACGTCACCGAGGGCGCCGGTGCGTCGAGGATCGCCGGGTGTTCGGCGAAGGCCTGCAGGAGCAGTTCGCGGACCTTCATCGCGTCGGTGTCCAGCGGCAGGGTCAGGTTCACCCCGACCACCCCGAGGGCATTGCCCATGGTCACGTTGCGCACGGTCTGGGAGATGAACTGCGAGTTCGGCACGATCACCGTGGAGCGGTCGCCCATCTGGATCTCGGTGGCGCGCACGTTGATCCGCCGGATATCGCCCTCGACCCCGCCCAGGCTGACCCAGTCGCCGACTTTCACCGGCCGCTCGGTCAGCAGGATCAGGCCGGAAATGAAGTTCTGCACGATGGCCTGCAGGCCGAAGCCGATGCCTACCGAGAGGGCGCTGACCACCCAGGTCAGGCTGGTCAGGTTGATGCGCAGGGTGGACATCACCAGCATCGCCAGGAGCACGAAGCCGAGGTAGCCGACCAGGGTCACCAGCGAGGCGCGCATGCCGGCGTCCATGTTGGTTTCCGGCAGCAACCGCTCGCTCAGCCAGCGCTTGACGATGCGCAGGGCGAACAGGCCGCCGACGAACAGCAGCAGGGCGACCAGGATGTCCTGCGGGACGATGTTCAGGTTGCCCAGGGTCTTGCTGCTTTCGCCCAGTTGGGCGAAGCCCTGCAGCAGTTCGCTGGGGCTCGAGCCGACCGGAAGGAAGGCCAGCAGCAGCGCGGTGAGCAGCAGCAGGGTGCGGCCGACCCCGGCCAGCACCGTGCTGGCCTGGGCCTGGTGGCGCGGCGACAGGCCGAGCGCATTGGCCAGCGCCAGGCCGCTGGGATGCTTGGGCGAGAGCAGGGTTTCGCAGATGTCGCCGAAGAAAGCGATCAGCAGGTAGGTGGTGGCCGCGATCACGCTGATCCACAGCAGCTTGCCGGTGAGGAAGTAGGCCAGCGACAGGTAGCCGGTGAACAGGGCGAGGAGGATCGCTGCGATCCATACCGAGGCGACGAAGGGGATCAGCCCGGCGATCCCGCCTGGCCGCTCCAGGTCGTGCTTGCGCCGCACATGGTGGTAGCGCAGCAGGGCGGCGGCGAAGATCAGCGCGGTGACCAGCGCGGTCAGGCCGTTGAGGGCGACGGTCAGGGCCAGGCTGGTGCCGGTGACGCTGTTGATCCGTTCCTCGGTGGCCACCAGCATCAGCGCCACCGCGAGGATCGCCGGGAACGGGCCGAGGGCGCTGGCGATCCTGTCCGGGATCGCCGGCAGCCGCCAGGATGGTCGCGGCAGCATCAGCAGGGCGCGGCCGAGGCCGGCGATGAAGGCGCAGAAGGTCGCCAGGCTCACCAGTTGATCGGTCAGGCTGGCCATGTCGGGGCTCAGGCTGGCGTTGCTTTCCAGGCCCCAGCGCATCAGCGACACCGCGCCGACGATGGTCAGGATGGTCGCCAGCCCGACCGCCAGGGCCAGGGCGCTGCGCCGCAGGCGGCCTTCCGGCAGCCAGCGGATCATCGCCCAGGTAAGCATGCGCTCCAGCAGGCGGCGGCCGAAGCTCCAGACCAGCACGGTGGCCAGCAGGGTTCCGGCGAAGGCCCAGCGGTGTCCGGGCGCGATGGCGCTGTCGAAGGCGACCAGGGCCTCCGCCTTCAGCTTGTCCAGCCGGCGCAGGTCGTCGTCGGTGGGACGGATCAGGGTCGACCAGAAGCTCGGGCTGAACGGTGTCGCCGCGCGGCTGCTGATCTGCGAGTTGAACAGGCTGCGGCGCAGGTTGACGATCTGTGCCGCCAGGTCGCGGGACGACTGGCCGAGCTGGGTGGCCTGGCGTTCGTCATCGAGCAGGGCGTTCTTCTGCCGGGTCAGGGCCTGGCGCTGGGCGGCGAGGCTTTCCGCCTCGTCGGGCTGCGGCGGGCCGATCACTTTCAACTGATCGTCGAGCCGCTCGATGTCGGCCACCCGTAGCGCGAGCAGGGCGTCGGCCTGACGCTGGACTTGCAGCGCGCTCTGGCGCAACTCGGCGAGGAGGTCGTCGCTGGCGTCGGCGGTAACGCGCTGGCGGATCAGGTCGAGTTGCGCGTTGAGCTGGTCGAGGCTGGCGTCCTCGGCCAGGGCGGGCGGCGCTTCCAGGTCGACGGCCGCCTGCGGAGCCGGCCTGGCGGCCCAGGCCTCGCTGCCCAGGCTCAGGAGCAGGCCCAGGGCCATGGCGAACTGGCAGAGCAACATATGCAGGCTGGCGCGCCTCATCGAATCCCCCTTTCGATCCTGACTGGCTCAAGCAGTATGGACCGGCGCGGGCGCCGAGTAATTCCCCGCGTCGATAATCGCCAGGCGGCGCTAAAGGGACATGGATTCTGGCCATATCGATCCCTTTTTGGCCGCCGCCGCCGTTTTGCCGCGACCGCGCGCTGGGCAGAATCCCTCCACCAAGAACAAGAAACCTGCGAGGTCTCTCCATGCTGAGCGTCTACAGCGACGATCATCGTCTGCACTTCGGCCAGTCGGAACTGGTCGACGGCAAGCTGCAACCCTGTTTCGAAATGCCCAGCCGGGCCGACACCGTGCTGGCCCGGGTGAAGTCGCAGAACCTTGGCGAGGTGATCGCGCCGAAGGATTTCGGCCGCGAGCCGCTGCTGCGCATCCACGACGCCGCCTACCTGGACTTCCTCCAGGGCGCCTGGGCCCGCTGGACCGCCGAAGGCCACAGCGGCGACCTGGTGTCCACCACCTTCCCCGGCCGCCGCCTGCGCCGCGACGGGCCGATCCCCACGGCGCTGATGGGCGAGCTGGGCTACTACAGCTTCGACACCGAGGCGCCGATCACCGCCGGCACCTGGCAGGCCATCTACAGCTCCGCCCAGGTCGCGCTGACCGCCCAGGAGCATATGCGCCAGGGCGCCCGCAGCGCCTTCGCCCTCTGCCGTCCGCCGGGCCATCACGCCGGTGGCGACTTCATGGGCGGCTACTGCTTCCTCAACAATGCCGCCATCGCCACCCAGGCGTTCCTCGACCAGGGTGCCCGGCGCGTGGCGATCCTCGATGTCGACTATCACCATGGCAACGGCACCCAGGACATTTTCTACCGCCGCGACGATGTGCTGTTCGCCTCGATCCATGGCGATCCGCGGGTCGAATACCCGTACTTCCTCGGCTACGCAGACGAGCGCGGCGAAGGCGCCGGCGAGGGCTGCAACCACAACTATCCGCTGGCCCATGGCAGCGGCTGGGACCTCTGGTCGGCGGCGCTCGACGACGCCTGCGTGCGGATCGCCGGCTACGCCCCGGATGCCCTGGTGATTTCCCTTGGCGTGGACACCTACAAGGAAGACCCGATCTCCCAGTTCAAGCTGGATTCGCCGGACTACCTGCGGATGGGCGAGCGCATCGCCCGGCTGGGCCTGCCGACCCTGTTCATCATGGAAGGCGGCTATGCGGTGGAAGCCATCGGCATCAACGCGGTCAACGTGCTGCAGGGCTACGAAGGCGCGGCCCGCTGAGGAGCGAAGCATGCAATCGACTCGCAAGCTGCTGGCCGGCCTCGCGCTGGCCGTTTCCGCCGGGCTGGTCCAGGCCGCGCCGGAAGTACGGATCTACAACTGGTTCGACTACATCGCCCCGGACACCCTGAAGAACTTCCAGGCGCAGACCGGCATCGCGCCGAAGTACGACGTCTACGACAGCAACGAGGTGCTCGAGGCCAAGCTGCTGTCCGGGCATTCCGGCTACGACCTGGTGGTGCCCAGCGACAGCTTCCTGCCCAACTACCTGAAGGCCGAGGTGTTCCAGCCGCTGGACAAGAGCAAGCTGCCGAACTGGAAGAACCTCAACCCGGCCCTGCTCAAGGTGCTCGCCGGCAAGGACCCCGGCAACCGCTACGTGATGCCCTACATGTGGGGCACCAACGGCATCGCCTACAACCTCGACAAGGTCCGCGCGGTGCTCGGCGACTATGCGCCGCTGGACTCCTGGGACCTGGTGTTCAAGCCGGAGAACCTGGCGAAGCTGCAACAGTGCGGCGTGGCCTTCCTCGACTCGCCCACCGAGGTGATCCCCGAGGTGCTGCACTATCTCGGCCTGTCGCCCAACAGCCACCAGCCGGAAGACTACCGCCGAGCCGAGGAGCACCTGGCGAAGCTGCGCCCGTACATCACCTACTTCAGTTCCTCGAAGTTCGTCAGCGACCTGGCCAACGGCAACGTCTGCGTGGCCATCGCCTGGTCCGGCGGAGCTATGCAGGCGGCCAACCGGGCCAGGGAAGCGAAGAACGGCATACGCATCGAGTACCGCATCCCGAAGGAGGGCGCCGCGGCCTGGTTCGACGTGCTGGCGATTCCGCGCGACGCGAAGAACGTCGAGCAGGCGCACGCCTTCCTCGACTACCTGCTGCGCCCGGAGGTAGTGGCGCCGATCTCCGACTACGTGGCCTACGCCAACCCGAACAAGGCGGCGGACGGCCTGATCTCGGCGGAGTTGCGCGACAACCCGAACGTCTACCCGCCGGAAGAAGTGCAGGCCAGGCTGTATTCGGTGGAAATGCTGCCGCCGAAGCTGGAGCGGCTGCGCACGCGGACCTGGAGCAAGATCAAGACCGGCAAGTGAGCGGCCGCGGCCAGATGGCGGGTTCGCAGGACGGATAGCGTCCCCCAGGCCAGGCCAGGCCAGGCAAGCAGGCCGGAACCGCCGCCCACGGCCCGCTGGAGGTCGCTTCCAGGCTTCGACCGGGCGCGCCGGCTTGTCCATAATGGCGCTGCCCGACGGTCGCCGCTGGCGGCCGCTTCCTTCCATGCCTGCCTGTGAGTCCGCCATGCGTAAGTCCGCCGATGCCTTCGCCTTCCAGACCATGCTGTTGCTCTGCGTGATCTGGGGCATCCAGCAGGTGACCATCAAGTGGGCGGCGACGGACATCGCGCCGGTCATGCAGGCGGCCATCCGTTCCGGCATCGCCGCCGCCCTGGTCGGCCTGCTGATGTGCTGGCGCGGCGGCTGGGAGGGCTTGCGCCAGGGCACCCTGGGCGCCGGCCTGCTGACCGGCACGCTGTTCGCCCTGGAGTTCCTGTTCATCGCCCTCGGCCTGCAATACACCACGGCTTCGCACATGTCGGTGTTCCTCTATACCGCGCCGATCTTCTCTGCCCTCGGGCTGCACTTCCTGCTTCCCAGCGAACGCCTGCGGCCCTTGCAGTGGCTGGGCGTGGCGGTGTGCTTCAGCGGCATCGCGGTGGCCTTCGGCGGAGGCCTGTCGTGGGCGGAAATGGATGGGCGGATGCTGCTCGGTGACGCCTTCGGCCTGCTCGCCGGGATGTCCTGGGGCGCGACCACGGTGGCAGTGCGCGGCACCCGGCTGTCCGAGGCACCGCCAAGCCTGACGCTGTTCTACCAATTGTTCGTGGCATGCGCCGGGTTATTGCTGATCGCTCTTTTCAGCGGCCAGCTCGGCGAGGTCCGCTGGACCCCGGTGAGCACCGCCAGCGTGCTGTTCCAGGGCGTGGTGGTGTCGTTCGCCAGCTACTTCTGCTGGTTCTGGCTGCTGCGTCGCTACCTGGCGAACAACCTGGCGATCTTCTCCTTCATGACCCCCCTGTTCGGCGTCACCTTCGGCGTATTGCTGCTGGGCGAGCCGCTCAGCCTGAACTTCGTCGCCGGCGCGGCGCTGGTCCTCGCCGGCATCACCCTGGTCAGCGGCGAGCAGTGGCTGCGACGCCTGCTGCGACGCTGAGCGAGTGCGGCCGGCGCAACAGCAGGCCGGCGAAGACCAGGCCGAGCCCGGCGAGCGCCAGCGCCGGTTGCAGGCCGCCGGCGAAATGCGTGCTGAGCGCCGCCAGCAGCGGGCCGAGCAACTGGCCGAGGGCGAAACCGGTGGTCAGTTGGCCGGCGTTGCGCTGCGGCGTATGCGGCGCCAGTTCGCGGGCGTATTGCATCACCAGTTGCATGCCGGCGAGGAACGGCAGGCCGGTCAGCACTACCCCCAGGGCCAGCCCGCCGATCCCCGGCAGCAGGCAGGCGAGCACGCCGAGGGCCTGTAGCCAGAGCGCGCCGACCAGCCAGCGGCGGGTGCCGTCCGGGCGCTGCCGGCGCAGGCTGATCAGCACTACCCCGGTGGCCGAGGCCAGGCCGAAGCAGGGCCAGAACAGGTCGGCCTGCCATTGCCCGTGGAAACGCGCCGCGGCCATCTGCGAGAGAAAGGTGGCCGGGATGATGTAGCCGAGGCCGACCAGTCCGTAGGCCCAGGTCAGGCGGCCGAGGCCGGCGTTCTCGCTTGCCGTGGCAGGCGCGTCGTGGCCGGCGCCGCGTGCGGCCGGGCGCGGCAGCAGCGGCAGGAGCATGAGGATCAGGACCAGCGCGAGGTCGGCGAAGAGCTTCCAGATGAACACCGAGTCCTGGCCCAGGGCGTTGCCCAATGCCGCCAGCAGGCCGGTGACCATCACCCCGATGCCGGGGCCGGCGAACACCAGCGCGCCCAGCCGGGCCCGACCGCTTTCCGCGGCGAGGCGCTGGCTGAGGGCGGTGACCATGATCAGTACCCAGGCGCTGGCCACGCCAAGACCGAAGCGCAGCAGCGCGTGCGGCCAGAAGCCCTCGGCCCAGACCGAGGCCAGGGTCAGGCCGAAGCAGGCCCATAGCCCGACCAGCAGGCGTAAGCGCGCCTGCCGCGCTTCGCGGGCGAACAGCGCGTCCAGCGCGCCGACCAGGTAGCCGAGGTAGTTGGCGGCGGCCAGCAGGCCGGCGCCGGTCAGGTCGAGCTGGCCTTCGCGGATCAGGTGCGGCAGTTGCGGGGTCAGGGAGAAGCGCCCGACCCCCATGGCGACCACCAGTGCCAGCAGGCAGGCGAGCAGGCCGACCAGCGGCGAACGAAGAAAATCACGGGACATGTGCGGATTCCTGCCGGGGGATGAATGGCAGCAGGTTAGGTCTTGCGGCAATTCTGTAAAAATGAATAATCGTGAATTACTTGTTCTGTTTTGGAGAATTAATCGTGGAGTTCGGCCAGTTGAGGATTTTCCAGGCGGTCGCCGAGGAAGGCTCCATCGCCCGCGCCGCCGAGCGCCTGCACCGGGTGCCGTCGAACCTGTCGACGCGCCTGCGGCAACTGGAGGAACAGCTTGGCGTCGACCTGTTCCTCCGCGAACGCCAGCGCCTGCAACTGTCGCCGGCCGGCAAGGTCCTGCTGGACTACGCCGCGCGGCTGTTCGCCCTGCAGGAGGAGGCGCGCGCGGCGGTGCAGGGGGGCGAACCGGTGGGCGACTTCGCCCTCGGCTCGATGTACAGCACCGCGGCGATCCACCTGCCGCCGCGCCTGGCGGAATACCACCGGCGCTATCCGGCGGTGAACCTGCAATTGCAGACCGCGCCCAGCGGCGAGCTGGTCGAGTCGCTGCTGGGCGGGCGCCTGGATGCCGTGCTGGTGGACGGCCCGCTGGACTTCGACGGTCTGGAGGGCCTGCCGATGTTCGAGGAGCGCATGGTGCTGGTCACCGAGAATGGCCACCCGCCGGTGCGCGGTCCCGAGGACGTGGCCGGCAGCGCGGTGATCGCCTTCCGCCCGCGCTGCTCCTATCGCCTGCTGCTGGAGTCCTGGTTCGCCAGCGCGCGGGTGAGCATGGGCCGGGTGATGGAGATCGAGTCCTACCACAGCATGCTGGCCTGCGTGGTGGCCGGCGGCGGGGTGGCGCTGATGCCGGTGTCGATGCTGCAAAGCCTGCCGGGGCGGGAGTCGGTGGCGGTGCATGCGCTGGCCGAACCGTTCGCCCGGGCGAATACCTGGCTGGTCTGGCGCAAGGGCATGGTCGGCGCCAACCTGAAGGCCTGGATCGGTCTCCTGCAAGGGCGGGAATCGGCGTTGGCTTGATTCAGGTCAGGGTCCGGGGCCGGTTTCCCGCAGTAAAGTTGTTTCCAAGGACGGAGTGGAACGTGCGGAGAGTGGGACGCCGGTCTACTCTTTCCTAGGGCGACCTGACTTGTCAGGTCGCCCGATTCTCCTTCCCTTGGACAAGGGGCCTGTCATGAAACTCTGGCTGCAAAACCTGGCGTGGCAACTCGGTGTCGCCCTTGGCCTGATCGAGCCCCCGCGCATGCAACCCATCCCGGTGGAAAACGACGAGCAACGCCGGCGCCTCGCCGCGCGGCAACGTCGCTGAGCCGGTTCCCCGACGCTCTGGCCTCCGCCTGCGGCGCTGGCCAGAGTCCCGGTTTTGGTCTATCGATCGTGGTTCCTGAACCAGGCGACGATCATTTCCCTCAAACGCTCCCCGGAAAAGCTCGCGAAATGCCCGCCATGCACGGTGCGCACCGGTAGCTCGCGCAGGCGCGCGAGGCTGGCGGCATAGTCGTCGAGGTTGGAATGATAGGCGTCCTCGACCAGCGGACCGTCGTAGACGATGTCGCCGGAAAACAGCGTCTGTGTCGCCGCTTCCCACAGGCTGATGCCGCCCGGCGAGTGCCCGGGCGTGTGCAGCACCTGCAGCACGCGGTCGCCGAGATCGAGCACGTCGCCTTCGTCGATCAGTCGGGTCGCCGGCGCTGCTCGCACCCGGTATTCGGCGTAGCACAGCGGGCACTCCGGATGCGCCTCGAACATCTCGTCGCCGACATAGGCGCGCGCCAGGGTGTTGTCGCCGTCCGGCGCGGCGAGGATCTCCGCCTCGGCCGGATGCGCCAGGCGCTCGGCGAATTCGTGGTGGCCGGCGATATGGTCGAAGTGGGTGTGGCTGGCCACCGCCAGCAGCGGTCGTTCGGTGAGCCAGGGCAGTTGCTCGCGCAGGCTGACCAGACCGGAGCCGCTGTCCACCAGCACGTCGCGCTCGCGGCCCTGGACATGCCACATGTTGCAGCGATATAAGGGGCGCACGTAGGGCTCGTGGATCAGGCTGATACCGTTGTAGAAGTGCCGGGTTTCGAACCAGCGGTCGCGGCTGACGATTCTCATCGCGGTCTCTGTCGGTGGAAAGGCTATCCCAGGAGGATAGGCGTTCAGGGTATGACCTTGCCCGGGTTGAACAGCCCGCTGGGGTCGAGCAGTTCCTTGATCTGCGCCATCAGCGCGAGCTTCAGCGGATCGGCGTAGCGTCCCAGGGCTTCCTTCTTCTCCAGGCCGATGCCGTGCTCGGCGGAGATCACGCCAGCGCATTCGCCCAACTCGCCGTAGAGGATTTCCTCCACCGCCTGGTGCAGCGGCAGCAGCGGGACGTCGGCGGCGAGCATGACGTGCAGGTTGCCGTCGAGGAAATGGCCGAAGAGGAAGACCTGCATGCCCTTCACCAGGTCGTCCAGGCGCCGCCGGATGCGCTCGACGTAGCCGGCCAGGGCCGGCACCGGCAGCGATACGTCGAAGGACAGGCTGTCGACGCCGGCGTGGATGGCCGCGTCGGAGTCTTCGCGCAGGCGCCAGATGGCCAGGCGCTGGGTTTCGTTGGCGGCGAGCAGGGCGTCTTCCACCAGCCCGTCCTCGAAGCAGCCTTCCAGCAGGGCGGTGAGCGCCTCGCCGGCATCCAGGTGGCGGTCCTCGGCCAGTTCCACCAGCAGGTAGAGAGGGCAGGGCGCCAGGCTCGGCGCGCTGTCGCCCATGGGTGCGGCGGTGCATTGCAGGTAGTCGTGCCAGAGGATCTCGCAGGCGAACAGGCGTTCGGCGTGCTCGCGGCGCAGGCGCGCGGCGATGGTGATCGCCGCGTCGACGTCGGGCAGGCCGAGCAGGGCGGTGGCGCCGGGACGCTGCAACGGCTCCAGGCGCAGTACCGCACGGGTGACGATGCCGAGGGTGCCTTCGGCGCCGACGAACAACTGCTTGAGGTCGTAGCCGGTGGTGTTCTTCAGCAGCCCGCGCAGGTCGCTGTAGACGCTGCCGTCGGCGAGTACCGCTTCCAGGCCGAGCACGCGCTGGCGCATGGTGCCGAAGCGGAAGGCGCGGATGCCGCCGGCGTTGGTCGCGACCAGCCCGCCGACGCTGGCGCTGCCGCGCGCGGCGAGATCGATGCCGGGGTCGAGTCCGGCCTCGGCGGCCAGCGCCTGAGCCTGTTCGAGGGTGACGCCGGCGTCGAGGTCGAGGGTCTGGCTGGCCGCATCCAGCCGATGTATGCGGTTCAGCCTGCGCAGCGAGAGCAGCACGTCGCCGGCTTGCGCGGCGCCGCCGCCGACCAGGCCGGTGAGTCCGCCCTGGGGTACCAGGGCGCGTCCCGCCTGGCGGCACAGACGCACCACGGCGGCGACCTGGTCGGTGCTTTCCGGCAGGACCAGGAAGCTTCCGGCGAGGTTCTGCGGATGGTAGCCGGGGTCCTGCCCGGCGAGCGCGGCACTGTCGCGCACGCCACGGGCGCCGAGGATCTCGCAGAGGGAGCGGTAGAGTTCGGAATCGTCCATGGCGGGCTCCGGGTCAGGGATGGAAGGGCGCGGCTTGCAGCACCTCGACGATCAGCGGACGGTCCGCCGGGGCGCCGCGCAGCAGTTCGCGCAGGTGCTCGAGATCGCGCGCGCGTTCGGCGGCGCAGCCGAAGCCGCGGGCGATGGCGAGGAAGTCCGGGGTGTAGATATCGACCCCGAGCGGAGTGATCTCGCGCCGCTCCATGTAGCGCTTGATCTCGCCATAGCCGTGGTTGTTCCACAGCAGCACGACGATGCCGACCTTGGCTTCCACCGCGCTGGCCAGTTCCGGCAGGGTGAACTGCAGGCCGCCATCGCCCATCAGGCTGACCACCGGGCGTCCCGGCTCACCGAGCTTGGCGCCGATGGCGGCGGGCAGGCCATAGCCGAGGGTGCCGTAGCCGGTGGAGGCGTTGAACCAGCGGCGCGGCTCGTCGAGATCGACCAGGTGGTTGCCGCTGTAGACGGTCTGGGTCGAGTCGCCGACGAAGCGGGCGTCCGGCCACTCGGCGAGGATCGCGGCGAACAGCTGGCGATAGTGCGACCAGCCGGCGAAGTCTTCGGCCAGGCGCTGGCGCACGGCGGCGGCGCGCCGGGCCCCGGGGCTGTCCGGCGAGGCCTCGCCGCCCGGCAGTTCGGCCAGCAGCACGCGCATGGCCAGCCGGGCGTCGCTGTGGATGGCCAGGCTCGGCGTGTAGTTGCGCATCAGTTGCTGCGGGTCGATGTCGATGCGGATCAACTCGCCATCGAGGGCGAAGCCGCCGTCGAACACCACGTCGTAGTCGGTTTCGCCCAGCTCGGTGCCGATGGCCAGCACCACGTCGGCCTCGGCGGCCAGCTCGCGTACCGGCACGCAGGACTGGTTGCTGCCCAGCAGCAGCGGGTGGTCGGCCGGTAGCAGGCCCTTGGCGTTGATCGTCAGGGCGGTCGGCGCGTCCAGCGCGGCGGCCAGGGCACGCGCTTCGGCGGCGGCCTCGACGCAGCCGCCGCCGAGCAGCAGCAGTGGCTTCTTCGCGTTGCGCAGGCGCGCTGCGGCCTCGCGCAAGGGCGCGAGGGCCGGCGCCGGGCGGCTGGCGACGGTGCGTGGGCGCAGGGCCAGGTGTTCGGCGGGAGCGGTGATGACGTCGAGCGGCAGCTCGATGTGCACCGGCCGCGGCCGCTCGCTGTCGAACACGGCGAAGGCGCGGGCGAGCACCGCCGGCAGCTCCTCGGCGCTCATCAGGGTATGGCTGAAGGCGCAGACGTTGCCTACCAGGTTGCGCTGGTTCGGCAGCTCGTGCAGGTAGCCGTTGCCGTGGGCCAGGCGCGCGCGTTCGTTGACGCTGGAGATCACCAGCATCGGAATCGAGTCGGCGTAGGCCTGGGCCATGGCGGTGAGGATGTTGGTCATCCCCGGGCCGGTGATGATGAAGCACACGCCGGGCTTGCCGGTGACCCGTGCGTAGCCGTCCGCCATGAAGCCGGCGCCCTGCTCGTGGCGCGGGGTGACATGGCGGATACGGCTGCCGGGCAGGCCGCGATAGAGCTCTACGGTATGCACGCCGGGGATGCCGAAGACGGTCTCGACGCCCCAGGCTTCGAGTTGCTTGACGAGGAATTCGCCGCAGGTGGTCATGGCCGTTCCTTTTTCATGTTCTCGGGAATGGAAAAGGCGAGGGAAAGTCCCTCGCCTGTCGGGGTTGTGCCTGGTTCAGGCGGCGCTGGCGACACCCGTCGGGCGCCGCGAGAACAGGCTGACCAGGACGAAGCTGAGCAGGCCGACCGCCAGGCTGTAGTAGATCGGCGTATTGGCGTCGAGGCCGTCCTTGATCATGAACACCAGCACGGTAAGGAAGCCCAGGGTCATGCTGGTGATGGCGCCGGCGGTGGTGGCGCGCTTCCAGTAGATCGCGCCGATCAGCGGGATCAGCATGCCGCCTACCAGCAGGTTGTAGGCCACGGTCAGGGCGCTGATCACGTCGCTGACCACCAGGGCGATGCCGAGCACTACCAGGCCCAGCAGCAGGGTCGCGATGCGGTTCTCGTGCACGTCGCCGTTGTCGGACTGGCCGCGGCCGCGGCGCAGGCGCGGCAGCAGGTCCTGGGTGACGGTGGTGGACGCCGCCAGCAGGCCGGCGCTGGCGGTGGACATCAGCGCCGCCAGGGCGGCGGCGATGACCAGGCCGCGGATGCCGTTCGGCAGGCTGTGCTCGACCACGCTGGCGAAGGCGTTGTTGACGTTCTCCAGGTCCGGCAGCAGGACCTTGGCGGCCATCCCGATCAGCGCTCCGGCCATGCCGTAGAGCACGCAGTAGATACCGGCGGCGGAGCCGGCGACCTTGGCCACGGTCTCGCTGCGGGCGGTGAACACCCGCTGCCAGATGTCCTGGCCGATGAAGATGCCGAAGAAGTAGATCAGGAAGTAGGTGACGATGGTGTCCCAGCCGATCGCGGTGAAGTCGAAGTAGCTGGCCGGCAGCTTGGCCACCAGGGCGTCCCAGCCGCCGGCGTCGTTGATCGACAGCGGCATCAGCAGGAACACCAGGCCGACGGTCATGATCAGGAACTGCACGATGTCGGTCAGGGTCAGCGACCACATGCCGCCGATGGTGGAGTAGAGCACCACGACGCCGCCGCCGATCAGGATCGAGACCCAGAACGGCAGGCCGAACAGGACCTGCATGACGGTGCCGATGGCGATGGTCGAGGTGGCGCCGATCATCAGTGCGTAGACCAGCATGATCAGGGCGCTGGCGTGGCGCGCGGCGGGGTTGTAGCGACGCTCCAGGACCTGGGTGACGGTGTAGATCTTCAGCTTCAGCAGCGGCTTGGCCAGGAACAGGCTGAGGCCGACGATGCCGAGGCCGATCGCGCCGCACAGCCAGAAGCCGGAGATGCCATGGACGTAGCCCAGGCGCACGGTGCCGATGGTGGAGGCGCCGCCGAGGACGGTGGCGGCCATGGTTCCCAGGTAGAAGCCGGGGCCGAGGTTGCGGCCGGCCACCAGGTAGTCGTCGCGGGTCTTGGCGCGGCGCATGCCGTACCAGCCCAGCGCGATCATGCCCGCGGCGTAGATCAGAACGACGAATATGTCGAGGGCCATATCAGGTCTCCCAAGTTTCTCATTGTCATTGTTGTATCCGGCGAGGCGCCGGAAGCGCGGGACGCTGGCGTCCCGCCGTGTGTGTCCCCCACCTCAGGCGGTGGCTATCGCCGGTGCCCTCCGCGTGCCGTGCGCGCGCACCCAGCGCGGTCCTCGCGGGCCATAGACGCAAGGCGGTTCCGGGAACAGGCGCAGCAGTGCCAGGTAGAGCAGGGCGGCCAGGCCGAGGGCGACCGGCAGGCTGAGGTCGATGCCGCCGGCCAGTTCGCCGAGCGGACCGACGAATTGCCCCGGCAGGTTGACGAAGGCCAGGCCGGCTGCCGCGCTGGGAATCCAGGCACCCATTCCGCGCCAGTTCCAGCCGTGCTCGAACCAGTAGGCGCCGCCGCGCTGGCCGCGGGTGAACACCTGCAGGTCGTCCGGGCGGTAGAAGCCGCGACGGGTCAGCAGGCCGATCAGCATGATCACCATCCACGGGGTGGTGCAGGTGACGATCAGCACGGCGAAGGTAGAGACGCTCTGCACCAGGTTGAAGGCGAAGCGGCCGACGAAGATGAAGCCGATCGAGGCGACCCCGATCAGCACCGTGGCCTGCACCCGCGAGAGCAGGCGCGGGAACACGCTGGACATGTCCAGCCCGGTGCCGTACAGCGAAGTGGTGCCGGTGGACATACCGCCGATCACCGCGATCAGGCATACCGGCAGGAAGAACCAGCCGGGAGCGATGGCCAGCAGGCCGCCGACGTAGTTGTTGGCAGCGATGTAGTCCGGCGCGCGGACGGCGACGATGGTCGCGGTGGCGAGGCCGAACAGGAAGGGAACCAGGGTCGCCAGCTGCGCGCCGATCACCGCCAGCATGATCCGTGCCTGCGAGGTCTGGCGCGGGATGTAGCGGGCCCAGTCGCCCAGGAAGGCGCCGAAGGAGATCGGGTTACTCATGGCCAGCAGGGTGGCGCCGATGAAGGCGGCCCAGAAGCCCGGCTGGCCGAGTTGCACGCTGCCGGCGTAGGCGGCGTCGAAGGGGCCGGCGAAGGCGAACAGGCCGAGCAGGAACAGCAGGCTGGCGGCCCACACGGCGATCCTGTTGACCAGCAGCATGAAGCGGAAGCCGTAGATGCATACGGTCAGCACCAGCACGGCGAACAGGCCGTAGGCCAGGCCCAGGTTCAGTTCGCTCTCTTCCAGGCCGACCAGGCGCCGGGCGCCGCCGACCAGGGCATCGCCGGAACTCCACACCGAGAGCGAGAAGAAGGCGATGGCGGTCAGCAGCGAGAGGAAGGAGCCGACGATGCGCCCGTGCACGCCGAAGTGCGCGCCGGAGGAGACCGCGTTGTTGGTGCCGTTGAGCGGGCCGAACAGGCCCATCGGGGCGAGGATCAGCGCGCCCAGCGTGACGCCCAGCAGGATCGCCCACAGCCCGGCCTGGAAGGACAGCCCGAAGAGCACCGGAAAGCTGCCGAGCACGGCGGTGGCGAAGGTATTGGCGCCGCCGAAGATCATGCGGAACAGATCGACCGGCGTGGCGTTGCGTTCGTGGTCGGGAATCTGTTCGACCCCGAAGGTTTCGATGCGTGTGATTGCGTGTTGGTTATTGTTGTTATCCATGACGTTCTCCCGGGAGAGCTAGCTAGTCGATGGCAGGTACTCCGGCATCGCCGACAAGTGCTCATGGCAGGCCAGCCAACGGCCTTCTTGTTGTTCTAGGCGGAACAGGATGGTTTCCCGTTCCCGGTTCAGGCTTTCCGTTCCCTGGAGGCGCAGCCGGGTGGCGACATCGTGGCTGAAGATCGCCAGGTCGCCTTGCAGGCTGACGCAGGTATTGCTGGATTCGCACGCCAGCACTTCGAAGCCGTCCTCGCGTCGCCAGCGCTCCCACAACTTGCGGTAGGCCGCGCGCGAGCGCAGCGGCTGAGGCCAGTTGTGGAAGATGAAGCTGGCGTCCTCGCTGAAGGCGGCGAAATAGGCCTCGGCATCGTTGCGGGCGAAGGCCGCCACCAGTCGGCGGGCGGCCTCCAGCACCTGTTCGACGCGGTCGTCGGTCATGGTCGCGCTACGGCTCAGCGACGCACCACGCCCGGGAGGACGCAGAGCATTTCATAGAGCAGGTTGGCGCCCAGCAACGAAGTATTGCCGGTGGTGTCGTAGGGCGGCGAGACTTCGACCAGGTCGCAGCCGATCAGGTCCAGGCCCTGGCAGCCGCGGATGATTTCCATCGCCTGGATGGTGGTCAGGCCGCCGATTTCCGGGGTGCCGGTGCCGGGCGCCCAGGCCGGGTCGATGCCGTCGATGTCGAAGCTCAGGTAGACGGGGCCGCCGCCGACCTTCTCGCGGACCTCGGCCATCAGCGGCTCCAGCGACTTGTGCCAGCACTCCTCGGCCTGCACCACGCGGAAGCCCTGCTTGCGGCTCCAGTTGAAGTCCTCGGCGGTGTAGCCCTGGGCGCGCAGGCCGATCTGCACAACACGGTCGCAATCCAGCAGGTCTTCTTCCACCGCGCGGCGGAAGGTGGTGCCGTGGGCGATCTTCTCGCCGAACATGTGGTCGTTGACGTCGGCGTGGGCGTCGACGTGGACCAGGCCGACCTTGCCGTGCTTCTTCTTGATCGCGCGGAGGATCGGCAGGGTGATGGTGTGGTCGCCGCCGAGGGTCAGCGGGAGGATGCCGTGACCGAGGATGCGGTCGTATTCCTGCTCGATGATGCGCACGGCTTCCAGCAGGTTGAAGGTGTTGATCGCGACGTCGCCGATGTCCGCCACGTTCAGCGAGTCGAAGGGGGCGGCGCCGGTGGCCATGTTGTAGGGACGGATCATCACCGATTCGGCGCGGATCTCGCGGGGGCCGAAGCGGGTACCGGAGCGCAGGGAGGTGCCGATGTCGAGGGGCACGCCGACGAAGGCGGCATCGAGGGCGTCGAGTTCGGCGGGGGACTGGACATGGGGCAGGCGCATCATGGTGGCGATGCCGCCGAAGCGGGGCATTTCATTGCCGCCCAGGGGCTGGTGGAGATTCTTGTCCACGGGGTGGCCTCACGGTCGTTGTGGTTGTTTTAGGGGTCGGATGGATTCTCTTCACAGCCGGTAGCGAGTCAAATCGCTGGCTACAAATAATCAGTTCAGAGATTTCTAAACTAACGGCGAAGCGGCTAGACTTCGCCGCCGAGCCTGGACGGCGGCCTTTGCCTCGGCCCGCAGTCCGAAATCCTCGCCCGCAAACCGGAGTCGCCGTGTCCAACGCCTTGCCCGACCTGCGCCTGTTGCGCATCTTCGCCGCGGTGGTGCGCCACCAGGGCTTCGCCGCCGCCCAGCAGGAGTTGAACCTGTCGACCTCGGCGATCAGCACCTACATGAGCCAACTGGAGAACCAGCTCGGCATCCTGCTCTGCCACCGTGGCCGCGGTGGCTTCAGCCTGACCAGCAAGGGCGAGCTGTTCCACCAGGAAACCTTGCGCATCCTCGGCGAACTGGAAGGCTTCGAACGCTACGCTCTGGCGTTGAAGGGCGAGCTGCGCGGCACCCTGAACCTCGGCGTGCTCGATTCCACGGTGAGCGACCCGGCGCTGCCGCTGGCCGAGGTGATCGGCGCCTTCAGCCGCGAACACCCGGCGGTGCACCTGCACCTGCTGGTGCAGAGCCCCTACGAACTGCAACTGAGCGTGCTGGAGAACCGCCAGGACCTGGCTATCGGCGCCTTTTCCAGTCGCATGAACGGACTGGTCTACCAGCCGCTGTACCGCGAACAGCACTGGCTGTACTGCAGCGACCGGCATCCGCTGTTCGACGGGCGGAGAATTCCCGCCGATCTGATCACCCAGCAACGCATGGTCGGCCGCGGCTACTGGAGCCAGGCCGAGCTGGCTCGGCACGGATTCAAGCACAGCGCGGGAACGGTGGAGAGCATGGAGGCGCAACTGATCCTGATCCTTTCCGGCGGCTACATCGGTTACCTGCCGGAGCACTACGCTCACCCGTGGGTCGAGCAGGGGCGCCTGCGCGCCCTGCTGCCGGCGACCTTCGGCTACCAGGCGCCATTCTCCCTGATCCTCCGTCGCGGCCGCTCGCGCGAGCCGCTGATCCAGGCCTTCCGCGACCAGTTGCGGACGCAGATGAGCCTGGCCTGAGCCCTAGAGATCGGCGTTGAGGGTGCGCGAGAACTGCTGCACCGCTTCTACCACCTTGTGCGTGCTCTCGCGGATGCCGAGGATCGCCGCGCCGGCCTCGTTGGCCAGCTCCACGCCGCGCCGCGCCTGTTCCTGGCTGTGCTGCATGTCGTCGATGACGCTGCGGGTGCCGGTCTGGATGCGACCGATCATGTCGGCGATCTCCTTGGTCGACTTGCTGGTGCGTTCCGCCAGTTGCCGCACCTCGTCGGCCACCACGGCGAAGCCGCGACCCTGGTCGCCGGCGCGGGCGGCCTCGATGGCGGCATTGAGGGCGAGCAGGTTGGTCTGCTCGGCGATCTCGCGGATGGTGTTGACGATCGAGGTGATCTGTTGCGAGTGCTGTGACAGTTCGCCGATGTTCAGCGAGGAAGCATCCAGGGTATTCGCGATCTTGAGCATTTCCTCCACCGCGCTCTGGATGATCAGCGCGCCGTGTTCGGCGACCGTGCGGGTCTCGGTGGACAGGGTATGGGCCTGGTGGGCGTTGTCCGCCTCGGCCTGGTAGCGGCGCATGCGGTCGCTGACATCGCTGGCGAACTTGACAACCTTGTAGAGCTTGCCGTCGGCGTCGTAGACCGGGTTGTAGCTGGCTTCCAGCCAGACCGGCTGGCCGTTGCGGTGGACCCGGCGGAACTGCCCGGTGACGTACTCGCCGCGGTTCAGGCGGCGCCAGAGGTCGGCGTACTGCGGGCCGTCGCGGTAGCCCGGTTCGCAGAACTGACGGTGGTTGGCGCTGGCCAGCTCGGCCCGGCCATAGCCCATGGTGGCGAGGAAGTTGTCGTTGGCCGCGAGGACATTGCCGTCGAGGTCGAACTCGATCATCGCCATCGAGCGGGACAGGGCATCCAGCTTGCTCTGCATCTCGTGTTCCTGGTGGACGATGGCATCGATGTCGCTGGCGTACTTGACCACCTTGAGCAGTCGACCCTGCCCGTCGCGTACGGGGTTGTAGGTGGCTTCCAGCCAGAGTGGCCGGCCCTCGCGGGTAATGCGCTTGCAGCGGCCGGAAAAGTGTTCGCCGCGCCGCAGGCGTTCCCAGAAGCGCCGGTAGTCTTCCGATTGCGCGTAGGCGCCGTCGCAAAGCTGGCGATGCGGTTTGCCGAGGATCTCGTCGCGGCGGTAGCCCAGCAGGGTCAGGAAATTCTCATTGGCATCGGTGATATTGCCGTCCGGATCGAACTCCACGCGCGCCATGGAGCGGTCCAGGGCCGCCATGTGCAGGCGCTCGGCGGCGAGTTGCTGTTGCAAGTCGGCGTTCATCTGTCGGTACTTGCGAGTGAACATGAGAAAAATCCTTGGATAGAGAGAGGGGCTCATCCCTGTCTTCGGCGCCGATGGGCGGGAGTTGAGAGGGTGGGACGATTGTATTTTTTCATCGAATGACAAAAAATCGTCGTTATTCTTAATGGGTGAAACAAATTACCGCCATTCGTCGGAAATATGACGTTTTTGCGAGTGAGAGGAAGCCCCTCCGCCTGTGGCACACTGGGCCCCTTCCAGGAGTCGTCCCATGCCACGTATCCGCTGCGAGCGTTGCGCTCGCCCCGCCAGCCATTGCCTCTGCGCGCTGATTCCCTCCTTGCCGTCGCGTACGCGGGTGCTGGTCCTGCAGCACCCCAGCGAGGTCGGGCACGCGTTGAATACCGCAGGATTGGCCGTCCTCGGCTTGTGCAATGCGGAGCTGCGGGTTGGCGAGCGTTTCGCCGAGGAGACCTGGCGGGTACCGGGCTACCGGGCCTGCCTGCTGTTTCCCGGCGAGCAGGCGCGTGCGCTGGCAGAGATGGCCGCCGAGGCCGCCGGCGAGCCCCTCCTGCTGGTGGTGCCGGACGGCACCTGGCGCAAGGCGCGCAAGCTCCTGCACCTGAACCCGGCCCTGGCGGCCCTGCCGCGGGTGAGCCTGGCCGAAGGCATGGCGTCGCGTTATCGCCTGCGCAAGGCGCCGGGAGAGGGCGCGCTGTCGACCATCGAAGCAATCGCTGCGGCGCTCGACGAACTGGAGGCGCCGCGTACCCACGAAGCCTTGCTGAAACCCTTCGATGCCCTGATCGAGGGGCAGATCGCGGCGATGGGCGAGGACACCTATCGGCGCAACCATCTCAGCCAGGAGCGCCGCCGCCGATAGCGGTCGAGCAGTTCCGGGATTGCCGTTTCGCGCCAGAACTCCGGGCTGAC
This sequence comes from Pseudomonas sp. TZ252, assembly GCF_056110345.1. Classification (NCBI taxonomy): domain Bacteria; kingdom Pseudomonadati; phylum Pseudomonadota; class Gammaproteobacteria; order Pseudomonadales; family Pseudomonadaceae; genus Pseudomonas; species Pseudomonas sp. TZ252. Next base: position 91,273 of record NZ_CM148566.1, on the reverse strand, counting down.
CATGCCGCTGGACATGCCGCCGTGGGCGTGGCGCGCGAGGTAGATCAAGGCATCGTATTCCAGCGGATGGCCGCTGAGGCGCTCGAAGGTCTCGCCGAGCAGGTGTTCCAGGGCCGCTGCGGAAGCCGGCCAGGACGCGTCCGCCAGTTGCCCGGCCATTTCCTGCCAGAGGTAGGGGTCGCCACGGCCGCCCCAGCGCGAGGGTTCCTGTTCGAAGAGTTCGGAGATGCGCGGTCTGGCCATGTCGGTCGGTCGTGTCTGTCGGAAACGAAAAGTATGCCCGATTGGCAGGGCCGCATGGGCGGAGTAGACTGCCGCGGTCTTTCCTTCCGTACGAGGTGTTCGTCCGATGCGCAATTGATGCTGCCGTGTCTGCACGGCCGGTTTTCCGTCCCTGGCCCGAGGGCCCGGGGGAATGCATGGCATCAAGGGGGTATCCATGACGAAGACGTCGACCCTGACGCTCGATGGCGTCTCTTTCCAGCTGCCGGACGGCAGCCTTCTGTTTTCCGATCTCGACGAAACCTTCGACACCCGGCACACCGGGCTGGTGGGACGCAACGGCGTAGGCAAGTCGCTGCTCGCGCGCCTGCTCGCCGGACACTTGCAGCCGTCCAGCGGCAGCGTCCGGCGCCAGGGGCGCGTGCGCTACCTGGCGCAGCAGCTCGAACCGGCCGACTACCCGACCGTCGCCGATCTGGCCGGCGTCCGCCCATGGCTGGAGGCGCTGGCGCGGATCGAGGCGGGTAGCCTCGACGCCGCCGACTACGAATGCCTGGGCGAGCGCTGGGACATCCGCCAACGCCTGGCCGACGCCCTGGCCGCCGAGGGGCTCGGCCATCTCCGCGCGGACACCCCGAGCGAACGCCTGAGCGGCGGCGAATGCATGCGCGTAGCGCTGCTCGGCGCATTCCTCGACGACGCCGACTTTCTCATCCTCGACGAACCGAGCAACCCTCTCGACGGGCCGGCACGCGCTTTGCTGCGGGCGCGCCTGGCGGTATGGGACGGCGGCCTGCTGCTGGTCAGCCATGACCGCGAACTGCTGGAGGGCATGCAGCGGATCGTCGAGCTGTCGACCCTCGGCCTGCGCAGCTATGGCGGCGGCTATTCCTTCTACGCGCAGAGCCGGGAGGAGGCGCGCGAGGCCGCCGAACGTCGCCTGGACCAGCGTCGTCTGGAGCGCAAGCGGCAGACCCTGGCCATGCGCGAACAGCAGCAGCGCCAGGAGCGGCGCCAGGCCAGCGGCCGGCGCGAAGGCAAGACGGCGAACCAGGCGAAGATCCTGCTCGGTGGGTTCAGGGAACGTAGCGAGGTCAGCGCCGGCAAGCTGCGCAACGCCCACCAGGCGGAGCGCGAGCGTCTCGACCGCGAGGTGCGCGAGGCTGCCCGGGAGGTCGAGGAGGCGTCGCCGCTGCTGCTCGATTCGCCCGATGCCGAACTGGCGGCACAGCGCCGGATCGTCGAGTTGAAGGGCGCGGTCCTGCCGCATCTGCGCGGGCCGTTGCGCGAAATCGACCTGCTCCTGAGCGGTCCGCGACGGCTGGCGCTGGTCGGCCCGAACGGCAGCGGCAAGTCGACCCTGCTGCGGCTTCTGGCCGGGCAACGGGCGCCGCTGGCGGGAACCTGCGCGGTGACGGTGGGCGCCGCCTATCTCGACCAGCGGCTGAGCGTGCTGGACCACGGGCGAGGCGTGCTGGAGCAGTTGCTGGAGGTCAATCGCAGTCGCGGCGAAAGCTGGCTGCGCACGCGCCTGGCGCAACTCGGCTTGCCGGCTGAACGGCTCGCCCAGCCGTGCGCGACGCTGAGCGGCGGCGAACGCCTGAAGGCGGCCCTGGCCCTGGTGCTCTACGCCGACCGGCCGGCGCAGCTGCTACTGCTCGACGAACCGGACAACCACCTCGACCTGGCTGCGCGGCAGGCCCTGGAAAGCATGCTCGGGCAGTACCGTGGGGCCTTGCTGGTGGTGTCCCACGACCCGGTGTTTCTCCGGCGACTGGCGCTGGATGGCGAACTGCGGGCTACTGCCGCGGGTTGGCGCCTGGAGGACCGATGAGCTGGCCATCCGCCGCGACCTGCAGGAGGCTGACTCCGCCGTGGCTGAAACCGATGGCGAGGAGTTTGTCGCTGACTGCCAGGCACAGCGGTATGGCGTCTGCCGTGCGGTAGCGCCAGCGACATTCGCCGCTGGCGAGGTCGCGTACCTCGACCTGACCATCGACCAGCGCCAGTGCGATCCATTGTCCGCCGGGCAACGGCGCGAAGGCGCTGACCTGGGCGGACAGGGTCGCGCCCCAGAGCGTGCCGCGGCTCTCCAGGTCGTAGCAGGTCAGGCGCTGGGTACCGTAGGCGTGATGCGGCGAGTTGTAGACCTTGGCGTTGAGCAGCAGGCGATTGCCCAGCAGGCAGCCGTGCAGGTTGTTGAAGTGCTCCGGGTGGCGCTCCAGGCGTAGCACTTCGCGGGTCTTGAAGGTCTGCGGGTCGAGGCGGAACAGGCCCTTGTCCTGGTGCTGCTCCGGCGGATTGCCGGCCAGGTAGAAGAAGGCTTCGCCACGGTCGATGCGCAGATGGTGGTTGAACAGGTCGTAGTGTCCGAGACGGCGCCTGTGGATGATCCGGCCGGCCGGGTCGAGCACGAGGTCTTCCAGGTCTTTGCCCTCGAGGGCGATCTGGCGGGCGAGAAAACCGCCTTGGGCGGATTGCGCCAGCAGATGGCGGCAGTCGCTCAGGAGCAGCGGTTGTCCCGGTGTCAGCGGCACCTTGAACAGTCGCTGGGCGGCATACCCGAGTTGCAGATTGACCAGCAGGCTGTCGTCCGTGGCGTTATGGAAGACCTGCAGGCACTGGCCCCGTTCGGCCAGTTCGAAGCTGCGCAGGCTGTCGTCGGCCAGATTCCAGAGCTCGAGCCGGGGGTTGGCGCGGGCGATGGCCAGGCGTTGGCCGTCGAGAAAGCACAGGTCCCATACCGGTGGACGATGCAGGAACCGCCGATCTTTGCCCAGGGCTAGGTTTTCCAGGATCGGCAGCGCTGCTTCGCGTTGTGTCGAGGCAGGGTAGAGGGCCCAGTCGAAGGGCAGGCGGGTGCCGGGCAGGTCGTCCAGCACCAGTGGGGCGTCGACCGGAAAGGCTAGCGAATGGCGCTGGCGGAACAACGGTCGGTCCTCCAGGTCGTCGCTGGGGGCGACGGTGAAGGTCAGGCGCCGGCCGTCGTCCTCGAAGTCGCAGGCGAGCACTTCGCGGTTGTCGGCGAGCAGCGATTGGGTCTTGCCGCTCGCGTAGTCCCAGGCCAGCAGACCGCCTTCGAAGAAGGCGCCGCCGTCGTAGCGTCCGCCGCCGATCACCAGTACGGGCCGGCTCGGGTGCCAGGCGATGGCGTTGAGCGGAAAGCCCAGGTCCGGCAGGACGGCGATGCATTCGAGGTCGCCGCCGCGGTACAGGCGCAGGCTCTGTTCGTAGACGTCGAGCTGTCGGCCCGGGTGTTGCCCATGAAAGGCGCTGGCCACCGCAAGGAGCGCGCCGCCGGGAGCCTGGAACACGGCGTAGGGCTCGCCGATGTCGGCGAAGGCGCAAGCGGGCAGCCTGCGGCCGGAAGGAAGCGGGGAGTTGGGCATGGGCGATACCGGGAAAAAGAGTCGGGCGCAGTGTCGTTCATTCGTCGTTTCGGGAAAAGCATGGGAAGAGCGGCTGTTCCGACCGGTCGTTTTCTTCTAGGATGGCGCTCCCTTCCTCCCTCGTCGCCGCCGCTGTGCACCGTCCATGCGTTGATTCGCGCCACGGGCATCCAGGCGACGAACCTCAGCGTGGCGCCCGGCCTGGCGGTCGCGGCTGCCTTTCGTTCTACCTGGAATCTTTCGGATAAAGGAATCCAGCATGCACATTCGCAAGCGCGTCGACGCCGACAACACGGCATTGGTCGACCTGTGGGAACGTTCCGTCCGCGCGACCCACGACTTTCTCAGTGAAGCGGACATCGTCGAGCTTTACCCACAGGTCCGCGACCTGTACCTGCCGGCCGTCGAGGTCTGGGTGCTGGTCGACGACGACGGCGTGGCCCAGGGCTTCATCGGCCTGAACCAGGCGCATGTCGAGATGCTCTTCGTCGAACCCGGGCTGCGCGGCCGGGGTATCGGCCGACGCCTGCTCGATCATGCGCGGGCGACCTGGCCGCGCCTGAGCGTCGATGTCAACGAGCAGAACCCGCAGGCCTGCGGCTTCTATCGACACTATGGGTTCCGCCAGACCGGCCGCTCCGCGACCGACTCGGCGGGGCGGCCGTTCCCGCTGCTGCACATGAGCCTGTAGGAGGACGCGGCACCTCGCCCTGTGGAGCGAGGTGCCGCGCAACATCCGGAAAAGTTTTCCCCGGCCAGATGCTTTCAACTGCAAGCATCCGTTTGAGACAGGTCAAACGTTGCGGCGCAGGCCTGCCCGATAGTTCTGTTCATCAGAACGAGGCGCAGGAATCCCATGAACGGCATCCCACCCCTGTCTTCCCGCGACGCCCATGCCAGCCCGCCGCAACGGGTGCTGGAACGATTGCACAGCTCCGCCGCCGGCCTGGACGCGGACGAAGCCGCCCGCCGCCTGGCGGCGCACGGCTACAACCGATTACCCGCGCCGAAACGCCAGGGGCCGCTGCTGCGCTTGCTGCGGCAGTTCCACAACGTCCTGCTGTACATGATGCTGTTCGCCTCGCTGGTCACCGCGCTGCTCGGCTTCTGGGTGGACAGTGCGGTAATCCTCCTGGCGGTGGTGGTCAACGCGCTGATCGGTTTCGTCCAGGAGGGCAAGGCGGCCAACGCGCTGGACGCCATCCGCGACATGCTTTCGCTGCATGCCCTGGTCCTGCGCGACGGCCAGCGCCAGGCGCTGGACGCCGAACGCCTGGTACCGGGCGACGTGGTGCTGCTGGCCTCCGGCGACCGGGTGCCGGCCGACCTGCGGCTGTTCGAAACGAAGAACTTCCATGTCGACGAGTCGGCCCTGACCGGCGAGTCGGTGCCGGTGGAGAAGGGCTGCGTCGCGGTGGCCATCGACGCGCTGCTCGGCGACCGCCGTTGCATGGCCTATTCCGGCACCCTGGTGACCAGCGGCCAGGCGCGCGGAGTGGTGGTCGCCACCGCCGGGGATACCGAACTGGGCCGGATCGGTACGCTGTTGCGCGAAGTCCGCACCCTGGCCACTCCGCTGCTGCGACAGATCGCCAGCTTCAGTCGCTGGCTGGCCCTGGCGATCCTGCTGCTGGCCGGCGCCACTTTCGTCCTCGGCACCCTCTGGCAGGGCCAGCCGATGGTGGACATGTTCATGCTGGTGGTGGCGCTGACCGCCTCGGCGATTCCCGAGGGACTGCCGGCGATCATGACGGTGATCCTCGCCCTCGGCGTACAGCGCATGGCCCGGCGCAACGCCATCGTCAGCCGCCTGCCGGCGGTGGAGACGCTGGGTTCGGTGACGGTGATCTGCTCGGACAAGACCGGCACCTTGACCCGCAACGAGATGACCGTGCAGCGTATCGTCACCGCCGACCAGGTAATCGAGGTCAGCGGCGCCGGTTACGCCCCCCTGGGTGGTTTCAGCCACAACGGCGAAGGCCTCGATCCCGCCGGACGCGACGATCTGCAGGAGATCGGTCGCGCGGCGCTGTTGTGCAACGAGGCGCGCCTGCACCAGGAGGGCGAGGCATGGCAACTGGAGGGCGACCCCACCGAAGGCGCGCTGCTCAGCCTCGGCCTCAAGCTGGGCCTCGATCCGCAGGCGCTGGCGGCGGAACGGCCACGCAGCGATGCGATTCCGTTCGAGTCCGAGCATCGCTTCATGGCCACCCTGCACCACGACCACGCAGGCCAGGCGATGGTCTACCTGAAGGGCGCGCCGGAGCGCATCCTCGACATGTGCGAGGCTGAACGGGTGGGCGACTCGGTGCGGCCGCTGGACCCGGACTACTGGCGGCGCCTGGCCACCGACACCGCCGCTCGCGGCCTGCGCCTGCTGGCCATCGCCCGACGGGCGATGCCGGCGGAGCAGCGCACGCTGGATTTCGCCGACGTGGAACATGGCTTCACCCTGCTGGCCCTGGTGGGCATCATCGACCCTCCGCGCGAGGAAGCCGTGGCCGCGGTCGCCGAATGCCAGGCGGCGGGTATCGCGGTGAAGATGATCACCGGCGACCACGTCGACACCGCGCGGGCGATCGGCGCCATGCTCGGGATCGGCATCGACCGGCCGGCGCTGACCGGCGCGGAGATCGAGTTGCTCGACGACCAGCGCCTGCGCGAAGTGCTGCCGGGCGTCGATGTGTTCGCCCGCGCCAGCCCTGAGCACAAGCTGCGCCTGGTGCAGGCCCTGCAGGCCAGCGGCGAGGTGGTGGCGATGACCGGCGACGGGGTCAACGATGCGCCGGCGCTGAAGCGCGCCGACGTCGGCGTAGCGATGGGCAACAAGGGCACCGAGGCGGCCAAGGAGGCGGCCGAGGTGGTCCTCGCCGACGACAATTTCGCCACCATCGCCAATGCCGTGCGCGAGGGAAGGGCGGTCTACGACAACCTGAAGAAATTCATCCTCTTCATGCTGCCGACCAACGGTGGCGAGGCGCTGATCGTGATCGCCGCGATCCTGTTCCAGTTGACCCTGCCGATGACGCCGGCGCAGATCCTCTGGATCAACATGGTCACCTCCAGCACCCTGGGCCTGGCGCTGGCCTTCGATCCGGCCGAGCGCGGCCTGATGCAGCGTCCGCCGCGTCCGCCGGCGGAGCCCCTGTTGTCGCTGTTCTTCGTCTGGCGGGTGCTGCTGGTCTCGCTGCTGATGATGGCGGGCGCCCTGGGCCTGTTCCTCTGGGAGCTGGAGCATGGCACCGGGCTGGAGAGCGCGCGGACCATGGCGGTGAACAGCGTGGTGGTGTGCGAGATGTTCTACCTGCTCAACAGCCGGCATATCTACGATTCGGTGCTCAGCCGCGAGGGCCTGTTCGGCAACCGCCAGGTCTTGCTGGCGATCGCCGCCTGCGTGGTGCTGCAACTGCTCTATACCTACGCGCCGCCGTTGCAGGCGCTGTTCGGCTCGGTCGGCCTGGCCCCGGGCGAGTGGGCGCGGGTGCTGCTGGCCGGGCTCGGCCTGTTCTGCGTCGCCGAACTGGAAAAGTGGCTATGTCGCCGGGTCCGTGCCCGGCAGGCCTGACGCCGCGAGGTCGCCCCCTTGGCCGTGGCGCTGTGCCTTTGCCCGTGCGCCGCGCACAGACGTCTGCGCCTCGGATCGCCCGGCCGAGAGCGGTCGCACGCGTGGCGATGGGCCGACAGTGAACCCGGGGACCAGGTGTGACTGGGTATTCAGTTCGCATAAAATGTGATCTAGATCACATTTAAACGTTTGCTTACCCTCTAGGACGGGTATCGTACTAGGTGCATCAAACGCTGCGGTCTATTGTTAAGTGGGACTGAAATGTGCCTTTCCGGCACAACGCCAACTCTATAGAGTGGGCTGACTGGACATCTTCAGGGGTCGTCGGGCACGGGCGCATGCGCCTCGGCAGGAAGCCGGGATTCTCGGACTGCCGTACAACGTGCCGGATATCGGGTGCCGAATCCATATTTGGCTGATTGGTTAATAGTTTAAGAAGAACGTAGCGCTATGGCCTTGGTTGACGGTTTTCTTGAGCTGGAACGCTCAAGTGGAAAATTGGAGTGGAGCGCCATCCTGCAGAAGATGGCGAGCGACCTTGGATTCTCGAAGATCCTGTTCGGCCTGTTGCCTAAGGACAGCCAGGACTACGAGAACGCCTTCATCGTCGGCAACTACCCGGCCGCCTGGCGCGAGCATTACGACCGGGCTGGCTACGCGCGGGTCGACCCGACGGTCAGTCACTGTACCCAGAGCGTACTGCCGATTTTCTGGGAACCGTCCATCTACCAGACGCGAAAGCAGCACGAGTTCTTCGAGGAAGCCTCGGCCGCCGGCCTGGTGTATGGGCTGACCATGCCGCTGCATGGTGCTCGCGGCGAACTCGGCGCGCTGAGCCTCAGCGTGGAAGCGGAAAACCGGGCCGAGGCCAACCGTTTCATGGAGTCGGTCCTGCCGACCCTGTGGATGCTCAAGGACTACGCACTGCAGAGCGGTGCCGGACTGGCCTTCGAACATCCGGTCAGCAAACCGGTGGTTCTGACCAGCCGGGAGAAGGAAGTGTTGCAGTGGTGCGCCATCGGCAAGACCAGTTGGGAGATATCGGTTATCTGCAACTGCTCGGAAGCCAATGTGAACTTCCATATGGGAAATATTCGGCGGAAGTTCGGTGTGACCTCCCGCCGCGTAGCGGCCATTATGGCCGTTAATTTGGGTCTTATTACTCTCTGATCTTGCCTCTCAGGTCGGCGAGCTGGCGATCGGTAATTTGCCCTTCTATATAGAAATGCAAAAGCAGATATATAGGGAAGGGCAGGTTCTCGCCATTCTCGAAACGACTGCCGCAGGATTGGCTTATCCCGAAGCGGCTCCAGAAAGTTTCCTGGCTTTCCCGTCGGGCGGTGCGGGTGGCCTTTGCCCGGAAGGCCATGTTTTGGGGCTGTGTTCTCTCGTGTGAAGCCATTGCTCTGATCTTTTCGGACGTTTCTTCGAGCCTAGCAAGGGTCCGGGTTCACCGAAATCTATCTCATTTGCTAGTTATAAAATTATGAAATTTGCATAAATTCTTCAGCTTCCTATTTGGAGGAAGTGAAGATGATCGTACAAATTGGTCGGCGCGAAGAGTTCGATAAAAAACTGCTGGGCGAGATGCACAAGTTGCGTGCTCAAGTGTTCAAGGAGCGCAAAGGCTGGGACGTTAGTGTCATCGACGAGATGGAAATCGATGGTTATGACGCACTCAGTCCTTATTACATGTTGATCCAGGAAGATACTCCTGAAGCCCAGGTTTTCGGTTGCTGGCGAATTCTCGATACCACTGGCCCCTACATGCTGAAGAACACCTTCCCGGAGCTTCTGCACGGCAAGGAAGCGCCTTGCTCGCCGCACATCTGGGAACTCAGCCGTTTCGCCATCAACTCTGGACAGAAAGGCTCGCTGGGCTTTTCCGACTGTACGCTGGAGGCGATGCGCGCGCTGGCCCGCTACAGCCTGCAGAACGACATCCAGACGCTGGTGACGGTAACCACCGTAGGCGTGGAGAAGATGATGATCCGTGCCGGCCTGGACGTATCGCGCTTCGGTCCGCACCTGAAGATCGGCATCGAGCGCGCGGTGGCCTTGCGCATCGAACTCAATGCCAAGACCCAGATCGCGCTTTACGGGGGAGTGCTGGTGGAACAGCGACTGGCGGTTTCATGACGGGGACCTGTCGGCTCGCGCCGGCGCGTTCTCTGTCGGAGAGGGAGCGCCTGGCGTCGATGCCGAATCCGCTGTAAAGCGAGTCCGACCCGCTCCGGACTCGCTATCAGGCATCCCCGGACCAGGGCGCCGGGCTGCCGAACAGGCGTCCCATGGCGCCACGCAAGCCCATTTCCCGCAGTACTTCGAGTTCACCGAGGGTTTCCACCTGTTCCGCGATCAACGGTAGATCGATGCTGTGGGTGGTGCGATAGACCGCTTCGATGAACAACCGCTTGTCGCCTTCCCGGTCGACGGCGTGCAGGTAGCAGCCGTCCAGCTTGAGGTAGGCCAGCCCCAGATGGGTAAGGTTGCCGATCAGGCTGAAGCGGCCGCCGAAATGCTGCAGGCCGAGACCGCAGCCCAGTTCGCGCAGGACCTGGCTGAGGCGCTCCAGTTCGGCCGCGGCTGGCAGGTGCCGCTCGTCCAGTTCCAGGGTCAGCTGGCGCGCCTCCTGCGGATGCGCCTTGAGCAGGGCCAGTAGCGGGGCGAACGCCTGCGCATTGCGGACGCTGGCGGCCGACAGGCTCAGCGCCAGCGGCCGTGGATGGCGCCGCAGGTGCTCCAGGCTCTGTTCGAGCATCGCCAGGTCCAGGCGCGCGGCCCAGCCGAAACGTTCTATCCAGGGCAGGAAGCGCCCGGCGGCGATGGCCGTGGCCTGCGGGTCGAGCAGGCGCGCGAGGACCTTGTGGTGGAGGACGCGCTGGGTGTCCAGGCAGTCCACCACCGGCTGGAAATAGAGCAGCAGGCGGCGCTCCGTCAGGGCCTGGTCGATCCAGTCGTGCCAGTCCTGGCTGTCGTTGAGCGCCGCGAGCGCGGTGCCGTCCTGGCTCGCCCAGGGCTGGGCGGGCTGGCTTTCGGCCTGGGCCAGGGCCTGGTCGGCACGGGCCAGGAGATCCGCGGGCGAGTCGCCTTCGGCGAACGCGCTGATACCGAGATAGGCGACCGGCGTGAGATCGCTGGCACCGGTGCGGGCAAGGTTCTCCAGGCCTTCGCAGAGTTCCTCGGCCAGGCGTTCGGCCTGCTCGCGGGAGCAACCGGGAGCCAGCACGGCGAACTCGCCGCCGCGGCTGCGGGCCAGCAGCCAGTCGGCGCGCCCTTGCTGGCCGCAGGAGTCGACCAGCAAGCGGGCGACCGCCTGGATCAGTTCATCCGTGCGTTGCCCGCCGAGACGCTGGTTCAGCCCGTTCAGGTCGTTCAGGCGCAGCAGCAGGAGCTGCCCGGCATGCTCGTGCTCGCCGGCACCCAGCTGTTCGTTGAGGCGGGCGTCGAACAGGCGCCGGTTGGGCAGGCCGGTGAGACTGTCCTGGTAGGCCTGGGCGCGTAGCTTGTCGCTACGCGCGGCCTCCTCGGCGAACAGCGTGCGAAGTTTCTCCACCATCTGGTTCATCGCCTGCACCACGCGGCGCAGCTCCGGCGTGCGCGGCAGCCTGGGCAGGCTGAGGAATTCCCGCCGGCTGATGGCATGGGCCTGGCGCACCATCTGGTCGAGCGGGCGCAGTTGGCGGCGCAGCAGCCAGCCGCCAAGCAGCAGGCTCACCGCGCCGCAGGCCAGCAACCAGTAGAGGCTGCCCAGGGCGCTGTCCCACAGGCGCGCCAGGGCGAATTGCGGATGGCTGACCACCTCGACCCGCGCCGCCTGTTCCCAGCCGCGCATGATCAGCGCGTCGCCACCCTGGGGCTGGAGATCCACCAGGCGTTCGAACCAGCCGGGCACCGTACGCTCGGCATGCGCCTGCACGCGCTCGACCAGCGGCTTGCCGCTCTTGATGTCGATCACCCGGATGCTGGCGAAGTAGCCGCTGTCGAAGATCGAGCTGACCATCAGTTGCACCATCGCCGGGTCGTCCACGTGTGGCGTCAGGGACAGGCCGAGGGCGGTGGCGGCGTCCTGGGCGTGGGAGCGCAACTGGCCGCGCAACTGCTCGCGGGAGTTCTCCACGCTGCTGACGAAGCTGCCGCTGAAGGCGACGACGAGGAACAGGCAGATGGCGAGGAACAATTGCTTGAGCAGTGACATTCAATCCTCCTTGGGTGCGTCGAGGTCGAGGCCTTCGGCGCGCATCTTGGTCAGCAGGTCCTGCCAGCGCGACAGCTTCTTGCTGTCGCCGGTCCGGCGTCCGCCGTCGGCGCCGGGCAGCCAGAGGCCCTCGGCATTGAAGGCGTACACCGGCAACAGGTCGTCACGTTGCGAAGCGGGGCGGATCTCGCCGATCAGGTTGTCCAGCACCAGTGGGTCGGCGCCCGGGCTGGCGTACCAGGTCAGCACCATGTGCGCCTGGTTCAGGCGCAGGGCCTTGACGTAGGTGATGCGCAGCTTGTCGCTGGCGACGCCGAGGCGACGCAGGGTCACGTACTTGGCGATGGCGTAGTCCTCGCAGTCGGCGGCGCCCTTGACCAGCGCCTCGACCGGAGTCGCCCAATAGTCTTCCTGTTGCCAGATCTCGATGTCGTCGGTGAAACGCAGCGACCGGTTGAAGAAGTCGTTGACCGCGCGCAGCTTGGCCGCTTCGTCGAGCGTGCCGCCCTGTTCGAGCAGGCGGCCCCAGTCGCCCAGGCGTGATTTCGCCGCGCCCAGCTCGCCGTAGCGCTGCTCGGCACGGCTCAGTATCGACTCCAGGTCCCACTGCGCCAGCGCCGCGCCGACTGCCAGCAGCAATGTCGCCGCCAGCGACAGCAGCCAGGGGGCGTAGGCCCTGGGGCAGGGCCGGCGTGCGCCGGGGGGTGGGGACATCGAGCGGGCTCCGGAAGGACTCAGCGAAGTCTACGAGAGCGCCGGGCGGCCTGCCAGCGCGGGGTGTCCGGCGAAACTGACAGGATTGTCATTCAGGGGTCAGGGTGGGGTCCCGCTGCGCTGCTTATAAAGAAGAACGAAGTCGGCCGCGCGAGGCCGGCCACTGGGAAAGGTGGACAGATGCAGGCGTTGCGCAGTGGTGGGGGACGGGTCCTGGTGGGCGTGCTGGCGGCGGGCCTGGTCGCCTTCGGCGGTTGGGCATGGCTCGGCGGCGACGCCGGGGCGAAGGCGGCGCCCGCGCCGGCCAGGGTCCCGGTGAACGTGGCGCGGGTGGAGCGGCGCGACGTCGAGCAACAGGTCAGCGGCATCGGCACGGTGACTTCGTTGCACAACGTGGTGATCCGCACCCAGATCGACGGCCAGTTGACCCGCCTGCTGGTGAGCGAAGGGCAGATGGTCGAGGCGGGCGAGTTGCTGGCGACCATCGATGACCGCGCCGTCGTCGCCGCGCTGGAGCAGGCGCAGGCCTCCAGGGCGAGCAACCAGGCCCAGCTGAAATCCGCCGAGCAGGACCTGCAACGCTACCGCAGCCTGTATGCCGAGCGTGCGGTGTCACGCCAACTGCTGGACCAGCAGCAGGCGACGGTCGACCAGTTGCGCGCGACCCTGAAGGCCAACGATGCCACCATCAACGCCGAGCGGGTGCGCCTGTCCTACACCCGGATCACCTCGCCGGTATCCGGCAAGGTCGGTATCCGCAACGTCGATGTCGGCAACCTGGTGCGGGTCGGCGACAGTCTCGGCCTGTTCAGCGTGACCCAGATCGCACCGATCTCCGTAGTCTTCTCCCTGCAACAGGAACAGTTGCCCCAGTTGCAGGCGCTGCTCGGCGGCGAGGCGGCGGTGCGCGCCTACAGCCGCGACGGCGGGAGCGCGCTGGGCGAGGGCCGGTTGCTGACCATCGACAACCAGATCGACAGTTCCACCGGTACCATCCGCGTGCGCGCCTCCTTCGATAACCGCCAGGCCCGGCTCTGGCCCGGGCAGTTCGTCGCGGTGAGCCTGCACACCGGGGTCCGGCGCGACCAGTTGGTGCTGTCGAGCAAGGCGGTGCGCCGCGGCCTGGAGGGTAATTTCGTCTACCGGGTCGCCGCCGACCGGGTCGAGGCGGTGCCGGTGCGGGTGCTCCAGGACATCGACGGCCTCAGTGTGGTGGAAGGCCTGGCCAGCGGTGACCAGGTGGTGGTGGACGGCCACTCGCGGCTGATGCCCGGCGCCCTGGTCGATATCCAGGAGCCGCGCCCGAGCCTGGCTCAGGCGGCGGAGCGGCAGCCGTGACGCCGCGCGCCGGGATTTCCGGCTGGTGCGTACGGCACCCGATCGCCACCGCGCTGCTGACCCTGGCCTCGCTGCTGCTGGGGCTGCTGGCGTTCCTCCGGCTCGGTGTGGCGCCGTTGCCGGAGGCGGACTTCCCGACCATCCAGATCAACGCCTTGCTGCCCGGCGGTAGCCCGGAAACCATGGCCTCGTCGGTGGCCACCCCCTTGGAAGTGCAGTTCAGCGCGATTCCCGGGATCACCGAGATGACTTCCAGCAGCGCCCTGGGCACCACCACCCTGACCCTGCAGTTCAGCCTCGACAAGAGCATCGACGTCGCCGCCCAGGAGGTCCAGGCGGCGATCAACGCCGCGGCGGGGCGGCTGCCGGTGGACATGCCGAACCTGCCGACCTGGCGCAAGGTCAACCCGGCGGACAGCCCGATCATGATCCTGCGGGTCAACTCGGAGATGATGCCGCTGATCGAACTCAGCGATTACGCCGAGACCATCCTCGCCCGCCAGCTCAGCCAGGTGAACGGCGTGGGGCAGATCTTCGTGGTCGGCCAGCAGCGCCCGGCGATCCGCATCCAGGCCCAGCCGGAAAAGCTCGCCGCCTACCAGCTGACCCTGGCCGACCTGCGCCAGTCGTTGCAGTCGGCCAGCGTCAACCTGGCCAAGGGCGCGCTCTACGGCGAGGGGCGGGTGTCGACCCTCGCGGCCAACGACCAGTTGTTCAACGCCAGCGACTATGACGACCTGGTGGTCGCCTACCGCCAGGGCGCGCCGGTGTTCCTCAAGGACGTGGCGCGGATCGTCTCGGCGCCCGAGGACGACTACGTGCAGGCCTGGCCGAACGGTGTGCCCGGGGTGGCACTGGTGATCCTCCGCCAGCCTGGGGCGAACATCGTCGATACCGCCGACGCGATCCAGGCCGCATTGCCGCGCCTGCGCGAGATGCTCCCGGCGACCATCGAGGTAGACGTGCTCAACGATCGCACCCGGACCATCCGCTCGTCGCTGCACGAGGTCGAACTGACCCTGCTGCTGACCATTGGCCTGGTGGTGCTGGTGATGGGCCTGTTCCTCCGCCAGCTGTCGGCGACCCTGATCGTCGCCACGGTGCTGGCGGTGTCCCTGAGCGCCAGCTTCGCGGCGATGTACGTGCTCGGCTTCACCCTCAACAACCTGACCCTGGTGGCGCTGATCATCGCCGTCGGCTTCATCGTCGACGACGCCATCGTGGTCGTGGAGAACATCCACCGACACCTGGAAGCGGGCGCCTCGAAGGTCGAGGCGGCGCTCAAGGGCGCGGCGGAGATCGGCTTTACCGTGATTTCCATCAGCTTCTCGCTGATCGCCGCGTTCATTCCCCTGCTGTTCATGGGCGGGATCGTCGGCCGGCTGTTCCGCGAATTCGCGGTCAGCGTGACGGTGGCGATCCTGATCTCGGTGCTCGCTTCGCTGACCCTGGCGCCGATGCTGGCTTCGCGCTTCATGCCGGCATTGCGGCATGCCGACGCGCCGAGAAAGGGCTTCGCCGAATGGCTGACCGGCGGATACGAGCGCGGCCTGCGCTGGGCGCTCGGGCACCAGCGGCTGATGCTGGTCGGCTTCGCCTTTACCGTGCTGGTGGCGGTGGCCGGCTACGTCGGGATTCCCAAGGGTTTCTTCCCCTTGCAGGACACCGCCTTCGTCTTCGGCACGAGCCAGGCTGCCGAGGATATCTCCTACGACGACATGGTCGCCAAGCACCGGCAACTGGCCGAGATCATCGCCAGCGACCCGGCGGTGCAGAGCTACAACCATGCGGTGGGCGTCACCGGCGGTAGCCAGAGCCTGGCCAACGGACGTTTCTGGATCGTCCTCAAGGACCGTGGCGAGCGCGATGTCTCGGTCGGCGAGTTCATCGACCGGCTGCGCCCGCAACTGGCGAAGGTGCCGGGAATCATGCTCTACCTGCGCGCGGCGCAGGACATCAACCTCAGTTCCGGACCCTCGCGGACCCAGTACCAGTACGCCCTGCGCAGCAGCGACAGCACCCAGCTGGCGCTCTGGGCGCAACGCCTCACCGAGCGCCTGAAGCAGGTGCCGGGGCTGATGGATGTGTCCAACGACCTGCAGGTCGGCGCCAGCGTCACCGCGCTGGACATCGACCGGGTGGCCGCGGCGCGTTTCGGCCTCAGCGCCGAGGATGTCAGCCAGACCCTCTACGACGCCTTCGGCCAGCGCCAGGTCGGCGAGTACCAGACCGAGGTCAACCAGTACAAGGTGGTCCTCGAACTCGATGCGCGCCAGCGCGGCCGCGCGGAAAGCCTGGACTGGTTCTACCTGCGCTCCCCGCTGAGCGGCGAGATGGTCCCGCTGTCGGCCATCGCCAAGGTCGCGGCGCCGCGCTCCGGGCCGCTGCAGATCAACCACAACGGCATGTTCCCGGCGGTCAACCTGTCCTTCAACCTGGCTGCCGGGGTGTCCCTCGGCGAGGCGGTGCAGGCGGTGCAGCGCGCCCAGGAGGAGATCGGCATGCCCTCGACCATTATCGGCGTGTTCCAGGGCGCGGCGCAGGCCTTCCAGAGCTCGCTGGCCTCGCAACCGCTGCTGATCCTCGCCGCGCTGATCGCGGTGTACATCATCCTCGGCGTGCTCTACGAGAGTTTCGTACATCCGCTGACGATCCTCTCGACCCTGCCCTCGGCGGGGATCGGCGCGGTGTTCCTGCTCTGGGCCTGGGGCCAGGACTTCTCGATCATGGCGCTGATCGGCATCGTGCTGCTGATCGGCATCGTCAAGAAGAACGGCATCCTCATGGTCGACTTCGCCATCGTCGCCCAGCGCGAGCAGGGCATGAGCGCGGAGCAGGCGATCTACCAGGCCTGCCTGACCCGTTTCCGGCCGATCATGATGACCACCCTGGCCGCGCTGCTGGGCGCGATACCCCTGATGATCGGCTTCGGCACCGGTTCCGAGCTGCGCCAGCCTCTGGGCATCGCGGTGGTCGGCGGGCTGCTGGTGAGCCAGGTGCTGACCCTGTTCAGCACGCCGGTGGTATACCTGGCCCTGGAGCGGCTGTTCCACCGGCGCGGGACGACGACCTCGGACGGCGGAACCGCTGGGGCGACGGCGACATGAGGCGTAACGGACGCGGCTTTCCTGGACGGCGGCGCGTGGCTAGGATGCAGGCAGGCATGCGTCCCGCCCGGGATGCGAAGGCGAACAGAGGATCGGGCGATAGATGCGGGTACTGATTGTCGAGGACGAGGCGAAGACGGCGGACTACCTGAACCGTGGCCTCAGCGAACAGGGGTTCACCGTGGACCTGGCGGACAACGGCATCGACGGTCGCCACCTGGCGCTCCATGGCGAGTACGACGTGATCGTGCTCGACGTGATGCTGCCGGGCGTCGACGGCTACGGCGTTCTGCGGGCGTTGCGCGAGCGGCGGCAGACCCCGGTGATCATGCTCACCGCGCGCGAGCGCGTGGAAGACCGGGTGCGCGGGCTGCGCGAGGGCGCCGACGACTACCTGATCAAGCCGTTCTCCTTCCTCGAACTGGTCGCCCGCCTGCAGGCCCTGACCCGGCGCGGCGGCAACCATGAAAGCCATTCGCAGATGCGCATCGCCGACCTGTCCATCGACCTGCTCAGCCGCAAGGTCTTCCGTGGCAACACCCGTCTGGAGCTGACTGCCAAGGAGTACGCGCTGCTCTGCGTGCTGGCCCAGCGCAGCGGCGAGATCCTGTCGAAGACGGCGATCGCCGAACTGGTCTGGGACATCAACTTCGATACCGACACCAATGTCGTGGAGGTGGCGATCAAGCGCCTGCGCGCCAAGCTCGACGGTCCGTTCGAGAACAAGCTGCTGCATACCATCCGGGGCATGGGCTACGTCCTGGAGAACCGTGCGCTGGCGGAGTCGGGCTGAGGTGGGCATGTCCTTGTCGACCCGCCTGGCGGGAATGTTCGCCGGCGCCGCGGTGGTGATCTTCGCCCTCATCGGCACCATGCTCTATTGCATCCTCGACCGCCAGACCGAGCGCCTGCAGCAGGGCGAGGTGGACGTGCGCTTCAACATGGTCTCGCGGATGCTCGACCATCCCGACCTGGCCGAGCGCTGGCCGCACCTGCAGGGCAAGCTGGACAACCTGAGCCAGGAGTACGAGCTGATCCGTTTCTGGATCGACAGCGACGACCCGCGCTATCACTACGGGCGCTTCAGCGAACCGGTGCAGCGGCTGATCGCCGATGGCGCCGGCCGCTACGAATTGGAGTTGCCGGAGCACCGGTACGCGCTGACTGCGCGGGTCGGCGTGTTGCCGGCGCGCGAGGGGCGGCCGCGGCTGACCTACGTCACCGCCATCGATAGCGCGGCGTTCCATGAGGCGCGGACCTCCACCCTGAAATGGCTGCTCGGCCTGTCCGCCCTCGGTGTGCTGCTGGCCTCGTTGCTTGGCCACTGGATCGCCCGCCTGGGCCTGTGGCCGGTGCATCGGCTGTCCGAGGAGGCCCGGCGGATCAGCCCGCGGCAGTTGTCGCAGCGCTTGCAGCTCTCGCCGCTGCCGGCCGAGCTGCGCGAGCTGGTGGGAGCGTTCAACGGCGCCCTGGACCGCCTGGAGCAGGCCTACGTGCGCCTGGAGTCGTTCAATGCCGACGTCGCCCACGAGCTGCGCACGCCATTGACCAACCTGATCGGCCAGACCCAGGTGGCGTTGTCCCGCGAACGCAGCGGCGAACATTACGAAGAGGTCCTGCAATCCAACCTGGAGGAGCTGGAGCGGCTGCGGGCGATCGTCAACGACATGCTGTTCCTCGCCCGCGCCGACCAGGGACGCCTGGCCTGCGAGCGCGAGGAAACCTCGCTGGCCGGCGAGATCGCCACCACGGTGGATTTCCTCGAGGTGATCTTCGACGAGGCCGGGGTCGGCATTGAGGTGCGTGGCGAGGCCCGCGCGCTGGTCGAGCGCGCCCTGTTCCAGCGGGCGGTGACCAACCTGCTGTACAACGCCGCCCAGCACACCGCCGCCGGCGGCACGCTGCGGGTCGGCGTCGAGCGGCGCGGCGACGAAGTGCGGGTGGCGGTGAGCAACCCCGGCGTGCCGATCGCCGACGAGCACCGCAGGCACCTGTTCGAACGCTTCTATCGGGTCGACGCGGCGCGCAGCAACAGCGAGGCCAACCACGGCCTCGGCCTGTCCATCGTCAAGGCGGTGGCGAGCATGCACGGCGGTTCGGTGTTCGTCGACAGCGCGGACGGCTGGAACACCTTCGGCTTCACCGTGCTGAGCCCTGAGCGGCGCGGGCCCGGCGACCGCTTGCCGCTGGGCGAGGGCGATCCGGCGCTGTCCTGAGCGGGCCTTCAGGCGTCGTGCGGCGGGCGGGTCTTCTGGCGGAGGATATAGATGCTGACCAGTACCGCGCTGGTCAGCATGAAGCCCTGGGCCCAGGGGCGTCGGACCAGGTAGCAGGAAAGGGCGATGCTGGCCCACATCAGGCCGATGGCGTAGACCTTGCCCTTGAGCGGGATGCCTTCGCCGTCGAGATAGTCGCGGATCCACGGGCCGAGCCGTGGATGGCCAACCAGCCAGTGGTAGAAGCGCGGCGAGCTGCGCATGAAGCAGGCCGCCGCGAGGAGCAGGAAAGGCGTGGTCGGCAGCACCGGCAGGAAGATGCCGATCACGCCCAGGGCTACGCTTAGGAAACCCACGGCCTGGAGGCTATAGCGCACCCAGGCGCGAGCGCTCGGGCGAATTTCCCGCTGCGCCACCGCGGCGCTCCTTAGTGCGTGCGCGGCTTGAGCAGGGCGGGCTTTTCTTCCGGCGCCTGGCAGAGCAGGAACAGGTTGGTCAGCAGGTCGGGAATCTGCGCGACCATGTCGTCCACCAGGTGGCGGTCGCGGGCGATCTCGTCGAACTCGGGCTGCTCGTCGAACAGGCCGGAGCCGACCATGATAGGCAGCAGCAGCTCGCTGACTTCCTCCTCGGCCTGCTCGAACCAGACTTCCTCGCGAAGGAACACGCCTTCCATGAAGCCGATGCACCAGCCGCGCAGGTCGGAGTCGTCCGGCTCGTCGCCGAGGTCGAGGTCGCAGGGCAGCTCGAGGTCTTCGTCGCTGGCCAGCACGCGGGTGATGTGCGCCTTGAGCTGCTCGAGGGAAGTCTCGATCTCCTGGCGCTCCTCATCGCTGCGGTAGTGCGGCGGTTCGGCGAACAGGGCGTCGATCCACTCCCGCTCCGGCACCTGCTCCGGGCAGATGGAGAGGGCGGTCAGGTAGCCGTGGGTCGCCACGTAGTCCAGCGCTTCTTCGTGCAGGTCATCGGCATCGAGGAAGGCTTGCAGACGGGACAGTTTTTCGGCGAAGGACATCAGGGTACTACCTCGGGAGGGATGCGGCTCTGGATTGTAGTCCAGACGGGACCTGCGGGCAAAGCGAGCGTGCCTGCTGCGGCGCCCTGGCGAGCGTTTCACGGACGCTCTCGGCGAAGTTGGCCCGGACCTTGCTCCATCCCTTGCGCAAGCCACGATGCAATCCCTTCGCAAATGGAGAATTCCCATGGCCGTCGCCCCTGGTGTGTTGTTGCCGCCGACGCCTGATGTAAAGCCCAAGGCCGCTGCGCCGAAGAGCCAGCAGAAAACGCCTGAGCCCAGTAACGACAAGACTTCCAGCTTCTCCGACATGTATGCCAAGGAGACCGCGAAGAAGCCCGCCGAGCGCGCCGACGGTCCCGCGAAGGGTTCGCGGGACAAGCCACGGGACGCCGGCAAGGACGCCGTCGAAGCGCAGCCGACGGATGCCGCCAGGCAGCCGGCCGTTGCCGAAGACGGCAAGCCTTTGCCGGCCGACGGCCAGGCCAAGGCCGACGGCGAAGATAAAGTCGAAACGCCGGTCGATCCGCTGCAACTGCTCGGCCTCGGCGGCGCCGTGCCGATGCTCGACGAGAATACCCAGGCGACTTTGCTGCCGCCGGCCGTGCCGACGGCCAGCAGTGCTCCTGCCAGCCTGACCGAAGCCAGCAGCGACCCGACCCTGGTCAAGCTCAACGGCGTTCCGGCAGTGAACATGGCCCTGGAGCAAGGCGCCCAGGACGCCGCGCAGACGGCGAAAGGCGGGCCGGCGAAGAGCGCCGATCCCCGCCAGGCGAACCTCGGCGATACCCTTGCCGGCCTGACCTCGGATTCCTTGACCAAGGCCGTCGACGGCAAGGCGCTCGAGGCCCAGTTGCAGCAGACCGCCGAGCCGGCCGTCGCCAGCGCCGCCTCCGAGAGCCTGCTGGAGAGCAAGGCGGAACCCCGCGGTGAACCTTTCGCGGCCAAGCTCAACGGGCTGACTCAGGCCATGGCGCAACAGGCCCTGACCAACCGTCCGGTGAACGGCACGGTGCCCGGCCAGCCGGTGGCGATGCAGCAGAACGGCTGGAGCGAGGCGGTGGTGGACCGGGTGATGTGGATGTCCAGCCAGAACCTGAAGTCGGCGGAGATCCAGCTCGACCCCGCCGAGCTGGGACGCCTGGACGTGCGCATCCACATGACCGCCGACCAGACCCAGGTGACCTTCGCCAGTCCCAACGCCGGCGTTCGCGACGCCCTGGAAAGCCAGATGCACCGGCTGCGCGACATGTTCAGCCAGCAGGGCATGAACCAGCTCGACGTGAACGTCTCCGATCAGTCGCTGGCGCGGGGCTGGCAGGGCCAGCAGCAGGGCGAGGGCGGATCGGCGCGCGGACGCGGCTTGGCCGGCGAGGCCTCGGGCGATGAGGAAACCCTCGCCGGAGTCAGCGAGATCCGCAGCCGGCCGGGTGCGTCGGCGGCGCGCGGTCTGGTCGACTACTACGCCTGAGGCGAACGACTGCATTTCCCCTTTGGGCCTCCTGCGGGAGGCCTTTCTTTTTCCGGAGCGGGCAATTTCGCAAAAGACGGGGATGATTTCCTGTGGCCAGGCTGTAATATCCGCGCCGTCTATCATCTCGGACAGCCCTCCGGGGCTGGTCCCAGGAGGCGGGGCGGCGTTGCAGAAATGGCACAACCCTTGCTCTGCCCCTGTGAAACCCTTCATTTGACGCTATAGCGACGGATTTTTGGCATGGCTAAGAAAGAGGCGACACCCGCCGACGCGGGGGCTCCGAGCGGCGGCAAGAGCAAGCTGAAGCTGATCCTGCTGATCGTGGTCGGCCTGCTGCTGGCGATCGGCCTGTCGGTGGGCGGCACCTGGTTCTTCCTCAGCAAGTCGCTGAAGGCCGAGAAGACCGAGGAAGTCGCCAGCGAGGCGGCGAAGCCGGGCAAGCAGCCGGCGCTCTACGAGATCCTGGCGCCGGCCTTCGTCGTCAACTTCAACCAGAACGGCCGGCAGCGCTACATGCAGGTCGGCGTCGCGTTGATGGGGCGCGACAAGGCGCAGATGGACGCATTGCGCGAGCACATGCCGCTGGTTCGCAATAAACTGGTGATGCTGTTCTCGAGTCAGAGTTTCGACTCGCTGGTGACTCCGGTGGGCAAGGAAATGCTCCGCCAGCAGGCGACCGCCGGATTGCAGGAACTGGCCAAGAAGGAAACCGGCCAACTGGCTATCGAACAAGTGTTGTTCACCAATTTCGTGCTGCAGTAGGTATCCCATGGCCGTGCAAGATCTGCTTTCCCAGGATGAAATCGACGCGCTGTTGCACGGCGTCGACGATGGCCTGGTGGAAACCGAAGTCGAGGCGACGCCGGGATCGGTCAAGTCCTATGACCTGACCAGCCAGGACCGCATCGTCCGGGGCCGCATGCCGACCCTGGAGATGATCAACGAGCGTTTCGCCCGCTACACCCGCATCAGCATGTTCAACCTGCTGCGCCGTTCGGCCGACGTCGCGGTCGGCGGCGTGCAGGTGATGAAGTTCGGCGAGTACGTGCACTCGCTGTACGTTCCCACCAGCCTCAACCTGGTGAAGATGAAGCCGCTGCGCGGCACCGCGCTGTTCATCCTCGACGCCAAGCTGGTGTTCAAGCTGGTGGACAACTTCTTCGGCGGCGACGGCCGCCACGCCAAGATCGAGGGCCGCGAGTTCACCCCGACCGAACTGCGGGTGGTGCGGATGGTGCTGGAGCAGGCCTTCGTCGATCTGAAGGAAGCCTGGCAGGCGGTGCTGGAGATGAACTTCGAGTACGTCAACTCGGAGGTCAACCCGGCCATGGCCAACATCGTCAGTCCCAGCGAGGTGGTGGTGGTCTCCACCTTCCACATCGAACTGGACGGCGGTGGCGGCGACCTGCACATCACCATGCCCTATTCGATGATCGAGCCGATCCGCGAGATGCTCGACGCCGGTTTCCAGTCCGACCACGACGACCAGGACGAGCGCTGGATCAAGGCCCTGCGCGAGGACGTGCTGGACGTCCAGGTACCGCTCGGCGCCACCGTGGTCCGCCGCCAGCTCAAGCTGCGCGACATCCTGCACATGCAGCCGGGCGACGTGATCCCGGTGGAGATGCCGGAACACATGGTGATGCGCGCCAACGGCGTGCCCGCCTTCAAGGTCAAGCTGGGCGCCCACAAGGGCAACCTGGCGCTACAGATTCTCGAAGCGGTCGAGCGCTCGCGCTGACCGCTTCCCCCGGAGGAAAGACGAACCATGGCAGACGAAGAAAAAGTGACCACCGAGGAACAGGCACTGGCCGACGAGTGGGCGGCGGCGCTGGCCGAGGCGGGCGACGCCAGCCAGGACGACATCGATGCGCTGATGGCCCAGGGCGGCGCGACTCCCGTGGCGGAGCCGAGTACCCCGCGGGCGCCGATGGAAGAGTTCGGCGCTTCGCCGAAGGCACCGACCATTTCCGGCCTGGAGGGGCCCAACCTGGATGTGATCCTGGACATCCCGGTGACCATTTCCATGGAGGTCGGGCATACCGACATCAGCATCCGCAACCTGCTGCAGCTCAACCAGGGGTCGGTGATCGAACTCGATCGCCTGGCCGGCGAGCCGCTGGACGTACTGGTCAACGGCA
Source organism: Pseudomonas sp. TZ252 (assembly GCF_056110345.1). Classification (NCBI taxonomy): domain Bacteria; kingdom Pseudomonadati; phylum Pseudomonadota; class Gammaproteobacteria; order Pseudomonadales; family Pseudomonadaceae; genus Pseudomonas; species Pseudomonas sp. TZ252. Next base: position 67,894 of record NZ_CM148566.1, on the reverse strand, counting down.
CCCTGATCGCCCACGGCGAGGTGGTGGTAGTGAACGAGAAGTTCGGCATCCGCCTGACCGACGTGATCAGTCCCAGCGAACGCATCAAGAAGCTGCGCTGACATGCGTCGCTACCTGTTCGCCGGCTTCCTGCCGGCACTCGCCTCGCTGAGCGCGCCGCTGTGCGCCGCCGAGGGGACGACGGGTGCCGCCGCGCCGACGGTGGGCGCCGCTTCCGGCGCCGCCGCGCAACTGGCCCAACTGGTGCTCGGCCTGGGCCTGGTGATCGGCCTGATCTTCCTGCTCGCCTGGCTGGTGCGCCGGGTGCAACAGGCCGGTCCGCGCGGCAACCGCTTGATCCGCACCCTTGCCAGCCAGCCGCTGGGTCCGCGCGACCGGCTGGTGCTGGTGCAGGTCGGTGAGGAGCAGATCCTGCTCGGCCTGACGCCCGGCCGGATCACGCCGTTGCACGTGCTCAAGGAGCCGGTACACCTGCCGGACGGCGAGCCGGCCACGCCGGAATTCGCCCAGCGCCTGCTGGAGCTGCTGAACAAGGACCCCAAGGGCAAGCCATGACTCCGCGCATCTCCCTGGCCGGCGCGCTCGCCGCGCTCTGCCTTCTGCTGCTGGCGCCGTGGCCGGCGCTGGCCGCCGACCCGACATCGATCTCGGCGATCACCGTGACCACCAACGGCCAGGGCCAGCAGGAGTATTCGGTCAGCCTGCAGATCCTGCTGATCATGACCGCGCTGAGCTTCATCCCGGCGTTCGTCATGCTGATGACCAGCTTCACCCGGATCATCATCGTCTTCTCCATCCTGCGCCAGGCGCTGGGCCTGCAATCGACGCCGTCGAACCAGGTGCTGGTGGGGCTGGCGCTGTTCCTGACCATGTTCGTCATGGCCCCGGTGTTCGACAAGATCAACAGCCAGGCCCTGCAGCCCTACCTGAACGAGCAGATTCCCGCCCAGGAAGCCCTGCAAAAGGCCGAGGTACCGCTGAAGGCGTTCATGCTGGCGCAGACTCGTACCTCCGACCTGGAGCTGTTCGTCCGCCTGTCCAAGCGCACCGACATCGGCAGCCCGGAGGCGACGCCGCTGACCATCCTGGTCCCGGCCTTCGTCACGTCCGAGCTGAAGACCGCGTTCCAGATCGGCTTCATGATCTTCATCCCGTTCCTGATCATCGACCTGGTGGTGTCCAGCGTGCTGATGGCGATGGGCATGATGATGCTGTCGCCGCTGATCATTTCCCTGCCGTTCAAGATCATGCTGTTCGTCCTGGTGGATGGCTGGGCGCTGATCATCGGGACGCTGGCGGGCAGTTTCGGCACCGTCTAGCGGTGCCGCCGGCTTGACGCGCCGCTGGCGCGCTGGAGAGAGACATGACCCCTGAGGTGGCACTCGACCTGTTCCGCGAGGCGTTGTGGCTGACGGCGATGATCGTCGGCGTGCTGGTGGTTCCGAGCCTGCTGGTCGGTCTCGTGGTGGCGATGTTCCAGGCCGCCACCCAGATCAACGAACAGACCCTGAGCTTCCTGCCGCGCCTGATGGTGATCCTGCTCACCCTGATCGTGCTGGGCCCCTGGCTGCTGCGGCAGCTGATGGAGTACACCCAGACGCTGATCGGCAACATCCCGCTGCTGATCGGCTGATGCTGGAGCTGACCAACGCGCAGATCGGCGGCTGGATCGCCAGCTTCGTGCTGCCGCTGTTCCGGGTCGCGGCGCTGCTGATGACCATGCCGGTGATCGGCACCCAGCTGGTGCCGGTGCGGGTGCGCCTCTACCTGGCGCTGGGCGTCTGCGTGGTGCTGGTGCCGAACCTGCCGCCGATGCCGCAGGTGGACGCGCTGAGCATGAAGGCCATGCTGCTGATCGGCGAGCAGATCCTGGTCGGCGCCTTGCTCGGCTTTTCCCTGCAGTTGCTGTTCCACGCCTTCGTGATCGCCGGGCAGATCATCTCGATGCAGATGGGCCTGGGCTTCGCTTCCATGGTTGACCCGGCCAACGGCGTCTCGGTGCCGGTGCTCGGCCAGTTCTTCACCATGCTGGTGACGCTGCTGTTCCTGGCGATGAACGGGCACCTGGTAGTGTTCGAGGTAATCGCCGAGAGCTTCGTCACCCTGCCGGTGGGCGAGGGCCTGAGCGGCAACCATTTCTGGATCATCGCCGGCAAGCTCGGCTGGGTGATGGGCGCGGCACTGCTGCTGGCGCTGCCGGCGATCACCGCGCTGCTGGTGGTGAACCTCGCCTTCGGCGCCATGACCCGCGCGGCGCCGCAACTGAACATCTTCTCCATCGGCTTTCCGTTGACCCTGGTGCTGGGCCTGGTGATCCTCTGGATCGGCACCGCCGACCTGCTCAGCCAGTACCAGGTGCTGGCCGGCGAGGCCCTGCAATTCCTCCGTGAACTGGTGCGGGCGAAATAGCCATGGCCGAGAGCGAGAGCGGGCAGGACAAGACAGAGGAACCCACGGAGAAACGCCGCCGCGAGGCGCGCGAGAAAGGGCAGTTGCCGCGTTCGCGGGAGCTGAACACCCTGGCCATCCTCATGGCCGGCGCCGGCGGCCTGCTGATCTACGGCGCCGACCTGGCGGGCGCCCTGTTGCGCCTGATGCGCAGCAATTTCGAGCTGTCCCGGGAAACCGCGATGAATACCGAGAGCATGCTGCAATTGCTCGGCGCTTCGGCCTACCTGGCTGCCCAGGGGCTCTGGCCGATCCTGCTGATGCTGCTGGTGGCGGCGATCGTCGGGCCGATCGCCCTCGGCGGCTGGCTGTTCTCGATGGACGCCCTGCAACCCAAGTTCAGCCGGCTCAACCCGCTGTCGGGGCTGAAGCGGATGTTTTCCGCCAAGTCGCTGCTCGAACTGAGCAAGGCGCTGATCAAGTTCCTGGTGGTGCTGGCGGTGGCCCTGCTGGTGCTCTCCGCCGACCGCGACGCCCTCCTGGCGCTGGCGCACCAGCCGCTCGAGCAGGCGATCCTGCACAGCGTGCGGGTGGTCGGCTGGAGCGCCTTCTGGATGGCCTGCAGCCTGCTGCTGATCGCCGCGGTGGACGTGCCCTACCAGATCTGGGACAACCGCCAGAAGCTGCTGATGACCAAGCAGGAAGTCCGCGACGAATACAAGGACTCCGAGGGCAAGCCCGAGGTCAAGTCGAAGATCCGCCAGATGCAGCGCGAGATGGCGCAGAGACGGATGATGGCGGCGGTGCCGGAGGCCGACGTGGTGATCACCAACCCGACCCACTTCGCCGTAGCCCTGAAGTACGACCCGGCGGGCGGCGGGGCGCCGCTGCTGCTGGCCAAGGGCAACGATTTCCTGGCCCTGAAGATCCGCGAGGTGGCCCAGGAGCACAAGGTGATGGTCATGGAGTCGCCGGCGCTGGCGCGAGCGGTGTACTACTCCACCGAGCTGGATCAGGAGATTCCCGCCGGGCTCTATCTCGCCGTGGCCCAGGTGCTGGCCTATGTCTACCAGCTCAAGCAGTACCAGGCCGGCAAGGGCAAGCGGCCGAGCCCGTTGAAGGACCTGCCGATCCCGCCGGACCTGCGTCGCGACGAGTGACCTGGCTGGAGCTACGCGCCGCGCTGTGGCAGCCTTGGCCGATACCCGCTCGGGATGAGAGCTTTGCCGTTCATGGATCGAACCTTGTCTGATCGTATTTTCCCGCCTGTCCTCCTGTTGCTCGCCCTGGCCTGGCTGCTGCCCTGGATGCCTGCGCACGCCGAAGCGCCGGCGGAATGGGTCGCCTTGCCCCTGTCGGAGCGGGTGGTGGATGCCACCCACACGCTGGACGAGGCGACGCGCCAACGCCTGGTGGAGAAGCTCGAGGCGCTGGAGCGGCGACGCGGTGCGCAGATCGCGGTGGTGATGCTGCCGACTACCGGTACCCTCGATATCGAAGCCTTCTCCGACAAGTTGTTCCAGGCCTGGAAGCTCGGCCGCAAGGCGGTCGACGACGGTCTGCTGCTGGTGGTGGCCAAGGATGACCGGCGCATGCGCATCGAGGTCGGCTACGGCCTGGAGGGTGCGGTGCCCGATGTGGTCGCCGGACGGATCATTCGCGAGCGGATGGCCCCGGCATTTCGCGAGGGCGACTACGCCGGCGGGATCGAGGCCGCGGTGGACGAGCTGATCCGCCTGGTCGACGGCGAAACGCTGCCGGCGGCCGCGTCGTCGGGTGCGCCGAAAGTCTCGCTGGGGCAATTGCCGGCGGAAGCCTGGGCGCTGCTGGTCGCCTTCATCTACGGATCGTTGGCCGGAGTGCTGTTGAGTGCCCGGGCGCTGCGCTGGCCCTGGCTGCTCGGCGGGGCGCTGCTCTGCTGGCTGCTGGGCACGCTGGCCGGCGCTTCCGGCGAATGGATGAGCGTGCTGCTGGTCGCTCCGCTGTGCATGCTGGTCGGCGGCGCGACCTTCGGCGCGCTGTGGACGGTGCGCCCGGCCTTCTACCTGGTGATCGGCGTACTGGTCTATGTAGCCCTGCTCGGGCTGGCGGCGCATTGGTTCAGCGCGGTGTCCTTCATCTATGGCCTGCTGTGGCCGGCCGGGGTGCTGATGCTGGCGGTTCTCTGCTGGTCGAACTACCGCCTGATGCGCTCGCTATGGCGTGAGCGGCGGAAAAGTTTCCACCGCCGACTGTGGGCGTTGCTGGCGGCCTACCTGCTGCTCGGATTGCTGTCCGGTGGCCTGGACGCACCGCTGGTCTGGCTGGCCCTGCTACCGTTCCAGCTCATGCTCGGGCTGCTGGTGTTCGGCCAGGTACGCCTGAGTGGGGGTGGTGGAGGCTCGTCGGGAAGCTCCGGCGGCGGTTCCTCCTCCTCTTCCTCCTCTTCCTCCTCGTCGTCCGGCGGCTTTTCCGGGGGCGGTGGTTCCAGCGGCGGAGGCGGTGCGTCGGGCAGTTGGTAATGGGTTCCCGTTCATTTCATTCGGAGACAAGGATGTCTGCAATCACGCGTTATCTCGCCATGCTTCGCCTGTTCGGCATGCTGCTCTGCGCCGCCGCGATTCCCTCCGTTGCCACCGCGACGGTGCCGGTCACCGTCGCGGTGGCAGCGTCCGATGTCGAGGAGGAGGCCGTGGAGGCATCGGCGGTCGGCGCCGAGGCCGAGGCAGCGCGCGATGCGGGCTACGAGTCCGCGGAGGTTCCAGCGCTGGCGCGGCGGGTGACCGACCTTACCGCGACCCTCGACGCCGCCGAGCGTGCCCGCCTGGAAGCTTCGCTGGCCGCGCTGGAGGCCCGGAAGGGTGCCCAGGTAGCGATCCTGATGGTGCCCAGCACCTATCCGGACAGCATTGAGGCCTATGCGACGCGGGTCTTCGAGGCGTGGAAGCTGGGGCGCAAGGGGATCGATGACGGCGTCCTGGTGCTGGTGGCGAAGGACGACCGGCGCATGCGCATCGAAGTCGGCTATGGCCTGGAAGGAACGATCACCGACATCGATGCCGGGCGGATCATCCGCGAATACATGACCCCTGCGTTCCGTCAGCAAGACTACGCCGGCGGCCTGGAAGCGGCGGCGCAGCGCCTGGTACGACTGATCGACGGCGAGGCGTTGCCGCCGCCGCCGCGCGACCCGCTGGAGCCCGGCGCGGTACGGCAGACCCTGGCTATCGCATTCCTGCTCGGCGCTCTCGGCGGGGTGGCGCTGCTGGTACGTCCGCGCGCCTGGTACTGGACCCTGGGGGCGGTAGTGGCGCTCGCTGCGGCGTTGGCACTGGGGCGGCACTGGCCGGCAGGGGCGATGGTGGCGCTGGCGGAGATGGTGGCGGTCCTGGGCGTCGGCTTCGGCGCGTTGCTCAAGTATTCGTGCGGTGCCCGCTGGTTCTTCGCCATTCTTGTGCTCTATGCGCTGGGGCTGTTCTGGGCCTACGGCCGTTATGGCCTGCCGGTGCTCCATTACGGATTGGCCGTGCCGCTTTCGCTGGGACTGACCCTGCTGATGCTGGCCGGTGCCTGGCAGGGGCTGCGCAGAGGACGGCGCTGGGCCTACCTGCCGGGCCTGCTCGGCCTGCTGCTGACCCTGGCCCTGGAGTGCCTGCTGTTGCTGGTGGACGACCCGCTGAACAGCATCGAGGCGCTGATCATCCTGCCCGCCGCTTGCCTGCCGCTGCTCATCGGTTGCAATTTCAGCGCCGGCGGCTCGGGGGGAGGGCGTCGACGCGGCGGCGATTACGCTAGCTCATCGGGTTCCTCGTCGTCCAGTTCGTCCAGTTCGTCTTCGGACTCGTTCTCCGGCGGCGGAGGCTCGAGTGGCGGCGGTGGCGCCTCCGGTAGTTGGTGATTGGCGAAAACCCTTTTCAATCAATGAATTGAAAAGTTGGAACGGTTCCTGCAATGACCCGCCCGACGCGCATTCCGGCGTCAAAAGTTTGTTCGGCGCCCACCTACGGGCGCCATACGCAGGGCAGGGGAGTCGAGAGTGGATCGCACGCAACTGATCAGCAATGTGCGCAGCAACCTGGCGGGACTGGGGCGCGGCAGCCTCGGCGTGCCGGTCCTGCTGCTGGCCATGCTGGCGATGATGACCCTGCCGATCCCGCCATTCCTGCTGGACGTGCTGTTCACCTTCAACATCGCCCTGTCCATCGTCGTCCTGCTGGTCTGCGTGTACGCCCTGCGGCCGCTGGACTTCGCCGTGTTCCCGACCATCCTGCTGGTGGCGACCCTGTTGCGCCTGGCGCTGAACGTTGCCTCGACCCGCGTGGTGCTGCTCCACGGCCACGACGGCCATGGCGCCGCAGGCAAGGTGATCCAGGCCTTCGGCGAAGTGGTGATCGGCGGCAACTACGTGGTCGGGGTGGTGGTGTTCGCGATCCTCATGATCATCAACTTCGTGGTGGTGACCAAGGGCGCCGGGCGGATTTCCGAAGTCAGCGCGCGCTTCACCCTGGATGCCATGCCCGGCAAGCAGATGGCCATCGACGCCGACCTCAACGCCGGCCTGATCGAGCAGGAGGAAGCCAAGAAGCGCCGCAGCGAGGTGGCCCAGGAGGCCGACTTCTACGGTTCGATGGACGGTGCCAGCAAGTTCGTCCGCGGCGACGCCATCGCCGGCCTGCTGATTCTCTTCATCAACCTGATCGGCGGCGTCGCCATCGGCATGATCCAGCATTCGATGTCCTTCGGCGACGCCGGCAAGGTCTACGCCCTGCTGACCATCGGTGACGGCCTGGTGGCACAACTGCCGTCGCTGCTGCTGTCGACTGCGGCGGCGATCATGGTGACGCGGGTCTCCAGTTCCGAGGACATGGGCCAGCAGGTCAACCGGCAGATGTTCGCCTCGCCCAAGGCGCTGGCGATTTCCGCGGCGATCCTGATCGCCATGGGCGCCGTGCCGGGCATGCCGCATGTTTCCTTCATCGGCCTCGGCGCCCTGGCCGGCGCTGCCGCCTACTGGATCTGGCACCGGCAGAACAAGGCCAAGCAGGTCGCCGAGCAGGAGGTGCAGCGCCAGCAGGAGCTGCTGCCGGCGCAGCGCGCCCAGGAGGTCAAGGAACTGGGTTGGGACGACGTCACCCCGGTGGACATGGTCGGCCTGGAAGTCGGCTACCGGCTGATCCCGCTGGTCGACCGCAACCAGGGCGGGCAACTGCTGGCGCGGATCAAGGGCGTACGCAAGAAGCTGTCCCAGGAGCTGGGCTTCCTGATGCCCTCGGTGCACATCCGCGACAACCTCGACCTGCTGCCCAACGCCTACCGTCTGACCCTGATGGGGGTCAGCGTGGCCGAAGCGGAGATCTATCCCGATCGCGAGCTGGCGATCAACCCCGGCCAGGTATTCGGCAGCCTCAACGGCATCGCCGGCAAGGACCCGGCCTTCGGCCTGGAGGCGGTATGGATCGAGCCCGGCCAGCGCGACCAGGCGCAGTCGCTGGGCTACACCGTGGTGGATGCGAGCACCGTGGTCGCCACTCACCTGAACCAGGTGCTGCACAAGCACGCCCACGAGCTGCTGGGCCATGAAGAAGTGCAACAGCTCCTGCAATTGCTCGCGCGCAGCTCGCCGAAGCTGGCGGAAGAGCTGGTGCCGGGGCTGATTTCCCTGTCCACCCTGCTCAAGGTCCTGCAGGCGCTGCTCCAGGAGCAGGTGCCGGTGCGCGACATCCGTACCATCGCCGAGGCCATCGCCAACGTCGCTCCACGGAGTCAAGATCCCGGCGCGATGGTCGCCGCGGTTCGCGTCGCGTTGTCCCGCGCAATCGTGCAAAGCATTGTCGGGCTTGAGCCGGAGCTGCCTGTGATCACGCTCGAGCCGAGGTTGGAACAGATTTTGCTGAACAGCATGCAGAAGGCCGGACAAGGCTCCGAGGACGGCATGTTGCTGGAGCCGGGGATGGCCGAGAAGCTGCAACGCTCGCTGATCGAGAGCGCGCAACGCCAGGAGATGCTCGGTAAGCCGGCGATCCTGCTGGTTGCCGGACCGATCCGCTCGATGATGTCGCGCTTCGCGCGGATGGCGGTGCCCAGCATGCATGTGCTGGCCTACCAGGAAATCCCGGACAACAAGCAAGTCACCATCGTCGCGACGGTGGGACAGAACTGAACGAGGGCTGCGCCGGCTCCAGGGCCGGCACACCGGGCAACCTGAGGTTGCCGGCAAGACTACTGAACTGAGGGGTTCGGGCAATGCAAGTCAAACGCTTCTTCGCCGCCGATATGCGCCAGGCCATGAAACTGGTCCGCGACGAACTGGGTCCGGACGCCGCGATTCTCGGCAACCGCCGGGTCGCCGGCGGCATCGAGCTGACCGCGGCGCTGGATTACCAGGCCCCGCCGGCGCCGAGCAAGCCCAACCCGGCGCTGGAAGTGGAGCTGCGCAAGACCCAGGCGCGGATCGCAGAGGCGCGCGCCGAGTTGACGGCGCGTCCGGCGGAAACCCAGCGCAAGGACCGTCAATTGTTCGCCGAGGAGAAGCCGGCGCGTCCGTCCCTGGCCGAGTCCATGACGGCGGCGCAGGCCAAGCCCCAGGCGGGCGGCCAGACCCTCGAGGCAATGCGTTTCGAACTGAACGGCCTGCGCGAGCTGATCGAGGTACAACTGGGTTCCATCGCCTGGGGCCAGTTGCAGCACCAGCGTCCGCAGCAGGCCAATCTCTGGCGGCGCCTGCAGCGCATGGGCTTGCCGGCGGAGCTGAGCAAGCCGTTGCTGGAGCGGGTCGCCGCGGTGGGCGATACGCGCCAGGCCTGGCGCATGCTGTTGGCGCACCTGTCGCGTGCCGTGCAGACCCCCGAGCAGGACCCGCTCGACGCGGGCGGCGTACTGGCCCTGGTCGGCCCGGCAGGTGCCGGCAAGACCACCACCCTGGCGAAGATGGCCGCGCGCTACGTCCTCAAGTACGGCGCCCAGAGCCTGGCGCTGGTGAGCATGGACAGCTACCGGATCGGCGCCCAGGAGCAGATCAAGACCCTCGGTCGGATCCTCAACGTACCGGTGACCCTGGTCGATCCCGGCCAGTCGCTGATCCAGGCCCTGGCGCCGCTGGCGCGCAAGCGCATGGTGCTGATCGATACCGCCGGCCTGCCGGCCAGCGACCCGGCATTGCGCATGCAGCTCGAGGCACTGGCGTCGCCGAGCCTGAACGTGAAGAATTACCTGGTGATGGCCACCACCAGCCAGAGCCAGGTGCTCAAGTCGGCCTACCAGACCTATCGGCACTGCGGGCTGGCGGGCTGCATCCTGACTAAGCTGGACGAGGCGGGCAGCCTCGGTGAATCGATGGCGCTGGCTATCGCCCAGCGTCTCCCGGTAGCCTATCTGGCGGATGGGCCGCGGATTCCGGACGACCTGCAGGTGGCGCGCAGTCACCAACTGGTCAGCCGGGCGGTGAGCCTGCAGGCACCGGAAGAGCCCAGCGAGGACGCCATGGCCGAGATGTTCGCCGGGCTCTACCAGCAACCGGCGCGGCGTGCCGGCTGAGGATGTGGGAAGAACCGCGCGTGGCGCGGGTGACGGAAGCGAAGGTGGCTTCCGCCGGGCCGGGAGCGATGGCGCATCGTTCCCGCCAATACCGGAGAGCGCTGGAAGGGGCGTTCCGGGAAGACGACAACACAAGGTATGAAGCAGATGGGTAGCATGCATCCCGTACAGGTGATCGCAGTAACTGGCGGCAAGGGCGGCGTCGGCAAGACCAATGTGTCGGTGAACCTGGCACTGGCTCTGGCCGATCTCGGCCGTCGCGTCATGCTGCTGGATGCCGACCTCGGCCTGGCCAACGTCGACGTCCTGCTGGGACTCACGCCCAAGCGCACCCTGGCCGACGTGATCGAGGGACGCTGCGAACTGCGCGATGTCCTCCTCCTCGGTCCCGGTGGCGTGCGCATCGTTCCCGCGGCCTCCGGCACGCAGAGCATGGTGCACCTCTCGCCGATGCAGCATGCGGGGCTGATCCAGGCGTTCAGCGATATCAGCGACAACCTCGATGTCCTGGTCGTCGACACTGCCGCCGGGATCGGCGATTCGGTGGTCAGTTTCGTCCGCGCCGCGCAGGAGGTGCTGCTGGTCGTCTGCGACGAGCCGACCTCGATCACCGATGCCTACGCCCTGATCAAACTGCTCAACCGCGACCACGGCATGACCCGCTTCCGGGTCCTGGCCAACATGGCCCACAGCCCGCAGGAAGGACGCAACCTGTTCGCCAAACTGACCAAGGTCACTGACCGTTTCCTCGACGTCGCACTACAGTATGTAGGTGTCATCCCTTACGACGAGTCGGTACGCAAGGCCGTGCAGAAACAGCGAGCCGTATACGAGGCATTCCCCCGCTCGAAGGCGTCCCTGGCCTTCAAGGCGGTCGCGCAGAAGGTCGATAGCTGGCCGCTGCCGGCCAACCCGCGCGGGCACCTGGAGTTCTTCGTCGAACGACTGGTCCAACACCCCGCGACAGGTTCGGCCGTATGACAGCGGCCTCTGGAGTGCGTATGTATAGCAAGGCGCAAGCGCAGAACTCCCAGGAGCAACTGATCCAGCGTTACGCACCACTGGTCAAGCGCATCGCCTATCACCTGCTCGGCCGCCTGCCGGCCAGCGTGCAGGTGGAGGACCTGATGCAGGCCGGCATGATCGGCCTGCTCGAGGCCGCGAAGAAATACGACGCCGGCAAGGGCGCCAGCTTCGAGACCTATGCCGGCATCCGCATCCGCGGGGCCATGCTCGACGAGGTCCGCAAGGGCGACTGGGCGCCGCGTTCGGTGCACCGCAACACGCGCATGGTGACCGACGCGATCCGCGCGATCGAGGCGAGAACCGGACGCGACGCTAAAGATCACGAAGTTGCTGCCGAACTCCAATTGAGCCTCGAAGATTACTACGGCATCCTCAGCGACACGCAGGGCAGCCGCCTGTACAGCTTCGACGACCTGTTGCAGGACGGCGAACATGGATTGCCGGAAGACACCAGCCTCAGTCACAACGAACCGATCCACGGCCTGCTCGACGAACGTTTCCAGGCGGCCCTGGCGGATGCCATCGCCAAGTTGCCGGAGCGCGAGCGCCTGGTGCTGGCGTTGTATTACGACGAGGAACTCAACCTCAAGGAGATCGGCGAGGTACTGGGCGTCAGCGAATCGCGGGTCAGCCAGTTGCACAGCCAGTGCGCCGCGCGTTTGCGCGCGCGCCTGGCCGATTGGCGGTCGGCCTGAACCGGCCTCGACCGCAGCTTGTAACCGTTAACGCAAAAGAATGTGTGGCGCGTCCCCTGGGGCGCGCTCTGGTCTGTACGGAGGTTTACTTGGACAAGAACATGAAAATTCTCATCGTGGACGACTTTTCCACGATGAGACGCATCATCAAGAACCTCTTGCGGGACTTGGGCTTCACCAATACCGCCGAGGCCGACGACGGCACCACGGCGCTGCCGATGCTGCACAGCGGCAATTTCGACTTTCTCGTCACCGACTGGAACATGCCGGGCATGACCGGCATCGATCTGCTGCGCGCGGTTCGCGCCGACGAGCGCCTCAAGCATCTGCCGGTGCTGATGGTCACCGCCGAGGCCAAGCGCGACCAGATCATCGAAGCGGCCCAGGCCGGGGTCAACGGCTATGTGGTCAAACCCTTCACCGCTCAGGTCCTGAAGGAAAAGATCGAGAAGATTTTCGAGCGGGTCAACGGCTGAAGCCGGCCAAGAGGGTGTCATGGTGCTTGGTAACGATTCCACGGGCGACGAATTCGAATCGACCCTGAAAAAACATGCGCGCGAACTGGTGGACTGTCTCGAACGGGGGCACTTCCAGCAGGCGGTGCAATTGATCCAGGAGCTCAGCCAGGCCAGGGACCGTGGCCTCTACCAGGAAGTGGGCAAGCTGACCCGCGAACTGCACAACGCCATCGTCGATTTCCAGATCGACCCGCATTCCCCCCACGCGCAGGAAATGTCGCAGATCGCCGATGCCACCGATCGTCTTTCCTACGTGGTGGAAATGACCGAGAAGGCCGCCAACCGGACCATGGACCTGGTGGAGCAGAGCGCCCCGCTGGTCAACCAGTTGGGCGACGATTCGCGGGAGCTGCACCAGGAGTGGCAACGCTTCATGCGCCGGGAAATCGACGCTGACGGCTTCCGCGAGCTGGCCAAGCGCATCGAACAGTTCCTCGTGCGCAGCGGCGAGAACGCCGGCCAGTTGTCCTCGCAGCTCAATGACATCCTGCTGGCGCAGGATTACCAGGACCTGACCGGCCAGGTGATCAAGCGTGTCACCAAGCTGGTCACCGAGGTCGAGAGCAACCTCGTGAAGCTGGTCTGGATGGCCGGCCAGGTGGACCGTTACGCCGGGATCGAGCACGACCACGTGAGCATGCGCCACCAGGCCGCGCTGGAGCGTTCGGCCAAGGGCGAGGGGCCGCAGGTCGCCGCGGAAAAACGAGAGGATGTGGTGTCCGGGCAGGATGACGTGGACGATCTGCTGTCCAGCCTGGGTTTCTGACCCGCCCGGCTCAAGACTGCGGCATCGCTGCCGTTAAGTAAGCATTGAACGCTGGCATCCGCGGGCTGCTGGCACAGCCTTCGTCATGCCGGTGATCCCGGCGGGCGGGCTGAAGTCGGTCCGGAAAGCCGGGCCGGTATTTCCGGCAGGACAGCGGTCCTGCCGATCCTTTCGAGTAACACGTCTCTGGGAGCAGCCGAATGAGCTTCGACGCCGATGAAGAAATCCTCCAGGACTTCCTGGTTGAGGCCGGCGAGATTCTCGAGCAATTGTCCGAGCAACTGGTCGAGCTGGAGAGCCGGCCGGACGATATGGACCTGCTCAATGCCATTTTCCGTGGGTTCCATACGGTCAAGGGCGGTGCCGGCTTCCTCCAGCTGAACGCGCTGGTGGAATGCTGCCACATTGCGGAAAACGTCTTCGATATCCTGCGCAAGGGCGAGCGGCGCGTCAGCTCCGAACTGATGGATGTGGTGCTGCAGGCGCTGGATACGGTCAACGCGATGTTCGACCAGGTACGCGAGCAGTCCGAACCGACCCCGGCGACGCCCGAGCTGCTGGCGGCCCTTGCCCGCCTGGCCGAGCCCGAGGGCGCCGAGCCCGCGGAACCTGTGCAAGCGCCGCCGGCGGCCGTTCCGCCAGCCGAGCCTGCGGCGCCGCCGGAAGCGCCCGCGCAGAGTGCCTCCAGCGATATCACCGACGACGAGTTCGAGCAGTTGCTGGATGCTCTGCAGGGCGACGAAGCGCCGGCCTCCGCCGTTGCAGAAGCGCCCGCGGCTCCCGCTGGCGACGAGATCAGCGACGCCGAGTTCGAGGCGTTGCTCGACCAGTTGCACGGCAAGGGCAAGTTCGTGCCGCCGGCGGTCTCGGCCGAGCCTGCGCAAGTCCCCGCCGAGGCGGTCGAGCCGGCCGCGGCTGCCGCTGGTGACGATATCAGCGACGACGAGTTCGAGGCGCTGCTCGACGAACTGCACGGCAAGGGCAAGTTCGGCGATGTCCCGGAAGCCGCCGGCACACCCGCCGCACCGGCTGCCGCGGCTCCAGCGGCTGCGCCGGCGGAGCAGGGCAAGGCGCCGGCCGCCGCGGGCGGCGATGAGATCAGCGACGACGAGTTCGAGTCGCTGCTCGACGAACTGCACGGCAAGGGCAAGTTCAACGGCGCCTCCGAGGCCGTGGCGGCCGCCGCGGCGGTAGCCAAGAACATCGCGGCGAAGAGTCCCGCGGCGAAACCGGTCGCTCCGGCCAAGGCCGCCGCCGCGCGTCCGGCGGCGCCCGACAGGCCCGCGGCAAGCGAGGCGGAGACCACCGTGCGGGTGGATACGGCGCGTCTCGACGAGATCATGAACATGGTCGGCGAGCTGGTGCTGGTGCGTAACCGCCTGGTGCGCCTGGGCCTGAACAGTGGCGACGAGGCCATGGCCAAGGCCGTGGCCAACCTCGACGTGGTCACCGGCGACCTGCAGATGTCGGTGATGAAGACCCGTATGCAGCCGATCAAGAAGGTCTTCGGCCGCTTCCCGCGCCTGGTTCGCGACCTGGCGCGGAACATGAAGAAAGAGATCAACCTGGAGCTGGTGGGCGAAGAGACCGACCTCGACAAGAACCTGGTCGAGGCCCTCGCCGATCCGCTGGTGCACCTGGTGCGCAACGCCGTCGACCACGGCATCGAGAGTCCGGAGGAGCGCGAGGCCGCCGGCAAGCCGCGGGTCGGCCAGGTGGTGCTGTCAGCGGAGCAGGAGGGTGACCACATCCTCCTGATGATCACCGACGACGGCAAGGGCATGGACGCCGAGGTGCTGCGCAACAAGGCGGTGGAGAAGGGCCTGCTGGAGCGCGATGCGGCGGACCGCCTGACCGACCTGGAGTGCTACAACCTGATTTTCGCCCCGGGTTTCTCGACCAAGACTGAGATTTCCGACGTGTCCGGCCGCGGTGTCGGCATGGACGTGGTGAAGACCAAGATTTCCCAGCTCAACGGCACGGTCAACGTGTTTTCGCAGAAGGGGTCCGGCTCGAAGATCGTCATCAAGGTGCCGCTGACTTTGGCGATCATGCCTACCCTTATGGTGATGCTGGGCAGCCAGGCGTTCGCCTTCCCGCTGGTCAACGTCAACGAAATCTTCCATCTTGACCTGTCGCGCACCAATGTCGTGGATGGCCAGGAAGTGGTGATCGTCCGCGACAAGGCCTTGCCGCTGTTCTATCTCAAGCGCTGGCTGGTGCCGAGTGCGGCCCACGAAGAGCAGGGTGAGGGACACGTGGTGATCCTGTCGGTCGGCACCCAGCGCATCGGTTTCGTCGTCGACCAGTTGGTGGGACAAGAAGAAGTGGTGATCAAGCCACTCGGCAAGATGTTGCAGGGCACCCCCGGCATGGCGGGCGCCACCATCACCGGGGACGGGCGCATCGCCCTGATCCTCGATGTGCCGAGCATGCTCAAGCGTTACGCACGGCGCATCTGACGCCGCGTATGGGTTTCCGGCGGCGCAGGAGCGTCGCCCTCTGAGGAGTAGCTATGGCAGTCAAAGTCCTGGTGGTGGACGATTCGGGGTTCTTCCGCCGCCGTGTCTCGGAGATTCTCTCCGCCGATGGACAGATCCAGGTGGTCGGCACCGCCACCAATGGCCGCGAGGCCATCGAGCAGGCGCTGGCCCTGAGACCCGATGTGATCACCATGGATTACGAGATGCCGCTGATGGACGGCATCACCGCGGTACGCAACATCATGCAGCGTTGCCCGACCCCAGTCCTGATGTTCTCCTCGCTGACCCACGAGGGCGCGCGGGTGACCCTGGATGCACTGGACGCTGGAGCGGTCGACTACCTGCCGAAGAATTTCGAGGACATCTCGCGCAACCCGGACAAGGTCCGCCAGTTGCTCTGCGAGAAGGTCCTGACCATCGCCCGTAGCAATCGTCGCTCGATCAGCCTGCCGCCGCTGCCTTCGGCCACCTCGTCCAGCCATGCGCCGGCGTCGTCCTCCAGCGTCGGCGCGAGCGCGCGTGTTGGTGCCGGCGCGTCGCCGGCCCCGGCGTCGACCTCGGCGGCGCCGAAGCGCAAGGCCTACCGGCTGGTCGCGATCGGTACCTCCACCGGTGGACCGGTTGCCTTGCAGCGGGTGCTGACCCAGTTGCCGGCCAACTTCCCGGCGCCGCTGGTGCTGATCCAGCACATGCCGGCGGCCTTCACCAAGGCTTTCGCCGAGCGCCTCGACAAGCTGTGCCGGATCAGCGTCAAGGAAGCAGAGGACGGCGACATCCTGCGTCCCGGCCTGGCGCTGCTGGCGCCGGGCGGCAAGCAGATGATGGTCGACGGCCGCGGCACGGTGCGCATCCTCCCCGGCGACGAACGCCTGAACTACAAGCCCTGCGTCGACGTGACCTTCGGCTCGGCGGCCAAGGCCTACAACGACAAGGTCCTGGCGGTGGTCCTCACCGGCATGGGCGCCGACGGACGCGAGGGTGCGCGCCTGCTCAAGCAGGGCGGCAGCCAGGTGTGGGCGCAGGACGAGGCCAGTTGCGTGATCTACGGGATGCCGATGGCCGTGGTCAAGGCCAACCTGGCGGACGCGGTGTACGGGCTCGACGACATCGGCCGGCACCTGGTCGAGGCGTGCCAGTAAGCGTGCGTGCAGGAATGAGGAGACTGCCTTCGATGGCCACCCACGTGACGACCTGCGCGCGCCTTCGCCGAGCCGAGGGGACGCGCTGATGGATGTGCTCAGCCTGGTCGGGATCATCCTGGCGTTCGTCGCCATCGTCGGCGGAAACTTTCTCGAGGGCGGCCACGCGGGGGCCCTGCTCAACGGTCCGGCGGCGCTGATCGTGATCGGCGGCACCCTGGCCGCGGCGCTGTTGCAGACCCCGGTGAACGTGCTCAAGCGCGGCCTGGGCATGCTCGGCTGGGTGTTCTTCCCGCCGCGCGAGGATCTTTCCGGGGGAATCGACCGGATCGTCTCCTGGAGCATGACCGCGCGCAAGGAAGGCCTGCTCGGCCTGGAGAGCATCGCCGATGCGGAGCCCGATCCCTATGCGCGCAAGGGCCTGCAACTGCTGGTGGACGGCGCCGAGCCGGAAGTCATCCGCAGCATCCTCGAGGTCGACCTGTTCACCCAGGAAAGTCGCGACCTGCAGGCCGCCAAGGTGTTCGAGAGCATGGGCGGCTATGCGCCGACCATCGGCATCATCGGCGCGGTAATGGGCTTGATCCATGTGATGGGCAACCTGGCCAACCCGGCGCAGCTCGGCAGCGGCATCGCCGTGGCGTTCGTCGCCACCATCTATGGCGTCGGCTTCGCCAACCTGCTCCTGCTGCCGATCGGCAACAAGCTGAAAACCCTGGTACTGCGCCAGTCGCGCTACCGCGAGATGCTCCTGGAGGGCCTGCTGTCCATCGCCGAGGGCGAGAACCCGCGTTCCATCGAGTTGAAGCTGCAAGGCTTCATGGACTGACCGGAGCCGAGCATGCAGCGCCGCCGTCGCCACCAGGAGGAACACGAGAACCACGAACGCTGGCTGGTTTCCTATGCCGACTTCATCACCCTGCTGTTCGCCTTCTTCGTGGTGATGTATTCGATTTCCTCGATCAACGAGGGCAAGTACAAGATCCTCTCGGAGACCCTCACCGGCGTGTTCAACCAGCCCGACCGCTCGTTGAAGCCGATTCCCATCGGCGACGAGCGGCCGCGCACCACCGAGCCGGAGCGCACCAGCGTCGAGGAGCAGCCCAGCGACAATGCGGCCAGCGCCGACTCGCTGGAGCGGATCGCCGACAGCGTGCGCGATGCCTTCGGCGACTTGATCGCCTCCGACCAGTTGAGCGTGCGCGGTAACGAGCTGTGGATCGAGATCACTCTCAATTCCAGCCTGCTGTTTCCCAGCGGCGATGCGCTGCCCAACGATGCCGCCTTCGATATCGTCGAGAAGGTCGCCAAGATCCTGGCGCCCTACAAGAACCCGATCCATGTCGAGGGCTTCACCGACGACGTGCCGATCCATAGCCCGCGCTATCCCACCAACTGGGAACTGTCGGCGGCGCGGGCGGCAAGCATCGTCCGCCTGCTCGGCAACGATGGGGTCGAGCCGTCGCGGATGGCTGCGGTGGGCTATGGTGAATTTCAGCCGGTGGCGGACAATGCCAGCGCCGAGGGGCGGGCGAAGAATCGCCGGGTGGTGCTGGTGATCTCGCGCAACCTGGAGGTGCGACGCAGCGTCAGCGGGGTCGGCAGCGGCAAGGCGCAACCGGATTCGGCGCTCCGCCACGCAGGCTCGGCAGCTGGCACGCAAGCTGCAGATACTGGCGGTACGCCGGCGCCCGCGCCGGCAACCGTCAATTCCCCGTCGCCTTCGCCATGAGCGCGCGAACCATGGTTTGCGTACGGGCGCCGGGGCCGAACTGGCCATTAGCGCGGCCCCAACCGGGTAGACCCATGCCAGGAAGAGTAGAGCAATGAAAGTCTGGGCAGTCGCCAATCAGAAAGGAGGGGTCGGCAAGACCACCTCGTCCATCGCCCTGGCCGGCCTGTTGGCGGATGCCGGCAAGCGCGTGGTCGTGGTCGACCTGGACCCCCACGGCTCGATGACCAGCTATTTCGGCTATGACCCGGACACCCTCGAGCACAGCGCCTTCGACCTGTTCCTGCACCAGGGCAACGTCCCCGAGGGGCTGCCGGCCTCGCTGCTGCGCAGCACCAGCAACGAACGCATTTCCCTGCTGCCGTCGAGTACCGCGCTGGCCACCCTGGAGCGCCAGTCGCCGGGCAAGAGCGGTCTCGGCCTGGTGGTCTCGAAGAGCCTGGCGCAGCTCTGGCAGGATTTCGACCATGCGATCATCGACAGCCCGCCGCTGCTCGGCGTGCTGATGGTCAACGCCCTGGCCGCCAGCCAGCACCTGGTGATCCCGGTGCAGACCGAGTTCCTCGCGGTGAAAGGGCTGGAGCGGATGGTCAACACCCTGGCGATGATCAACCGGTCGCGCAAACAGGCGTTGCCCTATACCATCGTACCTACGCTGTTCGACCGGCGGACCCAGGCTTCGCTGAGCACGCTGCGGATTCTCAACGAGAACTACCCGGACAACCTGTGGCAGGCGTTCATTCCCATCGATACCCGCCTGCGCGATGCCAGCCGGGCCGGGGTCACGCCGTCGCAGCACGACGGCAAGAGTCGCGGGGTGATCGCCTACCGCGCCTTGCTCAAGCATCTGCTGGCGCAGCAGCCGGCCACCCGGGTGGCCTGATGGCGCGCCGGTCGCCGCGCCGACAGGCGCATTCAAGCCGCACCGGAGTGCGGCCGATAACCGTTGTAGACCCCTGTCGCGGAATACCCACATGAGCGCCGCCACCGCCACCCGTTCGCAACTGGCCTTGCAGTCCTACCTGGATGCGTTGCTCCAGGAGGCCACTTTCGAGGACCTGGAACCTCTCGTCGAGACGCCGCCAGCGCCTGCGCCCGCGCCGTTGAAGCCTGTCGCGCTGGCGGTCGCCGAAGTGGCGACACCGGCCCCGGCGCTGGAAACGCTGCCGGTCGACCACGGGTTCGACGAGTTCGAGGCCGCGGTGCTCGAGGAGCAGGTCCGCGATGCGCGCCTGGTTCCGCCGGCGCCGGCGGCCCTGCTCGACGAACCGACGACGTTGCGCGAGCTGCCGGTCGAGCCACGGCCCCACGAAGTCATCGAGTTGCGCGTGCCGAGCGCCCCGGCGAGCGTCGGCGAGCCGCCGCTGCTCGACCTGCCGCTGCTCGACGACGGTCGTCCGGCCTGGGCGGCGGAGCCCTTCGAGTGCCTGCTGTTCGACGTCGCCGGGCTGACCCTGGCGGTGCCGCTGGTGTGCCTCGGCTCGATCTATCCGCTGGAGAACCAGGAACTGACCCCGTTGTTCGGCCAGCCCGACTGGTTCCTCGGCATCCTGCCGTCGCAGGCGGGCAACCTGAAGGTGTTGGACACCGCACGCTGGGTGATGCCCGAACGCTACCGCGACGACTATCGCGACGGCCTCAAGTACGTGATCTCGGTCCAGGGCTACGAGTGGGGGCTGGCGGTGCACCAGGTGAGCCGCTCGATCCGCCTCGACCCGGCCGAGGTGAAATGGCGCAGCCAGCGTAGCCAGCGGCCCTGGCTGGCCGGCACGGTCATCGAACACATGTGTGCGCTGCTGGATGTGGCGGCGCTCGCCGAACTGATCGCCAGCGGCGCCGTCAAGCGCCTGCACGGCGACCATTGATAGACAGCTTCCGCCACTTGCGGCGGTTTTCGAGAGGTTAGGGGAATGAGCAAAGCCACCGCGCAAAGCGCCGAAGATCCGATCCTGCAGTGGGTCACCTTCCGCCTGGACAACGAGAGCTACGGCATCAATGTGATGCAGGTCCAGGAGGTGCTGCGCTACACCGAGATCGCCCCGGTGCCGGGTGCGCCGAGCTACGTGCTGGGCATCATCAACCTGCGCGGCAACGTGGTCACGGTGATCGACACCCGCCAGCGCTTCGGCCTGGACCCTGCGCCGGTCAGCGACAACACGCGGATCGTCATTATCGAGGCGGACAAGCAGGTGGTCGGCATCCTGGTCGACAGCGTCGCCGAGGTGGTCTACCTGAAGCAGTCGGAAATCGAGACCGCGCCGAACGTCGGCAACGAAGAGTCGGCCAAGTTCATCCAGGGTGTCTGCAACAAGAACGGCGAGCTGCTGATCCTGGTCGAGCTGGACAAGATGATGACCGAGGAAGAATGGTCGGAGCTGGGCAGCATCTGATGCGTTCTACCGACACGAGGGCCTGCTGAGATGGAGGTCGTCGCGCTGGCACTGGCGCTCGCCGCTTGCCTCGGCCTGGCGGCGGCGTGCCTGTGGCTGCGCCGTGAATTGCGCCGCCTGCAAGCTGCGCTGGCGCAGCAGGCGGAGGAGGGCGCCGCGCGCGAGCGCCGGCTCAAGGAGCTGAGCAAGCGCATCGAGTCCTACCAGCAGGTCAACGTGCGCATGGGCGAGGCCTTGCAGGACCTCGGCAAGCAACTCGCGCCGCTTCCCGACCGGGTCGCGCGCCTGGAGCAGCGCGATCCGACCACGCTGTCGTTCAGCCAGGCCGCACGCCTGGTCGGGCTCGGCGCCAGCGCCGAAGACCTGACCCAGGCCTGCGGTCTGTCGCAGGCCGAGGCCGAGCTGGTGGCGCGCCTGCACGAAGCCAAGGGCAAGTGACGGTCGCCGGCCCGGCGCTGGCGCTTTTCAGGCGAGCAGGCGGCTCGCCACTTCTGCCAGTGTCGCCTCTCCCCTGAACTCCCCGCAGCTCTGCGCCGGCAGGCGATCCTCGATGGCATGGGCGAAGCGCACCGCCGGGTCCTGCTCCAGCTTCTCCAGGTGTCGATGCAGGCGCGGAAAGTCGTGTTGCAGGTCGAAGTAGCCCAGCTCCCGTCCCCAGCGAGCGGTACCCGCGAGGTAGGCGTCGGCCACGCTCGGCCCTTCGCCGGCCAGCCACTTGCGGTCGCCGAGCAGCTTGTCGATCCGGCCATAGGCTCGCGCCGCGCGCGTCAGTGCCCTTGCCGTCGTGGTTGCGTCGGCGTCCTCCAGATAGAACAGGGCTCCCCAGGCCGAATGGCATTCGGTATGCAGGAGGGCGAGGGCGAAGTTCAGTTCGTCGAACTCGGCGCTGCCCTGCGGATAACCGAGCTTCCTGCACAGGTCGCGCGCCGCCAGGTGCTGGAGAATGGCCAGGCTTTCGCTGAGCGCGCGGCCGTCCTCCAGGAGCAGGGTGGGCGTCTGGCGAGCCGGGTTCAGGCGCACGTAGGTGCGCTCGCCGGTCTCCAGCGGCATCTCGATCCGACACAGGCGATAGGGGCGGCCGAGCCACTCGAGGGCCACGATCGAGCCGAAGGAACAGCCGTGGGGTACGCCATAAAACAGTACAGGTTCCATTTTCCATCTCCGTTCAGGTAACGCACGTTGCGCATCGCAACCGGGCTGAACGCAGGGTAGGGGGGATATAGGCTATATTCGGTCCTGTTTTTTCCGGTGGATCGAAAAATGTCCAAGCCCACGGTGCGCGTGCTCGCCCTGCTCGAACTGCTGCAGAGCCACGGCCAGCTCAGCGGTAGCGAGCTGGCCAGGCGCCTGGAGGTGGATGGACGGACGCTGCGTCGCTATATCGTCGCCCTCGAGGAGCTGGGCATACCCATCTCGGCGGAGCGCGGACGCCATGGCGGTTACCGCCTGGTGGCCGGTTTCAAGCTCCCGCCGCTGATGTTCAGCGCGGAGGAAACCCTGGCCGTGTCCCTCGGCCTGCTGGCGGTGCGCAGTCTCGGCCTGGGCGAAAGCGAGCTGGCCCTGGAAAGTGCGCAGGCCAAGCTGAGCAGGGTGATGCCCGTTGCGCTGCGGCGGCGCCTCGTGGCGCTCCGCGAGACCGCCAGCCTGGACCTGGCCCGCGCCCGGGCGGGAACCAGTGTGGCGGCGCTGGCGACCCTCGCCGAAGCCGCCCAGGTCCGTGCGCGGGTCGAGTTCCGCTATCGCGACCCGCAGGGCGCCGAAACCCTCCGCCAACTCGATCCCTACGGCCTGGCCTATCGCAACGGCTGCTGGTACGTCAGCGGTTTCTGCCACCTGCGCCAGGCGTTGCGCTCGTTCCGTCTCGATCGCCTGGACGCGCCGCGCATGCTGGCGGAGCGCTTCGAGCGACCGGCGGATTTCGATACCCTCCGCCACCTGCGGGAGAGCTTCGCCCGGATGCCGCGCGCCTACCCGGTGGAAATCCTGATGCGGGCGGCGAGGGAGCAGGTGGTCGCGGTGCTCGGCGAGCCCCTCGGTCTGCTCGCCGAGGTCGATGGCGGTACGCTGTTGCGCGCCAGCACCGACGACCTGGACTGGTTCGCCCGGCGCCTGTGCGGCCTGCCGTTCGACTTCGAGGTCAGGCAGCCGCTGGAGTTGCGCGAGCCGTTGAGGCGCCAGGCCGAGCGTGTCCTGCGTAACCTGGGCCAGGAGGAAGCTTCGGATCACAGGTAGGCATTTAGAGGAAAAGTCCTATTAATTGCGCGGCTGTCGCTTTCTAGAATCGGTCCTGGTCAACCCGCACGTTTCCAGGAGGCCACAAGGATGCCTGCAATACCCCTGCGCGCCATGGTGCTGTGCGCCAACCCCGGCCGTCTGCTCAGGTACGGAGCGCTGTTCAACCGCTGCGGCTACTTCCACCTGAGCCTGTGCCTGGACCGACGGGAGCTGCGGCGCTCCCTGGACCAGGGTTACCCGTACGACTATTGCCTCTACGACGGATTCCGCCTGGACCAGGGCTGCAAGGGCACGCTGGCGATGCTGGGACGCAGCGGCAGCATCCGGCGCTTCCTGCTGGTGGGCGAACTCGATTGCCGCGAGAAGCGCCTGTTGTTCGAGTGGAGCAGAGGCCATGGCCTGAGCATCGGCGCGGTGTCCGACCGGCCTTTGGGCCAGGTCGCCCTGGCCGCGTTGATCAAGCGTGATCGCGGCTGCCCCGACCTCCTGCGCGGCATCGCCTGAGGCGGCTTCCGGGAAGATGAGGTAAGGTCGTTTTCCAACCTTCCATGGCGAGACAGCGCATGACCGTCCAGGCCGACATCCTCAAGGCGATCGAAGGCATCGAGCATGGCTTCCAGCAAGCCGGCCAGGCACTCTCCGAGCGGATATTCCATTGCCGGCAGGTGCATGGCGCCGAGATCGTCGACGCGCGCTCGTTGTCGGAATCGGGACGGCATGCCGCCGACGGCGTTTT
Organism: Pseudomonas sp. TZ252; assembly: GCF_056110345.1. NCBI lineage: Bacteria > Pseudomonadati > Pseudomonadota > Gammaproteobacteria > Pseudomonadales > Pseudomonadaceae > Pseudomonas > Pseudomonas sp. TZ252. The sequence continues at coordinate 44,274 of NZ_CM148566.1, read as the reverse complement.
CAGCGAAGGGCCGCTGGCGGTCGCGGTGGTCACCGCGGACTGCCTGCCGATTCTCATGAGCAGTCGCGACGGTCGGGTGGTGGCCGCCCTGCATGGCGGCTGGCAGGGGCTCGTCGCCGGTATCGTCGGCGCGGCGGTGGCGCGCTTCAATGCGCGCGGCGTCGCCAGCGCGGACATCCGGGTCGCCATCGGTCCCGGGATCAAAGCCTGCTGCTACGAGGTGAGTGCCGGGTTCATCGAGGCGTTGCAGGTCGGCCACGGCCGCCTCTGGGAGGGCGCGGTGCCGCCCTGGAGCCAGCGTCGTCCGCTCCCCGAGCGGCCGCCCCGGTTCGCTCCGCCCGAGCCAAGGCAGGCGGAGCAGGGCGCCTGGCTGGACCTGGTGGCCTTCTGTCGCCAGTTGTTCCAGGCCGCCGGCGTCGGGCCGGCGCAGATCGAAGCCAGCGCCGTCTGCACCTACTGTTCCGGCGATGCGTTCGCCAGTCATCGCCGACGCCAGCGCCTGGGCGAGGAGAAGCGTCAGCAGTACGCCTGGATCGCGCGCAAGCCGTGACCGCGTATCGGTATTGTCCGGAAATCCTGGATAGTCATGACGGTTGTCTGCTGTTTATCCGCCAATACCCGGCTTCTAGACTTTCCCTGTCGATGCGTGGCTGTCGCCACGCTCATTCCAGGAGAGTCCCAGCATGCCTGACATCACCCAAGCCGCCATCGTCACCGGCGCCTCCCGCGGCATCGGTCGCGCCATTGCCCGGCGGTTGGCCGCCGACGGTTTCGCGGTCGCGGTCAACTATGCCGGCAACCAGACCATGGCCGACGAGGTCGTGGCCGAAATCGTCGCCGCCGGCGGCACGGCCATCGCCGTACAGGGCGACGTGGCCAGCCCGGAGGACATGGACAAGCTGTTCGAAGCCACCAGGAGCGCCTTCGGCCGCATCGACGTGGTGGTCAACAGCGCCGGCACGATGCCCTACCTGAAGATCGCCGACGGCGACCTGGAGGGCTTCGACCGGGTGATCCGCACCAACCTGCGCGGCGCCTTCATCGTGTTCGGCCTGGCTGCCCGGCATGTCGAGCGCGGCGGACGGATCATCGCCCTGTCCACCAGCGTGATCGCCCGGGCGCTGCCCAGCTACGGTCCGTACATCGCGTCCAAGTCCGGGGTCGAGGGGCTGGTGCACGTGCTGGCCAACGAGTTGCGCGGCCAGGACATCAGGGTCAACGCGGTGGCGCCCGGCCCGGTGGCCACCGAGCTGTTCTTCAACGGCAAGAGCGCCGAACAGATCGACCAGATCGCCAGGCTGGCGCCGCTGGAGCGTCTCGGCGAGCCGGACGAGATCGCCGCGGCGGTGTCCTTCCTCGCCGGGCCGGACGGGGCCTGGGTCAATTCCCAGGTGCTGCGGGTCAACGGCGGTTTCGCCTGAGCCGTGTGGGCGGGGCACGAAAAAGCCGGCGCGAAGGCCGGCTTTTTCGTGGTCGCCACTGGCGGTCAGCGGTCGTTCTTGGTCGAGGAGCCGATGGCGTTGCTCAAGCCCTTGCTGTTGTGATCGCCGGGGGTGGTGGCGGAGATCGCGCTGGCCTGCGACAGCCCGCGGCTGTCGCGGGAGCTGGCGATGCCGGAGGTGGCTGAACCATGGCCTTTGCTGGAGTGGCCGCCGAGGTTGCCGCCATGGCTGCCGCCCTTGCCGCCGCCATGACCGCCGCCATGACCGCCACCGTTGCCGCCGCCATTTCCGCCCTTGGCATAGGCGGAGCCGACAGGAGAAAGCTCGCCAGGCAGCAGGGTGCTGCCCGCGAACAGCAGGCCGAGAGCAGCTACGGCGAACAGGGTATGTTTTTTCATTTGAGGGATGCCTCCGCAGGCATGTGGTGTGCCGTCTAAAGACCGTTGCGCGAACGACAGGTTCTGTGGAAAGCGACGGATGGCGGGCCCTGCCGGTGGTTCCTCCTTCAGCGGTTGCGCCAGTGCTCGGCGAGCAATCCGTAGAGCGCCGAGTCGGAGACTTCTCCGGAAACGATCCAGCGTTGTGCGAGCAGGCCCTCCTGGCGGAAGCCCAGGCGCTCCAGGCTGGCGGCCGAAGGCCGGTTGCGCGGATCGATCTCCGCCTCCAGGCGGTTCAGGTCGATTTCATCGAAAGCGAACGCCAGCAGCCTGCGCAGCGCCTCGCCCATGTAACCCCGGCCCTGGGCTGCACGTGCCAGGCAGTAGCCGAGTTCGGCGCGGCGCGAGCCTTTCTCGAAATGGAAGAGGATACAACTGCCGAGCAATTGGCCGTCTTCTCGACGCTCGATGGCCAGGTTCAGGTATTCGCCGTCGACGAGCGCCTGGCTGTCCCGCAGGATCGCCTCGCGGGCCTGCGCAGGGGTCGTCCACGGCGGTGTGTTCCAGTAACGCATGACTTCCGGGTCGGACATCATGGCGAACAGCGGCGCGGCGTCTTCCTCTCGGAAAGTGCGTAGCCGCAGGCGCGGGGTGTCCAACGGGTGGGGAAAGACGAAGTTCATCGGGCGCTCCTTTGCCGAGGTCGGAGGCTGCGCAGCTTAGCGCGCAGCGGCGAGGTCCTGGAGCTGATGTGCGTGCGGATGTTTCGCCGTGCGGGCTGGCTCAGTCGCCGGGACCGCCGAGTAGCAGCATCTGGTTGCCATCCGCGGCGTCCGGCGCGAATCCCTCGGGACACTTGCCTTTCAGGTGCCAGGCGAAGGCGATGATCTCGGCGATGGTGCGATACAGCGCTTCCGGAATGGCGTCGCCGAGTTCCAGGCGGGCGAGCAGGCGGACCAGCTCGGCGTTCTCGTAGATCGGTACCTCGTAGTCGCGGGCGATGGCCAGGATCGCCTCGGCCAGTTCGGCGTCGCCCTTGGCGGAAAGGGTCGGCGCGGCCTGGCCGTCGTAGCTCAGGGCGATGGCCTGGCGCGGGGCGGGTGACTGCTTTCTGTTCATGCGGTTTCGTCTACCCAGCGTTGTTCGATGGTCGCTCGCGGGCCCTGGGGCGGGCGGCCGCGTTGGCAGGTGATCTCGCCAACGGTCAGGCCGGCGTCGCGCAGGCGTTGGCGCAGGTGGCCGAGTTCATGCTCGACCAGCCGCGCGGTCGCGTCTCGCTCGGCCCAAAGCTGGCTGGACAGGCTGCCGCGTAGCAGGGTCGCCTGGGCGTGCAGCGGTCCCAGCGGCTCCAGGTCGAAGGCCAGTTCGACGCGCCAGAGGCTTTCGCGGGCCTCTTCGCCGGTCTTGCGCTGTTCTTCCTGGAACTTCACCTGCAACGGTACCACCGAGTGCTGATGGCGCATGGGCACCTCCATCTGCCAGGTCGCCAGTTGGGTGCCATCCGGCAGGGTGCTGGTCTGCGCCAGGCTCGACAACTGATGGGTCTGCAGGCGGGAGATCGCCGCGGCGGCAAGGCGCAGCAGTGACTCCAGTTCCATGTCCTCGTCGAACAGTTGGAGAACCTTGCTCGGCAGGGGAAAGTTCAGTGCCTGGGTCTTGTTGGCGCTCTGTCCCAGGTTGCCCAGGGCGTTGCGGACAAAGGCCGGCAGCGCCTGGGCCAGGTTCGCCGTGTTGCCGGCGAACATGCCCGGCGCCTGGGCGCCGGTCGGCGGCAGCGGCGACAGCTGGGCGAACAGGCGCAACAGGTTGGCCTTCAGGTCCTGGCCGAGATGATCGGTGGCGCCCTGCATCAGGCGCGCCTCGAGGAACAGGCCGCTCTGCTGCAGGGCCTGGCCGAGCAGCTTGGAATCGCCCATCTTCTGCGCCTCCGGCAGGCCGGCGAAGAGGCGCTCCACGGCCTGGCGCAGGCTGTCCGGCAGGTCGTTGCGGCCGTTCAGCCCCTGCAGGGCGGCGAACAGGCCTTCCAGGGAAGCCTGGCGGGCGCTCTGCCCGGCCAGTTGCTGGCCCAGCGCAAGCTGGTCGAGGCGTCCGCTGAGCGGCAGGAAGTCGATCTGCTGGCTGTTTTTCACCAGCGCCGTGAGCAGGCTGCCGACCGGCAGCGCCTGGGGCGAGTCGAGGCTCAGCTTGCTGCCGGCGAGCGGCGTGTTGAGCAGGTTCAGCAGGACCCGGTAGACCACCTGCTGGGCCTTGTCCGCCGGCAGCGCGGTGCTGGACAGGACCTTGCCCTGGAGCAGGGTGCCGGGCGGCAGTTGCTCCAGGTCGAGGCTGCTCAGCGGGCCAGCGCCGGCCATGCTGTCGAGCAGGGTTGCAACCACGCTGGTGTTGCTGGTGGCGCTGACGTTGAGCAGGTTGCCCGGCACCAGCGGCCGATTGCTCTGCACTTCCACCAGGCTCTGCCCGCTGTTCGCCAGGGTCAGCTTGAGCAGGACCTGGAAATTGTTCGCCAGGCCTTCCTTGACCGCCAGCACCTCGGCCTTGCCCGACTCGCCTTCGCCCAGCAGGCCGGCCAGGGTCTGCACCAGCTTCAGGGTCATCTCGGCGTCGGCCTGGGCGTTGCCCTGCGATTGCGCCGGCGGCAGCGGGCGTGGGGCGGAAACCGGGGGTAGTGGCGGGGAAGCGCCTATCTCGGCTGGCATGGGTAACAACCTGTCTTAAACGACCCTGCGGAGGCTGGGGAAGGGCGTGTATAATGCCGCGCCTGTCAAACAGGCTGGCCGCGTCGTCACCAGTATAGCGGCCGTGTTTATCCCGACTTTAGGGTCTGTTCCGTGAAGGCCTCCGGCGCCGCGACGAGGAGAGACGCTTGGCGATGTTGTTCGATGTCCGATCCTGCTGAAGTCCCCACAGCCAGCCCCTTGCTGGAAACCGTCGGGCTCGCCTGCGAGCGCGACTGGCGCATGCTGTTCGAGCGCCTCGACCTGCGCCTGGCCGCCGGTGAGATGTTGCAGGTGGTGGGTCCCAACGGCAGCGGCAAGACCAGCCTGCTGCGCCTGCTGTCCGGACTGATGCAGCCGACCGCCGGGGAAGTCCGCCTGAACGGCCGGCCGCTCGCCGAACAGCGCGGCGAACTGGCCCGCAGCCTGCTGTGGATCGGCCACGCCGCGGGAATCAAGGGCCTGCTCAGCGCCGAGGAGAACCTCACCTGGCTCTGCGCGCTGCACCAGCCGGCCAGCCGCGAGGCGATCTGGCAGGCCCTGGCCGACGTCGGCCTGCGTGGCTTCGAGGACGTTCCCTGCCACACCCTTTCCGCCGGCCAGCAACGCCGCGTGGCGCTGGCCCGCCTGTACCTGGACGCACCGCCCTTGTGGATCCTCGATGAACCCTTCACCGCCCTCGACAAACAGGGGGTGGCGCAACTGGAAACGCACCTGGCCGGGCATTGCCAGCGCGGCGGGATGGTGGTGCTGACCACCCACCACAGCCTGCAGCAGATGCCCGCCGGCTACCGCGAGCTGGACCTCGGTGCGCTCAAGGCGGCCAGCGGCGCGACGGTCGAGCCGGCGCTGGGCGACCCGGCATGAGCAACGTCTTCAGCCTGCTCCTGGCGCGCGAGGCGCGCCTGCTGTTCCGCCGACCGGCGGAGCTGGCCAATCCGCTGGTGTTCTTCGCCATCGTCATCGCCCTGTTCCCCCTGGCGGTCGGGCCGGAGAGCCAATTGCTACAAACCTTGTCGCCCGGCCTGGTCTGGGTGGCGGCGCTATTGGCCGTGCTGCTCTCGCTGGAAGGGCTGTTCCGCAGCGATTTCGAGGACGGTTCTCTGGAGCAGTGGGTCCTTTCGCCGCACCCCCTGGCTCTTCTGGTGCTGGCCAAGGTGCTGGCACACTGGCTGTTTTCCGGGCTGGCCCTGGTCCTGATGTCGCCGCTGTTCGCGCTGATGCTGGGCCTGCCGGCCCGTTGCATACCGGTGCTGCTGCTTTCCCTGTTGCTCGGTACGCCGGTGCTGAGCCTGCTCGGCGCCGTCGGCGCGGCCTTGACCGTGGGCCTCAAGCGCGGCGGCCTGTTGCTGGCGCTGCTGATCCTGCCGCTGTACATCCCGGTGCTGATTCTCGGTAGCGGGGCGCTGCAGGCTTCGCTGCAGGGACTGCCCAGCAGCGGACATTTATTGTGGCTGGCGAGCCTGACGGCGCTAGCATTGACACTCACGCCATTCGCCATCGCTGCCGGCCTGAAGATCAGCGTAGGCGAGTGAGTCCGCCCGCCGAAGGCATCGGCGGGCGTGCGGTACCGGGCGGCTGTGCCGCCCACGCTTGACCCGGGCTGGCAGCGGAAGGTCTGCCCGGTATTTCCAAAGAGCCCTGTAAACAGAGCCTGATGATGAATTGGACATGGTTTCACAAGCTTGGGTCGCCCAAGTGGTTCTACGAGATCAGCGGCCGCTGGCTGCCCTGGTTCGCCGTGGCGGCGGCGCTGCTGATCGTCACCGGCTGCGTCTGGGGGCTGGCCTTCGCGCCGCCGGACTACCAGCAGGGCAATAGCTTCCGCATCATCTATATCCATGTGCCGGCGGCCTTCCTCGCCCAGTCCTGCTACGTCATGCTGGCCGTGGCCGGTGCCGTCGGGCTGATCTGGAAGATGAAGATCGCCGACGTGGCGGTGCAGTGCGCCGCTCCCATCGGCGCCTGGATGACCTTCGTCGCGCTGCTTACCGGGGCCGTCTGGGGCAAGCCGACCTGGGGCGCCTGGTGGGTCTGGGATGCGCGCCTGACGGCGATGCTGATCCTGCTTTTCCTCTATTTCGGCATCATCGCCCTCGGCCAGGCGATCAGTAACCGCGACAGCGCGGCCAAGGCCTGTGCCGTACTGGCCATCGTCGGCGTGGTGAACATCCCGATCATCAAATACTCGGTGGAGTGGTGGAACACCCTGCACCAGCCGGCCACCTTCACCATCACCGAGAAACCGGCGATGCCGGTGGAGATGTGGTTGCCGTTGCTGATCATGGTCCTCGGCTTCTATTGCTTCTTCGCGGCCATGCTGCTGGTGCGCATGCGCCTGGAAGTGCTCAAGCGCGAGTCCCGCACCGCCTGGGCGAAAGCCGAGGTGAAGGCCCTGGTGGAGAAGGCACGATGAGCTTCGAATCGTTCGGCGACTTCCTCGCCATGGGCCATCACGGCCCCTACGTCTGGTCGGCCTACGGCATCAGCCTGCTGGTGCTGGCGATCAATGTCGCCGAGCCGCTGCTGGCCCGGCGCCGCTACCTGCAAGAAGAGGCGCGTCGTCTGCGCCGGGAGGCCCAGCAGTGAATCCGGTCCGCAAGAAACGTCTGATCATCGTCCTCGCCATCGTGGCGGGTGTCGGCGCCGCGGTGGGCCTGGCGCTGTCGGCCCTGCAACAGAACATCAACCTGTTCTACACCCCGACCCAGATCGCCAACGGCGAAGCGCCGACCGACACCCGCATACGCGCCGGCGGCCTGGTGGAAAAGGGTTCTCTGCAACGCAGCGAGGATTCGCTGAACGTGCGTTTCGTGGTCACCGACGGCGCCAAGGAAGTGACCATCGCCTACCATGGCATCCTTCCCGACCTGTTCCGCGAGGGGCAGGGCATCGTCGCCCTCGGCAAGCTGGGCGGCGACGGCGTGCTGGTGGCCGATGAAGTGCTGGCCAAGCACGACGAGAACTACATGCCGCCGGAAGTCACCAAGGCGCTCAAGGACAGCGGCCAACTGAAGCACTACGAGAACGGCAAGACCGCCGGCGAGACCTCGTACAACCAGGAGGGCAAGTAGATGATCCCCGAACTCGGCCACCTGGCCCTGATCCTCGCCCTCTGCCTGGCCCTGGTGCAGTCGAGCCTGCCGCTGGTCGGCGCCTGGCGCGGCGACCGCCAGTGGATGAGCCTGGCGCGCCCGGCGGCCTGGGGGCAGTTCGCCTTCCTCGCCTTCGCCTTCGGCTGCCTGACCTGGGCCTTCCTGCGCGACGACTTCTCGGTGGCCTACGTGGCCGGCAACTCCAACAGCGCGCTGCCCTGGTACTACAAGTTCAGCGCCGTCTGGGGCGCCCACGAAGGTTCGCTGCTGCTCTGGGCGCTGATCCTCGGTGGCTGGACCTTCGCCGTGTCGATCTTCTCCCGGCAACTGCCGGAGGTCATGCTGGCCCGCGTGCTGGCGGTGATGGGCATGATCAGCACCGGCTTCCTGCTGTTCCTGATCATCACCTCCAACCCGTTCAGCCGCCTGCTGCCGCAGACCCCGATGGACGGCAACGACCTCAACCCGCTGCTGCAGGACGTCGGCCTGATCGTCCACCCGCCGATGCTCTACATGGGTTACGTCGGATTCTCGGTGGCCTTCGCCTTCGCCATCGCCGCACTGCTCGGCGGCCGCCTGGACGCCGCCTGGGCGCGCTGGTCGCGGCCCTGGACCCTGGTAGCCTGGGCCTTCCTCGGTATCGGCATCGTGCTCGGCTCCTGGTGGGCCTACTACGAGCTGGGCTGGGGGGGCTGGTGGTTCTGGGATCCGGTGGAAAACGCCTCCTTCATGCCCTGGCTGGTCGGCACTGCACTGATCCACTCGCTGGCGGTGACCGAGAAGCGCGGCGTGTTCAAGAGCTGGACCGTGCTGCTGGCGATCGCCGCTTTCTCCCTGAGCCTGCTGGGCACCTTCCTGGTCCGCTCCGGCGTGCTCACCTCGGTGCACGCCTTCGCCTCCGACCCGGAGCGCGGGGTGTTCATCCTCGCCTTCCTGCTGCTGGTGGTCGGCGGCTCGCTGACCCTGTTCGCCCTGCGCGCGCCGGTGGTCAAGAGCCAGGTCGGCTTCGCCCTGTGGTCGCGCGAGACCCTGCTGCTGCTGAACAACCTGGTGTTGGTGGTGGCGGCCTCGATGATTCTCCTCGGGACCCTCTACCCGCTGCTGCTCGATGCCCTCAGCGGCGCCAAGCTGTCGGTCGGCCCGCCGTACTTCAACGCCATGTTCCTGCCGCTGATGGCGGCGCTGATGGCGGCCCTGGCGGTCGGCGTGCTGGTGCGCTGGAAGGACACCCCGAGCCGCTGGCTGCTCGGCATGCTGACCCCGGTGCTGGTGGCCAGCGCGGTCCTGGCGGCGGCCGGTTCGATGTACTTCGGCGATTTCAACTGGGCGGTGCTGGCGGTGTTCCTGCTGTCCGCCTGGGTGGTCCTGGCCGGTTTCCGCGACTTCCTCGACAAGACCCGGCACAAGGGCGTGCTGGCCGGCGCCCGCAGCCTGACCCGCAGCTACTGGGGCATGCAACTGGCGCACCTGGGCATCGCCGTGTGCGCCATCGGCATCGTCCTCAGCAGCCAGTACAGCGCCCAGCGTGACCTGCGCATGTCGCCCGGCGACACCGTCGAACTGGGCGGCTACCACTTCCTCTTCGACGGCGCGAAGCACCACGAAGGGCCGAACTACACCTCGGACAAGGGCAGCATCCACGTCAGCCGCGACGGCAAGGAGATCGCCACCCTGCATCCGGAGAAGCGCCTGTACACCGTGCAGAGTTCGATGATGACCGAGGCAGGGATCGATGCCGGCTTTACCCGCGACCTCTACGTGGCTCTCGGCGAGCCGCTGGAGAACGGTGCCTGGGCGGTGCGCGTGCACGTCAAGCCGTTCGTCCGCTGGATCTGGTTCGGTGGCCTGCTGATGGGCCTCGGCGGCGCCCTGGCGGCGCTCGACCGGCGCTACCGGGTGAAGGTGAAAACACGTGTGCGCGAGGCCCTGGGCCTCGCCGGTCAGGGAGCCTGAGTCTTGAAACGAGCGATTCTGCTGCTGCCGCTGGGGATCTTCCTGATCGTCGCGGTGTTCCTCTTCCGCGGCCTCTGGCTGGACCCCAGCGAGCTGCCCTCGGCGCTGATCGGCAAGCCGTTCCCGGCCTTCGACCTGCCCAGCGTGCAGGACCCGGCCCGGCGCCTGACCGAGGCCGACCTCAAGGGCAAGCCGGCGCTGGTCAACGTCTGGGGCACCTGGTGCCCGTCGTGCCGGGTCGAGCACCCGGAACTGACCCGACTGGCCGAGCAGGGCGTGGTGATCTACGGGATCAACTACAAGGACGACAACGCCGCCGCCATCAAGTGGCTGAACGAGCTGCACAATCCCTACCTGCTGAGCATCAGCGACGCCGACGGCACCCTGGGCCTGGACCTGGGCGTGTACGGTGCGCCGGAAACCTACCTGATCGACAAACAGGGCATCATCCGCCACAAGATCGTCGGGGTGGTCGACCAGAAAGTCTGGCGCGAGCAACTGGCGCCGCTGTACCAGCAACTGCTGGACGAGCCGGAGGCCCGATGAAGCGTTTCCTCGTCACCGCGCTGCTCGGTCTCGCCCTCTGCGGCGTGGCCCGGGCCGCCATCGACACCTACGAGTTCGCCAGCGACGCCGAGCGCGAACGCTTCCGCAACCTGACCCAGGAACTGCGCTGCCCGAAGTGCCAGAACCAGGACATCGCCGACTCCAACGCACCGATCGCCGCCGACCTGCGCAAGCAGATCTACGGCCAGTTGCAGCAGGGCAAGAGCGACGGCGAGATCGTCGACTACATGGTTGCCCGCTACGGTGATTTCGTTCGCTACAAGCCGCCGGTCAACGAGCGTACCTGGCTGCTCTGGTTCGGTCCGGGCGCCTTGCTGCTGTTCGGCGTGCTGGTGATCGGCGTGATCGTCCTGCGCCGCCGGCGCACCGCTGCCAAGGTGCAAACCACCCTGTCCGCCGAGGAGCAAGCGCGCCTCGCCAACCTGTTGAAGAACGATAAATGATCGATTTCTGGCTCGCTGCCGGCCTGCTGCTGCTGGCGGCCCTGGCATTCCTGCTGATTCCGCTGCTGCGTGGCCGTCGCGCCCAGGCCGAGGAAGACCGTACCGCCCTGAACGTCGCGCTTTATCAGGAGCGGATCGCCGAGCTGGCCGGCCAGCAGGCCGCCGGCACGCTGACCGCCGAGCAACTGGAGAATGGCCGCGCCGAGGCTGCCCGCGAACTGCTCGCCGACACCGAGGGCAGCGGCGAAGAGCGTAGCTCGCGCCTGGGCCGGGCGGTCCCGCTGGTCGCGGCGCTGCTGGTGCCGTTGGTCGCGCTCGGCCTGTACCTGCATTGGGGCGCCAGCGACAAGGTCGAGCTGGCCCGCGAATTCGCCCAGGCGCCGCACTCCATGGAAGAGATGACTGCGCGCCTGGAGCGCGCGGTACAGGCTCAGCCGGATTCCGCCCAGGGCTGGTACTTCCTCGGTCGCACCTACATGACCCAGGAACGCGGCGCCGATGCGGCGCGGGCCTTCGAACGCGCCGCCGAACTCAGCGGGCGGCAGCCGGAAGTGCTCGGCCAGTGGGCGCAGGCACTGTATTTCTCCGGTGGCAAGAAAATGACCGCGCAGATCAAGGCCCTGGCCGACGAGGCGCTGAAGGGCGACCCGGCCGAAGTGACCACCCTTGGCCTGCTCGGCATCGCCGCCTTCGAAGAGCAGCGCTACGCCGACGCCATCGGCTTCTGGGAGCGCCTGGTGTCGGTGTTGCCGAACGAGGACCCGGCACGCTCGGCGATCCAGGGCGGCATCCAGCGCGCCCGCGAGCGCATGACCGAGGCCGGGCAGACTCCGCCGGCGCCGGCCGCGCCCGCTGCCGCCGGGGTGACCCTGACGGTGAAGGTGGATATCAGCGACGCGGTGAAGGGCCAGGTCAAGGCCGACGACAGCGTGTTCGTCTTCGCCCGCGCCGTCGGCGGCCCGCCGATGCCGTTGGCAGTGAAGCGCCTGACCGTCGCCGACCTGCCGGCCGAGGTCAGCCTGAGCGATGCCGACGCCATGATGCCGCAGCTCAAGCTCAGCGGTTTCCCGCAGGTCGAGCTGGTGGCACGGGTATCCCGCGCCGGCAACGCCATCTCCGGCGAGTGGATCGGACGCGGCAAACCGTTGTCTACTGCCCAGTCGTCGGCGCAAGCGCTGACCATCGACGGCCCGGACCAGCCCCAGGCGGCCCGGCCATAACGACAATCGGTTGGGGAGGTGCGGCGGTGAAGGCGAAGTATCTGGGTCTGGCGATTCTCCTGGGCGGTCTCGGCGGGTGCGTGGTGCATCCGCCGCAGACCAGCGAACCGCCGGCCTCGCTGCCGCCGCAGAGCCAGCCGCAGCCCGGTCCGTCCAGCGCGCCCGGCGCCACCCCGCCGCGCATCACCCCGCAACCGCAGACTCCGGCGCAGCCCAGCCGCTCGCGTCCGCAGTTCGCCCCGCCGCCAGGCGGCAAGGGCGTCTGGGACGGCAGCCTGGGGGTCTACGTGATCCGTGGCGAGCGCGATCTCTACTACCGCCAGCGCACCTACTACCGCTGGGACGGCGGCTGGTTCTGGTCCACCAGCCCGCAGGGTCCATGGACCGAGACCGACGCTCGCGGCATCCCGCCCGGTCTCAGCCGGCGCTACGCCAATCCATGATCCCTAGGGGTTCTCCGGGTCGTGCCCGAGCGACTGGATGAACAGCGAGAACAGCTCCGGTTGCGAGGAAATGTCCAGCTTGGCGTACAGGTGGCGCCGATGGACCTTGATCGTCTCCGGCGAGATCGCCAGGCGCTCGGCCATGGCCTTCGACGAGTAGCCGCGAAGGATCAGGCGGGCGATCTCCAGTTCCCGTTCCGATAGCACGCTGGCGCCGAAGTGGCTGAGGGCGTCGCGTATCTGCGTGGCCATCTCTTCCTGCGGTGTAGCCGGCAACAGGCGCTGGCTGCGTTGCTGCCAGTGCTGCTGCATCAGCGCCAGGACCCAGCTCGAGAGCAAGCCGAGCATCCCGCATTCCTCGTCGGCGAACATCCTCTGCATGCCCAGCGACAGCGACAGCGCGCCCTGGCCGGGCACCTGTAGGATGAACTGCACCTCGTCCTCCAGAACGTTGTCGTGGAAGTAGCTGAGGTAGTACTCGCTCTGCCGGAAATGGTCCGGGGCGATCTCCTCGAGGCGGTACAGGCCGCTGGCCAGGCCTTCCCGGCAAGCCTGGTAGAAGGGGTCGAGCAGGTACAGCCCGTTCAGGTAGGCGAGCATCGAGGCCGGCCCGGCGTGCGGTTCGGCGTCGTATTCCTCCAGGGCCACCGGCACGCCGTTGGCGGGGTAGAAGATCGCCAGGGCGTTGTCGAACGGCAGGTGCTGGCGCAGCAGCAGGATCAATTGCTTCCAGAAACGGTTGCCGCCGATCTGTTCGATGGCGCGGCCCAGGCTGGCGTGCATGCCGATGTCCCGGAACAGGGTGTGCATCCGTATTCGCTCCACGGTGGGTTTTCGCAGGCTCCGGTTTGCGGCTTTTCCACCCGCCGCGTCAAGGGGCGTAACCCCAAAGGGTGATTGGCCCGCCGGTTCCGCGCTCCTAGAGTCGGCGCATAACCAGCGCCCCGGCAAGGGGCCGCCGCGAGTCTCCGTTACTGCCTCAACTTCAATAACAATCAGAGGACAACGACATGAGCTCTTCCCCCGCGCCCGAAAGCGCGCTGAAACCCACCCTGGGCGTGTTCGACGTGGTCGCCATCACCGTTTCCGCGGTCACTCCCGCCAGTTCCGTCTTCGTCATCGCCCCCTTCGCCATCCAGCAGGCCGGCACCGGCGCCTTCTGGGCCTTCGCCCTGGCCGGGGTACTGGCGCTGATGTTCGCCTGCTGCTACGCCGAGCTGGGCAGGGCGCACAGCACCGCCGGCGGCGAGTATGTCTACGCCAAGCGGGTGTTCGGCGGCTTGGCCGGCTACGCCACCTTCCTCACGGTGCTGGCGATGCTGCTGTTCATCCCGCCGGTGCTCGCCACCGGCGCGGCGACCTACCTGAACGCCGCCCTCGGCACCCACTTCGATGCGCAGACCGTGGCCCTGGCGATCGTTGCCTCCAGCTACCTGCTGGGCATCCTCAACATCCGCGTCAACGCCTGGGTCACGGGCACCTGCCTGCTGCTGGAAGTAGCGGCGCTGCTGGTGATCGTCGGCCTCGGTTTCGGCCATGCGCAGCAGCCGGCGAGCGTCCTGCTGCAGCCGCAGGTAGTCGGCGACGGCGGGCTGCTGGCGATCGCACCCTGGGCATTGGTGATCGGAGCGGTCGGTACCGCGCTGTTCTCCTACAACGGTTTCGGCGGCGCGGTGCTGCTCGCCGAGGACATGAAGGACGGCGGCCACAGCGTGCATCGTGCGGTGCTCTGGTCGCTGGCGCTGGTAGTACTGATCGAGATCGTCCCGCTCGCCGCGCTGCTGATCGGCGCGCCGTCGCTCCCGGCGATGCTCGCCAGCCCCGATCCGATCGGCTACCTGTTGAACAGCCATGGCAACGAGACGCTGTCGCGCCTGGTCAGCGCCGGGATCTTCCTCTCGGTGTTCAACGCCATCGTCGCCATCGTCATCCAGAGCGCCCGGGTGATCTTCAGCAGCGGTCGCGACGCGCTCTGGATGCCGGCGTTGAACCGTGCCTTCACCCGTATCCATCCGCGCTGGGAATCGCCCTGGCTGGCCACGCTGTTCCTCGCCATTCCCTCGGCGGCGCTGAGCTTCAGCTCCAACCTGGCCGAACTGACCTCGTTCACCGTGCTGCTGATTGTCATGGTCTACCTGATCGTCGCCCTCTGCGCGCTGTTCAGCCGGGTGCTGCGGCGCGACCGCGAGCATCCCTACCGGATGCCGCTGTGGCCGCTGCCGGCGCTGCTGGCGGCGAGCGGGGCGGGATACCTGCTGCTCAACCTGTTCCTGGCGGCCTCGGCCAGGGACGTGATGATCATCGTCGGACTGCTGGCGGTGTCGGTGATTCTCTACTGCACCTACGGCAAGCTCAGTCCGGCGTTCCAGAAGCTTTGAAACAGGAGTCCGCATGCGCGCTCGACAACTTGGCATCACCCTCGGCCTGGGCACTCCCGGCCCGTTCAACGCGATCACCGACGTTCCCGGCGTGCGCGTCGGCCACAGCACCCTGAACCAGCGGATCGACGGCAGGCAGGTTCGCACCGGCGTCACCCTGGTCCAGCCGCGCGCCGGTGCGGCGCGCCTGCAACCCTGCTTCGCCGGCTGCCATGTGCTCAACGGCAACGGCGACGCCACGGGCCTGGAGTGGATCCGCGAGGCCGGCCTGCTGACCACCCCGATCGCCATCACCAATACCCACAGCGTCGGCGCGGTGCGCGACGCGCTGATCGCCGAGGAGCGCGCCGAACTCGGCGACAGCGGGCTGTACTGGTGCATGCCGGTGGTGATGGAGACCTTCGACGGCCTGCTCAACGATATCTGGGGCCAGCACGTCGGCGCCCGCCAGGTCGGCGAGGCGCTGGCCTGCGCCGAGTCCGGACCGGTCCGCGAAGGTTCGGTGGGCGGCGGTACCGGGATGATCTGCCACGAGTTCAAGGGTGGCATCGGTAGCGCATCGCGGCGGCTTCCGGCGGAGCAGGGCGGCTGGACGGTGGGCGCGCTGGTCCAGGCCAACCACGGCCAGCGCCGCGAGCTGCGGGTCGACGGCTATCCTGTCGGCCGCCGGTTGGGCGACATCCCCTCGCCGTTCAGCGAGGAAGGCACCCCGGGTATGGGCTCCATCGTGGTGATCCTGGCCACCGATGCGCCGCTGTTGCCGCACCAGTGCCAGCGCCTGGCGCAGCGCGCCTCGATCGGCATCGCTCGCACCGGCGGTGGCACCGAGGACTCCAGCGGCGACGTGTTCCTCGCCTTCGCCACCGGCAACCAGGACCTGCCGCCAGCCGACTATGCGCGCAAGGACCTGCCGCAGAGCACGCCGCTGCGGATGCTCAACAACGACCACATCTCGCCGTTGTTCGCCGCGGCGGCGGAGGCGGTGGAAGAAGCCATCGTCAACGTGCTGCTGGCCGGCGAGGACATGCGCACCGAGGACGGCCGGCTGGTGCCCGCGCTGAAGGGGGAGACGCTCCTGGCGGCGCTGCGCGAGACCGGCTGGCCGGGACGCTGAAAGCGGCTCAGCGCCAGCCGCGGGTGCGCGCCACCGCTTCGCTGAAACGCACCTGCCAGCGCCGGGCGGTGCCGGCGTCGACCCGCGGCTGGAACTCCGTGCGGGTATTGCGCGGCTCCGCCAGTTCGTGGCCGAGGCCACGTGCGGCAAGGGCGGCGCAACCGAAGGCGGTGAGTTCGTCGAAGCGCTGGGTGACGATGCGCCGTTGCAGGCTGTCGGCGAGGAACTGGGCGAAGTAGGGGCTGCGCGCCAGGCCGCCGTCGATGGACAGGCGGTCGGTGACCTTCAGGTAGCCGTCCATCGCCTGGATCACCTCGGCGCTGCGCAGCACCACGCCTTCGAGCAGGGCCTGGCAGAGGTCCTCGCGGCGGGTGCCGGCGTCCATTCCCAGCCACATCGCGCCGGCGCTGCGGTCCCAGTGCGGGCATGCGAGTCCCGACAGGGCCGGGACGAAGGCCAGGCCGCGCTCGATGGCCGGCGGCCGGTCGAAGCCGGCCAGTTCCGAGAAGTCGCTGAACAGGCCGAGACGCCCGGCCCACTCGACCGCGGCGCTGGCGTCGTAGACCCCGCCGTCCATGGCGTACACCGGTTTGCCATCGATCTGCCAGGCGATGGTGGCGAGCAGGCCTGTCTCCGGCGAGCGGATGATCCGCTCGCCGCTGAGGGTCAGGGCGAAGGCGCCGGTGCCGAAGGTGATCTTCGCATCACCGGGCTGGCGGCAGCCGTGACCGTAGAGCGAGGCCTGCTGGTCGACCACCGAGGCCGTCAGCGGGGTGTTGCCGATCACCCCGAAATGGCCGACGGTATCGCGGATTTCCGGCAGGCACTCGATCGGCACGCCGAACAGGGCGCACAGGTCGGGGTCCCAGCGGCCCTCGGCGAGGTTCATCAATGCGGTACGCGAGGCGGTGGTGACGTCGGTGGCGAAGGTTCCGCACAAGCGGTCGAGAAACCAGGCATCGCTGGTTCCCAGGCGCAGGCGGCCTGCCTTCAAAGCCCTGCGAGCGGCAGGAAGGTGCTCGACGATCCAGCCCAGCTTGCTGGCCGAGAAATAGGCGTCGAGCGGCAGGCCGCTGCGTTCCAGGACCAGAGCCTCGGCGCCGCTGGCGCGTAGACGCTCGATGTGCGGGGTGGTGCGGTTGTCCTGCCAGACGATCAGCGGCGACAACGGCTCGCCGCTGCGGGCGTCCCAGGCCATGCAGCTTTCGCCCTGGTTGGCGAGGCCGATGGCGTCGACCCGGCCGCTGGCCTCCAGGCAGCGTTGCAGGTTGGCCAGCAGTTCCAGCGGATCGTGCTCGACCCAGCCGGACTGCGGATGGTGTTGCTGGTGACGCAGCGCCAACTGAATATCGGCGCTGCCGTCCTGGCTGGCGACCAGCACGCGGGTACTGGTGGTTCCCTGGTCGAGGGCGGCGATTCGCATGGTCGGTTCTCTTCGCGGGTTCAGTGGCCGGAGGTGAGGAAGGCGACTTCCAGGCGCCGGGTGTCCGGCGGTAGGCGCAGGGCGGCCAGCGGCACCAGCAGGCGGCGCTCCGGCAGACAGGACAGGGCACGCTCCCACACCGGGCGACCATCGGCCAGGATCCGCAGGCGGCCGCTGGCGGCCTCGCTTACGCGTAGCTGCAGATGCGCCAGGCCGGGTGTCGGGTCGGCCAGCAGCCGCTGCGGCACGCACAGCTTGAGCGGACCACTGCAATCGATGGCTATGCCAGGTGCGGCACTCGGCAGTTCGGCCCGCAGGTCGGCGGCCAGCAGGCCGGCGATCCTTCGTCCCTCGCGGAACGACCAGCCGGCGGTCTCGATCGGCCGGAGCAGGTTGCCGGCGGCGAAATAGGCGGGGTCGGAGCAGCGGCCGAACTGATCGATGCGCGGGCCGCCGCTGGCCGGGTCCAGTTCCAGGTGGCTGAGGCGGACCAGGCTCGATTCGGGAACGAAGCGTCCGCTGAGGAGGATGCCGTCGCAGGCGATCCGTTCGACGCGCCCGTCGCCCAGGCGTACCCGCGCCGCCTCGACCCGGCCGCGGCCTTCGATCTCCAGCAGCTCGCTGGAGAAGTG
Source organism: Pseudomonas sp. TZ252 (assembly GCF_056110345.1). Lineage (NCBI taxonomy): Bacteria > Pseudomonadati > Pseudomonadota > Gammaproteobacteria > Pseudomonadales > Pseudomonadaceae > Pseudomonas > Pseudomonas sp. TZ252. The sequence continues at coordinate 26,473 of NZ_CM148566.1, read as the reverse complement.
CATCGGTACTCCGCACAGCCTGGGAAACAACGATAGCGGCCAACGCGCAGTGGCCCGTGCGTTGCGTTCGAGCATGGCCACCGGGCGGATGCCGGCACGCCGGCAACTCATCACGGCGGACAGGCTGACCAACTCGGTGCCGACGATCAGCGGCCGTTCGAACGGCTTCAGGCCTTGCAGATAGAGATAGGCTTGCAGCGCGCCGGTATTGATCACGCCCAGTGGCCGGTCGCCGCCCAGCAGGCGTGCCGAGCGCGGCGTCTCGCGTGCGCCGGTGGCCAGCAGCACGCGTGTCGCGCGCAGACTGCGCGGGCCTTCGGGGGTGGCCAGTTGCAGCAGACCGGCGGCGGCGAGAGCGACCACGCTATGGCGCAGGCGGATATCCACCCCGGCCCGTTCAGCCTGTTCGACGTTACGCAGCGCGTAGGCCGGGCCGGTCAACAGGCGGCCGTGCTCGCGCAGGCCGAACGGCGGATGCGCGCAATGCCGGGGTATACCGCCGGCCTCGCCGTCGCGCTCCAGCACGCAGACCCGGGCGACGCCCTGGCGGCGTAGTTCGATGGCGGCCGCCAATCCGGCGGGACCGCTGCCGACGATGGCGACGTCGACCTGTTCAGTGATGCTCATGGCAACTCCCGGTGGCGAGGGGCTGGGCGAGGCGGCCGGCGCTCAGCTCGGCGACCCGCGCGTTGCAGTAGAAACCCTGGCAGCGTCCCATGCAGGCGCGGGTGCGACGCTTCAGGCCGCCGAAGTCGCCGGCTGGCAGCGGCCCTTCCAGGGCGGCGAGGATTTCCCGGCGGGTGACCATCTCGCAGTGGCAGACGATCTCGTCGTAGCCGGGACGCTGCCAGTCGCGCGGCAGGTGTTCGGCGAGGTTCGGTACCTGTGGCCAGAGCGGCTCGCGAACCGCTTCGTGGAAGCGCTCGCCCTGGTAGAGACGATAGACGTGGCGTGCGATGCCCAGCGCCGCGGTGAGACCGGTGGAACGGATGCCGCCGACACTGATCCAGTTGCGTCCGTCGACCTGGCGGATGCGGTATTCCTTCTTTTCGCTGGCCGGTCGCAATCCTGCGTAGGTGGCGGTGACCGGCATGCCGCGCAGGCCGGGGATCCGCTCGACGGCGGCGTCGATCAGTCGCTGCAGGGTGTCGCTGTCGACCCGTGCCTGTTCGCGGTCGTCCTGTTCCTCGGCGGTGGGGCCGGCGAGCAGGTTGCCGAAGACAGTACGGGTGAATACCACCCCCTTGGTCCGCTCGTTGGGTACCGGTAGCAGGATGTGCCGCAGCAGCGCCGCGGCGGCCTTGTCGAAGACCACGAACTGGCCCTTGCGCGGATGGATGGCGAAGCTCGCCGCGCCGAGCAGGCGCTGTTCCAGTTGGTCACCGAAGAGTCCGGCGCAGTTGATTACCTGGCGCGCGCGCAGATCGCCGCGGCGGGTATGCAACAGCCATTCGCCGCCGTCGAAGGCGCCGTCCAGCACTTCGACGTCGAAACAGGCCTCGGCGCCATGGGCCAGCGCCTGTTGCAGATAGGCGAGCGGCGCGGACCAAGGGTCGACCAGATGTTCCCCGGGGACCCGCACCGCGCCGAGCACGTTGCCGGCCAACTGCGGCTCCAGCGCCAGGACCTCGTCGCGACCGACCTGGCGGACGTCATCGACACCGTTGCCGTGGGCCTGCTCGACGATGGCCGGCAGGCGCGCCAGATCCTCGTCGCTCCATGCCGCCACCAGGGCGCCGGTTTCCAGCAGCGGCAGGTTGAGGCGCGCATGGATGTCGCGGTATTCGCGATAGCCCTCCTGCATGCAGGCCAGTTCGATGCTGCCGGGCGGCGCGTCGAAACCGGTATGGAGGATCGCGCTGTTGCCCTTGCTGGCACCGGAGAGGATGTCGGTGCTTTTTTCCAGTAGGACCACCCGTGCACCTTCCAGGGCGAAGCGGCGGGCCATGGCGCAACCCACCACGCCAGCGCCGATCACTGCAACGTCGAAGATCGCGGTCTTTGTCGCAAGCGGCTCAGTCATCGTTTCTGCCTGTTTCTTTTGGTATCAGTTTGCTTTCTGACCGTAACACTGATTTTTCACACAGAATTCTATGTGAAATTTGTTGTTTTAATGTGGCAACTGAAAGAGAAACAGTCAATCGATTAATCGACGGGCAGCCACCGGCACAGCCCCGGCCTGTCTCCGGGGCTGCGCGCGAGGGGAGTCAGGCCTGCGGGGTGCGCAGGGGGGCTTCGTGGACTTCCACCCGCGCCTGTTGCAGGGCTTCCCAGAGTTCCCCGGTAGGCTTGCGGTCGACCACCAGGCGGTTGATCCGGCTCAGCGGGAAGACCTGGAACAGGGCGCGCCGGCCGAGCTTCGAGGAGTCGGCGATAACCGTCAGTTGGCGGGCCTGGGCGATCATGGCACGGGCGATCTCGGCTTCCTCGATGGAAAAATCCATGGCGCCATCGCCGTTCAGCGCGCCGACGGTGATCACCGCATGCTCGGCGTTGAACCGGGCGATCTGCTCGATGGCCAGGGCGCCGACGTTCTGTTCGGATTCCGGGCGGTACTCGCCGCCGATCATGAATGCACGGTTGCCGGAGGCGCCGACGCTGCCGGCGATCAACAGCGAGTTGGTGATCACCGTCAGATGGCTCTGGCGCGCCAGTTCGCGGGCGAACAGCAGGGTGGTGGTGCCGGTGTCGATGAAGATGCTGTCACCGGGCCCGAACAGGCCGGCGGCGTAGCGGGCGACTGCGCGTTTTTCCTGGGCGTGCTCGTTCATTCGCGTCTGGAAGGCGTTCTCGTGCTCGCCGCTGGGCGGCAGGGCGGCCCCTCCGTGGAATTTGCTGACCAGGCCTTGTTCGGCCAGCGCGGCGAGGTCGCGGCGAATGGTTTCCTGAGAGGTGGAAAGGGTCCGCGCCAGTTCGTCCACCGAGATCCGCTCGCGCTGGCGCAACAATTCGAGAATGTGGCGGCGGCGTTCCTCGGGGCGCATCGTGTTCTCCCATGGGCCGCATCCTGGTGCGGCGATTGTTACCGTGAATCGCCCGGTAGCGCCTGGCGGCGCTGGGCGGAAGGGGGCGGGGCGAGGCTTTGCGCAGGCCCGGCGGAAAATCCCACAGGTCCGTAAGGCAGGTACGCTCTTGGATTGGCCGCCTACTTGACCGTATGGGTGACCAATTTAGGTAAAACGAACCTTCAAATCAACACGAAAACCAAATTGTGGCACGCGAAATGCGAGTGTTCGCTTCGGCGGAGCGACCGGCGTGGCCGGCCTCCCGACCAGACAACCAGAAGAACGCATCCCGCTACGGGAGCCTGCCGAGGGGAGAACGACGCAGATGGCCGAGTTCGGAAACTATGTGATTTACCTGATCATGCTGGGTGCGGTACTTGGCGCGCTGGCTTCCATCCTGCGCCCGGAAAGCGGTCTGGGCCGCGAGTTCGTCAACGGCATCCACGCCATCGGTCCGGTGTTCCTCGCCCAGGCCGGCATCATGGTAGCCATTCCCTATCTGTCGAAGGCGATTTCCCATGCCCTCGGCCCGTTCTTCCAGACCCTCGGTTCCGACGTATCCATCGCCGCGCTGTCGATCATCGCGGTGGACATGGGCGGCTACCAGTTGGCCGATGCCCTGACCGCCAACCGCGACATGTGGATTACTGCCATGCTGGTGGGCTACACCTCCGGCGCGACCATCGTCTACCTGATCCCGGTCGGCCTGACCATGCTCGAGCGCAAGGACCACAAGTACCTGGCGCTGGGGGCGATGGCCGGGTTGATCAGCATTCCGTTCGCGGTGCTGGCGGCGTTGCTGCTGATTACCCTCAACCACATCCCGGTGCGCGAACTGGTATCGACCGGTTCGCCGGCCCTGCACTACCTGTCGCTGGACTTCCTCGACATGCTTCGGCTGCTGGCGCCGCTGTTCGTCTTCTGCTTCCTGCTGGCCGCCGGCCTGAAGTACCGGGCGACGGCGATGGTCACCGGGTTCCTGGTATTCGGCAAGGTGATGGACGCGTTCATCAAGATGGCCCTGGCGCTTTCCATCGTCCAGCACTTCACCGGAGTCTTCACCAAGGTCTTCGGCGGCTGGGGCTTCGACCCGATGTTCGCCGACGAGAAAGAGTTGTTCCGCGCCATCGAGATCGCTGGCTACATCGGCATCATGCTGGCCGGGACCTTCCCCATCTGCTACCTGTTCCAGCGCTACTGCAAGCGCCCGATGGCGGTCCTCGGCCGTTACCTGGGGCTGTCCCAGCCGGGCGCCACCGCCTTTGTCATGGTACTGGCGAACATCATCGCCACCTACCACCTGTTCAAATACATGAATGCTCGCGACAAGGTGCTTTGCGTGGCCCTGGGCGTCTGCGCCCAGGCCACCATCGGCGATCACCTGGCATTCACCGCCAACTTCCAGCCGACGCTGATCCTGCCGATCCTGCTCGGCAAATTGTTCGGCGGCCTGCTGGCGGTATTCATCGCCATCCGCATCTCGGTGCCTGCCGCCGAGCGCTATGCGCGGCAGGAGCAGGAGCATGACGAGGCGGAAAAAAGCGCCCTGCACGCAGCCTGAAACATCCCCCGACGAGCGCCGCGAGCCATCGCGGCGTCGCTTTCCGCAACGAGGTAACCATGCGCAAGATATTCCTAGCCTGTCCCTACAGCCATGCCGACGCCGAGGTGGTCGAGCAGCGCTTCCGTGCCTGCAACGAGGTCGCGGCGACCATCGTCCGCGCCGGCCACGTGGTATTCAGCCAGGTCTCCATGTCCCACCCGATCAACCTGTGCCTGGCCGAGCTCGACCGCGCGGCGATCGGCAGGTTGTGGGCGCCGGTGGACGCCTTCTACATGGATCACCTGGAAGAGCTGATCGTCCTCGACCTGCCGGGCTGGCGAGACAGCGCCGGCATCCGCCGCGAGATGGAGTTCTTCGAGGCCGGCGGACAGCGGGTCAGCCTCTGGTCCGAGGTGGAGCACGAGTTTCGCTGAGGCGGCAGTGGCTGAACTGCAAGCCGAATGAAAAAGCCGGAAGCGCGAGCGCTTCCGGCTTTTTCGTCAAGCGGCGAGGGATCAGTTGGGGCTGTAGATCTGGTCGAATACGCCGCCGTCGATGAAGTGGGTCTTCTGCACGCTGCGCCAGTCGCCGAAGGTCCTCTCCACCGAGAAGAAGTCGACTTTCGGGAAGCGGTCGGCGAACTTGGCGAGGATCTCCGGGTTGCGCGGGCGCAGGTAGTTGTTGGCGGCGATGGTCTGGCCCTCGTCCGACCACAGGTACTTCAGGTAGGCCTCGGCCTGGGCGCGGCTGCCTTTCTTCTCGACCACCTTGTCGACCACCGCCACGGGGGGCTCGGCCTCGGCGGACACGCTCGGGTAGACCACCTCGAAGCCGCCTCGGCCGAATTCGCGGGCGATCATCTCGGCTTCGTTCTCGAAGGTCACCAGTACGTCGCCGATCTGGTTCTGCATGAAGGTAGTGGTGGCGGCGCGGCCGCCGGTGTCGAGCACCGGTACCTGCTTGAACAGCTTGCCGACGAATTCCTTGGCCTTGTTCTCGTCACCGCCGTTCTTCAGCACGTAGCCCCAGGCGGAGAGATAGGTATAGCGGCCGTTGCCGGAGGTCTTGGGGTTCGGCACCACTACCTGGACGCCGTCCTTGAGCAGGTCCGGCCAGTCCTTCAGGGCCTTGGGGTTGCCCTTGCGAACGATGAACACGGTGGCCGAGGTGAACGGCGCGCTGTTGTTCGGCAGGCGGGTCGCCCAGTCCTTCGGCACCAGGCCGCCGTTGTCGGCGAGGGCGTCGATGTCGGTGGCCTGGTTCATGGTGATGACGTCGGCGGGCAGACCGTCGATCACCGAGCGCGCCTGCTTGCTGGAACCGCCATGGGACATCTGGATGGTGATGTTCTCGCCTTTCTCCGCTTTCCAGTATTTCTGGAAGGCCGGGTTGTATTCCTTGTAGAAGTCGCGCATCACGTCGTAGGAGACGTTGAGCAGGGGCTGGGCGGCGTGAGCGGCGCCGCCGAGCGCCAGGCCGGCGGCCAGCAGGGAGGCGCTGAACAGTCGTTTCACAGGGCAGTTCCTTTGAGCATGTTGTAGTGGCTCGACTATAACGTCGGGTTATATGCAGGGTAAATATCAAAAACTGCTTTGCTTATTACCCGCTCGAGCCTATGCCGCGGCCGGCGCTTTGGCCAGCGCTAGTCGAGGCCGCTGACCGCCAGGTCCTTGGGATACTCCACGCTGAACTTCAGGGTGGCGCTGCGTTTCTCGCCGGGTTGCAGGGTCCAGTCCCACTTCAGCTTGCCGTCGTCCTCGCGCTTGACTTCCTGCGCCTTGGGTTCCAGCAAGGTGACCTGGATCTGCTCGTTGCGCGAGACCGGCAACTGGTCCTCGAACTGCACGCGTTCGGCGTTCTTGTGGTTGTTGCGCACGTCGATGCGGAATTCGTAGTTGACCCGCGTGCGGTTGCCGATCAGGCCGCTGCTGTCGGTATAGCGCTTGACCAGCTTGCGTTCGATGCCGATGCCCTCGTCGGCGCCCAGTGCCAGTTCGAAGCTCTCGCCGGGCATCACCCCGCGCAGATGGCCGCTGGCGACGAAGCTGTTGCCGAGAAAGGTATTCAGGGTGCCGGGGAGCAGCGGGTAGTCGCTGTCGTTGCGGGTCTCCGCCTCCAGGTAGGCGGTTTCGCGCAGGGCCGGGGCCGCCAGATAGCGCAGCTTGGCCGGCATTTCCAGGCGGGCGATGGTGACCTTCTGCGCGCTGCCGTCGCTGTTCAGGGTCGCCGGCACGGGGATGTGGAAAGAGGCGCTGGCGGCGCCGCTGCTGACCTCCGCGGTGGCGAGCCGCGCCTCGGCCAGCTTCGGCGCCGGGGCCGGCATGGCCATCTTCGCCGAGGTCCTGGCGATGGGAGCGGCTTGCGGCATGGGCGCCGGAACGTCCTGCATGGCCATCTCGGCACCGTAGTAGGCGTTGGGCGCGTCGATGTCGACGATCCAGGGATTCAGCCGCGGTACGTTGCCGCCCAGGGCCGGACGGGCGGTGGAGAGGGTCAGGTCGACGTCGGTCCAGTCTTCGCCGCTGCTCTGCCGGACCAGGCCCTGGTAGGTCAGTTCGATGGTCTTCGCGCCGTCGCGCAGGCGTGCGTCGTAGGTCGGCTGCCAGGAGGCGTCGCGCAGGGTGTAGTCGAGCTTCACCTCGACCTGTGCCGGTTGCTCCAGGGCGACCCGCAGGACCGCGCGCTTGAAGCGCTTGCCGTCGCCGTTGAGGGTGCCGCGCTGCTCCTGCAACTGCTGCTTGCGCTGTTCCAGTTCGGCGGCGCGGTCGTCCAGCTGGCGCTGCTCGGCGAGCAGGCGTTCGAGGTTGCCTTCGGTCAGTTGCAGCAGGCTCTTCAGCTCGTCGATGCCGGGCATGGGGCGATCCTTGCCGGGCTGGGTGCTGCCGCTCTGGATGTCGGCGAGGAACTTCTTCTGCGCTTCGAGCACGCTGCCGCGGTCATGGATTTCCCGCAGTTGCCGGTCTATCTCGCGCAGTTGCTGGTCGAGTTGCTGCACACGGTTGTCGTCCGGGCGCTCGACCCGTTGCGCGGCGCTGCTGACGTCGAGCAGGGTGGCGGCGGCGCTGGCGCCGAGGGACGCGCGCAGGCTGGCGTCGTCGAGCTGGAAGGGCAGTTGCTCCAGGGCGATCTCATGCTGGCCCTTGGGCAATTGCAGGCGGGCGGTGCGGGTGACCACGGCACGGTCGGCATAGACGGTGACCGCGCTGATGCGGCTGTCGACCGCTTGTGGCGCGGCCAGCAACGGAGCGCTGGCGAACAGGCCGGCGAACAGGAGCGGAGAGGCGGCGAGTCGATTCACGATATCTCTTCCTTGGGCGGATGGAGGGGCGAGGAACCCGTGCGTGCGGTTCCTTCCTGCTGCCTGAGACGCAAGCACGGCGAAAGACGGGTTAAGCGGTGCGAAGAAATTTTCCCGTGCGGCTCAGGCCGGCTGTTCCAGGCGCTCCAGGGCACCGCGCAGGTTGGCGCGGGCGGCGGCCTCCCAGCGCTGCCGCAGCGGTTCGCAGTGGTACAGCGCCGGTTGCTCCAGCAACTGGCGCAGCAACTTGCCGCGCCCGGCGCGGAACAGCGGTTCCGGCACCCAGGCGTATTCGGCGCGGACGTCCGCCTCGTAGCGTGCGTAGACCGGCGCCGGCGCGGCGAGGATGGCGAGGTCGAGATCCACCACCAGGGCTGCGTCGGCGTCTCCCGGCGGCGCCTGGTGACAGGTGGCCATGATCAGTTCGCGCAGGGCCGGCCGCAGCGCCGCCAGCCCGGCCTGGTCGAGCCAGTGCTCGGTGCTGGCGGCGCTGGCGGCCTCGTTGTCCTGGCGCTGGGTGTCGTAGACCAGGTCGTGGGTCCACAACGCCAGCTCCACCAGGTCCGGCCGCAGCGCCAGTTGGCGCCAGCGGTCGAAGTGCTCCAGGCAGGCGAGGATGTGGCGATCGCTGTGGTAGTGCCGGTCGGCCCCGCCATAGGCCGCCAGCAGCGCGTCGAAGGCATCCGCCGGCGGGTTGCCGCCGAGTCGCTGCCAGAGGGCGTCCCAGCGCTGCCGGTCAAGACTTCCCATGGCTGCCTTCCTCGCGAGGGAACAACGGGTTGCCGCAGCGGCAGCAGAATGCCGCCTGCACTTCGTGGGTCGCCTTGCGGCACACCGGGCAATCCCGCTGCAACAGGTTGGCCGGGTCCTGGCGCATCGCGGTGGCGAGTTCGGCGGTGAAGATCCCGGTGGGCACCGCGATGATCGAGTAGCCGGTGAGCATCACCAGGCTGGCGATGGCCTGGCCGAGCGGGGTCTTCGGGGTGATGTCGCCGAAGCCGACCGTGGTCAGGGTGACGATCGCCCAGTAGATGCCGCGGGGGATGCTGGTGAAACCGTGCTCCGGGCCTTCGACCACGTACATCAGCGCGCCGAACACGGTGACCAGGGTCATCACGGTGAGGAAGAACACGATGATCTTCTGCTTGCTGCCGCGCAGGGCGGTGAGCAGGAAATTGGCCTGGCTCAGGTACTGGCGTAGCTTGAGCACGCGGAAGATCCGCAGCATGCGTATCACCCGGACGATCAGCAGGTACTGGGCGTCGGGGTAGAGCAGGGCGAGGAAGCCGGGGAGGATCGCCAGCAGGTCGACCAGGCCGTAGAAGCTGAAGGCATAGCGCAGCGGCTTGGGCGAGCAGTACAGGCGCAGCAGGTATTCCACCAGGAAGATGCCGGTGAAGCCCCATTCGATGTAGGCCAGCAGGTCGCCGTAGTCCTGGTGGATTTCGTCGATGCTGTCGATCATCACTACCAGCAGGCTGGCCAGGATCACCAGCAGTAGCGCGCTGTCGAAGCGCCGGCCGTCGCGGGTGTCGGTCTGGAAGATGACGATGTAGAGGCGTTCGCGCCAGCTGTCGGGTGCGCTCATCGTGGCTCCTGATGATGGATGCGGCACCTTACCAGACTAGCCCGCCGGCGCCAGCGTTCCCCCGCTCAGGAGCGTCGCCGGCCGAGGCGCGCGCCGAGGCTGCCGGCCAGGCGCAGGTACAGGCGCTCGCCGCCGATGCAAAGCAGGCAGGCGAGGATGAACGGTGCGGTCAGCGCCGGCAGGCCGAGCAGGCCGAACAGCGGTTGCAGCGCCACCGCCAGGCCCATGCCGAGCAGTGGCGGCCAGACGCTGCGGTAGCGCAAGGCCAGGGCCAGCCCGGCAAGGGCGGCGTTCAGGCCGTAGAACCCGGCGAGCGCGCTCGCCCAGTCGTAGCCCAGCAGCCAGGCCAGCGGCAGGCTGGCCGCGGCGCCGGCGAGGGCCCAGGCGGCCGAGGGACGCGAGACCAGCAGCAGGCCGAGCCAGACCAGCAGCCCTGCCAGCGGTTCACCGAGGAAGATGATCTCGCCGATCCCCAGCGCTAGCGCCGCCAGCTCCGCCGTGCCGCTCCAGGCGCAGCTGAAGCAGCCGCCATGGGCCGCCGGGGCCAGGCCTAGCCAGGCGCCGAGGGGCACCAGCCACCAGCCGTTGAGGACGAAGCCCAGGGTATAGGGCGGTAGCCAGCGGCGTCGGCGCAGCCCATGCAGGAACAGGCGCTGCAACGCCACGCTGGCCAGGCAGCCGAGCGCTACCAGCGACACCAGCCCCGGCGACCAGGCGAAGCGGAATGCCAGCAGCATGCCGATCAGCACGGCGTTGTAGCCGTACAGCCCGGCCTCGATGTCGCTGTCGGCGCAGTGCAACAGGCGCGCCAGCAACGGGCCGAGGGCGCCGCCAAGGAGGGCGCCGGCGAGCAGCGGCGGCGCGCCGACGGCGATCGCCAGCAGACAGGCCAGGCCCAGGCGTGGGTCGCCCTGGAGGAACACCTGGCTGATGCCGCGCAGGAGGATTCGGGATGCATTGAGGAGAGATTGCAGGGGCATGGCGGTCAGTGCGGCAAGGGCCGCTCGGCAGGCACGGAGATGCCAGGCCTGCGCGAGGGGCGGGGGCGGTCATTGTAGGGTCTGGCGCGGAGGCGACGCACCCCGGACGAGAAGGCCAGGCGAGGGTCATGCATGCAGGGCGTTCCAAGAAGAAAAAAAGACCTCCGGCAGGAGTTGAACCGGAGGCCTTGAATGTCCATGGCCTGCATGGGAGTGCGCGAGGGAGGCCATGGTCCGACAAGAAGGTCTTTCCCGGATGGATGGAGACGCGGCCCCGTATTTCCGGCCCCATCCATCCGAGAGAGACAAGGGTGGCCCGACTCGCATGCCCGGGGGGACGGCGCGAGCCGGACCGAACTCGTTGCTTCAGAGGCCTCCCAGCGGCGGCGCCACGGTCTCGATGCGCAGCATGTTGGTCGAGCCGGGGCGACCGAACGGCACGCCAGCGGTGACCACCACGGTGTCGCCGCGGCGCGCCATGCGCTGGGCCAGGGCGATGTCGAGGGCGGTCGAGCAGATCTCGTCGACGTGCGCCAGTTGCTCGTTGACCACCGAATACACGCCCCAGGCCACGGTCAGTCGCCGCGCGGTGCGCAGGTTCGGGGTCAGGCTGAGGATCGGCGCCTTGGGCCGCTCGCGGGCGGCGCGCAGGGTCGAGTTGCCCGACTCGGTGTAGTTCACCAGCACCGCCACCGGGAGGATCCGGCTGACCCGGCGGATCGCGCAGCTGATCGCATCGGAGACGGTAGCGTCGGGCTGCGGACGGTTGACCTCGAGCTGGACGTGGTAGTCCGGCTCGGCCTCCACCTGGCGGACGATCTTCGCCATCATCTCTACCGCCTCGCGAGGGTATTGTCCGGAAGCGGTTTCCGCCGAAAGCATCACCGCGTCGGCGCCGGCGCCCACCGCGGTGGCTACGTCGGTCACCTCGGCGCGGGTCGGGGCGGGGGAGAAGCGCATCGACTCGAGCATCTGGGTGGCCACCACCACCGGCTTGCCGAGCTGGCGGCAGACCTGGACGATGCGTTTCTGGATGCCCGGCACGCTCTCCGCCGGCACCTCTACGCCGAGGTCGCCGCGCGCCACCATGATCGCGTCGGCGCGCTCGGCGATCGCCTCGATAGCGCTCACCGCGCTGGGCTTCTCGATCTTGGCCATGAGGAAGGCCTTGTCGCCGATCAGCCCACGGGCCTCGTCGATGTCCTCCGGGCGTTGCACGAAGGACAGCGCCACCCAGTCGACCCCCAGTTCCAGGCCGAAGGCCAAGTCGCGGCGGTCCTTGTCGGTCAGCGGGCTGAGTTGCAGCACCGCTTCCGGCACGTTGACGCCCTTGCGATCGGACAGCTCGCCACCCACCGCCACGCGGGTCTCGATGGCGTCGCTGTGGCAGTTGACCACTTCCAGGCGGATCTTGCCGTCGTCCAGCAGCAGGCTCATGCCCGGTTCCAGGGCATGGATGATCTCCGGATGCGGCAGGTTGACCCGCCGCTCGTCGCCGGGGGCGTCGCTGAGGTCGAGGGTGAAGGTCTGCCCACGCTGCAATTGCACGGCACCGGCGGCGAAGCGGCCGACCCGCAGCTTCGGACCCTGCAGGTCCATGAGCACGCCGATCGGGTAGTTCAGCTCCGCTTCCACCTCGCGCACCCAGGCGAAGCGCTGCGCGTGATCGGCGTAGTCGCCGTGGCTGAAGTTCAGGCGGAACAGGTTGGCGCCGGCCTCCACCAGGGCACGGATATCGTCGCGGCTGCGGGTGGCCGGGCCGAGGGTGGCAAGGATCTTGGCTTTCTTGTCGGCTGTCATGTCAGGACTCGAGGATGAGAATGGCGCGGAAGTCGTTCACGTTGGTGCGGGTCGGTCCGGTCACCAGCAGGTCGCCGAGGGCCTGGAAATAGCCGTAGCCGTTGTTGTCGTCGAGCTCGTCGCGGATCTTCAGCCCGGCCTTTTCGCCGCGGGCATGGGAGCAGGGCGTCATCAGCGCGCCGGCGTTGTCTTCCGAGCCGTCGATGCCGTCGGTGTCGCCGGCCAGGGCCCAGATGTTCGGTTCGCCCTTGAGCTCGGCGGTGAGGCTGAGGAGGAACTCGGCGTTGCGTCCGCCGCGACCGTTGCCGCGCACGGTGACGGTGGTCTCGCCGCCGGAGAGGATCACGCAGGGCGCCGCCAGCGGCTGGCCGTGCTTGCGGATCTGCCGGGCGATGCCGGCGTGGACCTTGGCGACCTCCCGCGCCTCGCCCTCCAGGTCGCCGAGGATCAGCGTCGAGAAGCCGGCCGCGCGGCACTTCACCGCTGCTGCGTCGAGGGCGTTCTGTGGCGTGGCGATCAACTGGAAGTGGCTGCGCGCCAGGCACGGGTCGTCGGGCTTGACGGTTTCCGAGCGCGGGTCGGCGAGCCAGTCGAGGACGTTCTGCGGCACGTCGATGGCGTAGCGCTTGAGGATCGCCAGGGCGTCGGCGGAGGTGGTCGGGTCGCCGACGCTGGGGCCGGAGGCGATCACCGTGGCCTCGTCGCCGGGAACGTCGGAAATCGCGTAGGTATAGACGCTGGCCGGCCAGCAGGCCTTGGCCAGGCGACCGCCCTTGATCGCCGAGAGGTGCTTGCGCACGCAGTTCATCTCGCCGATGGCGGCGCCGGACTTGAGCAGCGCCTTGTTCACCGCCTGCTTGTCCGCCAGGCCGATGCCTTCGGCAGGCAGCGAAAGCAGTGCGGAGCCGCCGCCGGAGAGAAGGAAGATCACCCGGTCGCTCTCGTTCAGGCCGCTGATCAGTTCCAGCACGCGACGGGCGACGCGCTCGCCGGCGTCGTCGGGCACCGGATGGGAGGCTTCCACCACCTCGATGCGACTGCATTGCGCGCCGTAGCGGTAAGGCGCCACTACCAGGCCCTGGATCTCGCCCTGCCAGTGCTTCTCCACCACTTCGGCCATGGCTCCGGCGGCCTTGCCGGCACCGATGACGATGGCGCGCCCGCTGCGATCTTCCGGCAGGTGGTCGGCCAGCACCTGGTAGGGATGGCCGGCTGCCACCGCGGTATTGAACAGCTCGGTGAGAAAGGCGCGTGGATCGGTACTCATGACAGGCTCCGAATTTCTTGTTGTCGTGCCGCCGGTCGGGCCGGCGGTCGCAGCGTCGTCGACGCTTCCATTCCGCAGCACCCGCGCCGGCGGGAACTGGGGAATGGAAGCGAGGCGCCCGGACGCAGAGGCCGTGAATCTCCCGGCCGGGCGTTCGCTTCCTTTACCCCGCCTTGTGGGCGGGGAAGGAAGAGGGCGGCGGCGAACACCGGAGTTCGCCGACCGTTCCTCTCCCCGAGCCCTTCGAAAAGGGGTTCGTCGCTCCGCGCGGGGTGACGGCCCGCGCGGACTGCGGATCACTCGTCGCGGATCGAGAAGTTGGCCATGTGCTCCAGGCCCTTGATCAGCGCCGAGTGGTCCCAGTTACTGCCGCCGATGGCCGCGCAGGTGCTGAACACCTGCTGGGCGTTGGCGGTGTTGGGCAGGTTCAGGTTCAGCTCGCGGGCGCCGGCCAGGGCCAGGTTGAGGTCCTTCTGGTGCAGGCTGATGCGGAAGCCCGGGTCGAAGGTGCCCTTGACCATGCGTTCGCCGTGCACCTCGAGGATCCGCGAGGAGGCGAAGCCACCCATCAGCGCCTCGCGCACCTTGGCCGGATCGGCGCCGTTGCGGGCGGCGAACAGCAGGGCCTCGGCGACCGCCTGGATGTTCAGCGCGACGATGATCTGGTTGGCCACCTTGGCGGTCTGGCCGTCGCCGTTGCCGCCGACGCGGGTGATGTTCTTGCCCATCGCCTGGAACAGCGGCAAGGCGCGTTCGAAGGTGTTCGGGCAGCCGCCGACCATGATGCTCAGGGTCGCCGCCTTGGCGCCGACCTCGCCGCCGGAGACCGGGGCGTCCAGGTACTGCGCGCCGGTAGCCTTGATCTTCTCGGCGAAGCCCTTGGTGGCGGTGGGGGAGATCGAACTCATGTCGATCACCACCTTGTTCGGGCCGACGCCCTCGGCGATACCGTCCTTGCGGAACAGCACATCCTCGACCTGCGGGGTGTCCGGCACCATGACGATGATGAACTCGGCTTCCTGGGCCACTTCCTTCGGGTTGGCCAGGGCAATGGCGCCGGCCTCCAGCAGGTCGGCCGGAGCGGCGTCGTGGTGGGTGGAAAGGAACAGGCTGTGGCCGGCCTTCTGCAGGTTCTGCGCCATGGGCTTGCCCATGATTCCGGTGCCGATGAATCCGATCTTGGCCATGAGAGTGTCTCCTGGTTCTGTCTGTCGAGTGGCTCCGCGCAGGGAGGCGGGAGCGTCTTGTTCGTGGGTGCGGATCAGACGACGTTGTGCGTCTTCATCCAGCCGAGGCCGGCTTCGGTGGTGGTGGCCGGCTTGTACTCGCAGCCGATCCAGCCCTGGTAGCCGATGCGGTCCAGGTGCTCGAAGAGGAAGCGGTAGTTGATCTCGCCGGTGCCCGGTTCGTGGCGGCCGGGGTTGTCGGCGAGTTGCACGTGGTTGATCGCCGCCAACTGGTTTTCCAGGGTGCGGGCCAGGTCGCCTTCCATGATCTGCATGTGATAGATGTCGTATTGCAGGAACAGGTTGGCGCTGCCGACCTTGTCGCGGATCTCCAGGGCCTGGCGGGTGTTCTGCAGGTAGAAGCCGGGGATGTCGAGGGTGTTGATCATCTCCATGACCAGGCGGATGCCTGCGGCTTCCAGCTTGTCGGCGGCGTAGCGCAGGTTGTCGACGAAGGTCTTCTCGACGCTGGCGCAGTCGTGCCCCTGCGGCCGGATCCCGGCGAGGCAGTTCACCTGGCGGTTGCCCAGCACCCTGGCGTAGGCGATGGCCTTGTCGACCCCCTCGCGGAACTCCTGGACCCGATCCGGGTGGCAGGCGATGCCGCGCTCGCCCTTGGCCCAGTCGCCGGCCGGCAGGTTGAACAGCACCTGCTCCAGGCCGTTGGCTTCCAGGCGGGCCTTGATCGCCTCGGCCTCGACGTCATAGGGGAAGAGGTACTCGACGCCGGCGAAGCCGGCCTTGGCGGCGGCGTCGAAGCGTTCGAGGAAATCCACCTCGGTGAACAGCATGGACAGGTTGGCACAGAAACGGGGCATGTCTTGCTCCTATCGTTCGGTCAAACGTTCGGGAGGCCTTTCGCCGGGGGCGGGGTGTCGCACGCACCGTCCGCGCCTCCGGGAAAGGCCGGCGATCAGTCGAGCAGCGAGATGGCGGTCGGCGCGTCGGCGCCTTTCTCGGCCAGTTCCTCGAACTCGTTGATGGCGTTGATCTCGGTACCCATGGAGATGTTGGTGACGCGCTCCAGGATCACCTCGACCACCACCGGCACCTGGTGCTGCTGCATCAGTTCGCGGGCCTTGGCCAGGGCGGCGCCGATCTCGTTCGGGTCGAACACCCGGATCGCCTTGCAGCCCAGGCCCTCGACCACCGCGACGTGGTCGACGCCGTAGCCTTCCAGCTCGGGGGCGTTGATGTTGTCGAAGGCCAGCTGCACGCAATAGTCCATGTCGAAGCCGCGCTGCGCCTGGCGGATCAGGCCCAGGTAGGAGTTGTTCACCAGTACGTGGATATAGGGCAGCTTGAACTGCGCGCCGACCGCCAGTTCCTCGATCATGAACTGGAAGTCGTAGTCGCCGGAGAGCGCCACCACCTGGCGGCTCGGGTCGGCCTTGACCACCCCCAGCGCGGCGGGAATGGTCCAGCCCAGCGGGCCGGCCTGGCCGCAGTTGATCCAGTGGCGCGGTTGGTAGACGTGGAGGAACTGTGCGCCGGCGATCTGCGACAGGCCGATGGTGCTGACGTAGCAGGCATCCTTGCCGAAGAACTCGTTCATCTCTTCGTAGACGCGCTGCGGTTTCACCGGCACGTTGTCGAAGTGGGTCTTGCGCTGCAGCGTGCGTTTGCGCTGCTGGCAGCTTTCCAGCCAGGCGGCGCGCGACTTCAGCTTGCCGGCGGCCTTCCACTCGCGGGCCACTTCGAGGAATGCGTCGAGGGCGGCGCCGGCGTCGGAGACGATGCCCAGGTCGGGCATGAACACCCGGCCGATCTGGGTCGGTTCGATGTCGACATGGATGAAGCGGCGACCTTCGGTATAGACCTCGACGCTGCCGGTGTGGCGGTTGGCCCAGCGGTTGCCGATGCCGAGCACCAGGTCGGATTCCAGCAGGGTGGCGTTGCCGTAGCGGTGCGAGGTCTGCAGGCCGACCATGCCGGCCATCTGCGGGTGGTCGTCGGGGATTACGCCCCAGCCCATCAGGGTCGGGATCACCGGGATGCCGGTCAGCTCGGCGAATTCGCGGAAGCGCTCGGCGGCGTCGGCGTTGAAGATGCCGCCGCCGGCCACCAGCAGCGGGCGCTCGGCTTCGTCGAGCATGGCCAGGACCTTCTCGGCCTGGACCCGGGTGGCCTTCGGCTTGCTCACCGGGAGGGGCTCGTAGGCGTCGATGTCGAACTCGATCTCGGCCATCTGTACGTCGAACGGCAGGTCGATCAGTACCGGGCCGGGCCGGTCGCTGCGCATCAGCTGGAAGGCCTTCTGGAATACATAGGGGACCTGGGCCGGTTCCAGCACGGTGGTCGCCCACTTGGCCACCGGCGCGGCGATGCTGGAGATGTCGACCGCCTGGAAGTCTTCCTTGTGCAGGCGGGCGCGCGGTGCCTGGCCGGTAATGCAGAGAATCGGGATGGAGTCGGCGGAGGCGGAGTAGAGGCCGGTGATCATGTCGGTGCCGGCAGGGCCGGAGGTGCCGATGCAGACGCCGATGTTGCCGGCCTTGGTACGGGTGTAGCCCTCGGCCATGTGCGAGGCGCCTTCGACGTGACGGGCCAGGACATGGTCGATGCCGCCGATCTTCTTCAGCGCGGCGTACATGGGGTTGATCGCGGCACCGGGGACGCCGAACGCGGTATCCACGCCTTCGCGGCGCATCACCAGTACGGCGGCTTCGATTGCTCTCATTCTGGCCATCGTTTTGTTCCTCGTTCTTATACTAATTGTGTACAAAAGTTGGAACGATTCTAGGCAGAGGGGGAGCGCAAGGTCAAGATGGGTTGTATACGCTGAAAAAAGTCGCTGAAATCAATTTTTCCATAATAAAAACAATGAATTACAATTTTTGTTAGCTGGCTTATAAAACCAGCGTTTGAAAAAATGTATACAAAATTATGTTCATATTGTTCTGGAATGTTGCTTTCGTAGGGCCGGTCGGCTACTAGATTGGGTACAAATTTTCGAACGCGCCCGCATAGCGGGTGGTTTCCCGATTTCTAGCCTTAACAACTCGAGAGGAACGACCATGACCACCATCAGTCTGGAAACCGCGCTGGGCATTACCCGCCAGGCGCTGGCGGTGGGGCGCGAGCTGTCCACCGCGCCCCTGACCATCGCGGTGCTCGATGCTGGCGGCCACCTGGTGGCGCTGCAGCGCGAGGACGGCGCCAGCATGCTGCGACCGCAGATCGCCATCGGCAAGGCCTGGGGCGCCGTGGCCCTGGGCAAGTCGTCGCGGCTGCTGGCGGCGGATGCGCAGCAGCGGCCTTCGTTCATTTCCGCGGTGAACACCCTGGCCCATGGCAATCTGGTTCCGGCGCCGGGCGGGGTGCTGATTCGCAACGACAAGGCAGAGGTGGTCGGCGCGGTCGGTATCAGCGGCGATACCTCGGATATCGACGAGCAATGCGCGATCCAGGGCGTGCTGGCGGTCGGGCTGGTGCCCGACGCCGGTTGAGCTTGCGGCCCGCTCACCAGGACCGGGCCTTCGCTCCCTTCTTCAGGTGGCGTACGCCGCCATCCACCAGGCTCTCCGTGCCATACCTGCAGCGGGGCTCGTTCGAGGCCAGGAATAGCGCGGCACTGGCGATCTCCAGCGGCTCCCCCAGGCGTCCCGGCCAATCTTCTCCCTCAGCGCCTGGGTGGCCTCGAGATCGGTAGCGGCTTTGTCCAGCGCTGGCGTCCGGGGCGGCCCCGGGTTCAGGGCGTTGACCCGGATACCGCGCTCGAGCAACTCCGCCGATAGCGTCCAGGCGAGGTGTATGCGGAGCTGCCGCCGCGGGTCGAATACCGCGTCACGCCGCTCGGTGCGAAGCCGGCGCTGGGGCGGGGGCGGCACGTGATTGAGCGCGCCGCGGCGGGTCAGAGCGGCAGCGGCCGAAGCCGGCCGGTGCTCTTGCCGGATTGCCCGTCGGGCGTGCAGCCTTTCAGGACCAGGCGGGTGATGGTTTCCACCGCAGCGTCGTAGTCGGCGTCGCTGAGCTGTTCCTTGCCGGTGACGATGGAAATCTGCCAATCGAAGTCGGCATAGGTCTGGGTCGCCGCCCAGATGGCGAAGAGCAGGTGATGCGGGTCCACCGGGGCGAGCTGGCCACGGTCGATCCAGGTCTGCAGGCAGGTGACGTTGCGCTGGGCCTGGGCGTTCAGTTCGTCGAGGTATTCCTTCGGCAGGTGCGGCGCGCCGTGCATGATCTCGCTGGCGAAGACCTTGGAGGCATGCGGCAGCTCGCGGGAGATGCGGATCTTCGAGCGGATGTAGGCGGGCAGGGCGAGCAGCGGGTCGTCTTCCACGCGGAACGGCGCCGACGCTTGCAGCAGCGGCTCGACGATGCTTTCCAGCACGCAGCGATAGAGGTTTTCCTTGGACTGGAAGTAGTAGTAGACGTTGGGCTTGGGCAGGCCGGCGCGGGCGGCGATGTCGCTGGTCTTGGTCGCCGCGAAGCCCTTGTCGGCGAATTCCTCGCTGGCGGCGCGGAGGATCAGGCGCTTGTTGCGCTCGCGGATGCTGGTCATCAGTCCTTGTTCTTCATTGCTGCAACGGCGGCAGGAAGCCGAGGATGGTAGCACCCGCCCGGAGCGCCCCTCAAGCAAGGTGCGAGCGAGGCGGAGGCCCGGGAAATCCTGACCCGCCGGTTCATTTGCCCTATACATTTTCCGGTATTTGGAGTATTCGTTAGGGGTATCGAGTCGCCCGCTCGCACTCACCCACCGAGCGCCGGGCGAGCCCCCGGAACAGAACGAGTCACTATGTCCGATTCCCGTCTGGTCGATCCCTTCGGCCGTCGCATCACCTACCTGCGCCTGTCGGTGACGGATCGCTGCGACTTCCGCTGCACCTACTGCATGAGCGAAGACATGCAGTTCCTTCCCCGCGACCAGGTCCTCAGCCTGGAGGAACTTTACGCGGTGGCCGACGCCTTCATCGGCCTCGGCGTGCGGCGCATTCGTATCACCGGCGGCGAGCCGCTGGTGCGCAAGGGCATCACCGGCCTGCTGGCACGCCTGGGGCAGCGTGCGGAACTGGAAGACCTGGCGATCACCACCAACGGTTCGCAACTGCGCGAGCGCGCCGCCGAGCTGAAGGCCGCCGGCGTCCGCCGCCTCAACGTCAGCCTCGACTCGCTGCAGCGCGAACGCTTCGCCGCCTTCACCCGTAGCGATCGCCTGGAGCAGGTGCTGGACGGCATCCAGGCGGCGCGCGAAGCCGGTTTCGAGCGGATCAAGCTGAACTGCGTGGTACAGAAGGGCCGCAACGACGACGAGATCCTCGACCTGGTCGAGTACGCCCTGGCCAACCAGTTGGACATCAGTTTCATCGAGGAAATGCCGCTGGGCAGCATCACCAGCCACCGTCGCGAACTGACTCTCTGCACCAGCGACGAAGTCCGCGCGATCATCGAGCGCCGCTGGCCGCTGACCCCGAGCCTGGCGCGCAGCGGCGGGCCGTCGCGGTATTACCAGATCGGCGACGAGCCCAGCCGGATCGGCTTCATCTCACCTCACAGCAATAATTTCTGCGGCGACTGCAACCGCGTGCGCGTCACCGCCGAGGGCAAGCTGGTGCTCTGCCTCGGCCACGAGGGGGCGCTCGACCTGCGCGAACTGCTGCGCAGCCATCCCGGCGACCGCGAGCGCCTGAGCGCGGCACTGGTGGCGGCGCTGAACCTGAAGCCGGAGCGGCATCACTTCGACGCCCAGGAGCAGGTCCAGGTGCTGCGTTTCATGAGCATGACCGGCGGCTGACGGTATCCTCCTGGGACGATGGCACCAACGGCGCCATCCGCCGCTTCCTCCCCCATGCCACCCGGGTGACCGTGTTCCGGCACGCACCGGTCGCTGCCCCGTCCCGGGAAAAGCGACGCGGCGCAACGCCGAAACGCGGCGAAGAAGTCATGCTACCTGCCGCGCCAGCAAAGGAAAGCCTCCCATGCACCGGGTCTTGTTCATCTGCAGCCGCAACCGCCTGCGTAGTCCCAGCGCCGAACGGCTGTTCGCCGACTGGCCGGGCGTCGAGACCGATTCCGCCGGGCTGGCGGCGGACGCCGAGACGCCCCTGGAGCGGGAGCAACTGGAGTGGGCGACGCTGGTCGTCGTCATGGAGCGCCGCCACCGGCAGGCGCTGCTGCGCCGGCACGCCGCGGCGATGAAAGGCAAGCGCCTGGTCTGCCTGGATATCCCGGACGACTACGCCTACATGCAGGCGGAATTGCTGCATCTGCTGGAGCGCAAGGCGGGGCCTTTCCTTCGGCGGGACTGAGTGGTGCGGACCGCGAGCGGAAAAAAAGAAGCCGGACGAAGTCCGGCCCGAGGGAAGGGCGGACCGGGAGTGTCGCCGGTCCGCCAGGGAGTCAGGAGTGCTTGGGCGCCGGCGCGTGGCTGCCGCACAAGTGGCTGCGGTCGTTGCGGCTGAGGATGTTGAACAGCAGGTTCAGCACCACCGCCCAGATCGCGGTCATGGCGATGCCGCTATGGGTGATCGGCTCCATCCAGACCGGCAGGCGGGCGAAGAAGTCCGGGCGCACCACCGGCACCATGCCCATGCCGATGCTTACCGCCACCAGCAACTGGTTGCGGCGGTCGGTGATGTTGGCCTCGTGGAGGATCTGGATGCCGCTGGCGGCGACCATGCCGAACATGGCGATGCCGGCGCCGCCGAGTACCGCCGGCGGGATCGAGGCGACCAGGAAGGCGGCCTTGGGCAGCATGCTGAGGAGGATCAGGAAACCGGCGGCGGCCACCGTGACGTAGCGGCTGCGCACCCCGGTCATCTGCACCAGGCCGATGTTCTGGGCGAACGAGGAATGGGTGAAGGTGTTCAGGAAGCCGGCGAAGAACGAGGCGCCGGCGTCGCAGAGCAGGCCGCGGCGCAGTTCGGTCGGGGTGATCTCGCGGCCGGTGATCTTGCCCAGGGCGAGGAACATGCCGGTGGACTCGACGAAGATGATCACTACCACCAGGCACATCGACAGGATCGGCGCCAGGTCGAAGGTCGGCGCGCCGAAGTGCAGCGGGGTGACGATGTCGAACCAGGGGCGCTCGGCCAGACCGCCGAGGTCGACCATGCCCATGCCGCCGGCGATCGCGTAGCCCAGGCCCATGCCCATCAGCACCGAGATGTTGACCCAGAAACCGCGCATGAAGCGGTTGATCAGGAGGATGGTGCAGAGCACCAGGCTGGAGAGGAACAGGAAGTGCAGGGAGCCGAAGTCTTCCGCGCCCTTGCCGCCGCCGGCCCAGTTGATCGCCACCGGGAACAGGCACATGCCGATCGAGGTGATCACCGTGCCGGTCACCAGCGGCGGGAAGAAACGCACGATGCGCGACATGAAGGGGGCGATGAGCATGCCGAAGAAGCCGGCGGCGATGGTCGCGCCGAAGATCCCGGTGATGCCCACGCCGGGCATCCCGGCCATCGCCACCATGCTGCCGACGGCGGCGAAGCTGGCGCCCATCATCACCGGCATGCGGATGCCCATCGGGCCGATGCCCAGCGACTGGACCAGGGTGGCGATGCCGGCGACCAGCAGGTCGGCGTTGATCAGGAAGGCAATTTCCTCGCGCGAGAGGCCGGCCGCCTGGCCGACGATCAGAGGCACGGCGACGGCGCCACCGTACATCAGCAGCACATGCTGGAAGCCCACCAGCAGCAGCTGCGTCAGCGGCAGGCGCTGGTCTACGGGCGAGTCGGGGATGCGGCGATCAGTTACCACGGACATGCAACACCTCAGGCGTTTTTATTGTTGTCAGTCGCAGGCGGACACCGGAAAAGGCAGGTTCCGGCGGCCGGGTATTTCTGGCCGAACATCCACCCCAGGCTTCAGGGCGATGCGGTGGGGTGTTTTATATCCCCGTTGTGTGCTCGATTCAATCGATTTTTTGTATACAAAGTAATTTTTTGTAGTTGACCAATCGGTCTACTACAGGCTTTCCAGAGCTGCTTCCACTGTATCCATAGAACTGGCGCCGGCTACCCCCGGGACGCCCGGCGGTGTACGACATTGGTCGGATAGCCGACGTGCTCTAGCCGCTGGGAGTTTTCAGCGACCCCTACCTCAGTGAGCGCAAGCCCGGTGCAGCAAGGCCTTGAACCCTGTCGCCCGGGATCAGCCATGGGTCTTTGCGGAACGCCTGCTTGCATTGGCGACTACAAGCAGCGACGTGCGCGAGAGCAACCGGCTATCTGAGCGCCAGTAGATCCTGGCGGCAATGGAGACGCTCAACGAGCAAAGAGAATGCCGCCAGCGCTTGCTGGAGTGCACAACGGCAGACTGGCCAAGGTGCCAAGGCTCGGGGCAGGTCAGGCTGGACAAGAAGCCGGCGGAGTTTTCCTGAGCGTTCTACAGGAGAGGCACGAAGGAGGTCGCCGAAGTCGTTCGGCATATCGAACGTCCCCCTTTTTCAGTTTTCGGCAGCGCCCAACGGGCCACTGGCAATCAGGCTGGCACCACAAGCTGTTTTCATCCCATGTAGCGCGACCGGGACCCCATTCACATCCAGCAGGGCGCTACCTTCGGTAATGGGGAAGGTTCCCTTGCACAAGGGACAAACCACTTGGTGGCCTACACCGGCCATCGGCTTGCCGTTGAGGTCGGTCTGGCCGAACGCCTCAATCACCGTGCCTCCATGGCTGGTGGTGTCGCCAAGGCGAATGATGTCCATCGCGGGTTGCTCCTATAGGTCGTCCAGCCAGCTGTCTTTTGGCTTCAGGCTGGAGAGGAATTCCTCATAGACATAGTGATCACCGAGCGTTTGGCCGCCAGGCGTAGCGGGTTTCGGAGCAGGGGAAGGACCGGCATTTCCGCCACGTGGCGATGAAGACGTCGGGCGCACGCGAATCGAATCGACAATGGTGTCCCACAGTTCCAATGCTTCTTTATCCGATTTGAAGGCAGGGGGCGGTGGTTTACCGTTTTCATTGCTGCGTTCCAGTACCGCCAGTCCCGCAGTAAGATTGGGCTCGGTTAGCGATTCCTCCTTGCCTTGAACCTCCCACATGAAGGTATAGCCGCGCTGCCCCTTATCGCTTCCCGCAACCAGATACTCCTCTCCGGGAAGGCTCCCGACAGGATGCTTTCCTTTTCTTAATGTTTCCATACCTGCAAACGTGGAGAGCATGTTTTGCACGAAGCCGTCGACTCGCTCAAGAAGGCTGTTTAGCTCAGCTCCCGTGGAGGAGCGGAATTCAAAGCGCGCGCCGGGGTGCTCAGGGAAAGTGACTCCCACTCCAAACCTCTCCACTTGAAAACTATCCCCTGCAATATAAGCGTGGTCGATGCAAAAGCCCGGCTCGCTGGGGATTTCTTTTGGCGCGCGAGAACGTAGATTTCGAGCTAAAGCCCTAGATATCTCCACAGCATGTTGCTCTCTGTCTACCGAAACTTTCCCTTTCCAACGATAGGCATGCCACGTAGGCTTAGATGTAACATAGGTATCCAATAAATAGGTTTTAGAGGCAACCTCTGAAGACCAAGACAATAAACCTACTGATTCATTGCCAAAGTCAATTTTACGAAGAAACATGTTACCTTTGGATTTATGTCTCTGAGTCCTCCACTCTTGTTCAAGACGATCAACCCTGGCTGCCAGTTCGGTAGGTTTATCATCTAAGTACTCAATTCTGTCTCCCCATAGGTAGTATCCGGCATTGATTACCGCGTCAGGTGGCAGATCAATCAGAAAGCGACCAAAGCAATGAGTAATCCATCCGGTCTTGTCCATGGAAGAGCTCCGAGAAGAAGAAAACGAAGTGCAACTGGTCATGCTGGTCAAGACCACCACTCCAAGTACAGCAAGCAACCGACGGGGATGCATCATGTCCCTCCTTTGTCATTAGGATGCCAATCCGCCAACTGGGTGATTTTGATCACCCCATATAGCGCTGCCCATTGAGCACGAGCATCGTTGTAACTCTCCTGGTGCTCATAGCCCCGTTTGGTATTGGCCTGTCCCTTGCCCTTGCTGCCATGCCGAAAGCTGGCCTTGACGCCCGCCAGGGCAGGCGCCTGGCCGGAGTCGGTCGGTACCGTTTCGTCACCTCCGCTACCGGAAGCGTCCAGAGGATTTCCCGTCTCCAGCGGACCCTGCACTATGGTGGGCAAGCCCCGGCGGAACCAACTGTTGTAAGTGCCGTTCTCATCGTCGTTGAGTGTGGCACCGGGGGTCTCCAGAGGGGTAGGGTCACCCTTCCAGATCAGGTCGCGCCAACTATGGCGGCTATCGTCAGCTCCGTAATGGGCATAGGTCTCTGAGTGATATCCTGCTGCTGACAATTCACCATGAAAATTAGCAATGCTATCTATCAAGTCTTCAAAGTTATCACGGGGGCCAACTCTTAAACCTTCTTTTTTGTCTGACATGTCCAGATATTGTGAATTTTGCTCAGGCACCAATCCATACCACGTAGTGTTCTTGTATATCTCTTCATAAGGGTCCTGATTCTGCGGATAAGCCCGAGGCTTTCCATCGATATCCTTGAGCACCTGCCCCTGCGCGTCGCATAGAAACAGCCAGGGACGCCCTTCCCGGTATTCCGCGCTAGGGGCCAATTCCAGCGCGCCGGCCGAATTGGCGACAATGGCTGTCACTTCACCGGCATTTCGCCCCAGCACGACCTGTGCGATACCTTCATAGCCACAGCGCATATGATGGTAGATGGTCGAGGAACCTGTCGCAGGTTGTACGCCATGCACCACCCCCAATACGCGCTCATAGCCGTGCAACTGCGTCAGGGCGCGAGCCACCAGCCCTCCCATCGAATGGGTGACCAGAATGACCCTCATACGTCTCATCTGCTCGGGATCGAGACCGCACTCCTTTTGGTAGAAAGGCAACACGGTATTCTCGATATAGTCGCGTACATCCAGCGCCGACTGCCGGTTGGACTGTAGCCAGTTATAGCCGGCGCACCAGACATCGAACTGGTATCGGCTGGCCCTGAGCAATTCCTCTTCATCGATCGGCCCAACCTTTCCCTGCTCCTCACCCTGATCTCCAGGAGGAGAGAGGGCTTCGTCATTCCACCATGCCTGGAGTTCCCGCCGGCTGACGATGTTATCCAGTCGCCTCTCCATTAATCCCATGACGGGGTTATACGCACTGCGCATGACCTTGCCCCAGCCGCGCAGGCGGGCAGCTTCTTCGGACAAACCAGATTGACCGACATCGATCGTACCCTGGTCATCGACTTCTACTTGCTCAGCCTTCAGGAGCTCCTGACGGGCCTTTGGACCCCTCCAGGCCCAAGTCCACAACGCACCGATGGAGGCAAACAGGTCATCCATGGGCCACAGACCATTCGGCGGCCTCCAGACCTCGCTTTTATCTGCCTTGTTGCGCAGGTTGGTTCCCATGATCCCCGGAATGAAGATCACCGGCAGGGGAGCGGTCTGCCGAATCAGTGCCACCTTTTCGCTCTGGTTGTCGGTACGGGTCAACTGCGCCTTGTAGACAGGCCGTCCCAGACTGTCGCGAGAGCGAGGGATGATCACATCCTGATTCGGCTCGAGCGGTTCGCTGCTCATGTGTTGGACTCCGTGTCGCTGTTGTGACTGCCCTTGCCCAGGATGCGTATCTGCACCGGGTCCATGGCCAGGTGTTGTTGCTTGGGTAAACGGCCCTGGCTGTCGGTCATCAGTTTCACCACACCACCATCGCCTCGTATCACTTCAACGGCGATATTGGGTAACGGCTCCAGCGTGGCTTCGTCGCGCAGGACATACCGGTCATCGAACGGTGTCGAATCCCAGGCGTTGAAGCTGGTCGATGCATGAGCGGGA